>NZ_CP196017.1:0-5851496 GCF_058742075.1 Pseudomonas sp. HC1(2025) | reverse complement strand
GGATATCCCCTAAGTTGAAAGCCGGTGAGGCAAAAACAGCCGCCATTGTAGCGGCGAGCGGCCCACTTATCCACATGTAGGTTGCTCACAGGCCGCCAAGAATCAATGCCTTAACCGTAAAAAAGGCGACAAATGGTCTGTGCATAAGCTCTGTGGATAAGCGCCCCTAAGCTCGTTGTACAAGTGGGGTCGAAAGTCTGTGGGTAACTGGCCTGTGGATAAGTACCCATTCCACACACAGCTTATCCGATAGCGCAGCACAGGCAGAGCACCGTTTCTCCCCCGTGTTGTCATTCTCTGTACAGCACGTGGAATATGGCCTCAAGGTAGTTATCCACAGAAGATCGCGTGCCTAGCTTTTATAAGCTTTACAGAAAAGCTTTAAATAACTTCCTTCTTTATTTTTATATCTATGGCATTGCCCGTCAAAGTCGAACCGCCCGGAATCGGTCTCGATGCCCTCAGATATCTAATTGAAGGAATAGCTGGTTGGAAATTGACCTAGAGGCTTGCTTTCTCTAGAATCCCCGGTCTCTTAAAACGGGGGCCATTCCGGCCCGTTGTGGACGAACCAGGTAACACGCCATGAAACGTACTTTCCAACCAAGCACCATCAAACGCGCCCGTACCCACGGTTTCCGTGCTCGCATGGCTACCAAGAACGGCCGTGCTGTCCTGTCGCGTCGCCGCGCCAAAGGTCGTGCGCGTCTGGCAGTTTGATAATCCGGTACTGGTGGTGAGTCAGGACTTCAGTCGGGAAAAGCGTCT
This sequence comes from Pseudomonas sp. HC1(2025), assembly GCF_058742075.1. NCBI lineage: Bacteria > Pseudomonadati > Pseudomonadota > Gammaproteobacteria > Pseudomonadales > Pseudomonadaceae > Pseudomonas > Pseudomonas sp. HC1(2025). The sequence continues at coordinate 5,850,728 of NZ_CP196017.1, read as the reverse complement.
GCTAACCCCCCGGCACTTCAAGGCAGTCTTTGACTCCCCCACCGGCAAGGTTCCGGGGAAAAATCTCCTGCTCCTTGCGCGTAACAACGATCTGGATCACCCCCGTCTCGGGTTGGTGATCGGCAAGAAGAGCGTAAAGCTCTCCGTTGAGCGCAATCGCCTCAAGCGTCTGATGCGCGAATCGTTTCGCCTCCACCAGGAGACTCTGGTTGGTTGGGATATTGTTATCGTCGCGCGCAAAGGCTTGGGGGACGTAGAAAACCCCGAATTGATTCAGCATTTCGGCAAGCTCTGGAAACGTTTGGCTCGCACCAGCAAGCCGACCCCAGCAGTCAGCCCCGAAACTGTAGGGGTAGACAGCACTGATGCGTAAACTGGCCCTCGTTCCGATCCAGTTTTACCGTTATGCCATTAGTCCGCTGATGGCCAGCCACTGTCGTTTCTACCCCAGTTGTTCCTGCTACGCGTATGAAGCCATAGAAAATCATGGCCTTCTGCGCGGTGGCTGGCTGACCTTTCGTCGTTTAGGTCGCTGTCATCCGTGGAATCCCGGTGGTTATGACCCGGTTCCGCCTATCCCTACCTCCCGTTCTTCTTCGATGGCCGAGTAATCATGGATATTAAACGCACGATCCTGATCGTCGCCCTGGCAATCGTGTCCTACGTTATGGTTCTGAAATGGAACCAGGACTATGGCCAGGCTGCCCTGCCGACTCAGAATGTTGCTACCAATCAGTCTGCTCCTGCTATTGCAGATGCACCGTTGGGTAACAATGCTTCCGCCAGTGCCGATGTACCCAGCGCGAATGCCGATACCAGCACCCCTGTAGATAACGCGGTCATCACCAATAAAGACCTCATCCACGTCAAGACGGATGTGTTGGACCTGGCGATCGATCCACAGGGCGGCGATATCGCCCAGCTGAAATTGCCACTGTACCCACGTCGCCAAGACCATCCGGATGTTCCATTCCAGTTGTTCGATAACGGTGGCGAGCGTGTTTATCTGGCACAAAGCGGCCTGACTGGCACTGATGGCCCTGATGCTCGTGCTACCGGTCGTCCGGTTTATTCGACCGAACAGAAGACTTATCAACTGGCTGATGGCCAAAACCAGTTGAACGTCGACCTGAAATTCAGTCACGACGGCGTCAATTACATCAAGCGCTTCAGCTTCACGCGCGGTTTGTACGATCTGAAAGTCACCTACCTGATCGATAACACCAGCGAAAAGGCCTGGACTGGCAACCTGTTTGCCCAGCTCAAGCGTGATGGCAGTTCCGATCCATCTTCCAGCACTGCCACCGGCACCGCGACTTACCTGGGCGCCGCCCTGTGGACAAGTAACGAGCCGTACAAAAAAGTGTCGATGAAAGACATCGACAAGGGCGCGCTGAAAGAAACGGTCCAAGGTGGTTGGGTAGCCTGGCTGCAACACTACTTTGTAACCGCGTGGATCCCGAATAAGGGCGAAGCCAACCTGGTCCAGACCCGCAAGGACAACCAGGGTAACTACATCATTGGTTTCACTGGCCCGGCGTTGACCGTTGCACCAGGTGCCAAGGCTGAAACCAGCGCCACCCTGTATGCCGGCCCGAAAAGCCAGGCGGTACTCAAGGAGTTATCCCCAGGTCTGGAACTGACTGTGGATTACGGCATCCTGTGGTTCATTGCCCAGCCAATCTTCTGGTTGCTGCAACATATCCACAGCATCGTCGGTAACTGGGGCTGGTCGATCATCTTCCTGACCATGCTGATCAAAGGGATTTTCTTCCCTCTGTCGGCCGCCAGCTACAAGTCGATGGCCCGTATGCGCGCCGTTGCGCCGAAACTGGCTGCACTCAAAGAGCAACATGGCGACGACCGGCAGAAAATGTCGCAAGCCATGATGGAGCTGTACAAGAAAGAGAAGATCAACCCGCTGGGTGGATGCTTGCCGATTCTGGTACAGATGCCGGTGTTCCTGTCGCTGTACTGGGTACTCCTGGAAAGCGTGGAAATGCGCCAGGCGCCGTTCATGCTGTGGATAACTGACCTGTCGATCAAAGACCCGTTCTTTATCCTGCCGATCATCATGGGCGCAACCATGTTCATCCAGCAGCGTCTGAACCCGACGCCTCCGGATCCGATGCAGGCCAAGGTAATGAAAATGATGCCAATCATCTTCACCTTCTTCTTCCTGTGGTTCCCAGCTGGTCTGGTTCTGTACTGGGTGGTCAACAACGTGTTGTCGATCTCTCAACAGTGGTACATCACACGTAAGATCGAAGCGGCTGCCAAAAAAGCCGAGGCGTAACTTACTCTGTGGATAACCACTCAAGACGCCCCCTCGTGGGGCGTTTTGCATTCTGTCACTTTTGTCTGGGAAACCGCTGATGAGCGCTCCTCGTGAAACCATCGCTGCCGTCGCCACCGCTCAAGGCCGGGGCGGTGTCGGCATCGTTCGTATTTCCGGGCCACTTGCCGGCATTGCCGCCCAAGCGATCAGCGGCCGCGAGCTCAAGCCCCGGTATGCGCATTACGGGCCATTTTTCGGCGAGGATCTTGAGGTACTGGATGAGGGCCTGGCCCTGTATTTCCCGGGCCCAAACTCTTTCACCGGTGAGGATGTGCTGGAACTGCAAGGCCATGGCGGGCCTATCGTCCTCGACATGCTGCTACAGCGCTGCCTGCAGTTGGGCTGCCGTCTGGCGCGGCCTGGTGAGTTCAGCGAGCGCGCGTTTCTCAACGACAAGCTCGACCTGGCCCAGGCCGAGGCGATTGCCGACCTGATCGAGGCCAGTTCTGCACAGGCGGCGCGCAATGCCTTGCGCTCGTTGCAGGGGGCATTTTCCCTGCGTGTGCATAACCTCACCGAGCAATTGATCAGTTTGCGCATCTATGTCGAGGCGGCAATCGATTTTCCGGAAGAAGAAATCGACTTTCTTGCCGATGGCCATGTCCTGGCCATGCTCGATAAGGTGCGAGACGAGTTATCCACAGTTTTGAAGGAAGCCGGGCAGGGCGCATTGCTGCGCGATGGCATGACGGTGGTGATTGCCGGCCGGCCCAACGCCGGCAAGTCCAGCTTGCTCAACGCCCTGGCGGGGCGTGAAGCGGCGATTGTCACCGAAATTGCCGGCACCACCCGGGATATCCTGCGCGAACATATCCACATTGATGGCATGCCGCTGCACGTGGTCGATACCGCCGGTTTGCGTGACACCGATGACCAGGTGGAAAAAATCGGCGTGCAACGGGCGCTCAAGGCCATCGGGGAAGCCGATCGGGTGTTGCTGGTGGTGGATGCCACCGCGCCAGAGGCCGTGGATCCTTTTGCCCTGTGGCCGGAGTTCCTTGAGCAACGGCCGGACCCGGCCAAGGTCACGCTGATTCGCAACAAGGCAGACCTCACGGGTGAGGCGATTGCCCTGGAGGTCAGCGACGATGGCCATGTCACCATCAGCCTCAGCGCCAAGTCTACCGGCGATGGCCTGGAACTGCTGCGCGATCATCTCAAGGCCTGCATGGGCTATGAACAGACTTCGGAAAGCAGCTTCAGTGCGCGTCGCCGCCACCTTGAGGCGTTGCGCCATGCCAGTGCCGCCCTTGAGCATGGCCGGGCGCAGCTGACCCTGGCAGGTGCTGGTGAGCTTCTGGCTGAGGATTTGCGCCAGGCACAGCAGCTTCTGGGGGAGATTACCGGGGCATTCAGTTCCGATGACCTGCTCGGCAGGATCTTTTCCAGTTTCTGCATCGGTAAATAACCCTTCGTAGTTCACAGACAGGCCATTGGTGCCTGTCTGTTTTGTCCGTATCAGGACACTCCTGCGTATTTTCTGACAATAACCTCGCCCCGAGGTGGCCTTGCCGTGGGCGAAATTTGCCGCGGCTGATGCTTTTCTGTGGATTAAGCCCTGTGAATAACCGCCCCTGTGCCCAGTTGATAACAGGGCTTGAAACCTGAGTAAAAACCCCTCTGTGGATAACCACCTGTTTAATCCACAGGCTTAAAGCACTTATCCAAGGGCCTCACTGGCACCTAACCACAGACTTTTGAATCTCTGTACAGTACGTAAATAAAGGGCTATAGAGATCTATCCACAGAAAGTAGGCTCAGTAGAAATAAACATAAAAACAAAGATTTAATAAATTTCTCTCTTTTAATTTCTATTGTCTGTGATTCATCCACAGCTGGTTAAATTTTGTGCAAAGGGTTCTTTAGGAACGGCTAAGTCCCTATACTTGCCGCCATAGCTCTAAAACTCTTTCAACAAACAATTCCTGATTACCTACATAAGCAGGCACGAGGTGCGTGGTGGATTTCCCTTCCCGTTTTGAAGTGATCGTCATCGGCGGCGGTCATGCCGGTACCGAGGCAGCACTGGCGTCAGCCCGCATGGGGGTCAAAACCCTGTTGCTGACGCACAACGTGGAAACCCTCGGTGCCATGAGTTGCAACCCCGCCATTGGTGGGATCGGCAAAAGCCATCTGGTCAAGGAAATCGACGCCCTTGGCGGTGTGATGGCCATGGCTACCGACAAGGGTGGTATTCAATTTCGCGTGCTCAACAGCCGCAAAGGCCCGGCGGTGCGTGCTACTCGGGCACAAGCCGATCGCATCCTGTACAAGGCCGCGGTGCGCGAAACCCTGGAAAACCAGGCCAACCTGTGGATATTTCAACAGGCCGCAGATGACCTGATCGTCGAACAGGACCAGGTGCGCGGTGTTGTTACGCAAATGGGCCTGCGTTTCTTCGCAGAATCCGTGGTGTTGACCACTGGTACCTTCCTCGGTGGACTTATCCACATCGGGATGCAGAACTATTCCGGCGGCCGCGCCGGCGATCCGCCGTCCATCGCCCTGGCTCATCGCCTGCGCGAACTGCCACTGCGTGTCGGCCGCCTGAAAACCGGGACCCCACCACGTATCGACGGGCGTTCTGTGGATTTCTCGGTGATGACCGAACAGGCCGGGGATACGCCGATTCCGGTGATGTCGTTCATGGGTTCCAAGGAGCAGCACCCCAAGCAGGTGAGCTGCTGGATTACCCACACCAACGCGCGCACTCACGAAATCATCGCTGCCAACCTTGATCGTTCGCCGATGTACTCGGGCGTGATCGAAGGCATTGGCCCGCGTTATTGCCCATCGATCGAGGACAAGATCCACCGCTTTGCCGACAAGGAAAGCCACCAGGTCTTCATCGAGCCGGAGGGTTTGACTACCCACGAGCTGTACCCGAACGGAATTTCCACTTCCCTGCCGTTCGACGTGCAGATCCAGATCGTGCAGTCGATTCGCGGCATGGAAAACGCCCACATCGTGCGCCCCGGCTACGCCATCGAGTACGACTACTTCGATCCGCGGGACTTGAAATACAGTCTGGAAACCAAAGTGATCGGCGGTCTGTTCTTCGCTGGGCAAATCAACGGCACCACCGGTTACGAAGAGGCCGGCGCCCAGGGTTTGCTGGCCGGGACCAACGCTGCATTGCGCGCCCAGGGCAAAGACAGCTGGTGCCCGCGTCGCGATGAAGCGTACATCGGGGTGTTGGTCGACGACCTGATTACCCTGGGTACCCAGGAACCGTACCGGATGTTCACTTCCCGGGCCGAATATCGCCTGATCCTGCGCGAAGACAACGCCGACCTGCGCCTGACCGAAAAAGGTCGCGAGCTGGGCCTGGTCGATGACGCGCGTTGGGCAGCGTTCTGCAAAAAACGCGAAAGCATCGAACTGGAAGAGCAGCGCCTGAAAAGTACCTGGGTCCGCCCGGGCACCGAGCAGGGCGATGCCATTGCCGAAAAATTCGGCACGCCGCTGACCCACGAATACAACCTGTTGAACCTGCTGTCCCGCCCGGAAATCGATTACGCTGGTCTAGTCTCGGTAACCGGCGGCGGCGCAGAAGATCCACAGGTGGCCGAGCAGGTCGAAATCAAGACCAAATACGCCGGTTACATTGACCGCCAGCAGGATGAGATCGCCCGGCTGCGCGCCAGTGAAGACACCAAGCTGCCTGTGGATATCGATTACACCGGGATTTCCGGGTTGTCCAAAGAGATTCAAAGCAAGCTGGGGATAACTCGTCCCGAGACGTTGGGCCAGGCTTCCCGTATCCCGGGCGTCACCCCGGCAGCCATTTCGCTGTTGATGATTCATTTGAAAAAACGCGGCGCGGGCCGTCAGTTGGAGCAAAGCGCTTGAGTTCGTTGGTCACCTCGCAACACGCCGAAGAGTTATCCACAGGTGCACGCCAGTTGGGCGTGGACCTGACCGCAGCCCAGCACGAGTTGCTGTTGGGCTACCTGGCCCTGTTGATCAAGTGGAACAAGGCCTACAACCTCACTGCGGTGCGCAATCCGGACGAAATGGTTTCGCGGCATCTGCTCGACAGCTTGAGCGTGATGCCCTTCATCGAAAACGGCCGCTGGCTGGACGTTGGCAGTGGCGGTGGCATGCCTGGCATCCCGCTGGCGATCCTGTTTCCCGAGTCGCAAGTGACTTGCCTGGACAGCAACGGCAAGAAAACCCGCTTCCTGACCCAGGTCAAACTCGAACTCAAGCTGGACAACCTGCAAGTTATCCACAGCCGCGTCGAAGCCTTCACGCCTGAACTGCCTTTCAATGGAATTGTTTCCAGGGCCTTCAGCAGCATGGAGAACTTCAGCAACTGGACCCGCCACCTGGGCGACCTGAACACCCGTTGGCTGGCAATGAAGGGCGTTCATCCAAGCGACGAGCTGTTAGCATTGCCGGCAGACTTCCACCTCGATAGCGAACACGCCTTGGCCGTACCCGGTTGCCAAGGCCAACGCCATCTGCTGATACTGCGCCGCACGGCATGATTGGGAACACAAGCAAGAATGGCTAAGGTATTCGCGATAGCGAACCAGAAAGGTGGCGTGGGCAAAACCACCACCTGCATCAACCTCGCAGCATCCCTGGTCGCTACCAAGCGTCGGGTGCTGTTGATCGATCTCGATCCACAGGGCAACGCCACCATGGGTAGCGGTGTGGATAAACACGGCCTGGAAAACTCGGTCTACGACTTGCTGATAGGCGAGTGCGACCTGGCCCAGGCTATGCACTACTCCGAACACGGCGGTTATCAACTGCTGCCGGCCAACCGCGACCTGACCGCGGCGGAAGTGGTGCTGCTGGAAATGCAGATGAAAGAAAGCCGTCTGCGCAGCGCCCTGGCGCCGATCCGCGAGAATTACGACTACATTTTGATCGACTGCCCGCCGTCGCTGTCGATGCTGACGCTCAACGCGTTGGTCGCCGCCGATGGGGTGATCATCCCCATGCAGTGCGAGTACTTCGCCCTCGAGGGCTTGAGCGACCTTGTGGATAACATCAAGCGTATCGCCGAGTTGCTCAACCCGAACCTGAAGGTCGAAGGCCTGCTGCGGACCATGTATGACCCGCGCCTGAGCCTGATGAACGATGTGTCGGCGCAGCTCAAGGAACACTTCGGCGACCAGCTCTACGACACAGTGATCCCGCGTAACATCCGCCTGGCCGAAGCGCCAAGCTATGGCATGCCCGCGCTGGCGTACGACAAGTCATCGCGTGGTGCCATTGCCTACCTGGCGCTGGCCGGCGAGATGGTTCGTCGCCAACGTCGCAACTCACGCACCGCTGCAGCCCAGCCAACTTAAGGAATCCCCATGGCCGTCAAGAAACGAGGTCTCGGACGTGGACTGGATGCACTGCTGAGTGGTCCGACTGTTACTTCGCTGGAAGAGCAAGCGGTGCAGGCCGACTCCCGTGAACTGCAACACCTGCCCCTGGACCTGATCCAGCGTGGCAAGTACCAGCCGCGCCGGGACATGGACCCGCAGGCGCTGGAGGAGTTGGCGAACTCAATCAAGGCCCAGGGCGTGATGCAGCCGATTGTCGTGCGCCCCATTGGCGGCGGTCGGTTTGAAATCATCGCCGGTGAACGCCGCTGGCGCGCCAGCCAGCAGGCCGGCCAGGAAACCATCCCGGCGATGGTGCGTGATGTGCCGGATGAAACGGCCATTGCCATGGCGCTGATCGAGAATATCCAGCGTGAAGACCTCAATCCCATCGAGGAAGCCATTGCCCTGCAGCGTCTGCAGCAGGAATTCAAGCTGACCCAGCAGGAAGTGGCCGATGCGGTGGGCAAATCCCGTGTCACGGTTTCCAACCTGTTGCGCCTGATTGCGCTTCCGGAAGTGATCAAGACCATGCTGTCCCACGGCGACCTGGAAATGGGTCATGCCCGTGCTTTGCTCGGTTTGCCGGAAAATCAACAGGTTGAAGGGGCGCGACACGTTGTCGCACGAGGTCTCACCGTTCGTCAGACCGAGGCCCTGGTTCGCCAGTGGCTCAGTGGTAAACCTGCACCGGTCGAGACGGTCAAAACTGATCCGGATATTGCGCGCCTTGAGCAGCGCCTGGCCGAGCGGCTGGGCTCTGCGGTGCAAATTCGCCACGGTAAGAAGGGCAAAGGGCAATTGGTTATCGGATATAACTCCCTTGATGAGCTTCAGGGCGTTCTTTCCCACATCCGTTGAAACATTTGCTTATGTAGCGTGCAGTCGGAAATCACTACCCGGCAGTTGAATAGGGGCAGAACCGCCCCTATACTCTGCGCGCATTTTGTCGGCACAAATTATGCCAAGTTATTGATTTCCGGCAGCCGACCATTGAGGAGCAAGAGTGATGGAAACCCGCACGCCAAACACGTTGCCGTTCCATCGCTTGGCCGTTTTTCCGGTTTTATTGGCCCAATTTGTCATTTTGCTGATCGCCGCATTGGCGCTTTGGTATTGGCATGGGGTCGTAGCCGGATACTCAGGACTCTGCGGAGGCCTGATAGCCTTGCTGCCCAATATGTATTTTGCTCACAGGGCCTTTCGGTTTTCCGGCGCCCGGGCAGCCCAGGCTATCGTCCGGTCCTTTTATGCCGGCGAGGCAGGGAAACTGATTTTGACGGCAGTGCTGTTTGCACTGACCTTTGCAGGTGTGAAGCCATTGGCGCCGCTAGCTGTATTCGGCGTCTTCGTGTTGACCCAACTGGTCAGCTGGTTCGCTCCCCTGCTAATGAAAACAAGACTTTCGAAACCTTAGGGCGTTTGAGGCAACCATGGCAGAAACAACCGCTTCGGGCTATATCCAGCACCACTTGCAGAACCTGACCTTCGGTCAGCTTCCCAACGGCGGCTGGGGCTTTGCCCACTCCGCAGCAGAAGCCAAAGAAATGGGCTTCTGGGCTTTCCACCTGGATACTCTGGGCTGGTCGGTCGCATTGGGTCTGATCTTCGTCCTGATTTTCCGCATGGCGGCAAAGAAGGCGACTTCCGGTCAGCCAGGTGCTTTGCAGAATTTCGTTGAAGTATTGGTCGAATTCGTCGATGGCAGCGTGAAAGACAGCTTCCATGGCCGTAGCCCGGTGATTGCACCGCTGGCACTGACCATCTTCGTCTGGGTGTTCCTGATGAACGCCGTCGACCTGATCCCGGTGGACTGGATCCCGCAAGTGGCCATGTGGATCAGCGGCGACCCGCACATCCCATTCCGCGCGGTATCGACCACTGACCCGAACGCTACCTTGGGCATGGCCCTGTCGGTGTTCGCGTTGATCATTTTCTACAGCATCAAGATCAAGGGCATCGGCGGCTTCATCGGCGAACTGACCCTGCACCCGTTCGGCAGCAAGAACATCTTCGTTCAAGCCCTGCTGATCCCGGTGAACTTCCTGCTGGAATTCGTCACCCTGATCGCCAAGCCGATTTCCCTGGCCCTGCGACTGTTCGGCAACATGTATGCCGGCGAGCTGGTGTTCATCCTGATCGCTGTGATGTTCGGCAGCGGCCTGCTCTGGCTTAGCGGCCTGGGCATTGTTCTGCAGTGGGCGTGGGCTGTGTTCCACATCCTGATCATCACCCTGCAGGCGTTTATCTTCATGATGCTGACCATCGTCTACCTGTCGATGGCGCACGAAGAGAACCATTAAGACCAGTCTCGACTAGTCTGATGTCCTTCCCGGTGAAACGGGAAGGTGGCCCCAAAGGGCTATGAAACGATTTGTTTTACCGCTTTAAAATCTAAAAAACCTAAACCATACGACGTAAAAGTCGGGAGGAAAGATGGAAACTGTAGTTGGTCTAACCGCTATCGCTGTTGCACTGTTGATCGGCCTGGGCGCCCTGGGTACTGCCATTGGTTTCGGCCTGTTGGGCGGCAAGTTCCTGGAAGGCGCAGCGCGTCAGCCAGAAATGGTTCCAATGCTGCAAGTTAAAATGTTCATCGTTGCCGGCCTGCTCGACGCCGTGACCATGATCGGTGTTGGTATCGCTCTGTTCTTCACCTTCGCGAACCCCTTCGTTGGTCAACTCGCCGGTTAATCACTCGTTTTTTCGAGTGATTGGTGTGTTGTGCAACGAACGAGCGAGGTATTGGCGTGAACATTAATGCAACCATTATTGGTCAGTCCTTAGCGTTCTTGATTTTTGTTGTTTTCTGCATGAAGTTCGTATGGCCTCCGGTCATCGCGGCTTTGCACGAACGTCAGAAGAAGATCGCGGATGGACTGGACGCTGCCGCACGAGCAGCTCGCGACCTGGAGTTGGCCCAAGATAAAGCGGGTCAGCAACTGCGCGAAGCGAAGGCTCAGGCAGCTGAAATCATTGAGCAAGCCAAGAAACGCGGTAACCAGATTGTTGAAGAGGCTGTTGAAAAAGCCCGTATCGACGCTGACCGTGTGAAGGTTCAGGCTCAGGCCGAGATCGAACAGGAACTGAATGGTGTCAAAGATGCTCTGCGTGCCCAACTGGGTGCTCTGGCCGTCGGCGGTGCTGAGAAGATCCTGGGTGCCACAATCGATCAAAACGCGCACGCGGAGCTGGTAAACAAACTGGCTGCTGAAATTTAAGCGAGGGCGATCATGGCAGAATTGACCACGTTGGCCCGACCTTACGCTAAGGCAGCCTTCGAGCACGCCCAGGCCCACCAGCAGCTGGCCTCTTGGTCAGCCATGCTCGGCCTGGCTGCAGCAGTGTCGCAAGACGACACCATGCAGCGCGTGCTCAAGGCCCCGCGACTGACGAGCGCAGACAAGGCCGCCACGTTTATTGACGTGTGCGGCGACAAGTTTGATGTGAAAGTGCAGAACTTCATCCACGTCGTTGCCGAAAACGACCGTCTCCCGCTTTTGCCGGAGATTGCCGCTCTGTTCGACCTGTACAAGGCCGAGCAAGAGAAGTCGGTAGACGTTGAAGTGACCAGTGCTTTTGCATTGAACCAAGAACAGCAAGACAAACTCGCCAAGGTTCTCAGTGCACGACTCGACCGGGAAGTGCGCCTGCAAGTTGCGGAAGACCCATCCCTTATTGGGGGTGTTGTCATTCGCGCCGGCGACCTGGTTATCGATGGCTCGATTCGCGGCAAACTCGCGAATCTTGCCGAAGCATTGAAATCTTGAGTTTGAAGGGGCAGCAGAGCAATGCAGCAACTCAATCCTTCCGAAATAAGTGAAATTATCAAGGGCCGCATCGACAAGCTCGATGTGACCTCCCAAGCCCGTAACGAAGGCACTGTCGTCAGCGTATCTGACGGCATCGTGCGGATTCACGGTCTGGCCGACGTAATGTACGGCGAGATGATCGAGTTTCCGGGCGGCGTCTACGGTATGGCCCTCAACCTGGAGCAAGACTCCGTAGGTGCCGTTGTATTGGGCGCGTACACCAGTCTGGCTGAAGGCATGAGCGCCAAGTGCACAGGCCGCATCCTGGAAGTTCCGGTTGGTAAGGAACTGCTGGGTCGCGTTGTCGACGCACTGGGTAACCCTGTTGACGGTAAAGGTCCACTGGGCAACACCGAGACCGACGCGGTCGAGAAAGTTGCTCCAGGCGTGATCTGGCGTAAGTCGGTAGACCAGCCTGTACAGACTGGCTACAAGGCTGTCGATGCCATGATCCCAGTCGGCCGTGGCCAGCGTGAGCTGATCATCGGTGACCGTCAGATCGGTAAGACCGCTCTGGCGATCGACGCGATCATCAACCAGAAAGACAGCGGCATTTTCTGCGTCTACGTAGCGATCGGTCAGAAACAATCGACCATCGCCAACGTGGTTCGCAAGCTGGAAGAAAACGGCGCCCTGGCCAACACGATCATCGTGGCTGCCAGTGCTTCGGAATCTCCTGCGCTGCAATTCCTGGCACCGTACTCCGGTTGCACCATGGGTGAATTCTTCCGCGACCGCGGTGAAGACGCGCTGATCGTTTATGACGATCTGTCCAAGCAAGCAGTGGCTTACCGCCAGATTTCCCTGCTGCTGCGCCGTCCACCAGGCCGTGAAGCCTACCCAGGCGACGTGTTCTATCTCCACTCCCGTCTGCTGGAGCGCGCATCCCGCGTTTCCGAAGAGTACGTAGAGAAGTTCACCAACGGCGCAGTGACCGGCAAAACCGGTTCCCTGACCGCACTGCCGATCATCGAAACCCAGGCTGGCGACGTTTCCGCGTTCGTTCCGACCAACGTGATTTCCATCACCGACGGTCAGATCTTCCTGGAATCGGCCATGTTCAACTCCGGGATCCGTCCTGCTGTGAACGCCGGTGTTTCGGTATCCCGTGTGGGTGGTGCCGCTCAGACCAAGATCATCAAGAAGCTCTCCGGTGGTATCCGTACCGCTCTGGCTCAGTACCGTGAACTGGCGGCATTCGCCCAGTTCGCTTCTGACCTGGACGAAGCGACCCGTAAGCAACTTGAGCATGGTCAGCGCGTTACCGAGCTGATGAAGCAGAAGCAATACGCGCCAATGTCGATCGCTGACATGTCGCTGTCGCTGTATGCCGCTGAGCGTGGGTTCCTGACTGACGTCGAAATCGCCAAGGTCGGCAGCTTTGAACAAGCGCTGATTGCTTACTTCAACCGAGATCATGCCGATTTGATGGCCAAGATCAACGTGAAGGGTGACTTCAATGACGAAATCGACGCTGGCCTGAAGGCTGGTATCGAGAAGTTCAAGGCCACCCAAACCTGGTAAGCCGCAGCGGGAGCCGCAAGGCTCCCGCTTGCTAACCTGATAGGTGTTACATGGCAGGCGCAAAAGAGATTCGCAGTAAGATTGCGAGCATCAAAAGCACGCAAAAAATTACCAGCGCCATGGAGAAAGTGGCGGTCAGCAAAATGCGCAAGGCACAAATGCGTATGTCGGCTAGCCGTCCTTATGCGGAGCGTATCCGCCAGGTAATTGGGCATCTGGCCAACGCCAACCCGGAATACCGCCACCCGTTCATGATCGAGCGCGCCGTCAAGCGTGCAGGTTATGTGGTAGTGAGCAGTGACCGTGGTTTGTGCGGTGGTTTGAATACCAACCTGTTCAAGGCCCTGGTCAAGGACATGGCGGTAAACCGCGAAAACGGCGTCGAGATTGATCTGTGTGTTGTTGGTAGCAAGGGTGCGGCCTTTTTCCGCAACTTCGGCGGTAACGTCGTTGCAGCTATCAGCCACCTGGGTGAAGAGCCGTCGATCAATGACTTGATCGGCAGTGTGAAGGTGATGCTGGATGCGTACCTGGAAGGCCGGATTGACCGCCTGTCCGTGGTATCCAACAAGTTCATCAACACCATGACCCAGCAGCCGACCGTGGAGCAATTGATTCCACTGGTGGCGACCCCGGATCAGGAACTCAAGCACCACTGGGACTACCTCTACGAACCAGACGCCAAAGAGCTGCTTGACGGCTTGATGGTGCGCTACGTGGAGTCGCAGGTGTACCAGGCGGTGGTCGAGAACAACGCAGCTGAACAAGCGGCGCGGATGATCGCGATGAAAAACGCTACCGACAACGCCGGTGATCTGATCAGCGATTTGCAGCTGATCTACAACAAGGCGCGTCAGGCTGCGATCACCCAAGAGATCTCGGAAATCGTCGGCGGCGCTGCCGCGGTTTAACGGTTCAAATATTCAGAGGATCCAGCTATGAGTAGCGGACGTATCGTTCAAATCATCGGCGCCGTTATCGACGTGGAATTCCCACGCGACAGCGTACCGAGCATCTACAACGCGCTGAAAGTACAAGGCGCGGAAACTACTCTGGAAGTTCAGCAGCAGCTGGGCGACGGCGTAGTTCGTACCATTGCGATGGGTTCCACCGAAGGCTTGAAGCGCGGTCTGGACGTTGTCGACACTGGCGCTGCCATCTCCGTACCGGTCGGTAAAGCGACCCTGGGCCGGATCATGGACGTACTGGGCAACCCGATTGACGAAGCTGGCCCGATCGATACCGAAGAGCGTTGGGGCATTCACCGTCCAGCACCTTCGTTCGCCGAGCAAGCTGGCGGCAACGACCTGCTGGAAACCGGCATCAAGGTTATCGACCTGGTCTGCCCGTTCGCCAAAGGCGGTAAAGTGGGTCTGTTCGGTGGTGCCGGTGTAGGCAAGACCGTAAACATGATGGAACTGATCCGTAACATCGCCATCGAGCATAGCGGTTATTCCGTGTTCGCCGGTGTGGGTGAGCGTACTCGTGAGGGTAACGACTTCTACCACGAGATGAAGGACTCCAACGTTCTGGACAAAGTGGCACTGGTCTACGGTCAGATGAACGAGCCGCCGGGTAACCGTCTGCGCGTAGCACTGACTGGCCTGACCATGGCCGAGAAGTTCCGTGACGAAGGTAACGACGTTCTGCTGTTCGTCGACAACATCTACCGTTACACCCTGGCCGGTACCGAAGTATCCGCACTGCTGGGCCGTATGCCTTCGGCAGTAGGCTACCAGCCGACCCTGGCTGAAGAGATGGGCGTTCTGCAAGAACGTATCACTTCGACCAAGGAAGGTTCGATCACTTCGATCCAAGCGGTATACGTACCTGCGGATGACTTGACCGACCCGTCGCCTGCGACCACCTTCGCCCACTTGGACGCCACCGTCGTACTGTCCCGTGACATCGCTTCCCTGGGTATCTACCCAGCGGTCGATCCACTGGACTCGACTTCGCGCCAGCTGGACCCGAACGTGATCGGCCAGGAGCACTACGACACCGCTCGCGGCGTTCAGTACGTGCTGCAGCGCTACAAAGAGCTGAAGGACATCATTGCGATCCTGGGTATGGACGAGCTGTCGGAAACCGACAAGCAGTTGGTATCCCGCGCTCGTAAGATCCAGCGCTTCTTGTCGCAGCCGTTCTTCGTGGCTGAAGTCTTCACCGGTGCCTCGGGTAAATACGTTTCCCTGAAAGACACCATTGCTGGCTTCAAAGGCATCCTCAACGGTGACTACGACCACCTGCCAGAACAAGCGTTCTACATGGTCGGCGGCATCGAAGAAGCGATCGAGAAAGCCAAGAAACTGTAATCCAGGCGCCCGGCAACGGGCGCTCATCAGGTTGAGGCAATCAGATGGCTATGACAGTCCATTGCGATATCGTCAGCGCGGAAGGGGAAATCTTCTCCGGTCTGGTAGAGATGGTAATTGCACACGGCGAGTTGGGTGACCTGGGTATTGCCTTGGGCCACGCACCGCTGATCACCAGCTTGAAGCCCGGTCCGATTACTCTGACCAAGCAGGGCGGGGAAAAGGAGGTGTTCTACATCTCTGGCGGTTTCCTCGAAGTTCAGCCGAACATGGTCAAGGTTCTTGCCGACACCGTGCAACGTGCTGGCGACCTGGATGAAGCCTCTGCTCAGGAAGCCGTCAAGGCTGCCGAGAAGGCTCTGCACGAAAAAGGTGCAGACTTCGACTACAGCGCTGCTGCTGTACGTCTGGCCGAGGCTGCAGCCCAGCTGCGCACGCTCCAGCAGATCCGCAAGAAGTAAGCGGCCAAGCCGTCATGCTTCATGCGCGATTGATTAAAAAGGGTAGCCTCGGCTACCCTTTTTCTTTTTTTGCAAAACACTTCTTTGGTCTGAAGCCGGACCGCCCAGGATTGGTAGCCATTCATGTCTCTTGAAATCGTCATTCTCGCCGCTGGCCAGGGCACCCGCATGCGTTCAGCCCTGCCCAAGGTACTGCACCCGGTTGCGGGTAACTCCATGCTTGGCCATGTTATCCACAGCGCCCGGCAACTGGACCCACAACGTATCCACGTAGTGATTGGCCACGGTGCCGATGCGGTACGTGAGCGTCTGGCAGCCGATGACTTGAATTTCGTATTGCAGGACAAGCAACTGGGTACCGGTCATGCCACCGCGCAAGCCGTACCGTTCATCAAGGCCGACACCGTGCTGATCCTCTACGGTGATGTGCCGCTGATCGAAGTGGAAACCCTGCAGCGCCTGCTCAAGCACGTAGTGCCGGGCCAGATGGGCCTGCTGACGGTAGAGCTGGACGACCCGACAGGTTATGGCCGCATCGTGCGCGATGCCGGCGGCAAGGTAGCCGCCATCGTCGAGCATAAAGATGCCAGCGAGGCACAACGGGCGATAAGCGAAGGCAATACCGGGATTCTCGCGGTGCCGGCGGCTCACCTGGCAGACTGGATGAGTCGTTTGTCGAATAACAATGTCCAGGGCGAGTACTACCTCACCGACGTCATCGAGATGGCCGTCAGCGACGGCCTGCTGGTCGCCACCGAGCAGCCCCACGACCCAATGGAAGTGCAGGGTGCCAACGACCGCAAGCAACTGGCGGAACTGGAGCGTCACTACCAACTGCGCGAAGGCCGCCGCCTGATGGCGCAGGGCGTGACACTGCGTGACCCGGCGCGTTTCGATGTACGCGGTGAGGTGACCGTGGGCCGCGACGTGCTGATCGATATCAATGTGATCCTCGAAGGCCGCGTGATCATCGAAGACGATGTGGTGATTGGCCCCAATTGCGTGATCAAGGACAGCACCCTGCGCAAAGGCGTGGTGGTCAAGGCCAACAGCCACATCGACGGTGCCGTGATGGGTGAGGGCAGCGATGCGGGGCCGTTTGCGCGGTTGCGCCCGGGCAGCGTGCTGGGCGCCAGGGCCCATGTGGGTAACTTCGTTGAGCTGAAAAACGCACGGATGGGCGACGATGCGAAGGCGGGGCACCTGGCCTACCTCGGCGATGCAGTGATTGGGGCCCGCAGCAACATTGGCGCCGGCGCCATTACTTGCAATTACGATGGTGCCAACAAGTATCAGACGACGATCGGTGAAGACGTCTTTATTGGCTCCAACAATTCACTGATTGCGCCCGTCACCATTGGCGATGGTTCAAACACAGCGGCAGGCTCAACCATCAACCAGGATGTGGATAAGTCGCAATTGGCGGTGGCCCGCGCCCGCCAACGCAACATCGACGGCTGGAAACGCCCGGTCAAAATCAAAAAGACCTGAGTTATCCACAACCTTCAGCCACCACCCATCAATGTGGGAGCTGGCTTGCCTGCGATGGCGATATTTCAGTCACGTTTTCATCGACTGATACACCTCTATCGCAGGCAGCCAGCTCCTACATTTTTGATCTGGGCTTCAATAAAATTTCATTCTTCTGCTTGACGATCCTTCGTCAATAGGTTTTGATTGCCTTCGTTATCTTTCGAAACGAAACTTATCATCACCATGTCGAAACGAAATACACCACAACGACGCCACAACATCCTCACCTTGCTCAACGAGCAGGGCGAAGTGAGCGTGGATGAATTGGCTAAGCGTTTCGAAACCTCCGAAGTGACCATCCGCAAGGACCTCGCCGCGCTGGAAAGCAACGGCTTGCTGCTGCGGCGCTACGGTGGCGCCATCACCATGCCCCAGGAACTGGTGGGCGATCCTGCCCAACCGATTTCTGTGCATAAGCGCGCCATCGCCCGGGCGGCGGTCAAGCGCCTGCGTGAACATGCGCGGATCATCATCGACAGCGGCAGCACCACCGCCGCGATGATTCCCGAACTGGGCCATCAGCCCGGCCTGGTAGTGATGACCAACTCCCTGCATGTGGCCAGTGCCCTGAGTGAGCTTGAGCATGAACCGGTGCTGCTGATGACCGGCGGTACCTGGGACCCGCACTCGGACTCGTTCCAGGGACAGGTCGCCGAACAGGTGCTGCGTTCCTATGACTTCGACCAACTGTTTATAGGCGCTGATGGCATAGACCTGCAGCGCGGTACCACCACCTTCAATGAATTGTTGGGCTTGAGCCGAGTGATGGCCGAAGTCGCCCGCGAAGTGGTGGTGATGGTCGAATCCGACAAGATCGGCCGCAAGATTCCCAACCTGGAACTGCCCTGGAGCAGCGTCCATACCCTTATTACCGATGATCGCCTGCCGCTTGAGGCCCGCGACCAGATTCAAGCCCGCGGCATTACGCTGATTTGCGCGGCAGTCATCTAGGAGAGAAACCATGTGTGGAATTGTAGGCGCAGTCGCTGAACGAAACGTTACCGCCATTTTACTCGAAGGCCTCAAGCGCCTGGAATACCGCGGCTATGACAGTGCCGGCGTGGCGGTCTTCAGCAACGCGG
Source organism: Pseudomonas sp. HC1(2025) (assembly GCF_058742075.1). Lineage (NCBI taxonomy): Bacteria > Pseudomonadati > Pseudomonadota > Gammaproteobacteria > Pseudomonadales > Pseudomonadaceae > Pseudomonas > Pseudomonas sp. HC1(2025). Next base: position 5,832,333 of record NZ_CP196017.1, on the reverse strand, counting down.
GCAAGCTCGAGCGCATGCGTCGCCCAGGCAAAGTCAGCGAATTGGAACAGGCCCTGGCCGGTGAGCCCTTGGCGGGCCGCCTGGGCATCGCCCACACCCGCTGGGCGACCCACGGGGCACCGTGCGAGCGCAATGCGCACCCGCACTTCTCCGGTGATATCGCGGTGGTGCACAACGGCATCATCGAAAACCACGAAGTGCTGCGTGAACAACTCAAGGGCCTGGGCTACGTCTTTACCTCGGACACCGACACCGAAGTCATCGCCCACCTGCTCAACCACAAGCTCAAGGACCACAGCGACCTGACCACCGCCCTCAAGGCCACGGTCAAGGAACTGCATGGCGCCTACGGCCTGGCGGTGATCAGCGCCAGCCAACCGGACCGTGTGGTTGCCGCCCGCAGTGGCAGCCCACTGGTGATTGGCCTGGGCCTGGGGGAGAACTTCCTCGCTTCCGATCAGTTGGCCCTGCGTCAGGTCACCGACCGCTTCATGTACCTGGAAGAAGGCGATATCGCCGACATCCGCCGTGAAAGCGTGGCGATCTGGGATGTCGACGGCAACTCCGTCGAGCGCGAAGCGGTGCAGTACCGCGACGGCGCCGAAGCTGCCGACAAGGGCGAGTTCCGCCACTTCATGCTCAAGGAAATCCACGAGCAACCGGCCGTGGTGCAACGCACCCTGGAAGGTCGCCTTGGCGACAAGCAAGTACTGGTAAACGCGTTCGGCCCGCAAGCCGCCGAGCTGTTCGCCAAAGTGCGCAATGTGCAGATCGTCGCCTGTGGCACCAGTTATCACGCCGGCATGGTCGCGCGTTACTGGCTTGAAGAACTGGCCGGCATCCCGTGCCAGGTCGAAGTGGCCAGCGAGTTCCGCTACCGCAAGGTGGTGGTGCAGCCCGACACCCTGTTCGTGACCATCTCCCAGTCCGGCGAGACCGCTGACACCCTGGCCGCCCTGCGCAATGCCAAAGAGCTGGGCTATCTGGCGAGCCTGGCGATCTGCAACGTCAGCATCAGCTCCCTGGTACGTGAGTCGGACCTGACCCTGCTGACCCAGGCCGGTCGCGAAATCGGCGTAGCCTCCACCAAGGCCTTCACCACCCAGTTGGTGGGCTTGCTGCTGCTGACCCTGTCCCTGGGCCAGGTGCGCGGCACATTGGCTGCGGGCGTGGAAGCCACCCTGGTAGAAGAACTGCGCCGCCTGCCGACCCGCCTGGGCGAAGCCCTAGCCATGGACAGCACCGTAGAGAAAGTCGCCGAGCTGTTTGCCGACAAGAACCACACCCTGTTCCTCGGCCGTGGCGCGCAGTACCCAGTGGCGATGGAAGGCTCCCTGAAACTCAAGGAAATCTCCTATATCCACGCCGAAGCCTACCCGGCCGGTGAACTCAAGCACGGCCCATTGGCCTTGGTGGACGATGACATGCCGGTGGTCACCGTGGCGCCGAACAATGAACTGCTGGAGAAGCTCAAGTCCAACTTGCAGGAAGTTCGCGCCCGTGGCGGCCAACTGATCGTGTTCGCCGACGAAAAGGCCGGCATGACCAACGGCGAAGGCACCCACGTCATCAACATGCCGCACATCCACGACACCCTGTCGCCGATTCTCTACACCATCCCGCTGCAATTGCTGTCGTACTACGTGGCGGTGCTCAAGGGCACGGACGTTGACCAGCCGCGTAACTTGGCCAAGTCGGTGACGGTTGAGTAATGTTTAGCGGTAACGAGAAAGGGTGATCGTAAGCATTAGAGTCTGTCTCGCTTGGAGCCTCCGTGGGCTCCAAGCGACGATCTTCTCTCCCGCTCCTTTTGTGCCGAGTGCTCCACGTTGCGGCTCACCTTCCAGATTCAGATTTACAAAAAAATTCGCGGAGATTGGCAAGTCGTAAATTGCGGTTGATCGTGAATATCTTCATGTACAGCCTGGATATTATAGGCGTCATAGCAACTGCGCATGGGAGCTTCGCAGGTTTGCTAGATAGCCTGCGTAGAAAAGGTGGATTGGTCCGAAAAACAGATGATCTAAAACGTTGTTTAGTTTATGAGCCTCTGACTGTTTCGATAATTAAAACGGTAAATAACTTACTCAGTTTATTATGGCGTACGCACGTTCTTCATCTCGCAGTTATATTGAGGGCGGGCTGGTCTATTGCAGATCATGATGCCCACTATAATCAGCGCGCCCCCCATAAATGTGGGAGCGCTGAGCTGCTCATCCAACAAAATAGCACCCAGTAACACCGCGGTCAGCGGATTGAGCGCGATGAACACTCCGGCACGTGTTGCGCCGATCTGCTCGATTCCCTTGTAATACCAGATGTATGCCAGCGCTGAGCCTATGGCACCCAAGTACAGCAAGCTGGAAAAGTCGGCAAGCGTTAGAGCTCGCAGTGATGCCTGATTGAATTGACCAGTGACGATAGCGGTCGCCGTCAGCATCGCGGCCCCCGCGAAGATGGAGTAGGTCACCGTATGTAGGGCGCCGATTTCTTTGACTACCGACTTACCGAATACGCTGAATGCGACCCAACTGAGTACGCAACCAAAGATCAAAAGGTCTCCGCGCCAGTCGCTTTTATCAACGATTAATGTGCCTGACGACTTATTGAGAATCACGACAGCCGCCCCTATCAGGCAAAGAAAAATGCCTGCGGTTTTCATTGCAGACATTTTTTCTCGGAAAAACACATAAGAGAAAAGAGCCATGACGGCGGGATTCAGGGCTACGATCAATGACGCGCGGGAGGCTGCTGTGTAATGTAGGCCATAAAAAAAACAGAGGTTATAAGTATAAATTCCGCAAAATCCCAATCCTACGATCTTGACTAGTTGCGACCGATCAAGCCGGACAAAGCTCTTTTTTAAAAAGAAACCTAGGAACAGTCCGAGTGTGATTCCGGCGAATATAAATCTGACACTGGCGGCTAATAGCGCGGGTGTGTCTGCGGATAGATACCGACCAGCGACAAAGGTACCTCCCCAGATCATTGCTACCAGAGAAAGCTTAAGATAGGTAAGGCTGTCTGAAGTAAGGACCAGTGGATGAGAATGGCTGGTCATGCAGGTGCCCTCTCTTCAACGATCGGTCGGGTCTTGAGTTCTATGTATTCGAGAGTCAGATCAAGGACTTCGCGTTGGGCACGGCTCCCTCCTAACAACGGCCACTGGTCTCGGCTGGTACGCAAGAGCGCCAGGCTTTCGTGATAACGCTTCAAGGTGAACAGTAGAATGCCTTTGAGCACGTCTAAGCCTGCTCGGTGCGCTTCGGGCTCGATGCCGAAGCCGTCGCTTTCGGCGATTTGCTTCTCGATGAGGAGAGTTTGATTGGTCGCAGAAAAGGCAAGCGCAGCATGGATTTTGTGAAAGTAAGAGGTTGATCCAGAGACGCTGCCGGTCCACAAAAGAGCGAGACGTTCCCAGATAGCGGCGAACTTGCTGTCTGTGGCTTTCAAACGCAGGCGCCAGAGAAAACCCACCGCATCCAGATCCTGCTTCGCGAAGGGGCTGTCCTTTAATTCATACAGTTCCTCGAACGCTTGGAGTGCCTGATCGACCTCGTTGCATCGCTCGTGGGCTATAGCCATGTGCCAATAGACGTGCATGCGCATGCCGCTATTTTCGATCCAGTCAGGCTTGCAGTCGATCAGGAAACTCGAAAGTTCCTGCCAGCGGCCCATCTCATGCAATGCGTGCGCAGTAGCATGGATGCCGTAGATGTTATGGGGAATCAGCCTAACCGCCTCAAGGCCCAGTTCAAGGGCTTCTTGGAAGCGCTGGCCTTCACACAAAACAAAAGATTTTATTGCCAGGTAGTAGGAGTACAAGGCATGAGTGTGCGGTATGTGTGGTTCGCAAAACGAAAATTCTGCCGTTAATCTAGGCGTCTTACCAGTACAGAAGTCGAGCATGTGCACAAAAAAAATTGTGATGATGTCGGAGGGGTACGCTTTCAGGTGTTGCGTAAAGAGTGTACGTGCTCGCTCATATTCAAAGTTTACCCAAGCTATAAATGCCTTATGGATCAGTAACAACTCCGGGGGTAAGTTCGATCGTTGATGCATCCGATTGAGAAACAGTTTGAACTTGTAAAGTTCTTTCATCTCGCAACTCGTGATTGCATCGAACCCTAATAGAAGGTCTTTGTATAGTTCCTGAGTCTGGGTGACCGGCATCAGATGCTCGGGTATTCCTCGCAGGGACAGGAATGGGCCGTTGATTTCAGGCCACAGTGCCGAAATCCCATCAGTCTTCCATTGGGCGACCATAAAACAATCCTTGGATATAAGTTGGCGAAAAGGGCTGGCCTATCTCGTTATGCCTGTTTCATCTATGCTTACGCAAAATCATGGTCATATGAAAATGAGCGATTACTCATGGATGAAAAATGACGCTGACCCAATTGGAAATTTTTGTCGCTGTCGCAGAGCGGCGTGGCTTCACGCTCGCAGCCGCCCAACTGAAAATATCCCAATCTGCGGTTTCTCATGCAATAAGGGCTCTGGAGCAGGAGTGGGGTGTTGAACTGCTACTTCGGCATCAAGGCCAGATTGAACTGACAGACATAGGTGCGCGAATCCTTCTACGTGTGCAACCTATGCTTGGTCTGGCGGATGCAATTAGGCAGGATGCCAGCGATGCCCGCGGCATGAAACTTGGCACCCTGCGAATTGGTTCATTTGGCCCAACCTCATCCCAGCTTTTGTTGCCGCGGATTCTTAAAGACTACCGCCGCCTTTACCCCAATATTGAAGTTCATGTGAGTGAGGGGCCTGATCGCCAAGTGACGGAATGGTTGTTAGACAGAGAGGTGGACGTAGGGTTTGTCACCTTACCTGAAGCCCAGTTTGATACCTGGCCTTTACTTGAGGACCAAATGGTTGCCTTGCTACCGATTGCGCACCCTCTCGCTTCAAACGAAAGAGTGACATTGGAGGACTTATGTTCTGATCCGTTTGTACTAACCGAGGCTGGTTCAGCCGAACTGGTCTCGCAGCTCTTTGCTGCTGTCAAATTGAAGCCGCGTATTCGCTACAAGACCTCTCAGTTGATGAGTACCTTGGCCGCGGTGGCTCGCGGAGATGGGGTAACGATTGTGGCTGAGTCTTCGTTGCCCGAGGATAGCGAGAAGCTTTATGTGGTCAGGACACTCGATCCGGCAGTCAGGCGCCAAGTCGGAATCGCGGTGCTGGATTGCAGCGAGACTACTGCTGCAGCTCAAGCATTCATTGAGTTGGCAGAGAAGATTTACCGGAGTCGTAAGAGTGATTTGAAGGGAAATGGCTTGTAAAGAGAGAGCCCCTCCGGTCATTTCAATGCTGTCGAGCGGGTTGATTTGCTGCGCGATGCCGTGCTGTAGCCCAGCCTGCCTAGCTGCGCATTACCTTATTCCAATCAATTTCGTATCCAGCATCCTTGAGCGCCCGGCTGAAGGCTTGCTTCCAACCATCGTCGTTGATCGACGTCCAGACCAAGGGCACGGTCTTCAGGATTAAAAACGGTCCCGTTTGGGGCCCCTCGGGGCTCCAAACGACGTCCTTCTCTCCTTATCCCTCTTAGCAAAAGGCGCAATTACAGGTGGAAATCGCCCGCCGCCTCCGGCTGGTAAAGCACTTTCCTGATCTCAATGCGGCGGGTCCGGTCAGAAATTCGCCAGTCGATGGCGTCCCCCTCCTGATAGCCCAGGATGGCGGCGCCGATGTCGGAATACACGGAATGCTTCCCTGCGGTGCTGTCCGCGTCTTCAGGGTAAACCAGGGCCACTTCGATCTCTTCTTCGTCCAGTTGCAGCAAGGCCCTGGAGTTCATCGTGACGACATTGCACGCCACCTGCTGCGGTTTGACGACAATGGCTCGCTCAAGCTCATGTTCGAGTTCAACAACGGTCGGGCCTTGCTCGAGCGCGATCAGGCTCTCGAGCCTGGCCTTGTCGATTTCAGTAATGTAGATCCTGGTGGAGTCGCCAGCGGCACCTTCGCGCAAGAGCTGGAGATAGCGCCCCGCCGTCATGGAAAATGACTTCAATGCCGGCGTTTCGCTCTCAAGCACAAAGCCGCTGCGCAGAAAGGCTTTCAGCGAGCGCGCGTTGTCCGGGTGGATCTTGGCGATGAGCTTCTTGGCCCGCATGTCGAGGAAGGCCAGTTTCATGCCTTCGCGGATCGTGCGGGCACCAAGGTTTTGCCCCCACTTGTCGCTGTCTCCGATGACCAGGACTATCTCGCAATCTGAGCCGGTCTTGATTAGACGGACAAAGCCCACCGGGGCGTCATGCCGGTCATAGGCCATGAAGAATCGCCCGCCCTGGTTGAATAGATGGGTCAGGATCGGCGATTGAGTCCGATCGATGGCTTGCTCGATGGAGCGGGAGACATGACGCGAATCGCTCAGATAGCAGGTGACGCGCTCATCCTCCAACCAATCCATCAGCGTCAGCGCGTGCGCCCGAGTAATTTCAGGGCACAGCGAAATGAAAGGCTTGTTCATCTTCATCACACTTACTTGTAAAGGATGGAAGCCCGTCATGGCTTTGGCCATGACGGCTCTTTGGGCAACCGACCATGTTAAGACATAACGCAAGCAATGCCGAACAGCCTGGAGAGGTCGAGCAAATCATCTTTTGCCGAACCCTGTCCCTTGGTCCTACCCTGAGGCTCGCCGTAAGCGGCTCCATCAAGTCTTCCAGAAGTCTCGGTGAGTTGATCTTCCCCATACCCTGCGAGTGCCATATCTTTGCGGGATGTTTTATTTGCGCTGGTCATCCCGATAAGTCCTGGTGCTTGATCTGAGATTAACTACTTACAGCTATCCTGACGGAATACCGCCGACCGACTTGAACAATAGAAATGAATAAACTTTTTAATTAATTAACTGTTTTGAAACGATGGTTTAGTGGACGGCTCAAGATGTTCATTATCCCGGTTTCAAGGCTGGCATAACGCCAGTTCGGCGTCGTTGAGGCGCCTTTTTTTGTGTTATGATCCTGCGCAACTTTGGGCTGGCACCAGGTTCGATAGCGATTGTCTATTTTGCCGCGCCCCAGGTTTTCCTGGCTTGGCCGCTGTTTCGGGCGTGCTTTGAGCCAACTGCTTCAAGGAAGAGCGATTTGAACGTTTGGCAATGGCTACCCCTTCCCGGCAGTGATGATCCTGCGGCTCTGAAACTCTCGGTCAGTGGTGTGAGGTATTCCGGCTATCTATGGCGATCTCGGATAAACGACTCATCCAGTCTTTTAATTAATTTTTGCGAGAGTTGGTGATGGCTTATTTTCCCTGTTTTTTATCTGTCGTTTTTGTCGTTCGTAATCAGGGCGATAAAATAGAAAAAATACTGTCCGAAGCTGCCGAAGTCATTGCGAAAACAGTCAGCGACTATGAGCTGATCGTTGTTGATAACGCGTCCGATGATGACAGTGTCATGGTCTTGAAGGGCCTGACAAGTGAGAAGGGCCTGGCCAACTTGCAGGTTTATGCGCTGACCAAGGAAGTGGACACCGACACAGCGTCCTGGGTCGGCCTGGAAAACGCCTTGGGTGACTATGTCGCGGTCATCGATCCCCTGGTGGACGACATCAACTTCGTCCCCCAGATGCTTGATCAAGCCGTCAGCGGTGCCGATGTGGTCTTTGCCCACAACGAACAAAAGAGCACCCAGAGCCTGGCCTATCGTTGGGCCAACGCGGTGTTCCACAGCATGTACAACCGCTTCAACGGGGTTCATCTTGCCAAGGAAGCGCCTCAGTACCGCATTCTCAGCAAGCGCGTGATCAATTTCATCCTGCAACACCCCCAGCCTTCGATGACGTATCGGCATCTGCCGGCCACCGGTGGTTTTGCCCGGGCCTACCTCAAGTACAGCGCCGTGCCCCAGGCCTCCAGCCCCAAGCGGCTGGGCGACAGTATTGATCGTGGCGTGCGCTTGCTGGTTTCCACCACGCGCGCGCCTATGCGCCTGGTGACCTACCTTTCGCTGTTTGGCGCGGTTGCCAACCTGGTGTACTGCGCCTATGTGATTTCGGTGGGTATCTTCAAGGCTGATGTAGCGCCTGGCTGGATCAGTTTCTCGCTCCAGCAGTCGGGCATGTTTTTCCTGATCTCACTGGTGCTGCTGGTGCTGGGTGAATACATCCTCAACATGGCCAGCCTGTCGAATGAAGGGCCGCTTTACCATGTAGGCCAGGAGTTCACCAGCGCGCGCATGACCCGGCGCGAGAAGCTGAACATTGAAGAGGTAGCACCAGGTTCGGTCGCGCCCAAGGCTCAGCCCAGCGAACGAGTTTCCTGATGTCGAGCGCCCAAGCCAGCCAGCCTGAGCAGGATGCCGTCATCATCGGTGGGGGGTTTTACGGTGCAGCCATTGCGGTCTACCTGGCCAAGCAACGGGGCTTGAAACGGATCCTGTTGGTAGAGCGCGAGCCGGCACTGATGATGCGCGCCAGTTACAACAACCAGGCACGTGTGCATAACGGCTATCACTATCCGCGCAGCTTCACCACGGCCTATCGCAGCCGGGTCAACCTGCCCAAGTTTGTGCAGGACTGGCCGCAGGTGGTCAAGCAGGACTTTACCAAGCTGTACGCCATTGCCCGGCGCAACTCCAAGGTCACGGCCAAGCAGTTCGAGCGTTTTTGCCGGGACATCGGTGCGGACCTCAAACCCGCCGATCCAGCGCTGCGCGACTTGTTCGAACCACGTTTGATCGAAGAAGTATTCCTGGTCGAAGAATATGCGTTCGACACCACTCGCCTGGCAGCCTGGGCGGCTCGCGAGCTGGCAGAAAGCGCTGTGCAGATCCGTTACCAGACACGGGTCACTTCAATTTCCAGGGGCGCCGAGGCGCCTTTGCAGGTGGTCACCCAAACCTCCCAGGGCGAGGAAGCGCTGACGACTTGTCGCTACGTCTTCAACTGTACGTACAGTGGCCTCAATCAGTTTGCGGGTGATTTCGCGGGGGTCAGTACCGGCCTCAAGCAAGAGATCACGGAAATGGCCTTGATGCAGATGCCCGAATCCCTCGAGGGTTTGGGCGTCACGGTGATGGACGGCCCGTTCTTTTCACTGATGCCATTCCCGGCCCGTGGGCTGCATACCTTGTCCCATGTACGCTATACGCCGCACTTGCACTGGAACGATGAAAAAGGCCTCGACCCCTACGAAAAGCTACGGCTTTATGAGCGCGATACACGGGTCGATCGCATGGTCAGGGACGTCGGGCGGTATATCCCCGAAGTGCTCAAGGCCCAACACAAGGATTCGCTGTTCGAGGTCAAGACCATCCTGGTGAAGAACGAAGGGGATGATGGACGCCCGATTCTTTTCGAAAAGCACGCCGAGTTGCCAGGTTGCTTTTCCGTGCTGGGTGGCAAGATAGACAACATTTACGATGTGCTTGAAAAACTGGATACCGAGAGTTTTTCCCATCAAGGTCAATAAAACTTCAGGTTTGGAGCGGAAAAAGATGAATTCGCTTATTGGTTTCTCCGGGTTTGTCGGGGGCACGCTTCTTAAGCAGGCTTGCTTCGAGGACTTGTACCGGTCCACCAACATCGGTGAGATAGAAGGCAAATCCTTCGACCTCGTGGTCTGTGCCGGCGCCCCGGCGCAAAAATGGATTGCCAACCGCGAGCCTGAGGCGGACCGCCAGAAGATCGAAGCACTGATCGCCCATCTGAAAACCATCCAGTGCAAGACTTTCGTGCTGATCAGCACAGTGGATGTGTTCAAAAGCCCTATCGGCGTTGATGAAGACACCCCGGTCGATGAGTCCGGCCTGCATGCCTATGGCCTGCACCGTCGGCTGCTGGAAACCTTCGTTGAAAGTCATTTTCCGAATCACTTGATCGTTCGCCTGCCGGGGCTCGTCGGGCCTGGATTGCGTAAAAACGTGATTTTTGACTTCCTCAACGACAACAACCTGCAGGCGATCGATAGCCGGGGCGTGTTCCAGTTCTACCCGATGATCAACTTGTGGTACGACATCCAGACCGCACTCGAGGCGGGGCTCAAGCTGGTCCACCTGACTGCCCAGGCAGTGAGTGTCGCCGACATTTCGCAGAAGGGCTTCGGCAAGCCTTTCACCAATACCCTGGCCAATGCGGCTGCTACCTATGACATGCAGACCAAGCATGCGCAGCTGTTTGGCGGCACTGGGCGCTATCAGTACAGCGCTCGCGAAACCGTGCAGGCCGTACGGGCCTATGCGCAGTCGGAGCCGCTCAAGGCCGCATCGGGAGCACAGGCATGAAGCTGGCGATTTCCAATATCGCGTGGGAGACCACCGAGGACGAAGTCATCGCTGAACTGCTTGCGCGCTTTGCCGTGGATGCGATTGATATTGCACCGGGCAAATACTTCCCCGAGCCTGCCAAGGCCACGGACGCAGAGATTGCGCGGGTCAAGGACTGGTGGGCGCAACGTGGTATTGCATTGACCGGCATGCAGGCACTGTTGTTTGGCACGACGGGCCTGAATGTCTTCGGCTCCGTACAAAGCCAGGCGGCCTTGCTGCAACACCTGGCGGGCGTGTGCCGCATTGGCGCAGGCCTGGGTGCAACACGGATTGTATTTGGCTCGCCAAAGAACCGTGATCGCAGTGGTTTGACCGACCAGCAGGCGCAGGATGGCGCTGTGGCGTTCTTCCGGCAATTGGGCGATATCGCCCAGGCGAGCGGTGTGACGATCTGCCTGGAGCCCAACCCCACCTGCTACGGGGCGAACTTCATGACCAACAGTGCACAAACCGCAGTGGTGGTGCGGGCAATCGACCACCCGGCGATCCGCATGCAACTGGATACCGGGGCGCTTGCGATCAACGGTGAAGACCCATTCACCGTGCTTGAGGATTGTGCCGAGTTGATCGGGCATATCCACGCCAGTGAACCAGACCTGCTCCCGCTGGGTGACGGCGGTACTGACCATGAAAAAATGGCACGTGCCGTAGCCCGCTACTTGCCCGGGCATGTGGTCACCATTGAGATGGTGGCGACCAAGACCGAAGCCCATGCGCAATCGATCGAGCGTGCGCTGCAGGTTGCCCGCCAGCATTACCGCGCCTGCGACGAGGTGACGGCATGAGCATCAAATGGATCATCTTGATCCTCGGTATCTTGTCGAACGCCTCCGCCAGCGTCCTGGTGAAGATGGCGATGATGCCCCCGCGCAAATTCCCTTCCTTGAGCGACCCGATGGCGGCACTCAGCAACTGGCCGTTCTGGGTCGGGCTGGTCCTGTATGGTGCTGCGTTCCTGCTTTATGCCGCAGCATTGGCCCGTTTGCCGCTGAACGTGGCACACCCGGTCCTGACGGCCGGGGCTATCGCGACGGTCGCCCTGTTTTCCCTGCTGTTTTTCCGTGAGTCCTTCCACTGGACCACGGGAGTCGGCATCGCCCTGGTTATTGCTGGCGTAGGGCTGATCACAGCTCGCGTCGTTTGATGGAAATTAAAATGACTTCTTCTGATATTGCTCCCGATGTACGTGCCGGCTGGCAGGTACCGTCCTATGACACGCCACTCTGGCTAGGTCGCCAGCACCCCTGGTGCGTGGTCATTCCGGTCATCAACGAAGGCGACCGGATCAAGAACCTGCTCGCCCGTATGGCGGCGTTCAACATCGCAGACATGGCCGACATCATCATCGTCGATGGTGGCAGTTCTGATGGCTCGCTTGAGTTGCAATCACTGCAACAGGTGGGTGTGCGCGGCCTGCTGGTCAAGACTGCCCCGGGCAAGTTGAGCGCGCAGTTGCGCTGCGCCTACGCCTTCGCCCTGGACCAGGGCTACGAAGGTATCGTGACCATCGATGGCAACGACAAGGATGACCCAGAGGCCATCCCGCGCTTTATCGAAGCGCTGCAGCAGGGTGTGGATTTTGTCCAGGCTTCGCGTTTTGTCCAGGGCGGTGTTGCCGAGAACACCCCCAAGTCCCGCGATTTTGCTATCCGTTTTATCCATGCGCCGATGCTGAGCCTATTTTCCGGCTTCAAGTGGACAGATACCACCCAGGGCTTTCGTGCCTACAGCCGCAAGATGCTGATTGATCCGAAGATGGCGATCTTCCGTGATGTGTTCGATACCTACGAGCTGCTTGCCTACCTGTCGTATCGCGCGCCGAAACTGGGCTATCGCTGCGTAGAACTGGCGACCGTGCGCCGCTACCCCCAAGGTGAAGTGCCTACCAAGATCAGTAGCGTAAAAGGCAATCTTTCGGTGCTGGCGGTATTGTTCCGAGCCTGTTTTGGCAAGTACAACTAAAGATCTGGTAGTGAAATGTTCAAGCATCTGGAAATGAATGAAAGGGTTTCTTCGGTGCTTGCGTGTGTGGTTATCACGGCGTTTGCACTGTTGTTATGTCTGGGTATCTCGACCGCACCCAAGTATGCCGACTTCATCGTGGGCTACATCAGTTGGACCGCAGATACCAAGTTTCAGGACCAGGTGGTTGCTCCAGTATTCATCGCCGTTCTTTTCTGTGCGTTGCTGTTTTTTACCTCCTTGATGGGGCGCCAGAAGAAACAATTCGGTAGCGACAGCGCACTGGTTTTATCCAACCAATGGTTGTGGTGGTCGCTCCCTGCGATTACCGCTATTGCATGCATGGTGCTTGGCACGGATTTCGAGCCGAAAGTCCTCTACTGCTCGGTGTTTGGTGTCTCGTTTATCGCTTTGGCAGCCACGGTTGGCGCGGTCAAAAAAATCAATGTGGACCCTCGGATATTCGGCCTGGGGGCGCTCGGTATCCTGTTGCTGGCGCTGGTACAGCTGGAGGTGGTGTTGGCGCTGGGCCGCGCGCCAGCTGCCTGGAGCGATGGGGTTGAGTTGTCCAGATACGCCAAGCCCACCTATGGGATAGCCATCGTCGGATGGATCCTGGGTATGGCATACATCGTGTGGAGCCCCAAGGGTTTTGCGCGAATTGCCCCATGGCTGTTGATGGCTGGTCAATTGGGTCTGTCGACCTTTTACCTGGCGCTGTATCCCGCTCGCATACAAGAGCCAGATGGCAGTATTTCCAAATACGAGACCACGGTCTGGTTGAAGATACTGGTTATCGGAATGCTGGTTTGGGGCGTGGTGGATGTACTGCGGCGTTTGCGTCGGTATACATCAACCAGCGACATTGCCACGCTGCTTTCGCCTATCGCGTTTTTCGGCTTGCTGGTGGGCTTGAAAATGGGCACGACCATTTTCCCCAACATCAGCGCCGACGATTATCACTTCGGTGAAAGCTTGTTGGGCTGGTGGTCCTATATGCAGGGGGCTATTCCCTATATTGACTACGTTCCTGCCCACGGCATCATCGGCGATGACCTGACCCAGTTCTTATCATTTGTGTTTTATGACGGTTCTGCCGGCAGCATTATTCATGTCGGTAATCTCAGCATCGCGCTGTTGTCTTTTGCCGCCTTCCTGTCGCTCTACTATTTTTCGCGCAGTATCGGGTTGGCGTTTGCCGCCATCTTCTTCCTGACGGCCAATATTATCTGGCTGTTTCTGATCCCGTTTCTCTGCCTGTGGTTGAGCCCGTCGTTGCGCCAGCGTCCCGAGCGCTGGCTGCTGGTCTGGATGATCACGGCGCCGCTGGTAGTCCTCGGAATCCCGCCACAAGGGCTGCTGCTTGCGGCGGCGTCTGGGGTGATGGCTGCTTATTACGCCTGGCACCTCTGGAAAGCTCCACGCCCCCGCAAGCTGAAGGGCATTCTGATTACAGGCGTAGTGCTACTGGTGTTGGCGGTGGTTACGCCCGCAGGGATCATGCTGTTGGGGGCTATCCGTTATGTCCTGGAAAATGGCCCTATCAACCAGGTTGCCTACGGCGTGCCATGGGCGTTGAGCTGGGAGGGCGCGCGCAAAGGCTTTGTGTTTGAAGCCTTGCGCATGTCCTGGATCGCTATTCCTCTGGCGTGCCTGATGTTGGTACATCGCTGGTTCCAGACACCCGAGCGTCGTCTCGACACCTTGCTGCCATTGCTGGTGGTGTTCCTCTTTGCGCTGTTGTTGATCCCTTATTCGATGGGACGCGTCGACCCAGGTGGTATGTCTCGTCCGGGGTTGGCGGCGAGTTTCGGCTGGGCGATCCTGTTGCCTGTCGCGTGTTGGGGCATGCTCAGTGCGCGCAATAAAGTGGTCATGGTTGTCCTGGCTGCGAGCATGAGCGCATCCCTGGGGTTCTCGCCGGTATCGATCAATAACCTGGTCAAATCCACTACGGCTGTTATCAGCACTCAAGGGTTGGGAATCAGTGATGGCGCCGCTGCAGGCCTGCCGAATATCGGCCGCTCCTTTGTACAGCCTTTTCACTGGGACAGGCTGACCCGTTTGTCGCGAGTATTGGCGGACAATGTTCCGGCTGGCGAAACCTATCTGGACCTGACTTCCCGCAACGCCCAGTACTTCTACCTGGGTTATCGGCCCCTGCTGCCGGTCACTGCGGCGTACAACATGGTGTCGCCATCCCAGCAGTTGCGGGCTATCGAGACCCTCAAACAAGACCTGCCGACCATCGCCTTGCTGGAAGGGATGAACATCATCCACGACGGCGGCGGCCTGGCGCTGCGTAATCCGTACCTGTATCGGTTCGTTGTCGATCACTACGACCCGGTCTATGTGGATGGCTTCATTCTCGGGCGTAAAAAGGGCAGCGCCTCGGCGCCAGTCACCAGTATCGAAATACCCCTGATGGACTTCACCGATGCGAACTGGAGCCACGGCATCAATCGCACTGTCGCAGCGCTCTATGTGTCCGATCCGGGTATGTTGGCGGCGTTGAAGGTGGGTGATCAGATTCAGGTCAACCAGAGCGAGATTCGCCGGATTCGCGAGATACGTGCCGCGGGTCAAAGCATATGGCTGGAGGGCCCGGCGTTGCAGGTTTCCGACGCTGACCCGATCAGCCACCCACGCTTGATCGAACCTCGTCCCGAAGCGATAGCCGAGTACCAGGCAGCCTTGCTGCAGCGCGCTTTTGCATCACCGGACCTGAAGAAAATCCCGGTTGCCTGGGGCCGTTCCCAAGTCTCCCTGAACAACAAGATGGCACTGATCAACAGTCTGGATGACGTAAAGCCGAGCCTCAATCAATTGGTGGCACAAGAAAGCAGCTACCGAGTGGATGGCGGTGATCCGTCGATGAGTTTCGATCTTGCGGCGTTGAATCTGTCTGGTCACGACGCTGGCCTGCTCAAGTTCGAGTTCCGCTGCTCCGGCCGCGCCGCCGAGCCGCGTATGCAGGTGTTCTGGTGGGGGGATGGGCAGCAGGGGCCGTTCGAGGCCTCCAGCGTTCGTTTCAATGCAGAGGACGGGACGTTGATCGTGCCACTGGATGCGTCACCGCGCTGGTTGACGTTGCAGCATGTGAAGGGCATCCGGATTGATCTGGACAATGCCGGCGCTTGCAGCAGTTTCAAGGTCGATAACCTGGGGCTCTACCAGCGACAGCACTGATGTAAGGTGCTCGCAACCCACAAGACCCGATGTCCCTGGCGGACATCGGGTCTTGTCGTTTCAGTACTGTGGGGTGCTTCAGGTCCACCAATACCGCACCAAATGAAAGAAAATCGGCGCCGCAAAACACACTGAATCCAACCGATCCAGCATCCCGCCGTGTCCTTCGATCATATGTCCCCAATCCTTCACGCCTCGGTCGCGCTTGATCGCCGACATCACAATCCCGCCGGCAAAGCCCAGCAGGTTGATCAGCAGTGCAATCAGGAAGGACTGCCAGGGGTTGAACGGGGTGGTCCACCAAAGCGCTGCGCCGATCAGGGAGGACAGCAGGATCCCGCCGACAAAGCCTTCGACGGTTTTCGACGGTGACAGGTTGGGCGCGATCTTGTGTTTGCCGAACAGTTTGCCGCACACGTACTGCAATACATCCGAGAGCTGCACCACGATCACCAGGTAGGCGATCAGCAGCAGGTTGCGGCCCTCGTAGCCGACGATATCGAGGGTCAGCAGCGCAGGCACGAAGGACACGCAGAACACCGCGATCATCAGCCCCCACTGCACTTTCGATGCGCGCTCCAGGAAGTGCGTGCTGTCGCCGCCCAGCGACGCCAGGATGGGCAGCAGCAGGAACACGTAGACCGGGATAAAGATCGAGAACAGGCCGTACCAGTCAAAGTAGATCAGCAGGTATTGCAGGGGCAGCGCCAGGTAGAACGCGGCGACCAGTGCCGGGTAGTCGCTGCGGCGGGTGGGCGTGAGGGTGAGGAATTCGCGCAGGGCGTAGAACGATACGGCGTAGAACAGCAGGATCACCGCGCCGGTGCCGAGCCAGAAAGCGATGCCGATCACCACCACCATCACCCACCAGGCATTGATGCGGGCGTTGAGGTTGTCGATCACCGCGTTGGCTGTGCCACGGGTGCGCAGCTTGAGGATCAGGCCGATCAGCGAGGCGAGCACCAGGATCATGCCGATGCCGCCGAACAACATCAGGGTTTGGCTATCCATGTCAGGAATGCTCCGGGGCGAGGGCGAGCAGGGCGTCGCGGCTGCGGGCGAGAAACAGGGCCTTGTCTTCACCGTCCTGCAATTGCAGCGGTGCGCCGAAGCTGGTGGTGCACAGCAGCGGCAGCGGTAGCACCCGGCCCTTGG
Source organism: Pseudomonas sp. HC1(2025) (assembly GCF_058742075.1). NCBI lineage: Bacteria > Pseudomonadati > Pseudomonadota > Gammaproteobacteria > Pseudomonadales > Pseudomonadaceae > Pseudomonas > Pseudomonas sp. HC1(2025). The sequence goes on along the minus strand of NZ_CP196017.1, from coordinate 5,815,745 downwards.
GCATCACACGGTTGAGGTTGGCGATCCACACCGGGATCAGTTGTGCCTGTGGGTAACTTTTTGCCAGGTGATACAGGCCGCTCTTGAAGGGCAACAGGCCATCTTCGAGGTTGCGTGTGCCTTCAGGGAAAATGATCAGCGAATCGCCCTGTTCCAGGGCCTCGAGCATCGGTTGCAAGGGGTTATCCACAGGGTCTTTGCGCTCGCGGTCGATCAGCACGCCGTTGAACACCCGGTTGATGATGTAGCGGCGCAAGGCGCTCTTGTTCCAGTAGTCGGTGCCGGCCACCGGGCGCGTGGCTTTGCGCAGGTTCTGCGGCAGCGAGGCCCACAGCAGCACGAAGTCGCCGTGGCTGCTGTGGTTGGCAAAATAAATGCGCTGCACCGGTTCCGGGGCGCAGCCCAGCCACAGGCTGCGGGCACCGGTCACTGTGCGGGCCATGGAGGTAATCAGGGTCGCGACCACGGGTTCGAACATGAGGATTCCTTATCCGGCGAAGGGCAGCCACGGGCTGGCCAGGATGACGGCCAATGTCAGTAACACTTGCGCGCCCAGCAGGTAGGCCTGTTTGCGCAGCAATTTGAGGGCACCACGCCGACGTTCGGTCCAGGGGCGGCTGGGGCGATTGGCAGGTTGCAGGCTCAGGGCCTGCAGGGTCTGGTCCAGTTCGGCGGTACGTTCTATGTCCTTGGCCATCAGCGCAAACAGGTCGGCGTCGAAGGCCACCCGCAGCGCCCAGTACTTTTGCAGCAGCCCGAGGATAATCATCCACAGACTGAGCAGCAGGCAGATCGGCGTGATACTGACCATCAACAATTGCGCCAGGCCAAACAGCACCCCGAGCAAGGTCAGGCCTGTGGATAACTGATCCAGCGAACGGCCGCGGCGCAGCAGGCTGGCGACTACCTGAAGGTGCATGTCAGCGGGCATAAGGCAGTGCTCCCAAGGCTTGACGGTGATTGGCGTGCAGGACCACATCCGGTCGTGCTGTACGAATAATAGCCAGTGCCTCGTCTACCGTGCTCGCCCGCCCGCTGTGCAGCAGCCATGCCGCCACGGCGCTGGCACTGCGCGAGTAGCCGAGGGCGCAGCACACCAACAACGGCCCGTGTTCGCGCAAGCGCTCAATGGCTTGGGCCGCCTCCAGGCACTGTGCCGGTGTGGGGGCAGTCAGGTCGAGGACGGGCAGGGCATGGTAAGCGCGGCCTTGTGGATAAACAGGCAACTCGGCACACAGATCGACCACCGCATTGAATGAACTCAGCTGTGCTGGCGTCGGAATTCGCCCCAACCACACGTTATCCACAACCCGGTCAGGCTGTGGATGCTTGCGCGTCCACAGCCGCGAGTTGAGCCACGCCGCCGCGAGGTAAGGCGCATACAGCCAGCGTGCTGCAGGGCTGAGGCGGCCATCGGCGCGTTTCTGGAAGCCTGCGGCGCCCAGCAGCCAGTAGTTGAGCGCCACCAGCAACACCGCAACGGCAGGCCACAGCAGCCATAACCAGGCGCCGCCCCCGGTAAAGGCCGCTATCGCCAGCACCAGGGCGCCCACGGCGTAACGCACACCCAGGCGCCAGCGTTTCGGGTCTTTGGCCAGGCGCGCATGCGACAGCGGGCTTGGATGATCCACCGGCCAGAGCCACACGCACAGCCAGCCGGCCAGGGCGCCTGTGGGTAAGTCGATAAAGTGATGTTGGTACGTGGTCAGCACCGAAACACCAATCAAAGCGAACCAGCCATGCACCAGCCAGCGCCACAGGCCTTGGCTATGCCGCTGGTACATGACCCACAGGATCACCAGCAAAGCGATATGCAGCGACGGCGCCTGGTTGAACGGTTTGTCGAACCCCGCCAGCACTGCGAACAGCCAGCCGAACACGCCGTCCATTTCCGGGCGCTCAAAGGTGAACCGCAACGGCCAGAGCAGGAAGCAGCTCACGGCAATCACTTGGGCACTGAGCAGGCGCAGGGCATGTTGCTTGAGCTCATGGCGACTGTTGGGCAGCAACAGGGAGAAGCCATAGAGCAGGTCGATCGACCAGTAGGGCACGATGGTCCAGGCCCAGAACGGCATATGGGTTTCCCAGCCGAACACCAGGGTGCCGACATCGCTGCGCTGGCTGGTGACCCAGGTGGCAAAGCCGTAGGTGCTGAAAAACAGCGGCGCCAGAAGCAGCAGCCACAGCAACGCTGGTTTGAAGAGGCCCGGTTCGCGCATGGTCAGATCTTCTGCGCCAGCGACACGCTGAAGATGCCCCATTCATCCACACGCTGGGTGATCTTGCGAAAGCCTGCCGCTGCCACCAGTTGATCCATCTCTGCCTGGCTGCGACGGCGCATCACCCAGGCCTGGCCCTGGCGATGGCTGGTCAGGGCACGGGCGATCAGTTCCAGTTGCGGGTGCCACGGTTGGCCGGTGTACACCAGGTAGCCCCCGGGCTCCACGGCTTCGGCCAGGCCGGCGAGGGAACCCCCGACCATGGCGTTATCGGCAAAAAGCTCATACAGCCCGGACACCACCGCCAGCGTCGGCTTGGGCGCCAGCGCTGCGAGGTCGGCCCGGTCGAAGGCATCGCCTTTGACGAATTGCGCAATATCCCCCAGGCCTTTCTCGCGAATCAGCGCGCCACCGTCGCGCACGTTGATATCGCTGTAGTCGCGCAACAGGATCGATTCCGGCAGTGGAGAAACGCCCTGCAAGGCTTCCAGAATGTACCGACCGTGCCCAGCGGCGATGTCGACGATGCGCACTTCGCGCCCGTCGTCGCGCAGCTTGGCCATGGCCAGGCGCAGCAACTCTTCAACGTGCAGTTTGCGCTGGCGGATCCCGCGCCAGCCGATGGAGTTCAGGTAGTTGGTGTCGATCATCCGCCCCAGCGCGCCTTTGCCGGTGGGGGTGTTGCGGTACACGTAGTCCAGGGTACTGCCCGAGTCGAAACCGGTGTCGAAGCCCAGCTTCACCCCCTCGGACAACTTGCGGCCCAGGCCCATGCTGGCGCGGGTCATGCGCCAGTACAGGTCACGCAGGGAGTTGCGCGGCAGCGGCGCGGCGAGGGATTCGGATTCGGCGCACGTCGCGCCGATCTTGTCGGCATCCAGCAGGCTGGCGCGGTCCAGCGGGTGGGCAAAGTTTTGCAGGATAAAACGCCTGGCGCTGGCCAACGCCACGGCGCGATCCCGTTCGCCGAGGGTGTCGTGGAAAAAGCCGGGCAGGATGTGCAGTTCCTTTTTCAGGCTGCCAAGGCGGTCGAAGAACTGTTGCTGGGGTTTGCGATGCACCACGAAGTCCGAGCCGGAGATCAACAGCTGGGTCGGCACCTGGATCGCCTGGGCATCGGCGACCACGCGGTCGGCCGCTTCGTACAGGCCCAGCAGCACATTCACCGAGATCGCCTTGGTGATCAGTGGGTCAGTGTCGTAGGACGCAACGCGCTCTGGGTCATGGCTGAGGAACTTGGCCTTGACGTAGCTGTTGACGAAAAAGTTGCCGCGAAAGCGCCGCATCAACCCCAGGCCCGGGCGGGCGAAGGGCACGTAGAGCTTGACCTTGAACGCCGGGGAGGCGAGCACCAGGGCGCGGATGTTCGGCGCGTAGTCGTGGACCCAGGTGGCGGCAATCACCGCGCCGACGCTCTGGGCGATGACCGCGAGGTTTTCTGCCTCGATGCCATAGGTGGCGCCGATATGGTCGCAGAACGTCTGCACATCCCGCGCGCTGGTGGCAAAGCTCGGGCTGTCGCCACGCTCGCCGGGGGACTGGCCGTGGCCACGGGCGTCCCAGGCGAAGAAATCGAAATGCGGCAGGTCCAGTTCATCCACCAGGTGCGCAATGCGCCCCGAATGCTCGTGGCCTCGATGGAACAGCAGGATCGCCTGGCGTGGCTCAGGCCCGGTGGCACTGGTCGCGGGCCAATGCCGATAAAAAAGCGCTACGCCGTCGTGGGTGCTGAAGGTGTGCTGTTGCTGTTCGCGCATCGCAAGATCCTTATGCCGTCGGAGGGGTGTCGGGTTGTTCTTTGAGGCCCTGGCGTACACGGTTGACCAGGGTGTAGGCGAGCAAGGCCGCCACCAGCCACATCACCCCGTCGACCCAGCCGGCACCGAGCCAGCCCAGGGCCACGCCAGTGGCCAGTACGCCGAGGACGAACGCCCGATCACTCTTGCCCATGGGCCCGTCATAGCGTCGCGATGCGCCGACCATCGGCCCGAGCACACCGGCGTACTCGCTGAACACCGCCAGTAGCGTCACCAGCAACACCGGCGCCAGGCCGACCCCGGGGATCAGCGCAAACGGCAGGATCAGCGCGCTGTCGGCGATCACATCGCACAGTTCATTGAGGTAGGCGCCCAGGCGTGACTGTTGGCCGAATTCCCGGGCGAGCATGCCGTCGATGGCATTGAGGGCCATGCGCAGGATCATCCACAGCGGGATCAATACGAACACCCAGGCGTGCTGGGCGAAACCGGCGATCAGCAGGCCCACCAGCAGCGACACGATGCCCGCCAGCACGGTGATCTGGTTGGCGGTGGTGCCGTTGTCATACAGGCGCTGCACCAGGGGCCGCAGCAGGTTCTGAAAGCGCGGTTTGAGCTGATAGATCGAAATCATGAGAGTGACGCTTCCTTGTCCGTGATCCCGCGAAAAAGCTGCTGCGAGTGTGACGATAAATCGCGGTGCGCACTAGTGATGGCTCCTACAAGGATTCAGGAAACCAGGAAAATTTTCACAGCGCTGTAACGCCCCTCCGGCATCTCACTCTAGTGCTGTGTCGGGACTGAACAAACCGTTTAGCCGACCCCCTAGACCCATGAGGAATACCACAATGAACTTCAAGAACGCTGTTTCCGGTGCTGCCCTGGCCATCGCTGCCGCCACGCTGTTTGCCGGTGTCGCGACCCAGGCACAAGCCGCCGATGAAGCGAATGTGCACTGCTATGGCGTGACCTCCTGCAAAGGCATGAACGATTGCAAGACCGCTGAAAACGCCTGTAAAGGCCAGGCTGTCTGCAAGGGCCATGGTTTCAAGGCCATGACCAAGGCTGCTTGTGATGCAGCTGGCGGCAAAGTCGGCGAATAACCGCGAATACGTGATCCCGCAGCGGTGTGCACGTCGCTGCGGACACTTTCCAGGAGTTCGTCATGTCGGCATCGGTTCCTTGCCTGGGCTACGGCCTGGGACTACGCAGCACTTACTATCAGCAGATTCTCGAGCAGTCGCCGGCGGTGGACTGGTTCGAAATCGTCTCCGAGAATTATCTGGTCCAGGGCGGCAAAGCCCTGTACTACCTGGACGCCATCGCCGAGCGCTATCCGCTGGTGCTGCATGGCGTGTCCCTGTCCATCGGCGGGCCCCATGCCCTCGATAGGGACTACCTCACGCAACTCAAGCAATTGGCCGACCGGGTCAAGCCGGCGTGGGTGTCCGATCACCTGTGTTGGAGCCGGGGCAACGCCCATCAGTTGCATGACTTGTTGCCGCTGCCCTACACCGAAGAAAGCCTCTACCACGTTGCTACCCGGGTGCGGCAGGTGCAGGAGGTGCTGCAGCGGCCGCTGGTGCTGGAAAATGTCTCCAGCTATGTGCGCTCAAAGGCCGATGAGTTTACCGAGTGGGAGTTTCTCAGCGCCTTGAGCCACCTCAGTGGTTGCGAGCTGCTGTTGGACGTGAATAACGTGTATGTCAGCTCGCGCAATCATGGCTTCGATGCCTGGACCTTTATCCGCAACCTGCCGCCGCACAGCATCCGCCAACTGCATTTGGCCGGGCATATGGACTACGGCGACTACGTGGTCGATACCCATGACCACCCGGTATGCGATCCGGTGTGGCAGCTGTTTCAACAGACCCTGGAGCACCTGGGGCCGGTGGCGACGTTGCTGGAGCGCGATGACCATTTCCCGCCGTTTGCCGAGTTGCTCGACGAACTGGGCAAGGCCCGTGAGTTGGGGGCTGGCGCCCTGGCCCGGAGGTCGCTATGCGCTTGATCGATTGGCAACTGGCATTTGAACGGCATCTATTGGCAGACACCGACGCCAGCGGCTTTGCCAGCACCTTGATCGGTGGCCCGACCCTGGATGTCGACACGGGCCTGGCGATCTATCACCACGCCTATCGGGCCCGTTTACTGGAAGTGATGCAGGGGGATTTCCCGGCTGTGTGGCACTGGCTGGGGGATGAGGAGTTTGCCGGGCTGGTAGCGGCCTATGTGCAGCGATATCCATCGGCGCATTTCAGCTTGCGCTGGTTGGGGCAACGGTTTGCAGGCTTTATCGGCGAGCATCTGGTCGCCGAACAAAGCGCGCCGCTGGCAGAGCTGGCGTGCCTGGAATGGGCCTTTACCCTGGCGTTTGATGCGTCCCCCGGCCAACCCCTGAGCCTGCACGACATGGCGCAACTGGCGCCTGAAGATTGGCCGGTGTTGCAGGTCGAGTGGGTGCCGGCGGTACAGCAAGTGTTGTGTCGCTTCAACAGCCTGGAGATCTGGCGCGGGGTCAAGGCACAAGCGACGTTTCCCGGCAGCCAGCCGTTGTCGTTGGCCCAAGTGTGCCTGATCTGGCGGGACCAGCAGGTGTGCCGCTTCCGTAGCCTGGAGCCCGCCGAGGCTTATGCCCTGGCCGGGATGGCCGACGGCGGTTGGAGTTTTTCAGAACTGTGCGCCGAATTGGCAGTCACTTATCAAGAGGGCGCGCCGCTACAAGCTGTCACGTGGTTGAAACAGTGGGTTGAGGACGGTTTGCTGCAACGTCGGGCACCATAGAAGGCGGCTATTGAATCGATAGCCAGCTACTTTTTCGTGGATGGTCTACCCTCATTCCAGACGTCTGAAACAGGGGGGACTACTCATGCTCGCGCAACTTCCACCGGCCTTACAGAATCTTCAGCTACCGCTGCGTCTGCGACTCTGGGATGGCCATGAGTTCAACCTGGGCCCGGAGCCCAGCGTCACGATCGTGGTCAAGGACCCGGTGATGGTGACGCAACTGACCCATCCCACGCTCGATTCCCTGGGCGCTGCCTTCGTCGAAGGCAAACTGGAGCTGGAAGGCTCCATCAGCGATGTGATCCGGGTGTGTGACGAACTGAGCCACGCCCTGGTGGATGAAGATGAGCACGCCGGACCGGTGCGCTCGATCCACGACAAGGCTACGGATGCCGCCGCGATTTCCTACCACTACGACCTGTCGAACGAGTTCTACCAGCTCTGGCTGGACCGTGACATGGCCTACTCCTGCGGTTACTTCGAGACCGGCAGCGAATCCCTCGACCAGGCCCAGCAAGACAAATTCCGCCACCTGTGCCGCAAGTTGCGCCTGCAGCCTGGGGAATATCTGCTGGACGTCGGTTGCGGCTGGGGCGGGCTGGCGCGTTATGCGGCGCGCGAATTCGGGGTCAAGGTGTTCGGCATCACCCTGAGCAAGGAACAACTGGCATTGGCCAGGGAGCGTGTGCTCGCCGAGGGCCTGGAAGACCAAGTGGAACTGGCGTTGCTCGACTACCGCGACCTGCCCCAGGACGGGCGGTTCGATAAAGTGGTCAGCGTCGGCATGTTCGAACATGTTGGCCACGCCAACCTGGCGCAGTACTGCCAGACCCTGTTCGGCGCCGTGCGCGAAGGAGGCCTGGTGCTCAACCATGGCATCACCGCCAAACATACCGATGGCCGCCCGGTGGGACGTGGCGCGGGGGACTTTATCGAGCGCTACGTATTCCCCAATGGCGAGTTGCCGCACTTGGTGATGATCAGCGCCGAGATCAGCGAAGTCGGCCTGGAAGTGGTCGACGTGGAAAGCCTGCGCCTGCATTACGCACGCACCCTGGACCATTGGAGCGAACGCCTGGAAGACAACCTGGAAGCGGCGGCGAAAATGGTCCCGCCCCAGGCACTGCGTATCTGGCGCCTGTACCTGGCGGGATGTGCGTATGCGTTTGCCCGCGGGTGGATCAACCTGCATCAGATCCTGGCGGTCAAGCCCCATGCCGATGGCAGCCATGAGTTGCCATGGACGCGGGAAGATCTCTACCGCTGAGATCTTTGGCTACGCTGCAATACCAAATGTGGGAGCGGGCTTGCTCTAATGCCGATCAGTTAAGCGAACGCAATGCTCAAAGCAGTGAAGATCAAATGTGGGAGCGGGCTTGCCCGCGAAGACGTCGGCCCAGCAAATATTGATGTTGACTGACCCACTGCTTTCGCGAGCAAGCCCGCTCCCACATTGGTTCTGCGTTGGTCTATAGGATCGGGGAAATCAACCGCGCCACCCGCATGCCCAGTTGCTGCAGGCGGCGGGTCTGTTGGCTTTCTTCCTGGCTGGTTTCGTGGGCCTGGGCGAAGTCGTCCAGCAGCATGTGTTCCACTTCGCTGGCGAAGGTTTTATCGACCGTCAGCAACATCACTTCAAAGTTGAGGCGGAACGAACGGTTGTCCAGGTTCGCACTGCCGATGGCGCTGATTTCGCGGTCTACCAACACCACTTTCTGATGCAAAAAACCCGGCTTGTAGCGGAATACCCGAACCCCGGCGCGCACCGCTTCGATCGCGTACAGGCTGGATGCGGCGTAGACAATGCGATGGTCGGGGCGTGACGGCAGCAGCAGGCGTACGTCCACGCCACGCAACACCGCCAGGCGCAACGCGGCGAATACTGCCTCATCGGGGATGAAGTAAGGGCTGGTGATCCACACTCGCTCAGTTGCCGCATGAATGGCTTCGACGAAAAACAGCGAGCAGGTCTCATAGGGGTCCGCCGGACCGCTGGCCAGCAATTGGCAGAGCACGCCATCGTCGGCGTAGGTGTCGGGCAGGATCAGCGGCGGCAGTTCGCGCGCGGCCCAGAACCAGTCTTCGGCAAACGACTCCTGCAGGCAGGCCACCACCGGGCCGCTGACGTGCACATGGGTGTCGCGCCAGGGCGCCAGCGGCGGTTTCTTGCCCATGTATTCGTCGCCGACGTTATGCCCACCGACAAACCCGCTCAGGCCATCGACCACGACGATCTTGCGGTGGTTGCGGAAATTTACCTGGAAACGATTGAGCCAGCCGCTGCGGGTGGCAAACGCCTTGATCTGCACCCCGGCGTCGCGCAGCGATTGCACATAGCGGTGGGGCAGGGAGTGGCTGCCGATGCGGTCATACAGCACGTAGATGGCCACGCCCTCGGCGGCCTTGGCCTTGAGCAGGTTGTGCAACTGGCGGCCGAGTTCGTCGTCATGAATGATGAAAAACTGCACCAGCACAGCCGTCTTGGCGGCGCGGATGGCGTCGAAGATGGCGCTGAAGGTGGCGTCGCCATTGACCAGCAAACGCACCTGGTTATTGGCCAGGCACGGCATGCGCCCCAGCTTGGGCATGGCGCGCAGGGAGGCGTAGGCGTGGGAGTTGCGCGCGGCCAGGGCTTCTTCGACCCAGGGGCGCCAGTTCAACTCGGTGATGGCCTTGTGCATTTCCTGGTTGGCCTGGCGGCGCGCCTGGATATAGGCATCGAAGCTGCTGCGGCCAAAGATCAGGTAGGGGATCAGGGTCAGGTACGGCATGAACATCAGCGACAGCGCCCAGGCAATCGAGCCTTGGGCGGTACGCACGGTCAGCACCGCGTGCAGGGCGGCCAGCGAGCCGAGAAAATGCAGGGTGGCGATGAAGTAACCAAGCAAGTGCGGGCCGAAGAAATCCATGGACAACATTACTCCTGACAATCCAATGCGTAACAGACCATGTCCGGCGGCGATTGTCGCTATTTTATTGAGCATGCAACGCCGACCACTTTACGACGTCTAACGCCGACAATTACCCAGGAGTTACCCGATGAATGCTCGTCTGCTTGGTTTGGCCATGGTTGTTGGTTTGACGCTGCCGGTGGCAGCGCAGGCGCAGATGTTGGCGCCGGGCTTGTGGGAATTGACCACCAGCAACATGAAAGTCGATAACCAGAACCTGCCGGACTTGTCGTTGATCCTCGGTCAGCTGAAACAACAGATGACCCCGGAACAGCGCGCCATGCTGGAAAAACAAGGCATTACCATGGCCGGCAAGGGCGTGCAGGTGTGCCTGACACCGGCCCAGGTGGCCTCCGACTCCATCCCGCTGACCGACCCGCAATCGGGTTGCAAGCAAGAGGTGACAGACAAGACCGGCAACCAGTGGAAATTCCGCTTCAGCTGCCCGAAAGCCCAGGGCACTGGCGTGGCCACGTTCCAGAGCCAGAAGGCATTTACCACCACGGTCAACGGCACCTTCAATGCCACCGGCGTGCAGCAGAACGGCAGCCTCGACACCCAGGCGCAGTGGCTGGGCAACGACTGCGGCACGGTCAAGCCCCGCGCCTGATCACACGCCCTGCAGGAGCCGGCAAGCCGGCCCCTGCGTTTAGCGCAGAAAATGCAGGGGCAGCCCCTGGCAACTGTCCACCACCTGCCCCTGGTGCCAGGCCACATGGCCTGACACCAGGGTAGTGCTGACGCTATGGCGAAAGCTGCGTTCGGCAAACGGCGTCCAGCCGCACCGGGCGAGGATCGGTTGGCTGCTCACGGGCTTGCCTTCGGGCTCGGGTTTGATCAGCACCAGGTCGGCCCAGTAGCCCTCGCGCAGATAACCCCGCTGGGGAATGGCGAACAGGTCGGCGACGCGATGACTGGTTTTTGCCACCAGCGTAGTCAGTGGCAACAAGCCGTCGGCCACCAATTCCAGCAATGCAGGCAACGCGTGTTGCACCAGGGGCAATCCTGCCGGTGCCTCACGGTACGCCTGCTGTTTTTGCGCCCAGGTATGCGGGGCGTGGTCGGTGCCAATCACATCCAACCGGTTGCTCAGCAGTGCCAGGCGCAGGGCATTGCGGTCGGCCCGGGTCTTGATCGCCGGGTTGCATTTGATCTGGTGGCCGAGGCGGGCATAGTCGCGGTCATCGAACAGCAAGTGATGCACGCACACTTCCGCAGTGATGCGTTTTTCTGCCAGCGGTTTGTCTTCGAACAGCGCCAATTCCCGCGCGCTGGTCAGGTGCAGCACATGCAGGCGCGTGCCATGGCGGCGCGCCAGTTCCACCGCCAGGGATGACGAGCGATAGCAGGCTTCGGCGTCGCGAATCAGCGGGTGGGCTACAGCGGGGATCTTCTCGCCGAAGCGATCGCGCAGCCGTTGTTCGTTGGCGTGGATGCTCGGCGTGTGCTCGCAATGGGCGAGGAGAATGGTCGGCACCTCAGCAAATAAACGCTCCAGGACGCGTGGATCATCCACCAGCATATTGCCGGTGGAGGCACCCATAAACACTTTGACCCCGGCGACCTGCCGCGGATCAAGGGCAGCCACGGTGTCGAGGTTGTCGTTGCTGACGCCAAAGTGAAAGCCATAGTTGGCCACCGAGTGCAGCGCCGCGCGGCGTTTCTTGTCGGCCAGTGCTTCCAGGGTCAGGGTCGCCGGTTGGGTGTTGGGCATGTCCATGAAGCTGGTGATGCCACCTGCCACCGCCGCGCGGGACTCGCTGTAGAAGCTGCCTTTGTCCGGCGCGCCGGGTTCGCGAAAGTGCACCTGGTCGTCGATCATGCCTGGCAGCAACCATTGGCCTTGGGCGTCAATCTCGATAGCGGCTGTTTGCCCGTGGATGCTGCTGGCGATTTTCTCGATACGGCCGTTGGCGACCAGCAAGTCGGCGTCGAATTCCTGGCCCTCATTCACCAGGCGGGCGTTGCGGATCAGCAGGCGGCTCATGCTCAGAACTCGTTTTGCAGGGCTTTGTAGCCAAGCACCAGATCGACATTGGTACGCGCCACATCTTCAGAAAACTCCGAGGCGCTGACGCTCACCGGCGGGAACTGCGACAGGTCGGTGTTGGGACCGATGCGCGTGGTGGACGGCACATAGAAGGCGGCGGGCAAGTCGCGGCCATCCACCACCGAGTTGTGCCGCACCACGCAGCCGTCGCCAACCGCGCAGTTGAACAGCACGCTGTTGAAACCGATGAACACCCGGTCGCCGACGGTGCAGGGGCCGTGGACAATCGAGCGATGGGCGATGGAACTGAACTCGCCGATAGTCACCGCCGCACCGGATTTGGAGTGGATCACCACGCCGTCCTGGATATTGGAATTGGCGCCGATGGTGATCGGGTCCATGTCGCCGGTGGCGTCCACTTCATCAGCGCGGATCACCGCATAGGGGCCGACAAAGACGTTCTCGCCGATGATCACCTTGCCGCAGATGATCGCGGTTTTATCGACGTAGGCCGATTCGGCAATGACCGGCAGATCGCCGGAAGGGTTCTTGCGGATCATGCTGCAGGTTCCTTGAGGGGCGCGGTGAGGATATGCACGTGGTCGTCTTCGATAGCGTTGTAAAAACAGTTCGGGCGGCCGGTGTGACAGGCCGGGCCCTGTTGGTCGACGATCAGCAACACAGCATCGCCGTCGCAATCCAGGCGTGCTTCGACCAACTGCTGGCGGTGGCCGGAGCTTTCACCTTTGCGCCACAACTGCTGGCGTGAACGTGACCAGTAGCAGACCTGGCCGCTGGCGAGGGTTTCTTCGAGGGCCTGGCGATTCATCCAGGCCAGCATCAATACCTCGCCGCTGCCGTGTTGCTGGGCGATGGCGGCGATCAGGCCGTCGCGGTTCCACGGCAAGGCATTCAGTACCGGGGCCAGGGCAAAGCGACTGCCCACGCTGGCGGCTTCGAGGTCGAGCATTGTCAGCGTCATGGGGTGCCCGAGACGGTTCTCATCCAATGGCTTTCGGCTACGGCGTCATGGGCGTGCAGGCTTTCGGCGTGGATGACTTTGAGGTGAATGGCTTGCACTGCATCCGAGCGTTTTAGCGCCAGGTTCAGACGGCGCGCGGCGTCTTCGCAGAACATCAGGTTCTGGCCGTTGGCCAGGGCGAACGCCTGTTCATCGGCGCGCTTTACGGCGGTTTGGACGGCGGTGCCGAGGGCGGCTTCGGCCTGGTCGATCAAGTCGGTCAGGGGCAAGGCTTGTACGCCGGGTTGCAGTTGGACCTGCAACAGCGCACTGCTGCGTTGGCTGTGGGGCGTGGCGACGATGCCATTGGCACTGCCGAGCCAGGCCAGTACATCTTCGTGCTGCAACGACTTATTGCCGAAGTCATCGACAAATTGCTGTTGAATCAACTGCCTGGCGAGGGCCGCAGAGCAAGGGCAGGTGGACGAGTAGGTCACGTCAATTTTTAGTTCCACGTGGAACATCTGCTTTTCCAGACGCGCTTCGATGGTCACCGGATAAGTCTTCCAGCCCGATAGCGGGCTGACCAATGCCGGGCGTTTAAGCAGCAAGTCGGTGTGAATCCGCAGGTAGGCGCTGCTCGATAACCCTTCATGGCTATCAAGGAATCTCTGTAAAACCTGGCGCAGCAACACGGGTTGCAGGTCTTGTTGCTCGAGCATCTCCAGCGCCAGGTACAGGCGCGACATGTGAATGCCTCGCGCCTCGCCGTCATCCAGGCTCACGCCGGCATCGGCCTTGGCACTCAAGCGCTGGCCGTCGATCAGGATAGGAAGGGCAATACCGCACATGCCCACCCAGTCGAGAGGCAAGGCTTGGCGAGAAGCCTGCGCGGCGATATCCGGCAGAGTCAGCGCATTCATGAGCAGGTCCATCGTTGGAAATAATCTGACATGTTATAGTATAACAATTAGATCTACGATGATTTTTCTACGACCGCCCTAGCACCCGCTGATACGGCTGCAGGTGAACTTGGCGCTGGAGCCTCCGGAACTGGAGAACCGGTTGATCGTGGTCCAGCCCACACGCCGGGTGTAGCCCACCCACGCCTCGCCGTCGGAAGCCAGGCCGGTAAAGAACGTCAATTGGCCATAGCGGCTGTTGGTCTGCGCCCAATAGCGCTTGCCGATCACCTCGAACCCGCGCAGATACGTGGTGTTGCCTGCGGTCGCGACACTGTAGGCATTGCCTTGGGCATCGACGCAGGCCAGCAGGGTGGCGCTGCGGGTGCAGGTGGCCAGCGTGCCGGGCATTTGGGCGCTGGCCTGGGTCGCCACCAGTAGCAACACGCTGCATATCAGGTATTTCATCGCGCTTCTCGGGGCCTGGAGAGAATCAAGGATTACGCCCTTCGTCGTGTCGAGCAAGAGGGCGTTGGCTTATTTGTATTGTTATAATATAACATCAATGCACAGCCTGACCCGTGAATCGTCCCGATGACTGAACAAGACCTGCTTGCCCAGCCGCCCGCTGATTACATGAATGAGGCCCAGCAAGCCTTTTTCCGCGAGCTGTTGTTGGCCCAGCGCTATGACCTGCAAGCGCGCATCGAAGCCGAATTCATCGTGCTGCGCGAGCAGGAGCCCAACAGCGACCCCGCCGATGTGGGCAGCGCCGAAGAACAGCGCCAGTGGCAACTGCGCCTGCTGGAGCGAGAAAAGAAGCTGCTGGACAAGATCGACGAAGCCTTGGAGCACCTCGCCCGTGGTGAATACGGCTGGTGCCGCGAGACGGGCGAGCCGATTGGCCTCAAGCGCCTGTTGCTGCGGCCCACGGCCACCCTGTGTATTGAAGCCAAAGAACGTGAAGAGCTGCGCGAACGCCATCAACGGGCGATTTGACCGGCCACCCTGATGAGGAACACCCGATGACCGACCGTCTACCCGTTACCGTGCTGTCCGGATTTCTCGGCGCCGGTAAAAGCACGCTGCTCAATTACGTCCTGCGCAACCGCGAAAACCTGCGGGTGGCGGTGATCGTCAACGACATGAGCGAAATCAACATTGATGGCGCCGCAGTCCAGCGCGACGTCAGCCTCAATCGCGCCGAAGAAAAACTGGTGGAGATGAGCAACGGCTGTATCTGCTGCACCCTGCGTGAAGACTTGCTGGTCGAGGTAGGAAAGCTCGCCAGGGAGGGCCGGTTCGATTACCTGCTGATCGAATCCACCGGCATTTCCGAGCCGCTGCCGGTGGCGGAAACGTTCACCTTCCGCGATGAAAACGGCCAGAGCCTGGCCGACATTGCGCGTTTGGACACCATGGTCACCGTGGTCGATGGCATGAACTTCCTGCTCGACTACCAGGCCGCCGAAAGCCTCGCGTCCCGCGGCGAAACCCTGGGCGAGGACGATGAGCGCTCCATCACTGACCTGTTGATCGAACAGATCGAGTTCGCCGACGTCATCCTGGTCAGCAAGATCGACCTGATCAGCCGCCACGAGCGTGAAGAACTGGTGGCCATCCTTGAACGCCTGAATGCCCAGGCGCGCATCATTCCCATGGTCATGGGCGAAGTGCCGCTGGCCGAGATCCTCAACACCGGGCGTTTTGACTTTGAGCGCGCGGCCCAGGCACCGGGCTGGCTGCAGGAACTACGCGGCGAGCATGTGCCGGAGACTGAGGAATATGGCATCGCCTCCACGGCCTACCGGGCGCGCCGGCCATTCCATCCCCAACGCTTTTTCGACTTTATCGACCGCCCATGGGTCAACGGCAAGCTGCTGCGCTCCAAGGGGTTTTTCTGGCTGGCCAGCAAGCACCGCGATGCCGGTAGTTGGTCCCAGGCCGGCGGCCTGATGCGCCATGGTTTTGCCGGCCGCTGGTGGCGCTTTGTGCCCAAGAGCCAATGGCCCGAGAATCAGGAAAGTGTCGCGGCGATCATGGGCAACTGGCAGCCGAGCACCGGGGATTGCCGCCAGGAACTGGTGTTTATCGGGCAGAACATCGACTTCGTGCGCCTGCGCGCCGAGTTGGACGCATGCCTGCTGACCGACGATGAAATGGCCTTGGGCGCTGAAGGTTGGCACCTGCTGGTCGATCCTTTTGGCCCTTGGTACGAGGAGGCAGCCGCCTGATGCTGGCACCTGTGATTCAACTGCGCCCGGTGATTCGCCAGACCCGTGGGGAAACCCCGTTGGCCCTCGCCGACATCCTGGATAACGGCGTCAACCTGGCGCTGTGGCAGCGCCAGTTGCCGCTGCACATCGCCGAGTTTGGCGCGTTGCTGGTCTCGCTGGGCGAGCCGCTGGCGGAGTCGCTGGTGGTGGAGCTGGACAGCGAAGACGCCGAACCCGACTTGCAGGGGCTGGCCGCAGGCTGTCGTGACCTTGAGGGCTACGAAGGCTTTATCGCCGATGTTGCCTGGCTGATCAGCGCTTTTTCCTGCCTGTTGGGCGCCAAGCGCATTGGCGTGCGGCTGAGGCTCCTGGACAAGGCCATGTGCCCGCGCTTTCACGTCGATCACGTGCCTGTGCGTTTGATTACCACCTATGCCGGCATCGGCAGCCAATGGCTGCGCGAAGGGGTGATGGACCGACGTCAATTGAGTCAGGCGGACGCGGAACCCACCGAGCGCATCGAACAGATCCACTGTGGCGAAGTCGCCCTGCTCAAGGGCGAAAAGTGGCGCGGCAACGAGGGCCATGGCCTGATTCACCGCTCGCCGGCCCTGGCCGCCAACGAACGGCGGCTGATTCTGACGCTGGATTGGCTGGCATAACCGGGTAGGATCAGCGTCTCTACACGGCCTGAATAATGTCCACGATGCTGCAGAATATTCCCACGCATGTGATTGCCGGCCCCTTGGGTGCTGGCAAGACCAGCCTGATCAAGCACCTGTTCACCCAGCGCCCGGCCAATGAGCGATGGGCGGTGTTGATCAATGAGTTCGGGCAGATTGGCCTGGATGCTGCGCTGCTGACCCTGGATGACGACGGCATTGCCATCGGCGAAGTGGCCGGTGGCTGTTTGTGCTGTGTGAATGGTGCGCCGTTCCAGGTAGGGCTAGGCCGCCTACTGCGTAAGGCCAAGCCGCACCGGCTGTTTATCGAGCCCTCGGGGTTGGGGCACCCGGCGCAATTGCTGGCGCAGTTGCGCCAGGCGCCCTGGCAGACCGTGCTCGCTGTCCAGCCTTGTGTGCTGGTGCTCGACGCCCAGGCACTGGCTGCGGGCAGACCGTTGCCCGACGCGCAACGCGAAGCATTGGCCAGTGCCGGGTTGCTGCTGCTGAACAAGGCTGAAGGATTGGACGCTGCGCAACGTAGCGCAATCGAAAGGACCCTGCCGGCCTGCGAGATTTACTGGGCGCGGCAGGCGCAGCTGCCATTGGTTCGGCTACCGGGGTTTGGCGCACAGGCCGGGGCGGCTGTGGATAACTTTCAAGTGCCCCAGGGGCTGGCGCAAATCCCGGCAATCTGGAGCGATCCGTGCGTGCCGATTTGCCTGCATCAGGCGCAGGCCGGCGGCTGGAGCATCGGTTGGCGCTGGCACCCAAGCCAGCAGTTCGACCCCACGCCGCTGTGCCAATGGTTGCAGAACCTGGAGTGGCGTCGCGCCAAATTGGTTATCCACAGCGCCGACGGTTGGGTCTCGGCCAACGCTGTGGATAACACCACACTCACCTGGCAGCCCAGCGAATGGCGTCGGGACTCGCGTATCGAGCTGATCTTTGGCGAAGAGCAGGATGTGGCAAAACTGCAAAAAGCCCTGGCCGCTTGCCGTCAGTGACGGCTCTTGCCGTGCTCCTGGCGCCACTGGCTCAGTTCAATCACTTCGGCGCTGGGCGGCGGCGTCTTTATTTCAAACGGGTAGGGCGCCAGTTCGATTTGCGCGCTGTGGGCCCCAAATTGGGTGATGGTGCCGGGATGGCGGGCTTCGCCGGTCACCGTGAACTCAAAATTGTAGACCCGTGCCAAACGCCGGCGCCCGCTGGCGTCCTTGACGAAACCGATGCGTTTCAAGGCCACGGCGCCGTCGAGCAGTTCGATGTCGAGCTTGGCGCAATGCTGTTTGACCCTCTCCAACGCGCGCTCGCGCAGGCCGTGGTTGTGCCACACCCAGGCGGCAGCCGCCGCCAGCAGCATCAGCACAAAGATATTTCCCAGGGTCAGCATTCGATTTGCTCCAACAAAGTAAGGCCAGCTTAACTGCGTCTCCGGTCTGTCGTACAGGCTGCGTTTAGTCGCATACTGCGCGGCCAGAATTTAACGGTTTTACGGAAGTTTCCTGCATGAAACGTACGCCTCATCTGCTTGCGATCCAGTCCCATGTGGTCTTCGGCCATGCCGGCAACAGCGCCGCCGTGTTTCCCATGCAGCGGGTGGGGGTGAATGTCTGGCCGCTGAACACTGTGCAGTTCTCCAACCATACCCAGTATGGCCAGTGGGCGGGAGAAGTGTTGGCGCCCCAGCAAATTCCTGCGTTGGTGGAGGGGATCGCGGCGATTGGCGAGCTGGGCAACTGCGATGCGGTGTTGTCCGGTTACCTGGGCAGCGCCGCCCAGGGCCGGGCGATCCTGACCGGTGTGGCGCGGATCAAGGCCATCAACCCCAAGGCCCTGTACCTGTGCGACCCGGTGATGGGGCATCCGGAAAAAGGCTGCATCGTGCCCCAGGAAGTCAGTGATTTCTTGCTCGACGAAGCTGTGGCCATGGCTGACTTCCTGTGCCCCAACCAATTGGAGCTGGACAGCTTTTGCGGGCGTAAACCGCAGTCGCTGTTCGACTGCCTGGGCATGGCGCGGGCCCTGCTGGCGCGTGGGCCCAAGGCGGTGCTGGTCAAACACCTGGATTACCCGGGCAAGCTGGCGGACGGTTTCGAGATGCTGCTGGTGACGGCAGAAGGCAGTTGGCACCTGCGTCGGCCATTGCTGGCGTTTCCACGCCAGCCGGTGGGGGTGGGCGACTTGACGTCGGGCCTGTTCCTGGCGCGGGTGCTACTGGGTGACAGCCTGCTGGCGGCCTTCGAATTTACGGCGGCGGCTGTGCATGAAGTGCTGCTGGAAACCCAGGCGTGCGCCAGCTACGAGTTGGAATTGGTGCGGGCCCAGGACCGCATCGCCCATCCGCGCGTGCGCTTTGAAGCCACGCCGATCAGCCTCTGACACCACCAACCCAATGTGGGAGCGGGCTCGCTCGCGAAGACGATGTATCAGTCAATACATGTGCTGACTGGTACATCGTCTTCGCGAGCAAGCCCGCTCCCACATTTTGATTGGGGTTACACGTCGGCCTTGATTTCCTGGTAGCGCTTCTCCAGCTCCTGGCGAATCTGCCGGCGCTGCTTGCCCTGGATAAACCGGCGCTTGTCTTCACTGTTCTGCGGCTGCAATGCGGGCACGGCGGCCGGCTTGCGGTCGTCATCGACGGCAACCATGGTGAAGAAGCAACTGTTGGTATGGCGCACCGAGCGCTCGCGGATGTTCTCGGTGACGACCTTGATCCCTACTTCCATCGAGGTGTTGCCGGTGTAGTTGACCGAAGCCAGGAACGTCACCAACTCGCCGACATGGATCGGCTCGCGAAAAATCACCTGGTCCACCGACAGCGTGACTACGTAGCGGCCGGCATAACGGCTGGCGCAGGCGTAGGCCACTTCGTCGAGGTACTTGAGCAGGGTGCCGCCGTGGACATTGCCTGAGAAGTTGGCCATGTCAGGGGTCATCAATACCGTCATCGACAGCTGGGCGTTTCCGGGTTCCATAGCACACTCACGGTTGTAGGCATTGGTTGGGGGGGCACCTCTGCGGATGCTGGAATCATTGCGGCGTCATCCCTTACGGGACGCCGGGACGGGCCTTGCCGTCACGCCCAAGGCGATCTGTTTCCATATATTGCACCGGCTTTCTGCCGGAAGTCGTGGTGTTACCCTTGAAAAGCCCATTTCAAGGGCATTTCTTACGATTAAGGCAGACTTCTCCTTCCGCACATTGCGCGCCGTTGTAGCGGCCGCGTGGAAACCGGGACAGCGCCAGTACCCTCAAGGAGCCCCTCGCCATGCACGCCATCAGCTTTATCCAGGATTTGGCCGTGATCATGCTGGTGGCAGGGGTGGTGACTATCCTGTTTCATCGCCTCAAGCAGCCGGTCGTCCTGGGGTACATCGTCGCCGGCTTCATCATTGGCCCGCACACCCCGCCATTCGGCCTGATCCACGACGAAGACACTATCAAGACCCTGGCCGAGCTGGGGGTGATCTTCCTGATGTTCTGCCTGGGCCTGGAGTTCAGCCTGCGCAAGCTGTTCAAGGTGGGCGCCACGGCGTTTATCGCGGCCTTCCTGGAAATCATCCTGATGATCTGGATTGGCTATGAAATTGGCCAATGGTTCGACTGGAACACCATGGACTCGCTGTTCCTCGGCGCGATCCTGGCGATTTCCTCGACCACCATCATCGTCAAGGCGCTCAACGACCTGAAGATGAAAAACCAGCGCTTTGCCCAGCTGATCTTTGGCGTGCTGATTGTCGAAGACATCCTGGGTATCGGCATCATTGCCTTGCTGTCGAGCATCGCCGTCAGCGGTACGGTCAGTTCCGGCGAGGTGTTTTCCACGGTCGGCAAGCTCTCGCTGTTCATGATCGTGGCCCTGGTGATCGGCATTTTGCTGGTGCCACGGCTGCTGGCCTACGTGGCCAAGTTCGAAAGCAACGAGATGCTGCTGATCACCGTTCTGGGCCTGTGTTTCGGCTTCTGCCTGCTGGTGGTCAAGCTCGAATACAGCATGGTGCTGGGCGCGTTCCTGATCGGTGCGATCATGGCCGAATCCCGGCAGTTGCTGAAAATCGAGCGCCTGATCGAACCGGTTCGCGACATGTTCAGCGCAATCTTCTTTGTTGCCATTGGCTTGATGATCGACCCGCAGATCCTGCTGCAATACGCCTGGCCGATTGCAGTGATCACCGTGGCCGTGGTGCTGGGCAAGATGCTGTCCTGTGGCCTTGGCGCGTTTATCGCCGGCAATGACGGCCGCACTTCGTTGCGGGTGGGTATGGGCCTGTCACAAATTGGCGAATTTTCTTTCATCATTGCGGCGCTGGGGATGACCTTGCAGGTGACCAGCGACTTTCTCTACCCGGTGGCGGTGGCCGTTTCCGCCATCACGACGTTGCTCACGCCCTACCTGATTCGTGGCGCCGACCCATTGTCCTTGAAGATCGCGGCGGTGATGCCCCAACGCCTGAGCCGGGTGTTTGGCATGTATGGCGAATGGTTGCGCAGTATTTCGCCCCAGGGCGAAGGCGCGATGCTGGCGTCGATGATCCGCAAGATCATCCTGCAAGTGGGGGTGAACCTGGCGCTGGTGGTGGCGATCTTCTTCACCGGCAGCTTTTTTGCCGCGCGCATTGGTGGGTATCTGGAAGGTTGGATCAGTGATCCGAGTTGGCAGAAGGCATTGATCTGGGGCGGGGCGTTGTTGCTGTCGCTGCCGTTTCTGATTGCCGCATATCGCAAGCTCAAGGCGCTGTCGATGTTGCTGGCGGAGATGAGCGTGAAGCCGGAAATGGCCGGGCGCCATACCCAGCGCGTGCGGCGGGTGATTGCCGAACTGATCCCGATTCTCTCGCTACTGGTGATCTTCCTGCTGTTGGCAGCCTTGTCGGCCAGTATTTTGCCGACCAACAAGTTGCTGGTGTTGATTGCCGTGGTCACGGCTGCGGTGGCCGCCGTGCTCTGGCGTTGGTTCATCCGCATCCATACACGCATGCAAGTGGCTTTGCTGGAGACCCTGGACAATCACAAGGACACGCCGGAGCACTGACCACCACCCTCAACGGAGCGATCCACCGTAGGCGCCGGCCGGCCGGCGCCTACAAAGGCATCAGCTTTCCAGCCAGACGTCCCGCGCCCAGTGCCACACCGACTCCCAGGACTCTTCGGTTACCAGTTCTTCTTCGCCGGACCACAACACCACCGTGCCGTCTTCTTCGACGCAGTAGTAGTCGTCGCCATCCTGGCAAATCGGGATCAGTTCGCGAGGCACGCCGATATCCCAGGCATTGGCGGCGACTTCCGGCAGGTAAGTGTGGGACTGGGGGTCGGTGATGGTCACCGGCTCCAGGCTGCCATACACCACATCGCTGACGGTCAGCAGGAATTCCTTGAACACAAACGGGATGTTGATAAACAGCTGTTCCTCGACTTCCACCAACTGGTCTTCGTCGGGCAGTTCCAGAGGAACCGGTACCGGTTCGTTGGCTTCACGCAATTGTTCGATAACTTCTTCCACGGCCGGGATCCTCATGCTAGATGGCGCGGTTTATAGGGGCGTTTTATACAGTAGCTCGCTATAAGTGCAACCGCGAAATAGAAAACCCGGTGTTGTCGGTTAAAACTGCTTTTCCAGCTTTAGGCTGATGCTGTTTTTGTCGTAGGAATAAAGCCAGTCGACATTGCTGACGACCTTGTTGTACTTGACCGTCAGACTGGGCACCGCATCCAGCACCGCCAGGCGTGGGGCACGCAGGATAAAGGTGTAGCCTTGTTCTTTCTCATTGCGTCGGTCATCGACGATAGCGCTGTAGGCATCGTATTGGCGCTTGCGGTACGAGGCGAACAGCACGGCGCTGACGCCCACTTCGAAATCCTTCGCCACCCCCAGCCGCACGCCCTTTTGCAGGTAGGCCGCCGTGCGGTCCTGGGTATTACGTTCGGTCAGGTCTACGCCGCCGAACAGCGTCCACCGCTGGGGTAGGGCCTGCCACAGGGTGGCGTAGACCGAACTGATGCCGCCGTCGAGGTTGCTATTGATCTGGTGTTTGTAGGCCATGTCCTTGTATTCGCCTTCCAGCTTGAACATGCGGGTGGCCGACAGTGTATGAATCCATTCGCCGCGCAGCCCCCAGGCGCTGTACATGGCGTTGTCACCAATCGTATTGAATTCAAACGACGGCCCGAGGGCGTACTGGTTTTTGGCGTCGTGGTAGCTGTAGCCAGCGTTATTGATGAGGGTGCCTTCGTTGTACTTGCTCTGTTTTTCATAGGCCTGGCCATAGAGCAGCGAGCGCATGAACACCCCGTGGTGGCCGCTGATGGCCACGCGTTTGTTGAGCGTGGCCTCGTAGTCCGCGCCGTGGGCAGACACGGCCTTGGGCAGTGAGCGTTTGACGTAGATGGTTTCGTCGGGGGTGACGTAGCGATAAGTCACCTCGCTTTCCGGGGACTGGTTGAGGTTGTAGCCCCAGGTCGGGCCGATGGCCAGGGAGCCTTGCCAGTCTTCACGGTGGTCCAGGGCCTGGATAAAACTGTCGACGGTCTTGCCCACGCCCATGGCTTGGGCGTCCGCTGGGCTGAGGCTGCTGCTGATCTGCCGGAACGCGGCGTTGGATTCGCCATCCTTGCGGTTCTCGAACAATACCCGCGCCAGCTCCAGGCGCCCCGGCAGGAAGTCGCCCTGCAACGCCAGCAGCTGGCGGTAGTAGCTTTCTGCTTGTTCAAGGTTGCCATCGGCGCGGGCCAGGCCGCCGTTGGCATAGGCGGTGAGCATCGGGTCATGGCCGGGCAGGGCGGTGTAGCGCTTGAGGTAATCCCTGGCTTGCGGCCATTGCTGGCGCTCGATGGACAGGTACACCGCGCGGCCCAGTTCATCGAGGTTGTTGCCCACACTGTAGGTCTGCCCATCGATATTCAACAGCGGCGGGGCGCCGTCGCTGGGCAGTTCATCCTTGAGCAACTCGCGCTCTTGCTGATTGGCGCGGTACTCGATGGTCTGGTTCAGGCGCAGGCTGGTGTCCTGGTCGGCGGCAAATACCGCCGGGGTCATGCACAGCAGCAGGGAAAAGGGTAAAGCGTGGAGCGTGAGGGATCGCATGCAATAGGGCTGGGGCATTACCGGGCTCTCGGGATCGCTTCAAAACGCCAAAAGCAAGTGCCTGGGGGCAGGCACTTGCTTGGGTGGTGCTACAACAGGTTCAACGTGCGATTACTTGGCGACACCACCGAAGGCGGTGTCGTAGTTGCGGTCGGTGAACTTGGCGATACCGGCCAGCGACGCGGTGGCGCCTGCGCCGAAGAAGCTGCCTTGGGTGGTGCCGGTTGACAGGCTTGCGTTAGTGACCGCATCGCGCGCAGCTGCGTTGCCGGCAAAGCTGGCGTCGGCGGTGTTGATGTTGGCCACCAACTGGACCTTCAAGGTGCTGTTGCTCAGCGAACCTACCAGCGTCGGGGCGGCCGTACCGAAGGATGCGGTCAGGTCGCCAGACAGCACGTTAGCTCCGGAGTAGTTGTTGATGCCCTGTACCGCATAGGTCACGCTGGCCGTTGGCAATACGCGGCCGGTGGTATCGCCGGAGTAGTACACGACGCGGGTTGGATCATTGTTGGCGCCTGTCTGCGACCACTCTCCGTAGTACACCTGCTGGTTGGCGACTTGTTTGAAGTCGAAGTTGCCCAGTGTGGAGTGAGAGGGTGGCATCATCGCGGTGGTAATGGTGGAGACACCATTGGCATCGGTGGCAGCCATACCTTTCAAACCGCTGAAAGCGACTTTCGTGCCGTTGTAAAAAGCCTTAACGCCAATGGCTGGCTGGCCTGCGGAACCTGGGTGGTTAGTTGAGCCTGAACCACTGGAGCCGTCGACGACGATCGTGCCATCGTAACTTTGACCAGAAGAAGTGGCTGCTTGAGCAACGCCAGCCAGACCCAGAAGTGCCACTGCCAATACTGTGTAGTTGAAAGATTTCATTTCATCATCCATTGAGTGATTTAAATTAAGTCAACACGTCAAGCGTTTGCCAATTTCTTCTTTAGCCTCCCATGCAGTACCTCCCAAGTTAAAAAGTAGTGGTGAAAGCGAGTTTCAACGTTCGACCGGGTGCGGGCATGGCCGAACGCGTGAGTGGGTCGATGTAATAAAGGTTGCTCAAGTTGGTGCCGGTTAACTCGATGGATGCGTCATCGGTCAATTTATAGTTAACGTAGGCGTCATAAGTGATGATCTTGTCCCATGACATGGGCGTATTCAGGTAATAACTGACCATGGCGCTGTTGGGGTAGTTGTCATAGAACTTGTTTTCATGTTGGCGGTAATAAATAGCCCGTCCGCCCACTTCCAGTTTGCGATCAAGGAAGCGCGCACCTAACCCGAGGTTGGCAGTCCACTCCGGCATTGCCATGCTCACCAGGTATCCGCCTACAAAACCGTCTTCCACGCAGTTGGGGGTGCTACCGTCGGTGCTGACGGAGACAGCCGAGTTTTCATCGCAGACTCTGTTTTTCAGGACGTGGCCGATACTCATGTCGGTGAAAAACCGTCCGTTATCGTAGCGGCCCTGGAACTCCACGCCGGAAGTGACTTGCTTCTCAAGGTTACTGAAGCGCAGTTGTGGGTCACGTTCGATCACGTTTTTGGTCGTGTTGTAGTAATAGCTCAGCTTGATGTCGGCGCTTTCACTGCCACCCCAGCCGGCCAGGTTATGGATGTAGGCGGCTTCGTAGTTATGCGCATGTTCTGGCTCAAGCCCCCAGGGGTTGACCGATGAGGAAAAGCCCATGGTGCTTTCAAACATGCTTGGGTAACGGATGGCCTCGCTGTAGCGCAGGTAGACCCGGCCATTTTCCGAGGTATA
This sequence comes from Pseudomonas sp. HC1(2025), assembly GCF_058742075.1. Taxonomy (NCBI): domain Bacteria; kingdom Pseudomonadati; phylum Pseudomonadota; class Gammaproteobacteria; order Pseudomonadales; family Pseudomonadaceae; genus Pseudomonas; species Pseudomonas sp. HC1(2025). Next base: position 5,790,457 of record NZ_CP196017.1, on the reverse strand, counting down.
GAAGGTTGCAGAAAGCGAAGGTGTCCAGCCACTGTCTTTCTGGTGTTTGGCTTTGATATCTTTTTCGTAGCCCTTGCCGTTTCCGGAAGAGCTGCAGGAAATAATATTCTCGCCTGCATTCAAGCCATTGATACATGGGTTGTTAGCGCGTGAATAGCGACCTTTACCATCGCTCTCCCAGTTAACCCTATGTTGGGTTTTTTGAACGGGTGATGTTTCTTGCTTAATCACTTCTATATCAGCCAAACGTTCGGCCTCTGTGGCGCCGAAAACATCCCAGAGCCCTTTCATGTTTTCAACTTTCTGATCAATGATTGTTTTTAATTCTGCATCCGTCAGTGTTTTTTGCGTGGTGTAATCCACCCGACGCCCGGTTTCTTCAAATTGTGTTGTTATCCCACTCTTGTCCTGGGCACTTTTCAAGTAATCATCAAATGCCCAATAAGACGAATAACGCATCCCCGCCTCAAACTTGGCAAAGCTTACGGGCCGCCAGTCGAATTTGAAGTTGTATTCCTGTTCCTCGCGGCGCCCGGCCCGAGGGTACATGCGCAACGTGTCGCTGATGATAGGGTCGTAATAGTTGTCGTTCGATCCCAACTTTTCATGCTGATAACTACCACCCAGGGTCAGGTCGAGGCTGTCGAGCAACTTCAACTTATTGCTTGCGGTCAGGCCGATACGATCATGCTTGGCGTTGGCCAGGGCGGTATTGCGGTACACCGGGTCGGCCATGGTGGTTTGATTGGGGACGCCACCGCTGCTGTAGGTATCGCTGCGGGTGTTGGTCATCCACAGGTTGGAATAGAAATCCACCCACGGGTTACCTTCGGGCTTGAGGTTGTATTCCAGGTTGTAGGCTTTGCTTTGTACATGGCTCAACGGCCATTGCGGCACGCCGTTGGTGGCGGCGTCGTAAGTCGTGCCGGGTTTAAAGAACGAGATCCGTGATGGCAGGATCTCGCCGTACAGCGCATCGGTGTCGCGATAGCCGAATTCCAGGGACTGGTTTTCATCAATCTTGAGTTTGGCCTTGCCCAGCCAGGACTCCATCTTGCTGGAGGTGTTGGGCACTTCATCGCCCGGTTTGTAGATAGTGGCGAGGTTGGGAATGTAGTCAAACTCGCCGTTGACTTTCTTCCCGCTGGAATAGAAGCCGCTCTTGTTCTTGCCTGCGTAGTGGTTGCCTTTTTCACGGAAGGCGTAGGCTGCCAGCAGTTCGAATTTTTCCTGGCGCGTGGCCAGTGCCAGGCGGTAGGCGGAGTCATCGCTGGACAGCAGTTTGTTACTGCTGCTGGTGCGTGGGTGTTTGTACAGCGAGTGATCGTAATAGCCCCTGATGGGTGAATATTCATAACCGGGGCTGGGCATTTGCCCGGTCATCAGCGTCGGTAGTTTGGGTGACACCGAGTTGTTGCTGCCTTCGATTTTAAGTTCGCCACCATATTCCTGGTCCTGCTTGAGCACATCGTCGACGTTTAGAGTGCTGGCCACCACTGCGCCGCCAATGCCGCTGTAGACGTTACGCTCCAGGTTCGGGCCCTTGAGCACCTTGATGCTGCCGATCAGGTTGGGGTCGATGTAGTTGCGGTTGTTGGCGCCCATGTAGCCGCGGTAAGCGGTGATTGCCTGTTCGGTACCGTCGATGGTCACAGGCACGCGGCCGGGGCCCTGGATGCCGCGGATGTTTGGGTCCAGTGCGCCGCTGTTGCGCGAGTCGCCGCTGTACACGTTGAGCATGCCCTTGAACATATCGGCGGGGGCTGCGCCTTTGTAGCGTTCGATCTGCTCCTTGCCGGCATACACCGAGGAGATGTCATGGTCGTAGATATCGTTGTAGCCCTTTTCGTCCCGGGACTGCTTGCCTTCCATGCCCATGACGTAGGTCGGGTGCAAGTCGCCGGCCTGGATACCCGCCGAGTTCGGTGCCGATTGCACCTGGATGATCGGGCGCTCGGCTGAGCCGGTGAGGCTGTAGCTGACTCCTTGGTTGGCCAGCAGCGTTTGCAGCGCGGTGTCCAGGGACAAGCGCCCCTTGACCGGGTTGCCGTAGCTGTTGGTGAAGTCGTTGCTGCCCAGGTACAACTCGACACCGGCCTGGCGCGCCAGCAGGACCAAGGCTTGATCCAGCGCCAGGGCGGGCACGTCGAAGTTGTGCACGTCAGTGGCCGGGGCGTGGTTTGCGCTTGGCGCTGCCAGCACCGGGCTGATGGTGGCGGCATTGGCGACCAGCGCAATGGCGGCCGACGCAATCCCCAGGCTCAGTCGGGTGCGTTTTGTTGCCTGGCGTTTTTTGTTGTTCTCTTGCGTCTGCAAAACCGGCCTCACTAAAGTAAATAAGATTTATTCACATGTAGTAGAAACGGCCCAGCTGCAAAAACGCGATAGATCGTTATGATCTATAAATATCGTTATTTATGTTTTTTTTGAAATTGACGCCGTGCGAGGCGGCTCAGTAGATCAGTGTCAGTCCTGGCAGCTCGAACATGCGCCCGTGGACTTGCGCCACCAGATGTTCAAGCGCGGTGTCGAGGTTATCCAGGCGCATTACCGCACTGACCCGCACGTTGCGCAGGGCCTCGCCCTTGACCAGCACCAGCCCCGGTCGGTAACGGTTGATGCGGGCGGCGGCGTCGGCCAGGGATTCGCGTTGGAATACCAGCCGGCCTTCCTGCCAACTGGCCAGTTCCTCGGGGCTGGTGTTCAGCGGCACCAGGCCCGTTCTGGGGCTGAAGTGCAGGCTGTTGCCCTGCTCCAGCAGCGCGGAACCTGCGGCTTCATCGCGCCCGTGCTGGGTCAGGTTGACCTCGACCCGATGCTGCAGCACCCCCACCCAGCCTTCGCGATCCTTGCCGACACCGACCAGGTAACGCGTGCCTCGCGCGGTGATATCGGCCCCGGGCGCTTGTACGGTGAAGGGCCGCCGCTCCTGTTCATTCATTGGCGCAGGGGTGAAGACCGCCTCGCCCTGGCTCAGGCGCACCCGACGGGTCTGGTCGTCGTAGGCCAGGCTCAGGATGCTGTGGCTGCCCAGTTGCACCTGGCTGCCGTCGGCCAGGGTGATCTGGCGCACCTCGCCAAACCCGGTGTGATAGTCGCTATTCAGGGCCTGGACCCAGAAAGGTGGTGCCAGCAGCATCCAGCAGCCCAACGCCAGCGCCGCCACGGCGCTGCCGCCGACCACCGGCATGCGCAGCCAGGCAGAGCGCGGCGGGCGTTGGGGTTTTACATAGCCGGGACGTTGCTTGAGCTGCGCGGTGGCCAGCCAAGCACGATTGGCGCGCTCGGCGGCGGCGGCGTGCAAAGGGTCGGCGGCCAGCCAGCGCTGAAACGCCTCGAGTTCACGTGCCGAAAGCTGTCCTTGGCGATGGCGCATCACCCAGTCGGCAGCTTTGCGCTCTACCGGGTCGATAGTCTGTGGGGAGGCGTTCACGGTTCGGTCTATTTACCTTTTGGCTCTTTGTCGTACACAAGGCTCAGCCCTCTTGGTCCGGCTCAAGCGCCCGGCCAATCCTGGCCAGGGCCATTGCCATGTGTTTTTGTACAGAGCTTGTGGATATCCGTAAATAGCGCGCGGTCTCTTTGTGCGTCATGCCTTCCACCCGGCACAGCATGAACACATCGCGGGTACGCGGTGGCATGCGTTGCAGCAGGCTTTCCAGGTGCTCCAGTTCCAACGCGCCGAGGGCCTGTTCTTCAGGGCAACTGGTTTCGTCGACCAGGGTGGCGAAGAAGGCGCTGGGGTCGTTGTCGTAGCGCTTTTCACCATAGCGGCGGTGATGGTCGATCATCAGGTTGTGCGCTACCCGAAACAGATAGGACGGCGCGCACAGCACGCGCTCCAGGCTCTCCAACTGGGCGATGCGCAGGAAAGTGTCCTGTACCAGGTCCGAAGCCAGGCTTGGGGAGCACTTTTTGCGCAACAGATACCGATGCAACGCGGGTGCATGTTGAGTGAACAGTTTTTCCAGCACGGCGGCACTTTCCTATGCTCGGGCAGAACCGGGGAGGGCGAGTATAATGAGAGTCGTTCTCATTAATCCAGCAAAACCCCATGCTGACTTTTCCACAGGCAAAAAAACACCCCGGCTGTGCAGGCTTCTTAAAGCGCTGCACAAGACCGGGGTGTTTCTTACAGCAGGCTATAGGCCTTTGCGGATCAGCCGTTCTGGCGGATACCGGCTACCAGCCAAGGCTGGTTTTCGCCCTGTGGACGTTCCATGTTCCAGCTTTCGCTGAACACTTCGCCCTGGTCGAAGCGCGAAGTCTTCGACGTACCGCTGAAGGTCAGGGTAGCGATGGTCTTGTCGGCGCGATCATCCACACCTTCCAACTGCACGCGCAGGTCGTCGATGTAGGTCGACTGGAAGCCGTCGCCCAGTTCGGCACGTTCGCGCTTGAGGAACTCCAGCAGTTGCGGGGTCACGAACTCGGCGATCTTGTCCATTTCGTTGGCGTCCCAGTGTTGCTGCAGGGACTGGAAGTGGTTGCGGGCCGCTTCGACGAAACGCTCTTCGTTGAACCAGGCTGGCGCGTTGATCACCGGACGAGCGGCAGCAGGTGCTGCCGAGCCGCCGAAGATCGAACCCATGGCAGGCTTTTGCTCGAACACTTCACGCTGCATCGGCGCGCCGGCTGGAGCCAGGTGCTCCTGCTGCTTGCGGCGACGGGCGGCGATGAAGCGGAAGATCACAAAAGCGATGACCGCCATGATCAGGATGTCGAAGATCTGCATGCCCTGGAAGCCGCCGCCCATGAACATGGAAGCGAGCAGGCCACCGGCAGCGATACCGGCCAGAGGGCCCAACCAGCGCGAAGCACCGCCGGCCTTGGCAGCAGCGCCAGCGGCACCGGCTGCACCTGCGGTGGCAGCCGCTCCGCCCATGCCGCCAGCGGCTGGGGCCATTTGGCTGGTCTGGTGGCTCGGTGCTGCGCCGGAGCTTTTACCGCCACCGAAGCGTTTGGCGTTGGCGTCGAGGCTCATCGTCAGGCCGATGCACAACGCCATGGCGATGCTAAGAAAACGTTTCATAAAGGGAATTCCCATTTGTGGATTGCACGCGCGCCATGTTGCACAGGTGCAGAGGCAGTGGCTAGCGGCATAATGTTTCGGGCTTTTGCGTAAGACCTTTGCGAATGGTCTGTAGGACTAATTACAGATATTGGCCCGTACTGGTTAAAAACAAGGGCAAGGCGACCCATCTCACCGAGGCAGAGCGCCCGATCGTTCCCACGCAGAGCGTGGGAACGCTCAGTCAGACCGCTTCGAGCTTGGCGTAACCCATCATCAGCCACTTGCTGCCTTCGGCGAAGTTCACCTGCACCCTGGCCTGGGCTCCGGCGCCTTCGAAGTTGAGGATCACCCCTTCGCCAAAGATCGCATGCCGGACCTGCTGGCCAAGGCTGAACGGGGTCTCGGGAATTTCCGAGCCGGCAAACATGTTGCTGGAGTTCTGCTGCTGACCGCCACCAAACGGCCGGCTGACGCTATTGGACAAGCGCACTTCCTGAATCAGCCCTTTGGGCACTTCCCGTACGAAACGCGACACCTTGTTGTAGGTCTCGCTGCCATACAGGCGTCGTGTCTCGGCGTAGGTCATCACCAGGTTCTGCATCGCCCGAGTGATACCCACGTAGGCCAGGCGGCGTTCTTCTTCAAGGCGGCCGGGCTCTTCCAGGCTCATCTTGTGCGGGAACAGGCCTTCTTCCATGCCCACCAGGAACACGTAGGGGAATTCCAGGCCCTTGGCACTGTGCAGCGTCATCAGTTGCACGCTGTCTTCGTGCTCGTCGGCCTGGGTATCGCCGGCTTCCAGGGAGGCGTGGCCGAGGAACGCCGCCAGTGGCGACAGGTCGGCATCTTCCTCGCTGTTCTCGAACGCGCGGGCGGCGCTGACCAGTTCCTCAAGGTTTTCTACCCGAGCCTGGCCTTTCTCACCCTTTTCCGCCTCGTGATAAGCGATCAGGCCGGATTGTTCGATCACGGTCTGGGTCATCAGGTGCAGCGGCATTTCCAGGCATTTGGCGGCGAGGCTGTCGATCAACTCGACAAACCCACCCAACGCTCCGGCAGCGCGGCCGGTCAGGCCTTTATTGGCGATCAGCAGGCGCATGGCCTCCCACATCGACACATCGCTGTGACGCGCATGTTCGCGGATCGCCTCGACGGTTTTCTCGCCGATGCCCCGTGCCGGTACGTTGATCACCCGCTCCAGCGCGGCATCGTTGCCGCGACCTTCCAGCAAACGCAGGTAGGCCATGGCGTTCTTGATTTCTGCGCGCTCGAAGAAGCGCTGGCCGCCATAGATGCGGTACGGAATGCGCTCGCGCAGCAAGGCCTCTTCGAGTACCCGTGACTGGGCGTTGGAGCGGTACAGAATGGCGATATCACTGCGGGCCAGCCCGGTTTTCAGGGCGCTTTCAATGGTTTCCACCACGTAGCGCGCTTCGTCGTGCTCGTTGAAGGCCGCGTACAGGTTGATTGCCTCGCCTTCACCGCCGTCGGTCCACAATTCCTTGCCCAGGCGCCCGGTGTTATTGGCGATCAAGGCGTTGGCGGCCTTGAGGATCCCGGCGGTGGAGCGATAGTTCTGCTCCAGGCGAATGGTCTCGGCGTCTGGGAAGTCGTCGGAATACTGGTAGATGTTCTCGATTTTCGCGCCGCGCCAGCCGTAGATCGACTGATCGTCGTCGCCCACCACCATCAGGCTGTCGCCGCCCTTGGCCAGCAGGCGCAACCAGGCGTACTGCACGGCGTTGGTGTCCTGGAACTCGTCCACCAGGATGTGCCGGAAGCGCTTCTGGTAATGGGCCAGCAAGCCGGGGTTGTCGCGCCACAGGTCGAGGGCCCGCAGCAGCAGTTCGGAGAAGTCGATGACGCCGGCACGCTGGCAGGCCACTTCATAGGCTTCATAAATGCTGCGCATGGTGGCCAGGAACAAGTCGCCACTGGCCTGGATATGTTGCGGGCGCAGGCCTTCGTCTTTCTGGCCGTTGATAAACCATTGGGCCTGACGCACCGGCCAGCGTTGTTCATCCAGGCCCAGCTCGCGGATCACCCGCTTGACCAGGCGTTGCTGGTCATCGCTGTCGAGAATCTGGAAGGTCTGGGCCAGGCCCGCCTCCTGCCAGTGGGCCCGCAGCAAGCGGTGCGCCAGGCCGTGGAAGGTGCCGACCCACATTCCGGCCGGGCTGATGCCCATCAACTGCTCGATGCGGTGGCGCATCTCGGCAGCGGCCTTGTTGGTGAAGGTCACCGACAGGATGGAATGCGGCGACGCGTTCTCGACCTGGATCAACCAGGCGATACGGTGCACCAGCACTCGGGTTTTACCGGAGCCAGCACCGGCCAGGACCAACTGACGGCCAACGGGGGCTGCTACGGCCTGGCGTTGGGCATCGTTGAGGGAATTCAGCAAAAGGGAGAGATCATCGCGCATCGGCGCATTCTAGGGTGCCGGGGGAAGGGGGGCAAATCCCATTGCCGGGTGGTCGGCACAAAAAAATCCGCGGCGATCTTCAATCGGCAAATAATCGATCCACGGTGATGACCGGTAAGTCATCGCCTGTAGCCCGCGCCCTGTCTTGTTCAGCCCCTCTGGGCCCAAGGTTTGCGATGGTTTATTCGCCGATTTTTATGATCCAGAGCAGTTTGGTCTGCCCGCCCGCTTGTGTATGCTCCGTCGACGTTTCGGGCTCACCATTATAAGAACACTGCCTATGACCCTCAGCACCGACTTGCCTGGCCCTTCTGTCGCGCCGGCGCAAGTTATCCGCAAGCACTACGCCATGGAGATGGCGGTCGAGCGCACGCGTCTGTTGTACCAAGGTTCGTTGCTGCCCACTTTATTGATGTTGATTAACGGTCTGGTCTGCGCCTGGTTGCTCTGGAGCCCGCAGCGCTACGTGCTGGTCGGCAGTTGGCTGGTGTGGTTGCTGGCCCTGGTGGCGATGCGCGTGATCCAGGTGGCGGCCTTCGATAGCGCCCTGCCCAGCCGGCAGGCGCAGCCGGTCTGGCGGCGCATGTTCATGTTGGGCTCGGCGGCCAGCGGCCTGACCCTGGCGAGCGCGGCCATTGTCCTGGTGCCCCTAGACAGTTTCGTGCAGCAGGCCTGGATCTTCGGCCTGATTGGCGTGGCCACCTTATCGGCCAGCGTGGCCTACGCGGTGAGCGTGCCGGCGTTCTTATCGTTTGCCTTGCCCTGCCTGGTGCCCACCATCCTCTATTTATTCTGGAGCGGCGAACCGCAACTGCAGGGCTGGAGTTACCTGGGCCTGATTCTGCTGGCATCCCTGAGCCTGGTGGCATGGCAGGTCAACCGCCTGATCCAGCGCGGTTTGCTGCGCCGGTTCCAGAACCAGGCCCTGATCGAGCACCTGCAGCAGGCCCGTCAGCGCAGCGAGCAGTTGAATCAGGACCTGGTGCGCGAGGTTGAGCAGCGGCGCCAGGTCGAGCAGGAGTTGCGTGAAGCCCAGGTCGGCCTGCAACACCGTGTCGAACAACGCGGCCAGCAACTGGACGCCGCCAGCCTGGCCCTGAGCAAAAGCGAAGCGCGCCTGGCGATGGCATTGCAGGCCAGTGAGTTGGGTTTGTGGGACTGGAACCTGCAAACCGACGAGGTCCACCACACCCAGCTCAAGGAGTTGTTCGGCCTGGAGCCGGAATACGTCACGGCGATGTTGCGCGACCTCACGCCTCGCCTGCACCCGGACGACTTGCCGCTGCTCAAGCGCGCGCTGGTGGAGCACTTGAAAGGGCGCAGCGAGGACTACCAGGTGGAGTACCGCGTGCGCCATGGCGACGGGCGCTGGGTGTGGATCGAGGACCGTGGGCGCGCCGTGGAGCGTGCGGCCAGCGGGCGCGTGACGCGCATGCTCGGTACCCGGCGCGATATCAGTGCCGGCAAGGCGGTGGAAGAACAGCTGCGGCTGGCGTCCACGGTGTTCGAGGCGGCCAGCGAAGGCATCGTGATACTGGACCCGGAGTACGTGCTGATTGCGGTCAACCAGGCCTTCAGTCGCGTGACCGGCTTTGATATCGACGACATGCTCGGGCGCAACGTCGTGGAGTTGCCGTGCAGCCGCGATGCCCGCCGACACTTCCCGGTGATCCGCCAGGCGTTGTTGAGCCACGGCAGTTGGCAGGGCGAATTGGTGGAGGCGCGCAAGAACGGCGAGCTGTACCCGCAATGGCTGCAACTGAGCGTAGTGCGCGATGTTCGGGGAAACGTGAGTCACATCGTGGGCTTCTTCGCCGATCTGTCGGCGCGCCGCGAATCCGAGGAGCGCATGCGCTACCTCACCCATTACGACGAACTGACGGGCCTGGCCAACCGCTCGCTGTTTCGCGAGCGCCTGCGCGAGGCCCATCAGCGGGTGCGCCAGGGCGGCCGCAGCCTGGCGTTACTGCATATCAACCTGGACCGCTTCAAGCTGCTCAATGACAGCCTGGGCCATGAAGTCGCCGACCAATTGCTGCAAAAAATGGCGCGGCGCCTGATCAACGCGTTGCCGGAGGCCGACACCATTGCGCGGTTGTCCGGCGATGAATTTGCGGTGTTGTTCGACGCTTATGGCAGCCTGTCGAGCCTGGCGCGAGTGGCCACCCGGCTGCTGGCCAAGTTGCGGGTGCCGGTGGCGGTGGAGGGGCATGAGTTGGTAGTCAGCGCCTCAATCGGTGTCAGCCTGTTGCCGGATAACGCGCGGGAAATTTCCGCGTTGGTCAGCCAGTCGAACATGGCCATGCAGCACGCCAAGCATTTGGGCGGCAATAACTTCCAGTTCTACACCGACAGCCTGCAAGCCAGCACCCTTGAGCGCCTGCAGCTGGAAAACCAACTGCGCAAAGCCATCGATGAACGCCAATTGAAGGTGTTCTACCAACCCAAGCTGTGCCTGGCCACTGGCAAGATGAACGCCGCCGAGGCGCTGGTGCGTTGGGACCATCCGCAATGGGGCAGTGTGCCGCCCGGTGATTTCATTGGCTTGGCAGAAGAAACCGGATTGATCGTGCCATTAGGCGAGTTCGTGCTGCGCCAGGCCTGCTGGCAGGCGTGTGAATGGCAGCGCCAGGGCCTGGCGCCGATCCGTGTGTCGGTCAACCTGTCGGTGCACCAGTTGCGCCAGGGCAAGCTGGTCAGCCTGGTGCGCCAGGTGCTGGATGAAACCGGGCTGGCCCCGCAGTACCTGGAGCTGGAGCTGACCGAAAGCCAGTTGCTCGACAGCGTCGAGCACATCATCGCCACCTTCCAGCAACTGCGCGACCTGGGGGTGAAGCTGGCGATTGACGACTTTGGCACCGGCTATTCGTCCCTCAGCTACCTCAAGCGCATCCCCGTGGATTACGTGAAGATCGACCAGACCTTTATCCGGGGCCTGGGCCAGGGGCGCGAAGACTTGGCGATTACCCGGGCCATCATCGCCATGGCTCATGGCTTGGCGCTCAAGGTGGTGGCCGAGGGTGTGGAGGATCAGCAGCAGCTGGATTTCCTGCGCGCCGAAAACTGCGATGAGGTACAGGGCTATTTGATCAGCCGGCCGATCGAGGCCGAAGGGCTGGCGGATTTGTTACGGAAAAATGCGGATTTTCCTGGCTGCTAGCGAGGCGCCATCGGGTGCTACATCGCATATGCCCGCTGATTCAGGGGGTAGTAGGGCGATTTAGTGATGCATCGAACGGGCAAATCCGCAATTCTTGTAGTATAACTACAAGCTTGCTACATCCCTGGCGCCTGCCAATAACAAGAGTCCTGCCCTTTGAACCTGTTGCAACATATCGCCCAGTCGCGCCACCTGTTACGCAAATCGGAACTCAAGGTTGCCGATCACGTGCTGCTTGACCCTGCGGCCGTGATGCACAGTTCCATGGCTGACCTGGCCCACAGCGTGGGGATCAGCGAGCCGACCATCGTGCGTTTCTGCCGCGCCATCGGTTGCTCGGGGTTCCAGGACTTGAAGTTGAAACTGGCCCAGAGTCTGGCGGCCGGTGCCAGCTTCGGGCAGTTTGCGATCCACGAAGACGACTCCGTCGCCGACTACAGCCTGAAAATTTTCGATACCACCCTGCACACCCTGATGGAAGTGCGGGAAAAGCTCGACCCGATCGAACTGCAAAAAGCCGTGACCGCCATGTCCCAGGCCCAGCGCGTGGAGTTCTATGGCTTTGGTGCCTCCGGCGCGGTGGCGGCGGATGCCCAGCACAAATTTTTCCGCCTGCTGCTGACGGCGGCGGCCTACAGCGACCCACACATGCAGGCGATGTCGGCGGTGACGTTAAAGCCTACCGACGTGGCGATCTGTATTTCCCAGTCGGGCCGTTCCAAGGACTTGCTGATCACCGCCAACCTGGTGCGTGAAAGCGGCGCGTCGCTGATCACCTTGTGCCCGAGCCAGACGCCATTGGCGGAGCTGTCCACGGTCAACCTGGCGATCGACGTGCATGAAGACACCGAGATCTATACGCCGCTGACCTCGCGCATCGCCCACCTGGTGGTGATCGACGTGCTGGCGATGGGCGTGGCGATGGCGCGTGGCCCGAGCCTGGTCAACCACCTCAAGAGCGTCAAGCGCAGCTTGCGCAGCCTGCGTCTCTCGCCCAAATCGGTCAAAGCCCTCGACGACTGACCCAAGGTCGCACTCGATCAACTGTAGGAGCTGGCTTGCCTGCGATAGCGGTCTGCCAGCCCCGCACTTATCGCCTGAGGCACCGCCATCGCCGGCAAGCCGGCTCCTACAGTTTTGGCCGGTGTTGCATCCGCAAGATTCATCGTCCTGTAACCCTCGCGCCGCCAAACCGTCATCCCCCGTGCCCATCCTGAACTCCCCGTACTCGCATTGGGAGACTCGAAATGGCCCGGCACTACGAAGACAGCACCAGCACCGTCAAGACCCGTCGTCAGCAGGAAGACCAGCGCCGCATGGCGTTCCGACGTGCAATTGAAGATCGCTGTGAACAACGCCAACTGCTGCAAAGCATCAGTGACTACCCGGAGTTGCATTGGCAGGCACCCGCGGCTGCCCAGCGAAACGTTCAGCCAGCGCGCTGATCTGCACCCGTTCGCTGCGGATAAAGCCCAGGAACGCATGGGCCACCGGTGACAGGCGCTTGGCCTTGGCCTGCACCAGGCACCAACTGCGGTACAGCGGCAGCTCTTCCACCGGCAGCTCCTTGAGCCCACCGGTGGCCAGCTCCAGGTTCAGGGCGTGGCGCGTCAGCAGTGCCACGCCCAACCCCGCCACCACGCACTCGCGCTGCGCCTCGGCCGAGGCCACTTCCACCGTCTGGGTAAAGTGCACGCGCTTTTCCTTGAAGTATTCCTCGCAGGCCAGCCGTGTCCCTGAGCCCGGCTCGCGCAGCAACAAGGTGTAAGGCTCCAGGTCCTGCAGGCGCAGCGGCCCTTGCAGGCTCAGCGGATGGTCCGGCGGGGCCACCGCCACAATCGGGTTATTGAGAAACGGCAGGAATTCCAGGCCCATGTCCTGGGGCACCATGGACATGATCACCAGGTCATCACGGTTGTCCGACAGCCGGCGGATCACCTGGGCGCGGTTGACCACCGTCAGGTGCAACTGCACCTCCGGGTGCTGGCGCTTGAAGGCGGCGAACAAGTGCGGCACGAAGTATTTGGCGCTGGATTCCACGGCCAGCTTCAATTGCCCCTGCAGCGAGCCTTGCATGTCCGAGAGCTGCATATCGAGGTTTTCCAGGCGCCCGAAAATGTCCCGGCTGGCCCGTTGCAGGGCTTCGGCGGCTTCGGTCATGTAGAGCTTTTTGCCGACGTAGTCGAATAGCGGCTGGCCGATCAGCTCTTCAAGCTGGCGAATTTGTAGGCTGACGGCGGGTTGCGTGAGGGACATTTCCTCGGCAGCGCGGCTGTAGGAACGCAAGTCGCAGACTTCATTGAAGATTTGCAACTGGCGTAATGTCATACGCATCAATGACTTACGCATAATTCAAGATGGCTCGCTGGGTTTGTACGGCCAACTATAAGTCTTTACTTATACACAACCCAATAATTATTGATTTTTGTTAATCCCTAAGTGCGCATAGTGTGTGTCTCGCGACTGGCTTGAAACATTTGGTCACGCGCCGACCTGGTCTAGCAGGTCGATGAACGCAGCAATCGGCTCAAGGGAATTTCCAAGTGATAACAAAGATCCTGATCGCCAACCGTGGTGAGATTGCCGTCCGCATCGTGCGGGCCTGTGCCGAAATGGGTATCCGTTCGGTGGCGGTCTATTCCGACGCAGACCGGCATGCCTTGCACGTCAAGCGCGCCGACGAGGCCCACAGCATTGGTGCCGAGCCCCTGGCCGGCTACCTGAATCCGCGCAAGCTGGTGAACCTGGCGGTGGAAACCGGCTGTGATGCATTGCACCCAGGCTACGGCTTCCTGTCGGAAAACGCCGAACTGGCGGATATCTGCGCCGAACGCGGCATCAAGTTCATTGGTCCATCGGCCGAAGTGATTCGCCGCATGGGCGACAAGACCGAAGCGCGTCGCAGCATGATCAAGGCCGGCGTGCCGGTGACGCCGGGCACCGAAGGCAACGTCGCCGACATCGCCGAGGCGCTGACCGAAGGCGACCGCATCGGCTACCCGGTGATGCTCAAGGCCACCTCCGGTGGTGGCGGGCGCGGCATTCGTCGCTGCAACAGCCGTGAAGAGCTCGAACAAGCCTTCCCCCGCGTGATCTCCGAGGCCACCAAGGCCTTTGGTTCGGCGGAAGTGTTCCTGGAAAAATGCATCGTCAATCCCAAGCACATCGAGGCGCAGATCCTCGGTGACAGCTTTGGCAACGTGGTGCATCTGTTCGAGCGCGATTGTTCGATCCAGCGCCGTAACCAGAAGCTCATCGAAATCGCCCCTAGCCCCCAGCTGACCCCCGAGCAGCGCGCCTATATCGGCGACCTGTCGGTGCGTGCGGCCAAGGCTGTGGGCTACGAGAACGCCGGCACCGTGGAGTTCCTGCTCGCCGAGGGCGAGGTGTACTTCATGGAGATGAACACCCGGGTGCAGGTGGAGCACACCATCACCGAAGAAATCACCGGCATTGATATCGTCCGCGAGCAGATCCGCATCGCTTCCGGCCTGCCGCTGTCGGTAAAGCAGGAAGATATCCAGCACCGTGGCTTTGCGTTGCAGTTTCGTATCAACGCCGAAGACCCGAAGAACAACTTCCTCCCAAGCTTCGGCAAGATCACCCGTTACTACGCCCCCGGCGGCCCTGGCGTGCGTACCGACACGGCGATCTACACCGGCTACACCATCCCGCCGTTCTACGACTCCATGTGCCTGAAGCTGGTGGTGTGGGCGTTGACCTGGGAAGAAGCCATGGACCGCGGCCTGCGTGCCCTGGACGACATGCGCCTGCAAGGCGTGAAGACCACCGCCGCCTACTACCAGGAAATCCTGCGCAACCCGGAATTTCGCAGCGGCCAGTTCAACACCAGTTTTGTGGAAAGCCACCCTGAGCTGACCAACTACTCGATCAAGCGCAAACCCGAAGAGCTGGCCCTGGCCATCGCCGCCGCCATCGCCGCCCACGCAGGCCTGTGAGGAACATTCCAATGTCTAAGAAAATCTTCGTAACCGACACCATCCTGCGCGACGCCCACCAATCGTTGCTGGCCACCCGCATGCGCACCGACGACATGCTGCCGATCTGCGACAAGCTCGACAAAGTCGGCTACTGGTCCCTGGAAGTCTGGGGCGGCGCGACCTTTGACGCCTGCGTGCGCTTCTTGAAAGAAGACCCGTGGGAGCGCCTGCGCAAACTGCGCGCCGCGTTGCCTAACACGCGCCTGCAAATGCTGTTGCGTGGGCAGAACCTGCTGGGCTACCGCCATTACAGTGACGATGTGGTCAAGGCCTTCGTCGCCAAGGCCGCGGTAAATGGTATCGACGTGTTCCGCATCTTCGACGCGATGAACGACGTGCGTAACCTGCGGGTGGCCATCGAAGCGGTGAAAGCTGCGGGCAAACACGCCCAGGGCACCATCGCCTACACCACCAGCCCGGTGCACACCATCGAGGCGTTCGTGGCCCAGGCCAAGCAGTTGGAGTCCATGGGTTGCGATTCCATCGCGATCAAGGACATGGCCGGCCTGCTGACCCCGTACGCCACCGGTGAACTGGTCAAGGCGCTGAAGGCCGAGCAGAGCCTGCCGATCTTTATCCACTCCCATGACACCGCTGGCCTGGCCGCGATGTGCCAACTCAAGGCCATCGAAAACGGTGCCGACCATATCGACACCGCCATCTCCAGCTTCGCCTGGGGCACCAGCCACCCGGGCACCGAGTCGATGGTCGCCGCCCTCAAAGGCAGCGAATTCGACACCGGCCTGGACCTGGAACTGCTGCAGGAAATCGGCCTGTACTTCTACGCCGTGCGTAAGAAATACCACCAGTTCGAAAGCGAATTCACCGCCGTCGACACCCGCGTGCAAGTCAACCAGGTGCCGGGCGGGATGATTTCCAACCTGGCCAACCAGTTGAAAGAGCAGGGCGCCCTCAACCGCATGAGCGAAGTGCTGGCGGAAATCCCACGGGTGCGTGAAGACCTCGGCTTCCCGCCGCTGGTCACGCCAACCTCGCAGATCGTTGGCACCCAGGCGTTCTTCAACGTGCTCGCTGGCGAGCGCTACAAAACCATCACCAATGAAGTGAAGCTGTACCTGCAAGGCGGCTACGGCAAGGCGCCGGGCACCGTGAACGAGAAACTGCGGCGCCAGGCCATCGGCAGCGAAGACGTGATCGACGTGCGCCCAGCCGACCTGCTCAAGCCGGAAATGACCAAGTTGCGCGGCGAGATCGGCGCATTGGCCAAGTCCGAAGAAGACGTGCTGACCTACGCCATGTTCCCCGATATCGGGCGCAAGTTCCTGGAAGAGCGCGATGCCGGCACCTTGTCCCCTGAAGTGCTGCTGCCGATTCCTGAAGCCGGTGGTGTAGCCCGTGCTGGCGGTGAAGGTGTGCCGACCGAGTTCGTCATCGACGTACACGGTGAAAGCTACCGCGTGGATATCACCGGTGTTGGCGTCAAGGCCGAAGGCAAGCGCCACTTCTACCTGTCCATCGACGGGATGCCGGAAGAAGTGGTGTTCGAACCGCTCAACGAGTTTGTCGGCGGCGGCACCAGCAAGCGCAAGCAGGCCAGCGCGCCGGGCCATGTGAGCACGGCGATGCCGGGCAATATCGTCGATGTTCTGGTCAAGGAAGGCGACGTGGTCAAGGCCGGCCAGGCCGTGCTGATCACCGAAGCGATGAAGATGGAGACCGAGGTGCAGGCGGCCATCGCCGGCAAAGTCACCGCCGTTCACGTAGCCAAGGGCGACCGGGTCAACCCGGGCGAAATCCTGATCGAAATCGAAGGCTGATATCCAGCCTTCGACACTACCGCTTAATCCTCGGGGGGCATGTTGCCCCCTTTTTTTGCCTGTAATAAAGCGCCAATCAGAAGCTCAGGGTCCATTGGCCCATGACGGCCTGGCTGTTGCTGCGGGCGCCAAAATCGCCGGTGTAGGTCAGGCCGACGCTTTGCCTGGTGGAGATGCCCAGGCCCAGCCCGGCTTGCAGCGCCATACTGTCGCGGTCCAGGGACGTGCCTTCGATGGTGAAGGTGCTGTTGAACTCGTCCTTGTTCACCCATGCCGACGATTGGCGCACGCGGCTGTCGACGTCGCCGTACAGGTGTTTCCAGCTGGCGCTGGCGTGGGGTTTGAGGGTCATCTGGTTGTCCAGGGTATAGAGGCTGGTCATGCGCAGGCCGAAGGTGCTGTTGAGGTTCGCCTGGGTCTGCTCGCCGACATTGAGGGCGCTGAGGCCGCCTTTTTCCTTGAAGCGCTCGCGTTGGTAACGCTGATAACCGACGCCCGCGAACGGTTCGACGGTGAAACTGCCGTGGTCCACGCGATAGCCCAGCTCGCTGAAAAGCGTCTGGCTTTGCGCAGAATACTTGCCCTTGAGCTGCTCTTGATGGTCGATGAAATCAAAATCGACACTGCGCTTGTTCAGCCCGGCGTGGTGGCTGTGGATTGCCCCCAGGCGCAACGCCAACGGCCCGTCCTGGCGCACCGCGTATGCCCCCAGGTGCCAGCTGTCGAGCGCGGCCTTGAAGCGTTTGGCGCTCAGGTCACTGGTCGTCTTGGCCCCCATTACACCCACGCGCCAAGCGGGGTCCACGGCCCAATCGGCGCCCAGCACCAGGCCCTGGTTACGCTGCTGTAAATCACCACCGCCGTGCTGGCCGTCCAGGCTGCCGGCGTTGCCCAGGCCTTGCAGCCAGACGCGGCTGTTGGCGTCGCCGTTCATCTCGCCCATGGCCGACAGCAAACTGCTTTGCAGTGGCTTGAGGCTGCTTTGGGTGGCGTTGCCCAGGTTGGCGTTCTGGCTGCCGGCCAGTTGCTCAAGCACCGCGCCGATTCTTCCGGGGGCCAGGTTGCCCATATAGCGGGCGTCATCTGCAATCAGATACTGCTCGCGCACGCTCAGGTTGCCTGACTCCAGCAAGGCATCCACTGCACGGTCCAGCACCTGGGCCACGCCCCGGCCATTGCCGGTGGTGGCGTAGTCAATGAAATAAAAAGGGCTGGCCGGGTCCGGCTCGCTGGGCGGTGGCCCCATATCCCCGCGTGCGGCGGCCAATTGAATGCTCAAGGCACTCAGCATGAAAGTGATGGCAAGGGCGAGTCGCTTGGATGTGCAGTGCATAGGGTCCGACCTCTGATATGTGAGGCGGGGAATTTAGCGAGGCGGCGGAGGGATAACTGTCAGGAGCAGCGTTTTAGGTGGGAGGGAGATGTCTTTAGTCCGGGGCGAATACATACGTGCGGGTTGTGGCCTGGACACGCGCTTTGTTGATCCAAAGCGCAAAGCAGGGCCTGGCCGAAGGCACCCTGCAGATCGGCGAAGCCGTGCGTCGGCTGCGCGTGGACGTCATCGGAGTGCACCAGAGCCAATGCGCCAGGATGTGCAAGATTTCCCTGCGCACCCTGGTGCATATCGAGCATGGCGAGGGCAATCAGACGCTCAAGTCGTTGAACGCGGTGTTCCGGCCGTTCGGTTTGCAGATGGGCGTGGTCAAGGTCCGGCGGTCGCTGAACTGACCGTCAGCCCCGGCATTGCGCCAGGCTTTTCGCCTGCCCATCCGCTGTCTGGTTAGTCTCGGATAGCCACGCCTCAAACCCCGCGCCTACCTTCGGCCATTCCCCATCGAGGATCGAGTACCACGCGGTATCGCGGTTCTGCCCCTTGACCACCATATGCTGGCGGAACACCCCTTCAAAACTGAATCCCAGCCGCTCGGCGGCGTATTTGGAGCGGGCGTTGCCGTTGTTGCACTTCCATTCCAGGCGGCGGTAGCCCAGCTCGAACGAGTGCCGGGCCAGCAGGTACACGGCCTCGGTGCTTTTGGGCGAGCGCTGCATCGGTGCGCCGAAGGTGACGTGGCCGATTTCGATGCGGCCCTGGGCCGGGACGATCGACATCAGGCTGAGGATGCCCTGCACGTCGCCGCTGGCGCGGTCGATCACGCTGAAAAAGTATGGGTCGCTGTTGGCCGCGTGGTTGTTCAACCACGCGTCGAACGCGGCGCGCTCGGGAAACGGGCCGTAGGGCAAATAGTCCCACAGCTTGGGGTCGGCGCCGGGGCCCTGGAGGGCTTGCCACAAGCCATCGGCGTGGCGGGCCGGGTCGAGTTTTTCCAGGCGGATAAAGCGCCCTTCGATCAATTGGGCGGTGGGCGCGGGGGCGCCTTTCCAATCTGCAAGTGAGGTCGACATGGGGTACTCCTTAAAGGCCTTTGCGAAATTGGATAAAGCCGGGACGTTCGGCAATGCGTTCATACAACTGGATCGCCGTGGCGTTGCTCTCATGGGTCAACCAGTGGACCTTGGCGCACCCCTCGGCCTTGGCGGTGGTGTAGACGAACTCGATCAGTTGGCGACCAACCCCGGTGCCGCGTTGGCCGGGCTCCACGAACAGGTCTTGCAGGTAACAGGAGTTTTCGATGCTCCAGTTGGAGCGGTGATAGATAAAGTTGACCATGCCCACCGCCTTGCCATCCTGCCAGGCCAGGGCCGAATGGGTCGGTTCGCTGGGGTCGAGCAGGCGTTGCCAGGTGCTGGCGCTGACCGCGTCAGGCAACTCGGTGTTATAGAAGCGCAGGTAGGCCTGCCACAGCGGTAACCAGGCGGCGTGCTCGGTGGCTGCTACCCGGCGGATTTCGATCTGGCTCATGTGCGGTCCTTGGGAATGAATCGGGCGAGGGTTTGGTCACGCATATCAACGCTGGCGGCCAGTCCTTCGCGCACCCCGGCAATGTCGGCCGCGCTGCGGTTCTGGCTGAGCTTGCGTTTGCCGATCAGGCGCTCGATTGGCAGGACGAAGCCGACGATGGCCTTAAGCATGCCGTCAATGTAGCTGGCCGGGGCGTCGCTGACTTTCCATGGCTGGGCGCGGCGGCCTTCATGGCGATCGGTCAGCGCACTGACCACCGCCAGCAAGCGCTCGGCATCGGTAAACACCTGGGCCTTGCCGTAGGCGTGTACCGCCAGGTAGTTCCAGGTTGGCACCACTTTGCCGTGTTCGGCCTTGGCCGGGTAGAACGCCGGGCTGACGTAGGCCTCGGCGCCCGCGAAGATCACCAGCGCTTCGCTACCATTTTGTAGGTCGCGCCACTGAGGGTTGGCCTTGGCCAGGTGCCCGTAGAGGGTGCCGTTGGGGCCCTCGTCGGGGTTGAGCAGCAGCGGCAGGTGGCTGGCTTGCAGGCCTTGTTCGCCAAAGGTCACCAGTTGCGCCAGGCGCGTGTGCTGGATCAGTTGCTGCTGTTCGGGCAAATCGTCGAGAGCAAAGGCGGACGGTGTGTACATGAATATTTTCCTTGGCGAATACGTGCATCCTAGGCAGGCTAATGGTTCGTTGTAAGAGCCATCTCAGACCAATTTCATAGGTCCAATATGTCGCCCATGTCGTTTAACCCTGCTGGTATCGAGCTTGATCGTCGCCAAGGCCTGACACGCCAGTTGTACGAGGCGCTGCGCCAGCGCGTGCTGGATGGGCGACTGGCCAGTGGCACTCGCCTGCCGGCTAGCCGCGACCTGGCAGCGGCCCTGGGGATTTCCCGCAATAGCGTGGTGCGGGCCTACGACCAGCTGTATGCCGAAGGCTTTATCGAAGGGCGGGTGGGTGACGGGACCTATGTGGCGCAATTGGAAAAAAAACTATCCACAAAAGTGTCCACAGGGTTATCAACAGGCTTATCCCCAGCTTTATCCACAATTCACGCCGACCTGCCTGGATTTTCATCCAGTGCAGTTATCCACAGCGGCGCCTTGGGTCGTCTGGAAAGCAACCATTTACCCTTGCCGCCGGCTGGCCCGCCACGGGCTTTTCGCGTGGGTGTGCCGGCCTTCGATCTGTTCCCGTTTGACGTGTGGGCCAAGCTGAATGCGGCTTTTTGGCGCAAGCCGAACCTGCAGCAGTTGTGCTACGGCGACCCGGCAGGGGACGCGCGCCTGCGCGGGCTGATCGCCGCCTACTTGCGTAGCTCGCGAGGCATGCAGTGCACTGCTGAGCAAATAGTGATCACCAGTGGCGCGCAACAGGCGATCAGTCTTTGTGCACAGCTGCTGGTGGAGCCCGGGGATGGAGTGGCGATTGAAAATCCCGGTTATCGGGCGGCCGGACATGCGTTCGCCATTGCCGGGGCGAAACTCCAAGGCGTGGCAGTGGACGCTGGCGGCATCGACTGCACCGCGTTGAACGCGCTCAGCGATTGCCGCCTGGCCTACGTCACGCCCTCGCACCAATACCCGACGGGAGTGGTGATGAGCCTGGCCCGGCGCCTGGAGCTGCTGGCCTGGGCCGAGCGCACCGGTGGCTGGGTCATCGAGGACGACTACGACGGCGAGTACCGCTACAGCGGCGCGCCCTTGGCCCCGCTGGCCGCCCTGGACCGCAGTGGCCGGGTGCTCTACGTGGGCACCTTCGGCAAGGTGGCGTTCCCGGCGTTGCGCCTGGGCTATCTGGTTTTGCCCCAGGCGCTGGTGAGTGCCTTCACCCGGCGCCGCGCCGTGGATGTGCGGCACTCTGAGGTCAGCACCCAGGCAGTGATGGCTGAGTTCATGGCAGCGGGGCACTTCCAGCGGCATATCCGCCGCATGCGTCGCGCCGCCCTGAGCCGGCGCAATGCCGTGCTGGCCGGCTGGCCGGCCGATGTGCCGGGTGTGGGGAGCCTGCCCGGTGTCGCGGCCGGCTTGCACCTCACCGTGCGGGTGCAGGGCCTGGCCCGTGAAGCGCAACTGGTGGCTCAGGCCTTGGCCGCGGATGTGGAGATCAACGCCCTGAGCAGCTACTGGCTGCCCGATACCGGGCCGGCACCGGAGCTGCGTGCCGGCCTGGTGCTGGGGTTTGCCGCCGTGCCCGAAGAGGCTATTGCCCAGGCGCTGGCCCGGTTGCGCCGGGCCTGGCAGGCCGGTTGAGCCTCAGTTCTGGAAGAACAGGGCACGCGCCAGTGGCGGGCGGATTTCACTGCGATAAATCGCGATCTGGTCGCGCTCGCTCAAGCCCGTACGGTGGATCGCGCCGCCGAGCTTTTGCTGGTCGCGGGTCTTGAGGTGGCCGGCGGTGTAGTTGTCGAGTTCGGCTTGCGGCGATTCGTAGTGGAAGTGCGCATACCACAGCACTTCCTGGCTTTGGTGATCGCGGATGGCGTACTCATCCAGATAGTTTTTGCCGGGCCCCTTGAGGCGTCGGCGGGTTACCACCTTGACGATATTTACCTTCCCCAGGCTGTGCAGCCATTCCACCCGTTCGGCGGTGGGCAGTTGCTGTTTGGTCATGCTGATACGGGTGTTGGTGCCCAATTGGTAGAGGCGTTGCGCCGCCTCGTTGAGTTTGCGGTTGAGTGTGGCAGCAGAGGGGCGATCGCTTTCGGTGAGGTTGCGCTGGGTCAGCGCCTCCTCGACCGTGTTAACCGCCTGCTCCAGGCGTGCCGCGTACTGATGCAGCATTTCTTCGATCTCTACCGGGATGCGTCCGGCTTTTTTGGCATGCGCCAGCACCCGCTGCGTGGCGGCGGGTTCCTCATCCAGCAGGTGCTGCCCATCGTTCATGCTGGTATTGAGGTCGGCAGCCTGTGGCTTGGGCAGCTTTGCGGCAGGCCTTGCGCGTTCCACCCACACGCCGGGGCTTTTTTCGTGGAAGGTGGCAATGACCTTGCCCGTCACCGGCGCCCTGACATCCAGCAGGCCTGCCTCGTCAGGCCGCAACTCCCCCACCAGCACGCCGCTGAAACGGGTCTTGATAACCTTTTTTTTCGGCGTCTGCGGCGTTCTGGACGAGCCGGCCTTGGGTTCCGGGGGCTTGCGCTCACGCAGCAGCAGCACCAGTTCGTGAGTCGCCTGCTGGTTGAATTCGTCGATCCGCTGGCGCAGGTCTTCCAGAGGCTCTCGCTGCACGTGTTCAGGGTATTCGGCGTGCAGGTCCAGCAAGCGCTGGTCAATGATGGCGAACTGTTCTACCAGGCTGTTGAGCACATCGAGGCGCTCGTCCGGGTTGCTGATGGTCGATTCGCTCAGGGTCTCGACCCAGGTCAGGATGTTGATATCGGCGCAGTTGACGATTTCATCGAGCTGGCGGTGCGCATCGGTGAACGCTTCGCCGGTGCCTGGCGTGATGCACAGGTAGCGGGTCAGGGTGATTTGCAGGGCTTTGAGGTCGTACAGCTTGAAGTGGGGCAGGGCGCGCAGCGTGGTCTGGATGATTTTGGTGCCCTCGATACCGAGCTTTTCCAGCTCGCGATAACGCGACTCGGCGTATTGCAGGCGCTTGATCATGTCCAGGTTGAGCTTTGATACCGTTCCGGCGAGCTGCGCCTGAAGCTTGGCGTCCCGCGAGGTGATCGTTTCCAGCTCCTGGAGCGTGGTCAATAGCTTGGTGCGAAACATGGGCAGGCGTTGCGCAACGGCTGAACGGGTCAGCAGCAGTTGTTGGCTCAAATAGTCAATCATGTTGCCCTGGTAATTGGGCACCGTGTCGATGATGTTCAGTGCCCGCAGTTGGCGGATGGGCACGTCGTATTCGGCCATGCGGGCGTCGACCTTGTCGATGTACGCCTCGCGCTGGCGCTCGGAGGAGGGGCCTGGCTTTGGCTCTATCGCCGCATGTGCCTGGGTGATTTCGGTTTGCCCGCGTCGCTGGTCGGCGTTGAACGCGTTGAGTTTTTGCCGCAGGTCGAGGATGCGCGAAGGTGCTTTGGCTTGCGCGGCTTTGCGGCGGTTCCTGAACCCGGCACCGCGCAGGCGCAGGCGGGTGTCGACAAACCATTGGCCGGCCAGGTTGCTTAGCAGCAAGGGGCCGTTGTGGGTGGGGCGTTTGGGGTCGATGATCATGACGTTGTCGTTCTCATCCACCGTCACCTCGAACCAGCGTGGGCCGACCGGTGCGTACCATTTATCGGCAAGGGCATAGAGATGTAGGTGCACCCCGGCCTCCGCGATCGGCTCCCCCAGCCCCTCGGGTTTGTCAATTTTGAAGCGATCCAGGGTCGCCCCCAGGCTTGAGGGCGCACGACTGAGTGCGCCGCTGCTGTGCAGGGGGCCTTGATGACGTGCGGCCAGGTCGCTCTCGGACACGTTGGCTTGCTGGCTGACGAGGACTTTGGGCGACGGCGGCAGTGCTTTTTGCGTCTTTTCCAGAACCGTGGTTTCAGGTTCTACCGGTGTGGGTTCAGTCTCCACCAGCGCCACCTTTTGCGCTGCTCGCTCAGGTGGATGGCGCAAGGTCACGTGCAGCACCAGGGCCATGCCCAGGTTGAGCAGCAGGTCGACCTGAGCCGTCCAGGAAACCTCCCCATCGGGCCCCGGTTCGGCCTGGGCCGTGGCTTGCAGGTCGTCCATGATTTGCCAGATCCATGCGGCGATCCCCACCGTGCGCCCCAAAAAGGGCAGCGCCGCGCCGAAAATCATCCAGCCGGCCTGCCGGTAACTGGCCCAGCGCTTCTGCACATTGGACACCGATTGGCGGTTGGCCAGCTCCACCAGCGCATTGGCGTTGTCCGTGAACAACGTCGCCAGGGCATCATTGCCCAGCACTTCGTCGCTCAGGGCCATGGGGCCACTCATTTGCAGCACCACTTGCGGTTCCACCAGCGCGCGCACCACCGTCCATGGCGAGGGCAGGGCGGCGGGGAACACGTACTGCTCGTAGTTAAAGCGTATGTCTTCGGCCAGCCAGGCCAGCACCGAATCGCGCAGGGTGCGCTGATGCTTGATCGCATACAGCAGGTTTTGCCGGGACGGGAACTGGATCAGCACCGGAGTCAGCAACGGGCGATACAGCAGGCACGGGCCCTGGGTGTGGTCGCGGGGGCCGATCACGAACATATTCGCCACCCCATCCTGTTCCTTGCTGGGGCGCAAGGTCGGGACAAAGGCCAGGCGGCGGAACACGATCTCTTGCCCTTCCACCTGGCGCTCGTGCGCCTCTGCCTGCACGGCCGCCGCCACATAGCGGTAACCGCGCTCGTCGATGCCATGCAGGCGCTGGATTTTCCACTGCAAGGCCAGCAGCGGCAGTTGCACCCGCAAGTGCGAGGTGTAGAGGGTCTGCCGGCTCTTCGACTCAGCAGGGTCGTCGAGCAGGGTGCGTTTGATCAGCGCCGGGTAGTGTTCGCCGATATCGAGGGTTTCGATCAGGTCCTTGAGGTAGGTGTAGGTCAGCCAGGTCGGGCTCTTGCCGCCGTTGTAGAGCATGCTGGTTGTTCCTGTGGGCAGCCCGGTGAGGTTTTCCAGGGCCAGGTCGATCAGGCTGCGCCGGGTGATGTCGCTGGCCCCGGGCAGCACAAAAGTGCCCCAGACCACCGGGCTCTCGATGCTGATCTCGACCTTGTCCAGGTTCAGGCTCGCGCCATTGGGTTGCTGTTTGAGTGTGCCTTGCAACTGCTCCCGGGCGTAGTCGCGGATTGCCGGGATACCGTCCTGGAACGTGCGCCCGTGGTTGTGGGTGTGCAGTTCGGCCAGGTCGATCAGGTAGCGGCTGTAGGTCGAGATGTCGAGGTCTGAGGCGCCGGTCAGCCACTCGGGAAGCTCTTCATGTATCTGGCGGATGTTCGACAGTGAGTGGCTGCTCAGGTCCTCAATCACCGGCAGGATGCGGGCGACCGCCTGGCCGCCGACCGCTGCTGCGGGAGGTGCTTCGATGCCGGACGAGCCCACCGAGCCGATGGCCTCCAGTTGCAGGGCGACCAGGTTACACGCCTGGCTCTCGAAGAAATCCCCCTGCGGTTCGTACAGGCGCCATTGCACGTTCACCTGCGCCGCACTTTGCGTCAGGCCTGTGGGCAGGGCTTGGCCGAAGGCGTCCAGGGAGTCGAATTTCGCATAACCAGTGCTCAGCGAATACGTGAGGATGCGCTGCTGTTGCTCGTGTACGCCGATCAGCACCGCGATATCCGACAGGCCAACGTGAATGGACTGGTTTTCGTGGCTGGCATCAATGTCGACCAGGTAAGCGTGGGTCTGGAAGGTATCGGAGGTTTTGCGCCTGGCCAGCTGCGGGAAGTGGAACAGCGTCCTGGCCATGGCGCAATCTTGCTCATCCCAGCCTTCCTGGGCCGTAACGTTCCATACGTTGCGCAAGGAATGGGCGAGTGTCTGCCAGCGGGGGCCTGCCAGGCCGTTGGAGGCATTCCAGTAGTCCAACTGCTGCTCCTGGAAAGCGCTGAAGATCAGGGCCGACAGCTCGTTGACCAGCCGTGCGATAGCATCGATCTTCACGGGCAGGTGGTCGGGGGGCTGGGCTGCGGGCTCCAGGGTGAGGAAATGCTCGCCGTCGATATAGATCACCGGCTCAGGCGACAGGGCCTGGTTGGCCAGGACCGAGGTCAGTGATTCGGTAGACGCCGGCGCTGCCTGGATCGCATCGCCGACGATGCGCCAATGCGGTGTGACGACCATGGCCAGGTCCGGCTCGATGTTCAGTGTCGGGTATTGCTCCTTGAGGGCTGCACGTAGCAGGTTCGCGGCGACTTCACGGATGGAGGGGCCGGTACTCAATTGCATCAGCAGCTCATAGGCACTTGGCGGACGGTTGTGGGGGGCGGGTGAGTCGTTGGGCATTTGCAGCTCCTTGGCCAGTGGAAGGCTTGAAGAGCTGCACGGTAGTTTCTGCGGCGGCGGCGAAGACGGTAGATAAATACCCTGGCCGGGGCCGGCGCGCCCAGGCCAAGGTCGATCAGGTGCCGGACTTGATCTTGCTCCAGGCCCGGGTCCGCGCACGCTCGGCGTCGCGCTCCAGGGGCTTGAGGGTGTAGAGCGTGGCCATCGCCGCCTCGGTGGGATACAGGTTGGGGTTGTTGCGAATCGCCGGGTCGACGTGCTCGGTAGCATCCTTGTTGGGGTTGGGGTAGCCGACAAAATCACTGATGGGCGCGATCACCTGGGGTTGCAGCAGGTAGTTGATGAAGGTGTAGGCGTCCTGCGGGTTTTTTGCACCCTTGGGAATGGCCAGCATATCGAACCAGATCGGCGCGCCTTCCTTGGGCAGGCGCATGTCGACAATCACCCCGTTCTTGGCCTCCCGGGCGCGGTTGGCGGCCTGGGAGAAACTGCCGGAGTAACCGACGGCCACGCAGATATCCCCGTTGGCGATATCGGCCATGTATTTGGATGAGTGGAAGTAGGTGATGTAGGGGCGGATCTTCATCAGCAACGCTTCGGCTTTGAGATAGTCCTTGGGGTTGCTGCTGTTGGGGTCCAGGCCCAGGTGCTGCAGGGCCAGGGGCAGGATTTCCGACGGTGAGTCCAACAGTGCCACGCCGCATTGCTTGAGCTTGCTGATGTGCTCTTCTTTGAAGATCAAATCCCAGCTGTCCACCGGTGCGTCGGCGCCCAGGGCGGCCTTGACCTTGTCCGGGTTGAAGCCGATGAGGATGGTGCCGTACATGTAGGGCACCGCGTGTTTGTTGCCCGGGTCGTTGGCCTCGATCAGCTTCATCAGCTTGGGATCGAGGTGGTTCCAGTTGGGCAACTGGCTGCGGTCCAGGGGTTGGAACACCCCGGCTTCGATCTGCTTGGCCAGGAACACATTGGACGGCACCACCACGTCATACCCGGAGTTGCCGGTCAGCAACTTGGCTTCCAGGGCTTCGTTGGTGTCGAAGATGTCGTACACCAGCTTGATCGCCGGGTTCTGCGCCTTGAAATCTTCCAGGGCCTTGGGCGTGATGTAGTCGAACCAGTTGTAGACCCGCAGGGTTTTTTCTTCGGCGTGGGCGGCGCTGCTGAGCACGGCGGCGCAGAGCACAAGCGACTTGAGCATGTTCATTGGGCTGCCCCTTCAAAACCTTCGAGAACGTTGACGGCATTGATGCCGATTTCTGCCACCGCGTAACCGCCTTCCATCACAAACAGCGTCGGCTTGCCCAGGCGGGCGATACGCGCGCCCATGGCCAGGTAGTCCGGGCTGTCGAGCTTGAATTGCGAGATGGGATCGTCCTTGAACGTGTCCACGCCCAGGGACACCACGATGATGTCGGCGCCATAGCCCTCGATCTCCCGGCAGGCCTGCTCCAGTGCCGCGCTCCAGGTGTCCCAGGCGGCACCGGCCGGCAGCGGGTAATTGAAGTTGAAGCCTTCGCCGGCACCCTCGCCCAGCTCGTCGGCATAACCGAGGAAAAACGGAAACTCGGCCTGCGGGTGCCCGTGGATCGAAGTGAACAGCACATCGCTGCGCTCATAGAAGATCGACTGGGTGCCGTTGCCGTGGTGGTAATCCACGTCGAGGATCGCGACCTTTTTGTGGCCCTGGTCGATAAAAGCCTGGGCGGCGATGGCGGCGTTGTTGAGGTAGCAGTAACCGCCCATCAAGTCGCCAGCGGCGTGATGCCCCGGTGGCCGGCACAAGGCGAAGGCGCTGTGGGCGCCTTGTTGGATCGCCTGCTGCGCGGTCAGCGCGACCTGCGCCGCGCTGTAGGCCGCCTGCCAGGTACCGGCGGTGATCGGCGCACCGCCGTCGAAGCTGTAATAGCCCAGTTGGCCGTGCAGGCTGGTGGGCAGCACGCGGCGCAAGGTCCGGGCGGGCCAGGTGTAGGGCAGCAGGTCGCCGTCCTGGCCGAATTCGACCCAACGGGCCCAGGCACCCTGGAAGAACTCCAGGTAGTCGCGGCTGTGGATGCGCTGCAGCGGCGCCAGGCCAAAGTCCTGGGGCGCTTGCACCGGGCCCAGTGCACGGTCCTTGACCCGTTGCAGCACATGGTCGGCGCGCGAAGGCATTTCGAAGCAGGGCATCAACTGGCCGTCCATCAATTCGCAACGGCCATGGTGCAGGTGGTGATCGTGCGAGTAGATCGTCAGCATTTTTATTGTTCTCCGCAGGCAGGTTGGGATGCCTTGCAGTGTTGCGGTGCGCGCAGGTTTGGAGAACGGCAGGAGCGGCCAAAAGGGGATAAATATGGCCAAATTGTCTGTCCGAAATTCGCCCCTACATGGGGCGTCATGCTCGAAATTGACTCGGCGCTACACCGCTCCAGCGTACAAAGGCATGCCGGAAGCTCGCGGTCTCACTGAAACCCAACTGCTCGGCGATGCGGTAGATCGGCCACTGGTCTTGCGCCAACAACTGCTTGGCGCGCTCGAAGCGCAGTTCGTCCAGCAGTTCCTGGTAGCTGCAGCCCAGGTCGTGCAGGTGTCGGCGCAGGGTGCGCGGCGAACAGTTCATCTGCTGGGCCAGGCCATCGAGCCCCGGTGCGGCGTGCAGTTGTGCCGCGAGCAACTGGCGGACCCGCCCCAGCCAGGCCTCGCGCCCGGTGAATTCGGTGTTCTGCTTGCGGCAGCGTTCGGCCATGGCCCGGTGGGTCACGGTGTCGGCCAGGGGCAAGGGTTGGGCGAGCCAGCGCTGGTCGAAGGCGAACGCATTGGCCGTGGCCTGGAACTGCAACGGGCAGTCAAAACACTCGGCATAGCGCGCCTGGTAATCCGGCGCAGTATGCTCAAAGCGCGCGCCCAGCAAGGGCAGCGGATGGCCGAGCAGGTCGTCGCAGATCACCTTCAGCGACCCCAGGCACAGCTCCACGTTGAAGGCGGTCAGCGCCGGGCTCTCGCGGTAATCGCTGGCGGTGAACCAGATACGCTCGCCGTCTTGCTCAAGGCTCAGTTCGAACAGTGTTCCCAACAGCGCCGGATAACGCAGGGCCAGGCGCAAAGCGTCACCGAAAGTGGCACTGGTGAGCAGGGCATAGCCGAGCATGCCGTACGCCGATACGTGCATCCGTCGCCCCACGATCAGCCCGATATCGCGCTGCAAGGCCACGGCATTGGCGCACACTTGCATTTCCTGGTGCGTGGCGATGCGTGTGTCGGCGCGGCTCAGGTCCGCCGCACAGATGCCACTGCCGGCCAGCAGCGCTTCGGCGGGCAAGCCTTCGGCCTTGAAGGTGCTGAGCACCAGGGAAACGGCGTTGAGGGTGGTGAGGTGGGAGTGCAGCATGGGAACTTCCAGCCAGGGGATGGCTGGAAGTGGAGCAAGTTATATGCCGCTCAGCTCAGTTCGCCGCACAGGTCCAGCTCGACCAGGCGCCGTACTTCGTCGTTGGGCAGCCCGGCGCCGAGCAAGGCTTGCAGCTTGCCGAACACGGCTTCGCGGGTCATGCCGCCACCGGACAACACACCGACCCCACGCAGGCGGCTGCCGGCTTCATATACGTCCAGTTCCACACCGCCTTCATGACATTGGGTGATCGCGACGACCACGATGTGCCGAGCCTGCGCACGTTGCAGGCTGGCGAGGAACGCCGGGTTATCGCTGGGCCCGGTGCCGCTGCCAAAGCATTCGAGCACCAGTGCCTGGATGCCGCTGTCGACCAGGGCATCCAGTTGCCCGGCATCAATGCCCGGCACCAGCGGCAATACGCCGACATTGGCCAGGGCCTTGGGCTGGCGGTAGTCCAGTGCGGCAGGCAGCGCCTGGGCCTTGGCCACGCCGCCGTTGCGCTGCAGTGCAGCAAAGGGATGGCGGCCAAAACTGCGGATTTTCGCACAGCGGGTCGGCGCCATCAGTGCGCCGTGGAAGTACAGGTGCACCCCGGGCGCCAGGCCTTCACCCAACGCTGCCAGGGCGCCGCTGACGTTTTCCCAGGCATCGCTGTCGGGCACGCCGGCCGGCAGCATCGAACCGGTGAACACCACCGGCGCCGGCAGGCCCAGCAGTTGGAAACTCATGGCCGCCGCGCTGTAGGCCAGGGTGTCGGTGCCATGCAGAATCAGCACGCCATCGCAGCCCTCGTCCACAGCCTCGACCACGGCGCTGCGCAGGTGTTGCCAGTAGGCGGGCGTCATATTGGCGCTATCGATCAGCGGCGACATTTCCCGAAAGCGCCAGGCTGGCGCTGGTAGGTGGGCAAGCTGTTCGCGCATGCGCGCTTCAAAGCCCGAAGCGGGCGCCAGGCCGTTGGCGCTGGCTTGCATGCCGATGGTGCCGCCGGTGTAGAGCACCATGAGGGTGTTAGCTTTGGACATCGAACAATCTCCTGAACGAAAAACGCCGCCGGGCCCAGAGCATGCCCAAGGCCGGGCGGCGTGTCATCTATCTAGGCTCAGCGTTGCACTTGGGCGTTCAGCTCAGCAGTCGCTTGAGCGGTTGGCTCAGGCTGCACCGGGTTGGCCGGCCAGGCCTTGCGGTCCAGGTCCAGGTCCGGGAACTGGCTGGAGTCGAACACCGGGGTCTTGATGCCCGCCGCGCGCTGGTTGTCGTAGTCGTTGAGGATACGCATGGCGATCTTGAACAGGAACGCCAGGGCGAACAGGTTGACGAACGCCAGCATGGTCATGGTGATGTCGGCGAACGCGAACACGGTGCTCAGGTTCTCGATCGAACCCCAGAAGATCAGCACCAGTACCAACGCGCGATAACCGATCAGCACCTTGCGGTTGTTGCCCACCAAAAAGCGCAGGTTGCTCTCGCCCAGGTAGTAGTTGTACATGATCGATGTAAACACGAACAACGCCAGGGCCACCGAGATAAACATCCGCCCCCAGTCACCGACCACCGCCGCCAGGGAGTTCTGGGTCAGGGCAATGCCGTCGCCTTCGAAGCCTGGGGTGTAGAAGCCCGAAAGCAGGATCAGCAGGGCGGTGCAGGTGCAGATGATAAAGGTGTCGAGGAACACGCTGAACGCTTGCACCACACCTTGAGCGACCGGGTGTTCCACCGAGGCCACCGCGGCCACGTTGGGCGCGCTGCCCAGGCCCGCTTCGTTGGCGAACACGCCGCGCTTCACACCCATGATGATCGCGCTGCCCACCAGGCCACCGAAGGCCTGGTCCAGGCCAAAGGCGCTCTTGACGATGGTCGCGAGCATGGCCGGCACCTGGTCGAATTGCAGCACGATCACGTAGACCGTCACGGCGATATAGACCAGGGTCTTGACCGGCACCAGCAGGTCGGCAATCGAGGCAATGCGCTTGATCCCGCCGATAAACACCAGGCCCAGCAACACCGCCAGCGCCAGGCCGGTGTAGGTGGTGTCGAAACCAAAGGCGTTATTGAGCGAGTGGGTCACGGCATGGGCTTGCAGGCCGTTGAAGGCGAACCCGAAGGTCACCAGCAGCAGGAACGCCATGACCATCCCCAGCCAGCGTTTTTGCAGGCCGTGCTGGATGTAATAGGCCGGGCCACCACGGTAGGTGCCTTCGGCGTCGGTGCGTTTGTAGAGCTGGCCCAGGGAGCACTCGATAAAGCTCGACGACATGCCCACCAGCGCGGTGACCCACATCCAGAACACTGCGCCCGGGCCACCCAGGGTCACGGCAATGCCGACCCCGGCGATGTTACCGGCGCCCACCCGCCCGGCCAGGCTGAGCATCAGCGCCTGGAACGAACTGAGTTGGCCGGCGCTGCTTTTGAGGCTGTCGCGAAACACCGCGAACATATGAAAGAAGTGACGAAACTGAACGAAACGCGAGCGGATCGTGAAGTAACCACCGAGCCCGACAATGAGCACGATCAGTACTTTTCCTGAGAGGAAGTCGTTGATGACTTCTAGCATGGAGTATTCCTCGCTGTTTTTTTGTAAAGGCAAAAGCCGGACGGGTCGAAACATCGCGTTACACACCGTCGCGCAGGCAGCACGATAGGTGGGGCGAGTGCTCGTCCCGGTTCCAAGTCGCGGGTTGTTATTAGTTCGGCGTTCGCATGCGGTTGACGATCGTGCATGCGAAGAGGGGCGGCACTATACCTAGGTGTGCGCCAGCCGTCTGCAAGCAGCGCAACTGAGCGAGGAATGGTCGAAGCGTCACACTGGCCTGATGTGGGGGCTGTCGAGCTTTGGTGAGGCTGCGTTAGGCATGAGTATCTACACGACTTGCTCTTTTTTGGTTGTGGGGTGTGAGTACATATCCGTTGCTGCGGTCATGGCCACTTAGGGTTCCGCCCTTACGGCGGCTCACTTTGGAAAAGCCCCAAAGTAAGCAAAGGGCTCTTGCCCCACCACTCGGCACCTCGCCTAGGCTCGGTGTGCCCGTCATCCGACATTGATTTGGGGGGCCGCCGCGATGGGCCATCCCTGGCCCAGCGCGGCTAACCCGGCGTCCTGCCGGGTTACCCCCCAAATCAATATCGGATGACGGCCAGCGTGGTTTAACGGGGCGCCTAAGATCAAAATCACAAGCAAAGCGAGGCGGCCTGACAGCCGACCTGATCGTCAAGGCGTACGCGTACCCTGTAGGAGCTGGCTTGCCTGCGATAGCGGTGTATCAGTCGATGAATCTGTTGGCAGACCTGCCGCCATCGCAGGCAAGCCAGCTCCTACAGGGGAATGCAGCTTCGCGCTCTGGTTCTGCTGTTGCTCTGTTTTTGATCTGGCTTTTGATCTCAGGCGCCCCGTCAAACCACGCTGGCCGCAGGCAGGTATTGCGCAGTGGGCACCCCGGCAGGATGCCGGGGTAGCCGCGACACGGCCATGGATGGCCGATCGCGGCGGGCCCACGGAGCAATGCCTGACTGCGGGCATGCCGAGCCTAGGCGAGGCACCGAGTGGTGGGGCAGGAGCGCTTTGGTTACTTTCGCGCTTTTCGAAAGTGACCCGCTGTAAGAGCGGAACCAATAGCCGCCATGACCGCAGCAACGGATATGTACTCACCCCCCCCCACCTTTGTTTTTTGTTGCCTGGTTAAAAGTAGTAACCAATATTCACGTTGGTGCGGTAATACCACTCGTTGCTGCCCACCGAACTGGTGTTGGTAAAACCACTGCCATTCTCTGCGCCGCCATAGGGGTTGGCGTTGCGCGCCCAGGTAAAGTCGACCCAGGCCATCACCGGCATGGCCAGGAACTGCGCGCCTACGGTGAACATCTGCGAATCATCCCAGTCGCTCTTGTCTTTCATCATCCGGCTGTAGTCGGTGTACAGCTTGACCTTCTTCAACTGCCCCAGCCTCGGCGTGTAGACGTCATAGCCGAGGTTGATCGACGCCAGGCTGGCCTTGGACGCGATCAGGTAGGCCGGGGTCAGGCCGTTGCCGCCCATCAGTACCGAGTCCTTGCTGACGCCGGTGGGGTTTTCGGGATCGTATTCGTAGCGGATGGCCTGGGTGGTGACGGTCCACAGCCCCTTGTTGATGATGGCGTGTACACCGGCGGCCCAATAGTCGCCATCGTCCTTGGTGGTGGCGTTGTACAGCTGGGCGGTGGCCAGCGAGGCGCCGATCTCGGTTTTCCAGCCATTGCTGTTGAAGGTGCGCGCCACGCGGGCGTTGAGCTGGTTGCGCTTCTCGTTGTCCTGGCGCGACTGGGTGAAGGCAATCGCGTTGTCGTTCAGGTCGGCGTAACGCCCGACTTCAGGCGAGTAGCGAAGGTCGCTGGGCAACATGCGTGGGAAAAAGCCAAGCTGCACGTCCCAATCCTGATCCTTGTAGCTGTACTTGAGGCCGGTGCCGGCACTCACTGCATAGCCCATGAAAAACGGCAGGTGGTAACTCCAGCCAAATTGCGGATACGGCTCCAGGCCAAACGGCTTGAACGGTGCGCCCAGTTGCAGGTTGGAGTTGGCATTGAGCCGATAGCCAACGAAGCCACGGTCGATGGAGCGCTTGCCGTCGTCCTGGAACCAGTAGCCGATATCGCTATAGAGGCCCTTGTAGGTGGCCTGCACGTCCAGGCGGAACGTGTCGAAGAGGAAGCGGCCATTGTTCTCGGTGGTGTCCCAATGCTCGTCGCGATAGTTGGTGCGCAGCGCGCCGCCGATGTCCAGGCTGGCGTCCCCGGCGTCACTGCGCCAGGCAATGTGGGGGAAAGGTTTATTGGCGGCGTTGGCCCGCACCGGCTCGGAAGGGATGGGTTCTGCGGCGAAACCGCTGAAACTGGCAAACATCAATCCTGCACATAAGACACGCTTCATAGAGACCTCTCTACCGGGTGATCGGCAACACTCGTCCGCTTGCCTTTAAAGGCAACTAAGGAGGGAGCGGGTCTTACCGGGTTTAAGTGTTGGTTCTTATTGTTTTATCGGCGAAACGCCGTTTAATCAGTGGATGCACGGGAGTAGAGCAGGAAGTGTGCCAGGCGGTAAATTAGTTTGGATTTTATAAAAAACCGCTTAAAAACAATTGTTTATATGGGAAACAAAGCGCTGTGTATAACCCATGAAACAATCCGTAAGTGCGGTAACAAAGTTGCCCGTGATAGGTGCGTCTTTATTGCACGCTGCCAATGAAACGGGCACTTTGCGGGTGATCCTGTAGGCGCGAGCGAAGAACTTGAGGGTAACGCGGTTATTCAGGATAAACCGCGTTATCGTTAACGTTCTTCGCGAGCAAGCTCGCTCCTACAGGGGGGCTAGAGGTCCAGCACCAACCGTTGGCTCTTGCAGCCCGAAACACACACCATCATCGATTTGTTCGCCGCGCGCTCGGCCTTGGTCAGCACCCCGTCGCGGTGGTCGATCTGGCCTTCCACCACCCGGGTTTCACAGGAGCCGCACACCCCCTCGCGGCAGCTGTGATCGATGTCGCAACCGGCTTCGAGCAGCACATCCAGCAAGCTCAAGCCGGGTTCCACCGACAGCGTCTTGCCGGACTTTTTCAACTCCACGCTATAGCGGTTCTGCGCATCTTCGCTGGGCGGCAGTTCGGCGGCGGTAAAGCGCTCGATATGGGCATGGGGATAACCCAGGCGCTCACAGGTGCCCTCGAACGCATCCAGCATCGGCGTTGGGCCGCAGCAGTAGAAGTGCGTATCCGCAGGTTGGCCGGCGAGGTAGGCGGCGAGGTCCGGCGGCACGCCTTTTTCGTCGTTGAAGTGGTACACCACCCGCGCACCCAGGCCGTTCAAGGCTTCCACCAATGCCGCTTCCTGGCGCGAGCGCGCGCAATAGATCAGCTCGGCGGATTTGCCCTGGGCCAGCAGTTGGCGAAACATGCAGTAGATCGGCGTAATGCCGATGCCACCGGCCACCAGCACACTGTGGCTGGCGCTCAGGTCCAGCGCGAAGTTGTTGCGCGGCGCCGAGATCGACAGCGCCATGCCGACCCGCAGTTGGCTGTGCACATACTCCGAGCCGCCGCGGCTGTTGCGGTCACGCAGGATGCCCACGGTGTAGCGCCCCTGGTCGCTGGGAGAATTGAGCAGCGAGTAACTGCGCACCAGGCCGTTGGCCAGGTGCAGGTCGATGTGCGAGCCGGCCTCGAACGGCGGGAACACGGTATCGCCCAACGGCCGAAACTCCACGCTGATGATGCCTTCGGCTTCATAGCGCAGGGTGTGTACGCGGGCGTTGAGCAGGGAGGGCTTAGACATCATTCACCTCTGTGACGGTACGCAGGTCGACATCGAGCCGGGCACTGGCCTCGATCTCGACCCGAAGTTCAGGAAACACCAGCGCGCTGACGGCCACCAGGGTGGACGTGGGAAATACGGCCTGCCCGGCGAAGAAGTCGCGGCGTGCGCGGCCCACCTGGTCCTTGTCGGCGATATCGGTGAGGTACACCGTCAGCCGGTAGATATTGCCCAGATGCCCACCGGCCGCCGTCACCAGCGCCTGGATCTTGCCCAGCACCACCAGGGTCTGGGCGTAGCAATCCAGGGTCGCCTCGCGGCTGGCGGGGTGTGCGGTCATCCCGGACATCACCACCTCGCGGCCGATCAGCAGCGCATTCGACCAACTGGCCCCGGCGGGCGCCACCACGACCGGGTTCATGGCAGTTGCTTCGCGTCGATCAGTTCGAGCTGGGCCTTGGCCGCGTTCTTCAGGTAACGGCGCATGCGCACCACACCCAGGTCGTGCTGGTAGAGGTTTTCGCGCTGGTTGGCGTCCGGTTCCATGAACTCCAGCAGCACCCGATCCTGCTCCAGCACGGCCCAGTGCCGCGCTTCCAGGCGGTTTTTGTAGAGGAAGCGCCAGGTGTCGCGCTGCCAGCCGGTCAGCGGTCGGCAGCGCCAGTGGAACACCGCCGAGAGCGCGCGGCTGCTTGGGGTGTAGCTGCCGATAATGGTGAAGTTGCCGCCCGGGCCGCCGGTTTTCGGGTAGGGGATTTCCAGGCGCAGCCAATGGCAGCCGTTGTCCATGAACTCGGTCCAGTCGAAGTTCACCCCGCGCTGGCCTTCCTTCTCGAAAAAGAACCCGTTGTCGGTGTCGCGGGTGACGAACTTGGCGGTGGCTTCGCCTTCACTCATCGAGTGCGACATCTTGTGCAGGTAGGTGCCGTGCATCGGGTCCATGACGTTGTCGATCACGTAGCGGTAGTCGCCTTTCCACTCGGTGTAGCAGACGAAGCTGCTCCACTCCGGGGACGTCAGTTGCTCGGGCAGCACCAGTTCCGGCGGGGTCGCTAAATGCGGGTCGGTGGCATTGAACAAAAAGATCGCGCCTGCCGCTTCGCGGGTATGGAACATGCGGGTCGGGCGGCTGCCTTCGAGTTTGCAGCCAGGGCTGCCCGGTACCTTGGTCACGGTACCGTCACAGCGCACTTCGATGCCGTGATACGGGCATTGCAGGCGATCACCCAACACCGGGCCCTGGGACAGCGGCGCACCGCGATGGGGGCAATGGTCTTCGAGGGCGTGTACGCGGCCATCGTTATCGCGCCACAGGGCGATCTTGTAGCCCAGGCGGCGTACCGATACCGGCTTTTCACCCAGCAGGTCCGAGGGTAATACCGGGAACCAGAGGTCTTTGAGGCCATTGGCCAGATGGTTTTCAACAGGGTCGACGGTCAATTGCATAGTCATTGTTTTATTCCTTCTGCCGGGTCATTCGCCCAGCCGGGCCATCAGGGTTTGATAGGCATCTGCCGTCCACTCGCCGCTGGTCAGCGGGCAGGGCGGGCCGGCCAGGTTGAGGTGGGCGAGCAGCGCCGCCAACTCGGTCACGCCGT
The DNA here is from genome assembly GCF_058742075.1 of Pseudomonas sp. HC1(2025). Classification (NCBI taxonomy): domain Bacteria; kingdom Pseudomonadati; phylum Pseudomonadota; class Gammaproteobacteria; order Pseudomonadales; family Pseudomonadaceae; genus Pseudomonas; species Pseudomonas sp. HC1(2025). The sequence goes on along the minus strand of NZ_CP196017.1, from coordinate 5,753,091 downwards.
TGCCGAAGGCGCGCTCGATGGAGTCGCCCAGCAGCTCTTCAAACTGGGTATTGGGCCGTTTGCGCGCCTGATGGGGCTCGAGGAATCGTTCGGTAGTGCTCATGTCATTGACCTCCGTTGCGTACCCGTTCGCGGATGGTTTCGCGCACCGGGATAAAGTCGTATGTCGGGAAAACTTCAGTGCTGAACACGCCCCACGCCGAGCGCTCAAGCTCCACGTTAAGGGACGGCAGCAGGCCCGGAGCCAAGCGCAGGGTGACGATCTGGCCCAGGCCCATGGCCACGGTCCAGCTCACCACCTCCACGCCTTGCGGTGGAAAGCGCTCCCACCAGTCCTGCTGCTTCATGTGCCGCTGAATGTCTTCCAGGTTTTTTGATTGGTCGTGCTTGAGCAGCACGGTCACCAGCAAGGTGTCGCTCATGGTCAGGCCGCGCTTTGGGTGGGGATGGTCCAGGCGTCGTAGCCGTAGACCCAATCGGCGTTGCCGCCGTCCTTGAGCCACTGGTTGCCGCGCGAGCCGATCTGGATCTGGCTGGTGCGTTCCAGGCGCGCCTGCTGATAGCCCTGCAAGGCAGCGGCGACCTGGGACGGGCTGTCGAGGTCTTGCAGGTAACGGGCGAGCACCACCGCATCCTCGATGGCCTGGCCAGCACCCTGGGCCATGAACGGCATCATCGGGTGGCACGCATCGCCCAGCAGGGTGATCGCGCCCTTGGACCAGAACGGCAGCGGGTCGCGCTCATACAGCGCGGTCTTGAGCACATCGCTGCACGCATCCAGCAGGGCACGGGCGTCGGGGTGGAATGCCTGGTAGTGGCTGCGCAGTTCGTCGGCATCGCCGGCGCTGGTCCACGACTCTTCGTGCCAGCTGTCCTGGGCGGTGGTGGCGAAGATAAAAATATCTTTGCCCTGGTTCAGCGGGAACGTAACGATCTGGCTCTGCGGGTTGGGGCCCCACCATTTGGTGAAGGCCTGGATATTCGGCACATGGGCCACCAACTCGGCCGGCACCACCGCGCGGTATGCCACCACCCCGGTAAAGCGCGGGTGCTCTTCGCCGAACAGCGCGTTGCGCACCACCGAGTGGATACCGTCGGCGCCGATCAGCACGTCACAGCGGTGCTGGCTGCCATCCTTGAAATGCAGGCAGATGCCGTCGTCAGTGTGCTCGATCCGTTCGGCACGCTTGGCGAACTGCACCTGCTCCAGCGGGAACACTTCGGCCAGGGCCGCCAGCAGATCGGCGCGGTGGATGGTCAGTTGCGGGGCGCCGTACTTCTGCTCGGCGGCGTCGGACATTTCCAGGCGTGACGTCTCTTCGCCGCTGTCCCACATCCGGCTGATACGGTGGGTCGGCCGCGCGGCCGGGATGCGCACGGCGGCGCCAATTCCCAGGCCATCCAGCGCCCGTACCGCGTTGGGGGTGAGGTTGATGTCGGCACCGACCCGCAAAAAGGCCTTGGACTGTTCAAACACGGTGACCTGGTGACCGGCGCGGTGCAGGGCGATCGCGGCGGTCAGGCCGCCGATGCCGGCGCCGGCGATAGCAATATTTAAGGAAGGCATGTGCGACTCCTGCTCAAGGTTTCGGTTTGTCGGTGAGGAACTTGCCTTGCGGCGCCTCGACGTGTTGCTGGCGCCGGGTATTGCCGTCGATACCGCCGGCAATCGCCCATTCGGCGAACACCGTGGGCCCCGGCTCAAAGGTGCGGGGCTGCCATTCGCCGGTCAGTTGGTCTTCGTCGGCGTAGTACTCCACCAGCGCGCCAGCGGGGTTTTTGAAGTACCAGAAAAACGCCGAAGACACCGGGTGGCGCCCAGGGCCGATCTCGGTCGGCCAGCCGCTGCGGGACACGTGCATGCCGCCGCCAAACACCTCGTGCACATCGCGTACGGTAAAGGCCACATGGTTCAGCCCCGCCCGTGGCGCCGGCAGTTGCAGCATGAACAGGTCGTGATGGCCGCCTTCCTCGGCGGTGCGCAAAAAGGCCCCGCGGTCCGGGTAGCGGTCCGAGGCCTGGAAGCCGAAACGTTCGTGGTAGAAGGCTTCGCAGGCGTTTACGTCCTTGACGAAAAACACCACGTGGCCGACCTCAATCGGCGTGGCGCGCTCGTAGATCGGCGCCGCCTTGTTGATCCGGCCCTTGGTCTGCCAGGTGTTGTGGCCGCTGCACTCGATCTCCAGCTCACGCTTGCGCGTCACTTGCAGGCGGATCGCCAAGCCGTTGGGGTCGGTGCAGCCGATACGCCCGTTGCCCTCGACAAACCCCGGGTCGTTGGCGATGCGTTCGGCGTACAGCGCAAGGTCCGCCGCGTCGGCCACGCCCCACACCACTTCGCGCACGGTCGAGCCGGCCTCGATGGCGGGCGGCAGGCCGGGTTTGTTCAGGTCGGCGAGCACTACGCGGCAGCCGTTGAGGGTCTCGAAGATCACCTCATCGGGTTGCGCGCTGACCTGGGTCAGGCCCCAGTCGCTGAAAAAACGCACGCAGGTGTCGAGGTCCTCGACGCCATAGGTGACTTCATCAATACCTAAAACGCTCATCACGCTACCTCGTGTGGCACACCGGCCCAGGCCAGTGGCTGTTGGTTCATGCCCCAGTAGAGGCTCTTTTGTTCCATGTATTGCAGGATCCCCAGCCGGCCTTTTTCGCGGCCCAGGCCGCTGTCGCGCCAACCGCCGAACGGCGTGGAAATCGAGAACTGCTTGTAGGTGTTGATCCACACCGTGCCGGCCTGCAAGCGCCGGCCCAGGGCCCAGGCGCGCTTGTAGTCGCGGCTCCAGATGCCTGCCGCGAGGGCGTACAGGCTGTCGTTGGCCTGCTCCAGCAGTTGCTCTTCATCGTCGAAGGGCATGGCCACCAGCACCGGGCCGAAGATTTCTTCCTGGCACACCTGTTGTTGGTTGTGCAGGCCTTCGAGGATGGTCGGCGGGTAGAAGTAGCCCTGGTCATACAGGCCACCGCTGGGGCGCTGCCCGCCCAGGCGCAGGCGCCCGCCTTCGGCCAGGCCGAGGGCGACGTAGCGTTCCACCGATTCACGATGGCTGGCGCTGATCAGCGGGCCCATCTGCGTGTTTTCGTCGGCCGGGTCGCCCATGCGCAGGTTCGCGGCGGCGGCTACCAGGCGTTGCATGAAGGGTTCGTACAGGGCGCGCGCGACAAACAGCCGCGAGCCGGCAATACAGGCCTCGCCCGAAGAGCTGAAGATGCCGTAGAGCACGCCCGCCACCGCGTGGTCGAGGTCGGCGTCATCAAGGACGATGGTCGGCGACTTGCCGCCCAGCTCCAACGACACCGGCATCATCTTGTCAGCGGCGATATGGGCGATGTGCTTGCCGGTGCGGGTACCGCCGGTGAACGACACGCGCTTGACCAGCGGGTGGCGGGTCAGCGCGTCGCCCAGCAGCGAGCCCTTGCCGGGCAGCACGCTGATCAGGCCCTTGGGCAGGCCGGCCTCTTCACACAAGCGCGCCAGGCGCAGGGCCAGCAGCGGGGTGATTTCCGCTGGCTTGATCACCACCGCATTGCCCGCCGCCAGGGCTGGCGCGACCTTTTGCGCCTCGCTGGCAATCGGCGAGTTCCACGGAGTGATCGCGGCGACCACGCCCATCGGCTCATACACGCTCATGCTGACGAAATCGCCGCGCGAGGGGGTGATGGTTTCTTCGAGGGTTTCGCAGGCGGCGGCGAAGAACTGGAAGGTGCCGGCCGCACTGGCCACCAGCGCGCGGGTTTCATTGATCGGCTTGCCGTTGTCCTGGCGTTGCAGCTGCGCCAGTTCTTCACTGTGCAGGCGGATCAGCTCGGCGATGCGGTACAGCACGCTGGCCCGCTCATGGGGTTTGCGCTGGGCCCAGCCGCTGTGCAGGAAGGCCTGGTGTGCGCCCTGGATGGCGTCTTCTACATCCTGCAGATCGGCAGCGTTAAGCCAGGCCACGGCCTCGCCGGTGGCCGGGTAGCGGCTGGCGTAGCGTTCGCCACGGCCCAGGCGCCAGTGGCCGGCGATGCAGATCGGTAAAGTCTGTTCGAGAGTCATCGACGGGCTCCTAAATTGAGATGGCATGGGCGTGGTTGCCCAGCGCACGGACCACGCTGTACACGGTCAGCGCCGAGGTCTTGGGGTTGGCCAAAAGCGGCTTGCCGCGCAGGCTCAACTCGAAACGGCCAAAGGCGCCACGGGCTTCGAAGTGGTGGACGTTTTCGTCGCTGTGGGGGTCGGCGATCAGCGTGACGTGGGTGCGATCCAGGCCCAGCCCGGCCAGGGACAGGGTGGCGGCGACGTTGGCGTTTTTCGGATACAGCCGCGCGGCTTCGCGGGCGCTGCCCTGGAAGATCACCGTGGCTTGGCTGATGGTGTCGAGGTCGCACGCCTGCTCGCCGGGAGTGTTTTTCCAGGCGCGGGCCGGCTTGCGCCCGGTGTAGTTGACCGAATCCAGGCCGCCGACCTTGGCCGCCGACAACGCATCAATACCGCCAATCGCACCGGGCAGCAGCTCGATGCGGGTCTTGCCGCGCTCAGCGGCTGCTTCCAGGCGCTCGACCAGACCCACTTCGGACAAGGCGCCGACCGACACAATCAGGCAGGCAATCCCACGCTCCAGGGCCGGCAGCACATGTTCCTCGATAGCGCGGTGGCCGGCGCACTCCACCAGCAAATCCGGGCGCGTATCGACGGGCAAGGCGGTGAGCACCTGCGGCGGTCGCTTGAAACTGGCCAGGCGCTGGCGCACCAAGGCTTCGGAGCCCTCGGAGGCGATGACGTAATCCACGCACAGCTGCGGATCGTTCTCCAGCAGCTCCAGCACGCCGACGCCAATGGCGCCGCAGCCGATCATGGTGATATGCAACATGCGGCGATCCTCAGGCGGTGGCCTTCTGGGCTTTGGTTTCGCTGTTGGGCGGGCCGGCGAACTGGGTGGCGAAATTGCCCACGCTGAGCATGTCCACTTCTAGCAGGAACGGGCCGGGTTGGCTCAGGGCGCTGTCGACCACCTTGCCGAAATCCTTGAGGTCGGTGACCAGGCCGTGGCGCAGGCCCATGGATTCGGCGAGCTTGGTGTAGTCCGGGGTGTGCAGGTCGACATAGCAATGCCGGCTGCCGTAGACCGCGTCCTGGATATTGCGGATCACCCCATAGCGCTGGTCGTTCATCAGCAGAATCACCAGGTTGGCGCGCTCCTGGACCAGGGTCGCCAGCTCACCCAGGTTGAGGATGAAACCGCCATCGCCCGCCAGGGCGAACACCTTGCGCTCGGGCGCGGTTTCAGCGGCTGCCACCGCTGCCCCGATGCCCATCGCCAGGCCCTGGCCAATACCGCCGCCCAAGGCGTGAACCCCGGCACGCGGGTGGTACAGGTTGAGCAGGCGGTTGCCCCAGATGCTGTTGGACAGGGTCACATCGCGCACCCAGGAGAAGTTGCGCCCGGTGTTGGCCTGCAATTGCTCGACCATCGCCGAGTACGGGCCCAGGTCCGCCACCAGTTGGCTGCGCGATTGCTCGCGCACGGCCTTGAGTTCGACGAGGAACTGCGGATCGGTATGCAGGCGGCCTTCCAGGCGGTCAGCCAGGCCCTCCAGGGCCAGGGCCGTATCGCCGCAGATAAACAGCTCGCTGGCATAGCTGCGGCCTTCGATGGCCGGGTTGGCGTCGATGCGCAGGGTGTTCTGCGGCAGCTTGAGCGCGTACTTGAAGGTCTCGTTGCTGCGCAGGCGCGACCCGGCGATCAGCAGTGCATCGCAGGTTTGCAGGAACTGCTCGACCCGTTTGTTCTGCGAAAAGGCCCCCAGGCAGCGCTCGTCGTCTTCATTGACCACGCCACGGCCTTGGGTCGAGGTGATCACCCCCACGCCCATCGCCAGCAGGCGCTTGACCTGCGCCCCGGCATGCCGTGCGCCGCCACCGAGCCAGAGCATCGGGCGCTTGGCACTGGCCAGGCGCGCGGCCACCAGGTCGAGGGCTTCCGGTGCCGGTACGGCGACCGGGATCGGCAGCGGCGACAGGTCGGTAGGCATCGGGATAAAGGTCGACTGGATATCGATCGGGATCTCGACGCTGACCGGGCCGGTGGGCGCGGTGAGGGCGGTCTGTACCGCGAGCTTCAGGGTGCTGATGGCGGTCTCGACGCTGCGCACGCGAAAGGCGGCCTTGGACACGGCCTTGAGCATGTTCAACTGGTCGCGGGCTTCGTGGATATACGCCAGTTCCTGATCCAGGTATGGCGTTTCGATCTGCCCGGTGATGTGCAGCAGCGGGGTGCCGGCAGTCTGCGCTTCAACCATGGCGCCGGCGGCATTGCCGGCGGCGGTGCCGGTGGAGGTCAGGCACACGCCCAGGCCGCCGGTGGTACGGGCATAGGCGTCAGCCATGTTGGCGGCGCCGGCTTCACCCCGGGCCATGACAAAGCGGATATTGCCGCGCACGGCGAAGGCATCGAGGATCGGCATGTTGTGGATCGAGATCACGCCAAACGCGGCCTTGACGTCGCATTGTTCGAGAAAGGCGGTGATGGCAGCGCCCACGGTGACAGTGTTTTCATTACGCATGGCGGGACAGGCCTCCGGATACATCGATATGGCTGCCTGTGGTGTAAGCCGACAGAGGCGAGGCCAGAAACAGGATCGCGCGGGCCGCTTCAATCGGCAGGCCCAGGCGCCCCAGGGGAATATGTTTTTGTTGGGCCAGGCGGGCGGTCCATTGCGCCCAGTCGAGGTTGCGTTCTTCACGCGCTTCGAAGCGGCGGCGCCATTGCCCGGACTCCACCAGGCCAATCAGGATGCCGTTGACGCGGATGCCTTGCGGGGCGAACTCGGTGGCCATCGAGCGCACCAGGTTCTTGATCCCGGCGCGGGCGGCCGAGGTGGCGACCATGTGCGGCTCCGGCTGGCTGGCCAGCAGTGAGTTGACGCAGACGATGGCGGCATCGGCCTGGTTGTGCAGCTGCGGCTTGAAGGCGCGGACCGGGTTGATCACCGAAAAAAACTTCAGGTGCAGCTCTTCGGTCCAGGCGCTGTCGGTGGTGTCTGCGAAGGTCGAGACCCGGCCTTGCCCGGCGTTGTTGATCAACACACTGGCGGCGCCCAGCGCGGCCTGGCTGGCGCTGGCAAAGGCGTTGACCGCTTCGCCATCGAGCACATCGCACACTTGGGCCAGCAGTTGGCCTTGGGGGAAACGTTGGCGCAGGTCGCTTTCGGCACGGCGCAGGCGTTCTGCATCGCGGCCGCAGAACGCAACGGCGGCGCCGGCTTCCAGCAGCAGCTCGACGCACGCCAGACCAATGCCCGAGGAGCCTCCGGTGACGATTGCGGTGCGGCCCTGCAATGGATAAAGGCTCATCTCAATCTCTCATCAAGGCAGTGACGCGGGGCTGGCTGCTGTGGGCGCCGCCGTTGTAGTTGAGCAGGCGCGACAGCTCGTCGGCGCTGCGTCGTACCTGGGTCAACAGCTCTTCAAAATTCACATGACCGATCTGCGTGGTCGGGATGGTTACGCCGAGGGCGGCCACGATGTCGCCGCTCTGGTCGCGCACGGGCGCGGCCACTGTGGAAATCGCCGATTCAAAGAACCCTTCGCCGCTGACAAAGCCGCGCTGGCGGTCGGCCTGGAGCATGTCGAACAGCTCCATCACGGTTTTGGGGGTGCAGTGGGAGTGCTGCTCCAGGTGCTCCTCGGGGTACAGCTCGCGCAGTTCGGCCAGTGACAGGTCTTCGAGGAGGATGCGCCCCAGCACCGTGGCATGGGCCGGCAGGCGGGTGCCGACGTTGACCGCGTTGGAGAACACCGACGGCGGCGAAACCTTGGCCACATAGACGATGGAACGCCCGTCGCGCACCACCAGGTTACTGGGGTAGTTAACCCGGTCGCACAAACGGGCCAGCAGCGGCTGGCCGAGTTCGGTCAGCTCCAGCGAGGCCAGGTACTCGAAGCCCAGGCGCAGCACCGACATGCCCAGGCGGTATTCGTTGCCGCTGCGGGTGACGAAGCCCATGGTTTCCAGGGTGGTCAGCAGGCGGAAAATGGTCGAGCGCGGCAGCGCCAGGCGCCGTGCCAGTTCCGGCGCGGTCAGGGTGCGGTTGCGCCGGCTGAACTCGCAGAGCAGCAGCAAGCCGCGCTCCAGGCCCGGCACGATGTATTTGTCCTGAGCATCCTTCAGCAGATCTGAGTCGTTCATAGGGTTCTACCTGTCAGGGATTGTTTGAGGGCGTAGGCCAGGCGACCGGCAACCACCAGCGGTTGTTCGATGGGGCTGGCATGGCCTGCGTCGGCGATCAGGTTGAAGCTGGCACCCAGGGCCTTGGCCACACCCAGGCAGGTGTCGGGCGTGGTGATGGCGTCGGCTTCGCCGCAATGCACTTCGCAGGGCATTGCAGGTTGGCCGTGGCGCAGCAGGTCGTCGCCGCACAGCAATTCGATGGCCTGGCGATAACCCAGCGGGTTCAGGCGGGCCATGTTCCAGTGCACCCAGGCCAACGCTTCGGGCTGGGCCCGCGACGAGAGCATGTGGGCGCTACGTTGTGCGGCCAGGCCGGTGATACCCAGGCGTTGCAGGTTATCCAGGCGTTGCTGGCGTACTTGCTGGCGCTGCTGGCTGCGCTCGGGTGCGCCATAGCCGCGAGCCGGGCTGACCAGCACCAGGCGGCTCACCCGCTTGGCCTGCGCACTGCGGGCCAAGGCCAGGGCGGTCAGCGCGCCCAGGGAGTGGCCGACCAGCACGCACTCGTCCACTTCCAGCGCATCGAGCATCTGCGCCAGGCGGGCGGCGTATTGCTCGGCCTTGGGCACGTCCGACTCCAGGGGGCTGGAGTCGCCATAGCCGGGCGCGTCCCAGGCGATGACCCGGGCCTGGGCCGCCAGGTGCTGTGCCACTTGCAGCCAGGACGCCGCGCCCGAGCCGATGCCGTGCAGCAACATCACCGCCGGCCCCGTGCCGCATTCGCGCAGGGCCTGCTGGCCACCGGCGGCGGCGACCAGGCGCTGGGGGAAGTCGCGCTGCAGTTGGGCTTGCAGGTCGGCCGTCGGCGCGGCTTGGGTGAGTCCTGGCAACATGGGCTTACCCGCGTTTGATCGAGGCCAGAGGGTGCTCTGGCGGATAGGTCGGGGTGATCGGCTTTTTCGCGCCGAGCATCACGCACATCAGCGCGTCTTCGTCGCCGATATTGATCTCTTCGCGGTACACGCCCGGCGGCACGGAAATTACGTCGCGGTCGGTGAGGATGGTTTCGAAACGCTCGCCGTCCTTTTCCAGTACCACCTTGAGTTTGCCGCGCAGCACGAAAAACACTTCTTCGACGTCAATGTGCAGGTGCGGCGGGCCTTCGTGGCCGGCCGGGATGACCATGGTGGAAAAGGTGAAGTGCTCCGACGGGATGGTGTTCATGTCGGTGCTGATGCCAGTGCCGCCAGTGCCGATGTAGCGCATTTGCGCGCGGCGGAACTTGGGGTCGTAGTCGGCCTGGAACTTCAGGGCATCCCAGTCGTACTTGCGCGTCTCGTAGCGGGCGATGCGCGTGCTCATCCAGCTTTCCAGGCTGGCGCCGGCAGGGCGGTCCCAGCTTTTTGGGGTGTCGTTTTGGGCAGATAGATCAGTCATGACAGTCTCCAGATCAAGGCATGACGAACCCGCCGTTGACCGGCAGGGTTTGTCCAGTGATAAAGCGGGCAAGGTCGGACAGCGCGAACAGCACGGCGCCGCTGACGTCTTCGGGCAATTGCGGGCGTTGCAGGGCCCGTTGGTCGTTGTACAAACGGTGGCGCGCCTCGGGCACGTAGGCGGTGGCTTCCACCAGCACCAGGCCGGGGGCGATGGCGTTGACGGTGATGTTGTCGCTGCCCAGCTCACGGGCCAGGCTGCGGGTCATGGCGATGATCGCGCCCTTGCTGGCGACGTAGGCCAACAGGTTCGGTGCACCCCACAGCGGGGTGTCCGAGGCCAGGTTGACGATGGCGCCCTGGCCGCTGGCGCGCAGGGCCGGCAGGCAGGCGGTGGTCATCAGCCAGGTGCCGCGCACGTTGACCTGCATCACCTGGTCCCAGGTGTCGATGCTCAGCTCTTCGCAGCCCTTGCCCCCGGAGTTGGTGATCGAGGCGTTGTTCACCAGGCCGTCGAGGCCGCCCAGCAGGCTGATCGTCGCGTCGACACAGGCCTGGATCGAGGTGGATTGCGCCAGGTCGACAGCCACGGCCTGCACGTCCAGGCCCAGCGCCCGTAATTCGCCGGCGGCCTGCTGTACACGCTCGTGCAGCACATCGGCAATCACCACCCGGGCGCCGGCCTGGCCGATGGCCTGGGCAAAGGCATAGCCCAGGCCCCGGGCGCCACCGGTGACCAGCACGCGGCGGCCTGCAAGCAAAAGGTCATGGCGGCTCATCATTGGGTGCTCAACATGGCTTTGGGCATGTAGTGCAGGACGCGTTTTTCCGCCCACACCACTGCGCCGTAGGCGATCACCCCAATCAGGGTCAGCGCGACAATGGCGACGAACACCCCGGCGGTGTTGCCCTGGCCCTCGGCGTCTACCAGCAAGAAGCCCAGGCCCTGGTTGCCACCGACCAGCTCACCGACGGTGACGCCGATCACGGCCAGGGTCGAGGCAATGCGCAGGCCGGAAAACAGTGCGGCCATGGCCGACGGGAACTCCACCAGGCGGAAGATCTGCCAGCGGCTGGCATTCATGGTGCGTACCAGGTTGATCATGTCCGGGTCGACGGTGCGGATTGCCGAGAGCACGTTGATCATCACCGGGAAAAACACGATCAGGATCGCGATCAGAATCTTCGGGTAGATGGTGTAGCCCAGCCACATCACGAACAGCGGCGCGAAGGCGACTTTCGGGGCGATCTGCAAGGCCAGGATGTACGGCGACAACATGGCTTCGGCCGCCGGCGACAGGCCCAGCGAGACACCGATCATCACTCCCAGCAGGGCGCCGAGGGCGAAGCCGACGACGATCTCCAGGGCGGTGATCAGGGTGTGTTGCAGCAGGCCGCCGGTTTGCCACATCACCAGGCCTTCCTGGGCCACGCGGCTGAGTTTGGGCATGACGAACTCGGGCATGCCGAGCAGGCCGGGGCCCCATTGCCAAAGCACCAGGAACAGGATCAGCAGCGCGACGCTACCGAGCACGGAGTTGTTGTTTTTCATCGTGTACGTACCTCAATGTCCCGGTGGTTCACTGTGCGGCGACCGGGCTGTCGACGAATTGGTTGGTGAAGAGGTCTTCAAGCGGAGTCGCCTGAGTGACGATGCCCTCGCTGACATAGAACTGCAGGACCTTGTCCAGGTGCTGCGGATCGATGTGCCCGAGCACGGCCTGCTTGGCGTAGACGTGTTCGACGTAGAGCTTGAAGATCTTCTCCAGGGAGTCTTCCTTGCCGGCGTAGGCCGGTACCGCCTTGGCGAAGGTCGCGGCGGCGGCGCGCGGGTCCTGGATGATGTCGCGCATGCCTTGCAGGGTGCCCTGGACCACGCCGCGCACAATCTGGGGCTGGTTCTTGATTGCGTCGTCGGAGGCGAGAATTGCCTGGGCCATGCTCTCGAAAATCTGGTCCTGGGGGATCAGCTTGATCTGCACCCCGGCTTCCTCGGCATTGATCACCCAGTCCGGCACGCCCGCCATGGCCTGGGCCTTGTTGGCGGAGAACAACTGCCAGACCCCGGCGGGGCCGGCGGCCTGGATGTTCACGTCGTTTTTGCCCAGCCCGGCTTTGCGCAGCGAGGCGAGCAGGGCGTAGTAGGTGGTGTCGGAGTACGACATCACCGTCATGGTCTTGCCCTTGAGGTCGCTGACGCTGTTGATGTTGTCCTTGGCGTTGGTGGCGATCATCGTCACCCCGCCGTCGCCCAGCACCGCCACGGCGCGCACCGGGATGCCATTGGCCCGCACCACAATCGGCGTGTCACCGATGGCCCCGCCGATCAGCGCATTACCGGCGCCGATCTGCTTGGCCACGTCCACGCCACCTTTGGCGGCGATAAAGGTCAGGTCCAGGTCCTGGGCCGTGTAGTAGCCCTTTTCCTTGGCGATGATCCACGGAGCGAACGCGGGCGAGTTGGGCGGCGCCGGCAGCAGGTAGGTGACCTTGGTCGGCTGCGCCTGGGCGGCACAGGCCATGCCGAGGCCCAGGCTGAGGGCGCAAAGACGTTGAAACAGAGACTTGAGCATGGGGACTCCTGAATCGGTTGGGGGCCGCAAGGGCGGTGATCAGTGCAGTTCGGTGTCGGCGCCGACTTGGAGCAACTCCATCAGGCGGCCGACCAGCGGGCCGATTTCCGGCAGCTTGCGGCGCTCCAGGGGGTTGTCGCGAAACGGCAGGTCGATGCTGATTTCTTCGATGATCGTGCCGGGGCGGGCGCTCATGACCAGCAAGCGGTCGGACATGGCGATGCCTTCGATCAGGTCATGGGTGATGAACAGCGCGGTCTTCTTCTCGTCGAACAGCATCCGCGCCATGTCCTGTTGCAGGATCATCTTGGTCTGGGCATCGAGGGCCGAGAACGGCTCGTCGAGGAACAGCACCTGCGGGTCGATGGCCAGGGTGCGGGCCAGGGCGGCGCGCTGGCGCATGCCGCCGGATAGCTGGAACGGGTAGTGATCGGCGTAGCCATTGAGGTGGCAGCGCTCGAGCAGGTCGAGGGCGACTTTCTGCCGGGTGGCGGCGGGTACGCCCTGGATCTCCAGGCCCAGCTCGACGTTGCGGCGGATGCTGCGCCAGGGCATCAGCAGGTCCTTTTGCAACATGAACGCAACCTGCGGCACCGGCCCGGTGACCGGCTCGCCACCAACGAACACTTCACCTTCGCTGGGGCGGTACAGGCCTGAGCCCATGTTCAGAATGGTGCTCTTGCCACAACCGGATGGGCCGATGATCGACACCACTTCACCCCGGCGAATCTTGAAGTTCACCTCGCGAATGGCGAAGGGCGCGTCTGCTTTACCCTTGGCCGGGAAACATTTACCGACATTGCGAAATTCAATTTCAGTCGGCTCCAGCTCTTCCCTGAGAGCTTGGTTATTCCATTGGGGCGTCACGGCGTACATCTCTTTCACAGCCATCAGGTAGGTACTCTGGTCTGTTTTATAGGTGATACGCCGTTTAGTGCATGAACAATGCCAGGGGGTTATTTCCTACAAACTATTAGTAAATATCCTTTGATATTAGTGATTTAGGTTCTAGTAGTTGGAAGTTGGTTGTTTCATATATGAAACGTTGGTTCTTATATGGCACGAAATTGCACACTGCTTGAGCGTGTAATGGGAAGTTGCAAGAAGTCGGTGCTTTATTGGGTAACGCGGGGAAGTTGCGAAAGGCGTTATTTGTTTTATATGTAAAACGCATTCGAGGGACTGGTTGCGTTTATGTAGGAGCCGGCTTGCCGGCGATGGCGTCCTTGAAATGTTGTACCTGCCTTGAGGACCTCATCGCCGGCAAGCCGGCTCCTACAAAGGTTGGGGGTTGGCAAATTGCGGGCAAAAAAAAGGGCCTGAAGAGCAAGTCTTCAAGCCCTCAAAAGGGTGAGAGGTGTCTAGTCCCTCAACCTGGTGAGCGGTGCTACATGCGTTCAGGCCTTCAAAGGCACCAGACGCGGGGCAATCATGTTTTCCGGGCGCAGGATGTCGTCGAGCATGGCGTCGTCGAGCAAGCCTTCTTCGCGCACCAGTTCCAGCACGCCGCGGCCGCTTTCAAGGGCGATGCGGGCGATACGGGTAGCGTTTTCATAGCCGATGTACGGGTTCAGCGCGGTGACCAGGCCGATGGAGTGCTCCACCAGTTCGCGGCAGCGTGCTTCGTTGGCGGTGATGCCGACGATGCAGTGCTCGCGCAGCATGTCCATGGCGCGTTGCAGCAGGCGGATCGAGTCGAAGATCTTGAAGGCGATCAGCGGCTCCATCACGTTCAGTTGCAGTTGGCCGCCTTCGGCCGCCATGGTCAGGGCCAGGTCGTTACCGATGACCTGGAAGGCCACCTGGTTCACGGCTTCCGGGATGACCGGGTTGACCTTGCCGGGCATGATCGAGCTGCCTGGCTGACGCGCTGGCAGGTTGATTTCGTTGATCCCGGTACGTGGGCCGCTGGACAGCAGGCGCAGGTCGTTGCAGATCTTCGACAGCTTCACCGCCGTACGCTTGAGCATGCCGGAGAACAGCACGAACGCGCCCATGTCGGAGGTGGCTTCGATCAAGTCGGCCGCCGGTACCAGCGGCTGGCCGCTGATGGTGGCCAGGCGCTGTACAGCCAGGGCCTGGTAGCGCGGGTCGGCGTTGATGCCGGTACCGATGGCGGTGCCGCCCAGGTTGACTTCGGTCAGCAGCTCCGGCGCCAGGGTCTTGAGGCGTGCCAGGTCTTCACCCAGGGTCGTGGCGAAGGCACGGAATTCCTGGCCGAGGGTCATCGGCACGGCATCTTGCAGCTGGGTACGGCCCATTTTCAGGACGTGGCCGAACTCGACACCCTTGGCGGCGAACGCCTGGATCAGGCTGTCGAGGCTGGCCAGCAGCGCGTCATGGCCCAACAGCAGACCCAGGCGGATCGCGGTCGGATAGGCGTCGTTGGTCGACTGCGCCATGTTCACGTCGTTGTTGGGGTGCAGGTATTGGTACTCGCCCTTGTTGTGGCCCATGGCCTCCAACGCGATGTTGGCGATGACTTCGTTGGCATTCATGTTGGTTGAAGTGCCAGCGCCGCCTTGAATCATGTCCACCACGAACTCTTCGTGGAAGTCGCCGCGGATCAGGCGGGCGCAGGCTTCGCTGATGGCAGCGTGCTTGGCTTCGCTGAGCTGGCCCAACTCGCGGTTGGCATCAGCGGCGGCTTGCTTGACCATTGCCAGACCGACCACCAATTTCGGGTAATGCGAAATCGGAACGCCGGAGAGACGGAAGTTATTCACGGCTCGTAGGGTCTGGATGCCGTAATACGCTTGGGCAGGTACTTCGAGTACGCCAAGCAGGTCTTTTTCTGTGCGGAATGATGCAGCGGAGGACATGACGGAAATCATCTCGATATGGACCCGGGCTAGGCCGGAACGCTGTGAATGCTAGGCTTGTGGAAGTTTTTGGGCCAATGCTATTAAGCGCTGGCCTATGCACAAACGGCATAATGTTGATGTGACCCGGTTAACATGGCGGGCGTGTGTGCCAAAATGGTGCATGCCCTGGAGAATCAGATGAACCTTGAAAGCAAATGGCTGGAAGACTTTAGCGCCCTGGCGGCCACGCGCAGCTTCTCCCAGGCGGCGGAGCGGCGCTTTGTCACCCAGCCGGCCTTCAGTCGACGCATCCGCAGCCTTGAGGCGGCCCTGGGGCTGACGCTGGTCAACCGTTCGCGCACGCCCGTCGAATTGACGGCGGCGGGGCAGTTGTTCCTGGTAACGGCGCGCACGGTGGTCGAGCAACTGGGCGAAGTGCTACGCCATTTGCATCACCTTGAAGGCGGCCAGGGCGAAGTCATGCAAGTCGCGGCGGCGCACTCCCTGGCGCTGGGCTTTTTCCCACGCTGGATCGCGCAATTGCGCAACGAAGGGCTGAACATCGCCACGCGGCTGGTCGCGACCAACGTCGGCGACGCGGTGCATGCCCTGCGCGAAGGTGGCTGCGACCTGATGCTGGCGTTCTACGACCCAGATGCGGCAATGCAGATGGACCCGGATATTTTCCCGTCGCTGCACCTGGGTAACACCGAAATGCTCCCGGTGTGCGCCGCCGATGCCGATGGCAAGCCGCTGTTTGACCTGGAAGGCGAGGGCAGCGTGCCATTGCTGGCCTACAGCGCTGGGGCATTCCTCGGGCGTTCGGTGAACCTGCTGCTGCGCCAGCGCGCCCTGCGCTTTACCACGGTGTATGAAACCGCCATGGCCGACAGCCTTAAAAGCATGGCGCTGGAAGGGCTGGGGATTGCCTGGGTACCACAGTTGAGCGTGCGCGCCGAGCTGGCCCGGGGTGAACTGGTAGTGTGCGGCGGGCCGCAGTGGCATGTGCCGCTGGAGATCCGCCTGTATCGCTGCGCGTTGGTGCGCAAGGCGAACGTGCGGTTGTTGTGGCGCAAGTTGGAAGGTGGGGCGGCGCAGAATCCGCCGGCCGAACGCGGTTAACTGTAGGAGCTGGCTTGCCAGCGATAGCAGTGTGCCAGTCGAATATTTGGTGCTGATTGACCGCAATCGCCGGCAAGCCGGCTCCTACAGGTTTTGGGTGTTTTGGCTGACTCTGAAGTCAATAAAACCGCAGGTTTGACCGGTAAGACAGATGGTCATTCCAGGGGCTGTTTATCTGCATTATTACGGTATACTGCGCGGCCTTCGGCCGGTCCAACCGGCCTTAATTCGTACAACAAGCCACGCCGGATTTCCCGCGTGGCTTGTTGTTTTTTGACGCGCCTGCGGGCGCCCAGAGAGAAGAGGCACGACGATGAGTGCATTGGTTGGCGTGATCATGGGCTCCAAGTCCGATTGGTCCACCCTTAGCCACACCGCCGATATGCTGGAAAAACTCGGCATTCCGTTTGAAGTGAAGGTGGTTTCCGCCCACCGCACGCCGGACTTGCTGTTCCAGTATGCCGATGAAGCAGAATCCCGTGGCATCGAGGTGATTATCGCCGGTGCCGGTGGCGCAGCCCACCTGCCGGGCATGTGTGCGGCCAAGACCCACTTGCCGGTACTCGGTGTGCCGGTGCAGTCGTCGATGCTCTCGGGCGTGGATTCGCTGCTGTCCATCGTGCAGATGCCCGCCGGCATTCCGGTGGCCACCCTGGCGATCGGCAAGGCTGGCGCGATCAACGCGGCATTGCTGTCGGCCAGTATCCTGGGCGCCAAGCATCCACAGTTCCACGCGGCCCTGAAGAAATTCCGCGCCGAACAGACTGACAGCGTCCTGGACAATCCAGACCCACGCATCGCCTGAGGTTGTTGATTGATGAAAATCGGTGTAATCGGTGGCGGCCAACTGGGTCGCATGCTGGCCCTGGCGGGTACGCCGCTGGGGATGAACTTCGCGTTTCTTGATCCGGCGCCGGACGCCTGTGCGGCGGCCCTGGGCGAACACCTGCGGGCGGACTACAGCGACCCGGACCACTTGCGCCAACTGGCCGATGAAGTCGACCTGGTGACCTTCGAGTTCGAAAGTGTGCCGGCCGAAACCGTGGCGTTCCTGTCGCAATTCGTGCCGGTGTACCCGAGCGCCGAAGCCCTGCGCATCGCCCGTGACCGCTGGTTCGAAAAGAGCATGTTCAAGGACCTGGGCATTCCGACCCCGGCCTTCGCCGACATCCAGTCCCAGGCGGACCTGGACGCTGCCGTCGCCAGCATCGGCCTGCCGGCTGTGCTGAAAACCCGCACCCTGGGTTATGACGGCAAGGGCCAGAAAGTCCTGCGTACTGACGCCGATGTGGTCGGCACCTTCGCCGAGCTGGGCAGCGTTGCTTGCCTGCTGGAAGGCTTCGTGCCGTTCACCGGCGAAGTCTCGCTGGTGGCCGTGCGCGCCCGTGATGGCGAAACGCGCTTCTACCCGTTGGTGCACAACACCCACGACAGCGGCATCCTCAAGCTGTCCGTGGCCAGCACCGACCACCCGTTGCAGGCCCTGGCCGAAGACTATTCCAGCCGCGTGCTCAAGCAACTGGATTATGTCGGCGTGATGGCCTTCGAATTCTTTGAAGTGGACGGTGGCCTCAAGGCCAACGAAATCGCCCCGCGTGTACACAACTCCGGGCACTGGACCACCGAAGGCGCCGAGTGCAGCCAGTTCGAAAACCACCTGCGGGCGGTTGCGGGCCTGCCACTGGGTTCCACGGCCAAGGTGGGCGAGAGCGCGATGCTCAACTTCATTGGTGTGGTGCCGCCGGTAGAGCAGGTCATTGCGATTGATGACTGCCACCTGCATCACTACGGCAAGGCCTTCAAGGTCGGGCGCAAGGTCGGCCACGCCAACCTGCGTTGCAAGGACCGCGCGACACTCGACGCGCAGATCGCCAAGGTCCAGGCACTGATCGCCGCGCAATAACCCACGGGCTGGCGGGAACCATTGGTGACCGCCATCCTCTGATTGCAGGATGCCAAAGTCTGACTAGGCTTCAGCTAACTTTCATTCAGAGGGAAATGCCATGGGTATCATTGGGACCATCTTTATCGGTTTGATCGTCGGCCTGCTGGCGCGTTTCCTGAAACCAGGCGACGACAGCATGGGCTGGATCATGACCATCCTGCTGGGTATCGCCGGCTCCCTGGCGGCGACCTATGGCGGCCAGGCGCTGGGTATCTACCAGGCAGGCCAGGGCGCAGGCTTCATTGGCGCGCTGGTCGGTGCCATCGTGTTGCTGGTGATCTACGGTCTGCTGAAAAAGAAATGATTTAGCGACAAGCCCTCTGCGCTGCGCAGGCGCAGAGGGCTAGAATGCCGGCACTGTGTTCATTTGCCGAGCCCCTTCATGCGCCGCCTCCTGTTGACTGTCCTTTTGCTGGGTTCAAGCCTGGCACACGCCGCCCAATTGCCGGAAACCGACTGGCTGGAACTGATGCCTGAGTCAGACCAGAAAGCCCTGGAGCAAATGCCGGATATCGACCACAACTCCCCGGAAGCCCTGGGCACCTTTACCGAAAAGGGTGGCTTGAAGCAGAGCAAAGGCTTGCCGGCGGTGATGTATTCGACCAAGACCGTGGCCGCCCTGAACGGCAAGCATATCCGCCTGGGTGGCTACCCGGTGCCATTGGAAACCGACGCCAAGGGCCGCAGCACCTTGTTCTTCCTGGTGCCTTACCCGGGCGCGTGCATCCACGTGCCGCCGCCGCCGCCAAATCAGTTGGTGTTGGTGCGCTATCCCAAGGGCTTGAAGCTGGATGACATCTACACGCCGCTTTGGGTGACCGGCACCTTGAAGGTAGAGACGGTCAACAACGACCTGGCGGATGCGGCGTATGCGCTGGATGCGGGAGTGGTGAGGGTGGTGCAGGAAGCGGATCTATAACCAGCGCTACAAAACCCCGGGCTTGGGTGGGAGCGGGCTTGCCCGCGATAGCGGTGTATCAGTCGCCGAATGTATCGGCTTAAACACCGCTATCGCGGGCAAGCCCGCTCCTACATTTTGGTCAGGTTACAGGGGCACACTGGCGATGCTCACACCCAGGGTGTGACTAGCGCCCGGTGCCAGTGCCACCACATCGTCCAGCACATTTGCCGTCTCGATGCACAGCATGCCCTGCCAGCCGTCATCGGCCATGTCATCGAAGGCCTTGGCGCGTTCAGTCCAGGGGTTCCAGATCACCGTCGATTTTGATCCTTCGCTGGTGAGCTGGATACGGCGCTGCCAGTCTTTATCAACGATGTTCAATTGTGCCGGGGTGTCGAGGTAGATGCGGTCGGTCTCGGCAGTAAAGTGCAGGAGGCCAGATTGCTTTTTGGTCACCCAGCCGTCGGCGGTATCGATATAGTCCAATCCGTCCAGACCATCGACCTGCACCTTGCGTACGTCGCTGACCGCGAAGTAGCTGTGCAGCGCCTGGCTGATGGTCACGGTGTCGGTGCTGCGGTTGTGGCTGGTCAGGCGGATATGCAGTTGATCGTCGAGCAGGATGCTCATTTTCAGATCGACCTGATGGGGCCAGCCAGGGAAGCCGCCAGCAGGTGCCGGCAGTACCAGCTCAACCCGGTTGTCTTCGACGCCGGCCAGGGTCCAGATGGCTGTGCGCGCGAAACCATGGGCGCCGGCCGGCTGATCACTCTGGCGCATCGCCTTGACGCTTTGCGGGTTGCGCTCGAACACACCAAACCACGGCCAGCACACCGGCACGCCGGTACGGATGCCTTTGCCGGCCTTGAACACCGCCTTGTCGTTAGGCCAGATCACCGGTTTTGCGCCAGCGGGCTGGTAACTGAACACGTGCGCACCCTGTTGGGCCACCAGCACTTCGGCGCCGTTGTGGCGGATGCGCCAGCAGTCCAGCTCATCCATTTTCACGGCTTCAACGTGGGGCGTAGGCATACAAGGCTCTCTTAGTGACAGGCAATGGGGCAATGGACCGTCAAACCGCCGCGAGGTTTAACGCGCCCGCGACGGAACCGACCGGGTGCGCCCGCTGCCATCGATGGCGACGAACACAAACACCGCCTCGGTGACTTTGCGCCATTCGCTGGACAGCGGGTCATCGCTCCACACTTCGACCATCATCTGGATCGAGCTGCGGCCGATTTCCAGGGCCTGGGTGTAGAAGGACAACTGCGCGCCCACCGCCACCGGAACCAGGAAGGCCATGCGGTCGATGGCTACGGTAGCCACGCGACCGCCGGCGACCTTGCTGGCCATTGCCGTGCCGGCCAGGTCCATCTGCGCTACCAGCCAGCCGCCGAAAATATCGCCGAAACCGTTGGTTTCACGGGGCAGTGCGGTGATTTGCAGGGCGAGATCGCCTTGCGGGATAGGATCTTCTTGTTCGAGTTCGATCATGCCGGGGGTGCCTCTGACCCGTGACTCTTGGACTATGTAATCGGTGAATAGCCGTCTTGGAAAAACGATTCAGCCCCGAACATACTACGTTCGTCACGTTTTTCGAAAGGCGCCTTGAGGGAAACTCTGCGAAATCGGCTGGCCGGTGCCAACGACGTTTTCGCGCAACTTCCACTGATATGCCGGTGCAAGGCGGGCAGTATATCGGTCGCTAGCCTGCGCGACGACCATTGGGGCCGGATTTTGTACATCTATCTGCGTGGCTTTGAAGGTGTCGGGCAAATGGCCAAAACAGTCATGCAACTTGAGGGGTTTGACCATTGTTTCTTTTAAACCCGGCACCCCAGTATTTGCTGGCGTTTTTGGTCCCCGACAATAATTCGAAGAAGGAAGAGGCGGGCCTTGCAAGGTGGTGACTTTGCGAGTCGGCGCCAACCGCTGTGCAGGTGTTTAGACTGTGCTTTTCCAGGCAATTTGTTATCTTGCCGGACCTGCCAGGCCAAACCAGCACTGTTGCGGATTCCTGATCTGACCTAATAAGAGAAGCCTTGCCATGACCACAGTGCCTTCAAGCATTGCGCCGCCCGCACGACCGCTGAACCGCAACGACTATAAAACCCTGTCGCTGTCGGCCCTGGGCGGCGCGCTGGAGTTCTACGACTTCATTATCTTCGTGTTCTTCGCCACTGTGGTCGGGAAGCTGTTTTTCCCCGCCGACATGCCCGAATGGCTGCGCCTGATGCAGACCTTCGGCATCTTCGCCGCCGGCTACCTGGCGCGGCCGCTGGGCGGGATCATCATGGCGCACTTCGGCGACCTGCTGGGGCGCAAGAAGATGTTCACCTTGAGCATCTTCATGATGGCCGTGCCGACCCTAATCATGGGCCTGTTGCCGACCTACGCGCAGATCGGCCTGTGGGCTCCGATCCTGTTGCTGCTGATGCGCGTGATCCAGGGCGCGGCGATTGGTGGCGAAGTGCCGGGGGCGTGGGTTTTTGTTTCTGAACATGTCCCACCACGCCATATCGGCTACGCCTGCGGCACCCTGACCAGCGGCCTGACCGCCGGGATCCTCCTGGGTTCGCTGGTGGCCACCGCCATCAACACCCTGTACACCCCGGAGCAGGTGTCGGACTACGCCTGGCGGATCCCGTTCCTGTTGGGCGGTGTATTCGGCCTGTTTTCGGTGTACCTGCGCCGCTGGCTGCACGAAACGCCGATCTTCGCCGAAATGCAGCAGCGCAAGACCCTGGCCGCCGAGCTGCCCTTGCGTGCGGTCCTGCGTGACCACCGTGGCGCCATCGTGCTGTCGATGCTGCTGACCTGGCTGCTGTCGGCCGGTATCGTCGTCGTGATCCTGATGACCCCGACCGTGCTGCAGACCATCTACCACTTCAGCCCGACAGTCTCGTTGCAGGCCAACAGCCTGGCGATCGTCACCTTGAGCCTGGGCTGCATCCTCTCCGGCGCGCTGGCTGACCGCTTTGGCGCCGGGCGCGTGCTGATCGCCGGTTGCGCATTGCTGCTTGCGACCTCGTGGACGCTGTATCACAGCCTGCTGGACCACCCGAACTGGCTGTTCCCGCTGTACACCCTCACCGGCCTGTTCGTCGGCGTGGTCGGCGTGGTGCCCTACGTGATGGTCAAGGCCTTCCCGCCGGTGGTGCGCTTCAGCGGCCTGTCGTTTTCCTACAACGTTGCCTACGCGGTGTTCGGTGGTCTGACGCCGTTGGTGGTGTCGCTGCTGATGAAAGAAAGCCCAATGGGCCCGGCGTACTACGTTGCCGTGATCTGCACGATGGGGATGCTGGTGGGTGCCTACCTGTGGAAACGCGGGCGCTGAACCTGGCAAGTCCCCTGTAGGAACCGGCTTACCGGCGATGGCGTCCCTTGATCAGTGCACAATTCAAGGGCCCATTGCCGGCAAGCCGGCTCCTGCAACGTTTACAGAGTGTTTCTGAAATTACCGCAATCCCTCGCCTCGCCCCCGCGTTTACTCAGCGTCCCCCCCCGCATCCGCTTTCCTAGCCAATACTGGCCTTTCATCTAATTGTCATATTCCAGACATAGAGTGTTCACACGGCCTACCGATACTTGGCCCCGATCCAACTATCCCTATCTGCTAGGAGTAAGGCATGAAACTGAAGCGTTTGATGGCGGCAATGACTTTTGTCGCTGCTGGCGTTGCGACTGCCCACGCGGTGGCCGCTGGTGTTGACCCGGCAATTCCGGCCTATACCAAGACCACTGGTGTATCGGGCAACTTGTCCAGCGTCGGTTCCGATACCCTGGCCAACCTGATGACCCTGTGGGCCGAGAACTACAAAAAAGAATACCCGAACGTAAACATCCAGATTCAAGCCGCCGGCTCTTCCACCGCGCCGCCTGCACTCACCGAAGGCACCGCTAACCTGGGCCCGATGAGCCGCAAGATGAAGGACAACGAACTGCAGGCTTTCGAGAACAAATACGGCTACAAGCCGACGGCTATCCCGGTGGCCGTGGACGCCCTGGCTGTATTCGTACACAAGGACAACCCGATCAAGCACCTGACCATGGCTCAGGTCGATGCCGTGTTCTCGTCGACTCGCCTGTGCGGCGCCAAGGCTGACGCCAAGACCTGGGGTGACCTGGGTGTGACCGGTGACCTGGCCAACAAGCCAGTGCAACTGTTCGGCCGTAACTCGGTATCCGGCACCTACGGCTACTTCAAGGAAGAAGCGCTGTGCAAAGGTGACTTCAAGCCAAACGTCAACGAACAACCAGGCTCGGCTTCGGTCGTTCAGTCCATCAGCTCCTCGCTGAACGGCATCGGTTACTCGGGCATCGGCTACAAGACTGCCAGCGTGAAAACCGTGGCCCTGGCCAAGAAAGAAGGCGGCGAGTTCGTCGAAGATACCGAAGAAAACGCCCTGAACGGCAAGTACCCGCTGTCGCGTTTCCTCTACGTGTACATCAACAAAGACCCGAACAAGCCTCTGGCCCCGCTGGAAGCCGAGTTCGTGAAACTGGTTCTGTCCAAACAGGGCCAGGAAGTTGTAGTCAAGGATGGCTACATCCCACTGCCAGCCAAAGTTGCCGCCAAGGCACTGGCTGACCTGGGTCTGAAAGAAGGCAAATAAGCCTGCACTACCTGGTGTAGATGCATGCTCTTGTGTGGGAGCGGGCTTGCCCGCGATGCAGGCGACGCGGTTTAAAATTGAAATCGTGTTGATGCCATCGCGGGCCAACCCGCTCCCATGACAAGCCGGTCTACACCCCTAATTTTTCGGTCCGCTGCCAGCCCTGCTACGCGGCGGATTTTTTGCGTCACTGCATTGTCATCTTTCTGTCATACAGGATCGCTAGGGTGTGCGCATGAATGATCTGGCCAATTCCACCATGACGACGACTTCTCCTCCCAAGCGCATTGATTTCAATACGCCTGAGCTGCAACGCAAGCGCCGCATCCGCGCGCTCAAGGACCGCCTGACCCGTTGGTACGTACTGGTCGGCGGCCTTGCCGTCCTCGGCGCTATCACGCTGATTTTCTTCTTCCTGGCCTACGTGGTCGCGCCGCTGTTCCAGGGTGCCAGCCTGACCAAGGACGAGGCCCTGAGCCCAGCCTGGATGCAGGATGCCGGCAAGCCGTTGCTGATCTCGCTGGAAGAGCAGAACCAGGTCGCCATGCGGGTTTCCGACAAGGGCCAGGCGTTGTTCTTCAGCGTTGATACCGGTGCTGAACTCAAGCGTGTCGACCTGGCCCTGCCGGCCGGCGCCAGCGTGGTGTCCATCGGTGAAGACCAGCCCGGCAGCCCGCTGGTAATCCTTGGCTTGTCCAATGGCCAGTCCCTGGTGTTCCGTCACTCTTATAAAGTGTCGTACCCGGACGGCAAGAAGACCATTTCGCCCGAAATCGAATACCCCTACGGCGACACGCCAATGGTGCTCGACGAAGCCGGTCGGCCGCTGGAACATGTCGCCCTCAACGCCACTGACAGCTCGCTGATCGTTGCCGGTTCCGCCGGTTCGCACCTGAACGTGCTGTCGGTGAGCCGCGAAGAAAACATGATGACCGGCGAAGTGGTCAGCGAGCAGAAGCGCATCGACCTACCGCAAATGACCGAGCCTGTTAAAGCGATCTTTGTCGATCCGCGCCAGCAATGGCTGTATGTGATCAACGGTCGCGCCCTGGCCGATGTGTTCAGCCTGCGGGACAACAGCCTCAACGGTCGATACAAATTATTGGAAGATGGCAACGCTGAAATCACCGCCAGCACCCAACTGGTGGGCGGTATCTCGCTGATCGTCGGCGACTCCAAGGGCGGCCTGGCCCAGTGGTTCATGGCCCGTGACCCGGATGGCGAGCAACACTTCAAGCAGATCCGTACTTTCCAGATGGGCACCACGCCTATCGTTGAAATCACCGCTGAAGAGCGTCGCAAAGGCTTCACCGCCCTGGATGCCTCCGGCAAGTTCGGGGTGTTCCACAGTACCGCGCACCGCACTTTGCTGGTGGACCCGGTGGTCGAAGGCCAGGGCATCTTTGGCATGTCGCCACGGGCCAACCGCGTGATCGTCGAAGCCGGCGGCAAGCTG
Source organism: Pseudomonas sp. HC1(2025) (assembly GCF_058742075.1). NCBI lineage: Bacteria > Pseudomonadati > Pseudomonadota > Gammaproteobacteria > Pseudomonadales > Pseudomonadaceae > Pseudomonas > Pseudomonas sp. HC1(2025). The sequence continues at coordinate 5,728,085 of NZ_CP196017.1, read as the reverse complement.
CAGCCGTTGACCCTCGACAACCCGCACCCGGAAGTGTCCTGGAGCGCGTTGTGGAGCAAGGTCTGGTACGAAAACTACGACGAGCCTAAATACGTCTGGCAATCGACCGCCGCCAACAGCGACTTCGAACCGAAGATGAGCCTGGCGCCACTGACCTTTGGTACGCTCAAGGCCGCGTTCTACGCCATGCTGCTGGCTGCACCCCTGGCCATCGCCGCGGCGATCTACACCGCTTACTTCATGGCTCCGAGCCTGCGCCGCAAGGTCAAGCCGGTGATCGAGCTGATGGAAGCGATGCCGACGGTGATCCTCGGCTTCTTCGCCGGCCTGTTCCTGGCGCCGTATGTCGAAGGGCACCTGCCGGGGATTTTCAGCCTGCTGATGTTGTTGCCGATTGGCATCCTCGTCGCCGGCTTTGTTTTCAGCCGCCTGCCTGAGTCGATCCGCCTGCGGGTTCCCGATGGCTGGGAAAGCGCGATCCTGATCCCGGTGATCCTGTTTGTGGGCTGGCTCTCGCTGTACATGAGCCCGTACCTGGAAACCTGGTTCTTCGGTGGCGACATGCGCATGTGGATCTCCCACGACCTGGGCATCACCTACGACCAGCGCAACGCTTTGGTAGTCGGCCTGGCCATGGGTTTTGCGGTGATCCCGAACATCTACTCCATCGCCGAAGACGCCGTGTTCAGCGTGCCGCGTGGCCTGACCCTGGGCTCCCTGGCGCTGGGCGCTACGCCTTGGCAGACCATGACCCGTGTGGTGTTGCTGACCGCAAGCCCGGGGATTTTCTCGGCGCTGATGATCGGCATGGGCCGTGCAGTGGGCGAAACCATGATCGTGCTGATGGCCACGGGTAACACCCCGGTCATGGAAATGAACCTGTTCGAAGGCCTGCGAACGCTCGCCGCCAACGTCGCGGTGGAAATGCCCGAGTCGGAAGTGGGCGGCAGTCACTACCGCGTGCTGTTCCTCTCGGCGCTGGTGCTGCTGCTGTTTACCTTCGTCATGAACACCCTCGCCGAGCTGATCCGTCAGCGTCTGCGCAAGAAATACTCGTCGCTTTAAGAAAGGTAGAAGTCTGTGAAACAGAACTCCCTGAATGGATGGTTCAAGAGCGGCGCCCCTGGCGTCTGGATCAGCGGTGGCGCGGTGGCCATCGCGGTCATCATGACCATTGGTTTGCTGGCTGTGATTGCCGTACGCGGCTTGGGTCACTTCTGGCCGGCCGACCTGATCCAGGCCAACTACAACGTGCCGGGCCAGGCCAACCACATCGTCATCGGCGAAGTGGTACAGAAAGAACAAGTGCCGCGCGAGCGCCTGAAAAGCGCTGGCCTGCCGGTACCGGACGAAGGTCCGGAGTTCATGACCCGCGAGCTGATCAAGGTCGGCAACCGGGACTTGAACGGCAATGACTTCACCTGGATCGTCGGCGAGTGGCTGACCAACCAGACCACGCCTGTCGAGTTGATGGCCATCGAGCGTCGTGAGTGGGGCAACTTCTACGGCACCCTGGTCAACGTCAAGCAGGATGGCAAAGTCATCGCCGAAGGCGAGGCGGCGTGGCCCGAACTGCAGGCGCGGGTTGAGCGGGTGAACAGGTTGGCCGCCGATCTCAAGACCCTTGAGAAGAGCGACATTGGTGCGATCAACGCCGGCCTGGAGCGAATCCGCCTGCACGGTCGCAAACTGGAACTCAGCGGCAAGCTCGACGCTGCCGCCCAGGCTGACATGGATGCCGACCGCGCCGAGCTGAATGCGCGTTACCAGGCCGTCGAGGCGCGCCTGACCGACCTGCACGCCCAGTTCAACCGCGACAGCCTCACGGCCCGTGACGCCAACGGCAAAGAGCTGGAAATCAACATCGGCCATGTGGTGCATGCCTACCAGCCGAACGCCATGGGCACCCTGACCAAGATGGGTTTCTATGTCAGCAAGGTCTGGGAATTCCTCAGCGATGACCCGCGGGAAGCCAACACCGAAGGCGGGATCTTCCCGGCGATCTTCGGCACCGTGATGATGACCCTGATCATGGCGATGATCGTGACTCCGTTCGGCGTGCTGGCGGCGGTCTACCTGCGTGAATACGCCAAGCAGAACACCTTGACCCGCATTATCCGTATCGCGGTGAACAACCTGGCGGGCGTCCCGGCGATTGTCTACGGCGTGTTCGGCCTGGGCTTCTTTGTGTACGTGCTGGGTGGTTCGGTGGACCGCCTGTTCTTCCCCGAAGCCCTGCCGGCGCCGACCTTCGGTACGCCGGGCCTGTTGTGGGCTTCGTTGACCCTGGCGCTGCTGGCGGTGCCGGTGGTGATCGTGGCCACCGAAGAAGGCCTGGCGCGAATCCCGCGCACGGTGCGTGAAGGTTCCCTGGCACTGGGTGCGACCAAGGCCGAAACCCTGTGGAAAATCGTCCTGCCCATGGCCAGCCCGGCGATGATGACCGGCATGATCCTCGCGGTGGCCCGCGCTGCGGGTGAAGTAGCACCGCTGATGCTGGTGGGTGTGGTCAAGCTGGCGCCATCGCTGCCGCTGGACGGCAACTACCCGTACCTGCACCTGGACCAGAAGATCATGCACCTGGGCTTCCATATCTACGACGTCGGCTTCCAGAGCCCCAACGTCGAGGCCGCCCGTCCGCTGGTGTACGCCACAGCGTTCCTGCTGGTGCTGGTGATCGCCACCCTGAACCTGTCGGCGGTATGGATTCGTAACCACCTGCGCGAAAAGTACAAGGCACTGGATAGCTGACACGGTCCAATGTGGGAGCTGGCTTGCCTGCGATGCAGACGACGCGGTGTATCAGTAAGGCCGCAGTGATGCCATCGCAGGCAAGCCAGCTCCCACAGACACAGAATTTGAGTAAGCCGCTCCGGCGGTTCAACGAAACGAATTGGTAGCACAGGGAGCATCCCATGCAACATGAAACCCATTCCCACGGCATCAACATGTCAGCCCTGGGTCGCGACAAGCAGAGCCTGAGCCTGGCCGAAGAAACCGTGGCCATCGAAGTCCCGGGCCTGAGCCTGTACTACGGTGAGAAGCAGGCCCTGTTCGACGTCAGCATGAACATCCCCAAGCAGCGCGTGACCGCCTTTATCGGCCCGTCGGGTTGCGGCAAGTCCACGCTGTTGCGCACCTTCAACCGCATGAACGACCTGGTGGACGGTTGCCGTGTGGAAGGCGCGATCAACCTCTACGGCAGCAACATCTACCGCAAGGGCGAAGACGTGGCCGAGCTGCGTCGCCGGGTGGGCATGGTGTTCCAGAAGCCTAACCCGTTCCCCAAGACCATCTACGAAAACGTGGTCTATGGCCTGCGGATCCAGGGCATCAACAAGAAGCGCATCCTCGACGAAGCGGTGGAGTGGGCCCTCAAGGGCGCGGCGCTGTGGGACGAGGTCAAGGACCGCCTGCACGAATCGGCCCTCGGCCTGTCCGGCGGCCAGCAGCAGCGTCTGGTGATTGCCCGGACCATCGCCGTGGAGCCGGAAGTGCTGCTGCTCGACGAACCGTGCTCGGCACTCGACCCGATCTCGACGCTGAAAGTCGAAGAGCTGATCTACGAGCTCAAGTCCAAGTTCACCATCGTCATCGTGACCCACAACATGCAACAGGCGGCGCGGGTTTCCGACTACACCGCGTTCATGTACATGGGCAAACTGGTGGAGTTCGGCGATACCGACACCCTGTTCACCAATCCGGCGAAGAAGCAGACCGAAGACTACATCACCGGTCGCTACGGCTAGGAAGCTGTGGTTTTTATTGCACTGACGCTGCGGTTCTCCGCACCTTACCGGACGCTCCAAGGACGCCAACATGATTAGCAAAGAAGGCCTTACCCACCACATCTCCGCGCAATTCAACGCCGAGCTTGAGGAAGTGCGCAGCCACCTCCTGGCCATGGGCGGGCTGGTGGAGAAGCAAGTCAACGACGCGGTGACCGCGCTGATCGAGGCCGACTCGGGCCTGGCCCAGCAAGTGCGCGAGATCGACGACCAGATCAACCAGATGGAGCGCAACATCGACGAGGAATGCCTGCGCATCCTCGCTCGTCGCCAGCCGGCGGCCTCCGACCTGCGGCTGATCATCAGCATTTCCAAGTCGGTGATCGACCTGGAGCGCATCGGCGATGAAGCCACCAAGATCGCCCGTCGCGCCATCCAGTTGTGCGAAGAAGGCGAAGCGCCGCGCGGTTACGTCGAAGTGCGTCACATCGGCGACCAGGTGCGCAACATGGTGCGCGATGCGCTGGATGCGTTTGCCCGCTTTGACGCCGACCTGGCGTTGTCGGTGGCCCAGTACGACAAGATCATCGACCGCGAGTACAAGACCGCCCTGCGTGAGCTGGCGACCTACATGATGGAAGATCCGCGCTCCATCTCGCGGGTATTGAGCATCATCTGGGTGCTGCGCTCCCTGGAGCGGATCGGCGACCACGCGCGCAATATCTCGGAATTGGTCATTTACCTGGTACGCGGCACCGACGTACGGCACATGGGCCTCAAGCGCATGAAAGCCGAAGTTGAAGGCACGGCCGATCAAATCCCTAATGTTCCGGCCGAATCTGACGATAAGTAAGATTGCCCGAGAAATAAACGCCCGGCCTCTGGTCGGGCGTTTGCGTTTGTGGCGTATGAGTTTTGCGCTGCGGGCAGCCATAAAGTCCCGGCGTGACTGACGAGTTTTTGGCAAAATGCCATCAGTTAAGCGTTTTGCTTGCCGGGGTTTTGAGAGGATGAAGGGTCGATGAGTAAAGTCAGTGTATTGGTGGTGGATGACGCCTCGTTTATTCGCGACCTGGTGAAGAAGTGCCTGCGTAACTACTTCCCCGGTATCAAGATTGAAGATGCGGTGAACGGCAAAAAGGCCCAGGCCATCCTGATGCGCGAAACCTTCGACATGGTGCTGTGCGACTGGGAAATGCCGGAAATGTCTGGCCTGGAACTGTTGACCTGGTGCCGTGAGCAGCCACAGCTCAAGTCCATGCCGTTTGTCATGGTCACCAGCCGTGGCGACAAGGAAAACGTGGTCCAGGCCATCCAGGCCGGCGTCTCCGGCTATGTCAGCAAGCCGTTCACCAACGAACAGTTGCTGAACAAGGTCAAGCAGGCCCTGAATAAGATCGGTCGCCTCGACGCCTTGCTGGCCAGTGCGCCGACCAAGATGAACTCGGCTTTCGGCAACGACTCCCTCAGCGCCCTGACCGGTGGCAAGCCCGAAGCGGTCAAGCCCGCCCCGGTGGCCGCGCCGAGCAAAGGCCTGCTCAACAGCCCGCCCGTTCAGTCCACCGCCGCCCCCTCGGCCGCCAGCGGTCGCGGCCAGGGCCAATTGCGCCTGTCCAGTGGCACCCAGCAATGTGTGATCAAGGGCCTGAGCATCAAGGAGGCGCTGCTGGTGGTGCGCCGTGGCGACGTCCTGCCGCAAGTGCTGGAAAGTGCTGTGCTTGACCTTGAACAAGGCGAGAACGCCGAAACCGCCCGCCTCAACGGCTACCTGCACGCCATCGTCGCCTATGAACCACGCCCCGACAGCGACTGGCTGCAACTGACCTTCCGCTTTATCGACCAGGACGCGCAGAAGCTGGACTACATCTCCCGGCTGATTGCCCGGGGTACCGCGCAGAAGCATTTTGTGCCGGGTGCCTGAACCAACCCCCTGATCCCTGTAGATGCTGGCTTGCCAGCGATGGCGTGGCGCGGTGACTGATAAACCGCCATCGCCGGCAAGCCGGCTCCTACAGGGGCGTCGGTCCACACAACAGTGTCATGAACCCTTGCTAGCCTGCCGTTCAGTCATACCCGGCAGGTTTATCCGATGCTTGTGCGTTTTATGTTGTTTTGTGGCCTGTGCGCGGTCGCTTCATCGACCCTGGCCATGACCCTCTATCGTTCCACCGATGCCCGTGGCGTGGTGTTTTTCAGCGAGCAGAAGACCCCCGGCGCCCAGGCGTTTGTGTTCCAGGAACGGCGGGTGGTACCGGTGAAGCGCCAGGTGCTTGATCCCCAGCCGCGGCGCAACTTGCGGCCGGCGCAGTTCCAGCGCTACCCCTTGCCCTGGCGTGGCGGGCCTTTCCGCCTGACCCAGGGGCCTGGCGGCACGTTCAGTCATTCTGACGTCAAGAGTCGCTACGCCATGGATATCGCCATGCCCGAGGGCACGCCGATCATCGCTGCGCGGGGCGGCTTGGTGGTGAAGACCGAGAACAACCAATCCGGGCGCGGCAGTGACCCGTCGGGCAACTTCGTGCGGGTGTTGCACGATGACGGCACCCAGGGTGTGTATCTGCACCTCAAGCAAGGGTCGGTCAGCGTCAGGGATGGGCAGCACGTGGGGGTGGGTAGCCCGCTGGGGCAGTCGGGCAATACCGGCAACAGCAGCGGGCCACACCTGCATTTTGTGGTGCAGCGCGATACGGGGGCGGGTTGGGTGTCGATTCCATATGAGTTCACGCAGCCGGTACAGGCCTTGCCCAACTTTGCGTCGGGCACGCGGTAAGGCTTTTGTAGGAGCGAGCTTGCTCGCGAAAAACCTGAGGGCGCTGCCGGGTGTCAGGATCCCAGCGTTATCGTTAACGTCCTTCGCGAGCAAGCTCGCTCCTACAGGGGGTGTGCTCTAGTCGAGCATCAGGACCTTGGCCAGCACGATTTTCGGGCCTTTCATCTTCTTGATGATGATCCGCAGGCCCTCCACTTCCAGCACTTCTTCCTCTTCCGGCACCCGGTTGAGGGTGTCGTAGATCAAGCCAGCGAGGGTTTCGGCCTCGATGTGGTCCAGGTCGATGCCCAGCAGGCGCTCGATCTTGAACAGCGGCGTGTCACCACGCACCAGCAGTTTGCCCGGCTGGTAGGCGAGGATGCCGCGCTCGGCCTTGCGGTGTTCGTCCTGGATATCGCCCACCAGCACTTCCAGCACGTCTTCCATGGTCAGGTAGCCGATGATGTTGCCGTCGGCTTCCTCTACCAGGGCAAAGTGCGCGCCGCCCTTGCGGAACTGTTCGAGCAATTGCGACAGCGGCATGTGCCGCGACACGCGCTCCAGCGGGCGGGTCAGCTCGGCCAGGTTGAACGACTCGGGAATATGATCCAGGGCCGCCAGCTCCAGCAGCAGATCCTTGATGTGCAGCAGGCCGACAAACTCACCACGCACCGGGTCGTACACCGGGTAGCGACTGAATTTGTGGCGGCGGAACAGCGCGAGGATTTCCTTGAGCGGCGCGTTGAAGTCCAGGGTCACCAGGTCTTCCCGCGAGTTGGCCCAGTCCACTACTTCCAGCTCGCCCATTTCCACGGCCGAGGCCAGCACGCGCATGCCTTGGTCGCTTGGGTCCTGGCCACGGCTGGAGTGCAGGATCAGCTTGAGTTCTTCGCGGCTGTAATGGTGCTCGTGATGGGGGCCGGGCTCGCCCTGGCCGGCGATGCGCAGGATCGCGTTGGCGCTGGCGTTGAGCAGGTAGATTGCCGGGTACATCGCCCAGTAGAACAGGTACAACGGCACCGCCGTCCACAGCGACAGCAGCTCGGGCTTGCGAATGGCCCAGGACTTGGGCGCCAGTTCACCGACCACGATGTGCAGGTAGGAAATCACGAAGAAGGCGGCGAAGAACGACACGCCCTTGATGACTTCAGGCGACTCGACGCCCATGGCCCCCAGCAACGGCTCCAGGATGTGCGCAAAAGCCGGCTCACCGACCCAGCCCAAGCCCAGGGAGGCGAGGGTGATACCCAACTGACAGGCCGACAGATACGCGTCGAGCTGGCTGTGTACGGTGCGCAGGATCTGCCCGCGCCAGCCGTTGGTGTGGGCGATGGCCTCGACCCGGGTGGAGCGCAGTTTGACCATGGCAAATTCCGCCGCAACGAAGAAACCGTTGAGCAGTACCAGGATCAGTGCAAAAAGAATCATGCCGAAATCGGCGAAGAGTGTCGCGAGGGTGATACCAGGGGAAGGGTCCATGATGGGGTTTTGCGGGTTCCGTGTATTCAAAAAGGGGTGATGGCTGTGCCTCAAGGGCGGGCACAAGTCAGGCAATGTAGCGGCTGAAGGGGCGCTTGCCTAGTGGCGGCTGCCGGGTGGATCCGTGAATGCCTGCTGCATTGGGCTTATGTGGGAGCTGGCTTGCCTGCGATGCAGGCGCCTAGGTCTTACAGATGCACCGAGGTGATGCTATCGCAGGCAAGCCAGCTCCCACAGGAGGGTGGGGGTTATTTTCAGATTAATCCTTCGTCGCGATTGCTTGCGAACGACTGACCTGCGTCGGCGCAAAGTGGCAGGTAAAGGTGCTGCCATGGCCCAGGACGCTGCTGATTTCCAGGCGGGCCCGATGGCGCAACAGCACGTGCTTGACGATCGCCAAGCCCAGCCCCGTACCGCCGGTGTTGGAGTTGCGGCTGGAGTCGACGCGGTAGAAACGCTCGGTCAGGCGTGGCAGGTGTTTACTGTCGATACCAATCCCCGAATCCTGCACGCTCAGGTGCGCCCCCTGCTGATCGGCCCACCAGCGGATGCGGATCGTGCCTTTGTCCTGGGTGTACTTCACGGCGTTGAACACCAGGTTGGAAAAAGCACTGCGCAATTCGCCCTCGCTGCCCTTGAGCAGCACCGACGGGTCGGCTTCCAGGGTAATGATCTGGCCGCGCTCGCCGGACAGGGCCTGGGCATCGTTTTTGATGGTCTGCAGCAGGCTCTGTACGGCCACGGGGTGGTTGTCCGAGGGGTAGTCGGTGGCTTCCAGCTTGGCCAGCAGCAGCAGGTCGTTGAGCAGGGTCTGCATGCGTGAGCCCTGTTGCTGCATCTGCTGCAAGGCACGATTCCAGCGCGGGTTGACGCCTTCTACGTTGTCCAGCAGCGTCTCCAGGTAGCCACAGATCACCGTCAGCGGCGTACGCAATTCGTGGGAGACGTTGGCGACGAAATCCTTGCGCATCTGTTCCAACTGATGGATGCGGGTGACGTCGCGCACCAGCATCAAGTGTTCATTGTTGCCATAGCGCGTGAGGTACAGCTGGATGCGCACCCGGTCGTTGGTGGGCGACGGGATTTCCAGGGCTTCCTCGTAGTTATCCTGCTCGAAGTATTCCTTGAAACGCGGATGGCGTACCAGGTTGGTCACCGGCTGGCCGCTGTCCTGGGGCGTCTTGAGGCCCAGCAGGGTCTCGGCGGCGCGGTTCCACCATTCCAGGTTGCCGTCGCTGTCGAGCATGATCACCGCGTCCTTGAGCGCGGCCGTCGACTCCTGGACCCGGTCGATCACCGCTTGCAGGCGGCCCCGCACCCGCTGGTCGCGGCGTTGCAGGTGATAGATGCTGTCGAACACCTCGCCCCACAGGCCGTAGCCGTCGGGTGGTGCTTCATCGGGTTTGTGCTGGCGCAGCCACTCGTGCAGGCGCAGCAATTGCTTGAGGGTCCAGCCCAGGTAGAGACCCAGGCCAATGGCCAGGCTCCAGCCGTAGTAACCGCTGATCAGGCCCACCAACAGGCAGCCGGTGACCAGCAGGAGCATGTGGCGGATCAGGGTGCCATGCCAGTTTTGGTTCACTTGAACATGCGTCCTTGTCGGCTGTTAAGTCTGGGAAGGGCTGGCTCAGCCTTTGGTGGAAAACCGATAGCCGGTACCGCGCACGGTTTGTACCAGATTCTCGTAGGCATCGCCCAAGGCTTTGCGCAGGCGGCGGATGTGCACGTCCACGGTGCGTTCCTCGACATACACATTGCCGCCCCACACCTGGTCCAGCAATTGCCCACGGGTATAGGCGCGTTCCTGGTGGGTCATGAAGAACTGCAACAGGCGGTATTCGGTGGGGCCCATTTCGGCAGGCTTGCCGTCGATGGTCACGCGGTGGCTGATCGGGTCCAGCAGCAGGCCGCCGACTTCAATCGGCGCCTCGCCATCGGTCGGGCCGGCGCGGCGCAGCACGGCCTTCAGACGTGCAACGAGTTCCCGTGGGGAAAACGGCTTGGTGATGTAGTCATCGGCGCCCACTTCCAGGCCCTGGATCTTGTTGTCCTCTTCGCCCTTGGCGGTGAGCATGATGATCGGGATATCCCCGGTCAGCTCATCGCGCTTGAGGCGCCGGGCCAGCTCGATGCCAGAGGTGCCGGGCAGCATCCAGTCCAGCAGGATCAGGTCCGGCTTGCGGTCGACGATAATGGCGTGGGCCTGCTGGGAGTTCTCTGCCTCCAGGCAGTCATAGCCGGCCATTTCCAACGCAACGGCGATCATTTCGCGAATGGGCGCTTCGTCGTCAACGATCAGAATGCTCCTGCCAACCATGCTAAGTCCTCTTGTCATTTAACTGTCTTGCGCCGCATTAGATAACGGAATTATTGCAGTCGTGTGACAGTATTTTACTGGCCTGCGCAATCGGCCTAGTCCTGAACTACGCTTTGAGTCCGAATCCTGACAACCGCAAAAGGAAGGTTCTGATGACTCAAGGTATTTTTTCCTGGAAAGCCCTGCTGGTCACGGCGGCGTTGACGCTGCCGACACTGGCTGTCGCGGCGGACCCAGCCATGACTAAAGACGGGATGTTGGTGGACCACAAGGGCATGGCGCTCTATACCTTTGCCAAGGATGCCGACGGCAAGTCCAACTGCAACGACAAGTGCGCCACCAACTGGCCGCCGTTGAAGGCCGAGTCCACCGATAAACCGATGGGCAAGTGGACCGTCATCACCCGTGACGACAACACCAGCCAATGGGCCTATGACGGCAAGCCGCTGTATACCTTCATCGCCGACAAGAAGGCCGGCGATGCGACCGGCGACGGCAAAATGGACGGCGCCTGGAAGGTCGCCAAGCCCTAAACTCCCCTGTAGGAGCCGGCTTGCCGGCGATGGCGGCCCTGAAATCACCGCAGGGCTGCTGGCCTCATCGCCGGCAAGCCGGCTCCTACAAGCTACAGGGCATTATCGGAAGGCGTAGTCGGCCACAATCCCGAGAAAAATCGCCAACCCTGCCCAATGGTTGTGCAAAAACGCCTTGAAGCACTTCAACCGGTCCCGATCCCGGGTGTACCAGAACTCCCAGGCAAAACACCCCGCCGCCGCCACCAGCCCCAGGTGGAACCAGCCGCCCAGTTCGAAGCGTGAGCCCGCCAGTAGCAGGCAAAGCAGCGCCAGCCCCTGCAAGGTAAGGATGATGATCCGGTCGGCATCGCCAAACAGGATCGCGGTGGATTTGACGCCGATTTTCAGATCGTCATCGCGGTCGGTCATGGCGTAGTAGGTGTCGTAGGCCACGGTCCACAGCAGGTTGGCGATATACAGCAGCCACGCAATGGCCGGCAGGCTGCCGGTCTCGGCGGTAAACGCCATGGGCATGCCCCAGGAAAACGCCGCGCCGAGCACCACTTGCGGGTAATAGGTGTAGCGCTTCATGAAGGGGTAGCTGACGGCCAGGGCCAGGCCGCCCAGGGACAGCCAGATGGTGGCGGCATTGGTCAGCAGCACCAGCAAAAAGCTGATGGCCATCAGCACCGCAAAGAACACCAGGGCCTCTTTGGAGCTGATCTTGCCGCTGGCCAACGGGCGTTGCGCGGTGCGCTTCACATGGCCGTCGACCTTGCGGTCAGCCCAGTCATTGATCACGCAGCCCGCCGCCCGGGTCAGGGTCACGCCCAACACAAAAATCACGATATTGCTCAACGATGGCGAGCCCTTGCCGGCAATCCACAGTGCCCACAGGGTGGGCCACAGTAGCAGATAGATGCCGATGGGCTTGTCCATCCGCGTCAGTTGCACAAAGTCCCAGGCCCGTGGGTTCAAGCGGTTCAGGGATTGGAGCAGGCGCTGGTACATCAGCAATCCTCCGCAGATTGCTGCACGGCTTGCCACAGGCTCGGCAGGAACACTTCCGCCACCAACACGCTCAACGCGCCGCGATCAAAGCGCGAGCGCCGCGCCCACAAGCCATTGGCCTGATCGGCCTGCGGCAGCCAGGCGCGTGGGTAGTGGCAGACCTCGATGGCCTGGCGGGTGAAGGCCTGGTCACAAAACAGCAACTCGCCCAGGGAGCGACTGCCCAACTCATCCATATGCAAGCCATCGCCCTGCAAGGCACTGCGCGCCGCCACGCTGCGGGCGAACACCCAGGCCTGGCCGTGACCGCGCAAATACACCTCGCGTACCCAGCCAATACTGGCCGCTGGCAGGTCGAGGGCGGCGCATTCGTCGTCTCGCAGGGGCTGCCAGCCTTCGTACAGCGGCGTAACACTGAAACCATCGTTGGACAGGTGCGTCAGGCGGCGGGTCAGCGAGCCTTCATCGAACAGCCAGTCAAGGGCAGGGGGGGCGGGCAGAGGGCGCAGAAGGCTCTGGTTCAGCCATTGGCAGGCATCGGGAACGGCAATCGAATGCGGCACGGGGAGTCATTATTGGCAGTTAATGAGGCGCCGAGCTTACCATGGCAGCCTGGATTGTTGCCGGCGTGTGCCGGGACATTGGGTCGAACATGCTTGCATCTGGGCGCCCCGATCAGTACAAAACGCCCTGAGCCGCACGGCAATGCTGGATCTATCGACCGTCGGCCAGTAAGCCTGGACCCTGAGGAAGCAAGTAATGAAGAAGTGGCAATGTGTAGTCTGTGGCCTGATCTATGACGAGAAGGACGGTTGGCCGGATGACGGGATCGCCCCAGGTACCCTGTGGCAGGACGTCCCGGAAGACTGGCTGTGCCCGGACTGCGGCGTCGGCAAAATGGATTTTGAAATGATCGAAATCGGTTGATTCGCTGAATTTAAGAAACGCACTACAAGGAGAATGGAATGAGCGCACCTGTCGTGATCATCGGTACGGGCTTGGCCGGTTACAACCTGGCTCGGGAGTTTCGCAAGCTCGACAGCGAAACCCCGCTGTTGCTGATCACCGCGGATGATGGGCGTTCCTACTCCAAGCCCATGCTCTCCACCGGTTTTGGCAAAAACAAGGATGCCGATGGCCTGAGCATGGCGACCCCTGGCGCCATGGCCGAGCAACTCAAGGCCGAGGTGCGCACCCATACCCGAATCAGTGGGATCGACCCTGGGCATAAGCGCCTGTGGATCGGCGAGGAGGCGGTGGCCTACCGCGACCTGATCCTGGCCTGGGGAGCCCAGACTGTGCAGGTGCCCGTCGAGGGCGATGCCGCTGAATTGATTTTCCCGATCAACGACCTGGAAGACTACGCGCGCTTTCGCCACGCCGCTGTTGGCAAGCGCCGGGTGTTGCTATTGGGTGCGGGCCTGATCGGCTGTGAATTTGCCAACGACCTGATCCTGGGCGGCTACACCATCGACCTGGTGGCACCGTGCGAGCAAGTCATGCCGACCCTGCTGCACCCGGCGGCGGCTGCAGCGGTGCAGGCCGGGTTGGAAGGCCTGGGCGCACGCTTCCACCTGGGTCCGGTGCTTAACCGCCTGCAACGCACGGCTGACGGCCTGGAAGCCCACCTGTCCGACGGCACGGTGATTGACTGCGACCTTGTGGTTTCCGCCATCGGCCTGCGCCCCCGGGTGGACCTGGCGGCTGCGGCCGGCCTGCAAATCAGCCGTGGGATCATGGTCGACCGCCACCTCAAGACCTCCCACGCCAATATCTACGCCCTGGGCGACTGCGCCGAGGTCGATGGCCTGAACCTGTTGTACGTCATGCCCCTGATGAGCTGCGCCCGCGCCCTGGCCCAGACCCTGGCGGGCAACGCCACGGCGGTCAACTACGGGCCGATGCCGGTCACGGTGAAAACCCCGGCGTGCCCACTGGTGGTCTCACCACCGCCACGGGGCACTGAAGGCGTGTGGAGTGTCGAAGGGCAGGGCGGCGACATCAAGGCCTTGTGCCGCGATGCCAGCGGTCGCCTGCTGGGCTATGCGCTTACCGGTACGGCAGTCATGGAAAAACTGGCCCTGAATAAGGAACTTCCGCCTCTGCTGGCGTAAATGCTGGTCGTTCTGTCGGAATAAGCACCTTTTTCCCTCTAGAAAGGTCGCCGCGAGACTGGCGCAGGCACCAATGGCATGCCATCCTCACTCCCGTCTGCCGCAGAGTAGAGCCTGCGGCGCCTTGGCGCTGCTCCAGCAGAGAGCAGCACGGACATAACAACAAAAAACCGTCAAAGAGGCTTCACCTATGCGTAAACCAGAACTCGCAGCCGCCATTGCAGAAAAAGCAGACCTGACCAAAGAACAGGCCAACCGCGTCCTCAACGCCGTTCTTGAAGAAATCACTGGCGCCTTGCACCGCAAGGACAGCGTCACCCTGGTTGGTTTCGGCACCTTCCTGCAGCGCCACCGTGGCGCCCGCACCGGCAAAAACCCGCAAACCGGCGAGCCGGTGAAAATCAAGGCGAGCAACACCGTAGCGTTCAAACCGGGCAAGTCGCTTAAAGACAGCGTCAACCCGTAAGCGCGGCACCGCCTCGAAGGGAGGCGTGGAGGTATGAAAAATGGGCACGCCGACTGGGTCGGGTGCCCATTTTTGTTGGGGCGCGTTCTTGGGCCACGACGCTTGTGTGGGTGGCGCTTGGAGTGACCGAGTGGGCACGGATGCGTTGCCCTGACGTTTGAGCCAAGTTGTTGCTATAAGCGGTAAACGCCAGCCGATCTCCGGCTAACGCGGGAGATCGGTGGCGTTCCGCGCGCAAATCGTTAAACTGCTGCGGCCACCCAATAATTACACTGAGGCCGTGTGCATGAAATTTCGTTTTCTCCTGTGGGTGCTGGGCCTGATGATGGCCAAAGCCAGCCGCAACAACCCCGCGTTCCAGCAGCAGTTGGGTGACAAAGACCTGGCATTCCAGCTGCAGACCCTCGACGGCAAGGTCGCCCGCCACTTCATCGTCAAAGACCAGCGCATCACCAGTCGCTCGGGTGTACACCCGGAGCCTGCGTTCGCCATCGCCTTCAAAGACGCCGCCTATGGCTTCGCCACGATGCAGGCGAAGAACAAGCAACTGGCGTTTATGACGGGGATTCAGGACAAGTCGATCCAGATCAAGGGCAACCCGGCCCTGGTGATGTGGTTCCAGGGCTTGACCAAGTATTTGAAGCCGAAGAAAAAGAAGGCCTGAAAGACCGAGTTGCATTCATCGCAGGCAAGCCAGCTCCCACATTTTGAGTGCATTCCAACGTTGGAACTCGGTCAAATGTGGGAGCTGGCTTGCCTGCGATAGCGGTACAACAGGCACCAGCTTTACCCCTGGCTGAACTGCGACGCCAGTTCGCGCAACAACACCTCAGCATCGAGCACCTTGCTCACCACGTCCTCGGCCTTGTCGCGGCTCAGACCCAGGCGCTCCAGCAGCTCGTCCGGAATCTCGGCCTCAGGCCCGGAGCCAATCCCCCGCCCGCGCAGCAAACGCACCGCCAGGCATACCAGGTTCGGGTATTCGGCGTATTGGCCGTCGTAGCTCGGGTCGTGCTGGAAGCGCAGGGCCGTGGACAGCTCTTGCGGCATATCCCAGTAACGCATCAGCCAGGCGCCGATCTGTTCGCGGCTGATGCCCAGCAAGTGCTGCTCGATATAGCTGTGGCACAGGTGCGGGTTGACCTCCAGGTGCCGGCAGATCAGCGAGAAGTGCGGTGGGAAGACGTGGGCCAGTAACAGGTAACCAAAGTTGTGCAGCAGGCCCGCCAGGTAGGTCAGGCCGGCTTCCGGACGCTGGGCGCGGGGCATGGCGCGGGTCAGGCCTTCGATCACCGCAGCGGTGTAGATCGACTGGTGCCAGTAGGGCGTGGCCTGTTGCGGATGGTCCTTGGGCAGGCTCAGGGTCTTGCCCAGCGCCAGGCCCAGGGCCAGGTTGATCACCAGGTCGAAGCCCAGCACGCGCACAATCGCATCCTCTACCGAACGGATCTTGCCCGGCGAGGCGTAGTACGGCGATGCCGCCCAGCTCACCACTTGGGCGGCCAGGGCCGGGTCGGTCTCGACCACGCCGGTGATGTCGTCGATGGTGGCGTTCGGGTCAACCCGCAGCTTGATGATCTTCTGCGCGGTGTCGGCCAGCGGCGGAATCTCGATGGTGGCTTCCAGCCTTTGCTGGATGCGGCGGGCGGTAAACGCCTGCATGGCCTGGGAGATTTCGTCGCGGTCATCGTTAGGGCGATCGAAGTTGGGCCGGATGCTGCTCAAGGGCTCGCCGAAGTTGGCGGCGCTGGCTTTGCTCAGCATGCGCTTGAAGTCATCGCTGGCGATTTCCAGCAGCACCGTGGCTTCGCCCGAGTGCACCAGCAGGGTCGGCTCGCGCAGCAGGCATTCTTCATACAGGCATGGCGAGCTGGTCAACGGCGGCAGGCCGGGCAGCAGGCTCAGGCTGTGTTTGCCGAGCATGCGCTCCAGGCGCTCCGGTGCGACGGCGGTGAGGTTGCGCCCGGTCAGTTCGGTAAGGCGATTGAGATCCAGCAACTGGCTCTGGGGGAACAGCACCATCAGGGCGCCCACCGCGTCATCGAGCAGTACCGCTTGAACCTTTCGGGCCGGGTTAAGGCCGGGGTGTTCGGTGACTTCCGTGTAGCTGATGGCGAGTTTCGCGAGCAGGTCCCGAATGACCGAGGGTGCGGTCGGCGGGGCTGTGGCGTGGGCAACTTCTGACATGGCCGGATCCAATTTCCTACATTTGCTTGGAGTATAACCAGCTTGGTTCGGCGGGGGGGTGTCTAACTGCGGTTTGTGATGGTGTCGGCTATCGGCGGTCTGTCAGACCTGGCCGTATTGCTGGCCGTGGCGCAGCCAGCGATCCAGCAGCGGGCTGACGTGGTGCGGCCAGCGTTCCAGCAGGGCCTGGGCGGCGTCGCGCACGGCGGGCAGCAGGTCGGCGTCGCGCATCAGGTCGGCCACTTTAAATTGCAGCAGGCCGGTCTGGCGGGTGCCGAGCATTTCGCCGGGGCCGCGCAGTTCCAGGTCTTTTTCGGCGATCACGAAGCCGTCGTTGGTCTCGCGCATGATCCCCAGGCGCTGGCGGCCAATCTGCGACAGCGGCGGATGGTAGAGCAGCACACAGTGGCTGGCGGCACTGCCCCGGCCGACACGACCGCGTAGCTGGTGCAGTTGCGCCAGGCCCAGGCGCTCGGGGTTTTCGATGATCATCAGGCTGGCGTTGGGCACATCCACGCCGACTTCGATGACTGTGGTGGCGACCAGCAATTGCAGGTTGCCGGCCTTGAACTCGGCCATCACTGCAGCTTTTTCCGCAGGCTTCATGCGCCCGTGGATCAGCCCGACCTTGAGCTCGCCCAGGGCGCTGGTGAGGTCTTCGTAGGTGGTTTCGGCCGCCTGGCAGGTCAGTTCTTCGGACTCTTCGATCAGCGTGCATACCCAATACGCCTGGCGCCCCTCGGCGCAGGCGCCGCGCACGCGCTCGATGACTTCGACGCGGCGGGTGTCGGTGACCAATACGGTGTTGACCGGGGTGCGGCCGGGCGGCAGCTCGTCGAGGATCGAGGTGTCGAGGTCGGCGTAGGCACTCATGGCCAATGTGCGTGGGATCGGGGTGGCCGTCATGATCAACTGGTGCGGATTCATCCGCCCGCCCACGCCCTTTTCGCGCAGGGCCAGGCGTTGCTGCACGCCAAAGCGGTGCTGTTCGTCGATGATCACCAGGGCCAGGTTCTTGAATTTCACTTCGTCCTGGAACAGCGCGTGGGTACCTACCACCATCGGGGCGCCAGCGGCGATCTGCTCCAGGGCGGCAGTGCGGTTCTTGCCCTTGAGCTTGCCCGCCAACCATGCCACTTCCAGGCCCAGGGGTTCGAGCCAGCGCTTGAAGGTGATGAAGTGCTGCTCGGCGAGGATCTCGGTCGGTGCCATCAACGCCACCTGGTAGCCGGCCTCCAGGGCCTGCAGCGCGGCCAGGGCCGCGACCACGGTCTTGCCAGCACCGACATCGCCTTGGATCAGGCGCAGCATTGGTTCTTTCTGACTCAGGTCGTAGGCAATTTCGTTGCCTACCCGCTGCTGCGCGCCGGTCGGCGCAAAGCCGAGGTTGGCCAGGTATTGCGCGGGCAGGCGCGTGGCTTTGGGCATCGCTGGCGCACGCAGGGAGCGCATGCTTTCGCGCAGGCGTTGCTGGGACAATTGGTGGGTCAGCAACTCTTCAAAGGCCAGGCGATGCTGGGCCCAGTGATGACCCAGGGCCAGCTCATCGACATCGGCATCGGCCGGTGGATGGTGCAGATAGCGAATCGCATCCGCCAGGGGCGCCAACTGGTAGTCACGGGCCAGCTCCTGCGGCAGCCAATCGGGCAGGCTCTGCGGGCCGAGCAGGGTCAGGGTCTGCATGCACAGCTGGCGCAGGCGCTGTTGCGTCAGGCCCTCGGTGAGCGGGTAGATGGGAGTGAGGGTGGTGTCTACCGGCGGCGGTTCGTCGCCGGTAATGGCGCGGTATTCCGGATGGTAGATTTCCAGGCCCGAGGCGCCCGGGCGCGCTTCACCGTAGCAACGCACGCGAGTGCCGCGCTTGAGGCCTTCCTTTTGCGCGTTGCTGAAATGGTAGAAGCGCAGGCTCAGGCCACCGGTGCCGTCCTGCAGGCGCACCACCAGGCTGCGGCGCTTGCCCATCACTACATCGGCACCGCTGACGGTGCCTTCGACCACCGCGTCCTGCCCGGGGCGCAGATGGCCGATGGGCACTACGCGGGTGCGGTCCTGATAGCGCAGGGGCAGGTGAAAGAGCACGTCCTGGAGGTTTTCCAGGCCGACCTTGGCCAGCTTCTCGGCCATGGCTTCACCGACACCCTTGAGTGCCGTCACCGACACCTGCGACAGCTCAGTCATACAAGGCTTAGCTCGCAGCGGGCGGCTTGGCCACCGAGCACAGGCGGATCGAGTCGGCGAGGATATCAATCGCTTTCGGGCGCGGGAAACTGGCACGCCAGGCAATCGCCACGGTGCGGAACGGCACGGGCGGGGTGAGCGGACGCACTTCGATCACGCCGGCTGCATAGTGATGGCTGTCCACGGCCGACAGCGGCAGGATCGAGATGCCCAGGCCAGACGCCACCATATGGCGGATGGTCTCCAGGGAGCTGGATTCCACCGTGGTGTGCTTGGCGCCGTCGTTGCCCTTGGTCAGGGTCGGGCAGGCTTCCAGCACCTGGTCGCGGAAGCAATGGCCTTCACCGAGCAGCAGCAGGCTCTTGTCGTTGAGCAGGCCGGCGTCGATCGTGTCTTTTTGCGTCCACGGGTGGGAGGCGGGCATCAGCACGTAGAACGGCTCGTCATAGAGTGGCAACGTCAGCACGTCGGCTTCGTTGAACGGCAGGGCGATGATGATCGCGTCCAACTCACCGTTGCGCAGTTTGTCGCGCAGTACGTGGGTGAAGTTTTCCTCGATATACAGCGGCATCTGCGGCGCAACGCGATGCAGTTGCGGGATCAGGTGTGGGAACAGGTACGGGCCGACGGTGTAGATCGCGCCGACTTTCAGCGGGGCAGTCAGCTGGTTCTTGCCGGCCTGGGCCAGCTCACGAATGCTCTGGGCCTGCTCCAGTACCTTCTGGGCCTGGGCCACAATGCCTTCGCCTACCGGAGTGAGGCGCACGGCGCTCTTGCTGCGCTCGAAAATCAGCACACCGAGTTCGTCTTCAAGCTTCTTCACACCCACCGACAGCGTCGGCTGGCTGACATGGCAACGTTCGGCGGCATGGCCGAAGTGTTGCTCTTGGGCGAGGGTCACGATGTAGCGTAATTCTGTAAGAGTCATAGCGGGCGTCCATGAGGTTGCGGGCCAAGCATACCGGCTGCAATCGATAGGCGCACGTTATCAGAACTAGATTGGGGATTGAGCGGTTTGTGCGGGGGATTTTGCTTAATGGCGTTGGCGGCTTTGTGTGGGGGTGGGCTTGTTCGCGATGGCGGTGTGTCAGTCATTGTGGATGTTGACTGTTACACCGTCATCGCGGGCAAGCCCGCTCCCACAGGGGTTAGCGGCGACGCTTCTCGATGTTGTAGACAAACGGCGCAACGATTTCGATGCTGCCGTTTTTCAACATGTCGGCCGGTGGCTTGGGCAGCGGCTGGGCACGACGGATCATCTCCAGGGTGGCGCGGTCCAGGTCGGCGTTGCCGGAACGGCCCACCAGTTCATAAGACAGCACCTTGCCTTCAGCATCCACCACGAACCGCAAGCGGTTCAAGCCTTCCTTGCCACGGGCCTGGGCGCCTGGCGGGTACTTCTTGTATTTCGCCAGGTGACCGAGCAGCGTGCTTTCCCAGGTGGCCTTGGCCGCGACTTGCGCCGGCGAAGGGCCGGGTTGCGGTTGGGCCGACTTTTCCGAAGGCGCGTTGTTCTGAGGGCTTTCGCTCGGCGGGTCCTCGGAAGGTTTCTCCTTGGGCTGCTCGACCTTTTTCTCAGGCTTGGGCGGCTGCGGCTTGGGCTTTGGCTTGACCGGCTTGGGCACGGAAATCGTCGGCTTGGGTGCCTCGGCCAGTTTCGGCAAGGGCAATTCTTCCACCGGCGCCGGCGGTTGCGGCGGCGTCACCACCTTCGGCGGGGCCGGAGGCGGTGGTGCCGGCATCGGCGCCAGGTCGATGACCATGGCCGCTGGTGGCAACTGCACCATATGGGGTGCCGACCATTGGTACGCGAGGATGATCGCGACGGCGTGGACGCCCAGCACGACGGCGAGGCTGGTGCCATAACGCGTCAGTTTGTGGCGCGTCGTGATCATTTTTTGGCTGCCGTCTCAAGTCCGACCAGACCGACCTTGAGGTAGCCGGCCGCCCGCAGGGCATCCATCACGCTCATCAGGTCGCCGTAGTCCACGCCTTTGTCGGCTTGGAAGAAGATCGTCGTGTCTTTCTTGCCCTGGGTCCGCGCGTCGAGCACCGCACCCAGGGTTTCGGATTTGACTTCTTCTTCGCCCAGGAACAGGCGCTGGTCAGCCTTGACGCTGAGGAACACCGGTTTCTCCGGCCGCGGCGCGGGTTTCGCGCTGGAGGCGGGGAGGTCAACCTTGATGTCCACCGTGGCCAAGGGTGCTGCCACCATGAAGATGATCAGCAGCACCAGCATCACGTCGATAAACGGCGTGACGTTGATTTCGTGGTTCTCGACGAGCTCGTCGTCGCCTTGATTCAAATGCAGGCCCATGGCCGATTACCCCACTTTCACCATGTGCGGTTGCGAGCTGCGCTCGGTAGGCAGGTGATCGAGGTCACGGCTGACCAGCAACAGGACTTCTGCCGAAGCATCCGACACCTGGGCCTTGTAGCCGGCGATCGAGCGTGCGAACACGTTGTAGATCACCACCGCCGGAATCGCGGCGACCAGGCCCAGGGCGGTTGCCAGCAGGGCTTCGGCGATGCCGGGGGCAACGACGGCGAGGTTGGTGGTCTGGGTCTTGGCGATGCCGATGAAGCTGTTCATGATGCCCCACACGGTACCGAACAGACCGACGAACGGTGCGGTAGAACCGATGGTCGCCAGCACACCGGTGCCGTTGCTCATGTTGCGACCGCAGGCCGCTACCAGGCGCTCCAGGCGGAAGCTCACGCGTTCCTTGATGCCTTCCTTTTCGCGGGTGTTGGCCGACAGGCGCATTTCTTCCAGCGCGTCGTGCACCAAGAGATGCGCCAGGGTGCCCTTGATGGCCGCGCTTTCGCTGGCTTCTTTAAGGGTGGTGGCTTTTTTCAGGTTGACGATTTCAGTGCGCAGGCGGCGTTTGGCGCCCAGCAGTTCGAAGCCTTTGGCGATCCAGATGGTCCAGGTGATGATCGAGGCGATAGCCAGGCCGACCATCACGATCTTCACGATGATGTCGGCGTTCTGGTACATGCCCCACGGCGACAGGTCGTGGGCCATGCCCAGGGTGTTGTCTTCTTCCAGGACCACGCCGGTTTCATCTTGCGGGGTAACACCGTCGGCTGCGACCGGGTCGGTGGCCGCAGGTACGGCAGCCGGCGCGCCGGGAGCTGCGGCGTTTTGCTCAGGTGCTGGGGCTGCAGCCGGGGCTGGTGCAGCGGCGGCAGGCGGGGTGGCCGGTGCCGTGGCATCGGCGAACGCGGCGGTCGGAGCCAGCAGGACGCTGAGCAGCAACGCAGTTATCGCGCGCCAGGCGCGGGACGGGCTGTGAGGCTTGGTTGGCGAAGCGGGGAGGTTATTGCGTGTCATGCTGGCCGGACCTGAGAGGAAAAAATAAGGGATTGCCCTGCCAGGCCGCAAAAGGGCCGAGGACAAATGGGCCGTTATTATTGCAAGTAATTCTTGTTAACAGAAGTAATACAGTAACTTTATTTGTGCTTTTTCTGGCCGCTGGTCACCTGCGAGGGCTAATCTAGACCTTTGAGAACGGAGTTTTGTGATGTCTGCGCCTTCTGTGGTGATTGCCGGTTGTGGTGATGTAGGTAGTCGGCTGGCGAGTCAATTGCTGGTCGCGGGATGGGAGGTGCATGGCCTGCGACGCAATGTCTCGCGCCTGCCGGAAGGGGTGATTGGCATTGCCGGCGACCTGTTCAAAAAGGACTGCCCCGACACCTGGCCGATTGGTGGCGTGGACTACCTGGTGTACTGCGCGGCTGCGACCGACCACGATGAAGCGGGCTATCGCAAAGCCTATGTCGAAGGTTTGCAGCATGTGCTGGAGTGGCTCGATGACTATGGTCAGCAGCCCAAGCACCTGCTGTTTGTGTCCAGTAGCAGCGTCTACGGCCAGCAAAACGGTGAATGGGTCGATGAAACCTCGCCCACCCAGGCCGTTGGGTACTCCGGGCAGGTGATGCTGGAAGCCGAGCAAGTGGCATTGGACAGCGGTATCCCGGCCACGACTGTGCGCTTGACCGGTATCTATGGTCCTGGTCGCGAGTGGTTGTTGAGCCAGGTGCGCCAAGGCTATCGCGTGGCGGTTGAGCCACCTTTATATGGCAACCGCATCCACGTCGATGATGCGGCAGGGCTGCTGGCCTTTTTGCTGCTGCATGTGGAGCAGGGCGGTACGTTGGACAAGGTCTACATCGGTGTCGACAACGCGCCTGCGCCGCTGGCCGAAGTCGTGGATTGGCTGCGCGAGTACCTTGGGGTCACCGAGTGGGCCGAAGACGCCAGCGTGCGGCGTGCGGGCAGCAAGCAGTGCAGCAATGCGCGAGCCAAGGCGCTGGGCTGGACGCCAACCTATCCAAGCTACCGCGAAGGCTACGCCGCTATCCTCAAGGGCTGACCTCTCCTGTGGGAGCCGGGCTTGCCTGCGATGCAGGCAGCTCGGTGTGTCAGTGAAACAGAGGTGATGCTATTACAGGCAAGCCAGCTCCCACAGTGGTCTTACTGTTTTTCCAGCAGCCACTGGCGCTGCCCAGGGCTCAACTGAGGAATTTCGTCTGGCCTGGAATGATTGATCGCCTGGAAAATTTCCAGCGTGTTGCCGTTGCGCACGAAAATCCAACTATCCCCCGCGTCGCCTTTGCCCAGGTACAGGGTGTCATTGCCGGCGCCCTGAGTGGCGCAGTCCCCGCCCAGGCACAATTCGTATCGGTCATTCTTCCCCAGGCCCGACAGGTTGCCGTGCGCATTGAACACTACGGTGCCGCCGGCGCCTTCGCCCTCAAGGATTTTCCACGGGCCACCCATGTAAGCTGAGTTCAGTGCCTGCCGGAATGTACTCCCCCATTGCGCACCCTCCGTGGTCGATGGGTGGGCACGCTGGAACACCTGGCCGGGCAGATCCTTGCGAGGCAGTTGGAGCAGTTGCTGATCCTTTAATTGCAGTTCGTCACGGCCATGGCCGTTGTGATCGACGGTCCATGCGCCAGGTGCTTTTGGCAGGAGTTGGCCTTCATCTACCTCAAAGGCACTGCTGGCATGAGCTTGGCCGGTGCGGGTGTCGACATTCCACTCCAGGTTCCTGCCGTTGGCTTGCAGGCTGTTGAGCAGCGGCCGGCCCTGGGCGGCGGCATCGATGGCGGCCTGGTTGATCCAGATCCCGCTGATGTCGACGGGTTGCGATACGTGGGTGCAGCCGCCCAGCAAGGCCAGGCCAATGAGGAGTGGTTTGAACATGGCGTAGTCCGAGGCAAAGGATTGCTGGCTAAAGAAAAAGGAGCCCGTAGGCTCCTTTGTTTCGTATCACTGTTTTTCCAGCAGCCACTGGCGCGGCCCGGGGGTGAACGAAGGCACTTCGTCGGCCTGGGATGTATTGATCGCCTGGAAAATCTCCAGTTGCTTGTCGTTGCGACTGAAGATCCACGGGTTGCCCTGGCCACCTTGTTGCAGCCAGATGCTGTCGTAGCCACCGCTCATGGAGGCGCAGTCGCCTGCCAGGCACAGTGAATACTGGTCGGCACCCGGCAGGCCGGTAACCTGGCCGTTGGCCTGGAACTGTACTGTCTCGCCCAGGCCGCTGCCGCTGGTGATTTTCCAACTGCCGCCCATGTAGGCCGCGTACAGCGCCCGTTCGAAGTTGGCACCCAACGGTGCGCCTTCAGGGGCAGGGTCCTTGGGGCGATCAAAGAGCTGTTCGGGCTCGTTGTCGTTGGCCACTTGCAGCAGCTGTTTGCCCTTGCGCTTGAGTTCGGTGGTCGAGCTGCCGTAGAAATCAACGTTCCAGGTGCCGGACTTTTCGCCGGCCAGGGTGCCTTCAGGGCGTTCAAAGCCGTTGAAGTAGCGCGCCTGGTTGGCCCGGGTGTTGACCTCCCATTCGAGGTTCGGGCCGTAGGCTTGCAGGGCTTCACGCAAAGGGCCGCCCTTGGACGCCGCATCGATGGCAACCTGGTTGATCCAGGTACCGCTCACATCCCGGGTGGCAGGACTGCTGGCGCAGCCGCCAAGAAGAAGGGCCAGCAGCGTGGAGGCAACGAGCGCTTTGCGCATTACGAAATCCTTTTAAAACGAAGTCGGCGCAACCCCGTGGGTTGCGCCGAATGTATTACTCGATGACCAGAATCGCGTCCATCTCAACCTGGGAACCCTTGGGCAGGGCGGCAACGCCAATGGCGGCGCGGGCTGGGTAGGGTTGTTCGAAGTACTTGCCCATGATCTCGTTGACCTTAGCGAAGTGGCTGAGGTCGGTGAGGAAGATGTTCAGCTTGACGATGTCCTTGAACGAACCGCCTGCTGCTTCAGCTACCGACTTGAGGTTCTCGAAGACTTGTACGGTCTGGGCTTCAAAGCCTTCAACCAGTTCCATGGTCTTTGGGTCCAGTGGGATCTGGCCGGACATGTAGACGGTGTTGCCCGCCTTGATCGCCTGGGAATAAGTACCGATGGCAGCAGGTGCCTTGTCGCTGGTGATAACAGTCTTGGTCATGAATGACTCCTTGTAATGTCCGGGTTATAGGGGGGTGTTATGCGCGCATGCGAGTGATGCGGATAACCCCGGTCAGGGCACGCAGTTTCTTGATCACACGGGCCAAGTGCACGCGGTCGTGCACGCTGACCACCAGTTGGACCACGCTGATGCGACCATCGCGTTCGTCCATGCTGATTTTTTCGATATTACCGTCGGCCGCGTTGACACTGCTGGCCAGCAGGGCGATCAGGCCGCGCTGGTGCTCCAGCTCCACCCGCAGCTCGACGTTGAATTCGCCGGTCACATCCTTGGCCCATGACAGCTGGATGCATTTTTCCGGGTTGTGGCGGATTTCGCTGATATTGCGGCAGTTGTCCAGGTGCACCACCATGCCTTTGCCGGCGGACAGGTGCCCGACAATCGGGTCGCCCGGGATTGGCGTACAGCATTTGGCGTAGCTCAGCACCAGGCCTTCGGTGCCACGAATGGCCAGCGGGCCTTCGGGGCTCGGCAGTTGCTCGCCTTCGCCCAGCAGGCGACGGGCGACGACGTAGGCCATGCGGTTGCCCAGGCCGATATCTTCGAGCAGGTCTTCGATGGTTTCCTGGCGGTACTCGTGGAGGATCGCCTGCACGCGCTCGGCGGGAATCTTCTCCAGGGAACTGTCGAAACCGTTGAGCACCTTGTTCAGCAGGCGTTCACCCAGGCTGATGGACTCGGAGCGACGTTGCAGCTTCAGCGCGTGGCGGATATGGGTGCGAGCCTTGCCGGTGACCACGAAGTTGAGCCACGCCGGATTCGGCCGGGCCCCCGGCGCGCTGACGATTTCCACGGTGGAGCCGCTTTGCAGCGGTTCCGACAGTGGGGCCAGGCGACGGTTGATCCGGCAGGCGATGCAGCTGTTACCGACGTCGGTGTGAACCGCGTAGGCAAAGTCGACCGCCGTGGAGCCCTTGGGCAGCTCCATGATCCGGCCTTTGGGCGTGAACACGTAGACCTCGTCCGGGAACAGGTCGATCTTCACGCTTTCGATAAACTCCAGGGAGTTGCCGGCACGCTGCTGCATTTCCAGCACGCCCTTGACCCACTGGCGGGCGCGGGCATGGGTGCCTTTGGGCTGCTCGTCGCCGCTGGACTTGTACAGCCAATGGGCGGCGATGCCGTTGTTGGCCATCTCTTCCATTTCCCGGGTGCGGATCTGGATCTCGATCGGCACCCCATGCATACCGAACAGCGTGGTATGCAGCGACTGATAGCCGTTGGCCTTGGGGATCGCGATGTAGTCCTTGAAGCGGCCTGGCAGGGGTTTGTACAAATTATGTACAGCGCCCAGCACGCGGTAGCAGGTATCGACCTTGTCGACGATGATCCGGAACGCATACACGTCCATGATCTCGTTGAAGGCCCGGCGCTTGCCGCGCATCTTCTTGTAGATGCCGTAGATATGCTTCTGCCGCCCGCTGACTTCGCCTTCAATCTCGTCGATTGCCAGGCAATGGCTCAGGGACTCTTCGATCTTGTTGACGATTTCCTTGCGATTGCCCCGGGCGCGCTTGACCGCCTGGTAGATACGCGCTGAGCGCATCGGGTGCATCGCCTTGAAACCAAGGTCTTCGAATTCGATACGAATGGCATGCATGCCCAGCCGGTTGGCGATGGGCGCGTAGATTTCCAGGGTTTCCTTGGCAATGCGCCGGCGTTTCTCGCCGGACAGCACTTCCAGCGTGCGCATGTTGTGCAGCCGGTCGGCCAGCTTGACCAGGATCACCCGGATATCCCGGGCCATGGCCATGGCCATTTTCTGGAAGTTTTCCGCCTGGGCCTCAGCCTTGGTCTCGAAGTTCATCTGGGTCAGCTTGCTGACCCCGTCGACCAGGTCGGCCACGGTTTCGCCAAATTGCGCGCTGAGCGCTTCCTTGGCAATGCCGGTGTCTTCGATCACGTCATGCAGCATCGCGGCCATCAGGCTTTGATGGTCCATGTGCATGTCGGCAAGAATATTGGCCACCGCAAGAGGATGGGTGACATATGCCTCGCCGCTGCGGCGGCGTTGGCCGTCGTGGGCTTGTTCGGCGTAGAAATACGCTCGGCGGACCAGGTTGACCTGGTCGGTACCGAGGTAGGTCGATAAGCGATCGGCGAGGGCGTCTATGCTCGGCAAGGTATTAACTCCTGCCGAAGGCTTTGACCCCGCGCCGTGCTACGTCGACCAGGCATAGGCTTAGACGGCCTCGTTGGACTCGTCCTCGAACGCTGCAAACAGCGGTTCGTCTTCAACGATCTCGGCGTTGGCGATGAACTCGTAGCTCATCACGCCGGCAGCGATTTCGCGCAGGGCCATCACGGTTGGCTTGTCATTTTCCCAATTGAGCAACGGCTCTTTGCCGCCAGTGGCCAATTGACGGGCACGCTTGGTAGAGAGCATGACCAGCTCAAAGCGGTTATCCACGTGTTCTAGGCAGTCTTCAACGGTTACGCGGGCCATGGTATTCCTCGGAGCGAATGCAAGATGCGCGCTGCCCGGTTGGGCGAGCGGACTCAACAGTTTAAAAAATCACCAGCGTTTAGGGAAGCGCTGATTTTCCGCAGGCCCCGGCAAACACGCTACAAGCGCCAATGTAAGGCCCTTGCAGCGGTTTTGGGAAGAGCCATTCAACCGAGCAGTTCGGCCAACAATTTGCCAAAACGCTGCTGCTGGCGTTTTTGCTGGAGCTGATTGGCACGGAAAATCGCCTTCAGGTCGTCCAGGGCGTGGGCAAAGTCGTCGTTGATGATCAGGTAGTCGTAGTCCACATAGTGGCTCATTTCACTGACGGCTTCGCGCATGCGCCCAGCGATGATCTCGTCACTGTCCTGGCCGCGATTGGTCAGGCGCTGGTGCAAGGCTTCCAGCGACGGCGGCAGGATAAAGATCGAGCGCGCCTTGGGCATCAATTGGCGCACCTGTTCGGCGCCCTGCCAGTCGATTTCCAGGATCAGGTCATGGCCTTCGTCGAGGGTCTGCTGCAAATGGCTCTGGGACGTGCCATAGAGGTTGCCGAACACTTCGGCACGCTCCAGGAAGTCACCGTGTTCGATCATCTTCACGAACTCGCTGCGCTCGACGAAGTGATAGTTCACGCCGTTCACCTCACCCGGACGCATGGCGCGGGTGGTATGGGAGACCGATACGCGGATCTCCGGGTTGGCGTCGGTCAGGGCCTTGACCAGGCTGCTTTTGCCCGCGCCCGAGGGCGCGGAAATAATGTAGAGGGTGCCGGTGCTGTGGGTCATGGGAGTTGCCTTACTCAATATTCTGTACTTGTTCGCGCATTTGCTCGATCAACACTTTGAGGTTGACCGCCGCCTGGGTGCTGCGCGGGTCGAAGGCTTTAGAGCCCAGTGTATTGGCTTCGCGGTTGAGTTCCTGCATCAGGAAGTCCAGGCGCCGACCAGCGGCACCGGCCGACTTGAGCACGCGGCGCACTTCCAGGATGTGGGTGCTCAGGCGGTCGAGTTCTTCGGCGACGTCGCTTTTTTGCGCGAGCAGGACCATTTCCTGCTCCAGGCGCACCGGGTCGAGGTCGGCCTTCATGTCGGCGAAGCGGTCGAGGACCTTCTGGCGCTGGGTGGCCAGCATTTGCGGCACCAATTCGCGCAGGGTCACCACGTCGGCTTCGATAGCGGTCAGGCGCTCGCTGATCAGGCGCGCCAGTTCGGCGCCTTCGCGCTCGCGCCCGGCCTTGAGCTCCTTCAGGCCTTGGTTGAACAGGGCCAGGGCCTCGGCATTCAGCGCCTGCGGGTCAGTGGCGTCGGCCACCAGTACGCCGGGCCAGGCCAGGACTTCCAGCGGGTTCAGGGCTGCCGGCTGCTTGATCAGGCTGGCGATGGTCTCGGCGGCGGCGACCAGTTGCGCGGCGCGTTCGCGGTCAACCTGCAACGGCTTGCCGGTGGTTTCCTCGGTAAAGCGCAGGGTGCATTCCAGCTTGCCACGGGAGATGCCGGCGCGCAGGGCTTCGCGCACGGCGCCTTCAAGGTCGCGAAAGGATTCGGGCAGGCGCAGGTGCGGCTCCAGGTAGCGGCTGTTGACCGAGCGCAGTTCCCAGCTCAGGGTGCCCTGGGCGCCGGCTTTTTCGACGCGGGCGAAGGCGGTCATGCTGTGCACCATGGAGGTACCTCGCGATACAGTCCCGCAAACGGGCGGGCTGGTAGGTAGATTGAAGCCGACTGGCTGCGAAGGCGCAGGATTGTAGCGCAACGGGGCGAGCGCCCCCAAATGCTGGCTGTGACAAAGGGTGGCAGGGCTTGTCCATTCGTTACCGAATTTATTAGCAGTGCCGAGAAGCGGCCTGCGGCTCTATAATGCTCGGCAGTTTTTCGTCCTTAGTACAGGTATCCCCTATGAAACGTCCAAGTGGTCGCGCTGCCGATCAGCTCCGCTCGATCCGCATCACCCGCAACTACACCAAACACGCCGAGGGATCTGTACTGGTCGAGTTTGGCGATACCAAGGTCATCTGCACCGTCAGCGTCGAGAACGGCGTGCCGCGTTTTCTCAAGGGCCAGGGCCAGGG
Organism: Pseudomonas sp. HC1(2025); assembly: GCF_058742075.1. Classification (NCBI taxonomy): domain Bacteria; kingdom Pseudomonadati; phylum Pseudomonadota; class Gammaproteobacteria; order Pseudomonadales; family Pseudomonadaceae; genus Pseudomonas; species Pseudomonas sp. HC1(2025). The sequence continues at coordinate 5,698,345 of NZ_CP196017.1, read as the reverse complement.
TTGGTTGACTGCAGAGTACGGCATGTTGCCGCGCGCCACCGGCGAGCGTAACCAGCGTGAAGCCAGTCGTGGCAAGCAGGGTGGTCGTACCCTGGAAATCCAGCGCCTGATCGGCCGCTCCCTGCGCGCTGCGCTGGACATGTCCAAACTGGGCGACGTGACCCTATATGTCGACTGCGACGTGATCCAGGCCGACGGCGGCACCCGCACCGCGTCCATCACTGGCGCCATGGTCGCCCTGGTCGATGCGCTGAAAGTGATCAAGAAACGCGGTGGCCTGAAAGGTGGCGACCCGCTCAAGCAGATGATTGCCGCTGTGTCGGTGGGCATGTACCAGGGCGAGCCGGTACTGGACCTGGATTACCTGGAGGACTCGGCTGCCGAGACCGACCTGAACGTGGTCATGACCAGCACCGGTGGCTTCATCGAGGTGCAGGGCACCGCCGAAGGTGCGCCATTCCAACCGGCCGACCTGAACGCCATGCTGGCCTTGGCCCAGAAAGGCATGAGCGAAATCTTCGAACTGCAGAACGCCGCACTGGCTGACTGAAACCAGCCTCAAGGAGCAACGCCATGAGTGACAACCAGCTTCCCGTGTCGGCCCAGAACAAAGAAGTGCGTCAGTGGGCGATGCTCTGTCACTTCGCGGCGTTCCTCGGCCTGGTGTTCCCCTTTGGCAGTGTGTTGGGGCCGTTGATCCTGTGGCAGGTGAAGAAGGACATGGACCCGCTGATCGATGACCAGGGCAAGGAAGCGCTGAACTTCCAGCTGACCGTGGCCATCGCCTGGCTGGTCTGCTTTGTCCTGGGGTTCGTGGTGATCGGCTTCCTGTTGATGGTGGTGCTGGTAATTGCCGCGCTGGTGTTGACCATCATCGGCGGGGTCAAGGCGAACAAAGGCATTGCCTACCGTTACCCGCTCACCTGGCGATTGATCAAATAATCATCGCCCACAAAAAAACCGACAGCGATGTCGGTTTTTTTGTGCCTGGATATTGACCTCAGATGGTCAAGGTCCAGTCGTAGTCCACGATCAACGGCGCATGTTGCGAGAAGCGCGGTTGACGCGGCAGACGTGCGCTGCGCACAAACCGGCGCAGGCCGGGGGTCAGCAACTGGTAGTCGAAACGCCAGCCCAGGTTAAGCATCTCGGCCTGTTCGTTGTCCGGCCACCAGCTGTACTGGTCGCCTTCGCGGCTGACTTCACGCAGGGCATCTACATAACCCATGTTGCCGACAATCTCGTCCATCCAGGCCCGTTCCGGCGCCAGGAAACCCGGGGATTGCTGGCTGTCGCGCCAGTTCTTGATATCCAGCTTCTGTTGCGCCACGTACAACGAGCCACAATAAATGTACTCGCGACGTTTGCGTCGCTGTTTATCCAGATAACGGGCGAAATCGTCCATTAGCTTGAACTTCTGGTTCAAGTCTTCATCGCCGTTCATCCCCGAAGGGAGCAGCAAGGTAGCAATACTGACTTTGTCGAAATCGGCTTGCAGGTAGCGCCCGTAGCGATCGGCTGTCTCGAAGCCGAGGCCGCTGATGACCGCCTTGGGTTGCAACCGTGAATACAGAGCCACGCCACCTTGGGCAGGGACTTCGGCATCACAGGCATAAAGGAAGTAGCCATCCAGTTGGAAGGCTGGGTCGTCCAGTTCAAAGGCGGAGGCGCGGGTGTCCTGCAGGCAGATGACGTCGGCATTCTGGGCTTGCAGCCAACTGAGCAAACCACGCTCGACTGCAGCCTGAATACCATTAACGTTCACACTGATGATCCGCATAAATGGCCCCAAAAATCGCGTGCGTGTATGATACACGCCGTCTACCTATTTAGCTAAATCCGTGGTATCTGAGGCTTTTTTCATGCAGGCGTATCAACGCGATTTCATTCGTTTTGCCATCGATCGCGGGGTTTTGCGCTTCGGTGAGTTCACCCTCAAGTCCGGGCGCACCAGCCCATATTTCTTCAATGCCGGCCTGTTCAACTCGGGTTCTGCCCTGGCGCAACTGGGGCGTTTCTACGCCGCCGCCATTGTTGAAAGCGGTATTTCCTTCGATGTGCTGTTTGGCCCTGCCTACAAAGGCATTCCGTTGGCCGCCGCGACCGCAGTGGCCCTGGCCGAACATCACGACCGGGATCTGCCATGGTGTTTCAATCGCAAGGAAGCCAAGGCCCACGGCGAAGGCGGCAGCCTGGTCGGCGCACCGCTGGCCGGTGATGTGCTGATCATCGACGATGTGATCACCGCCGGCACCGCGATTCGTGAAGTGATGCAGATCATTGCATCCCAGGACGGCGCCAAGGCCGCCGGCGTGCTGATCGCACTGAACCGCCAGGAGCGCGGCAACGGTGAGTTATCGGCGATCCAGGAAGTAGAGCGTGATTTTGGCATTCCAGTGGTCAGCATCGTGTCGCTGAACCAGGTATTGCAGTTCCTCGAAGACGACCCGCAGCTCAAGCAGCACCTGCCGGCAGTGCGTGCGTACCGCGAGCAGTTTGGCGTCTGACCCCTTGTAGCTGATGAGCTTGTGTAGGAGCGAGCTTGCTCGCGATGGCGATCTGTCAGTCAACATCAGTGTTGAATGGACTACCGCTATCGCGGGCAAGCCCGCTCCTACAGGGGATCTCCACAATGCTGCAGGTCGATGCACATAAAAAATCCCCCGTTCAACCAGGTTGAACGGGGGATTTTTGTTTCAGCGGTCAGGGACGCTTGCGATTGCTGATCAGCGTGCCCATGCCCGTATCAGTGAAGATCTCCAGCAGCACCGCATTGGGCACCCGGCCGTCGATGATCAGCGAGCTGCCGACACCACCTTGCACGGCTTCCAGTGCGCAGCGGATCTTCGGCAGCATGCCGCCGTAGATAGTGCCGTCGGCGATCAGGTCGTCGACTTGCTGGGTGGTCAGGCCGGTCAGGACCTTGCCTTCCTTGTCCATCAGGCCGGCGATGTTGGTCAGCAGCATCAGCTTCTCGGCCTTCAGGGCCTCGGCCACCTTGCCGGCTACCAGGTCAGCGTTGATGTTGTAGGACTCGCCATTGGCCCCCACGCCAATCGGCGCGATCACCGGGATGAAGTCGCCCTTGACCAGCAGGTTGAGCAAATCGGTGTTGATGCCGATCACTTCGCCCACCTGGCCGATGTCGATGATTTCCGGCTGGGTCATCTCCGGGGTCTTGCGGGTCACGGTGAGTTTCTTCGCGCGGATCAACTCGGCGTCCTTGCCGGTCAGGCCAATGGCGCTGCCGCCGTGACGGTTGATCAGGTTGACGATGTCTTTGTTCACCTGGCCGCCCAGGACCATCTCCACCACATCCATGGTCTGCGCATCGGTGACGCGCATGCCGTCGATGAAATGACTCTCGATGGACAGGCGCTTGAGCAGGTCGCCGATCTGCGGGCCGCCGCCGTGTACCACCACCGGGTTGATCCCGACGGCTTTCATCAACACGATGTCGCGGGCAAAGCCGGTTTTCAGCTCGTCGCTTTCCATGGCATTGCCGCCGTACTTGATCACCAGCGTCTTGCCGACGTAGCGTCGAATGTAAGGCAGCGCTTCGGAAAGGACCTTGGCGGTATTGGCGGCAGCGTCGCGTTCGAGGGTCATTCAGGGCTCCGGGGCAAATAATCAGAACGGTAGTTGGAGATCAGGGGCAACACGTTTCAACTGGGCGTGGAACACGTCCTTGATGCGCTGCAACTCGGCCTCGGTATCCGCCTCGAAACGCAGGACCAGCACCGGAGTGGTGTTGGACGCGCGAACCAGGCCCCAGCCTTCGGCATAATCGACTCGCACACCATCAATGGTGGTCAGGTTGGCGCCTTCACCCCATTGCGCATCGTGCAATGCGTCAATGATGCTGAATTTGCTCTCTTCGGTCACATGGATATTGATTTCCGGCGTAGAAATGTCGTTCGGGAAGGTCTCGAACAAGTCTTCAGCGCTGGATTTCTCCTTGCTGAGGATCTCCAGCAGGCGGGCGGCGCTGTAGATGCCGTCGTCAAAACCGAACCAGCGTTCCTTGAAGAACACGTGGCCGCTCATTTCGCCGGCCAGCAGGGCACCGGTTTCTTTCATTTTCTTTTTGATCAACGAATGACCGGTCTTCCACATCAGTGGGCGGCCGCCATATTCCTTGATCAACGGCGTCAGGCGCCGGGTGCACTTGACGTCGAAGATGATCTCGGCGCCTGGGTTGCGTGCAACCACGTCGCGGGCGAACAGCATCAGCAGGCGGTCGGGGAACACGATGCTGCCGGTGTTGGTCACCACGCCCACGCGGTCGCCGTCGCCATCGAAGGCCAGGCCGACATCGGCGCCCACTTCTGCGACCTTGGCGATCAGGTCCACCAGGTTTTCAGGCTTGCCAGGGTCGGGGTGATGGTTGGGGAAGTTGCCGTCGACGTCGCAGAACAGCGGGATCACTTCGCAGTTCAGGGCTTCGAGCAGTTGCGGGGCGATCACGCCGGCTGCGCCGTTGCCGCAGTCCACCACGACTTTCAGGCGGCGCTGGAGCTTGACGTCCCGGGTGATTTCGTCCGAATAGCGCTGGAGGATATCGACTTGGGTGATGCTGCCCTGGCCGCTGGTCAGGTCATTGGTCTTGAGGCGAGTGTGCAGGGCCTGGATCTGCTCGTTGGCCAGGGTGTCGCCGGCAATCACGATCTTGAAGCCGTTGTAGTCCGATGGGTTGTGGCTGCCGGTGAGCATCACGCCGGATTTGCCGGCCAGCACGTTGGCGGCGTAGTACAGCGCCGGCGTTGGCACCAGGCCTACGTCACTGACATGGCAGCCGCTGTCGGCCAGGCCCTGGATCAGGCGCTCCACCAACTCGGGGCCGGACAGGCGACCGTCACGCCCCACCGAGACGTTGGGCTCGCCCTGGGCCAGGCTTTGGGAGCCGATGGCGCGGCCGATCCAGTAGGCGGTTTCGGCGGTCAGGGTTTTCGGGACGACGCCACGGATGTCGTAGGCGCGGAAAATGCTGTCGGGAAACGTCGGTGCGACTGGGGCTGCGTTGCTCATCACTGGGAAACTCCATCGATACGGGGCGGACAGGCCTGAGTGCGGCGACCGGCAGGCTCAAACTGAAGGGTAAGACGGCGTTTTAGCCCTAGAGTTCGTAGTGCGAAAGTGCCACTGGGGCATACCGGACGCTGCGCCCGGCATGCCTGAGCGTAGTCAGTGGCTGCCGGAATGCCCGAAACCGCCTGCGCCGCGCTGGGTTTCGTCGAACTCGGTCACCAGCTCGAAATGCGCCTGCACCACCGGTACCAGCACCAGTTGGGCGATACGCTCGCCGACGGCGATGTTGAAGGCGGTCTGGCCACGGTTCCAGCACGAGACCATCAGCTCACCTTGGTAGTCGGAGTCGATCAGGCCCACCAGGTTACCCAGCACGATCCCGTGTTTGTGGCCAAGGCCCGAGCGCGGCAGGATCAACGCAGCCAGGCCAGGGTCGCCGACGTAGATCGACAGGCCGGTAGGGATCAGCAGGGTCTGGCCCGGCTCAAGGACGGTGTCTTGCTTGAGCATGGCGCGCAGGTCCAGGCCGGCGGAGCCGGGTGTGGCGTAGGCCGGCAGTGGGAAGTCGGTGCCGATGCGGGGGTCGAGGATCTTGGCTTGCAAAGCGTGCATGGAAATTAAACCTGGTTCAGCCGTTGGGCGATAAAAGAGATCAGTTGGCGGGCAATCTTGCCCTTGCTGGTCTGGGCGAAAAGGGTGGCGTGCAGCTCGCGGTCAATCACGCTGCAGGCGTTTTCCTCGCTGTTGAAGCCGATGCTGGGGTTGGCGACATCATTGGCAACGATCAGGTCGAGGTTTTTGTCTTTCAGTTTACGTGCGGCGTAGTCCAGCAGGTTTTCGGTCTCGGCGGCGAAACCGACGCTGAACGGACGATCGGCGCGGGTGGCAATGGTGGCCAGAATGTCCGGGTTGCGGACCATTTGCAGGAGCAGGCCATCGCCGCTTGTAGGGTCTTTCTTGAGTTTTTGCGGCGCAACCACTTCCGGGCGGTAGTCTGCGACCGCTGCCGAAGCGATAAACACATCACAGGGAATCGCCGCCTCACAGGCCGCGAGCATGTCGCGGGCGCTGACGACGTCGATGCGGGTGACCCGGTCCGGGGTTGGCAGATGCACCGGGCCGGTGATCAGGGTCACGCGCGCGCCTGCCTCAACCGCCGCCTCAGCCAGGGCAAAGCCCATTTTCCCTGAGCTATGGTTGGTGATGTAGCGCACCGGGTCGATGTTTTCCTGGGTCGGGCCGGCGGTAATCAACACGTGCTTGCCGGTCAGGGCCAGGTGCTGGAAACACTCGGCGGCGCACAGCGCCAGGTCCGTGGCTTCGAGCATGCGGCCCAGGCCGACGTCACCACAGGCCTGGCTGCCGGAGGCCGGGCCAAAAACCTTGAGGCCACGGCTTTGCAGCAATTGGGTGTTGGCCTGGGTGGCCGGGTCGCGCCACATGGCCTGGTTCATCGCCGGGGCGATGGCGACGGTGGCGTCGGTGGCCAGTACCAGCGTGGTCAGCAGGTCGTCGGCAATACCTTGGGCGAGGCGCGCGATGAGGTCGGCGGTGGCGGGTGCGATCAGCACCAGGTCGGCCCATTTGGCCAGTTCGATATGGCCCATGGCGGCTTCGGCAGCCGGGTCCAGCAGGTCCAGGTGTACCGGGTGGCCGGACAGTGCCTGCATGGTCAGTGGGGTAATGAACTCACTGCCGCCACGGGTCATGACCACGCGCACTTCGGCGCCCTGGTCCAGGAGCCTGCGAACCAACTCTGCGCTCTTGTAGGCGGCAATGCCGCCGCCGACGCCGAGAACGATGCGTTTCCGATACAGACGCTGCATTGGTTTGCCTTTCCAGTTCAGTGATGGCGTTGCGATCCCCCCTCCCCAGGGTGAAATCGCGCGCAAAAAAGAGCGGCTAAGATAACACAGCGTCCGCCATGCAACAGCGGCGCACATGCACACGGAGGTGCCATGAGTATTCGCAATTGGCCTGCGGCGGAGCGTCCGCGGGAGAAGCTTTTGGAGTTGGGCGCGCAGAGCCTCTCGGATGCCGAGTTGCTGGCGATTTTCCTGCGTACCGGTGTCTCGGGTAAAAGCGCGGTGGACCTGGCGCGCCACCTGTTGGGGCAGTTTGGCAGCCTGCGTACGCTGCTGGAGGCGCGCCAGGCCGTATTCATCCAGCACCTGGGCCTGGGGCCGGCCAAGTTCGCCCAGTTGCAGGCGGTACTGGAAATGGGGCGGCGCCATCTGGCCGAGCATGTGCGTAACGAGTCGGTTCTGGAAAGCCCGGTAGCCGTGCGTGATTACCTCAAGGCCCTGCTGCGCCACCAGCCCCACGAGATATTTGGCTGCCTGTTTCTCGACTCCAGGCATCGGGTGCTGGGTTTCGAGGCGCTGTTCCAGGGCACCATCGACAACGCCACGGTCTACCCGCGACAAGTGGTCAAGCGCGCCCTGGACTACAACGCGGCGGCCTTGATCCTGTGCCACAACCATCCCTCCGGGAATGCCGAGCCGAGCGTTGCTGATCGAAAATTGACCAAAGTGCTGCAAAAGGCCCTGGATCTGGTGGATGTGCGGGTACTGGACCACATCATTGTCGGCGACGGTGACCCGCTGTCGATGGCTGAATATGGCTGGCTGTAACGCAACCTCTTGTAGGAGCTGGCCTGCCGGCTCCTACAGAGGCCGGGTCAGGGTTTTACGCTGACCTTGGAGAAGTCCTGGCGCCCAAACGGGCTGACCTGATACCCCTCGATACTCTTGCGTGTCAGGGCAAAGGCCGTCGGGTGGGCCAGTGGCAACCACAGTGCCTGCTGCTGGATCTGCGCCTGCGCCTGTTGGTACAGCTTGCTGCGCACGCCTTGCTCGTTGGTGGTCTTGCCGGCACTGATCAGCTTATCCAGCGCGGGGTCGCAGTAGCGGGCGAAGTTGGTGCCGGATTTGACCGCTGCGCAGGAAAACTGCGGGGTCAGGAAGTTATCCGGGTCGCCGTTGTCGCCGGCCCAGCCCATAAACAGCAGGTCGTGCTCGCCCGCCTTGGCGCGGCGGATCAGTTCGCCCCATTCGATCACGCGGATCTCGGCCTGGATGCCGACCTTGGCCAGGTCCGCCTGCAACAACTGGGCGCCCAGGCTTGGGTTGGGGTTGAGCAGGCTGCCCGAGGGCCGGGTCCAGATGGTGGTCTTGAAGCCGTCACTCAAGCCGGCACGGGCCAGCAGGGCCTTGGCCTTGGCGATGTCCTGTGGATAACCCGGCAATTCCTTGGCAAAACCCCAGGTGTTGGGCGGGTAGGGGCCGGTGGCGGCTTCGGCGGTGCCTTCAAACACGGCCTTGAGGTAGCTGGCCTTGTCGAAGGCCAGGTTGATCGCCTGGCGCACTTCTGGCTTGTCCAGCGGAGGGTGCTGGCTGTTGATGGCCACAAAGGCGGTCATGAAGGCTGCGGTCTTTTCCACCTTGAGCGCCGCATCCTTTTGCGCCTCGCCGATATCCAGGGGCTTGGGTGACAAGGCGATCTGGCACTCATCCCGGCGCAGTTTCTGCAGGCGCACGTTGGCGTCCGGGGTGATCGCAAAGATCAAGTTATCCACAGCCGGTTTGCCGGCAAAGTAATCCGGGTTGGCCTTGTAGCGAATGGCCGCATCTTTCTGGAAACGCCCGAAAACGAAGGGCCCGGTGCCGATGGGTTGGCTATTGAGCTTCTCCGGGGTGCCGGCCTTGAGCAGCTTGTCGGCGTATTCGGCCGGGTAGATCGAGGCAAAGCCCATGCTCAGCGCGGCGAGGAACGTGGAGTCGGCGTGATTCAGGGTAAAACGCACGGTCAGCGGGTCGAGGGCGTCGATCTTCTTGATCAGCGCCGGCAGTTGTAGCGACTGGGCGTGAGGGAAGCCGCTCTGGGCAATCTGGTGCCAGGGGTTGGCCGGGTCGAGCATGCGCTCGAAGCTGAAGCGTACGTCTTCGGCGGTGAGGCTGCGGCTTGGGTTGAAATACGCGGTACGGTGAAATTTCACGTCCGGATGCAATTTAAAGGTGTAGGTCAGGCCGTCTGGCGAGACTTCCCAGCTGTCGGCCAGGCTCGGCACCAGCTTGCCGCTTGCAGCGTCGAAGTCCACCAGGCGGTTCATCAACACATCCGCCGAGGCGTTGGTGGTGGTCAGGGAGTTGTACTGCACCACATCGAACCCTTCGGGGCTGGCCTCGGTGCAGACGCTCAACGTGGAGGCCGCCTGGGCCAACGGGGCGAGGAAGAGCGGGGCGAGCAGGAGTGGCAGGGCAGCGAGGCGCATGGTCGGTTTCCTTTGCAGATCGGAGGCCCATCTGCGAGTGCAGTCTGGAAAAGGCCTACCGTAGTGGCCTGATTCACAAATGACTAGCCCATTTTTGCCTGTGCATTTACAGCAAATACTGTTTTGATGGCGCCTCAGGTCATTTTGTCCGGGGCCTTGGCCTACAAGCAGCGGCGATAAAACATTTGGTGCGACGAGCGGTTCGCCAGCACGGCGGCCCACCCTGGCAGCGCTTGAGAGCTGTTCGGGCGAGATTTACAGCGGGAAAAACACACCGGCTGTTGTTGCACTGGGGTCTTTCTGGTATAAAGCAGCGCTCTTTTCTAGGGGCCCGGTTCCTTCACTGTAGGTGTAGCCGGTAAGACCCTTAAAGAAACGCGGCGCCTGGCGCCAAATGACTGAGAGATTAAGCGGCCAACCCATGCCGGGTTGGGCATGTGGTTTTAGAGGGCTGAGGCATGTCGAGAGTCTGTCAAGTTACCGGTAAGGGTCCGGTGACTGGGAATAACATTTCCCACGCAAACAACAAAACCCGTCGTCGTTTCCTGCCAAACCTGCAGCATCACCGCTTCTGGGTTGAAGAAGAGAAACGTTTTGTCCGTCTGCGCGTATCTGCCAAAGGCATGCGTATCATCGACAAGCGTGGCATCACTGTCGTGCTCGCTGAACTGCGCCGCGACGGCAAAATCTAAGGAGCTAAATCATGCGTGAATTGATTCGAATGATCTCTAGCGCCGGTACTGGTCACTTCTACACTACCGACAAGAACAAGCGTACTACCCCGGACAAGCTCGAAAAGAAAATGTTCGACCCGCGCGTTCGCAAGCACGTGATCTACAAAGAAGGCAAAATCAAGTAATTGGTTTTCTTTCTTGTGAAAAAAACCCGTATCTCACGATGCGGGTTTTTTTTGCCTTTTGAAAAGTCGCGCTCGACCGATCAGGCCTTTTCTTCGAACACCACGTAGATCTTGCGGCACGGCTCCAGCACTTCCCAGGTGCCACTGAACCCGGCCGGGATCACGAAGCGGTCACCGGCGCGCAAGGTCTTGGCGTTGCCTTCGGCATCGCGTAGCACCGAAACCCCCTGCACGATCTCGCAGTACTCGTGTTCGGTGTAGTTCACCTTCCATTGCCCGACTTCACCTTCCCAGACCCCGGCGTTCATCTGGCCGCACGGGCTGTTGTAGTGGTTGTAGAGCGTCTGCTCGGGGTCGCCCTTGAGGATTTTTTCTGTGGCGGGGCGGTAGCGTTCGGCGGCGGTGTTCGCCTGGCTGAAATCGACGACATCCTGAATGTTCATGCACGTATCCCGTCTAGGCCTGGGGTTGGAGAGCCAAAGTCTATGTTTATTAAAATGAACATCGCAAGGGCGTTTGCCGCGGTTATGTCAAATATATTGAAACATCCCTTGCGGCTGGTTTAGGGTGGCGGGTGCCTCGGACCGAATAGCTGGCTGGCCGGGCAAGCATTTGGAAGGGAGCGGTTATAACGCCGGGCCCTTATATTTAATAAGAGGAGGACACTCGCATGACCACCCTGACCCGTGCCGACTGGGAACAACGCGCCAAGGACCTGAAGATCGAAGGCCGCGCCTACATCAATGGCGAATACACCGCCGCGGTTTCCGGCGACACGTTCGAATGCCTCAGCCCGGTCGATGGCCGCCTGCTGACCACGGTTGCCAGCTGTGACGTCGCCGACGCCCAGCGCGCCGTGGAAAACGCCCGCGCCACCTTCAACTCCGGTGCCTGGTCACGCCTGGCCCCGGCCAAGCGCAAAGCCACCATGATCCGTTTCGCCGCGCTGCTCAAGGCCAATGCCGAAGAGCTGGCCCTGCTCGAAACCCTGGACATGGGCAAGCCCATCGGCGACTCCCTGGGCATCGACATCCCTGGCGCGGCGCAAGCCCTGAGCTGGAGCGGCGAGGCCATCGACAAGATTTACGATGAAGTGGCCGCCACCCCCCATGACCAACTGGGCCTGGTGACCCGCGAGCCCGTCGGCGTAGTGGCGGCCATCGTGCCGTGGAACTTCCCGCTGATGATGGCCTGCTGGAAGCTGGGGCCGGCGCTGTCCACCGGTAACTCGGTCGTGCTCAAGCCGTCGGAAAAATCCCCGCTGACTGCCATCCGCATCGCCGCCCTGGCCGTTGAAGCCGGTATCCCCAAAGGCGTGCTCAACGTGCTGCCGGGTTATGGCCACACTGTCGGCAAGGCCCTGGCGCTGCATATGGACGTCGACACTTTGGTGTTCACCGGTTCGACCAAGATCGCCAAGCAACTGATGATCTACTCCGGCGAATCGAACATGAAACGCGTCTGGCTGGAAGCCGGCGGCAAGAGCCCGAACATCGTGTTTGCCGATGCCCCGGACCTGCAAGCCGCCGCCGAATCCGCTGCGGGCGCCATCGCCTTCAACCAGGGCGAAGTCTGCACGGCCGGCTCGCGCCTGCTGGTGGAGCGTTCGATCAAGGACAAATTCCTGCCAATGGTGATCGAGGCCCTCAAGGGCTGGAAGCCGGGCAACCCGCTGGACCCGGCGACTAATGTCGGTGCGCTGGTGGATACCCAACAGATGAACACCGTGCTGTCGTACATCGAGGCCGGGCACGCCGATGGCGCCAAGCTGGTGGCCGGTGGCAAGCGCACCCTGCAGGAGACCGGTGGTACTTATGTCGAGCCGACGATTTTCGACGGCGTGACCAACGCCATGAAAATTGCCCAGGAAGAGATCTTTGGCCCGGTGCTGTCGGTGCTGACTTTCGACAGTGCTGAAGAAGCGGTGGCGATTGCCAACGACACGCCTTATGGCCTGGCCGCTGCAGTCTGGACTTCGGATATCTCCAAGGCGCACCTGACCGCCAAGGCCCTGCGCGCCGGTAGCGTGTGGGTCAACCAGTACGATGGCGGCGACATGACTGCGCCGTTTGGTGGGTTCAAGCAGTCGGGCAACGGTCGCGACAAGTCGCTGCACGCGTTCGACAAGTACACCGAGCTGAAGGCGACCTGGATCAAGCTGTAAGTCCGGACTCCGGGCCCAAGCTGCAGTAGACCCAAATGTGGGAGCGGGCTTGCCCGCGATAGCGGTATATCAGTCACTCATGAGTTGGCTGGTACTCCCTCATCGCGGGCCAGCCCGCTCCCACAGTATTTTGCGTGATCTGGAAATAACCCACAGGAGCGTGGCAATGCGTTGGGCGACTTACTTCGCCGTCCTGGCGTCGGTACTCAGCGTCGGCCTCGCCCTGGGCGTGAGCATGCCGTTGGTGTCCCTGCGCCTGGAAAGCTGGGGCTATGGCAACTTTGCCATCGGCATCATGGCGGCCATGCCGGCATTCGGTGTGTTGTTGGGCGCCAAGGTGTCCAGTCGCCTGGCCTCCTGGTTGGGCACGGCGAACCTGATGCGCCTGTGCCTGTGGGCCGGGGCGATTTCCATCGGTTTACTGGCGGTACTGCCCAGCTATCCGGTGTGGCTGGTGCTGCGGTTGATGATCGGGGTGATCCTGACCATCGTGTTTATCCTCGGCGAGAGCTGGATCAACCAGTTGGTGGTGGAGCAGTGGCGTGGCCGGCTGGTGGCGCTGTATGGCTGTACCTACGCCTTGAGCCAGCTGTCGGGGCCGTTGTTGCTCGGTGTGCTGGGCACCGAGCATGACTATGGTTTCTGGGTTGGTGTCGGCCTGTTGATCGTTGCGCCGGTCCTGCTCCTGGGGCGCAGCGGGGCGCCGACGGCAGAAGCCTTCAGCGTGACCTTTGGCGACTTGTGGGGTTTTTGCCGTGGCTTGCCGGCGATTGCCTGGGCGGTGGCGCTGTTTGCCGCGTTCGAAGCGATGATTCTGACGCTATTACCGGTGTATTGCCTGCAACAGGGCTTTACCGCCGAGGTGGCGCTGGCGATGGTCAGCACCGTGGTCGTCGGCGATGCCCTGCTGCAATTGCCGATTGGCGCCCTGGCCGATTACCTGCCAAGGCGCACCCTGTTTCTGGGCTGCGCGGTGCTGTTGCTGCTGTCGAGCCTGGCGATTGCGCCGTTGCTCGATACCTGGCTGATCTGGCCGATCTGGGTGCTGTTCGGTGCCAGCGCCGGGGGCTTGTTTACCTTGTCGTTAATCCTGATCGGCGAACGCTACCGTGATGATGCGCTGGTGCGGGCCAATGCCCATATCGCGCAGTTGTGGGGCATTGGTTGCCTGATCGGCCCACTGGTAGCGGGGGCTGGCAGCCAGTGGATCAGCGGGCATGCGTTGCCGTTGTTGATGGCGGCGGGGGCCTTGGGGCTGGTGATTCTGTTGTTGCGCCAAGGAGCGTTTGGCGTTGAGCAGCCAGCCTAGGTAAACCTGTAGGGGCCGGCTTGCCGGCGATAGCAACTTAGCTGACCCGCCGCTATCGCCGGCAAGCCGGCTCCTACAGGGGTTAGAGCATGCGCTCCAGGCCCACGGTGGTAGCGAACCAGGCATTGAGCCGGCGCCACCAGCTACCCGGCTCACGGGTCAGGGTGTGCAACTGGCCGTTATCTTCCGTCACCCAGACCACCTGGCCCTCCTGCAGTTTCGCCTCATAACTCAAGGCGGGCGCCATCCCTTGCAGGGCCAGGTTGCGCACGTGTTCGGCCAGCTCAGGACTGTCCACCAGCACCCCGACCTCGGTGTTCCACAGCACCGAGCGCGGATCGAAATTGAATGAGCCGATAAACGACTTCTGCCGATCAAAGATCATCGCCTTGCTGTGCAGGCTGGAGTCCGAGCCATGCAGCGCGCGGCTACCCAGCAGGTGCGGGCCACTGCCGCCGCCGTCGCCCGGTTGGCGGCGCAGTTCGTACAACTTCACCCCGTGTTCCAGCAGCGCCTTGCGATAGGGCGCATAGCCGCCATGCACCGCCGGCACGTCGGTGGCTTCCAGGGCGTTGGTCAGCAGGCGTACGTCCACACCCGCGTCTGCGCGGCCGGTGAGGTACACCAGGCCCGGCTGACCGGGGACGAAGTAGGCCGAAATCATCATCAGTTCACTGTGCACGCCTTCCAGCTCTGGCCCCAGTTGAGTGGTGAGCAGCAGTTGCGGGTCGGGATCGGCCTTGGCCAGGACCTTGCTCGGTGCATCCCACAGTGCCTGGTTCCAGGCCCAGATCAGCTCTCGGCGCCAGATGTCCATGCGGGGCTGGGTCTGGTAGGTGCGCAGACGGTTGTACAGGGCATGGTTTTGCTGGCGCGACTCGGCCAGGGACTTCTCCAGGAGCCCGCGCGCGGTGGCCAGGTCGCGGGAGGAGGGGGCGCTGGAGATAAAGTCGGCGATGGGTTTGCTCAGTGCACTGTTCCAGTACTGGTCAAAGCTGTGGCCCAGTTGTTCGGCCACAGGCCCGACGCTGAGCATGTCGATATCGGTGAAGTTCAGGTTGGGCTCGGCATCGAAATACTCATCCCCCAGGTTGCGCCCGCCGACTATCGCCATGCTGTTGTCCGCCAGCCACAGCTTGTTGTGCATGCGCCGGTGTTGCAGCGATAGGTTGAACAGCCGGCCCATGGCCCGCGTCACGCCGGTACTGCGCCCCAGGTGCAAGGGGTTGAACAGGCGAATCTGGATCTGCGGGTGCGCGGCCAGGGTGGCGATGATCTGGTCCAGGCCGTCGCTGGTGGTGTCGTCCAGGAGGATGCGCACCCGCACGCCACGGTCGGCCGCGGTGAGCAACTCGTCCACCAGCATGCGCGTGCTGATGCCGTCATGGACGATGTAGTACTGCAGGTCGAGGCTGGTCTGGGCATTGCGGATCAGTTCGGCGCGGGCCATGAACGCTTCGCTGCTGTTGGGCAGCAGGCGGAACCCGGAGCGGCCCTGATAGGGCGCGGCCTGGGCCTGGATCGAGCGGCCGAAGGCGGACTGCGTGGCCGGCAGCGCTTCGCTGGGTACGCGGGGTACGTTGAGGGTGGCGCAACCGCCCAGGCCCAGGAACCCCAGCAAAAGAAGCGCTAACAGCCGTTGGCTCATCAAGGAGGCAGGTTCCGAATCAGGGCGGTGGTGGGCATATGACGGTGATTGCTGGCAAAAGGTCAGTCCACCCGCTGTTCGGCTTCGGCGAGCATCTTGATCGCCGTGGCCCCGACCTTGCGCACCGCCTCTTCAATCTGGGGTGTTGGCTTGGCAGCGTAGTTCATCCGCAGGCAGTTCCGGTATTTGCCCGAGGCAGAAAAGATGCTGCCCACGGCAATCTGTACGCCTTGCTCGACCAGGGCGCGGTTGAGCCTGAGGGTGTCGAAGCCCTCGGGCAGTTCCACCCACAGCATAAAGCTGCCCTGGGGCCGGCTGGCGCGGGTGCCGGCGGGGAAATAGCGGCTGACCCAATCGAGCATCAGGTCGCGATTGCGCTGGTATTGGCTGCGCATCCGCCGTAAATGCGGCTCGAAGTGCCCGTTCTTGAGGAACTCGGCAATGGCGATCTGCGGTTGGGTGGCGGTGGAGCCGGTGCTGATGTACTTCATGTGCAGCACCCGCTCCAGATAGCGGCCAGGGGCTACCCAGCCGATCCGCAGGCCGGGGGCCAGGGTTTTGGAGAAGGAACTGCAGAGTAGGACGCGGCCATCTTCGTCGAAGGATTTGATGGTGCGTGGTCGCGGGTAGCTGTAGGCCAGTTCGCCATACACATCGTCTTCGATGATCGCCACGTCAAAGCGCTGGGCCAGGGTCAGCAGCGCCCGTTTGCGGGCCTCGGGCATGATGTAGCCCAGGGGGTTGTTGCAGTTGGGGGTCAACTGGATGACTTTGATCGGCCATTGTTCCAGGGCCAGTTCCAGGGCTTCGAGGCTGATGCCGGTGAGCGGGTCGGTGGGGATTTCCAGGGCTTTCATGCCCAGGCCCTTGAGGGTCTGCATGGCGCCATGAAAGCTTGGCGAGTCGACGGCGACGATATCGCCAGGCTCGCAAATCGCACGGATGCTGGAGGACAGCGCCTCATGGCAGCCGGTGGTGATCACGATGTCCTGGGCGTCGAGCTGGCAGCCGGAATCCAATGACAGACGGGCGATTTGCTCGCGCAGTTCCATACAGCCGTAGATATTGTCGTAGTACAGGCCTGGCAGGTCCTGGCGCCGGCTCACCCGGGCCAGGCTGCGCAGCAGCGGCTTGATGGTTGGCGACAGTACATCCGGCATGCCTCGGCCCATCTGTATGACATCTTTGCGCGGTACCGCGCGGACCAGTTCCAGCACCTGGTCCCACTGGGAAATCTCCACCGGGCGCTGGGCCGGCCGACCTACGGCGGGCAACGCCGGCAGCTCGCGCCCGACAGGCACGAAGTAGCCGGATTTTGGCTTGGGCGTTGCCAGGCCGTTGTCTTCCAGCAGCCGGTAAGCCTGCTGGACGGTGCTCAGGCTGACGCCATGTTCTACGCTCAGGGCGCGCACCGAGGGCAGGCGGTCGCCGGGGCGATAGAAGCCCTGTTCGATGCGCGTGCCCAGCAGTTCGGCGAGGTTGACGTAAAGCGTCATGGCGGTTGCTCCCGAGGACCAGTACAGATGCCTGGAAAATACAGGATTCAGCGTGTGCTGTGGAGTATCTGTATGGATTTAATATAGGTTGGTTGAATCTGTAATGGTTTTGCTGCGGTGCTCATTCTAGTCACTCATGGCAATAGGCAAATGAGGGGCAAGACAATGAGTGGCTTGAGCGACGTGCGGCTGGCATTACACAGTCAGGAACTGGAAGCAGGGCAGGAACGTGCGCTGGCCGGGCTGGCGCCTGGCAATCCGAGCCGTTGGGAACTGTTCTGGCGCCGGCGCCACACGCGCAAGGCCTTGCTGGAGTTGAGTCGGGAGCAGCTGCGCGACATCGGCCTGAGTGCCGAGCAGGCGCGCCAGGAAGGCTTGAAGCCGTTCTGGCGCGGCTGAGTCAGAGCAGTTCTTTCAAGCGGTGCCAGAGCATGCCCAGGGCCAGCAGCGGTGAGCGCAAGTGCTTGCCGCCAGGGAAGGTGATGTGTGGCACCTGGGCAAACAGATCGAAGCGCCCACTGTGCTGGCCGCTGATGGCTTCGGCCAACAGTTTGCCGGCCAGGTGGGTGGCGTTCAGGCCATGGCCGGCGTAGGCCTGGGCAAAGTACACATTGGGCTGGTCGGCCAGCCGGCCAATCTGCGGCAGGCGGTTGGCGCCGATGCCGATCATGCCGCCCCATTGATAGTCGATCTTCGCCTCGGCCAATTGCGGGAAGACCTTGAGCATCTTCGGCCGCATATAGGCGCCGATGTCCTGGGGATCGCGTCCGGAGTAGTGGCAAGCACCGCCGAACAGCAGGCGCCGGTCGGCCGACAAGCGGAAGTAGTCCACCGTGACCCGCTGATCACACACCGCCATGTTTTGCGGCAGTAACTCGGCGGCCTGGGTTGGGCTCAAGGGTTGGGTGGCAATGATGTAGCTGCCAGCGGGCAGCACCTTGCCGCTCAGGTGCGGGTTGAGGCCATTGAGATAGGCATTGCAGCCTAGCACCAGGGTCTTGGCGCGCACGCTGCCCTGGGCGGTGTGGACTTTGACTTCCGGGCCGTAGTCGATGCGCAGGGCTTCGGACTGCTCGAACAGCCTGACCCCCAGTTGCTGCGCGGCGGCGGCTTCACCGAGGGCCAGGTTCAGCGGGTGCAGGTGGCCGGAGCCCATGTCGATCATGCCGCCCACGTAACGGTCGGAGCCGATCACGCTGCGCATCTCCCCGGCTTGCAGCAGGCGCAGTTCATGGCGATAACCAAGCCCGTGCAGTTCTTCGGCATCGGCGGCCAGGCCTTGCAGGTCGCGGGGCTTGTTGGCCAGGTCGCAATAGCCCCAGGCCAGGTCGCAATCGATCTGGAAGCGCTCGACCCGCTGGCGCACGATTTCCACGGCTTCCAGGCCCATCAGCTTCATCTGCCGCACACCTTCGGTGCCGACTACATTGGCAAACTGATCCAGGCCGTGACCGACGCCACGAATCAACTGCCCGCCGTTACGCCCGCTGGCGCCCCAGGCGATCTTGCGCGCCTCCAGCAGCACCACGCTAAAGCCGCGCTCGGCCAGCTCCAGCGCGGTGTTCAGCCCGGAAAACCCGCCGCCCACCACGCACACATCGGCGACGACTTCGCCTGCCAGCACCGGGTAATCGGGCTGCGGCAGGCTGCTGGCGGCGTAGTAGGAAGCGGTGTGCCGGGCGCTGGCGGTCATGGGGAGCATCCGTGTTTGGAAAATTTGACGCAGGATACAGCGGTCGGGTGAAGCTGTCTCACTCGGGGCTTTTAGGGCAAAATCCACGCCTATTCGCCGTTCGGTATGGGTTTCGATGAGTTGCAACAGCCAGAAAGTCAACGCGCTGCGCCGGCAGATTCCCTCGTTCGAGTGTGTGCCGGGTTGCCATGATTGCTGTGGGCCGGTGACTACATCCACCGAGGAAATGTCGCGCCTGCCGCGCAAGACGGCGGCCGAGCAGGAAGCGGCCATGGATGAGCTCAATTGCGTACACCTGGGCCCCGACGGCTGCACGGTGTACGACGAACGCCCGCTGATCTGCCGGCTGTTTGGCACTACCCCCAGCCTGCCATGCCCCAATAACCGTGGGCCGGTGGAGTTGATTCACCCGCGGGTGGAGAAGCAGATCCACGAGTATATGGCGACCACCCGGCAGGTCCTGGTCTGACTGCTCCCCTTGTAGGAGCCGGCTTGCCGGCGATGGCGTCATTCAATTGAATGCATGACTCCAGGGCCTCATCGCCGGCAAGCCGGCTCCTACACGGTAGGGGCGTCAATCCGGGATCGGCAGGTTCAGGCTTTCCTTCACCTCTTCCATCACGATATAGCTCTTGGATTCGCGCACATGGGGCAGCTTGAGCAGGATGTCGCCCAGCAGTTTGCGGTACGAAGCCATCTCGGAGATCCGCGCCTTCACCAGATAGTCGAAATCCCCTGAGACCAGGTGACACTCCAGCACATGGGGCAGTTTCAGCACGGCACGTCGGAATTCTTCGAAGGTATCGCCGGATTTGTAGTCGAGGCTGATCTCGACAAACACCAGCAGGCTACCCTTCAAGTGCTGCGGATTGAGGCGGGCGTTGTAGCCCATGATGATCCCCTCGCGCTCCAGGCGCCGGACCCGTTCGGTGCAAGGCGTGGTCGACAGCCCGACCTTCTCCCCCAGCTCGGTAAACGAAATCCGCCCGTCGGCCTGCAGGATGCGCAGGATGTTGCGGTCGATCTTGTCCAGCTCCCGCTTGGTCTGGGTATTGGTCCGCATAGGGGATGCTCCTCCGTGAAAAGGGTTTTTGCCGAGAATTGTCGCCAAATATAGGCACTTATATAGTGAAATGCACTGGCCATTGCTTTTTATACTGCCCACATCTTTGTGCTGAACAACAAACGTCAGCGGTCAAGCCGTGATGAGGATATAAAAATGCGCGTTTTGGTCTTGGGTAGCGGTGTCATTGGTGTGGCCAGTGCCTACTATTTGGCGCGTGCCGGTTTTGAGGTGGTCGTGGTCGACCGTCAGCCGGCTGTTGCAATGGAGACCAGCTTCGCCAACGCCGGCCAGGTCTCGCCCGGTTATGCGTCGCCATGGGCCGCGCCGGGCGTGCCGCTCAAGGCCATCAAGTGGTTGCTGCAGCGCCATGCGCCGCTGGCGATCAAGGCCACCGCCGATATCGACCAATACCTGTGGATGGCGCAGATGCTGCGCAACTGCACGGCCAACCGTTATGCGGTGAACAAAGAGCGCATGGTGCGCCTGTCCGAGTACAGCCGCGACTGCCTCGACGAACTGCGCGCCGAAACCGGTATCGCCTACGAAGGCCGTAGCCTGGGTACTACGCAATTGTTCCGCACCCAGGCGCAACTCGATGGCGCGGCCAAGGATATCGCCGTGCTGAAAGAGTCCGGGGTTCCGTTCGAGCTGCTTGACCGCGCCGGCATTGCCCGCGTCGAGCCGGCCCTGGCCAGTGTCACGGATATCCTGGCCGGTGCCCTGCGCCTGCCCAATGACCAGACCGGCGACTGCCAGATGTTCACCACCCGCCTGGCCGATATGTGCAAGCAGTTGGGTGTGGAGTTCCGCTTTGAACAGGACATTCAGCGCCTGGACCACGCCGGCGACCGCATCAACGGCGTGTGGATCGACGGCAAGCTGGAAACCGCCGACCGCTACGTGCTGGCCCTGGGCAGTTACTCGCCGCAGTTGCTCAAGCCGCTGGGGATCAAGGCGCCGGTGTATCCGCTCAAGGGTTACTCCCTGACCGTGCCGATCACCAACCCGGCGATGGCCCCGACCTCGACCATTCTCGACGAGACCTACAAGGTCGCGATCACCCGTTTCGACAACCGCATCCGGGTCGGTGGCATGGCTGAAATAGCCGGTTTTGACCTGTCGCTGAACCCGCGCCGGCGCGAAACCCTGGAGATGATCGTCAACGACCTTTATCCTCAGGGCGGTGATTTGAGCGAAGCCACCTTCTGGACCGGCCTGCGTCCGACTACCCCGGACGGTACGCCGATCGTCGGCGCCACGCCCTTCAAGAACCTGTTCTTGAATACCGGCCACGGCACCCTCGGCTGGACCATGGCCTGTGGCTCTGGTCGCCTGCTGGCGGACCTGATGGCCAAGAAAACCCCGCAGATCAGTGCCGCAGGCCTTGATATTTCCCGTTACGGCAACCCTCAGGAGTCCACAAAACATGTCAATCCAGCGCCAGCTCACCAATGAGCGCATGAGCCAGATCGTTGTCCACAGCGGTACCGTGTATCTGGCAGGACAAGTCGGCGACGACATGAGTGCCGGGATTGAACAGCAGACCCGAGAAACCCTGGCCAATATCGAGCGATTGCTGGATCTGGCCGGTACCGACAAAACCAAGTTGCTGTCGGTGACGATCTATCTCAAAGACATCGACGCCGACTTTGCCGGCATGAACGCGGTATGGGACAAGTGGCTGCCAAAAGGCGTGGCCCCGGCCCGTGCCACGGTCGAGTCGAAGCTGTGTGAGCCAGAAATCCTGGTGGAGCTGTCTGTCGTGGCTGCTCTGCCATAAACGATCCCTCTTCCGGTGCCGGCGCTATTGGCCGGTACCGGTTTTTTCTTCCCACCGCCGCCTAGAAGCCTGCCGCCATGCGTCCTGCCCGTGCCCTGATCGACCTACAAGCCCTGCGCCATAACTACCAATTGGCCCGCGAACTGACCGGGGCCAAGGCCCTCGCCGTGATCAAGGCCGATGCCTATGGCCATGGTGCCGTGCGTGTGGCCCAGGCCCTGGAAGACCAGGCCGACGGTTTTGCCGTGGCCTGCATCGAGGAAGCGCTGGAGCTGCGCGCCGCTGCAATTGGTGGGCCGGTGTTGTTGCTCGAAGGATTCTTCGAGGCCGACGAGCTGCCGCTGATCATCGAGCATGACTTGTGGTGCGTGGTGCATTCGCTGTGGCAACTGGAGGCGATTGAACAGGCGCGCCTGAGCAAGCCGCTGACGGTGTGGTTGAAGCTGGATTCGGGCATGCACCGGGTTGGGCTGCATCCCAAGGACTATCACGATGCGTACCAGCGCCTGCTGGCCAGCGGCAAAGTCGCAAAGATTGTGCTGATGAGCCACTTCGCCCGTGCCGATGAGCTGGACTGCGCCAGCAGCGATGAGCAGGTCGCGGTATTCGAGGCGGCGCGCCAGGGCCTGGCGGCCCAGGTCAGCCTGCGCAATTCGCCGTCGGTGATGGGCTGGCCGAGCGTTTCCAGTGATTGGGTACGGCCGGGCATCATGCTTTACGGTGCGACGCCCTTTGGCGAAGACCAGGCAGTTGCCGCGCGTTTGCAGCCGGTGATGACCCTGGAGTCGAAAGTCATCTGCGTACGCGAGCTGCCTGCGGGCGAGCCAGTGGGTTATGGCGCGCGCTTCGTGACGCCCAAGCCGATGCGTATCGGTGTGGTTGCCATGGGGTATGCCGACGGTTATCCACGGCACGCGCCGACCGGCACACCGGTGCTGGTCGCCGGCCAGCGCAGCCAGTTGCTGGGGCGGGTGTCGATGGACATGCTGTGTATCGACCTGACCGACGTGCCCCAGGCCGGCCTGGGCTCGACCGTGGAATTGTGGGGCAAAAACATCCTCGCCAGCGATGTGGCGAGCGCCGCCGATACCATTCCCTACCAGATTTTTTGCAACCTGCGCCGCGTGCCACGGCTCTATTCCGGCACATAGCCGCAGGCCGCCGATCACGTCCACCAGGATTCAGACCAAAGTGTTGTAAATACTGAACGCTGTCGCCATGATAACGCTCAATTACAACAAAGCCTGAATCCTAGGAGGCTCCTGCATTGGACGTCGGCGAACGACTGCAATCCATCCGTAAACTGAAAGGTCTTTCCCAGCGTGAACTCGCCAAGCGTGCGGGCGTCACCAACAGCACCATTTCGATGATCGAGAAAAACAGTGTCAGCCCCTCCATCAGCTCCTTGCGCAAGGTGCTGGGCGGCATTCCCATGTCCATGGTCGAGTTCTTTTCCGAGGAGATCCTCCAGGAAAAACCGACGCAGATCGTCTATAAAGCCAATGAGCTGATCGACATCTCCGATGGCGCGGTCACTATGAAACTGGTGGGCCGGGCGCATCCCAGCCGGGCGATTGCGTTTCTCAACGAAATCTACCCACCAGGCGCCGATACCGGCGAGGAAATGCTGACCCATGATGGTGAGGAAACCGGGATCTTGTTGGAAGGTCGTCTGGAGTTGGTCGTGGGCGTCGAAACTTTTGTGCTCGAAGCCGGCGATAGCTACTACTTTGAAAGCACCAAGCCGCACCGTTTTCGTAATCCGTTCGATGTGCCGGCGCGACTAATCAGCGCAGCCACGCCCGCGAACTTTTAACAGAAGAGGCGCCCTGCCTACCTTGCAGAGGTGCCCATCGTTGTATTTCGCCCTACTGAATCTCCCCTTGGATAATAGGGTTGTTTCAGTGAGGCGGCCTAACCGTTATACTTTCGCCGCCTGCGAAACCGTGGCCGCAGGCGTGAATAGCCACCATGAGGGTGAACGCGTGAACCTAATTATGAAAATGCTGGCCGTACCAGCAACCGTACTGGCCCTTTGGGCTGCCAGCGCTCAAGCTGCGACCAATGATGATATTGCCAAGCGCCTGGCGCCTGTCGGACAGGTGTGTGTCCAGGGGCAAGAGTGCAAGGGGATGGAAGTCGCTGTGACAGCAGGCGGCGGCGGTGCGAAAACGCCGGACGAAGTCATTGCCAAACACTGTAATGCTTGCCACGGCACGGGCCTGTTGGGTGCACCGAAAATCGGTGACACCGCAGCCTGGAAAGAACGCGCCGACCACCAGGGCGGCCTCGACGGCATCCTGGCCAAAGCCATCACCGGCATCAACGCCATGCCGCCTAAAGGCACCTGCTCCGATTGCTCGGATGACGACCTCAAGGCTGCGATCGAGAAGATGTCTGGTTTGAAATAAACCGATCTTCGCCAAAAAGCCGCTGACCAGCGGCTTTTTTGTGGGCGCAATTTGGCGGCCAAGGCTGTTCATTGCAGCAAAGACCCGGCAAGCTCGGTCCAACCCCTAATCACGGAATGTTCAGGAGGGTCGGATGGTGCAGTTGTGTTCAATCGAACAAGCGGTCGATGACGTACTGGAGCGCTTGCCTGCGCATATCCACATGGGTATGCCGTTGGGTCTGGGCAAGCCGAATCTGTTTGCCAATGCCTTGTACCGGCGCATTGCCAAGCTGCCCGAGCGGGCGCTGACCATCTACACGGCCCTCAGCCTGGGCCGCCCACCGTTGGGCGATGGCTTGCAGAAGCGTTTCCTGGAGCCGTTTATCGAGCGGGTGTTTGGCGATTATCCCGAGCTGGACTTCCTCGCCGCCCTGCGCAAGGACAGCCTGCCGGCCAATATCCACGTGCAGCAGTTCTTTATGCAGCCCGGCAGTCTGTTGCATAGCACCTCGGCCCAGCAGGATTACGTCAGCAGCAACTACAGCCATGCCGCCCGCGATATCAACGCCGCCGGCCTGAACCTGGTCGCGCAGTTGGTGGCCAGCAGCAGCGAACACCCGGATCGCCTGAGCCTGAGCTGCAACCCCGATATCACCCTCGACCTGTTGCCGATGATCGCCAAGCGCCGTGCGGCCGGGGAGAACATCCTGGTAGTCGGCCAGGTGCATGAAGATTTGCCCTACATGCCCGGTGATGCCGAGCTGGGCATGGATCAGTTCGACTTCCTGATCGACGAAAAAGACCGCACCACGCTGTTCTCCACGCCAAACATGCCCGTGGGTTTGCAGGACCACTTCATCGGTTTGCACGCCAGCACCCTGGTGCGCGACGGCGGTACGTTGCAGATCGGCATCGGTTCGATGGGCGACGCCCTGACCGCTGCGCTGCTGGCGCGCCAGGCCGATAACGAAGGCTACCGGCAGTTGCTCACAGACCTTGATGTGTACCAGTGGGCACCGCTGATCAGCCGTGAGGGCGGGGTCGAGCCGTTTGCCCGGGGCCTTTACGGCTGCAGCGAAATGTTCGTCAACGGCTTGCTGGTGCTGGCCGACGCCGGGATTGTGCGGCGCAGGGTGTACCCGGATGTGGCGACGCAGCAGCAGGCTAACGCTGGCCTGCTGGACGATGCGGCGCAGCCGGATGGCGTGTCGATCCACGGTGGTTTCTTCCTCGGGCCACGCAGTTTTTACCAGCGCTTGCAGGAAATGACTCACGCCAAGCGCCTGGAATTCAACATGACCCGCATCAGCTACATCAACGAGCTGTACGGGCAGGAAGAGCTCAAGCGCTTGCAGCGCCTGGATGCGCGGTTTATCAACAGCGCGATCATGGTCACGTTGCTGGGCGCCGGTGTTGCCGACCAACTGGAAGACGGTCGCGTGCTCAGCGGGGTGGGCGGGCAATACAACTTTGTCGCCCAGGGCCATGCGCTGGAGGGCGCGCGCTCGATCCTGATCCTGCGCAGCTGGCGCGAGTCGGGTGGCGATGTCAGCTCCAATATTGTCTGGGAGTACGGCCACTGCACGATTCCCCGGCACCTGCGCGACATTGTGATCACCGAATACGGCATCGCCGACCTGCGCGGCCAGACCGACGCCAAGGTGATCGAGGCGCTGCTCAATATCACCGACTCGCGGTTCCAGGCCGACCTGATCGAGCAGGCGCAAAAAGCCGGCAAGTTGCCCAAGGACTTCCAGCTCGACCCGCGCTTTGCCGACAACACGCCCGAGCGCTTGGAGGCCGTGCAGGCGCGGCATCCAAGGCTGTTCCCGGAGTACCCGCTGGGCAGTGACTTCACTGACGAAGAGCGCGATTTGTTGCGCGCGTTGAACTGGCTCAAGAGCAAATTCAAGCTGACGGAGATTTTGGAACTGGGCAAGGCGGCGCTGGATGCACCGGAGCCTGAGGCGTTTGCCGAGCACCTGCTGCGCATGCGCCTGGAAAAGCCGGAGGGGTTTAAAGAGGATTTGTATCAGCGCCTATTGCTTGCTGGCCTACAGGCCACCGCACGCTGACAGGTAACACAAGGCAAATGTGGGAGCTGGCTTGCCTGCGATGAGGGCCTGACAGTCGACATCTCTGTCGCCTGACACTGCGCTATCGCAGGCAAGCCAGCTCCCACATTTTTAACTGTGCTCGCTCACCTTCAGTCGATGAAGGTCACGACACCGCCAGCCAGGGACTTGACCCGCGCCAGCGACTCAACCCGGTAACCCTGGGCATCCAGCTCGGCACGCCCGCCCTGGAACGACTTCTCGATCACGATCCCCAGGCCTGCCACGGTGGCGCCAGCCTGCTTGATGATCGAAATCAGTGCCTGGGACGCCTTGCCGTTGGCCAGGAAGTCATCGATCACCAGCACGCGGTCGCTGCTGGTCAGGTGGCGCGGGGAAATCGCCACAGTGCTTTCGACTTTCTTGGTGAAGGAATACACCGTCGCCGACAGCAGGTTTTCCGTCAGGGTCAGGGACTGCTGCTTACGGGCGAAGATCACCGGCACGCCCAGGTTCAGGCCGGTCATGATCGCCGGCGCGATGCCAGAGGCTTCGATGGTGACGATCTTGGTGATCCCCGAGTCCTTGAACAGCGCGGCGAATTCGTCGCCGATCAGCTTCATGAGCGCCGGGTCGATCTGATGGTTCAGAAAGGCGTCGACCTTGAGTACCTGGTCGGAAAGCACGATGCCTTCTTCGCGAATTTTCTTGTGCAGTGCTTCCACAAAAGCTTCCTCTGGTGGCGCAAGGGGCGCCGAAAGTAGATTAAAAAGTAGTCGATTCTAGCGCTTTAGCATCGCGCGTATATCCGCCAGGGCAGTGTTGCCGCGTACCGCCTTGACTTCAGTTGGGGTGTCGTCGTTGCCTTCCCAGGCCAGGTCGTCCGGTGGCAGCTCATCGAGGAACCGGCTCGGGGCGCAGTCGATGATCTCGCCGTACTGCTTGCGCTTGGCCGCAAAGGTGAAGGCCAGGGTCTGACGCGCGCGGGTAATACCCACGTAGGCCAGGCGCCGTTCTTCTTCGATGGTGTCGGCTTCGATGCTGGAACGGTGTGGGAGGATTTCCTCTTCCATGCCCATGATGAACACGTAGGGGAATTCCAGGCCCTTGGACGCATGCAAGGTCATCATCTGCACACCTTCGGCGCCATCCTCTTCTTCCTGCTGGCGCTCGAGCATGTCGCGCAGCACTAGCTTGCCGATGGCGTCCTCGACGGTCATTTCGCCGTCTTCGTCTTTTTCCAGGGTGTTCTTCAACGCCTCGATCAGGAACCAGACGTTGCCCATGCGGTAGTCCGCCGCCTTGTCGCTGGAACTGTTGGTGCGCAGCCAGTTTTCATAGTCGATATCCATGACCATGCTGCGCAGGGCGCTGATCGGGTCTTCGCCGGCGCATTGCTCGCGCACCTTGTCCATAAAGCGCTTGAAGCGCGACAGGCGATCGGTGAAGCGCGTGTCCAGGTGCTCGCCCAGGCCGATTTCATCGGTGGCGGCGTACATCGAGATCTTGCGTTCGGTGGCGTAGTTACCGAGCTTTTCCAGGGTGGTGGAGCCGATTTCCCGGCGTGGCACGTTGATCACGCGCAGGAAGGCGTTGTCGTCGTCCGGGTTCACGATCAGCCGGAAGTAGGCCATCAGATCCTTTACTTCCTGGCGTCCGAAAAAGCTGTTGCCGCCTGACAATCGATACGGAATCTGGTGGTGCTGCAACTTCAGCTCGATCAGCTTGGCCTGGTAGTTGCCGCGATACAGGATGGCGAAGTCGCTGTAGGGGCGGTCGGTGCGCAGGTGCAAGGTCAGCAGTTCGACGGCCACGCGCTCGGCTTCGGCGTCTTCGTTGCGGCAGCGGATCACGCGTATCTCGTCGCCGTGGCCCATCTCGCTCCACAGTTGTTTTTCAAACTCGTGGGGGTTGTTGGAGATCAGCACGTTGGCGCAACGCAGGATGCGACTGGTGGAGCGGTAGTTCTGCTCCAGCATCACCACTTTCAGGGACGGGTAGTCGTCCTTGAGCAGCATCAGGTTTTCCGGGCGCGCTCCGCGCCAGGCGTAGATCGACTGGTCATCGTCGCCGACCACGGTGAACTGGTTGCGCGTGCCGATCAGCAGCTTCACCAGCAGGTATTGGCTGGCGTTGGTGTCCTGGTATTCGTCCACCAGCAGGTAGCGCACCTTGTTCTGCCACTTTTCCAGGATGTCCTTGTGTTCCTGGAACAGTTTCACCGGCAGCAGGATCAGGTCGTCGAAGTCCACCGCGTTGAACGCCTTGAGCGTGCGCTGGTAGTGGGTATAGACAATGGCGGCGGTCTGTTCCTTGGGGTTGCGCGCGTTTTCCAGGGCTTCGGCGGGCAGGATCAGGTCGTTTTTCCACGAGCCGATCATGTTCTTGATCTCGTCTACGCCGTCGTCGCCGGCATATTCCTTCTGCATGATGTCGGTCATCAGGGACTTGACGTCGGTCTCGTCGAAGATCGAGAAGCCCGGCTTGTAGCCCAGCCGCACATGCTCCTTGCGGATGATGTTCAGCCCCAGGTTGTGGAAGGTACACACGGTGAGGCCACGGCCTTCGCCACCCTTGAGCAGGGTGCCGACGCGCTCTTTCATTTCCCGCGCCGCCTTGTTGGTAAAGGTCATGGCGACGATGTACTGGGCACGGATGCCACAGTTCTGGATCAAGTGCGCGATCTTGCGGGTGATCACGCTGGTCTTGCCGGAGCCAGCACCGGCGAGCACCAATAGAGGGCCGCCGACGTAGTTCACGGCTTCTTGCTGCCGGGGATTGAGTCGGGACATACAGGGTTTTGGGAGTCTTTGAGCGAAAAGGGCGGGCATTTTAACAGGCTGGCAAGATTCTGCCGCCTCTGAACGACAGTGTGACGTACCACTCGATCTAAATTTGCCGGTTTTGTTACTTTGCCGCAGGATGTGCGGGGTTTTTGGGTCTATTGTTCGATCTAGAGCCGCACAGCACGTATTTGATAACCAATATCATTGGTCATTATCAGGCTGCACGTCATAATGCCCGCCGCCAACGAAATTTTGCAAAGTCTAGGGAGCTAGCTTGTCTACGCCTGTCGAACCCTTGCGTTTGCTGCTACTGGCCGATGAGCCTGCGTGGGCAGCGTTGTTGCGCGAGTGCCTGACGCCGATGGGCGATGGGGCTGTGCTGATCAGTGCGCCAAACTGGGAGTCGGTGAGCAGCCTGTTCGACGACGACCGCACGGCTGTATTGCTGACCACCCCCAGCCTGCAACCCGGCCCTGGCCGCTGTAGCCTGCCCACCGTGTTGCTGCTGGAGCAGGAACCGCTGGTTGCGCCATTGGGCGCCAGCGACTGGTTGATCCGTGGTGCGTTTGACGTGGATACGCTGCGCCGCTGCCTGCGCCACGTGCGCGAGCGCGGCGTGCTGGAAAATACCCTGCAACGCCTGGCCGAACAGGATCCGCTGACCGGCATCGCCAACCGTCAGGGCTTCCAGACCTTGCTGGCCGCGCGCCTTGCCGAAAACGACGGGCGTGGCCTGGCCCTCGGCCACCTGGACCTGGACAACTTCCGCCACGCCAACGATGCCCTCGGCCACCAGGCGGGCGACCGGCTGATCCTGCAAGTGGTCTCGCGGCTCAAGAGCCAACTGGAAGTCGGCGACCAACTGGCACGCCTTGGCAGTGACGAATTCGCCTTGCTGATCGACACCCGCCGTGCGCCGCAGCGCGCCGAGTGGATGGCTGAGCGCATCACCGAGGCCATGGCGGAACCTTATTGGGTTGATGGCGAAAGCCTGCTGATCGGTTGCAGCCTGGGTGTGGCCCATGCCCGCGCCAAGGCCGGCGCCGACCCGTTGATGTGGCACGCGCATATCGCCATGCAGCAGGCCAAGAGCACCCAGGGCTGCACCTTTCATATCTTTAATGAACGCATCAACCGCAACGCCCGCAGCCTCGCCGACCTGGAAAGCGAACTGCGCCGGGCGCTGCGCCGTGACGAATTGGAACTGCATTACCAGCCGCGTCTGGACCTGGACGATGGGCATATCGTCGGCCTCGAAGCCCTGGTGCGCTGGCGCCATGGTGAGCGCGGGTTGTTGCCGCCTAGCGAGTTCGTGCCGCTGGCCGAGCAGAGTGGCCTGATCGTGCCGTTGGGCTACTGGGTGATTTCCCGAGCCCTGCGCGATATGCAGGACCTGCGCGAACGCGGCCTGCCGCCGCTGCACATGGCGGTCAACCTGTCGTTCCGTCAGTTCCAGGACAGCCAGTTGCTGTCGACCTTGAGCCGCTTGATTGCCGAGCGCGGGGTGGAGGCGCAGTGGTTGGAGTTCGAGCTGACCGAAACCGCCGTGATGCGCCGCAGCGACCTGGTCAAGCAGACCATGGATGCCCTGGGCCGCCTGGGGGTGCGTTTCTCCCTGGATGACTTTGGCACTGGTTTCTCGTCCTTCGTACACCTCAACAGCCTGCCGATTGCCTTGCTCAAGATCGACAAGAGCTTTGTCGGCGGCATGGAAGAACGCGAGGAAAACCGCAAGCTGGTGCATGCCATGATCAACCTGGCCCACAACCTCAACCTGGAAGTGGTGGCCGAAGGCGTGGAAACCCCCGAGCAACTGGCGTTGTTGCGCTTGTTTGGGTGCGACCAGGCCCAGGGTTACCTAATCAGCAAGCCGTTGCCGCTGGCGGAATTGGTGGAGTACCTGACGTTTGGCAGCAGCCAGCAGGCGTTGTTGGGTGAAGTGATCTAGGCCGGTGCGGTCAAACCAATCATTGTAGGAGCTGGCTTGCCAGCGATAGCAGTCTGTCGGTCAACGATACTGTGACTGATACATCGCCATCGCTGGCAAGCCAGCTCCTACAGTGAACGCGTACCTTCTTCAGTTTGTCTGGGCAATCATCCGCCTCATCTTTCTTTCAAACGCCCACGTCAGGGTAATCGCCGCGCAGGCCAGCCCCAGCGCCAACCCCCACCACACCCCGGTCGGCCCCCAACCCAGGGTAAACGCCATCAGCCAGGCCGCCGGTGCGCCAATCAACCAGTAACAGCCCAGGCCGACGAGGAAGGTCGTCTTGGCATCCTTCAGCCCGCGGATGCAGCCCATGGCGATGGTCTGCACACCGTCGAACAACTCGAACCACGCCGCCACGGCCAACAGGCTCACCGCCAGGCTGATCACCTGGGCGAAGGCCGGGTCGTCATGGTCGAGGAACAGGCCGATCAGCGGGTCTGAAAACAGCCAGAACACCATGGCAAACCCCAGCATCACCGTCGCGCCGAAGGCGATACCCACGCGCCCGGCGAGCCGTGCGCCGAGCAGGTGCCCGCCGCCGTAATGCAAGCCGATGCGCATGGTGACCGCATAGGACATGCCCGCCGGGACCATGAACGCCACCGAGACGATTTGCAGGGCAATCTGGTGGGCCGCCAACTGCGTACTGCCCATGGTGCCCATGCACAGCGCCGCGAAGGCGAACAAGCCGACTTCCACTGCATAGGTGCCGCCAATCGGCAGGCCCAGGCGCCACAGCTCGCGCAAGTAATGCAGGTTGGGCCGCAACAGGCCCTTGCCCAATGGGTAGGCGGCGTAGGCGCGGTTGTATTTGATGTACCACAACAGCGCCAGGGCCATGCAGTTGGCGACAATCGCCGTGACCAGGCCGATGCCCATCAGGCCCAGTTTGGGCAGGCCGAACATGCCTTCGATCAATGCATGGTTGAGCAGGTAGTTGATCACCGTGCCGCACAGGCTGATCACCATCACCGGGGAGGCTTTGCCGATGGCGCTGGTGAAGCCGCGCAGGGCCATGAATGTCAGGTAACCGGGCAGGGCAAACGGCAGGATCATCAGGAACTGGCCGGCCGACTGCACGTTGGTCTCGGTCTGGCCGAACATCAGCAGCACCGGCTTGAGGTTCCACAGCAGCAGGCCCGCCACCAGGGCCATCAGCCAGGCCAGCCACAGGCCGGCCTGGGTCAGGCGGGTAGCGCCTTCGATATCACCGGCGCCCTGGCGAATGGCGACCAGGGTGCCCACGGCGGCAATCACGCCGATGCAAAAGATCGACACAAACGAATAGCTCGCTGCGCCGAGCCCACCGCCGGCCAGGGCTTCGGGGCTCAGGCGGGCCATCATCAGGGTGTCGGTCAGCACCATCAGCATGTGCGCCAGCTGTGAGGCAATCAACGGCCCTGACAACCGCAGAATGGCCCAGAGTTCGGTACGCGCCGGATGCTGCATGATCATCACGCTCAATATTTGCACAAAGGGTAGAAGGGTTGATTCTCGGCGCTCTCAGCGCTTTGTACAAAGGGATAAATGCGATCATTGGCATGATTAAAACTCATGCCAGGATGATTCTGGTAGGGTTTGCGGATCGTGCCGTCGGAGTTTTCCTCATGTCTCGTCGCCTTCCTCCGCTGTATGCCTTGCGTGCATTTGAAGCCGCCTCACGGCACAACTCCTTCACCCGTGCCGCCGAAGAACTGTCGATCACGCAAAGTGCGGTCAGCCGGCATATCCGCACCCTGGAGGAGCATTTCGCCTGTCGCCTGTTCCAGCGCAGCGGGCGCACCTTGCAGCTCACCGAATCGGCGCGCTTGCTGCTGCCGGGCGTGCGCGAGGGCTTCGCCGCCCTGGAGCGCGCCTGCCATACCTTGAATGCCGAAGATGACATCCTGCGCATGAAGGCCCCGTCGACCCTGACCATGCGTTGGTTGCTGGCACGCCTGAGTCGGTTCCGGCACTTGCAGCCGGGCAACGAGGTGCAGTTGACCAGTGCGTGGATGAGCATCGATGAGGTGGATTTCAACCAGGAGCCGTTCGACTGCGCGGTCCTACTGAGCGATGGGCACTTTCCCACAGATTGGGAGGCCAGTTACCTGTTCCCCGAACTGCTGATCCCGGTGGGCGCGCCGAACCTGCTCAACGATGGCCCCTGGGATGTGGAGCGCCTGGCCGGCGCTGAACTGCTGCACCCCACGCCGGACCGGCGTGATTGGCGCCGTTGGTTGCAACGCACCGGCCTGGCCTCTCGTGTCGCCATCAAGGGTGGGCAGGTGTTCGATACGCTGGAGTTGGGCATGATTGCCGCCGCTCGGGGCTATGGCGTGTCCATGGGGGATTTGCTGATGGTTGCCGAAGATGTGGCGCAGGGGCGCTTGAGCCTGCCCTGGCCTACTGCGGTGGCCAGCGGCGAAAGTTACTACCTGGTCTGGCCCAAGACCCGCCCCGGCGGCGAGCGCCTGCGCAGGCTCTCGGACTTCCTGCAAAGTGAGGTCCGGGCCATGACACTGCCGCCAGTGGAGCAGCTCGACTGAATCGATGCAGCGCGCACAGACAATGCGTTTGAGTGATACCCCTGTAATTTGCTCAAGTATTGATCCAGGCCGCCGAAGTAGGTGTGTCGGAGCCGCCATTAGTTGCGGCTCAGCGTGCCCCCAATCCAAGAAATTCGCCGATTAGCGCTATGAGATCAGGACGATCCGGGCCTCGGCCAGGAGCTGTCATGTCTCAACCCCGCGCCCGCATCGCTTCGCAGCTGGGCATTGCCTTGGCGGTCATATTGGCTGTCGTGATCAGCGCCAGCACCCTATTTGCCCTGCGCTCCCTGGATTCGGCCAACCTGCAAACCCGCGAAGAACACCTGGCCAGCGAAGCGCGCTTGCTCGCCGACCAACTCAATACCTTCCACAGCACCCTGCGCGAGAGCACCGAGCGTTTGAGCGGGTTGTTTGAGCAGCGCTTCGCCGCCGGGTTGCGCGTGGGTTCCGAGCAGAAAGTGAATGTGGCCGGGGTACAGACCCCGAGCCTGTACCTGGGCGAGCAGGTGTTGAACAACAACTTCGACGAGGTCGATGAGTTCAAGCAGATGTCCGGTGGCGTGGCTACGGTGTTCGTGCGCAGTGGCGAAGACTTTATCCGCATCAGCACCTCCCTGACCAAACAGGACGGCAACCGTGCGATCGGCACCGTGCTGGATCGCCAGGGCCCGGCCTACCAGCGCCTGCTTGCCGGGCAGAGCTACATTGGCCGTGCGGTGCTGTTCGAGCGCTCCTACATGACCCAATACAGCCCGGTGCGCGATGCCAGCGGCCAGGTGATTGCGGTGTTGTTTATCGGTTTTGACTACACCGATGCGCAGAACGCCCAGTTCGCCAACCTCAAGCGTTTTCGCATTGGCCAGACCGGCTCGCTGGCGCTGCTGGACGAGCAAAAGCACTGGCTGGTGCCGCCCGCTGGTGTGCAAGCCCCGGAGCAGGCGGTTGTGCCGATTCTGGAGCTGGCGCAAAAGCCCGGCCAGGGGCGTTTCTGGAGTGACCAGGGCGAGGACTTCTACAGCGTTGCGGTGCCGTTTGACGGCGGCCCGTGGTCGGTGGTGGCGAGCATGCCCAAGGCCGAGATCCGGGCGGTGACCTGGGCCGTGGGTATCCGCCTGGTAATCGGCAGCGTGCTGGCGATGCTGTTGGCCGTGGGCGCGGCGGTCTGGCTGCTGCGCAGCAAACTCCAGCCCCTGGGTGACCTGGTGCGCCAGGCCGAAGCCCTGGGCGCCGGTGATTTGAGTGCGCGGCTGAATGTGTCCAGCCATGACGAGATCGGTCAACTGGCGCGCAGTTTCAACCAGATGGGTGAAGCTCTGTCGACCATGGTCTCCCACATCCGCGAGGCGGCCGAAGAGGTCAACAGCCGCGCCCAGGCGCTGTCGGGCCTGTCGGGCGGGGCCTATGAGGGCATGGAGCAGCAGTCCGGCGAGATCACCAGCATGGCCGGCGCGGTGGAAGAGTTCAGCGCCACCTCGTTGAACATTGCCGACAACATGGGCAATACCGAGCGCCTGGCCCAGGAAAATGCCCAGCAGACCCGCATCGGTCGCAACTCGATGCAGGAGGCGTCGTCGTCCCTGGAACATATCGCCACGGCACTCAACAGCACGGCCACGGTGATCAATACCCTGGGCCAACGCTCCCAGGAAATCGGCGGCATCGTCGGTGTGATCACCTCGATTGCCGATCAGACCAACCTGCTGGCGCTCAACGCCGCCATCGAGGCGGCGCGGGCCGGGGAGCAGGGGCGTGGGTTTGCCGTGGTCGCCGATGAAGTGCGCAACCTAGCCTCACGCACCCGCCAGGCCACCGATGAAATTTCCGGAATGATCCAGAGCATCCAGCAGGAAACCGGCAACGCCATCAGCACCATGGAGCAGGGCAATGTGCTGATGCAGGAAGGCCTGTCGCGCAACGCCGACGTGGCCTCGGCCCTGGCGCGCATCGACGAACAAAGCCGTTCGGCGGGGCAGCAGTTCGCCGCGATTACCACCGCGACCCAGGAGCAAAGCAGCACCGCGACCTTGCTCAGCAGCAACCTGCAGAGCATTGCCCTGGCCAACAGTGAGCAGCGGGAAGTGGTGTCGAACCTGGCAGTTACCGCCAAGGAACTGGAGACCTTGGCGGCCGGCCTGCGCCATGAGGTGGATCGGTTTCGTTGAGGCTTAGTGGTCGCCGAGCCCTGGGTCCACGCGCTTGCCAATGTCCTTGAGCCGCGCCAGTTGGTCGACCATCCCTGGTGCTTCGTCGAGACTGCTGACGAAGGTCCACAGGTACGTCATCACCGCATAGACATGGCCGGCCTTGACCGCTGGCGACAAGGCCAGTTGGCTGATCGCTACGATGAACAGTAGCGCTGCCAGCGTGCCGAGAAACAGGTAGGCGGCGGCTTCGCGGTCCGACAGCCAGATACGCAGGCGTGACAGCAACTGGTAATGGCGTCGCAACGTCTGGGCGCCCACCTTTTCCACCAGGCCAATTTCTTTCTCCAGGCGGTTATTCAACCGTTCGTGCAACTGCTCGTTACGGCGGGCAAATCGCGGTAGCAGGATGATGCAAAGCAGCAATGCCGCAAAGCAGGCCAGGCCCACCCAAGGTTCAATCACCAGCAGCATCGCAGCTGCGCCAACGATGGAGACCAAGGCCGTTGCGATCACGGGCACATGTTTTTCGAAAAAATCGACAAAGTCCCGCGCCAGCACCACCCGTGCGGCTGCCTTGGACGTGCTGTGGTTCTGCAGACGCTGATTGAGAATCACAGGTACGGCAAGATCGGCGTAGATCCGCGTGAAAGTGCGGGTATCCAACGCCCGGCGTGCGGCGCCGACCACCCAGAACGCCATCACCACGGCCGCATAGAACAGCGCACTGCCGGCATCGCCGCGCAGGATCGAGTCCACGGCGAAACCGGCAAACAGGGGATAGGCCAGCAGCAACGCGTTCTCCAGCGCAACCAACGACAGCGTGCAGAACAGCTTGCCGGGATAAGCCTTGGCGATTGCCTTGAGGGTTTGGCTGGCCGATTGCTGGCCGATTTTCTTGCTTTCTTCGATCAGGATGTGTGGCGTTGTGGATGGCATGGGTGCACCGAAGGAGTAATAGGCGCTACTATTGAGCGACTGCTCAAGTATCTTTGAGCGATCGCTCAAAAAGCAAGCGCCGCTTATCTGGTGGCGCCCGTAAGGAATTGCCCATGTCGCGTATCGACCGTAAAGACCAGATCATCGCCGCTGCCTTGGAGCTGTTTCGCAGCAAGGGCTTTGCCGATGTATCCACCCGTGACTTGGCCGAACATGCCGGGCTGTCGCGCAGCCATGTCTATCACTACTTCAGCGACTGGAATGAATTGCGCCGCGAAGCCTTTGTGCGCTTTGCGAATGAGCAATTGGATGAAGTGCGCGAGCCCTTGGCCGATGCGCCACCACTGGAGGCGCTCGTAGGATTCTTGAGCGACTGCCTGCCCAGCACCGCCGATGCAGGCTGGGCGCTCTGGCTGGACGCCTGGGACGAGGCCATGCATGACGCGCAAATGGCCCAGGCTTACCTGGTGATCAATGCCCAATGGCAAGGCATGCTTGCCGAGGTGATCGAGCGGGGTGTCGCTGCCGGGGTCTTTCGCTGCAAGTCGCCCCAACGCGCTGCACGGCAGCTCTTCGCCCTGGCGATGGGCTACGCCGATGACCTGATGCTCAAGCCTTCCGCCGAGTCGGCAGAAGCGGTACTGGGTGAGGTGCTGGAAGTGGCGAGGCTGCTGCTGGATTTTTCCTGAACGCTGCTAGCCAACTGATGCCGGCCGGTACTGCAATGCCTCCGCCAAGTGATGGCGAGCGATGCCTTCCACTTGCTCAAGGTCTGCCAGGGTACGCGCGACCTTGAGCAGTCGGTGGGCTGCGCGCAGCGATAACGTCAGCCGCTCGCAAGCGCTCTCCAGCCAGCTTTCATCGGCGTTTACCAGTGCGCAGTGCTCGCGTAATCCCGCCAGGTCGAGGAAGGCATTCGCGCAACCCTGGCGCCCTTGCTGGCGCTCCCGGGCCTCGGCCACTTGGGCGGATGCCTTCGCCGTGTCATCACCGACCTTTTGGGAGGGGTTCAGCACGGTGGTTTCACGTGCCACGGTCAGGTGCAAATCAATCCGGTCCAGCAACGGCCCGGAGAGTTTGTTGCGGTAGCGCTGGATCTGCTCCGGCGTACACCGGCAACGTCCACTGGGCTCACCCATGTAACCGCAAGGGCAGGGGTTCATCGCCGCCACCAGTTGAAAGCGTGCCGGGAAGCTGACGCGGTCGCGTGCCCGGGAAATCACGATATGTCCCGATTCCAGCGGTTCGCGCAGCACCTCCAGCACCTTGCGATCAAATTCCGGCAGCTCATCGAGAAACAACACCCCGTGATGGGCCAGGGTGATTTCCCCAGGCTGCGGTTTCGAGCCGCCGCCCACCAGCGCCGGCCCGGACGCGGAATGGTGCGGCTGGCGAAAGGGCCGATGAGGCCAGTGGCTCAACGGCGCCAGGCTGACCACTGATTGGATCGCC
This sequence comes from Pseudomonas sp. HC1(2025), assembly GCF_058742075.1. Taxonomy (NCBI): domain Bacteria; kingdom Pseudomonadati; phylum Pseudomonadota; class Gammaproteobacteria; order Pseudomonadales; family Pseudomonadaceae; genus Pseudomonas; species Pseudomonas sp. HC1(2025). The sequence continues at coordinate 5,660,744 of NZ_CP196017.1, read as the reverse complement.
GCCACTTCCAGCGCCTCCTGTTCGCTCAAGGGCGGTAGCAGGCCGGGCAGGCGGCTGGCAAGCAAGGTCTTGCCGGTGCCGGGTGGCCCGCTGAACAGCAAGTTGTGGGCACCCGCTGCCGCAATCAGCAGTGCGCGCTTGGCGGCCAGTTGGCCCTGCACCTCGCTCAGGTCCGGGTAAGGTTTGTTCAGGTACAGCAATCCGTCGGACGTGTAAGGCTCGATCGGCACCAGCCCATTCAGGTGCGCCACCACTTGCAGCAGATGATCCACCGCAATCACCTTCAACCCCGAGGCCAGGCATGCCTCCTCGGCATTGGCCCTGGGCACGATCACGCTGCGCCCGGCCTTGCGTGCGGCCAATGCGGCTGGCAACACACCTTTGACGGCACGCACTTCGCCAGACAGGGCCAGTTCGCCGAGGCACTCCACGCCATCCAACGCCTGTGCCGGCACCTGTACGCTGGCCGCGAGAATCCCCAGGGCAATCGCCAGATCAAAACGCCCGCCGTCCTTGGGCAGGTCGGCGGGCGCCAGGTTAAGGGTGATGCGGCGCGCGGGGTATTGCAGCGCACTGTTGAGAATGGCGCTGCGCACGCGGTCTTTGCTTTCCTTGACCGCAGTCTCCGGCAAGCCCACCAGGGTCAGGGACGGCAAGCCATTGGCCATATGCACTTCGACCGTGACGGCGGGGGCTTCGACGCCGATCTGGGCGCGGCTGTGGACGATGGCGAGGGACATGTTCGTTCCTTGAAGGGAGGGCCGCTTTGCGGTTTTTCAAGGGTAGACGAGAGAGGGGGAGGCGCCTTGCGCAGGTTTTACTGAACGTATCCGGGCGTTGAAATTGCAGGAGCCGGCTTGGTGTGTCAGGTAGACAGCCATCGCCGGCAAGCCGGCTCCTACAGGGGGCAGGGTGGTTATTCCTGGGGTGGATTCAACCGTGCTTCCAACTCTGCCACCTTCGCCTCCAGGCTCTCCAGGCGTGCTCGGGTGCGGGCCAGGACTACCATCTGGCTGTCGAATTCTTCCCGGCTGACCAGGTCCAGTTTGCTGAACCCGCTTTGCAGCAGTGCCTTGAACTGGCTTTCGATTTCATTGCGAGGCAGCGGGGTCTCGCCGCTGAACAGGCGAGAGGCGTGGCCGCTCAGGGCGTCGAGGAGGTCTTTGGGCGCGAGCATGGGAAACATTCCGGAAAACAGTTGGCCGGCAGTGTATCACGCAGCGCCTATAGTCTTTTCCCAGTGCTCTGCGCACGCTTTTCGCGCATTGGCCCGAATGCGGATGCACTGTTTTTGTGCGTATGTGGGCTGCTACACCGGCCCACTGCTCGGTGTGAGCGGGCAACGGATTGATTTCAGTGATTTTTACGGAGCTGGCAAGGTTTCTGCTTAGACGATCATGACCCATGCACTGATGCAGTCGCTGTGACGAATGCAGTGCGCTGACGGACCAGGGTACATGTTTCGTCACCAACGGTTAGCTGGCGTCGACAAGGCAATTGCCGAGGCGACGATGCGTTACAAAGCCAGGCACTGCGCTTAGACTTGAGACGGGTTTGTTTTCCTGGGGCAAGTCCACCAATTCGGGAGAGAGTTTTCATGAAGCTAGTCACTGCCATCATCAAGCCGTTCAAGTTGGACGATGTACGCGAGTCACTGTCCGAGATCGGCGTGCAGGGCATTACCGTCACTGAGGTCAAAGGCTTCGGTCGGCAGAAGGGTCATACCGAGCTGTATCGCGGCGCGGAATACGTAGTCGATTTCCTGCCGAAGGTGAAGATTGATGTCGCCATTGACGACAAGGATCTTGATCGGGTTATCGAGGCGATAACCAAGGCGGCCAACACCGGCAAGATCGGCGACGGCAAGATCTTCGTGGTCAATCTGGAACAGGCTATTCGCATCCGTACCGGCGAAACCGATACCGACGCAATCTAAGCCGCCAAACCCCAACGCCCCAGGAGAAAACAATATGACTCTGCGTAAATTCGCAGGGCTAGGAGCCCTGTTGTCCATCGTAATGCCCAGCCTGGCCATGGCGGCAGACGAAGTGGCGGCTCCAGTCCTCAATTCCGGCGACACTGCCTGGATGCTGACAGCCACCGCACTGGTGCTGTTCATGACCATCCCTGGCCTGGCGCTGTTCTACGGCGGCATGGTCCGCTCCAAAAACATTCTTTCTGTGATGATGCAGTGCTTCGCCATTACCGGTCTGATCAGCATCCTGTGGGTCGTCTACGGCTACAGCATTGCGTTCGACACCACCGGCATGGAGCAGGGCGTCGTCAACTTCAACTCGTTCTTCGGCGGCATGGGCAAGGCGTTCCTGGCGGGTGTCACACCGTCCAGCATCACTGGGCCTGCAGCGCTGTTCCCGGAAGCGGTGTTCATCACCTTCCAGATGACCTTCGCGATCATCACCCCGGCGCTGATCGTCGGTGCGTTTGCCGAGCGTATGAAGTTTTCCGCCATGCTGCTGTTCATGGCCATCTGGTTCACCCTGGTCTATGCGCCGATCGCGCACATGGTCTGGAGCGGCAACGGCGGCCTGATGTGGGACTGGGGCGTGCTGGACTTCGCTGGCGGCACCGTGGTGCACATCAACGCCGGTGTGGCTGGCCTGGTGGCGTGCATCGTGCTCGGCAAGCGTAAAGGCTACCCGACTACGCCGATGGCCCCGCATAACCTGGGCTACACCCTGATCGGCGCGGCGATGCTGTGGATCGGTTGGTTCGGCTTCAACGCCGGCTCTGCTGCTGCGGCCAACGGCACGGCGGGCATGGCGATGCTGGTGACCCAGATCGCTACCGCGGCTGCGGCGCTGGGCTGGATGTTCGCCGAGTGGATCACCCACGGCAAACCAAGCGCCCTGGGCATCGCTTCGGGTGTGGTTGCCGGCCTGGTGGCCGTCACCCCGGCCGCTGGTACCGTAGGCCCAATGGGCGCCCTGGTGATCGGCCTGGCGTCTGGCGTGATCTGCTTCTTCTGCGCCACCAGCCTCAAGCGCAAGCTGGGCTACGATGACTCCCTGGATGCCTTCGGCGTGCACGGTGTTGGCGGGATTGTCGGGGCGATCCTCACCGGTGTATTCGCGGCGCCGATCCTGGGTGGCTTCGGCACGGTGACCGATATTGCCGCACAGGTCTGGATCCAGGCCAAGGGCGTAGGCTTTACCGTGATCTACACCGGTGTCGTGACCTTTGTGATTCTCAAGGTGCTGGACTTGACCATCGGCCTGCGTGTGACCGAAGAGGAAGAGGCCGTTGGCCTGGACCTGGCGGAACACAACGAACGTGGCTACAACTTGTAAGAACCTATGAAAAAAACATGCCCGGCTTGCCGGGCATTTTTTTGTCTGGTATTTGCCTGTGGTGAAAGCGTGTGAGAATTTTTGTGTCGAGTTTGTGATCGGATCCACACGGTACTTTTCAGTGTGCGAATGTCTTACAGGCATGTAGGCGTATTCGGCACTTTGTTTTTTCCCAGAGCGCGCTAGAATGCGCGCCGATGGGCGCAGAACTGTATACATCGGCAGACCCTGATTACCCTGCGGGCCAAGCCCCGGGTCATTTCAAGGGCAGCCTTTCGGCTCGCCAACTGAGTTTGCCGGTCACGGCCGGCCATTTGGCAATGGGCACATGGCAAGGCGTTTATCTGGGCGAGCAGCGTGATCATGGCGGTGCTCGTAAAGTCCTCGGCACCTTGCACGGTGACGGGGCATAAGCCACTGGTTATCCGGTGGACGTTGATTTTTTTCCGGCAGCCTTCGACAGATGGTGAAGCTGGGCTATAACTAATCTGCTTTTCGCAAGTCATGAGGTAGAACATGAGCGACGATGATCTGGAAAACGACGACCTCGAAGTAGGTGACGACGAAACCGAAGAAGGTCTTGAGGCGGCTGCCGAAGACGTAGCTGACGACGACGGCGGCGATGACGCGCCGGCCCCGACCGCCAAGGGCAAGGCCAAGGCTGCTGTGTCGGTTGATGAGTTGCCGAGCGTTGAAGCCAAGAACAAAGAGCGCGATGCGCTGGCCCGCGCGATGGAAGAATTCCTCGCCAAGGGCGGCAAAGTGCAGGAAGTCGAGGCCAACGTGGTGGCAGATCCACCGAAGAAGCCGGACAACAAGTACGGCAGTCGGCCTATCTGAGGCCGGTTACTTGCTTGCTGAAAAAGCCCGCCGTCGCTGCGGGCTTTTTCATGCCTGAGACAAATGGCCAGTGCCGCAAACCCATGTGGGAGCTGGCTTGTCGGGTCGCGTTATTTCCAGCTGTGGAGCAGCGAAGGCAGCTCGCTCAAGCTGCGAATCTGCGCATCCGGCAATTTCTCGCCTTCCCAAACCTTGCCCGCCGGGTTGAACCACACCGCCCGTAACCCCGCCTGCTGCGCCCCGGCGATGTCATCGCCCGGATGGTCGCCAATATGTACCGCCGCACTGGCATCCACCCCACCTCGCTGCAACGCTTCCTGAAACAAGCGCGCATCCGGCTTGGCGATGCCGATATCTTCGGCCCTCAGGGCAAAGTGGAAGTAATCCGCCAGGCCCACGCGCTGGACATCGGCATTGCCATTGGTGATCACCCCCAGCAGGAAGTGCTGGCGCAGGGCTTGCAGCATCGGCTCAGCTTCCGGGAAGACCGTGAGCTGGTGCCGCGCATGAATAAACGCTTCAAAACACACATCGGCCATTTCCGTGGCCTGCGGCTGTGGATAACCGGCCTCTTCAAAGGCGTGCATCAGCACCCGGTGGCGCAGGATGCTGATCCGGTGCTTGAGTTCGGGATGACGTTGCAGTACGTGCTGGCGCAGGCTGGCGAAATGCTCCAGGGGCAAGTCGCCGACCTTGGACGCATGGGTCGCCAGCCAGTGGCGCATCGACGCTTCGGCGCTGATGATGACGGGGACGTTGTCCCACAGGGTATCGTCCAGGTCGAAGGTGATTAGCTTGATGCTCATGAGTCGCCGCCTTTAACGCGTTTGGCCCGTGGATGGGCGCTGTCGTACACCGTCGCCAGGTGCTGGAAGTCCAGGTGGGTGTAGATCTGGGTGGTCTTGATATCCGAGTGGCCGAGCAGCTCCTGCACGGCGCGCAAGTCTTGTGATGACTCCAGCAGGTGACTGGCAAAGGAGTGGCGCAGCATGTGCGGATGCAGGTTCTGCCCCAGTTCCCGCTCGCCGGCGGCCTTGACCCGCAGCTGAATGGCCCGTGGCCCGAGGCGTCGGCCTTGCTGGCTGACAAACACCGCATCGTCCGGCGGGTTGGCCAGGGCTCGTAGGGGCAGCCATACCAGCAGGGCGTCGCGGGCTTTTTTGCCAATGGGCAGCACGCGGGTCTTGCTGCCTTTGCCGTGCACTTGCACCAGGCCATCGGCCAGGTCCAACTGCTCGAGGTTGAGGCTGGTCAGCTCCGACAGCCGCAGGCCCGAGGAATAGAACAGCTCCAGGATCGCCTGGTCGCGGTGCGCCAGGAAGTCATCCTCGACCGCGCCATCGAGCAATTGCAGGGTGCGGTCGGCATCCAGGGTTTTGGGCAGGCGGCGCTCACCCTTGGGCGGTGCCAGGCCGTTGGCCGGGTCGTGATCGCACAGGCCTTCGCGGTTGAGGTAGTGATACAGGCCACGCACCGCTGACAGCAGGCGCGCCAGGCTGCGGGAGGATTGGCCTTGCTGGTGCAGGCGCGCAACCAGGCTGCGCAGGCCCTGGATATCGAGGGCCTTCCAACTGCCGATCTGTTGTTTCTGGCAGAACGCCAGGACCTTGTTCAAGTCCCGCCGGTAGGCTTCCAGCGTATGGGGAGACACCTGGCGCTCGCTGCGCAGGTGAGCGCAGTAGGCGTCCAGTTGTCGTTCCATGGCTAGCGCACCGCGCGCAGGGCGCTGGTGAAGCGTGGCAGGCTGCGGCTCAACACTTCGGCAATGTAGGTCAAGAACAGCGTGCCCACGGTGCTTTTGTAGTGCTGCGGATCACGGCTGGCGATGGCCAGGACACCGTGCAAGCCTTGATGGCTGAGGGCGACCACGGCAGTCGAGCCGATCTGCACGCGCTGGTCTTCGCCAAACAGGAAGTCCAGCTCATGCTCGCGCAGGGTGCCGCTGATGGTCTTGCCTTCCGACAACAGGCCGCCGATGGCGGTCTGTGCGTCGCTGCCCTTGACCCAGCGCCCGACCGGCATCGGGTTGTCACTGAACAGGATCAGGCTGACAAACGGCACCTGGAAGTCCTGGCGCAGGCTGTCTTCGACGGCAATGGTCAGGTCTTCCAGGCTGGCGGCATCCAGCAGCGCCAGGATCAGGCGGCGGGTCTTGTCGAACAGGCGGTCGTTGTCGCGGGCCACGTCCATCAACTGTGAGAGCCGATGGCGCATTTCGATATTGCGCTCGCGCAGGATCTTCATCTGCCGCTCCACCAGCGACACGGTATCGCCGCGCTGGTGAGGGATGCGCAGGGCCGGCAGCAGCTCGTCGTGTTCGACGAAGAAGTCCGGGTTAGCCTCCAGGTAAGCGGCGACGGCCGCTGCCTCCAGGCTTTCGCAAGGGGATCCTTCGGGCTGCTTGGCGGGTGCCTGGGGCTTATCGGTCATTAGCGAGTCGCTCTCATAGACGGACCTGTCCTTCGTATACACGGGATGCCGGGCCGGTCATCTTCACCGGTTGGCCTGGGCCTGCCCATTCGATGGACAGGCGTCCACCAGGCAGGTCGATCAACAGTGGCGAATCCATCCAGCCCTGGCTGATCGCCGCCACGGCGGCGGCGCAAGCACCGGTGCCACAAGCCTGGGTTTCCCCGGCGCCGCGTTCCCAGACCCGCAACTGCGCGCGGGAGCGGTCGATGACCTGCAGGAAGCCGACGTTGACCCGTGCCGGAAAACGCGGGTGATGTTCGATCTTCGGGCCCAACTCATGCACTGGCGCATTGTTGATGTCGTTGACCCGCAGCACTGCATGGGGGTTGCCCATGGACACGGCGGCCACCTCGACCACGGTACCGTCGACATCCAGCGGATAGCTCAACGCCTGGGCATCAGCCACGAACGGAATATCGGCCGGTACCAGGCGCGGGGCGCCCATGTCGACGCTGATCTGGCCGTCGCTGCGGATATCCAGCTCGATAATGCCGCTTTTGGTCTCGACGCGAATCTGCCGTTTGGCGGTCAGGCGCTTGTCCAGCACGAACCGCGCGAAGCAGCGCGCACCGTTGCCGCATTGCTCCACTTCGGAACCGTCGGAGTTGAAGATCCGGTAACGGAAATCCACCTCCGGGTTGCTCGGCGCTTCGACGAGCAGCAGCTGGTCGAAGCCGATGCCGGTATGGCGGTCGCCCCACAGTTTGGCGTGCTTGGGCAGGATATGCGCGTGCTGGCTGACCAGGTCAAGGACCATGAAGTCATTGCCCAGCCCGTGCATCTTGGTAAAACGCAGCAGCATGGCTTACTCCGGCAGCAGGCTTTCGCCAGCAAACAACTCGGCTACCGTCTCGCGGCGACGCACTTCAAACGCTTGATCACCGTCCACCAACACTTCGGCGGTACGCCCGCGGGTGTTGTAGTTGGAACTCATGACAAACCCATAGGCACCGGCCGAATGCACGGCCAGCAGATCGCCTTCTGCCAGGGCCAGTTCACGGTCCTTGGCCAGGAAGTCACTGGTCTCGCAAATCGGGCCGACGATGTCATAGGTGCGCGGCGCGCTGTCGCGCGGGCGCACGGCGCTGACATCCATCCAGGCCTGGTACAGGGCCGGGCGGATCAGGTCGTTCATCGCCGCATCGACGATGGCGAAATCCTTGTGTTCGGTGTGCTTGAGGTACTCGACCTGGGTCAGCAGTACGCCCGCATTGGCAACGATGTAGCGGCCCGGCTCGAATATCAGCTTCAGGTCGCGGCCTTCGGTGCGCTCGCGTACGGCCTTGACGTAGTCGGCCACCAGCGGCGGCTCTTCGTCGCGATAACGCACGCCCACGCCACCACCCAGATCAATGTGGTGCAGGTAGATGCCGCACTCGCCGAGGCGATCGATCAGCGCCAGCAGGCGGTCGAGGGCATCGAGGAACGGTGGCAGGCTGGTCAGTTGCGAGCCGATATGGCAGTCCACGCCCAGCACTTCCAGGTTCGGCAGTTGGGCGGCGCGGATGTACACGTCTTCGGCGTCGGCAATGGCGATGCCGAACTTGTTCTCTTTGAGACCGGTGGAAATGTACGGGTGCGTGCCGGCATCCACGTCCGGGTTGACGCGCAGGGAAATCGGCGCACGCACGCCCATCTCGGCGGCCACCACTTGCAGGCGCTCCAGCTCGTCGGTGGACTCGACGTTGAAGCAATGCACGCCGATTTCCAGGGCGCGGCGCATGTCTTCGCGGGTCTTGCCGACACCGGAGAACACGATTTTGTCAGCCTTGCCGCCCGCGGCCAGTACACGCTCCAGCTCGCCACGGGACACGATGTCAAAACCAGCGCCCAGGCGCGCCAGGACATTGAGTACACCCAGGTTGGAGTTGGCTTTTACTGCATAGCACACCAGGCTTGGCGTACCCTCCAGTGCATCGGCAAAGGTGCGGTATTGCGCTTCGATATGCGCTCGCGAGTACACATAGGTCGGGGTACCGAAGCGTTCGGCAATCGCGGACAGCGCCACGTCTTCCGCGAACAGCTCGCCGTCCCGGTAGTTAAAAGCGTCCATGAAATTCCCTTAGTAGGTGTCGTGCTTGTGCGCTTTGGATTGCGACGTTTGCGCCTGTTCATTCGGGTCTTTGCTGTCATCGGGCAGGTACAGCGGGCCTTTTTGACCACAGGCACTGACGAGGCAAGCGACCGCGACGAGCGCAGCAAGGGAAGAGATCAGGCGCTTCATGGCTAAATCCTTGAATATGCATTAATTGCGCCCGAGTATACCGACCACCCGCCAGCTTGCCTATGCGCCGGGACACCCGTCCGGCGGGGCTTTGCCGAGTATGTCGTGATGTGGCCTACATCCCGTCGGGATAATTCGCACGGCTGGTGGGAATGAAATCGGTATCCTTTGCAATCATCATGGCGCCTCCGTATCGTGCGGCGCTTGAGCGTGAGTAGACACTTTTTGAGGTTCCCACCATGAGTTTGACCGAAGCCCGCTTTCACGACCTGGTCGATGCGACCCAGCAAGCGCTGGAGGATATTTTCGACGAGAGTGGCCTGGACGTGGATCTGGAAAATTCTGCAGGCGTGTTGACCGTCAAGTTTGAGAACGGCAGCCAATTGATCTTCAGCCGCCAGGAGCCGCTGCGCCAGCTGTGGCTGGCCGCGCGTTCCGGAGGGTTTCACTTCGACTACGACGAAGAAGAGAAGCGCTGGTCGAACGACACCAGTGACGAGCTGTTGAGCGAAATGCTTGCACGCATCACCCTGGAACAAGCCGGCGTCGAGCTGGACTTCGACGAGATCTGATCGTGACCCAGCCCGCGCCCGTCCGCCCGCCCAAGCCGCTGTTCAGCAATGTCAGCCCGGCTGTGCCGTCACCTTGTATCAGTTTGTGTCGGCTGGATGAGCAAAAAGTCTGTCTTGGCTGCTTCCGGCATGTGGAAGACATCCGGGAATGGCGCTCCGCCGACGATCAGCGGCGCCGCGTGATCGTCGCCCAGGCCGAGCAACGCAAGGCTGGCGCCTGACCTTCAGGCCGGCCCATCTTGTTTATTTGGTGTGCTGTGGTAGTGTCCGGGTATACCTCAACTCATCGAGGTCCGTGAGAACCCCGCCGTTTATTGGCGGGGTTTTGCTTTTTTGTGCAGAAAAAAAGGAGTCTGCCGCAATCATGACTGCACCTTCCATCATCCTCACCCGTCTCGATGTGCAACGTCTTGAGCAACTGATCGACCGTATGGACGACAAACTGCCAGGCGTCATCGCCCTGCAAGCCGAACTTGACCGCGCCGAAGAGGTGGTTGGCCACGATGAAGTGCCTGCCGGTGTCGTGACCATGAACTCCAGCGTGCATTGCCGTGAGCAAAGCAGCGGCAAGGACTATCACCTGACCCTGGTCTACCCCAAGGACGCGAATGCCGACGAAGGCAAGATCTCGATCCTGGCCCCGGTGGGCAGTGCGTTGCTGGGCCTGCAAGTCGGCCAGCACATCGATTGGCCTGCTCCGGGCGGCAAGACCCTCAAGCTTGAGCTGCTGAGTGTCGAAGGCCAGCCGAAGGACGGCGGCGCATTCGCGCTCTAAACCTCATTCAAGGCCTGGTTGAGCGCCTGCTCCAACTCGGCTTTGTAGCGCAGGTACAGATTGCTTGGGCTTTGAACATCACCGAGTAGGCCGGATAGGTCCAAATCGGTGATGTAGCAACGATAGCGCTCGGTTTCCCGGCGCTGCCCGACGATCTCCTGGGCGACCACAGCAAACAGTTGGTCGCCAAACTCCAGTTCGCAAAACTCCCGCTGATTGCAGTACAGGGTGATCCCCACCTGGCCTGGCGCACCCTTGCCGATAATCGCCTGCACGTCGTAGAACGGTTTGTTGGCCGGAGTCTGCGGCGCAGGCCGTGGCTCGACCCGACGGGTACGGCCGCCTGCCGATGGCAGCAGTTGGTAATACAGCGTCTGCACCGCCCCCAGTGGCTGCTGCGGGTCCAGCGGTGACAGCGCGTCCCGTCGATAAATGATCGATTGCAGGAAGCGCTGCAAAGGCGCGAGCAAGCTCTGCTCATCATGAAACGGCAGGCGCTGTTGCCAGAGGGCGTTGAACTCGTCGAGTACGTACAGCTCGGCGAAGCCGTCGTTGATGCGGTAGAACACCTGCACACAATCGGCCTGGCCCATGGGCAGCAGTGCTGCCAGGTCGTGGTCTTCCAGGGCCATGGCATCCAGGTGCAACGGGCTGTAGCTGGCCAGCTCCTCGCTGAGGTAGTCCACCAGCGCCTGCTGGCTGGGCAATGACACGTGATTGGCTTGCCCCGGTGCCAGCTCCATGACGTGATAGTGCTGTTGTACCTGGATCAGATAGCGGTGGTTGAGCTGGCTGAGCATCAGGTTTTGCGCGGTATCGAAAATCTCTTCGACCCGCTGGGCAATGAACTGCGCACGGTTGTGACAGAAACAACGCACCCGCAGCCGCGGCAATCGGTCATGCGGTAACTGATTCAGGTAATCGCGCAGGCAATCGAGCAGGGCGTGGGGCCCCTCGTAGCGGCTGACCATCACCTCGTTCCAGCTGTTGAGCGTCACCTGGTCCAGGGTCAGCACCAGGTTTTCCCTGACGCCGGCGTAACTCAGGGAGTCGGTGCGCTCGGTGGTCATCAGGATATTCAAGTCACGGTGATGCTTGAGGGGGTCGACGCCGACGTTGATCAGCAACAGCACCTCCTCGGGTATCGCCGTACGCAGCAGGCGTTCTTCATCGACCGTGGCCAGGGGCAGGGCGACGGTCTGTTGCAGGCTGCCCAGCAGGTTGAACAGCTCGAATTCGCTCAAGTCGCTGGTGCCGGGGTGCAGGGCCAGGCGTGTGCTGCTGTCGATCACGCCGTTGCGATGGCACCAGGTGAGCATCTCCAGCAGGTCGCGGCTGCGTTTGATCGGCGCAAAGTGCTCCCATTCCAGGGCGGTCAGGCTGCCGTTGTACAGGCCCCAATGAAACTGACCCGGCTCCTTGCGATTGGGCGAATGAACCAGGGTGAGGGTGTCTTCGGCCAGGTCCGGAGCAATCCCGGGGTTGATGAACTCGACTTTGCCGGCCTTGCGTTCGAAGGCCGCGTACAGGCGCCGGCCCAGCACATTGAGGTCGCGCTTGTTGATCAGGCTCACGGTCTGTTCGGTGCGGGCGAACTGGGTCAGGAAGCGATAACTGTAATTGAGCTCATTGACCAGGGCCCGGCGCTCGGACGCGACCTGGCGCACTTTCCATTGACTGCGGCTGTCGAGCAGGGCCAGTTGCCGCTGGTCCCAGCCCCATTCATTGGCCAGGCGCTCCAGCAGTGCACGCTGCCAACCGATGGTGCGCTGGCCGGTGGTGAGCTTGCGGTTGACCTTCAGGTACAGGCTGCGCCGCACCAGTTCCAGGCGTTCGGGTTCGTTGCGGCTGCGCAGGTATTCCTCGATGCGGCGGTAGACCACGATATACGGGTCCAGCTCATCCAGATCCAACTGGTTGGCGAACACTGCGCGTTTGAAACGCAGGCTCAGGCACTGCACCTTGGGGTGTTCGCTGGCATACACCTCGGTCAGCAACAGCTTGAGCACCGACTTATAGGGTGACTCGATGCCCTTGAACAGTTGCCACAGGCCGGCGCCGATGAATTCCCCAGGTGGAATATGGGCCAGGTGCCCGAGGTCGAGGGTTTCGTCGGCGCGGATAAAACGTTTGGAAATCAGCGTGTGGGTAAATTCGGCGTAGCGCGCTTCTTCGTAGACCGGTACCAGCCACCAGATCGGCGTGCGCCCGGCCAGCCAGATGGCGGTGCGGTAGAACTCGTCGAGCAACAGATAGTGCTGGCTGGTGCCACAGTCATCTGAACTGAGCTGGGTATCGCGCCCGCCCTGTGCAAAGCGGCTCGGTTCGATCAGGAAAAAATGCGCTTCGGCGCCCATGCCCAGGGCCCAGGCTTCCAGCAGTTGGCATTTTTTGCGCAGCTCGCCCAGCTCGGCCTCGCTCAGGTCGGCGGCGTGGCACACCCACACGTCCATATCGCTCTGGTCAGCCTGGGCCAACGTGCCGAGGCTGCCCATCAGGAACAGGCCGTGGATCGGGGTGGGCGGGTTGCCGTGGCGTGGCTTGTAGGAAAACGAGCGGGTCAGGCGCTGGGCTTCGGCCAGGACCTGGGCATCCGGTTCAAAATTCGCCAAGCCGGCCGGCGTACTGCCCGAGACATAGCCCGGCAGCAGCGGGTGATTGACGTGGAAAAACAGCGGCAGCAGCGCCAGCACGCTTTGCTGGCGCGGCGTCAGGCCTTCGACGGCGCGGGCCATGCGGCCGGCATTGAGGGTCAGGAAACGCGAGCGCAGTTGGGCCAGTACCTTGCGGTCAATGCCTTCATCCAAGTCAGGGCGGATTTCATGGGTACTGGTCATGTCGAACTCAACGGCTCGCAGGGCCCGGCGTGGGCAGCCGTGTAGGAGTTTACAGACAGAATCGTAGGAGGTTTAAGGGGAATTTGTTTTTGACGTCAGAATTTTATCGTGCACACGGGAATGCCCGCGGAATCCGTGAACAGAGGATCCCGTGGGCGATACGGTGGATCAGGCGGCTTCTTTGGTGGTAGCGGTAGTCAGAATCGTCAGCAATGTTTGCGCTTGTTCTGCCGCGTCGCGGCCCAGGCTGGTCAGGTAGCCGCCATCTGGCTGGTCGATCAGTTTTTTCTCGAACAGGCGTTTGGCAGCAGCAATGGCAGTGGGAGCGGCGGTCTGATGGACTTTCAGGCCTTCCTGGATATTGCCCAGGTTAAAAAGTGCAAGGATTTCCAGTTCGGCAACCAACTCAGGGGTATACGACATAAGGACTCCAGACGTTCTAGGAATTGTCAGACGCTAGCAGCCCCTAAGGTGAACGTACTTGGGCGAACTGTCCAGTGCGATATGGGCACAGGGGAGGCAAGCCGCACTCCTGTAGGAGCCAGCTTGCCGGCGATGGCGGTTCCAGGGGCCTACTGGTTTTCCGGCGGCAGCTCTGGCAGTGCGCGCAGGGCGGTTTCATACCAGTCGGTGTTGAACGGCCGGTCTTCTTCCAGCATCGCGTCGATTTCCACGGCCAGCACATGGGCCATCAGGTTCAGGATGTCTTCGCGCTCGTAACCCACCAGGGTCAGCTTGTTGAACGTGGCCTTGGCCGCGGGCGGGTTGTCGCTTTCGATCTGGTTTTCGATCGCTTGGGTCAGGGTGGATTCGGCGAACTCTTCGTCGTCGTTGTCGATATCGGTTGGCTCGCTCATGGCTGCCTCCTGTCAGGAAAGGGCGCCAGTCTACCTCCATTCAGCCAGGTGATGCTGCTGGTCAGGCGGCGCATCACGTTCTATAACCTACCCAGCCAACCCCCTGCACGGCCTGGAGGCTTTGTGATGCTCAAGCTCTACGGATTTTCGGTCAGTAACTACTACAACATGGTCAAGCTGGCGCTCCTGGAAAAAGGCCTGCCCTTCGAGGAAGTGGCTTTTTATGCCGGGCAAACCCCTGAAGCCCTGGCGGTGAGCCCGCGCGGCAAGGTGCCGGTGCTGAAGGTCGAGAAAGGTTTTATCAACGAAACCAGCGTGATTCTCGAATACCTCGAACAGACCCAGTCGGGCCCGGCCCTGCTGCCAGGCGATGCATTCCAGCGCGCCCAAGTGTTGGCGCTGTGCCGGGAAATCGAGTTGTACATCGAACTGCCGGCCCGCGCTTGTTATGGCGAGGCGTTCTTTGGCATGACGGTACCGCAGGCGATCAAGGACAAGGCCAAGGCCGAGTTGCTGTTGGGGATTGCGTCGCTGGGCCGGCACGGCAAGTTTGCGCCGTATGTGGCGGGGGAGAGTTTTACGCTTGCCGATCTGTATTTTATGTACAGCGTGGACTTGGCGTGCGCGGTCGGTGGGAAGCTGTTTGGCCTGGATCTGCTGGCTGAGTTGCCGAAGGCCAAGGCCTTGCTGAAGAAGTTGCAAGACCTGCCCAACGCCCAGCGAGTGGCGGCGGACAAGGAGGCGGCGATGCCAGCCTTTATGGCGATGGTCGCGGCGAAGAAGTCATAAATGTGGGAGCGGGCTTGTATGGGAGCTGGGCTTGCCCGCGATGCAGGCACCTCGGTGTGTCAGTGACACTAAGGTGATGCTATCGCCGCCAAGCCAGCTCCCACATTTTGACCGAGTTAAATTGAAGGCTCTGGTCAAAGGTGGGAGCTGGCTTGCCTGCGATGCTTTTAGCGGCTGGCGAGCAGGGCCTGGCCGCGCACCACTGCTGCCTTGACCTGGGCCGGAGCCGTGCCGCCGATATGGTTGCGGGCATTGACCGAGCCTTCCAGGGTCAGCACCGCGAACACATCCTGCTCGATCTGGTCGCTGAACTGACGTAGCTCTTGCAGGCTCATTTCCGCCAGGTCCTTGCCGGTGTCCACGCCGTACTTCACGGCATGCCCGACGATTTCATGGCAGTCACGGAACGGCAGGCCACGGCGCACCAGGTAGTCCGCCAGGTCAGTGGCGGTGGAGAAACCGCGCAGCGCCGCTTCACGCATGATCGCGTGCTTGGGCTTGATCGCCGGGATCATGTCGGCAAATGCGCGCAGCGAGTCGCGCAGGGTGTCGGCGGCGTCGAACAGCGGTTCCTTGTCTTCCTGGTTGTCCTTGTTGTAGGCCAGGGGCTGGCCCTTCATCAGGGTCAGCAGGCCCATCAGTGCGCCGAATACACGGCCACTTTTACCGCGCACCAGCTCCGGCACGTCGGGGTTTTTCTTTTGCGGCATGATCGAGCTGCCGGTGCAGAAGCGGTCCGGCAGGTCGATGAACTGGAACTGTGCACTGGTCCACAACACCAGTTCTTCGGAGAAACGCGACAAGTGCATCATCGCGATGCTGGCTGCTGCGCAGAACTCGATGGCGAAGTCGCGATCCGATACGCCGTCCAGGGAGTTGCCGCCCACGGCGTCGAAACCCAGCAGTTGCGCGGTGTACTCGCGGTCGATCGGGTAGGTGGTGCCGGCCAGGGCCGCGCTGCCCAGAGGCATGCGGTTGGCGCGCTTGCGGCAGTCGACCAGGCGCTCGTAGTCGCGGCTGAGCATTTCGAACCAGGCCAGCAGGTGGTGGCCAAAGGTCACGGGTTGTGCGGTCTGCAGGTGGGTGAAGCCGGGCATGATGGTGTCCGATTCACGCTCGGCCTGCTCCAGCAGACCTTTTTGCAGGCGGGTGATTTCGGCCAGGATCAGGTCGATTTCATCGCGCAGCCACAGGCGGATATCGGTGGCCACCTGGTCGTTGCGGCTGCGCCCGGTGTGCAGCTTCTTGCCAGTCACGCCGATGCGGTCGGTAAGACGCGCCTCGATATTCATGTGCACGTCTTCAAGGTCCACGCGCCAGTCGAAGGTGCCAGCCTCGATTTCGCCACGGATGGTGGTCAGGCCATCGATGATGCTGTCGCGCTCGGCATCGGTCAGCACGCCGACCTTGGCCAGCATGGTGGCGTGGGCGATCGAGCCCATGATGTCGTGGCGATAGAGGCGCTGGTCGAAATTGACGGAGGCGGTGAAGCGCGCGACGAAGGCGTCGACGGGCTCACTGAAGCGGCCGCCCCAGGACTGGTTGGTCTTGTCGGTGCTCATGGATTCGCTCGTGATCTGCTTAAAAGAGGGCATGAAAGTGTGCCGCCGATAATAACAGGGTTGTCCGTGGAGGCGTTGATACGCCGCGTCGGCATTTTTATTTGTTTGATGGGTGGCAAAGTGCCTTGCCGTTGGCCGCGTCCGGGATGAGACTGGAGGCGGGAGTGAACGCGGGGGTTTAAACCGGTCGGTTCCTGAGGTAAACAAAGGGTGTTTATTGAGACGATATTTGACGATTGAGCAATGTCGCCTTCGTGAGCGTCTACAGTTGCACTGACAGGGGTGCAGTGCACCAATGCCAGGCAATGAGGTCGAACTCCAGGCTAACCTTAAAGTAGAGGGGGTGTTCATATTGAGTATCAGCAAACCCTATGACGATGCCCTGCGGTATCGGGTTTTGGGCGGTATTGAACAGGTCCGGGTAAATATTGGTGTCGCTCTCGGGGCACTTTTTGCCGCTCACGCTAGTCTTAGCGTGGATCGCCGTGACGGAAGTCACCGCACCTGTCTACGCTATCCTTGTGCGAGACTCACGCAGGAATCCAGCGCAATATGAATGTCCTGATCGTTGATGACGAACCCCAAGCCCGCGAGCGACTGAGCCGTATGGTCAGTGAACTCGAGGGATACACTGCCCTTGAACCGAGCGCGTCCAGTGGCGACGAGGCATTGACCTTGATCGACAGCCTGAAGCCGGACGTGGTGCTCCTCGATATCCGCATGCCGGGCCTTGATGGCCTGCAGGTCGCCGCCCGCTTGAGCGAGCGCGAGTCGCCGCCGGCACTGGTGTTATGCGCCAGCGACGAGGAGTTCTCTGCCGAGGCCCTGGAGGCCAGCGGTGTGAGCTTCCTGGCCAAGCCGGTATCAGCCGATGCCCTGCTCAAGGCCTTGAAGAAAGCCGAGCGGCCCAATCGCGTGCAACTTGCCGCCCTGACCCAGCCCGCGGCGCAAAGTGGCAACGGCCCCCGCAGCCATATCAGCGCCAGGACTCGCAAGGGTATCGAGCTGATTCCCGTGGACCAGGTGATTTATTTCATTGCCGATCACAAGTACGTGACCTTGCGTCACGAGCACGGTGAAGTGCTGCTCGATGAGCCGCTCAAGGCCCTGGAAGACGAATTTGGCGAGCGTTTCGTGCGTATCCACCGCAACGCGCTGGTGGCCCGCGAACGCATCGAGCGTCTGCAGCGCACGCCCCTGGGCCATTTCCAGCTGTTCCTCAAAGGGCTCAACGGCGACGCATTGATCGTCAGCCGGCGCCACGTCGCAGGCGTGCGCAAGATGATGCAGCAGCTTTAGCCCGAAGGCTGTAGCGACCTGCATGCCCCAATTGCGGTGCGCTGCGGCCAGGGAGGCCCCGCACTTGCTGATTCAAATCAAGGCGGTTCTGCCTGAGCTGTTATTATCTGCCGTATCTATTCAGTACGGATTGATCCATGTCCTCTCGCGAAATCCGCATCGCCACCCGTAAAAGCGCCCTGGCCTTGTGGCAGGCCGAATACGTCAAAGCCCGCCTTGAGCAAGCCCATCCTGGCCTCACGGTGACCCTGGTGCCCATGGTCAGTCGCGGCGACAAGCTGCTCGACTCGCCGCTGTCGAAAATCGGTGGCAAGGGCCTGTTCGTCAAGGAGCTGGAAACCGCTCTGCTGGAGAACGAAGCCGACATCGCCGTGCACTCGATGAAAGACGTGCCGATGGACTTTCCCGAAGGCCTGGGCCTGTATTGCATCTGCGAGCGTGAAGACCCGCGCGATGCCTTCGTGTCCAATACCTACGCCTCCCTCGATGAATTGCCGCAGGGCAGCATCGTCGGCACCTCCAGCCTGCGTCGCCAGGCCCAGTTGCTGACCCGTCGCCCGGACCTGCAGATCCGCTTCCTGCGGGGCAACGTCAATACCCGCCTGGCCAAGCTGGATGCCGGCGAGTACGACGCGATCATCCTGGCGGCGGCTGGCCTGATTCGCCTGGGCTTTGAAGATCGCATCACCTCGGCCATCAGTGTCGAGGACAGCCTGCCGGCCGGTGGCCAGGGAGCAGTCGGTATCGAATGCCGCACCGCAGACCGGGAAATCCAGGCGCTGCTCAAGCCTCTGGATCACCACGACACTGAGGTTCGTGTCACCGCCGAACGCGCCCTGAACAAACACCTCAATGGTGGCTGCCAGGTGCCGATTGCCTGCTACGCGGTACTTGAGGGTGAGAACCTGTGGCTGCGCGGCCTGGTGGGCGACCCTGACGGTGGTTTGCTGCTCACCGCGCAAATCCGCGGGCCACAAGCCGAAGCCGCGAGCCTGGGCGTGCAGGTAGCCGAAGAGCTCCTGGCAAAAGGCGCCGGCGCCATTCTGCAAAAAGTCTATGGCGAGGCCGGCCCGCAGTGACCGGCTGGCGTGTGCTGCTGACGCGGCCTGCCGAGGATTCGGCAGCCTTGGCGGCCTCGTTGTCCGAAGCCGGTATCTTCAGCAGCAGCCTGCCGTTGCTGGAAACCCAACCCTTGCCCATCACTGCTGAACACCGGGCGGTTTTTCAGGGCCTGGATCGCTATTGTGCGGTGATCGTCGTGAGCAAGCCGGCCGCACGCCGGGCGTTGCACTTGCTTGATCAATACGCGCCAGCAGTGCCGGCCTTGCCGTGGTTCAGCGTTGGTGCGGCAACGGCCCAGGTCCTGGCTGAGCATGGCCTTAACGTGAGCTACCCCGAGCTTGGGGATGACAGTGAGGCCTTGCTTGCATTGCCCAGGTTGCGCGAGGCTGTCGCTGTTGACCATGCGCGGGTATTGATCCTGCGCGGGCAGGGTGGGCGAGAGCTGCTGGCTGAGCGTTTGCGCGGCCAAGGTGCTAGTGTCGATTATCTGGAGTTGTATCGTCGGTTTCTGCCGGCCTACGACCCGGATGTGCTCGCCCAACGCATTGCAGTGGAACGCTTGAACGGCCTGGTGGTCAGCAGTGGGCAGGGTTTTTTGCATCTGCAAGGCCTCGCCGGTGCCCATTGGCCACGCGTGGCCCAGTTGCCGTTGTTCGTGCCCAGCCCACGAGTTGCCGAAATGGCGCGGGCGGCGGGCGCGGAAAAAGTTGTGGATTGCCGTGGTGCCAGTGCCGCGGCTTTGCTAGTGGCGTTACGGAGCCAGCCCGTTCCCACTCTCTAATAACGCAAAGGATGGACACGTGAGCGAAACAGCCTTGCCTAAAGATGAAGCTCAGCCCGCGCTCGATGCGCCTGTTGAGACCCCGATCACTGCGCCTCGCCGTGGCAATGGCCTGGCGATCCTCGCTCTGCTGCTTGGTGCCGCCGGTGTTGCGGCTGGCGGCTGGGGGCTCTGGCAGGTCCGGGCCTTGCAAGCGAGCAGCCAGCAACAGTTGGGGCAGGTGCGCACCCTGGATGAACAATCCCAGGGCATCGCGCAGGCGCAACAGCAGTTGGCCGCACGTCTGGCACAATTGCCCGGTGCTGATGAGCTGGAGGAACGCCGCCGGTTGGTCGCGCAATTACAGGGCGACCAGCAGCGCCTGAACCAGCGTCTGGAAACCGTGCTGGGTGCCAGCCGCAAGGACTGGCGCCTGGCCGAGGCCGAGCATCTGCTGCGCCTGGCCAGCCTGCGTTTGTCAGCGTTGCAGGACATCAACAGTGCCCAGGCGTTGGTGCAGGGCGCCGATGAGATCCTGCGCGAGCAGAGCGATCCGGGTTCGTACGCTGCCCGCGAGCAATTGGCCAAGAGCCTGGCGGCGTTGCGCAGTGTCGAGCAGCCGGATCGTACCGGGCTGTACCTGCAACTGGCGGCGCTGCGTGACCAGGTGGTGCAACTGGCGGCCGTGTCCCCGGAATATCAGCTGCAAGAAAGCCCGCAAGGCCTTGCGACTACCGACACTGACAATCGCTGGAGCCAATGGTGGGAGCAGATTTCCCGCTACTTCCGTATCGACTTCAATCCCGACGATAACATCCGCCCGTTGCTGGCAGGCCAAGGCCTGAGCCAGGTGCGCCTGGCCCTGAGCCTGGCGCTGGAGCAGGCGCAATGGGCCGCACTCAATGGCGAGCCGGCGGTATACGCCCGAGCGCTGGGCGAGGCGCGCAGCGTGTTGCAGGGCAACTTCAACCAGGACAATCCGCAAAGCCAGGCCATGCTGGCGCGTATCACCGAGCTTGAGCCCAAGGCCGTCTCGGTGGTGACCCCGGACCTCGCCGCGAGTTTGTCTGCGGTGCAGGCTTACCTTGAACGCCGCCACCTGTCTGCCGATGAAGCCAAGGCTTCAGCCGGTAAGCCGGCGACCCAGGAGTAAAGCCGATGAAGCGTTTCTATGTGATCCTGGTGCTGGCGATAGCTCTCGCCCTGGCGCTGGCTGTGGGCATCTCGAAACACACCGGCTATGTGCTGATCAGCTACCCCCATGTGCTGCATTATGAGTCCGGCCTGTGGTCGACCCTGGTGGCGGTGTTTGTCGTCGGCTTGGCGATCTATCTGCTGCGGGTACTGCTGGGCCTGGTGACGACTTCCGGTGGCGTGGTCAACCCGTGGTCGCGGCGTAATCGCAGTCGACGGGTGCAAGTCGCTATTGAACAAGGGCAGATGGACCTGGCGGAAGGCCGCTGGGCCAGTGCCGAGCGGCACCTGCACCGCGCGGCGGAAGCCGAACGCCAACCATTGCTGTATTACCTTGGCGCAGCCCGGGCGGCCAACGAGCAGGGGCGTTATGAAGAGTCCGACAACCTGCTGGAACGAGCCCTGGAGCGTCAGCCCCAGGCCGAGCTCGCCATCGCCTTGAGCCACGCGCAGTTGCAGATGGACCGTGGCGACACGGATGCGGCCCTCGTGACGCTGCAGGCCATGCATGAGCGCCATCCGCACAACGCCCAGGTCTTGCGCCAGCTCCAGCGCTTGCACCAGCAGCGCGGTGACTGGTCCTCGGTGATCCGGCTGTTACCGGAACTGCGCAAGGACAAAGTGCTGCCCGCCCCCGAGCTGGCGGATCTGGAGCGCCGGGCCTGGGGTGAAAACCTGAGCCTGGCGGTACAGCGTGAAGAACAAGGCGAGGCGGGTCTGCAGTCCCTTGAACGGGCCTGGCAACAATTGACCTCGGCCCAGCGCCAGGAGCCCCAGTTGGTGTTGGCCTATGCCGAGCAATTGCGCCAATTGGGCGCCGATGCCAAGGCCGAAGAGGCGTTGCGTGTTGCGCTCAAGCGTGGTTACGACAGTCACTTGATCAGGTTGTATGGCCTGCTGCGCGGTAGCGACCCGGCACGCCAGCTGAAATTCGCCGAAGGTTGGCTCAAGGACCATCCGGGGGACGCCAGCCTGTTGCTGACGCTGGGCCGGCTCTGCCTGCAAAACAGTCTTTGGGGCAAGGCGCGGGACTATCTGGAAAGCAGCCTGCAAGTGCAACGTAACCCCGAGGCCTGCGCCGAATTGGCGCGATTGCTGGCGCAGTTGGGTGACACCGAGCGCAGTAATCAACTGTTCCAGGAAGGCCTGGGGTTGTTGGATAGTCGCCTGCTGGCTTCGCCGCTACCGGTGCCTGCACGGGTTTAACGTAGGATGTTTTGAAGGGTTGGCTCGGAAGCATCTGGTAACCAGCCCTTCAAAATCCCTGGGTTTTCTCGATTTCAGGGGCTTGAGGTGGTTTCCCACACCGGGCCACGTAAAGTCGCCTGCCCTCTGACGGGATATCCCTGCTATCTCGCGGAAGCGTCTGCTCCAGCGCGTATTGAAAGGGGTAAGGTCTTTCCTCTACCGTAACTACCTATCTCTTGCGTTGCGGATAAACAATGTCTTTGGCCCCCTCACGCTCCTTGTTCTTCCTGGCGTTCATGGCCGGTGTGCTGACGTTGGGCGCGTCTTTTTATCTGGAATACGGGGCTCTGCTGCGACCTTGTTTCCTGTGCCTGATCCAGCGCAGCCTGCTGGCGGTGTTCACCTTGATTACCCTGATAGCAACGCTCCATGGCCCCAGGCGCGTGGGCATTTACCTGTACTGGGCGGCGAGCATGGGTTGTGCGCTGCTCGGCGCAGTGACAGCGGTGCGCCAGGTGCTGTTGCAGAACATCCCGCCTGACCAGATGCCCAACTGCTGGCCGAGCCTGGAATACATGATCGAAAACCTGTCGCTGGGGCAAGCCTTGCAACTGGCATTCAAGGGCACCGTCGATTGTGTGGAAATCAACTGGACGCTGTTCGACTTGAGCATCCCGGAGTGGAGCCTGCTGTTCTTCGTGGCCATGCTCATCCTGGGGGCAACGCAGTTTTCGCGTTTGTTGCCCGGCCCGGGTTTGCGGTTCGTGAAGCACTGATTGGGTGTGTTGGCTCGTAGGATGGGATTAAACACTTGTATGAACTTTCTGGTCTGCGTACCTTGAAGCCATAGTCACGCGGGCATAATCTGGCCCGCACGCGTTATTGAAACAGTTTGTTCGATGCGGCGTTGTCCGCTTGCCGCTTATCCTCGACGTATTGCGCGGGCAAAAGCGGCACCGCCCATAAGGGAAGAGATCATCATGTTGGAAAGTTGTCAGAATGCTCAGGAACGCTGGGGTGGTGTGCATAAGCTGATCGACAGCTGGTTGAAAGCACGTCACGAATTGGTTCGGGCCTTTGATGCTCTTGGTGAGAAACCCGAGGCTCTGGCTGAGAACCGCAAGCCTCTGCAGGAGTTCTGTGGTGTCTTGGTGGACTACGTCTCGGCAGGGCACTTCGGGGTGTATGAGCAACTGACCAAGGAGGCCGAGGCCTTTGACGACCAGCGTGGCCTGGACTTGGCTAAGACCATTTACCCGCGCATCGACGTCATCACCGAAAAGCTCCTGGCTTTTAACGACCTCTGCGACAAGGGTGAGTGCGTTGCCGCAAAATTCAAAGAGCTGGGCGGCTTGCTCCATGAGCGTTTCGAGCTGGAAGACTGCCTGATCGAAGTGCTGCACAACGCCCACAAGGAAGAGCCTGCAATCCAGGCTTGAGCCTTCGCGGCGAGACAAGAAAACGGTGCGCATGGCGCACCGTTTTTCGTTGGGGTCAGGCTCCGGTTGCGAGCAACTCAATCTCGAAAACCAGTGGCGTGTAAGGTGCTATCAACTCACCTGCGCCGTCTGCGCCATAGGCTTGTGCCGATGGAATCACCAGGCGCCACTTCGCGCCCACCGGCATCTGCTGCAACGCGCTTTGCCAGCCGTTGATCACACTGTCCAGGCGAAACCATTGGGGCTGGGCACTCTGGTCGAAAATCGTGCCATCGGGCAATCGCCCCACATACATCACTTGAACCCGATCATGGGCGCCCGGCTTTTTCCCGCTGCCGGGGGTCAGTTCCGTGAGCAAGATACCGTCGGCCAATTCACGCACGCCGGTCCGGGTTTTTTCCGTGGTCATGAATTGTTGTTCGGCGGCGAGAGCCTTTTCGCTTTGCGGCACTTGGGTCTCGTGGCTGGCCTGCGCTTCGTGCTGGGCGAGAATCTGTGCGATGCGTGCCTCATCCAGTGCCAGGGGCTTGCCTTGATAGGCTTGTTTGAGACCGTCGAGCAAGGCCTGGATCTGCAGGTTGGGGACTTCCTGGCGCAGGCGCTCACCCAGGCTGGCGCCCAGGCTGTAGGCCAGGTCGTGGCTGTCTTTGGACGCCGCCGGTTCAGTTGCATTGGCCACTGAAATCGACAAACCCAGGATGAAAAAAAGGTAACGCGACATGGGTATTCTCCAGCCGAAAGTGCGGTGGATTATGCCAGTGTGAGGGGGTAAAGAATGGAGTGGTTTTTCGTTATATCGATAAGAATTTTTGTGCGGTGCAACGCAACGCATTCGATACTGTCAACATGCCCTAGCGGCGGTAAGAGCAGAGGGCTAGTATGAGCCGCACCCACGTCAGCCAGGAGGTAAACCATGTCGGCCAAACAGAAGCCTGTTAATACCCCGTTGCACTTGCTCCAACAACTCTCGGGCAGCCTGCTCGAACATTTGGAAAGTGCTTGCTCCCAAGCCTTGGCTGATGCAGAAAAATTGCTCGCCAAGCTGGAAAAGCAACGCGGCAAGGCGCAAGAAAAACTGCATAAATCCCGTACCAAACTGCAAGACGCCGCAACCGCCGGCAAAGCCAAGGCGCAAACCAAAGCCAAGGGCGCCGTGAAAGAACTTGAGGACTTGCTCGATGCCCTCAAGGATCGTCAATCCGAAACCCGCACCTACATCCTTCAACTCAAGCGCGATGCCCAAGAGAGCCTGAAATTGGCGCAGGGTGTTGGTCGTGTGAAAGAAGCGGTGGCCAAAGTGCTGAGCACTCGTACACCGGCCAAGGCCGTTGCGGCCAAGGCGCCGGCCAAAGTTGCGGCTAAGCCTGCTGCTAAAAAAGCGCCTGCGAAACCAGTTGCCAAAACCGCTGCTGCGAAACCAGCCGCTAAACCAGCTGCCAAAACCGCTGCTGCGAAACCAGCCGCCAAGCCAGCTGCCAAAACCGCTGCTGCGAAACCAGCCGCTAAACCAGCTGCCAAAACTGCTGCTGCGAAACCAGCCGCCAAGCCAGCTGCCAAAACCGCTGCTGCGAAACCAGCCGCCAAGCCAGCTGCCAAACCTGCTGCTGCGAAACCAGCCGCTAAGCCAGTTGCCAAAACTGCTGCTGCAAAGCCTGCCGCTAAACCAACTGCCAAAACTGCTGCTGCGAAACCAGCCGCCAAGCCAGCTGCCAAAACTGCTGCTGCAAAGCCGGCCGCTAAGCCAGCTACTAAAACTGCTGCCGCAAAACCAGCCGCCAAGCCAGTTGCCAAACCTGCTGCCGCAAAACCAGCTGCCAAACCTGCTGCTGCAAAATCAGCGGCTAAACCTGCTGCTGCCAAGCCAGCTGCTGCAAAGCCAGCCGCCAAACCAGCTCCAGCAGCCGCCAAGCCTGCTACCCCTGCCGCTCCAGCCGCTACCACCGCACCGGCCAGCAACACGCCTGCCCCGGCAGCACCCGTCACCACCCCAACCAGCGCTTCCTAAGTGCCGGTGGCCGCGGCGCGCAGCTGATGCAGCGCGTCGTGGTCAAGGTTGGCGGCTTCGGTCGCCAGTCCTTCAAGCCATGTTTGATCCGTGGCTCGTTCCCCTGTTGGCCAACCCTTCGCCAGTGCCTCCAGGCGTAACAGCAACTGCCGTTCGGCTTCCAGCTCCAGGGCCTTGACCCGCTCGCGCAAAGCTCCCAGTTCCACATCCTGCTGCGCCATAGCGCGCCATTGCGTGCGCACCATGCGCAAGGGCTGTACGACATCTGCCTGCCAGGGGTCGGCAATTTCCCGTAGTGCCAGCACACGCGCAGATTCGGGTGCGACGCCACGCTGTTCCAGCCACAGCCCGCACAACAACAGACACACATCCGCCCCTTGTTCCTGCAAGCGCAGGCAGGCATCTTCAGCGCCCGCACCGGCGTAGGTCGAGAGGGCAAAGCTCCACAGGTCAGCGCACATGTTCACACCCAAGCCAGCGGTCAACGAAGCTGGTAGACTCCGCCGCCATTATGATCCGACTTCAAAGCCTAACATTACAGCGTGGCCCGCAACGTCTTCTTGAAGACGCCGAGCTGACCCTGCACGCCGGTCACAAAGCCGGCCTGATCGGTGCCAATGGCGCCGGCAAATCCACGTTGTTCGCCCTGTTGCTCGGTGAGCTGACCCCGGATTCCGGGGATTGCCTGCTGCCGGCCGACTGGCGTATCGCCCATATGCGCCAGGAGATCGACACCCTGGACCGCATCGCGATCGACTACGTGCTCGATGGCGACCTGCGCCTGCGCCAGGTGCAACACGACCTGGCCGAGGCCGAGAAAGCCCAGGACGGTGCCGCCCAGGCCCGCCTGCACTCGGAACTCGACAGCGCCGACGGCTACACCGCCGACGCCCGCGCGCGCAAGATGCTCGCCGGCCTTGGGTTTACCAACGAACAGATGGATCGCCCGGTCGCCGACTTTTCCGGTGGCTGGCGCATGCGCCTGAACCTGGCCCAGGCGCTGATGTGCCCCTCGGACCTGTTGCTGCTCGATGAGCCGACCAACCACTTGGATCTCGATGCGATCCTGTGGCTGGAGGATTTCCTCAAGAGCTACCCCGGCACCTTGTTGCTGATTTCCCACGACCGGGATTTCCTCGACGCCGTGGTCGACAACATCGCCCATGTCGAGCAAAAGAAAATCACCCTCTATCGCGGCGGCTACACCGCGTTCGAGCGGGCCCGTGCCGAACGCCTGGCCCAGCAGCAACAGGCTTTCGAGAAGCAGCAGGCGCAGCGTGCGCACATGGAAAGCTACATCGCCCGGTTCAAGGCCCAGGCCACCAAGGCCCGCCAGGCCCAGAGCCGGATCAAGGCCCTGGAGCGCATGGAAGAACTGTCGGCGGCCCACGTCGATTCGCCGTTCGACTTTGTGTTTCGCGAGTCGGTGAAAATCTCCAGCCCCTTGCTCGATCTCTCGGATGCACGCCTGGGTTATGGCGACAAAACCATCCTGGAGAAGGTCAAGCTGCAGCTCACCCCGGGTGCGCGCATCGGTTTGCTCGGCCCCAACGGCGCGGGCAAATCGACGCTGATCAAGAACCTGTCAGGCGAGCTGCAACCCCTGGCCGGGCGCCTGACCCGTGGCGAGAACCTGGTGGTGGGCTACTTCGCCCAGCATCAACTGGACTCCCTCGACTCCAAGGCCAGCCCGCTGTTGCACTTGCAGCGCCTGGCGCCAACGGAGCGCGAACAGACCCTGCGTGACTTCCTCGGTGGCTTCGACTTCCGTGGTGCACGCATCGATGAGCCGGTGCTGAATTTCTCCGGCGGCGAAAAAGCCCGCCTGGCCCTGGCCCTGATCGCCTGGGACCGGCCAAACCTGCTGCTGCTCGACGAACCGACCAACCACCTGGACCTGGAAATGCGCCTGGCGCTGACCATGGCCCTGCAGGAGTTCAGCGGGGCGGTACTGGTGGTGTCTCACGACCGCCACTTGCTCAAGAGCACCACCGACAATTTCCTGCTGGTGGCCGATGGCAAGGTGGAAGAGTTCGACGGCGACCTGGACGACTACGCCCGTTGGCTGACTGACTATCGCCTGCGTAACGCGCCGGTCAGCAACACCCCGGTCAACCCGGACAAGACCGACAAGAAAGCCCAGCGCCAGGCCGCCGCTGCCCTGCGCCAGCAGTTGGCGCCGCACAAGCGCGAAGCCGACAAGCTCGAAGCCGAGTTGGGCAAGGTCCACGAGCGCCTGGCCAAGATCGAAGCCAGCCTCGGCGACAGCGCGGTGTACGAAGCGGCCCGCAAGGATGAACTGCGCGACTTGCTGGCCGAACAGGCCAAGCTCAAGGTGCGTGAAGGGCAATTGGAGGAAACCTGGATGGAAGCCCTCGAATTGCTCGAAGGCCTGCAAGCGGAGCTGGAGGCGCTGTCCTGATGGAAGCCTTGCAACTGCCGCTGCCAGCGCAATGGATCGAACCGGTGTGGGTCGGCGTGCAAATCCTGCTGATCCTGCTGGCCGGCTACCTGGCCCAGCGCTTCGTCGCCAAGGGCCTGACGCGGCTGGGCGAGCGCTACCCGTTCCCGCCACAACTGCTGATGCCCCTGCGTGGTGGCCTGCGCTGGCTGATCATGGGCAGTGCACTGATCTTCGTCCTCGAACGCCTGGGCGTGTCGGCCACCGTGCTGTGGACTGCGCTGTCGGGTTTTGTGGCCGTGGCGGCGGTGGCGTTCTTTGCCATGTGGTCGGTGCTGTCCAACCTGCTCTGCGCGATCCTGATTTTTACCGTCGGGCCGTTTCGCCTGGGCGATGTGGTCGAGCTGGTGGACACCGTCGACAAGCCTGGCGTCAAAGGCCGGGTGATCGCGATCAACCTGCTTTACACCACGCTGATCGAAGTGGCCGAGGCGGGCACCGACAGCGCGGTGGTGCAAGTGCCCAACAGCCTGTTCTTCCAGCGTTCGGTACGCCGCTGGCGCGGTAGTGATATCAGCCCCTTGCCTTAAAATTCTCTAGCCAGCCCTCGGCCCTCGGAGTTAGCTTAGTGCTCACAACGAATTTGCTACGAGGTGTGTAATGGCGCTCGACACATGGCTGGCCTTTTTCCTGGCCAGCTGGATCATCAGTCTCTCCCCCGGCGCGGGCGCCATCGCCTCCATGTCCAGCGGCCTGCAATACGGTTTCCTGCGCGGTTACTGGAACGCCATCGGCCTGCAATTGGGCCTGGCGATGCAGATTGCCGTGGTGGCGGGCGGCCTGGGCGCCATTCTTGCGGCGTCTTCTACCGCGTTCTATGCGATCAAGTGGTTTGGCGTGGCGTACCTGGTGTACCTGGCCGTCAAGCAATGGCGCGCCCTACCCATGGACATGAGCGATGACGCGGCCGTACGCCCGATCGGCAAGCCGATGGCGATGATGTTCCGTGGTTTATTGGTCAATGCCAGCAACCCCAAGGCCCTGGTCTTCATGCTGGCGGTGCTGCCGCAGTTTGTGAACCCGCAGGCACCGCTGCTGATCCAGTACTTGATCCTCGGCGTGACCATGATCGGCGTGGATATGATCGTGATGGCCGGCTACACCGGGCTGGCGTCGAAGGTACTGCGCCTGTTGCGCACACCCAAGCAGCAAAAACGCGTGAACCGTACGTTTGCCGGGCTGTTCGTGGGCGCGGCGGGTTTCCTCGCCAGCCTGCATCGCGCAACAGCCTGACTGAATAAACCCAATCAAAACTGTAGGAGCTGGCTTGCCGGCGATAGCGGTGTATCAGCCAGCATATATTGCACTGACCCATCGCTATCGCCGGCAAGCCGGCTCCTACATTGGTTTTGGGTTCAGTGCAGGATCTTCGGCGCCTCATCCCTTGGCAGGTTGTTGCGCAATGCCGGCTGCCCAGGTTCCTGGTAGCCAGCGCCCAGTTGCTCCTGCAGCTGGCGCGCCACATCTTCACCCAGGGTTTTCGACACTTCCTTCACCACCCGTGGCCGGCTCAGGCTCACGCGCACGTCGCGACTGCTCACCAACTTGGTGTCCTGGCCTTCACCCATGGCGGTAAATGCCGAGGTGATCTCGTAGGTACGGGTGTTGATCAGGCTGAAGTCCGCCACGACCGCCAGCCCCAGTACCGCTGAATAACTGTTGGTGCGATCCAGGGCGTTGATGTCCTGGGTGAAGTCGATATCCGACAAGGTGCCAAACAACACATAGTCGGCGCCCTTGAAGTGGCCGGCCTTGATCCGCTTGATCACGTCGTACACATCGCCCTTGGCCTCGCTGGTGTAGGGCGTGCCCTGGACCAGTTGGAACTGGCGCGACTTGAGAATCTCGCCCTTGATATCGCCGCTGAATTTACGCAGCTCACTCTGTTCGATGTAGCTGTTGCGGCTTTCGAACTCGGTGTAGCTGGACGCGCCGCTGGCGTTGTACGGGCTGGCCTGGAAGTTATTGCTGGCCGCGACGGCGTGGATGTATTGCTCCACGCGCGCCTCGTAGGCCAGGTCCGTGACCGCGATTTTCGGCGCCGCCCAGGCGCCAACGCTGCACAGCAGGGCGATGATGCCGATCCATGGGCCCATGGCTTAGCGCTCCGTGGTCTTGCGGATTTCTTTTTCGTCCATCCATTCCGCCAGGCCGCTTTCGACGTCGACCAGTTGCAGGCTGAACTTGTAGAACACGTCCTTGTAGTCGGCGCTGCGCTTGACGATGGAACTGATGGAACCTTCCAGGCGGTACTTGGCGGCGACCATGTTGCCGGTCTTGCTGACCGTGGACTTCTTGTACAGGCCGCTCTGGTTTTGCAGCTTGAGCTGGTCGACCTGGCTTTGCATATCGGTGTTGTCGCTGGCGAAGCGCGCGGTGCCGGTCTTCATCAACTGGGTCTTGATCGAGGTGGTGATCTCGCGGGTGTCGATGTACTCGCTGGTCTTGTTCTTCACGTCATACACCTGCACCACCGGGCGGCCCTGGAGGATGCCGGACTGCGCGAGGGAGCGGGTCATGCTTTCGGCGATCATCTGCAGGTCGGTGGAACCGAACTCGTTGGTCACCAGTTCCACGGCCTTGGTGTCGCCATAGCTGATGTTTTTGCCGCCGATGACCGGCGAGGTGTTGGCGCAGCCGCTGGCCAGGACGGCGATCACGGCGAGGAACGAAAAGCGTGCAAACATGGGAAGGTCTCTCGAAAACTGAATAGGGGGCAGGCTCAAGGCGTCTTGACTTCAAGGCGGAAGTCGGCGGCCTGGGGCAGGTTGGCGATGGCCGGCAGGAAGGTGGCCTGGTTGGCGTAGAGGTTCAGCACTTTCCAGGTTTCTTCGTCGCCTACCGGGAAGCCATCGGCGCCAAGCCAGGCGAAGCGGTAATACATCATCTGGTTGCTGCTGGTGATGTTGCTCAGTTGCACCTTGGCCGTCAGGAAGCCGTTCTCGCGGGCCACCCGAATGGCGCCGACGGCGATGCCCTTGAACTTGCCCATCACCACGACTTTGCTCGCGGCGCTGCCAGGTGCCGGCGGCGGGGTGGCGCAGCCGGCGAGGAAGATCAGCGCCAGGGCGCCGAGGATGAAATGACGCATAGCGTGCTCCTTAAGGTTGTTTGAGGCTGGCGACGGCCTGGGCCGGGTTGCTCGCGACCACATGGGCCGCCAGGCCGCTGGCGAAGACCTGGTTGCCGACCACCCGCAAGGTGATCACCTGATGGCGTTGTTCGGCCTTGACCGTCACCAGGCTGCCGCCCAGGGCATTGGGCAGGCTCACCTGGTGCTCGCCACGCTTGAGGCGCAGGCGCGTGACCTGGGTGACGTCCGGCAGGGTGCGCCAGGTGCGGGTGTCGGCGCCCTCGGTGACGGCGGAGGCGATGCCCAGCACCAGGCCGGCCATTGGGTTGGTCTGGTTGAGGTTTTTTTGCGTCACGCCACGGCTGATGGCACGCACGGTCGTGCGCAGGATGATCCCCGGCATGTCGTCGCGCAGGGCGCGGCGTGACATCGCGGTCGTGCTGTTGAGGGCCGTGAGGTTCTGCTGCCGGCCGTCGACGCCGATCTGCGCAAAGGTGGCCGTCGAAGTGTCTGGCTTGATCACCGGGAACGACAGCGGTGTGATCACCCAATGCCCGTCGATAGGAATCGGCAACGGCAGGCGGATCGAGTCGCGGGCCGGCGCCAGGCCGCTCTGGACCACGATCAGCACGTCGCTTTCGTCAGCCGCCACGGCAGAGGCGTCCAGATCGAGCAGCGCCTGTTCCAGCAGCGGTGTGTTGGGGCGCAGTTCGGCGGCCTTGCGATAGCCCGGCGCGGCCAGGTCTTTTTCACCCAGGGCTTCGTAGACGAAACCGGCCAGGTAATGGCTGAACGCGCTCTGGTAGCTGTTCTTCAGGCCCACCACGTCCGGCGCGTCGAGGCTTTCTACCGGGTAGCCACGCAAGTCCTTGAACTGGGTGGCTACGCCCTGGCGCTCGGCTTCGTTTTCGCGCTTGAGGTATTCCTTGTCCCGCAGCTCGGCGATCACCGCTTCGCGTTCGTGGGTTTTCTTGATTTCGGTACGCGCGCCGTCAAAGTCGTTGACCGCCAGCAGGTTCAGCGCCATCTGGGTGGTGAGCATGACTTTTTCATAGTCATACCCTTCGTAGCGCCGCACCTTGTCATTGACCAGGAAACTGCCGAACTGCGCCAGATAGCGCTCGGTGTCGAACTTGACCGACTCCTCCCACTTGTACACCACCACGTCTGCGCGGTGCCAGGCCGCCTGGCTGCCGGCCAGGTCGCCCTTGGCGCGCAGCAACTCGCCTTTTTCGAAGTAGTAGAGAAGGTCTTTGTCTTCGCTGCTGTTGTTCTTTTCCAGCAGGGTCAGCGCGGCATCCACGTTGCCGCTGGCCAACTGCTGGTTGGTGGCTTGCAGTTCCGTGTCGTAGCTGCGGAACATCGAACAGCCCGACAGCAGCGTGACTGCCGCGAGGGCAAGGGAGGTAAAAGCGCGAGATGCCATTGAGGTGCTGCTTCCCTGAGCGTAATCGGCCGAAGGGGCTGGTCGGGTCGAATAACCAATCGCAGGAAGCTTTTTCCTACCTATTCCTCATAAAAAGAGGAGCCTAAATGCCGATTCGCGATAACGAAGGCGGCGCATTATAGGCCTCGTTACTGGCAAAACAATGGCTTTTCAGCGGCATTGTTTAAGGTTTGTGCCACTACCCAGGGCACAGATTTCAGCCGCCAATCACTAACGCCTTGAGTCAAACCCATTAACATTCGACAATATGTTACTTCTTGTTTCCATCTGAGATTCATTCATGACTGCCCCCTCCCGTTTTCTCGCCTGGCTGTTGTTGCCAGCGTTGGTGTCGTGCAGCTTCAATCTGCTGGCTGCCACCGCAGAAGGTGCGCCCCAGGCCCTGCATTTGCTGGACTACATTGGCGCCGACTATCCGCCGACGGTACAGGCGGGCAAGGTGGTCGATGAGTCTGAATACCGTGAACAGGTGGAGTTTCTCGGCGTGTTGCAGGGGCTGGTGGCAGAACTGCCGGACAAGCCCGAGCGTGCGGCACTGGTCAAAGGCGTCGATGAGCTGCTGGCCGCCGTTACCAGCCATCAGGACGGTAACGCGGTAGCACGCCAGGCCCGGCAACTGGGGGCGCAGCTGGCGGTAGCCTATGAAGTCAGCCAGGCGCCGGCCATTACCCCGGACCCGACACGTGGCGCGCCGCTGTACGCCCAGCATTGCTCGGTGTGCCACGGTGACGCCGGGGCGGGCGATGGCCCGGCCGGTGTCGGCATGACCCCGCCGCCGGCCAACCTGCGCGATGCGCAGCGCCTGGACCGCCTGAGCCTGTATGGCATCTACAACACCCTGGGCCTGGGCGTCGAAGGCACCGACATGCCGTCGTTCGCCGACCAACTGGATGACCGTCAGCGCTGGGACCTGGCGACCTACATCGCCGGCTTCACCGCCGACCCGGCAGCGGCAAAAAGCGAAAAATCCTTCAACCTGGCCGACCTGGCGCGCCAGACCCCGGAAGAGGTGCTGGCCGCCGCAGGTCCGGACGCCGTCCGGGTGTTCCGCGCTCAGCGCGCGCAGCCGCCGCAGGTCCAGCGTGGTCCGGCGCAGTTGCTGGAGTACACCGCGGCGACCCTGGACAAGAGCCTGGCGGCGTTCCGCAGTGGTGAGCACGAGCAGGCCTACGACCTGTCGGTAGCGGCGTACCTGGAAGGCTTCGAGCTGGTGGAAAGCTCACTGGATAACGTCGATGCCAACGTGCGCAAGGACACCGAGAAAGCCCTGATGGCGTATCGGCAGTCGTTGCAGGACGGATTGCCAATCGAGCAGGTCCAGCAGCGCCTGGATGTGGCCAAGGGCAAACTCACTGAAGCGGCCGGCCTGTTGGGCGGCGACGGCCTGAGCTGGTCGTTGAGCTATATCTCGGGCTTGCTGATCCTGCTGCGTGAAGGGCTGGAAGCGATCCTGGTGCTGGCGGCGATCCTGGCCTTTTTGCGTAACACCGGCCAGCAGTCGGCGGTGCGCAGCGTCAACGTCGGTTGGGCGCTGGCGTTGGTCGCTGGCGCGGCGACCTGGGCCCTGGCGGCGTATGTGATTGACGTCAGCGGCGCCCAGCGTGAATTGCTCGAAGGCTGCACGGCGCTGTTTGCCAGTGTGATGGTGTTGTGGCTGGGGGTATGGATGCACGATCGGCGCCACGCGGCCGCCTGGCAGGACTACATCAAGAGCAGCCTGGTCGGCGGTGGCGGGCGTTTTGGGTTTGCGATCCTGGCGTTCTTCTCGGTGTACCGCGAACTGTTCGAGGTGATCCTGTTCTACGAAACCCTGTGGCTGCAGGCCGGTCCTGCCGGGCATAACGCGGTATTGGCCGGTGGTGCCACGGCGCTGGTGCTGCTGATGGGCCTGGCGTGGATCATCCTGCGCGGTTCGGCGAAGTTGCCGTTGGCGCTGTTCTTCGGCATCAACGCGGCGTTGCTGTGTGCGCTGTCGGTGGTGTTCGCCGGGCATGGCGTCAAGGCATTGCAGGAAGCCGGCATTTTCGGTACCCGGCCGGTGGCGTTCTTTGACTTCGACTGGCTGGGCATCCATGCCGATGCGTACTCGTTGAGTGCCCAGGCCGTGGCGATCATTGCGATTGTGGTGCTGTACAGCCGCAGCCGCTTGGCCGAGAAGCGCCGGGTGGCGGCTTCCTGAAGGTACTTGCGGTCAAATTGTGGGAGCTGGCCAGCTCCCACCTGTTTGATCGGCTTCGCTGGTTCAGTCGTTCTCGTGGGTCAGTTCCAACACCCGGTCCACCAGCTTGTTGATCCCCGATGCCACTTCGCTGATGTTCTTGCCCAGCATATAGGCCGGCGTGCTCACCAGCTTGCGCGCCTTGTCTTCGACGATTTCGTCTACCGCGCATTCCTGGTGGGTCGCACCCATCTTGTCCAGGGCGGCGGCGGTGTCGGCGTCGTTGCCGATGGTGCAGGTCACGCCTGGGCCGTAGATTTTTGCCGCCAGGGCCGGCGAAATGCAGATCAACCCCACCGGCTTGCCCGCTTCGGCAAAGGCTTCGGCCAGTGCCAGTACGTCCGGGTTGACGCTGCAACCGGCGCCTTCGACGGCAAAGTTCGACAGGTTCTTCGCCGCGCCAAAACCGCCGGGCACGATCAGCGCATCGAATTCTTCCACGCGGGCCTCGCGAATGTCCTTCACCTCGCCCCGGGCGATGCGCGCCGACTCCACCAGGACATTGCGCGACTCAGGCATTTCTTCGCCAGTGAGGTGGTTGATCACATGCAACTGCGCGATGTCCGGGGCAAAGCACTGGACCTCGGCGCCGCGCTGATCCAGGCGCAGCAGCGTGATAACACTTTCATGGATTTCAGCGCCGTCGTACACGCCACAGCCGGAAAGGATCACTGCAATCTTTTTGCTCATGGGCATTTCTCCTGATTTATGGCGTTAAATGTCTACTTATTTGTCGCGCATTGCCAATGGGACAACCGGCCACTGCACTAATCTTGGTGTAACAATAATTGACCGGACTGGCCCATGGACTTCGTCCCTTATGCGGTACCGTTTTTCATTGCCCTGATTGTGGTCGAACTGCTGGCCGACCGTTGGCGCGGCGAGCGCAACTACCGGGTGGCCGACGCCATCAACAGCCTGAGCACCGGTGTA
Organism: Pseudomonas sp. HC1(2025); assembly: GCF_058742075.1. Taxonomy (NCBI): domain Bacteria; kingdom Pseudomonadati; phylum Pseudomonadota; class Gammaproteobacteria; order Pseudomonadales; family Pseudomonadaceae; genus Pseudomonas; species Pseudomonas sp. HC1(2025). The sequence continues at coordinate 5,625,429 of NZ_CP196017.1, read as the reverse complement.
TTGTCCACCACCACTGGGCTGTTGACCAAAGGCGTCGGGCTGCTGACCTATGCCTTCGCCCTCAAGCATTTGGCGCTGTTCGAGCTGCCGGCCCAGAGCGTCTGGACCTGGGTGTTCGCCTTTGTCTTCTACGACTTCTGCTACTACTGGCTGCATCGCTGCGGCCACGAGCGCAATATCCTGTGGGCGGCGCACTCGGTCCATCACCAGAGCGAGGACTACAACCTCACCACCGCCTTGCGCCAGACCAGCACCGGCTTTTTGCTGAGCTGGGTCTTCTATCTGCCGCTGGCTGTCGTCGGCGTGCCGCTGCTGGTGTTTATCAGCGTGGCGTCGCTCAACCTGCTGTACCAGTTCTGGGTGCATACCCGCCATGTGCCCAAGCTCGGCTGGTTCGAATGGTTCTTCGTCACACCGTCCAATCATCGGGCCCACCATGCACAGAACGCTCTCTACATGGATCGCAACTACGGCGGGGTGTTCATTATTTGGGACCGTTTGTTTGGCTCGTTCCAGGAAGAAGACGAAAACGAGCCGGTGATCTTTGGCGTGACCACGCCTCTGGCCAGCTGGAATCCGCTGTGGGCCAACCTGCAGTTTTATGCACAGCTGTGGAGTGACGCCCGGCGTACCGAAAATGGGTGGGACAAACTGCGTATCTGGTTCATGCGCACCGGCTGGCGCCCGGCGGACGTCCAGGCCAAGTACCCACTGGCCAAGCCGGACCTGAGCCAGTTCCGGAAATTCGAGGTGCCCCTGGACACGCGCCAGCAGATTTACATCGCCCTGCAATTTGCCGCGTATGTGGGTTTTGGCAGCTATTTGATGAATGTCGGCGAAGGCATGCCGACGGCTGCGCTTGTGTTGGGTTGGAGTGTGATGGCACTGGGCTTGTTTAGCCTGGGCGTGGCCCTGGAGAATCGCCCGTGGGCCTTGAAGGCCGAGCTGCTGCGGTTGGGGCTGAATGTGCCGCTGGTGTGGCTGGCGCCGCTGGTCGGGTTGTGGCCCGCCAGCGTGCTGGGCTGGCTGGGGTTGGCCAGCTACAGCCTGCTCAGTGTCATCGGCCTTTACTGTTGCCGGGGCCGGCTTACTCGATTGGCGTCGTAGGCTCGGGCTTTTTCGGCTCGGCCAGTTGCTCCTGCTCCAGCCGGGCTTTTTCGGCCGCGCAGTTTTCCCGGGTCAGGCGGGCGTTGCGGATGCGCCGGCGCAGCCACAAGCCCAGGCCGAGCACCAGCAAGGCGCCGAGTACCCACAGCTCGTACTTCTTGACGCTGCCCAGCATGCCCTCGAGCACGGCGCCGAAGTGATAGGCCGCAGCACCCAGCGCTGCCGCCCAGATCGCCGCGCCGATGCCGTTGAGCAACAGGTAGCGCCCCGGCGGGTAGCCGGACAGGCCAATGGCCACGGGCATGACCGTACGCAAGCCGTAGACGAAGCGGAAACTCAGTACCCAGATATCCGGGTGCCGGCGGATATGCTCCAGCGCCCGATCGCCCAGCAGTTGCCAGCGTGGCTTGCGCGCCAACAATTTGCGCCCGTGCTTGCGGCCCATGAAGTACCAGAGCTGGTCGCCGGCGTAGCTGCCGAAGAACGCGACCACCACCACCACGTTGATATCCATGTATCCGCGGAACGCAAGGAAGCCTGCGAGAACCAGGATGGTCTCACCTTCAAAGAACGTCCCCAGGAAGAGGGCAAAGTAGCCAAAGTCATTCAGAAATTGTTGGAGCATTGTCTGGGTGCTGGCGAAATGAACGCGCAGCCTACGCCTTCGTGAACATTCATGAAAGTATCGAGATGTGTCACGAAGTGAACATTTCCTACGTAAAGCATGAATGCGGCTACAGGTCGCATGCCAGTTGGATGAGTAAGCACAACTGTCATTCCTTCGTCATAATGGCCGCTTATAACTGTCACGCTCGCCCGTCAAGCCGGGCTCAGGAGTCTGCCGTGAGCTTTACCCCCGCCCAACGCCTGTTTCCCGCTACCCGCCTGCGCCGCAACCGTCGTGATGATTTTTCTCGCCGCCTGGTCCGTGAAAACGTACTGACGGTGGATGATCTGATCCTGCCGGTGTTTGTGCTGGACGGCGAAAATCGCCGGGAAGCGGTGGCGTCGATGCCGGGTGTCGAGCGCTTGACCATTGATCTGCTGCTCGAAGAGGCGGCGCAGTGGGTTGAACTGGGGATCCCGGCGCTGGCGCTGTTCCCGGTCACGCCGGCCGGGCTCAAGTCCCTGGACGCCGCCGAGGCCTGGAACCCTGAAGGCATTGCCCAGCGCGCAACCCGCGCCCTGCGCGAGCGTTTCCCCGAGCTTGGGGTGATCACCGACGTGGCGCTGGACCCGTTCACCACCCACGGGCAGGATGGCATCTTGGATGAAGAGGGTTATGTACAGAACGACATCACCGTCGACGCACTGGTCAAGCAGGCGCTGTCCCATGCCCAAGCGGGCGCCCAGGTGGTGGCCCCCTCGGACATGATGGACGGTCGGATCCAGGCGATCCGCGAGGCGCTGGAGCTGGCCGGGCATGTCAACGTGCGGATCATGGCCTATTCGGCCAAGTACGCCAGCGCCTACTACGGCCCGTTCCGCGATGCGGTCGGCTCGGCATTGAACCTGGGCAAGGCCAACAAGGCCTCGTACCAGATGGACCCGGCCAACAGCCACGAAGCCTTGCACGAAGTGGCGGCGGACCTGGCCGAAGGCGCCGATATGGTGATGGTCAAGCCTGGCATGCCGTACCTGGACATCCTTTATCGGGTCAAGGAGGAATTCAAGGTGCCAACCTTTGTCTATCAGGTCAGTGGTGAATACGCCATGCACATGGCCGCGATTCAAAATGGCTGGTTGGGTGAAGGCGTGATCCTTGAGTCCCTTACCGCCTTTAAACGTGCGGGTGCTGATGGCATCCTGACTTACTTTGCCGCCCGTGCCGCCCAATTGCTTAGAGAGCAACAATAGCCCTCACAGGAACACTCGATGAATACCGAAGGACTCACAGAAGTTGCCGTAAAAGATGCGCACCCGGTGGTTGAACAGGTGGCCGAAACCCCGCCGGAGCTTGCGCCCGAGCAGCCTGCCGTGACCGCGGAGCCGGTGGTGGCGGCACCGCCTATCGTGATTCCGAACCTGGACGACAGCAGCCTGTACATCCATCGCGAGCTGTCGCAACTGCAATTCAATATCCGCGTGCTGGAACAGGCGCTGGATGAGTCCTACCCGCTGCTCGAGCGTTTGAAGTTCCTGCTGATCTTTTCCAGCAACCTGGACGAGTTCTTCGAGATCCGTGTCGCCGGCCTCAAGAAGCAGATCACCTTTGCCCGCGAGCAAGCCGGCGCCGATGGCCTGCAGCCGCACCAGGCCCTGGCCCGTATCAGCGAGCTGGTGCACGGCCATGTGGATCGCCAATACGCCATCCTCAACGACATCCTCTTGCCGGAGCTGGAAAAGCACCAGGTGCGCTTCATCCGCCGCCGCAACTGGACCGTCAAGCTCAAGACCTGGGTCCGTCGCTATTTCCGTGACGAGATCGCGCCGATCATCACCCCGATTGGCCTGGACCCGACGCACCCGTTCCCGCTGCTGGTGAACAAGAGCCTGAACTTTATTGTCGAGCTCGAAGGGATCGATGCCTTTGGCCGTGATTCGGGCCTGGCGATCATTCCTGCACCGCGCCTGTTGCCAAGGATCATCAAGGTACCGGAAGAGGTCGGGGGGGCTGGCGATAACTATGTATTCCTTTCGTCGATGATCCACGCCCACGCCGATGACCTGTTCCAGGGCATGAAGGTCAAGGGTTGCTACCAGTTCCGCCTGACCCGTAACGCTGACCTGGCGGTCGATACCGAAGACGTCGAAGACCTGGCCCGCGCCCTGCGTGGCGAGCTGTTCTCGCGGCGCTACGGCGATGCGGTCCGCCTGGAAGTGGCGGACACCTGCCCCAAGCACCTGTCGGACTACCTGCTCAAGCAGTTCAACCTGGCCGAGACCGAGCTGTACCAGGTCAATGGCCCGGTGAACCTGACGCGCCTGTTCAGCATCACCGGCCTGGACAGCCACCCGGAACTGCAATACACGCCGTTCACCCCGCAGATTCCGAAGCTGCTGCAAAACAGCGAAAACATCTTCAGTGTGGTCAGCAAGCAGGACATCTTGCTGCTGCACCCCTTCGAGTCGTTCACCCCGGTGGTCGACCTGTTGCGCCAGGCCGCCAAGGATCCTCATGTCCTGGCCGTGCGCCAGACCCTGTACCGCAGCGGCGCCAACTCGGAAATCGTCGATGCACTGGTCGACGCCGCGCGTAACGGCAAGGAAGTCACGGCGGTGATCGAACTGCGTGCGCGGTTCGACGAAGAATCCAACCTGCAACTGGCCAGCCGCCTGCAAGCGGCCGGCGCGGTGGTGATCTATGGCGTGGTCGGCTTCAAGACCCACGCCAAGATGATGCTGATCCTGCGCCGCGAGGCCGGTGAAATCGTGCGTTACGCGCACCTTGGTACCGGCAACTATCACGCGGGCAACGCCAAGCTCTACACCGACTACAGCCTGCTGACGTCCGACGACGCGCTGTGCGAAGACGTCGGCAAACTGTTCAGCCAGTTGATCGGCATGGGCAAGACGCTGCGCATGAAAAAGCTGCTGCATGCGCCGTTCACCCTGAAAAAGGGCATGCTCGACATGATTGCCCGCGAGACCCAGTTCGCCCTCGACGGCAAGCCGGCGCATATCATCGCCAAGTTCAACTCGCTGACCGATCCGAAGATCATTCGCGCGCTGTACAAGGCCAGCCAGTCCGGCGTGCGGATCGACCTGGTGGTGCGGGGCATGTGCTGCCTGCGTCCGGGCATCGCGGGCGTGTCCCACAATATCCACGTGCGTTCGATCATTGGGCGCTTCCTGGAGCACACGCGGGTGTTCTACTTCCTCAACGGCGGCGAGGAGCAGATGTTCCTCTCCAGCGCCGACTGGATGGAGCGCAACCTCGACAAGCGGGTGGAGACTTGCTTCCCGGTGGAAGGCAAGAAGCTGATCATGCGGGTCAAGAAAGAGCTTGAGAGTTATCTGACCGACAACACCCACAGCTGGAGCCTACAGTCGGACGGGCGCTATGTGCGCAACACGCCGACCGGCAACCAGAACCCGCGCAGTGCCCAGGCAACCTTGCTGGAGCGCTTGGGCAGCCCGGTGCTGACGGTCCGCTGATATCGGCCAGGCCTACACCCCCCACTGAGAAATCGGACAGCACCGTCAGATTTCCCAGGTTGGGGAGCCCAGGCTCCCGCTCCTAGACTGACCTCGGGCTATCAGGCGATAGCCTGTATAGCGCAGTTGAGGAGTTTTCGATGATCGGATCGGGCGTAGGAATCGGGCTTGAAGCCTCGGGTTTTTTTGAGGTGCTGGCCGCACCGCCGAAGGGCTACCGCAGTGCGCAGGCCATGTCGTCCGACATGGCTCGGGCGGCAGTCACTTCAGAGTCGCTGGTGCGCGATTCATTGCAAGGTATCGCCAACATCGACCAGGGTTTGCAGGGTGGCAATGCGTTCCTGCAGGTCAACCCCGATGCACGTGAACAGGCGCGGGCGCGCGATCAGGAGCGTGCCGGCGGTACCGTGCGCGGTTTTTTGCACGGCGTGCCGATTGCCCTGAAAGATGTCTTTGAAACCAGCGGTAAAATGCACACCAGTGCGGGTTCCCGTGCGCTGGTCGGTTCACCGGCGACCAAAAACGCCAAGGTTGTGGACAACCTGCTCAAGGCTGGCGCCGTGATCGTGGGCAAGACCAATATGAGCGAGCTGTCCAACTTCCGCTCCAGCGTGGCGGTCGATGGCTGGAGCTCCCGTGGCGGGCAGACCCTCAATCCCCATCGGCTGGGAGGGCAGGTGGCAGGGTCCAGTTCGGGTTCGGCGGTGGCGGTCGCCCAGGGCCTGGTACCGCTGGCACTGGGCATCGAGACCAACGGCTCGATCATTGCCCCGGCGGCCTACAACGGCGTGGTTGGTTTGAAAACCTCGGTCGGGCTGGTGAGTACCGAGGGCGTCATCACCAGTTCCAGGCTGGACTCGGTGGGCACGTTTACCCGCAGCGTGCGGGATGCTGGCGAAGCGCTCAATGCCATGACCGAAACCACCGGCTATACCGCCGGCCTGACGGCCAATGCCTTGCAGGGCAAGCGTATCGGCTACACCCCGCTGCCTGAGCTGTCGCCGCAGGCCGCCCAGAATCCGGCCCTGCGCGCAGACAGAAAGCACTACGAGGACGCGCTCGCATTGCTCGCGTCCAAGGGTGCAGTCATGGTGCCCATAGGCAGGCTGGACGCGAATGTATCGAATGAGACGTACGATCAATACAGCGACGCGCTGTTTGCTGGGATCAAGCAACGCCTGGAAGGCTACTTGGCCGGCCGGGAAGGGTTGCCCGTGAAGTCGCTGGCTGAGCTGATTGCGTTCAACGAGCGTGACAGGAAAACCGGGGAGCCGGACCAGGCGTTGCTGGAGCACATCAACAGCCTGGACGTGACGGATGAGCAGCGCGAGCAACTGTGGGCGGCCGTCCTGCCGACTTTCAAGGACACCCTCGATAAGCCGTTGAGCGAGCACAGGCTCGATGCCATCGTGTCGAACTTCCGCTCCGACAGTTACTACTTTGCCGCCGCAGCCGGTTACCCCGGCATCTCGGTGCCCTCGGGCATGGATGAGGAGGGTATGCCGACCGCGCTGCACTTTTGCGGCACGGGCAACAGTGAAGCCACGCTGCTCTCGGTTGCACACGGTTATGAACAGGCCTCGCAGGCCATCCGCGAGCCGGCGTTCCGGCCTGGCGTACCGCTGTCGTCCGAGAGGGTCTAGGTGTCAGTGCACGTTCAAGCTGAACCCCACCCGCGTCAGCCACTCGGCTTCCTGGGCGAAATCCGCCTGGGTCAGTTGATTCTCGTCCAGCCAGTTTTTGGGGAACACCACATCCAGGCTGTCGCCATTGGCGCGCAGGGTGACTTGCGGCATCTGTTGGGTGCCTCGAATGTGATGGAACAGGATCGCAAAGCGCAGTAGGGCGCATAGGCGAATCAGCTTGATGCCCTCGGCGCCGAACTCGGCGAACTTGTCCTTGGGGATATTGCGGCGATGGCCGCGCACCAGCAGCGCCAGCATCTGCTGGTCCTCCCGGGAAAACCCCGCCAGGTCGGAGTGCTCGATCAGGTACGCGCCGTGCTTGTGGTAATGGTAGTGGGCGATGTCCAGGCCCACCTCATGGACCTTGGCCGCCCAGCCCAGCAGTTCACGCCAGACCCCGTCTTCCAGGTCCCAATCCTCGGCGACCTGGTCAAAGGCATGCAGCGCCTTGCGCTCGACCCGTGCCGCCTGTTCCAGGTCAACGTGGTAACGCTCCATCAGCGAGCCCAGGGTGCGCTCACGCACGTCTTCGTGATGATGGCGGCCCAACAGGTCGTAGAGCACACCTTCACGCAGGGCACCATCGCAATGGTCCATACGCTGCAACTCGAGGGCGTCGAAGATGGCTTCCAGGATCGCCAGGCCGGCAGGGAAGATGGCGCGGCGGTCGGGCTTGATGCCATCGAAGTCGATCTTCTCGGCATCGCCGAGCTTGAACAGCTTGCGCTTGAGCCAGGCCAGGCCTTCGGCATTCACTTCGCCAGTGCCATGGCCGCCGGCCTTCAGGGCCAGGCCGATGGCGCGGATGGTGCCGGATGAGCCGATGGCTTCATCCCAGGTCAGGCGGTGCAGGGCGTGCTCGATGCTCATGATCTCCAGCCGCGCCGCCGTGTACGCCTGGGCGTAGCGGGCCGGGGTGATCTTGCCGTCCTTGAAATAGCGCTGGGTGTAGCTGACGCAACCCATTTGCAGGCTTTCGCGCAGCAGCGGCTCGAAGCGTTGGCCGATGATGAACTCGGTGCTGCCGCCGCCAATGTCGGCCACCAGGCGCTTGCCGGGGGTATCGGCCAACGTGTGGGAAACGCCGAGGTAGATCAGGCGCGCTTCTTCACGGCCGGAGATGACTTCCACCGGGTGCCCGAGGATCTCCTCGGCGCGGCGGATGAATTCGCCACGGTTACGCGCTTCGCGCAAGGCGTTGGTGCCGACGATACGCACGGCGCCCTGGGGCATGCCGTTGATCAGTTGGGCAAAGCGCTTGAGGCAATCGAGCCCGCGCTGCATGGATTCTTCGTTGAGCTTGCGCTCATCGTCGATCCCGGCCGCCAATTGTACCTTTTCGCCGAGCCGCTCAAGGATGCGGATCTCACCGTTCTGGGCCTTGGCCACGACCATGTGAAAGCTGTTGGAGCCCAGGTCGATGGCGGCGATCAGGGACAGATTCTTGGCTTGGGATTGCGGCATGGGTAGGGGATCTCGGTCGATAACCTTGCCATCGTGCCACGATCAAACGCTGGCGCCAACGCGTAGTGCTCGGTGATTTGTCTTACCCCTGCTCTCGATCAAGTTTTGTAGGAAATGTAGGGCAAATTCCCGGGCGGCCTATGACATCTCCCTAGTGGTATGTAGGGGGTTATAAAGTTTTTCAAAAGTTGAAGTGCTTATGCGGTTTCCTACATGGCGGCGTTCATTATGCTGATCTTTAGTTTGCTCCGGACTACTTCTATAGTTGTTAAAAGGGACGGTTGTATTTAACAGGTCTCACAGGGTTTAAGGTGTTGTCTTATATTTATTAGGTGGTGGCCAGGGTGAAACTGTCCTTCGGCAATGATGCCGTGGTGTTATTTATTTATGGCTTTGTGTTTCAACAAGGAACTAAAGATGGGCGGTAAACTGCCCGGTTTAAATAAATAACGCCTGACACTTTCTAACGACAGGTTGATCATGAAAAAAGCATTGGGTTTGACGATGGGCATTATCTGCCTGGCAGCCAGTATCGCTGCCCAGGCAACAAACGTAGCGCAACTGGTGGTGCGGGGGACGATCACTCCCACCTCCTGCAACCTGAGCCTGGGTGGTGGTGGGATCATCGACTACGGGACCATCCGCTCCGGCGAGTTGTCCCAGACCGCCTTCAACCCTCGCGAGGAGCGAACCACCTCGGTGTCCGTCAACTGCGGCAGCACCCCGGCCAAGTTCGCCCTGGCCCTGACCGACCTACAGGCTAGCAGCAAGGTCACCGGGATCCTCGGTGCCGGCTATACCGAGGCGCAGAACTTCGGCTTGGGGGCCGTATCGAACCGGCGTACCGGCGGTTACTCGGTCACCCTGCGCGACCTGAGGTCGTCAGGGGTGGTGTTGAACCCGATCATGCGGTCGGGCACCGGCGCCTGGCAGGTCAGTGATGGCAAAGTCGCGCAATCCCCCAGCCAGTATTCGTGGCGCAATGGCGCGACCATTACTCCGGCAGCCGTTGCCCAACTGACCGGTGTGATTGCGGTCAAGGCGGTCATCAACAAGGCACAGGACCTGGACCTCACCCGGGATGTCACGCTGGATGGGCGGGCTACTTTAGTACTTAGTTACATCTAAGCACTTATAAAAACAGCCGATATTGCAACGGAAGTTTTCTTGGTACTTCCGGAACTTGTCGGCTGCTTTTGCGTGGGCACTTGTTTGTTATTTGTTTGGGTCGTTGCGGAGAAAACACTGTGAGTTGTTTTTTGAAAGCAAGTGTGACGCTGTTGAGTTGTTCAGCTTTACTGTTTTGCGCAAGTGGCATGGCCTTCGCCGATGGCATGCAGCCCGAGACAACGGTGGTCGTGCTCTATGAAGAAGACGGTGAAGCGACGATCAATCTCAAGAACACCGATCCGGGTCCCGCGTTACTTCACTCGGTGATTGAAAACATCCCGGAAGATCAAGAGCCGCTGCTGGTTGTCACGCCGCCGATTAGCCGGGTCGAAGCCGGTGAAACCCAGTTGGTGCGTTTTATCAGCACCGCCGCTGCGCCGCTCAAGACCCAGCGCTTGAAACGCGTGTCCTTTGAAGGCATCCCCCAGGCCCGCAGCCCCGGCGGGGCGACCATTGGCATCACGCTGCGCCAGAACCTGCCGCTGATCCTGCATCCCAAGGGGCTGGCCAGGCACCAGGCACCCTGGGAACTGCTGAAGTGGAAGCGCCAGGGCAGTGGCCTGGTCGTGCACAACGACAGTGCGTATGTGGTGCGGTTGGCGCTGGAGTTGCAACTGCTGCCGGGCAAACAGCTGGCGACCCTGCCGCGCAGCTACATCCTGCCGGGTGAGACCCTGGCGGTCGCGACCCAGGGCGCCCTTTCCGCCGTCAGCTCGGTGGTCCTGCAGCCGGCGACTGTCTACGGGTTCAGCGTCGACAGTTACCAAGCCAATGTGGCCGATCATGGGAATTGACCGGGCGGTGGGCAAGATGACGGGTGGTGCCCGTTGTTCGGGGCTGTTCATGGGCCTGGCCAGCCTTTTCGGGGGGCATGGGGAGGTGGTGGCCATCGAGCTGGGGACGGGGTTCGACCTGGCGGCCCTGACCACCCATGGCATTGATCCAAAAGTCTCGGAATACTTTCGCAGTGCCGCGCGTTTTCGCGAGGGTGTCCAGGTGGTCGGGCTGCGGGTCAATGGCGCCGCATTGGGGCTGGTCGACGCTCGTTTCGACTATCAGGGCCAACTGTGCTTTACCCGAGGGCTACTGGACAAGGCCGGTTTGCGGGTGCCATCGGCGATCTTGCAGGCCGGTGTCACGGCCGATCAGGCATGCCATGACTTTATTGGTGAGTATCCGGCAACGATAGTGCGGTTGCGCCCCGGCAGTGACGAAGTATCCCTGGTGGTGCCCACGCAATCGTTGCGCGAGGCGCAGTGGGAGGCGGGCAGCTTCAGCCAGGGCGGTACGGCCGCCATGCTCAATTACGATGTGCTGGGGTTCGACAGCCATGCACGTGATGGCTCCAGCCGGTTTGTCTCGGCCTATACCGAGGCGGGGTTCAACCTGGGCAACTGGGTTGTGCGCAGTCGGCAGTTCTACATTTCCGATAATGGCAGGGGCAGCAGCGAGCATGTGTATGCCTACGCCCAGCGCGATTTCGCGGCCCTGCAATCGACCTTCCAGGCAGGCCAGATTTCCAGCCGCAGCCCGGTGTTTGGTGGGCTCCAGCTTTCGGGCTTCCAATTCTTTCCCGATGGTGTGGCGCGCCTTGGGAGCGCCAACGGTGTAGTGGTCGAAGGCCTGGCCCATAGCCAGGCGAGGGTTGAGGTGCGCCAGTCCGGGGTACTGATTTATTCGACCCTGGTGCCTGAAGGCCCCTTCAGCCTGACCGGTCTGCCGCTGCTCAATGGCACCAGTGACCTGGACGTGAGTGTCATCGGGACCCGGGGTGGCAAGCGCAGTTTCGTGGTGCCGGCGGCGTCGTTCGGAGCCCAGGTGCCTGTGGCGCCGGGCTTCGACTTTGCCCTGGGCAAGGTGCGCGAAACGCTCGTCAGTGGCCGGGAGCAACCGGTGGTGGCGATGGGCAGTGGCACCTGGGGCCTGGGCGCAGGCACGGCCCTGGGGTTCGGCGTGCTGGGGACAGATGAATATCATGCGGCCGGTGGTACGTTGAGCCGGGTGTTTTTCCAGCGGGTTTCGCTGACGGCAAGGCACAACATGTCGCGTGACCAGGTCCGTGGCGTGGGCGGCACGCGCAATGCCGTGTCGCTGGGCAGCCCGTTGGGCGCCGGGGTTGAAGTGAACCTGAGTGCTACTACCCAGAGCCGAGGTTATCGGGATGTCCTGGAGGCAGGCGCCGTCTCGAACAAGGACTTTCTGGATGCGCGTTTCCAGCGCCAGTACACCGCCGGGCTGAGTTGGGCCGAGCCGCTGTTTGGCGCGCTATCTCTCAGCTATTCGCGCAGCACCCAGTTTGACGGGCAGGGTGCCGAACACGTATTCGCGTCGTGGAACAGGCGTTTCAGTGAGGTTGATGTCGCGTTGATCGCCGACTCGCAAACCGGCCCGTCGCGCCGCCGAAAACGCCGTTATGCCGCCAATGAGGAGCTTCCCTCGCAAGGGATGTCCCTGCGCCTGCAGGTCAGCCTGCCCTTTGGCGAGAGCCGTCGCCTGACCTCCTACGCCAGTCGGCGCAATGGCCGCTCCGATATCGGCACATCCTTGTCGGAACGGGTCAATGAGTATGTGGACTATGAGGTTGGAGCCGAGCGCGATCTGACGGACCGCCAGCAATCGGTGCACGGGCGGGTCGATGTCATGCCGCGCTACACCCGCGTAGGTGCGGGAGTGAACCGCGACGCCTCGGGAACCAGCTACACCGGGCAATTGCAGGGCGCCGTGGTGGCCCATGGGCAAGGGCTGACTTTTTCGCCCTACCCGGTACAGGACACGTTCGGCCTGCTGTCGGTGGGGAATATCTCGGGCGCCAAGGTCGAGACGCCCCAGGGCCCGGTCTGGACTGACTATCGCGGCCAAGCGGTCATTCCTGGGCTGCCGGCGTACAGCAACAGCCACCTCCAAGTGCAGACCCAATCGCTGCCCAAGCGCGTCGACCTCAAGAACGGCACCCAAACCCTGGCGGCTGCACGCGGCTCGTTCAATACCGTGGAATTCCAGGTGGTCAGTGCCCGCCGTGTTCTATTGACTGCCCGTGATCAGCATGGGCGCACGTTACCCCAGGGAGCTGCTGTGTTTGGCACCGACAAGGCCTTTGTGACCAGCGTGGTGGGCGAAGGCCTGATCTTCCTGAATGACAGCCAGCCCCAGCAAACCCTGAGTGTCCAATTGCCGGATTCGACCAAACCCTGCCTGTTGCAACTGAACCTTGAGCCAGAGCCCTCCAATGACAAACTTTATGAAACCGCCTCGGCCACCTGCCAAGGGTTGTAAATCGGTGAGCAGGTTTTATCAGCGCCTGTTGTTCGTTATCGCAATATTGGCCAGTGAAGCCAGTGTCGCCAATTGCCAGTTGGTTTTAAGCCAGCCTCGCGTCGACTTTGGCATATTGCGCCACGCGCAGTGGCTCGATGGCCCCGCCAGTTCACCGTCACTGGGCAAGCGTACGGTGGTGCTGAACGTGGTGTGCATCGATCCCGTGCCCATGGCGATCCGGTTTGGCGGGTTGCCTGCGGGAGGGCGGGGGTTTCGGTTTGGTGGCGAGGGCGTCGTTACCTTGAGTATCCGGCACGCCCAGCTGGATGGCCGCCCCGTGGACCTGGCTGTCGACGGCTCGACCGGCGATCAGCTTGTGCCCGGGCAGGTGCTGATCGCCCGGGCCGCGGGCGTACCGGCGACAGGCCGGCGATTATCGGCGCAGTTGGAGGTCGACCCGTATCTGCCGGTCGATGCGTTCTCTGTGCGCAGTGAAACCACATTGGAAGGGCAGGTCCAGGTCGAGTGGGTGCCGCACGGGGCTGGCATCAGCCCGGCTGCTCCACAGAACCAATAAAGTTGGCTAGCTCAGCGGTGCGCGGTTGGGCAAACAGAACCTTCGGGTCACCAACCTCATGTACCTTGCCCTGGTGCATGAACACCAATTTGTCGCCGACTTCCCGGGCAAAACGCATCTCGTGGGTGACCATGATCAAGGTCATGCCATCCTTAGCCAGTTGGCGCACCACTGTGAGCACTTCATTGACCAACTCCGGGTCCAGCGCCGAGGTGATCTCATCGCACAGCAACACTTTGGGCGACATCGCCAGTGCCCGTGCGATGGCCACCCGCTGTTGCTGGCCGCCGGACAGACGATCCGGGAAGGCATCGAATTTTTCCCCCAGCCCGACGCGCTCCAGCATCTGTCGCGCCAGGTCCGCGGCCTTGGCCTTGGTGACTTTTTGCACGACCTGGGGCGCGAGCATGACGTTTTCGCCCACGGTCAAATGGGGGAACAGGTTGAACTGCTGGAACACCATGCCGACTTTCTGCCGCAGGCTGCGCAGGTCGGCGCGGGCCGCGTCGAGGTATTCGCCGTCGACTTCAATCACCCCATCGTTGATCGACTCCAGGCCATTGAGGGTGCGCAGCAAGGTGGATTTTCCCGAGCCACTGCGGCCGATGATCGCCACCACCTGGCCTTCCTCGACCGTCAAATCGATGCCCTTGAGCACATGGTGATCGCCGTAATACTTGTGCAGCGCGGATATTCTAAGCAGAGGCATGCAGTCTCCTTTCCAGGTAGCGGGCACTGAGGGACAAGGGGTAGCAGAGCAGGAAGTAACCGAGTGCCACCAGGCTGTAGACCATGAAGGGCTCGAAGGTGGCGTTGGCGAGCATGCTGCCGGTCTTGGTCAATTCGGTGAAGCCGATGATCGACGTCACCGCCGTGCCCTTGACCACCTGCACCGAGAAACCCACTGTCGGCGCCACGGCAATTCGCAGGGCCTGGGGCAAAATCACGTAGCGCAGTTGCTCATAAGGGTTGAGGGCCAGGCTGGCGGAGGCTTCCCACTGGCCATGGGCGATCGCGTCGACACAGCCGCGCCAGATCTCGGCCAGGTAGGCGCTGGTAAACAGGGTCAAGGCAATCGCGGCGGCCAGCCACGGCGAGATATCGATCCCCAGCAAGGCGATGCCGAAGAACACCAGGAACAACTGCATCAGCAGCGGCGTGCCCTGGAACAGTTCGATATAGGTGCGGGCAATATTGCGCGGCAGTGCCTTTTTGCTGATGCGCAGGGTCATCACCAGCAAGCCGATCAGCCCGCCGCCGATAAACGCCACCAGCGACAACAGTAGCGTCCACTGCAGGCCGGTCAGCAGGTTGCGCACGATGTCCCAGAACGAAAAATCACTCATCGGCTGTTCCTCATCACATAGCGGCGGCCGATCCAGTTGAGCAACTGGCGGATCATCAACGCCATGCACAGGTACACCAGGGTGGTCAGTGCATAGGTTTCAAACGCACGGAAATTGCGGGACTGGATAAAGTTGGCGGCAAAGCTCAACTCTTGCGTGGCGATCTGTGAGCACACCGCCGAACCGAGCATCACGATGATGATCTGGCTGCTCAGCGCCGGCCACACCTTGCCCAGCGCCGGCAGCAACACCACATGGCGGAACGCTTCAAGGCGCGTCATTGCCAGCGCCGCTGCGGCCTCCAGTTGCCCACGGGGAATCGCCTGGATCCCGGCGCGAATGATCTCCGTGGAATAAGCCCCCAGGTTGATCACCATCGCCAGCACCGCTGCCTGCCATTCGGAAATCTGCAGGCCCAGGGACGGCAAACCGAAGAAGATGAAGAACAACTGCACCAGGAATGGCGTATTGCGGATCAACTCGACATACACCCCGAAGAGCCAGCAGAACGGCTGGATTTTCCATGCCCGCACCACGGCGCCGACAATCCCCAGCGCCACCCCAAGGATGGCGCCGATAGCGGTCAGCTCCAGGGTGAACAGCGCACCGCGCAACAACAGGTCGGTATTGGCCAGCACCGGCACAAAGTCGAATTGATAGGCCATGGATCAGCTCCGCCTCACAGGTCTGCCGGCAACGGTTCTTTGAGCCACTGCATCGCGTTTTTTTCCAGGCTGCCGTCAGCCTTGGCGGCGACCAGGATCTGGTTGACCTTCTCCAGCAGCGCCGGCTCGTTTTTGTTCACGCCGACATACACCGGCGAATCCTTGAGTTTGACTTTCAACGCCGGCACCCGCTTGGGGTTGCGCGCGCTGATCGCCACCATCACCACGTTGCCACTGGCGATCAGGTCTACCTGGCCGGCGAGGTAGGCGGCGATGGTCGAGTTGTTGTCTTCAAAGCGCTTGATCGTGGCTTCCTTGGGCGCGACGGCGGTCAACTCGATATCTTCGATGGCGCCGCGGGTTACGCTGATGGTCTTGCCCTTGAGGTCGTCCAGGCTCGCGATGGCCGCGTCAGGTGGGCCAAATACCGCGAGATAGAACGGCGCGTAGGCCTTGGAGAAGTCGATGACCTTCTCGCGCTCCGGGTTCTTGCCCAGGCTGGAAATCACCAGGTCCACTTTGCCAGTGGTGAGGAACGGGATGCGATTGGTGCTGTTGACCGGGGTCAGCTCCAGCTTGACCTTGAGTTGCTCGGCCAACAGTTTGGCGGTGTCGATATCCAGGCCGCGCGGCTTCATGTCGGGGCCGACCGAGCCGAACGGCGGGAAATCCTGGGGCACCGCGACCTTGAGGGTGCCACGGGCGACGATATCGTCCAGGCCGTTGGCCTGGGCTGGCGCCTGGCTGAGCATCAGGCTGGCAAACAAGGCAGTGAGCAGGGCGCTGCAACGCTTGGTCATGGCAACTCTCCGAAAAGGGTGAAGGGATTTTCTGAGTTTGCCCAGTGCACAGCCCATGCCATGACGCCCTGAAACGGTTGCAAGGCAGGATTTAATGGGCTTGCAGCGGTCTTACTGGTCTGAACAGTCAGCCGCTGTTTCGCACCCTTTTCGAGCGCCGGCAAAACCGCGCGAGCCCCTTTGGGGCGTGGCTTGCGGGCTGCCGAGAATAGATTTACAACTAGGCCTACTGTTGACTAAAATCTCGGGTTTTTATGAATTCCATCGCCCAAGCCGTACCGGAAGCGGCCTTGCAAGCCATCCGCAAACTGATCAAGCAACAGGGCTTCGGGCCAGGTGATGCATTGCCTTCCCAGCGTGACCTGGCGCTGCAACTGGGGGTCAGTCGTGCCTCGTTGCGTGAGGCCTTGTCATCGCTCAGCGCCCTGGGGGTGGTCAGCGTGCAACCGGGCAAGGGCGTGTTCGTGCAGGCACCACCGGCGGGTGATATGGGCGGTGTGGCCTGGCCGTTTACGGCACAGGCCAGCCCGTTGGATATCTTCCAGTTGCGTTACGCCCTGGAGGGTTTTGCTGCGGGGCTGGCGGCCATGACGTTGACCACCGAGGAACTGGATGGGCTCGAAGACAATGTCCAGGCCATGCGCCGGGAGCTCAAGGCCGGTGATTTCGAGGCCGCCGCACGGCTGGACTTCGCTTTCCACCAGCGCATCCTGTTGGCCAGTGGCAATCAGGCGATGGTGAGCATCCTCAGCGCCAGCGCCGAGGTGTTCCTGGAAAGCCAGAAACTACCGTTCATCCGACCGGAGCGGGCGATGGAAACCTGGCAGGAGCACCGCAAGATCCTCCGTGCCCTGGCCCGGCGCAGCAGCGCGGCGGCGCACAAATCCATGCAGGAGCACGTGCGTAACGCGGCGCTGCGTACGGGGATCGCCCTTATCACCCCGGTAGCCTCATGACCCGGCCATATCCAAAATGATGGCGTCCCATAGCAAGAGTCAATCAGCGGCGGCTTCCTGAACGAAGGAAGGGCGGCTATGATGGGCAACGTTTTTTTTGCTTACAACCCGGAGACATCCATGAGCAGCGATCTTATCAAGCACGTCACCGACGCGACCTTTGATGCCGAAGTCCTTCAGGCCCAAGGCCCGGTGCTGGTTGACTACTGGGCTGAGTGGTGCGGCCCTTGCAAAATGATCGCCCCGGTCCTGGACGATATCGCAGCTACCTACGAAGGCAAGCTGACCATCGCCAAGCTGAACATCGACGACAACCAGGAAACCCCGGCCAAGCATGGCGTACGTGGTATCCCGACCCTGATGTTGTTCAAGAACGGCAACGTCGAGGCCACCAAGGTCGGCGCGCTGTCGAAGTCGCAACTGCAAGCTTTCCTCGACGCCAACATCTAAGCGTCGTCAAAAAGCCCCGCAAATTGCGGGGCTTTTTCGTGAAACAGGGCTAGACGCTCCCAAACTCAGGTGGTACATTCGGCCCCGCACTGGTTTCTCCACTGCCCCCTGCAAGCCGTCGCCGACGCATTCCTTTCGATTAGTACGCGATCCTGTCGCCTTCTCTGCGGCGCGGCCTCATTAAGCCAAAAGCTTAATTCCCCCCCTCTATAAATGATTACGTCATTCCTATATGAATCTGACTGAACTCAAGCAAAAGCCGATTACCGACCTGCTCCAACTGGCCGAAGAAATGGGCATAGAAAATATGGCCCGTTCGCGCAAGCAGGACGTGATTTTCTCCCTGCTGAAAAAGCACGCGAAAAGCGGCGAGGAAATCTCCGGTGATGGCGTGCTGGAGATTCTCCAGGACGGCTTCGGCTTCCTCCGCTCTGCAGACGCCTCCTATCTCGCCGGCCCAGACGATATCTACGTCTCGCCGAGCCAGATCCGTCGCTTCAACTTGCGCACCGGTGACACCATCGTTGGCAAGATCCGTCCTCCAAAGGAAGGCGAGCGTTACTTCGCCCTGCTCAAGGTCGACACGATCAACTTCGATCGTCCCGAGAACGCGAAGAACAAGATTCTCTTCGAGAACCTGACGCCGCTGTTCCCGACCGTGCGCATGAAGATGGAAGCCGGCAACGGTTCCACTGAAGACTTGACCGGTCGTGTGATCGACCTGTGCGCCCCGATCGGCAAGGGCCAGCGTGGTCTGATCGTCGCACCGCCGAAAGCCGGTAAGACCATCATGCTGCAGAACATTGCAGCGAACATCGCGCGTAACAACCCTGAAGTTCACCTGATCGTGCTGCTGATCGATGAGCGTCCGGAAGAAGTGACCGAAATGCAGCGCACCGTGCGCGGCGAAGTGGTTGCTTCGACGTTCGATGAGCCGCCAACCCGCCACGTGCAGGTTGCCGAAATGGTGATCGAGAAGGCCAAGCGCCTGGTCGAACACAAGAAGGACGTGGTGATCCTGCTCGACTCCATCACCCGTCTGGCCCGTGCCTACAACACCGTGATCCCGAGCTCCGGCAAAGTGCTCACCGGTGGTGTCGATGCCCACGCCCTGGAGAAGCCGAAACGTTTCTTCGGCGCCGCGCGTAACATCGAAGAAGGCGGCTCGCTGACCATTATCGCCACCGCGCTGGTTGAAACCGGCTCGAAGATGGACGAAGTGATCTACGAAGAGTTCAAGGGTACCGGCAACATGGAGCTGCCATTGGACCGTCGCATCGCTGAAAAGCGCGTGTTCCCGGCCATCAACATCAACCGCTCCGGCACCCGCCGCGAAGAGTTGCTGACGGCCGACGACGAACTGCAGCGCATGTGGATCCTGCGCAAGCTGCTGCACCCGATGGACGAAGTTGCCGCCATCGAGTTCCTGATCGACAAGCTGAAAACCACCAAGACCAACGACGAGTTCTTCCTGTCGATGAAGCGTAAGTAATACGACGTTTCAGGTCCGAAAGAATGGCGCCCCCAGGGGCGCCATTTTTTTTCGTGTGTTTTTTAAGCATGTTCCAAACGCAAATACGCCGCGATAAGCTGCCAGCCGCCCTCAGAGCAGGTAGGATGTACGCCTATTTTACGGGTGGCATGGTTAATGAAATTCAAGGATCTTCGGGATTTCGTGCAGCAACTTGAGCAGCGCGGAGAGTTGAAACGTATTCAGGTGCCGGTTTCCCCGGTCCTGGAAATGACTGAGATTTGCGACCGCACCCTGCGTAACAAGGGCCCGGCGCTGCTGTTCGAGAACCCCACAGGCTTTGATATCCCGGTGCTCGGCAATCTGTTCGGCACGCCCGATCGGGTGGCGTTCGGCATGGGTGCCGAGTCGGTCAGCGAACTGCGCGAGATCGGCAAGCTGCTGGCGTTCCTCAAGGAGCCCGAGCCGCCCAAGGGCCTCAAGGATGCCTGGTCGAAGCTGCCGATCTTCCGCAAGATCATTGCCATGGCGCCCAAAGTGGTCAAGGACGCGGTGTGCCAGGAGGTGGTCATCGAAGGCGATGATGTCGACCTGGCGATGCTCCCGGTGCAGACCTGCTGGCCCGGCGACGTCGGCCCGCTGATCACTTGGGGCCTGACCGTCACCAAGGGCCCGAACAAAGACCGCCAGAACCTCGGTATCTATCGCCAGCAAGTGATCGGCCGCAACAAGGTGATCATGCGTTGGCTGAGCCACCGTGGCGGCGCGCTGGACTTTCGTGAGTGGTGCGAGAAGCATCCCGGCCAGCCGTTCCCGGTGTCTGTCGCCCTGGGCGCCGACCCGGCCACCATCCTCGGAGCCGTGACGCCGGTGCCGGACAGCCTGTCCGAATACGCCTTTGCCGGCCTGTTGCGCGGCAACCGCACTGAGCTGGTGAAGTGCCGTGGCAACGACCTGCAAGTGCCGGCCACCGCCGAAATCATCCTCGAAGGCGTGATTCATCCGGGCGAGATGGCCGATGAAGGCCCCTATGGCGACCACACCGGCTACTACAACGAAGTCGATAGCTTCCCGGTGTTCACCGTCGAGCGCATTACCCACCGGATCAAGCCGATCTACCACAGCACGTACACCGGCCGCCCGCCTGATGAGCCGGCGATCCTGGGTGTGGCGCTGAACGAAGTGTTCGTGCCGATCCTGCAGAAGCAGTTCCCGGAAATCACCGACTTCTACCTGCCGCCGGAAGGCTGCTCGTACCGCATGGCCATTGTGACCATGAAGAAGTCCTACCCGGGCCACGCCAAGCGCGTCATGCTCGGTGTGTGGTCGTTTTTGCGACAGTTCATGTACACCAAGTTCGTTATTGTCACCGATGACGACATCAATGCCCGGGACTGGAACGATGTGATCTGGGCCATCACCACGCGCATGGACCCCAAGCGCGACACAGTGATGATCGATAACACGCCGATCGACTACCTCGACTTCGCCTCGCCGGTGTCGGGCCTGGGCTCGAAGATGGGCCTGGATGCCACCCACAAGTGGCCGGGTGAAACCACCCGCGAGTGGGGCCGGGTGATCGTCAAGGATGAAGCCGTGACGGCGCGTGTCGATGCGATGTGGAAAGAATTGGGAATAGATTGATGCGTGTAACCCTGCAACCTTCCGGTGCGGTCCTCGACTTGCAGCCGGGCGAGCGGATTCTTGAAGGTGCGCGGCGCTTGGGCTACGAATGCCCGCAGGCGTGCCGCAATGGCGTGTGCCACGTGTGCGCGGCCCTGTTGGTCGAGGGCCGGGTGCAGCAGGCCGGCGAGGTGCGCGATCATGGCGAGTTCTACACCTGCATCGCCGAGCCGCTGGAAGATTGCATCGTGCTATGGGATGGCGTGTTGGCGCCGGGGGAGTTGCCGGTGCGCAAGCTTGCCTGCCAGTTGAGCGAGTGCGTGGACCTGGGTGGCGATGTGTGGCGCGTGCGCCTGCGTGCGCCGGCCGGCAAGGCGCTGCGCTACCACGCTGGCCAGTACCTGATGATCGAGCGCGAAAACGGCGAGAAATCGGCGTTTTCCCTGGCGTCGGCGCCCCATGCCGGGCGCGAGCTGGAGCTACATGTGCTGGTGCGCGAAGACAGTGCCCGCAGCCTGATCGAGCAGTTGCAGCGCAACCAGATGGCGCGGGTCGAGCTGCCGTTTGGCGATACCCACCTGGCCGAGCTGCCCGACGGGCCGCTGGTGCTGATCGCGGCCGGCACCGGCATGGCGCAGATGCACAGCCTGATCGAGCACTGCCGGGCGAGCGGTTTCAAGCACCCGGTGCATCTGTACTGGGGCGTGCGCCGTCCCGAAGATTTCTACCAGGTCGAACACTGGGAGCAGTGGCAGCAATTGCCCAACTTGTTCCTGCACAAAGTGGTCAGCGACCTGTGCGGTTGGGAAGGGCGTTGTGGCTTGTTGCATGAGGCGGTGTGCGAAGACATAACCGACCTCAAGGCTGTGCATGTCTACGCCAGCGGTTCGCCGGCGATGATCTATGGCACGCTGGATGCGCTGGTCAACGCGGGCATGGATGCACATCAGATGCGCGCCGACGTATTTGCCTACGCCCCTCGCGCCTGAGGCGCCGATCAAACTGTGGGAGCGGGCTTGCCCGCGATAGTGGTGTATCAGTCACCGATGATATTGACTGAACCAACGCTATCGCGGGCAAGCCCGCTCCCACAGGGGATCTGCGCATGGCAGGGAATTTTGGTACCGCCACAAATCAAATATGGGGGCGGGCAAGCTCCCACATTGGATTGTGTCTACTCAGGTGCGCGGCCTCAGAAGCGCACGCCCGTGGTTACCATCGCCGCATTGAACCCCAGCAGCACAAGCTCTGCCGCCACCGGCCCATAGTGCGCGCCTACCGACGGAATGATCACTGGTGCCACGCCGTAGCGGTTCAGCGGGATCTTGTCGCGGTATTTGCCGCGATAGCCCTGGATCGCCCCGCCGGTCAGCTTCAGGTACACCGGATAGTTGGCCATGTCATAGCGCTTGCCCGCATAGGCGTAATACGAGCGCTGGCGAAACGAGTTGCGAAAGGTCGCACCGCCATACACCCAGCCCGAAGCGTCATTGCGCTCCAGGCCGATCAGGTCCTGGTGGTTGTTGTGCTCGGGGTCCGGCGCAAAGTGCCGGGTGTAGACGCTGGTCTGGGCGTACCAGAAGCCTTTGTCGTCGTTGGCGGGTGTTTCGGCGGCCAGGGCGGTGGTGGCCTGCGCCAGGAGCAGCAGGCCAGAAAGTCGGTTTTTCATGGGGCGACCTCGATAGTCGGTTAATGCGCGGCTAAGTGGGGTCGTGACGCGGGCCTATCTTGAGGCCAGGCCGCCCGTAAAGGCTGAACCGGTGCTGAAACAACGACGTTTACCGGGGCAATCCTGACGAATGGGGCCCATTGCTTATGCTTTCTCTTATTCTTAAAAGATATTTATTCGTCAAGATAAATATCATTAAGCTATATGTCATCGGGCCACCGACTTTCTGCCAATAACCAGTAAATGACCGCCACCGTCCGCCACACGGATCGATCGTATGAACTCAGGGCATTGAAGTTCTGACTTTTGATTGCAAGGGGAGCGGTATGGGGAGCTACAACAAACACGCGCTGTACACGGCGATTTTGTCAGCCAATTTGCTGACCGCCGTGGGATTCAATCCAGTGATCGCCGCTGAAACGACGACTGCGGACGCACCAAAACTCGACACGGTGATCGTCACCGGCACTCGTGCCCAAGAACGCACGGCCAGCGCCTCACTGTCACCGATTGATGTTATTTCCGGCGAAAGTCTGCGCAGTACCGGCTCCGATGAGCTGGGTGCTGTACTGGCGCGGCTGATTCCTTCCATCAACTTCCCACGCCCCAGCCTGGTGGACGGCGCCGAACTGGTGCGCCCGGCGCAACTGCGCGGCCTGTCGCCGGATCAGGTGCTGGTGCTGGTCAATGGCAAGCGGCGCCACACCAGTGCCTTCGTCAACCTGGGCGGGGCGGTCGGTCGCGGTTCGGCCCCGGCAGACTTGAATGCCATCCCGCTGTCGGCGGTCGACCATATCGAAGTGCTGCGCGATGGCGCGTCGGCCCGCTACGGCTCTGACGCGATTGCCGGGGTAATCAACGTGATCCTCAAGCAGACCGACCATGGAGGCGCGGTTTCCAGCAAGTTCGGGCAATACAAGAAAGGCGACGGGATCCAGCGCAACATCAGCGGCAATACCGGCCTGGCAGTGGGCGAGAATGGGTTTATCAACCTCTCCGCCGAAGGCGCCGACAATGACTACACCAATCGCGCCGGCCACGATTACCGCCCGGCCAGCGTCGGCTCTACCACGTACGGCCAGCGGGTGTTCCGCCAGGGCGAACCCTCGACCAACGAAGGCAAGCTGTGGTTGAACGCCGGCTATGCCTTCAACGATGCTGCCGAGTTCTACACCTTTGGTGGCTACAGTAAGCGGCGCGGCGAGACGGCGGCGTTTTACCGGGCGAGCAATGCGTCCAACAACATCCCGGCGCTCAACCCCAATGGCTACCTGCCGCTGATCCGTGGCAACCTCGAAGACACCTCGCTGGTGGCCGGCCTGCGTGGGCAGTTGGCGTATGACTGGCACTACGACCTGTCGGCCAACTACGGCAAGAACCAGTACGAACTGCGCACCGAAACCATCAACACCTCCCTGGGCCTGGCGACGCCGCGCAAGTTCGACAACGGCACCCTGAGCAACGAACAGAAGCAGCTCAGCCTGGACCTGTCCCGGGAGTTCGACCTTGGTTGGTTGCCGTACCCGGTGTCGGTGGCCTTCGGTGGTGAGTACCTGCACCAGGGCTATGAGATTGAAGCCGGTGAGCCGGCGTCCTACTACCAGACCGGCAGTTCGGGCCTCGGCGGTTTCCGTGATGCCGACGCCGGCAGCACCTCGCGCCACGACTGGGCGCAATACCTGGACCTGGAAACCAATTTCACCGAGAAGCTCGGGGTTTCGGCGGCGGTGCGCCATGAGGACTACAGCGACTTTGGCTCCAACGTCAGCGGCTCGCTGTCGGCACGCTATGACTTCACCCCGCAGGTGGCCCTGCGCGGCAGCATTTCCAATGGCTTTCGCGCACCGTCCCTGGCCCAGCAGAACTTTGCCTACACCTCGTCGCAGTTGATCGGCAACACTATCCAGGAAGCCGGCACGTTCCCGGCCACCAGCCAGGTCGCCCGCCTGCTCGGCGCCGAAGACCTCAAGGCCGAAAAGTCGCGCAACTACAGCCTGGGCCTGGTGCTGGAGCCCGCGGATAACCTGACGGTGACGGTCGACGTGTACCGTATCGATATCCGCGACCGTATCAGCCTGTCGTCCAACCTCGCGCTCAACGCTGCGACTCGCGCTTATCTGCAGGCCAACGGTGTCGGCAACATCGACTACACCACCGCCCGTTACTTCACCAATGCCACCGACACCAGCACCGATGGTGTCGACCTGGTGGCCAACTACCGCTACCAACTGGATAACGGCATCCGCTGGAACAGCACTGTGGGCTACAACTACAACCACACCAAGGTCACGGACGTGAAGGCCAACCCGGCCATTCTCGATAGCCTGGGCGCCAACCTGGTGCGGGTCGACCGGCGCGAGCGCATCGGCTTGCTGGGCGACACCACGCCCCAGCACAAGTTGAGCCTGGCCAACGATTTCACCTTCGGCAACTGGGCGCTGCACAGCAACCTGGTGCGTTATGGCGAATTCACCAGCTACCAGGCAGACAAGGTCAACGACCAGACCTTCAAGGCCGCCTGGGTGCTGGACCTGTCGGCTGACTACAAATTGCACAACTGGACCTTCACCGTGGGCGGCGACAACGTGACCGACAAATACCCGGAAAAGCTCAATGCCTACGCCAGCAGTGGCGGCAACCTGGCCTATAGCACTTTTTCGCCTTACGGTTACAGCGGCGCGTTCTATTACGGTAAAGTCGCCTATAACTGGTAATGCACAGGAGACCTAAGCGATCTGCCATGACCGTTATTGAATCCGAACGTCTGCAATTGGCTTACCCACCGCGGCTCGATCTGGGGCCGCAACTCACTCACGAACAATTGATGAGCTCGATGCAAGCCACCATGGGCCTGCACAAGGGTGGGCCGGTCTGGCTGTTTGCGTATGGCTCGCTGATCTGGCGTCCCGAGTGTTCGGCAACCCAGCGCCTGCGCGCCCGGGTCCATGGGTATCACCGGGGCCTGTACCTGTGGTCCCACGAGCACCGGGGCACGCCGGAATTACCGGGGCTGGTGTTTGGCCTGGATCGTGGTGGCTCGTGCAGCGGCTTTGCCTACCGCCTGCCGGAGGATCAACTGGAGGCCTCGCTCTATGCCTTGTGGCAGCGCGAGATGCCTTACCCATCGTATCGGCCACATTGGCTCAGTTGCCGGCTTGAAGACGGCAGCCAGGTGCAGGCGTTGGGTTTTGTGCTGGAGCGGCACCTGCCCAGCTACGCCGGCAACTTGCCCGACAGCGTGCTGAACCAGGTATTTGAAAGCGCTTGCGGGCGTTACGGCACCACTCGCGATTATGTCGAGCAGACCGTCAACGCCCTGCGTAGCCACGCCATGCCAGATAAAAATCTGGAGGCGCGGCTCAAGCGATGTGCCAAAGGCGTCGCGGCGATTAACGCGCCGAGCTGACGCTATTGGTGTGCCACAGGGTTGGGATCAGGAACGCGATGGCCAGCAGGCACGCGCCGATCAGCAGCACAAAGCCGCCGTCCCAGCCGAAGTGGTCCACGGTGTAGCCCATGGCCGCACTGGCCGCTACCGAACCGCCCAGGTAACCGAACAGGCCGGTAAAGCCTGCCGCCGTACCAGCGGCTTTCTTCGGCGCCAGCTCCAGCGCCTGCAGGCCGATCAACATCACCGGGCCGTAGATCAAAAAGCCAATGGAGAACAGCGCGATCATGTCGACCATCGGGTTGCCTGGCGGGTTGAGCCAGTACACCAGGGTCGCCACGGTCACCAGGGCCATGAACACAATGCCGGTCAGGCCACGGTTGCCACGGAAGATCTTGTCCGACATCCAGCCGCACAGCAGCGTGCCGGGAATCCCCGCCCATTCGTAGAAGAAGTACGCCCACGACGATTTGTCGACGGTGAAGTGCTTGGCTTCCTTGAGGTAGGTCGGTGCCCAGTCCAGCACGCCATAGCGCAGCAGGTAGACGAACACGTTGGCGAAGGCGATGTACCAGAGCATTTTGTTGCGCAGCACGTACTTGACGAAGATTTCCTTGGCGCTGAATTCGTCTTCGTGGCTGGCGTCGTAGCCTTCCGGGTAGTCGTTCTTGTACTTCTCGATAGGCGGCAGGCCCACCGACTGCGGGGTGTCGCGCATGGTGATGAAGGCAAACGCCGCCACTGCCAAGGCTACGGTGGCCGGCACGTAGAACGCTGCGTGCCAGTCGTTGAACCAGGCCATGCCCAACAGGAACAGCGGGCCGATCAGGCCGCCGCCGACGTTATGCGCCACGTTCCATACCGACACCACGCCGCCGCGTTCTTTCTGCGACCACCAGTGCACCATGGTCCGCCCGCTTGGCGGCCAGCCCATGCCCTGGGCCCAGCCGTTGATGAACAGCAAAATGAACATCATGGTCACGCTGGAGGTTGCCCAAGGCGCGAAACCGAAAATGAACATCACCCCGGCCGATACCAGCAGGCCAAACGGCAGGAAATAGCGCGGGTTGGAGCGGTCGGACACCAGGCCCATGAGGAACTTGGACAGGCCGTAGGCAATGGCGATTGCCGACATGGCCAAGCCCAGTTGACCACGGGTGTAACCCTCGTCGATCAGGTACGGCATGGCCAGGGAGAAGTTTTTGCGCAGCAGGTAGTAACCCGCGTAGCCAAAGAAAATACCGGCGAAGATCTGCCAGCGCAGTCGTCGGTAGGTACTGTCGATCTTTTCTTCAGGCAGGGGTGCCTGGTGTGGGGCAGGACGAAAGAAAGCAAACATTCAAGAGCTCCAAATTTCTTGTTTTGACTGCGGATGCGAATGTTACAGTTTCGTTACCGAAAATAGCATCGCCTCTTATCCGCAAACACAGGAAACCGGAGTAATTGCATGTTCTTTTACGAACATGTCGCCAATAGACAAGTATGGGTCGTAACCAGATTCTTCAGAACACCGCAGACCCACTGTAGGAGCTGGCTTGCCTGCGCTAGCGGTGGATCAGTTACCAACGATGTAGCTGGCCCACCGCTATCGCAGGCAAGCCAGCTCCTACATTGATTGCATTTCAAATCACTGGCGGACCTGCACGACCACCTTGCCCACCGCCTTGCGCTGCCCCAGGTCATTGATCGCCTGCGCCGCGTTATCCAGCGGATACACCTGCGACACCAGCGGCTTCAACTTGCCCTGCGCATACCAACTGAACAACTGCTGGAAATTCGCCGCGTTATCCTGCGGCTGGCGCTGGGCGAACGAGCCCCAGAACACCCCGAGCACCGCCGCGCCCTTGAGCAGCGCCAGGTTCACCGGTAGTTCAGGGATGCGCCCGCTGGCAAACCCCACCACCAGCAGGCGGCCGTTCCAGGCAATGGCGCGGATGGCCTGGTCAAACAGATCGCCACCCACCGGGTCGTAGATCACGTCGGCGCCGTTGCCATCGGTCAGGCGTTTGATTTCATCCTTGAGGTTGCTTTCGCTGTAGTTGATCAACTCATCGGCCCCGGCAGCCTTGGCCACGGCCAGCTTGTCGGCGCTGCTGGCGGCGGCGATCACCCGGGCACCCATGGCCTTGCCGATTTCCACGGCGGCCAGTCCGACGCCACCGGACGCGCCCAGTACCAGCAGGGTCTCGCCAGCGGCCAGATGGCCACGCTGGGTGAGGGCGTGCATCGAAGTGCCGTAGGTCATGCTGAAGGCAGCGGCGGTATTGAAATCCATGCTCGGTGGGATCGGCAGCACGTTATAGCCCGGCACCGCGACCTGCTCGGCAAAGCTGCCCCACCCGGTCAACGCCATGACCCGGTCGCCGACCTTGAGGTGGCTGACCTTTTCCCCGACCTCGCTGACCACACCTGCCGCTTCGCCACCCGGCGAGAACGGGAAGGGTGGCTTGAACTGGTACTTGCCCTCGATGATCAGCGTGTCCGGGAAATTCACCCCGGCGGCGTGCACATCCAGCAGGATCTCGTTCTTCTTGATCGCCGGGCTTTCGACGTCTTCCAACACCAGGGTTTCGGCAGGGCCGAAGGCTTTGCACAGCACGGCTTTCATCGGACTATTCCTTTTGGCGTATTGGCCGATAAGTGTAGGTGGGTAAGGTCACGGGTCAACGAGCATGCCCCGGCCTGATAAGTCGCCATAAGCTTGTGCTCTGCCTTGCTAGCGTTATGCTACTGGCCACCGAATATGAGGAATGAACTGTGAAAGCGTGGATCCTGTTGATGCTGGCCCTGACGTTGCCGATGGCAGCCCATGCCGAAGAAGCCAAGGAAGGCGAAGCGCCCAAGGTCAGCTATTACAGCCTGACGCCGCCTTTTGTCGGCAACTACGCCCTGGATGGCGGCCCGAAACTGCGGGTATACAAGGCCGATGTGGCCCTGCGCGTGACCGGCCCGGAAGCGGCGGCGGCGATCAAGGCCAATGAGCCGCTGATTCGCAATCAACTGGTGGCGTTGTTTACCCAGCAGACAGTCGAGAGCATGGGCAGTGTCGAGGGCAAGGAGAAGTTGCGCCAGGAAGCGCTGAAGCAGGCTCAGCAAGTGATGAACGATGAGACGGGCAAGCCGGTGGTTGAGGATTTGTTGTTTAACAACCTGATCATTCAATAGCTCCGAGTGGGGGAGCTTTTGATGGTTTAAAAAACCAGCAACTAAGTTGCTGGTTGTAATAGTTAGTACACAGTGAGCTTCAGTGTTTTTCTATCTGTTCTCCATACTCCCTCGGGGGGCGCGTCGAAGATAAAGTAGAAAGTGAAAAATAGTGCTGTGTTGGCTGTTTGGTAGCTCATTGATGAACCCCAAGAGTGCCATTGGCCATCTTGTGGAGGGTTGACTGACAATGTGGGGCCGATGGGGCCCTCGGTGTCTCTGGTGATTTCGAAGCGGGGGTTTTTACCCGTTACCGCAGTACGCTCGAATAGATATCTGAGCGCAGTTATCGTGTAGACATTACTTCTCCAGGTGTATTCAACCTCTATCGCTCCTTTATATCCATGCAATGAATACTCCCCTGTAACTGTTGTTTTTCCGTTGGGGTTATTCGAGTCGATCTTAATCTCTATGACCTCTGGGGTGGCAGCGTCGCTGGAGCCACTGTTATCCGAATCTGATTTATTGACCATTTTCGCTCTCCCGGGGTGCTACGGCGATAAGTTCGTGGTTGGCTGTTCAAGCTAACAAGGGGAGAGGAATGCCGGCTACTGTCATAAATGACAGTTTTTTATTTTGTTTTTTAATAGGCTTAGTGTTTTTTATAATTCACAAGTGATAGTTCAAGACGCCAGACTCTTCCTGAACCGCGCCAACGCCACCGCAAAAAACAGCAACCCAATTCCCGCCAGCGCCAGCAAATCCGGCCACACCACGCTCACCCCCGCATCCCGGAACAGAATCGCCGCACTCAAACTCACAAAGTGCGTGGACGGCGAGCCCTGCATCACCCATTGCAACCATTCGGGCATGCTGTCCAACGGCGTACTGCCGCCTGATAACAGCAGCATCGGAATGATCACCGGGATCGCCAGCAAGCCGAACTGCGGCGTCGAGCGGGCGAGGGTGGCAAGGAAGATGCCCAAGGCGGTGCTGGCAAACAGGTATAACGCCGTCACCAGCAGGAACAGGCTCAACGAGCCGGCCAGCGGCACGCCGAGCAGGCCCTTGACCACCACTTCCAGGGACAGCCAGGTACACAGCACCACCACCAGCATATTGCTCCAGATTTTTGCCAGCATGATTTCCAGGGCGGTCAGCGGCAGCACCAGCAAATGGTCGAGGGTGCCGTGCTCGCGTTCGCGCAGCAGGGCGGTGCCGGTCAGTACGATGGCGAGGATGGTGATGTTGTTGACGATCTGGATCACCGCCAGGAACCAGCCACCTTCCAGGTTGGTGTTGAACAACGCGCGGGTGGTGAGGGCCGTTGGCGCGCGCTGGCTGGCGTCGGACTGGCCGCCGTAGGTCAGCAGTTCGCGCTGGAAAATCCGCCCTATATAGCCCGCGCCCATAAACGCCTGGCTCATGGCGGTGGCATCCACGTTGACCTGCACGCTCGGCTGGCGTCCGGCCAACAGGTCGGCCTGGAAATTGGCCGGCACGTTGATCACGAAAGTGTACTGGCCGCTGTCCATGACCTTGTCCAACTGGTCGTAGGGCAGTGGCACGGCAGGCTGGAACTCCGGTGGCTGCAGGGCTTCGGCCAACTGGCGCGACAATTGGCCGTGGTCTTCATCGACAAAGGCCACGCTGGCGTTATGCACGCCAATCACCGAGCCGGCCGCCGGCATGTAGATGGCGACGGTGAAGGCATAGAACAGAAACAGCAGCAGCACGCTGTCGTGGCGCAGGCTGGTGAGCTCTTTGACTCCCAGGCGCAGGATATGGGCGAACTTGTGCATCAGGCCTCCTGCTTCTTGAGCATGACCAGGCTCAGCCCGGTGAACCCCAGGAAAAACCCGAACAGCGCCAGGCACTGTGGCCACAGTTGGCGCAGGTCCAGGGCTTTGGTGAAGGTGCCGACGGCGACATCCAGGAAGTAACCGGCCGGAAACAGCATCCCCATCAGCGCCGCCGCCCCTTCCAGGGACGAGCGCGGCACGATCAACCCGGAGAACTGGATGGTCGGCAGGCTGGTGATAATCATGGTGCCAAGGATCGCCGCGATCTGGGTGCGGGTGAACGCGGAAATCAGCAGGCCCATGCTGGTGGTGGCCAGCACATACAGCAGGCCGCCAAACGCCAGGGTCAGGCCGCTGCCCTTGAACGGCACGCCGAACAGCCAGCGGTTCATCGCCACCAGCAAGGCCAGGTTGATCAGGCTGATCACCAGGTACGGCGCCTGTTTGCCAAGGAGGAACTCCAGGCGGGTAAGGGGCGTGGCGTAGAAGTTGGTGATCGAGCCCAGTTCCTTCTCGCGCACGATGCCCAGGGCGGTGAGCATGGCCGGGATAAACGCCAGGATCAGCGCCATCACACCCGGGCCGATGGCATTTACGCTGACCACGTCCTGGTTGTAGCGAAAGCGCGTTTCCAGCTTGGCCGCGGCCGGTTGGGACAGCGGTGTGCTGTTGAGTTCGGCCAGTTGCTGCAGGTTGGCCTGGTGTACGGCTTCTACATAATTGCGGCTGGTCTCGGCGCGAAACGGCATACCTCCATCGAGCCAGGCGGCCACCGCTGGTTGGCGCCCGGCGTAGAGGTCGCGGCCAAAGCCCGGGGGAATTTCCAAGGCCAGTTTGATTTCCGAACGTTGCAGGCGCCGGTGCAGCTCGGCCGAATCAGTGATCGGCGGCTGTTCGGCGAAGTAGCGCGAACTGCGGAAGGCCTCCAGATAGGCGCGGCTTTGCGGCGTCTGGTCCTGGTCATACACGGCGAAGGCGAGCTTCTCCACGTCCAGGGAAATGCCGTAGCCGAAGATCACCATCATGAAAATCGCCCCGAGCAGGGCAAAGGCCATGCGCACTTTATCGCGCAGCAGTTCCTTGCCTTCACGGCTGGCCACCGCCAGCAGGCGCGCCAGGCTGAAGCCGCGCTTGCTGACGGGCGGCGTGGTCGGCGTGCTGACGCTCGCGCTGGGCGCGGCGGTTTCCGGGGTTTGCTGGGCTTGCTCCAGGCAGGTGACGAACGCGGCTTCCAGGGTCTCGCCGTGGAATTGTCGTTGCAGGGCGTCTGGCGTGTCGCAGGCCAGCACCTTGCCTGCGTGCATCAACGAGATGCGGTCGCAGCGCTGGGCTTCGTTCATAAAGTGGGTGGAGAGGAAAATCGTCACCCCTTGCTCGCGGGACAACTCCACCAGCAAGCGCCAGAAATCGTCGCGGGCGGCGGGGTCCACACCCGATGTGGGTTCGTCGAGGATCAGCACTTCCGGGCGATGCAGCACCGCCACGGCCAGGGACAGGCGCTGACGCAAGCCCAGGGGCAACTCGCCGGAGGGTTGTTCGGCGACGCTGCCCAGGTCAAAACGCTGGATCAATTCTTCGATGCGTGGGCCGCTGTCGGCCTTGGGCAGATCAAATAGCTGTGCGTGCAGCACCAGGTTCTGGCGCACGCTGAGTTCGCCGTACAGCGAGAAGCTCTGGGACATGAAACCCACGCGCTTGCGGGTCGCCAGGTCCTTGGCATTCACCGGGTTGCCCAGCAGCGTGGCGCTGCCTTCACTGGCCGGCATCAGCCCGGTGAGGACTTTCATGGTGGTGGTCTTGCCGCAGCCGTTGGAGCCGAGAAAGCCGAAGATCTCGCCACGGCCAATGGCGAAGCTGACTTTGTTGACAGCGGTGAAGTCGCCAAAACGCAGGGTCAGGTCGTGGGCTTCGATGGCGATATCGGTGTTGTCGTTAGCCCGAGGGGGGATCACCAGCGGCTGGTTGTTGTGCGCGCTGTCGCCCTGGAAATGGGTGAAGGCTTCATCCAGCTTGCCACTGGGCGTAACAGCAGCCAGGTCACGGCTCAGGCCATCGGCAATCAGCTTGCCGCGGTCGAGCATCAGGCAGTGCTCGAACTGCTCGGCTTCTTCCATGTAGGCCGTGGCCACCAGCAGCGTCAGTTGTGGGCGCTCGCTGCGTACGGTTTCTACCAGTTCCCAGAAGCGCCGGCGTGACAAAGGGTCGACGCCGGTAGTCGGTTCATCGAGGATCAGCAGGTCCGGATCGTGGATCAACGCGCAGCACAGCCCCAGTTTTTGCTTCATCCCGCCCGACAGCTTGCCCGCGGGGCGGTCGGCGAAGCGTGCCAGGTCGGTGGCCAGCAACAGGTTGTGCATGCGCTGGTCGCAATCGGCTGTGGACAGGCCAAACAGGGTGGCGAAAAAACGGATGTTCTCGCTGATAGACAGCTCTGGATACAGGTTGCCGCCCAGGCCCTGGGGCATAAAGGCGATCAACGGGTACAGGCTGTTGCGGTGGCGGCGGTCTTCGATGGAACCGCCCAGCACCTGCAAGTCACCGGTCTGCAGCTTTTTGACCCCGGCGATCAAGCCCAGCAGGCTCGACTTGCCCGCGCCATCGGGGCCGATCAGGCCGCAGCGGGTGCCAGCCGGCAGGCTGAAGGCTATGTCGATCAGCGCCTGTTGCTTGCCGTAGCGGTGGTTGATGCCCGTGGCGTGCAGCGCCAGCCCGTTCATTGCAGGTTGGCCGGCCAGTCCAGCTCGGCAGTGCGCACGTAGCCGGCGCCGGGCATGCCGGGCTTGGCCTGGGGCACGGCGCTTGGTTGAGTCAGGCGCAGCTTGACGCGAAACACCAGTTTCTGGCGCTCGTCGCGGGTTTCCACTTCTTTGGGGGTGAACTGGGATTTGGCCGCGACAAAGCTGATTTTCGCTGGCAGCGGCTGATCCGGGAGGGCATCGAGCACGATCCGCGCTTCACTGCCCACGGTCAGGCGACCAGTGACGGAGGCGGGCAGGTAGAGGTTCATGTACTGGTCATTCGGATCGATCAGCAACAACACCCGCCCACCGGCGCCGAGCACTTCGCCAGGTTCGGCCAGGCGCAGTTGAATGATGCCGTCGATGGGCGCGCGCAGGCTGCTGTCGTCGATTTCGCTGGTCAGTTGCGCCACCTGGGCCTCGGCGGCACCAATGGCGGCCTTGACCGCATTCACCTGGGCCTGGGCGGCCACCACCGCCGCATTGCCGGTGTTCTGGCGTGCCTGCTGCTGGTCGATCAACTGCGCGCTGGCGAAGCCGCGGCGGTACAGCTCTTGGGTCCGCTTGAGTTCCTGGCTGGCCAGCAGGTTTTCGCTCTGGCGCAGTTGCACATTGGCTTGGGCCGCAGCGAAGTTTTCCTTGGCTCGCAGTACTTCGGCTTCGGCCTGGGAACGCTGGGCTTCCAGGGTGCGGGTGTCGATACGCGCCAGCAGTTGGCCCTTGAGCACCTTGTCGCCTTCATCGACCCGCACCTCGGCCAGGCGGCCGGGGATCTTGGTGGCGATCTGCACTTCGGTGGATTCCAGTCGGCCGTTGCCCATGCTCAAGCCTTCCGGCAGGCGGTCGAGGGTGGACTTCCAGTAACCGAAGCCGCCGGCGGCCACCAACAGCAAAATCAGGAGAAAGGCGAAGAATTGCGAACTGCGATGTGACGTCGACATGGGTGCATCCTGCGGTGTTAGCGTCCTAGTTTGCCGGGATCGTAACCGATAGCCGTTGATACCGGTCAAATGAATACCGTTAGGCGTTAGCGCAGCGCCATGACCGCCGCCCATTGCTCCGCTGTGACTGGCATCACTGACAGGCGACTGCCTTTTTGCACCAGCGGCAATTCGGCCAGGGCCGTCTGTTGCTTGAGGTAGCCCAGCCCGAGGACTTTGGGGAAGGTTTCGACGTGGGCCACGGTGATGGCGCTCCACGGATTCTTCTCGGGGGTGGCCTTGGCATCGAAGTAATGGCTATCAGGCTCCAGCGCGGTCGGGTCGGGGTAAGCCGCTTCGATGATTTTTCCTACGCCGGCAATGCCCGGTTCCGGGCAACTGGAGTGGTAAAAGAAGAACGCGTCGCCCACGGCCATGGCCCGCAGGAAATTGCGCGCCTGGTAATTGCGCACGCCGTCCCAGCGCGCCTCGCCGAGTTTTTCCAGGCCCTTGATGGACAGCTCATCGGGCTCGGATTTCATCAGCCAATAGGCCATGGTTTTGCTCCTTTGCAGGGGATTGGGCAGCTTGTCTGTCAATTTCATGACAAACCGACGGTCGGTTGACGCCAAGGTTTGCGTGTTGGTTCACGTTAACGCAGAATGCCGGGATTTTAAGCTTGACGCAGCTGGAACGGACTACTTTGGAACGTTGCTGTCATCGTGTGTGATATGCCTGAAGGGGGGCAATCGATGAAACGCAAACCGGATTTACTATGGATTTTGGTTATTTTGTTCGGTCTGGGCGTCGTGACCACCGGGTATGCGCAAAGCCTATGGTCGAACAAGACCCAAGCCCCGGTTGAATTTGCACAGCAGCAACAACAAACCTTCAAGCGTTGACGCTATTTCGGCGCCGTTGAGTCCAGCGGCGTCCCCTCTGCGACATACCATCTTCTATCGGTAACGGTGCCATTCAACGGCACGTCCCAGCTTGCCTGCGCCAGGCGTTCGACCTTCTGGCACTCATGGGCCAGCCCCAGCAGCGTCGGCTTGCGCCACGACGAGCGGCGCGCCAGGTACGCCAGGCTGCGATCGTAAAAACCGCCGCCCATGCCCAGCCGCCCGCCCGCATCATCAAAACCCACCAACGGCAGCAGCACCAGGTCCAGGGCCCAGACCTTGCGCTGGCGCCCGACATTGACCCGTGGCTCAAGAATGCCAAAGCGGTTGGGCGCGAGCTTTTCCCCAGGGCGCACGCGTTGGAACACCATCTTGGTCCGTGGCCAGGAGCTGAGCACCGGCAGGTAGGTGGCCTTGCCCCGGCGCTGGGCAGTGCGCAGCAGCAAGCGCGGATCGATTTCGCCATCCGTCGACAGGTACAGGGAGATATGTTTGGCCCGGCGAAACAGCGGGTGCTGTGCCAGTTGCCGATACAGGCCAAGCGCGGCCTGGCGTTGCTCGCTTGGCGTCAGGGCGCGGCGGGCCTTGCGCAACATGCGTCGAAGGTGCGGACGGGAAAGTGGCGCAGGTTCGGTCATGGTGTTCGGCTCATAAAACAATGCCAGTCCGGGGACTGGCATTGAGTTTGGGAATCAGGCTCCCCGACAGAACCGCTGTCGACTTAGCCCTTGAACCCGAAAGTTCAAGGTGGAAGATGCAGTAGGCTTTAAGGCTTTCCGTCTAGCGGACATGCACACCAGCCCAACGTGCAACTTCCAGGGTAGTGCGAATCGGCTCAGGGACATCGCCGACTGGCAAGCACGCCAGGGAGTGAGGCGAGTATACCCGAAATAGACGCGGCGATCAGCCCTTGGGTGGTTCCTGGTCGGTAGAAAGCACCAGGTCGACGCGCTCGAGCAGGTCACGCACTTGCTCGCGTGTCGAACCACTGGCCTGTACGTCAGGGCGTTCCTGCTTATGCAGCAAATCGTGGGTAATGTTCAGCGCGGCCATCACGGCGATACGGTCGGCGCCGATGACTTTGCCGCTGCTGCGGATTTCACGCATCTTGCCATCCAGGTAGCGGGCGGCGCTCACCAGGTTGCTGCGCTCCTCCTGGGGGCAGATGATCGAATACTCTTTGTCGAGAATCTGCACGGTGACGCTATTGCTTGAACTCATGAGTCTTGCTCCAGGGCCTTCAGGCGCGAAATCATCGATTCGACCTTACGCCGGGCGATTTCGTTTTTTTCAATGAGGTGCGCGCGTTCCTCGCGCCAGGTCTTTTCCTGAGCTAATAGGAGTCCGTTTTGACTCTTTAGTTGCTCGACCCGGGTAATTAGCAATTCGAGTCTGGCCATCAGCGCTTGCAAGTCGGCGTCTTCCATAGGGTTCCACTGGATTTGTCTGATGAATGGCAACTGCAGGATAAACGATCTGACGCCCTTGATAGTCGGGTGCGTCTGCCGGTGCTAGGATACAGCGCTTCATTCTAGACATCGCGCCGCCTGGCGCCTAGCTCATCATGCCTATTCAGAACTCCCCGTACGACGCTTTTTCCAAACTGCTGAGCTCCAGCGGTCACCCTTGCTCGCCTGCCGAACTGCATGGCGTGCTGCTGGGCCGTAGTTGCACCGGCGTCGGTTTTGACGCCGACACCTGGCTGGCCGACGTGGCCGAGCTGCTGGAAACCGAGCCTACCGAAAACGTGCGCAACGCGTTGATCGGCTTGCAAGAAATGGTTAAAGGCGAACTGACCGGTGATGACGTCACCGTGGTCCTGCTGCTGCCAACCGACGATGCGTCGCTCACCGAGCGTGCCGCTGCACTGGGCCAATGGTGCCAGGGTTTCCTCCATGGCTTTGGCGTGAACGCCGGCGGCCTGGAGCTGAGCACCGACGCCAAGGAAGTGTTGCAGGACCTCGCAGCCATCTCCCAGGTGCAAGATGCCCTGGAAGAATCCGAAGACGGCGAAGGCGACTATATGGAAGTCATGGAATACCTGCGCGTCGCGCCGTTGCTGCTGTTCACCGAGAACAAAAAGTCTGCTGAACCTGCTGCAACCAAGCCGTCGCTGCACTAAGAGAGGGAACCCACCTGCCCATGATCCATATCCCCAAAGCGGAATACACCCGCCGCCGCAAGGCGCTCATGGCGCAGATGGAACCCAACAGCATCGCGATCCTGCCGGCCGCTGCCGTGGCGATCCGCAACCGTGATGTCGAGCACGTGTACCGCCAGGACAGCGACTTCCAGTACCTGAGCGGCTTCCCCGAGCCCGAAGCGGTGATTGTGCTGATGCCTGGGCGCATTCACGGCGAATACGTGCTGTTCTGCCGTGAACGCAACGCCGAGCGCGAATTGTGGGACGGCCTGCGCGCTGGCACCGAAGGCGCGATTCGCGAATACGGCGCCGACGATGCGTTCCCGATTACCGATATCGACGACATCCTGCCCGGCCTGATCGAAGGCCGCGACCGGGTGTACTCGGCCATGGGCAGCAATGCCGAATTCGACCGGCACCTGATGGAGTGGATCAACGTGATCCGCTCCAAGGCGCACCTCGGTGCGCAGCCGCCGAACGAATTCGTTGCCCTGGATCATCTGCTGCACGACATGCGCCTGTATAAATCCGCCGCAGAAGTGAAGGTCATGCGCGAAGCCGCGCGGATTTCCTGCGCGGCCCATATTCGGGCGATGCAGGCCAGC
This sequence comes from Pseudomonas sp. HC1(2025), assembly GCF_058742075.1. Lineage (NCBI taxonomy): Bacteria > Pseudomonadati > Pseudomonadota > Gammaproteobacteria > Pseudomonadales > Pseudomonadaceae > Pseudomonas > Pseudomonas sp. HC1(2025). The sequence continues at coordinate 5,587,451 of NZ_CP196017.1, read as the reverse complement.
CGCGCCGGGTTGCATGAGTTCAGCCTGGAAGCCGAGTTGGACTACGAATTCCGCCGGGGCGGGGCGAAGATGCCGGCCTATGGCTCCATCGTCGCCTCGGGGCGCAACAGTTGCATCCTGCACTACCAGCAGAATGACGCGCTGCTCAAGGACGGGGACCTGGTGTTGATCGACGCCGGTTGTGAAATCGACTGCTATGCCAGCGATATCACCCGCACCTGGCCGGTCAATGGCAAGTTCTCGGCCGAGCAGAAGGCGATCTACGAAATTGTGCTGGCCTCCCAGGACGCCGCCTTTGCCCAGATCGCGCCGAACAAGCACTGGAACCAGGCCCATGAGGCGACGGTGCAAGTCATCACCGCGGGGCTGGTGAAGCTGGGCTTGTTGCAGGGTGATGTGGACGAGTTGATCGCCAGCGAAGCCTACAAGGCGTTCTACATGCACCGCGCCGGGCACTGGCTGGGCATGGATGTGCATGATGTGGGCGAGTACAAGGTCGGCGGCGAATGGCGGGTGCTGGAAGTGGGCATGGCCCTGACCGTGGAGCCGGGCATCTACATTGCCCCGGACAACCAGAACGTGGCAAAGAAATGGCGTGGCATAGGCGTGCGCATCGAGGATGACGTGGTGGTGACCAAGCAAGGCTGTGAAATTCTGACCGGTGGCGTACCCAAGACCGTGGCCGAGATTGAAGCACTGATGGCGGCCGCCCGATGAGCCGGGTCAACCTGGCGATTATCGGTGGCGGCCTGGTGGGCGCCAGCCTGGCCTTGGCATTGCAGGCCGGGGCCAAGGCCCGTGGCTGGAAAATCGTGCTGATCGAACCCTTCGCCCCTGGCGACAGCTACCAGCCGAGCTACGACGCGCGTTCCTCGGCGTTGTCCTTTGGCGCGCGGCAGATCTACCAGCGCCTGGGTGTATGGCAAGACATTTCCCGACGTGCCGAACCGATCAAGAAAATCCATGTTTCCGACCGTGGGCGCTTCTCTACCGCACGCTTGTCGGCCCTTGAAGAGGGCGTACCGGCCCTGGGCTATGTGGTGGAAAACGCCTGGCTCGGGCAGTGCCTGTGGCAAGGCCTGGACAAAGACGTGATCAGTTGGCGCTGCCCCGCAGAAGTCAGCCGCATGGAACCGCTGGCCGATGGCTACCGCCTGACCCTCAACGATGAAACCGTCATTGAGTGCGACCTTGCGGTACTGGCCGATGGTGGCCGCTCCGGGCTGCGCGAGCAGTTGGGCATTGGCGTCAAGCAACGGCCTTACAACCAGAGTGCCCTGATCGCCAACATCACCCCCAGCGAAGCCCATAACGGCGAGGCGTTCGAGCGTTTCACCGACGAAGGCCCGATGGCCTTGCTGCCGCTGGCGGACAACCGTTGCGCGCTGGTCTGGACCCGCGTCGGCATGGACGCCCAGCGCCTGGCGCAGTTGGATGAGCGCAGTTTCCTCAGCGAGTTGCAGGGCGTGTTTGGCTATCGCCTGGGCACCCTGAAACAGGTCGGCGCGCGCCACTTGTATCCGCTGACGCTGGTGGAGGCCGAGGAGCAAGTGCGCTCGCACCTGGTGGTCCTGGGCAACGCCGCCCACAGCTTGCACCCGATTGCCGGCCAGGGTTTCAACCTGTCCCTGCGCGATGCCTATGCGTTGGCCGAGGCGTTGCTGTCCGGGCCCGCCGTGCCGGGTGACCTGGCGACCTTGCAGACCTACCGCGAACGCCAGCGCCTGGATCAACAACTGACCGTGGGCTTCTCCGACCAGGTCACCCGCCTGTTCGGCAGCGGCCAACCGCTGGTCGCCATGGGCCGTAACCTCGGCCTGCTGGGCCTGGACCTGCTGCCGCCGGCCAAACGCTGGTTCGCCCGGCAGGCCATGGGCCTGGGCACGCGCCCCGATGCGTAAGTGGCTGACGGAGCGCCTGGGCAAGGCGCGGTTGTTACGGTGGTTCTTGAGCCTGTACCCGCCGTACCTCGGCGCCGGGGTGCGGGTCCAGCACCTGAGTGCCGACTTTTGTCACGCCAAGGTGCGCATGGGCCTGGGCTGGTACAACCGCAATTACGTCGGTACGCAGTTTGGCGGCAGCCTGTATTCGATGGTCGACCCGTTCTACATGCTGATGCTGATGGAGAACCTGGGCCGCGACTACATCGTCTGGGACAAGGCGGCGAGCATCGATTTCATCTCGCCGGGCAAAGGCCCGGTGTTTGCCGAATTCTCCATCGACCAGGCCTTGCTCGATGAAGTGCGACGCCAGACCGAGGGCGGCGAGAAATACTTGCCGCACCTCAAGGTGCAGATTTACGACGGCTCCGGCACCCTGGTGGCGCGAGTCGACAAAACCCTTTACGTGCGGCGCAAGCCGCCAGCGAAACAGGCATAAAGCATGGACATGCGCGCAGATGTGCTGATTGTCGGGGCCGGAATGGTCGGAAGCGCCCTGGCGCTGGCGTTGCAGGGCAGTGGCCTGCAAGTGCTGCTGCTCGACGGCAGCCCGTTGAGCGTCAAGCCATTTGACGCTGATGCTCCGTTTGAACCGCGGGTGAGCGCCTTGTCGGCCGCCAGCCAGCGCATCCTCGACCGCCTGGGCGTGTGGGACGGCATCGCCAGTCGCCGCGCCAGCCCCTACGGCGAAATGCAGGTTTGGGATGGCAGCGGCACCGGGCAGATCCACTTCTCGGCGGCCAGTGTGCATGCCGAGGTGTTGGGGCATATCGTCGAAAACCGTGTGGTCCAGGACGCCCTGCTTGAGCGCCTGCACGACTGCGACCTGGGCCTGCTGGCCAATGCACGCCTGGAGCAGATGCGCCGCTCCGGCGATGACTGGCTGCTGACCCTGGCCGATGGCCGCACCCTGCGCGCGCCGCTGGTGATCGCCGCCGACGGCGCCAACTCGGCCGTGCGCCGCCTGACCGGCACCGCCACACGCGAATGGGATTACCTGCACCACGCCATCGTCACCAGCGTGCGCAGCAGCCAGCCGCACCAGCGTACGGCCTGGCAGCGCTTCACCGACCATGGCCCGCTGGCGTTCCTGCCGCTGGTGCGCGATGGCCAGGAAGATTGGTGCTCGATCGTCTGGTCGACCACGCCGAGCGAGTCCGAACGCTTGATGGCCCTGGACGACGAAAGCTTCTGTGGTGAACTGGAGCGCGCTTTTGAGGGTCGCCTGGGCAGCGTGGTCAGTGCCGACCCACGCCTGTGCGTACCGCTGCGCCAGCGCCACGCCAAGCGCTACGTCGCCGAAGGCCTGGCGCTGATTGGCGATGCCGCCCACGTTATTCACCCGTTGGCGGGGCAGGGCGTGAACCTGGGCTTCCTCGACGCCGCGGTGTTGGCCGAGGTGCTGCTAAAGGCGTGCGAGCGCGGTGAACGCTTGGCAGATGTGAAGGTGCTCAGTCGCTACGAGCGCCGGCGCATGCCGCACAACCTGGCGCTGATGGCGGCGATGGAGGGCTTTGAACGGTTGTTCCAGGCCGACCAGCTGCCGTTGCGCTGGTTGCGCAATGCCGGGCTGAAATTGGTCGACCAAATGCCCGAGGCCAAGGCGCTGTTTGTGCGTCAGGCGCTGGGCTTGACCGGCGACCTGCCGGACCTGGCCAAGCCCTGAGTGCGTTCCCGCTAGGAGCCGGCTTGCCGGCGATGAGGCCGGTTGCCGCAGGGTAAATTCTTCCCATGCAACATCTCGTAACGCCTGCGCCCAGTGTTTGGTTGAGATGCTAAATGTGAGTCCTTATCATTTGCGCTCACTTTTCCTACGAGAGACCGCACCTATGTTGGCACCCAAGCGCCTCCTGACTGCCCTGGCACTCACCCTTATCGCCAGCACCACCGTCCAGGCGGCTGACGAAGTGGTGGTCTACTCCTCTCGTATCGACGAGTTGATCAAGCCGGTGTTCGACGCCTACACCAAGAAAACCGGGGTGCAGGTGAAGTTCATCACCGACAAGGAAGCGCCGCTGATGCAGCGCATCAAGGCCGAAGGCCAGAACGCCACCGCCGACCTGCTGCTGACCGTCGATGGTGGCAACCTCTGGCAAGCCGAGCAGATGGGCATTCTGCAACCCTTCACCTCCAAGGTGATCGACGCCAACATCCCTGCACAATATCGCTCCTCCAGCCATGCCTGGACGGGCTTGAGCCTGCGGGCGCGCACCATCGCCTACTCCACCGACCGCGTGAAGCCGGCAGAGCTGACCACCTACGAAGCCCTGGCCGACAAGCAATGGGAAGGCCGCCTGTGCCTGCGTACCGCGAAGAAGGTCTACAACCAGTCGCTGACCGCCACCCTGATCGAAACCCATGGCGCAGAAAAGACTGAAGAAATCATCAAGGGCTGGGTCAATAACCTGTCCACCGACGTCTTCTCCGATGACATTGCGGTACTGCAGGCAATCAACGCCGGGCAGTGCGATGTGGGTATCGTCAACACCTACTACTACGGCCGCCTGCACAAGCAGGACCCGAAACTGGCGGTGAAACTGTTCTGGCCGAACCAGGGCGACCGTGGCGTGCACGTCAACCTGTCGGGCATCGGCCTGACCAAGTACGCCCCGCACCCGGAAGCCGCCAAGGCTCTGGTGGAGTGGATGACTACGCCTGAGGCGCAGAAGATCTTTGCCGACGTCAACCAGGAGTTCCCGGCCAACCCTGCGGTAGAACCCTCGGCTGAAGTGGCGAGCTGGGGCAAGTTCAAGGCGGACACCCTGCCGGTGGAAGTGGCGGGCAAGCGCCAGGCCGAGGCGATTCGCCTGATGGATCGCGCGGGCTGGAACTGAGTACAATTTGTAGCACGCCGCAGTTCTAATTAATGTGGGAGCGGCTTGTGTGGAAGCTGGCTTGCCTGCGATAGCATCACCCCGGCATCGCTGATAAACCGAGGTGTCTGCATCGCAGGCAAGCCAGCTCCCACACAAGCCCGCTCCCACAGTGTTTTGTGCAGGCCTGCGAATCATCCACAGCTTGAGAATTCCTTTTGGCCCACCCCGCCCAACGCCGCTGGTACCTGCCGGTCTTCACTGTCGCCGCCCTGGTGCTGCTGCCCCTGAGTGTCCTGTTGCTGTCCTGGCAAAGCATCGACACGCAAATCTGGTCGCACCTGTGGGACACCCAGATGCCGCGTCTGCTGGGCAACACCTTGACCCTGGTGGTGGGCGTCGGGGTAGGCGTAACGGTGCTGGGCGTGAGCCTGGCCTGGCTGACCAGCCTCTGCGAGTTCCCCGGCCGGCGCTGGCTGGACTGGGCGTTGATGCTGCCGTTTGCCATCCCGGCCTATGTCCTGGCGTTTGTCTTCGTGGGTTTGCTGGATTTCTCCGGGCCGGTACAAACCCTGCTGCGCGAATGGTTCGGCATGGGCCTGCGCCTGCCGCGCGTGCGCTCCACCAGTGGCGTGATCATCGTGCTGGTGCTGGTGTTCTATCCCTACGTCTACCTGCTGGCGCGCACCGCGTTCCTGGCGCAGGGCAAGGGGTTGATGGAAGCGGCGCGGGTGCTGGGCCAGTCGCCCTGGCAGGCGTTCTGGCGGGTGGCCCTGCCCATGGCGCGCCCGGCCATCGGCGCCGGCGTAGCCTTGGCGTTGATGGAAACCCTGGCGGACTTCGGCGCGGTGTCGGTGTTTAACTTCGACACCTTCACCACCGCCATCTACAAGACCTGGTATGGCTTTTTCAGCCTGTCCAGCGCCGCACAACTGGCGAGCCTGCTGCTGTTGGTGGTGATGCTGGTGCTCTACGGCGAGCGCCGGGCCCGTGGCGCCAGCCGCCCGAGCAACGAGCGACCGCGGGGCAAGGCGCTCTATCACCTGCATGGCGTCAAGGCCGCCGCCGCCACCGGCTGGTGCGCCCTGGTGTTTGCCTGTGCCTTTGTTATCCCGATGCTCCAGCTGCTGGCCTGGTTCTGGCAGCGCGGGCGTTTCGACCTCGACGAGCGCTATGCCGGGCTGATCGTGCATACCCTCTACCTGGGCGGCATGGCCGCGCTGATCACCGTCAGCGTGGCGTTGCTGCTGGCCTTCGCCAACCGCCTGGCGCCGACCCGGGCTATCCGCTCCGGGGTCAGCCTGGGAAACCTGGGCTATGCCTTGCCGGGTTCGGTATTGGCGGTGTCGATCATGCTGGCTTTCAGCTATCTGGACCGCGAGTTGGTGATTCCGGTTTCCAGCTGGCTGGGCGGCGCTGGCAAACCTTTGCTGCTGGGCAGCCTGTCGGCGCTGGTGATGGCCTATCTGGTGCGTTTCCTGGCCGTGGCCTATGGCCCGCTGGAAAACAGCCTGGCGCGCATCCGCCCGTCCTTGCCGGAAGCAGCGCGCAGCCTGGGGGTAAGTGGGCCACGACTGTTTTGCAAAGTGTATCTGCCACTTTTACTGCCTGGCACCTTGAGCGCGGCCTTGCTGGTGTTTGTCGATGTGCTCAAGGAAATGCCCGCGACCCTGCTGATGCGCCCATTCGGCTGGGACACGCTGGCGGTACGCATCTTCGAGATGACCAGCGAGGGCGAGTGGGCGCGTGCCTCGTTGCCCGCCCTGACCCTGGTGTTGGTCGGCCTGTTGCCGGTCATCGGCTTGATCCGACGTTCGGCGCGACGAATCGGTTAGGTGCCAGTCCTACGGCTTGAGGCTACAATGCGCGGCATTCGGTGCGGCCCGTCTTCCGGGCAGGGTGGCTGATTGTGGCTGCAGGCCTTGTATTTCAAGGTGTGTAGCCCGAACGGCAACCGTCCGCACCTTCGCCACGCCCGGAAGGAGAAACCCATGGGACAGCGTACGCCTCTGTATGACCTGCATCTCGCCCTCGGCGCGAAAATGGTCGATTTTGGCGGTTGGGATATGCCTCTGCACTACGGCTCGCAAGTCGAGGAGCACCATCAGGTGCGCCGTGACTGCGGGGTGTTTGATGTTTCCCACATGACCGTGATCGATATCTCAGGCCACCAGGCCAGGGAGTGGCTGCAGTACTTGCTGGCCAATGATGTCGATCGTTTGCATGGCTGCGGCCATGCGCTGTACAGCGCCATGCTCAACGAGCAGGGCGGGGTGGTGGACGACATGATTGTCTACCGCACCGAAGACGGTTACCGGCTGGTGGTCAATGCGGCCACCCGCGACCAGGATATCGCGTGGATGCAGGCCCAGTTGGGCAGCTATCAGGTGCTGATGCGTGAGCGCCCGGACCTGGCCATGCTGGCGATCCAGGGGCCCCAGGCCCGGCACAAGATTGCCGAGCTGGTCACCCAGTCTCGCGGCGTGCTGATCCACCAGCTCAAGCCTTTCGAGGGCCGCGCCGACGGCGACTGGTTTATCGCACGCACAGGCTATACCGGCGAAGATGGCCTGGAAATCGTCCTGCCCGCCGACCAGGCCCCGGGCTTTTTCAACGACCTGGTGGGCGCGGGCATCTCGCCTATCGGCCTGGGTGCGCGTGACACCCTGCGCCTGGAGGCCGGCATGAACCTCTACGGCCAGGATATCCACCTGAATGTGTCACCGTTGGCCGCCAATATGGCCTGGAGCATCGCCTGGGAGCCCGCGGGCCGCGACTTCATCGGGCGTGCCGCCCTGGAGGTTGAACGGGCCGCCGGAGTGCAGCTCAAGCTGGTGGGTTTGGTGCTGGAAGAACGCGGGGTTTTACGCGCTCATCAAGTGGTTCGTATCGCCGATGTTGGCGAAGGAGAGATCACCAGTGGTAGTTTCTCTCCTACGCTGAGTAAATCCATTGCCCTGGCGCGTGTACCGATGGCAACCGCTGACCGCGCGGAAGTAGAGATTCGCGGCAAGTGGTACCCGGTGCGAGTGGTCAAGCCGACCTTCGTGCGCCATGGCAAGACCTTGATCTAACCTTTTGCGGCAGGCCAATGGCCGCTGACATTTCTTTTTGAGGACACAGACTATGAGCGATATCCCTGCCGCACTGCGTTTTGCCGAAAGCCACGAATGGGCACGCCTGGAAGCGGATGGCACCGTGACCGTCGGGATCTCCGATCACGCCCAGGAAGCGTTGGGTGATGTGGTGTTTGTTGAGTTGGCGGAAGTGGGCAAGGTGTTCGCCGCAGGCGACGCCGCGGGCGTAGTCGAGTCGGTGAAGGCTGCTTCGGATATCTACTCGCCGGTTTCGGGTGAAGTGATTGCGGTCAACGAGGATTTGGCCGATGCCCCTGAGTCGCTCAATGAAAAGCCTTACGAGGCCTGGATCTTCAAGGTCCAGCCAAGCAATGCCGCCGAACTGGAAAAACTGCTGGATGCCGCTGGCTACAAAGCTGCCATCGGCGAATAACACCGTCCCCTGCAGGAGCCGGCAAGCCGGCTCCTGCAACGGTCAGGGCTTGAGCACCTGCTTCACCGCCGCAACAGCCCGCTCCACATCCGCCTTGGTCATCGCCGTAAACATCGGCAACGACACAATCAAGCGCCCGACGCTTTCCGCAACCGGAAACATGCCTTCCTTGAACCCCTGTGCCCGATACAGGCTCAGCAGGTGGATCGGCGGGTAGTGATAGCCAATGCCCACGCCCTGGGCCTGCATCTGCTCCATGAACGTAGCGCGGGCCGGCAGGCCATCCGAACGCTCGGGCAGAACCAGTTGGAACAGGTGCCAGTTGCTGTTTTCAAAGTCCGCAGGCGGCAGTTGTGCGCCGTACGTTGCCTCGAAATCGCTGCCCAAACACTCGAAGTAATGCCGGGCCAGGGCCTGGCGATGGGCCGTGATCTGCTCGAGATGGGCAAACTGGCCCAGGCCGATGGCGGCGGCGATATCGGTCATGTTGAACTTGCCGCCCAGCACATCCACGTCCAGGCCATCGAACCCACTGCGGGTCACGCCTTGCAGGCGGTATTTCTCCGCCAGGCGCGCTTCTTCAGCGTTGTTCAACACCAGGCAGCCGCCTTCGGAACAGGTGATGTTCTTGTTCGCCTGGAAGCTGAACGAGACAAAATCCCCGGTGGCGCCAATTCGCTGGCCATCCCAACTGGAGCCCAATGCCTGGGCGGCGTCCTCGATGATCCGCAGCCCGTACTTGTTGGCCAGTGCATAGAGCATCGGCATGTCCAGCGGCAGGCCGGCCAGGTACACCGGGATGATCGCCTTGGTGCGCGGCGTAATGGCGGCTTCCACCTGGGCCAGGTCGATATTGCGGGTCACCGGGTCAATATCGGCAAACACTGGCGTGGCGCCTACCTCCAGAATCACGTTGGCCGTTGCCACCCAGGAAATCGGCGTGGTGATCACTTCATCCCCCGGCCCGACACCGGCGATACGCAAGGCGATCTCCATGGTGCAGGTGCCAGAGTTGAAGGTGCGCACCGGCCGGCCGCCAAAATATTCCGACAATTGTGCTTCGAACGCCTGCACCTTGGGCCCGCTGGTGATCCAGCCGGAACGCAACACTTCACCGACTGCCGCGATAGTGGCTTCATCAATGGTCGGTTTTGAAAACGGCAGGAAAGGCAGTTGGCTCATGACGTTGAAAGCATCCGTTTTAAGAGGAACTAAGAAAAAAAGCTCATATCAACCCCAGCATCGTCGCACGGGGTAACTGAATATAGCCTGTCATCCGTGAACGAATCGTCGAACGGCAGGCACAAAAAAGCCGCTTTTGAAGCGGCTTTTTTGTGCCCGGTTTACTCGGCGGCGATGGCGTTCTTCGCCAGGATGGCGTTGGCCAGTTCCATGTCAGTGGCCTTCAGGCCTGGGTTGTCGGCACGCACTTTCTGCATGGCGGCTTCCAGGTAAGGGCCACGGATGCCGCCGTCGCTGGCGACGAAGCTACCGGCGTCGTCCTGGGCGGCGACTACCAGCTTGTGGTCCTTGAAGGTCAGATACGTGGAGCCGGTGGTGGCGCCCGATGAGATGACATTACGCCAGAAGCTGTCGGCCATGGCCGATCCAACTGGGAGGGAAAGCACGGCGAGGGTGGCGACAGCATATTTGAGACGCATGATGGGTGACTCCGACTTGGGTTATCTGAACAGTTTGATTGTAGATAACCCAGCCTAGTTCCATGGCTGACTAAACAGTTTCGACCCGCAGAATCACGCCTTCCTGGCCAATCACCCGTACTTGAGCCCCTACAGGCGCATCAGGCCCGGTGACCATCCACACGCCATCGCCGACCTTGACTTTGCCCCGGCCATCGATAATCGCCTGATGCACCACAAAGGTGCGGCCAATCAGCTCCGAACCACGCATATTCAGGCCCGGCTGATCGCTGGCCTTGGCACTGCTGCGCTGGCGCTTCCACCAGTACACCGCCGTCAGGATCGACAGCACCGCAAACAGCAGCAGTTGCAGCTCCAGCCCAAGCCCTGGAATCAGGAACTTGAGCACGCCAACCGCTGCCGCCGCGATCCCCATCCACAACAGATAGCCGCCGGCACCAAACACTTCGAGAATCAGCAGCACGGTGCCCAGCGCCAGCCAATCCCAGAACGACAGGTGTTGCAGGAATTCCCACATGGCGCGAGCCTCAGGCTTTCTTGTTGTCGAAGGTGGCCTTGACGATTTCGCCGATGCCGCCCACCGCGCCAATGACCTGGCTGGCTTCCAGCGGCATCAGGATCACTTTGCTGTTGTTGGCCGAGGCCAGCTTGCCCAGGGCATCGATGTATTTCTGCGCGACAAAGTAGTTGATGGCCTGCACGTTACCGGTGGCAATCGCCTCCGATACCACCTGTGTGGCGCGCGCTTCGGCTTCAGCCTGACGCTCACGGGCTTCAGACTCCAGGAACGCAGCCTGGCGACCCCCTTCGGCCTCGAGGATCTGCGCCTGCTTCTTGCCTTCGGCGGTCAGGATGGCGGAGGCACGCAGGCCTTCGGCTTCGAGGATCTGGGCACGCTTGATCCGCTCGGCTTTCATCTGGCCGGACATGGCGGCCATCAAGTCGGCAGGCGGGCTGATGTCCTTGATCTCGATGCGGGTGATCTTGATGCCCCACGGCGCGGTGGCTTCATCGACCGTGCGCAGCAGCTTCTCGTTGATGCCGTCGCGCTGGCTGAGCATGGCGTCCAGTTCCATGGAACCGAGCACCGTACGGATGTTGGTTTGCAGCAGGTTGCGGATCGCATGTTCGAGGTTGTTGACCTCGTAGGCCGCCTGGGCGGTATTCACCACCTGGAAGAAGCACACCGCGTCGATCTGCACCGTGGCGTTATCGGCCGTGATCACCTCCTGGGGCGGAATATCCAGCACGCTTTCCATCACGTTGATCTTGCGCCCGATGCGGTCCATCACCGGAATGATGATATTCAGGCCAGGCTTGAGCGTGTTGGTGTAGCGGCCGAAGCGCTCCACCGTCCATTGGTAGCCCTGGGGCACGACTTTGAAGCCCATGAACAGGATGGCAATGGCCAAGCCTACGAAGAGGAGAAGCACTGTTCCGATCTGCATAACGATTCCTTGTCTGGTGGTGGCGGTACGCGAAGTCTGTCGATTGTAACGGGCTTGTCGCAGATAAGAACGGTTTACTCGTTGGAGGGGGTGACCCGTAAGACTTCTTCCAGGGTGGTCAGCCCCGCCGCAACCTTGTGGGCGCCCGACAATCGCAGGCTGTGCATGCCGTCCTTGAGCGCCTGGCGGCGCAATGCCTGCAGGTCAGTTTCGGCGCAGACCAGGTTCCTGGCAGCGTCATTCATCAGCATGATCTCGTAAACCCCGATGCGTCCGCGATAGCCACTGTCCCGGCATTCTGCACAGCCATTGGCCCGGTAGACGCTGGCGGGGGGCGGCGTGCAGGACTGGGTGGCGCTGCGCCAATCGTCCTGGTTCAGTGCCTCCGGGCTTTTACAGTGCGGGCACAACCGCCGCACCAGACGCTGGGCCATGACCCCAATTAATGTGGCCTTGATCAAGTAGTGGGGGATGCCCAGTTCCAGCAGGCGACTGATCGCGCTGGGGGCATCGTTGGTATGTAGGGTCGAGAGCACCAGGTGGCCGGTCAAGGCCGCCTGAATCGCCATTTCAGCGGTTTCCAGGTCGCGGATCTCGCCGATCATGATGATGTCCGGGTCCTGGCGCATCAGCGCGCGGATGCCGCTGGCGAAGGTCAGGTCGATATTGTGCTGGACCTGCATCTGGTTGAAGGCCGGTTCCACCATCTCGATTGGATCTTCCACCGTGCACAGGTTGACCGTGCGGGTCGCCAGCTGTCGCAGGGTGCTGTAGAGGGTGCTGGTCTTGCCTGACCCGGTGGGGCCGGTGACCAGGATGATGCCGTTGGCCTGACCGGTCATTTGCCGCCAGCGCAGCAAGTCATCGGCCGAAAGCCCCAGTTGCTGGAAGTCCTGGAGCAGCACCTGTGGATCAAAAATCCGCATCACCAGCTTCTCGCCGAAGGCCGTGGGCAGGGTCGAAAGGCGCAGTTCCACTTCGATCCCCGCGGGCGTCTTGGTCTTGATCCGGCCATCCTGGGGTTTGCGCTTTTCGGCGACATTCATCCGCCCAAGGCTTTTCAGGCGGCTGACCACGGCGGTGGTGACCTGGGACGGAAACTGATAGGCATCGTGCAGCAGTCCATCGATACGCAAACGCACGCGGCCCTGGTCGGCGCCCGGTTCGATGTGGATATCGCTGGCGCGCTGGCCAAAGGCAAATTGCAGCAGCCAGTCGACAATATTGACGATGTGCGCGTCGTTGGCGTCTGGTTCCTGCTCACCGGCACCGAGCCTGAGCAGTTGCTCGGCAGCGGTCGCCATGGGGTTGGTCTGGTCGGCCCCGTTGACCGACCTGGCCAGGCGGAAGAACTCCTGGGTGCAACTGCGGATCGCCTCGGGGTTGGCTACCACGCGCTTGATCGGGCGCTTCAACACATGGGCCAGGCCTGTTTCCCACTCACGCAGGTACGGTTCGGCACTGGCTACCGTCACGCTGTCGCGGTCAACGGCGACGGCAAGGATATGGTGGCGTTGGGCGAAGGCGTGGGACATCAGCGGCACCACGCTCGCGACATCGATTTTCAGCGGGTCGATGCGTAGGTAGGGCTGCCCCACCTGACGGGCGAGCCACTCCGTCAGCCGTTCCAGGCACAGCAATAGGCCGGGCCTGGCGGGATCAGGCAGTGACTGGCCGGCGAGAAACTCCAGCGGATGCAAGCCATTGGCCGATGTGCGCCGCAAGCGCTCGGCCAGGGCGGTGTCGAGCAAACCGTGGGTGGTAAGGGCGGGCAGCAGATCGTCGAGGCAAAGCCTGCGATCCTGGTGTTCTGGCACAGCGGACATGGCGGTTTCCTGGGCGGTTTGAAGCAGCAGCGCCAAGGCTAGTCCGATCCTGGTCGCTGTCGCCCAGCGGGTTATTGCCGGTTTTTACTGAGCCACCGCCTGCACGGTTTGTAGCCTTGTGGATTCAACGGGTTGTAGTTCCAGCGAGCACACGCTGATCAGGTTACGAAGTTTTTCGCCGATCACCTGGGCGCGGTGCCAGCTCAGGCCATCCATCACTACGTCGATGTTCAGCAGGTCATCGTCGCGCATCACGGTCACCTGCTGCGGCACCAAAAACTGCAAGGCGAAGAAATTGAGGATCCGGCACAGCACATCGGGCTCGGCTTCGGCGAGGATCTGGTAGCGCGCCTGGCAATGGCTGTTGCTGACGGCCCAGGCATCGACGCGGGTGGTGGGGCTGGATGGAATTGAATGCATGGCCGTTCTCCAAATTTGACTGGAGAAATTTTTACATGGGGTGTGGGGTATTTCTTATCTATGTTGGAGTGATATGCCGTATATATGAATAAGGTAATTCGCAGAAACTAGATTAATAGGTATTTTTATGCACAGTGAGTTGGACGTCTACGACCGCCGGATCCTGGCACTGCTCCAGGAAGACGCGTCGCTCTCCAGCGCGCAGATTGCCGAACAGGTCGGCCTGTCGCAGTCGCCCTGCTGGCGGCGGATTCAGCGGCTCAAGGAGGAGGGGGTGATTCGCGCCCAGGTAACGCTGCTCGACCGCAAGAAAATCGGCCTTAATACGCAGATCTTTGCCGAGGTCAAACTCAACGCCCACGGGCGCTCCAACTTCACGGAATTCACCGAGGCGATCCGCGGGTTCCCGCAAGTGCTGGAGTGTTATGTGCTGATGGGGTCGGTGGATTTTCTACTGCGCATTGTCACCTCGGATATCGAGGCATATGAGCGTTTCTTCTTCGAGAAACTGTCGATGGTGCCGGGGATTCAGGAGGTCAATTCGATTGTGGCGCTGTCGGAGATCAAGTCCACCACCAGCCTGCCAGTGTTGCGGTGATAGAGCGGGCTGCTCCCATATTCAAACCGGTCTTCTCTGGAGAACTCGGTCAAATGTGGGAGCGGGCTTGCCCGCGATAGCAATCTTACATGCGCAACAAAGTCTTCCAGGCACGGTTCTGATACACCGCAATCACCTGATGCATCCGCGCATCCAGCGACTCATCGGTGATCGGCTGGTTGGCCAGGGCCGCCAACTTGTTCAACTCGCCGTACAAACGATCCAGCTCCGGGATCTCCAGCAGGTGGCGGGCGTGATGCAGCCAGGCCTGCAGACGCTCGATGCGCGGCAGTTGCTCGGCCAGGTCTTCGGGCTGTTGCTGGTAGCGCGGCAGGCGCAGGGCGACGGCTTCGTCGGCCAGCAGGCGCGGCAGCCAGTTGGCGACCTGGGCGGCACCCTGGCGGTTGCCACGCACATTGCGGTCCAGGGTCCAGGAGCGGGCCAGCAGCCAGCGCGAAGTGTTCAGTGAGAACAGGCCCCAGCGCACGTCGGTCAATTCTTCGAGGAACTGTTCCGGCGCGGCCTTGCGCACGTCTTCATCGTCTTCACCGGCCTGGACCAGCGGGCGCCAGTCTTCCAAAAGGGCGTCGAGGGCGCTGCGCAGTTCGCTGGTGGATTGGCGCGGCGCGGCCTGGCCAAGGCTGCCGATCAGGGCGCGCATTTCGGCGAGGTTGTCTACCCAGTCCTGCAACAGGCGCCAGTGACCGTTGAAACGGTACTGCTCGGCCAGGCGCTGGCTGCTGCCCAGCAAATGCCAGGTCAGCGCGGCGAAGGCGTCGTCCAGGGGCATTTGTGGTTGCAGTTGCGGGGCCGGCAGGCTCAGGGAGTAGCTGTTGGCGTCGAACAGGCGATAGCCGCGCTCGGCCTTGCTGATATCACACGGCATCAGCGCCAGGGTTTGCGCCAGTTCGGCTGCCAGTTCCAGGAGGGCGGCGGGCTCGCCTTCGCGCAGTTCCAGTTCCAGCTCGCAGATTTCTTCCTTCTGCTTGCCGACAATCACCTGGCCCAGGTCCAGGGCGGCTTCGATCACCACCTTGGCCTTGCCACGGCCCCAGGCGATCTCGGCACGTTCGCGTACGAAGTCGGTGGTGAAGATCGGCTTGAGGGTCTTTTTGTCCAACTCGGCCAGTTGCTCGGGCCAGCATTCGCCGTCGAGTTTCTTCACATCGAGCTTGGCCTTGGCCAGTTTCCAGTCGTATTCATTGCGCTCCGACAAGCCGGCAACGCTGTGGCCACGGGTCTTGAGGGTCTGGATCACTTCGTCGCCATCCTTGCGCAGGCGCAGGGCAACCTTGGCCTGGGCCAGGTCGCGCTCGGGGGTGTCGAAGTACTGGTTCATCAACTCACGGCGTTCCCAGCCACTTTTGTTGCGTTTTTTCAGGAGCGGGTGCTCACGCAGCGCGGCGAGGGTCTCGCGGCTGACGCGGAGCTTGATTTCGGTTTCTTTTTGCATGGCCGGAACATCCAGGATCGGGAGTGCAGCCGGGAGAATAGGTGGCTGCCAAGGCCGTGCAGTGTACAGGACTGAGCCGGGCAACGTGCCGTAACGGGTTTATTGTGCAGCGCGGATGGTTCTATGATGGGTTTCATCTGTGGAAGTTGAGAGACAGCGCATGCCTTTACCGTCCATGAAAGAACAATTTGCCGCACTGATTGCCGCGCCCTCTGTCAGTTGTACCCAAGCGTCTCTCGACCAGACCAACCGCCCGGTGATCGATTTGCTCGCCACCTGGCTCGGCGATTTGGGTTTTGCCTGCGATATCCAGCAGGTCAGCCCCGGCAAGTTCAACCTGTTGGCCAGCTTCGGCAGCGGCCCCGGTGGCCTGGTGCTGGCGGGGCATAGCGATACTGTGCCGTACGATGAAGCGCTGTGGCAGACCGATCCTTTGAAGTTGACGGAAGTGGACGGGCGCTGGGTAGGATTGGGTAGCTGCGACATGAAGGGTTTTTTCGCGCTGGCCATCGAAGCCGTCTTGCCGCTGCTCGACCAACCGTTCAAGCAGCCGCTGCTGATCCTCGCCACCTGCGATGAAGAAAGCTCCATGGCCGGCGCCCGCGCCCTGGCTGCGGCCGGTCGCCCGCTGGGGCGTGCCGCGGTGATTGGCGAGCCCACGGGCCTCAAGCCGATCCGCCTGCACAAAGGCGTGATGATGGAGCGCATCGATATTCTCGGACGCAGTGGCCATTCGTCGGACCCAAGCCTGGGCCACAGCGCCCTCGAAGCCATGCATGACGCCATGGGCGAGCTGCGCGGCCTGCGCCTGGCCTGGCAGCGGGAGTACCGCAACCCCCAGTTCAGCGTGCCCCAGCCGACCTTGAATTTTGGCTGCATCCACGGCGGCGATAACCCCAACCGCATTTGCGGCCAGTGCTCCCTGGAGTTCGACCTGCGGCCCTTGCCCGGCATGGATCCCCAGGTGTTGCGCGACGCCATCCGCCAGAAGCTGACGCCCATCGCCGAGCGCCATCAGGTGCAGATCGACTACGCGCCACTGTTCCCCGAAGTGCCGCCCTTCGAGCAGCCGGAAGATGCGGAGCTGGTGCGGGTCGCGGAACGTTTGACCGGTCATCGTGCCGAAGCAGTAGCGTTCGGCACTGAAGCGCCTTATCTTCAGCGCCTTGGTTGTGAAACCCTGGTGCTCGGCCCTGGGGATATCGCCTGCGCCCACCAGCCGGGCGAGTACCTTGAAATGTCACGCTTGACGCCTACAGTGCGTCTATTGCGGGAATTGATTGAACACTACTGCCTCAAACCTGCATAAATTAACTCCATTGCACACCGTACATAGAAGGAGAGCGAGCGTGTCGCCAAGCCTGTTCCGACGATAACCATCAGCCCGCTGTGCGTTTAGCGATTCATCCTTTTTTGGCTGCTTTTTATTACAGGCCCAGGTTTTATGCCCGAATACGTCAATTGGCTTCGTCACGCTTCGCCCTACATCAATGCCCACCGTGACTGCACCTTTGTGGTCATGCTGCCGGGCGACGGTGTGGATCACCCCAACTTCGGCAATATCGTCCACGACCTGGTGCTGCTGCACAGCCTCGGCGTGCGCCTGGTGCTGGTGCATGGTTCGCGCCCGCAAATCGAAACCCGCCTTGCCGCTCGCGGCCTGACCCCGCATTACCACGACGGCATGCGCATCACCGATGCGGCAACCCTTGAGTGCGTGATCGACGCGGTCGGCCACCTGCGCATTGCCATTGAAGCGCGGCTGTCCATGGACATGGCGTCTTCGCCGATGCAGGGCTCGCGCTTGCGGGTGGCCAGTGGCAACCTGGTGACCGCGCGGCCGATCGGTGTGCTGGACGGCATCGACTACCACCACACTGGCGAAGTGCGCCGGGTCGACCGCAAGGGCATCAATCGCCTGTTGGACGAGCGCTCCATCGTCGTGCTGTCGCCGTTGGGCTATTCGCCGACCGGGGAGATTTTCAACCTCGCTTGTGAAGACGTCGCCACCCGCGCCGCCATCGACCTGGGCGCCGACAAGCTGCTGCTGTTCGGCGCAGACCTGGGCCTGATCGACGAAAATGGCCGGCTGGTGCGCGAACTGCGCCCGCAACAAGTGCCGGCGCACCTGCAACGCCTGGGCAACAATTACCAGGCCGAACTGCTGGATGCGGCGGCCGAGGCCTGTCGTGGGGGCGTGGGGCGCAGCCATATCGTCAGTTATGTCGAGGACGGTGCGCTGTTGACCGAACTTTTCACCCGCGACGGCGGCGGTACCCTGGTGGCTCAGGAGCAGTTCGAGCTGGTGCGTGAGGCGGCGATTGAAGACGTCGGCGGCTTGCTGGACTTGATCAGCCCGCTGGAAGAGCAGGGGATCCTGGTGCGCCGCTCGCGGGAAGTGCTGGAGCGGGAAATCGAGCAGTTCAGCGTGGTGGAACGCGAAGGCATGATCATCGCCTGCGCCGCGCTATACCCGATTGCCGACTCGGATGCTGGCGAACTGGCGTGCCTGGCGGTCAATCCGGAGTATCGCCATGGCGGCCGTGGCGATGAGCTATTGGAGCGCATCGAAACCCGCGCCCGCACCCAAGGCTTGAAGACCTTGTTCGTGCTGACGACCCGCACCGCCCACTGGTTCCGCGAGCGCGGATTCGTGCCGAGCAGTGTCGATCGCCTGCCATCGGCGCGGGCTTCGCTGTACAACTTCCAGCGTAATTCGAAGATCTTCGAAAAGACCTTATAAGCGCCACCCATCCAATGTAGGAGCGGGCTTGCCCGCGATGGCGGTGTATCAGTCGACATCTTTGTTAACTGGCCCACCGCCATCGCCACCGCCATCGCCGGCAAGCCGGCTCCTACAGGGGGAGGGTTTATTCTTTGATGAATTTTCCGGTGACGTAGGCCGAATAATCCGGTAACACGGTCTCTACTTTCCCTTGTTCCTTAAGAAATTTCGCCGTCTCCCCAATGGCCTTGGCTGTCCCACCATTGAGCAAGGCGTCGGTTCGCTGCGCCTGTGCATCGGGGAAGGTGCTGCCTTCCAGCAGTTCGGGGATGTCTGCGGCGTTTGCGCCGGTCAACCGGGCGATCTTCTGCACGGGTACTGAATCCGCCGTCCACTCGGATTTGTGCGCTGCGTACTCGGCAAACGAATCCAGGGTGACCTTGGCAAACTTGGCCACGACCTCCGGATGTTTCTCGGCAAAGTCCTTGCGCGCCACCCACACCTCGAACGTCGGCGCGCCCCATTGGCCCACCTCGGCGGCGTCGGTCAACGTCTTGCCGGTCTTGCGGATTTCCCCCAGGGCGGGCGACCAGACAAAGGCACCATCGATATCCCCGCGTTTCCAGGCTGCGGCAATTTCGCCTGGTTGCAGGTTCACCACTTTCACCTGGGTGGTGTCCAGGCCCCAGTGTTTCAAGGCCCCGAGCAGGCTGTAGTGAGATGTGGAGACAAAAGGTGTGGCAATGGTTTTGCCGATCAGGTCCTTGGGTGCGTCAATTTGGCTGCCGTTACGCACTACCAAAGCTTCAGAACTATTGATCTGAGCCGATACGATGAAGGCTACGATGGGTAGATTGCGGGATGCGGCGGCGGCCAACGGGCTGGAGCCGAGGTTGCCGATCTGCACATCGCCGGAGGCAATCGCGGTGACCACTTCTGGGCCGCTGTTGAAGCGGCGCCAGTCGATTTTCTCGCCGATGGCCTGCTCATAAACACCGTCGGCCTGGGGCACTTTGCTCGGATCGATGCCGGTCTGATAACCGATGGTTAGGTTGGCGGCCTGCACCCCAAAAGAAAGTGTAAGCGATAGTAAAACTGTAACAAATTGACTAGAGGATGCGCGTTTGGCCATGATGGCGTCGCCTTTTTGATCGTGAGTGACGTGTGCGAGATTCTGCTCACACTAAACGATCTAAAAAATGGCCAATAAATACCCTTTAGGAATTAGCTTATGGAGCGATACCCCGCTGCGGGATTGTCGCGCCATGGAAAGTGTTATTCCTGAATAGTATGAAAAAGGATGAAATAATTCTTTTTGGGTGTATGAAAAACTCATTACCCTGCAGGGACCAAATCAACTGCGATTAGACGAAGGTAGTAGACACACAAGGTTACGATTGACTTGTCAGTCACGATCTGGCGCTAATCGCGCATCTGTGGATCGAGGGCGTCAGACCCGAGACCAAAGAACTACAAAAATTAGAAACGAGAGGAGCGGTACATGAAGAAGTCCACATTGGCGTTCGCCGTCGCAGCTGGGGTTTTGGCCCAGCAAGCTGGCGCCGCTGGTTTTGTTGAAGACAGCAAGGCAAGCGTTACTGCACGTAATTTCTACATCAATACCGACAACCGTGATGGCACGGCCAAGCCTTCCAAGCAGGAAGAGTGGGGCCAGGGCTTCATTTTCAACTTTGCTTCGGGCTACACCCAAGGCACCGTTGGTTTTGGTGTTGATGCAATCGGCCTGTACGGCGTCAAGCTGGACTCCGGTAAAGGCACTGCCTACAACGGCAACAACTCCAAGGGCGGCACCGTGTTCCCTAGCGACCACGACGGTCGTGCGGTAGACGACTTCGCCAGCCTGGGCCTGACCGGTAAGGTCAAGATCTCCAAGACCGAACTGAAGCTGGGTACCTTGCTGCCGAAACTGCCGGTAGTGACGTCCAACGACGGTCGTATGCTGCCGCAGACCTTTGAAGGCGGTCAGATCACCTCCAACGACATCGACAACCTGACTCTGGTTGGCGGTAAGCTGGAACACGCCAAAGGCCGTAACTCCACCAACAACGACTCGCTGACCATCGCTGGCTCCAACGGTGCAACCCGCACCGCTACCGCCAACGCCCGCAGCAACGAGTTCTACTTTGCTGGTGGTGACTACAAGATCACCAAGGACCTGACTGCCCAGTACTACTACGGCAACCTGTCTGACTTCTATAAGCAGCACTTCCTGGGCCTGACCCACAACTGGGCGCTGCCAGTCGGTAGCATCAAGTCCGACCTGCGTTACTTCAACAGCGACTCCGACGGCAAGAACTCGAGCCAGGAAGGTCGTATTGCCGGCTACCGTGCTTCGGGCTACCAGAATGGCGGCGAAGTCGACAACCGCACCTGGAGCGCCAAGTTCACGTACAGCCTGCAAGGCCACGCCATCAGCGCCGGCTACCAGCGTGTCAATGGCACCAGCGACTTCCCGTTCCTCAACCAGGGTGATGGCGCTTCGGCTTACATCATCACCGACATGCAGATCGGCAAGTTCCAACGCGCCGGCGAGCGTACCTGGTTGGCCCAGTACGCCTATGACTTCGCAACCATCGGCTTGCCAGGCCTGACCACTTCTGTGGTCTACCTCAAGGGCGACAACATTGCCGCCGTGAATGGTGACAAAAGCGAGTGGGAACGTGACTTCAACCTCGGCTACGTAATCCCTGAAGGCACCTTCAAGGGCCTGGGCCTGGCCTGGAAAAACGCCTCGCTGCGTTCCCAGGTTACTACCCAGCGTGACCAGGACGAAAACCGTCTGATCGTCAGCTACACCCTGCCGATCCTGTAAGACCAGCAGTAAAACCTTGCCCGGCGCAATGCCGGGCAAGGTGCTGTTGCTTTCAAGTCGGGCTCAACCCCCGCAAGCCCTTCCTGAACCCCTCTTTCTACAGCGTCTCAAGGCCTTCTCGAACCTTGGGTGCATGTTGGCCTGCACCTTGGTTGCGGTCCAGTGAACAGATTTTAATATTCCTTTATCGTCTAAATAAATCGATATTTATTCTTTTTAAAATATCATCGGCACAGGCACAGTGGGTTCCATAAGCACTCATCAGGAGCCACACCATGAGCCTCAGACTGGGCGATATCGCCCCCGACTTTGAACAGGATTCCAGCGCCGGCAAGATTCGCTTCCACGAGTGGCTGGGCGATAGCTGGGGCGTGTTGTTTTCCCACCCGGCTGACTTCACCCCGGTGTGCACCACCGAGCTGGGTTTCACCGCCAAGCTCAAGGATGAGTTCGCCAAGCGCGGGGTCAAGGCCATTGCCCTGTCGGTAGACCCGGTGGACTCCCACCA
This sequence comes from Pseudomonas sp. HC1(2025), assembly GCF_058742075.1. Lineage (NCBI taxonomy): Bacteria > Pseudomonadati > Pseudomonadota > Gammaproteobacteria > Pseudomonadales > Pseudomonadaceae > Pseudomonas > Pseudomonas sp. HC1(2025). Next base: position 5,565,716 of record NZ_CP196017.1, on the reverse strand, counting down.
CAAGTGGATCGAAGACATCAACGAAACCCAGAACACCATCGTCAACTTCCCGATCCTGGCCGATGCCGACCGCAAGGTCTCGGACCTGTACGACCTGATCCACCCCAATGCCAACGATACCCTTACCGTGCGTTCGCTGTTCGTGATCGACCCGAACAAAAAGATTCGCCTGACCATCACCTACCCGGCCAGCACCGGGCGCAACTTCCACGAAATCCTGCGGGTCATCGACTCGTTGCAGCTGACCGACAACTACAAAGTCGCCACCCCGGCCAACTGGCAGGACGGTGACGAAGTGGTGATCGTGCCTTCGCTCAAGGATGAGGAAGAGATCAAGAAGCGCTTTCCCAAGGGCTATCGGGCGGTGAAGCCGTATCTGCGGCTGACCCCACAGCCCAACCGCTAACCCGAATCCAATGTGGGAGCGGGCTTGCTCGCGAATGCGGTGGTTCAGCAAGAAATGTGCTGACTGATACGCCGCAATCGCGAGCAAGCCCGCTCCCACAAGTTAATCGCATTTCAGTACTCACATAGCAGGGGTTTTCAGGCCGTTTCGACGGCCTTTTTTTTCGCCTGGCGAATGATCTTTCTTATATGCAATTTAAGAATAAACAAATGAAAAAATAAGATTTATAGATATATAAATCTGCTGATAAGGTCTGTCCCATCTTGGCGCCATCGCCGCACCGCGAACCGCCGACACTTGCTCAAGGAAACTCCAGATGCTGGTCGTAACACTTGGTGGCAGTCCCAGTCAGCGTTCCCGCTCCGGGGTCTTGCTGGATCATTCCCGGCGCTGGTTGCAGCAGCAAGGCGTGGAAGTGGTGAGTTATCAGGTACGGGACTTCCCGGCCGAAGATTTGTTGTATGCCCGCTTCGACAGCCCGAAGGTCCTCGACCTGCTGGCCCAGGTGGCCAATGCCGATGGTTTGCTGATTGCCACGCCGGTGTACAAGGCTTCGTTTTCCGGTGCATTGAAAACCGTCCTCGACCTGCTGCCGGAACGCGCCCTGGCCCACAAAGTGGTGTTGCCCATGGCCACCGGCGGCAGCATTGCCCACATGCTGGCGGTGGACTACGCCCTGAAACCCGTGCTGTCGGCGCTGAAAGCCCAGGAGCTGCTGCACGGGATTTTCGCCGAAGACAGCCAGATCGCCTACGGCGAAGGCAGTGCCCAGGCGCAGTTGGTGCCGATCCTTGAACAACGCTTGAGCGAAGCCCTGGAGCAGTTCTACAGCGCCATGGCCCGCCGCCCGCAACCGCTGGACCCCCATGTGTTGAATGAACGTTTGTTGAGCGCTCGCTGGAGCATTTAAGCCGAACCCTAATGTAAGAAACCCTCACCTTACTCAGCCGCCAACGGCCAAGCAGGTGCAGCCACAACCCTCATCGTCAATTTGGAGAGCGCCATGCGCACTGTCATCTTGCGTCGGGGCCTGGTCGCACTGTTTGCTGCGGCTGTGTCCTTCGGCGCCATTGTTCAAGCCCAAGCCGCAGAAACCCTGCGGATCGGTTATCAGAAGTACGGCACCCTGGTGCTGCTCAAGGCCAAGGGCTCCCTGGAAAAACGCCTGGCGGACCAGGGTGTGAACGTGCAGTGGACCGAATTTCCCGGCGGCCCGCAGTTGCTTGAAGGGCTGAATGTCGGCTCCATCGACTTTGGCGTCACCGGCGAGACCCCTCCAGTGTTCGCCCAGGCCGCAGGCGCCGACCTGCTCTACGTCGCCTACGAACCGCCAGCGCCGACCAGCGAAGCCATCCTGGTACCCAAGGACTCGCCGATCAAATCGGTGGCCGAGCTCAAGGGCAAGAAAGTCGTGCTCAACAAAGGCTCCAACGTGCATTACCTGCTGGTGCGCGCCCTGGAAGACGCGGGCCTGAAATACACCGACGTACAGACCGTGTTCCTGCCGCCCGCCGACGCCCGTGCCGCCTTCGAGCGTGGCAGTGTCGATGCGTGGGTCATCTGGGACCCGTACCAGGCGGCTGCCGAGAAGCAACTGCAAGCCCGCACCCTGCGTGACGCCACCGGCATTGCCGATAACCACCAGTTCTACCTGGCCACCAAGCCTTACACCGAAAAACACCCGGACGTGATCAAGGCGTTGGTGGAAGAAGTGCGCGCCGTGGGCGAATGGTCCAAGGCCAACCCCCAGCAAGTCACCGAACAAGTCGCACCATTGCTCGGCCTGCCGGCTGACATCACCCTGACCTCGGTGAAACGCCAAGGCTACGGCGCGCTGTTCCTGACCCCGGAAGTGGTCGCCGCCCAGCAGAAAATCGCCGACACCTTCTACCAGCTCAAATTGATTCCCAAGCCCTTGAGCATCAAGGACGTGATCTGGACGCCACCTGCGACCGTTGCCAAAGCGCCGTAATCCGACTTCTTCAGGAGACAACTCCATGAGCCTCAATATTTTCTGGTTCCTGCCTACCCACGGCGACGGCCATTACCTTGGCACCGCCGAAGGCGCTCGCGCCGTGGATCACGGTTATTTGCAGCAGGTCGCCCAGGCCGCTGATCGCCTGGGCTTTGGCGGGGTGCTGATCCCTACCGGGCGCTCCTGCGAGGACTCGTGGCTGGTGGCCGCCTCGCTGATCCCGGTGACCCAGCGTCTGAAGTTCCTGGTTGCGCTGCGCCCCGGGATCATTTCCCCGACGGTGGCGGCGCGCCAGGCAGCGACCCTGGACCGGCTGTCCGGTGGCCGCGCACTGTTCAACCTGGTGACCGGTGGCGATCCAGAAGAGCTGGCCGGTGACGGCCTGTTCCTCAGCCATGAAGAGCGCTACCAGGCCTCGGTGGAGTTCACCCGCATCTGGCGGCGCGTGCTGGAAGGCGAAACCGTGGACTACGACGGCCAGCACATCAGCGTCAAAGGCGCCAAGCTGCTGTACCCCCCGATCCAGCAACCTCGGCCGCCGTTGTATTTCGGCGGTTCTTCCGAAGCGGCCCAGGACCTGGCAGCCGAACAAGTGGAAATGGTCCTGACCTGGGGCGAACCACCTTCGGCGGTGGCGGAAAAAATCGAGCAGGTGCGGGCCAAAGCGGCGAAGCTCGGGCGCACCGTGCGCTTCGGTATTCGCTTGCATGTGATCGTGCGTGAAACCAATGACGAGGCGTGGAAAGCCGCCGACAAACTGATCTCCCATCTGGACGACGACACCATCGCGCGCGCCCAGGCGTCGCTGTCGCGCTTTGATTCGGTGGGCCAGCAACGCATGGCCGCCCTGCATGGCGGCAGCCGCGACAACCTCGAAGTCAGCCCTAACCTGTGGGCCGGCGTCGGCCTGGTACGCGGTGGTGCCGGCACGGCACTGGTGGGTGACGGGCCGACCGTGGCGGCGCGGGTCAAGGAGTACGCGGACCTGGGCATCGACACCTTTATCTTCTCCGGTTATCCACACTTGGAAGAGTCGTACCGGGTCGCGGAATTATTGTTCCCGCACCTGGATATCGAACGTCCCGAGCTGCCGAAAAGCGCCGGTTACGTCAGCCCGTTTGGCGAGATGGTGGCCAACGACATTCTTCCCAAAGCCGCGTCGCAGAGCTGAGGCGCCGTCATGAATAGTCAACGGATTCTGCATCGGCTGGCGCCGTGGGCGCTGCCGGTCCTGTTGCTGGCGGTGTGGCAGTTGTCGGTGTCGGCGGGCTGGTTGTCGACGCGTATTCTGCCGGCCCCCAGCGCAGTGATTGCGGCTGGGGTACATCTGGTCAGCAGCGGTGAAATCTGGACCCACCTGGCCATCAGTGGCTGGCGCGCGGGCCTGGGTTTTGTGATCGGCGGCGGCATCGGCCTGGCCCTGGGCTTTATCACCGGCCTGTCGAAATGGGGCGAACGCCTGCTGGACAGCTCGGTGCAGATGATTCGCAACGTGCCGCACCTGGCGTTGATCCCGCTGGTGATCCTGTGGTTTGGCATCGATGAGACGGCGAAGATTTTCCTGGTGGCCCTTGGCACGCTGTTCCCGATCTACCTCAACACCTATCACGGCATCCGCAACGTCGACCCGGCGCTGGTGGAGATGGCTCGCAGTTACGGTTTGTCGGGTTTGAGCCTGTTTCGCCAGGTGATCCTGCCCGGCGCCTTGCCCTCGATCCTGGTGGGGGTGCGCTTTGCCCTGGGCTTTATGTGGCTGACGCTGATCGTTGCGGAAACCATTTCGGCCAGTTCCGGCATTGGCTACCTGGCTATGAATGCCCGCGAGTTCCTGCAAACCGACGTTGTAGTGCTGGCGATCGTGCTGTACGCGGTGCTCGGCAAGCTGGCGGACCTGGCGGCGCGGGGCCTGGAGCGGGTCTGGCTGCGCTGGCATCCGGCCTATCAAGTACATAAAGGAGGTGCGGCATGACCGCTCAACAACCTCCACGCCTGCTGCGGGGTATCCCGTTGGCGGTGCGCAAGCTACGCAAGGCCTTTGGCGCGCGGGAAGTCCTGCGCGAGATCGATCTGCACATCCCGGCGGGCCAGTTCGTCGCCGTGGTCGGGCGCAGTGGCTGCGGCAAAAGTACCTTGCTGCGCTTGCTGGCCGGCCTTGATAGCGCCACCAGTGGCGAGTTGCTTGCAGGCTCCGCACCGTTGAGCGAAGCGCTCGAAGACACGCGGCTGATGTTTCAGGAAGCGCGCCTGCTGCCCTGGAAAAAGATCATCGATAACGTCGGCCTGGGCCTTAAAGGCAACTGGCGGCCCCAGGCCCTTGAAGCGCTGGAAGCGGTCGGCCTGGCCGAGCGTGCCGATGAGTGGCCGGCAGCGTTGTCTGGTGGCCAGAAACAACGGGTGGCCCTGGCCCGCGCCCTGATTCACCAGCCGCGCCTGTTGCTGCTGGACGAACCTTTGGGGGCGCTGGATGCCCTGACCCGCATCGAGATGCAGCAACTGATCGAAAACCTGTGGCGCAAGCATGGTTTTACCGTGTTGCTGGTGACCCATGACGTCAGCGAAGCCGTGGCCATTGCCGACCGCGTGATCCTGATCGAGGACGGCGAAATCGGCCTCGACCTGCATGTGGAACTGCCACGCCCGCGGGTCCGCGGCTCCCATCGCCTGGCGGCCCTGGAAACCGAAGTGCTCAACCGTGTGCTGTCACTGCCCGGCACGCCGCCTGAGCCGGAACCTGTTTCACCGTTGCCTACGCAATTGCGTTGGGCGCAATAACTCACTTGTCCCTTAAGGAATAACACCATGACTATCAAAGCGATCAACGTGCGTAACCAGTTCAAAGGCACCATCAAGGAAATCGTCGAAGGCGACGTACTGTCGGAAATCGACGTGCAGACGGCGTCCGGCATCGTCACGTCAGTGATCACCACCCGCTCGGTCAAAGAGCTGGAGCTGGTGATTGGCAGTGAAGTGATTGCGTTTGTGAAGTCCACCGAGGTGTCGATCGCCAAGCTGTGATCGGCTTCAGGCCGCTATCGCAGGCAAGCCTGCTGCCACATTCGAACATGGGAATGCGGTCGAATGTGGGAGCGGGCTTGCTCGCGAAGAGGCCGGCCCAGTCACCGTAAAACTTATCGCTTAGGCAAAAACACCGGCAAATAAAGCCCCACATACGCATCGAATACCCGCATCCCTTCCTCCGCCATGCGCGGGGTGATCTGCCCATGCTGATGCACCGAGCGCGCATACACGCGGTCGCTCAGTTCCAGTGCCAGGGCAAACACGTCCACATCCGCCGGCAGCGTCGGCACCTCAAAGTGGCGGTTGAACACTTGCAGCATCAAGTCCCCCAACTCCAGGTCGTGCTGGCGGTCGGCCTGGGTTACTTCGGTGAGGCCGTGCTGGGCGAGGATCAATTGGCGGGCGGCGGCGTCCTTGCTGTAGATCGCCAGCATGCGCAGCTCGACCAGGCGCGACAGGTCGCGCCAAGTGTGCAGTTGGTCGTGGTCGATGGGTGCTTGCAGCGCTGCGCGGAAGGCGGCGTGCACGTCTGCCGTCAGGGCTTCGAGCAAGGCCGGTACGCTGGCGAAAAAGTGATACACCGAGGACGGCGGAATCTGCGCCCGTTCGGCCACGCTGTAGATCGACAGGCTGGCCACACCTTCGGCGGCCAGCAAGGTGCGGGCGGCGTCGAGGATCGCGTCGATCCGGGCCTGGCTGCGGGCGCGGGGTTTGCGAGGGGCGGCGGGGCGGGTCATGGATGTCTCCTACAGGGCAGCGGGCATTGTATGAGCAGGAAGGTGTGTTGTCTGCCAAACCGCTATCGCTGTAGGCGCGGGCTTGCCAGCGATCCGCCGCAGGCGGCCATAAAAAAACGCCACAGGCCATAAGCCTGCAGCGTTCATTTATTGCAGCCACCGCTTACACGGTATGCAGATACCAGTTGTATTCAAGGTCGGAGATGGAGTGTTCGAACTCCTCCAGCTCACTTTCCTTACAGGCGACGAAGATATCGATGTATTTCGGATCGATGTACTTGGCCATCACCTCGCTGTCGTCCAACTCGCGCAGGGCGTCGCGCAGGTTGTTCGGCAGGCTTTGCTCGTTCTGCTCGTAACTGTTGCCTTCCACCGGTGCGCCAGGCTCGATCTTGTTGGTCAGGCCGTGGTGTACGCCTGCCAGGACCGAAGCCATCAGCAGGTAAGGGTTGGCATCGGCGCCGGCCACACGGTGTTCGATACGTACGGCGTCGGACGAGCCGGTCGGTACGCGAATCGCCACGGTGCGGTTGTCCAGGCCCCAGCACGGCGAGTTCGGCACGTAGAACTGTGCGCCGAAACGACGGTAGGAGTTGACGTTGGGGCACAGGAAAGCCATTTGTGCAGGCAGGGTCTCCAGCACACCGCCGATCGCGTGACGCAATGCGGCGTTCTGCTCGGGATCCTCGCTGGCAAAGATGTTCTTGCCGTCTTTGTCCAGGATCGAAATATGCACGTGCAACCCATTGCCGGCCTGGCCTGGGTAAGGCTTGGCCATGAAGGTGGTATCCATCTCATGGTCGTAGGCAATGTTCTTGATCAAACGCTTGAGCAGTACCGCGTAGTCGCATGCCTTGATCGGATCGGCGACGTGGTGCAGGTTCACTTCGAACTGCGCCGGGGCACTTTCCTTGACGATGGCGTCAGCTGGGATGCCTTGCTCTTTGGCACCTTCCAGAATGTCCTGGAGGCAGTCGACGTATTCGTCGAGGTCGTCGATCAGGTAGACCTGTGTCGAGTGCGGGCGTTTGCCGGAAATCGGCGAGCGGGGAGGTTGTGGCCGGCCGTTCACGTTCTCCTGGTCGATCAGGTAGAACTCAAGCTCGAAGGCGGCGCAGATGGTCAGGCCCATATCGTCAAACTTGGTTACAACTTGGCGGAGCACTTCGCGCGGATCGGCGAAGAAAGGTTCACCTTCAAGTTCGTGCATGGTCATCAGCAGTTGCGCGGTAGGGCGCTTTTGCCAGGGTTCATTGCACAGGGTGTCGGGGATTGGATAACAGATTCGGTCAGCATCACCGATGTCCAGACCCAGGCCGGTGCTTTCCACCGTCGAGCCATTGATATCCAGGGCAAATAAAGAGGCCGGCAAGTTGATGCCTTTCTCGTAAACCTTGTGGAGGCTGGTGCGTTCGATGCGCTTACCGCGCACCACACCATTCATATCCGCAATTAGAAGGTCTACGTACAGAACCTCAGGATGATCCTTAAGGAACGCGTTCGCTTCGTTAAGCTGAACGGCACGCGGGGGTACCGACATGATGCAACACCTTTGTTGTTAAAAATATCAATCATTGATCTTTTCTGGTTTCAGTCAACCCGAACGGCTTGCCGAAGTCAAGCGAGGCCTTTTTTGCCCTAAAAAAGCGCCCAGGGGGCTTTTTTGCGGCTTTTTTGGGCAGTTTTGCCAGTTTGACCGGCTTGGGACTAGCAGGCTTGAGCGGGCCGTGTTGTATTTTTTACGGGGGTGTTGTGTAAAAAAATGAACAAGGCTAAGCTCGATTCAAACCCATAACAGCAATAATACCGGGGTGCTTCATGTCTGGCCTGCCGTTAATCGGCGTCACCGCCTGCTCCAAACAGGTTGGTCTGCATGCTTATCACATCAGTGGCGACAAATACGTCCGCGCCGTGGCAGTCGCTGCCAAGGGCCTGCCATTGATTATTCCGTCCTTGGCGGAGCTGTTCGAACCGGCCAATATTCTTGACGGTCTGGATGGCATTCTCTTTACCGGCTCACCTTCCAATATCGAACCCTTCCATTACGACGGTCCGGCCAGTGCGCCCGGGACTGCCCATGATCCTGCACGGGACCAGAGCACCCTGCCGCTGATTCGCGCCGCGATTGCCGCAGGGGTGCCGGTGCTGGGGATTTGCCGGGGCTTCCAGGAAATGAACGTGGCCCTGGGCGGCAGCCTGCACCAGAAGGTTCATGAGTTGCCGGGTATGCTCGATCACCGCGAAGACGATACCCAGCCGCTGGAAGTCCAGTACGGCCCGGCGCACGCCGTGGCGATTGCCCCGGGCGGGGTGTTGGCGGGCCTGGGCTTGCCGGACACGATCCAGGTCAACTCGATCCACAGCCAGGGCGTCGACCGCCTGGCGCCGGGCCTGCAGGTCGAGGCGACCGCGCCGGACGGCCTGGTCGAGGCTTTTTCGCTCAAACAGGGCAAGGCTTTTGCAGACGCTTTTGCATTAGGAGTGCAATGGCACCCTGAATGGCAGGTAAGCTCCAACCCGTACTACCTCGCGATCTTCCAGGCATTTGGCGATGCCTGCCGAACGCGGGCGAAACAAAGAGACGCGCACGCGTCAAACAACGCCTGACCTTTAATGGATGTCAGGAAACCCAGCCCAGAGGCATTTATGAGTAACAACCTCGACCAGCTCACCGATTGGTTGAAAGACCACAAGATCACAGAAGTCGAATGCATGATTGGCGACCTCACGGGGATCACCCGGGGCAAGATCTCGCCGACCAACAAGTTCATTGCCGAAAAAGGCATGCGCCTGCCCGAGAGCGTTCTGTTGCAGACCGTGACCGGCGACTATGTCGAAGACGACATCTATTACGAATTGCTCGACCCGGCCGACATCGACATGATCTGCCGCCCGGACCAAAACGCTGTGTTCCTGGTGCCCTGGGCCATCGAGCCCACCGCCCAGGTGATCCACGACACCTACGACAAGCAAGGCAACCCCATCGAGCTGTCGCCGCGCAACGTGCTCAAGAAAGTCCTCAAGCTCTATGCCGACAAAGGCTGGCAGCCCATCGTGGCGCCGGAGATGGAGTTCTACCTGACCAAGCGCTGCGAAGACCCGGACTTCCCGCTGCAACCGCCGATTGGCCGCTCTGGCCGTCCGGAAACCGGTCGCCAGTCCTTCTCTATAGAAGCGGCCAACGAATTCGACCCACTGTTCGAAGATGTCTACGACTGGTGCGAGCTGCAGGAGCTGGACCTCGACACCCTGATCCACGAGGACGGCACGGCGCAGATGGAAATCAATTTCCGTCACGGCGATGCCCTGTCCCTGGCCGACCAGATCCTGGTGTTCAAGCGCACCATGCGTGAAGCCGCGCTCAAGCACGACGTGGCCGCCACCTTCATGGCCAAGCCGATGACCGGCGAGCCCGGCAGTGCCATGCACCTGCACCAGAGCATCATTGATATCGCCACCGGCAAGAACGTGTTCTCCAATGAGGACGGCTCCAAGAGCGAGCTGTTCCTGCACCACATCGGTGGCCTGCAGAAGTTCATCCCCGAGCTGTTGCCGCTGTTTGCGCCTAACGTCAACTCGTTCCGCCGCTTCCTGCCCGACACCTCGGCGCCGGTGAACGTGGAGTGGGGCGAAGAGAACCGCACCGTGGGCCTGCGCGTGCCGGATGCCGGCCCGCAGAACCGCCGCGTGGAAAACCGCCTGCCGGGCGCCGATGCCAACCCGTACCTGGCCATCGCCGCCAGCCTGCTGTGCGGCTATATCGGCATGGTCGAAGGCATCAGCCCGAGCGCCCCGGTGGTCGGTCGTGGTTACGAGCGACGCAACCTGCGCCTGCCGTTGACTATCGAAGATGCGCTGGAGCGCATGGAAAACAGCAAGACCATCGAGAAATACCTGGGTCAAAAATTCATCACTGGCTACGTCGCGGTCAAGCGGGCCGAGCATGAAAACTTCAAGCGCGTGATCAGTTCGTGGGAGCGGGAATTCCTGCTCTTCGCCGTCTGATGCGCCGGGTGCGGCCAGGATGGGTCGCACCTTCACCTACTTTTTGGAGATTGGTATGTCCAGCAACAACCCGCAAACCCGTGAATGGCAAGCCCTGAGCAACGATCATCACCTGGCGCCGTTCAGCGACTTCAAGCAGTTGAAAGAGAAAGGCCCGCGCATTATCACCAACGCCAAGGGCGTTTATCTGTGGGACAGCGAAGGCAACAAGATCCTCGACGGCATGGCCGGCCTGTGGTGCGTGGCCATCGGTTATGGCCGCGATGAGCTGGCTGACGCCGCCGCCAAGCAGATGAAACAACTGCCTTACTACAACCTGTTCTTCCAGACCGCCCACCCGCCAGTGCTGGAACTGGCCAAGGCGATCGCCGATATCGCCCCGGCCGGCATGAACCACGTGTTCTTCACCGGCTCCGGCTCCGAAGGCAACGACACCATGTTGCGCATGGTCCGCCACTATTGGGCGATCAAGGGCCAGCCGAACAAGAAAACCATCATCAGCCGCAAGAATGGCTACCACGGTTCCACCGTGGCCGGCGCCAGCCTGGGCGGCATGACTTATATGCACGAGCAGGGCGACTTGCCGATCCCGGGCATCGTGCACATCGCCCAGCCGTACTGGTTTGGCGAAGGCGGCGACATGAGTCCTGAAGAGTTCGGGGTGTGGGCCGCCAATCAACTGGAAGAGAAGATTCTGGAAGTCGGCGTGGACAACGTCGGTGCCTTTATCGCCGAGCCGATCCAGGGCGCCGGCGGTGTGATCGTGCCGCCAGAGACCTACTGGCCGCGCATCAAGGAAATCCTCGCCAAGTACGACATCCTGTTTGTCGCCGACGAAGTGATCTGTGGCTTTGGCCGCACCGGTGAGTGGTTCGGTAGCGATTTCTATGGTCTCAAGCCGGACATGATGACCATCGCCAAGGGCCTGACCTCGGGCTACATCCCCATGGGCGGCCTGATCGTGCGCGACGAAGTGGTGGCAGTGCTCAACGAAGGCGGCGATTTCAACCACGGCTTCACCTATTCCGGGCACCCGGTGGCTGCTGCGGTGGCCCTGGAAAACATCCGCATCATGCGCGATGAAAAAATTGTCAGCCGCGTCCATGACGAAACGGCACCGTATTTGCAAAAGCGTCTACGCGAGCTCGCGGATCATCCGCTGGTGGGCGAAGTACGTGGTGTCGGCATGTTGGGTGCGATCGAGCTGGTACAGGACAAGGCCACGCGCAAGCGTTATGAAGGCAAGGGCGTGGGCATGATCTGCCGCACCTTCTGTTTCGAAAATGGCCTGATCATGCGCGCCGTGGGCGACACAATGATCATTTCGCCGCCGCTGGTGATCAGCAAGGCCGAGATTGACGAGCTGGTCACCAAGGCTCGCCAGTGCCTGGACCTGACTTTGGCGGCATTGCAGGGCTAAGTGCTAGGCTCAGAATGCAGCGGCTAGCGGCTGTTGCATTCGGGCAATGATAAATGCGGGGCTTTGGTTGAAAGCCGGCCCCTGAACTTGCCAGACTGTCGCCCTGTTTTGTTGCCCTTCGACGGGCCATGAAACGTAGAAAAATGTGGCCCAAAAAAGAAAAATTGGAGCATGACCGAATGAAGGCATTAGGTTTGAAGAACGCTGGCAAGACCCTCCTGGCCTTGTCCCTGATGGGCGTGATGGCGGGCGCGGCCCAGGCAGACAGTAAAGTACTGCATGTCTACAACTGGTCCGACTATATTGCACCGGACACCATCGCCAACTTCGAGAAAGAGTCTGGCATCAAAGTGGTGTACGACGTTTTCGACAGCAACGAAACCCTCGAGGCCAAGCTGCTGGCGGGCAAGTCCGGCTACGATGTGGTTGTGCCGTCGAACAACTTCCTGGCCAAGCAGATCAAGGCCGGTGTGTACCAGGAGCTGGACAAGTCCAAGCTGCCTAACTGGAAGAACCTCGATACCGACCTGCTCAAGGCCGTCGGTGACGCCAGCGACAAAGGCAACCTGCACGCATTCCCGTACATGTGGGGCACCATCGGCATCGGCTACAACCCCGACAAGGTCAAGGCTGCGCTGGGCGTGGACAAGATCGACTCGTGGGATGTGCTGTTCAAGCCCGAGAACATCGAAAAACTCAAAAGCTGTGGCGTGAGCTTCCTCGATTCGCCAACCGAAATGATCCCGGTGGCCCTGCACTACCTGGGCTACCCGACCGACAGCCAGGACAAGAAGCAACTGGCTGAAGCCGAGGCACTGTTCCTCAAGATCCGTCCTTCGATAGGCTACTTCCATTCCTCCAAGTACATCTCGGACCTGGCCAACGGCAACATCTGCGTGGCCGTGGGTTACTCGGGCGACCTGGAACAATCCAAGTCCCGCGCGGCTGAAGCCGGTGGCAAGGTCAAGGTTTCCTACGCCATTCCCAAGGAAGGCGCAGGCAGCTTCTACGACATGGTCGCCATCCCTAAAGATGCCGAGAACCTGGACGCCGCCTACCAGTTCATGAACTACCTGCTCAAGCCTGAAGTCATGGCTGCCATCACCAACAGCGTACGTTTCCCGAACGGTAACAAGGCCGCTACGCCGCTGGTGAACAAGGATATTTCGGGTGACCCGAGCATCTATCCCTCGGATGCAGTGAAAGCCAAGCTGTATGCAATCAGCGACCTGCCGGCCGCTACCCAGCGCCTGCTGACACGCAGCTGGACCAAGATCAAGTCGGGTAAATAAGCCTTGATAAGTGTGGGAGAGGGTTTGGGTGGGAGCGGGCTTGCTCGCGAAAGCGGCGTGTCAGTAGAGACATATGCAGGCTGACACGCCGCCTTCGCGAGCAAGCCCGCTCCCACACAAGCCCGCTCTCACAAATTAAATGACAGAAAGTTTTGCCGGATCGGTTTATCGAGGGTAAGTTGCGCGCCGGTTTTGTTGTCGGGCAACAACTTTGGGCCCAACTATTTAAGAGGACCTCCACTTGCCAATTTCTTTATTTCGCAAAGCCTTGCTGGTAGGGGCGGGTCTCACGTTGGCAGTCAGCGTGCAGGCGGCTTCGACTGTGCATGTTTATAACTGGTCGGACTACATCGGCCCCGACACCCTGGCCAACTTTGAAAAGGCCACCGGCATCAAGCCGGTCTATGACGTGTTCGATTCCAACGAAACCCTGGAAGGCAAGTTGCTGGCCGGGCGCACCGGGTATGACGTGGTGGTGCCGTCCAACCACTTCCTGGGCAAGCAGATCAAGGCGGGCGCGTTCCAGAAAATCGACAAGGCGCAGTTGAGCAACTACGCCAACCTCGACCCGGCGCTGCTCAAGCGCCTGGAAAAGAACGACCCGGGTAACCAATACGCGGTGCCTTACCTGTGGGGCACCAACGGCATTGGCTACAACGTCGACAAAGTGAAGGAAGTGCTGGGTGTCGACAAGATCGACTCCTGGGCCGTGCTGTTCGAGCCGGAAAACATGAAGAAGCTGGCCAGTTGCGGCGTGTCCTTCATGGACTCGGCCGATGAAATGCTACCGGCGGTGCTCAACTACATGGGCCTGGACCCTAATAGCACCAACCCGGCCGACTATAAAAAGGCCGAGGAAAAACTCCTGAAAGTACGTCCCTACGTGACCTACTTCCACTCATCCAAATACATCTCGGACCTGGCCAACGGCAATATCTGCGTGGCTGCCGGCTTCTCCGGCGATGTGTTCCAGGCCAAGGCCCGGGCGGCCGAGGCAGGCAAGGGCGTGAACATCGCCTACGCGATTCCGAAAGAAGGCGGCAACCTGTGGTTTGACGTGCTGGCGATCCCCAAGGACGCGACCAACGTCAAGGAAGCCCACGCCTTCATCAACTATTTACTGCAACCTGAAGTGATCGCTCAGGTCAGTGATTACGTCGGCTACGCCAACCCTAACCCAGGGGCGGACACGCTGATGGAGCAATCGATACGCACCGACGAAGCGGTTTATCCACCGCAGGCGGTTCTCGACCGGACGTTTGTCAACTTCGAGCTACCCCCGAAAGTGCAACGCTTGATGACCCGTAGTTGGACCAAGGTCAAGACGGGCAAGTAAGGCTCACACTATCTAAGGTTCGTCCGTATTGGACGTTCTGCACTCTTTTTTTCTGGGAGTTTCGTAAATGGCAGTTGCCTCCGGCGCCTATAAGAAAGCCCTCGAGGGCGACCAGACACCGAAAAAGGTGTTGGTCAAAATCGACCGGGTCACGAAGAAGTTCGACGAGACGATTGCCGTGGACGATGTGTCCCTGGAAATCAAGAAAGGCGAGATCTTCGCCTTGCTCGGCGGTTCTGGTTCGGGCAAGTCCACCTTGCTGCGCATGCTCGCAGGTTTCGAGCGACCGACCGAAGGGCGGATTTTCCTCGACGGTGTGGATATCACCGACATGCCGCCCTACGAGCGGCCGATCAACATGATGTTCCAGTCCTACGCCTTGTTCCCACACATGACCGTGGCGCAGAACATCGCCTTCGGCCTGCAACAGGACAAGATCCCCAAGGCCGAAGTCGAGGCCCGCGTGGCCGAGATGCTCAAGCTGGTACAGATGAGCCAGTACGCCAAGCGCAAGCCGCACCAGTTGTCTGGCGGCCAGCGTCAGCGGGTGGCCCTGGCCCGGTCCCTGGCCAAGCGCCCGAAACTGCTGCTGCTCGATGAGCCAATGGGCGCGCTGGACAAGAAGCTGCGCTCGCAGATGCAGCTTGAACTCGTCGAAATCATCGAGCGCGTCGGCGTGACCTGCGTGATGGTGACCCACGACCAGGAAGAGGCCATGACCATGGCCGAGCGCATCGCGATCATGCACCTGGGCTGGATCGCGCAGATCGGCAGCCCGATCGATATCTACGAAACCCCCACCAGCCGCCTGGTGTGCGAGTTCATCGGCAACGTCAACATCTTCGACACCGTGGTGGTGGATGATGCCGAAGGCCACGCGGTACTCAAGTGCGCCGACCTGGACCGCGATATCTACGTGGGTTATGGCATCGCCACGTCGGTGGAAGACAAGTCGGTGACCTACGCCATCCGCCCGGAAAAGCTGCTGGTCACCACCGAAATGCCGACCTGCGAGCACAACTGGTCCAGCGGCAAGGTGCATGACATTGCCTACCTGGGCGGCCACTCGGTGTTCTACGTCGAGCTGCCGAGCGGCAAGCTGGTGCAGTCCTTCGTCGCCAACGCCGAACGCCGTGGCGCGCGGCCGACCTGGGGTGACCAGGTCTACGTATGGTGGGAAGACGACAGCGGCGTGGTACTTCGCTCATGAACATGAAGAAATTCAAACGGCGATTACACCGAATAATTCCCAGCGGCAAGCAGGTGGTCATCGGGATTCCATTCCTGTGGCTGTTCCTGTTCTTCATGCTGCCGTTCTTCATCGTCCTGAAGATCAGCTTTGCCGAAGCCGACGTGGCGATCCCGCCCTACACCGAGATCTACACCTACATCGAGCAGAAGCTGGAGGTGGTGCTCAACCTGGCCAACTACAGCCTGCTGGCCGGCGACGAACTGTACATTGCCGCCTACCTCGGCTCGCTGAAGATGGCGTTTTTCAGCACGGCCTTGTGCCTGCTGATCGGCTACCCGATGGCCTACGCCATCGCCAGTGCGCGCAAAGAGATGCAGACCGTGCTGGTGCTGCTGATCATGATGCCGACCTGGACCGCGATCCTGATCCGCGTGTATGCGTGGATGGGCATCCTTAGCAACAACGGCTTGCTCAATGGCTTCCTGATGTCCATGGGCCTGATCAACGAACCGTTGCAGATCCTCAACACCAATATCGCGGTGTATATCGGCGTGGTCTATTCGTACCTGCCGTTCATGATCCTGCCGCTGTATGCCAACCTGGTCAAACATGACCAGAGCCTGCTGGAAGCCGCGTCGGACCTGGGTTCGAGCACCTTCAACAGCTTCTGGAAAATCACCGTGCCGCTGTCCAAGAACGGCATCATTGCCGGCTGCATGCTGGTATTCATCCCGGTGGTGGGCGAGTTCGTGATCCCGGAACTGCTGGGCGGCCCGGAAACCCTGATGATCGGTAAAGTGTTGTGGCAAGAATTCTTCAACAACCGCGACTGGCCGGTGGCCTCTGCGCTGGCGGTGGTGATGCTGGCGATCCTGATCGTGCCGATCATTCTGTTTAACCGCAGCCAAGCCAAAGAGATGGAGGGCAAGGTATGAAGCGCTTCAGTTTCTCCAGCTTCATGCTGGTCGTAGGGCTGCTGTTCATCTACCTGCCGATGCTGATCCTGGTGATCTATTCGTTCAACGAATCGAAACTGGTGACGGTGTGGGGCGGCTGGTCGATCAAGTGGTACGTGGGCCTGTTGGACAACACCCAGTTGATGGGCTCGGTGGCGCGCTCCCTGGAAATCGCCTGCTACACGGCGGTGGCCGCGGTGGCGCTGGGTACGTTGGCAGCGTTCGTGCTGACCCGTATCAGCCAGTTCAAGGGCCGCACGCTGTTTGGCGGCCTGGTGACCGCGCCGCTGGTGATGCCGGAAGTGATCACCGGTCTGTCGCTGTTGCTGCTGTTCGTGGCCATGGCGCAGATGATCGGCTGGCCCCAGGAGCGTGGCATCGTCACCATCTGGATCGCCCACACCACGTTCTGTGCGGCGTATGTGGCGGTGGTGGTGTCGGCACGCTTGCGTGAGCTGGACCTGTCGATCGAAGAGGCGGCCATGGACCTGGGGGCGCGGCCGTGGAAGGTGTTCTTCCTGATCACCATCCCGATGATCGCACCCTCGCTGGCGGCGGGCGGCATGATGTCGTTCGCGTTGTCCCTGGATGACCTGGTACTGGCCAGCTTCGTGTCGGGCCCGGGTTCGACCACCTTGCCGATGGAAGTGTTCTCGGCGGTGCGCCTTGGGGTCAAGCCCGAGATCAACGCCGTGGCCAGCCTGATTCTGTTGGCGGTGTCGCTGGTGACCTTTTTGGTGTGGTTCTTCAGCCGCCGTGCCGAAGAGCGTCGCAAGAAGGCGATCCAGCAAGCGATCGAAGAAGCCGCGGCGGATGGCTGGAAACAGCCGGATGTACGGCGCGCGCCCGCACCGGTCTAACGGCCGGAACAGGCTCAAAATGTGGGAGCTGGCTTGCCTGCGATAGCAGAGTGTCAGTCACAGAAGATGTGACTGAACCACCGCTATCGCAGGCAAGCCAGCTCTCACATTTGATTGCATTTCAAGTTGATTAAGCCGTCCACGGCGACTGGCGAATCACCTCGACAAAGTTCATCGGCTTGAACCCCGGCTCCTGATCCACCAGCACATCGGTCTTCACGTTGCCAAACGTGGTCTGCGGGCGATGGCGCAACCCGTCGGCAAACGCGCAGATGATGCACTCCTTGAACCCTTCACCCCGTGGATGCGCATGCACCACCGCCTCGCGCTGCACGTGGGTAAACGCGGCGTAGTCCATGCCCAGCACATCCATCTCCACGCCAGCGGTCACCAGGGCGACGGTAGGGCGCAGGTGCTTGGGCACGCCCGGCGTGGTGTGCAGGGCGATGGACAGCCACACCTGCTCGATATCGTCGTCGCTCAAGCCATAAGGCTTCAGAAAGGCGGCAGCAGCGTTGGCGCCGTCCACTTCAAAACGCTCATCATCGCTGCGGTGGCCGGCCACCAGGCCCAAGTCATGGAACATTGCGCCGACGTACAGCAGCTCCGGGTTGTAGGCCAATTGCTGGCGCTCGCCGCTCAAGGCGCCAAACAGAAACACCCGGCGGGAGTGGTGGTAGAGCAGGTCGGATTCAATGTCGCGGATGTATTCGGTGGTAGCCTTGGCCAGGGCACTGTCGGGGATTTTGATGCCGGCGATGGTGGTGCTCATGGTCATGATCCTCAAGAAAGCGCCGGTTGGCGCTGATCAGTCCAGTCTGGTCGCCCAGCTGCCAGGCAACCACCGCCGCAGGGGCGCGATCCCGGCCAATGTGCCTTCATATCGCGCCATGGTTGTACACGATGCAATGTGGGAGCTGGCTTGCCTGCGATAGCATCGCCTCGGTACATCAGGTATACCCAGGTGATGCCATCGCAGCGATGCGGCGATCCGACAAGCCAGCTCCCACAGGGTTTTGCGACAGTCCAGAGGAAGGTTTACCCATGCACAAGACCGTCGCGATCCTGATCTTCCCCGGCGTCCAGTCACTGGACGTGACCGGCCCCATGGATGTGTTCTGCGAGGCCAATCGCTTCCTGGCGCCTGCGGATCATTACCGGCTCGAAGTCATCGGCCAGGTCCAGGGCCAGATCGCCTGTTCCAACGGTCTGTCCTTGCAGGCTCATATCCATTACAGCAATGCGCTACAAGCCTATGACCTGTTGTTGGTCGCCGGCGGCCCGCAGTTGCCCTTCGAAGATTTCGGCGCGCCGTTCCATCAATGGCTGCGTGACGCGAGCGCCAGGGCCCGGCGCTTCGGTTCGATCTGTAATGGCGCCTTCATGCTGGCCCGGGCCGGATTGCTGGATGGCAAAACCGTCACCACCCACTGGAGCGACGCGGCTGATCTGGCGCGCCTGTGCCCCTCGACCCAGGTCGACGCCGACCGCCTCTACGTGCAAGACGCCAACCTCTACACCTCGGCCGGGGTCACGGCGGGCATCGACCTGTCGCTGTACCTGTTGGCCCAGGACCACGGGCCGGAAGTGGCCTTGAGCGTGGCCAAGCGCCTGGTGGTGTTTACCCAGCGCAGCGGCGGGCAATCGCAGTTCAGCCCGTTTCTCACGCCCCACGCCGAAGCCACCTCGGCGGTGGCGCAAGTGCAGTTGTACGTGCTGGCGAACCTGACGGGTGACCTGGGCATCGCCGACCTGGCCCGCGCGGCCAATATGAGTGCGCGCAACTTTTCGCGGGTGTTTGCCCGCGAAGCGCGGATCACCCCGGCAGAGTTTGTCGAGCGCGCGCGGGTGGATGCGGCGCGGGTGATGCTCGAAAGCAGCACCGCACCGCTGAAGACCGTGGCCTACCAATGCGGGTTTCGCGACGCCCAGCACCTGCGCAGCGTGTTCAATCGCCGGCTGGGGGTGACGCCGCAGCAGTTCCGGCTGAACTTTGCGGCGCTGGTTTGAGTGTGTCGTAGGCTTCCAGTGCGCGCAGCGAGTAGATGTAGGCGGCGCCGGCATTCAGCGAGATCGCGGTGGCAAGCGTCGCGGCGATTTCTTCGCGGGTGGCGCCGGCCTTGATCGCGGCGTCGGCATGTACGCCGATGCAGCCGTCGCAGCGGGTGGTGATGGCCACGGCAATCGCGATCAGTTCGCGGGTCTTGGCATCCAGGACGTTGTTTTCCTCGGCAGCCTCGCCCAGCGCCATGTAGGCTTTGACCATCTTCGGGTTGCTCTTGCCCAGTGCGCCAAAGGCGTTCTTCACGGTGGGCAGCAAGTCGGGCCAGTTATTGAACATTGCGTTGACTCCTGAACGGGTTGGGTGTGAAGCCAGTGTGTGCCGTTCGGATTTGGCGGTATTGTTCGATCCGCTCATCTTTTTGACCGATATTCGCAAATGAACGCTATCGACACGCTGATCACATTGGCCAACCTGCGCGGCCGCCTTGACGTGCGCTGCCAGTTCCAGGGCGACTGGGCCCTGGACCATGCGCCCGAATCGCTGGGGGTGGCGCCGTATCATATTGTCGTGCGGGGGACCTGCCACGCCGAGCTTTCGGGTGGGCAGCAGGTGACGCTGGCAGAAGGCGATATCCTGTTGATGCCCGGTGGTGCGACCCATCTGCTGCGCAGCCAGGGCGCGCAGACCCCGCCGAGGCTGCCCACGGTGATCGACAGCGGGGTACTGAAGGTGCATCGCTTGGGCGGTGATCAGCCGGAGGTTGAGATGCTCTGTGGCGCCTTTCACTACAACCGCCAGTCGTTGCTGTTTGCGGCCTTGCCCGAGTACCTGGTGGTGTCCAGCCGACAATGGCCGGCCGATGGGCAACTGGCGGCACTGATTGCGCTGATGCGCAGTGAGGCTGACGGTGAGCGGCTGGGCGCGCGGTCGTTTATTGATGCCCTGTCGGTGGCGCTGTTCACCTTGCTGGTGCGCACCTGGTTGGCGCAACAGGCGCCGCTGGCCGGCACCTTTGCCTTGCTCACCGACAAACGCCTGGGCCGCGCCTGGCAGGCGATGCTGGCCGAGCCCGGGCATGACTGGACCATCGACAGCCTGGCGGGGGCTGCATCGATGTCCCGGGCCACGTTCATGCGCGCATTTGTCAAAGTGGCCGGCGTGTCGCCGTGGGTGCTGCTGACCCAGTTGCGCATGGAGCTGGCGTTCAATCTGCTGCAGCAGTCACGGCTGAGCCTGACGGATATTGCGGCCCGGGTGGGTTACCAGTCCCAGGCGGCGTTCAGCAAGAAATTCAAGGAGGCATATGGCCAAGCGCCCGGTCGAATGCGCAACGCAGATTAAAACTGTGGGAGCGGGCTTGCCCGCGATGGCGGTGTATCAGTCAACTAATGTATCGACTGACACTCAGCCATCGCGAGCAAGCCCGCTCCCACCGTTTTGAGGGTGTTTCTTCAGGGCTGTTGTGGGCGGGCCGGCAACAACTTGAGGGTGCCGCGAGTATTGGCCTGGACCTCTTCTTCATCAAAATGCGCCTGCTCGTACCCGCCCTCGATATAGGTCTCGGCCTGGTCGGCATAGTGCTTGTCGAACGGCACACCGCTTTGGCCCACCGGGTTGATGGTCAGCGCGTGAGCGGCGTCGGCAAAGTCCACCAGGCGTCGGGTGGACGGGCCGTACGTCACCGGCCATGGCGCAGGGCCGATGATTGCCGACAGGTTGTTCGGCACTTCGTGGCTGCCCGGTGAGGCGAACGGCCCGACATTGACGATCTGGTCCAGTGGCTTCTTGATGCCCAGCGGATGGCCGTGGGTCAGGGTATGGGCCTTGCCCCACTGCCATTGTGCCGGGTCGTCACCGAAGGTGGTTCTCAGGTGCGCCAGGCTGTTGTCCCAGGCGTGCTTGACGGTCGCGGCACGCTGGCCGTTCCACCACGGCGAATCGGCAGCAGCGGCCAGGCGTGGCAAGGCGGCGTCGATCACACGGGTGGTGATCAGGGTCTTGAACATCTCGTCACCCAGTTTGGGGCGAAAGGCCGCGTCGGTCAGGTCGTACAGCAGTTGGTTGAACAGCGTGGCCGGGATCGACTCCACCGGGTAGTCACCTTTCCACGCGGCCAGTTGCTCCAGCAGCTTGAGTTCGGCCGGGTCCTTGACCACCTCGCGCAGCACCGGCAACAGCGGCGCCAGCAGGCGTGGCCCGTAGGCGGTGGTGGTGCCCAGTTGCAAGGCCTGGCTGTTGTCCAGGTCCCATTTGACCTGGTTGTCGCTCAATTGCGCGTTCAACTGTTGGCCACGGTCCGCCAGGTTGTAATAGCCGGGGATCTGCATGCCAGTAGGTGACACCGGCTGGGCATTGGCCGAGACCACGTAGCCACGGGCCGGGTTTTCTTCCTGGGGGTTGGCGCTGGACGGGTAGAAGCCCAGCTTGTCGGCCTGGGCTGTGCTGCCATCGAGGATAAACCCGGCGTTGACCCCGGCCGGGCGGATCGGCAACTGCGCTGCGGCCCACCAGCCAATATCGCCCTTGGCATTGGCCCACACGATATTCAGCCCCGGTGCATGCACCTTGGCCACCGCCTGGCGGGCCTTGGCCAGGGTGTCGGCGCGGTTGAGTTGGTAGAAGCCATCGAGGATCGGGTTTTCGGTATCGAGGAAGGCCCACCACATGGCAATCGGCGTGGTGCCGGCATTGGCGCCGAGCACGTCGTTGATGATCGGGCCGTGGGGCGACTGGCGCAGGGTCAGCGTCACCGGGGCCTGGCCCTTGACCGCGATCTGTTGCTCGCTGCTGGTCATGTCGACCCACTGGTCGTGGTAGCGCACCTGGTTGGGGTTGTCCGGGTTGACCTGCTCGGCGATCAGGTCGAGGTCGTCGTTCTGGAACATCGTCAGGCTCCAGCCAAACGCTTTGTTATGGCCCAGGAACGCCACCGGCACCAGGGCGTTGTGATAACCGTAGAGTTCAAAGCCGGGCGCCGACAGGTGCGCCTCGTACCATACAGACGGCACCGAAAAGCGGATATGCGGGTCGCCCGCCAGCAACGGCTTGCCGCTCTTGGTGCGGTTGCCGCTGATGGCCCAGGCGTTGCTGCCTTCGAACTGCGGCAGGCCATTGTCGGCCAGGGCCTGCTCGCTGAGGCGGGCGATGGCGCTCAGGCCTTGCCAGTCGGCGGCGGCCAGGCCGAGGTCGCCCTTGGGTTTCCAGTCGAGGTCGAACACCTTCAGGTAATCGCTGCCCAGTTGGTCGCGCACGTAAGTCAGCAAGGGCTCTGTACGAAAGGCTGCGGCAAAGCTGTAGGCCAGGTAGCCGGCAATGCTGATGGTGTCCTCGGCGGTGAACGGCCGCTTGGGGATGCCCAGCACGTCAAACTCCATGGGGCTGGCGTGGCTGTCCTGATATTGGTTGATCCCGTCCAGATAGGCTTGCAGGGCCTTCCAGTGCGGGGACTGGCGGTCCATCTGGGCCGCGTAGGTGGTGGCGCGCTCGCGGATACGCAGGCTGCGGAACAGTTTATCGGTGTCCAGCAACTTGACGCCGAGCACCTCGGCCAGCTCACCGCGCGCCAGGCGGCGCATGATTTCCATCTGGAACAGGCGGTCCTGGGCGTGCACGTAACCCAGGGCGCGATACAGGTCGGCCTCGTTTTCCGCGCGGATATGCGGCACGCCCCGGTCGTCATAGCGCACCGTGACCGAGCCTTGCAGGTTGGCCAGCTCCACCGTGCCCTGGCGGGTGGGTTGCTTGCTGTAGACGTACCAGCCAGCCCCGAGGGCGATCAACACCAGCAGGGCTACAAGACCCGACAAAACGCGCTTCATAAACAATCCTTATTATTAGAAGTGGGGCTACCTTGAAAATCTACGAACCTTGCGGCCAGGAACAATAGCAGCCCACTGCCAGGGTGTGGGTTGCGTTCACCGCCCGCCCGCCGTTGAGCGCCTGCAGGATCGGTTCGATAAAGCTGTTGCTCGAATTACAGGTCAGGCCCTCGCTGTACGGGCCGAAATACGCCAGCTTGCCGCTGCGATCCCAGATACCCACCGCCGGGCTGGCGGGCACCTGGTCGGCGCCGGGCAGGGCGGTGATGATTTTCATCGCGCCAAGGGTCGCGGGCAATTGGCCGTGGCTGCCGGCTTTTTGCAGGGCATAGAACTCCACGCCCTGGGGCGCGTATTGCTCGATCAGTTCGCTCAGGTGCTGCTGGTTGCCGACATTGCACGGGCAGGCCGGGTCCCAGAAGTGCACCAGGCGGATCGGGCCGGGGCCTGCGAGGTCGTCGGGCAGGCGTAGCAGGTCGCCGGAAAACACCGCCGTATGTTCGCTGAATGCCCGCAGGTAGCGGCCCTGGAACCAGTCATACGCGACCCACAGCACCACGGCGCAGATCAGCAGGATCAGGCTGGCGAGCAGGGCGTTGCGGTAGGGCTTTGGCATTCAGAACAATCCTCGACGGTGGCGTAGCTTGCCATGCTTGCCCTGACAGATGAATATCGCGACTCAATATTCATCTGTTCACTGCTGTGAAGCCCTAGTCTGGAAGTTCTTATGCCCGTTACCTTTGACCCCGATCATCTGCGCGAAAGCCTGCGGCCCCTGGTGGACGCGCAGCCGCTTTCGGCCGAGGCCAGGGTCTACCAGCGCTTCTATGGGCTGGACCTGGCCGCGCGCAAAACCCCGGTGGCCAGCCGTCTGGGGCGCATGGAGGTGGATGGGTTCGAGGTGGTCAGCCAGGTCTGGTGGCCGGCGCAACCTGTGGCCACACTGTTTATGTTCCACGGTTTCTACGATCACATGGGGCTGTATCGCAGCGTGGTGGAGTGGGGGCTGGACCAGGGTTTTGTGGTGATTGCCTGCGATTTGCCGGGCCATGGCCTGTCCAGTGGCGAACGTGCCAGCATCGATGATTTTGCGGTGTACCAGCACGTGGTGAACGGCTTGTTCGACCAGGCCGACGCGCTGCAACTGCCCAAGCCCTGGCACCTGTTCGGGCAAAGCACCGGCGGGGCGATTGTGGTGGACCATCTGCTCAACCATGGCTCCAGCAGCCCGGCGCAAGGCCAGACCTTCCTGTTGTCGCCGCTGGTGCGGCCGCGTGCCTGGGGTTGGTCGCAACTGAGCTATTACCTGCTCAAGCCGTTCGTCAAAGGTATCGCCCGGCGCTTCAGCGATAACAGCAACGACCCGGCGTTCCGTCCGTTCCTCGAGGCCGACCCGTTGCAGCCCCGGCAACTGCCGACCGCCTGGGTGGGCGCGCTGGCGCGCTGGATCAAGCGCATCGAGGCCGCGCCGCGCAGTACGCGGCGACCACTGATCGTGCAGGGCGAGGAAGATATGACGGTGGATTGGCAGCACAACTTGCAGGTGCTGCGCGGCAAGTTTGATCAGCCGCAGATCCTGATGGTGCCGCGTGGGCGGCATCACATGGCCAATGAGCTGCCTGAAATCCGCGAGCAATACTTCAAGTTCCTCGCCGACCACCTGAAATAACCCTCCCCCCTGTAGGCGCGAGCTTGCTCGCGAAGAACGTCAACGATAACGCGTGCTGCCTGGTTAGACGCGGCGTCCTTGAGTTCTTCGCGAGCAAGCTCGCTCCTACAGGGGGAGGGGCGTCAGGGGGCCAGGCTGGAGGTGCTTTGGCCGACCGCCAGGCCGGCGCGGATCGCCGCCAGCGCTGCCTGGTAGTAAGCCTTGCCTTGCGGCGACTCGGCAAAGGTGGCGAATTCTTCCAGCTCCGGGTCCGACAAATCCCGATAGACGTACAACAAGGTGTTGTTCAGGTCATTGCCGATCTGCTGCATCAACCGCTCGCGCTGGCCATTGAGCATGCTCTGCGCCTGACCGCCGCCCAACAGGCCGGGGATCATCTGGCTCAGGCTGTCTGCGGCCACGCCGGCAATCGCCAGGCTGACTTCGGCCCCGGCTTCGCGGGCAGGCAGGGCCTGGGCCAGATGGCCGATGATCAGGCTGCGGGTGGCGTCGGCCTGGATCTGCGGCAAGCCCTGGGCGTTCTTGGCCAACTGGTCGCGACGGGTCGCCAGCAACTCGGCGGCGACAATCTTGCGCCCCAGCGGCGACTGGAAAAACGCCAGCGCCGGTTTTGGGTCCGCCAGGTTCTGGCGCAACTGGGCTTCGGCGCGCTGATCCATGGCCTTGGGGGCGAAGCGTTTATTGCTGTTGTCCACCAGCGCCTGGTACACCGCCGGCGGCAAGCTGTTGCGGTAGCGCTGCTGGGCGGCACTCAAGGCGTCATTAAAATGCGCGCGTTGTTCCGGCCAGCCGGCGACCGCGTACAACTGGTCATGGCTGTCTGCCCAGGCGGGCAACACGCAGAACATCAGCAAGGATAAAAACAAACGACGCATAGGGACTCCTGTCAGTCGGCCACTATTGTCCGTGTCGGGCGTAGGATTTGTCGAGAAGTCCTATCAATCGCCTGACTAAAGTGTATTTAGGCGCTCGGCGGCGCTGTCGGTTTGCCAGGCGTATGGATACTATGCGCGCCATGCAAATATCCCCTGATGACCCGCTGCTGCTAAGCATCGTCGACGACCTGGCCGTGAAGGGCTGGTCGCAGCAGAACATCTTCCTGCCAGAGGCTCTGACCCTGGAACTGGCGGCTGAGTGCCATAAACGCGCAATTGAAGGCGAATTGGCCCCGGCCGCTGTCGGACGCGGCCCGGCCCAAGAGATTCGCGAGGGGATCCGTGGCGACCATATCCAATGGCTGGAGCCCGGCCAGGCGGCGATCTGCGACCGCTATCTGGCGTTGATGGACAACCTGCGGCTGGCGATGAACCGCGGGCTGTTCCTCGGCCTGGAAGAGTTCGAATGCCACTTCGCCATGTACCCGCCGGGGGCGTTCTACCTCAAGCACCTCGACCGTTTTCGCGATGATGACCGGCGCATGGTCTCGGCGGTGGTCTACCTGAACCAGGACTGGCTGCCCGAGCACGGCGGCCAGTTGCGCATGTACCTCAAGGACGGCGTTGAATACGACGTGGACCCCACCGGCGGTTGCCTGGTGGTGTTCCTGTCGGGGGAAGTGCCCCACGAAGTCCTGCCCGCCCACCGCGAACGCCTGTCCCTGACAGGCTGGTTTCGCCGGCGGGGCAACGAGCCGTTTTGAGCATGCAAAAGATTCTGGTCAGCCGCTGCCTGCTGGGGCATCGCGTACGTTACGACGGTGGGGCCAGCGGGCCGTTTGACCAACTGGCCGCCTGGCAGGCCGAAGGCCGGGTGGTTGCGGTATGCCCGGAGGTAGCCGGTGGCCTGCCTACCCCACGGCCATCTGCCGAGATTCCGGGCGGGCAGGGGATGGCGGTGTGGGAAGGCCGCGCCCAAGTGTTGACCGCCGATGGCGAGGACTTCAGTGACGCCTTTGTCGAGGGTGCGCGCCAGGCTCTGGCCCTGGTGCAGCGCCATGGCATCCGCATCGCCGTGCTCAAGGCCAACAGCCCGTCTTGCGGCAACCTGCTGACGTATGACGGCACCTTCAGTGGGGTCAAAGTCACGGGCGAAGGCGTGACGGCGGCGTTGCTCAAGCGCCATGGGGTACAGGTGTTCAGCGAGCTGGAGCTGGCCGAGGCGGCGGTAGCCCTGGACGAGCTCTCAAACCCCGCTTAAATCCCATGTAGGACCATCCTTTTGTGGGAGCGGGCTTGCTCGCGAATGCGGTTTATCAGTGCCAGATTTGTTGACTGACACACCGCTTTCGCGAGCAAGCCCGCTCCCACACAAGCCCACTCACACACACAAACCTGGCCCCACATTGGTTATTTGGCAGGTTTGCTGGTGTCAGCCTCAAACCACTTTTCCGACAGCGCCGTCAGCCGTCCATCGGCCTTGATCCGCTCCAGTGCCTTGTCCAGGCTCGATTTGAATGCCGGGTTGCCCTTCTGGAAGGGGATGGCCAGGGTCAACGTGGCCTTGGCATCGACCCGGCTGCGCAAATCCACGCCTGCGGTGGGCTTGGCGGCAAATTGACTGCTGGTGAGTGTATTCAGGCCGCTCAACAGGGGTTTTTGCTGCTTGTTGGCAAGCATCTGGGCATTGGCATAGCTATAAGGCGCGCTGAAATCGAAACGATCCCGCAGTTCAGGAGTCACAGCGATGTGGTTGATCGCCACGTCGTACTTGCCGCTTTCCACACCGGGCAGCAAGTCGCTGTCGTCGGTGGTGATAAAGGAGGCGCGTACGTCCATTTCCCGAGCCAGCAACTCACCCAGGTCCACTTCAAAGCCGGTGAGTTTGTCGCCTTCCTTGAAGTTGAAGGGCGGCGTGTCCGCTTCCAGGGCAATGCGCAGTTCGCCACGGTCAAACACCTCGTCGAACAGTTCGGCGTGAGCCAAGGGGCTCAGCAAAGGCAGCACAAGTAACAGGCCAGGCAAAAAACGCATGGTCACTCCTAAAGAATTCGAAGGTGCGAGACGCGGTTAAGGCTCGCTTTGCTATGGTGTTGAGTGCCTTGGACAACGTTTCGTCACTAAGTTGTCTTAACCCTACAGATTTCATAGAAAAACTGGAGAAGTTAATGAAAGCCATTTTGTCTCGTGCAACCCTGGCCAGCCTGCTGCTGGGGGCTTCAATGCTGGCGTCTGCGGCGGATATCCCGCGCACACCGGCACCCAAAGGGGCTGAAGTGTTCATTGTTTCGCCCAAGGATGGCGCCACCGTCGACAAGACCTTCACCGTCGAGTTTGGCATCAAGGGCATGGACCTGGAGCCCATCGACAAACAAGTCCCGGGTGCAGGCCATCACCACCTGCTGGTCGACCAGGCGCAACTGCCAGATCCAAGCCAGCCGATTCCGGCCACCGACACTGTGATCCACTTCGGCAAGGCGCAAACCAAGACCGAACTGACCCTGGCCCCAGGCAAGCACACGCTGCAACTGGTGGCGGGCGATAACCTGCATCGTCAGTTCGAACCTACTGTAGCCTCAAAAGTGATCACTGTTACCGTGAAGTAAGATTTGTTCAGACGAAAAAAAGGGAGCCCCGCGGGGCTCCCTTTTTCGTGGTGCGCTTGAAACCTTAGAACAACACGCGGCTACGAATAGTACCGCTGATGTGCTGCAGCTTCTCTTGCGCCAGGTCCGAGTACTCGGCGTCTACGTCGATCACCACGTAGCCGACCTTCTCGTTGGTCTGTAGGAACTGACCGGAGATGTTGATGCCGTTTTCCGCGAAGACCTTGTTGATCTCCATCATCACGCCAGGAATGTTCTGGTGGATGTGCAGCAGGCGGTGCTTGCCAGGGTGAGCCGGCAGGGCCACTTCCGGGAAGTTGACCGAGGACACCGACGTACCGTTGTCGCTGTACTTGACCAGCTTCTCTGCCACTTCCAGGCCGATGTTGGCCTGGGCTTCAGCGGTGGAGCCGCCGATATGCGGGGTCAGGATCACGTTGTCCAGGCCACGCAGCGGGCTTTCGAAGATGTCGTCGTTGGAGCGTGGCTCCACCGGGAACACGTCGATGGCAGCGCCGATCAGGTGCTTGTCCTTGATCGCGTCGGCCAAGGCATCCAGCTCGACCACGGTGCCGCGTGCGGCGTTGATCAGGATCCCGCCCTTCTTGATGGCGCGGATTTCCTTCTCGCCGATCATCCACTGGGTCTCAGCGGTTTCCGGCACGTGCAGGGTGACGATGTCGGACATGCCCAGCAGTTCGGTCAGGCTCGACACCTGGGTGGCGTTGCCCAACGGCAGCTTGGTCAGGGTGTCGTAGAAGAACACCTGCATGCCTAAGCCTTCAGCCAATACCGACAGCTGGGTACCAATGGAGCCGTAACCGACGATACCCAGCTTTTTACCGCGGATTTCGAAGGAATTGGCCGCGCTCTTGATCCAGCCGCCACGGTGGCAGGAAGCGTTCTTCTCAGGGATACCGCGCAACAGCAGGATGGCTTCCGCCAACACCAGCTCCGCCACGGAACGGGTGTTGGAGTACGGGGCGTTGAACACCGCGATACCGCGCTCGCGCGCTGCATTGAGGTCGACCTGGTTGGTGCCGATGCAGAAACAACCGACCGCCACCAACTTCTTGGCGTGGTCGAAGATCTCTTCGGTCAGCTGGGTGCGGGAGCGAATGCCGATAAAGTGCGCGTCGGCGATCTTTTCCTTGAGCTGGGATTCCGGCAGAGAACTGGTGATGTACTCAATGCTGGTGTACCCGGCGGCCTTTAGGACGTCGACGGCCGATGGGTGGACGCCTTCCAGAAGAAGGAACTTGATCTTGCTCTTATCGAGAGAAGTCTTGCTCATCTGCGTAAACCTGTATCCCGGAGAAAAATGGCAGGGAATCGAGCAGCGCAAGCTGACCCGGACGGCAGGAAAGCCGTCACCGCAGAAACGCCCTTGGGCTCTGTCCTGCGGGGGCGGTATGCTAGCATACGCGCCCCGCTAAACACTCATTCCTGCGACGTGAAGCGTTCTCAGGATGACCATGAATTGTTCGAGAGTTCTGTCGATGACCCATCCTGCCCTGATTGATGAGCTAAAGACCCTGGTTGAGCCCGGCAAAGTGCTGACCGATGCAGACTCCCTGGAGGCTTACGGCAAGGATTGGACCAAGCACTTCGCCCCCGCGCCGACCGCTATCGTCTTCCCCAAGACCATTGAGCAGGTGCAGGCCATTGTTCGCTGGGCCAACACGCACAAGGTGGCGCTGGTGCCGTCCGGCGGGCGTACCGGCCTGTCGGCGGCTGCCGTGGCGGCCAATGGCGAAGTGGTGGTGTCGTTCGACTACATGAACCAGATCCTCGATGTGAACCTCACCGATCGCACCGCCGTGTGCCAGCCGGGCGTGGTCACCAAGCAATTGCAGAACGTCGCCGAAGAAAACGGCCTGTACTACCCGGTGGACTTCGCGTCGTCCGGTTCCAGCCAGATTGGCGGCAATATCGGCACCAATGCCGGCGGGATCAAGGTGATTCGCTACGGCATGACCCGTAACTGGGTAGCGGGCATGAAGGTCGTCACCGGCAAAGGCGATGTGCTGGAACTGAACCGCGACCTGATCAAGAACGCCACCGGCTACGACATGCGCCAGCTGTTTATCGGCGCTGAAGGCACCCTGGGTTTTGTGGTCGAAGCCACCATGCGCCTGGACCGGGCGCCGAAAAACCTCACCGCAATGGTGTTGGGCACCACCGACTTCGACTCGATCATGCCGGTGCTGCACGCGTTCCAAAGCAAACTGGACCTGACGGCGTTCGAGTTTTTCTCTGACAAGGCCCTGGCCAAAGTCCTCGGCCGTGGCGATGTGCCGGCGCCGTTTGAGACCGATTGCCCGTTCTACGCCCTGCTGGAATTCGAAGCCACCACCGAAGAAGTCGCCAACCACGCCCTGGAAACCTTCGAGCACTGTGTCGAACAGGGCTGGGTGCTCGATGGCGTGATGAGCCAGAGCGAAACCCAGTTGCACAACCTGTGGAAGCTGCGCGAGTACATCTCCGAGACCATCTCCCACTGGACGCCCTACAAGAACGACATTTCGGTCACCGTGTCGAAAGTGCCGGCATTCCTCAAGGAAATCGACGCGATCGTCGGCGAACACTATCCAGACTTCGAAATTGTCTGGTTCGGCCACATCGGCGATGGCAACCTGCACTTGAACATTCTCAAGCCGCAAAACCTGTCCAAGGACGAGTTCTTCGCCAAGTGCGCCACCGTCAACAAGTGGGTGTTCGAGACGGTCGAGAAGTACAACGGCTCGATCTCCGCCGAACACGGCGTGGGCATGACCAAGCGCGATTACCTGACTTACAGCCGCTCTCCGGTTGAAATCGAATATATGAAGGCAGTGAAAGCCGTGTTCGACCCGAACGGGATCATGAACCCGGGCAAGATCTTCGCTGTTTAACCATCACGAAAGAGGAAGCGGTCCATGAGCTATCAGCACAAGTACGTCGACGGCACCAACATCCACTTTCCACTGGGCAAAGTGGTCTGCATCGGGCGCAACTACGCCGAACACGCGAAGGAACTGGACAACCCGGTACCGACCGAGCCCCTGCTGTTTATCAAGCCGGGCAGTTGCGTGGTGCCGTTGGAAGGCGGCTTTGCCATTCCAGCCGAGCGCGGTTCGGTGCATTACGAAGCGGAAATCGCGGTGCTGATCGGCAAACCCTTGTCGAAAACCCCGAGCCGTGAAGAAGTGCTGGACGCCATCTCCGGCTTCGCCCCGGCCCTGGACCTGACCTTGCGCGACAAGCAGTCCGAGCTCAAGGCCAAGGGCCTGCCGTGGGAAATCGCCAAGTCCTTCGACGGTGCGGCAGTCATTGCGCCGTTCGTGGTGGGCAGCACCTTTCCCGACCTGACCGATATCGGCATTCGCCTGACCATCAATGGCCAGGTGCGCCAGGACGGCAACAGCGCGCAAATGCTCAACCCGATCGTGCCGATGATCCAGCACATGGCGGGCTGCTTCTCGCTGCAGGCCGGGGATGTGATCCTGACCGGCACGCCTGTGGGCGTGGGCCCGCTGGAAGTGGGTGACGAACTGGTGCTGGAACTGCCGGGTGTCAGCCGCTTCGAAAGCGCCGTACGCTAACCCCATCTCTCTGTAGGAGCCGGCTTCTGTGGGAGCTGGCTTGCCTGCGATAGCATCACCGCGGTGTGCCTGATGCACCACGGTGCTTGCATCGCGGGCAAGCCCGGCTCCCACACAAGCTTGTACACAGATTATTTGTGCGTACTGCGCACATCGGGGCTTTGCATTTTTTTCACACTCCATCCGGATAATCCTCGGTCATATGGCACGCAGGCGCTCTGAGCCTGGGCCATCACCTACAGCCGATTATCTGGAATGCCTCCATGGCCGTGCCCCTCCCTTCTGTGAAACCCACTCTTCGTTCGCGCTTGAACATGCGCTGGTATTCCTGGCTGTTCCTGGCCGGGGCGATCATGTACGGGATTTCCTGGTTGATGCACTGGGATGACCGGGGCGCGTTGTGGGTGTTGGAGCGGTTTGAAAGCCCGATGGAGCGTCGCGAGAGCATCTGGCTTCCGGATTACCAGGCGGTGATCGACGCCAAGCCGTTGCCTGGCATGGAAAAGGACGAAGCTTCGGATCTGGCCTACGACCCCAGGACCAAGACCCTGTTCGCCGTCATGGGCAGAAACCCGTTCCTGGTGGAGCTGAGCCTGCAGGGTGATGTGTTGCGCAAGATTCCGATGGTGGGTTGGAGCAACCCGGAAGGTGTGACGGTCATGGAAAACGGCGTGCTGGCCATCGTGGATGAGCGCAGGCACAACGTGACCCTGGTCAAGGTCGATGCCGACACGCGGCAACTGGCCTTCGCCGACTACCCGAGCTACGACCTGGGCCCCTCCAAGAACCAGAACAAGGCGTTCGAGGCCATCACCTGGGACAAACGCAATCAACAGCTGGTGCTGGGTATCGAGCGCCCAGCGCAGCTGTTTACCTGGGCCAGCGACGGCAGCCAGGTCCTGGCGGGCGACAAGCAGAAATTGCCCAGCTCCGAGCTGGATATCCGCAACCTTTCGGCCCTGAGTGTCGATCCGCGTACCGGCCACCTGTTGGTACTGTCCGCCGACTCCCATCTGCTGCTGGAACTGGACGAGAAGGGCGAGCAAGTCAGCTTCATGACCGTGCTGGGCGGCTTCAACGGCTTGAAAAACACCATCCCCCGCGCCGAAGGCGTGACCATGGACGAAAACGGCACCCTGTACATGGTCAGCGAGCCCAATTTGTTCTACCGCTTCGAGAAGCAGAAATAGCCGATTGATTACGTCGGATTCTTCTCTATGAGCGGCATTCCCCAGACACTGAGCTGCGTTTAAGTTTAAATTCAGATGGCTGTGATATTCATTTGCCAGTTTTGACTTTGAGCCAGCCCCCATGCGCCGATTTGCCCGCCCCAAACCTGCCCTTCTTATCCTAGTGTTGATCGCCCTGGTTGCTGTGGGCGTGGTCGCCCAGCAGTTTCGTTTATTCGAGCGCGCCTGGTTCAACTGGCAGACCTGGCGCCAGCCGCTGGATGAACGCTCCATTGGCCTGGCGGACTATGAGGTGGTGCTGGAAGCCCAGGTGATTGAAGGCCTGGATGATGATGTCTCGGCGCTGACCTACGACCCGGTGCGCAAGAGCCTGTTTACCGTGACCAACCAAAACGCCGAACTGGTGGAACTGTCCCTGGACGGCAAGATCCTGCGGCGCATCAATCTGGTGGGGTTTGGCG
The DNA here is from genome assembly GCF_058742075.1 of Pseudomonas sp. HC1(2025). Taxonomy (NCBI): domain Bacteria; kingdom Pseudomonadati; phylum Pseudomonadota; class Gammaproteobacteria; order Pseudomonadales; family Pseudomonadaceae; genus Pseudomonas; species Pseudomonas sp. HC1(2025). The sequence goes on along the minus strand of NZ_CP196017.1, from coordinate 5,532,311 downwards.
ATGCCGAGGCGGTGGAGTTCATCAGCGAAAACACCTACGTGGTCAGCGATGAACGCCAGCAGCGGCTGATCAAGATTCACCTGGAGGACGACACGCAGTTTCTCGACGCTGCCGACGCCGAGCAGATGACCCTGGGTGTGCACCTGAAGGGCAATAAAGGCTTTGAAGGGCTGGCCTATGACTCAGTGGGCAAGCGCCTGTTTGTCGCCAAGGAACGGGACCCGATGCTGATCTACGAAGTGCACGGCTTTCCCCATTTCAAACCGGAAAAAACCTACTCGGTCCACGTGGTCAACAACCCCCGGCGCGATGCCGGGCTGTTTGTACGCGACCTGTCCAGCCTGCAATACGATGAGCGCAGTGGCCACTTGCTGGCGCTGTCCGATGAGTCGTACCTGGTGCTGGAGCTGGATATCGACGGTCGCCCCTTGAGCAGCTTGTCGCTGCTCAAGGGGCGCAATGGCCTGAAGAAACGCGTGCCCCAGGCCGAGGGTATTGCCATGGATGACGATGGCACGTTGTACCTGGTGAGTGAGCCGAACCTGTTCTATGTCTTCAAGAAAAAGCCCGAGCAGCGCTAAGCGCGGATCAGAACATCCACTGCACACCCAACGAATAGCCGGTCTGGCTGCCTTCGGCATGGCCCAGGCGGCCGTTCACCTCTGCGTACACCCCAAGCTGCGGGGTGATCGCCAATTGGCTGCCGACCTGTGCGCGACCAAAGCTCTTGTCCACTGAGCCCAGGCGTGCGGTACGGGCCTGGCCGTCGGCGCGGGCGGTCAGGTCGAGGTCGTCGAGGCGGCCGTCGGCCAATTCCTTGACCCAGGCGATGTCGCCGTAGGGCATCAGGCTCAGGCCATAAGGCAGGGCCACGGCACCGCGCACGCGCCAGCCGAGGCTGGCTTCCAGGGAATCGAAGGACTGTTCTTCATATTCAAGGGCGGTGCGCAGGTTCTGCTTCTCGTGGAACTTGTCGATGCGCGAGTGGCTGTAATCGAGCCCGGCAAACGGCCCGGTCTTGATCGCGCCCAGGTCGAAGTCATAACCGCCGAGCACTCGGGCGCCCAGGGACAGGGCGTCGGTCTCGCCAGTCAACTGCTGGTTAAGTAGCACGGGGCCACCGTTGGCCTGGATCAGCAGGTTGCGCTTGGAGTCGAAGCTGCTGTGGCCCACGCTCAGGTCTCCGGCCAGCCAGGTCGGGCCGCCATCGTTCAACAAGGCGTAGACCGCGGCTTGCCAGGTGTCGCTTTGCAGCTTGCCACGGTGTTCCAGCTTGTCGCGGCCGTTGAGGTAGCTCAGGCTGGCGCCGATGTTCAGGCTGCTGCTCAGTTGATAGTCGCCCAGGGCATGCAGGCCCAGGCGCCGGGCCTCTGGGTTGGGGGCGGTGTCGAAGCCGCTGTCCGGGTTGTATTCGCCGTCCACGCCGATCTCGCCATCGAAGCTGCCGACTTCACGGCTGGCCGCTTGCAAAGTCAGCCAGCGACGGTCGTGCAGGCGCACCATGGCCTGGTGCTGGCGCTGCAGGTTGTCCTGCATATTGCGCGCAACCGCGCCGCCCGAGGTGGTCGACGCCATCAAGTCGGCATTGGTCAGCTCCAGCACCAGGCGACTGAGCAGGCGCGAATAGTCGCGCAGGCGCTGGTCGATGCGTTCCTGGCCGAAGGCGTTGGTCAGGACCGTCTTGTTGTCTTCATTGGGGTCGTGCCACGTCGAGCCGCCGGGGATTGCCGGGTTGTTGGTCTGGGTGTAGCCGTCCAGGGCGCCCAGTTCCCAGTTGGTGGCTTCGATATACAGGATCGGGATGTTCAGCGCCTCGAAGGCCTCGCCGTCACTGCAACAGCCGGTGCCGGCGGGGTATTGCGCGTCCAGGCCGGGGTTGGTGAACAGGTTGATGTTCAACTCCTTGGCGATCTGGAACGTGTGTTCGCGCAACGACGCCAGGGCCGGATTGGCGGTGCTGTTCTGGCCGGCGTGGGCGTACATCATGTCGCCGGTGATCAGGCTGTCGAGGTTGATCATGGCCAGCATATTGGCGCGTTGGCTGGCGCTCAATGAGTCGACAAACGCCCGGGAGCCGCGCAGGCCTTCCTCTTCGGCGCCGAAGCCGACGATCTGCAGGCCGTTTTCCAGTTGCAGGCCACCGAGGTTCTTCGCCACTTCGGTCAGCACGCTGGCGCCGGAGCCGTTGTCGTCCAGGCCTTGCAGGGTCGGGCGGCCGAAGTAGGTGTCGAAGTGCGCGCCAATCACCACGTATTGCGGTTTGGTACCGGCGGCGTAGGCCACCACGTTCTGCGAGGCGCGGCTGCCGCCATTCCAGGTGAAGTCCTGGCGGCTGATGTTGTAGGCGCTGCCCATCTGGCTCTGCATCCAGTCGGCGGCCCCGGCAAAGTTGGCCGTGCCGCGATAGCGACCTGGGTAGTCGGTGATCAGCTTTTCCAGGGTGACATTGGCGTGCTCGCCGTAGTCGTAGGCATGGGATTGAGTCGACAGCAGGGCACAGGCAACGCTGACAGCGAGGGCTAGGGGCTTGATCACAAGGTCTTCCTTGAGGTGGTTGAGGGAGTGGCTCGGCGGGACCGATTGCACAATGCGCGCCTCATTCCATGGGGCGGTCGCGAATTGGCGCGTTGTTGGAAGTGGGGGTCGCCTGGCTATAAGTTGTAACGGATTTGATACCAGATATGGCAGAGGATGCCGTGAGCTGGCGCACAAATTGGGGCAGGCGGGGGAGGGGATGCTGCGAAAAGTAGCGTTTTTGTTACATGTACATCGGGTACAACTCGGTCAAATGTGGGAGCTGGCTTGCCTGCGATAGCATCAACTCGGTCTTGCTCAAAGACCGAGTCGCCTGCATCGCAGGCAAGCCAGCTCCCACATACAGCATCAGGCCTTGAGGGTTTTCACGCCTTCACTGGTCCCCAGCAGCAGTACATCGGCAGGCCGCGCTGCAAACAACCCGTTGGTGACCACGCCGACGATGGCATTGATCCGGGTCTCCAACTCCACCGGGTTGGTGATCTGCATGTTGAACACATCGAGGATGATGTTGCCGTTATCGGTCAGCACGCCTTCGCGGTACACCGGGTCGCCGCCCAGTTTCACCAGCTCGCGGGCCACGTGGCTGCGGGCCATGGGGATCACTTCGACGGGCAGCGGGAAGTTGCCCAGCACTGGCACCAGCTTGCTGGCGTCGGCGATGCAGATAAAGGTCTTGGCCACGGCTGCGACGATCTTCTCGCGGGTCAGGGCTGCGCCGCCGCCCTTGATCAGGTTTAGGTGCTCGTCGCTTTCATCGGCGCCGTCGACGTAGAACTCCAGGTCGCTCACGGTATTGAGCTCGTACACCGGGATGCCATGGCCCTTGAGGCGCGCAGCGGTGGCTTCGGAACTGGCCACGGCGCCGTCGAACGCGCCCTTGTGCAGGGCCAGCGCATCGATAAAGCAATTGGCGGTGGAGCCGGTGCCGACGCCGACGATGCTTTTATCGTCGAGTTTAGGAAGGATTAAATCGACGGCGGCCTGGGCCACTGCCTGTTTGAGTTGATCCTGGGTCATGCGGGCTCCGGAACGGGCGGGGAGTAAAGAGGGGCGCGAGTATAACCCAACAAAACCTCTGGATTCGTGTGGTCGTCCGGCCAACAGGCGGGTTAGACTCCTCGGCCCTGCCCAACCCGCCCAGTGATGCTTTCCGATGCTCGAACAGTACGTCAAGAAGATCCTCACCTCGCGCGTTTACGACGTTGCCGTGGAAACCCCGTTGCAGACCGCCCGCCAGCTCTCCGAGCGCCTGGGCAACAAGGTCTGGCTTAAGCGTGAAGACTTGCAGCCGGTGTTCTCCTTCAAGATTCGCGGCGCCTACAACAAGCTGACCCAACTGAGCGCCGAAGAACGTGCCCGTGGCGTGGTCACCGCCTCGGCGGGCAACCATGCCCAGGGCCTGGCTCTGGCGGCCAAGGTGCTGGGGGTCAAGGCCACCATCGTGATGCCCAAGACCACCCCGGAGATCAAAGTCGAAGGCGTGCGTTCCCGTGGCGGCAAAGTGGTGCTGCACGGTGACTCCTTCCCGGAAGCGCTGGCGTACTCGCTGAAACTGGTCGACGAAAAAGGCTACGTCTACATTCACCCCTACGATGATCCACACACCATTGCCGGGCAGGGCACCGTGGCGATGGAAATCCTGCGCCAGCACCCAGGGCCGCTGGATGCGATTTTCGTCCCGGTGGGCGGCGGCGGCCTGATTGCCGGCATCGCGGCGTACGTGAAGTACCTGCGCCCGGAGATCAAGATCATCGGTGTCGAGCCGGACGACTCCAACTGCCTGCAAGCCGCCATGGCCGCGGGCGAACGCGTGGTACTGCCGGCCGTGGGGATCTTTGCCGATGGCGTGGCGGTGGCGCAGATCGGCCAGCACACCTTCGATATCTGCAAGGACTATGTGGATGAAGTGATCACCGTCAGCACCGATGAAATCTGCGCGGCGATCAAGGATATCTACGACGACACCCGCTCCATCACCGAGCCTGCAGGGGCATTGGGCGTGGCCGGGATCAAGAAGTATGTGGAGACCCGTGGCGTCAGCGGCCAGACCTTTGTCGCCATTGATTCCGGGGCCAACGTCAACTTCGACCGCCTGCGCCATGTGGCCGAGCGCGCCGAGCTGGGCGAAGGTCGCGAGGCGATCATTGCCGTGACCATCCCCGAGCGCCCGGGCAGCTTCAAGGCCTTCTGCGAGGCCGTGGGCAAGCGCCAGATCACCGAATTCAACTACCGCTACCACTCCGGCAGCGAAGCGCACATTTTTGTCGGGGTGCAGACCCACCCGGAAACCGACCCGCGCAGCGCGTTGATTGCCAGCCTGAGCGAGCAGGGTTTCCCGGTGCTGGACCTGACCGAGAACGAACTGGCCAAGCTGCACATCCGCCATATGGTCGGCGGGCATGCGGCGCATGTCAGCAATGAAGTGGTGTTCCGCTTCGAGTTCCCGGAGCGTCCTGGGGCTTTGTTCAACTTTCTGAATAAGTTGGGCGGGCGCTGGAACATTTCGATGTTCCACTATCGCAACCACGGCGCGGCCGATGGCCGTGTGGTGGCTGGGCTGCAAGTGCCGGCCAACGAGCGCCACCTGGTGCCAGCGGCATTGGAAGCGATTGGCTACCCGTATTGGGATGAAAGTGACAACCCGGCCTATCAGCTGTTCCTCGGTTGAGCGACTACGCTGACTGGGCGGCCTTTAAGGAATCGAGAGCATGGAATATCTGACGACCCTCAAGACGATCCACATGGTGGCAACAGTGCTGCTGTTGGCCAGTGGCCTGGCGCTGGCCGTACTGAGCTGGCGCAAGCGCGCCGCCGGCCCGGCGGTTACGTTGCACCGGCCATGGCTGTTTGTCTGGTTGTTGATGGGCGTAAGCCTGGTAAGCATGCCGTTTACCGGCTGGTGGCTGGTGCACCTGATCGGCTGGCCATTGGGGCAGACATGGATCCTGGGCTCCAGCGTGATCTACACCGTGGCGGCGCTTGCCTGGTTCTGGCTGGTGGTGCGCCTCAATCGCCTGCGGCTGGGCGGTACGGGCAGTGCGAAATTCACCCTGGCCCTGGCGGTTGTCAGCCTGGTGGGGTTTGTGGCGATTGCCGGGTTGATGGGTGCCAAACCCGTTTAAGGCTTGAAACCGGGTCGCCTTCATTCGCGAGCAAGCCCGCTCCCACATTTGATCGGGTTCCACCTTTGGAATGCAGTCGAATGTGGGAGCGGGCTTGCTCGCGAAAGCTTTATCAGCCGCGCAGGCTAATCACCGGCCAGCCACGCTTCTGGGCCTCGGCCCGCAGATTCGGGTCCGGATCCACCGCCACCGGGTGGGTCACCTGCTCCAGCAGCGGCAGGTCATTCATCGAGTCGCTATAGAAATAGCTGTCTTGCAGGCTATACCCGGTCTCTTCCAGCCAACGATTCAAGCGCGTGACCTTGCCCTCGCGAAAGCACGGTACATCGGTGCTGCGCCCGGTGTAGCGGCCATCGGCCATCTCGCATTCGGTGGCGATCAGGGTTTCAACCCCCAAACGTGCGGCAATCGGCGCGGTGACAAAGCGGTTGGTGGCGGTGATGATCACCAGCGTGTCACCGGCGGCGCGGTGCTTGGCCAGCAGTTCAGCCGCCTTGGGCAGCATCAGCGGCTCGATGCAGTCGCGCATGAAGTCGCGGTGCCATTCGTCGAGCTGGGCCATCTCGGTGCTGCCGAGGATCTCCAGGCTGAAGTTCAGGTACGCGGCGTTGTCCAGCTTGCCGGCCAGGTAATCCTGGTAGAACTCGTCGTTGCGGGTCTTGTAGGCAACGGCATCGAGGATGCCGCGCTCACACAGGTAATCACCCCAGGCGTGGTCACTGTCGCCGCCCAAAAGCGTGTTGTCCAAGTCGAATAAAGCCAGGCGCATTGCGGTTACTCGCTGAAAAGTCTGTAAAAAGGCGTCCAGAATACGGTCTTTTCACAAGAGTGCACATAAGGTAAGCAGCCTCGTTGCCGCTGCAACAAGCTTTGTGGAACAATGCGGCGACATGCGTTTGCGAGGTTGTTGCCGTGATCGACCCCGATGGTTTCCGTCCAAATGTCGGGATTATTCTTACGAATGATGCCGGACAGGTGCTATGGGCTCGCCGAATCAACCAAGATGCCTGGCAGTTTCCCCAGGGTGGGATCAACCCCGATGAAACCCCTGAAGACGCCCTGTACCGTGAGTTGAACGAAGAAGTCGGCCTGGAGCGCGAAGATGTGCAAATTCTGGCCTGTACCCGAGGCTGGTTGCGCTATCGTTTGCCGCAACGCCTGGTGCGTACCCACAGCCAACCGCTGTGCATCGGCCAGAAGCAAAAGTGGTTTCTGCTGCGCCTTGTCTCCAACGAGCAGCGGGTGCGTATGGATTTGACCGGTAAACCGGAGTTCGATGGCTGGCGCTGGGTCAGTTATTGGTATCCGTTGGGTCAGGTGGTGACATTCAAGCGCGAGGTTTATCGTCGCGCTCTCAAAGAGCTTGCCCCGCGCCTTTTAGCGCGCGACTGACGACGGAGTTCGACCCCGAGCCATGCTCAATACGCTGCGCAAGATCGTCCAGGAAGTTAACTCCGCCAAGGATCTCAAGGCGGCGTTGGGGATTATTGTGTTGCGCGTCAAGGAAGCCATGGGCAGCCAGGTCTGCTCGGTTTACCTGCTGGACCCCGAGACCAACCGTTTTGTGCTGATGGCCACGGAGGGCTTGAACAAGCGCTCCATCGGCAAGGTCAGCATGGCGCCCAATGAAGGTCTGGTGGGCCTGGTGGGGACGCGTGAAGAACCCCTGAACCTTGAAAACGCGGCCGATCACCCGCGTTATCGCTACTTTGCCGAAACCGGTGAAGAGCGCTATGCCTCATTCCTCGGCGCACCGATCATCCACCACCGCCGCGTTGTCGGCGTATTGGTCATCCAGCAGAAAGAACGCCGCCAGTTCGATGAAGGTGAAGAAGCCTTCCTCGTGACCATGAGCGCGCAGTTGGCCGGGGTGATCGCCCACGCCGAAGCCACCGGCTCGATTCGCGGCCTGGGGCGCCAGGGCAAGGGTATCCAGGAAGCCAAGTTCGTCGGCGTACCGGGTTCGCCGGGTGCGGCGGTCGGTACTGCGGTGGTCATGCTGCCGCCGGCCGACCTCGATGTGGTGCCGGACAAGTCCGTCGACGACATCGACGCGGAAATCAAACTGTTCAAGACCGCCCTGGAAGGCGTGCGCGCCGATATGCGCAACCTGTCGACCAAGCTGGCCACCCAGTTGCGCCCCGAAGAACGGGCGCTGTTCGACGTGTACCAGATGATGCTCGACGACGCGTCCCTGGGTAACGAAGTCAAGACCGTGATCAAGACCGGCCAGTGGGCCCAGGGCGCGCTGCGCCAGGTGGTCACCGATCACGTCAACCGCTTTGAATTGATGGACGACGCCTACCTGCGCGAGCGCGCCTCGGATGTGCGCGACCTCGGTCGGCGCCTGCTGGCCTACCTGCAGGAAGACCGCACCACCAACCTGGTCTACCCCGACAACACCATCCTGATCAGTGAAGAACTGACCGCCACCATGCTCGGCGAAGTGCCGGAAGGCAAACTGGTGGGCCTGGTCTCGGTATTGGGTTCGGGCAACTCCCACGTGGCGATCCTGGCCCGTGCCATGGGCATCCCGACAGTGATGGGCCTGGTGGACCTGCCGTATTCCAAGGTCGACGGCATTTCGATGATCGTCGACGGGCACCGTGGCGAGGTGTTCACCAACCCCAGCGAGGTGCTGCGCAAGCAGTACGCCGAAGTTGTCGAGGAGGAGCGCCAGCTGTCCCAGGGGCTCGATGCCCTGCGCGAACTGCCCTGCGTGACCCTCGACGGCCACCGTGTACCGCTGCTGGTCAATACTGGCCTGCTGGCGGACGTGGCGCGTGCGCAACAACGTGGCGCTGAAGGGGTGGGCCTGTACCGCACCGAAGTGCCGTTCATGATCAACCAACGTTTCCCGAGCGAGAAGGAGCAGCTGGCGATTTATCGCGAGCAACTGTCCGCCTTCCATCCGTTACCGGTGACGATGCGCAGCCTGGACATCGGCGGCGACAAGTCACTGTCTTATTTCCCCATCAAGGAAGACAACCCCTTCCTTGGCTGGCGCGGTATCCGCGTTACCCTCGACCACCCCGAAATCTTCCTCGTCCAGACCCGCGCCATGCTCAAGGCCAGCGAAGGCCTGAACAACCTGCGCATTCTCCTTCCGATGATCTCCGGCACCCATGAGCTGGAAGAAGCCCTGCACCTGATCCACCGGGCCTGGGGCGAAGTGCGCGACGAAGGCGCCGACGTGCCGATGCCGCCGATTGGCGTGATGATCGAAATCCCGGCCGCGGTGTACCAGGCCAAGGAACTGGCGCGGCAGGTGGACTTCCTGTCGGTGGGCTCCAACGACCTGACCCAATACCTGCTGGCCGTGGACCGCAACAACCCACGGGTGGCCGACCTCTACGACTACCTGCACCCGGCGGTGCTGCAAGCCTTGCAGAACGTGGTGCGCGATGCCCATGCCGAAGGCAAGCCGGTGAGTATCTGTGGGGAAATGGCCGGTGATCCGGCGGCGGCGGTGCTGTTGATGGCCATGGGCTTTGACAGCCTGTCGATGAACGCCACCAACTTGCCCAAGGTCAAGTGGATGCTGCGCCAGATCAACCTGAGCAAGGCCAAGGACTTGCTGGCGGAACTGATGACCATCGACAACCCGCAAGTTATCCACAGCTCGCTGCAATTGGCCCTGAAAAGCCTGGGGTTGGCGCGGATGATCAATCCGACCGCGACGAAAACCCTCTAAAAAATGTGGGAGCGGGCTTGCCCGCGATTGCGGTAGGTCAGTCAACTAAGATGCCGACTGATCCAATGCTACCGCGGGCAAGCCCGCTCCCACAGTTGACCTGCGGCGCTGTTAGATCTTGAGTTCCACCTCGCCCAACCGCCCCCCATGGGGCCCAAAGCTGCGTTCGAGCATATGTCGCAGCCCATCGGCATGCACAATCAGCGCGGTACTCGCCCGCGTCCCATAACTGGGGCTGGCGATAAACACACTCGACAACAAACTCTCCGTAGCCAACCCCACCCCGGTATCCGGCAACTCGGCAAAAGGAGCGGTCTGCGGGTCGCTCAAAATTCCCAGCAAGGCATCCGGCTGCGGATCACTCAGCACTTGGGCCAGTGCCGTCTTGGCCTTGAGCAGCTTTGGCCAGGGCGTATCCAGCCCGGCGTTGGATAAACCATAGATCCCGGCCGACAGTTGGGTGGGGGCCGATTCATTGGCGTTGTAGTGCCACAGCTCGTGCGGCGTGCCAAGCAACAGGTTGAATCCGGCATATTCAATCGATCTGCCGTTAACCTCGGCCAAGTAGTCGGCAACCGGCAGAGAACCGCCGAGAAAGCGCGCTACCAACTCGCCGCGGGACTTGCGCGCCGGTGGCTGGTGCGGGTCGCGGATATTGGTCAGCGCGGCAAACCGTCCATCGGCGCCGACCCCCAGCCAAGTGCCCCCCGCTTCCTGGTCGCGACCGGCATACACCTGCGGTGCATCCGGCCACTGGGCCAAGGGCAGGCTGGGCCGGGCGTAGAATTCGTCACGGTTGGCCGCGACGATCAGCGGCTGGGCATGGCCCGGCCGCCAGGCGAAAACAATCAGGCACATAAGGCGATCCTTTGTGTTTTTCTCACTCTACCCATAGAACCGCCGGCTATCCATCGTATCGAAGTTGGGCCAGATGCCTCCCATCCGTTAACATGCCAGGCTGCTTGGCGCGGGTGCGAACTTCTTCATTTGATTGAGCTGCTGTAACGCAGGCTTAATCGTCCACCGGCAAGGTCCGTGCGCAATAACGAATGTTTTAACGAGGAGTCGCAATGCTGCCTTACCCGCAGATCGACCCGGTGGCCCTGGCCATCGGTCCGCTGAAAATCCACTGGTACGGGTTGATGTACCTGATCGGCATCGGCGGCGCCTGGCTGTTGGCTTCCCGACGCCTGAACCGCTTCGACCCGACCTGGACCAAGGAGAAGCTCTCCGACATGGTGTTCTGGATGTCGATGGGCGTGATCGTCGGCGGGCGCCTGGGCTATGTGCTGTTCTACGACCTGAGCGCGTACCTGGCCAACCCGACCCTGATTTTCGAGGTATGGAAGGGCGGCATGGCGTTCCACGGCGGCTTTATCGGCGTGATGCTCGCGGCCTGGTGGTTTGGCCGGCGCAACGGTAAGTCGTTCTTCCAACTGATGGATTTTGTCGCGCCGATGGTGCCGATCGGCCTGGGTGCCGGGCGGATCGGTAACTTCATCAACGCCGAGCTGTGGGGCAAGCCGACCGATGTGCCGTGGGCCATGGTGTTCCCGCCGTTCAGCGACCCGGCGCAGTTGGCGCGCCATCCGTCGCAGTTGTACCAGTTCGCCCTTGAAGGCGTGGCGCTGTTCCTGATCCTCTATATCTACTCGCGCAAACCGCGGCCGACCATGGCGGTTTCGGGGATGTTCGCCCTGTTCTACGGGATTTTCCGTTTCATCGTCGAGTTCGTGCGGGTGCCGGATGCGCAGTTGGGCTACCTGGCGTTCGGCTGGCTGACCATGGGTCAGGTACTGAGCATTCCGATGATTCTTGTTGGCCTGGGCCTGCTCTGGTGGGCTTACAACCGCCCACAGGCGATCAAGACCACTGCGCTATAAATTCGAACGCCGAGGCCCGAGGGCCTCGGCTTCACCGATACAGGTAATGTCATGAAGCAATATCTCGAGCTGGTTTCCCACGTCATCAACAACGGTACCAAGCAGGCCAACCGCACTGGCGTGAACACCATCAGCTTCCCCGGTGCGATGTTGCGCTTTGACCTGCAGGAAGGCTTCCCGGCCATCACCACCCGCAAAATGGCCTTCAAATCGGCGATTGGCGAGATGTGCGGCTTTTTGCGTGGGGTGAATAACGCCGCCGAATTCCGCGCCCTGGGCTGCAAGGTCTGGGACCAGAACGCCAACGAAAACGCGCAGTGGCTGGCCAACCCGTTCCGCCAGGGCGAGGACGACCTGGGCGAGATCTACGGCGTGCAATGGCGCAAATGGCCGGCGTACAAGCAGATCCCGCTAAGCAACCAGGCCGCTATCGAGCAGACCCTGGCCCAGGGCTATCGCCAGATCGCCGAAGGCGAGGAAGACGGCCAGGCCTACGTGGTGCTGTACAAGGCCATCGACCAGATCCGCCAGTGTGTCGACACCATCATCAAGGACCCGGGCAGCCGGCGCATCCTGTTCCACGGCTGGAACTGCGCCCAGCTCGATGAAATGGCCTTGCCGCCGTGCCACCTGCTGTACCAGTTCCACCCGAATGTCGAGACCAGGGAAATCTCCCTGACCCTCTACATCCGTTCCAACGACCTGGGCCTGGGCACGCCGTTCAACCTCACCGAAGGCGCCGCGCTGCTGAGCCTGATCGGGCGCCTGACCGGCTACACGCCGCGCTGGTTCACCTATTTCATCGGTGATGCGCACGTCTACGAGAACCACCTGGACATGCTCAGCGAACAGCTCAAGCGCGAGCCATTTGCCGCGCCGAAGCTGGTGATCAGCGAGCGCGTGCCGGAGTTTGCCAAGACCGGGGTGTACCAGCCGGAGTGGCTGGAGCTGATCGAGCCTGGCGACTTCTCGCTGGAAGGCTATGAGCACCATGCGCCGATGACGGCGCCGATGGCGGTTTGATCTAAACGCGGTCAAAAAATGTGGGAGCGGGCTTGCTCGCGATAGCGGGGTATCAGTCGACATCTTAATCGACTGGCCCACCGCTATCGCGAGCAAGCCCGCTCCCACATTTAGTTGGTGTTCACATGAGTTAGTGGCCGTGGCTTCTGCCCACATGTGAGTGCTCCGCCTCACTGGCCGCCACACTCCCACTGACCTCCAGCCGCTGCAAAATCCCACACTGGTCGATCTCCGGCCCTTCGCCACAGCGCTGGCGCAGGTCGAGCAGTTGTGTCTGCAAGGCCAGCAACCCGTCAATCCGCGCCTTGACGTGATGGATATGCTCGTCGATCAGTGCATTCACGCTCTCGCACTGGTCCTGGGGGCTGTCACGCAGGCCGAGCAGGCTGCGGATTTCCTCCAGGGTCATGTCCAGGCTGCGGCAGTTGCGGATAAAGGTCAGGCGCTCGGTGTGCGCCTGGGTGTACAGCCGGTAGTTGCCCTCACTGCGCGCCGGTGGTGGCAGCAGGCCTTCTTTCTCGTAATAACGGATGGTTTCCACCGGGCAGTCGGTCAGTTTTGCCAGTTCGCCGATCTTCATCGCAGCAATCTCCAAAAGGGTGCTTGACCCTATAGTGGCTACAGGGTCTTTACTTGGCAACAGGCACCTTCATGGACGCGACACAATGAGCGATTCCCTGCGCACCCCGCACAAGCACGACCACAGCCACGATCATGATCACGACCATGATCACAGCCATCACGACCACGGCCATGATCATAGCCATCATGATCACGCGCAAAAGCTTGCGCCTGTGAAAAAGCATGATCACGGTGGCGGCTCCTGCTGTTCCGGCGCCGCAGCCCCGTCGCTGGTGACGTTGACGCAAGCAACCAGCGCCAACGCGCGCCTGAGTACCTTCCGCATCGAGGCCATGGACTGCCCCACTGAGCAGACGCTGATCCAGAACAAACTGGGCAAGATGGCCGGTGTGCAGCAACTGGAATTCAACCTGATCAACCGTATCCTCGGCGTGACCCACGACCTGCCGAGCACCGCGCCGATCGTCGAGGCCATCAAGTCCCTGGGCATGCAGGCCGATCCGATCGAGGAGGGCGTGCCGGCCGCCGCACCACCGGCCAAGAAGCACTGGTGGCCGCTGGCCCTGTCTGGTTTTTGCGCCCTGGCAGCAGAGGTGATCCATTTCACCGACGCGGCCCCGACCTGGGTGGTGGCGCTGGTAGCGCTGGTGTCGATCCTCAGTGGCGGCCTCACCACCTACAAAAAGGGCTGGATTGCCCTGAAAAACCTCAACCTGAACATCAACGCGCTGATGAGCATCGCCGTGACCGGTGCGATCCTGATCGGCCAGTGGCCGGAAGCGGCGATGGTGATGTTCCTGTTTACCGTGGCCGAGTTGATCGAGGCCAAGTCCCTGGACCGTGCGCGCAATGCCATCAGTGGCTTGATGCAGATGACCCCGGAGCGGGCCACGGTGCGTCAGGCTGACGGTAGCTGGGTCGAACAAGAGGTCAAGACCATTGAACTGGGCGCTGTCGTGCGGGTACGTCCCGGCGAGCGCATTGGCCTGGACGGCGAAGTCACTGCCGGCCAGTCCACCATCGACCAGGCGCCGATCACCGGCGAGAGCCTGCCGATCGAGAAGACCGTGGGCGATAAAGTCTTCGCCGGCACCATCAACCAGGCCGGTTCCCTGGAATACCGGGTGACCGCTGCCGCCAACAACTCGACCCTGGCGCGCATCATCCACGCAGTGGAACAGGCCCAGGGCTCGCGGGCGCCGACCCAGCGTTTTGTGGACAGCTTCTCGAAAATCTACACCCCGGCGGTGTTCCTGTTTGCCCTCGGCGTGGCCGTGATCCCGCCGCTGTTCATGGGCGCGGTGTGGTTTGACTGGATCTACCGCGCCCTGGTGCTGTTGGTGGTCGCGTGCCCTTGTGCCCTGGTGATTTCCACCCCGGTGACCATCGTCAGCGGCCTGGCTGCCGCTGCGCGCAAAGGCATCCTGATCAAGGGCGGCGTGTACCTGGAGGCCGGCTACAAGCTCGACTACCTGGCCCTGGACAAGACCGGCACCATCACCCACGGCAAGCCGGTGCAGACCGACTACCTGGCGTTGTTCCCCAACTTGGAGGACCGCGCGCCGGCCTTGGCCGCCAGCCTGGCCGCGCGTTCCGACCACCCGGTGTCGCTGGCGATCGCCAATGCCGCTGTGGATAAAAAACTCCCGCTACAGGCTGTGGATAACTTCGAAGCCCTGGCCGGGCGCGGGGTGCGCGGCGAGATCAATGGCCAGGTCTATCACCTGGGCAACCATCGCCTGGTGGAAGAACTGGGCCTGTGCTCGCCGGCCCTCGAAGAGAAACTCTTCGCCCTGGAAAAACAAGGCAAGTCGGTGGTGCTGCTGCTCGACACATCTGGCCCGCTGGCGCTGTTCGCCGTGGCCGATACGGTCAAGGACAGCAGCCGCGAAGCCATCCAGCAGTTGCACGAGCTGGGTATCAAGACCCTGATGCTCACCGGCGACAACACCCACACCGCCCAGGCAATTGCCGCCCAGGTGGGCATCGACCAGGCCCAGGGCGACCTGCTGCCCACCGACAAGCTCAAGGCTATCGAGGACCTGTACGGGAAAAACCACCGGGTCGGCATGGTCGGCGACGGCATCAACGACGCCCCGGCCCTGGCCCGCGCCGAGATTGGCTTTGCCATGGCTGCAGCGGGCACCGACACGGCCATCGAGACCGCCGACGTGGCACTGATGGACGATGATTTGCGCAAGATTCCGGCATTCATACGCTTGTCGCGACAAACGTCGAGTATCCTCAAGCAGAACATTGCCCTGGCGCTGGTGATCAAGGCGATCTTCCTGGCGGTCACCTTCATGGGCATGGCCACTATGTGGATGGCGGTGTTCGCCGACATGGGCGTGAGCCTGCTGGTGGTGTTCAATGGTCTGCGCCTGCTGCGCAAATAGTCGATGAGAGGGTGGTGTGCTGAGTGCCGAGTTGAAGGCGTTTTACATGGTTGCCCGCCTGGGCAGTATTACCCAGGCGGCGAAAAAACTCGGCCTGAGCCAACCCACGGTGACCACCCAGATCCGCCATCTGGAAAGCCAGTACGCAGTTGAGCTGTTCTACCGCGGTGGCCGCCGCCTCACCGTCAGCGACGAAGGCGCGCGGTTGATGCCGATGGTCAAGGCGCTGTTGCAACAGGAAGCGGATATCGAGTTTTTCCTGCGCAACAGTGGCCAGGTCCAGGGCACGTTGCGGATCGCCGCGACCGCGCCCTATTACATCCTCGACCTGGTGAAAACCTTTCGTGAGCGCTTGCCCCACGTGGAAGTGGCGGTGGAAATCGGCAATTCCCAGCAGGTCCTCGAAGCCCTGGATGATTACCGGGTGGACGTCGCCGCCTCCTCGCAACTGCTGGACGACCCGCGCCTGATCCGCCGGGTGCTGGGCACCGATCCACTGGTACTGGCGGTGCATCGCAATCACCCGTTGGCCGTGCTGGAGCATGTGCCGCTCAGTGCGCTGGCGGGGCATACCCTGTTGATGCGCGAGGCAGGGTCCACCACCCGGCGCCTGACTGAAGAGATGCTCAAGGGCGCTGGCGTGAGTTATGGGCCGCTGCTGGAAATCGGCAGCCGCGAATCGATTCGCGAGGCGGTGCTGCGCAACATCGGCATCAGTATCATCGCCCGCCAGGAAGTGCCCCATGACCCGCAACTGCGAGTGCTGACCATCGAGAATGCGCCGCAGATTCCCGAGTACCTGTACTGCCTTAAAGAGCGCAAAGGTGCGCGGTTGCCGGCGGCTTTTCTGGGGTTGGCGCAGGAAATGTCGCCACTCTGAAAGATTTTTGATGGTTTTGAAATCGCCGTCGCAGGCAAGCCAGCTCCCACATTTTGATCTGTGAATACATTCAAATGTGGGAGCTGGCTTGCCTGCGATAGCGGTAGACCAAACACCCCAAGGCTATACCTCTACCCAAATCCACCAATACCACTATCACCCGCTTTTGCCTTCCTGCCACACCAGGGACGCATTTGCTGCCTAGCATGGCCTTCATCAGTTTGATGAGGTGCCACCATGAACACAGCCCAGCTCAACCCCGGCGCGCCGATGAAGGTGCGTGGTATCCAGAAGCGCTTTGGCGCCTTTACTGCCCTGGACCATGTGTCCCTGGACGTCGCCGCCGGTGAACTGGTGTGCCTGCTCGGCCCTTCGGGCTGCGGCAAGACCACCTTGCTGCGCTGCATCGCCGGCCTGGAACGCCAGGACAGCGGCGAGTTGTACCTGGGTGATCGCGACGTTTCCCTACTGGCACCCCAGGCGCGGGACTACGGCATTCTGTTCCAGTCCTACGCGCTGTTTCCCAATCTCAGCGTCGAGGCCAACATCGGCTACGGCCTGACCGGCAGCGGTCGCGATGAAGTGCGCAAGCGCGTGGCGCAGATGCTGGAACTGGTGGGCCTGACCGGCAGCGAAAAAAAATACCCCGGCCAACTGTCCGGCGGCCAGCAACAGCGCGTCGCCCTGGCCCGTGCCCTGGCGCCGGCCCCGTCGTTGTTGCTGCTGGACGAACCGATGTCGGCCCTCGATGCCCGGGTGCGCGAGCACCTGTGTACCGAGCTGCGCCAACTGCAACGCCGCCTGGGCATCACCACCCTGATGGTCACGCACAACCAGGACGAGGCCATGCTGATGGCCGACCGCATCGCCGTGATGAACAACGGCAAGGTCGAGCAGTACGCCACCCCGCAAGAAATCTACGACCGCCCGGCCACGCCGTTCGTGGCCGAGTTTGTCGGTCAGGGCAACTGGCTGCCGTTCAGCCGCAACAGCGCCAGCCACGCCCAGGTCGGCGGGATGAACGTGCGCCTGGCCGATGACTGCGGCAAAGCCGCGTCGGGCCGCCTGTTCTGCCGGCCGGAGGCGATCAGCGTCAACCCGCCGGTACACGAAGAAAACCTGTTCCCGGCCAAGGTCCGCGAGATCACCTTCCTCGGCAACCGTTGCCGCATGAGCTTTGAACTGGACCAGTTGCCCGGCCATCCGCTGCTGGCCGAACTGGCGCCGGAAGCCATGCCGCGCCTGGGCGCCCAGGACATCTGGGTGGCACTGCCACCGCGCAGCCTGCAGGTGTTTGCCTGAGATGGCCGTTGATATGAGCCTGCCGGTACCCGGCCGCGTGGCCCGCCAGGCTTCCCGTGCGCAAATCGGCGACCGCATCTTTGTTCTGGGCGGCAAGCTGCTGTTGCTGTGCCTGTTGGGCGTCGCCGTGCTGCTGCCGTTGCTGGCGATCTTCTGGCGCGGTTTCAGCGCCGAAGACGGCCAGGGCGGCGGCCTGGTGGCCGCGCGCGAGTTGCTGACCAGCGCCAACTTCCATTGGTTGCTGGGCAATAGCCTGAAGGTTTCCCTGAGCGTCGCGATCATTGTCGTACCCCTGGCCTACCTGTTTGCCTACGCCCTGCAACGCACGCTGATTCCCGGCAAGACCCTCTGGCGCGGCCTGTCGTTGCTGCCGCTGATGGCGCCGTCGATGTTGCCGGGCATCGCCCTGGTGTACCTGTTCGGCAACCAGGGCATGTTGCGCGGGTTGCTGTCAGACAACATCTACGGCTTCTGGGGGATTGTCCTCGGTGAAGTGATCTACACCTTTCCCCACGCGCTGATGATCCTGCTGTCGGCGTTGTCCCTGGCGGACGCGCGGCTGTTCGATGCCGCCTCAAGCATGGGCGCCAGCCCGGCCCGGGCGTTTCGCAGCATCACCTGGCCGGCGACACGCCAGGCGGTGTTCGCCGCGTTCTGCCTGGTGTTCACCCTGACCATCACCGACTTCGGCGTGCCGGTGGTGGTGGGCGGCGACTATCAAGTGCTGGCGCTGGAAGCCTACAAGGCCGTGGTCGGCCAGCAGCAATTCGGTCGTGGTGCCCTGATCGGCATGGTGCTGCTGTTGCCGGCGCTGCTCAGTTTTGCGGTGGATACCTGGCTGCGCCGGCGCCACGGCGACTCCATGAGCGGCCGCGCCCAGGTGTTCCAGCCGGCGCCATCGCGCCTGCGTGATGGCTGCTACCTGGCGATTGTGCTGCTGATCTGCGCGGTGCTGCTGTTGGTGTTCGGCATGGCGGTGTATTCGTCGCTGGTGAAGTTCTGGCCGTACAACCTGTCGCTGTCGCTCAACCACTACCAGTTCAATGACACCGCCGGCGGCGGCTGGCTGGCCTATCGCAACAGCCTGACCATGGCGATCTGCACCGCACTGATCGGCAGCGTACTGATCTTCACCGGCGCTTATCTGATGGAAAAGACCAAGGGGCAAAAAGGCCTCAACCTGGCGCTGCGCATGCTCAGCTTTGTGCCGATGGCGGTGCCGGGCCTGGTGCTGGGCCTGGGCTACGTGTTCTTTTTCAACCTCAACGGCAACCCGCTGCATGTGCTCTACGGGACCATGACGCTGCTGGTGGTGTGCACCATTGCTCACTATTTGACCACCGCGCAAATGACCGCCACCACGGCCCTGCGCCAACTCGACGCCGAGTTCGAAGCCGCCGCGCTGTCGCTCAAGGCGCCGCTGTACCGCCACTTTTTGCGGGTGACCGTACCGATCTGCCTGCCGGCGCTGTTGGACATCCTGCGCTACCTGTTTGTCTCGGCGATGACCACCGTATCAGCCGCGATCTTTCTCTACAGCCCCGACACCATCCTCGCCGCAGTGGCCGTGCTGAACATGGACGACGCCGGCAACGTAGGCGGCGCGGCGGCCATGTCGACCCTGATTCTGTTCACCTCAGCCAGCGTCTCGCTGCTGCTGGCGTGGGCCTCACGCGGTTTGTTGCGCCGCTCCCAGGCCTGGCGCCAAACCGCGCCCGGTCAATAACTCTGCCCCCCACAAGGAAACGCACCATGTTCAAGCCCCTGGCCCTCGCCGCTGCTGTGCTCACCGCGTTCAGCCTGAATGCCTTTGCTGCCAAGACCGAGTTGACCGTGTACACGGCCCTTGAAGCCGAGCAGTTGAAGACCTACAAAAAAGCCTTCGAGGCGGCCAACCCGGACGTCGAGATCAAGTGGGTGCGCGACTCCACCGGGATCATCACCGCCAAGCTGCTGGCAGAAAAAGCCCGCCCGCAAGCCGATGCGGTGTGGGGCCTGGCGGCTTCCAGCCTGGCGATCCTCGATCAGCAAGGCATGCTGCAAAGCTATGCGCCAAAGGATCTGGACAAGATTGGCAAGAACTACCGCGATGCCGCCAACCCACCGGCCTGGGTCGGCATGGACGTGTGGGCCGCGACGATCTGCTTCAACACCGTCGAAGCCGAGAAACAGGGCCTGAGCAAACCCATCAGCTGGCAGGACCTGACCAAGCCCGAGTACAAGGGCAAGATCGTCATGCCTAACCCGGCGTCGTCCGGCACCGGTTTTCTCGACGTCAGCGCCTGGTTGCAGACTTTCGGTGAGAAGCAGGGCTGGCAGTACATGGATGACCTGCACCAGAACATCGGCCAGTACGTGCACTCCGGTTCCAAGCCGTGCAAGCTGGCGGCTTCGGGTGAGTTCCCGATCGGCATTTCCTTCGAATACCCGGCGGTGCAGTTGAAACGCCAGGGCGCGCCGCTGGACATCGTCTTGCCCAAGGAAGGCCTGGGCTGGGATATCGAAGCCACTGCGGTGATCAAGGGTACGGCCCACCCGGAAGCAGCGCAGAAACTCGCCGACTTCTCCGCCAGCCCCGCAGCGATGGAGCTGTACAAGGAAAACTTCGCGGTGCTGGCCCAGCCGGGCATTGCCAAGCCGCAGACCGAATTGCCGGCGGACTATGAGCAGCGCCTGATCAAGAACGACTTTGCCTGGGCCTCGAAGAACCGTGACAACATCCTGGCTGAATGGCGCAAGCGCTATGACGGCAAGTCGGAGAAAGTGGCAGGTCAATAATATTCGTTGGGGCTGATGGCCTTATCGCCGGCAAGCCAGCTCCCACATTTGAAGGTGTTCACAATTCACCCTGTAGGAGCTGGCTTGCCGGCGATAGCGGTCTGCAATTCGCTACATCACTTAATTCTGGGGAGAGGCCTAATGAAAGCTGAGCAGGTAGTCGCCGAGGTCTTTGCTCTGTATGAACAGCATGGCGCTGCCGATTATATCGGCGAGCCGGTGTCGCAGATCGAGCATATGTCCCAGGCCGCGCAACTGGCCATGGCCGAAGGCTTCGACGATGAAGTGGTGCTGGCGGCGTTCTTTCACGACATCGGACATATCTGCGGCCAGGGTGGCGCGAACATGGGTGGCTACGGCGTGGTCAGCCACGAACGCCTGGGCGCCGATTACTTGCGGCGCGCCGGGTTCAGCGAGCGCCTGGCGAAACTGGTGGAGTATCACGTGCAGGCCAAGCGTTACCTGACCTTCAGCCGGCCGGACTATTACGCACGCTTGAGCGAGGCCAGCCGCCGCACCCTGGGTTACCAGGGCGGGGTGATGACGGCCGACGAGGCCCGCGCGTTCGAGCAGGACCCGCTGTGCGCGGTGAGCCTGCGCATGCGCCACTGGGATGAACAGGCCAAGGAAATGCACGTGCCGCTGCTCGACCTTGAGGTGTTGAAGGCCAAGGCCCGGCAACTGCTGGCGGCCTAGGCCTCGTCCAGGCGTTGGGCCAGGGCCTCGATCTGTTCCTGGCGCTCGGCCTGGCTCAACCTTGGGTGAGGGTTGAGCGATGACCATTGCGGATGGGCGCGCGCCTTGTGCAAGGCGTCGGGCAGTTTGCCTTCGCGCCAGCTCTTGTCCTGCGGGGTGTCGACCTTGATGCTGTGCAGCGCCGCATGCCCGCGCAGGTTCAGGGCCTTGAGCAACTGGCGCTGGCGCAGGGCCAACAGGCGCAACACGCTGTCATCCACGGTCAGTTCGCGCTGGCCCTTGATCTTGCCCAGCAGACGGCTGCCGTAGCTGCGCGCGGTTTGCAGCGCGCCGCCGGCAATCGCCCCGGCCAGGGCGGCTGCGCCCAGGGTCAGGCCGCCCACCAGCAAATCCACACCGGCCCCGGCTGCGGCCCCCGCGGCAATCCCGCCGCCGACCCGCACCCCCAGTTGCTTGAGGGTTTCGGGGTTGAACAAATCATCACCCCAACGCCCGTCCAGCAACGGCAGGTCGCTGGCTGCAGCGTCTTGCGGGCGGAAGCCGTAGAGTTTGAGCAGGGCCTCGACGCAACGTTGTTCGCGCTGGCGCACGGCCTTGCGCAGATCGCTGATGGCTTGCTGTTCATCCTCGGTGACCACGCTGCGCCGGCACGCGGCGCAGTCGATCAGCAGCTCGGCGATCAGGCGCGCGGCGCTTAGCTGGCGCGCCTGGCGCTGGGCTTCCTGGTCGAGGATCAGCCGTTCCAACTGTGGTCGCGAGCTTTCCAGCAACAGGGCGAGGCTTTCATACAACCGCCGCTCGCCATCCTCGGGGGGCGCCACGCTGTCAAAGCGCACCAGCGCGTGCAGGCCCAGGCGGGCCAGGGCTTCACGCCAGTCCGGCTCGCGGTGTTCGGCGCTGCTGACAAAGTTGAGCACCGGCAGCAGCGGTTTGCCGCAACTGGCTAGCACTTGCAGCTCGTCGCGGTACTTGGCCAGCACCGGCTCCCGGGCGTCAATCACGTACAGGCCGGCGTCGGACGCCAGCAACTGACGCAAGACCTTGGCCTCCTGCTCAAAGCGCTGGCGGGCTTCGCTGCCTTCGAGGAAACGCGCCAGGCGCGCCGGGCCATCCAGGCGTTCACCGGGGCGGTCGAGGCGTTCGAGGTAGTCGAGCAGGGCGATGGCATCTTCCAGGCCTGGGGTGTCGTACAACTCCAGCAAGGCTTCGCCGTCGACCGACAAGCGTGCACCTTCGACATGCCGGGTGGTGCTGGGGCGGTGGGACACTTCGCCAAAGCCCACGTCTCGGGTCAGGGTGCGCAGCAGCGAGGTCTTGCCGACGTTGGTGTGGCCGACCACCGCCAGTTTCAGGGGTTTAGTCATGACCGGTCTCCAGCCAGGTGAGCGGCGCGCAATCGGCGAAGGGCAAGTCCAGTTGCTGCAACGCGCTGTGCCAATCGCCGAGGCGCTCGGCATCCAGCGCCTGGCCCGGTGGTGCTTGCAGCAGCCAGACGCGGGTAGCGCTGGCGCTGCGGGCCAGCTCGCCGATCAGCGCGAGGCTGCCGCGATCCGGCGAGCGGCGTGGGTCGCAGGCGATCAGCAGGCGTGCCGGCGGGAAGCGGGTCAGTTGCTCCAGTAGTTTGTGGCGCGATTCGCGGCTATCGAGGATGCCGGCGTCCTTGACCGTGGCCGGCAACTTGGGCGGCCAGGGGCGCTGGTCGTCCAGTTCGATGGCCACCAGCAGGGCGCCATCGCTGTGCAGGTCGCTGGCACCGCCGCTGACGTGGTGCAACTGCGGCGGCGCGGCATCGTTGACGCCAAGGCGTTCGCTGCTGGGCATCAAGGCTTCGCGCAAGTGGCTGTAGCCGGGCAGGTTGAGGTCCAGGCCCAGGGCTGCGCGCCCGCGTTTCCAGCGCCATAGGCACAGTACGGCGAGGATCAGCCTTGGCAGCAAGCCATAAACCAGCAACACCCCTACCAGCCACGCAGCCCAGGCCTGGCGGGCGCTCTCGATATTCAGCGCCGAATCGCCGCTGGCGCGGATCATCTCCACGCTGGGTACGCTGAAACCGAGCAGCGCGGGCAGGCTGCCCAGGGCCTGGGTCACGCTGACAAAGGTGTCGGCGCCAAGGATGGTGGTTTCCCAGACAAACCCGTAGCGCCGGGTGGCCATCAGCGTCAGCAGGATCACCAGCGCGCTGCACAGTGCCAGCAGCCACAGGCCATTGACCAGCACACCCACCGCCCAGCGGTTGAGCTTATGGCGTTGCAGCAGCAACAACAGCGCTGGCGCCAGTTGCGCGGCCTTGGCATCGCGGGCGAGTTTTTCGCTGAGCCACAACCACAGGCGGCCGAGGCTGGCGCTGTGTTCGCCGGCAAACAGCAGGCCCAGGGCCCAGCTCAGCAGCAGGATCAGGTTCAAGCCCAGCAGGCTGCCCAGGGCCCAGAACACATTGACCGGGGCCAGGCCGTTGCCCAGGGCGGCGAAGGCCAGGCCAGCGCCGCTGACGATGGCCAGCACCATCAGCACGATCAGCGCCAGGCGTGCGCCTTGCAGCCAGTGGAGCAGGGCGGCGTGCAGGCCGTCACGCTCGGCCAGCCACAACGCGCGGTTTTGAATGCGCGTCGGCAGGTCGCCGCCGTGGCTGCGGGCCAGGCGATTGGCTTCCTGGTCTTCCAGGGGGCCAGCGTGTTCTTCACGCAGGCGCACGGTTTCCGTCAGCCAGAGTGTGTGCAGGGGGTTCAGAGCAGTCACGCGCCGTCCTGTTGTGTCAGTGAGCCTGGAGCATAACCGCTGGCCCGCGCCTCTGGTATTCTCGTCGCCATGAAAAAAACTCTCCCTTTAAGCCTGATCGCAGCCCTCGGTGAAAACCGCGTGATCGGCGTCGACAACAGCATGCCCTGGCATTTGCCGGGGGATTTCAAATATTTCAAGGCCACCACCCTGGGCAAGCCGATCATTATGGGGCGCAAGACCTGGGACTCCCTGGGTCGACCGTTGCCGGGTCGCTTGAACATAGTGGTCAGCCGTCAGACCGATCTGGTGCTCGAAGGTGCGGAAGTTTTTCCGTCCCTCGATGCGGCAATTGAGCGAGCCGAGGCCTGGGCGCTGGAGCAGGGCGTGGACGAGCTGATGCTGATCGGCGGCGCGCAACTGTATGCGCAGGGGCTGGAGCAGGCGGATCGCCTGTATCTGACGCGGGTTGCGTTGAGCCCGCAGGGGGATGCGTGGTTTCCGGAGTTTGAC
Source organism: Pseudomonas sp. HC1(2025) (assembly GCF_058742075.1). Classification (NCBI taxonomy): domain Bacteria; kingdom Pseudomonadati; phylum Pseudomonadota; class Gammaproteobacteria; order Pseudomonadales; family Pseudomonadaceae; genus Pseudomonas; species Pseudomonas sp. HC1(2025). The sequence goes on along the minus strand of NZ_CP196017.1, from coordinate 5,508,189 downwards.
TTGAACCGGTGGACGCTGGTGTCGAATGTGCAGAATCCGGCAGAAGGCGACAAGCCGGCGTACAACTTCGAAGTCTGGGAAAAGGCCTAAAAGCATCGCCGGCAAGCCGGCTCCTACAGGACCGTGTAGGAGCCGGCTTGCCGGCGATAGCGCTCTATCAGGCCTGCGCCAACTCAGCATGCTCATCGGCATTGAGCAGCTCTTTATCGGTCTGCTGCATGATCTGGCTGGTAATCGCCCCGGCGGTCATCGAACCATTCACGTTCAACGCCGTGCGGCCCATGTCGATCAGCGGCTCCACGGAAATCAGCAACGCCACCAACGCCACCGGCAAGCCCATGGCCGGTAGCACGATCAGCGCGGCAAACGTCGCACCGCCGCCCACACCGGCCACGCCGGCTGAACTCAAGGTCACAATCGCCACCAATGTTGCGATCCACAGTGGGTCCAGCGGGTTGATGCCCACGGTCGGCGCCACCATCACGGCCAGCATCGCCGGATACAGGCCGGCACAGCCGTTCTGGCCAATCGTCGCGCCGAACGAGGCGGCGAAGCTGGCGATGGACTGCGGGATGCCCAGGCGGCGGGTCTGCGCCTCGATGCTCAGCGGGATGCTCGCCGCGCTGGAGCGGCTGGTGAAGGCAAAAGTCAGCACCGGCCATACTTTGCGAAAGAAGCGCAGCGGGTTGATCCCGGCCAGCGACAGCAGCAGGCCGTGGACCACAAACATCAGCCCCAGCGCCAGGTAGGACACCAGCACAAAGCTGCCGAGCTTGATGATGTCTTGCAGGTTGGAACTGGCGACCACTTTGGTCATCAGCGCCAGCACCCCGTAAGGAGTCAGCTTCATCACCAGGCGCACCAGGCGCATCACCCAGGCTTGCAGGGTGTCGATGGCGTTCAGCACCTTCTGGCCTTTTTCCACGTCGTCCTTGAGCAGTTGCAGCGCGGCAACCCCCAGGAACGCAGCGAAGATCACCACACTGATAATCGACGTCGGCTTGGCCCGGGCCAGGTCGGCAAACGGGTTCTGCGGGATGAACGACAGCAGCAACTGCGGGATATTCAGGTCGGCGACCTTGCCTGCGTAGTCACTCTGGATCACCTGCAGGCGTGCCAGTTCCTGGGTGCCGGCCACCAGGCCTTCGGCGGTGAGGCCGAACAGGTTGGTCAGGCCGATACCGATCAGCGCCGCAATGGCGGTGGTGAACAGCAGCGTGCCGATGGTCAGGAAGCTGATCTTGCCCAGGGACGCGGCGTTATGCAGGCGGGCCACGGCGCTGAGGATCGAGGCGAACACCAGCGGGATCACGATCATTTGCAACAGCTGCACATAACCATTGCCCACCAGGTCGAACCAACTGATCGAGGCCTTGAGCACCGGATGGCCGGCGCCGTAGATGGTGTGCAGGACCACACCAAACACCACCCCGAGCACCAGGGCCAGCAGGACCTTCTTGGCCAGGCTCCAGTGGGTGCGACGGGTTTGGGCCAGGCCTAGCAATAAGGCCAGGAACACCAGCAGATTGAGAATCAGCGGCAGATTCATTGAAGCTCCAAGTAAATGGCTGCCAGTCGCCTGAGCGTGCGACTGCGAACCGGAAAGCCTAACAGCTTGAAATATATTGATTTAATACCTTTATGGAATGGCTACTGTCGTTTTTGGAATAAGGGCCTGGCGCCCTGACATATGCCGGTGGCGGTTTCAGGACGCAGACGGTCGTGCTGGTGCCGGGAACGGTCACACGGATTTGTTAGCGTCGATGTCTTTCACTCAGGGAGAAAACGCACATGAAGCTCACGTCGAGACTGTTTGCCGCCGCGCTATGCCTGGGGCTTGCCAGCCAGGTCATGGCCGCCACCGAGTTGAAGCACTGGCCGGCACCCGCCGCCAAGCAACTCAATGAAATGATTGCGGCCAACGCCAACAAGGGCAATTACGCGGTGTTCGACATGGACAACACCAGCTACCGCTTCGACCTCGAAGAGTCGCTGTTGCCGTACATGGAAAACAAGGGCCTGATCACCCGCGACAGTCTCGATCCATCGCTCAAGCTTATGCCGTTCAAAGACACCGCCGAGCACAAGGAAAGTCTGTTCAGTTACTACTATCGCCTGTGCGAAGTGGACGACATGGTCTGCTACCCGTGGGTCGCCCAGGTGTTTTCAGGCTTTACCCTCAAGGAACTCAAGGGTTACGTGGATGAGTTGATGGCCTCCGGCAAGCCGGTGCCGGTCACCTACTTTGAAGGCGATGTGGTGAAGAACATGGAGGTGCAACCGCCGAAAATCTTCACCGGCCAGACCGAGCTGTACAACAAACTGATGGAAAACGGCATCGACGTGTACGTGATGACCGCCGCCTCTGAAGAGCTGGTGCGCATGGTCGCCTCCGATCCGAAGTACGGCTACAACGTCAAGCCGCAGAATGTCATCGGGGTCAGCCTGTTGCTCAAGGACCGCAAGACTGGCGAGCTGACCACTGCCCGCAAGCAGATCAGCGCCGGCAAATACGATGAAAAGGCCAACCTCAGCCTGGAACTGACCCCCTACCTGTGGACCCCGGCGACCTGGATGGCCGGCAAGCATGCGGCGATCCTCACCTACATCGACGAGTGGAAAAAACCGCTACTGGTCGGCGGCGACACCCCTACCAGCGACGGCTACATGCTGTTTCACGATGTGGACGTGGCCAAAGGCGGCATCCACTTGTGGATCAACCGCAAGGACAAGTACATGACCCAGCTCAACGGCATGATGGCCAAGCATGCTGCGGCCCAGGCCAAGGAAGGGCTGGCGGTGACGGCGGACAAGAACTGGGTGATCGTCAAGCCCGATGAAATCCAGTAACCCTGTGGGAACTGGCTTGCCTGCGATAGCATCACTGCGGTGTGGCAGGTAGACCGGGTCGCCTGGATCGCCGGCAAGCCAGCTCCTACATTTGATCTCCTGTGGTTTGGCAATTCAGGCAGGCAAAAAAATGCCCCGCACGTGGCGGGGCATTTTTATGGGCGGGGCTTACAGGCCGTCGAGCATGGCCTTGTTACGCACCGCACCCTTGTCGGCACTGGTGGCCAGCAGGGCGTAGGCCTTGAGGGCGGTGGTGACTTTGCGCGGACGCTTCTCCACCGGTTTCCAGCCTTTCTTGTCCTGCTCGACCCGGCGTGCGGCCAGTTCTTCGTCGCTGATCAACAGGTTGATCGAGCGGTTCGGAATGTCGATCAGCACCTTGTCGCCATCCTGCACCAGGCCAATCGCGCCACCGGCAGCGGCTTCTGGCGAAGCATGGCCGATGGACAGGCCCGAAGTGCCGCCCGAGAAGCGCCCGTCGGTCAGCAGCGCACAGGCTTTGCCCAGGCCCTTGGATTTCAGGTACGAGGTCGGGTAGAGCATTTCCTGCATACCCGGGCCGCCTTTCGGGCCTTCGTAGCGGATGATCACGATGTCGCCTTCTTTCACTTCGTCGGCGAGGATGCCGCGCACCGAGCTGTCCTGGCTTTCGTAGATCTTGGCGCGACCCTCGAACACGTGGATCGACTCATCCACGCCAGCGGTCTTCACCACACAGCCGTCGAGGGCGATGTTGCCGTAGAGCACGGCCAGGCCGCCTTCTTGCGAGTACGCGTGTTCGACACTGCGGATGCAGCCGTTTTCACGGTCGTCGTCCAGGGTGTCCCAACGGGTCGACTGGCTGAAGGCCGTCTGGGTCGGGATGCCGGCCGGGCCGGCCTTGAAGAAGGTGTGCACGGCTTCGTCGTCAGTCTGGGTGATATCCCACTTGGCGATGCCCTCGGCCATGGACGTGCTGTGCACGGTCGGCAGGTCGGTGTGCAGCAGGCCGCCACGGGCCAGGGAGCCTAGGATCGAGAAGATCCCGCCGGCGCGGTGCACGTCTTCCATGTGGTACTTCTGGATGTTCGGCGCGACCTTGCACAACTGCGGCACATGCCGGGACAGGCGGTCGATGTCGCGCAGGTCGAAGTCGATCTCGGCTTCTTGCGCTGCGGCCAGCAAGTGCAGGATGGTGTTGGTGGAACCGCCCATGGCGATATCCAGGGTCATGGCGTTTTCGAACGCCTTGAAGTTGGCGATATTGCGTGGCAATACCGACTCGTCGTTGTCGGTGTAGTAACGCTTGCACAGTTCGACGATGTTGCGGCCGGCCTGCAGGAACAGCTGCTCGCGGTCGCTGTGGGTGGCCAGTGTCGAACCGTTGCCCGGCAAGGCCAGGCCCAGGGCTTCCACCAGGCAGTTCATCGAGTTGGCGGTGAACATGCCGGAGCACGAACCGCAGGTCGGGCAGGCGCTACGCTCGTATTCCGCGACTTTCTCGTCAGAAGCGCTGGAATCGGCGGCGATGACCATGGCGTCCACCAGGTCCAGGCCGTGGGAGGCGAGTTTGGTCTTGCCGGCTTCCATCGGACCGCCGGAGACGAAGATCACCGGGATGTTCAGGCGCAGGGATGCCATCAGCATGCCGGGGGTGATCTTGTCGCAGTTGGAGATGCAGACGATGGCGTCGGCGCAGTGGGCGTTGACCATGTACTCCACGGAGTCGGCGATGATCTCGCGGCTCGGCAGGGAATACAGCATGCCGTCATGGCCCATGGCGATGCCATCATCCACGGCAATGGTGTTGAATTCTTTTGCTACGCCGCCAGCACGTTCGATCTCGCGGGCGACCAGTTGGCCCAGGTCCTTGAGGTGGACGTGGCCCGGTACGAACTGGGTGAACGAGTTGGCAATCGCGATGATCGGCTTCTTGAAGTCGTCATCTTTCATCCCCGTGGCACGCCACAGTGCGCGGGCGCCGGCCATGTTGCGGCCATGGGTGGATGTTTTCGAGCGGTAATCTGGCATGGAGCACTCCGGGCGGCTAATCAGGTACTAAATAGGGGAGTGAGCTTCTATTGACGTCTGGAGCACCCGAAAAATGGCCGTGTGTCCGGAAGTTGCCGCAAACGTTACGGGATCGCCGTGCGCATTGGCCTTGAGCTCATAAACCCGCCGGGGGATGACTGGCGATGAATAGGGTCGATTCTACACCGCTGGCGTCGGGAGGGAATGGCGAGAAGCATGTCCCGGGGCTTTATCGCCCGACCCTCGTATTTGTCAGCCAGCCCCAGAGGCTGAAGACGATAAAGCTTGCGGCAATGGTCATCAGCAAATGCGTTCCGGTTTGCGCAAGGGCTGCGCTGCTGATGGCGGCCGTCAGGAACATGATGCTGTTGCCCGCCGAGGCGGCCGTGCCCGCGCTGCTTGAGAACAGCAGCATCGCCGCCGAAATGGCCGCCGGGCGCACCAGGGTCACGGCCAGGGCGCTGATCAGCATCGGGATCAGCAGGGTTATGGTGGTGATGGCGTCAAGGCTGACAATCAGCATCAGTAGCACACCGGCCACCAGCAGTAACCCCAGGCCGATATTGATTTGCCGGGCCAGCGAGATGCGTTTTTGCAGAAACGAGGCCGCCACGCCGCCCAGCAGATAGGCCACGCCGTAGACCATCAGCACCAGGGCGTACTGGTATTCGGACAGTTTCAGCCCATCCATGAACATCAGGGGTGTGACGCTGATCAAGGCAAAGTAGCAGGCGAACACCAGTGCGGCGATCCACCAGTAGCGCAGGAAGTCCCGGTTGCCGGCCACGGCTTTCAAGGTGGCGATGATCGACACCGATGCGCGATGGGGGCTGGCGGACTTGGTGGGCAGGATGCACAGCGCATGGATCAGCATGCCCAATGCCATCACCGCGAACCCGTAGAAGCTGCCTTGCCAGTCAAAGGTGGTTTGCAGCCAGGAGCCGATCAGCGGCGAAAGGGCGACGAACGAGCCGCTCAGGGTCATGTAATACAGGCGCACGCGAGCCCGGTCCTGTTCGTCGAACAGGTCTTCCACCAGGGCGTGGCCCAGCACGAAGAAGCCACAGCCCATGGCCTGCACGCTGCGAAACAGCAGGAAGGTCAGGTAATCCTGTGCCAGCGTGCAGCCTATCGCCCCCAGGATCGACAGTGTGATGCAGCCAAGCAGGACTTCCTTGCGCCCCCATTTATCCGAGAGTGGGCCGGCGATCAGTTGGGAGACCGAAAAGACCAGGGTAAACAGGCTGATAGACAGCGCGACATTGGCGCTGGGCGTGTCGAACCTGGCGGCGAGGGCCGGAAATGAAGGCAGCAGGATATTGATCGGGAAGAAACTGATCAGGGAAATGCAGGTGATGAGGATGAAGCGGGAAAGATACTGGCGTTTGGCTGGGCCATCGAGGACGGGCGAGCAGGTGGAATCAGACATTGTTTTTGTTTTCCGCAGTGAAGCCAGAAACCGATACTAGTCTGCAAAAAGTGGAATTCAATCAAAATCGTCGAGGGAAATTTCCTGAGGGCGTATGGCTTGCGACGGTAGGAAAATCTTTCTGACACTGCACAAAAAAAGGTGGGAGCTGGCTTGCCTGCGATAGCGGTGTAACAGATTAAAAATCTGTAACTGATACACCGCTATCGCGAGCAAGCCCACTCCCACCTTTGATCTGCGTGTTACTTAGCTATTGGGCAGCAACCGGCACGTGATGCTCTTGATGTAGCGCGTCTCGGCAATCGCCGGGTGCACCGGGTGGTCCGGGCCCTGGCCGCCACGTTCGAGCATCTGGATATTGCGGTCCAGATGGCGGGCGCTGGTCAGCAGGATGTTTTGCAGGTCGTCTTCAGGCAGGTGCATGGAGCACGAGGCGCTGACCAGGATGCCGTCCTTGCTGAGCAGGCGCATGGCTTGCTCGTTCAGGCGGCGGTAGGCGCCCTCGCCATTCTTCATGTCTTTTTTGCGTTTGATGAAGGCCGGTGGGTCGGCGACGATCACGTCGAAGCGTTCTTCGCTGGCTTTCAATTCTTTGAGGGCTTCGAACACGTCGCCTTCGATGCAGGTCATTTTCTCGGCAACACCGTTCAACGCGGCGTTGCGCTCTACGCCATCAAGGGCGAAAGCCGAGGCGTCGACGCAGAACACTTCACTGGCGCCGAACGCGGCAGCTTGCACGCCCCAGCCGCCGATGTAGCTGTACAGGTCGAGAACGCGCTTGCCTTTGGCATACGGGGCCAGGCGTGCACGGTTCATGCGGTGGTCGTAGAACCAGCCGGTCTTCTGGCCCTGGATCACCGGGGCTTCGAATTGCACGCCGTTTTCTTCCAGGGCAACCCACTCTGGCACCAGGCCGAACACGGTTTCGACGTAGCGGTTGAGGCCTTCGGCGTCGCGCGCGGCGGAATCGTTCTTGAACAGGATGCCGCTGGGCTTGAGCACTTGGGTCAGTGCGGCGATCACGTCTTCTTTATGGGTTTCCATGGTCGCCGAGGCGATCTGCACCACCAGGATATCGCCGAAACGGTCGACCACCAGGCCCGGCAACAGGTCGGAGTCGCCGTAGACCAGGCGGTAGAACGGCTTGTCGAACAAGCGGTCGCGCAGGGACAGGGCGACGTTGAGGCGGTGCACCAGCAGCGACTTGTCCAATGGCAACTTGATGTCGCGCGACAGCAGGCGCGCGCAGATCAGGTTGTTTGGGCTCATGGCCACGATGCCCAGGGTCTTGCCACCGGCCGCTTCGAGGATGGCCTGGTCGCCTGCCTGGAAGCCGTGGAGTGGGGTGGCGGCCACATCGATTTCGTTGCTGTAGACCCACAGGTGGCCGTTGCGCAAACGACGATCGGCGTTGGCTTTGAGACGCAGGCTTGGCAGGGACATGACGTCGCTCCGGAAAAAAGAGCGGGAGTATACCGTGTTGTGTCGTTGTTGGCCGCGCCGCCGGACATGTGGGAGCTGGCTTGCCTGCGATCCAGGCGACTCGGTCTGTCTGTCGCACCGCAGCGATGCCATCGCAGGCAAGCCAGCTCCCACATTTTGCTCCGGTTTCCAATCCGGCTTTTGAGGTGTCGGTCAGGTTCCCATCGGGGTTAGAATCGCCCCCTAGCCTAGAGTGTGTATTTATGTCCCAAGAGCTTTCCGCCGAACAGATCCAACAGGCCCTGCAAGGCATCAGCGTGCCGCCCCAACCGCAAATCATGGTGGATTTGCAGATGGAGCAATACATGCCCGATCCGGACCTGGAGGTGATTGCGCGGCTGATCTCCCAGGACCCCGGCCTGTCCGGCTCGCTGCTGAAAATCGTCAACTCGCCGTATTACGGCCTGAGCAACAAGATTGCCTCGATCCAGCGCGCGGTGAACCTGTTGGGCAGCCGCTCGATCGTCAACCTGATCAACGCCCAGTCGATCAAGGGCGAGATGAGCGACGACACCATCGTCACCCTCAACCGGTTTTGGGACACCGCCCAGGATGTGGCGATGACCTGCCTGACCCTGGCCAAGCGCACCGGCTCCCAGGCGGTGGACGAAGCTTATGCCCTGGGGCTGTTCCACGATTGTGGTGTGCCGCTGATGCTCAAGCGTTTCCCGGACTACATGAGCGTGCTGGAAGACTCCTACGCCAAGGCAGGGCCCTATTGCCGGGTGGTCGACACCGAGAACCGTGCGTTCCACACCAACCACGCGGTGGTGGGCTACTACACCGCCAAGTCCTGGCGCCTGCCGGAGCATGTGACCAACGCCATCGCCAACCACCACAACGCCCTGGCGATTTTCAGCGATGAGTCGGCGCGCAACAGCCCGCTGAAAAACCTGCTGGCGATCCTGAAGATGGCCGAGCACATTTGTGCGTCCTATCGGGTGCTGGGCAACCAGACGGTGGACCATGAATGGGACAGCATCGGCCACCTGGTGCTGGATTACGTGGGCCTGTCGGACTACGACTTCGAGAGCCTGAAGTTGTCGATCCGCGAGCTGGGCGCGCACTAACCTTTCTATCGCGAGACGAATATGCCTGAGCTGCCAGAAGTCGAAACCACCCGGCGCGGAATTGCGCCGCACCTGGAAGGCCAGCGGGTCAGCCGCGTGGTGGTGCGTGAACGGCGCCTGCGCTGGCCGATCCCCGAAGACCTCGATGTGCGGCTGTCCGGGCAGCGCATCGTGCTGGTGGAGCGGCGGGCCAAGTACCTGCTGATCAACGCCGAAGTCGGCACCTTGATCAGCCACTTGGGCATGTCGGGCAACCTGCGCCTGGTGGAAGTCGGCCTGCCGGCGGCCAAGCACGAGCATGTGGATATCGAGCTGGAGTCGGGCCTGGCCTTGCGCTACACCGACCCCCGGCGCTTTGGCGCGATGCTCTGGAGCCAGGACCCGCACAACCACGAACTGCTGTTGCGCCTGGGGCCGGAGCCGTTGACTGACCTGTTCGACGGTGAGCGCCTGTTTCAGCTGTCCCGTGGGCGCTCGATGGCGGTCAAGCCGTTCATCATGGACAACGCGGTGGTGGTGGGGGTGGGCAATATCTACGCGACCGAGGCGCTGTTTGCCGCCGGGATCGACCCGCGCCGGGAGGCCAAGGGCATTTCCCGTGGGCGTTACCTGAAGCTGGCGATCGAGATCAAACGCATCCTCGCGGCCGCCATCGAGCGCGGCGGTACGACATTGCGCGACTTTATCGGTGGCGATGGGCAGCCGGGGTATTTCCAGCAGGAACTGTTTGTCTACGGGCGTGGGGGCGAGGCGTGCAAGGTCTGCGGCAGTGAGTTGCGCAATGTGATGCTGGGGCAGCGGGCGAGTGTGTTTTGCCCCAAGTGCCAGAGCTGAGGTTCGCGGGTGCTGCGAATGGCCTCATCGCAGGCAAGCTAGCTCCCACATTTGAAGGTGTTCACAAGTCAAAATGTGGGAGCGGGCTTGCCCGCGATGAGGCCCTCCCAGCCACCACAAGGTCTCAGGCCTTGCCGGTAATCAACCGGTACTTCTCCATCAACTGCTCTTCAGTCTCAGGGTGCGCCTCATCCAGCGGGATGCAATCGACCGGGCATACTTGCTGGCACTGGGGTTCGTCGTAGTGGCCGACACACTGGGTGCACAGGTTGGGGTCGATCACGTAGATCTCTTCACCCTGGGAAATGGCAGCGTTCGGGCACTCGGGTTCGCAGACGTCGCAGTTGATGCAATCGTCGGTGATGATCAGGGACATGGAAACTCCTGCCAGGGCGCTCTGCCAAGGCATCTGAAAAACTAATGCGCGCAATTGTGCCGCATTGGCGCCCGCAGTGCGAGCGGGCGCCGGTCGAGCGGTCTTACTTCTTGAAGCGCAGCGTCAGCGCATCGGCGACCGCAGGGTGCACAAACTTGGTGATATCCCCACCCAATGCAGCGATTTCCCGCACCAGGGTCGAGGAAATGAACGAGTAACGCTCCGACGGCGTAAGAAACAGGCTCTCTACGTCCGGCGCCAGTTGGCGGTTCATATTGGCCAGCTGGAATTCATATTCGAAGTCCGACACCGCCCGCAGGCCACGCAGGAACACATTGGCGTTCTGTTCCTTGGCAAAGTGCGCCAGCAGCGTCGAAAAGCCCACCACTTCAACGTTGGGCAGGTGCTTGGTGACCTCGCGGGCCAGCTCCACGCGCTGTTCCAGGGGAAACAGCGGGTTTTTCTTGGGGCTGGCCGCGACCGCGATGATCACATGGTCGAACAAGCGCGAGGCGCGTTCGACCAGATCGCCATGGCCTTTGGTAATCGGGTCGAAGGTACCTGGGTACAACACTCGGTTCATCGCGTCGTCCTGGCGGAGTCCGTTGGGGAACCGGATGGTATCGCAGCCATCCCGGTCGGCCAAGTCAACTTATTCAGAAGAAAGCACTATAGACACCGCGAATACCTGGTTTTTTCATGCTGTTTTCAGACGTTCAGCCAGCGCCGTCGCCAGTTGCGCAGTCAGGCCGTACACCGAAAGCTGGGGGTTGGCGCCGATGCTGGTGGGGAACAGCGAGCCGTCGTGGATCGACAGGTTACGCAGTTGGTGATGCCGCCCAAGGCTGTCGGCCACGGCGTTTTTCGGCTCTTCGCCCATGGCGCAACCGCCCATCACATGGGCGCTGCCCAGGCAGGTGCGATGCAGTTCCAGGTTCAGGCCGTCAATCAGGCTGCGAGCCTGCGCCAGTGTGTTGACGTAGCGCGCGTCGTGGTGCAGCGGCTTGACCGACTTGGCGCCGGCGGCAAACTGGATCTCGGCCATGCTGTGGAAAGCCCGGCGCAGGCCGTCCCAGGCGTAGGGCGAGACCTCGTAGTCGAGCACCGGCGTGCCATCGCCGCGCAGGCCGACGCTGCCGCCCTGGCTGTCGGGGTGGAAACCGTCGCGCAGCAGCGCCAGCATGGCGTGGGTCTTGGGCAACTGGCTCATGTCCAGGGCGTTCTGCGTGCCATAACCCCCGAACAATGTGCTGGCCAGCGCCGGGTGCAACGGCGGCGCTTCGAGCTTGTAGGACATTTTGCCGGTGGTGCCGTCCTGCCATTGGAAGTGGTCGGAGTAAATCGACTGCGGCGCGCCGTAGAACGGGTTGATCACCTCGTCGAACAGCCCCGCAGAAAAATTCACCAGATGCAGGAACGTGCGCTTGCCCAGGCGCGAATGCGGGTCGGGTGCGTCCGAGCGCATCAGCAGCGCCGGGCTGTTGATACCGCCGCCGGCCAGTACGTAATGCTTGGCTTTGACCGTGATCTTGCGGCCGGTAGGCGCTACGCAGCGTGCATCCATGGCCACGCATTCGAGGCTGGTGATGGTGTCGCCGCTGAACTTCAGGCGCTCGGCGCGAGCCAGGTACAGCAACTCGCCGCCTTGCTCCAGGGTCGAGGGAATGGTGGTCACCAGCATCGATTGCTTGGCGTTGACCGGGCAGCCCATGCCGCAATAGCCCAGGTTGAAGCAGCCGCGCACGTTGCGCGGGATCACGTGCCAGCTGTAGCCGAGCTTTTCGCAGCCTTTGCGGATCACATCGTTGTTGGGGTTGGGCGGCACGGCCCAGGGAGCGATGCCCAGGCGCTGTTCCATCTTTTCAAACCACGGTGCCATCTCGGCGCTGCTGTGGCCCTTGACCGCGTACTCGCTGGCCCAGTGGGACAGCGTCGGGTCGGGGGTGCGAAAGCTCGAGGTCCAGTTGATCAGCGTGGTGCCGCCCACGGCGCGGCCTTGCAGGATGGTGATGGCGCCGTCCTTGCTCATGCGGCCGATGCCTTCCTGATACAGGCTGGCGTAGGCCTCGTCTTCCAGTAGCTTGAAGTCGCTGCTGGTCTTGAGCGGGCCTTCTTCGATCAGCAGCACCTTGTAGCCGGCGGCGCTGAGAATCTCTGCGGTAGTGCCGCCGCCTGCGCCGCTGCCGATGATCGCGACATCGGCTTCCAGCACCAGGTCCTGGTCGAGGGCGGCGCCGTTATGGGTTTTCCAGCCGCGGGCCATGCCATCGCGGAACACATCAGGTACGGGCATTAGCTTGTTCTCTTATTGTTTTGGCTACGGAGTGGCTATCAAAGTGGGTTGCCAAGGTCAGATCTTCGGTGGCCCGGGGTACCCGCAATGGGCCCAGGACTCGGGCCGAAAGTACCAGGCCATGATCACCAGCTTGAGCAGCGAGCCCTGGCCCATGCGCAGTAGGTTGAGGAAGCTGTTCTCCCAGCGATGCAGGAAGTTGCGGATCTGCTCGCTGCTGGCATTTTCCCAACTGCCCCAGATGCCGGTCAGCGGGCCACGGGTGACGGCCATGCCCAGTACGTCGAACAATTGCTGGGTCAGCTTGAACATCTCCGGCGACAGGTGCAGCAGGCTGTAATCGAGTTTTTTCAGGGTGTCTTCAATGCCTGCCGCCACCACCTCGGCGCTGGCCGCGCCTTCGAGTAACACCGGGATCACTGCGCGCAAAAACGGCAGGTCGCTGTTGCGCAGCATGGCAAAGCCGCTGGCGGGGGTGCTGCTGGAGCAACCGCTGAGGCTGGCGCCAAGGCCTGCGGTGGCCAGGAAGGCGCTGGCGCACAGGCCGATTTTCAAGACGCCGCGCCGTGACAGCGCGGGTGATTCAGTCAGGCTAGGGTTCATTTTTATTGTGGTCCCGGTGGTAACGGTTTTAGCGCACGAACAGCTTCTGGATCAGTTTCTGGATGGCTTTGCCATACGGTGGGTAAATCAGCTTGGCCGCATTCAGGCGTTGCTTGATCAGCACCCCCTTGGCCTTGCTGAACGTGAGGAACCCTTCATGGCCGTGGTAGTGGCCCATGCCCGACGGGCCGATGCCGCCAAAAGGCATATCGTCCTGGGCCACGTGCAGCAGGGTGTCGTTCAAGCACACGCCGCCGGAATGGGTCTCGTGGAGTACGCGATTCTGTTCGGCCTTGTTGTAGCCGAAGTAATACAGCGCCAGTGGGCGAGGGCGTTGGTTGATGTAGGCAAACGCCTGGTCGATCCCGCGATAGGGCACGATGGGCAACACCGGGCCGAAAATCTCGTCCTGCATCACGGTCATTTCATCGCTGACATTCAGCAGCAGGCTATGGGCCATGCGCCGTGCCTGGCCCTGGTCATAGAGCGGCACCAGGGTCGCGCCCTTGTCGGTTGCGTCCTTGACGTAGGCATTGAGCCGGGCGAGTTGTCGCTCGTTGATGATGGCGGTGTAGTCCGGGTTGTCGGCCAGGGTCGGATAAAACCCACGTACCGCCTGGGTGTAGGCCTCGACGAAGCCGTCCACACGGTCTTCGGGAACCAGCACGTAGTCCGGCGCCACACAGGTTTGCCCGGCATTCAGCGCCTTGCCGAATGCGATCCGTTCAGCGGCATCCTTGAGCGGCACATCGGCCGAGACAATCGCCGGGGATTTACCGCCCAGCTCCAGGGTGACCGGGGTCAGGTGCTCGGCGGCGGCGCGCATCACATGCTTGCCGATGCTGGTGGCACCGGTGAACAGCAGGTGATCGAACGGCAGCTTGGAGAACGCCATGCCCACTTCTGCTTCGCCGAGCACCACGCACACCAGGTCTTCGGGGAAGATTTGCGCCAGCAGGGTCTTGAGCAACTGGCCAGTGGCAGGGGTGGATTCGCTGAGCTTGAGCATCACCCGGTTGCCCGCCGCCAACGCGCCGACCAGCGGGCCGATGGCCAGGTACAACGGGTAGTTCCAGGGCACGATCACCCCGATGACGCCCAGGGGTTGATAGATCACTTTGGCAGATGCCGGCTGGAAGGCTATACCTACAGCGCGGCGCGACGGTTTCATCCAGCCCTTGAGGTGTTTGCTGGCGTAGTGAATGCCATGCAGGCTGGGCATCAGTTCGGCGAACAGGGTTTCGTCGGCACTGCGATGACTGAAATCGCTGCTGATGGCCTCGATCAGCGCCTGGCGCTCATCGCTGAGCAGGTCGCGCAAGGCCTTGAGCCACTGCTGGCGCTGCGCCGCCGTTGGCATCGGGTTGGCCGCGTAGGCGCGGCGCTGAGCAGCGAACAGGTCCTGGAGTTGGTCCAGCGCCTGGGAATCTTGCAGGTAGGCAACGTTGGCAGACATGGCGCAGTTCCCGATTGTTATTGGAATACCTGCGTTTTTAGAGTTATTGCTCTATTTTGTCAAATGACTTCGCGGCAACATGCAGTTTTATCCTGGCAAGGATAGACCGTAAGATGTTTGCATCAGGATTCCAGAAGCCGATACCCCATGGCACCACGAGTAAAGACCAGCGAACGCATTGTGCAAACCAGCCTGGAGCTGTTCAACCAGCAGGGCGAGCGCAGCATCAGCACCAACCATATTGCCGCCCACATGGAAATATCCCCCGGCAACCTGTACTACCACTTCCCGAACAAGCAGGCGATTATCGCCGTGCTGTTTCGCGAGTACGAGGCCCTGGTAGACAGCTTCCTGCGCCCGCCCCAGGGGCGGGCCATGGTGGTCGAGGACAAGCGCTTCTACCTGCAGGCGGTGCTGGCCGGCATGTGGCGCTACCGCTTTTTGCACCGCGACCTTGAGCATTTGCTGGAAAGCGACCCGGAACTGGCCACCGGGTACCGGCGCTTTTCCCAGCGCTGCCTGATCCAGGGCGGCGCGATTTACCGGGGGTTTGTCGAGGCCGGGATCCTGAACATGGACCCGGTGCAGACCGAAGCCTTGACCCTCAACGCCTGGATTATCCTCACCTCCTGGGTGCGCTTTTTGTGCACCACCAACGAGAACTCCGCACACCTGAGTGCCGAGGCGATCAAGCGCGGGGTGTATCAGGTGCTGGTGCTGGAGGCGGGGTTTATCACGCCCCAGGCCAAAGAAGCCGTGGACGCGTTGTTCAAGGAATTTTACGTGCCTCTAAGTCAGGCACTGGAAGAAGTGAAGTAGGCCCTTTCCCGAACGTATTTCCAGGAGTCCGTCATGCCGCTTGCGCAACTGATCAGCCCGCAACAACTGGCCGAACGCCAGCAGCACGCAGGCTTAGTCATCCTCGATTGCCGTTTTGCCCTGGAAGACCCGGATTACGGGCGTTGCAGCTATGCCGAAGGGCATATCGAGGGGGCGCAGTATGCGGACCTGGAGCGCCATCTCAGTGGGCCAGTGACCAAGGGCGTGACTGGTCGCCATCCGCTGCCGGCGCCCCAGGTGCTGGTCCAGCAGTTACAGGCCTGGGGCGTCAATGCCGACAGCGAAATCGTGCTGTATGACGACGGCCCTGGCGCGTTTGCCGCCCGTGCCTGGTGGCTGCTGGTGTGGCTGGGCAAGCGTGACGGTGTGTCGATCCTCGATGGTGGCCTGAAGGCCTGGCACAGCGCCGGTTTCCCCTTGAGCCTGGATGCGCCGAGCACCGAGCCTGGCACCTTTGCCGGCAGCCCGGACAACCATCTTCTGCTGGACACCGAGCACCTGCAAAAACGCCTGGGCCAGCCGGGCCTGACCTTGATCGACGCCCGTGCCTTGCCGCGCTTTCGCGGTGAAGTGGAACCCATTGACCCGATTGCCGGGCATATTCCCGGCGCGCAATGTGCGGCGTTCAGCGAGAACCTGGGCAGTGACGGGCGCTTCTTGCCGGTGTCGCAGCTCAAGCAACGGTTTGCGGAAAAGCTGCAAGGCCGCTCGCCCCAGGAATTGGTGGCGTATTGTGGCTCGGGTGTGACGGCGTGCCACAACCTGTTTGCCTTGAGCCTGGCGGGGTATCCGTTGGGCAAGTTGTATGCGGGGTCGTGGAGTGAGTGGATCAATGATCCGCAGCGCGAAATTGCTACCGGCGATTAAGTGGGTAATCCCCGATCAAATGTAGGAGCGGGCTTGCCCGCGAATGCGGTGTGCCAGCCACCGAATTTATTAGCTGAAACGCCGCATTCGCGAGCAAGCCCGCTCCCACATGATTAACCGTGTTTTGCCCGTAACCAATGCGGGATCCGCCGCTCCAGGTAGTACCCAGGCGTCTTCAGCGAACCCTCGACAAACCCCACATGCCCACCCTTGGCCTGCAGTTCAAACTCGATGCAGTCCGACAGTTCGCTGGCCTGGGGCAAGCTGTGGGCAAACACAAAAGGATCATCCGCCGCCTGGATGATCAGCGTTGGCGTGCGAATCTCCCCCAGGAAGTAACGACTCGACGCCCGCCGGTAATAGTCCTCGGCGCTCAGGTAGCCATGCAGCGGTGCGGTGACGCGCCCATCAAAATCCCAGAATGTGCGCATCTTCTCCAGCGAGCCCAGCTCGGCCAGGGTCTTCAGTGCGTCTTCGCGCCCGTCCTGGGTGAATTGGCGCTGCTTGACCCGGATATAGCTGAGCATCTCGCGCATGAAGTGCTTCTGATAGACCCGTGAGAAGCCCAGGCCGATGCGGTCGGCGCACTGATCCAGGCGAAACGGCACCGATACCGCCGCCGCGCCTTGCAGGCCGCAGTGGTCGCCGGTTTCGCCCAGGTGCTTGAGCAGCACATTGCCGCCCAGGGAGTAACCCACGGCATACAGCGGCGCCAACGGCCGCTTGGCCCGCAGGTGCGCGATGGCGGCGGCCAGGTCTTCACTGGCGCCGGAGTGGTAACTGCGGGCCAACAGGTTGGGTTCGCCGGAGCAGCCACGCCAATTCAGCGCGACACTGGCCCAGCCCTGGCTGGCCAGGGCTTTTTGCAGGCCGGCAACGTAGGGCGAGTTGGACGAACCGGTCAGCCCATGCAGCACCAGCACCAAGGGCGCATGCGGGTCGTGGGGGCCGTGCCAGTCGAGGTCGAGAAAATCGCCATCTTCCAGCCACAGGCGCTCGCGCTGGCGCTCGAGGTGGGTGGTGGGGCGCCAGAGTGGGCCCCACAGCGTTTGCAGATGTGGGTTGCCGAGGCCGAAGGCGGGGGTGAAGCGGTTTGCTGGCGGTGTCATGAATACCTGTCCTGTAGGCGCGGGCCTGCCCGCAGACAAACTCGCGCCTACAGCGTTTTCAGTGGGTCAGAGCCGTACGTTGCCACAACGCGTAATACACCCGCCCGGACTTTTGCTCGCGGTGCAGGCGCCAGTTGCCCGGCAGGCCCAGGGTTGATGGCGCGGTTTCGCTTTCGGTGTAGACCCAGGCGTCATCGGCCAGCCATTGGCGCTCTTCCAGCAGGGTGCAGACGGTCGGCAGCAGGTTCTGGTTGAACGGCGGGTCGAGGAACACCACGTCGAATGCACTGGCCGGCTGGGTTTCCAGGTAGCGCAGGGCATCGGCGGTTTGGACGTGACCGGTGGTGCAGCGCAGGGTGCCCAGGTGTTCGCGCAGGCTGGAAACCGCCACGTTGCTCGCGTCCAGGGCCTGGCCCAGGGCGGCGCCACGGGACAGCGACTCGAGGAACAGCGCGCCGCTGCCGGCGAACGGGTCAAGCACCTTGGCCCCTTCGATGTACGGCGCGAGCCAGTTGAACAGGGTCTCGCGGACCCGGTCCGGGGTCGGGCGCAGGCCCACGACATCGGGGAAGCTCAGCTTGCGGCTGCGCCATTGGCCGCCAATGATGCGCAGTTGGCCCACACCGTTATGAACGTTGTGGACAGGTTTTTTAGGGCGCGATGGACTAGCCATTAATGCTCCGGAACCCCGAGCGGCTGCTCGGCAGGTTTATCAGTGGGGGGCGGTAGTGGCTTTTGCGCGGTGGTGGGACCAGCGGTCACGATCACCATTTTATCGCTGCTCAAGTGCTTGTTCAGTGCAGCCTTGACCTGTTCGGTGGTCAGGGCCTGGGATTGCTTCATGAAGTCTTCCAGGTAATTGAGCGGCAGGTTGTAAAAACCTATGGCGCCCAGTTGCCCGACGATATCGGCGTTGCTCGCGGTAGACAGCGGGAAGCTGCCGGCCAGTTCACGTTTGGCGTCATCCAATTCTTTTTGCGTCGGCCCGGTCTTGAGGTAGTCGGCCAGCACTTGCTCCACCAGGCGCAAGGTGCCGCCGCTCATTTCGGCGCGGGTCTGCAGGTTGATCATGAAGGGGCCACGTACCTGCATCGGCGAGAAGCCGGAGTACACGCCATAGGTCAGGCCGCGCTTCTCGCGCACCTCGCTCATCAAGCGAGTGCCAAAGCCACCGCCGCCAAGGATCTGGTTGCCCAGGGACAGGGCGGCGTAGTCCGGGTCGGCACGGTCGATGCCCAGTTGCGCGAACAGCAAGTGCGTCTGCTTGGAGGGAAACTCGATGTGCCCCAGGCCGGCCTTGGGCTCGGTCGGCTCGGCGATTTTCGCCAGTGCCGGGCCCTTGGGCAGGGACGCGGACACCTTGGCTGCCATGGCTTCGGCGTCGGCACGGGACAGGTCGCCGACCATCGCGATCACCGCGTTGCCGGCGGCGTAGGCCTTGGCGTGGAATGCCTTCAACTGTGCCTGGGTAATGGCCGGCACGCTCTCTGGTGTGCCTTCGCTCGGGTGCGCATAGGGATGATCGCCGTACAGGCGCTTGAACAGCTCGATGCTCGCCAGCTTGCTCGGGTTCTGTTTCTGGTACTCGAAGCCTGCCAGCAACTGGTTCTTGATCCGCGCCAGGGAGTCGGCGGGGAAGGTCGGCTGGCCGATCACCTGGTCAAACAGCGTGAGAGCGGCCTCGCGCTTGTCGGCGGCACTGAGGCTGCGCAGCGACACCAGCGCCATGTCGCGGTAGGCACCGTTGCTGAAATCCGCGCCCAGGCCTTCAAAACCGGCGGCAATCTGCCCCACATCCTTGCCCGGCACGCCTTCGTTGAGCATGGCGTTGGTCAGCAGCGCCAGGCCCGGCGTGTTGCCGTCTTGGCTGCTGCCGGCGGCGAACAGGATGCGCATGTCGAACATTGGCAGCTCATGGGCCTCGACGAACAGCACCTTGGCGCCCTCGGCGGTGTTCCAGGTCTGCACGTTGAGCTGGCGATTGGTCGGGTTCTTGCCGTCCAGTTCCGCCAGGGATTGCAGGGTCTTGCTGGACTTGGCCTGCTCCAGCGCCGGGCTGGCCACGGAGTCGTCCGGGCGACCGATATACACCGCGACCGCTGCCACCAGGGTCACGACGATCAGGCCAGGCAGCACCAGGCGGTTGTTTTTGCGATCACTCATGAGTGGTCTCCTCGGGCATGACATGGGCGACACTCAGGCGTTCGCGGGTGAAATACGTACGCGCGGCTTTCTGGATGTCTTCGGGCGTCACGCTTTGCAGCTCGGCAAGCTCGGTGTCCATGAGTTTCCATGACAGGCCGACCGTTTCCAGGGAGCCAATGGCCGTGGCCTGGCTGGTGATGGAGTCGCGCTCGTAGACCACGCCGGCAATGACCTGGGCGCGAATACGCTCCAGTTCCTCGGCGGTCGGTGGCTTGGCCTTGAGTTCGTCCAGCAGGCGCCAGAGCCCGGCTTCGGCCTGGGCCACGGTTTTCTGCTTCTGCTGGTTGGGTGTGGCGCTCAAGGTGAACAGGCTGTCGCCGCGGGTGTAGGCGTCGTAGTTGGTCGAGGCGGCGGACACCAGTTCTTCACCGCGCTCCAGCTGGCTCGGGATGCGCGCGCTGTAGCCGCCATCGAGCAGTGCCGAGATCAGGCGCAGGGCGTTGACCGAACGCTTGTCTTCGGCAGTGGCCAGGCCCGGTACGTTGAAGCCCAGGATGACGCTCGGCAATTGGGTCTGCACGTGCATGGTCAGCAGGCGTTCGCCCGGCTCGGCCAGTTCCAGGGGCTTTTTCGCCGGTGGCACGTCACGCTTGGGGATCGGGCCGAAGTAACGCTGGGCCAGGGTTTTCACCTCGTCCGGGGTCACGTCGCCGACCACTACCAGGGTGGCGTTGTTCGGCACGTACCAGGATTGGTACCAGTGGCGCAGTTCCTCGACCTTCATGCGGTCCAGGTCGGCCATCCAGCCGATGGTCGGCGTGTGATAGCCGCTGGCCGGGTAGGCCATGGCCTTGAAGCGTTCGAAGGCCTTGGACATCGGGTTGTCATCGGTGCGCAGGCGGCGCTCCTCCTTGATGACTTCGATCTCGCGGCTGAATTCGTCGGCCGGCAGGCGCAGGGTAGCCATGCGGTCGGCTTCCAGTTCCAGGGCCACGCCCAGGCGGTCGCGGGCCAGCACTTGGTAATAGGCGGTGTAGTCGTCGCTGGTGAAGGCGTTTTCTTCGGCGCCCAGGTCGCGCAGGATCAACGAAGCTTCGCCTGGACCAGTCTTGGAGCTGCCCTTGAACATCATGTGTTCCAAGGCATGGGACAAACCGGTCTGGCCAGGGGTTTCATAGCTGGAGCCGACCTTGTACCAGACCTGCGAGACCACCACCGGAGCGCGATGGTCTTCGCGTACGACGACCTTGAGGCCGTTGTCCAGGGTGAATTCATGGGTGGGTTGAGGGTCGGCAGCCAAGGCTGAAAGGGGCAGACAAACTGTGCTGAGCAGCAGGCCTGCGGCGCGGCGGGCTAGAGCATTCATTCGTTTTTAAACCTGTTGGGCTGCCCGCTTGGTCTTAGCGTCGGCGGGCGAGGAGGTGCTAGGATACTGATCCGTATTAGCGGCGGCCACTGCGGCTGTCATATCGTTTCGGATCCAGTCGTCGTGAAGATGGAGTTATCCGTGGGTTTCCCCGGTTTTAATCCGCTTTTCGCCGATTTTATCGCTTCAGTCCTATATTGAATCGATTTGTTGAGGCTGTATTCACGCCTCACAAAATACTGCGCATGAACAAGCTGGCTAAAAAACAGTCTGTTGCGCATCGAATATTATTTACCGAGGCGCCACCTTGGCGCGTCGCTACCGTGAGATAGCCGTCCTCCATGTTTGGTTCCAACGACGACAAGAAGAGCCCAGCTGCGGCTGGCGAGAAAAAAGGCCTGTTCGGATGGCTGCGCAAAAAGCCGCAGGAAACCGTCGTCGAACAGCCGCAAGTCCAACCTGAGCCCGTATCCGAGCCTGTTTTGCAGGCGCAACCTGCGATTGAACCGGTGGCCGAGCCTGTCGTCGAGGCGCCGGCGCCTGTGGTGCTGCCTATCGCCGAGCCGGTCTTGCAGCCGGTGGTGGAGGCTGCGCCAGAGCCAGAGCCAGAGCCAGAGCACAAGCCGTGGCCGCCATTGCCGGTGGCTGAAGAGCCTGTCGCGCTGGTCGAGGATGTGCAGGCCGAACATGTGGCACCACCGATTCCTGTGGTTGTGGAGCCGGTCGAAGTGGTCGCCGAGCCCCTGCCCGTTGTGGTCGAACCGGTGATTGTCGAGCCCGTAGCCGTAGTTGCCGAGCCTGCCACCGCACCTGCCGAAACCAGCAAGACCGGCTTCTTCGCCCGACTCAAGCAAGGCCTGAGCAAGACCAGCGCAAGCATCGGCGAAGGCATGGCCAGCCTGTTCCTCGGCAAAAAGATCATCGATGACGAGCTGCTCGAAGATATCGAGACCCGCCTGCTGACCGCTGACGTGGGCGTCGAAGCCACCGCCGTGATCATCCAGAGCCTGACCCAGAAGGTCGCGCGCAAGCAGCTCACCGACGCCGACGCGCTCTATAAGTCATTGCAGGCCGAACTGGCCGCCATGCTCAAGCCAGTGGAAGCGCCGCTGGTGATTACCGAGAAAAAACCCTTTGTGATCCTGGTGGTTGGCGTCAACGGCGCCGGCAAGACCACCACCATCGGCAAGCTGGCGAAGAAGCTGCAACTGGAAGGCAAGAAAGTCATGCTCGCCGCCGGTGATACCTTCCGCGCCGCTGCCGTGGAGCAATTGCAGGTGTGGGGCGAGCGCAACAAGATCCCGGTGATCGCCCAGCACACCGGCGCCGACTCCGCCTCGGTGATCTTCGATGCCGTGCAGGCCGCCAAGGCCCGTAACATCGATGTGCTGATCGCCGATACCGCCGGTCGCCTGCATACCAAAGACAACTTGATGGAAGAGTTGAAGAAAGTCCGCCGGGTGATAGGCAAGCTCGACGCCGACGCGCCCCACGAGGTGCTGTTGGTGCTGGACGCCGGGACCGGGCAGAACGCGATCAGCCAGGCCAAGCAATTCAACCAGACAGTCCAGCTGACTGGCCTGGCGTTGACTAAGCTCGATGGCACGGCCAAGGGTGGGGTTATTTTCGCCCTGGCTAAACAATTCGGGCTGCCGATTCGCTATATCGGTGTCGGCGAAGGTATTGATGACCTGCGCACGTTTGAGGCCGAACCCTTTGTCCAGGCACTGTTTGCCGAGCGGGAGCGTTCATGATTCGTTTTGAACAGGTGGGCAAGCGTTACGCCAACGGGCATGTAGGCTTGCATGAGCTGAGTTTCCGGGTGCGTCGTGGCGAGTTTTTGTTTGTCACCGGTCACTCCGGCGCCGGCAAAAGTACCTTGCTGCGCCTGTTGCTGGCCATGGAGCGTCCGACCACCGGCAAATTGCTGCTGGCGGGCCAGGACCTGGCCACCATCAGCAATGCACAGATCCCGTTCCTGCGCCGGCAGATCGGCGTGGTGTTCCAGAACCACCAGTTGCTGTTCGATCGCACGGTGTTCAATAACATCGCCCTGCCATTGCAGATCCTCGGGCTGTCCAAGGCAGAAATCGTCAAGCGTGTGGATTCGGCCCTGGAGCGGGTGGCGCTGTCGGACAAGACCGACCTGTACCCCGGCGACCTGTCCACCGGCCAGCAACAGCGCGTCGGCATTGCCCGCGCCATCGTCCATCGCCCGGCCTTGCTGCTGGCGGACGAACCCACCGGTAACCTCGACCCGCGCCTGGCTGCAGAAATCATGGGTGTTTTTGAAGACATCAACCGCCTGGGCACCAGCGTGCTGATTGCCAGTCACGACCTGGCATTGATCGCGCGCATGCGCCATCGCATGTTGACCCTGCAGCGCGGCCGCCTGATTGGTGACGGGGAGGCCGGCGTATGAGTGCCACACGCAGCCCTAAAGTTTCCGAGCGTGTAGCGCCGAAAGCGGCCGACCCGCAACCGCAGAAAAAGAAACGCGACGATGATGACGGCCCTGACTTCAGTACCTTGCTGCACGCCTGGATCGAAAGCCATCGCGCCAGCCTGGTAGACAGCCTGCGCCGCCTGGGCAAGCAGCCGATTGGCAGCTTCTTCACCTGCCTGGTGATGGCCGTGGCGTTGAGCCTGCCGATGGGCTTGTCGTTGCTGCTTAATAATGTCGAGCGCCTGGGCGGTTCCTGGCAGCGCGCGGCGCAAATTTCCCTGTACCTGCAACTGGATGCCAGCGCCACTGAAGGCGAGGCCCTGCGCGAGCAGATCAAGAACCTGCCGGGCGTGGCGGATGCCGAGTACATCAGCCGCGACCAGGCGCTGGAAGAGTTCCAGCAACAGTCCGGCCTGGGTGAGGCGCTCAAGGAGCTGCCGCAGAACCCGCTGCCGGGGGTTGTGTTGGTCACGCCCAATGAAATCGACAAGACGGCCCTTGAAGCATTAAGACAAAAATTGGCTGAATTGCCCAAGGTACAGCAGGCGCAGCTTGATCTGGTGTGGGTCGAGCGTCTGGCGGCGATTCTCAAGCTGGGCGACCGGTTTGTCTTTGGTCTGACGGTGTTGCTGGTTTCTGCATTACTTTTGGTGATAGGCAATACCATTCGTCTTCATATTGAAAACCGCCGCACCGAGATAGAAGTGATTAAACTGGTCGGCGGCACAGACAGCTATGTGCGTCGTCCTTTTCTGTACATGGGCGCGCTTTATGGCTTTGGTGCGGGGATTCTGTCCTGGGGCGTATTGGCGTTTGGCCTGGATTGGCTGAACGACGCGGTAGTCGGCCTGGCCGGTTTGTATGGCAGTGATTTTGCCCTGGCTGGCGTACCCGCTGCCGATGGTCTATCACTGTTGCTTGGCGCGGTGTTGTTGGGGTATATCGGTGCTTGGATTGCGGTTGCACGGCATTTACGCGAGCTGGCGCCGAAGTAGTTAATGTCAGATTAATGTGGTTTCGTTTGTATTGACCGTATCAGTGGTTTAGGGAACTTGTCCTACGGTTTCCGGTCAATTTTCGCAGTGCTGAACTGCACGAGTTATGTGAGTCGGAGGTTTTTTCGTATGACCACTTCTTTGCAACCTGCTTATGCTCTGGTCCCGGGTGCGAACCTGGAAGCCTATGTGCACACGGTCAACAGCATTCCATTGCTGACGCCCGAGCAGGAGCGTGAACTGGCCGAGAGTCTCTACTATGAGCAGGATTTGGGGGCGGCTCGGCAGATGGTGCTCGCCCACCTGCGTTTTGTCGTACATATCGCCCGTAGCTATAGCGGCTACGGCCTGGCCCAGGCTGACCTGATCCAGGAAGGCAACGTCGGCCTGATGAAGGCTGTGAAACGCTTCAACCCGGAAATGGGTGTGCGCCTGGTGTCGTTCGCCGTGCACTGGATCAAGGCGGAAATCCACGAGTTCATCCTACGCAACTGGCGCATTGTGAAAGTGGCGACCACCAAGGCCCAGCGCAAGCTGTTCTTCAACCTGCGCAGCCAGAAAAAACGCCTGGCGTGGCTGAACAACGAGGAAGTCCATCGTGTGGCCGAAAGCCTCGGCGTGGAGCCTCGGGAAGTGCGCGAGATGGAAAGTCGCCTGACCGGCCATGACATGGCCTTTGACCCGGCCGCTGAAGCGGACGACGACAGTGCTTTCCAATCGCCGGCCAACTATCTGGAAGACCACCGGTATGACCCGGCGCGTCAACTGGAAGATGCCGATTGGAGCGACAACTCCAATCACAATCTGCACGAAGCACTGGAAGTGCTGGACGACCGCAGCCGTGACATCCTCTACCAGCGCTGGCTGGCAGAAGAAAAAGCCACGCTGCACGACCTGGCGCAAAAGTACAATGTGTCGGCCGAGCGTATTCGTCAGCTTGAGAAGAGCGCGATGAATAAGCTGAAACTGTCGATCGCCGCCTAACACGCAACGAACGAGCAAAAAAATGCCCCGATCGAAAGCTCGGGGCATTTTTGTTCGTGCCGCGCCCCTGTAGGAGCCGGCTTGCCGGCGATGGCGATCTACCGGCTCTCAATGATTGGCTGATACAGCGCCATCGCGAGCAAGCCGGCTCCTACAGGTTTTATGTTGCGTCAGTTGGCCCACGGCGCCTTTCGCGTACTGTTCAGCTCATTCAAATAGCCAGTACCACCCAACTGCCCCATCTGCTGGCGAATCCACGCCGCCCGCCGCGCCACATACGCCGTCGGATGGCTGGCACTCCACACCCTTGGATTGGGCAGTACCGCTGCCAGATAACTGGCCTGCTGCCGCGAAAGCCCCTTGGCACCCACGCCAAAATGATGCCGCGCTGCCGCCTCTGCGCCAAACACACCTTCGTCCCATTCCACGCTGTTGAGGTACACCTCAAGGATCCGCTGCTTGGGCCAGAGGATTTCGATCAGCCCGGTAAACCAGGCTTCCAGGCCCTTGCGCACATAACTGCGGCCGGCCCACAGGAACAGGTTTTTCGATACCTGCTGGCTCAGCGTACTGGCGCCGCGAATCGAGCCGCCGCGCTCGTTATGCAGCAGCGCAGCCTGGATCGCCCCGAAGTCAAAACCCCAATGCTGCGGGAAGCGCTGGTCCTCGCCGGCCATCACCGCGACTTTCAGGTCATCGGAGATCTCATCCCACGGCACCCAGGTACGTTGCAGGTCAATGGGCTCGCCATCGACCCAGGACTCGATCTTGCGCTCGACCATCAGTGCGGTAAACGGCGGCGGGACGACACGAAACAGCAGCACCAGCAAAACACTGCCGATGACAAACCATTTCACGACTTTGAGAAAACGACTGAAGAGGACACGCAGCATAGAGATGGCTTGGCCGAACCCGTTGAGCGGGCCATTATACAGACCCGGCCCTTTGAGTCTGACTGGAGTTCCTCATGCTGCGTGGCTTTCTGATGTTGGCGGCCTTTTTCGGCTTTACCGGTGTTGCCCTCGGCGCGTTCGCCGCCCATGGCCTGAAAAAAAGCCTGACGGCTGAATACCTGGCGATATTCCACACCGGCGTGACCTACCAACTGGTGCACGCCCTGGCGTTGTTTGGCGTGGCCTTGCTGGCCGCGCATGTGCCCGGGCGCCTGGTGCTCTGGGCCGGTGTGTCGTTCAGCATCGGCATCTTGCTGTTCTCCGGCAGCCTGTACCTGCTGACCACCATCGGCATTGGCAAGCTGGGGATCATCACGCCGTTTGGCGGCCTGGCGTTCCTGATTGGCTGGCTGTGCCTGGGGCTCGCCGCCTGGCGCCTGCAACTGACCGCCTGACGCTTGTAGCTGACCTTCAGGTCACGATCAGGCTAGAATGCTGGCCCCTAAAAACGATGGCGGCCCGTGGCATGCGCATTCAATTGAACGGCGAATCCTATGAACTGCCCGACGGTGAAACCGTCGCGGCCCTGCTGACCCGTCTGGAACTGACCGGACGTCGCGTCGCAGTGGAGCTCAACCAGGATATCGTCCCGCGTAGCCAGCACACCGAAACCGCCCTCACCGAAGGCGATCAGGTTGAAGTGGTCCACGCCATCGGCGGCGGCTAGCCCTGCGGCAACTACCCGGATTCTGCAGAACCTCACCCCAACTCGAGGATTTCCCATGAGCATCGTTCGTAGCGACAAGCCCTTCGTCCTGGCCGGTCGTACCTACCAGTCGCGTTTGCTGGTAGGCACCGGCAAGTACCGCGACATGGAAGAAACCCGCCTGGCTATCGAAGCCTCGGGCGCCGAAATCGTGACGGTGGCTGTGCGCCGCACCAATATCGGCCAGAACCCGGGCGAACCGAACTTGCTGGATATCCTGCCGCCCGATCGCTACACCATCCTGCCCAACACTGCCGGTTGCTACGACGCCATCGAAGCTGTGCGCACCTGCCGCCTGGCCCGTGAGCTGCTCGACGGCCACAACCTGGTGAAGCTGGAAGTGCTGGCGGACCAGAAAACCCTGTTCCCCAACGTGATCGAAACCCTCAAGGCCGCCGAAACCCTGGTCAAGGAAGGTTTCGACGTGATGGTCTACACCAGCGATGACCCGATCATCGCCCGCCAACTGGCCGAGATCGGCTGCATCGCGGTCATGCCGCTGGCCGGCCTGATCGGTACTGGCCTGGGGATCTGCAACCCGTACAACCTGCAGATCATCCTCGAAGAAGCCAAGATCCCGGTGCTGGTGGATGCCGGCGTCGGTACCGCGTCCGATGCCACCATCGCCATGGAACTGGGCTGCGAAGCGGTGCTGATGAACTCGGCCATCGCCAATGCGCAACAGCCGATCATGATGGCCGAAGCCATGAAACACGCGATTGTCGCCGGCCGCCTGGCGTACCTCGCCGGGCGTATGCCAAAAAAACTTTACGCCAGCGCCTCCTCGCCGCTGGATGGTCTGATCAAGTAAGAGCCATTGATGACTGAATCAAACGAAACGCCGAACCCCGTGGAAGAAGGCGACGAGTCCAAGCACCGCCGCATCAAGAGTTTTGTGATGCGTGCCGGGCGCATGACCGAAGGCCAGCAAAAGGGCCTGGACCAGGGCACGCCGCTGTTCGTCCTGCCCCTGGCCGATGCGCCGGTGGACTTCGACCAGGTGTTTGGCCGTTCGGCCCCGCGCTCCCTGGAAATTGGCTTCGGCATGGGCCATTCCCTGCTGGAAATGGCTGCAGCGTCGCCCGAGCAAGACTTTATCGGCGTGGAAGTGCACCGTCCGGGCGTGGGCGCGCTGCTTAACGGCGTGCTGACCCAGGGCCTGAAAAACCTGCGGGTCTATGACTGCGATGCGATCGAAGTGCTTAACCGCTGCATCGCCGACAACAGCCTCGACCGCCTGATGCTGTTTTTCCCGGATCCATGGCACAAGAGTCGTCACCACAAGCGCCGTATCGTCCAGGCGTCCTTCGCGGAACTGGTGCGCAGCAAGCTCAAGGTGGGCGGCATCCTGCACATGGCCACCGATTGGGAACCGTATGCGCAGTACATGCTGGAAGTGATGAACGTCGCCCCTGGCTACCGCAACCTGGCCGAAGATGGTCAGTGCGTACCACGCCCGGCCGAACGTCCGATCACCAAGTTCGAACGCCGTGGCGAGCGGTTGGGGCATGGGGTTTGGGATTTGAAGTTCGAAAAGCTGGCTTGATCAGCCAGAAAACTGGAATGCGACCAACTGTAGGAGCTGGCTTGCCTGCGATAGCGTCACTTGGGTATCACTGATACACCGAGGTGACGCTATCGCAGGCAAGCCAGCTCCTACAGTTGTTTTGTGGTGGGCTTTGAGTCAGCGGCGGTCGGCAACCACGCCAATCAACACCAGCACCACCAACAGCACCGGTGCCAGGCTGTAGTTATTGAACTGGCTCAACCCCCGCACAATCCACGGCGTGGCGTAGATCAGCGCGGCGCCGCTGCCGATCATGCACAGCAGGGCCATCAACGGTACGCGCAAGGCGCCGGCGATGCTGCCCAGGCGCGCTTCGACCCAGCCCTTGATGTCGGCGCCGAATAGCACCAACAGGCAGCCTACCAGCGCCAGGGATATTTCCGACAGGTTGCTACGGCTCCAGCGGGATACGGTGGCGAGCAGGTCGAGTACCAGATCCATTCGATTTCCTTAGAGCGATCAGCTCAAAAACTTCTGCAGCAGGTCATTGAGAAAGAGTTGCCCACGGTCCGTGGCCGCCAGGCGTGACGGTTCGACCTGCAATAAGCCACTTTGTTCGGCATCCCTGCGGGCTTGATCCAGGCTGGCCAGGTCCAGGCCGGTGCGCTCGGCATACAGCTTGGCTTCCACGCCCTCGGTCAGGCGCAGGGCGTTCATCAGGAACTCGAAGGGCAGTTCCTCGTTGGTCAGCTCTTTCATGCCTGCCTGGAAGCTTTTTGCCGGGTTGAGGTAGTCCTTCGGTGCGCGGGTCTTCCAGGTGCGCACGATGCGCCCGTCTGGATGGCTGAGCTTGCCGTGGGCGCCGGCGCCGATGCCGATAAAGTCGCCAAAACTCCAGTAATTGAGGTTATGCCGCGCGGGCCGGCCCGGCTGGGCGTAGGCCGAGACTTCATATTGCGCGTAGCCGTGTTCGGCGAGCAGGGCCTGGCCGGCTTCCTGGATATCCCACAGGGTGTCGTCTTCCGGCAGCGTCGGCGGCTGGTTCCAAAATACGGTGTTGGGTTCCAGGGTCAGTTGGTACCACGACAGATGGGTCGGCTTGAGCGCAATCGCCTGGCGCAGGTCGCCCAAGGCGTCGTCCAGGGATTGATCGGGCAAACCGTGCATCAGGTCCAGGTTGAAGTTATCGAACCCGGCCTGGCGTGCCATGCCGGCGGCGCGTACGGCTTCGTCGCCGTTGTGGATGCGGCCCAAGGCCTTGAGCTTTTCCTGCTGGAAGCTCTGGATGCCAATCGACAGGCGATTGATCCCCAGCTTGCGGTAGGCGACGAACTTCTCTTGCTCGAAGGTGCCGGGGTTGGCTTCCAGGGTGATTTCGATATCGCTGGCAAACCGGATACGTTGCTCCACGCCCTCCAGCAACCGGCCCAGCGCCGCCGCACTGAACAGGCTTGGCGTGCCGCCGCCAAAGAAGATCGAACTCAACTCGCGGCCATACACCGCGTGCAGGTCCTGATCCAGGTCCGCCAGCAGCGCGTCGACATACTCTTCTTCCGGCAGCAGCTTGCTGGCGGTGTGGGAGTTGAAGTCGCAATAGGGGCATTTACGCACGCACCACGGGATGTGGATGTACAGCGCCAGGGGCGGCAGCACTGGCAAGGCCGCCCGAGGTGTTTGCGCGCCACCGAGGATCAGGGGCTGCGCGGAGGTGTTGTGGGTCATTTCAAGCCCAGGCGCTGGCGCAGCAAATCCATTGCGCGGGCGCGGTGGCTGATCTGGTTTTTGTCGGCGGGGCTCAGTTCGGCGCTGGACACATTGCGCTCCGGCACCCAGAACAGCGGGTCATAGCCAAACCCGTGCTCGCCGCTGGCCGTATGCAGGATGCGCCCGTGCCACAAGCCTTCGCAGAGGATCGGCAGCGGGTCGTCGGCATGCCGCACCAGCGCCAGCACGCAGACAAACTGCGCGCCGCGCATCGCGTCCGGCACGTCCTTGAGGGCGTCCAGCAGCTTGGCGTTGTTCGCCGCGTCGCCTTTGCCGTCGGCATAGCGCGCCGAGTAGATGCCAGGAGCGCCGCCGAGGAAGTCCACCGCCAGGCCCGAATCGTCGGCCAGTGCCGGCAGGCCGGAAATGCGCGAGGCATTGCGGGCCTTGAGGATGGCGTTTTCGACGAATGACAGGCCGGTCTCTTCCGGCTCCACCTGGCTGAACTCGCCAATCGAGCGCAATTGCACCGATTCGCCGAGCATGGCCTGGAGTTCCTTGAGTTTGCCGGCGTTATGGCTGGCCAGTACGAGTTGTGTCAGGTTCATTATTCGGCCGGGAACAGTTCTTGGGTGAAACTGAAACCGTGGGCCTTGCCGCCGGTTTCAACATTGATGGTAAAGGTGCGGAATTCCTGCTGCGGCACCGAGTAGGGGGCGAGGTAGTAGATCGCGCCTTTTTCGGTGATTTGCTTGAAGGTCAGCATTTCACTTTTGCCGGTCAGGTCCTTGATCGTGCCGGTCACTTGCGCCGCCACGGGCTCCACGCCCTTGATCACCGAAACGTTGATCATGCCCTTGTTCTTGCTGCGCACTACGCCCACGGCCTGGGCTGTCTCGGGTTGCAGGAAGCTGGAGGTGAAGGTGCTGTAGTGCACGGTGATATCACCAAATGCCTTCTGCCGATTGCTGTCGATAGGGCCGGCGGCCATGGCACTGGCGCCCAGGCAGGCGGTGAGTAGAAAAATAGCCAGGCGACTCATGATCGTCCTCCTCGAAAATGGTTAGACGGCAATCTGGTGGTCGGTCAGGCCAGGACTGCTGACCCGATAAATCCCGATTTCACCCAAAAGATTAGGCCATAGCTTACTCGCCCAGCCGTGGCGATGCTGTTGATCGACGGCAAGGCGGTTGATCACCTTGGCTTCGCGCCCGCTGCACAGTGCTTCGAAGTCCTCGAAGGTGCAGAAGTGAATGTTGGGCGTGTTGTACCAGGTGTACGGCAAGAAGTCCGATACCGGCATCCGGCCCTTGGTGGCCAGGTACCAGCGGCAGCGCCAGTGGCCGAAGTTGGGGAAGGTGATGATGCACTGGCGGCCGACGCGCAACATCTCGTCGAGGATCCGGTCCGGATAGTGCACGGCCTGCAGGGCCTGGGTCATCACCACGATATCGAAGCTGTTGCTGGCAAAGTTGCCCAGGCCCTTGTCCAGGTCCTGCTCGATCACGTTGATGCCCTTGGCCACGCACTGGGCGATGTTGTCCGGGTCGTTTTCCAGGCCATAGCCGGTGACTTGCTTGTTGTCGCGCAGCCAGCTCAGCAGTTCGCCATCGCCGCAACCCAGGTCGAGCACGCGGCTGCCGGCGGGGATCCAGTCTTGGATGATTTCCAGGTCGGCTCTCATGGCTTTCTCACAATGTAATGCGGTTCATGTAGTTGCTGAACGCCTGCAGGTAGCGCGGGATCGGGATCAGGAAGGCGTCGTGGCCTTGCGGTGCATCGATCTCCAGGTAGCACACGTCTTTGCGCGCAGCCATCAGCGCATCCACCAGTTCCCGCGAGCGGGCCGGCGAAAAGCGCCAGTCGGTGGTGAACGACATCACGCAGAACTTGGCGCTGGCACCCTCGAAGGTCTTCGCCAGGTCGTCGTCAAAGTTTGCCGCCGGGTCGAAGTAGTCCAAAGCCTTGGTCATCAGCAGGTAGGTGTTGGCGTCAAAACGCCCGGAAAACTCCTCGCCCTGGTAACGCAAGTAGCTTTCGACCTGGAATTCGACGCTGTGGAAGTCGTAGTTGAGCTTCTCGCTCTTGAGCCCACGGCCGAATTTCTCGCCCATGGAGTCATCCGACAGGTAGGTGATATGCCCAACCATCCGCGCCAGCATCAAGCCGCGCTTGGGAATCACCCCGGCTTCCTGGAACGAACCACCGTGGAACTCGGGGTCGGTGAGGATCGCCTGGCGCGCCACTTCGTTGAAGGCGATGTTCTGCGCCGACAACTTGGGGGCCGAGGCGATGGCCAGGCAATGGCGCACGCGGTCGGGGTAGGTGATGGTCCATTGCAGGGCCTGCATACCGCCCAGGCTGCCGCCGATCACCGCGGCCCATTGCTGGATGCCCAGCAGGTCGGCCAGGCGTGCCTGGCTGTGCACCCAGTCTTCGACGGTCAGTACCGGGAAGTCGGCGCCAAACGGCTTGCCGGTTTCCGGGTTGAGGCTGCTGGGGCCGGTGGAGCCATTGCAGCCGCCAAGGTTGTTCAGGCTGACCACAAAGAATTTGTTGGTGTCGATGGGCTTGCCGGGGCCGATGCAGCTGTCCCACCAGCCGGGCTTGCGCTCGTCGGCGCTGTGGTAGCCAGCGGCGTGGTGATGGCCGGACAGGGCGTGGCAGATCAGCACGGCATTGCTGGCCGTGGCGTTCAACTCGCCGTAGGTTTCATAGATCAGGTCATAGGCCGGCAGCGATCGACCGCAGGCCAGGGCCAGGGGTTCGCTGAAGTGCGCCACTTGGGGCACGACCAGTCCAACAGAATCGGGGGGGAAGGCAGCTGGCATCGACCCTGCTCTCGTTTAAATGAGGCGTAAGTCTAAAGAGCGGGGGGGCCAGCGGCAAGCGAACCTTGTCCTGGCTGATGACGGCTTGTTTCTGTGGGAGCCGGCTTGCCGGCGATGGCGTTTTCGCCGGTGCCATCGCCGGCAAGCCGGCTCCTCCAAAGGTCAGATCAGCAAGCGCAGGATGTCCGGCATCATGGTCATTGCCGCCAGGTTGTTGATCACCAGCATGTCCAGGAGCTTGAGCACCATGAACGCAAGGATCGGCGAGATATCCAGGCCACCCAGGTTCGGCAGGATCTTGCGGAATGGCGCCAGGGCCGGCTCGCAGATCTGGTTGACCAGTTCGGCGCCCGGGTTATGGCTGCCCGGTGCGACCCACGACAGGATCACGCTGATGATCAGGGCGAAGAAGAAAATCTTCAGGAACAGCGCGGTCACGCCGATCAGGGCCCAGACCAGCAGTTGCAGGAAATTGCCCATGGTGCCGTAGGTCAGCAGCAGCGTCAGGGCCATCAGCGCCAGTTGGACCAGGATCGCCAGGACCAGCGACGACATGTCCAGGCCGAACAGACTCGGGATCACCCGGCGCAGCGGCTTGAGCAGTGGCTGGGTGGCCTTCACGGCGAATTGGCAGAGCGGGTTGTAGAAGTTGGCGCGTACCAGTTGCAGGACAAAACGCAACAGCACGATCAGCAGGTAAAGGCTGCCGAGGGTTTGCAGTACATAGACGGCGGCGGTGTTCAAACCAATCATATTGGCTCCTTATTGACCCAGTTGTTCGGCAAGTTCAGCCGAGCGGTGCGCGGCGGCACCCAGTGCTTTTTCGACCAGGGCTTCAAAGCCCCCGGCCTGGAACGATTCGATGGCCGCCTGTGTGGTGCCATTGGGCGAGGTCACGCGCCGGCGCAACTCGGCCGCGTCCACATCGCTGGACACCACCATATGCGCGGCGCCGAGGGCGGTTTGTTGGGTCAGTTGCTCAGCGATTTCCCGTGGCAGGCCCAGTTTCACACCGGCGGCGGTCATGGCTTCGACCAGCAGGAAGAAATACGCCGGGCCACTGCCGGACACGGCAGTGACGGCATCCAGTTGCTGTTCTTCTTCCAGCCACAGGGCCACGCCCACGGCCGACAACAGCTCCTGGGCCTGCTCACGCTGGGCGGCGCTCACTTGGGCGGTGGCGTACAGGCCGCTGACGCCTTGGCGCAGCAATGATGGCGTGTTGGGCATGCAACGCACGATCGGCTGGGCGCCGAGCCAGTTGTTCATGCTGGCGCAGTTGATACCGGCGGCAATCGACACCACCAGTTGCTGCGGCGCCAGGCTTGGGCGCAGGGCTTCGCACACGGCCTTCATGGCCTGTGGCTTGACTGCCAGCACGATGACGTCGACGCCCTGGATGGCCTCGGCGTTGTCGGCGAAGGTTTCGATACCGTGTTCTGCGCTCACCCGGGCACGGGTCTCGGCGCCCGGATCGCTGGCGCGAATCTGCGAGGCTTGCAGGCCCTTGGCCCGCAGGCCGCCGATCAGGCTGGCCGCCATGTTACCGGCGCCGATAAAGGCTATACGCGTGCTGCTCATGACAGGTCCTTACTCAGTTGGAAGTCAGCCATTTCATGGCTGGCCGTAGTCGCGGGCACCAAACAGGGCGGTACCGATCCGCACCCAGGTGGCCCCTTGGGCAATGGCCGACTCAAGGTCATGGCTCATGCCCATGGAAAGTGTGTCGAGCCCCAGGTCCAGGCTCGCTTGCAAGTCTCGTACGGCGGCAAACGCCGCATCTTGCTGCGCGCGGTCGTCGGTGGGCTCGGGGATCGCCATCAGGCCGCGCAGCTTCAAGCGGGGCAGGGCTTGGATCGCCTCGGCCAATGCTGGCAAATCGGCGGGTGTACAGCCGGATTTGCTGGCTTCGCCACTGACATTGACCTGGATGCAGATATTGAGCGGGGGCAGGTCGGCCGGGCGTTGTTCGGACAGGCGTTGGGCGATTTTCAGGCGGTCCACGGAGTGCACCCAAGCGAAGTTCTCGGCGATAGCGCGCGTCTTGTTCGATTGAATGGGGCCGATGAAGTGCCAACTCAAGGGCAGGTCGGTTAATTCGGCCTGTTTGCCGAGGGCTTCCTGCAAGTAGTTCTCGCCGAAGTCGCGTATCCCTGCGGCATGGGCCTGGCGCACGGCTTGCGCGGGTTTGGTCTTGCTCACGGCCAGCAAGTGGACGCTGCTTTCATCGCGCTGCACGGCCCGGGCCGCGGCACGGATGCGCTCACTAACCAGGCCGATATTGTCTGCTATGGTCGACATTCAAGTTGCGCCCGTGGATATGGAGTCCGCGGCATTCTACTGGAAATGGATAGCCCTATGGACATCACTGAACTGCTGGCCGCAAGTGTCAGCCGGGGCGCCTCCGACCTGCATCTGTCGGCAGGGCTGGCGCCGAGGGTGCGCGTTGATGGTGAGGTTCTGCCGCTGGATTGGCCGGTGCTGAGTGCTGCCCAACTGGCCGACCTGCTCAGCCCGATCCTCAATAAACACCAACAAAAGGATTTCGAAACATCTCTTGAAACGGATTTTTCCTTTGAAGTGCCGGGTGTCGCGCGCTTTCGCGCCAATGTGTTCCGCCAGCACCGGGGGATGGGCGCGGTGTTTCGCGCGATCCCCTCGCGGGTCCAAAGCCTGGAAGCCTTGGGGCTTGGCGATGTATTCCGGCGCATCGCCGAGCTGCCCAGGGGGCTGGTGCTGGTGACAGGTGCCACGGGCTCGGGCAAGTCCACCACCCTGGCGGCGATGGTCGATTACCTCAACAACACTTGCCAGCAGCACATCCTGACCCTTGAGGATCCCATCGAGTTTGTCCACGAACCGCGCAAGGCGTTGATCAGCCAGCGCCAGGTGCATCGCGACACCCACAGCTTTTCGGCGGCCCTGCGTTCTGCTCTGCGCGAAGATCCGGATGTGATCCTGGTGGGGGAGTTGCGCGACCTGGAAACTATCCGCCTGGCCCTGACAGCGGCTGAAACCGGGCACCTGGTGTTTGGCACCCTGCACACCAGTTCGGCGGCAAAGACCGTGGACCGGCTGGTGGATGTGTTCCCGGTTGGGGAAAAGGCCATGGTCCGCTCGATGCTCTCGGAGTCGCTGCAGGCGGTGGTGAGTCAGGTGTTATTGAGCAAAGTCGGCGGCGGGCGCGTGGCGGCCCATGAAATCATGCTCGGCACGCCGGCGGTCCGTAACCTGATCCGCGAGGACAAGGTGGCGCAGTTGTACTCGGCGATCCAGACAGGTGGGGCGTTGGGGATGAAAACGTTGGATATGAGCTTGAAGGGGTTGGTCGGTCAGGGGCTGATTAGTCGCGAAGAGGCGCGGGGGCAGGCGCGGGTGCCAGCAGATATATAGGATGTGGGAGCTGGCTTGCCTGGGATGCAGGCAAGCCAGCTCCCACACAAGCCAGCATTCACATTTGCATTTACTGTCAGCGCTGCACAATCCGCAGGTTGTTCTGCTCTTTGGGCAGCACGCGCTTGGCAATCACGTAGTTCTTGTTCCAGAACGGTTTTTTCAGGGTGTCGATACTGACCGACTTGCCACGGCGCGGTGCGTGGATAAAACGGTCGTTGCCCAGGTAAATGGCTACATGGTTGACCTGGCGGCTCTTGAGCTTGAAGAACAACAGGTCGCCGGGCTTCAAATCCTTGCGATCAACCTTCTGCCCGTGGCCGCTGGCCATGGCATTGGAGGTGCGTGGCAAGTCCACCGCAGCTACATCATTGAAGGCGTATTTCACCAAACCACTGCAATCAAAGCCTTTACTTGGGCTGCTGCCGCCCCAACGATAAGGGGTACCGAGCACGTTGACCGCACGGCTCAAGACTTTGCTGCTTTTCTGGTTATTGCTCACGACCAGGCCGGGAACTGCTTTAACGTTGGCCTTGCTCAGTTGAGCCGGGCGCTTGACGCTGAGCTTTACCGATTTGGCGGAGCTGGTAGTGGCGTGAACTTTAGGGGTGAAACCATTAACGTTCGGAAGTCGTTGCTCACGATTGGTGGCGTGGGCGGCCAGTGGCATCAATAGGCAAATGGTTAGCCATGTCTTTAAAAATGGTCGCATAAGGCAGGCTCTTGTTGGTTTGCGCGCAACTTTATAACAGCTTTTAGTGTCTTTCTCAGGCCGTTTGTCGACTGAACCTTGACGTCAAAATCAGGAAAACCGCGACGAACTGTCGCAATTGTCCTACACAAGTCAGACGGCATAAGGCTTTGAGGGAAGCGACGATAGCATTTGCCGTACGTCGGGTGCCTGTAAAAAAGTCACAAAGAAACCAGAAATATTTATCTATCGAGGCAAAAGAGGTCATTCATGAACACCTATCGACAGGATGTTTCGCAACAGGACACTCACAGCAAGATGATCGGTTATCTGCTCTGGATCTTCGGTTTTACCGGGGCACACCGCTTCTACTACGGCAAGCCGGTGACAGGGACGATCTGGTTCTTCACCTTTGGTTTGCTGGGGATTGGCTGGTTGATCGACCTGTTTCTGATCCCGGCAATGGACCGTGAAGCCGACCTGCGTTTTACCGCCGGGCCCATTGAATACAACGTGGCGTGGATTCTGTTGGCGTTTCTTGGGGTATTTGGCTTGCACCGCATGTATCAGGGCAAATGGCTCACCGGCCTGTTGTACCTGGTGACCGGCGGCTTGTTCCTGATTGGCGTGCTGTATGACTTCTGGACACTGAACACGCAGATTTCGGTGCGCAATGCCGAGCGCCTGGGCGGGCGGTAAGCGTCGCTGGGCGCATGTGGGAGCTGGCTTGCCTGCGATGCGGGCACCTCGGTATGTCAGTGACACTGAGGTGATGCAATCGCAGGCAAGCCAGCTCCCACACTTTAGCGGATCAGGCCTGGTAGCTGATCCGTCCATCCACCAGGGTGTAACGCACAGTCGCCGGCAAGCTATGGCCGATGAACGGGCAGTTTTCACCGCGGGACAGCCACTGCTCGCCGGCGACAGTAGAACTGGCCGGGTCAAACAGCACCAGGTCCGCCGCCGCACCCACCGCCAGCTTGCCCGCCGGCAGGCGCAGCGCTTGCGCCGGGCCTGAGCTCAGGCGTGCCAGCAACGTTGGCAAGTCCAGCAACCCATCTTCCACCAGGGTCATTGCCAGTGGCAGCAGCAGCTCGACGCTACTGATCCCAGGCTCTGTCGCGCCAAACGGTGCCAGCTTGGCATCCCGTTCGTGGGGCTGGTGGTGGCTGGAGATCGCCGACACCACCCCGGACTTCACCGCCGCACGCAAACCGTCACGGTCGGCGCGGGTGCGCAGTGGCGGTTGCACGTGGTAC
Organism: Pseudomonas sp. HC1(2025); assembly: GCF_058742075.1. Lineage (NCBI taxonomy): Bacteria > Pseudomonadati > Pseudomonadota > Gammaproteobacteria > Pseudomonadales > Pseudomonadaceae > Pseudomonas > Pseudomonas sp. HC1(2025). The sequence goes on along the minus strand of NZ_CP196017.1, from coordinate 5,469,990 downwards.
AGGCTGGAGAAGTCGATCAACGCCTCATCGGTCAGGATCAACTGGTACAGCGCCACATCGGCGGTCACCGGCAGGCCACGGGCCTGGGCCTGGGCGATCAAGGCTACGCCGCGGGCGCTGGTCAGTTGGCTGAAGTGCGCGCGTACGCCGCTTTGTTCCACCAGCAGCAGATCACGGGCCAGGGCCACGGTTTCTGCGGTTTCCGGGATGCCTGCCAGGCCGAGGAAGCTGGCGGTAGGGCCTTCATGGGCCAGGCCGCCTTCGGCCAGGTCGTGGTCCTGGGAGTGGAAGATCACCGTCAGGTCGAAGGTGGCCGCGTACTCCAGGGCACGGCACAGGGTGCGGGTGCTGCGGAAACTCTCCAGGCCGTTGCCGAAGGCCACGCAACCCGCGTCGCGCAGGGCAATCAGCTCGGCCAGTTGCTCGCCATCCAGGCCTTTGCTCAGGGCGCCGATGGGGAACACTTTGCAATTGCCGGCCTCGCGGGCGCGGTCGAGGATCAGCTCGGCCACGGCCGAGGTGTCCAGCACCGGTTTGGTCTGCGGCGGGCAGCACAGGCTGGTGACACCGCCTGCAGCGGCGGCGCGGGTTTCGCTGGCGATGCTGCCTTTGCGGCTGTAGCCCGGCTCGCGCAGGGCCACGTTCAGGTCTACCAGGCCGGGCGCGGCCACCAGGCCTTTGGCGTCGATGCTCTGAACCGGGCTGAAACCACTGGGGGCGGCGCCGATGGCGATGATCTTGCCGGCTTCCAGGTGCAGATCAGTGACTTGATCCAGGCCGCTGGCGGGATCGATGACTCGGGCGCCGAGAATGCTGAGCTTCACTGGGCGTTCTCCTGCTCGAATTGACGTTGGGCAGTTTGCCCGCTCATGGCCATGGACAGCACGGCCATGCGCACCGCGATGCCGTAGGTGACCTGGTTGAGAATCACTGAGTGCGGACCGTCGGCCACCGCCGACTCAATCTCCACCCCCCGGTTGATCGGGCCTGGGTGCATGACAATGGCATCCGGCTTGGCGCCGGCCAGGCGTGCGGTGGTCAGGCCGAACAGACGGTAGAACTCGCCTTCGCTGGGCAGCAGGCCACCGGCCATGCGCTCGCGTTGCAGGCGCAGCATGATCACCACGTCGACATCCTTCAGGCCTTCGGCCATGTCGGTGTAGACCTTCACCCCGTATTGCTCGATGCCTACCGGCAGCAGGGTTTTCGGCGCGATCACGCGGATATCCGGGCAGCCCAGGGTTTTCAGGGCCAACATGTTCGAGCGTGCCACCCGCGAGTGCAGGATATCGCCGACGATGGCCACCGAGAGGTTTTCAAAGCCGCCCTTGTGCCGACGGATGGTGAGCATGTCGAGCATGCCCTGGGTCGGGTGGGCGTGGCGGCCATCGCCACCGTTGATGATCGCTACCTGTGGGCACACGTGCTCGGCGATAAAGTGCGCCGCGCCCGAGTCGCCATGACGCACCACGAACATGTCGGCCGCCATGGCCTCCAGGTTGCGCAGGGTGTCGAGCAGGGTTTCGCCCTTGCTCGCCGACGAGGTGGAGACGTTCAGGGTGATCACGTCGGCTGACAGGCGCTGGGCCGCCAGTTCGAAGGTGGTGCGGGTGCGCGTCGAGTTCTCGAAGAACACGTTGCAAATGGTTTTGCCGCGCAGCAGCGGGACTTTCTTCACCGCCCGGCCGCCGACTTCAAGGAACGAGTCGGCAGTGTCGAGGATTTCGGTGAGCAATTCGCGGGGCAGGCCGTCGAGGGACAGGAAGTGTTGCAGCTGGCCCTGAGCGTTGAGCTGCAGCGGGCGCTTGGCATCTAGAGGCGTCATCGCGGGGACTCTTTACAAGGCGGTTTAAAGGGCGAGGTCTTGCAGTTCGAGTTCGAGCGGCGTGGGACCGGACAATTTTACCCGCTGCTGGGCCGAAAGCGACAGGGTCGCGCCCACCACATCCGGGCTGATCGGCAGTTCGCCAGCCTCGAGGTCGAGCAGGCAGACCAGGGTGATGCTGGCCGGGCGGCCGTAGTCGAACAGCTCGTTCATGGCGGCGCGGATCGTGCGCCCGCTCATCAGCACGTCATCGATCAGTACCAGGTGCTGGCCTTCGATTTCAAAGGGCAGCGCTGACGGGCGCACTTGCGGGTGCAGGCCGTTCTGGCTGAAGTCATCGCGGTAGAAGGACACATCCAGGGTGCCCAGGGGCGCATCACTGCCCAGCTCTTGCAGCAACGCCTGGGCGACCCACACGCCACCGGTACGGATACCGATGAAACGCGGCTCGCTGATGGCGCGGTGTTGCAGGTGGGTCGTGAGGCTCGTCGCCATCTGACGGATCAGTTCGGCGGGATTGGGCAGGCTCATGGTGGCTCCTTCAAGGGCTTGGGCAGCGTGACGCTGGCAAAGTCCGGGCTCAAACGTAAGAAGACGCGGCAAGCCGCGTCAGTCAGGATTCAAATAAAGCAGTGTTTTCATCCAGCCACCCCTGCAGCAGCAAGGCGGCGGCAATGGCGTCGACCGGGTTGTCGCGGTAGCTGCCTTTCTGCCCGCCACGGTCGCGACGCTCACCCTTGGCCTCGAAGGTCGTCAGGCGTTCATCGTGGGTATAGAAGGGCAGGTTGTAGCGGCCGTTGAGGCGGCGGGCGAACTTTTCGGCGCGCAGGCACATGTCGCTGGGGGTGCCGTCCATGTTCAGCGGCAGGCCGACCACCACTGCGTCGGGCTTCCATTCCTTGATCAGGGCTTCGACCTGATTCCAGTCCGGTATGCCGTTCTGCGCCTTCAAGGTACACAGCTCGCGGGCCTGGCCGGTGATGACCTGGCCCACGGCCACGCCAATCTGCTTGGTGCCGTAATCAAACCCGAGGATCAGTCGCAAGGCCATCAGGCGTGCCCCACCTGGCTGGTCAGCAGGTTGAGGTTGACCCCCAACTGCTTGGCCGCGGCATTCAGGCGCAGTTCGCTGGCGGTGTTGAACAGAATGTCGGCATCGAAGGGGCAGGTCAGCCAGGCATTGTTGGCCAGCTCTTCTTCCAGTTGCCCGGCCTCCCAGCCCGCGTAACCCAGGGTGATCAGGCTCTGCTGCGGGCCGGCGCCATCAGCGATGGCAAACAGCACGTCCTGGGAAGTGGACAACGACACGCCCTCCAGGTCGACGGTTGCCTGGAACGTCGGGCCGCTGGGATGCAGCACGAAGCCGCGGTCAGTCTGCACCGGGCCACCGAAGTAGATCGGCACCGCCTGGCAACTGGCGGGTGGGTCGATCTCCGGGCGCAGTTGCTCAAGGATATCCGCCAGGTTCAGGTCTTGCGGTCGGTTGACCACCAGCCCCATGGCGCCATTGGCCGTGTGCTCGACGATATAGGTCAAGGTGTGCGCAAAGTTCGGGTCGGCCATATGGGGCATGGCGATCAGGAATTGGTGCTTGAGGTAAGTCGGGCTGACATTTTTCATGTCCGCTAGTGTGGCGTTGGAGGGGCGAACTGACAAGCTGGGGATGTGTAGGAATACGGTTAGCGGATTTGTTGCCCGTGTAGGAGCGAGCGTGGGGTAGTCAATTGCTGGAAAGCCGGTCGCCCTTGGCAAAGCGCCAGGTGCGGATGATTTCCAGGCGGTCGATATCGTTCAGGTCGCCGGTAAACGGGGCGAACGGTGCGGCCAGGCGCACGATGCGTTGTGCCGCCTGGTCCAGTAATGGCTGGCCGGACGACTCCAGCACCAGCACTTCATATAAGGAACCGTCGCGGTTGATTGATACGAGCAGGCGCAGGTTGCCGTAGATCTGCTGGCGCCGGGCCTCGTCCGGGTAGTTCAGGTTGCCGATGCGCTCGACCTTCTTGCGCCATTCGTCCTTATACCAGGCGCCTTTGTCGCGCATGGTAGAGGCGGCATTGAGCCGATAGATGCGCGGGCGCTTGGCATACAACTGTTGTTCGTTGGCCAGTTCGGCCTCCAGGCTGGAGATTTCGCTGGAAAGTTGCGAGCTGTCGAATGTCGGTGCGGGCTTGCTCGGCACAGGCTCGGTCTTCACGGCTTCGCGCTGGGTCACGGCCTTCTGGGGTTTTGGCGCAATGGTGGCGACGGCGGCCTTGGGCGCGGCCTGCTTGACCTCGGGCTTGGCCGCTGGAGGCGGGGTGACCTTATTGATCTTGTTGTCCTGGAAGGGCGCCACTTCGGTGGTCTTGGGCACTGCCTTTTTATCCAGGGTGCCGCTGCCCTGCTGGTTGTCCTGCGCCAGAAAGTCAGCCTTCTCGGGCTTTTTCTCACTTTTGAAGGTGGCGAGGGTGATTTCCAGGGTTTTGCTGATTTGCTGGGGTTCGACGAACGTGAAGCCCAGGCCGAGGATCAACGCCAAATGAATCAGCGCTGCCAGGAATAGGGTAAATCCGAGCCGATCAGCCGGGCGTACGCCGCTGTGGCTGAGTTCGGGGGGCAGGTCGGACGGAAGCGTCATAACAGGAAAACCAACATCGCGCGTCTCACGGGTGGCGCATGATAGCGCAATGTTGGTTTACATCTGGCTGTTCTATGTCACTTGGCTTGTAGCTTGTCGGCAATTGCCGCCATGAGCATTTCGCCGATATTGGTGCCGAACGCGTTGTCTATTTCGCGGATACAGGTGGGACTGGTCACGTTGATTTCGGTCAGGTGCTCGCCAATTACGTCAAGGCCTACAAACAGCAGGCCCTTTTCCCGCAGGGTCGGGCCAACCTGGGCGGCGATCCAGCGGTCCTTGTCGCTCAGCGGGCGGGCTTCGCCACGACCACCGGCCGCGAGGTTGCCACGGGTCTCGCCGGCCGCCGGGATACGCGCCAGGCAATAATCCACCGGCTCGCCGTCGATCATCAGGATGCGCTTGTCGCCGTCCTTGATTGCCGGCAGGTAGGCCTGGCCCATGATCTGCTGGGTGCCCAGGGCGGTCAGGGTCTCAAGGATCACCGACAGGTTCGGGTCGCCCGCGCGGTGACGGAAGATCGAGGTGCCGCCCATGCCATCCAGCGGCTTGAGGATCACATCGCCATGCTTGGCGGCAAATTCACGCAGCACATCGGCGCGGCGGCTGACCACGGTCGGCGGCGTGCACTGTGGGAACAGGGTGGCGAACAGCTTTTCGTTGCAGTCGCGCAGGCTCTGCGGCTTGTTGACGATCAGCACGCCGGCGCGCTCGGCCTGCTCCAACAGGTAGGTGGAGTAGACGAACTCCATGTCGAACGGCGGATCCTTGCGCATCAGGATCACGTCCAGGTCGCTCAGGGGGCTGTCGATCTCGTCTTGCAGCTCAAACCATTTCTCAGGGTTGGCGAACACCTGCAAGGGGCGCATCCGCGCCCGCGCCTCGCCATCGCCCTGGTAAAGGTCGCGCTGTTCCATATAGAACAGGGTCCAGCCGCGGGCCTGGGCGGCCAGCAGCATGGCCAGCGAGCTATCCTTTTTATAGGAGATGCTGGCGATAGGGTCCATGACAATGCCGACGCGAACGCTCATGGGGAATTCCTCTAGCAAATAAGGGCGCATAAAAGTGGCGTCAGAGTGGCGCTGCGGCTGTTGTGGGTCAAGGAAAAACCACCTTGCCGGTTGGCCGATAGATTGCCTCCCCAGTCTGTGCTAAAAAGGCTGCCATGGCGTGTCGGCCCTTGCATGGCAAGGGTTTTGGCGCTCGTCCCAGGCAGCATCCGGCAGTACACACCGAAACCCGATTCGCTGTGGCGATGGTAGAGCAGATATGGAACAGCATTCCAACGCCTTGAAAGTGATGGTGATCGACGACTCGAAAACGATTCGCCGCACCGCTGAAACGCTGTTGAAGAACGTGGGGTGCGAAGTCATCACGGCCATCGACGGTTTTGATGCTCTGGCCAGGATCGTTGACCATCACCCGCACATTATCTTTGTCGACATCATGATGCCGCGCCTGGATGGCTATCAGACCTGCGCCCTGGTCAAGAACAACCCGGCGTTCAAGGCCATCCCGGTGATCATGCTGTCGTCCAGGGACGGCCTGTTCGACAAGGCCAAGGGGCGCATCGTCGGCGTCGATCAATTTTTGACCAAGCCTTTCAGCAAGGAAGAACTGCTCAGTGCGATCAAGGCCTATGTGCCGGGTTTCGCCGCAGTAGAACAAGCACATTGACCCAGCCCCCTGGGCTTGCGTCAACCAATGTAGTGGGGAAAACCATGGCACGCGTTCTGATCGTCGACGATTCGCCGACTGAAATGTACAAACTGACCGGCATGCTGGAAAAGCACGGCCACCAAGTCCTCAAGGCCGAGAATGGCGCCGATGGCGTGGCCCTGGCCCGCCAGGAAAAACCCGACGCCGTCCTGATGGATATCGTCATGCCCGGCCTCAATGGCTTCCAGGCTACACGCCAGTTGTCCAAGGAGCCGGAAACCAACGGTATCCCGATCATCATCGTCACCACCAAGGACCAGGAAACCGACAAGATCTGGGGCGCACGCCAGGGCGCCAAGGCGTACCTGACCAAGCCGGTGGAAGAAGACAAGCTGATCGAAGTGCTGAACTCGGTGCTCAAGTCCTGACGGCACGTTCCCATGACCGAGTCGCAAACCGCCTTTGAGCTGCTGCTGGACATCGACCGCCGTTGCCGCCTGTTGGCCGCTGATTTGCCGTCCCAGGAAACCCGCTCGCACAGCTGGAGTGGCATTGGCTTTCGCCTGGGCGGGCATTGGTATGTGGCGCCCATGGGCGAAGTCGCCGAGGTACTGCATGAACCGCGCTGCACCCTGATGCCCGGGGTCAAGCCCTGGGTCAGGGGCGTGGCCAACCTGCGCGGGCGCTTGCTGCCGGTGATCAACCTGTGCGGGTTTTTCGGCTACGAGCTGTCGACGGCGCGCAAGCAGCGCCGGGTGCTGGTGATCGAACACGAAGACACTTTCGTCGGCCTGCTGGTGGATGAGGTGGTCGGCCTGCAGCACTTCGCCCAGGACCAGCTGCGCCCGGTATCGGCCAGCGTGCCCGCGGCCAGCGCCGCGTTTATCCAAGGCCAGTTCAGCGGCGACCCGCTGTGGCAGGTCTTCAGCCCCTTCGCCCTGGCCCAGGCCCCGGGCTTTCTGGATGTTGCCGCATGAGCACCGCCACGCCCGTCAAACCGCAGGAAGCCTCCCGTAGCCGCTCGCAGATCATCGTGCTGTTTATCGCGCTGATTATCTTCATCATGCTGCTGTTCGCCAACTTCGCGTACCTCAACACCCAGTCCACCTACGACAAGCAGTACATCGGCCACGCCGGCGAGCTGCGCGTGCTGTCCCAGCGCATTGCCAAGAACGCCACCGAGGCCGCAGCCGGCAAGGCCGCCGCGTTCAAGCTGTTGAGCGAGGCGCGCAATGATTTTGCCCAGCGCTGGAGCTACCTGAAAAAAGGCGACCCGGCCACCGGCCTGCCCGCTGCGCCCAGCGCCGTGCGCAGCGAAATGCGCGCCGTGCAGCATGACTGGGAAGCCTTGCTGAAGAACACCGACGTGATCCTGGCCAGCGAGCAGACGGTGCTGTCCCTGCATCAAGTGGCGGCGACCCTGGCCGAAACCGTGCCGCAATTGCAGTTGGAGTCGGAAAAGGTCGTCGAGATCCTGCTGCAGCGCGGCGCGCCCGCCAGCCAGGTGGCCGTGGCCCAGCGCCAGTCGCTGCTGGCCGAGCGCATCCTGGGGGCGGTCAACACCGTGCTGGCGGGGGATGACACGGCGGTCAAGGCCGCCGACGCCTTTGGCCGCGATGCCAACCGCTTTGGCCAGGTCCTGGCCGGCATGCTCCAGGGCAGCGCAGGCCTGAAGATCAGCGAAGTGCAGGACCCGGACGCCCGTGCGCGCCTGGCGGAGATTGCCGAGCTGTTCGAGTTTGTCTCCGGCTCCGTGGATGAAATCCTCGAAACCTCGCCGCAACTGTTCCAGGTGCGCGCCTCGGCAAGCAACATCTTCAGCCTGTCGCAAACCCTGCTCGATGAAGCCTCGCACTTGGCCACCGGTTTTGAAAACCTGGCCGGCGGGCGCACCCTCGACACCATCGGCGGTTATGTCCTGGGCTTGCTGGCGCTGGCGTCAATCATCCTGATTGGCCTGGTGATGGTGCGCGAGACCAATCGCCAGCTGCGCGAAACCGCCGAGAAAAACGAACGCAACCAGAACGCGATCATGCGCCTGCTCGACGAAATCGAAGACCTGGCTGACGGCGACCTCACCGTGACCGCCTCGGTGACCGAAGACTTCACCGGCACCATCGCCGACTCCATCAACTATTCGGTGGACCAGTTGCGCGACCTGGTGGCGACCATCAACCTCACCGCCGGTGAAGTGGCCGGCGCCGTGCAGGAAACCCAGGCCACCGCCATGCACCTGGCCCAGGCCTCGGAACACCAGGCCCAGCAGATTGCCGAAGCCTCGACGGCGATCAACCAGATGGCCCAATCCATCGACCAGGTATCGGCCAACGCCGCCGAGTCTTCGGCGGTGGCCGAGCGCTCGGTGGAGATCGCCAACAAGGGCAACGAGGTGGTGCACAACACCATCCATGGCATGGACAACATTCGCGAGCAGATCCAGGACACCGCCAAGCGCATCAAGCGCCTGGGCGAGTCGTCCCAGGAAATCGGCGACATCGTCAGCCTGATCGACGACATCGCCGAGCAGACCAACATCCTCGCCCTCAATGCCGCGATCCAGGCGAGCATGGCCGGTGACGCCGGGCGCGGGTTTGCGGTGGTGGCCGATGAAGTGCAACGCCTGGCCGAGCGCTCGTCGGCGGCTACCCGGCAGATCGAGAACCTGGTGCGGGCGATCCAGACCGACACCAACGAAGCGGTGATCTCCATGGAGCAGACCACCACCGAAGTGGTACGTGGCGCGCGCCTGGCCCAGGACGCCGGGGTGGCCCTGGAAGAAATCGAGGGGGTGTCCAAGACCCTGGCCGCGCTGATCCAGAGCATCTCCAACGCCGCGCAGCAGCAAACCTCGTCGGCGGGGCAGATCTCCCTGACCATGAACGTGATCCAGCAGATCACCAGCCAGACTTCATCGGGCTCCACGGCCACCGCCGAGAGCATTGGCAACCTGGCCAAAATGGCCAGCCAGTTGCGCCGCTCGGTATCGGGTTTCACCCTGCCGCCCGTGCGCAAGACCGATGAATGACATGCCTCCCCAAAACCACCGCAATCTAAATGTGGGAGCGGGCTTGCTCGCGAAAGCGGTGTATCAGTCACCTAATGTGCCGACTGACCCAGCGCTTTCGCGAGCAAGCCCGCTCCCACATGGATTCTCACTTTTCACCCATTCAGACGGGAGTCGTTATGGTTGACCGGCACGACTACGTCGCCCTCGAATGGGTCAAGGGCGAGATCGCCGACACCCTGAAGCAGGCCCGTGCGGCGCTGGACGCCTTTGCCGAGGACGCCAGCGAGCAAGCCCTGGCGCAGTGCCTGGAGGGCATTCACCAGGTCCACGGTGCCCTGCAAATGGTCGAGTTCTACGGCGCGGCACTGCTCGCCGAAGAAATGGAGCACCTGGCCCTGGCCCTGCAAGCCGGGCGTGTCAGCCAGCGTGAAGAAGGCATTCGCCTGCTGCAACAGGCCCTCGGCCAACTGCCGTTGTACCTGGACCGTGTGCACAGCGCGCGGCGCGACCTGCCCCTGGTGGTGTTGCCACTGCTCAACGACCTGCGCAGCGTGCACGGCAAAAGCCTGCTCTCGGAAACCAGCCTGTTCAGCCCGCAACTGCTGGTGATCGCGCCGCTGCCCGATGATGCCCTGGCCCAACGAGCGCCGGCTGATTTTGCCGAGCAACTGCAGCAATGGCGGCAAATGCTGCAACAGGGCTTGGCCGGGCTGCTGCGTGAAGACCACGGCCCGAGCAACCTGGAAGACATGGCGCGGGTCTTCGCGCAACTGGAAGCGCTGTGCCACGGCGCGCCGTTGCTGGCGTTGTGGCAAGTCACCTCGGCGCTGGCCGAAGGCATGCTCACCGGCGTTATCGCCAATAGCCCGGCGTTGCGCAGCCTGCTCAAGAGCTGTGACAAGGTGCTCAAGCGCCTGCAAATCCAGGGCATCGAAGGGATCAACACCCCGGCGCCCGACCAACTGCTCAAGAGCCTGCTGTTTTACATCGCCAAAGTCACCCGGCCGACACCGCGCATGCAAAGCCTCAAGGAACGCTACGGCCTGGATGAAGCCTTGCCCGACAGCACCGTGGTCGATGCCGAGCGCGCGCGCCTGGCCGGGCCGGACCGCAACGCCATGGGCTCGGTGCTCGGTGCGTTGTGTGAGGAGTTGGTGCGGGTCAAGGAGCGCCTGGACCTGTTCGTGCGCAGCGACCGCCAACACATCTCTGGCCTGGACAGCCTGCTGGCGCCGTTGCGGCAGATCGCCGATACCCTGGCGGTATTGGGCTTTGGCCAGCCGCGCAAAGTGATCATCGACCAATTGGCGGTGGTCCAGGGCCTGGCCCAGGGGCAGCGCGAGCCCAATGATGCCGTGTTGATGGATGTGGCCGGGGCGTTGCTGTATGTCGAGGCGACGCTGGCCGGGATGGTCGGCACCGTCGAACCGCAAAACCGTGAAGACAGCCGCCTGCCCACCACCGACCTGACCCAGATCCACCAGTTGGTGATCAAGGAGTCATGCCAGTGCCTCAAGCAAGCGCGAGAGCTGGTCATCGACTGCCTTGAGGCGCAATGGGATACACAGCGCCTGGAGTCCCTGCCAGAGCTGCTGACCCAGGTGCGTGGCGCCCTGGCGATGATCCCGCTGCCGCGCGCGGCGAGCCTGGTGCGTGGCTTCAAGATTTACGTCGATGAACAGTGGATGGGCCATGACACCGCGCCGCCGGCGGCGCAGCTGGAGCATTGCGCCGATGTGCTCACCAGCCTGGAACACTACCTGGAGCGCATGCTGCAGGACCCGGATGCACCGGGCGAGCGGGTGTTGGATATCGCTTTTGAAGGGCTCGCGGCGCTAGGTTATGCGCCAGTGCCCGCGCAGCAAGCCTGGCGCCAGGAACCCTCGGCACCGCACGATGAATTGCCGGTCGATTCCCAGACCCTGGCGCAGGCCCTGGCCAGCCCGACCCCACGTCTCAACCCACCGGCCCTGCAACGCCCGGGCAGCCTGCTGCCGCCGCCAGCCGATGAAGAGTCGGTGGATGATGAACTGCGCGAAGTGTTCCTGGAAGAAACCGCCGAAGTGCTGGACGTGTTGCAGCGCCTGGTGCCCCAAGGTGCCGCCAGCCTTGAAGATAAAACCGCCTTGAGCGACATGCGCCGCGCCTTCCATACCCTCAAGGGCAGCGGGCGCATGGTGCGTGCCCTGGTGTTGGCGGAACTGGCGTGGGCCGTGGAAAACCTGCTGAACCGCGTGCTCGAGCGGGTGGTCGCGCCGGGCGCCGAGGTCCAGGCTGTGCTGGATGACGTGCTGGTGCTGCTGCCGGCCTTGATCGCCGAGTTCGCCGCCGACACCCAGCGCCAGCGCGATGATGTCGACCACCTTGCCGCACGCGCCCATGCCCTGGCCAGTGGCGCGCCGTTACCGCCAGCCGTGGCTCAGGATGACAGCGCGCTCGACCCACTGCTGCTGGAGATCTTTCGCAACGAAGCACAGAGTCACCTGGACAGCCTCAATCGGTTTTTGCACCAGGCCACCGAGCAGATGCCGCTGCCTGTCAGCGATGAGCTGCAACGTGCCCTGCATACCCTCAAGGGCAGTGCCTACATGGCGGGCGTCTTGCCCATCGCCGAACTGGCGCGGCCGCTGGACCACCTGACCCGCGAATACAAGGCCCATCGCCTGGCCCTGGACCTGGATGAAATCGACTTGCTGCTGGAGGGCGAAGCCCTGTTCCAGCGCGGCCTGCGCCAGTTGGACAGTGACCCGCTGGCGCCCATCGACGGTGCGCAATCGTTGATCGAGCGCACCCAGGCGCGCCTCGACGGCCAGCTCGAAGCCTTCCTCAATGCGCCGAGCGCCGGCCTGCGGGTCAAGCGCGACCCACAGTTGATCAGCAACTTCCTGGCCCAGGGCATGGACATCCTGCTCGATGCCGAAAGCCTGCTGCGGCGCTGGCAACAACACCCTGGCGAGCGCCAGGAGCTCAGTGCGTTGCTGGACGAGCTGACCACCCTGGGGGAGGGCGCGCACCTGGCCGAACTGCATCCGATGGATGAACTGTGCGAAGCCTTGCTCGACCTGTATGGCGCGGTGGAAGAAAGCAGCCTGGCGGTCAGCGAGCGATTTTTCCAGGAGGCCGAACAGGCCCATGAAGCCCTGATCAACATGCTCGACCAACTGGCCGCCGGCCAGGAGGTCAGCCCGGCGCCGGCGCGCATGAAAGCCTTGCGCGAGTTACTCGATGAAGGGCTCGACCCCAGCGCCACCGGCCTGATCAAAACCGATGGCAGCCGCGCCTTGAGCATTGCCGAACTGGGCGCGGCCACCTCGCAGTTGCAGCAGGACTGGGCGGTGGACGATGAGATCGTCGAGATCTTCCTTGAAGAAGCGGTGGATATCCTCGACAGCGCCGGGCAGTCCCTCAAGCGCTGGCTGCTGGACCCCGACGGCGTGGCGCCGCTGTCGTCCCTGCAACGCGACCTGCACACCCTGCGCGGCGGTGCGCGCATGGCCGAAATCGGCCCGGTGGGCGATCTGGCCCAAGAGTTGGAAAGCCTTTACGAAGGCCTGGTGGACCGGCGCTACAACTACTCCGTTGAAATGGCGCAAGTGTTGATGGACAGCCATGAACACCTGGCCTTGCAACTGGAGCAGTTGCAAGAGCAGCAACCCTTGAGTGATTCCAGCGCCCTGATTGGCCGCTTGCGCGAGGTGCGCCAGAACGCCGCGCCGGTGGCGCTACCCACACCGCCCGATGCACAGGGCGGCGGCAGTGATCCGGAGCTGCTGGACATCTTTCTGGAGGAAGCGGCCGACATCCTCGACAGCTCCGGCGCCGCACTGTCGCGCTGGCAGGCCGAGCCCCAGGGCCGCCAGGAAGTCGAGACCCTGCTACGCGACCTGCACACCCTCAAGGGCGGCGCGCGGATGGTCGAGATCGGCCCGATTGGCGACCTGGCCCACGAACTGGAGTTTCTCTACGAAGGCCTGTCGGCGGGCTTGCTGGCGCCCACCAGCGAGCTGTTTGCGCTGCTGCAGGGCTGCCATGACCGCCTGGCGCAGATGGTCGAGGCAGTGGCGGCGGGGTTGCCGGTCGGTTCGGTGGAGCGCCTGATCGAGCGCATCAAAAGCCTGGTCCAGCCCAGCGAAGACCAGGCCGCACCGGTCGCCATGGCCGCCAGCAAACCCGAAGCCCCGGCCGCTAGCGAGCCGGGCGCGGACATGGTGAAAATCTCTGCCGAGCTGCTGGATGACCTGGTCAACCTCGCCGGCGAAACCTCGATTTTCCGTGGGCGCATCGAGCAGCAGGTCAACGACGCCCGCGCCGCCCTCAGTGAGGTGGAAACCACCATCGAGCGCATGCGCGACCAACTGCGCCGCCTCGATACCGAGACCCAGGGCCGTATCCTCAGCCGCCAGCACGCCGAGACCGAGCGCCTGGGCTACGAAGAATTCGATCCACTGGAAATGGATCGCCATTCCCAGTTGCAACAGCTGTCCCGCGCGTTGTCCGAGTCGGCCTCGGACCTTTTGGACCTCAAGGAAACCCTCGACCAGCGTAACCAGGACGCGCAGAACCTGTTGCAGCAACAGGCGCGGATCAACACCGAGCTGCAAGAAGGCCTGATGCGCACGCGCATGGTGCCGTTCGAGCGCATGCTGCCGCGCCTCAAGCGTATCGTGCGGCAAGTGGCCGGCGAGCTGGGCAAGGACGTGGAATTCGTGGTCGGCAATGCCGAGGGCGAGATGGACCGCAACGTGCTGGAGCGCATGGCCGCGCCCCTGGAGCATATGCTGCGCAACGCCGTCGACCATGGCCTGGAATCGCGGGATGCACGGCTGTTGGCGGGCAAGCCGCAGAAGGGCCGGATCACCCTGGACCTGAGCCATGAAGGTGGCGACATCATCTTCGACATGCGCGACGACGGCGCTGGCGTGCCGCTGGATGCGGTGCGGCGCAAGGCGATCAAGCGTGGCCTGCTGGACCCGGAGATGGAGATCAGCGATCGCGATGTGTTGCAGTTCATCTTGCAGCCGGGGTTTTCTACCGCCGAAAAAATCACCCAGATTTCCGGGCGCGGCGTGGGCATGGACGTGGTGCATGAAGAAGTGCGCCAGCTCGGCGGGAGCATGGTGATCGACTCTACGCCGGGGCAGGGCGTGCATTTTCGCATTCGCCTGCCGTTCACCGTGTCGGTCAACCGGGCGTTGATGGTGCAGTGCGCGGAAGATCAGTACGCGATCCCGCTGAACACCATCCAGGGCCTGGTGCGCGTGTTGCCCAATGAGCTGGAAGGGCACTACCAACTGGACCCGCCGGTATATCAATACGCCGGCCAGCGCTACGAGTTGTATTACCTGGGCGAGCTGCTGCACACCGTGGCCCGGCCCAAGCTGCTGGGGCAGAACCAGCCGCTGCCGGTGCTGCTGATGCAATGCAACGAGCGATATATTGCGGTGCAGGTGGACGACATGGCCGGCACCCGGGAAATCGTGGTCAAGGGCCTGGGCCCGCAGTTTGCGGCGGTGCAGGGGCTGTCCGGGGCGACCATCCTCGGCGATGGCCGGGTGGTGTTGATCATCGACCTGCTGGCACATATCCGCGCCCTGGCCCCGGCCTTGCCGGCCCAGGCGGCGGACACGGCATTGGCGGTCAACGAGCCGCAGAAAAAACAGCGATTGCTGGTGCTGGTGGTAGACGACTCGGTGACCGTACGCAAAGTCACCAGCCGCCTGCTCGAGCGCAACGGCATGAACGTACTGACTGCCAAGGACGGCATCGACGCCATCGCCCTGCTCGAAGAACACACCCCGGACCTGATGTTGCTGGACATCGAAATGCCGCGCATGGATGGCTTCGAAGTGGCGATCCAGGTGCGCAACGACCCACGGCTTGCGCGCCTGCCGATCATCATGATCACCTCGCGCACCGGCCAGAAACACCGCGATCGGGCCATGGCGATTGGGGTCAACGACTACCTTGGCAAGCCCTATCAAGAGTCGGTGTTGCTCGAAAGCATCGCCTACTGGAGCCCGAAACATGCTTGACCACCGCACCAGCCAACTCACCGGCTTGCTGCTGCCTCTGGCCGACCGCCACCTGCTGCTGCCCAACGTAGCGGTGGCCGAGCTGATCGACTTCCAGCGCGGCGAACCGGCCAGCGACGCTCCGCCCTGGTACCTGCGGCAAGTGACCTGGCGCGACCAGCAACTGCCCCTGATCAGCTTCGAAGCGGCCTGCGGTGGTACCAGCGTTGTCAGCGAACGCGCACGGATCGTCGTGCTCAACGCCCTAGGCGGGCGCCCGACCTTGAAGTTCATCGCGCTGGTGATCCAGGGCATTCCCCGCTCGTACAAGCTCGACAGCCAGTTGAGCTACGTGGACGTACCCCTATCACCGCTGGAACTGGCGGCGGTACAGGTCGGCGAGCATGTGGCGAAAGTGCCGGACCTGATGGGGTTGGAAGCGCTGCTGGTCGAGGCTGGGTTGGCCTGAACAGCCGTTTTCAGCACCTCTGAAGACCCAATGTGGGAGCTGGCTTGTGTGGGAGCTGGCTTGCCTGCGATAGCATCACCTCGGTTTAACTGACACACCGAAGCGTCTGCATCGCAGGCAAGCCAGCTCCCACATTGGAGTGCGCTTGGCGCCAAACCTTACTTAATCTGCGCAAAACGCTCAATGACCGGTTGTTCACGGTGCTCTGCTTGCCAAAGATCGTAGGTACTTTGCATCGACAACCATAACCGCGCTTTGCTGATGCCTGCCCGCTCCAACCTCACGGCAAGGTCTGGGCTGACTGGCGCGTGACCATGCAGGATCCTGGAGAATGTTTCCCTGGCAAAGCCGAGCCGCCGGGCCATTTCGGTAATGGTGATGCCCAAGCTGGGCATCACATCCTCAAGCAGGATTTCGCCGGGATGTGGCGGGTTGTGCATACCCATGTACGTGCCCCTGTTCAATGGTAGTCAAGGTAATCAACCAGTTCGACGTGATCATCAAGCATACGAAAAATGATGCGCCAGTTACCGCTAATGCTGACGGAGCAGTAGTCGAGCAGATCGCCTTTGAGTCGATGAAAACGCCATCCTGGGAGATTCAATTCGCCCGGGTGTCCTGCGCTATCCAGAATCAGCAGCACACGACGCAAGCGTTTCGCGTGACCCGCGTTGATGCCTTTGGTTGATCCTGTTTCATAATGTTCTGCTGGTGAGATGATTCAAATTCCAAAGGCTAGAGAGGTGCCATCCGAGCAACAACCCCCAAAACCTGTAGGAATGATCATGCGGCATGATGCCTTCAGATTTTTCCCGCACATTTTCGCGCCGCCCATGAACTTGTCGCTCGCCGCCTGCGCGCCTAGGCTTGGTCGGTCATCGCAAAAAACGGTGACACGGACGTGCAAGTCCGGTTACATATCGGCGCACCAACGCCCATAGCCTTTCAACGGGCGTTTTTTATGCCTGCTGTGTTTGTTATGGCGGCTGTGCGTGGGAGACCTTCGGGTCTGCCGGGGTCCGATATGCCCGGTCTTGCACACCTGCGCACAGCTGCCACCCGATTTGCGTGCAAGCAAGCGGTGTCAGTCTCCTTCACATATCGGAGATGTTCACCATGATCAAACCCACCCCCAACCGACCTACCTCATCCAGTATCTTCACCGTCAACCCACACCAGAACACCGAAACCCTCGAGTCCCTCAACGCCCTGACCTGCGGCCTGGCCTTTGAGCTGAACGGCGCCCAGCGCGGCGTGCTCCTGGCCATCCAACAAATGACCGAACTGGGCCAACTGCTGGTCGAGCGTGCGCTGGAGCAACTATCGCCTGCGGCCGCTGCGTAAAACTTGATCAGTCCCAGAAAGGGACCGTTCGTTCCCTTTTTGGGACTGATGCCTGCTCGGGTAAAGCCCCACGTAAACCCGCCGATAACCCGACGAGTCTTTCGGTGGAAGCAACAACACAATGTGGCTATTTGACGTATTTGCCTGGCTGTACAACCTCACCCCGTTTACCGGTGCTTTGCTGTTGTGGTTCCTGGTGTTGGTGTTCACTGCCAGCGCGACGATGAGTTTTCCGACACGGCGCGGCAAGCTCGCTGGCTTCGGGATTTCGGTGGTGGGCGCGGTGTTTATCTTGGGGTACCTGGAAACCCTCGTGCTCAACGCCACAGGCAAAGAAATCAAGGGTGTTGTGATCAACCTGGTGGTCATGAGCCTCGGCGGTTTGGGCTCGTGCTTGCTTGGGGTGGCCATTTCGAAAAGGCCGAGCAAGGCCGAGATTGAACAGACCCGCACCAGCATTCGTAGCTGGGGCCTGGCGGTCTTTGAATACCTGTTCGTGTTTATCCTGATGTGTTCACTGGTGCTGACTGTTTTCTGCCTGCCCTTGTGGCGCCTGGATTGGCCCGTGGTGTCGGGGCATGAAGTTACCGGCCTGTTGCTGGCTTTCCTGGGCGCGGCTTCAGGCTGTGCGATCGTCTCCTATCTGCGTCGGTTGATGAAGTGGGAGCAATGGGGCGTGGCCGTGTTGTTTGGGCTGTTGCTGTTTCTGCTGCCCGTGTACGTGCAGGCGATTTGGGGGCTGGTGAGCTGGAGCCTGGCGGCGGTGCTGGGGTTTCATGGCGTGGCGGGCATTGGCTTGGGTTGGACGGTGTGGCGCCAGCGCATGGAATGGCGGCGCTCCTGACCATTACTCCAACCGTAACAATCCACCGCCGAGCTTGATTGATACCCCCCCGATTCACTCCTATGGTGAGCCCCACGACAGCGAACCCGTGGAGCGATCATGACAACAACAATAACCCCCGACTCGCGCTGGACGCGGCGCCGCGACGAGAAGCAGCGGCGGCTCGGGCTGGTCCAGGCGTTTGCCGACGGGGCGGTGCTGCCCAGCGACAGGATCGTCGAGGCCCTGCAAGCCCTGATCCTGCCCGGCGACCGCGTGGTGCTGGAAGGCAATAACCAGAAGCAGGCCGACTTTCTCTCGCGCTCCCTGGCCAAGGCCGACCCGGCCGTGCTCCATGACTTGCACATGATCATGCCCAGCGTCGGGCGCTCCGAGCACCTGGACCTGTTTGAAAAGGGTATCGCCCGCAAGCTCGATTTCTCGTTTGCCGGCACCCAATCCCTGCGCATCAGCCAGCTCCTTGAAGACGGCCTGCTGGAAGTCGGCGCGATCCACACCTACATCGAACTCTATGCGCGACTGGTCGTAGACCTGATCCCCAACGTGGTGCTGTCCGCAGGCTTCATGGCCGACCGCGCCGGCAATATCTACACCGGCCCCAGCACCGAAGACACCCCGGCGCTGATCGAGCCGGCGGCGTTCAGCGATGGCATCGTCATCGTGCAGGTCAACCAATTGGTGGACGACGTCAGCGACTTGCCCCGCGTGGACATCCCGGCCAGTTGGGTGGATTTCGTGGTGGTGGCCGACAAGCCCTTCTATATCGAACCGCTGTTCACCCGCGACCCCCGGCATATCAAGCCGGTGCATGTGCTGATGGCGATGATGGCGATCCGTGGCATCTACGAAAAACACAACGTGCAGTCGCTGAACCATGGCATTGGTTTCAATACCGCCGCGATTGAACTGATCCTGCCGACCTACGGTGAGTCCCTGGGCCTTAAAGGCAAGATCTGCCGCAACTGGACCCTCAACCCGCACCCCACGTTGATCCCCGCCATCGAAAGCGGCTGGGTTGAAAGCGTGCATTGCTTCGGCACCGAACTGGGCATGGAAAACTACATCGCCGCGCGCCCGGATGTGTTCTTCACCGGTCGCGACGGCTCGTTGCGCTCCAACCGGATGTTCTGCCAACTGGCGGGGCAATACGCGGTGGACCTGTTTATCGGCGCCACTTTGCAGGTGGATGGTGACGGTCATTCGTCCACCGTGACCCGAGGCCGGCTCGCCGGGTTTGGCGGCGCGCCGAACATGGGCCACGACCCACGCGGGCGCCGCCACGGCACCCCGGCCTGGCTCGATATGCGCCACGACGATGCCCCCGAAGCCTTGCTGGAGCGCGGCAAAAAGCTGGTGGTGCAGATGGTCGAGACCTTCCAGGAGGGCGGCAAACCGACCTTCGTCGACACCCTCGATGCAGTGGAAGTGGCGCGCAAAAGCGGCATGCCCCTGGCGCCGATCATGATCTACGGCGACGACGTGACCCACTTGCTCACCGAAGAAGGCATCGCCTACCTGTACAAGGCGCGCTCCCTGGAAGAGCGCCAGGCGATGATCGCGGCGGTCGCCGGGGTGACCGCCATCGGCCTGCGCCACAACCCCAAGGACACCGCGCGCATGCGCCGCGAAGGCCTGATCGCCTTGCCCGAAGACCTCGGCATCCGCCGCACCGACGCCACCCGCGAACTGCTGGCGGCCAAAAGCGTGGCCGACCTGGTGGACTGGTCCGGTGGCCTGTACAACCCGCCCGCCAAGTTCAGGAGCTGGTAAATGCACGCACTCAAACTGCACACACTGACCCTGGCCGAGCAACTGGCGGACCTGGCGGTCGATGCACTGATCGACGAAGCGGACCTGTCGCCCAAGCCGGCGCTGGTGGATCGGCGTGGCAATGGCGCCCATCAGGATTTGCACCTGGGCCTGATGCACGCGTCGGCGCTGTCCTTGTGGCCGGCCTTCAAGGAAATGGCCGAAGCGGCGATTGCCCTGGGCGAGATCGGCCTGCCGCTGCGCGAAGCCCTCGGCCGGATCGGCCGCGAAGGCGAACAGGCGATGCTCGCCACCACCCAGGGCGTGAATACCCACCGTGGCGCGATCTGGGCCCTTGGCCTGCTGGTGGCCGCCGCCGCGCTGGCACCTGCCTCGCGCACGGCCAATGCGCTGACTTTAAGGGCTGCGCGCCTGGCCCTGCTCAATGACCGTTATGCACCGCAACCGCTGAGCCATGGCGCGCAAGTCGCGCAGCGCTATGGCGTACGTGGCGCCCGCGAAGAAGCGCAACTGGGCTTCCCCGCAGTGCTGCAACGGGGCCTGCCGCAACTGCACGCAAGCCGTTTGCAACAACACGGCGAGCAGAACGCGCGCCTCGATGCGCTGCTGGCGATCATGACCCAACTGGCCGACACCTGCGTGCTCTACCGCGCCGGCACCGATGGCTTGCAGGCGATGCAACGGGGCGCCCAGGCCGTGCTGGATGCGGGCGGCAGCGCGAGCCTGGCCGGGCGGCGTCGCCTCAATGAGCTGGACCAGCAACTGCTGGCCCTGAATGCCTCCCCCGGTGGCGCCGCCGACCTGTTGGCCGCCTGCCTGTTTATCGACCGCATCGAGTCTTGCGACGGAGCGTTTTGATGGAAACCCTATCCTTTGAATTCCCCGCCGGGCAGCCGCCCAAAGGCCGCGCGCTGGTGGGCTGCGTCGGTTCCGGCGACCTTGAAGTGCTGCTGGAACCGGGCACGGCGGGCACCTTGAGCATCCAGGTGCAAACCTCGGTCAACGGCGCCGAGCAGCGTTGGCAGCACCTGTTCCAGCGGATTTTCCAGGAGCAGACCCCACCGGCGCTGAACATTCAGATCCACGATTTTGGCGCCACCCCCGGCGTGGTGCGTTTGCGCCTGGAGCAAGGTTTCGAGGAGCTTGGCCATGACTGATTTACTCAACCGGCACAGCTTCGTCGAACTCGGCGCCCGCCAGCGGGCCAAGGCCTTGCTCGATGCCGGCAGCTACCGTGAATTGATTGACCCGTTCCAGCGCGTGATGTCGCCGTGGTTGAGCCGCCAGGGCGTGGTGCCGCAGGCTGACGACGGGGTGGTGATTGCCAAGGGCACCCTCGATGGCCTGCCACTGGTGATCGCCGCCATCGAAGGTAATTTCCAGGGCGGCAGCCTCGGTGAAGTGGGTGGCGCAAAAATCGCCGGTGCCCTGGAACTGGCCGCCGAGGACAACCGCAACGGCATCCCGACGCGTGCGGTGCTGTTGCTGGAAACCGGCGGCGTGCGCCTGCAGGAGGCCAACCTCGGGCTGGCGGCGATTGCCGATATCCACGCCGCGATTGTCGACCTGCGCCAGTACCAACCGGTGATCGGCGTAGTGGCCGGCAGCGTTGGCTGTTTTGGCGGCATGTCCATTGCCGCTGGCCTTTGCAGCTACCTGGTGGTGACCCGTGAAGCGCGCCTGGGCTTGAACGGCCCGCAAGTGATCGAACAGGAAGCCGGCCTTGAAGAATACGACTCCCGTGACCGGCCCTTCATCTGGAGCCTGACCGGCGGCGAGCAGCGCTTCAACAGCGGCCTGGCCGACCGTTATGTGGCGGACGATGTGGCGCAGATCCGCCAGCAGATCAGCGAACTGTTGCAGCAAGGTTTGCCGGCAGCGCCGCGCAGCCGCCAGGCCGACTATTACCTGGCGCGCCTGGCTGCGCTGGACGCCGAACCGCAGATCGAGCCGGCCACGGTTCGTGACCTGTATCAGGGAGAACGCTCATGAGAGGCTTGCACTGGTTCAACGCATTGCGCGCGGATGCGGCGCCGGTGGCGGGTTTGCCGGCTTCGTTGAAAGTTGCTGATGGCGTGCTCGGCGAGCAGGCCGTGCGGTTTATCGCGGTGGTGCCCGATGCTGCCAACCGCTTCCCCCGCGCCCGCCAAGGTGAGGTTGGGTTGCTGGAAGGCTGGGGCCTGGCCAAGGCGGTGGATGAAACCATCGCCCGCGCTGATCAACGCCCGATTGTGGCTATTGTCGACGTGCCGAGCCAGGCCTATGGCCGTCGCGAAGAAGCCCTGGGCATTCATCAGGCCCTGGCGGCGGCGGCGGACAGTTATGCCCGCGCCCGTTTGGCCGGGCACCCGGTGATCGGGTTGCTGGTGGGCAAGGCCATGTCCGGGGCGTTTCTCGCCCATGGCTACCAGGCCAACCGCCTGATTGCCCTGCGCGACCCTGGGGTGATGGTGCACGCCATGGGCAAGGCCTCGGCGGCGCGGGTCACCTTGCGTAGCGTCGAAGAACTCGAAGCCCTGGCCGCCAGCGTGCCGCCCATGGCCTATGACATCGACAGCTATGCCAGCCTCGGCTTGCTCTGGGAAACCCTCACGGTCAGCCAGATCGAACAACCGACCGCCGACGACCTGGCGCGGGTCAGGGATTGCCTGGTGCAGGCGATCAAGGATGTGCAGAACAGCGGCGTGCGCGATTTGCGCGGGCGCCTGGGCGCCGTCAATCGTGCCGCGTCCAGCCATGTACGCCAGCTGTTGCGGGAACAATGGTGAACGCCCACGACTTGCTCTGGGGCATGGCCCCGGCGCACGTGCCCGCTGACGCACCGGCCTGGGTACTGGCGGTGATCGGGGCGGGGCAGCCGGTGGTGGTGCGCCGGGCGCTGGCCGAACCGGGCTATGTGGCGGTGGGTGTGCGTGGACGTTTGCGGGAGCAGCGCTTTGCGGCCGTGATGCCCGTGGCGGCTGTGCAACGGCGAGTGACACCCGAGGCCCTGTGCGGGGTGATCTCGCCCCGGGATTTACCGGCGTTGCGCGCCCTCGACCAACTGCGGCCGGTACTGGCGCAAGAGGTGTGGGGTGTGACGGGCAGCGCGGGTTTCGAGTTGGCCACGGGCATTGAGGCACTGCATGCCCAGAGCGATCTGGATTTGCTGCTACGCGCGCCCGAGCGGCTTGATCGCGGTGATGCCGAGGCGCTGCTGGCGATTCTGGACACCGCAGCGTGTGCCGTGGACCTGCAATTGCAAACCCCCTATGGCGCGGTGGCCTTGCGCGAATGGGCCGGCCCATCGCTGCGGGTGCTGCTGAAAAACGCCAGCGGTGCGCATCTGGTGATCGACCCTTGGCAGGCCGTGGCATGAGCAGCCTCCTGGTGTTTCCGGGGCAGGGTGCCCAACGCCCGGGCATGCTCCAGCAATTGCCTGCCAATGTCCTCGATGAAGCCAGCGATACCTTGGGACAAGAGGTGCGCCAGCTCGATTCGGCGCAGGCCCTGGCCAGCACCCGCGCCGTGCAACTGTGCCTGCTGATCGCCGGCGTGGCCCATGCCCGTGAGTTGCAACACACACCGGACTATGTGGCGGGCCTGTCCATCGGCGCTTATCCGGCGGCAGTGATCGCCGGGGCCCTGGCGTTTGCCGATGCGCTGCGGCTGGTCAGCCTGCGCGGTGAACTGATGCAGCACGCTTATCCACAGGGCTATGGCATGACCGCACTGATCGGCCTGGAGTTATCCACCGTCGAAAGCGTGCTCGCCGAGATCCACAGCGCGCAAACCCCGGTGTACCTGGCCAATATCAATGCCGATAACCAGTGCGTGATCGCCGGCAGCGATGCCGCCATGCAACGGGTGGCCAACCGCGTCAAAGGCCAGGGCGTGGCCAAGCGCCTGGCCGTCAGCGTGCCGTCCCATTGCGCCCTGCTGGAGCAACCGGCCCAGGCCCTCGCTGAAGCGTTTGCCAAGGTCGCGCTCAAGGCGCCGGCCATTACTTACCTGAGCAGCAGCCGGGCGCGGCCGATTCGCGATCCTGCGCAGTTGCGCGACGACCTGGCGTTCAACATGTGCCGCCTCGTCGATTGGCGCGGCACCGTACAAAGCGCCTATGAGCGCGGCGTGCGCCTGCACATCGAGCTGCCTCCGGGCACAGTCCTCACCGGCCTTGCGCGGCGGGTGTTTGAGCAAGGCACCGTGATTGCCTTCGAAGGTGCGCGCCTGGACACCTTGCAGGCCTTGCTGGAACAGGAGGGCCGCCACCACCGATAAAGCGTGAGCTTGGCTTTCGAAGCACAAAAACAACAATTTCGATCAAGCATCAAGAGGACTACCAGCATGATTATTTACGGTGTGGCGTTTCTGGCCCTGTGTACCCTGGCGGGCCTGTTCGTCGGCGAGCTATTGGGCAAATGGATGGGCATCCCGGCCAACGTCGGCGGGGTGGGGATCGCGATGTTGCTGCTGATCGGCCTGGGCAGTTACCTCGCCAAGCGTGGCCTGTTTACCGGCAAATCCGAGCAGGGCGTGAGCTTCTGGGCGGCGGTGTACATTCCCATTGTGGTGGCCATGGCGGCCCAGCAAAACGTGTATGGCGCGATCAGTGGCGGCCCGATGGCGATCCTCGCCGGCACCAGCGCGGTGGTGGTGGCATTTGCCCTGGTGCCGGTGCTGGTGCGCATCGGCAAGCGTGAGCCGGAAGCGGTTGTCACTCCCAAGTCGGCAGGGTGAGCGCCATGTACGAATCCTTGATGAAAGTCATCACCGGCTACGGCCTGATCAGTGGTTTTGCGGTGATCGGCCTGACCATGTGGGTGTCCTACTGGATCAGCGACACCTTCACCAAAGGCCGCCTGCATGGTTCGGCCATCGCGATCCTGCTGGGGCTGGTGCTGTCCTATGTGGGTGGTGCGTTTACCGGCGGGGCCAAGGGCGTGGTGGATATCCCGTTGCTGTCGGGCATCGGCCTGCTGGGCGGGGCGATGCTGCGGGACTTTGCCATCGTGGCCACCGCGTTTGGGGTGAGCGTCGATGAGCTCAAGCGTGCTGGATATGTGGGGGTGCTGGCGTTGTTTGTCGGCGTTGGTTCGTCGTTTATCGCAGGCGTCGGAGTGGCCATGGCGTTTGGTTATACCGATGCGGTGAGCCTGACCACCATCGGCGCCGGGGCCGTGACCTACATCGTCGGGCCGGTGACCGGGGCGGCGATTGGCGCCAGTTCCGAGGTGATGGCGCTGTCCATCGCGGCGGGGTTGATCAAGGCCATTCTGGTGATGGTGATGACCCCGTTCGTCGCCCCGCTGATTGGCCTGAACAGCCCGCGCAGTGCGGTGATCTTCGGCGGGCTGATGGGCACCTCCAGCGGCGTGGCCGGTGGGTTGGCGGCGACTGATCCGAAGCTGGTGCCTTATGGCTGCCTGACGGCGGCGTTTTATACGGCGCTGGGGTGTTTGTTGGGACCTTCGTTGTTGTTTTTGATCATGCGCGGGTTGGTGGGCTGATCGACCCTTTGTAGGATCCGGCTTGCCGGCGATGGCTGCCTTGGATGTGTCGCAAGGCGAATGGCCTCATCGCCGGCAAGTCGGCTCCTACAGGGGCAGTGTTCAACGTTGCCGATTGGCATACATCCGACACTCCGCCAACAACGCCAGCAAGTTCGGATCGCGCTCCTTGGCCTTCAAGAACACCACGCCAATGTGCTGCTGCAACCGGTAGCGTGGTTGCAGCGGGATCAGCTTGACCCGGTTCTCATACACCGCCGCGATCCTTCCCGGCAGCAGCGCATAGCCAACGCCCGAGCTGACCATGCTCAGCAGGGTAAAGATATCGTTGACCTGCATCGCCACCTTCGGCTCGAAGCCTGCCTGCTTGAACACCCGTGCGCCGTCCTGGTGGGTGGCGAAGCCTTGGGTCAGGGTGATGAAGGTGGCATCGCGCACCTGGGCCAGGTCGATTTCCTGTTCGCGATCCAGGGGCGAGTCGGCGGGGGTGGCGAGGAAGATATCGTCGCAAAACAGCTGGATCTGCGCGCAATCCGGCTCGACGGCCTGGTCGTCGAGGGAGATCAGGATCGCGTCGACTTCCATGTTTTTGAGCTTGTACATCAGGTCGACGTTGGAGCCCAGGATCAGGTCGATATTGAGCTCGCTACGCCTGATTTTCAGACCCATGATCAGTTGCGGCACGGTCTTGACCGTCAGCGAATACAGAGCGCCGAGCTTGAAACGCTCGGCGGAGAAACCGGCGGCTTCGCGGGTCAGGCGCACGCTGTCGACCACATCCTGTACCAGCTTCTGCGCGCGCTCTTCGAGGATGTAGGCGCTTTCCAGGGGGGTGAGGTTGCGCCCTTCGTGCTTGAACAGCGGGCAGCGCAGTGCGTTTTCCAGGGAGTGGATGGCCCGGTGCACGCTGACATTGCTGGTCTGCAACTCGGCGGCGGCACGGGCCAGGTTGCCGGTGCGCATGAAGGCCAGGAAGATTTCCAGTTTCTTGAGGGTAAATTCTTCGTCGATCAGCATGGCGATGACTCTTATTCGAATGCGTTCGATTGTGCCCTTAAAGCGCCGCAACCGTCATAACGGTCTTGCACTCTCGCCTGTCAGGCCTGAGCCTTATGGGGTAGATGCAGCAGTTTTGGAGGTCGGCGACACATGTATCACGGAGAACGATTCAACGCCTGGAGCCATTTGCTCGGCGCCGTGGCAGCCTTTATCGGCGCGGTGTGGATGCTGGTGGTGGCGAGCATGGACGGCAGCCCGTGGAAGATCGTCAGCGTGGCGATCTACGGTTTTACCCTGCTGGTGCTGTATAGCGCCTCGACGGTGTATCACAGCGTGCGCGGGCGCAAGAAAGCGATCATGCAGAAGGTCGACCACTTTTCGATCTATCTGCTGATTGCCGGCAGCTACACCCCGTTTTGCCTGGTGACCCTGAACGGGCCGTGGGGCTGGACGCTGTTCGGGATTGTCTGGGGGCTGGCGGTGATCGGGATCTTGCAGGAGATCAAGCCGCGCTCCGAGGCGCGCATATTGTCGATTGTGATTTATGCGGTGATGGGTTGGATTGTGTTGGTGGCGGTCAAACCGTTGATTGCCGCGCTGGGCATGGACGGGTTTATCTGGCTGGCGTCGGGTGGGGTGTTGTACACGGTGGGGATTATCTTCTTTGCCCTGGAACACCGTTTAAGGCACTCCCACGGGATCTGGCATCTGTTTGTGATTGGCGGCAGCCTGCTGCATTTTGTGGCGATCATGCGCTACGTGCTCTGACGCACCTCTGTAGGAGCCGGCTTGCCGGCGATGGCGTCAGCAAGGTTGGCGCAAGACTTGATGGCCTCATCGCCGGCAAGCCGGCTCCTACAGGTTTAGAGGCGGTCTAGCTGCTCCTGGGCACGGCTGCCAAAGATCTCCAGCAGGCTCGCCAACATATGCGGCGGTGGCTCGTCGGCGCGGGTCAGGGCATACAGGGTGATGGGCAGCGGTGGGGCCAGGGGGCGGATGCAGGTGCTGTCGGTGGATGCGCCCAGCGCGGTGAAGGGGTCGATCACCGCCAGGCCGGCGCCGGACTCCACCATGGCCCGGGCCAGGGAGTAGGTCTGCACCGAGATCCGCACGCGCGGCGGTGGTTCGACCGCTTCCAGATAGCTGTCGAGCCGCGCCGACAGCGGGTCGGCACTCGACAGGCCAATCAACGGCGTGCCCGCCAGGGCCATCAAGGGCAGGGGTTTGCCCAGTTCCGCCGCCGGCCAGAAACCCCGTGGCGCCAGGGCCACCAATACGCCGTGGGCCAATGCCTGTGCCTTGAGCCCCGGATGGTCCGGGGACTTGAGGGTCAGCGCCACATCCATCTCGCGCATCAACAGGTTTTGCACCAGCTCGCGGCTGTGGGCGCTGGACAGTTCGCAGGCGATGTCCGGGTAGCGTTGGGTCCACTCGCCAATCGCCGGCGGCAGCAGTGACAAGGCCAGGGCCGGCGTGGCGCCAATGCGCAAGCTTTGGCCGGGCGCGCGCCGCAGGTTTTGCGCCAGGCGCCGCACGCCTTGCAGGCTTTCGCTGACCTTATCGACCTCGCGCTCCAGGGCCAGGGCTTCCGGGGTGGGCTGCAGCTTGCCGCGTATGCGCAGGAACAGCGGGAAGCCCAGTTGCAGCTCGGCATGTTGCAGCACCTTGGTCACCGCCGGTTGCGAGACATGCAGCAACTGCGCGGCGGCACTGACCGAGCCGGTCTGGCGGATGGCCTGGAAGATTTCGATATGACGCAAGCGCATGACGAGTCCATAACCTTTGTTTATAGGTGGCCCATCTTTATTCATTGTCCGGCGCCTGTCACCTGCCCCTACCCTTGGACGCTCATTACAACGCTTGGGAATCGATATGGCTGAGCAGGTTTGCATCATTGGCGGTGGGGTCATCGGTCTGGCGAGCGCCTATGCCCTGGTGCGCGCCGGCATGGACGTGACGGTGGTCGAAGCCCGCGATAGCCTGGGCAGCGAGACCAGCTTTGCCAATGGCGGCCAATTGTCCTATCGCTACGTTGCGCCGCTGGCGGACAAAGGCGTGCCGTTGCAAGCCATTGGCTGGCTGCTGCGCGGTGACTCGCCGTTAAAGCTGCGCCCGCGCCTGGACCCGGCGCAATGGCGTTGGATGGCCTCCTTCCTTGGTGCCTGCCGGGCTTCGGTCAACAAGCGCAACGCCGGGCACTTGCTGCGCCTGGCCACCCTGAGCCAGGGCACCTTGCAGCAATGGCGCGAAGAAGACGGGCTGGACGGCTTCGACTGGAAACGTAACGGCAAGCTGGTGACATTTCGCAGCCATCACACCTTCGAGCACGCTCGCAACAAGGTGCTCGATTGCCTGCAACAGCAAGTGCTGTCGGCGGCCGATTGCACGCGGCTGGAGCCGACCCTGGGGGCCAGGGATTTTGTCGGGGGCATCTACACGCCCAATGAAGAAGTGGCGGATTGTCATGGCTTCTGCCAGCAGTTGGCGGCGCGCCTGCAAGCGTCGGGCCGGTGCCGGTTTGTGCTGGGGCGCAAGGTCACCGGTATCCGCCATGCCAACGGCACCGTGCAGGCGATTGAGTTGGGTGACGAGGTGATGCCGGTGCAGCACCTGGTGCTGGCGGCGGGAGTACGCAGCCCCGAGTTGGCCTTGCCGGGCATCGCATTGCCGCTGTATCCGCTCAAGGGCTACAGCCTGAGCGTGCCGATTGGCGCGCAGCACGCCGCGCCGAACATCAGCATCACCGACTATGACCGCAAGATCGTTTACGCGCGGATCGGCGAACAACTGCGGGTGGCGGCGATGGTCGATATCGTCGGCTTCGATAAGGGCCTTGAGCCCAAGCGCCTGGCCCTGATCAAGCGCCAGGCCAGTGAGACGTTCCCCTTGGCCGGCGATTACAGCCAGGCCATCGAATGGGCAGGCATGCGCCCGGCCACCCCCAGCGGCGTGCCGCTGATTGGTGCCAGCGTGTACCGCAACCTGTGGCTCAACCTCGGCCACGGCGCCCTGGGTTTCACCCTGGCCTGCGGCAGCGGCCAGGTGTTGGCCGAACTGATCGGCCAGCACACTCCTTCCATTGATATGCAGGGCCTCGCGCCCCGCGCCGCATAGGACAGCGCAATGACCATCACCCGGATCAACAGCAATAGTCGCTTGTCGGGCGCCGTGACTTTCCAGGACCTGGTCTTCCTTTCCGGCCAGGTTCCGGGCGACGGCCAGGACGTCAGTACCCAGACCCACGAGGTGCTGGCCAAGATTGATGCGCTGCTGGCCGAAGCCGGCAGCGACAAGGATCATCTGCTCAACGCGACTATCTACCTGAAAAACATTCAGGAGGGTTTTGCGCCGATGAATGATGTCTGGTGCGCCTGGCTCACGCCCGGCCAGGCACCGACCCGTACCACCCTGCAGGCGGAACTGGCACGCCCCAGTGTGCTGGTGGAAATCAGCGTCATCGCTGTACGCCGCCCATAACAAGAAAACCAACGGAGAATAACAATGCAAAAAATCACGTTGATCGGCACGGCCCTCGGGCTGTTACTGGCGGCCCAGGCCCAGGCCAATGAAGCGCCGCTGGTGGGCACCCTGGCCAAGGTCGCGAATGCCAAGAGCATCACCCTGGGCTATCGCGATGCGTCGGTGCCGTTTTCCTATGTCGGCGATCACACCGGCAAACCCATGGGTTACTCGGTGGACCTGGCGAGCAAGATTGTCGAGCGCATCCAACAGAAGATCGGCGTGCCCCAGCTCAACGTGAAGTACAACCTGGTCACCTCCCAGACCCGTATTCCGTTGGTGATCAACGGCACCGTCGACCTGGAGTGCGGCTCCACCGGGGTGACGGCCGAGCGGCAGAAGCAGGTGGCGTTTTCCTATGGCTTTATCTACGTCAAGGGCCAGTTGCTCACTGCCAACGACAGCGGTATCCAGCGCTTCGCCGACCTGCGCGGCAAGAACGTGGTGACCACTGCCGGCACCACCAACGAGCGGTTCCTCAAGAGCTACAACCACGAGCACAAGCTGGATATGTCGGTGATCAGCGCCAAGGATCACGGCGAGGCGTTCCAGATGTTGCAATCGGGCCGGGCCGTGGCGTTCTACATGGACGATGCGTTGCTCTACGGCGAGCGTGCCAAGGCCAAGGATCCGCACAAGTGGGTGGTGGTGGGCGAGGAGCAGTCGCGGGAAATCTACAGCTGCATGGTGCGCAAGGACGACCCGCAGTTTCTGGCGGTGGTCAACGAAACGTTGGGCGAGTTGTACAGCTCGGGGGAAATCAACGGGATCTACCAGCGCTGGTTTGAACAGCCGATCCCGCCGAAGGGCTTGAACCTGGAGTTCCCCATGACCAGCGAGCTGAAGGCGATCATTGCCAAGCCGGTGAGTGATCCGGTGGAATAAAACACCCGGCCTGTAGGAGTCGGCTTGCCGGCGATGAGGCCCGCAAGTCTTGCGCAGGCCTTGATGCCGCCATCGCAGGCAAGCCAGCTCCTACAGTTTGATTGGGTTTGCAACGTGGGGTTAGAAGTCGCCCCATAGCTGTTGTGCGACGGCCAGCGCAACTACGGGCGCCGTCTCGGTGCGCAACACCCGCGGCCCCAGCCGTGCGGCGTGGAAGCCAGCGCCTTGCGCGGTCTGGACTTCACCATCGGTCAAGCCACCCTCCGGCCCGATCAAAAACGCCAGGCTCGATGGCTTGGCATGGCTCACCAGCGGCTCGGCCACCGGGTGCAGCACCAGCTTCAAATCCGCCTCGGTCTGTTTCAACCAATCGGCCAGCAACAGCGGTGGGTGAATCACCGGCACCGTAGAGCGG
Source organism: Pseudomonas sp. HC1(2025) (assembly GCF_058742075.1). Taxonomy (NCBI): domain Bacteria; kingdom Pseudomonadati; phylum Pseudomonadota; class Gammaproteobacteria; order Pseudomonadales; family Pseudomonadaceae; genus Pseudomonas; species Pseudomonas sp. HC1(2025). Next base: position 5,439,134 of record NZ_CP196017.1, on the reverse strand, counting down.
CCGCATTGCTCACAGGCGCTGATTGCGACCTGGCGCCAGTGCAGCAGGCGTTTGTCGGCACGTTCGTCCTTGAGGCGCACTTCGCAGCGCTCGCTGAAGATCGGCGTGATGGAATTGACCCCAAGCTCGGTGGCTTTCTGGATGGCCCAGTCCATGCGCTCGCCACGGGACAGGCCCTGGCCCAGATGAATGTGCAGTGGCGACTCGACCTGGCCGGCGAAGGCTTCGGTCAGTTGCACCGTCACACGTTTTTTCCCGACTTCCAGCAGGCTGCCGCGAAATTCCTGGCCAGAGCCGTCGAACAGTTGCACGGCATCGCCTTCGTTCATGCGCAGCACACGGCTGATGTAGTGCGCCTGGGCTTCGGGCAATTCGTGGTCGCCAAGGCTTAGCGGGGTATCGGTGAAAAAACGCGACAGTCTCATTTCTGTTCTCTGCAAATAATGTGTGTGTTGCTATGCAGCGGGAGCGACGGCGTCCTGTAGGAGCCGGCTTGCCGGCGATGGAGGTCAACGATAACGAGGGGGCCTGGATGAACGCGGCGCTCTCACGTTTTTCGCCGGCAAGCCGGCTCCTACAGGGGGCTGAGGGTTAGCCGGGGTCGCGAAAGCCTGGGTGGAAGTCCTTGGGCACGGCCACGCTGACTTTGCTATTGGTGGCGATATCAATGCCCTCGGTGGCCACTTCGGCGAGGAAGTCGATCTGCTCCGGGGTAATCACATACGGCGGCAGGAAATACACCACGCTGCCTAGCGGGCGCAGCAGCGCGCCGCGTTCCAGGGCATGCTCGAACACTTTCAGGCCGCGCCGTTCCTGCCAGGGGTAGGCGGTCTTGGTAGCCTTGTCCTGCACCATCTCGATGGCCAGCACCATGCCAGTCTGGCGCACTTCCGAGACATGGGGGTGGTCTACCAGGTGCGCGGTGGCGGTGGCCATGCGCTGGGCCAGGGCCTTGTTGTTCTCGATGACGTTGTCTTCTTCGAAGATATCCAGGGTCGCCAGGGCTGCCGCACAGGCCAGCGGGTTGCCGGTGTAGCTGTGGGAGTGCAGGAAGGCGCGCAGGGTCGGATAGTCGTCGTAGAAGGCGCTGTACACATCTTCGGTGGTGACCACGGCGGCCAGGGGCAGGTAGCCGCCGGTCAGGGCCTTGGACAGGCACAGGAAATCCGGGCGGATGCCCGCCTGCTCGCAGGCAAACATGCTGCCGGTGCGGCCGAAACCCACGGCGATTTCGTCGTGGATCAGGTGCACGCCATAACGGTCGCAGGCTTCGCGCAGCAGCTTGAGGTATACCGGGTGGTACATGCGCATGCCACCGGCACCCTGGATCAGTGGTTCGACGATCACGGCGGCGACGCTGTCGTGGTTGTCCGCCAGGGTCTGTTCCATGGCCTGGAACATATTGCGCGAGTGTTCTTCCCAGCTCATGCCTGCGGGGCGCAGGTAGCAGTCCGGGCTTGGCACCTTGATGGTGTCCAGCAGCAGCGCCTTGTAGGTCTCGGTGAACAGCGGCACATCACCGACCGACATCGCGGCGATGGTTTCGCCGTGGTAGCTGTTGGTCAGGGTGACAAAGCGCTTTTTGTTCGGCTGGCCGCGGTTGAGCCAATAGTGAAAGCTCATCTTCAGCGCGACTTCGATGCACGACGAGCCATTGTCGGCGTAGAAGCAGCGGGTCAGGCCTTCGGGGGTGATCTTGACCAGGCGCTCGGACAGCTCGATCACCGGCTGGTGGCTGAAGCCGGCGAGGATCACGTGCTCCAGTTGGTCCACCTGATCCTTGATGCGCTGGTTGATACGCGGGTTGGCGTGGCCGAACACGTTGACCCACCACGAGCTGACGGCATCGAGGTAGCGCTTGCCTTCGAAGTCTTCCAGCCATACGCCTTCACCGCGCTTGATCGGTACCAGCGGCAGTTGCTGGTGGTCTTTCATCTGGGTGCAGGGATGCCACAGCACCGCCAGATCGCGTTGCATCCACTGGTTGTTCAAGCCCATCTTTTAGTCTCCTCGAAGCGCTGCCGTGACCCGCGCAGGCAAAACAATCGCGCAAGCCTATGCAATGGTGGGCTGTGTCACAACCCATGAACGGTGAATTGGCAGTAAATGCAGGACGGTCTGTCACGTTTGTGCTCAATAGTCCTTAATCCCTAGTTAATTTACTGTTCATAGGCTCAACATCGGATAAATCGATATTTCAAAGCGAAATTTTCGGCTTTATATCGATAGGTAACACGCTAGTCTTGGACACGGCTCTTACAGGATTTGGGGAATGCAACTACGAAACACATCGGCCCGCTACGGCTGGGTCAGCATTGTTATCCACTGGAGTGTGGCCCTGGTGGTGTTTGGCCTGTTCGCGCTGGGCCTGTGGATGGTCGGCCTCGACTACTACAGCCTATGGCGCAAAGATGCACCGGACTTGCACAAAAGCATTGGTATTACGTTGTTTGCGGTGATGTTGGTGCGCATTGTCTGGCGCCTGCTCAGCCCACCACCGCCGCCACTGGCCAGCTATAGCCGCATGACCCGGATCGGCGCGGCGTTTGGCCACGCGTTCCTGTATCTCGGGCTGTTTGCCGTGATGATTGCCGGCTACCTGATTTCCACCGCAGACGGTGTCGGGATCCCGGTGTTTGGCCTGTTTGAAATTCCTGCCGTGGTTTCCGGTCTACCGGACCAGGCAGACGTAGCCGGGCTGGTGCATTTGTACCTGGCCTGGGTACTGGTGGTGTTTGCCGGCCTGCATGGCGTGGCCGCGTTGAAGCACCACTTCATTGATCGTGACGCGACCCTGGTTCGTATGCTGGGGCGCAAAGCCTGATGTTCAACCTCGACTCACAAGGAATAGAAAGCATGTTGAAAAAGACTCTCGCCGCTCTGGCAATTGGTTCTGCTCTGCTGTCTGCTGGTCAGGTGATGGCTGCTGATTACAAGATCGACAAGGAAGGCCAGCATGCCTTCATCGATTGGAAAATCAGCCACCTGGGCTACAGCTACATCCACGGTACCTTCAAGGACTGGGATGGTACGTTCAGTTGGGATGCCGCCAAGCCTGAAGCGAGCAAAATCGCCGTCGACGTGAAAACCGCCAGCCTGTGGTCCAACCACGCTGAACGTGACAAGCACATCGCCAGCAAGGACTTCCTGGACGTTGGCAAGTTCGCCGATGCCAAGTTCGTTTCGACCGCAGTTAAACCAACCGGCGAAAAAACTGCTGACGTGACCGGCGACCTGACCTTCCACGGTGTGACCAAGCCTGTGACCTTCAAGGCCACGTTCAACGGTGAAGGCAAGGATCCGTGGGGCGGCGAACGTGCTGGCTTCAACGCCAAGACTACGCTGAACCTGAATGACTTCGGCATCAAAGGCCCAGGCCCGACTTCCCAGACCGTGGACCTGGACATCTCGCTGGAAGGCGTCAAAGCGAAGTAAATTCGCAGGCTGCATAAAAAACCGGATCGTGAGATCCGGTTTTTTTTAGCCTGGAATACGGTCAATGTAGGAGCTGGCTTGCCTGCGATAGCGGCAGGTCAGCCACCTGCGATGCAGGCTGAAATCCCGTCATCGCAGGCAAGCCAGCTCTCACAGTTGATCGATGTCGAGTCCAAAAAAATGCCCCGGATCTTTCGATTCGGGGCATTTTTATGGCGCTTTGAAAATCAGCGGTTGCGGGTCAGCAACGCTGGTTTTTCACCACGAGGGCGGCCTGGCAGTTGATCCAACTGCTCAGGTGTCGGGAAGCGATCGCTTTTCGACTCCTTGTGGATGATCTTCGGCGTGGTGCCGCTGCGTGGGTTCTGCACGGCAGGTTCCGAGGCGCGTGGCTGCTCATCACGCGCAGGGCGGCGGTTGCGCGACTCTTCGCGACGGGCCTGGCCGTCACGCGGAGCGCCGTTGCGCGGGCCATTGCGCTTGGCCGGTGGGGTGCCAGTGGTGGCGCCGTTGCTGCTGCGCGGACCGTTCTGGCGACCCTGCGGCTGGCCGCCGGCGCGCGGAGCACCTGCACCAGCGCCCGGTGCCGGGGCACCTGGGCGGCGACCACGGCCTTGGGCCGGCTTGGCCTGGGGCACGTAGTCGACGCGGTTGCCGAAGTTATCCACGTCGTCGTCGAGGAACTCGTCCGGTGCGCGGTCGGCTGCGGCGCGTGGCGGCTGGCTCGGCTGGCGCTGTTCGCGGGCCGGGGTGCCTTCACGGGGCTTTTGCTCACGGGCTGGGCGTTCGCCACGGCCGTTGGTAGGCGCCTTGTCCTTGCCGCCCTTGTCCTTGCCTTTGTCGCGACGACCACCGCCACCACCGCCGCCGTTCGGGCCATCGCCCTTGGGACCACGTGGGTTGCGTGGGTTACGCACATCCGGACGCTCGCGCACTTCCGGTTTTTCGGCTTCCACGGTGCTGGCATCGAAGCCCATCAGGTCGCCGTCGGCGATTTTCTGCTTGGTCATGCGCTCGATGCTTTTCAGCAGTTTCTCTTCATCCGGGGCGACCAGGGAAATGGCCTCGCCCGAACGACCGGCACGGCCAGTACGGCCGATACGGTGCACATAGTCTTCATCGACGTTTGGCAGCTCGAAGTTGACCACGTGCGGCAGTTGGTCGATATCCAGGCCGCGGGCGGCGATATCGGTGGCGACCAGGATCCGTACGGAGCCGGCCTTGAAGTCGGCCAGGGCCTTGGTCCGCGCGTTCTGGCTCTTGTTGCCGTGGATGGCGACGGCGGTGAGGCCGTGCTTGTCCAGATACTCGGCCAGGCGGTTGGCGCCGTGCTTGGTGCGGGTGAACACCAGCACCTGTTCCCAGGCGCCAGCGGTGATCAGGTGGGCCAGCAGCGAGCGCTTGTGGCTGGCTGGCAGGCGGAACACCCGCTGCTCGATACGCTCGACCGTGGTGTTGGGCGGCGTGACTTCGATGCGCTCGGGGTTGTGCAGCAGCTTGCCGGCGAGGGCGGTGATGTCGTTGGAGAACGTTGCCGAGAACAGCAGGTTCTGACGCTTGGCCGGCAGGCGCGCGAGGACTTTCTTCACGTCATGGACAAAGCCCATGTCGAGCATACGGTCGGCTTCGTCCAGCACGAGGATTTCCACGTGGGACAGATCGACGCTGCCTTGGCCGCACAGGTCGAGCAAACGACCAGGGCAGGCGACCAGCACGTCAACCCCGCGGGACATGGCCTGAACCTGTGGGTTCATGCCGACGCCGCCGAAGATGCAGGCGCTGACGAACTTCAGGTCGCGAGCGTACAGCTTGAAGCTGTCATGCACTTGTGCGGCGAGTTCGCGGGTAGGGGTCAGGACCAGTACGCGGGGTTGGCGCGGGCCGTGACGCTGGGATTTGTCCGGGTGACCGTTGGGGAACAACCGCTCCAGAATCGGGAGGGCGAAGCCGCCGGTTTTACCAGTACCTGTCTGAGCCGCGACCATCAGGTCGCGACCTTGCAACACGGCGGGAATAGCCCGCTGTTGCACCGGAGTAGGCTCGGTATAGCCCGCTGCCTCGATGGCGCGGACTAAAGCCTCGGAGAGACCGAGGGAAGCAAAGGACATGAGTAATCCTGTTTGTAGTTAGGGCTTGGCCCAAAGGGATAATCTTGCCGGGCGCGAATGGCGTTTAGAGGAACGCAACCCCGTCCGGTCCTGCTGGGGCTGGCAGGCACTCCAATGGCTCGCGCGGGCTGCAAAGCTGCGCAGTAGCGGGGTTGGATGCCTGTGATACGACCACAGCGGCCGGGCGTAAGCCTGGCGGAAAGGCCGGAGTATAACAGAGCATTCACTGCGCGCTGCTTTCCTGCTGCTCAACGGTGTCGTCCAGCAGCGGCGACGGGGCTATCTGGGTCCCGGCGCCGGCATATTTGGCACTCAGGGCCGCGTAGGCGGGCTCTTGCTTGAAACGTTTGAGCTCGGCACCAAAACGCTGGACCAGCAGGTCCATGCCCGCGCCACGGCGTACGGCGAGGAATTGTTTCTGGCTGCTGATCACCGGCGGCGCCTGGGTGACCTGGTGTTCCAGGCCCAATTCCTTGAGCACATGCTGGCCGACCCGGCGGTCGGTGATCACCAGATCGATCCGGCCACGGGCCAATTTGCCGAAGTTAGCCTCATGGCTGGGGGCCGGTTCGCGGGTAAACAGCGTGGATTCGCTGAACCCGGCGCTATACAGGTAACCGGGGGAGGTGCCGATGGTCAGCCCTTTGAGCTCATCCAGGGTCTGGAACGGATGCGGGCGCTGGTTGGCGTAGAACATCACAAACTCAACCTGGGACAACGGTTCGCTGGGGTAAAGCAGCGCCGCGTCGCGTTCGTGGCTGTGGAAAATATCCAGCGCGCCGTCGGCCAGGCCTTGGTCGAGCATGGCCAGGCAGCGTTTCCAGGGCAGGAACTGCCACTGCACCTCGATCCCCAGGCGCTGGAACACGATGACGGTAGTCTCGTAGTCGAGCCCGCGCATCTGGCCGTTTTCTTCGTAGACGTAAGGTGCCCAGGGCTCGGTGACAATGCGCAGTTTCTCGCCGTGGGCGGTCAGGCTCAGGCAAGTGAAAAGAACAGCGCTCAACAGCTGGAGAATGACGGGCATACCCTGAGGTTACGACTGTCTCAGGTTAAAGAGAAGCTCTGGATCGGGGATCTTCAGGCGGCAAACCTGAACTTTTATTGCGCCGCCGAGCCGGGAAGGAATCCTGGCCGGCGGTACAAAGGGGGCAGCCTCAGCGTGGCAGCTTGAGGTTGTTCCAGATCGCCAGGCTCGGGTCAGCCTGGTTCAGGGTGTAGAAGTGCAGCCCCGGTGCGCCACCTTGCAGCAAGGTGTCGCACATTTCACTGATGACCTGCTCGCCGAAGGCCTGGATGCTCTTGACGTCATCGCCGTAGGCTTCCAGCTGCTTGCGTACCCAGCGTGGGATTTCTGCACCGCAGGCGTCAGAGAAGCGCGCCAGCTTGCTGTAGTTGGTGATCGGCATGATGCCCGGCACGATCGGGATGTTCACGCCCAGGGCCTGCACGCGCTCGACGAAGTAAAAGTAGCTGTCGGCGTTGAAGAAGTACTGGGTGATCGCACTGTTGGCGCCGGCATTGGCCTTGCGCACGAAGTTGTTGAGATCGTCTTCGAAGTTGCGCGCTTGCGGGTGCATTTCCGGATAAGCAGCCACTTCGATATGGAAGTGATCGCCGGTTTCTTCACGGATGAAGCTCACCAGGTCATTGGCGTAGCGCAGCTCGCCGCTGGCCATGCCCATGCCGGACGGCAGGTCACCGCGCAGGGCGACGATACGCTTGATGCCGGCGGCCTTGTATTGGGTCAGCAGGCCGCGCAGGTCGTCCTTGCTGTCGCCCACGCACGACAGGTGCGGCGCGGCAGGCACCTTGGCCTCGCTTTCCAGCTGCAGCACGGTGTTGATCGTACGATCACGGGTCGAGCCGCCTGCGCCGTAGGTGCAGGAGAAGAAATCGGGGTTGTAGCTGGCCAACTGCTTGGCAGTCGCCATCAACTTTTCATGCCCAGCATCGGTCTTGGTCGGGAAGAACTCGAAGCTGTAGCGACGGTCTTGGGACATGGTAATACCCTTGAAAACTCATAAAACCGGAAGACATACACCGTCAATGTGGGAGCGGGCTTGCTCGCGAAAGCGGTGTGCCAGTCGTTACTGCTTCGACTGACACTGCGCATTCGCGAGCAAGCCCGCTCCCTCACAAGCCCGCTCCAGCAGGGAGAGAGCCGGTTACTTAGTAGCGGTAGGCGTGCGGCTTGAACGGGCCTTCGACGGTCACGCCGATGTAGTCGGCCTGGGTCTTGGTCAGTTGCGTCACGACGCCGCCGAAGCCGCGGACCATTTCCAGGGCCACTTCTTCGTCGAGTTTCTTCGGCAGTACTTCCACGGTCAGGCGCTCGGCTTTCTGGGCTGGCGACAGGTCGGCGTACTTCTGGCCGAACAGGAAGATCTGCGCCAGTACCTGGTTGGCGAACGAGCCATCCATGATGCGGCTTGGGTGGCCAGTGGCGTTGCCCAGGTTAACCAGGCGGCCTTCGGCCAGCAGGATCAGGTAGTCGTCGTTCTGTGGGTCGAAATCACCACTGCCTGTACGGTGAACCTTGTGTACCTGAGGCTTGACCTCTTCCCATGCCCAGTTCTTGCGCATGAAAGCGGTGTCGATTTCGTTGTCGAAGTGCCCGATGTTGCACACCACGGCGCGCTTTTTCAGGGCCTTGAGCATGTTCGCATCGCAGACGTTGACGTTACCGGTGGTGGTCACGATCAGGTCGATCTTGCCCAGCAGGGCCTTGTCGATGCTGGCTTCGGTGCCGTCGTTCTGGCCGTCGATGAACGGCGAGACCACTTCGAAACCGTCCATGCAGGCTTGCATGGCGCAGATCGGGTCGACTTCGGAGACCTTGACGATCATGCCTTCCTGGCGCAGGGACTGGGACGAACCCTTGCCCACGTCACCGTAGCCGATCACCAGGGCTTGCTTGCCCGACAGCAGGTGGTCGGTGCCGCGCTTGATCGCATCGTTGAGGCTGTGACGGCAGCCGTACTTGTTGTCGTTCTTGCTCTTGGTCACCGAGTCGTTGACGTTGATGGCCGGGATTTTCAGCTCGCCCTTGGCCAGCATGTCCAGCAGGCGGTGTACGCCGGTGGTGGTCTCTTCGGTCACGCCGTGGACGCGGTCGAGAATCTGCGGGTACTTCTTGTGCAGCAGCTCGGTCAGGTCGCCGCCGTCGTCGAGGATCATGTTGGCATCCCAAGGCGCGCCATCTTTCAGGATGGTTTGCTCCAGGCACCATTCGTACTCTTCTTCGGTCTCGCCTTTCCAGGCGAAGACAGGGATGCCGGCAGCGGCGATGGCAGCAGCGGCCTGGTCCTGGGTCGAGAAGATGTTGCAGGACGACCAGCGCACTTCGGCACCCAGGGCAACCAGGGTTTCGATCAGCACGGCAGTCTGGATGGTCATGTGGATGCAGCCGAGAATCTTCGCGCCCTTGAGCGGCTGCTCAGCGGCGTACTTGCGGCGCAGGCCCATCAGGGCAGGCATTTCGGATTCGGCGATAAAGGTTTCGCGACGGCCCCAGGCAGCGAGGGACATATCGGCGACTTTGTAGTCGGTAAAACCTGCAGGCGTGATTACAGCGCTCATGAAGAGCCTCCATTCGTAGTGTGCGAATGGGCGCCGTTGTGCGTTTAGTATCCAACCAGGACAACCCGGCTGGGCAACGCCCCATCCGAGCCTGACAGGCCAGGGCCTGCTGCAGCGCCCCTCGGACAGGTGGCGGGAGAACGGTATCAATCACAGATGACCGTTTTGAAACGGTGGCGATTATAGCCGCCTGCGCCTGACTTCCCAAGCCTTTCTGTCGGGGTCATGAAGATCGCTCATGACACTGATAGGCAATGGCTCATAGAGCTTGGGCCGGCGCTCTGCCATGATGTTGGCCATCATTTCGCAAGACGCTTTGGAGTGAACATGAACTTCCACACCCGCAAATGGGTAAAACCCGAAGACCTCAACCCCAACGGCACCCTGTTCGGTGGCAGCCTGCTGCGCTGGATCGACGAAGAAGCGGCGATCTACGCCATCGTTCAACTGGGCAACCAGCGCGTGGTGACCAAGTACATTTCCGAGATCAATTTTGTCAGCGCCTCGCGCCAGGGCGACATCATCGAGCTGGGCATCACCGCCACCGAGTTTGGCCGCACCTCCATCACCCTGACCTGTGAAGTGCGCAACAAAATCACGCGCAAGAGCATCCTCACCGTAGAAAAAATGGTCTTCGTCAACCTCGGCGAAGACGGCCTGCCGGCACCCCATGGCCGTACCGAGATCAAGTACGTCAAAGACCAGTTCCAGGACGACAGCGAGTAACCCTCCGTATAAGCAAGTGGCCATTGAACGCTGGTGATGACTGGCAGGTCGTACCTGAACATCGTCACCCAACGTTCAGGTACGCCCATGGCCACGCAAAAAGACGGCAAGACTCCCAACCTGTCGCAGGAAGAACAGCAGGATGTGGACAAGAACCAGCCACCCCGGGCGGCGGTGCTGCATGAAATCATCCGCACCCAGGGCGACCAGGAGCTGGAGCGCAGCGTAGCGGCGCTGTGGTGGTCGGCGCTGGCCGCCGGCCTGACCATGGGCCTGTCATTGATGGCCATGGGGCTGCTCAACTCACGCCTGCCCGACGGCGAAGGCTTCAAGGTGATTGCCAGCTTTGGCTACTGCGCAGGTTTTCTTGCAGTGATCCTCGCGCGCCAGCAACTGTTCACCGAAAACACCCTGACCGCCGTGCTGCCGGTGATGAGCAAGCCGACCCTGGGCAATGCCGGGCGCCTGTTGCGGCTGTGGACGGTGGTGCTGGTGGGCAACCTCTGCGGCACCTTGCTGGTGGCTTATGTGATGCTGCACCTGCCGATCTTCGACACCAAGACCGACCAGGCCTTCCTCGAAATCGGGCGCAAGATCATGGAAAACGATACGGGCCAGATGTTCGCCAAGGGCATCGTCTCCGGCTGGATGATCGCCACCATGGTGTGGATGATCCCGTCCATGGAAAGCGCCAAGATGTGGATCATTATCCTGATCACCTACCTGATGGCCTTGGGCGACTTCACCCACATCGTCGTCGGTTCGGCGGAAGTGTCCTACCTGGTATTTGCCGGCGAGCTACCGTGGAAGGACTTCTGGCTGGTATTTGCCGGGCCGACCCTGGCGGGCAATATCATCGGCGGCAGCTTTATCTTTGCGTTGATCAGCCATGCGCAGATTCGCAGCGAAGGCAGCCTGCCGGACAAAAAGGCGGCGGACCCGAGGCATCCGCAGCGGATCGACAAGGATCAGTGAGGCCAGTGTGTGCCAGCGCGGTATTTGGTATATGTATGTGCTGACACATCACGAATCACTTACAGGAGGTTCCATTGCTTGCGACAGTCTTGGTACTGATAGCGGCACTGTTGCATGCGACGTGGAACACCTTGATCAAATTCAGCGGCGAACGCCTGTTGGTGATCGCCTGCATGGACAGCGTTGCGCTGCTGTTTGTGCTATTGGCGGTAGGATTTGTGTCGCTGCCGCCCTTGGAAATCTGGCCGTGGATCATCGCCTCGGCGCTGTTCGAGTTGCTCTACCGCTACCTGCTGATCCAGGCCTATCGCGTCGGTGACCTGGGGTTGGTGTATCCGCTGATGCGCGGCTTATCGCCGCTGGTGGTGCTGGCGTTGACCCTGGTGTTTGCCGGGGAGGTACTCAGTACCCAGCAGATTGTCGGCATCCTGCTGATCCCGCTCGGCATGTTGTGCCTGTTGTGGCATGGCGGTGGTGGGGATCGGTTGCCGTGGTCGATGTTGCCGGTGGTGGCGCTGATCGGCCTGTGCATCGGCTGCTACACCTTCCTCGATGGTCAGGCGCTGCGGCGCTGGTCGCACCCATTGGACTACCTGGTCTGGGTGACCCTGCTCAGCGCCTGGCCGTTTCCATTGTTGGCCATGGTGCGCAAGCGTGCGGCGTTCAGCCTGTTCTGGCGCGCACAATGGCGGTTGGGGTTGAGCGTGGGTTTGTGCGTGTTGTTGAGCTACGCTCTGGTGCTTTGGGCCATGCAGTTGGGCTCGATTGCCGAGGCCGCCGCGTTGCGGGAAGTCAGCGTGATCCTGGTGGTGTTGTTCGGCATGCGTTACCTGAAAGAACCTTTCGGCCGCTCCCGGCTCTTAGCCTGTGGGTTGGTACTGATCGGCATGCTCGTGATGAAACTCTAACCAGCGGATAAAACTAAAAAAGGAATGAGTGATGACTGTCGCTTTCTGGTGTGTGTTGATCGCAATTTTTCTGCCTTACCTGTGTACCGGCGTGGCCAAGTTCAGTGGTGGCAAGTTCGGCCCCCGGCAGAACCATGACCCCCGGGCCTTCCTCGAAACCCTCGAAGGCTTCGCCAAGCGCGCCCACAGTGCACAGCTCAACAGCTTCGAAGTGACCCCGGCGTTTGCCGCTGCGGTGATCATTGCCCACCTGGCCGGCAACGCGGAACTGGTGACCATCAACGTACTGGCGGTGCTGTTTATCACCAGCCGCCTGCTGTACATCATCTGCTACCTGGCGGACTGGGCGATCTTGCGTTCGCTGGTGTGGTTCGTGGGCATGGCGTTGATTGCGAGTTTCTTCTTCGTCTCGATCTAAGGCACGCAGCCAGCCCTTGTGGGAGCTGGCTTGCCAGCGATGACGCCAGCACGTGCACCCGCGATGTCGGATTTCAAACCGCCATCGCCGGCCAGCCGGTTCCTACAAAGGCGCATCCGGCACTTGAGGCAGCGCGGTACCCTTGGGCCACAACATCCAGATCTGGCCCTGCTGCTTCATGTTCCCGGCCAACTCGCCCGCCGCATCACCGGTGCCCCAGAACAGGTCCGCACGTACCTCGCCGACAATCGCGCCGCCGGTATCCTGGGCCGCTACCGGCCGTACGACCGGCGCCCCATCGGGGCGGGTGGTCGACAGCCACAACAGGCTGCCCAGCGGGATGACCTTGCGGTCCACGGCCACGCTGTAGCCGGCGGTCAGCGGCACGTTCAGCGAGCCGCGCGGGCCTTCATTGCTGTCGGGGCGGGTGCTGAAGAAGACGTAGCTGGGGTTGCTCGCCAACAGTTCCGGGATCCGCTCAGGATGGGCCTTGGCCCAGGCACTGATCGCGCCCATGCTCACTTCGTCTTTCTTCAACTCGCCTTGCTCCACCAGCCAGCGGCCGATAGGGCGATACGGGAAGCCGTTCTGGTCGGCATAGCCCACGCGCAACTGACGACCGTCAGCCAGCTGGATGCGGCCAGAACCCTGGATTTGCAGAAATTGCAGGTCCATCGGGTGGGTCAGCCAGGCAATAGGCTTGGCACTGGAGCCTTGCTGGTTGATGGTGCCGGCATCGTCATAGGGCTTGAGTACCCGGCCTTCCAGGCGCCCGCGCAGGCGTTTGCCCTTGAGTTCGGGGTAGATGCTTTCCAGGTTGACGATGATCAGGTCGTCCGGCACCCCAAACACCGGCACGTGGGCGGTCTTGGTTTCGGTGAGGCTGCCCGGGTAGACCGGTTCGTAATAGCCGGTGATCAGGCCATTGGGCGTGTTGTCCGCCGAGCGCAAGCCATAGACGTCCAACTGCTGCTTGAGGAAGCCACGGATATCCCCGGCATTGCCCGGCACATTGACCGCTGCAGCGCAGGTGGCGCCCCACACCGGATCGTTCTTCAGGCGTTGGCAGGCACTACGCCAGGATTCGAAGCCAGCTTGCAGGTCGCTGTCCGAAACCACCGGCAGGTCTTCCCAGGTGGCACTGACGTAGGTCGCCACAGCATGGGGTTTTTCTGGCTCAGGTTTGGGTGCCGGAGCGTTGCCGCCGTCGCATCCGGCGAGTAGTGCGATCATCGGCAGAGCCCATGCCAGCCGGCGGCTCCAGGGGTTAAACAGGTTATTCATGCAAGTAATTCCCAAGGCGATTGCCTGCGCAGGGTGCGGCGCAAGCATCCATATTATTAATAGGGCTATTGGTCTTTGCGGGCGGGGCGAGGATACTGGCCGCCGTTTCCCGTAACCCTGAGCCACCATGACTTTTAAAAAACTGACTGTTGTATTGCTGGCCTGCCTGACGCTGACCGCTTGCGGTGGCGTTGACCCGAACTCGCCATTGGGCCAGCGCAAGGCCATCTTCAAGCAGATGCTCAAGACGGGCGAAGACCTGGGCGGCATGCTGCGTGGCCGCATCCCGTTCGACGGGGCCAAATTTGCCGAAGGTGCGGTCAAGCTTGACGCTTTGTCCCATGAGCCGTGGAAGCACTTTCCAACGGTGCGCGAAGAAGATCACACCAGCGCCAAGGACGACGTATGGCAAAAACAGGCCCAGTTCCAGGAACTGGCGCGCAACCTTGAGGCGGCCACCGGTGAATTGGTGATCGCCAGCCAGGTGCAGCCTTACAAAGCCACTGACTTGAAGCCTGCGGTGCAGAAAGTCGAAGATGCCTGCAGCGCCTGTCATAAGCAGTTTCGCGACCATTGAGGCTCGATTGGCTGCGCCTTACTTGTCCAGGTCGTCGAGGGCTTGCTGCAACTCTTTGCGCGATTCAGCGAGCTTGTCCTTACGCTTGTTGATCTTCTCGGAGTCGCCCTTTTTCATGGCCTTGTCGAGGTCGGCCTGACGGCGGCTGACTTCGTGCTTGGCGTCCAGCACCTTGTTCTCGCGTTCCTTTTTCAGGGAGGCATCGGTGCAGTGGGCGGTGACTTCGCTCAAGGCTTTTTCCAGGCCGGCTTGTTGCTCACTGTTGCCGTGGGCCTTGGCTTGTTCGATCTGCAGGCTGATGGCCTGGCGCTTGGCGGCGCAACCGGTCAGTTGCGGGGCTGTCTCGGCAGCCAGCAATGGCGTGGCGAGGAAGCTGGTAACGGTCAACAGGGCAAGCGGTGCAAGAAATTTCATGGAAACTCCAAAGTAAACAGATCGTTGTCAGGTGGGCAGGATGATTTCTGCTGGCACCGATTAAATTGGCGGGTCGGGACTAAAAGCCATCTATCCCGGCAGCCCGCAGTGTTTCACTCATAGCCACCACCTGGGGGTCGCGAAAAAAGGCGCTCAATTGCGCCGCGCGCCCCGGGCCGATTCCTGCTTCGGCCTGCCAGGCTTGAGTGTCTCGCGCAGCCAGGGCATGCCAGCCGCCCGCCAGGTTATTGCGGGCGGTAGGTGGAACCCCAAGCGCCATCAGCCATTGCGCGAACGGTCGCTGGCGCGCCACTTGCAGGCTCGCAAGCAGGCGCGCACTGCTGCGGTCGCCGAATCCGTCAATGGTAGCAAGCTCTGTCTCATCAAGGTTCAACCAATCCACCAAACCACTGATTTGCCCGGCCTGGATCAAGCTATTCCAGGTCTCGCGGCCAATGTGTGGCAGGTCCAGCCCTTGCTTGCCGCTGAGCCAGGTCAGCCGGGCCAGCAGTTGCTCCTCGCAGGCCGGGGCCAATTGCCAGCAGCTCAGGTGATGGAAATTGCTGGCTACCGGCACCGCGACATCGACCCGTGGATAGCTGCGCAGGATGACCTGGTCGAGCCTTGGGATCACCTGGCCGGCGAGGCTGATGGACACCTGGTCGCCTGGGCGGATATCCAATTCCTGCCAGCGCTTCAAGGAGCCGATGCTGACGCGTTTGATCTGACGGTCGTCGAGCAGCACCGGGTCCAGTTCCAGGATCGGAGTGATACGGCCGGTGCGGCCGATTTTGAACTGCACATGGCGAACATGGGCCAGGGCTTTGATGACCGGGTATTTCCAGGCAACAGCCCAATACGGCGTACCGGCCTGCCAGCGTTCGGCGGGGGCGCGCTGGCTGTGGTGCAGCACCACGCCATCAGTGGCGAAGGGCAATGGATGTTCATGCCAGAAAGTTCGCCAGTGCCGTGCCTGTTCGAAGGTGTCGATGGGCTGGCTGTAACGCTGGCTATCGCCAAAACCCCAGCGTGCGAGGCTGTCCAACTGCTGCTTGAGGTCCGCCGGCCCATGGGGCCAGGCCCAGACAAACAGGCCGATACCTGCGGCGTCGGCGTCACTCAGGTGTTGGCGGTTCATCAGCCCGGAGACTTTACTGCGGGCATTCATGCCGCCCGTCTCCCCTTGTATGTGGGCGCCCAGGCGCCAATACAGCTCGCCCTGCAAGAGCAGGTCGATGGCCTCGGGCAGCTGTTGCACGATGCCTGGAATGTTGCGGGCCGAGGCGGTCCAGTCCTGGCCGAACAGGCCGTCGCCGCGGCTGATGACCTGGGCCAGGCGCCCTGCGCGATAGACCAGGGTCACCGCCACACCATCGACCTTGGGTTGTACCCACAGGTCGCGGCGTGTGCTGATCCAGTCTGCCACGGCGCGGTCGTTGACCAGCTTCTCAAGGCCTGTATGCGCGACTGGGTGGGCAACAGTGCCGCGCGCGCTGGACAGGGGGTTGTTGGCAGATGACGGTGCCTGTGCGAAGCAACCCCGCCATTGCTCCAGGCGTATGCGGGCCTGATCGTAGAGCTCGTCGCTGATCAGGGATTGGCCGAGCCGATGGTAACTGTCATCCCACAGGCCGATTTGCCGTTGCAGGGCGGTTATTTCGTCCTGGGCCTTGTTCACTGGCCAGTCCGGGCAGCCCTGCGCCCAGGCGATGAGAGGGAAGAGCATCAACAGCAGGTAGGTCAGCAGGCGTGGCGGCATCATGAGCATCCTTGCTCTGAAGGGGGGGCCAGCCTAAAGCAGGCAGACGCCCATAAAAAAGCCCCGCAGGCGCGAGGCTTTTTACCGGGTGTTTCTGCTTACTTGAACAGACCGCCCAGGGCTTTCACGGTGTCGTTGCTGTCTGCCTTGGCCTGCTGCTTTTGCGAGGCTTCGTCGAGCTTGCCCTGGGACTCGCCGACTTTTTTGCAACCTTTGTTTACCTGATCCAGTGCAGCCTGCATGGCCTTCACTTTCAGGTCTTCGCCATTGGCTTTGGCGGCATCGACCTTGGCTTGCAGCTCCTGGCTCTGTTTTTCGCAGTTGCCGGTTGCGCCGCCCAACTGGGAAGTCAGGGCGCCAGTCAGGCCGCTCAGGTCAGCGGCTTGCACTGGCAGGGCGAACAGGCTGAACAGGACGGCGGCAGGGGCGAACTTGGAAATACGCATGAAAAACCTCAATGTTCGATTGCCTGCGCACTTGGCTGTCCCGAGCGGGCGCAATGCAATATCCAATGTGGTTGAGCGCTCGGGAGGGCGCGGATTCTAGTGGGCCATCATTTTGCCTGCAAGGTTTGGATCCAATAAATGTGAACTATTTGCCAGGTTCGCCGTCGCGTGCTCATCGGTGCCTGTAAAAAAGCGCAACAAAAAGCCCCGCCGGGAATACCCGGCGGGGCCTTGGGTGCTACGTGCTGCGATTACAGGCCGGCAGCGGTGCGCAGGTCGTCGGCGCGGTCGGTTTTTTCCCAGGTGAACGTGGTGAAGGTGTCGTCGCCGACGGTCTTCAGTTCAGGGGTACGGCCGAAGTGGCCGTAGGCCGCGGTTTCCTGGTACATCGGGTGCAGCAGGTCGAGCATGGTGGTGATTGCGTACGGACGCAGGTCGAAAATCTCACGCACCAGCTTGACGATCTTGTCGTCGCTGATCTTGCCGGTGCCGAAGGTGTTCAGCGAGATCGACGTAGGCTGGGCCACACCAATGGCGTAGGACACCTGAATCTCGCAGCGTTCGGCCAGCCCGGCGGCAACGATGTTCTTGGCCACATAACGACCGGCGTAGGCGGCCGAGCGGTCAACCTTGGATGGATCCTTGCCGGAGAACGCGCCACCGCCGTGACGGGCCATGCCGCCGTAGCTGTCGACGATGATCTTGCGACCGGTCAGGCCGCAGTCGCCTACCGGGCCACCAATGATGAACTGGCCGGTCGGGTTGATATGGAACTGGGTGTCCTTGGTCAGCAGCTCGGCAGGCAACACGTGCTTGACGATCAGCTCCATCACGCCTTCGCGCAGGTCTTTGTAGGAGACTTCCGGGTTGTGCTGGGTCGACAGCACCACGGCGTCGATGCCCACCACTTTGCCGCCTTCGTAACGGCAGGTCACCTGGGACTTGGCGTCCGGGCGCAACCAAGGCAGCAGGCCGGATTTACGGGCTTCGGCCTGGCGCTTGACCAACTGGTGGGAGAAGGTGATCGGCGCAGGCATCAGTACGTCGGTTTCGTTGCTGGCGTAGCCGAACATCAGGCCCTGGTCGCCGGCGCCCTGGTCTTCTGGCTTGGCACGGTCCACACCCTGGTTGATGTCGGGCGACTGCTTGCCGATGATGTTCATCACGCCGCAGGTCGCGCCGTCGAAGCCGACGTCGGAGCTGGTGTAGCCGATGTCGGTGATCACGTCACGGACGATCTGCTCCAGGTCGACCCAGGCCGACGTGGTGACTTCACCGGCGATGATCGCCACGCCCGTTTTCACCAGCGTCTCGCACGCCACGCGGGCGAACTTGTCTTCAGCAATGATGGCGTCCAGCACCGCATCAGAAATCTGGTCGGCGATTTTGTCCGGATGCCCTTCAGACACGGACTCGGAGGTGAAAAGGGAATATTCGCTCATCTCGATGTTTTCCTGATATTTACCGATGGTGAGTGTCGCCAGTTGGCCGCTGAAAGTGGCGGACCTGAATCTGGAAACCATTACGTAAGCCTACATAGAGGCTTTCCCCGGGAACGAGTCCCGCAGCGGTGGCCCAACGGGCCAGATCGTCCTGTTCAAACCCCAACCATAGATCACCGCAGGCCTCCCTGGCCCAACTCTGGTTGTGGCTGCATAAATCGGTTACCAAAAGACTGCCGCCCGGTTGCAGCAAACCGGCCATTTGTTTGAGGGCATCGGCCGGGGCGGCGAAATGGTGCAAGACCATGTTCAGCACCACGCAATCGGCTTGCAGCCCTACATCATTCAAGGCATCGGCCAGCCGCAGGCTGACGTTGCCCAAGTGCTCGCGTTCGCACAGCTGGCGCGCCAGTTCCAGCATGGCCGGGCTGTTGTCCAGCGCCGTCACCTGGTGGAAGCGGCGTGCCAGGTCTGGCAGGAACCCTCCATCGCCCGGGCCGACTTCCAGCGCCGTGGCAGCCTGGCTGAAGCCCAGTTTGTCGAGCAGCGCCAACACGCTTTCGCGGTATTGAGGCAGCCCGGCAATCAGGTCCTGCTGGGCGCGAAACTTGTCCGCCACCCGTGAGAAAAAGTCCTGGCTGGCGGCGGCGCGTTGCCCGTGGACCTGTGCGATCCGCGATTGGACGTCAGCCGGCAGGGCCAGGTTGTCCACTTCTTCGAGCAATGCAGCGTGCAGCTTGCCACCCAGCAAGTCGGTGTGGGGCAGGGCGCGACGGTAAAAAATCGCGTTGCCTTCACGGCGGGTGGCCACCAGGTCGGCCTGGGCCAGCACTTTCAGGTGATGGCTCATGCCGGACTGGCCAATGGCAAAGATCCGTGCCAGTTCCAATACGCCAAACGAGTCGTTGGCCAGGGCGCGCAGTACATTCAGGCGCAGCGGATCGCCGCCGGCCTTGCACAGGGCCGCCAGCTCATCGCAGTCGTCGGGGCGAATGGAAGGCGCAGGTAAGTTCATAAGGCCAGCAGTCTAGTGATGAGGTCAAATCCTCGCAAGGCCAATATCAAAAAGTTTTGATATTGGTCGATAATCGGTGGTTATAAGCAGGCGCTATAACCTTTAGACGAACGGCGGGAAGTGTTCTTGCTGCCAATGCAGTCCAAACCACAGGAAAAACCTACATATGTCGGTATCTGTCATTGCCCCTAAGGCCTTGGCTGAGGGAAAATGCCGGTCCTTTTTTCCGTTTCTTTTATTCACTCTCGATTCAATATCCTCAGGAGATCAGCGATGCCCAGCCGTCGTGAGCGTGCCAACGCCATTCGTGCCCTCAGCATGGATGCCGTGCAAAAAGCCAACAGCGGCCATCCCGGTGCCCCGATGGGCATGGCGGATATCGCCGAGGTACTTTGGCGTGATTACCTGAAACACAACCCGAGCAACCCCTCGTTCGCCGACCGTGACCGCTTCGTGCTGTCCAACGGCCATGGCTCGATGTTGATCTATTCGTTGCTGCACCTGACCGGCTACGACCTGTCCATCGACGACCTCAAGCAGTTCCGCCAACTGCACAGCCGCACCCCGGGCCACCCGGAATTCGGCTACACCCCTGGCGTCGAGACCACCACCGGTCCCCTGGGCCAAGGCCTGGCCAACGCCGTGGGCTTCGCCCTGGCCGAAAAAGTCCTGGCGGCGCAGTTCAACCGTCCAGGCCATAACGTTGTCGACCACCACACCTATGTGTTCCTGGGTGATGGCTGCATGATGGAAGGCATTTCCCACGAAGTCAGTTCCCTGGCAGGTACCCTGGGCCTGGGCAAGCTGATTGCTTTCTACGATGACAACGGCATCTCCATCGATGGCGAAGTCGAAGGCTGGTTCACCGACGACACGCCAAAGCGTTTCGAAGCCTACAACTGGCAGGTCATCCGCAATGTTGACGGCCACGATCCGGAAGAGATCAAGACGGCCATCGAAACGGCGCGCAAAAGCGAGCAGCCGACGCTGATCTGCTGCAAGACCACCATTGGCTTCGGTTCGCCGAACAAGCAAGGCAAGGAAGACTGCCACGGCGCCCCACTGGGTGACGCGGAAATCGCCCTGACCCGCGAAGCGCTGAAGTGGAACTACGGCCCGTTCGAAATCCCGGCTGATATCTACGCCGAGTGGGACGCCAAGGAAGCCGGCCGCGCCGCTGAAGCCGAGTGGGACCAGCGTTTTGAAGCCTACGCCGCCCAATTCCCGGCATTGGCCAATGAGCTGATGAGCCGCCTCAATGGCGACCTGCCGCTGGACTTCTCGGCCAAGGCCGACGAGTACATCGCAGAAGTGGCTGCCAAAGGCGAAACCATCGCCAGCCGCAAAGCCAGCCAGAACGCGCTGAATGCCTATGGCCCACTGCTGCCTGAACTGCTTGGCGGTTCGGCTGACCTGGCCGGTTCCAACCTGACCCTGTGGAAAGGTTGCAAAGGTGTCTCGGCTGAAGACGCCAGCGGCAACTACATGTACTACGGCGTGCGCGAGTTCGGCATGAGCGCCATCATGAACGGCGTTGCCCTGCACGGCGGCCTGGTGCCTTACGGCGCGACCTTCCTGATGTTCATGGAATACGCACGCAATGCCGTACGCATGGCGGCGCTGATGAAGAAGCGCGTGATCCACGTGTACACCCACGACTCCATCGGCCTGGGCGAAGACGGCCCGACGCACCAGCCGGTCGAGCAACTGACCAGCCTGCGTACCACGCCGAACCTGGATTGCTGGCGCCCAGCCGACGCAGTGGAATCGGCCGTGGCCTGGAAGCACGCGATCGAGCGCAAGGACGGCCCTTCGGCGCTGATCTTCTCCCGCCAGAACCTGCAGCACCAGGCGCGTACCGACGCGCAGATCGCCGCTATCAGCCGTGGTGGCTACGTGCTCAAGGACTGCATCGGCGAGCCGGAGCTGATCCTGATCTCCACCGGTTCCGAAGTGGGCCTGACCGTTCAGGCCTACGACAAGCTGACTGCCCAAGGCCGTAACGTGCGCGTTGTGTCCATGCCGTGCACCAGCGTGTTCGAAGCCCAGGACGCGGACTACAAGCAATCGGTCCTGCCGTTGCAGGTCAGCGCGCGTATCGCCATTGAAGCGGCGCACGCCGACTACTGGTACAAGTACGTGGGCCTGGAAGGTCGCGTGATCGGCATGACTACCTATGGTGAGTCGGCGCCGGCGCCAGCGTTGTTCGAAGAGTTCGGTTTCACCCTGGAAAACATCCTGGGTCAGGCTGAAGAGCTGCTGGAAGACTAAGTCAGTCTGCGTTGTCTGTACTGGCGCCATCGCGGGCAAGCCCGCTCCCACATTTGGATCGCGGTCTAATGTGGGAGCGGGCTTGCCCGCGATAGCGATGGAACATATTGATCGAGAACCCCATGCCTGAACCCCGTCCCTACAAAGTTGCACTCAACGGCTACGGCCGGATTGGTCGTTGCGTCTTGCGTGCGCTGTTCGAGCGAGGGGCGGCGGCCGGGTTTGAAATTGTCGCAATCAACGATCTGGCCGACATGGCCAGCATCGAATACCTGACACGCTTCGACTCCACCCACGGCCGGTTCCCCGGCGAAGTGCGGATCGACGGCGATTGTCTGCATATCAATGGCAACTGCGTGAAAGTTTTGCGCAGTGCCACGCCCGAGGGCATCGACTGGGCGGCGCTGGGCGTCGACCTGGTACTGGAATGCTCCGGTGCCTACCACACCCGTGCCGATGGCCAGCGATTCCTCGACGCCGGTGCGCCGCGCGTGCTGTTTTCCCAGCCGATGGCCAGCGAGGCGGATGTCGACGCCACCATCGTCTACGGCGTCAACCAGGACTGCCTGACCGGTGACGAGTTGCTGGTGTCCAACGCCTCCTGCACCACCAACTGCGGCGTGCCGCTGTTGCGTCTGCTGGACCAGGCGATTGGCCTGGAATATGTGTCGATCACCACCATTCACTCGGCGATGAACGACCAGCCGGTGATCGACGCCTACCACCATGAAGACCTGCGCCGCACCCGTTCGGCGTTCCAGTCGGTGATTCCGGTGTCCACCGGCCTGGCCCGCGGTATCGAACGCCTGCTGCCGGAACTTGCCGGGCGAATCCAGGCCAAAGCAGTGCGCGTGCCGACGGTGAACGTGTCGTGCCTGGATATCACCATGCAAACCGTCAGCGACACCGACGCCGGCGAGGTCAACCGGATCTTGCGCGACGCCGCCACCAGCGGCCCGCTCAAAGGCCTGTTGGCCTATACCGAGTTGCCCCACGCCAGTTGTGATTTCAACCATGACCCGCATTCGGCCATCGTCGATGCCAGCCAGACCCGTGTTTCCGGCCCGAGGCTGGTGAACATCCTGGCCTGGTTCGATAACGAATGGGGCTTTGCCAACCGCATGCTGGATGTTGCGGAACATTATCTGCACATCGCTTCTGCAAAATCAGCCTTTCAAAATCAAGCAATTCAGGAACTGCGACCATGACCGTGTTGAAGATGACCGACCTCGATCTGCAAGGTAAGCGCGTACTGATCCGCGAAGACCTCAACGTCCCAGTCAAGGACGGTGTGGTCACCAGCGATGCGCGCATCCTTGCCTCGCTGCCGACCATCAAGCTGGCCCTGGAAAAAGGCGCGGCCGTAATGGTCTGCTCCCACCTGGGTCGTCCGACCGAAGGTGAGTTCTCCGCCGAAAATAGCCTCAAGCCTGTAGCCGATTACCTGAGCAAGGCCCTGGGCCGCGAAGTGCCGCTGGTGGCTGATTACCTGGGCGGCGTCGACGTCAAGGCCGGCGACATCGTGCTGTTCGAAAACGTGCGCTTCAACAAGGGCGAGAAAAAGAACAGCGACGAACTGGCCCAGCAATATGCTGCGCTGTGTGACGTGTTCGTGATGGATGCGTTCGGCACCGCGCACCGCGCGGAGGGTTCGACCCATGGCGTAGCCAAGTTCGCCAAGGTGGCCGCTGCTGGCCCGTTGCTGGCTGCCGAGCTGGACGCACTGGGCAAGGCCCTGGGCGCACCGGCCCAGCCAATGGCCGCCATCGTGGCGGGCTCCAAGGTGTCGACCAAGCTGGACGTGCTCAACAGCCTGAGCCAGATCTGCAACCAGTTGATCGTTGGCGGCGGCATTGCCAACACCTTCCTGGCGGCTGCTGGCCATCCGGTAGGCAAATCCCTGTACGAGCCGGACCTGCTGGACACTGCCCGCGCCATCGCGGCCAAGGTCAGCGTGCCACTGCCGGTGGACGTGGTAGTGGCCAAGGAATTCGCTGAAAGCGCCGAAGCGACCGTCAAGCTGATCGCCGACGTGGCGGCAGACGACATGATCCTGGACATCGGCCCACAAACTGCTGCGAACTTCGCTGAGCTGCTGAAAGCCTCCCGGACTATCCTGTGGAACGGCCCGGTGGGTGTGTTCGAGTTCGACCAGTTCGGCAACGGCACCAAAGTGCTGGCCAAGGCAATTGCCGAAAGTTCGGCATTCTCCATTGCCGGCGGTGGCGACACCCTGGCGGCCATCGATAAATATGGCGTTGCTGAGCAGATCTCCTACATTTCTACCGGTGGTGGCGCGTTCCTTGAGTTCGTCGAAGGCAAGGTGCTGCCAGCCGTTGAAGTGCTGGAAAGTCGAGCCAAGGGCTGAGGCCTGCGGTCTGGAAAAGGAGCATTCCCATGATCAAGCCATTCGCGCTGGTGATTGCAGCAGGCCTGTTGGCCGGCTGCGGCAGCGCGCCCAAGGCGCCGCCAGAGGCACCGGGGGCTGCGCCGCACAAGGGCTGCTACCAGGCCGACTGGCAGGCTGAAACCATGCCGGTGATCAGCAAGCGCATAGGGCCCGACGGGCTGGAGAAATACGACTCCCCGCCCAAAGGTAAGGAACAGGGTTGCCCTTGATGGGTCTGATTCACTAACCGACAGCAGTGGCGGCCCCAGGCCGCCGTTCGAGGATTGGCAATGAAAGGCGTTATCGCCCTGGCAGCACTGGCTCTACTGGCCGGTTGTGCCAACCTGAACATGTTCAACAAGGCACAACCGCAGCAAGCACCATGGACCACCTGGGTATGCGACAGCCAGGCCCAGGTGAACTGGCGGTTTGTCGATACCGACCACAAGCAGGTGGATGTGCGCCTCGGCGGCTCCGACCAGGTCTATCGCCTCAAGGAAGACGTGGCGGCCTCCGGCGCGCTGTACAGCAATGAACGGCTGGCGTTTCACACCAAAGGTGAGGAAGGCCTGGTTTACTGGGTGGCCACCGATGATTTGATCGGCCGGGGCTGCAAGGCCCAATAGAAAGAACACGGTCTCAACATAAATGATATCCAAATGTGGGAGCGGGCTTGCCCGCGAAAGCGGTGGCGCAGTTGGCGAATTCGGTGTCTGGCACACCGCGATCGCAGGCAAGCCAGCTCCCACATGATTCGGTTCCAGATTGGAATTTGGGTCAGCCCCAGTAGCAATAACGATTCAGCAGGCCAAGGCTCAACGCCTTGATCTGCAATAACTTGAATAGCAGCCGCCGCTACGGCAGGCTTGCACGATTAACGACCCTCGACCGGGAGAGACAACACAATGGCACTTATCAGCATGCGTCAAATGCTGGACCACGCAGCCGAGTTCGGCTACGGCGTCCCAGCCTTTAACGTCAACAACCTTGAGCAGATGCGCGCCATCATGGAAGCCGCTGACAAGACCGACTCCCCAGTGATCGTCCAGGCTTCGGCCGGTGCCCGCAAATACGCCGGTGCGCCGTTCCTGCGTCACCTGATCCTTGCGGCAATCGAAGAATTCCCACACATCCCGGTGTGCATGCACCAGGACCACGGCACCAGCCCTGACGTGTGCCAGCGCTCGATCCAACTGGGCTTCAGCTCGGTAATGATGGACGGCTCCCTCGGTGAAGACGGCAAGACCCCGACCGACTACGACTACAACGTGCGTGTCACCCAACAAACCGTCGCCCTGGCTCACGCCTGCGGTGTGTCGGTAGAAGGTGAGCTGGGCTGCCTGGGTTCCCTGGAAACCGGCATGGCCGGTGAAGAAGACGGCATCGGCGCCGAAGGCGTGCTGGATCACAGCCAGATGCTGACCGACCCCGAAGAAGCCGCTGACTTCGTCAAGCGCACCCAGGTCGATGCCCTGGCCATCGCCATCGGCACCAGCCATGGCGCCTACAAGTTCACCAAGCCACCGACTGGCGACGTACTGGCCATCGACCGCATCAAGGAAATCCACAAACGCATCCCCAACACCCACCTGGTGATGCACGGTTCTTCCTCGGTACCGCAAGAGTGGCTGGCGATCATCAACCAGTACGGCGGCGACATCAAAGAAACCTACGGCGTACCGGTTGAAGAAATCGTCGAAGGCATCAAGCACGGCGTGCGCAAGGTCAACATCGACACCGACCTGCGCCTGGCTTCCACCGGTGCGATGCGTCGCCTGATGGCCACCAACCCGAGCGAGTTCGACCCGCGTAAGTTCTTCGGTGCCACTGTGACTGCGATGCGTGATGTATGTATCGCGCGTTACGAAGCGTTCGGTACTGCCGGTAATGCTTCGAAGATCAAGCCTGTGTCGTTGGAAGCGATGTACCAGCGGTACTTGAAAGGTGAGTTGAACGCCAAGGTTAACTAAGCTTCAGGTGTTAATAAAAAACCCGCCTCTTCAGGCTGTGTGAAAACGCAGCCTGATTCCTGCGGGTTTTTTATAGATGCGTGAAACACCTGGCAACGCAAGGCGAAACCGCAGCAAAATCATTCTTTTCGCAACCATCCTGATTTCAACTTGCTTTTATTGCTCGCCTTCACATTTTTTTCAAAATCATCCAAGGAATATGCAGCACCACTTCCTCGTTTATAAGTACCGGCTCTTAATTGCGACAAGACCCCAGATGCCAGTTCCTCATAATTAGCGGCGCCTGTAACGCCTGGAAACTCGTCTCCACCGCGATGCCCGACTATATAACTGATTCTTTGAGCATCTGAGATGGTTTCTTCAAAGAAGTAATGATGATTAGTAAATTCAGCCCATTGTTGGTCATGCTGCTGAAGCACTTGTGTCTCTTCATAAGATAAAGGGTCTTCCGGTGTCCAACCCCCAAGAGATATAAAAAGTTTCTTTGTCGAGTCTTCAGGATTTTTAAGAAAGTCCCGGTGAGCCAAAGCCCTTGCAGTTGCAGTGCCTACATGTGGTGCTTGTACAAAATTATATTCCATGACTTTAAACCTCACCTAAATGTTAGCGAAATAAACACACTTTGTGGCTCATCCTTAATCACCAAAGACCACACAACAAAAATAAACCAACAAAAACCAAGTTAAACCTGTCAAAAGCTGCAGTCTTTAGACTCTTTCGCTATTGAGGATAAAATGGAAGAATATCGATAATGGGGACAGATCTATTTAACTAACCCACCCTTATGGGGCGTCAGTACTCTATGGAATCTAACAGATCCGTCCCCTTTACCCTCTTTATCGTTATGGCTTGTTCACTTTTTTACGCAAGTAACATTAAGGGATGTTATGCCGTAAATTTTTTGGGCGGTGCCCGCCATTTCCGCTTTTACTTTTTTTTCTGCCTCACTTGCAGACGTTGCTTTGACAGTTGAAATTGGGTTGCCAGGTAACGATATATTGCATATGTATGTATCCTCCTGTGCATGGGCTGGAGCAGACACCGCTAGGGTGCAAGCAAGGAAAGCTGCCGGGGTGAGGTTTTTTCCTGAATTTAATAACTTCGTAAGGATTGAGTTTTTCATGATTTTTCTCATCTGGATTGATCTGAGTCCTTAAGGTAGTTTTTTTTTATAACTGTCTCTACTGTGAAATCTCACAGTATTGGTGGCTTTTTTATATTTTTTCGTGATTGCACTTGTGGTTAATAAGATCTGTTTGTTATGGCTGCGCTGGACCATCTGATGCGGGTTTTTAGGCAATGCAACTCTGGCCAGATTGGGCATCGATCCTCCCACGCCCGTGTAATCGGGTAGACGTATAGCAGTAAAAATGGTGCCAAAAAAGATCCGTCCCCTTTATCCTCAATGGAAAAAGCCCGCAGCGACGCGGGCTTTTTTGTAGCGATGTTTGAGCAAGCTTCCTTCGGTTGCTTTTATAGTGCTCAGAGGGATGCTTCTTATCGGACGTCTACATAATAGTAAGGCGTGTATCGACCGATGGTTGTATCGTAGATCGTCAAGTCTTGTCGTGTGCCTGAAGGTACACCTGCAAATGTTCCAGCAAAACTACCATCATAACTTGAGGTCATTTGCCCATAGAGATATCCGGTGTTGGCTTGCTGTACGTTTAGAACAGTATTTGGTGCTGCGCCTGTACCACCGACGGTAATGGTCCCGGTTGAAGTGCTTTGTGCATAGTTGATTGAAATGGTCATTGCATATTCCTTTATTAAATAAAGTTGGTGGGTGAATTAGATAAATCCCGGTTTCCAGCTTCACCCTTCCTGGGTGGTGCGAGGAGAATGATAGGGGCGTTAACTGTTGCTTTCATCTGTAAGAAATGACAGTTTTTTAGATTTTTTTGGAATGGTTGTTATTAGGAAATGTAAGTTGTGTGAGAGCGGTAAATTTGAAGTGGTATTTAAAATTAATAACAGGGTTAACTAAGCTTTAGGTATTAATAAAAAACCCGCAGAGATGCGGGTTTTTTGTGGGCAGGATTTGAAAGTATCAACCCACAGGGTTGCTGTAGTTTATTG
Organism: Pseudomonas sp. HC1(2025); assembly: GCF_058742075.1. Classification (NCBI taxonomy): domain Bacteria; kingdom Pseudomonadati; phylum Pseudomonadota; class Gammaproteobacteria; order Pseudomonadales; family Pseudomonadaceae; genus Pseudomonas; species Pseudomonas sp. HC1(2025). The sequence continues at coordinate 5,411,336 of NZ_CP196017.1, read as the reverse complement.
ATCGACAAGAACCTTGGGATTGGAATTACCCCACACCGTATAAAGGTCCGCCAACAACGCCCCGTTAATATCCTCTACCTCCGCCTGGGTCGTCTGCACATTCCCCTGCTTGCCAAACAACACCACCTCATCGCCGCTCTTCACGGTCGGCACGTCCGTCACATCCACCATCAGCGTGTTCATCGACACCTTGCCCACCACCGGCACGCGATGGCCATTGATCAGCACGATGCCTTTGTTGGTGAACGCCCGGCGATAGCCGTCGGAATAGCCCACGGTGATGTTTGCCAGTTTCGAATCACGCGCCAGGGTGTAGGTGCGGTCATAGCCGACGGTGTTGCCCTTGGGGTAGCTGTTGACCGAGGCCACGTGGGACTTGAACTGCATCACCCGCTTGTATTCGGTAAACGACGGCACGGTGTCGCCGAACAGCAGGCCGCCAGGGCGCACCATGTCCAGGCGGGACTCGGGCACTTCCAGGGTGGCGAAGGAGTTGGCGGCGTGCAGGGTGATTTTGCTGCGGTCCAGTTGGGCGACGTTGATCAGCCAGTTGGCCTGCTCGTTGAAGGCCTTGAGGCCGGTGCGCACGTCGGCGGCGTCTTCGACGGCGAAGTGGGTCATGATCGCCTTCACCTCCAGGTTTGGCACCTTGGTGATGGCTACGGCGTCGCGGCGGCCCTGGGCGGTGGTCATTTCCACGCCGTTGCGGCTCATGCCACTGGAGTTCAGGCCCAGGTGCACCACCAGCGGGCGGCCGTGATGCTCGGCGATCAGGCTGGCGCGCACGGCGAAGTCGAGGTTGCCCACCAGCTCTTCGACGTTGTATGGCAGCGCCGCTTCCAGCTCGCTGAGGGCGGCGGTGCGCACGCGGATCAGTTGGCCCTTGAAGCCGCTTTCGCGTACCACGCGGGCTTCTTCATTACTGGCCACGCCCACGCAAGGCACGCCGAGCTTGATCACCGATGGCATCAGCAGGCCAATGCCGTGGCCGTAGGCGTCGGCCTTGAGCACGGCGCAGATTTTCGACTTATCGGCGAGGCTGGTTTGCAGGGTGCGGATGTTGTGTTCAAACGCGGCTTTGCTGATCTCAACCCAGGCGTTGCTGTCCTGGATATTGACCTGGGCCACCCCGTCGGTCATCGACAACGGCGGGGCCGCGAAGGCCGGGTTTTGCAGCAGAACCATGCCCATGGACAGGGCGAGTAGGGTGCGATTGAAGGGCATTGATGAGTCTCCATGACTTTCTTATAGGTAAGCATTGCGCGTGCGCGGCGCCATACTCGAATTGTCCTACAAGAAAGTCGAGACCCAGGGTCGCGGTTCTGTCCTAAAGCGTCGTGAGAATGATCAGACTGTCAGTTGTGATCGATATCCAGCTTGGCAAACGTCACTTTGCCGCCCTCTTTGCTGTCGCCACTGTTGTCTTGCACGTACACACCGGCCTTGAAGTACAACGGCTTTTTGCCCCAGGCCGCGCCGAGGCGTTCGTTCCATTGGCCGTTGGCGGCCTCGATGCTCAACAAGCCAGCCTTGTTCAGGTGAATGACGTAGGTGAAGTTGCGCCCCAGGGGCACATTCTCGGCCACGATAATTACCCGGCCCTTGCTGTCGTCCGGGCGCATGCGCACTTTGGCGACGATGTTGCCGGTCTGGGTTTTTTCCTTGTACTGGTATTCGACTTTGACCAGCGGTTTCTGGCTGTCATAGGCGTGAATCTGGCCGATCACGATCTTGCCCGAAGAGGGCACCTGGTTGATGGCCAGGGTGGCACGCAGGTAATTGTCGGCTTCGGGATAGGTCCAGTTGCGCAGCCGGCCGTCGGCATAGGTTTCCCGCAGTTCGCTGCGCGGGTAGATGGCGTTTTCGGTACGGGTACCGGTCACCGGGGACCAGAATTGCACGCTGCTGCCTTCGGCCTGGAAGTATTTGCCTTTGAAACCACTGAGCAGCTTGGGGGTGTCGATGGTGGCTGGCGGGGTGCCAACAGGGATGCTCAGGTTCCAGGTGGACAGATCAATCATGGGGTGCGCCTTTACTGTACGAAAGAAGGGTCAAAAGGCTTTGGCCCGTGGATTGGCGCGTTCTTTATAAGCGGGTGGTAACTGTTTGTTAACAAGTTTTAGGCGGTTTATTGGCGTCAATAGTCTGTCAAAAAGCCATCTTTCCCGTAGTCCGTGGGCTGTAGGCGCTGACCGTTAGTCGGTTGTGTGGCCTTTTGGCGCAATGATGGCATCGTCGCGCCTTCTGCTTTATTGGATCCAGGGCTAGAGTGACTCCACATTAAGTGTCCGGTTTTGTCGCAAAAATGACCGGAATGAACCCTCAAGGAAGAGATGCAGCATGGAATCCGTTCCAACCCCGGCCGACGGCTGTTCAGTGCTCCTGGTGGTCGATGACTACCCGGAAAACCTGATCAGCATGCGCGCGCTCCTGCAGCGCGACGACTGGCAGGTGGTGACGGCGGCTTCCGGCGAGGAAGCCCTGGGGCTGCTGCTCGAACGTGACGTCGACCTGGTGCTGCTGGATGTGCGAATGCCGGGCATGGACGGCTTCGAAGTGGCGCGCTTGATGCGCGGCAGCCAGCGCACCCGCATGACTCCGATCATTTTCTTGAGTGCCAATGAGCAATCGCCCGCCGCCGTGCTGGAAGGCTATGCCAGCGGTGCCATCGACTACCTGTTCAAGCCATTCGACCCGCAGATCCTCAAGCCCAAGGTCCAGGCCTTGCTGGAGCATCAGCGCAACCGACGGGCCTTGCAGCGCTTGAGTCATGACCTGGAACTGGCCCGTGCCTTCAATGCCTCGGTGCTCGACAACGCCGCCGAGGGCATCCTGGTGGTGGGCGAAGACGGGGTGATCAGCTACGCCAACCCGGCTATTTCGCGATTGCTCAATGCCACGGTGGATGAACTGCAAGGCCGGGCGTTCCTCGGCTACCTGCAAAAACCCCATATGCCCGACTGGTTCGGCTGCGAGCTTTACGCCGGCTACCTGCGCGGCGAAACCTGGCGCCTGCACGATGCGATCCTGCGTACCGCGCCCGGCCAGCAACTGCCGGTGGCGATGTCCTGTGCGCCCTTGCCCCGCGAGCAGAAGGCCATGGTGGTGACTGTGCAGGACATGTCGCAAGTACGGCACCTGCATCAGCAATTGGAGTCCCAGGCCGTCACCGACCCCCTCACCGGTCTGCTCAACCGGCGGGGTTTTTACCAGACCGTGGAGACGATCCTGCTGCGCAACGAGCGCAGCGAGCTGGCCACGGTGCTGCTGTACATGGACCTGGACGGCTTCAAGCGGGTCAATGATTCCGTGGGGCACGACGCCGGCGACCGGGTGCTGCGCTGGGTCTCGGAGCAGTTGGAGCTGTGCCTGCGCAGTTGCGACATTCTTGGCCGCCTTGGGGGGGATGAGTTTGTCGCGTTGCTGGAACTGCAATACCCGGAGCAGGCCGCCAAGCTCGCCGAACAACTGATCGAGCGAGTGTCGATCTGCCAGCAGGTAGACGGCCTGGAAGTGATGTTGGGGGTCAGTATCGGCATTGCCACTTTCCCCGATTGCGGGCGCGATCTCACTGGCCTGCTGCGCGCCGCCGACATCGCCATGTACGAAGCCAAGCGGGCAGGGCGCCAGCAATATCGCTATTACGATCAGGAAATGAACGGCCGGGCCCGCTCGCGCCTGATGCTAGAAAGCAGTGTGCGCGAGGCCATCGACAACAAGCAGGTGACGTTGGTGTACCAGCCCCAAGTGTCCCTGGTGGACGGGCACTTGCGCGGGGTCGAAGCCTTGTTGCGCTGGCAGCACCCCAGTGTTGGCGATGTGCCGCCCGGGTTGTTCCTGCCCTTGCTGGAAGAGGCGCGGTTGATTAGCCAGCTCAGCAGTTGGATCTACCACCAGGTGGCATTGGCGCGACAGGCCTGGGCCCCAGTCATGCGTGACGACTGGGTGCTCAGCGTGAGCCTGAGCAGCAGCCAGTTCAATATGCCCAACCTGGTGGCTCAACTGCAGCAGGCACTGGAGCGACATGGGCTGCACGGGCGACAACTGGAAGTGGAAATCGCCGAAGAAAGCCTGATGCACAACATTGAAGAGTCCATCAAGCAGCTCAAGCAGCTACGGCGCCTGGGCGTGCGCATAGCCTTGGATGACTTTGGTTCGGGCAACTGCTCCCTGGCGCATCTGCGTGACCTGGAGTTCGACACGCTCAAGCTCGACCCCGGCCTGGTCGCCCGCGTGCTCGGCTCGCCGCGGGAGGCGGCGCTGGCCCGCAGCATTATCGAGCTGTGCGGGCACTTCGGCTTGCTGGTGATCGCCGAAGGTGTGGAAACCCTTGAGCAATGCCACTGGCTGCAGGCCAATGGCTGCCAGTTTATCCAGGGACCGCTGGTGGCCCCGCCCCTGACGGCTGAGGATATTTGCCAGTGGCCGCAGCTTTTCGCGCTACGGGCAGGCCCTTGCTGAATTCGCTACACTGGCGGCCTCACGCCCCTGCCGTTCGAACCCATGACTGCGTTGAAATACCTCCAGGCCTATCCCGCCGCCCTGCAAGAGCAAGTGCGCCAAATGATCGCCAAGGATCAACTGGGCGACTACCTGCAACAGCGCTACCCCGAGCGTCATGGGGTGCAAAGTGACAAGGCGTTGTACAGCTACGCCCTGGCCCTGAAGCAGGAGCACCTGCGCAACGCGCCGGCCATCGACAAAGTGCTGTTCGACAACCGCCTGGACCTGACCCACCGCGCCCTGGGCCTGCACACCACGATCTCGCGGGTGCAGGGCGGCAATCTCAAGGCCAAGAAAGAGATCCGCATCGCCGCGTTGTTCAAGGACGCGGCGCCGCAGTTCCTGAAGATGATCGTTGTCCACGAACTGGCGCACTTCAAGGAATCGGACCACAACAAGGCGTTCTATAAACTTTGCGAATACATGTTGCCCGGCTACCACCAGGTGGAATTCGACCTGCGGGTGTACCTGACCTATCGCGACTTGCAAGGCGCGGCGCGGGATTGAATCGAGAGGAAGCGAGCATGGATGTCAGCAAGACCAAGAGCAGTTTCTACCGCCGCCTGTATGTGGCGTACCTGATCGATAGCCAATTGGCCAGCAGCGTCCCGGCGCTGACCGAGGTGACCGGCATGCCCCGGCGCACGGCGCAGGACACCATCGCCGCGTTGGCGGACCTGGATATCGTCTGTGAGTTCGAGCAGGAAGAGGGCGCCCGCAATCATGCCGGGCGCTATCGGATTCGCGACTGGGGGGCGATTGACCGCGGCTGGATCGAGCGCAACCTGGTGCAGGTCAAGCAGGTGTTGGGTTATCCCTGAAGTTGGGTTGGCAGGCCTGGCGCTATCGCGGGCAAGCCCGCTCCCACAGGCTGATTGCGCTCAAATGTGGGAGCGGGCTTGCCCGCGATGGCGTCCTCAGGCGCGCCGCATCCCAATATGCGGAATTTCATCCTCCAGGTATTCCTCCCCCTCGACCTTGAACCCGTATCTTGCGTAGTACCCCTGCAAATGCGCCTGGGCTGAGAGAAAGATCGGCGTCTGCGGCCAGATATCGTCGATCTGCTTGAGGGTTTCCTCCAGCATCTCGTGCCCCAGGCCGGTACCCCGTGCCGCCTCGGCCACCAGCACGCGGCCGATCACCACGTCGCCGCCGTGCAGCTCCGGGTCGAGCAGGCGCAGGTAGGCCACCAGTTGATTGTCCTGCCAGGCCATCAGGTGGTGGGTATCGCCCTCCAGGTCCTGGTCATCGATATCCTGGTAGACGCATTTCTGCTCGACCACAAACACCGCTGCCCGCAGACGCAAAATGGCGTAGAGCTGTTCCTTGCCCAGATCATTGTGGTGCTTGCAAACCCAATCGACAGTCATCGTTCCATCTCGCATAAAGACCTGCCTGGATAGTAATGCCCTGACCGGCGACTGTCTTGGGCGGTGGTGCAAACACCTGCAAAACCACGTTTTTTGTGAGTGACGTCAATTTGCCATCATTGAGTGCTTTCGCGGCCGGGTTCTTTGTGTAATCTGCGGTACACCGCGAGCGATAAGCTAAAGTCAGAACCTGGAAGGATTCCCGCCAGGCGTCATCGCCCGCAAGGAACTGCCCGCTGTGCAAGGACATTAAGCATGCTGCGATTGTCTCGTGCCGTTGCTTTGATCGTATTGCTGTTGCTGGCCCCCACGGTGGCCGCGGAACGCTTGCGCCTGGTGGCGGATGCGTGGCCGCCGTTTACCGATGCGACCCTGGTCAATGGAGGCCTGGCCACCGATATCGTCAGCACTGCCCTGGCGCGTGCCGGCTATGCCAGTGATTTCGAGCAGGTGCCTTGGGCGCGGGCGCTGATGGGGGTAGGCGACGGGCGTTATGACGTGTTGATCAATGCCTGGTACGACGAGGCGCGCACGCAGTTGGGGCAGTTTTCCGCCGAGTACCTGCTCAACCGCGTGCGTTTCATCAAGCGCCGCGACGATCCCATCGAGTTCCAGAACCTGCAGCAACTGCACGACTATCCCGTCGCCGTGGTACGCGGCTACGCCTATTCAGCCGAGTTCGATGCCGATCCCCAACTGCAAAAAGTCCCGGTGCATAACTTCGCCATGGCCGTGCGCATGCTCGCGGCCCGGCGGGTGCGGCTGACGGTCGAGGACGAGTATGTCGCGCGCTTTTACCTGGCGCGGGAATCACCCAGGGTGCGCAGTGCGGTGGAGTTTTTGCCCAAGCCCTTGAGTGAGAACAGCCTGCATATTCTGGTCAGCCTGAAAAACCCCAGGCATGAGCAGATTGTTGCCGGGTTTGATCGGGAGATTGCCCGGATGAAAGTTGATGGCAGTTATGCGCGACTGCTCAAACAGCATGGGATGTAGTGGTCTTCAGGGCCTCATCGCAGGCAAGCCAGCTCCCACATGGGAATGCATTTCAAAGGTAGGCGCTGGCTCACCTGCGATGACGGCCTAAGCCGCACTGGTTTCCTTGATCAAATGCGCCGCCAAGGTACGCAGCGGCCCCAACTGCCGACAGATCAACCCCAACTGTGTCTGTACCAGGCGTTGTGCTTCGTCGATCTCATCCGGCATCTGCTCCAGCTCCACCGCCAGCGCTTCCTCGGCATCGCTTTGCACCGCGATCGGCTGCTTGTTCGCCAGCCCCGTGGCGATTTCGTCGATGCTCGTGGCGAGGGTCTTGCCCGCGCCTTCGATCAGGTGCTCGCGCACGTCTGCTGGCAGTTGGGTGTCGCGGTGCGCGCCAAGCCCCGAGAGGTAACTGAGCAAGGTGTGGGACAGCACCAGGAATCGGAAGCCTACGTCGGCTTCCTTACGGAAATGCCCAGGCTCCATCAGCATATTGGCCAGGGTGGTGGACAGCGCGGCGTCGGCGTTGTGTGCATTGCGCCGGGCCAGGCGGTAGGCCAGGTCGTCGCTCTTGCCGGCGGCATATTGCTGCATGATCTGGCGCAGGTAGATGCTGTTGCAGGTCAGGGTGTTGGCCAGCACTTTGTTCAGGCGCCGGCCTTGCCAGTCCGGCAGGAACAGGAACACCGCCAGCCCGGCGATCAGGCTGCCGAGCAGGGTATCGAACAAGCGCGGCAGGAACAGCCCGTAGCCATCGCCCACCTGGTTGAAGCAGAACAGCACCATCAGGGTAATGGCCGCGGTGGCCAGGGTGTAGCGGGTGGTGCGGTTGATAAAGAACACCAGCCCGGCGGCGATGGCGAACATCGATTGCACCAGGGGGCTGGGGAACAGATCGAACAGCGCCCAGGCCACTGTCAGGCCGATGGCTGTGCCGACGATCCGCTGGCCGAGCTTGCGCCGCGTAGCGCCGTAGTTGGGCTGGCAGACAAACAGGGTGGTGAGGATGATCCAGTAGCCCTGGGACGGGTGGATCAAATGCACCATGCCGTAGCCGACACTCAGCGCCAGCGGCAGGCGCAGGGCGTGACGGAACAGCAGCGAAGTCGGGGTCAGTTGGGTACGCAGGCGCGTCCACATTTCCTTGAGGTTGCGCGGCGAACGGTCCAGCAGGCTGCTGTCGCTGGCATCTGCCAGGCTGTCGGGGTTGCTGGCGTCACTGAGCAGGCGGTCGAGGGTCGACAGGTTAGCCGCCAGCGCGCGCAACGAACGCAGCAGCCCGCGCCAGGCCGGGTTGCTCTGGATGCGCAGGTGTTCGAGGGAGGCGTTCAGGTCGCCCAGGGCCTCGGCGAAGCTGTCGTCGTAGACGAATGGCTGGCGCAACTGGATCGACTCGGCGAGGGCCTGGCAGGCCTTGCCTTGCTGGCGCAGCAGGCGCTGGCAGCGGAACAGCACATCGCTGTGGAAGAACGCCTCGGCCAGGGCGTTGTAGGGGTAGTGGGAGGAGCTGGCGCGCTCGTGGATGTCCTGGGCCAGGAAGTACAGCTTGAGGTAGCGGCTGACCTTGGACCCCGGCCGGCCATTGCCGACACGGTGCAGGATGATTTCCTTGGCCGCATTGAGCGCCGCCACCACCCGGCCATTTTGTTGCGCCAGCTCCAGGCGCCGCGCTTCTACGTCCAGCTGGCGAATAGGCTCGAACAACGATGACTTGAGCTTGAGGTAACGCCCCAGCTCGCGAAACAGCCGGGCCAGGCTCTGTTGCACCGGCTGGTTGGAAAACATTGCCTGCCACAGCACCGACAGTGCGCCGTACCAGGCGGCACCGGCCACCAGCAGCAAAGGCTCGTGCCAGAAGTCGGTGACGGCACCGCCGCGCTGGTCCACGCCGATCATGGTGTAGACCGACAGGATCAAGGTGGCCGAGGCTATCGCCCCATAACGCTCGCCCAACGCGCCGAGCATGGTCAGGCAAAAACTCGCCAGGGCGATGGCGATGGCAAAAATCCACGGGTAGGGAAACAGCAACTCCACCGACAGCGCCGCCACGCTGAAGCACACCAGCGTTACCGCCAGCGCATTGAGGCGGCCCTGCCAGCTGTCATCGGTCTCGGCCAGGGCGCTGGCGATAATCCCCAGGAACAGCGGGATCAGCAGCGACATTTCATCCTGATACCAGCACAGCGCCATGCTGCCGGTGAGGGCGATAAACACCCGTACGCTGTAACTGAACTTATCCAGTGCCCAAAGGCGCCGCATGGACTGCTTGAACGAGGTCGAGGACATGAAGTCTGGGGTCTTCCGGGACGATGCCGCTAAATTGAGCCAGTAATGACGCCACGGCAAGCGTGGCGATCACATTCATAAGCAAAAAATATCCCAGGCACCGCAATCAACTGTAGGAGCCGGTTTGCCGGCGATAGCGGTGGGTCAACCGGCAAATGGGGCACTGATACACCGCTATCGCCGGCAAACCGGCTCCTACAGTTTGATCGAGTACATCCTTGGTTCAGGCGTACTGCGCCGCCGCATACCCCGAAGCCCAGGCCCACTGGAAGTTGAAGCCGCCCAGGTGCCCGGTCACGTCCAGCACTTCGCCGATAAAATACAGGCCGGGGCTTTTCAGCGACTCCATGGTCTTGGACGACACTTCCCGCGTATCCACCCCGCCCAGGGTGACTTCGGCGGTGCGGTAGCCTTCGGTGCCGGCCGGGACCAATTGCCAGCAGCCCAGCCGGGTGGCGATGTCCGCGAGTTCGGCGTGGGTGTATTGCTTCATCGGCTTGGACACAAACCACGTCTCGGCCAGCAGGTTGGCCATCTTCTTGGTGAAGATCTCGCCCAGCAGGGTCTTGAGCTCGCTGTTGGGGCGCTCGGCCTGTTGCTGTTGCAGCCAGGCGTGGGCGTCGTGGTCGGGCAGCAGGTTGATCTCAACCGTGTCGCCGGGCTCCCAGTACGAGGAAATCTGCAAAATCGCCGGCCCGCTCAGGCCGCGATGGGTAAACAGAATGTTCTCGCGAAAGCTCTGCTCGTTGCAGCTGACCAGGCAATCGACCGAGGTGCCGGACAGCTCGCCACACAGCTCCTTGAGCTGATCGGTGATGGTAAACGGCACCAGGCCTGCGCGGGTCGGCAGCAGTTCATGACCGAACTGCCTGGCTACCTGATAACCAAAGCCGGTGGCGCCCAGGGTCGGAATCGACAGGCCGCCGGTGGCAATCACCAGGGATTCGCAGCGCAACTCGCCGAGGGTGGTTTGCAGTTGGTAGCCGCTGTCGAGCCTGGCGATCTCCTGGATCGAGGTGTCCAGGTGCAGGCTCACGCCGGTCTGGATGCATTCGTCGAGCAGCATGCCGAGGATGTCGCTGGATTTGTTATCGCAGAACAGCTGACCGAGTTTTTTCTCGTGGTACGGCACGCCATGCTTGGCCACCAAGGCGATGAAATCCCACTGGGTGTAGCGGGCCAGGGCGGATTTGCAGAAGTGTGCATTGTGCGAGAGGAAGTTGGCCGGCTCGGTGTACATGTTGGTGAAGTTACAGCGGCCACCGCCGGACATCAGGATCTTCTTGCCGGCCTTGTTCGCATGGTCGATCAGCATCACCTTGCGCCCACGCCCGGCGGCGGTCAGCGCGCACATCAAGCCTGCGGCGCCAGCGCCAATGATCACAACTTCGGTCGAGCGCACAGCAATGTCCTCACAAAAACCTGATTTGAAATGCAATCAACTGTGGGAGCTGGCTTGCCTGCGATGGCATCAACTCGGTCAATCTGTCAGACCGAGTCGCCTGCATCGCGGGCAAGCCCGGCTCCCACATTGATTCGGTTCCTTCAACAGCAACGCGGTGTGCTTACAGGATCCGTACGCGCAACGAACGGCCCTTGATCTTGCCGTCGTTCAAGCGCTGCAACGCCTGCTTGGCGACGCTGCGCTCCACCGCCACGTAGGCCTGGAAGTCAAAGATCGCGATCTTGCCGACCTGGGCGCCCGGAATCCCGGCTTCACCGGTCAGCGCGCCAAGGATGTCGCCTGGGCGGACCTTGTCTTTACGGCCGGCAGCAATGCACAACGTGCTCATCACCGGCAGCAGCGGCGCGCCGCCCTGGGACTTGAGGTTGCTCAGTTGGTCCCAGTTCAGCGGGGCTTTTTGCAGCAGTTCGATGGCCTGGGCGCGGTGCGCCTCGGACGGTGCCACCAGGCTGATGGCGATCCCGGTCTCACCGGCACGACCGGTACGGCCGACGCGGTGGATGTGGATTTCCGAATCGCGGGCCAGTTCGACGTTGATCACCATGTCCAGCGAGTCGATGTCCAGGCCACGGGCCGCCACGTCGGTGGCCACCAGTACCGAAGTACTGCGGTTGGCGAACATCGCCAGCACCTGGTCACGGTCGCGCTGTTCCAGGTCGCCATGCAGGCCGACTGCAGAAATGCCCTTGGCGGTCAGGTGATCCACGGTTTCCTGCACTTGCTGCTTGGTAAAGCAGAAGGCCACGCAAGAGGCCGGACGGAAGTGCGACAGCACCTTGGTCACCGCGTCCATGCGTTCTTCCGGGGAGATTTCGTAGAAACGCTGCTCGATCTGCTCATCGGAGTGGAACGCTTCGGCCTTGACCTGCTGCGGCGCGCGCATGAATTTGGAGGCCAGTTGCTTGATGCTCACCGGGTAGGTGGCCGAGAACAGCAGGGTCTGGCGACGGGCCGGGGTCTTGCTGATGATGTCTTCGATGGCGTCGTAGAAGCCCATGTCGAGCATGCGGTCGGCTTCATCGAGGATCAGCGTGTTCAAACCGTCCAGCACCAGCGAACCCTTGCGCAGGTGTTGCTGGATGCGGCCCGGGGTGCCGACGATGACGTGGGCGCCATGCTCCAGGGAAGCGATCTGCGGGCCGAGGGAGACGCCGCCGCACAGGGTCAGTACCTTGATGTTGTCTTCGGCGCGGGCCAGGCGGCGGATTTCCTTGGCCACCTGGTCTGCCAGCTCGCGGGTCGGGCACATCACCAGGGCCTGGCAACCGAAGTAGCGCGGGTTGATCGGGTTCAGCAGGCCGATACCAAAGGCAGCGGTCTTGCCGCTGCCGGTCTTGGCCTGGGCGATCAGGTCCAGCCCCTTGAGGATCACCGGCAAGCTTTGCGCCTGGATCTGCGTCATCTCGGCATAACCCAGCGAGTCGAGGTTAGCCAGCATGGCGGCGGAGAGCGGCAAAGTATTAAAAGCGGTGGCGATGGTGGTCACGGGACTGGCTCTGCAAAACAAAATGTCGCGCAGTGTACCAGCCCCGTGGGAATTTCCCTGCAAGTTCTAGACGAGTCGCTGCTTAATGCTCAATGTCGTGCTCGCGGCTGACCACCCGTTTGCCGTCTTTTGGCGACAATTGCAGGAAGATCGCCGCCGCCAGCATCGCCATGATGCCCACGGTGAGGAACGTCAACTGGAATGCCTCAAGCACCGTATTGACTCCATCGTTACCGGCTTCGGCAGTAAACCCGCCAAGCAGGGCACCGGCGCAGGCCACCCCCAGGCTCAGGGCCAGTTGCGCCACCACCGACAGCAGGCTGTTGCCGCTGCTGGCCTGGGCGTCGTCGAGGTCGATCAGGGTCACGGTGTTCATCGCGGTAAATTGCAGGGAGTTGATCGCCCCCAGTACCGCGAGCATCGCCAGCAACAGCGGGTACGGCGTCTGCTCGCTGACCAGGCCCATGCTCGCCAGCATGATCCCCAGCGCCAGGGTGTTGCCGGTGAGCACGATGCGATAGCCCAGGCGTTCGATCAGCGGCCGGGCGATGGACTTGGCGAGCATGGCCGCCGCCGCCAGGGGCAACATGCTCATCCCCGCCTGGGACGGCGAATAGCCCAGGGCGATCTGCAACAACAGCGGTACGAGGAACGGCAGGGCGCCGCTGCCCAGGCGCGCGAACAGGTTGCCGAGAATGCCCACGGCAAAGGTCCGGGTCTTGAACAGCACCGGCGAGAACAGTGGGTTTTCGATATGCCCGGCGCGCAGCCAGTAGGCCGCCAGGCACGCCATGCCGCCGAACAGCAGCAACATCACGCGCAAATGCGGCAAGTGCAGCTCACCCAGGCCTTCCATGGCAATGGTGATCAGCACCATCGCCGCGCCAAACAGCAAAAAGCCCAGGCTGTCGAAGCGTGTACGCTCGCTGCCGCGCAGGTCGGGGATGAACTTCCACACGGCGTAGCAGCCGATCATGCCCACCGGCAGGTTGATCAGGAAGATCCAGTGCCAGGTCAGGTATTGCACCATCCAGCCGCCCATGGTCGGGCCGAGCAAGGGGCCGAGCAGGCCGGGGATGGTGATAAAGCCCATGATCCGCACCAGCTCCGAGCGCGGGTAGGCGCGTAGCACCACCAGCCGGCCGACCGGCAGCATCAGCGCACCGCCCAGGCCCTGGATCACCCGCGCGCCCACCAGCATGGTCAGGCTGCTGGACAGGGCGCACAGCAGCGAGCCGATGCTGAACAGCATGATCGCGCCAAAGAAAATCTTCTTGGTGCCGAAACGGTCGGCGATCCAGCCCGAGGCCGGGATCAGCAAGGCCACGGTGAGCATGTAGGCGATGATCACGCCCTGCATGCGCAGCGGGTTTTCCGCCAGATCCTCGGCCATGGCGGGCAGTGCCGTGTTGAGAATCGTGCCGTCGAGCGACTGCATGAAGAAGGCAATCGCGACCACCCAGGGCAACCAGCGGGCAGTCTTGGCATCGAGCACGACACGATTGGGCATGGGATCCCTTTTTGTTAGCAGGCTATGTGTTGCCGATTATGCGCTAACCTCCGCCGGTTTTCCCACTGGCGGTTCGTCTATATCTGACAGGGGAACGTCTTTACCCACCAGGAAATCGATCAACGCCCGGTGCACCGCCAGCGCCGCCTCCCGCGACTCCAGGTCGAGCAAATGGCCGGTGTGCTCGGCGCTGGCGAAGCTGCTGCGGCCCACGTACTGCTTGAACAGTTGGGCTTCATTGGCCGGGGTGTATTCGTCCAGGGTGCCGTTGAGAAAATGCACCGGGGTTTCGATCTGGCGCAATTGCGGCAGGTAGTTGCCATCGCCCAGGGCAAGCACCTGATGAATATGAAAGCGCGCCTGGCGGTACTCAGTGGTGGCCATGGTCGACAGGTGCCGATGGTTATTGCGCTTGAGTCGGCTGGAGAGGAATTTGCCGACGGTTTCATTGAGCAGGTGGCCGACGGCGGACTTGTCATCGGCCTCGATCAGCACCCGCACGCGCTCCACGTATTCGAGCATCGCCTGGTTGAGATTGGGCGCCAGGGCCATCACCACCGAGCTTTCGATAGAAGGTGGGTTGCGCGCCAGGGTCAGCAGGGTCGAGATGCCGCCCCAGGAGGCCGACACCAGGTGGTTGACCTGGAAACGCTCCACCAGCGCCCGCAGGATCTCGACTTCGTCGTCCTTGGTCACCAGGTCCAGATCGGTGTTGTGGGGGCGCGAATAGCCGGAAAACGGCAAGTCGAACATCAACACATTGAAATGCTCGGCCAGGCACTTGCTGGTGCGGGCGAATGAGCGGGTGGTGGACAGCGCGCCGTTGACCAACAGCACGGTCTTGCGTTGCGGATCGTTACCCAGTTGCTCTACGTGAACGTTGTAGTGCTTGAACAACTTATCAATGACAAAACTTCCTTGGTACATGTCAACGCTCCGGCTCGCCCTATCCCGGGCGAGGTCATGCATCGCTTGCGCGCAAGCGGGTTGAAAGGTGGCGGGATGCCACCAACCGTTATAACGAGGTTTTGGAGTGTCGACAACAGCCCGCCAACCAACGGGGTGCGGCAAGGGACGGTTCATCAGAACCCAGGGTATTCCCCTGTAGGAGCCGGCTTGCCGGCGATCAGGCCCGGGAGCCTGACGGCGATCTTCTGGCCGCCATCGCCGCCAAGCCGGGCGTTTACAAGGTCAGGGTCAGACGTTTTACCAGCGCGCCGGGCAGCAGGTTGGACGAGGTATTACGCTCGCCATAGGTGCTGGCCGACAGCAACAACTCGCGCTCGGCAGTCAATGCCTCCAACTGTGAGCCCAGCAGTTGGTAGACGCTATCGTCAAAACGCATGGTGCTGACCGGCGCCTTGATCTCACCGTCTTGCACCCAGAACGTGGCGAAGCGGGTCATGCCCGTCAGGCGCGCCGCCGGTTGGTCGGAGTAGTTCAGGTACCACAGGTTGCTGATGTACAGGCCGGTGCCCAGTTGCTTGAGGATATCGGCCTGGGCCAGGCTGCCGGCGGCCATCTGCAAAGCGCTGGGGGACTCATCGGCGCTAGCGCCGTTGGTGCTCAAATCGTATTCGGCGGCGCTGCGCGAGTTGACCAGTTGCCCTTGCGCCTGGCCATTGGCGATCAAGGTCACGTCGCTGCGCGGGTAGCCGTCACGGGAGAACGCCGGGCTCAAGGAGGCCGTGATCTGTTCGCTCATGTCCACCAGCGGGCTCAGGGCCTGGTCGCCGGCATACAGGCGCTGCAACGGGCTGCCCTTGCTGGCGATGGCCTGCGCAGAAAAACCACCCCAGGCGAGCATGCCGATGATTTCTTCCATGGCCGCCGGTGCCAGGTACGCGCGGTATTGACCGGGCGCCAGGGTGTGCAAGGGCCGGCCAAGGAACTCCAGTTGTTCGCGGGCTTGCTGCAAGCGCTGGGCAAAGGCCGCGCTGTCCCAGGCATCGCCGGCGTAGCTGGCCTTGACCGCCTCGCCATTGGCATGGAACAGGCTGAAATCAAAGTTGAAACTATTAGCCTGATGCCAGCCAAAAGCCCCCGACGAGCTGGCGAACCCACGGCTGATCGGCCCGGCGGCATAAATGCCGACCAGGTCGAAACCTTGGGCGCCCTGGCTGATTTCGCCCAGGACCTGATCGAGGTCCGGCAGCGCCTGAGCCTGCTCGCTGCTGTTTTGCCAGGCCGTGTGATTGAGCAGCAGGTAAGGATCCTTGGGCAGCAAGGGCAAGGTTTCGCGCAGTTGCTGCAGGCCCTCGGCCAGGCGCTGGCGGTCCACCTCGGGGTCTCCGGCCAGGGTGATACCGAGGTCGGCGTGCCGGCCATCGTTGATCAGCTTGAGGTTGACACTGGCCTGCTGTACCTGGCCGGCCTGGCGCACCTTGGCGTGGTTGAAACGCACGAATTCGGACGACTCTGCCGCGTAGTCCAGATGAAACTGTTCCCCTTCGGTGATGGCCTGCTTGAGCCACTCCACCAGGTCCTTGAAAGCCTTCATCAGGCGTCTCCCCCAAACACATCCACATCACTGAAGACACACGCCGGCGATGCATGGCCGACGCGGATCACCTGGTTCGGCTCGCCCTTGCCACAGTTGGGCGTGCCCAGCACCTTGAAGGTACTGGCATCGCCCACGGCGCTGAGCTTGCGCCAGAACTGCGCGGAAATCGCCCGGTAGTTGGGGTTCTTCACCACGCCCTTGAGTTCGCCATTCTCGATCAACTGGCCCCATTCGCAGCCGAACTGGAACTTGTTGCGCGCATCATCGATGGACCAGGAACGGTTGGTCGACATCAGGATGCCGTGCTCGATGCCGCCGATCAGTTGCCCCAGGCTCTGGTCGCCGGCCTCGATATTGAGGTTGGCCATGCGGTCGATGGGCGCGCGGTTCCAACTGCTGGCGCGGCTGTTGGCCACGCCGCCCATGCCCGAGCGGTATTGCGACAGCGCCCCGCCCAGGGGCTTGAGCAGCAGGCCGTTACGGATCAGGAACTGCTTGTTGGCGGGCGTGCCGTCATCGTCATGGGCGTAGCTGGCCAGTTGCTCGGGAATGTCGGGGTCAAAGGTCACGTTCAGCAGGTTGGAGCCGTATTGCAGGTGCCCGAAGTCGCTGGCCTTGACGAAGCTGGTGCCGGCGTAATTGCGCTCGTCACCGAGGATGCGGTCCAGCTCCAGGGGATGGCCGATGGACTCGTGGATCTGCAGGATCATCTGGTCGGGCATCAGCAGCAGGTCGCGCGGGCCTTGGGGCGTGTTGGGGGCCAGCAGCAGTTGCAGGGCCTCGTCGGCAATTCGGGGTGCGGCTCCGACCAGGCCGAAGCGGCTGATGACATCAAAGCCACCTTGCTGGCCAAAGTTGCTGCCACCCAGGGTGCGGGTCTGGCTGTCGTTGCCGTCGTAGGCGGTCACGTTGACGCCGGGGAACACAAAGCGCTGGGCCTGGCGCAACTCGGCGCCGGCGCTGTTGAGGTAAATCTGTTCAACGCGGGTGGTGCCCAGGCTGACCTCCCAGTTCACCAGGCGCTCGTCCTTGGGCACGGCGGCCGATTCGGCGCCGAGCAGTTGGTAGCAGTCGCTCAGGGACGGGAAGGGTTGCTCGAGTTCTGGCGACAGATAGTCGGCGACGTCGCTGGACACCGGCTGGTCGCGCAGGTCGAGCAGGGCGTGGGGCCTGATCCGACGGGCTTGCTGCTCGGCACGCTCGAGGGCGGCTTGCAGGCCGGTCAGGGAAATATCATTCGTGGCCGCGTAGGCTTCGACCCCGTTGAGGCGCACGGTGAGCATGGCGCCTTCGTCGCGGCTCAGGTGTGGCGGCTCGGCAACGTTCTTGCGCACCGACAGGTACTGGCCAGACTCGCGTACGTAGCGCAGGGAAAAGAACTCGGCGCGGGTGCGCAGGGCGGCGAAATGTTGTTTGAGTTGCGGGTGTTTGTCGAACATGGGGCCTTCCTTGTGGGCGGTGATGGCTTTGAGGGCCCCATCGCGGGCAAGCCAGCTCCCACCTTTTGAATGTGTTCACAAATCAAAATGTGGGAGCTGGCTTGCCTGCGATGCTTTTGCCTTGGCTTTAGACCGGGCAACCCTTGGCGCGCAAAATCGCGTCAAAGCGATCAGGGTCCAGGGTGCCGGCTTCGATGGCGGCCAGTGTGGCTTTCTCGCGGGCCAGCAGGTCATGGCAGCGCACCAGCAATTCCGGCAGTTCGCTGCGCGAGGCGGCGACCACGCCGTCGCCGTCGCCGATCATCAGGTCGCCAGGCGCTACCAGCATGCCAGCGCAGGAGATCGGCACGTTGATCTCGCCGCCGCCGTCAGTGCTCGGGCCACGATGCACGCCGCCGATGGCGTAGGCTGGCAGTTCGCCGGTCTGCCATTCGTCGAGGTCACGCAGGGCGCCGTTGATCACCACCCCGACAATGCCGGCCTTCAGGGCCATGGCGCGCATGATGCCGCCGAACACCGCACGGGTCAGGTCGGCGCTGCCGTCGATCACCAGCACATCGCCCGGGCGGGCCATTTGCATGGCTTTGAGAATCATCAGGTTGTCACCGGGGCGCACTCGCACGGTCAGCGCACTGCCAAGCATCGGTGCATTGCCGTGGAAGGCCTTCAGGCCCAGGCCACCGACGTTACGGCCCAGGCAGTCGCTGACGGCCGCGGCCGGGATCTTGCTGAATTCCTTCAGCCATTTCGGGTCCAGCGGTTCAACGTTTGGATTGATCAGGAAGCCGGTAGGCCATTTGCTCGAAGAAACGACATCAAACATGAGAAAGCCTCGTGGCCAGGCAGAAGCCGGCGTGTCGGTAGGAAGGTGAAACGTTTGCGCGAGGGACTAGATTAGGCCGGCGCGGGGGGTGGGATCAAGGGCGGGGCAGTGTAGGAAGAGTCTGGGAAGATGTGTGTTGGCTGGGTGGGCCTCATCGGGAGCAAGCCCCCTCCCACATTTTGATGGGTGAATACATTCAAATGTGGGAGCTGGCTTGCCTGCGATAGGAGCGCCGCGGTGTAACGCTTACCGCGCGGTCGGACCCACTTCACGCAACGGCTTGCCACGCACTGGCGCATCGCCGGCCACGTAGTAGTCCGCGGTGCTGCGTGGCAACTGGCGGCCACGCATCTTGTCGGCGATTTTCTCGGCGATCATGATGGTTGGCGCGTTCAGGTTGCCGGTGGTGATGATCGGCATGATCGACGCATCGACCACCCGCAGGCCCTGCATGCCATGCACGCGGCCTTCGCCATCGACCACGGCCATTTCGTCGGTGCCCATCTTGCACGAGCAGGAGGGGTGGAACGCGGTTTCGGCGTGTTCGCGGATGAACTTGTCCAGTTGCTCGTCGGTTTGCACGTCGATGCCCGGGCTGATCTCGCGGCCACGGTACGGGTCCAGTGCCGGCTGCTGCATGATTTCACGGGTCAGGCGGATGCCATCGCGAAACTCTTGCCAGTCCTGCTCGGTGGCCATGTAGTTGAAGAGGATGCTCGGGTAGTCCCGTGGGTTCTTCGACTTCACTTGCACACGGCCACGGCTCGGCGAACGCATGGAGCCCATGTGCGCCTGGAAACCGTGCTCTTTCACACCGTTGCTGCCGTTGTAGTTAATCGCGACCGGGAGGAAGTGGTACTGGATGTTCGGCCATTCGAATTCTTCACGGGTACGGATAAAACCGCCCGCCTCGAACTGGTTGCTGGCGCCGATGCCGGTGCCGTTGAACAGCCATTCGGCACCAATGGCCGGCTGGTTGTACCAGAGCAGCGACGGGTACAGCGAGACCGGCTGGGTGCAGGCGTATTGCAGATACAGCTCCAGGTGGTCCTGCAGGTTTTCACCGACGCCTGGCAGGTCGTGGACCACCGGGATGTCGAGGCTTTCGAGGAGTTTGGCCGGGCCTACACCGGAGCGTTGCAGCAATTGCGGCGAAGCGATGGCGCCGCTGCACACCAGCACTTCCTTGCGCGCGCGGGCTTCAACACGTTCTTCGGCGGCGCCGATCAGGTAACGCACGCCGACCGCACGCTTGCCTTCGAACAACACTTTGTCGGTCAGGGCATGGGTGACGATGGTCAGGGTCGAACGTTTCTTGGCGGTGTCCAGGTAGCCACGGGCGGTACTGGCGCGACGGCCTTTGGGCGTCACGGTACGGTCCATCGGGCCGAAGCCTTCTTGCTGGTAGCCGTTCAAGTCCTCGGTACGCGGGTAACCGGCCTGCACGCCGGCTTCAACCATGGCGTGGAACAGCGGGTTATTCCCGGCTTTAGGCGTGGTCACGCTGACCGGACCTTCGCCACCGTGGTAGTCGTTAGGGCCGATGTCGCGGGTTTCGGCCTTGCGGAAATACGGCAGGCAGTCGAGGTAGCTCCAGTCTTCCAGGCCTGGCAGCTTCGACCAGTTGTCGTAGTCCATGGCGTTGCCACGGATGTAGCACATGCCGTTGATCAGCGACGAGCCACCCAGGCCCTTGCCGCGCCCACATTCCATGCGGCGGCCGTCCATGTGTGGCTCTGGATCGGTTTCATAGGCCCAGTTGTAGCGGCGGCCTTGCAGCGGGAACGCCAGGGCGGCGGGCATCTGGGTACGGAAATCGAAACGGTAGTCCGGGCCGCCGGCTTCCAGCAGCAGGACGGTGACGCCTTCGTCTTCGGTCAGACGGGTCGCCAGGGTGTTACCGGCGGAACCGGCACCCACAATGATGTAGTCGTATTCTTGGGACATAAATGCACCCTCTTTGGAGATGGTCAGGTCAGGCGAGGGCGTTGCCCTCGATCGCCGGCAAGCCGGCTCCTACAGGTCGTGCGCAATCCTTGTAGGAGCCCGCTTGCGGGCGATTGGCGGTAGCCGGGTTAGAACACCGAGGCGTAGTCGCCCAGCTCAACCTGTACCGATTTGATGCGGGTGAAGTTGTTCAGCGAGCTGATGCCGTTCTCTCGGCCAACACCCGACTGCTTGTAGCCGCCCACCGGCATCTTGGCGTCGGACTCGCCCCAGGCGTTGATCCAGCAGATACCGGCTTCCAACTGATGAATCACGCGGTGAGCGCGGTTCAGATCGCGGGTCACCAGGCCAGCGGCCAGGCCGAAGTCGGTGTCGTTGGCACGACGGATCACTTCTTCTTCGGTCTCGTAGGTGAGGATGCTCATTACCGGGCCAAAGATTTCTTCACGCACGATGGTCATGTCGTCGGTGCAGTCAGTGAACACGGTCGGTGCCACGAACGCGCCCTTGGCGAAGTCGCCGTCGGTCAGGCGGTCGCCGCCGCACAGCAGGCGTGCGCCTTCTTCCTTGCCCTTGGCGATGTAGCCCAGCACGCTTTCCATGTGGGCGAAGCTGACCAGTGGGCCGAAGTTGGTGTTTTCGTCTTCTGGGTTGCCAACGCGGATGCGCGCAACACGCTCCACGATCTTGGCTTCAAAGGCAGCTTGCAGGTGCTTTGGAATAAACACGCGGGTGCCGTTGGTGCAGACCTGGCCGGAGCTGTAGAAGTTGGCCATCATCGCGGTGTCGGCGGCGCGATCCAGGTCGGCGTCGTCGAAGATGATCAGCGGGGATTTGCCGCCCAGTTCCATGGTCACGTCTTTGAGCGAGGAACTCGAAGCGCTGGCCATGACCTTCTTGCCGGTGTCGGTGCCGCCGGTGAAGGAGATTTTTTCGATGCGTGGGTGCTCGGTCAGCCAGGTGCCGACTTCACGACCGCTGCCGGTCAGGACGTTGAACACGCCATCCGGAACGCCGGCTTCGGTGTAGATCTCGGCCAGTTTCAGGGTGGTCAGCGACGTCACTTCGCTTGGCTTGAAGATCATTGCGTTGCCGGCCGCCAGGGCTGGGGCAGACTTCCACAGGGCGATCTGGATCGGGTAGTTCCACGCGCCGATACCGGCGACCACGCCCAGCGGCTCGCGGCGGGTGTATACGAACGAAGTGGTACGCAGCGGGATCTGCTCGCCTTCGATGGCGGGCACCAGGCCGGCGTAGTATTCCAGCACGTCGGCGCCGGTGACGATGTCGACGTACTTGGTTTCAGAGAAGGATTTACCGGTGTCCAGGGTTTCCAGGGCGGCCAGTTCATCGTTGCGCTCGCGCAGGATTTCCACGGCGCGACGCAGAATGCGCGAACGCTCCATGGCGGTCATCGCGGCCCAGATTTTCTGGCCCTTTTCGGCGCTGACCACCGCACGCTCAACGTCTTCGAACGTAGCGCGCTGCACGTTGGCGAGAACTTCACCGTTAGCCGGGTTGATGGCTTCGAAGGTGGCATCGCTGCCAGCGTCGCTGTAGCCGCCGTCAATGTAGAGTTTTTGCAGTTCGAAACGGGCCATAAAGTCCTCGCAAGTGCATAAGTGGTTGGCGTTAACCACTGAAGGGGCATAGCCCGCTCAGCAGCAGTTCAGGGGTTGAGCGTTTATGTGGGCTCTAACTCACCTGCTTGGCCAATTGGAAATCCATGTATTCGTAAGCGATCCGTTGCGCCTGCTCCGTGTCGAAAGCGTCTCCCGACAGGGCGCCGCGCAACCACAAGCCGTCGATCAGGGCCGCCAGGCCTCGGGCTGCGCTGCGTGCATCTTCCAGCGGCAGCACACGGCGGAACTGGCAGCACAGGTTGGAATACAGGCGGTGATCGTTGATCCGCTGCAACCTGTGCAAAGACGGGTGGTGCATGCTGGTGGCCCAGAAGGCCAGCCAGGTTTTCATTGCCGGGCCGTTGACCTGGCTGGCGTCGAAGTTGCCGCCAATAATCACTTGAAGGTGCGCCCGGGGGCTGTCTTCCTTCAATGCCTGCCGGCGTTCGTGGACGTTCTCGATCAGCACATTCATCAGGTACCGCATGGTTGCGGCGATCAGGCCATTCTTGTCCTGAAAGTAGTGACTGATGATGCCGTTCGAGACGCCGGCCAGACGGGCGATCAGCGCAATGCTGGCATCTCCCATCCCAACCTGATCGATGGCCGTCAATGTGGCTTCGATCAACTGCTGGCGGCGTATGGGTTGCATACCGACCTTGGGCATGTAGCACCTCTCCTTAGGCCTGCCGACGGGCGTAAACGTTCGTCGGCTTGAAGGCCAGTCTATTTTGTTTTGATTGAACGTTCAATCAACAAAGAATAAGATCTGCGACAAATGGTCGCTGCCTACAGGTATTTCCTACATGTCGGCAGGCACATCTGACATCCGTAAAAACCCTTGAAACCGCCCATGACCCTGGGTCGCTGGGGTTCGGGGATTTTCGGGATGTCTTTATAACACCCGTCCGTCGACTGCCGAAAAATCGATGGCGCGGGTCACGCGCTGCCTTGTGTCCTCTCTCGCACTGCCCGGAGCCTCTGTGCCATGAGTTCTGCCTCTCTTATAAAGACCCCACCGGAAAAGGTGCGGGTCAACGGTTGGGTGTTCTACACCTCCACCGCGCTGATCCTGTTGTTGACCGCCGTTCTGATCATCGCCCCGCAAGAGGCCGGCAGAATGCTGGGAGTCGCCCAGACCTGGCTCTCGAAGAGCTTTGGCTGGTACTACATGGTGGTTATCGCCGCCTACCTGGTATTTGTCGTGGGCCTGGCGTTTTCGTCCTACGGCAAATTGAAGCTGGGCAGCAAGGCCGATACCCCGGACTTCAGCTACGGCGCCTGGGCCGGCATGTTGTTCTCCTCGGGCATCGGCATCTCGTTGCTGTACTTCGGCGCGTCCGAGCCGTTGGACCACTACTTCAACCCGCCCGAAGGCGCCGCCGCCACCCATATGGCCGCGCGCCAGGCGTTGCAGCTGACCTTCCTGCACTGGGGCCTGCATGGCTGGGCGATCTATGCGCTGGTCGGCCTGGCCGTGGCGTACTTTGCTTACCGCCATAACCAGCCGCTGGCCCTGCGTTCGGCGCTGTACCCGTTGATGGGCGAGCGCTGGGTCAAGGGTGCGGCCGGTCATGCGGTGGATGGCTTCGGCATGTTCGTGACCCTGCTGGGCCTGGTGACGAACCTGGGGATTGGTTCGATGCAAGTGTCGTCCGGGCTGGAAAACCTGTTCGGCATGGAGCACAGCAACACCAACCTGCTGATCGTGATCATCGTGATGAGCACCGTGGCGACCATCGCCGCTGTGTCGGGCGTGGAGAATGGCATTCGCCGCCTGTCCAACCTGAACATCGTGCTGTTCAGCGGCTTGCTGATTTTTGTGCTGCTGTTTGGCCCGACCCTGCACCTGCTCAACGGCTTTGTGCAGAACCTGGGCGACTACATGAACGGCCTGGTGCTCAAAACCTTCGACCTCTACGTGTACGAAGGCGATGGCGAGAAGTCCGAGCGCTGGATGGGCCTTTGGACCCTGTTCTACTGGGCCTGGTGGATTTCCTGGGCACCGTTCGTAGGCATGTTCATCGCGCGCATTTCCCGTGGTCGTACCGTGCGTGAACTGGTGGCTGGCGTATTGCTGATCCCGCTGGGCTTTACCCTGGCGTGGCTGTCGATCTTCGGCAACTCGGCGTTGGACCTGGTGCTCAACCACGGTGCGGTGGAGCTGGGCAAGACCGCGCTGGAACAGCCATCCATGGCGATCTACCAGTTGCTGGAATACTACCCGGCGTCGAAAGTGGTGATCGGCGTGTCGATCTTTGTCGGCTTTGTGCTGTTCCTGACGCCGGCGGATTCTGGCGCGGTGATGATGGCCAACCTGTCGTGCAAAGGTGGCAATGTGGATGAGGATGCGCCGCACTGGCTGCGGATCTTCTGGTCGGCGGTGATCACCCTGGTGACCATCGGCTTGCTGTTTGCCGGCAACTTTGAAGCCATGCAGACCATGGTGGTACTGGCGGGCCTGCCGTTCTCGGTGGTGCTGATCTTCTTTATGTTCGGTTTGCACAAGGCCATGCGCCAGGATGTGGCCATCGAACAGGAGCAGGCGCAATTGGCC
Source organism: Pseudomonas sp. HC1(2025) (assembly GCF_058742075.1). Taxonomy (NCBI): domain Bacteria; kingdom Pseudomonadati; phylum Pseudomonadota; class Gammaproteobacteria; order Pseudomonadales; family Pseudomonadaceae; genus Pseudomonas; species Pseudomonas sp. HC1(2025). Next base: position 5,386,847 of record NZ_CP196017.1, on the reverse strand, counting down.
GAACGCGGCCGTCGCGGTTTCAGCGAGCGCCTCACCGCCCAGGACCTGCAACCGAGCCAGGCGGTGGTGCAACGCTTTATGGACAAGAAAGTCACCCCGGCGCTGGAGGAAGCGGCCGTGGCATTGCGCGCCCAGGGGCTGGATGTGCAGACGCTGCTGGGTAAGTCCAAGCGCTGCATTGGCGTGCGGATCGAGATGGAAGGCAACCCGTTTGTCTACGAGGTGAGCCTGGACGGTTACCTGGCGGCGCCCAGTGAGTCGATCGAGGCGGACGAGGAACGTGCGCGCTACTACCGCGCCGAGGTCTACCTGCACAACGGCGGCCAGGAATACGACCTGATGGGCTTCACCCAGGAGCAGATCACCCGGGATGTGCTCGATCAATTTGAAAGCCATCGGCAGCTCCTTGGCCGTGTCTATAGCTGATAAAAGCCGGCGGTGTCGTCACTGACACCGCCTGTTCAAACTTGGCAATGCGCTCAAATGTAGGGGCTGGCTTGCCAGCGATAGCGGTGTTGGATTCACTACCGCTATCGCTGGCAAGCCAGCTCCTACAATGACCCAGTTCCTTCAGTTGGGTCTTTAGCCCAGGTTCTTGCCCAGCAGGGCGTGGTACAGCTCGCTATCCCCCAGAATCCCGACCACCTTGTTGTTGTCGTGCAGCACCAGCTTGTTGCCGGTCTGGTAGCGAATCTGCAACGCATCGCGCATGCCGATATTCGAATCCACCAAGGTCGGCAACCGCCCCAGGCCTTCCACGGCTTGCCCTGGCGCCCAGTTCTGCAGGTTCATTGCCACGCCATTTTGCCGCGCGCCCTGGATGGTGTTGCCTTCGGCCAGGTCCAGCCATGAGTCGCCGCCTGGGTCCAGGCACACCGAGCCGTTGACCCGCTTGCAGTTGTCCAGGGTGCGCATCAGGCTGCGGCCGCACAACACGTTCAGCGGGTTGGTATGGGCGACGAAGGTGCGCACATAGTCATCCGCCGGGTTCAGCACAATCTCTTCCGGCACGCTGTACTGGATGATCTTGCCGTCTTTCATGATCGCGATCCGGCTACCGAGCTTGAGCGCCTCATCCAGGTCGTGGCTGACGAACACGATGGTCTTGCTCAGCTTGCGTTGCAGCTCCAGCAGTTCATCCTGCAGGCCTTGGCGGATCAGGGGGTCGAGGGCCGAGAAGGGTTCGTCCATCAGCAGGATATCGGCGTCCATCGCCAGGGCGCGAGCCAGGCCGACGCGCTGTTGCATGCCGCCCGAGAGTTCGTCGGGCTTCTTGTTGCGCCATTGGGTCAGGCCCACCAGCTCAAGTTTTTCGTCCACCAGCTTGCGCCGCTCTTTCTCGGGGCGGCCCTGCATCTCCAGGCCAAAGCTGATGTTTTCGCGCACCGTGAGCCAGGGCATCAGGGCGAACTTCTGGAACACCATGGCGATGCGCTTGGTGCGCATCATTTTCAGCTCTGCCGGGGTGCATGAGGCGATGTCGATCTGGCGCCCTTCATGCTCGACAAACAACTGGCCACGGCTCACGGTGTTAAGGCCGTTGATACAGCGCAACAGGCTGGATTTGCCGGAGCCGGACAGGCCCATCAACACGCAGATCTCGCCTTTCTCGATATCCAGGCTGGCCTTTTCCACGCCGACGATCTGCCCGGTCTTTTTCAGGATTTCGTTGCGGTGCATCCCCTCGTCCAGCAGCTTGAGGGCTTCGCGTGGGTCTTTGGAGAAGATCACGTCGACATTGTCGAATCGGATAATGCTCATGCATCACCCCCTACTTTGGCGTCGGGTTGTTTGCAGATGCGGTCGAGCATGATGGCCAGCAGCACAATCGCCAGGCCGGCTTCAAAGCCCAGGGCAATGTCGGCGGTGTTCAGCGCGTTGACCACGGGTTTGCCGAGGCCGTCGGCGCCCACCAGGGCCGCGATCACCACCATCGACAACGACAGCATGATGCATTGGGTAATGCCGGCAGCAATGCTCGGCATGGCGTGGGGCAGTTCGATGCGCGAGAGCAACTGGCGGCGCGAGCAGCCAAAGGCCTTGCCGGCATCCATCAACTCTTGCGGCACATCGCGGATGCCCAGGTAGGTCAGGCGGATCGGCGCGGCAATCGCGAACACCACCGTGGAGATCAGGCCAGGCACCACGCCCAGCCCGAAGAGGGTCAGGGTCGGGATGAGGTAGACGAAGGTTGGCACGGTCTGCATCAAATCGAGCACCGGGCGCATCATCGTGTAGAACATCGGCTTGTGCGCGGCAACAATGCCCAGCGGCACGCCGATCACCACGCAGACCAGGGTGGCGAACAGCACCTGCGCCAGGGTCTCCATGGTTTCCTGCCAGTACCCCAGGTTGAGGATCAGCAGGAAGGAGGCGATGACAAATACGGTCAGGCCCCACTTACGTTGAATGTAGTGAGCAAGCAGCGCAATCAGACCGATCAATGCCAGCGGATTGAACCAGGTCAGCGCAAACGTCACGCCGTGGATCATCGTTTCCAGTGTCGATGCGATCGCGTCGAAATAATCGGCGCCGTTCTGCGTCAACCATTCAACGAAGGCAGCGATGTACTGGCCTAGTGGGATTTTCTGTTCAGTCAGCATGGTAGTGAATGTCCACATGCGAAGAGGGAAAACATCCCGGGCCGGCACGCCGGCCCAGGGTCAGCGGTTACTTGTCGAGGTAGGCTTTCACGGCGGCAAGTCCTGGTTTGCCATCAAGGGTGGTGACCCCGGCGAGCCAGGTGTCGAGTACTTGCGGGTTCTTCTTCAGCCAGGCCTTGGCGGCTACGTCGGGTTTCATCTTGTCGTCGAGGACGTTGCCCATCAGGGTGCTTTCCATGTCCAGGGTGAACGACAGGTTTTTCAGCAGTTGGCCAACGTTGCTGCACTCCTGCACGTAGCCCTTGCGGGTGTTGGTGTAGATGGTGGCCTGGCCGTAGTTGGGGCCGAATGAATCGTCACCTCCAGTCAGGTACTTGAGTTTGAAGCGGGTGTTCATCGGGTGCGGTTCCCAGGCGAGGAACACAATGGCCTGGCCGCGCTTGGTGGCACGGTCCACTTGCGAGAGCATCCCCGCTTCGCTGGACTCCACCACCTTGAAGCCTGCGTCCTTCAAGCCGAACTGATTCTTGTCGATCACGCTCTGGATCGTACGGTTGCCGTCGTTGCCCGGCTCGATGCCGTAGATCTTGCCGCCCAGTTCGTCCTTGAATTTGACGATGTCGGCGAAGTCCTTCAGGCCCTTGTCGTACAGCGCTTGCGGCACGGCCAGGGTGTATTTGGCGTTTTCCAGGTTGGCGCGCACGGTTTCCACGGTGCCGGCATCACGGTACTGCTTGATGTCGTTTTCCATGGTTGGCATCCAGTTGCCAAGGAAGATATCCATGTTCTTGCCGTCGGCCAGGGACTTGTAGGTCACGGGTACGGAAATCATCGTGGTGCGGGGCTTGTAGCCCAGGCCCTTGAGGACTTCGCTGGTGGTGGCGGTGGTGACGGTGATATCGGTCCAGCCGACATCGGAGAAGTTGACGGTGCTGCACTGCTCAGGATCAGCAGCGAGGGCCGCAAGGGGAAGACTCAGCATGGCGGCCAACAACAACGGGGGGGAACCTTTCATGGGTTTGGACTCCTGGTGTTTTTCCGGCGGTGCTTGACCGCGCTTATAAGTGTTGCAGTTGGGGCGTGCGAGCGATGTGCAGCCTCGGTGCCTTGCAAACGAGTCGAGACTGATCATGTACCAGTGAAAATCTGACGCCTACAGGGTGGGTCGTATCCAGTACAGGGATGGTCGTATCCAGTGTCGGTGACGTCGCTTACAGATTTTTCCATAGGCAAAACTGCACTTTTTCTCGATCTGCGCCGCAAAAAACGGCGATTACGTCCCATTGCACGGGGAAGACGCTGGTGAGCATGGGTATGTCGGTGTGAGACGCCGGACGGCGCAGTGAAAGCTTGATGATGCCGCCATCTGGGCGACTTGAGCGTAGCAGCTCCGCCACCAGGCGTTATTGCGCCTGGCCTGTGCTATCGAGGAGTTTCGCGCAATGGCTATCAGCGTTTTCGACCTGTTCAAGATCGGCATTGGGCCGTCCAGTTCCCACACCGTCGGCCCCATGCGCGCCGCGGCGTTATTCGTCCAGGGCTTGCGGGAACGTGCGCTTGTGGATCAGGTGCGGCGTGTCGAAGTGCAGCTGTATGGCTCGTTATCGGCCACCGGCATCGGCCACGGCAGCGACAACGCGGTGATCATGGGGCTGATGGGCGAGTGGCCAGACGCGATTGATCCATCGCAGATCGGCCTGCGTATCGAGGCCCTGCGTGAGACGCAGACGTTGCTGTTGGACAACCGCTTCCCGGTGCCGTTTGTGTGGTCGCGGGACATGCGCCTGATCGACGAAAACCTGCCATTCCATCCCAACGCCATGACCCTGGTGGTCTACGGCGCCCAGACCGAGTTGCATCGCGATACCTACTATTCGGTGGGCGGCGGCTTTGTGGTGGATGAAGCCCAGGCGCGCAGCGGCGTGGCAGATATGGACCGCACCGAACTGCCCTATGATTTCTCCAGCGCGGTGGAGTTGTTGCAGTTGTGCAAGACCCACAACCTGCGCGTCGCCGAACTGATGCTGGCCAATGAAAAGGTCTGGCGTTCCGAGGAAGAAATCCGCAGCGGCCTGATGAAACTCTGGCGTGCCATGCAGGACTGCGTCGAGCAGGGCCTCAAGCACGAAGGCATCCTGCCCGGCGGCTTGAATGTGCGCCGCCGCGCCGCCAAGTTGCACCGCAGCCTGCAGGAGCTGGGCAAGCCGAATGTGATCGGCTCGACCTTGAGCGCCATGGAGTGGGTCAACCTGTTCGCCCTGGCCGTCAACGAAGAAAACGCTGCCGGTGGGCGCATGGTCACGGCCCCGACCAACGGGGCGGCGGGGATCATTCCGGCGGTGCTGCACTACTTTATGAAGTTCAGCGAGGAAGTCACCGAGGCCAATGTGGTGGACTACTTTCTCGGTGCGGCGGCCATCGGCATTCTGTGCAAGAAGAATGCGTCGATCTCTGGCGCCGAAGTCGGTTGCCAGGGCGAAGTCGGCTCGGCCTGCGCCATGGCGGCGGCGGGGCTGGCAGAGATTCTCGGCGCCTCGCCGGAGCAGGTGTGCAACGCCGCCGAAATCGGCCTGGAGCACAACCTCGGCCTGACCTGCGACCCGGTGGGCGGCCTGGTGCAAGTGCCGTGCATCGAGCGCAATGCGATTGCAGCGGTCAAGGCAATCAATGCCGCGCAGATGGCATTGCGTGGCGACGGCCAGCACTTTATCTCCCTGGACCGGGTGATCCGCACCATGCGCGATACCGGGGCGGATATGCACGACAAGTACAAGGAGACCTCGCGGGGTGGGTTGGCGGTGAGTGCTGTTGAGTGTTAAGCGAACCCAATGCTCAAAGCAGTGAAGATCAAATGTGGGAGCGGGCTTGCCCGCGAATGCGGTGTATCAGTCAACATCTTAATTGACTGACCCACCGCATTCGCGAGCAAGCCCGCTCCCACAGGGGATCTGCGCTTAACTGACTGGCATTGGGGCTTGCCCGCGATGACGCAGGGTCAAACCCCACTGCTCATAAAGTGAACACTTCACCCCCAACACGCCACCTTTTAGCGCGTCGCAAACAGATAAGTAGCCCCCAAACGATTTCCCTCCCGACCACCCGTCACCTGTGCGTGTGGTGACACACTTTTCCTACGCCCTGAAAGCGCCTTCCCACAAGTGCTACCGATCTGCTCACAGACCGTGAGCGTAGGCTTTTTCCGACTCATATCCTCACGCCGGGCGCGGGCTTATATAGACACCTCAATAGGTCGTTTTCAGGAGTTATTGAATACCTATTCAACTTTAGGCATGGCATTTGCTCTATCAATTCAAAGCCTCTCTCCTGACGGACGAAGAGTGCAATAACAAGAGCCTCGCCTGAGGCCATCACCTGCTTTGTGTGAGGAGATACCGCGATGACGTCGTTCAACTCCGGGGCTCAACCCCAGAACCGTGCGCCTCAATCCATCGGCTTTTTGCTGCTGGACAATTTCACGCTGATTTCCCTGGCGTCCGCAGTGGAGCCACTGCGCATGGCCAACCAATTGTCCGGTCGCGAGCTGTATCGCTGGACCACCTTGAGCGTCGACGGCAACCAGGTATGGGCCAGCGATGGCCTGCAAATCACCCCCGATTGCTCCATGCACAAAGCCCCGGCCCTGGACACCGTGATTGTCTGCGGCGGCGTGGGTATCCAGCGCACCGTGACCCGCGAACATGTGTCGTGGCTGCAAAGCCAGGCGCGCCAGTCCCGCCGCCTCGGCGCGGTGTGCACCGGCAGTTGGGCCCTGGCCTGCGCCGGCTTGCTCGACGGGTTTGATTGCAGCGTGCACTGGGAATGCCTGGCGTCGATGCAGGAAGCTTTCCCACGGGTGTCGATGAGCACGCGCCTGTTCACCCTCGACCGCAATCGCTTCACCAGTTCGGGCGGCACCGCGCCGCTGGACATGATGCTGCACCTGATCAGCCGCGACCACGGCCGTGAACTGTCGGCGGCGATTTCCGAGATGTTTGTGTACGAACGTATCCGCAATGAACAGGATCACCAGCGTGTGCCGCTCAAGCACATGCTCGGCACCAACCAGCCGAAGCTGCAGGAAATCGTCGCGCTGATGGAAGCCAACCTAGAGGAGCCGATCGACCTCGATGAACTGGCCGTCTACGTCGCCGTCTCGCGGCGCCAGCTGGAGCGCCTGTTCCAGAAATACCTGCACTGCTCGCCGTCGCGCTACTACCTCAAGCTGCGTCTGATCCGTGCCCGGCAGTTGCTCAAGCAAACGCCGATGTCGATCATCGAAGTGGCCTCGGTGTGCGGGTTTGTGTCCACGCCGCATTTCTCCAAGTGCTACCGCGAGTATTTCGGCATTCCGCCACGGGATGAACGCGTCGGTTCCAACACCACCCAGCAAGTGGCGATGATGCCGATTCCGCAGGCGTTGGTGTTGTCACCGTTGGCGGGGCCGATGTCGGCGTTGAGCCAGGCGCGCAATGAGTCGACGTTTGCCAGTGTAAGGCTGTAGACCGAGGCGCCTGCATCGCAGGCAAGCCAGCTCCCACATTTGGAGTGCATTCCCCTGTGGGAGCGGGCTTGCCCGCGATAGCGGTGTATCAGGCCCCAGAACTCTTCCTGAATGCCCCCAAAGCAGGCAACAACTGCTTATCAATCGCCTGGCGCACCGCCGGCAGAATCGTCGCGCTGCCGGTATACATCTGTTCGACCATGCCCTTGAGTGCCTTGGCCCGCGCTTCACTCAAGCCGCGTACCGCACATTCACAGGCCTGCTCGGCAGTGGCGCCGCTGGACACCTCGAAACCCAGGGAGCGCAGCTGGCTCAGCAGGTCATCCTGATCAATCAAATCCGCGTGCATCATGATGTTCATCCTGGTTAGGGGAGACTTCGATCAGGTTCGATTCTGGTGGGCCGTCAGCGGGTCGGCAAGGCCTGAATGGCGCGATGGCTGGAACGACTATGAACAGGTCGTTTTCGGGCCAGTTGCCAAGAATGGTTGTGGGCACACTTAGGCTCAAGCAAGCAGATTGAAGGTTTGGTCACCCTCGGCCCGCACGCTCGCACAAAGCACTCTGCCCCGATCCTGTCACGGCTGGATCGGGGCTTTTTTTATTTGACCGGCAGGCCGATGACACGCCCGAGCAGGGCCGGCCGGGGCAGGTCTGCCTGCTCGCTGCTGATTGCCGCCAGGCGCTGTGCCACCGCTGCGCTGAACGGTGCCGAGCGTGGCCCGGCAAGGTCGACATGCAGCAGCATCTGCTCATTACCCGCCAGCTCCCGCTCTTCGCCCACCAGGTGCAGGCTGTGATACAGATGCAGGCGTTTGTTGTCATGGGCGATCAACTGGGTGTGCACCTCGACCTCGGCGTCCAGCTTCACTTCGTGCAGGTAGTTCAAGTGCAGTTCCAGGGTAAACAACGAGTGGCCGCTGGCTTCGCGGTTGTCGCTGTCCAGGCCCAGGGTGTCCATCAACGCATCGGTGGCGTAGCTGAAGATCAGCAGGTAGAACGCATCGCGCAGGTGGCCGTTGTAATCGACCCAGTCGGGGATGATGTGGGTGGTGTAGGTCGTCAGTGCGGGCATGTCGTCAATTCCAGATCTGTACTCGGTCAGCTGTGGGAGCTGGCTTGCCTGCGATGGTGGTGGTCAATCCAACACCGTTATCCCAGGCAACCCAGCTCCCACAGAAATAAACAGCCGTTATTCGGCGAAGCTCATGCCGTGTTTTTCTTTGGTGGTCTTCACCGCCTCCAGCACCGCCAGCAGGCAATCATCACGATAGCGCTCCAGCGCCGCAATGCTATGGCTGCCCAACTGCTCGCGGGTGCCATCGACCACATCATCAATCAGTTTGTCCGTCAGTTCCGGTGCCGGCAGGTAGGTCCACGGCAGCTGCAACGCCGGGCCGAATTGCGCCATGAAATGCCGCATCCCGGCGTCGCCGCCGGCCAAGGTATAGGTGAGGAACGTGCCCATGAACGACCAGCGCAAACCGGCGCCAAAGCGGATCGCATCGTCGATCTCGCCGGTGGTCGCTACACCGTCGTTGACCAGATGCAACGCCTCGCGCCACAGCGCCTCAAGCAAGCGGTCGGCGATAAAACCGGGGACTTCCTTGCGCACATGCAGCGGGCGCATGCCCAGGGATTCGTAGACTTTTATCGCCGCCTGGATCGCTTCGGGCGCAGTGTGTTTGCCGCCGACCACTTCCACCAGCGGCAGCAGGTACACCGGGTTGAACGGGTGGCCGACCACGCAGCGCTGCGGGTGTGTGGCGCTTTCATAAAACTCGCTGGGCAAAAGCCCCGAAGTGCTGGAGCCGATCAACGCATTGGGCTTGGCTGCCGCGCTGATCTTGCTGTGCAGCTCCAGCTTCAGCTCCAGGCGTTCGGGGGCGCTTTCCTGGATGAAGTCGGCGTCTTGCACGCATTCTTCGATGGTCGCGACAAACCGCAGGCGGTCCTGGGAGGCGCCCGGTGCCAGGCCCTGCTTTTCCAGGGCGGCCCAGGCATTGGCGACACGCTTGCGCAGGGCCGCTTCGGCGCCGGGCGCCGGGTCCCAGGCCACCACATCCAGGCCATGGGCGAGGGCGCGGGATACCCAGCCGCTGCCGATGACACCACTGCCCAGGGCGGCGAAGGTTTTGATTTCGGTGATAAAGCTCATTTCGGTAATTTCCAGTGCTAAAGAGGTTCATTGTGGGAGCTGGCTTGCCTGCGATAGCGGTGGGTCAATGCCAAATGCATCAACTGATACACCGCTATCGCAGGCAAGCCAGCTCCTACATTTTTGAGCCGGTTGCGGCAGGGGATTAGCTACGTTTGGTCAGGCCCATCTTGGTTCGGCCTTCAGCCGGGGTCAGAACCCGCGCGCCCAGGCGGCTGAGGATTTCCCCGGCACGCTCCACCAGTTGCCCATTGGTCGCCAGCACGCCCTTGTCCAACCACAAGTTGTCTTCCAACCCAACCCGCACGTTGCCGCCCAGCAGCACCGCCTGCGCCGCCATCGGCATCTGCATGCGCCCGATACCAAAGCCGGCCCACACCGCGTCGGCGGGCAGGTTGTCGACCATGGCTTTCATGGTGGTGGTATCGGCCGGCGCACCCCAGGGGATGCCCAGGCACAGTTGGAACAGTGGGTTGTCGAGCAGGCCTTCCTTGATCAGTTGCTTGGCGAACCACAGGTGGCCGGTATCGAAAATCTCCAGCTCGGCCTTCACCCCCAGTTCCTGGATGCGCTTGGCGCCCGCCCGCAGCTGGGCCGGGGTGGACACATAAATAGTGTCGCCATCGCCAAAGTTCAGGGTGCCGCAGTCCAGGGTGCAGATTTCCGGCAGCAGTGCCTCGACGTGGGCCAGGCGGGTCAGCGGGCCGACCAGGTCGGTATTGGGGCCGAACGCCATGGGGTTCTCGCCACCGCCGATTTCCAGGTCGCCGCCCATGCCGGCGGTGAGGTTGACGATGATGTCGATGTCCGCCTCGCGGATGCGCTCCATCACCTCGCGGTACAGCGCCACGTCGCGGCTGAACTTGCCGGTGTGCGGGTCGCGCACATGGCAATGCACCACGGTGGCGCCGGCTTTGGCGGCCTCTACCGCAGCCGCAGCGATTTGCCTGGGGGTGACCGGCACGTGGGGGCTTCTGGCGGTCGTGTCGCCAGCACCGGTGAGTGCGCAGGTGATGATGACGTCGTGGTTCATGGGGCAGGTTCCTTACAGGCGTGGTAGTGCCGTTCGCGGCCGTTGTTGGCCGCGAAACGGTGATTCGGGAGAGGTTATTTGCTGGTCAATTGCAGATGGGCGGCAGCGGGCTTGCCGTCGAACGTGGTCACGCCCTCCAGCCAACGCTGCTGGTCCTGGGGGTGATCCTTGAGCCACTGGCGGGCCGACTCGAACGCATCTTTGTGCTCCAGCAACGGCTGCATCATCCGGCTCTCTTGGGCGGCGGTGAACGTCAGGTTGGTCAGCAACTTGTGCACATTCGGGCATTGCTCGGCGTAGGTCGGGGTGGTCACTGTCCAGACCGTGGCCATGCCTTCATTGGGCCCCAGGGCGTCCTCGCTGCCGGACAGGTAGGTCATCTGCACATTGACGTTCATCGGGTGCGGCGCCCAGCCAAAGAACACCACGGCTTCGTTGCGGCGTACGGCGCGGTCCACGGCGGCGAGCATGCCGGCCTCGCTGGACTCCACCAACTGGAATTTGCCCAGGCCGAACTGGTTCTTGGCGATCATCGCCTTGATCTGGGTGTTGGCCCCGGAGCCTGGTTCGATGCCGTAGATCTTGCCGCCCAACTCTTTCTGGAACTTGGCAATGTCGGCGAAGGTTTTCAGGCCCTTGTCTGCAAGGTAGGTCGGCACCGCCAGGGTCGCGCGGGCGTCCTTGAGGCTGGGCGCGTCGAGGACTTTGACCTGCCCGGCGTCGACGAACGGGGTGATGGTCTGGGTCATCAGCGGGTTCCAGTAGCCGAGGAACAGGTCCAGGCGCTGGTCGCGAATGCCGGAGAAGATGATCTGCTGGGACGCACTGGTTTGCTTGGTGCTGTAGCCGAGGCCGTCGAGCAGCACCTGGGTCATGGCGCTGGTGGCGATCACGTCGGTCCAGTTCACCACGCCCATGCGCACGTTCTTACAGGAAGCGGCATCGGCGGCCCACAGGCTGGTGCTCAAGACGGCGCTGAGTGCGAGCACGCAGCGGCTGATCAGTCGGTTCATGATGGATCCCTCGGCAGGTCGTTATTGTGGATTCCGGCGTCTTTGTGCACCGTGCCGCCAAGTTACCCAGCTTGCAGCGCGGCAAAACGCACGGCGGCGACCCACTCTTGCACTGCAGCGACCTGTGCCCTTGAATGGGCGCTGGAACTGGCGTATCACAGTGACCACGCTACCCGTCCCACGAGTGCGCACCATGTCCCAGGATTTCTACTTCCTGCTGATGCCGGGTTTCTCGGCCATCGGCTTTATCTCGGCCATCGAACCGCTGCGCGTGGCCAACCGCTTTCGCGGCGAGCTGTATCGCTGGCATGTGCTGAGCGCTGACGGTGGTGCAGTGCTGGCGAGCAACGGCATGTCGGTCAACGCCGACGCCGGGCTTGAGCCTCTGAAAAAAGGTGCGACTCTGTTGGTAGTTGCCGGCTTCGAGCCCCTGGAGTTCGCCACGCCGGCCCTGGAGCACTGGCTGCGCCGCCTCGACCATGATGGCGTGACCCTCGGCGCTATCGACACCGGCAGTTTCGTCTTGGCCCAGGCCGGCCTGCTCGACGGCTACCGCCTGACCCTGCATTGGGAGGCCATCGATGCCTTCAAGGAATCCTATCCCGCACTGGCCGTGACCCAGGAACTGTTCGAGATCGACCGCCGGCGTATCACCTGCGCCGGCGGCACCGCGTCCATCGACCTGATGCTCGACCTGATCAGCCAGGCCCACGGCCCGGAGCTGGCGATCCAGGTTTCCGAGCAATTCGTGCTGGGCCGCATCCGCCCGCGCAAAGACCACCAGCGCATGCAGATCGCCACGCGCTACGGCATCAACAACCAGAAGCTGGTGCAGGTGATTGGCGAGATGGAACAACACACCGAACCGCCCCTGAGCACCCTGGCGCTGGCGCAGATGATCAAGGTCACACGGCGCCAGCTGGAGCGCCTGTTCCGCCTGCATCTCAATGACACTCCGAGCAACTTCTACCTCGGCCTGCGCCTGGAAAAAGCCCGGCAGTTACTGCGCCAGAGCGGCATGAGCGTGCTGGAAGTAAGCATTGCCTGTGGGTTCGAGTCGCCGTCGTATTTCACCCGAAGCTACCGGGCGCGGTTTGCCAAGTGCCCGCGGGAGGATCGGCGGCGGGAGGTGGTGTAAGTCTATTGCGCATACGCCGACCCCATGTAGGAGCTGGCTTGCCTGCGATAGCGGTGTATCAGTTGGCAGATAAGTTGCTGACCCACCGCTATCGCAGGCAAGCCAGCTCCTACATCGGATTTGTGGTGGGGCTTACTTTTTTACCAAGGCCGAGCACGCGGTTTTAAACGCCTCATGCTGATACTTGTTCAGCGTCGCCGGCAACGCAAAGTCGTGCTTCTTGTTCTGCGCATTGATGGTCTGCGGCGACAGCAGTGTCACTTCAACGCCGTCCAGCAACTGCAGCACTCCTTCAATCTTGAACGTGGTCGGGCCGCCGGCGAATTCGCCTTTTTTGCTGCGTTTCTTGATCGCGATACGGGTGATGGCGTTGTCGCGTACAAACGCGGCCACCTGGCTGGCGAAAGCTTTGACGTTGGCCGCCTCGTCATCGTCCTCGAGGGCGATTTTCTTGGTGGCCAGGGCGACGTGGGCCAGATCCAGGGTGGCAACGGCGATGATGGCTTCGCTGCCTTTGATTTCGATGCCGCAGAGAGTCATGGGTGGCCTTGGTTCAGAGGAAAGGATGGGCGCGATTGTCGCTTATTCCTGCCCGATCGACTCCAAAAACTCCGACCGCTCATCACTCATCCGCGCCAGGCAGTCATTTTGCGCAATGGCGTAGGCCTTGGTGCCGGTGACTGCCGGGAAGGTGTCCACCGCGCAGTCGGCATCCCGCAGTTTTTCCCACTTCTGCTGGGCATCCTTCAGACGAGCGGTGATGTCCGCCAACTGCGCCTTGTTGCTTGCGTAGGTGGAACCCATGCGTTCCAGCAGGCCCTGGTAGTTATCCTTGAGCAACTGTTCGGCGGTGGTTTTGTTGTAGGAGGCGCATTCCAGGGTCTGTTTGTCGTTTTCGATGCCATCACACGGGGTGCTGTCGGTGTCTTCGGCTGCGTGGACGCCGGTGGCGAGGAGTGCCAAAGCCAGGAAAATCGGTTTCATTGCGCCTTCTCATATCAGTGGATGGGTCGAATTCTGGCTCAAGCGTAGGCCAAAGAACAGATGCAGGACAGACACCTGCGTGCACCCTTTGTCGTGGATTGACGCTTTCGGCAATTCCCCTGTCGTTTTTGCACCCGGCTCTGTCAGCCCCTGGGCATATGCTGGCCCCAAAGCGCCGGCAGACGATTCGGCGCATGAATCGCCAATAAGGGGACGCCTGATGAGCCCAGCCGAACTGCACGCCGACAGCATCGTTATCGACGGGCTGATCATTGCCAAGTGGAACCGCGACCTGTTCGAGGACATGCGCAAGGGTGGCCTGACCGCCGCCAACTGCACGGTGTCGGTGTGGGAAGGCTTCCAGGCCACCATCAATAACATCGTGGCCAGCCAGACCCTGATCCGCGAGAACAGCGACCTGGTGATCCCGGTGAAGACCACCGCCGACATCCGCCGCGCCAAGGAGCAGGGCAAGACCGGCATCATCTTCGGCTTCCAGAATGCCCATGCCTTTGAGGACCAGCTCGGCTACGTCGAGATCTTCAAGCAGCTCGGCGTCGGTGTGGTGCAGATGTGCTACAACACCCAGAACCTGGTGGGCACCGGCTGTTACGAGCGTGACGGCGGCCTGTCGGGCTTCGGGCGTGAGATCGTTGCTGAGATGAACCGTGTCGGGATCATGTGCGACCTGTCCCACGTCGGCTCCAAGACATCCGAAGAAGTCATCCTCGAATCGAAGAAACCGGTGTGCTACTCCCATTGCCTGCCGTCCGGCCTGAAAGAGCATCCGCGCAACAAGTCCGATGCAGAACTCAAGTTCATTGCCGACCACGGCGGGTTTGTCGGCGTGACCATGTTTGCACCGTTCCTGGCCAAGGGCATCGACTCGACCATCGACGACTACGCCGAAGCCATCGAGTACACCATGAACATCGTCGGCGAAGACGCCATCGGCATCGGCACCGACTTCACCCAGGGCCATGGCCAGGATTTCTTCGAAATGCTGACCCATGACAAGGGCTACGCCCGCCGTCTGACCAGCTTCGGCAAGATCATCAACCCGCTGGGCATCCGCACCGTGGGCGAGTTCCCCAACCTGACCGAAACCCTGCTCAAGCGCGGCCACAGCGAGCGCGTGGTGCGCAAGATCATGGGCGAGAACTGGGTCAACGTTCTCAAGGACGTCTGGGGCGAATAAGCCCTGCATTCTTTCCCGCTGCCATCCGTGCGGCGGGCACCAAACCGAATTTTCTGGAGTTGAGTTTCCATGGCCAAGATCGCCCCGCAATTGCCTATCGAAGTCGACAGCGAAACCGGTGTCTGGACTTCCGACGCCCTGCCGATGCTGTACGTGCCGCGCCATTTTTTCGTCAACAACCACATGGGTATCGAAGAGGTCCTGGGCGCTGATGCCTACGCCGAAATCCTCTACAAGGCCGGCTACAAATCCGCCTGGCACTGGTGTGAAAAAGAGGCCGAATGCCACGGCCTGGAAGGCGTCGCGGTGTTCGAACACTACATGAAGCGCCTGTCGCAGCGCGGCTGGGGCCTGTTCAAGATCCAGGACATCGACCTCGATAAAGGCACCGCCAGCGTCACCCTCGAACACTCGGCCTTCGTCTATGTGTACGGCAAGGTCGGACGCAAGGTCGACTACATGTTCACCGGCTGGTTTGCCGGTGCCATGGACCAGATTCTGCAAGCGCGCGGCAGCAACATCCGCACCGTCGCCGAACAAGTCTACGGAGGCTCCGAAGAGGGCCACGACGACGGTCTGTTCACCGTCAAGCCGTTGTAAGCCGAGGACCGTGCCATGGCTTTCGAAGCAATGTTTGCGCCGATCCAGATCGGCAAACTGACCATCCGTAACCGCGTGCTCAGTACCGCCCACGCCGAGGTGTATGCCACCGACGGCGGGATGACCACCGAGCGCTACATCAGGTATTACGAAGAGAAAGCCAAGGGCGGCATTGGCCTGGCGATCTGTGGCGGCTCCTCGGTGGTGGCGATCGACAGCCCGCAGGAGTGGTGGAGTTCGGTGAACCTGTCCACCGACCGCATCATCCCGCACTTCCAGAACCTGGCTGACGCGATGCACAAGCATGGCGCCAAGATCATGATCCAGATTACCCACATGGGGCGCCGCTCGCGTTGGGACGGCTTCAACTGGCCGACCCTGATGTCACCCTCGGGCGTGCGTGAGCCGGTGCACCGTGCGACCTGCAAGACCATCGAGCCGGAAGAAATCTGGCGGGTGATCGGCAACTACGCCAGCGCCGCAGGCCGGGCCAAGGCCGGTGGCCTGGATGGCGTGGAACTGTCGGCGGTGCACCAGCACATGATCGACCAGTTCTGGAGCCCACGGGTCAACAAACGCACCGATGAATGGGGCGGCAGCTTTGAAAACCGCATGCGTTTCGGCCTGGAAGTGCTCAAGGCTGTGCGTGCGGAGGTCGGCCCGGACTTTTGCGTGGGTATCCGTTTGTGCGGGGATGAATTCCACCCGGACGGCCTGTCCCACGAGGACATGAAACAGATCGCCAAGTACTACGACGACACCGGCATGCTCGACTTCATCGGCGTGGTCGGCTCGGGTTGCGACACCCACAACACCCTGGCCAACGTGATCCCCAACATGAGTTATCCACCGGAGCCGTTCCTGCACCTGGCGGCCGGGATCAAGGAAGTGGTCAAGTCCCCGGTGCTGCACGCGCAGAACATCAAGGACCCGAACCAGGCCACGCGCATTCTCGAAGGCGGCTATGTGGACATGGTCGGCATGACCCGCGCGCACATGGCCGACCCGCACCTGATCGCCAAGATCAAGATGGGCCAGATCGACCAGATCAAGCAGTGCGTCGGCGCCAACTATTGCATCGACCGCCAGTATCAGGGCCTGGACGTGCTGTGTATCCAGAACGCGGCAACCTCCCGTGAATACATGGGCGTGCCGCACATCATCGAAAAATCCACCGGGCCCAAGCGCAAAGTGGTGGTGGTCGGTGCCGGCCCGGCCGGGATGGAAGCAGCGCGGGTCGCTGCCGAGCGCGGCCACGACGTGACTCTGTTCGAGAAAAAAGACTTTATCGGCGGGCAGATCACCACGGCGTCCAAGGCGCCGCAGCGCGACCAGATCGCCGGTATCACCCGCTGGTTCCAGCTGGAACTGGCGCGGCTGAACGTCGACCTGCGCCTTGGCGTGGCGGCGGATGCCGCGACCATCCTCGACCTGCGCCCCGATGTGGTGGTGCTGGCGGTGGGCGGGCATCCGTTCATCGAGCAGAACGAACACTGGGGCGCGGCAGAAGGCCTGGTAGTCAGCAGTTGGGACGTGCTCGACGGCAAGGTGGCACCGGGCAAGAACGTGCTGGTGTACGACACCATCTGCGAATTCACCGGTATGTCGGTGGCCGACTTTTTGGCCGACAAGGGCTGCCAGGTCGAGATCGTCACCGACGACATCAAGCCTGGCGTGGCCATCGGCGGTACGTCATTCCCGACCTACTACCGCAGCATGTATCCCAAGGAAGTGATCATGACCGGCGACATGATGCTGGAGAAGGTCTACCGCGAGGGCGACAAGCTGATAGCCGTGCTGGAGAACGAATACACCGGCGCCAAGGAAGAACGGGTGGTGGACCAGGTGGTGGTGGAGAACGGCGTGCGTCCGGACGAAGAAATCTACTACGCCCTCAAGCAAGGGGCGCGCAACAAGGGGCAGATGGACGTCGAGGCGCTGTTCGCGATCAAGCCGCAACCGTGCCTGAGCGAGCCGGGGGAAGGGTACCTGCTGTTCCGCATCGGTGACTGTGTGGCCCAGCGCAATACCCACGCTGCGATCTACGACGCCCTGCGCTTGTGCAAGGATTTCTGACCCAACACCGAACCAATGTGGACTCGGTCAAAAATGTGGGAGCTGCTTTATGTAGGAGCCGGGCTTGCCCGCGATGCAGGCAACTCGGTCTCGAGTGAGACCTGGGTGATGCCATCGCAGGCAAGCCAGCTCCCACATTGAGCCGGGTCCCACGCGAGACTTGCGTGGTCTGTGGGAGCTTCACCATGTTGAACACCTTGCTTCCTATTCTTTTGTTCGCAGCGATAGGCCTCGCCGTCCTCGGTGCTGTGCGCCGGATGAACATGTGGCGCCGGGGCCGTGCTGCCAAGGTCGACCTGCTGGGCGGCCTGCTGGCCATGCCCAAGCGCTATATGGTCGACCTGCACCACGTGGTCGCCCGCGACAAATACATCGCCAACACCCACGTCGCCACGGCCCTGGGCTTTGTGCTGTCGGCATTGCTGGCGATCCTGGTGCACGGCTTCGGCCTGCATAACCGCATCCTCGGCTACGCCTTGCTGCTGGCGTCGGTGCTGATGTTTGTCGGCGCCACCTTCGTCTATCTGCGCCGGCGCAACCCGCCGTCGCGGCTGTCGAAAGGCCCGTGGATGCGCCTGCCGAAAAGCCTGATGGCGTTCTCGGTGAGCTTCTTCCTGTTGACCTTGCCGGTGGCCGGGATCCTGCCCGCCGACTTCGGTGGCTGGCTGCTGGCCGTACTGCTTGGTGTGGGCGTGCTGTGGGGTGTGTCGGAAATGTTCTTTGGCATGACCTGGGGCGGGCCGATGAAACACGCCTTTGCCGGCGCCCTGCACCTGGCCTGGCACCGCCGCGCCGAACGCTTTGGCGGGGGCCGTTCCACCGGCTTGAAGCCGCTGGACCTGAGCGACAAGAGCGCGCCCCTGGGCGTGGAAAAACCTAAGGATTTCACCTGGAACCAACTGCTGGGCTTCGACGCCTGCGTGCAGTGCGGCAAGTGCGAAGCCGCGTGCCCGGCGTTTGCCGCCGGCCAGCCGCTGAACCCGAAAAAACTGATCCAGGACATGGTGGTCGGCCTGGCCGGCGGCACCGATGCCAAGTTCGCCGGCAGCCCTTACCCGGGCAAGGCCATCGGCGAACACAGCGGCAACCCGCACCAACCGATCGTCAATGGCCTGGTGGATGCCGAGACATTGTGGTCGTGTACCACCTGTCGTGCCTGTGTCGAAGAATGCCCGATGATGATCGAGCACGTAGATGCCATCGTCGATATGCGCCGCCACCTGACCCTGGAAAAAGGCGCGACCCCGAACAAGGGCGCCGAAGTCCTGGAGAACCTGATCGCCACCGACAACCCCGGCGGGTTCGCCCCGGGTGGGCGGATGAACTGGGCGGCGGACTTGAACCTGCCGCTGCTCGGCGATAAAGGCAGCACCGACGTGCTGTTCTGGGTCGGCGACGGCGCCTTCGACATGCGTAACCAGCGCACCCTGCGCGCCTTTGTCAAAGTGCTGAAGGCGGCCAAGGTCGACTTCGCCGTACTGGGCCTTGAGGAGCGTGACAGCGGTGACGTGGCCCGGCGTCTGGGCGATGAGGCAACGTTCCAGCTGCTGGCCGCGCGCAATATCCAGACCCTGGCCAAGTACCGCTTCCAGCGCATCGTCACCTGCGATCCCCATAGCTTCCATGTGCTGAAAAACGAATACGGCGCTTTCGACGGCAACTACCGGGTGCAGCACCACAGCACCTACATGGCCGAGCTGATCGACGCAGGCCTGCTGAACCTGGGCCAGCACAAAGGCAACAGCGTGACCTACCACGACCCGTGCTACCTGGGCCGCTATAACGGTGAGTACGAGGCACCGCGCCAAGTGCTGCGGGCGCTGGGGATCGAGGTCAAGGAGATGCAACGTTCGGGGTTCCGTTCCCGTTGTTGCGGTGGCGGTGGCGGCGCGCCGATCACCGATATTCCCGGTAAGCAGCGCATCCCCGACATGCGCATGGAAGACATCCGCGAGACCGGCGCCGAACTGGTGGCCGTGGGTTGTCCACAGTGCACGGCGATGCTCGAAGGGGTGGTCGAACCCCGCCCACTGATCAAGGACATTGCCGAGTTGGTGGCCGACGCCTTGCTCGAAGAGGCTGTACCGGCCAAGAACACGCGTGTACCAGCGGAGGTCCACTGATGAGCGACATTATCCGCCGCGACCCACGGGCCGAATGGATCGCCCGCAACCGCTTGCACCCGCTGCATGCGGCGATGCAACCGGAACAGCACAGCTGGATGGGGCCTAACGGCATCCTCCGTAAAAACGTGCATGGCATAGGTTTTATCGGGCCCAACGGCATCAAGCGTATCGACCGTAGCGGCGCCCAGCAGGGCGGTGCGACCAAACGTACGGCAGCGGCGCAAGTGCAGTTGCCGTTGCACCAGGTGCCAGCCCCGGCGTTCTACATCAACGTGGTGCCGGACATGGTCGGCGGCCGCCTGAGCAGCCACGACCGCGACTTGCTCGGCCTGGCGCGGCAACTGGCCGGCAGCGACGGCGCGGTGCTGGCGGTGGTGTTTGGCGAGCATAAGGAAAGTGCCTTCGACACGGCCGGCGTGGACCGCCTGCTGGTGCTCGACGGGCACGAATTCGACGGTTATTCACCGGAGCAGCGGGTCCATGGCCTGCGGGCTGTGGATAACCAGTTCAGCCCGCGTCATTGGCTGCTGCCCGACAGCCGCAGTGGCGGTGGCGAACTGGGGCGGCGCTTTGCCGCCAGCCTCAAGGAACGCCCGGCCACCCGGGTGTGGCAGATCAAGGGCTCTGAGTGCATCGGCCGTGCCGGCGCAGGCCGGGAAGACCTGGCGCGCGCGCTGCCACGGCTGATCCTGGCTGCTGTGGAATGCGCCGATCCGGTCAGCGATACGCGTCACGAAGTGTTGCCCGTGGAGTTATCCACAGCCCTGGCGCGCAGCTTGCCGCGTATCGAGGATTTGGGCGCGGTGGCGGTGGATCCCGGTGCGATTCCCATGGCCGAGGCCGAGTTTATTTTCTCCGGTGGCAACGGGGTCAAGGATTGGCACCTGTTCCACCAGACCGCCGCTGCCCTGGGCGCCACCGAAGGTGCGTCGCGGGTGGCGGTGGACGATGGTTTTATGACCCGTGATCGCCAGGTCGGCGCCAGTGGTATCTGGGTCACCGCGCGGGTGTATGTGGCGGTCGGGATCTCCGGGGCGATCCAGCACCTGCAAGGCATCGGGGCCTGCGACAAGGTGGTGGCGATCAACCTCGATCCGGGTTGCGACATGATCAAGCGCGCCGACCTGTCGGTAATCGGCGACAGCGGTGACATTCTCCGGGCCTTGATTGCAGCGGTCCAGGCCCACCGCAACGGCGCCAAGCGCGATGCGGCTTAAACAAAGGATATGGCCATGACCACCCATGTAATCAGCCTGGTATCCATAGGCGCCCACCCGACCTCCGGCCGTCCGCGCCGCGCCGAACAGGATGCCCGCGCCGTCGAGCTGGGGCTGCAACTGGCTGGGGATAACCTGCAAGTCCTGCATGCCGGCGACATCGCCGAACCGACCCTGCGCGCCTACCTGGGCATGGGGCTGGCGCAGTTGCACGTGCTGGAACAACCGGCTGGCGCCGATGCCTTGCCGGTACTCGGTGACTACCTGCGGGACGCTGGCGCCCAGGTGGTGCTCACCGGCAGCCAGGCCGAAACCGGCGAAGGCTCGGGCATGTTGCCGTTCCTGTTGGCCGAGCAACTGGGCTGGCCGCTGATCGTCGGCCTGGCCCAGGTGGAGTCCATCGACAGCGGCGTGGCCCTTGTGCTGCAAGCGCTGCCTCGCGGGCAGCGGCGGCGCCTGAAGGTGCGCCTGCCCTTTTTGGCCACGGTGGATAACGCCGCGCCCAAGCCTCGGCAAAGCGCCTACGGCCCGGCCCAGCGTGGCGTGCTGCAGGAGCACGACGTGCAGGTGGTGGACGATGAGTTATTCACAGGCGCCGTGCTGCAACCGGCCAAGCCTCGGCCCAAGCGACTCAAGGTGATCAAGGCCAAGAGCGGCGCCGACCGCATGAAAGCCGCCACGGCCAAGGCCAGTGGTGGCGGTGGGCAGGTGCTCAAGGGGGTGAGCCCTGAGGCGGGTGCCGAGGCGATTCTCAAGCTGTTGGTCGAAGAGGGCGTGGTGCGCTGACCCTGTAGGAGCTGGCTTGCCTGCGATGGCGTCACCTGGGTGTAACTGAAAAGCCGCGGTGCCTGCATCGCAGGCAAGCCAGCTCCTACAGGGTTTGCGGTGTTACCCACAATCCCTGTTAGCCCAGCTGTGGATAACCTGTTCGCGGCTGTCCACACCCCATGTAAATCAAGCCCTGTAGCCCTCTGTACGAAAAACAACCAACCTAAGCGACGGTTTTTACTGGGCTTTTTCTGTGGATAAGGAAAAAGCTCGGCTCAGAGTTGCCCCCAAAGTCTGTTGGTGCTTCTGTGGATAAGATGTTCGCTACCCGCTACAGGCCATGTGAATAGAGGCTTGCAGTGAGTTGGTTGAAATATGATCAATATCGCCATTTCAATCGGTTTACGCGCGTAAAGCCTCGATTTTGCTCGGTTGCAGGCGGTTTTCCACAGAATGGCCGAAGTTGCCCCCAAAGTCTGTTGGCGCTTCTGTGGATAAGGTGTTTGCGATCCGCTACAGGCCATATAAAACGTGGCTTGTACGCTTCTGATTAAAAAATGATCAATGTTCGATCAAACCCGCTGCTTTGAATAAGTCACGGATTTTCTTGGTTTTATTTCAAGGAGATAAGGCAGTTGCCCACAATTACTGTGGGTGGCTTTGTGGATAAGTTGTTGGGGGATGGCTGGAGGGCAGGGTAATAGCGGGCTGGAGGCGCGATGATTAATTTCTGACCAGATGAGTAACCAAATGTAGGAGCGGGCTTGCCCGCGATTACGGTGGGTCAGCCAACAAATCTGTGACTGATACACCGCAATCGCGGGCAAGCCCGCTCCCACACAAGCCCCACAGTTTGATCTCTGGTGTGTCCGTTATTCGTGAGCGGCGACACCTTTAAGGTACGGCGCTGGCGCCGCTCCCAGGTTGTTCAACATGCGTTCGCTGTACCAGTCCACAAAGTTCACCACACCAAACTCATAGGTCTTGGAGTACGGCCCCGGCTGGTAAGCGGTGGAGTTGATCCCGCGCTGGTTCTCTTCGGCCAGGCGCCGGTCCTGGTCGTTGGTGGCGTCCCACACCTGGCGCATGCGGTCGACGTCATAGTCCACGCCTTCCACGGCGTCCTTGTGGACAATCCATTTGGTGGTGACCATGGTTTCCTGGGCGCTGATCGGCCACACGGTAAACACGATGATGTGATCACCCATGCAGTGGTTCCACGAGTGGGGCAGGTGCAGGATGCGCATCGAGCCCAGGTCGGGGTTCTTGATCCGGCCCATCAGTTTCTTGCAGCCCTGCTTGCCATCCAGGGTCATGGACACGGTGCCCTTGAGCAACGGCATGCGCACGATGCGGTTACGCAGGCCGAAGCTGGCGTGGGCGTAAGGGATCTTCTCGGCGTCCCAGGCGGCGGCGGAGGCGGCGACGTGGTCCTTGAAGGCCTGGTCGGCCCGTGGGTCGGTGACGTCGTCCCATTCCAGCAGGGTTTTCAGCAGTTCGGGGTGCGAGGCGTTGCAGTGGTAGCACTCGCGGTTGTTTTCCAGCACCAGTTTCCAGTTGGCTTTTTCGAACAAGGTGGTCTGGATCGCCACCTTGGTGTTCTCCATGTCGTAGGGTTCCATGTAGTGGTTCAGCGTCGACAAAAAGTCATCGATGGCCGGCGGGTTCTCGGCCAGGCTGATGAAGATGTAGCCGCCGGCGGTCTTCACGTTCACCGGTTTGAGGCCGTACTGCTTCATGTCGAAGTCAGCGCCCATCTCGGTGCCGGCGAACAGCAGGCGCCCGTCCAGTTCGTAGGTCCACTGGTGGTAATGGCATACGAGCTTGGCGACCTTGCCCTTGTCGCTGGTGCACAAGCGCGAGCCGCGGTGGCGGCAGACGTTGTGGAAGGCATGCACCACGCCCTCGGCGCCACGGATCACGATGATCGGGTTCTTGCCGATCTGCAGGGTCAGGTAGTTGCCCTTGCTGGGGATCTCGCAGGTCATGCCGGCGATCAACCATTCCTTCTGGAAGATCTCCTGCATGTCGATATCGAACAGGCGCTGGTCAGAGTAAAACGGCTGTGGCAGTGAAAAAGTGCGCTCGCGCTCCTGCAGCATTTGCGCGGTGGCCTTGCGTGCGGGTTCCAGCGGATCGCCCAAGCTCAAGGTTGCGGTGACGTCCATCGTGTGTGTCCTCAAGGCCATTCTGTGTGGCCGCGATAAGTGGCTAATCAGGTTTGCAGCAAGGCGTAAAGAAAGCGTCGTTGTTGGCTGCGAGTGTGGGCCCGGCGCTGCCCGCAACCTTGTCCATTAACGACATGGCCCACTCTGTTCCCGACGCGCAACCCCAGTGGTATGGGGGCTGGTCGCGATAAGTATGCGAATGTCGCAGATAGGTAAATGGCAGGTTGCGGCCTTACGCAGAATCGCCAGCATCAAGCCGAACTACGGCCGTGGAGAACAGCATGTCCAACAGCTTCCTGAATCCTGTCACCACCCAGACCTGGGCCAATGGTCGGCACATCGTCCGTTGCGTCAAAGTCATCCAGGAAACCTGGGATGTGCGCACCTTCTGCTTTATGGCCGACCAGCCGATCCTGTTCTTTTTCAAGCCGGGGCAGTTCGTCACCCTGGAGCTGGAAATCGACGGCCAGCCGATCATGCGCTCGTACACCATCTCCAGCTCGCCGTCGGTGCCCTACAGCTTCTCGGTGACGATCAAGCGCGTGCCCGGTGGCAAGGTTTCCAACTGGCTGCACGACACCCTGCACGAAGGCCAGGAACTGGCAGTACACGGGCCGGTCGGGCTGTTCAACGCCATCGACTTCAGCAACCCCAAGGTGCTGTACCTGAGCGGCGGCGTGGGGATCACCCCGGTGATGTCCATGGCGCGCTGGTATTACGACACCAACGCCAATGTCGACATGGTGTTCGTGCACAGCGCCCGGTCACCCAAAGACATCATCTACCACCGCGAGCTGGAGCATATGGCCTCGCGCATCGACAACTTCAGCCTGCACCTGATCTGCGAGAAGCACGGCCTGGGCGAACCGTGGGCCGGATATCGGGGCTACCTCAACCAGAAAATGCTCGAACTGATGGTGCCGGACTTCCTTGAGCGCGAAGTGTTCTGCTGCGGCCCTACGCCCTATATGAACGCGGTCAAGCGCCTGCTGGAAGCCAATGGCTTTGACATGACCCGCTACCACGAGGAGTCCTTCGGTGCGACCCCGCCAGAGGCGCGTGCCGATGCGGTGGAGCAAGCCGAACAGGCGGCCGATGCGCCAGAAATCGACCTGGCGGATTTGCACCAGGTGGAGTTCATCTCGTCGGGCAAAAGTATCCGTGTGGCCCCAGGGGAAACCGTGCATGCGGCAGCGGCCAAGCTCGGCCTGCTGATCCCCAAGGCCTGCGGCATGGGCATTTGCGGCACGTGCAAGGTGATGAAACTGGGCGGGGAAGTAGAAATGGAGCACAACGGCGGGATTACCGAGGAAGACGAAGCCGAGGGCTACATCCTGTCGTGCTGCAGCGTGCCGAAGGGCGATGTGCGGATCGAGTTCTGATAGATCGTGTGATCGTTCCCACGTGGCGCGTGGGAGCGATCAGGGGAGTTAACGGGCGGATCAGTACAACTGCGGCCGACGGTCCTGGTGCACGTGGTTGTGCTCGCTGATGAACTTGTCCCTGGCCTGGGCCAGGGGCAGGTCGGCCACCAGGCGTTGTTCGTTCTGATGTGAGACCGCCCCGGCCAATGGGTAGCCATCGGCATCGACAATGACGGATCCCCCAATCCAGTTGACCCCCCGCTCTTCGCCATGGCGATCGCATGCGGCGATAAACATCCGGTTGACCGCCGCATTGGCCTGGACCCGCACGATTTCTGCCGGTCTTTCACCGGCTGGGCGCGGGCCGTCCGGCCAGTTCACCGGCACACAGAGCAGGTCAGCCCCGGCCAGGGCGGCCAGGCGTACCCACTCCGGCAGTTCCAGGTCGTAGCAGATCATGACAGCGATCCGTCCAGCGGCGGTTTCCACCACCGGTGGCGGTTCAGTTCCGGGGGTGAAGATCAATTTCTCGCGATCCCACAGGTGCGCCTTGCGATACACCGTCAGCCTGCCGCCCGGCTCTATCAGCGCGACGCTGTTGGCCACCTGGCCTGCCGCCAGGCGCTCACAAAAGCCGGCCACGACAATGATGCCCAGTTCGCTCGCGAGGGTTTTCCAGCGGGTGAGTGTCGGGCCGTCCAGCTCCTCGGACACTGCCAGGGCTTCCTCCCGGTCATTGAACGCGTAGCCGCTTTGCATCAGCTCCGGCAACACCAGCACCTGCGCGCCCAGCGCCGCCGCACCGCGAATGGCCTTGGCGCTGAGTGCGCGGTTGTGTTCCACATCGGCGATACGCGGGGCGAGTTGATCACAGACGACACGTAGGGTGTTCATGGCTTACCACCTTCCAACATGGCCTCGCTGGCGGCAATGGCACGGTGTTCGGCATCGCGGTCAAGGTTGCGGCTCATCAGGCAATAGATAAGCGCGGAAACGCCCAGGCCGATCACGAAGGCGATATCGGCCCCGCCCAGCGCCACGGCGGCCGGCCCTTCATAGAAACTCAACGACATGAACGGGATCATCGACACCAGGCCCAGGCAGTACGCGACCAAGCCCGCCTTGCCCCATAGGCCATAGATGCCGGCGGGGTTGAAGATATCGCTGATGGCGTATTGGCCTTTGCGCACCAGGTAGAAGTCGGCGAGGTTGACGGCAGTCCATGGCACCAGGAAGTACAACATCAGCAGCACGAACGTGTTGAAGCTGGCCAGATAGCTATCGGGAATGCTCAAGGCGATCAGGAAAATGATCACTGCCACCAGGCCGATGCCGATGACCCGGCTCTTGAGGCGCGGCTGGATTTTCACGAAACCGTCGATGGCACTGATGCCGGTCAGCATCGCGCCATAGCAATTGACCGCCATGATGCCAATCAGCGCCGGCACCGCGATTAGCACGGTCAAGGTGCCGAAGCCAGGAATCACCTGGTTGCCCACCGTGCGCACGCTGGCGATGGCATCGGGCGAGGGCAGGGCCGAGGCCAGGAACGCGCCCAGAGACATCAGCCACAGGGCCGAGCCGGCAGCCCCCAGGTAGGTCCAGAAAATCACCCGGCGCGACGGGGTTTGATGGGGCAGGTAGCGCGAGTAGTCCGATACATACACGGCGTAGCTGATCTGATAACCGGCAGCGGCGCTGAGCTGGATCAGGAACGCCGACCAGGAGAAATGCGCCTCGGCCACTGCGGCATCGGCCGACAGGCTCATCAGGGCGGCAACGGTCAGCACTGCGAATACGCTGATCATCACGTAGGTCAGCCAGCGTTGCACAGTGTGCAGCAGGTCATGGCCGATCACGGCAATCATCACCGCGAGGATGATCATCAACGCATACCACGGCGCCCGGCTGCCCGGCAGCACCGTGTTGATGGCGTCGGTGGCGAGAATCACGTTGAACACATTGAAGCCGATGTACACAAAGATCACCGCGACAAACGGCACGATAGCGCCGCGCAGGCCGAACTGGGCCCGTGACTGGATCATCTGCGGCAAGCCCATGCGCGGGCCCTGGTTGGCGTGGAATGCCATGGCAAAGGTGCCCAGGCCCACGCCGATGACAATCGCCAGGATCGCGTAGACCAGGCTCAAGCCCAGTGCGGCGCCGGTGAACCCGGTGACCATGGTGGTGAGGACGAAGTTGCCGGTGAACCAGAAGGGTCCCTGATGCCAGACTTTGCCGTGCCGTTCGTTGCGCGGCACATAGTCAATGGAACGGGTCTCGATTTTTGGGCGAGGGGCGACGCAGGGAACCGTCTTGTCAGATAGGGCGTTCATAGATTCACGGCTTGTTTTTATAGTGAGTGCCGCAGCATCGGGCAACTGATGGCCCGATTAAATCCTGATCTATAAATAATCACTTCAGACTTTCCTTAAGTAATGGCTTTTGCGCGTGGGGGGCGATGGAGCCGTTCTTTCTTATTGCAAAGCGATCTAATTGTGGCGAGGACGGTCTACTAGGCTGGCTCTTAGTCTCGTCGCATTCGCCTTTAGCCTTGTAGTAGAGGGTGGACATTTACCCAACCTGCAAGGACGCCATCATGTCTGCGATTCCCTCCCGCTCCCAAGGTGCTCAGCGGCTTTTGAACAAAAATGTCACGGCGCTGATTCCTGACTTTCCGTTTCATTACGCCCGCTATTTATGGCAGGCCGCGATCCTTAAAAAGCCCCTGGCCCAAGTTGCCGCGCAGCATCTTGGCGAGCAGGTGTTGATCGTCGGTGCCGGCGTGTCCGGGCTGGTGGCAGCCTACGAGGCGATGCGCATGGGCCTGCATCCGATAGTGGTGGAAGCTTCGGGGCGCATTGGCGGGCGGCTCTATTCCCATGTGCTGGGTGATCGCAACGACCCACAAGGCCGGGTGATCTGTGAACTGGGGGCGATGCGCTTCCCCAAGTCCGGCAAGGCGTTGATGCACTACTTTGCCAAGGTCGGGATGAGCGCCAACTCGGCGGATTTCCCTAACCCCGGCTCGCCCGCCGCCCCCAGTACCCTCGTCGATTACGAGAACGAGCAGACCTACTACGAACGCAATGACCTGCCGCAAAAATACAGGCGAATCGAAGATATGTTCTTCGGCGAATTCCTTGAACAAGACCCGATCCGGTTCACCGACATGGAAAACGCGATGCAGGAAACGGCAGTGGACCAAGGTGAAATCAAAGCGATCTGGAATACGATCCTCAGGGCGGGCTGGGATGACCTGAGTTTCTATGCCGCCATGGTCGAGCAAGCCAAGTGGAGCCGCGAAGACATTGACCTGTTTGGCCAGATAGGCTTCGGCACTGGCGGCTGGAACACCGACTATCCGAACTGTTTCCTGGAAGTGTTGCGGGTGCTGTACACCGGCCTGGATACCAACCACACGTTGATGTATGACGGTTCCAGCGAGCTGCCCCTGCGCCTATGGAGCCGCACGCCGGCTTCGTTCGGCGACACCCAGGTCCATTGGCCGGCAGGCACGACGGTGGAGAGTTTGACGCGGCGGGAGATTGCTGACCCCCTCAACCAGGAAGTCCGGCAGATCCACCGCCTGGCCGATGGCACGTTCGATGTGTACCTGCATGACAACAAACAGGGTGGAGACACCCTGCGTAACTTTAAAAGTGTGATTTATACGCCTCACGTGCGGGTGCTCGACAAGTTCCGCTATATGGATGGCAAAGAGCGCTTTACGCCGATGAACAACTTACTGCCCCAGGCTATCTGGGAAGCGGTGATGTATACCCATTACATGCAATCGGCAAAGATCTTCGCCAACACTCGACGGCCGTTTTGGAATGATGTCGAGAACGGTCGCTACAAGATGAGTGTGACCTTGTCGGACCGCCTTACCCGTGGCACCTATCTGCTGGACTATGCCCCAAGCAACGGGGTGAACAAGGGCAGCGGCATGTTTCTCTCATATACCTGGAACGATGACAGCCTGAAGTTCCTTGGCGACCGCAGCGCGCCGTTGCCGTCTCATGTCGATTTGTGTACGACCTTACTCGATACGGTGTATGCCGACACGCAACTAAACCTGGCAGCCGAGTTCGGCATGGTTGACCCTTTTATCGAGATCAACTGGGAAAATGAGCCGTTCTACCTGTGTGCCTTCAAGATGAACCTGCCGGGGCAGTATGAGTATCAAAGACTGCTGTTTTCCCAGTTCATGAGTGGTGTAAAGGAGGGCGCGCCGGACGGTTTCATTCTGTCTGGAGATGATATTTCCTGGACCGGGGGCTGGGCCGAGGGCGGGGTGACGACGGCGTTGAATGCGGTGAACAAGTTGGCGGTCAAGTTTGGCGGTGGGACGATCGAACACAATCCCGGGCCGATTGATCAGTGGGACGCATTACAACCCCTCCAGTTGTAGGCAACAACGTGCCGGCGATGGCGCCCTCAGGGTCGCCATCGCCGGCACGCCGGCTACTTCGGGGGGGAGATCAGGCTCCCATCACCTCACGAATATCCGCCGCCAGTTCTCGTACCCGCTCTTCCTCGGTATCCCACGCACACATGAAGCGCGCGCCGCCCTTGCCGATGAAGGTGTAGAAGCGCCAGCCCTTGGCCGTCAGCGCGGCGATGGCCGGCTCCGAGAGTTGAAGGAACACGCCGTTGGCCTGCACCGGGAACATCAATTCCACGCCGGGAATATCCGCCACCAGGCTGCTGAGCAACTGGGCGCAGTGGTTGGCGTGGCGTGCATGTTTGAGCCAGGCGTCGTTTTCCAGCAGGCCGACCCACGGGGCTGACAAAAAGCGCATTTTCGACGCCAACTGGCCGGCCTGTTTGCAGCGGTAGTCGAAGTCTTCCGCCAGCTTGTGGTTGAAGAACAGGATCGCTTCACCCACCGCCATGCCGTTCTTGGTGCCGCCAAAGCACAGCACATCCACACCGGCTTTCCAGGTCAGGTCGGCAGGTGAGCAGCCGAGGAACGCGCAGGCGTTGGAGAAACGCGCACCGTCCATGTGCAGGTTCAGCCCCAGTTCCTTGCAGGTGACGCTGATGGCGCGGATTTCTTGCGGGGTGTACACGCTGCCCACTTCGGTGGCCTGGGTCAGGGTCACGACGCGTGGCTTGGGATAGTGGATGTCCTGGCGCTTGAGGGCGATCTCGCGGATGGATTCGGGGGTCAGCTTGCCGTTTTCGGTGCGCGCGGTGAGCAGCTTGGAGCCGTTGGAGAAAAACTCCGGTGCGCCACATTCGTCGGTCTCGACGTGGGCGGTTTCCGAGCAAATCACGCTATGGTAGCTCTGGCACAAGGAAGACAGGGCCAGGGAGTTGGCCGCTGTTCCGTTGAAGGCGAAGAACACTTCACAGTCGGTTTCGAACAGTTTGCGGAAACCGTCGGCAGCACGATGGGTCCATTCATCGTCGCCATAGGCGCGTTGATGGCCCTGGTTGGCGAGTTCCATGGCGGCCCAGGCTTCCGGACAGATCCCGGAATAGTTGTCGCTGGCAAATTGTTGGCTCTTGTCGGTCATGGCCCGTTCCTGTGGTCGATGTTGGTGCGCACTTTAACCAAGAATATCCGGCGGGCGCACGCACTGTTAATGCAAAGTCTCTGGGGAATTATGCACGGTACTGAAACGATTCCTTTGCAGCGCGGGCGCGATGGCGCTCTGGACCTGCTCAAATGGCTGGCGCTATTGAGCATGGTGCTCGACCACCTGCGTTATGTCGGTTTAAGCCTCGATGGCCTGTACGTGCCGGGGCGCCTGGCGTTCCCGTGGTTTTGCCTGGCGATTGCGGCCAATTTGCAGCGGGTCCGGGATGCGCCGGTCAGCGGGCAATGGCGTTACCTGGGCTGGTTGCTGCTGTTCAGCGTGATCAGCGAGGTGCCGTATCGGATGTTTATCGACGATGCCGATACATTGAACGTGCTGCCGACCCTGGCGCTGGGGCTGCTGGTTGCCAGGGGATGGCAGCAGAAGACGAATTTTGACCGCGGATTGGCGCTGATCGCGCTGTTGATCGCCGGTACGTTCTCGGCGCAACTGATGTTCGGCTTTTTTGGTGTATTACTGCCGCTGGCGATGTTGCTGGTGTTCAGTCGCCCCTGGTATTTCAGCGTGTTGCCGGGGTTGGTGTGTGTAGCTGCCAATCAATGGCAGGTCTTACTCAATAGCGGCAATCTCGTCGCGATGCTCGGGTTGGCCACATGCCTGATTGCGCCGCTCGCCGGGCTGGTCTTATTGCGACAGGTCACACATGTGTCACCGCAGGCTATGCGGCGCTGGGCGTATGCACTTTATCCCGCGCATTTCTTACTGCTGCTATTCCTTCGAAAGGTCATCACATAGTCCCTGTGGGAGCGGGCTTGCTCGCGAATGCGGTGGGCCAGCCAATGCATGTGCTGCCTGACACATCGCATTCGCGAGCAAGCCCGCTCCCACATTTGTTCGGTGTTGTTCTGGCCATGTCGTAAACGCACCTTTGCGTGGCGTGCGTAGGCATTTGACCTGCCTGCGCCAGCCCTACCATCGCATCAAAGGGCCCTGCACGGGCCTCAACAATACGAAAGGCTGGGAGAGACGCGATGTTCAGCAAACAAGACCAGATCCAGGGATATGACGACGCACTGCTGGCGGCCATGAATGCCGAGGAGCAGCGCCAGGAAGATCATATCGAGCTGATCGCGTCGGAGAACTACACCAGCAAGCGCGTGATGCAGGCCCAGGGCAGCGGCCTGACCAACAAATACGCCGAAGGCTACCCTGGCAAGCGCTACTACGGCGGCTGCGAGCATGTGGATAAGGTCGAGGCCCTGGCCATCGAGCGCGCCAAGCAACTGTTCGGCGCCGATTACGCCAACGTGCAGCCGCACTCCGGTTCGTCCGCCAACAGTGCGGTGTACCTGGCGCTGATCAATGCCGGTGACACCATCCTCGGCATGAGCCTGGCCCACGGCGGCCACCTGACCCACGGCGCCAAGGTGTCGTCCTCGGGCAAGCTGTACAACGCGGTGCAGTACGGCATCAACACCGACACCGGCCTGATCGACTACGACGAAGTCGAGCGCCTGGCCGTGGAACACAAACCGAAGATGGTCGTCGCCGGCTTCTCTGCCTACTCCAAGACCCTGGATTTCCCACGCTTTCGTCAGATTGCCGACAAGGTCGGCGCGCTGCTGTTCGTCGACATGGCCCACGTCGCCGGCCTAGTGGCGGCTGGCCTGTACCCGAACCCGCTGCCCTACGCCGATGTGGTCACCACCACCACCCACAAAACTCTGCGCGGTCCGCGGGGTGGCCTGATCCTGGCCAAGTCCAACGAAGAGATTGAGAAAAAACTCAACTCCGCGGTGTTCCCCGGCGCACAGGGTGGCCCGCTGATGCACGTGATCGCGGGCAAGGCTGTGTGCTTCAAGGAGGCGATGGAGCCAGGCTTCAAAGCCTATCAACAGCAGGTGATCGACAACGCCCAGGCCATGGCCAGCGTGTTTATCAAGCGTGGCTACGATGTAGTCTCCGGCGGCACCGATAACCACCTGTTCCTAGTCAGCCTGATCCGCCAGGGCCTCACCGGCAAGGACGCAGACGCCGCCCTCGGTCGCGCCCACATCACCGTCAACAAGAACGCGGTGCCCAACGACCCGCAGTCGCCGTTCGTGACCTCGGGCCTGCGCATCGGCACCCCGGCGGTGACCACCCGTGGCTTCAAGGTGGCGCAATGTGTGGAGCTGGCCGGCTGGATCTGCGACATCCTCGACAACCTCGGCGATGCCGACGTCGAGGCCAACGTGGCCAAGCACGTGTCTGCCCTGTGCGCGGATTTCCCGGTTTATCGCTGAGCGCGGTTTTGGAGTAATACCTATGCAACGCTACTCGGGCTTCGGCCTCTTCAAACACTCCCTCAGCCACCACGAAAACTGGCAGAAGATGTGGCGCACGCCGACCCCGAAAAAGGTCTACGACGTGGTCATCGTCGGCGGCGGCGGGCATGGCCTGGCGACCGCTTACTACCTGGCCAAGGAGCACGGCATCACCAACGTGGCGGTGGTCGAGAAAGGCTGGCTGGGCGGCGGCAACACCGCGCGCAACACCACCATCGTGCGTTCCAACTACCTGTGGGACGAATCGGCGCACCTGTATGAGCACGCGATGAAGCTCTGGGAAGGTCTGTCCCAGGACCTCAACTACAACGTGATGTTCTCCCAGCGTGGTGTCTACAACCTGTGCCACACCCTGCAGGACATTCGCGATTCCGAGCGCCGCGTGAGTGCCAACCGCCTCAACGGCGTGGACGGCGAGCTGCTCAATGCCAAGCAGGTTGCGGACGAGATCCCGTACCTCGACTGCTCGAAAAACACCCGCTACCCGGTCCTCGGCGCCACCGTGCAGCGGCGCGGCGGCGTGGCCCGTCACGATGCCGTGGCCTGGGGCTTTGCCCGTGCTGCCGATGCCTTGGGCGTGGACCTGATCCAGCAGACCGAAGTGATCGGCTTTCGTAAGGAAAACGGCGTGTGCATCGGCGTGGAGACCAACAAGGGCTTTATCGGCGCCAAGCGCGTTGGGGTGGTCACCGCAGGTAACTCCGGGCACATGGCTTCGTTGGCCGGGTTCCGCCTGCCGATTGAATCCCACCCGCTGCAAGCGCTGGTGTCGGAGCCGATCAAGCCGATTATCGACAGCGTGATCATGTCCAACGCCGTGCACGGCTACATCAGTCAGTCCGACAAGGGCGACCTGGTGATCGGCGCCGGTATCGACGGCTACAACGGCTACGGCCAGCGCGGCTCGTACCCGGTGATCGAACACACCATCCAGGCCATCGTCGAGATGTTCCCGGTGCTCTCGCGGGTGCGCATGAACCGCCAGTGGGGCGGCATCGTCGACACCACGCCGGACGCGTGCCCGATCATCTCCAAGACCCCGGTGCCGAACATGTTTTTCAACTGCGGCTGGGGCACCGGTGGCTTCAAGGCCACCCCCGGCTCAGGCAACGTATTTGCCGCGAGCCTGGCCAAGGGTGAGATGCACCCGCTGGCGGCACCTTTCTCCATCGACCGTTTCCACAACGGTGCGCTGATCGACGAACACGGCGCTGCGGCCGTCGCCCACTAACAGGAGAAATTCCCTATGTTGCATATCTTCTGTCCTCACTGTGGCGAACTGCGCTCCGAAGAGGAATTCCACGCCTCCGGCCAAGCGCACATCCCGCGCCCGCTGGACCCGAATGCCTGCACCGATCAAGAGTGGGGTGACTACATGTTCTTTCGCGATAACCCGCGCGGCCTGCATCACGAGCTGTGGATCCATGCCGCCGGTTGCCGCCAGTATTTCAACGCCACCCGCGACACCCTGACCTACGAAATTCTTGAAACCTACAAGATTGGCACCCAACCGCAATTCACCGCCAAGGCTTCTGGAGAGAAGGTATGAGCCAGATCAATCGCCTGTCCAACGGTGGCCGCATCGACCGCAATAAAGTCCTGACGTTTACCTTCAACGGCCAGAGCTACAAAGGTTTTGAAGGCGACACCCTGGCCGCCGCCCTGCTGGCCAACGGCGTGGATATAATTGGCCGCAGCTTCAAGTACTCGCGCCCGCGCGGCATCTTTGCCGCCGGCGCCGAAGAACCGAACGCGGTGCTGCAGATCGGTGCCACCGAAGCCACGCAAATCCCCAACGTGCGCGCCACGCAACAGGCGTTGTACCAGGGCCTGGTGGCCACCAGCACCAACGGCTGGCCGAGCGTGAACAACGACATGATGGGCATCCTCGGCAAGGTCGGCGGCAAGCTGATGCCGCCGGGTTTCTACTACAAAACCTTCATGTACCCGCAATCGTTCTGGATGACCTACGAGAAGTACATCCGCAAGGCCGCCGGGCTTGGCCGCTCGCCGACCGAGAATGATCCGGACACCTACGACTACATGAACCGCCATTGCGACGTGCTGATCGTCGGCGCAGGCCCAGCGGGCCTGGCAGCGGCCCTGGCTGCTGCGCGCAGTGGGGCGCGGGTGATCATCGCCGATGAGCAGGAAGAATTCGGTGGGTCGCTGCTCGACTCGCGCGAAAGCCTCGACGGCAAGCCGGCGGCCGAGTGGGTCGCCAGCGTGATCGCCGAGCTCAAGGCCCTGCCGGATGTGGTGCTGCTGCCTCGCGCTACCGTCAATGGCTATCACGACCATAACTTCCTGACCATCCACGAGCGCCTCACCGATCACCTCGGCGACCGTGCGCCGATTGGCGTGGTACGCCAGCGTATCCACCGTGTGCGTGCCAAGCGTGTGGTATTGGCGACCGGCGCCTGCGAGCGTCCGCTGGTGTACGGCAATAACGATGTGCCGGGCAATATGCTGGCGGGTGCGGTTTCGACCTACGTGCGCCGTTATGGCGTGGCGCCGGGTAAAAAGCTGCTGCTGTCGACCAACAATGATCACGCCTACCGTGTGGCGCTGGATTGGTTCGACGCTGGCCTCAGCGTGGTCGCGGTAGCCGATGCACGCCACAACCCACGCGGCGCGCTGGTGGAAGAGGCCCGCGCCAAAGGCATTCGCATCCTTACCGGCAGCGCCGTGATCGAAGCTCGTGGCAGCAAGCACGTCACTGGCGCCCGTGTGGCGGCCATCGACGTCAAAGCCCATAAGGTCACCAGCCCCGGCGAGTGGCTGGACTGCGACCTGGTGGCCAGCTCCGGCGGCTACAGCCCGGTGGTTCACCTGGCCTCGCACCTGGGCGGCAAGCCAACCTGGCGTGAAGATATCCTTGGTTTTGTACCGGGCGAAGCACCGCAAAAACGCGTGTGCGTGGGCGGTATCAATGGCGTCTACGGCCTGGGTGATTCCCTGGCCGATGGCTTTGAAGGCGGCGTGCGCGCGGCCAGCGAAGCCGGGCTTGCCCCGGTGGAAGGTACGCTGCCCAAGGCCCTGACGCGCCTGGAAGAGCCGACCCTGGCCTTGTTCCAGGTGCCTCACGAAAAAGCCACTGCACGGGCGCCCAAGCAATTTGTCGACCTGCAGAACGACGTCACCGCTGCCGCCATCGAACTGGCGACCCGCGAAGGCTTCGAGTCGGTGGAACACGTCAAGCGCTACACCGCGCTGGGCTTTGGCACCGACCAGGGCAAGCTGGGTAACGTCAACGGCCTGGCGATTGCCGCGCGCTCGCTGAACGTGACCATCCCGCAGATGGGCACCACCATGTTCCGCCCCAACTACACGCCGGTGACCTTCGGCGCCGTGGCGGGCCGGCACTGCGGGCATATCTTCGAGCCGGTGCGCTACACCGCGCTGCAAGCCTGGCACGTAAAAAACGGCGCCGAGTTCGAAGATGTCGGCCAGTGGAAACGCCCATGGTACTTCCCGCGCAACGGTGAAGACCTGCATGCGGCAGTCAAACGCGAATGCCTGGCCGTGCGCGACAGCGTCGGCCTGCTGGACGCCTCGACCCTGGGCAAGATCGACATCCAGGGCCCGGATGCCCGGGAGTTTCTCAACCGCATCTACAGCAACGCCTGGACCAAGCTCGACGTGGGCAAGGCGCGCTACGGCCTGATGTGCAAGGAAGACGGCATGGTCTTCGACGACGGCGTCACCGCCTGCCTTGCCGACAACCACTTCCTGATGACCACCACCACCGGCGGCGCCGCCCGCGTGCTGCAGTGGCTGGAAATCTACCAGCAGACCGAATGGCCGGACCTCAAGGTGTATTTCACTTCGGTCACCGACCACTGGGCGACCATGACCCTGTCCGGGCCCAACAGCCGCAAGCTGTTGAACGAAGTCACCGATATCGACCTGGACAAGGACGGCTTCCCGTTCATGACCTGGAAAGAAGGCCTGGTGGGCGGTGTGCCGGCGCGGGTGTTCCGGATCTCGTTTACCGGTGAGCTGTCGTACGAAGTCAACGTGCAGGCCGACTACGCCATGGGCGTGCTCGAACAGATCGTCGAGGCCGGCAAACAGTACAACCTGACCCCATATGGCACCGAGACCATGCACGTGCTGCGGGCCGAGAAGGGCTTCATCATCGTCGGCCAGGACACCGACGGCTCGATGACCCCGGACGACCTGAACATGGGCTGGTGCGTGGGCCGTACCAAACCGTTCTCGTGGATCGGCTGGCGTGGGATGAACCGTGAGGATTGCGTGCGTGAAGAGCGCAAGCAACTGGTGGGCTTGAAGCCGATCGATCCGAAGGTGTGGCTGCCGGAAGGCGCGCAACTGGTGTTTGATCCGAAGCAGAGCATCCCGATGAAGATGGTCGGCCACGTCACCTCCAGCTATGCGCACAACTCCCTCGGCTATTCGTTTGCGATGGCGGTGGTCAAGGGCGGCTTGAAGCGTATCGGCGAGCGGGTGTTCTCGCCCCAGGCCGATGGCAGCGTGATCGAGGCGGAGATTGTGTCTTCGGTGTTCTTCGACCCGAAAGGCGATCGCCAAAACATCTGACACCACTCCCTGTAGGAGCCGGCTTGCCGGCGATGGCGTTTCGGAAATCGCCGCCAGGCTTGAGGGCCTCATCGCCGGCAAGCCGGCTCCTACAGGGGTTGTGGTGTTCATTGGAATTCAGATAGGTGCTTTATGACAGCAGCCAATGTGTACCAACAACGCCCCACCTCCGGCGCCAAGGCCGAGTCGTCGCTGCACCATGCCGACCTCGCCAGCCAGGTGGGCAAGGGCCGCAAGAACGCCGGCGTGACCGTGCGCGAAAAGAAACTCCTCGGCCACCTGACCCTGCGCGGCGATGGCCACGATGCGGCCTTCGCCGCCGGCGTGCACAAGGCCCTGGGCATCGAACTGCCCGGCGCCCTGCAGGTCATCGTCAAGGGCGAAACCAGCCTGCAATGGCTCGGCCCGGATGAGTGGTTGCTGATCGTGCCAGGCGGTGAAGAATTTGCCGCCGAGCAAAACCTGCGGGCCGCCCTGGGCGATCTGCACATCCAGGTCGTCAACGTCAGCGGCGGCCAGCAGATCCTCGAACTCAGCGGCCCGAACGTGCGCGATGTGCTGATGAAGTCCACCAGCTACGACGTGCACCCCGACAACTTCCCGGTGGGCAAGGCAGTGGGCACGGTGTTCGCCAAGTCGCAGCTGGTGATCCGCCATACCGCCGAAGACACCTGGGAACTGCTGATTCGTCGCAGCTTCTCGGACTATTGGTGGTTGTGGCTGCAGGATGCCTCGGCCGAATTCGGCCTGAATGTCCAAGCCTGATGATCGTTCCCACGCGCTGCGTGGGAACGCATCCCTGAGGAGTCAACTGTAATGAGCCGCGCACCCGATACATGGATTTTGACCGCCGACTGCCCCAGCGTGCTCGGCACGGTGGACGCGGTCACCCGCTATCTGTTCGAGCAGGGCTGCTACGTC
This sequence comes from Pseudomonas sp. HC1(2025), assembly GCF_058742075.1. Taxonomy (NCBI): domain Bacteria; kingdom Pseudomonadati; phylum Pseudomonadota; class Gammaproteobacteria; order Pseudomonadales; family Pseudomonadaceae; genus Pseudomonas; species Pseudomonas sp. HC1(2025). The sequence goes on along the minus strand of NZ_CP196017.1, from coordinate 5,348,541 downwards.
ACCGAGCACCACTCGTTCGATGACCGCCTCTCGGGGCGCTTTTTTATCCGCGTGGAGTTCCGTCAACCCGATGGCTTCGACGAGCAAGGTTTTCGCGATGGCCTGGCCACGCGAGGCGAAGCCTTTGGGATGATCTTCGAGCTGACGGCACCGAACTACCGGCCAAAAGTGGTGATCATGGTGTCCAAGGCCGATCACTGCCTTAACGACCTGCTGTACCGCCAGCGTATCGGGCAACTGTCGATGGATGTGGTCGCGGTGGTGTCCAACCACCCCGATCTCAAGCCGTTGGCCGACTGGCACCAGATTCCCTACTACCATTTCCCCCTCGACCCCAACGACAAGCCGTCCCAGGAGCGTCAGGTGTGGCAAGTGATTGAAGACGCGGGCGCCGAACTGGTGATCCTTGCGCGCTACATGCAAGTGCTGTCGCCAGAGCTGTGCCGCAAGCTCGATGGCAAGGCGATCAATATCCATCACTCATTGCTGCCGGGGTTCAAGGGCGCCAAGCCTTACCACCAGGCGTACAACAAGGGCGTGAAGTTGGTCGGCGCCACTGCGCACTACATCAACAACGACCTGGACGAAGGCCCGATCATCGCCCAGGGCGTGGAGGTGGTGGATCACAGCCACTATCCCGAGGACCTGATTGCCAAGGGGCGGGATATCGAAGGGCTGACATTGGCGCGGGCGGTGGGGTACCACATTGAGCGGCGGGTGTTTTTGAATGCCAATAGAACGGTGGTGCTCTGACTGACGCCATCGCAGGCAAGCCAGCTCCTACAGGGTGATATGTGAACCCGATCAAATGTGGGAGCGGGCTTGCCCGCGATGAGGCCCTTACAAACAACGCAAAAACAGCATCTGTAACCCGAGCACTTAAACGCGCTGCCCACTCGAACGGGCACCGCAGTTCCATAAAAACAACAGCGAGGTGAAAGCATGTCTGGTAATCGTGGTGTCGTGTATCTCGGCAACGGTCAGGTCGAAGTACAGAAAATCGACTATCCCAAAATGCAGGACCCCCGTGGCAGGAAGATCGAGCACGGCGTCATCCTGCGCGTGGTCTCCACTAACATCTGCGGCTCCGACCAGCACATGGTGCGCGGCCGTACCACCGCCCAGACCGGCCTGGTGCTCGGTCACGAAATCACCGGCGAGGTGATCGAGAAAGGCAGCGACGTCGAGAACCTGAAGCTCGGCGACCTGGTGTCTGTGCCCTTCAACGTTGCTTGCGGCCGCTGCCGCTCCTGCAAGGAACAACACACCGGCGTCTGCCTGACCGTCAACCCGGCCCGTGCCGGTGGTGCCTACGGCTATGTCGACATGGGCGACTGGACCGGCGGCCAGGCCGAATACGTACTGGTGCCGTACGCCGACTTCAACCTGCTGAAACTGCCGGATCGCGACAAGGCCATGGAGAAAATCCGTGACCTGACGTGCCTCTCCGACATCCTGCCCACCGGCTATCACGGCGCCGTCACTGCTGGCGTTGGCCCTGGCAGTACCGTGTACATCGCCGGCGCCGGTCCTGTAGGCCTGGCGGCCGCCGCTTCGGCGCGTCTGCTGGGCGCGGCGGTGGTGATCATCGGTGACGTCAACCCGATCCGCCTGGCCCACGCCAAGGCCCAGGGTTTTGAAATCGCCGATTTGTCCAAGGACACGCCGCTGCACGAGCAGATCGCCGCGTTGCTGGGCGAGCCGGAAGTGGACTGTGCGGTGGACTGCGTGGGCTTTGAGGCGCGCGGCCACGGGCATGATGGCGTCAAGCACGAGGCGCCGGCCACGGTGCTCAACTCACTGATGGGGGTGGTGCGCGTCGCAGGCAAGATCGGCATCCCCGGCCTGTACGTCACCGAAGATCCAGGGGCGGTGGATGCCGCCGCGAAAATGGGCAGCCTGAGCATTCGTTTTGGCCTGGGCTGGGCCAAGTCCCATAGCTTCCACACCGGCCAGACCCCGGTGATGAAGTACAACCGCCAGTTGATGCAGGCGATCATGTGGGACCGCATCAACATCGCCGAGATCGTCGGCGTGCAGGTGATCAGCCTGGATGACGCGCCGCGTGGGTACGGCGAGTTCGATGCCGGGGTGCCGAAGAAGTTTGTGATTGATCCGCACAAGCTGTTCAGCGCGGCGTAGGCACTCGTAATACAAAACGGTGACCCGAGGTTAATGCCGACCAACCAAGAGCGAACAGCGGCCTGTCTGCGCCTTCTCTTGACTGATCGGCATTAGATCCAACGGTCATCGTTTTTGCGTTTTGATACCGGGGCGGACTACTCGGGGGCATGTAATTTCAGGAAGGGGTTGGAATAGACTTCTTTGCCAGGTTCGCCCGCCTTCACCGCCTCGCCACCATAAATACATGTCAGCTTGCCATTTGCCTGGTTGAAGCCTTCAGCTTTGAGTTTGTATTTGGGATCAAGGTAGTCATCGTCGGTGCCGGCCGTTACGCCCTCCCACTTCTTGCCGTTGCTGCTGGCTTCGTATTTGAAACCATCAGCAAACGTTCCAAGCGCGGGGTCGCTGTAGGGTGACGATTTGATCGCGCTTACGTCGGGACAACTACTAATGTCTGCCGCCAGGGTCTGACCGGTCAGGGCCATGAAGACGAGTGCTCCGATTGCAATTTTGCTGTGCATGATCAACGTTCCTTTGTTGTGGGAGGCTTCATGTTGCAACGGGAGTTGGAGGGTGCCTACTGTGGGATATGACAGTTAGATAAAATCAAATACAATTAAAAGTACGTGTCTTATTTCAAACGCCGCGACTGCGACCGAGCAAATGCGCAGGCGCAAAAAAACCTGCAAAGGAGCAGGTTTTTTTTGCGAACTTCACGGCGCGTGCGCTATCACGGGCAAGCCCGTTTCCACAGTGTTTTTTGAGGGGAGGCAGGGCGGTTAGCGAATTGCCAGCGCGCCCTGGTACACCGTCGGGCCGGTAGGCTGCTTGCTCACCGAGCCACCTTTGGTTTCCGAACTGACCATTAACTCCACCGGCTGGCTGATGGTTTCCTGCTGGCGTGGGTTGAGGCCGATGATGCCTTTGCCATCTTCAGGCAACAGGCCCAAAGACACAGGCGTGCCGCCGGCCGGCAGGGCCCACAGTTCGAGGCTGCGGTCCGGCTCAGGCGCGGTGGCGGCGATGGGCTGGACTTCCAGGTAATCCTTGTGCGCCACAATTTGCGCCGCCGGTTGTTGGGTGCTGCTGACCAGGGTCGCGGCGGACTTGACGCTGTCCTGGGTGTAGAGCGCGCCGCCGATACCGGCAACCACCACCACGCAGACGCCGATGAACAGGCGCGGGCGGGTCCAGAATGAGGGCTTGTGCTCGATCACTGGGGGTTGGGACGCAGTCATAAGGCTCTTCCTGACAAGTTTTGTAGTGTGTTGATTGACCCTGTGACAGGCGATGGGTTCCTAGTGGCAGTTTGATGGTGCCGGGCTTTGGTGCTTTTCTGAACAAATCTGTGACGTGGAACAACCTGTTGGATGCTGAGTCAAACGGCTGCTTTAGCTCCTACATTTACGAGGTTGTCTCGATGAAGATTTCACGCGGTTTTGCCCTGTCCTGCCTCCTGACCGTGGCGGCCAGCCCGGTATTTGCAGCAGGTTTCAGCCTGGGCGATGTGGCCAACGCCGTTTCTGGCGCCCAGGGCACCAACAAGGCCGCCGCCGCTGCGCCGACCTCACAGACCGCTGGCTTGCTGGGCGCACTGACCCAGCAACTGAATGTCACCCCGGAGCAGGCCGTCGGCGGTACCGGTGCGATGCTGGGCCTGGCCAAGAACCAACTGAGCAGCACCGATTATTCGCAGTTGGGCAAAAGCGTACCGGGCCTGGACAAGCTGTCGGGCAACAACGCATTGGGTAGCCTTGGCGCCTTGAGCGGCATGCTTGGCCAGAACGGTGGCAGCAAGACCAGCGGCCTGGACGGCGTGCTGGGTAACGTGAAGAACACCAACGACCTGAACACCGCGTTCAGCGCCTTGGGCATGGACAGCGGCATGATCGGCCAGTTTGCCCCGGTGATCCTGCAATACCTGGGCGGCCAGGGTGCCGACAGCTCACTGCTCGGCAAACTGGCCCAGGCCTGGGGTACCGGTAGCTAAGGTCGCTCGGCGCGCAGTTGGGCAATGCGCGCATCCTTCTCCATCCAGAGCTGGTTGACCCAGTTCTGGACGGTCTGGCGAAACGCCGGATCATTCTCGTAATCCCCCTGCCACAACGCCGGATCCAGCTCGCGGGTGCGGATATCAACAATGACGCGGGGCACCGCGCCGCTGATCAAGTCCCAGAACCCTGGAATCTTCTGCTGTGGATACACCACGGTCACGTCGAGGATCGCATCCAGCTGTTCGCCCATCGCGGCCAGCACAAACGCCACGCCACCGGCCTTGGGCTTGAGCAGGTGAGTGAAAGGTGAGCTCTGCTGGGCACGCTTGGCCTCGGTAAAACGCGTGCCTTCCAGGTAGTTGACCACCGTCACCGGCTGGCGCTTGAACAGCTCGCAGGCCTGTTTGGTGATCTTCAGGTCCTGGCCCGCCAGTTCCGGGTGCTTGGCCAGGAACGCCTTGCTGTAGCGCTTCATGAACGGGTAATCCAGGGCCCACCAGGCCAGGCCCAGGAACGGCACCCAGATCAGCTCCTTTTTCAGGAAGAACTTGAAGAACGGCGTGCGCCGGTTGAGGGTCTGGATCAGCGCCGGGATATCCACCCAGGACTGATGGTTGCTGATCACCAGGTATGAGGTATCGACCCTCAGCCCAGTGTCGCCGCGAATATCCCATTGGGTGGGGATGCACAGGGCAAAGATCAGCTTGTCGATCTCGGCCCAGGTCTCGGCGATCCACATCACGGCCCAGGAGGCGTAATCGCGTGACCGCCCGGGCGCCACCAGCTTGAGCAGGGCGAATACCAGCAGCGGGCCGATCAGGATCAGTGTGTTGAGTAACAGCAGCAGTGTGACGAAACAGCCGGTGAGCAGGCGGCGCATAAGCAACTCTTGCAAGCGATTGGACGGGCCATGATAAGCAGCTTGAGTCTAGAGGCCAAATCGCAAATGGCCTGACGAATGTTTCACTTTGTGTTGCGTATGCTGGGCAACGATCCAACTTTAGGCAGCGTTTGCAGTCTAGTATTCGTCTACTTACTTCAAGGAATCCTCCTACGTGAAATCCCTCCTTGCCCTATTAGCCGTGGTTGCCCTGCCCGTGATGGCCGCCGAGCCGACCCTGTACGGGCGCTACGAATATATCCAGTTGCCGGAAATCGGCGAGACCTTCAAGGCCAAGATGGACACCGGCGCGTTGACCGCCTCGCTGTCGGCCCGCGACATCGAGACCTTCACCCGCGATGGCGAGGACTGGGTGCGGTTCCGTCTCAGCGGCAAGGACGTGAGCAACAAGGTCTACGAACACAAAGTGGCGCGCATCAGCAAAATCAAGAACCGCGCCGACGAAGATGAAGACGGCGAAGAAACCAGCGTGGCCAAGCGCCCGGTGGTGGACCTGGAAATGTGCCTGGGCAACGTCAAGCGCACGGTGGAGGTCAACCTTACCGACCGCAGCAGCTTCAACTACCCGCTGCTGATCGGGGCCAAGGCCCTGCGTGAGTTCGGCGCCGCCGTGAACCCGGCCCGCCGCTATACCGCGGACAAGCCCGACTGCTGATTGACGCCGCATAAGGCATGGGGCACCGTTCACCTTTAGCTCCCAGTGCTCGGACGCCATGCCTCATATCCTGATTGTCGAAGACGAAGCGGCCATAGCCGATACGCTGATTTTTGCCCTGCAAGGCGAAGGCTTTACCACCACCTGGCTGACCCTCGGCCAGGCGGCGCTGGAGCATCAACGCCAAACCCCGGCCGATCTGCTGATCCTCGACATCGGCCTGCCGGACATCAGCGGTTTTGAAACCTGCAAGCAACTGCGCCGCTTCAGTGAAGTACCGGTGATGTTCCTCAGTGCCCGCGACGGTGAAATCGACCGTGTGGTGGGCCTGGAAATCGGCGCGGATGATTATGTGGTCAAGCCCTTCAGCCCGCGGGAAGTGGCGGCGCGGGTCAAGGCGATCTTAAAGCGCGTGGCACCGGTGGCAGCGCCGGCCAGCGGCGGCCTGTTCCAGGTGGACCACGAGCGGGTGCAGATCCACTATCGCGGCCAGTTGCTGGGCCTGACCCGGCATGAGTTCCGCCTGCTCAACTGCCTGCTGGAACAGCCCGGGCGGGTATTCAGCCGCGAGCAACTGCTGGATGCCGTCGGCGTGGCCGCCGATGCCGGCTACGAGCGCAATATCGACAGCCATATCAAAAGCCTGCGCAGCAAGTTGCGTGGCGTGGCCGCCGAGGCCGAGCCGATCCAGACCCATCGGGGCCTGGGCTACAGCTACAGCCCGAGCCACGCCTGATGCGCATGGGGCTGCGGATTTTCCTGGTGTATGCACTGTTTATCGGCCTCACCGGCTACTTTGTGCTCAACACGGTGATGAAGGAAATCCGCCCCGGCGTGCGTCAGTCCACCGAGGAAACCCTGGTAGATACCGCCAACCTGCTGGCGGAAATCCTGCGTGACGATGTGAAAAACGGCACCCTTGGCCAAAGCCACTGGCCTACCGTGCTCAAGGCGTACGGCGAGCGCCAGCCGGGCGCGACGATCTGGGGGCTGGCGAAGAATCAGGTCAACCACCGCATCTATGTGACCGACGCCCGGGGCGTTGTGCTGCTGGACTCGGCAGGAACAGCCGTGGGCCAGGACTACTCGAAATGGAACGACGTGTACCTGACCCTGCGTGGTGAGTACGGCGCCCGCTCGACCCGCAGCGATGCCGATGACCCGGCGTCGTCGGTGATGCATGTCGGCGCGCCGATCCGCGATAACGGGCAGATCATCGGCGCCGTTACCGTGGCCAAGCCCAACAGTTCGCTACAGCCCTATGTCGACCGCACCGAGCGCCGCCTGCTGTGGTACGGCGCCGGCCTGGTGGCGCTGGGCTTGTTGCTGGGGGCGTTGCTGTCATGGTGGTTGAGTGCTGCGCTACGCCGCCTGACCACCTATGCCCAGGCGGTCAGCGAGGGGCGGCGCGCCGAGTTGCCGCATTATCGCGGTGGTGAACTGGCGCAGTTGTCCACCGCTGTGGAGCACATGCGCACGCAACTGGAGGGCAAGGCCTACGTCGAGCGTTACGTGCACACCCTGACCCACGAACTGAAAAGCCCGTTGGCGGCGATTCGCGGCGCGGCGGAGTTGTTGCAGGGGGAAATGACTGTCGCCCAGCAACAGCGGTTTGTCGGCAATATCGCCAGCGAAAGCGCGCGCTTGCAGCAGTTGATCGAGCGCCTGCTGAACCTGGCCCAGGTCGAGCAGCGCCAGGGGCTGGAGCAGCAAGTCCCGGTACCGTTGGCCGCCTTGGTCGATGAAGTCCTCAAGGCGCAATGCGCGCGGATCGAACAGGCCGGGTTGCAGGTCGAGCGCCTGATCGAAGCGGATGTGAAGCTGTATGGCGAGCCGTTTTTACTGCGCCAGGCCTTGGGCAACCTGCTGGAAAACGCCCTGGACTTTACCCCGCCCGGCGGCACTCTGCGCTTTAGTGCCCAGGTGCGGCATCACGATGTGGATGTGTGCTTGTTCAACCAGGCCGCACCGATCCCCGAATACGCGCTGCCACGCCTGAGCGAGCGCTTCTACTCCCTGCCGCGCCCGGCCAGCGGGCGCAAAAGCACCGGCCTGGGCCTGAATTTTGTCGAAGAAGTGGTGAAGCTGCACGGCGGCTCATTGCAGATCGGCAACGTCCCGGGTGGCGTGCAAGTGGTGCTGCATCTCCACACAGTCTCCACATTGCCCTCATAAATCCCCCACAGGCCGCCGCCAGACTCTCCCCATCAAAACAGGGAGAGACCCATGAACCGCAGCCTGCTATTCAAACTGGGCGCCATCGCGCTGCTGATCCTGCTATTGCTGATTCCGTTGCTGATGATCAACGGCATCATCAACGACCGCCAGGAACTGCGCGACGGCGTCTTGATGGACATTGCCCGCAGCTCCAGCTACAGCCAGCAGGTCAGCGGGCCGTTGATGGTGGTGCCGTATCGCAAGACCGTGCGTGAGTGGAAGCTCAACGAAAAACTCAACAAACGCTATGAAGTGCTCAGCGAAGAAGATGGCCGCCTGTACTTCCTGCCGGAGCAGTTCGAACTCGACGGCAAGGTGCAAACCGAACTGCGCGCCCGGGGGATCTACCAGGCGCGGCTGTTCCATGCCGACAACCGCATCAGCGGCCGCTTTGTGCTGCCGGCGCAGATGGGCATCAAGGAGGACTTTGCCGATTACACGTTTGGTCAGGCATTTTTGGCGGTCGGTATCAGCGATATCCGCGGCATTGAAAACGCCCTGAAACTGGAACTGGGCAGCCAGCGCCTGGAGTTTGCCCCGGGCACCCAGGTGAGCTTCCTTGGCGCTGGCGTGCATGTACCGTTGCCCGCCCAGGACAGCAAGAACCCCGCGCCGCTGGACTTCGCGTTTGACCTGCGGCTGCAAGGTACCGAACAACTGCTGGTGCTGCCGGTGGGCAAGACCAGTAAGGTCAAGCTGGCCTCCAACTGGCCCCATCCAAGCTTCGTCGGCAACTTCCTGCCGGTGCAGCGCGAGATCAACGACCAGGGTTTTAACGCCAGCTGGCAGACCTCGTTTTTCTCCACCAACCTTGAAGAATCACTGGGAGGCTGTGTGGTCGGCAGTCGCTGCGAGGACTTCAACCAGCGCAGCTTCGGCGTGAACTTCATCGACCCGGTGGACCAGTACCTCAAGAGCGACCGCGCGATCAAATATGCGCTGCTGTTTATCGCCCTGACATTCGCCGGCTTCTTCCTGTTCGAAGTGCTCAAGAGCCTGGCGGTACACCCGATCCAGTACGCGTTGGTGGGGGTGGCCCTGGCGTTTTTCTACCTGCTGCTCTTGTCGCTGTCCGAGCATATCGGCTTTGCCCTGGCGTACCTGATTTCGGCCAGTGCCTGTGTGTTGTTGATCGGCTTTTATGTGTGCCATGTGCTGCGCAGCGTGGCCCACGGCCTGGGGTTCTCGGCGGGGTTGGCGGCGCTGTATGGCTTGCTGTACGGGTTGTTGAGCGCCGAGGACTACGCGCTGCTGATGGGCTCGTTGTTGCTGTTCGGGCTGCTGGGCACGGTGATGGTCCTGACGCGCAAACTGGACTGGTATGGCGTGGGCAAACACAAGGTGGCCGAGCCGTTGGTGTTTGACCTGGAGGCGGTGCAATGATCGGCTTGCGTGAGGATCAGCGGGAGAGGGGAGAGCTGGTGGCGATGATCAGGGCATTGCTGCCCGACCCTTGGAGCGGGCGTGCCTCCCCCTCGTCAATGCGCCTGGAATACCTTCGCGAGCCAGCTCGCTCCTACAAGGGAGGCACCACTCAGGCCGGCGGCTGGGTCGCCAACATCGAAGGCCGCTGACTGACCTCGGCGTACCAGGTAGCCAGTTTGGGATTGCTTGAACGCCAGCGCAGGTCCGGGTGGCGAAAGTCCAGGTACGCCAGGGCGCAGGCGACGCTGATGGCGGCGATGTCGAAATGGCTGGCCAGCTCAGCGATGGCGTCCTGTTCCAACTCGGCCAGGGCGCGGCGGATTTTGTTGCGCTGCTCCTGCAGCCAGCTGTCCCAGTGTTTGTCGGCCGGGCGCAGGGCGGTTTCATAGCGTACCAACACCGCCGCGTCCATGATCCCATCGGCCGTCGAGGCCAGGGTCAGGCGGCGCCAGCGGGCCGAGCCGTCGCGGGGGATCAGCGGGTTGCCGACGTGCTGGTGGTCGAAGTAGTCGAGGATCACCCGGCTGTCGTGCAACACATTGCCATCGGCCAGGCGCAGGGCCGGGATCTTGCCCAGGGGGTTGCCCTCGTTCAACGCGGTGATCGGGTTGACCGGCGTGACCAGCACGGTCTCCAGGGCAACCCGCTCTTGCTGGCCGGTTTCGTGGAGCAGCACCAAAACTTTGCGGACAAACGGCGAAGCGGGGTTGTGGAACAAGGTCATGCTGGGCGCGAACATGGGCAATCCTCGGAAAGGGTCGGCCATAGACTAGACAGTTGCGAGGTGACTGGCGAGGGGGATCTCGGTTGTTTTTGCGGGCCTCATCGCAGGCAAGCCAGCTCCCACATTGGACGGTGTTCGCACATCAAACTGTGGGAGCTGGCTTGCCTGCGATGGCGTCCTCACGGCCGCCGCAGCAACCCCCAGACACCGATTACCGCCGGGATCCCCAGCCCAAGCCAACTGAGGGAATCCCAACCCCCATCCCCCAGCAACGCCGCAAACAACCCGGCAGCACTGAGCAGCCCGATCACCAAGGGCACCCCGAACACCTTCCAGAAATTCGACTGCCGGGGCCTCATGGCTTGGCCGCCTTGCGCCGCACCAACCACAGGTACACACCGCTGCCCAACACGATGATGGTCAGCACATCCAGCACCGCCCAGAGGATTTTCATCGGCATGCCGCCATAGTCGCCAAAGTGCAGGGGCTGGGACATGCCCATGGCGTCCATGTACCACGGCCGCTCGGCCACGGCGGTGACGCTCAGGTCGCTGGCGTCGATCAGCACCGGGGTCAGCAGGTGCGAGGTCAGGTGCGTGCTGCCTTTCATGAATACCGCGTAGTGATGCTCGCTGGAAAACCGCGTGCCAGGGAACGCAATAAAGTCTGGGGTCATGCCCGGTGCGACTTGTTCGGCGATGTTCAGCAGGTTGGTGGCCGGCGCACGCAAGGTCAGCGGCGGCGCGTTCTTGTAGGGTTCGATCATCGCGGTGAGGCTGTCGCTGCGCCACGCGGCGATGATCAGGTCGGCGCAGGCGCTGATCACCCCGGTGACGCCCACCACCAGCGCCCAGGTCAGGGTGACGACACCGATCAGGTTATGCAGGTCCAGCCAACGCAGGCGCGTGGACTTGTCCTGGCGCACCGTGGCGAACTTCAAGCGCCGCATGAACGGCAGGTACAACACCGTGCCGGAAACAATCGCCAGCACAAACAGCACCCCCATGAACGCCAGCAGCAATTTGCCCGGCAGCCCGGCGAACATATCCACATGCAGGCGCAGCAGGAACATCGTCAAGCCGCCATTGGCCGACGGCATCTCCACACTTTCGCCGGTGCGCGCGTCGAGCATAAAGGTGTGGGACGAATTGGGCTCGGTCCCGGCGGTGGCCGCCATGATCGCAATCACACCGTTCTTGTCGTCTTCGTCCCAGGCCAGGTACTGCATGGCTTCGCCAGGGCGATGGGCCTGGGCCTTGGCCACCAGTTGCTCGAGATTGAGCTGCGGGGTATCGGCCGGCATCTGCTTGAGCTCGGGTTCATTGCCCAGCAGGTGATCGATCTCGTGGTGAAAGATCAGCGGCAGCCCGGTCAGCGCCAGCATCAGCAGGAACACGGTGCAGATCAGGCTGGTCCAGGTGTGGATGAAGGACCAGCGGCGGATGGTTGTGCTTTTCATCACGGCTCCAAAAGGCAGAAGGGCCGCAATTGGGGCGGCCCTTCATCTGCGGTTTTTAACCGTCTTAGAATTTGTAGTTCACGCTGGCGACGACGTTACGTTGGTCGCCGTAGTAGCAGTAGAAACCATCGCAGGTGGCGAGGTAGTCCTTGTTGAAGATGTTCTTGGCATCGACCGCCACGGTGACACCTTTCAGAGCGCTGCTTACGCGGCCAAGATCGTAATGGGCCGAGGCGTCGTACACCGTGTAGGAGCCAACATGGCCCCAGTCGGTATTGGCAGCGTTGCCGTAGGTATCGCCGACATAACGCACGCCTGCACCCACGCCAAAGCCGTCGAGCGGACCGCTGTGCCAGGTGTAGTCGGCCCAGGCGGTGGCTTGGTTACGAGGTACCTGATTCATGCGGTTGCCTTTTTCTGCGGCAGCGCCCTTGGTGATTTCGCTGTCGTTATAGGTGTACGAGCCTACGAGCTTGAGGCTTTCGGTGACGTCGGCGCTGGCTTCCAGTTCCAGGCCGCGCACACGCACCTCGCCTACTTGACGGGTAATGCCGCCCTCGGTAACCGACGTATTTGTCTGTGTTAGATCGAACACGGCAGCGGTCAGCAACGCCTTGGTGCCAGGCGGCTGATATTTGATCCCTGCTTCGTACTGTTTGCCTTCTGTGGGTTTGAATGCACCAGTACTGAGTACTTGTGTCCCTGAGCCCGCTTGGAACGATTCGGCGTAGGAGAGGTATGGAGTGACGCCGTTGTCGAACACATAGCTTAGTGCCGCATTACCGCTGAAGTTTTTGTCACGCTGGGTGTTGGTGGCGTCGTTCTGATTGTGGAACGTGGTGCCGGTGTGCACCCAGTCTTCACGTCCACCAAGAGTCAGGCGCCAATTGTCGAGAGCCATTTGATCCTGTACGTACAGGCCGGTCTGCTGGGTCTTTTGGGTGTAGTCATACATGGTGAAGTATTGGACTTTGGAGAAGTCCTGCCCATACACCGGTCGATTGAAGTTGATGGTCGGAACACCGGCGGAACCCCATAGCCAGCGCGCATCGGCATCGGAGCGCTGGTGGTCCAGACCCAGCAGCAAGGTGTGGCTTACAGCACCGGTCTGGAAGTCGGCCTGGAAGTTGTTGTCGACGGCAAACTGCCCGATGTTTTCATCGACCTTGCCGGCTGAGCGGCTCACGTTGCCATCGGCGTCTACGGCCAACTCCGGCCCGTTTGGCCAAAAACTACCCCCTGCCGTGATGCCCTGGAACGACAGGTCGTTTTTGGTATAGCGCAGGTTTTGCCGGAACTGCCAGGTATCGTTCAGGCGAGTTTCAAAGGCATAGCCGAGCGCATAGTAAGTGCGGTCGTAGAATTCCCAGTCCGGATCACCGAGGTTCTTGTGGTGGGAAATTTTGCCGGCAGGCGATGACAATTTGGTGCCCTGTAGCGGCAGGAATTGACCCGTGATCCCGGTGTCGTCGCGGGTGAACTGCGAGAGCAGGGTCAGCTTGGTGTCGTCGTTGATGTTCCACGTCAGGCTGGGCGCGACGTTGTAGCGTTTGTCAGGGATATGATCGACCGCTGTATCGCTGTCACGCACCACGCCACCGATACGGTAGAGGAATTGTCCTTCGTCATCGATTTTTCCGGTGCTATCGAAGTTGATCTGCTTGTGGTTATTGGTACCGGTTTGTACCTCGACCTCGTGACTGCTTTCAGCTTGTGGGCGACGGCTGACCATATCCAGCAAGCCACCGGGAGGCGTCTGACCGTAGACGGAGGAAGCCGGACCGCGCAGTACAGCGATACGCTCCAGGCTCCAAGTGTCAACTTTTGGCGTAGCGTAGTTGCCCTTTGGCAAAGGCAGGCCGTCGAGGAATTGGGTCGGTACAAAACCGCGTACCAGTAACCAATCGCTGCGCGAGTCAGAACCATAGCCGCTGCTCTGCACCCCTGCGGTGTAGCGCAGCGCGTCGTTGAGGTTCAGAACTGAGCGGTCTTCCATTTGTTTACGGGTGATTACTGTCACGGAGCGCGGCAATTCGGCAATTGGCGTATCGGTCTTGGTCCCAGCCGCCGTACGCGTAGCCACATAACCCTCCACCGGCCCCCACGCGCTCTCGTAATTCCCCTGCCCGGTGATATTGGTCTGCGGCAACGACACCACACCCTCTGGAATCGCCACCAGGCTGTAGGTGCCCGCGCTGCTTTGCTCCAGCTGCAACCCAGTGCCACGCAAGGCCTCGCGCAGTGCGCCCGGGGCATCGAACTGGCCCTTGACCGGGGCCGAGGTCTTGCCGGCGGCCAGTGCCGGGCTGAGGGTCAGCGCGAGGCCGGCCTGGCTGGCGATCTGGTTCAGGGTGCTGGCCAACGGTGCGGCCGGCAGGTTGTAGGCACGCACGCTGGATGCCTGTTCGGCGGCGATCAGCGCAGTACTGGCCAGCGGGGCGCTGAGGGCGATCGCCACGGCTAGCAGGCTGGGGCGCAACAAGGTGTCTAGTGTGCGGGACATAGGGCGGCTCCGGAATGGAAATATTTCTCAATTGCCTAGGTGCCGGACGAGAATCAAAAAGTGATAGGGCCAAGTGAAAATAAATCTGTGAATGTTCACAACTCTTCGTAATGCATGGCCCTCAAGGCTCAGGATAGCGGTGTTTTTCAGCCGACGGCCCACTGCAGTTTGTTGGCCAGTGCATCGGGGTATGGCGCTGTATCGGCGATTGCCGCGCGGGTGGCCTCGCCATGGCCGAACGCCTCAATCAATAGTTCAACGTGCGCGGTGAGGAAATCGCTCAACGCATCAAGGCGCTCCTCAAGGGCGCGGTAGCGCGCAATGTCCATAAGGCCTTCGCTGATAAACCAGGCGGCGTGTTGGTTCAGGTACTCCAGCACATACATCCCGCACAACGCGCTACCCAGTTCCCTGGCCAGGCCCTGGGGCAGCGAGTGGCTCGCTCGCACCGCGCTCTGGATGGCGAGGCGCTGGGCGTAGGCCTCACCCGCGCGGGCAACGATCATCAATTGCGAGTTCCATACCTGCATGTCGTCCTCACCCTCGCCGCTATGCTGGGCGACATGCTTGGCCACTTGCTTGAGCAAGCGATACTCCAGGGTGTGCGCCATGGCCTGCCAGTACGCGGCATCATCCAGTGCACCTTGCGGGTCTGGCCGGGTGGGTTCGTCCAAGGGCTGACCGATCAGGACCTTGGCTGCGTCCAACAGGATCATGCGGTTATTGCCCCCGGCATCCTGGTAGATCTTGGCCATGCCTTCGTAGTCGGCGAAGCGATTGAGGTTGAGCGCGCCGGCCACTCCGCAGCGCAATCGGCATTCGGTGGCCAGCGCCTCGGCGGCGGGGGCGCAGAGGGCCTTGGTCAGGGCCAGGGTCTGGCTGATGGCGGCCCATGGGGTCCACGTCACGTCGCCGCTGCCGGTGGTCTGCAGCGATGCCTGGCTGGCCGTGCCTTCGATCCACAGGCGCGCGGAGTCATTGGCAAAGCACTTCATGACGTAGGCCGTGGCCAGGCAGCCGAACAGCGCACGGCGTTGGGTACGAAAAGCCAGCAAGCCGGTGCCGTTGCCGATCCGCGCCTGGGTGGTGCGCCGGTTGGCATGGGTCAGGGCCAGGGTTGCACAGGCCAGCATCACCGAACTCAAGCCGATACCGACCATGGCCCAGACATTTTTGGGCGCAAACAGTGAGCGAATCAGGCGGCGGTCGGTGCTGCCCAATGGGTCGTGGAAGTGATTGGCCGCGTCGATCGAGGCGCCATCGCACAGCCACGCGTCGAACGGTAGGCGCACCCGGTCAAAGCTTGCCAGGCCATAATCGAGCGGCACTGCGCGAATCTCCGCCGGTGACGACATGCAAACCCCTGGGCGCGGGCCCTTGGCGTCACTCAGTGGCAGTACAAACGCGAACACGCCACAGGCCTGGCCCTGCACGGTTACCTGGGCAAACACCACGCCCATCTTGTCCAGGTTATTGATGCCGACGTTGGCGAATTTCAGCGCCGCTTTGTTTGGCGTGTTCAGCACAAACGTGCGGGTTTGGGGGTCGAATACTGCTTCGACACAGGCCCCCATATGGGAGTTGCTGCGACCTATCTCAGTCAGTGCGTACACCCCAAGCCTCGCGCCGGTTTCCAGTTGATGTCGCCACTGCGCAGCGTGCGGGTGATCCTGTTCGAACGCCAGGAGTGTGCCGATGCACAGCCCTTGCTGAATCACGCAGCCCATAAAAAGCGAGGGGTCGTTGATCGCCGCGTGAGAGGCCACGGCCATCAGTAACTGGGGTTGTGCAAACCCGTGAATGCCTTCGGGCAGTTGCCGCATCAGGTGCTGCAAGCGCTGGTAGGTATGGCGGTGGCCGTCGTGAAAGCTCTGGTTGGCGCGGGGGCGCAGTTCAGGGTCGCGGAAAATTTTCGCCATGTGTGCGTGAACCTGGGCATCGACCGGGCCATTGGCCAGGCCGCGCAGGGCCATGATCGCTTCGTGTTCGAGGGGTGTCTTGGTCAGCAACAGGCGCAGGATTTCGATGGGTTGTGCCAGCGGCGCGTAGACCTGTGCATCTGGCAAGCTCTTGTGTATGCACGTGGACAGGCCGTTGTTCACCCCGAGGTCGATAAACACGGTGTGTTCGTCCGTCGGCAGCTGCGCCAAGGTGTGGGGCAGGTTGGTCGGCTGCGTGACACCCCGGGTAAACATGTGGTGCAGGTCATCCTCGGGTTCGTAGCGGCGCCCCAGTACGGTGGAGTAGATCGGTGTATGGAACGGCTGGGGTATCAGGGGCTGCAGGTTTTCGTAGAGCTTGCGGGCAACTTCCAGGTGAGGGGGGTAGTGGGAAGCGTACGCGATGGGGATCGGGCGCAAGGGCGGCGCGTTGCCGTCATGGTGGGCACGCAGGTGCTCAAGGTCTGCCGTCTCGCCGCTGATGATGCATTGCGCCGGTGCGTTGACCGAGCCCAGTACCAGGTTGCGCTCGGGGAAGCGGTCCAGCAGTGCTTGGGTGGCCGGCGCCGAAAGGTTGATCAGCAGCATGCTGCCTCGGCCCTCCTCGTCGCGGTAGGCGGCATTGAGAGCGCACACCGCGCGTGCCCCCTGCGCAATGTCGAGCACGCCGCCACAGACCCTGGCCGCAATTTCGCCGAAACTTTGCGCAACGATCAGGGCAGGGACCACACCTGCCGCCTGGAGCAATTGATTGAGTACCACCGCTGCGCCATATAGCGCCAACTGGGCAACGCCGGAAGGCAGGGGGAGTGCGTGATCATGGGTCAGCAGAACCTGGGTCACTAATCCAGGGTGCGGATCTGGCTCGTATTGGGCCGCCTGGTGTTCGATGATCGCCAGGGTCGCGTCAATTTGCTCCCGCGCTTGGGGAACGCACTGATACAACTCTGCCAAAGCGCCACAGGGGTCGCTGCCTTGGCCAGGAAAGCCAAAGACATAGTTCTGACGGTAAACATTGAGTTGGGTTGACATGGGTCCATCCTCGTTGGCCTAACAGAAACGCTTTAGCCAGCGGGTTGCCGGCAAAGCGAAGGCTTATTGGATGGCAAAAGGCAGTGTTCATAACCTGTGAAAAATGACAGTTTTTTGGACTTTTTCGAAATTGTCTTTATTCAGTTGTTACTAGCAGAGCCGCCTGGCGCGGGCCCGGCGGCCACGTTTACCCACCATGGCGTACGCTGCTGGATCTGCACCGGCAAAGTCGGCAGCAGGGCATTCAAGGCCAGGTCGGTGTCGTGCAGCGGGAAGCTGCCAGTGATGCGCAGGTCGGCGACGTTTTTGTCCACGCCCAGGTAGCCGGTGCGATAGCGCGACAGTTCCTCGACCACATCCGCCAGCCGCGCGTTGTCGACCACCAGCATGCCGCGGGTCCAGGCGTCGGTGCCGGGACTGACGGCGAGCAACGGGCCAAGGCCGTCATGGCGCATCAGCACCTGCTGGCCTTCCTTGAACACCTGCTCCTGCTGCACCGCCTCGGGCTGCGCCGCGACGGCCGACTGCAACACGCTGAGCCGCGTTCCGTCGTCCTCGCGCTTGACGATAAACCGCGTACCCAGGGCGCGCAGGCTGCCGTCGCGGGTCTGGACGAAAAAGGGGCGCGCGTCGTTATGGCCGGTCTCTACGAGAATCTCGCCGTCCTGCAACACAATCACCCGGCGCTTTTCGTCAAAGCGCACATCAATGGCGCTGTGGGTATTGAGGTTGATCAGCGTGCCATCGGCCAGTTTCAGGGTGCGTTGTTCGCCGGTGGCGGTGCGTTGGTCGGCCAGCCAATAGTCGAGGGGCGCGTAGCGCTGGCCGGCGAACAGCGCCAGCCCGCAGATCAGCACCACACTGGCCAGGCCACTGCCGAGCTTGCGCACCCGGCGGCGGATACTTTCGCGCGATTGCAGCAACGCCGCCCGCGCCGGGCCGCTGGCCACACTGAAACGCTGGTCGAGCATGCCCAGTTGGTGCCAGGCGCGGGCATGTTCATCGCTGCTGGCCAGCCACTTGTTGAATTCTTCCTGCTCTACGGCGCTGCGATCCCCGCAATCCAGGGACAGTTGCCAGGCTATCGCAGCATCCAGCACTCGTGCCGAAACCGGTTTGGAACTGATCTGAGTCACAGCGGCTCGCCATACAGCGCGATGTAGCACTGGCGAATACCCTGGGCCAGGTACTGGCGCACCCGCGGCACGGAAACCCCCAGGCGCTGGGCGATTTCGGCGTGGCCCAGGCCATCGAGACGGTTATAGAGGAAGGCGGCGCGGGCCTTGCTGGAGAGTTTGCCGAGCAGGCGGTCGATGGCCTTGAGGTCTTCGAGGATCAGGTGCTGTTCTTCTGGGGACGGGTGTTCGCTTTCCGGAAGCAGCATCAGTTCGCTGAGGTAGGCCTGTTCCAGCGCGGCGCGGCGGAAATAGTCGAACAACAGGCCCTTGGCGATGGCCACCAGGAACGCCCGGGGCTCGCGGGGTTCGCGCAGTTCTTCACGGCCCAGCAGGCGCATGAAGGTGTCCTGGCTGAGGTCTTCGGCCCGACTGGGGCAGGCCACGTTGCGCCGCAGCCATGCCAGCAGCCAGCCGCGATGGTCACGGTACAACGTGCCAACAAGCTCACTGTGGGGACTTTGGGCTGACGACAAGGCATCACCAATCGAGATGTTTAAACTAACGAGAATTATTCGCGATTGTGGCAGAGGCAGCGGATGGGTGCAATTGGCGTTGGTCGGGTGATGCTTCCTATAGGGAGGGGGCCTGCTTGCGGCGTTTCCATTGGCTCAGGCGCTGTTGCAGTACCGCCGGGCTGTCCAGCCCTTGCTGGCGGGCGCGGCTGAACAGAATCAACATCAATTCAGCGGTGGCCAGGGCGTCGGCGCTGGCGTGATGGCGTTCGCCGACTTGCAGGTTGAAGTGGCCGACCCAGTCATCCAGGCCCGCTTCGCGAATATGCGCCTGCGGGCACAGCAGCGGCGCCAGGTCCGCCACGTCGAGGAATGGATGAGCCAGGCGGTACCCCAGGCTGTCCTTGAGCGCGCGCCCAAGCATGTGTTGGTCGAACGGGGCATGGAACGCCAGCAGCGGGCTGTCGCCGACAAAATCCATGAAGTCCAGCAACGCCTCGGCCGGATCGCAACCGGCGGCGATCGCACTGGGGCCGAGGCCGTGGATCAGTACGCTGGGGCTGAGTTTGGTTTGAGCCCGCAGCAGGGTGCGTTCGAACTGCTGGGAAAAGTCGATGGCACCGTCTTCAATGACCACCGCGCCAATCGACAGCACCAGGTCACGATTGAGGTTCAGGCCGCTGGTTTCCAGGTCGAGGACGACCCAGCGCTGCTCGCGCAAGCTGTGTTCGCCGAGCGCCTTGGGGGCGGCCAGGTGTTGCAGGCGCGCCTGTTGACCGGCATCCAGGCCCGGCCGCGCAGGGCGCAGCCAACTGAACAGGCTCACAGTTGATACCTCAGGGCCAGGCTGCTTTGCAGGCGCTGGGCCTGGCGCAGGGATTCACGCAGGATGCGCCGGTCCAGATGGTTGAGGCTGTCGGGGTCGACCCGGTTGGAGTACGGCTGGTTCTCGCGGGTCTGCAACTGGTGCTGCTGCATGCGGGTTTGCTGGATAAAGTGGTAGGCCTCTTCATAGGCCGCGCCGTCCAGGCGTTCGATTACCTCGTGCTCCACCAGTTGGCGTAAACGCTCCAGGGTGTTGTTGGCTGCGATCCCGTTAGCCAGGGCCAACAGGCGTGCGCCATCGACGAAGGGCGTCAAACCCTGCACCTTGAGGTCCAGGGTGGCCTTGTCCGAGCCCTTGCGCGTCAGCACGAAGTCACGGAAGCGCCCCACCGGCGGGCGCTGGCGCAAGGCGTTCTCGGCCATCATCCGCTGGAACAGGCGATTGTCCGCGACCTGGTCAAGAATGCCCTGGCGCAGTTGCTCGCAACCCTGTTCATCGCCCCACACCACCCGCAGGTCGAAGTAGATGCTGGATTTGAGCAGGTTCTCAGGCGTCGCCTCGCGGATAAACGCCGCAAAGCGCCGGGCCCACTCGGCGCGGGACAGGCACAGTTCGGGGTTGCCGGCCATGATATTGCCCTTGCACAGGGTAAAGCCGCACAGCGCCAGGCTCTGGTTGATCTGCTGCGCCAGCGGCAACAGCAGGCCGCGAATCTCGGCCGCATGGGCCGCGTCACGGGCGTCGAACAGAATGCCGTTGTCCTGGTCGGTGTGCAGCGTCTGCTCGCGGCGGCCTTCGCTGCCGAAACACAGCCAACTGAACGGCACGCCGGGGTCGCCCTTGTCGGCGATGCTCAGCTCGATGACCCGGCACACCGTGTGGTCGTTGAGCAGGGTGATGATATGGGTGATCTGGGTCGAGGACGCGCCATGGGCCAGCATGCGTTCGACCAACTGGCCGATTTCGCCACGGATCGCCACCAGGTTGTCGACCCGTGGCGCGTTGCGGATGGTACGCGCCAGGTGCACCAGGTCGACCCGTTGCAGGGAAAACAGATCGCGCTCGGACACCACGCCACACAGGCGCCGATCCTTGACCAGGCACACGTGGGCGATATGCCGTTCGGTCATGGCAATCGCGGCATCAAATGCGCTGTGATCCGGGCTGAGGAAAAACGGCGCCTGGGTCATGTGCTGTTCGATGGCCTGGCTGAAGTCGCTGGTGCCATCGGCGACCACCTGGCGCAGGTCGCGCAGGGTGAAGATCCCCAGGGGCGCCTTGTGTTCATCGACCACCACGATGCTGCCGACCTGCTGCTCGTGCATCAGCGTGACCGCCTCGCGCAGCGGCGTCAGCGGGCTGCACGTCACCGGGTGGCGCATGGCCAACTCGCCCAGGCGGGTGTTCAACGAGTATTGGGTACCGAGGGTTTCCACGGCCTTTTGCTGCACCTGCTGGTTGACCTGGTCCAACAGGCTGCTGACCCCGCGCAAGGCAAAATCACGGAACGGGCTGGACAGGGCAAACAGCTTGATAAAGGCCGGCTTGTTCAATTGCAGGCAGAAGGTATCTTCGGCGGCCTTGTGCTCGGTGCGGGTCGCCCGCTCCCCCAGCAGCGCGGCCAGGGGGAAGCATTCGCCGGTGGTGATTTCGAAGGTGGTTTGCGCCGAATCCGGCCGCTCGCCCACCACACGCCCTTGCTTGACGATGTAGAAGTGCTCCACGGGGCCTGCCGAAGGCTTGAGAATGCTCTCGCCGGGGCCATAGAAGCGCAATTGGCACTGTTCCACCAGAAACGCCAGGTGGGCGTTTTCCATTTGGTTGAACGGCGGGAAGCGTTGCAGGAATTGCAGGGTGCCGTGAATGTTCTGCAACACCGCAGTTTTCCCTGCCTGGGTGAAAGCATCAGCTTTACTCATAACCATGACCGCAGTTTTTTTGTCGTTATCGTCCCTCATGGTCGACCCCCACGCGGCGGGTGCCCATTGGACGTAAGTCTAGGTAGCTATCCGGCCTTCAATGACTAGGGAAAAACCTTACATGAATATGGTCCAAACCCCGTAGATCTCCCACTAGGAAATCTATCCGACGAAGTGCACATTGTTCGCCCTTCCGGCGATGTCTGACTTCTGTGCTGGGAGATTGAGAGAAACTGCCGAGAAATCTATGCCCGACCAAGATATTTTGAGTGATGCCGAGCGCGAGGCGCTGAGCGCCGTGATGCTGGAGCCTGATCTACCGCCGCAACGGGTGCTGATCGTCGATGACGATAAAGACGCCCGTGAACTGCTGGCGGAAATTCTCGGGCTCGATGGCATTCGCTGCATGACGGCGGACAGTGGCGAGGCGGCATGGCAACTGCTCAATTCCAGTACCTCCATCGGGTTGTTGATCACGGATCTGCGCATGGCGCCCAGCAATGGCCTGGAGTTGATCCGAAAAGTGCGTGGCTCCACCCGCGCGGCGTTGCCGATCATCATCATGTCGGGGGATGCCGAGGCGCCGGATGTTATTGATGCGATGCATTTGAGTGTGGTGGACTTTTTGCTCAAGCCGATTGATAGCGTGAAGTTGGCGAAGATGGTCAAGCGCGAGTTGGGGATGGCTCCGTAGCCGAGGGACCGTTGGTCGGCACTGTCAGATTTCACAGTATCGGGTGTTTGAGGGGGGCCTGTTTAATCGTTGAGAGGGTGCTGGTTTGGGATCGGTGCCCCAACTAATGAAGCGAACAGGAGTTCACCATGAGTAATGCATGTAATGGCACCACAACAGTCGAAGCGAATATCTCGGCGCGTGTAAATGGACACGATAACCTTTTTTATCCGAATCAATTTTCTGGCTCGTCATCTGGGGTGCTGCTGGTCGCGACCAGTGATACTACGCACCTGGGAATTAACTACGGCCAGACCCTGGGGCAGGGGACTCATACGTTGCCGCATACGCAATTTCAAATAGATTATCTGGATCCTGCTGGACGCACATTTACTCACTCGGTTGGAGGCACTATCCAGGTGAAAGTGGTCGGTAATGTGCATTCGGGCACGTTGACCGGCGTTACAGTTGATGGAACGGGTTCTGGGGCTGGCTCGCAGGCCGTAATTTCGGGTACCTACGTCATTATTGTCAGTTAAGTCTTGCTACACGGCCTATAAAAAGCCCCGGCCATATGACCAGGGCTTTTTCATTTCAGTGACCCGTTACAAACCATTCCTGGCCTTGAACTCCCGCCGCCGACGATGCAACACCGGCTCGGTATAACCATTGGGCTGCTGGGTCCCTTCAATCACCAACTCCACCGCGGCCTGGAACGCGATATTGCTGTCGAAGTCCGGGGCCAGCGGACGGTACAGCGCATCCCCGGCGTTCTGCCGATCCACTACCGGCGCCATGCGCTTGAGGCTTTCCATGACCTGGGCCTGGCTGACCACGCCATGGCGCAACCAGTTGGCGATGTGCTGGCTGGAGATACGCAGGGTGGCGCGGTCTTCCATCAGGCCTACATCGTTGATGTCCGGCACTTTCGAGCAACCCACGCCCTGGTCGATCCAGCGCACCACATAACCGAGGATGCCCTGGGCGTTGTTGTCCAGTTCGTTGCGGATTTCTTCCTCGGACCAGTCGGTATTCTGCGCCAGGGGGATGGTGAGGATATCGTCCACCGAAGCGCGTTCGCGCTTGGCCAGTTCGGCCTGGCGGGCAAAGACGTCGACCTTGTGATAATGCAGCGCGTGCAGCGCAGCGGCGGTCGGCGACGGTACCCACGCAGTGTTGGCGCCCGCCAGCGGGTGCGCGATCTTCTGCTCGAGCATCGCGGCCATCAGGTCGGGCATGGCCCACATGCCTTTACCGATCTGCGCACGGCCCTGCAGGCCGGTGCTCAAGCCGATATCGACGTTCCAGTTTTCGTAGGCGCCGATCCACTTTTCGGCCTTCATCGCGGCCTTGCGCACCATCGCGCCAGCTTCCATGGAGGTGTGGATTTCGTCGCCGGTACGGTCGAGGAAGCCGGTGTTGATAAACACCACGCGCTCGCTGGCCGCCTTGATACAGGCCTTGAGGTTGACCGTGGTGCGGCGCTCCTCGTCCATGATCCCGACTTTCAGGGTGTTGCGCGGCAGGTTCAGCACGTCTTCGATGCGCCCGAACAGCTCGTTGGTGAACGCCGCTTCTTCCGGGCCGTGCATTTTCGGCTTGACGATGTACACCGAGCCGGTGCGGCTGTTCTTGCGGCTGTTGTTGCCATTGAGGCTGTGGATCGCGGCCAGGCTGGTGATCAGGCCGTCGAGGATGCCTTCGGGCACTTCATTGCCCTGGGCATCGAGGATCGCGTCGATGGTCATCAGGTGGCCAACGTTACGCACGAACAGCAGCGAGCGACCATGCAAGGTCACCGCGTTGCCATCGACACCGGTGTAGGTGCGGTCGGCGTTCATGGTACGGGTGAAGGTCTTGCCGCCCTTGGCCACTTCTTCGGTCAGGTCGCCCTTCATCAGGCCGAGCCAGTTGCGGTAGATCACCACTTTGTCATCGGCATCGACGGCGGCCACCGAGTCTTCGCAGTCCATGATGGTGGTCAGCGCGGCTTCCATCAGGATGTCTTTGACGCCGGCGGCGTCGGTCTGGCCGACCGGGGTGCTGGCGTCGACCTGGATTTCGAAATGCAGGCCGTTGTGCTTCAACAAAATTGCGATGGGCTGGGCGGCATCGCCCTGGTAGCCGATCAACTGGGCATCGCTGCGCAGGCCGCTGTTGCTGCCGCCCTTGAGGCTGACTATCAGCTTGCCATCGACAATCTTGTAGCCGGTGGAGTCGACATGGCTGCCGGCGGTGAGCGGTGCGGCTTCGTCGAGGAACGCACGGGCGAAGGCGATAACCTTGTCACCGCGCACCTTGTTGTAGCCCTGGCCTTTCTCGGCGCCGTTGGCTTCGCTGATGGCATCGGTGCCATACAGCGCGTCGTACAGCGAGCCCCAGCGGGCGTTGGAGGCGTTGAGGGCGAACCGCGCATTCATCACCGGCACCACCAGCTGGGGGCCGGCCATGCGGGCGATTTCGTCATCGACGTTTTGGGTGGTCGCTTGGAAATCCGCCGCTTCTGGCAGCAGGTAGCCAATATCTTGCAGGAAGGCTTTGTAGGCCACCGCGTCGTGGGCCTGGCCGGCGTGGGTCTGGTGCCAGGCATCGATCCGCGCTTGGAAATCGTCGCGTTTGGCGAGTAGGGCTTTGTTCTTCGGTGCCAGGTCGTGGATGACCTTGTCGGCACCGGCCCAGAACTGGTCGGCGGTCAGGCCGGTACCGGGAATGGCTTCGTTGTTCACGAAGTCGAACAGGACTTTGGCGACCTGCAGGCCACCGACTTGAACGTGTTCAGTCATTGCTTGCCTCACTCTGCGGAGCTAATTCGCTTTTCAGCTTTTCAATTTACCAATGAAGCCTCTGGCCATTTAAACCACAAACCCAAGGCACCAGTACATGCCATCAACGGCGGCTGGGCGGTTCCAATCAACGGCGCAAGGCTTGCTGACGGGGTGTTCGGGGTTCTGACGGCGCCTGGGCAGACATCGACCTAACGTTATGTAGTGCGCGCCGAGGCATACTACATGATGAGTTGCGGTTGTGAAAATTAGACTAAATACGTCGTTTAACGACCCACTTTGGTTGTACGGTCACAGCGGGGCATGGGATGTTCTCAAAAAACCAATAGATTGTTCCAGATAAATATAAAAATGGTACACGATTTGTTTTTCTTCACTGCCATGGGGTCAACGCGGAAGCTGGCTTGCCTGCGATGGTTCCCGGCTCCTACATGAGCACATCTGCCTATACTGGCTAATCCATAAAAGAGGGCTGTTGCCATGGACCATCTCGTACTCACCGTGATCGCCGCCGACAAACCCGGCGTAGTCGAACGTGTTGCCCACTGCATTGCCGAGCGCGGTGGCAACTGGCTGGAAAGTCGCATGGCTCATATGGCCGGGCAATTTGCCGGGATCCTGCGGGTCAGCGTGCCGATGGAAAACCGCAGCGAGTTGGTCAGCGCTCTGGAGGATTTGTCTACCCATGGCATCCGTGTGCTGGTGGGCGAGAGCAGCGGCGCGCAGGCATCGGCGAGCAAGCCGATCCTGATGACCCTGGTGGGCAATGACCGGCCGGGGATCGTGCGCGAGATCACCGCACTGTTGAGCAAGCAAGGGGTCAACCTGGAACGCCTGAGTACCGACGTGCGCCCGGCGCCCATGAGCAGCGACCCGTTGTTTCACGCCGAAGCTGCGTTGGCCGTGCCGTCCAGCCTGGCGCTGGACACGCTGCAAGCCGCCCTGGAAACCCTGGCCGATGATTTGATGGTGGAGTTGCAGCTGCGCAGCGAGGAATAACCGTCCACAGGGTTGTTCATGGAAATCTTGCATGGGCCTGTGGATAAGCTGTAGAGACCCGGCGCCAGGCCACGCCGGCCGTGGCTTGTGGCGCCTTGAGCAAAAAACGAGCAATTTCAACGGCTTGTGCACAAACGCCGGGGATCAGGTTGTGGATAACCTTGGGGTGAAACCCTGCAAGCCACACCGGCCGTGGCTTGTAGGGTTTTGTACGTTATTTGATCAGCGTTTGCGCAGGCTGAGCCACGCATCAACGCTGTAGACCGCCAGCCCCGCCCAGATAAACACAAAGGCCACCAGGCTGGCTGGCGTCATGTGTTCGTCGAACAGCAGTACCGCCTGCAGCAGCACCAGGGTCGGTGCCAGGTACTGTAGGAAACCGAGGGTGGTGTAGGGCAAATGTCGCGCCGCAGCGTTGAAACACACCAGTGGGATCAACGTCACCGGGCCTGCAGCCACCAGCCACCAGGCTTCGGAAGTGCTCCAGAACGCTAGGTTGGCACTATGGGCGGTGGGGTTGAGCAGCAGCCACGCCAGGGCGATCGGCACCAGCATCCAGGTTTCCACCACCAGCCCGGGCAGCGCCTTGACCGGCGCCTGCTTGCGGATCAAGCCGTAGAAGCCAAAGGTCAGCGCCAGCACCAGCGAGACCCACGGCAGACTCCCCACCTGCCACACCTGTTGCGCCACACCCACGGCGGCCAGCCCGACGGCCACCCATTGCAGGCGCCGCAGGCGCTCGCCAAGCAGCAGCATGCCCAGCAGCACGTTGACCAGCGGGTTGATGTAGTACCCCAGGCTGGCTTCGAGCATGCGCCCACTGTTGACCGACCACACATAGGTCAGCCAGTTGCCCGCGATCAACGAGCCGCTCAACGCCAGGATCGCCAGGCGCTTGGGGTTGTCCCGCAGTTCGCGCCACCAGCCGGGGTGTTTCCACACCAGCAGCAGCAAACCGCCGAACAGCGCCGACCACAGCACGCGGTGGACGATGATTTCGGCAGCCGGCACGCTGGCGATGGCTTTGAAGTAGAGCGGGAACAGGCCCCAGATGACGTAGGCACTCAGGCCCAGGATGTACCCGCGACGCGGGTTGGCGGCTTGCATGCAGAATCCTTGCTTAGGCAACTAACAATGCGGCGATTGTAAGGATGTTTGTCAGCAAATGTGTGCTGAAAACTCAATCGCCACAAAACGTGCCGGCGATGGCGCCCTCGGGTTGGGGGCTGTTGAGGATGCCATCGCCAGCAAGCCGGCTCCTACCGGGGTCAGAACAATTTCAGGGGTTCTTCGTTGAGTGCAGACAGTTGCTCGCGCAGCGCCAGCACCTGGTCGCCCCAGTACCGTTCGCTGCCGAACCACGGGAAGCTGTGGGGGAACGCCGGGTCATCCCAGCGCCGCGCCAACCAGGCGCTGTAGTGCATCAGGCGCAGGGCGCGCAGGGGTTCGATCAGCGCCAGTTCGCGGGGATCGAAATCGTGGAATTCCTGGTAGCCGTCCATCAGTTCCGACAGCTGCCCCAGGCATTCCTGCCGATCGCCGGCCAGCATCATCCACAGATCCTGCACCGCCGGGCCCATGCGGCAGTCGTCGAGGTCGACGATATGGAACATCTCGTCGCGACACATCATGTTGCCGGGGTGGCAGTCGCCATGCATGCGGATGTTCTTGTGCGGCGTGGCGCTGTACACATCCTCAACGCGCTTGAGCAGGTCGCGGGCCACGGATTCGTAGGCGGGCAACAGGCTCTTGGGGATGAAATTGCCTTCGAGCAAGGTGTTCAGGGAGTCATGGCCGAAGTTCTTCACGCCCAGGGCTTCGCGGTGCTCGAAAGGGCGGGTGGCGCCGACAGCATGCAAGCGCCCAAGCAACTGCCCGAGGCGGTACAACTGATCGAGATTGCCTGGCTCCGGCGCCCGGCCACCACGGCGGGGGAACAGGGTGAAACGGAAACCCGCGTGTTCGAACAGGCTTTCGCCGTTGTGGATCATCGGCGCCACGACCGGGACTTCGCACTCGGCCAGTTCGAAGGTGAAGCGGTGTTCTTCGAGGATTGCCTCGTTGGTCCAGCGCTGGGGCCGGTAGAACTTGGCGATCAGCGGCTCGGAGTCTTCGATGCCGACTTGATAGACACGATTCTCGTAGCTGTTGAGCGCCAAGACGCGGGCGTCGCTGAGAAAACCGATGCTTTCGACAGCGTCGAGAACCAGGTCGGGGGTCAATGTTTCAAACGGGTGGGCCATGCGAACTCCTGCGCGCAGCAGGTCGCCGCGTCCGGCCGGGTATGGTAGCGCACCGGGCCGTGGATAGGTGGCGCGTGTGCCATCGTGTGGGAGCGGGCTTGCCCGCGATGGGCCCTGAAGATCAGCTAAACCGGCGTGCCCAACAACACATTGCTCGGCGCAAACTGCACCTGAACCTGCGTGCCTTCACCCGCCCCCAGCGCCTTGAGCTGCTCGGGCGCTGCCAACGCGCACAGCACCAGGCCACTGGGCAAGACAATGCGCACCTCACTGGGCCCATCATCGGCATCAAGGATGGCCTCGACCTGGCCGCCCATGCAGTTAAACCCAGGCACCGGCGCCTGGTCAGCCGCGATCAGCTCCAGCCAGCCAGCCTTGATCAAGGCCACTACTTGCGTACCGGTTTCCAGTTCCAGGCGCAGGGTGCTGTCATGGGTGATCTGGGCATCGAGGGTCAAGCCACCGGCCAGTTCCAGGCGTACTCGATCATTGCGGCCGTGGCTGTCGATGGCGACCACCTGGCCATGCAATTGATTACGCGCGCTGGTGCGCAGCATCAGGCGGCCCAGCAGGTTGAGGTCGCTGGCGTCTTCGGCGGCCTCCAACACCTGGGCTTGCAGGGTTTGCAGGCGCTGATACAGGCGCAACACCCGCTCACCTTCTGCCGAAAGTCGCGCACCACCGCCGCCCTTGCCGCCGACGCTGCGCTCGACCAGGGGCTTTTGCGCCAGGTTGTTCAGCTCATCGATGGCATCCCACGCGGCCTTGTAGCTCAAGCCGGCACTTTTTGCGGCGCGGGTGATGGAGCCTTGCTCGGCGATATGTTGCAGCAAGGCGATGCGCTGCGGGCGGCGGACAATATGTTGGCTCAACAGGGACGGTAAAGGCATGGCGAACGGCTGCACACTGGCTTGGAATACCCGGGACGTTGCGGGCACGCGCCGCCAGAGTCAAGTCATGTGCCGGGCTTGGGCGTGCGCGCCAGGCAATACACGTCGACCTGGCGCGCACCGGCCTGCATCAGCAGGCGGGCCAGGCTGTGGGCGGTGGCGCCGGTGGTCAGCACATCGTCCACCAGGGCCAGATGCTGGCCCTGCACCTGTGCGCCGGGGGCCAGGGCAAAGGCCTTGAGTAGGTTGCGCTGGCGCTGTTTGGCGTCCAGCTGTTGCTGGGCAACGGTGTCATGGGGGCGCAACAGCAGGTGTTCATCCAGGGGCAGGTCCAGGTCCCGGCTCAGCCAGCGGGCGAGCATGGCGGCCTGGTTGTAGCCGCGTTGGCGCAGGCGTTTAGCGGCCATCGGCACCGGGAGTAGGCGGTCGGGGCGGGCCAGTTCGGTGTTGTCGAAGCGGTCTTGCAGGCATTGGCGCAACAAGCTCGCCAGCATCTGCCCTAGCGGCCATCTGCCCTGGTGCTTGAAGCGGCTGATCAGGCTGTCCAGCGGAAAGCCATAGGTCCAAGGCGCGACCACTTGCCTGAATGCAGGCGGCGAGCGCTGGCATTGGCCGCAGACCAGCCCGCTGATCGGCAAGGGCAGGGCGCACACCTCGCAGCCGTCCGTCAGCCACGGCAGGTCGATTTCGCAGGTATTGCACAGGGTCGCGGCTGAATGTGTGGCTTCATCGCAGAGTAGGCATGTCTGGTTGCTTTTTAACCAGATGTAAACCTCATGTTTGTAGTCAGGTTGACAGTGCATGAATCTTCCTTAAATATGCCGAGCATCCGTGTCGTGCCTGTGGGTATTGCCCTACCCACAGCGCTTGCCCAAGCATAAACAAGGAATCGCCCATGAGCGCCAGCCTCACTGCCACCTTGCGTCACGACTGGTCTTTGGCCGAAGTCAAAGCCCTGTTCGTCCAGCCGTTCAATGACCTGTTGTTCCAGGCGCAGACCGTGCACCGCGCGCACTTCGATGCCAACCGCGTGCAGGTGTCCACCTTGTTGTCGATCAAGACCGGCGCCTGCCCGGAAGATTGCAAATATTGTCCGCAGTCGGGCCACTACAACACCGGCCTGGAAAAAGAAAAGCTGATGGAAGTGCAGAAGGTCCTCGAAGAGGCTGCGCGCGCCAAGGCCATCGGTTCGACCCGCTTCTGCATGGGCGCGGCCTGGAAGCACCCGTCGGCCAAAGACATGCCTTACGTGTTGCAGATGGTCAAAGGGGTGAAGGCCATGGGCCTGGAAACCTGCATGACCCTCGGGCGTCTTGACCAGGATCAGACCGAGGCCCTGGCCCAGGCCGGCCTGGACTACTACAACCACAACCTGGATACGTCGCCGGAGTTCTACGGCTCGATCATCACCACCCGCACCTACAGCGAGCGCCTGCAAACCCTGGCGTATGTACGTGATTCGGGGATGAAGATCTGCTCGGGCGGCATCCTCGGCATGGGCGAGTCCCTGGACGACCGCGCCAACCTGCTGATCCAACTGGCCAACCTGCCGGAGCATCCGGAGTCGGTACCCATCAACATGCTGGTCAAGGTGGCCGGTACGCCGCTGGAGAATGCCGAGGATATCGACCCGTTCGACTTTATCCGCATGCTCGCCGTGGCGCGCATCCTGATGCCGCAATCCCATGTGCGCCTGTCCGCTGGCCGCGAAGCGATGAACGAGCAGATGCAGGCCCTGGCGTTTTTTGCCGGTGCCAACTCGATCTTCTATGGCGATAAATTGCTCACCACATCCAACCCGCAGGCGGACAAGGACATGCAACTGTTCTCGCGCCTGGGCATCCTGCCCGAAGCCCGCGAAGAACATGCCGATGAAGTGCACCAGGCGGCGATTGAGCAGGCGTTGGTCGAGCAGAAAAGCAGCGAGCAGTTCTACAACGCTGCCGTCTGAACCCCATCTCCCTATTGGAATGCAATCCAAATGTGGGAGCTGGCTTGCCTGCGATAGCGACCTATCAGTCACCTGATTGATCGACTGACCCTGCGCTATCGCAGGCAAGCTAGCTCCCACAGTGGGTCGGATTCAACCTGATTTATCGAGGCCAGCATGTCTTTCGATCTCGCCGCGCGCCTCGCTGCCCGCCGTACAGACCATCTCTACCGCCAGCGCCCGCTGCTGCAAAGCCCCCAGGGCCCGCAGGTGGTGGTGGACGGCCAGCCGTTATTGGCCTTTTGCAACAACGACTACCTGGGCCTGGCCAATCACCCGCAAGTCATCGAGGCCTGGCAGGCCGGCGCGGCCCGCTGGGGCGTGGGCGGTGGCGCCTCGCACTTGGTGGTTGGCCACAGCACCCCGCACCATGAGTTAGAGGAAGCGCTGGCCGAGTTCACCGGGCGCCCGCGTGCGCTGCTGTTCACCACCGGTTACATGGCCAACCTCGGTGCCGTCACCGCCTTGGTGGGGCAGGGCGATACGGTGCTCGAAGACCGGCTCAACCACGCGTCCCTGCTGGATGCGGGTTTACTGTCCGGTGCGCGCTTCAATCGCTATCTGCATAACGATGCGGTCAGCCTGGCCAAGCGCCTGGAAAAGGCCTGCGGCAATACCCTGGTGGTGACCGACGGCGTGTTCAGCATGGACGGCGACCTGGCGAACCTGCCGGCCCTGGCCCGCGAAACCCGGGCCAAAGGCGCGTGGTTGATGGTGGATGACGCCCATGGCTTCGGACCGCTGGGCGCCACGGGCGGCGGGATCGTCGAGCATTTCGGCCTGAGCCAGGAGGATGTGCCGGTACTGGTCGGCACCCTGGGCAAGGCTTTTGGCACCGCCGGGGCGTTTGTGGCTGGCAGTGAGGATCTGGTCGAAAGCCTGATCCAGTTCGCCCGCCCGTACATCTACACCACCAGCCAACCGCCAGCGCTGGCCTGCGCGACCCTGAAAAGCCTGGCGCTGCTGCGCAGCGAGCACTGGCGGCGCGAGCATCTGCGCACGCTGATCCGCCAGTTCCGCCAGGGCGCCGAGCAGATCGGCCTGGCGTTGATGGACAGCTTCACGCCGATCCAGCCGATCATGGTTGGCGACAGTGGCCGGGCGATACGCCTGTCACAGATGCTGCGCGAGCGCGGGATCATGGTCACAGCCATCCGCCCGCCCACGGTGCCGGCCGGCAGCGCGCGCTTGCGCGTGACCTTGACCGCCGCCCACAGCGAGGCGCAGGTACGACTATTGTTAGACGCATTGGACGAGTGTTTCCGCTTGTCAGGCCGGGAGTCCGACCATGCGTGACCGACTGATATTGCTTCCCGGCTGGGGCCTGGGTGTCTCGCCGCTGGAGCCCTTGGCCGCCGCCTTGCGCGGCCTGGACGAGCGCCTGCGGGTGGATATCGAACCACTGCCGGCGCTGCCGGGCGGCGACCTGAACGAATGGCTCGACGAACTCGACGCCACCTTGCCGGATAACGCCTGGCTGGGCGGCTGGTCGTTGGGCGGGATGCTCGCCTCTGAGTTGGCGGCACGGCGCGGCGAGCGCTGCTGCGGCTTGCTGACCTTGGCCAGCAACCCCTGTTTTGTGGCGCATGAGGGCTGGCCCAATGGGATGGCGGCGCAGGCTTTCGATGGGTTCCTGGCCGGCTGCCATGCCGACTCGCAAGTCACCCTCAAACGCTTCGGCCTGCTGTGTGCCAAGGGTACGCAAGACCCACGGGGCATCGCGCGCTTGCTGGTCAGCAGCGCGCCGGCTACCCCGTCCAGTGTATTGATGAGCGGTCTTGAGCTGCTCGCGCAACTGGACACCCGCGAGGCCTTGCAGGCTTTTCGTGGCCCACAGTTGCATCTGTTTGCCGGCCTGGACGAGTTGGTGCCCTGTGAGGCGGCCACTGACCTGTTGAAGTTACTGCCAGATGTTGAAGTCGGTCTGATTGAACAGGCCGGCCACGCTTTCCTACTGGATAACCCCCACGGAGTGGCGGGGGCGATCCAGGCTTTTTTGCATGAGTGCGGTGATGACTGATTTGTCCCATCCTCCACTGCCGGGCGCCTTGCCCGACAAGCGCCAGGTCGCGGCGTCGTTTTCCAGGGCGGCGGCCAGTTATGACAGCGTGGCCGCGTTGCAGCGTGATGTGGGCGGCGAGTTGCTCGGGCGCTTGCCGTCGGCGTTGCAGCCCCGGCGCTGGCTCGACCTGGGCTGCGGCACCGGGTTCTTCAGCCGTGCATTGAACCAGGCGTTTGCCCAGGGCCAAGGCCTGGCGCTGGATATCGCCGAAGGTATGCTCCATCACGCACGGCCCTTGGGCGGTGCCGAGCATTTTATCGCCGGGGATGCCGAGCGTTTGCCGCTACAGGACGGCAGCTGCGAGCTGATTTTTTCCAGCCTGGCGGTGCAGTGGTGTGCCGATTTTGCCGCGGTGCTCAGCGAAGCCCGGCGCGTGCTGCAGCCTGGCGGGGTGCTGGCGTTTGCCAGCCTGTGCGTCGGCACCCTGGATGAGCTGCGCGAAAGTTGGCGGGCGGCGGACGGGATGGTGCACGTCAATCGCTTCCGCCCGTTCAGTGCTTATCAACAGCTGTGTGCGGCCAGTGGCTTGCGTGTGGTGAGCCTGGAGCAGCGCCCCCATGTACTGCATTACCCGGATGTGCGCAGCCTGACCCACGAATTGAAAGCCTTGGGCGCGCATAATCTGAACCCGGGACGCCCGGGTGGCTTGACGGGCCGCGCGCGGATTGTTGCACTGGTGCAGGCCTATGAGCAGTTCCGCCAGGCTCAGGGCCTGCCGGCAACCTATCAAGTCGTGTACGCCGTATTGGAGAAACCACTATGAGCGCTGCCTATTTCATTACCGGCACCGACACCGATGTCGGCAAGACCACCGTTGCGGCCGGCCTGCTGCACGCCGCGCGGCAAGCGGGCAAGAGTACCGCCGCCGGCAAGCCGGTGGCCTCGGGCTGTGAAGTAACGCCCCGTGGCTTGCGCAACGCCGATGCCCTAGCCTTGCTGGCCGAGTGCTCGTTGCCGCTTACCTATGCCGAGGTCAATCCACTGGCCTTCGAGCCCGCCATCGCGCCGCACCTGGCGGCCCGTGAAGCTGGCGTGGCGTTGACCGTGCAGG
The DNA here is from genome assembly GCF_058742075.1 of Pseudomonas sp. HC1(2025). Lineage (NCBI taxonomy): Bacteria > Pseudomonadati > Pseudomonadota > Gammaproteobacteria > Pseudomonadales > Pseudomonadaceae > Pseudomonas > Pseudomonas sp. HC1(2025). The sequence continues at coordinate 5,314,501 of NZ_CP196017.1, read as the reverse complement.
CCCTGCTCAAGCCGATGCAGCACATCCTCGAAAAACACGCGGATTTCACCCTGATCGAAGGTGCAGGTGGCTGGCGCGTGCCGCTGGCTGACCAGGACAACCTGTCGGACTTGGCCAAGGCTTTGCAGCTACCGGTGATCCTCGTGGTGGGCGTGCGCCTGGGCTGTATCAATCATGCATTGTTGAGCGCCGAAGCCATCGCCCGGGACGGTCTGCCGTTGGCGGGCTGGGTGGCCAATATCATCGACCCGAAGACCTCCCGTCTGGAAGAAAACCTCGCCACCTTGGCCGAACGCCTGCCGGCGCCGTGCCTGGGCCGGGTGCCGCGCCTCAAGCAGCCCACGGCCGAAGCGGTGGCCGAGTACCTGCAACTGGACTTGCTTGATTAGTTTTTCCTAGCGATAAGGCATTATGCCATTAGTGTTATTGACGGGCCTTTTGCCAGATTGTCTGCTTCAATAAGGGTTCACGATTGATTGCAAGGCAGGTGCACGCCATGGACATCTCTGGAAGTAGCGCGTTTTATTCGGGCCTGAACACTATCCAGGCCGGGCAGAACCGCGTCGACCAGGCCGCCGGCAAAATTGCCAGTGCCGCCACCAGCCAGCCTTCGGATGCGCAGAATGACCGTTTGCAAGCGGTCAATCGCGGCCAGCCGACCGACTCGGCGAGCAATATGGTGGAACTGGCCGAAGGCAAGTTCCAGGTGGAGCTGGGCGCGAAAGTCGCCAAGGCTTCCGACGAAATGCTCGGCACATTGATCGACACCTACGCCTGATCCCCCTGACTCTCCTGTAGCAGCCGGCTGGCCGGCGATCGCGGCCTGCCTGGCACACCGCAATCGCCGGCCAGCCGGCTCCTGCCATTTTTCCCCCTGGAAATCCTGTGCGGCATCACGCTGCAGGCCTCGTCGCGCCTGGCGTTGACCTGCGTCATGACAAACGGCAGCCGCTGGGCGCTTGACAAGGATTGGTCGTAAACGTATGTTTCAAACAACTGTTTGACCGCTACAACAAATCCACGCGGTTGTTCATTCCAGGATTCATCAGCAGAGGTTTATCGCTATGCCTGACTACAAGGCCCCCTTGCGTGATATTCGCTTCGTTCGTGACGAACTGCTCGGCTACGAAGCGCACTATCAGAGTCTGCCGGCTTGCCAGGACGCTACCCCAGACATGGTTGACGCCATTCTCGAAGAAGGCGCCAAGTTTTGTGAGCAAGTGCTGGCCCCGTTGAACCGCGTCGGTGACATCGAAGGGTGCACCTGGAGCGAGTCAGGCGTTAAAACCCCTACTGGTTTCAAAGAAGCCTACAAGCAATTCGTCGAAGGCGGCTGGCCGAGCCTGGCCCACGACGTCGCGCACGGCGGCCAAGGCCTGCCGGAATCCCTGGGCCTGGCCGTCAGCGAGATGGTCGGTGAAGCCAACTGGTCGTGGGGCATGTACCCAGGCCTGTCCCATGGCGCGATGAATACCATTTCCGAGCACGGCACCCCCGAGCAGCAAGATGCCTACCTGACCAAACTGGTCTCGGGCGAGTGGACCGGCACCATGTGCCTGACCGAACCGCACTGCGGTACCGACCTGGGCATGCTGCGCACCAAGGCCGAACCTCAGGCCGACGGTTCCTACAAAGTCTCCGGCACCAAGATCTTCATCTCGGCCGGTGAGCACGACATGGCCGACAACATCGTCCACATCGTACTGGCCCGCCTGCCGGATGCTCCGGCTGGCACCAAAGGCATTTCGCTGTTTATCGTGCCTAAGTTCCTGCCCAACGCCGATGGTTCGGTGGGTGAGCGCAACGCGGTGTCCTGTGGTTCCCTGGAACACAAGATGGGCATCCACGGCAACGCCACCTGCGTGATGAACTTCGACGCGGCCACCGGTTACCTGATCGGCCCTGCGAACAAAGGCCTGAACTGCATGTTCACCTTTATGAACACCGCTCGCCTGGGTACCGCGCTGCAAGGCCTGTCCCACGCCGAGATCGGTTTCCAGGGTGGCCTCAAATATGCCCGTGACCGCCTGCAAATGCGCTCCCTGACTGGCCCGAAAGCGCCGGACAAGGCCGCGGACCCGATCATCGTGCACCCTGATGTACGCCGCATGCTGCTGACCATGAAAGCCTTCGCCGAAGGCAACCGTGCGATGGTGTACTTCACCGCCAAGCAAGTGGACATCGTCAAATACGGCACCGATGACGAAGCCAAGAAACAGGCAGATGGCCTGCTGGCGTTCATGACCCCGATCGCCAAGGCGTTCATGACCGAAGTCGGTTTTGAATCCGCCAACCACGGCGTACAGATCTACGGCGGCCACGGCTTCATCGCCGAGTGGGGCATGGAGCAGAACGTTCGCGACAGCCGCATCTCGATGCTGTACGAAGGCACCACCGGCATCCAGGCCCTGGACCTGCTCGGCCGTAAAGTGCTGATGACCCAGGGCGAAGCGCTCAAGGGCTTCACCAAGATCGTGCACAAGTTCTGCCAGGCCAACGAAGGCAACGCAGCGGTCAGCGAGTTCGTCGCACCGCTGGCTGCACTGAACAAGGAATGGGGCGAGTTGACCATGAAGGTCGGCATGGCGGCCATGAAGGACCGTGAAGAAGTCGGTGCCGCCTCCGTGGACTACCTGATGTACTCCGGTTATGCCTGCCTGGCTTACTTCTGGGCCGACATGGCACGCCTGGCTGCCGAAAAACTGGCTGCCGGCACCAGCGAAGAAGGCTTCTACACCGCCAAGCTGCAGACAGCGCGCTTCTACTTCCAGCGCATCCTGCCGCGTACCCGCACCCACGTAGCCACCATGCTGTCGGGCGCCAACAACCTGATGGACATGAAAGAAGAGAACTTCGACCTGGGCTACTAAGCCTAGGCCGGTTCCCTGCCAAGCCGCCGCTCTTTCGGGAGCGGCGGCTTTTTTGTGGGAGGCTGAAAAAACCTGAGCGGCGCGCTCAGGGATTGCTCCTTGCTGCCGTTACAGTGATGGCAATGTGATGCAGGTCACATTGAATGTGCTTAACTGTGAGCAATGAAGGCACTATGCCATCTTTTTTTGTGGGTCGGAGCTTTACCCTTGTCGCGCGCGTCCGCTGTACGTTTCAGTCATTTCCTACCATCGTTGCTGTTATTGCTGGCGGGGTTGTCGGCTGCTTACGTCAAGGACCTCAGCGTTTTCTTCACCTCGCTGTTCAACGTCCTGCCGACCCTGGTGCTGTTGCTGGGCGGTGCCTATTGCGCGGTGTACCGTCGCCAGCGTGAACTGTTCCTGATGGTGACGGTGTACGTCGCCTACTTCCTGCTGGACACCCAGACCGATTTCTATCGTGACCATGGCCGCGTGCGCGAAGACGCCGCCGTGGTGTTCCACCTGGTGTGCCTGCTGTTGCCGCTGCTGTTCAGCATCTATGCCTTGTGGCAGGAGAAAACCCACCTGTTCCGCGACTTTGTCGCACGCTGCGCGGTGCTGCTTGCCGTAGGCAGCGTGGCCCTGGGCCTGGAGCAGAGTTACCCGGGGCCGTTGCTCAACTGGCTGGCGGAGATTCGCTGGCCGGCGCTGCATGGCGCGTGGATGAGCTTGATCCAACTGTCGTACCCGATGTTCCTGCTTGGCTTTGTCGCATTGGCGGCGCAGTACTGGCGCGAGCCTCGGCCGCTGCACGCCGCGCAGTTGGTAGGGTTGCTGGGAATGTTCTGGATGTTGCCGCAGACTTTCATCCTGCCGTTCACCCTGAACATCATGTGCAGCCAGGTGATGTTGATGATTGCTGCGGGTGTGTCCCATGAGGCCTATCAGATGGCCTTTCGCGATGAACTCACCGGCCTGCCGGGACGCCGCGCCCTCAATGAACGCATGCAGCGCCTGGGGCGCAACTATGTGCTGGCGATGAGCGACGTCGACCACTTCAAGCGCTTCAACGACACCCACGGCCACGACGTCGGCGACCAGGTGCTGCGGTTGGTCGCCAGCAAACTGTCGAAAGTCAGCGGCGGTGGCCGGGCCTATCGGTATGGTGGCGAAGAGTTTGCCGTGGTGTTTGCCGGCAAGACCCTGGATGAATGCCTGCCGCACCTGGAAGAAATCCGCGAGATCATTGCCAACTACCACATCAAGTTGCGCAATCAGGACAGTCGCCCCCAGGACGACCACCAAGGTCGCCAGCGCCGTTCGGGCGGCGGCGATTCCAGTGTCTCGGTCACCGTGAGCATCGGCGTCGCCGAGCGCCAGGCCGAGCAGCGCACCCCGGAAGAAGTGCTTAAGTGCGCCGACCAGGCGCTGTACAACGCCAAGGGCGCCGGGCGTAACTGCGTGGTGGCGGCTGGCCAGAACCGCCGTGGCGCGGTGCGCATGCAGGGCGCTGCCGGTTGAGTGATGGTGATGTATTCAGCGCCTGTACAGTGATTGTCCGGGGCCCCTGGCGGCAGTAGGTTTAAACAATCTGCCGCCGGAGACATCACCATGCCTGCCTATAAAGCCCCCCTGCGTGACATGCGCTTTCTGATCGATCACGTGTTTGATTTCCCAGCTCACTACGCTGCCCTGGGGGCCACCGAGGCCAGCCCGGATATGGTCAGCGCGATCCTCGAAGAAGGCGCCAGGTTCTGCGAGAACGTGCTTGCGCCGTTGAACCGTACGGGGGACGAAGAAGGCTGCCATTTCGACAATGGCGTGGTGACCACCCCCAAAGGCTTCAAGGAAGCCTTCGCACAATACGTCGAAGGCGGTTGGCACGGCCTGGCGGCGGACCCGGCCTACGGCGGCCAGGGCCTGCCGTCTTCCCTGGGCTTGGTGCTCAGCGAGATGATCGGCTCCAGCAACACCTCCTGGGGCATGTACCCGGGCCTGACCCACGGCGCCATGTCGGCGATCCATGCCCACGGCACCGCAGAGCAAAAAGACACCTACCTGAGCAAACTCACCGCCGGCCAGTGGACGGGCACCATGTGCCTGACCGAAGCCCATTGCGGCACGGACCTGGGCATCATCAAGACCCGCGCCGTGCCCCAGGCCAATGGCAGCTACGCGGTAACCGGCAGCAAAATCTTCATCTCCGCCGGCGAGCACGACATGAGCGAAAACATCATCCACCTGGTGTTGGCCAAGTTGCCGGATGCGCCTGCTGGCACCAAGGGTATTTCGCTGTTTATCGTGCCCAAGTTCCTCGCCGATTCCGGGGCGCGCAATGGGGTCAGTTGCGGCTCCATCGAACACAAGATGGGGATCAAGGCCTCGGCCACCTGCGTGCTGAATTTCGATGGTGCCGAGGGTTACTTGATTGGCGAGGCCAACAAGGGCCTGAACTGCATGTTCACCATGATGAACCATGCGCGCCTGGGCACGGGCATGCAGGGGCTGTGCCTGGGGGAGGCGAGCTTCCAGGGCGCGATCAAGTACGCCAACGACCGCTTGCAGATGCGCTCCCTGACGGGCGCCAAGGCGCCGGATAAGCCGGCAGATCCGATCATCGTGCACCCCGATGTGCGGCGCATGTTGCTGACCATGAAAGCCTTCAACGAAGGCAACCGCGCCCTGACTTACTTCACCGCGCAACTGCTGGACACCGCGCACCTGGGCGACGACCCGCAGCAACGCCAGGAAGCGGAGGATTTGCTGGCGTTCCTCACGCCGATCTGCAAAGCCTTTATGACCGAAACCGGCCTGGAAGTGACCAACCACGGCATGCAGGTGTTTGGTGGCCACGGTTTTATCCGTGAGTGGGGCATGGAGCAACTGGTGCGCGATTGTCGGATCGCGCCGATCTACGAAGGCACCAACGGTATCCAGGCCCTGGATTTGCTGGGGCGCAAGGTGCTGGGCAGCCAGGGCAAGTTGCTGCTTGGCTTTACCAAAATTGTGCATAAGTTTTGCGCGGCGCATGCCGAGCACCCGCAACTCAAGGCCCAGGTCACGCAGCTCAATGAGCTGAACCAGCAATGGGGCGAATTGACCACCAAGGTCGGCATGGCCGCGATGAAAAACCCCGATGAAGTCGGCGCCGCCGCCCTGGATTACTTGATGTACAGCGGTTACATCATCCACGCCTACCTGTGGTTGCGCATGGCCCTGGTGGCCCAGGCGCAGTTGGATGCGGGCAATGGCGATGGCGATTACGCCCGGGGCAAGCTGGCGACCTGCGAGTTTTATTTCAAGCGCCTGTTACCGCGCACCAGTGCCCATCGCGCGGCGGTGGAAGCGGGCAGTGACTGCCTGATGAGCCTGCCTGCCGAACTGTTCGCCTTGTAGGCGCCGGGTTACCGGCTCCTACAGGGAACGTTGTGACTGAAAAATACTTGTTGGTCACAAGCAGACCCTATGTGTCACAAAAGTTGTTCGGTTACACTCTGGGTCTGTGAAACCGATCCTACCGAATCACTTTTAACGTTCTCACGAGGTTTGCCATGGCTGACTACAAAGCGCCGCTGCGCGATATGCGCTTCGTCCTCAACGAAGTATTCGAGGTTGCCAAGCTGTGGGCGCAACTGCCGGCCCTGGCCGAGACCGTGGATGCTGAAACCGTCGAGGCGATCCTTGAGGAAGCCGGCAAAGTCACCGCCAAGACCATCGCCCCCTTGAGCCGCAGCGGCGACGAAGAAGGTTGCCGCTGGGACAACGGCGTGGTCACTACCCCGGCCGGGTTCCCCGAAGCCTACAAGACCTACGCCGAAGGCGGCTGGGTCGGCGTTGGTGGCGATCCAGCCTACGGTGGCATGGGCATGCCCAAGGCCGTATCGGCCCAGGTCGAAGAAATGATCAACTCCTCGGGGTTGGCGTTTGGCCTGTACCCCATGCTGACGTCCGGCGCCTGCGTGTCGATCAATACCCACGCCAGTGACGAACTCAAAGCCACCTACCTGCCGAATATGTACGCAGGGGTGTGGGCCGGTTCCATGTGCCTGACCGAACCGCATGCTGGCACCGATCTTGGGATTATTCGCACCAAGGCTGAGCCTCAGGCGGACGGTTCCTACAAGGTCAGCGGCACCAAGATCTTCATCACCGGTGGCGAACACGACCTCACCGACAACATCATCCACCTGGTGCTGGCCAAGTTGCCGGACGCCCCGGCCGGTCCCAAGGGCATCTCGTTGTTCCTGGTGCCCAAGTTCATGGTCAATGCCGATGGCAGCCTGGGCGCGCGCAACCCGGTGACCTGTGGCTCGATCGAACACAAGATGGGCATCCAGGCCTCTGCGACCTGTGTGATGAACTTCGACGAAGCCGTTGGCTACCTGGTCGGCGAGCCGAACCGTGGCCTGGCGGCGATGTTCACCATGATGAACTACGAGCGCCTGGGCGTCGGCATCCAGGGGCTGGCGACTGGCGAGCGTTCTTACCAGAACGCTGTTGAGTACGCCCGTGACCGTCTGCAAAGCCGTTCGCCGACCGGCCCCAAGGCCAAGGACAAGATCGCCGACCCGATCATCAACCACCCTGACGTGCGTCGCATGTTGCTGACCATGAAGGCGGCAAACGAAGGCGGCCGGGCGTTCTCCACTTATGTGGCGATGCAACTGGACACCGCCAAGTTCAGCGAAGACGCCGCGACCCGCAAGCGCGCGGATGACCTGGTGGCGCTGCTGACCCCGGTTTCCAAGGCGTTCCTCACCGACCTGGGCCTGGAAACCACCGTGCACGGCCAGCAGATTTTCGGCGGCCATGGTTACATTCGCGAGTGGGGCCAGGAGCAACTGGTGCGTGATGTGCGCATCACCCAGATCTACGAAGGCACCAACGGTATCCAGGCGCTGGACTTGATGGGGCGCAAGATCGTTGGCAGCGGCGGGGCGTTCTACACCCTGTTTGCCGATGAGATCCGCCATTTCATCAGCACTGCCAGCAGCGACCTGGCTGAGTTCACCCAGCCCCTGAGCGCTGCGGTGGACGAGCTCGACACCTTGACCGCCTGGGTGCTGGACCGTGCCAAGACCAACCCGAATGAAATCGGCGCGGCCTCGGTGGAGTATCTGCACGCCTTTGGCTACATGGCCTATGCTTACATGTGGGCGCTGATGGCCAAGGCGGCCTTGGGTAAAGAGGCCCAGGAAGACTTCTACGCCAGCAAATTGGGGACGGCGCGCTTCTACTTTGCCCGCCTGCTGCCGCGCATTAACTCCCTGAGCGCCTCGGTCAAAGCCGGCAGTGAATCGCTGTTCTTGCTGGACGAAGCGCAGTTCTAAGCGGGGGAGGGCGTGTAAGCATTCTCTTACGTGACGTGCTGCTAATCGTCCTCTATCGCCAGATTGGATCCACAGCTAATCTACTTCACATGGACGTCGCGCAGGAAGCGCAAAGCAACAACAGGGACACGTAGGATTCTGCCAGGGTGGCGGAGTGAAATGGATGTCAGGGAAACAGTCTGCAAAGCCCCGCTTCGGCGGGGTTTTCTTATTGCCTGCGAAAAAGTTCAGGCCAGCCCGTCTACTGTGGCCGTCGGCCCATGGGGACCGTTCATCACGTCTTCGAGCAAGGTGCGCAGCAACTCAAGCGTCGCCTGTTGCCGTTGCACATCCCGACACACCAACCCCACCTTCAGCGGCACCCGTGGCTCGCTCAAGGGCTTCCACAACAGCGCTTGGCTGCTGTGTTCGTCCTGGGAGCGGCCAGGCAGTACCGTCGCCAGTTTGGTATGGGGCAGGCTGTCGAGAATCCCCACCATGGTGTTCAGCTCCGCTTGGACCTGTGGTCGGCGCCCCAGATTCGCCAACTGTGCCTGCCAGATCTGCCTGACCTGGAACTCTTCCCCCAACAGCAGCATGGGCAGTTCCGCCGCTTGCTTGAGGGAGACCTTCTTGAATTCACGCAAGGGATGGTCGGATGGGATGACCACTTTCAGTTCATCTTCATACAGCAGCACACCGTGCAAACCGGGCTGGCGTGCCGGCAAGTAACTGATGCCGATGTCCAGCGAGCCGTTGAGCAGGCGGCGTTCGATCTCCAGCCCCGTCAACTCGTAGATCTGCACCACCAGGTGCGGCTGGGCCTTGCGTACCCGTTCCAGCATCTGCGGTACCAGGCTGGTATGCACGGTTTGCAGTACGCCGATGGCCAAGGTACGCAGCGCCTGGCCCTTGAAGTGGCGCAGGGCCTCGACGGCTTGCTGCATGCCATCGAGCAATGGCAGGGCGTGGTTGTACAAGGTGTGGGCAGCCAGGGTCGGCAATAGGCGTTTGCTGCTGCGCTCGAACAGGCTCACGTCGAGGTTCTGCTCCAGCTGGCGGATTTGCTGTGACAAGGCCGGCTGGGAGATCGACAGGCGCTCTGCAGCCCGGCCGACATGGCCTTCCTCGTACACCGCGACGAAATAACGCAGTTGCTTGAAATCCATAAGTAACACTTATCGAAAAAGCTGGAAAATCGAAATGGCTGTACGCCCCCAAGGCGCCTAGTCTAGCGCCTATTCACAGGGCTTACAGGGCCAAGAAGCGAGATGAATACCGTTTACAGCGATGGTGTTTACATAGGCAAGGCAAAAAACGACGTGACGGGCTTGCGCCAATCCAGGGTTGCCAACAACCTGCGGGGTGTGCAGGCATGAACCTGTTCAACCTGCGACGCCCGGCACCGAGCCTGGATGATCTGTTACTGGACGCGAAAACCCCGATGCTGCGTGATGAGCTTTCCAGCCAATCACTGATGCCCACCGTGGCCCGTCCGCCACAGGTTTTCGTACGCGGCCAGGGATCCTGGCTATGGGACAGTGAAGACCGTGCCTACCTGGACTTTACCCAAGGCGGTGCTGCCAACAGCCTTGGCCACAGCCCTTCGGTATTGGTGCGCGCGTTGGCCGACCAGGCGCAGGCGCTGATCAACCCTGGCAGCGGCCTGCACAACCGCAGCCAACTGAACCTGGTGGACCGCCTGTGCCACAGCACCGGCAGCGACCAGGCCTACCTGCTCAACAGCGGTGCGGAAGCCTGCGAGGCGGCCATCAAGTTGGCGCGCAAATGGGGCCAACTGCATCGCAGCGGCGCCTATCGCATCATCACTGCCAGCAACGCTTGTCATGGTCGCAGCCTGTCTACACTGGCGGCCTCTGGCGACAATCGTTTCGAGCCGCAACTGCCGGGCTTCTGCCACGTACCGTTCAACGACCTGCCAGCCCTGCATGCCGCAGTCGATGCGCACACCGTGGCGATCATGCTGGAGCCGATCCAGAGCGACGCCGGCGTCATTCCGGCCACCGAGCATTACCTCAAGGGCGTGGAGCGGCTGTGCCGGGAGCTGGGCATCCTGCTGATCCTCGACGAAGTGCAGACCGGCATGGGCCGTTGCGCCACCTTGCTGGCCGAACAACACTACGGCGTGCGCGCCGATATCGTCACCCTGGGCAAAGGCCTGGGCGGCGGAGTGCCATTGGCGGCGTTGCTGGCTCGCGGCAAGGCCTGCTGCTTTGAGCTGGGCGAGCTGGAAGGTACCCATCACGGCAATGCCCTGATGGCCGCTGCCGGCGTCGCCGTGCTCGATAGCGTGCTGGGTCACGGCTTCCTCGAACACGTGCGTGATACCGGCCAATACCTGGGCGAAGGCCTGGCGCGCCTTGCCCACCGCTATGGCCAGGGCGAACTGCGGGGCCAGGGCCTTTTGTTGGGCCTGGGCTTGTCAGATGATTCGGCAGATGCGGTGGTAAAGGCGGCACTGTATGAAGGTCTTATCCTCAATGCCCCTCAACCCGACTGCCTGCGCTTTACCCCGGCGCTGACGGTGAGCAAGAGCAATATTGACGAAATGCTGCTGCGTCTGGCCCGCGCTTTTTCCCGTGTGCATACCACCCAACTGCAGTGCCGCAAGGGCATTGCTGTTTAACCTTTATTCCTGAACCGTCTCGCGTTATACGCGGCGCCTCCAGCCTGATTTTTTTGGTTGGGGGCGTTTTTTTGTGTGTAATTTTTGGATTGAAAAGGAGGCTTGAGCCTCATCGAAATAAATGGCTTTTTAGCGGGCACCGGCAGGGAGTGCCGGTAGGGCGCAAGGATTTTTGTATGCGCTCTTTCTAATCTGTACCACTGGGTGGTATGTTTATGAGGAATGGATGCCTATGAAACTCAGGCTGTTCAAAAGCCGGCATTTTGCTGAGGCTGCCCGCAAAGCCTGGATCGGTGATATGGAATTGGGCGAGGCATTTGGCCAAATGCTCAGGGGGCAGGCGGATAATTTGGGCGGTGGAGTTTGGAAGAAACGCCTCAATCACAACCGTCATCGTCCTGGCGAAGGGCAGGCATTACTGGGTTTATCAGTTTCTGTTCGCCAAACAAGACCAGAGCAATATCAGCCTCAAAGAATTGGCTGGGTTTAGGGCATTGGCAAAGGCCTATGAGGGCTTAAACGAAATACAGATCCAGCAGTTACTGGATCTCAGGGAGTTTGTGGAGAAACATCATGAGCAAAAAATATGAAAGTGAAGCACTGGAGTCCATCCACCAATCGGCCAGCGCGCTGCATTCGATCGGCGCCATCAGCAAGACCACCCTTCGTGAGTTTGATGAGATGTGCATTGCGCCTGTGCCGGCGCAGATACCTGCCGACCAGATCAAGCAACTGCGCGAGCGCAGTCATGTCAGCCAACCGGTGTTCGCCCGTTACCTGAACACCAGTGCGTCGACAATCAAGCAATGGGAATCCGGCGAGAAGCAGCCCAGCGGCATGGCGCTCAAGTTGCTGAGCATCGTGCAAAAGCACGGGTTGGAGATCCTCGCCTGAGGAGGATGGCCCGGTGCCAGATTCCACTGAACCCTCACGCGCGGCCAGGGTCGATTAGCTGTACGGCTCACACGAGCCGATTTTTCGGAGCTGAACCCATGGATATCATTCGTATCATCATCGCCATCCTGTTGCCGCCATTGGGTGTGTTCCTGCAAGTGGGCTTCGCCGGCGCGTTCTGGCTGAATATCCTGCTGACCTTGTGCGGTTACTTCCCGGGCATCATTCACGCGGTATACATCATCGCCAAGCGCTGAAACCTTCAGCCTTTTGCGATCAGCCGGGAGTTTCGCTCATTGCGAAAAGCCAGTTGCTCGATAGTCTGCGTGGCGTGCTCGGCTTCGAGTCGGGCATCGAGGATGATCCCGTGATCGGCGGATTTGCTGCATACCGGGTCGGCGTTGCTGGCGTCGCCAGTCAGCATGAAAGCCTGGCAGCGGCAGCCGCCGAAGTCCTTTTCCTTCTCGTCGCACGAGCGGCACGGCTCGGGCATCCAGTCGTAGCCGCGAAAGCGGTTGAAACCAAACGAGTCGTACCAGATGTGCTGCATGCTGTGGTCGCGCACATTGGGAAACTGCACCGGCATCTGTCGGGCGCCGTGACAAGGTAGGGCGGTGCCGTCTGGTGTGACTGTCAGAAAGATACTACCCCAGCCATTCATACAGGCTTTCGGGCGTTCCTCGTAGTAGTCCGGCGTGACAAAGATCAGCTTGCAGGGGTGACCTTCGGCTTGCAGCTTGGCGCGGTATTCGTTGGTGATGCGCTCGGCGCGGGTCAGTTGTGCCTGGGTTGGCAGCAGGCCGACGCGGTTGAGCTGGGCCCAGCCATAGAACTGGCAGGTGGCGAGCTCGACAAAGTCCGCCTCAAGGGCAATACACAGTTCGATGATGCGGTCGATCTTGTCGATATTGTGTCGATGAGTGACGAAGTTCAGCACCATCGGATAACCATGAGCTTTGACCGCCCGGGCCATTTCCAGCTTCTGTGCGAAGGCCTTTTTGGAGCCGGCCAGCAGGTTGTTCACCTGCTCGTCGCTGGCCTGGAAACTGATCTGGATATGGTCCAGGCCAGCCTTTTTGAAGTCGCTGATCTTCTGCTCGGTCAGGCCGATGCCGGAGGTGATCAGGTTGGTATAGAACCCCAGCTTGCGGGCTTCGCCGATCAGTTCGGCAAGATCCTGGCGCACCAGCGGCTCACCGCCGGAAAACCCCAGTTGTGCCGCACCCATCTCCCGGGCCTCGCGAAACACCTTGATCCACTGTTCGGTGCTCAGCTCCTTGCCTTGTTCGGCGAAGTCCAGCGGGTTGGAGCAATACGGGCACTGCAGCGGGCAGCGGTAGGTCAGCTCGGCAAGTAACCATAGCGGCAGGCCAATCTCGGGCTTTTCAGGCAAGTTCGATCCAGTGCTCTGCACGTGCGACCTCCATGAATTGCTCGATGTCTTCACCGAGTTCGGGCACGCCGGGGAATTGCTGCTCCAGCTCGCCAATGATCGCTGCCACGCTGCGCTCACCGTCGATCAAGCCACCAATCAACGCAGCACTGTCGTTGAGCTTGATCATGCCTTCGGGGTACAGCAACACATGGCCTTTCTGCGCCGGCTCGTACTGGTAGCGATAGCCCTGGCGCCACGTCGGCTTTTTGCTGCGGTCAAAACTCATAGGGTGATCCCTTTATGCCAGACCCGCTGCGCGGTCACGCTGTGATAAGGCGGGCGGTTCAGTTCGTAGGCCATGCTCATGGCATCGAGCATGCTCCAAAGGATGTCCAGTTTGAACTGGAGAATCTCCAGCATCCGCTCCTGGCCGGCGCGGGTGGTGTAGTGCGCAAGCGTGATCGCCAGCCCCTGCTCTACATCACGTCGGGCCTGGCCCAGGCGGGTGCGGAAATACTCGTAGCCGGCAGGGTCGATCCATGGGTAATGCTGGGGCCAGCTGTCGAGGCGCGACTGGTGGATCTGCGGGGCGAACAGCTCGGTCAGCGAACTGCTGGCGGCTTCCTGCCAACTGGCCCGGCGGGCGAAATTGACGTAGGCATCGACGGCAAACCGCACGCCGGGCAGCACCAGTTCCTGGGAGCGCAGTTGATCCGGGTCCAGGCCTACGGCCTGGCCCAGGCGCAGCCAGGCTTCGATACCGCCGTCTTCGCCGGGGGCGCCATCATGGTCGAGCAGGCGCTGGATCCATTCGCGGCGGATTTCCCGGTCCGGGCAGTTGGCCAGGATCGCGGCGTCTTTCAGCGGAATGTTCACCTGGTAGTAGAACCGGTTGGCGACCCAGCCCTGGATCTGCTCGCGGGTGGCCCGGCCTTCATACATCGCCACATGGTAGGGGTGATGGATATGGTAGAAGGCGCCCTTGGCCCGCAAGGCCTGTTCAAAGTCGGCGGGGTTCAGCGGTGTATCGGTCATTGGGGCTCTCCTACAGTTCAATGCTCATGCCGTCGTAGGCTACTTCTACATTGCGCCGCGCCAACTCGGCTCGCTCGGCAGAGTCTTCGTCGAGGATCGGGTTGGTGTTGTTGATGTGGATAAGCACCTTGCGCTGCTTGGGCAGTTGCTCCAGTACCTCCAGCATGCCGCCGGGGCCGTTCTGTGCCAGGTGGCCCATTTCGCGGCCGGTACGGGTGCCGACGCCACGGCGCTGCATTTCATCGTCATCCCACATCGTGCCATCCACCAACAGGCAGTCGCTGCCGGCCATGATCTCCAAGAGCGGCGCGTCTACCTTGCCCAGGCCGGGGGCGTAGAACAGTTTGCCGCCGGTGCGCAGGTCTTCGACGATCAGGCCGATATTGTCACCGGGGTGCGGGTCGAACCGATGGGGCGAGTAGGGCGGCGCGGCACTGCGCAGAGGCAGCGGGGTGAAGCGCAGGTTGGGGCAGGCGGGAATAGTGAAGCTGGCATCCAGCTCGATGCGCTGCCAATCGAGGCCGCCATTCCAGTGAGTCAACATGGTGAACAGCGGGAATCCGGTGCTCAGGTCTTCGTGGACCATGTCGGTGCACCACACCTGGTGCGGGCAGCCTTCGCGCAAGCTGAGCAGGCCGGTGGTGTGGTCGATCTGGCTGTCCATCAAGATGATTGCGCTGATCCCGGTATCGCGCAGTGCTCGGCCCGGTTGCATCGGCGCAAAACCTTGCAGTTGCGCGCGGATATCCGGCGAGGCGTTGCATAACACCCAGTTCACGCCATCGTCGGACAGGGCGATGGACGATTGGGTTCGTGCCTGGGCCCGCAGGCTGCCGTCGCGAAAGCCGGCGCAGTTCACGCAGTTGCAGTTCCACTGCGGGAAACCGCCACCGGCCGCCGAACCTAGAATCTGGACAAACATCGCCGCTCCTTCACACAAGACTCAAAATAAAAACGCCCCGGCGAGCCGAGGCGTTGCATTGCAATACAAAAGCACTCAGCGGCTGGCGAAGTACATGGTGACTTCAAAACCGATACGCAGATCAGTGTAAGCAGGTTTGGACCAAGTCATATTCATACTCCTACGAAGGGATGGGACGTTTACTACCAAGTAATACATATAGTCCACCTCCAAGCGGAGATGTTCAGATGCGTGGCGGAATATTACTCATTTCTCGTCAAGCTAGCGCTGTCTTGGTGGAAAAAGCCTGTTGCAGCATCGGCAACGATCAGAATCATATCTGCCAGTCATCGCTCACCGCCGCACCATTGGCCAGGCAGTGCCAGCCGCCGGCGGCTTGCTCGAGTCGCTGCGCCGCATCCACCAGGTTCTGCCGGTTGCGCGCCTGGATCATCTGTTGCAGTTGCTCAAGATAGTCCGCGCCACGCCCCGCCAAATGCGCCTGCCAGAGCAACTCCGCGGCTTGGGCGGTGGGCAGTGTTTGTGGCGAGAACTGCTGGGCCAGGGTGGTGTTGCCCAAGTCGTTACTCCCACCGATCAACGCTGGCAGTTGCTTGAGAAAGACCTGGATGTGCTCGAACAGGCCCGCAAGCGCGACACTGGGTGACTGCACGCCAAACAGCAGGCCGGTTTGCCCATTGAACTGTCGGATGCCACTGAATACTGCGTAGCCCACTTGTAACTCGACACGTAGGCGTTGGTAAAACGGGGTTTGCGCCAGGTGAGCGAGCAACCGCCAGTCGGCCTCGTCGGTGAGGGACTGGCTGGGTGTCGGGCAAAACAGCAGCAAGGCGTCTTCGTCGCCATCGGTTGCTACGGTGTGCCAGCGATGCGGGCCGTTGATGGGCTGGGCTTTGTGTTCACTGTCGGCACAGTGCCCGGGTAGGCGCGCCGCCGCGCTTTTGATGGCCATTTCGCACGCAGCCGGCAGGCCCATGCCCAAGCCTTGCCAGCGGGCGGTGGCCCAACGGTCAGGTGGCGCGGTGACGTCAGCGATGTCGGCAAAGCAGGCCGGCAATGCCTTGAGCAGCTCGCGAATGGCCATCTGCGGCGCCGGCCTGGCGAGTGCGTCCTGCCAAAGGTCGGCGTCAGGCTGGGTCAGGTCGCGTGCCAGTTGCTCGACGATAGTGGGCATGGGTTCATGCAGCCCGCTCATTTTCAGCAGCCAGGCATTGCCTACGGCTTCCCAGGACACTTGCACCCCGGCCTGACGGGCATTGGTTTGCAGTGTTTGCAGGCTGTTGCCCAAGCCATGCGCGGGCGAATCCAGTTGCCAGCGCAGGTAGAGAGCGCCTTCGTCGCTATCGGCCGGCAATGCTGGGCTGAACGACAGGCCTGGCAGCTCGCGCCGGCCACGGGAGCGATCCTGGGCGAAGGTGCGCAAGCCCCGATGGGCGCTGGTCTGCCCGCGAATCAGCCCGGGGCGGTGTTCCTGGGGTGACCGTTGCAGGAATGGGTTGCCTGGCGGGAGCTGCCAGGCCTGTTGCGCGGGCGACGGTTGCAGTGCAATCAGCATGGCCTTGAGGGCTTGGCAGTGCGGCTCGGACAACTGAGTTTGAAGGTTCTCACTGTCCTGACGGGCCAGGCCCAAGGCGCCACTGATTTGCTGTTGGCGGTCGATCAGCCGGGCATATTCTTCGCGCAGCGCAGCCCAGTCGCTGTGGGCGAAAAAGCTTAACCAGTCGTTCAATAGTGCTTCGATTGCCGGGACTTGTTGTGAACCCTTGGGCCCCAGGGTGAACTCGATATCCAGCAGCGCCTGCCCGGCGAACTGGTACGGCACCCTGGCGTGCAGCGCGCTTACCCAGCCACGGGTTTTCAACTCGGCCAGCAAACCACCAGGTGCCTGCGCATTCAGCCAGGTGCAGAGGAAGTCCAAGGCTTCGCGGGGCGCGTTGCAGGCGATGAGGTGGTGCAGATGCTGTTTATCCAGGTATTGATAGCGCTGTTTATCGCTGTCCATCAACGCCGGCGGTGCCTGCTGCGGGCGCAGCGGGCCAGCGCGCAGGCGATCGCCAAAGTGCTGGGCCAAGGCTTGCAGCTCCTCAAGCGATTGCGGTCCGGCAAGGCTCAGGGTCATTTGTCCTGTGTGATAGAAGTCTTGATAAAACCCCAGCAAACCTTGTTGGAAGTCCTCGTGTGGCACCGGCAGGCTGTCGCGATTGCCCGCATGAAAACCCCGCAGTGGATGTGCGGCAGCGAGGCCTTCGAAGATCGCCACTTGATGCTGTGCCTCGGCATCCTGGGCCCAGGCGACAAACTCTGCCTGTAACACCTCACGCTCGCGCAACTGATCGTCCATCGCCAGGCGCGGGTGAGCGAGCATATCCACCAGACGCTGCAGCGCGTCGCCAAACACTGGGGTGGGCACTTCGAAGAAGAAGTCGGTGGTGCGTTCGCGGGTGCTGGCGTTGACCTGCCCACCGTGGCGTTGCACGTAGGCCATCAAACCGTCAGGTGCAGGAAAAGCCTCGGTGCCGAGAAACAGCAGGTGCTCCAGAAAATGCGCCAGCCCCGGCCAGGCCAACGGCACATCATGGCTGCCGGCCGCTACCCGCAGGGCCGCGGCACAGCGCTTGAGACGTGGGGCGTGACGCAGGGAAACGCGCAGGCCATTGGCCAGGGTCAGTTGCAGGTGATGAGGGTGGGCCGGCACAGGCATGAGCACTTCCAGAACGTAGGAAGTGCCTATGCTAGCGCAAAGCGCGGTGGTCAGTGCTTGTGCAGCGCGGCATAAAGCTCGGGGCGCCGGTCTGCGAGGTAGTGATTGGCCGCTTGTGCGTCACGTATCAGCTGACGGTCGAGGGTAGCGACGATCAGCGCTTCATCCAGGCCGGCCTGGGCGACACGCTGGCCATTCGGCGCGGCGATGCTGCTTTGCCCGCAATACTGGATCTGGTCTTCATGCCCACAGTAGTTGGCGTAGGCCACATAGCACTGGTTTTCAAAGGCCCGTGCCCGCACGGTGACGTCCGCGACGAAGTCGAAGGGCACCATGTTGGCCGTCGGTACCAGGATCAACTCGGCACCGGCCAGGGCCAGGCGCCGGGTGTTTTCCGGGAACTCCAGGTCGTAACAGATGAGGAACCCCAGCTTCCAGCCGTTCAATTCGACGATAGGGAACTCGTCGCCGCCGGCGCTGAACATCGAGTGATCGAGATCGCCGAACAGGTGCGTCTTGCGGTAGTTGCACCGGCGCTGGCCAGTGACATCGATCAGTTGCACAGAGTTGTAGATCTGCCCGTCCTCGGCCCGCTCCGGGTAGCCATAAAGAATCGCCAGGCCCGCATTGCGCGCCAGTTCGGCAATGGTTTGCGCCGCCGGTCCATCCTGCGCCTCGGCCAGCGCGCCCACCGCTTCAGCACCAATGTTGTAGCCGGTGAGGAACATTTCCGGCAGCACCAACAGGTCTGCATCGCCCGCTTCATGGGCGACGTGGTGCAGGCGCTTGAGATTGCCGGCTACATCCAGTGGCAATGGCGGGCATTGGTACAGGGCGACACGCATGGCTTGACTCCTTATTCGGCCAGGGCGATGGGGCCGATCTCATCGAACACATCCCCAGGCCCCGGGTTTTGCGGGTGGGTACTGCCACCGAAGTGGGTCATGATGCCCCAAACCGCGTTCAACGAGGTTTGCACTGCGCCTTCGACCCAGGCTGGGGTCCAGGATACGTCGTCGCCGGCGATGAAAATCCCGCGCTGCTCGGCCGGCATATCCTTTTGCATGAAGTGCGCGTACATGCGCTGGTTATAGCGATAGTGGCCCGGCAACGCGCCCTTGAAAGCACCGAGGAAATGCGGGTCGGCCTCCCAGGAAACGGTGATCGGGTCGCCAATGATGCGCGCCTTGATATCGACTTTCGGGTAGATCTTTTTCAGCGCATCGAGGGCCAGCTTGACCCGTTTATCAATGGGCTGCGGCAGCATTTTCAGGGCGTCGCTCATCCACGAGTAAGACAGGCAAATCACTCCCGGCTTGTCGTCGCCGTTGTCGAACAGGTAGGTGCCGCGGGTCAAGCGGTCGGTGAGGGTCATGCTCATCAGGTCGCGGCCGGTTTCCGGGTCTTTGTCCTTCCAGAAAGGCCGGTCGACCATGACGAAGGTTTTCGACGACTGCATATAGCGCGTGCGGTCCAGGGCCATCCACATTTTTTGCGAGAACAGGCTTTCGTCGCATTCGATCTGGGTGGTCAGCAGCCAGCTCTGGCAGGTGGTCAGCACGGCGGCGTATTCCCGGGTGTCGCCGTAATTGTCGGTCACCGCGAAACGCCCGTCGGCGGCATGGGCAATGCGCTTGACCCCGGCCCGCGGCGCGCCGTGGTGCAGGGAACTGAGGCTGGTGCCGGCTGGCCAGTGGGCGCAACGCTCTGGCACATGGCGCCAGATCCCCATGGGCACCTGCGCCACGCCACCGACCACCAGGTGCTGGTGATCGTCGCAGTTGGTCATCACCACGCGGAAGATTTCCAGCATCGAGTTGGGGAAATCGGAGTCCCAGCCACCGGTGCCAAAACCGACCTGGCCGAACACTTCGCGGTGATGGAACGACAGCTTGGCGAACGCCTTGGAAGTGGCGACGAAATCGTAGAACGTGCGGTCGTCCCACAGCGGCACCAGGGTATTCCACAGCGCTTTGAGGCGTGGCACATCGCGGTCGCGGATGGCCTGCTGGATATCGCTGAACTGCGAACCGGCTTCCAATGCATCGGCCCAGGCGTCAGCCACTTCCTGGAACAGCGCAGGAAGGTCGGCGAGTTTCTGTGCGTAATGGGTCTGGCCTTCCAGGTCGATCACGGTGCTGCCGGAGGCCGGTGTCAACGGGTTGGGGAAGGGCTTGGTCTCCAGGCCCAACTTATCCACATAGTGGTAGAACGCCGTAGAGGACACCGGGAAACGCATGCCACCTAGTTCGGCGATGATGCCTTCGGCCCCTTCAAACGCCTGGGACCGCAGGCGCCCGCCCATTTTCGAGGCCTCGTACACCACCGGCTTGAGGCCCAGCTTCATCAGCTCGTAGGCGGCCACCAGCCCGGCGATACCCGCACCGACAATCGCCACTTCGGCGCCATGGTGGGCGGCAGGAATACTGCCCAAGCCAGCCGGGTGTTCGATCCAGTCATCGAAGGCGAACGGGAAGTCCGGGCCAAAGATGGTGATGGGTTTTTTACCGTCTGCAGGGTGGCGATTGTTCTTGTTAGTGGCGTTCATGGCTGACCTTGCTGGCAACTGCACGGGGCACGACCCGTGGAGTATAGGAAAAGATGGCAGCCATTCTAGGGAGCGTAGCGCTCGTTAATAAGACGCAAAGTGTCGTCGTTTTGGATTGTTTTTAGTCGAAGTGACGAAAATGGCGGTCAGATTGGCTGCCCGCGATCCAATTTGTTGCTGAGGATGATCGAGGTGGTGGTCTTTTCTACCCCATCGACACTGCCGATTTGGTCCAGCAGTTGATCAAGTTGCTCCGGCGAATCGGTGCGCAGCCAGGCCACATAATCAAACTCACCACTGACCGCACACAACTGCTGGACCTGGGCCATGGCGCTGAGCCGACGCAGCACTTCCTTGCCTGAACGCGGTTGCACCGTGATCCCCACATACGCCTGCAACCCACCATCCACCACACGCTGGCCAAGGCGCACGCCGTAGCCGGTAATCACCTGGGTCTTTTCCAGGCGCGCCAGGCGCGAGGTCACGGTGGTACGGGCAATCCCCAATTGTCGGGCGAGCATCGCCACGCTTTCGCGGGCGTTGAGCTGTAAGGCGGCGATTAGTTGGCGGTCGATTTCATCGAGGAGGGGCGGGCGGGGGGTAGACAAGTGCGGCTCCGATGCGGGTGGCGGTTGGGGCATGTTACAGGCTCATATTTCACGGGGGGAGCATTCGTTAACGCGTTGGCCGACTGGATCAAAAAAGATCTTCGAGTCCTGTGCGTGCGCTACCCCGAAAATTATTCAGCGGCGAGTGCACCAGGAATATTCAAAGTCGTAATTCCTGAGGGTTATGGCAAATATTCAAAATAATTATTGCGCCCTGTTAGTTTTCACAGTTGTTGGGGGGGAGGTGCATTTTAGACTCAAGTTTAAAAGTTTAATTGATGGAGTCCGTCATGAGTACTAAAGCATTGGTTGAGATTTTTAGTGATTATCATAGGTTTACACTGCTGGAGCCGAAGAATAAGGCAAACAATAATATTTTGCGGCCAGATGTGATTGGTATTGTTCGCAATGTTGCTGACGGTCCGAATGGTGCGTTTATTATGTGGGATGTTGATAGTCAGCCAGAAAGGTATCGAATAATTAATCCAGATGGAGTTGCCATCGACTGGGAATCGTTTTCAAAAAAAAGACCTGGTGAAAATAAAAAATACATTATGGATCTTTCTGAAGAAGAGAGATATCGCCATCAATCGTCAGAAAGCTATAGCTTAAGGTTTGCGTTTATTATTGATTTTCCTGGCGAAGTTGCCAGAGGGGCTTATATAGTTGATGGCGTTATTTATAAGACTCGCTCCGACTTCGCAAAGTGGAGGGACGAATATGTTGGTGTGTCCCAGTAGTCAGGCCTCTCCATGGCTTGGCGGTATGTATGCCCGGCGCGCTGAATGTGGGCCCTGAGAGTTAGCGGCCAGCCTCTTGGATTTCCAGCCTCCAGAAACAAAAAAGCCGCGCAGTGCGCGGCTTTCAATTTGGTGGGCCCAGTAGGACTCGAACCTACGACCAAGGGATTATGAGTCCCCTGCTCTAACCAACTGAGCTATAGGCCCTCAGTAGGTCGCGGATTATAACGATGGTTTCTCCACTGTGCTATCCGAAAAATCCGAATGGGTCATGTGAAGGAAGGTCGCGGCGAAGATCTCGGGAGGCAGGGGCAGGCTGACGATGTAGCCTTGCATTTGTTCGCAGCCTTCGTCGGCGAGGAAGGCTTGCTGGGCGGGGGTTTCCACGCCTTCGGCGATGATGGTGAATTGCATGCTGTGGCCCAGGGCGATGATGGCGCGCACGATGGCGGCGTCGTGGGGATCGTCCGGTAGGCCGCGGACGAAGGACTGGTCGATTTTCAGGAAGTCCAGGGGCAGGCGCTTGAGGTAGCTCAAGGATGAATAGCCCGTGCCGAAGTCGTCGATGGCCAGTTGTACGCCCAGGTGCTTGAGTTTATGCAGTACTTCCAGGGCTTCTTCGGCCTGGCTCATGATGAAGTTTTCGGTGATCTCCAGTTGCAGGCAGTCCGGTTCCAGACGGTTGTCGCGCAGCAGTTGCTCGATGCGCCCCAACAGGTTGGGGTGGCGCAGTTGGGCCCCGGCGAGGTTGACGGAGAGGGGGCCGAAGTCGTCGTAGCACTTGCGCCACTGATGCAGTTGCCTGCAAGCCTGCTCCAGGACCCAGTCGCCGATTTGCAGGATCATGCCGTTCTCTTCGGCCAGGGCGATGAAGTGTTCGGGAGGTACGTCGCCAAAGGTGGGATGGCGCCAGCGGATCAGGGCTTCGGCGCCGATCAGTTGTTGGGTGTCCAGGCTCAGCTTTGGTTGGTAGTACAGAAACAGCTCATCGCGCTCTATGGCCCGGCGCAGTTCGTGTTCGAGGGCGACGCGCTCATTGGCCTGGGCGGTGAGGTCCTGGGTGTAGCGTTCAACCCGATTGCGGCCCTTGGCCTTGGAGCGGTACATGGCGGCATCGGCGTTTTTTACCAGGGTGGCGACGTCGATCCCATCCTGCGGATAGAAACTGGTGCCGATGCTGGCGCTGATAAAGAACTCGTGCTCGCCCGCCTGGAAGGGCAGGGTGAAGCAGGCCAGCAGTTTATTGGCCAGGTGCTGGGCGTCGCTGGCTTGTTGCAGGCCGGGCAGCAGGATGATGAATTCGTCACCGCCCAGGCGCGCTACGGTGTCGATATCGCGCAGTTGTTCCTTGAGGCGCACCGCGATGTCCTTGAGCAGCAAGTCGCCAATCGGGTGGCCGAGGCTGTCGTTGATGTGTTTGAAGCGGTCGAGGTCGAGAAACAGCACCGCGCCCTGGCTGCCGGTTTCCTGTTGGTTGTTGAGGGCGGTTTGCAGGCGATTTTCAAACAGCGTGCGGTTGGGCAGGCCGGTGAGCGGGTCGTGGTGCGCCTGGTAGTCGAGCCGCGCCTGGGCGTGCTTGAGGCTGGAGATGTCGGCAAATACTGCCACGAAGTGGGTGATTGACTGCTCGAGGTTGCGCACGGCGTTGATCGTCAGCCAGCTGGGATACAGCTCGCCGTTCTTGCGCCGGTTGGAGATTTCGCCTTGCCAGTGGCCGTTGGCAGTCAGTTGATGCCACATGGCGGCGTAGAACGCGCTGTCGTGCAGGCCGGAAGCGAGCAGGCGCGGGGTATGGCCGAGAGCTTCGGCTTCGCTGTAGCCGGTGATTTCGCTGAAGGCGCGGTTGACCGCGCTGATGTTCTGCCGGGTATCGGTGATCAACACGCCTTCGGCAGTGCTTTCGAAAACCGTCGCGGCCTGTTGCAGTTTTTCCTGCATCAACTGACGTTCGGTAATGTCGCGGGCGATGGTCAGCATGCAGTCGTCATCCCCAATGGGCAGCGGGCGACTGGATACCTCGCACAGGCGAATCTGGCCATCATTGCGCCGGATATGGCAGACGAAGTCGCGCACCAGGCCGTCGCGTTGTAGCAGGTCAAGCATGTGCTTGCGCTCGTTCAAGTCCACCCAGATGCCCAGGTCCAGGGTCGATTGGTCCAGGGACATCGCACTGTTGAAGCCGGTGATGCGGCTAAAGCCTTCATTGACCTCCAGCAGCAGGCCGTCGTGCTGGCGCGTCAGCAGTAAGCCGTCGGGCGAGGCGTGAAAGGCCTTGGCGAACTTTTCTTCGGAAGTCTGCAGCAGTTGCTGGGTTTCCTTCAGTTGGGTGATGTCCCGCACGACCACCACCAACGCTTCGGTCGCATCGAGCTGGAAGGGTTCGGCAGAGATCAGCCCGGTGAACGCCTGGCCATTGCTGCGCAGGAACGGCATCTCCAGGTTGCGGATGCTGGTAGTCTGCACCCGCTTGAGCAGGTTGGGGCCTACACCCTGGATGCCCCAGATGTTCAGCTCGGTGGCGGTTTTACCGACCACGTCTGCGGCGCTCAGGCCAATCTGGTCCTCGAATGCCTTGTTGACCTCCAGCAGGCAGCCATCGGACAGGCGGGCGATCACCAGTATGTCCGGACATTGCTGGAACACCGAGGCGAACTTCTCCTGCGAAAGCTGCAGCGCTTCCTCGGTGCGCTTGGCCTCGCTGATATCGATCATCAGGCCGCGCATGACCGGCTCATGCCCATGCTTGATCAGGCTGACAATGTCCCTGACCCACAAGCAACGGCCATCGGCGGTGATCACCCGGTAGTCAATGCTGTGGTCGCGGTTGGCGCGGGTTTCCCGCTGGCAGAAGCTGTCGGCACGGGTCAGGTCGGCAGGGTGGATGATGTTGCGCCAGAAGCCGGGGATCAGCCAGTGCGCCCGTGGATAGCCCAGCAACTCCTCGGCATGGG
Organism: Pseudomonas sp. HC1(2025); assembly: GCF_058742075.1. Taxonomy (NCBI): domain Bacteria; kingdom Pseudomonadati; phylum Pseudomonadota; class Gammaproteobacteria; order Pseudomonadales; family Pseudomonadaceae; genus Pseudomonas; species Pseudomonas sp. HC1(2025). The sequence goes on along the minus strand of NZ_CP196017.1, from coordinate 5,289,922 downwards.
GCGACACGTAGCTGTAGGTGAAATCGCTGATGTCTGCTTCCCACGCGATGGCTGACAGGCTTTCCACCAATCCCCGGTAATGGTACTCGCTGCTGCGCAGCTCCTGTTCCAGGGCCACCCTGCGGGAAATTTCCGAGCTGAGCCGGCGATTGATCCGAATCACGATGGCCAGCACGGTACTCAACAGCAGCACGGCAGGTAGGCCGTAGAGCAGCAGATCGGTCCAGAAGGCTCGGTGATCGATGACATTGCCGACCCAGTGTTCCTGGATTTCGTTGATTTCGCTGGGGCTGAGGTCGGCGAGCACCTTGTCGAGGATGCCGATCAACATTTTGTTCTCGCGGGGTACGCCCATTGCCAGTTGGTAGCGATAAGGCGTTTCGCCACTAACGTACAAACCGTCGAGCTTAAGCTGGCGCAGGCTCCACACACTGGAGGCCAGGTCGCCGACGACGGCGTCCACCTCATCGGTGGCCAGGGCCTGCAAGGTCGAGCTGACGTTGGGCATCGCCACCAGGTTCAGGTCGGGGTGGTGGGTGCGCAGCAATTCGTGGGGGGCATAGTTCTCCACCACGGCGATCTTCAGTCCATACAGGTCCTTGAGGGAACGGGGCTGGGCGCCGCCTTCGTGGGCAAGAATGACGATGGGGAAGTCGAGGTAAGGCCTGGAAAATGCCAGGAAACCCTGGCGCTCCGGGGTGGACATGATGCCCGGTAACAGGTCGAGCTGATTGTTCTTGGCCTGCTCCAGCAGTGCGCTCCAGTTGGCAGGCTCGATCAACCTGACCTTGATGCCCAGGCGCTCCTGGATCAGTCGTACATAGTCAGCGGCCAGGCCCTGATAGCGGCCTTCTTCGTCGCGATATTCAAATGGAGGCCACGATGCGTCAACGCCCAGGCGCAACTCCGGGTGGTCCGCCAACCAGCCATGCTCTTCATCAGTGAGAGTCAACGCGCCAGCCGTTGCGGTCCAGGTCAGCAGCGACAGCAGTAGCACGGTCGGCAGTCTGGGCATAACGGTCTCGTTATGGCACGGGGAATATTTCGAGTGTAGACGGGCATTGCGGGGGGAGGTAAAGCGGGGAGGATTTAATCTGCACAAAGCAAAACCCCCAGGCCTGGGCCTGGGGGTTTTGTGATCACTCGTCGAGGAAGGAGCGCAAATGCTCGCTTCTCGTCGGGTGGCGCAACTTGCGCAGCGCCTTGGCTTCGATCTGACGGATCCGCTCGCGGGTCACGTCAAACTGCTTACCGACTTCCTCAAGGGTGTGGTCGGTATTCATGTCGATGCCGAAACGCATGCGCAGTACCTTGGCTTCACGAGCAGTGAGGCCGGACAGTACGTCGCGCGTCGCTTCTTTAAGGCTCTCAACGGTGGCGACATCGATTGGCGACTGCATGGTCGAGTCTTCGATGAAGTCACCCAGATGGGAGTCTTCGTCATCACCAATCGGGGTTTCCATGGAGATCGGCTCTTTAGCGATCTTCAATACCTTGCGGATTTTATCCTCAGGCATTTCCATGCGTTCGCCCAGCTCTTCCGGGGTCGGTTCGCGACCCATTTCCTGCAACATCTGCCGGGAAATACGGTTGAGCTTGTTGATGGTCTCGATCATGTGCACCGGAATACGGATGGTGCGGGCCTGGTCGGCGATCGAGCGAGTGATCGCCTGACGGATCCACCAGGTGGCATAAGTCGAGAACTTGTAGCCGCGACGGTATTCGAACTTGTCCACAGCCTTCATCAAGCCGATGTTGCCTTCCTGGATCAGGTCGAGGAACTGCAAGCCACGGTTGGTGTACTTCTTGGCGATGGAGATCACCAGACGCAAGTTCGCTTCAACCATCTCTTTCTTCGCGCGACGGGCCTTGGCCTCGCCGATCGACATGCGACGGTTGATGTCCTTGATCTCGGCAATCGTCAGACCGGTTTCGGTCTGCAATGCAGTCAGCTTCTGCTGGCAACGAACGATGTCGGCCTGGAAGCGACCAATGGCTTCAGCGTATTTGCTTTTGCCCTTGGCCAGTGCGTCGGTCCAGCTTTCGTCAACTTCATTGCCCGGGAACTGGCGCAGGAAGTCGGCACGCGGCATGCGCGCATCACGGACACAGAGCTGCATGATCGCCCGCTCTTGTGCACGCAGACGCTCAAGGGCGCTACGAACCCGCTCAACCAGACCTTCGAATTGCTTCGGCACCAGTTTGATCGGCATGAACAGCTCAGCCAGGGCCAGCAGTTCGGCGGTAGCCTGCTTGCTGCCACGACCGTGCTTCTTCAGGGCCTTGCGCGCCAGTTCCATCTGGTCGGAGACCGCGCCAAAGCGCTGGGCTGCGATGATTGGATCCGGGCCGCTTTCGACTTCTTCTTCGTCGTCGGTGCTGGCTTCAGCCTCGTCGTCGTCGGTTTCGTCGTCCGCTTTCACGGCTTTCGGGTCGACAGGCGGCGGTATTTCGGCAGCAGGCGGCGTAATGCCATCGTCCGGGTCGATATAACCGCTCAGGACGTCGGACAGGCGGCCACCTTCGGTGGTAACGCGGGTGTACTCGGAGAGAATGTGGTCAACCGTGCCGGGGAAGTGCGCAATTGCGCCCATCACTTCGCGGATGCCCTCTTCGATACGCTTGGCGATTTCGATTTCGCCTTCGCGTGTCAGCAGCTCAACCGTACCCATTTCACGCATATACATGCGCACAGGGTCGGTGGTGCGACCGATATCGGTCTCCACTGCAGCCAGCGCGGCAGCAGCTTCTTCAGCGGCGGCCTCGTCGGTATCGGCGTCCGCCAGCATAAGAGAATCCTTATCTGGCGCAGCTTCGAATACGTTGATCCCCATGTCGTTAATCATGCGGATGATGTCTTCCACCTGTTCCGGATCTGAAATATCCTCCGGCAGGTGGTCGTTGACCTCCGCGTAAGTCAGGTAACCCTGCTCACGACCAAGGACGATCAACTCTTTGATACGAGACTGCTGTTGCGCTTTTCCGGACATAACACCCTATCCACTGAAGGTCTTGGCGGGCAAAAAACAAGCCGAGGATTATACCCGAGCTATGACCTCACACGCCAGCTGAGGTCGGGTTTGATGCGGAAACATTCTGTTTTAAGAGGTCGCGCATCTGCTTTGCTATCTGAATTTGCTCTTCAGCCGACAATCCTGGCTGCCTTGCTTTCTTGATAAGTTCGTCGAGGGTCTGCGTGTGCTGACCCGCGGATAACCTAGTAATGGTGTCTAAAAACTGTTGTTCAAGGTTATCGCCGTCAATTAACCACTCCTTTTCTGCGAGTGCTTTCAAAAGACGTCCTTGCTCTGTGCCATGCCAGCGGGCCATCAGCTGGATTGAGTTTAGCTTAGGATTTTTTTGTACGGCCTCGATCAGGGCAATCAGCACCTGAGCGTAGGTGTTGCTCTCGTTGGCAAAATGTTCGGCGCTTTCCACTCGACCCGCCAATTGCGGGTGGTGGATCAGGGTGCGCAGGGCAATCAGCGTCGGCGCTTCTACGGCCACCGGTGTCCGCGGGGCGTAAGCCTCGTCGCGGTCGCCATGCTTGCCGTTTTTGCTCCAGGGTTTCTTGTCCCATTTCTTGCCGCCGGCGCCGGGTTTCTTCGGCGTCCAGTCCTGTTGAGGCACAAAGGGCTCTTGAGGCTGGTGAAAGTCAGCGTAGTCCGGCATGGCGTCGTAGTCGAAGCCCGGGTCGTAGGCTGGTGGCGCCTCCTGGGGCGCGCTGTGCACCAGCTGGCTGACCGCCTCGCCGCTCAGGCCGGTGATCTCCAGCAGGCGCTGGCGCATCAGGGCCTTGAGGTTGGCGCCGGGGACCTTGTCGATCAGCGGTGCCGCGAGGGTAGCCATATGGGCCTTGCCTTCGAGGGAGCGCGGGTCGGCTTCTTCGGTCAATTGCTGGAAAAAGTAATCGGCCAGCGGTTGTGCGTGCTGGTGGATGCGCGCGCGAAACGCATCGGTACCTTCGGAGCGCACCAGGGTATCCGGGTCTTCGCCTTCGGGCAGGAATAGAAAGCGCGCGCGGCGCCCATCCTGCAGGCTCGAGAGGGTGGCTTCGAGGGCGCGCCAGGCCGCATTGCGTCCGGCCTGGTCGCCGTCGAAACAGAACAGCACACTGGGCACCACGCGAAACAGGCGCTTCATGTGCTCTTCGCTGGTGGCGGTGCCGAGGGTTGCCACGGCATTGCGCAGGCCTTGCTGGGCCAGGGCGATAACGTCCATGTAGCCTTCAACCACGATGATTTCATCGAGGTTGCGGTTGTTCTTGCGCGCTTCAAACAGGCCGTAGAGTTCCTGGCCCTTGTGAAACACCGGGGTTTCCGGGGAGTTGAGGTATTTGGGCTTGTCGTCACCCAGTACCCGTCCGCCGAAGGCGATGATGCGGCCACGGCTGTCGCGGATCGGGAACATCACGCGGTCGCGAAAGCGATCATAGCGCTTGCCGGTCTCGGCGTTTTCCACCAGTAGGCCGGCGTCGATCATGGCCTTTTGCTGCAGGGTGTCGCTGCTCAGGTGCTTGTACAGGTTGTCCCAGCCCGGCGGGGCGAAGCCCAGGCCGAAGTCGCGGGCGATTTCCCCGGTCAGGCCGCGGCCCTTGAGGTAGTTCACGGCGGCTTTGCGCTGTGGGTGGCTTTTCAGGGCCTGGCGGTAGAACTCGGCGGCGGCGGTGAGCAGTGGGTACAGCGGCGAGTCGGTAGGCTGGCGCGGTTTGTGCGGCCGGCCACTTTCTTCGCGGGGGATTTCCATGCCGGCGGCTTTAGCCAGTTCCTCGACGGCCTGGGGGAAGTCCAGGTTGTCGTGGTCCATGATAAAGCCCAGGGCATTGCCGCCTGCGCCGCAGCCGAAGCAGTAGTAGAACTGCTTGTCGGGGCTGACGCTGAACGATGGGGTCTTTTCTTTATGGAACGGGCAGCAGGCGGTGTAGTTCTTGCCAGCCTTTTTCATTTGCACGCGCGAGCTGACAACATCGACGATGTCGGTGCGGTTCAGAAGGTCGTCAATAAAGCTCTGGGGAATTAGCCCGGCCATGGCGTTCTCGTCATCACTGCGTGTAAATGAGGGCCCGTGACGCACTCAAGACGCGCATGGCGGCGGCTTGATCATCGATTGTCTGCTTGGGCTGCCAGGAAGTGTATCTGTCGAGCGTTCACTGACGTTAGTTCCAATCAGTCTTCGACGTGTTTGAAAGCGTTGCCCTGGAGTCCGGTCACGGCCAATGGCGGCCTCGGAAGCTCATCGTGGGGCACAGTCGACCTATTGATCGCCTGCTTGGAAAATGGGTGTGCTCGTCAGTAGCCTTGATAGGCTCGTCAGAAGAGACGTGCACCGCTGGCAAAAGAGCCAGTCCTGACGTGTGAAGCTTTGTCTCGGTCGCATGTGCGGCGTCGACGGTGAAGCATCAAGCGATATCCGCAAATGCCAACAGCCCGGCTGAGGGCCGGGCTTGGCAGAAGCTTGCTACGAACGTCTGTGTATTAGTACAGACGAACGGCGCGGCGCTGTTCGCGCTGAACTTTCTTGGCGTGACGCTTAACAGCGGCTGCTGCTTTACGCTTACGCTCAGAAGTTGGCTTCTCATAAAATTCGCGGCTACGAACTTCAGCCAGAACACCGGCTTTTTCGCAGGAGCGCTTGAAACGACGCAGAGCTACGTCGAAGGGTTCGTTCTCTTTTACTTTGACGGCTGGCATCCAGAGCTACCTTCTTTCATTACCGGGAATCAACGTTCTCGTCGCAAAAAATTCGCGGCTGAGGTCGTCGGTTTTTAAGGGTTGCGGATGTTAACCCCTCATTGCCCGGAATGCAAAGCCTCTGATCGAAAACCGCTAGTCGGGAGGGGACGTGGCGACTATTATGCGCGCCTTCGAATTCAGCCTCTACAAGGCGCAAACCCATGTTAGTACTGGGCTTAGAAACCTCCTGCGACGAGACCGGCGTCGCGCTTTACGACAGTGAACGCGGGCTTTTGGCCGATGCGCTGTTCAGTCAGATCGATCTGCATCGGGCCTATGGCGGGGTGGTGCCGGAGCTCGCTAGCCGTGATCACGTCAAACGCATGCTGCCATTGATTCGACAGGTGCTGGACGAGGCCGACTGCGTCGCCACCGAGATCGATGCCATCGCTTATACCGCCGGCCCTGGATTGGTCGGGGCCCTGCTGGTTGGGGCTTCCTGCGCCCAGGCGCTGGCGTTTGCCTGGGGTATTCCAGCCCTTGGCGTGCACCATATGGAAGGCCATTTACTGGCGCCGATGCTGGAAGAAAACCCTCCTGGGTTCCCGTTCGTCGCTTTGTTGGTTTCCGGTGGCCATACGCAGCTGGTTCAGGTCGATGCAATCGGCCAGTACACGCTTCTGGGGGAGACCCTGGACGATGCCGCCGGTGAAGCTTTCGACAAGACCGCCAAGATGATGGGCCTCAATTATCCCGGTGGTCCGGAAATCGCGCGCCTGGCGGAAAAAGGCGTGGCGGGGCGCTATACCTTCCCGCGTCCGATGTGTGATCGCCCAGGCCTGATGTTCAGTTTCAGTGGCTTGAAAACCTTCGCCTTGAACACCTGGCAGCAAAGCGTCAGCGCCGGGGACGACAGCGAGCAAGCCCGTTGCGACATCTCTCTGGCGTTCCAGCAGGCGGTGGTGGAGACTTTGACCATCAAGTGCAAGCGTGCCCTGAAGCAGGCCGGCATGAAGCGCCTGGTCATCGCTGGAGGCGTCAGCGCGAACAAGGCATTGCGTTTGTCACTGGAAAAAATGCTCGGCGACCTCAAGGGCGATGTGTTTTACGCGCGCCCTGAGTTCTGCACCGATAACGGCGCGATGATCGCCTTCGCCGGTTGCCAGCGCTTGCAGGCGGGCCAGCATGAGAGCCTGGCCATCAGCGTGCAGGCGCGTTGGCCGATGGAGCAACTGCCGCCGTTGTGATCGACGAACATGAGTCGGGTTCACCGGGCGTATTTAAAAATGCCGTTCGCGCCCGGCAAACAGGTCGCGTAAATTGCCGCGATGGCGCCATACAATCAGCAGGGTGAGTACGCTCATCGGCAGCAGGGCAGCCGGCTCCTGCCAGGCCAGCAATGGCAGGGTCAGGGGGGTGGCGATCAATGCGGCGAGGGAGCTGGTGCGGGTCAGGTAGAACGTCAGCAGCCAGGCGGCAATGGCCAGCAGCGCCGCTGGAGGGTAGATCCCCAGTAGCATGCCGGCGGCCGTCGCGACGCCCTTGCCACCGCGAAAGCGAAAGTACAGCGGGAACAGATGGCCGAGCACGGCACACACGCCGATCCAGGCTTGTTGTTGCAGGGAGAGGCCGGCGAGGTCGGCGATCAGCACGGGCAACAGGCCTTTGCATACGTCGCCGAACAACGTCAGTACGGCGAGCTTTTTGCCGGCCAGGCGCAACATATTGGTGGCGCCGGCATTGCCCGAGCCACTCATTCGCGGGTCGGGATTTCCCGTCAGGCGGCTGAGCAAGATGGCAAAGGACAGCGAGCCGAGCAGGTAGGCGAGGGTCGCCAGTAACCAAGACATGCTAACTATTCCGGGCGAGGACGCCTTGATTCTAACGGGGCATTGCGCCCTTGTCGTGCTGTGGAGAAGAGTGCTTGGACAGAGTGTTTATCGAAGGCCTGGAAGTCGACACCGTGATCGGGGCCTACGACTGGGAGCGAGGTATCCGTCAATGCCTGCGCCTGGACCTGAGTTTCGCCTGGGACAATCGCCCGGCCGCAGCCGGTGATGACCTGACCCTGGCCCTCGACTACGCCAGTGTTTCCACGCGCATCCAGGCCTTTGCCGCGCAGGCGCAATTCCAGCTGGTGGAAACGTTTGCCGAGCGCCTGGCGCAGGTCTTGATGGAAGAATTCCAGATCCCCTGGCTGCACCTCAAGTTGACCAAGCCCGGTGCCGTCCCGGCCGCCAAGGGCGTGGGCGTGGAGATCGAGCGCGGATGTCGCTAACTCAGGTTTACCTTGGTCTTGGCAGCAATATCGAGCGCGAGGCCCGTTTGCAGGCGGGTCTTGAGGCGTTGGATGGCTTTTTGACCGATATGCGCTGTTCTGCCGTATTCGAAAGTCAGCCGGTGGGGATCAAGAGCGGGCCGTTCTTCAATCTGGTGGTATCGGCGTACACCGATTTGCCGTTGATGGAACTGGATCGCCGGCTGAAGTCCATCGAGGCCGACAATGGCCGCTATGCGCCGGATCGCAAGGGTTTGCCCCTGGATATTGATGTGCTGCTGTATGGCGACCTGAGCGGTAATTTTGATGGGTTGGTGTTGCCGCGGGCAGAAATCCTGAAAAACGCCTTTGTGTTGTGGCCGCTGTCGTTGATGGCACCCGAACGCGTGCATCCTGAAGTCGGCAAGACATTTGCCGCGCTGTGGCGGGATGCACAAATCGACCAGGTACTGGCACCGGTTGCCTTCGAATGGCGTGGCCGCCCACTCACCCCAGACCTGTAGAAGCCGGCTCGCCAGCGCCTACAGTGAGTGTTGGTCCTTGTAGGCTTTCAGAGCCTTGAGCCGTTCACGCTTGAGCGCCTCGCCCAGCTCCGGGCCCTTGAAACCCTTCTCCAGCAGCGGCGCCACTGCCACGGCCCGCGCCACCTGCGCGGCGCGACGTAAGTAATCCGCCTGTGGATAACTTCGCTGCTCAAGGCCCTTGCGACCCCGTGCGTCCATTTCGCAGGCGACGACAAACTCTTCAAAGCGCTGTGGTCGACGGAAGACATCAAAACTCTGCAGCAACTCCAGCAGGGTCGAGGCCTTCAGCTCCAGTGCCCGATGACCATGGGTGTGATACTCGCCGACCAGTAGCGCCAATTCCTGGCAATCCTTGGGCACTTTGAAGCGCTCATTGACGGCTTTGATCAGTTTCAGGCCCCGTTGCTCGTGGGCAATATGCCGGGGCAACTTATCCACAGGTGTCAGGCCCTTGCCCAGGTCATGCAGCAGGCAGGCCCAGCGCACCGTCAAGGGTTGGGCGTGGAGGGCCGCCTGTTGCAGCACGCTTAGGGTGTGGATGCCGGTATCTATCTCAGGGTGATGAGCTTCGGGTTGGGGCACACCGAACAGGGCATCCACTTCCGGTAGCAGGGTTTTCAGGGCATGGCAGTCGCGCAGCACCTGGATAAACACCTGTGGCTGATCTTCCATCAGGGCCCGGGAAATTTCCTTCCAGCTGCGTTCCGGCGTCAGGGCTTCCAGTTCGCCGGAGTCGCTGAGCTGACGCATCAATTCCAGGGTTTCGGGGGCGATAGTGAAACCGAGACCGGCATAACGTGCGGCAAACCGCGCGACCCGCAGTACGCGCAGGGGATCTTCGGCGAAGGCCGGGGAAACGTGACGCAGTACCCTTGCTTGCAGGTCGCGCTGGCCGTTGTACGGATCGGTCAGGTTGCCGTCGTCGTCTTCGGCGATCGCGTTGATAGTCAGATCGCGGCGGATTAGGTCTTGTTCGAGGGTGACTTCGGGGCTGGCATGAAACACAAAGCCGCCATAACCCCGACCGCTTTTGCGTTCGGTGCGGGCGAGGGCGTACTCATCGTTGTTTTTTGGGTCCAGGAACACCGGAAAGTCAGAGCCCACTGGGCGATAGCCCAGGGCGAGCATTTCTTCAGTGGTGGCGCCTACTACGACCCGATCGATATCGGTAACGGGGATGCCGAGCAAGCGATCACGTACCGCTCCACCGACTTTGTAGATTTGCATGAAAAAGCCTCCATTAGCCCTACAGGATAACGCCTGCGGCCGGCCAATGGAGGCATTGCTGCGTCAAAGGTGAACCACGGCCAGGTCCAGGCGGCCGTAATCGTTGTCGTTATGTTCGTTGCGCGGCGGCACGTGATGGGTCTTCATGACCTGATCGCCTTGCAGGGTCTCCAGGTGGATATCGAAGCCCCATAGTCGGTGCAGATGCTTGAGCACTTCGTCCGTGGATTCTCCCAGGGGTTTGCGGTCGTGTTGCTGGTGGCGCAGGGTCAGGGAGCGATCACCGCGCATATCGATGCTGTAGATCTGCACGTTGGGCTCGCGGTTGCCCAGGTTGTATTGGGCCGCCAGGGTCTCGCGGATGGTGCGGTAGCCGGCTTCGTCGTGGATGGCAGGTACCAGAAGGTCGTCCTTGAGGTCGTCGTCCAGAATGCTGAACAGCTTGAGGTCACGAATCACCTGGGGTGACAGATACTGCAGGATGAAGCTCTCGTCCTTGAAGCTGCTCATGGCGAACTTGATGGTCGATAGCCAGTCACTGCCGGCGATCTCCGGGAACCAGCGGCGATCTTCCTCAGTGGGGTGTTCGCACATGCGCCGGATATCCCGGTACATGGCGAAGCCCAGGGCATAGGGGTTGATGCCGCTGTAGTAGGGGCTGTCGAAGCCTGGCTGGAAGACCACGCTGGTATGTGAGGTGAGGAACTCCATCATGAAGCCGTCGGTCACCAGGCCTTCGTCGTAAAGGTCGTTCATCAGGGTGTAGTGCCAGAACGTTGCCCAGCCTTCGTTCATCACCTGGGTCTGGCGCTGCGGATAAAAGTACTGGGCGATCTTGCGCACGATCCGCACGATCTCCCGTTGCCATGGCTCCAGCAGCGGGGCGTGTTTTTCCAGGAAGTACAGGATGTTTTCCTGGGGCTCGACGGGGAAGCGCGCATTGTCCTTGTCGCTATTCTTGTCGGCGCGTTTGGGGATGGTGCGCCACAGGTCGTTGATCTGTTTTTGCAGATGCTCTTCCCGGTCCTTCTGCCGTAACCGTTCCTCCTCGGCGGAAATCGGATAGGGGCGCTTGTAGCGGTCTACCCCGTAGTTCATCAAGGCATGGCAGGAGTCGAGCAGGTCTTCCACCGCATCGATCCCGTGGCGCTCCTCGCACTGCATGATGTACTGCTTGGCGAACACCAGGTAATCGATGATCGAACTGGCGTCGGTCCAGGTGCGGAACAGATAGTTGCCCTTGAAAAAGCTGTTGTGGCCATAGCACGCGTGGGCCACCACCAGGGCCTGCATACAGATGGTGTTTTCTTCCATCAGGTAGGCAATGCACGGGTCGGAGTTGATCACTATTTCATAGGCCAGCCCCATCTGGCCACGGGTGTAGGACTTCTCCGTGCTGAGGAAGTGCTTGCCGTAGGACCAATGGTGGTAGCCCAGGGGCATGCCCACCGAGGCATACGCATCCATCATTTGCTCGGCGGTGATCACTTCGATCTGGTTGGGATAGGTATCCAGGGCATATCCGGCCGCAATACGGCTGATTTCCCGGTCATAGGCCTGGATCAGTTCGAAGGTCCATTCGGACCCCGTGGAAATGGGTTGGCGCTTATGCTCTTTGGCGGTCATGTCACTAACCTGCGCTGGAAGAGTTCACGGAAGACCGGATAGATATCGCCGGCCGAGACCAGTTGTTGCTGGGCGAAGGTGTCGGCGAAGGCTTCACCGATGCGCTCGTATTCAAACCACAGGGCCTGGTGCTCGCGGGGGGTAATCTCCACATAAGTGTAGTACTGCACGAACGGCATGATCTGGTTGATCAGGATGTCGCGGCAGATGGGCGAGTCGTCGTTCCAGTTGTCGCCGTCGGAAGCCTGAGCCGCGTAGATGTTCCATTCGTTGGCCGGATAACGCTCGGCCATGATTTCCTGCATCAGTTTCAGCGCACTGGACACGATGGTGCCGCCGGTCTCCCGTGAATAGAAAAACTCTTCTTCGTCGACCTCGCGGGCACTGGTGTGATGGCGGATAAACACCACGTCGATCTTGTCGTAGTTACGCTTGAGAAACAGGTACAGCAGGATAAAGAAGCGCTTGGCGATGTCCTTGGTCGCCTGGGTCATGGAGCCGGAAACGTCCATCAGGCAGAACATCACTGCCTTGGAGCTGGGGTTGGGTTGCTTGACCAGCAGGTTGTATTTCAAGTCGAAGGTGTCGAGAAACGGTACGCGGTGAATACGCGCACTGAGTTTCTCGATTTCTGCTTCGATTTCCTGGATATCGCCGAAATTGTCTGGCTCTTCGCGCTTCAATCGCGCCAGTTCTTCCTTGGCCTCTTTGAGTTTGGCGCGGCTGCTACCAGATAGGGCGATACGCCGGGCATGGGCTGAACGCAGGGTACGGATGATATTGATGCGCGAGGGGTTGCCCTCGTTGCTGATGCCGGCGCGTACGGTCTTGAAGGTGTCGGTGCCGGTCAGGTTGCGTTTGACCAGGTTGGGCAGCTCCAGGTCCTCGAACATGAATTCGAGGAACTCCTCCTGGGTAATCTGGAACACGAACTCATCCATGCCTTCGCCGGAGTTGCCGGCCTTGCCTGGGCCTTTGCCGCCGCCACCGCCTTGAGGACGCTGGATGTGTTCGCCGGAGGTGAATTCCTTGTTTCCCGGATGAACCACGGTCTGTTTACCGCCGCGGCCGTGATGTAGCACCGGCTCATCGATATCCCGTCCGGGAATGCTGATCTGCTCGCCGTGCTCCATATCGGTAATGGAGCGGCGACTCACCGCCTCTTCGACGGCCTTTTTGATGTGGTCACGGTAACGCCGCAGGAAACGCTGGCGGTTTACCGTGCTCTTGTTCTTGCCATTGAGGCGTCGGTCGATCACATAGCTCATAGGGAGCCCTCCGGGCAGCTTCACGTTACAAGCTTCAAGCCGCGAGCTGGAAGCTTAGAGACAAGCGGTCAGCTGCCAGGCCATAGGCCCGGCAGCGCACGCCTGTCGCTGCCTTACTGCGATTTGCGAACCCGCAGGTACCACTCGGAGAGCAGCCGTACCTGTTTGTCGGTGTAGCCGCGCTCGACCATTCGTGTGACGAAGTCGTTGTGTTTTTGCTGATCCTCCTTGCTGGCCTTGGCGTTGAAGCTGATGACCGGCAGCAGATCCTCGGTGTTGGAGAACATTTTCTTCTCGATGACCACCCGCAGCTTCTCGTAGCTGAGCCAGGTAGGGTTCTTGCCATTGTTGTTGGCCCGGGCGCGCAACACGAAGTTGACGATTTCGTTGCGGAAATCCTTCGGATTGCTGATGCCGGCCGGTTTCTCGATCTTCTCCAGTTCTTCGTTGAGGGCTACGCGATTGAGGATCTCGCCGGTTTCCGGGTCGCGGTATTCCTGGTCCTGGATCCAGAAGTCTGCGTACAGCACATAGCGGTCGAAGATGTTCTGGCCGTATTCGCTGTAGGACTCCAGGTAGGCGGTCTGGATTTCCTTGCCGATGAACTCGATATAGCGCGGCGCCAGGTACTCCTTGAGGAAACGCAGGTAGCGCTCGCGGGTTTCAGCCTGGAACTGCTCTTGTTCGATCTGTTGCTCCAGGACATAGAGCAGGTGCACCGGGTTGGCGGCGATCTCGTGGGGGTCGAAGTTGAAGACCTTGGACAGGATCTTGAAGGCGAAGCGCGTCGACAGCCCGTTCATGCCCTCATCGACGCCTGCCGTGTCGCGGTATTCCTGGATCGACTTGGCCTTGGGATCGGTGTCCTTGAGGTTTTCCCCGTCGTAGACGCGCATTTTCGAATAGATATTCGAGTTTTCCGGCTCCTTGAGGCGCGACAGCACGGTGAACTGGGCGAGCATCTTCAGGGTGTCGGGTGCGCAATGGGCCTTGGCCAGGGAGCTGTTGAACAGCAGCTTGTCGTAGATCTTGATTTCATCGCTGACCCGCAGGCAGTACGGCACCTTGACGATATAGATCCGGTCGATGAAGGCTTCGTTGTTCTTGTTGTTGCGGAAGGTGTGCCATTCTGATTCGTTGGAGTGGGCCAGCAGGATGCCGCTAAACGGAATCGCGCCCAGGCCTTCTGTACTGTTGTAGTTGCCTTCCTGGGTCGCGGTGAGCAGTGGGTGCAGCACCTTGATCGGCGCCTTGAACATCTCCACGAACTCCATCAGGCCCTGGTTGGCCCGGCACAGTGCGCCCGAGTAGCTATAGGCGTCCGCGTCGTTCTGCGGGAACTCCTCCAGCTTGCGAATATCGACCTTGCCCACCAGCGCCGAAATATCCTGGTTGTTCTCATCCCCCGGTTCGGTCTTGGCGACGCCGATCTGGTTGAGAATAGATGGATAGAGCTTCACCACCCGGAACTGGCTGATATCACCGCCGAACTCGGCCAGACGCTTGGTGGCCCAGGGCGACATGATGGTGTTGAGATAGCGCCGTGGAATGCCGAAGTCTTCTTCGAGGATCGCGCCATCTTCCGTGGCGTTGAACAGGCCCAGGGGCGACTCGAATACCGGGGAACCCTTGATCGCGTAGAAAGGCACCTTTTCGATCAGTTGCTTGAGTTTTTCGGCCAGGGAGGATTTACCGCCGCCCACAGGGCCGAGCAGGTAGAGGATCTGTTTCTTCTCTTCCAGGCCCTGGGCGGCATGGCGGAAGTAGGAGACGATCTGGTCGATGCATTCTTCCATGCCATGGAAGTCTTCAAAGGCTGGGTAGCGGCGGATGACCTTGTTGGAGAATATTCGCGATAGTCGCGAATTATTGGAGGTGTCTACCAGCTCCGGCTCACCAATCGCCAGTAGCAGGCGCTCGGCGGCAGACGCGTAGGTACTGCGGTCCTTTTTGCACAGCTCGAGATACTCTTGCAGCGTGAGCTCTTCCTGCTGTGTGGACTCGAAGCGTTGTTGGAAGTGGCTAAAAATACTCATGACGTCGTCACCTCGCTCGATACGTGGAGCCGACGCCGGATCAATCAGTCGATGCTGGCAGCCAGTGGCGCTTGCCGTGGCCATTTCCCCCCAGAACACCCTGAAACGCTACCGATGACCCGCACGCCGGTGTACCGGCTCTCCCCTGTTTTGGATGGCCTGCGCTTAATGATAGTTGGGAATCCGGGAGGTCAAGGCGAGATGCCTAATTAGTTTGGGCGCACCGTTCGTCAGAAACGGCGCGAGCCCAAGCGTCACGCGGGGTAGCGGGGTTTAAAAAAATTATTGCGAATCGTCTGTGGCAATTTCCGCAGGATACATCGTACGCCACAGCTCAAAGCCGCCGTCCAGGCTGTAGACATCGGAGAAGCCCTGGCTGACCAAGTAGGCCGCCGCGCTCTGGCTGGAGTTGCCGTGATAGCAGGCCACGATCACGGGTGCGTCGAGGTCGGCGGCGCGGATGAAGTCGGCGATATTGTGATTGTCCAGATGCCGTGCGCCCTTGATGTGGTTCAGGGCGTAGGTCTGGGGATCCCGGATATCCACCACTACGGCGCCTTGCTCGCGCAGGGCCTGGGCTTGTTCGGGAGGGATACGTTTGAATTCGCTCATGGCGGGCTCCTTGGGCGTGCGGCAAGCGGCGTCTAGCGCTTGGCGGCAGCGGGCAGTGTTACGGGAAGGGGAGATTCACACTGGCAGCTCAGGCGCTCGCCGGTGTCGATGTTCATCAGGGTCATGGCCCCGCCCCACACGCAACCGGTGTCGAGGGCGAATACGCCGGGTTCGTCGCAGTGACCTTCGAGGGCGGCCCAGTGCCCGAAGATGATCTTCGTGTCGCGGGTCTTGCGCTCCTTGTGGGCGAACCAGGGTTTGTAGCCGGGCAAGGCGGTGTCGGCGCCTTCCTTGCTCTTGAGGTCGAGTTTGCCTTCGGCGGTGCAGAAGCGCATGCGCGTGAAGTAGTTGGTAATGACCCGCAGGCGGGCGACGCCGGTCAGATCGTTATCCCACTTCACTGGCTCATTGCCGTACATGCCGTCCAGATAAGTGGCGAACAGGGTGTCATCGGCCAGGACGGTTTCGACCTCGGCGGCACACTTGAGGGCCTTTTTCAGGGTCCACTGCGGCGCAATGCCAGCATGTACCAAGGCGGTATTGCGCCCCTCGTCGTAGTGCAAGAGCGGTTGTCGGCGCAGCCAGTCGAGCAATTCGGCGCGATCCGGGGCTTCGAGGATTTCCCGCAGGGTGTCGCCTTTTTTCAGACGCTCGATGTTATTGCCGGCCGCCAGCAGATGCAGGTCGTGGTTGCCCAGCACGCAGACCAGGGAGTCGCGCAGGCCATAAAGAAAGCGCAGGGTCTCCAGGGATTGCGGGCCGCGGTTGACCAGGTCACCCACCAGCCACAGGCGATCCTTGGCCGGGTCGAAGGCTACGCGATCAAGCAGGCATTTGAGCGGCTCCAGGCAGCCTTGCAGGTCGCCGACAGCATAGGTTGCCATCAGTGCAGGGCTCCGGGCACCGCCAGGCGGAAGGGAGCAATGATGGCGTCGAAGTGTTTGCCGTCTTCGGCAAGCATCTGGTAGCTGCCTTGCATCGTGCCGACCTTGGAGGTCATCACGGTGCCGCTGCTGTAGGTATGGCTGGCGCCGCTGTCGATCAGGGGCTGTTGGCCGATGACGCCGGCACCGCGCACTTCCTCGACATGGCCGTCACCGTCGGTGATCACCCAGTGACGCGACAGCAGCTTGGCGGGCACTTGGCCGTTGTTCTTCACCGTGACGGTGTACGCAAAGGCAAAGCGGTTCTGTTCGGGTTGGGATTGTTCCGCCAGGAAGCGGGTGACGACGCTGACGTCGATCTGATAGCGAGGATCGGACATGCAAGAGGCCTTAAGAGCAAAAGCGGAGGACAGCAGATGCGGATCAGTCTAGGCCATGAGGTGGGCACTAGGCCAGACATGCTGTATGACCTGATGTCCACCCTTGTAGGAACCGGCTTGCCGGCGATGGGTCAGTCGGCAGCGGGTGCAGGCTGAATCGCTAGCTGGTCCGCCAGGCGTACAAACGCGGCGAGGTCCAACTGCTCCGGGCGCAGGCTGCCGTCGACACCGGCGGCTTCGATCTCGGCGTTGCTCAGCAATGCCTTGAGTGTATTGCGCAGGGTCTTGCGACGCTGGTTGAAGGCTTCGCGTACCACTCGTTCCAGCAGGCGATGATCCTTGGCCGGGTGCGGAAGAACCGCGTGTGGCACCAGGCGCACAATGGCCGAGTCAACTTTTGGCGGCGGGTTGAACGCGCCCGGACCCACATTGAACAGGTGCTCGACCCGGCAGTGGTACTGGACCATGATCGACAGGCGACCCCAATCGCCGCCGCCAGGGCCGGCCGCCAGGCGCTCGACCACTTCCTTCTGCAACATGAAATGCATGTCGCGGATGATCCCTGCGTTGTTCAGCAGGTGAAAGATCAGCGGCGTGGAGATGTTGTAAGGCAGGTTGCCAACCACACGCAGGCTGTTGGGCGCGGCATTGAGACTGGTGAAGTCGAACTTCAGCGCATCGCCCTGGTGCAGGTTGAAGTTGGGCATGCCGGCGAATTGCTGGTTGAGGATAGGGATCAGGTCCTTGTCCAACTCAACCACATCCAGTTGGCCACCGCTATTGAGCAGGCCCTGGGTCAGCGCGCCCTGGCCCGGGCCGATTTCCAGCAGGCGGTCTTCGGGCTTGGCATGGATGGAGCGCAGGATGCGGTCGATAACGCCGGCATCGTGCAGGAAGTTTTGCCCGAAGCGCTTGCGCGCCCGGTGTTGGTAATGCTCGGTCATATACGGGTCTCGGCCATCTGATAGGCGGTTTCCAGGGCCACGTGCAGGCTGCCGGTATCGATCTTGCCGCTGCCCGCCAGGTCCAGGGCGGTGCCATGGTCGACGGAGGTGCGGATGATCGGCAGGCCCAGGGTCACGTTGACTGCGGCGCCGAAACCTTTGTATTTCAGCACGGGCAGCCCCTGGTCATGGTACATCGCCAGCACTGCATCGCAGTGCTCCAGATATTTGGGGGTAAACAGAGTGTCGGCGGGCAATGGGCCACGCAGGTCCATGCCTTCTTGGCGCAGACGCTCTAGTGTGGGTTCGATGATGTCGATTTCTTCATGGCCCAGGTGGCCGCCTTCACCCGCGTGGGGGTTGAGGCCGCACACGAGGATTCGCGGCTGGGCGATGCCGAATTTCTGTTGCAGGTCAGCGTGCAGGATGCGCGTGACGCGTTCCAGGCGCTCTGGCGTGATGGCATCGGCAATCTGGCGCAAGGGCAGGTGAGTAGTCACCAGTGCCACGCGCAGGCCACGGGTTGCCAGCATCATCACCACCTGTTCGGTGTGGGTCAGCTCGGCAAGGAACTCGGTATGGCCGGAAAAGGCGATACCGGCTTCGTTGATCACGCCTTTATGCACCGGCGCCGTGATCATCCCGGCGAAGTCACCGTCGATGCAGCCTTGTCCGGCGCGGGTCAGGGTCTCCAGGACGAAGGCGGCGTTGGCCTTGTCCAGCTGCCCGGCGACTACCTTGGCCTGCAGCGGGGTGTCCCACACGTACAGGCTGCCCGCGGGGGCCGGTTGGTCGGGCCAGTTGCCCGGCGAAACGGGCAACAAGTCGACAGCCACGCCCAGTTGCGCGGCCCGCTCAAGGAGCAGGTCACGGCTGGTAATGGCAATCAGGGGATGAGGCTGGGCTTGCGCGGCGAGCAGCAGGCACAGGTCTGGACCTATGCCGGCCGGCTCGCCGGGTGTCAACGCGAAACGCTGGGGTTTCACTGGGCTGCCTGGTCGGTGCCTGTTGTGTCGGCGCCAGGGAGCTTGTTTTCCACGTAGGCTTCGTCACGGATCTGACGCAGCCAGGTTTGCAGCTCTTCGTCGTATTTGCGGTTACGCAGTACGGTCAGTGCTTGCTGCTCACGGGCCTGGGTGGTGTTGTCGGTGGCGCGGCGGCCAAGGACTTCCAGGACGTGCCAGCCATATTGGGTCTTGAACGGCTTGGACAGCACGCCTTGCGGCGTATCGTTCATGACTTGCTGGAACTCGGGCACCAGGGCTCGTGGGTCGATCCAGCTCAGGTCGCCGCCGTTGAGGGCAGAACCCGGGTCTTCCGAGAAGCTTTTGGCCAGGGTGGCGAAGTCTTCACCCCCTTCGATGCGCTCATAGATCTTTTGCGCCAGCTCCTTGGTTTGAGCCTCGGTGCGGATTTCACTTGGCTTGACCAGAATGTGACGGACATGCACTTCGTCCTTCAACGAAGCCTCACCGCCGCGACGCTCCAGCAACTTCAGAATGATGAAGCCGCCAGGGGTGCGCGCAGGTTGGGTGATGCCGCCCACTTCCATGGCGCTCAACTCGCGGTCAAACGGTGGTGGCAGTTGAGCGGCTTTACGCCAGCCCATATCACCGCCTTCGAGGGCGTTGTCGCTGCCGGACTGGGCAATGGCCATCTGCGCAAAGTCAGCACCGGCCTTGAGACGGTCATAGATCGCCTGGGTCTTGGCCGCTGCGGCGTTGAGCTGCTCGGCGTTGGCGCTGTCTGGCGTCGGGATCAGGATATTGGCCAGGTGCAGTTCTTCGGAGAGCTGCATCTTGCCCAGGTCCGAGGCCAGGAAGTTCTTCACTTCCTGCTCCGATACCTGCACGCGTTCGGCCACACGGCGCTGGCGCACACGGCTGATGATCATTTCGCGGCGGATCTGGTCACGGGCGTCCTCATAGGACAAACCGTCATGGGCCAGGGCCGCGCGGAACTGATCAATGCTCATGTTGTTGCGTTGAGCGATGGTGCCGACGGCCTGGTTCAGCTCTTCGTCGGTGATACGGATGCCGGAACGGTCGCCAATCTGCAATTGCAGGTTTTCGACGATCAGGCGTTCCAGCACCTGCTGGTCCAGGACGCTGGTCGGTGGCACGCCACCGCCACGCTTGGCGATGGTTTGCTGAACTTCCTTGACCCGTTGGTCGAGTTGGCTCTGCATGATCACGTCGTTATCGACGATGGCCACGACCTTGTCCAACGGTTGCACTGCAGCGTGTGCCGCTGCAGTACCCAAGAACAGCGCGCCCAGCATCAGCG
This sequence comes from Pseudomonas sp. HC1(2025), assembly GCF_058742075.1. Taxonomy (NCBI): domain Bacteria; kingdom Pseudomonadati; phylum Pseudomonadota; class Gammaproteobacteria; order Pseudomonadales; family Pseudomonadaceae; genus Pseudomonas; species Pseudomonas sp. HC1(2025). Next base: position 5,270,185 of record NZ_CP196017.1, on the reverse strand, counting down.
GGCGCAGACAATCAGAAAGCTTGATCTTCACGTTCACGATAACCTTGGATGCCTTTGTCGAGGAAGCTCTCTACCTTGGCGCCAGTCAGGCCGCCGAGTCCTTTGAGGACGATTTGGAGGAAGAGCCCGTGGTCGCCTTTTTCGTTCTGCGGGGCGATCTGGGTGTATTCGTCGTTGGAAACCCAATAACGGTTGATCACGCGCAGTTTCCAGCAGCAGTTGTCGTACTCGAAACCACCAAAGGCTTCCAGGGTACGGTTGCGTGCGTAGTCATACTGCCAGCGGGTGATCAGGTTCCACTGCGGAACGATCGGCCACATCATCGAGAAGTCGTGTTGCTGGATTTTGTAGTAATCCTTTACGAAGTTCGCATCGCCTTCACGACCATAGTCGCCGCCAAACTGCCATTTGCCAGTCAACTGGTCGTAAACCACCTGGTCATTGCGATAGCGGTAACCGACGTTGATAACCTTGTTAGGGTTGTCTTCCGGCTGGTAGTGGAACATCGCGCTGCCGGAGCGTGCGGAGTGTTCCTCTGTGTCCCAGTTGTAGTCGGCGGTGGCGCGCCAGTCGCGGTTGAAGCGGAACTCGTAGTCCAGGGCGATTGGCGAGACGTCCGATTGCGAATCGGCGCGGTCGGCAGCAACGACACCAGGTAATTGTACTTCGCGATCCTTGAAGTACAGGGCTTGACCGACGGAAACGCGCTGACGTTCAAAGCCGTTTTCTTCGATCCAGCGGCTGGTCACGCCCAAGGACAGCTTGTTTTCGTCACCGATCCGGTCACTGCCGGAGAAGCGGTTGTCGCGAAACAGCGAGTTGTAGCTGAACGTGGCTTCGCTCGTATCGAACACAGGGATATCGGACTGATCTTTCTCTGGCACATAGAGATAGAACAGGCGTGGTTCGAGAGTCTGGGTATAGTCTTTACCAAACCACTGGGTGCTGCGGTCAAAGAAGAGCCCGCTATCGACGCTGGCGATAGGTATTGAGCGGTCTTGGGAGCTTTTGAATTTCTGTCCCGCGACAACCATTTGCTCTTTGCCTTTACCGTCAAGATCAAGATCGTATTTGGTATAGGCGTACTTGAGCCTCGGCGTGACGAAGCCGTAACTCCAGTTCATCGGCAACGAAATGCTTGGCGCTACGTTCAATCGTGTGCCGTTGGCACGGGTCAGTCCGCTTACGTTCTCGTCCAGACGTGGCTGACCATTGGGGAGGGGGCCGCCATCTTTATCGAATATGTTGCCAGTCCTCAGATCCCGATCAAACCGAACAGCCTCGGTTTGATAATCAAAGTGCAACCCGCCTGGGTTGTAAGGCAAAGAACCCGAGAAGGTAATCTGCGGCAATCGGTCATACGGAGTAATCTGCGAGATCGTCGCCAGTTCATAGGCTTGCAGATTCAACTGAGCGGTATAAGTGTCGCCGCGATAGCTAACAGCACCTTGCTGGTTAACGAACTCACGAGACTCGACGCCAATCTGATTGGACTTCAAATCCTGGAAGTAGAACGGATCGCTGATCTTGGTGTAGTCGACCTCAGTCAGTAAGCGCGAATCCAGCCCACCCTTGTGTTGCCAATTGATCATGTAGCGGGTTTTGTCGTAGTCGCTCTGCTTCTTCCGCTCGTCGCTGTCATCGTTCAGGTACGCGCCGCCGAACTGACCTTCGCTGGACTTGGTGAGGTAGCGGAATTCGCCCTCCATCAACATGCCGCGCTTGGTCATGTATTGCGGGTACAACGTGGCATCGTAGTTCGGCGCCAGGTTGAAGTAGTACGGTGTCACCAGCGTGAAGCCACTTTCCCCACCCGAGCTGAAGCTCGGCGGCAGGAAGCCGGACTGACGACGATCGTCAATCGGGAAGTAGATGTACGGGGTGTACAGGATCGGGATGTTCTTGACCCGCAACGTCGCGTTGGTCGCCGTACCGAAGCCGGTGGCCGGGTTCAACGTGATGTTGTTGCCGCGCAGTTGCCAGGCGTTGCTGTCCGGCTCGCAGGTGGTGTAGGTACCATCCTTGAGGCGGATGATCGCGTTTTCGGCACGTTTGGCGTACAGCGCGTTACCGCGGATGCGCGATTTGTGCATCACGTATTCGGCGTTGTCGATCTGGGCCGCACCCGTGTCCAACTGGACCTGGGCGTGGTCGCCGACGATCAGCGCGCCATTGTCGCGCAGACGCACCTTGCCGTTCAGCTCGCCACGGTTCTCGGCCTGGTACAGGCTGGCCTCGTCGGCCTCGACCTGCATGCTGCCCTGGCGCATGACCACGTCACCGGCCAGGGTTGCGACTTGGGTTTCCTGCTCGTAACGAGAGGCCTTGGCACCGATGAAGGTCGGCGCGTCGCTCTTGTCCGTCTTGTCGTTCATGCCAGGACGGATCGGCTCGATGTACGCACCGGCGCAATAAGGACCGGTTTCGGCCAGTTGCGCGGCGGTGAGTTTCTCGCGAGGGACCCAGTCCAGGTGGCTGTAGTCGGCGCTACGCGAGCGCAGGCCACGGCCCTTGGATTCGGTGACCAGCTTGGTCTGCGGCACGGCTTCGGCACCGCCAGCTTCGCCTTGCGGCGTGCCATTGGCCGAGCTGACGGCACTGCCGTCATGCACCGGACGCGGTGGCAAAGGGGCTGCGCTGGCTTTTGGCGCGCAATCCCAGGCACCCGAAGCAGAGACTGAGCAGTCATACTGTTCCGCGGCGACCACGAATGAGGTGGCGAAAGGTTGCATGGCCAGCAGACTGCCGGTTACCAGCAACGGAAATTTTCTACGAAACGCGGGGGATTTCAATGCCATCTTATTAGTCCGGGCTTCCTGCGTGCCATCTGCCCGCGGTGTGGGCCGCACGCCTCTCGATGGTCTGAAAAAGATGCGTGATAATAAAGCATGACCCGCTTGACGGCTAGCGCCGTCGGAGACCCTTGTAATGCCCGACCAAGATCTACGTTTGCAACACCTGAAAGTCTGGCTCGATCAGCAGTTACCCGAGCTTTTCCTTGCCCAGGGATGGGGCCCCGTACCCCCGGCTACATTGACTGCGGCCAGCAGCGACGCGAGTTTCAGACGGTACTTCCGTTGGGAGGGCGCAGGTCGCACATTTGTCGTGATGGACGCTCCGCCCCCCCAGGAAAACTGCAAACCTTTCGTCGATATCGCGCGAATGTTGGCTAAATCAGGAATAAATGTTCCACAAATTTTTGCTGAGGATCTGTCCCAAGGCTTTCTTTTGCTCAATGACCTGGGCAAAAACACCTACCTGGATGTGATTGACGGGGAAAATGCCGACCAATTGTTTGCCGAGGCCATCGACGCGCTGCTGGCGTTCCAGCAATTGCCGATGGACGCCGGCTTGCCCAGCTACGACGTGCCGTTGTTGCGCCGGGAGCTGGAGTTGTTCCCCGAGTGGTACGTGCGCCGGCACCTGGGCATCGAGTTCGATGCGCAGCAGTCGGCCCTATGGCAGCGGGTCAGCCAGTTGTTGATCGACAGCGCCCTGGCCCAGCCCAAGGTCCTGGTGCACCGCGACTATATGCCGCGCAACCTGATGATCAGCGTGCCGAACCCTGGCGTGCTGGACTTCCAGGACGCGGTCTACGGCCCCGTGACCTACGACATCACCTGCCTGTTCAAGGACGCCTTCCTCAGTTGGCCCCAGGCACGGGTGCGCGAATGGCAGCGCGGCTATTGGCAGCGTGCTGGCCAATTGGGCATTCCGGTACAGGCGGATTTTGAAGACTTCCTGCGTGCCAGCGACTTGATGGGGGTGCAGCGGCACCTCAAGGTCATCGGTATCTTCGCGCGTATCTGCCACCGTGATGGCAAGCCGCGCTACCTGGCGGACGTGCCGCGCTTCTTTGGCTATATAGAAGCGGTGCTGGCCGATCGGCCGGAACTGGCCGACCTTGGCGAGTTGCTGTCGAGCCTGCGCCAACCGGCCGAGGCCCACGTATGAAGGCCATGATCCTGGCGGCCGGCAAGGGCGAGCGGATGCGTCCGCTTACCTTGCACACTCCCAAACCACTGGTCCAGGCCGGTGGCAAGCGCCTGATCGAGTACCACCTGGAGGCGCTGGCGAAAGCGGGGTTCACCGAGATCGTCATCAACCATGCCTGGCTGGGCCAGCAAATCGAGCATTACCTGGGGGACGGCGCGCAGTACGGCGTGCGCATCCAGTATTCGCCCGAAGGCGAGCCGCTGGAGACCGGTGGCGGGATTTTCCAGGCCTTGCCCCTGCTGGGAGACGAGCCGTTCCTGGTGGTCAATGGCGATATCTGGACCGACTACGACTTTGCCCGCCTCAAGCAGCCCTTGAGCGGTCTGGCGCACCTGGTGATGGTCGACAACCCGGCCCATCACCCCAGTGGTGGCGATTTCTATATCAAGGACGGTTTGCTTCATGATGCAGCGCCCGATGCCGATAACCTGACCTTCAGTGGCATTTCGCTGCTGCATCCCAAGCTGTTTGCGGGTTGCAGCGCCGGTGCCTTCAAGCTAGCGCCCTTGTTGCGCGCAGCGATGGCTCAAGGCTTGGTCTCGGGGGAACACATGGATGGACGCTGGATTGACGTCGGTACGCTGGAGCGCCTGGCGCAGGTAGAAAACCTGCTGACTGTGGGCCAGTAAGATGCTGTGGCCAGGGACTTTGATCGGCGCCGGGGCGGGGTTTGCCATCGCCAGTATTCCGGGGGCCATGCTGGGTGCGCTATTGGGCCAGGCGCTGGATCGACGCCTGCAATTGCGCAGTTGGGCGCAACTGCGCGAGCGCCTGGGCGGCCGTCCGGCGCTGCGTAACGACGAACTGCTGTTTGTGTTGCTGGGCCGTTTGGCCAAGAGCAACGGGCGGGTGGTCGACGGGCATATCCAGCAAGCGCGGGTGGAGATGCGCGCGCTGGATATGACCGAGCCGGCCCAGCGCCGGGCGATTGCGGCGTTCAATCGGGGCAAGTCGGGGACCGATCGGGTGCGCAGTTACCTGCGCGTGCTCAAGTCCCAGCCCCATGCCGCAGAAGGCGTGCTGCGTGCCTGCTGGCGCATGGTCTGGGCCGACGGCAAGGCCAGCCTCGCCGAGCGCGACCTGATCGACCTCTGGGGCAAGTGGCTGGGGTGGACGCCGCAACAGATCCAGGCCCTGGCCCACGACTACGAGCCGGAGCGCAAGCCCCTGGCCACTCGTGGTGGCACCTACCAGGAAGCCCTGCGGATTCTAGGGGTGACTGCCACGACAGAGCCGGCTGTGATCAAGCGTGCCTACCGACGACTGCTCAGTCGCCATCATCCGGACAAGATCGCCGGCAGCGGCGCCAGCCCCGCGCAGGTACGCGAGGCTACGGAGCGTACGCGCGAGCTGCATAGCGCCTACACGGTGATCCGTGAGCAGCGGGATTTCCGCTGACCTTACAGGAGCCGGCTTGGCGGCGAGGGGAGGTGGGTCAAGTCCCGCTGCCTTGCGGGCTCAACCAGCCGCGAATACGCCGGTACAACTGTTCCTGGGCCGCTGAACTGTTGCCGGGGATAGTCTTCAACGACACCTGCTTATAGTTGTCATTTTTCAGTCGCTTGCTCGCCTGGCTGCGTTCCAGCGCCATTTTGCTGGCCTGGGCATTGTCCTGGTAGAAGACATCGGCCGTTGCCAGCTTCAAGGTCGGCGCCAGCTGTTGCAGGTTCGGTTGGCGGCCTATCGGCGTTTGCGCCGCGACCATAATGAATTTCTGCACCTGCGCGGGTTGTTTTTCGCTCAGGTAGCGCGCTGCCCACCAGGCCCCGGTGCCGTGGCCCAGCAGCACTACGCTGCGGGCGTTCTGGGTCTGGGCATAGGCGACGGCGGCATCGATGCGGGCGAAGATCCGGGTCGCATCGGTCTTGTCCTGCTCATCCGCGCCGGGGACCACGGCCGGGTCGGTGCCTTCGGCTTCGGCGCTAGCGGCCTGTTCGATCGGCTTGGGCGCGGCGGTGCTGGCATCCTTGCTGCTGGTGTCGACGGCCGAGTCGGGGGCCTGGATGATTCGGGGCGCCAGGGTGTCCAGGCTCTGGTCCGGCAATGACAGACTCAGGCTGCCCCACTCGGCATCTGGCAGCTTCTGGCGCAAAGGCCCGACGGCTTGCGGCCAGTCAGCGGTTTCCCCGGCGCCGGGGACGATAATCACCACGCCTTGCGGCTCGGCGCTGTTGGCCGGTTTCCACAGGGCCAGGAATGACTCGTCGCCAGCCTGCAATTGCTGCTGCTCCTGGGGCGGCAGTTGTCGCTCCAGGGCGCTGGCTTCCTCCTGGCTGCGCTCGAGCAGAGGCTGGCGTTGCGGTGGCTTTTCGGCGGCAGCCGGCGCGGTGTCAGCCGCCTGCACGCAAAAGGTGCTGGTAAACAGGAGCGACAGGCACAATGCTGGCAGTGTCGAACGGTGAAGCAGGGGCATAGTGCAATTCCGGCCAGAAGTGATCCCGGCAGCCTAATGGGTTGGATGTGAGATGTGAATGATGATTTTTCGCTGTCTGCTGGTTATCGGCTATCTGTGCTTTCCCTTGATGGCAAGTGCTGCGCCCGCGTCCGTGGTGGCGCCGGCGGTGCTCACCCCCCAGCAGCGCGAGTGGCTGGCGCAGCACCCGCAACTGCGGGTCGGCGTGGTGTTGCAGGCGCCTTACGCGCAATACGACCGACGCCTGCAGCGGTTGTCCGGGGCCAATGTCGAGCTGATGCAGGCATTGGCCAAGGCGTTGAACATCGAGCTGAGCTGGCGCAACTTCCCCACGCAAGAACAGTTGGAGGACGCCTTGCGTGAGGACGCGGTCGACCTCGCGCCGGGCCTGCTGCAAACCCCGGCTGGCCTGCGCCTGTGGTTGTTTTCTGACCCGTATATGCGCGTGCCCCAGCACATCGTCGGCATTCGTGACGGCAGCGGCGCGGTGGACCTGGAAAAACTCGACGAACACTCAAGGGTCGCCGTGCGCATGCCCAGCGCCGTGGCTGATTACCTGCGCAGCAATTACCCCAACCTAAACCTGCAAGGTGTGCCCCTGGAGCGCCAGGCCCTGCAATTGTTGGTCAGCCAGCAGGCGCGCTATGCCGTGATCGATGAGGCGCAGTTGAGCCGGCTGTCGGTCGAGCCAGAGTTCGCCAGCCTGGCGGTGGTGGGTGATATTGGCTTGCCGCAATTGCTGCGGGTGGCCACCCGGCGTGACTGGCCGGCCTTGGCGGACATTGTCGAGAGCGGCCTGCGGGCCATTCCCGCCCGTGAGCTGGAGCAATTGCACGCCCGTTGGCTGCAAGCCAAATACCCACGGCTGTCGGAATCACCGGGGTTCTGGCAAAACCTCAGCCTGTTGCTGGGCCTGTTGTTGCTCGCGTGCCTGGCGATTGCTGTGTGGCAGCGTCGGCAAAAACATGCCCTGGAGCACCAGTTGCTGGCCGCGCGCGAGGAAAGCGCTGCCCGTGCCGCAGGCGCCGAAGCGTTGCGCCTGACCCAGTTTTCCATCGATCAAAGCACCGTCGGCATCCTCTGGGTCAATTGGGACAGCCATGTGCGCTACGCCAACGTCGCCGCCGAAGCGATGCTCGGCTACGGCCCGGGCGCGTTGATCGAACGCCCGTTGATCGAGTTCGAACCCAATTTGAGCATGGACCGCTGGCTGAACCTGTGGAAACGCGCCCGGGCCAGTGAAGACGGGCCGCAGAGCTTTGCCACCCAGTGCCTGCGCGCGGATGGCAGCCTGTTGCCCACGGATGTGTCCTTGAGTTTTCTGCGCTTTGCCGGTGGCGAATACCTGGTGGTGTACCTCAACGACGTTACCGAGCGCCGCCGGGCCTTGGCCGCGTTGCAGGAAAGTGAAGCGCGCCTGCAAGGCATCGCCGCCAATGTGCCGGGGTTGGTGTTTCGCCTGGAGCGCCTGCCGTTGAGCGCTGCCATCGATTTTGCCTACATCAGCGAAGGCAGCGAGCGCCTGGTGGGTTATTCGCCGTCCGTGCTCAGCCACCGCGATGTGGGGCTACGCAGCCTGGTACACCCGGATGATCGCGCCAGTTATCACCAGACCCAGGACCAGGCCATCGACACCGAGAGCAACTGGTCGTGGCAGGGCCGCATCCTCACTCGGCAAGGCGAGCAGCGCTGGGCCGAGATCAAGGCCGTCACGCGACGCCTGGATGATGGCGCGGTGGTCTGGGACGGGATCGTTTGGGACATCAGCGACAGCAAGCGCATCGAATTGGAACTGGACGCTTCGCGGGCGCAGCTGCGCGAGCTGTCGGCCCACCTGGAGACCGTGCGCGAGGAGGAGAAAGCGCGGATCGCCCGCGAAGTCCACGATGAGCTGGGGCAAATGCTCACGGTGCTGAAGCTGGAAACGTCCATGTGCGAGTTGGCCTACGCGCAATTGGACCCCGGCCTGCACGAGCGCCTGAACAGTATGAAGCGTCTGATCGCGCAGCTGTTTCAACTGGTCCGTGATGTGGCCACCGCGCTGCGCCCGCCGATTCTCGACGCCGGGATCGCCTCGGCCATCGAATGGCAGGCGCGGCGGTTCGAAGCGCGCACGCAGATCCCTTGCCTGGTGCAAGTGCCGGATAATCTGCCGGCATTGAGCGACGCCAAGGCCATCGGCCTGTTCCGCATCCTGCAAGAGGCGCTGACCAATGTCATGCGCCATGCCCAGGCGCATACTGTGGAGCTGACCCTGGTGGTGGAGGGCGCCAATCTGCGCCTGACCATCAGCGATGATGGCGCAGGCTTCGTCCCTGCGCCGGGGCGCCCGGTGTCGTTTGGCCTGGTGGGTATGCGCGAGCGGGTGCTGATCATGGGCGGGCAGTTGACCCTCGACAGCGAGTTGGGGGAGGGCACCACCCTCAGCGTTACAGTGCCGTTGGATTCGCCATAGATCCCTTGTGGTCTTGCTCCCACATTTTGAATGTCGGCGTTTAATCGCTATAGAGAGAGGAAATTGCCGTGATCCGCGTATTGGTAGCCGAAGACCACACCATCGTCCGTGAAGGCATCAAGCAGTTGATCGGCCTGGCCAAGGACCTGCTGGTGGTGGGCGAGGCGGGGAACGGCGAGCAGTTACTGGAAGCCTTGCGCCATACACCTTGCGAGGTGGTGCTGTTGGATATTTCCATGCCTGGGGTCAACGGCCTGGAGGCGATTGCGCGGATTCGCGCGCTGAACAACCCACCGGCCATCCTGGTGTTGTCGATGCATGACGAGGCGCAAATGGCCGCCCGGGCGTTGAAGGTCGGCGCGGCAGGGTACGCCACCAAGGACAGCGATCCGGCGCTATTGCTGACGGCGATCCGCAAGGTGGCCGCGGGCGGGCGCTATATCGACCCGGACCTGGCGGACCGCATGGTGTTCGAAGTCGGCCTCACCGACACCCGGCCGTTGCATTCGCTGTTGTCCGAGCGCGAGTTCTCGGTGTTCGAGCGTTTGGCCCAGGGTGCCAACGTCAACGATATCGCCCAGCAACTGGCCCTGAGCAGCAAGACCATCAGCACCCACAAGGCGCGGTTGATGCAAAAGCTCAACATCACCTCCCTGGCAGAACTGGTGAAGTACGCGATGGAGCACAAACTCCTGTAGGCGCCCGGCTTGCCGGTGGTGGCTATCTTGAGGGCGCCATCGCCGGCAAGCCGGGCTCCTACAGGGAGGCGTATCTATTTGCGACACCCCGGCGGCACCCCGCAGCCCATGCCTGCGGCTTGTCACGTCCTCCTGGCAGCCCAACTGTCCCATGCCCGCCATCCGTGTAGGGCAATCCCTACCCCGAACCTTCCACCGCGCTGATGCCAATCTCTCTTGCGCCCCGATTTTCGTGGGCTGGCGCCTGGACTACGCTTGCTCCACAGCAGTCCAAAACACAAAGGTGCGGGTATGAGCGAGGTGGATTCAAATGATGTGCTGGTCAGCTTTCGTGGTGTGCAAAAGAGCTACGACGGCGAGAACCTGATCGTCAAAGACCTCAACCTGGACATTCGCAAAGGCGAGTTCCTCACCCTGCTGGGGCCGTCCGGCTCGGGCAAGACCACCAGCCTGATGATGCTGGCGGGCTTTGAAACGCCGACCGCCGGGGAAATCCTCCTGGCCGGGCGCTCCATCAATAACGTGCCGCCGCACAAGCGCGACATTGGCATGGTGTTCCAGAACTATGCGCTGTTCCCGCACATGACCGTGGCCGAGAACCTGGCGTTCCCCCTGACCGTACGCGGCTTGAGCAAGACCGATGTCAGCGAGCGGGTCAAGCGCGTGCTGAGCATGGTCCAGCTCGACGCCTTCGCCCAGCGCTACCCGGCGCAGCTCTCCGGCGGCCAGCAACAACGGGTGGCCCTGGCTCGCGCACTGGTGTTCGAGCCGCAGTTGGTGCTGATGGACGAACCCCTCGGCGCCCTCGATAAACAGCTGCGTGAACACATGCAGATGGAGATCAAGCACCTGCACCAGCGCCTCGGCGTGACGGTGGTCTACGTGACCCACGACCAGGGTGAAGCCCTGACCATGTCCGACCGGGTGGCGGTGTTCCACCAGGGCGAGATCCAGCAGATCGCACCGCCGCGCACCTTGTATGAAGAGCCGAAAAACACCTTCGTCGCCAACTTCATCGGCGAGAACAACCGCCTTAACGGCCGCCTGCACAGCCACACCGGCGAGCGCTGCGTGGTCGAGCTGGCGCGGGGCGAGAAGGTCGAGGCGCTGGCGGTGAATGTCGGGCAGATCGGGGGGCCGGTGACGCTGTCGGTGCGCCCGGAGCGGGTCAGCCTCAACGGTTCCAGCGAAAGCTGCAGCAATCGCTTCTCGGGTCGGGTGGCCGAATTTATCTACCTGGGCGACCACGTGCGTGTGCGCCTGGAAGTCTGCGGCAAGGCTGATTTCTTTGTGAAACAACCGATCGCCGAGCTGGACCGGGCGCTGACGGTCGGCGATGTGGTTCCGATTGGCTGGCAAGTCGAGCACGTTCGCGCACTCGACCCACTTCTAGAGGCGAACTGATCGCCCCCTTGGCTTCATCCAACCCTGCACGTGGAGAGAACAATAAATGTTGAGATCCCTGAAATTGACCGCCCTGGCCATTGGCCTGGCGGGTGCTTCACAGGTCATGGCTGGTCCTGACCTGACGGTGGTGTCGTTTGGCGGCGCGAACAAGGCGGCCCAGGTCAAGGCCTTCTATGCGCCGTGGGAAAGCGCGGGCCACGGCAAGATCATCGCCGGCGAGTACAACGGCGAGATGGCCAAGGTCAAAGCCATGGTCGACACCAAGAGCGTGTCCTGGGACCTGGTGGAAGTCGAATCGCCGGAGCTGTCCCGCGGCTGTGACGAAGACATGTTCGAGCCGCTGGACCCTGCACTGTTTGGCAACACGCAAGATTACGTAAAAGGCGCGATCCAGCCCTGCGGCGTGGGTTTCTTCGTGTGGTCCACCGTGCTGGCCTACAACGCCGACAAGCTCAAGGCGCCACCAGGCGGCTGGGTGGATTTCTGGGACACCCAGAAATTCCCCGGCAAGCGTGGACTGCGCAAAGGCGCCAAATACACCCTGGAATTTGCCCTGATGGCTGACGGTGTAGCGCCCAAGGATGTCTACAAAGTGCTGGCCAGCAAAGATGGCCAAGACCGTGCCTTCAAGAAACTCGATGAGCTCAAGCCGTCGATCCAATGGTGGGAAGCCGGCGCCCAGCCGCCGCAGTACCTGGCCTCGGGTGATGTGGTGATGAGTTCGGCCTACAACGGCCGGATCGCTGCCGTGCAGAAAGAGAGCAACCTGAAAGTGGTGTGGAACGGCGGCATCTACGATTTTGATGCCTGGGCGATCCCCAAGGGCCTGGGCAAGGAACGCGCCGAGGCGGCGAAGAAATTCATCGCCTTCTCCGTCGCACCGCAACAGCAGAAAACCTATTCGGAAAACATCGCCTACGGCCCAGCCAATACCCAGGCCGTACCGTTGCTGGCCAAGGACATCCTCAAGGATATGCCGACCACCCCGGAAAACATCGCCAACCAGGTGCAGATCGATGTGAGCTTCTGGGCGGATAACGGCGAGCAGTTGGAGCAGCGCTTCAATTCCTGGGCTGCCAAGTAATAAGCCCCACCGCTAAACCCCTGTAGAAGCTGGCTTGCCTGCGATGGCATCACCTCGGTAGACGTGACACACCGAGGCGCTGCCATCGCGGGCAAGCCCGGCTCCCACAAGGGGCCTTTAACACGGGTCTCAACTGTAGATTTTCCGGAGTTTGCCATGGCCATCGCCGTTCCCTCGAACGAGGTCACCACCCCCAGCTTGAAACAGCGCCTGGCCCGTGCCGAGCGGCTTAACCGCTGGAAGGCCCAGGCCTTGATCGCGCCGCTGGTGGTGTTTTTGCTGCTGGTGTTCCTGGTGCCCATCGTTGCGTTGCTCTACAAAAGCGTCGGTAACCCGGAAGTGGTCGCCGGCTTGCCGCGTACCGTGGTGGCGGTGACCGCCTGGGATGGTCGCGGCTTGCCCGACGAGCCGGTGTATCAGGCTATCAGCGAGGACCTGGGCGAAGCCCGTAAAAACCAGACCTTGGGCGACCTGTCCAAGCGCCTGAACATGGAACTGGCGGGCTATCGCAGCCTGTTGACCAAAACTGCGCGGGCGCTGCCGTTTAGCGAAGTGCCGGCCTCTTATAAAGAAGCGCTGGAAAACCTCGACGAACGCTGGGGCGACCCCGCGTACTGGCAGGCAATCCGCCGCAACACCAGCAGCCTTACGCCTTATTACCTGCTGGCGGCCGTCGATCATCGGATCGACGACCTCGGTGAAGTCGCGCCGGCCACCCCGGACCAGGCGATCTACCTCGATATCTTCGCCCGCACCTTCTGGATGGGCCTGGTGATTACCGTGTGTTGCCTGCTGCTGGCCTATCCGCTGGCGTACTTGCTGGCCAACCTGCCGGCGCGGCAAAGCAACCTGTTGATGATCCTGGTGCTGCTGCCCTTCTGGACCTCGGTACTGGTGCGTGTCGCCGCGTGGATTGTGTTGCTGCAGTCCGGCGGCTTGATCAACGGTGCGCTGATGAGCCTGGGCATTATCGATAAGCCCCTGGAGCTGGTGTTCAACCGGCTTGGGGTCTACATCTCCATGGTGCATATCCTGTTGCCGTTCATGATTTTGCCGATCTACAGCGTGATGAAGGGTATTTCGCCGACCTATATGCGTGCGGCGATTTCGCTGGGCTGTCACCCCTTTGCCAGTTTCTGGCGGGTGTACTTCCCACAGACCTACGCGGGCGTCGGTGCCGGCTGCCTGTTGGTGTTTATCCTGGCGATTGGCTATTACATTACCCCGGCCCTGCTGGGCAGCCCTAACGACCAGATGGTCAGCTACTTCGTGGCGTTCTACACCAACACCAGCATCAACTGGGGCATGGCCACTGCGCTGGGCGGCTTGCTGCTGCTGGCGACCGTGGTGCTGTACCTGATCTACAACTGGCTGGTGGGCGCCAGCCGCCTGCGCCTGAGCTGAGGAGCGCCTGACATGTCCAGCAGTCCTTATATGTCACCCATCGAGCGGGTGTGGTTCTACAGCTTGCGGATCCTCTGCGGCCTGATCCTGTTGTTCCTGATCCTGCCGGTGCTGGTGATCATCCCGCTGTCATTCAACTCGGGGAGTTTCCTGGTGTACCCGCTGCAGGGGTTTTCGCTGCACTGGTACCAGGACTTCTTCGCCTCGGCGGAATGGATGCGTGCCCTGAAAAACAGCATCATCGTCGCCCCGGCGGCCACGGTGCTGGCGATGGTGTTCGGTACATTGGCTGCCATCGGCCTGACCCGTGGGCATTTTCCCGGCAAGGCGCTGGTGATGGCCCTGGTGATTTCGCCGATGGTGGTGCCGGTGGTGATTATCGGCGTGGCGAGTTACCTGTTCTTCGCTCCGCTGGGGCTGGGCAACAGCTTCTTTTCACTGATCGTGGTGCATGCGGTACTGGGCGTGCCCTTTGTGATCATCACCGTGTCGGCAACGTTGCAGGGCTTCAACCATAACCTGGTGCGGGCAGCGGCCAGCCTGGGGGCATCGCCGCTGACCGCGTTTCGCCGGGTGACGCTGCCGCTGATTGCGCCGGGGGTGATTTCCGGGGCGCTGTTTGCCTTTGCCACCTCGTTCGATGAGGTGGTGGTAACGCTGTTCCTCGCCGGGCCCGAGCAGGCCACCTTGCCTCGGCAGATGTTCAGCGGCATCCGCGAAAACCTCAGCCCGACCATTGCCGCAGCGGCGACTCTGCTGATTGCCTTCTCGGTGGTGCTGTTGCTGACCCTGGAATGGCTGCGTGGGCGCAGCGAAAAACTGCGTACGGCACAGGTCTGACTGCTGAAACCCTATCATCTGTAGGAGCTGGCTTGCCTGCGATGGCCTCGACTCGGTACGAGGCCATCGCAGGCAAGCCAGCTCCTACATTGACCGGGTTCGCTTTGAATGATCTGGCCATTCAGCCGCTGAATGGCAGACAACCCACATTCCCCAGCTATTCTTGTGCCAGCCCCCAACTTTATAAGAGGCCGCGCACATGAGTATCTCCTCATTCAAGATCGCCCATAAATTGCTCACCGGCCCAGGTGCCATCGAGCAATTGGCCGCCGAGCTGACCCGGCTGGATGTCGATAACCCGCTGATCGTCACCGATGCCGCACTGGTCAAGTCCGGCACGGTGCAATTGGCGTTGGCGCAGTTGGGGGATCGCCCCTTTGAGATTTTCGACCGGGTACTGCCCGACCCGGAGATCGCCATCGTCGAAGACTGCATGCAGGTGTACCGCGAAGGCGGGCATGACGGCCTGATCGGTGTGGGCGGCGGCAGTGCCATCGATATTGCCAAGAGCGTCGCCGCCTATGCCGGGTATCACGGCGCCCTGGCGGATTTGTTCGGGGTGGACCAGGTGCCGCGCAAGGGCCCGCCGCTGATCGCCATTCCCACTACGGCCGGCACCGGGTCGGAGGTGACTAATGTGGCGATTCTCTCGGACAAGGCCGCGCAATTGAAAAAAGGCATCGTCAGCGACTACCTGCTGCCGGACGTTGCGCTGATCAGCCCGCAAATGACCCTGACCTGCCCGCGCAGTGTCACGGCGGCCAGTGGTGTGGATGCCCTGGTGCATGCCATCGAGTCGTATCTGTCGCTGAACGCTTCGCCGATCACCGATGCCCTGGCTATCGGGGCGATCAAGTTGATCGCCAAGGCCTTGCCCAAGGCCTACGCCAACCCTTCCAACCTGCAGGCGCGTGACGATATGGCCACCGCCAGCCTGATGGCCGGCATGGCCTTCGGCAATGCCGGGGTGGGCGCGGTGCATGCGTTGGCCTACCCGTTGGGCGGGCGTTTCAATATTGCCCACGGGGTGAGCAACGCATTGCTGCTGCCTTACGTGATGCACTGGAACAAACTGGCCTGTGTCGAGCGCATGCAGGATATCGCCCAGGCCATGGGGGTGAACGTCACGGGCTTGAGCGTCAACGATGCGGCGGACCAGGCCGTGGCGGCCATGACGCGACTGTGTGCCGCAGTGGAGATCCCTTCCGGCCTGCGCAGCTTTGGCGTGCCCGAGGATGCGATCCCGGCCATGGCGGTAGAGGCGGCGGGAATCGAGCGCCTGATGCGCAACAACCCACGCAAGCTGAGCGCGGCGGATATCGAGAAAATCTACCGCGCCGCCTACTAACCATTGAGTCAGGTCACGGTGCGCGCAGCAAAGCATGAGGTATACAATGCGCGCCATCGTGATTTAGCTCAGAAAAGGTGCGTCATGCAGCCCTTCGTTATTGCTCCATCGATCCTCTCCGCCGACTTCGCCCGCCTGGGTGAAGAAGTGGACAACGTGTTGGCCGCCGGTGCCGACTTCGTACACTTCGATGTCATGGACAACCACTATGTGCCGAACCTGACCATCGGCCCGATGGTATGCGCGGCGCTGCGCAAGTACGGCGTGACCGCGCCCATCGATGTGCACCTGATGGTCAGCCCGGTGGACCGCATCATCGGCGACTTCATCGAAGCCGGTGCGACCTACATCACCTTCCACCCGGAAGCCACGCTGCACATCGACCGTTCCCTGCAACTGATCCGCGAAGGCGGCTGCAAGGCCGGGCTGGTGTTCAACCCGGCGACTCCGCTGGACACGCTCAAGTACGTGATGGACAAGGTCGACATGGTCTTGCTGATGAGCGTCAACCCAGGGTTTGGCGGGCAGAAGTTCATCCCCGGCACCCTCGACAAACTGCGTGAAGCCCGTGCGCTGATCGATGCCTCTGGCCGCGATATCCGCCTGGAGATCGACGGTGGGGTCAACGTCAGCAACATCCGTGACATCGCGGCGGCTGGCGCCGATACCTTCGTCGCCGGCTCGGCGATCTTCAACACCCCTGACTACCAGGAAGTGATCGCCAAAATGCGTGCAGAACTGGCGCTGGCGCGTCCATGAGCGGTTTTGAGCAGCTGTTCCCCGGTCAATTGCCGCGGCTGGTGATGTTCGATCTGGACGGCACCCTGGTCGACTCGGTGCCGGACCTGGCGGCTGCGGTGGATCACATGTTGCTCAAGCTGGGGCGCAAACCGGTCGGTATCGAGTCGGTGCGCGACTGGGTCGGCAACGGCGTGCAGGTGCTGGTGCGCCGTGCCTTGGCCAACCATATCGACGCCGAGGGCGTCGATGACGTGGAAGCCGAGCACGCGCTGGAACTGTTCAATGCGGCCTACGAAGACGGCCACGAACTGACCGTGGTTTACCCCGGCGTGCGCGACACCCTCAAGTGGCTGCACAAGCAGGGCGTGGAAATGGCCCTGATCACCAACAAGCCGGAGCGCTTTGTCGCGCCGCTGCTGGACCAGATGAAGATCGGCCGGTATTTCCGCTGGATCATCGGCGGCGATACCCTGCCGCAGAAAAAGCCCGACCCGGCTGCGCTGTTCTTTGTGATGAAAATGGCCAATATCCCGGCTTCCCAGTCGCTGTTTGTCGGCGACTCGCGCAGTGATGTGCTGGCGGCGAAAGCGGCGGGGGTCAAGTGCGTGGCCTTGAGCTACGGCTACAACCATGGCCGGCCGATCGCCGAAGAGTCGCCAGCGCTGGTCATTGATGACCTGAGACTGCTAATCCCCGGTTGCTTGGGAGCGGGCGCTGAGATAACGTTGCCCGACGCTGTCCCATCCCCTTCTGGAAATCCCATCGTGGTGGTCACTCGCAAACTCTGGATGAAAGTCATCAAGGCCCTGGCCCGCTGGCGTTGGCGCGCCTGACTGATCCTGGCCGCGCTGCGGCACGTTTGCATACCTGACTGTTAGACCCTCACGCCACGAGGCACCTCATGATCCGCGAAGAATTCCTGCGTTTGGCCGCTGCCGGCTACAACCGCATCCCCATGGCCCGGGAAACCCTGGCTGACTTCGATACACCGCTTTCGATCTACCTGAAACTGGCCGATGAGCCCAATTCCTATCTGTTGGAATCGGTACAGGGCGGCGAGAAGTGGGGCCGGTATTCGATCATCGGCCTGCCGTGCCGCACGGTCCTGCGGGTGCATGACCATCACGTCAGCATCACCCATGACGGCATCGAGATCGAAAGCCACGATGTGCAAGACCCGCTGGCCTTCGTCGAAGCCTTCAAGGCGCGCTACAACGTGCCGACCATCCCTGGCCTGCCGCGTTTCAATGGCGGCCTGGTGGGGTATTTCGGCTACGATTGCGTGCGCTATGTAGAGCAGCGCCTGGGCAAATGCCCGAACCCTGATCCGTTGGGCGTGCCGGACATCCTGCTGATGGTTTCCGACGCGGTGGTAGTGTTCGACAACCTGGCCGGCAAGATGCACGCGATCGTCCTCGCCGACCCGGCCCAGGCCGACGCGTTCGAGCAAGGCCAGGCCAGCCTCGAAGCCCTGCTGGACAAGCTGCGCCAGCCGATCACCCCGCGTCGCGGCCTGGACCTCAGCCGTCCACCGGCGGCCGATCCGGTGTTCCGTTCCAGCTTTACCCAGGATGACTACGAGCGCGCGGTCGATACCATCAAGGAGTACATCCTCGCCGGTGACTGCATGCAAGTGGTGCCGTCGCAGCGTATGTCCATCGACTTCAAGGCGGCGCCCATCGACTTGTACCGGGCCCTGCGTTGCTTCAACCCGACGCCGTACATGTACTTCTTCAACTTTGGTGACTTCCACGTGGTGGGCAGTTCGCCGGAAGTACTGGTGCGCGTCGAAGACAACCTGATCACCGTGCGCCCGATTGCCGGTACGCGCCCTCGTGGCGCGACCGAAGAGGCCGACCTGGCGCTCGAAGAAGACCTGCTGTCGGACGACAAGGAAATCGCCGAGCACTTGATGCTCATCGATCTTGGGCGTAACGACACCGGGCGCGTTTCGGAAATCGGCTCGGTGAAGCTCACCGAAAAAATGGTGATCGAGCGTTACTCCAACGTGATGCACATTGTGTCCAA
Source organism: Pseudomonas sp. HC1(2025) (assembly GCF_058742075.1). Lineage (NCBI taxonomy): Bacteria > Pseudomonadati > Pseudomonadota > Gammaproteobacteria > Pseudomonadales > Pseudomonadaceae > Pseudomonas > Pseudomonas sp. HC1(2025). Next base: position 5,251,771 of record NZ_CP196017.1, on the reverse strand, counting down.
CGTCACCGGCGAGCTGAAGGCCGGCCTGACGGCCATGGACGCGCTGCGCGCAATTCTGCCGGCGGGCACCTTGTCTGGCGCACCGAAAATTCGCGCGATGGAAATCATCGACGAACTGGAGCCGGTCAAGCGTGGTGTCTACGGCGGCGCCGTGGGTTATTTCGCGTGGAATGGCAACATGGACACCGCCATTGCAATCCGCACGGCGGTGATCAAGGACGGCGAACTGCACGTCCAGGCGGGCGGCGGGATCGTGGCCGACTCGGTGCCGGCCCTTGAGTGGGAAGAAACCCTGAACAAGCGCCGAGCGATGTTCCGTGCGGTGGCGTTGGCTGAGCAGACGCCGCAAGACTGACGGTCGATCCCGATCTAAATGTGGGATTGGGCTTGTGTGGGAGCGGCGGTGCGACGATTCGACTTGCCGCTCCCACATTAGTTTTATGTTGTTCTTCCGACCGGTTTAGAAATCCAGGCTCACCCCGACACTGACCCCTTGCTGGGTCAGGCTGTCATCCTTCCTCACGTTATACGCCGCGCGCAGGGCCAACTCCTGGGTGAGCTTGTGGCTGACCCCGAGGCTCAGGCGATCGGAGTTGCTGCGAGGGGTGTAGCCGTCCAGCTTGAAATCGATCCCCTGCACGCTGTTGAGCGAAATGTTCACCTTTTGGGTGTCATTCTCGAACTCATGCTCGTGAGCCACTTCGCCAAAAACCTGGGTTTGCGGAGTGACGCGGTAGCTACCCTGCAGGCCAACGCCCAGGCGCCTGGAGTCGCGTTGCTGATCATCAAAGGTCAGCGCGGTGAAGCGGTTGCCTTTTTCCCCGTAGCCATCGACTTCGACTCGCGCATAGTCGGCGCTGATGAACGGCGACAGGTGCCAATCGCTGCCGACGCCGGCAATGTCGTAGCCCACGCGACCACTCAAGGCCCAGAGCCAGCCGTCGGTGTCACCTTTTTCCGAGCTTTCGCTGACGCCCAGGGCGAACTTGCGCTTGAGGCTGTCGAAGTCCAGCCGGCCGCCGGTCAACGCGGCATCGGCCCACCAGTGGTTGTGCTGATACTGGGCGAATGCGCTGCCCATGTAGCTGTTGAGCTTGTAGTCCGAGTCGCTGGCGCCGGCTTCGAGCGTCTGGCGATATAGCCCGGCCGCCACGCCTACGCGCCAACTGTCGTCGAGGCGATAGCTGGTGCCGACATTCAGGTTGTAGCCACTGCCGTCGCCACTGGCGGAGCTGCCTTGACCGTCGAAGTCCAGGCGCTGGCCACCACCGGCGACAATTGCGCGCCATTGGCCCACGGCCTGCCAGTTGCCGTTGTCCGCCTGCCATTGGTTGCGCAATTCATCCTGGTGGGCGCGCAGGGTGCCGTGGGCCATTTCCGGTAACAGCGTCAGCTCCCAGGGGGCGGCGAGCAGCGAATAGGCATAGTCGGCGATCAAGCGTTGCCCGGCGACGGTGGGGTGGACCGAGTCGTTGTAGATCAGTTTGGTCGGGTCCGGGTTGGTGCCGCCGATGCCATAGGTCGGGTTGGCGGTGCAGCTGTTGCCACTGAAGCAGGTGCCGGTAAGGTTCTGCCCGGTCGCCAGGCCAAATCGGCCAGGGTCGGCGAAGGATTCCTGCAACAGCAGTGGAATATTCAACGGGATGATCTGGGCATCGATCTGCGACAGGCGCTGTACCAATGCCTGGTTGAAAATATTACTCAGGGCGGACGTCGCAGCTTGCTGCGGCGTGCCGTTGATGGCGGGTGTCAGTCCCAGGTCGGGCAGCATCCACACCATGATGTAGCGCGCGCCGGCTTGTTGCAGGGCCTGGGCACTGTCGGCCAGGCGCCCGCCTGCGGCAACGGCTTGGCCTGGACTGAGGACGCGCTGTTGCAGGAAGTCATTGCCGCCACCGGACAGAAAATACAGGGCGTTGGGGTCGGCGCGTCCGCCGTTTGCCGGCAGATACCCCTGGCGGCTGCGCAACACCGTGCCGGCGCCCGCATTGCCCGGAGGGATCGCCGTGTTGGATAGCGAGGTGATGGAATCCAGGATGTTGTCGGTACGGTAGCCGCCGACCGCCCAGTTGTTGCCATCAGGCAAGCCTTGGGCCGCGCGAACCGGCGAGGTGGAGGCATTCAGGTCGTTCGCTGCCACGCCTAGTTTGGAGCCCAGCAGGGTCGAGGAAACCAGGCCGTAGTCGCCCTGGAATGTGGGACCGGTACGGTTGGTAAAACGCAGGGTGGCACCGGACAGACCATCGGGAAACTGGCCCGCGTCCGCCAGGCTATCGCCGAAAACGACCATGGTTGAATAAGGTGAAGGGGCTGCAAACGCCTGCGCGCAGGCCAGCGCCAGGAGGCAGCCGGCAAGGGGCGCAACAAAAGATGGTCTGAGCATACGCAATTCCATGTGATTGTTTTTGTATCGGAAGTGAAACACTAGCAATGTAGTGGGAGTTGCCTGTGAGGAAAATCGTTTTTTTCCTACAAACCCTTTGTCATGCCCCCCGTATTTGCTGCTCCATATTGCACCGCTGGCGAGGCTACGTTACTGTGCGGGAACGTATGAATGAGACCCTCCCCGTGTTGATCATCAGCAAACTCTTGATGCGAGTAGTCAAGGCACACGCCCGTTGGCGTTGGCGCGCCTGAATTTTCTCTGCCGGCCCGGCCGGACCTGTACCGATTTGCCTTCTTCACCCTTTGTTCGACGCCCCTTGCCGGCTGACCCCGGCAACCGGAAAGTGCGTCTGGCAGCGGGTCACTCTCTTGGAAGGCGGTCATTCGAAATCAGTGAATTCAAGAGGTTTGAACCCACATGTTGCTGATGATTGATAACTACGACTCCTTTACCTACAACGTTGTGCAATACCTGGGCGAGCTCGGTGCCGACGTCAAGGTGGTGCGCAACGATGAAATGACCGTGGCACAGATTGCTGCCCTGAACCCTGAGCGCATTGTGGTTTCCCCTGGCCCGTGCACGCCGACCGAGGCGGGTATCTCCCTGGAAGCCATCCAGTTTTTCGCCGGCAAGCTGCCGATCCTCGGGGTTTGCCTGGGCCACCAGTCCATCGGCCAGGCGTTCGGCGGCGACGTAGTGCGCGCCCGCCAGGTGATGCACGGCAAGACCAGCCCGGTGTTCCATAATGATCAGGGCGTGTTCCAGGGCCTGAACCTGCCGGTGACGGTGACCCGCTACCACTCGTTGGTGGTCAAGCGCGAAACCTTGCCCGAGTGCCTGGAGCTGACGGCCTGGACCCAGTTGGAAGACGGCTCGGTCGACGAGATCATGGGCCTGCGGCACAAGACACTGAATGTCGAAGGGGTGCAATTTCACCCTGAATCGATTCTGACCGAGCAGGGCTACGAGCTGTTCGCCAACTTTCTCAAGCAGAGCGGCGGCACGCGCTAAGGACTTTCCATGGATATCAAGACTGCCCTGAGCCGTATCGTCGGCCATCTGGACCTGAGCACCGCTGAAATGAGCGATGTGATGCGCGAAATCATGACCGGTCAATGCACCGATGCGCAGATTGGCGCCTTTATGATGGCCATGCGTATGAAGAGCGAGAGCATCGACGAAATCGTCGGCGCCGTCTCGGTGATGCGCGAGTTGGCGGACAAGGTCGAACTCAAGACCCTCGACGGCGTGGTCGATGTGGTCGGCACCGGCGGCGATGGTGCGAATATTTTCAACGTCTCGACCGCCTCCTCCTTCGTGGTGGCGGCTGCCGGTTGCACCGTGGCCAAGCACGGCAACCGTGCTGTATCCGGCAAGAGCGGCAGTGCCGACCTGCTGGAGGCAGCAGGTATCTACCTGAACCTGACCCCGGTTCAGGTGGCGCGCTGCATCGACAACGTTGGCATCGGCTTTATGTTTGCCCAGTCCCACCATGGTGCGATGAAACACGCCGCCGGACCGCGCAAGGACCTTGGCCTGCGTACCCTGTTCAACATGCTTGGCCCGCTTACGAATCCGGCCGGTGTGAAACATCAGGTGGTGGGCGTGTTCAGCCAGGCACTGTGCCGGCCATTGGCCGAAGTCCTGCAGCGCCTGGGTAGCAAGCATGTGCTGGTGGTGCACTCCAAGGATGGCCTGGACGAATTCAGTCTTGCGGCGCCGACCTTTGTGGCGGAACTGAAGAACGATCAGGTCACTGAATATTGGGTCGAGCCAGAGGATCTGGGCATGAAGAGCCAGAGCCTGCACGGCCTGGCGGTGGAAAGCCCGGCCGCTTCCCTGGAATTGATTCGCGATGCCCTGGGGCGTCGCAAGACTGAAAACGGTCAGAAAGCGGCAGAGATGATTGTTCTGAATGCTGGCGCGGCACTTTACGCAGCCGATCACGCCTATAGTCTTACAGAAGGTGTCGCCTTGGCCCACGATGCGCTGCATACGGGTCTGGCTCGCGAAAAGCTCGAAGAGCTGGGAGCATTCACGGCCGTATTCAAAATGGAGAATGAAGGATGAGCGTGCCAACAGTCCTGGAAAACATCCTCGCCCGTAAAGCTGAAGAAGTCGCCGAGCGCCGCGCCCGCGTGAGCCTGGCCGAGCTGGAAGGCCTGGCGAAAAGCGCCGATGCACCGCGCGGCTTCGCCAATGCCCTGATCACCCAGGCCAAGCTCAAGCAGCCAGCGGTGATCGCCGAGATCAAAAAGGCCTCGCCGAGCAAAGGCGTGATCCGCGAGCACTTCGTGCCAGCAGAGATTGCTGCCAGCTATGAGAAAGGCGGGGCGACCTGCCTTTCGGTGTTGACCGATATCGACTACTTCCAGGGCTCCGACGCTTACCTGCAACAAGCCCGCGCCGCGTGCAAGTTGCCGGTGATCCGCAAGGACTTCATGATCGACCCGTACCAGATCGTCGAGGCCCGGGCGTTGGGCGCCGATTGCGTGCTGTTGATTGTTTCGGCGCTGGACGACGTGCAGATGGCCGAACTGGCGGCAGTTGCCAAGGGCGTGGGCCTGGATGTATTGGTCGAGGTCCACGACGGTGACGAACTGGAACGCGCGCTGAAAACCCTCGACACACGCTTGGTGGGGGTCAACAACCGCAACCTGCACACCTTTGAGGTCAGCCTCGAAACCACGCTGGACTTGCTGCCGCGCATTCCCCGCGACCGCCTGGTGATTACCGAGAGCGGTATCGTCAATCGTGCGGATGTGGAGCTGATGGAAATCAGCGACGTCTACTCGTTCCTGGTTGGCGAGACCTTTATGCGTGCGGAGAATCCTGGGGCTGAGTTGCAGCGCCTGTTTTTCCCGGAGCGTGGTCTGCCGGTCAGCGGCTCGACGCTGGATTGATTCAAAACGCGGTCACGGTAGGAGCTGGCTTGTGTGGGAGCTGGCTTGCCTGCGATAGCAGACTTTCAGTCAATGCATTGGTGACTGATACGTTGCTATCGGGAGCAAGCCAGCTCCCACATTTGTTTTTGTGTTTATTCAGAGAGGTAGATGCCCGATGATCCAGCCCGTAGCGATGACCGTTGAAGCAGGCCTTGCCGCCGAGCAGGACTTGCTGGCCGCCGTCTGCGCGGGTGAGCAATCATTCGGCCTGCTGTTTTGGCAACCCAGTGACCAGGCACTGGTAATGCCTCGGCGCCTGAGCCGCCTGCCCGCATTTGACGCGGCCAGCCAGGTATCGGCGGCCCACGGCTGGCCGGTGTTGCTGCGCGAAACCGGGGGCGAGCCGGTGCCGCAGTCAGCGGCGACGGTGAACATTGCACTGGTCTACGCGCCGCCACGTAGTGAGGGCGACCAGGGTCGGATTGAAACCGGATATTTGCGCCTGTGCCAACCCATCTGCGATTTGCTGACCGAGTTGGGCGGCGATGCCTCCGTGGGCGAAATCGACGGTGCCTTTTGCGATGGTCGCTATAACGTCAATCTCGACGGACGCAAGATGGTCGGCACTGCCCAGCGTTGGCGCCAGAGTGGTGGGCGCCCGGTGGGCCTGGTGCATGGCGCACTGTTGCTGGATAACCATCGTGAGGAACTGATTGCTGCGGTCAATCGCTTCAATCAGGCGTGTGGCCTGGAGCAACGGGTGTGCGCTGACAGCCATATCGCCCTGCATGAAGCTTTTGCGGCGCCGGATGCGATCAGCCGCCTCGACGGTTTGTACCGGCAGATGCTGGCGCAGGTCTTTGCGCACTAGCGAGTGCCGAACACCACCATCGTCTTGCCTTTGACGTGAACCAGGTTGCGTTCCTCCAGATCCTTGAGCACTCGACCGACCATCTCCCGCGAACAACCGACGATGCGCCCGATTTCCTGGCGCGTAACCTTGATCTGCATGCCGTCGGGATGAGTCATGGCGTCTGGCTGCTTGCACAGCTCCAGCAGGCAGCGGGCGACACGCCCGGTGACATCGAAGAACGCCAGGTCGCCGACTTTGCGCGTGGTGTTGCGCAAGCGCTGGGCAATCTGGCCGCTCAGGGCGTAGAGGATGTCTGGATCCTGTTCGGCCAGCTCGCGAAATTTTGCATAGCTGATTTCCGCGACCTCACACTCGATCTTGGCCCTCACCCAGGCGCTACGCTCCTGTTCTTTTCCGGCTTGCTCAAACAGGCCCAGCTCGCCGAAAAAGTCCCCGGTATTGAGGTAGGCGATGATCATCTCGCGGCCGTCTTCATCCTCGATCAGGATCGTGACCGAACCTTTGATAATGAAGAACAGGGTTTCCGAGCGCTCCCCGGCGCAGATGATGTTCTGCTTGGCCGGATAGCGTCGACGCTGACAGTGGGTCAGTAACTTATCGAGGTTCTTGATCTTGGGTATGGGGGTAATAGCAACCATGGTTGTATCCCGAAAAGACTGCACGGTGTGGTTGGACTTATATTTTTATCGAGCGAGGTCCATCCAATGGATGGCAATGCGCCATTGATTTGGCGCCAGCTTAACAGACACATTCTGACTCGATCAGGGAATTTATCTATCACGGCCTACTGTTGATCGTATTGCGGGTGGGCACTGCGCTCGCGAGGGCCTGTGATAAGCTGGCGCCCCTTTTTTAGCAGTGGAGTCTGGGCGATGAAGGCACGCATCCAATGGGCGGGCGAAGCCATGTTCCTCGGTGAATCGGGCAGCGGCCATGTGGTGGTCATGGATGGCCCGCCGGAAGCCGGTGGTCGCAACCTGGGTGTACGGCCCATGGAAATGCTCCTGCTCGGCGTGGGCGGCTGCAGCAACTTCGATGTGGTCAGCATCCTGAAGAAGTCGCGCCAGGCGGTGGAACGCTGCGAAGCCTTTCTAGAAGCCGAACGCGCGACTGAAGACCCGAAGGTGTTCACCAAGATCCATATGCATTTTGTGGTCAAGGGCCGCGCGCTGAAAGAAGCGCAGGTCAAGCGGGCCGTCGAGCTGTCGGCGCAGAAGTACTGCTCGGCCTCGATCATGCTCGGCGCGGCCGGCGTGGCCATTACTCATGATTACGAGATCGTTGAGTTGGGTTGATCACAGGATCAACCGGCAAAAAAGAAAGGGCGCTTTGAAAGCGCCCTTTTTTGCAGCTCAGATCCGGTAGGTGCTTTTGGTCATGACCTTGGCCAGCAGGCTCATGCCAAACCTAACCGGTGCCGGGAAGCGGAAACCGCCGGCATCCAGTGCGCTTTCTGCGTGATGTTCTTCGTCGATACGCATCTGCTCAAGAATCGCCCGGGACTTTTCGTCCTCGGCCGGCAGTTGTTCCAGATGCTCATCCAGGTGCTTGCACACCTGGTGCTCGGTCGCTGCGACAAAACCCAGGCTGACCTTGTCGCTGATCAGGCCGGCAGCGGCGCCGATACCAAACGACAAACCATAAAACAGTGGGTTCAGCACGCTGGGGTGGCTGCCCAATTGGCGGATACGTTGTTCACACCAGGCCAGGTGGTCGATTTCTTCCTCGGCCGCATGCTCCATGGCTGCGCGTACTTGCGGCAGCTTGGCGGTCAAGGCCTGACCCTGGTACAGCGCCTGGGCACAGACTTCACCGGTATGGTTGATACGCATCAGGCCTGCGACGTGGCGGGTATCCGTCTCGCTCATTTGCGCTTCGGGTTGCACGATGGCAGGTGACGGGCGATACGGCTGGCCGCTGAAGGGCAGCAGCGTGCGCATGGCCGTGTCGGCTTGCAGCAACAGTCGGTCAATCGGCGAGTAGTGACGTTGGGTAGTCATGCTGACCTCCGGGAAAAATCTCGGCGGCCAGTTTACCGCAAGAGAGGGGCGTGCGTTTGCGCTGGGTCATGCTTCTTATAGGGGCCGGCTTGCCGGCGATGAGGCTCTTGAGACCGCCATCGCCGGCAAGCCGACCCCTACAATTGGGGTTTCAGCCCGGTGGCCAGTTCATCTGGCGTTGACCCAGTACATGCATATGAATGTGATAGACGGTCTGGCCGCCATCTTCATTGCAGTTCATTACCACGCGAAAGCCTTTTTCGCAGCCTTGCTCCACGGCCAGGCGCTGGGCGGTGAACAGGATGTGTCCTGCCAGGCCTTTGTCTTCTTCCGTCAGGTCGTTGAGGGTGCGGATCGGCTTCTTTGGAATCACCAGGAAATGCACGGGGGCCATTGGCGCAATATCGTGGAAGGCCAGGACCTGGTCATCCTCGTAGATAATCCTCGCGGGTATTTCTCTGTTGATGATCTTGGTGAACAGAGTATCCACAGCTGTTTCTCCATTATGAAAGTGCAGGGTGAGTGTACCCAGCAGGTCAACGCGGGCAATAGGCCTTGTTGATGGCGCCGGCAATCTTGCGGGTCAGCCAGCGTGGGCTCAAGCGCGGGCTGAACGCCAGCCAGCGATTACGGCGACCGGGAACAATGATCGCCTTGTTCTTTGCCAGGGCACGTACGGTGTGCAGTGCCACTTCTTCCGGGCTTATCAGCTGCTGACGGTCCAGCTTGGCGGTGTCCATCTGTGCGGTGCCGAAGAAGGCGGTGCGTGTCGGGCCGGGGCAGAGCACTGAAACCTTGATGCCGCAGCTCTTCAGCTCTTCGCGCAGGCCTTCGGAGAAATGCAGCACATAGGCCTTGCTGGCGTAATAGGTGCTCATCCATGGCCCCGGCTGGAAGGCTGCGACCGAGGCGACGTTGAGAATCTGCCCACCACCGTGCAGGGCCATGGAGTTACCCAGCGCGTGGCACAGGCGGGTCAGGGCAAGGATGTTGACTTCGATCAGGTCCTGCTCGGTCATCCAGTCCTGGGCGAGGAATGGGCCACTGGTGCCGATACCGGCGCAGTTGACCAGCAAGTCGATCTGCCGCTCACCTTCTTCCAGCTCTAGCAGGAACCCAGACAGGCGCAATGGCTCGCCCAGGTCACAGGCGCGGAACAACACTTCGACGCCAAAGCGTTGGGTCAGCTCAATGGCAATACTTTCCAACTGATCACGCTGGCGGGCCACCAGAATCAAGCTGCGGCCGCGACGGGCCAGTGCTTCAGCCAAGGCCAGGCCGATGCCGCTGGAGGCACCGGTGATCAGAGCGTAACGGGTCATGCGTTTCTCCATCGCAACGCCACCGAGCCTGCGACAGATGCGTCACAGGCGTGGGGCGTTTCTTCATTCTTGCGTAGAGTCTACAGGTTCGGCCGCATCGTCAGCACTTTGCACATCTTCTTCACCCACGATGACGCTCTGATCAGCGTCTTCATCGGTGGTCATGGAGCTGTTTTCATAGCCACCGTCCACGCTGCTTTCGAGCTGGTCCAGGTAACCGCTCATGGCCAGCATCACCGTAGCGGCGAATATCAATGGGAGCAGTGCCAGCCACAGGGTGGCCAGGACCTTCACCGCGGTCGAGTTGCGTGGCGGTGGCGCACCATACTGGTTGGCACCCGCATTGCCAGGCAGCACGATCAGCAGGATCGGGAAAATGCTGCCCACGATCGGTACAAGGTTCAGGAACCATAACCAGCCGGACCAGCCCAGGTCATGTAGGCGCTGCACGGTGATCTGGACACTGATCCACACAGATGCCACGAGCACGACGAAACCGAGCAGTGAGCCAATGATGATCGCCGCAGTGGGAGATACCGCGGCAATACCCAGGCCCACGGTAAACAGGGCGCCCACGACGGTGAACAAGGCCAGGCTCAGCACCAGGGTCCAGGCGAGGAAGCGCAAGCGCCCGATACGCCCGTTGACGGTAAACACCTTGAGGGTGGAAAACTCTGGAAGGTTTTCCCCTACAACTGCGCGCGGCGGTGCGTATGGTGAGGCGGCTGGACGCGAGAAATCGGCGGTCGCGGAGTCGGTCTCATGGGTTTCAGCCAGGCTGAAGGCCACGGGTTGTTCGGCTTCGATGCGCGCATCGACGCCGGCGTTTTTCAGGGCTGCCAGATAGGTGTCGGCATCGGCGTGAGACAGGTCGCGCTTCAAGGCCACCGGGCGCCCGGTGAAGAGTTTTTCAATCGCTTCGACGTCGCTTTTGAACAATTCGGCCAGGTTCAGCTTGGCGGTGGTGCTTTCGACACCCGGGAGCAGGGCTCCATCAAACACAATCTTGAAACGGTTGTCGCTCATGCGGGCATCCTTGTCACTTTTCAGGGGTAATGCAGGCCTGCTTCAATCGGCAGGCCTGGCGGGTGAGTCAGCGCGGCCAGCGCAATTGTGCCGCTTGCTCGCGTGCCTTGCGGTATTCGGCATCGAGGCGGGCAACCAGTTCATCGACGCTGGGCAAATCGTCAATCTCTCCGACGCCTTGGCCGGCGGACCATACAGTCTTCCAGGCCTTTGCCTCGTCGCTGAGTGGCTTGAGCTTGGAGCCAAAGTTCACTTCGCCCTTGCCTTGCAGGGCGGCAAGGTCGAAACCGGCGTTTTCCAGGCTTTGGCGCATAAAGCTTGCGGGCACGCCCGACACCGCCGGAGTGTGCACGATATCGGCTGCGCGCGATGTGAGCAGCATCTCTTTATAGGCATCGGGGGCGTGGCTTTCAGTGGTGCCGATAAAGCGCGTGCCGAAATACGCGAGGTCTGCCCCGAGCAATTGTGCGGCGAGGATCTCGTGCCCATGGTTCAGGCAGCCGGCCAGCAGGAGGGTCTTGTCGAAGAACTGGCGGATCTCGGCGATCAGCGAGAACGGGCTCCAGGTGCCGGCATGGCCGCCAGCCCCCGCCGCCACAGCGATCAGTCCGTCGACGCCGGCTTCTGCGGCTTTTTCGGCGTGGCGCCGGGTAGTGACGTCGTGGAACACCAGGCCGCCGTAGCTGTGTACGGCGTCTACCAATTCCTTGACCGCACCCAGGCTGGTGATAACGATCGGCACCTTGTGCTCGACGCAGATCGCCAGGTCAGCCTCAAGGCGCGGGTTGCTGTTGTGCACGATCAGGTTGACCGCGTAGGGCGCGGGGTTTTCCAGCAGTGCCATGCCCGCCTCGATTTCTTCCAGCCAGGCCTTGAACCCGCTGCTTTCGCGCTGGTTGAGTGCCGGGAAACTCCCGACCACGCCATTGCGGCAGCACGCCAGGACCAGTTGCGGATTGGAAATCAGGAACATCGGCGCAGCCACCACGGGAAGGCGCAGGCGTTGTTCTAGCAAAGCGGGCAGCGACATTGGAAGTACCCCAGGTTAAGTGCGGCTGATTAGAGTTAGAACGGCTTTACGACGACCAAAATTACAATAGCCAGCAATATCAGAACTGGCACTTCATTGAACCAGCGATAAAAGACATGGCTGCGGGTGTTTTCGCCACGGGCAAAACGTTTTACCTGGGCGCCACACATATGGTGGTAGCCGATCAGGATCACCACCAAGGTCAGCTTGGCGTGCATCCAGCCACCTTGGCTGAAGACACTCGGGTTAAGGCTGATCAACCAGATACCGAATACCAGCGTGGCGATCATCGCTGGCAGCATGATGCCCTTGTACAGCTTGCGCTCCATGATGCAGAAGCGCTCCTGGCTGACGGCATCCTGGCTTTGTGCGTGGTAGACGAACAGGCGCGGAAGGTAAAACAGCCCGGCAAACCAGCAGACAATGCTGACGATATGAAAGGCTTTGAGCCATAGATAAAGCATTTTTAGTTATTCCCAGGTTCACGGTAACTGGAGATAGTAGAGGTTAGAGTGCGCGCACGTCACGTTGACGGTTGTCGCAGAACGATACGGCCCCTATTATCGACGGCTTTCCAGTGGGTTCGTTGAGGGCAGGTTTATGGTCAAGGTCGGTATCGTCGGCGGCACGGGTTACACCGGTGTCGAATTGCTGCGTCTGTTGGCTCAGCATCCGCAAGCTGAGGTGGTGGTCATCACCTCCCGATCCGAGGCCGGCCTGGCCGTTGCCGATATGTATCCCAACCTGCGCGGTCATTACGACGGCCTGGCGTTCAGCGTTCCGGATATCAAGACCCTGGGCGCCTGCGACGTGGTGTTCTTTGCCACGCCGCATGGGGTTGCGCATGCCTTGGCCGGCGAGCTGCTGGCGGCCGGGACCAAGGTCATCGACCTCTCTGCGGACTTCCGCCTGCAGGATGCCGATGAGTGGGCCAAGTGGTACGGCCAGCCCCATGGTGCTCCAGAGCTGCTCGAAGAGGCGGTGTATGGCTTGCCCGAGGTCAATCGCGAGCAGATCAAACAGGCGCGCCTGATTGCCGTGCCGGGTTGCTATCCGACGGCTACCCAGTTGGGTTTCCTGCCGCTGCTGGAGGCCGGGCTGGCTGATGCCTCGCGCCTGATTGCCGACTGCAAGTCGGGCGTCAGCGGTGCCGGTCGTGGTGCGGCTGTAGGCTCCTTGTACTCCGAGACCTCGGAAAGCATGAAGGCGTATGCTGTAAAGGGGCATCGCCATCTGCCGGAAATTCGCCAGGGACTGCGGCGTGCGGCTGGCAGTGACGTCGGCCTGACGTTCGTGCCGCACCTGACCCCGATGATCCGTGGGATTCACTCGACACTGTATGCAACGGTCGTAGATCGCTCGGTGGATCTGCAGGCATTGTTTGAAAAGCGTTATGCCAATGAGCCGTTCGTCGACGTAATGCCTGCCGGTAGCCACCCGGAAACCCGCAGCGTGCGCGGTGCCAACGTGTGCCGGATTGCCGTGCATCGGCCGCAGGATGGCGACCTGGTAGTGGTGCTGTCGGTAATCGATAACTTGGTCAAGGGCGCGTCGGGCCAGGCTGTACAGAACTTGAACATCTTGTTCGGCCTGGATGAGAAGCTCGGTTTGTCCCACGCCGGCATGCTGCCTTAAGGCGTTGGCTGCTGTGCAAAAGGCCCGTTGATCGGGCCTTTTGTGTTTTTAAGGGGCGCCGGGCAGATTGATATACCGTAACAATAGTTGACCGCTTTTCTAGGAGAAGCGGATAATGGCCGCCATCACGCATATGGCGGCGCTACGCCGGGAGATTATCAGCATGAGCGTTGAATCCTTCACCCCCACGGCTTTGCAATTCACCCACGGTGCTGCGCACAAGGTGAAGAGCCTGGTCGATGAAGAGGGTAATGATCGCTTGAAGCTGCGCGTATTCGTTACGGGCGGCGGTTGTTCAGGGTTTCAGTACGGCTTTACCTTCGATGAAGATGTGGCCGATGACGACACCATCGTCGAGCGCGAGGGCGTAAGCCTGGTCGTGGATCCGATGAGCTTCCAGTACTTGGCAGGCGCCGAGGTGGATTACCAGGAAGGTTTGGAAGGCTCGCGCTTTGTGATCAAGAACCCGAATGCCACCACGACGTGTGGTTGCGGTTCGTCGTTCTCGATCTGATCGATAGCGGATAGGCAAAACGCCGCTTGGCTCTTATGGAGCCAGGCGGCGTTTTGCTATGTGCGTGTCAGGCGGGGTAGATCGCGCCAAGTACGCGAAGGCCGCGTGCACCCGTCACGCTTGGGCGGTTGGCGGCGATGCCTTCAAGGCAGCAATGGGCCAGCCAGGCGAAGGCCATGGCTTCCACCCAGTCAGGGTCTACGCCGTGGGTGGCGGTGCTGCTCACGCGGGTGGCCGGTAGCATGGCGGCGAGGCGCTTCATCAGCGTCGTGTTGTGGGCGCCGCCGCCACATACCAGCAGGGTCTCGGTGTGCGGCTGTGCGGTTTTCAACGACTCGACGATGGTGTGCGCCGTCAGCTCCAGCAGCGTGGCCTGGACATCCTGTGCATCGAATGATGGCAGTCGACCGAGGTGGTGCCCCAGCCAAGACAGGTTGAAGACTTCGCGCCCAGTGCTTTTCGGGCCCTGGGTCAGGAAGAAAGGATCGCTGAGCAACGCGGTGAGCAGCTGTGGCTCGATCTTTCCTGTCGCAGCCCACTGGCCGTCGCGGTCAAAGGTGTCGCCCCGTTGCTGGTGAATCCAGGCGTCGAGCAGGACGTTGCCCGGGCCGCAGTCAAACCCCGCTACTGGTTTGCCGGTCTCGATCAGGCTCAGATTGCTGAAACCGCCGACATTCAGCACTGCCCGGTTGCCGCTGGTCTGGCCGAACAGCGCTTCGTGAAAGGCAGGCACCAGTGGCGCACCCTGGCCACCGGCGGCCACATCGCGACTACGGAAGTCACTGACGACGGTTATTCCAGTCAGCTCTGTCAGTAACGCGGGGTTGCCAATCTGCACGGTAAAGCCGCGGGCAGGTTCGTGGCGAATAGTCTGCCCATGACTGCCAATCGCCCGGATATCGGCGGGCGCGAGTTGCTGTTGCTCAAGCAGGGCATGAATGCCCTGGGCTGCGAGGGTGACCCAGTTTTGCTGGGCAATCGCCGAGCGCGCAATCTCGTCCGGGCCGCTGGCACAAAGGCCCAGCAGCTCCGCACGCAGGGATTCAGGCATGGGGATGTAATGCGTGGCGATCAGCTTGACCGCCGTGTTTTGCTCGATCAGTGCAATATCCAGGCCGTCGAGGCTGGTCCCGGACATCACACCTATATAGAGCGCCATCGCTTAACGCTTCGCCGAAGCCAGCATGGTGGCGCGTTCCTGGTCCATGCGTGCCATCAGCGGCTGGCTTTGCTGAAGAAAGCGGGCGCGCTCGGCCTTGGCGATGGGGTCGGCCATCGGCAACTTCTGGCCTAGCGGGTCGACGTGCACGCCGTTGACCTGGAACTCATAGTGCAGGTGCGGTCCGGTGGACAGGCCGGTGGTGCCGATATAGCCGATCACCTGGCCTTGCTTGACGTTGCCGCCGGTCTTCACGCCTTTGGCAAAGCCTTGCATATGCCCGTACAGCGTACGGTAGCTGTTGCCGTGCTGGATGATAACGGTATTGCCGTAGCCGCCCCGGCGCCCGGCCAGTAGTACCTTGCCGTCACCGGCAGCCTTGATTGGCGTGCCGCGGGGTGCTGCATAGTCCACACCTTTGTGGGCGCGGATTTTGTTCAGAATTGGATGCTTGCGGCCCATGGAAAAACGCGAGCTAATACGGGCGAAGTCAACCGGAGTACGGATGAAGGCCTTGCGCATGCTATTGCCGTCGGCGGTGTAGTAGCTGCTATTGCCTTGTTTGTTGGTGTAGCGCACGGCGGTGTAGGTCTTGCCGCGGTTGGTAAAGCGCGCCGACAGGATATTGCCGGTGCCGACAACCTTGCCATTGGCCACCTTTTGCTCGTAGATCACGTCGAACTCGTCACCCTGGCGAATATCCTGAGCAAAATCGATGTCGTAGCCAAACACGCTGGCCATGTCCATGGTCATGTTGTGGGACAGGCCTGCGCGCGCCGCCGACTGGGACAGCGAGCTGTTGATCACGCCATGAATATAGGCAGAGCGCATTACCGGCTTGGTGGTCACGCGATTGAAGGCAAAGCCCTTGGCGCCCTTGGTCAGGGTGATGCTTTCAAGGTCATTGAGATTGCTGTGCAGGGTGGTCAGTTGACCGTCTGGGCTGAGCTCGAACTCAAGCTTCTGGCCGCGCTTGAGCTGGGTGAATTGCTTGGCTTGCTTGTCGCTGGCCAGCACATCGTTAACGGTCGCGGCTGGAAGGCCGACTTTCTCGAACAGTGTCGACAGTGTGTCGCCTTTGGCCACGATCACTTCACGGTGTTCGGGACCTTTTGCTACCTGGGGTACAGGTGCTGCCTGGGCGGTTTCCTTGGTGTCATCCGTGCTGTCTTCAATCTGTGCAAAGGGTGACTCGACGCTCGCGGTTGTGGCTTGTTGGGCGTCAGAAGCGTCTTGGTCTTGTGTCAGTTGTTCAACCGGACTCTCCAAGTCAAGACTCAGGGTCGTTCGTTTGGCTTCTACGTCACTGGAAGGGAATACCAGGAGTGCCAGGCTGAGAAGGGCGGCGATACCACTTGCGGCAAGCAGGTGGGTCTTCGGGTAAAGCGGCGGCGCTTTAGACGGTTCAGTGGTCATAGGTAATTTTGACTTTGAAAAGATGAAATGGAAAAGATGAATGACATGATGAAGATGAAATAACTGTATAAAATATAACCAAATCATCTGTGGTGCAAGCTTGCGAATGCCGAGCTCGCCGAATGGTGTCCGTTTGCAGGGCAAAACTTGTAATTAGTCCCTGATCTTGTATGGTTGGTTCCCTTTGAATCTGAGCTTTGCGGGTCTGTTATGAAGTCGGTTGAAGAGCAGCTAGCGCTGATCAAACGTGGTGCGGAAGAACTGTTGGTCGAGGCCGAGCTGATCGAAAAGCTCAAGCGTGGCCAACCCCTTCGTATTAAGGCTGGCTTTGATCCGACGGCACCGGATCTGCACCTGGGTCATACCGTGCTTATTAATAAGCTGCGTCAGTTCCAGGAACTGGGGCATCAGGTGATCTTCCTTATAGGTGATTTCACCGGGATGATCGGCGATCCGAGCGGCAAGAGTGCTACGCGCCCGCCGCTGACCCGTGAACAGGTCCTCGATAATGCCGAGACCTACAAGACTCAGGTCTTCAAGATTCTTGATCCGGCCAAGACCGAAGTGGCGTTCAATTCCACCTGGATGGATAAAATGGGGCCGGCGGACTTCATTCGTCTGACGTCCCAGTACACCGTTGCGCGGATGCTCGAGCGCGATGACTTCGATAAGCGCTACTCCACCAATCAGCCCATCGCGATTCACGAGTTCCTGTACCCGTTGGTTCAAGGGTATGACTCGGTGGCGCTGCGTGCGGATGTCGAGCTGGGCGGTACCGATCAGAAGTTCAACCTGTTGATGGGGCGTGAACTGCAGCGCGCGTATGGTCAGGAGGCTCAATGCATTCTGACCATGCCATTGCTGGAAGGGTTGGATGGCGTGAAGAAGATGTCCAAGTCGTTGGGCAACTATGTCGGCATCCAGGAAGCGCCGGGTGTGATGTACGGCAAGCTGGTTTCTATCCCTGATGCTTTGATGTGGCGGTACTTCGAGTTGTTGAGCTTCCGCTCGATGGATGAGATCAACGCGTTGCGTGCCGATGTGGAGGCGGGTGCGAACCCGCGGGACGTCAAGATCAAGCTGGCGGAAGAAATTGTTGCGCGCTTCCACGGCGAGGAGGCTGCGGCCAGTGCTCATCGTGCTGCGGGCAATCGTATGAAGGATGGCGAGCTGCCGGATGATCTGCCTGAGATTGAATTGACTGCTGGCGAGGCGATGCCGATCGCGGCTGTCCTTAATAAGGCGGGATTGGTGAAGAACTCGGCGGTTGCACGCGACCTTCTCGGCTCCGGTGGTGTGCGTATAGATGGTGAGGTTGTCGATCGCTCCTTTATATACGAGCTGGGTGCGACCCACGTTTGCCAGGCCGGCAAGAAGGCATTTGCGCGGATTACGCTTAAATCCGAATAAACCTGAAAGTAACGGTTGACGGCGATTTATATCTGTCTATAATTCGCCCCACTTCCGGCGCAGTCGAAACGGAAAACTCCTTGGTAAACAAAGAGTTATGTAGTTTTCGGCAGCAGGTTGCTTCAGTACATCGAAGCCAAAAGGAAGTTGAAAAAGAGGTGTTGACAGCAGCGTGTAACGCTGTAGAATTCGCCTCCCGCTGACGAGAGATCGAAAGCGCAAGTGGTTGAAGTTGTTGAGGAAAACCTCGAAAGCTTCTGAAAATAATCACTTGACAGCAAATGAGGCTGCTGTAGAATGCGCGCCTCGGTTGAGATGAAAGATCTTAACCAACCGCTCTTTAACAACTGAATCAAGCAATTCGTGTGGGTGCTTGTGGAGTCAGACTGATAGTCAACAAGATTATCAGCATCACAAGTTACTCCGCGAGAAATCAAAGATGTAACCAACGATTGCTGAGCCAAGTTTAGGGTTTCTTAAAAACCCAAAGATGTTTGAACTGAAGAGTTTGATCATGGCTCAGATTGAACGCTGGCGGCAGGCCTAACACATGCAAGTCGAGCGGTAGAGAGAAGCTTGCTTCTCTTGAGAGCGGCGGACGGGTGAGTAATGCCTAGGAATCTGCCTGGTAGTGGGGGATAACGTTCGGAAACGGACGCTAATACCGCATACGTCCTACGGGAGAAAGCAGGGGACCTTCGGGCCTTGCGCTATCAGATGAGCCTAGGTCGGATTAGCTAGTTGGTGGGGTAATGGCTCACCAAGGCGACGATCCGTAACTGGTCTGAGAGGATGATCAGTCACACTGGAACTGAGACACGGTCCAGACTCCTACGGGAGGCAGCAGTGGGGAATATTGGACAATGGGCGAAAGCCTGATCCAGCCATGCCGCGTGTGTGAAGAAGGTCTTCGGATTGTAAAGCACTTTAAGTTGGGAGGAAGGGTTGTAGATTAATACTCTGCAATTTTGACGTTACCGACAGAATAAGCACCGGCTAACTCTGTGCCAGCAGCCGCGGTAATACAGAGGGTGCAAGCGTTAATCGGAATTACTGGGCGTAAAGCGCGCGTAGGTGGTTAGTTAAGTTGGATGTGAAATCCCCGGGCTCAACCTGGGAACTGCATTCAAAACTGACTGACTAGAGTATGGTAGAGGGTGGTGGAATTTCCTGTGTAGCGGTGAAATGCGTAGATATAGGAAGGAACACCAGTGGCGAAGGCGACCACCTGGACTGATACTGACACTGAGGTGCGAAAGCGTGGGGAGCAAACAGGATTAGATACCCTGGTAGTCCACGCCGTAAACGATGTCAACTAGCCGTTGGGAGCCTTGAGCTCTTAGTGGCGCAGCTAACGCATTAAGTTGACCGCCTGGGGAGTACGGCCGCAAGGTTAAAACTCAAATGAATTGACGGGGGCCCGCACAAGCGGTGGAGCATGTGGTTTAATTCGAAGCAACGCGAAGAACCTTACCAGGCCTTGACATCCAATGAACTTTCTAGAGATAGATTGGTGCCTTCGGGAACATTGAGACAGGTGCTGCATGGCTGTCGTCAGCTCGTGTCGTGAGATGTTGGGTTAAGTCCCGTAACGAGCGCAACCCTTGTCCTTAGTTACCAGCACGTAATGGTGGGCACTCTAAGGAGACTGCCGGTGACAAACCGGAGGAAGGTGGGGATGACGTCAAGTCATCATGGCCCTTACGGCCTGGGCTACACACGTGCTACAATGGTCGGTACAGAGGGTTGCCAAGCCGCGAGGTGGAGCTAATCCCACAAAACCGATCGTAGTCCGGATCGCAGTCTGCAACTCGACTGCGTGAAGTCGGAATCGCTAGTAATCGCGAATCAGAATGTCGCGGTGAATACGTTCCCGGGCCTTGTACACACCGCCCGTCACACCATGGGAGTGGGTTGCACCAGAAGTAGCTAGTCTAACCTTCGGGAGGACGGTTACCACGGTGTGATTCATGACTGGGGTGAAGTCGTAACAAGGTAGCCGTAGGGGAACCTGCGGCTGGATCACCTCCTTAATCGACGACATCAGCTGCTCCATAAGTTCCCACACGAATTGCTTGATTCATTGAAGAAGACGAAAAGAAGCAGCCCGAAATTGGGTCTGTAGCTCAGTTGGTTAGAGCGCACCCCTGATAAGGGTGAGGTCGGCAGTTCGAATCTGCCCAGACCCACCAATTTTGTGTGGGAAACGCCTGTAGAAATACGGGGCCATAGCTCAGCTGGGAGAGCGCCTGCCTTGCACGCAGGAGGTCAACGGTTCGATCCCGTTTGGCTCCACCACTACTGCTTCTGTTTGTATAAAGCTTAGAAATGAGCATTCCATCATTGTGATGGTGAATGTTGATTTCTAGTCTTTGACTAGTTCGTTCTTTAAAAATTTGGGTATGTGATAGAAAGATAGACTGAACGTTACTTTCACTGGTAACGGATCAGGCTAAGGTAAAATTTGTGAGTTACTCAAATTGAGTATTATCGAATTTTCGGCGAATGTCGTCTTCACAGTATAACCAGATTGCTTGGGGTTATATGGTCAAGTGAAGAAGCGCATACGGTGGATGCCTTGGCAGTCAGAGGCGATGAAAGACGTGGTAGCCTGCGAAAAGCTTCGGGGAGTCGGCAAACAGACTTTGATCCGGAGATGTCTGAATGGGGGAACCCAGCCATCATAAGATGGTTATCTTAAGCTGAATACATAGGCTTAAGAGGCGAACCAGGGGAACTGAAACATCTAAGTACCCTGAGGAAAAGAAATCAACCGAGATTCCCTTAGTAGTGGCGAGCGAACGGGGACTAGCCCTTAAGTGGCTTTGAGATTAGCGGAACGCTCTGGAAAGTGCGGCCATAGTGGGTGATAGCCCTGTACGCGAAAATCTCTTAGTCATGAAATCGAGTAGGACGGAGCACGAGAAACTTTGTCTGAATATGGGGGGACCATCCTCCAAGGCTAAATACTACTGACTGACCGATAGTGAACTAGTACCGTGAGGGAAAGGCGAAAAGAACCCCGGAGAGGGGAGTGAAATAGATCCTGAAACCGTATGCGTACAAGCAGTGGGAGCCCACTTTGTTGGGTGACTGCGTACCTTTTGTATAATGGGTCAGCGACTTATTTTCAGTGGCGAGCTTAACCGAATAGGGGAGGCGTAGCGAAAGCGAGTCTTAATAGGGCGTCTAGTCGCTGGGAATAGACCCGAAACCGGGCGATCTATCCATGGGCAGGTTGAAGGTTGGGTAACACTAACTGGAGGACCGAACCGACTACCGTTGAAAAGTTAGCGGATGACCTGTGGATCGGAGTGAAAGGCTAATCAAGCTCGGAGATAGCTGGTTCTCCTCGAAAGCTATTTAGGTAGCGCCTCATGTATCACTGTAGGGGGTAGAGCACTGTTTCGGCTAGGGGGTCATCCCGACTTACCAAACCGATGCAAACTCCGAATACCTACAAGTGCCGAGCATGGGAGACACACGGCGGGTGCTAACGTCCGTCGTGAAAAGGGAAACAACCCAGACCGTCAGCTAAGGTCCCAAAGTTATGGTTAAGTGGGAAACGATGTGGGAAGGCTTAGACAGCTAGGAGGTTGGCTTAGAAGCAGCCACCCTTTAAAGAAAGCGTAATAGCTCACTAGTCGAGTCGGCCTGCGCGGAAGATGTAACGGGGCTCAAACCATACACCGAAGCTACGGGTATCACCTTCGGGTGATGCGGTAGAGGAGCGTTCTGTAAGCCTGTGAAGGTGAGTTGAGAAGCTTGCTGGAGGTATCAGAAGTGCGAATGCTGACATGAGTAACGACAATGGGTGTGAAAAACACCCACGCCGAAAGACCAAGGTTTCCTGCGCAACGTTAATCGACGCAGGGTTAGTCGGTCCCTAAGGCGAGGCTGAAAAGCGTAGTCGATGGAAAACAGGTTAATATTCCTGTACTTCTGGTTATTGCGATGGAGGGACGGAGAAGGCTAGGCCAGCTTGGCGTTGGTTGTCCAAGTTTAAGGTGGTAGGCTGGAATCTTAGGTAAATCCGGGATTCTAAGGCCGAGAGCTGATGACGAGTTACCCTTTGGGTGACGAAGTGGTTGATGCCATGCTTCCAAGAAAAGCTTCTAAGCTTCAGGTAACCAGGAACCGTACCCCAAACCGACACAGGTGGTTGGGTAGAGAATACCAAGGCGCTTGAGAGAACTCGGGTGAAGGAACTAGGCAAAATGGCACCGTAACTTCGGGAGAAGGTGCGCCGGTGAGGGTGAAGGACTTGCTCCGTAAGCTCATGCCGGTCGAAGATACCAGGCCGCTGCGACTGTTTATTAAAAACACAGCACTCTGCAAACACGAAAGTGGACGTATAGGGTGTGACGCCTGCCCGGTGCCGGAAGGTTAATTGATGGGGTTAGCTAACGCGAAGCTCTTGATCGAAGCCCCGGTAAACGGCGGCCGTAACTATAACGGTCCTAAGGTAGCGAAATTCCTTGTCGGGTAAGTTCCGACCTGCACGAATGGCGTAACGATGGCGGCGCTGTCTCCACCCGAGACTCAGTGAAATTGAAATCGCTGTGAAGATGCAGTGTATCCGCGGCTAGACGGAAAGACCCCGTGAACCTTTACTATAGCTTTGCACTGGACTTTGAATTTGCTTGTGTAGGATAGGTGGGAGGCTTTGAAGCGTGGACGCCAGTTCGCGTGGAGCCAACCTTGAAATACCACCCTGGCAACTTTGAGGTTCTAACTCAGGTCCGTTATCCGGATCGAGGACAGTGTATGGTGGGTAGTTTGACTGGGGCGGTCTCCTCCTAAAGAGTAACGGAGGAGTACGAAGGTGCGCTCAGACCGGTCGGAAATCGGTCGTAGAGTATAAAGGCAAAAGCGCGCTTGACTGCGAGACAGACACGTCGAGCAGGTACGAAAGTAGGTCTTAGTGATCCGGTGGTTCTGTATGGAAGGGCCATCGCTCAACGGATAAAAGGTACTCCGGGGATAACAGGCTGATACCGCCCAAGAGTTCATATCGACGGCGGTGTTTGGCACCTCGATGTCGGCTCATCACATCCTGGGGCTGAAGCCGGTCCCAAGGGTATGGCTGTTCGCCATTTAAAGTGGTACGCGAGCTGGGTTTAGAACGTCGTGAGACAGTTCGGTCCCTATCTGCCGTGGACGTTTGAGATTTGAGAGGGGCTGCTCCTAGTACGAGAGGACCGGAGTGGACGAACCTCTGGTGTTCCGGTTGTCACGCCAGTGGCATTGCCGGGTAGCTATGTTCGGAATAGATAACCGCTGAAAGCATCTAAGCGGGAAACTAGCCTCAAGATGAGATCTCACTGGAACCTTGAGTTCCCTGAAGGGCCGTCGAAGACTACGACGTTGATAGGTTGGGTGTGTAAGCGCTGTGAGGCGTTGAGCTAACCAATACTAATTGCCCGTGAGGCTTGACCATATAACACCCAAGCAATTTGTTTCTCGAAAGAGCATCAGATTGCGGTGTGTGAAGACGAAATGAACCGAAAGTTCGAATCTCACAAAACACCGAAAGCTGTCACATACCCAATTTGCTGAAGCGAGGCACTTGCCACGACTCAGTACCCGAATTTCTTGACGACCATAGAGCATTGGAACCACCTGATCCCATCCCGAACTCAGCAGTGAAACGATGCATCGCCGATGGTAGTGTGGGGTTTCCCCATGTGAGAGTAGGTCATCGTCAAGATTAAATTCCGAAACCCCAATTGCGAAAGCAGTTGGGGTTTTGTTTTGGGCGGGCGAAAACCGGAAAATTCTTGGTCGGTTGTCTAGTTGAGGTTGCTCTATCGCCTGTTATGTTGCTTTCTATGCAATGGCTCTGCGCATGGCTATCATGCGTGCCTCATTGTGAGGCGAGACCTGCATGCTGACGTTGTTAAAACTTCTGAAAGATGGCCGATTCCACTCGGGTGAAGCGCTAGGTGCGGTCCTGGGTGTCAGTCGTAGTGCTGTGTGGAAACAGCTCCAGCATCTGGAGGTTGAGCTGGGCCTGACGATTCATAAGGTCAGGGGGAAAGGCTATCAATTGGCATCCCCGCTGGTTCTATTGAGTGCTGACGAGATCGCCTTGAAGTCGCCGGTCTGTGCGGGTTCGGTTTTCATCTCGGATACCATCGACTCCACGAATGCCGAAGCTTTGCGTCTAATCGATGCGGGGCAGGCGGCGCCGTTCCTGGTTCTGTCGGAGCAGCAAACTGCAGGCAGGGGGCGTCGAGGGCGTAAGTGGGTCAGTCCGTTTGCACAGAATGTTTATTACAGCCTTGTACTTCGTATCGATGGTGGTTTGCGACAGCTCGAAGGTTTGAGTCTTGTGGTGGGCTTGGCGGTAATGCAAACCCTGCGCGACCTGGGTGTTCAGGGTTCGGGTTTGAAATGGCCGAATGATGTTCTTGTTGGGTCAAAAAAGATTGCGGGCATCCTTCTTGAGTTGGTAGGCGATCCTGCTGATGTGTGCCATGTAGTGCTCGGTATTGGTATCAATGCCAACATGCAAAGCGCCGCAGAAGTTGATCAGCAGTGGACATCGATACAGCTCGAAACGGGTCGCAGGGTAGATCGAAATCATCTGGTCGCTCACCTGGGTCAGGCATTGCAGGCTTATCTCGAGCGTCATAGAGATTCCGGCTTCTCGGTGATCCGCGAGGAGTGGGAGCGGAGTCATCTATGGCAGGGCAGGGCGGTGTCATTGATCGCCGGTGTTAACCAAGTAGACGGGGTTGTGCTAGGTATTGACGGTCAGGGCGCGCTGCGTCTCGAAGTGGATGGTGTTGAGAAAATATACAGTGGCGGTGAGTTAAGCCTGAGGTTGCGTGATGATTCTTGAGCTCGACTGTGGGAATAGCTTCATCAAATGGCGAGTTCTGGAGGCGAACCAGGCGGTCGTTTTCGCTGAAGGCGTTGTGGATTCCGATGTGGCGTTGTTGGGTGGCCTCCATTCATTGGCTGGTCTTTCACTGCAACACTGTAGGTTGGTGAGCGTGCGCGCCCAGGAGGAGACGAATCGTCTGGTCGGCGTGTTGGTTGCCGCTTTTGGTGTCTCTATAAGCTGTGCTGCGCCGTCGCGTGAGATGGCGGGTGTGCGCAATGGATATGAGGAATATGCCCGCCTGGGGCTGGATCGTTGGTTGGCAATGCTGGGAGGCTTCCGCCTGGCCTCTGGGGCATGTTTGGTGCTGGATTTTGGTACGGCGGCCACTGCTGATTTCATTACGGCGGATGGCGAGCATCTTGGGGGATTTATCTGCCCTGGCATGCCGCTGATGCGCAATCAGCTGCGAACCCACACCCGTAAAATACGTTATGACGATGTTGCAGCTGAGCGTGCGCTGGAAAGCCTGGTGCCTGGACGTACGACTGCACAAGCCGTAGAGCGTGGTTGTACGCTCATGCTTCGCGGCTTCGCTGAGTCGCAACTGGAGCTGGCCCAGAGTTACTGGGGCGAAGACTTCTCAGTATTCCTTACGGGTGGTGATGCTGAGTTAGTCGCCGATGCTCTGCCAGGCGCTCGGTTCGTTCCGGACCTGGTATTTGTTGGTCTGGCGATGGCATGCCCTTTGTCTTGAGGTTTCTATGCGTTGGTTGTTTCTGTTGTTGCTGGTTCTCAATGTCTTTTATTACATCTGGCACCAGCAGGAGGCCCCGTTGCGTGCGAAGGATGTAACGCCCCTGGCGCTGTATCGGGGCTCTCAGCAGGATATTCAATTGCTGAGTGAGTCAGCGGACGCAATGACCCGTCGTGATCGGCCCAGGGCGCCAGAAGCGCCGGCCGGTTGCTTGTATATAGGCGGCTTTGCCAGTCAGGAGCAGGCGCAGTTCCTCGAGCAGCGCCTGACCAGTCTGGATATCAAGGTCAGGATCCAGTCATTGGCTGGTGCAGGTATGCCCGCTTTTTGGTTGCGTGTGGCACCTGAAAGTCGCCGCTTGGCTGACGATCTGCCGTTTGAAAGCCTTGCTAATGAATTCAATGAGTTAAAACATAAAATAATGCCGTGCGAAGGCATTGCAAGTGTCGAATAGTTTGCATAGAATGGCGCCCGCTCCACAGCGATGACCTACTTGGGAAATTGGTGTGAAGCGATCGTCACGCAGCTAACCTCATATTTTTAATGAGAAAATGCTTGACAGAAGGTCGGCGTAATGTAAAATGCCGGCTCGCTTAGGAGGGGTTCCCGAGCGGCCAAAGGGATCAGACTGTAAATCTGACGTCTACGACTTCGAAGGTTCGAATCCTTCCCCCTCCACCATTTTTAGCGTGAGCTGCAAGCTCCGCGGGTATAGTTTAGTGGTAGAACCTCAGCCTTCCAAGCTGATGATGCGGGTTCGATTCCCGCTACCCGCTCCAAGTTTGCAGGTTGTGCAAGGTGTTTTGCTCTTGTAGCTCAGTTGGTAGAGCACACCCTTGGTAAGGGTGAGGTCAGCGGTTCAAATCCGCTCAAGAGCTCCATATAACAAGGCAGATATGAAAATATCTGCCTTTGTTTTAACAGCTGTCTCAGCTTGATTCTTTTTTACCTGGTGTTGTCGGGTTGTTTCAAGTCTCTTGGGGTTGGTTGTTGTAAAGTCTTTTTCAGGCCTGCATAATGGTCGGCCTGATTTTGTTTTAGGTCAGTAGCTCAATTGGCAGAGCGACGGTCTCCAAAACCGTAGGTTGGGGGTTCGATTCCCTCCTGACCTGCCAGATTCACGTGGTGTATCTGGCTTTCTTTTCACAGGATCTTCATAGATGACTCCTAAGGCTGAAGCTCAAAGCTCTCGTTTCGATCTGGTTAAGTGGCTCGCTGTCGTCGCTTTGGTGGTCGTAGGCGTTGTTGGCAATCAGTATTATTCTGCTTCGCCGATCCTGTACCGCGTACTCGTATTGCTCGCTCTCGCTGCTGCGGCCGTCTTCATCGGTCTGCAGACTGTAAAGGGTAAGTCTTTCGCCGTACTGGTTAAGGAAGCTCGCACCGAAATACGTAAAGTCGTTTGGCCGACTCGCCAAGAAACCACGCAGACCACGCTGATTGTTGTGGCTGTTGTTTTGGTTATGGCGTTGCTGTTGTGGGGGCTTGATTCCCTGCTCGGCTGGCTTGTTTCCTTGATTGTTGGCTAAGGGTGTCCCGTGGCTAAGCGTTGGTACGTTGTGCATGCTTACTCGGGTTACGAGAAGCATGTCATGCGCTCTTTGCTAGAGCGCGTAAAGCTGGCAGGCATGGAAGATGGCTTCGGCGAAATTCTGGTTCCCACTGAAGAAGTGGTTGAAATGCGTAATGGCCAGAAGCGCAAAAGCGAACGCAAGTTCTTCCCTGGCTACGTGCTGGTACAGATGGACATGAATGAGGGTACTTGGCACTTGGTCAAGGATACCCCTCGCGTCATGGGCTTCATTGGTGGTACCGCCGATAAGCCTGCGCCGATCACTGACAAGGAAGCGGAAGCGATTCTGCGCCGTGTTGCTGATGGTAGCGACAAGCCGAAGCCGAAGACGTTGTTCGAGCCGGGCGAGGTTGTTCGTGTCACTGATGGTCCGTTTGCTGATTTCAACGGCACTGTCGAAGAAGTTAACTACGAAAAGAGCCGGATCCAAGTGGCGGTGCTCATTTTCGGTCGCTCTACCCCGGTAGAGTTGGAGTTCAGTCAGGTCGAAAAGGTCTAGCTGACAAAGCATCCCAACCCCGCAGCCTTAGGCTGTGGGGTTTTGTCGTCACTGGGATAAACGCGCAAGTAACCGGGGAGCCTTTCGAGGCGCTTGAACCCGTAATTGGAGTGCCTCATGGCCAAGAAGATTACCGCTTACATCAAGCTGCAAGTGAAGGCCGCACAGGCCAACCCTAGCCCACCCGTCGGTCCAGCTCTGGGTCAGCACGGCGTGAACATCATGGAATTCTGCAAGGCCTTCAACGCCCGTACTCAGGGTATTGAGCCAGGTCTGCCGACTCCAGTGATCATCACTGTATACAGCGACCGTAGCTTCACCTTCGAAACCAAGTCGACCCCGGCTTCGGTTTTGTTGAAGAAAGCTGCAGGTCTGACTAGCGGTTCCGCTCGTCCGAACACCGTTAAGGTTGGCACCGTAACTCGTGCTCAGCTGGAAGAGATCGCGAAAACCAAAAACGCGGATCTGACTGCAGCTGATATGGATGCAGCCGTGCGTACCATCGCCGGTTCTGCTCGTAGCATGGGCCTTAACGTGGAGGGTGTGTAATGGCTAAGCTGACCAAGCGCCAAAAGGCTATCGCCGGCAAAATCGAAGCGGGCAAGTCCTACAATTTTGTAGACGCTGCTGCTCTGCTGACCGAGCTGTCGACTGTCAAGTTCAGCGAGTCCGTTGACGTTGCTGTAAACCTGGGTGTTGACCCACGTAAATCCGACCAGGTCGTTCGTAGCGCTACTGTGCTGCCACACGGTACTGGCAAGACCGTACGTGTTGCTGTCTTCACCCAAGGCCCGGCAGCTGAAGCTGCTCTGGCCGCTGGCGCCGATCGCGTTGGCATGGACGACCTGGCTGCCGAAATGAAGGGCGGCGACCTGAACTATGACGTAGTTATTGCCTCCCCGGATGCAATGCGCGTTGTAGGTCAGTTGGGTCAGATCCTGGGCCCACGTGGTCTGATGCCTAACCCGAAAGTCGGTACCGTAACTCCAGACGTAGCTACCGCGGTTAAAAACGCCAAGGCTGGTCAGGTTCGTTATCGCACTGACAAAAACGGCATCATTCACACCTCCGTTGGCAAGGTCGGCTTCGACGCCGTCAAGCTGAAGGAAAACGTTGAAGCCCTGATCGCTGATCTGAAGCGTATCAAGCCAGCTTCCTCGAAAGGTATCTACGTCAAGCGCGTTACCCTGAGCACCACTATGGGCCCAGGTCTGGTCATCGACCAAGGCTCGCTGGACGTATAAGACACAAACTGGCGCGAGAGATCGCGCCAGTTGAAAAAATTGGGGTCCCTGCCTGGCGGGGGCTATCCAAGACCGTAGGCGACGCAAGTCTTAAACCATCAAGCCTACGCAGATGGTGCTCCCGGTTCCTTACCGAATCAGACACCAAAACGACATCCGGCCTAGGCCAGATGAAACGGTAACAAGCAGGAGTTAAACCCGTGGCAATTAATCTCGAAGACAAGAAGGCCATCGTCGCTGAAGTCAACGAGGCTGCCAAAGCTGCTCTGTCCGCTGTCGTGGCTGATGCCCGTGGTGTGACAGTAGGCGCTATGACCGGACTCCGTAAAGAGGCTCGTGAAGCTGGCGTATACGTACGTGTTGTACGTAACACCCTGCTCAAGCGCGCTGTTGCTGACACTGAATACAGTGTCCTCAACGACGTGTTCACCGGCCCGACTCTGATCGCGTTCTCCAAGGATCATCCAGGCGCTGCTGCCCGTTTGTTCAAGGAATTCGCCAAGAGTCAGGATAAGTTCGAGATCAAGGCAGCTGCGTTCGAGGGCAAGTTCCTCGCAGCTAACCAAATCGACGTACTGGCAACACTGCCGACCCGTAACGAAGCTATTTCGCAGCTGATGAGCGTGATTCAAGGCGCTACCAGCAAGCTGGCTCGTACTCTGGCCGCAGTTCGCGAGCAAAAAGAAGCTGCAGCAGCCTAAGGCTGAGCAACTTCTCTCGCGTTTTTTTGTTTATTTCGATGGCCGCGTAGGCCGTCCCCCAATTCAGGAAATACAGCAATGTCTATCTCCCAAGACGATATCCTCAACGCCGTAGCTGAAATGTCGGTTCTGCAGGTTGTTGAGCTGATCAAAGCTTTCGAAGAAAAATTCGGCGTTTCCGCTGCCGCTGCTTCCGCTGGCCCAGCTGTTGCTGCTGTTGCTGCTGAAGAGCAAACCGAATTCAACGTCATGCTGCTGGAAGCTGGCGAGAAGAAAGTAAACGTGATCAAGGCAGTACGTGAACTGACCGGTCTGGGCCTGAAAGAAGCCAAGGCTGTAGTTGACGGCGCTCCTGCCCAGGTTCTGGAAGCAGTGTCGAAAGACGCCGCTGACAAAGCCAAAGCAGTACTGGAAGAAGCAGGCGCTAAAGTCGAGCTGAAGTAAGCATCGACCTTGCGTTTCCAGCCCAAGCGTTAAGCTGAAGGCTGATGGCTGGTGGCTCTTGCCACCGGCCTTTTTCCGTTCTTGGCTGTCGACTCGGTCGCCGCCACTAACGCGCTGTAGCCACCCGATGCGGTGGTGCAAACCATGGGGTTTGCAAGATTTTCTGGCTGCTCCCGTCGGGAGGGCCAAACAAGCAGGTGACCAAGCTGGGGAACGCTGATGGCTTACTCATATACTGAGAAAAAACGTATCCGCAAGGACTTTAGCAAGTTGCCGGACGTCATGGATGTCCCGTACCTTCTGGCTATCCAGCTGGATTCGTATCGTGAATTCTTGCAGGCGGGAGCGACCAAAGATCAGTTCCGCGACGTGGGCCTGCATGCGGCCTTCAAATCCGTTTTCCCGATCATCAGCTACTCCGGCAATGCTGCGCTGGAGTACGTCGGTTATCGCCTGGGCGAACCGGCATTTGATGTCAAAGAATGCGTGTTGCGCGGTGTTACGTACGCCGTACCTTTGCGGGTAAAAGTTCGTCTGATCATTTTCGACAAAGAATCGTCGAACAAAGCGATCAAGGACATCAAAGAGCAAGAAGTCTACATGGGCGAAATCCCATTGATGACTGAGAACGGTACCTTCGTTATCAACGGTACCGAGCGTGTAATCGTTTCCCAGCTGCACCGTTCCCCGGGCGTGTTCTTCGACCACGACCGCGGCAAGACGCACAGCTCCGGCAAGCTCCTGTACTCCGCGCGGATCATTCCGTACCGTGGTTCGTGGTTGGACTTCGAGTTCGACCCTAAAGACTGCGTGTTCGTGCGTATCGACCGTCGTCGCAAGCTGCCGGCCTCGGTACTGCTGCGCGCGCTCGGCTACACCACCGAGCAGGTGCTGGACGCTTTCTACACCACCAACGTATTCAGCCTGAAGGATGAAACCCTCAGCCTGGAGCTGATTGCTTCGCGTCTGCGTGGTGAAATTGCCGTCCTGGATATCCAGGATGAGAAGGGCAAGGTCATTGTTGAGGCTGGCCGTCGTATTACTGCGCGCCACATCAACCAGATCGAAAAAGCCGGTATCAAGTCGCTGGACGTGCCTCTGGACTACGTCCTGGGTCGCACTACCGCCAAGGTTATCGTTCACCCGGCCACAGGCGAGATCCTGGCTGAGTGCAACACCGAGCTGAACACCGAGATCCTGGCAAAAATCGCCAAGGCCCAGGTTGTTCGCATCGAGACCCTGTACACCAACGATATCGACTGCGGTCCGTTCGTCTCCGACACCCTGAAGATCGACTCCACCAGCAACCAATTGGAAGCGCTGGTCGAGATCTATCGCATGATGCGTCCTGGCGAGCCACCAACCAAAGACGCTGCCGAAACCCTGTTCAACAACCTGTTCTTCAGCCCTGAGCGCTATGACCTGTCTGCGGTCGGCCGGATGAAGTTCAACCGTCGTATCGGTCGTACCGAGATCGAAGGTTCGGGCGTGCTGTGCAAGGAAGACATCGTTGCGGTCCTGAAGACTCTGGTCGACATCCGTAACGGCAAAGGCATCGTCGATGACATCGACCACCTGGGTAACCGTCGTGTTCGCTGCGTAGGCGAAATGGCCGAGAACCAGTTCCGCGTTGGCCTGGTGCGTGTTGAGCGTGCGGTCAAAGAGCGTCTGTCGATGGCCGAAAGCGAAGGCCTGATGCCGCAAGACCTGATCAACGCCAAGCCAGTGGCTGCGGCGGTGAAAGAGTTCTTCGGTTCCAGCCAGCTTTCGCAGTTCATGGACCAGAACAACCCGCTCTCCGAGATCACCCACAAGCGCCGTGTTTCTGCACTGGGCCCGGGCGGTCTGACCCGTGAGCGTGCAGGCTTTGAAGTTCGTGACGTTCACCCGACGCACTACGGTCGTGTTTGCCCGATCGAAACGCCGGAAGGTCCGAACATCGGTCTGATCAACTCCCTGGCTGCCTATGCGCGCACCAACCAGTACGGCTTCCTCGAGAGCCCGTACCGTGTGGTGAAAGACGCCCTGGTCACCGACGAGATCGTTTTCCTGTCCGCCATCGAAGAAGCTGATCACGTGATCGCTCAGGCTTCGGCCACGATGAACGACAAGAAAGTCCTGATCGACGAGCTGGTAGCTGTTCGTCACTTGAACGAGTTCACCGTCAAGGCGCCAGAAGACGTCACCTTGATGGACGTATCGCCCAAGCAGGTAGTTTCTGTTGCGGCGTCGCTGATCCCGTTCCTGGAACACGATGACGCCAACCGTGCGTTGATGGGTTCCAACATGCAGCGTCAAGCTGTACCGACCCTGCGCGCTGACAAGCCGCTGGTGGGTACCGGCATGGAGCGCAACGTAGCCCGTGACTCCGGCGTTTGCGTCGTGGCTCGTCGTGGCGGCGTGATCGACTCTGTTGATGCCAGCCGTATCGTGGTTCGTGTTGCCGATGACGAAGTTGAAACTGGCGAAGCCGGTGTCGACATCTACAACCTGACCAAATACACCCGCTCGAACCAGAACACCTGCATCAACCAGCGCCCGCTGGTGAGCAAGGGTGATCGCGTTCAGCGTAGCGACATCATGGCCGACGGTCCGTCCACCGATATGGGTGAGTTGGCTCTGGGTCAGAACATGCGCATCGCGTTCATGGCGTGGAACGGCTTCAACTTCGAAGACTCCATCTGCCTGTCCGAGCGTGTGGTTCAAGAAGATCGCTTCACCACGATCCACATCCAGGAACTGACCTGCGTGGCGCGTGACACCAAGCTTGGGCCTGAGGAAATCACTGCAGACATCCCGAACGTGGGTGAAGCTGCTCTGAACAAGCTGGACGAAGCCGGTATCGTTTACGTAGGTGCTGAAGTTGGCGCTGGCGACATCCTGGTCGGCAAGGTCACTCCGAAAGGCGAGACTCAACTGACTCCGGAAGAGAAGCTGCTGCGTGCCATCTTCGGTGAAAAAGCCAGCGACGTTAAAGACACCTCCCTGCGCGTACCTACCGGTACCAAGGGTACTGTCATCGACGTACAGGTCTTCACCCGTGACGGCGTTGAGCGTGATGCTCGTGCACTGTCCATCGAGAAGACCCAGCTCGACGAGATCCGCAAGGACCTGAACGAAGAGTTCCGTATCGTCGAAGGCGCGACCTTCGAGCGTCTGCGTTCCGCCCTGGTAGGCCACAAGGCCGAAGGCGGCGCAGGTCTGAAGAAAGGTCAGGACATCACCGACGAAATCCTCGACGGTCTTGAGCACGGCCAGTGGTTCAAACTGCGCATGGCTGAAGATGCTCTGAACGAGCAGCTCGAGAAGGCCCAGGCCTACATCGTTGATCGCCGCCGTCTGCTGGACGACAAGTTCGAAGACAAGAAGCGCAAACTGCAGCAGGGCGATGACCTGGCTCCAGGCGTGCTGAAAATCGTCAAGGTTTACCTGGCAATCCGTCGTCGCATCCAGCCGGGCGACAAGATGGCCGGTCGTCACGGTAACAAAGGTGTGGTCTCGGTGATCATGCCGGTTGAAGACATGCCGCACGATGCCAATGGCACCCCGGTCGACGTCGTCCTCAACCCGTTGGGCGTACCTTCGCGTATGAACGTTGGTCAGATCCTTGAAACCCACCTGGGCCTCGCGGCCAAGGGGCTGGGCGAGAAGATCAACCGTATGATCGAAGAGCAGCGCAAGGTCGCAGACCTGCGTAAGTTCCTGCACGAGATCTACAACGAGATCGGCGGCCGCAAAGAAGAGCTGGACACTTTCTCCGACCAGGAAATCCTGGATCTGGCGAAGAACCTGCGCGGCGGCGTTCCAATGGCTACCCCGGTGTTCGACGGTGCCAAGGAAAGCGAAATCAAGGCCATGCTGAAACTGGCAGACCTGCCAGAAAGCGGCCAGATGCAGCTGTTCGACGGCCGTACCGGCAACAAGTTCGAGCGCCCGGTTACTGTTGGCTACATGTACATGCTGAAGCTGAACCACTTGGTAGACGACAAGATGCACGCTCGTTCTACCGGTTCTTACAGCCTGGTTACCCAGCAGCCGCTGGGTGGTAAGGCTCAGTTCGGTGGTCAGCGTTTCGGGGAGATGGAGGTCTGGGCACTGGAAGCATACGGTGCTGCATACACTCTGCAAGAAATGCTCACAGTGAAGTCGGACGATGTGAACGGTCGTACCAAGATGTACAAAAACATCGTGGACGGCGATCACCGTATGGAGCCGGGCATGCCCGAGTCCTTCAACGTGTTGATCAAAGAAATTCGTTCCCTCGGCATCGATATCGATCTGGAAACCGAATAACACGTGACGCGAATCGAGAGCGGGGCTGTTTAGCCCGCTCTCTGCTCCGCCAGGAGGAAAGGCCTTGAAAGACCTACTGAATTTGCTGAAAAACCAGGGTCAAGTCGAAGAGTTCGACGCCATCCGTATTGGATTGGCATCGCCTGAGATGATCCGTTCGTGGTCGTTCGGTGAAGTTAAAAAGCCGGAAACCATCAACTACCGTACGTTCAAACCTGAGCGTGACGGCCTGTTCTGCGCCAAGATCTTTGGCCCGGTAAAGGATTACGAGTGCCTGTGCGGTAAGTACAAGCGCTTGAAGCACCGTGGTGTGATCTGCGAGAAGTGCGGCGTTGAAGTTGCGCTGGCCAAGGTTCGTCGTGAGCGCATGGCGCACATCGAGCTGGCTTCGCCGGTTGCCCACATCTGGTTCCTGAAATCGCTGCCGTCCCGTATCGGCTTGCTGATGGACATGACCCTGCGTGATATCGAACGCGTTCTCTACTTCGAGAGCTATGTCGTTATCGATCCAGGCATGACCACCCTTGAAAAGGGTCAGCTGCTCAACGACGAGCAGTACTTCGAAGCGCTGGAAGAGTTCGGCGACGATTTCGATGCCCGCATGGGTGCCGAAGCTGTCCGCGAACTGCTGCACGCTATCGACCTGGAACACGAGATTGGCCGCCTGCGTGAAGAAATTCCGCAAACCAACTCCGAAACCAAGATCAAGAAACTGTCCAAGCGTCTGAAGTTGATGGAAGCCTTCCAGGGTTCCGGCAACCTGCCAGAGTGGATGGTGCTGACCGTTCTGCCGGTTCTGCCGCCAGACCTGCGTCCGCTGGTACCGCTGGACGGTGGTCGTTTCGCGACGTCCGACCTCAACGACCTGTACCGCCGCGTGATCAACCGTAACAACCGCTTGAAGCGCCTGCTTGATCTGTCCGCTCCGGACATCATCGTGCGCAACGAAAAGCGTATGTTGCAAGAAGCGGTCGATGCCCTGCTCGACAACGGTCGTCGTGGCCGCGCTATTACCGGTTCCAACAAGCGTCCTCTGAAATCCTTGGCTGACATGATCAAGGGTAAGCAAGGTCGTTTCCGTCAGAACTTGCTCGGTAAGCGTGTTGACTACTCCGGTCGTTCGGTAATTACCGTAGGCCCGACCCTGCGTCTGCACCAGTGCGGTCTGCCTAAGAAGATGGCTCTTGAGCTGTTCAAGCCGTTCATCTTCGGCAAGCTGGAAATGCGCGGTCTCGCGACCACCATCAAAGCGGCCAAGAAAATGGTCGAGCGCGAACTGCCAGAGGTTTGGGACGTTCTCGCTGAAGTGATTCGCGAACACCCGGTCCTCCTCAACCGTGCACCGACCCTTCACCGTCTGGGTATCCAGGCGTTTGAACCGGTACTGATCGAAGGTAAGGCTATCCAGCTGCACCCTCTGGTCTGTGCTGCGTACAACGCCGACTTCGACGGCGACCAAATGGCCGTGCACGTACCGCTGACACTGGAAGCCCAGTTGGAAGCGCGTGCGTTGATGATGTCGACCAACAACATCCTGTCGCCAGCCAACGGTGAGCCAATCATCGTTCCGTCGCAGGACGTTGTATTGGGTCTGTACTACATGACCCGTGAAGCGATCAACGCCAAGGGCGAAGGTCGTGTGTTCGCTGACCTGCAAGAAGTTGACCGTGTGTTCCGTGCTGGCGAAGCCGCACTGCACGCCAAGGTCAAGGTGCGCATCCACGAAACGGTCAACGACCGTGACGGCGGCAGCGTGAGCAACACCCGTATCGTCGACACCACTGTCGGCCGTGCGCTGTTGTACCAGGTTGTGCCAAAAGGTCTGTCGTACGACGTCGTCAACCTGCCGATGAAGAAAAAGGCGATCTCCAAGCTGATCAACCAATGCTACCGCGTGGTTGGTCTGAAAGAGACCGTGATCTTCGCTGACCAGTTGATGTACACCGGTTTTGCTTATTCGACCATTTCCGGCGTTTCCATCGGTGTTAACGACTTCGTTATCCCGGATGAAAAAGCCCGCATCATCAGTGCTGCCACTGATGAAGTGAAAGAGATCGAGAGCCAGTACGCCTCCGGCCTGGTAACCCAGGGCGAGAAGTACAACAAAGTGATCGACCTTTGGTCCAAGGCCAACGACGAAGTTTCCAAGGCGATGATGGCCAACCTCTCGAAAGAGAAAGTCATCGACCGTCATGGCGTCGAAGTCGATCAAGAGTCTTTCAACTCGATGTACATGATGGCCGACTCGGGCGCACGGGGTTCTGCTGCGCAGATCCGTCAGCTCGCCGGTATGCGTGGCCTGATGGCCAAGCCGGACGGCTCCATCATCGAAACGCCGATTACTGCGAACTTCCGTGAAGGTTTGAGCGTACTTCAGTACTTCATCTCTACTCACGGTGCTCGTAAAGGTCTGGCGGATACCGCGTTGAAAACCGCTAACTCCGGTTACCTGACTCGTCGTCTGGTAGACGTTGCACAAGATCTGGTTGTAACCGAGATCGATTGCGGCACCGAGCACGGCCTGCTGATGACTCCGCACATTGAAGGCGGTGACGTTGTAGAGCCGCTGGGTGAGCGCGTATTGGGTCGTGTTATCGCCCGTGATGTGTTCAAGCCAGGTACCGAGGAAATCATCGTTCCTGCCGGCACCCTGGTGGATGAGAAGTGGGTCGAGTTCATCGAACTCAACAGCATCGACGAAGTGATTGTTCGCTCGCCGATCAGCTGCGAAACCCGCTACGGCATCTGCGCCAAGTGCTACGGCCGTGACTTGGCTCGTGGTCACCAGGTGAACATCGGTGAAGCGGTCGGCGTTATCGCTGCCCAGTCCATCGGTGAGCCGGGTACCCAGCTGACCATGCGTACGTTCCACATCGGTGGTGCGGCAAGCCGGACCTCCGCAGCTGACAGCGTTCAGGTGAAGAATGGCGGTACTGTCCGTCTGCACAACCTCAAACACGTTGAGCGAGTGGATGGCCACCTGGTTGCTGTGTCCCGTTCCGGTGAGCTGGCGATCGCTGATGACTTCGGTCGTGAGCGTGAGCGTTACAAGCTGCCGTACGGTGCTGTGATTTCGGTTAAAGAAGGTGACAAGGTCGACGCTGGCGCAATCGTGGCCAAGTGGGATCCGCACACTCACCCAATCGTTACCGAAATGAAAGGTACCGTGACCTACGTGGGCATGGAAGAAGGCATCACGATCAAGCGTCAGACTGACGAATTGACCGGTATGACCAACATTGAAGTCCTCGACGCCAAAGATCGTCCAGCTGCCGGTAAAGACATCCGTCCTGCCGTGAAGATGGTCGATGACAACGGCAAGGATCTGTTGCTGCCAGGCACTGACGTTATCGCTCAGTACTTCCTGCCAGCCAACGCCCTGGTCGGTGTGGCGGATGGTGCGAAGATCGCGATCGGTGATGTTATCGCGCGTATCCCGCAAGAAACTTCGAAGACCCGTGACATCACCGGTGGTCTGCCGCGTGTTGCCGACTTGTTCGAAGCTCGTCGTCCGAAAGAAGCGTCGATCCTGGCTGAAGTCAGCGGCACCATCGCGTTCGGTAAAGAGACCAAGGGCAAGCGCCGTCTGGTCATTACCCCGAACGACGGTAGCGATCCGTATGAAGAGCTGATTCCGAAGTGGCGTCACCTGAACGTCTTCGAAGGCGAACAGGTAAACCGCGGCGAAGTTATCTCCGACGGCCCGAGCGATCCACACGACATCCTGCGTCTGCTGGGTGTGAGTGCGCTAGCCAAGTACATCGTTAACGAGATCCAGGACGTTTACCGTCTGCAAGGCGTGAAGATCAACGATAAGCACATCGAGACCATCCTGCGTCAGATGCTGCGTAAAGTTGAAATCGCTGAATCCGGCGATTCGAGTTTCATCAAGGGCGACCAGATGGAACTGACTCACGTACTGGTAGAAAACGAGCGTCTGGCAACCGAAGAGAAATTTGTTTCCAAGTTCACTCGCGTGTTGCTGGGTATCACCAAGGCGTCGCTGTCCACCGAATCGTTCATCTCGGCGGCCTCCTTCCAGGAGACCACTCGCGTACTGACCGAAGCGGCGGTAACCGGCAAGCGCGATTACCTGCGCGGCCTGAAAGAAAACGTGGTTGTGGGTCGTCTGATCCCGGCCGGTACCGGCTTGGCCTACCACAGCGAGCGCAAGCGTCGCCGTGAACTCGACAAGCCGCTGCGCGTAAGCGCCAGTGAAGTGGAAGCTGCACTGACCGAAGCGCTGAACTCTAGCGGTAACTGAGTTCTGCGATAAATAAGTCCGGGCCCTGGCAGCCCCGTTCGTCGGAACAAGACAGTTTTGTCGGGTTTCGATGGAGGGGGAGGTCGGGGCCTTGCCTTGACTGGGGGCAAGATCCTCTTTAGACTCTTGTACCCCTAAATTTGGCGGGAATTCGTTCCTGCCATTTTGCTTTTCTTGCAAGACAATAGCGTCGCAAGACAACAGTGGAGCTAGTAGATGGCAACTATCAACCAGCTGGTACGTCAGCCGCGTAAGCGTATCGTCGAGAAATCCGACGTACCTGCGCTGCAGAACTGCCCGCAACGTCGTGGCGTATGCACTCGCGTGTATACCACTACGCCGAAAAAACCTAACTCGGCACTGCGTAAAGTATGCCGTGTGCGCCTGACCAACGGTTTCGAGGTTTCCTCGTACATCGGCGGTGAAGGCCACAACCTGCAAGAGCACAGCGTGGTACTGATCCGCGGCGGTCGTGTAAAAGACTTGCCAGGTGTTCGTTACCACACCGTACGCGGCTCCTTGGATACTTCCGGCGTTAAAGGTCGTAACCAGGGTCGTTCGAAGTACGGTACCAAGAAGCCTAAGTAGTAGCGGCTTTTTGTAAACTGAATCATCTTATTTTCTGAGTCGATAAGAGTAAGGTCGGAGGCGTCCCGCAAGGGCACCGATTCCGAACGAACCTGAAGACCGTTTGAGGGCTTATCCATGCCAAGAAGACGCGTAGCAGCCAAGCGCGAAGTGCTTGACGATCCAAAATACGGAAGCCAAATCCTGGCCAAGTTCATGAACCACGTGATGGAAAGCGGCAAGAAAGCCGTTGCCGAGCGTATCGTTTATGGCGCGCTGGAAAAGGTTAAAGAACGCAAGAACAGCGACCCCCTGGAAATCTTCGAGAAAGCTCTCGACGCCATCGCTCCGCTGGTCGAAGTGAAGTCGCGCCGTGTAGGCGGTG
Organism: Pseudomonas sp. HC1(2025); assembly: GCF_058742075.1. Lineage (NCBI taxonomy): Bacteria > Pseudomonadati > Pseudomonadota > Gammaproteobacteria > Pseudomonadales > Pseudomonadaceae > Pseudomonas > Pseudomonas sp. HC1(2025). Next base: position 5,212,558 of record NZ_CP196017.1, on the reverse strand, counting down.
CTACTTACCAGGTTCCGGTCGAAGTTCGCCCGTCCCGTCGTAACGCCCTGGCAATGCGCTGGTTGGTAGACTTCGCCCGTAAGCGCGGCGAGAAGTCTATGGCTCTGCGTTTGGCCGGCGAGCTGTTGGACGCTGCTGAAGGTAAAGGTGCTGCTGTTAAGAAGCGTGAAGACGTGCACCGTATGGCTGAAGCTAACAAAGCTTTCTCGCACTACCGCTTCTAATCTTAGCTTCACTAATTTTGCGAGGGCTTTATGGCTCGTACTACTCCGATTAGCCGCTACCGTAACATCGGTATCGTTGCTCACGTGGATGCTGGTAAAACCACCACCACCGAGCGCGTACTGTTTTACACCGGCAAAAGTCACAAAATGGGCGAGGTGCATGATGGCGCCGCGACCACAGACTGGATGGTTCAGGAGCAGGAGCGTGGTATTACCATTACTTCTGCTGCTATTACCGCCTTCTGGAAAGGTTCTGCCAAGCAGTACAAGGACGAGCACCGCTTCAACGTAATCGATACCCCGGGCCACGTTGACTTCACTATTGAAGTTGAACGTTCCCTGCGTGTACTCGACGGCGCCGTCGTTGTGTTCTGCGGTACTTCGGGTGTTGAGCCTCAGTCGGAAACCGTATGGCGTCAAGCCAACAAGTACGGTGTTCCACGTCTTGTTTACGTAAACAAGATGGACCGTGCTGGTGCCAACTTCCTGCGCGTGATCGGTCAGATCAAGCAGCGTCTGGGTCACACTCCGGTGCCAATCCAATTGGCTATCGGTTCCGAAGACAACTTCCAGGGTCAGATCGATCTGATCACCATGGAAGCGGTCTACTGGAATGACGCCGACAAAGGCATGGTTCCTGTTCGCAAGCCTATCCCTGCAGAACTGCAGGAACTGGCTGACGAGTGGCGCAACAACCTGGTTGAGGCTGCTGCCGAAGCCAGCGAAGAGCTGATGAACAAGTACCTCGAAGGTGAAGAACTCACCAACGTGGAAATCAAGGCTGCTCTGCGTCAGCGTACTATCGCTGGTGAGATCGTCTTGGCTGTTTGCGGTTCTTCCTTCAAGAACAAGGGTGTTCCCCTGGTTCTCGACGCCGTTATCGACTACCTGCCTGCTCCAACCGACATTCCTGCTATCAAGGGTACTAACCCTGATAACGAGGAAGAAGAGATGGAGCGTCACGCTGACGACAGCGAACCGTTCTCGGCTCTGGCGTTCAAGATCGCTACCGACCCATTCGTGGGTACCCTGACTTTCGTCCGCGTTTACTCGGGCGTGTTGGCCTCCGGCGACGGCGTGATCAACTCGGTCAAGGGCAAGAAAGAGCGTGTGGGTCGTATGGTGCAAATGCACGCAAACGCCCGCGAAGAGATCAAGGAAGTGCGCGCTGGTGACATCGCGGCCCTGATCGGCATGAAGGACGTCACCACTGGTGAGACTTTGTGCGACGCTGCTAAGCCAATCATCCTGGTTCGCATGGACTTCCCGGAGCCGGTTATCTCGGTTGCCGTAGAGCCTAAGACCAAGGATGACCAGGAAAAAATGGGTATCGCTCTGGGCAAGCTTGCTCAGGAAGATCCATCTTTCCGCGTCAAGACTGATGAAGAGACTGGTCAAACGATCATCTCCGGCATGGGCGAGCTGCACCTAGACATCCTGGTTGACCGGATGCGCCGTGAGTTCAACGTCGAAGCCAACATCGGTAAGCCTCAGGTTTCCTATCGTGAGCGCATCACGAAGAACTGTGAAATCGAAGGCAAGTTCGTTCGTCAGTCCGGCGGTCGTGGTCAGTTCGGTCACTGCTGGATCCGTTTTGCTCCTGCTGACGAAGGTCAGGAAGGTCTGCAATTCGTGAACGAAGTAGTAGGTGGTGTGGTTCCTAAGGAATACATCCCTGCTATCCAGAAGGGCATCGAAGAGCAGATGAAGAACGGTGTTGTTGCCGGCTATCCGCTGATCGGCCTGAAAGCAACCGTTTTTGACGGTTCTTACCACGACGTCGACTCCAACGAGATGGCGTTTAAGGTGGCTGCTTCCATGGCAACCAAGCAACTGGCCCAGAAGGGCGGTGGTGAGTTGCTTGAGCCAATCATGGCGGTAGAAGTTGTTACACCTGAAGACTATATGGGTGATGTCATGGGCGACCTTAACCGTCGTCGCGGCATGATCTTGGGTATGGAAGACACGGTTTCCGGCAAAGTGATTCGCGCCGAGGTTCCGTTGGGTGAGATGTTCGGTTATGCGACCGACGTTCGCTCCATGTCCCAGGGTCGCGCAAGCTACTCTATGGAATTCAAAAAATACAACACAGCTCCGGCGCACATCGCTGAAACTGTATCCAAAAAACAAGGCTGATTCAGTCCTTTAGGCAAGGAGTTAATTGTCGTGGCTAAAGAAAAATTTGATCGTTCCCTACCGCACGTCAACGTTGGCACTATCGGTCACGTTGACCATGGTAAAACCACTCTGACTGCTGCTCTGACTCGCGTTTGCTCCGAAGTATTCGGTTCCGCAATCGTTGATTTCGATAAAATCGACAGCGCACCAGAAGAAAAAGCTCGTGGTATCACCATCAACACCGCGCACGTTGAATACAACTCGCTGATCCGTCACTACGCTCACGTTGACTGCCCAGGTCACGCCGACTATGTGAAGAACATGATCACCGGTGCTGCCCAGATGGACGGCGCAATCCTGGTTTGCTCGGCCGCTGATGGTCCGATGCCACAAACCCGTGAGCACATCCTGCTGTCCCGTCAGGTAGGCGTTCCGTACATCGTGGTTTACCTGAACAAGGCAGACCTGGTAGACGACGCTGAGCTGCTGGAACTGGTTGAGATGGAAGTGCGCGATCTGCTGAGCACTTACGACTTCCCAGGCGACGACACTCCGATCATCATCGGTTCTGCTCGTATGGCTCTGGAAGGTAAAGACGATAACGAAATGGGCACCACGTCCGTTCGTAAACTGGTTGAGACTCTGGACAGCTACATCCCAGATCCAGTTCGTGTTATCGACAAGCCGTTCCTGATGCCAATCGAAGACGTATTCTCGATCTCCGGTCGCGGTACTGTTGTAACTGGTCGTATCGAGCGCGGTATCGTCAAGGTTCAAGATCCACTGGAAATCGTTGGTCTGCGTGACACTACCGTCACCACCTGCACCGGTGTTGAAATGTTCCGTAAGCTGCTCGACGAAGGTCGTGCTGGCGAGAACTGCGGCGTTCTGCTGCGTGGTACCAAGCGTGACGACGTTGAGCGTGGCCAGGTTCTGGTCAAGCCAGGTTCGGTTAAGCCGCACACCAAGTTCGAAGCTGAAGTGTACGTGCTGAGCAAAGAAGAAGGCGGTCGTCACACTCCGTTCTTCAAAGGCTACCGTCCACAGTTCTACTTCCGTACTACTGACGTGACTGGTAACTGCGAACTGCCGGAAGGCGTTGAAATGGTAATGCCAGGCGACAACATCAAAATGGTTGTCACCCTGATCAAAACCATCGCAATGGAAGACGGTCTGCGTTTCGCAATCCGTGAAGGCGGCCGTACCGTTGGTGCTGGCGTTGTAGCTAAAATCATCGAGTAAGCATCTCTTCTGAGATAGCTTCGATGCTTTGAAAAGCCCCCGCTCAGCGGGGGCTTTTTTATTGGGTTGACACCTATCTGGGGCGTCTATAGAATTGCGCCTCCTTTTAACGGGCGCAGTGCGCTCGGTGGGAATAGCAGCCGGAGTCTGAAATCCAATGCAAAATCAGCAAATCCGTATCAGGTTGAAGGCTTTTGACCATCGCCTGATCGACCAATCCACCCAGGAAATCGTGGAAACCGCGAAACGTACTGGGGCACAAGTGCGTGGTCCTATTCCACTGCCTACCCGCAAAGAGCGGTTCACCGTTCTGGTCTCCCCGCACGTCAACAAAGACGCGCGTGACCAGTACGAGATCCGTACTCATAAGCGCGTTCTGGACATCGTCCAGCCAACGGATAAAACCGTTGATGCACTTATGAAGCTTGATCTGGCGGCCGGTGTGGAAGTACAGATCAGCCTCGGCTAAGACTCGGGTCTTAGTCGTGTAACGCTCTGAAATGGGCGGCCATAGCGGGTGAAAGCCCCGTACACTCATGAGGTTTACAACATGACTATTGGTGTAGTCGGTCGTAAATGCGGTATGACCCGTATTTTCACCGAAGAAGGTGTCTCCATTCCGGTCACGGTCATTGAGATCGAGCCGAATCGCGTCACCCAGTTCAAAACTGAAGAAACCGATGGCTATCGTGCAGTGCAAGTCACTGTCGGCGAGCGTCGTGCTTCGCGCGTGACTGCTGCTCAAGCAGGTCACTTCGCTAAAGCAAACGTTGCAGCTGGTCGTACTGTCATGGAGTTCCGTCTTGAAGATGGCGACTACCAGGCTGGCGATCTGATCAACGCTGAAATCTTCGCCGCTGGTCAACTGGTTGATGTAACCGGTCAGTCCAAGGGTAAAGGCTTCCAGGGTACGATCAAGCGTTGGAATTTCCGTGGCCAAGACAACACTCACGGTAACTCCGTTTCCCACCGCGTCCCGGGCTCTATTGGCCAGTGCCAGACTCCTGGTCGTGTATTCAAGGGCAAAAAAATGTCCGGTCATATGGGCGCTGAGCGCGTGACCGTGCAGTCCCTCGAAGTAGTGCGCGTCGACGCTGAACGCAATCTGTTGTTGGTCAAGGGTGCTGTTCCTGGCGCTACTGGCGGCAACCTGGTTGTACGTCCAGCGGCCAAGGCTCGCGGTTAAGGGGAAGCTGACATGCAATTAAATGTAAATGACGCTCAAGCGATCGAAGTTTCCGAACTGACATTTGGCGGCGAATTCAACGAGACGCTCGTTCACCAAGCAGTCGTGGCCTACATGGCCGGCGGCCGTCAAGGTAGCAAGCAGCAAAAGACCCGTTCCGACGTTCGTGGTGGCGGTAAGCGCCCTTGGCGTCAGAAAGGTACTGGCCGTGCTCGTGCCGGTACTATCCGTAGCCCAATCTGGCGTGGCGGCGGTACCACTTTCGCAGCTCGTCCGCAGGATCACTCTCAGAAGCTCAACAAGAAGATGTATCGCGCAGCACTGCGCTCCATCCTTGCTGAACTCGTGCGTACTGATCGTCTGGTCGTGGTTCAGGACTTCGCTGTTGAAGCGCCGAAAACCAAAGATCTGCTGAACAAGCTGAACGGCATGGGTCTGACTGATGTCCTGATCGTGTCCGAAGCTGTTGATCAGAACCTGTACCTGGCTGCTCGCAACCTGCCACACGTTGATGTACGTGACGTGCAAGGTTCCGATCCAGTTAGTCTGATCGCATACGACAAGGTGTTGATCACCGTGTCGGCCGTGAAGAAATTCGAGGAGCTGCTGGGATGAACCAGGAACGCGTATTTAAAGTTCTGCTTGGCCCGCACGTTTCCGAAAAGGCTACGGTTCTGGCTGACAAGAAAGGCCAGTTCGTTTTCAAGGTTGCAACTGACGCAACCAAGCTGGAAATCAAGAAGGCCGTCGAAAGCCTGTTCAGCGTGAAAGTAGAGCGTGTTACTACCCTGAATGTTCTGGGTAAGAGCAAGCGCACTGCTCGCGGTCTGGGCAAGCGTAATGACTGGAAGAAGGCAGTTATCTCCCTTCAGCCAGGCCAAGATCTCGATTTCAGCAGCAGTGCTGAGTAAGGAAGGGGTGCATCATGGCAATCGTTAAATGCAAACCGACTTCCCCTGGCCGCCGTTTTGTGGTCAAGGTGGTCAACCAGGAGCTGCATAAAGGCGCTCCTCACGCACCGCTGCTCGAGAAGAAATCGAAGACTGGTGGTCGTAACAACAATGGTCGTATTACCACTCGTCACATCGGTGGTGGCCATAAGCAGCATTATCGTCTGGTCGATTTCCGTCGCAACGACAAAGATGGCATCTCTGCCACTGTCGAGCGTATCGAATACGATCCAAACCGTACTGCTCACATCGCTCTGCTGCTGTACGCAGATGGCGAGCGTCGCTACATCATCGCGCCTAAAGGCGTGAGTGCTGGCGACCAGCTGATCGCAGGTGCCCTGGCACCGATCAAGCCGGGCAACGCTCTGCAACTGCGTAACATTCCAGTTGGTAGCACCGTACACGGCATCGAATTGAAGCCAGGTAAAGGCGCACAGATCGCTCGTTCCGCTGGTGCTTCGGCTCAGCTGATCGCTCGTGAAGGTGTCTACGTGACCCTGCGTCTGCGTTCTGGTGAGATGCGTAAAGTATTGGCTGAATGCCGTGCGACCCTGGGCGAAGTCTCGAACTCCGAGCACAGCCTGCGTTCGCTGGGTAAAGCTGGTGCCAAACGCTGGCGTGGCGTTCGCCCAACCGTTCGTGGTGTTGCCATGAACCCGGTTGACCACCCACACGGTGGTGGTGAAGGTCGTACCTCTGGTGGTCGTCATCCGGTATCGCCATGGGGCTTCCCGACTAAGGGCGCGAAGACTCGTGGTAATAAGCGTACCGACAAAATGATCGTCCGTCGTCGCAAGTAAATAGAGGGATACGACAGTGCCACGTTCTCTGAAAAAAGGTCCTTTTATTGATCTTCACCTACTGAAGAAGATCGAAGTGGCGGCGGAAAAGAACGATCGCAAACCAGTTAAGACCTGGTCGCGCCGTTCTATGATCCTGCCACAAATGGTCGGTTTGACCATCGCAGTACACAACGGTCGTCAGCACGTCCCAGTTCTCGTTAACGAAGACATGGTCGGCCACAAACTGGGCGAGTTTGCCGGTACCCGCACTTATCGTGGGCACGTGGCAGACAAGAAAGCCAAGCGTTAAGGGGTTAGGAAATGGAAGTAGCCGCTAAGTTGTCGGGCGCTCGAATCTCCGCCCAGAAAGCCCGCTTGGTCGCCGACCAGATCCGCGGGAAGAAGGTGGGCGAAGCGCTCAACTTGTTGGCTTTCAGCAGTAAGAAAGCCGCCGAGATCATGAAGAAAGTGCTGGAGTCGGCCGTAGCCAACGCCGAGCATAACGAAGGCGCAGACGTTGATGACCTGAAGGTCAGCACCGTTTTCGTCAACGAAGGGCGTTCGCTGAAGCGTATCATGCCGCGTGCCAAAGGCCGTGCTGATCGCATCGTCAAGCGGTCTTGCCATATCACTGTCAAGGTTGCTGACAAGTAACGGAGTCGAAGAGATGGGTCAGAAAGTACATCCCATTGGCATTCGCCTGGGAATCGTCAAGGAGCACACCTCCGTCTGGTACGCAGACGGTCGGACTTATGCGGACTATTTGTTCGCTGATCTGAAGGTGCGTGAGTATCTCCAAGACAAACTAAAAAGCGCGTCCGTAAGCCGTATCGATATCCATCGTCCGGCCCAAACTGCACGTATCACCATCCACACCGCTCGTCCAGGTATCGTTATCGGGAAGAAAGGTGAAGATGTTGAGAAACTGCGTCAGGACCTGACCAAGCAAATGGGTGTGCCTGTGCACATCAATATCGAAGAGATCCGCAAGCCGGAGCTCGACGGTATGCTGGTTGCGCAGAGCGTAGCTCAGCAGCTGGAGCGCCGCGTAATGTTCCGTCGTGCTATGAAGCGCGCTGTACAGAACGCCATGCGCATTGGTGCCAAGGGCATCAAAATCCAAGTGAGCGGTCGTCTCGGCGGTGCTGAAATCGCACGTACTGAATGGTATCGCGAAGGTCGTGTGCCGTTGCACACCCTGCGTGCCGACATCGACTATGCCAACTACGAAGCTCACACCACTTACGGTGTGATCGGTGTAAAGGTTTGGATCTTCAAGGGCGAAGTAATTGGTGGTCGCCAAGAAGAACTGAAACCACAAGCACCAGCGCCTCGTAAAAAAGCTGCTAAGTAAGGGGTACGCCAAATGTTGCAACCTAAGCGTACGAAGTTCCGCAAGCAGATGACAGGCCACAACCGTGGTCTGGCTCAGCGCGGTAGCAAAGTCAGCTTCGGCGAGTTCGCGCTGAAGTCTGTAGCTCGTGGTCGTCTCACCGCTCGTCAGATCGAGTCAGCGCGTCGTGCACTGACCCGTCACGTAAAACGTGGTGGCAAGATCTGGATCCGTGTATTCCCGGACAAGCCGATCTCCAAAAAACCTCTCGAGGTTCGGATGGGTAAAGGTAAGGGTAACGTGGAATACTGGGTAGCCCAGATTCAGCCAGGCAAAGTCCTGTATGAAATCGAGGGTGTAACTGAAGAGCTGGCGCGTGAGGCTTTTGCCCTGGCTGCTGCAAAGCTGCCGCTCGCCACCGCCTTTGTTAAACGGACGGTGATGTGATGAAAGCGAATGAACTTCGTGAAAAATCCGCACAGCAGCTGAACGAGCAACTGCTCGGCCTGCTGCGCGACCAGTTCAATCTGCGTATGCAGAAAGCAACTGGCCAGTTGGGGCAGTCTCATCTGCTCTCGCAAGTTAAGCGTGACATCGCTCGCGTGAAGACTGTGCTCAACCAGCAGGCAGGTAAGTGATCATGGCTGAAGCCGAAAAGACTGTCCGTACGCTGACTGGCCGTGTTGTCAGCGACAAGATGGACAAAACCATCACCGTTTTGATCGAGCGTCGCGTTAAGCACCCGATCTACGGTAAATATGTTAAGCGTTCGACTAAGCTGCACGCGCACGACGAAACCAATCAGTGCCACATCGGCGACAAAGTCACTATTCGTGAAACTCGTCCGCTGGCCAAGACCAAGTCTTGGGCACTGGTTGATGTTCTCGAACGCGCTGTGGAAGTCTAAGGACTAGGGGTCGGAGAAATTATATGATTCAGACTCAATCCATGCTCGATGTGGCCGATAACAGCGGCGCTCGCCGTGTTATGTGCATCAAGGTGCTGGGTGGCTCCCATCGTCGTTACGCTGGTATCGGTGACATCATCAAAGTTACCGTGAAGGAAGCAATTCCTCGCGGTAAAGTGAAAAAAGGCCAAGTGATGACTGCTGTTGTAGTCCGCACTCGTCACGGCGTACGTCGTGCTGATGGCTCCATTATCCGCTTTGATGGCAACGCTGCTGTTCTTCTGAACAACAAGCAAGAGCCGATCGGCACCCGTATCTTTGGGCCAGTGACCCGTGAACTTCGTACTGAGAAGTTCATGAAGATCGTCTCGCTCGCCCCAGAAGTGCTGTAAGGAGATCCGACATGCAAAAGATTCGTCGTGACGACGAGATCATCGTGATCGCCGGCAAAGACAAAGGTAAGCGCGGTAAGGTGCTGAAGGTTCTTGCTGATGACCGTCTGGTCATTGGTGGTCTGAACCTGGTCAAGCGTCATACCAAGCCAAACCCCGCGTCGGGCGTACAGGGCGGTATCGTCGAGAAAGAAGCGCCATTGCACGCTTCTAACGTCGCCATCTTCAACGGCGAAACCAACAAGGCTGATCGCGTTGGTTTCAAAGTAGAAGACGGTAAGAAAATTCGTGTCTTCAAGTCGACCCAAAAAGCGGTTGATGCTTGAACACTGCTAGGTAGATAAGACCATGGCACGACTAAAAGAGATTTACCGGAAGGAAATCGCTCCGAAGCTTAAGGAAGAACTTAAGCTTTCGAACGTGATGGAAGTTCCGCGCGTTACCAAAATAACCCTGAACATGGGTCTGGGCGAAGCGATCGGTGACAAAAAAGTCATCGAGCACGCTGTTGCTGACCTGGAAAAGATCACCGGTCAAAAAGTCGTTGTGACTTACGCTCGGAAATCCATCGCTGGCTTTAAAGTCCGTGAAGGTTGGCCGATCGGTGTCAAAGTGACTCTGCGCCGTGAGCGTATGTACGAGTTCCTGGATCGTCTGCTGTCGATCTCCCTGCCTCGGGTTCGCGACTTCCGCGGCCTGAATGCCAAGTCCTTCGATGGTCGTGGTAACTACAGCATGGGCGTTAAAGAGCAGATCATCTTCCCGGAAATCGACTACGACAAGATCGATGCTCTCCGCGGTCTGGACATCACCCTGACCACCACTGCCAAGAACGATGATGAAGGCCGCGCTCTGCTGCGTGCGTTCAAATTCCCGTTCCGCAACTGATTGGAGTAGGACCATGGCCAAGATGAGCATGAAAAACCGCGAGCTGAAGCGTCAGCTCACGGTTGCCAAGTACGCCAAGAAGCGTGCAGCACTGAAAGCTATCATCGTTGATCTGAACGCAAGTCCAGAAGCGCGTTGGGAAGCTACAGTAGCTCTGCAGAAGCAGCCACGTGACGCAAGCGCTTCGCGCATGCGTAACCGCTGCCGCCTGACCGGTCGTCCACACGGTGTTTACCGCAAGTTCGGCCTCGGCCGTAACAAACTGCGTGAAGCTGCAATGCGTGGTGACGTACCAGGTCTGGTTAAAGCCAGCTGGTAAGTACTTTCGAAGTCTCGGTGGCCAGGATCGCAAGATACTGACCGCCGGTGGCCTAGAATCTGGAACAAGCCCCTTTTGGGGCTTGTTTCATTTCCGGAGTGTGTCTAAAATACGCGGCTCGCCTGAGCCCGTGTGTTTTATGCCCGGAGATTCTCGGTGACATATGTAGCCGCAAGGCTAATTTTTTTGTATTAGGAGCGTCTAGCCCATGAGTATGCAGGACCCGTTAGCGGACATGCTAACTCGTATCCGTAATGCCCAGATGGCTGAAAAGTCCGTCGTAAGCATGCCATCTTCCACGTTGAAGGTAGCTGTTGCCAAAGTCCTGAAAGACGAAGGCTACATTGCGGGTTATCAGATCAGCAGCGAAATCAAGCCACTGCTGTCCATCGAGCTGAAGTACTTCGAAGGCCGTCCGGTCATCGAGGAAGTGAAGCGCGTTAGCCGTCCAGGCCTGCGTCAGTACAAGTCCGTTGAAGATCTGCCGAAAGTTCGTGGCGGTCTTGGCGTGTCTATCGTCTCCACCAACAAAGGTGTGATGACGGATCGTGCTGCGCGCGCTGCCGGTGTCGGCGGCGAAGTTCTTTGCACTGTGTTCTAAGGGGGGATAAGCATGTCTCGCGTCGCTAAGAACCCCGTTAAGCTGCCAGCCGGTGTCGAAGTAAAATTCGCAGGCCAACAGCTTTCGGTGAAGGGTGCCAAGGGTACTCTTGAACTGAACATCCATTCGTCCGTTGAGATCGTTGAAGAAGCTGGTGAGCTGCGTTTCGCTGCTCGCAATGGCGATCAACAAACTCGCGCAATGGCCGGTACCACGCGTGCGTTGGTAAACAACATGGTCCAAGGCGTAAGCCAAGGCTTCGAGCGTAAGCTCCAGCTGGTCGGTGTTGGTTACAAAGCGCAAGCAAAAGGCACGGTTTTGAACCTGGCCCTTGGCTTCTCGCACCCAGTGGATTACGAACTGCCGGAAGGCATCACCGCTGAAACTCCTAGCCAGACCGATATCCTGATCAAGGGCATCGATAAGCAGCTGGTAGGTCAAGTGGCTGCCGAGATCCGCGACTTCCGTCCACCAGAGCCGTACAAAGGCAAAGGTGTGCGCTACGCGGACGAAGTCGTCCGTCGTAAAGAAGCCAAGAAGAAGTAGGGCATAGCAAATGACCGACAAAAAAGTTACTCGACTGCGTCGCGCTCGCAAAGCACGCCTGAAAATGCACGAACTCGAAGTCGTGCGTCTCTGCGTGTTCCGCTCGTCGCAGCACATCTACGCCCAGGTCATCTCGGCCGACGGCAACAAAGTCCTGGCAAGCGCCTCGACTTTGGATAAAGAACTGCGTGATGGTGCCACTGGCAACATCGACGCGGCCACTAAGGTTGGCCAGCTGGTCGCTACGCGTGCTAAGGCCGCTGGCGTCTCGCAAGTGGCTTTCGACCGCTCTGGCTTCAAGTACCACGGCCGCGTTAAAGCGCTGGCTGATGCTGCTCGTGAAGCTGGGCTGGAGTTCTAAGTTATGTCAAATAACGACCAAAAGCGCGACGAAGGCTACATTGAGAAGCTGGTTCAAGTTAACCGCGTAGCCAAAACCGTTAAAGGCGGCCGTATCTTCACCTTCACCGCGTTGACCGTGGTTGGTGATGGTAAGGGCCGTGTTGGCTTCGGCCGTGGCAAGTCGCGTGAAGTGCCTGCTGCGATCCAGAAGGCAATGGAAGCTGCTCGTCGCAACATGATCCAAGTTGACCTGAACGGCACCACCCTGCAGTACGCAATGAAGTCCGCTCACGGCGCTTCGAAGGTGTACATGCAGCCTGCCTCTGAAGGTACCGGTATCATCGCTGGCGGCGCTATGCGTGCTGTCCTCGAGGTTGCTGGCGTTCAGAACGTTCTGGCCAAGTGCTACGGCTCGACTAACCCGGTAAACGTGGTTCATGCCACTTTCAAAGGTTTGAAAGCTATGCAATCTCCTGAATCCATTGCCGCCAAGCGTGGCAAAAGCGTCAAGGAGATCTTCTGATCATGGCTACCGTTAAAGTAACGCTGATCAAAAGCATGACCGGCCGCATCCCTAACCACAAATTGTGCGTTAAGGGTTTGGGTCTGCGTCGCATCGGTCACACTGTAGAAGTCCAGGATACTCCCGAGAATCGCGGGATGATCAACAAGGCTTACTACATGCTGCGTGTCGAGGGTTAATCGATGAAACTCAATGATCTGAGTCCAGCGCCGGGTTCCCGTCGCGAAAAGCATCGTCCGGGCCGTGGTATCGGTAGCGGTTTGGGTAAGACTGGTGGCCGTGGCCACAAAGGTCAAACCTCCCGCTCCGGTGGCACCATCGCTCCAGGCTTTGAAGGCGGTCAACAGCCGCTGCATCGTCGCCTGCCGAAGTTCGGTTTCGTTTCCCTGAAGGCCATGGACCGCGCAGAAGTGCGTCTGTCCGAGCTGGCTAAAGTGGAAGGCGACATCGTTACCGTGCAGACCCTGAAAGATGCCAACGTGATCAACGTCAACGTACAGCGTGTGAAAATCATGCTGTCCGGTGAAGTGACTCGCGCTGTCACTATCGGCAAGGGAATCGGCGCCACCAAAGGTGCGCGTTCGGCTATCGAAGCAGCTGGCGGCAAGTTCGAGGAATAAATGGCTAAGCAAGGTGCTCTCTCAGCGCTCGGCAAAGGCGGTATGTCTGAACTTTGGGCTCGTCTGCGTTTTCTGTTCCTGGCGATTATCGTCTACCGAATAGGCGCACACATCCCGGTTCCAGGTATCAACCCGGACCGACTCGCAGACCTGTTTCGACAGAATGAGGGGACCATTCTTAGCTTGTTCAACATGTTTTCCGGCGGCGCGCTGGAGCGGATGAGCATCTTTGCACTGGGGATCATGCCGTACATTTCGGCATCGATCATCATGCAGTTGATGAGCGCCGTCAGCCCGCAGCTGGAGCAGTTGAAGAAGGAAGGTGAAGCTGGTCGTCGCAAGATTAGCCAGTACACCCGCTACCTCACTGTCGTTCTTGCTCTTGTCCAGGCTATTGGCATGTCCATTGGTCTGGCGGGGCAGGGCGTAGCGTTCACTGGTGACTTTGGCTTCCATTTCGTTGCAGTAACCACATTTGTGGCTGGTGCGATGTTCATGATGTGGCTGGGTGAGCAGATTACTGAACGTGGTGTTGGCAACGGTATCTCGATGTTGATTTTCGCAGGTATCGTCGCCGGTCTTCCGAGGGCAATCGGGCAGTCTTTCGAGTCTGCACGTCAGGGTGATATCAATATCTTCGCCTTGGTTGCCATCGGTTTGCTGGCAGTAGCGATTATCGGTTTTGTGGTGTTCATTGAGCGTGGTCAGCGTCGTATCGCTGTTCACTACGCCAAGCGTCAGCAGGGCCGCAAGGTCTTCGCTGCGCAGACCAGCCACTTGCCGCTGAAAGTGAATATGGCCGGTGTTATTCCTGCTATCTTCGCGAGCAGCATTTTGCTGTTTCCGGCTTCGTTGGGTGCCTGGTTCGGTCAGTCTGAAGGTATGGGCTGGTTGCAGGACATCTCGCAGTCGATCGCTCCTGGTCAGCCGTTGAATATTCTGCTGTTTAGTGCAGGGATTATTTTCTTCTGCTTCTTCTATACGGCGTTGATGTTCAATCCGAAAGACGTAGCGGAAAACCTGAAGAAGTCCGGTGCCTTTATTCCGGGTATTCGTCCAGGCGAGCAGTCGGCGCGCTACATTGATGGCGTTCTGACCCGCTTGACCCTGTTCGGTGCTCTATATATGACGGCCGTGTGCTTGTTGCCCCAGTTCCTGGTGGTTGCAGCAAACGTTCCGTTCTACCTTGGCGGGACCTCGTTGCTGATCGTGGTCGTGGTTGTGATGGACTTCATGTCCCAAGTACAATCGCACCTCGTTTCGCACCAGTACGAATCCCTGATGAAGAAAGCCAACCTGAAGGGCTACGGCAGCGGCATGTTGCGCTGAGTACCCCATAAGGTTCGAGGAGTTGGTGATGAAAGTTCGTGCATCGGTGAAAAAGCTGTGCCGTAACTGCAAGATTATTCGCCGCGAAGGTGTTGTTCGAGTAATTTGCAGCGCGGAACCGCGTCACAAACAGCGCCAAGGCTGAGTGTGATCCGCTTGAAGCCCGGCAGCTAGTGCGCTGCCGGGTTGATTATTTGTTATTACAGCGATATTATCTCGCGCCCTATTTCTTGGCTTCCGGGGCGTAGGTAGCTGTCAATTGGAGTCCCACTGAATGGCCCGTATTGCAGGCGTTAACATTCCAGATAACAAGCACACTGTTATCTCGCTGACCTACATCTATGGTGTTGGTCGCACTACTGCGCAGAAAATTTGCGCAGTTGCTGGGGTAAACCCAGCCGCTAAGATCAAGGATCTGAGCGACGAGCAGATTGAATTGCTGCGTGGCGAAGTGGCGAAGTTCACCACTGAAGGTGACCTGCGTCGCGAAATCAACATGAAAATCAAGCGTTTGATGGACCTCGGTTGCTATCGCGGTCTGCGTCATCGTCGTGGTCTTCCAGTACGCGGTCAGCGTACCAAGACTAACGCGCGTACCCGTAAAGGTCCGCGTAAGCCGATCCGCAAGTAATCGCCCCAGCGAATCGACAGGAAAATTATCATGGCAAAACCTGCTGCTCGTCCTCGTAAAAAAGTTAAAAAGACAGTGGTTGATGGCATCGCCCACATCCATGCATCTTTTAACAACACCATCGTGACCATCACCGACCGTCAAGGTAACGCGCTTTCTTGGGCTACCTCTGGTGGTTCGGGTTTCCGCGGTTCCCGCAAGTCCACCCCGTTTGCTGCTCAAGTAGCTGCTGAACGTGCTGGTCAAGCTGCGCTGGAATATGGCCTGAAAAACCTCGACGTTAACGTTAAGGGTCCAGGTCCAGGTCGTGAGTCTGCTGTCCGTGCTTTGAACGGCTGTGGCTATAAGATCGCCAGCATCACCGACGTGACGCCAATCCCGCACAACGGGTGCCGTCCGCCGAAGAAGCGCCGCGTGTAATCCAGGAGATTGTAAAGAATGGCTCGTTACATTGGTCCAAAATGCAAACTCGCTCGTCGCGAAGGCACCGATCTCTTTCTGAAGAGCGGCGTGCGCGCGATCGAATCGAAGTGCAACATTGAAGCAGCACCTGGTATCCACGGCCAACGCCGCGGTCGCCAGTCCGACTACGGCACCCAACTGCGTGAAAAGCAGAAGGTCCGTCGTATCTACGGCGTTCTCGAGCGTCAGTTCAGCGGCTACTACAAAGAAGCTGCTGGCAAGAAAGGTGCAACCGGTGAAAACCTGCTGCAACTGCTCGAATGCCGTCTGGACAACGTTGTATACCGTATGGGCTTTGGTTCGACTCGTGCCGAATCCCGTCAGCTGGTATCGCACAAATCCGTTAGCGTAAACGGCCAAACCGTTAACGTCCCGTCCTACCAGGTTCGTGCTGGTGACGTGGTCGCGATTCGCGAGAAAGCAAAAAACCAACTTCGCATTGTCCAAGCTCTCGATCTGTGTGCCCAACGTGGCCGCGTAGAATGGGTAGAAGTAGACACTGAGAAGAAGTCGGGCGTTTTCAAGAACGTTCCTGCTCGCAGTGATCTGTCCGCCGACATCAACGAAAGCCTGATTGTCGAGCTCTACTCCAAGTAAGGGCTAGAAAATAGGTGCATCCATGCAGATTTCGGTAAATGAGTTCCTGACACCCCGCCACATTGATGTGCAGGTTGTCAGTCCAACCCGCGCCAAGATCACTCTCGAGCCTCTCGAGCGTGGTTTTGGCCACACCCTGGGCAACGCGCTGCGCCGCATCCTGTTGTCCTCAATGCCCGGCTGTGCAGTAGTCGAGGCCGAGATTGACGGTGTGCTCCACGAGTACAGCGCCATCGAAGGTGTACAGGAAGACGTAATTGAAATCCTGTTGAACCTTAAAGGTCTGGCTATCAAGCTGCACGGCCGTGACGAAGTTACGCTGACCTTGTCGAAGAAGGGTTCGGGGGTGGTTACCGCTGCCGATATTCAGCTGGATCATGATGTCGAGATCGTTAATCCCGATCACGTAATCGCTAACCTGGCGTCTAACGGCGCCCTGAACATGAAGCTCACCGTAGCTCGTGGTCGTGGTTATGAACCGGCCGACTCGCGTCAGAGCGATGAAGACGAAAGCCGCAGCATTGGTCGCTTGCAGCTTGACTCTTCGTTCAGCCCGGTTCGCCGTATCGCATACGTGGTGGAAAACGCCCGTGTCGAGCAGCGTACTAACCTGGACAAGCTGGTTATTGATCTGGAAACCAACGGTACTCTGGATCCTGAAGAGGCTATTCGCCGCGCTGCAACCATCCTGCAACAGCAGTTGGCTGCGTTCGTCGACCTCAAGGGTGACAGCGAACCAGTGGTAATCGAGCAGGAAGACGAGATCGATCCGATCCTGCTTCGCCCGGTTGACGATCTGGAACTGACTGTACGTTCGGCTAACTGCCTTAAGGCGGAAAACATTTACTACATCGGTGACCTGATTCAGCGTACCGAAGTAGAACTGTTGAAGACTCCGAACCTGGGCAAGAAATCCTTGACTGAAATCAAGGACGTTCTGGCCTCCCGCGGTCTGTCCCTCGGCATGCGCCTCGACAACTGGCCGCCTGCAAGTCTTAAGAAGGACGACAAGGCGACTGCCTGATCGTCGTAATCACCGAACGTGAGTTTGGTAAGGAATGAACCATGCGTCATCGTAAAAGTGGTCGTCACCTGAGCCGTACCAGCTCGCACCGCAAGGCCATGTTTCAAAACATGGCGGTGTCGCTGTTCGAGCACGAGCTGATTAAAACTACACTGCCGAAAGCCAAAGAACTGCGTCGCGTTGCTGAGCCGCTAATCACTTTGGCCAAGACAGACAGCCTGGCTAACCGCCGTTTGGCTTTCGACCGTACTCGCTCGAAAGCTATCGTTGGTAAGCTCTTCAACGACCTGGGCAAGCGCTACGCTACCCGTGAGGGTGGCTACCTGCGCATCCTCAAGTGCGGTTTCCGCACTGGCGACAACGCGCCTATGGCGTACGTCGAGTTGGTTGATCGTGCTACTGCTGGCGAAGCTGTATCCGCCGAGTAAGACGACAGTCTGCTACGAAAAACCGGGCCTAGTGCCCGGTTTTTTGTGGGCGATAGAAAAGTTCATGGCGGGTATTGATTGAATTTTGGCTATGCGAGCCAAGTCATCGTTAGTAATTAACTATCGATAAGCATGATTTAATAAATTTGATGGTGTCATCTTCCTGGTCAATACTCCCTCCAAGCCGATTAGCCGGCAGTTCCAAGACTGACCTGAGGAGATTGAGCATGAGCCAGAATAAAACCCTTACAACCGCCAGCGGTGCTCCCGTTGCCGATAACCAGAATTCCCGTTCCGCAGGTCCGCGTGGCCCGCTGTTGCTCGACGACTTTCATCTGATCGAGAAGCTTGCCCATTTCAACCGCGAAAACATCCCAGAGCGTCGTGTACACGCCAAAGGCTCGGGAGCCTATGGCACGTTCACGGTCACCAAGGACATCACCCAGTACACTAGCGCCAAGCTGTTTGACGCTGTTGGCAAGCAGACGCCAACCTTCCTGCGTTTCTCGACAGTGGGTGGCGAGCGCGGCTCCGCAGATACCGAGCGCGACCCACGTGGCTTCGCATTGAAGTTCTACACCGAAGAAGGCAACTGGGACATCGTTGGCAACAATACCCCGGTATTCTTTATCCGTGACCCGCTGAAATTCCCCGATTTCATCCACACCCAAAAGCGCCTGCCGCAAAGCAACCTGAAAAGTGCGCAGATGATGTGGGACTTCTGGTCGCATTCGCCTGAGGCGCTCCACCAGGTCACCATCCTGTTCTCGGACAGGGGTATCCCGGACGGCTACCGCCACATGCATGGCTTTGGTAGCCACACCTACAGCTTGATCAACGGCAATGGCGAGCGTCACTGGGTGAAATGGCACTACAAGACCAAGCAAGGCATCAAGAACCTGGCGCCTGCCGATGCTGCGCGCCTGGCCGGTACCGATCCGGATTATGCTCAGCGCGATCTGTTTGGGGCCATCGAGCGCGGCGACTTCCCGAAATGGCGCGTGTGTATCCAGATCATGACTGAGGCCCAGGCCAACGCGCACTACGAGAATCCCTTCGACGTGACCAAAACCTGGTCTCAGAAAGAGTTCCCGTTGATTGAGGTAGGCGAGCTGGAGTTGAACCGCAATCCGCAGAACTACTTCGCCGAAGTGGAGCAAGCCGCGTTCGGTCCAAGCAACATGGTGCCAGGTGTCGGTTTGTCGCCAGATCGCATGCTGCAGGGGCGTGTCTTTGCTTACGCCGATGCGCATCGCTACCGTATCGGGACCAACCATCAGCACCTGCCGGTGAATGCTCCGCGCAGTCCCGTCAATACTTACCAGCGTGACGGTTCCATGGCGTTCGGCAGCAACGGTGGCGCGGCCCCGAACTACGAGCCAAACAGCTACGCCGATGCCCCCAAACAAGCGCCGCAGTACGCAGAACCTGCGCTGGCTCTGAGTGGTGCAGCTGATCGCTACGATCACCGCGAAGACACGGATTACTACAGCCACGCCGGTGCGCTGTTCCGCCTGATGAATGCTGAGCAAAAGGCGCTGTTGATCAACAACATCGCCGGCGCGATGGCGGGTGTTTCCAGCGATGTGGTTCAGCGTCAGTTGCAGCACTTTTTCAAGGCCGATCCGGCGTATGGAGAAGGGATCGCAACTGCACTGGGTGTATCGCTTAACTAACTCTAAGTGATAAGCAGAACCGCCCTCATTTGGGCGGTTTTTGCGTTATTTCAGCTACTTTTCTCCGAAAAACATCACTTTTATGCCGTTCATCCCGTGACCTGCGGGTCCGCTTGGTTCAAACTACAGTCTTTCAAGTAGGGAGATGTAGGGCGATGCAAGGTCACCCCGACGTAATCGATTACCTCAACACGTTGCTGACGGGCGAACTGGCAGCTCGTGACCAATATTTCATTCACTCGCGTATGTACGAAGACTGGGGCTTTACCGAGCTCTACGAGCGTATCAATCACGAAATGGAAGAAGAGGCACAGCACGCCGACGCGCTGATGCGCCGTATCCTGATGCTCGAAGGCACGCCGCGTATGCGTCCTGACGACCTGGATACCGGTACCACTGTGCCTGAGATGCTCGCCAGCGACTTGCGCCTGGAATACAAAGTTCGTGCAGCACTGTGCAAAGGCATTGAGCTTTGCGAGAAGCACAATGACTACGTGACCCGGGAAATCCTGCGCGTACAGTTGAACGATACTGAAGAAGATCACACCTACTGGCTGGAAAAGCAGTTGGGTCTGATCAAATTGATCGGCCTGGAAAATTACCTGCAATCGCAGTTCTGATTCCGCCGGCAATAAAAAAGCCCCTGTCACCGCTACGGTGACAGGGGCTTTTTGTTGGGCCTGAAGAGTCAGGCCCGGTCGCGCGCCAGCAACGGCTTCAGATAGTAGCCCGTGTGGGATTGCGGCATCTCGGAGACCTGCTCCGGCGTACCCACCGCAATAATCTGCCCACCCTTGGAGCCGCCTTCCGGCCCCAGGTCCACCAGCCAGTCGGCCGTCTTGATCACATCCAGGTTGTGTTCGATCACCACCACGGTGTTGCCGTGGTCGCGCAGGCGATGCAGCACGTCGAGCAATTGCTGGATATCCGCGAAGTGCAGGCCGGTGGTCGGTTCATCGAGGATATACAGGGTCTTGCCGGTATCGCGCTTGGACAGCTCGCGAGACAGCTTCACCCGCTGCGCCTCGCCACCGGACAGCGTGGTCGCCGACTGCCCCAGCTTGATATACGACAAGCCCACGTCCATCAGGGTCTGGAGTTTGCGCGCCAAGGCCGGCACCGCGTCAAAGAACACCCGCGCTTCCTCGATAGTCATCTCAAGGGTTTCGTGGATGTTCTTGCCCTTGTACTTGATCTCCAGGGTTTCGCGGTTGTAGCGCTTGCTCTTGCACACATCGCACGGAACGTAGATGTCCGGCAAAAAGTGCATCTCGACCTTGATCAGGCCGTCGCCCTGGCAAGCTTCGCAGCGCCCACCCTTGACGTTGAAGGAAAACCGCCCAGGCCCATAACCACGGGAGCGGGACTCCGGCACACCGGCGAACAGTTCGCGTATCGGCGTGAACAGCCCGGTATAGGTCGCCGGGTTGGAGCGGGGAGTGCGACCAATCGGGCTCTGGTCGATATCCACTACTTTATCCAGCAGCTCCAGGCCCTTGATGCTGTCATGGGCGGCTGCTTCCAGGGTGGTGGCACCGTTCAATGCCGTGGCGCTGAGGGGGAAGAGGGTGTTGTTGATCAGGGTCGACTTGCCTGAACCGGATACACCGGTCACGCATGTCAGCAGGCCCAGGGGGATTTCCAGGTCGACATTGCGCAGGTTGTTACCGCGCGCGCCCTTGAGGTGCAGTGCCTGTTTTTTATTCCGTGGGGTACGTTTGGCCGGCACCTCGATTTTTACCCGGCCAGACAGGTACTTGCCGGTCAGCGAGTCCGGGTGGGCCATGACTTCGGCCGGGGTGCCCTGGGCAACAATATGCCCGCCATGCACGCCCGCACCGGGACCGATATCGACCACGTAGTCCGCGAGGCGAATGGCGTCCTCATCGTGTTCGACCACAATCACCGTGTTGCCGATGTCGCGCAGGTGCTTGAGCGTGCCCAGCAAGCGATCATTGTCGCGCTGGTGCAGGCCGATGGACGGCTCGTCGAGGATGTACAGCACGCCCACCAGGCCGGCGCCGATCTGGCTGGCCAGGCGAATGCGCTGGGCCTCGCCGCCGGACAGGGTGTCGGCACTGCGATCCAGGGACAGATAGTCCAGGCCCACGTTGACCAGGAACTGCAGGCGCTCGCGGATTTCCTTGAGGATCTTGTCGGCAATCTCGCCACGTCGCCCGGTCAGCTTCAGTACGGCGAAGTATTCGCAGGCATCACCGATCGGCAGGTTGGTCACCGCCGGCAGGGTCTTCTCGCCGACCCACACGTGGCGGGCCTCGCGACGCAAGCGGGTGCCGCGGCAATCCGGGCAGGGCTGGGTGCTGAGGAACTTGGCCAGTTCCTCGCGCACGCTGGCCGACTCGGTTTCCCGATAGCGGCGCTCCAGGTTGGGCACGATGCCTTCGAACGGGTGGGAGCGCTTGACGATGTCGCCACGGTCGTTCAGGTACTTGAAGTCGACGTTCTGTGAGCCGCTGCCATGGAGGATGACTTTCTGTTGCTCGGCCGGCAGTTCGTTGAACGGCACTTCCAGGCTGAATTTATAGTGGGCAGCCAATGACCCGAGCATCTGGAAGTAATACACATTGCGCCGGTCCCAGCCACGTATCGCGCCTTCCGCCAGTGTCAGGTCACCATTGACCAGGCGCTTGATGTCGAAGAACTGCTTGACCCCCAACCCATCACAGGTCGGGCAGGCGCCGGCCGGGTTGTTGAAGGAGAACAGCTTGGGCTCCAGCTCGCTGATGGCATGGCCGCAGATCGGGCAGGCGAAGCGCGCGGAGAAGATGATTTCTTCGCCGGGCTCGTCGTCCATCGGCGCCACCAGGGCGATACCGTTCGCCAGTTTCAGCGCGGTCTCGAACGACTCCGCCAGACGTTGCTGCAGATCGGCGCGCACCTTGAAACGGTCGACCACCACATCGATGGTGTGCTTCTTCTGTTTATCCAGCTTTGGTGCTTCATCCAGCTCATAGAGCTTGCCGTTGATCCGGGCGCGGACAAAACCCTGGGCGCGCAGCTCTTCGAACACCGACAGGTGCTCGCCCTTGCGCTCGCGAATTACCGGGGCCAACAGCATCAGCTTGGCGCCTTCCGGCTGGGCCAGCACCAGGTCGACCATCTGGCTGACGGTCTGCGCTTCCAGAGGGATGTCGTGGTCCGGGCAGCGCGGAATACCGACGCGTGCGTACAGCAGGCGCAGGTAATCGTAGATTTCGGTGATGGTGCCCACGGTGGAACGCGGGTTGTGGGAGGTCGATTTCTGTTCGATGGAAATGGCTGGCGACAAGCCTTCAATGGTGTCGACATCAGGCTTTTCCATCATCGACAGGAATTGCCGGGCGTAGGCCGACAGCGACTCCACATAGCGACGCTGGCCTTCGGCATACAGCGTATCGAACGCCAGCGACGACTTGCCGGACCCGGACAAGCCGGTGATGACAATCAGTTTGTCCCGGGGCAGGGTCAGGTCGATGTTCTTCAGGTTGTGGGTTCTAGCCCCACGAATCAGGATCTTGTCCAAGATGGCCTCGCACGGCGGGCGTATAAATAATGCAGGAGTATACGGCTAAAGACTGGATGAATATACACTGTCAATTTGCCCATTTCAGCCTTACATGAAAGCTGCGCGGCAAAGCGCCGCATATACCCTCTCAATCGATGGGACTGGTAGAATCGCCGCCGGTTCACACGAGGTTTTTCCATGCACGATCCCCACAGCGAACGCATGAGTAGCGGCGAGACCCGAGCAGCAAGCGGTCTAGCCCTGGTGTTCGCCTTCCGTATGCTGGGCATGTTCATGGTGTTGCCGGTACTGGCGACCTATGGCATGGACCTCGCTGGCGCGACCCCGGCCCTGATCGGCCTGGCGATTGGCGCCTATGGCCTGACCCAGGCGATTTTCCAGATTCCGTTCGGGATCATTTCCGACCGCATTGGCCGCCGGCCGGTGATCTACCTGGGGTTGATCGTCTTCGCCCTGGGCAGCGTGCTGGCGGCCAATGCCGATTCGATCTGGGGCGTGATCGCCGGACGCATCCTGCAAGGCGCCGGGGCGATTTCCGCGGCGGTGATGGCGCTGCTGTCGGACCTGACCCGCGAACAGCATCGCACCAAGGCCATGGCCATGATCGGCATGACCATCGGTCTTTCGTTTGCCGTTGCGATGGTGGTTGGCCCGCTGTTGACTCGTGCGTTCGGTTTGCACGGCCTGTTCCTGGCCACCGGTGGCATGGCGCTGTTCGGCATCCTGATCGTGGCCTTTATGGTGCCGCGCTCCACCGGGCCGCTGCAGCACCGTGAGTCGGGCGTGGCCAAACAGGCGCTGCTGCCGACGCTCAAGCACCCCGACCTGTTGCGCCTGGATTTAGGTATCTTCGTATTGCACGCCATGCTGATGTGCAGCTTCGTCGCCTTACCCCTGGCGCTGGTGGAAAAGGCCGGGTTGCCCAAGGAGCAGCACTGGTGGGTCTACCTGACCGCGTTGCTGATTTCGTTCTTCGCCATGATCCCGTTCATCATCTACGGCGAGAAGAAACGCAAAATGAAACGAGTTTTGCTCGGCGCCGTCGCGACATTGATGCTCACTGAACTATTCTTCTGGCAGTTCGGCGACAGCCTACGGGCGCTGGTAATCGGCACGGTGGTGTTTTTCACCGCGTTCAACCTGCTGGAGGCGTCACTGCCTTCGCTGATCAGTAAAGTTTCACCGGCGGGCGGCAAGGGCACGGCGATGGGGGTGTATTCCACCAGCCAATTCCTCGGTTCGGCGCTGGGCGGCATCATGGGCGGCTGGATGTTCCAGCATGGCGGTTTGTCGGTTGTGTTCCTCGGATGCGCCGGGCTGGCTGCACTTTGGCTGGTCTTTGCTGTTACCATGCGCGAACCTCCCTACGTCACAAGCCTGCGTTTGCCGCTATCGCCCGAGGCGATCCGTGAAAGCGGTCTGGTAGAGCGCCTGAAGGCCGTCGTAGGGGTAACAGATGCAGTCGTGGTCGCTGAAGAGGCGGCCATTTACATCAAATTGGACACCGAACTATTGGATCGCGCGACGCTCGAGCAACTGGTAAATCCAGTGCCGACAGCGCGCCCAGCCTAGGAGAACGTTATGGCCCGTGGGGTTAACAAAGTCATATTGGTCGGTACATGCGGCCAGGATCCCGAAGTTCGCTACTTGCCTAACGGTAACGCCGTGACCAACCTGAGTCTGGCGACCAGCGAACAGTGGACTGACAAGCAGACTGGCCAGAAGGTCGAGAAAACCGAATGGCACCGTGTGTCGATGTTCGGCAAGGTCGCAGAGATCGCCGGTGAATACCTGCGCAAGGGTTCGCAGGTCTACATCGAAGGCAAACTGCAGACCCGCGAGTGGGAAAAAGACGGCATCAAGCGTTACACCACTGAAATCGTGGTCGACATGCAAGGCACCATGCAACTGCTGGGCGGCCGTCCACAGGGCGACCAACAGGGCCAGGGTGGCATGTCCAACTCGGCGCCGCGTCCACAGCAGTCCCGTCCGCAGCCAAGCCAGCAGCCACAGCGTGAGTCGCGTCCAGCGCCACAGCAGGCGGCACCGCAGCCAGCGGCTGACTTCGATAGCTTTGATGATGATATTCCGTTCTAAGGCCACCTCGGCACGGACTATCCAGTAACACCAGGAACCCCCGCTGGCATTTGCCTCGGGGGTTTCTTGTTTTTGAGTGGGAAAAGTCCCGAGCCCTGGCATTTGTCCCTGGGCGCCACAAGACTTAGGCTGTAGCGCATTCCCTTACCCAAGAAGGAAGCCCCGATGACCTGGTCTGCCAAGCAGTATTCGATGTTTGAACAACAGCGCACCCGTCCCGTCCAGGACCTGGTCGCCGCCATCCCCGCGGGCGATGTGCGAACGGCGGTCGACCTGGGTTGTGGCCCGGGCAATTCCACCGAGGTGTTGGCCGGGCGTTTCCCCCAGGCGACGATTACCGGCTTGGACAGCTCGCAGGACATGCTGGTTAGTGCCCGCGAGCGGTTGCCGGCACTCAACTTTGAATTGGCCGATATCGGCGCCTGGAAGCCTGCGCAACAGTTCGATGTGATCCTCGCCAACGCCTCACTGCAATGGGTGCCGGACCACGCCAGCCTTTATCCACACCTGGTGGCGCAATTGACGCCGGGCGGGACGCTGGCGGTGCAAACCCCGGATAACCTCAACGAGCCGGCTCACCGCCTGGCCCGTGAGGTGGCAGCGCAAGGCCCTTGGGCGGGCAAGATCGGCGCGGTCAAACATGAAGCGCGTCACCCGGCGAGTTACTACTACGAGTTGTTGAGCAAACATTGCAGCACCGTGGATGTATGGCACACCACCTATTACCACCCGCTCACCGGTCATGAGGCGGTGGTGGAGTGGTTCAAGGGCACGGGCTTGCGGCCATTCCTGGCGCCGCTGGATGAGGCCGCGAAAGGCGCCTTCCTCGACGCCTACCTGGCGCGCATCCGCGAGGCTTACCCGGCCCTGGCCGATGGCACAGTGTTGCTACCGTTTCCACGGCTGTTCATTATCGCTACGCGCTGACAGTCTTCAGGAACTCATCCGCCGACACCACGCTGGCATAGGCAAATGCCAGCGATGCCATGTAGGCATCATGTACCTGGGCGGCGGCAATGGTCTTGCCATTGAATTCCAGGTCGCGCGTGGCACAGGCGTCATGGATCACCGTCACGTTGTAGCCGTAGTCCGCTGCTGCCCGAACCACTGCGTCAATGCACATGTGGCTCATGCTGCCGACCACCACCAGGTCGGTGATACTGCGTTGTTCCAGCACCTCGCGCAGGTTGGTTTGGCGAAACGCATTTACAAAATGCTTGAGCACCACCGGCTCGTCGTTTTCGTTCTGCACCTTGGCATGTATATGTGCGCCTTCGGAGCCTGGGGTGAAGAAGGGCGCATCCTCGGAGGTGAACTCATGACGCACGTGGATCACCGCGTCGCCGGCCTGGCGAAATGCCTGGAGCACCTGTTGCGCCCTGTCGGCCGCCGCTTCCACGCCGGTCAATGGCCACTTGCCCTGGGGGAAGTAGTCGTTCTGGATATCGATTAGGATAAGTGCTTGCTTGGCCATGTGTATGTTCTCGTGATGGGTTGATGCGCCCAGTATCGTGACTGGCGCGTGGCACGGGGATTGGCCGTACCGACAATAACAGGGGGAAAACTGACAATGGCTCTGGAACGCTCGATCGTCGAGTTCGGCGTGCTGATTTATCGCGGTGCGCAGATGGCCGCAGTACATGGCTTGACCGACTTGTTTGGCGTTGCCAATCGCATTGCCGCCGAGCATCAGAGCCAGCAGTTGCCCTTGTTACGTGTCAGCCACTGGCAGGTCAATGACGATGGTACCCCTGTTCGAGGTTTCGACAGCCTGCCCGGCCCCGATCAACCCTTGATGGCCGTGCTGGTGCCGCCGTCGATTGGCGAGTTTTGCGAAGAGCAGGCGCCGCCCGCGCTGCTGCACTGGCTGCGCGAGCAGCATGCGGCCGGCACCGTGCTGGGAGGCGTGTGCATCGGTTCGATCATGCTGGCGCGCAGTGGTTTGCTCGATGGGCGCAGCGCCACTACCCACTGGTCTTCGGCCAACACCTTCGCCAGCCGGTTTCCTGCGGTGCGCCTGGAGGCCGACAAACCCATAGTGGACGACGGCGACTTGATCACCACCGCCGGGCTGATGGCCTGGTCCGAACTGGGCCTGCGCCTGGTCGACCGTCTCATGGGCCCCAGCATCGCCGCCGACACCGCGCGCTTTCTGGTGATTGAGCACAGCGACAGCGCCAGCCAGTGCGGCAGCAATTTTGCACCGATCCTCAGCCATGGTGACGGAGCGATCCTCAAGGTCCAGCACGCGTTGCAGGCCAGTGGTGCGGTGGATGTCTCGCTTGCGGCGATGGCCCAGGCGGCCGGTCTGGAGGAGCGCACCTTCCTACGCCGTTTTCGCAATGCCACTGGCTTGAAACCCACCCAATACTGCCAGCACCTGCGGGTCGGCAAGGCGCGGCAGATGCTTGAGTTCACCAATACCACTATTGATCAGATTGCCTGGACCGTGGGTTATCAAGACCCGAGCGCCTTTCGCGCGATCTTCAAGAAAATCACCGGCCTTGCGCCCAGCGATTACCGCAACCGATTTGGCGTGAAGGCCCCTGCTTGATTGCCGGACACGCCACCCCACCAATGTGGGCGCGAGCAAGCCCGCCGCCACATTTTTGATCGCCTGCGCGCCCTGGATCGTGCAGAACGCCGGCCGCTCCATCGCCCTTCGTGCAAAATGAAGCAGGCCAAATGCCACTGCTCTTCCCCTAACCGCTTGATCCACCAACCCTTTGCCTGAGTCGCGCCTTGGCCTGATCCCTGCAACCTTTGCGATACACACCCGCAAGCCTTGCCCAAGGGGGACGCATGACCCCGACCAACCGCAAAAAGATCGTGGTGGCGCACTCGGTCCGGCCCGATGCCCCACTCCATGAAGTGGAAAGCAACCGCGCCCTCGCTCGCTGGCTGGCGCAGATCCTCGGGCTCGACTACGGCGGCAGCTACAGCGCCGAGCTGCATGCCCATACCGATCTGTACCTGCTGCCTACCCAGACCCTGGTCGGGCCGGCCCAGGCACTCAGCCTGGGGGTGAAGGGGCCGGAGGATTTGTGGGGCGGTTATGTGGACCACGATTTCATCTGCACCAAGGCCATCACCCATGGCTTGCACGACACGGCTGCCCTGGCGCCCGAGGGTTGGTCGCCGCTGTTTGCCGAGCGGGTGCGCGCCGTGGTGCTCGACGGCTGGAGTGTGTTTGGCGTGGAAGATGCCCGCGCTGCCGCCATCCAGTTGCTGGCGCTCGGGCCGATTCGCCTGAAGCCGGTACATGCTTGCGCCGGTCGTGGTCAGGAGGTGGTCGACAACCTCGAGCAATTGCATGCAATCCTCGCCCGTGCCGATGCAGCGCAGCTGTTCGTCCAAGGCGTGGTGCTGGAGCAAGACCTGCAGGACGTAGTGACCCACAGTGTCGGCCAGAGCTTTATCGGCGGGCATGTATTCAGTTACTGCGGCGAGCAATACCTGACCCAGGACGGGCAGGGCGAGGCGGTCTACGGCGGCTCCGACCTGCTGGTGGTGCCGGGTTATTACGAAGCATTGCTGGCCCTGGCGCTCAACGATGACGTGCGCCTGGCCATTGAGCAGGCACACGTCTTCGATACCGCCGCCGATGAGGCCTATCCTGGTTTCTATGCCTCGCGGCGCAATTACGACATCGCCTAGGGCCTGGACAGCCAAGGCCAGCGCCGCAGCGGGGTGCTCGAGCAATCCTGGCGCATGGGCGGTGCCAGCAGCGCGGAGGTGGCGGCATTGCAGAGTTTTATCAACGACCCCGGCCTGCGTGCGATTCGCGTCTCGTCCGTAGAGACCTATATCGAGCAGTCCTTGCCCGCCAATGCCATCGAGATCTACCGCGGCCCGGCAGAAAACAGCGACTTTCTTCTCAAGTACGTAACGGTCAAATCCTATGACGGCTAGAAGCGAAACCATCACCATTGATATCGACGACGAACAGATGAGCGCCACCTTCCTCAGTCCCAAGTCAAAAGTGCCAGGGGTGTTGTTTGTGCATGGCTGGGGCGGTAGCCAGGAGCGTGACCTGGAACGGGCCAAGGGCATCGCCGGCCTTGGCTGTGTGTGCCTGACCTTTGACCTGCGCGGGCATGCTGGCAACGGCATTCCCTTGTCGCGGGTCACCCGGGACGACAACCTGCGGGACTTGCTGGCGGCCTATGATCGACTGCTGGCGCACCCGGCCATCGATACCTCGGCGGTGGCGGTGGTGGGCACCAGTTATGGTGGCTACCTGGCGGCGATCCTCACCTCATTGCGCCCGGTGCGCTGGCTCGCACTGCGGGTGCCGGCGCTGTATCGCGACCAGCAATGGCGCACCCCCAAGCGCGACCTGGATAAAGCCGACCTGATGGATTACCGCAGTACCCTGGTGCAGGCCGAGACCAATCGCGCGCTGCACGCCTGCGCTGCATTTACCGGGGATGTGCTGATTGTCGAATCACAAACGGATGACCATGTACCCCACGCCACCATCATGAGCTACCGGGCTGCGTGCCAGCAGACCCATTCGCTGACGCACCGGATCATCGACGGTGGCGATCATTCATTGAGTGACCCGGTATCCCAGCAGGCCTACACCTCGATCCTGGTGGACTGGATCACCGAGATGGTGGTGGGCGAGCGGTTGAGCATCATCCAATCCCAATGATGCGTTTCACGCCGGTGTTTTTTTCACCCGCAAGGCCTTGGCCTTCGCCTCCACCGCGAGGTACATCACCAGGGCGATCAGCAGCGGCAAGATAAAATAGATCGCCCGGTAGGCAATCAAACCGGCGAGCAAGCTGCCCCGTGAGGCCTCATGTTGCAGCAGCGCGATAAACACCGCCTCCAGCACGCCAAGGCCGGCCGGAATGTGCGTGACCACGCCGGCAATCGCACTGATCAGCAACACCCCCAGCACCAGCGGGTAGTCCAGCTTCGCCGGCAACAAGGTGAAAATCACCGCTGCCATCAGCGACCAGTTCAGCGCGCCGAGCGCCAGTTGCAGGCACGCCATGCGTAGCGACGGCAGGTTGATCTCGATCCCGCGAATCGACCAGGTGCGCTTCTTCGAGAACTGACAGGCAGCCAGATAGCCGAGGCTTGCCAATACCAGCAACACCCCGACACCTTGCAACGCGCCGCTACTGAGCTTCCAGCCCGGCGGCATGGTCACCAGGCCGCTGCTGAACACCACGCCGGCCAGGGCCATATAGCCAAACCAATTGGTGGCCAGGCTCAAGCCAAGGATTTTCGCGATGTTGCTGTTGCTCACCCCCAGCCGCGAATACAGCCGATAGCGCATGGCAATCCCGCCGACCCAGGCGCTGAGGTTGAGGTTGAACGCATAGCTGATGATGCCCACCGGCAGGATCTGTTTCCAGCGCAAGGGCTGGCGGATGTAGGTTCGGCCAATCAGGTCAAAGCACGCATACACGAGGAAGCTGCACAGGGTCAGCCCGGCTGCGATCCACAGGGTGCGCAGCTTGAAGTCGCCGAGGGTGTCGAACACTTCGCTCCAGTCGATACGCCGCGCGAGCAGGGTAAACAGCACGATCAGCAGCACAAAGAACGCGACGGTCAGCGGCTTCTTCCAGCGTTTGAACGCATGGGGGCGGGCATCATCCGCGCGGGCTTGGCTCATGGATGCACAAAGGGTTTCAAGCGCGGTTTATGCGCGGGCAGCCAGCCGGTCCAGGCCGGGAAATGGCGCAGCACATGGAACACCACAAACCCCACGGTCACCCGCCATAACCAGCCGCGGGGGCTGCGGTTTTCCGGCATGGTCTTGCAGTGGTTGCGGCTCAGGTCTTGCAGGCGCTCGAACAACAGTTGATTGAACCCTCGGTCACGAATCAGCACGTTGGCTTCCAGGTTCAGCGACAGGCTCAACGGGTCGAGGTTGCTCGAGCCCACGGTGCTCCATTGCTCATCCACCAGGGCCACCTTGCCGTGCAGTGGGCGCTGGCAATACTCGTGGATCACCACGCCTTCCTTGAGCAGATAGTCATAGAGCATGCGCGCCGCCAGCTTGGCCAGCAGCACGTCCGGCTGGCCCTGCATGATCAACTGCACCTGCACGCCGCGCCGCGCGGCATTGCGCAATTCGCGCAGCAGGCGATAACCGGGAAAGAAGTAGGCATTGGCGATCACCACGCGCTGGCGGGCGTGGCGCAGGGCGTGCAGGTAGGCTTCTTCGATATCCGAGCGGTGTTGCAGGTTATCGCGGTAGATCAGGCGCACCAGGCCGTCACCTTCCACCGCAGCCCAGGCAGGTTGTTGCCGGCGCCGCCAACCGCGCCGCATGCGCACCGGGCGGCCGCTTTGCGCGAGGGCAAAGTGATGCAGGTCCGCCACCGCCGGCCCGATCACCTGCACCGCATAATCCTGCTTGGCCTCGGGGCCGAAGTCCGCCAGATGGTCGGCGGAAAAATTGATCCCGCCGATAAACCCCACTGCCGCGTCTACCACCACGATCTTGCGATGCAGGCGGCGAAACCAGTTGGTACGAACCCCCAGGGTCTTGGGCGCCGGGTCGAACATCTGCACCGTGACCCCGGCCTGGGCCAACTCGCCGAGAAACCCGGGGCTCAGTTCGCCGCAGCCAAAGCCATCGAGGCTGACCACCACCTTCACCCCACGCTGCGCGGCTTCGATCAGAATCCCGTGCAGTTCATGGCCTACCTTGTCTTCGAACAGAATAAAGGTCTCCAGGAGGATTTCCTGGCGGGCCAGGCGCAGGGCCTCGAACACCTTGGGGAAGTACGCCTCGCCGTTTTCCAGCAATTGCACCTGGTTACCGGCCTGCCAGCCGTAGTCCAGATCCCTGGCCCTGGCGTCATCCGGTGGCTGGTCGGTGGCGATGTGTTCCACGGCGCTGTTCATAACTCAATCTCCACCGACAGCGGCGCGTGATCCGACAGGTGCGACCAGGGGCGCGCCGTCAGCACTTGCGGCTGATGGGCCTTGAGGTTGCGCACATAAATGCGGTCCAGCGCCAGCAGTGGCAGGCGCGCCGGGAACGTACGCGCCGGCTTGCCGTGGGCCTGCACGAACACTTCCTTAAGGCCGCTGCGGCTCAGGTCGGCCCGCTGGCGCCAGTCATTGAAGTCACCGGCGACGATCAGCGGCGCTTCGCCGGGAATCTCGGCAACCCGCTGGGCCAGTAATTTCAGCTGTTGTTGGCGGTGCACCTCGCGCAAACCCAGGTGCACGCAAATGGCATGTACCTCCTGCCCGGTGCCGGGCAGGCGCAGGATGCAATGCAACAGCCCGCGGCTTTCGTGGCCGCTCTGGGAGATGTCGAGGTTGTCATAGCGGATGATCTGGAATTTCGACAGCAGCGCATTGCCATGGTCACCATGGGGATACACCGCGTTGCGCCCGTAGGCGAACTGCGGCCAGATGCTGTCGGCGAGAAACTCATACTGGGGCATGCTCGGCCAGTTGCTGTAGCGCCGGGGATGGTGCTCATGGGTGCCGTGCACCTCCTGCAGGAACACCACGTCGGCCGCCACACCGCGCACCGCCTCGCGCAACTCCGGCAGGATGAAGCGTCGATTGAGGGCAGTGAAGCCCTTGTGGGTATTGACCGTCAGCACCTTGAAGCGGGTGATGGCAGCGCTGGGCGTGACAGGCACCCATTCTGGAATCACAGCCATGGTGGCTCCCGTGGGTTGGCGGGGCAGTGGCCTCCGTTCGTTAACGGCTGACTGTGGTGCTGGCGCGAAAGTTTCGA
Source organism: Pseudomonas sp. HC1(2025) (assembly GCF_058742075.1). Classification (NCBI taxonomy): domain Bacteria; kingdom Pseudomonadati; phylum Pseudomonadota; class Gammaproteobacteria; order Pseudomonadales; family Pseudomonadaceae; genus Pseudomonas; species Pseudomonas sp. HC1(2025). The sequence continues at coordinate 5,180,089 of NZ_CP196017.1, read as the reverse complement.
CGATCCTACCAACGGCACTCCCTCTGAAGGCGCCTGAGCCTTGTGCCGTCAATCGCGCAGCGCGTGCCACAGATTGAAGAGGAAGCAGCGCCACTCAACGCCACTTAGTAAGTGACGGTTGCGCTACAAACCCGCAAAATGCAACGATTCTGGCAAATACTAACGGCACGGCATCAACGCCTGTCGATAATAGCCATCGTTCCAAACAGACCGGGCCTGCTCAATCTATGCGAATGCGCCTTATGTTACTGGGCGGCGGGAATGCCCTCGGGCAGGCGCTGATTCGCCTCGGTGCAGAGGAAGATATCGGTTTCCTCGCCCCGCGCCCGCCACAAGACGGCTGGGATGCCGCCAGCCTTACCCAATTGCTCGACGACACCCGTCCCGATGCCTTGATCAATCTCGCCTACTATTTCGACTGGTTCCAGGCCGAAAGCGTGAACGAGGCGCGCCTGGCCGGGCAGGAATCTGCTGTCGAGCGCCTGGCGGAACTGTGCCAGCACCACAACATCACGCTGCTGCAACCGTCCAGCTATCGGGTGTTCGATGGCTCGCGCGCCACCGCCTACAGCGAAAAAGACGAACCCGTGCCCCTGGGCCTGCGCGGCCAGGCGTTATGGCGCATTGAGCAAAGCGTACGCGCGACCTGCCCGCAACATGTGCTACTGCGCTTTGGCTGGTTGCTCGATGACAGTGTCGACGGCGCGCTCGGGCGTTTCCTGGCGCGTGCCGAGAAACCCGAGGAATTGTTGTTGGCCGATGATCGACGGGGCAACCCGACGCCGGTAGACGATGCGGCACGGGTGATTATCTCGGTGCTCAAGCAGCTCGATTGTGCGGCGCCGCTGTGGGGCACCTACCATTACGCGGGGCAAGAGGCGACCACCCCTGTGGCCCTTGGCCAGGCGATCCTCACCGAAGCGCGTAACTTCCATGCGCTGGCGGTCGAAGCACCGACAGCCCAGGCCCACGCCGCGCGGCCAGATGCCGCCGACGAACCGCAACACGCAGTGCTGGCCTGCAAGAAGATCCTGCATACATTCGGCATCAAGCCACGGGCGTGGCGGGCGGGGCTGCCGGCGTTGCTGGACCGCTTCTACCGGCATCACTAGCTGACAGAACGCAAAAAAATGTGGAAGCTCGGCTTATGTAGGAGCTGGCTTGCCTGCGATGCAGACACCTCGGTCTATCAAAGACACCGAGGCGATGCTATCGCAGGCAAGCCAGCTCCCACATTTTTTGTGGCGTTTATTAAGCCGGGTTTAGAACTTGTAGCCGATACCCACCATGTAGACCATTGGATCCACGTCCACATTGACCTTGGCACGAGTACCCGCCGCCAGGGCGTTGTTGTCCACGGTGGCTTTGGTGCTGATGTCGATGTAGCGCACCTGGCCGTTGATCATCCACTTGTCGTTGATCATGTAGTCCGCACCGATCTGCGCGGCCCAGCCCCAGGAGTTCTCGGCCTTGAAGTTGCTGAAGCCTTCGCCCTGGGCGCGGCTGCCGACGTGTTCGTCATAGATCCAGGTGTAGTTGATACCGGCACCGACGTAGGGCTGGAACGCCGACTTGCTGTCCAGTGGGTAGTACACGACGCTCAGGGTTGGCGGCAGGTGCTTGAGGGTACCAAGCTTGCCGTTGGCGGCGCCGAGGGCGGTGTTCTTGATCTTCACATCATGCTCGAACGGCGTGGCCGCCAGCAGCTCGATACCGACGTGGTTGGTCAGCATGTAGGCGAAGTTGAGGCCCAGTTGCGTGTCGCTGCTCATGGTCGCCTTGCCGCCCAGGTTGGTGCCGGCCAATGGACCCTGGTCAACCTTGACGCTGCCGCTGTCGGCCTTTGGGTTAACGGTGATGGCACCGGCGCGAACGAGGATGTCGCCAGCTTCGTGGGCATGGGCGAGAGGGGCGGCGAGTGCAAGCGCGAAGAGGGAAGCGCTGAGCAGTGACTTGTGCATGGGTGGCTCCAAAGGACGTTTTTAGTTGGCTGTGTCCAATGGTAAAGATCGCTGCGGCGGGGCTTTTGACTCAGCTCAATGAAACGGTGATCAGCCAAGTCCGCCGCCAATCAACAGTGTGGGCGCGGGCTTGCCCGCGATTGCAGACTGTCAGTCGCTGCATTTGTCGCTGACCCACCGCCACCGCGGCGATGCGGCGACCCGACAAGCCCGTTCCCACACAAGCCCCACATTTGATTGGTGGTGCTATTCCGGCAACTCATAGATGTAGATCTTCTCGGCCTCCATCTGATAGCCAGCATCTGCCAATTCGCTGGTGGACGGCTTGACCTGCATCTGCCCTTCGATCCAGTACGGCTGGTACAGCTCTTCCAGCTTCACGCCGATCTCGCTGCGCACATGCACGATTTGGTTCGACGGCGGTGGCGGCACATGGATGCAGGCGCCGAAGTACGGTACCAGCAGGAACTCGGTGGTGCGGCCTGCCTCGCTGACCTCCAGCGGCACGATATAACCCGGCAGGCGGATATGCTGGCCGTTCAGCGTGGCCACCACTGGCGCATTGGGCAAGTCCTGCCTGGCCGCTGGCGCGGCTTCCGCCGACAGGGCGTCGGCCATGTTCGACAGGTCGTGCAGCGGCGTCATATTCGGCACTTCCACCGGCGCATCCGGCGGAATCATTTCTTGCCACGACAAGTCCCGGGGCGCCTCGGCCCAGGCGGGCAGGGCCGCCATCAATAACAGCGCAAGCAGGGCACGGCGCATCAAAGCCTTCCTCATAAACGGATCGACAGACCATCGGCCAACGATTGGCGATAGGCGCGCCAGGCCGGCACGCTGCCCATCAGCAGGGCAGCGGCCAGGATACCGGCGAGCAGCGTCCATTCATACGGGCTGGGCAGCGCCAGCGGCAGGTCCAGGCCGTAATTGGCCTGCAAATAGCCACGGGACGCGGCGATGCACACATACAGCAGGCCGACCCCCGCGACCACTCCGGCCAGTGCCAGGGCGAACGCCTCGAAAACCAGCAGGCTCGCAATGTGCCACGGCCGTGCGCCCACTGAGCGCAGGATTGCCATTTCCCGGCGGCGCTCGTTGAGGCTGGTGAGGATTGCGGTGAGCATGCCGATCAACCCGGTCAGCACGACAAACAGCGAGATCACGAACAGCGCTTTTTCGGCGGTGCCCATCATGCTCCACAGCTCTTGCAGGGCCACGCCGGGGAGGATCGCCAGCATCGGTTCGCCACGGAATTCGTTGATCTGCCGTTGCAGGGCAAAGGTCGAAATCTTGTTGTTCAGCCCCAGCATAAACGCGGTGATGGCTTGCGGCGTGAGGTCCATGTTACGCGCCTGGTCGGCACTGATCCGGCCCTTGCCCTGGGCCGGCACGCCGTTGTGCCAGTCGATGTGGATCGCCTCCATGCCGCCGAGGCTGATGTGCAGCGTGCGGTCCACCGGGGTGCCGGTGCGTTGCAGGATACCGACCACGGTGAACGGCTTGTCATCGTGCTTGACCAGGCTGACCACCGCCACGCCGTGGGCCAGCACCAGCTTGTCTCCGAGCGTGTAGTGCAGGGCGTCGGCCACTTCGGCGCCGAGCACCACTTCAAACGGGTCGGTATCAAACGCGCGGCCACTGGCCAATTGCAGGTTTTGCTTGCGGCCGTACTGGTAATGCTCGAAGTAGGCCCGAGTGGTGCCCATCACCCGGTAGCCGCGATGGGAGTCGCCGAGGGACATGGGGATTGCCCATTTCACCTGCGGGCTGGCGGCAAAGTGCTCGAAGCTGTCCCAGCGGATGTTGTTGGTGGCGTTGCCAATGCGAAATACCGAGTACAACAGCAGGTTGACCGAGCCGGAACGGGCGCCGACGATCAGGTCGGTGCCGCTGATGGTGCTGGCAAAGCTGGCGCGGGCCTCGGTACGCACGCGCTCTACCGCCAACAACAGGCACACCGACAGGGCGATGGCGAAGGCGGTGAGGATCGCGGTAAAGCGGCGGTTTGCCAGGCTGGCCATGGCTAGACGGAACAAATACATCTCAAACCTCGAGCGGCGTGGCGGCGCGATTGAGCTCGGCCAGCGACAGGTTGCGGTCGAACAGCGAAGCCAGGCTCTGGTCATGGCTGACGAACAACAGGCTGGCGCCCGCCTCGCGGCATTCGGCGAACAACAGTTGAAGGAAGGCTTCCCTGGCGTCGTGGTCCAGGGCCGAGGTCGGTTCGTCGGCGATCACCAGTTCCGGCTGGCCGATCAATGCCCGGGCGGCGGCCACCCGTTGTTGCTGGCCGATCGACAGCGCATCGGCGCGGCGCCCGAGCAAGTCCGGGTCCTTGAGACCCAGGTGCGCGAGCAGGGTCGCGGCGGCCTGGTCGACACTGCCATGGCGCTGGATCGCCCGCTGCGCGCGCAGCTTGGAGAAGTGGCAAGGCAGTTCGACGTTCTCGCGGACCGAGAGAAACGGCAGCAGGTTGAACTGCTGGAAGATATAGCCGGTGTGGTCGACCCGAAACCGATCACGGGCGCCGGCCGACAAGTCGGTCAACTCCTGGCCCAGCAGGCGGATGCTGCCACGGCTGGGTGTCTGCACCCCGCCCAGCAGGCCGAGCAAGGTGGTTTTGCCGCTGCCGCTGGGGCCCTTGAGGAACAGGGTTTCCCCCGGCTCCAGGCGAAACGCCGGGATGTCCAGCAACTGCGGGTGACCGGGCCAGTTAAAGCCCAGGTCGGACAGTTCGATCAGTGCTTGGGTCATGGGAACTCAATATCACCTGCAGAGCGCGGTCACCTGTGGGAGTTGGCTTGCCTGCGATGCAGACGACGCGGTGTATCAGTGACACCGCGTCGATGCCATCGCAGGCAAGCCAGCTCCTACATCAACCGTGTGGGGTCAGAATTTCAGGGTCGCGGCAGCCGCCGTTGCTTCAACACCCTGCTGGCCGCTTGGGCCGATCAGTTGTACCTGAATTTTCTGGGTAGCGGGGAAGGTCTTGAAGATGTTCGCCAGGTCGAGATTTTTCAGCGCAGTGGGGTTGGCGCAGGTGAACTGGTAGTGAGCGTGGATTTCGCTGTGGTCGTGGTCATGGGCGGCCGCGCCTTTGCCATCGGTGGCGTGGTCATGATCATCGTCTGGCTTGTCGCCAAACAGCGGGCTTTCCAGCTCCTGGGTGCTGACCACGCAACCGGCAGCCTTGGGCAGGCTGAACAGCACCAGCGGTTGTTCCAACTGCTTGCGGGCGGCAGCGACCTTGGCTTTGTCGGCGTCGGTGGTGGCCAGGTGTTCGAAACCCACCAGGTTCATCGCCGGGCTCTCCAGCTCCAGCTCCAGGGCCTTGTCATCGAGCACCGCATTCAGGCGGCCAACGCCATGCTCATGGGCGCCAAGGCTGCCGTGTTGATGGTCATGAGCGTGGTCGTGCTCATCGGCGGCCTGGGCAGCCAGTGGCAACAGGGCAAACGGCAAAGCGAGCAACAGGCGGCGCATAGGGAGACTCCAGGGCGTGAATGAAGATTTTGTTATGTGATCTTATAACAAAAGTGCCGAGAGTTTGACCCTCTGCTTGGCGTTGCGCAAGACGCGTGGGAGCATGCTCGTCAGAAAAGTGCTGGAGGACGAGCAATGATGCGAATTCGTGGAACCATCGGCGAGCTGCCTGTGGACTTGACCCTGGAGCTGGACGACAGCGATTGGGCGCGGTTGGGCGTGCACCTGCAGACGGCCACGCCGGCGCCGGAGGCAGTGCCCGCCGCTGCGCCGGTCAATCAGGATGAAAACCTGTGGCAGGCCGCCCAGGACCTGCTGCGCGAGGCCGGGCAACTCAGCGGGTTGGAGTTGTCGGATCGCCTCGAAGCGCTGGCCGGCAGCGCCCAGGCCGGCAAGCGCCTGCTGGTGCGCTTGCGCCATAGCGCCAAGGTGAAGGTGTCCAGCGGCGGGGATACGCCGCAGTACAGTTGGATCGCGGATTAGTACAGCGCGGCGAACAACTTGCGGCGATACACCGTGACCAGCGGGTGGTCGTTGCCTAGCAACTCGAACACTTGCAGCAGCGTCTTGTGCGGCAGGCCTTCGTTGTAGCTGCGGTTGCGGATAAATAACTTCAGCAAGCCTTCCAGCGCCGCGTCGTATTGCTGGCGGGCCAATTGCTGCACGGCGAGTTGATACGCCGCTTCATCGTCTTGCGGGTTCTGCGCCAGGCGTGCCTTGAGGTCAGCGGTGTCCGGCAGGTCGGCCGCCTGGCGCAGGAAAGTGATCTGCGCCTTGGCGCCGGCGAGGGCCGCCTTGTGCGCGTCGCTCTTGACCGCATCGAGCACGGCCTGCGCTTCGCCCAGTTCGCCACGCTCGGCCAGGCAGCGGGCGTAAAGGATCAACGCGGCGGCGTTGGTGTTGTCTTCACCGAGCAAAGCCACCAGCACCGCCTCGGCCTCACTGATCCGGCCTTCGGCAAACAGCGCCTGGGCCTGTTCCAGCGGATCCGCCTCAGCCGGTGGCGGCATCTGCACATGGGGCTCCAGCAGCGCGCGAATCTCAGACTCGGGCTTGGCCCCGGCAAACCCATCCACCGGCTGGCCGTCCTTGAACAGCACCACGGTCGGCAGGCTGCGGATACCAAAACGCGCGACAATATCCTGCTCGGCTTCGCAATCGACCTTGGCCAGCAGCAACTCGCCCTGATAACTCTCGGCAATCTGCGCCAGCAACGGCATCAACGCCTTGCACGGCGCACACCATTCGGCCCAGAAATCCACCAGTACGGGTTTGTGGAACGAGTTTTCGATGACAGCCTGGTCGAAGGTGGCGGTGGTGACATCGAAAATGTAGGGCGTGGGCTCACTCATGGGGTATCTCGAAGAAAGCGGGAATGGGGCAACTATAAGGCTTGGTGGGGTTGGCTGAAAGCGTGGGCAGGTCAAACAGGCTTTGTAGGCGCCGGCTTGCCGCCGATGGCCTCAAGACCTGCACGAATGGTACAGACTCACTTTACGAAACTCCCAAGGCTCCGCCAGGTCCGGCAGCGTCAGCGCCTCGAGGATCCCCAGCCGTTGGTAATCGGGATGTTGGAAATCGCGTACCCGCGAATCGGCGACCAATGCTTGCCGTCCGCGTGTGAGAAATTGATCCAGCAGCGGCAGGTTCGCCCGGTCGTACAGCACGTCGGCCACCAGGATCAGGTCGAAACGATCGGCTTCGGCAAAAAAATCCGCCGAATAACCCAGCGTTACGCCATTGAGTTGCGCATTCGCACGGCAGGCGCCGAGTGCCAGTGGGTCGAGGTCGCAAGCCACCACTTCCAGGGCGCCGGCTTTCACGGCGGCAATCCCTGCCACCCCGGAGCCGGCGCCAAAATCCAGGACGCGCTTGCCCGCCACCCACTCGGGGTTGGCGGCCAGGTAGCGGGCCAGTGCCAGGCCACTGGCCCAGCAGAAGCTCCAGTAGGGCGGCTCATGCAGGATGCGCCGAGTTTCTTCGGGGCTGAAGGCGCGGTCCATGTTGTCGGCGTCCAGCAGCCACAACGACAGGTCGGTGCCCGGTAACGGGCAGGGCACCAGTTGCGCGTCGCCGATCAGTTCGCTCAAGGCCCGTTGCAGGTGCAGCGGTGGCGTCATGGTGCGCGAACGAGTTGCAGCGGCCCGGTGGTCTGGGTGATCGGCTGTTGGATGCGCACCGCCGGCAGGTGCAGGATCAACTGCCCGGACTGGCTGGCACGCCCTCGCAGCTCAACGCGGGCACCGGCGGGGAACGCTTGCGGGTTGAAGCGCAGGCGAAAGGCCAGCGGTTTGTTGTTGCCGATCAGCACGCTGCTGGCCAGCAGTTGTTGCGGGCGGCTGCGGTCGTCGATCACCAGCAGTGCCAGTTCCACTTCGGCGCCGGCCGGTACGCCGTTGAGGGTGCCGCTCACTTCACGCTGGTAGGCCGGCAATGGCCCGAGCGGTTCCTGGCCGGGGATTTTTTTCTCTTGTTGCGGCGTGGGTTGCGGGGCCGCTGGTTTTGGCGCTTCGCTGCTGCACGCGACCAGGAAACTGAACATTGTGAGTAAAACCAGCGGTCGTAACGGCATGTACGGCTCCAAAAAGGGCAAAAATCCGTGAACTAAACATAAGAAACATAATAGTCAGCCTATATACCGTAAAGGCTATGGCTTGTCTTGCCACGGGGATGCGCTACCATGGCCCTCCCTTTTTTTGTTGCCTGCCACCATGCACTGTCCCTTCTGCGGTGCCAACGACACCAAGGTCATTGACTCGCGTCTGGTCGCCGAGGGCGATCAAGTACGTCGCCGGCGCGAATGCCTGGCCTGCGGTGAACGTTTCACCACCTTCGAAACCGCCGAACTGGTACTGCCACGCCTGATCAAGTCCGACGGCAGCCGCCAGCCCTTTGACGAAGACAAATTGCGCGCCGGTATGCAGCGCGCCCTGGAAAAACGCCCGGTGAGTGTCGAGCGGCTGGAGGCGGCGCTGGCGCATATCAAGCACAAGCTGCGCGCGACTGGCGAGCGCGAGGTCAAGAGCCTGGTGGTGGGAGAACTGGTGATGGGCGAGCTGCAAAAGCTCGACGAAGTTGCCTACATTCGTTTCGCCTCGGTGTATCGACGCTTCCAGGACCTCAACGAGTTCCGCGAAGAGATCGACCGCCTGGCCCGTGAGCCGGTCAAAGAATGAACCCTCCTTCTGCAGAACAGGCTGTGCTCGACGCCCATTACATGGCCCGCGCCCTCGAATTGGCGCGCAAGGGCCTGTACACCACCCATCCCAACCCTCGGGTCGGCTGCGTGATTGTGCGCGATGGGCAGATTGTCGGCGAAGGCTGGCACGAGCGCACCGGCGAGCCCCATGCCGAGCCCAACGCCTTGCGCGCCGCTGGCGACAAAGCCCGCGGTGCCACGGTGTACGTGACGCTTGAACCGTGCAGCCATTATGGTCATACGCCGCCCTGCGCCGATGCGCTGGTGAGCGCTGGCGTGGCACGGGTGGTCGCGGGTATGCAGGACCCGAACCCGGAAGTGGCCGGGCGTGGCATGCAGCGCCTGGCCCAGGCCGGTATCGAGGTGCTCAGCGGCGTGCTGGAAAGCCAGGCGCGTGCCCTGAACCCAGGGTTCCTCAAGCGTATGGAACATGGCCTGCCGTTTGTGCGGGTCAAGCTGGCGATGAGCCTGGACGGCCGCACCGCGATGGCCAGTGGCGAGAGCCAATGGATCACCGGCCCCGCCGCCCGCGCCGCCGTGCAGCGCCTGCGTGCCCAGGCCAGTGTGGTGCTGACCGGTGCCGATACCGTGCTGGCCGATGGTGCGCGCCTGACCGTGCGTGCCGCCGAACTGGGCCTGGATGCCGAAACCACGGCCCTGGCCATGTCGCGCCCACCGCTGCGCGTGCTGATCGACGGTCGCCTGCGGGTGCCGCTCAATGCGCCGTTCTTCAAGGCCGGGCCGGCCCTGGTCATCACCTGCGTGACCCCGGAGAACCAGTTCCCCCGTGGCCCGGAATGCCTGGTGGTGCCGGGTGTCGACGGCCAGGTCGACCTGCGCTCGGCGCTGGTGGCGCTGGCGGCCCGTGGCGTCAACGAGGTGCTGGTGGAAGCCGGCCCAAGCCTGGCAGGCGCGTTTGCCCAGCAGGGCCTGGTGGACGAGTATGTGATTTTCATCGCCGGCAAGTTCCTGGGCTCCGCCGCCCGGCCTTTGCTCGACTGGCCGCTTGAGAAACTGGCCGACGCCCCCCAACTCAAGATCACTGAAATGCGCGCTGTAGGCGACGACTGGCGAGTCACTGCCATACCTGTGCCAGCAGCGAGCGTATAATTCCGACCGGGCGCCCAGGCGCCCGTACCGTTTTCCAGGAGAAGGCCATGTTCACCGGCATTATCGAATCCATCGGCAGCATCCGCGCCATGACCCCCAAAGGCGGCGACGTGCGCCTGCTGGTTGAAACCGGCAAGCTGGACCTTGGCGACGTCAAGCTGGGCGACAGCATCGCCGTCAGCGGCGTGTGCCTGACCGTCATCGAACTGCCGGGCAATGGCTTTGCCGCCGACGTCAGCCGGGAAACCCTGGACTGCACCGCGATGAATGACCTCAAGGCCGGCAGCCCGGTCAACCTGGAAAAAGCCCTGACCCCGACCACCCGCCTGGGCGGCCACCTGGTCAGCGGCCATGTCGACGGCGTCGGCGAAGTAGTGGCACGCAGCGAAAACGCGCGGGCCGTGGAATTTCGCATCCGTGCGCCGAAAGAATTGGCCAAGTACATCGCCCACAAAGGCTCGATCACCGTCGACGGCACCAGCCTGACCGTGAACGCCGTCAATGGCGCCGAATTCGAACTGACCATCATTCCCCACACCCTCAGCGAAACCATCATGGCGTCTTACCAGCCAGGTCGCCGGGTGAACCTGGAAGTCGACTTGCTTGCCCGTTACCTGGAGCGCCTTCTGCTTGGCGATAAGGCCGCAGAGCCAAGCCTTTCTCAAGGGCCGAGTAACATCACCGAAAGTTTTCTGGCCGCTAACGGCTACCTGAAATCCTGACCAAGGGGGTGCCGCGTGGCGCTCAATAGCATCGAAGAACTGGTTGAAGATATCCGCCAAGGCAAGATGGTCATCCTGATGGATGACGAAGACCGCGAGAACGAAGGCGACCTGATCATGGCCGCCGAGTTGTGCCAGCCTGAACACATCAACTTCATGGCCAAGCACGCCCGTGGCCTGATCTGCATGCCCATGAGCCGCGAGCGCTGCGAACTGCTCAAGCTGCCGCTGATGGCACCGCGCAATGGTTCTGGGTTTGGCACCAAGTTCACCGTCTCGATTGAAGCGACCACCGGCGTGACCACCGGCATCTCTGCCGCTGACCGCGCCCGCACCGTGCAAGCCGCGGCTGCCAAAGACGCCAAGGCCGAAGACATTGTCAGCCCTGGCCACATTTTCCCGCTGATGGCCCAGCCCGGTGGCACCCTGGCCCGTGCCGGCCATACCGAAGCTGCCTGCGACCTGGCGCGCATGGCCGGTTTCGAGCCGAGCGGGGTGATCTGCGAAGTGATGAATGACGACGGCACCATGGCCCGTCGCCCGGAGCTGGAAGCCTTTGCCGCCGAGCACAACATCAAGATCGGCACCATCGCCGACCTGATTCACTACCGGATGATCCACGAACGTACCGTTCAGCGGATTGCCGAGCAGCCGCTGGACAGCGAACTGGGGCATTTCAACCTGGTGACCTACCGTGATTCGGTGGAAGGCGACGTGCACATGGCGCTGACCCTGGGCAACATCTGCGCCGAAGAGCCGACCCTGGTGCGCGTGCACAACATGGACCCGCTGCGCGACCTGTTGATGGTCAAGCAGCCGGGCCGTTGGAGCCTGCGAGCCGCCATGGCTGCGGTTTCCGAGGCGGGTAGCGGGGTCGTGCTGCTGTTGGGCAACCCGGTGGATGGCGACGTGCTGCTGGCGCATATCCGCGAAAGCGCTGACCAGGTGCCGGTGAAAAAACCGACCACCTACAGCATCGTCGGCGCCGGTTCGCAGATCCTGCGTGACCTGGGCGTGCGCAAAATGCGCTTGATGAGTGCGCCAATGAAATTTAATGCGATATCCGGTTTCGACCTGGAAGTAGTAGAATACGTGCCCTCCGAATAAATGCCGGCGATTGTCGCACCTTGTTCGCGGTTCAAATATCACTAAGGGGCGCGTCAGATACGCGTCCCGGCTCTTTAAGAGATTTGTCGAATGACCCTGAAGACCATCGAAGGTACCTTCATCGCCCCCAAAGGCCGCTACGCCCTGGTGGTTGGCCGCTTCAACAGCTTCGTGGTTGAAAGCCTGGTAAGCGGTGCCGTGGACGCCCTGGTTCGCCACGGTGTGAGCGAAAGCGATATCACGATTATCCGTGCCCCTGGCGCCTTCGAAATTCCACTGGTTGCGCAAAAAGTCGCGCAACAAGGCGAATACGCAGCAATCATCGCCCTGGGCGCGGTCATTCGTGGCGGCACCCCGCATTTCGAATACGTGGCTGGCGAGTGCACCAAGGGCCTGGCCCAGGTGTCCATGGAGTTCGGCGTGCCAGTGGCCTTCGGCGTCCTGACTGTTGATTCCATCGAGCAAGCCATCGAGCGTTCCGGCACCAAGGCCGGTAACAAAGGCGCTGAAGCTGCCCTGTCCGCGCTGGAAATGGTCAGCCTGCTGTCGCAGTTGGAGGCCAAGTGATTTCCGACGAGAGCGATCGTTTCAACCCGCGCGAGCCACGTCCTGCGGACGCCGGCAAACCATCGAAGAACGAAAAGCGCCGGGCTGCCCGTCAGTTGGCGACCCAGGCGCTGTATCAGCGTCAGATGGCGGGTACTTCGCTGAACGAAATCGAAGCGCAGTTTCGCGTCGACAACGATTTTACCTTCGCCGACCTGCCGTACTTCCACGACATCCTGCACGGTGTGCATGCCAACCTGAGCGAGATCGACACGGCCCTGGCACCCTGCCTGGACCTGACTCTCGAAGAGCTGGACCCGGTTGAGCTGTGCGTGATGCGCCTGTCCACCTGGGAGCTGCTCAAGCGCGTTGACGTGCCTTACCGCGTAGTGATCAACGAAGGTATCGAACTGGCGAAAGTTTACGGTTCGACCGACGGTCACAAGTTCGTCAACGGCGTGCTCGACAAGCTGGCCCCGCGCCTGCGTGAAGCCGAAGTGAAGGCGTACAAGCGCTAACCTGCGCTTGGCTCCCTGATGGGCGAGTTCGAGCTGATCCGTACCTACTTCGCCGCCGCGCCCTGTGCGCAAGGCGGCGAGGGCATTGCCCTGGGGATCGGCGACGACTGCGCCTTGCTGGCGGTTCCCCCCGGGGAACAGCTGGCAATCTCCACCGATACCCTGGTGGCCGGCGTGCACTTTGCCGACCCCTGCGATCCGTTCCTGCTCGGCCAGCGCTCGCTGGCGGTGGCAGTCAGCGATCTGGCGGCCATGGGCGCCAATCCCCTGGCCTTTACCCTTGCACTCACCCTACCGACGGTCGCGGCCGATTGGTTGCAGCGCTATGCCCAGGGTTTGAACGCCATGGCCCAACGCTGCGGCGTGGGCCTGGTGGGCGGCGATACCACTCGTGGGCCGCTGAGCCTGACCGTCACCGTGTTTGGCCGTGTCCCGGCGGGCCTGGCGTTGACCCGCAGTGGCGCGCAGCCGGGCGACCTGCTGTGTGTCGGCGGTGACCTGGGCAATGCCGCCGCAGCCTTGCCGTTGGTGTTGGGCCAGCGTAGTGCCGCGGCGGATGTCGCCGAACCGTTGCTGGGCCATTACTGGTCGCCGCAACCGCAGTTGGCCCTGGGCATAGCGTTGCGTGGCAAGGCGACGTCTGCGTTGGATATTTCCGACGGCCTTCTAGCCGATTGCGGGCATATCGCCAAGGCGTCCGGCGTAAGCCTGGTGATCGAGCGGCAACGGCTGCCGCTGTCGGCGGCGCTGCTGGCCTTTCTCGGCGATGACGGTGCGCGGGCTGCCGCCTTGAGCGGTGGCGACGATTATGTCCTCGCGTTCACCCTGCCGCCCGCTGAGCTGGCGCCGTTGCTGGCCGACGGTTGGCCGGTGCAGGTTGTCGGGCGTGTGGAAGCGGGGGCGGGCGTCAGGCTGCTGGATGCCCGCGGCCACGACATCACCCCGGCCGTGCGCGGCTATCAGCATTTTCGCCAGGCGCCGTGACACGGCGGGCTGCGCTACCCTTTACAGCGTTGTAGAACAGATCGCTTTTCCCAGGAGGACGTCATCATGGGGCTACGTCGCTGGTTGCTGATCCTGCTGTGTGTTGTCGCGCCTGGCGTATGGGCCGATGACAGCTCTGAAGTGCCCAGCCAGATCCGTCTGGCCAGTGAAACCTGGAATGACTACACCAACGCCGACGGCAGCGGCCTGGCCTGGGATGTGTTGCGGGAAATCTTCGAGCCGGCCGGGGTCAAGGTCAAGATTCGCAGCGTGCCCTACACCCGCTCAGTCGGCCTGGCACGGCGGGGCGAAGTGGATGCCTGGGTCGGCTCCTATCATGATGAAACCGAAGGCGTGCTGTACGCCCGCTGGAACTATGACGCCGACCACATCTACGCCCTGGGCCTGGCGGGCAGCCCCGTACCGACCCTGGTGACCCTGGGTACTTACCGCCTGGCCTGGGTGCGCGGCTACAAGTACGAGGAGTACCTGCCCAATATTCATCGTTTCAACCAGATCGAGCGTCGTGGCGGGATTTTGCCGATGCTCCAGCACGGGCGGGCCGACTTCTACATCGATGCCCTGGCCGAATTGAAATACATCCTGGGCCAAGCCGACGACCCGTCCGCGTTCAAGCTCACGCACATTGCCGAACTGCCGTTGTTCCTGGGGTTTACCGACAATGAGCGGGGGCGGGCGCTGATGGCGTTGTTTGACCAGCGCATGGAGGCGCTGGTGAAAAGTGGCGAGTTGAAACCGATTTTCCAGCGCTGGAATCAGCCGTATCCGTTTTGACGCCCATAGAACCAAGGCAAAGGCCAATCGAACCGATTGATCTTTATCAGCGATAATTCAGCTTAAGCGTCTGTAGGAACGTGCTGTTACAATGCCTGCCTCTGTGAAATCTGAAATCAGGAGCACACGGTGCCCGTCGTTTTCGTCGCTGCTTCCAAGCTGCCTACCCCTTTTGCCACGTTTACCATGCATGGCTTTCTTGAAAAAGCCTCCGGGCGCGAGCATGTCGTGCTCAGCCTGGGCGATGTGGCCGATGGCGCCCCGGTCCTGGGCCGCGTGCACTCCGAGTGCCTGACCGGTGACGCACTGTTCAGCCAGCGCTGCGACTGCGGTTCGCAACTGGAAGCCGCCTTGCAAGCCATCGCCCGTGAAGGCCGTGGCGTGCTGCTGTATCTGCGTCAGGAAGGCCGGGGCATTGGTTTGCTGAACAAGATCCGCGCCTACGAACTGCAAGACGGCGGCGCCGACACCGTAGAAGCCAATGAGCGCCTGGGCTTTGCCGCCGATCAGCGCGACTACGGCATCTGCCTGCCGATGCTCGAACACCTGGGCATCCAGTCCCTGCGCCTGATGACCAACAACCCGCGCAAGGTCAACGCCTTGACCGAGATGGGCATCACCGTTGCCGAGCGCGTGCCGCTGCACACCGGGCATAACCCGCACAACAAACTCTACCTGGCGACCAAAGCCAGCAAGCTCGACCATATGATGGGCAACGAGCATCAGGGCGAGGTCGACCGGGCGTGACGCGCGGCCAGGTCAAGCGGCGGCTGTCCTTCAGTTGGTGGCAGTACCTGGCGCTGGCGTTGCTGCCGTTGTTCGTGATCAACCTGGTGTTTGGTCAGGGCGAGCCGCTGTTGCCAGTGTTGGCGATGCCGTTCTTTATCGCCGGCGTTGCCTCGATGTTTGCCAGCCTGCGTTACTTCCATGGCTATAAACATGCGCTGATTGCCACCTCCAAGGCCCTGGATACACCTGAAGAGCCCGCCGCCTGGATCACCCTCGCGGCTCGTCGACGCACGGCGCTGCTGGTCGCGGCGTTCCCGGCCTGGATCGGTGCGCTGGCCGTGTTCGTCGGCCTGGAGGCAGTGCCGCTGTTTCTCCTGGCCTTGTCGACCCTGGTGCTGTTCTACCTCTATCGCATCCCGCGTCAGCTCGGTTGATGCGCTTGTGGCTGGCGGTTCTGCTGCTGGCCGCCAGCGCGTCGGCGGCGGCGGTCGAGCGGGTGGTCAGCCTCGCACCGTCCCTATCTGAAATCGTCGTTGAGCTGGGTGCGAGCGATCTGCTGGTGGGCGTGCTCGACGGCGGCGAGCGGCCTGACGCGCTGCGCAATGTGCCCTCGGTGGGCCGTTATGGGCAGTTGGACCTGGAGCGACTGCTCAGCCTGCAGCCTGACTTGTTGCTGCTCTGGCCCGGCAGCGTCGGCCCCGCCCAGCGCGAGCAGCTCAAACGCCTGAACATCCCGATCTACGTCGCCGAACCCCATAGCCTTGAACAACTGAGCAGCCAGGTCGAAGTCATCGCCCAACAGCTGGGCCGCGCCGAAGCCGGTCGCCAACTGGCCGCCCGCTTGCGTCAACGCTTGGCCGAGTTGCGCCAGCGTTATCAGCGTAGCGAGCCGTTGCGCGTGTTCTACCAGGTCTGGAACCAACCGCTGTACACCGTGGGCGGTGGGCAGATCATCAGCGATGCGCTCAGCGTATGTGGCGCGCGCAATGTGTTTGACGACCTCAAGTTGCCAGCCCCGCAGGTCAATATCGAGTCGGTGTTGCAGCGTGATCCCCAGGTGATCCTCGCGGCGGATCAAGCGCAACTGGACGACTGGAAGGCCTGGCCCCAGGTGGCGGCGGTGGTCCAGGGGCGCTTGCTGATCGTGCCGGATAAAGGGCTGGAGCGGCCCAGTGGGCAGATGGTGGAGGCGGTGGCGAGGTTGTGTCAGGTGATTGCGCCGAACCGCTAAGACCGCTATCGCAGGCAAGCCAGCTCCCACATTTGACTGTATTCACACATCAAAAGGTGGGAGCTCGGCAGTGCAGAATATTTTGGCCACACCACAGAACAAATGTGGGAGCTGGCTTGCCTGCAATGGCGTCGGCCCGGACAACCTCAGAGCTGCGGCGTCCACGTCACCCCAAGCATCCACGTCCGGCCTTCTTCGCGGTACGGCTGGTTGTTCGCGAAGTTCGGATCGTCATAGCTGTACCACGCCCGTGTATAGCGGCGATCCAGCAGGTTATCGACCTTCAGCGACAGCGCCACTTCCCGATTCAGTGCCCAACCGCTGCGCAATCCCACCAGGTAATAGCCCGCTAGCCGGTTTTTATTGTACTCGTCGTCGTAGCTGCTGCTGATGGCCTGCCAGCTGGCGCCCAGGCTCAATTGGTCGAACTGCCGATCCAGGTCCAGGTTCAGGGTGCGCCGGGCACGACGGGCCAGGGTGTGGCCGCTGTTGCGGTCACGTGGGTCGATGATCGACAGGCCGAGGTTGCCTTGCCAGCCGAAGAACTCCTGCTTGAGGGCGGCTTCGAAGCCGTTGATGCGGGCGGTGGCGACATTTTGTGGCTTGCTGCTGGCGTCGAGGATGATCGCGTCTTTCAGGTCGGTGCGGTACAGCGAGGCTTCCAGGCGTGTGCTGTCACTGAGCTGGCTGCGCCATTGCAATTCATAGCTTTTCGATGTCTCTGGCTGCAGGTTCGGATTGCTGTACTGGGTGTCGGGGTAGTACAGGTCATTGAAAGTCGGTGCGCGAAACCCTTCGCTGTAACTCAGCAATACGTCGTTATCGCTGTTGACTGGCAAGGTCAGGGTGCCGCTCCAGCTGTTCTGCCCTCCAAATTGCTGGTTCTGGTCGCGGCGCAGCCCCAGTTCGGTGGAAAACCACTCGCCCTTGAAACGATGCTGGATAAATGCGGCACGGTTCCAGCGGCTGTTTTCGCTGAACGTGGTGCTGCCGTGAAAGCGGTCTTCATACCAATCACCGCCCAGAATCAGGCTGTTCTGCTGGTCGAGCGTCAGGTCGTTCTGCCAGTTGATCGAGTCGCGATAGGTGTTGAACACACTGAAGTCAGCACTGAGCTTGTCGCGCTTGGTGTCGCGGTTTTCGCTGTGGCCCAGCTCTACACGGGTCTGCCAGGCCTCGTTGAGTTGGGCGTCGATGTAAGCGCTGGCGCTGCTGACGGTGTAGTCGGTATAGGGCTTCTGGCCGACACTTTGCCCGGTAGCGAAATCATAGCGTCCAAAGCTGTTGTCATATTCCGACTTGCCCCGGCTATCCAGCAGGTTAAAACCCACCTCCAGCTCATCGCTGAACTCATGGCTAAGGTTCAAGCTCAGCGACTTATTGCGATAGGCATCATGGTCGCGGTCGCTGGGGAAGGAGGCGTGGCTCCAGTCGATACCGGCCGTGTCATCCAGGCTCGCGCCCAGGTTGAAGCGCGTGCGTTGATCACCGCCCGACAGGCCCAGGCTGCGCTCCCAGGTGTTGTTGCTGCCAAAGCCCAACTTCAGGCGCGGTTGCAGGCCTGGTCCGGCATTGCGTCGGGTAAATATCTGGATCACCCCGCCAATCGCGTCACTGCCGTAAATCACCGAGCGCGATCCGCGCAGCACTTCCACCCGTTCAATCTGGTCGACATTCAAGTATTGCAGGCCACTGTCGCCAGAGGTGGCATTGGCGATCCGCTGGCCATCCACCAGCACCAGGCTTTGCGCCGACTTGGTGCCGCGTATGAAGATCCCCGGCAAGCTGCCCCGGCCACCGGTCCGCGCCACTTGTACACCGGGCACGCGGCTGAGCAGGTCGGTCACGCTGGAGGGTTGCAGGCGGTCGATATCGTCGCGAGTGAATACGGTGTTGGCGGCGCTGCTGTCATTGCGCGCCTGCACCTGGCGGTTGGCACTGATGACCACATCGGGGAGCTTCAGGGCGGCGTCGCGGGTGTCGGCGAGCAGCTCTGGAGTGGGTAGGAGCAGGAGTGGCAGGGCAAGTCGAAGGTGTTTCATGGGCCGTCCATGGGTTCCAAGGCAATACAAAACAAATGTGGGAGCTGGCTTGCCTGCGATGCAGACACCTCGGTCTTTCAGATAGACCGGGGTGATGCTATCGCAGGCCAGCCAGCTCCCACAATTTGATCCGGTTTACAGGCCGAGCAAGGCCATGCGCTGGCGAACCGCAGCCTCGATCCCCGCTTCATCCAGCCCGCACTCAGCCAGCATCTGCGCCGGCTTGGCGTGCTCCACATAAATGTCCGGCAAACCCAGGTGCAGCACCGACTTGAGGATATTCTCCCGCGCCAGGAACTCACTGACTGCCGCACCGGCGCCGCCCATGATGGCGTTTTCTTCAACCGTTACCAGCAATTGATGGCTGCCGGCGGTCTCGCGCACCAGGGCTTCATCCAGGGGTTTG
The DNA here is from genome assembly GCF_058742075.1 of Pseudomonas sp. HC1(2025). Classification (NCBI taxonomy): domain Bacteria; kingdom Pseudomonadati; phylum Pseudomonadota; class Gammaproteobacteria; order Pseudomonadales; family Pseudomonadaceae; genus Pseudomonas; species Pseudomonas sp. HC1(2025). The sequence continues at coordinate 5,161,256 of NZ_CP196017.1, read as the reverse complement.
ACGAAGCGCATGTCGATCACGGTGGCGTCGATTTTTTCCGCCACTTTCAGGGCTTCGGCCAGTTGCACGCCGAATACCAGGAACGCAGTCTGGCTGCCCTGGCGCCGCACGATGCCCTTGCCGATCTCGATCGGCTCCAGGTCTTTCTCGATCAGCGCATTCGGGCCGTTGCCACGGGGGTAGCGTACCGCTGCGGGGCCGTTGTACAGGTGGCCGGTGCTGAGCATCTTGCGCAGCTCGTTCTCGTCGCTTGGGGTCATCACCAGCATGCCGGGGATGCAGCGCAAGTACGACAGATCAAAGCTGCCGGCGTGGGTCGGGCCGTCTTCGCCCACCAAGCCGGCGCGGTCGATGGCGAACAGCACGTCGAGGTTCTGCACCGCCACATCGTGGACAAGCTGGTCATAACCGCGTTGCAGGAACGTGGAGTAGATCGCCACCACGGGCTTGGCGCCTTCGCAGGCCATGCCAGCGGCAAAGGTCACTGCGTGTTGCTCGGCAATCGCCACGTCGAAGTAGCGCAGCGGGAAACGCTCGCTGAACGCCACCAGGTCGGAGCCTTCCTTCATCGCCGGGGTAATGCCCACCAGGCGCGGATCGGCGGCGGCCATGTCGCACAGCCATTCGCCAAACACACCGGAGTACTTCGGCCCACTGGCCTTTTTCGGCGCCGCCACGGGCGCGTCCAGCGGTTCGAGCTTGGTGATGGCGTGGTAGCCAATCGGGTCGACTTCCGCCGGGGCGAAGCCTTTGCCTTTCTTGGTGACGATATGCAGGAACTGCGGGCCCTTGAGGTCGCGCATATTGCGCAGGGTAGCGATCAGGGTCGGCAGGTCGTGGCCGTCGATAGGGCCGATATAGTTCCAGCCCAGCTCTTCGAACAGGGTGCCGGGGACCAGCATGCCCTTGGCGTATTCTTCGGTACGGCGGGCAATTTCCCAGGCGCCGGGCAGGCGGGACAGCACTTTTTTGCTGCCCTCGCGCATGCTGGCGTAGGTGCGGCTGGACAGGATCTTCGCCAGGTAATTGGACAAACCACCGACATTGCGCGAGATCGACATGTCGTTGTCGTTGAGGATCACCAGCATGTTGGCGTCCACTTCCGGCGCATGGTTCAGCGCTTCAAACGCCATGCCGGCTGTCAGTGCGCCATCACCGATCACGGCAATCGCCTTGCGATCGCTGTTTTGCAGACGGGCGGCAATCGCCATGCCCAGGGCTGCGCTGATCGAGGTGCTGGAGTGGCCGACGCCAAAGGTGTCGTATTCGCTCTCGGAGCGGCGCGGGAAGGCGGCGATGCCGTCCTTCTGGCGCAAGGTGGCCATGCGCTCGCGGCGTCCGGTGAGGATTTTGTGCGGATACGCCTGGTGGCCCACGTCCCACACCAGCCGGTCGTCCGGGGTGTCGAATACGTAATGCAACGCGATGGTCAGCTCGATGACGCCAAGGCCAGCACCAAAATGCCCACCGGTCTGGCCGACCGTGTAGAGCAATTCCAGGCGCAACTCATCGGCCAGGGTTTCCAGCTCGGCTTCACCCAGGCGGCGCAGGCCGGCCGGCGTGTTAGCACGGTCCAGCAGAGGCGTGGTCGGGCGCTTGCGGGGAATCTCTTGAAACGTCGTGGGCATCAGGCGAATCGTTATAGGTATAGAAGAGGCGGCAGTTTACCTCAAGCATCGCAAACTGCCCACGCAGAGCACCGAACTTGGCCGATATGCGGCGGTAAAGGCCGCTGTAATCAGTGGCGGCGTTCGACGATATACCGCGCCAGGTCACGCAGCGGCTCGGCTGCCGCGTCGAATGGTCGCAGGGCGGCCAGGGCCTGGTCGCGCAGCTCCAGGGCATAGGCCTTGGCGGCTTCGAGCCCCAGCAGTGACGGATAGGTCGGCTTGTCACGGGCAATATCGGCGCCCTGGCGCTTGCCGAGGGTCGCGGTATCGCTTTCTACGTCGAGAATATCGTCCTGCACCTGGAACGCCAGGCCGATGGCCCGGGCATAGGTCTGCAAGGCGGCCAACTGCGCCGCTTCGGCGCGGCCACTGGCCAGGGCGCCGAGGTGCACGGCAGCCTCGATCAGCGCACCGGTCTTGTGCCGGTGCATATATTCCAGGGCTTGCTGGTCCAGCTTGAGGCCCACCGACCCCAGGTCAATCGCCTGGCCCCCGACCATACCGGCCGGGCCCGCAGCGCTGGCCAACGCGGTGACCATACGCAGGCGGATCTCGGCATTCACGCCGCTCAGGCGCGGATCAAGCAAGGCGCTGAACGCCAGGCTTTGCAGGCCGTCACCCGCGAGGATCGCACAGGCTTCGTCAAAGGCTTTATGGGTGGTGGGCTGGCCGCGCCGCAGATCGTCATCGTCCATCGCCGGCAAATCGTCATGCACCAATGAATAGGCATGAATCAACTCCACCGCACACGCCGCGCCATTGGCTTGCGCGGCGTCCACGCCCAGCGCCTCGCAGGCCGCATAGGCGAGCAATGGCCGTACGCGCTTGCCGCCGTTCATCACGCTGTAGCGCATGGCCTCATACAGCCTGGTCAGCTCCGGGCTGGGTGCCACAAACAGCGGTTCGAGCGCAGCATTGACCCGAGCCTGACTGCTGGCCTGATAAACGTCGATCATTGCGCTTGTTCCGCGTCGAAAGGTTCTTCGGCCAACTCCCCATCCCGTTCCAGCAATACCTGGACCTTCTGCTCCGCCTGCGCCAGGGCGCTCTGGCAGTCGCGGGTCAGGCCGATACCTTGCTCGAACGCCGTCAACGAGTCTTCCAGCGACAACTCGCCGTTCTCCAGACGCTCGACCAGGGTTTGCAGGTCGGCGAGGGATTGTTCGAAATCGAGTGCAACTTTTTTGCGGGCCATGGCGGCTATTCCGGTTGACGGTAAACGGGCGCGACACTAGCAGATAGGGGGTGGAGGGGCAAATGAGGGGCGTTTTGGCACGCCGGGTTTTTTCAGTCATACAGCCAAGGCTTCAGCTCCTAAGCAGCAGCTCAATGAAATGGTCAGGAAGATGCTGGATGAGCATAAGGACGTGGCCAAACCCGGCGACTTCGAGCTCGATGACATCATACTGCTGCGCGAAGCTAATGGTTTTGCCCAGCAATGGGTTGGCAGCACGACGCGGGAAATCCTGGCAGAAGAGCGCGTCCTGCAAAACAAATGGGGCGACCTGCTGAACTAGCCGATGTGCGCCGTGCCGGTTTCCACCAGACGTGCAAACTGGCACTGACCCTGGGCCTGTTCCAGGCTGCCCTCAAACGCCACCAGCCCTGCATGCACTTGCTGCAGGGCTTGGATCTGCGTCATCAACTCGAGTTTCTTTTGTGCTATCGCCTGGTTGGCGCGCTGCCAAGGCAGTTCATTGCCACGGTACCCGTGAAGAATCCCCTGCAACTCCTTGAGCTTGAAGCCCAACTGCTGCGCGCACTTGATAAACGTCAGCAGCTCAACGCTCTGCGCCGAATACACCCGATACCGCCCCTCGCGTTGCGGCTGCGGTAGCAAGCCGATGTCCTCGTAGTGACGAATCGCCTTGATCGTCGTGCCTGACAACTGCGCGGCTTTACCGATGTACATGCAGGTCCTTTCCTAAAAGAGTGTGCGGGCCTTCTTCAGCCACTTGTCGCGCTGCGCTGCAGTAGAGCCCAGCAGTGGGCCGAACATCAACGTCTTGATCGGCTTGATGCCACAAAACTCAAGGGTGGTCTTGCGCATTTCGTGCACGCCGGGCATGCGGTAGAACCAGCGGTAATACCACGGTGGCGTATCCATGGTCACCAGCAGGTGGGCGGTGCGGCCCTTCAAGAGCTTGTCGGGGAACGCCTTGCCCTTGCGGTATTTGAAGGCGAAGCCGGCAAGGAAGATCCGATCGATAAACCCCTTCAACAACGCCGGAACACCGCCCCACCAGATGGGGAACACGAACGTCAGATGAGTAGCCCAGAGGATGTCGGATTGGGCGCCGAGCAAGTCGGGCTCCAGGGGTTGGGCCTGGTGATAGGCATGGTGCAGGATCGGGTCGAACGTCAGCTCGCCCAGGCGCAGGAGACGTACCTCATGCCCGGCGTTTCTGGCCGATTGCAGGTAGGTCTCGGCGAGGGCCGAGCAGAAGCTGGTGCTGGAGGAGTGGCCGAGGATGACCAGGATGCGCTGAACCACGGGAAAGCCCTTGGGGAAATGATCTTCAGCGTAGGGTCTGCCGTATAGGGGAGAGTCAAGGGCCCTACAAAAAAGCCTGCCGTTCAAGGCAGGCTTGGCGCTGTTGCCCACATCAGCCCGGGAGGCTGGAAAGTGGCGACAGAATATCGCTCCACACCTTGTCCCGCAGATGGGGCAGTTGGCTCTTCTCCAACTCGGTCAGCCCGTAGCCATCCGGGTTCTCCAGCACATCGAAGAATTTGACGATGCGGCAGTTGAAACGCGTGTCATCCAATCTTTCGTTAACGATATAGATAGGCAGTGCTTTGACGTTGAACAGGCGAGTAACACCCAGGAATTTCCCGATGCTGAATTTGAGGGTGTAGGCCAGTTTTGAGTTACGGCTTTCGGGGTGATAACTGACGAAGTCGCCGAACGCGTAGATCACCAGCGCATCCTGCTTGCCAGGGCGCGGGATAAGTTCTGCGGGCTGGCTGACATGCGCATGGTTGCCAAGGATCGTGTCTACACCGCAGGCAATCACCTTGCGTGCGGCTTCCACGATATTGAGGTGGGGGTACATCTCGAACTCCCAGCCCCAGTGGCAGTAGGCGATGATCCAGTCCGCCCCCTTGGCTTTGGCGCGGGCGACCTGTTTTTCGATCAGTGAGTAGTCGGGCGCCGGGTTTACATCGTTGAAGCGCACCACGTTGGCCAGGTACGCCTTGTCAGGCGATGGGTCGCGGCCATTGAGGTCAAAGGTGTAGGCCAGCAAGGCAACCTTGATGCCGTTTTTCTCCACCACCACCACGTCATCCTGCTCGGCCTGGCTGGCGGCGGTACCGGCATAGTAGGCGCCGGATTTCTTCAGTACATCGAGGGTGGCGAGTACGCCTTGTTCATCCCAGTCCATGGCGTGGTTGGTCGCGGTACTGAAGAAGTTGATTTTCGCCTCGTCACGGAACTTGCGGAACATCGCCTCGGATGTATTCATCTGGGCCGGTTGCCCTTTGGCCTGATGGCGTCCCGGTTTTCTGTGGCAGTCAACGGTCGATTCCAGGTTGGCGCTGACGATGTCTGCGCTGCTGTAGAAATCCGTGATGTCGTCGAACAGGTGCGGGGTGTTTTCCGGGGTCAGGACATCGACCGCCAGCAGGTCTCCGGCACATGAAACCGAGACCGAACGCAAAGGCGGGTTGCCGAAGCCTGGGTCTATCGGCGATTGATTCAGGTTGAAGAAGTTGAACGCCTGGGACTCAAACAGCTCCTCCAGCCCGGAGCCTTTCTCGGCCACTTCAAGTTGATTGAACCAGTAGCGGTAAAGCCATTTGAGTTTTTGGAAAGGCTTGCCCGAGATGTCGTACACCCCGGTTTCTGGCTGTGGGTAGTGGAATTGCTCATAAAAGATGTAGCTGGCCAGAAGTACCGCGAGTCGGGTCAGGGCGCGCAGGTCAATGTGCTTGAGAGCCGGCGGGATGATCCCGAACGGCGGGCCTTCGATGATTTCATCGAGGGTGATGCCGGCGCTCAACTTGGCAGGATCGGCCAGCACGGGCTGGATCGCGGCAAACACCTTTTGCGGGCCCTCCTGCGCCACCCAGCCGAACAGCAGTCGGGCGCACTCCTGCTCATCGGGGCTGAGCGTCTCGGTCATCTTCAGCTCGCCCGTGGCTACGCGGCTGAGTGTGGTGACGACCTCATCCTGATGCTGGTCGAGACGGGTCTGGACCTTTTGCATGACCTCTTTTAACGCTTGCACCAAATATGCACTCATCATGAACATCCTCTGTGGTTTGAGTGGGTACCCCACCGATAGTGGGCATTTTTGTCATTCAAGGCGCGTGGCAAGACCGCGCAGGGTCAGCGCGGTCACTTCTCGGGCTTGTTCCAGGACCTGGCGCTTCCAGAGTTCGGTATCGATGTAGAAGGCATCGCGCAATTGGCGCTTGATCTGCACTCGTCGGGCTTGTGCCGTATCCGGATGGGTGTGCAGCCAGTGATCGGCACGTAGCGCTTCAAGCACCCGTGGCCCTGGCTGGGTGCCGTATTCCAGGGTCAAGCCGTTGTACTGCGCGTGCGGGCATTCCTCCATCACGGCCAGATCCAGGGTGCCATTGAGCATGGCCGACGAGGAGGTTCCGTCTGCGCTGGCCGTGACCTGCGCGCCCCACCAGCTGCGTGCCCGCGCAATATCGTTGGGGTGGTTGAGCCCTTTATAGATCCGCTCACCCACGCCACACGGGCCTAGGCCGGTGTGCACATCGATCCAGCCGATGCGCCGGCAGTGGTTGCCCAGGCGACGGATAATCTGGCGTAGTTGCAGGTTGCTCCAGGCGGGGGCCGCGCCTGCGTAAAACAGGCCTTCAGGGTGGCTGTGTTGGCCCCGGGTAATGGCTGACTGCAGGGCTTTGGTGCCATGTCGCAGCGCATATCCGGCCAGGCCCAACGTGCTGAGCAGGGTGGGTGGCTGCCGGCGGGGAAGCAGCAGCGGGGCGAGGGCGCGGTAGTCTGGGTTGTCGGGCAGCGGTTGGTTGAAGTCAATGAAGTTACGATTGAGGTCGATATTGTCTTCGTTGACCCGGCGCAGCCAGGAGAAGCCGTAGGGGTTGATCGCATGCAGGTACAGCACCGCCAGGTCCTGGCGCTGGCAGTGCTCCCCCCACTCGCGGTTGCGCAGGTGATCAACCTGTACGGCCGAGCCGCAGAAGCCTTCCACACCATGTACGCCGCTGCTCAGGACCAGCAGGTTGGTGGCCTTTGGTGAGCCGGCAAATACCACATCCAGGGCCAGTTCCTCGCCATCGATACCCGGTAGTGGGTGAGGATGAGATTGAGCCTCCAGACCCGCATTGGCACAGGCCTGGAGGAATTTTTGCCGAGCTTCGGCGTAGCTTTGTGAAAAGCAGGATAAGTCCATCGGGTGTTCCCTATTGGCAGTCGTGCTGGGCGCCGCGCGCAGCGCTCAAGGTGGTGGGCAATCACTGCGCGGTTTAGGCCGGGCTGGTGGCCTCAAAAGCTGCGCTGGGAGTGCTGGCAAGGAGTTCACGACGACTGCGCTCCGGGTCGATCAGTACCAGGCCCAGCAGGCTGAACACCAGCAGGGCAATGCCGAACAGGCCGATAGCCAGCTCGAAGCCGGTCACCAGGTCGCCGTTCTGCCAGCCAATGGCCTGGCCGACCAGCACTGGCGCGAGCATGCCGGCAGTGGTCAGCAGCGCAATATGGATCGCCAGCATGCTCCCGCGCTGGCGGGCCGGGGCGATGTGGGCAACGATGCTGAAGCCGAAGGCCGACAGCAGGTTGAGAAGGATGCTGCCGAGCAGGAAAAACCCCAGGGTCACCGTCAGGCTGGTGCTGGTAAAGCCCATCAGGATGTAGGTGACGGCGGCGACCAGGCACGCCAGTAGCGGCGGCACAACCATCGCCTTGCGCAGGCTGGCGCCGCGTTTCATCGCGCGTTGCGCCAGGCTGGAAACCAGCAAGTTGATAAAGATCACCCCCAGGGTGGTGGCCAGCACCAGGTACCCCGATTGCATCGGGGTCATGCCCAGGCCCCTTTGCAGGTAGGTGGGCAGCCAGCTGTAGAGCAAGGCATTGGGCAGGTAGCTGCAGAACGCGACCAGGGTAATGCAGACAAACGTGCGGTTGAGCAACAGGCGCTTGTAGGGCAGCGTGGGCAGCAGGTCGCCCTGGGTGTCCCGTGTATCGTCATGCTGGCCTTCACGGCCATAACGTTGCCACAGCAGCAGCCACACCAGGCCGACACCGGCCAGCAGCACATAGCCCGTGCGCCAGCCGTACTGCTCGATCAGCTTGGGCAGGGCGACCGCCCCGGCAATCGCGCCGAGCATGATTGCGACCTGGATCAGCGCTGCTGGCAGCACCCGCTCGCGGCTGGTGTACCACTTGAAGCAGGCGTGCTGGGTCACCGCCGTGCCCGGGCCGCAACCGGCACCGAGCAGGATGCGGCTGGCCAGCAGGGTGAAGAAACTGGTGGACAGGGCCGCGAGCAATTGGGCGGTCATCCATACCAGGGCCATGCCGGAGAGAATCCAGCGACTCGGCATACGGTTGGCGAGAAAACCCACCAGTACCCCAGAGATCGAATAAAGAAAAAAGAACGCGCTGCTGATAAAACCGAACTGTGCTGGCGTGAGCTTTAACTCATCAATGATCTGCGGGCCGGCGAAGGCAAAAATGGTCTTGTCCAGCACGCTGATAATCACCACTGTCATCAGCAGGGCAACGACGAGCGGGCGTCGGCTATCGGTAAATGAACTCATGGTTATGGCCTTGTTTTAAGGGGGGCTGCTAGAAGCGAATACCGACACTGGCCTCCAACAGGCTTCGATCTGCCACTAGGTTGTAATCGCCGCCACCGGTGTTCAGGTAGCTGAGATCGAAGGTGTAAGTGCTTTTGTAATCACCGTTCACACCGAGTATTTGCGCGTAGCGGCCTTCGGAAAATACCCCGTCATAGGCGTGCCCCTCGATGTCATAGACGAGTGTCAGCGAAGGCGTCAGGTCCAGCCCGGGCAACACATTCCTGTAGTTGATTTCCCCTTTGATACGGGTACCCCAGGCAAACGGCGTGATAAATCCGTCATCCGCACATCTGGCCGCCGGGCCTGTGCACTTCGCCGCTTTGCCGTAGGGCGCGCTGCCAAAACCGGGGCGTCCGTACCGGATCTGGTCGGTGTCGGGCAGGTCATGTACATATTTCAACCCGGCTTCTGCCGATAGCTTCATCGCACCGCCCAGCACTTGGCCAAAAGGGTGGCTGGCGCCGAGATTCAATTGGCTGACGTGGAAGCGGTCGTAGCCGCTTGCCAGGTAGCCCGTCGGGGTTTTGGACAGGTAGCCCATCGGCCCGCTGCCGGCGAGCAGCCCGGCAATAAAGTCAGCGCCGTTCCAGGCGATCGGTTGATTGGGGCGGTAACTGTATTCGGCATAAATCCCGGTGCCGCCCGGTAGCCGTGTCTTGAAGTTGAGGGCGTACAGGCGAATGCGGGTTGGGTAGGCGCGTTGATAATAGGCCGCCACTCCAGTGGGTGTTGCCTGCCCCACGTTCGCGGCCGGTGGTGTCAGTACGCCGGGGCCGGTACGCATGACTTGTGTCAGCGCTTCCCGGCTGCTGTAGTCGGCGAAATACAAGCCGAACAACCCGACGTCCTTCCATAAATACTGCAGGCTGGCGCCGTATTGATTGTTGCCTGGGCGATGGTCCGGGCCGCGGGCCACGTGATCCAAGGGGTTGTTGAGGGCCTGGCCGTCAGTGGTCGAGATCGGTCGGCCTGCTATCGCGCTCATCACGCTGCCGTTAAGGATAAATTGGTTGCAGCCGGGTTGGGCGTAGTCGCTGGTCGACAGAAATGTGCCACAGCCAGAGTAGGCACTGGGGCGCAATTCAAACTGATTGAACGCATCCACCGACAGGTTCTCGGTCAGGGCCAGCTTGGCGTACAGGGTCGGCATCGGCACGGTGCGGGCTTCGGCAATCGAGGTGGCGCGGCGTGCGGCGGCCCAGTCAAACGCGTTCACTGCCTGCAAGCCACCGCTGATGGTGGTGGGCGTGACCCAAGGGATCGCCTGGTCGCCCAGGCGCACCAGCAGATCATGCCCGGCGGGCTGGAAATTGCCGTAGACATAGGCGTCGTTGAACACCGCATTGGAGAAGCGCGCCAGGGAATCGAACCCCGAATCACTGAGTGGTTCTCCCGAGCGATAGCCGTTGGGGACGCTGCCATGCCCGACGTCCTGGTGTTTCTGGGTGTAGTCGTACCAACCCTTTGCGCTGACGAAAACCCCGAGGTTACGGTGGCTGAGGTCCGCTTGCAGGTAGGCTTCGGCTGACGTTGAAACCGCATCGCCGCGCTTGTAGTTGAGGTTGCCGTCGTTGAACAGGTTCATACCGTATTCGGCACTGGTCAGGCGGTGGCTCGGGTCGTCCATGCGTCGCACTGTGCCCAGGGCCAAGGCGCCTTTTACCTGCAGGCGGGTGTCTTCATGTTGCCATTGCATGCCATTCCCCAGCCCTGACTTGAGGTCACTGAACACCAGTTCTCCTGCGGTGACTGGAGTGCCGATGCCAGCACTGAGCAAGGCCGTGGCCAACCCTGCCATCACAGGCTTGCCGGTGTTTCTTATTGTTGTTTTCACTGACTGATACCCTTGTTTTTTTCTTTGCGCAGCTCAGGTGTTTTTCAGTCTATCGTCGAAGCGGTCTCGGTAATAAGGCGAGTACCGACAGCGATAAAGCCAATATCGCCAGTAAAAATCCCGGGCAATTGACTGTTAAAAGCCAGGTGAAAAGGCGGTTCGACCCTGTTTTTAAAGGAGCATCACGCAGGCTGGGCGAGCGGTCGGGAGACAGCGTGAAAAGGCAGGGCTAATATCGCCAACAATAAATCCAATATCGCCAGGTAAGCCCATGAATGTCCGCGTCGATTTATTGCATGGCCCGCACAGTCTTACTGGCACGCTGTTTAGCGTGATCGACATGCTGCGCACCTTTAACAGCCTCTGGCAGTTGCGCAACCCGGATAAGCGCGGCGCGTTTTTTCACTGGCGCCTGATCGATGCGGCGGGCAATGAGCTGCCGCTTCCCGACTGGCTGGCGCAAATGCGCCCGCCCAACGCCGGCCGCAAAACCCTGCGGCCCTCGCAGACAGCCCTGTTTGTTCCCGGCGTGCAGATGAAAAGCGTGCCGGACCTGAACCATGTTCTCGATCAATGCACCGCCGAGCTGAACTGCATCGCGCGTTACCACGCCCAAGGGCGCGTGATTGCCGCCAGCTTCAATGGCGCGGTGATGCTCGCGCGTGCAGGCGTCCTGGATGGCCGGCGGGCGACGGTCACCTGGATGATTGCCAATTGGTTCGCGTGCGCCTTTACGAAGGTGCAATTGGCGATGGAAGGCCCGGTGGTGGTCGACGGCCCGGTGTTCACCGCTGGAGCCCCGGCGGCGGTCTGCGATTTGATGGTGGAGTTGATCCGGCACTTCGCCGGCGAAGAAATGGCCCAGGTCGCGACCAATGGCCTGCTTTATCACCCGATGCGCTTTGAACACTCAAGCCTGAATTTCCCCGGCATCTCGGTAAAAACCCGCGACAGTGTGGTGTTCCGCGCCAAGCAGTGGCTGCAACAGCATATTCAGACGCCCTACAGCCTGGACGAGGTCGCCCAGGCCGCGACCGCCAGCCCGCGGACCTTGCTGCGTCACTTCAAAGAGGTGGAGGGCATGACCCCCCTGGATTACCTGCATCGCCTGCGGGTTGAGCGCGCCAAGCAGTTACTGGAAGTGACCCTGATCGACCTGACGGAAGTCATGGAGTACTGCGGTTATCAAGATGCCAGTGCATTTCGGCGCCTGTTTTTGCGCAGTACGGGGCTGACGCCTTCGGAGTATCGGCGGCGCTACACCATGCGCATCTCCAGTCGGCGCTGGCGGGCGGATGAAGCAGGGGAGGATTTGATTGAGGGGTTGGGGCTGGAGCGCCTGTGATGTTCGGCCTCAACTGCCCCGATGGGTCTGCCGATACTCGCCCGGCGGCATGCCGGTGCGGCTCTTGAAGGTGCGGTGGAACGAGCGCGGCTCGGTGAAACCCAGGTATTGGGCGATGTCCTGGATCGGCAGGTCGCTGTGCAGCAGGTAGTGCTCGGCCAGTTCCTGGCGCAGGTCGTCGAGGATCTGCTGGTAGGACGTGCCGGCCTGCTGCAACTGGCGTTGCAGGGTGCGCACCGACATGGCGAACTGCTCGGCCACCTGTTCCTTGCGTGGCAGGCCTTCCTTGAGCAACTGGCGCAGGGCGTTTTTCACCCGCAGCGCCAGGGTTGAATCGTCCAGTGAGGCCATCAGTGCCAGGGCATGTTCTTCCAGGGTGCGCAGCAATTGCGCATCGGCCTGGCGCAGGGGCGTTTGCAGGTAGCTCAAGGGCGCCACCAGGGCCGAGCAGGGCTGTTCGAACAACACCGGGCAGCCGAAGAAGTCCTCGTACTGGCTTAGTTGTGCGCCGTCCGGCAGCGGATGTTCGAGCAACACCTGGCTTGGCGACAGTTCGGTGTCGGCGATCCAGCGGGCATACACCAGCCAGGACGCCAGGACGTTTTCCACCATGTGCCGGCGGATCTGAGGCTGCTGGTGGCGGCAGTTCCAGATCAGTCGCACCTGGTCATGGACCATTTCCGCGCGGCTGGTGCCCATGTCGCCCACCAGTTTTTCGAACGGCATGATGCGGTTCATCGCCTCGCCCAGGGTCGCGCAGTTCATGGTGATGTAGCCGAGCACGCTCCATGAGTTGGGCAACACGAAGCGCGCCGAATTGAGCCCGAACAGCAAGTCCCCGGAATGTTCGCAGAAGTACCCCAGCAGGCGCTCGTGGGCTTCCACGGGCAGGCGCAGGCTGTTGTCGTCCAGTTGGCCGACAGTGATCCCGGCCGCCTCCAGTGCGGGGGCGGTTGCCACGCCGAGCTGTTCGGCATGGCGCAGGTACTTCAGCAGAGGGGGGACGGAGGTAGAGCCGAGTGTCTGCATGATCGGGTTCCTTGCGGGGTGTTGCCGGCGGCAGTGCCTTGCGCGCGTCGATGGCAGGCAAGGTAATTTGAAATCGTGACTAAAGTAAATGCTCCCGTGGATACATCCGGTAATACAGCGATTGACCCAATTGGCTACTCCATCTGTCCCGATGCGACCGTGACAGCGCGCACCGGCTGTTTAGTATGGGGGCACTGAAAATCATAAGATCTGCTGGGAGAAACAGGCATGCGACGCTGGAACGGCTGGGGCGAAGAAACTACGCAGATGGAGATGCCCGCCCATGGGGCCGCGTTTCTGCGCGAGCGATTGGGCGACGGGCACACCCTGCCGGACGCCAGCCTGGAGCGCGCCCTGGCCGCGGTGCCCGCGTCGCGCCTGGCGCCCCATCCGCTTTACAGTATCGAGCCCCGGGATCGCCTGATGCATGCCCGCGGCCAGAGCCTGCCGGACTGGCTGGCCCTGCGCGAAGGTGCGCTCGGCCGGTACCCGGACGCCGTGGCCCTGCCGGAAACTGTCGAGCAGATCCGCCAGTTGCTGGCCCTGGCCGACAGTGCCGACCTGTGCCTGATTCCCTACGGCGGCGGCACCTCAGTGGCCGGGCATATCAACCCGCCGGCATCCACGCGCCCGGTGCTGACGGTGTCCCTGGCCCACATGAACCGCCTGCTCGACCTCGACGAACAAAGCCTGATCGCTACCTTTGGCCCCGGTGCCAGTGGGCCCCAGGTGGAGAGCCAGCTGCGTGCCAAAGGCTACACCCTGGGGCACTTCCCGCAGTCCTGGGAGCTGTCGACCCTGGGCGGCTGGGTGGCCAGCCGCTCGAGTGGCCAGCAATCGCTGCGCTATGGGCGGATCGAGCAACTGTTTGCCGGCGGCACCCTGGAGACTTTCGCCGGGCCCCTGGAAATCCCGAGCTTCCCGGCCTCGGCCGCGGGCCCCGACCTGCGGGAAGTGGTGCTGGGCAGTGAAGGGCGTTTCGGCATCATCTCCCAGGTCAAGGTCCGGGTCAGCGCGTTGCCCGAGGACGAGCGCTTCTACGGCGTATTCCTGCCAGACTGGCCCAAGGCCCTGCAGGCGATCCGCCAACTGGTGCAGGCCCGGGTGCCGCTGTCGATGCTGCGCCTGTCCAATGCCATGGAAACCCAGACCCAACTGGCGCTGGCCGGCCATCCCAATCAAATCGCCTGGCTGGAACGCTACCTGGCACTGCGCGGGGCTGGCGAGGGCAAATGCCTGCTGACTTTCGGCGTCACCGGCAATCGTCGGCAGAATGCCTTGTCGTTGCGCCAGGCGCGCCAGCACCTCAAGGCTTTTGGCGGGGTGTTTACCGGCACCCTGCTGGGCAAAAAGTGGCAACAGAACCGCTTTCGCTTCCCCTACCTGCGGGAGAACCTCTGGAATGCCGGCTACGTGGTCGACACCCTGGAGACCGCGACCGACTGGTGCCATGTCGACGCCCTGCTGCACGCGATCGAGGCCAGCCTGCGCGACTGCCTGGCGGCCGAGGGCGAGCGCGTCCATGTGTTCACCCACCTGTCCCATGTCTATGGCGAAGGTTCGAGCATCTACACCAGCTATGTGTTCCGCCCGGCGGCGGACTACCCGGCCACCCTGGAGCGCTGGAAAGCCCTCAAACAGGTGGCCAGCCGCACCATCGTCGAAAACCACGGCACCATCAGCCATCAGCATGGTGTGGGCAAGGACCACGCGCCTTACCTGCCGAGGGAGAAGGGCGAATTGGCGATGGCTGCGCTGCACAGCCTGAGCCGGCATTTCGATCCGGCCGGGCGTCTGAACCCCGGCACCCTGCTGGAAGACTAGGCCCATGAGCGATGACTGGAATGCCCAATGGCGCGAGGCCGTGTTGCCGCAACTGGCGCGTGAACCCTGGGACTTGATTGTGATTGGCGGCGGCATCAGCGGCGCCGGGATCCTGCGCGAGGCGGCCCGGCGCGGCTGGCGCTGCCTGCTGCTGGAGCAACGGGATTTTGCCTGGGGCACCTCCAGCCGTTCTTCAAAAATGGTCCATGGCGGCCTGCGCTACATCGCCAAGGGCCAGTGGCGCCTGGCGCGCGATTCGGTACGCGAGCGCCAGCGCCTGATGGGCGAAGCACCGGGGTTGGTGGAACCCCTGAGTTTTTTGATGCCGCACTATCGTGGCGGGTTTCCCGGGCCGCGGGTGTTCGGCGGCTTGCTGCGGGTGTATGACGCCCTGGCCGGTTGCCGCAGCCGGCAGTTCCACCGGCCTGCACAACTGCGCTACTTGGCGCCGGGGCTGATGGAGCCGGGGCTGCTGGGGGCGTCGCAGTTTCGCGATGCGCTGACCGACGATGCCCGCCTGGTCATGCGCGTGTTGGCCGAGGCCCGAGCCGATGGCGCCTGGGCGCTCAATGGCCTGCGGGTGCGCCAGTTGCTGCGCGAGGACGGGCGGGTGTGTGGGGTCGAGGTCGAGGACGCGCAAGGCGGCGCCGTTATGCAAGTGCGTTGCGCGGTGCTGGCGGTCGCCACCGGCGCCTGGGCTGAGCGCCTGCAACCGGGCGGCGGGCAGCGGCAGTTGCGGCCCTTGCGTGGCAGCCACTTGTTGTTGCCGGGCTGGCGCTTGCCGGTGGCCCATGCCTTCAGTTTTATGCATCGGCGCGACGGTCGCCCGGTGTTCGTCTTTCCCTGGGAAGGGGCCACCGTGGTGGGCACCACCGACCTGGATCATCGCGAGGACCTGGACCTCGAGGCGAGCATTACCCGTGAAGAACTCGACTACCTGCTGGAGGCTTGCGCCCAGCCCTTTCCCCAGGCCGAGGTGACGGCGGCGGACGTGCTGTGCACCTGGTCCGGGGTGCGCCCGGTGGTGGGCGCCGCCGATTCCCAGGCCAAACCCTCCAATGAAACCCGCGAGCATGTGCTGTGGCAGGAACCGGGCTGCGTGACCCTGGCGGGGGGCAAGCTGACCACCTTCAGGCCCCAGGCCATCGAGGTGCTGCGGGCCTGTGCCGGGATGCTCGGGAAGACCCTGGAGGATGACGGCGCGCCAGTGTTCCAGGCTGTGTCGCGGCAGGCGATCCCCGGGCTGAGCGATGCCGGCAGGCGGCGCCTGGCCGGGCGCCATGGCCGCGATCTGCCCCGCCTGGCCAGCCTGATACATAGCCTGGGCAGCGAGTGTGTCGGCGCCAGCGATACCCTGTGGGCAGAGCTGGCCTTTGCCGCCGAGGCCGAGATGGTCCTGCACCTGGACGACCTGTTGTTGCGGCGCACCCGTCTCGGCCTGCTCCTGCCCGGCGGCGCCGCCCACTACCTGCCAGACATCCGCCGGCTATGTCAGCCGCGCCTGGGCTGGGACGACGCGCGCTGGGAACAGGAACAGCAGCGCTACCTGCAACTCTGGCAACGCCATCACAGCGTCCCGTCCGCCTCGATCTGAAGAGCGCGTCATGAATAAAGAGAGCTTCGTGGATAACAATTCCCCCGACAAACACTATGTGCTGGCGATCGACAACGGCACCCAGAGTGTCCGCGCGCTGTTGTTCGACCTGCAGGGCAACCTGCTGGGCAAAGGCAAGGTCGAGTTGCAGGCCTACTACTCCACTCAGCCCGGCTGGGCCGAGCAGGACCCGGATTACTACTGGAGCAAGCTGGGGGAGGCCTGCCAGCAGTTGTGGGCGCAGACCGGCATCGACCGCAGCCTGATCCGTGGCGTGTCCCTGACCACCCAGCGCGGCACCTTGATCAATGTCGATGCCCAGGGTCGGGCGCTGCGCCCGGCCATCCTTTGGCTCGACCAGCGCCAGTGCGAGCCGGAGGGCGGGATCAAGGGCCCCTGGGGCTGGCTGTTCAAGTTGATCGGTGCCGAGGCCACGGTGGACTACTTCCGCGCCCAGGCCGAGGCCAACTGGATCGCCCAGCATCAGCCGGATATCTGGGCCGCCACGGACAAGTTCCTGCTGCTCTCGGGCTTTCTCAGCCATCGCCTGACCGGGCGTTTTGTCGACTCGGTGGGGTGCTGCGTGGGCTACTTGCCCTTCGACTTCAAGCACCTGCGCTGGGCCGCGCCCCGGGACTGGAAATGGCAGGCCCTGGCGGTGCGTGCGCAGCAACTGCCGCGCCTGTACAAGCCAGGAGAAGAACTGGGCCGCATCACCGCCGAGGCCAGCCGCCATACCGGGATCCCCGAGGGCCTGCCACTGATTGCCGCCGGCTCCGACAAGGCCTGCGAAGTGCTCGGTTCCGGCGTGGTGGAGGCGACGACTGCGTGCCTGTCCTACGGCACCACGGCGACCATCACCACCACGCGCTCGCGCTACCTGGAGATAGTCCCGCTGATCCCGCCGTATCCGGCGGCAATCCCCGATCACTACAACTGCGAGGTGATGATCTATCGCGGCTACTGGATGGTCAGTTGGTTCAAGAACGAGTTCGGCCTGCGGGAAATGCAGCAGGCCCGGGAGCAGGGCCTGGAGCCGGAGCAGTTGTTCGATGCGCTGGTCAACGCGGTGCCGCCCGGCTCCATGGGCCTGACCCTGCAACCCTACTGGTCGCCGGGCATCCGCGAGCCGGGTGTAGAGGCCAAGGGGGCGATGATCGGCTTTGGCGACGTGCACACCCGGGCCCATATCTACCGGGCGATCCTCGAGGGCCTGGCCTATGCCCTGCGCCAGGGCAAGGAGCGTATCGAGCGCCGTTCGAAACTGTCGATCAAGCGTTTGCGCGTGGCCGGGGGCGGTTCCCAGAGCGATGCGGCGATGCAACTGACCGCCGATATCTTCGGCCTGCCCGCCGAGCGCCCGCATGTCTACGAGGCCTCTGGACTGGGGGCGGCGATTGCCTGTGCGGTGGGGCTTGGGTTGTACGCGGACTTCGATACCGCCATCGCGGCCATGACTCGCACTGCCGAGGTGTTCATGCCCCAGCCTGAGGCGCAACAGATGTACGACCGCTTGTACCGCGAGGTCTACCTGCACATGTATCGCCAGCTCAAGCCGCTGTACCAGAGTATTCGCGAGATTACCGGCTACCCGGCGTAGACCCAGGCTGTATGGCGCTATTGGAGAGTCTTTTTGGCAAGATCGGACAGTGTCGGGGGGTACCCGGATTGTTAGGCTGAACGCATCTACAACAAGAGCGTAAAGCCATGAAGTTGCCGTCGTTGCTGCTGTGCCTGGGGCTGTGCAGTCTGTCGCCCTTGGCCGGTGCATGGTCCAATCACAGCGTGGGCAGCTACCTGGCCTTGCGGGATTTGCCCGCCTTGCGCGAGGCGCCCGAGGTGGCGGTCGAGTCCCTCGAGCAGTTTGTGTCCGAGCAGTATCCAGGCCTGGTGGCTTTGCTGGACGAGCAGGAGAACTTCGCCCGCAGCCACTTCCCCGACTATCCGCCGCGTCCCGACAACCTGCGCCTGGCGCCGCAACCTGGGACCGATCTGCGCCGGGACTTGCTCATGGCCCTGCGGGTCAACCCGCAGATCCACCTGGCCCAGGTGATCCAGCCCATGCCCGGCCAGGACCTGGCGGGGCGCCCGCAGCTCAAGGCCGCCGAAGTGATGGTCGAGCAGACGCTTTCGCCGTGGAATCGCCAGCGCTTCATTCAGCTGCAGCCGGGGCAGCAGGTCGCGCCACTGGCCGTGCTGGCGACCGCTGCGGACGAGCCGGACTACGGTCACGATATCAATCTGTTCAGCGATAACCCGGGGGCCGTCGGCGCGTTGTATGGCTTCGGCGTGCAGTCGTTTGGCGACGCGCGTTTCCAATACAGCTCCCAGGCGCCGTTCCATATGGGCTTCTTCCACGAGAGCGCGGTGGTCTACGTCGCAGCGCCCTTCCTGCTGCGCAACTGGCCGGACTGGCGGGCCTACCAGTACTTCGGCCTGGCGCGTTTTGCCTTTGCCAATGGCCATCCCTACTGGGGCTATCGCTTCCTGGGCTGGGGCATGCACTACCTGCAGGACCTGACCCAGCCGTATCACGCCACGACCCTGCCGGGCGATGACCTGACCAGCATGCTGCTGATGGAGGGCAAGGCCCTGGCTGGCTATGACAGTGACAAGCGGGCGGCGATCGAGCGTGTCGCCACGCGCCACAACGAGGTGGAGCGCTACCAGTTCGCCTGGCTGCGCCACCTGCTGCTGACGGGGGCGAGCAACCCGATGCTGACGGCCTATGCCGACGCCTCCCGGGACGCCGATTACCCGGCTTATTCGACCGATTACCTGCGCCAGGTAGTCAGCGCCGAGGCGGATGCCCAGGCGGTGGCGTTCGACGAGGCCATCGGCCAGTGGTTGGCGACGCCCGGGGCGACCCAGAGCTTCAGTGCGGGCAACCAATTGCCCGCCGAACGCTACGACCATGCCCAGCTCAACGAACAGTTGGTGCAGTTGCTGCGCCACTTTGGCGCCCACAGTCGCAACTACGTCAGGGCCGGCCTCGACCGCCCGGCGCCGTGACAACAGACATCGCAGTGCAATAACAACAAAAAAGTTGCAGGGGAGAGACGGCAATGAGCACCACAGTGCGCGCGCAAGGCTCGGGATCCGAGGGTAAATGGTCCATTAAATCCACGGGGGCGGGCGTCGGCCTGGTGGGCCTGCTGCAACTGTGCAGCGGCGGGACCGTGCAGGCCATGGAGTTCAGTGTGCTGGACAACCAGGTCACCGGCTCGTTCGACAGCACCCTGTCGTATGGGCGCCTGTGGCGGGTCCAGGGGCGTGACAAGGGCAACGATGACGTCAACACCAACGACGGCAATCGCAACTTCGATACCGGGCTGGTTTCCGAGGTGTACAAGATCACTTCGGAGCTGGAGGCCAACTATCAGAACTACGGGCTGTTCGTGCGTGGCACGGGGTTCTATGACACCCAGATCATGGACAAGCGCAACGACTACTACCGCAACAACAACCCGTCGCAACCCAGCCAGAGCCATCCCCAGGATGACCACTTCACCGACCAGACCCGCGACATCGCCGGTAGCCGCGTGGAGATCCTTGACTCCTATATCTATGGCAACTGGGACGTGGGCCAGATGCCTCTGACCGCGCGTCTGGGGCGCCAGGTGTTCAACTGGGGCGAGGGCATTTTCTATCGCGGCGGGGTCAACACCACCAACCCGGTGGACGCGGCCAAGTACCGGCTGCCGGGCGCCGAGGTCAAGGAAGTGCTGATGCCGGTGGAAGCCATCAGCTTCAATATCGGCTTGAGCGACAACCTGTCGATGGAGAGTTTCTACCAGTGGAACTGGAAGGAGACCCGCATCGATCCGGTCGGCACCTTCTATTCCCAGAGCGACCTGTTCGCCGATGGCGGCCGCACGGGCTACAACAACTTCACCGGCAGCGCTCTCGACACCCCGACGCCCATCGGCGGCAACGTCATCGGGTTATACGACGCCCTGGGCAACAACCCGATGCTCGGCGGCATGCTGCGCAGTACCGGGCTGTATGCCAACGGCATGACCCCGGCCTACGGCAACACCCTCAAGGTGGCGTCCATCGGCAAGGACTACAACGCGCGCAACGATGGCCAGTACGGCTTTGCCTTCCGCTACATCGCCGAGGAACTCAACAGCACCGAGTTCGGGCTGTACCTGGTCAACTACCACGCCAAGGAGCCGACCATTGCCGCTGACCTGGCGGGCTACAAAGGCATCGACATGGCAGCGCTGACCAGCATGCTGTCGTCGGTGGCCGGCAGCCAGGCGGCGGCCTTGGCCAATGGCCTGGCGACGGTGGACGTGATGGGCAATATCCAGGCGCACCGACGCTATGCCGAAGATATCCGCATGTACGGCTTCAGCTTCAACACCACCCTGGGCAAGGCCTCGGTGTTTGGTGAGCTGGCCTACCGGCCGAACCTGCCCATCGGTGTCGCCGCCACCAACGACCTGATCGGCGACCTGGCCAATGGCGCCGGCGCGGCGGCGGGCGGGCAGTACATCAATGTCGGCGGGCAGATGGTCAACCTCAACAGCCAGATCGACAACTCCGAGCGCGTCGAGGCCTTCAACACCTCCTTGGGTAGCATCTACAACTTCGGTCCGGGCCTGAGCTTCGACTCGCTGTTTGGCGTGTTCGAACTGGCCTCCGAGCACCTGCGTGGCAGCAGCCTGAAGTACCAGGCCTACGATGGCAGCACCCGCTACTACGCGGGCAGCGGTAACACCTCCTATGTGTCTGGTGGTGAGCGCGATGACCAGGTCAGCCGTGATTCCTACAGCTATACGGTGATGTTCAACGGTACCTGGAACGACGTGTACGCCGGGGTCAACCTGTCGCCCTACGTGGTCTACAAGGACGACTTCAAGGGCAACTCCTATCAGGCCGGCAACTACATCGAGGGACGCAAGGCCTACACCCTGGGGCTCAAGGCCAACTACCAGAACAAGCTGGAAGCCGAGCTGCAATACACCGAGTTCTTTGGTGGCGGCCAGAACAACGTGATCCGCGACCGCGACAACATCGGTTTCAACCTCAAGTACTTCCTGTAAGCCGCTGCCGTGCTGCGGCGCGAGGGCGGCTGCCCGCCCTCGTTTTTTTGGAGATTTGCCATGTTCCACACACCTCGAATGCTCACCGCCAGCCTGGCCCTGGCCCTCGGCCTGGCCGCTGGCAACGCGCTTGCTGCGCTCTCGCCTCAAGACGCACAACAGCTCAAGACCCAGCTCACCCCGTTCGGCGCCGAGCGCGCGGGCAATGCCGCCGGCACCATCCCGACCTGGGAAGGCGGCATCACCCAGGCACCCAAGGGCTATGAAAAGGGCAAGCACCATGTCGATCCCTTTGCCGGCGACAAGCCGCTGTTCACCATCACCAAGGCCAACCTGGAACAGTACAAGGCCAACCTGACGGCGGGCGAGATCGCCTTGTTCAACAGCTACCCCGACACCTTCCAGATGCCCATCTACCCAAGCCGGCGTTCCGGCTCGGCACCCCAGTGGGTGTATGACAACACCTTCAAGAACGCCACCAGCGCCAAGTTGCTGGACGGTGGCACCGGCTTCGCCGACGCCTTTGGCGGCGTGCCGTTCCCCATTCCACAAAGCGGTGTCGAGGCATTGTGGAACCACATCACCCGCTACCGTGGCACCTACGTGGTCCGCCGCGCCTCGGAAGCGCCCGTGCAACGCAATGGCAGCTTTGCCCTGGTGACGGCGCAGCAGGAAGGGCTGTTCAACTACTACCGCCAGGGCGGGCAGTACGCCGACCTGAAGAACATCCTGTTCTACTACCTGACCTTCGTAAAAAGCCCGGCCCGCCTGGCCGGTGGCGCGACCCTGGTACACGAGACCCTCGACCAGATCAAAGACGCGCGCCAAGCCTGGATCTACGACGCCGGCCAACGCCGCGTACGCCGCGCGCCGAACCTGGCCTACGACACACCGATCTCATCCTCCGATGGCCTGCGCACGGCGGACGACACCGACATGTTCAACGGCTCGCCGGATCGCTACGACTGGAAACTGCTGGGCAAGAAGGAAATCTACATCCCCTACAACAACTACAAAGTCGCCAGCGCCGACGTGAAATACGCCGACCTGCTCAAGGTCGGCCACCTCAACCCGCAATACACCCGCTACGAACTGCACCGCGTGTGGGTCGTTGAAGGCACCCTGAAACCGACGGCGCGTCACCTGTACTCCAAACGCGTGCTGTACCTCGACGAAGACAGCTGGGGCGCAGCAGTGGTTGATCAGTACGACGGCCGTGGCGAACTGTGGCGGGTGTCGATGGCTTACTTGAAGAACTTCTACGACTTGCCGACTACCTGGAGTGCACTGGATGTATTCCACGACCTGCAGGCGCGGCGGTACTACGTGCAGAACCTGGATAACGAAGAACCGCAGACGGTGGATTTTGGCCAGGCGATTCCTGAGGATTCGTACTTTATGCCGTCGGCGTTGCGGTTGCGGGGTACTCGGTAGGGCTGTTGCTGCTTAGTTAGCGAGAGCTGCACGTTAGGGTGCGGCTCTTGGCTTTTGGTCGCAAGCCTTGCGTGAGTAGTTGGGCTGATGGGGGGCTTTTAGATGGGATTAGATTGTTTGGGGTAATTAAAAAGCCGGCTTGTGGCCGGCTTCTCGGGGACTGGTTAAGTCTATTTTTGGTAAACCTCACCAGCCTTCAATCGTTCACTCAAGCGCTCGCCCAAGTGATAAAAGGGGCATCAGCGGGAACTCCTCCGCATCGCCGGGCAGGGTGTGTCGACGCTACGCCAATCCCTGCCAAATGTGCCGCGCATGATACTGACACTCCTCTCAGTTTTCCAGCGTCTGGTCTGATTTAGAGCTGTCGTGGCCGATCAAGTGCTCGTCCAGCGGGACCGGTGGGCGGCGGTTGTTGAGGGTGGACCACCAGAAGACCCAGCCCAGGATCTGTAGGTTTTGCTCGAAGCGTTGGTCGTAGGTCAGGAGTTCGTCGGGGTGTTCGTTGCTGTTGTGGCTGCGCATGCGCAGGCCGCCGCCGGGGCGGTTGTAGAGGTATTTGATACGGAGCATGCCGTCGTGTTCGAGGGCGTAGATTTCGCCGTCGATGATTTGGGTGCGGCCGCGGTCAATGGCCAGGGTGGCGCCGTCCTGGATGATGTCGATCATGCTGTTGCCGACCATGTAGGCCCCCAAGGCGCGGTCGGCGGTGACGTTGAGTTGTTCCAGGGTGCGCAGGGAGAGGCGTAGGCTTTCCTGGGTGTTGAAGGAGGCGTGGAGGGGGATTTCCACGTCGATTTTTTCCGGGCCGCTGCTGGGGCCGCAGCGGTAGTGGCCGCAGTCTTCGCGGGCGGTAGCGCTGTTTGCGTGGTTGGGGCCTTCCAGCTGGAGGTTGGTCGGCGGGTATTTAGGGCCTTCGCCGGTGCGCAGCCAGCGGCTGGTGACAGACAGCAGTTCTGCTATTTCGTCGAGCCGGGCCATGGGCACGCCGCGCTTGAACCAGTTGTTCACGTGCTGGGGCGTGACGTCGCGATTCTTGGCGAAGTCGGATGCGGAAAGATGAACTTCCCGAAGTAACGTTCTTAAGCGATCACCTGATGTATTCATAAACGCAGAGTTTACTGGCCGGAAAATAAGATCAAATAAACTATGTGTTGAGTTGGTGTATGTAGGTATTTCCTTATTGGAAGTAAAGTCGCACTCCAACTTGATCAAGTTAAACGGTAGTTGTGTTTTTGTTTATCTAATTGAACTTGTCGTTTAAATTTTCCCACAAAAAAAGCCCCGAATAATCGGGGCTTTTTTGACTGCCTGGGCAATGAGTCGTGGTATCAGCCTTTGTAGGCGGCTACCGACTTCATGATCTCGGCACGGGCGGCGTCTGCGTTGCCCCAACCGTCGATCTTCACCCATTTGCCTTTTTCGAGGTCTTTGTAGTTCTCGAAGAAGTGCTTGATCTGTTCCAGCAGCAGTGGCGGCAGGTCGGTGTATTCCTTCACGTCGACATACAGCTGGGACAGCTTGTCGTGTGGCACTGCGATAACTTTGGCATCGCCGCCGCCGTCGTCGGTCATGTTCAGGATGCCTACCGGGCGGGCGCGGATGACCGAGCCTGGGGTGACCGGGTAAGGGGTCACGACCAGCACGTCGAGGGGGTCGCCGTCGTCAGCCAGGGTGTTGGGGATAAAACCGTAGTTGGCCGGGTAGAACATCGGGGTGGCCATGAAACGGTCAACGAACAGGCAGTCGCTGTCTTTGTCGATTTCGTATTTGATCGGCGCGTGGTTGGCCGGAATCTCGATGGCGACGTAGATGTCGTTCGGCAGGTCTTTGCCAGCCGGAATCTTGCTGTAGCTCATTGGGCGTTGCCCCCGTAGTTGGCCAAGTAAATTGGCCGGATTGGCCTAAAAGTGGCGGCGATTATAGGCATATTCCTGCGCCGATGCCACGCGCCAGACGTCGTACGGTACTTAGCCTTCAGTCTGATAGCGTGGGTCGCTGGCTTGCAGATGTTTGAGGCGGGCCAGTGGATCCTGGCGGTAAAAGTGGCTCAGTTGCTCGTAGACCTGTGGATAACTGTCGGCGAGCAAATCCGGCGCACTGAAAAAATATTCGCTGGTGACCGCAAAAAATTCCGCGGGGTTTTCCGCAGCATACGGATCGATGGCGGTTTCGGCGTCGGGGTTGTGGTCGAGCTGGCGGTTGAGGTCATCAAACGCGCTCTGCATCACGCTGGCCCACTCTTGTACGCGCATGTCGTGGTGCAGCGGCGGCAGGCCGTTGGCGTCGCCATTGAGCATGTCGAGCTTGTGCGCCAACTCGTGGATCACCAGGTTGTAGCCTTCCCAATTGCCGCTGGCCAGTACGCCCGGCCAGGCGAGGATCACCGGGCCTTGCTGCCAGGCTTCGCCGCTGTGTTCGCCATCCCATTCATGTTCCACGCCGCTGGCGTCGCGATGGCGCTGGGGGCTGCGAAAGTCATCGGGGTAAAGAATGATTTCATGGAAGCCCTGGTACCACTCCAGGTCGCCCAGGTTCATCAGCGGCAGTTGCGCCTGGGCGGCGAGCAGCAGGCGTTGTTCCTGATGAAGTTCGACCCCGGGCAGGGCAGTCAGGTGTTTTTCGGCGAGGAACAGCACGCTGGCCTCACGTAACCATTGGTCCTGTTCGGCGTTGATGCCGTCGAGGAAGGTCAGGTGATGGCGCACCCGTTGCCAGGTTTCATCGGCAACCGGGTGCTTGGCCAGGACGCGCCGGCGACGCCAGGCGCTGAGGGACCACATGGCCGATCAGTGCGGCTTGGCTTCGGAGGAGGTGCGGCCAAAACGGCTACGGACCACGCCAATGATCATCGGCACCAGCGACAGCAGGATGATGAACACCACCAGCAGCGACAGGTTTTTCTTGATGAACGGTACGTTACCGAAGAAGTAACCGAGGGTGACTAGGCCACCGACCCACAGGATGGTGCCCAGCACGCTGAAGCCGAAGAAACGCGGATACGGCATTTTGGCGACACCGGCGACGAATGGCGCGAAGGTGCGCAGGATCGGCAGGAAGCGCGCCAGGGTCACGGTCTTGCCGCCGTGCTTGTCGTAGAAGTCGTGGGTTTTTTGCAGGTAGTCGCGGCGGAAGATTTTCGAGTTGGGGTTGCTGAACAAGCGTTCCCCAGCGGTGCGGCCGATCACGTAGTTGGTGCTGTCACCAAGGATCGCCGCGAGCATCAGCAGGCCGCCCAGCAGGACCGGGTCCATGCCGCCACCCGCAGCTACCGCGCCGGCAATAAACAGCAGGGAATCGCCGGGCAAAAATGGCATGACCACCAGGCCGGTTTCGCAAAAAATCACCAGGAACAGAATGGCGTAGATCCACGGACCGTAATTGGTTACCAGCAAGTCGAGGTAAACGTCGAGATGCAGGATAAGGTCGAGCGGGTTGAAATCCATGGATGGCACCTGTGTGAATGGCCCGACTCAGCGGGCCTGTGCGGAGGCAGCGGGTAATAAGGCTACGCGTGTATGCCGTTTTTCTTACAACCCTAAAAGGTCGGCATTATACGGATTGAATGATGAAAAGCGTGTTGGTTTTGTAGCGGGGGATGTCGCAGCTATTCTGACTAGCACTGATCCAAATGTGGGAGCGGGCTTGCCCGCGATAGTGGTGTGTCAGTGAGAAATACCTCGATTGACCCAGCGCTATCGCGGGCAAGCCCGCTCCCACATTTTTTTTGGTGTTTGGGTGAATGGCTTTTAGTCTTCGCTGATCGGCAATGTGTAGTTCTTGAACTCGGTGTCTTCACGAAAGCCCATGGACTCATAGGTCTTCTGCGCCACGGCGTTATCACTGCTGGTCGACACGCGCAAACGCACGGCATTGGTTTCCTTGGCCATTTTTTTTGCGGTGCGCATCAGGTTGTCGGCCACCAGTTGGCGGCGGGCATCTTCGGCGACGTAGATGTCATTGAGGATCCACACCCGTTTCAACGACAGCGAAGAAAAGCTCGGATACAGCTGGCAAAAGCCCAGCAGTTTGTTGTCGTCGTCATCCGCCAGGGCCAGGTAAATCACCGATTCCTTGCGCCGCAGGCGCTTTTCCAGAAAGGCCCGGGATGAGTCAGGAAAGGGCAGCGCGCCATAGAATTCGCGGTATTTGACGAATAATGGGGTCAACAGGTCCAGGTGTTCCAGAGTCGCTTGAGTAATCCGCATGCTAGGCCTCAACTTCTATAGGAATACGACGGCAAACGGTCCATTACTCGGGCGCCCGCTGCTTGATGCTGCCTAAAGCGGCGAAAAATCGCAATCGTGCCGGCATCACTCCTTGGGTGGGCTGAGCAGGAAGTTACCTTTCATCAGGTCAGGATCGTCCGACTCCAGGGTCTGAACCTGGGCCTCATCCTTGAGGTTGACTCCCGACAACTGCCGCCGACAGGCCTCGCGCATCAAGTACAGCAGGCGGTGCGCGGCCATCCCGTAACTCAGGCCCTCCAGGCGCACATTGGAAATACAGTTGCGGTAGGCATCGGTCAGGCCAACCTTGGGGTTGTAGGTGAAATACAGCCCCAGGCTGTCCGGCGAGCTGAGCCCCGGCCGTTCGCCGATCAGGATCACCACCATTTTGGCCCCAAGTAACTGGCCGATCTCGTCGGCGACTGCCACCCGGCCTTGTTCCACCAGGATCACCGGCGACAATGACCAGCCTTCGGCGTGGGTCTGTTCTTCCATGCGTGTCAGAAACGGCGCGGTATGTTTATGCACCGCCAGCGCCGATAAACCATCGGCCACCACCACCGCCAGGTCCACCCCGCCCGGGTTGGCCAGGGCGTAGTCGCGCAGTATCTGTGCCGACTCATCGCTCAGGCGCCGCCCCAGGTCCGGGCGTTGCAGGTAGCTGTGGCGATCGGGCGCGGCGCTGTGCAGCAACAGGCTGTCGCGGCCGCGCTCGGCCATTTGGTTGCTCAGGCCGGCATGGTCAAACGGTAGGTGTACCGCGTCGCGGGCCTGGGCGTGGGCGAACTGGAAGTCCAGTTGCGCGCCCGTGGGAATGCTGGTGCCGGTACGGCCCAGGGCGATCCGCGCCGGGGTCAGGCGCCGCAGTTCCAGCCATGGATTATCGCTTTCAGGTGTGTCGATTTGCACTGGAGGCTCCTTCATCCCAATTGCGCCAAGGCGTGGCGGAAGGCCGGTGGCAGATTGTTGCCAAACCGCACCTTGCCATCGGCTTGGGTGAAGATGCCCATTTTCGCCAGCCACTGTTCAAATTCCGGCGCGGGCTTTAAGCCCAGGGTTTGCCTGGCATAGAGCGCGTCGTGGAAGGAAGTGGTCTGGTAATTGAGCATGATGTCGTCGGAGCCCGGGATGCCCATGATGAAGTTGATCCCGGCTACGCCCAGCAGGGTCAGCAGGGTGTCCATATCGTCCTGGTCGGCTTCGGCATGGTTGGTGTAGCAGATGTCGCAGCCCATGGGCACGCCCAGCAGCTTGCCGCAGAAATGGTCCTCGAGGCCGGCGCGGATGATCTGCTTGCCGTTGTACAGGTACTCGGGGCCGATAAAACCGACCACGGTGTTGACCAAAAACGGCTTGAAGTGCCGCGCTACCGCATAGGCGCGGGTTTCGCAGGTTTGTTGGTCAATCCCAAAGTGGGCGTTGGCCGACAGAGCGCTGCCCTGGCCGGTCTCGAAATACATCAGGTTTTGCCCCAGGGTCCCGCGATTCAGGCTCAAGCCCGCGTCGTAGCCCTCCTGCAGCACACTCAGGCTGATCCCGAAACTGGCGTTGGCCGCCTCGGTGCCGGCAATCGACTGGAACACCAGGTCCAGCGGCACGCCACGGTTGATGGCTTCGATGGAGGTGGTGACGTGGGTCAGCACACAGGCCTGGGTCGGGATTTCGTAGCGCTGGATGATCGCATCGAGCATTTCCAGCATGGCGCAGATCGAGGCGATGCTGTCGGTGGCCGGGTTGATGCCGATCATGGCGTCGCCGTTGCCGTACAGCAGGCCGTCGAGGATGCTCGCGGCGATGCCCGCCGGCTCATCGGTCGGGTGATTGGGTTGCAGGCGCGTCGACAATCGCCCGCGCAGGCCCAGGGTGCCGCGAAACTGGGTGACGACGCGGATCTTCTGCGCCACCAGCACCAGGTCCTGCACGCGCATGATCTTCGACACGGCGGCGGCCATTTCCGGGGTCAGCCCTGGCGCCAGGGCGCGCAGGCTGTGTTCGTCGGCCGCGTCGCTGAGCAGCCAGTCCCGCAGGCCGCCGACGGTCAGGTGGCTGACCACGGCAAAGGCCTGCTGGTCGTGGGTGTCGATGATCAGGCGGGTGACTTCATCGCTTTCGTACGGGATCAGCGCCTCCTCAAGGAAGTGCTTCAACGGGATATTGGCCAGGGCCATCTGCGCCGCCACCCGTTCGCCGTCGTTCTGCGCGGCGACGCCGGCCAGAAAGTCCCCGGAGCGGGCGGGACTGGCCTTGGCCATCACGTCCTTGAGGCTATCGAAACGGTAGGTCAATGCACCGACCGAGTGGGAAAAACTTGCCATACAGACTCTCCATGACGGCGCGGGCGTTGGCCCGCACCGTGGTTTACGGCGTTTAGTGCAAGGCGGCCTCTGCGGCCTGGATCGCCGCGAATTCCTCTTCCGGCGTGCCTGCTACCAAGTGATGCCGACTGTAGAAAGCAAAGTAAGCAATTAATACTCCATAGATGATCGCGGCGCCAATCACCACGCGCGGATCCACCAGGAAGCCCGCCACTACAGCGATGCAGGCCAGTACCAACGCCAGGCCCGAGGTGAAGATGCCGCCCGGTGTGCGGTATGGCCGCTCCATTTTGGGGCGACGGATGCGCAGGGTGATATGCGCGGCCATCATCAGCACGTAGGAAATGGTCGCGCCAAATACCGCCACCAGGATCAGCAGGTCGCCCTGGCCGGTCAGCGACAGGCCAAAACCGATAATCCCTGGAATGACCAGGGCCAGCACCGGCGCCTTGCTTTTATTGGTTTGCGACAGTTTGCGCGGCAGGTAGCCCGCGCGGGACAGGGCGAAAATCTGTCGGGAGTAGGCGTAGATGATCGAGAAGAAACTCGCGATCAGCCCGGCCAGGCCCACCAGGTTGACGAAGCTGCCCATCCAGGTCGAGCCGCCATAGGCCAGGGCCAGGGATTCCACCAGCGGGTTGCCGGACTTGACCAATGCCAGGGTGCCGGCGCCGCCCGGAGCGATCACCAGGATCAGCAGGGCGAAACTGGTGAGCACCACAATCGCGCCGATCAGGCCACGGGGCAGGTCGCGCTTGGGGTTCTTGGTTTCTTCGGCGGCCAGGGGCACGCCTTCGACGGCGAGGAAAAACCAGATCGCATAAGGGATCGCGGCCCACACGCCCACATAGCCGAACGGCAGGAAACTGCTGGCGCCCTTGGCCTCGGTCACGGGAATGTCCAGCAGGTTGGCGACGTTGAAGTGCGGCACCATCGATACCAGGAACACGCCCAGGGCAATGGCGGCGACGGCGGTGATCACGAACATCAGCTTCAGCGCTTCACCGACGCCAAAGATATGGATGCCGATAAAGATGATGTAGAACGCCAGGTAGATCATCCAGCCGCCAATGCCGAACAGCGACTCGCAATAGGCGCCGATAAACACCGCGATCGCGGCGGGGGCGATGGCGTATTCGATCAGGATCGCCGTGCCGGTAAGGAACCCGCCCCAAGGGCCGAAGGCGCTGCGGGCAAAACCATAGCCGCCGCCCGCCGTAGGAATCATGGAGGACAGTTCGGCCAGGGAGAAACACATGCACAAGTACATGGTGGCCATCAGCAATGTGGCGAGAAACATCCCGCCCCAGCCGCCCTGGGCGAGGCCGAAGTTCCAACCGGCGTAGTCGCCGGAAATCACATAGGCCACGCCGAGGCCGACCAGGAGCACCCAGCCGGCGGCGCCTTTTTTCAGTTCTCGTTGCTGGAAGTATTCGGAGCCGACTTTTTCGAAGTCGACGGAGGATCCTGTCGGTTCGCTAGGCATGGGGAAGTACCTTTCATTGTTATTGTTTTAGCTCGACATCTTTGTGCCGGATGAGGAAGCAAGCACTTGGCGACGTTCATTGTAGGAGCTGGCTTGCCAGCGATGGGGCCGGTCAAGTCAGCATCTTTGCTGAATGTGGAATTGCTATCGCTGGCAAGCCAGCTCCTACAGTTGGTTGCATTTCAAATGTAGGAGCGGCGTACCATTTAGTAGAGGCTTAGAAGAAGCCCAGTGGGTTGATGTCGTAGCTCACCAGCAGGTTCTTGGTCTGCTGATAGTGATCCAACATCATCTTGTGCGTCTCACGGCCCACACCGGATTTCTTGTAGCCACCAAACGCCGCATGCGCGGGGTACAGGTGATAGCAGTTGGTCCACACACGCCCGGCCTTGATCGCCCGGCCCATGCGGTACGCGCGGTTGATGTCGCGGGTCCACAAGCCGGCACCCAGGCCAAACTCGGTGTCGTTGGCAATCGCCAGGGCTTCGGCTTCATCCTTGAAGGTGGTGATGCTTACCACCGGGCCAAAGATTTCTTCCTGGAACACGCGCATCTTGTTGGTGCCCTTGAGCAGGGTCGGTTGGATGTAATAGCCGGTTGCCAGGTCGCCGGTCAGTTTCTCCACTTTGCCGCCGGTCAGCAGCTCGGCGCCTTCGCCTTTGGCGATTTCCAGGTACGACAGGATCTTGTCGAACTGCTGCTCGGACGCCTGGGCGCCCACCATGGTGTCGGTGTCCAGCGGGTCGCCACGTTTGATCGACTCGACCTTCTTCATCACCACTTTCATGAAGTCGTCGTAGATCGACTCTTCCACCAGCGCGCGGGATGGGCAGGTGCACACTTCGCCCTGGTTGAAGAACGCCAGCACCAGGCCTTCGGCGGCCTTTTCGATAAATTGCGGTTCGGCTTTCATGATGTCGGCGAAGAAGATGTTCGGCGACTTGCCGCCCAGCTCAACGGTGGACGGAATAATGTTCTCGGCCGCGCAATGCATGATGTGCGAGCCCACCGGGGTGGAGCCGGTGAAGGCGATCTTGGCGATACGCTTGCTGGTCGCCAGGGCTTCGCCTGCTTCCTTGCCGAAACCGTGTACCACGTTCAGTACGCCCGGTGGCAGCAGGTCGCCGATCACTTCCATCAGCACGTTGATACCCAGCGGGGTCTGCTCGGCAGGCTTGAGTACCACGCAGTTACCGGCGGCCAAGGCCGGCGCGAGTTTCCAGGCGGCCATCAGCAGCGGGAAGTTCCACGGGATGATCTGCCCGACCACGCCCAGGGGTTCGTGGAAGTGATAGGCGGCGGTGTGTTCATTGATCTCGGCGCTGCTGCCTTCCTGGGCGCGGATGCAGCCGGCGAAGTAACGGAAGTGGTCAGCCGCCAGGGGGATATCGGCGTTGAGGGTTTCACGCACTGCCTTGCCGTTGTCCCAGGTTTCGGTGACGGCCAGCAGTTCGAGGTTCTGTTCGATGCGGTCGGCAATTTTGAGCAGCACCAGCGAGCGGTCCTGGGCCGAGGTCTTGCCCCAGGCGTCAGCGGCGGCGTGGGCGGCGTCCAGTGCCTTGTCGATGTCCTTGGCTGTGGAGCGTGGGAATTCGGCGATGGGCTTGCCGTTAACCGGCGAAGTGTTGGTGAAGTAGTTGCCATCGACCGGGGCCACAAATTCGCCACCGATGTAGTTGCCGTACTTGGCCTTGAACGAAACGATAGCGCCTTCAGTACCGGGGTGTGCGTAACGCATGGTGGGTATCTCCTGACTTCTTATGTTTATTGGAGTGCAGCGTGGCTGCGCTTGATAAAGCGTAGAGCAAAGGTCGGGCCAGTGCCTTGCAGGCCCCGTAAGTCAAGGGTTCTGGGTTTATTGCAAGGCGTTGTTGTGACAGGTCTGGTACAGCCTGTGTGACACTTTGTGCCATGCAAGGTACAGCCTGTGACCCATGGGTCGCCCCGGGATTGCAATGCGCCAAGGCCTGGAGGATGCTGGGCGTCCCGGTCCGCGGTGTGTCCCACGCAACAGGAGAACAATAAGAATATGCACAACGATCATTTCAGCCGCCATGCCCGGCAAGTCCTGACGGTCACCCGTGGGCAAGACCCGCTGCACGGTCCCGGCAGCGACCCCTCGATTGCCCGCTCCTGGCTGCGCTGCCTGGAGGATTACCACCTTGACCCGGCCCTGACCGTCGCTCCCACGGTGCTGGAGCATGATCGCCTGCTGGAAAGCCGCGAGCGCCTGCAACAGGTGCTGCATATCGCCGGCACTGAAATGAACAATTTGCATCAACAGCTTTCCGGCGCCGGGCACGCAGTGCTACTGACCGATGCGCGAGGGGTGATCCTCAATTGCGTCACTGCGCCCAGCGAACGCAAGGTGTTCGAGCATGCCGGCCTGTGGCTCGGCGCCGACTGGAGCGAGGCCTGCGAAGGCACGAACGGTATCGGCACCTGCCTGGTGGAGCGCCAGGCCCTGACCATTCATCGCGACGAACACTTTCGCGGGCGCCATACCGGGTTGACCTGCTCGGCCAGCCCGGTGTTCGACCCCCATGGCGACCTGCTGGCGGTGCTCGACGTGTCCTCGGCCCGCGAAGCGGTGTCGCGCCAGAGCCAGTTCCACACCATGGCGCTGGTCAATCTTTCGGCGAAGATGATCGAGAGCTGCTATTTCCTGCGCCACTTTGAAAACCACTGGCTGCTGCGTTTCCACCTGCAGGCCGAATCCGTGGGCCTGTTCAGCGAAGGACTGTTGGCGTTCGACGGTGAAGGGCGGATCTGTGCGCTCAACCAAAGCGCGCAGAACCTGCTGGGCCAGCCACGCGGACGCCTGTTGGGCCTGCCGGTGGAGATGTTTTTCGACTGCACCCTGGATGACTTGCTTGGGCGCGCCAGTTCCAACGCCAGCGCCAGTTGGCCCTTGCGTACCCGTGATGGGCGCGGCCTGTTTGCGGTGCTGCGTGGCGAAGCCCGGCGCGCGCCCAGCCCGGTAGTAGCGCCGCCGCCCAAGGTCGAGCGGCCGCACTTGCCGGGCATCTGCCTGGGCGATGAGGCGCTGCAGAATGATTTTCGCAAGGCCCTGCGGGTTTTTGAGCGCGACGTGCCACTGCTGATCAATGGCGAAACCGGCTCCGGCAAGGAGGCCTTCGCCAAAGCTGTACACCACGCCAGCCAACGCGCTGACAAAGCCTTCGTGGCCCTGAACTGCGCGGCCATCCCGGAAAGCCTGATTGAGAGCGAGCTATTTGGCTACCGCGGCGGCAGCTTCACCGGCGCCCGCAAGGAAGGCATGCGCGGCAAGCTGCAACAGGCAGATGGTGGCACGCTGTTCCTCGACGAGATCGGCGACATGCCCCTGGCTTTGCAGACCCGGCTATTAAGGGTGCTGGAAGACCGGTTGGTGGTGCCCATTGGTGGCGAGCCGCAAGCGGTGAACGTGCGCATCATCAGCGCCACCCACCGGGACTTGCTGGCGCGGGTCGCCAACGGCACCTTCCGTGAAGACTTGTACTATCGCCTCAACGGCCTGGAAGTGGCGTTGCCGCCGCTGCGCGAACGCAGTGACAAGTCCCAGCTACTGGACTTTCTACTGGCGCAAGAAGCAGACGGACAGGCGATAGCACTGGCTGTCGAGGCTCGTCAGGCGCTGCTGGATTATTCCTGGCCGGGAAACGTGCGCCAACTGCGTACGGTGCTGCGCACACTGGCCGCCCTGTGTGACGGTGGGCGCGTTGGGCTGGACGACTTGCCGGCGGTCATCCGCCAGGTTCCTTCTCAGGCACATATCTCCGTACAGCGGGGCAAGCAACCTTTGGAGGACGCCGAACGCTTGGCATTGCTGACCACGCTGGAGCAGCAGCGCTGGCATATGACCCTGGTCGCGGAGCAGTTGGGCGTTAGCCGCAATACGTTGTATCGCAAGCTACGCAAGCATGGCATCGCTCTGCGCTCAGCGGGCTGAATCGAGACGAGGGCAGCGCCAGCCCTCTTGCGCCTTTCTTGGCGCATTCAGTCGCGCGTCGGCGCCGTACGGGTTAAATCTGTAGTCAACCGGCTTTTAGATAAGTGTGTTTTAACTTGGGGGCGTGAGGTTTTTTGTTGGAAGTGAATGTGAAGTAATTATTTAATGCGGGCGTTCTGCTTTTTTAAGCTTGAATCTATTGCCGCTAATGTGGAGTGTTGCGAGTTGTAATGACTGCTTTAATTTCCCTGCTCAGTGGAACTGAACGCTAGTTTATTCGTACTCAAGGTGAAAGGACGGTTCATTATTTTAGAGCGATTGGCTCTAGGCGTAGGCAAGTTTTGTTCAGGCGTCATGAACGTATTTTTACTATTGAGGTGATGATATGAATGTTACAGGTTTGCCTGTTTCGGTTCCGTTGCAAGTGAAAGATTTAATGCCTGGTATTTCCAATCAACAGGCGTCAGCCAGTACCCAAGGTGCTCCGAATTTAAATGAAGTAGCGGATGAGTTACAGGCCCAGGGCTCCAGCGCGGCCAATAGCACGGGTGAGCATTCGGGTGATGGTTCTATGCGTGTTAAAAGAGGGTTTAAAGTCCGTGGTTTTCCCAGGGGAATGACCTCGGTCAGTCTTAATTCGCCCAAAATCCCAACTATTGGGCTCGAAGGCAAGTTTGTACCTACATCAAGTTTGGGCCCCCGTGTGCCTGTCGGCCCTCGCAACAGCAAGGCAATCAGTGACTTCAGGGAGATTGCGTTCAAGACGCAGCACCCCGGCTCATCGCTCTCTGGGCCGGCAAAGCCCGTGGTCGCACAACCCAAGACATTTGGTGATGTGGCAGCCAACCTGATTGCGGCAGATCGTCTAGTCAAGGCGGGTGTGTTTAAGACCGATACTTCCCTGAAGACTGTTACCCGTGATGCTTTTGTGAATGCTTCTATAAATGGGCTTGTCAGCACGCCGTTGAGTGTTGGCACTTACGCGGGGTCTGTTTGGAGTGGTGAAAGTATCAAGGGCAGTTTTACCGCTTCTACCCCATTACTACCTCCTGCTCACCTGCCAGCCCCGAGTAAACTCCCTAATGGCGTGGCGGCAGCAGGTAGTACTGGGTCGCAAGACGCCTCAATGGTGAGTTTGCGCCTGGAAAACGCCGAGATAAAATATTTGTATGCGGCTAATACGATCCAGACGTTAGCTGAAGGTGGCGAAGCCGCGGCTCTTGGAAAAAGCCCGAACTGGCCAACCGAGACCGATGCTCGCCTTGACACTCTCGAGAAACTGTACGGTGCAGCAGAGAAAAACCTGGAGGCGGTCGCCACGCAAAACGATTTTGTTTTCAGGCCCTACAAAGCAGAAGCGACGCCCGGGACCCAAGATGCTGCTGGACGATTAGACGCGCTTGATAAAAGGAATGAAGCGATCAATAAAGGGATTGGCAGGTTAGTGGCCATTCGAGAGTTGGAGACGCAGCGCAAAGAATGAGGGTTTTTAAGTAAGGCTTTCTTGTTTTCGATTCGTTAGTTTGAGTGTGATTGTATATTTCCTTGAGTCGCTTTCCAGGCCCCGGTGTTGTAGGGAAGTCCCGAACTCCGGGCCTGATTTCAGCTTATAAACACCCAATGGCGGTGGGTCCCGGCTAGCCACGATCAATGAATGAAAAGATCGCACGTCAATCGCTAAAAGAGTGCGATTTTTCCCACCCTACGCTAACCTGCCTCGATGTTTTACGAGGTCGACTATGCACATTCATATTCTCGGTATTTGCGGCACCTTCATGGGTTCGATGGCGGTCCTGGCCAAAGAGCTGGGCCATCATGTCACCGGCTCCGATGCCAACGTCTATCCGCCCATGAGCACGCAATTGCAGGCCCAGGGCATCGAGCTGACCCAAGGTTACGACCCGGCGCAGTTTGATCCGGTGCCGGACCTGGTCGTGATCGGCAACGCGATGTCCCGTGGCAACCCCGCCGTGGAATACGTGCTGAACAAAGGCCTGCCTTATGTTTCCGGACCGCAATGGCTGGCTGACCATGTGCTGCAAGGCCGTTGGGTGTTGGCGGTGGCCGGTACCCATGGCAAGACCACCACCAGCAGCATGCTGGCATGGGTGCTGGAACACGCGGGCATGAGCCCCGGCTTCCTGATTGGCGGCGTACCGCAGAACTTCTCGGTGTCGGCGCGCCTGGGCGATACCCCGTTTTTTGTTATCGAAGCCGATGAATACGACAGTGCGTTCTTCGACAAACGCTCCAAATTCGTTCACTACCGCCCGCGCACGGCGATCCTGAACAACCTGGAGTTCGATCATGCGGATATCTTCCCCGATCTGCCGGCCATCGAGCGGCAATTCCACCACCTGGTGCGCACCATTCCCAGCGAAGGCCTGGTGATTCATCCCACCACCGAGCCGGCCCTGCAGCGCGTGATCGAGATGGGCTGCTGGACCCCGGTGCAAACCACCGGCGTGGGCGGGCAATGGCAGGTCAAGCTGTTGAGCGAGGATGGCTCCAAATTCGAAGTGCTGTTTGAGGGCGAGGCCCAGGGCATTGTCGATTGGGACATGACCGGCCAGCACAACGTTGCCAACGCCTTGGTGACTCTGGCGGCAGCCCGGCATGTCGGCGTGGTGCCGGCCATGGGCATTGCCGCGCTGAGCGCGTTCAAGAGCGTCAAGCGGCGTATGGAAAAGGTCGCTGAAGTGAATGGGATTACCATCTACGACGACTTTGCCCACCACCCCACGGCGATTGCCACCACCCTCGACGGCCTGCGCAAGCGTGTCGGCGATGCGCCGGTGATCGCGATTATCGAGCCACGCTCCAATTCCATGAAACTGGGCGCGCACCGTGATGGCCTGCCGGAAAGCGTCAGCGATGCCGACCAGGTGGTGTGGTACGCGCCGGCCAACCTGGGTTGGGACCTGGCAGCCGTGGCCAGGCTTTGCACCGTGCCCTCGATTGTCAGCGACTCCCTGGAAGGCATCATCGAACGGGTCAAGAGCCAGGCCAAGCCCGGTACCCACGTGGTGATCATGAGCAACGGCGGCTTTGGCGGCCTGCACGGCAAACTCGCCGAGGCGCTGCGATGAACGGGCCGGAGCGCATCACCCTGGCGATGACCGGCGCGTCCGGCGCACCTTATGGGCTGCGCTTGCTCGATTGCCTGGTGCGCGAAGACCGCGAAGTGCATTTCCTGATCTCCAAGGCGGCGCAATTGGTGATGGCCACCGAGACTGATGTCTCGCTGCCGCCCAAGGTGCAGATGATGCAAGCCTTCCTCACTGAATACACCGGTGCGGCGGCGGGGCAGATCAAGGTCTATGGCAAGGAAGACTGGATGTCACCGGTCGCATCCGGTTCCGGTGCGCCAGCGGCGATGGTAGTGGTGCCATGTTCCACGGGCACCTTGTCGGCGATTGCCACCGGGGCGTGCAACAACCTGATCGAGCGCGCGGCGGATGTGACCTTGAAGGAGCGCCGCCAGTTGATTCTGGTGCCGCGCGAGGCGCCGTATTCGAGCATTCATCTGGAGCACATGCTCAAGTTGTCGAACATGGGCGTGACCATCTTGCCGGCGTCGCCAGGCTTTTATCACCAGCCGCAGACCATTGATGACCTGGTGGATTTTGTGGTGGCGCGGATTCTCAACCTGCTGAACATCCCTCAGGACATGCTGCCGCGCTGGGGCGAGCATCATTTGAGCAGCGATGAATAAAACCCTGCTGATCGTGCTGGCGCTGCACCTGACGGGCTGCGCCACCGCACGCACCCTGGATGCGGCGAAACCCGGTGCGCCGGTGGTGTATGCGGGCACGCGCCTGGATCTCTATGCGATGCAGGGCGGCTGTTGTGCCATGGACCGCTTCGGTGCCGAAGCGCCGAGCTATCCGGGCCTCGACCTGCCGGCGAGCGCGCTGCTTGACACGCTGCTGTTGCCGCTGTCGGCGTTGACGGTATTGGGGGTTGGGTTTAATGCGACGGGTGGGTTGTAGCCTGTAGCGGTGGGTGTTGTGTGGGTGGGCCCCATCGCAGGCAAGCCAGCTCCTACAGGTGATCGGTGAATACATTCATGTGGAGCCGGGCTTGCCCGCGATGAGGCCCGCCCGGTCAGCGCAGATTCACTTGCCGAGCTTACGCAACTCATCCGACTCGACAATCCGCACCCCATCCTGCTCTTCCAGCGCCAGGCGCCACATGGCCCGGGCCAGTTCGCACACTTCGATGCCGCGATACTTGCCGGGAATCAACCGCGACAACGGCCCCGCAAGTTTCTCCGCCAGGCGTGTCTCCAGGCGTTCGCCCAGTAGCAGCGAAGGCCTCACGATGGTCAGTTGTGGCCAGCCCTGGGCCTGCAGGGCCTGCTCCATCTCGCCCTTGACCCGGTTATAGAACACCGAGGATTTTGGGTCGGCGCCTATGGCGCTGATTACGATCAGGTGCCGTGCGCCCATGTCCCGGGCGCGCTTGCCGAATGCCACGACCAGATCCAGGTCAACCGCGCGAAAGGCCTGTTCGGAGCCAGCCTGCTTGAGGGTGGTGCCCAGGCAGCAGAAGGCCAGGTCGACCCGGCCGCTCAGTTGTGGCAGCAATACGCTGGGGTCGCCGACCGGGTTTTCCAGGTGCGGGTGTTCTGCCAGCGGGCGGCGGCTGGGCGCCAGTACGCGGGTGACGGTGGGCTCGTTGAGCAGGCGGTCCAGCAGATGTTCCCCGGTCAAGCCCGAGGCTCCGGCAAGCAATATATGCTGAGGCGTCAAGTACATGGTGTTTCCCCCCTTGATACAGTTTCAGCTTAGTTGCTCTTTGCTTCCTTGCTATTGATAGAGACGCTTTCCAGCGCCTTTCGTGCCTGCTGTTTACGCAATAATTGCCAACGCGCGATCACGCCCTTGGGCGCCCAGATCTGAGGTTCGGAGGCTTCGAAGTTGTCAGCCATTTCGCGCTCGGTCACATGCCGTTGCGCCAGCTTGAAGGCGTGCTGCAAGTCGTCGGTCTGGGTCAGGGCCTGGGCAAACAAGGCGTCGCCGAAGTAGGTGAAATTGGCCTCTTCGGAGCAGCCGAACGACACGCGATCGGCGCGGGAGGCGGTCATGATCAGGGTGTGCTCATCCTTGAGCGCCGGGATGAAACCACCGGAGTAACACGCGGAAATCACGATGACCTTGTCGCGGTTTTTCAGTGGTGCCATCACCGCAGCCAGTTCGTCGCTTGGCAGGTCGGCCAGCTCCATGCGGGGTTGGTCGAGCACCAGTTGGTGTTCATGGGTGCCGTGGCTGGTCAGGTAGATAAACACCAGGTCTTCGGGGCCGGTGCGCTCGGCCAGGGTCTGCACGGCGCGGCGCAGGCTTTCGCGGGTCGCCATCGGGCGGTCGGCGATATGGTCGCGGTGGTTGACCAGGCGGATCTGCCCGCGCGCGCCGAAGCGGCTGGCCAGCAGGTTGCTGACATAATCTGCCTCACGCAGGAATACGCTTTGCTTGCCGTCACCGGCCACCACCAGGCTGTAGAGCTCGACGGCCGGGGTGGACGCTGGCACGGCCGCGAGGGCGTCGTCGAGCAAGTGGCCCTGGGCCAGGACTCCGACTTCCAGGGCATCGGGCAACAGCTTGCCGTCGGCATCGCGTACGCGCAGGCCGTTGGCCCAGGTCCCGGCCTGCACCGTGCCATCGGTGAGCACCAGGGTGCCCTGGCCGTGATAGCTGTCGTTGTCGAAACCGCCGATATAGAAGCTGCCATCACTGAGGTTCAAGCGCCCTTGACCGGTAAAGCGCCAGTCACTGAAGTGCCCGATGTAATGGCTGCCATCCACGCCAGTCAGTTCGCCTTTGCCACTCAGGGCGCCTTCGCGGAATTCGCCGGTCCACACGTCGCCGTCGGCGTTTTCGTAGCGGCCCTTGCCGTTGAGCTGGTTCTGTTTGAAGTGGCCGATGTACATGTCGCCTTCGGCGCTATTGAAGGTGCCGTTGCCTTCCAACTGGCCGTCGACGAAGCGCCCGCTGAACTGGTTGCCGCTGTCGTCGTTGCGCTGGCCTTCGCCGTTGGGTTTGCCGTGGGCGAACAGGCCCTGGTATTGGCTGCCGTCTGCCAGCTCCAGGCGGCCGAGGCCGGAATACTGGTCGTCCTTGAATTCGCCGCGATAGGTCATCTGCCCCTCTTTGAGGGTGCCTTCGCCGTTGCGCCGGCCTTGCTTGAAACCGCCGACGTAGGTGTTGGCCGCTGTGGTCAAGGTGCCTTGGCCATCGAACAGGCCTTGCTGGAACTGGCCTTTATAGACCTCGCCATTGCTGCCATGCCATTCGCCCTGGCCGTGCCACTGGCCCTTGTCGAATTGCCCGGCGTACCAACTGCCATTGGGGTAATCCACCCGGCCCTGGCCTTGCAGCAACCCATCGACCACATCCCCGCGATAACGCCCGCCGTCCGGCAGCCGGGCATCGGGCGGCAACAGGGATTCGCCATCGCCGCAAGCGGTGAGCAACAAGGCGAGAGCAAGGGGGACGATTGGGCGCATAGCGGGATCCGGATAATTGAGCGCCGAGTATGCCGCAGCGGGCGAAGCTATACCTAGTGGTCTATGTGTGAATTAGGACTTGTCGGCGATGGCGCGCCTGCTGGCGCTATCGCCGGCAAGCCGGCTCCTACGGGTGTATCAGACGAAGCACAGTGACAACGACTCGGCGATATAGGCCGGTTTTTCCTGGCCGTCGATTTCCAGGGTGCAGGTGGCCTTGAGCAGCCACTGGCCGGGCTTTTTCTCGGTGGCGTCGGTGAGGGTCACCGCCAGGCGCACCTTGGAGTTGACCTTGACCGGCTGGATAAAACGCACGCTGTCCAGGCCGTAGTTGACCGCCATCTTCAAGCCCTCGGGCATGATCAGGATGTCTTCGATCAATTTGGGGATCAGCGACAGCGACAGGAAACCATGGGCGATGGTGCTGCCGAACGGGGTCTGGGCGGCTTTTACCGGGTCGACGTGGATGAACTGAAAATCGCCGGTCGCCTCCGCGAACAGGTTGATACGCTCCTGGTCGATGGTGAGCCATGCGGAACGTCCCAGTTCCTTGCCGACATAATCATTGAGTTGCGCTACAGGTACGAAGGGCATTGCGACTCTCCTTGGTTCATCGATCTCTCCCTGGCGGCGCGGGCACGCGTGTACCGGCAGGGGTGTTGTTGTTTTAGGTAGATTGCAGAGAACCAATGTAGATCATCATGGGCAAATGGCCCGGTCAACCCACCATGCTTTTGGCGAATGCCAGTTCATAGGGGCGGCATGCTTATAATGCCCGGGGGCTTTTGGGGAGAAGGCGGATGTTGTTACGCGGTCTTACATGGTTGGTGTTGTTTCAATTGCTCGGCACGGCGATCAATCACTTGTTCCTGCCGGTCTTGCCGGGGCCGATTGTCGGCTTGCTGTTGCTGCTGGCGTACCTGGTGTGGCGCGGCGAGGTCGGTGAACCGCTGAGCCTCGCGGCCGGCAGCCTGTTGCGTTACCTGCCATTGCTGCTGGTGCCGCCGGCGGTGGGGGTGATGGTGTATGCCAAGGACATTGCAGCCGACTTCTGGGCCATCGTCGGTGCGCTGGTGTTGTCGCTGGTGATCGCCATGGCGTTTGTCGGCGTGCTCATGCAAAAACTGGTCAAGCGCCAGGCACAGCGGGAGGAGGGGCAATGACCTTCGATTGGCAGGGTGCGTGGGCGGCGGTCATCCACCATCCGTTATTTGGCATCGGCATCACCCTGGGCGCCTATCAACTGGTGCTGGCGGGGTTCGAGAAAACCCGCTGGATTTTCCTGCAGCCGGTGCTGGTCTCGATGTTGCTGGTAATCGGCGTGCTGCTGGGGTGTGGCCTGACCTATGTCGAGTACCGCAAAAGCACCGAAATCATGAGCATCCTGCTGGGCCCGGCCACCGTGGCGCTGGCGGTGCCGCTGTATCTGAACCTGCGACGGATTCGCCAGTTGTTCTGGCCGATTTTTACTACGCTGGTGGTGGGGGGCGTGTTTGCCACTGGCCTGTGTGTATGGCTGGGTTGGTGGTTTGGTGCCGAACACATGGTGCTGATGACCATGGCGCCCAAGTCGGTGACCTCGCCGATCGCCATGCTGGTGGCCGAGCAGATCGGCGGCGTCGCGGCACTGGCGGCGGTGTTCGTGCTGATCACCGGGGTGATCGGTGCGATGATCGGCCCGGCCTTTTTGTCGCGCCTGGGGGTGCATAGCCCGGAGGCACGGGGCATGGCCCTGGGCATGACCGCCCACGCGGTCGGCACTTCGGTGGCGTTGCAGGAGAGCGAGGAGTGCGGTGCCTTTGCGGCATTGGCGATGAGTCTGATGGGCGTGGCCACGGCGGTGTTCCTGCCATTGGCCGTGTCTTTAGTGATCTAAGTCGGGTTTAAGGAACGCTTTATGAGTCTGGCACTGTTCCCTCTCAATACCGTGCTGTTCCCGGGCTGCACCCTCGACCTGCAGCTGTTCGAGGCGCGCTACCTGGACATGATCAGCCGCTGCATGAAAAAGGGCGAAGGCTTTGGCGTGGTGTGCATCCTCGATGGCCAGGAAGTCGGCCTGGCCCCGGACGGCTATGCGGTGATTGGCTGCGAAGCCCTGATTCGTGATTTCAAGCAGCAGGACAACGGCTTGCTGGGGATTCGGGTCGAGGGTGGACGCAGGTTTCGCGTGCGCGAGGCCCAGGTGCAGCGCGATCAGTTGTTGGTGGCCGATGTCGAGTGGCTGCAAGAGCAGCCCGAACGAGCGCTGGACGAAGAAGACGCCGATCTGTTGGCCCTGCTTGAGGCCCTGGCGCAACACCCGATGGTCGCTTCGCTGGACATGGGCGCCGATGCGCAAGGCCAACAGGAGTTGAGCCACCGCCTGGCCTACCTGTTGCCGTTTACCGACCCCGACAAGATCGAGTTGCTGCAACTCGACGACCCCCAGCAACGCTTGGACGCCATTCAATTGCTGCTGGACGAGTTGCAGGGCGAGCTGTTCCCGTGAGCCTGGTAGGCTCGGATTTATCCGCGCCAGCTTGGGATTTTTCAGCGGTGCCGCGTGCCCATCGCCTGAAATAGTGGAGCCTCAGCCACCACTATCAGGGAATGAACATGATTCGATTGTCGCCATCGGAGCAATTGGTCTGGGACGCTTTTT
Organism: Pseudomonas sp. HC1(2025); assembly: GCF_058742075.1. Lineage (NCBI taxonomy): Bacteria > Pseudomonadati > Pseudomonadota > Gammaproteobacteria > Pseudomonadales > Pseudomonadaceae > Pseudomonas > Pseudomonas sp. HC1(2025). Next base: position 5,117,549 of record NZ_CP196017.1, on the reverse strand, counting down.
TCGTCAGTGTGACCGCACAAGTGATTCAGCAGGCAGGCGAGCGTGGCCCGGAGTACATTGCCGAGCGCGCTGCGCAAATTGTCGATGAAATGTTGCTGGAGCGCCGGGAGCGCTGCGCCGAGCGGCGTTACGCTCCCGTGGATTGGATGAGCCCGGCGTAGCTCAATAAGCGTAGCGCAGCAAGGCGTGGGAGGTGCCGGTCAGGGCAAAGAACCCCAGGACCGCCACGCACCCCGGCACGATCAACCACCACACCTTTGGCGCCATGGCCGGTAGCAGGCTGTGGCGCTGGCTCAAGGTCAGGCTGAAGGCGCAGACCGTCATGGCCAGCAAGGTGCCGGCGAGAATATCGCTCGGCCAGTGGGCCCCCAGGTACACCCGCGACAGGGCAATGGCAGCGGCCGGAATGGCGCCCAGCAGCAGCCAGGCCAGGCGCATGCGGGTCGGTTGGCCGCGACCGGCCAGCACCGCCAACGCGAGGAAGAACGCAAACGAGCCCGAGGCGTGGCCGCTGGGCATGCTGAAGCTGGTCAGCGGGTCGACGAGGATTTCTGGCCGGCCGCGGGCAAAGAACAGCTTGCTCCCGGTATTGATCAGTGCGGCGCCGAGCAGGGTGGCGCCGACGAAAATCCCCTGGCGCCATTGGCGTGCCAGCAACAGCAGGCCGGTCAGCACCGCGCTGGCGACGAACATCTTCTTGAACTCACCCAACTGGGTGATCATCACCATAGCCCGGTCCATGGCCGGGCTGCGGTGTTCCTGGACCAGGGCCATCAAGCCTTGGTCAAAATGGTTCAGGTACGGGTAGCCGATAAACATCGCGATCAACAATGCCAGGCTGGCGCAGCCCATCCACAGCGTGGCCCGGCGGTGGCCGCGCAGGGTGCTGTTGAGGGCGATGCCGAACAATACGGCCAGGCAGGCGGCGACCACCCCGGCTTCGGGCCAGAACCCTTCGGGCAGCGGCAACCGAAACGCCGCACCGGCGGCCCAGCCAGGCAGCAGATAGGCTATTGACCAACCGGTGGCGGCCAGCACGCTGACGGCGGCAAAGCGCGGGAAGGGCATGTCGCACATCCCGGCGACCATGGGCAGCATCGGCCGCAATGGCCCAATGAAACGTCCTACCAGCAAGCTGACGATGCCGTACTTCTGAAAGTAAGCCTCGGCCCCGTCCATCCACTCGGGATGATGGCGCAGGCCGGGCAGGCGCCGGATATTCTGGTGGAAATGCCGGCCCAGGTAGTAGGAAATCCCGTCGCCCAAGAGCCCACCAAGCAGGCCCAGCAGCAGGGTTTCACCCAGGGACAGCGCGCCGCTGCCGGCCAGTGCGGCAATGGCGAACAGCAACACCGTGCCTGGCACGATAATCCCGGCGATGGCCAGGCATTCCACAAAGGCGACGATAAACACCGCCGCGGCCAGCCATTGCGGGTTAAGGGTCAGCCAGCCAGTAATGCCATCGAGCCATGGGCCCATACAATCTTCTCCATCAGTGGTGATGTCCCTCTGTAGGAGCGAGCTTGTGTGGGAGCGGGCTTGCTCGCGATGCAGGCGACTCGGTATGACTGACAGACCGAGGTGATGCTATCGCGAGCAAGCCCGCTCCCACATAAGCCCATTCCTGCAGGGCATATTTCAAATCAAAACGTAATCGCGGCCTTCGACCTGACCGCGTCGCAACGGGTTCCGTGTGCAATAGGGCGCGAAGCCAGCATCGACGAAGCGATACATCAAGTGTTCATCCCGCCCACCGGGAATGCCCAGGCGGGTGGTCTGGATAATTTGCGTGGGCGCCACGCCCACATCCTCGACGTACAGCTGCTCCTGGTCGAAGCGCTTGGCGTCCCACATCGGCACCTTCAACCCCAGGGCCTTGCACAGCAGGGTTTGTCCGGCGCAGAGCTTGTGGGCCGGGCGCGGGCGGCCGTTGGCGTCGGGGTTGTTGAGGAGCATTTGCGCCAGGCTGGCAGGTCCCGAAACGTCATCTACCCAGGGGTAAGCCGACTTGATCAGCACAGCGTTGCCCGGCCCCTGCGCGCTGAAGTTCAGGGAGTCGCCGCCGCGGGCGTAGTACATATAGATGTGGCCGCCATCCAGAAACAAAGCCTTACGCTTTTCTGTGTAGCCTAAGGACGCATGACTGCCTTTTTCGGCCAGGTAATAGGCTTCGGTTTCAATAATTCGCGCCGACAGCCACAAATCGCCGACCCGATGGCGGATGACTTTGCCCAGCAAATCTTTCGCGAGCGTTTGTGCGTCGCGGTCGAAAAAGCCATCAGGCAGGGGGTTGGCGGGGATCTTGGGGGGGGAATTGGACATGACGATGGACGGTTGCACAGGCCAAATGTGACAGGATGATATCAACTTCAGCCTTAATCACCGCTGAACGTCGAGTTTTTACAGTTCATTTCGACCATCCGCCCCTCACCGCTGTCCGTAGGACGGCGCGACAGCTATAATCTGCCGCTTTCCTCTTTGCCAAGACCCCACCAGACCATGACTGAGTCCGTTCTTGACTACATGACCCGCCTGGGTCGCGCTGCCCGTCAGGCCTCGCGGTTGATCGCCCGTGCGAGCACCGCGCAGAAGAACCGTGCGCTGCTGGCCGCCGCCGACGCTCTGGATGCCGCGCGCTCCGAGCTGACCGCCGCCAACGAGGTGGACCTGGCCAACGGCCGGGCCAATGGTCTGGAGCCAGCATTGCTGGATCGCCTGGCGCTGACGCCGGCACGTATCGACGACATGATCGAAGGCCTGCGCCAGGTAGCCAAGCTGCCTGACCCCATCGGTGAAATCCGCGATATGCGCTACCTGCCCTCAGGTATCCAGGTCGGCAAGATGCGCGTGCCCCTGGGCGTGATCGGCATCATCTATGAGTCGCGTCCCAACGTGACCATCGACGCCGCGAGCCTGTGCCTGAAGTCCGGCAACGCCACCATCCTGCGTGGCGGCTCCGAAGCTATCCATTCCAACCGCGCCATCGCCGCCTGCATCCAGCAAGGCCTGGCCGTGGCCGAGTTGCCGGCTGAAGTGGTGCAAGTGGTGGAAACCACCGACCGCGCCGCCGTCGGGGCGCTGATCACCATGCCGGAATATGTCGACGTGATCGTGCCGCGCGGCGGCAAGAGCCTGATCGAACGTGTCAGCCGTGATGCCAAGGTGCCAGTTATCAAGCACCTGGATGGCGTCTGCCATGTATTTATCGACGTGGCGGCCGATCTCGACAAGGCGATCCGCATTGCCGATAACGCCAAGACCCACCGCTACGCGCCGTGCAACACCATGGAAACCCTGTTGGTCCACGCCGGCATTGCCGAGCGCGTGTTGCCGCCGCTGGCTGCAATCTACCGTGACAAGGGCGTGGAACTGCGTGGTTGCGAGCGTACCCGGGCATTGCTGGGCAGCGACGTGATCGAAGCCACCGAGCAGGACTGGTACACCGAATACACGGCGCCGATCCTGTCGATTCGTATCGTCGATGACCTGGACCAGGCCATCGAGCACATCAATACCTACGGCTCCAAGCATACCGACGCCATTGTTTCCGAGCATTTCAGCGATGCCCGGCGTTTTCTCACCGAAGTGGACTCCGCTTCGGTGATGATCAACGCCTCGACGCGTTTTGCCGACGGCTTCGAGTACGGCCTGGGGGCGGAGATCGGGATTTCCACTGATAAGCTGCATGCCCGTGGCCCGGTTGGCCTGGAAGGCCTGACGAGTGAGAAGTACGTGGTCTTTGGCGACGGTCATGTGCGCACTTGATGGGTAAACGCATCGGGCTGCTCGGCGGTACCTTCGACCCCGTGCACATCGGCCATCTGCGCAGTGCCCTGGAAGTGGCGGATACCCTCGGGCTGCAAGAGCTGCGGCTGATCCCCAATGCCCGGCCGCCGCACCGGGACACGCCACAGGTCAGCGCGCAGGAGCGCCTGGCGATGGTGCAGTGCGCGGTGGCCGGGATTGCCCCGCTGGTGGTGGACGACCGCGAGCTCAAGCGCGATAAACCGTCCTACACTATCGACACCCTGGAACAGACGCGGGCCGAGTTGGCCGCCGACGACCAGTTGTTTCTGCTTTTGGGCTGGGACGCATTTTGCGCACTGCCCACTTGGCATCGCTGGGAAGAGTTGCTCCAGCATTGCCACATCCTGGTTTTGCAACGCCCGGATGCCGACAGCGAACCGCCGGATGCCTTGCGCAACCTGCTGGCAGCGCGGTCGGTAAGTGACCCACAGGCCCTGACCGGGCCGAGCGGGAATATTGCATTCGTCTGGCAGACCCCGCTTGCGGTGTCCGCCACCCAGATCCGCCAACTGCTGGCCAGCGGTAAGTCGGTACGTTTCCTGGTGCCTGACGCGGTCCTGGCCTACATCGATGCGCACGGGCTTTACCGTGCGTCGAACTGAAAAGGCGCGCTTGAAGGCACGAATAGTCGTGTATTGAAGCGCCCGAACTAATGAGCAAAACGAGTTTTATATGACGAACAAAGACGTAAGCAAAGTTAAGCGCAAAGGCACGTTCAAGAGCGCACCGTTGCCGGTAGAAGCCCTGCTGGTCCCGGCTCCTGAAGGTGAAGCGCTGGTAGCGCTGGCTGTAGCCGCCCTGGAAGACGTGAAGGCCCAGGATATCCAGGTCCTGGACGTGCGCGACAAGCAAAGCATCACCGACTTCATGATCATCGCCACCGGTACCTCCAACCGCCAGATCGGCGCGATGCTGGACAAGGTGCGCGAAGCCGTCAAAGCCCAGGGCGTCAAGCCACTGGGTGAAGAAGGCAAGGGCGACAGCGACTGGGTGCTGGCTGACCTGGACACCGTGATCGTCCACATGATGACCAGCAACGCTCGCCAGTTCTACGACCTGGAGCGCCTGTGGAAAGGCGCCGAGCAGAGCCGTGCCGCCGATGGCAAGCACCACAGCCCTGAAGTCGGTCACGCGCACTTCGACAAGCTCAACAAAGACCAGGAATAAGGAACGGCTGTGCGCCTGCGTCTGATTGCTGTCGGTTCACGCATGCCCAAGTGGGTGGAAGAAGGCTGGCATGAATATGCCAAGCGTCTGCCATCCGAATTGGCGCTGGAGCTGGTGGAAATACCCCTCAACACCCGGGGCAAGAACGCCGATGTGGCGCGCTTTATCCGTCAGGAAGGCGAGGCGATGCTGGCCAAGGTCGGTGCCAACGAGCGCATCGTCACCCTTGAGGTGCACGGCAAACCCTGGAGCACCGAGCAGTTGGCGGTGGAACTGGATCGCTGGCGCCTGGATTCGCGCACGGTCAACTTCATGGTCGGCGGCCCCGAGGGGCTGGCGCCGGAAGTCTGCGCGCGGGCCGATCAGCGCTGGTCGCTGTCGCCCCTGACGTTGCCCCATCCGCTGGTGCGGATTCTGATTGGTGAACAGCTGTATCGCGCCTGGACAGTCCTGTCCGGGCACCCTTACCACAAATAGTCTGCGCCCTGCCTGATGACCCAGCCGATCCGCATCAAGGACCACGAGAAAGACGCACGTCTTGTACGCGCGCGCGTGATCTTTGGCGCGATCGCGGTGGTGGCGTTGATGTGTGTGTTGATCGCCCGCCTGTATTACCTGCAGGTGATCCAGTACGAGTATCACTCCACGTTGTCGGAAAACAACCGGGTGCATGTGCAGCCGATTCCGCCGACCCGTGGCCTGATTTTCGACCGCAATGGCGTGGTGATCGCCGATAACCGGCCCAGTTTCAGCCTGAGCATGACTCGCGAGCGTTCCGGTGACTGGCAGCAGGTCCTCGATGTGATTGTCGAGGTGCTGCAACTGACGCCGGAAGACCGGGTGATCTTCGAGAAACGCATGAAGCAGGGGCGGCGCCCGTTTGAACCGGTGCCGATCCTGTTTGAGCTGACCGAAGAGCAGATCGCCAGGATCGCGGTGAACCAGTTCCGTCTGCCGGGGGTGGAAGTGGTGGCGCAGTTGGTGCGCCATTACCCGCAAGGGGCGCACTTTGCCCACTCGGTCGGTTATATGGGGCGGATCAACGAAAAAGAGCTGAAAACCCTCGATCCGGTCAATTACAGCGGCACCCACCATATCGGCAAGACCGGCATCGAGCGTTTCTACGAGCCGGAACTGCACGGCCAAGTGGGTTACGAGGAGGTCGAGACCAACGCCCGTGGCCGTGTGCTGCGGGTGCTCAAGCGCACCGACCCGATTCCCGGCAAAGACATTGTCCTGAGCCTGGATATCAAGCTGCAGGAGGCCGCGGAAATGGCCCTCGGTGGCCGTCGTGGCGCGGTGGTGGCGCTGGATCCGAACACCGGCGAGGTGCTGGCGATGGTCAGCCAGCCGAGTTTCGACCCCAACCTGTTTGTCACCGGGATCAGCTTCAAGGCCTATGCCGAGCTGCGCGATTCCATCGACCGGCCGTTGTTCAACCGGGTGCTGCGCGGCCTGTATCCGCCAGGCTCGACCATCAAGCCGGCGGTGGCGATTGCCGGCCTGGATGCGGGGGTTGTCACTGCTTCCAGCCGGGTTTTCGACCCGGGTTACTACATGTTGCCCAACTACGATCACAAGTACCGTAACTGGAACCGCACCGGTGACGGCTATGTGGACCTGGATACGGCGATCATGCGATCCAACGACACCTACTTCTATGACCTGGCCCACAAGCTGGGGATCGATCGTTTATCGACCTACATGGGCAAGTTCGGCCTCGGTCAGAAAGTGTCCCTGGACATGTTTGAAGAATCCCCTGGCTTGATGCCTTCCCGCGAGTGGAAGCGTGCTACCCGGCGCCAGGCCTGGTTCCCGGGGGAAACCCTGATCCTGGGGATCGGCCAGGGCTATATGCAGGCCACGCCCTTGCAGCTGGCCCAGGCTACGGCGCTGGTCGCCAGCAAGGGCAAGTGGATCCGCCCGCACCTGGCCAAGACTATCGAGGGTGAGAAACCGGTGGATGAAAACCCGATCCCGGACATCGTCCTGCGTGATTCTTCCGACTGGACCAAGGTCAACCATGGTATGCAGCAAGTGATGCACGGCGCGCGCGGTACTGCGCGCAAGGCCGCTGCTGGCGCGCAATACCGGATCGCCGGCAAGAGCGGTACCGCCCAGGTAGTGGCGATCAAGCAGGGCGAGAAATACGACCGCTCCAAGGTTCAGGAACGCCATCGCGACCACGCCTTGTTTGTCGGTTTTGCCCCGGCCGACAACCCGAAAATCACCGTGGCGGTGATGGTCGAGAACGGCGAGTCCGGTTCCGGCGTGGCCGCCCCGGTGGTGCGCCAGATCATGGATGCCTGGTTGCTGGACCAGGACGGCAAGCTCAGGCCTGAGTTTGCCAACCCTTCAAGCGCGGAGGCTACGGCCCGTGAAGAGTAATTTCGACCGCATTCTCTCCAGTGAGGATGTGATGCGTCGCCGCGCCACCTTGTTGCAGCGCATGCACATTGATGGCCCGTTGCTGATCCTGCTGCTGACCCTGGCGGCCGGCAGCCTGTTCGTACTGTATTCGGCCAGTGGCAAGAACTGGGACCTGCTGATCAAGCAAGCGTCGTCGTTCGGCCTGGGCCTGTTGTCGATGGTGGTCATTGCCCAGCTGGAGCCGCGTTTCATGGCGCGCTGGGTGCCGCTGGGATACGTCGCAGGCGTGCTGCTGCTGGTGGTGGTGGACGTCATGGGGCATAACGCCATGGGCGCCACCCGCTGGATCAATATCCCGGGGGTGATTCGCTTCCAGCCCTCGGAATTCATGAAGATCCTGATGCCGGCGACCATCGCCTGGTACCTGGCCAAGCGCACCTTGCCGCCCCAGCTCAAGCACGTAGGCATCAGCCTGATCCTGATCGGCATTCCGTTCATCCTGATCGTGCGCCAGCCCGACCTCGGCACCGGCCTGCTGATTCTCGCCGGCGGTGCGTTCGTGCTGTTCATGGGCGGCCTGCGCTGGCGCTGGATCATCAGCGTGCTGGTGGCAGCCGTGCCGGTGGCTGTCGCCATGTGGTTCTTCTTCATGCACGATTATCAGAAGCAGCGGGTCTTGACCTTCCTCGATCCCGAGAGCGATCCGTTGGGCACCGGTTGGAACATCATCCAGTCCAAGGCGGCCATCGGTTCCGGCGGCGTGTTTGGCAAGGGCTGGTTGCTGGGCACCCAGTCGCACCTGGACTTCCTGCCGGAAAGCCACACCGACTTTATCATCGCGGTGATGGGTGAGGAGTTCGGCCTGGTGGGCATTTGCGCACTGCTGCTGATCTACTTGCTGTTGATCGGGCGTGGCCTGGTGATTACCGCGCAAGCGCAGACGTTGTTCGGCAAATTGCTCGCCGGTGCGCTGACAATGACTTTTTTTGTTTACGTTTTCGTCAACATCGGTATGGTCAGTGGCCTGCTGCCGGTGGTTGGGGTGCCGTTGCCGTTCATTAGCTACGGCGGAACTTCGCTGGTGACATTACTGTCAGCGTTTGGGGTTTTGATGTCGATCCATACCCATCGCAAGTGGATCGCACAGGTTTGAATAAGGTGAAGATGTCAATGCAAGCAATGCGCGGCTGGGCTGCTCGATATGCGTCCTGCCTGGGCTTGTTGGGCGCCTTTGGCGCTGCACAGCCAGCCCTGGCCGGCGATTACGACGGCTCGCCCCAGGTCGCCGAATTTGTCGGTGAGATGACGCGTGACTATGGTTTCGCCGGCGAACAACTGATGGGCGTGTTCCGTGAGGCGCAGCGCAAGCAGGCGATACTCGACGCCATTTCCCGCCCCGCCGAACGCGTCAAGCAGTGGAAGGACTATCGCCCGATGTTCCTCACCGACGCCCGCGTGGCGCGGGGTGTGGATTTCTGGCGGCAGCACGAGGCCGTGCTGGCCCGTGCCGAGCAGGAATATGGCGTGCCGGCCCAGGTGATCGTCTCGATCATCGGCGTTGAAACCTTTTACGGGCGCAATACCGGCAGTTACCGGGTGATCGACGCCTTGTCGACCCTGGGCTTCGATTATCCGCCCCGCGCCGAATTCTTCCGCAAGGAGCTGCGTGAGTTCCTGCTGCTGGCCCGTGAAGAGCAGGTCGACCCGCTGACCCTCAAAGGCTCCTACGCCGGGGCCATGGGCCTGCCGCAGTTCATGCCCAGCAGCTTTCGCGCCTACGCCGTGGATTTTGACGGTGATGGCCATATCAACATCTGGAGCAACCCCGATGATGCCATCGGCAGCGTTGCCAGCTACTTCAAGCGTCATGGCTGGGTGGCTGGCGAGCCGGTGGTGATCCGCGCCGATGTCACGGGCGATCGCGCCGATGAAGGCCTGACCCAGGGCATCGAGCCGGTGAAAACCGTCGGGGAGTTGCGGGCGCTGGGCTGGTCAAGTCATGATGCGCTGCGCGATGATATGCCGGTTACTGCCTTCCGCCTGGAAGGTGCAGACGGCCCGGAATACTGGATGGGCCTGAAGAATTTTTACGCAATCACGCGTTATAACCGCAGTGTGATGTACGCCATGGCCGTGCATCAGCTGTCAGACATGCTGGTTCAAGCACGGGGCGTCAAGTAATGCGGGTATCGCCGATCAATAAACCGCTCAAGCTGGTGGCGCTGGCCGCATTGTCCTTGCTGGTTGTCAGTTGCTCCACCAGCCGCGCGCCGGCGCAGAAGGCCAGTGGCCCGGTAGTCCGCGCGCAGCCGGGGCTGGATATCAACCGGGCCCACAAGGACGGCGCGCCGTGGTGGGACGTCGATGTCTCGCGCATCCCGGATGCCACGCCGACCCTGCATACCGGCAACTATAAAGCCAACCCCTACACGGTGCTGGGCAAGACCTACTTCCCGCTGCAAGAGTCCAAGAACTACGTGCAGTCGGGCACCGCATCCTGGTACGGCACCAAGTTCCACGGCCAGAACACCGCCAACGGCGAAGTGTATGACCTGTATGGCATGAGCGCGGCGCACAAGACCCTGCCGCTGCCGGCCTACGTACGGGTGACCAACCTGGACAACAACCGCGTGGTGATCCTGCGGGTCAACGACCGCGGGCCGTTCTACTCCGACCGAATTATCGACTTGTCCTACGCTGCCGCGAAAAAACTCGGCTATGCCGAAACCGGCACGGCGCGGGTCAAGGTCGAAGGCATCGATCCGGCCCAGTACTGGGCCCAGCGCGGCAAGCCAGCGCCATTGATGCTCAACGAACCACAAAGCGCACAACCGCAGATCACCGCTTCGGCGGGCAAGGTCGAGCAGTGGACGCCGCCGCCCCAGCAGCACGCCGCGCCAGTCGTGGCCGTGCCACAGGCGGCGCCGGGCAGTGCCGCGGGCGGGCAGTACCTGCAAGTCGGCGCTTTCGCCAACCCGGATGCGGCAGAACTGTTAAGGTCCAAGCTCAGCGGGATGGTCAGCGCGCCAGTGTTTATCAGCTCCATCGTGCGTAACCAGCAGACCCTGCACCGGGTACGCCTGGGCCCCATCGGCTCGGCGGGCGAGATTGCCCAGGTGCAGAACAGCGTGCGACTGGCCAACCTGGGTCAGCCCAGCGTGGTCAGCGCCGAATAAGCAGTAGCGGATCTGGGGTGCTGGCGCGTTTGCGTGCCGGGGCCCTGGTTGCAGGCTCGTCGAATAATAAAAACCCGAAGGCAAGGGTTGAGCTGGCAACTGAATACGCGACAGCCTGGCAACGGGCTGTCTGAATAGTTTTGCCCGCGAGGGCAAGTTTCCATAAGCAATTTCGAGAGACGGATGAACATCACCACCTTAGCCAAACGCCTGTGCCTGCTTGTCCCGCTGATCATCGCGCCCGCTGCCTGGGCCGTCGAAATGATGCCAGCGCCACCGCAACTGGCTGCCAAGTCCTACGTGCTCATGGATGCCGCAAGCGGCAACGTGCTGGTCGAAAACAACGGTGACCAGCGCCTGCCGCCGGCCAGCCTGACCAAGCTGATGACCGCCTACATCGCGACCCTGGAAATCCGTCGCGGCCAGATCGGTGAAAACGATCCGGTGACCGTCAGCGAAAACGCCTGGCGTACCGGCGGTTCGCGGATGTTCATCAAGGTCGGCTCCCAGGTGACTGTCAGCGACCTGCTGCACGGCATCATCATCCAGTCCGGTAACGACGCCAGCGTCGCCCTGGCCGAGCATATTGCCGGCAGCGAAGATGCATTCGCCGACATGATGAACAAAACCGTGACTGACCTGGGCATGACCAACAGCCACTTCATGAACCCGACCGGCCTGCCAAACCCAGACCACTACTCGTCGGCCCATGACATGGCGATCCTGGCCCGCGCGATCATTCGTGTCGACCCGGTGCACTACGCCATCTACTCCCAGAAAGAATTCTTCTGGAACAACATCAAGCAGCCTAACCGCAACCTGTTGCTGTGGCGCGACAAGACCGTCGATGGCCTGAAAACCGGCCACACCGACGAGGCCGGCTACTGCATGGTGTCTTCGGCTGTGCGTGATGGCCAACGCTTGATCGCCGTGGTGTTCGGCACCAACAGCGAGCAGGCCCGTGCGGCTGAAACCCAGAAGCTGCTGACCTACGGTTTCCGCTTCTTCGAAACCCAGACCTTCTACCAGAAGGGCGCTGAGCTGGCCCAGGCTCCTGTGTGGAAAGGCACCGAGCGTCAAGTCAAGGCCGGCCTGGCTGACGACCTGACCTTGACCATGCCTAAAGGCCAGCTGAAGAAACTGGCTGCCAGCATGACCATGAACCCACAACTGACCGCGCCAATCGCCAAGGGCGATGTGATCGGTAAAGTCGAAGTGAAGCTGGACGACAAAGTCGTACACAGCGCCGATCTGATCGCACTCGACGCCGTTGAGGAAGGTGGTATCTTCCGCCGCGTGTGGGATAGCATCCGTCTATTCTTCTACGGCTTGTTCAACTGATTGTGTGCACCCGCAAAGCCCTGCGTTGATCCGACGCGGGGCTTTGCTCGTCGCCACGGCTTACCGCTTACGAGGCCGTTACGCCATGACCGATAAAGAAGTAAAGGCGCCAAAGATCGAATTCCCGGTGACGGACTATCCCGTCAAGGTGATCAGCGATACCGGTGTGGGCAACAAAGACAAGATCCTCGAGATCATGCGTAAACACGCAACGATCAACGACAACCGTGTGGATGAGCGCTTGAGCACCAACGGTAAGTACACCACGATCCAGTTGCACATCGTTGCGACCGGTCAAGACCAGCTTTACGACATCAACAGCGAACTGCGAGCCACCGGTTTCGTACATATGGTGTTGTGATGTCACAGGTCCTGGGCTTTCGCGAGCTCGGCCAGATGGCGTACGAGCCTGTCTGGCACGCCATGCAGCGCTTTACCAATGAGCGCGGCAGCTCGGCTCCCGACGAAATCTGGCTGGTGGAGCACCCGCCGGTATTCACCCAGGGCCAGGCTGGCAAGGCCGAGCATCTACTACTTCCGGGTGATATTGCGGTGGTGCAGGTCGACCGGGGTGGTCAAGTGACTTACCATGGGCCCGGACAACTGGTGGCTTACTTGCTGCTGGATGTGCGCAAGCTGGGTTATGGCGTGCGTGAGCTGGTCAGTCGCATGGAGAACTGCCTGATCGAGCTGCTGGCCAGTTACGGTGTGACTGCCGCGGCCAAGCCCGATGCTCCAGGTGTGTATGTCAACGGCGCGAAAATCGCCTCCCTGGGCCTGCGTATTCGTCATGGCTGTTCCTTTCATGGCCTGGCCCTGAACGTGGACATGGACCTGGCGCCGTTTCTCCGGATCAATCCCTGTGGTTACGCCGGTTTGGCCATGACCCAGTTGAGCGATCACGCAACACCCATAGAATTTGCCGAGGTAAGTGCCCGGCTGCGCGCGCAGCTCGTCAAACACCTCGACTATGCTGAGCAGACGACCCTGACGGGCGGAATCGACTGATATGACTACTGATGTTGTGCAAACCATGATCCCGACGCTGGACATTACCGACCGTCCGGCCCCGGCTCCGCGTGCCAAGGTGGAAGCCGGCGTCAAGCTGCGCGGCGCCGAGAAGGTTGCACGCATCCCGGTGAAGATCATTCCGACCACCGAACTGCCGAAAAAGCCCGACTGGATTCGCGTGCGCATCCCGGTCTCGCCGGAAGTCGACCGTATCAAGGCGCTGCTGCGCAAACACAAACTGCACAGCGTGTGCGAAGAAGCCTCCTGCCCGAACCTGGGCGAGTGCTTCTCTGGCGGCACCGCGACCTTCATGATCATGGGTGACATCTGCACCCGTCGCTGCCCGTTCTGCGACGTTGGCCATGGCCGGCCCAAGCCACTGGACGTCAACGAGCCAGAAAGCCTGGCCATCGCCATTGCCGACCTGAAACTCAAGTATGTGGTGATCACCTCGGTAGACCGCGATGACCTGCGCGACGGCGGTGCCCAGCACTTTGCTGACTGCATCCGTGAAATCCGCAAATTGTCGCCGAATGTGATGCTCGAGACCCTGGTCCCGGACTACCGTGGCCGCATGGACGTCGCCCTGGAAATCACCGCCGCCGAGCCGCCAGATGTGTTCAACCACAACCTGGAAACCGTGCCACGCCTGTACAAGGCCGCGCGCCCGGGTTCGGACTACCAGTGGTCGCTGACCCTGCTGCAGAAATTCAAGCAGATGATGCCGCACATCCCCACCAAGTCCGGCCTGATGCTGGGCCTGGGCGAAACCGACGAAGAAGTCATCGAAGTCATGAAGCGCATGCGCGAACACGACATCGACATGCTGACCCTCGGTCAGTACCTGCAACCGTCGCGCAGCCACTTGCCGGTGCAGCGTTTCGTGCACCCGGACACCTTTGCCTGGTTTGCCGAAGAAGGTTACAAGATGGGCTTCAAGAACGTCGCCTCGGGCCCGCTGGTGCGTTCGTCGTACCACGCCGACGAGCAGGCCAAGCTGGTCAAGGCTAGCCTGGTTTCCTGAGCCTTGGCGCCCATCTGTCTGGATGGGTGTGTATGGAGCTGGCTTGTGTGGGAGCGGGCTTGCCCGCGATAGCATCGCCTCGGTGCAACTGATACACCGAGGCGTCTGCATCGCGGGCAAGCCCGCTCCCACAGTTCGTTGCGCTGTACAGAATAGGGAGAACCAAGGATGACTGACCCGCTTGCCACCGCCGTACCCGCCCTGCGCGCCGAAGGCGTGATCGGCCTCATCGCTCCCGCCGGTCCCGCCGCGCTGGATGTTGAAAAGGCCGGGCAATGGATGCGCGCCCGTGGCTACGAGCTGCGGATCTTCTCGGGGGTGTATGAGCGCGATGGCTACCTGGCCGGCAGCGATAAAGTCCGCCTGCGTGACCTGCATGCGGCCTTTGCCGACCCCGAGATCGACGCCATCTTCTGCCTGCGCGGCGGCTACGGCACCCCACGCTTGCTCGACAGCGTGGATTTCGCGCTGCTGGCGGCCAATCCCAAGCCCTTCGTCGGCTACAGCGATATCACCGCGCTGCACTTGGCGATCAGTCGCTACGCCGGCTTCGTGACTTTCCACGGCCCGATGCTGAATGCCGACCTGCTCGGTGACAAGCAACAACCCACCGAATCATCACTGTTCAGCCTGCTGCGTGGGCGGCTGGGCGCTGGCAGTGTGCTGGCGCACCCAGTGGCGTACCCGTTGACCACCGTTGAGCCTGGCATCGCCTGTGGGCGCCTGTTGGGGGGCAACCTGTCGATGATCGCGGCCGTGATGGGCACGCCCTTTGAGCTTGATGCCGACGGCATCATTCTGTTTATCGAGGACGTCAACGAGCCGATCTACCGCATCGACCGCCTGCTGACGCACTTGCGCCTGGCGGGCAAGCTGGCGCAGGTGCGCGGTGTGCTGGTGGGGGATGTGGCGGGGGTGGATAGTGTGGCGCTGGAGCGGTTGTTGAAGCAGACCTTCCAACCGTTCTGTGTTCCGGTCCTGTCCGGCTGGCGCAGCGGCCATTGCGACCCGAACCTGACCTTGCCGATGGGTGCGGTGGTGCGCCTGGATGCGGGGGAACAGCGGCTGGTGCTGGAGCAGGATGTGGTGTCTCGGCTCTGAGTGTTTTGCCGCCTGTCAGTACGCTATCGCGAGCAAGCTGGCTCCCACAGGGAATTGCATTCCAAATGTGGGAGCGGCAGTCGCCCTGCACCGATCTAGCGGCTACGCAACGACTCCAACAACTTCACTGTCGGATACCCATCCGCCGGCCAGCCCAACGACTGCTGCGCCGCCCGAATCGCCTTGCGCGTATTGGCGCCGATAATCCCGTCCGGGTTGCCAGCCTCATAGCCCTTGGCACTCAACACCGTCTGCAATTCGATACGCTGGGAGCGGGTCAGCGGCAGTTCGTCCGTTGGCCAATCCCCGCGAATCACCCCACCACCGCCAAAGCGCTCGGACAACAGGCCGACCGCCAGGGCGTAGGACGACGAGTTGTTGTACTTGAGGATTGCGCGGAAGTTGTCCAGCACCAGGAACGCCGGGCCACGATGGCCGGCCGGCAGCAGCAGGGCGGCCGATAGCGTTTCTACGTTGGGTGGCACGCTGGCCCCGACCGGCACCTGCAGCCCGAGTTTCATCCACTCGCCGACCGGCTTGCGCACTGCACCATCCGCCAGGGCATAGTCGAAGTTCACCGGCAATTGCCGCACCTCAAAGCCCCACGGTTGGCC
This sequence comes from Pseudomonas sp. HC1(2025), assembly GCF_058742075.1. Taxonomy (NCBI): domain Bacteria; kingdom Pseudomonadati; phylum Pseudomonadota; class Gammaproteobacteria; order Pseudomonadales; family Pseudomonadaceae; genus Pseudomonas; species Pseudomonas sp. HC1(2025). The sequence goes on along the minus strand of NZ_CP196017.1, from coordinate 5,101,938 downwards.
TTTCTGCCAGCCCGAGCTTTGCAGGTAGTGCGCGGTGGAGGCGAGGGCGTCGGCCGAGCTGTTCCAGATGTCGCGGCGACCGTCGCCATCGAAGTCCACCGCGTGGGTGTTGTAGGTGGTCGGTATGAATTGGGTCTGGCCCATGGCGCCGGCCCAGGAACCGCGCATCTGTTCGGCCGGGATATCACCGTGCTGGATGATTTGCAGCGCAGCCAGCAACTGCGCCTGGGCGAATGCCGGGCGGCGGCCTTCGTAGGCCAGGGTCGCCAGGGAGCGGATCACCGAGTTATTGCCCTGGAACGAACCGAAGTTGCTTTCCATGCCCCACACCGAGACCAGTACCTGGCGATCGACACCGTAGCGCTGCTCGATGCTTTGCAGGATATCGGCGTGCTTGATCAGCAGGGCCTGGCCGTTGCGCACACGCAGCGGCGACAGGGCGCCGTTGAGGTATTCCCATACCGGGCGGGAAAACTCCGGTTGGCTGCGGTCGGCACGGATGACCGCCATGTCAGGGGTGACGTTGGCGAAGGCCGTGTCGAATACTGCAGGGGTGATACCGGCTTTCAGCGCTTCGACGCGAAAACCTGCCTGCCATTGGGCAAAGGTCTGGGTCGGCTGGATATCGAGATTGCTCACGGCCAGGGGCGCAACTACGGCGGGTGCGGCAACCGGTGCGGTCTGGAGCGTGGGCAGGGGCTGAGCGTCGGCGGCGGTGGGTTTTTCGGCGCAGGCGACTAACAGGATCAGGCTGGAGGCAGCAATCAATTGGCGAAGGTGCCAACGACGGGAAAGACTAGAGGGCATGCACAGGTCCAGGAAATACGAATCAGGTGCAGACCTTATCATGCCAGAGGGGCGCTTGCCTTCAGGAAGCCAGAAAGTAAGAAGCCTCCCAGCTATTAGACTGGAAGGCTTCGCGGCGGTAGCTGCCTTTGCCTTTGCCGGCGGGTTCCTGGCGACTGCGGAACAACGGCTGGGCGATGATGGATTTGGCCTTGTTGGGGCCATGCTTGGATGGCTTTTTGCTCATGATCGGGACTCTCCGATGGGGTGGGTGATGCGGTGCGAATCATCTGCCGAAGTTTGGCTGCTGTCCAGCCCGGCGCGATGTAGGAAATATCAAAGACCTGAATACGGCGACGATCAAACCTGTAGGAGCTGGCTTGCCAGCGATGCAAGCACCTCGGTATGTCAGTCACACCGTGGTGATGCCATCGCTGGCAAGCCAGCTCCTACATTGGATTTGTGGTGTTTGGGCGAGCGTGCTATTCGGCTGGCAGTGCCAGGCGCTGGCCGGACATCAGCAGCGACAAACGGCTCAAGCTCATCCACGGCGACCCAGCCGCCTGGCCCTTGATCTGCGCATCGATGCGCTGGGCTTCGAGCAACAGTTGCGCCCAGCGTTGCGCCGAGTGCCGTTGCAGGGCCTTGCTCATCAGGGGCTTGCGCTTGTCCCATACCGGCGGGCGGGCTTGGCTGAAAGCCTTGTCCAGCGGCGTACCCTGGCTGTATTGCAGGGCGATATTGGCCAGCAAGCGCAACTCCCGCGCCAGGGCCCAGAGAATCACCGGCGGCTCGACCCCTTCACCGCGCAGCCCTTCGAGCATGCGCAAGGCATGGGCCGCGTCGCCATTGAGGATCGCATCCACCAGCCCGAACACGTCAAAACGCGCGCTGTCGGCCACCGCGCCTTGCACTGTCTCGACGGTGATCTGGCCACCTTCGGCCATCAGCTTGAGCTTTTCGATTTCCTGGGCGGCGGCCAGCAAGTTGCCTTCAACCCGGGCGGCGATCAACTCGATCGCGTCCTGGCTGGCAGACAACCCGGCTTGGGACAGGCGTTGGCGAATCCATTGTGGCAACTGATTGCTGTCGACTGGCCAGATCTGGATGAACTGGGTTTGCGCCCCTTCCACCAGGGCCTTACCCCATTTGGTCTTCTGCGCACTGCCATCGAGCTTGGGCAGGCTGATCAGCAACAGCGTGTCCTCGGCGGGGCGGGCGCAATACTCCATCAGGGCCGCCGCGCCTTTGTCGCCGGGCTTGCCCGAGGGCAGGCGCAGCTCCAGCAGGCGTTTTTCGGCAAACAGCGACATGCTCGCCCCGGCCTGGAGCAGGGTGCCCCAGTCGAAGCTGGCATCGGCGCTGAACACCTGGCGTTCATCAAAGCCTTGCTGGCGCGCAGCCTGGCGGATGGTGTCGGCAGCTTCCTGGCACAACAGCGGATCATCGCCACTGACGATGTACACAGGCGCGAGGTTGCCTTGCAGGTGTTTGGCGAGTTGGGCGGGGGCGAGTTTCATAGGCTGGATGGACGGGGCGCATGACGCGCCCCGCCTGGTTTACTCGGCAGGGACTTCAACAGGCGATTGCTTGGGAATGCTGTTTTCGTAGTCCTGCGCGGCTTTCAGCGCCTCGGCATCTGCCTTGGCCTTGGCGTCGGCAGTCTGTTGCAAAGCGTCGAGCTGGGCCGGGCTGATCATTTGCAGGCGCAGGACCATACGCTGGACCAGGTCACGGCGCATTTCATTGCGCACCTGATTGACCTCAGTGTCGGAACCCACCAGGTTGTTGCCGTCATGCGTCACGACTTTCTGCACTTGCAGCTTGTCGCTGATCAGCGGCAATTGGTCGTGGCCCTGGATCTGGAACATGAGCACGCTGCTCAACTCGATATCCGAAGACCGGCCGGCACTGGCGTAGCTGAGGTTACGCTGGGTCTCTTTCTCGTCGATCAGTACCAGCTTGTAAGCCGCACCGTTATAGACTTTGACGCCGCTGTTTTCCAGGGTTTGGCGCAGCTGGGTCACGGTTTCGCCATAGGCGTTGCGCGCGCTGACATCCAGTTCCTTGATCGCCAGTTCCGTGGTGCCAGTGCCGCGCAGCTGGAAGCCGCAAGCGCTCAGCAGTACGGCAAGGCCCATAACCAGCAGGTTGCGTTTGATCATTTTGTTGCTCCCCTTGAAACCATGTGGGCCTTATCGAGGCCCTGGAGGTTTTGTTCGGCGCCGGGGCTCTTGCCCTGGCGCCCGATCCGATTAGCTAGCGACGATATTGACCAGTTTGCCGGGCACCACGATCACTTTGCGGATCGTCAGGCCTTCGGTGAAGCGCAGCACGTTCTCGTTGCTACGCGCGGCAGCTTCGACTTCTTCGCGGCTGGCGCTGGCAGGCATGTCGATCTGGCCGCGCAGCTTGCCGTTGACCTGAATCACCAGTTGCAGCGTGTCCTGTACCAGGGCGCTGTCATCCGCGACCGGCCATGCAGCGTCGATCACCGCGCCGCTGTGGCCCAACTGGCTCCACAGGTCGTGGCTGATGTGCGGGGTGATCGGCGCCAGCAGCAGGACGACTGCTTCCAGGCCTTCCTGCACCAGTGCGCGGTCTTGTTCGGTAGCCTGTGGCGCTTTTTCCAGCACGTTCATCAGCGTCATGACCTGGGCGATGGCGGTGTTGAACTTGTGGTGCTGGCCCACGTCCTGGCTGGCTTGCTTGATGGCCAGGTGGGTGCTGCGGCGAATGAGCTTCTGCTCGTCGCTCAACGACGCCACGTCCAGCTTGCCCGGCAAGCCCTGGCTGATATGGGCATGCGCCAGGCGCCAGACGCGCTTGAGGAAACGGTGCGAACCTTCGACACCGGAGTCCGACCATTCGGCGCTCATGTCAGGCGGCGAGGCGAACATCATGAACAGGCGGCAGGTGTCGGCGCCGAACTGGTCGATCATCGACTGTGGGTCGACGCCGTTGTTCTTCGACTTGGCCATCTTCTCGGTGCCGCCGATTTCCACCGGCAGGCCGTCGGATTTCAACTTGGCACTGATCACCTTGGCCTTGCTGTCACGCTCAAGCTCCACGTCCGCCGGGTTGAACCAGGTGTAGGCGCCATTGGCTTCGCGGCGATAGTAAGTCTCGGCGATCACCATGCCCTGGGTCAGCAGGTTCTTGAACGGCTCGTCGGAGCTGACCAGGCCTTCGTCACGCATCAGCTTGTGGAAGAAGCGTGCGTACAGCAGGTGCAGGATCGCGTGTTCGATGCCACCAATATACTGGTCCACCGGCAACCAGTGGTCGGCCGCGGATTTTTCCACCAGGCCGCCTTCATAGTGCGGCGAGGCGTAGCGGGCGTAGTACCACGAGGACTCGACGAAGGTGTCCATGGTGTCGGTTTCACGCTTGGCAGGCTGGCCGCATTTCGGGCAACTGCACTCGTAGAACTCGGGCATGCGCGCCAATGGCGAACCGGCGCCGTCCGGCACCACGTCTTCGGGCAGCACCACCGGCAATTGGTCTTCCGGTACCGGTACGTCGCCACAGCTTTCGCAGTGGATGATCGGGATCGGGCAGCCCCAGTAGCGCTGGCGGCTGATGCCCCAGTCGCGCAGGCGGAACTGGGTGCGCGAGGCACCGAGGTTTTTCTTGATCAGGGCGACTTCCATGGCGTCGAAGGCGCCTGCGAAGTCCAGGCCGTCGAACTCGCCGGAGTTGATCAGGGTGCCGTGTTCGTTATAAGCGTCCTGCCACGGGGCCGGGTTGGTTTCACCGGAGCTGGTGCGCACCACGGACTTGATCGGCAGGTTGTACTTGGTGGCGAATTCGAAATCGCGCTCGTCGTGGGCGGGCACTGCCATTACTGCGCCATCGCCGTAGTGCATCAGCACATAGTTGGCGACCCATACCGGCAGTTTTTCGCCGGTCAGTGGGTGCTCGACAAACAGCGAGGTCGGCAGGCCCTTTTTCTCCTGGGTGGCGACGTCGGCTTCGGCCACGCTGCCGCCTTTGCATTCGGCGATAAAGGCCTGCAACTCAGGGTTGTTTTTTGCGGCCAGGGTGGCCAGCGGGTGTTCGGCGGCCACGGCGACGTAGGTCGCGCCCATCAGGGTGTCTGGACGGGTGGTGAAGACTTTCAGTGCGCCAGCAACGCCTATGGAATCCACGTTGTACGGGAACTGCACTTCCATGCCCTTGGACTTGCCGATCCAGTTGCGCTGCATGGTCTTGACCTGTTCAGGCCAGCCCGGCAGGTCGTCGAGGCTCGACAAGAGCTCATCGGCATAGGCGGTGATCTTGAAGTAGTACATCGGGATTTCGCGCTTCTCGATCAGCGCGCCGGAACGCCAGCCGCGACCGTCGATCACCTGCTCGTTGGCCAAGACGGTCTGGTCGACCGGATCCCAGTTCACGGTGCCGCTTTTTTTGTAGATCACGCCTTTTTCGAACAGGCGAGTGAACAGCCATTGTTCCCAGCGGTAGTAGTCCGGCTTGCAGGTGGTCACTTCGCGCGACCAGTCCACGGCCAGGCCCAGGCTGCGCAGCTGGGTCTTCATGTAGGCGATGTTTTCGTAGGTCCACTTGGCGGGCGCCACGTTGTTTTTCATCGCGGCGTTTTCCGCAGGCATGCCGAAGGCGTCCCAACCCATAGGTTGCAGGACGTTTTTGCCGAGCATGCGCTGGTAGCGGGAAATCACGTCGCCGATGGTGTAGTTACGCACGTGCCCCATGTGTAGTTTGCCGCTGGGGTAAGGGAACATCGATAGGCAGTAGTAAGTCTCCTTGCCTGGCTGTTCACTGACTTCAAAGGACTTTTGCTCATCCCAGAAAGTTTGGGCGGCATTTTCTATTTCACGGGGCTGATATTGTTCGTGCATGGCTACTTTTGAACTGAATAGGGGTGGCCTAATCCTCTTCGGTGCATTGTCCGGGTTGATCGACACCAAAAAGCGGCGCGTCCGTGCCCAAACCCTGCGGGAAGTGGAGTTACAGGAAGCGCCGTAGCATACATGACCCCACTCTATCGAGGGAAACCCTGATTGCGCAGCGCAGGCCGTTGGTCGCGGCGCGCGGTTGGTTGCGTCAGCGCAGCTACGCTGTTTATTGGGGAGTGAGACTTATCTTTAATGAGGTGAGGGGATGGTTGATTCGCAGCGAATGAGAACGAAACCGGAAGTGTATGAAGGACTGATCGACCGCTTGGGTCGAGCACTGGACGCAGCAAGAACCGCGGGCCGATTGCGTGACGAACGGCCCGATGAGCTGGAACTGCGAGGCTTGAGCCCTGCAGAGTTTGAAGTGATCAAGGCCTACCTGGACTTGAACGCGCGCCCAATCCCGCAATGGGTGGCTCCTGTGCCAGCTAGGGAGGCGGTGCGATCGTCCAAGGTGGTATGGCTCAAGGACTTGTCGGCCGGCCGCGGCCCGGAAAAGCTGCGGTCTGTACGATTCAAGTAACCTGCTCAGCGTTATCCGCCGCTGGTAAAGATTGTCGCTAAACCCCGTTACACCTTAGGCTTCGGGCATCTTTGGAGATGCTCGATGCCTATTCGTTATTTCATCAAACAATTATTGCTGCCGCCCGGCATTCTCTTGCTGCTGCTGGCCCTTGCCTGGTGGTTTCGCCGCACTCGCCCACGCTTGGCTGGCGTGTGCTTTGCCCTGGGGTTTGGCGGGATGTGGCTGATCAGCCTGCCGGTGATGGTGGAGTGGGGCGCGCGTGCCCTGGAAACCGAGCCGCCATTGGCCCTGGACGACTGGGCCAGCCTGGCACAACGGGCCGATGCCATTGTGGTGCTGGGCTCGGGCCGCGAGCGCGGTGACCCGGCCTGGGGCGCTGATCAGCCGACAGGTGTGGGCCTGGAGCGTCAGCGCTACGCTGCGCGATTGGCCAAGGCCTCGGGCTTGCCGGTGCTGACCACCGGCGGCCTGCACTATGGCACGCCGCCCAGCGAGGCAGAGTTGATGGCGGTGTCGATGCAGCAAGACTTTGGTGTGGCCGTACGCTGGAAGGAAGAGCGCAGCCGCACCACCTGGGAAAATGCGCAGATGAGCGCCGAGATCCTGTTGCCCCAGGGCGTCAAGCGCGTGGTAGTCGTGACCCAGGCCTGGCATATGCCGCGCTCAGTGTGGAGCTTCGAGAAGGCCGGCTTTACCGTGGTGCCGGCGCCGGTCGGCTTCCTGGGAGTGGACAATGCCCGGCCGCTGGGCGGCTGGATGCCGGAGTTCAAGTCGATCTGGCAGAGCGGGCAGTTAATCAATGAGGCGGTGGGGCAGGTAGGTTACCGCCTGTTCTATCGTTGATGGCGCAAATCAAAATGTGGGGCTTGTGTGGGAGCGGGCTTGCCCGCGATGGAGGTGGGTCGGTCACTGAAAATGCTGACTGATATACCGCCATCGCGGGCAAGCCCGCTCCCACATTGGGGCTTGGGTGTCTGTTAGACGGTCTTGGCCATGCGCCCGGCCAGCAGCGCCCAGCCAAACAGCCCCAGGCACAGGATGATCAGCGGCCACGAACGCCATTGCAGGTATGGCGTCAGGTTGTGCATCGGCACCACTTCCCCATAGAGGATGCCGCGTTCGAACTGCGGGATCTGCTCGGTGATCTGCCCGAATGGGTTGATCAGGCCGGTCACGCCGTTGTTGGTCGCGCGAATCATCCAGCGGCCGGCTTCCAGGGCGCGCATCTGGGCCATTTGCAGGTGTTGCAAGGGGCCGATGGAGGTGCCGAACCAGGTGTCATTGCTGATGGTCAGCAACAAGTCGCTGCGGGCGGCGAGGCCGGCGGCAAACTCCGGGTAGACCACTTCGTAGCAGATATATGGCGCGATCTGATAACCCTTGGCTTGCAGCATGGCCTGGTCCTCAGGCCCGCGGGCAAAGTCCGACATCGGCAGGTCGAAGAACGCAATCAGGCCGCGCAGCACATCCTGCAGCGGCACGTACTCGCCAAAGGGCACCAGTTTCTGCTTCAAATAGGTGCCATCACCCTGGCCAACCACGGTGATGCCATTGAAATAGCGCTTTTCGTGGCGTACTTCCTGGCGGATCGGCACGCCGGTGATCATCGCCGCATCCCGGTCGGCGGCGAACTTGCCCATCATTGCCAGGTAGCCCTCGACGGACTCCTTGAGCACCGGCACGGCGGTTTCCGGCCAGATCAGCAGGTCCACGCGCTTGGAGGCAAAACTCATGTCGCGGTACAGCGCCAGTTGCTCATTGAGCTGCGCCGGGTCCCACTTCATGCTCTGCTCGACATTGCCCTGGATCGCCGCGACGGTCAGCGGTTCACCGGCAGGGCTGGTCCAGGCGTGGTGCTTGAGCGCCACGCCAATCGCCCAGGGCGCAACCAGCAGCACCAGGCCCGTGGCGATGAACGCGTTGCGCCTGGCCGCCAGCAAACGCGGCAGGTTGACGATCAGCGCCGCGCTCAAGGCCAGGGCAAACGAAATCAGCCACACCCCGCCCAGCGGCGCGAGCCCGGCCAGCGGGCCGTCGAGCTGGCTATAACCGGAGTACAGCCAGGGAAAGCCGGTGAGGAACCAGCCGCGAAATGCTTCCTGGCCCACCCACAGCGCGGCAAACGCCAGGGCATCGGCCAGCGGCGCTTCGTTACGGCGCAGCCAGCGGGCCCAGAGCCAGGCAGGCAGGGCAAAGAACAGGGCGATCGCGGCGGTAAAGGCGAGCATCAACAGCCCGGCCAGCAACACCGAAGCGCCACCAAAGTGGTGGATGCTGTAATAAATCCAGCTGGTGCCCGCGCCAAACAGGCCAAAACCGAAGCACCAGCCACGCCCGAAGGCCTGGCGTGGTGTCAGTTGGCGCATTCCGGCATAGAACACCCCGACCGCCACCAGTGCCAGCGGCCAGATATCGAACGGCGCCAGCGCCAGGGTGGTGATAGCACCGGCCACCACGGCCAGCAGGTTACCGGGCCAGCCGGGTGCGGTGAGACGGCGCATATCAGTCCTTAGCGGGCAATAGGTGTCAGGCGGATCAGGTGGATGCGACGGCTATCGGCATTGAGGATGCGGAAGCGATAGGCGCCGATCTCGGTGGTTTCGTTACGCTTGGGCAGATGGCCAAACGCACTCATCACCAGGCCGCCGACGGTGTCGAATTCATCGTCGGAGAATCCGCTGTCGAAGAACTCGTTGAAGTTCTCGATCGGCGTCAGTGCCTTGACCAGGAAATCACCGCTGGGCAGCGGCTTGATGTAGCTGTCTTCTTCAACATCGTGTTCGTCTTCGATATCGCCGACGATCTGTTCCAGCACGTCTTCGATGGTCACCAGGCCCGCGACGCCGCCGTATTCGTCAATGACGATGGCCATGTGATTGTGGTTGGCGCGAAACTCGCGCAGCAGCACATTCAGGCGTTTGGATTCAGGCACGAAGGTCGCAGGACGCAGCAGGTCCTTGATGTTGAAGCTGTCGCCGTTCTCCTTGAGGATCAACGGCAGCAGGTCCTTGGCCAGCAGGACACCCATGACGTCGTCATGGCTTTCGCCGATCACCGGGTAGCGCGAGTGCGCCGAGTCGATCACGGCCGGGAGGAATTCCCGTGGGGTCTGGGTCGCCTTGATGCTGATCATCTGCGAACGCGGGACCATGATGTCCCTAACTTGCAGGTCAGCTACCTGGATGGCGCCTTCGACGATGGCCAGCGCTTCGCTGTCCAGCAACTTGTTCTGATGGGCCTCGCGCAGCAGCTCCAGCAGCTCCTGGCGGTTTTTCGGCTCGTGGGCAAAAGCCTGGGTCAGTTTACCCAGCCATGACTTTTGCCCGTTGCTCGATCGGTCTTCGCTCATAGCGATTACTCTAAATCCTTGATTGTTTCAGTTGAGTGTCGATTAGTGTTCGTCGTCTGCATAGGGGTCAGGATGACCCAACTCTGCAAGCAACGTTCGTTCCAGTGCTTCCATTTCTTCGGCTTCTTCATCATCTATATGGTCGTAGCCCAACAGATGCAAGCAGCCGTGCATGACCAAATGGGCCCAGTGGGCCTCAAGGGCCTTGCCTTGTTCTTGCGCCTCGCGCTCCACCACGGCGACGCAGATCACCAGGTCACCCAGCAGCGGGATATCCAGCAGTTCGTCCGGTACATCGGCGGGGAACGACAGCACATTGGTTGCGTAGTCTTTCTGGCGCCAGGTGTGATTCAGCTCGCGGCCTTCAGGTTCGTCCACCAGACGGATGGTCAGTTCCGAGTCAGCGCTGCGCTGGCGCAGGGCCAGTGCGCACCATTGGCGGAACTGCGCTTCGCTGGGGGCTGGCGCTTCGGTGGCCAGTTGCAGGTCAAGCTCAAGCATCGCGGCGGTTGTCCTTCGACAGGCCGTCGTCGCGGTGTTCGAAACGCTCGTAGGCCTCGACAATGCGCTGTACCAACGGGTGACGCACCACGTCCTTGGGCATGAAGTGGGTAAAGCTGATCCCCGGCACGTCCTTGAGCACCTCGATTACTTGGCCCAGGCCCGACTTGGTGCCCTTGGGCAGGTCGACCTGGGTGATATCGCCGGTGATCACGGCCGTGGAGCCGAAACCGATGCGCGTCAGGAACATCTTCATCTGTTCGACCGTGGTGTTCTGGCTTTCGTCGAGGATGATGAAGCTGTTGTTCAACGTGCGGCCGCGCATATAGGCCAGCGGGGCGATCTCGATCACCTGGCGCTCGATCAGCTTGGCCACGTATTCGAAGCCGAGCATTTCATACAGTGCGTCGTACAGCGGGCGCAGGTACGGGTCGATCTTCTGGGCCAGGTCGCCGGGCAGAAAGCCCAGTTTCTCGCCCGCTTCCACCGCCGGGCGCACCAACAGGATGCGTCGCACCTGTTCGCGCTCCAGGGCGTCTACCGCACAGGCCACGGCCAGGTAGGTCTTGCCGGTACCGGCCGGGCCGATGCCGAAGTTGATGTCGTTGCCGAGGATTTCCTTGACGTACTTCTGCTGATTCAAGCCCCGTGGGCGAATCATGCCTTTTTTGGTACGCAGCGCCACGCTGGCTTCGGCCACCGGGTTGTTGGCCAGGTCTTCCACGGCCGATTCCTGCAGGTACAGGTGCACCGTTTCCGGCGACAGCTCGCTACCCTTGGTCTCGCGGTAGAGGCGACGCAGCAGGTTTTCTGCAGACGTGGTGTGCTGGGGTTCACCAATAAGCTCGAACTGGTTGCCGCGGTTGCGGATCTCGATGCTCAGGCGTTGTTCGATCAGGCGCAGGTGCTCGTCGAACTGTCCGCACAGATTGGCGAAACGACGAGCCTCAAACGGCTCGAGGAGGAAACGATGGGGTTCTGCTATGGGTGCGTTCAAGGTTGCTTTTAGCCGCCCTTTGGCTGTTTAGGTGAAATAGAGGATAACGCCAGCTGCCGGTGTGCGAAAGCACTTAAATGGACGGGCTTGGCTCTCAGGAACAACGAAGATCCACTGTGGGAGCTGGCTTGCCTGCGATAGGGCCGCCCCGTTCGAAAGAGATACTGCCTGTTACATCGCTATCGCAGGCAAGCCAGCTCCCACATTTGATCTGCATTTGCCTTCGGATCTGCTCCGTCAGTTGATCAGCGAGCCGCGCAGCGAGTGCGGTTGCGCCGCGTCGATGTGCACGTCGGCGAACTGGCCGATCAGCGTCGGGTTATCACAGCGGAAGTTGACGATCCGGTTGTTCTCGGTGCGCCCCTGCAACTCGCCCGGGTCTTTCTTCGAGTAATCGGTGACCAGGATACGCTGGGTCGAACCGACCATCTGTCGGCTGATCTCGAAGCCTTGCTGGTTGAGGCGATGTTGCAGCGCGTTCAGGCGCTCCTTTTTCAGCTCCTCCGGGGTTTCGTCGACCAGGTCGGCAGCCGGAGTGCCGGGGCGCTGGCTGTAGACGAAGGAGTAGGAGAAGTCGAAACCGACGTCTTCAATCAGCTTCATGGTCTGCTGGAAGTCTTTCTCGGTCTCGCCGGGGAACCCAACGATAAAGTCCGAGCTGATGCAGATGCCCGGCACGGCGGCGCGCAGTTTGCGCAACTTGGACTTGTACTCCAGCGCCGTGTGGTTGCGCTTCATCGCCGAAAGGATACGGTCCGAACCCGATTGCACCGGCAAGTGCAGGTGCTTGACCAGCTCCGGCACTTCGGCGTGGGCCTGGATCAGGCTGTCGGAGAACTCCAGCGGGTGCGAGGTGGTGTAGCGAATCCGCTCGATGCCATCTACCGCCGCAACCACGCGAATCAGCTCGGCCAGGTCCGCCAGGCGCCCATCGTGGGTCTGGCCGCGGTAGCCGTTGACGTTCTGCCCCAGCAGGGTCACTTCACGCACGCCGTTTTCGGCCAGGTGGATGATTTCTGCAAGCACATCGTCGAACGGCCGGCTGACTTCTTCGCCACGGGTATAAGGCACCACGCAGAAGGTGCAGTACTTGCTGCAACCTTCCATCACCGACACATAGGCGCTGGGGCCGTCGATGCGTGGCTCGGGCAAATGGTCGAATTTTTCGATTTCCGGGAACGAGACGTCCACCTGCGGCAGCTTGGTGATACGCGCAGCGTCGATCATTTCCGGCAGGCGGTGCAGGGTCTGCGGGCCGAAGACCACGTCGACGTAGGGCGCGCGGTCACGAATGGCGGCGCCTTCCTGGCTGGCCACGCAACCGCCGACGGCGATTACCATGTCCGGGTTGGCCAGTTTCAGTTCGCGCCAGCGGCCCAGCTGCGAGTAGACCCGGTCCTGGGCCCGTTCGCGGATCGAGCAGGTATTGAGCAGGATCACGTCGGCATCTTCGGCGCGAGCCGTGACTTCCAGGGCCTGATGTTCACCCAGCAGATCGACCATGCGCGAGCTGTCGTACTCGTTCATCTGGCAACCGTGGGTTTCGATGTAAAGCTTCTTGGCCATGGGAATCGTCAACTGGTGGTAAAGAACCGCGCATTATAGGGGGCATGCCCATTGGTTCCTAGCACTGTGCATCGGGTGCCATGCTATAGTTCGCGCCCTCATTTATATCCGCCGATGTGCTGCCCGCCCCCCATGACCAAACGTGAAGCTCCAATCTACAAGGTGATTTTCCTTAACCAGGGCCAGGTGTTCGAAATGTACGCCAAGCAGATCTATCAAAGTGATCTGTGGGGCTTCCTGGAAGTGGAAGAGTTCGTCTTTGGCGAGCGCACGCAACTGGTCGTCGATCCGGGCGAGGAAAAGCTCAAGGCCCAGTTCGAAGGCGTGGTGCGCAGTTTTGTGCCGATGCATTCGATTGTGCGTATCGATGAAGTCGAACGCTTGGGTACGCCGAAGATCAGCGAAGCGCGGGGCATGAGCAATGTCATGCCGTTTCCGATGCCGATGCCTGAGAAGTAGGCTTTTAGACCGCGTCGCGCCCATCCCAGGCAAGCCAGCTCGCACATTTTGATTTGTGAACGCATTCAAATGTGGGAGCTGGCTTGCCTGCGATGACGTCAGAAGGGTTTAGACAACCTCAAGGCAGCGGCGAAAAGGGCGAACGCCCATCCGCACTCTGCAATTCCTGCAAGTAATTGCGGAAAATCTGCCCCAGCACCTGGGTCGCCACTTCCAGCTCATCACGCTGCATGTGCTCGGCCACTTCGTCAGCGGTGTCGAGGGCATCCTCGGCGCCGTTGACCGCCGCCATCTTCAGCACGATATACGCCTGCACGTTATTGGCCGGCACGCCTTCGCCGTGGAAGAACATGCTGCCCAGCTTGAACTGCGCCTGGGCGTGGCCCTGCAACGAGGCTTTCTCGAAGAAGCTCAGGGCTTTGTTCAGGTCGCGGGCAGGGTTTTTGTCGTCGTAGAAGAATTCGCCCAACTCGTATTGCGCCTGCGCATCCCCGCTATCGGCCAGGGCCTGGCAGGCGCTCAGCGCCTCGGCCTGGCTGTCGGGCTGAGTATTGAGGGTGCAACGACCCATCGCTGGGATCAACAACGAGTTGCCGCCCGCTTGTGCATGTGCAAGCAGCGGTTGAAGGAGCAACAGGCAGCCCAGAACCAGGGTGCGGCCGGTGCGTTTCATGGGAATCGACTTACCTCTGACGGGGCGCGTGGAGCCACGTGGGGATCCAATAAGCGCGCATTATGAAATAAGCAGGCCTCTGCTTACAAAGTCTTTACTCGTTTTTCTGCTGCGTGGGCAAGTTATCTGCCGGATTGCAGGTGATTTCTCGAAAAAACGAGGAAATTTCTGTAAGCAAGGTAGCAAATCTGACGCCACCAGGGGCGGCGTCAGGTTGTGGCTGTCTTACTTCAAAGCGGCGAAGGCACGCTCGGCAGCATCCAGGGTCAGTTTCAGCTCGGCTTCGCCATGGGCGATGGAGGTGAAACCGGCCTCGAAGGCACTCGGTGCCAGGTACACACCGCCTTCGAGCATCAGGTGGAAGAAGCGCTTGAACAGGTTGGCATCGCTGCCCATCACATCGTCAAAGGTGACGATATCGTCGGCGCCGCTGAAATACAGGCCGAACATGCCGCCGGCCTGGGTGGTGACGAACGGGATGCCCGCCGCATCGGCGCGTTGTTGCAGGCCGTCCAACAGGCGGGTGGTGTAGTCGCTCAGTTCGGCATGGAAGCCCGGGCGGCTGATCAGGCGCAGGGTGGTCAGGCCGGCGGCCATGGCCAGCGGGTTACCGGACAGGGTGCCAGCCTGGTAGACCGGGCCCAGTGGCGCGATGTGCTGCATGATCTCGCGCTTGCCGCCGAAGCAGCCTACCGGCATGCCGCCGCCGATGATTTTGCCGAAGGTGCTGAGGTCCGGCGTTACACCGTAGTGAGCCTGGGCGCCGCCGAGGGCGACGCGAAAACCGGTCATCACTTCGTCGAAGATCAACACCACGCCGTGCTTGTCGCACTGCTCACGCAGACCTTCGAGGAATCCCGGGGCCGGTGGCACGCAGTTCATGTTGCCGGCCACCGGCTCGACGATGATGCACGCCACCTCCTGACCGACTTCGCTGAGCATCTGCTCGACGGCGCCGATGTCATTGAACGGCAGGGTCAGGGTGTGCTTGGCAAACGCTGCTGGCACGCCCGCCGAACTCGGTACGCCCTGGGTCAGCAGGCCGGAGCCGGCCTTGACCAGCAGGCTGTCGGAGTGGCCGTGGTAGCAGCCTTCGAACTTGATGATGCTGTCGCGGCCGGTGAACCCACGGGCCAGGCGAATCGCGCTCATGGTCGCTTCAGTACCGGAGCTGACCATGCGCACCATCTCCATCGACGGCACGATCGAACACACCAGGTCCGCCATCTCGGTTTCCATGGCGGTGGGTGCGCCATACGACAAACCATGCTCCAACTGCTTGCGCACCGCGTCCAGCACGTCGGGATGGCTGTGGCCGAGGATCATCGGGCCCCAGGAACCGACGTAGTCCACGTAGCGCTTGTCATCTTCGTCGGTGACGTAGGCGCCTTCGGCGTGCTTGAAGAACAGCGGCGTGCCGCCGACGCTCTTGAACGCACGCACGGGGGAGTTCACACCACCGGGGATGTGTTTCTGGGCATTGGCAAACAACGTTTCGGAACGAGACATGGGCAGGCTCTCTGAATTCAGGATTTGAGGAGTTCGTTGAAGGCGCGGGCGCGGCGCGTCACTTCCTGGGTGCTGTCGGCACCGAACAGGCCGTGGACCACCGCCAGCAGATCGGCGCCGTGCTCCACCAGGGGCGCGGCGTTTTCCAGGGTGATGCCGCCGATCACGCAGATCGGCAGCTGCAAGCGGGCGCGGGCCTGGGCGAGCATTTCAACGGTGGCCGCGGGCGCGCCGGGCTTGGTCGTGGAGTTGAAGAAACGGCCAAAGGCAACATAGCTGGCGCCTTCGCGCGCGGCTTGTTCGGCCAGTTCGATCTGGCTGTGGCAGGTGGAACCGATGATGGCATTGCGCCCGAGCAGCGCCCGGGCCGGTGTCAGCGGGCCGTCGGTCTGGCCCAGGTGGACGCCGACGCCAAGGCGCGCGGCCAGTTCGGCATCGTCATTGATGATCAACTGGGTCTTGTAGCGCGCGCACAGTTCACGCAGGGCCTCGGCTTCGCGCAGGCGACGGGCCTCGTCGCTGCTTTTGTCGCGGTATTGCAGCAAGGTCACGCCGCCTTCCAGCGCGGCCTCGACGTAGGACAGGAACTTACCGGCCAATAGTTGGCTGTCGGTAATGGCATACAGGCCACGTAATTTCATCGAGCAGGCCCCTTGGTGTTACGAACAGAAATCCAGTGGCAGGCGCCGCGGCACAAATTGCCCCTGGCCCAATTGTTCGGCGTCCCGCAGGGTGCGCCAGGTGTAGTTGAGTGCCGACTCCACGGCGCTGGCCAGGCCTTCGCCCTGGGCCAGGCGGCCGGCCAGGGCGCTTGCCAGGGTGCAGCCGGAGCCATGATAGCTACCGGGCAG
Organism: Pseudomonas sp. HC1(2025); assembly: GCF_058742075.1. Taxonomy (NCBI): domain Bacteria; kingdom Pseudomonadati; phylum Pseudomonadota; class Gammaproteobacteria; order Pseudomonadales; family Pseudomonadaceae; genus Pseudomonas; species Pseudomonas sp. HC1(2025). The sequence goes on along the minus strand of NZ_CP196017.1, from coordinate 5,085,802 downwards.
GCGCTGGCAGGTGAAGGTGCGGCGCGTGCCGTCGCGGCTGTACAGGCGATTGTGCACTTCATGCTCGTCGCCGTGGCCACCGGTGATCAACAGGTGCTTGATAAACGGCAGCAGCTTTTCGGCGCATTCGTCTGCCGTGCCTTCGGGCAGTTCGGCGAGGATGCGTGCTTCAGGCAGGTTGGGCGTGGCGATCAGCGACAACGGCAACAGCCGCTCGCGCATCGCATAACCGACCTCATCCTTGCCCAGGCTGCCGCCGCCACCGGCGCGCAGCACCGGGTCGCAAACCACCGGCAGGTGCGGCTGCTGCTGGAGCAGTTCGACCACGGTATCGACCATCACGGTGGAGCCGAGCATGCCCAGCTTGACCGCCGCCACTTGCGAGTCGTCGAGCACGGCATTGGCCTGGGCCAATACCCACTCGCGGTCGAGCACGCGAAAATCACTGACATTGACGGTATTCTGCACGGTCAGCGCGGTCACGGCCGGGGCCGCATGACAGCCTTGGGCGAGCAGGGCTTCGATATCTGCCTGCAAGCCGGCGCCACCACTGGGATCATGGCCGGAGAGACAGAGGACAACGGGGCGGGAGCTGTAGATATTCATGGTGCGCGAGCTTACCACCAAACGCTTTTTGCGTGGCTGTCGGGCAGTGCTTGTATTTTACGCCGGAGCACGCGCAAAAATGGCTATAAGCCATCATTTATTTGTGGGCGATTGAACGCTGAAAGCCCCGTCCTAGAGCCTTTCAAAAAATTATTTCAATGGTGTCTTTTGGCCTTTACCGGCTATGCTAGAGTGGATCCAAACAACTTAAATGTATCGCCGGTGTACGTCATCTCAAAAGGAATGGGGGGCTTTTGACATAACCGGACAGGCCACGCTGGGGCTCTATGCGCTATTTGCTGATGTTTCTCTTGTGCGGGCTGCCGATGCTGGCCGGCGCCGTCGAGTTCAATGAAACCACCCGCAGCCTTCCCCTCGGCCGGATCATGCAAGTCCTCGAAGATCCCAGTGGCAGCGTCACTATCGCCGATGCCCGTTCCGCGGCACTGGCCAACCGCTACACCCGCCATGATAAAGACACCCTCAATGCCGGCTATTCACGCTCGGCGTTCTGGCTCAAGGTCGACCTGTATTACCTGCCCAAGGATCCCCACGCCCAGCGCACCTGGCTGCTGGAACTGGCCTATCCGCCCCTGGATCATCTTGAGTTGTACGTGCCCGATGGCGCCGGTGGCTACCGCCTGGCCGGGCGCACCGGGGATGCATTGCCGTTTGCCAGCCGGGAAATCCGCCAGAACAACTACCTGTTCAATGTCGATTTCAAGGCGGGCGAGGAGAAGACCCTCTATCTGCGCCTGCAAAGCGAAGGCTCGATCCAGGCCCCGTTGACCCTATGGTCGAGCACCGCCTACCTGGAAGACCAGCCGCTGCGCCTGTATGTGCTGGGCCTGATCTACGGTGTGCTGCTGGGGATGCTGGTATACAACCTGTTCATCTACCTCAGCGTGCGCGATACCAGCTACCTCTATTACATCCTTTATATCGCCTCGTTCGGCATGTACCAGCTTTCGGTGAATGGCGCGGCGGTGGAGTATTTCTGGCCGGACAACCCCTGGTGGGCTAATGCGGCGACACCGTTCCTGATCGGCGCGTCGGCATTGTTTGGCAGCCTGTTTGCCCGCAGCTTCCTGCATATCGCCCTCTATAGTCGCTGGGTGGACCGGCTGCTGCTGGTGCTGGTGGGCACGGGGGCGGTGGTGATGGTGTTGTCGCTGATGACCAGCTATGCCCTGGCCCTGCGCCTGGCGACCGCGCTGGCGCTGATTTTCACCGTGACCATCTTTGTCGCCGGGATCAGGGCCTGGTGCTGTGGCCAGCGCGTGGCGCGGTATTTCATCATCGCCTGGTCGGCGTTCCTGATCGGCGGGGTGGTCAACACGATGATGGTGTTGGGCTACCTGCCCAATGTGTTTCTCACCATGTACTCCAGCCAGATCGGCTCGTCCATCGAAGTCGCCCTGTTGTCCCTGGCCCTGGCCGACCGGATCAACGCGATGCGCGAACAGCAGGCGCAAATCCTGTTTGATGCCAGCCAGAAACTGGAAGTGCTCAACCAGCAACTGGCCCACAGCAACCAGTTGAAAGACGAATTCCTCGCGACCCTGACCCATGAACTGCGCACGCCGATGAACGGGGTGATTGGTTCACTGGAACTGATGCAGACCGAGCCCCTGGCCGGCGACCTCGCGCAGTACCAGCAAACCGCCGCCGGCTCGGCGCGGGACATGATGCGCATGGTCAACGGCATCCTCACCCTCACCGAGCTGCAGGCCGGCCGCCTTAGCGCGCAGCCGCAGGTGTTCAGCCTGCGCGGGGTGCTCGATACCTTGCGCCAGCAGTTCCTGGGTAATGCCCAGGGCAAGGGCCTGGAGTTTTCCATTGATGTGGCGGGCGAGTTGCCCGATCGCCTGGAGGGCGATGCTGGCAAACTGATGCAGTGCCTGGAATGCCTGCTGGATAACGCGTTCAAGTTCACCCACGAAGGTGCCGTGCGCGTACGTGTGGTGGGGGTGCCCCGGGCTGATGGCCATTTGCATCTGACCTTTATCGTCACTGACTCCGGGATTGGCTTTGCGCAGTTGGATGAGGCGACCCTGTATCAGCGTTTCTTCCAGGTGGATGGCTCGACCACCCGCGAATACGGCGGCCTGGGTATTGGCCTGGCAATCTGCCGGCAGTTGATCGAATTGCTCGGTGGGCGCCTGACCCATCATTCCGAACCGCGCAAAGGCAGCCGTTTCCAGCTGGAGGTGGCGGTTATCGCGGTGCCGCCGGAGCCGTCCCGGGCCGTGGAACTGCACCGCGCGCCACAGGACTGCACGGTACTGCTGGTGGACGACAACAGCGTCTCGCAATTGGTCTTGCGCGGCATGTTGCTCAAGTTGGGCTACCGGGTAAAAGTGGCCGACAGCGGCCCCGTAGCCCTGGCGATGCTGCAGGAAGGGGCGTTTGATGCGGTGCTGCTGGATGTGCCCGAGGACGGCTTCTCCCTGTGTTGCCAGGTCCGCGCCTTGCCAGGCTGCGCTGAGCTGCCGGTGATCGCCTTGAGCGACTCCCTGCAAGGCAGCGCGCGCCAGCATTGTCATGGCATCGGCTTGACCGAGCAGTTACTCAAGCCGGTGCGTTTCGAGCTGTTGCAGGCGGTCTTGCAGCGGCGCCTGCTGTGCCCGCTAGAGGGTGAAAGCGCCGGCAGTTAGGCGCATATGCCACTTTTTTAAGGGTGGTGACGATGCTTAACTGAATTCAAGGCCCCAATGAACGTGGCCTTTTATCAGGAGGCCCGTCATGAATCTGCACCAGTTCGCCGAAACCCACGACGTTACCAACCAGCCGCCGTCCCTGGACGGCGCCAATCTGTATCGCCTCGACCTGCCCTTGCAAGAGTGGTCGCGGCGCTTCGGGGCGGGCTGGGCCGAAGCGCGTATCGATACCTACGGCGCCTTGGCAGGCGGGCCGCTGATGGAGGCGGGGTTCCTGGCGAATCAGAACAAGCCAGTGTTCAGCAGCCATGATCGCTATGGTCACCGCATTGACCTGGTGGAGTTTCATCCGGCCTATCACGAGCTGATGCGCACCGCCGTTGAACATGGCCTGCCGTCGTTGCCCTGGGCCCATCCGCAGCCTGGCGCGCATGTTGCCCGTGCGACCATGACCTACCTGCACAGCCAGGCCGAAGCCGGCACCGGTTGCCCGCTGACCATGACCTTCGCCTGCGTGCCGGCCCTGCGCCTACAGCCAGACCTGGCTGATAGCTGGCTGCCAAAAATCCTCAACACCGAATATGACCCGCGCAATGTCGGCATCGCCCACAAGGCCGGCGCAACCATCGGCATGGCCATGACCGAGAAGCAGGGCGGCACCGATGTGCGCGCCAACACCACCCGCGCTTATCCCGTGGGCGCCGGCGGCCCTGGCCAGCCCTATGAGCTGGTAGGCCACAAGTGGTTCTGCTCGGCACCGATGTGCGATGCCTTCCTGACCTTGGCCCAGACTGACAAGGGCCTGACCTGCTTCCTACTGCCAAGACAGCGTCCGGATGACACGCGCAACCAGTTCTATATCCAGCGCCTGAAAAACAAGCTCGGCAATTGCTCCAACGCCTCCAGCGAAGTCGAATTCCGCGGGGCCCTGGCGTGGATGGTCGGCGAAGAAGGCCGTGGGGTGCCGACCATTATCGAGATGGTGGCCATGACCCGGTTCGATTGCATGGTCGGTTCCAGCTCCTTGATGCGCCAGGCGCTGACCCAGGCCAGCCATCATTGCGCTCATCGGTTGGTCGGTGGCCGCGTGCTCAGTGAGCAACCGTTGATGCAAAACGTGCTGGCCGACCTGGCCCTGGAAAGCGAGGCGGCCCTGGCCTTGAGCCTGCGCATGGGGCGGGCGCTGGATCATCTGGATGATGAGCAGGAGGCCAAGTTCGCGCGGTTGGTGACGGCGGTGGGCAAGTATTGGATCTGCAAACGTGCCCCGGCGATGATCAACGAAGCCGCCGAATGCATGGGCGGCGCCGGGTATGTCGAGGACAGCATCCTGCCGCGCCTGTACCGTGAGGCGCCGGTCAATTCGACGTGGGAAGGTTCTGGCAACGTGCAATGCCTGGACGTGCTGCGGGCCTTGTCGAAAGAGCCGGGCGTGCTGGAAACATTGTTTGTCGAGTTGGGCGACGGGCATGGCGATAAACGCCTGGCTCGGCATATCGAGCAGTTGAAATCGGCGTTTATGGACACCCAGGACATCCAGTACCGGGCGCGACAGCTGACCGAGGACATTGCCGTGGCGTTGCAGGCCAAGTTGTTGCTGGAGGCGGGCAATGCCAGTGTCAGCGATGGATTTATAGCCAGCCGCCTGGGTGAGTCGTCGGGGCGGGTATACGGCACCTTGCCACGGGGTGTGGATGTGCAGGCCATCGTCGCCCGCTCAACCCCGTCTCTCTGAATAAACCCGGTAAAAAATGTGGGAGCTGGCTTGCCTGCGATAGCGCTGGGTCAGCTACCTATGTATTGGCTGACCCGCCGCCATCGCAGGCAAGCCAGCTCCCACAGAGATTGCATTGATCTTGAGTGGGCGTGCCAATTCAGAGTTTGCGTCTGGCGTCGATGCAGGCAAGATGACCTCCTGCATGTAAGAAAACAGGAAGCCTACCGTGACCGAAGCTTTTGTTGTCGTTCAAACCGCCGAAGAGGCCGTGGACCGGCTGGCGGCTCTGCATGAGCGTGCCACTGGCGCGCTCAACCAGGCTCTCAAGCAATACCTCAAGGATCGCGTCGAGCCCGACGCCGCACAACGTGCGCTGTTTCGTTACCCGGAACTGCGCCTGACCTACCACTGCCACGGCGAAGTCCCACAGACCACTCGCGCTTACGCCAAGGTGCAGTTGCCGGGTACCTACAGCGTCACCGTCACCCATCCGGCGGCGTTCCGTAAATACTTGCTGGAACAACTGGTGCCGCTGATGCACGACTTCACCGTGACGGTGGAAGTGGGCGTCAGCCAGCAGAACATCCCTTATCCATACGTGGTGGAGCAGGGCGACGAACTGGCTGGCTCCGGGGTGACCGCCGCGACCCTGGCGCGGGTATTCCCCAGCACTGACCTGTCCGCCGCCACCGATGGCATCGCCGATGGCCTGTATGACTGGGAAAACACCGACCCACTGCCCCTGGCGCTGTTCGATGCGGCCCGCGTGGATTTCTCCCTACGCCGCCTGGTGCACTACACCGGCAGCGATTGGCGCCATGTGCAGCCGTGGATTCTGCTGACCAACTACCACCGCTATGTCGACCAGTTCATCGTCCATGGCCTGGAGCAGTTGCGCAGCGACCCACGCTTTATCCGCATGGTGCTGCCGGGCAACGTGATCATCGAAAAAGGCATGGACCATGGCGAAGCGTCTGCCATTGCCGCAGGCGTGGTCTGGCACCGTTATCAGATGCCGGCCTACCACTTGCAGGCCAGCGATGGCCACGGCGTGACCCTGGTCAACATCGGTGTCGGTCCGTCCAATGCCAAGAACATCACCGACCACCTGGCGGTGCTGCGTCCCCATTGCTGGTTGATGATTGGCCACTGTGGCGGCCTGCGCCAATCCCAGACCATCGGCGACTATGTGCTGGCCCACGCTTATATGCGGCGTGATGGCATTCTCGACCGCGTGGTGCCGCCGAACATCCCGATCCCGGCCCTGGCCGAAGTGCAGATGGCGTTGCAACAAGCGGCGGCCAACGTCACTGGCGAGAAGGGCGAAGAGCTGAAAAAACGCCTGCGCACCGGCACCGTATTGACCTACGACGACCGCAACTGGGAACTGCGCTGGGCTCAGGAGCGGCCGCTGATCAACCTGTCCCGCGCGGTGGCCGTGGATATGGAAAGCGGCACCATCGCCGCGCAAGGCTACCGCTTGCGGGTGCCTTACGGCACGTTGCTGTGTGTGTCGGACAAGCCGTTGCACAGTGAAATCAAGTTGCCTGGTTCGGCCAACGCGTTCTATGAGCGGGCCGTGAGCCAGCACCTGAAGATCGGCATCGAGGCGGTGGACTTGTTGCGCACCGAGCTCAACTCGTTGCATTCGCGCAAGCTGCGCAGCTTTGACGAGCCGCCGTTCCGCTAAATAGCGGGGTGGTTATTTAACGGTCAGGCCACTAGCATGGTCGGTCCTGACCGTTAGATATTCCGTTGCCATGTCCCGTCCGCCCCGTCCCGACTCGCGCCGCCCTGGCGTGAAACCTCCCCATGTCGCTGCTCGCCGTGTCGCCAAGGCGCCGCCGGCCGAGCCGAAGTTGATCCTGTTCAACAAACCTTTCGACGTGCTGACCCAGTTCAGTGACGAAGGCGGGCGCGCGACCCTCAAGGACTTCATCGATATCCCGGGCATCTATCCGGCCGGGCGCCTGGATCGGGACAGCGAAGGCCTGTTGCTGCTGACCAATGATGGCCAGTTGCAGGCGCGGATTGCCGATCCCAAGCACAAACTGGCGAAAACTTATTGGGTGCAAGTAGAGGGCGAGCCCACCGAGGAGCATCTGCAACGCTTGCGCGCGGGGGTGGAGTTGAATGACGGCATGACCTTGCCGGCTGAAGCCCGTCGACTGGACGAGCCGGCGCTATGGCCACGCAACCCGCCGGTACGCTTTCGTAAAAACCTGCCGACCTATTGGCTGGAACTGGTGATCCGCGAGGGGCGCAACCGTCAGGTGCGGCGCATGACCGCCGCCGTGGGTTTGCCGACGCTGCGCCTGGTGCGGGTGAAAATCGGCGACTGGTCGATTGAAGGCCTGGGCCAAGGCCAGTACCGCGAAGTGCCGGCGCGCTTATAAAGCCCCGGACTCGATCAGGCCGATGACCACGCTCTTGATGATAAACGCGGCCACGCCCAGGCCCAGCACGAAGAACAGAATCAGCGAGCCAAAGCGCCCGGCCTTGGACTTCTTCGCCAGGTCCCAGACGATAAAGCCCATGAAAATGATCAGGAGGGTGACCAGGCCGGTCATCATCCACTCTTCAAACAGCACGGGGTCAATCGAATTCATTGGGCAGTTTCCGACAAAGGCAGGCGCGAAGTATAAGGCAAGGCGGCAGGTGCAACGTTGACCTGCGTCGGTGCGTCGCACCCAGGTGTCACTGCCTGAGCGCGCTCAAAATGTGGGAGCTGGCTTGCCTGCGATAGCGGACTGTCAGCTGGCATATCAGCGACTGAAATTTCGCTATCGCAGGCAAGCCAGCTCCTACATGGGGTTAGTGGTGAGTCTTAGGTGCGCAGGTGAGTCAACGGCAACTCGGTGCTGTTGAGCACCTGGTTCAGCACAAAGCTGGAGCGCACGCTGGTCACGCCTTCGATCCGGGTCAGGTGGCCCAGCAGCAGTTTTTGATAGTGATCCATGTCCGGCACCACCACCTTCAACTGGTAGTCGGCATCCATCCCGGTGACCAGGCTGCACTCCAGCACCTGCGGCAAGGTGCGGATCGCCGCTTCAAAGTTCTCGAAACGCTCGGGTGTGTGTCGGTCCATGCCGATCAATACGTAGGCCGTCAGGCTCAGGCCGAGCATCTTGCGGTCGAGCAGGGCGACCTGGCGTGAGATGTAGCCGTCGTCTTCCAATTGCTTGACCCGGCGCGAGCAGGGTGACGGCGACAGGCCAATCCGCTCGGCCAGCTCCTGGTTGGAGATCCTCGCGTCGCGCTGTAATTCCGCCAAAATACTCAGGTCGTATCGGTCAAGTTTGCTCATGGGGCTGGCCTTTGTCATAACTATTGCTGCGAATTATCTATCCAGGGTTAAAAATTGCGCAAGCACTGTTTATTGACGCAATCTTCGCAATCATCTGCCGGCGCCTCACGCCTATGATTACCAACAGAATCACTGCCCGGACATAGAGTCCACTGCAGCCCGCCCAATCAGGCCGGCTGCGGCCCGCCAACCCCACCGGGTTGCGCCGGCCCCCGGGCTGCACACTGTCCACAAGACGGCGTGAGGTGAGCCAACGTCATAAGCGTTGAGCCAGGACGAAGTTCTCAAGGGGCGACCGACGGGTCGCCCCTTTTCTTTTGCCGGCGAAAATTGTGCGGGTGACTGATAACCTGTTGCAGAACCGGGCCCGGCTTTTCCAGTCTCATGCATAGGCCCTAATCCGCAGTGAGGAATAGCATGAAGCCCATCTGGCGTTTGGCAGGTGTAGGTGTGTTGATGGTCACCATGGGTTTTCAGGTGATGGCCGACGAACGAGACAATGCACCCCGCCAGGGCCAAGGCCCGCAGGGTGGTGGTGGGCAGCATGAGCGAGGGCCGGGGAACAACCAGCCGCGCCCGGAACACAACCAGCCCCGCCCGCAAAACCAGCAGGGCGAGCGCGGCGGCCAGAATGGCCAGTGGCAGGCTCGTCCGCAAGGCAATCAAGCCCCGCACCCAGCACCCCAGGCGGGAAGCAATCTGCCGATCCAGGCCCGGCCCGATTCTGTCGGCCAGACCCAGGAGCCGCGCCAGGGCAACTACCGTGACATTCCCCGGCGCAATGATGGCAACCCGCATTGGCAAGCTGGCGGCCCCGGCTCGCGTCCTGGCTACGACGGCCACCCCAATGACAACCGCTGGCCAGGCCGCCCCGACGGGCACGGCAATGGCTGGGGCCCGGGCCCGCAGTATCGGCCCGGCTATACGGTGGACCGCTTCCCCGACCGCAATTACCGCGTGCCCTATCGCGGCCAGGATTATTTCTTTTCGGGCGGCTATTGGTATCGCCCCCAAGGCCCGCGCTATGTTGTGGTCACGCCGCCCTATGGGATTCGTGTGCATTACCTGCCGGACTATGCGCGGGAAGTGTGGGTCGGCAGCGCGCTGTTTTTCCTCGCCGCTGGCGCCTATTACAGCTACGAGAGCAGCACCCAGCAGTACGTGGTGGTGCAACCGCCGGTGGCCAGCCTGCCGCCGCAGCCGGCGCCCCAAGGCAATGGCTATGACGTGGTGGCCTATCCCGCCAACGGCCAATCGCCCGCCCAGGTGCAGCAGGACGGTTACGATTGCTATCGCTGGGCGGTGCAGCAGAGTGGCTTCGATCCCCAGGCAGTCACCTACGCGCCTGCGCCGGCGGTGGTGCAAACCTACCGCCAGGCCCAGGGCAACTGCCTGAGCAGCCGCGGGTATCAGGTGACCTACTAGGCCTTGTTCCCCGTGACCACTTCCTGCGGGTCGGCGTGCACCAGCACTTCGGCTCGTGGATAGGCCTGGTGGATGGCATCGGCGGCCTGGTCGCTGATGCCATGGGCCACCGACAGGCTCAACTCTCCCGGTAACTCCAGGTGCAACTGCACAAACCAGTGGTTGCCGGAGATTCGCGTGCGCAAATCGTGGGCGCCCAGCACGCCAGGCACGCCCTGGGCCAGTTCGAGCATGTGCTGGCTGACTTCGGCCGGCAGCTCTTCATCCATCAGCACCGCAAAGCTTTCCCGGGCGATCTGGATCGCGCTCCAGATGATGTAGACGGCGATCCCCAGGCCAAACCAGGCATCGACTTGATGCAAGCCGAAGGCGGCCAGCACCAGCGCCAATAGAATGCTGCCATTGAGCAGCAGATCCGAACGGTAGTGCAGCGAGTCGGCGCGCACCGCATTCGAGCCGGTTTCGCGGATGACCCGGTGTTGCAGGATCAGCAGCGCCACGGTCAGCGCCAGCGACAGCACAATCACCGCAATACTCAACCAGGGCGCACCCACCGGTTCCGGGTGCTGCAAACGCTGGTACGCCTGGAAGGCGATCAACACCGCACTGCCGGCGATAAACAGCGCCTGGGCCATGCCTGCCAGGGATTCCGCCTTGCCATGCCCATAACGGTGATCGTCATCCGCCGGGCGCAGTGCGTAGTGCACCGCCAGCAGGTTGACCAGCGAGGTCACGCCATCGAGCAGCGAGTCGGTCAACCCGGCGAGCATGCTCACCGAACCACTGAGCCACCAGGCGATGGCTTTGCCGACAATCAAGACACAGGCCACGCCGACCGAGGCGCGGGTAGCCAGGCGCAAGAGCCGGGCGTGTTCGGTGCTGGTGCTCATGGGGCGCTCAAATCCTTATGCCGCAGGTTGCAGGCCCAGGGCGGCGAGTTGTTGCACGCTGCCCTTGAACTGGATCAGGCGCGGGTCGTCCAGCGGCAGGCTGCGGCCGGTTTCGTGCTCGATGATGGTTTGCAGCTTGGTGTTATCCACCTTGCCGTCGGCGCCGATGGCTTCTTGCAGTTTTTCGGGGGCCACTTGTGCGGTTTTGCCGGGCTCGAAGTAAATCGCGCCGGTGGCGAAGTCCACGCCAAAGGCGATCAGGCCGGGGATCACATAAAACAGCAAGCCGACCGCATCGAGTACGGCAATTGCCGGGTCGATCTTGCCGTCGATCTGGCCACGGCGATCAGGATAGAAAATCGAACCGCAAGCCGTCAGTTGGCTCAGCAGGGTGACGGCCAGAACACCGCCGATGACACGGGAAGCAATACGCATGGGACTCTCCTGAACACTTGTAGGGTGTGACTATAAAGCAGATCTGCCTGGTGCCATCGCTCAAATGTGGGAGCCGGCTTGCCTGCGATAGCGGTGGGTCAATGAACAAATCCGCTACTGGCCCAGCGCTATCGCAGGCAAACCAACTCCCACATGTGGCCGTATTTGAGCACCTGAGAGACCATCGATATCCAGCCGTTCGCCGTTATACTCGCCGTTCTGCCTTGGAGCCAGTATGAATTCGTTGCCAATCGATGATGTTTTACCCGCCTTGCGTGAAGCCTTGGCGACGCGCCATGAAGCGGTGCTTGAAGCACCGCCCGGCGCCGGTAAAACCACACGGGTACCGTTGGCGCTGTTGCAGGAAACCTGGCTGGCCGGGCAAACCATCCTGATGCTTGAACCGCGTCGGCTCGCCGCTCGCGCCGCCGCCGAACGCCTGGCCAGTGAGTTGGGGGAGAAGGTCGGCGAAACCGTCGGCTACCGCATCCGCCTGGACAGCAAGGTCGGCCCCAACACGCGGATCGAGGTGGTCACCGAAGGCATCCTCACCCGCCGCCTGCAGGATGATCCTGCGCTGGACGGCGTGGGTCTGCTGATCTTCGACGAATTCCACGAACGCAGCCTCGACGCCGACCTGGCGCTGGCCCTGAGCCTGAACGGCCGCGAGCTGTTTCGTGACGAGCAGCCGCTGAAAATCCTCCTGATGTCCGCCACCCTCGAAGGCGAGCGCCTGTCGGGTCTGCTGGGCGACGCGCCGATCCTGCGCAGTGAAGGGCGCATGTACCCGGTGCAGATGCGCTGGGGCCGGCCATTCCAGCCCGGTGAATTTATCGAGCCGCGGCTGGTGCAGACCATCCTTGAAGCCCTGCACGACGAAACCGGCAGCGTGCTGGTGTTCCTGCCAGGGCAGGCGGAGATTCGCCGGGTCAATCAGCAGTTGGCGGACGCCCTCGGTGAGCGCAGCGACGTGCTGCTGTGCCCGCTGCACGGCGAACTCGACCTGACAGCCCAGCGGGCAGCCATCGACCCGGCGCCGGCGGGCAAACGCAAAGTGGTGCTGGCCACCAACATTGCCGAGACCAGCCTGACCATCAATGGCGTGCGGGTGGTGATAGACGCCGGGTTGGCACGGGTCCCGCGTTTCGACCCAGGCAGTGGCATGACCCGCCTCGACACCCAGCGCATCTCCCGTGCCAGTGCCACTCAGCGCGCCGGCCGGGCCGGGCGATTGGAGCCTGGCGTATGTTATCGCCTGTGGTCCGAAGACCAGCATGAAGGGCTGGCGGCCTATGGCAGCGCAGAGATCCTCTCGGCGGACCTGGCCGGCCTGGCCCTGCAACTGACGCGTTGGGGCGTGACGCCGACGCAACTGGTGTGGCTCGATGTGCCGCCCACCGCCGCCTATGCCCAGGCCCAGGATCTGCTTGAGCGTCTGGGCGCGTTGAAGGACGCGAGCTTGACCACCCACGGGCAGAAAATGGCCAGCCTGCCGGCGCACCCACGTATCGCGCATTTGTTGTTGCGCGGTCAGGACCTGGGGTTGGCGAATATGGCCTGTGATGTCGCCGCGCTACTGGGCGAGCGCGACATCCTGCGCGGCGCGGGCGCGGATTTGCACAGTCGCCTGGCATTGCTGTCCGGCGAGGAGCGGGCCCGTGGCACTCAAGGTGGCGTGCAGCGGGCCAGGCAGTTGGCGCGGCAATATCGCGGCTATCTCAGAGGCAAGGCCGAGCAACCGGTGGCCGATCCCGATCATCCGCGCTGGCTGGGTGCCTTGCTGGCGTTGGCCTACCCGGACCGGGTGGCCCAGCAACGCCGCGCCGGCGGCGCTGAGTATCGCCTGGCCAATGGCCGCGCGGCGCTGTTTGCCGAAGCCGACAGCCTGATGAAACAGCCGTGGCTGGTCATCGCCGACCTGGGCAGCCGCCAGGGGCAGCGTGAGGAGCGGATCTACCTGGCCGCCGACTTCGATCCGGCATTGTTCGATTCGGTATTGGCCGAGCAAGTGCGCAGCTTCGATCAGCTGGATTGGGACGAACGCGAAGGTGTATTGCGTGCCGAGCGCCAGCGCAAGGTCGGTGAATTGGTGCTCAGCCGCGAGCCACTGACTGGCCTGGACGAGTCCGCCCGCAGTCAGGCGCTGGTCAACCTGGTGCGACGCAAAGGCCTGGAACTGCTGCCCTGGACCCCGGAACTGCGCCAGTGGCAGGCCCGTGTCACGTTGTTGCGCCAACTGGACGCCGGCAAACCCAGCGAATGGCCCGACGTCAGTGACAGCGCCTTGCTCGCCAGCCTGGAGCGCTGGTTGATGCCGTACCTGGGCAAGGTCTCGCGCTTGAGCCATTTCGCCAACCTGGACATCTCCAGCTTCCTGCACAACCTGTTGCCCTGGCCGCTGCCCCAGCGCCTGGACGAATTGGCGCCCCAGCATTTGAAAGTGCCGTCGGGCTCATCGGTACGCCTGGACTACAGTGAGCAGCCGCCGATTCTTGCGGTGCGCCTGCAGGAGCTGTTCGGCCTGGCCGACACTCCGCGCATTGCCGGTGGGCGGCAGGTGGTGAAGTTGCACCTGCTGTCGCCAGCGCGGCGGCCGGTGCAGGTGACCCAGGATCTGGCGAACTTCTGGCGCAGTACCTACGCCGAGGTGAAGAAGGATCTGAAAGGGCGGTACCCCAAGCATTACTGGCCGGATGACCCGCTGGTGGCAGAGGCGACTGCGCGGATCAAGCCGCGCAAATAATCATGCTTAATATCCAAATGTAGGAGCTGGCTTGCCTGCGATAGCGGTGGGTCAGCTGGTCAGGTTCTGGCTGACAGACCGCTATCGCAGGCAAGCCAGCTCCTACACAAACCCTATTCCACATCCGGTTGTGTGCTGTGGGCTATTGCGCAGCGGGCAGCAGGAACCGCGCAATCACCGGCAGGTGATTGGAAATACGCAACGTATCGTCCTGCCTCACCCGCGCTTCAACCTTCTTCAGCCTAGGGCTATAGAACAGATAATCCACCGTGCGATCCGGCCCATCGAGGCCCGGGTCGTTGGGGAAGTGGGTCAGCCACTGCGCCCGGTCAATCCCGCTGGATTGGCTGTTGCTGGGGACCATCGGATATTTGTCCCACAGCAGATGCAGTTCACTGTCCGGCGAATACTGCCCGCGTCTGCCGGCGTCCAGGCGTAGGAATTGCCCCAGCGGCAGCAGGTTGAAATCCCCGCCAATCAGCCACGGCGTGCCCCGGCTTTCGAATTTATCCAGCAGCTTGATGGTCGCCTGCACCTGCTCGCGCACTGCGCTGTGGCCGGGTGCGGCGTTGTCCAGGCGAGTGTTGAGCACCGCCAGTTGGCCGCCGTCGCTCAACGGCAGGTAGCTGAGCAGCAACGCAGGCTTGGGCTGGAACTGACGGCTGATCAGGTTGGCCGGGGCCACCGGCAGTTGCAGGCGCTCGGCATGTTCGATCTGGTAGCGGCTCAGGGTCACCAGCTTGCGGCCAACACTGCCGAAGATATGCCAGTCGGGCACAAAGTCGGCTTTCCAGTCGAAGGCCTGGACGCTGCACGGATAGAGGTCCACCAGGCGCTCCTGGAGCAGCGCCAGTTGATCCTGGTAATGGGACGGCTTGGCGCCTTCGTCCAGTTCCTGCAGCAACAGCACGTCTGGCTGTTCGTCACGGATCACCCGCGCCACTTCGTCCAGGCTGGAGGCCATGTCTTCGATAGTGGGGCGCTCGTCCGGGCCGCTGCCGTCGGGGGTGTCGTACCAGAACACGTAGTTTTTGCCGGCCAGGTATTGCACGTTCCAGGTCATCACCTTGAGCGCCTGGCCGGGCAGCAGCGTCGGCGCACGCGGGGCGACACAGCTTACGGGCAAGGTCTCTTTTTCGGCGGGGCGCCAGGTCAGGCTGTAGACCAGGGCGGTCAGCAAGCCTGCGAGGATCAGCAGGCCTACCAGGGTGGTACGCAGTAAACGGGTCATCGGCTCGCCTTATGGCGCTGCTGGACAGGCCCCGAGCATACCCGACCGGTGGCCGGGAGCCCAAGGACCATGTTAGCGGGCGTCGGCATCACCGGCGATCAGCATGAACAGGCGGAACAGCACCACGCTGGTAAACAGCTGCAGGAAGCTGTGGGCACTGTCGATCAGCACCGCCAGCAACGGGTTCTGCGGGTCGGGCCAGGCCGCGACGCTGGCGCCCTTGAGCAGCCACAGCGGGGTCATCACGCACAACAGGCAGACCAGGATGCGCAGGAAATGCCCTCGGGTCAGGCGAAAACTTTCCTTCATCGCCGCCAGCGCCGTCATACCACGCAGTACCAGCAGGTATTCGGCGAAGGCCAGGGTGACCATCAGCCACAGCCCCGGCAGGAAATACAGCGACAGCCCGAGCAGGATCAGCAGGGTGCTCATGGCGGTCAGCAGCGCATAGCGGGGCCACAGGGTCAGCGCCATGGCCAGCACGTCGG
This sequence comes from Pseudomonas sp. HC1(2025), assembly GCF_058742075.1. Classification (NCBI taxonomy): domain Bacteria; kingdom Pseudomonadati; phylum Pseudomonadota; class Gammaproteobacteria; order Pseudomonadales; family Pseudomonadaceae; genus Pseudomonas; species Pseudomonas sp. HC1(2025). The sequence goes on along the minus strand of NZ_CP196017.1, from coordinate 5,070,300 downwards.
CGGTGCGCGGCGACTCGCCACGGCTGCGGGCGTCGAGGAACAGGATCAGGGCGGCGGTGTACAGCGGGTACACCAGCAGGCCGACGATCATGCTGTAGCCGGTAAACGCGTGCGGGCCCAGGGTGCGATCGAGCACTTGTTGCAACACGGCTTCCAGGATCACCAAAGGCAGGCACAACTGTACGATGGCGCCCAGGTTGCGCTGGAAAAAGTAGAAAGAGTCGCGCAGAACGGTCAACGGATTCATCAAAGTCATCACAGGCCAAAAAAGCAGCGGACACTTTAACCGATCACCGACAAACGTAAACCTTGGGTAAAGATCATTGAAACGCCGCAGGCCAGCCCCATTACTGGTGGCGTACCTTGCCCAATGCGGGCGGGACGCAGATTTTTACCGGCAATCTAACGAGGTCGCCATGAACAGCGAAGAGCAAACCCTGATCGATGGACTGTTTTCACGGTTGCAGCAAGCCGAAACGGACTCAGCCCCCCGCGACGCCCAGGCAGAAGCGCGGATCAAGGAGCACATCACTCGCCAACCGGCCGCCGGGTATTTCATGACCCAGGCGATTCTGGTGCAGGAAGCCGCGATCAAGAGCCTGGATGCGCAGAACAAGCAGCAGGCGCAGCAGATCCAGCAATTGCAGGATGAACTACAACGGGCCAGGACAACGCCGCCGGCCACCAGCGGTGGTGGGTTCCTGTCGAGCATCTTTGGCACCAGCTCCCGCGAGCCGCAACCTGCGACCAGCGCGCCGGCATCGAACGCGGGTGGTTGGCGCGAGCCGACCCGGCCGGGTTTCAACAGCGCGCCTGCGCCGCAACAGAACTATCAGCAACCCCAGCAGGCGGCCCCCGCAGGTGGTGGCTTTCTTGGCGGCGCCCTGAAAACCGCAGCCGGCGTGGCCGGTGGCGTGATGCTGGCCCAAGGCATCAGCAGCCTGTTCAGCCACAACCAGCAACCGCAGGTAGTGGAAGAGATCATCCGCGAAGAGCCGGCGCCTGCCAGTGACAACAGCGGCTGGGGCAATGACAGCGCGGACACCTACGCCGACAGTGGTTATGCCGACGATTCCTCCTTCCTTGGCGACGACGACTCCTTCGTCTGACACACACTGAACCGGGGCGCGCTGTCGCCCCGGTCTGATTTTTCTCGGAAACCTCCTCTTGACTGGCATACTGACGGCCTTTGCGGGCCATCACGTCCCCGTGCCATGAGGATATGCGGTGAAAAAAATAGCAGTGTTCGCCGATGTCCAGAACCTCTACTACACCGTGCGCCAGGCCTACGGCTGCCACTTCAACTACGCCGCCCTGTGGGCTGATATCAGCCAGCGCGGGCAGATCGTCGAAGCGTATGCCTATGCCATCGACCGTGGCGACAGCAAGCAGCAGCAATTCCAGCAGATCCTGCGCAACCTGGGCTTTACCGTGAAGCTCAAGCCGTACATCCAGCGCAGCGACGGCTCGGCCAAGGGCGACTGGGACGTGGGCATCACCATCGACATCATGGACGCCGCCGCCCATGTCGACGAAGTGGTGCTGGCCTCGGGGGATGGAGACTTCGACATGTTGCTCGATCGCATCATCCACAAGCATGGCGTCGAAGCCGTGGCCTACGGCGTGCCGGGGCTGACGGCCAACTCGTTGATTCGCGCGGCCAGCCGCTACGTGCCTATCGAAGGCGCGTTGTTGCTCAAATAGATTTTCAGATGGGGTTGGAACAGGTTTGGAACGTATAGCGGTCATCGACTTTGAAACCACCGGCATCTCGCCGAGCAGCAGTTGCCGGGCCACGGAAATCGCCGTGGTCATCCTGGAGCAGGGCCAGATCGTGGACCGCTACCAAAGCCTGATGAACGCCGGCGTACGCGTGCCGGGGTTTATCGAGCAACTGACCGGCATCAGCAACGCCATGCTGCGCAGCGCACCGCCGGCCGAGCGGGTGATGAACGAGGTCAATGAATTCGTCGGCACTACACCGCTGTTGGCGCACAACGCCGCGTTCGACCAGAAGTTCTGGGACTTCGAGCTGGGCCTGATCCGCCGCACCCGCCTGCAAAAATTCGCCTGCTCGTTGCTCCTGGCCCGCCGGCTGATGCCCACGGCGCCCAACCACAAACTCGGCACCCTGACGTCCTACGCGCAACTGCCCCACACCGGCAAGGCTCACCGGGCGATGGCGGATGCGGAAATGGCGGCCAACCTCACCGCCCACCTGGCCCAGGAACTGCGCCGCACCCACGGCTTGCGCGAGCTGTCCCATGATCTGCTGTGCAGCTTGCAGAAAGTACCGGCGGCGAAGATCACTGATCATCTGAAGAAACATCGCGGGTTCTGATCCCAATCCTGAGAACAACCAAGACCACGCTGTGGGAGCGGGCTTGCCCGCGATGGCGCCCGCTCAGGCACCGCCATTCTTCCCCTCCAAATGCCCCAGCGGCACCCGCCGCGCTATGGCGCTCGACAAGATGATCGAGGTCTTGCTGAAGCCGAACTTCGCCACCCGGTTGATCAGGTTTTCCAGTTCCGGCATCGAGCCCACCGCCGCCTGCATGATCACGCATGGGTCCCCGGTGACTCGGTGGCATTCGGTCAGCTCGGGGATTTCTGCCAGTGCGTCGTACACCTTCTGGCTGCCGTTGTTGGTCAAGCGCAATTCGATCGTGCACTGGATCGGCAAGCCGATCTTGGACAGGTCCACTTTGGCCTGGTAGCCGGTGATCACGCCGCTGGCTTCCAGCTTGGCCACGCGCTCGGCCACGGCGGGGGCGGAGAGGTTTACGGTGCGGGCCAATTGCGCGTAGGTGGCGCGGCCATCCTCCAGCAGGGCGCTGAGGAGCATGCGGTCGTATTTGTCCATGATAAGGCTCTGGCAATAGGGGGCTTTCGAATACAAGGCTTATAGCCCTGATAACCATGATTTGAAAAGTGTATGGGCGCTTTAAACAGGTTTTGTAACTTATGTTTACGGGCGTGGATTCCTAAAATAGCGATCCCTTGTCCTGCCGCAGAGCTGCCCATGCCTGGCCCACGTCGTTTTCCCTTACCGTTGATCGCCGCTTTTTTTGCGTTGTACGTGATCTGGGGTTCCACCTACCTGGTGATCCGCATTGGCGTGGAGTACTGGCCGCCGCTGATGCTGGCGGGGATTCGCTTTTGTACGGCGGGGGCGCTGATGTATGGCTACTTGCGCTGGCGCGGGGTGCCGGCGCCGACCTGGGCGCAGTGGAAAGCCGCGGGCATGATCGGCATCTTGCTGCTGACCTTCGGTAACGGCGCGGTGAGTGTGGCTGAACACACTGGCGTGACCTCCGGTGTCGCCGCGCTGGCGGTGGCGACGGTGCCGTTGTTTACCTTGCTCTGTGGATATTTCTGGGGCGCGCGTAATACCCGTCTGGAGTGGGCCGGGGTGATTCTGGGGATGATCGGCATCGCCATGCTCAATATGGGCTCCAACCTGCAATCGAGCCCGCTGGGTGCTGGTTTGCTGTTGTTCGCCGCCGCTTCCTGGGCTTTTGGTTCGGTATGGAGCCGGCACTTGCCGTTGCCGCAGGGCGCCATGGCCAGCGCCGCAGAAATGCTGATCGCGGGCGTGGTGCTGTTGATCGGCAGCGCGCTCAAGGGTGAGCACCTTGACGCGATGCCCCCGGTGGAGGGCTGGCTGGCCCTGGCTTACCTGACCGTATTTGGCTCGATCATCGCCTTCAACGCTTACATGTACTTGCTCAAGCACGTGCGTCCGGCAGCGGCCACCAGCTATGCCTACGTCAACCCGGCAGTGGCGGTGTTGCTGGGGATTGTGTTTGTCGGCGAGACCATCGGCCTGGAAGAAGCCCTGGCGATGCTGGTGATTATCAGCGCCGTGTTGCTGATCAGCCTACCCCAGTGGCGCAAGCCGAAGCCGGAAATAAGGTAAACTGCCGCGCATTACGCCCTTGCGCTGAATTTTTCCTACGGTAAACACATGACTTTCGCCACACTTGGCCTGATCGAACCCTTGCTGCGCGCCCTCGAGGCGCTTGGCTACCAGACCCCGACGCCGGTGCAGGCGCAAGCCATTCCGGCGGTGCTGGCCGGTCGCGACCTGATGGCTGCGGCCCAGACCGGCACCGGCAAGACCGCCGGTTTCGCCGTGCCGCTCCTGCAACTGCTGACCCTGGAAGGGCCAAAAGTCACCGCCAACTCGGTGCGCGCGCTGATCCTGTGCCCAACCCGCGAGCTGGCCGAGCAGGTTCACGCCAGTGTTGCCCAGTACGCTGAACACCTGCCCCTGACCACTTACGCGGTGTATGGCGGCGTCAGCATCAACCCGCAGATGATGAAGCTGCGCAAGGGTGTCGATGTGCTGGTGGCCACGCCTGGCCGGCTGATCGACCTGTTCCGCCAGAACGCGCTGAAACTCAATCAGCTGCAAACCCTGGTGCTGGATGAAGCCGACCGCATGCTCGACCTGGGCTTCTCCGAAGAGCTGGCGAATATTTACCGCATGCTGCCGAAAAAGCGTCAGACCCTGCTGTTTTCCGCGACCTTTTCCGATGATATCCGCCTGCTGGCCGGGCAGATGCTCAATGACCCGTTGAGCATCGAAGTCAGCCCGCGCAACGTCGCCGCCAACACTGTCAAGCAGTGGGTGGTGCCGGTGGACAAGAAGCGCAAGGCCGAGTTGTTTGTGCACCTGATGCGCAAAGGCAAGTGGAAGCAGGTGCTGGTGTTTGCCAAGACCCGTAATGGGGTGGATGCGCTGGTAGATAAGCTACAAGGCTTGGGGATCAATGCCGACGGCATTCACGGCGACAAGCCACAAGCCACGCGCCAACGTGCGCTGGATCGCTTCAAGGCCAGCGATGTGCAGATCCTGGTGGCCACCGATGTGGCAGCCCGTGGCCTGGATATCGAAGATTTGCCGATGGTGGTCAACTTTGACCTGCCGATCGTTGCCGAGGATTACATCCACCGTATCGGCCGCACTGGCCGGGCCGGCAACACCGGCGAGGCGATTTCCCTGGTATGTGCCGATGAAGTGAACATGCTCTCGGCCATCGAGATGCTGACCCGCCAGACCCTGACCCGCAAAATGGAGCAGGACTTCGAACCGGAACACCGAGTGCCGGACACCGACGCCAGCGGCCAGGTGGTGAAGAAGCCGAAAAAACCGAAGAAGCCCAAGACCTCCGGTGGTGGCGGCAAGCGCAACCTGGGCAAGTGGGTGGAGAGCGGTGACGTTGCGGCAGAGCCATCGATCAAGCCGGTGCGCAAGGTGCCTGTGTTTAATACCGGGCCGCGTAAGAAGAAGTAACTTCTTTGGCGCCTGTCAGGGCCTCATCGCAGGCAAGCCAGCTCCTACATTTTGATCTGTGAATACGTTCAAATGTGGGAGTTGGCTTGCCTGCGATGGCGGACTGGAACTCACCGCAACTATCGGCGCTGGAGCCACTCCAGCATGCCCCGCCCCGCCGCCCGCCCGCTGGCAAAACACCCCGTCAGCAGATATCCGCCCGTCGGCGCCTCCCAGTCCAGCATCTCGCCGGCACAAAACACCCCCGGCAATTGCTTGAGCATCAAACGCTCATCCAAAGCTTCAAACGGCACGCCGCCTGCGGTGCTGATGGCTTCGTCCATTGGCCGGGTTTTCACCAGGGTCAACGGCAGAGCCTTGATATCGACGGCCAATTGCTGCGGGTCGTTGAAGTGTTCGGCGGGCGCCAACTCGCGCAACAGCGCGGCCTTTACCCCATCCAGGCCCAACTGGCTGTGCAAATGCTTGCTCATCGAACGTGAGCCGCGGGGCTTGGCCAGTGCCGCCTGCACCTTATCCAGCGGCTTGCCCGGCAGCAGGTCGATATGCACGGTGGCTAAGCCTTCGCGGTTGATCCCTTCGCGAATCGGCGCCGACAGGGCGTAGATCAAACTGCCTTCGATACCCGTGGCGGTGATCACGCATTCACCCAAGCGAGGCTTGTCATCCGCGAGGCCAATGGCGACGTTTTTCAACGGCGCGCCGGCGAATTTGCTCACCATCAATTCGCTCCAGGCTGACACCTCGAAGCCGCAATTACTCGGCTGCAGCGGGGCGTAGGGCACGCCTTGGTCTTCCAGCAACTTGAGCCAGGCCCCGTCCGAACCCAGGCGCGACCAGCTGCCGCCGCCGAGGGCCAGTAGCACGGCATCGCTGTGGACAGTTTTTTCGCCCTCCGGGCTATGGATAATTAAGCCGCCGTCGGCACTCCAGCCCAGCCAGCGATGGCGGGTGTGGATAACTACCCCCTGGTCGCGCAGGCGCTTGAGCCAGGCCCGTAGCAGCGGTGCGGCTTTCATATCGGTAGGGAATACCCGGCCAGAGCTGCCGACAAAGGTTTCAATGCCCAAGCCATGGATCCATTCGCACAACGCCTCGGCACCGAACTGGCGCAGCAAGGGGGCAATGTCCGACGCACGTTCAGCGTAGCGTGAGAGAAATGCCGGGTAGGCTTCAGAGTGGGTGATGTTCATGCCACCCACGCCTGCCAGCAGGAACTTGCGCCCCACCGATGGCATGCCGTCATACAGCTGCACCCCAACCCCGGCCTGGCTCAGGACTTCGGCGGCCATCAGCCCGGCGGGGCCGCCGCCGATGATCGTGACGTGAAAAGGTTGGGCTGGGATCTGGGGCATGGGGGTGACTGCGGTTCGGCGAAGTAGGGCGAGCATTCTACCCGAGGACCGCCAAACTGCCTGATCAAAAAACGTACACCTTCCTACAAGCTATGCGACGCCTGGCTTACAGGCGGTTACGCTCAAGTTATCCACAGGCCGTTCCACAGGCATTGTGGGTAACGCCCACGTTTCAATGACAACCTGATGACGTCCACACCCGCTGTGCACTGTGGTGCAGGATGCCGTGGCGGCGGGCCAGGGCGTGGCGGTCCTTGCTGTAGCCGCCACCGATCACGCCCACCACTGGGATGTCGCGGCCCAGGCAATGGCGCATCACGCTTTCGTCACGGGCGGCGACGCCGGCGTCTGTCAGCTTGAGGTAGCCGAGGGCGTCGTCCTTGTGCACATCCACGCCCGCGTCATACAGCACCAGGTCGGGCTGATACAAAGGCAGCAGGTAGTTGAGGGCATCGTCCACCACCGTGAGGTAGTCGGCGTCGCCCATGCCCATGGGCAGTGGGATGTCCCAGTCGCTGGTGGCCTTGCGCGCCGGGAAGTTCTTTTCGCAGTGCAGGGACACGGTAATGGCATCCGGCGTGTCGTGGAGGATGCGCGCGGTGCCATCACCCTGATGCACGTCGCAGTCGAAGATCAGTACCCGGTTGACTCGGCCACTGGCCAGTAGGAAATGGCTGATCACGGCCAAGTCATTGAAGATACAAAAGCCCGCCGGGTAATCGTAATGGGCGTGGTGGGTGCCCCCTGCCAAGTGGCAGGCCAGGCCGTGTTCCAGGGCCTGTTCGGCCGCCAGTAGCGAACCGCCGACCGCGCGCACGGTGCGTCGAGCCAGGGCTTCGCTCCAGGGCAGGCCCAGGCGCCGTTGGTCTTCGCGGGACAACTCACCGCTCATGTAGCGTTCGATATAGCCGGGGTCATGGGCCAGGGCGAGTACTTCGGCCGGGCACAACTGGGGGCGCAGCAGTTGGCTGTCCTGGGTCAGGCCGCTGTCGACCAGGTGATCGCGCAGCAGTCGGAACTTGTCCATGGGGAAGCGATGATCCGCCGGGAACTCGGGGCTGTAGTCGTCGTGGTAGATCAGTGGCAAAGGCATGGCAATTTCTGACAGGAACCAGCGAAGGATCTTAACAGCGCTGTACACTCACGCACATGGCAAGGGAGGGGAACGATGGAGCCGATACTGGAGTTGGAAAGCGCGCGCCTGGTGCTGCGCCAATGGCGCGACAGCGATTTGCCGGCGTTTGCCCGGATGTGCGCCGACCCGCAGGTGATGCGCTATTTCCCGGCCCCCCTGGACCGCCTGGAAAGCGCGGCATTGATCGGGCGAATACGTGGTCATTTTGCCGAGTATGGGTTTGGCCTGTGGGCCCTGGAGCGCAAGGACAGCGGCGAGTTTATCGGCCTGACGGGCTTGATGAATGTCGGCTTTGAAGCCGGTTTTACCCCGGCGGTCGAGATTGGCTGGCGCCTGGCCCGCGAGCACTGGGGCCTGGGTTTTGCCAGTGAGGCGGCCTGGACTGCACTGCGTTGTGGGTTTGACCGTTTGCAGTTGGAGGAGATCGTGGCGTTCACCACCGAGGCCAACCTGGCGTCGCAGAAAGTCATGCAGGCCATCGGCATGCATTACGATCCGGCGGCAGATTTTCAGCACCCAAGGCTCGCGGCGGATGATCCGCTGCGCCATCATGTGCTGTACCGCATCACCCGCGCCCAATGGTTGGATACGCTGCACGGATAGGCAGGCCGCCCGATGTTATTACCCGCCGCAGCCAAGACTGCGCGGTTTTGCCCTGTGTGAGGAGAATTTGAATGAGCCAAGTGTTGGAAGATCTGGTCGACTTGCTGACCCTGGAACCGATTGAAGAAAACCTCTTTCGCGGCCGCAGCCAGGACTTGGGCTTTCGCCAACTGTTCGGCGGCCAGGTATTGGGCCAGTCGCTGTCGGCAGCCAGCCAGACCGTCGAAGAAGCGCGGCATGTGCATTCGTTGCACGGCTATTTCCTGCGCCCTGGGGATGCCGGGCTGCCGGTGGTCTATCAAGTGGACCGGGTACGCGACGGTGGCAGCTTCAGCACGCGCCGGGTGACGGCGATCCAGAAGGGCAACCCGATCTTCACCTGTAGCGCCTCGTTCCAGTACGACGAAGAAGGCTTTGAGCACCAGACCACCATGCCGGTGGTGGTGGGCCCCGAGAACCTGCCATCGGAGCTGGAGCTGACCCAGCAGCGGGCGCACTTGATCCCCGAGGCCATGCGCGAAAAACTGCTGTGCCCCAAGCCGATCGAAGTGCGCCCGGTGACCGAAAAAGACCCGTACAACCCGCAGCCGTCCGATCCGGTCAAGTATGTGTGGTTCCGCGCCGATGGCGCCCTGGCCGATGCGCCCGCGCTGCATAAATACCTGCTGGCCTACGCCTCGGACTTCGGCCTGCTGACCACTTCGCTGCTGCCCCATGGCAAGACCGTGTGGCAGAAGGACATGCAAGTGGCCAGCCTTGACCACGCCTTGTGGTTCCACGCCGACCTGCGGGCCGATGACTGGTTGCTGTACGCCATGGACAGCCCGTGGGCCGGCAATTCCCGTGGGTTCTCCCGTGGCAGCGTGTACAACCGCGCCGGCCAACTGGTGGCCTCGGTGACCCAGGAGGGCTTGATCCGCCATCGCAAGGATTGGGCATGAGCCTGGCGCACGTTAAGCACTGGGTGTTTGATATGGACGGCACCCTGACCGTGGCCGTGCATGACTTTGCGGCGATCCGCGTGGCCCTGGATATTGCGCCTGCCGATGACATCCTCACCCACCTGGCCGCGTTGCCAGCGGCTGAGGCGGCGGCCAAACATGCCTGGTTGCTGGAACATGAACGCGAGCTGGCGCTGGGCTCGGTAGCGGCCACAGGCGCGGTGGAGTTGGTGCGCGACCTGGCGGCACGGGGCTGTCGCCTGGGGATCCTGACGCGCAACGCCCAGGAACTGGCGCACATCACCTTGAAAGCCATCGGCCTGGCGGACTGTTTTGCCGTGGAAGATGTGTTGGGCCGCGACGACGCACCGCCCAAGCCGGATCCCGGTGGCCTGTTGAAGCTGGCCCAGGCCTGGGAGGTGGCGCCCGCCGAGATGGTGATGGTGGGGGACTATCGCTTTGACCTGGATTGCGGGCGGGCGGCGGGGGCGCAGACGGTGTTGGTCAACGTTCCCGAAAACCCATGGCCGGAATTGGCCGATTGGCATGCCAAGGACTGCGCGGCATTGCGCCAGATGATCTAGCCAACCCCCCACAAATCACCGGTAGGAGCTGGCTTGCCAGCGATAACGGTGGGTCAGCCAATACAGATGTTGACTGATCCGTCGCTATCGCAGGCAAGCCAGCTCTTACATTTTTGATTAGGGGGATCAGTGGAACACGGCCTTCTGCCCCTCGGGCGAGGTGAACATCTTGTCGCCGTCATGCCCAACCCCTGGCACTTCAACCAACCTCTGGCTCAATTGCGGATGCCGCAGCTTGAGGTAGTCAAAATAGTTGTGCCCACGAATCAGCCGATAAGCCCCCTGGGTCTCTGCTGCGCAGCTCTTGTCCAGGGCCGGGTGGTTGGGGTCGGTATCCTGCTGGCCCAGCAGGTAAGTGATATCGCGCGCGACGTAGGCTTTTTCCAGTTGCTGGGGGCTTTGGCCATTGGCGTAGGCCGGCAGCTTTTGCATGCCGTACTTCCAATCATTGAAGTCCGGGCAACTGGCCGGGGCAAACTGCACCGGGCGTTGCGGGCTGAAGTAGGCGTAGGACGACGGGTTGGCGATCACATAGCGCAGGCTGATCCCCGCTGCTTGCAGCGCCGAGTGGTCATGGCCGGTCAGGGCAAAGCGCTGCACCACCTGCCCGCCACCGGAATGCCCGGCGACCACTATTTCCTTGAGGGCCGGGAACAGCTTGCGATTGCCCAAGTGCTTGATGATCTGGTCCAGGGCGCCGTAGGAACTGATCTGGCCATGGCCGATTGACGCCTCGCCAGCCATCCACCCATTGCCATGCCAGCGCAGCACGCTATCGCCCAGGTGATGGCGCTGGATATCGGCCGCGTTGAGAAACTGCGGCGCGATCACCAGGGTATTGGCACTTTGCCCGGCATGGGCCGCTGCGTCTTCGGCGCTTTTGAGGTAGGTCTGGGCGTTGCGCAGCCGGCCATGCACGATGATCAGCGCGCGGGTCACCTGCGGCAGTGGCTGGCGCCAGTCCTGGCTCAGGCCCAGGCTCAGGTCGCCGGCTTGCAGGGCGAAACGCTCGGGGCTGACCACCTTGACCGCCTGCCCGGCGGCGAAGGTGGTGGCAGAGCAGGTGACCATCAAGCCCAGCAGCCATGCGGATTGTCTGTTCATTTAAAGACTCTTGGCCGAAAACGTATCGCATTGGCTGATCTGGCCCTGGGCAAAGCCAGTCTTGAACCAGCGGACCCGCTGCTGCGAGGTGCCATGGGTGAACGAGTCGGGTACCACGCGGCCCTGGCCCTGTTGCTGCAGGCGGTCATCGCCGATGGCGTTGGCGGCGTTCAGTGCTTCTTCGATGTCGCCCGGTTCCAGCCAGTTCAGGCGCTTTTGCGCCCGGTTGGCCCAGACTCCGGCGAAGCAGTCGGCCTGTAGTTCCTGGCGCACCAGCAGGCCGCCATCGCCTTGCATCTGCCGGCCTTGCTGGCGCGCGACCTGGATCTTCGACGAAATCCCCAGCAGGGTCTGCACGTGGTGGCCGACTTCGTGGGCAATCACATAGGCCTGGGCAAAGTCGCCGGCCGCCTGGAAGCGCTGGGACATTTCCCGGAAGAAATCCAGGTCCAGGTAGACCTGCTGGTCGGCCGGGCAGTAGAACGGGCCGCTGGCGGAGGTCGCGCCACCGCAGGCGGAATTCACCCGGCCACGGAACAGGATCAACTTGGGGTTCTTGTAGGCCAGGCCGTTTTCCTGGAACACCTGGCCCCAGGTGTCTTCGGTGTCGCCCAGTACGGCGCGTACGAAGTCTGCCTGCTCATCATTGGCGGGCGGTGCCTGGCGTGTTTGCGGGCTGACCGAAGGGGCCTGCTCGGTCATCTGGCCGCTCAGTTGCCCGAGGATCTGCATCGGGTCCTGGCCGGTGAGCAGGCCGATGCCGACGATCAGTACGATGGCGGTCAGGCTCAGGCCCTTACCGCCGCCAAAGCGCATGCCGCCGCCACCGCCGCCGTCATTGCGCGCGTCGACCACGTTGTCACTGCGTCGACCCTTTTTCCATAGCATGGGGCAATCCTCTTGATGTACCTGTTTGCACCGCGTTTTTGTAGGAGCCGGCTTGCCGGCGATGGTCGTCAACGATGATGTTGGCTACCTGACGCCCCGCGCGCTAAATCGGCCGCTATCGCCGGCAAGCCGGCTCCTACAGTGGGGGTTGTGATTGAGTATGGCCGTTATTCGCGGCAATACCCTTCGCCCGTATTGACCACCAGGCAATCTTTTTTATCTGCCAGCCATTTCAAGCCAGTGGCTGCGCCGTCGCCGGCACGCAGCATCTGCGGGCCGTCCGGGCGGTTGAAGGTGATGCCGTCTTCGCTGGCCTCACCTTTAAACGTGCCGGAGGCGTCGGCATCCAGGCCGTATTGCATGCTCAGCAGGTAATGCCCGCGGCCGATGCTGTCGTCCTTGCTGACGGTCAGGTGCAGGCCTTCGACGCCGATCCACTTGCCGACCCATTTGTCGGTGGGCGGGGTTTGCGGCACCAGGGTCGCCTGGACCGATGGCGGTGCGGGCTTCGGGGCCTCGGGGGCTTTATCGCAGGCGCTGAGCAGGGCGAGGGTCGAAAGGAGCAACAGGGTTTTTTTCATCGGGGATTGGCCTTGGTTAAAAAGCCTGCAATGGCAGGCTGGCGTGCAGCGTTGGACTGGGTTTGGGCGAATTAGTGCGCTGATCGCCCGCTGTTTGGTTATGCTCTTGAGACCGATGCACCACCCGCTCTAGATTAGCGCGTTGAGTGCCACTGCTTGCGGCGGTCATTTCAGCCTGTCACGCACGAGAATTCAATGACCCTCAGCACCCCTCTTTCCGGCGTCAACCATCCCTTCAAGGGCATCGTGCTGATTGTGCTGGCGACGTTTTTGTTTTCCAGCCACGACGCCTTGTCCAAATACCTCGCCGGCTTCTATCCGATCGTGATGGTGGTGTGGGCCCGCTACATGGTGCATACGCTGCTGATGGCGGGGATTTTCCTGCCGCAATCGGGCCTGCGTGTGCTGCGCAGCAAGCGCCCGTTGTTGCAGGTGGCCAGGGCCTTGTGCCTGTTGGGTACCAGCCTGTTTTTTACCGCAGCCCTGCATTACATCCCGCTGGCGGAGGCCACGGCGGTGAACTTCCTCGCGCCGATCCTGGTGACGGCCCTGTCGGTTCCGCTGCTGGGCGAGCATGTAACGCGTGGCCAGTGGCTGGCGGTGATCTGCGGGTTTGTCGGGGTGATCATCATCGTGCACCCGGGCGGTGAGTTGTTCACCCCGGCGGTGTTGTTGCCGTTGGTCTCGGCGTTGTTCTTCTGCTTCTACCAACTGCTGACCCGTATCCTCAGCCAGTACGACAGCCCGACCACCAGCAACTTCTTCGCCGGCCTGTGCAACACCCTGGTGATGAGCGCGCTGGTGCCGTTTTTCTGGGAGGTGCCGAGCCTGGGCCACGGCCTGTTGATGCTGGCGCTGGGGACCTGCGGGATGACCGCGCACTTGATGCTGACCCAGGCCTTCCGCTTTGCCGCGCCGGCCTTGCTGGCACCGTTTGGCTATTGCCAGATCGTGTTTGCGGGGTTGTTGGGCTGGCTGGTGTTCAATCACACCCCGGACCTGACCACGGTGGTCGGGATCGGGGTGATCTGCCTGAGTGGCTTGGCCGCTGCCTGGCAGCAGCGGCGGCGTTGAGTCACACCGCGACGGTGGGGATCTTGCGCGGCGCCATGAAGTACATCCAGGTCAGGGCGATGAAGTACATCGCCGGGATCAGGGTGAACAGCACGGTGTAGTTGTTATGGGTCACGGTCAGGATATGGCCGACGATCTGCGTCATGAACATCCCGCCGATAGCCGCGCACATCCCGCCAAAGCCAAACACCGTGCTCATCATGTGCTTGGGCGTGTAGTCCATCACCAGGCTCCAGATGTTGGCAGTCCAGGCCTGGTGCGCGCCGATGGCCAGGGAGATGGCAAACACCGCGACCCACAGCTGGCTGGAACCTGCGGCCATGATCACGCCGACGATGCAGCAGGCAAACAGCAGCATCGACAGCAAGCGCGCCTTGATCGGCTGCATGCCGCGCCCGATCAGGAACGAGGACAGAATCCCGCCGCCCACACTGCCGAAGTCCGCCGTCAGGTAAATGATGATCAGCGGGATACCCATCTGCGTCACGTTGATCCCCAGGTTGTATTGCTGGTTGAGGAACGGCGGCAGCCAGTACAGGTAGAACCAGAACACCGGGGCGGTCAGGGCATAGGCAATAGCGAAGGCCCAGGTGCCGCGCATGCGCAGGATGCGGCTGAAAGGCACGCGGGGCTGTTCCGGCTCGACTTCCTGTTGCACGTAGTCCAGTTCTGACTGTTTTACGCTCGGATGGTCTTCCGGGTTGTAGTACTTCAGGCCCCAGAACACCAGCCAGATCCCACCCAGTGCCGCCATGCACAAAAAGGCGGCCTGCCAGCCCCACACATGCAGCACCAGCGGCAGCAACATTGGCGTGAGCATGGCGCCGACGTTGGTGCCGGCGTTGAAGATCCCGGTAGCCACTGCTCGCTCGCCGGCGGGGAACCACAGGCGGGTGGTCTTGACGCAAGCGGGGTAGTTGGCCGCTTCGGTCAGGCCGAGGATAAAGCGGCAGACCATAAAGCCTACCGCCGAGGTCGCCAGGCCGTGGGCGCCGGTGGCGATGCTCCACAACAGCACTGCGCAGAAGAACACGCGCTTGACGCCGACCCGGTCGATCAACCGGCCTTGCAACACAAAACCAATGGCGTAGCCGACCTGGAACCAGAAGTTGATGTTGGCGTAGTCCATCGCCGTCCAGCTCATCTCCTTGGCCAGGATCGGTTGCATCACGCCCAGGGCGGCGCGGTCGATGTAGTTCAGGGTGGTGGCGAAAAACACCAGGGACAGCATGCCCCAGCGGGTTTTGCCAACGGCGAGGGCGCCGCGAATCTTGTCGCCAATGGCCGCTTGCGGGTTGCCGGGGCGCGGGGCCACGGCGGAATTTTGCGAAGGCATGAGAGGTACCCGTTTTTTGAAATTTTTATGGTGTGTTCTGGGTCTTGATCACAGGTAGGCGCCTTGAGAAAACGGCCCTGGATGCGCAATCGATGGTGCGCAGTGGCTAAAAAATCGTCAATTCGCCAATCGCCATTGTGTTCGATAATCGCCCATAAAACTAACCGGTTGGTACATTTTAAATTGCTGCTTTATCGCGCGCGGCCAATAATTTGCCGCAAACAAGACCAGCCTTCATTGCCGGGAGTCACCCCATGCAACGTTCCATCGCCACTGTTTCCTTGAGCGGCACCCTGCCGGAAAAGCTCGAAGCCATTGCTGCGGCCGGGTTTGATGGGGTGGAAATCTTCGAGAACGACTTGCTGTATTACGACGGCAGCCCCCGTGAAGTGCGGCAGATGTGTGCCGACCTGGGCATTGCCATCACCTTGTTCCAGCCGTTTCGCGACTTTGAAGGATGCCGCCGTGAACGCCTGGCGCGCAACCTGGAGCGGGCCGAGCGCAAGTTCGACCTGATGCAGGAGCTGGGCACTGACTTGGTGCTGGTGTGCAGCAATGCCTCGGCGGATTCCACGGGCGAGCATTCGATCCTGCGTGATGACCTCAGCCTGCTGGCCGAACACGCCGGGCGCCGTGGCTTGCGCATTGGCTATGAAGCCCTGGCCTGGGGCCGGCACGTCAATACCTGGCAACAGGTGTGGCAACTGGTGCGGGAGATCGATCACCCGAGCCTCGGGGTGCTGCTGGACAGTTTTCATACCTTGTCGCTCAAGGGCGATCCGGCGGCTATCGCCCAGATCCCTGGTGACAAAATCTTCTTCGTGCAAATGGCCGACGCGCCGATCCTGGCCATGGACGTGCTGGAGTGGAGCCGGCACTTTCGCTGCTTCCCTGGCCAGGGCGAGTTCGACCTGCCGGGTTTTCTTGCGCCGATCATCCAGAGTGGCTACACCGGGCCGCTGTCCCTGGAGATTTTCAACGACGGCTTTCGCGCCGCGCCCACCCGGGCCAACGCGGCGGATGGTTTGCGCTCGCTGCTGTACCTGGAAGAGAAGACCCGCCAACGCCTGGAGCAGCAGGCCGCGCCGTTGGATATCCTGTTCGAGACCCCGGCCGCCAGCGAGTACGACGGTATCGAGTTCCTGGAGTTTGCGGTGGATGAAAACCTCGGCGCCCGGCTGACCCAATGGCTGCAACGCCTGGGCTTCGTCAAGGCCGGGCAGCACCGTTCCAAGAGTGTGAGCCTGCTGCGCCAGGGTGATATCAACCTGATCCTCAACTGCGAGCCGTACTCCTTTGCCCACAACTTTTTCGAGGCCCATGGCCCGTCGTTGTGCGCCACGGCGATTCGCGTCAAAGACAGCGCCAAGGCCCTGGAGCGGGCGGTGGCCTACAAGGGCCAGCCTTATCGCGGCCTGGTCGGGCCCAACGAACTGGAGCTGGCGGCGGTGCGTGCGCCGGATGGCAGCCTGATCTACCTGGTGGACCAGCATGCCGGTGGGATCTACGACACCGATTTCAACCTGCAAGCGTCCAGCACCAGCGGCGGCGGCTTGCTGCGCATCGACCATATGGCCATGGCTTTGCCGGCCGACAGCCTCGACAGTTGGGTGCTGTTCTACAAAAGCCTGCTGGATTTCGAGGCCGACGATGAAGTGGTGCTGCCGGACCCTTATGGCCTGGTCAAGAGTCGGGCGCTGCGCAGCCGCTGCAGTTCGATCCGCCTGCCGCTGAATATTTCCGAGAACCGCAATACGGCAATTTCCCACGCGCTATCGAGCTACCGTGGCTCCGGCGTGCACCACATTGCCTTCGATTGCGCGGACATTTTCGCCGAAGTCAGCCGGGCCAAGGAGGCGGGCGTGCCACTGCTGGATATCCCCCTCAACTACTACGATGACCTGGCAGCGCGTTTTGATTTCGACGATCAGTTCCTCAGCGAACTGGCGTACTACAACGTGCTGTACGACCGTGACGCCCAGGGCGGTGAGCTGTTTCATGTGTACACCGAACCGTTCGAAGGGCGGTTTTTCTTCGAGATCATCCAGCGCAAGAACGGCTACGCCGGCTATGGCGCGGCCAATGTGGCGGTACGCCTGGCAGCCATGGCGAAGTCGCGCAGCGGCGCGGTGCGCCAGGCCAAGTTGTAGGGCGTTGGCGCTTCCTTCGTGAGACGCGGCGGCCCATAATCACGGCCTGCATAAATGGCCGTGAGCGCACCATGACCCCGACGTCCGAACTGCCCGACGCCCCCCTGGCGCCGCGCAAGAGTCGCAAGAACAACCCGGAAAAAACCCGCGAGAACATTCTGCAAGAGGCCATTGTCGAGTTCGTGCAGCAGGGGCTTTCCGGGGCGCGGGTGGACGCCATCGCTGAGCGCATCCACACCTCCAAGCGCATGATCTATTACTACTTCGGCAGCAAGGAGCAGCTGTACGTCGAGGTCCTGGAAAAGCTCTACGGTGATATCCGCAACACCGAAACTCGGATGAACCTCACTGAACTGGAACCCCGTGAAGCGATCCGGCGCCTGGTGGAATTCACCTTCGATCACCACGACCAGAACGTGGATTTTGTGCGGATTGTCAGCATCGAGAACATTCACAACGCCGAGTATGTGAAACAGTCGGATGCGATCAAGGCGATGAACAGCAATATCCTGGAGGCGTTGGGCGCGACCTTGCGCCGGGGCGCGGAGCTGGGGGTATTTCGCGCGGGGCTGGAGCCGCTGGATGTGCATTTGCTGATCAACTCGTTCAGCTTTTACCGGGTGTCCAACCGGCATACCTTCAGTGAGATTTTTCAGATCGAATTGTCGGATGAAGCGATCAAGCAACGGCATCGCGCGATGATCTGCGAGTCGGTGCTGCGTTACCTACAGGCCTGATCCACCGCCGAATTCAATGTCGTGCGGGCTTGTGTGGGAGCTGGCTTGCCTGCGATAGCGCAATGTCAGTCAACATATTCTTGACTGGCATTGCGCTATCGCAGGCAAGCCAGCTCCCACATTAGGATCCGGTTTCTACAGTGAGGTATTCATGTGTTGGAAATGATCGAGCATCCTTTGTGCATCTGCTTTCTCACCACTGAACAACTCAAAGGCCTTCACCGCCTGGAACACCGCCATATTCCCTCCATCCAGCGTGCGGCAGCCCAAGGCCCGGGCGCTGCGCAGCAGCTCGGTTTCCAGCGGGAAGTAGACGATTTCCGCGACCCACAAATCTGCGCGTAGCAACACGGCTGGCACTGGCATGCCCGGCAGCTTGGCCATGCCCATGGGCGTGGTATTGACCAGCCCGTCAGCCGCCGCCATCGCGCTGTCCAGATCACTGGCGGCATGCGCGCGGCCGGGGCCGAAATGCTGGTTGAGGTTATCCGCCAGGCTTTGCGCGCGCCCATGGTCCACATCGAAAATACTCAACTGCCCGACACCTTCGGCCAGCAGTGCATGGGCCACTGCCGCGCCCGCGCCACCAGCGCCCATCTGCACCACGCGCTGGCGCGCAGCCTCATGCAGGCCACGGCGAAACCCTTCGGCGAAACCCAGGCAGTCGGTGTTGTGACCGATGCGCTTGCCATCGCGCCAGACCACGGTGTTGACCGCGCCGATGCCCTGGGCTTCGGGCGACAGCTCATCGAGCAACGGCAGGATCGCCTGCTTGCACGGGTAGGTGATGTTCAACCCGGTGAAGTTCATCTGCTCGGCGGCCTTGAGCAGCTCGGGTAGGGCGCTGTTGTCCAGTTGCAGCGGGTCCAGGTCGATCAGTCGATACAAGTAGCGCAGACCCTGGGCATCGCCTTCCTGCTCATGCAGGGCCGGCGTGCGGGACGCCTGGATGCCCGCGCCGATCAGGCCGGCAAGAATGCGCGGTTTCATTTGAGCTCCCGACTGAAATGTTCGAGGGCCAGGTGATAACCGTGGCTGCCAAACCCGGCGAGCACGGCCTTGGCGATAGGGGAAACAAAGGAGTGATGGCGGAAGGGTTCACGGGCATGCACGTTGGACAGATGCACTTCGATCACTGGCAGTTCACTGGCCACCAGGGCGTCGCGGATGGCCACCGAGGTGTGGGTCCAGGCCGCCGGGTTGATCACAATCCCGGCGCACCGGGCACGGGCGCCATGGATCCAGTCCAGCAACTCGCCTTCGTGGTTGGTCTGGCGAAATTCCAGTTTCAGCCCGAACTGTTCGGCACTGCGCCCACATAGCGCGGCGACGTCAGCCAGGGTCTCGTGGCCATAGGTGGCCGGTTCGCGGGTGCCGAGCAGGTTCAGGTTGGGGCCGTTGAGGACCAGTACGATAGGCGGCATGGGGATGTCTCCACTGTTGTTTTTATTGATGGAGACAAAATGTACTGAATGGTTAATTTGGTCAATTGGCCAGGCGCCATGCCGTGGATAACCGTTCGATTATCGAACGCTGAATACGGCCTGCCGGTACTGCCCAAGAGTTGATATCAATTGAAAATCATTCTCGACAACGCTTAAGATGCCCGCCTGTTTCCTTTACATCCCCAGGGAGTCGGTTTGTCGGACGTGGATCTCAAGGGCCTGTTTCTCAAGCATGCCGATACCCTGCGCCGGTATTTGCTGCGCAAGGTACGGGACCCTCAGTTGGCTGCGGACCTGGTGCAGGAGAGCTTCCTGCGCCTGGCGCAAAAGCCGTCCAGCGAGCGGATCGACAACTCCCAGGGTTATCTCTACCGCACGGCGAGCAATCTTTTGATCGACCATATCCGCCAGGAGGCCCGGCGCAAGACCGACTCCGTGCCCCATGAGGCGTTGGCCGAGATTGAAGATGAAGTGGCCGGGTTGGAGGCTCAGGCAATGGCGCAGCAACAGCGACAGGCATTGAAGCAGGCGTTGGCGGAACTGCCGGAGCGCACCCAGCAGATTTTCCGCCTCAACCGCGTCGAGGGCATGACCCACGCCCAGGTTGCGCGGCATCTTGAAATTTCCGACAGTTCAGTGCAAAAGCATCTGGCCAAGGCACTGGCGCATGTCATGCAGCGTTTGCGGGAGGGCGATGTGACGCCGTCCGACGAATGATTTACTGAAAAAACGCTGCTCAAACGTCACTGTTTCATACAACGAGAATTCGAGACTCACACGTGAATAGCCAGGAGTCGCAACAGCCCAGCATTACCGAGGTCGCCGCCGATTGGGCGGTGCGCCTGCATGCGGGCGGGCTGGGTGTGCAGGAACACGCCGAACTGCAACGCTGGATTGCCAGCGACAGCCGCCACGCCGCGGAACTGGATTTTGCCCGGCAGACCTGGGCGGCGCTGGGTGATTTGCCAACAGATACGCCCGTGCATCGCCAGCGCCCGCCGTCGGCAGGCATGCCACTGCGCCGCGCCCAGCGTCGGCGGCCATGGCGCGTGGCCGCAAGTGTCGCGCTGTTGCTGGTGGTCGCCGGAATTGGCTGGTTGCAGGCGCCGCAAGCCTTGCTGCAGATGCAGGCCGACTACCTGACCGCCAAGGGCGAAGTGCGCATGGTGCGCCTGGCGGACGGCAGTACCGTGGAGCTGGATTCCTCCAGCGCCATCCGCCTGGATTTCGACGGCGAGCAGCGGCGGATCAGCCTGCTGGCCGGCTCGGCGATTTTTGACGTGGCGCCCATGGTCGGGCAGGAAACCCGGCCGTTCGTGGTGCAAAGTGCCGGCGGGCAAACCCGGGCCCTGGGCACGCGTTTTGTGGTCGGCCGCGAGGCAGACGACCAGGCGTGGGTGGGCGTGCTGCAACACAGCGTGGCCGTGACCCAGCAAGACCGGCCGCAAACCACGGTCCTCGAGGAGGGGCAGGCCGCCCGCTACAGTGCGCAGGGCGGTGTGAAAGGCCTGCCCGGCTTCGACCTGGCGCGGGCCACCAGTTGGCGGCGCGGGGTGCTGGTGTTCGACCGCCAGCCGCTGGCCAAGGTGGTTGAAGAACTCAATCGCTACCGCCCCGGGCGGGTGGTGCTGCGCAATGCCGAGCTGGGCAAGCGTGAAGTCAGTGCGGTGGTGCGCCTCGACATGCTGGACAAGGCGCTGGGCACCTTGACCGAAGAGCTGCAGGTGCACCGTTTTGATCTGGCGGGTGTCAGCCTGATCTACTGACATACCGCAAACCTCCCTGTGAACGGGCGCTTTTGTGTGGGTGCTGGCTAGCCTGCGATAGCATCACCTCGGTCTACCTGGTAGACCGAGTTGCCTGCATCGCCGGCAAGCCAGCTCCTACACAAGCCCGCATTCCTGGCTGATCTTCAAACAATTTTCAGAAACACTTACTGAGTCTCTATCCCTGACGCGTCTTGCTAATCGAGAAGTATTCGCATAAACAAAAAACGCTCAGCGAAGGGATCACAACGATGTCTGCAATCACCAAAGGGCGCGTCACCGGCAGCCGGTTGGCCCTGGCCATTCACTTGGGTCTGTTTGCCAGCGCCGGGCAGGCCTACGCCGCCGCCCCGGTGGCCGGCGCTTCGCAGCCTGCGACGCTGATGTTCGATATTCCCGCCCAACCCCTGGGCGGCGCGGTCCTGGCGTTTGCCGACCAGGCTGGTTTGCAGGTGCTGTTCGATAGCCCGCGCCTGCAAGGCCTCAGCAGCACCGCGCTGAAGGGCCAATACAGTGTCCAGGAAGGCCTGGGGCGTTTGTTGGGCAGTGCGCCGGTGGAGTATCGCTTCACCGGCGAGCGCCAGGTCACCCTCAATCGCGTCAATGTCGAACAGGACAACGCGTTGACCGTTGGCACCACCACCATCAACGCCAACACCAACGGCAAGCCCAGTGACTGGGTGTATGAAACCCCGCGCTCGGTGGCGGTGATCACCCGCGAGCAGATCGACAAGCGCCCACCCCGGCACGCCGCCGACATGCTCGAGGAAACCGCCGGTGTCTACACCGCCGTCAACCAGCGTGACCCTGGCTTGTCGGTGAATATCCGTGGGGTGCAGGACTATGGCCGGGTCAATATGAACATTGACGGCATGCGCCAGAACTTCAACGTCAACGGCCACCAGCAGCGCAACGGCACGATGGTGATCGACCCTGAATTTATCTCCAGCATCGAGATCGACAAAGGCAGCCAGTCGGGCATGGGCGGTGCGGCGGTGCTCGGTGGTATTGCGTCATTCAAGACCCTGGACGCCAGCGAGTTCCTGGCCGATGGCAAGGAGTACGGCGGGCGTCTGCGCGCGGGTAATGGCATCGGCAAACTGGGCAATGGCACCCACTTCAATGGCAGCGGTGTATTTGCCTTTGGCGATGAGCGTGGCGATGTGCTGCTGGGTTACAGCGAGCGGCATTTCGGCGATTACCACGCCGGCACCCACAACGACCAGAAGCTGGGCACCAACCTGCGCGCGCGCAAGTATCAGCCCGAGGCGTTTGATGATTGGTTGAACAGCGAGGTCGGCGATATGGGCAGCGTGACTCGCTCGCAGATCGTCAAACTGGGCCTGAACCTGCCCAATGACCAGCGTGTGCAACTGAGCTACCTGCAAAGCGACAGTGACAGCAACGACGCCTGGGCCTATACCGCCGACGATGCACAAAGCGTTTACTACCGGCGCGTGAGCAAGAACAACCTTGCGGCCAAGAACGTCGCGCTGGACTACAGCTACACGCCAGACAACCCGCTGATCGATTTCAAGGCCAAGGCGTATTACGTCAGCACCCAGTTGGAACGCACCAATGCGCCAAACCTGTCGTCACCTGGTACGGGCAACGAGGTCGGCGGCTACACCGATCACTTCCAGACCGATACCTGGGGCCTGCAAGCGGACAACACCTCGCGCTTCGATTTCGAGGCACTGGGCCGGGTCAAATGGAACTACGGCCTGGAGATGTACCAGGACCAATTCAAGCCGCGCACCAACAAGGTCGAGGCGGTCAACCTCCAGGGGCTGCTGCCGTATGTCGAAGGCGACACCCCGGGCGGTAAACGCACCATCGCCAGCTTGTTCAACAACCTGCAATACGAATATGGCAACTGGCTGACCCTGGATGCCGGCCTGCGTTACGACCGCTACCGGCTTGAAGGCAAAACCGGGATGACCCTGTACAAGCGCGACCGCTTCTACAACAGCCTGGTGGGCGCCAAGCGTGTGGCCGAGGTGTTTGATATCGATAATGAAGAGGGGCACTTCTCGCCCACCTTCGGCATCGGCGTCAAGCCGGGGCTTGAGTGGATGCAACTCTATGCGCGCTGGGGCAAGGGCTGGCGCCCGCCGGCGGTCACGGAAACCTTCATGACCGGTCGCCCCCATGGTGGCAGCTCGGCAGAGCGGGTGTTCCCCAACCCGTACCTTAAGGCTGAAGAGTCGCGGGATTGGGAAATGGGCGTCAACGTGTTCAAGGAAGGGCTGTTTTTCAACGACGACCGCCTGGGCATGAAGGTCGCCTACTTCGATACCAAGATCGACAATTTCTCGTTCCTCAACCACAGCGTCAGCTTGCCAGATACCAGTGTCGGCGGTTTTCTCGGAACCATGGCCTACGTCAACAACACCGGCCCGACGCGCTTTCGCGGTATGGAGTACCAGCTCAACTACGACATGGGCCGGGCCTACGCCAACCTGAGCTACACCCATATGATCGGCAGTAACGACTTCTGCTCGAAGAACTACTACATGGGCGGAGCCAAGACCAGCGGGCCGCGGACTACGCGGATCGAGTCCTACATCCGCCCGGACGGGCGCCCCGGCATCCGGCCGGTCACTACTTATGAAGTGCTGGATGATGACGTTGCCAACAACAAGGAAAGTTGCGGGCGGATCATGGGCAACGCCACCTATATGCCGGCGGATCGCGGCTCGGTGACGTTGGGCGCGCGGTTCCTGGAAAAACGCCTGGATACCGGCGTGCGGGTGCGCTACAGCTCGGGCAACGGTGCCAACCTCAACCAGCAGGGTTATGACTTTATCGACCAGGCACTGTGGCCGCAGTACACCCTCTACGACCTGTATGCCAGTTACTGGATGACCGACCATTTGAACCTTGGCCTGGCCCTGGAAAACGCCACCGATGAAGCCTATTTCGTGGCCATGGGCGACGCCAACAACCTCAGCCTGGCGCGGGGCCGTACGTTGAGCGGGATGCTTGAGTACAAGTTCTGAGCAAGGTGTTCCAGCGTTCCGGCCCTGGCACTTAGAAGGCGCCGCCAAGTCGGCCGCCGCCCGCGCCAATGGCAAGCAGGGCGGCCGGCCACGCAAGGAGCAATGATGCACAGCCGGGGTAGCGGGCTTATGTGGGAACGGGCTTGCCCGCGATTACGGTGGGTCAGCCAGATAGATTTTGACTGATACACCGTAATCGCGGGCAAGCCCGCTCCTACATTTTTCCAGATCTGCCGGGACTGAGGGTTTAGCGCCGGGTCAGCAGCACGCCCGATTCCATATGGTGGCTCCACGGGAACTGGTCGAACATCGCACACCGGGTGATGCGGTGCGTGTCATGCAGTTGCGCAATGTTCGCCGCCAGCGTTTCCGGGTTGCAGGAAATGTACAGGATGTTCTCGAAGCGCCGGGTCAACTCGCAGGTGTCCGGGTCCATGCCTGCGCGGGGCGGGTCGACGAAGATGCTGGCGAACTCATAGCTCTTGAGGTCGATACCGTGCAGGCGTCGGAATGGCCGCACTTCGTTCAGGGCTTGGGTCAGTTCTTCGGCGGACAGGCGCACCAGGGTGACGTTATCCACTGCGTTTTCGTCGAGGTTGCTCAGGGCTGCGTTGACCGAGGTCTTGCTGATCTCGGTGGCCAGCACTTTGCGCACGCGGGTAGCCAGGGGCAGGGTGAAGTTGCCGTTGCCGCAATACAGCTCCAGCAGGTCATCACTGCGATCGCCCAGGGCGTCATAGGCCCAGTTGAGCATTTTCTGGTTCACCGTGCCGTTGGGCTGGGTGAAGGCGCCTTCGGGCTGGCGATAGCTGAAGGTGCGACCGCCGACATCGAGTTTCTCCACCACATAGTCGTGGCCGATCACATCGCGCTTGCCCTTGGAACGGCCGATGATGCTGACGTTCAGGTCGGCCGCCAGCTTGTTGGCAGCGGTGTGCCAATGCTCATCCAGCGGGCGGTGATAGCACAGCGTGATCATCGCATCGCCGGCCAGGGTGGTGAGGAACTCCACCTGGAACAGCTTGTGGCTCAGGGCGGCACTGGCTTGCCAGGCGGCCTTGAGTTGCGGCATCAACTGGTTGATGCGCAGGCTGGCGATGGGAAACTCTTCGATCAGGATCGGCGTGCGCTTGTCGTCCTGGGAGAACATCGCGTAATGGCGCTGACCGCCTTCGCGCCACAGGCGGAACTCGGCGCGCAGGCGGAAGTTCTGCAGGGGCGAATCGAATACCTGTGGCTCGGGCGCATCGAACGGCGCGAGCAGGTCACGCAAGCGCGTGACCTTTTCTTGCAGTTGCAGGGCGTAACTTGCTGCGTCAAAAGTCATGCGGGGAACCAGCCTAGCTTGATCACGAACAGGATCGACAGGATCACCAGCGCTGGGTTGAGTTCACGGTAGCGGCCTGTCAGCAGCTTGATACCGGTCCAGGCGATGAAGCCGAAGGCGATGCCGTTGGCGATGGAGTAAGTGAAGGGCATCGCCAGGGCGGTGATCACCACCGGCGCGGCAACAGTAATATCGTCCCAGTCGATTTCCGCCAGGCCCGAGGTCATCAACACTGCGACAAACAGCAGCGCGGGTGCGGTGGCAAATGCCGGGACGCTGGCCGCCAGCGGCGAGAAGAACAGCGCCAGCAGGAACATGATCGCGACCACGATGGCCGTCAGGCCAGTGCGGCCACCCGCACTCACGCCAGCCGCCGACTCGATGTAGCTGGTGGTGGTCGAGGTACCCAGCAACGAACCGGCCATGGCCGCAGTGCTGTCGGCAATCAGGGCGCGGCCCATTTTCGGCATGTGGCCGTCCTTGCCCATCAGGCCGGCGCGCTTGGCGACGCCGATCAGGGTGCCGGAGTTGTCGAACAGGTCAACGAACAGGAAAGCGAAGATCACGCTGATCAAGCCCACGTCCAGGGCGCCGGCGATGTCCAGTTGCAGGAAGGTCGGGTCCAGGGACGGAGGCATCGATACCACGCCGCCGAATGGGGTGACGCCGAGCGCGATGGCGGCGATGGTCACCGCAAGGATGCCGATCAACACCGCGCCGCGCACTTTCAAGGCTTCCAGGGCCACGATCAGGAAGAACCCCAGGGTGGCGAGGATGGGGGCGGGTTTGGCCAGGTCGCCCATGCCCAGCATGGTCGCCGGGTTGCTGACCACGATGCCGGCGTTATGCAGGGCGATCAGCGCCAGGAACAGGCCGATACCGGCGGCAATCGCCGAGCGCAGGGGCAGGGGGATGGCATTGATGATCCATTCGCGGATGCGGAAGATCGACAGCAGGAAAAACAGCACGGCGGAGATAAACACCGCACCCAGCGCCACTTGCCAGGTATGGCCCAGGTGCAGGACCACGGTGTAGGTAAAGAAGGCGTTCAGGCCCATGCCCGGTGCCAGGGCAATCGGGTAGTTGGCGATCAGGCCCATGATCGTCGAGCCGATGGCCGCCGCCAGGCAAGTGGCGACAAACAGCGCGCCCTTGTCCATGCCGGTCTCGCCGAGAATGCTCGGGTTGACGAACAGGATGTAGGCCATGGCCAGGAATGTCGTGATACCGGCGAGAATCTCGGTACGCACGTTGGTGTTGTGTGCCTTGAGTTGAAACAGCTTTTCCAGCATGCCTGCTCCCTGTGGCGCGCTCGGCGCCGTGATTTGTTGACCTCAAAGTCAAAGCACAAACTGCGCCAAGCGCCGCGTGTTTTCTACAGAGGATCGGAAAAAGCGGCGCATCATACCAGCAGGTCGACGGCCTGTGGCGCCCAGCCTCGGTTTTGTTGAGTGTGGCCTTGAGGCATACTCCGTCGACGTTCAGTCCAGGGTCATCCAAAGCATGAAAAAAGCCATCGCGTGGAGTCTAGCTCCGTTCGTCTGTATCGGCCTGTGGCTGGCGGCGGCACCGGCGTGGGGCGCGCCTGCACCGGCCTTGAGCGAGGTGCGGGTATTCCAGGTGCAGTCCCAGGCGTGCAAAGAGTCCATCGCCGAGGGCGTCGACAGCACCCGGCAGTGCCAGCACCGTGGGCCGACACAGGTCTCGGTGATGGAAGTGGGGCTGGGCAATAATTCCATCGCCACCTTTGATGGGGCGCGGCTTGCGGGGCAAAAGACCGCGATCTGCCAGGTCGGCTCCGTCAGCCAGGCCTGCAATGGCGCTGGCACATTGATGGGCTACATCTATGTATTTGACGTGGATATCCGCGCCGCCGGTTGGTTCGAGTACAGCAACACATCGATCAATGCGCCGCGCAATACCCTGAAGACTCAGCTGCGCATCCAATGATGGCCCCCTGTAGGAGCCGGCTTGCCGGCGAAAATCGTCAACGATAACGCTGGGTGCCTGGTGGCCCGTGTTGCTCTCTGGTTTTTCGCCGGCAAGCCGGCTCCGACAGGTTCAGGGCGTTTCGGCCGGGGTATGCATGCGGTCGCGCTTGGCCAGCGTCGGGAACAGCTTGATCCATACCCCCGTCACCACCAGCGTCCCGACCCCGCCCAATACCACGGCTGGCACTGTGCCCAGCCAGTGGGCGGTGACGCCGGATTCAAATTCGCCCAACTGATTGGACGCCCCAATAAACAGCCCATTGACCGCACTGACCCGCCCGCGCATTTCATCGGGGGTTTCCAGTTGCACGAATGAGGCGCGGATCACCATGCTGATCATGTCTGCCGCCCCCAGCACCACCAGCACCGCCAGCGAAAACCAGAACGAGGTGGACAGGCCGAACGCGATGGTCGCTACGCCAAATACCCCGACAGCGGTAAACATCACGCGGCCCACGTGCCGGTCCACGGCAAACCGCGCTAGCCACAATGACATCAACAGCGCCCCAACCGCTGGCGCCGAGCGCAGCAGCCCAAGGCCCCAGGGGCCGGTCAGCAGGATGTCCTTGGCAAACACCGGCAGCAACGCCGTGGCGCCGCCCAACAGCACGGCGAACAGGTCCAGGGAAATCGCCCCGAGGATGTCCGGCCGGCTGCGGATAAAACGAATCCCCGCGAGCAGCGAGTCGAGGGTGGCCTTGCCCTTGTTCAGTGGGGTCTGCCGCGCGGGCAGGTTGAGGGTGAGCATGCAGGCAATCAGGTACAGCAGCACCGTCGGGCCATACACCCAGGCGCTGCCGAAGGCATAGAGCAAGCCGCCCAGGGCCGGCGCGACGATGGTTGCCGATTGCTGGGCCGACTGCGCCGCCGCCACTGCCCGTGGAAACAGGGCGCTGGGCACGATGCTCGGCAACAGCGCCTGGGTGGTGGGCAGTTCGAAGGAGCGGGCTGCGCCCAGCAGGAAGGCGAGGATAAAAATCATCTCGCGGGTGACATTGTCCGTCAGGCTGCCGATGACCAGGGCCAGGGCGATCAACGCCTGCAACGTCTGGCAAATGGCGGCGACCCTGCGCCGTTCGTAACGGTCGGCCACATGCCCGGTGTGCAGCATGAACAGCACCCGTGGGACAAATTCCACCAGGCCCACCAAGCCCAGGTCCAGCACGTTGCCGGTCAGTTGGTAGAGGTTCCAGCCGATGGCCACGGTGAGCATCTGGAAGCCGCTGGCGGTAAAAATCCGGGCCAGCCAGAACGCGATAAAAGGGCGGTGATGACGTAACAGCAGCGGGGTTTCACTGGGCATCGGCAAGGACTGGACTGAACCTGGGAAGTGCCGAGGTTAGCATCAAGCTGTAACAAACAGTTGCTGCCAGGCAAATATCCTTAGCAAGGCATCTATTTGGCTGAGTCAACCTGTCACGCGGCAAAAGACCACACAGTCCAACCTGGAAAATGGGACTACTCTTTCAACGATGCTTGATCCAGATCAATGCCGATTGCAGCGTTGGTGTGGGGGTCAAGAAGCCAGAATCCCTACGTGGTTGGTAAAAAAAGAACGAATTGCAATTCGCCACACTCCATATCCGTGGGAGCAGTGGGTGCAGGCCTCCCTGCCTGTAGCCGGTATTACCTGACAGAGGAAGACTTATGTTCGGTTTGGAGGCGCTAGATCTCGCCCGAATTCAATTCGCATTCACCATCTCGTTCCATATCCTGTTCCCGGCCATCACCATTGGCCTGGCCAGTTACCTCGCGGTACTGGAGGGCCTGTGGCTCAAGACCCACAACGATACCTACCGTGACCTCTACCATTTCTGGTCGAAGATCTTTGCCGTCAACTTCGGCATGGGGGTGGTCTCGGGCCTGGTCATGGCCTATCAGTTCGGTACCAACTGGAGCCGCTTCTCGGACTTCGCCGGCTCTGTCACGGGGCCGTTGCTGACCTATGAAGTGCTCACCGCGTTCTTCCTCGAAGCGGGCTTCCTTGGGGTGATGCTGTTTGGCTGGAACAAGGTCGGGCGCAAGCTGCACTTCTTTGCCACGGTGATGGTGGCCGTCGGTACGCTGATCTCGACCTTCTGGATCCTCGCCTCCAACAGCTGGATGCAGACGCCACAAGGCTTTGAAATCATCGACGGCCGGGTGATCCCCACCGATTGGCTGGCCGTGATCTTCAACCCTTCGTTCCCCTATCGCCTGGCGCACATGGCCACGGCGGCGTTTGTCGCCACCGCGTTTTTTGTCGGATCGTCGGCGGCCTGGCATCTGCTGCGGGGCAAGGACAACCCGGCGATCCGCACCATGCTGTCGATGGCGATGTGGATGGCCCTGATCGTCGCGCCGATCCAGGCGGTGATCGGTGACTTCCATGGCCTCAACACCCTCAAGCACCAGCCGGCGAAAATTGCGGCGATTGAAGGCCACTGGGAAAACATCGGCAATGAGCCGACCCCGCTGATCCTGTTCGGCTGGCCGGACATGAAGGAAGAGCGCACCAAGTACAAGGTGGAAATCCCCTACCTGGGCAGCCTGATCCTCACCCACTCCCTGGACAAGCAAGTGCCGGCCCTCAAGGAGTTCCCGCCTGAGGATCGTGCCAACTCGACCATCGTGTTCTGGTCGTTCCGGGTCATGGTCGGCCTGGGCATGCTGATGATCTTCACCGGCCTGTTCAGCCTCTGGCTGCGCAAGGGCGACAGGCTGTACACCAACAAACCGTTCCTGTACCTGGCGCTATGGATGGGCCCGTCGGGGTTGATTGCGATCCTGGCCGGCTGGTTCACCACCGAAATCGGGCGCCAGCCCTGGGTGGTCTACGGCTTGATGCGCACGGCGGACGCCTCTTCCAACCACAGCGTGGTGCAGATGAGCATCACCCTGGCGCTGTTTGTGGTGGTGTACTTCGCCCTGTTCGGCGCAGGCCTTGGCTACATGATGCGCCTGGTGCGCAAAGGCCCGGTCACCCACGACAGCACCGAACCGGCCCACGGCGGCCCCGGGCAGCAACGTACCCCGGCGCGTCCATTGTCGGCAGCCGATGACAGCGGCGACGCTGATCACGGCGACACTCTGAACAAGGGGAATTGAGTCATGGGTATTGATCTTCCGCTGATCTGGGCCGTGATCATCATCTTCGGCATCATGATGTACGTGGTCATGGATGGCTTTGACCTGGGGATCGGCATTCTCTTCCCGTTTATCCCGGGCAAGACTGACCGCGACGTGATGATGAATACCGTCGCCCCGGTGTGGGACGGCAACGAAACCTGGCTGGTGCT
Source organism: Pseudomonas sp. HC1(2025) (assembly GCF_058742075.1). Classification (NCBI taxonomy): domain Bacteria; kingdom Pseudomonadati; phylum Pseudomonadota; class Gammaproteobacteria; order Pseudomonadales; family Pseudomonadaceae; genus Pseudomonas; species Pseudomonas sp. HC1(2025). The sequence continues at coordinate 5,039,704 of NZ_CP196017.1, read as the reverse complement.
GGGGGGCGCGGCATTGTTTGGCGCCTTCCCATTGGCCTATTCGGTGGTGCTCTCGGCGCTGTACCTGCCGCTGATCCTGATGCTGATCGGCCTGATCTTCCGTGGCGTGGCCTTTGAGTTCCGCTTCAAGGCCAAGGATGACAAGCGCCACTTGTGGGACAAGGCGTTTATCGGCGGCTCGCTGGCGGCGACCTTCTTCCAGGGCGTGGCGCTGGGGGCATTCATTGAAGGCATTCCGGTGGTTGACCGCCAGTTCGCCGGCGGCTCATTGGACTGGTTCTCGCCGTTTGCCCTGTTTTGCGGCGTGGCCTTGATCGTGGCCTATGCCCTGCTGGGCTGCACTTGGCTGATCATGAAGACCGAAGGCAAGCTGCAAGAGCAGATGCACAACCTGGCGCGGCCCCTGGCGTTCGTCGTGTTGGCGGTGATTGGCATCGTCAGTATCTGGACGCCCCTGGCCCACCCGGACATCGCCTCGCGCTGGTTCACCCTGCCGAACCTGTTCTGGTTCCTGCCGGTGCCGATCCTGGTGCTGGTGACCATGTATGCGCTGGTGCGTGCCGTGGCCCGCAATGCCCATTACGCGCCGTTCCTGCTGACGCTGGTGTTGATCTTCCTCGGCTACAGCGGCCTGGGCATCAGCCTGTGGCCGAACATCATCCCGCCGTCGGTGTCGATCTGGGATGCCGCCGCGCCGCCGCAAAGCCAGGGCTTCATGCTGGTGGGTACGCTGTTCATCATCCCGTTCATCCTGGGCTACACCTTCTGGAGCTACTACGTGTTCCGCGGCAAGGTGACCCATGAAGATGGCTATCACTAGGAGGCTTGGACCATGACCGGTAAACCTTCACTGGACGATATCGAACAGGCCGAGAAAAAGCCGCTGTGGCAACGCCTGGGCTGGTTGGCAATGATCTGGACCGGCAGCGTCCTGGCCCTGTTCGTGGTGGCCAGCCTGATGCGCATGTTCATGAACGCCGCGGGCCTGAGCAGTCACTGACATCCCATGCAGTCTTGACCCTCCTTTAATGGAGGGTTTTTTTTGCCTGTGTTATTTGCGGGCCTTGAGAATCACGAACTTTGGTGTCGCCGCCACCTGCTCCACACCACGGAACAGGCGCGCCAGCTTGCTGTGATAACCCAGGTGGCGGTTGCCGACGATGTACAACGCGCCGCCGACTACCAGCGCTTCGCGGGCCTGCTGGAACATGCGCCATGCAAGGAAATCCCCCACCACCTGCTGCTGGTGGAACGGCGGGTTGCATAGCACCACGTCCAACGATTGCGGCTCCTGGTCCGCCAGGCCGTCGCCGGGGCGAATCATCACGGGCCGCTCACCCAGGGCCGCGCGCCAGTTTTCGGCGGCCGACTGTACGGCCATATAGGACTCGTCCACCAAGGTGTACTGCGCCTCGGGGTTGCGCAGGGCGCTGGCAATCGCCAGCACGCCGTTGCCGCAACCCAGGTCAGCCACGCGGGCGTTCCCCAGGTTGTGCGGCAGATGGGGCAGGAAGGCACGGGTGCCGATATCCAGGCCTTCGCGGCAGAACACATTGGCGTGGTTGAGTAGCTCGATGGCCGGCGCGTCCAGGCGATAACGCGTGGGGTAGGGCGATACGACGCGAGGGCGATCAGCCAGGGTGGCGATCAGCAGCCTGGCCTTTTTCACCGCCAGCGACGCGTGCATCGGCCCGATGTAACGCTCCAGCAGTTCACCGGCGGCGCGGGGCAGGTGCTTGACCATGGCCCCCGCGATCACTTCGGCACCTGGCGCCAATTGGTCCTGCAGGCGGATCAATTGTTCTTCGAGCAGCGCCAGGGTTTTTGGTACCCGGATCAGTACGCGATCGAAGGGCCCGCTGGGCACCTGGCTGGCAGGCACGAACGAGAGGGCATCGAAGGCCTTGCCATTGCGCATCAGGTTTTTTTGCAGGGCCTGGGCGCCGAGGAATGAATCGCCGCTGCTGGTGACATGCACATGCCCCTCAAGGCTGGCCGCCAATGCCCCAAAACTGTCATTGAGCACCAGTACGCGGGTGCTGCTGGCCGGTTGCTGCTCGGCCAGGTAGGCAAGCAGATACTCGTCGGCCGCATCGAAGGCTTGCAGCGGTTCGTTTTGCTGCTCGGGCTGGCGGATCAGGTCGAGTTGGGCGAAGGGGCTATCGAGCAGGGGCATGGCGGGGGGAACTCTGGATAATCGACGGGTGTTCCGGGCCTGGCGCGGAACCTTCTGAGTGGACTGCGACGCGGGCGTTGACGAGCGGCGTCATCACTCAGAACTGGCCGTAAATGTTACGTTTTTTTCCGGCGGATTACATTCGGTGTTTTCAACATGGGGCGCGCGGGCTGTACTCAAAAAAGGCCGTGTTTGACTGCCGTGATCACCGCGGCAATCTTATTGCTCACCCCCAGCTTGCGCATCGCACTGCTGATATGAAAACCGACAGTGCGCTCGGACAGGCAGAGAATTGTCGCGATATCGGCAGCTGTCTTGCCCAGTGCCGACCATTGCAGGATTTCGGTCTCGCGACTGGTGAGCTTGGTGGGGCACTGGCAGGCCGGCTCCTTGGCATAGGCCTGGGCCGCGACGGTATGCAAGGCATGGCAGATCCACAAGACCTGGCCGGCTTTCTCATACAGTTCCTGGGCTTGCACCGGTTCCTGGCGTCGTCCCAGGTTGATCATGCTGAAAAAGCCACGGAAGTCATGCACCGACTGCGCCCAGCCAAAATTGAGACCCTGGGCTTGCAAGTGAACCCACATGTCCGGCACTGCAGAGTAGGTTTTTTCTTCCCAGACGATGGGCAGTACATCGCGTTTGCAGTGGCTGACCAGCGGGTCCATATCGAAGTAATGTTCTGTTTTGTAGAGAGTGTTCCATTCACTTGGATAATTATTGAGGTGGATGTTCTTGAATGGCTGATAAACCGCATTGGAGCCCATCATAAAACCGCAATATTCAAAGCCCAGCTCATAGGTAATGTTCAGAGCAGCCTCGAACATAGTCGTCACCTCATCCTCACCTTCTAGTTTGGGTAGACGTGTGTTTCGCCAGTTGACCATTGGTAAATCTCCATGAGTCGCACACTGATTGTTCGCAACGCGGTCCCCTTAGCGTTACCGAATCGAGTGTAGGACAGCATGTAAAACCCAGATGGGAATTTTCGCACTTAGCGTTGCGTTTTTTAGTAGAACTGATTGATACCCATGGTCCTGGGCGCGCGGGCGGGGGGGCTGATGATGTGAGTGAATTTCTTTGTCATTCATTTGCTTAGGGCAGGGTTGCGACACAGTTTATGAATTTTCATGTAGGGGTTATGAGTAGGACTTAATAGCCAAATGGTTTGAATTGAAGGCAGATGGCCATCTTTTCTGTATTGGTCAGTGGAGGCACGCAGGATGTCACTACAAACCAACGGTGTTTCCAGGCGTCGCTTTGGGGGACACTAGGGGTTACCTGTAGACCGGAGCCCCCCATGACGGCCAGTGCGGAAAAATTCACACGCCAGACCCTGATCGATGTGCAGTCGTTGACCCCCAGCCTGTTTACCCTGCGTACTACCCGGGACCCGGGGTTCCGTTTCACCGCCGGGCAGTTTGTTCGCCTGGGCGTGACCAAACCCGATGGCAGCCTGGTGTGGCGTGCCTATTCGGTGGTGTCGTCGCCCTTTGATGAGTTCCTGGAGTTTTTCTCTATTGTGGTGCCCGGTGGTGAGTTCACCAGTGAGCTGAGTCGCCTGCGGGTGGGCGACGAGTTGCTGGTGGAGCGCCAGGCCACCGGTTTCTTGACCCTGAATCGTTTTGTCGATGGTCGTGACCTTTGGCTGCTGGGCACCGGCACGGGGATCGCGCCATTTCTGTCGATCCTGCAGGACTTTGAAGCCTGGGAAAAATTTGAGCGGATCATCCTGGTCTACAGCGCCAGGGAAGCTCGGGAGCTGGCCTACCAGACCCTGATCAAGGAATTGGGTGAGCGCGAGTACTTGAGCGAACACGCCCATAAACTCACCTACCTGCCTATCGTGACCCGTGAGCAGCGGCCGGGTGCATTGAATGGGCGGATCACGACCCTGATCGAAAATGGCGAGCTGGAGCGTGCGGCGGGCGTAGCGCTGACGCCTTTGCATTCGCGGGTGATGATTTGTGGCAATCCGAAGATGATCGATGACACCCGGCAACTGCTCAAGCAGCGTGATATGCAACTGAGCCTGGCGCGTCGGCCCGGGCAGGTGGCGGTAGAAAACTACTGGTAGAAAAAAGGCGCCCGGTCAGGGGCGCCTTTTTCTGTGGCCGACAGGTATTGCGGGTCGGCTACAGGGGCTTGTTGTTCTGGGCCTTGAGCAGATCGCGGATCTCCCCCAGCAGTTCCTCTTCCTTGGTGGGGACCGGTGGCAGGCTTGGCGCCACGGCTTCTTCACGCTTGAGACGGTTGATGGCCTTGACACCCATGAAGATCGCGAACGCGACGATCACAAAGTCAATGACGCTCTGGATGAATTTACCGTAGGCCAGGACCACCGCAGGTGCATCGCCCTGGGCTGCCTTGAGCGTTACCGCCAGGTCACCGAAGTCCACACCGCCGATCAGCAGGCCGATGGGCGGCATCACCACGTCGCCTACGAAGGACGAAACAATTTTGCCGAAGGCGGCGCCGATGATAATACCGACCGCCATGTCGACCACATTACCTTTGACCGCGAAGGCCTTGAACTCACTGATCACGCCCATAGGTTATTCCTTGTTACAGTTGAGAGGAGAGGAACTCAGTGTAAGTCAGTCTGCAGTGACTTGCTCGACACAACTGTTAACACTGTTCGTTGCAATCGACACATTAAAACGCAAATAGTTTGCAAAGTGCCACCAATCGCGCGCGAAATACCCGGCATTTCAGTGTCTTGCCACACTATTTTTTTAATCGGGTTGGTGTGGCTTTTCTATTTATCTTCTGGCGCCAGGATCACTAGCCTCTGGCAAGCACCCGTAAAAGTGCATTTAAAAAAGCCAGAGGATTGCTTGATGAAAAACCTTATTAGCCGCAGGTCTATTGCTGCGCGCAATCTGCTATTGATTGCCAGTACCAGTTTGTTGTCGTTGTCGGTCAGTGCCGCCAACCTCACTCGCGATAATGGCGCGGCCGTGGGTGACAACCAGAACTCGCAGACCGCCGGCGCCAACGGCCCGGTCCTGCTGCAAGATGTACAACTGATCCAGAAGCTGCAGCGCTTTGACCGTGAACGCATCCCGGAGCGTGTGGTGCACGCCCGTGGCACCGGCGCCCACGGTACCTTCACCGTCACCGACAACCTCAGCGACCTGACCAAGGCCAAAGTGTTTGCCGCCGGTGAGGCCACGCCGGTATTTGTGCGGTTCTCTGCTGTAGTGCACGGCAACCACTCCCCGGAAACCCTGCGCGACCCGCGCGGCTTCGCCACCAAGTTCTATACCGCCGAAGGTAACTGGGACTTGGTCGGCAATAACTTCCCGACCTTCTTTATCCGCGACGCGATCAAGTTCCCGGACATGGTCCATGCCTTCAAGCCGGACCCGCGCACTAACCTGGATGATGACTCCCGGCGTTTTGACTTCTTCTCCCATGTTCCCGAGTCCACCCGCACACTCACTGAGTTGTATTCGGACTCCGGCACCCCCGCCAGTTATCGGGAGATGGACGGTAATGGCGTACATGCCTACAAGTTGATCAACGCCAAGGGTGAAGTGCACTACGTCAAGTTTCACTGGAAGAGCCTGCAGGGCATCAAGAACCTGGACCCCAAACAAGTTGTCGAGGTCCAGGGCCGTGATTACAGCCATATGACTAACGACCTGGTTACCCATATCAACAAGGGCGACTTCCCCAAGTGGGACTTGTATGTGCAAGTGCTCAAGCCTGAAGAGCTAGCCAAGTTTGATTTCGACCCACTGGACGCCACCAAGATCTGGCCCGATGTTCCCGAGCGCAAAGTCGGGCAAATGGTGCTGAACCGCAACCCCGGCAACGTGTTCCAGGAAACCGAGCAAGTGGCCATGGCCCCGGCGAACCTGGTACCGGGTATCGAGCCGTCGGAAGACCGCCTGCTGCAAGGTCGGGTGTTCTCCTACGCCGATACGCAGATGTATCGCCTGGGCGCCAATGCCCTGCAACTGCCGATCAACGCTCCACGGGTCACCGTCAACAACGGTAACCAGGATGGCGCGATGAACGTCGGCAAGACCAGCACTGGCGTGAACTATCAGCCAAGCCGCCTGGTACCCCGGGAAGAGCCGCAAAGCGCGCGTTACAGCCAGATGCCCCTGGCGGGCAGCACCCAGCAAGCGAAGATCCAGCGTGAGCAGAACTTCAAGCAGGCGGGCGATTTGTATCGGTCCTACAACAAGAAGGAACGCCAGGACTTGATCGACAACTTTGGCGGCTCCCTGGCGACCACCGATGACGTCAGCAAGCACATCATTCTGTCGTTCCTCTACAAAGCTGACCCGGAGTACGGCACGGGCGTGGCCAAAGTAGCCAAGGGCGACCTGGCGCGAGTCAAGGCGCTGGCTGAAAAGCTGACGGACTAACGGCACATCTCCCTGTAGGAGCTGGCTTGCCGGCGATGAGGTCGCTGAAGACGATGGTGATCTTTGGGGGGCCATCGCCAGCAAGCCGGCGCCTACAAGGGACCTGCAGAGGATGTTGATTATGCGTAGCTTTATAGGGGCCCTACTGGCCTGCTGGTCCTTGAGCGTGCTCGCCGACCCACAGGCCCTCAAGGCGCAGTTGCAGGACTACTACTTCGACGCCGCCCGGCGTGGCGACGTGGAAATGCTCAAGACTTTTATCGAATCCGGTTATTCCCTCAATACCGTCGATGACAAGGGCTACACCGCACTGATCCTCGCCGCCTACCACGGCCAGGCCCCTGCTGTTGAACAACTGTTGGCGGCCGGTGCCGATGCCTGTGTCCTGGACAATCGCGGCAATACAGCGCTGATGGGCGCGATCTTCAAGGGCGAGTTGAGCATTGCCCGGCGTTTGCTGGGTACCGCTTGCAACCCCGACCAACGCAACGGCGCCGGACAGACGGCGGCGATGTACGCCGGGCTGTTCAAGCGCGTCGAACTGCTCGATGCACTCAAGGCCCAGGGCGCCGACCTGAACGCCGAAGACCCGCTGGGCAACAGCGCTACACGATTGGCCAACGGTGAAATCCGTACCGCAGCGCCGCGCTGAGCTATCATCGCGGTTTTTCGGTTGGAGGTTCTCAGATGGCAAAGGCCAAGCGCATGTACGGCTGCACGGAGTGCGGCGCGACCTTTCCCAAATGGGCGGGCCAGTGTGGCGAATGCGGGGCGTGGAACACCCTCACTGAAACCATGATTGAAAGCGGCGGGGCTGCGGCGCCCAGCGGGCGCTCCGGTTGGACCGGGCAACAAGCCCAGATCAAGACCCTGGCAGAAGTCAGCGTCGAGGAAATCCCGCGTTTCTCCACCGCGTCCGGCGAGCTCGACCGGGTGCTCGGCGGCGGCCTGGTGGACGGCTCGGTGGTGTTGATTGGCGGCGACCCGGGTATCGGCAAGTCGACCATCCTCCTGCAGACCCTGTGCAGCATCGCCAGCCGCATGCCGGCCCTGTACGTCACCGGCGAAGAATCCCAGCAACAAGTGGCCATGCGCGCCCGCCGCCTGGGCTTGCCCCAGGACCAACTGCGGGTCATGACCGAAACCTGCATTGAAAGCATCATCGCCACCGCCCGCGTGGAAAAACCCAAGGTGATGGTGATCGACTCGATCCAGACAATCTTCACCGAGCAACTGCAATCGGCGCCGGGTGGGGTGTCCCAGGTGCGGGAAAGTGCGGCGTTGCTGGTGCGCTACGCGAAGCAGAGCGGCACGGCGATTTTCCTGGTGGGCCATGTCACCAAGGAAGGCGCGTTGGCCGGCCCGCGGGTGCTGGAGCATATGGTGGATACGGTGCTGTATTTCGAGGGTGAGTCCGATGGACGCCTGCGCCTGTTGCGGGCGGTGAAAAACCGTTTCGGCGCGGTCAACGAGTTGGGTGTGTTCGCCATGACTGACCGGGGGCTGAAAGAAGTCTCCAACCCTTCGGCGATCTTTCTTACTCGCGCCCAGGAAGAAGTACCGGGCAGCGTGGTGATGGCGACGTGGGAAGGCACCCGGCCGATGCTGGTGGAAGTCCAGGCCCTGGTGGACGACAGCCACCTGGCCAACCCGCGCCGCGTGACCCTGGGCCTGGATCAGAACCGCCTGGCGATGTTGCTGGCGGTGTTGCATCGCCATGGCGGGATTCCGACCCATGACCAGGACGTGTTCCTCAACGTGGTGGGCGGCGTCAAGGTGCTGGAAACCGCATCGGACCTGGCATTGATGGCGGCGGTGATGTCCAGCCTGCGCAATCGACCGTTGCCCCATGACCTGCTGGTATTTGGCGAAGTGGGCCTGTCGGGCGAAGTGCGCCCGGTGCCCAGCGGCCAAGAACGGCTCAAGGAAGCTGCCAAGCATGGCTTCAAGCGCGCCATCGTGCCCAAGGGCAACGCGCCGAAGGAGGCGCCGCCGGGGTTGCAGATTATTGGTGTGACCCGACTGGAACAGGCACTGGATGCTTTGTTCGAATAACCCGCAACACCACAACGCCCTGTGGGAGCGGGCAAGCCTGCTCCCACATTGATGTGTGCACATCGTCAGATGTTGAGCAGCTCGCCCAGCTCCCGATGCAGCTCCTCCTCATCCCCCAGATTGAGCTCGATCAACCTGCGCAAATGGCTGATCGAGTCCAGATCGATATGCTCGCAGACAAACCCCAGTTGCCCCTGGTCGTCATGGCTCAGCCGCACTTGCATGCGCACGTCCGTGTCGGCGTCCAGGTGAATGTCCACATCAAAGGGCTCGTCACCCTTGCCCAGCCACGGCGCAGGCTTTTGCACCAGCAAGCCCTTGAGCGATAAATCCACCAGTTGCACCGGCCATTGCTGGCCGTTCTGCTTGAGTTCGGTCTTGGCATCGAAGGCAATCCGCCGAAAACGGCGGCGATCTGACGGCTGGTCGCTCATGGTGAAACCCTCTGTAGATACAGGGATTGTAGCCTTGCGCCATTATTGGGCGTTTATTTCGCTTTTTTTTCGCCCCGGCAAGGCTCTAGACCAACGTAGGGGGCTGGTCTTTAGGGCACAGCGCGCTAAACTCGGACTGGCTGTCTTTCTGTCCAACCTGGCTGGAATATAAAAATGAAAAATAATAATAGCCTGCTACGCCATCTACCCTGGCTGTTGCTGGCAATCGTAGGAGCGTGCGCCCTGGGCGTAGTGGCTTTGCGTCGCGGCGAGGCGATCAACGCCTTGTGGATTGTAGTCGCGGCAGTCGCCATTTATCTGGTGGCTTATCGTTACTACAGCCTGTTCATCGCAAATAATGTGATGCAACTCGATCCACGGCGGGCCACCCCCGCAGTGATCAACAACGACGGTCTGGACTATGTGCCGACCAACAAACACATTCTGTTCGGTCACCACTTCGCGGCCATCGCGGGTGCGGGACCTCTGGTCGGCCCGGTATTGGCGGCGCAGATGGGTTACCTGCCGGGTACGCTATGGCTGATTGCCGGCGTGGTGCTGGCGGGGGCCGTGCAGGATTTCATGATCCTGTTCCTGTCCACCCGTCGCAACGGCCGTTCCCTGGGGGACATGGTCCGCGAAGAGATGGGCCGCATTCCCGGGACCATCGCGCTGTTTGGCTGCTTTTTGATCATGATCATCATCCTCGCGGTGTTGTCGCTGATCGTGGTCAAGGCCCTGGCCGAAAGCCCGTGGGGCATCTTCACGGTGATGGCGACCATCCCGATCGCGATGTTCATGGGCGTCTACATGCGTTACATCCGCCCGGGCCGCATCGGCGAGATCTCGATCATTGGCGTGCTGTTGCTGCTGGGCTCGATCTGGCTGGGCGGGCAGATTGCTGCTGATCCGGTATGGGCCAAGGCCTTCACCTTTACCGGGATCCAGATCACCTGGATGCTGGTCGGCTACGGATTCGTGGCTGCGGTATTGCCGGTGTGGCTGATCCTGGCCCCGCGTGACTACCTGTCTACATTCCTGAAAATCGGCACCATCATTGCCCTGGCAATCGGCATCCTGGTCACCATGCCCGACCTGAAAATGCCGGCGCTGACCCAGTTTGTCGATGGCACCGGTCCGGTCTGGAAGGGCGGCCTGTTCCCGTTCCTGTTCATCACCATCGCCTGTGGCGCGGTATCGGGTTTCCACGCACTGATTTCCTCGGGCACCACGCCCAAGCTGTTGGCCAATGAAGCCCACTCGCGCTACATCGGTTATGGCGGCATGTTGATGGAGTCGTTCGTCGCCATCATGGCCATGGTTGCCGCGTCGGTGATCGAGCCAGGCGTTTACTTCGCCATGAACAGCCCTGCGGCGATTGTCGGCACCGATGTGGTGACTGTTGCGCAAACCGTCAGCAGTTGGGGGTTTGCAATTACCCCGGAAGCGCTGCAAGCGGTGGCCAATGACATCGGTGAAACCACCATCCTGGCCCGTGCCGGCGGTGCGCCGACCCTGGCGGTCGGCATCGCGCAGATCCTGCACAGCGTGCTGCCGGGTGAAAACACCATGGCGTTCTGGTACCACTTTGCGATCTTGTTCGAAGCGCTGTTCATCCTGACCGCCGTTGACGCCGGGACCCGTGCCGGGCGCTTCATGCTCCAGGATCTGCTCGGCTCCTTCGTCCCGGCGCTCAAGCGTACCGAGTCGTGGACTGCCAACCTGATCGCCACCGCCGGCTGCGTGGCGATGTGGGGCTACTTGCTGTACCAGGGCGTGATCGACCCGCTGGGTGGCATCAACACCTTGTGGCCACTGTTCGGCATCTCCAACCAGATGCTGGCCGGTATCGCGCTGATGCTCGCCACGGTTGTGCTGATCAAAATGAAACGCCAGCGCTACATTTGGGTAACCATGCTGCCGGCTGTCTGGCTGCTGATCTGCACCGTGACCGCCGGCCTGATCAAGCTGTTCGACGCTAACCCGGCGATCGGCTTCCTGTCGTTGGCGAAAAAATACAGCGATGCGTTGGCCAACGGGCAGATCCTGGCCCCGGCGAAGAGCATCGACCAGATGCAGCACGTGATCTGGAATGCCTACACCAACGCCACGCTGACGGTATTGTTCCTGTTCGTGGTCTTCAGCATCCTGTTCTATGCGATCAAAGTCGGCGTGGCCGCCTGGGGTACCAAGGAACGTACGGATAAAGAAGCACCATTCCAAGCCATGCCGGACGCGTGATAGAGGGTTGCAAACATGTTCAATGACATTGGTCGCCTCGGTAAATACCTCGGTCAGGCAGCCCGCCTGATGGTCGGCATGCCCGACTACGACACCTACGTCGAGCATATGCAAACCAAGCACCCGGACAAGCCGATGATGGACTACAAGGCGTTCTTCCGGGAACGCCAGGAAGCCCGTTACGGCGGCAAGGGCGGGCCCAAGTGCTGTTGAACCCATAGGCTTGGGCCTATGTGATCCCCTGTGGGAGCGGGCTTGTGTGGGAGCGGGCTTGCTCGCGATAGCATCACCTCGGTATACCAGGTAGACCGAGTTGCCTGCATCGCGAGCAAGCCCGCTCCCACACAGGCCCGCTCCCACATTTGTTTTGTGTTTCCTCAAGGAGAATATTTTGTCCTCTCCCATCCCCGTCACCGTCCTCAGCGGCTTCCTCGGCGCTGGCAAGACCACCTTGCTGCGCCACCTGCTCAAGGCCGAGCACGGCTTGAAAATCGCCGTGATCGAAAACGAATTCAGTGACGCCGGCATCGACACCCAGCTGTTGGGTGATGAACCGGTCCAAGTCATGACCCTGTCCAACGGTTGCGTGTGCTGCACCATCCACACCGACCTGACCAAGGCCCTGTACCTGCTGCTCGAACGCCTGGACAGCGGCGAAATCGCCTTCGACCGCCTGGTGATCGAATGCACCGGCCTGGCCGACCCGGCGCCGGTGGCCCAGACCTTTTTTATCGATGAAGAACTGCGCGAGCGCTATCTTCTCGACGGCATCATCACCCTGGTGGACGCGGCCCACGCCGAGCACCATCTGACCCAGACCATCGCCCAGGCGCAGATCGGCTTTGCCGACCGCCTGCTGGTGAGCAAGCGCGACCTGGTCGACGACGCCAGCTTCGAGGCCCTCAGCCAGCGCCTGAGCCGAATCAACCGTCGCGCGCCGATCCGTGTGGTGGAACATGGCAAGATCGACTTGGCTGAACTGCTGGATGTGCGCGGCTTCAACCTCAACGCAGGCATGACCTTGCGCCCGATCAGCCAGGCGCCGTCCATCGACCGCATTTCCAGCCTGGTACTGCGCACCGACCAGCCGCTGGATATCGACCGCCTCAGCGAGTTCATGAACGAGTTGCTGGAAGAGCACGGCAAACAACTGCTGCGCTACAAGGGCGTGCTGAACATCGCCGGTGAAGATCGACGCATGGTGTTCCAGGGCGTGCTCAAGCTCTACGGGTTCGATTGGGACACCGAATGGGCCGAAGGCGAGCCGCGGGAAAGCGTGATTGTGTTTATTGCCGATGAGTTACCGCAAGAGAAGATTCGCGCGGGCTTTGCGCGGGTCTACCAACCCTGACTTGAAACGCGACCAGTGTAGGAGCTGGCTTGCCTGCGATAGCGGTAGACCAGTCAATGATGAGTTGGCAGACCCACTGCTATCGCAGGCAAGCCCGCTCCCACATGTTGACCGCGTTCCAACAGGCATAAAAAAGCCCGGCTCAAGAGCCGGGCTTTTTATTCAAGCGCCTGCAATCAAGCGCCGTATACCGGCAGCTTCTTGCAGATGGCCTTGACCTTCTCACGGACCGCGTCAATCACGGCTTCGTTGGAAAGGTCAGCCAGGATGTCGCAGATCCAGCCAGCCAGTTCCTTGCACTCTGCTTCCTTGAAGCCACGAGTGGTCACAGCCGGGGTGCCGAAGCGCAGGCCCGAGGTGACGAACGGCGAACGTGGATCGTTCGGTACCGAGTTCTTGTTCACGGTGATGAAGGCTTTGCCCAGGGCAGCGTCAGCATCTTTACCGGAGATGTCCTGCTTGATCAGCGACAGCAGGAACAGGTGGTTCTCAGTACCGCCGGACACCACGTCAAAACCGCGCTCGATGAACACACTGGCCATGGCCTGGGCATTCTTCACCACTTGTTGCTGGTAAGTCTTGAACTCAGGCTGCAACGCTTCCTTGAAGCAGATCGCTTTAGCAGCGATCACGTGCTCCAGCGGGCCACCTTGGGCGCCCGGGAAGACGGCGGAGTTGAGCTTCTTCTCGATATCGGCGTTGGCACGAGCCAGGATCAGGCCGCCACGTGGACCGCGCAGGGTCTTGTGGGTGGTGGTGGTCACCACGTCAGCGTAAGGCACCGGGTTCGGGTAGACGCCAGCGGCGACCAGACCGGCCACGTGGGCCATGTCGACGAACAGGTAGGCGCCAACCTTGTCAGCGATCTCACGGAAGCGTGGGAAGTCGAGGATCTGCGAGTAGGCAGAGAACCCGGCCACGATCATTTTTGGCTTGTGCTCGACCGCCAGGCGCTCGACTTCGTCGTAGTCGATCAGGCCGTTGCCGTCGATGCCGTACTGCACAGCGTTGTACAGCTTGCCGGAGGAGGAAACGCTGGCGCCGTGGGTCAGGTGACCGCCGTGGGCCAGGCTCATGCCCAGGATGGTGTCGCCGCCTTGCAGCAGGGCCAGGTAAACGGCCGCGTTGGCTTGGGAGCCGGCGTGTGGCTGGACGTTGGCGTAATCGGCGCCGAACAGTTCCTTGGCACGGTCGATGGCCAGTTGCTCGACGATATCGACGAATTCGCAACCGCCGTAGTAACGCTTGCCCGGATAACCTTCGGCGTACTTGTTGGTCAGAACCGAACCTTGAGCCTCCATCACCGCAGGGCTGGTGTAGTTTTCCGAAGCGATCAGCTCAATGTGCTCTTCCTGGCGCACAGCTTCTTGCTCCATGGCGGCAAAGAGATCGGCGTCGTACTTGGCAATAGTCAAATCACGGCTGAACATGGCGGTCCTCAAGGATCGGGGGCAGAAAAGAGGGGCATTCTAACCCAATGGGTTTTAGATGGCATATGAAAGGACATCATGTCGCGGACAAGTGGCGTTCATCCAGAGATGGATGGCGTATTTGATGGCCCCTTCGCGAGCAAGCCCGCTCCCACATGGGAGCGCATTTCAACTGTGGGAGCGGGCTTGCCCGCGATGAGGCCATCTGCACCGCCACATGATTTTCAGTCGAACATGAACAGGGCGTCGTTACAGAACTGCGCCTCAAACCGATTGGCCGGCATCGGTCGCCCAAACAGATAACCCTGCACCTCGTCACAGCCATGCTCGCGCAGGAAGTCCAGTTGCTCATGGGTTTCCACGCCCTCGGCGATCACCGCCAGGTTCAGGCTGTGGGCCATGGCAATGATTGCCCGGGCGATTTGCGCGTCCTGCTCGCCGGAGGGCAGGCCGTCGACGAACGTGCGGTCGATCTTCAGCACGTCGATGGGGAATTGCTTGAGGTAGTTGAGCGATGAGTAGCCGGTGCCGAAGTCGTCCACGGCGATGCTCAGGCCGAGGTTTTTCAGGCTGGCAAGGATCTGCAGGGCCTCGTTGACTTCGCGCATCAGGATACTTTCGGTCAGCTCCAGCTCCAGGCACGCCGGCGGCAGGCCGGTTTCCTTGAGGATGGTGGCGATCCGCGTGCCCAACTGCCCGTCGGAGAACTGCCGCGCCGAGATGTTCACCGAGACTTTGGGCACCCGCACCTTGTTCTGGTGCCAGGTCTTGAGTTGGCGGCATGCCTCGTCGATTACCCAGTCGCCCACGTCCACCACCAGGCCCAATTCTTCCAGCACCGGGATGAAATCCCCCGGCGGCACCAAGCCACGGCGCGGGTGACGCCAGCGCAGCAGGGCTTCGGCGCCGGTCAAACGTTTGCCATCGCCACTGAACTGCGGCTGGTAATAGAGCACGAATTCGTTCTGGTCCAGGGCATGACGCAGGTCGCTCTCCAACTCCAGGCGCTCCAGGGCGCTGGCGTTCATGTCGGCCTGGTAGAACTGGAAGTTGTTCTTGCCGCGCTCCTTGGCGTGGTACATCGCGGTGTCGGCGTTTTTCATCAGTTGGCTCAGTTCGTTGCCGTCCTGAGGGCTCAGGGCGATGCCGATACTGGCGGTGACAAAAAACTCGCGGCCCTCCAGCACAAACGGCTTCACCAGGCTGGCGAGGATCTGCTCGGCCACGTGGATCGCGCGGTTCAACGCCATCTCGCGACTGACCCGGGGTTGCAGGAGCAAGGTGAACTCGTCACCGCCCATGCGCGCCACGGTATCGTCCTCGGCCACACAGCCGAGCAGGCGGGTCGCCATTTCCTTGAGCATGCGATCGCCCGCGGCATGACCCAGGGAGTCGTTGATCGGTTTGAAGCGGTCGAGGTCGAGGAACATCAGCACCACCCACGACTTCTGCCGCTCCGCCGATTGCAACGCGGTGTGCAGGCGGTCCTGGAACAGCGTGCGGTTGGGCAGGTGGGTCAGGGCGTCGTAGTAGGCCAGGCGGTGGATGCGTTGTTCGCTGGCCTTGCGCTCGCTGATGTCGCTGAAAAAACACACGTAGCTGGCCAGGTCGCCCTCGTCATCGAGCACGGCGGTAATGCCGACCCAGGCCGGGTAATGCTCGCCGCTGCGGCGCTTGAGCCACACTTCACCTTCCCAGGTGCTGTGCTGGTGCAACTGCTTGAGCACATAGCGCAGGTGGGCTTCCTGCTGTTCGTCGACGGTGAGCATGTTCGGCAATTGGTCGAGCACATCGGCCACGGCATAGCCGCTGACCCGGCTGAAGGCTTCGTTGGCCTGCACGATATAGCCGGCGGGGTCGGTGATCAGGATCGCCGAGGTGGAGTGTTCGAATACCGTGGCCGCCATGCGCAGGTCTTTTTCGGCGCGGCGTTGCTGGCTGATATCGCGGCCCACGCCGAGGATGCCTTCGAACGCGCCGTGCTCGTCCCACACCAGCACCAGGCGCAGTTCGATCGGCACCTTGCGCCCATCGGCCCGCAGGCAATCGAACAGGAACAGTTGGGTCTGCACGTCATCGCGCAGCAAGGCCAGGGCTTCGGGCTGGTCCAGGGCGCGGCTGACCCGTTCCACAAGGGTGTAGATGCCGGTCAGTTGCTGTGGGTTGGCGATGGTCGATTGCCAGCCGTTCTTGAAGATCCAGTCGACTTCATAGCCCAGCACCGCATTCACCGACGGGCTGACGTAGTTGAGGGCCAGTTTGCTGTCGGTGGAGAAAATCACGTCGCTGATGCTTTCGGCCAGCATGCGGTAGCGCTGTTCGCTGTCGCGCAGGGATTCGCTGGCTTCGATCTGGTCGGTAATGTCCTTGGCCACGCCAATGATCCGCGTGACCTGGTCGGTCTTGTCCCGGGCCAGGGCCTGTTCGCGGATCTCGAAGCGCCGCCACTGATTGTTGCGGTGCCGAAAGCGCAACTGGCATTGCAACTGCGCCAGGTACCCGGCGGCGCGTTGCTGCTGGCGCAGGTCGTGGTAGTGCTCGGCGTCTTCGGGGTGCAGCAGGATCTCCCAGAAATACTCGCCCATCTGCTGCAGTTCGTGTTTGTTGTAGCCCAGGGTGTGGCCCAGGTGGTGGTTGCTGAAGATCATGCGCTGGCTGATCACATCCTGCACATACAGGTGATCCGGCACGGTGCGCACCACGTCCGACCAGAACGCCTCGCGCTCCACCAGCGACAGCTCCACCAGTTTGCGGCTGGTGATATCGCTGATGCTGAGGATCACCGCCTTATAGTCGTGCTGTTCTTCCGGCAGGCGCATCACCAGCCACAGGTACTGGTCGTTGCCTTCGATGTCGCTGAGTTGAATCTCCAACTCCAGCTGTTTCTGCTGGGTCAGCACTGCCTCAAGCACTGCGTAGCCAATGGCGCTGGTGTCCAGCGGGCAACCGTCGATCAAACGTTCCCACGCCTGTTCGCAGGACGCCACATTCAGTAGGCGCACCGCGACCTGGTTGACCTCGGTGATGCGCAGCTCCTTGAGCAGTTGCTGGCGTTGCTCGGGGCTGTTTTGCAGCCAATCCTGCAGTTGTTCGCGGGTGTGCAACTGGGCCTTGTCGAAGAAGCCGCGCAGGCCCGACAGGTCGAGCACGCACAAGGCCACGCCGGTACCTTCGAAAATATCCTGGTAGCGGCGCCGGCCTTCATTGACCTGGCGCTGGCGGCGCCGCATGTTCAGCAGCACCAGCACCGGGATCAGCGAAAAGGCCAGGCCCAGCAGGCACTTGCCGATAAACGCCGGCAGCAGTTGCTCCAGCACGGCGGCGCGATCAAACAGCCCGCGCAGTTGCCAGTCGCTTTTGCTCAAGGGCGTGACCAGCACGGTCTTGTTCAGCTCTTCCGGGGTCAGCCCGGCCGACCACTGGCTGGGCATGCCGCTGTCACGACTGACCACCCGGTGGTTCAACTGGTTTTCAATCGCCCACATCGGCCGTGGCCCCTGGCCGTCCTGGCGCGTCAGGTTGGCCAGGTAATTGGGGGCCAGGCGCAACGCCCAGTACATTTTGGCGCCGCCGCTGGGTTGGTGCAGCAGCAGGTAGATGATGGAGCCGTCGCTGTTATTGCTCAGGTAATAGGACTGGGCGTGGCTGCGCTTGACCAGCTCTTCAAGCCAGGCGCTATCCTGGCTGTTGTCGGCGGTATCACTGATGATCGCGCCGCTGGGGGCAAGCAGGGCGACGCTGCGCAGTTCCGGCAACGAGCGCTGCAGGCTGCGCATCAGGGCCTGGTGCTGTTCTTCATTGCGTGGAGGTTCGACGATCGGCAGCAGGTTGAGGGCGATTTGCGCGCTCAGGGCCATGTTCAGGCTGATCTGTTCGGCCAGGTCGGCGCTGTAGTCGATGGTGTATTGCTGCTGGTTCTTCTGGTTCTGCTGCAATTGGTCCAGCAACTGCCAGAACAATAACGCGAGCAGCAACAGGACCAGCGTCGCCAGCGCGCCCTTGAGGGTTCCGTGCAGGGGGGCGCCGGGCGCAATATGCGCTGCGCGCAAGGGGCTTGGCTTTGTTACGTTGGTCAAGCTGTGATCCTGCGGTTTGGCTGTACTGGCGCGCGACGTGCACTATAAGCCGGACGCCCGGAGGGCGGCTAGCATGCCTTGAGTTGTGGCAAAGTGCCAGCCCCGCCTGGCGGGACTATCAGGCCGGGCCGGTACTGATCAGGGCATCCGCCAGTCTGAATAGAATCGCCAGTGCAAAGCAACTGATAACCACAGAAGATGTGCGGTTTATGTTCTGCGGGGTCAGCCAGGCATGTCCGCTGCGTTTGAGGCGTGCGCCGAACAGCACCCAGGCGCACCCTACGGGGATCACCACCGCCGTGAATTGCATAGCGAACTGCCCGTACAAGGCCATGTCGGCAAAGGTCTGCACCGGCACGATGAACGAAACCACCAGCAAACCCTTCGGGTTGATCAGCGTCAGTAAAAAGAAATGCCACCTCGACACCCGCTCTCCGGGCAATGGGGGCAGATCGGCGGCGGGCTCGCGCCACAGGCTGTACGAGGTCTTGACCAGGTAACAGATCGAGACGAACTGCATCACCTTCAAACACCACGGCGCATTGGCCCCCATATGGCTGAGGACGTAGCCCCAAAAAGCAATCTGCAGCAGGTAAGCCAGGCACTCCAACAGGCTCAGGGTCCAGGCCCGCCTGAAACCCGAGAGCACGCCTGCGCGCAGTAACAGGGTATTGGTCGGTCCCGGCATCAATAGCAACAACCCCAGCGCAGACATGACACTAAGCATGGAAGCTGTCTTGCGCGACTGTCCGAGGGTAAGGCGTGATCCTGCATGTATGTGCCATGTGTCTTCTTCTAGGGAGGGGTTGCCGGGTATTGTGTTACATCTGGCCCGCTGCAGGAAAAAGCGCGGCTCAAAAGCGCCTGTCAATCTGCCCGCCGCCGCCGACTTAGGTTAACCTTGATCATTCGATGTGCTACGTACAGCGCCATGACGCTACGCAGGCCCTGTTCTCATCTTTTTACGAGGTCCACATTTTGGCTCAATACGTTTTCACCATGCATCGGTTGGGCAAAGTTGTTCCACCGAAGCGGGAAATCCTGAAAAACATTTCGCTGTCCTTCTTCCCGGGCGCCAAGATTGGCGTACTCGGCCTCAACGGTTCGGGTAAGTCCACGCTGCTGAAAATCATGGCTGGCGTCGATACCGAGTTCGAAGGCGAAGCCCGCCCGATGCCTGAACTGAACATCGGCTACCTGCCGCAAGAGCCGATCCTGGACCCGTCCAAGACCGTGCGTGAAGTGGTCGAGGAAGCCGTCAGCGTGATCAAGGACGCCCAGGCCCGCCTGGACGAGGTCTACGCCGCCTACGCCGAGCCGGATGCCGACTTCGACAAACTGGCTGCCGAACAGGCCAAGCTCGAAGCCATCCTGCAGGCTGGCGACGGTCACAACCTGGAGCGCCAGCTGGAAGTCGCCGCCGATGCGCTGCGCCTGCCGGCCTGGGACGCCAAGGTCGAGCACCTGTCTGGTGGTGAAAAACGCCGCGTGGCCCTGTGCCGCCTGCTGCTGTCGGCCCCCGACATGCTACTGCTCGACGAACCGACCAACCACTTGGACGCCGATTCCGTGGCCTGGCTGGAGCACTTCCTCCATGACTTCCCGGGCACCGTGGTCGCGATCACGCACGACCGGTACTTCCTGGACAACGTCGCCGGCTGGATCCTGGAGCTCGACCGTGGCGCCGGTATCCCTTACGAGGGCAACTACTCCGGTTGGCTGGAAGCCAAGTCCGACCGTCTGGCCGCTGAATCCAAGCAGCAGTCGGCCCATGAAAAGGCCATGAAGGACGAACTGGAGTGGGTGCGCAAAGGCGCCAAGGCCCGTCAGTCGAAATCCAAGGCCCGTCTGCAACGCTTCGAGGAAATGCAGTCCCAGGAATTCCAGAAGCGCAGCGAGACCAACGAAATCTACATCCCGGCCGGCCCGCGCCTGGGTGACAAGGTCATCGAATTCAAGAACGTCTGCAAAGGCTATGGCGATCGCGTGCTGATCGACAACCTGTCCTTCTCCATGCCTAAAGGCGCCATCGTCGGCGTGATCGGCGGTAACGGTGCGGGTAAATCCACGCTGTTCCGTATGCTGATGGGCAAGGAACAACCGGATTCGGGCACCATCGAAGTCGGCGAAACCGTGCAGTTGGCTTGCGTGGACCAGAGCCGCGAAGACCTCGACGGCAGCAAGACCGTGTTCCAGCAGATCTCCGACGGTTCCGACCAGATCCGTATCGGCAACTATGAAATCCCGTCGCGCACCTACGTTGGCCGCTTCAACTTCAAGGGCGGCGACCAGCAGAAGTTCGTCAAGGACCTGTCCGGTGGTGAGCGCGGTCGCTTGCACCTGGCCCTGACCCTCAAAGAAGGCGGCAACGTGTTGCTGCTCGACGAACCGTCCAACGACCTCGACGTGGAAACCCTGCGTTCCCTGGAAGAAGCCCTGCTGGACTTCCCGGGCGCCGCGATTGTGATCTCTCACGATCGGTGGTTCCTTGACCGTGTGGCGACGCACATCCTGGCGTACGAAGACGATTCGCAAGCGGTGTTCTTTGAAGGCAACTACACCGAATACGAAGCCGATCGCAAGAAGCGCCTGGGCGAAGCGGCTGCCCAGCCGCATCGTGTACGGCACAAAAAACTCGCCTGATTCGGGTTGGTTTGAACAAAACGGAGCCTTCGGGCTCCGTTTTTTTTGGCGCAATTGAGAGGGACCGAGGTGACTTCATCGCAGGCAAGCCAGCTCCCACATTTGACCGTGTCGTAGCAGAGGTACTCGATCTAATGTGGGAGCTGGCTTGCCTGCGATCGCGGTCTATCTATTGGTGCGCCCCTTGAACTGAAATCCCTGTTTTGGGGCAAAAAAGCGCGTGTATTTATATCTATCGCACCATTTAAATTCACAAAAGCGACATTTTGCCCTGTCGCGGTGCGACATGAATTGATAAAGTCCTGGGCAAATCGCCATTAACGACAATAAATCTGCCGAGACTTTTCATGATCGAATCCGTCGAATCCTTCCTTGCCCGCCTCAAAAAACGCGACCCGGACCAGCCGGAATTCCACCAGGCTGTGGAAGAAGTCCTACGCAGTCTGTGGCCCTTTCTTGAAGCCAATCCCCACTACCTGACCTCGGGCATCCTGGAGCGCATCTGCGAGCCGGAACGCGCCATTACCTTCCGGGTATCGTGGGTCGATGACCAGGGCAAGGTCCAGGTCAACCGCGGCTTCCGTATCCAGATGAACAGCGCCATCGGCCCCTATAAAGGCGGCCTGCGCTTCCACCCGTCGGTCAACCTGGGGGTGCTGAAATTCCTCGCCTTCGAGCAGACCTTCAAGAACTCCTTGACCTCGCTGCCGATGGGCGGCGGCAAGGGCGGCTCGGACTTTGATCCCAAGGGCAAGAGCGACGCTGAAGTCATGCGTTTCTGCCAGTCGTTCATGAGTGAGTTGTACCGCCATATCGGCGCGGACGTGGACGTACCGGCTGGCGATATCGGCGTGGGCGCCCGGGAAATCGGCTTCCTATTTGGCCAGTACAAGCGCCTGAGCAACCAATTTACCTCGGTGCTTACCGGCAAGGGCATGAGCTACGGCGGCAGCCTGATCCGCCCGGAAGCCACCGGCTTTGGTTGCGTGTACTTTGCCGAGGAGATGCTCAAGCGCCAGGGCCAGCGCGTCGAAGGCAAGCGCGTGGCGGTTTCCGGTTCCGGCAACGTCGCGCAATACGCAGCGCGCAAGGTCATGGACCTGGGCGGCAAGGTGATTTCCCTGTCCGACTCCGAAGGCACCTTGTACTGCGAAAGCGGTTTGACCGACGAGCAATGGTCGGCGCTGCTGGAGCTGAAAAACGTACGGCGCGGGCGCATCAGCGAACTGGCCGCGCGTTTTGGCCTGGAGTTTTGCGCCGGCAAGACCCCATGGGAGCTGGCGTGCGACATCGCCCTGCCATGCGCGACCCAGAACGAACTGGACGCCGAAGCCGCCCGCACCCTGCTGCGCAACGGCTGCATCTGCGTGGCCGAAGGCGCCAACATGCCGACCACCCTCGAGGCTGTGGATATCTTTATCGAAGCGGGCATTCTGTTTGCCCCGGGCAAAGCCTCCAATGCTGGCGGCGTGGCGGTGAGTGGCCTGGAAATGTCGCAAAACGCCATGCGCCTGCTGTGGACCGCCGGTGAAGTGGACAGCAAACTGCACAACATCATGCAGTCGATCCACCATGCCTGCGTGCACTACGGTGAGGAGAATGGCCGGGTCAACTACGTGAAGGGCGCGAACATCGCAGGCTTTGTGAAAGTGGCGGATGCGATGCTGGCGCAGGGCATCGTCTAAACCGCGAGCTGAGCGACACCGATGATCAATTGTGGGAGCTGTCGAGCCGCAGCGAGGCTGCGATAACGGTAGGTCAGCACAGGTTTACTGCCTGGCCCAGCGCAATCATAGCTTCGCTGGGGCTCGTCAACTCTCACATTCGCTCTGGTGTTACTGGCTGCGATAAGCCCGTGCGGCGTCGCGGTCCTTCTCCTGCTGCCAGGCGCGTTCGCGCTCGTCCCAATGGCGCTCGCGGTAGTCATTCTGGTCCTCGCTCTCGCGCATGGCCTTGCACTGGCGAAAGCCGTCCTCCCAGCCTTCGGCGTACGCCTGGTCTTTCAAATAGCGTGGGACGTTCTTGCGAAACTCCCCAGTAATCACCCCGGCCGCCTGGCGCCCGCTGCTGCAGCCATCGTCAAAACCGTCGGCGAAGGGCGGTGGATAACCCTTGGCCAGTAACTCATCGTGGGTGGATTGGCAGCCTGAAAGCGCCATCACTACACCCAACATCACAGCGAACCGCCACATCTCATACTCCCAGGCCGTTGAGCGGCTGATAAGGGAAGTCTAGAAGGGGATTCGTCGGGGCGATGTGAAAACGGGGTGAGCAATTTGTTTGGGCGGCTCACTCGCCACAGGGGCTTAGGCGGTGGGTTGCGCGAGCGCAGCGTGTTCGGCCAGTTCTTGCTGGATGAATGCGCCAATCATCGCGCGGTACACCTGCTCCGTGACGTCGGGGTTGGCGCCGAGGGTTTGCGCTAAATCACGAACCTTGTGGATCACTTGTTCGACCCTCTGGGGTGCCTTGACCCCTTCGCTGTCTTTTTTGAAGCGGGCGGCCTGGGACACGAAGCTGCCGCGTTCGGCCAGCAGGGCGACGATCTGGCGGTCAAGGCGGTCGATGTTTTCCCGGACGTGTTCAAGGCTGGTGCAGGTAACGGCCATGTCGTAAGAGCTCCTTAGGGTGTGGGATAAACGCGGGCCAAATGTGGGAGCGGGCTTGCTCGCGATGGCGGTGGATCAGTCATATCCACAGCGACTGACACACCCCTATCGCGGGCAAGCCCGCTCCCACACTGGATCTTCAATAGGCGTTGGGGCCGGTCAGTAGTGATACCACTTCAGCTCAAGCATCACCTCGTTAACCGGCGTCGCCAGGTGGCTGAACTCCCGTTGCGCACTCAGGCGCACGCCGAGGTTGCGTGATACTTCCCACTGCTGATTCAGGCTGATACTACGTCGTACCTCGCCATTGGTGAAGAAGTCGCCCTTGGCCTCCAGGCTCAGGTTGCCTAGCGGGTTTTTCCACAGCAGCCCGGTGTTGAAGCCGGCAGCGGGGGAGATGAATTCGCTGAAGTCGTTGTTATGTTCCACGCGCACGGTGCCCAGGGCAAAGCCGAGCATGTCGTCGTGCAGTTGCCAGGTGCCGCCGGCGCCGCCGTTGACGTGGCTGACGAGGGTTTCGTCGTCATGTTTGCCCGGTACCCGCTCCAGGCCGCCGGTGACTTGCCAGGACAGCGGTTGCAGCAGCTCATTGCGCGGAGTCAGGGAGCGGATGGTCGCCAGGTCCACTTGTTGCAGTTGCCAGTTGTTGCCTTCGTACTGGCGCAGTTTCATCTGCAGGATTTCGATCTGCGCGCCCAGGGGGAAGCCTTCGGCGTTGTCGTTGAGGTCGTGGTAGGCCATGCGCAGGCCGTATTCGCCGAAGGCTTTGTCGCCACGGGTGCCGATACCTGCTTGCCAGGTGCGCGATTCATGGCCGTTTTCCGGCAGGCCGGGGCGCTCGATCTGTAGGTCCGGCGCCGGGTTCTGGTTGATTGCCCGCAGCAACTCGAAACTGCGCTGGGAGCGTTCGCTGTCGCGCTCAAGGCCGTTGGCGCGGTAGCGGCCCAGGCGGTAGGCCGCGTCGATGATCAGGGCCTGGCGGTCTTTGCCAAGGGCCATGAACGTTGGATCTTGCAATTGTTTTTGGTCATCGCTGATCTTTAGCACCCATTGCTGCTCGTCACTGTCCAGGGGCTTGGCGCGCTCCAGCAACTCACGTTCGCGGGACGGGCGATAATCGATTTTCTCCACCAGGCCCGCGTCCTTCACCGCTTTTACGGTGTCGGTGGGAATGGCGGTGAGCGGGAACTGTTCGGTCAGGCGCAGGCCGGGGCGGGCCACTTGCAGCAATTCCAGCAGGCGGTACGAGCAGTTTTCATCGAAGAAGAAGTAGTCGAACTGGATTTGCTTGAGCTCCCACACGTGCTCGACCATGCGCTCGGTTTCGACCTGGGTCAGGTTCAGGCGGTATTCCCACAGGTCGCGGTTCTCCAGGCTACGGTATTCCGAGAGCTTTTCCTGGTAGGGCACCAGGGCGAACAGGCCGGGATAACCGCCCATCAGGCCTTTCCAGGCGTAGAGGATGCTGTTGTCCGAGCCTTCAATGTAGGCGCCGAAGTTGATCGCGTAGCTGAGCAAGGCGGTCTTGTTGCTTTGCACATCAGCCTGGTCGATGCGCAGCAAGGTATGGCCGAACATCGACGATGGGCTGTTGAGATAGGCCGCCGGGAAGATCATCACCGCGCTGTGGGGCGCGACGTCCTTGAACCATTGCTTGAACTCGACGCAGTCCACGGCGGGCAGGTCAGTCAGGTGCAACTGGTCCTTGAGCCAGCGGGTGCGGGCCGGGTACACGCATTGGGCATGTTTTTCGCCGAGGCTGGCCGGGGCGTACAGTGCGTCTACGGTGGCCTTGAGTTCGGCGTCCGGGTGGTGGGCGCCGTCTTTGGCGAGGAAGAATTTCTGGTCGCTGACATAGCTGCGCCAGCCTTTGAGCTTGCCGGCTTCGTAGTGCCCCAATGAAAGCCAGAATGGATCATTGGCCAATTGCTGCAAACGTTGATCATCAAGGTGCGGCGCCGCAGATAGCGGGGCGCAGGCGAAGAGTGCCAGGCAGGCAAGGCGTTTGAGCATAGGGGCAACTTAAGTCGGAATAAATAAAGACCCGGGAAAGGGGCAGGTCCAAAAAATAAAACCCGCGCCGGGTAAGGGCGCGGGCAGGTCGAGCTTAAGCCTGGGTGGCGTATTTCGCCAGGCGGGCGTCGCCCTTGAGAACAGCGATGGTGTTGGAGTGCACGTCTTCTGCGGTCACGTCAGCCTTGCTGAAGATCTGCTGGAAGTGTTCGTGAGTCACAGCGGCGAAGTGATCACGATCTTCTGGAGCAACGCCCAGGACCACGGCATAGGTGGTCAGTGCTTCGCCATTGCCTTTGGCCATGTCTTCGGACAGCTCGTTCATCATGCCATTCATGGCAATCCACGATTTGCCGCCGTAAGTCAGCGCGCTGTTGGTGCTGCAACCGTTGGTGCCCGAGGTCATGCCGAAGGTGGCGTTACCGGAGGTGCCGTTGGTGGTGGAAGCGAGGAAGTGAGCCGGCGTGCCGCGCTGGCCTTCGAACAGCATGTTGCCCCAACCGCAGTTAGGGCCACCTGGCGCTTCGGCCATTGCATTGAGGGAGACAACGGTGAAGAGAGTACCGAGAAGGATCCGTTTCATAGCTTTGTTCTCTTAGTGTGCAAACCAATGGACAAGGGTTCAGGCGCCGCAAAGCACCCTAGGGGCCAGTTATTAGTCCAACCCGCGCAGTTTGGAGTTTAGGCATGTTCCAAGGGTTCCGTGCTTTTTTGTAAAACAATCAATGCAGACTGGTTTTTTTGCAGGCCGCATCCCGTGTCTATGCTTTACCTCAGTCGTGCCTTGCCAGCCAGCTACGCACGGCGCCAGAATGCCGCCATTGCCCCGCCTGATGTAAGGAAGCCCGATGCCTGATCCTGTTGCTGCCAGCTTGCGTCTAGCGCCCGAAGCGCTGACCCGTCCTTTCTCCGCTGAACAGTTCAGCTTCTCGACCACCAATGACTTGGAGCCCTTTCGCGGTGTGCTTGGCCAGGAACGCGCGGTTGAAGCGTTGCAGTTCGGTGTGGCCATGCCACGCCCCGGTTACAACGTATTTGTCATGGGCGAGCCCGGTACCGGCCGCTTTTCGTTCGTCAAACGCTACCTCAAGGCCGAAGGCAAGCGCCTGCAGACCCCGGCGGACTGGGTCTACGTCAATAACTTCGACGAGCCCCGCGAGCCCCGCGCCCTGGAATTGCCTGCGGGCGGCGCGGCCCCGTTCATCGCAGATATCAGTGGCCTGATCGACAACCTGGTCGCCACCTTCCCGGCAGTGTTCGAGCACCCTACGTATCAACAGCGCAAAAGCGCGATCGACCGCGCCTTCAACCAGCGCTACGACCGCGCCCTGGATGTGATCGAGCGCCTGGCCCTGGAAAAGGACGTGGCGCTGTACCGTGACAGCAGCAATATCGCCTTTACCCCGATGCTCGATGGCAAGGCCCTGGACGAGGCCGAGTTCTCGCAACTGCCGGAAGCCGACCGTGAGCGTTTCCACACGGATATTTCCGAGCTCGAAGAGCGCCTCAACGAAGAACTCGCCAGCCTGCCGCAGTGGAAGCGCGAGTCCAACAACCAGATGCGCCAGTTCAACGAAGAGACCATCACCCTGGCCTTGCAGCCATTGCTGGCACCGTTGTCCGAGAAGTACGCCGAGAACGCCGGCGTCTGCGGCTACCTGCAGGCGATGCAGGTCTATCTGCTCAAGACCGTGGTCGAACTGCTGGTGGATGACGCCAAAACCGACGCCCAGGCGCGCAAGTTGCTGGAAGAGCAGTACTGCCCGAGCCTGGTGGTGGGCCATCCGCTCAATGGCGGCGCGCCGGTGGTGTTCGAACCGCACCCGACCTACGACAACCTGTTTGGCCGTATCGAGTACAGCACCGACCAGGGCGCGCTCTACACCACCTACCGGCAACTGCGTCCGGGGGCGTTGCATCGTGCCAACGGCGGTTTCCTGATCCTCGAAGCCGAGAAAATGCTCAGCGAGCCGTTTGTCTGGGACGCGCTCAAGCGCGCGCTGCAGTCGCGCAAGTTGAAGATGGAGTCGCCTCTGGGCGAGTTGGGCCGCCTGGCCACCGTGACCCTCAACCCGCAAGTGATCCCGTTGCAGGTCAAGGTCATCATCATCGGCGCCCGCTCGCTGTACTACACCCTGCAAGACCTGGATCCGGACTTCCAGGAGATGTTCCGGGTGCTGGTGGATTTCGATGAAGACATCCCGATGGTCGATGAAAGCCTGGAGCAGTTCGCCCAGTTGCTGAAAACCCGCACCTCGGAAGAAGGCATGGCGCCGCTGACCTCGGATGCGGTGGCACGCCTGGCGACCTATAGCGCACGGCTGGCGGAGCACCAGGGACGTTTGTCGGCGCGCATCGGCGACCTGTTCCAGCTGGTCAGCGAGGCGGACTTCATCCGCCACCTGGCGGGTGATGAACGCACCGACGCCGGGCACATCGAGCGCGCGTTGAAGGCCAAGGCCACGCGCACCGGCCGGGTCTCGGCGCGGATCCTCGACGACATGCTCGCCGGGGTGATCCTGATCGACACCGCCGGCGCGGCAGTGGGCAAATGCAACGGGCTGACGGTGCTGGAGGTCGGTGATTCGGCGTTCGGTGTGCCGGCGCGCATTTCTGCCACGGTGTACCCGGGCGGCAGTGGCATTGTCGATATCGAGCGTGAGGTCAACCTCGGCCAGCCGATCCACTCCAAGGGCGTGATGATCCTCACCGGTTACCTGGGCAGCCGTTATGCCCAGGAATTTCCCCTGGCGATCTCTGCGAGCATTGCCCTGGAGCAATCCTACGGTTATGTCGACGGCGACAGCGCCTCGTTGGGCGAGGCCTGTACGTTGATTTCGGCGCTGTCGAAGACCCCGCTCAAGCAGTGCTTTGCCATTACTGGCTCAATCAACCAGTTCGGTGAAGTGCAGGCGGTGGGCGGGGTCAACGAGAAGATCGAAGGCTTCTTCCGCCTGTGCGAGGCCCGTGGCTTGACGGGCGAGCAGGGCGCGATCATTCCCCAGGCCAACGTCGCGACGCTGATGCTCGACGAGAAGGTCTTGCAGGCGGTAAGGCAAGGGCAGTTCCACGTGTATGCCGTGCGCCAGGCCGACGAGGCGTTGAGCCTGTTGGTGGGCGAGCCTGCCGGCGAGCCGGATGCCGAAGGGCAATTCCCCGAGGGTAGCGTCAACGCGCGCGTGGTTGAACGTCTGCGGGCGATTGCCGAGATGATCAGCGAGGAAGACCTCAAGGAAGCGGAAAAGGAGCTGGCGCAGCAGGCGTTGGTCGAAGCCAAGCCCAGCTGATGCGGGATCACCCATTGGAGCCGGCTTGCCGGCGATGGCGCTCGATGTATCGCTATCGCCGGCAAGTCGGGTCCGAGCGGGGAAAGCGCCATATTTTTGGCTGGGTTGTGGGGAGCTGATGGCCGTTGGTCCCTACAATCTTGGTTTGTAGCGGTTTTCTTCTATTCTCAGCTCAAGGGATATCTACAGGAGTCATGGGATAGAGACGGCCTTGTGTCTGGAGGCTGAACACCGGATCTACCGAGGGTCGCCGCCATGCCGCGCAGCCTTTGCCTCACCCGCCAGTGCCTGGGCCTGGTCACCCGAATTGAATGTTCCATTCGTCCTCTTGCGGGGGATGCCGGGATGTGGACGTTGCTGTTTGCCGCCGGAATGACAGGTGAGCAGCCCTCGACCATCAAGTCCCAGGGGCCGTTCCATGGCCCGTTCGTCGCGGAAAACATTCTTGAATCCATCGTGCAAAGCCTGACCCTGCACGGCTACGAACTGGCCGACGACCCGCAGATCTGGTGCCTGCACTTGCAGGCCCACCTGCGCCAGCTCAATGGCGGACGGCCCCAGGCCCTGCACCTGTAAACCGCAACCACTGTAGGAGCCGGCTCTTACAATTTGCTCTCGGGCTTGTCCAGCTTGACCTCAAAACCGTATTGCACGGTGTTCAACGCCGTGCGCTGGTAGGTTTCAAGCGCGGTCGGCTGGCCATAAAAGTAATGCACATCAAACAGCGCGGTGCCGTATTCCGCAGCGCGGTGGCTGACGCCGAGGATTTCCTTCAAGTACTTGCCACTGGCGTCCTTGGCAAAGAAGCGCCAGCTATCGGAAGGGAAGAGCGCCTGGTCGACAATCAGCGCGTTGTCCTGGATCGACAGGCCCTTGGGCAGTTGGGCGGTGTTGACGGTGTTCTTTTCGATGGTGGCCAGGAACAGCGGGATCGATCCCACGGCAAATGCCGGGGTTTCCGGGAATAAATTAAGGTCGTAGGTGATGGTGGCGCGCCATGGGTCGACCTCAAAGGCCTCGGTGGGCAGCTCGATGGGCTCGCCGCGCTTGCCTTGATCATTTGCGGTGAAGAACGTCAGCGGGGCGTCGTTGCTGGTGCGAGTCGAGCCGATCAGGTCGTCATTGAAGGTGAAGGGATGGTCAAAGGCGATGTGGGCGGCGCTGGCGTCGTCCACCGACTGGCTGATGGTGACGCTGCTTTTCAACTGGTCTTCGGAGAGGCTGGCACTTTGGAGCCAGCCTGCGGCCTCATCGTCATACACCGTGACGGGCATGGGCAGGCCCTGCACGGTTTTCTCCAGACTGTTCTTGTCGAAGCGCCGTATCGGCAGTTCCAGGTCCTTGCGGGTGACTGTAGCGTCGGAGAAATCCAGCACGCTGACTTGCAGGCTATCGATCGCCCCGTTGAAGTAGACCTTGGCGTAGTGGCTGGCCTGCTTTTGTTCGAAGGTTTTCTGCTCGTCTTGCAACTGCTTTTCAAAGGCCTCGGACCAGGTTGTCTGCTTGCGCATCTGCGCCAGTTGCTGCTCGTAGAACGCCACCTGGGCGGCGCTTTCATTGATCGAACCGGCACGGGAAAGAAATTGCCCGGTGGTGTCCCGGGCCTGGACCAGCAGCGGGTTGGGCGACTCATCCGCCACTTGTGGCGCCAGGGGGCTGGTGTTGGTCAGTTCGATCTCGGCGTAGTTGTTCTTCAGGGCCAGCAGGGTCAGCGTGATGTTTGCCTCGGTGCGCTTGTGGCCCACGTCTTTGCGGGTCAGGTCGAAGGTCAGCACTTTGCTGGGTGCAATCACCTCGACCCGGCCCTTGAGGGTGACGGGTTGGGGCTGGCTCTTGTTGTCCGTCTCGATGCCTTCGATAAAGGGATAGGTGACGGTCAGGTCGTCCGGGTTGGTCAGGTTGGAGCTGCTGGGGCTCAACTGGATGCCGGGGTCGGTTTCCGACCATTCCGGCTGGAACGGGATGATCTTGTTGTTGCTCAAGGTCACCGATTGCCATTCCAGGCCATGGGGAAACGGGAATTGGTCCGGCATATTGAAACTGAACGGGAACACCGGTTGCAGATCGGTCAGGTAGTCCGAATGCGAGTTCTTGCGTAGGACGAACAGCCCGTTGATGTAGGTATCCACCAGAGCTTGCGGGGTAGGGTAGTGCGCAAGCACGGCCAGGCTGTTTTCCCCGTACTCGGTCTCCACTGGCTTGGTGTCGAGCTTGATGCGCGCCCGCTCCAGCAATAGCAGCGAGCCGCCCAGCTCGCCCACGGCCTCCTTGAGGCGCGGATCCTGGATCGTATCCAGGGATTGTTCGAACTGGGTGGTTTTTTCTTCCAGAGAAGCTTGCTTGTGCTCGTCGCTGGGGGAGCAGCCGCTGGCCGCCAGTAATGCCACACATAGGCCAAGACTGGCCAAGGGAGATCGCACATCCATTATTTGAGATTCCTGTCCGGCAGCATCTAGCCACGTTGATGAGGCCGACACTAGCAGAAAAATTGTCTTACAGAAGCGCTACAGGTCAGTTTCCGGGTGGTTATGGCGCAATGTGCGCGGCTGATATACTCGCCGCCATTTCTAGCCAAGCTGTGTGAGATTCCATGGAACGCTTTATCGAAAATGCAATGTACGCCTCCCGCTGGCTGCTGGCGCCGATCTATTTCGGCTTGTCCCTCGGGCTGCTGGCGTTGGCGCTGAAATTCTTCCAGGAAGTGATCCATCTGCTGCCCAATGTCTTTGCGATGGCCGAGTCGGAGCTGATCCTGGTGCTGCTGTCGTTGATCGACATGGCCCTGGTGGGTGGCTTGTTGGTGATGGTGATGATTTCCGGCTATGAGAACTTTGTCTCGCAACTGGATATCGACGACAACAAGGAAAAGCTCAACTGGCTGGGCACCATGGACTCTTCGTCGCTGAAGATGAAGGTGGCGGCGTCCATCGTGGCGATTTCCTCGATCCACCTGCTGCGGATCTTCATGGATGCCAAGAATGTCGATCCACAGCACCTGATGTGGTACGTGATCATTCACATGACCTTCGTGATCTCGGCGTTTGCCATGGGCTACCTGGATAAACTGACCAAGCATTGATCCATGACCGGCGCCTGCCGGCCCGGGATTTTGGGCTCATCAAGCCTGGGGCGAGTGTGCTAGTCTGCTCGCCCTTTTAGTTTGGATGACACGCCAGACCCCGCGTTTTTGCGGATTTTTGCAGTTGTCCTACAGCGGAGCCTTTCCATGTCCGAAGTCAATCTGTCCACCGACGAAACCCGCGTCAGCTACGGCATTGGCCGTCAGTTGGGCGACCAGCTGCGCGACAACCCGCCACCGGGCGTCAGCCTGGACGCGATCCTGGCTGGCCTGACCGACGCGTTCGGCGGCAAGCCAAGCCGTGTTGACCAGGAGCAAATGGCTGCCAGCTTCAAAGTGATTCGCGACATCATGCAAGCCGAAGCAGCGGCCAAGGCTGAAGCAGCCGCGGGCGCGGGCCTGGCATTCCTGGCTGAGAACGCCAAGCGTGACGGCATCACCACCCTGGCTTCCGGCCTGCAATTTGAAGTGCTGACCGCCGGCGACGGCGCCAAGCCGACCCGTGAAGACCAGGTGCGTACCCACTACCATGGCACCCTGATCGACGGCACTGTGTTCGACAGCTCCTACGAGCGTGGCCAGCCGGCAGAATTCCCGGTCGGTGGCGTGATCGCTGGCTGGACCGAAGCCCTGCAACTGATGAATGCCGGCAGCAAATGGCGCCTGTACGTGCCGAGCGAACTGGCTTACGGCGCACAAGGTGTTGGCAGCATCCCGCCGCACAGCGTTCTGGTATTCGACGTCGAGCTGCTCGACGTTCTGTAAGACCTGCTGATGGCTCTATGTAGGAGCTGGCTTGGCGGATCGCGGCGATACAGACGACTCGGTATGGGTTACACCGAGGTGATGTTATCGCCGGCAAGCCAGCTCCTACAGAGGGCCATGCAATCAGGTTCTGCGCGGTTGCTCATGGATGAAACTTGCCATGCAGCTCCGTCACCGGGCGCAACGCTCGGGCATAGCAGAACAGAAACAGATTCCTCACCACCTCTTTAAGCACCCCAGGTTCACTGGAGCTCAGGCCGTTGACGTCCAGGTCGCCCTGGTCCTGCAGTTCATTGAGCGCTTCTTCTTCCAGCACCGCACAGACTTCGCCGGTTTCCCGATGAAGGATCCGCAGGTAAGGGTGCGGACGGTCCAGCCAGGCATCAATCAAATAAGTCATGGGTCGCATCTCCTTGAAGGGTTTCAATGAGAATAATTCTTATTCAAAGAATAGCAAGTCCCTATTGGCAATTTCCTGGTTTTTCTGTGTGGGCATTGTTCAAGGTCAAAAGGGCTGGCCTTTTGCTACTGGGGAGGGGGTGGTACGGGGAGGGTGAAGCGCCATCCCGCGCGGGGCGCGGGATGGAGGTAGGTCAGACCTTGCGGACGAACTCGGACTTGAGCTTCATCGGGCCGATACCGTCGATCTTGCAGTCGATATCGTGGTCGCCATCGCACAGGCGGATGTTCTTGACCTTTGTGCCGACCTTGACCACCAGCGAGGTGCCCTTGACCTTAAGGTCCTTGATCACGGTGATGGTGTCGCCGTCTTGCAGGACGTTACCAACGGAGTCTTTCTTCACGGTTTCATCGCTGGCTGCTTCGGCTTCACCACCGACGGACCACTCATGGGCGCATTCCGGGCAGATCAGCTGGGCGCCGTCTTCGTAGGTGTATTCGGAATTGCATTTTGGGCAGGGTGGCAACGTGCTCACTAAAGCTCCTTGAAAGTCAGGATGGCTAAAAGTCGCACATTATATAGGGTTTTGCCGGGGGCGGGGCGATGCGGTCTCAATGTGGGAGCCGGCTTGCCTGCGATGCAGGCACCTCGGTCTATCAGCTGTAGCGAGGTGATGCTGTCGCAGGCAAGCCGGCTCCCACAGAGTGTTAGTGAGTACGGGCTACCGCAAACTCACTCAGCTCCACCAGGGCGTCCCGGTATTCGCTGGCTGGAAGGGCTTCCAGGCATTTGATGGCGCGGGCCACGTAGTCGCGGGCCAGTTGTGCGGTGTAGTCCAGCGAACCCGAGGCTTCCACGGCGGCGCGGATGCTTTCCAGGTCTTCGATGCCGCCTTTCTGGATCGCCTTGCGCACCAATGCCGCCTGTTCCGGGGTGCCTTCGCGCATGGTGTAGATCAGCGGCAGGGTCGGCTTGCCTTCGGCCAGGTCGTCACCTACGTTCTTGCCCAGGGTTTCGGCATCACCGCGATAATCGAGCAGGTCATCCACCAACTGGAAGGCCACGCCCAGGTGATCGCCAAAGGTGCGCAGGGCTTCGGCCTGTTCGGCGCTCGCTTCGCACAGGGCGGCGGCGCTGTGGGTCGAGGCTTCGAAGAGCATCGCGGTCTTGCCGCGAATCACTTCCATATAGGTTTCTTCGGTGGTGCTCGCGTCACGCACCTTGGACAGCTGCAGCACTTCGCCTTCAGCGATGATGCGCGTGGCCTGGGACAGGATCTTCATCACCGGCATCGAGCCTAGCTCGACCATCATTTCGAACGAGCGCGAATACAGGAAATCGCCCACCAGCACGCTGGGCGCGTTGCCCCACATGGCGTTGGCGGTCTCGCGGCCACGGCGCATGCCGGACATGTCGACCACATCGTCGTGCAGCAGGGTGGCGGTATGCAGGAACTCGATAGTGGCGGCCAGCAGGCGCAGGTCATCGCCTTCGCGGCCCAGGGCCTTGCCACACAGCAACACTAATAATGGCCGCAGGCGTTTACCGCCGGCCGAAGTAATATAGTCGCCAATTTTGGAGACCAGTGGCACTTTAGAAGTCAGCTGCTTCTTGATGATGCCGTCGACGGCGCTAAAATCGTCCGCCACCGCGCGGTAGAAAGCTTGGGGTTGCATCAGCGACAGTCGCTCCAGAAGGGTTGCGCGGCATGCTAGGACCCGCGCCCCTGGGTGTCAAGGCGCGATAGACGGCTACTTGCAAGCCTCTCGCAGCTTGCGTACAATCGCGCACCCTGAACTTCCTGGGCAGCACCTGCCTTACGCAATTGCATTCGGGACGTCCATCCCATGCAGCCATGCCAGCCAATACCTCTTCTTATAAAGCGCTGGGTGAGCAGGATTATCGGAGAAATACCATGTCGTACGCAGTAATTGTTACTGGTGGCAAGCAATACAAGGTCGCCCCAGGTGAATACCTGAAGATCGAAAAACTGGAAATCGCTACCGGCGAATCCGTTACTTTTGATCGCGTTCTGTTGGTCGCCAATGGCGATGACGTGAACATCGGCGCTCCAGTTGTTGCTGGCGCTACCGTTGTGGCTGAAGTGATCTCCCAAGGTCGTCACGATAAAGTCCGCATCATCAAGTTCCGTCGTCGTAAGCACCACATGAAGCGTATGGGCCACCGCCAGTGGTACACCGAGATCAAAATCACCGGTATTCAGGCTTAATTTCAGCCTAATTCCTCACTAGGAGAATTGACTCATGGCACACAAAAAAGCTGGTGGTAGTACCCGTAACGGTCGCGACTCAGAAGCCAAACGCCTTGGCGTTAAGATGTATGGCGGCCAGAAAATCATTCCGGGCAACATCATCGTGCGTCAGCGCGGCACCCAATTCCACGCCGGTTACGGTGTAGGCATGGGTAAAGATCACACCCTCTTCGCGAAAATCGAAGGCGTGATCAAGTTTGAAGTAAAAGGCGCGTTCAACCGCCGTTACGTGAGCGTTGTCTCGGCTTAATTGCGAGCTCGCTGGAAAAGCCCTGTCTTGCGACGGGGCTTTTTCGTTTGTGGGGTGAGTCTCTTGCAAAGCTGTTTGTAATGGCGAAGGCAGCGGGATTTGCGGTCGCTGATTGAGGTCGCTGCGCTCATTTTTGCAAGAGTCTTATGTCTTGGTTTCTTAAGCTCGTCCGTGCGGCGAGAGGCGTTTTGTTATGAAGTTCGTTGATGAAGTTTCCATCCGAGTAAAAGCAGGCGACGGCGGTAACGGTTGCATGAGTTTCCGTCGCGAAAAGTTCATCGAAAACGGTGGCCCGAACGGCGGCGACGGTGGTGATGGCGGTTCTATCTACATGATGGCCGACGAAAACCTCAATACCCTGGTCGACTACCGCTACACCCGGCACTTCGATGCCGAGCGTGGCTCCAATGGTGGCAGCACCGACTGCACCGGTAAAAAAGGTGAGGATCTGGTGCTGCGTGTGCCGGTCGGCACCACGATCATCGACTCCGCGACCCAGGAAGTGATTGGCGACCTGACCAAGGCCGGCCAGAAGTTGATGGTTGTGCAGGGCGGCTGGCACGGTCTGGGTAACACCCGATTCAAGTCCA
This sequence comes from Pseudomonas sp. HC1(2025), assembly GCF_058742075.1. Taxonomy (NCBI): domain Bacteria; kingdom Pseudomonadati; phylum Pseudomonadota; class Gammaproteobacteria; order Pseudomonadales; family Pseudomonadaceae; genus Pseudomonas; species Pseudomonas sp. HC1(2025). The sequence continues at coordinate 5,003,651 of NZ_CP196017.1, read as the reverse complement.
GTACCAACCGTGCGCCGCGCCAGACTACGCCAGGCAAGCCGGGCGAGCAGCGTGACCTGAAGCTGGAAATGAAAGTGTTGGCGGATGTGGGGCTGCTGGGCCTGCCAAACGCTGGCAAAAGTACCTTCATTCGCTCGGTGTCTGCGGCCAAGCCAAAAGTGGCGGATTATCCGTTCACCACCCTGGTGCCGAACCTGGGCGTGGTCAGTGTCGATCGCTGGAAAAGCTTCGTGGTTGCGGACATTCCGGGCCTGATCGAAGGCGCTTCCGATGGCGCCGGCCTGGGCATTCGCTTCCTCAAGCACTTGTCCCGTACCCGTTTGCTGCTGCACCTCGTCGATATGGCGCCGCTGGATGAAACCAGTGCCCCGGATGCGGCTGAAGTGATTGTCAACGAACTGGCCAAGTTCAGCCCGTCCCTGGCTGAACGTGACCGTTGGCTGGTGCTGAACAAGTGCGATCAGATCCTCGAAGAAGAGCACGAAGAGCGGGTCAAGGAGATCGTTGATCGCCTGCAGTGGGAAGGTCCGGTCTACGTGATCTCCGCCATTGCCAAAGAAGGCACTGAGCGTCTGACTCGCGACATCATGCGCTACCTGGAAGATCGTGCTGATCGCCTGGCTGCCGATCCGGTCTACAAGGCTGAATTGGCTGACCTCGACCAGCGTATCGAAGATGAAGCGCGTGCGCAGTTGCAGGCGCTGGATGACCAGCGTGCCCTGCGCCGCAGTGGCGTCAAGTCGGTCCATGATATCGGTGACGATGATTGGGACGAGGAAGACGTGGATGATGAAGATGGTCCAGAAATCATTTACGTGCGTGACTGATCTGTTGCGATAAACTTAAGCGCCGCTCAATCGAGCGGCGTTTTAGTATCTGGAAATCGGTAGTCACGAATAACGTTATGGGCGGCGCTGGGTCGCGTGGCCCTCAATCTAAGGTTGAAGATGATGCGGAGCAAAGTGACGGGTGCGCAACGCTGGGTCGTAAAGATCGGGAGTGCGCTGCTGACGGCGGATGGCAAGGGGCTGGATCGCGCAGCCATGAGCGTCTGGGTTGAACAGATGGTGGCCTTGCATGAGGCGGGTGTCGAGTTGGTGCTGGTGTCGTCCGGGGCGGTTGCCGCCGGGATGAGCCGCCTCGGCTGGACCGCGCGACCCAGCGCGATGCATGAGTTGCAGGCCGCTGCTGCGATTGGCCAGATGGGGCTGGTGCAGGCCTGGGAATCCAGCTTTGCCGAGCACGGCCGCCATACCGCGCAGATTCTGCTGACCCATGACGATCTGTCCGATCGTAAGCGCTACCTCAATGCCCGCAGCACCTTGCGTGCCCTGGTCGAGCTCAAGGTGATTCCGGTGATCAACGAGAACGACACCGTGGTGACCGACGAAATCCGCTTTGGTGACAATGACACCCTGGCCGCGCTGGTGGCCAATCTGGTGGAGGCCGATCTGCTGGTGATCCTCACGGATCGTGATGGCATGTTCGACGCCGATCCGCGCAACAATCCGCACGCCCAGCTGATTTACGAAGCGCGGGCCGATGATCCGGCGCTTGACGCGGTGGCGGGCAGTGTCGGTGGTGCGCTGGGTCGAGGCGGCATGCAGACCAAGCTGCGCGCGGCGCGCCTGGCGGCTCGCTCCGGTGCCCATACGATCATCGTGGGTGGGCGCCTGGAGCGCGTGCTGGATCGCCTCAAGGCCGGTGAGCGCATCGGCACGCTGTTGTCGCCGGAGCGCGGCATGCTGGCGGCGCGTAAGCAGTGGCTGGCTGGTCACTTGCAGACGCGCGGTACCTTGGTGCTGGATGCGGGGGCTGTTTCTGCGTTGTCCCAAGGCAATAAGAGCTTGCTGCCGGTAGGCGTCAAGCTGGTCCAGGGCAGCTTTCGTCGTGGTGAAATGGTGGTGTGCGTGGCGCCCGACGGTCGTGAAATCGCCCGCGGCCTGGCCAACTACAGTGCCCTCGAGGCGCAGAAAATCATTGGGCAGTCGTCTGAGTCGATTGTCGGTCTGTTGGGTTACATGGCTGAGCCGGAGCTGGTTCACCGCGACAATCTGATTCTGGTCTAAAGGAAAACTGCGATGCGCGTGATGAAGGGGTTGCTCGGTCTGCTGGTGGCGATGCCGCTGCTGGCTTCGGCTGAAGAGATTGGCCAGGTATCGACGGTGTTCAAGTTTGTCGGACCCAACGATCGGATCGTGGTCGAGGCTTTTGATGATCCCAAGGTGGATGGCGTGACCTGCTACCTGTCCCGCGCCAAGACGGGCGGAGTGAAGGGTGGTCTGGGCTTGGCTGAGGATCGTGCCGAGGCGTCGATTGCTTGTCGCCAGGTGGGGCCGATTCGCTTCAAGGGTGAGCTGAAAGATGGTGACGAGGTGTTCAAGGAGCGCACTTCGCTGGTGTTCAAGACCATGCAGGTGGTGCGGTTCCTCGACAAGAAGCGCAATACCCTGGTGTACCTGGTCTACAGCGATCGCTTGATCGAAGGCAGTCCGCAGAATGCGGTGACGGCGATTCCGATCTTGCCGTGGCCTAGCGCGCAATAAACCTGGCAACTCTGCTCTGCATTATGTGGGAGCTGGCTTGCCTGCGATAACGGTTCAACAGTCGACATCAATGTTGAATGTTAATACTCATCGCAGGCAAGCCAGCTCCTACATTTGTTTTGGGGTGTGGCATAAATCGTGGGCAATAAAAAACCGACCCTGGGGTCGGTTTTTTAACAAGCTTATCGCTTAGGCTGCAACAGCAAGGTTCAGAGCCTTGATGTGGCCATTCAGACGACCTTTATGGCGAGCAGCTTTGTTCTTGTGGATGATGCCTTTATCGGCCATACGGTCGATAACTGGCACGGCCAGAACGTAAGCAGCTTGAGCTTTTTCAGCGTCTTTTGCGTCAATGGCCTTAACTACATTCTTGATGTAGGTACGAACCATGGAACGCAGGCTGGCGTTGTGGCTGCGACGCTTCTCAGCCTGTTTTGCACGTTTTTTGGCGGAAGGTGTGTTGGCCACCGTCGAGCTCCTCGAAAGACTTTTTAGGAAATAGCAAACAAAATAGGCCGCGAATCATGCCGATGAGTTGACGTCTTGTCAAGGGCGGCTGATGCGAACTGCTGAGTGGTCGATCTGAAGAGGCGGGTGATTTATTTCCGGCGCTTGACCTGTAAACTCGCGAGCTTTGGCTCTGTGCTGTTGCAGGCGCGCAGTATCGCATAAGTAGGCGCTTTGTTCGCCTGCTCTTTATCTATAGGCAAAAACTCTTTCAATGAATCTGCTCAAATCGTTGGTCGCCGTCAGCTCTATCACGATGATTTCCCGGGTTCTGGGGTTTGTGCGTGACACCCTCATCGCGCGTATTTTTGGCGCGAGCATGGCCACGGACGCCTTCTTTATCGCGTTCAAACTGCCCAACCTGTTGCGGCGGATCTTCGCCGAGGGTGCGTTTTCCCAGGCATTCGTGCCGATCCTGGCCGAGTACAAGACCCAGCAGGGTGAGGAAGCCACTCGCACATTCATTGCCTATGTCTCGGGGCTTCTGACCCTGGTACTGATGTTGGTGACCATCGCCGGCATGCTCGCCGCACCCTGGATTATCTGGGCCACGGCGCCCGGGTTTGCCAACACTCCAGAAAAATTCGCCCTGACCAGTGACCTGTTGCGGGTGACCTTTCCTTATATATTGCTGATTTCCCTGTCGTCCCTGGCGGGCGCGATCCTCAATACCTGGAACCGCTTCTCGGTACCGGCGTTTGTGCCGACCTTGCTTAACGTCAGCATGATCATCTTCGCCCTGTTCCTCACGCCGTACTTCGATCCACCCGTCATGGCACTTGGCTGGGCAGTGCTGGCCGGTGGCCTGGCGCAACTGTTGTATCAACTGCCGCACCTGAAAAAGATCGGCATGCTCGTGTTGCCGCGCCTGAACCTCAAGGACACGGGCGTGTGGCGGGTCATGAAAAACATGCTGCCGGCGATTCTCGGGGTGTCGGTGAGCCAGATTTCGTTGATCATCAACACTGCGTTCGCTTCGTTGCTGGTCTCAGGTTCGGTGTCGTGGATGTATTACGCCGACCGTCTGATGGAATTACCCTCCGGCGTGCTCGGCGTGGCGCTGGGCACCATCTTGCTGCCGACCCTGGCCCGCACCTATGCCAGCAAGGACCGCCATGAGTACTCGCGCATTCTCGACTGGGGCTTGCGCCTGTGCTTTGTGCTGGTGCTGCCGTGCTCCCTGGCCCTGGGGATCCTGGCCAAGCCGCTGACGGTTTCGCTGTTCCAGTACGGCCAGTTCAGCGCGTTCGACGCCTTGATGACCCAGCGCGCGCTGGTCGCCTATTCGGTAGGGTTGCTGGGGATTATCGTGATCAAGGTCCTGGCGCCGGGCTTTTATGCCCAGCAAAACATCCGGACCCCGGTGAAGATCGCAATTTTCACCCTGGTGGTTACCCAGCTGTTCAACCTGATCTTCATCGGGCCTCTGGCGCACGCGGGCCTGGCCTTGGCGATCAGCGCCGGGGCGTGCATCAATGCCGGCCTGCTGTTTTATCAACTGCGTAAACAGAAAATGTACCAGCCGCAGCCGGGTTGGGGCGTGTTCGCCCTTAAATTGCTGGTGGCGGTGGCGGTGATGTCGGCGGTATTGCTGGGCTTGATGCACTGGATGCCCGCGTGGGACGAAGGGCAGATGCTCGAGCGATTCCTGCGCCTGGGCCTGCTGGTCGTGGCCGGGGTGGTCGCCTACTTTGGCATGTTGCTGGTGCTGGGCTTTCGCCTGCGGGATTTCAATCGCAAGGCGCTGAATTGATCACAATCAACAATAAGCCGGCTGTTTTTTCGATTCGAATCATTTGGCCTGCGCTGTTGCCTGTCGCCCAGGGCTGGGTGTGGTTATAATCGACCACTTTATGAGCAAGAAGCGCGTTATGCAGCTGGTTCGAGGTCTCCACAACCTGCGCCCCGAGCATCGGGGGTGCGTCGCCACTATTGGCAACTTTGACGGTGTTCACCGTGGCCACCAGGCTATCCTGGCGCGGCTGCGCGAGCGCGCAGTCGAGTTGGGCGTGCCCAGCTGCGTGGTGATTTTCGAGCCGCAGCCCCGTGAATTCTTCACCCCCGAGACGGCCCCGGCCCGTTTGGCTCGCCTGCGGGACAAACTGCAGCTGTTGGCTGAAGAGGGTGTGGACCGGGTGCTGTGCCTGGCGTTCAACCAGCGTTTGCGCAGCCTCAGCGCCACCGAGTTCGTCGACCGCATCCTTGTCGATGGCCTGGGCGTGCAGCACCTGGAGGTCGGCGACGACTTCCGCTTCGGTTGCGACCGGGTAGGGGATTTCGATTTCCTGCAACAGGCCGGCGTGACCCAGGGTTTTACTGTCGAAGCCGCGCAAACCGTCGAACTGGACGGCCTGCGCGTGAGCAGTACCCAGGTGCGAAATGCCCTGGCCGCTGCCGACTTCGCCTTGGCCGAGCGTTTGCTCGGTCGCCCGTTCCGGATTGCCGGGCGGGTCCTGCACGGCCAGAAGCTGGCGCGCCAACTGGGCACGCCAACCGCCAACGTGCAGCTCAAGCGCCGTCGCGTGCCACTGACCGGGGTGTACCTGGTGAGTGTCGATATCGACGGCCAACCGTGGCCCGGAGTCGCCAATATAGGCGTCAGGCCAACGGTTGCAGGTGATGGCAAGGCCCACCTGGAAGTTCACCTTTTGGATTTTGCCGGGGATTTGTATGACCGGCGTTTGACGGTGGTTTTCCACCAAAAGCTGCGTGAAGAGCAGCGATTCGCCTCCCTGGAGGCGCTGAAAACGGCGATCAATGCGGATGTCGCCGCCGCCCGTGCACTAGCCGCACCTAGCGCCCATCGCTAATGAAGAGCCTTAAATGACCGACTATAAAGCCACGCTAAACCTTCCGGACACCGCCTTCCCAATGAAGGCCGGCCTGCCACAGCGCGAACCGCAGATCCTGCAGCGCTGGGACAGTATTGGCCTGTACGGAAAGTTGCGCGAGATTGGCAAGGATCGTCCTAAGTTCGTCCTGCACGACGGCCCTCCTTATGCCAACGGCACGATTCACATCGGTCATGCGCTGAACAAGATTCTCAAGGACATGATCATCCGCTCGAAAACCCTGGCGGGCTTCGACGCACCTTATGTCCCGGGTTGGGACTGCCACGGCCTGCCGATCGAACACAAGGTCGAAGTGACCTACGGCAAGAACCTGGGCGCCGACAAGACCCGCGAACTGTGCCGTGCCTACGCCACCGAGCAGATCGAAGGGCAGAAGTCCGAATTCATTCGCCTGGGTGTGCTGGGCGACTGGGACAACCCGTACAAGACCATGAACTTCAAGAACGAGGCCGGGGAAATCCGTGCCTTGGCCGAGATCGTCAAGGGCGGCTTCGTGTTCAAGGGCCTCAAGCCCGTGAACTGGTGCTTTGACTGTGGCTCGGCCCTGGCCGAAGCGGAAGTCGAATACGAAGACAAGAAGTCCTCGACCATCGACGTCGCGTTCCCGATTGCCGACGATACCAAGCTGGCCGAGGCCTTTGGCCTGGCAAGCCTGGCCAAGCCTGCCGCCATCGTGATCTGGACCACCACCCCGTGGACCATCCCGGCCAACCAGGCGCTGAACGTGCATCCGGAATTCACCTACGCCCTGGTGGACGTTGGTGATCGCCTGCTGGTACTGGCTGAGGAAATGGTCGAGGCCTGCCTGGCCCGCTACGAGCTGCAAGGTGCGGTGATCGCCACCACCACCGGCTCCGCGCTGGAACTGATCAATTTCCGTCACCCGTTCTACGACCGCCTGTCGCCGGTATACCTGGCTGACTACGTCGAGCTGGGCTCGGGTACTGGCGTGGTTCACTCCGCACCGGCCTACGGCGTGGACGACTTCGTGACCTGCAAGGCCTATGGCATGGTCAACGATGAGATCCTCAACCCGGTGCAGAGCAATGGCGTGTACGCGCCGTCGCTGGAGTTCTTCGGCGGCCAGTTCATCTTCAAGGCCAACCAGCCGATCATCGACAAACTGTCAGAAGTCGGGGCGCTGCTGCACACCGAAACCATCAAGCACAGCTACATGCACTGCTGGCGCCACAAGACCCCGTTGATCTACCGCGCCACCGCGCAGTGGTTCATCGGCATGGACAAAGAGCCTGTGGCTGGCGAAACCCTGCGCAAGCGTGCGATCAAAGCCATCGAAGACACCAAGTTCGTCCCGGCCTGGGGCCAGGCGCGCCTGCACTCGATGATCGCCAATCGTCCGGACTGGTGCATCTCCCGCCAGCGCAACTGGGGCGTGCCGATTCCGTTCTTCCTGAACAAGGAAAGCGGCGAGCTGCACCCACGTACCGTCGAACTGATGGAAGTGGTGGCCCAGCGCGTTGAACAGGAAGGCATCGAGGCCTGGTTCAAGTTGGACGCTGCCGAGTTGCTCGGTGACGAAGCGCCGCTGTACGACAAGATCAGCGACACCCTCGACGTGTGGTTCGACTCGGGCACTACCCACTGGCACGTGCTGCGCGGCTCGCACCTGATGGGTCACGAGACCGGCCCGCGCGCCGACCTGTACCTGGAAGGCTCGGACCAACACCGTGGCTGGTTCCACTCGTCCCTGCTGACTGGTTGCGCCATCGACGATCACGCTCCGTACCGTGAACTGCTGACCCACGGCTTCACCGTCGACGAGAACGGTCGCAAGATGTCCAAGTCCCTGGGCAACGTGATCGCGCCGCAGAAGGTCAACGACACCCTGGGCGCCGATATCATGCGCCTGTGGGTGGCTTCGACCGACTATTCGGGTGAGATGGCCGTTTCGGAGCAGATCCTGCAGCGCAGCGCCGATGCCTACCGCCGTATCCGTAATACCGCACGCTTCATGCTGTCGAACCTGACCGGCTTCAACCCGGCTACCGACATCCTGCCGGCCGACGAAATGCTCGCCCTGGACCGTTGGGCCGTGGACCGTACCCTGTTGCTGCAGCGCGAGTTGCAGGAACACTACGGCGAATACCGTTTCTGGAATGTCTACTCGAAGATCCACAACTTCTGCGTGCAGGAACTGGGTGGCTTCTACCTCGACATCATCAAGGACCGCCAGTACACCACTGGCGCCAACAGCAAGGCCCGCCGTTCGGCACAGACCGCGCTGTACCACATCTCTGAAGCGCTGGTGCGCTGGATCGCGCCGATCCTGGCCTTCACCGCCGACGAACTGTGGGAATACCTGCCGGGCGAGCGTAACGAGTCCGTGATGCTCAACACCTGGTACGAAGGCCTGACCGAATTGCCGGCCGACTTCGAACTGGGCCGCGAGTACTGGGAAGGCGTGATGGCCGTCAAGGTCGCGGTGAACAAGGAACTGGAAGTCCAGCGTGCGGCCAAGGCCGTCGGTGGCAACCTGCAGGCCGAAGTCACCCTGTTTGCCGAGGAAGGCCTGACCGCCGACCTGGGCAAGTTGAGCAACGAGCTGCGCTTCGTGCTGATTACCTCCACAGCCAGCCTGGCGCCATTCGCCCAGGCCCCGGCTGATGCGGTCGCAACCGAAGTGCCGGGCCTCAAGCTCAAGGTGGTCAAGTCGGCCTTCGCCAAGTGCGCCCGTTGCTGGCACTGCCGTGAAGACGTCGGCGTGAACCCGGAGCATCCGGAAATCTGCGGTCGTTGCGTCGACAACATCAGCGGTGCTGGCGAGGTTCGCCACTATGCCTAAATCCAGCCGGTTCGGACGTCTGGGTTGGCTCGCATTGAGCTTGCTGGTCCTGGTCATCGACCAGGTCAGCAAGGCTCACTTCGAGGGCACCCTGGAAATGTTCCAGCAGATCGTGGTGATTCCTGACTACTTCAGCTGGACCCTGGCCTATAACACCGGCGCCGCCTTCAGCTTCCTCGCTGACGGTGGTGGCTGGCAGCGCTGGTTGTTCGCCCTGATCGCCGTGGTGGTCAGTGCGGTGCTGGTGGTCTGGCTCAAGCGTCTGGGCCGCAATGACACCTGGCTGGCTATCGCATTGGCGCTGGTGTTGGGCGGTGCGCTGGGCAATCTGTACGACCGCATTGCCCTGGGCCATGTGATCGACTTCATTCTGGTGCATTGGCAGAACCGCCATTACTTCCCGGCGTTCAACTTTGCCGACAGCGCCATCTGCGTTGGCGCAATCATGCTGGCGCTGGATATGTTCAAGGGCAACAAACCCGGAGAAGCTGTAAATGACTGAACAAGTATTGGCCGAACAACGCATTGGCCAGAACACGGAAGTCACCTTGCATTTTGCATTGCGCCTGGAGAACGGCGACACGGTCGACAGCACCTTCGACAAGGCTCCGGCGACCTTCAAGGTCGGCGACGGCAACCTGCTGCCGGGTTTCGAGGCGGCATTGTTCGGCTTCAAGGCCGGCGACAAGCGCAACCTGCAGATCCCGCCGGAAAACGCCTTTGGCCAGCCCAACCCGCAAAACGTACAGGTCATCCCGCGTTCGCAGTTCCAGGACATGGAGCTGTCGGAAGGCTTGCTGGTGATCTTCAACGATGCGGCGAATACCGAACTGCCCGGCGTGGTCAAAACCTTCGATGACACTCAGGTGACCATCGACTTCAACCACCCGTTGGCCGGCAAGACCTTGACCTTTGATGTTGAAATCATCGACGTTAAAGCGCTCTAACTGACGAAACCGGTTCCTGTAGGAGCCGGCTTGCCGGCGATAGCATCACCTCGGTGTACCCGTTACTCCGAGGCGTTGCCATCGCCAGCAAGCCAGCTCCCACAAAGACACGAGGCACAGCATGCAAATCAAACTCGCCAACCCCCGTGGCTTCTGCGCCGGGGTGGACCGGGCGATCGAAATCGTCAATCGCGCCCTGGAAGTATTCGGGCCGCCGATCTACGTGCGCCATGAAGTGGTGCACAACAAGTTCGTGGTCGAAGACCTGCGGGCCCGTGGCGCGATTTTTGTCGAAGAACTGGATCAGGTGCCGGATGACGTTATCGTCATCTTCAGCGCCCATGGCGTTTCCCAGGCCGTGCGCACCGAAGCAGCAGGCCGCGGCCTGAAAGTCTTCGACGCAACCTGCCCGCTGGTAACCAAGGTGCATATCGAAGTGGCGCGCTACAGCCGCGACGGCCGTGAGTGCATCCTGATCGGCCATGCCGGCCACCCCGAAGTCGAAGGCACCATGGGCCAGTACGACGCCAGTAACGGCGGCGCGATCTACCTGGTGGAAGACGAAAAAGACGTCGCCGAGTTGCAAGTGCATAACCCTGAGAAGTTGGCATTCGTGACCCAGACTACCTTGTCGATGGATGACACCAGTCGTGTCATCGACGCCCTGCGTACCCGTTTCCCCGCCATTGGGGGGCCACGCAAGGACGATATCTGCTACGCCACGCAAAACCGCCAGGATGCCGTCAAGCAACTGGCCGACGAGTGCGACGTGGTGCTGGTTGTGGGGAGCCCCAACAGTTCCAACTCCAACCGCCTGCGCGAGTTGGCCGAGCGCATGGCCACCCCGGCGTACCTGATCGATGGCGCCGAAGACCTGCAGCGCAGTTGGTTCGACGGTGTCGAGCGCATCGGTATCACGGCGGGCGCCTCGGCGCCGGAAGTCCTGGTGCGCGGCGTGATCCAGCAGTTGCAGGCGTGGGGTGCGACAGGCGCCGACGAGCTGGCAGGACGTGAAGAAAACATCACTTTTTCCATGCCCAAGGAGCTGCGGGTTCGTTCGCTGCTCTGAGCCCCAACTCGTCGTACCCGCGGCACAAGGCCTGCTCGGTCTTGTCGCTGCGCAGGCTGATCCGGCCGGTGGGCGCCAACACTACCTGATGCAGGCTCAGCGGCTGGTCCGTTGAGCACACATGCACAGTGCCGGCGCGAAACCCTCCCGCAGACAGCAGGGGTTCGCCCAATCCGCTGAAACGAATTTGCGTGCGCACCGGGGTATTGCCCACGATCGGGATCCGCCCATTGTCCTGGCGCTCCAGCAGGACCGGATTGTCGTCGTCCAGATGACCGCGCCCATTCATGTCCACCACCACTCTCCAGCCTCGGCTCCAGTCATCATCCAGCGCATGGATGATCACTGTTCGATTACGTGCAATGGCTTGGGCGCGCGCGTAGCGCAGGCCGGACGCTAGCGTTTGTGCGGCGCTCAGTCGCGTTTGTGAGTCCAGCAGGCTCTTGAAGCCGGGTACCGCCAATTGCGCCAGGATGCCGCTGACGATCAAGCCGAGCAGCAGTTCGATCAATGTAAAACCTCGTTGTTTCATACCTCGTCCCTCCATGGACCGTGTGGCTGAACTAGTTATAGCGGCACTGCGGGCAGGGCGGTGATGGCCTTTCTGTCCAAAGTATTTCCCTTTATTCCGAGAGGCAGCGCGGTCACGGGAGCGGCGCTAGTCTTGGGCAACACACGGCTCTCTCGGTCGTTTTGATGACCTTCGACAAGGATGACGATGGCTATGCGAACCTGCCCGGCAACCTCTTGTGCCTCCCCTGCTACCGCCCGACAGGCCGGCATGAGCCTGATCGAAGTGCTCGTCTCGCTGCTGATTCTCGGTGTTGGCCTGCTGGGGGCCGGGCTGATCCAGCTGAATGCGCTCAAATACACCGACAGTTCCAGGATGATCAGCCAGGTGAGTTTCATCGCCTACGACATGCTCGACCGGATCCGCGCCAACGCTGGTGCCGACTATTCCTGGGGAAGCGACGATATCTCGCCCCCCAGCACCTTGGCCGTGAGTGTCCGCGACCAGGACTTGCATGACTTCGAGGCCAATATCAGCCACCTTGCCGGCGATTCCGCCAAAGGTTCGATTGCGATCAATCAGCGTGAGGTGACCATCAGCATCAGTTGGGATGACTCCCGTGCGGCCAAGGCCGGCAATACCCGTGAAACATTTACCCTGACCAGTCGCGTCGCTGTCGATCCGAGGCCTGTGCGATGAGGCGCTCCAGCCTGGGTTTGGGCCTGGTCGAAGCATTGCTGGCGGCGGCCCTGGGGTTGCTCGTGGTCCTGGCGGCCGTCCAGTTAACCCTGGCCGCCCGAAGCAGCGCCGCCAGCCAGCACGCGTCAGCATTGTTGCAGGATGACGGGCGATTCATCCTGGGCAAGATGATCCAGGAGATTCGCCTGGCGGGGATGTTCGGGTGCCTGTCCCTGCCTCTGATAGCTCAGGCGCCTGCTGATTTTTCCAGGCCGGTCAGCGTGGTGGTCAATGGTGCCTCGACCAGCCTGACACTGGTCACCGGCGATGTTGGTGGCCAAGGCAGTCGGCCTGACTGGACTGTGCTCAGCAATTGTGTCGACAACGCCCAGGCTTATTCGGATGTGCCGCCCAAGCCGGGGCCCGGGCAGATCGCCTTTCCCGTGCGCAAACTGACCTACACCTTTGAGTCGGGGCAGCTAAAACTCAGCACGCCAGCAACGCCGGCCAAGGCGGTGCTGGTGGATAACGTAGGGGCGTTCGAGTTGAGTTTCGGGATGGCCAGCCAGCCTGGCTCCAGTGTTGTAAACCGGTATGACAGCCATCCTGGCGACGAATCGCTGATCCGCAGTGTGCGTGTGCTATTGACGCTTCGCGACCCGGCAGGCCGTGTGCGGGACCAGGTCTACAGCGCCGTCGCCGCCGTGCGTAATCGCCTTGAATAGCGGATGGCGGATCACGGCTCCCAGGCAGCGCGGCGTGGTGCTGTTGATCAGCCTGGTATTGCTGCTGTTGTTGACGGTTCTCGGTCTGTCATCGATGCAGGGCTCTACGTCGCAGGAACAGCTCGCCGGCAGCCTCAGGCATCGCAACCAATCGTTTCAAACCGCCGAAAGTGGGCTCCGGCTCGGTGAGTCGGCAGTGCAAGCACACGGATTTGGTTTGCCGCCCTGCCAGTCCCAAGTTACCTGCGCACCGCCTAACGAGGCATATGCCATCAGCCAGCCGGGCGTCGATCCAATTTCGGCTATCACCTGGGTCGGCATACGGGGAGGCGTATATGGCATTCAAAACCTGGGGCCCGCTGTCGGGTTGGCACATTTGCCGCCCGATACCCCGGCGACCTTGTATCGGGTCACTGCAGTGGGGATCAGCGGCCAGTTGCGCACGGTTCTGGAGAGCGTCTATGCGCGGGTAGACCCGGAGGCCGATGGGCGATTTCGACGAATTCTCTGGCGACAACTTCAGTAGGTGAGCATCACGATGAGCGGCAACTGCAAAGGATTCACCTTGTTAGAGTTACTGATTGCACTGGCGATCATCGGCACATTGGTCGCGGTGACTTATCCGGTGTACACCGCCCAGGTGAAAAAGGCCTATCGCACAGAAATCGTCGGGCTGCTCACGGAGCAAGCCCAGCACCTGGAGCGCTATCACGTGAGAAATGGCACTTTTATTGATGCAAGCGGCGTCAGTACCGGCAATGATCGCTATAGAATCACCGTGATACTGGACCCGCAGGACTTCACCTTGATCGCGACGCCTTTTGCAGGCGCGATGCTGGGTGATCCTTGTGGTGAGTTCAGTTTGACCCGCACGGGCGCGCGGACCAATCCCGGCGCTGTGCCCGGCACTACGCGTCAAGAGTGCTGGGGGCGATGAGGCGGGTGGGCGACGGGGCGCCAGCGGCGCTCCTTTCTTTATATGGGCTGGATCGAACAATGACTAAGCAGCAAGTCGTGGTTGTGGGTGGTGGTGTTATCGGGTTGTTGACGGCGTTCAACCTGGCAACTCAGGGGGTGGCGGTTGTCGTGCTTGACCGTTCGTCGGTCGGCCAGGAGTCTTCCTGGGCCGGAGGCGGGATTGTTTCGCCGTTATACCCATGGCGCTACAGCCCGGCTGTCACGGCGCTGGCCCATTGGTCCCAGGACTTCTACCCGCAATTGGCCCAGCGTCTGTTTGCGGCCACCGGCGTGGATCCTGAGGTTCATACCACCGGCCTTTATTGGCTGGACCTCGACGACGAGGCCGCTGCCCTGGCCTGGGCTGAGCGGGAAGGCCGGCCGTTGAGCAAGGTGGATGTGTCGGCTGCCCGTGACGCGGTTCCAGTGTTGGGGCCGGGGTTTGCACAGGCCATTTATATGGCAGATGTGGCCAACGTGCGTAATCCACGCCTGGTCAAATCCCTCAAGGCTGCACTGTTGGCGTTGCCTGGCGTGACCCTCCATGAACATTGCGCGGTACAGGGGTTTATCCAGGAGGGCGGCAGCATCGTTGGGGTCAATACGGCGCACGGTGAGGTGCGGGGTGATCAGGTCGTGCTTGCCGCCGGTGCCTGGAGTGGTGAATTGCTGGGTAGCCTGGGGCTGACGTTGCCGGTGGAGCCGGTCAAGGGCCAGATGATTCTGTACAAATGCGCCTCGGACTTTCTGTCCAGCATGGTCTTGGCAAAAGGCCGCTATGCGATCCCGCGCCGTGATGGGCACATCCTGATTGGCAGTACGCTGGAGCATGAGGGCTTCGACAAGACACCGACCGAACCGGCCCTGGAAAGCTTGAAGGCCTCGGCGGTGGAGTTGATTCCGGCACTGGCAGATGCCCAAGTGGTGGGGCATTGGGCCGGTTTGCGGCCTGGTTCGCCCGAGGGCATCCCCTATATAGGCAAGGTGCCAGGGTTTGAAGGGTTGTGGCTCAACTGTGGGCATTACCGCAACGGGCTGGTATTGGCGCCTGCGTCTTGCCAGTTGTTTGCTGACTTGCTGCTGGGGCATGAGCCGGTGATCGACCCGGCCCCTTATGCGCCCACTGGTCGAATATAAACCGGGGCTCCTACCGTTCCAGAGTACTCAGCGCTCGATAGATTTCGGTCCCTGCTCCAGGTGCGCCTGGGTGCAGTACCAGTCCTGGCGTTGGCTCAATGCCCGGTCTTGAGGCAGATGCACGCCGCAGTGCGCACAGCGAACCATGGGCGCGGCACTTTGTTCGCCGGGCTGTTGCTGGGTCGAAGCGGGGCGCTTGAATTTGCGCCAGAACCATACCGCAGCAGCAATCAGGGCAATCCAGAACAGTAAACGAACCATGGCAGGCAGCTTCTCGACAGGGAATCCGGCAGTTTAGCCAAGGATGTTAGCGGCGCACAGGGTAATAAAGTCGCGCCATAAAAAAAGGAGCCCCGAGGGGCTCCTTCTTGCGCTGCCAAGACGGGTTCAGTCAAAGACACCGAACGTCATGTAGCTGAACCACGAGCGATCCTGGTTGTTGCCCAGGGCCTCTGGTGCCTCTTCCTCGATCACGTCGCCGTTCTCGTCGTGCGGCTTGAGCTCGGACGGAATGGCGTCCTTGGCGTCCTGGTATTGCTTGAGGATGTCCTGGTTGGCGCGGGTTTCGCCCGGCGGCAACGGTGGACGGGACTCGATCAGGCCCAGGGTGTACTTGCTCAGCCACGAGCGGTTGTCCGCTTCGGCAACCTGCGGCACAAACTGGCCGTCTTGCAGGCTAGGGTGGTCCGGGTAGTTGAGTTTCAGGGTTTCCAGGCTGGTAGCCGCAAGGGTGTCGAGGTGCAGGCGCTGGTAAGCCTCGGTCATCACTGCCAGGCCATCACCCACGGAAGGGGTTTCCTGGAAGTTTTCCACTACATAGCGACCACGGTTGGCGGCAGCAACATAAGCCTGGCGCGTCAGGTAGTAGTGGGCTACGTGGATTTCGTAGGAAGCCAGCAGGTTGCGCAGGTAGATCATGCGCTGCTTGGCGTCCGGCGCGTAGCGGCTGTTGGGGAAGCGGCTGGTCAGTTGGGCGAACTCGTTATAGGAGTCGCGCGCAGCACCTGGGTCACGCTTGGTCATGTCCAGCGGCAGGAAGCGCGCCAGCAGGCCAACGTCCTGGTCAAACGAGGTCAGGCCCTTGAGGTAGTAGGCGTAGTCCACGTTCGGATGCTGCGGGTGCAGGCGGATAAAACGCTCGGCAGCGGACTTGGCAGCTTCCGGCTCGGCGTTCTTGTAGTTCGCATAGATCAGTTCGAGCTGGGCCTGGTCGGCATAGCGGCCAAACGGATAGCGCGACTCCAAGGCCTTGAGCTTGGCCGTGGCGCTTGTGTAGCTATTGTTGTCCAGGTCGGCCTGAGCCTGCTGGTACAGCTCGACTTCACTGAGGTTTTCGTCGACGACGTCCTTTGTTGACGAGCAAGCAGCAGTCATGGCGAGGATGGCGATCAGCAGCAGGTGTTTCACTTGCATGGCGGCTTGCGTCCCTATGACGGCCGCTGTCTTGGGCGGGGCCGTCCTGTTATGATGAGCGCCCCGATGAAAGCCTCGGGGCAAAAGACGCCGTATTTAACCACAAGCGCGCAGCCGAAACCAAAGGCTGTGCCACGCCTAGTCTGAGCATGTCCGATAAAATTGAACTTCGCGCAGAGGTGCCGTCCGAATTGGGCGGCCAACGCCTCGATCAAGTCGCCGCACAACTATTCGCTGAGCACTCGCGCTCGCGCCTTTCCGCCTGGATCAAAGACGGCCGCCTGACTGTGGATGGAGCGGTTATCCGCCCGCGAGACATAGTTCATGGCGGTTCGGTTCTTGAGCTGACTGCCGAGCAGGAAGCCCAGGGAGAATGGATCGCCCAGGACATCGAGCTGGATATCGTCTATGAAGACGACGACATCCTCGTGATCAACAAACCCGCAGGCCTGGTGGTTCACCCGGCGGCCGGGCACGCTGATGGCACCTTGCTCAATGCCTTGTTGCACCATGTGCCGGACATCATCAATGTCCCGCGCTGCGGCATCGTCCACCGCCTGGACAAGGACACCACCGGTCTGATGGTAGTGGCCAAGACCATCCAGGCGCAGACGCAGTTGGTCACACAATTGCAGAGTCGCAGTGTCAGCCGCATCTATGAGTGCATCGTGATTGGTGTGGTCGTGGCCGGTGGCAAGATCAACGCGCCTATCGGTCGTCACGGCCAGCAGCGCCAGCGCATGGCGGTGATGGAGGGCGGCAAGCAGGCCGTCAGCCACTATCGCGTGCTGGAGCGCTTCCGTTCACACACCCATGTGCGGGTCAAGCTGGAAACCGGCCGTACCCACCAGATCCGGGTACATATGGCGCATATCAACTTCCCGTTGGTCGGCGATCCGGCCTACGGTGGTCGCTTCCGTATTCCGCCGGCCGCCAGCGTGACCATGGTTGAGTCATTGAAGTCGTTCCCGCGCCAGGCGCTGCATGCACGCTTCCTGGAACTGGATCATCCGACGAGCGGTGAGCGGATGAGCTGGGAATCGCCACTGCCCGACGACTTTGTCTGGTTGCTGTCGTTGCTCAAGCAGGACCGCGAGGCCTTTGTCGGATGAATGACTGGCTGATTCCTGACTGGCCTGCGCCGGCCGGGGTGAAAGCCTGCGTCACCACCCGTGCGGGCGGCGTCAGTCTGGCGCCGTTCGACAGCCTCAACCTAGGTGATCACGTCGAGGACAGCCCTGCAGCTGTGCTTGAAAATCGTCGTCGCCTCACTGCCGCGTTCGATATCCAGCCCGCCTGGCTGCGCCAGGTGCATGGCGTGGTCGTGGTTAAGGCCGACCCGGGACAGATTGCCGAGGCTGATGGCAGTTGGACCGAGACGCCGGGCGTCGCCTGCACGGCGATGACCGCCGATTGCCTGCCGGCCCTGTTTTGCAACAAGGCCGGTACCCGGGTTGCTGCGGCCCATGCCGGCTGGCGTGGCCTGGCGGCGGGTGTACTGGAAGCTGCCGCCGACAGCCTGGGGGCTGTGCCGACCGACGTACTGGTGTGGTTGGGCCCGGCGATTGGCCCCAAGGCCTTTGAAGTCGGCCCTGAAGTGCGTGAAGCGTTTATGCAGCAACACCCGCAAACCGCGCAGGCCTTCGTTCCCAGCCACAACCCCGGCAAGTTCCTGGCCGACATCTACCAGTTGGCGCGCCTGCGCCTGGCTGCGCGTGGAATCACCGCCGTCTACGGTGGCGGCTTGTGCACCGTGACCGATCCGCGCTTCTTTTCTTACCGGCGCAGCCCGCGCACCGGTCGATTTGCCTCCCTGATCTGGCTCGAACGCTAGACTCTGCTGATCCATATCAAGCAGTGCCGGCTTGAATCTTCCAGAATCCACCCCATCTATAGGGGTATCTGGCAGGTTTCTTCATTCAGGATGCGTTAATCGCGGGCAAGCTCGCTCGCACATAGCTCCGGCCTGCTCAAAAGGAAGGTGACTAATGCGTATTGATCGTTTAACCAGCAAATTACAATTGGCGTTATCGGATTCCCAATCCCTGGCGGTTGGCCTCGACCATCCGGCCATCGAGCCCGCGCACTTGATGCAGGCACTCCTCGAACAGCAGGGTGGTTCTATCAAGCCCCTGTTGATGCAGGTGGGCTTCGACGTCAACAGCCTGCGCAAAGAGTTGAGCAAAGAGCTCGACCAACTGCCGAAAATCCAGAATCCGACGGGCGACGTGAATATGTCCCAGGATTTGGCGCGCCTGCTCAACCAGGCAGATCGCCTGGCCCAGCAGAAGGGTGACCAGTTCATCTCCAGCGAACTGGTGTTGCTCGCCGCCATGGATGACAACAGCAAGCTCGGCAAGTTGTTGCTGGGCCAGGGCGTGAGCAAAAAGGCCCTGGAAAATGCCATCAACAACCTGCGCGGCGGCGAGGCGGTGAATGACCCCAATCATGAGGAGTCACGCCAGGCCCTGGACAAATACACCGTCGACCTGACCAAGCGCGCCGAAGACGGCAAGCTGGATCCGGTGATCGGGCGTGATGACGAGATTCGTCGCACCATCCAGGTCCTGCAGCGTCGTACCAAGAACAACCCGGTGCTGATCGGTGAACCTGGGGTGGGTAAAACTGCCATCGCCGAAGGCCTGGCCCAGCGCATCATTAATGGTGAGGTGCCGGACGGCCTCAAGGGCAAGCGCTTGCTGTCCCTGGACATGGGGGCGTTGATCGCCGGTGCCAAGTTCCGTGGCGAGTTCGAAGAACGCCTCAAATCCCTGCTTAACGAGCTGTCGAAGCAGGAAGGGCAGATCATTCTGTTTATCGACGAACTGCACACCATGGTCGGCGCTGGTAAAGGCGAAGGCTCGATGGACGCAGGCAACATGCTCAAGCCAGCACTGGCCCGGGGTGAGTTGCATTGTGTGGGGGCGACCACGCTCAACGAATACCGCCAGTACATTGAAAAGGACGCGGCCCTTGAGCGTCGCTTCCAGAAAGTCCTGGTGGAAGAACCGAGCGAAGAAGACACCATCGCGATCCTGCGTGGCCTGAAAGAGCGTTATGAGGTCCACCACCGCGTGGCAATCACTGACGGTGCGATCATCGCGGCGGCCAAGTTGAGCCATCGCTATATCACTGATCGTCAGCTGCCGGACAAGGCCATTGACTTGATCGACGAAGCGGCCAGCCGGATTCGCATGGAGATCGACTCCAAGCCTGAGGTGCTGGACCGCCTGGAGCGCCGCCTGATTCAACTGAAAGTGGAATCCCAGGCGCTGAAAAAAGAGGACGATGACGCGGCGAAGAAACGCCTGGAAAAACTCCAGGAAGAAATCGTCCGCCTGGAGCGTGAGTATTCGGACCTGGAAGAAATCTGGACCTCGGAAAAAGCCGAAGTACAGGGTTCCGCACAGATCCAGCAAAAAATAGAGCAGTCGCGCCAGGAACTGGAAGCTGCCCGCCGTAAAGGCGACCTGAACCGCATGGCCGAGTTGCAGTACGGGGTGATCCCGGATCTGGAACGCAGCCTGCAAATGGTCGACCAGCATGGCCACAGCGAAAACCAGTTGCTGCGCAGCAAGGTGACCGAGGAAGAAATTGCCGAGGTTGTGTCCAAGTGGACCGGCATTCCGGTGTCGAAGATGCTGGAAGGCGAGCGTGACAAACTGTTGCGTATGGAAAGCCTGTTGCACCAACGCGTGATTGGCCAGGAAGAGGCCGTGGTGGCAGTGTCCAATGCGGTGCGGCGTTCACGGGCCGGTTTGTCCGACCCGAATCGCCCGAGTGGCTCGTTCATGTTCCTCGGCCCGACCGGTGTGGGTAAGACCGAGCTGTGCAAGGCCCTGGCCGAGTTCCTCTTTGATACTGAAGAGGCGATGGTGCGCATTGATATGTCCGAGTTCATGGAGAAACACTCCGTGGCTCGTTTGATCGGAGCGCCACCAGGCTATGTGGGCTACGAGGAAGGCGGCTATCTGACCGAAGCGGTACGGCGCAAGCCTTACTCGGTGATCCTTCTGGATGAGGTCGAGAAGGCCCACCCGGATGTGTTCAACGTGTTGCTGCAAGTGCTGGAAGATGGCCGTCTGACAGACAGCCACGGGCGTACCGTGGACTTCCGTAATACGGTGATCGTGATGACCTCCAACCTGGGCTCGGTACAGATCCAGGAGATGGTCGGGGATCGTGAAGGCCAGCGTGCTGCGGTAATGGACGCGCTGACCAGCCACTTCCGCCCGGAATTTATCAACCGGGTCGACGAAGTGGTGATCTTCGAGCCTTTGGCGCGGGATCAGATCGCTGGCATTACCGAGATCCAACTGGGTCGCCTGCGCAGCCGTCTGGCAGAGCGCGAGCTGATGCTGGAACTGAGCAGCGAGGCCTTGGACAAGTTGATCGCGGTTGGCTACGACCCGGTGTATGGCGCACGGCCTTTGAAACGTGCGATCCAGCGCTGGATCGAGAACCCGCTGGCGCAACTGATCCTCTCGGGCAGCTTTATGCCGGGGACCAGCGTCAAGGCCACCGTGGAAAACGACGAAATCGTCTTCCACTAAGCCTGCAACTGGTGGTTATAAGCAGAGGCCCCGCATTGCGGGGCCTTTTTTTTCGATAGGGCGTTGAACTGTAAGGCAAAGGCTTGTAAAGTGCGCCCCGCAGCAACGTCAGCCCACGGGTTTCTTCTCCCCAAGGAGAAATCAGAAAGAAGCGCAAATCATTGTCTTAAAAGCAATTTAAAGGGTTGACAGGGGTTTTTAAGATTGTAGAATAGCGCGCCTCAGACACACGAACGTAGCGATACGGACGGGTTGAAGAGAAGGTAGTAAGCAGTATCGTAGTACTTTGAAATATGTAGTTCCGTGATAGCTCAGTCGGTAGAGCAAATGACTGTTAATCATTGGGTCCCAGGTTCGAGTCCTGGTCACGGAGCCAATTTCAAACCGGGGTATAGCGCAGTCCGGTAGCGCGCCTGCTTTGGGAGCAGGATGTCAGGAGTTCGAATCCCCTTACCCCGACCATTTTTGGGTCGTTAGCTCAGTTGGTAGAGCAGTTGGCTTTTAACCAATTGGTCGTAGGTTCGAATCCCACACGACCCACCATTTTTGAGACCAGTTAACGCTGGAATCGAATCTTAAGATCAGAGGCCAAAAGTCCTGATCGAAGAAGGCGACTTGAAAAGGTCGCCTTTTTTTTACCGGGGTATAGCGCAGTCCGGTAGCGCGCCTGCTTTGGGAGCAGGATGTCAGGAGTTCGAATCCCCTTACCCCGACCATATTAAAAATCCTCGTATCGAAAGATACGGGGATTTTTTTTGCCTGTGCAAAAGCTGAAGTTACCTCGATCAAATGTGGGAAGGGGCAAGCCCCCTCCCACATTGAGCAGCCCCACCCGGGACCGCGTTGTTAGTGGAGCTTGAGCCGCGGCTCGGTGCCTCGGCCAATCTTGCTGCCCAGCATCAACATCATCGTGCGGAAGAACCCGTACAACGCCATCTGGTGCATGCGGTACAGCGACACATAAAACATCCGCGCCAGCCAGCCTTCGAGCATCACACTGCCGGTCAGGTTGCCCATCAAGTTACCCACAGCCGAAAAACGCGACAGCGAGATCAGGGAGCCATAGTCGGTGTACTTGTAGTTGGGCAGTGTCTTGCCTTCGATGCGCAATTTCAGGGACTTGGCCAGCAGTGACGCCTGCTGGTGCGCTGCTTGCGCCCGTGGTGGAACGTTGCGGTCGGTGCCTGGCTGCGGGCAGGCGGCGCAGTCACCGAAGGCGAAGATATTCTCGTCACGGGTGGTCTGCAGGGTTGGCAGCACCTGCAATTGGTTGATGCGGTTGGTCTCCAGGCCGTCGATGTCCTTGAGGAAACCTGGCGCGCGAATCCCGGCGGCCCACACCTTGAGGCTGGCGGGGATAACTTGGCCGCTGCTGGTAATCAGGCTGTCGGCAGTGACTTCGCTCACGGCCGAGTTGGTCATGACCGTCACGCCAAGCTTTTCCAGGGTTTTATGCACAGGCCCGCTGATCCGCTCTGGCAGCGCTGGCAATACCCGAGGGCCGGCTTCGATCAGGGTGATGTGCATGTTTTCCGGCTTGATCCGGTCCAGGCCGTAGGCCGCCAGTTCATGGGCGGCGTTGTGCAGTTCGGCGGCCAGTTCGACGCCGGTAGCGCCAGCGCCAACGATTGCCACGCTGATTTGTTCCACCACATCGGTTTGCCCGGCATGGGCGCGCAGGTAGTGGTTGAGCAATTGCTGATGGAAACGTTCGGCCTGCTTGCGGGTATCGAGGAACAGGCAGTGCTGTGCCGCGCCTTCGGTGCCGAAGTCATTGGTGGTGCTGCCGACGGCAATCACCAGGGTGTCATACCCCAGCACGCGTGCAGGCACCAGCTCGCGGCCTTCTTCATCAAGGGTTGCGGCCAGTTGGATTTTCTTCTGTTCACGATCGAGCCCGCTCATGCGCCCTAGCTGGAACTCGAAGTGGTTCCATTTTGCCTGGGCAACATAATTGAGTTCGTCTTCAGAAGAGTTCAGCGAGCCGGCCGCCACCTCGTGCAGCAGGGGCTTCCAGATATGGGTCAGGTTGGTATCGACCAGCGTAATGCTGGCGGTACCGCGCTTGCCCAGAGTCTTACCCAGGCGGGTAGCCAACTCCAGGCCGCCGGCGCCGCCGCCGACGATAATAATACGATGGGTCATGGGGGTATCTCGCAAGGCTAAAAGAAATCGGTGCAGTTACCCGAGCGAGCGCCAGGCAGCTCATAGCGTCAGGTAACTCAAAAGACGGCTCAGAATGCCCAGGCCAATCACCACAACCAGTACCACCCCAAGGAGCAGCCACGGCCGGAAAGGCTTGCGCTCAACCTGGTGCTGGGACAGTTGCAGGTACTCTTCGACATGTTGTTGGTCGTCAGGGTTCAGGCGGCTGGTCATAAAGGCCTCGTCAGGTAGACGTTGCAGAAGGGCACCACGTTACAGGCTGATACCCACATCGAACACTATGCTGCGCCCCAGGTTGTTGCGCAAGAAATCCGGCGCGTCCGGATGGGCGAACAGCACCCGCGCAAAGGTCGGACCGACCAATGACAGCGAGCGCCAGCCCTGGCGCAGGTACTCGGTGGGCGGCGGGAAATGGCTGTTGAGGTCCAGCACTTCGCGCTTGAGGCTGGCGAAGGCGATGATATCCAGCTCGCCCAGGTCCATGCCGCGTTCTTTGTAATTATGGGCTTTCTTGCGCAGGGTCGGCGCCAGGCGCAGGAGGAATTCATGGGCGGGAATGCGCCTGGGCTTGGCCTCGCGCCGCACCAATTGGCTCAGGGAAAAGGCACTGCGTCGGCGCAGCAGTTCGTCGCGCCATTCGTCATTCAGGCGCCGGCCTTCGTCGAGGACAAAAAACACCTCGAAACTGGCATCGCGAAACAGCACATCGGGCGGTTCTTGACCCGCGGCATGAAACTCTTCGGCGCGGTAGGGCACATTCAGGCCTTGCAGCAGGCGCTGGCAGACCCAACGCTCACGCTCCCATTTGCGGGCATTGGACAGGAACGCGTTGGCTTGTTCGGCCGCTATGGTGAGCAGGCGCAAATAATCTGAGTCATCCATGGTTCCAGCTTAGCGTTCAAATGATGACCGCAGGAAGTCCCGTGTGAAAAGGCTCGGTGTAGACTGGCGGTTCGGTTGACGGTTTTGCACAAGGAGTTTGCGGTGAGGTTTTTGCTTGCGGTATTTCTGAGCTTTCTGCCCCTGTGGGCCCAGGCGGTTGAACTCGGGGAGCGGTTGGCGCCGTGGACCCTGCTCGATCAATTCGACCAGGCCTACACCCTGGATAACCAGGCGCAGGTCCTGCTGGTGGCGCGCAGCATGGACGCGGCCAAACTGGTGGATACGGCATTGCAGGGCCAGCCCAAGGGGTATCTGGAGGCGCGCCATGGGGTGTTTGTCGCCGATATCCAGCGCATGCCGAGGCTGATCGCCAAGCTCTTTGCGGTCCCGGCGATGCAGGCCTACAACTACCGGGTGATGCTCGATCGTGATGCGCGGATCGCTCCGCGCTATCCGGCACCTGTGGATAAAGTGCTGTGGCTGCAACTGGAAGACGGCAAGCTGGTGGCGCGCCATGAGTACGCCTCTGCCGCCGAACTGCGCCAGGCCCTGGAGCAGGTGCAGCCGTGATCAGCGCCGCCGTGCTGGCACCGCACACCCTGTGGCTGGGCTGGCTGCTGTATGCGCCGGTGATTGTATGGGCGATCCTGCGCTCGTCCTGGGTCGAACTGTTTGCCGACCGGCGGCGTCAGCACCTGTTATTTGGCACGGTGTTCGCGCTGTTCATGCTGTGGTTGGTGCGCCGGGACTTCGACACCGGGGTGTCCTACCACTTTATCGGCATGACCGCCGTGACCCTGCTGCTCGACTGGCCATTGGCAATCGTCGGCGGGCTCGCGGCGCAACTGGGCCTGGTGCTGCTCGGGCGCCAGGACTTGGCGGCAGTCGGGGTCAACGGCGCGCTGCTGGTCCTCTTGCCGGTATTGGTGACTGAGACGTGCGCGTTGCTGGTGGAACGGGCGCAGCCGCGCAATCCCTTCGTGTATATCTTCTGTTCCGGCTTTTTTGCCGCCGCATTGTCGGCGTTGCTGTGCCTGTTGGCCGGCCTGGGCTTGTTGTGGCTGGATGGGCGCTTTGCCATGCCCGAGTGGATCGAGGACTTCATCGGTTACCTGTGGCTGATCATCTTTCCCGAAGCGTTTATCAACGGCATGGTGATCAGTGCGCTGGTGGTGTTTTGCCCGGAATGGCTTGAGACTTTCAACCGCACGCGCTACCTCTCGGCGCCCTGGAAAGATGACAATTCACGCCCTTGATCCAAATCAAAGGCGTGACGCAAAAGTGGTCGCATGCTCTGCGAAACTTCCAGGAGCACGATCATGAGTGTGTACGAGTGGGCACGGCAGGAGTTGCGCAGAAGCCAGGATGCGGCACAGGAAATCGGTTTTGACCCGGGCTTGAGCCTGCGTGCCTTGCTCAGTGCAGTGGTGCAGCAGAGCAAGGGCGTGCGTAGTGCCGAAGACCTGGCCGACGAGTTGCAGTTTTTAGCGGAAAACCTCGACGACCAACAGGACTACGGCTTTATGCGGCCTTAGTGGGCGCGCGGTGGCAGGTCTTCGGAGAACAGTTCGTCTTCGGCGTCCGGGCTGACCGGAATCTTGTGTTCCTCTGAGGCCCAGGCACCCAGGTCGATCAGTTTGCAGCGATCCGAGCAGAATGGCCGGTTGAGGTTGGTCGCTTTCCATTCCACGGGGGCGCCGCAGGTTGGGCATTCGACGGTCAAGGGTTGGCTCATGTTCGGCCTCCACGCAAAGTAAGGTAAAAGTGGTGCAGTCGCTCGACCTCGGCCTGTAGCCAGGCCAGGTCCTGGTCATTGACCAGTACATCGTCGGCATGGTGCAGGCGATCTTCCCGTGAGGCCTGGGCCTTGAGAATTGCCTGCACCTGTCCTTCGCTGATGCCATCGCGCAGCAGGGTACGCTGAATCTGTGTTGATTGCGGCACATCGATCACCAGGATGCGCTGGGTCATGGTGTGCTGGCCCGACTCGATCAACAACGGCGACACCAGGATCGCATAGGGCGAGCGGGCGCGGGCCAGATGGCTGCGGATCTCGTCGGCAATCAGTGGGTGCAGCAGGGCCTCAAGCCACAGGCGTTCTTGCGGCGCCTCGAAAATACGCTTGCGCAAGGCAGCGCGATCCAACTGGCCATTGGGCAGCAGGATCGCGCTGCCAAAGTGCTCGGCAATCTTTGCCAACGCCGGCCGACCGGGCTCCACCACCCAGCGCGAGGCATGGTCGGCGTCGATAAGGTCTACGCCAAGGTCGATAAAGTGCTGGGCGGCAGCGCTTTTGCCGCTGCCGATGCCGCCCGTCAAGCCAAGAATCCAGGGTGTTGCGACAGAAGTGGTCATCTGAAACCGACAGACTGCAAATAGAAGTCGGTTATTTGACCACCCCAGAGCAATGCAATCCAGCCGGCAATCGCCAGATAGGGACCAAACGGCAGGGGCACCGATGTCTGCGCGTTACGCATGCGCAACAGAATCACCCCTGCTATCGCGCCCACCAGCGATGCCAGCAGCAGCGTCAGCGGCAGGATCTGCCAGCCACCCCAGGCGCCGAGCAGGGCCAGTAGCTTGAAGTCGCCATAGCCCATGCCGTCCTTGCCAGTGCACAGCTTGAACAGCCAGAACACCGACCACAGGCTCAAGTAACCGGCAACCGCGCCCAACAGGGCATCGGGCAGGGGCGTGTACAACTCGAAATAATTGAGGATCAACCCCAGCCACAGCAGTGGCAGCACCAGCACATCCGGCAGCAGTTGGTGATCGGCGTCGATCAGGCTCATAGCCAGCAGGCCCCAACTCAAGAACAGCACTCCAGCGGCCGGCCAGCCGAAGCCGTAGTGCCAGGCAATAAATGCCGAGAGCAGCCCGCAGGCCAGTTCGGTCAGCGGGTAGCGTGGGCTGATGGAGGCGTGGCACTGCGCGCAGCGCCCCCGCAGCAGCAAGTAGCTGAGCACCGGGATGTTTTGCCACGGGCGAATCGGCTGTGAGCAGTGCGGGCAGCAGGAGTTGGGGTGCAGCAGGTTATAGGTCGGGCCGCTGGGCTCCGGGGGCAGGCCGAGTATTTCATGGGCCTGGGCGCGCCAGTCCCGCTCGAGCATTTTCGGCAGGCGCCAGACCAGCACGTTGAGGAAGCTGCCAACGATCAGTCCCAGCACCAGTGCAGCCCAGACGAACAGCCAGGGGTGGAGGATCAGGAGTTGCTCCAGGGTCATGTTCAAAACGCCGTGCCAAGCTGGAAGATCGGTAGGTACATGGCGATCACCAGCGCCCCGACAATGCTGCCGAGCACCACCATGATCAGCGGCTCCATCAGGCTGGTCAGGTTGTCCACCAGGTTGTCGACGTCCGTTTCATAATGCTCGGCGACCTTCTCCAGCATGCTGTCCAGCGTGCCCGACTCTTCGCCGATGGCTGTCATCTGGATCGCCATGCCAGGGAACAGGCCGCTGGCGCTCATGGATTGATTCAATTGCATTCCTATTGCCACGTCCTGGCGCATGCGCGTGATTGCCTGGGTGAACCGCTCGTTGCCGGTGGCTGCGGCCACTGAATCCAACGCCTGTGCCAGCGGCACGCCGGCGGCGAAGGTAGTGGCGAGTGTGCGGGCGTAGCGGGCGACAGCGGTTTTTTTCAGCAGTGTGCCTGCCAACGGCAGTTTCAACAAACCAGTGTCCAGCCACAGGCGCAAGCCGTTGTGTCGACGGTAGCCACGGCGTATCCCCCAGGCAGTCGCGGCCACGGCCAGCAACAGCATCCACCATGCGCTCTGCATGAATTCGGACAGCAGGATAACCAGTTGGGTAAAGCGCGGCAGCGGTGTGTCGATGCCGGCGAACAGGCTTTCGAACTGGGGTACGACGTGGATCAGCAAGATGCTGCTGACCAGCGCCGCCACGAGCAGGACCACCAGCGGATAGGTCATGGCCTTCCTGATCCGGGTCTTGAGGCGTTGGCTCTTTTCCAGGTGGGTGGCTACTCGTTCCAGAAGGGTTTCCAGGGTGCCAGCCTGTTCGCCGGCCGCGATCAGGCTGCAATACAGTGGGGTGAAACACTGCGGCTGTTTCAATAATGCGCCGGTCAGGCTGTTGCCTGCGGCAATCTCCTGCTTCAATCCCTGGACCATCGTGCGCATGGCGCGGCTGTCAAAGCCTTCGCCAATCATGTCGAAGGCTTGCAGCAGGGGGATTCCCGCCCTCAGCAGAGTGGCCAGTTGGCGAGTGAACAGCGCAATATCGGCCGGGGTGATGGGGGTGCCCAGGCCCGAAAGGAGGCTGGAGCGCATCTGTACCCGAAGCGGGTTGATACCTTGCCGGCGTAATTGGGCCTTGATCATGGCGGGGCTATGGCCACGGGTTTCGCCAGAGACCTTGCGGCCATTGCGCAACGTGCCTTCCCAGGCGTAGGTGGTGGCGGGGTTCGCGGTGACATCATTCATTGGCGGCGACAGCTCATCGGCAGGTGACGATCTACAGCTTAGTCAGGCCTCTGTGTCCGTCAGGCTATTGGACAAGGGGAAAATGTCAGATTGTGCGTCTTGTGAGGGCCTAGCCCGGCGCGGATGAGTACACTGGCGCGGTTGTTGAGGGCAGGGCGCAGGACGTGCCTTGCGATGGGGTTTTATTCTGGAGAGTGAGTGTGATGCGTCAGAACGGCTTTACTTTGATCGAGTTGTTGATCGTCGTGGCGATCATCGGCATCTTGGCCACCATTGGCCTGCCCATGTACACCAAGCACCAGGCCAAGGCCAAGTTCACGGCTGGGCTGGCGGAAATCTCGGCGTTGAAGGCGGGCTTCGAAGACACGTTCAACCAGGGCACGGTGCCCACGCTGGCGCTGATCGGTGGCACCAGCCCGACCGCCAACTGCGTGATCAGCGTGGTGGGTGATGTGGCTGCGGGGACGGGCTCGATTGCCTGCGAAATCCTCGATGCGCCTGCGCCGATCCAGGGCAAGCTCATTACCCTGGCGCGCAGTGCCAGTGAGGGTTGGAAGTGCACCACCAGCGCTGACGAGCAGTACGTTGCAAAGGGGTGTGCGGCTGGCAACTGAGGCCGGGCTGCCTTAATCAGTGACAGGAGCCCGGCGTGACGGGCTCCCAAGTAAAGGTTGCCCATGACGTTATCCGTGCAACAGCGAGGAAGCGTGTTCCTGGTGCTGGCGCTTAGCCTTTTGCTACTGGGTATTACCCTGTCCTTCAGTGGCCATGACTGGCAGCGTGTCATGCAGGTCGGCGTGGGTGTCTGTGCGTTGCTCTATGGCCGGGCGACTCCCGCCATGCGCCTGGTCGACAAGCCCACCGCTATCGGCCTGGCGCTGGTATTCGGCCTGGGCCTGATCTCTTCGTCGTTGGCCCACCAGCCACTCTGGGCGCTGACCGAGTGGGCGCTGATGATCACCTGCGGGGTGATTGCCGCAGCGTTTGCCCGGTTGCGGCGCAATGGCGATCCAACCCTGGATCAGGTGCTGATCCTGTTTGTGTTGCTGCTGTGCCTGATCAAGGTTGTGCAATACGGGTACGCGGGCGTGCTGGCGTTTACCAGTGGCGCACCGACACTGGACACTGACCTCCTGCTTTCCGGGTTCTCCAACAAGCGCTTCTACGGCCAGTTCCAGACATTTACCTTGCCGTTGCTGGCATTGCCGCTGTTGCTCGCGAGCACCTCGCGGTTGGCGCGAGGGTTGGTATTTGCCCTGTTGTGTGCCTGGTGGTTGATTGCAATCAGTGGCGGCACCCGTGGCACCTGGCTGGGCATCGGCGTGGCTGCAATCGTCGTGGCTTTCCTGGGGGCTGCGGGGCGCCGCTGGTTGACCTGGCAGTTGGCTGCACTGTGTGGCGGGCTGTTTTTGTACTGGTTGTTGTTCACGGTCCTGGCGCGTTACCTGGGGCTGGAAATTGCCAGTCTTTCCAATGACCGGCTCACCACCAGCCTTTCGGGCCGTGAAGTGATCTGGTGGCAAGCCTGGGACATGATCCGCGAACGGCCGTGGCTGGGTTTCGGGCCGATGCACTTTGCCGATATCCCTAACCCGATTGCCGCCCACCCGCACCAGGCGATCCTGCAGTGGGCCAGTGAGTGGGGCGTGCCATCGGCCTTGTGTGTGGCGCTGCTGGCGTTGCGCGGCGGTTGGGCCACGTTGGTGGTCATTCATCGGCAAGGGGCGGCAGGGTCCGCGCAAGACCTTCTGCGCCTGTGCCTATTTGCCGCGCTGCTGGGCGCGACGGTGCAGGCCATGGTCGATGGGGTGATTGTGATGCCCTATTCGCAACTCTGGTTGGCGCTGGTGGTGGGTTGGCTGATGGCATTGCATCCGTGGCGCACGCCGGTTGTCGCGCCTATGCCGCTGTTGTACCGGGCCTGGCAAGCGTCGGCAGTGCTCGCGGTGGTGTGGCTGGTATTTGTCGTGTATCGCGACTTGCCTGGTGCCACTGAGCGCAGCCAACACTACATTGACGTTGCCAAAAGCCATCTGCAGCCACGGTTCTGGGTCCAGGGAGTCATTGCGCCGCACATTCGGTAAGTTGCCGGGCGCCCAATGCAGTGCTAGCTTTAGCCCACCGCCCGTGTAGCTCAGTTGGTAGAGCAGCGCACTCGTAACGCGAAGGTCGCAGGTTCGACTCCTGTCTCGGGCACGATTAGCTAGATTCATACGGTGCCAAGCCGTGTCATTAGGCTGTTAAAGTCCAGTGTAATAAAGGCTTTTCGTTTCATGCGGTGCCATCCAGTTCCACACAAGCGCTTGTCTTATGAGTACCTCTACAAGTACCCTTAGGTTGTTCAATAATCCATAGGTACTCGGCATGGCTCTGACGGCTTTGCAGGTGAAGAATGCTGCGCCACGAGAGAAGGACTATGGCCTTGCTGACGGCGGTGGCCTGTTCCTTTGGACTCGGGCGGCAGGAGGTAAGTCTTGGCGCCTCCGCTTCCGCTTGGATGGCAAGCAGTCTCATATTTCACTTGGCACCATCGACAAGGTAACCCTCGCCCAAGCGCGGCAGCTTGCTTCTGATGCTCGCCAGCTTGTGGCGCAAGGGCGGCATCCTGGGCTTGAGCGGAAGGTTGTGCGTGCCCAGGCGGCAATCTCCCGCGCTAATACGTTCAAGAGCCTCTCGCTGGAGTGGCACCGACATAAGTCGTCACGTTGGTCGGTAGGTTATGCCAGTGACGTTATCGAGGCTTTTGAATTGGACATTTTCCCCAAGGTGGGAAGTTTGCCGTTGACCGAAATCAAGCCCATGCAATGGTTACAGGTTTTTCGCCGCATAGAGTCACGAGGGGCTCTGGAGAAGCTGCGCAAAGTTCGCCAACGCTGCCAAGAGGTCTACCGTTTCGCGATTGCCACTGGTCGTGCTGAGTACAACCCAATCGCAGATATTGGAGGGGCACTTCAGAGTCCTACCACCCGGCACTATCCCTTCTTGCCCATTGCTGAAATTCCCGAACTCATTCGCAGTATCCAGGCGTGTCCGGGGCATGATGTAGTTAAGATTGCCACCCGCCTATTGATTCTGACGGGAGTGCGTACGGCTGAGCTGAGGGGGGCGCCCTGGTCGGAATTTGATCTTGATAAAGCTCTCTGGCTGATCCCTGCTGCTCGAATGAAGATGCGCCGCGCTCATCTAGTTCCGCTTCCCAAGCAGGCGGTGATTGCACTGCGCGAGCTTGAGGATATTACAGGTGGCTACACGCTAGCGTTCCCAGGTCGCAACGATCCGGCAAAGCCAATGAGCGAAGCTGCAATTAACCAACTACTGAAACGGTCTGGCTACGACGGGCGTGCCACTGGTCATGGGTTTCGTCACACAATGTCTACCACTTTGCATGAGCAGGGATACCTCAGTGAGTGGATCGAAACCCAGTTAGCACATGTGGATAAGAACAGCATACGCGGCACATACAACCATGCCCAGTATCTTGAGTCGCGGCGAGAAATGCTTCAGTGGTACGCCGACCATTTATATGTTCAGCCATTGGGGGCTGTCGGAACTCCCATCGAATCAGGGGAGGGCGCTATATGAATGATGATTTGATGCGCCTGTCTGATTTGGTACCGACATACGCTCGTTGCTACAAGGTCAGCACTCAAGAAGCTGCATATGCGCTGCATGAACTGATCGAAGAGCTATATGTTGAATATGGCGTAAATCGGTGTCGCCCAAACTCGGTAAATAGTATTTTTTGGGTTGGAACGGCGGGGGGGGCGAAACGCACACTCAGGGCTTACGTGCTCTATTTTCAGTTGCTGAGCAAATATTTCTATGATCTTTTTGATTCTCCAATTGAGAGTGATAAAAATCTCGTAAGCTGTTATTGCGAGGACGATCAAAAGTCAAAAAATATACCTGCAAGTGTGGTTTATTTTTCTAGGGCCGCTCTTAGTGAGTGGGTTATTGATGCTGGGGTTGAGGTTCCGATCTTTTTGTCTGTTGGTACTGCTGGTAGGCAGGCTGAGGGGGATGATGAACGTAGGGAGTTCCAAACAAAAGAGTTGAACTCAATCAGTCTCATCATCAACGGTTTGATTAGCCTGATAAAGGAAGTTG
The DNA here is from genome assembly GCF_058742075.1 of Pseudomonas sp. HC1(2025). Taxonomy (NCBI): domain Bacteria; kingdom Pseudomonadati; phylum Pseudomonadota; class Gammaproteobacteria; order Pseudomonadales; family Pseudomonadaceae; genus Pseudomonas; species Pseudomonas sp. HC1(2025). The sequence continues at coordinate 4,971,351 of NZ_CP196017.1, read as the reverse complement.
ATAATGCCCATGTCGAGCAGCCCCTTGATGATGCCGCCGCGAGACGCGCATCTACTATTAGGCATCGTGCTTTAAAGCTTCGCTCGTCACGTAAGAGCTTTGCTGTAGGCATGGCAGTTTTAGCTCTCGCAGATGCAGCAGAGGTTGAAATGCCCAAAACTCAAAAGACTTTTCGAAAGTACCTGGGTGATCATTCTTCCTGTGGTACAGATAAGTCATAGGAAAAAAAATGGAATTTCCTCAGAAAAAATGGCAATTGCCACGACTCGCCGTTTGATGTGCCATTAAATCCCTAGTCATCCAGCCGGTCCCAAGGAGACCCGTCCCGATGGCTAGTCAATCTGTCTCACCTCTACTGCTTCGCCTTCCTAGCGTCTGTGCTTTGGTGGGGCTGAGCAAATCTCAGATATATCGCCTGATTCGAGCTGGCGAGTTCCCTGCCAGTATTTCGCTTGGGACAAACTCTGTTGCTTGGCCTTCCGATCAAGTGCAGACCTGGGTTGCAGAAAAAATCAGCGCATCCGTTCGTTTAGGATGACTGCCAATACGCCAATTCCTAGCCGTATCTTTGCCCTGCTAGAAGAGAACCAAAAGCGTTCTCGTGAGCTGCCGCTAGAGGTCAAGGTCAAGGTCAAGGTCGAGAAGGAACGTAGCTCATTGCCGAATTGGTCAGACTCGGTTCGGCGTGTTCCCAACGTCGCGCTTCGCTCTGCCCTGTTCGGTGCAATCAGAAAAGGGCCCCGTCCATACGTAGAGCAAGCGGAAATCAACGCTCTAGGCGGTATCAACATTGTTTACACGGGCGCTTTGCTTGATCAGATCGATCTAGACGTATGGGAAACTGTGCTGCATCTGTCGCGGGCGCAGGACCTCTGCTCAGAGTGTAGAGTAACTGCCTATCAGCTTCTGAAAATTCTCGGGAAAACCGATGCAGGAAAAAATCGAACGAACCTAGATAAAAGTATAAGTAGACTCAAGGCAACTGCCTTGAAGATTAGAGTAGGGAAGAACTCATATGAGGGAAGTTTGATTCACGAAGTCTATCGAGATCATGACGAGCGGAGTGCGCGCATGTATGTCATTCGATTAAATCCCAAACTCGGTGTACTCTTCCAAGGTGACCAATATACTGACTTGAATTGGCTTGTCCGCCAAGCTTTACACGGGAAACCACTTGCGCAATGGTTGCATGGCTTTTATTCAACCCATGCAAAGCCCTACGATTTCAGGATCGAGACATTGCATCAGCTATGTGGAAGTCGCGCTAGATGTCTATCTGGTTTCAAAAAGGATTTGCGGCGATCCCTTGAGGCTTTAGAACGTGCGAGCGCTGCCGCAGGTAAGACATTTAGTTACCAAGTAGAAGGAAGCCTAGTACGAGTCAAGACTACTCCTAGCGCGTCACAGCAGCGACACTTGGCCAAAAAACACTAGTGCCGCTCCAGGGCCACTGCTTATGCCGCTCCAGCAGTCTGGGGGGCCCCTGCTTATGTCATTCCAACCGTCTGGGGAATGCCGTTCCAGCGCCCCTGCTTATGCCTCTCCAGTAATGTGGTGTATACCGTTCCAGCACCCTGCTTATGCCCCTCCAGCAATGTGGGGTGTACCGTTCCAGCGCCCCAGCTAATGCTGCTCCAGCAGTCTGGGGCATGCCGTTCCTGTACCTCAGCATTTGCCGTACCAACACCCTGAGTCATGCCGTACCAGCACCCCCGACTACCGTTCTAGCACCCCGTTGATACCGTTCTGACACCCCTGTAGATACCGTACTAGCACCCCCTAGTCGTAGCGAGGAAATAGCCCTCTAGGCCAGAAGGAGTCGGCTGTGTAGAGATTTTTGAGGAGTATAGTAATCTATTATTAATCAATATTAATCGCGGCCTTTTCGGCGAAACCACGCGGGTGACCGAGTGTTAACGCTGAGTCGGCAGGAAGCTCTGTTCGGGTTGGACCTCATTAGAAAAGCGTCTTGAGCTTAGATCCGCCACTGCTGGGTAATTGCACTCCACCTGAGCACCCATTTGCATTCCACTTGCCTACTCATTTGCATTCGACTCGACCAGTCGTTTGCATCGGATTTCACCAGCACACTGGGTGCCCTGACTGGCAGAAGTCGACCCGAAGCGGCCGTTCAAAAAGGGCGGTAGTCGGCCCAGGCTGTGTAAAAACGCAGAGGCCGTTTTCAAGTCCTCGCGTCTACGTTAAATCTGCAAGCGTTCGGTTAGGCAGCAAACCTGGATTTTGCGTAGGAGCGTGATTTTTGCGCCGATTTTGATTGCTACGACTACCCGAAAGAGTTTTTACACAGCCTCGGCCAAAAGCGGTCACTCACGAATACACGCTTTCAACTGAATTGGCCGGTAGCGGCCTATCGCGAAGGAGAGATACCGATCTATAGCTACATCCTTTCGTTATCAGAATTGGCCGAAGGCTCACACGGACAAGCTACAGTTTTTCGTACACCACCTCGAATTCTTCACCCAATTCCTCTTGGATGGATTTCAGTAATTTGGTGGCAGCCTCTTCAAATCTTGCGTAATCGTCTGTATTCCAAGGGCCGGGATCAGTTGGGGAATCCCAGTTCAGCGAGGTGTCATGCCACTGTGAAAGCTTGTTAAGCAGTGCTTGGACTTCGTCACTGAGTGGCAGCTTCTCTTCAATAGGCCCTACAGAAAATTTATCCAGGGCAGTATCGTTTCCACACCAAAGGCAACCGCCGCCCCATTCGAACATTAAACGAACACGATAGCGTTCTGCCTCCATCATTGGGCTCCTTTTTTACACATCAGCAGGGTAAAAATTCATTACTGAGGTCATCCAATTGGTTTCTCGCAGCCTCAATTTTACCGATGATGAGTTCGAGCGAGTTTTTGGAGAATTGGACAAGTTCATGCTCAAGCCCCCTCTTGCTGAATTTAATTTTGACTTGGGTGTACCCATCCTCATTGGTGTGCATCCAATTCGCATGAACAACCTTGTTGCGAAGGCTGCCACATTCCCGAAGATCTGACAGGAGCTGTGAGAACCAGGCAGGCTGATCGCCTCTGTCACGGAAAAAATCAGAAGCGAATCGCTCGAACAAATCCAGCTTAGTCGCATACATCATATTACCCACGACCAAGAGACCTTTTTGATCTGTTCGGTCAGAGATGAATCCGCATAAGATATTATCGATGTCCGCCTCAAGTGTATTAAACCAGAGGACAACCTCTCCGATTAGAGGCATCAACTCGTAGACATACTCATACGCATTATCTGTATCTCCGAGACCTTCAATAATCAGTTGGCCTACCGGCATGGTCTTTGTCCGCATGAGTTTCTGATTCTCTGAATTAATCCGTCGCATACAGTACCGTCTCAACACTGACGTTACGAGGAGCATCAGGTCGACTAGCGCCGGCCAAATAGCCCATGACGGTCAGCTTAGGATCGCAAGCGGTCTGTCCGGGCATGGACGCCTCAAGCTAGGCCCAAGCAAGCTTCGTGACGGGAAATATAAAAACTCCTGAAGGGCAGCAATCGGCCCAGGCTGTGTAAAAACGCGGGCCTCGTTTTGAAGTCTGCGCCGCTACGTAAAATCCGCCAGCGTTTGGTTATGCAGCAGACCTGAAATTTGCGTAGGCGCGCGATTTTCGTTCCGAATCTGCTCCTCAAACCTGCTCTAAAACGTTTTTACACAGCCTCGGCCAGAAGCAGACGTTCGCGAGAGGCTGCTTAAGGCCAAATGCAGCCGCTCTCGGGGTAGAACGTGGATGGCAGCGTCCGCATGAGCAATCAAAATATAGGACTTTGGTCATATCACCACGCTGCCATGGCACTAACTGCCTATTGATCCTGAGTTCTTAATATATTGATCCATGCTGTTGGAATCTCGCGCCCCCAAGCGATGTAGATTGGAGAGAAAGCAATTTGCGCCTGATCCCGAGATGTTTCAGTTTCTGCAAGTGTCACAGCGGTGTTATCGCGAATAATTTTGGCGCGAAGATGTACTGGTTCCCCACACTTACTCACGAGGGTGCCCGTCAGAAACTCATCCTTTTCAGGTGAGTCTACGGCTCGACGGTAAGGGTTACTTGCGTCAAAACGCGCTGACCAAACCTCACCGATAATGATTACAGCATCCGCGCCGTGCTTAATAACCTCATTTGCAAGCTTTCTCATGACAAGGTACTTTTCGCCGTGCTCTTCCATGTTCAGTGTGATCATGCTCGCTATCGCAGCCCCCTTAAGCAGGAATGCAATAGTGATATGACCCCCATCAACCGTGAGCATTTTTCGAGCAGTAGCGAATAGGTTATTAAGAATAGATTCCGGGCCGACAGCTGATGATGGCAATATTTCTTTAGGATCTAACCCGTATCTTTTTGCGACTTGCTCCGTTTCGGCTAAGTCAATTTCAACTTTTTTCTGCTCTAACTTTATTGCTTGACCCGTCGCAAGCCATATATCTTGGCTACGCGCATCACTATGGCCAATCATGCAGGGTAGCCTACCTCCCCGCGACTCTCTGCCAGAAGTGTGATCTACGTCATCGACCATTGTCGATGGTGACTCTAAGCCGAGTTCAAGGTGAGCATCAGCCACTAATTCAGCTATTTTTCCATAGGCTATCCCCACAGCTTCTAATAGCTCGTAATCCGGCAAGCTATTTTCAACCCAGCGCCGTTGAATGCGAAGAATACCATCCTTGAGAACATGCTTTTTTAGTTCTTCAGTTTGAATGCTATCTATCAATTCTGCCGAGTTTTGGAAAAGTTCGGCGGGCACTTCAATGATGGGACCCTCCTCGTAGTATGACGCTATGATTTCGGCTCTAACAAAACTGTGTGTCTCCAGATCGCCCTGTTTTTCGATTTTGTTGCGTGCGTCCACCATCCAGCGCATCAATGGATCAGCGCGTAACTTTGACTGCCACGTTTCATACCAAGGATCGAAATTAGTAAAGATACGTTTGTTGCTCTGCAAAATGAAACTAACAGTGCGCAGGGTCTGAATTGCAGTCTGTATAGAAATCCTGAAGGTTTCGGGATCGAAATATCCACGCTCGGCCTCATGCCAGTGACGATGGACATCATTAAGTCGGCGATCTACGGCACCTAATGGGCATTTATACTCATGCTGATCTATCGTCATTTCAGAATCCTGCTGAAAAATTGCAAAAAAATCGTTGAACCGAGCGGAGGTTAGCGTCGACCTCACCTAGCTTGAGCCTCTATCGCGAGTTTCGACGAGTTATGTGAATGAGTCTAGATGCTGCAATAAACGAGTTTCCGCTTCTGGCCTATCTCCGCAAGCCATGGCAGGCAGAACCGGCCAAAATCGGATGCTCGCTTAAGGGAAAAGATAGCTATTTCACAACGACGTATTGGTCTACGCCGACAGAGTATTTGTATGGCACGCCACCTTTGATCAAAAGGTCATCCGCAGGAGGATCTATACCGTTGAGGGCGAGAAAGTGGATGAGGTAAATACCTGAGTTCTCGAGGCTCTGTACAAATGTGATCTCATAGCTCTCACCTGCCCCAACATTCACGAATCGCAGTGGTGCACGGTTTAGAGTTCCCGCGTAGCGACCAGAAAGGAGGTTGATCGGTTTCTGGAAGAGCGGTTTGCCATCAGCAAAAGTAACCGGCACCAGCGTCAAGGCGTCATCGTCTAAGGTAACTTTGCTTTCCTTGTTTCCAAGATTGGAAAGAATCACCTTAACCTGAAGTAGGTTTTGCCCTTCCATGAGTGTCTGAACCGTTGACTCGACCTTGGCTTGGATATGCGGCTTTTGTGTGGTCTTCTGATCCATTTCCTTCAGTGTGTACTCTGTGACTTCCTTTTCCTTTTTTACATACACAGTGGAGTAGTAACCCCATACCGCCACGACGATTGCGGCGATGATCGTCGTAGCCTGCGCTAGGATCTGAGATCCGAGATGGACCTTTTCGATTTTGCTTAGCGAACTCACTGGTTTTCCTCGTTCCTTAATAAACAAAAAACAGGCATGCTCTCGGCTTGCTATGGTTCCTATCCGCCCTCTAGTTTAGAAAAAAGAATTTTCAAGAAGACACATGTTCGCCATCCAAGATAGCTTAGAAAAGAAAACGCTAAAAAGATGGAGAGTTCTATCGGCAAGACTTCATTATCCGAAAAATAAAAGCAAAGTAAAATTGCAGCGGAGCAGGCTATGACCACGATAAGTGCTACCATCTCAAGCAGAGCATACTGGTACTTATATCTCGATACGAGTGCCAAATATTGATCAGTAAATTGGAGTTTTATCATTTCGTGTTTGTTTTTTATTAGTGACCATTCGCTATCTACTTCGCGAATAATAGAGCGCAGTGTATTCCACTGATTAACTATAAGAAGAATCATGAACAAGGAAAAAACAATTACACCGGCTGTAATTATCCCATTTTTTAACGTGAGGTGATTCGATTTCTCATACTGGCTTCCAGCAATAATCAATGCGGCGGGCACAGTTAAAAGCTGATTCTGAATGTCTGAGAATACCTTATTAATCCTTGAAATAAACTCTAGCTTGCTCTTCTCAACCTCAGCCTTTACTTTCTGAAAGGAGAACTCCGAAACATACAGCTGATATCCAGAGGATACCCTACGATAAAACTCATCAAAGTTTTCGGTAATCAAGCCGAGAGACAATGGCTCCTCAAACTCTTTAGACAGCTCAAGCAATACCACTTTGACAATAGTTGCCTTTTGGTCCGAGTGAATCTCATCTTCGATAAATCTAGACTTGAAGTCTTCTAGTTTTTCTAGCGGCTGTATTTCATTTGCTGAATAGCTAACGAATAAATCAACTTTCTCCTTATTGAAAAATACTAAACAATCAGAGTCAATTTCTTTGCCATGATCCGCAATTTTTCTTAAAAGTGCATATAGCGAAACAGCATCCAAATAACCTTGTACTTGTTCTGGGGTGCTTTCATTAATTTCGGAGTGGAGATAATCAAAGTCTGCTATATAAAAGTCTTGCGGAGCTTCTTTTCTACGTGAGCCAGCCGCCAGCAGATCGGAAAATGTCGGCGAAAAATACTCTGCCTTTGAGGAAAGAGCTTGATATTTGACCGTTGATTTAGCTTTGTCTGAAGCTATCAGTAGCCCTGCAGAATCCAGCTGTGCACATACATCATCGAAACCCTCGGACCTGATGATTCCTTCAACCCGACCTCGGTCAATAACAGGCTCAATCAACTCTCGATATATATCTACCGAAAGCTGTAATTTACTCTTCAACATCTACGAGTTCTCCCAACGCCCGCTTCATATCTAGCAGAAGCTCTTTAGGGGGGTGGAGAATAACTATAGCATCAAGATCTTCTCGATACTTTACAGTTTCCTGCCGCAAATCTTCGACGTCAAAACTAACGCTAATGCTTCCGAATCGCCTGCTAACTCGCATCAGTTTTTTATAGGACGCCGGATTCGGAGAAAAAATATCATTAATTTCGTAGCCGGACTCTTTTACAAATGTTAGAAAACTTTCGGGGTCTTGGTCATCTATATGAGCAGACAAAGCACCTAAATTAACAGGCAGTTCATTGTGCTTCATCTCTGCGCAAAAATTGTAAAGCTTATCTCGTGCATTTTGTGTTCGCTCGGGGTTCCATCCTTTTGCCTCGCAAAAGTCCTCTACGGCTTTAATTGTGACGTCGGTGTTATGCTTCGCATCCGTGTACTCCGTACACGATAGAGCATTCCTAAAATACCTAGAGATGTCACTATCACCAGCGCGGCGCTTAATAAAAGAGAGATAGGGCTGCTCATTTATAAGCCATTTATTAATGTCGATGCGAGCAGCTTCGTGCAGGTGACTGATATCAAAAGAAAGAGAGTTGTTGAGATCTAAAGTATCTTCGTCGATTCCCACGCCGTCTTTCAATTTCAGCAATGCAATCAGCAACCAGTCTCTACCCTGATTCGTGTACCGAACATATAGAGGCCAAGACGTTGTGGCCATAAACTGATCCTGCATTTTGGAAGCAATCAGGCTCGCCAAGTTTTCGCTAAAAGCTACCAAGTCAATATCTTGCGTGACATAGCTTTTCAGAAGGGGGGGGAAAGGGTGAACTATTTCTTCAAGACCAAACGTACCATAACCATTACTAAGTTTTGTATAAAGACTTAAAACATCCGCGCATAGAGCTTCTAGCTTTTCATCGACAGGCAAGACCTCTTTGCGAGGCCTGATAACTACCGATCCCTCACCAATGGTTTCTTTTGCTTTGACGACACCATGGATTATAGACTCTGTGATTTCCATATCTTTACTCTCAAAGTACCCAGCAAAAATTAGATGGCTGGAATTAGGAGCGTATAATGGCAAATTGCCTTGGCGCAACCTTTCTCTCATACAGCTTAGCTTTACTGGTTTTTTATACAGCATATGCAGCTCTGCCACATCTACCATTCAGCGGTTGCCACGGAGCCAGAGTTTCGAGGTATGAGAGCAATTGCCTTCACACCTACTCGCCAACCGTCCAATACGCTCGTCTCAGTAAAGACGCCGGTAAATATTTGGCCGGAACAATCACCATTCAATGTCCGCTTCTGGCCGTTTTTTGCCGGTCAAGGCCACCCAGTGTGCTGGTGAAATCCGATGCAAACGACTGGTCAAGTCGAATGCAAATGGGTGGTCAAGTCCATGCAATTACGCAACTGCACAGTTAGAGTGCTCGACTCTCAGGTATGTCTCACGGTAGCAGATGCCCAATCGCTTTCAGACGATCAATGCTTTGATCTGTTGACCAGGCTTGCACGCCTACTGCGTAGCCTTAGAAGTGGCCTTCATCGCCGCGTCGAGATCTTGGTCAGCGATGGAAAGCATGACCCTTAGATTCTCCATCTCGTAATGATGACTCTTGGATGCCGCACCCATTTTGACCAGATACTGTTGATTGATTTCCTCGATCTCGGCGCGATGCTCTTGGATTAGGATGTTCTGACGAGCCACGCTGGCATCAAGCGTTGCTGCTAACTGTGCTCGAGACTTTTTACTCTCGATCAATAGCAGTACCAGTACCCCCGTCACAATCAGAAGCGTACCGATCACGAACAGCAAACTGCTGCTGATCCATACGGGGGAAATGCTTATGTTCAACGTAGATAGACCTCGGTAATTTCTGGACGAAAGTGCCCAAGCTCCTGAGAGACGACTCGCTTGGCTTCTTCACGGGTGAGATGAGTTTGCATTGTACTAAGGCGTTCTTGGGCGTAACTGTGACGCAGTCCGTGGGCTCCATTGGACCAACCAAACGCTGATTTTGAAGCCGCACCGAATGATTTGCTCCAGGGCTGACCACCGCCAAGTTCGTAGAACTGTTGGTAGCGGACACCACGATCTATAACGCTACGTGCCTCTGGTAGACGTGTCGCTTCCAGGCGCCTGGCTAGGTGTATTGGAATGCGCACCTCGCGGGTAAGCCCCCCTTTACCGTAGACAGTGTAAGCAATGGAGTTTTCCCGGATACCGGCAAACTTCAGACCATGCGCAGGGCGAGCATCTGGAGCTTTGTGGTGGATACGGCGCAGCGTTAGTAACTCATGGGCACGTAGTCCTGACGCATGGGAAATCTCGGTTGCTAGGGCGTTGTGTGGCGACTGGCGAGCGGCGATGAGAGTCACTTGCTCACGGGTGTATGACCTCGACTGCTCGGCCAATCGGCGTCCAAGTGTCGGCTGCCCCGCCTTTCCTTTTCGGGCTGCCGGTGCGGTGCTTTTGATGACAGCCAGAGATTGACCTGGTGGGAGCTGATGAGTGACATGCTGCATCATCGCTTGCAGGGCTTGCCGCTCCATATCGAGCGTCTTTTGGCCAACGACTTCGGCACGTTGTTTTAGATATTCGAGGGCACGAGTCGGAGTCATATCACGAAGGCTGCCCAAGCGGTGCTCTTGGAGATGGACAGTGATCTGCTTTAGGCGTTGTTCATAGTTCCGCACGGTGCTGACCGATTTGATGTGGCTGCCCTGCAGTTGCTTCATCACGGACGCCGCTTGCTTCGCCGGTTTGGCGAATTTAGCCATACTGGCGGTTCCGATGTAGCCAGCGGTTTACGGTCGAGCGTTCGACTGTAATGCCTTTCTCGGCTATCCAGCGCTGTAGCTCGCTTCCATTACAACCTACTGCGTCTAGCTGCAACAGCTCGTGCTTGTAGTTATCAAGTAACGAGCGCCGTTGGGCATAAGTTCGGGGTTTTCTCCGAATCCTAGACTCGGACTTGAGGCGCGCAGCGATGATCTGCGCATCGAATTCGCTCATGAGAAGCTCTCTGGTTGTGTAAGAACTTCTGACCGTTTCCGGTTCAGCGACACACCATCCTAAGATGGTTCGTTGTGTGCCTGTTCGCCCCCCTTTGCACTGGTGTGCAGGCGGGGACTGTTCACGCCTACTCGGAGTCTCCGAGCGGGTTCCTGATTGTCCGTTCAGGTGCGGTTGCCATTGTTGGTTTGGCTACCCTGGTTAGGTTTTCGTTTCTCCTCTGTTGGTCGTTGATGTTCCCGATAATTTAGTCGGGGCCAAGCCGGTTACGCGAGCGATGACGCGACGCGTAATCGATAAGGCCCTGTCTGCGATGACGCAGGACAGGAGCCCTCTGCCATTGCTTACACCCATGAATAACACGGGCACGAGCGACCGGGCAGGGCGGTTTTGAGCTTGGTCAGCTTACGAGAGCCACAGTGGATGACGCAATCGTTTGGGGTTGCGTTGTGTGTGTTGCGCAAAATCATAGATACCCAGTAAGCCCGCTATGTAAAGCGCCGGTTAGGCGCGTTACATAGCGGGCTTGCCGTGATGAATTTGACGCATTGTAGTAAGTGCAACGAGTTGCATTGAGAAGCGAAGAGCCGGTCCTTAGTCTGAATACTTGCCGAAGCCAAAGTCAGTAAAAATGAGGGTGAGGGAATGTCAAAACGAAAAATCGCAGGAATTTTGGACGCGGTGTACGAGCGGGCGCCGTCGGTCACCAAGTGGGTCGGATGGACCGGCATCGTGCTAGGGCCTGCTCTTGGTTTTCTTCACATAGTGGCGGTGTTTTTAATGCCTGGTGTGTACGGGAAGCGCGTCTTGGAACAGTACGACCTGGTGCAGCGAACCGGCGATTTGCTGGTGGCCCCATTTGCCCAATACCTGATAGTCATCGGTTTTACGTTGTGCCTTCTGTGGATCGGTTTATGGGGCGTAAGACTTGTGCTAGCAGCACGTTCCTGGTTTCAGAGGCGTTCCGTATGAGCGCCTCTGCAACTCCTGAAGGGTATGCGGGATTCAGCTGGATATTCGCGCTTTGGGAGGACGTCGGTATGACAATGCTCGCAGCCACCCAACCGATTTTCACCGCCCTTAACAACAGCAGTTCAACACTGGTCTTCAGCGTGGGCATCATGTGGCTCGTCATGATTATGTTGAAGGTCGCAGACGGTGGGATGGCTCGTGGCCTAGCCGGAGGTGCGGTCATTTTTTTGGTCATGCTTTTAGGCATGAGACCAGAGACCGTTCAGTTGCCTAGCGGGGTTTCGGTTACATTAATTGATGCGCAGGCAACGCCCCTGAAAGTGGCTATGGCTGTTCATCGCATTTACAGATCTGCCCTAGATGGGGTTCTCAACGAACATACTATTGCGGGATCGATTGTGCCCGCACAGGCGGCAGTGGATGACATTGCCGCGAGAGGTACGCAGATCTATCAAGGCACTGATTTGGCTCGTCTGATACACGACTACAACACCAGCTGTGCGCCGAGCCGGGCGGAACTTGGACGGGCTGAGCATTCGACTAAAATCGAGGCGATGCATGCTGTGGGATTGCTCGGCGGCGGCGGGTTGGGTATCCCAGATGAACAAATTAGTCTAATCGCTCAAGCTAAGGCGGCTGGCGGCGGCATCACTACCTATATGACCGGATCTGCGGAGGAAAACGGTGGGTGGCTCAACTACCTTCTAGGTGGAGGCGCCGCCCGAAAAGGTCTTGAGAAAGCTGTAGACCTCGGTTCGGTTCAATCGCGTCGTGAGGCAGGAATAACTGCGTTGGGCAGCGCAGGGCCTTTTATGGGCGGGCGTTATGCCCTGCCTACCAAAGCCCATTGGCAAGCATTATTCACCGGGCAGCCGGACTCAACACCTTCGTATTTGCCCATAACATTGGTTCCGGGTCAGAAGTCTCAGGTTATTGGATCTGATGATCATGCCATGATGTTTGAGCCCACCAGTTGCTTAGAGGCCTACAAAATCGCTCAGATTGGGGCTGAGCAGGCCTACTTGGCTTTAAAAGAAGCAGGAGGAACAATCGCCGGAGGTCAGCGGGTGAGTGCTGAGGTGGGTGCCGTTAGTACGGCGGTGGCGTGGCAGCGCTTCATGACACGATCATTGGAGAAAACTACCGGCCTTTCGCCGGAGGGCGCTGAAGTCGGAGCTGGCATTCTGGCTAGTGTTCAAATGTTCAAAGATTGGTCTGGTTGGCTCGACCTTCAAACCTTACTGCCGGGGTACGTTCTGTTATCTGCATGGCTGTTCTGGATTGTATTACTTGCTGCACCGTTGGCACTGCTGATGGCTCCGCTGAGAGGCGTTGAAGTACTGATCAGTTGGCTCTCCCTGCTATTTTTCCCCGTGATTGCGATGCTCTTTGCGCACGCACTAATTGTGGCTGTATCCCTTGTTATGGCCGCTGTTGCCATCGGTCAAGCTGCCGCTGCAAGCGGGTGGTCTGGATCTGGAGCCGACTTCGATGCAGTGCGCGGCTTTATGGGCGCAATCGCAGCCATTCTGCTGGCTATTACAACCTGGATCGCATCGAGTCTGACTGGCGTTTCGGTAGGAGGTCTCGCAGGCAGCCTGACAGGTGCTATGGCCACGGCCAGCGGTGTCGGTGGGTTTGTTACGCGTGCAGTGGGAACCGTTATGGCGATTAGTCGGCTGGGCGCTTTAGGTACTGCTGGTGGAAAGGGAAGAGGCCCGGGGGGCCGCTCTGGTGGCGGCTCTAGTGGTGGGACTCCCCCACGACCACCTAGTCCGACAGGGTCTAGCTCGGCACCACATGCTCGTCCCGCGCGAGATCCCAATGCTTCGGCCAGCGTGGCAAGTGTCTATTGGCCTACGTCCCCGACGACAGACAAATCGTTTGGAGCGCGTCGTTCCTCTCTAAATCCACCCCAGAAGGTTCCACCGAAGCACTGACGTTCAGGGTGGAAGCGAGGCCGAGTGAGCTGGTGTTGAGGGTATGGGCTTGATTGGTGCACCGCAAAGCGGGTTCATCTAATTGGGGGCGTTGATTTTTGATCAAGAGGGATAGGCATGTGATGCTGTGTGTCGGTTCCCGACATCCTCAGCATCACCAGCTCACTCGCCCGATGAGCCTCTTGCCCTCACTGATAATAACGGCTGAGTTTTCATTCTCTCCACTGACATCCATGATTATTTCCAATCTTCGGAAAAAATCAGTATGCCTTCAAAAACCCTACAAAAATCACCGAGAAACTACCCAGGTTCTCAGTGATTCCTTTTAAAAGCTGCTTGAAACAGTTGCGCGGCCACTGAGTTACGTAGGGGATCATAATGGACATACAGTCAGGCCACTGCCCTGCGCCGGGGAAACCCTGCTCGCCATTAACAATCACACAAAAACCGCTGAGAAATCACCACGATTCATAGTGGTGTCCATTACTTTCCTTTGGATGCCGTTGTCCCTCCTAGCTATTCCTTCGCGAAGCGCTCAGTTCCCATTAGGAGAACTGACGATTTTTCAGTCGCCGCGCCATGAGATTGGAAATTTCAGGTTAGCCTCGTCTCTCCAACACAAATTAGAGGCGCGTATATGAGGCGAGCATTCGTAACAATTGTCTGTGTAGGAGGCGGGTTCTGGATCGGTTCAAATCGCTGGTTGCCGCTGTGGAGCATTGTTGCGTTGGCTATTTTTGGGAGTGTTTTGTGGAGCTGTGCGGCATGGTTGGAGCATCGGGAGGGGGCGGACCATGATGAGCGCTGATCTAGATGAGCTAATGCTCGTCAGCCGTCTCTGTCCGGAGTTGGTCTGGTCGGCATCCTGGGCGCGGCCTGTGATCGTTGCGAGTGATGGAACAGTGTTGCGGCTGTACTGGATGTCAATGTCACTGTGGCTGGACCCATTTCGCGCTGAATTGTTTATTGGCGAGCTCAATAGTAGGCTGACGGCGGTGATGGCAAAATGACGCCATTAGCTACTTACACGATGCTAGGAAACAGCGTCATTGATAGAACGAAAAGGATGTTATGCGCACTTTTTTCAAGCTAATGGCAATTGCTGTTGCCGGTTCAGTTCTTGCCGCCTGTGGTGGTGAAGACTTCACGGGGGCTTATCGGTTTAAAGACTCGAATATCCAGAGGACAATGGTTCTCAACGTACACGGCAATGAAGCAGAAATCTTTGGAGACGATGGGAAAGGTCGTATCAAGCCTCTCGCTAAACTAAAGGTTTCGGTAAAAGATGAAAAACTTCTTCTTGATGATGTAAACGGCTCTACGCGCCTGGCCATGATGCGTAACGTCGATGAGCAAAGCCTTGACTGTCTTAACTGCAAGGTGGTTGGCCTGAGGAAGGACGATCTGGTTTGGAAATATGACCCTAAAGGGCCATATGACTTAGAGCAACTGCTTAAGGATCAGGCTCTCAAGGATCAGGAAGCATTGAATGCCGAACTAGAAAAAATGCAGCAGAAGGCCTTGAAGCAAGGTCGACGTGATGCAGAAATCCCGAAGCTGACGCCATATGAAGGCGATTGGGTCTATCAACGCACCACGAAAAATGACCCGTTGAGGATCATGACAATCTGGCGCAAAACTCAGATCAAAAGCTGGGCGTTCAACTTTGAGAACATGGATCATCGTCTGGGACACGAGGTTCCAGGGTTCGAAGTCACGGACGCTGGCTTGAAGATCGGCGATGGCTCCAAAACTCACCTGTACACGCTCAGTACGGACAAAAAAATATTGACCTGCATGGACTGTGCGAAGCCTGAGCGTTGGGCCAAGGCTGACCCTAAGAAGGACCTCAGTGACCGTAATTACGCCCGTCAGATGGCGGGTAACCCGTAACACGGTAGTAGCAACAGCCAGCGACCGGCGAATGGCCAAGAACCCACGCCGGTTGTCGCCCAATCAATCTAAACCAAGGATTCCGCTCACTACTTGGACAGCGCTCTATATAGGGTCGCTCTATGAACACCCAAGAGGCGGGCAGCCTCTGCCACCGGTCGTTGGTTTTCGGCAATCAGTTGTCGCGCATGGCTGACCTGTTCCGGTGTTAATACCGGTTTAGGGCCAAACCGAACGCCGCGAGCCTTGGCTGCAGCTCTCCCGGCACTGGTGCGCTCACCAATTAGTGATCGCTCAAAGTCAGCTATCCCCGCGAAGATCGTTAACACCATACGTCCGGCTGGTGAGGTTGTATCGGCCCAAGGCTCTGCAAGTGAGCGCAGCCCTGCTTCGATGCCTTTGAGCCGCTCTGCAATATGGAGCAGGTCTGTAGTTGACCGAGCCAAGCGATCTAATCGGGTTACGATCAAAACGTCACCTGGCCGCAGATGATCAAGCAGTCGATGCAGCTCTGGGCGGTCTCGCTTAGCCCCACTAGCCTTCTCTTCGAAAACCCGCTGACAACCGTTTTGTCCCAGGACAAGTCGCTGTTGCTCCAGATCCTGAGCCTGCGTCGAAACTCTGGCGTATCCAATTAGCTGTCCAGTGGTTTGCATCTATCACCTGTCGCGTAACTTGTCGCAGGTAAATTACCATTTGCGACAAACTTATGCGACAGGCCAGAGCTAGAAGATCAAGGGGGCTGATGCGTGTCGCATAAATTAGAATTCGTGCGACAATCGTCTTTGTCGCGGCCCGCAAGGTAGTGCATAAGATACCCAGAACCTTATGCCATGCCACAGTCTGCTCATGTCGAAATTGCTAAGTGATTGTTTTCTGTGATTTTGTTTTTTTCAGCTTTTTATCGCATTGCGGACAGGTTTGTACTAGCTCTTCTTTCACTTGGTAGTAATGAGGAATGCACATGTTCAGGCCGCTGCTTTCTATGACGTCGAACGCAAGCGCTTTTGTAGAAATCAATCTGCCTTCGTAATAGCTGTTAGAGTCACGCACCAATACTTGAGTGAGTGGAAGGCTTTCAGGGTTGTAGATTCTAATTTCTCCTGGCTGTCTGGCGTAGGCCTCAGTGTTGGTGCCATCATGACCATAAGCTAGATCAGTTGCTTTGATCCAGTTAATAGGCTCGGCGGTTTGACACCATGTGATTACCCTTTCAAGTTTTTCTGGTGTGTAGGAACGCGCATAGTCACCATGCTCATCGCAGACGCCCAGCTCCGCAAATCCTCCGATATTATACCTGTAAGAGTGTTCGCCAGCTGTCAACGGAAGCCGAGCATAATGATGAGGCCGGGCCTGATAAGGGATAGTGTCAGCGCAGAAGTCAAAGACCAAACTGTATAGCTGATAAAGGCAGTAGCCTGAAGTGTCCGGGTTGCCATAGGTTAAAATGTTCTGGATCTTCTGCATATCCGAATTATAGTATTTAGCTGACTGCTCATCGCCAAATAGAAACCAGCCCTTCGATAGAATAAACACGGCATTTGGTAGGTGCTTTACATCACTAGATGAGCCAAGAGCTTTAAGCTCTTCGGCCAACTCATCCCAAGCAAGGTCGGTGTCGTAGGCGAATATTATTCCGAAGCCACTGAATTCTGGTCTGTGGATGCCAATGTGGCTGACGCTTGTAGGCACCATTCGCTTTAATTTTTTATAAGATGCAATGTTGGTGAAGGCCTTCTTTAATTCAGTTTTGGTCAGTTTGGATTTTACCTGTATCGCGCCATACGTGTATTCAACGGGAAGAACTTCATATACGTGCTGGCGCTGCATAAGAGAAAAGCAATCGTCTGCGTTGTAAAATAGCAAATCAAGCTCATTGCTAAGATGTCCTGAAGTTGAGGCTACACGAACACTTACTTCGGATACGGCGTATTTTTTTGGCAGTAGTTTAGTCTCTAGAAAAAAAGCGCGAATCAAGACCTCCCTTGCCGCTCCAACATCCCTTGGATGCTTAATGTCTTTGCTTTTCTCATAGTCGGCAAGTAGTTCTGTTTGAAGGTCCAGCAGTTCTCGCTCAAGACCATGAAACTCTTTTTCTTTTGATCTGAGCTTGTTTGACCGGATTGCCAGCCCTGTCAGGAACTCTTTCGTTCGCTCATGGCGTTCCTCGTATTGTTTTCGCTCTTCCTTTTGTGCCGCAGTTAATCGCTTTCGTTTCTGCCCTTCAATCATTTAAGTTTTTCCTTAATTAAAATATGCCATGTAGAGTTTCTGCGAAGCTAATCAGCGAAATGGTTAAGATAGCGTCGCTGGGCTCTCAGAAAGATCCTCAAACTCCTCTTCATCGATAACATCAAATTCTGTGAGCTCTTCTTTTGCCTCCTGCTCCTCGAGAAGTTTCAAGTAGTTAATTCCGAATGGATTTATCTTAGATAGCATCTTGTCTAGTCGCGCACAGTCTCGTCTGCCACTATGATTAATTGTAAAGTCACGATACTCAGCAATTTTAACCACGAGTTCAACATCGTCCCAAACATTGCCGGCGTGATAAGCAATAGTTAGCGCTGCGCTTGCGTTTTTATTGTGGATGTCGGTGAGTATGCCTAGAGGGACAGTTTTTATGATCGCTATTTGTTCAGTGGACAATGTTGGTCTCCAGCTATCGCGTTGAAGACCCATGCAACTATGTAGAGCAAAAGAAAATAAACTAGATTTATCATCGAAGCTCTGCTGGAAGAAGTTGGCTGTGAAGAAGTTGAGAAGGTGCTCGCTTACAATGTCAACTGTATCTGTATGATGGAGGTTGAGGCTCCATGTCCACAATGCAACATGTGCGATGGCCGGATGATTGTCAAATAACAGCGATTCGATTTTGTGCGATAATTTTGGTCCTACTACGGCATTATTTTTAATCCTGTGGATTGAGCCGTTCCATAAAACACCGACAACTGTCATAAGGCCTAAGCAAACCTTTTCACTATCGGTATCGTTCAATAAGTCATGAATTTCGTCCTGTCCCTCGTCACCTAGCCAGTGACTTGTCGGCCGCCTATAGGACGCAAAACAAGCATAGCTATTCCGAACCCAAGTATCTTTGGGGGCGTCAAGGTTTTTGTACAGTAACCATGCTTGGTGCATAAGTTCACCCGCATATGGCCCACGGCATAATGCTCTCCAATCTAATCTTGATTTACATCCTCTAGCGAAATACGTAATCAGACTTAGTGCTTCAGTTAGAGTCTCGGGTCCAGCCTCGGCTTCCTCAATAAGGCTTTGTACCAATCTTGCGACTGCGCCTGGCGGTATATTTGGATGGCTTAGCCACTCCTGTTTCCCTGAAAACCCTTTCCCAGCATCCATTCTGCGCTTCAGCAGATTTGCCTTGTGCACCAAAGCTTTGATAATTGAATCAGCTCGTTTACCTGCCAATACAGCAGTCATTGGTATAACTTCTTTCCACTCGTCAGAAATCAGTCGACTGGTTAAAGGTTTTATCAGTGGTGATTTAGAGTCGTAGCCGTCGTAATGTCCATCTACAATTGCCAGGGCTGTTAGATACTCCTGAAAGGTTAGATGTCTGAATTGATAAAACGGCACTGCACGGCCATTTTCAACCTGTCGCCCAGCTTCCAGCAATAAGCTTGAGCGCAGTTCTACTCTTTTCAAAAACTGGTAGGGAGTATCTTTGGCATAGCGCTTAATTTGAGGAACATTCTCGCGTGCCTTTTCGAGCAGTTGAAGAAGCTCTTGTTCAGTTGCTGTTTGTTTTCCTGCTCGCATGAGTTCAAATGCTATATAGGAAAGCTGGGGAATTGCCTCCTTAGTGTCAAGCGCGTCATGCCCCTTTATATTCCACGTATCAAGAAGGACCTCTACTGCACGACTATACAGGCGGACCCTGTCAGGTGGGAGCCTGCCAGCACCATGTTTGACCACAAGAAGCATTGTCAGTAAAAGTGGGTTTTCAGCTAGTCTTCTCAATCCCATGTTTGATGTAAGTATCTTGCCTAGGGAGTTTGCTTCTGCGAGCGCCTCAGGTGAATTACCAACCATTAGTTTGTGCCAGTGACTACATAGTAACATTATTGCATCGGAGCTGAGGGGGGCCACCCTCCACTGTTCGCAATACGTGGCCAGATATGGCGCAACTAGGCTGAAACCTGCCTCTCGACTAGTTACTACCAGCTTTGTTTCTGAAAACTGGTCTAAAAAAGATCGTAGGTTTTCAACGAATATGGTTCGATCACCATCGTCATGGATCTCATCCAATCCATCGACTAAAAGTAAAATCTTTCCCTGCTTAAATAAAGGAATTAGGGCTGAGTGTAATCCGTCAAGATCTGGTTGGCCTGTAATGTCCGAAAGGCTTTTCAATAGGGTCGCAATTGGAAGTTTTATGTAGTCTCGCCATTCGCGACACTTGATTAATATGGGAGTCAGTTCAGCGTCAGGTAAGCTGTCATCGCTTTTCAATCTTCTGTCTGGACTTGCATATGCGACTGCAAGCCTCTTCAGTAGTAGGCTTTTCCCTCCGCCAGGTAGTGCCAAAAGAGCCACCCCTTTGGTTTTATTAAAAACATCGCCGAATGACTGCGGCTCTTTGTTTTTTCTCTTCCAACTAGTAAGTTTGCTTTGGCGTAAAGGATCATCCAAAGAAATGTCTGGAGGGCAGGGGAGTAGCTCAAGCGGTACAAATAATTTTTCAAGGTCAAATCGTCGTTGCGCTGTGTCCATATCAGCGCTTACACCTTCAATGGTCATTTGACCACAGTCTCTTATCAGGAATTCTTTGTAGCTATCAAGAAGCATGCGGTCCTTTTCGGTCTTACCTGTTCTTCTTATTTTTGGTGTCGAGCTGGCAAGGGTTTTTATTTTGTTGTGGAATAAGCTAGTTAAAAATAACGGTAGTTTTGAATGCGTATCGCCGTAACTTAGCGGGTCAACAAAGCCGTGCCAAGTAGGATCTGCATGCCTGCCTGAATACTGCTGCTCGCTAACCAGCGCATAATGCTGGAGAGTGGAGGCGCCGAACTGAATCTTTAGCCAATCTATCAGTGCGCTGAAATTTGGGTCGGAAAAAGTCTCTCCGCATCCGATAAATAATAGTCTTTTGAAAGCGCCTAAATGCCTCTGGAAAAGATCTCGAGTCTCGCTATTCAATGTCCTTTCGTAGTCTCTAATTCCAAGTATGCAGGACTCCGGCTGCTGCCATTTGCCATGTAGATGCAAAATCCCTTGCTCTTCCTTTCTCATCCATGCGGTGGTTTGGCGTATGTCGGAAGGAACTATTGCCGGGAGTCCTGTGACCTTCTCTAGTAAAGAATCATAATTTAAAGTGCATATTGGAATGCCTAGTTTTGATATTGCTTTGATTGCCTGCGCCATGTCATCATTTTTTGGGATTATATCTTCAAACGACTCATTTAGCCATCGAGCATAAAGCTCCCCACTTGGTGCGCCCAACTTCCGACTAACAAATTCTGCCGCACTTAGAACGTCATCTATATCATTGGAGTGTAGTTGATCACTCCATGACTCTATTTGAGTCTCGGTGATTTTCCCCTTTATACCGCCGAATGCAAATCCGCTTTCAATAAGTCCCGTCCATGAAAGCTGTTTGTATTCGTTTTTTGTTAAGGAAATGCTAACGCCAGTTCCTATGATGACGATGAGTTCTTCTTTGGCTATTGATTCATGAATATGTTTAACGGCAATACCATTTGTCATTATTTTTTCTTC
Source organism: Pseudomonas sp. HC1(2025) (assembly GCF_058742075.1). Classification (NCBI taxonomy): domain Bacteria; kingdom Pseudomonadati; phylum Pseudomonadota; class Gammaproteobacteria; order Pseudomonadales; family Pseudomonadaceae; genus Pseudomonas; species Pseudomonas sp. HC1(2025). Next base: position 4,950,534 of record NZ_CP196017.1, on the reverse strand, counting down.
AGGTTAGGCAATTTCTAAAAATCCATTTAAAGAGATCACAGAGCCAAACGCTCCGCATAGTCGCTAGACCAGTTTGATCAAGCGTCCTCCCTAAAATAGGCACTCAAAAAATACGTTTTTTACTTATCACTGGAACCATCATCGTGCGCGATCGTCGTACGATAATACTTGTTATGGCCTGTGGCCACTGCTGACGTAAGAGATGTGCTGATACCCTGGGATAACCATGAGAATTACGGGCGTGGTGAGGATGTTCAGATCGCTGTGCTCCTCGTGGGGTACGAAAAGAGCTAAATGCGTGGCATTTCAAGGCGATGTGAGTCTTCAGGATTACGAAGTAGATGCACATTCTGACCATGATGTTCGAACAGTAGCTCAAGCGTAGGACCTGGGCTAAGCTGATGAGGTGCAACGGTTGAGGTCAGATCGCAGACCTCAGTTTTTGCTGAGTTCCCAAATGAGTACCTATTTTGCTTTTTTTGGTTGAGTTAGCCCTGTTTTACAAGAGCTTGAATCGATTGGTTCGATTCCTGTCTCGGGCAAAAAGGCACCACAGTTTTCAGATGATCCCAGAATGGTTCTGAAGGCCAGATGAACCGGTATTCGTGCCCGTTCTTTTGTATCTGCGCAACCTTGATGACCCAGATGCATCCCCATTCCTCGATCTAAGAGAACGACATGACCACGACAGCAATGACCCAGGAAGTGCGGCACGCAGAAGCCCTCAAGAAATATCTCGAGGAATCGCCGCAGCTTAAGGAAGAGATCAAGGAACTGAACGCTGATGACCAGCGCGACCAGATCCAGTGGGCATTCGAGGACGAGGCCGAGAGCCAGGGCTTCCAGCCTTGGGAACTGACCCTCAAGTACACGACCACAGCGGAAGAATTCGAAGCGGCGCGCCTGGCCTTGCACAAAGAGGCGGCCGAGGTGCTGGGTGTCGAGTGGGAAGAGTACTGCGAGATGAACAATCTGGTGGTTTAAGCGCGATTATCGCCGGCAAGCTGGTTCCTACAGGTGTCGCACAATTGTGTAGGAGCCGGCTTGCTGGCGATGACGGTGTCAGATACTGAGCCGCATCGACAAATCCACTGCCTTCACATCCTTGGTCATCGCCCCGATGGAGATGTAGTCCACGCCGGTCTCGGCAATGGGCAGCAAGGTGCTTTCATTGATCCCGCCGCTGGCTTCCAGCTTGGCCTTGCCGCCGTTCAAGCGTACGGCTTCGCGCATGTCGTCCAGGCTCAACTCATCCAGCATGATGATATCGGCGCCCGCCGCCAGGGCTTCGCGTAACTCTTCCAGGCTTTCCACTTCGACTTCCACCGGCTTGCCCGGGGCGATCTTGTGGGCGGCAGCTATGGCCTGGGCAATGCCACCGCAGGCGGCGATATGGTTTTCCTTGATCAGGAACGCGTCATACAGGCCGATGCGATGATTGTGGCAACCGCCGCAGGTCACTGCGTATTTTTGCGCCAGACGCAGGCCCGGCAGGGTCTTGCGGGTGTCCAGCAGCTTGACCTGGGTGCTGGCGACAAAGTCCGCCAGGTACTGCGCGCGCGTGGCCACGCCCGACAACAGTTGCAGGAAATTCAGCGCACTGCGCTCACCGGTCAGCAATGAGCGGGCGGGGCCTTCGAGGTGGAACAGCGCCTGATTGGGGCTGACGCGTTCACCGTCGCGCACCTGCCAATGCACGGCAACTCGCGGGTCCAACTGGCGGAATACGGCATCGACCCAGGCGGTGCCACTGATCACGGCAGTATCCCGGGTGATGATCGTGGCCTTGGCCAGCCGTTCGGCCGGGATCAATTGCGCAGTGATATCGCCGCTGCCGATGTCTTCCAGCAGTGCGCGGCGCACGTTGGCTTCGATTTCGGCGGTGAGGTCGGCGAGGCGTAGATTCGGCATAGCGGGCTCCACATACAAAGTGCCCCGATTATAGGGGCATGGCAGCGCCGAACCCAAGGTATGCCGGCATAACCTGCCTGATTACAAAGCACCTACAGAGTTTGCTGGCGCTACAGGGGCTATTTGCAAGATAATCTCGCGCCTTGCAATTGGCGTCATAGCTTTGACGTCTCGGTGATCTACAGATAATCGCGCTCCCGCCGGTATTCCATTGGCGGTTGCCGCGCGAGCGCTCACAAAACCGAACCCCGTCGTTCCAGGAGGCCAGCATGCACAATGACGCAAAGGTGGTGCCGATCAACAAGATCGCCGCACAAGCGATGCCGTCGCCGCTCGCCCGCCTGCCTGTGATCGTGCTCCAGGTGCGTGACAAGGCCACCCAGCAACTCGACCGGGGTTTGCAGGAACTGTTCGATAACGCCGACGACACCCTGTTCGAAATGGCCGACAAGGCCCGCAACAACGCCGACCACAATATTTTCTTTGAAGCCATGCGCGACCTGCGCCTCAAGCGTAAGAACTTCGAGCGCGTGTTCATGGAGCAATTCTTCGACGCATTCGCCAACCTGGGGCAGGCCGGGCAAGGCGAGTTGCTGTTGCCGACGGTCTCCTACGAAGCAGTACCCGGCGCGTGCGCCGATGACCTGGAAAAAGCCGTGGCCCTGGAGGCCATGCTCGACAAGGTCATGCACCGTGATGGCCTGGCCCTGGGGCAACTGACCGCCCGCCTCGGTGCGCTGCTGGGCAAGCGCCTCGACGATCGGGAAAACCCCCTGGGCCCGGCGATGCTCTGCGAGTACTTCCTGCGGGCCGGGCGCAGCCTGGGGGTGGAGATCCGGGTCAAGCTGATCATTTTGAAACTGTTTGAAAAGTACGTGCTCAGCGATGCCGACCTGCTCTATGGCGAGGCCAATCAGTTGCTGGTCGCCACCGGCGTGCTGCCCGAACTCAAGGCCGTCCCCTCGCGGCGTGCCGGCGAGCGCGCCAGCAGGGCCCGCCCGCCGGTCGAAGCGGCCCCTGCTGCCGACCCGCAGGCCGATGAGGCCGAGCAACAAGTCTTCGCGGCTCTGCAAGAACTGCTGCTGACCGTGCGCGGCAGTGTGGCCCCGACCCTGGAGGCCAGCGCCCAGGCCCAGCCGATTTCTACCCGTGACCTGCTGCGCCTGCTGTCTCACCTGCAGCAGTATGTGCCGGAACCTGCGGTCGAGGACGATTTCGACCTGCGCCGCCAATTGGAAGAACTGCTCACCCGGGTCAGCGTCAAGAGTGGTAAGTCGCGGGTAGTGGAAGATGCCGACGAGGATGTGATCAACCTGATCGCCATGTTGTTCGAATTCATCCTCGACGACCGCACCCTGCCCGATTCCCTCAAGGCGTTGATCGCGCGCCTACAGATTCCGATGTTGAAAGTGGCCGTGCTGGACAAGAGTTTTTTCAGTCGTGGCAGCCACCCGGCGCGGCGCTTGCTCAATGAAATCGGGACCGCCGCCATGGGCTGGGGCAAACGTGACGACTATCAGCGTGACAGCCTCTACGTGCGCATCGAGCAGGTGGTGCAGTGCCTGTTGAATGATTTTGTCGACGACCCGGCGATTTTCTCGGTGCTGCTGCAGGAATTCACCGCTTACACCCAGGACGAGCGCCGCCGCAGTGAGTTGCTCGAACAGCGCACCCGCGACGCCGAAGAAGGGCGCGCCCGCACCGAGCAGGCCCGGCAACGGGTCGCCGATGCGGTTAGCCAACGCTTGCTGGGCAAGGTCTTGCCGCAGTTCGTGGTGCAGTTCCTGCAACAGGCGTGGAGCCAGGTCTTGTTGCTCGAATGCCTCAAGCACGGGCAACACTCGCCGCAATGGCAGGCGCGGTTGCGGGCCATGGACGAATTGATCTGGAGTGTCGGCCTGAGTGAAGACACCGAGGCTGGCCACCGCCTGCTGGAACAGTTGCCCGCGTTGCTCAAGGCCCTGCGTGAAGGGTTGAGCGAGGCGGCGTTTGATTCGTTTGTCACCCGGGAGTTTTTTGTCCAGTTGCAGGCCCTGCATACCCAGGCGTTCCAGGGGGCGGCGCTGCCCGGCGTGACACTGGTCCAAGTGCGCGAGGACGCGGCGGCTGGGGCGCCAGGGCAGACGGTCAGCCTGGCGGAGGACGATCCCGATCTGCTCAAGGTCCGACAACTGCGCATCGGCAGTTGGGTCGAATTCCGCGAAGATGAGGAAAACACCCTGCGCTGCAAGCTGACAGCGATTATCGCGCCCGCCAACAGCTATATATTTGTCAATCGCACAGGCCTCAAGGTGCTGGAAAAAACCTGCACTGAACTGGCCCTGGAGTTCAAGCGTGGCGGGGTGCGTACCCTCGATGATGCACTGCTGTTCGACCGCGCGCTGGCGTCGGTGATTGGCAATCTGCGGCAACTCAATCGCGCCAAGTGATCGCAACCACCCGGCGGATCACGGCATACTGGACGCTCTCACGTCTTGCGCAAGGAACCTGTATGCAGTTGGACCCCACCAGCGGTTGGTGCCAGGGCATTGCCCATTGCCCGTCGCCCAACTTCAATGAACGCCCGGGCGGCGAGATTTCCCTGTTGGTGGTGCATAACATCAGCTTGCCACCGGCCCAGTTCGCCACGGGCAAAGTGCAGGAATTCTTCCAGAATCGCCTGGATGTCACGGAACATCCCTACTTTGCAGGTATTGCCGACCTACGGGTTTCTGCGCACTTTCTGATTGAGCGCGACGGCGCCGTGACGCAGTTTGTCTCCTGCCAGGACCGTGCCTGGCATGCCGGCGTCTCCTGTTTCGAGGGGCGCGAGACCTGCAACGACTTTTCCCTGGGGATCGAGCTTGAAGGGACCGACGACCAGCCCTTTACCGACGCCCAGTACCAATCCTTGATCGAACTGAGTCGCCAATTGCTGGCTGCCTACCCGGGCATCACGCTCCAGCGCATTTGCGGTCATAGTGACATCGCCCCAGGACGCAAGACCGATCCTGGACCGGCTTTTGATTGGGCGCGTTTTCGCGGCGCCTTGCAGGAAGGAGGACATGCACAATGAGTTTCCTGGTGTTGGTGCTGGCGGTATGGATCGAGAAGTTCTCGGCCTTGCGTTCGCGGGTACAACGCGATGGCCTTTGGCTGCGCGAACTGGCCCGGCTTGAGTCGAGCGCGCGGCTGGGCAAGCAACCCTGGCTGATCCTGGTGTTGCTGGTATTGCTGCCAGTCGCGCTGCTGGGGCTGTTGCTGCTGGTCCTGGAGCCGGTGGCCTATGGTTTGCTGGCACTGCCGGTGCACCTGCTGGTGGTGATCTATAGCCTGGGCCGCGGTGACCTGCTGGGCCAGTTGGGGCCGTTTCGCGATGCCTGGCGCCGGGGCGACCTGCAAGCGGCTGAACACGTTGCCGAGCGCGACCTGGCCATTGGCGCCGACAGCGGCGAGCAACTGCTGGAGCGGGTCCAGGGCCATTTGCTGTGGCAGGCCTACCAGAGCTTTTTCGCGGTGATTTTCTGGTACTTCCTCCTTGGCCCGGTGGTCGTCCTGGCCTACCGCTTGCTGGCACTGGCTACCGAACACGGGCAAAACCCGCTGGTGGTCGAGCGCGCCGGGCAATTGCGCCATGCCTTCGACTGGTTGCCGGTGCGGTTGCTGGCGGCAAGTTTTGCCCTGGTCGGCAACTTTGTCGCGGTCAGCCGGGTGATGCTGCATGAGCTGCTGAGCTGGGATATCAGCGCAGCGCAACTGGTGGAAAAGGTCGGCCTGGTGGCCGGCGAAATTCCTGCGCCGGTGGTCGGTGCCGAAGGCATCAACAGCCTGGACCGGTTGTGGGAACTGCTGCTGCGCGCTGCCGTGTTGTGGTACGCCGGGTTTGCGATCTGGACCGTCTTGCCCTGAAAAATACCTTGTGGGAGCGGGCTTGTGTGGGAGCGGGCTTGCTCGCGATGCGGTGTAGCCGTCAAAAAATCCGGTACTGACACACCGCTATCGCGGGCAAGCCCGCTCCCACACAAGCCCTCCCACATAGAGTCTGTTGTGGCTTCAAAAATCAGCCCGCCGCCAAGCCCCACTGATCGCGTTAACCTTAAGTTACAAAACTCCCCGCCGATTTAAGCTATACAGACAGCGCGCCCAATAGTGGCTTTCTGCCGCTGCCCTGCGCCTTCAATAAAAATAAAAGAAAAGGGAGTTCATCTGTGAAGAGCTTGCTCTATCCCGCCATTGCGTTGATGAATCGCCTGAGCTTCGGCATGAAGTTCAGCCTGATCAGCGTGCTGTTTTTCCTGCCGATGCTGGTAACCAACTATTACCTGGTGCGCGACTCCTGGCGTGAGTTCCAGGGCACGCAGGTGGAGTTGCAGAGCCTGGACCTGCTGGGCAGCAGCCTGATCCTGCGCCGCGACCTGGAAACCCTGAACAATCAGGTACAGATCAACGCCACCCTCGGCCAGGCAGGCAAGGCGGGGGATATCGAAAGCCGCATCACGGCATTGGAGCAGCGCGTACTTGAACGCCTGCAAGGCTTCCAGGCGATGACGGCCGATCCGGAGCAGGTCGCAGTGTTCGAAGGCAAGCGCGATGAAATGATTGCGGCGTTCAAGGGCCAGCAAACCGAGTCTTCACTGTTGAGCAAAAGTGCGTTGATCGGCAAGTTGCTCAACAAGGCACAGATGTTCAGCCAGATCATTGCCAGCCAGTCGGGGTTGAGCCGTGATGTGCAGAGCGATGTGCGCCAACTCAGCGACCTGGTGACCAGCGTCACCCCGCAAGTCACCCAGGCCCTGGGCGAGGGCCGGGCCATGGGCGCGTACTCCCTGGGCCAGGGTTTTCTCAACTCCTCGTCCAGTACGCGCTTTGACGAACTGCTGCAGCAATTGGAAAAGCTCCAGGCTGAATACGGCTTGAAAGTGCAGGACGCCCTCGGCTCCAGCAAGGCTGCCCATGGCTCCCTGGATGCCTTGGCCCAAGCCAGCCAGGCCAGCCTCAAGCAGGGCAGCGAACTGTTTGAAGAGCAGGTGGTGATGGCCGAAACCCTGGAGGCGCCATGGCAGACCTTCTATGACGACGTGACGGCCTTGATGGCCAAGACCTATCAATTGGACGACGCGACCCTGTCCTTCCTCGACCAGCAGTTGCAACAGCGCCTGGCCCAGAACCGCACGCACATGGTGCTGCTGGTCGCGGCGCTGGCGGCGGTGTTCCTGTTGATTTTCTATCTGTACGGCGGCTTCTACGCCTCGACGCGCACCACCCTGCGCCGCCTGGGCGCGATGATGGATAAGGTCGCTGCCGGGGACATGACCGTCAGCTTCAAGTCCCAGAGCCGCGATGAACTGGGGGAGTTGGGCGAAGTGTTCAACGGCACCGTGGCGAAAATCCACGACCTGATCGAACGGGTAGGGCAGACCGTCCATGAAGTCGAGCATCAGGCCGGGCAAGTGGAATCGGTGTCGGCGCGCAGCAACCAGGCGGTGTCGGGCCAGCGCAGCCAGATCGAGCAGGTGGCGACGGCCATGAACCAGATGTCGGCAACCGCCCACGAAGTGGCACGCAGTGCGGCAGCGGCTGTCAGCAGTGCCCACAGCGTCAACGATGAAACCCTCAGCGGGCGTGGCCTGGTGCAATCCCAGCAAGGCAGCATCGCGCTGCTGGCATCGGAGATCGATCAGTCAGTGCTGGTGATCAATCAACTGGCCATCGACAGCCAATCCATCAGCAGCGTGCTGGAAGTGATCAAGAGCATTGCCGAGCAAACCAACCTGCTGGCCTTGAACGCGGCCATCGAGGCGGCACGGGCCGGTGAGCAGGGGCGCGGGTTTGCGGTGGTGGCCGACGAGGTCCGCACCCTGGCCCGACGCACCCAGCACTCCACCGAAGAAATCGAGCAGATGATCGCCAAGCTGCACCAGGGCGTCAGCGCAGCGGTGAAGGCCATGGGCAGCAGCCATAAAATGGCCAGTGGTACGGTTGGTCAGTCGGAAAAAGTCCAGCTGGCCCTGGAAAACATCCTCGGTGCGGTAGGCATGATCGTCGATCAGAACCAGCAAATCGCGGCGGCGGTGGAGCAGCAGACGGCGGTGGCCCACGACATCGACCAGAACATTGTCGAGATCAATCGGGCTGGCGAGCACGCAGCCCAAGGCGCGCACCAGACCGAAGAGGCCAGCCGGCAATTGTCCCTGCAGGTGATTGAGCTGAAAAAGCTGATCGGCGCATTTCGCGTGTGAGTTATGTCTGTAGGTATTGTTTGTTGGCGATGTAGTGCATGTCCTGTTTTCCCGTGTGAGCTTTTTTTGTAGTGCGATTGGGTGAGAATTTGTTTCACACCCCATCCAGCGCTTCCGGGAGGCAGGGCCATGACCGCGACAACCCCAGGCGTGAAAGGGCATTGCGCCCACTGCGACATCACCTTCGGCCTCAAGCCCTGGCAGCTCAATGCCATTGCTCTCAACGAGCCCTTTGATTGTCCGTATTGTCACAAAGTCCTACAGCTCAATTGCCCCAGGCAACTGCGCCAGTTGAAGTCCCTGGACAACCTGGCCTTGCTGCGCCCGAGCATGCTGGTGCTGACCAGCGTGGCCTTGTTGGTGGCCCTGGTGGTGGAGTGGGTCGGCTTGATCAGCAAGGTCGGGCAATTGAACGTGTCGCTGGTGGCGATCCTGATTCACTTCTTGACCCTGCGTCATGCTCGCCACCGGCATCGCATGACCCTGACGCTACAGGCGGTCAACCCCGCTATCGAGCGGCCAGTTGAACAGTTCGCAGGCGTTGCGGGTGCTCGCTTCGGCCAACGCTGAAGGGCTGATGCCCATCAGTTCGGCCAGGGCGCCGCAGATTGCCGGCAGGTGCTGCGGGCTATTGCGTTGGCCGGGGTACATGGCGGGGGCCATGTCTGGCGAGTCGGTTTCCAGCACCACCGAATCCAGCGGCAGTTGGGCGATGACCTTGTGCATGCGCAAGGCCTGGGGCCAGGTCGGCGCGCCGCCCAGGCCCAGCTTGAACCCCAGCTTGATGTATTCGCGGGCTTCTTCGCGGCTGCCGGCGAAGGCATGGATGATCCCGCCCCGTGCCAGGCGGATGCGCTTGAGGGTGGCGATCACGGCCGCGTGGCTGCGGCGCACATGCAGCAGCGCCGGCAGTTGGAAGTCCACGGCCAACTGCAATTGCGCTTCAAACAATATTTGCTGACGCTCGCGGTCCAGGTGCTCGAGAAAGTAATCGAGACCGATTTCCCCCACGGCGCACACCTGGCGATGGCCCTTGAGGCGGCTCAGCCAGTCGCCCAATTCGATCAGGTCTGCGGGACGATGTTCATCCAGATACACCGGGTGCAGGCCGAAGGCCCCATGCAGGTCCGGGTCCTGTTGCACCAGGTCCCACAACCGCTGCCAATTGCGCTGATACACCCCCAGCACCACCATGCGCCGCACGCCGAGCTGGCGGCTGTGCCTGAGCACCTCGTCGCGATCAGCGTCGAAGTCCTCGAAGTCGAGGTGGGTGTGGCTGTCGATCAGCTCCACGCCTACGCCTCGTGAATCCGCTGCTTGAAGGTCCGGCCAATGGCATGCACGCCCGGCTGGTAGTGCTGTTCTTCAATCGCCGCCAGCGCCAGGCGCAGGGCCGTCTGCGCGATCAGCGCGTGCTGCTGGGCCATGGCGTTGACCGGCAGCGGCAGGAAGTCCAGCAACTGAGTGTCACCAAAGGTGCCCAGGCGCAGTGGCCGGGACTTGAGCGGGAAGTCATGCAGCGCGTCAAACACCCCTTGTAGCAATACGTAGGAAGTGGTCACCAGCGCGTCGGGTAAATGCCCCAGGCGTTGCAGGAGTTCTTCCATCAACTTGCGGCCACAATCACGGCTGAAGGCTTCGCCGTGCTCGATCAGCACTTCGCCCTTGAAGCCGTGCAACGCTTGCTGGAAACCCGCCGCGCGTTCCTGGCTGATGCTCAGCTCGGGGCGCGCGCCGATCAACACGATCTGCCGGGGCAGCGGTTGCAGCAGGCTGCTGGTCAACTGCTGGCAGGCCTGGCGGTCATCGCTGACCACCGAGCAGAACTGCTCGGCCTCCATCACTCGGTCGATGGCGATCACCGGCAGGCCCTTGGCTTGCAGCTCGCGATAACTGTCATCGCTGGCAGGCAGGCAACTGGCGACGAACAGCGCATCACAACGCCGCGCACGGAACAGTTGCAGTAACTGGCGCTCGCTGTTGGCATCGTCGTCGGAACTGGCGATCAGCAATTGATAGCCACGGGCCCGCGCGCCTTGTTCCAACAGCTTGGCGATCCGTGCGTAACTGGGATTTTCCAGGTCCGGCAGGATAAAGCCCAAGGTGCGGGTATGCCGGCTGCGCAGCCCTGCGGCCTGGGGGTTGGGAGTGAAGCCATGCTCCTCGACCACCGCCCGCACCCGTTCCACGGTGGCGGTGCTGATCCGTTGCTGTTGGGCCTTGCCATTGATGACGTAGCTGGCGGTGGTCACGGACACACCGGCTAGACGTGCAATATCACTGAGTTTCAAACCGGGATTTCCTTGTTTTTTAGAGCTTGCCCCGACATTTTGTCCAATCGTAACCGATTCCTGCACGCGACCATTGTCGCAACTCAAGCGCCGAGTGGTGCTTCAACGATGCAAAATTACCCAGTAATCTGCCATAAATTCTAGATTAAACGTTTCAGCAAGCGTATTTTTACGATGTTCGCCGCTGAGTGCCTACTGCCAATTGACCGCTCAGTCAGTTATTTTTGCACGGTTTAATCAAAACAATACCTAGTGCGCACCCCGCACTAACTAGGAGAAAGGCATGCTTGAGCTCACCGTAGAGCAGATATCCATGGGCCAGTTGGCTGTGGATAAGTCTGCTGCCTTGCAACTGCTCGCCGAAAAACTGGTAGCCGATGGCCTGGTCGCCGAGGGTTACCTGAGCGGCCTGCAAGCCCGTGAAGCGCAAGGCTCGACCTTCCTCGGCCAGGGTATTGCGATCCCCCATGGCACCCCCGAAACCCGCGACCAGGTGTTCGCCACCGGCGTGCGCCTGCTGCAATTTCCCCACGGTGTGGATTGGGGCGATGGCCAGATCGTCTACCTGGCGATTGGCATTGCCGCCAAGTCCGATGAGCACCTGCGCCTGCTGCAACTGCTGACCCGCGCCCTTGGTGAAACCGACCTGGGCCAGGCGCTGTGCCGCGCCACCTCGGCCGACGCCTTGCTCAAGCTGCTGCAAGGCGCGCCCCAGGAGCTGGCGCTGGATGCACAAATGATCGGCCTGGGCGTGTCTGCCGACGATTTCGAAGAACTGGTGTGGCGCGGCGCCCGCCTGTTGCGCCAGGCCGATTGCGTGAGCAATGGCTTTGCCGCGGTGTTGCAGCAAGTCGATGCATTGCCCCTGGGCGATGGCCTGTGGTGGCTGCACAGCGAACAAACGGTCAAGCGCCCGGGCCTGGCCTTTGTCACACCGGACAAACCCATGCGCTACCTGGGCCAGCCATTGAGCGGCCTGTTTTGCCTGGCCAGCCTCGGCGAGGCCCACCAGGCATTGCTTGAGCGCCTGTGCGCCTTGCTGATTGAAGGGCGCGGCCAGGAACTGGGGCGCGCCACCAGCAGCCGGGCGGTCCTCGAAGTGCTGGGTGGCGAGTTGCCCGCCGATTGGCCCAGCGCCCGTATCGCCCTGGCCAATGCCCACGGCCTGCATGCGCGGCCGGCCAAGGCCCTGGCCCAACTGGCGAAAGGCTTCGACGGCGAGATCCGCGTGCGGATCGTCGACGGGCAGGGCGGTGCGGTGTCGGTCAAGAGCTTGAGCAAACTGCTCAGCCTCGGCGCCCGGCGTGGCCAGGTGCTGGAATTTGTCGCCGAACCCGGCATTGCCGACGATGCGCTGCCGGCGCTGCTGGCGGCTGTGCAAGAGGGGCTGGGTGAAGACGTCGAGCCGCTGCCGGCCGTCAGTGCACGGGTTGAAGCCCTTGAGGTGGAACCACTGATCAGCGCGCCGCGCTCCGGCAGCCTGATTCAGGCAATCCCTGCGGCACCGGGGATCGCCATCGGCCCGGCCCATATCCAGGTGTTGCAGCCGTTCGACTATCCGTTGCGCGGCGAGTCGGCCAACGTCGAACGCGAGCGGTTATCCGCAGCATTGCGCGATGTGCGCCACGATATCCAGGGCTTGATCGAGCGCAGCACATCCAAGGCGATCCGCGAGATTTTCATCACCCACCAGGAAATGCTCGACGACCCGGAGCTGACCGACGAAGTCGACACCCGCCTCAAACAAGGCGAAAGCGCCGAAGCGGCGTGGATGAGCGTGATCGAAGCAGCGGCCAAACAGCAGGAGTCCTTGCAGGACGCACTGCTCGCCGAACGCGCCGCCGACCTGCGGGACATCGGCCGGCGGGTGCTGGCGCAACTGTGTGGTATCGACACCCCGCAGGAGCCCGACGAGCCCTACATTCTGGTGATGGATGAGGTCGGCCCGTCGGATGTGGCGCGCCTCGACCCGACGCGCGTGGCCGGGATTCTCACCGCACGCGGTGGTGCCACCGCCCACAGCGCCATCGTCGCCCGCGCCCTGGGGATTCCCGCGCTGGTCGGCGCCGGGCCGGCGGTCTTGCTGCTGGCCTCGGGCACGCCATTGTTGCTCGATGGCCAGCGCGGGCGCCTGCATGTGGATGCCGATGCCGAGACCTTGCAGCGTGCTACCCAGGAGCGCGACACCCGCGAGCAACGCTTGCAGGCCGCCGCCGCGCAACGCCATGAACCGGCCTTGACCCGCGATGGGCATGCGGTGGAAGTGTTCGCCAATATCGGCGAAAGCGCCGGTGTGGCCGCTGCGGTCGAGCAGGGCGCCGAAGGCATTGGCCTGCTGCGCACCGAACTGATTTTCATGGCCCATTCCCAGGCCCCGGACGAAGCCACCCAGGAAGCCGAGTACCGTCGTGTGCTCGACGGCCTGGCTGGGCGGCCGCTGGTGGTGCGCACCCTGGATGTGGGTGGTGACAAGCCGCTGCCGTACTGGCCGATTGCCAAGGAAGAAAACCCGTTCCTTGGCGTGCGCGGCATCCGCCTGACCCTGCAACGCCCGCAGATCATGGAAACCCAACTGCGTGCGCTGTTGCGCTCGGCGGATGGCCGCCCACTGCGCATCATGTTCCCCATGGTCGGTAGCGTTGATGAGTGGCGCCAGGCCCGGGACATGACCGAGCGCCTGCGCGCGCAGATCCCAGTGGCGGACCTGCAACTGGGGATCATGATCGAAGTCCCCTCGGCGGCCCTGCTGGCGCCGGTTTTGGCCCAGGAAGTGGACTTTTTCAGTATCGGCACCAATGACCTGACCCAGTACACCCTGGCCATCGACCGTGGTCATCCAACCTTGTCGGCCCAGGCTGACGGCCTGCACCCGGCCGTGCTGCAACTGATCGACATCACCGTGCGCGCCGCCCATGCCCATGGCAAGTGGGTCGGGGTGTGCGGTGAGCTGGCGGCCGACCCGCTGGCAGTGCCGGTGCTGGTGGGCCTGGGGGTCGATGAGTTGAGCGTCTCGGCGCGCAGCATTCCCGAGGTCAAGGCCCGGGTGCGTGAATTCACCCTGGGCGAGGCCCAGGCCCTCGCACAAAACGCCTTGGCCGTGGGCTCTCCCGCGCAAGTGCGTGCCCTTGTGGAGGCTGTGTAAATGGCAAGGATTCTAAGCCTGACGCTGAACCCGGCGTTGGACCTGACCGTACAACTGACACGCCTGGAGCCGGGAGCGGTCAATCGCAGCCTGGCCATGCTGACCCATGCGGCGGGCAAGGGCGTGAACGTCGCCCAGGTGTTGGCAGACCTTGGCCATCACGTGACGGTTGGCGGTTTTCTGGGGGCAGACAATCCCCAGGCATTTGAAGCGTTGATTGCCCGTCGGGGTTTTGTCGATGCGTTTATTCGTGTGCCGGGGGAAACCCGCAGCAATATCAAGGTGGCCGAGCTGGACGGCCGGGTGACCGATATCAACGCGCCGGGGCCTGTGGTCAGCGCGCAGGCGCAACAGGCCCTGCTCGACCAGTTGACGCAGATTGCCCCGGGCCATGATGTGGTGGTGGTCGCCGGCAGCCTGCCCCAGGGTGTCAGCCCGCAGTGGTTGCAGGGCCTGTTGTTGCACCTGAAAAACCTCGGGTTGAAAGTCGCCCTGGACACCAGCGGCGAAGCCCTGCGCGCCGGGTTGCAGGCCGGCCCCTGGCTGGTCAAGCCCAACACCGAAGAGCTGGCCGACGCCCTCGATTGCCCGACCGCTACCGTCGCGCAACAGGCCCAGGCCGCCCAGCGCCTGCACCTGCAAGGTGTCGAGCATGTGGTGGTGTCCCACGGCGCCGATGGGGTCAATTGGTTCGGTCCCGACGCTGCCCTGCAGGCCACGCCGCCACGGGTCACCGTCGCCAGTACCGTAGGCGCGGGCGACTCGTTGTTGGCCGGCATGCTGCACGGTTTGCTGGCGATGGAGGCACCGCGGCAAACCCTGGCGCGGGCCACGGCCATCGCCGCGATGGCCGTCACGCAGATCGGTTTTGGCATCAGCGACGACGCGCAACTGGCGCGTCTCGAAAGCGGTGTGCACGTCCGCCCGCTGACAGAACAATAAGAGGGATTGTCATGAAATTAGCCATTGTTACTGCCTGCCCCAACGGCATGGTCACCAGTGTGCTGTGCGCCCGCTTGCTGGACGCCGCCGCCCAGCGCCAGGGCTGGAGCACCAGCGTGGAGGTGGTGGACGTGAACCACCCCGAGCGCGCACTTTCCCAGGCCACCCTCGATGCGGCCGAATGGGTGTTGCTGGTCGCCAGCACGCCGGTGGACATGCAGCGCTTTGTCGGCAAGCGCGTGTACCAGAGCACTCCGGCCCAGGCGTTGCAGGACGTTGAAGCGGTGCTGCAACGGGGCGCGCAAGAGGCCCAGTTGTACGTTGCCAGCACCACAGTGCCGACGGTAAAAAATGTGCCGCGCATTGTCGCCATCACCGCCTGCCCCACCGGCGTGGCTCACACCTTTATGGCCGCCGAAGCCTTGCAGCAGGCCGCTAAGGCCAAGGGTTATGACCTACAGGTGGAAACCCAGGGCTCGGTGGGCGCACGCACGCCCCTGAGCGAACAAGCCATTCGCGACGCGGATGTGGTGCTGCTGGCCGCCGACATCGAAGTGGCCACCGAGCGCTTTGCCGGCAAGAAAATCTACCGTTGCGGCACCGGCATTGCGCTCAAGCAGTCCGCCGCAATCCTCGACAAAGCGCTGGCCGAAGGCCAACAGGAAAGCGCGGCCAGTGGCGCGGTGGCCAAGGCGGAGAAAACCGGGGTCTACAAGCACCTGCTGACCGGCGTGTCGTTCATGTTGCCGATGGTGGTGGCGGGGGGCTTGTTGATTGCCCTGTCCTACGTCTTCGGGATCCACGCCTACGAAGAACCTGGCACCCTGGCCGCAGCCCTCAGAGCGGTCGGCGACCACGCCTTCACCCTGATGGTGCCGCTGCTCGCCGGCTACATCGCCTACTCGATTGCCGACCGTCCGGGCCTCGCGCCGGGGATGATCGGCGGCCTGCTGGCCAGTACCCTGGGCGCAGGTTTTATCGGCGGGATCTTCGCCGGTTTCCTCGCCGGCTACAGCGTCAAGCTGATCACCCGCGCGGTGCCATTGCCGCAAAGCCTGGAGTCGCTCAAGCCGATCCTGATCATCCCGTTGCTGGCGAGCCTGGTCACCGGCCTGGCGATGATCTACCTGATCGGCCCGCCCGTGGCGCAGATGCTGGCGGGCCTTACGGACTTTCTCAGCACCATGGGCACCACCAATGCGGTGCTGCTGGGCATCCTGTTGGGTGGGATGATGTGCGCCGACCTCGGCGGGCCGATCAACAAGGCGGCCTACGCCTTCTCCGTCGGCCTGCTGGCCTCCCAGAGCGGCGCGCCGATGGCCGCCACCATGGCCGCGGGCATGGTGCCGCCGATTGGCATGGCTATCGCTACGTTCCTGGCCCGGCGCAAGTTCGCCCAGACCGAGCGCGAAGCCGGCAAGGCCGCGTTGATTCTGGGCATGTGCTTTATCTCCGAAGGCGCCATCCCGTTCGCCGCCAAGGACCCGCTGCGCGTGATCCCCGCCAGCATCGCCGGCGGCGCGTTGACCGGCGCCTTGTCGATGTACTTCGGCTGCAAGTTGATGGCACCCCATGGCGGGCTGTTTGTGATGCTGATCCCGAACACCATCAACCATGCGCTGCTGTACCTGTTGGCGATCGTTGCCGGCAGCGTACTCACAGGGCTGGTGTACGCCGTGATCAAGCGCCCGGAGGCCGTCGAACTGGCCGTTGCCTGAGTGTAGGTAGCGACACCTGTCATCTGTGCTTCATCCGGCCATGCTTTAGTTTTCCTTTTGCTGTGCAGAGGCAAACCCATGAGCCACTTCAATCCCGGCCGTCGTCGGGTGATCCAGGGCGTCGGCGCCGGCCTGTTGCTGCCGGGGCTGGCGCCGGCGGTAATTGCTTCAGTCAAGGACCGGCCGCAGTTGACCGATGGCGTGCAGTCTGGCGACTTGCTGGGCGACCGCGCCATGATCTGGAGCCGCTGCGACCGCCCGGCACGGATGGTGGTCGAGTGGGATACCCGCAGCCTGTTCGGCAACCCGCGCCGTTTCATCTCGCCTTTGGCCGACAGCCGCAGCGACTTCACCGCCCGCGTCGAGCTGACCGGGCTGCCCGCCGACCAGGCGATTTTCTACCGTGTGCAATTTGAGGATGCGCAGACCGGCGTGGCCAGCGAGCCCTGGTTCGGCCACCTGCGCAGCGTGCCGCAACAACGGCGCGATATCCGCTTTGTGTGGAGCGGCGACACCGTCGGCCAGGGCTTTGGGATTAACCCGGATATTGGCGGCATGCGCATCTACGAAGCCATGCGCCTGCGCCTGCCTGACTTTTTTATCCACAGCGGCGACACCATCTACGCTGACGGCCCGGTACCGGCGCAATTGACCACCGAAGGCGGGCGCATCTGGCGCAACCTTACTACCGAGGCCAAGAGCAAAGTCGCGCAAACCCTGGATGAGTACCGTGGCAACTACCGCTACAACCTGATGGACGAAAACGTGCGCCGCTTCAATGCCCAGGTGCCGCAGATCTGGCAATGGGACGATCACGAAGTGGTCAACAATTGGTCGCCCGGCAAGCAACTGGACGAGCGTTACCAGACCAAGGACATCACCACCCTGGTGGGCCGCGCACGCCAGGCCTGGCTGGAATATGCGCCGATGCGCTTGCAGGGCGCCGACCAGGGTGGGCGCATCTACCGCAAGCTCAGCTACGGGCCGTTGCTCGATGTGTTTGTGCTGGATATGCGCAGCTATCGCGGGGCCAACGATGACAACCTGGGCGGGACCAAACCGTTTCTGGGGCGGGCGCAACTGGACTGGCTCAAGGGCGGACTCAAGGCGTCGAAGGCGCAGTGGAAGGTGATCGCCGCCGACATGCCCATCGGCCTCGGCGTGCCCGACGGCGAAGTCAGCCCCGGCGTGCCGCGCTGGGAGGCGGTGGCCAACGGCGACCCGGGCGCGGCCCAGGGCCGTGAGCTGGAAATTGCCGAATTGCTGGGCTTCCTGCGCGCGCAACAGGTGCGTAACCATGTGTGGCTGACCGCTGATGTGCACTACTGCGCGGCGCACCACTACCACCCGGACCGGGCGGCGTTCCAGGATTTCGAGCCGTTCTGGGAATTCGTCGCGGGGCCGCTGAACGCCGGGAGCTTCGGGCCCAATCCTTTGGATAAGACCTTTGGCCCGCAGGTGGTATTTGAAAAGGCCCCGGCGGTGCAAAACACATCGCCGTTTGCGGGGTTCCAGTTTTTTGGCGAGGTGCAGATTGATGGGCAGACGGCGGAGTTGACGGTCACACTACGCGACCTCGATGGCGTGTCGGTATTCGAACAAAAACTCCAACCCGCCTGACCTGAAATGCGCCCAAGCCCGCTCCCACATTTTGATGGGTGTACGTCAGTACACATCCCGGCGGTAGCGGCCCTGTTCGATAAGGCGTTCCACCGCCTCGCTTCCCAGGACGTCCACCAACACCTGGTCCACCCCGCCCGCCATGCCCTGCAAACTGCCACAGACATAAATCGCCGCGCCCTCGGCCAGCCATTTACGCAATACATCGGCGGATTCGCGCAGGCGGTCCTGGACGTAGATCTTCTCTTCTTGATCCCGCGAAAACGCCAGGTCCAGCAACGCCAGGTCGCCACTGGCCAGCCAGCCTTGCAGCTCGTCCTGGCAGTGGTAGTCGTGGGCGATGTTGCGTTCGCCGAACAGCAACCAGTTGCGCTGCTGGCCGTCGGCGATGCGCGCCTTGAGCAAGCTGCGCAAGCCGGCAAGGCCGGTGCCGTTGCCCAGCAGGATCAGCGGTACCGGGTCAGTCGGCAGGTGGAAGCCGCTGTTGCGCCGCAACCGCAGGCTGATTGCCGCGCCCAGCGGCGCGTGTTCGGTCAGCCAGCCTGAACCCAGGCCCAGGCTGCCGTCGGCGTGGCGTTCCTGGCGTACGATCAGTTCCAGTACGCCATCGCTGGCAATCGAGGCGATGGAGTATTCGCGCATGCCCACCGGCACCAGCGCCTCTACCAGGGCCTGGGCGTGCAGGCCGACCAGGTGGGAGCGGTTGTCCGGCAACTGGCGGCTGGCAAGCACCTGTTCCAGGGGCCGCGCCAGGCCATCGATCAGCACTTCGTCCGTGCCGGCGATGCCCAGGCCGTCGAGGAAATGTTCGACGGCCCACGGGCAATTGCGTGGCAGGATTTCCACCAGGTCGCCGGCCAGCCAGTTCCGTGGGGCGGGCGGGGTGAGCCCCAGCAGGTAGACGCCCGAGCCGCTGCTGTCTGGGTTGAGCAGCGTGCGCCGGTCCAGGGTCCAGCTTTCGTAGCTGGCGCTGGCCCAGGCGGCCGGTGCGTGGCCGGTGATCTGGCCCAGTTGCTGTTGCCAGTGCAGCAGGGCCTCCTGGTCGCCGCTGTCGACTTCCACCGGGGCGAACAACGGGTTGCCGCCCTGGTTGGTCAGCCAGAAGTGCAGGCGCCGGGCAAAGCCGCAAAAGTGCTGGTATTGACGATCGCCCAGAGCCAGCACCGAGTAGTTCAGGCCCTGGAGGGCAAGGTCTTGGCCCAGCACGCTGCGTTCGAAGCCGCGCGCGCTGTCCGGGGCTTCGCCGTCGCCGAAGGTGCTGACCACAAACAGCGCATGTTCCGACTGGCGCAAGTCGTCTTCACTGACACTGCCCAGGGGCTGCACCTTCACCGGCAACCCGGCCGCCTGCAACTGGCCGGCGGTCTGCCAGGCCAGTTGCTCGGCAAAGCCGCTCTGGCTGGCGAAACCGATCAGCCAGGCCGGTGCATTGCCAGGGTTTTCGCCCAGACCTTTGCGTGCATCGCGCACCTGGCGCTTTTTGCGGCGGCGGTCCAGGTACAGCAACCAGCCGGTAATAAAGAACAGCGGCATGCACAGCGAAGTGACGGTAAGGATGATCCGCCCCACCAGGCCGAAGTAACTGCCCACATGCAGCGCATAGATGCTGGTCAGCAATTGCGCCTTGAGGCTTTTATCGCCATAGCGTTGAACACTTTTGACCACGCCGGTGGCCGGGTCCAGGTTGATCTGGTTCAGCGCGCGGTCATGGGGAGAGTTCTGCAACAGGTAGTAGATCGTGGCCGGTTGCCCGGCGACGGCTGGCATACGGATGTTGTAGGCACTCAGGCCCGGGCCGGCGGTGCTGTAGATGCTGCTCCAGATCGCCTCGTAGTTGGCCACGGGTGCCGGGCCCGCCGGCGCCGGGCCGCGATTGCGCACCCGCTCGTTTTGCGGGGCATCGGACAGCAACTTGGTCAGGCCCTTGTTGTACCACTCGTAGGACCACGACAAACCGGTGAGCGCGGCCAACAGGTAGAACAGCAGGCACCAGGTGCCGAACACCGAGTGCAGGTCCCAGTTGAAACTGCGGCCTTTCTTGCGCCAGTCCAGGGTCAGCCAGGCACGCCAACTCGCCACCTGGCGCGGCCAGCGCAGGTACAGGCCGGAGAGGCAGAAGAAAATCAAGATCAGCGTACAGGCGCCGGTGATTTGCCGGCCGGTATCGCCCATGGCGAGGAAGCGGTGCAGTTGCAGCATCAGACCGAAAAAGTCCTGGCCGACGGCATCGCCCAGGTAGTCGCCGGTGTACGGGTCGAAGTAGCGCATCTGCCCCCGGCGTTCGCCCGGTGGCGGCGTGAAGAAGACCCGGGCGGCGTTGCCACTTTCGCTTTCCACCCACAGCATGGACACGGCCTTGCCTTCGGTGGCTTCGAGTTTGCGCACCAGTTCAGCGGGTGGCAGCACCCCGGCGGGTTGCTGGTGCACGGTCAGTACCGTGGGGTTGAGCGCCCGCAGGATTTCATCCTGGAACGAGTACGCGGCCCCGGTAATCCCCATCAATGCCAACACCAGCCCGGCGGTAATGCCGAAAAACCAGTGCAACTGGAATAGGGTCTTCTTCAACACGTCGGACGGCCTCGCTGAGCTGGATAGGAATTTTACGGCGCGCATTATGCCGTGAGTTGTCGAGAAAGATTCTTTTTTACATACGAAAGCCCCGAGCATCCGATGCGCGGGGCTTTTGCATGAAACCTACAGCGTCTTAGAAGTGGAAGCTGGTGGTCAACAGGGCCGTACGACCGGCTGCCTGGTTGGCGAAGTGTGCGCCGTAGGCCTTGTCGTAGTAGGTCTTGTCGGTCAGGTTCTGCACGTTCAATTGCAGGTCGACGTTCTTGGTCAGCTTGTAGCTGGCCATGGCGTCGTAGCGGGTGTAGGACGGTACGTAGACGGTGTTGGCCGGGTCGCCGTAGACGTCGTCGACATAGAACGCGCCGCCACCGACGGTCAGTTTCGAGGTGATGTCATAGGTGGTCCACAGGCTGAAGGAGTGCTTCGGCGTGTTGGGCATTTCGTTGCCTTTGTTGGAGCCGGCGGTGACGACACCCAAACGGTTGCCGTTTTTGCCTGGGTCCACCAACTCGCTTTTCAGGTAGCTGTAGCCGGCGAATACCTGCCACTGCTCGGTGAGTTTGCCGCTGGCGGAAAGCTCCAGGCCATCGACCCGGGACTCACCGGCGTTTTCATAGGTGTTGGAGTTGACCAGAACCCGCGCGTTTTTCTTTTCGGTGCGGAATACGGCAGCGGTCAGGGACAGGCGGTCGTGGAACAAATCCCACTTGGTGCCCAGCTCGTAGTTGACGGTTTCTTCCGGTTTCATGTCGCTGGTGTTGATGCCGGTTGGGATGGCGTTGGAGTCGACACCTTCACCCACCAGGCCGCCAGCAGGCGAGGCCGAAGTGGCATAGGAGGTGTAGATGCTGCCGTTTTCCATCGGCTTCCAGACCAGGCCGGCCTGCCAGTTGAAGAACTGGCTGTCGTCCTTGAGCTTGGTGCGGGCTTTTACCGTGGCGGAGGGTACCGCGTTGGTGTTGGCCTCGGTGTCGAACGTGTCGTAGCGCAGGCCGACGTTCAGCAGCCACTGCGGGTCGAGTTCGATGGTGTCGAACACGTACGCGGCGCGGCTGGTGGCCTTGGTGTTGGTGCCCATGTAGTTGCGGGCGACGCTGCCGGTCCAGGCATCGTTGGGGTTCGGGTCGCTCAACGAGGTGCACTGGCCGCCCTTGCCGCCGCCGGCCACGGTGCAGCTCGGGTTGCTGTTGGGGCTGACGGTGTAACCGCTGACACGGGTTTCTTCACCGGTAAATTCCAGCCCCGTGGAGTAGCTGTGCTTGAAGCCCAGGGCCTGGAAGCTGCCAAACAGATCGGTCTGGTTGGTGGTGGTCGTGGTGGTGGACACGCGGCTGTTGGCCCGGCGCCAGACGGTACCGAACTGGTTGACGTTGTGCTGGCTGTCGTCCGGTTGGGTGAGTACGTAGTCCTGGCCGGTGCTGCCGTGGCGCAGGGTGTTTTTGATCGTCGTGTTGTCGTTCAGGTCGTGCTCGATGGAGAACGTACTGATATCGGCGCGGGTCTTGCGGAAGTCGCGATCCTTCAAACCATAGAAGTTGCTGCTGTCGCCGCCGTCGGTGGGTTTGTCATGCACATGCACAGCCGTCGCGGAACTGTTGCTGTAGCCGTAGGGAATGCCCGAATCCGGCAGGTCGTTGCTTTCCATGTGGTAGTAGCTGAGGTTGACGCGGGTCGGGGTGCCCAGGCCAAAGGTCAGCGACGGTGCCACGCCCCAACGGTCGTAATTGACCGCGTCGCGGCCGGCCACGTTCTGTTCGTGGCTCATCAGGTTCAGGCGGAACGCGGCGTTGTCGAGGAACTGGCGGTTGACGTCGAGGGCATAGCGCCGGGTCTGGTCGGAGCCGTAGGTAAAGCCGCCGTTGAGGAAGTCCCGTGCTTGTGGGGTCTTGCTCACCAGGTTGAGGCTGCCACCGGCCGAGCCACGGCCACCGAACGAGGAGTTGGGGCCCTTGCTGACTTCGATGGACTCGATATCGAAAATTTCCCGGCTCTGGCCGCCGGTATCACGCACGCCGTCCAGGTAGGTGTCGCCCTGGGCATCGAAGCCACGGATAAACGGACGGTCGCCCTGGGGGTTGCCGCCTTCACCGGCACCAAAGGTAATCCCCGGCACGGTACGCAGAGCGTCCTGCAGCGAGGTGGCGGCGGTGTCCTTGAGCACCTGCGCTGGCACCACGGTGACGGAGCGCGGGGTGTCGACCAGGGGCGCGGTGTATTTCTGCGAAGAGGCTTTTTCGGTCTGGTAGGAGGTTGCGTCCTGTTCCTGGCCGGTGATGCTGGTGGCCCCCAGGGAAATGCTGTTGCGCTCGCCTTTTTGTTCGGTCTCTTCGGCCGCTTGCGCCATATGGGCGACAGAGCTGGCGCTGATGGCCACGCCAATGGCCGAGGCCAGCAAGCGCGGTGAACTGTTTGGTGTTTTTGTAATGTGGCGCGACATGAAATTCCCTACCCCAAGGATGTTAGGTCGCGAAATATATTGTAAACAATTATGCATAGCAATTGAGAGGCATTGCTATTTGCACTCTATTTACAAAATTTACACTTCGGGAGTTACGGTTTTTGCGGGCTCATACGTCTGCCCGTCGGATCAGGGTTTTACAGCGTCAATAGTAATCAATACCATTGGCGCCCCTCTGCCCTCAGGTAACGTCTCATGCTGCTGCATATTCCCGGCCTGTTCTCCCGCGAAGAAGTCCTGCGCATCCGCGAAGCCCTGGAGCAGGCGGACTGGGCAGACGGCAAGATCACCGCCGGGCACCAGTCGGCCAAGGCCAAGCACAACCTGCAATTGCCCGAAGGCCACCCACTGGCCAAGGAAATCGGCGCGGCCATGCTCGAGCGCCTGTGGCAAAACCCGCAATTCATGTCGGCGGCGCTGCCACACAAAGTCTTCCCGCCATTGCTCAATTGCTACACCGCGGGGGGCAGCTTCGACTTTCATATCGATAACGCCGTGCGCCAGCCCAAGGGCAGCCCCGAGCGGGTGCGCACCGACCTGTCTGCCACGCTGTTTTTCAGCGACCCGGATGAGTACGACGGCGGCGAACTGCAGATCCAGGACACTTTCGGCCAGCAGCAGGTCAAGCTGCCCGCCGGCGACATGGTGCTGTACCCCGGCTCCAGCCTGCACAAAGTCAACGCCGTGACCCGTGGCGCGCGGTATGCCGCGTTTTTCTGGACCCAAAGCCTGGTGCGTGAAGACAGCCAGCGCACGTTGCTGTTCGAAATGGACGGTGCGATCCAGCAACTGAGCCGTGACGTACCGGACCACCCGGCCCTGATCCAGCTCACCGGCACCTATCACAACCTGTTGCGTCGCTGGGTCGAGGTCTGAGCATGGCTTTTCACTTGCGCCGCGAAGAACGCCTCGACGGCGAACAACTGCGCGCCATGCTCGACGAATCACCGGCCCGCGCGGCCCAGGCGATCCTGATGGCGGCGAAGGAGGGCGTGCTCGATGCCCAGGCGCTACTGGGGCAAATCCTCCTGGAAGGGCGCGGGATCGAGCGCGATGAAGCACTGGCCCTGCGCTGGTTCCGGATTGCGGCACAGGGCGGGCACCTGATGGCACGCAATATGGCGGGGCGCTGCCTGGAACACGGCTGGGGTTGCGCCGCCGATGAGCGGGCGGCGGCCGTCGAGTATCGCCAGGCAGCAGAGGCGGGGCTGGATTGGGGGTTGTACAACTACGCCAACTTGCTGGCCACCGGGCGCGGTGTGACGCCAGACCAGCAACAGGCGCTGGCCTGTTACCGCCAGGCTGCCGAACGGGGGCATGCCAAGTCGATGAACCTGTTGGGGCGATACCTGGAAGACGGGCAATTTTGCGCGCAAGACCTGCCCGCAGCGCGCGATTGGTATCGTCGCTCGGCCGAAGGTGGGGATTTTCGCGGGCAGTTCAGTTATGCGGCGGTGCTGGCGGATCAAGGCCAGATCGAGGCGGCGCTGGAGTGGCTGCACCGGGCGCTGGAAGGCGGGAATCTGAAGTTTTTGCAGGTGGCGCACAAAGCGCTGGCGGCGGCGAATGATCCGCAGATTCGCGCCATGGCTGCTGCCTACCAGCAACGCGCAGAAGAGCTGTAGGAGCCGGCAAGCCGGCTCCTACGGGGTCAGACGTAGAAGGATTTCAGCGGTGGGAAACCGTTGAATTCAACGGCGCTGTAGCTGGTGGTGTACGCACCGGTGGACAGCCAGTACAGGCGGTCACCAATGGCCAGGTTCAGCGGCAGGCCGTACTTGTAGTTTTCGTACATGATATCGGCGCTGTCGCAGGTAGGACCGGCGATCACCACTTCTTCCATCTCGCCTTTTTTCTCGGTCCAGATCGGGAACTTGATGGCTTCGTCCATGGTTTCGATCAGGCCGGAGAACTTGCCCACATCCGTGTACACCCAGCGCTCGACGGCGGTACGGGATTTACGTGCAACCAATACCACTTCGCTGACCAGGATCCCGGCGTTGGCGATCAACGAACGGCCCGGCTCCAGGATGATTTCCGGCAGCTCGTCACCGAAGTCTTCCTTGAGGAAGCGGATGATTTCTTCGGCGTAGGTTTCCAGGCTGTTGGTGCGGGTGATGTAGTTGGCCGGGAAGCCACCGCCCATGTTGATCAGCTTGAGGTGGATGCCGTCTTCTTCTTTCAAGCGCTCGAAGATCACCTTGACCTTGGCGATGGCTGCGTCCCACACGCTGATATCACGCTGCTGCGAACCCACGTGGAACGAGATGCCGTAAGGCACCAGGCCCAGGTCGCGGGCGAGGATCAGCAGGTCCATGGCCATGTCGGTCTGGCAGCCGAATTTGCGCGACAAAGGCCAGTCAGCCGTAGTCGAGCCTTCGGTAAGGATACGCACATAGACTTTGGAGCCCGGCGCGGCCTTGGCGATGTTGCGCAGGTCGGCTTCGGAGTCGGTGGAGAACAGGCGCACGCCTTTCTCGTAGAAGTAGCGGATGTCCTTGGATTTCTTGATGGTGTTGCCGTAGCTGATACGGTCGGCGCTGACGCCGCGGTCCATGACCTTGTCCAGCTCGTAGATCGAGGCGATGTCGAAGCTCGAACCCTTGTCTTTCAACAGGTCGATGATCTCGACGGCAGGGTTGGCCTTGACGGCGTAGTACACCTTGGCGAATTCGAAACCGGCGCGCAGGTCATCGTAGGCCTGGCTGATCATCGCGGTGTCGATCACCACGAACGGGGTTTCTTGCTTGTCGGCGAACGCCTTCATTTTGTCAAAGGTGGCGCGCGCGAAATAGTCTTCGACGTTGATCGACATGCTGGGAACTCCTAAGGGCAAACTAAATTGATCAATGGGTGCAAATGAACGTCCTCCGTATCCCCACTTTGGTTCGCCTACTTCCCAAGGCATGTCGCCGAAAGCAAAAAGGCCACGGGATAAGCTTCCCTTGGCCTTGCTGTCTCGTCGTCAGTACTTGAGCCGGATGGATCGTTTCCAGCATGGACGTTCGGCGCGAACTTTAGGGCGTGAGGAGCTTGAGATCAACTAAAAATGTCGCGTTTTTGCACGCGTTCGTCGCGCGATCCCGTGCAGCTACTTATGTAACCGACCGGTGTGACGGATTGATGTTCCCCGGATGGGGCTGATCAGATGGATTTACGGTGTATTCATCGCAGGCAAGCCAGCTCCTACAGGGATTGCATTCCAACTTTGGGAGCTGGCTTGCCTGCGATAGCGGTCTATCAGGCCAAGGCAGTCTCGGCAGGCGACACGATACTGGTCTTGCCCCCACGGGACTTACCGGAGCTCAGGTACTCGGCAATCGATTCCTGGGTCACTTCACCCAAAAACACCCGCTCGGCATCCATCACCGGCAGCCACGAGCGGTTGAACTCGTACATGCGCGACAACAGGATGCGCAAGTGCTCGTCAAACGCCGCCGTGGCGTTGAACTCGCGCAGGTATTGGGCGCAGGTACCCGTCTGACGATGTAGGTCGCGACGTCGTACATAACCCAGGGCCTTGTTCTCGGCGCAGGTGACCACCACATAGCGCCGGTCATGCTCGTCCATCAGCTCCAGGGCATCGGCCACCGGCGTTTCCGGGCTGACCGACGGGGCGTTGTCCGCCGCGTCTTCGGCCTTGACCAGCAGCAGGCGCTTGAGGGTGCTGTCCTGGCCGACAAAGTTGCTGACAAACTCGTCGGCAGGATGGGCCAGCAGGGTGTCCGGGTGGTCGATCTGCAACAGCTTGCCGGCGCGGAAGATGGCGATTTTGTCGCCCAGCTTGATCGCCTCGTCGATGTCATGGCTGACCATGATCACCGTCTTGTTCAATGCGCGCTGCATCTCGAAGAACTCGTTCTGGATCATCTCGCGGTTGATCGGGTCGACCGCGCCGAATGGCTCATCCATCAGCAGCAATGGCGCGTCGGCCGCCAGGGCGCGGATCACGCCGATCCGCTGTTGCTGGCCACCGGACAATTCACGGGGGTAGCGGTGCAGATACTGCTTGGGTTCGAGCTTGATCATGCTCATCAACTCGCGGGCGCGGTCGTGGCACTTCTGCTTGTCCCAGCCCAGCAGCTTGGGCACCACCACGATGTTTTCCTCGATGGTCATGTTGGGGAACAGGCCGATCTGCTGGATCACGTAGCCGATATTGCGGCGTAGGGTCACTTCGTCGAGGTCGGTGGTGTCTTCGCCGTTGATCAGGATCTTGCCCGAGGTGGGCTTGATCAGGCGGTTGATCATTTTCAGCGTGGTGCTCTTGCCGCAGCCCGAGGGGCCGAGGAATACGCAAATCTCGCCTTCATTGACAGTCAGGCTCACGTCGTTAACGGCGGTGACAGTCTTGCCGTTGCTTTGGAAGGTCTTGGACAGGTTTTGAAGTTCGATCATTTGAGCAATCCTTTTGGAGTCAGCGAGCGTTGCAGCCATTGCAGAAGCAGGTCGGCGAAGATGGCCAGGAGACTGACCAGCACGGCGCCAACGATCAGCATCGACATGTCGCTGCGGCTGATGGAAGCCAGAATAAGTACACCCAGGCCACCGGCGCCGATGGTGGCGGCAATGGTCATCACACCGATGTTCATCACCACGGCGGTGCGCACGCCGGCGAGGATCACCGGCACGGCGATGGGCAGCTCGACCATGCGCAGGCGCTGGCCGAAGGTCATGCCGATGCCTTTGGCGGCTTCGCGGATGCCCGGCTCGACACCGGTCAGGGCCAGGTAGGTGTTACGCATGATCGGCAGCAGGGAGTAGAGGAACACGGCGGTGATCGCCGGCATCGGCCCCAGGCCCTGGCCGAACTTGGAGTAGAACGGCAGTAGCAGGCCGAACAGGGCAATCGACGGCACGGTCAGCAGCACCGTGGCGCTGGCCTGCAACGGGCCGGCCAGGGTCGGGAAGCGGGTCATCAGCACGCCCAGGGGCACGCCGACGACAATCGCAAGGATCACGGCGATCCCGACCAGGGTGATGTGCTGCCAGGTCAGGTGCAGGACTTGGGCCCAATCAAGATGGGAAAAGGCGTTCAGAAATTCCATGTCTTCTCCTCTTTTAGTTGAGTGGGTGCTGGCGCAGGAAGTCAGCGGCAACGGCCGATGGGCTTTCATGGTCGACGTCGACCCGCGCGTTCAGCTGGCGCATGGTTTCATCGTCGAACAGCGCCGCCAGTGGCTTGAGGTCGGCGGCCAATTGCGGGTGGGCATCCAGATAAACCTGGCGTACCACCGGGGCTGCGGTGTAGTCCGGGAAGTAGTGCAGGTCATCTTCCAGCAGCTTCAACTTGAAGGCGTTGAGGCGGCCATCGGTGGTGTACACCAGGCCGGCAAATACCTGGCCATTACGCAGGGCGGTGTAGACCAGGCCTGCGTCCATCTGCCGGGTGTTCTTGCGGGTGAGGTTCATGCCGTACAGCTTGACCATGCCGGCCATGCCGTCGGAACGGTTGGCGAACTCGGTATCCAGGGCCACCAGGCGGTTTTCACGGGTTGGCTCGGCCAGGGCCTTGGTCAGGTCGCTGATGGTGTTGATCTGCGGATACTCCTTGGCCACGTTTTCCGGCAGGGACAGGGCGTAGGTGTTGCTGAACTTCGACGGCGACAGCCAGACCAGGCCTTTTTTTGCGTCGAGTTCTTTCACCCGTGCGTAGGACTGTTCGCTGTCGAGCTTCTCGTCCACATGGTTGTAGGCCACCAGGGACACGCCGGTGTACTCCCAGATCAGGTCCAGTTGCCCGCTCTCCTGGGCACTGCGCGCCAGGTTGCTGCCCAGGCCGCCGGTCACGCGGGTGTCGTAGCCCTTGGTGCGCAGGTACTGGGAGGTAATTTCGGCGAGCAGGGTCTGCTCGGTGAAGACCCGGGCGCCGATACGGATCACCGGTTTTTCAGCGGCTTGCGCAATGCCTGCAAACAGCAGGACGCAGCTCAATATCAAAGTCAGTTTTTTCATGTCGATTCCTTTACCCAGCCTTAAGACGGACGCAACCCGCGTTCCAGCCAGAGGCGGCTGGCCATGGTCACCAGACCGTCAAGCAGCAACGCCAGCAACGCGGTACACGCGGCGCCGAGTAGCAATTGCGGCTGATTGTTCAGGGCAATGCCGGGGAAGATCAGGCTGCCCAGGCTGTTGGCGCCAATCAGGAACGCCAGCGGTGCGGTGCCGACGTTGATCGCCAGGGCCACACGTACACCACCGATGATGATCGGCACGGCGTTGGGCAGTTCGACGCGAAACAGCACCTGGCGCGGGGTCATGCCGATGCCGACGGCGGCTTCCTTCAAGGAACCCTGTACGTTTTTCAGGCCTTCGTAGGTATTGCGCACGATGGGCAGCAAGGAGGCGAGGAACAGGGCGAAGATGGCCGGGCCACTGCCGATGCCGAGGACGCCGAGGGCGATGGCCAGTACGGCCAGGGGAGGGACGGTGTTGCCGATGTTGAAGATCTGCATGAAACGTTCTGCGCGCCCGACCATATTCGGTCGGCTGAGCAGGATACCGGCGGGGATCCCTACGATCAGGGCAGCCAGCATGGAGACAAGTACAAGAATCAGGTGAGCTTGCAGGTAAAACAACAAATCGTCGCGGTACATCTCGATCGTGTTGATGCCGATCCAGTGGACCAGCAGGGCCAGGAGAGCGACGACAACCGCTCCTCCTATCAGCCCTTTGCCATAGCGAATAGCCACAGGCGGACTCCTTTTTTCTTTTGTCGGCGAACACATTTCCGAGCGGCAATGCCATTCCTGGCTGTCGGCGAATATGTTCGCGAAAAGCAGCTCGCCGATACCGGCAATGCGGTATGCGATCAAGCCATGAGCGCAGCCTCGTCAGGCTAACTTGCTGATTTTTCAGCCCCTGTTACGAGTGCGGTAGCAGGGGAGTGGACGTCTCTACCTTTTAAAAGGTTCCATACTTGGCAGCATTTAGCCACCCCCAATCGGGTGAACGGTGGTCCGGCTCCCTGGGTTTGCGCTATACTCGCCGCCCTTTTTTGACTCACCTGCCAGGCGATTTCCCATGACCCACCAGGCCGCCGAAGTCGCGAAACGCCGCACTTTCGCCATTATTTCCCACCCCGATGCCGGTAAAACCACCATCACCGAAAAGCTCCTGCTGATGGGCAAGGCGATCGCAGTGGCCGGCACGGTGAAATCCCGCAAGTCTGATCGCCATGCCACCTCCGACTGGATGGAGATGGAGAAGCAACGGGGTATTTCCATTACCACGTCGGTCATGCAGTTCCCCTATCGCGACCACATGATCAACCTGCTCGACACCCCGGGCCACGAAGACTTCTCCGAAGACACCTACCGCACCCTGACCGCGGTGGACTCGGCCTTGATGGTCCTCGACGGTGGTAAGGGTGTCGAGCCCCGCACCATCGCCCTGATGGACGTGTGCCGCCTGCGTGACACGCCGATCGTCAGCTTTATCAACAAACTCGACCGTGACATCCGCGACCCGATCGAACTGCTGGATGAAATCGAAGCCGTCCTGAAGATCAAGGCCGCGCCGATCACCTGGCCGATTGGTTGCTACCGCGACTTCAAGGGCGTGTACCACCTGGCCGACGACTACATCATTGTCTACACCGCCGGCCACGGTCATGAACGCACCGATGTGAAGATCATCGAGAAACTCGACTCCGATGAGGCCCGCGCCCACCTGGGTGACGAGTACGACCGCTTCGTCGACCAACTGGAACTGGTGCAGGGCGCCTGCCACGAGTTCAACCAGCAGGAATTCCTCGACGGGCAACTGACCCCGGTGTTCTTCGGTACCGCCCTGGGCAACTTCGGCGTCGACCACGTACTGGATGCGGTGGTCAACTGGGCACCGAAACCACTGGCCCGCGTTGCCAACGAACGGACCGTGGAGCCGGTTGAAGAGAAATTCAGCGGTTTCGTGTTCAAGATCCAGGCGAACATGGACCCCAAGCACCGCGACCGTATCGCCTTTATGCGTATCTGCTCCGGCAAATACGAAAAAGGCATGAAGATGCGCCACGTACGCACCGGCAAGGACGTGCGTATCGGCGACGCCCTGACGTTCTTCTCCTCGGAGCGTGAGCAGTTGGAAGAGGCGTTTGCCGGCGACATCATCGGCCTGCACAACCACGGCACCATCCAGATCGGCGACACCTTCACCGAAGGCGAAGCGCTGGGCTTCACCGGCATCCCGCACTTCGCCCCGGAACTGTTCCGCCGCGTACGCCTGCGCGACCCGCTCAAGTCCAAGCAACTGCGCCAGGGCTTGCAGCAGTTGGCGGAAGAGGGCGCCACCCAGGTGTTCTTCCCCGAGCGCAGCAACGACATCATCCTCGGCGCCGTGGGTGTGCTGCAGTTCGATGTGGTGGCCAGCCGCTTGAAAGAGGAATACAAGGTCGAATGCTCCTACGAGCCGATCACCGTGTACTCCGCGCGCTGGATTGATTGCAGCGACAAGAAGAAGCTCGAAGAGTTTTCCAACAAGGCCGTGGAAAACCTCGCCATCGACGGCGGCGGTCACCTGACCTACCTGGCGCCGACGCGGGTCAACCTGGCGCTGATGGAAGAGCGCTGGCCGGATGTGAAATTCCGGGCGACGCGCGAGCATCACTAAGGGTTAGCGGTACGAAAAAAGGCGAAGCTGTGATGGCTTCGCCTTTTTATTTGGCGGTAGATTATTAGGTGTTGGGCCCAACTTTAAGTTGTTTCAGGCTTAGATCAGCCCCCGCTCTTAGGGTTTCAACTTGTGCGGCTATTGCATCTTTGACAATTGCTTCGCCCACGTCAGTGATTTCCTGATTTTTTATATAGTTCACACTCAAGAACAATAGGTGCATGGCAACATCCATCGCACTTTGAAAAGACAGCAGTGTATTGTTATTCCCCAGTTCATCGACCACTCTTTCCCAGCGCCGGTCAGACTCGACCTGCAAGGCCTTGAACTCCGCCAGCGACACGTCGCCGTCCTCGTAGATATCAGACAGCAGCTTTTCCAGGGATTTTGAAATGTCTCGCATGACAGCCCTCGCAAAGAATATAAGAAGTTGCAGCGGGCGGACTTTATTCTTTGCGCGTGGCGTTGCGCAATTGCGGAAACATAGAGGTTACAAGTTACAGAAAGTTAGTCTGTGAGGCGGGGATTGGTGCTGTTTTTAATGTCGGACTTGTCGTTGGTTTTATCGCGAATAGGCGGTAATTACGTGCGCCAGAATGACCGTTAAAAAAGCTCCGCCAGGCATGCCGGGCGGAGCAGAGATACAGGCGCAGGTAACTGGCCTTAGAACGAAGCCGTCACCGACGCAAAATACGCCCGACCCGGTTCGTTGTACGTCTGGGCGCCCGCATCATCAGCATTGCCTTTGCGATACAGGCGCTTGTCCAGCAGGTTTTCGATGCCCACGCGTACGCTCAGGTTCTTGTTGAACTCGTAGCCGCTGCTCAAGCCCATCAAGCCGTACGGGTCCACGTCCTGCTGGGCGCTGCGATCATAGTTGCTGGCGCTGCGCGAGTTGAGGGTTGGCGACTCCTGCTTGCCGTAGTAGGTGCCGCTAACCTGGAACGACAGCTTGTCGGTGGCCTGCCAGTCCAGCGTGGTGTTGACCGTGTACTTGGGAATGACGCTCAGCGGCTCGCCGGTGTCCTTGTCCTTGGAGTCGATCATGTAGGTCAGGTTGGTGTTCCAGTCCAGGTCGTCGCGCAAGCTCATGAACAGGTTGCCTTCGACCCCCTGCACCAGCGCGGCGCCGCTGTTTTCCCATTCCAGCACACGGCGCCCGCCGTCCAGGCGGTAGGCGGCGGTGTTGCTGGCGTTAATTTTGTTCTTGTAGTCATTACGGAAGTAAGTCGCGCTGGTGCGCCAGGTGCCTTTGTCATAGGCCAGGCCGATTTCCTTGTTGACGCTGATTTCCGGTTTCAGGTCCGGGTTGCCCACCAGGTAGCAGCCACCGGAGTTGGTTTCGCCGGCGTTGCAGCCGTTACCACGGCTGTACAGCAAGTAGTTGGGGTTGGACTGGTACAGGTTGGGCGTCTTGTAGGCCCGGGCAATCCCGCCCTTGAGGCTCAGTTCATCGGTCAACTGGTGCGAGGCGTTGAGGCTCGGGCTCCAGTTGCCGCCGTATTCTTCATGATCGTCGTAGCGCAGGCCGGGGGTGATGATGGTCTTGCTGCCGACTTCGATGTTGTCCTCGGCGAACAGCGCGTAGCTGGAGGCCGTGGTCTTGGTGCTGCTGCGGCTCATCCCCGGAATGCTCGGCACGCCGCCGGTGCCTGGGTCGTAGCTTTGTGGGCGCAGCGAGCCTGGGTCGTTCATCGACTCGTAGAGGTATTCGCTGCCCAGGGTCAGCACCTGCTCGGTGCCGAAACTCAGGGGCAGGTTGACCTCGGCGGTGGCCCGGGTGTTGCGCAAGCGCGATTCGAAACGGCCAGCGGTGGCGGAGGGCGCGCCCTCGCCGGAGCCGGCCAGGCCTTCGTTGAGGCGTGCGTTGCGGGTCAGGTCGTGGCTCAGGGAGGCCAGGGTCGAGCCCCAGTCGAACTCGCCACGGTGGGTGGCGGAGAAACTGCTGCGCTGGATCACGCTGGTTTCTTTGCCGACCAGGCTGTTAACGAACACGCCACCGCCGTTGAGCATGGTGTCGCCGGCGAAGATATTGCCCTGGCGGCTGTAGCTGGCTTCCAGGTCCAGGGTTTGCTCAGGGGTGAATTGCCAGCTGAGCAAGCCGTTGACGTCTTTGTTGCGCACACCCTCGCGGCCGGCGACCAGCGAGTCGGCGGTGGCCTGCTCGGCCTGGTTGATGGTGGAGTCGTCGGCATCGGTCTTGTTCAGGCCGCCATATACCCGGAACGCCAGGGTATCGCTCAGCGGCCCGCTGAGGTTGAAGTTGGTGCGCTTGCTCATGCCTTCGGCATCGTCTTCGGGCAGCGACACGTAAGTGGTCAGCGAGCCGTGCAACTGGTCGGTGGGGCGCTTGGTGATGATGTTGATCACCCCGCCCATGGCCCCGGAGCCGTAGCGCGCGGCGGCCGGGCCGCGCAGGATTTCAATGCGTTCGACTTCCTCGGCCGGTACCCAGTTGGTCTCGCCACGGGTATCACGGTCGCCGCTCCAGCCGTAGCGCACGGCATTGCGCGAGGTCGAGGGCTTGCCATCGATCAGAATCAGGGTGTTTTCCGGGCCCATGCCGCGCAGGTCGATCTGGCGGTTGTTGCCTCGGCTGCCACTGGAACTGTTGCCGCTCAGGTTGACGCCGGGTTCACGGCGGATGATGTCCGACAGATCGTTGGTAGGTGGGCGTTTCTTGATGTCTTCGGCGGTGATGATCGACACGCCGGGGGCCTGCTTGAGCTCTTCGGCGGCGGTGCCCAGGATGCGCGTTTCGCTCAGCTCCAGGGCCTGGGAGGTGCCATCGACGGGCAAGTCGCTAGCTTCTACCGGCACTTTATCGCGCTCTCTTTCCAGGGTGTCCGCCAGCAGCGCAGGGGATGAAAGGGCGGCGATAAACGCCAGGGAGAAGTGGCTGAGCCTGAATCGAGGTGACATGTCCGCAAAATCCTTTATGAAAGGTGGCAACTGAGCGAGATGCACCAGAATTGCCTTCCAGCAGGATTCGGCGCGCTCTACGCGCCGGAATGCTAGTCATTATCAAATACAAGTAAATATCATTTACAATTTTTACACTTAGCTAAAAACAAAAAAGCCCCTCCCGCCAGACTGATGCGCAATCTGGCGGGAGAGGCTGTACAACGCTGTATTGCCCTGTGGCAGCGGGCTTGTGTGGGAGCGGGCTTGCCCGCGATGCAGGCACCTTGCACTGTCAGTTAAACCGCGCTGATGCTATCGCGGGCAAGCCCGCTCCCACACAAGCCCACCCCTACAGGGGGTTAGGCGACGAACTGCTCCGCGTGATGGCAAGCCACCTGGCGGTTGTCCAGTTCGCGCAGCAGCGGTTCTTCACTGCTGCAGCGCTCGGTCGCATACGGGCAGCGCTTGTGGAAGGCGCAGCCGGAAGGCGGGTTCAGCGGGTTGGGCAACTCGCCGACGATCTTGATCTTCGGCTTGTTCGGGTCCGGGTGAATGGTCGGAGTGGCCGACAGCAACGCCTGGGTATAAGGGTGCAGCGGGCGCTCGTAGATGTCGTTCTTCGCGCCCATTTCCACCGGGCGGCCGAGGTACATCACCATCACGTGGTCGGCAACGTGTTGCACCACCGCCAGGTTGTGGGAGATGAACACATACGCCGTGTTGTACTGCTGCTGCAGGTCCATGAACAGGTTGAGCACCTGGGCCTGGATCGACACGTCCAGCGCCGAGGTCGGTTCATCCGCCACCAGCACCTTGGGTTGCAGCATCATCGCGCGGGCCAGGGCGATCCGCTGGCGCTGGCCCCCGGAGAACATGTGCGGGTAGCGCTGATAATGCTCAGGGCGCAGGCCCACCTGCTTCATCATCGCCTGGACCTTTTCACGGCGCTCGGCGGCCGACAGGTTGGTGTTGATCAGCAGCGGCTCGCCCAGTTGATCGCCGACTTTCTGCCGTGGGTTCAACGAGGCGTAGGGGCTCTGGAACACCATCTGCACGTCTTTGCGCAGTTGCTTGCGCTGGGCCTTGTCGGCGCCGGCGACTTCCTGGCCGGCGATTTTCAAGGAGCCGGACGACGGCTCTTCAATCAGCGTCAGCGCACGGGCCAGGGTGGATTTGCCGCACCCGGACTCACCCACCACGGCGAGGGTCTTGCCGGCTTCCAGTTCGAACGACACGCCATTGAGCGCGCGCACGGTGGCGTGGCCCTTGAACAGGCCACGGGACACTTCGTAGTGACGGGTCAGGTCGCGGGCGGTAAGAACGACGGCCATTACGCCACCTCCTGGTTCAAGGGGTAGAAGCAGCGCACAAGGCTGTGGGCTTGCGGGTCCAGGGTCGGACGGGTCTGGCGGCAGCTGTCTTGCACATACGGGCAGCGAGGCGACAGCAGGCAGCCTTGCGGGCGGTCATAACGGCCGGGGACGATGCCCGGCAGCGTCGACAGACGCGCAGCGCCCATGCTGTGTTCCGGGATCGCGGCCAGCAATGCCTCGCTGTACGGGTGCGCCGGTACGTCGAACAGGCCGGGCACCTGGCCGACTTCCACCGCTTGGCCGGCGTACATCACGCACACGCGCTGGGCGGTTTCGGCCACTACCGCGAGGTCGTGGGTGATCAGCACCAGGCCCATGTTCTGCTCTTTTTGCAGGGCCAGCAGCAGCTCCATGATCTGCGCCTGGATGGTCACGTCCAGGGCCGTGGTCGGCTCGTCGGCGATCAGCAGTTTTGGCTCGCCGGCAATCGCCATGGCAATTGCCACACGCTGGCTCATGCCGCCGGACAGCTGGTGCGGGTAGGCATCCATGCGGCTGGAAGCGCCTGGGATCTCGACCTTTTCCAGCAGTTCGATGGCCCGCTTGCGCGCTTGCTTGCCGGACATTTTCAGGTGCAGGCGCAGTACTTCTTCAATCTGGAAACCCACGGTGTAGCTGGGGTTCAGCGCGGTCATCGGGTCCTGGAACACCATCGCCAGGTCTTTGCCGACGATCTGCCGGCGCTGGCGGTTGCTCAGCTTGAGCATGTCCTTGCCGTCGAAAGTCAGGGAGTCGGCGGTGACGATGCCGGGATGCTCGATCAGGCCCATCAGCGCCATCATGGTCACGGATTTACCCGAACCCGACTCGCCAACGATGGCCAGTACTTCGCCTTTGTCCACGGCCAGATCGAGGCCATCGACCACCGGCACAGCGGTTTTGTCGCCGAAGCGCACATTGAGATTCTTGATTTCTAGCAGTGACATGGGAATCTCCTCACGCGGCATTCTTGAGTTTCGGGTCCAGCGCATCGCGCAGTCCGTCGCCCATCAGGTTGATTGCCAGCACGCTGAGCAAAATGGTCAAGCCAGGCAGGCTTACAACCCACCAGGCGCGTTCGATGTAGTCACGGGCCGAAGCCAGCATGGTGCCCCACTCAGGCGTCGGCGGTTGCACGCCAAGGCCGAGGAAGCCCAGGGCGGCGGCATCGAGAATCGCCGAGGAGAAGCTCAAGGTGGCCTGCACGATCAATGGCGCCATGCAGTTGGGCAGCACGGTGACGAACATCAGGCGCGGCAGGCCGGCACCGGCCAGGCGCGCGGCGGTCACGTAGTCACGGTTGAGCTCGCCCATCACCGCCGCGCGGGTCAGGCGCACGTAGGACGGCAACGACACAATGGCAATCGCGATCACGGTGTTGATCAGGCCAGGGCCGAGGATGGCGACAATCGCCACGGCCAGCAGCAGCGAGGGCAGGGCCAGCATGATGTCCATCAGACGCATGATGGTCGGGCCGAGCAAGCGCGGGAAGAACCCGGCGAACAGGCCCAGCAGGATCCCCGGGATCAGCGACATCACCACCGACGACAAACCGATCAGCAATGACAGGCGCGAGCCCTGGATCAGGCGCGACAGCAAGTCACGGCCCAGTTCGTCGGTGCCCAGCAAAAACTGCATCTGCCCGCCTTCCAGCCACGACGGCGGGGTCAGCAGGAAGTCGCGGTATTGCTCGCTGGGGTTATGGGGCGCGACCCAGGGGGCGAAAATCGCGCAGAACACGATCAGCAACATAAACAGCATGCCGGCAACCGCGCCCTTGTTCTTGGAGAAGGCTTGCCAGAATTCTTTGTACGGCGACGGGTACAGCAGGCTCTGATCGACTGCTGACACTTGAGTTGGTGTGGTCATGGTCATGGTCTCAGCGCTGGTGACGGATGCGTGGGTTGGCGAAGCCGTAGAGGATATCCACCACGAAATTCACCAGGATCACCAGGCAGGCGATCAGCAGGATGCCGTTTTGCACCACCGGGTAGTCCCGCGCGCCAATGGCTTCGATCAGCCATTTGCCGATGCCGGGCCAGGAGAAGATGGTCTCGGTCAAGACCGCACCGGCCAGCAGCGTGCCGACTTGCAGGCCGACCACGGTCAGCACCGGGATCAGCGCGTTACGCAGGCCGTGCACGAACACCACGCGCGCCGGCGACAGGCCTTTGGCCTTGGCGGTGCGGATGTAGTCTTCGCGCAGGACTTCAAGCATCGAGGAGCGGGTCATCCGCGCAATCACTGCCAGCGGGATGGTGCCGAGCACGATGGCCGGCAGGATCAGGTGGTGCAGTGCATCCCAGAACGCGTCCGGTTCGTCGGCCAGCAGGGTGTCGATCAGCATGAAACCGGTGCGTGGCTCGATGTCGTAGAGCAGGTCGATGCGCCCGGAAACCGGGGTCCAGCCCAGGCTTACCGAGAAGAACATGATCAGGATCAGGCCCCACCAGAAGATCGGCATCGAATATCCCGCCAGGGAGATGCCCATCACCCCATGGTCGAACAGGGATCCTCGCTTGAGTGCCGCGATCACCCCGGCCAATAGCCCGAGGATGCCGGCGAACAACAGGGCGGCCATGGACAGTTCCAGGGTCGCGGGGAACAGGGCGCTGAACTCGGTCCACACGCTGGTGCGGGTACGCAGGGATTCGCCGAGGTCGCCTTGGGCGAGCTTGCCGACGTAGTCCAGGTATTGCGCATACAAGGGTTTGTTCAAGCCAAGGCGTTCCATTGCCTGGGCGTGCATCTCGGGGTCAACCCGCCTTTCGCCCATCATGACTTCTACGGGGTCGCCAGGGATCATGCGAATCAACGCAAAGGTCAGCAGCGTGATGCCGAAGAATGTGGGGATCAATAACCCCAATCGGCGGGCAATAAAACTAAACATCGTGTTGTGTACCTCAATCAGCCGGTTAGGCAGGTCCGGCCCCGTCAACGTCGACGGGGCCGGGCGTCTCTTATTACTTCACCTGGGTGGTGGCGAAGTTATTGTTGGTCAGGGGGCTTTGGGTATAACCCTCGACGTTCTTGCGCATGGCAGTGAACATTTTCGGGTAAGCCATGGGAATCCACGGTTGGTCCTTGTCGAAAACGTCCAGCGCTTGTTCATAGAGTGTGGCGCGCGCGGCGGGTTCAGCCACGGCGCGGGCCTTGTCGATCAGGCCCTGAAACTCTTCGTTACACCAGCGGGCGTAGTTTTCGCCGTTTTTCGCTGCATCGCAACTCAGGTTCGGCGTGAGGAAGTTGTCTGGGTCGCCGTTGTCCCCGGCCCAGCCGGCGGAAACCATGTCGTGCTCGCCGGCTTTGGCGCGCTTGAGCATCTCGCCCCATTCCATGACCTTGATATTGACCTTGAGGCCAATCTGCGCCAGATCCGCCTGCATGCGCTGGGCGCCGAGCATCGGGTTGGGGTTGGTCGGGCCGCCGCCGTTGCGGGTGAACAGGCTGAACTCGGTGCCTTCCGGCACGCCGGCTTCCTTGAGCAGGGCGCGGGCCTTGTCCAGGTCGCGGGCCGGGTTTTTCAGCTTGTCGTTGAAGCCTAGCAGGGTCGGCGGGTACGGGCCGGTGGCGTCGATGGCATTGCCTTTGCCGTACAGGGATTCGTTATAGCCATGTTTGTCGAACGCGATGTTGATTGCGTGGCGTACCCGCGCGTCGCTCATGTACTTGTGGGTGGTGTTCATGGCGGTGTAGGCGGTGGTCATCGCCGCCAGTTCCGCGACCTTCAGGTTTGGATCGGCCTTGATGCTGGGCAGGTCGTCAGGCTTGGGATACAGGGCGATCTGGCACTCATTGGCCTTGAGCTTTTGCAGGCGCACGTTGTTATCCACCGCGATGGCGAGGATCAGCGGGTCGGCGGGCGGCTTGCCACGGAAGTATTCCGGGTTGGCCTTGAAGCGCACCTGGGCGTCCTTCTGGTAGCGGGTAAAGATGAACGGGCCGGTGCCGATCGGCTTGCTGTTGAGCTCGCCGGTCTTGTTGGCGGCCAGCAGCTTGTCGGCGTACTCGGCAGAGTGGATGGCGGTGAAGGGCATCGCGACATCGGCCAGGAACGGAGCTTCAGGGCGGGTCAGGGTGAAGACCACCGTGTGGTCATCGGTCTTCTCGACGCTTTTGAGCAGTTCCTTGAAACCCATGCTTTCGAAATAGGGGAAGCCGGTGGTGGACTTGTTGTGCCACGGGTGTTTGGGGTCCAGTTGGCGCTGGAAGCTCCAGAGCACGTCGTCGGCATTCAGGTTGCGCGTGGGCTTGAAGTAGTCGGTGGTGTGGAACTTGACGTCATCTCGCAGGTGGAAGGTATAGGTCAGGCCGTCCTCGCTGATGTCCCACGATTTGGCGAGTGCGGGTTGGATTTCAGTGGTGCCGGGCTTGAAGTCCACCAGGCGGTTGAACATGGTTTCGGCGGCGGCATCGGCGGTGACGGCCGTGGTGTACAGGACCGGGTCGAAGCCTTCCGGACTGGCTTCGGTGCAGACCACCAGGGGTTTGGCCGATACGCCGATAGCGACGCTTAATAGCGCAGCGGCAACGGCAGCTTGTAGCGGGAGCATTTTCATTCAGAGCCCTCTGCAATCGATGGGACCAGGCAAGCGTAGACGGCGGGCTCGTCCTGAGCCCGCCGTCTACCTGGTGCGATTTAAAGAATGTTGAACGGGACGGTGGTAACCAGACGGAATTCTTTGACGCTGCCGTCAAACTGGTTGGCGCTGCCACGGTGTTCGACGTAGGTGGCACGAATCGCGGTGGCCTTGAGCGGGCCGCTCTGGACCGCGTATGCCGCGCCCACGCCGTATTCCTGGTGTTTTTCGCCGTCCTGGGTCTCGATGCCGGTGTAGGCGTAGGCGCCGTTGCTGTTCCCCGTGTAGTGGGTACCGTCGATGCCCCAGCCGCGTGCGGAGTAGATGTTGAACTTCAGGCCCGGCACGCCGTATTCGGCCATGTTGATGGCGTAGGCGACCTGGAAGGATTTCTCGTTCGGGCCGTTGAAGTCCGACGTCAGGGAGTTGGCCAGGTAGATGCCGTTGGTTTCGTGCAGGTAGTCGAAGTACTCGTTACCGTTCACTTGCTGGTAGGAGAAGGTCAGGCTGTGAGCCTGGTGAGCCAATCCAAGGGACAGGGAGTAGGTATCGTTGTCGATCTCCCCCATCAGTTTTTTGCCTTCATCGACGGTCTTGTAATAGTTCAGGCCGGTGGTCAAGGCCAGGACTTGGCTGTCACCCAGCTGGTGGGTTGCACCGAAGTAGTACTGGTTCCAGAAGTCCTTGACGTTGGCGCCGAAGAAGCTGGTTTTCAGGCTCTCGAACGGCTGGTAGTTGGCGCCCAGGGTGTAGACCTTGTCGGTTGTCGCACTGTTGGCGCCTTGTTGGCTGTACTCGCTGCGGAACTTCGACAGGCTCTGTTCGGAACGTGGGGAGACGCGGTCAAACACGCCGCCCTGGAACGACAGGTTGCTGAACTCTTCGCTGTTGAAGCTCACACCCTGGAAGCTCGATGGCAGGGGACGGTTGCCGATGGTATCGACGATGCCGCTGCTGAAGTTCTGGCGACCGGCCGTCAAGGTGGTGTTGGAGACACGGAACTGCACGTTGGCCAGGCCCAGTTTGCTCCATTGGTCTACGGCATTGCCGTCAGAGTGAGCCAAGGTACGGTTAGAGCCGCCCTTGATATCGCGTTTGCTGCGGTCCAGAACCAGAGCGTTGTACACCGCTACTTCGGTCTTGACGCCAACAGTGCCCTGGGTGAACCCCGAGCTGGCGTTGAGGATGGTGCCCTGGATCCAGTTGGTACGGTTGCGGTCGGTCTTCGCCACACCGTGCTCTTTGTATTTGAACTTGCCACCACGGTACAGGCTCTCGTGGGAGTACCAGTTACGCGTGGTGCCGCCCAGGCTGAAATCTTCGATAAAGCCCTTGGCCTCGCTTTGGGCGCTGGCACTGGCCAGCGTGGTCGGCACGAATTGCTGGCTTGCAGGTTCGGCGTAAGCGGTGGCGGTGATGCTGCTGATGGCCATGGCCAGTAGCACTTTGCTGCTCAATTTCATGGGTGGAGCTCCTTTGGTTCTCTTTTTTTTATGCCGGCCTTATTGGGTGAACCGGCTATTGGGTGTGTAACTCTTCAAGCATTTGCAAACGTTTGCTGTAGGAGATTTCGCGAATTACAGCTACACGTTTGCGACAGGGCCAACGTGGCCCTGCGCATCCGGTTATTTTTTTATGGGGTAATACTGACGCCCGAGAACACGTTGCGGCCGAAGGGGCTCACTTTGAAACCTTCGACCTTGGTGCTTAACGGCTGGTTGACCGTCGAGTGGGCGACAGGCGTGATCGGCACCTGCTGTTTGAGCAGTTGCTGCGCCTGTTTGTACAGAACAGTCCTTTGTTCACGGTCGGTGACGACCTTGGCTTGCTTGATCAGCTTGTCGTACGCCGGGTCACACCACATCGAGTAGTTGTTCCCGCCGATGGCGTCGCAGCTGTAGAGGGTGCCCAGCCAGTTGTCCGGGTCGCCGTTGTCGCCGGTCCAGCCGATCAGGCTGATATCGTGCTCGCCGTTCTTGATGCGCTTGATGTACTCGCCCCACTCATAGCTGACGATCTTGACCTTGAGGCCGATCTTGGCCCAGTCGCTTTGCAGCATCTCGGCCATCAGCTTGGCGTTAGGGTTGTACGGGCGCTGGACGGGCATGGCCCACAGGGTGATCTCGGTGCCTTCCTTGACGCCGGCAGCCTTGAGCAATTCCTTGGCTTTTTCCGGGTTGTAGGCGCTGTCCTTGATGGTGTCGTCATAGGACCACTGGGTTGGCGGCATACCGTTGACCGCCAGTTGCCCCGCGCCCTGGTACACGGCATTGAGAATGCTCTGCTTGTTCACCGCCATGTCCAGGGCCTGGCGTACTTCGAGTTGGTCGAAGGGCTTGTGTCGCACGTTGTAGGCGATGTAGCCGAGGTTGAAGCCGGGCTTGGTCAGCAGTTGCAGGTTCGGGTCGGCCTTGAGGGCGTCGACGTCGGCGGGGCGTGGATGCAGGGTGACCTGGCATTCGTTGGCCTTGAGCTTCTGCACGCGCACCGAGGCGTCGGTGTTGATGGCGAAAATCAGCTGGTCGAGCTTGACCTTGCTCGGGTCCCAGTAGTGTTTGTTGCCGGCGAAACGGATCTGCGAATCCTTCTGGTAACGCTGGAACACGAACGGCCCGGTGCCGATCGGCTTCTGGTTGATATCGCTGGGTTTGCCGGCCTTGAGCAGTTGCTCGGCATATTCGGCCGAGAGGATCGCGGCGAAGCTCATGGCGATGTTCTGGATAAACGCGGCGTCGACCGTGTTCAGGGTCATCACCACGGTGTGCGGGTCGGTTTTCTCGACCTTGGCGATGTTCTTGTTCAGGCTCATCCCGTTGAAGTACGGGAACTCGGTGGGGTAGGCCTTGCGAAACGGGTGGTCGGGGTCAAGCATGCGATTGAAGGTGAATAGCACGTCATCGGCGTTGAAATCCCGTGTTGGCTTGAATTCCTTGTTGCTGTGGAACTTCACCCCTTCGCGCAAGTGGAAGGTGTAGGTCAGGCCGTCTGGCGAAATATCCCACTTAGTAGCCAGCCCTGGTACGACGCCGGTTTCACCCTTTTCGAACTCAACCAGGCGGTTGTAGATCGGTTCGGCCGCATCGTTGTCGGTGGCGGTGGTGTATTGCGCGGTGTCGAACCCGGCCGGGCTGCCTTCGGAGCAGAACACCAGGCTTTTCTTCTCGGCAGCCTGGCCCATCGAGGCGACGGCCAGCAGGCCGGTGCCAAATATCGCGGATAGAACGGTGGTATGGCGCATGACTGTCCCCCAATCCATGTTTATCGTTTTCGTCAGTGAACAGTCGCCACGCCTTACCTGGCTTGGCGAAAGCACTGCTCCCATCCACAGCAAATGCCGTATCGGAACTACGCGTTTGCCTACCTCGACGTTAGGGAACGAGGGCAGGGCAGTAAATGCGCAGAACCGGACAGACCGTGTAGGTATCGGACGGAACCTGCGCAGTTAGCCGCTGTAGGACGGCAGCCTCTGCGAAAGTAGTTCGATTCCTAGGATCTTGGCGGATGCAATAACGGCGACGTTATGAAACGTCGCCGTCAAAGATCACTACTTGCTGACGCTCACCCCGTAGAAGGAATTCAAGCCAAATGGGCTGATCTTGAAGTCCTGCACGTTGGAACGCATGGGTTGATACACCGTCGAGTGCGCGATAGGTGTCATGGGGACTGCATCTTTGAGGACGTGTTGCGCCTGTTTATACAGTTCGGTGCGCTTGGCGACGTCCGAGGTGGCCTTGGCTTCTTTTACGATGCCGTCGAATTTCTTGTCACACCATTTGGAGAAGTTGTTGCCGGACAGGGAGTCGCAGCCGAACAGCACGTTCAGCCAGTTGTCCGGGTCACCGTTATCACCGCTCCAGCCGATGATCATGGCCTGGTTCTCGCCGCCCTTGGAGCGCTTGATGTACTCACCCCACTCGTAGCTGACGATGTTGACCTTCAAGCCGATCTGCTTCCAGTCGTTTTGCAGCATCTCGGCCATCAGCTTGGCGTTGGGGTTGTACGGACGCTGGACGGGCATGGCCCACAAGGTGATCTCGGTGCCTTCCTTGACGCCGGCTTGCTTGAGCAGTTCCTTGGCCTTGGCCACGTCGTGCGGGACGTCCTTGATGGTCTCGTCATAGGACCACTGGGTCGGCGGCATGGCGTTGACCGCCAGTTGGCCTGCGCCCTGGTATACCGAGTCGATGATCTGCTGCTTGTTG
This sequence comes from Pseudomonas sp. HC1(2025), assembly GCF_058742075.1. Taxonomy (NCBI): domain Bacteria; kingdom Pseudomonadati; phylum Pseudomonadota; class Gammaproteobacteria; order Pseudomonadales; family Pseudomonadaceae; genus Pseudomonas; species Pseudomonas sp. HC1(2025). The sequence goes on along the minus strand of NZ_CP196017.1, from coordinate 4,906,018 downwards.
ACCGACATGTCCAGGGCTTGGCGCACGCGCAGGTCGGCCAATGGGTTGGCAGCAGTCTGGCCCTTGAGCACAGGCATGACGTTGTAGGCGATATAGCCCAGGTTGAAACCGGCCTGGTGCGGCAGTTTCAAAGTCTTGTCCTCGCCCAGTGCCTTGAGGTCGGCCGGACGTGGGAACAAGGTCACCTGGCATTCGTTCTTCTTGAGCTTCTGGATACGCACCGATGGGTCGGTGGTGATGGCGAAGATCAGGTTATCGATCTTCACGTCTTCAGGCTTCCAGTAGTCCTTGTTGCCGGTGTAGCGGATGTTGGAGTCTTTCTGGTAGCTCTTGAACACGAACGGACCAGTGCCGACCGGCTTCTGGTTGATGTCCTGGGGCTTGCCTTCCTTCAACAGTTGGGCGGCGTATTCAGCCGACTGTAGCGAGGCGAAGCTCATGGCCAGGTTTTGGATAAACGCGGCGTCCACGGTGCCAAGGGTGAACTTGACGGTGTGGTCGTCGATTTTCTCGATGTTCTTGATGTTGGTGTCCATCCCCATGTCCGTGAAGTACGGGAACTCGGTGGGGTAGGCCTTACGGAATGGATCGTCTTTATTGATCATCCGGTTGAAGGTGAAGAGGACGTCGTCGGCGTTGAATTCACGAGTTGGCTTGAAGTACGGCGTGGTGTGGAACTTGACCCCTTCGCGCAGGTGGAAGGTGTAGGTCAGGCCGTCTTCGGAAACGTCCCAACTGGTGGCCAGGCCAGGAATCACGGCGGTGCCGCCGCGCTCGAACTGGCTGAGCCGGTTGAACATGGTTTCGGCCGAAGCATCGAAGTCTGTTCCGGTGGTGTACTGGCCTGGGTCGAAACCCGCCGGGCTCCCTTCGGAGCAGAACACCAGATTAGTCGCCGCCTGGGCGAAAGGTGCAGCGGCCATTAAACCGGCGCTGACTAAAAACGGAATGACTGCGTGTTTAAGCATGTTGGCCTCATGATTTGTTGTCATTTTTGGAATTGAGGGCGACCTCGTGAGTCGGCCTGCGGATACTTATGCAGGCCCCATACCCATTGCAAGACGTTGAGAGGCTACAACTGCCAAAGAGTGGTACGAACGTACAGGAATGTCGCATTCATATAATTTTCGACACGAAACTGTATTTTCGAGGGCTTTTTTCGGTGCGTGGAGTGCACCGAATAAGCCCAACCGAGGTGTCTGGCGCACCCGGTTGGGGCATGGTTGTTACTTATTCAGACTTACGCCGTAGAACGGTGTCAGGCCAAACGGGCTGATCTTGAAGTCCTGGACTTCCTTGCGCAGCGGCTGGAAAACCGTCGAGTTCGCAATAGGCGTTATAGGTACTTGATCCTTAAGTATTTTTTGCGCCTGCTGATACCACTTGATGCGTTCGTCACGGTCACTGCTGAGCTTGGCCTTCTGCACCAGTTGGTCGTACTGCGGGTTACACCATTTTGCATAGTTGCTGCCCTTGACCGCGGCACAACTGTAGAGCACGCCCAGCCAGTTATCCGGGTCGCCGTTGTCGCCGGTCCAGCCGTAGATCATCACATCGTGCTCGCCGTTTTTTGCGCGCTTGATGTATTCGCCCCACTCATAGCTGACGATATTGGCAGTGATCCCGACTTTGGCCCAATCCTGCTGGATCATCTGCGCCGACATTCGCGCGTTGGGATTGGAGGCGCGCTGCACAGTCATCGCCCACAGATTGATGGTGGTACCTGGTGCAACCCCTGCTTCTTTTAGTAGCGCCCGGGCCTTGGCAGGGTCGTGCGGTGCGTCCTTGATGCTGGGGTCATAAGACCACTGGGCCGGCGGCAGTGCGTTCTGCGCCAATTGCCCGGCACTTTGGTACACCGCCTGGATAATCGCCGGCTTATCGATGGCCATGTCCAGGGCCTGGCGCACCTTGAGCTGGTCCAGCGGCGGATGGGTCACGTTGTAGGCCAGAAAGCCCAGGTTGAAGCCCGCCTGCTGCAGCACACGCAGGTTTGGATCCTGCTTCATCACCTCGATATCCGAGGGGCGCGGATAGCCGCTGACCTGGCATTCGCCGGCCTTGAGCTTTTGCAGGCGCGACGCGGCGTCCGGGGTGATCGCAAATACCAGGCTGTCGAGTTTCACATCCTCAGGCTTCCAATAGTCTTTATTGGCGACGTAGCGAATCTGCGAGTCCTTCTGGTAGCGCTTGAACACAAACGGCCCGGTGCCGATCGGTTTCTGGTTGATATCGGCGGCCTTGCCGTCTTTAAGCAACTGCGCCGCGTACTCGGCCGATTGCACGGACGCAAAGCTCATGGCCAGGTTCTGTACGAAAGCGGCATCGACGTTATTGAGGTTGAAGCGCACGCTGTGCTCGTCGAGCTTTTCCACGCTTTTGATCGTGGTGTTCAGGCCCATATCGGTGAAGTACGGCGACTCGGACGGGTAGGCCTGGCGGAATGGATGGTTGGTGTCCAGCAGGCGCTGGAAAGTGAACAGCACATCGTCGGCATTGAAGTCGCGGGTCGGGGTGAAGTACTCGGTGCTGTGGAACTTGACCCCGTCGCGCAGGTGAAAGGTGTAGGCCAGGCCGTCCTTGGACACCTCCCAACGGGTCGCCAGGCCCGGCTCGACTTCGGTCCCGCCGCGCTTGAATTGGGTCAGGCGGTTGAACACGGTTTCGGCCGAGGCATCAAAATCGGTGCCGCTGGTGTACTGGCTCGGATCGAACCCGGCGGGGCTGGCTTCGGAGCAGTAGACCAGGGTGCTTGCCGCTTGGGCCGTGGGCATGCACGCCAGCAGGCTGGCAGCGAGAAGGAGCGGCTTGAAGACAGTTCTATCCATGGTGACCCCTGAGATGGCAGGTAAACAACGGCCAAAAAAAACGGCGGTCACCGAGGTTACCGCCGTTGTGGGTCATCAGGTAAGGCTTATGGCATCTGTACTTCAATCACGCCATCGGCGCTCATGCTGACCTGGCTGGTGCCGGCTTCGACTTCAGGTGTCGGCGCCGAATCCATTGCCGCCGCCTTCATCATCATGCCGCCATTTCGCGCGTACGGCATTGGGTAGCCGTTGGTGTTGAAGTTCAGGTTAACGATCTTGTAGCCCTTGCCGCCGAGTGCATCGGTGGCCAGTTGGGCGCGGGCCTTGAACGCGGCGACCGCATCCTTGAGCAGGGCATCTTCGCTGGCCTTGCGGGTTGGGTCGGCAATGGCGAAGTCCATATTGTCCATTTTCAGGGTGTTGAGCAGCTCGCCGGTGAGCTTGGACAGCGCCGGAAAGTCCGCGCTTTCCAGGCGCAGTTCGGCGCGCTCGCGCCAGCCGGTGATCTTCTGGTTCTTGTTGTCGTAGATCGGATAGCTGTTGCGGCTGCCCTGGCGCAGGGTCACGCCTTTTACTTCGCGAGCCTCGCCCAACGCCTTGTTCATGATGGTCGTGACTTCGGCGGCGAGCTTGGCCGGGTCGGTGTTTTGCGACTCGGTGTAGAGGGTGACGATCATCTTGTCACGGGCCACTTCCTGGCTGACTTCGGCCCGCAGGGAAATCTGGTTGTAGTGCAGTTGATCGGCGGCCAGCGCAGGCAGGCTGGCGACGCTGCCAACGCTGAGGGCAATAAGGGCGGCACTGCGAGTGAAACGTGACATGGAAGCTCCTTGAGGGTGATCGTGTTCGGTAAGACTGTAGACGGGCGATTGGGGTTCGGCGGGTTACAAATTCTCTACATCTGGGTACGATGCCGACGAACGGTAAAATCCGCCTTGACCCTTCATATAAGCCATGACCTGCGTCAAAGGGCCACACACGCGCTGCCTGTACTGTCGCTTCGTTTATACTTGCTGCGATCCGCCTGGAGCGCTCATCAGGAGAGCTCATGCTCGCCCCCGTAAAACTGACTTCCGCCACTCGCCAGAACCTCTGGCGCCTGACGTTTATCCGCACCCTGGTGCTGGCCGCACAGGCCGGTTCCGTCGGGCTCGCCTATTGGTTTGAACTGCTGCCGCTGCCTTGGCTGCAACTGTGGGTGACCCTGGCCTTTTCCACGGTGCTGTGTGTGTTCACGGCCATCCGGCTGCGCACCACCTGGCCAGTGACCGAGCTTGAGTACGCCCTGCAACTGGCCTGCGACCTGTTTATCCACAGTGTGTTGCTGTATTTCTCCGGCGGTTCCACCAACCCCTTCGTTTCCTATTACCTGGTACCGCTGACCATCGCCGCCGTGACCTTGCCGTGGCGCTATTCGGTGATTCTGTCGGGGATTGCCCTGGCGCTGTACACCTTGTTGCTGGCGCAGTTCTATCCCCTGGAAACCTTCCCGATCGCCCGGGAAAACCTGCAGATCTACGGCATGTGGCTGAGCTTCGCGCTGTCGGCGGCGGTGATCACGTTTTTTGCCGCGCGCATGGCCGAAGAACTGCGGCGCCAGGAAGAACTGCGCGCTATCCGCCGTGAAGAAGGCCTGCGCGACCAGCAACTGCTGGCAGTGGCGACCCAGGCCGCCGGCGCGGCCCATGAACTGGGCACGCCGCTGGCAACCATGAGCGTGCTGATCAAGGAAATGCGCCAGGACCATCACGACCCGGCCTTGCAGGACGACCTCAGCGTGCTGCAGGAACAGGTCAAGCAGTGCAAGCAAACCCTGCAGCAACTGGTGCGCGCCGCTGAAGCCAACCGGCGCCTGGCGGTGGATATGCAAGACGTCACCCAGTGGCTGGACGAAGCCCTGAACCGCTGGCACTTGATGCGGCCCGAAGCCAGTTACCGTTTCCACCTGCTGGGGCAGGGCGCAGTGCCGCGCATGGCGCCACCACCAGATTTGACCCAGGCGTTGTTGAACCTGTTGAACAATGCAGCCGATGCCTGCCCGGAAGGGCTGGAAGTGCAGCTGGACTGGGATTGGGAAAACCTCACCATCAGCATTCGCGACCACGGTGCCGGTGTGCCGTTGGCCATTGCCGAGCAGATCGGCAAGCCATTCTTTACCACCAAGGGCAAAGGCTTCGGCCTGGGCCTGTTCTTGAGCAAGGCCAGCGTGACCCGTGCTGGCGGCTCGGTGAAACTTTACCCCCATGAGGAAGGCGGCACGCTCACCGAGCTGCGCCTGCCCCGTGCTGCACGAGGAGACATCGATGAGTGACGAGATCCAAGTCGAAGGCGAAGAACTGCCGCACCTGTTGCTGGTAGATGACGATGCCACCTTTACCCGCGTGATGGCGCGAGCCATGAGCCGTCGCGGGTTTCGCGTCAGCACCGCAGGTTCCGCCGAAGAAGGCCTGACCATCGCCCAGGCCGACCTGCCGGACTACGCGGCACTGGACCTGAAAATGGACGGGGACTCGGGCCTGGTGCTGTTGCCCAAGTTGCTGGAGCTGGACCCGGAAATGCGCGTGCTGATCCTCACCGGGTACTCGAGCATTGCCACTGCGGTCGAGGCGATCAAGCGCGGCGCCTGCAACTACCTGTGCAAGCCGGCGGACGCCGATGATGTGCTGGCCGCCTTGCTCTCCGAGCATGCCGACCTCGACACCCTCGTGCCGGAGAACCCGATGTCGGTGGACCGCCTGCAGTGGGAGCACATCCAGCGCGTGCTGACCGAGCATGAAGGCAACATTTCGGCCACTGCCCGCGCCCTGGGCATGCACCGCCGGACCTTGCAGCGCAAGTTGCAGAAGCGTCCGGTACGGCGCTGAACTACGGCGAGCAAGCCCGCTCCCACATGGGATCTCCATTGTTCTGCCGATCCAGTTCCAACAAAAAGCCCGGCTGATCATCGATCAGCCGGGCTTTTTGTGTGGTTTGAAAACGCCTTACTTTTTCAAGCCGTAATGCTCATCCAGCATGCCGGGGGCGTTCGGCGTTTTTGGCGCGTAGTCCCGCGGCGGTTCCTGGTTTTCCCGCGGCGGGGTCAGGCGTTCCCGTGGGGTTTGCGTGGCATCGGAATGCAGCGCGGCCAGCAGGCGCTGACGGGTGATGTCGTCCAGGGCCAGGCGGTTGGCGCCATCGGCGAGGTGATCCTGTACTTCCTGGTAGCTTTGGGTGAGCTTCTTGACCAGGGTCGCGGTGCTGTTGAAGTGGGTAACAACCTCGTTCTGATAACTGTCAAAACGTTCCTGAATGTCATCCAGCTGACGCTGCGTGCGGTTAGGCGCGGCATTCGGCAGCAGGCGAGCAACCAGGAATCCAATGGCGACACCGGCAACCAGGGCAAGAGTCGGCAACAACCAAACTAAGAGCGAGTGTTCCACGAGTCCTTCCTCTATAAACGGCTTTGCTTTACGTTAACGGCTCGGACCTGCGCTGTATACCGCGATTAAGCTCGCAATGATGCCATGCACAGACTTTTAGCTAGACGAGTCGACCCCTTGAGAGGTCACGGAGTTCATTCCTTGCTCATGCGTGAAACCCCCGTTTTGATCGATGGCCCGCTAGGCCAATTGGAAGCCTTGTACCTGGATCACCCCGAGCCGCGTGGCCTGGCGCTGATCTGCCACCCCAACCCGGTGCAGGGTGGGACCATGCTCAATAAAGTCGTATCGACCCTGCAACGCACCTCCCGCGACGCCGGTTTGATTACTTTGCGTTTCAATTACCGTGGCGTGGGTGCCAGTGCCGGTACCCATGACATGGCCACCGGTGAAGTGGACGATGCCGAAGCTGCCGTCAGTTGGCTGCGTGAAAAACACCCGGACCTGCCCATCACCTTGCTGGGTTTCTCGTTCGGTGGATTTGTGGCCGCAAGCCTGGGCGGGCGCCTGGAAGCCAAGGGCGAAAAACTCGCGCACCTGTTCATGGTCGCTCCGGCCGTCATGCGTTTGCGTGATGAGGACCAGCTTCCACAGGGCTGCCCGCTGACCGTGATCCAGCCGCAAACCGACGAAGTGGTCGACCCGCAACTGGTCTACGACTGGTCCGCGGCCCTCAAACGCCCCCATGAGCTGCTGAAAGTGGCAGAATGCGGGCACTTTTTTCATGGCAAGCTTACCGATCTCAAGGATCTGGTGCTGCCGCGCCTTTCGAATTGATAGCAGTCTGATAAGCGATTACCCATGACGACTCGTACCCGTATCCTCACCGGCATCACCACCACCGGCACCCCGCACCTGGGCAACTACGCCGGTGCCATCCGCCCGGCGATCCTCGCCAGCCAGGACGCCAATGCCGATTCGTTCTACTTCCTGGCCGACTACCATGCCCTGATCAAGTGTGATGACCCGCAGCGCATCCAGCGCTCGCGCATGGAAATCGCCGCGACCTGGCTGGCTGGTGGCCTGGATGTGAACCGGGTGACGTTCTACCGCCAGTCCGACATCCCGGAAATTCCCGAGCTGACCTGGCTGCTCACCTGCGTCGCGGCCAAGGGCCTGCTCAACCGCGCCCACGCCTACAAGGCCTCGGTGGACAAGAACCTGGAAAACGGCGAAGACCCGGATGCCGGGATCAGCATGGGCCTGTACAGCTATCCGGTATTGATGGCGGCGGACATCCTGATGTTCAACGCGCACAAGGTGCCGGTCGGCCGCGACCAGATCCAGCACGTGGAAATGGCCCGTGATATCGGCCAGCGTTTCAACCACCTGTTTGGCAAGGGCAGGGAGTTTTTCACCATGCCCGAGGCGTTGATCGAAGAAAGCGTCGCCACCTTGCCGGGCCTGGATGGGCGCAAGATGTCGAAAAGCTATGACAACACCATCCCGTTGTTCACCAGCGCCAAGGACATGAAGGACGCGATCTCGCGGATCGTCACCGACTCCCGTGCGCCGGGTGAAGCCAAGGATCCGGACAACTCGCACCTGTTCACTCTGTACCAGGCGTTCGCCACGCCTGAACAGGAGCAGCAACTGCGCAGCGAACTGCTCGATGGCCTGGGTTGGGGTGAGGCGAAGAGCCGCCTGTTCCAACTGCTGGACGGCCAGTTGGGCGAAGCCCGCGAGCGTTACCATCAATTGATGGCGCGTCCTTCGGACATGGAAGACTTGCTGCTGATCGGCGCCACGAAGGCCCGCGCCGTTGCCGGTCCATTCCTGCAAGAACTGCGTGAGGCGGTAGGCCTGCGCTCGTTCGTCAACCAGGCCCCCGAGGCTGCCAGCACCAAGAAGAAGGCCGTCAAGGCTGCGCGTTTTGTCAGCTTTCGTGAAGACGACGGCAGTTTCCGTTTCCGCCTGCTGGCGGCCGACGGCGAACAACTGTTGTTGTCGCGCAACTTCGCAGATGGCAAGGCGGCGGGCGCTGTCACCAAGCAGTTGCAATCCGGCCAGGCGCTGGATGTGCGCAGCGAGGCCCTTGGTTTTACGGTGTGGCTCGACGGCGCGTGTATCGCCGACAGCCCGGCCTTTGCCGATAGCGCTGCGCGGGATGCCGCCATCGAAGCTGTGCGCGTGGCGTTGACCCCAATCGAAGACTGACCCGACCAAGGGTTGATTGCCATTATCCGGGGCCGTCGTTACAGTGACGGCCCGTTTTTGTTGCCTTGCTAACGAAATTATGACGCCCCTAGAACGATATCAAGCTGATCTGAAGCGCCCCGACTTCTTCCATGATGCTGCCCAGGAAACGGCGGTGCGCCACTTGCAGCGCCTGTACGAAGACCTGGTCGCCTCTTCCCAGAGCAAGCCGGGGATGCTCAGCAAGCTGTTTGGCAAGAAAGACCAGACGCCGGTCAAGGGCTTGTACTTCTGGGGCGGCGTGGGTCGCGGCAAGACTTACCTGGTCGACACCTTCTTCGAAGCGCTGCCGTTCAAGGAAAAGTCACGCACTCACTTCCACCGCTTCATGAAGCGCGTGCACGAAGAGATGAAGACCCTGCACGGCGAGAAGAACCCGCTGACTATCATCGCCAAGCGCTTTTCCCAAGAGGCGCGGGTGATTTGTTTCGATGAGTTCTTCGTGTCCGATATCACCGACGCGATGATTCTCGGCACCCTGATGGAGGAGTTGTTCAAGAACGGCGTGACCCTGGTCGCCACCTCGAACATCGTGCCGGACGGCCTGTACAAGGACGGCCTGCAGCGCGCGCGCTTCCTGCCGGCCATCGCCCTGATCAAGCAGCACACCGATATCGTCAACGTCGACAGCGGCGTCGACTACCGCCTGCGTCACCTTGAGCAAGCCGAGCTGTTCCACTTCCCCCTGGACGACGCGGCCCACGAAAGCCTGCGCAAGAGCTTCCGCGCGCTGACCCCGGAATGCACCCAGGCGGTGGAAAACGATAAGTTGATGATCGAAAATCGCCAGATCATTGCCCTGCGTACTTGCGATGACGTGGCCTGGTTCGACTTCCGCGAACTGTGCGACGGCCCGCGCAGCCAGAACGACTACATCGAACTGGGCAAGATCTTCCACGCCGTGATCTTGAGTGGCGTCGAGCAAATGAGCGTCACCACCGACGACATCGCCCGGCGCTTTATCAACATGGTCGATGAATTCTATGACCGGAACGTCAAGCTGATCATCTCGGCTGAAGTCGAACTCAAGGACCTCTACACCGGCGGGCGCTTGAACTTCGAGTTCCAACGGACCTTGAGCCGCTTGCTGGAGATGCAGTCCCACGAATTCCTGGCGCGGGCGCACAAGCCCTGACAAAAAGGCCTGCAGCGATGCAGGCCTTTTTGTATGCGCTGCGGGCAGCAATGAAGATCAATTGTGGGAGCTGGCTTGCCTGCGATAGCGGTGTATCAGCCAGCTCATCAGTGACTGACTTGCCGCCATCGCAGGCAAGCCAGCTCCCACAGTCGATTGCATGTGGCCTTACTCAGGCGGCCTGCTGGAATTGCTGGCGATACTGGTTCGGCGACAACTCCGTGTGCTGCCTGAACAGCCGCGCAAAGAAGCTCGCATCGTCATACCCCACCTCATAGCTGATGGTCTTGATGCTCTTGCGGCTGCCCGACAGCAAGCCCTTGGCCGTCTCGATCCGCAGCCGTTGCAGGTAATGCAACGGCTTGTCGCCGGTAGCCGTCTGGAACCTTCGCATAAAGTTGCGGATGCTCATGCCGTGTTCGCGGGCCACGTCCTCAAAGCGGAATTTGTCGGCGAAGTGCTCCTCGAGCCAATGCTGGATCTGCAGGATGATTACGTCCTGGTGCAGCTTCTGCCCGCCAAAACCGATGCGCCCCGGCGCGTAGTTGCGCTGCACTTCGTAGAGAATGTCGCGGGCCACGGCCTGGGCGATGTTGGCGCCGCAGAAACGCTCGATCAGATAGATATACAGATCGCAGGCCGACGTGGTGCCGCCGGCGCAGTACAGGTTGTCGGCGTCGGTCAGATGCTTGTCCTGATTGAGCTGGACCTTGGGGAAGCGTTCGCTGAAGGCGTTGAAGAAGCGCCAGTAGGTGGTCGCCTCCTTGCCATCGAGCAGGCCGGCTTCGGCGAGCCAGAACACCCCGGTGGCCTCACCGCATAGCACCGCCCCCCGGGCATGCTGCTCGCGCAGCCACGGCAGGATCTGCGGGTAACGTCTGCTCAGGGCGTCGAAGTCATCCCAGAACGCCGGCAGCACAATGATGTCGGCGTTTTCCAGGCCACCGTCCACCGGCATGATCACATCGCTGAAGCTGCATACCGATTGCCCGTCGGGGCTTACCAGGCGGGTTTCAAAGGCCGGCGTGAGGCCCAGGCCCTGTTGTTTGCCGTAACGCAGGCTGGCGAGGTGGAAGAAATCCTTGGCTTGCATGAGGGTAGAAGCAAACACCCGATCAATGGCCAAAATGCTGACGCGCCGCAAGGGCGTGGAGACGAGGCTAGACATAATTTCGATTATTCTTATAGGGGAAAGTGGTCAACTAACGGCTGGATCGTCTTATTTTTTGTCGCATGTGTCCAGTGTCCCGTGACGTCCGTGCAGCTTAGGCTCTGTGATCTTGTTTTTGTCTGACAATCGACGCAGGTGACTCATGATTCCCAGAACCTTGTTCAGCTCCGAGCACGAACTCTTCCGTCAGAGCGTGCGCACCTTCCTCGAAAAAGACGCGGTGCCGTTCCATGCGCAATGGGAGAAGCAGGGCCATATTGACCGCGCCCTGTGGAGCAAGGCGGGGGAGGCGGGGATGCTCTGCTCCCACCTGCCGGAAGAATACGGAGGCCTGGGCGCGGACTTTCTCTACAGCACCGTGGTGATCGAAGAGATCGGCCGTCTGGGCCTGACCGGGATTGGCTTCTCCCTGCACTCGGACATTGTTGCGCCGTACATCCTGCATTACGGCAGTGAGGCGCTGAAGCACAAGTACCTGCCCAAGCTCGTTTCCGGGGAGATGGTCACGGCCATTGCCATGACCGAGCCGGGCGCCGGGTCGGACCTGCAAGGGGTCAAGACCACCGCCGTGCTGGATGGCGATGAGTATGTGATCAACGGCTCCAAGACTTTTATTACCAATGGTTTCCTGGCGGACCTGGTGATCGTGGTCGCCAAGACCGACCCCAAGGCCGGCGCCAAGGGCACCAGCCTGTTTCTGGTGGAGGCCGATACGCCGGGCTTTGACAAGGGCAAGCGTCTGGAGAAGGTGGGGATGAAGGCCCAGGACACCTCCGAGCTGTTCTTCCAGGACGTGCGGGTGCCCAAGGAGAACCTGCTGGGCCAGGCGGGGATGGGTTTTGCCTACCTGATGCAGGAACTGCCCCAGGAGCGCCTGACCGTGGCGATTGGCGCCCTGGCCTCGGCCGAAGCGGCGTTGCAATGGACCCTGGACTACACCCGCGAGCGCAAGGCGTTTGGCAAGGCGATTGCTGACTTCCAGAACACCCGCTTCAAGCTGGCGGAGATTGCCACCGAGGTGCAGATCGGCCGGGTATTCGTCGACAAGTGCCTGGAACAGCATCTGCAAGGCAAGCTGGATGTGCCGACGGCGGCGATGGCCAAATACTGGACCACTGACTTGCAATGCAAGGTGCTCGACGAGTGCGTGCAGTTACACGGCGGCTACGGTTACATGTGGGAATACCCGATTGCCCGGGCCTGGGCGGATGCGCGGGTGCAGCGTATTTATGCGGGGACCAATGAAATCATGAAGGAGATCATTGCGCGGGCGCTTTGAATCGTTGGTGCTGCTATCGCCGGCAAGCCGGCTCCTACAGGGGAATGGGTTCCAAATGTAGGAGCCGGCTTGCCGGCGATGGCGTTCTAGAGATCAATCAAGGCGCAGGATTGGGATGATCCTTCTGAATCGCCTCGATCCCCTCCAGCACCTCTTTCGACAGCTTCAGGTCAGCACTGGCGATGTTGCTGTCCAACTGCGCAAGCGTCGTCGCCCCAATGATATTGCTGGTCACAAACGGCTGTTGCGTCACAAACGCCAGGGCCATCTGCGCCGGGTCCAGGCCGTGCTCGCGGGCCAGGGCCACATAGCGGCTGCACGCAGCTTCCGATTGCGGGTTGAAGTAGCGGCTGAAGCGGCTGTACAGGCTCAAGCGGCCCTTGGCCGGCCGTGCGCCGCCTTCGTACTTGCCGCTGAGCATGCCGAACGCCAACGGCGAGTACGCCAGCAAGCCACATTGTTCACGGATGGCAATCTCCGCCAGGCCCACCTCAAAGCTGCGGTTGAGCAGGTTGTAGGGGTTCTGGATCGACACCGCGCGGGTCCAGCCACGGGCCTCGGCCAGGGCCAGGAACTTCATGGTGCCCCACGGCGTTTCATTGGACAGGCCGATATGGCGGATCTTGCCGGCCTTGACCTGCTCGTCGAGGGCTTCGAGGGTTTCTTCAAGTGGCGTCAGGTCGGGTTCTTCCTGGTGCTTGTAGCTCAGTTGGCCGAAGAAGTTGGTGCTGCGTTCCGGCCAGTGCAACTGGTACAGGTCGATCCAGTCGGTCTGCAGGCGCTTGAGGCTCGCGTCCAGGGCGTCGATGATGTGTTTGCGGTTGTGCTTGAGCTGGCCGTCGCGGATGTAGTCGATGGTGTTGCCGGGCCCGGCGATCTTGCTGGCGAGGATCCAGTCGGCGCGGTCGCCACGGCTCTTGAAGTAATTGCCGATGTAGCGCTCGGTGGTGGCGTAGGTGTCGGCCTTGGGCGGCACCGGGTACATTTCTGCGGTATCGAGGAAGTTGATCCCTGCGCCTTTGGCCCGCTCAATCTGGGCGAAGGCCTCTGCCTCGGTGTTCTGCTCGCCCCAGGTCATGGTCCCGAGGCAGATCGCGCTTACGTTCAGATCGGTCCGGCCCAGCTTTCGATAATCCATCGGGTACTCCTTTGGGGAAAACAATCATAAAAGCAGGTTGAATTTTTTTTCGCAATCTGCATAATTGCCCACCTCTTTCTGCAGTGGAAGTGATGCGCCGCCTGCCGAAGAATCTTGCCGTTGAACGGACGCGCTGACCCGAGCCCCCGATAGCGTCTGTATCCGGCTGCCTTTGACTTGTCAAAGTACGCACTATTCAGTAAGATCCGCCGTCTAATTTACAGGGCGGCCCCTGAGGCTATTAAAGAATGACAACTTTTACTGCAAAACCGGAAACAGTTCAGCGCGACTGGTTTGTCGTCGACGCCGCTGGTCAGACCCTGGGTCGTCTGGCCACTGAAGTCGCCAGCCGTCTGCGTGGCAAGCACAAGCCTGAGTACACCCCTCACGTCGATACCGGTGACTACATCGTGATCATCAACGCTGAGCAGGTTCGTGTAACCGGCAACAAAGCAAGCGACAAAATGTACTACCGTCACTCCGGTTTCCCAGGCGGTATCAAGTCTTCGAACTTCGAAGGCCTGATTGCCAAGAAGCCTGAAGCCCCGATCGAGATCGCGGTTAAAGGTATGCTGCCGAAGGGCCCACTGGGTCGCGACATGTATCGCAAGCTGAAAGTCTATGCGGGCGCTGCTCACCCTCATGCTGCTCAGCAGCCCCAAGAACTGAAGTTTTAACGGAATAGTTCATTATGTCGGCGACTCAAAATTACGGCACTGGCCGTCGCAAAACCGCAACCGCACGCGTTTTCCTGCGTCCGGGCACTGGTAACATCTCGATCAACAACCGCACTCTGGACAACTTCTTCGGCCGCGAAACTGCCCGCATGGTAGTTCGTCAGCCGCTGGAACTGACCGAGACCGTTGAAAAGTTCGACATCTACGTCACCGTTATCGGTGGCGGTGTAAGTGGTCAAGCTGGCGCAATCCGCCACGGTATCACTCGCGCTCTGATGCAGTACGACGAAACCCTGCGCGGCGCTCTGCGCAAAGCTGGCTTCGTGACTCGCGATGCCCGTGAAGTTGAACGTAAGAAAGTTGGTCTGCGTAAAGCGCGTAAGCGTCCGCAGTACTCGAAGCGTTAATTCGCTTTACGTTCCACAAAAACGCCCAGCCTCCTCACGGAGCTGGGCGTTTTTTATTGCCCGCGTTTTATGCGGGTTTTTTCTGTGTGACAACTTGCCACATCCGTAGACCCCCTATACTACAAGGCTTGGGGCTTAGGCTTCGGGTAATTACCTTGTCAGAGGTGGGGCTTTTCATTACCATTCGGCAAAATTTTTATAAGTTCAGATTTAATACTTAGTAGACGCCTGATTTAACAGGCCAAAAAGCTGATGGGAGAGGACTGAATGAGCAATGACGGCGTGAATGCAGGCCGGCGTCGCTTCTTGGTAGCAGCCACATCCGTGGTGGGTGCTGCAGGAGCGGTGGGGGCTGCGGTCCCGTTCGTGGGGTCATGGTTTCCCAGTGCCAAGGCGAAAGCCGCAGGTGCACCGGTGAAGGTGAATGTCAGCAAGATCGAGCCAGGCCAGCAGATGATTGCTGAATGGCGCGGCCAGCCAGTATTCATCGTTCGTCGTACCGAGGAAATCCTGGGGAATCTGAAGAAGATCGAGGGCCAGTTGTCTGACCCCGAGTCCAAGAATTCCGACCAACCCGCCTACGCCCAAAACGAAGTGCGTTCGATCAAGCCAGAGATTCTGTTGCTGGTCGGTCTTTGCACACACCTGGGTTGCTCGCCGACCTTCCGCCCGGAAGTCGCGCCAGTGGACCTGGGCAAGGACTGGGTCGGTGGCTATTTCTGCCCTTGCCACGGTTCCCACTACGACCTGGCCGGTCGCGTCTACAAGTCCCAGCCTGCTCCGTTGAACCTGCCGGTTCCGCCGCACAACTACGAATCTGACGACGTTATTGTCATTGGTGTCGATAAGGAGAGCGCGTAATGAGCAAGTTCATGGATTGGGTGGATGCGCGCTTCCCCGCTACCAAAATGTGGGAAGACCATCTCAGCAAGTATTACGCGCCGAAGAACTTCAACTTCTTCTACTTCTTTGGTTCCCTGGCATTGCTGGTACTGGTCAACCAGATCGTTACCGGTGTCTGGCTGACCATGAGCTACACCCCGTCGGCGGAAGAGGCGTTTGCCTCCGTCGAATACATCATGCGCGACGTCGAGTACGGCTCGATCCTGCGCCTGCTGCACTCCACCGGCGCTTCGGCGTTCTTTATCGTGGTCTATCTGCACATGTTCCGTGGCTTGCTCTACGGCTCGTACCAGAAGCCGCGTGAGCTGGTATGGGTGTTCGGCATGCTGATCTACCTGGCGCTGATGGCAGAGGCCTTCATGGGCTACCTGCTGCCGTGGGGCCAGATGTCCTACTGGGGCGCCCAGGTGATCATCTCGCTGTTTGGTGCGATTCCGGTCATCGGTAACGACCTGACCCAGTGGATCCGTGGTGACTACCTGATCTCCGGGATTACCCTGAACCGCTTCTTTGCCCTGCATGTGGTGGCCTTGCCGATCGTGATTCTCGGCCTGGTGGTGCTGCACATCCTGGCGCTGCACGAAGTGGGTTCGAACAACCCGGACGGCGTGGATATCAAGAAGCACAAGGACGAGAACGGCATTCCGCTGGACGGCATTCCATTCCACCCTTACTACACCGTGAAAGATATCGTCGGCGTAGTGGTGTTCCTGTTCGTGTTCTGCTCGATTGTGTTCTTCTTCCCGGAAATGGGCGGCTATTTCCTCGAAAAGCCGAACTTCGAACAGGCCAACGCATTCAAGACCCCGGAACACATTGCCCCGGTCTGGTACTTCACGCCGTTCTACGCCATTTTGCGGGCAATCCCCGACAAGCTCATGGGCGTGATCGCCATGGGTGCGGCCATTGCCGTGCTATTCGTGTTGCCATGGCTCGACCGTAGCCCGGTCAAGTCCATGCGCTACAAGGGGTGGCTGAGCAAGATCTGGCTGTGGGTGTTCTGCATTTCGTTCGTGATCCTGGGTGTGTTGGGCGTACTGGCGCCGACCCCAGAGCGCACGTTGCTGTCGCAGGTCTGCACCTTCCTGTACTTCGCCTACTTCATTCTGATGCCGTTCTACACCCGGCTCGAGAAGACAAAACCGGTTCCGGAAAGGGTGACTGGCTGATGAAAAAATTATTCGCTGCATTGATTCTTGCTGCCCTGCCGGTATTGGCCTTCGCGGCCGAGCACGGCGCAGAGCTGGAAAAAGTCGACATCGACGTTTCTGACAAGGCCGCCATGCAAGACGGCGCCCGTACGTTCGCCAACTACTGCATGGGCTGCCACAGTGCCAAGTTCCAGCGTTACGAGCGGGTTGCCGATGACCTGGGTATCCCCCATGAGCTGATGCTCAAGAACCTGGTGTTCACCGGTGCCAAGATTGGCGACCACATGAACATCGGCATGCAACCGGCCGACGCCAAGGCCTGGTTCGGGGCTGCGCCGCCCGACCTCACCCTGGTAGCGCGCGTACGCGGCACCGACTGGCTGTACGGCTACCTGAAATCGTTCTACGAAGACCCTACACGTCCCTGGGGCGTGAACAACAAGGTCTTCCCGAACGTCGGTATGCCTAACGTGCTGGTCGGCCTGCAAGGGCGCCAGGTGGTAGGATGCAAGCAGGTTCAAGTCGTGGAAAACGGCAAGAAGCAATATGACCCGCTGACCGGCACGCCGTTGACCCATGAGGCCTGTGATCAACTGACCATCGTGCCCAAGAGCGGTGCGCTGAACGAGGAGCAGTTCGACGAGAAGGTCAAGAACCTGGTGACCTTCCTGGCGTACTCCGCCAACCCGGTCAAACTGGAGCATCAACGCATCGGTACCTATGTGTTGCTGTACCTGGCTTTCTTCTTCGTATTCGCTTATTTGCTCAAGCGTGAATACTGGAAGGATGTGCATTGATCCAACCTTAGGCAATTGCTGTTAATCTTGCGCGCCCAGCGACGTCTCTGAACGGGTAACGCTCTGGTTGATCCAGGTGTTACGAGAGATGCTTTCTGGGCGCGCTCGTTTTTGAGCTTTCGATAATTTCAACAAGCGAGGAGGACCGCCATGGGCGTGACCAACCGGTTGGCCTGTTACTCCGACCCCGCCGACCACTATTCCCACCGAGTACGCATCGTACTCGCAGAGAAGGGTGTCAGCGCCGAGATCATCAGTGTGGAGGTGGGTCGTCATCCGCCGAAACTGATCGAAGTGAACCCTTACGGCAGCTTGCCCACCCTGGTCGATCGTGACCTGGCGTTGTGGGAGTCAACCGTGGTGATGGAATATCTGGATGAGCGTTACCCCCATCCACCTTTGCTGCCGGTGTATCCGGTGGCGCGTGCCAACAGCCGCCTGCTGATCCATCGGATCCAGCGTGACTGGTGCGGGCTGGTGGATCTGATTCTGGATACACGCAGCAAAGAAGCTGCCCGTGTGCAGGCGCGCAAGGAATTGCGCGAGAGCCTGACCGGGGTTTCGCCGCTGTTCGCCGACAAACCTTTTTTCCTCAGTGAGGAACAAAGCCTGGTGGATTGCTGCCTATTACCCATACTCTGGCGTTTGCCGATTCTGGGCATTGAACTGCCGCGGCCTGCCAAGCCGCTGCTTGATTACATGGAGCGCCAGTTTGCGCGTGAGGCTTTCCAGGCAAGTCTGTCTGGCGTCGAACGTGATATGCGCTAAGGCTTAAGGAGCCGTTGATGAACTCCAGTCGACCTTACCTGGTCCGCGCGCTCTACGAGTGGATTGTGGACAACGATTGCACCCCGCACATGCTGGTCAATTCCGAGTTTCCTGCGGTGCAGGTACCACAAGGTTTTGCCAGTGACGGACAGATTGTCCTGAACGTTTCGCCCAGTGCCGTACGCCAACTGCACATGGACAATGAAGCGGTCAGCTTTGAAGGGCGTTTTGGTGGGGTACCCCATACGCTCTATGTGCCCATCGGCGCGATCCTGGGGATTTATGCCCGGGAAAATGGCCAGGGCATGGTGTTTGATCTGGAGTCGTCCCTTGAAGACGACGAAGCGATTGAAATTGAAGATGATCTGCCGCCACCAGATTCCGAGCCACCGCGCCCTAGCGGCCGGCCGAGCTTGAAAGTGGTGAAGTGACAAAACATGCGCCTGCGGGTATGTGTTGAAAGTGCCCCGGCTTAGGCTGGGGCATTTTTTTGCGCGCGATAAGCTTTGGGCAAATCATCCAGAGCGGTGATCGTACAACCCGCTTGGGCTATGATGCCCCTTTGAATCATCGAGATAGTTGCCTGCCCATGGAAAACCCCAGCACAGCCCCGCGTCTTCCCCGCAAGCGCCGTAGCCTTGCCCAGGAACTGGTCACGGTGTTGTCCGAGCAGATCCGCGATGGTCAGCTCAAGCGTGGCGACAAGCTGCCCACCGAGTCAGCGATCATGGAAGCCCATGGGGTCAGCCGCACGGTGGTGCGCGAGGCAATCTCGCGGCTGCAGGCAGCTGGGCAGGTGGAAACCCGGCATGGCATCGGCACCTTTGTGCTGGATACGCCGAGCCCCAGCGGGTTTCGCATTGATCCGGCGACCGTGGTCACGCTGCGTGATGTACTGGCGATCCTCGAGTTGCGCATCAGCCTGGAAGTAGAGTCCGCCGGCCTCGCGGCCCAGCGTCGCAATGACGAACAGCTGGCAGCAATGCGCGCAGCCCTCGATGCGTTGAATGAAAGTGCGGCGCACGCCAGCGATGCAGTGGCCTCGGACTTCCAGTTCCATCTGCAGATTGCCTTGTCCACCGGCAACCGCTACTTCACCGACATCATGACCCACCTGGGCACCAGCATTATCCCGCGCACCCGCCTGAACTCAGCGCGCCTGGCCCATGACGACCAGCAGCACTACATGAGCCGCCTGAGCCGTGAGCACGAAGAGATTTATGAGGCGATTGCCCGCCAGGATTCGGATGCGGCGCGGGCGGCGATGAGATTGCATTTGACTAATAGTCGAGAGCGGCTGCGCCAGGCTCATGAAGAGGCGCAGGCGCAGCGCGGATAATTCGATGCCTGCCAGGAAGGCATGTCACGCCAAGAAAAAGTCGATTTGGGTAACTTCACCATTGTTGATATGGAAGTTCTTGCCCAGGACCAGGGCCGGCGGGTCACCATCAAGTTGAATGGTGTCACCAATATTGGGTAGGTCCACAGGATCGATGTTCTGCGTCGATGCCTTGGAATTATTGGATTTGGATTTAAATGTGCATTTTTTTTCGGTAGCCATGGTGTGCCTCACTGGTTGTGGATGAGTAAAGGGCCTCCAAGGTGACTGCACCTGCTGCATGTGCTGAGGTAACCCGGCGGTCGCACCCAATCTAGGGGCAGCGAGCCGGTCGCCGATACTGTCAGAATTCACAGTGACGACGAACGGTCCCCTGTGTACGAGTCATCCGCCCACAGGGGAACTATGGCTACCTCAAGGCTGCGGCTTGTTCGGCTTGTAATCCTTAAGCAACAGATACGTACTCCACCCCCACCAATCATTGGTCCATTGCTTGTCGTTCAGGTTGTTGACGTCCTTGCGTCGCAACACCTTGTCGCCCTCAGCCTTGAACAGTGGCGAAAAGTTGTTCGCCGGGTTGTTCGCCGCATTCAGGTCCGGCACGTGCAGCGGTGCCTTGAACGTGGCCGGGGAGGGCGCGATACCGCTGATGTACGCGTCGAAGATCTCATCGGCCGAAGACTGCACCGCACGCTTGACCTGGGTGCGGTTGGCGGCGTCATTGCTATCGAAATAGCGTTTGTCGCCATAGGCATGCCACTCATCGCCCAGGGCATTGCGTACATTGAGCCCGAACTTGCTGTCTTCATCGTGCATAAAGCGGCTGATCAACGACCCCAGTTCACCCGGTGTCACCACGGCCGCCAGTTGTTTGCGTGGGACGCGCAGGTGCCCTGCGGAAAACAGGTCGGTCAAGAAGTGATCAGCAAAGCTGTTCATGGCGTAAGCCAGTTCCAATTGCTGGCCACTGCCGCTTTGGTGGGCCACGACCGCTTGTTGCAAGGCGGCGGTATGCCCGGCTAGGTAGGCAGACAGCGCCCATTCGCCGAAATGGTCGGCATTATCGGCCGCCAGCTTCAGGTAGCGCCCCAGAGGGACCATGGCTGAAACCACGCTGCCACCGCCAGTGATGCGGTTCCACTCTTCGGACAACGTATCTCCTAGCGCGTCGTAGGCCTCATGGGGTTGCTTGCCATCCTGTATGGCCTGCTTCACTGCGTTGATCTCTTTTTGCATGACTGCGAGGATTTTGCCCGCTTCCTCCCGTGACGCCGGCAAAGTCGCCAGCGAGTTAAACGCGGCGATGAAACGCTGCGCACGCTCGGTGGGTGACGCACCGTCACTGATGGGCTGGCCGGGAATCCCGTAGAAATCGCCGCCCAGGGCAATGATCTGGCCATAGGTCAGGGCCAGGCCGTTGGGCAGGTGCAGTTGGACTTTTGCCCCAGCAATTGCTGGCTCGCCCGGGACAAAACGCAGCAGGGTCTCGTCGCCAATGGCGGTGTGCTCGCCGCCTTCGAAGCGTAGGGCGGGGATAGGGTTTTCGGTGTTGATCGATTTTAGTTCTGACATGTTAGCTCCTTGCTATGTCGTATGAATCTTCCTTGATAACTGTATGTATATACAGTTGTCGCAAGCATAGAGGAATAATTTCCTACGTCAAGGTGCTCTCAATAACCGACCGCAAAACCCTGGCAAGCCGACGAAATAACATTGACGAATGATTTTATGGTTGTACGATGACGTACAACATTAACAACAACTGTTCATCGATAGTCTTTACCCAGGGTGTTCGAATAATGAATCCACAAGAACTGAAGTCCATCCTCTCCCACGGTCTGCTGTCTTTTCCGGTGACCGATTTCAATGCCCAGGGCGATTTCAACCAGGCAGGCTATATCAAACGCCTGGAGTGGCTGGCCCCTTACGGCGCCACAGCCTTGTTCGCAGCGGGCGGCACCGGTGAGTTTTTCTCCCTAGCGGCCAGTGAATATTCCCAAGTGGTGAAAACCGCAGTGGATACCTGCGCCACCAGCGTGCCGATCCTCGCCGGTGTTGGCGGCTCTACTCGCCAGGCCATCGAGTACGCCCAGGAAGCCGAGCGCCTGGGGGCCAAGGGTCTGCTGCTGTTACCGCACTACCTGACCGAAGCCAGCCAGGACGGGGTTGCCGCCCACGTCGAAGCCGTGTGCAAGTCGGTAAAAATCGGCGTGGTGGTCTACAACCGCAACGTCTGCCGCCTGACCGCGCCGCTGCTTGAGCGCCTGGCCGAACGTTGCCCGAACCTGATTGGCTATAAGGATGGCCTGGGCGATATCGAACTGATGGTGTCGATCCGCCGTCGCCTCGGTGATCGTTTCAGCTACCTGGGCGGGTTGCCGACCGCAGAGGTTTACGCCGCTGCCTACAAGGCCCTCGGCGTGCCGGTGTACTCCTCGGCGGTCTTCAACTTCATTCCGAAGACCGCAATGGACTTCTACCACGCGATTGCCCGGGAGGATCACGCCACCGTCGACAAGATCATCGACGACTTCTTCCTGCCTTACCTGGACATCCGTAACCGCAAGGCCGGCTACGCCGTAAGCATCGTCAAGGCGGGCGCAAAAATCGCCGGCTATGACGCAGGCCCGGTGCGCACCCCGCTCACCGATCTGTTGCCAGAAGAATACGAAGCCCTGGCCGCGCTGATCGACAAGCAAGGCGCGCAGTAACCCATTAATAAAGCCGCTGAGTGATCAGCGGCTTTTTGCGTAAGGAGAAGATGCGTGTCCCAAGCCAAGCGTTTTGACAACTACATCGGTGGCCAGTGGGTGGCCGGTGCTGACTACTCAAGCAATATCAACCCGTCGGATCTGTCGGATGTCATCGGCGATTTCGCCAAGGCCGACGTGGCTCAGGTCCACGCCGCTATCGACGCCGCCCGCGCGGCGTTCCCGGCATGGTCGACCTCCGGCATCCAGGCCCGGCATGACGCCCTGGATAAAGTCGGCAGCGAGATCCTCGCGCGCCGCGAAGAGCTCGGTACGCTGCTGGCTCGCGAAGAGGGCAAGACCCTGCCGGAAGCCATCGGCGAAGTGACCCGTGCCGGTAATATCTTTAAATTCTTTGCCGGCGAGTGCCTGCGCCTGTCCTGTGACTACCTGCCGTCTGTACGCCCGGGGGTCAACGTCGAGGTCACGCGCGAAGCCCTGGGCGTGGTGGGCCTGATCACCCCGTGGAACTTTCCGATTGCGATCCCCGCCTGGAAAATCGCCCCGGCCCTGGCCTACGGCAACTGCGTGGTGCTCAAGCCGGCAGACCTGGTGCCCGGCTGTGCCTGGGCCCTGGCCGAAATCATCTCCCGTGCAGGCTTTCCCAGTGGTGTGTTCAACCTGGTGATGGGCAGCGGCCGGGTAGTGGGCGATGCGCTGGTCCATAGCCCGAAGGTCGACGGCATCAGCTTCACCGGTTCCGTGGGCGTGGGCCGGCAGATCGCGGTCAGTTGCGTGTCGCGCCAGGCCAAGGTGCAGTTGGAAATGGGCGGCAAGAACCCGCAGATCATTCTCGACGATGCCGACCTCAAGCAGGCTGTCGAGTTGTCGGTACAGAGCGCGTTCTACTCCACCGGCCAGCGCTGCACGGCATCCAGTCGCTTTATCGTGACCGCCGGGATTCATGACCAATTCGTCGCTGCCATGGCGCAGCGCATGCAGTCGATCAAGGTTGGCCATGCCCTGCATGCCGGGACCGACATTGGCCCGGTGGTGTCCCAGGCCCAATTGGACCAGGACCTGAAGTACATCGACATCGGCCTGGGCGAAGGCGCGCGGCTGGTCAGCGGTGGTGGCCTGGTGACGTGTGACACCCAAGGCTACTTCCTCGCGCCGACCTTGTTTGCCGACAGCGAAGCCGCTATGCGCATCAGCCGTGAAGAAATCTTCGGCCCGGTGGCCAATGTGGTGCGCGTGGCGGACTACGAGGCAGCACTGGCCATGGCCAACGACACCGAGTTCGGGCTGTCGGCGGGCATTGCCACCACCTCGCTCAAGTACGCCAACCACTTCAAGCGCCACTCCCAGGCCGGGATGGTGATGGTCAACCTGCCGACGGCGGGCGTGGATTATCACGTTCCCTTCGGGGGTCGCAAGGGTTCATCCTACGGGTCGCGTGAGCAAGGTCGCTATGCGCAGGAGTTCTACACCGTGGTGAAAACCAGCTACATCGGTTCGTAAACGCAATACATGTGAGAGCAGGCTTGCCTGCTCCCACAAAAAAGCAGTGCGCAGCACCAACACGACAATTACCCGCAAAAAAAATAATTAGTGGGAGTACATCTACATGCAAGCGACCAAGCCGACGCACGTCCGTTATTTGATCTTGCTCATGCTGTTCCTGGTGACCACGATCAACTACGCCGACCGTGCCACCATCGCCATCGCAGGTTCCAGCCTGCAAAAAGACCTCGGCATCGACGCCGTCACCCTCGGTTACATCTTCTCTGCTTTCGGTTGGGCCTACGTGGCCGGGCAAATTCCCGGCGGCTGGCTGCTCGATCGTTTCGGCTCGAAAAAAGTCTATGCCCTGAGCATCTTCACCTGGTCGCTGTTCACCGTGCTGCAAGGCTATGTCGGTGAGTTCGGCGTCTCCACCGCGGTGGTTGCGTTGTTTATGCTGCGCTTTCTGGTCGGCCTGGCCGAAGCGCCATCCTTTCCCGGCAATGCGCGCATAGTCGCGGCCTGGTTCCCAACCGCCGAGCGCGGCACGGCTTCGGCGATCTTCAACTCGGCGCAGTACTTCGCCACTGTGTTGTTTGCCCCGTTGATGGGGTGGATCGTCTACAGCTTCGGCTGGCAGCACGTATTTATCGTGATGGGCGTGATTGGCATCGTGTTCTCGCTGATCTGGCTGAAAGTGATCTACAGCCCGCGCGAGCACCCGCTGATCAATGAGGCTGAGTTCAAGCACATTGCCGCCAATGGGGCGATGGTCGATATGGACCAGGACAAGGCCAAGGGTAAGAAAACCGACGGGCCGAAGTGGGATTACATCCGCCAGTTACTGACCAACCGCATGATGCTCGGTGTGTACCTGGGCCAGTACTGCATTAACGGCATTACCTACTTCTTTCTCACCTGGTTCCCGGTGTACCTGGTGCAGGACCGCGGCATGACCATCCTCAAGGCCGGCTTCATCGCTTCGCTACCGGCGATCTGCGGTTTTATCGGCGGCGTGCTGGGCGGGGTGATTTCCGACTACCTGCTGCGCAAGGGCCACTCCCTGACCTTCGCACGCAAGGCGCCGATCATTGCTGGCTTGCTGGTCTCCAGCAGCATCATTGCCTGCAACTATGTGGATGTGGAGTGGATGATCGTGGGCTTCATGGCCCTGGCCTTCTTCGGTAAAGGCGTTGGCGCACTGGGTTGGGCGGTGGTGTCTGACACCTCGCCCAAACAAATCGCTGGCCTCAGCGGCGGCTTGTTCAATACCTTCGGCAACCTGGCTTCCATCACCACGCCTATCGTGATCGGCTACATCATCAGCACCACCGGTTCGTTCAAGTGGGCCCTGGTGTTCGTCGGCGCCAATGCGCTGGTGGCGGTATTCAGCTACCTGGTGATCGTCGGCCCGATCAAGCGCGTGGTGCTCAACGAGCCACCGAGCAAAGGCCCTGAATTGACTAACCTTTCCCAAGCGCAATCCTGAAGGGGCCGTGTGATGCAGTTGATTGAACATGCCGACTCGCCGCGCTCCATTCGGTTGCACGAGCGCGACAACGTAGTAATCGTGGTCAATGACCAGGGTGTGCCAGCCGGCACCGAGTTCCCGGATGGCCTGGTGACCGTGGAGTTCATCCCCCAGAGCCATAAGGTGACCCTGGAAGATATCCCACAAGGTGGTCAGATCATTCGCTATGGCCAGACCATCGGTTACGCCTTGCAACCGATACCACGCGGCAGTTGGGTCCAGGAGGATCAACTGCGCATGCCCACCGCACCGCCGCTGGACAGCCTGCCGCTGTCCACCGAAGTGCCCGAGGCCCAGGCGCCATTGGAAGGTTTCACCTTCGAGGGCTATCGCAATGCCGATGGCACGGTGGGCACGCGCAACATCCTCGGCATCACCACGACCGTGCAGTGCGTGACCGGCGTGCTGGACCATGCGGTCAAGCGCATCAAGGACGAGTTGTTGCCCAAATACCCGAATGTCGATGACGTGGTGGCACTGACCCACAGCTATGGTTGCGGCGTGGCCATTACCGCCACCGACGCCTATATCCCGATCCGCACCGTGCGCAACCTGGCACGCAACCCGAACCTGGGGGGCGAAGCCCTGGTGATCAGCCTGGGCTGCGAAAAGCTGCAAGCCGGGCAGGTGATGCACGACAACGACAGCTCGGTGGACCTCAGCGAACCGTGGCTGTACCGCTTGCAGGACGCAAGCCACGGGTTCAGCGAAATGATCGAGCAAATCATGGAGCTGGCCGAAACCCGGTTGAAGAAACTCGACCTGCGCCGGCGGGAAACCGTACCGGCCTCGGAGCTGATCCTGGGCATGCAATGCGGCGGCAGCGACGCGTTTTCCGGGATCACCGCCAACCCGGCGCTGGGCTACGCGTCGGACCTGTTGCTGCGGGCCGGGGCGACGGTGATGTTTTCCGAAGTGACTGAAGTGCGCGATGCCATTTACCTGCTGACCTCCCGCGCCGAAACCCAGGAGGTCGCGCGGGAACTGGTGCGGGAAATGGACTGGTACGACCGCTACCTGGCCAAGGGCGAGGCCGACCGCAGTGCCAACACCACGCCGGGCAACAAGAAGGGCGGCCTGTCGAACATTGTCGAGAAGTCCCTGGGGTCTATCGTCAAGTCCGGCAGCAGCGCGATCAATGGCGTGCTTGGGCCGGGCGAGCGCTTCAAGGGCAAAGGCCTGATCTTTTGTGCGACCCCGGCCAGTGATTTTGTCTGCGGCACCTTGCAACTGGCGGCGGGGATGAACCTGCATGTATTCACCACCGGTCGCGGCACGCCCTACGGGTTGGCGATGGCGCCGGTGGTGAAGGTTTCGACCCGCACGGAATTGGCCCAGCGCTGGCCGGACCTGATCGATATCGATGCCGGACGGATCGCCACCGGGCGTGCGACCATCGAGGAACTGGGCTGGGAGTTGTTCCATTTCTACCTGGATGTGGCCAGCGGCAAAAAGCAGACCTGGGCCGAGCAACATAAGCTGCACAATGACATCACCTTGTTCAATCCGGCGCCGATCACCTAGCCCAGGTCAGGACAGGGCGCCGATCAAGGCCTGCAGATGGGGGTAGACCTGCTGCGGGCTGGTCGCGCGAAGGATGTGCCCGCTCATCTCGGGCATGGGGTGGCGGGTGTAGTAGTCCGCACACACAAAACCGTCGACCCAGCCATCGACATACACCTGGTGGTCTGAGCGGGCATCGCCGACGATCAGCGCCCGGCCCTGGAGCCTGCCGCTCTCGCGCCACCGTCGCACGATCCGGCTTTTGCCGGTACCGGGGTTGATCAGCGGCGAAGGCCGGGGGCACAGGGCCCGCGAACCGGCCCAGAACAGGCGGTTGGCGAGCACGTTGCGGGTGTCGATATCCAGCGAGCGGGCAATCGGGGCGATCCATTCGGTGTAGCCGCCAGACAGGATATGCACCTGCACGCCCTCGCGCTGTAGGTTGTGCAGGGTCAGCATCAGGGCCGGGTCGAGGCTGCCAATGACCGTGTCGACATAGCGCTGGATATGCTGGCGGCGGATGCGCGGGATCACCTTGACCAAGGACAGCAGTTCCCAGGCACTGGCGCGACCGGCCAACGCTTTGGGCGCGATCAGTTGCAGTTGCTCCAGCATGGCTTGCCCAGCGGGGCTGTCGCCAATCGCCGACTGGATGATCGCAAGGGTGCTTTCGTGGTTCACCAGGGTCTGGTCAAAGTCGAAAATCACATGGGTAGTGCCGGTTGCGGTCATGGGCGTGCCTGCGCATCGAGCTGGCGATAGCGGTGTTTGTCTTCGCGGGTCCACGGGGTGGCCGCAATGCCCAGGTGTTGTGCGATGCGGGCCTGGATTTGGTCTGCAAAGGCCTGGCCGCTTTGCTGCTCCTGGCGTTCGCAGCGTTCCAGGTAGCTCATTTCACAGATCATCCAGGGCATCGTCAGCAAGCGCAGGAAACTTGCCAGGCCAGAGGCATGCAGTGGGCTGGCGACCAGGCCGAAGGGCAGAATCAGGCGCCCGGCCAGGGGCACGACGGGCAAGCCGCGGCTCAGCAGCCCCGCGCGAAAGCGATACAAACCCCGGCCGTTGTTAATGGTCGCTTCGGGGGTGGTGTAGAGGGCGGTGCCTTGCGGGTTGGTGCGCAGTTTATGCAGGTTACGGGAGAACGCCTTCTTATCGGCACCGTTCCAGAACTGTCCGCCCGAGCATTTGAGCAACAGGAAGGCGGTGAAGGCGATAAAGCGGTTGTAGCCACTGGCCGCCACCAGTGTTGCGCCTGGCATCGCGAGGATGGCGAATGGATCAATCACGCTGACGTGATTGGCGGCCACTACGCAGCCGTCGGTGATCAGGGCGATTTGCCGCGATGAATGGCTGCAACGGATGCGAATGCCCATTATCCACAGGAGCCCTCGATACATCACGGGCCTGGCAGCCAACGGAAGCGGCCAGGCGAGCAGGCTCACCACGACCATCGACAGCAGGCGCAGGCCCGCCAATACGCAACCAAACGGCAGGTA
The DNA here is from genome assembly GCF_058742075.1 of Pseudomonas sp. HC1(2025). Classification (NCBI taxonomy): domain Bacteria; kingdom Pseudomonadati; phylum Pseudomonadota; class Gammaproteobacteria; order Pseudomonadales; family Pseudomonadaceae; genus Pseudomonas; species Pseudomonas sp. HC1(2025). Next base: position 4,878,105 of record NZ_CP196017.1, on the reverse strand, counting down.
GACCTGGCGTCGCAAGCAGCGGTAGGTCCAGGTTTCCCGGGTGCACAGGCCCGCTACTGAGTGAAGGGGGTCGGGTGGAGGCAGAATGTTTTTCACGGGGATGTTGCTCAGTGATGGTTTTGGTCAGGCCAGCTTGGTGTGCTCGGCGGTTTTCATCCGGCGCGAAAACCGGTCGATGCGCGCCAGGTTGGCAGGGCTGATTTCCCTGAACCGCTCGCGGGTAAGATCAATCTTCACGTGGGGGCCGTAAGGGGTTTCAATCACTTGCCCGGCCAGTTGTGGCGCGTGCAAAAACGCCCGGTTCATTTCCAGTGCGCGGTGGTGCCGGATATTGGTCAGGGTGTAGATCTGCTCGAACCCCAGGTGCTCAAAGCCGTATTCAAGCGCCAGGTGGATGGCAATAAAGGGGTAGGGCGTTCCCCAGTATTTCTTGAGGAAACGGTTGCCGAAGTTGATGCCGTATTCTTTTTGCGCGAACCCGGCATAACCGATAAACGGGCCTTGCAGGCCAATGCTCACCGCCCAGCGTGACCAGTTTTGGTCGGTCATTTCTTTTTTGAAGGTGGCGATTTCGTTGGCGGCGGCGGTCATGTCCCGGGTGGTGCCGGCGGAAATGAATTTCATCGCCTCGGGGTCACTGAGTAGTTCGGTGTAACCCGCAATGTCCTCATCGTCCCAGCTTCTGATATGCACATTGTGTAAATGGTTGACGGATCTACGCATGGGGCCCCCCTGGAGTTATTCAGTTGTTACAGGAGGGGGATTTTCAGGGGCGGCGTTACTGAAGCGGAGGTGTGGATTCTCGTTAGTGCGTGGGAGCTTGTGCAGTGCTTTGTGGGACGGGTGAACCCCGGCCGGGATAGTGGGATTACCTCCTACGAAGTAGCCACAGTTCCCAATTCTGGACTTTTTTAGTTCGTGTTTATGTTTCGAAATCCAATATCAACAGTGCAGCCCACTGCTTTATCATGACGATTCCCTGAAAACAGGACTTAGCATGCTCGCCATTTTCCTTGCGACGCTCACCATCACTGCGCCGGTGTTTGCCATGCTGTTCCTGGGGGTGCTGCTCAAGCGCATCAACTGGATCAACGACAATTTTATCCACACCGCGTCAGCCCTGGTGTTCAACGTCACCATGCCGGCGTTGCTGTTTCTGGGGATCTTGCACGCCGACCTGCATTCGGCGCTCAAGCCAGAACTGCTGATCTATTTTGCCGTGGCCACGGTCGCCAGCTTCGCCCTGGCCTGGGGCTGGGCGATTTTCCGTTGCCCGCGGGAAGACCGGGGCATTTATGCCCAGGGCGCGTTTCGCGGGAACAACGGGGTGATCGGCCTGGCACTGGCGGCCAGCATGTACGGCGACTACGGGATTTCCCTGGGGGCGATCCTCGCGGGGCTGGTGATCCTGTTCTACAACACCCTGTCGACCATTGTGCTGGCGGTGTACAGCCCGGTGATCAAGTCGGACCCGTGGAGCATCTGCAAGAGCGTACTGGCCAACCCGCTGATCCTCAGTGTGATTGCCGCCACGCCATTCGCCTATTTCCAGATCGGCCTGCCCAGTTGGCTGGAAACCTCCGGGAGGTACCTGGCCGACATGACCCTGCCCCTGGCATTGATCTGCATTGGGGGCACTCTGTCCCTGGCGGCCTTGCGCCAAAGTGGCAACATGGCGTTGAGTGCCAGCCTGGTGAAAATGATCGGTTTGCCGCTCGTGGCCACCGTCGGGGCCTGGCTGTATGGCTTCCGGGGACCGGAGCTGGGGATTCTGTTTTTGTATTTTGGCGCGCCGACGGCCGCCGCCAGCTTTGTCATGGCCCGTGCGGCCCAGGGCAACCATGAGTTGGCGGCGGCGATCATTGTGATCACCACCCTGATGGCGGCAGTGACCACCAATATCGGGATCTTTGTGTTGCAGGCCGGTGGCTGGATCTGAAATGAGTGGTGTTTTTTAGGGCCTATCGCGGGCAAGCCCGCTCCTACACTTGGGGGTGTTCACCACTAATTGTGGGAGCTGGCTGATACGCCTCAATCACTTCCTGCGCCGCGCGAAACGCATCAATCGCCGCCGGCACACCGGCATACACCGCGCAATGCAGCAACGCCTCGCGAATTTCTTCGACAGTACAGCCATTGTTCAGCGCGCCGCGCACATGGCCCTTTAGCTCCTGCGGGCACTTCAAGGCGGTCAATGCCGCGAGGGTGATCAGGCTGCGGGTCTTCAGCGGCAGGCCTTCACGGTTCCACACCCCGCCCCAGGCATGTTCGTTGACGAAGTCCTGCAACGGCTGGGTGAACTCGGTGGCATTGCCCAAGGCGCGGTCGACAAATACGTCGCCCATGACCTGGCGACGCATTTGCTCGCCGGATTTCGGTTGATCGGTCATTGCGACTCCCTCTTGTGGTGTTGGCGGCGCCAGGCCCGCAGCGAAGTGAACAACAGGAAAGCCACCAGCGCTGGCAGGACGTAGTACAGCATCAGTTGTTCGAGTTTATTGGCCAGCGGCATGCCGGTGGTGAACGACACCACGTGCAGCCCATACGCCAGGTACAGCCCCAGCAGCAGCAAGCCTTCGGCGCGGGTAATGCGGTAGCCGGTGTAAAACACTGGCAAGCACAACACCACCACGCCGAGCATCACCGGCAGGTCGAAATCCAGGGCATTGGGCGATACCGACAAGGGCGACGGCGCCACCAGCGCGGTAAAGCCCAGTACCCCCAACAGGTTGAACAGGTTGCTGCCGATCACGTTACCCACCGCAATCTCCCGTTCGCCGCGCAGGGCGGCGATCAGCGAAGTGGCGAGACACGGCAGAGAGGTGCTGACGGCAACGATGGTCAGGCCGATCACCCGTTCGGACAGGCCCAGGTCGCTGGCCACTTCCACGGCCGCCCCCAGCAGCAGATGCCCGGCGAATACCAGCAGCGCGAGCCCGCCGATCATCCACAGCAAACTGCTCAGCCACGGCGCCTGCACTACCGTGTCGCGGGTCCGCGGGCGGCGCGAATGGCGGGTCTGGTACAGCAACAGCGCGAGGTAGGCGAGCAGGGCTGCCAGTAAGGTCAGGCCGTCGAGCGGAGTCAGGGCCTCATCGCTGGCGAGGATGAACAGCAGCAGGCTGGCGCCGATCATCACCGGGATATCCAGGCGCACCAGTTGCCGCGACACGCGCAGGGGAATGATCAGCGCTGAAAGGCCCAGGGTCACGAGGATATTGAAGATGCTGCTGCCAATCACGCTGCCCACGGCAATATCGGTATTGCCGGCCAGGGTGGCCTGCAGGCTGACGGCGATTTGCGGCGCGCTGCTGCCAAAGGCCACGATGCTCAAGCCAATGATTAGCGGCCTGACCTTGAGGCTGGCGGCCAGGCGCACGGCGGCGCGTACCAGCATCTCGGCGCCGGCAATCAGCAGCAATAGGCCGCTGATCAGTTCAATCAGGCTCAGGGGCGAGAGGGCGCTTAATCCGAAAATGGCCAGGGCTCCGTCAGTCAGTTGTTCAGGGCTTGCACGCGCACGCGCGCGGTTCCGCTGCGCAGCATACCCAACTGCTCGGCGGCCTGGCGTGAAAGATCGATCAGCCGGCCACGTGTGTGTGGGCCGCGATCATTGATGCGCACCACCACGGATTTGTCGTTGGCCAGGTTGGTGACCTGCACCCGCGTGCCGAATGGCAGGCGCCGGTGGGCGGCGGTCATGGCGTGTTGGTTGAAGGGTTCACCGCTGGCGGTTTTTTTGCCGTGGTGCTTGGCGCCGTAGTAGGACGCTGTGCCGGTTTCGTCATAACCGTTGGGATCGATCAGGCCACTGGCGCAGCCGGTGAGCAGTGAAAACAGGGCGCAGAGGCCGAGTAGACGCTTCATTTTCAAGGTGTCCCCAAAATTGATATGGGAACCGACCTTTGTAGAAGCTGGCTTGCCTGCGATGCGGGCGCCTCGGTTTTTCAGATGCACCGAGGTGATGCTATCGCAGGCAAGCCAGCTCCTTCACAAGCCGGCTCCCACAGGGCGGCAACCGTTATCAGCCTTCGAGCTTGCTCTTGAGCAATTCGTTCACCTGTTGCGGGTTGGCCTTGCCTTTGGAGGCCTTCATCGCCTGGCCCACAAAGAAGCCGAACATCTTGCCGCGTTTGGCTTCGTCCGCTGCACGGTACTGCTCGACCTGCTCGGCGTTGGCCGCCAGCATTTCATCCAGCACGGCCGAGATCGCGCCGCTGTCGGTGACTTGCTTGAGGCCGCGTTTCTCGATGATCTCGTCGGCGCTGCCTTCACCGCTGGCCATGGCTTCAAACACGGTCTTGGCGATCTTGCCGGAGATGGTGTTGTCCTTGATGCGCAGCAACATGCCGCCCAACTGTTCGGCCGTTACCGGGGCTTCGTCGATTTCCAGGCCCTGTTTGTTCAACAGGCTGCCCAGTTCAACCATGACCCAGTTGGCGGCCAGCTTGGCGTCACCGGCAATGCTCACGACTTTTTCAAAGTAGTCGGCTTGCTCGCGGCTCGACGCCAGGACGCTGGCGTCATACACCGAAAGACCGAACTGCGCCTGGAAGCGCTCGCGTTTTTGCGGTGGCAATTCCGGCAGGGTGGCGCGCACGTCATTGAGGAACGAATCCTCGATCACCACCGGCAACAGGTCCGGATCGGGGAAGTAACGGTAGTCGTTGGCTTCCTCTTTGCTGCGCATGGCGCGGGTTTCGTCTTTGTTCGGGTCGTACAGGCGCGTCTGCTGGATCACCTTGCCGCCGTCTTCGATCAGCTCGATCTGGCGACGGACTTCGGTGTTGATCGCCTTCTCGATGAAACGGAACGAGTTGACGTTCTTGATCTCGCAGCGAGTGCCGTACTCGACCTGGCCTTTTGGCCGCACCGACACGTTGCAGTCGCAACGCAGGGAGCCTTCGGCCATGTTGCCGTCGCAGATGCCCAGGTAGCGCACCAGCGCGTGGATGGTCTTGACGTAGGCCACGGCTTCCTTGGCGCTGCGCATGTCCGGCTCGGACACGATTTCCAGCAGTGGCGTGCCGGCGCGGTTCAGGTCGATGCCCGTGGCGCCGTTGAATTCTTCATGCAGGCTCTTGCCAGCATCTTCTTCCAGGTGCGCACGGGTCACGCCGACACGTTTGATGGTGCCGTCTTCCAGGGGGATATCCAGGTAGCCCTTGCCGACGATCGGCAGCTCCATCTGGCTGATCTGGTAGCCCTTGGGCAGGTCCGGGTAGAAGTAGTTCTTGCGCGCGAACACGTTGTGCTGGCCGATCTGGGCGTCAATCGCCAGGCCGAACATCACCGCCATGCGTACCGCTTCCTGGTTCAGTACCGGCAATACGCCAGGCATGCCCAGGTCTACCAGGCTGGCCTGGGTGTTGGGTTCTGCACCGAACGTGGTGGCGCTACCGGAGAAAATCTTCGATTGGGTGGCGAGCTGGGTATGAATCTCCAGCCCGATCACAACTTCCCATTGCATAGTGTTCTCCTCAGAAGCCGGTTGGGGTGCGAGTGTGCCAGTCAGTGTTCAACTGGTACTGGTGCGCCACATTGAGCAAGCGGCCTTCCTGGAAATACGGGGCGAGCAACTGCACGCCCACCGGCAGGCCATCGACGAAACCTGCAGGCATGGACAAGCCCGGCAAGCCCGCGAGGTTGGCGGTGATGGTGTAGAGGTCTTCAAGATACTCGGCGATCGGGTCACCGGTCTTGGCGCCGATCTTCCAGGCCGGGTTCGGTGTAGTCGGACCGATGATCACGTCGACTTCATTAAAGGCCGCCATGAAGTCATTTTTGATCAGGCGTCGGATTTTTTGCGCCTTGAGGTAGTACGCGTCGTAGTAGCCGGCCGACAGGGCGTAGGCACCGACCATGATCCGGCGCTGCACTTCCACGCCGAAGCCTTCGCCACGGGAGCGTTTGTACAGGTCGGTGAGGTCTTTCGGGGCTTCACAGCGGTAGCCGAAACGCACGCCGTCGAAGCGCGACAGGTTCGACGAGGCCTCTGCCGGGGCGATCACGTAGTACGCCGCAATCGCGTGCTGGTTGTTCGGTAGGCTGATTTCCTTGATCACCGCGCCGAGCTTTTCCAGCTCCTTGATGCTGTTGTGCACCAGTTCGGCGATACGTGGGTCGAGGCCGGCGCTGAAATACTCTTTCGGCACGCCGATACGCAGGCCTTTGAGCGAGGTATTGAGGCTGGCGCTGTAGTCCGGCACGGGTTCATCGATGCTGGTGGAGTCCTTCCCATCGAAGCCAGCCATGCCTTGTAACAATATTGCGCAGTCTTCGGCGCTGCGGGCCAGGGGGCCGCCCTGGTCGAGACTGGAGGCGTAGGCAATCATGCCCCAGCGGGAAACGCGCCCGTAGGTCGGTTTCAGGCCGGTGAGGTTGGTGAATGCGGCTGGCTGGCGGATCGAACCGCCGGTATCGGTGGCTGTAGCGGCCGGCAGCAGGCGCGCGGCCACGGCTGCTGCCGAGCCACCGGAAGAGCCGCCGGGCACGTGTTCCAGGTTCCACGGGTTTTTCACTGCGCCGTAGTAGCTCGATTCGTTGGCCGAGCCCATGGCGAATTCGTCCATGTTGGTCTTGCCCAGGGTCACGGCCCCGGCTTCGGCCAGCTTGGCGACCACGGTCGCGTCGTAGGGCGCCTTGAAGTTGTCGAGCATCTTCGAGCCGCAGCTGGTGCGGATACCCTGGGTGCAGAACAGGTCCTTGTGACCGATGGGCGCACCCAGCAGCGCGCCGCTTTCACCGTTGGCGCGACGGGCGTCGGCGGCCTTGGCCTGGCCTAGTGCCAGTTCCTCGGTGAGGCTGATAAAGCTGTTGACCTTCGGATCCAGCGCGGCGATGCGCGCCAGCAGGGTCTTGGTCAGCTCTTCGGAAGAAAACTTTTTGTCGGCGAGACCGCGGGCGATCTCGGCCAGAGTCAATTGATGCATTGCAGGCTCTTTCCCTTTAGTCGATGACTTTCGGAACCAGGTACAGGCCGTTTTCGACCGCTGGTGCGATGGACTGGTAGGCCTCGCGATTATTGCGTTCGGTCACGACGTCTGCGCGCAGGCGCTGGCTGGCTTCCAGTGGGTGGGCCAGGGGTTCGATGCCGTCGGTATTCACCGCCTGCATCTGGTCGACCAGCCCGAGAATGCTGTTCAGGGCTGCGGTGGTCTGTGGAAGATCGGCTTCATTGAGGCCCAGGCAGGCCAAATGAGCGATTTTTTCCACGTCGGAGCGTTCAAGCGCCATGGGATTCTCCAGTGGAAAACAGAACGGAAGCTATCCGTGTGTTAGATTGTCGGAACACTACCGCATTTCTACGGTCATAAGGCCGCGATTGTGGGGTTAGGTGCACAGAAAGTCGGCCAATTTAGCACATTGGCGCCTTGCCCAAAATCCCTGTCGTTGTTAGAGTTTGCCGCACTTTTTTACCCACGCGTTGCCTAGGGTCCCTTTCCCATGTTCAAGAAACTGCGTGGCATGTTTTCCAGCGATCTTTCCATCGACCTGGGCACTGCCAACACCCTTATTTACGTGCGCGAGCGCGGTATCGTCCTGAATGAGCCATCGGTTGTGGCCATTCGGACCCATGGTAATCAGAAAAGTGTCGTTGCCGTGGGCACCGAGGCCAAGCGCATGCTCGGCCGCACACCTGGCAACATTGCCGCCATTCGTCCGATGAAAGACGGCGTGATCGCCGACTTCAGCGTCTGCGAGAAGATGCTGCAGTACTTCATCAACAAGGTTCACGAAAACAGTTTCCTGCAGCCCAGCCCTCGTGTGCTGATCTGCGTACCGTGCAAATCCACCCAGGTGGAGCGTCGGGCCATCCGTGAATCGGCCCTTGGTGCCGGTGCCCGCGAAGTGTTCCTGATCGAAGAGCCAATGGCTGCTGCCATCGGTGCCGGCCTGCCGGTTGAAGAGGCGCGCGGTTCGATGGTGGTGGATATCGGTGGCGGTACCACAGAAATCGCCCTGATTTCCCTCAATGGCGTGGTGTATGCCGAATCCGTGCGGGTTGGCGGCGACCGCTTCGACGAAGCGATCATCACTTATGTGCGTCGTAACTACGGCAGCCTGATCGGCGAATCCACCGCCGAGCGCATCAAGCAGGAAATCGGTACCGCTTACCCGGGCGGCGAAGTGCGCGAAGTCGATGTTCGCGGTCGCAACCTGGCCGAAGGCGTACCACGTGCCTTTACCCTGAACTCCAATGAAGTGCTGGAAGCTCTGCAAGAGTCCCTGGCCACCATCGTTCAGGCAGTAAAAAGCGCGCTGGAGCAATCGCCGCCGGAGCTGGCTTCCGATATCGCCGAGCGTGGCCTGGTGCTGACCGGTGGTGGCGCCTTGCTGCGCGACCTCGACAAGCTGCTGGCCCAGGAAACCGGTCTGCCGGTGATCGTCGCCGAAGACCCGCTGACCTGCGTTGCCCGTGGCGGTGGTCGTGCACTGGAAATGATGGATAAACACACCATGGACCTGCTCTCCAGCGAATAAGATCGTTGGTTGCACCATGTTTCGCCAACAGGCAGCACTTTGCAGTGCTGCCTGTTGGCGTTTATCTTCTTCAATCTGCATCCAGGCCGGTTTGATGCCGTATGAATAAAGAGAATATCTGCCCGGGAGGAGTGGCCTATTAAACCGCTCTTCACTAAAGGCCCCTCATTGGGCGTGCGCTTGTTGGTGCTGGTCGTGCTATCGGTCGCGCTGATGGTGGTCGATGCCCGCTTCACACTGCTCAAGCCAGTGCGTAGCCAAATGTCGCTGGTATTGATGCAGTCCTACTGGATCACCGACCTGCCGCAACGGCTATGGCAAGGCGTGGCCAGCCAGTTTGGCAGCCGTACCGAGCTTGTGGCCGAAAACGAAAAACTCAAGACCGAAAACCTGCTGTTGCAGGGGCGCATGCAAAAGCTGGCGGCCCTGACCGAGCAGAACGTTCGGCTGCGCGAGTTGCTCAATTCTTCCGCGCTGGTCAATGAAAAGGTCGAAGTGGCCGAGTTGATCGGCATGGACCCCAACCCCTTCACCCATCGCATCATCATCAACAAGGGCGAGCGCGATGGTGTGGTCCTTGGCCAGCCGGTGCTCGATGCCCGTGGCCTGATGGGCCAGGTGGTGGAGTTGATGCCCTATACCTCCCGCGTGCTGCTGCTGACCGACACCACCCACAGCATTCCGGTGCAGGTCAACCGCAATGGCCTGCGGGCGATTGCCAGCGGCACCGGTAACCCGGAGCGCCTGGAGTTGCGGCATGTGGCGGACACCGCCGACATCAAGGAAGGCGACCTGCTGGTCAGCTCCGGCCTTGGCCAGCGCTTCCCGGCGGGCTATCCAGTGGCGACGGTCAAGGAAGTGATCCACGATTCCGGCCAGCCGTTTGCGATTGTCCGCGCCGTGCCGACGGCCGCGCTGAACCGTAGCCGCTACCTGTTGCTGGTGTTCAGCGACACGCGTACGCCGGAAGAGCGCGCCAACGAAGCCGCCCAGGCCCAGGAAGCGCAGGACAAGCAAGACGGCACCACGACGCCGGTTATTCCGGCAACCGTACCCAAACCGGCGGCACCCGTGGCGACACCGGTTGCACCTGCCGCGCCTGCTGTGGTGACACCTGCCAAACCGGTGGCCCAACCGGCTCGGCCGGTCAAGCCAGCGGCGGCACCTGCACCGGCAACCACTCGACAAGGGGCGCAATAATGGCCGGCACTCATTCGCGTAATGGCTGGATGGTCTGGTTGACCTTTGCCATCGGCATGCTGCTCAGCGTTTCGCCGATGCCGCAATTCATGGAAATCCTGCGCCCGCTGTGGCTGGCGTTGCTCCTGGCCTTCTGGGCGCTGGCCCTGCCGCACAAGGTCGGCATGGTCACGGCCATGTGCCTGGGGCTGGCTGAAGATGTGATGTATGGCACGTTGCTCGGCCAGAACGCCTTGATTCTTACGCTGATTACCTTCCTGGTGCTGTCGTTGCAGCAACGCCTGCGGATGTTCCCGATGTGGCAGCAGTGCCTGGTGATCCTGGTGATTTTCGGCCTGGCCCAATTGGTGCAGCTGTGGCTCAGTGCCCTGACCGGCAACCGCCAACCGACCCTGGCGCTGGTCTTGCCGGCCCTGGTCAGCGCGCTGCTGTGGCCATGGGTCAGCTTCGGCCTGCGTGGGTTGCGTCGCCGCTATAAAATCAATTGAGTGGGTCGCGAGGCTCTGCCTGGTTATCGAACCCACAGGGAGAGTCTGCAATGCATGCACTTTATCTGGCCTCCGGCTCTCCTCGGCGGCGTGAATTGCTGACCCAGATCGGCGTGCCGTTCACTGTGGTCAGCGCGGCTATCGATGAAACACCCCTGGGCGACGAGTCGCCGGCGTCCTACGTCGAACGCCTGGCCCGTGGCAAAGCCGCCGCAGGCCTGGCGACACTGGCCGATACCGCCAATGCCTGCGTGCTGGGCGCCGATACCGCCGTCATCCTGGATGGCCGGATCCTGGGCAAGCCCCTGGACCAGGCCGATGCCCTGGCCATGTTGCTGGCCCTTTCTGATCGTGAACACGAAGTCCTCACCGCCATTGCCGTGCTCAGTGACCTGCGCTGCGAAACGCGCCTGGTCAGCAGCCGCGTGCGCTTTCGCCAGGTTTGCACACACGAGGCAACGACTTACTGGCACAGCGGGGAGCCTCAGGACAAGGCGGGCGGCTATGCTATCCAAGGCTTGGCGGCGGTATTTGTCGCCGGGCTAAATGGCAGTTACTCCGCGGTCGTTGGCTTGCCGGTCTGCGAAACAGCAGAACTGCTGGGCCATTTCGGCATACCCTGTTGGCAACACCTTTCCGTGCGCTGAACGCCTAACTCCAGCGCCATATTTAAGCGATCGGCCACTATTGTGAAAACGCCTGAACGAGACCCAGCCATGAGTGAAGAGATTCTGATCAATATCACGCCGATGGAATCGCGCGTGGCGGTGGTAGAAAACGGTGTTTTGCAAGAAGTGCACGTCGAGCGCACCCAGAAGCGCGGGATTGTCGGCAATATCTATAAAGGCAAGGTTGTAAGGGTGTTGCCGGGCATGCAGGCGGCCTTTGTCGATATCGGCCTGGACCGCGCGGCGTTTATCCATGCCTCGGAAATTTCCCTGCGCGAAGGCCCGGCGGTTGAAAGCATCAGCGCCCTGGTGCATGAAGGGCAGAGCCTGGTGGTGCAAGTCACCAAGGACCCGATCGGCTCCAAGGGCGCGCGCCTGACCACACAGTTGTCGATTCCTTCGCGTTACCTGGTGTACATGCCGCGCACTGCCCATGTCGGTATTTCCCTGAAAATCGAAGACGAAGGTGAGCGTGAGCGCCTGAAAAAGGTCGTCAGCGATTGCGTGGCGGCCGAAGGCATCAAGGAGGCCGGCGGCTTTATCCTGCGTACCGCCGCCGAAGGTGCCGGTGCCGATGAAATCCTCATGGACATCCGCTACCTGCGGCGCCTGTGGGACCAGATCGGTGCCCAGATCAAGACCGTCGGCGCGCCGAGCGTCATCTATGAAGACCTGGGCCTGGCCCTGCGGACCTTGCGCGACCTGGTCAGCCCCAAGATCGAGAAAATTCGCATCGATTCGCGGGAAACCTTCCAGCGCACCACGCAATTTGTTGCCGAACTGATGCCGGAAATCGCCGACCGCCTGGAGCACTACCCCGGTGAACGGCCGATTTTCGACCTATATGGCGTCGAGGACGAAATCCAGAAGGCCCTGGAGCGCAAGGTGCCACTCAAGTCTGGTGGCTACCTGGTGGTCGACCCGGCAGAAGCCATGAGCACCATTGATGTGAACACCGGTGCTTTCGTCGGCCATCGCAACCTTGAAGAAACCATCTTCAAGACCAACCTCGAGGCCGCCACCGCCATTGCCCGCCAACTGCGCCTGCGCAACCTGGGCGGGATCATCATCATCGACTTCATCGACATGGAAGATGAAGAGCATCAGCGCCAGGTATTGCGCACCCTTGAAAAGCAACTAGAGCGCGATCACGCCAAGACCAACATTATCGGGATCACCGAGTTGGGCCTGGTGCAGATGACCCGCAAACGCACCCGCGAGAGCCTTGAGCAGGTGCTGTGTGAGCCGTGCAGCAGTTGCCAGGGGCGCGGCAAGTTGAAGACCCCGGAAACGGTTTGCTACGAGATTTTCCGGGAAATCCTGCGGGAGGCACGCGCTTACCAGGCCGAGGGTTATAGAGTCCTGGCCAACCAGAAGGTGGTGGACCGGTTGCTGGACGAAGAGTCGGGCAACGTCGCGGAATTGGAGGGCTTTATTGGCCGCACCATCCGTTTCCAGGTCGAAACCATGTATTCCCAGGAACAATACGACGTGGTGCTGCTCTGATCCGCATCAGTCTTTTTCAACGAGACCGCCAGACCTTGATCTGCCGTCCGACTATTACCTTGAGGGTCGCCTGACATGGAGCGTCTGCAACGCTTTTTTGCCGCACTGACCCGTTGGGGCCTTGGCCTGTGTGCATTGCTGTTGGTACTGGCGGCGGTCTACGTCAGCCTGGGCCGTGAATTGACGCCATTGGTGGCGGAGTACCGCGGCGAAGTCGAGGTCAAGGCCCAGGCGGCGGTTGCTATGCCCCTGAGTATTGGCAGCCTGGAGGGGCGCTGGAGCGGTTTTGCCCCGGTATTGCTGGCCCATGACGTGATGGTCGGTGAAGGCAGCAGTGCCTTGCGCCTGGACCAGGTGCAAGTGGTGCCCGACCTGTGGGCCAGCCTGCTGGCGTGGGATGTGCGCATTGCCCATCTGGAAGTCAGCGGCTTGCAGCTCAGCGTCAAGGAAGACCAGGACGGCCGCTGGGCGTTGCAAGGCCTGCCGGTGCAGGACGACCAGCCCCTGGACCCCGAGCAACTGCTCAAGCGCATGCAGGCGGTGGCCAAGGTCTCGCTGCTGGACAGCCAGGTCACCTTGCAGCCGTTCGAGCAAGCGCCGCTGACCTTGACCTATGTGGGGCTGAGCCTGCAAACCGGCAGCACCCGCCAGCGCCTGGATGCGCGCCTGACCTTGCCCGATGGGCAACCGCTGGCCCTCAGCCTGCGCACGCGGATCCGTGCCAGCCAGTGGCGCGACGGTGAAGTGCAGGCCTACCTGAGCCTGCCCCAGAGCAATTGGGCGCAGTGGATTCCGGCGAAGTTGACTCGGGACTGGAAACTCAGCGAGTTGAAAGCCGGCGGTGAATTCTGGCTGACCTGGGCCAATGGCACGCTGCAAAGCGCCGCCGCCCGGCTCAATGCGCCACAGGTGAAGGTCCGTTATGCCCAGCGCAAGCCCACGAGCATCCAGAACCTGGGCCTGACGGCTTACCTGCAGCGCAGCGACAGCGGCCTGAAGGTGATCTTCGATTCGTTGGCCATGAACCTGGGCGACACCCGTTGGGAGTCGCACCTGCAATTGCAGCAAACCCTGGCCACTGATAAGGCGCAGGAAACCTGGAGGCTGCAGGCCGACCGCCTGGACCTGACACCGATTACCCCTCTGCTCAACGCCCTCGCGCCATTGCCGGAAGGTTTTGCCAAGACCGTCGAAGCGTTGAAGGCCACGGGCGTGCTGCGCAATGTGCTGATGGATTATCGTCCCCAGGACGCGGGCGATCAGCGCGTGAGCTTTGCTGCCAACCTCGAGCGCGTGGGCTTTGACGCCTATTTCGGCGCGCCGGCAGCCCGCAACGTCTCCGGCAGCATCAGCGGTGACCTGGGCCAGGGCGAACTGCGCATGGACAGCAAGGATTTCGTCCTGCACCTGGACCCGATTTTCGCCAAGCCCTGGCAGTACCTCCAGGCCAACGCGCGCCTGACGTGGAAGCTGGATAAGCAAGGCTTCACGCTGATCGCGCCGTATATCAAGGTGCTGGGGGAAGAGGGCAAGATCGCGGCGGATTTCCTGATTCGCCTGCATTTCGATCATAGCCAGGAAGACTACATGGACCTGCGGGTCGGCATGGTCGATGGCGATGGGCGCTTTACCCCCAAATACTTGCCGGCGGTCCTGAGCCCGGCCCTGGATGAATGGCTGCGTACGGCAATTCTCAAGGGCGCGGTCGATGAAGGCTTCTTCCAGTATCAAGGCTCGCTGAACCACGATGCGGTGACGGCGGCACGCAATATCAGCCTGTTCTTCAAGGTGCATGATGCCGAGTTGGCGTTCCAGCCGGGCTGGCCTCATGTGAGCAAGGTGGCCGGTGAAGTGTTTGTCGAAGAGACCGGCGTGCGCATCCTGGCCAGCAAGGGGCAATTGCTCGATACCAAGGTCAAGGGGATCTACGTCAACATTCCCCATGCGTTGCCCGGCCATGACAGCCATCTGCTGCTGACGGGCGGGTTTGCCGGTGGGCTGGGGGACGGCCTGAAGATCCTCCAGGACGCGCCCATCGGTACGGCATCGACGTTTGCCGGCTGGAAGGGCGAGGGCGACCTGCAAGGTTCCCTGGACCTGGATATTCCCCTGGCCAAGGGCACCGAGCCGAAGATCGTGGTGGACTTCAAGACCGACAAGGCGCGCCTGCAACTGGCCGAGCCGACCCTGGACCTGAACCAGCTCAAGGGTGAGTTCCGCTTCGACAGTGCCAAGGGCCTGAGTGGGCAGAACATCAGCGCCCAAGCCTTCGACCGGCCGATCACGGCGCAGATTGCGGCCGGTGGCAGACCGGGCAATCTCAGCACGCGGGTCACGGCCAAGGGCCAGGTGACGGTCAAGCGGCTCACCGACTGGCTGAAAGTCAGCCAGCCGCTGCCCGTATCCGGAGATATCCCTTATCAACTGCAACTGGACCTGGACGGTGCCGACAGCCAGTTGCGGGTCAGCTCCAGCCTCAAGGGCGTGGCGGTGGATTTGCCTGCGCCATTTGGCATGCCCGCCAGCCAGGGCCGTGACAGTGTGTTGCGCATGACGTTGCAGGGCGCGGAGCGGCGCTACTGGTTTGATTACGGCGAGTTGGCGAACTTTACCTTTGCCGCTCCGGCGAACAATTTTGCCCAGGGCCGTGGCGAGCTGTTCCTCGGGGATGGCGATGCCTTGCTGCCCGGTGGTAAGGGCCTGCGGATTCGCGGGGTATTGTCGGAGCTGGATATCGATCCCTGGAAGAAGTTGGTCGACCGCTACGCCGGCAATGACCCAGGCGGCAATGCCAAGCAACTGTTGAGCAGTGCCGACTTCAAGATCGGCAAGCTGAAAGGGTTTGGTACCCAACTCGACCAGGTCGCCCTGAAACTGGACCGCAAGCCTGCCGCCTGGGGCTTGCAGCTCGAAAGCCAGCAGGTCAAGGGTACTGTGGGCCTGCCGGATGCCAAGGGCGCCCCCATTGCCATCAACCTGCAGTACGTGAAGTTGCCGGCGGTCGATCCTACGGTGCAGGCCGATGAAAACGCGCCTGATCCCCTGGCGAGCATCGATCCCAAGGACATTCCCGCGCTGGATATCGCCATTGCCCAGTTGTTCCAGGGGCCTGACTTGATCGGCGCCTGGTCGTTGAAGGTGCGCCCGACAGCCAAGGGCATGGCGTTCAACAACCTCGACCTGGGCCTCAAGGGCATGCAGCTCAAGGGGGCCGGTGGCTGGGAGGGTGCGCCGGGCGCCAGCAGCAGTTGGTACAAGGGGCGCCTGGACGGCAAGAACATCGCCGATGTGCTCAAGGGCTGGGGTTTTGCGCCCACGGTCACCAGCCAGGACTTCCATCTGGATGTTGACGGGCGCTGGCCGGGTTCGCCCGCGTGGGTTGGGCCCAAGCGTTTTTCCGGCAGCCTGGATGCTTCGTTCCGCAAGGGCCAGTTTGTCGAGGTCGAGGGCGGTGCCCAGGCGTTGCGGGTATTTGGCCTGCTGAACTTCAACTCGATTGGCCGGCGTTTGCGCCTGGACTTCTCGGATTTGCTTGGCAAGGGCCTGAGCTATGACCGGGTCAAGGGCCTGCTGGCCGCCAGTAATGGTGTGTTTGTGACCCGCGAGCCGATCATCCTCACCGGGCCGTCGAGCAACCTGGAGCTTAACGGCACCCTGGACCTGGTGGCCGATCGTGTGGATGCCAAGTTGCTGGTGACTTTGCCGGTGACCAACAACCTGCCGATTGCCGCGTTGATTGTGGGCGCGCCGGCCATTGGTGGCGCGTTGTTCCTGATCGACAAGCTGATCGGTGATCGGGTGTCGCGTTTCGCCAGCGTCCAGTACAAGGTGGAAGGGCCCTGGAAAGATCCCAAAATCACCTTTGACAAGCCATTTGAAAAACCACAGTAAGCGCCTGTGGAGTAGCATGGCCCCATGCTTTTTTTGGAGTGTCGGCCCATGTGCTTTGCGGTAATCCAGATGGTCAGCCAGAGCGACGTCCTGGCCAACCTAGCCCAAGCCCGGAGCTTGCTGGAGCGGGCGGCGGCAGGGGGCGCGCAACTGGCGGTCCTGCCGGAAAACTTCGCCGCCATGGGCCGCCGCGACGTGGCGGCTATCGGCCGCGCCGAAGCGGTTGGCGAGGGGCCGATCCTGCCCTGGTTGAAACTGGCCGCCCGCGACCTCAACTTATGGATAGTGGCCGGTACCTTGCCATTGCCTCCCCTCGGGCAGCCCGACGCCAAGTCCAACGCCTGCTCGCTGTTGATCGACGCGCAGGGGCAGATCGCGGCCCGTTACGACAAGCTGCACCTGTTTGACGTGGATGTGGCTGACACGCGCGGTCGTTATCGTGAATCCGACGACTATGCTTACGGCAACCAAGTGGTGGTGGCCGATACGCCGGTAGGGCGTCTGGGGCTCACGGTCTGTTACGACTTGCGCTTCCCGGAGCTGTACAGCGAATTGCGCGCGGCGGGCGCCGAATTGATTACCGCGCCTTCGGCCTTTACGGCGGTAACCGGCGCGGCGCACTGGGATGTGCTGATCCGTGCTCGGGCAATCGAAACCCAGTGTTACCTGCTGGCGGCCGCCCAGGGCGGAGTACATCCGGGGCCGCGGGAAACCTATGGCCATGGGGCGATTGTCGACCCATGGGGGCGAGTGCTGGCACAACAGAATCAAGGCGAAGCGGTGTTGTTGGCCGAACGCGATAGCAGCGAACAAGCGTCGATACGGGCGCGCATGCCGGTGGCAGGCCACCGGCGCTTTTTCTCGCAGGGCGCGCAGCGACCTGCTTCAGAACGATGAATTTAAGGCCGAACCTATGAGCGAGTTGTTGTCCTCAGTCAGTGAACACCTCCTGGCGCCCGGTGGCGTGACCATCGAAAATTTGCAAACCGTACTGGGCGACCTGGCCGGGCCGGGCATCGATGCCGCAGACCTGTATTTCCAGGGCCAGATCTCCGAGTCATGGTCCCTGGAAGACGGGATCGTCAAGGATGGCAGCTTCAACATGGACCAAGGGGTTGGCGTGCGTGCGCAATCCGGTGAAAAGACCGGCTTCGCCTACAGCAATGCCATCACCCTGGAAGCCCTGGGCCTGGCCGCCCGCGCGGCGCGCTCGATTTCCCGTGCTGGGCAGAATGGCACCGTGCAAGCGTTCAGCACCCAGGACGTGACCCAGTTGTACGGCCCGGATAACCCGCTGGAAGTCATGACCCGAGCCGAAAAGGTCGAGCTGCTCAAACGCGTGGATGCTGCAACCCGTGCCCTTGACCCGCGCATCCAGCAGGTGAGCGTGAGCATGGCCGGGGTCTGGGAGCGGATTCTGGTGGCATCCACCGATGGTAGCCTGGCGGCGGATGTGCGGCCGCTGGTGCGTTTCAATGTCAGTGTGATCGTCGAGCAGAACGGGCGTCGCGAGCGCGGCGGCCATGGCGGCGGTGGGCGTACGGATTATCGCTATTTCCTCGCCGAAGACCGCGCCATGGGCTATGCCCGCGAGGCGTTGCGCCAGGCGCTGGTCAATCTGGAAGCCATCCCCGCACCGGCCGGTACGTTGCCGGTGGTGCTGGGCTCGGGCTGGTCGGGTGTATTGCTCCACGAAGCGGTAGGGCATGGCCTGGAAGGCGACTTCAACCGCAAGGGCAGTTCCGCCTACAGCGGGCGCATGGGCGAAATGGTCGCCTCCAAACTCTGCACCATCGTCGATGACGGCACGTTGGCTGGCCGCCGTGGTTCCCTGAGCGTCGACGACGAAGGGACGCCGACCGAGTGCACCACGCTGATCGAAAACGGTGTGCTCAAGGGCTACATGCAAGACAAGCTCAACGCGCGCCTGATGGGTGTGGCGCGCACCGGCAACGGTCGTCGCGAGTCCTACGCGCATTTGCCGATGCCCCGCATGACCAATACCTACATGCTCGCAGGCGAAAGCGATCCGGCAGAGATCATTGCCTCGGTGAAGCGCGGGATCTATTGCGCCAACCTTGGTGGCGGTCAGGTGGACATCACCAGCGGCAAGTTCGTGTTCTCCACCAGCGAAGCCTATTTGATCGAGGACGGCAAGATTACCGCGCCGGTCAAGGGGGCAACCCTGATTGGCAACGGCCCGGAAGCCATGAGCAAGGTGTCGATGGTCGGTAACGACCTGGCGCTGGACAGCGGGGTGGGGATGTGTGGCAAGGATGGGCAGTCGGTGCCGGTCGGTGTCGGCCAGCCAACTCTGAAAATTGATGCGATCACCGTGGGTGGCACGGGGTCGTAAGGCGTGGAGCTTCGGGTGGCGAAGACCGCCACCCGGGGAAGAGGATCAGCGCAGGCCGCGTTGAGTCTCGTCCAGCTCACGGATGTACTTGAAGATTTTACGGCTGGTGGCCGGCGCCTTGTTCTGTGCCAGTTCGTGCTGGGCCTGACGGATCAGGGAGCGCAGTTGCTGGCGGTCGGCATCCGGATAGTCCAGGACGAACTTCTCCAGTACAGCGTCGTCACCGCCGATCAGGCGGTCGCGCCAACGCTCGAGGTTATGGAAACGTTCGTTGTACTGGCGTGTGGAAGCATCGAGTTGGTCGAGCAAAGTCAGAATGGCGTCAGTGTCCTGGTCGCGCATCAGCTTGCCGATAAACATGATGTGCCGTTTACGCGCGATATTCGCGGTGTGCTTGGGTGCATCTGCCAGGGCCCGGCGCATTTCGTCGGTCAGAGGCAGTTTGGCAATCAAGTCCGGCTTGAGTGTTGTAAGGCGCTCGCCGAGATCAACCAGAGCATGCAGCTCGCGTTTGACCTGGGTTTTGCTTTTCTCCCCATCGAGGGAGTCGTCGTAAGAATCAACCATGGTGGCAGTCCGCAAAGAAACGCCGCCATGATAACCAGTCGGGGGCCGCTTGTCCGGCCCGGTCGCTCGATGGCCTTAACCGAAAGCAGAATTTGAGTGGAGAACACCATGAGTGCAGCCCAAAGCGTCGGTCCACAAGCGTTACCGGCACTGCAGGAACAAGTTGAACAGATCATCGCGGAGGCCAAGCGCCAGGGTGCCAGTGCCTGTGAAGTGGCGGTATCCCTGGAGCAGGGCCTATCGACTTCGGTACGCCAGCGGGAGGTGGAAACCGTTGAGTTCAACCGCGACCAGGGTTTTGGCATCACCTTGTATGTGGGGCAGCGCAAAGGCTCGGCCAGCACCTCGGCCAGTGGCCCGGAAGCCATTCGCGAAACCGTCGCCGCCGCCCTGGCGATTGCCAAGCACACTTCCGAAGACGAGGCCTCGGGCTTGGCGGATGCGGCCCTGATGGCGCGGGACCTGAAAGATTTCGATCTGTATCACGCCTGGGATATCACCCCCGAGCAGGCCATCGAAAAGGCCCTGGCCTGCGAAGCCGCGGCGTTCGACACCGACAGCCGGATCAAGAATGCCGATGGCACTACCCTGAGTACCCATCAAGGTTGCCGTGTGTATGGCAACAGCCACGGGTTTATCGGCGGCTACGCGTCGACACGCCATAGCTTGAGCTGCGTGATGATTGCCGAGGCCGATGGCCAGATGCAGCGTGACTACTGGTATGACGTAAGTCGCCAGGGTGAGCTGTTGGCGGACCCGGTGAGCATTGGCCAGCGCGCCGCACAACGGGCCGCGAGCCGCCTGGGCGCACGCCCGGTGCCGACGTGCGAAGTGCCGGTGCTGTTTTCGGCGGAGTTGGCGGGTGGCCTGTTCGGCAGTTTCCTGGGGGCGATTTCCGGGGGCAACCTGTACCGCAAGTCGTCGTTCCTTGAGGGCGCGCTGGGGCAGAAGTTGTTTCCCGAGTGGCTGACCCTGGATGAGCGCCCGCACCTGATGCGCGCCATGGGCAGCTCGGCCTTTGATGGCGATGGCCTGGCAACCTACGCCAAGCCGTTTGTCGAGAACGGTGAGCTGGTGTCCTACGTGCTCGGCACCTACGCCGGGCGTAAGCTCGGTTTGCCCAGCACCGCCAACTCCGGTGGCGTGCACAACCTGTTCGTGACCCATGGCGACGAAGACCAGGCGGCGCTGCTGCGGCGCATGGGCCGTGGCTTGTTGGTGACCGAATTGATGGGCCATGGCTTGAACATGGTGACAGGGGATTATTCCCGAGGTGCGGCAGGGTTCTGGGTGGAGAATGGCGAAATTCAGTTCGCCGTCCAGGAAGTGACCATCGCCGGCAACATGCGCGATATGTTCAAACAGATCGTCGCCGTGGGTAACGATCTGGAACTGCGCAGCAATATCCGCACTGGCTCGGTGCTGATCGAACGCATGACCGTCGCCGGCAGCTAAGTACCAACCGGTTACACAACAGCGCCACCCCAAGGGTGGCGCTTTTTTTTGCCTGGAATATCCCAAGGCCGACAAAGGTATAGGTTCAAGAGCTTGTTTTGATTCTCAATATCATTTAATAATAAATATCATTATCGAGTGAGCGTGGATCATGAGTTCTGTCCTGCACGAGGATCCCTACCTGGAAAGCTGGCGCTGGATGAGTCGCCAGATTCGCTGTGGGCTCAACCCTGACGAGCCGCGCCTGATCGAGCATTATCTGAACGAGGGGCGCTACCTGGCCTGCTGCACGGCTACGCACCCGTGGACCATCGCCGAGACCTCGTTCCGCCTGCTGATCGATACCGCCACCGATATCGCCTTGCCCTGGCATTGGCGCTCCACGTGCCTGGACCAGGCCTGGCGCCCGCTGCGCGACCTGGAAAACCTCTCTCACTGCGCCTGTCGCCTCAAGCGCTGGCAGACCTTTGCCTGGCAATTGGCGACTTGCGAACTGCAACCTTCGATTTCTCACTCCGACTTGGTGCAAGGATCTTCCGATGAGTAATACCCGTATCGAACGCGACAGCATGGGCGAACTGCGAGTGCCGGCCGACGCGTTGTATGGCGCACAAACCCAGCGTGCGGTGGATAACTTTCCGATCAGCCACCAGCGCATGCCGACCCAGTTCATCCGTGCCCTGATCCTGGCCAAGGCCGCGGCCGCCAAGGCCAACGTCGATCTCAAGCAGATCAGTGCAAGCCAGGGCAAAGCCATCGTCGACGCCGCCCAGGGTTTGCTGGAAGGTGACTTCATGCAGCACTTCCCTGTGGATATCTTCCAGACCGGCTCCGGCACCAGCTCCAACATGAATGCCAACGAAGTGCTTGCGACCCTGGCCAGCCGCCTGTTGGGCGAACCGGTCAACCCTAATGACCACGTCAATTGTGGGCAAAGCAGCAACGACATCATCCCGACCACCATTCACGTCAGCGCCGCGCTGGTGTTGCATGAACAGACGTTGCCGGCATTGCTGCACCTGGTTGAGGTGATCGAGCGCAAGGCGGTAGAGGTTCATCCGTTCATCAAGACCGGGCGCACTCACCTGATGGACGCCATGCCTGTACGCATGAGCCAGGTTCTCGAAGGGTGGGCGCAGCAACTCAAGGCCAATATCGCTCACTTGCAGGGCTTGTTGCCAAGCCTGCAGGCCCTGGCCCAGGGCGGTACTGCGGTAGGTACCGGGATCAATGCGCACCCTGAGTTTGCGGCGCGTTTCAGCCAGCAGTTGAGCAGCCTGACCCAGGTGCAGTTCACACCGGGTACGAACCTGTTTGCTCTGATTGGCTCCCAGGACACCGCCGTCGCCGTCTCCGGCCAACTGAAGGCCATTGCCGTGTCGCTGATGAAAATCGCCAACGACCTGCGCTGGATGAACTCCGGCCCACTCGCCGGTCTCGGTGAAATCGAGCTCGAAGGCCTGCAACCAGGCTCGTCGATCATGCCGGGCAAGGTCAATCCGGTGATTCCAGAGGCCACCGCAATGGTTGCGGCACAGGTGATCGGCAATGACAGCGTAATCACCATCGCCGGTCAGTCCGGCAACTTCGAACTCAACGTGATGCTGCCGATCATCGCCCAGAACCTGCTCAGCAGCCTGGAGCTGTTGGCCAACTCCAGTCGTCTGCTGGCAGACAAGGCCATCGCCAGCTTCAAGGTCAACGAACCCAAGCTCAAGGAAGCGCTGTCGCGCAACCCGATCCTGGTCACCGCACTCAACCCGATCATTGGGTACCAAAAGGCCGCTGAAATCGCCAAGAAAGCCTATCAACAAGGCCGGCCGGTGATTGATGTGGCGCTCGAGCACACCGACCTGCCCCGCAGCCAACTGGAAGTCCTCTTGGACCCGGAAAAGCTCACGGCGGGTGGCGTGTAATTACCGACCCTGCTTTGGAGGCTCACCATGGAGCACTGGAAACGCACGATCGAACGGGCCAATCGCTGCTTTGTGCAAGGCGAACTGGTGGATGCCCGCGAGCATTACCTGCAAGCCCTGGCCCTGGCCCAAGTGTTGTTCGAGCGCTGGGGTGATGCCGACGAGGCGGTGGCGGCCTGCGTCATTTCCCATCACAACCTGGCGGACCTGCATCTGCGCCTGAACCAGCCTGAAGAAAGCGCCGAATACCTCTGCGCCATTCACCAGCGCTTGCTGCAGACCATGCAGGACACCCGGCTGCCTCAAGCATTGCGCGAGGCAGCCTTGCGCCAGAGCAGCAAGACCTACGTCGAACTGTTGAATTTCATCAGCGATCACGGCGAGTACCCCCGTACCCATCGCTTGCTGGGCAGCAATACGGCGCAGACGGATGCGCCGACCCGCAACAGCCCTTTCTATGGAGCACATTGATATGTCCTACACCTTGCCTGTCTTGCCTTACGCCTACGACGCCCTGGAACCGCATATCGATGCGCAAACCATGGAAATCCACTACACCAAGCACCACCAGACCTACATCAACAACCTCAATGCCGCCGTCGAAGGCACCGAGTTCGCCGGCTGGCCCATCGAGAAACTGGTCTCCAGCGTCCAGCAACTGCCGGAAAAACTGCGCGCAGCGGTGATCAACCAGGGGGGCGGGCATGCCAACCACTCGTTGTTCTGGGCGGTCATGTCGCCCAAAGGCGGCGGCAAGCCCGAAGGCGCCCTGGGCCAGGCGATTGATGCGCAGTTGGGTGGCTTTGATGCCTTCAAGGAGGCCTTCACCAAAGCTGCGCTGACCCGCTTCGGCAGTGGTTGGGCTTGGCTGAGCGTGACCCCGCAAAAGACCCTGGTGGTCGAGAGCAGTGGTAACCAGGACAGCCCGTTGATGAACGGCAATACGCCGATCCTCGGTCTGGACGTCTGGGAGCACGCCTACTACCTGCTATATCAGAACCGCCGTCCTGAATACATCAACGCTTTCTACAGTGTTATCAACTGGCCGGAAGTCGCTGAGCGCTACCAGGCTGCACTGGCTTAATGCCCTCTCATAACAAGACCTAAGGCCGACTATGGGCACTGAAACACTGGCGATCAGCAGCGTACGAATGTTCCGCTATGCGTTTGGCTCGCTGCTGCTATTGGCGGGAACTGCATTGCTGGTGGCCCACGGGCTGGCCTGGCTGAACCTCGAGCCGCGGATCCTGCGTGCCCTGCAAGGTGGCGCAATCTGTGCCCTGGGCACTGCATTGGGCGCGGTGCCGGTACTGGTGATCCGGCGGATGCCGTTGGCGGTCAGCGACACACTGCTGGGGTTTGGCGCTGGCGTGATGTTGGCGGCGACCGCGTTTTCGCTGGTCGTGCCGGGGATTGCCGCCGCTGAAAACCTGGGGCTCAGCCCCTGGGCGTCCAGCGGCCTGATCAGCTTCGGCATCATGCTGGGCGCCTTCGGCCTGTTTCTGGTGGACCGCAAGGTCTCCGGTGCCAGTCCGGAGCTGCTGGTTGGCACCCCTGACAAACCGGTAATTCCACCACGCATCTGGCTGTTTGTATTTGCCATTATTGCCCACAACATCCCCGAAGGCATGGCGGTGGGCGTCTCGGCGGGGGGCGGCATGCCCGATGCCGACAGCCTGGCCATGGGCATCGCCTTGCAGGATGTACCGGAAGGGTTGGTGATCGCGTTGGTGTTGGCTGGGGCGGGGATGTCGCGGGTCAAGGCCTTCTTGATCGGCGCGGCATCCGGGCTGGTGGAGCCGGTGTTTGCCGTGTTGTGTGCCTGGTTGGTCAGCCTGGCCGAGATGCTGCTGCCTTTGGGCCTGGCCCTGGCGGCGGGGGCGATGCTATTGGTGGTGACTCATGAAGTGATCCCCGAGTCGCGCCGCAATGGTCATGACAAGCTCGCCAGCCTGGGGTTGTGCATTGGGTTTTGCCTGATGATGGCAATGGATACAGCGCTGGGCTGATGCCTAGCGCAAACCCAATGTAGGAGCTGGCTTGCCTGCGATGCAGGCACCCCGGTTTTTCGTCTAGACCGAGGTGATGCTATCGCAGGCAAGCCAGCTCCCACGCAAGCCCGTACAGGGGCTATTCGCCTTCATCGAAGTAATTGTTGATTAGCTTCACCAGCGCATCCAGCGCTTCCTGCTCCTGCTCACCTTCGGTCTTCAGATGAATCTTGGTGCCCTTGCCTGCGGCGAGCATCATCATGGCCATGATGCTTTTACCATCGACCATGGACTCCGGTGTACGCCCGGCACGCACCTGGCAAGGAAACTGGCCCGCTACCCCGACAAATTTAGCCGACGCGCGGGCATGCAGGCCCAGTTTGTTGATGATTTCAATTTCCAGAGCGGGCATCGCGAAGGTGTTCCTTTCAGCTGAGGTCGCGGTGGCGAACCTGGACATTCTTGAGGGTTTTCTGCAAGACCTGGCCCAGCCGCTCGGTCAGGTAGACGGAGCGGTGATGCCCGCCGGTACAGCCGATAGCGATGGTGACGTAGGCCCGGTTGCTGGCGGCAAAGCGCGGTAGCCACTTGAGCAGGTAGCTGGAGATGTCCTGGAACATCTCTTCCACATCCGGTTGCGCCGCCAGGTACTCGGCAACCGGTAGGTCCAGCCCGGACTGATCGCGCAGTTCCGGCTTCCAATAAGGGTTGGGCAGGCAACGCACGTCAAATACCAGGTCGGCGTCTACCGGCATGCCCCGCTTGAAACCAAAGGATTCAACCAGGAAGGCCGTGCCCGGTTCCGGTTGGTTCAGCAGGCGCAGCTTGATGGCGTCACGCAGCTGGTAAAGGTTCAGGCTAGTGGTATTGATCTTGAGGTCGGCCAAATCGATGATCGGCCCCAACAGCTTGGTCTCGTCTTCGATGGCTTCGGCCAGCGAGCGGTGTGGGCTGCTCAGCGGGTGGCGGCGACGGGTCTCCGAGAAGCGCTTGAGCAGCGTTTCTTCGTCGGCGTCCAGGTACAGCACGTCGCAATGAATATGCTTGGCACGTACCTCTTCAAGCAATTCCGGGAATCGCGTGAGGTGGCTGGGTAGGTTGCGTGCATCGATCGAAACGGCCACCAACGGTTGCGCCAGTTCGGTATGGATCAGCGCGCGCTCAGCCAGCTCGGGCAGGAGGCCAGCCGGCAAGTTGTCGATGCAATAGAAGCCGTTGTCCTCTAACACATTGAGGGCCGTACTTTTACCTGAGCCGGAACGCCCGCTGACGATGATCAAACGCATGATTACTGCCCGCTTTGCTCATCTAGGACAACCTGATACAGCGCTTCATTGGTGCTGGCGCTACGCAGTTTCTTACGTACTTCTTCACGGTCGAGCATGCTGGCGATCTGCCGGAGCAGCTCCAGGTGTGCATCGGTGGCCGCTTCCGGGACCAGAAGGACGAACAGCAGGTCAACCGGAGCGCCATCGATGGCGTCGAAATCAATGGGGGCGTCCAGGTGCAGCAGGGCGCTTACCGGTGTTTCACAGCCTTTGAGGCGGCAATGAGGAATAGCGATGCCGTTGCCAAAACCGGTCGAGCCAAGTTTTTCACGGGCGATCAGGGCCTCATACACGTCTTGCATCACCAGTTCAGGCACTTCGCGGCTGATCAGGTTGGCAATCTGTTCGAGGGCTTTCTTTTTACTGCCGCCCGGCGCGTTCACGAGGGAACGGCCGGGGGTCAGGATGGTTTCAAGTCGAATCATGGGTGGGGAGTGTTAGCGGCCTGTGCCTTGAAGAAGGCTCTGCTGCTTTTCCTTATGCTTTTTGATTTGGCGATCCAGCTTGTCGGTCAGGTCGTCAATGGCGGCATACATGTCTGAATGCTCTGCATTGGCGACTACTTCCCCGCCGGGTATACGCAAGGTGGCTTCGATTTTCTGCTTCAGCTTTTCGACAGACATGATGACTTGCACATTGGTGATCTTGTCGAAATGCCCCTCAATTCGTTTGAGTTTTTCGCTGATGTAGGCGCGCAGCGGTTCGGTCACTTCCAGTTGGTGTCCACTGATGTTGACTTGCATACAGCTTCTCCTTCGTTGCCAGTGCATAAAGCGGCGGGTAGGGATACCCGCCACTGGAACGCTGTGGCCTGCCCGTCACATCAACCGCTTACGCTCGCTGGAAGGCGCGATCCCAAGGGACTCGCGGTACTTGGCGACGGTTCGACGGGCGACCTGAATGCCTTGTGCTTCCAGTAAACCAGCGATCTTGCTGTCACTCAACGGCTTTTTCTGATTTTCCGCCGCAACCAGTTTTTTGATGATCGCGCGGATCGCCGTGGACGAGCATTCGCCGCCCTCGGAGGTGCTGACGTGGCTGGAGAAAAAGTATTTCAGCTCATATATACCCCGTGGGGTATGCATGAATTTCTGCGTAGTGACCCGGGAAATAGTCGATTCATGCATGCCGACAGCCTCGGCAATGTCATGCAGTACCAGCGGCTTCATCGCTTCGTCGCCGTACTCCAGGAAGCCGCGCTGATGCTCGACGATCTGGGTGGCCACTTTCATCAAGGTCTCGTTGCGGCTTTGCAGGCTCTTGATGAACCAGCGTGCTTCCTGCAACTGGTTGCGCATGAACGTGTTGTCGGCACTGGTATCGGCCCGGCGCACGAAGCCTGCGTACTGCGGGTTGACCCGCAGGCGTGGCACCGATTCCTGGTTCAGTTCCACCAGCCAGCGCTCGTTGTCCTTGCGCACAATTACGTCAGGTACGACATATTCGGCTTCGCTGGACTCGATCTGCGAGCCTGGGCGCGGGTTGAGGCTCTGTACCAGTTCGATGATCTGGCGCAGGTCATCTTCCTTGAGCTTCATCCGGCGCATCAGCTGGCTGTAGTCGCGGCTGCCCAACAGGTCGATGTAATCGGTGACCAGGCGTTGGGCCTCGGTCAGCCACGGTGTCTTGGCGGGCAGTTGGCGCAATTGCAGCAACAGGCACTCGCTGAGGTTGCGCGCGCCAATGCCGGCAGGCTCGAACTGCTGGATGCGGTGCAGGACCGCTTCGATTTCGTCCAGCTCGATATCCAGCTCCGGGTCGAAGGCCTCGAGGATTTCTTCAAGGGTTTCGTCCAGGTAGCCCTGATTGTTGATGCAGTCGATCAGGGTCACGGCGATCAGGCGATCGGTGTCGGACATCGGGGCAAGGTTCAGTTGCCACAGCAAGTGGCTCTGCAGGCTTTCGCCGACGGAGGTGCGGGTGGTGAAGTCCCACTCGTCATCATCGTTGCTGGGCAGGCTGCTGGCGCTGGTCTGGTAGACATCTTCCCAGGCCGTATCCACCGGCAGTTCATTGGGGATGCGTTCGTTCCATTCGCCTTCTTCCAGGTTATCCACCGTGGGTGCGGTTTCCTGGTAGGACGGTTCCTGGACGTCAGTGTTGGGTTTTTGCTCTATGTTGTCGGCCAGCGGGTCGGCATTATCGAAGTCGTCGCCTTCTTCCTGGCGTTCGAGCATCGGGTTGGACTCCAGGGCCTCCTGGATTTCCTGTTGCAGGTCCAGGGTCGACAATTGGAGCAGGCGGATGGCCTGTTGCAGCTGCGGTGTCATCGTCAGCTGCTGGCCCATTCTCAGGACTAGCGATGGTTTCATGGCAGGGGCTTAACACCTTATTCGCCGGCGCAATGCGCCATCCACGACAGGGCGCGTGAGCGCCAAACATAAGCAAATTATATGCCTGATATCGGGGGCTTTGCCTAGAGCGCGGTAACAATAAAAATAATGAGGTTTTTATTGACTCCCGCGCCTGATGGCGAATGTCCTGACACCCCAGCGCTTACAGGCGGAACTCGTGCCCCAGGTACACTTCCTTGACCAGTTCGTTGGCCAGGATGGTGGCGGAGTCGCCTTCGGCAATCAGTTGGCCGTCGTTGACGATGTAGGCGGTTTCGCAGATATCCAGGGTCTCACGCACGTTGTGGTCGGTGATCAGTACGCCGATCCCCTTGGCCTTGAGGTGATGGATGATCTGCTTGATGTCGCCTACCGAAATCGGGTCGACACCGGCGAAGGGTTCATCCAGCAGGATGAACTTCGGTGCAGTGGCCAGGGCGCGGGCGATTTCCACGCGACGGCGCTCGCCGCCGGACAGGCTCATGCCGAGGTTGTCGCGAATGTGGTTGATGTGGAACTCCTGGAGCAGGCTTTCCAGCTCCTGGCGGCGTCCGTCGCGATCCAGTTCCTTGCGGGTTTCAAGGATCGCCATGATGTTGTCGGACACCGACAGTTTGCGGAAGATCGACGCCTCCTGGGGGAGATAGCCGATCCCGGCCCGTGCACGACCGTGCATGGGCTGGTGGCTGACGTCCAGGTCGTCGATCAATACGCGACCCTGGTCCGCCTGGACCAGGCCGACAATCATGTAGAAGCAGGTGGTCTTGCCGGCACCGTTGGGGCCAAGCAGGCCGACGATCTGGCCGCTGTCGATCGACAGGCTGACGTCGCGCACGACCTGACGGCTTTTATAGGCCTTGGCCAGATGCTGGGCTTTCAGGGTTGCCATTACTGGGCCTTCTTCTTCGGCTGGATAACCATGTCGATGCGCGGACGTGGCGCAGTGACCTTGGTGCCATTGGCGCGGCCGGCAGTGGCTACCTGCTTGACGGTGTCGTAGACGATTTTCTCGCCTTCGGTCGAGTTGCCGTCACTGCTGATCACTTTGGCGCGGTCGGTCAGTACGATGCGATTCTGCGGGGCATGGTACTGGATGGTCACGCCGTAGCCCTTGATCGGAGCTGGGTCGGTCGCCGCCTGTTGCTGCTCGAAATAGGCCAGGTTGCCCACCGAGGTCACGACGTCGATGTCGCCAGCCGGGGTGCGGGTCAGGGTCACGGTATTGCCGGTAATCTTCATCGAGCCTTGAGTGATGATTACGTCGCCCTTGTAGGTCGCGATACCTTGTTTGTCATCCAACTGCGCATCGTCAGCCTGAATGTGGATCGGTTGCTGGCTATCGTTCGGCAGAGCCCAGGCGCTCACGCTTCCCAGTGCTGCGCCCAGACCGAGCAAAATAGGGAGGGTTTTAACGAGCCTCATACTGTCCTCTTACGTTCGATAGCAGGTGTATCCTGCTTTCTTTCAAATACGCTTTCATTCCCTTGCCAGTCGATACACCGCCAGCGCCGTCGATTCTAACGTCTTGCTCGGTCTGCGCATATTGCTTCTGTGGGAATACGGTCATGCGACTGCTGGTAATAATGGTGTCGCGGTTCTGGGCGTCAGTGCGGGCAACACGCACCGAGTCGATCAGCTCCACTTCGGTACCGTCCGGGTTGACCTCGCCACGCTTACTGGTGACGTGCCACGGAAATTCGGTGCCGCGATACAGGTTCAGGTCCGGATTGGTCAGCAGTGTGACCTCCGAAGCCTTCAGGTGTTCGACCTTGTCCGACGTCATTTCGTACTGCACCTTGCCGTCTGGCAGGAACTGCACGCTGTAGGCGTTGGTGGCGTAATAGTCGATGGCGCCCTGGTCGACCTGCGCGACAGGCTGGTCGAGGAAGCGCTCCGGACTGATATTCCAGTAGCCCACCGCGAGGAACAGCGCGGCGATGGCTCCGAATATCAGGAAGTTGCGAATCTTTTTGCTCAGCATAGAAGGCTCTATAGGTAGGCGGCGTGGGCCGCTTCAAGGCTGCCCTGGGCGCGCAGGATCAAATCGCAGAACTCGCGCGCGGCACCTTCGCCGCCACGGGCCTGGGTAATGCCGTGGGCGTGTTCGCGAACAAATGACGCGGCATTGGCCACCGCCATGCCCAGGCCGACGCGGCGAATCACCGGCAAGTCAGGTAAGTCGTCACCCAGATAGGCGACCTGCTCATAGCTTAGGTTGAGTTTCCCAAGAAGCTCATCCAGGACCACCAGTTTATCCTCGCGGCCCTGATACAGGTAAGGAATCCCCAGGTTTTGTGCGCGGCGTTCCACGACCGGGGTCTTGCGACCACTGATAATCGCGGTTTGCACGCCAGAGGCCATCAGCATCTTGATGCCCTGGCCGTCCAGCGTGTTGAACGTCTTGAATTCACTGCCGTCTTCGAGGAAGTACAGGCGGCCATCGGTCAGCACGCCGTCCACATCGAAAATTGCCAGTTTGATGGCCTTGCCCCGTTGCAACAGGTCGTTGCTCATTTACATCACTCCTGCGCGCAGCAAATCGTGCATGTTCAGGGCGCCAATCGGATGATCGGCATCATCGACCACCACCAGGGCGCCGATTTTATGATCTTCCATGATCTTCAGGGCTTCCGCCGCGAGCATTTCGGCACGGGCGGTCTTGCCGTGGGGGGTCATGACTTGATCGATAGTCGCGGTATGGATATCGATGGTGCGGTCCAGGGTGCGACGCAGGTCGCCGTCGGTGAACACCCCGGCCAGGCGCCCGTCGGCCTCGAGGATCACGGTCATGCCCAGGCCCTTGCGGGTCATTTCCATCAGCGCGTCCTTGAGCAGGGTGCCGCGCTGTACCTGTGGCAGCTCATCGCCAGCATGCATGACGTTTTCCACTTTCAGCAGCAGGCGACGGCCAAGGGCGCCACCCGGGTGGGAAAAGGCGAAGTCTTCGGCGGTAAAACCACGGGCTTCCAGCAAGGCTACGGCTAGCGCGTCGCCCATGACCAGGGCGGCGGTGGTGGAGGAGGTCGGCGCCAGGTTCAGTGGGCAGGCTTCATGGGTCACATGCACGTTCAGGTTCACTTCGGCGGCCTTGGCCAGCGTCGAGTCCGGGTTACCGGTCATGCTGATCAGCTTGATGCCCAGGCGCTTGATCAGGGGCAGCAGGGTCACGATTTCGTTGGTGGTGCCGGAGTTGGACAGGGCGACGATCACGTCGTCGCGGGTAATCATGCCCATGTCACCGTGGCTGGCTTCGGCCGGGTGCACGAAAAAAGCCGTGGTGCCGGTGCTCGCCAGGGTGGCGGCAATCTTGTTGCCGACATGGCCTGACTTGCCCATGCCGACCACGACAACCCGGCCTTTACTGGCCAGGATCATCTCGCAGGCGCGTACGAAATCTGCGTCGATATGGGCCAGCAAGCCTTCTACGGCTTCAAGCTCGAGGCGGATGGTGCGTTGTGCGGATTGAATAAGGTCGTTGGATTGGCTCATGTCTGAAATCGTATAGCCTGACGAAAAGTCGGCGATTATAGCGGGATTGAGCAATTCCCTCACGCAAGTTCGTCAGCTGTTGTTCTTCTAGAGAGTGAGATCAGTCCCAAATGCGCTTTTTACCTGTCCTGTTTCTGAACAAGCGCTGCTGCGGCCTTGGGCGCTCTACGTCAGCAGTGATATAGTTCGCCGCCAGTTCGGTCCGCGCAGCTCACATGTGTCTAACTGTCGCAAGCAGTTGTCCCAAGCATGGTGTCTGAGTGAGAAGCTGCATCCCAAGGAGTTTAGATGAGTGCCGATAACGCCTACGCGGTCGAGCTGAAGGGCCTTTCCTTCAAGCGCGGTACGCGCAGCATCTTCAATAATGTCGATATTCGCATTCCCCGCGGCAAGGTGACGGGCATCATGGGCCCTTCCGGTTGCGGCAAGACGACCCTGCTGCGCCTGATGGGCATGCAGTTGCGTCCGACTGCCGGGGAAGTCTGGGTCAATGGCCAGAACCTGCCGACCCTGTCGCGCAGCGACTTGTTCGATGCGCGCAAGCACATGGGGGTGCTGTTCCAGAGCGGCGCTCTGTTCACCGACCTCGATGTTTTCGAAAACGTCGCGTTCCCGCTGCGGGTGCACACCCAGCTGTCCGAAGAAATGATTCGTGACATTGTTTTGTTGAAGCTGCAGGCCGTCGGCCTTCGCGGTGCCATCGACCTGATGCCAGATGAACTCTCCGGTGGTATGAAGCGGCGTGTCGCCCTGGCGCGGGCGATTGCGCTCGATCCGCAGATCCTCATGTATGACGAGCCGTTCGTCGGCCAGGACCCTATCGCCATGGGCGTCCTGGTGCGCCTGATCCGCCTGCTCAACGATGCGCTGGGCATCACCAGTATCGTGGTTTCCCACGACCTGGCCGAAACCGCGAGCATTGCCGACTACCTCTATGTGGTCGGCGATGGCCAGGTATTGGGCCAGGGCACGCCTGAAGAGCTGATGAACGCTGATAACCCGCGCATTCGCCAATTCATGACCGGCGATCCTGATGGCCCGGTGCCTTTTCATTTTCCGGCAGCGGATTACCGCGCAGATCTCCTGGGGAAGCGCTGATGCGCAAGACATCTTTAATCGAGAAGGTTCGCCTTTTCGGTCGTTCCGGCATCGACATTGTCGAAGTGCTCGGGCGTTCGACGATTTTCCTGTTTCACGCCTTGCTGGGCCGCGGCAGTATCGGCGGCGGTTTTGGCTTGCTGCTCAAGCAGTTGCACTCGGTGGGCGTGATGTCCCTGGTGATCATAGTGGTCTCCGGGGTTTTCATCGGCATGGTGCTGGCGTTGCAGGGCTTCAATATCCTATCCAGCTACGGTTCCGAGCAGGCGGTGGGGCAGATGGTTGCGCTGACGCTGCTGCGTGAACTGGGACCGGTGGTCACCGCGTTGCTGTTTGCCGGGCGCGCCGGTTCTGCGTTGACTGCCGAGATCGGCAACATGAAGGCCACCGAGCAGTTGTCCAGCCTGGAAATGATCGGCGTGGACCCGCTCAAGTACATCGTTGCCCCGCGCCTGTGGGCCGGCTTCATTTCCCTGCCTCTGCTGGCGATGATTTTCAGCGTGGTCGGGATCTGGGGTGGCTCATGGGTGGCAGTGGACTGGCTGGGGGTCTACGACGGCTCCTACTGGGCCAACATGCAAAACAGCGTGACGTTCAGCGGTGACGTGCTCAATGGAATTATCA
The DNA here is from genome assembly GCF_058742075.1 of Pseudomonas sp. HC1(2025). NCBI lineage: Bacteria > Pseudomonadati > Pseudomonadota > Gammaproteobacteria > Pseudomonadales > Pseudomonadaceae > Pseudomonas > Pseudomonas sp. HC1(2025). Next base: position 4,844,711 of record NZ_CP196017.1, on the reverse strand, counting down.
AGAGCATCGTCTTCGCCTTCGTCGTGACTTGGATCGCCGTATTCCAAGGCTATGACTGTGAGCCCACTTCAGAAGGGATCAGTCGTGCCACCACCAAGACCGTTGTGTACGCCTCGCTGGCGGTACTGGGTCTTGACTTCATTTTGACCGCCTTGATGTTTGGAGATTTCTGATGCAAAACCGCACTGTGGAAATCGGTGTCGGCCTTTTCTTGCTGGCTGGCATCCTGGCTTTACTGTTGCTTGCCCTGCGAGTCAGCGGCTTGTCGGCCAGCTCCAGCGCCGACACCTATAAACTTTACGCCTACTTCGACAATATCGCCGGTTTGACGGTCAGATCCAAAGTGACCATGGCCGGTGTGACCATCGGCAAGGTCACGGCAATCGATCTGGACCGCGACAGCTTCACCGGCCGAGTGACCCTGCAACTGGACAAGAAGGTAGATAACCTGCCGACTGACTCCACGGCGTCTATCCTCACGGCGGGTCTGCTGGGCGAGAAGTACATCGGTATCAGCGTGGGCGGGGAAGAAGCCTTGCTCAAGGATGGTTCGACCATTCATGACACACAGTCGTCGTTGGTGCTGGAGGACCTGATCGGTAAATTCCTGCTTAATACGGTTAGTAAAGACGCCAAATGAGGAGTTTGTTCATGATCTCAACCTTGCGACGTGGCCTGTTGGTGCTGTTGGCAGCCTTGCCATTGATGGCTAACGCCGTGGCAGCGCCTTCGGCGCACGACATAATTGATAGAACCACCAAAGAGCTGCTGGCTGACCTTGCCGCAAACAAAGAGCAGTACAAGCAGAGCCCAAGCGCGTTCTACGATGCCCTCAACGGTATCGTGGGCCCGGTGGTCGATGCTGATGGCATCTCCCGCAGCATCATGACCGTCAAGTACTCGCGCAAGGCCACGCCTGCGCAGATGCAGCGCTTCCAGGAAAACTTCAAGCGCAGCCTGATGCAGTTCTACGGCAACGCCCTGCTGGAATACAACAACCAGGGTATCGTCGTATCTCCGGCCAAGGATGAGTCCGGCAACCGTACCAGCGTGGATATGCAGGTCAAGGGCAACAATGGCTCGATCTACCCGGTTTCCTACACCCTCGAGAAAATCAACGGTGAATGGAAAGTGCGCAACGTGATCATCAACGGCATCAACATCGGCAAGCTGTTCCGTGACCAGTTCGCCGATGCCATGCAGCGCAATGGCAACGACCTGGACAAGACCATCGATGGTTGGGCCGGCGAAGTGGCCAAGGCCAAGGAAGTGACCGAAGAAGCCGCAGAGAAGCAGGCCCCATGACTGAGTCGGCTGTTCGTCAAGGCCAGGCCGGCGAGCTGCTCTTGAGTGGCGTGCTCGACTACAGCACCGGGCCGGCCCTGCGCAAGCAGGGCCAGGCGCTGATCAATGCCAGCACTGCGTCGGCAGTGGTTATCGACTGCTCGGCGGTGGTGAAGTCCAGCAGTGTTGGCTTGTCATTGCTCCTGTGTTTCCTACGCGACGCCGCGGCGGTCAACAAACCTGCCAGTATTCGTGCATTACCCGAGGATATGCGGGAAATTGCCCAGGTTTGCGGTCTGGCCGAGCTGTTGGCGCATCCTTAATACACATTATTGAAGAAGCCCCCCGTCAGAGTCCTGCTATGCGGGGTTCGCAGGCGCGGGGCTTTTTTGTATGATGTGCGACCCGCGCGCACTGGGCGCCGATAGAGGTTGAGCATGCAGGCCCTAGAAGTTAAAAGCTTCCTTGAAGGAAAGCTGCCGAATACTGAGGTTGCAGTTGAAGGCGAAGGCTGCAATTTCCAGCTGAACGTGATTAGCGATGAACTGGCGGCATTGAGCCCGGTCAAGCGTCAGCAGCAGATCTATGCCCATTTGAACCCGTGGATCACCGATGGCAGCATCCATGCGGTCACTATGAAATTTTTCAGCCGCGCGGCCTGGGCCGAGCGCACCTGAGCCCCCAAGGCGTCGAGATTCTTATGGATAAATTGATTATTACCGGCGGTTCCCGTCTTGATGGCGAAATCCGTATCTCCGGGGCTAAAAACTCGGCCTTGCCGATCCTGGCTGCTACCTTGCTGTGTGATGGCCCGGTTACCGTAGCCAACCTGCCGCACCTGCACGACATCACCACCATGATCGAGCTGTTCGGTCGCATGGGCATTGAGCCGGTGATCGACGAGAAGCTGTCGGTCGAAATCGACCCGCGCACCATCAAGACCCTGATCGCCCCGTACGAACTGGTGAAAACCATGCGTGCCTCGATCCTGGTACTGGGCCCGATGGTTGCCCGTTTCGGCGAAGCCGAAGTGGCACTGCCTGGCGGTTGCGCCATTGGCTCGCGGCCGGTGGACCTGCACATCCGTGGCCTTGAAGCCATGGGTGCGACCATCGACGTCGAAGGCGGCTACATCAAGGCCAAGGCGCCGGAAGGCGGCCTGCGTGGCGCGAACTTCTTCTTTGATACCGTCAGCGTGACCGGTACCGAGAACATCATGATGGCCGCTGCCCTGGCGAACGGCCGCAGCGTCCTGCAAAACGCCGCGCGCGAGCCGGAAGTGGTCGACCTGGCCAACTTCCTGATCGCCATGGGTGCCAACATCACTGGCGCCGGCACCGACACCATCACCATCGACGGTGTGAAGCGCCTGCACTCGGCTACCTATAAGGTCATGCCGGACCGTATCGAGACCGGTACCTACCTGGTTGCTGCTGCCGTCACCGGTGGTCGCGTCAAGGTCAAGGATACCGATCCGACCATCCTGGAAGCGGTCCTGGAAAAACTGCGCGAAGCGGGTGCCGAAATCACCACCGGCGAAGACTGGATCGAGCTGAACATGCACGGCAAGCGGCCAAAAGCCGTCAACGTGCGTACCGCTCCGTACCCGGCGTTCCCGACCGACATGCAGGCGCAGTTCATCTCCCTGAACGCGATTGCCGAAGGCACCGGTGCTGTGATCGAGACCATCTTCGAGAACCGTTTCATGCACGTGTACGAACTGCACCGCATGGGCGCCAAGATCCAGGTCGAAGGCAACACAGCCATCGTCACCGGTATCGAGCAGCTCAAGGGCGCGCCAGTAATGGCCACCGACCTGCGAGCTTCGGCCAGCCTGGTGATCTCGGCGCTGTGCGCTGACGGCGACACCCTGATCGATCGCATCTACCACATAGACCGTGGCTACGAGTGCATCGAAGAAAAACTGCAGATGCTCGGCGCAAAAATTCGCCGCGTACCGGGCTAGTCCCCACTGCTCGGGCGCAGGGAAGCGCCCGCCCGAGGTGTGCACAGGCACGCCTTGGCTGAATTTGTTTCAAATCGAGGCTGTAATGGCCTCGATCTGTGTCTGGCGCCGTTTGCGACCGGACAGCAATAGCCTGATGAAGGACTGACGTTTCCCATGTTGACCATCGCACTGTCCAAGGGCCGCATCCTTGACGATACTTTGCCGCTTCTGGCTGAAGCGGGCATCGTGCCGACCGAGAATCCGGACAAGAGCCGCAAGCTGATCATCCCCACGACCCAGGACGACGTTCGCCTGTTGATCGTGCGGGCTACCGACGTGCCGACCTACGTGGAACATGGCGCCGCCGACCTTGGTGTCGCCGGTAAAGACGTGTTGATGGAATACGGCGGCCAGGGCCTGTACGAGCCGCTGGACCTGCGTATCGCCCTGTGCAAGCTGATGACTGCCGGTCGTGTCGGTGACGTCGAGCCAAAAGGCCGCCTGCGGGTGGCCACCAAGTTCGTCAACGTCGCCAAGCGTTATTACGCCGAGCAAGGCCGCCAGGTCGATATCATCAAGCTCTATGGCTCGATGGAACTGGCACCGCTGATCGGCCTGGCCGACAAGATCATCGACGTGGTCGACACCGGCAACACCCTGCGCGCCAACGGCCTGGAACCCCAGGACTTTATCGCTGACATCAGCTCCCGCCTGATCGTCAACAAAGCTTCGATGAAAATGCAGCACGCCCGGATCCAGGCGTTGATCGACACCCTGCGCAAGGCAGTGGAGTCTCGACACCGCGGTTGACTCACCTGCGCGGCCCTAGGTCGCGCCCGTCTATCCGCCTCATAGCCAGAATTCTCAGGTGCCCAAGCGGAAACGACTGCTAGTTTAGGGCGCCTGAGTTTTTGCCAATACTATTGAGGCCCTCGCTATGACCACGTCCACTGCAATTGCCCGACTCAACGCTGCCGACCCGGATTTCGCCCATCATCTGGATCATCTGCTGAGCTGGGAAAGTGTGTCCGACGACTCGGTCAACCAGCGGGTGCTCGACATCATCAAGGCCGTGCGTGAGCGCGGCGATGCGGCGCTGGTGGACTTTACCCGCCAGTTCGACGGCCTGGACGTCAAGTCCATGGCCGACCTGATCCTGCCCCGCGAACGCCTGGAGTTGGCCCTGACGCGCATCACCGCGCCCCAGCGTGAAGCCCTGGAAGTCGCGGCCGCGCGGGTGCGCAGCTACCACGAAAAACAGAAGCAGGATTCCTGGAGCTACACCGAGGCTGATGGCACGGTGCTGGGGCAGAAAGTCACGCCCCTGGACCGCGCCGGCCTGTACGTGCCAGGCGGCAAGGCCTCGTACCCGTCGTCGGTGCTGATGAATGCCATTCCCGCCAAAGTGGCGGGTGTGACCGAAGTGGTCATGGTGGTCCCGACCCCGCGCGGTGAAATCAACGAACTGGTGCTGGCTGCCGCTTGCATCGCAGGCGTTGACCGCGTGTTTACCATCGGTGGCGCCCAGGCCGTCGCCGCGTTGGCCTATGGCACCGAAAGCGTGCCGAAAGTAGACAAGGTGGTCGGCCCCGGCAACATCTATGTCGCCACCGCCAAGCGCCATGTGTTTGGCCAGGTCGGGATCGACATGATCGCCGGCCCTTCGGAAATCCTCGTGGTGTGCGACGGCCAGACCGATCCGGACTGGATCGCCATGGACCTGTTCTCCCAGGCCGAGCACGACGAAGACGCCCAGGCGATCCTGGTCAGCCCCGACGCCGAGTTCCTCGACAAGGTGGCGGCGAGCATTAACAAGTTGCTGCCGACCATGGACCGCGCCGAGATTATCGAGAAGTCGATCAATGGCCGGGGTGCGCTGATCCAGGTGCGGGACATGGAACAGGCTATCGAAGTGGCCAACCGCATTGCCCCTGAGCACTTGGAGTTGTCGGTGGCCGACCCACAGGCCTGGCTGCCATCGATTCGCCACGCCGGTGCGATCTTCATGGGCCGCCACACCAGCGAAGCCCTGGGTGACTACTGCGCCGGCCCCAACCATGTGTTGCCGACCTCGGGCACTGCGCGATTTTCGTCGCCGCTGGGGGTGTATGACTTCCAGAAGCGCTCGTCGATCATCTTTTGCTCGCCACAAGGTGCTTCCGAGCTAGGCAAGACCGCCTCGGTGCTGGCCCGTGGTGAATCGTTGAGCGCGCACGCCCGCAGCGCCGAATACCGCATCGTCAAGGGGGAGTAAGACATGAGCAAATTCTGGAGCCCTTTCGTCAAGGACCTCGTGCCTTACGTGCCCGGCGAGCAGCCGAAGCTGACCAAGCTGGTCAAGCTCAACACCAACGAAAACCCCTATGGCCCGTCGCCCAAGGCCCTGGCGGCGATGCAGGCCGAGTTGAACGACAACCTGCGTTTGTACCCGGACCCCAACAGCGACCTGCTCAAGCAGGCCGTGGCCAAGTACTACGGGGTGGATGGAAGCAAGGTCTTCCTCGGTAACGGTTCCGACGAAGTCCTGGCGCATATCTTCCACGGTCTGTTCCAGCACGACCTGCCACTGTTGTTCCCGGATATCAGCTACAGCTTCTACCCGGTGTACTGCGGCCTGTATGGCATCACCTCGGCCCCGGTGCCGCTGGACGAGCAGTTCCAGATCCGCGTGGCGGACTACGCCAAGCCCAACGGCGGGATCATCTTCCCCAACCCGAACGCGCCGACCGGCTGCGTGCTGGCGCTGGACGCGGTGGAGCAGCTGCTCAAGGCCAGCCCGGATTCGGTGGTGGTGGTCGATGAAGCCTATATCGACTTCGGCGGCGAAACCGCCATCAGCCTGGTGGATCGCTACCCCAACCTGCTGGTCACCCAGACCCTCTCCAAATCGCGCTCACTGGCCGGTTTGCGGGTAGGCCTGGCGGTGGGGCATCCGGACCTGATCGAGGCGCTGGAGCGGGTCAAGAACAGCTTCAACTCCTATCCACTGGATCGCCTGGCGATTGTCGGCGCGGCGGCGGCCTTTGAAGATCGTGAATACTTCGAGAAGACCTGCCAATTGGTGATCGACAGCCGCGAGAAGGTGGTTGCGCAGTTGCAGGACAAAGGCTTTGAAGTGCTACCGTCGGCTGCCAACTTCATCTTCGCTCGCCACCCACGGCACGACGCGGCCAGCCTGGCGGCCAAGCTGCGTGAGCAAGGGGTGATCGTGCGGCACTTCAAGCAGGAGCGGATTGCCCAGTTCCTGCGGATCAGCATCGGTACGCCTGAGCAGAACCAGGCGTTGATCGACGGCTTGGGCGATCTTTAAGGCTTAGATCTATATTGGCTGGACTGGCCTCATCGCGGGCAAGCCCGGCTCCCACATTGGAATGCGTTCCCATGTGGGAGCCGGGCTTGCCCGCGATGAGGCCATCAGCAACACCGACAGTCCCTAACCTTCAGAGCAACGGCTCGTCCGGCTTCTTGTGCTTCCAGCCATCATTGCCCGGCAGCAGCAGGTTCAAGCCAATCGCTACCACCGCGCACAGGGCGATGCCCTTGAGGCCGAAATCGTCCGGGCCAGTGCCGGTGCCGATCAGCACACCACCTATCCCGAACACCAGGGTCACCGACACAATCACCAGATTGCGCGCCTCCCCCAGGTCGATCTTGTGACGGATCAAGGTGTTCATCCCCACCGCCGCAATCGAACCGAACAACAGGCAGAGAATCCCGCCCATCACCGGTACCGGAATGCTCTGCAGCAGCGCGCCGAACTTGCCGACAAAGGCCAGGGTGATGGCAAATACCGCCGCCCAGGTCATGATTTTCGGGTTGTAGTTCTTGGTCAGCATCACCGCGCCGGTCACTTCGGCGTAGGTAGTGTTGGGCGGGCCGCCGAACAGGCCAGCCGTGGTGGTGGCGATGCCGTCGCCCAATAGCGTGCGATGCAGGCCGGGCTTTTTCAGGTAATCGCGACCGGTCACGCTACCCACGGCAATCACGCCGCCGATGTGTTCAATGGCCGGTGCCAGGGCTACCGGGACGATGAACAGAATCGCCTGCCAGTTGAATTCCGGCGCGGTGAAGTGGGGCAGGGCGAACCACGGGGCGGCGGCGATCTTCGCGGTGTCGACCACGCCAAAGTAGAACGACATGCCAAAACCCACCAGCACCCCGGCAATGATCGGCACCAGGCGGAAAATGCCCTTGCCGAATACGGCCACGATCAGCGTGGTCAGCAGCGCCGGCATCGAGATCAGCATTGCTGTCTGGTAGTGGATGAGCTCGGCACCGTCGCCCGACTTGCCCATTGCCATGTTCGCGGCAATCGGCGCCATGGCCAGGCCGATGGAGATGATCACCGGCCCGATCACCACGGGCGGCAGCAGCCGGTCGATAAAACCGGTGCCTTTGATCTTCACGGCCAGGCCGAGGAAGGTGTAGACGAAACCCGCCGCCATCACCCCGCCCATGGTCGCCGCAAGGCCGAACTGGCCCTTGGCGAGAATGATCGGGGTGATAAAGGCAAAGCTCGAGGCCAGGAACACCGGCACTTGGCGCCCCGTGACGACCTGGAACAGCAATGTGCCCAGGCCTGCGGTAAACAGCGCAACGTTTGGATCAAGACCTGTGATCAGTGGCATCAACACCAGCGCGCCAAATGCTACGAAGAGCATTTGTGCGCCAGACAGGATCTGGCGCCAAAGCGGGTCGTTGAATTCATCCTGCATGCTCACGCGTCCTTCTGCTTGGTGCCGAAGATCTTGTCGCCAGCATCGCCCAGGCCCGGAATGATGTAGCCGTGCTCGTTCAGGCGCTCATCGATGGACGCGGTATAGATCACTACATCCGGGTGCGCTTTTTCGACGGCGGCAATACCTTCGGGAGCAGCGACCAGCACCATGGCGCGGATGTCCTTGCAGCCGGCTTTCTTCAGCAGATCGATGGTGGCAACCATGGAGCTACCGGTGGCCAGCATCGGGTCGATGATCATCGCCAGGCGCTCGTCGATTTCCGGGACGAGTTTTTCCAGGTAGGTGTGGGCCTGCAGGGTCTCTTCGTTGCGGGCGACGCCCACAGCGCTGACCTTGGCGCCCGGGATCAGGCTCAGCACGCCTTCAAGCATGCCGATACCGGCGCGCAGGATCGGCACCACGGTAATTTTCTTGCCAGCGATTTTCTCGACCTGGACGGGACCGCACCAACCGGGGATCTCGTAGTTTTCCAGGGGCAAATCTTTGGTGGCTTCGTAGGTGAGCAACGCTCCGACTTCCTGAGCAAGCTCACGGAAGTTCTTCGTGCTAATGTCGGCGCGGCGCATAAGGCCGAGCTTGTGTCGGATCAGCGGGTGGCGGATCTCACGGATGGGCATGGGGAAAGGCTCCGGCGGCGGGCAAAAAAACCGGCCTAGGTTAATCTATCCGAGGGTGTTGTCCTATAGACAACAAGTACGTTAGTCCATAAAGGCTTGAACGTTGCGTCCCAGAGGCGTACCTTCGCCCGCTTTTCTTGCCACAGTACCCCTGGAGAGCGCCATGTCCGCTGATCTCGAGCATATCCGTCAAATCATGCACGAGGCTGACTGCCTGTACACCGAAGCGCAAGTCGAAGAGGCTATCGCCAAGGTCGGCGCGCACATCACCCGTGAAATGGCCGATACCAACCCGGTGGTGTTCTGTGTGATGAACGGTGGTCTGATTTTCGCCGGCAAATTGCTGACTCATCTGCAATTCCCGCTGGAAGCGTCCTACTTGCACGCCACGCGCTATCGCAACGAAACCAGCGGCGGCGACCTGTTCTGGAAGGCCAAGCCGGAAGTGTCGTTCATCGACCGTGACGTGCTGATCATCGATGACATCCTCGACGAAGGTCATACCCTGGGCGCGATCATCGACTTCTGCAAACACGCCGGCGCGCGCAAAGTGCACACCGCCGTGCTGATCGACAAAGACCACGACCGCAAGGCCCGGCCAGACCTGAAGGCTGATTATGTTGGCCTGCCGTGCATCGACCGTTACATTTTCGGTTATGGCATGGACTACAAGGGCTACTGGCGCAACGCCAATGGCATCTTTGCCGTGAAGGGGATGTAAGCCATGGCGCGTTTTCTTGATCAGTCGCTGTTTGCCGAATTGGCCGAGAAAGCCGCCCTCAACCCCCGTGGCCGGCAGAACGTCAACTTCCACCAGATGGAAGAGCCTTGCCATCGCATGGCTGTTGGGTTGCAGCCACACACTTATGTGCAGCCCCATCGTCATCTCACCGCTGACAAAGCCGAGACCCTGCTGGTACTCAAGGGGCGCCTGGGCATTCTGATCTTCAGCGAGTCAGGCGAGGTCCTGGAGCGGCGCGTCTTGCAGGCGGGTGGAGATTGCCTGGGTGTCGACCTATCGCCCGGCGTTTTCCATGGCCTGGTGGTGCTTGAGCCCGACACGATGATGTTCGAGTGCAAGGCCGGCCCCTATCGCCCGGTGGGCGAGGGCGAACTCGCCACCTGGGCGCCCCGGGAAGGCGAGGCTGGCATGGCTGAGTATCATCGCTGGATGCTGGCCCAGTTCGATTGAACCTGGCAGCAAAAACAACAGGTGGGCTTGTGTGGGAGCGGGCTTGTCGGGTCGCCGCATCGCCGCGATAGCGGAGTGTCAGGTTAGATATATTCGACTGACCCACCGCCATCGCGGCGATGCGGCGACCCGACAAGCCCGCTCCCACATAGAGCCTCGTGGCTTCCGAACCTTGTGTCCCGCAGGTAGACTTCCACTCCCGTGTAAATGTCTGCAGGCTGGAGTCGGCAATGCGTAAAGATAAGAAACAAGTGATTGGTGACGAGATCGGCGACGATCAGATCAAGCTGTTCCTGGATTTTGAACCGGTCGACGCCACTTCACCGTCCCTGCACAAACTGATCAAAGCCTATCGCGGCCTGCGCATCGATGACTTCGGACGTTTCCTGACCTTTTTCAAAGAGGCCGGGCTGGACCTCGACGGCAAGGATGAGCATGGCCAGACCTTCGTCGATCTGATCAAGGACCAGCGCAACGCGGATGAGTACATCGAGCTGATCGAACAAGCCCGCGGCTGATTTCCAAGACATACAAAAACGCCCCGTTCTCATCACGAGAGCGGGGCGTTTTTTGTCTTTTTGTAGGCGTCAGGCGTAGCTTGCGGCCTCGCTACCTTGCTCAACCAGCTCCAGGCTGATGTTGTTCTGCACGCTGATCTTGCGATACAGCTCGGCATCGGTTTCCAGGACTTTTTCCCGGGCCGGGAAGATCTCCTGCAGCTTGGCTGCCCACTCGCCGGCCGCCTGGGTCGGGAAGCAGCGTTCGATCAGATCCAGCATGATCGAAACAGTCACCGAAGCACCTGGAGAGGCGCCCAGCAGTGCCGCCAGCGAACCGTCCTTGGCCGCGACCAGCTCGGTGCCGAATTGCAGCACGCCGCCTTTCTTCGGGTCTTTCTTGATGATCTGCACCCGTTGGCCGGCCACTTCCAGGCGCCAGTCCTCGGCTTTGGCTTCGGGGTAGAAGCGGCGCAGGGATTCCAGGCGCTGCTCCATGGACTGCATCACTTCGCTGACCAGGTACTTGGTCAGGTCCATGTTGTCCCGGGCCACGGCCAGCATCGGGCCGATGTTGCCCAGGCGAATCGACATCGGCAGGTCAAGGAACGAACCGAACTTGAGGAACTTGGTGGTGAAGCCAGCATATGGCCCGAACAGCAGGGATTTCTTGCCATCCACCACGCGGGTGTCCAGGTGCGGCACCGACATCGGCGGCGAACCCACGGCGGCCTGGCTGTAGACCTTGGCCTGGTGCTGCTTGACTACTTGCGGGTTGTCGCAACGCAGCCACTGGCCGCTGACCGGGAAACCGCCAAAGCCCTTGCTCTCTTCGATACCTGAGGCTTGCAGCAGCGGCAGGGCCGCGCCGCCGGCGCCGAGGAACACGAACTTGGCGTCGACATGGCGCGTGTTGCCGCTGTTGACGTCCTTGATGCTCACGGTCCAGCCAGCACCATTGCGCTTGAGGCCGGTGACGCGCTTGCTGTACTTGACCTGGGCATCGGCCGAGCTGCTCAGGTGCGCGAGCAATTGGTTGGTCAGGGCGCCGAAGTTGACGTCGGTGCCGTTCATCACGCGGGTCGCGGCGATTTTTTCGTCAGCCGGGCGGCCCGGCATCATCAGCGGCATCCACTCGGCCATTTCGGCACGGTCTTCGGTGTAGTGCATATCCGAGAACGCGTGGTGCTGGCTGAGGGTTTCAAAGCGCTTCTTGAGGAACGACACGCCTTTTTCGCCCTGCACGAAGCTCAGGTGCGGCACTGGGCTGATAAAGGACTTGGACGAGCCAAAGGTGCCTTTTTTGGTCAGGTACGCCCAGAACTGCTTCGACACCTCGAACTGGGTGTTGATGTGCACGGCTTTTTTGATGTCGATGGAGCCATCACCCGCCTGAGGGGTGTAGTTCAGCTCGCACAGGCCGGCGTGGCCGGTACCGGCGTTGTTCCACGGGTTGGAACTCTCCGCGGCACCCGAATCCATCAGCTCAACGACTTCCAGCTTGAGGCCGGGGTCGAGCTCCTTGAGCAGCACGGCAAGGGTGGCACTCATGATGCCCGCACCTACCAGTACTACGTCGACTGCTTCGTTATGCGCCATTTAACGCGTCTCCAAAATCTGCAGCACCAAATTGACGGCATGGCTGCCAGGAGTGACGGGGCGGTTCACGTGATGCCCCAGGTTACCCATGGCCAGGATCGCCATGTCCGATTCTTCGCAATTTTTTTGCAACTTCAGCGGACGCTGCCGACCAGGCCTTATCTGCATATGAACGCATTTAAGGGGCCCTGTGGCAATTCGACTTATGGTCAAGTACGTCCGATCGTGCAACCAAATCCGTAGCGGACAGGCTTCAAGCTCCGGTTTTTGAGGAGTACTCGGTCCTGTGTGGTTGGGCAGTGCCAGACGTTGATGGTGCTTGTACAAACGCAAAACTATTCATTTGCTCGCCACACTCTTGTGAAGTTGTGAAAACCCGTTTTTTTCACGCTCTTTTGAAGACGTGAACCTCAAAAAAGGGCTGCCCCAGCCTGGCACCTGGCCCGAAATCACTGCCGACACGCGGCATAACGGGCAAACAACTCAAGTGGCCGAGCGCAATGGCAGCTCTGGCAGATTCGGTAAAGGCGCAGGTTTGCAGACAAAACAGCCAGCTCGCCAGCTTCACTCGATCTGTGTGGGCGGCTCTCTGTGGGCGGTGCGGGGGAGCTAATACCAGGGCATTAGCGATGCTGCGAGGCCCGATCAGGAGACGTCCTTATAATCGGGGGGAGATTGTAGCGAAGAACTGTCGGGAAATGGACGTGTTTTATGACTTTTATTAGCGCTTCGGTCAGGCGGTCAACGGCAGGCGGTGTGATGACCGTGCGCGGCGCGGGCTGACACGGGCGCGGGCGGGCAGAGGATGGTGCATCCAGCTCAGGCGGATCTCCTGGACTTCGACCCAGCCTTCGCCCACGGGCGGCTGGCTGCATTGCTTGAAGGCCTGGCAGCGACCTTGCGAGTCGAGCAGGGCAAAGTTGCGATGGGCGGGCGTGCGCGCGAAAAAGCGCCAGAGAAGATTGAGCATGGCGGGCCTCCTGAGAATGACGCCAAGCATATCTGTCAAGAATGACATCTGGGTGACACTGAGTCGCTGCACGCAGGCCTGGACCTGAGGTTGTAACTGGCGCTAGTTCCAGGCGGTGACGCGCCGCTATACTGGCGCACTGTCGGTACCTGAATTCTGGAGAGAAAAGCATGTTGCAACGCCTGTTGTTCGGTTTGATCACTGTGACCAGCTTGACCCTGGTTGGCTGCGCCCACAGCCCGCAGCAACTCAGCCCGCAACCCAAGCTCACCACCCAGTTGGCGCCTGTGGGCCATGGCCAGCCGGTCTCGGTGCGTGTGGTTGATGGCCGTCCGTCGCCGACCCTGGGCACCCGTGGTGGCCTGTACCCGGAAACCAGCGCCATCACGGTGACCGGTGCCGACGTGCTGCCCAAGCTGCAAGCCCAGGCCGAAGCGGCTGTGCGCCTGCTGGGCTTTACCCCGACCAGCAACTCGCCAGGCGCACCGCAACTGACGGTGACCCTGGCCGAGCTGAAGTATCAGTCGCCCAAGGAAGGCCTGTACGTGACCGAAGCCACCATCGGCGCGACCTTCCGCTCTGATGTGTCGGCCGGCAACCGCCGCTACAACGGCCGTTACGCTGCATCCCTGGACCAGCGCTTTGGTATGGCGCCGAACCAGGAAACCAACACCAAGCTGGTCAGCGACGTGTTGAGTGATGCCCTGACGCGTCTGTTCAAGGACCCAAGCATCGGCCAGATCCTCAGCTCGCAGTAATCGGTTGTAAAAAAGCCGGGCCCCGCCAAGGGCCCGGCTTTTTTGTGTCTGCTGCGGTCATGCCGCCGTTTCGACATAAAAGTCCAGCACACTCACTCCCGTCAGCAGATCCAGCTCCGGCAGGTCGGCATGCTGATGCCCGCCGAGGGCGCAATACACCAGCCAGTGCCGGTCCTGGACATTGAACGCCAGGCCGCCGACCAGCGCCTCTTGCTCATCGGTAGGGGCGATCAGGTACAGCCGATCCTGGTTCTGCGCGTGCAACATGACAAGCTCCCGGGTGTGCGAAGGGCAACAGAGTGGCTTGTTAAGGTGACGTTCAGGTGACGCTGTAAATTACTCGATACATTAGTCGTCAATGGGGGAGGGAGCTGTGAGGCGCAGGAGGGCGCAATTCGTTCAGGTTTGTATCTGAATGGATACCTGGTCACTGTTACACCGAGGTTTTTGATGTCGCTGCCGGCATTATTGCTAAATACCGCTGCCTTGTTGATCGCCTGCCCAGGCGCCGGGCTGTTGTTTGTGACCCGCCTGCGCGAGCAGCGGGCGATGGCTCGACTCACCGCGCAAAGTGAAGATCGAGCGATCGATCAACCGATGTTGTTCCTGGATGTGCGTACCGAGCGCAGTCATCGCCTTGGCTACCGCCTAGGGTTTGCCTGTATCGGGCTGGCGCTTGTCGTCTCTTGGCTCAGCACTCAATTGTAAAAATACCCAAAACCAATGTGGGAGCGGGCTTGCCCGCGATAGCAGTGGGGCAGTCAAATAGTTATCAACTGACCCACCGCTATCGCGGGCAAGCCCGCTCCCACGTTGTGTTGTGTGTTATTCAAGCTGTTGGGTTACAGGGGGATCCCGGCCTTGACCCGATACTGATTACGCACCGGCGTCGCATATTGCAGCACCAGGTACGGTCGGTGCTCCGCCGGGCAGGCATTCAGTCGTCGCTCCCACTCCGCTTTCGCCTTGGCCAACTCATCCGCCGGGAACACCTCGGCAGCCGTCGGCACCTGCAATTGCGGGTCGGCGTCGCTCCACTGTGCGTATGCCAGGTAATGCACCGGGAACAACCGATACCCGCCGAGAATCTGCCGGTCCATCTCGGTGGCCAACAGCTTGGTGTCTTCAAAACGTTCGGTAATCGGTGGCGCAAAGTTGATATGGACCCGGCCCTTGTAACCGGTGATGCCCAGGGCGATGCTCACGTCATCTTCACCGGGCGCCTTGGTGTAGGTGCCGGTGGTGGCGCGGATATACAGCTCGCGAGCCTTGGCCGCGTCGCACGGGTCGTATTCGTAGCTGATGGACACAGGGGTCAGGTTCAGCGACAGGATGACGTCGGCGAACGGCTCTTCCTTGCGGCTCATATGGAACATCTTGAGGATCGCCGACTCGGTGCGATCATCCCCATCCTTGGCGCGGCCTTCGGCCTGGGCGATCCAGATCGACTGGCAGTCATTGCGGATCGAATGGTTGATGTAGGCCGACAGCAGCTGATACGCCGCCATCTTCTCGCGTCGCCCGGTGATGGAGCGATGCACGATAAAACTCTTGTTCAGGCGCATCAGGTCGCTGACAAACGGCTTCTGCAGCAGGTTGTCACCGATGGCTATCCGCGGTGTTGGCAGGCCGGCGTGGTACACCGCGTAGTTGACGAAGGCAGGGTCCATCACGATATCGCGGTGGTTGGCCAGGAAAACATAGGCCGTGCCGGACTTGAGCTGCTCGACCCCGGTATAGGTGACGCCGTCGGTCGCCCGATCGATGGTGTGGTCGACGTAAAACTCGACTTTGTCCTGCAAGGTGGCGACGGTGGTGACACCGGCGAACTCACGGCGCAGCTTCTGGGCGATCAGCGGCTTGAGCAGCCAGCCAAAGGCGCCGGCAAAGCGCGGGAAGCGAAAGTGGGTCAGGATGTCCAGAAAGGCCTTGTCACTGAACAGCCGGGCCAGCACTGCCGGGACTTCGCTGTCGTTGTAAGGTCGGATGGTATCGAATTCGCCCATCATGCTCTCTTGTTAGAAACGGCTAGGGTAAGTAAAGGTTTGGATCGATAAGTGACAGGGCGGGGTCTGAACAAATGGCATCAAACGAAAAAGCCCTGCAAATAGACCGGCGATTATACGCACAAGTCACCTTGGAGACCGCGATGCTCGAAAGTGCGCTGTACGATTGTCCTTATTGTGGTGAACGGATCGAGACAAGCGTGGATTTGTCCGGTGGCGACCAGAACTATATAGAAGACTGCCAGGTGTGCTGTCGGCCGATCATTTTCGACCTGCAGGTCCACGGCGATGAATGGATGCTCGAAGTGCGCAGCGAGAATGAATAAAGGGGGGGGGCGGCCATGCAACGAATCTACGAGCCGGAAAACCTGATGGAAGGCGAGTTGCTGCAACAAATGCTCGCCAGCGAAGGCATCGACGCCCATCTGGTGGGGCGCCATCTGCTCGGTGGCACGGGTGAACTGCCGATCTTCGGCCTGTTGGGCCTGGAGGTGGAGAACGACCAGGCCACCTACGCCCGCGAGTTGATCACCGCCTATATCGGTGCGCAACCGCTGCCCGGCGATGAACCCGACAGCTACCCCGACGTGCTGGTCTGTTAGGCTGTCGGCCGGTTTACCCAAGAGTCGTGTTGCCCCATGTGTGGACGTTATGCCCTGTTTCGCTGGAATCCCGCCTTTGCTGCCTTGCCGGGATTCCCGGCGGATCAACAGGCCCAGTGGAATATCTCCCCCAATGATTCAGTGCTGATCCAGCGCGCCACCGATGGCCAGCGCACCCTGGCGCGGGCACGTTGGGGGCTGACGCCGCCGTGGCTGACCGATCTGTCCCGCACGCCGGCCCACGCCCGCGCCGAAACCCTGGCCGAACAGCCGATGTTTCGCGAGGCCTTTCGCCTGCGCCGGTGCCTGCTGCCAGCCAATGGCTTTTATGAATGGCGCGGCACCCAGCGCAAGCGGCCGTACTGGCTCACGCCGGGGGAGGGCTCGACCCTTTTTTTCGCAGCGATCTGGGAGGCCTACCCGGTGCAGGAGCAAGTGTGGCTGAGCGCGGCGGTGGTGACCCAGGCGGCGCAGAGCCAGCGCCGGCCGTTGATTCTGGACGCGGCGGGGCAAGCGGCCTGGCTGGATCCCGAGACGCCGTTGCATGTGTTGCAGGGCTTGCTGGCCAGCGAGCCGGCGGCGTTGCGTGAGCGGGTGCTGGCTAACATGGTCAATGATCCGAAGCTCAATGGGCCGGAGTGTTTGACCCCGGGTTGAGACTGGGAGTTGTGTGGGGGATTCGCTGGCGCCATCGCAGGCAAGCCAGCCCCCACATTTTGATTTGTGAATACCTTCAAATGTGGGAGTTGGCTTGCCTGCGATACGGCCCCAAACTCCACTGAAACCTTCAGACCTTGAACTGATTGATCAGCCGCCGCTGCTGCTCCGCCAACTGGGTCAGCCCCGCACTGGCGGCGCTGGACTCATCCGCCCCGCCCGCCACCTCATTGGCCACCTGGCCGATATTGATCACATTGCGGTTGATGTCCTCGGCCACCGCGCTCTGTTCCTCCGCCGCACTGGCAATCTGCGTATTCATGTCATTGATCACCGACACGGCCTGGGTGATGGTCTCCAGGGCCTGCGCGGCCTTGGCGGCGTGTTGCACGCTTTCATCGGTGCGCTGCTGGCTGTCTTCCATGACCTGCACCACATCCCGCGTGCCTTGCTGCAATTGCTGGATCATGGCCTGGATTTCTTCGGTGGCCTTCTGGGTTTTCTGCGCCAGGTTGCGTACTTCGTCGGCCACCACCGCAAAACCTCGGCCCTGTTCGCCGGCCCGGGCGGCTTCGATGGCGGCGTTGAGAGCCAGCAGGTTGGTTTGCTCGGCAATGCCGCGAATGGCAATCAGGATCGCGTTGATGTTCTCGCTGTCCTTGGCCAGGGCCTGGACTACCGTCACCGCCTTGCCGATCTCCAGGGCCAGGGCGCCGATGGAAGTGGAGGTGTCGCGCACGATCTGCATGCCCTGGCTTGCAGCCTGGTCGGCATGGGTGGCGGCCTGGGCTGCCTGGGTGGCATTACGCGCCACGTCCTGGGCGGTGGCGGTCATTTCGTGCACGGCCGTGGCGACCTGGTCGATCTCGACCATTTGCTTGTGCACGCCCTGGTTGGTGCGGATGGCAATGTCGGCGGTGTGTTCCGACGAGTCGCTGACCTTCTGTACCGAGTTCACCACCTGGCTAATCATGCCCTGCAGCTTGATCAGGAAGGTATTGAAGCCGGCGGCAATCGCGCCCAGTTCATCGGCGCGGTCACTGGTCAGGCGACGCGTCAGGTCGCCTTCGCCCTGGGCGATGTCATTGAGCATCGCCACCATTTGCTTGAGTGGGCGGGCAATGCCGTGGCCCACCAGCCAGATCACCAGCAGGCCGATGCCGGCAATCAGCAGGCCGACCATGGTCATGCCGAAGATATCGGTCTTGCGCTGGGCGTCCAGGTCGCCTTGGAGGGTGTGCAGGTCGGCCATTACCGCGCCCAGGGGCAGTTGCAGCATCAGGGTCCAGCGCGCATCGGTCTGGCCGATATTGAAGGGCAGGAACAACTCGATATGCCCGTTTGCCTGGTCGATGTCGTAACGCACGTCGCCGACCTTCAACTGGCCGAGGTTCTCCAGTTCATTCTGGTCGAGCAGGTCGCTGGCCTTTTCCCCCAGTTTGCTCGGGTCCTTGGTGTAGGCCACCAGGCGGCCGTTGCTGGAAATCAGCGCCATTTCGCCAGCGCCGTTGTAAAGCTTCTGGTCGGCGGCGGTGAGCATTTCCTGGATGAAATTGACCGACAGGTCGGCGCCGACAATGCCCTGGAACGCGCCGTCGATCATGATCGGTTCGATAAACGAGGCCAGCATCACCGTGGTGTTGCCCACGCGATAGGGCGCCGGGTCGATGGCGCAGGGCTTCTGGGTTTCCTTGGAGCAGAGGTAGTACTCGCTGGCGCGAATGCCGGTGGCGAGGATTTTCTGGTCGGTCAGGTCGGCGAGTTTTTCCAGGCCCAGGCTGCCATCCTGATTGCGGAACCACCAGGGCATGAAGCGCCCGTTGGCAGGTTCTACGCCGACGACGGCGGTGTTCAGGTAGTTGGCATCATTGTGGTCGATGGCATTGGGTTCCCAGGCGATATAGGAACCGAGGATTTTCGGGTTGCGTACCACCGTTTCGTGCAGCAGGTTGATCAGTTGTTCACGGCTGACCTGCAGCGGGGCCGCGCCGTTTGCGTCCTTCATGCCCATCAGCGCATTGGTGGTGGCCAGGCCTTTGGCGGTCACCAGCGGCGCTTCCAGCTCGCGTTGGATCAGCGTGGCCTGGGTTTGCGCCAACGCCGTAAGGCGTTGCTCGATGATTTGCTCGAATTGCGCCTGGGTGCGGTCCTGCACCATCTCTTGGGTCCGGGCGCCGGCGAACAGCGCGTATAGCACCAGGGCCGCCACGACACTCAGGACAATGGCCCCGGCCAACGCCGCGACAGAAAACTGAATCGACTTGAATTTCATGAAGGCTCCGGGCGCTTGGTGGGCATGATCTGCCTTTATGTATCGGCCACAGGCCACGCAGACATGAGGCGCTGCCCTGCAAAAGAACCAGGCATGTCGTTTATAGAATGGTCGTGGGCGTCGGTGGCCTCTGAAATTAGCGGTTAAGCGTCAGGTGTATCTGGCGCCGATACATGAGAGGGCCTACGATACGCGCCATGTTTTCAGGGAGAATGTGCATGAAAAAATCATTGGCGGTAACGGCATTGAGCGCAGCCTTGCTGCTCGCCGGTTGCCAGTCGGTCAACACCACCAGCGGCGGTGCCGTGGGTGTGGAACGCAAGCAGTACATGTTCAGCATGCTGTCGAGCCAGGAAGTCGACCAGATGTACGCGCAGTCGTACCAGCAGACCCTGGGCGAAGCCAGTGGCAAGGGCCTGGTAGACAAGACCAGTGCCAACGCCAAGCGTGTGCAGGCCATCGCCAAGCGCCTTATCGCCCAGGCCCCCACCTTCCGTCCGGATGCGGCGCAGTGGAAGTGGGAAGTGAACCTGATCAAGAGCGACGAGATGAACGCCAACTGTGGGCCTGGCGGCAAGATCTTTGTCTACAGTGGCTTGATCGACACGCTCAAGTTGACCGATGACGAGCTGGCGGCGGTCATGGGCCATGAAATTGCCCACGCCCTGCGTGAACATGGCCGCGAAGCCATGTCCAAGGCTTACGGCATCGAAATGGCCAAGCAGGGCGCTGGCGCATTGTTGGGCCTGGGCCAGGACAGCATGGCGCTGGCCGACACCGTGGCCAACTACGGCATGACCTTGCCTAACAGCCGCAGCAATGAGAACGAAGCCGACCTGATCGGCCTGGAGCTCTCGGCCCGCGCCGGTTACGACCCGAACGCGGCGATCACGCTGTGGAACAAAATGGCCAAGGCTTCCGAAGGCGCACCGCCTGAATTCATGAGCACCCACCCGGCCTCCAGCAGCCGGATCGCCTCGTTGCAGGCGGCGATTCCCAAGGTGATGCCGCTGTACCAGCAGGCCAAGAAGTCCTGATAATCCAGGCCTTGTGAAGGTCCAGATGTGGGAGCTGGCTTGCCTGCGATGGCGGAATGTCAGGTTAGATATATTTAACTGACCCACCGCCATCGCGGGCAAGCCCGCTCCCACATTTGCAATTAGATCCAGCCGCTGCTTTGCATGGCCTTGTACACCGCCACCAACGCCAGGATGAAGAACGCCGAAGCCGCCAGGCGCCGAATCAAGGTCAACGGCAGTTTCTCCGCCGCGAAATTCCCCGCCAGAACCACCGGTACGTTGGCAATCAACATGCCCAGGGTGGTGCCGATAATCACCAGCCACAACTCGGGGTATTGCGCCGCCAGCATCACCGTGGCGATCTGCGTCTTGTCACCGATTTCAGCGATAAAGAACGCAATCAGGGTGGTCAGGAACGGCCCGAACTTGCGCGAGGTGCTGGCTTCATCATCGTCGAGCTTGTCTGGCACCAGGGTCCACAGGGCCGTGGCGCAGAAGCTCGCGGCGAGGATCCAGTGCAGCACCGCATCCGAGAAGAAACTGCCAAACCAGGCACCCACGGCACCGGCAGCGGCGTGGTTGGCCAGGGTCGCGGCGATGATGCCGGCGATGATTGGCCAGGGTTTGCGAAAGCGTGCGGCGAGGATGAGCGCGAGCAATTGCGTCTTGTCGCCGATTTCGGCCAAGGCAACGATTGCGGTAGGAACGAGAAGTGAATCCAGCATCAGGTAGGTTTCCAGGGGCGGGTCGACACGGCTATGACACGTACAGCCTTCCCGCCCCGGGTAAGGTGTGCGTGTCATAGGTCTTGTCAAACCCCGGTCCGTCTGTGCGGACTCCTGGGTCGCATACGCCATGGTCTGCTGACCAAGTATGTTGACGTATGCCGGACGAGCATGTTGCTCGTGGGAGACTACTCCCCTAGGACGGAGCGGATTCTGCCTTGGCAAAATCCATTCGGCAAGCCTTCTTTTTCAAACGCCCGTCAGCCGCGCTTGGCCCGATAGATGCGAAAACCCTGGCCCTCGGCCTTGACTGCGCACACGCCCAGGTGCTCTTCGATCAGCGGTTGATACTTCAGGAAGCTATTGGCGACTAGCCGAAGTTCGCCGCCGTTTTTCAGATGTTGGCGTGCTTTTCGCAGCAGGTTTTCTGTGGCGAAATAATCCGTGTGTACCCCGACATGGAACGGCGGGTTACTCAGAATCGCATCCAGGCCCATGGGCGCGGCGTCGATGCCATCACCGGTCAGCACTTCGCCTTCCAGGCCATTGGCCTCCAGGGTCAGGCGACTGCTAGCGGTAGCAAAGGCGTCCACATCAAGCAGGGTCACGGTGTTGTGCGGGTAGCGCCGCTTGACCGCCGCGCCCAACACGCCGGCGCCACAGCCGAAGTCCAGCAGATGACCGCTGGGCAGTTTGTCCAGGTGTTCGAGCAACAGCGCGGTACCGCGATCCAGGCGGCCATGGCTGAACACGCCCGGCAGACTGACGACCTTGAGCGGTCCGTCGGCCAGTGGCACTTCAAACACCTGGGCCAGGCTCGCCAGTTCCGGCGCCGCCGGAGCATCGGCCACGGTGGCCAGCCACAGCTGGCAGTGCCGTGCGTTGTCGAGCTTGCGTGGCTTGCCGAAGGCGTTCAGTTGCTTGGCGGCGCTTTCGATGCCGCCGCGTTTTTCACCCACCAGGTACAGCTCGGCGCCCGGCAGCCGTGCCGCGACGGCCTTGAGGATGTAGTCGGCCAGATCCTTGGACTTGGGCAGGAACACCACCGCCGTGTCGAATGCGCGTTGCGGCACATCGACCCCGAAATGGCTGCGTTCGGCAAACCGCGCATCCAGCGCTGCCTGGTCGCCCGCATGCCAGCACCAGCCATGGGCATTGGGCAGGCGGCCCAGCAGGTCATCGGCGGGCAGGCCGGCCAGCAACACGTTGCCTTGAAAAAGTTCGGCCTGACGAAGCAGTACTTCACTGCGCGGATCCATGGTCTGCTCCCTGAAAAAGGAGCGCAGTTTATCAACTGACGACGCGCTGCGGTGCTCCGCTGAAAAAGCCCCGGGCGTTTTCAGTCAATTGGCCGACGATCCGTTGCCGTGCTTCGCGGCTGCCCCAGGCACTGTGTGGCGTGATGATCAGCCGTGGGATGTCGCTGGCCAGCAGCGGGTTGCCGGTGGTCGGCGGTTCGACGCTCAGCACATCGCTGGCCGCCCCGCCCAGATGACCGCCGCGCAAGGCGTCTGCCAGGGCCTGTTCATCGATCAGGCCGCCGCGCGCAGTGTTGACCACGAACGCGCCCGGCTTGAGCAGCGCCAACTCACGGGCCCCGATAACGTGGCGCGTGTGTTCGTTGAGTGGGCAATGCAGGGTCAGCGCATCGATCTGCGGCAGCAGTTCGTCCAGCGGCACCCGGTCTGCACGGGCCGGGCGGCCGGGGATAGCGCCCAGTAGCACGCGCATGCCAAACGCTTGGGCCAGGCGCGCGACGGCGCCGCCCAACTCGCCATGGCCCAGCAAGCCCAGGGTTTTGCCTTCCAGCTCGACAATCGGGTAATCCAGCAGGCAGAACTGCTTGGCTTGCTGCCACAGGCCGGCGTCGACGTCTTTTTGATAGTCCTTCAGGCGTGTGGCGAGGTTGAGCAGCAGCATGATCGTGTGTTGCGCCACCGATGGCGTGCCGTAACCCTGGCAGTTACTAACGGTAATGCCCCGGGCGCGGGCAGCGGCCAGGTCGACGTTGTTGGTGCCGGTAGCAGCGATCAGGATCAGCTTCAGCTCGGGGCAGGCGGCCAGAGTCTGGGCGTTGAGCAGGATCTTGTTACTGATCGCTACCTGGGCACCTTGCAGGCGTTCGACCACCTGATCGGCCGAGGTCTGCTCACACAGCTGCAAGTCGCTGAACGTCTCGCGCAATTCGCTGAGGTCGAGGTCTCCCTGGTCCAGGGAAGGATGATCAAGGAAGACGGCGCGGCGATTGTTCGTCATCAACTGTACCTTTTGCGACAGAGTTCGAAGGCGTAATCTGCCGAGCCTACCAGATGAAATAATCAGTTACTTCTTGGAGTGTGCATGTACCTCACCGAGTTTTTGACCGTGGCGTTGATTCACCTGCTGGCCGTGGCCAGTCCCGGGCCGGACTTTGCCGTGGTGGTACGCGAGAGCGTGACCCATGGCCGGCGCGCCGGTACCTGGACGGCGCTGGGCGTCGGCTCGGCGATTTTTCTTCACGTTGGCTACTCGCTGCTTGGTATCGGCTTGATCGTGTCCCAGTCCATCGTGCTGTTCAACGCCTTGAAATGGGCGGCGGCGGCCTACCTGTTGTACATCGGCTTCAAAGCCCTGCGGGCGCAGCCGGCCAAGCCTGCCGGTGCAGAAGAGCTGCACCGTGAAGTGGGCGAGCGCAGCGCTCGCGGCGCCTTTACCTCGGGCTTTGTGACCAATGGCCTGAACCCCAAGGCCACGCTGTTTTTCCTGTCGCTGTTCACCGTGGTGATCAACCCCCACACGCCGCTGGCGATCCAGGCCGGTTATGGCCTGTACCTGGCGGTAGCCACCGCCCTGTGGTTCTGCATGGTGGCCATGTTGTTCAGCCAGCAGCGCGTGCGCGCAGGCTTTGCGCGCATGGGCCACTGGTTTGATCGGAGCATGGGCGTGGTGCTGATTGCCATCGGTGTGAAAGTGGCTTTCACCGACCGCTGAGTGCGTCATTCGTGAATGAATGCTGGCGCAAAGCTAGCATTCATCCGATTCTGCAAATCATTCCTTCGGCTGATTTGGCCGGCGTGCAAGGTCTCTACAGTGCAAATCCTTTAGCCAAGACCGTGCAGTCATAAAAAGGGATTCGTATGTTGCAGACTCGTGTTATCCCGCCCGCCGAAGGCGCGTACCAATACCCGCTGTTGATCAAACGCCTGTTGATGTCGGGCGCCCGCTACGAGAAAACCCGGGAAATCGTCTACCGCGACAAACTGCGCTACACCTACCCAACCCTGACCGAACGTGTCGCCCGCCTGGCCAATGTGCTGACCGCAGCGGGAGTCAAGGCCGGTGATACCGTGGCCGTGATGGACTGGGACAGCCACCGTTACCTGGAGTGCATGTTCGCCATCCCGATGATTGGTGCGGTGATTCACACCATCAACGTGCGCCTGTCGCCAGAGCAGATCCTGTACACGATGAACCACGCCGAAGACCGCTTTGTGCTGGTCAACAGCGAGTTCGTCGGCCTGTACCAGGCCATTGCCGGGCAGTTGACCACCGTCGACAAGACCCTGTTGCTGACCGATGGCGACGAAAAAACTGCTGACCTGCCCAATCTGGTAGGCGAGTACGAAACCCTGCTGGCCGCTGCCAGTACCCAGTACACCTTCGAGGACTTCGACGAGCACTCGGTGGCCACCACTTTCTATACCACTGGCACCACCGGTAACCCCAAGGGTGTGTATTTCACCCACCGCCAACTGGTGCTGCACACCATCGGCGTGGCGACCATCATGGGCAGCGTCGACAGTGTGCGCCTGCTCGGCACCAACGATGTGTACATGCCGATCACGCCGATGTTCCACGTGCATGCCTGGGGCTTGCCGTATGTGGCGACCATGCTCGGGCTGAAGCAGGTCTATCCCGGCCGCTACGATCCGGAATACCTGGTGGAGTTGTGGCGCAAGGAAAAGGTCACGTTCTCCCATTGCGTGCCGACCATCCTGCAGATGCTGCTCAACGCCAAGGCCGCCCAGGGTGTGGATTTTGGCGGCTGGAAGATCGTCATCGGCGGCAGTGCCCTCAACCGTTCGCTGTACGAAGCGGCCAAGGCCCGTGGTATCCAGCTGACGGCGGCCTACGGCATGTCCGAGACCGGACCGCTGGTGTCCTGTGCCCACCTCAATGAAGAACTGATGGCCGGCAGCGAAGACGAACGCACCACCTACCGGATCAAGGCCGGTGTGCCGGGGCCGCTGGTGGACGCCGCGATCATCGACGGCAACGGTAACTTCCTGCCGGCCGATGGCGAGTCCCAGGGCGAGCTGGTGCTGCGCGCGCCATGGCTCAGCGAAGGCTATTTCAACGAGCCGCACAAAGGCGCCGAGCTTTGGGAAGGCGGCTGGATGCACACCGGCGACGTGGCCACCCTTGATGCCTTCGGCGTGATCGATATTCGCGACCGTATCAAGGACGTGATCAAGACCGGCGGCGAGTGGATCTCGTCCCTGGCGCTGGAAGACCTGGTCAGCCGTCACCCGGCGGTACGCGAAGTAGCGGTGGTCGGGATTGCCGACCCGCAGTGGGGCGAGCGCCCGTTTGCCCTGCTGGTGGTGCGCGAAGGCCACGGGATTGGCGCGCGCGAACTCAAGGAGCACCTCAAGCCGTATGTCGAGCAGGGCCACCTGAGCAAGTGGGCGATTCCAAGTCAGATTGCCATTGTTACGGAAATTCCCAAGACCAGCGTCGGCAAGCTGGACAAGAAGCGTATCCGGATCGACATCATCGAATGGCAGGCCAATAACAGCACCTTCCTCTCCACGCTCTGACCCCTCCTGCCGTGCCCGCCCGGGCACGGCAATGCTCTATTACAGGCCTTCGCCTTGTTATTTGCGTAATTTGAGCCATTCTCTTTCGCGTCAGCCCTCGCTGACATGGCGAAAGGGCTGTCGCAGACGGGTTGGTGATGCAAATCACACTTTAGAGGGATCAAGCGCTACCCCCTGCTGGCTATAGTCCCTCCCAGAGTTTTTCAAGGATGCGGCGCTGCGGTCCTGGGTGGTCCGGCGGCAGTCTGGCATTGGAATCGTTGTATTCCGGCCGTTACAAGCGTGTTTGAAAAGGCTCACTGCCATAACAATAAAATGCACATGGAGTAGCGTCGATGACCTCAGTAAATCAGTTCTGGCGCCGGGCGAGATTGCCCCTGGCGGTCAGTCTTGCCTCGACCCTCGCCGGGCCCGCATTCGGCGTCAGTTTCAACATTGGTGAGGTCGAAGGCAGCTTCGACTCGTCCCTGTCGGTGGGGGCCAGTTGGGGCACGTCCAAGCCCAACAAGGACCTGATCGGTGCCAACAACGGCGGCAGGGGGCTGTCGCAGACCTCCGATGACGGCCACTTGAACTTCAAGCGTGGGGAGACGTTCTCGAAGATCTTCAAGGGTATCCATGACCTGGAACTGAAGTACGGCGATACCGGTGTGTTTGTGCGTGGCAAGTATTGGTATGACTTTGAACTCAAGGACGAAAGCCGCGAGTTCAAGGACATCAGCGACCACAATCGCAAAGAGGGCGCCAAGTCTTCTGGCGGGCAGATCCTCGATGCGTTCATCTACCACAACTATTCCATTGCCGATGCCCCGGGTTCGGTGCGTTTTGGCAAGCAAGTCGTGAGCTGGGGTGAAAGTACCTTCATCGGTGGCGGTATCAACTCCATCAACCCGATCGACGTGTCTGCGTTCCGTCGTCCGGGTGCCGAGATCAAGGAAGGCCTGATTCCGGTCAACATGTTCTACGTGTCGCAATCGTTGACCGATAACCTGTCGGCGGAAGCGTTCTATCAGTTGGAGTGGGACCAGACGGTTACCGACAACTGTGGGACTTTTTTCTCGCAGCCGGATGTTATTTCCGATGGTTGCAACGACAACCTGCGGGTGCTGAACAAGCGTTCGCAATTCCCGGCAACAGCGATCCCGTTCCTGACGTCCCAAGGGGTCGACATGAACGAAGAGGGTGTGAAAGTCGCCCGTGGACCTGACCGCGATGCACGTGACAGTGGGCAGTTCGGTTTTGCGTTTCACTACAACTTTGAACCGCTGGATACCGAGTTCGGTGCGTACTTCATGAACTATCACAGCCGTGCGCCGATTTTCAGTGGCCAGGGCGCCTCCCAGCGCGTGTTCAACCTTGCCAATAACCTTCCAGCCCCGTTGGCCGGCCTGGCGCCGGTTATTGTCGCGGGTAATTCCAACTATTTTGTTGAATACCCGGAAGACATTCGCCTCTACGGTTTGAGTTTCTCCACCACCTTGCCTACGGGCACGGCGTGGAGTGGTGAGTTGAGCTACCGTCCGAATGCGCCTGTACAACTCAACACCACGGATATCCTGTTTGCAGGTGTTACTGGGGTTAATGGGTATAACAACGCCTCGGTACTCAAGGGGCAGCCTGGGCAGGACTTGCATGGCTATCGCCGCAAAGAAGTCAGCCAATTCCAAACTACCTTTACGCACTTCTTCGATCAGGTCATGGGGGCAAGCCGCCTGACGACCGTGGGTGAGATTGGTGTGACGCATGTCGGGGGGCTTGAGAGTAAGTCTGACGCGCGTTATGGGCGTGACCCGGTGTTTGGGCCAGGCAGCTTGCCCGGCGGTTTCTGTAACCGTCTCAATGCTTCGACCTCCGCTGGTGCCGGGCTGGGTGGCAGTACTGCCGGCTTGAACACCAATTGCAACCAGGACGGCTACACCACCGCCACTTCCTGGGGTTACCGCGCCCGTGCGATCTGGGAATACCCGGACGTCTTCGCCGGTGTCAACCTCAAGCCAAGCGTGGCCTGGTCCCATGACGTCAAAGGTTACTCGCCAGGCCCTGGCGGCAACTTTGAAGAGGGCCGCAAGGCCGTCAGCCTGGGTGTGGATGCTGAATACCAGAACACCTACACCGTCAGCCTGAACTACACCAACTTCTTTGGTGGCGACTTCAGCACGGTGGATGACCGCGATTTTGTCGCCTTGAGCGCCGGCGTGAACTTCTAAGCACACTCTTTAAGCAGTCAGTATTTTCAGGAAGACCAGAACATGAAAATAACCAAAAGTCTGTTGCACGTGGGTGTGCTGGGACTGTCGATCATGGCCAGCAGCGTCATGGCGGCGGTCTCGGCGGATGAAGCCGCCAAGCTGGGCACCACATTGACCCCGATGGGCGCGGAAATGGCCGGCAACGCTGCCGGCACCATCCCGGCCTGGAAAGCCCTGCCGACCAACGCCGGCGCCGTGGATGCCAAAGGCTTCCTGGCCAACCCGTATGCCAGCGAGCAGCCGCAGTTCACCATCACCGCGCAGAACGTCGAGCAGTACAAAGACAAGCTGGCCCCGGGGCAGTACGCGATGTTCAAGCGCTACCCCGAAACCTTCAAGATGCCGGTGTACACCACCCATCGCGGCGCCACCGTGCCGCCGGAAGTGTTCGCCGCCATCAAGAAAAACGCCACCAGCACCAACCTGGTAGGTGGCGGCAACGGCCTGGAAAACTTCGAGACCGCGATTCCGTTCCCGATCCCGAAAAGCGGGGTCGAGGTGATCTGGAACCACATCACCCGTTATCGCGGCGGCAGCGTCACGCGCCTGGTGACCCAGGCCACGCCACAGGCCAACGGCTCGTACAGCCTGGTGTACTTCCAGGATCAGTTCGTGTTCCGCGACAAGATGAAGGACTACGACCCGAAAAACCCGGGCAACATCCTGTTCTACTTCAAGCAGCAAGTGACCGCCCCGGCGCGCCTGGCCGGTGGTGTATTGCTGGTGCACGAGACCCTGGACCAGGTGAAGGAACCGCGCGCGGCGTGGGTCTACAACGCCGGCCAGCGCCGTGTGCGCCGGGCGCCGCAAGTGTCCTATGACGGGCCGGGTACCGCTGCCGATGGCCTGCGTACCTCCGACAACCTCGACATGTACAACGGTGCGCCGGATCGCTACGACTGGAAGCTCGAAGGCAAGAAGGAAATCTACATCGCGTCCAACAGCTACAAGCTCGACGATCCGAAGCTCAAGTACTCCGACATCATCAAGGCCGGGCACATCAACCAGGACCTGGCACGCTATGAACTGCGCCGCGTCTGGCACGTGGTCGCAACCCTGAAGGAGGGCCAGCGCCATATCTACGCCAAACGTGACTTCTACATCGATGAAGACACCTGGCAAGCGGCGGTGATCGACCACTACGACGGTCGTGGCCAGCTGTGGCGCGTGGCTGAAGCCCATGGCGAGAACTACTACGACAAGCAAGTGCCGTGGTACGCCCTGGAAACCCTCTACGACCTGCAGTCCGGCCGCTACCTGGCACTGGGCATGAAGAACGAAGAGAAAAAGGCCTATGACTTCGGCTTCACCGCCACCACCAAAGACTTCACCCCGGCGGCCCTGCGCCAGGACGGTGTTCGCTAACGTGCAGTAAACACGTTGGCCTCTGTAGGAGCTGGCTTGCC
This sequence comes from Pseudomonas sp. HC1(2025), assembly GCF_058742075.1. Classification (NCBI taxonomy): domain Bacteria; kingdom Pseudomonadati; phylum Pseudomonadota; class Gammaproteobacteria; order Pseudomonadales; family Pseudomonadaceae; genus Pseudomonas; species Pseudomonas sp. HC1(2025). The sequence continues at coordinate 4,815,372 of NZ_CP196017.1, read as the reverse complement.
AGCGATGGCATCACCTCGGTCTATCTGACATACCGAGGCGATGCCATCGCAGGCAAGCCAGCTCCTACATTTGTTTGGGGGGGCTGAACATGGCTGGTTATTTCTTGTTGTAGTCTTTTTCAGACAAATGTTGCAAAGATCTACAAAGCGACGGGTTTTAACGCTAGTCTGCGGACATCTGCAATGCCGACCACAGCCTACTACAAGAGCCCGGCGATGATTGATCTGTCCCAAATCCAAGGGCCTGCCAGTGCGGTAATCCCCACGCTGGAAGGGCGCTTCTATCGACCCCCACTGCCTGATGGCTATGTGCTGCGCCCACGCCTTTGCGAGCGCCTGAGCGCGGGCCTGGAGGGCCGTTTATTGCTGGTTAGCGCGCCAGCCGGGTTCGGCAAGAGCTCGCTGGCGGTGGAGTTCTGCCAAAGCCTGCCGGATCACTGGCAAAGCCTGTGGCTGGGCCTCAGTGCGCGGGATAGTGATCCGGGGCGTTTCCTTGAACGCCTGCTGGAGGGTCTGCAACAGTATTTCCCGCAGGTAGGCAGCCAGGCCCTGGGCCTGCTGAAAATGCGTCAGCGCCACCAGCCGTTTGCCTTTGAAGAATGGCTCGATGGCTTGCTCGACGAATTGACCGTCCATCTATCCACACGCACGCCGTTATTACTGGTGCTGGATGACTACCACCTGGCCCAGGGGCCGGTGCTGGATCGCTGCCTGCAATTTTTCCTCAATCATTTGCCTGATGGCTTGTTGGTGCTGGTCACCAGCCGCCAGCGTCCCGACTGGCATTTGGCGCGGTTGCGTTTGTCCCGGCATTTGCTGGAGTTGCATGAGCAAGACCTGCGCCTGACCAACGACGAATCCCTGGCCTTGCTTGACCGCCACAGCAGTTCGTTGCGCGGTGAGGCACTGGACAACCTGATCCGCCGCAGCGAAGGCTGGGTGGCCGGCCTGCGCTTCTGGTTGCTGGCGGCCGCCGAAGCCGGCAGCGAGGCCAACCTGCCCCAAGGCCTGCATGGTGGCGAAGGGCTGATCCGTGACTATCTGCTGGAAGAGGTGATCGATTGTCTGCCGCCGGAAGTCCAGGCGTTCTTATACGACACCGCCTCCCAGGAGCGTTTTTGCAGCGAGCTTTGCGATGCGGTGCGCGAGGCCCATGACAGCGCGGAAATCCTGCGTTACCTGCAAGCTCATCAGGTATTCCTGGTACCGCTGGACGAACAGGGTCACTGGTACCGCTATCACCACTTGTTTTCCGACTTGCTGCGTACCCGGTGCTCGCCGAATGCGATGCTGCCAGCCGCCAGCCTGCACTTGCGCGCCTGTCGCTGGTTCAATGCCCAGGGCTTGCTCGATGAAGCCGTGGAACAGGCCCTGCGCGCCGGACATCTGGATGTAGCGGCGAACCTGGTGCAGAACCTGTCTGAAGAGCAACTGCTGGCTGAACAGAATGTCGGCATGCTCCTACGCTGGAAGATGGACTTGCCTGACAGTCTGTTGATCAGCACGCCCCGCTTGATCGTGCTCTACAGCTGGGCGCTGGGGCTGGCCTGTCAGTTGGACGCCGCAGAAGAACTGTCCAGCCATCTCAGCCGCTTCCTACCGGCACCGTCGGCCACGGCGCAGAAGTCGATGCTCGCCCAGTGGCTGGCCCTCAGTGGCATCATTGCCCGTGGGCGCGGCAACCGCGAGCTGACCCAGCTGTATTGCAGCGAAGCCCTGGAAAGCCTGCCGCTCAAGCGTTACGGCCAGCGCTTGATGTGCCTTTCGACCCTGTCGAACCTGGCCATCGTCGACGCCGACCTGTGGCGCGCACGCGGCTTGAATCGCGACTCCCTGGAGCTGGCGCAACGTGTCGGCAACCCGCTGTTCGAGGCCCTGGCCCATTACGATCGGGCACGGGTGCTGCAGGCGCGCGGGGAAATCCTGCGCTCCCTGGACGAGGTGCGCGAGGGCCTGCAACGCTTGCAGGGCCTGGCGCCCCAGCGCCTGTATGCGGTGCGTGCGCGCCTGTCGCTGTACGAAGGGTTCCTGCTGCTGATGCGTTGCCAGCCCGAAGCCGGGCTGTTGCGCCTGCGTGCCGGGTTAGCCGAGGCTCGCGCCTGCCGGGATATCAGCGTGTTGATCGGCCACTGTGTCATCGCCAACCTCGAGGGGCGCCGTGGCGATTTCCCCAAGGCTTTTGCCGAGCTGGCCGAAGCCGAGCGGCTGATGCATATCTGGGATGTGCCGCCGATTTACTACCTGGCCATGATCACATTGATCAAATGCGAGTTGTGGCTGGCCCAGGGCCGTACGGACCTGGCCGATGCCTGGCTGGCGCGGCTGGGGCAAACCTACAACGGCGACCAGGCTGCCGCCGCCCCGGAGTTTCATCCACATCTGCCGCAACATATCGAATTGCAGCAGGCGGCCCTGGATGCCATTCGTGGCCAAACCGAAAACGCCCTGCGCCGGCTCGATGTACTCGCCCGGCAAGCTGAAGGCAAAGGCCAGCAGATGATCGCAGTGATGGCCCTGAACCAGTATGTGCTGTTGTTGCTGGATGACGGTCAGGCTGCATCGGCCCGCCCGGTTTTTGCCCGCGCCCTGCAAGTGGCGAGCGGCGGTGCGTTGCAACCCTTCCAACGTTTGCTGGAACGTTATCCGGACTGGATGCGTGAGCAACTGGGCCACGCGCCGAATGACCTGCTGCGGCAAAGCTTGTGGGCCTTGCTGCCGGTAGTTGCCCTGCGCGAGCCGATCGAAATCACCCACACCGGCGAAACCTTGAGCGCCCGTGAGCTGGCGGTGCTGCAGTTGATCGCCCAAGGGTGTTCCAACCAGGAAATCAGCAACCAGCTGTTTATCTCGCTGCACACCGTCAAGACCCACGCCAGCCATATCAACAGCAAACTGGGAGTGGAACGCCGTACCCAGGCCGTCGCGCGGGCGCAGGAGATGGGGTTGTTGGGGTAAGGGGGAGACTTGCGCCGCAAAAGCCGGATAATGGCGGCCAATTCGTTTGCTCCGCTATTCTGGTAATCCCGCATGGAAATCAAGGTCAATTTTCTCGACAACCTCCGGCTTGAAGCCAAGTTCGACGACTTCACCGTGGTGGCCGACCAGCCGATTCGCTACAAGGGCGATGGCTCGGCCCCCGGTCCGTTCGACTACTTCCTGGCTTCGTCGGCGTTGTGTGCGGCTTACTTTGTGAAGTTGTACTGCAGCACGCGCAATATCCCCACGGACAATATCCGCCTGTCGCAGAACAATATTGTCGACCCGGAAAACCGCTACAACCAGATCTTCAAGATTCAAGTCGAGTTGCCTGCCGATATTTCCGATAAGGATCGCCAGGGCATCCTGCGCTCCATCGACCGCTGTACGGTAAAGAAAGTGGTACAGGCCGGGCCTGAGTTTGTCATCGAAGAGGTAGAAAACCTCGACGCCGACGCCCAGGCGTTGCTGATGCCGGCTTCTGCGTCAGACGCGGGTACCTATATTGCGGGCAAGGACCTGCCGCTGGAGCAGACCATCGCCAACATGTCGGCCATTCTGGCGGGCCTGGGCATGAAGATTGAAATCGCTTCGTGGCGCAATATCGTGCCCAATGTCTGGTCGCTGCATATCCGCGATGCCCATTCGCCGATGTGCTTTACCAACGGCAAGGGCGCGACCAAGGAAGGCGCACTGGCGTCGGCGTTGGGCGAGTTTATCGAGCGCCTGAACTGCAACTTCTTCTACAACGATCAATTCTGGGGCGAAGACATCGCCAACGCGGCGTTTGTGCACTACCCGGACGAGCGCTGGTTCAAGCCGGGCCGCAAAGACGCGCTGCCGACTGAAATTCTCGATGAGTACTGCCTGAAGATCTACAACCGCGATGGCGAGTTGCGCGGTTCGCACCTGATCGACACCAACTCCGGCAATGAAGAGCGTGGCATCGTCTCACTGCCGTTTGTGCGCCAGTCTGATGGCGAGGTGGTGTATTTTCCCTCCAACCTCATCGAAAACCTGTACCTGAGCAACGGCATGAGTGCCGGTAATACCCTGGCCGAGGCGCAGGTGCAGTGCCTGTCGGAGATCTTCGAGCGCGCGGTAAAGCGCGAAATCATCGAAGGTGAATTTGCCCTGCCGGATGTACCGGCCGACGTGCTGGCCAAATACCCAAGCATCCTCGCCGGTATCCAGGCCCTCGAAGAGCAGGGCTTCCCAGTGCTGGTCAAGGATGCGTCCCTGGGCGGCGAGTTCCCGGTGATGTGCGTGACCCTGATGAACCCGCGCACCGGCGGCGTATTTGCCTCGTTTGGTGCCCACCCAAGCCTGGAAGTGGCGCTGGAGCGCAGCCTGACCGAGTTGCTCCAGGGCCGTAGTTTCGAAGGTTTGAACGACTTGCCGCAGCCGACCTTTGAGGGGCATGCGGTGACCGAGCCGAACAACTTTGTCGAACACTTCATCGACTCCAGCGGCGTGGTGTCGTGGCGTTTCTTCAGTGCCAAATCCGATTACGCGTTCGTGGAGTGGGATTTCTCCGGCCAGGGCGAAGACTCCAACGCCGAGGAGGCTGCCACCCTGTTCGGCATTCTCGAAGGCATGGGCAAGCAGGTCTACATGGCGGTGTACGAGCATATCGGCGCCAAGGCTTGCCGGATCCTGGTACCGGACTATTCGGAAATCTATCCGGTGGACGACCTGATCTGGGATAACACCAACAAGGCGCTGTTCTTCCGCGCCGATATCCTGAACCTGCACAGCCTGGATGAAGAGGGCCTGCAAGCGCTGGTCGAGCGCCTGGTGGAAAGCGAACTGGATGACTACACCGATATCACCACCCTGATCGGCATCGAGTTCGACGACAACACCGCCTGGGGCCAGTTGACGATCCTGGAGCTGAAGCTGCTGATCTATCTCGCCTTGCAGCAGTTTGAAGAGGCGAAGGAAGCGGTGGAGATGTTCCTGCAGTACAACGACAACACCGTCGAACGCGGCCTGTTCTACCAGGCGGTGAATGCAGTGCTGGAGATGCAGTTGGACGAGGATTTGGAACTGCAAGACTACGAGGCCAATTTCCGCCGGATGTTTGGCAACGAGCGCATGGACGCCGCCATTGGTTCGGTGGATGGCAGCGTGCGCTTTTATGGCCTGACCCCAACCAGTATGAAACTGGAAGGGCTGGACCGGCACCTGCGGTTGATCGACAGCTACAAAAAACTGCACGCGGCACGCGCCAACAGCTAGAAGGGACTCCTTATGCAAATCACAACTCCTGGACTGATCCGTGAAACCTTCCCCGTCGGCCCGTTGCAGTGCAACTGCACGATCATCGGTGACCCGATCAGCAAGAAGGCCATCGTGGTCGATCCGGGCGGCAACCATGAGCTGATCCTGGCACGCCTCGACGCACTGGGCTTGAAGGTGGTGAGCATCATCCACACCCATGCGCACCTGGATCATTTCCTGGCCTCCGGCCAGTTGAAAGAAAAGACCGGCGCCACGCTGCACCTGCACAAGGAGGATCAGTTCCTGTGGGATAACCTCGAAATGCAGTGCCAGATGTTCGGTGTGCCCTACACCCCGGTGCCGTCGCCGGATCGCTGGCTGGCCGATGATGAAGAGCTGGCCTGTGGCTGCGGCGTCGCCTTGCACACGCCTGGGCATACGCCGGGCTCGATGAGTTTCTGGTTTGCCGATGCCAAGCTGCTGATCGCCGGCGATACCTTGTTCCGGCGCGGGGTAGGGCGCACGGATTTGTGGGGCGGCGACCAGGCGACCATCGTGCGGTCGATCAAGCAGCGGCTTTATACCCTGGACGAAGGGGCGACCGTGGTGACCGGGCATGGCCCGGATACGCGCCTGGGGGATGAAATGCGCGAAAATCCGTTTGTCAGGGCCTGACAGCGCGAGGCTCTGCTAGGGTTTAGGTGAGCGTGCCGGCGTTTATCTTTTGTCACAGGTGCGCGGCGGAGTACGGAATTTTTACCGTTTGTCGCGTTCCAAACTCGGCACAGGTCCATTGCCAATGTCCTCTGCATCACAGAATGCAAAAGTAGGAGCTTCCTTCATGTTCACTTCGCGTCGTCTGCTTGTTGTTGCTACCGCGGTAGCCCTATTGTCGGGCTGTGCTTCCCCTAACCCTTACGATGGCAGCCAGGGACAGGCGGACAACGGTTCGCAAGGCATGAGCAAAACCGCCAAATACGGCGGCCTCGGCGCGCTGGCGGGTGCGTTGGCCGGTGCAGCCATTGACCATAACAACCGTGGCAAAGGCGCGCTGATCGGCGCAGCGGTAGCCGGTATCGGCGCTGCGGGTTATGGCTATTACGCTGACCAGCAGGAAAAGAAACTGCGTGAAAGCATGGCCAACACCGGCGTCGAGGTGCAGCGCCAGGGTGACCAGATCAAGCTGATCATGCCGGGCAACATCACGTTTGCGACCAACTCCGATGCTATCGCCAGCAGCTTCTACACCCCGCTGAACAACCTGGCTGGGTCACTCAAGCAGTTCAACCAGAACACCATCCAGATCGTCGGCTACACCGACAGCACCGGCAGCCGCCAACTGAACATGGACCTGTCCCAGCGTCGTGCGCAAAGCGTGGCCAATTACCTGACGTCCCAAGGTGTCAGCCCGACCAACCTGACCACCCGTGGTGCCGGCCCGGATAACCCGATTGCCAGCAACGCCGACGTCAACGGTCGTGCGCAGAACCGTCGCGTGGAGGTCAACCTCGGCCCGATCCCCGGCCAGCAGTATGGCCAGCCTGCGCAGCAACAGCAGCAGAACAACCAGTTCCAAGGCAATCCGTACCAGCAGTACCAGTAACCGTCAGCCAATAAAAAGGGCGCCGTGCAGTCAATGCACGGCGCCCTTTTTTGTGGCTGGCGATTACATCAGTCGATGTATTCGAACAGTTTCACAATTTTCTGTACCCCGGACACACCCTGTACCAGGTTGGTGGCGCGGGTTGCTTCCTGCTGGGTCAGCAGGCCCATGAGGTAGACGATGCCGTTGTCCGTCACAACCTTGATCCGCGAGCCGGGAATTGCGCTGTCGGTGAGCATCTGGGCCTTGATCTTGGTGGTCAGCACGGCGTCATTGCTGATTGCCAGCAGGGTGATGGGCTGCGCGACCTGCAGTTCGTTGTGGACCTTTTTCACCCGTTGCACGGTTGAGGCTGCCTGTTCGGCTTGGGTCTTGAGGTCGGCGCGCGGGGTTTGCCCGGCGAGCAGCACGATGCCGTTGAAGCTGGTCACGACGATACGCGATGCGCCGTTGCCCAGGTCGGGGGCGGCCTTGGCGACGTTGACGCCGACCTTGGTCTCGATCAGCGAGTCATCGATCTTGCTGCCAAAAGTGCGTGTGCCACGGTCGTCCTGGATAGGGGTGTCGCGGGTCGCAGTGATGGCCGAGGTGCAGCCGCTGATAGCGAGGCACAGCGTGATGGCTATAAGGCTGAGGCGGTTAACGGTCATTCTTCACTCCCGAACAGTTGGCTGTCGATCAGATCGCACAGGCAGTGGATCGTCAGCAGATGGACTTCCTGAATACGTGCAGTGACATTGGCCGGGACGCGGATCTCCACATCCTCGGGTAGCAGCAGCGAGGCCATACCGCCGCCGTCGCGCCCGGTCAATGCTACGACAATCATTTCGCGATCATGTGCGGCCTGGATCGCCTGAATAATGTTCGCCGAGTTGCCGCTGGTGGAAATGGCCAGCAACACATCGCCCGGTTGGCCGAGGGCACGAATTTGTTTGGAAAAAATTTCGTTGTAGCTGTAGTCGTTGGCGATCGAGGTGATCGTCGACGAATCGGTGGTCAAGGCGATAGCCGGCAGGCTCGGCCGCTCGCGCTCAAAGCGGTTGAGCAGTTCGGAGGAAAAGTGCTGGGCGTCGCCGGCCGAACCACCGTTGCCGCACGAAAGCATTTTGCCTTCGTTGAGCAGGGCGTTGACCATGACCTGGCTGGCTTGCTCGATGTGCGGTGCAAGTACGTCCATCGCCTGTTGCTTGGTATCGATACTGGCCTGGAAAAGCTGGCGAATTCGGGATTGCATGTCCATCTGTGTGACCTTAAGTAGCGCGGCTGTATGGCACACGAATGTGCAGCCCGCAAAGCAAAGAGCAAAAGTGTGCGGTGAAGATGTCTGATCGGTACCGGTAACACTCAGCCGTCGAAGGCGTTGCGCAGCCAGTGCAGATCAGCGGTTCCGTGGGGGGTGCTTTGTATGGCAACCACATCGAAACGGCAGGGGGAGTCAGCCCAGCGACCCTCACTGAGCAGGAAAAACTGCGCGGCGAGTATCAGCTTTTGACGTTTGCGCTCGTCGATACTGGCGAGCGCACCACCCCATTGTGCGTATTTTCTGTAGCGGACTTCGACAAATACTACTGTATCGCCGTCAAGCATGACCAGATCAAGCTCGCCGCGTTTACACAACCAGTTCTGCGCCAGCAGGCGCAGACCCTGTTGCTGCAAGTGTTCAAGAGCTTGTTGTTCGGCATCCTTGCCGCTTTGTGCGCTGGAGCGTAAGGGCATCAGCGCGGGGTATCGGGCAGGCGTTCGACCTGGCCACTGACAAACTTGGCCCACGGCATCTGGCGTTCGATCCGCTGGCTCGGGCTCATGCCCAGGTTGCCGGAAAGACCATCGATACGGGTATCAGGCAGTGCCTTGAGCTGACCCAGGCGCGGCGCCAGGCGGTAGGCATCCACGCCCATGGCGTACAGGCGGCCCAGGCTGCCATTGGCTTGTGGCCATTGGGCAGTGACCTGGTTGCGCAGTGGATCGGTGGTGTTGAGCAGCCACGGCGTTTCACAGAACATGATGCCGTTCATGTCGTTGTACTGGTTCTTGTCGCCGCTGGCACTGAACACGTGGGAAGTGGCATACACCGGCACATCGCCTGCGTATTGGAAGTTCAGCGTTGGCTTGATCTGCTGGGCCTGTTGCGGCGTCACGGCGAGGAAGATGAACTCGATGTCCTGGCGACGCGATGGCTGTGCCGCGACATCCGCGCCAACCGTGCTTTGCAGGCTCTTGGCGCGACCTTCGCTCTGGCGCAGCTTGAACAGGTCGGCGATTTGCTGGGCCAAGGCCACAGGCTGGTCGACATGTTCGACCCCAATCAGGGTGCCGCCATTGGCTTCCCAGTCCTGGCGGAAGGCTTTGAGCACGCGGTCGCCCCATTCGCCTTTCGGCACCATGGCCGCCGCGCGGTGCAGGCCGTCGGCGCGGGCGCGACGCGACACTTCGCGGGCTTCGTCCTCGGCAGCCAGGCCGAACTGGAACAGTTGCGCGGGGGCTTGGTCGCCTTCGCTGTAGTTTAGCGCCAGGGTGGTGATGGGCAGTTGCGGGCGGGCGCTGAGTTGTTTGACCAGCGGCTTCTCCAGCGGGCCGATGACCAATTGCACGCCGTCAGCCTGGGCTTTTTTGTAGAACTCATCGATGGAGCTGACGCGCGAGCTGTCATAGAACTCGATGACCGGCGGCTTCTGCCCGGCTTGTTGCGCCTGGTAGTGCGCGGCCATGAAGCCTTCACGCAGGGCCTTGGCCACGCTGGCCAGCGGGCCTTGTTGCGGCAACAGCAGGGCGATCTTGTTCAATGGCTGGCTGGCCAGTTCCTTGAGCCGGGTCAGCGGCATCGGCAGTTGCACTGCCGCCGGGTGCGCAGGGTTCTGCGCACGCCAGGTGTCGATGGCGGCTTGCTGCTGCTCCAGGGTGCCGGCGTTCTTCACGGCCTGGGCCAGGCTGATCCAGCCGTCGAGGACCGGGTTGCCGCTGGCCTGCAACTGCTCGCCAGGCACGGCGGCAATCAGGCTCCAGATGGCTTCATGGTTGCTGGTGGCGGCATCGCCCGTGAGCAACGGGGCCATGGCCACGCGTTCGCGGGCGGCAGCCAGGGTCTGGCCGTCGGCTTCATAGGCGCGGGCATGCACGGTGCCGGTGCGGACCTGCTGCTCCGGCGGCAACTCCTTGAGGCTTTGCAGGCTCGGATGGCTCAACGCCGTCAACGCAGCCTTGGGCTGGTTGCGGGTCATGGCCAGTTCTGCCGACAGGGTGCTGGCAAAAACCTGGGCGGCAGGCTTGAGGCTGTCCAGTGGCACTTGCGCGAGGATCTGCGCGGAGCGTCCTGGATTGTTCTGGTGGAAGGCCATGTCTGCCGCGCTCAGGCGCAACAGTGCAGCTTTTTCCGGGGTCTTGGCCGAGGTCGCCTGTTCGAGCAGTTGCTCGATGGTGGCATCCGGGGTCCGTGGGAGTTCGCCAAGGCTTGACGAGGGCGAGCTTGCGCAAGCCGCCAACAGGGCAGCCAGGCAAAGGGCAGAGAACAGCCGCAGGCAAGCGATCATGTAAGTGTTCCTGATACCGATCAAATTAGCGTGGAATTGTACCCAAGCACTGGCCGGGGCGCGATGTTACTGGCGTGAAACCGTCTATTTAGATCGTTTAAATGTTGCAGGGCGTCAGTAACCGCCGCAAACAGACCGTCTGGACGCGACCCCGTCGGCGCATTTTCTTGACGTCTACGCGCTACAATATGGCTTTTGCCAATCATCGAGGTGTGCGCTTTGACTGCTCCAGGTCCTTTGAATTCCACTGCTGGCTCGCTTTTTGTGGTGGCGACGCCCATTGGCAACCTGGACGACATCAGTGCGCGGGCGCTGAAAGTGTTGCGTGAAGCCAAGTTGATTGCGGCCGAAGACACCCGGCACTCGCTGCGCCTGATGCAGCACTTCGGTATCGCCACGCCCCTGGCGGCCTGCCATGAGCACAACGAACGTGACGAAGGCAGCCGCTTTATTACCCGCCTGCTCGCGGGCGATGACGTGGCGTTGATCTCCGATGCCGGTACCCCGCTGATCTCCGATCCTGGTTATCACCTGGTCCGCCAGGCGCGGGCCGCAGGTATCAATGTAGTCCCGGTTCCCGGGGCGTGCGCGTTGATTGCAGCCCTTTCGGCGGCGGGCTTACCGTCGGATCGTTTTATCTTCGAAGGTTTCCTGCCGGCCAAGGCCGTAGGGCGCCGGGCGCGCCTGGAGTTGTTAAAGGAAGAGCCGCGCACCCTGATCTTCTATGAGGCGCCGCACCGTATCCTTGAGTGCCTGCAAGACATGGAGCTGGTCTTCGGTGGCGAACGCCTGGCCTTGCTGGCGCGGGAGCTGACCAAGACCTTTGAAACCCTCAAGGGCCTGCCGCTGGAAGAGCTGCGTGGGTTTGTCGAGGGCGACAGCAATCAGCAGCGTGGCGAGTGCGTGGTGCTGGTTGCGGGCTGGACGGCGCCGGAAAGTGAAGATGCCGTGGGTAGCGAGGCCATGCGCGTGCTGGACCTGTTGCTCAAGGAAATGCCGCTCAAGCGTGCCGCAGCCCTGGCCGCAGAAATCACCGGTGTGCGCAAGAACGTGTTGTATCAGGCCGCACTTGATAAACAAAAGAGCGAATAGTTCCTGGGTTTGACGTGCACGACGTCGGAACATGATGGCAATGCTGTCTTTTAATACTTGTTCTAAGACGTCCGTGCCGTTAACCTTCGCGGCGGAGAGTCGATTGGACAGTCGCTGCCTTCTATGAAAATTAGAGGGGGGAGGAAAGTCCGGGCTCCATAGGGCGAAGTGCCAGGTAATGCCTGGGGGGCGTGAGCCTACGGAAAGTGCCACAGAAAATAACCGCCTAAGCACTTCGGTGCCGGTAAGGGTGAAAAGGTGCGGTAAGAGCGCACCGCGCGACTGGCAACAGTTCGTGGCTAGGTAAACCCCACTTGGAGCAAGACCAAATAGGGTTCCAAGGCGTGGCCCGCGCTGGAACCGGGTAGGTTGCTAAAGATGTCCAGTGATGGCCATCGTAGACGAATGACTGTTCAAGACAGAACCCGGCTTATAGATCGACTCTCCACCTTTTTTCCTTCTGCACGAGTCTCGGGCAGAAACCAGGTAGTAACGCAAGAATCCCTCCCTGCCAAATCATTGGCAGATGCGTCTTCGTAATACCGAAAAAATCTTACTCTTAATAAATTACTTTAAGTTCAAGCTCTAGCTCTTTGAGCTATTTGGGGTTGTTGAGTCAAAAACATCGCCGAACTCTCGTTTCTCCTCCTTTTGCGCTCCTAAATCTCCGTTCTGTAAGGCTTTTCCTTTAATCCGCGCCTTGACGGTGTGGTGGGCGCATTCCTATAGTGTGCGCAAGTGGCGGAAAGTGGCACAAAGTGGGTTTTTTGAACGTAAAACGCTAAAATTTGGAGAAACGCATCTGTGTTTCGCGGAGCTAACGCTATAAGTCTCGATGCAAAAGGCCGTCTCGCCATGCCGAGCCGGTATCGTGACGAGCTCATTTCGCGAAGTTCCGGGCAATTAATCATCACGATTGATGCCGTTGATCCCTGTTTGTGTGTTTACCCCCTCGATGAGTGGGAGTTGATTGAAACCAAGTTGCGCGCTCTGCCTTCGTTGCGTGAAGAAAACCGTCGCCTGCAACGTTTGCTGATTGGTAATGCCGTCGATCTCGAACTCGATGGCAGTGGTCGTTTCCTGGTTCCACCGCGTCTGCGCGAATACGCCAAGCTCGATAAGCGCGCGATGCTGGTAGGCCAACTGAACAAGTTCCAATTGTGGGACGAAGATGCCTGGGATGCTGTGTCTGCAGCTGACCTGGCTGCTATTCAACAACCGGGCGCCATGCCTGATGAACTGCGTGATTTGATCCTGTGACTATTGATAGCGGCTTTAACCACATCACCGTGCTGCTTGACGAAGCCGTCGAGGCTCTCGCCGTGCGCCCTGATGGCTGCTATCTGGATGGCACGTTCGGGCGCGGCGGGCACAGTCGGTTGATCCTCAGCCAGCTCGGCCCGCAGGGCAAGCTCCTCGGGTTCGACAAGGATCCCCAGGCGATTGCCACCGGGCAAGCGCTAGCGGCCGAAGACGGCCGCTTTGTCGTTGTGCAGCGCAGCTTTGCCGAACTGGGCGCTGAAGTCGCCGAGCGGGGCATGGCGGGCAAGGTGGCCGGGGTCTTGCTGGACCTGGGCGTGTCGTCGCCGCAGTTGGACGACCCTGAGCGCGGCTTCAGTTTCATGAATGATGGCCCGCTGGACATGCGCATGGACCCGAGCCGTGGCATCAGCGCCGCGCAGTTCATCGCCACCGCACCTCACGAAGAAATCACCCGTGTGTTCAAGGAATACGGCGAAGAGCGATTCGCCGGCCGCATGGCGCGTGCCGTGGTCGAGCGCCGGGAAATCCAGCCGTTCGAACGCACTGCCGACCTGGCCGAAGTGCTGAAAGTCGCCAACCCGGCGTGGGAAAAGGGCAAGAACCCGGCAACCCGTGCGTTCCAGGGCCTGCGCATTCACGTCAACAACGAATTGGGTGACCTGGAGGCCGGCCTCGAGGCTGCCCTGGAGTCCCTGGAAGTGGGCGGTCGCCTGGTGGTGATCAGCTTCCACTCCCTGGAAGACCGCATCGTCAAATTGTTCATGCGTCGTCTGGTCAAGGGCGAGAGCGATAACCTGCCGCGCAACCTGCCGGTACGTTTCGAAGCCTTTGTGCCGAAAATCAAAATCCATGGCAAAGCGCAGTTCGCCTCCGAAGCCGAACTCAAGGCCAACCCACGTGCTCGCAGCGCCGTCATGCGCGTTGCGGAGAAGCTGCGGTGAGCAAGCTTTTCGCCAAGCCCCTGCCGGGCGGCAGCTTCTTTATGTTGCTGCTGTTTGTCGGCGTGCTGGTGTCCGCGATTGCGGTGTCCTACAGCGCCCACTGGAATCGCCAGTTGCTCAATAGCCTGTACGGCGAGTTGAGCGTGCGCGACAAGGCGCAGGCGGAGTGGGGCCGGTTGATCCTGGAACAAAGCACCTGGACGGCCCACAGCCGCATCGAAGTGCTGGCCGCCGAACAGCTGAAGATGCACATTCCTGGCGCGGCTGAAGTCCGCATGGTGGCGCCATGATGAAACTCGAAGGCGCACTCTACCCATGGCGCTTCCGTGTCGTGCTGGGCTTGCTCGCACTGATGGTGGGCGCGATTGCCTGGCGCATCGTCGACCTGCAGGTGGTGGACCGCGACTTCCTGATCGGCCAGGGCGATGCCCGTAGCCTGCGTCATATCCCCATTCCTGCGCACCGCGGCCTGATCACCGACCGTAATGGCGAGCCCCTGGCTGTCAGTACCCCGGTGACCACCCTGTGGGCCAACGCCAAGGAGCTGCAAGTGGCCAAGGACAAGTGGACCGAACTGGCCCACGCCCTTGGCCAGGATCCCAAGGCCCTTAAAGAGCGCCTTGAAGCCCAGGCCAATAAAGAATTCATCTATCTGGTTCGCGGCCTCACCCCTGAACAGGGGCAAGGCGTGCTCGACCTGAAAATCCCCGGTGTCTACGGCATCGAGGAATTCCGGCGTTTCTACCCGGCCGGCGAGACCACTGCCCATATGGTCGGCTTCACCGACATTGATGACCATGGCCGCGAAGGGGTGGAACTTGCCTACGACGAATGGCTGGCCGGGGTTCCCGGCAAACGGCAGGTCATCAAGGATCGACGCGGCAGACTGATCAAGGATGTCCAGGTCACCAAAAACGCCAAGGCCGGTAAGCCCTTGGCGTTGTCGATTGACCTGCGCCTGCAATACCTGGCCAACCGTGAGCTGCGTAACGCCATCATTGAGAACGGCGCCAAGGCCGGCAGCCTGGTGATCATGGACGTGAAGACCGGTGAGATCCTCGCCATGGTCAACCAGCCGACCTACAACCCGAATAACCGTCGCAACCTGCAACCGGCGATGATGCGCAACCGCGCGATGATCGACGTGTTCGAGCCGGGTTCGACCATGAAAGCCATCTCCATGAGTGCGGCCCTGGAGTCCGGGCGCTGGAAGCCGACCGACAAGGTCGAGGTCTATCCCGGCACCCTGCAACTGGGCAAATACACCATTCGCGACGTATCCCGTAGCGAAGGCCCGGTGCTGGACCTGACCGGCATCCTGATCAACTCCAGTAACGTGGGCATGAGTAAAGTCGCCTTTGATATCGGCGGCGAGACCATCTACCACCTGGCGCAGAAGATCGGCCTCGGCCAGCCCACGGGCCTGGACTTCCCGGGCGAGCGCGTCGGCAACCTGCCCAACTACCGTGAGTGGCGCAAGGCCGAGACCGCGACCCTGTCCTACGGCTATGGCCTGTCGGTGACCGCGATCCAGCTGGCCCATGCCTTTTCCGTGCTGGCCAACAATGGCCGCATGACGCCATTGAGCCTGATCCACGTTGACGAAGCGCCGAAATCCGAACAGGTCATCCCGGAAAACGTCGCCAAGACCATGCAGACCATGCTGCAGCAAGTGATCGAGGCGCCGCGCGGCGTGTTCCGTGCCCAGGTGCCGGCCTATCACGTGGCCGGCAAGTCCGGTACGGCGCGTAAGACTTCGGTGGGCACCAAGGGCTATGCCGAAAACTCCTACCGTTCGCTGTTCGCCGGCTTCGGCCCGATGAGCGATCCGCGCTACGCCATCGTCGTGGTCATCGACGAACCGAGCAAGGCCGGTTACTTCGGTGGCCTGGTCTCGGCTCCCGTATTCAGCAAAGTCATGTCCGGCACCCTGCGCTTGATGAACATCACGCCGGACAACCTGCCGCCGACCCAACAAGCCAACGCCGGACCACCGGCCGCTGCTGTAAAAGCCAATGGAGGGCGCGGCTGATGTCTCTTAGCCTGAACAAGATTTTCGCCCACGCTGGTCGCGACCTATTGATTCGTGAACTGAGCCTGGACAGCCGTAACGTACGCGCCGGCGATCTGTTCCTGGCTGTGCCGGGCGGCAAGTTCGATGGCCGTGCGCATATCGCCGACGCCTTGCAGCGCGGCGCGGCGGCCGTGGCCTATGAAGTAGAAGGCGCCACCGTATTGCCGATTACCGATGTGCCGTTGATTCCGGTCAAGGGCCTGGCGGCGCAGTTGTCGGATATCGCCGGGCGTTTTTATGGCGACCCGAGCCGTCAACTCAACCTGATCGGCGTCACCGGCACCAACGGCAAGACCAGCGTCACCCAACTGGTGGCCCAGGCGCTGGACCTGCTAGGCCAGCACTGCGGCATCGTCGGCACCCTGGGCACCGGTTTCTACGGCGCGCTGCAAAGCGGCCTGCATACCACGCCGAACCCGATCGCCGTGCAGGCGACCCTGGCCGACCTGAAAAAGGCCGGGGCCAAGGCCGTCGCCATGGAAGTGTCGTCCCACGGCCTGGACCAGGGCCGGGTGACTGCGCTGGCGTTCGACGTGGCGGTGATGACCAACCTGTCCCGCGACCACTTGGACTACCACGGCAGCATGGAGGCGTACGCCGCCGCCAAGGCCAAGCTGTTCGGCTGGACTGACCTGAAGTGCCGCGTCGTGAACCTCGATGATGCATTCGGTCGCCAACTGGCCGCCGAAAAAAGCGAAGCGCGCCTGATCAGCTACAGCCTGGAAGATTCCAGCGCCTACCTGTATTGCCGCGAAGCCCAGTTCAACGACGAAGGCGTACTCGCAACGCTGGTTACGCCCCAGGGCGAACACCATCTGCGCAGTACCTTGCTCGGTCGCTTCAACCTGAGCAACGTGCTCGCAGCCATCGGCGCCTTGCTGGGTCTGGATTATGCCCTGGATGAAATCCTGCGCGTATTGCCCAAGCTCGAAGGCCCGGCCGGGCGCATGCAGCGCCTGGGTGGCGGGACGCAACCGCTGGTGGTGGTCGATTACGCCCACACCCCGGATGCCCTGGAAAAAGTCCTCGAAGCCCTGCGTCCTCATGCCAAGGGCAAGTTGCTGTGCCTGTTCGGCTGCGGCGGCGACCGCGATCGCGGCAAACGCCCGCTGATGGCCGAGATCGTCGAGCGCCTGGCCGACGGCGTGCTGGTCACCGATGACAACCCGCGCAGCGAAGCGCCGAGCCAGATTTTCGACGATATCCGCGCAGGCTTCAAAGACGCCTCCCAAGTAACTTTTGTTGCCGGCCGCGCCGCCGCCATTACCCAGTTGATCGCCAGCGCCAGCGCTGACGACGTGGTAGTCCTGGCCGGTAAAGGCCATGAGGACTACCAGGAAGTCAACGGCGAGCGCCATGCTTTCTCCGATCTGGTCGAGGCCGATCGCGCCTTGACCGCATGGGAGGTGGCCCATGCTTAAGGCCATGCAGTTCAGCGAACTGACCCAGGCTTTGTCGGCCCGTGTGTTGTCGAGTGATTGCAGCTTCGACGGCGTCAGTATCGACAGTCGCAACATCAAGCCGGGGCAACTGTTCGTCGCCCTGGCCGGCCCGCGCTTCGACGGGCATGACTATTTGAATGAGGTGGCCGCCAAAGGCGCGGTCGGCGCCCTGGTGCAGCGTGAAGTCACTGACTCGACACTGCCGCAGTTGCTGGTGGCCGACACCCGCCTGGCCCTTGGCCAGCTGGGTGCACTGAATCGCGCAGCGTTCACCAACCCGGTGGCGGCGATCACCGGTTCCAGCGGCAAGACCACGGTCAAGGAACTGCTCGCCGGTATCCTGCGCACGCGCGGGCCGGTGCTGGCGACCCGTGGCAACCTCAACAATGATTTTGGCGCACCGCTGACCCTGCTGGAACTGGCCCCGGAACACACCGCCGCCGTGATCGAGCTGGGCGCGTCGCGCATTGGCGAAATTGCCTACACGGTGGCCATGACCCGGCCACACGTTGCGATTATCAACAACGCCGGTACCGCCCACGTTGGCGAGTTTGGCGGCCCCGAGAAGATCGTCCAGGCCAAGGGTGAAATCCTTGAGGGGCTGGACGCTTCCGGCATCGCCGTATTGAACCTCGATGACAAGGCCTTCGAAACCTGGCGTGTACGTGCCGCCGGGCGCAAGGTCCTGAGCTTCGCCGTGCACAACGCCGCAGCCGATTTCCATGCATCGAACATCACGCTCGACGCCCGTGGCTGCCCGGCCTTCACCCTGCACAGCCCGCAAGGTGACGAACACGTGCAACTGAACCTGCTGGGCAACCATAACGTTGCCAACGCCCTGGCCGCCGCCGCCGCTGCTTACGCCCTGGGCGTGTCGCTGTTCGGCATTGCCACCGGCCTTGGCGCAGTGCAACCGGTCAAGGGCCGTACCGTGGCGCAACTGGCGAGCAACGGCATGCGCGTGATTGACGACACTTACAACGCCAACCAGTCCTCGATCTGCGCTGCCATTGACCTGCTCAAAGGCTTCGACGGTCGCAAGGTGCTGGTGCTGGGGGATATCGCCGAGCTGGGCGAATGGGCCGAACAGTCCCACCGTGAAGTCGGTGCCTACGCCAGTGGCAAAGTCGACGCCCTCTACGCCGTCGGTCCGAACATGGCCCATGCCGTCGCCGCTTTCGGTTTGGGCGCGCGGCATTTCGCGAGCCAGGCCGAGTTGATCCAGGCGCTGGGCGCGGCCGAACAAGACAAACACACAACTATTTTGATCAAGGGATCGCGCAGCGCGGTGATGGAAAACGTCGTCGCGGCCTTGTGTGGCTCAAGTACGGAGAAACATTAATGCTGCTGCTGCTGGCTGAGTATCTGCAACAGTTCCACAAAGGCTTCGCGGTCTTTCAGTACCTGACCCTGCGCGGGATCCTGGGTGTGCTGACCGCGCTGTGTTTGTCGCTGTTTCTCGGGCCATGGATGATCCGTACCCTGCAAAACCTGCAGATCGGCCAGTCCGTGCGTAATGACGGCCCGCAGTCGCACCTGTCCAAGTCCGGCACACCGACCATGGGCGGTGCGTTGATCCTGTCGTCCATCGGTATCAGCACCTTGCTCTGGGCCGACCTGGCCAACCGCTACGTCTGGGTGGTGTTGCTGGTGACCCTGCTGTTCGGTGCCATCGGCTGGGTCGATGACTACCGCAAGGTGATCGAGAAGAACTCCAAGGGCCTGCCAAGCCGCTGGAAATATTTCTGGCAATCGGTGTTCGGCCTGGGCGCGGCGATCTTCCTTTATATGACTGCGCCAAGCGCGGTGGAAACCACCCTGATTTTCCCGATGCTCAAGGACGCCAGTATCCCGCTGGGCATTGGCTTCGTGGTGCTGACCTACTTTGTGATCGTCGGCTCCAGCAACGCGGTCAACCTGACCGATGGCCTTGATGGCCTGGCGATCATGCCGACCGTCATGGTGGGCGGCGCCCTGGGCATCTTCTGCTACCTGTCGGGTAACGTGAAATTCGCTGAATACCTGCTGATCCCGTATGTACCGGGCGCGGGTGAATTGATTGTGTTCTGCGGCGCGCTGATCGGTGCCGGGCTGGGCTTCCTGTGGTTCAACACCTACCCGGCCCAGGTGTTCATGGGCGACGTCGGCGCCCTGGCGCTGGGTGCGGCCCTGGGCACCATCGCCGTGATCGTGCGTCAGGAAATCGTCCTGTTCATCATGGGCGGCGTGTTCGTGATGGAGACCCTGTCGGTGGTGATCCAGGTTGCGTCCTTCAAGTTGACCGGCCGCCGCGTGTTTCGCATGGCGCCGATTCATCACCACTTTGAACTCAAGGGCTGGCCGGAGCCACGGGTGATCGTCCGTTTCTGGATCATCACCGTGATTCTTGTGCTGGTTGGCCTTGCCACCCTGAAACTGAGGTAGAAACGAGTGTCCCTGATCGCTTCAGACCACTTCCGCATCGTTGTCGGCCTCGGCAAGAGCGGCATGTCCCTGGTTCGCTTCCTGGCGAACCGGGGCACGTCGTTTGCCGTGGCCGATACGCGGGAAAATCCACCGGAGCTGGTCACGCTGCGCCGTGACTACCCGCACGTGGAAGTGCGTTGTGGCGAGTTGGATGTCGAGTTTCTGTGCCGTGCCGACGAGCTCTACGTGAGCCCCGGCCTGGCCCTGGCGACCCCGGCCCTGCAAGCGGCAGCGGCGCGTGGCGTGAAGTTGTCCGGCGATATCGAACTGTTTGCGCGTAACGCCAAGGCGCCCATCGTGGCGATCAGCGGTTCCAACGCCAAGAGCACCGTCACCACCCTGGTTGGCGAAATGGCGGCTGCGGCCGGCAAGCGCGTGGCCGTGGGCGGTAACCTCGGCACGCCGGCGCTGGATTTGCTCAGCGACGATATCGAGCTGTACGTCATGGAGTTGTCGAGCTTCCAACTGGAGACCACCGATCAACTCGGCGCCGAAGTGGCCACCGTGTTGAACGTCAGCGAAGACCATATGGACCGCTACAGCGGCCTGCCGGCTTATCACCTGGCCAAGCACCGGATCTTCCGTGGTGCGCGGCAGGTAGTGGTCAACCGCCAGGATGCCCTGAGCCGTCCGTTGATGGGCGAGGGCCTGCCATGCTGGACCTTCGGCCTGAGCAAACCCGACTTCAAGGCCTTTGGTATCCGTGAAGAGAATGGCGAGAAATACTTGGCCTTCGAATTCCAGAACCTGATGCCGGTGCGTGAACTGAAAATCCGTGGCGCCCACAACCAGTCCAATGCCCTAGCGGCGTTGGCGTTGGGGCATGCGGTCGGCTTGCCGTTCGACGCGATGCTGTCGAGCCTGCGCACCTTCGCCGGCCTCGAACACCGCTGCCAGTGGGTGCGCGACCTGGATGGCGTGAGCTACTACAACGATTCCAAGGCCACCAATGTCGGCGCCGCGCTGGCCGCCATCGAAGGCCTGGGTGCCGATATCGACGGCAAACTGCTGCTGATCGCCGGTGGCGATGGCAAGGGTGCCGACTTCAAGGACCTCAAGGGCCCGGTGGCTGCTCATTGCCGCGCCGTGGTGCTGATGGGTCGTGACAGCGACTTGATCGCCGCCGCCCTGGGCGACGCGGTGCCGCAAGTGCGCGCCACTTCCCTGGACGATGCCATCGCTCAGTGCCGCGCCCTGGCCCAGCCCGGCGATGCCGTGCTGCTGTCGCCGGCCTGCGCCAGTTTCGACATGTTCAAGAACTACGAAGAGCGCGGCCAGTTGTTCGCCCGCGCCGTGGAGGGCTTGGCATGAGTCTGGACCTGAAGAACATTATCAAGCCGTACCCATCGCCGATCATCACTGGGCGTGGGATCGACCTCGACTTCCCAATGCTCGCCGGTTGCCTGGCGCTGCTGGGCCTGGGCCTGGTGATGATCACCTCGGCGTCCTCGGAAGTGGCCGCCGTACAGTCGGGCAACACCCTGTACCACATGATCCGCCACCTGATTTACCTGGTGATCGGCCTCGGTGCGTGCATCGTCACCATGATGATTCCCATCGCCACCTGGCAGCGCCTGGGTTGGCTGATGCTGATTGGCGCCTTCGGCCTGCTGGTGATGGTGATCGTCCCCGGCATCGGTCGCGAGGTGAATGGGTCGATGCGCTGGATCGGCTTCGGCGCGTTCAACGTGCAGCCGTCGGAAATCGCCAAGGTCTTCGTGGTGATTTACCTGGCGGGCTACCTGGTGCGCCGCCAGAAAGAAGTGCGGGAAAGCTGGATGGGCTTCTTCAAGCCCTTCATCGTGCTGCTGCCCATGGCTGGCCTGTTGCTGATGGAACCGGACTTCGGCGCCACCGTGGTGATGATGGGCGCCGCCGCCGCGATGCTGTTCCTCGGTGGGGTGGGCTTGTTCCGCTTTGCCCTGATGGTTGGGCTCGCCGTGGCGGCCGTAACGATCCTGGTGCAGGCGCAACCCTATCGGATGGCGCGTCTGATCACCTTTACCGACCCCTGGTCCGACCAGTTCGGTTCCGGCTACCAGTTGACCCAAGCGCTGATTGCCTTCGGTCGCGGCGAGTGGCTGGGCGTGGGCCTGGGCAACAGTGTGCAGAAGCAGTTCTACCTGCCGGAAGCCCATACCGACTTCGTGTTCTCGGTACTGGCCGAAGAGCTGGGCGTGGTTGGCTCCCTGGTCACCGTCGGGCTGTTCGTGTTCGTCTGTGTGCGGGCCATGTACATCGGCCTGTGGGCCGAGAAAGCCAAACAATTCTTTGCCGCCTATGTGGCGTACGGCCTGGCCTTCCTGTGGATCGGCCAGTTCTTGATCAACATTGGCGTGAACGTTGGCTTGCTGCCGACCAAGGGCCTGACCTTGCCGTTCCTCAGCTACGGTGGCAGCTCGTTGGTGATCTGCTGTGCCTGTCTCGGCTTGTTACTGCGTATCGAGTGGGAGAGTCGAACCCATTTGGGCAGCGAAGAGATGGAATTCAGCGAGAGCGATTTTGCCGAGGAGCCGACCCATGGGCGCTAACGTGCTGATCATGGCCGGCGGCACCGGCGGCCACGTGTTCCCGGCGCTGGCCTGTGCCCGTGAGTTCCAGGCCCGTGGCTACACCGTGCATTGGCTGGGGACGCCCCGTGGCATTGAAAATGAACTGGTCCCGGCGGCCGGTTTGCGCCTGCATCTGATCAACGTCAGCGGCCTGCGCGGCAAGAGCAAATTGTCCCTGCTCAAGGCACCGTTCGTGTTGCTCAAGGCTGTGTGGCAGGCGCGCAAGGTCATTCGCGAATTGAAGCCGGTCTGCGTGCTGGGCTTTGGTGGCTATGTCACCGGTCCCGGCGGTGTGGCCGCGCGCTTGGCCGGTGTGCCGGTGATCGTCCACGAGCAAAACGCTGTGGCCGGTACCGCCAACAGGCTGTTGGCGCCGTTGGCGGCACGGGTCTGCGAGGCGTTCCCGAATACGTTTGCGGCCATGGACAAGCGCCGCACCACCGGCAACCCGGTGCGTACCGAACTGTTCATGGACATTGCCCGCCAGGCCCTGGCCGGGCGCAAGGCGCATCTGCTGATCCTCGGTGGAAGCCTGGGCGCCGAGCCGCTGAACAAACTGCTGCCGCAGGCATTGGCGCAGTTGCCTGTGGACCTGCGTCCCGAGATCTTCCATCAGGCGGGCAAGAATCACGATGAAGTGACTGCCGCCCGCTATCGCGAGGCCGGTGTCGAGGCGACCGTAGAGCCCTTCATCAAAGACATGGCCCATGCCTATGGCTGGGCCGACCTGGTGGTCTGTCGCGCAGGTGCGTTGACCGTCAGTGAACTGGCCGCCGCCGGTCTGCCGTCCTTGCTGGTGCCCTTGCCCCATGCGATCGACGATCACCAGACCCGCAACGCCGAATATTTGGCCGGGGAGGGCGCTGCCTTCCTGCTGCCGCAAAGAACGACTGGCGCCGCCGATCTGGCCGCACGCCTGACTGAGGTTTTGATGCAACCCGAACAACTGAACAGCATGGCGAGCACCGCAAGCCGCCTGGCCAAACCCGACGCCACCCGCAGCGTGGTCGATATCTGCCTGGAGGTGGCCCATGGTTGAGAATCAAAAAGCCATGCCGCAACCGGAAATGCGCCGCATCCGTCGCATCCACTTCGTCGGTATCGGCGGCGTGGGCATGTGCGGGATTGCCGAGGTGTTGCTGAACCTGGGTTACCAGGTCTCCGGCTCCGACCTCAAGACTTCGCCGGTCACCGAGCGCCTGGAATCCTTCGGCGCGCAGATCTTTATCGGCCACCGTGCCGAGAACGCCGCGCAGGCTGATGTATTGGTGGTCTCCAGCGCCGTGAACACTTCCAACCCGGAAGTGGCCACCGCCCTTGAGCGGCGTATTCCCGTGGTGCCCCGCGCCGAGATGCTGGCCGAGCTGATGCGCTATCGCCACGGCATCGCCGTCGCCGGTACCCACGGCAAGACCACCACCACCAGCCTGATCGCCTCGGTGTTCGCCGCCGGCGGCCTGGATCCGACCTTCGTGATCGGTGGCCGGCTGAATGCAGCAGGTACCAATGCACAACTGGGTACCAGCCGTTACCTGATTGCCGAAGCCGATGAAAGCGATGCCAGCTTCCTGCACCTGCAGCCGCTGGTGGCCGTGGTCACCAACATCGACGCCGACCATATGGCGACCTACGACGGCGACTTCAACAAGTTGAAGAAAACCTTCGTCGAGTTCCTGCACAACCTGCCGTTCTACGGTCTGGCCGTGGTGTGCCTGGACGATCCGGTAGTGCGCGAAATCCTGCCGCTGGTCAAGCGCCCGACCGTGACCTACGGCTTCAGCGAAGACGCTGACGTGCGCGCGATCAATGTTCGCCAGCAAGGCATGCAGACGTTCTTCACCGTGCTGCGTCCGGATCGCGAGCCCTTGGATGTGTCGGTGAACATGCCGGGCAACCACAATGTGCTCAATTCCCTGGCGACCATCTGCATCGCCACCGACGAAGGCGTCAGCGATGAAGCCATTGTCGAAGGCCTGTCGGGCTTTGCCGGCGTGGGCCGACGCTTCCAGGTCTACGGCCAGTTGCCGGTAGACGGCGGCGACGTGATGCTGGTGGACGACTACGGTCACCACCCGACCGAAGTCGCGGCCGTGATCAAGGCTGTGCGTGGTGGCTGGCCAGAGCGTCGCCTGGTGATGGTCTACCAGCCGCACCGCTACAGCCGTACCCGCGACCTGTACGACGACTTCGTAAATGTATTGGCCGATGCCAACGTATTGCTGCTGATGGAAGTCTACCCGGCCGGTGAAGAACCGATCCCCGGTGCCGATAGTCGCAAGCTGTGCAACAGCATCCGCCAGCGCGGGCAACTGGACCCGATCTATATCGAGCGAGGCGTGGACCTGGCGCCGATCGTCAAGCCGCTGCTGCGCGCCGGCGACATCCTGCTGTGCCAGGGTGCCGGTGATATCGGCGGCCTTGCCCCTAAATTGCTGGCGAGCCCGCTGTTTGCTGCCGCCGCTGTACAGGGGAAGTCGAAATGACTGCGAATTACGCCTCCCTGTTCTCCACCATCGCACCTGCCGACTTCGGTCGCGTGGCCGTGTTGTTCGGCGGCAAGAGTGCTGAGCGTGAAGTCTCGCTCAAGTCCGGCAATGCCGTGCTCCAGGCGCTGCAAAGTGGCGGTGTGAATGCCTTTGGTATCGACGTGGGCGATGACTTCCTCGCCCGCCTGCAAGCCGAGAAGATCGACCGCGCCTTCATCATCCTGCACGGCCGTGGCGGTGAAGACGGCAGCATGCAGGGCCTGCTGGAGTGCGCCGGCATTCCCTACACAGGCAGTGGCATCCTCGCTTCGGCCTTGGCCATGGACAAGTTGCGCACCAAGCAGGTGTGGCACAGCCTGGGCATTCCGACGCCGCGTCACAGCGTTCTGTGCAGTGAAGACGATTGTATTTCTGCAGCCAAGGAACTGGGCCTGCCTTTGATCGTCAAACCAGCCCATGAAGGCTCCAGTATCGGCATGGCTAAAGTGAACTCGGCCGCCGAATTGATCGACGCATGGAAAGCGGCAAGTACCTACGATTCGCAAGTGTTGGTGGAACAGTGGATCCAGGGTCCCGAGTACACCATCGCCACCCTGCGTGGCCAGGTATTGCCGCCCATCGCATTGGGCACGCCCCACACCTTTTACGACTACGACGCCAAGTACCTGGCCTCCGATACCCAGTACCGGATCCCGTGCGGGCTCGATGCAACCAAAGAGCAGGAATTGATGGACCTCACGGCGAAAGCCTGTGAGGCGTTGGGTATCGCCGGTTGGGCGCGGGCAGACGTGATGCAGGATGACCAGGGGAACTTCTGGTTCCTGGAAGTCAACACCGCGCCGGGTATGACCGACCACAGCCTGGTGCCCATGGCTGCACGTGCGGCCGGCTTGGACTTCCAGCAATTGGTGCTGGCGATCCTGGCGGCCAGTTATGTGGCCGGTAATGAAGAGGCACGAGGTTAAGACCATGCAAGGCGCATCGCTTCGTCATCAGCAACCCGCTCCCGGCCGCAAGCCGGTGCCGCGTGGTGCCAGTCGAATGGTGGCTAAAGAGCCGATGTCGGCGCGCCTGCCGAAAGCCAACTTTGGTTTTCTCAAGGCCCTGTTCTGGCCGGTGCTGTTGGTGGCGTTGGGCTTTGGCACCTATGAAGGTGCACAGCGCCTGTTGCCGTATGCCGACCGCCCGATCACCAAGATCAGCGTGCAGGGCGACTTGAGCTACATCAGCCAGCAAGCGGTGCAGCAGCGGATCGCGCCTTTTGTTGCGGCGAGCTTCTTCACCATCGACCTGGCCGGCATGCGTGCCGAACTGGAACAGATGCCGTGGATTGCCCACGCCGAAGTACGGCGCGTGTGGCCGGATCAAGTGACGATCCGCCTGGAAGAACAACTGCCCGTGGCCCGTTGGGGCGACGAAGCGCTGTTGAACAACCAGGGCCAGGCGTTCAACCCGCGTGAGCTGGCCAACTACGAGCATTTGCCGCAGTTGTTCGGACCACAACGGGCACAGCAGCAAGTGATGCAGCAGTACCAGGCGTTGAGCCAGATGCTGCGGCCACTGGGCTTCTCCATTGCGCGCCTGGAATTGCGCGAACGGGGCAGCTGGTTTTTGACCACCGGGGCAGGCAGTTCCGGCCCGGGCATCGAGTTGTTGCTGGGACGCGACCACTTAGTGGAGAAGATGCGCCGCTTTATCGCCATCTACGACAAAACCTTGAAAGAACAGATTACGAACATTGCGAGCATCGACCTGCGTTACGCCAACGGCCTTGCCGTTAGCTGGCGCGAACCGGCTGCGCCCACGACAGCGCAGCCCGCTGTCGCGAAGAATTAAGAAGAGGCAGGACCCATGGCAAACGTGCAAAGCGGCAAAATGATCGTCGGTCTCGATATCGGCACCTCCAAGGTGGTGGCGCTGGTAGGCGAGGTCGCGGACGACGGCACGCTGGAAATCGTCGGAATCGGCACGCATCCGTCCCGGGGCCTGAAGAAGGGCGTGGTGGTCAACATTGAATCCACCGTGCAATCGATCCAGCGTGCCATCGAAGAAGCGCAACTGATGGCCGGCTGCCGGATTCACTCGGCGTTCGTCGGTGTGGCGGGCAATCACATCCGCAGCCTGAACTCCCACGGCATCGTGGCGATTCGCGACCGTGAAGTCAGCTCGGCCGACCTTGAGCGCGTCCTCGACGCCGCCCAGGCCGTGGCGATCCCGGCTGACCAGCGCGTACTGCACACCCTGCCGCAGGACTACGTGATCGATAACCAGGAAGGCGTGCGTGAGCCCCTGGGCATGTCGGGCGTACGCCTGGAAGCCAAGGTCCACGTCGTGACTTGCGCGGTGAATGCGGCACAGAACATTGAAAAATGCGTGCGCCGCTGCGGCCTGGAAATCGACGACATCATTCTCGAGCAACTAGCTTCGGCCTACTCGGTCCTGACCGACGACGAAAAAGAGCTGGGCGTGTGCCTGGTGGACATCGGCGGCGGCACCACCGATATCGCGATCTTCACCGAAGGTGCGATCCGTCACACCGCCGTGATCCCGATTGCCGGCGACCAGGTGACCAACGACATCGCCATGGCGCTGCGTACACCGACCCAGTACGCCGAAGAAATCAAGATCCGCTACGCCTGCGCCCTGGCCAAGCTGGCCGGTGCCGGTGAAACCATCAAGGTGCCGAGCGTGGGCGACCGGCCACCGCGCGAACTGTCGCGCCAGGCGTTGGCCGAAGTGGTCGAACCGCGCTACGACGAACTGTTCACCCTGATCCAGGCTGAACTGCGCCGCAGTGGCTACGAAGATTTGATCCCGGCCGGCATCGTGCTGACCGGTGGCACCTCGAAGATGGAAGGCGCGGTCGAACTGGCCGAGGAAATCTTCCACATGCCGGTCCGCCTGGGCGTGCCCCATGGCGTCAAGGGCCTGGGCGACGTGGTGCGCAACCCGATTTATTCCACCGGTGTGGGCTTGCTGTTGTATGGCCTGCAAAAGCAGACCGACGGCATTTCCCTGTCGGGCATTGGCAGCCGCGAAAGCTATAGCAGTGACGAGCCCAAAGCGCCGTTGCTGGAGCGCCTGCAGGCTTGGGTGAAGGGCAATTTCTAAAGATTTACCGCAACACCGATTCAAAGTAGTAGGCGAAAAAACTAGAGAAATGAAGGAGAGGGAAAATGTTCGAACTCGTAGACAACATCCCCGCAAGCCCGGTTATTAAAGTAATCGGTGTCGGCGGTGGCGGCGGCAACGCTGTCAACCATATGGTCAAGAGCAACATTGAAGGCGTTGAATTCATCTGCGCCAACACTGATGCCCAGGCGCTCAAAAGCATCGGCGCGCGGACCATCCTGCAATTGGGCACAGCCGTGACCAAGGGCCTGGGCGCTGGCGCCAATCCGGAAGTCGGCCGTCAAGCCGCCCTGGAAGACCGCGAGCGTATTGCCGAAGTGCTGCAAGGCACCAACATGGTGTTCATCACCACCGGCATGGGCGGCGGTACCGGTACCGGTGCGGCGCCAATCATTGCCGAAGTGGCCAAGGAAATGGGGATCCTGACCGTCGCAGTCGTGACCCGTCCGTTCCCGTTCGAAGGCCGCAAGCGCATGCAGATCGCCGACGAAGGTATCCGTCTGCTGTCTGAAAGCGTTGACTCGTTGATCACCATCCCCAACGAGAAACTGCTGACCATCCTCGGTAAAGACGCAAGCCTGCTGTCGGCTTTCGCCAAGGCTGACGACGTCCTGGCCGGTGCCGTTCGCGGTATCTCCGACATCATCAAGCGTCCGGGCATGATCAACGTCGACTTTGCCGACGTACGTACGGTCATGAGCGAAATGGGCATGGCGATGATGGGCACTGGCTGCGCCAGCGGTCCTAACCGTGCACGTGAAGCGACCGAAGCGGCCATCCGCAATCCGCTGCTGGAAGACGTGAACCTGCAAGGTGCACGCGGCATCCTGGTGAACATCACCGCCGGTCCCGACCTGTCCCTGGGTGAGTACTCCGACGTGGGTAGCATCATCGAAGCCTTCGCTTCCGAGCACGCGATGGTCAAGGTCGGTACCGTTATCGATCCGGACATGCGCGACGAACTGCATGTGACCGTGGTTGCCACAGGTCTGGGCGCAAAAATCGAGAAACCTGTGAAGGTTATCGACAATACCGTGCACACCAGCCAGGCCTCGGCCGCCGCTCCAGCACCTGCTCGCCAGGAACTGCCGTCGGTGAACTACCGTGATCTGGATCGTCCGACCGTGATGCGCAACCAGGCCCAGGCCGGTGCTGCGGCGTCCCGTAGCCCGAATCCGCAAGATGATCTGGACTACCTGGACATCCCGGCTTTCCTGCGTCGTCAGGCCGATTAATGGAATGTATCAGGGCTATGAAGGTGATTGGTGTTCAGCAAAGGTCTGGTCTGCTATTATCGCCAGCCTTTGTTGATACCAGTTCGCAATTTGCGCTGAAGCGGTCCAAGCCATGATTAAACAACGCACCCTGAAGAATATTATCCGTGCCACAGGTGTAGGTCTGCACTCCGGGGAGAAGGTATATCTGACTCTCAAGCCCGCACCTGTCGACACCGGCATCGTGTTTGTTCGTGCCGACCTGGACCCTGTGGTGCAGATTCCTGCTCGCGCGGAAAACGTTGGCGAAACCACCATGTCGACCACATTGGTCAACGGTGACGTCAAAGTGGACACGGTGGAGCACTTGCTCTCGGCCATGGCTGGCCTGGGCATCGATAACGCCTACGTCGAGCTCTCCGCGTCTGAAGTCCCGATCATGGATGGTAGCGCTGGACCTTTCGTATTCCTGATTCAATCTGCCGGCCTGGAAGAACAGGACGCAGCCAAGAAGTTCATTCGCATTCTGCGGGAAGTGACAGTAGAAGACGGCGACAAGCGCGCCACCTTCGTCCCGTTCGAAGGCTTTAAAGTGAGCTTTGAGATCGATTTCGATCACCCGGTATTCCGTGACCGCACCCAAAGTGCAAGCGTGGATTTTTCCAGCACTTCGTTTGTAAAAGAAGTCAGCCGCGCCCGTACCTTTGGTTTCATGAGTGACATCGAGTACCTGCGCAAGCACAACCTCGCACTCGGCGGCAGCGTGGAAAACGCCATCGTGGTCGACGCGGATGGTGTACTGAACGAAGATGGCCTTCGCTATGAAGACGAATTCGTGAAGCACAAGATCCTCGATGCAATTGGTGACCTCTACCTGCTGGGCAATAGCCTGATAGGCGAGTTCAAAGGCTTCAAGTCGGGCCATGCACTGAACAACCAGCTCCTGCGCAAGTTGATTGAGCAGAAAGACGCTTGGGAAGTCGTGACCTTCGAAGATGCCAGCACCGCACCGATCTCTTACATGCGTCCCGTTGCGGCGGTGTAAGTAACAACTCTCTTTCTTTAGTTTTTAAAGGCTGCCTTCGGGTGGCCTTTTTTTATTGGCAAACATCCCCCTGTAGGAGCCGGCTTGCCGGCGATGAGGCCCCTGAACCTTGCACCGACCATCCGGCCGCCATCGCCGGCCAGCCGGCTCCTACATTCAAGGCGCCAGCAGTGTGGCCGCATCGACCACGCGGTTGCGCCCACTATTTTTCGCCTCATACAACGCCCGGTCAGCACTGAGCAGCAACTGCTCCAATGACGCGCTGCTGCGTTTGTCCCAGGTGCTCAAGCCGATACTCACCGTAACTGGCTCACTATCACCCGCAACCGGCGGCAAGTGCTGGATCCCCTGGCGGATACGCTCAGCAATCGCCCGGGCACCGCTGGCGTCGGTATGCGGCAGGATCACCGCAAACTCTTCACCGCCATAGCGCGCCGCGAGGTCGGCCGGGCGGCGGATGTGGCTGCCGATCACCTGTGCCACGCTGCGCAACGCTTCGTCGCCGCCCTGGTGGCCGTGGCGGTCGTTGAAGGCCTTGAAGTGGTCGACGTCGATCATCAACAGGGCCAAGGGCTCGGTCGAGCGGCGCGCGCGCTCCCATTCCAGGGCCAGGCGCTGGTCGAGGATGCGGCGGTTGGCCAGGCCGGTCAGGCCGTCGGTGGCTGCCAGTTCTGACAGTACTTTCTCGGCACGGTAGCGACGCCGCAGTTCCAGGCGCAACATCCAGCTCAGCCACAGCAGGCCCACACACAACACCCCGGTGGCCCCCGCCGTCAGCCACGCGGCGCGTTGCCAGGCGGCGAATACATCGTCGCTGGCCAAGGCCACTACCACGATCAATGGCAACCGGCCCACATTGGTAAAGGTGTAGAGCCGTGGGGTGCCACTGATCGCAGAGATGGCCCGGAAGCTGCCGCTGCCTTCTTGCAGCATGCGCTTGAAGTTGGGGCGTGAGCTCAGATCCTTGTCGATCATGTCCCTCTCGAGCAGGGGTTGCTGGGCCAGCAGGATGCCCTGGTTGTTCAGCAGATTGATGGTGTTACCGCTGCCGATGGTCAGGCTGCTGAACAATTGGTCGAAATATGCCAGGCGCATGGTCGCCACGGCCACCCCGGCAAACTCGCCGTCGGGCCCGGTCACGCGGCGGCTGAAGGCGATGCGCCAGATCTGTTCGCAATCACAGCGGATCTTGAACGGGCGGCTGATAAACAGCCCGGCGTCGGGGTTCTGTTGATGGACCTGGAAATAGTCGCGGTTGGCGAAGTTGCGCCGCGTGGGTGCCAGTGTGGATGAGTCGGCAAGCACCGCGCCCTGGGCGTCCAGCAGCAAGACTTCGCCTTTGTACGGCGCCGCAGTGGACTGGTCGAATTGCAGTTGGTGCCGCACATCGCCCGGCAGCCCTGACATGTCCTTGCCGGCTGCCGCAATCAGGCCTTGCAACGCCAGGTCATAGAGCTCGACGTTGCGCAGCACATCGGCATTGATCAACTGGGTGATATTGCTGGTGGAGCGCTGGGCGGTCTGCAGTGTGCTGGCATGTTCGCGGATCAGCAGCACGGCAACGATGATCAGGATCAGGGTAACTGTGAGACCACTGCCCAGAATCAGCAAAAGCTCCGGGCGTGCAGGCAGGTTAAGGGCGCGGCGTTGACTCATCGGACTGACTTCGGCGGTGACGATGATGGCAGTTTAGTTCCGCGCACCTTAAATTAAGTCATTGGCGAAAAAGATAATTGGCCGTCAGAACACATTGATCGGGTAGTCGATGATCACCCGATACTCATCCACATCGCGGTCCACCGCCGAGTAGCCATTGCTGCCTCGGTTGGTAGCCCATTGCAGGCGCACCGCCAGGTCCTTGGCCTTGCCGCCCTGCACCACGTACTTGAGGTCGATATCGCGCTCCCAGTGCTTGGCGTTCTTGCCATCGGCGCTGTACCAGGCCGAGTAGCCGCGGCTGTTGGGGTCGACTTTGGTGAGGTCGGTCTTGCCGCTGATGTAGGACACCGCCGAGGTCAGGCCGGGTACGCCAAGACCAGCGAAGTCATAGGCGTACTTGAGTTTCCACGAGCGCTCGTTGGGGCCGTTGAAGTCCGAGTATTGCTGCGAGTTGTCCA
This sequence comes from Pseudomonas sp. HC1(2025), assembly GCF_058742075.1. Lineage (NCBI taxonomy): Bacteria > Pseudomonadati > Pseudomonadota > Gammaproteobacteria > Pseudomonadales > Pseudomonadaceae > Pseudomonas > Pseudomonas sp. HC1(2025). The sequence goes on along the minus strand of NZ_CP196017.1, from coordinate 4,783,219 downwards.
GGTACACGCTGTCGCCCTGGGCGATGTAGTCGAACGGCGTGTTGCCATTGACCCGCTGGTACGCGGCCGTGACGCTGTGATTGCCCACGCCCACGGTGAAATGCAGGCTGTAGGTGTTGTTGTCGATATCCCCCAGCAGGGCATTGCCGGTGTCTTGGGTGTGGTAGAAGTGCAGGCCCGGGTTGAGGCTGACCAGGTCATTGAGCGCGTAGGTGTAGTCCAGGTCGTAGTAGTACTGGTTCCACACGTCCTTGAGTTCGGAGGCGTACAGGTTGCTGGTCAGCCCTGGCAGACCGCTCCACGCCACGCCGGCCCAGTTCATGTGCTGGCTGTCCTGGCCCTTGGGCAGTGCGCCATAGCTGGTGCCGATGCGCCCATGGCCACTCTGGTTGTAGAGCTTTGCAAAACTGGCCTGGCCGCCTTCGAACATCCAGCCGTCAAGGCTGTGGTTGGTCAGGCTGACGCCACGAAAGGTCTCGGGCAGCATGCGCGTCATGCCGCCAGCAATCACCGGGTTGTTGAGGAACAGGTCGCCGGCCTTCAGCTCGGTATCCAAGGCGCGGATTTTCAGGGTGCCGCCACCGGTAGAAAACGAGCCCGGCGCTTTGCCGCTGCCGCTGCCGTACGGCAGGATGCTGGAGCCGTCGGTACCGCCACCGCCGTCCAGCTTCAGGCCGAGCATGCCATGCACATCCAGGCCCAAACCCACGGTGCCCTGGGTGTAGCCGGACTCGAAGATGCCGAGGAAGCCTTGGCCCCACTCTTTGCTGTCGTTGATGTGAATGTCGCGGCGGTCGCGATTCATGTAGTAGTTGCGGGTGTTGATGGTGAGGCTTGAGCCTTCGACGAATCCGTCGGCGGGAGGGGCATCTGCTGCAAGGGCGAGCGGGGAGATAGTTGCTGCAATCGCGAGGAATAACGGGGTGAATGTCAGCGCGGGTTTCACCGGGGGAGCTCCTTTGGGTAAGTCTGAACGGCCAATGTCGTGGGGTGTTCCTGGCCTTTTTTACGGCAAAAAAAAGCCGCTGAAGTCAGCGGCTTTAAGACAGATTCCCAGTGTAGAGCCCTGGAAATAAGTCGAGGGAAATGGCAGGGCGGGTCGGCTGTCTTTGCCGTCTCGCTCGTCGATGCGACATATTGGCGCAGGCGAGCGGTACGGTACAGAGTGTAACAAGATAATGACTGTTGCCCAAATCGCAACAGTCAAGACAGCGAAGATCAACTGTAGGAGCCGGCTTGCCGGCGATAGCAGTGGATCAGTGATGAACAAGTCGACTGACTGGCCGCCATCGCCGGCAAACCGGCTCCTACAGTAGGCCGAGGTGTTTATACGGGCAGGCTGATGCCAAACGTATTGCCCCCGTGCTCACTGCGCACAAACACATCCCCGCCATGCATCAACGCAATTGCCTTGACGATCGCCAGCCCCAACCCATGATTGGCCCCGCTGTTGCTGCGCGAGGCGTCGACGCGGTAGAAGCGCTCGAACAAGCGGGGCAGGTGCTCGTTGGCAATCAGCTCACCTGGATTGGTCACGCCAATCAGCACCTGTTGCTCCTGCGCTTCAATCCGCACCTCGATCACCTGCCCCGGCGAGGTGTGCTGCACGGCATTGTTCAGCAGGTTGATCAGGGCCCGGCGCAAATGGGCTTTTTCGATCCGGACCAAGGCATCGCCGTCCACCGTGACCTGCACCTGGGCGTCTTCGAGGATGAAATCCAGGTAGTCGAGGGTGGTCGCCACCTCATCGGCCAGGGAGCTTTCGATCAGCTTGGTGGCCTTGCTGCCCTGGTCGGCGCTGGCCAGGAACAGCATGTCATTGATGATCGAGCGCAGGCGCTCCAACTCTTCCAGGTTCGATTGCAGCACTTCGAAGTAATGTTCGGCCGAGCGGCCACGGGTCAGCGCAACCTGGGTCTGGCCGATCAGGTTGGTCAGCGGCGAGCGCAGTTCGTGGGCTACGTCGGCATTGAAGGATTCCAGGCGCGAGTACGCGGTTTCCACGCGCTCCAGGGTCGAGTTGAAGGAGTTGACGAACTGCTTGAGCTCCGGCGGCAACGGTGACAACTGCAAGCGCCCGGACAGTTTTGGCGGTGCCAGTTTTTGCGCTTCGTCCGAGAGTTTGATCAAAGGCTTAAGACCGATGCGCGCGACCCAAAAGCCCAGCAGCGAAGCCAGCACTACGCCGACAAACGCCAGGCTGATCAACGCCATCAGCAGATGGTGCTGGGTGGCGCGGAAGTTGGCGGTGTCGATGGCGATCATAAAGCGCAGCGGCGGGCGCTGGTCTTTGGCCGGGAACTGGCTGACCAGCACCTTGAACGGATACGCATGCCCCGGCAGGTACAAATCACGCTTGCCCGTGGGGCCGGCGGCGAATTCGCGGATGCGTGCGTCCGGGTTGCCGTATTCGTAGGTCGGGTCACTGCTCACCACCCAGAAACGAATCCGTGTGTCCTCTTCCCCCAGCAGCTTGAGTTTGCTGGTCATTTTCACCCAGTGATCCGGCGTGCCGAAACGCGTGATCGACGACTCCAGCACACTGTAGCGCGCATCCAGCTCGGCCCCCGGCAACAAGCCCAGGCCACGGTCCACCTGCTGGTACAGCGCGCCGCCGATCAGCAGGAAAATCACCAGCGCGACCAGGGTGAACATGCCGCTCAGGCGCAGGGCAATCGAGTTACTCGACACTGCGGTTCTCCAGCACATAGCCCATGCCACGAATAGTGTGCAGTAGCTTGTGTTCGAAGGGCCCATCGAGCTTGGCCCGCAGGCGCTTGATCGCCACTTCGACCACATTGGCATCGCTGTCGAAATTGATGTCCCAGACCATTTCTGCAATCGCCGTCTTGGACAGGATCTCGCCCTGGCGCCGGGCCAGGACGCTGAGCAGCGAGAACTCCTTGGCGGTCAGGTCCAGGCGCAGGCCGGCGCGGCTGGCCTTGCGGCTGATCAGGTCGATCCACAGGTCGGCGATGGTCACCTGCACCGGTTCATGCCCGCCGCTGCGGCGGGTCAGGGCTTGCAGGCGTGCCACCAGTTCGAGGAAGGAAAACGGCTTGCCCAGGTAATCGTCGGCCCCTTCGCGCAGGCCACGAATGCGGTCTTCCACACGCTCGCGGGCGGTGAGCATGATCACCGGGGTCTGCTTGCGTGCCCGCAGTGCGCGCAGCACGCCAAAGCCGTCGAGGCCGGGCAGCATCACATCGAGCACGATCACCGCGTAGTCGCTCTCCAGGGCCAGGTGCAGGCCCTCGATGCCGTCGCGGGCCACGTCCACGGTGTAGCCTTGTTCCGTCAGCCCGCGATGCAGGTAGTCGGCGGTTTTTTCTTCGTCTTCAATAATCAGGACGCGCATGACCCCGCCTCAATGTGTGGTCGCCAGCCCAGGGGCCGGTGTGGGTCTATGGAAAAGTTTCTCAAGGTACAAGTATATGACCGGCGTGGTGAACAGGGTCAGCGCCTGGCTCACCAGCAACCCGCCGACCACCGCGATGCCCAACGGCTGGCGCAATTCCGCGCCGGGACCTGCGCCGAGCATCAGCGGCACCGCGCCCAGCAGGGCGGCGAGGGTGGTCATGATGATCGGTCGAAAGCGCGTGATACAGGCCTCGTAAATCGCATCGCCAGGCGCCAGCCCGCGAACGCGCTGGGCCTCCAGGGCAAAGTCGATCATCAGGATGCCGTTTTTCTTGACGATGCCGATCAACAGCACCAGCCCGATCAAGGCCATGATGGAAAAGTCCTGGCCCAGCAGCCACAGCATGATCAACGCACCCAGGCCGGCAGAGGGCAGGGTCGAGATGATGGTCAGCGGGTGCACGAAACTCTCATACAGCACGCCGAGGATGATATAGACCGCCACCAGCGCCGCGAGGATCAGCCACGGCTGGCTGGCCAATGAACTCTGGAACGCCTGGGCCGCGCCCTGGAAATTGCCGATGATGGTGCTCGGCATGCCGATCTCGTTCTTCGCCTGGTCGAGCATGATCACCGCGTCACCCAGGGCCACGCCCGGCGCCAGGTTGAACGACAGGTTGGCCGCCGGGAACATGCCGTCATGGCTGATGGACAACGGCCCGACCGTCGGCGGATCGACCTTGGCCAGCGCCGACAGCGGCACCATTTCGCCGCTCAGGGGCGAGCGCAGGTAGAAGTAGTTCAGGCTCTCGGCCTTGCCCCGTTGCTGGCTGTCCAGTTCCAGCACCACCTGGTACTGGTTGGTCTCGGTCTGGAACTCATTGACCTGGCGTTGGCCGAACGCATCGTACAGCGCCTGGTCGACATCGGTGGCGGTCAGGCCGAAACGCGCGGCGGCTTGGCGGTCGATGCTGATGTGGGTGATGCTGCCACCCAGTTGCAGGTCGTTGGACAGGTCGCGAAAGGCCGGGTTGGCGCGCAGTTTTTCGGTGAGGCGCTGGGTCCAGGTGTTCAGGGTCGCACCATCGTTGCTCTTGAGCACGTACTGGTACTGGCTGCGGCTGGGTCCGGAGCTGAGGTTGATGTCCTGGCCGGCGCGCAGGTACAGCACGATCCCCGGGACCTGGGCCAGCTTGGCGCGGATCCGGTCGATAAACTGGCTGGCGGACACGTCGCGATCACCGCGATCTTTCAAGGCAATCCAGAAGCGGCCGTTGGCGATGGTCTGGTTGCTGCCGGTCACGCCCACCGAGTGAGAGAAGTTTTCCACCGCCGGGTCAGCCTTGATGATCTCGGCCAGGGCCTGGTGCTTGGCCACCATATCCGGGTAGGACACATCGGCCGCCGCCTCGCTGGTGCCAAGAATGAAACCGGTGTCTTGTACCGGGAAAAACCCCTTGGGGATAAACACGTAGCCGGCCACGGCCAGGCCCAGGGTCACGACGAAGATACCGAGCATCGTGCGTGGATGGGCCAGCGCCCGGCGCAGGTTCCTCGCGTACCCGGCCAGCAGGCGTTCGCCAAACCCTGGCTTGTCATGGGGGTGGTGGGTCGGGGCGCGCATAAACTGCCCGGCCAGCATCGGCGCCAGGGTCAGGGACACCACCACCGAAATCAGGATGGTCGAGGTCGCGGTCAAGGCAAACTCCTTGAACAGGCGCCCGACCACGCCGCCCATGAACAGCAACGGGATAAACGCCGCTACCAGCGAGAAGCTGATGGACACCACGGTAAAACCGATCTCGCCGGCGCCCTTGATCGCTGCTTCACGCTTGTCCAGGCCGGCCTCAAGGTGACGGTGGATGTTCTCCACCACCACAATCGCGTCGTCCACCACAAACCCCACGGCAATCACGATGGCCACCAGGGTCAGGTTGTTCAAGCTGAAACCCATCACGTACATCAAGGCAAAACTGGCGACCAGCGAAACCCCGAGCACGCTGGAGACAATCAGGGTCGCCGACCACTGGCGCAGGAACAGCGCCATCACCGCCACCACCAGCAACACCGCGATCAACAAGGTGATTTCCACTTCATGCAGCGAGGCACGAATGGTCTTGGTGCGATCCGACAACGAGCTGACGTCCACCGACGCCGGCAGCATCGCCTGCAAGCGCGGCAGCTCGGCCTGGATGCGGTCCACGGTGTCGACGATATTGGCCCCCGGCTGACGGAAAATCACCAGGTTGACCCCCGGCGTATCACCGGACCAGGCTTGCACGTAGGCGTTTTCCGAACCGTTGATCACCCGTGCCACGTCGCGCAACTGCACCGGCGCGCCGTCCTTGTAGGAAACAATCAGGTCGCCGTATTCCTCGGGGTGGAACAGTTGGTCGTTGGTCGACAGCGTCGACACGCTGTCGCGCCCATACAGCGCGCCCTTGGCCAGGTTCAGGCTCGATTGCTGGAGGACCAGGCGGATGTCGGCCAGGGTCAGGCCGATGGCGGCGAGTTTGTCCGGCGAGGCCTGCACGCGAATCGCCGGGCGTTGCTGGCCGGTGATGCTGATCTGGCCGACCCCGTCGATCTGGCTGATCTGCCGGGCCAGCAGGGTTTCCACGTAGTCGCTCAGTTCGGTGCCGGGCATATTGTTGGAGCTGATACTGAGGATCAGCACCGGGCTGTCCGCCGGGTTGACCTTGCGCCACGTCGGCAGGTTGGGCATATCGCTGGGCAACTTGCCGGCTGCGGTGTTGATCGCCGCCTGTACTTCCTGGGCGGCGGTATCGATGCTCTTGTCGAGAGTAAATTGCAGGGTCAGGAGGCTGGAGCCCAAGGCGCTGCTTGAGGTCATCTGGGTCATGCCGGGGATGGCGCTGAATTGCACTTCCAGGGGCGTTGCCACCGAGGACGCCATGGTATCGGGGCTGGCGCCGGGCAGTTGGGCGGTGACCTGGATTGTCGGGAACTCCGCCTCCGGCAAGGGCGCGACGGGCAGGCGCGGAAAGGCGATCAAGCCCAGCAGCACCAGGGCAAAGGTCAGCAGCAGGGTCGCGACCGGATGGTCGACGCACCACGCCGATACCGAGCCACGGCCCTTCATGGCTGGGCCTGCGCTTGGGCGGTCTGGATCACTTGCGGCGGCTCCTTGAGCACCTCCACCTGGGCGCCGGCCTTGAGGCGTGACTGGCCGTCGCTGACCAGCACATCACCGGCCTGCACGCCGGTGACAATCGTCAATGCGCTGTTCTGATAGGCCACGTGCACCGGCACCACGTCCACCTTGTCGCCATTGAGGCGGTACACGAAGTGCGAGTCCATGCCGCGCTGGACCACGGTCGGCGGCACCACCAGGGCGGCCTTGTCGAGGGCGGTCTGAATCTTCACCGTGACCAGTTGCCCCGGCCACAGCGTTTGCGTGGCATTGCTGAACTCGGCCTTGGCGCGGATGGTGCCGGTGGTGGCGCTGATCTGGTTATCGATCAGGCTCAGGCGGCCTTCACCGAGCAGCACCGCCGCCGGGCTATCGGTGTCGGCGCCGAGGAAGGCATCGACACTGGCCGGGTGCTGCGCGGCGATCAGGCCTTGCAGGGTCGGCAGCATCTGTTGCGGCAGGGAAAACTCCACGGCGATCGGGTCGATCTGCGTCACCGAGAACAGGCCTTGGGCATCGCTGGTACGCAGGAAGTTGCCTTCATCCACATTGCGAATCCCCACCCGACCGCTGACGGGGGAGCGAATCTGCGTGTAGGAAAGCTGGACCTGAGCTGCATCAATCGCCGCCTGGTTGCCCAGGGCGGTGGCCTTGAGCTGGTTGACCAGGGCTTGCTGCTGGTCGTAAGTCTGCTTCGACACGCCGTCGTCGATGCTCAACTCCTTGTAGCGCTTGAGATTGACCTGCGCCACCTGCAGCTGCGCCTGGCTTTCGCCCAGTTGGGCCTTGGCCTGGTCGAGGCTGGCGCGGATCGCCCGGTCATCGATGCTTGCCAGCAGGTCACCGGTTTTTACCAATTGCCCTTCCTTGACCAGCAGTTTGGTGAGGATGCCGTCGACCTGCGGGCGAATTACCACACTGTGCAGCGACAGCACCGAGCCGATGCCGCTGACAAATCGCGGGATGTCCTGCTGCGTGACGCTGACCACCCGCACCGGGATCGCAGTCGAGGCAGACAGCTTGGTCTTGGCCGGCCGGGTCGAGACCCAGGCCACGACCGCCAGGGCCACGACGGCGAGCACAATCAAGGTGGTTTTGCGTTGAATGTGCATGGGCTCGCGGCGTCCGGACAGAGAATGGGAAGAGTGGAGGTTCTTTATAGCCTGCAAACCCGGTCAGCAAAGTGACCGTTAACTGACAGCGCTGTCAGCAAAGGTCGACCATTCGTACAGGCGGTGGTTAAAGATCCAGGGCGCGCAGGTATACTGCGCGCCAGTGTGGCCCGCAAGTCGGGCCCGCGTCATTTTTTGCACGCCCCGGAGCTTCCATGAATTCCCCGACACAACCGCCTGTTGAAAGCGCCGAACTCGCTGATCCAGACAGCCTCGACAGTGAAGCCAAACCGGTGATCCCGGCCTTCAAGTTCCCTTTCAAACCGGGTGAACTGGCCGGGGCGAAAGACAGCAATCAGCCGTGGTACAAAAACGGCGCGAAGAACGGCCACACCAAGACCCCCGGCATGGCGCCGCCGGGCACCCGTCGTTCGATGGGCAAACGCTGACTGCCTACAGCTCTTGCTGACTTTTCGCCTTGTCGGCCCATGACCTTTTCTTGAAAGCTTTCTCGATTCCCCTTCGCCGCGTCTGGTTGGCAGAAGTACCGGTTGAGGGAGCGGGTCTTTCAAGAAAGGGACTTCTTCATGGCTTTGGCAAAGATCTTCGTTTTATCCGTTGGGTCGCTGCTGTCGGGTGGTTTGTTTATAGGCGCAGCGACAGCTGCTGCAGCGCGCAGCGAAATCCGCTTCGCAATCTCCCCACTGTTTCCCCCCTATGAAAGCCGCGATGCCCAAGGCCAGTTGGTAGGCCTGAACATCGAGTTGGGCAATGCCCTGTGCGCCCAGCTCGACGCCCGTTGCACCTGGGTCGACCAGATTTTCACCCTTAGCATCGACGCCCTGGAAAGCCGGCGTTTCGATGCAATCATGGGCATGGCTTCAACCCCTCAGCGCCGGCAGTTGATCGACTTTACCGACGACCTGTACCCCCTCACCACACACCTGGTAGCCCGCAAGTATTCCGGCCTGCTGCCCACGGTGCGTGCCCTCAAGGGCAAGCGCGTGGGAGTACTTACCGGCAGCAATCGCGAAGCCTTTGCCCTGGCGCAATGGGCGCCGGCGGGCGTGATCATCAAGAGCTACTGGCTCAACGACCAGTTAATCCGCAGCCTGGTGGCCGGTGATATCGACGCGACGCTGCAAGGCACCGCCGAAATCCGCCAGGAGCTGCTCGACACCGAGCAGGGGCAGCCATTTGATTTTGTCGGCCGGCCGGTCACTGGCCAACAGATGGGCACCGCCGTGGCCATCGGTGTGCGCAAGTCCGACCCGCAATTGCGCGGTGACCTCAACCGGGCGCTGGAGCAGCTCAAGCAGAGCGGCGAGCACCAGCGCATTCTCCAGCGCTATCTGCAGGAGGAGCCCGAGACGGCAGCGGCGCCGGAGGGCGACGGACCACACTTTTACCCCACTGAAATTGCGCTGCCTTTTTCCGAGGCAGTACGGGTTGGCAACACGCTGTACATTTCCAATATTGCGGGGCTGGATGTTCGCGGCAACCCGGTGAAGGGTGGCACTGGCGCGCAGATGAAGCAGGTGATGAAGACCCTGCACGACCTGTTGGAGCGTCATCATTCCTCGTTGGACCGGGTGGTCAAGTGCACCTTGATGCTGGCCGACCTGGATGACCTGGCCCTGGTCAACGAGGTGTACCTGGGCTACTTCGACCGTAGCCGGTTGCCCGCCCGCAGCGTACTGGCGGTGCGCCGCTTACCGCGCAGCGCGCGGGTGGCGCTGGAGTGCGTGGCCCTGACCGAGGAGTACCGCGAGCCGGAGGCAGCGGTACCCAACTAAATGCGTGGAACATGAGCTGGATCAGTATTTGCTCAACCGGTGCGCTTAGAGTCGGTGCCCCTGCCGACTCCCTCAATAACCCCCGAGCGCGCTTTCCATGAAGATCAATCTCCCGGTCACGGGTCGAAGTGTGGACATTGCCCCAGACGCCAACATCCTCTCGACCACTGACTTAGGCAGTTCGATTACCTACGCCAACCAGGACTTTATCGACGTCAGCGGCTACAACCGCGAGGAATTGCTGGGCGCGCCACATAACCTGCTGCGTCACCCGGACATGCCGTCGGCGGCCTTTGCCCATATGTGGCAGACCCTCAAAAGCGGCCGCTCGTGGATGGGCATGGTGAAAAATCGCTGCAAGAACGGCGATCACTATTGGGTCAGCGCCTATGCCTCGCCGGTCACGCGCGACGGTGTCGCGGTGGAATACCAGTCGGTACGCACCAAGCCCGATGCGCGGCGGGTGATGGCGGCGGAGCGCGCTTACGCCCGCCTGCGCGCGGGTAGTCGGCGCTTGCGGCCAGTGCTGGAGATGCCCATGAAGTTGTCGCTGGTCACCGGTGCAACCTGCGCCCTGACCTGGGGAGTGGGGGCCGGGTTGGCGAGCTACTCGTGGGCCTTGCAGGTGCTGGGCCTGGCTGCGGTGGGCGCAGCGGGGGTCTTGGGTATCAACCTGTTGTTGCGCCCCTTGAGGCAATTGAGCGAGCGGGCCCGGCAGATTGCCGATAACCCCGTCAGCCAGGCGATCTACACCGGGCGTGCCGATGAGCTGGGGCAAATCGAATTTGCCATGCAGATGCTCGAAGCCCAGGTGGGCGCGGTGGTCGGCCGGATTGGCGATGCGTCGCAGCGTTTATCCGGGCACGCCGCCGCTCTGGTCCAGCAACTGGACAGCAGTCACGCCAGTACCCTGGGCCAGCAGACCCAGACCGACCAGGTGGCCACCGCGATCCAGGAGATGGCGGCCAGCGTGGCGCAAGTCGCCAACCATGCCCAGCAAGCCTCGAAAGCGGCCGACCAGGCCGGCAGCGAGACCCGCGAAGGCCATCAGCGGGTGGACGAAAGCCGTGATGCGGTGCTGCGTCTGTCCCAGGAGCTGGCCAGGGCCACCAGTGTGATCCATCAATTGGAAAGCCACAGCGGGGATATCTCCAGCGTACTGGAGGTGATCCGGGCGATTGCCGAGCAGACCAACCTGCTGGCCCTCAACGCGGCCATCGAGGCGGCGCGGGCGGGCGAGCAGGGCCGTGGCTTTGCGGTGGTGGCAGATGAAGTCCGCGGCCTGGCCCAGCGCACCCAGCAATCGACCAATGAAATCCAGCGCATGATCAGTACCCTGCAGGGCGGCGCCCGCGATGCGGTGATGGCGATGGAGCAAAGCAGCCAGCACGTCGAAGTCAGCGTCGAGCATGCCCAGCGCGCGGCGTCGGCCCTGGATGGCATCAGCCAGCGGGTCAACCAGATCACCGCTATGAGCGTGCAGATTGCCACGGCGGTGGAGGAACAGAGCGCGGTGAGCGAGGACATCAATCGCAATATTGTCGGCATTCGCGATGCCGGCGAGGCCACCGTCAGCGCCGGCCAACAGAGCCAGCTCAGCTCGGGCGACGTAGCGGCCCTGGCGGAGGACCTGCGGCGGCTGGCTGAAGAGTTCTGGGGCAAACGCCGCTAATCTTCGCAACCGACTTGCCGGCAATGGCGATTTCGCGCACGCCATCGCCGGCAAGCCGGCTCCCAAAAGGTTCAGGCAGCGCGCAGCGAGATAAACGCATAGTTGGCCGGCACTTCGGTGGCGATCTGCGCCCCGGCATCCAGCAACTGTTCGGCAATGTCCATCCCGGACACATGAAACACCCATTCATTGGCCATGGCCGGTTGCTCCACCGCCAGCGCTATGGCCTGGGCAAAGGCGCCCATGTCCGGCAGGTACGCGGTAAAACCATCGCCCTTGAGCGCCGTGGTGCGAATCCCCAGCAGGGCGCACACCGCCTCCTTGGTCTGTACATCGTCACGGTCGGCCTGGCGTGAGCGGTGGATCAGCTCGGCCAGTTCCCGGTCCATCAGCTCGCCGCCGACGATCAGTGCCGGGCCCTGTTCCCAGGATTGCGGCGGGCAATCCTTGGCGGCCGGGTTCAGCGGGATATGCGGATTGATCTCCATCGGGTAGATACGACAGACCAGCGGCCGCCGTTCATAGATGCCGCAGCGGTTGTCTTCGTCAAGATTCCGGCAGCGCCCGGCGTTGTAGGCGGCAAAGGTGATCGCCACGAACGCCTGGGTATTGCCGCTGGGCACCACCACCGAACGCCGTTCGGCATGCTCGCGTTGTTGCACAGGCAGGCCCAGGCCATTGCCCAGGAAACCTTCCACCAGCACGATGACATTGCCGCCGTCCGCCGCCCACTGGCGGGCTTCATCGAGGGTCAGGGGCACATGATGGTCGGTGCAGCATTTACCGCAACCAACGCAGGAAAAATGGGTATTCATGGAGGATCTGCTACCAGGCCAGGTCAGAGGGCTCTCTTGAACGGTGACGGGTTTTTACCTCTATCCGCCGTTCAGAGACTCTGGAAGCAAGTTATGCGCCAGTGCCGATCAGTCGTCGCTGACCACGTCGCGCAGCACAAACACCATGCCGGCACTTTCATACAACTGGCGTGCGCGCAGATTGCTCTCCAGCACCTTGAGGTCCACATAGGGTTCGCCGCGCTGCTTGAACACCTGGAAGCTGTGCAGCAACAAGGCGCGACCCAGCCCCTGGCCCTGGGCGCAGGGGTGGACGCTGAGGTGATGGATAAAGGCACTGGTCCAGCATTGGGCCACGCCAAGAATGCCCTCGGCGTTACTTGCTACCAGGCACAGCGTGGGGTCGAACTCTGCGTCGCTGAGAAATTGCTGCTGCCAGGCCTCCAGGTTGGCCACGCGGCCGCCGCCCTGTTCCTGGGTCATGCGCAATACCGCATGGATCGCCGGGGCCAGTGCAGGGCGGTAATGATCCAGGTGGGTATCGGCTGGCCACTGCGGTGCAGGCAGGCTGCCGGTGAGGTCGCGGCGTAGCAGTTGGTAATACGCTGTCACTATTTACAGGCCTTTTTGCGCCACGGTCTGGGCGGCGACCACCAGGCATTTGGTCAGCTCGGGTGACGAAAACTTCGTCAGTACCGAGTCGGCACCCGCCAGGCGGGCTTTTTCGCTGTTCATCGCGCTGTCCAGGGAGGTGTGCAACAGCACGTAGAGATCCTGGAAGTCCGGGGTTTCGCGCAGGGTGCGGGTGAGGGCGTAGCCGTCCATTTCCGACATTTCGATGTCAGACACCACCACATTGATCTGCCCGGCGCTGCCTTGCAGTTCCAGCAGCACGTCGATGGCCTCTTTGGCGCTACGTGCGGTGTGGCAGGTCAGGCCGAGGTTGCGCAGGGTGTGCACCGATTGCTGCAGGGCCACCTGGCTGTCGTCCACCACCAGGATGCGTGCATGGCCGAGCACTTCGGCTTCTTCCATGGTCAGGTCAGTCGGCGCCACTTCGATCTGCGCGGGGGCGATGGCGTGGATGACTTTTTCGATGTCCAGCACCTGCACCAGCACCCCGTCGACCTGGGTCACGCCGGTGATAAACGAGCGCGTGCCGCCAGAGCCAAAGGGCGGCGGGCGGATATCGGTGGTCAGGCAATGCACGATCCGGCTCACCGCCTGCACATGCAGGCCCTGCTTGGAACGGCTGACATCGGTGACAATCAGGCAACCGCCGTCGGGGTCTTGCAGGGGCATCTCGCCCAGCGCGCGGCTGAGGTCGATCACCGACAAGGCCGCGCCACGCAGGGTGGCGATACCTTTGACGTGCGGGTGGGACTCCGGGAGCTTGGTCAGCGGCGGGCAGGGAATGATTTCGCTGACTTTCAGCAGGTTGATGGCCATCAGCTTGCCGCTGCGCAAGGTAAAGAGCAGAAGCGAGAGTGAATCTGCGCGGGCTTTGGTGGTGGACATAAAAACCTTCTGTGGATCAGCGATAACAATCTATAGCGGGTTATCGACGTTCGCGCCAAAAACTGTAGGGGCTGGCTGGCCGGCTCCTACAATGCCGATCAGCCTTTCCACACCTGCGGGTTCACCAGGTCCTGCGGGCGCTGGCCCAGCAGTGCGCTGCGCAGGTTGTCCAGGGCACGGTTGGCCATGGCTTCACGGGTTTCATGGGTGGCCGAACCGATATGCGGCAAGGTCACCGCATTGCTCAGTTGGAACAGCGGCGACTCGGCCAGGGGCTCGCGCTCATACACATCCAGCCCGGCGCCGCGAATGCGCTGGGTTTGCAGGGCTTCGATCAGTGCGGGTTCGTCTACCACCGGGCCTCGGGAAATATTCACCAGGATCGCGCTGGATTTCATCAGGCCCAACTCGCGATGGCTGATCAGGTGCTTGGTCTTTTCACTCAACGGCACCACCAGGCACACGAAATCTGCCTCGGCCAGCAACTGGTCCAGGCTGCGCAACTGCGCGCCCAGCTCTTGTTCCAGCGCGGTCTTGCGGCTGTTGCCGCTGTAGATAATCGGCATATTGAAGCCCAGGCGCCCACGGCGGGCGATGGCTGCGCCGATATTGCCCATGCCGACGATACCCAGGGTCTTGCCGTGTACATCACAGCCAAACAACGGCGCGCCGACGCTGGCTTTCCACTGCCCGGCCTTGGTCCAGGCGTCCAGCTCGGCCACACGGCGGGCGCTGCTCATCAGCAGGGCAAAGGCCAGGTCGGCGGTGCTTTCGGTCAACACATCGGGGGTGTTGGTGAGCATGATCCCGCGTTCGTTGAAGTAGTCCACGTCGTAGTTGTCGTAACCCACAGAGACGCTGGACACCACTTGCAGCTTGTTCGCCCCTTCGAGCTGCGCCCGGCCCAGCTTGCGGCCGACGCCGATCAGGCCGTGGGCGTGGGGCAGGGCTTCATTGAACTGCGCGTTGATATCGCCCTGCTTGGGGTTGGGGACGATGACCTCGAAGTCCTGTTGCAGGCGTTCGATCATCTGGGGGGTGACACGGCTGAAGGCGAGGACAATCTTTTTCATCGCAAGTGAGGCTCATCGACGGGGAAGAATGCCAAGCACGCTAACATTCCTGCCCACACTTGTCAGGACACCGCATCACCAATGTGGGAGCGGGCTTGTCGGGTCGCCGCATCGCCGCGATAGCGGTGTGTCAGGCACTACATCTGGCACTGATATACCGCTATCGCGGCGATGCGGCGACCCGACAAGCCCGCTCCCACAGGGGATCTCCAATAGTTGGGAGTCCGTTTTCTAAATCAGCTACCCAGCCGCACCCCACCCAAACTGCCGCTCAACTCATACGCCGCGAGTTCCGCCTGGTGCGCCGCCAGGATCTCCGGCAGCGAGCCGCGCAGGTACTCCACCCAGGTCTTGATCTTCGCATCCAGGTACTGGCGCGACGGGTAGATGGCGTACAGGTTCAGCTCCTGGGAGCGATACGTCGGCATCATCCGCACCAGGGTGCCGTTGCGCAGGCCTTCGATGGCCGCGTACACCGGCAGCAGGCCGACGCCCATGCCGCTGATGATCGCGGTCTTCATCGCATCGGCGGAGTTCACCAGGAACGGCGAGCTGTTGATGCTCACGCTTTCCTGGCCGTCCGGCCCGTTGAAGGCCCATTTGTCCAACTGGATCACCGGGCTGACCAGGCGCAGGCAGGCATGGTTGAGCAGGTCACTGGGCCGCTGCGCGCAACCATTGGCTTTAACGTAGGCCGGCGAGGCACAGACGATGCTGTAGGTGATCCCCAGGCGCTGGGAGACAAACCCCGAGTCCGGCAGCTCGCTGGCGAGCACGATGGACACGTCATAACCCTCGTCCAGCAGGTCTGGCACGCGGTTGGCCAGGGTCAGGTCGAAGGTCACGTCGGGGTGGGTGCGGCGATAGCGGGCAATCGCATCGATCACGAAATGCTGGCCGATGCCGGTCATGGTATGCACTTTGAGCTGCCCGGCGGGGCGCGCGTGGGCGTCGCTGGCCTCGGCCTCGGCTTCCTCGACATAGGCGAGGATTTGCTCGCAGCGTAATAAATAGCGCTTGCCAGCCTCGGTCAAGGCGATGCGGCGGGTGGTGCGGTTGAGCAAGCGGGTTTGCAGATGGGCCTCCAGATTGGAGACCGCGCGCGAGACGTTGGCCGTGGTGGTGTCCAGTTGTACGGCGGCGGCGGTGAAGCTGCCGGCCTCGGCGACACAACTGAAGGCGCGCATGTTTTGCAAAGTGTCCATGGGGTGCTCTCAAGGGAGATGACAAATTGTGACAGAAAGTTACGACTACCAGTGATCCCTACCAATGGATTATCGCCTGAACGGTAACAAAGATTCACAGGAATCCCACCTTATCGCCATTCCCCGCGCCCCCTAGAATTGCCGCACCGTCCCCGCACCACCACCTCAGGAATTCGCAGCAGTGCCGCGTCGCATCAGCAGAGAGCTGAAGACTCTCAGTGTTTGGGCTTTATCGTTAGCAATCAGCGGCTGCATCGGAACCGGAGGGATTGCCCCCCAAGGCAAGCACCTCGCCGCCAATACCCTGGCCACCGACGACGCGATCCAGAGCGCCGCCCGGGATGCCCACTGGCCGACCAGCCAGTGGTGGCAGGCCTATGGCGACCCGCAACTCGACCGTTGGATCGACCTCGCCGTACAAGGCAGCCCAAGCATCGCCGAAGCCGCCGCCCGGGTGCGTGAAGCGCGGGCCATGGCGGGGTTGGCCGAGTCGGCCGAGGCCGTGCAGATCAACGGCGACGCCACCCTCAAGCGCCACAACTGGCCCAGCGATCAGTTCTACGGCCCCGGTAAACTGGACAATTCCACCACTTGGGACAACAACGCTGCCCTGGGCCTGAGCTACGCCCTCGACCTGTGGGGCCGCGAGCGCAATGCCAGCGAGCGCGCCCTCGACCTGGCGCATCGGAGTGTCGCCCAGGCGCGCCAGGCCCAGTTGGAGCTGCAGAACAACGTGGTGCGCGCCTATATCCAGCTGTCGCTGCATTACGCCCAGCGCGATATCGTCGCCGCCACCCTGGCCCAGCAACAGCAGATCCTCGACCTGGCGCAAAAGCGCCTGGAGGGTGGGATCGGCACGCACTTTGAAGTCAGCCAGGCCCAGACGCCGTTGCCCGAAACCCATCGGCAACTGGACGCCCTCGACGAAGAAATCGCCCTGACCCGCAACCAACTGGCCGCCCTGGCCGGCAAGGGCCCGGGGGAGGGTGCGAGATTGCAGCGGCCAACCCTGGCTCTCGGCGCACCATTGAAATTGCCCTCGGCACTGCCCGCGCAATTGCTCGGCCAGCGCCCGGACGTGGTTGCCAGCCGCTGGCAAGTCGCGGCCCAGGCCCGGGGCATCGACGTGGCCCACGCCGGCTTCTATCCCAATGTCGACCTGGTGGGCAGCCTCGGCTACGTCGCCACCGGCGGCGGCATGCTGGAGTTTCTCGCCGGCAAGAAGCTCAACTACAGCGTCGGCCCGGCGATCACCCTGCCGATCTTCGACGGTGGCCGACTGCGCGCGCAATTGGGCGCGGCCAGCGCCGGCTACGATATTGCCGTGGCCCGCTACAACCAGACCCTGGTCAATGCGCTCAAGGGCATCAGCGACCAACTGATCCGCCGTGAATCCATGGCCAAGCAGCAAACCTTCGCCGCCGAGTCGGTGGCCTCGGCGCAGAAAACCTATGACATCGCCATGATCGCCTACCAGCGCGGGCTGACCGATTACCTCAATGTGCTCAATGCCCAGACCCTGCTGTTTCGCCAGCAACAGGTCGAGCAACAGGTCCAGGCCGCGCGCTTGAGCGCCCATGCCGAACTGGTGACCGCCCTGGGCGGCGGCCTTGGCGCGGGCAGCGATGGGCCGGCACCCGATAAGACACTCCCGAGCAAGACCCCGGCGGCCTTGGCCGTGTTCGATCACTGATCAGGTTGCCCATGACTCCCTTGCCTGCACCGCTGCGTTGGCTGCATTCCCTGGAATGGCGCCGTGGCTTTTTCGACTGGGCGCGCAGTGACGGCGTGACCTGGGTGTATATCTTCAAAGTACTGATCGCCGCGTTCCTCACCCTGTGGCTGGCCATGCGCCTGGAACTGCCGCAACCGCGTACCGCGATGATCACCGTGTTTATCGTGATGCAACCGCAAAGCGGCCAGGTGTTTGCCAAGAGTTTCTACCGCTTCCTCGGCACCCTGGCGGGGTCGGCGGTGATGGTGTTGCTGATCGCCCTGTTTGCGCAAAACACCGAGCTGTTCCTTGGCGCGCTGGCGATCTGGGTTGGCGTGTGTACGGCCGGTGCCACCCGTAACCGTAACTTTCGCGCCTATGGTTTTGTGCTGGCCGGGTATACGGCGGCGATGGTCGGCCTGCCGGCGCTCGCCCACCCCGACGGCGCCTTTATGGCGGCGGTCTGGCGGGTGCTGGAAATCTCCCTGGGGATTTTGTGTGCGACCCTGGTCAGTGCCGCGATCCTGCCGCAAACCAGCAGCGCGGCGATGCGCAACGCCTTGTACCAGCGCTTCGGCACCTTTGCGTTGTTTGTCACCGATGGCCTGCGCGGGCGCAGCCAGCGTGAAGGTTTTGAAAGCAGCAACGTGCGCTTTATCGCCGAAGCCGTGGGCCTGGAAGGGCTGCGTAGCGTCACCGTATTCGAAGACCCGCATATGCGTCGGCGCAATGGCCGGCTCAGTCGCTTGAACAGCGAATTCATGGGCATCACCACCCGGTTCAACGCCCTGCACCAGTTGCTTGAACGCCTGCGCAGCGATGCCGCCGACCATGTGGTGGCCGCGATCAAGCCCGGCCTGCAGGACCTGGCCGAGTTGCTCGATGGCTTCAGCGGGCGCGCCTTGACCAGCCCCGATGCTGCGCGCCTGGTGAGCCAACTGACGGCCTACAAGGAGAGCCTGCCGGCCAAGGTCCGCAGCCTGCGGGCGATGTTCCAGGAGAGCAGCCCCAGCGATGCCGAGCAGTTGGATTTCCACACCGCTTATGAGCTGCTGTACCGCTTTGTCGATGACCTGCACAACTACGCGCAGACCCACGCCTCCCTGGCCGAGCACAGCCACGAACGCGAGCATTGGGACGAGCCCTACACCCCGAAAACCAACTGGCTGGCCTGCGCTGCCTCGGGGATTCGCGCGTCATTCATTCTGCTGGTACTGGGCAGTTACTGGGTGGCCACGGCCTGGCCCAGCGGCGCGACCATGACCTTGATTGCCGCGGCCACCGTGGGCCTGTCGGCCGCCACACCAAACCCCAAGCGCATGGCCTTCCAGATGGCCTGTGGGACCTTGATCGGCGCGCTGGTGGGGTTTGTCGAAATGTTCTTCGTGTTTCCCTGGATCGACGGCTTTCCCTTGCTCTGCGTGATGCTCGCCCCGGTAATTGTGCTCGGCGCGTTCCTCTCGTCGCGCCCGCAATACGCCGGGGTTGGCCTTGGCTTGTTGATTTTCTTCAGCACCGGTTCGGTGCCGGATAACCTGACGATCTACAACCCCTACACCTTTATCAACGACTACATCGCCATGATCATCGGCATGCTGGTGTGTGCAGCGGCCGGGGCGATCATCCTGCCGCCCAACAGCCCGTGGCTGTGGCGCCGCCTGGAGCGCGACCTGCGCGAGCAAGTGGTATATGCCATCAGCGGCAAGCTCAAGGGCCTGGCCTCGGGTTTTGAAAGCCGCACCCGCGACCTGCTGCACCAGGCCTACGGCCTGGCCGCCGGCCAGCCCCTGGTGCAACGCAACCTGTTGCGCTGGATGTTCGTGGTGCTGGAGGTCGGCCACGCGATCATCGAATTGCGCAAGGAACAGGAGATCCTGCCGGTGCACCCGGCCTATGCCCAATCCCAGCCCTGGCGCCAGGCAATCCGGGTGATGGGGCGCTCGCTGGTGCGGCTGTTTTTGCAACCGAGCCAGAGCAACCTGGAGCGCGCGCTGGTGGCGGTCGATCACGCCATCAGCCGCGTGCAGGCCACCGACGAACCCTTCGCCCCCCACTTCGATACCTCGGCCCTGCGCCGGGTGAAAAGCTACCTGCACTTTATCCGCACCTCCCTGCTGGACCCGCAATCGCCCCTGGCTGCCTTCAAGCCTTCCGGAGTCGCCCATGCCTCGTGAAATCGCGTTCCACGGCATCTACATGCCGACCATGACCCTGATGTTCTTCATCGCCGCGGGACTGGCCTGGGCCCTGGATCGGTTCCTGGCGGGCTTTGACCTGTACCGTTTTTTCTGGCACCCGGCGCTGCTGCGCCTGAGCCTGTTCACCTGTCTTTTCGGCGCCATGGCGCTGACCGTCTACCGTTGAGAATGCCCCGATGAAAAAGTTTTTCAGCTTGCTCGCAACCCTG
Organism: Pseudomonas sp. HC1(2025); assembly: GCF_058742075.1. NCBI lineage: Bacteria > Pseudomonadati > Pseudomonadota > Gammaproteobacteria > Pseudomonadales > Pseudomonadaceae > Pseudomonas > Pseudomonas sp. HC1(2025). The sequence continues at coordinate 4,763,414 of NZ_CP196017.1, read as the reverse complement.
CTGGTGTTGGCCCTGGCGATCTGGATTGGCCGTACCCTATGGGTCCATTACATGCAGACCCCATGGACCCGCGATGGCCGGGTGCGCGCCGATATCATCAACGTGGCCGCGGATGTCACCGGCGAAGTGGTGGACGTGCCGGTGCGTGACAACCAGTTGGTGAAAAAGGGCGACCTACTGATGCAGATCGACCCCGAGCACTACCGCATCGCGGTCAAGCAGGCGCAATCTTTGGTTGCCTCACGCAAAGCCACCTGGGAGATGCGCAAGGTCAACGCCCACCGCCGCGCCGACCTCGACGCCCTGGTGATCTCCAAAGAGAACCGCGACGACGCCAGCAACATCGCCGACTCGGCCCTGGCCGACTACCAACATGCCCTGGCGCAACTGGAAGCGGCAGAGCTGAATTTGAAACGCACGCAAGTGCTGGCGGCCGTAGACGGCTATGTCACCAACCTCAACGTGCATCGCGGCGACTACGCGCGCATTGGCGAAGCCAAGATGGCCGTAGTCGATATGAACTCGTTCTGGGTCTACGGCTTCTTCGAAGAAACCAAGCTGCCCCATGTGAAGGTCGGTGATAAAGCCGACATGCAACTGATGAGCGGCGAGACCCTCAAGGGCCACGTAGAAAGCATCTCCCGTGGCATCTACGACCGCGACAACCCCGAGAGCCGCGAGCTGATCGCCGACGTGAACCCGACCTTCAACTGGGTACGCCTGGCCCAGCGGGTGCCGGTGCGCATTCATATTGATGAAGTGCCGCAGGGTGTGTTGTTGGCGGCGGGGATCACCTGCACGGTGATCGTCAACCAGGCACAACACTAAACTTGTAGGCGTTGGCTTGCCGGCGATAGCGGCCTGTCAGCCATCCACCAGTTGACTGACACACCGTTATCGCCGGCAAGCCGGCTCCTACAGGGGAGGGTTATTGGCCCTGGATATACGTCTCGTGCAGGTGCCGCCACAGCAGCGCGCCGCTGGCCTGCTTCTCGAACACCACGGTGGCGCGGCGGTCCGTTTGCGTGCCGCTGGCATCGATCTGGTGTTCGCGGTAGGTCACCGTGGCCCCGCGTGCATGGCGGTCGATGCCCGCCAGTTCACTGAGGGTGATCTTCAAGCCGGGCCGCATACCACCCAGGCGCGTGAACAGGGCCTTGACCCCGGCGGTATTGACCCGTGCGCCGGTGGCGGGGGCGATCATGCTGAACTCGGGGGAGAAGCGCGCCAGCAGGTTCTGCAGGGTGCCTTCGGGGGCTGTGCCGGCAAACCATTGCTCGATCTCGATGTGGGTCTGGATCACTTCTTCAAAAAAGTCGCTGTAATCAATCATCATTGAGGCTCGCAGGCAGGGTGAAGCAGTGCGCGAACCCTGGAGGTATCCAGGCTTGGCACTGCCAAGAGCGGCAGCAGTGTCAGGGCTGCCGCAATCAAGAAGGTCATGGTGAAGGAATCCGAGGCCGATAGCACGGCGCTGAGTGCCGCTGCACCGAGGCAAAAGCTCACTTGCCGATTGATATTCCACAGCGCGCTGGCGTGGCCCATGTGTTCGGCAGGAATATCCAGAAAGGCCAGGGTCTGCGCGGTGCTGCTGCACAGGCTGCCACCCAGGCCCATCAGGGCATAGGCGCCCACCAGCAGGGCGGGTTGGGCCGCATTGAGCAGCAGGATGCCGGCGCATTGCAAGGCCATGCCGGCCAGCAGCAATGGCTTGGGCCCGCACCGGCTGAACCACCGCTTGCTCAGGTAGATGGCCAGGGCCGAAGCCAGGGCCCACGGCAGCATCAAGGCCCCGGTGCGTGTCGCGTCGTATCCAAGGTCTCGCAGGTAGAGGATGGCGACCAGGCTGGTGCCGATAAATACGCCGGGGATGAACAGATACACCAGCATCGCCACTCGCAGCATCGGGTGGCGGATCTGGTTGAACAGACTCCCCAAAGCCAGGGCCGGTCGCATGGTGGCGGGCACATCGGGTTTTATCCACAGCAGTGCCAGCAGCAGGGTCAGGAGGGCCAATGGCAGGTTGGCGTAGAAAATCCAGCGCCACGACACCGTGTCCACCAGCAAGCCGCCCAGCGCCGGGGAGAGCGCCGGCACCAGCAGCGCCACCGACATCACTCGGGCCGTCAGTTGGTGACGCTGCCCAGGGGCAAAGTGTCGGTACGCCAAGGCCTGGCCCACCGGTATCAGCAATCCGCCCCCCAAGCCTTGCAACAGCCGCCAGCCGATCAAGGCCTGGATCGATTCGGCCTGGCCCACCAGCACCGATGCCATGCCAAACAGCCCCAGGCTCGCGGCGATCAACCGCCGCTCGCCCAGCACTGCGGCGAGCCAGACGCTCAGCGGGATAATCAGGGTCAGGCCGAGCAGGTACGCGTTGCTGATCCACGCCAATTGCGTGACCGAGGCCTGCAGTTCGTGGGCGATATCCGGGTAGGCGACGGTGGCGACAAACATGTTCACCAGGTCCAGGGCGAACCCCAGTAAAAAGATCCAGGCGACTTTCGAGCGGTAGGTCATAGGGGTGATCCAGCGTTTGAGGCTGGCAGGGTAGGCCGGTCGCAGAGCTTGGGATACACGGGTTTGCCTGTTAGTTTGTCAAAAATATTTTGACAACGGGGGCGGTGGCCATGGTTAGCCTGGACCGATTCGACACTTTCAAGGCTGTGGTCGAGGCCGGCTCGCTGACGGCCGCCGCCGATCTGCTGGGCCAGACCCGCGCGGTGGTCAGCTTCAATCTCAAACGTTTGGAAGCCGAACTGGGCGTCACCCTGCTCACCCGCAGTACCCGCCAACTGGCGCTCACCGATGCCGGTGAACGTTTCTACCTGCGTTGTACACGCATGCTCGAAGAAGCACGGCTGGCGGTGGAAGAGGCACGCTCTGAACACGCCCAGCTCAAGGGCACGTTGCGCATCACCACGACTGTTGAATATGCGCTGGCGGTGGTCGCGCCCGCAGTGGAAGGTTTTCGCCGCCTGCACCCGGACCTCAACATTCACTTATCCACATCCTCGACCCATGCCGACCTGATCTCCGAAAGGTTTGACGTGGCGATCCGGCTGGGGCGCCTGGTGGACTCCAATCATCGTGCGGTGCAGTTATCCACTTACCAGGTATTTGCCGTCGCGGCGCCTGGTTTGGGTACCGCCCAAACGCTGGATGAACTAGAACAACTGCCCAAGCTGGGGCATGGCCGCTTGACCGAGTTGAGCGTGACCGACCCGGCAGGTGGCGAGCATCAATATCGCTCGGGCCCCAGTGCGCTGGTGGTTGACAGTGCTGCCGTGCTGCAGGCATTTGCCGTGCGCGGCCATGGCGTGGCGGTCCTGCCGCAGTGGCTGGTGCAGGCGGATCTGGACGCGGGGCGGCTGGTACGCCTGTTGCCGGATCATCGCTTCGCGCCCCAGGGGGTGTATGCGCTGTATCCGGACACGCGGCATTTACCGCTGAAGGTGCGGGCGTTTATTGATTTCATGAAATAGCGAAGCCCCTGTGCAGAGGGCAAGCCCGCTCGCCACAATGATCAAAGCGCTCCACTGAGCCCGAAGCGCTTCTTCAACACCTTCTCCAACAACCCTTTGGGCAGCAGCGCCGCCATCAAGGGCAACGCCCGGCTGCCATTGCCCGAGCGCAGCAGGCGGGGTGGTTGACCCTGTTGCACGGCCTTGAGCACATCCGCTGCAAGCACGCTGGCCGGGGTCGGTTTGTCCTGGGAGGCCTGGGAGCGGGCGCGGATGTTTTCGCGCAGTGGCCACCATGGCGATTGTTCATTGATCAGCAGTTCGGCCTGGGTGCCGGCGTTCTTGGCAAAGTGGGTGTTGATCGCCCCCGGCTGCACTTCCATGACCCGCACGCCAAACGGTGCGAGCTCCATGCGCAACGCGTCGCTCAAGGCATGGACGGCGGCCTTGGAAGCGCAGTAGGCGCCGGCAAATGGCGTGACCAGCACCCCGGACACACTGCCGATATTCACCACCAGCCCTTTGCGTGCGCGCAGGGCGGGGAACAGCGCCTGGGTCACGCCGACGATGGCGAACACGTTGGTCTCGAACTGGCGCTGCATGGCCTCGGTGCCACCGTCGAGCAGCGGGCCCATGGCGCCGTAGCCGGCGTTGTTGATCAACACATCCAGCTCGCCTACCTGTCCAGCAAGTTGCGCCAGGGCCGCGCCATCGTTGACGTCCAGTTGCACGGCCTGCAAGCCGGCAGTTGTGAGTGCGGCGACGTCTTCGGGGCGGCGGGCGCTGGCCCATACGTTGTAGCCGGCGGTTTTGAAGGCATCGGCCAGGGCCCGGCCGATGCCGCTGGAGCAACCGGTGATAAGCACGTTGGGCATGGATCAATCCTGTGCGGTTGTTAGTCGGAGAAGCTGCCTTGCAGGTGTTCGGCGCGAAACTCCAGGGTTTGCGGGCGGTAGCCGGGGCGCAGTGGCGGCACCGGCAGGCAATCTTCCCAGGTGGCGCCGGCCTGCAGCTCGCCGGGGCCGCGATAGCGCGGGGCAGCATAGACGTTATCGGCCAGGTTCACCGTATCACCCGGCGCATAGGCGCCGACGCGCCAGCGCAGTTCGGTCAGGGGGACGTCGTTGCCGTTGTTCAGCTTGAGCTGCAAGGGGCGGTCGGCGGGGCACTGCTCGGGGGCGTAGCTGATGCGCAGCTCCAGGCGCGCCAGTTGCGCGGCTTCGCGATTGTCCAGCCAGACCACCCACATCGCCACGCAGCCCAGGCCCACAGCGGCGGCGAGGGATACCGGCAACGCCCTGGCCGGGTAGCGCAGCAGCAGGATCAGCCAGGTGATGATCAGTAGAACACCGAAGAACATGGGGGCAGCCTCGCGGATAGGTGAACCATCGTACCGTTGACAGCAGGCGGTTGCCTATCGGGTTGCGGTTGCCCGCACACGGACACGCCCCGATACCTTGGCGCTGGAATCATGGGCGGCGTTCGCCTCACTTAAATATATACAGCCACAGAGCGACAACCGTTGATCTGCGGTCTTCTATAGACGTGCGGAGCACACACCCCATGAGCTTTCCCATACGAAACTTCTCTCCTCCCGCTTACCACCTCGTCGATGCCACCCAAGAGAGCAGTCCAACAAAACCTGCATCCAATACCCAATCACCCTCCGGCAGCAGTGACCTGGACCATCGTAATTCGCTGATCCTGACACTGGCCGGCCTGGAGCAAGGCATTACCACGGGCCGTATATCCAATGAGCGGATTTTTCCAGCCTTGCAGACGGCCAAGATCCACCTGGCGCCGGATGCGCCACACTCAGGCCCGACCCTACACATCAGCCTTGCGCAATACATCACCGCCAATGGCTGGAGCGTTCCGCAAGACCGCGAAGAGCTCAGCCAACTCAGGCAGACCGTATCGTCCCTAGAGCCCACAGCCACCTCCAATGCCTACGCAGTCATTACCGAGCAGGTGGCCAGGGCCAATCTGGAGAAAGCCAAGTTCAAGTCCATTGCGCTGGATACCGCGGTGGCATTTCCCGATGTGCGCCAAGAAGCCAAAAAGCTGGCGCAAGCTATTGTGTTCCAGTTGACCGGAACCCATGTGGACGCCGACAAGACCTATTTGAATCGGTTTGACGCATCACAATCTGCGGCCACCGTTACCGGTTGGGAACACTTGAAGGAAGAGCCCACTTCATCCATCACGTTGACCGACGCGGTATTGAAGAACTTTTCCGAGCACGACGGGATTCCCGGCACTCTGGACTCGGAAGCAGGTTTGTATAAAGACGGCCCCGGGCAAAGCCAAAAAGCCGGCTACGGTGCTCATAACCAAATCCCCCTGAAGCCTTCGGACTTCATGAAGGCCCTGTGGAAGTCCGATTTCCAGACAAGCATGTCCGAAAAAATCCACAGCTTCTGGAAAGACCACGCCGACGACTACCGCACCGTTCAGAAAGGCATATTCATCTATAAGGCCGGCGAGCAACTCAAGGCCCAGGAGGCCAGGCTACCGGCTGAGCGAGCGCTGCAGCCGGCCGAGCATGAGTTCACCCACAGCGACTATCAACGGCTGATGAAGGCTGTTACCGGTGAGGCATTGGCTGAAGACCAGCCCCTGACCGTCGACAAACTGCGGGCGAAATCCCCGGTAAGTGGCGACGTCCAGGTCTATACCTTCGATATCAATGGTTTTCAATCCAGTGACATTGTGCGTTTTACCCTACCCGGGGAGGGCTCCCCAAAATATGTCAACGGTCGGCTGGATGGCGTGCAGATTCTCTATATCCCTGATGCCCAGCCGGCTTTTCTCAAGTTCGCCTCGCTGGAAAAAATGGATCAGTGGGTCAGCGAGCAGGCCAGGACGCCCCAGTCGCGCACCGCCCTGGAGTCGCACTTTTCCCTGGCTGATCGGCAGAACAGCGATACCGGGGGATTTGGCAGCACCTTGCTCAACGCAATAGTACCGCTGAGCTCCCTGGTGCCTGATATCCGTCCCAAAGATGGCCTGGATACCACGTTGGAGTACCTCGGTACGGCAAGTGTCAGCGATCAGGAGGGCAGCGTCATTGACCGCGGCAACTTCGCGATCAAGGGCGATGTGTTCAGCCACATGGCGGACCTGAGCCAGCAGCGCATGAACAACGATGCAGACACCGCGATCAAATCCAACAGCCAAGTCACGCGTGACACCTGGCTCAACGACATTTCGGTCGGAGCACAATTGCTGCTCAAACTGGCGCCGTTGGGCGCACCGGTCGCCGCTGCCGCCGTGGTCACAGGCCTCACGGAAATTGTACTGGGCAGCGAAAAGGAGGCGTCGGGGGACACCCAGGCCGAGCGCCGTGATGGGGCGTCGAAGACGTTCGACGGAATGCTCAACACCTTGTTCTCTTCCGTGGGTACCGGCTCGGCAGCCGAAGACCCCTTTGCACTGCCCACTGAAGAGCCGGCAGTCCTTGAACTCGCCAACGCGGGTGTCGATGTGCCCAATCTGTTGCGACCGTCACAAGCGGGCAATCTGAGCGCCTATGTCGTCGCGGATGGCGAGGCATTGCTCGCCAGGAGCACCCTCAATAGCAAAGGGATTTATCAATTCAAGGACGAGGCGGGAGCCGATCGGTGGTTTATCCGTTACACCGATCAGTCAGGTATTGCCAATACGTATGAGATCAAAAGTGATTTCAAACTCAGTGACGGTTACGTCCAGATTGTTGACCCTCTGACGGGTAAACCCGTACTGACCGTCGAAGCGGGGGCGAATGGCGAATGGCGTTCGAGCAGGATGCTTGGGGGGAACAAACAAGCCAAGGGTGTCAACGCTTCCCGAGAACGCCCGGCCGGGTCCGGCCCGCTGGCATCAAGCTCAGCGGCGAATCAAGCATTGGTCAATCATCAGGATTGGCAATCGATCGTCGACTCGGGCACCTACAACGGCAAGCCCGTTTACATTCACTACACCAGCAAGGCAGGTTCAGAAGCCATCGCCCGCGAGCACAGTATCAACGATTTGGCGCGTGGTGAACGGCGCGCGGGTTCCAAGGGCGGGGTGTACGTTAACCCTCCAGGCCAGCAATTCAACAGTGAAAACGTTGAGAACCTGCTGTTCCTAGGCAATGAACGCTACGTGGGCAGTGGCGACTACATGGTGATATTTAGCTCTGAGCAGGCGCCCACGGATCTAGGCCCGGTCACCGCAGGCAGTCCGTTTGTTGAGCTTAAAATGCCCAAGGAAATCAAGCTGACGCCGTCGAACTTCCTGTATCTGGGGACGAACACGTTCAAGGACTATTTCCAATGAAGGCTGCCACGCTGGGAGGGTGATCAATGCAGCACTCAGAAAAAGCCCCCACTCAACCCACTGCGGATAGGGGACGCAATGGGCCGGGCGAGGGCTTTTTGTTCTGCGGTATTACTGCGCGATGGTTTTTACCGAAACGCCACGCTCGATCGGGGTCGAGCGCCCGTAGATATCTTCAAACCGCTCGATATCGTCCTCGCCCAAGTAACTGCCCGATTGCACTTCGATGATCTCCAACGGGATCTTGCCCGGGTTGCGCAAGCGATGCACCGAGGCAATCGGGATGTAGGTGGACTGGTTCTCGCAGAGCAGGAACACGTTTTCGTCGCAGGTCACTTCGGCGGTGCCGCTGACCACGATCCAGTGTTCGGCGCGGTGGTGGTGCATCTGTAGCGACAGGCACGCGCCGGGCTTGACCGAGATGTGCTTGACCTGAAAACGCCCGCCCATGTCCACCGAGTCGTAGGAGCCCCACGGGCGGTACACCTCGCAGTGGTTCTGGGTCTCGCTGCGCCCCTGTTCGTTGAGGGTATTGACCATCTGCTTGACGCCCTGGACCTTGTCCTTGTGGGCAATCATCATCGCGTCCTTGGTTTCCACCACCACGATGTTTTCCAGGCCGATCACCGACACCAGCTTGCCGTTGCCGTGGATCATGCAGTTCTTGCTGTCCTGGATCACCACGTCGCCCTTGGTCACGTTGCCGTTGGCGTCCTTGTCGTTGACCGCCCACAGCGAAGCCCAGCAACCCACGTCGCTCCAGCCGGCGCTCAGCGGCACCACGCAGGCGCGCTGGGTTTTTTCCATCACCGCGTAGTCGATGGAATTGTCCGGGCAGCAGGCGAAGGTGGCTTCGTCGAAGGTCACGGTGTCGGCGGTGTGTTCGCTGCGCTCCAGGGTCAGCACGCAGGTGTCGTAGATGTCCGGGTCGTGCTTTTTCAGCTCTTCGAGGAAGCGGCTGGCGCGAAACAGGAACATGCCGCTGTTCCAGAAGTAACCGCCGCTCTTGACGAACTCGACGGCGCGTTTTTCATCGGGTTTTTCGACGAACTGCTGCACGCGGCTGACGCCTTCGGGCAGCAGTGAATCGTTGGTGGACTTGATGTAGCCGTAGCCGGTTTCCGGGCGGGTGGCCGGCACGCCGAACAGCACCATCTCGCCACGCTCGGCGGCCACGGTGGCCAGGGCCAGGGCGCGTTGCAGGGCTTTTTGATCGTCCAGTACGTGGTCGGCAGGCAGGACCAGCATCAGCTCGTCACGGCCTTCGTTGACCAGCATCATCGCGGTCAGGGCCACGGCCGGCGCGGTGTTGCGCCCGAACGGTTCCATCAGGATGCGCTGGCTGTCGAGCTTGCGAGTGCTCAGTTGCTCATTGACGATAAAGCGGTGGTCCTTGTTGCAGACGATGATCGGTGCGTCCATGCCTTCGAACACCAGGCGCTCCAGGGTTTGCTGGAACAGCGTGTGCTCGCCGGTCAGGGCGAGGAACTGTTTAGGGAACTGTTTACGGGAAAGCGGCCAAAGACGTGAGCCGCTACCACCGGAAAGGATTACTGGGATCATGTGTTTCTCCTTGAATCGATTTGGGTCAGAGCTACGAAGGTTTGTCGTTTCACTCTTGTTTTTGTCTCGGTCCTGAGTCGACACGCGGACAGTGTGGGAGCTGGCTTGCCTGCGATAGCGCCTTCAAGACCGCCATCGCTGGCAAGCCAGCTCCCACAAGGGGGCGTCTCAACTCAGGGAAATCATCAACGGGTCGACACGGGGCGCTTGACCCACACTGGCGACAGGTTGCTGCCGGAGCCGGTGACATACAGCACCGCCGCCTCACCACGTTCCAGGGCCACCGGCTTCACGTCGCCAACCTTCTTGTCGCCGTCGTACAGCGCCAGGCTGACCTTCACCGGGTTGATCTCGCGCTCGCCACGGCTCTTGGCGGCCACGGCCTTGACCACGTCGGTCTTGCCGTCGGCGGTCTTGAGGGTCAGGGCCTTGTCGCTGAGGTTTTGCACGCGCACCAGGGATTTCTGCTTGTTCTTGAACGGCGGTTCTTCGATCAGTTGCGGCTGGCCAGTGCTGCTGTTGACCAGGGTGTAGTAGTGATCGGCGGCCAGCTTGACCGTGACGTTCTGGCTACCGACCTTGGCGCTGTAGTCGCCGCCCGGCAGGAAGCTGAAGTCGCTGCTGGCCAGCGGTGCCACATCGCTCAGCGCGGTGTTGCCGACGCTGGCGCTGACTTCCTGGTTGCTGGCGTTGAACAGGCGCACGAAGCTGGAGCCCTTTGGCGCAACGGGGCCGTAGAGGGCGGCGTCACCGGCGAAGACGGACATGGATACGAAGCTCATGCCGGCAGCCAGGGCCAGGGTCTTGGCGAGACGACGCGGATTAGTAGTGAAAGTCATGTGAGTTACCTCTCTTTCAGTTTTGCGCCCGGTCGGGCGTCTCGGATTTTTCGGTTTTAACAGGGGTGTTGCTTGCCATGTTCTGTTGGCGCGTACCGGCGTGTTTGAGCTGCGCGACCCACTTGGGGTCGGCCTCGCCGATTTCGTTGTTCACCGGTAGATAGCGTTCAGGAAACTCCCAGATCAGCACTTGCGGCGGGCTGTTCTTGAAGTCAGCGCTTTTCAGGTAGCTGAGCATCGGCAGGATCGGGCCGTGGCCGTCTTCGGAGTAGTTCACCACTTCGCTGCCCAGGGCTTGCTTCAGGGCACCGACGAAGTTCCAGTTGGGGTTGGCGCTGTAGCTGGTGCCCACCAGGGCCACCGGCATCTCGCTGTCGGCAAACAGCGCGTCGTCGCCTGCGGCCTGGGCCTGCACCGCGTGGGTCACGCGTTTTTGCAGGGGCTCCTTGGGCGGCATCAGGTTTTCGAACAACGGGTCCAGGGGCAGGAACAGGCGCAGGTCACCGCTGTGGGGGGCGATGCCCTCTGCGTCGGTGACAAAACGCTGGGGTTCGCCGCTGAGCAGGGTCTTGGCGTTGATTACACGGGCCAATTGCTTGGCGGCAACTTCGGCGCCATCCGGAGTCCAGTGGGTGTCGGTGCGCAGGAACACTTGCTGGCCATGGAGCTTGGCCTGTTGCAGCGGGCCCAGCAGGTCGGGAGCGAGGATCTTGTCGGCGGCCACCCGGGCATGGAAGTCCTGGTAGAGCCCGGCATGAATGCTCGCCGGCTGCACTTCACCCAGGTGCTCGGGGTACAGGCGCACCTTGGCCGGGACAATCGCCATTACCAACTGCACGCCCTTGGCCTTGAGGGTTTGGCGCACGCCTTCGACCAGGGCGTAGTTGTCTTGCAGGTTCTGCTCTTCGTTGACGGCGGGGTTGAACTCTTCGTCGCTGTACAGCCAGTGATCGCGACCCAGCACCACGCCGGGGCGGCCTTCGTTGAACAGCTTGTAGTCCAGCGCCGCCCAGAGGTTGGTGCCCAGGCGCTTGATCGGGAACTCATCGTCGTAATGGGTTTCGACCGCCTTGGCCCAGCGCCCGTTGAGCACGGTGGCGTCGGCGTTGGTATTGAAACCGAAGAAACTGCGCACCGACCACGCGCCCAGGGCCATGAGCAGGGCCATGAACAGCGCGGCGTAGAGGATGCGGAATGAACGGGTCATGGTCGGCTCCCTCAGAATTGGAAGTAAAGGAACGGCGAGAAGCTTTGCGCCGAGAGTTTGAGAATCGACGCCACGAACAGCAGCAGGATCAGGGCGCGCATGGCGTAGCGGGGCCAGTCAGCGGTCCAGTAGGCCGGTTGCACGGCGGCGTTGCTGCCGACGCTGAAACCGGGCTCCTGGATGCTGCCGGGGTTATCCCCAGGCACTGCCTTGATCAGGCTCGGATCAGCCGGCCTGGCCTTGTCGGCCGGGCGATTGCTGTAGAAGTCGCGCAGGCCGAAGAACGCCAGCGTGGCGTAGGCCACCACCATGGTCGCCACTTGCAGGCCCGTCAGGTTGGCGCGGTTGAGTTCCGACAGCGACCACTCGCCAAAGCTGAACATCGCGCCGTACATGCGCCCGGCGACGTGCAGGTTTTCGGCACGGAAGATCACCCAGCCCATCACCACCAGCAGGAAGGTGAAGGCCCAGCGCACCGGGTTGAAGCTGCGTGGCGAGGTGTTGAGGCCGATGGCTTTTTCAATCGCCAGCCACATGCCGTGCCAGGCGCCCCAGACGATGTAGGTGATGTTCGCGCCGTGCCACAGGCCACCCAGCAGCATGGTCAGGAACAGGTTGCGATAGGTGGTCAGCGTGCCTTTGCGGTTGCCGCCCAGGGTGATGTACAGGTAATCACGCAGCCAGGTGGACAGGCTGATATGCCAGCGCCGCCAGAACTCGGTGATCGACTGGCTGATATACGGCTGCTTGAAGTTCTCCATAAAGCGGAAGCCCATCATCAAGCCCAGGCCGATGGCCATGTCGCTGTAGCCGGAGAAGTCGAAATACAGCTGTGCGGTGTACGCCAGCGCGCCGAGCCAGGCGTCACCGGTGGTGGGGTTTTGCAGGGCAAAGCAATGATCGGCCACCACCGCCAGGGTGTCGGCGATAAACACCTTCTTGATAAAACCCTGCATGAACCGCGTGCAGCCCTCGGAGAATTTATCCAGGGTGTGGGTACGGTTGTTGAACTGGTCGGCCAGGTCGCGAAAACGCAGCACGGGGCCGGCAATCAGGTGCGGGAAGATCGCCACGAACGCCGCAAAGTCGATGAGATTGCGGGTGGCCGGGGTATCGCCGCGGTACACGTCGATGATGTAGCTGATGGACTCGAAGATGTAGAACGAAATCCCGATCGGCAACAGCACATGGGTCAGGATAAACGGCTCCAGGCCCGCCGATTTCATCATCAGGTTGATGCTGTCGACACCAAAGTTGGCGTACTTGAAGTAGCCGAGGATGCACAGGTCGACCGCCACGCCGAGCAGCAGCCAGCGCTGGGCCGGTTTGGTGCGCACGCCCGCGGCACCGACCTTGAGGCCGATCCAGTAGTTCCACAGGGTCACGGCGGCGAACAGCGCCAGGAAGTCCACTCGCCACCAGGCGTAGAACACGTAGCTGGCAATCAGCAGCAGCAGATTGCGATAGCGTTGCCCGCTCAAATAGTACAAGCCGAGAAAGATCGGCAAGAACAGAAACAGGAACACATTGGACGAGAAAACCATCCCGATCTCTCCATGTTTAACCAACAGTCAAGGGCCAACGGCCCCCCCAAACCCCCCACGAAAAACCGGGGAGGGTGGTACTACATTTGCACTGACGAAACGGGGTCTCTGTGGGAGCTGGCTTGCCTGCGATAACGGTGTGTCAGTTGAAATCAATGCTGAATGTCAGACCGCTATCGCGGGCAAGCCCGCTCCCACATGTGTAACCCGTTCCATCAACTGCCTTTTTCATGCGCCGGGTCGTAGACCTTGGTCAGGTCGCCACCCAGGCGGAAGGTCTTGAACGGCTGCATCTCGTGCTTGCGCTCCAGTACCTCCGGGGCGCAGGTGTAGAGGGTGCAGAAGGGCTCGAGCCAGGCGAATTTCGAGTCCTGCTCCAGATCCTGCATGTCCTGTTCCTTGCCGTTCTTCTGCTCGAACAGCTGCGGATCCTTGACCCCGGCCAGCACCTTGTCGCCCAGGCGCTTGAGCGCGCCGTTGTTTTCCGGGCGTACATCCACGCCGTTGACCAGGGCGAAACTGGCGATCATCGCCAGTGGCGGCAGCGCATAGTTGTGGTAGGCCAAGGCCCGTTGCTGGCGCTTGAGTTCATTGGGCAGGTAGCCCTGGGCGTCAACCTGGTTGGCGCCGACCTTGTATTCCTTCACTGCCCAATCGAACAGGTCGCGACGGTTGGTGGCGACGGACGTGGCCATCACCGACCAGGCGGCCCAGTACGAGTGGTTGTTGGTTTTTTCCAGGGGCAGGTTGTCCCAGTCGCTGACCACTTGCTCGGCCAGTTTGTTGAACCAGGCTTCGATCAGTTGCGATTGCTGCGGGTACTTGGCCAGCGGTTGCGACTCGGAAAACTTCAGGCGCACATAGGCCGACGCCATGCTGCCCAGCGCCCATTTGCGCATCGACTTGCCGGTGTGGTTGAAGTCCTTGGACATCAACGCATCGGCCTTGGCCCAGCTCACCAGCCAGTTCAACGTGCATTGCAATTGCTCCGGGCGACCGTCGCGCATGAACTGCATCACCCGCTTGCTGGTGTCTTTTTCCAGCTTGGTGATATCGGCGGTACTGTCGCGAAAGGCTTTTTCCGACTGCACATTCAGGGTCGAACGGGCTTTGTCGGAGCCTTCGTATTTGCTGCGAAACTGCAGCGAGCCGGTGTAGGGCGTGGGCATGGCGTCGCAGTCGTTCTTGAAGTCGCCGGTCTTGAACGCTTCAATCGGCGCGAAGTAGCCCTGGGGCGGACGCAGCGGTGCGGCGGCGTTTACGTGGCCGGCAAACATCGCCAGGCCGAGCAAGGTTGGAATCAATAACTTCTGCATAGGTAACCTCATTGCCCGGCAGAGGCAGTCTGTTGACCACCCGCTGGGAATACGTTGCGTGTGCAAATTTTCGCTTCGACTTTCTGCGCCGCAGCACCCGCTTCGGGGCCCTGCACTTCCACGGCCAGCAGGTTCTGCGAGGCCCAGTCTTCATCGGTGCGCAGTTCAAAGGCGAAACGCCCGTCTGTCTCGGATGTCTCGGGTTTGTCGATCTTGATGTCCTCGTGGCGCCCGTTCATGTACCAGAGGGTGGCTTGCAGGGTTTTCACCGAGGGATCGGCGAAGCGAATGTCGACCTGGTGACGGCTGTTGCGCAGGTCCATGTTCTTGCTGTTGACCATCAATTCGTTCTTGCCCGGCTTGAGGGTGGTGCTGGCGCTCATCTGCGCCGGCTTGCCTTCGCAGCCGTTGTCGAGCAGGGCCATCATCTGGCGGTAGATGGTTTCCTGGTCCAGGCGATACAGCGGCGAGAATTCCCAGATCAGAATCTTCGGTGGGCTTTTCTGGAACTCTTCGCTGCCCAGGTACTGGATCATCGAGCCTTCCAGGCCGCCGCCGGGGAAGGCGACGTTAAGGATGTCGGCACCGATTTCCTGTTCCAGGAAACCGGCGAAGTTGTAGTTCTTGCCACTGTGGCTGGTGCCCACCAGGGTGATCTGCGGGTTGCCGGAGTCGCCGAACAGGTCGCCGTCCGCCGCTTCGCCCTTGGGCTCGGTGCTGAACTGGTCCATGTACTGGATCGCGTAGCTGGTGCCGCACAGTTGCCCTGCCATGTTGTGCAGGGTGCCGGTCTTGCCCATGCGCCCGGATTTCTTGGTCTCGAATTCGCGCTGGGGGATCCCGGCGAATTCGGGCATGGCGCGCACTTTGGCGCCGACGATTTTCGCAGTGCGCTGGGCGCCATAGGGGGTCCAGTGCTGGTCGCCACGGAAGTAGAAATCGTGGGCCGGCAGTTCGTCCGGCAATTGCTCGTTGGTCAGCGGCGACAGGTCCGGCACCACATAGCCCATCTTGGCAAAACGCCCGAGCATGCTCTTGTAGTTGCCCAGGGCTTTGTCGAAGTCAAAGCGCGCTTTCTCTGCCGGGTTGAGCTTGTTGCGGTTCACCAGGCCACGGGTCGGCTGGTAGACCACCACCAGTTCCACGCCCTTGCTCTTGAACGCGTCGTGCAGTTGCTGCATGCGTTTGTAGCCGGCCGGGGTGGTGTCGAATTCGGTGCGCAGGTCTTCCTGGGTACGGAACAGCCAGTCGCCCTGGGCCTGTACCAGGGTGGTGAAATTCTGCTGGTAGCGGGTGGTGTAGTTCTTTGCGTCGTGAGCCTCGGGGCACAGGTTGCAGCACGGCTCGGCGGTAAAGCTCGGCGCCTTGGCTTCATCGGCGCGCACGCCGCTGCTGGCGGCCAGGATGCCGAGGGTCAAACCCGAGAGGCTGAGCAGCTTGATCATGTGTGGGTGCATAAAGGTCATCCTCAGTCCTGCAATGGGGTCTGGCGTTCGACAGGGTCGATCAGCACGGCTTTTTTCTGGCGTACCAGCAAGTCGAGAATCTCTTCCTGGCGCTCGCCCAGAACGCCGGAGAAGCTGATGCCACTGGATTTGGTCGGCGCGAGCATCGACACGCGGTACAGCTCGATGCTCAGCGGCGAGTCGATGGACAGCGGCCCGCTGCCATTGGCCGCCAGCTCGCCGCCGACCACGATCAGCGAGACCTTGGTGTCGAACGGGTCGAGCTCGATGTCGCGGTCGGTGTCGGTCAGGTCCTTGATATGGCCGTAGACGCCGGTCAGGCCGTTGGCCATGGCGAGGTTCTCGTACAGGCGGATGTTCACGCTGTTACGGATACGAATACCGTGGCGGCGGTTGCTGATCACCTTGTTGCCCCACAGCAGGTTGTCGCCGCTCTCATAGAGGGTGATGCCGTCGGTGTGGTTGCGGTAGATCTCGTTGTCGGCGATCAGGTTGTTCACGCTGTTACGGTCGATCACCAGGCCCGAAAGCTTGTTGTCGTAGCTGCGGTTGTTGAAGATGAAGCTGTCGTTGACCTCACGGGAAATAATGATGCCGTGCTTCTTCTTGGTGCCGTACACAGTGTTGTCGGCAATGATCAGGCCGTGGGAACGGTCGTGGGGGTCGATGCCGTAGACGATGTTGTCTTTGTAGGTGCTGCCCTTGATCACAAAGCCTGTGGTTTCGTAGCAGTAGAAGCCGTACCACATGTCCGAGAACTCGGAATCGACGATCCAGCCGGTGGGCTCCGGGCGCTTGAGGACTTTGGCCATGTTCGGCGTGTACTGGGAAATACTCACGCCATAGGACTTGCTGTTGGCATAGCCGAAGCTGGCCATCTTGCTGTTGACGATGTAGGTCTGGGTGCCGCCCCAGGCCAGCAGGAACGGGCGGAATTCCTTGGGCGAGCGGAAGGTCGCCGGGCCGTTGGTTTTCTCGCGCCAGCCGGTGATCTTGGTGTCGCGCACAAACAGCTGGCCGTCGTTGACCAGGAACGCGCCGGCCTCCTGGGACAGGCGCAGTTCCTGGGTCTGTTGATCGATTTCGAGGATGCCTTTTTCGCCGACCACAATCGGTAGCCTGGCCAGGAACACGCCGGGCGAGGTTTCGCTCAGGTATTGCTTGGGCACTTTCTGGAGCAGGTCCTTGAGGTTCATGTAGCCGTCGTCGATAAAGATCGCCTGGGGAATGCCGTGCTGGCGCACCACCCATTCGGCCATCTTGTTGTCGCCGCCGATAAAGTCCTTGAGGGCGTTTTCCTGCATCATCCGGCGCACGCTGACCTTGCCGGCCTTGCTGCGCACGATTTTCTTCGCCACGGCTTGTGCGGTGTAGCCCGAGAGGTCCGGCAGCGTCGGCTTGGCCAGCTCCAGCGGCGCGGTGGGCGGGCTGGTGATGGTGTAGGTCTTGGCCTGTTGCAGTTCCTTGGCGATGGTGGGCGCCTTGACCTGCGGCTCGACATTGGCAAAGGCCGGGGCGCACGCCAGCAGCATTGCCGCAGCGAGGAGGGCCGAGCCTTTGAGGGCATGAGGATTCATTGCGCAGGCTCCCATCAGAAACGCCAGATCACATCGACAAAGGCGCGGTGCATGTACGAGTCGACTTGCTTGCCATAGGCGTCGCCCGGTTTGAACACGCCGCCACGAAAGCGCACCAGGGCCGACGGTTCGTCGATCGACTGGCTGAGGGCGGCGGGCAGCAGGCCCTTCTTGAAGTACTTGGTGACCACCAGGTCCATCTCCTGGCCGAGGTCTTTCTTGCCGTCTTCCAAAGGCAGGGAGGCGCTGGACAGCACGGCGCCGGTGACGTCGTCGTAGTTGTTCTGCACCGCGTCGATGCCATTGCTGCCCACCGGCTTGTTACCGTCGACACGCCAGAACTTGTGGTAGACCAGGCTGGCGTCGTAGTCGTCGTGCAACTGCCAGGAACCGAACAGGCTCATGGACTGCATGTTGTTCATCTCGCCGCGAAACGCCTCGCCAAAACGATGCACCCGCGATTGCGTGCCGGTGAAGTTCGAGCGGTTGCTTTGCAGGCCGTTCTGTTCGTAGTCGGCGCTGGCGCGGGCATAGGCCGCACCCACTTGCCACTGCGGGTCGAGGCGCAGGCGCACACCGAGGTCGGTGGCCCAGCCATCCACATCAGTATTGCGCTTGGCGTTGGCCGGGCGGCTGCCGTCGGCGTTCAGGGCGTTGACGTTGCTGCGCTCGCCCTGCATGCCGGTGACGCTGGCCCAGTAGTTGACGCTGTTGGTGTTGCGCCAGTTATAGGCGTCGCTGTTGGCCTCCAGGCCGAGCCAGGTCAGGTCGCCGTTCTGGCGCTTGTCCAATGAGTCGGCGGCCACGCCCGGTTGCGGGTAGTCGAGCTTGCCGTCGTCATGGCTGTGATGGCCGCGCACGCCAACCCAGTGGCCCGGGGTCCACTGGTAGGCCGCGTCGGCGTAGAAGTGCTGGCGGTCCTTGTCTTCGGGGGACAGTTCCTTGAGGTCGGTGCGGTACTCGCTGAAGCGCTCGGCGGCGCCGACATTGGCCTTGAGCAGGGTGGTGTCGAAGGTCCAGTTCAGCGCTTCGATATTGGTGTCGCGCCATTGCCCGTCGTCATTGCGCAGGCGTTGGCGGCCCAGCTTGAGGATCTCGCCAGGGTAGGGGGTGAAGCCGCTGTAGCCGACCCAGAACTCGCGCAGGGCCAGGTAGTTCTTCTTGGTCTTGCGGTCGTTGTTGCTCGATTGCTCGGTGGTGTCGTCATCGGACTGTTGCAGGGTGTCGGTCTCGATGATGTCGCTGGACGCCACCGCCTGGCCCATGGCGTAGGCGCTCCACGCGCCGCGCTCACCATAGATCCACGGGCGCACATCCAGACCGATGCCGTTGACGTCGCCGCCGCGCTGGGTGCCGAGGTCGCGGTCATCTTCGGACTGGCCGGTGACTTTCACTTCCAGGCCGAAGTTCTTGTCTTCGGTCAGCGCGGCCAGGGTCGGGCACGACCACAGCAGGGCGAAGGTCAGGCCAATACCGGCCTTGACGAATGGATTGAGTTTCATAGGGTTTCCTCGCCGTCATCTTCTTGCAGGGCGTGCAGTTGCAGCGCGCTTTGGCTCAAGGCGCCACGGGCGGCCAGCTCTTGTTGCAGCAGGCGCTGGCCCTCGGCGCGCTGGGCAGGCGGCAGTTGTTGTTCGAGTTGCGCGGCCAGTTCATTGGCTTGCGGCGTGTTTTGGGCTTTGGCCAGTTGGCTGAACACATAGGCGTTGAGCGGGTCGGGCTGGGTGCCCTTGCCTTGGGAAAACAGCTGGGCGATAGCAAAGTCGGCGCTGTTCTGGCCGTTGCGCGCGGCGGTCAGCAAGTGATCCAGGGCTTTTTGCGGGTAGACCTGGCCCAGGTAGCCACGGCGGTAGATCTGGCCGAGGTAGTAATCGGCGGCCACTTCCCGGCCCTGGGCTTTCTGAAAGTGCGCTTGCGCGGCCTTGGCATCGGCCGGCACCCACTTGCCTTCGTAGTAGAGCTTGCCCAGCAGCAGTTCGGCGCGGGGCTGGTCGGCGGCGCGGCCGTTGTCGAGGTACTTCATCATTTGCTCGACGTCGCCCAGTTCCGGGAAGTCGTAGAGCAGCTGCGCGAGGCTGACCCAGGACGCCGGGTAGCCGGGGGCGATTTTTTCCAGCAGGGCCTGGGCGGTCTTTTCGTCCGTCTTGCCGAGTGACGCATCACCCAGCACACGGGCCACACTGTCGACCCGCTGGGCGCTGACGGTGCCACGGCTGTAGCCGGCTTGCATCTGCTTGAGCAGTTCGGCCTGTGGCTGCGGCTGCTCGCGCTTCTGGTAGACGGTGGCCAGTTCGACGTAGCAGATATCGGTGCTGCTGAGCGCGGCCTTGCAGATTTTTTCGATGTCATCCAGGTGCTGGTCGTAGGTGCCCTGGGTGCGGTACAGCAGCACCTGCGCCAGGCCTGCTTCCGGATAGCCGGCGGTGCGCCAGGTATCGATCTGCTGCTGCGCGTTGATGCTGGGGAAATCGTGGGGGTATTGCAGGTACAGCATGGCCAGCGGGATCAGGGTGTTGCCTTCGCCATTGGCAAAGGCTTTTTTCAACAGGCCTTCGGCTTCACGGTGCTCGGCTTCGGTGGCGCCGGGCTTGGCCACCAGCAGGCGGCCGAGACGGGCCTGGGCGCGGGGCGAGATATCGGCGGCCGCGCGGTAGGTGGCTTCGGCTTGCTTGATCTGCGCCGGGTCGCGGCTGCCGACCTGGATATCGGCCAGGCCGACCTGGGCTTCGCTGTAGCCCAGTTCTGCCAGTTGCTGGTAATTCTGTGCGGCGGTGGCGGTGTCGCCACGCTTGAGGGCTTCATTGGCCAGGCGCTGGTCGGGCAGGCCGGCGCAACCGGCCAGTGTGACGGCCAATGCCAGCAGCGCCACAGGTCGCATGGGGGAGCGAGCTTTTGTAGGAGCTGGCTTGCCTACGATGCGCGCGACTCGGTGTGCCTGCTGCACCGAGTCGATGCTATCGCGGGCAAGCCCGGCTCCCACAGAAGTGGGCTCCCACAAGGGTTGTGTTGTTCTTGAAATAGGGTTCACAGGCAAATCCTCGCTTACAAACCAGCAGCCATGGCTTTATCAATCAGCCAGTTCAGGGACGGGCCACGGTCGCTCGTCACTTCTACCGGGCGGCCGGCATAGGCGCTGTCCAGCGGGGCATCGGGCTTGATCTGCACGCGGATATCCGAGGACAGGTCGGCGCTGTTGAGGCTGGTGCTGCTGACGATGGTGCCGGTGCGGGTCTGTTCTTCATCGGCGACCTGGAAGCTCACCGGGGTGCCTGGGCGCACATCACCGAACTGGCGATAGGAGAAACGCGCCTCGACATTCGCCTGGCTGCCGCGCGGCACCAGTTGGAAGATCACATCACCCTTGCTCGCGTATTGACCGTCGGCCACCAGTTGCTGGGCGACGATGCAATCGCAGGGCGAGGTCAGGGTGCCGGTCATTTGCTTGCCGAACAGCTCTTCGACCTTGGCCGGTTGCAGCTGGTCTTCGTCCAGGTGGCCCTTGAGCACATCCAGCATGCTGGTGCTGAAGGTCGCCAGTGGCGCGCCTTTGGCGGCAACCCCGTTGTCTTTGATCAGGCTTTGCACGGTGCCGTCGCGGGGCATCGTGACGTTCATGCCCGGCACGCTGACCAGGCCGGCCTGGGCATGGCTGACGAAGTACATGCCATACACCGACTTGAACACAAAACCGAACGCCGCCAGGCCCACCAGGAAGATCGCCAGGCTGAAGGTCACGGCGCGCAGGCGGCCAAAGGCGGTCATGCCGCTGCCGCTGTCCTTGACCTTGCGTGCCTTGGTGAAGTTGTCGCGCTGCAAGGTCGCCAGTACATCGCCCATGGTCACGATATCGCCGGACAGGTGCGAAGTGATCAGGTGGCGCAGGGTGGAAATATCCTGGGCATCCAGGTTCTGGAACTGGCAGCCGGTGCGGCCGGTCTGGCGGTCGTGGGAGCGGATCAACAGCTCCACGTCCATCGCCAGGCCGAGGTTGTCGATGACAAATTGCAGGCGCGCCTTATGCACATCGCCAACCTTCAGCGGTTGCTGGGCGGCATTGAAGGCCAGGCCGCCGGCGGACAGGTCGATGACCCGTACTTCCATGGGGGTGCGGTCGGCGCCGAAGAAGCGCAGCTTGGCCGGGATTTTGACCCGGGCGTGTTGGCGCTGGGCTTCGGATTCGTGGACAACATTGGCGTTTACTTGACTGTTCATCAGGGCATTTCCTTAAGTTAATTCAGGCTTGGCAGGGTCAGACCATCATCAGCAACACGGCGACGAAAATGCTGCCGGCGGAGAAGGTCATGGTCCGAGACGACCAGGTGTTGAACCAACGCTGTGCGCTTTCCAAATCACGGGTCAGTTTGGTGTCCTGGCGGGTCCAGGATTGTTGATCGAGGCGGAAGAACACGTAGATCTTCACCAGCGCGCCCATGATCTGGTTGTAATAGAGAATCACCGGGTAGGCGGGGCCGATCTTGTGGCCCGAGCACGACAGCAACAGGGTCAGGATCAGGCGCGTGATACCAATCCACAAAAGGTAAGCGAGGATGAACGCGCCGCCGTACTTGAAGGTGGCGATGATCGCCACGGTCAGGCCGAGCAGGGAGGTCCACATCGACACGCGCTGGTCGAACAGCACCACGCTGGTGAACAGGCCCAGTCGGCCCATACCCAGGCCCAGGGCCCGGGAGTTCTGGCGCAGGTTGTTGCCGTACCAGCGGAACATCAGCTTGCGGCTGGCCTTGATAAAGCTCTTTTCCGGTGGATGCTCGACGGTGTTGATCGCCGCGTCGGGCACGTAGAAGGTGTCGTAGCCCAGGCGCATCAGGCTGAACCAGCTGGACTTGTCATCGCCGGTGAGGAACTTGAAGCGGCCCAGGCGCCAGTGTTGCAGCGAGTCGCTTTCCACGTCGGCGATAAAGCCGGGGTCGGTGACCACGCTGGCACGGAACACCGACATGCGTCCGGTCATGGTCAGCACGCGCTTGGACAGGGCCATGGAGCACATGTTGATGTGGCGCTGGGCGAAGCGCAGTTTGTGCCACTCGCTCATGATGTAGCCGCCGCGCACTTCGCAGAACTCGTTGGTGGTCAGGCCGCCGACATTGCCGAACAGCTGGAACCACGGCACGGTCTTGCGTACCACGCCTTCGGCGAGCACGGTGTCGCCATCGATCACCGCCACCACGGCGCGGTCGTCCGGCAGGTGGCGGGAGATGGCGCGGAAACCAAAGGCCAGGCCATCGCGCTTGCCGGTGCCGGCGATGCGCACGAAGTCGAGCTTGACGTGAGCCGGTGGGTTCATCTTTTCCCAGAGGCTCTTGACCAGCAGTTCATCGGACATTTCCACCAGCGAGCAGACCACGGTGGTGGGGAAGCCGCACTCGATGGCCTCGCGAATCACCGAGCTGTAGACCTGGGCGGTGGTCAGCGCGTCGATGCGAAAGCTGGTGACCATCAGGAATACGTGGGAGGGGTCCGCCGCTTTGCCCAGCTTGCGCACTTTGCGCCGCAGGTGCGGGTAGACCACGTACAGGAACAGCATGCCGCGCACAAAGTGCGTAGCGCCCATGGAGTAGCGCCAGATGCCAACGGCGCCAATCAGGAAAATGAAATTCTTCGACTGCGAGTCGAATGTGCTCGCCGGCAACGCCAGGGCCAGGCACATCAACACGCTTAAAAACAACAGCCAACCGGCGGCCTGAAGGAGGCCGTGCTTTAGCCTGTGCATAATCTGCATCCGTCTGGAGTCTCGGGCGAGCCTGTGGGGTGGCCCGATGGGGTTGTGGCAGGCTTACAGTGGGGCGCCATCGCCGGCGAGCCGGCTCCTACATGACATGCGCGACCTGTAGGAGCCGGCTTGCCGGCGATCAGCGCGCTTACCAGCAAATGCCTTCGGTACGCCCATTGACGCTGGTGGCCTGGGACATGAAGCCCACCAGGTCGATCACTTGCTTACCGTGCGGGGCTTGTTGGGCCAGGGCGCGGAATTTCTCGTCGCGGTTGCCGAGGATGATCACGTCGCTGCTGTTGATCACATCGTCGAAGTCCGAGTTGAGCAGGGACGACACGTGGGGGATCTTGCCTTCGATGTAGTCCTTGTTGGCCCCATGCACACGGGCGTATTCGACGTTGCTGTCGTAGATGCTCAGGTCAAAGCCCTTGCCGATCAGCATTTCCGCCAGTTCCACCAGTGGGCTTTCGCGCAGGTCATCGGTGCCGGCCTTGAAGCTCAGGCCCAGCAGGGCGACCTTGCGCTTGTCGTGGCTGGAGACGATGTCGAAGGCGTTCTGCACCTGGGATTCGTTGCTGCGCATCAGCGAGTTGAGCAGCGGCGCCTCCACGTCCAGGGTGCTGGCGCGGTAGGTCAGGGCGCGCACGTCTTTTGGCAGGCACGAGCCGCCGAACGCAAAGCCTGGGCGCATGTAGTACTGGGACAGGTTGAGGGTCTTGTCCTGGCAGACCACTTCCATCACTTCGCGACCATCCACGCCGACCGCCTTGGCGATGTTGCCGATCTCGTTGGCGAAGGTGACCTTGGTGGCGTGCCACACGTTGCAGGTGTACTTGATCATCTCGGCAACGGCGATGTCCTTGCGGATGATCGGTGCGTCGAGTTCTTCGTACAGCGACTGCAGGACGTCGCCCGAGGCTTTGTCCAGTTCGCCGATCACGGTCATCGGTGGCTGGTCGTAGTCGGCGATGGCGGTGGATTCGCGCAGGAACTCCGGGTTGACCGCGACACCGAAGTCGACCCCGGCTTTTTTGCCCGAGCAGTCTTCGAGGATCGGGATCACTACGTTGGCCACGGTGCCGGGCAACACGGTGCTGCGCACCACGATGGTGTGGCGGGTGGTCTTGTCACGCAGGACAAAACCAATCTCGCGGCATACCGCTTCGATGTAGTTGAGTTCCAGGTCGCCGTTTTTCTTGCTCGGCGTGCCCACACAGATCATCGACAGGTCGGTATCGCGGATGGCGTCGGCGAAGTTGGTGGTACCGCGCAACCGGCCGGTGGCAATGCCCTGGCTCAACAGTTCGCCCAGGCCGGGTTCAACGATGGGGGATTTGCCCGCGTTGATCAGGTCGATCTTATCCTTGGAAATATCCACGCCGACCACTTCGTGGCCCCGTGCAGACAGGCAACCGGCACATACTGCACCCACGTAACCCAAACCAAATATGCTGATGCGCATCGCATTTACCTCTATCTTAATCACGCCATTAGATGGCCGGAGTTCATGTTTTCAAGCGTCACTCATGCACTAGGTAATGCCGTGAATAGACACAGCATTGCCATGTACAGGCATGTTAAAAGTCGAGTGACTAACTAATGCACTCAAGTTGTGCGCAACTTGGCCTTGTTGTTGGGGCTTGCCCTGAAATGCAGCCAGCCTTCGGTGAGAAGGGTCTGGCGCCAGTGCCGCAATGCCTTGATAGGACGTGAAGTCCTTATCTATCAATGCCTTGGGTTGTCTCACTGACCCATTCGGGTAGGCTTAGCCTTGGCCTTGTAGGGGATGGTCATGCAACCTTATCGCCCGCCCTCAACTAAACAGTTGGTAATTAGACCGAAGAGTCATAGTTGTATGTGACAACTTCACTACTTCTTTTGGTCGCTGTGTAAGTCATATCGCACAAGAACAGAGATAATCGTTACCGGTGGTATGAGCGGCCCTGGAAGACATAGTTCCGGGCCGCTCATCCTGTTTCTCGAAATTTCTTGAAATATTAGGAAAGATGGCACTGGTACTATATTGATAGCACTTGCGGATTGGGCTAGTGGTTATAGGGAGTTGGCGCGGGGATATAGTTTTATGCCACTACTGTTTTAAAAAAGTGGTGCCACTACGAAAAAAACTGACGAATGTCGAGTGAAAGAAACGTTAGGAAATCTGAAGAAAAATTATTGACGCCAAAATAATGACGATTTCATTGGGGAAATGCAGATAAAAATGTGGGAGCTGGCAAGCCAGCTCCCACATTGGATTTGCGCTGTATTGGTGACCTATTGCGGTGCGTGGTCGCGCAAAAACACCAGGTTGTCCGGCTTGGACTGTTCGCCACTGAAGCGATAGCCCTGTACATCGAACTGCTTGAGCTGCGCCGGGTCGTTGATGCGTTCTTCGATGACGAAGCGGCTCATCATGCCCCGGGCTTTCTTGGCGTAGAAGCTGATGATCTTGTACTGGCCGTTCTTCAGGTCCTTGAACTCGGTGTTGATGATCCGCGCGTTGAGGGCCGGGCGCTTGACCGCCGAGAAGTATTCGTTGGAGGCCAGGTTCAACAGCACGTCATCGCCTTGCTCGGCCAGGGCTTCGTTGAGCCATTCGCTGATGCGTGTGCCCCAGAAGGCGTACAGGTCCTTGCCACGGGCATTGGCCAGCTTGGTGCCCATCTCCAGGCGGTACGGCATCATCAGGTCCAGCGGGCGCAGCAGGCCGTACAGGCCCGAGAGCATGCGCAGGTGATCCTGGGCGTAGGCGAAGTCGGCGTCGTTGAAAGTCTGGGCGTTGAGGCCGGTATAGACGTCGCCCTTGAAGGCCAGCAGCGCCTGCTTGGCATTGGCCGGGGTGAAGGCGGGGGTCCAACTGCCGAAACGCGCGGCGTTGAGGCCGCCGATCTTGTCGGAAACATGCATCAGTTCACTGATCTGCGCCGGGCTCAGCTCGCGCAGCTGCTCGATCAACGCTTGGGAGTGGTCCAGGTATTGCGGCTGGGTAAAGCGCTGGGTCGCAGGCGGGCTCTCGAAATCGAGGGTTTTGGCTGGGGAAATCACCATCAGCATGAAGTCGTCTCCTGTAATCGTCGGGGGATTCTAGGGGGTTGGGGCCTTCGACTCCACCTATCACGGCAATAGCTGCCATACGGTTATCCCTGTGGGAGGATTGCGATCGGCTATAGTGGCCGACGACTCTGGAGGGGGAGACCCGTTGTGCGAATTGCGCTTTTGTTGTGCGCCTGGCTGACCTGCCTGGGTGCCCAGGCGGCCAGTGTGGATGTCGCGAGCCTGGACCGCGGCACCTGGCCGGAAAAACTCAGCAGCCCGGCGCTGTTCGATGTGGCGTCACGCGCCGAAATCCTCATGTTCGCCAACGCGCTGTTGGCCAGCGAGGCCCTGGATGAGCCGGCCCTCAAGCAGCGCCTGGGGCTGAAGATCATCAACCAGGGGGCCATCGACGACCTGCGTCGCCACCTCTGGCAACGGTTGCTGGAAAACTACGGATTTGCCCAGCAAAGCTGCGAGCAGGACGCCTCGTTCTGCTACCTGGTGGACAACATGGACGACCTGCGCGAGCAGGCCGGCAAGTTCGCGGTGGGCGAGCAGTCCTTCTATATAGGCTGGGCCGGCCCCAGCCGCGCGTTTCACCAGCGCTACCTGGACGAGCTGTTGCGCAAGGCCGCCCTGTTTCCACAGATCAGCAGCGAAGTCGCACGTTTTGGCGATTTCGAGCGCAACGGTGATGAACTCAATGACCGCCTGTTTTTACTGACCTTCGATGGCGGCCCGTCACCGATCAGCGGTAATACCGACTGGCTGGCCGACTACCTGCGCAAGCAAAAAATGACCGCGACCTTTTTTGCCCTCGGCAATAGCCTGCAAACCCGCCTGGAAAAGACCTCGCCCGCCGATATGCAGGCGTTGTACCAGGGCCAGTGCGTGGGCATCCAGGGCTGGCAGTACCGCTCCCATAGCCATTGGGTCGACTGGCAGAGCTCGATCACCCGCACGGCATCACTGACCCAGCACCTGTTGCCGGAAAACTACGTGCCGCTGTTTCGCCCGCCCTACGGCCAGCGGCGGGCTGACAGCCAGGGCTTCTTCCAGGGCCAGGGCCTGCAAGTGGCGCTATGGGATATCGACTCCCAGGACGAGCCCGGCCAGCTCAAGGCCGACGAGTCGGCCCAGCGGGTGCTGACGCTGATGCTGTTGTGGCGCAAAGGGGTGATTGTGTTCCACGACACCCAGGACAAGGCGCGGGTCGCATTGCCGCTGTTGCTCCAGGCAACGGCGCAAAGTGGGCTGGGCTGGCAGGACTGTCGGGAGGCGTTTCGCTGAAAAGCGCAAAGGCCCGGCCCTGTTGGGGATGATGGCGTTTCGGGGTGATTTGCTGCGACATTTCGATGCAGGCGGACTTCCGACTTTAGCGGTGTGTGTGGCGGCCCGCCAGTGCTATTCGTCATCCTGAAAAATAAACTTCAAAAAAGCGTCAAAGTGCTTTTTCCTGTCATGGGTTTTGCGGTATTACGAAGGCAGATCGCCGAAACCTGCACCACAGGTGGCGTCTTCCCAGACTCCCTTTGCGGTGTGTTCGGCGGTCGAATCGAGGCGCAGCACTGTTGTGGTATTGCGTCGACTGGCTCCCACAAAGGTGACCGAGTATGGATGATCATGGACGTAACCCTTCTTCCGACCAGCCAATCCTTTATGTGCTTGATACCAATGTATTGATCCACGATCCAAACGCGTTGCTCAATTTCGAAGAACACCACGTCGCCATCCCAATGATCGTGCTCGAGGAACTCGACAAACTCAAAAGCGGGCACCACAGCGTTGCCGCCGAATGTCGCCAGGCGATCCGCCTGATCGACAAGACCCTGGGCGAAGCCTCGCCCGAGGATGTGGAAGTCGGCGTACCGATCCAGCGTGGCAAGAGCGGGCCCAAGGGCTTGCTGTCGATCCTGATGAGCAAGCGCAGCGAACCCAACAGCCTGCTGCCGGAAAACCTCAACGACAACAAGATCATCAACCAACTGATCGACCTGCACGCACGTGACAAGGACCTGCGCCTGGTGCTGGTGACCAAAGACATCAATATGCGCCTCAAGGCACGAGCGTGTGGGATCGCCGCCGAGGACTACAGTACCGACCAACTGGTCGACGACGTATCGATGCTGTCCCGTGGTTATCACACCATGACCGGCTCGTTCTGGGACCGCGTCAGCAAGGTCGAGACCCGCCAGGACCATGGCCGCACCTGGCACCAGGTACAGCTGACCGACAACTTGCCGGCGGTGCATATCAATGAATTCATCATCGACGAACAGGGTTTTGTAGGCTGGATCAAAGAGATCCAGGTCGACAAGCTGCTGATCCTCGACCTGCATCAGGAACCCCTGTTGCACCAGGAAGCCTGGGGCCTGAAACCGCGTGATATCTACCAGAGCCTGGCGCTGTACGCGTTGCTCGACCCGGACATCCACCTGGTCAACCTGACCGGCGCGGCGGGTTCGGGCAAGACCATCCTCGCCCTGGCGGCGGCCATCGAGCAGACCATGGTCACCAAGCGTTATCGCCGCATCATCGCCACTCGCAGTGTGCAGGGCCTGGACCAGGAGATCGGCTTTTTGCCCGGCACCGAAGCGGAAAAAATGGAACCGTGGCTGGGGGCGATCACCGACAACCTCGAAGCCTTGCACATGGATGACGAAAACACCCATGGCAGTGTCGACTACATCCTCAGCAAAGTGCCGTTGCAGTTCAAATCCCTCAACTACATTCGAGGTCGCAGCTTCCAGCAGAGCCTGATTTTGATCGATGAATGCCAGAACCTCACCCCGCACCAGATGAAAACCATCATCACCCGTGCCGGCGCCGGTTCCAAAGTGGTGTGCCTGGGCAACCTGGCGCAGATCGACACCCCTTACCTGTCCGCGACCAGCTCCGGGCTGACCTACCTGACGGAACGCTTCAAGGATTTCCCGAACGGCGTGCACATCGCCTTGCAGGGCGTCCCTCGCTCGATTCTGGCCGAATACGCCGAATCCCACCTGTAACCGCCCAGTGTGGGAGCGGGGTTGCCCGCGATAGCGGTGGGTCAGTCGATGATAAGTTGACTGACGCGCTCCTATCGCAGGTAAGCCAGCTCCCACCTTTTGATCTGCGTTGGGTTTACAATCGGGGGCTTCTGATCAGGAGTATCCCCGTGCTGACTCATCTCGATTCCCAGGGCCGTGCCCATATGGTCGACGTCACCGACAAAACCGTGACGTTCCGTGAAGCCGTGGCCGAAGCGCGGGTGCGCATGCTGCCCCAGACCCTGCAAATGATCGTCGACGGCGCCCACCCCAAGGGCGATGTGTTCGCCGTGGCCCGCATCGCCGGGATCCAGGCGGCGAAGAAAACCAGCGACCTGATCCCCCTGTGCCATCCGCTGATGTTGACGGGCGTCAAGGTTGAGCTGGCCGCCGAAGGGGAAAATACCGTACACATCATCGCCCGCTGCAAACTGTCCGGGCAGACCGGCGTGGAAATGGAAGCGCTGACGGCCGCCAGTGTCGCCGCACTGACCATCTACGACATGTGCAAGGCGGTGGACCGTGGCATGACCATCGAGAACATCCGCCTGCTGGAAAAGCTTGGCGGCAAGAGCGGGCATTTCAAGGCGGACCAGGCATGAGCATCCACGTACTGTTTTTTGCACGCTACAGCGAGGCGGTAGGCCTGGACTCCCTGGAGGTCGAAGGCGACTTCGCCACCGTCGATGCCGTGCGCCAGGCACTGGCCGCAGATCCTGGCTTCGAGGTGCTCAATGAGGCCAGCCTGATGTGCGCGCGCAACCAGGAACTGTGCGCCCTCGACGAGCCTTTGCAGGCCGGCGATGAAGTGGCCTTCTTCCCGCCCGTGACCGGAGGCTGACCATGGCCATTCGTGTGCAAGCCCAACCCTTTGACCCCGGCGCCGAAGTCAACGCCATGCACGCCGCCAATGTAGGCGTGGGCGCAGTGGTGAGCTTTGTCGGCTATGTACGCGATTTCAACGACGGCCTCGATGTGGCGGGGATGTTCCTCGAACACTACCCCGGCATGACCGAAAAGGCCCTGGCCAAGATCGCTGTCGAGGCTGAGCAGCGCTGGCCGCTGCTCAAGCTGGAAGTGCTGCACCGCATCGGCGCCCTGGAGCCTGGCGAGCCCATCGTGTTCGTGGCGGCTGCCAGTGCCCATCGCCAGGCGGCGTTTGATGCCTGTGCGTTTGTGATGGACTACCTCAAGACCCGCGCGCCGTTCTGGAAGAAGGAAAACACCAGTGAGGGGCCGCGCTGGGTGGAGGGGCGCGACAGTGATCATGCGGCGGCGGATCGCTGGTAGTGGCGAGCAGCACCCACTACTAGCTCTATTTGACCTATAAAACCTTTGGTTTAGGCCAAAAGGTTCTGCACAACTGTCAATTCTGACAGTTGTTCGTCATTCTCCTTTAATACTTAATTACACTAACGGGCATTGGGTTTTCCTTTAGAGATAACCAGGCTGTATTAAGTAGTTATGCCTCCGATTGTACTTCATCGAAGATGAAAGTTTCAGGGAGAAAAAAATGACTGAGGAAAATAAACTGTCCAGGCTTTCCCATTTCAGGGTTACATGCCCGGATGGCTCGAACTTTACGGATAATCTTTATGCCAACGGGCGCCATCAATGTGAGGTTGTTGTTGAAGTAATAAAAGAGTGCCCAAATAGAATTGGGGTATGGGAGCGTACTGAATTAACTGATGAAGAAATTGAAAGTATCAGAGTTGTTTCGTTTTTTTCAGAAGATGGAGGATTTTTACCTAGTGGTTGGAGTTGTGATGAGAGAAAAAATATTTACAGTGAAGGGCTTTGGGAAGGTGATAAAAAAGTAGAACTGAAACCAACTGATTATAATCCGGGTCCCCTGGTTCAGAGGGTTTCTCGTTACTTGCGTTTCAGTTCGCAAGGCTCTATGGAGTCAGTCAGACTTGTAGCATGTATGGTTTTGAACGGTCAGGTTTATAAAACCAAGTCGTTGGCGGAAGATAGCGGTTTTGATTCGTCGGTTACCCTCCAGCCAGTGGTTCCATTTAGACTCTCTGTGAAAGATTTGGTTGAGTATAAACATGCAGCAGTTTCGGATACAACGTTCTATGCGACGGTGTATTATTGGACTCCTCCTGCTGGGGTGGTGTTCGTTGCGCAAGAAGGTCTTGATCGGCCGTTGGATATGGACTACGAGGGTGACCATTTTCAGACTGGTTACGCTTATGCAAAACAGGGCAATAACACTCCCCATAAGGGGGGTGTAGTTGTTAATAAGGAGAACTCTCCCGTTATGCGGTCGGATATATTCAAGCCTTACGGTGTTCCGGTTTACAACCATTATGTGCGGACTGATATGCGGCCGACCATCATGAGGGCAATAACGGCACGATCTCTTGCTTTGAAAGTTGATGTTACGCACGACTCGAATAGCACATGGAGTTTGATAGATAATTTTGGAAACTTACATCAGTTTGTATTGGAGTCGGCCGGTGCTAACTATGAAGGCTTGCGTATAAAAGATAAGGGGCCAAACCTAAACTTGACCTATTTCAAGATAAAGCTTCCTAATAATCAAACTTGGACGGATGCTCTTTATAGCAACGGTCGTCATCAGTGCAAGGTCCAGGTCGAGGTGCTATTGGAGCGCGAGGGTGCAGGTCCTGTTCCACTGACTGCAGAGCAGCGTGCTAGTGTGACGATTACACGTTACTCAACAAATGTACACGAAGTATTGCCGCCTGGATGGTCTTGTGATGTTGAAAAAAACATGTTTGACACGGGACGCTGGGTGAGAGATGGCATCATGGAAGATGAGCAACGCAACATAGGCCCGGATGATAATGGTTCGGTACCGTTTTCAGAAATAATTGATCGGTATATGCGTTTCGACTCGACCACTCCGATCGAAACTCAAAAATTCATGGCCAGAATCATAATAGATGGGGTTGTTTATACAACTAATCCGATATCTACTCCAGGTGGTAGTTCAATTGATATTCTTCCGATTAGACCATACCGTCTAAGCGTGCGCGATTTGACAGTTTATCATGATTTTGATGCGCAGCATGATGCTAATAGTGACGCAGATGTTTTTTATTATAATCCACCGGCGGGACTGAGGATTGTCTCCACGATGGGACTTGACAACCCTTTGCAAGTCAATGATGAGGGTGATTACTTTCAAACGTCATTTTCGCAAAGAATCAACAGAGATGGATATCGGTATTGTAAGGCCGGTGTTGTCTTGCAAAAAGATGTGCCAGGCTTGAAGCTGCGGACTCATGATGTTCAGAAAAATGCAAACTTTCGTAATCCTTATATTGAATACAATGTTGTGTCTACTATTTTTCGTGTAGTGAAAATTTGGACAACAAATCCAATTGTTGAAGGTGATACAAAAAGTACATTGCGTGTCTGGGATAATTTTGGATGTGAGCATAGATTTTTTATAGAGAAGGCGGACAGTGGGCGTAGTTTAGAACTGAGAGATGCATGAGTGTGCGATTTCTGATGGCGAGTTCGGGTATGTAGTGTGCGTTTGGATTTAACTATTTTGCTGGTTGTCTGTACAGTTGAGGAGTTAAAAATGAATGTCTATTCTAATGCTTTTAATTTCAGTTCGTATCTCAACGGTTCAGTTGATCCGCGCACGGGGCAGTATGGTGGGCAAATTCGTTTGGCCACTTTGTATCCTGAAGGCCCACAAGAGGTGAGTCGGGATATTATGCTGTCGTTTTCTATGCTTAATTCCATTAATAGCCCTTACGGTATCGGATGGCAGCTCAGTAATACTTCATTTGATTTGGTCAGTCTGAATTTTACCATTGCTCAATGGCGGAAGATATCAAACCAGTGGTCTGCCTTCGGTAGGCGGCACGATGATATTCAAGGATTACAAGTTAAAAGATCTAGTCGTCAAACGACCGGATACCAATACGCTGCATGTAATTTACAAAGATGGATCTGTAGAAGTTTTACGTCGCACAAGCAGTACTGTGCCGTACCGGATAGACGCTATATTGTTCGAGAATGGCGAGCGCTTGACTTTCCGGTACGGCACTACAGGTTTTTTGGAGCGGATCCTCAACCATAAGCAAGAAGATCTACTTATTCTGACCTACTCCACCGGGCGTTTGTCGTACGTAGATGCTCGGGTCGAAGGAGGGCGTTATGCCCGCATTCAATTTACACAGATCAATAATCTTTTGACGAGAGTGACGGCCCCCTATGATCGTAGTGAGCCGCCCGGCGCTGCGGCTTATGCGTTTGAATACTGGCCGGAGTTTCGCAACGGCCTGGTCCCTATTAAGCGAGTTTATTCGCCGATGGGTGGGGAGGAACTGATTAGTTATGAGGAGAACGGGCACCAATATGCCAACAACCAATACATTCCACGGGTCGTCCGTTGGGTGCAGACACCAGGGGCCAGTCAGCCGGACATGATCCGGACCTATGCCTACAGTCAGGGCAAGAATTTTACCGGTTACCCGTTCTCCGGCGGTTTTCGCGAAGGCGAAGACAACCTGTACTTGGTAGGCAGCGCTTATGACTACTGGACCGAAGAGACCAGCCGCAGTGCTAATAATGCGGTGCTGAGCGTCAGCCGCACCACCTATAACAAGTTTCACCTGTTGACCGAAGAACGGGTTACGCGCGAGGGCGCGCGGACCCAAATGAGCATCACGTACAACACGGTCCCCGGCCTGTTTCCCGCCCAGCCAGCCAATCTCCACCTTGCCAAAACCATCACCAAACGCTATGAGCTAGTGGCTGGTGGTACCCCGAGGGAAGAGATCCAGCAGATAGAAACTGACGACTACGGCAACGAACTCAGTCGCACTGAGCCTTCCGGTATCCGTACCGAATACAGCTATTACCCGATTGCGGGAGAAAGCGGCAAGTGCCCTGCCGACCCCCACGGTTTGTTCCAGCGCTACCTCAAAGAAGAGCGATTCGTGCCCGTAGGAGGCCCGCCTGCCGCGCGGCTCACGGAATATACCCATACACGTGTCCCGCAGACGGGCAGTAGCTATTTTGTGCTGCAGCAATCCATCAACCAGGCTGGTGTGCTGGCCATGCAGCAGACTTATTACCAAACCCCTGTCGAGCTGGCTGGCCGGTTGAAGAGCGCCACCAGTACGGTCGGCGGGCAGGCGCTGACCAGTGAGTTCAGTTACGTGATTCAAGGCGATAATGTGCTCGAAACCCGGCGGCTGAAGGGGCGCGAGGGGCAATGGCTCGAGGCCAAGCGCACGCTTTCGCTGGTCAATCGACGCCTGTTGTCGATGACGCGAGACGGCGAAAGCACTCTGGAACTGGCTTACGACGTCAGTGGCCGGTTGACGGTGGAAACGGTTGCTCCCGGCACACCGCAAAAAGCCACGCGGCAATACGCCTACCATTTTGCGCAGGGGGTGACGCGTGCCCATTTGATCACCACGGATGCTCAATGGATCAAGGCCATTACTTACTATGATGGTGCTGGCCGCCAGGTGGCCGAAGCACAGGTGATCGGCTCGAATCAGGAGCGACCCACTTGTACCTGGCGTTATGACGCGCTCGGGCAAACCGTCGAAGTGGTCGATATGGATTACGTGACCGAAGGGCAACGCTTGTTGAAAAGCACCCACACCTACAACCGCTGGGGCAACGCGAGCCGTGTCACCCACGCCGATGGCCGCGTAGTGATCAATGAGTACGACCCGCTGCTCAATCTCACGGAAGAGGGCGTTGTGGGCGGGGAACGCCGTATCACCTATTTCAATGCCTACAACCAGCCGATCAAGGTCGAGCGCCTGGATGCCAGCAACAATAAAGTTGAAGTGGAGTCGTACACCTACGATGGCCTGGGGCGATGCCTGACGGTATTGGATATCAATAAAACCCTCACTGAGTTGACTTACGACGGGTTTGACCGGCTGGTGACGACCCTGCAGAAACCGGTCGACGGTACTCCGCAGCGGCTGAGTAAAACTGACTACGTCCCAGGAACCAGCAGTGAGTTGGCCAGTGCCATCACCGTCGACGGCAAGCGGTTGGGGGCCCGTACTTACGACAGCCTGGGCCGGATGACCAGCCAGGTGCGTGGGACGGGACAGGCTACGACCTGGGAATACGAGGCCGGTTGGTTTGAACCTATTGCCATGGTTTCCCCCCGTGGCGGGCGCCAGGTCATGACCTATGACAAGCAACTCGATGTGCCGACTCGGATTGAGATGACAGGACTGCCGGTGAGCACCTACCGGTATGATCCGGTGGGCGGAGCATTGACGCGTTCGGAGGCCAATGGCCTGATCCATGAGCTTTTCCAGGATGCCATCGGCCATCCCGAGAAGGACATTCAAACCGCCAGCGGTACGTCGCTGACTTCCCAGTATGGCTACTCCCCCGCAGGGCGCCTGCTGCATCAGACCTCAGCCGATGGCCAGCGCAGTGCGCTTGCATACGATACCCTCGGGCGATTTTCCAAGATGACCACCGGCCCCCTGGTGATCGAACAGACTTACGACACCCTGGGCCGGCCGCAGAACCTGACCACCACCTATGAAAGCACGAAGATTCTCACACGCGTGACCTACGACTCGCTGGGTCGGGAAGCTGAGCGCCGCTTTGAGCAAAACGGTGCATTGTTCCAGGTGTTGGCCAGTACGTATTACGTCAACGGTATGTTGGCGACTCGGTTTCTTCGCAATGCGAGTTCACAGGTGGTCATTGGCGAGACCTTCACCTACGACGCCTACCTGCGGCTCAAGACCTATCGCTGTGAGGGGCCTGAACATCCCAAGGATCACCTGGGCCGGGGCATTGTCGGGGAGGATTACACCTTCGACAGCCTCAATAACATCACGCGGGTCGTCACTGCATTTGCCGATGGCACACAAGACACCTGCCAACGTTATTTTACCGGTACCGACCCCACGCAGTTGACCCGCCTGACCCATACCCGCCCGGTGCAGGATGTCACCCTGACATATGATGCAGCGGGCAATTTGCAGGCGAGCCCAGAGGGCCACGCCTATACGTACAATGGCTTTGAACAACTGACGGCGGTGAAGGCCGGCCCTCTCAACTACAGCTATAAGTACGATGCCGAGGCGCGCCAGGTGCATGCATCCCGGGGCGCTGAACCGCCCGTGATGCTGGCATACGCCGGTAGGCGTCTGGATCTGCTGGTTGAAGGCAGTAAAAAGATCCGTTTCGCTGACGGTGGGGATGAGGTGATGGCGCGCAGTGGTGGCGTGGACGGCCCACAACTGCATATGAACGATGCCAGCGGTAGTGTGCGCGGCCTGTCAACTCCCGGTCAGCCCCATGTCCGCCGGCACTATACGCCCTATGGTGATGCATATATCCCCCTGGATGATGGCAAGGTCCGCAGCATGGCCGACCTGCAACTGCCGGCGTTCAATGGCGAGCGTCTGGATGTGCCGACCAACCTGTATTTCCTCGGTAATGGTCTGCGGGCCTACAGTCCTAGCCTGAGGATGTTCTTGCAGCCTGATCTGTTGGGCCCATTTGATGAGGGGGGGATCAATTGCTATGCCTACTGTGCCGGCAACCCGATCAACATGCGCGATCCTAGTGGGATGTGGCCTGGCTGGGTGAAGTGGGTATTGACCGGGGTAGCACTGGCGTTGTCGGTGGTAACGCTTGGGTTTGGGGCTGTCGGTCTTGCGGCCACGGTATCAGCTGCTGCAGCTTCGGCAACGTCAGTTGCTGCGGGGTTAGCTGCGGCAACAGTGGCGATGACCGCTGTGGGGGCGCCGGTCGTTGCGGGGGTTTTTGCGGGCGCGGCAGCCACTGCGACTGCGGCTGGCGCTACGATTGCCGCTGCCGCCGCTGCCGCCACAGGGTGGGTTATCGCCTCCAAGGCAGCGATCACCGTCGGAGCGGGGCTCGGTGTTGTCGGCGGGACGTTGAGTGTCGCGGGGCTGGCTACTGCCGAGGTCGATAAAGCCATGGGGTGGGACCGTTCGCACATCATCCGTAGGCTGGGGTGGGCCTCCCTCGGGTTTTCAATTGCCTCGTTGGTAGTGGGTATTGGGGGGGCTTATACCTCGTGGCACATGACCTACACCTCTGCGGCCTCAAAGGCGGCCGGAACCGGAAAACTGCTGGAAAGTCCCGCCGCCTTGGGGTTAATCGCGGGGGGCAAACGCATGTTGGGCTTATCTTACAAATTCACCGATAAATGGGGCATCACCCCATACAGCCAGCTTTTTGGGGCTACACGGGCTGTATTGAGATTTACCAATCTGGGGCGCTCGATTCAAGCGAGAGTCGGCTCACCGGCCACACCTCGACCGGAAGGCGGCGGCCCTGCTCCAGCCCAACCCCAGTCACAACCCACTGCCAGTCGAGTGGTCGATATGCCCGGCAGCAGCGCCGGCTTCTACCAGTCATTCAGAGAGGAAGCCTCGCGCATTCGCCAGCCCATCCTGGGGGAATTGTATCGAGGGTAGTCTTGGCAAACGCCGCATTAACCCAGACGCCGGGGCGACAACATCGCCTCGGTCAACCCCGCTCCCACCAACGCTTCGGGTAACGCCAGCCCACGCACCAGCGCCGCGCTGGCCTGGCCCATCGCCGGTGAGGTCTGGATGCCGTAGCCACCCTGGGCCGCGACCCAGAACAAGCCCTCTACCTGCGGATCAAAGCCACACACCAGGTCGCCATCGCTGACAAAACTGCGCAGCCCGGCCCAGGTGCGCGTGGGGCGGCGGATGCTCAGGGTGGTGGCCTGTTCGATGTGATAAATCCCCGTGGCGATGTCCAGTTCTTCGGGCTGCACGTCGTGGGGCTCGACCGGGTCGGCATTGGCCGGGGAGCCGAGGAACATGCCGGCGTCGGGCTTCATGTAGAACGAGCCGTCGAGGGCGGCCAGCTCCGGCCAGGCATGGATATTCACGTCTGCCGGCGGGGCGAAGATAAAGGCACTGCGGCGCTTGGGTTGCAGGCCGATTTTTTCGGCGCCGGCCAGTTCCGCGACTTGGTCGGCCCAGGCCCCGGCGGCGTTGATGATTACGGGGGCACTGAAGCGCTGTTGCGCGGTGCGCACTTGCCACTGGCCTTGATCGTCACGGGCCAGTTTCTGCACCTCGTTGTCGGTGTGGATTTGCCCGCCATTGCGCCGAATGCCACGCAAGTAGCCCTGGTACAGCGCATCGGTGTCGATATCGCAGACCGTCGGGTCGTAGATCGCGCCGTGGACTTTTTCCGCGCGCAGGATCGGCAGCATACGCAGCGCCTGCTCGGCACTCAGCAGCCGCGTCTCGGGCACCAGCGCCTTGGCGCTCAGGTATTGGCGCTGCAACTCGTCAGGATCGCCCGCCAGGTCCACCAGCAGTTCGCCACGGGGCGTGAGCAAGGGGTGTTCGCTGAAACCTGCGGGCGGGTGATCGAAGAAGTCGCGGCTGCCCAGGGTCAGGGCGCGCACTTGCGGCGTGCCGTAGGCCGCGATGTACAGGGCGGCGGAGCGGCCGGTTGCGTGATAGCCCGGCATGGACTCACGCTCCAGCACGATGACGCGGGCGTGTCGAGACAGCCAGTAACCGGCGCTGGCACCGGCGATGCCGCCGCCGATGATGAGGTAGTCGGCCTGGTTCATGGGTTCCTCCTTGAATATAAAAGCGCTGAAAGCCAATGTGGGAGCGGGCTTGCTCGCGAATGCGGTGTGTCAGTCTCTGGATATATTGACTGATCCACTGCATTCGCGAGCAAGCCCGCTCCCACATGGTTTACCGCAGTCCAGCTTAAGGGCGTTTACGCTCTACGGGGCGCAGCAAGTGCGTCGGCGGCGTCTCGCAGCTGATCTTGCGGCCCAGCAGGGTTTCAATCGACGGCAATTGATACGAATCGTCTTCCCCGGCAAAGCTGATCGATACACCCGCAGCGCCCGCCCGGCCGGTACGGCCGATGCGGTGTACGTAGTCGTCCGGCACTTCCGGCAGGGTGAAGTTGATCACGTGGCTGATGCCATCGATATGAATCCCGCGGCCCGCCACATCAGTGGCCACCAGCACGCGGATCTTGCCCTCGCGAAAGCCTTCCAGGGTCTTGATGCGCTTGTGCTGCGGCACATCGCCCGACAACTGCGCGGCGTTGACGCCATCGCGTACCAGGCGTTCTTCGATGCGCCGGACTTCGTCCTTGCGGTTGGCAAACACCATGACCCGCTCCCAGCCGTTGTCGTTGACCAGGTTGTAGAGCAGCTTGTATTTGTCGGCACCGGCCACGGCATAGATATGCTGCTCGACGTTCTCGCTGGCAACGTTCAGTGCCTCGATCTCGACGATGGACGGGTCGGTGGTCCATTGCTTGGCAAGGTTCATCACGTCTTCGGTGAAGGTCGCGGAGAACAGCAGGGTCTGGCGCTCGTTTTTCGGTGGGGTCTGGCGAATGATCTGACGCACTTGTGGGATAAAACCCATGTCGAGCATCCGGTCGGCTTCGTCCAGCACCATCACTTCGACCATGTCCAGGTGCACGTCGCCGCGCTGGTTGAAGTCCAGCAAACGGCCCGGAGTGGCGACCAGGATGTCGCAGTGCCGCGCTTCCAGGTGCTTGAGCTGTTTGTCGAAGTCCATGCCACCGACGAACGTCATGACGTTGAGCCCGGTGTACTTGGTCAGGTCGGCGGCGTCCTTGGCGATCTGCACCACCAGTTCGCGGGTCGGGGCGATGATCAGCGCCCGTGGCTCACCCATGTAGCGCTCTTTGGGCGGTGGGGTCTGCAGCAACTGGGTAATGATCGAGATCAGGAACGCAGCGGTCTTGCCGGTGCCGGTCTGGGCGCGGCCGATGGCGTCTTTGCCGGCCAGGGTAAAGCCCAGGACCTGGGCCTGGATCGGTGTGCAATACGGAAACCCCAGGTCCTGGATGGCGTGCATCAGTTCCGGAGCCAGCTTGAAGTCATGAAAGCGAGTCTTGCCCTCTTGGGGCTCGACCACGAAGTCTTCCAGCTTCCACGGCTTTACCACAGGTTTTGGCGCGCGTTCGCGGCGCGGTTTTTCTGCGCGCGGCGGTTCTTCTGCGGGCTGGGCGGCGACAGGGGCCGGGACAGCAGGCGTGGCGGGCGGCGGTTTTGGCGAGGCAACAGGCGCGGTTCGGCCAGGCTGTTTACCATCATTGCGGCTGCCGGACGTTTGGACAGGGGCGCTGGGAACAGGGGCGAGTGGTTCAGCCTCGCTTTTACCGAACATCTTCTTGAGTGCTTTGAGCACGGTCATCTCATCAATTGGTTAAGGAATGTACGCCGGCCAGTGTAATGCAAGAATCGGGCGCGGCGTAGTGCGTTGGTCATGCGGCTACATAATGGCGGGCTTTGAGCCCAGGCGGCCGGACAACCAGGTGCCGATGTCGCGGATTTCTTCGGGTAACACCTCGTGACCCATTGGGTATTCCTGCCATGTCACGGTGACACCACGCAGCTTTAAATGCTCGTAGGCGCTGCGGCCCATGGCGTTCTGCACCACCTCATCGTACTGGCCATGCAGGCACAGGGCTGGAATTCGCTGCTGGCTGGCGGACAGTTCCAGCTCATCGCTGAAAGTCGGCGCATAAGTGGAGAGGGCAAGCACGCCACCCAAGGCACCCTGCCATTTCACAAACGCGGCGTGCAGGACCACGGCGCCACCCTGGGAAAAGCCGGCAAGGAAAATTCGCGAGGCGTCTATCCCGCTGGCTTTTTGTTGTTCGATCAAATCGATGACCATGTCTGCCGACTCATCCAGCTGTTCGCGGCTGATGGCCCGTGCCGGACTCATGGCCAATATGTCGTACCAGCTTGGCATCTCGTAGCCACCATTGATGGTCACCGCACGGGTCGGCGCCTGGGGCAATACAAAGCGCGTGGACAGCAAGGTTTCCTGCAACGCTTCGGCCACTGGTAGGAAGTCGTAGCGATCGGCACCCAGGCCATGCAACCAGATTACGCAGGCGTCTGCGGGCTTGGCGGGCTGAAGAATCAAGGGTTCGGTCATGTTTGCTCCAAAAATGTGCGTGCGCGCCGATGGGGGGCGTCGGGGCGGTGCGTGGACGGTGGCTCAGTTAACAAGATGTCGCATGGCTGACTGTTTTGCGATTGATCCTGGGCTGAAACGGCTCAGCAGACACTCTGGTACGCCGCTTGCTATGTGTAGGTCGATGTCAGAACTATCTGAGGACGGTAACACTATCAGTGACTGCCGCCTCTGGGATAGCCGCTGCAATTACAGCGAAAGTCTCTGTCGCTTGACCCAAAAAAAAGCCAACACGGGTCGATATCGCCTCATAAGGGTGCGCAGAGGTTGGAGCTCCGACACAACAAGAGCAATTGGAGGTTTGAATGAAGGTATTGAAGTCTACCCTGGCCATCGTGACCGCGGCGACCGTCCTGGGCATCAGTGGCCTGGCCCAGGCCGGTGCCACCCTGGATGCGGTACAGAAGAAAGGTTTTGTGCAATGTGGCGTCAGTGATGGTTTACCGGGGTTCTCGGTGCCGGATGCCAGCGGCAAGATCCTCGGGATCGACGCTGACTACTGCCGCGCCGTGGCCGCTGCCGTGTTCGGTGACGCGACCAAGGTCAAATTCAGCCAGTTGAATGCCAAGGAGCGTTTCACCGCGCTGCAGTCTGGCGAAGTCGACATCCTCTCGCGCAACACCACCATGACCAGCTCCCGTGATGCGGGCATGGGCCTGAAATTCCCAGGGTTCATCACCTACTACGACGGCATCGGCTTTTTGGTCAACAGCAAGCTGGGGGTAAAAAGTGCCAAGGAACTGGACGGTGCGACCATCTGCATCCAGGCCGGTACTACCACTGAGCTGAACGTTTCCGACTACTTCCGTGGCAATAACCTCAAGTACACCCCGATCACCTTCGATACCTCCGACGAAAGCGCCAAGTCCCTGGAGTCCGGGCGCTGCGACGTGCTGACCTCCGACAAGTCGCAACTGTTCGCCCAGCGCAGCAAGCTGGCCGCGCCGAAAGACTACGTGGTATTGCCGGAAACCATTTCCAAGGAGCCCCTGGGCCCGGTCGTGCGCAACGGCGACGACGAGTGGCTGGCCATCGTGCGTTGGGTAGGCTACGCCATGCTCAATGCTGAAGAAGCCGGCGTCACCTCGAAAAACGTCGAGGACCAAGCCAAGTCCACCAAGAACCCGGACGTTGCGCGTCTGCTGGGGGCTGACGGGGAGTACGGAAAAGACCTGAAAGTGAAGAAGGACTGGGTGGTACAGATCGTCAAGCAGGTCGGCAACTACGGCGAAGTGTTCGAACGCAACCTGGGCAAGAGCACCCCACTGGAAATCGACCGTGGCCTGAACGCGCTGTGGAACAACGGTGGCATTCAATACGCACCACCAGTGCGCTGATAGCTGATGG
This sequence comes from Pseudomonas sp. HC1(2025), assembly GCF_058742075.1. Taxonomy (NCBI): domain Bacteria; kingdom Pseudomonadati; phylum Pseudomonadota; class Gammaproteobacteria; order Pseudomonadales; family Pseudomonadaceae; genus Pseudomonas; species Pseudomonas sp. HC1(2025). The sequence continues at coordinate 4,720,994 of NZ_CP196017.1, read as the reverse complement.
TTCTATCACCCGGTGGGCCAACCGCCGGGTGATGTTCTGTTCCATTATTCCAGGGGCACTTAATGCAAACTCAAATCGGCGCACCAAAACAGAAGCTCAGCTTCAGTGATCCAAAAGTGCGTGGGTGGCTGTTCCAGATCATCACCATCGTGGCGGTGGTCTCGTTGGGCTGGTACCTGTTTAACAACACGCAAACCAATCTTCAGCACCGGGGCATTACCTCCGGTTTCGACTTCCTGGAGCGCAGTGCCGGGTTTGGCATCGCTCAGCATTTGATCGACTACACCGAATCGGACAGTTATGCCCGGGTCTTTGTGATCGGCCTGCTCAACACCTTGCTGGTGACCGTGATCGGTGTGGTCCTGGCGACGCTGCTCGGGTTCGTCATTGGGGTGGCGCGGCTGTCACCGAACTGGATGATCAACAAACTGGCGACCGTGTATGTGGAAGTGTTCCGCAACATTCCGCCGTTGTTGCAGATCCTGTTCTGGTATTTCGCGGTGTTCCTGACCATGCCGTTGCCGCGCAACAGCCATAACCTGGGCGACACCTTCTTTATGAGCGCCCGGGGCCTGAATATGCCGGCGGCGCTGGCGGCCGACGGTTTTTGGCCGTTTGTGGCCAGTGTGGTGGTGGCCATCGTGGCAGTCGTGCTGATGGCGCGTTGGGCCAACAAGCGCTTTGAAGCCACCGGCGTACCGTTCCATAAAATCTGGGCGGGCCTGGCGCTGTTCATCGTGATTCCGACGTTGTGCACCTTGATCTTCGGTGTGCCGCTGCACTGGGAAATACCCAGGCTTGCGGGTTTCAACTTTGTCGGCGGCTGGGTATTGATCCCCGAACTGCTGGCGCTGACCTTGGCGCTGACCGTCTACACCGCCGCGTTTATCGCCGAAATCGTGCGCTCGGGCATTGAGTCGGTGAGCCACGGCCAGACCGAAGCTGCGCGCTCCCTGGGCCTGCGCCCGGGGCCTACGCTGCGCAAGGTCATTATCCCGCAAGCCCTGCGGGTGATCATTCCGCCTTTGACCAGCCAATACCTGAACCTGGCGAAAAACTCATCCCTGGCCGCCGGCATCGGCTACCCGGAGATGGTGTCGCTGTTTGCCGGCACGGTGCTCAACCAGACCGGCCAGGCCATCGAGGTCATTGCCATCACCATGAGCGTGTACCTGGCGATCAGCATCAGCATTTCCCTGCTGATGAACTGGTACAACAAGCGCATTGCGCTGATCGAGCGGTGAGGAAACCAGCATGACTTCCCATACTTTCAAACCTGACATGCCACCACCGAACAAAGTGTTCGGGCCGATGGCATGGATGCGCGCCAACCTGTTCTCCAGTGGGTTCAACACCCTGCTGACGTTGCTGGCGATCTACCTGGTCTACTTGGTGGTGCCGCCGATTGTGCAGTGGGCGATCCTCGACGCGAACTGGGTCGGCACTACCCGGGCCGATTGCACAAAGGAGGGTGCTTGCTGGGTGTTTGTCCAGCAGCGCTTCGGGCAATTCATGTACGGCTATTACCCCGGCGACCTGCGCTGGCGCGTGGACCTGACCGTGTGGTTGGCCATCGTCGGCGTGGCGCCGTTGTTCATCTCGCGTTTTAAACCCAAGGCGATCTACGGCCTGGGCTTTCTGGTGGTGTACCCGATCATCGCCTTCTTCCTGCTGCACGGCGGAATCCTTGGCCTGGCCAACGTCGCGACCAGCCAATGGGGCGGGCTGATGCTGACCCTGGTGATCGCCACCGTCGGTATCGCTGGCGCCTTGCCGCTGGGCATCGTGCTGGCGTTGGGGCGGCGCTCCAAGATGCCGGCGATTCGCGTGATCTGTGTGACCTTTATCGAGTTCTGGCGCGGCGTGCCGTTGATCACGGTGCTGTTCATGGCGTCTGTGATGCTGCCGCTGTTCCTGCCAGAAGGCATGAACTTCGACAAGCTGCTGCGGGCGTTGATCGGTGTAATCCTGTTCCAGTCGGCCTACGTGGCGGAAGTGGTGCGCGGTGGCCTACAGGCGATTCCCAAGGGGCAATACGAAGCCGCCGCCGCGATGGGCCTGGGCTACTGGCGCAGCATGGGCCTGGTGATCCTGCCGCAAGCGTTGAAGCTGGTGATCCCCGGCATCGTCAACACTTTTATCGCGCTGTTCAAGGACACGAGCCTGGTGATCATCATCGGTCTGTTCGACCTGCTCAACAGCGTCAAGCAAGCCGCCTCCGACCCGAAATGGCTGGGCATGGCCACTGAGGGCTATGTGTTCGCGGCCCTGGTGTTCTGGATTTTCTGTTTTGGTATGTCGCGCTATTCCATTCATTTGGAACACAAGCTCGACACTGGCCACAAGCGTTAGGAGTTCTTTTGATGAGCGAAGCAATCAAACAGCCTGTGAGCCCTGAAGGCATTATCCAGATGCAGGGCGTCAACAAGTGGTACGGCCAGTTCCATGTGTTGAAAGACATCAACCTCAACGTCAAGCAGGGCGAGCGTATCGTGCTGTGCGGCCCGTCGGGCTCGGGCAAATCCACCACCATCCGCTGCCTCAACCGCCTGGAAGAACACCAGCAGGGGCGCATCGTGGTCGATGGCGTGGAGCTGACCAACGACCTCAAGCAGATCGAAAGCGTGCGCCGCGAAGTGGGCATGGTGTTCCAGCACTTCAACCTGTTCCCGCACCTGACCATCCTGCAGAACTGCACGCTGGCGCCGATGTGGGTGCGCAAGATGCCCAAGCGCAAGGCTGAGGAAATTGCCATGCACTACCTGGAGCGCGTGCGCATCCCGGAGCAGGCCCACAAATTTCCGGGGCAATTGTCCGGCGGCCAGCAACAGCGCGTGGCCATTGCCCGTGCCTTGTGCATGAAGCCGAAAATCATGCTGTTCGACGAGCCAACCTCGGCCCTCGACCCGGAGATGGTCAAGGAGGTGCTGGACACCATGATCGGCTTGGCTGAGGACGGCATGACCATGTTGTGCGTAACCCACGAAATGGGCTTTGCGCGCACCGTGGCCAACCGCGTGATCTTTATGGACAAAGGCGAGATCGTGGAACAGGCGGCGCCCAATGACTTCTTCGACAACCCGCAGAATGAGCGGACCCAGTTGTTCTTGAGTCAGATTTTGCATTGATTGCGATGTGATGTTCAAAAGCAAACCCGGCCTGGCGCCGGGTTTGTTTTTTGCGAGCTAGGAAGCTTTGAGTGCTTCAGCGTCGTTGTTTACGGCATACGTGAAGGCTGCGTGCAAATCAGCACCTTCGGCGAGGACTTTTGCCTCCGCCAGCAAGTGCGGGTGACGGTCCAACAACCGCATCAACAGCACCAAGGGTTTGGGCGCCATAAGCTCACCGCGCTCATATCGAGAGAACGCGTTGTGGCCGCCCCCGGACAACCATTGCACCGCTTCCTTTTGTGTAAGGTGAAGTTTTCGACGGATGCGTTTCATCTCGGTGCCGATCATTTTCCGAGCTGCCAGAACTAACTCGTCACCTGCTTCTCCATAGCGATCGGCACTATCGGTCTCGGGGTCCCAAAAGCCGTCGCCGCAGGCTTTGCATTCCCAGCCTGAAAGATTGTCGACCCGACGCTCCATGCCGTGGACACTGATGGTTTCGCTGCGGCCCTCGAAATAGCTCAAGGCATCAGGGGCGCCACAGATGTAGCACAGCTCGGTTTTTTTCATGGATTTTTCTCCTTGAAGGAGATTACCGGAGGCCTTCCGTCTGTGCGGTAAGTGACCTTGATGTAAATCTCCCGGTCTTTTGAGTGAGTGTGGTACACGTCCTGCCAGACTCGATGGTCTCCATAAGTGGTCATCGACTTGTACAACATCCAGTTTTCCAACGCATAGATCACTTCCTGTATTTCCTCGATGCTCAAGCGCAGGTTCCAGGCACATTGCTGTGCTGTCTTGGTAAATGCGTTCCTCCCAAGCCGCCTGACATCCGCCTTTATCACCGCCAAATCGTAATGAGGTGTGTACTTTTCCATAAGACACCTGCGTTCAATAATTACCCTCAGAGGGTAATTTTACTAATCGAAAATTCGGTTCTTTTGCCCGCCTGAAAATCCTAGTGCGTTGCTTCCGTAGGCAACTCCGAATAGGCTGTACGAAAATTCATCCTATGATTGGACGAAAGCACCAGGCCCATGCCAAACATCGCCCCGCTTATCAAACGCTCCCTGGTCGATCTGGCCCTCGATCAACTGCGCCAGCGCATCACCCAGGGCAAGTGGGCCATTGGTGAACGCCTGCCCACCGAGCCGGAGCTGTCTGCCGAGCTGGGCATCAGCCGCAACACCGTGCGCGAGGCGATGCGCGTGCTGGCGTTTTCCGGGTTGATCGAGATCCGCCAAGGGGACGGCAGCTACCTACGCTCGATGACCGACCCGTTGGGGGTGATGAATGCCATGTCTCATTGCACCCTGGTCCAGGCCCAGGAGACGCGGCAGATTCTCGAAGTCGAGGCCATTGGCCTGGCGGCCTTGCGCCGTACGCCGGAGGATTTGCTACAGCTGCGCCAGGCGCTGCAGGCCAGTGGCGAGCACTACCACGGCGACCTGGAGCACTACATCCAGTGCGACCTGGTGTTCCACAAGCGCCTGGTGGATGCGGCCCACAACCCGGCCCTGAGTGAGCTGTACCAGTACTTTTCGAGCATTGTCGGCGCCCAGTTGCGCCAAACCCTGAATATCAAGCCGCGCCGCCAGGCGGTATTCGACCTGCATGTCGAACTGCTCGAGGCCGTGGAACAGCAGGACCCGGAGCGTGCCAAGGCGCTGTCCCGGCAGTTGATCAATGAACCTTGAACCCGAGAACGCCATGCCCCGTGCAGATAACGCCCTTGAAGAATTGCTGATCGACGCCGAAGCCGATGATGCGGTGGTCCAGCACAGCCCGGTGCAGGTGCATCGCCCGTGGCTGTTGTTGCTGGGCCTGATCCTGGTGGCGTTGAACCTGCGTCCGGCGCTGTCGAGCATGGCGCCGTTGCTCAGCGAAGTGTCCAGCAGCCTGGGGCTGTCGGCGGCCCAGGCCGGGCTGCTGACTACCTTGCCGGTGCTGTGCCTGGGCCTGTTTGCGCCCATGGCGCCGATCCTGGCCCGCCGTTTTGGCGCCGAACGGGTGGTGCTGGGGATTTTATTGACCCTGGCCGCCGGGATCATTCTGCGCAGCTCGTTCGGTGAGGTCGGGCTGTTCGCCGGCAGCCTGCTGGCCGGGGCCAGTATCGGCATCATCGGGGTGTTGTTGCCGGGTATCGTCAAGCGTGACTTTGCCAGGCAGGCCGGGGCCATGACCGGTGTCTACACCATGGCCCTGTGCCTGGGCGCGGCGTTGGCGGCCGGTGCCAGCGTGCCGTTGAGCCACTATTTCGCCGACAGCTGGAACATCGGCCTGGGCTTCTGGATGCTGCCGGCACTGGTGGCGGCGCTGTTCTGGTTGCCGCAAGTGGGGCACAGGCACGGTGCGCACCAGGTGGCTTATCGGGTCAAGGGGCTGTTGCGTGATCCGCTGGCCTGGCAGGTGACCTTGTATATGGGCCTACAATCCTCCCTGGCCTACATCGTGTTCGGCTGGTTGCCGTCGATCCTCATCGGCCGTGGCCTGAGTGCCACCGAAGCCGGGTTGGCCCTGTCCGGCTCGATCATCGTGCAGTTGGCCAGTTCCCTGGCCGCCCCCTGGTTAGCCACCCGTGGCAAGGACCAGCGCCTGGCGATTGTGGTGGTCATGCTGCTGACCCTCGGCGGTTTGTTCGGGTGCCTGTACGCACCGCTGGACGGTTTGTGGGGCTGGGCGATCCTGCTGGGCCTGGGCCAGGGTGGCACGTTCAGCCTGGCGCTGACCCTGATCGTGCTGCGCTCGCGCGACTCCCACGTGGCCGCCAACCTGTCGAGCATGGCCCAGGGCATCGGCTACACCCTGGCTTCCCTCGGCCCGTTCGCGGTCGGCCTGGTACACGACTGGACCGGCGGCTGGACTGCCATCGGCTGGATTTTCGCGCTGATCGGCCTTGGCGCAATCGCCGCCGGGCTCGGCGCCGGGCGTGCGCTGTATGTGCAGGTCAGCAGCGAAAAACTCTAGAGGTACAGCACTTCCAGAGTCGCCGAGCCGTCGAGCGGGGTGTCGCGGCTCAGGTCCAGGTTCTGCCGGGCATTGATCACCGCTTCGACCTTGACCGTGCTGACCAGCTCATGGATCGCCGACGGCCCGGCGGTGCTGCCCTGAATGTCGGTGAACCCCAAGTAGCTGTTGGCGCCGATATCGATGGGGTTGAGGTTGGCCGTGCGCCAGGCCAGGCCGCCTGTGGTGGACTCGGTGCCAAAGACCGTTGCGGTGCTGTCCACCAGGGTGTGGCGCGGGTCGAAACTCATGGAGTAGAGGCCGATGCGATTGCCGCTGTGGTCCAGCCCCAGCCCGTAGTAAATCTCGCTGTTGACCGTGGCCGTGCCATCGCGATTGTCGCGCATGCGCAAGGCAAAGCGACTCGGGGCGTTGCAGCCGATACTGACTTGCAGTTGCTTGATTGGCAGGCGCGTGCCGCGTTCGAGGTTCAGGTCCTGCTGGGAAATCTTGCCGTAGTCGATCAGCCCGCCACTGGACAGCAGTGGGGTGCAGGCGGTGGGCGTGATCCGGCCCGTGACGCTCAGGTCGACGGTCGAGGCTGCTGTCGCAGGGAGGGCGGCCCACAGCAGCAGGGAAGAAACAGCCAGGCTCAAGTTGTTCATAAGACAGGTTCCAGAGGTCAGAGGTAGATGATTTCGAGGGTGCCGGAGCCGTTGATATGCACCACGTTGCGCAGGTCCAGGGACTGGATCGGAGCCAGGTAGGCCTTGACGCGTACCGTGCCGGCCAGGTGCTGGATGGCAATCGGGCCCTGGGTGTTGCCGACGCTGTTGGTGAAGCCCATCAGGCTGTTGGCGGCGATTGGGATTTGCCGGGCACTGGAGCTGCTCCACGCCCGGCCATTGCTGGTGGAGTCGGTGCGATACAGCGTGCCGAAACTATCGGCGCTGAAGTCTGCGGGGTCGATGTTCAGGTAGTAGCGTCCGATCTTGTTCCGGCTGGCGTCCAGGTCCAGGCCGTAGGCGGTTTCATCGGTGCCGCCGGTAGCCGAGCCGAAGCGGTTGTCATGCATCAGCAAGGCAAAGCGTGCGGGCGCATCGCAGCTCACGGAAAACTGCAAGGTGCGGGTGGGTAGTGGGTTTTCTTGGGTGGCGCTCAGGTCCTTGGCCAGCAACGTGCCGTAGTCCACCAGGCCGCCATTGGACAGCAATGGGGTGCAGGCGGCAGGGGCGAAGTGGGCGTGCAGGGTCAGTTCCCGGTAGCGCCCACTCTGGCGTGCGTCGAATGTCCCGGACACTTCCCAGGTGGTTGCCTCACGCACGTGGGTGGCGGCCACATCGGCCCAGGCGCTGAGGCTCAGTTGCAGGGAAAACTGCCGGCCCTGGACCACGCTGGCACCTTGTACCGGTGCGACGCCATGGCCTGGCCGCCAGCTCAATGCGCTAGCGACGCTGGCCGGTGGCTGGCCGGCGCCAGGCAACAACCCCAGCTCCACGGCCTGGCCATCCAGCACGCCATCGCTGACATGCAGGGCATAGGTGCCGTGCTCGGTAAATTGCAGGCGGTGTGCATTTGCAGCCAGGGCGCTATAGAACACGCTCATGTCCGACGGTTGCGGGCAATTGAGGTTCAGGCTCAAGCGGCGTTCGCCGAGCAGACGCTGGGGGGCACTGTCGTTTTGTGCAAGACGGCTCATCTGGCCGAAGTCCAGCAGCGACTCGCTGATATTCAACTGGCACTCGTCATTGGCCAGGGCGTTGCCGGCGAGGCCGACGCTCAGCACTGCAGCGGTCAGTCGCCGCAGGGCGCGCAGAAGGGGCATGGTGATCTTCCTCATAAGGGGTTGCAGCGCGCGGGCGCGGTTTCGAAATACACCTGGGGATCGCCCTTGGCCGGCAGTTCGAACTGCAGCCGGCAACGCGCCAGACCTGGCGCGCTGACCCACAATCCCGATGGCTCCAGCACGTTGGGCAGAAACACCTGGCCGCTGTCCTGGACCAGGGTCACGAACTCGCCGCTGGCGGTACTGACCGAGGCCCCGCGGGGCAACAGCACGCCCTGTTCGGTGCGTGCGGTGAGCAACACCCGGCGGGTCAACGTCACTGCGAAGTCCACCCGATCCACCGCCCCGCGCCCGGCCGAGATCATCGTCAGGCCATTGTTGATATCGGCATTGCGCGGCAGCGAGCGGGTCTGCACTTCCACCGGGCTGCGGCCATAGGCGCTCACCTGGGGGACGACGGCCTGGCCTTGCCAGTCGGTCCATACCGGGCCGCTGGGGGTGCTCAGCTTGATCCCGCCCATGTCGCCCACCGCGACCACGGCAAAGGTGTCGCGCACCGGATAAGGGGAAAACGTCACGCCACCGTCGTGCACCACCACGCCGCCGCGGGCGCTGCCCTGGTAGCTTGAACGCTCGGCGTCGGAGCGGCTGTAACTGAAGTCCAGCTGGCTGTAGCGGGGCAGGGCGGAGACGCCGAGGGTGGTTTCCACTTGTTGGTCACGGGTGTCGTGTTCGGCGCTGACGCGATAACTCAGTTGATCGTCGATCTGTTCGTTCAGTCCCAGCCCCGTGCGATGTTCGCCGCCCGAATTGCGGACCCAGCCCCGCACCCGACGGTTCTCACCCAACGGCAGGCTGACATTCAGGTACACCGCGTTGTCCTGCTGCTGGTGGCCGCCCATCTGCCACTCGGCACTGGCCGACAACGACACGCTACCGACGCTGGTGCCCCAGGACGCCAGGCCGCGGCTGCTGCTGTCGCCATCAAAGCTGCTGGAGCGCGACACCCCGGCACTGAATGCCCCCAGCCACGGGTGGGACCAGCCCACCGTGGCGCTCTGTTGATCGCGATAACGGGAGCGGCGCTGCTGGGTGGATTGCGGTTCATAGGTGGCTTCTTCCAGTTCCCGGTAGCCCGGTGTGCGCCAGGAGTTGGCCACGCTGAACGCCCATTGTTCATTCAGGCGCTGGGACCATGACAGGTCGGTCTGCACCCCCCGGACTTTGTCCGGGGCCTGGGTGTCGGCCACTTGGGTGGCCAATTGCACCTGGCTGTCGAGCCACGGCAGCCACCCCAGGCTCAGCCCCGCCGCCCGGTATTCGCTGGACGCCAGCACGCCACTGCCCAGGGACAGCTGCGGATGTACAGCGCCGGTCCAGCCCGCGCTGACCACCCACGGATCGTCGCCCTGGGCATCGCCGATATTGCGCACGCGGCCTGCCGCCACCGAATACCCCGGCGCGGGCAACCCAAGGCCGAGCATGGCGGCGGGGACCGTAAAGCGGCGTTCGCCACCGCTGCTTTCCTTGACCGTGACTTCGACGTCCGAGCGTGAGTTCAGGCGGCGCACATCGGTCAGGGAAAACGGCCCGGCTGGCACCACTGTGGAGTGAATCAACGCGCCGTTCTGCCGCACCTCGACCTGGGCCGGACTGTTGGCGATGCCTTCGATGGTTGCGCCCTGGCCTTGCTCCTGCAGGGCCTGTTCGGTGAGCACTTGCACCCCGGTGATCTGCGCGCCGGCCAGTACCGGGTTGTAGAGGTTGATCTGCCCCGTCTGCAGCACTGCCTGATGGTTGGCAAAGGTGCGTTGGGCGTAGGCTTCCAGGTGGGTGCTGCGCGACAGGCCATCCTGCCAGGTCTGCACCTGGCGGCTGCGCACGATCCAGTCACCGGCGTTGAAACCCACTTCGGTGTTGGCCGAGCCGAACCGGCTGTCGTCGTCACCGAAGCGGTTGTAGAACCCGGTGAGATCGTAATTGAGCAGGCCGGCAAACCCCCCGGTCCGATAGCCCGAGACGTCCTGTTGCAACGGCCGCAGCGCCTCGGTCGGCACCACCAGCGATACGCTGAGGTTGGCCGGCTCGGGTTCTACCAGGCTTTGCGGATACTGCGCGAGCACATCGTGACAGGGGCCGCTGTCATCGGGCACCACCAGGTTGGCGGCGTCCAGCAAGGCCTGGTCAAAGCACAGGCGGCCCTGTGCATCGAAGCGCACTTCCAGGCGCCCGCGGTGCTGGCCATTGACCCGCAAGGTCACGGCGTGCTGGCCTGCGGTAAAACGCGGGGCGTCCAGTAGCAGGCTGGCCAACTGCGGGTCGATACCGCGCTGGTGCAGGGTGGTGGCGTCGAAGCCCGGCTGCTCCTGGGCCCAGCCCGTGGCGGGCAATAGGACTCCCGCCAGCAGCAGGGTGGGGAAGGTGAACCGTGTGGGCACGGCGTTGCCGGCACGGCAGCTCAATACTGTTTTCACGAAAGGCACTCGAGTGATGGGCGTCTGTGCGCCCTGGCGACGGTCTTCGAGCAGGCCCACTGTGGGCGCCGGCTGACCAGCGAAAGCCGTCGACGATTGCGCGGGGGGTCTGGTGCCTCGCGTTGCTCTCGTTTTTTTCGCCGGCAAGCCGGCGCCTACAGGGGGGCAGGACGCCTGGCTCTTGGTTTTTTCGTCAGGTGATAGGGGCTTCGTAGGCGGCCACGGCAAAGCCATAGACGGTGGCCGGTTGCAGCCGCACTTTGCTGGCAGGGCCGCCGGTGGCCGGCACACTCAGGGTTTCCCCTGGCAACACGTAGGTGCGTGGCAGCATGGCCTTGCCATCGCCGGGCAGCAGGCGCAGTTCCTGGGCCAGGCGCACTACATACGGGCTGTCGTTGCGCACCTGCAGGGTGTTGCCGTGCTGCGACCAGGTGAGTCCGGTCCAGGGCGTGCGATTGGGCGCCAGGCCTTTTGGATGAATGATCACCGGCAGGTTCTGGCGGACCGTCACCCCCACACGGGCATGCCCCGCTTCGGTGGCCGGGCGGCCCTGGGGCATACCTTCGAAGATCGCCCGCTTCAGCCGTTGGGTCAGCAGCGGTTGCGGGCTTTGCAGGATAAACCGCACCAGTTGCGATTTGCCCGCCTCCACCCGCGACAGCGGCGGCGTGACCACCAGCAGCGGTTCGCTGTCTTCGGGAATGTCTTGCAAGGTGACGTGCAGCAGGGCCAGTTGGCTGTCGGTGTTGGTGACCGAAACAGCGGCCTCACCTTCGGCTTCGTAGACGATGACCACGGAGGTATCCGGGACCATGCCGTCGGCCTGCGCAGGGGCGCCAAACAGCAGTGTCAGGGCCACGATGCAGGCCCTGGTGTTGAACAATGTCGTCGTCATGACGGGGTTTTCCATGGGGGCTGCGTGAAGAGGTCAGAGGTAGCGCAAGTCCAGCACGATGGAGCCATCGAGCGGCACTTCCTGATTGAGGGTCAGGTACTGGGCGAAGTTGATGGACGTGTCGATGCGCAACTGGGCGCTCAACTGGCCGATAAAGTCGGGTTGGCGGTCACCGGGCGGGGCAAAGCCGACATAGGATTTGGGGTAGGCATTGGGTTCCGGCGACCAGGTTTCACCGTTGTCGCTGGAGGCCAGGGTTTGCATGGGTTGCGCGTCACCCACCGGGTTGCGGTAAGACAGCGCCACCGATCCCAGGCGCTCGGCCGGGACGTGAATGTTGCGGCCCAGGCCGTAGAAAAAACCGGGCGCCAGTGAGGACTCGGCGCGGTTGTCCAGCCCCACCAGGGCAAACAGCATCGGCCTGTTGCACTGCACGTTGAGCTCCAGCAATTGGCTGGGCAGCACGGTGAACTCGTTGGAGATCAATGTATGGGCAGGAATCTTCCCGTGATCGACCGTGCCGTCGTCAGACAGCGTGACGTGGCAGGCATCCGGTGTCAGGCGGCCGGTCACTACAAGGTCGACAAAGGAAGCGGCTAAGGTCGCCGCAGTGGTCGTCAACAAAAGCAATACTGTCAGGAGGCGAGGGAGCGTGTTCATCAGTGGGCGCCACGGGTCGGGGTGAATGCGGGCGATACAAAAACAACGCCCATGCCGCAGAGGGGTTGCCAGGCATGGGCGCCCATGGCGTTACAGGTATTTCACTTCAAGGGTTGCCGAGCCGTCGAGGGTGACCTCGTTGCTCAGGTCCAGGCCGTCGGTACGGGCGATGCTGGTGACGACCAGCAGCTCGGTGACCATTTCCTTGACGGAGGCGGGCTGGGTGGCGTCGTCCAGGGCGGCGACTGCCATGTACAAGCCCGCGTCCCAGAACTTCTCGCTGTACCAGGTGTTGCCGCCGTCCCCGGAAGCAATCGGTTGCATCGCCACGCCATCGGCCACGGGATTGCGCAAGGTCAGTTGATACCAGCCCAGCTTCTGGGTGCCGTTGATCAGGCCCAGGCCGTAGTCGGAGGCCACGGTGGAGGATCCGGCACGGTTATCGATGGAGTGCAGGGCAAACTGAATCGGCGCATCGCACAGCACAGCCAGGGTGATGACGTGGCTGCCGATATGCGTCGGGTTGTCGGGGCGCAAGTCCTTGGCGGAAATCTTGCCGTGGTCGATCACCCCGCCGCCGGACAGGTTGGGGGTGCAGGCGCTAGGCACAATCAAGCCCTTGACGGTGAGGTCGACGGTCGATGCGGCGTAGGTGCTGGCGCAACCGAGCAGCATCAGGCTGGTGGCGAGGGCGGTAAACAGGGGCTTCATGGGGACGAATTCCTTTCGATTAGGTTTATAGATAGGTGACTTGGACCGTGGCGTGCCCATCGACGGGGACTTCGTCGGTCAGGGTCAGGCCATCGGCGGGGGCGATGTGGGTGTACAGGCGGATCTGTGCGTCGAAGTCCCGTACCGCAATCGGCACCAGTTGGTTGCCCAGGGCGACGGCCGTCAGCATGTTGTGGGTGAGCAGGCTGGTGGGTAGCCAGGTCACGCCGCCGTCCACGGAAGTGATGGTGCGCACCGCCACACCATCGGCCACGGGGGCATACAGATGGAACGCGGCACCGCCGAGTTTTTCCCCTTCTGCCGTCATGCCCAGGCCATGCCAGCTGGCGTGGTTGGCCGAGGAACCGGCGCGGTTGTCGACCGTGGTCAGGGTGAAGAACGTCGGCGCCTCGCAGCGCACGCTCAACTGCATGGATTGGCTGGGCAGTGCGGTGTACTGCTCGGCCTGGAGATCCCTGGCGGCCATTTTTCCGTAGTCGACCATGCCACCGCCGGAGATCAGCGGCGCACAGGCGCTGGGGGTAATGGTGCCTTTGACGGCGAGGTCGGTGCTGCTGGCGGCCAGGGCCAGTGGCGAGGCGGCAAGCCACAACACGGCCAATGGAATAGCGGTGGAAAAATGCATGATTGGAACCTTCCGTGTGGACGGGGTTTTAGTTACAGGTACAGCACTTCCAGGGTCGCGGAGCCGTCGATGGGCGTCTCTTGACTGAAGTCGAACTGGTCGGCACGGGCGATGCTGGCGCCGACTTCCAGGTCCATCACCAGGCTCTTGACCGGCAGCAGGGTGGTGGCGTCGTCCAGGGCGCCGGCGCCCCATAGGGTCTGCAGTTCCCAGTTGCGCTCGTTGTACCAGGTGCGGCCACCGTCACCGGAGGCGATAGGTTGCACACTCACGCCGTCGGCGAGCATGTTCAGCGGGGTCAGGTAAAACCGGCCCAACCGCTTGTCGCCATTGACCAGGCCCAGGCCGAAGTCGCTGCCGCTGGTGGAGGTGCCACTGCGGTTGTCGATGGGGTTGAGGGCGAAGGGAATGGTTGCGTCGCAATCGATGGTCAATTGCAGCGTCACCCGGGGCAATGAGGTGGGATTGTTCTGGAGCAGGTCCTTGGCGGCGATTTTTCCGTGGTCCACCACGCCCCCGGCGGAAAGCGCGGGAGTACAGGCATTCGGGGTGATCAGGCCTTTGACGGCCAGGTCCACGCTGCTGGCGGCGAAGGCGGAGGTAGCGCTGGCGAGCAACAGGGCGGTGCCCACCAGGTTTAGCGACTTGTTCATTTCAGGTTGTTCCAGTGCAAGTTCGGCGATTGATGCGTGCAGCCGGCAGTGCCTGTCCCTTGGAGGGGGCGGGTTGCAAGGCGGCTTGGCGTATCTGTTTCGGGGTGGCCGCAGTGCAGCCTGCCCGTTCCCTCTGATTGGGGTGGAGCGCAATTTAGCGACGGAGGGGAGCGGGGGAAATACAACTATTACGACAATCACCGGGAGGCGGAAATCAGTTTTGTTTGTGTCGGAATAGGTTGCTGGATATGTAGGAAAGTTGGGTTTTTCGTAGTTGTTGCATCGTCATGCCGCCATCCATAAGGCTATTTTCAGGCGGCGATAGCAGTCATTAGGGTTTGGCTGTTGCGTCAGCGCCCTCGTGCGCTGCAGGACGGATCGTCACAATGAGGTGAACATGGAGACTGACGTATCGTTGAGCGCAGTGCTTTCCCGTGAATTGACACCCTCGAGCGCCCCCCCACTGCATTGGCAGCACCTGACCGTATTGGTGGTGGAAGACCACTCCACCTACCGCGCGCTGATGGGCTGGTTCCTGAAAAAACTGGGGCTGGGCCATCACTTGGTTGGCGACGGGCAACACGGCCTGGCTGCCCTGGCCGAACGTCCGTTCGATCTGGTGATCAGCGATTGCCAGATGCCACTGATGGACGGCTACACCATGAGCCGGGCGATCCGCCTGCGCGAACACGCCAACGCACAGCGGCGTGTACCGATCATTGCCTTGACCGGCAACCTGGTCCACGACGATCCCCAACGCTGTCGTGATGCCGGCATGGACGCCTGGTTGCTCAAGCCGCTGAGCCTCGAGCAACTGCATGGCGTGCTGGCGCTATGGCTACCCGGCCCGGCGACCATCGCCCCGAGTGCCATCGCGCCGGTGCCCTGGCCGACCCGTGCCGGCCTGATCGAGACCTTTGGCGATGCCCGCGTAGTGGACCAGATGCTCACCAGCCTGCTGTGCGAAGCCCGGGAAGACAGCGCCGCCCTGGCTCACGCACGCCAAGCCCTGGATGCGCCGTTGACCGCCGAGCGCCTGCACCGCCTGGTGGGCAGCCTGGCGTTCCTCGGCGTCGCCGAACTGGAGCTGCGCGGGATGAGCCTGATCGAGCGCATCCACACCCAGGGCATAGTGCTGAGCAAACAGCAGTTGGACGCCTTTCAGGAGGACTTGCGGGCGTACCTTCGTTACTTGGGGGCGTTGTGATCAGGGGGGCTTGTAGGTCATTGCCAATCTGTACTGCGGGTTATGTATGTAGGTAATTTCTGTTTACTTTGTAGGCTTTAAAAAAATCACTACAAAACACTGATCGCCACGCAAAAGCCTGGGGTATGGACGGTTGTTGAGGGCCGCCGGCGAGGGTATTTTGCGGGCTCAGTTGCCATCATCCGTGGGGATTTATGCTTCGCGTAATTATTGCTGACGATCATCCCATTGTGCGTATCGGGCAGAGAGTGGTGATCGAGGCGAACGGTCGGTGCAAAGTGGTGGGGGAGGCTGACGGGCCCGATGAGCTGCTGCGGTTACTGCAAACCACTGCGTGCGATGTGCTGGTGACCGACTTCGCCATGCCCGGCGGGCAGCAGGCCGATGGCTACGGCTTGCTCAGCCTGTTGCACCGCCAGTATCCACAGTTGCCGGTGATTCTGGTGACCATGTTTGCCAACGTCGCCACCCTACGGGCTTCTTTTGCCCATGGCGCCCAGGCCATTGTCGCCAAGAGTGCTTCGGCCAAGGAGTTGCCCCAGGCGATCAAGACGGTGAGCGCCGGCCAGACCTTTGTCAGTGAATGCCTGCGGGTGCAACTGGTGGAGGCGGGCACCGGCGATCAGTCGCAACAACCGCAATTGTCCGGCAAGGAACGGGAAGTGGTGCGCATGCTCGCCAGCGGCATGACGGTCAGCCAGATCGCTGCTCGGGTCAATCGCAGTATTTCCACCATCAGCAAACAGAAAAGCACGGCCATGAACCGCCTGTGTATTTCCACCGACGTGGATCTGTTCGCCTATGCCCGTAGCTGCGGCATGGTGCCTTAGGGGTTTACCCCTGGCATTCCCGGGATTGATGCCGATGGCGTTGCAGGCCATTGCACACTATCGTGACTGACTTCCCACCTTTGCCGGATGCAACCCATGAGCGACGCCCACAACGCCCTGATCAGCGAGTTCTACAGCGCCTTCCAGCGCCTGGATGCCGAGGCCATGAGTGCCTGCTACACCGAGGATGTGCGGTTCAGCGACCCGGCGTTCGGTGAACTGCGCGGGCGCGATGCCGGCGACATGTGGCGCATGCTCACCACTCGGGCCAAGGACTTTTCCCTGACCTTCGACCAGGTGCGCAGCGACGACACCCTCGGCAGCGCCCACTGGGTGGCGACGTATCTGTTCAGCCAGACCGGCAACACCGTGGTCAACGATATCCAGGCCCGTTTTGTGTTTCGCGACGGCAAGATCTGCGAGCACCACGACTACTTCGACCTGTGGCGTTGGTCGCGCCAGGCCCTGGGTGCGAAGGGCCTGCTGCTGGGCTGGACGCCGCTGGTGCGCAACGCGGTGCGCGCCCAGGCGTTGAAAGGGTTGAAGGCGTTCCAGGCCAGTCGTTGATAAGATTGGCGCTCTTTTCGTTTGCCAGAACCTTTTGTGAACAATCCACCTGAACCCATCGCGCCCAAGCCCTGGTTTGTCTACCTGGTGCGGGCGGCCAATGGCTCGCTCTATTGCGGGATCAGCAACGATCCGCTGCGCCGCTTTGCGATGCATCAGAGCGGCAAGGGCGCGCGGTTTTTCCTGTCCAGCCCGGCGGTCGCGCTGGTGTATACCGAGGCCTGCGCGAGCAAGGGCGAGGCGCTGCGCCAGGAACGCCTGATAAAAAAGCTCAAGAAAAGCGCCAAGGAGTGTCTGGCCCGGGCTTATCAATCTGACTGATCAGTTCCCATCAGGCCAATGGCTAGGCCGCAGGGTTTTTGCACGATAATCTGGCCGCTCCTTCATCTGGCGGAGTCCGGCATGTCTGAGTTGATCCTGCACCACTACCCCCAATCCCCTTTTGCGGAAAAAGCCCGCCTGCTCCTGGGCTACAAAGGGCTGTCCTGGCATTCGGTGACCATTCCCCCGGTGATGCCCAAGCCCGACCTGACGGCCCTGACCGGCGGCTACCGTAAAACCCCGGTGCTGCAAGTGGGTGCAGATATTTACTGCGACACCGCGCTGATCGCACGCCGCCTGGAACAGGAAAAGGCCACGCCGCCGCTGTTTCCCGAGGGCCAGGAACTGGTCAGCCAGAGCTTTGCCGCCTGGGCCGATTCTGTGGTGTTTTCCCATGCCGTGGCCTTGGTGTTCCAGCCCGAATCCCTGGCCGTGAAATTTGCCAAGGTGCCGCCGCAGTTGCTGCAGGTGCTGGTGGCTGACCGCAGCAAGATGTTCGGCGACGGCAGCGCCAGCCGCGTGCAACTGGACGTGGCGCGGCACCAGTGGCCGGCAATCATTGCGCGCCTTGAGCAGCAATTGCAGCGCCAGTCGGGGGATTTCCTGTTTGGCGAGCCATCGATTGCCGACTTTGCCATGGCCCATCCGTTGTGGTTCCTCAAAGGCTCGTCGGTGACCTCGCCGCTGGTGGATAACTATCCGGCTGCCAGCGCCTGGCTGGCGCGGGTCCTGGGCTTTGGGCATGGCACTGCCAGCGAGATGAGTGCCAAGCAGGCCCTGGAAATCGCCCGCGATAGCGCGCCTGCAGCGTTGCCGGATGAAGTGTTTGCAGAGCCCAACGGGTTCAGGGTCGGCCAGCAAGTGACCATCGCCGCGACCGACTACGGCGTCGACCCGGTGGCGGGGGAGTTGATGTTTGCCGGCCGTGAAGAACTGATCCTGCGTCGCGAGGATGAGCGCGGCGGCACTGTGCATGTGCACTTTCCGCGCCTGGGCTTCTTAATCCGTTAATCAAACCGCTGTAGGCGCGGGTTTGCTCTAATGCGCAGATCGCCTGTGGGAGCGGGCTTGCCCGCGATAGCGGTGGGTCAGTTAATGCAACTCTGACTGACACACCGCCATCGCGGGCAAGCCCGCTCCCACATTTGATCTGCGCTTAACTGATCGGTATTAGGGCTTGCTCGCGCCTACAGGTTCAGGGCGGACAGGATGGCATCCGGGTTGTAGTCGCGAATCTGCGTGCCATTCACGTCCACAAATGGAATCCCGCCGCCGCCCAGGGCCTCATAGGCCTTGCGGCCCTGGGTATCCTTTTCGATATCCACGCTCTTGTAGGGAATGCCTTTCTGATCGAGGAACCGCTGGGTCTGCTTGCAGTACCCGCACCACTCGGTGGTGTACAGCGTCACCCGGGCGGTGGCCCGCACCTGCTCCGGCACCACCTGCGAGGGGTTGAACAACCGCTCGATCTTGCCCCAGTTCTGGATCGCCACCACCACCAGCAGCACCAGCAGGACTTTCTTCAGGACCCCGCCGAGCATCAGTTACGGCGCTTGAGCTGGTCGGTCAGTTGGGTCGGCAAGCCCTTGATGATCAGGGTGCCGGCGGCTTCGTCATACTCGATCTTGTCGCCCAGCAGGTGTGCTTCAAAGCTGATGGACAAGCCTTCTGCGCGCCCGGTGAAGCGGCGGAACTGGTTGAGGGTGCGCTTATCGGCGGGGATTTCCGGTGACAGGCCGTAGTCCTTGTTGCGGATATGGTCGTAGAACGCCTTTGGCCGATCTTCATCGATCAAGCCCGACAGTTCTTCCAGGCCCATCGGCTCGCCGAGCTTGGCCTGGCTGCTGGCGTAGTCCACCAGGGTCTTGGTTTTCTCGCGGGCGGACTCGTCCGGCAGGTCTTCGCTCTCGACGAAGTCGCTGAAGGCCTTGAGCAGGGTGCGGGTCTCGCCCGGGCCGTCGACGCCTTCCTGGCAGCCGATAAAGTCGCGGAAGTACTCCGAGACCTTCTTGCCGTTCTTACCCTTGATAAACGAGATGTACTGCTTGGACTGCTTGTTGTTCTGCCATTCGGACACGTTGATCCGTGCCGCCAGGTGCAACTGGCCCAGGTCCAGGTGGCGCGAGGGCGTCACGTCCAGCTCGTCGGTCACCGCCACGCCTTCGCTGTGGTGCAGCAGGGCGATGGCCAGGTAGTCGGTCATGCCCTGTTGATAGTGGGCAAACAGCACGTGGCCGCCGACAGAGAGGTTGGATTCCTCCATCAGCTTCTGCAGGTGTTCCACGGCAATCCGGCTGAAGGCGGTGAAATCCTTGGCGCCGTCGAAATATTCCTTCAACCAGCCGCTGAACGGGTGCGCGCCGGACTCGGCATGGAACAAACCCCAGGCCTTGCCTTGCTTGGCGTTATAGCTCTCGTTGAGGTCGGCGAGCATGTTCTCGATGGCGGCGGACTCGGCCAGTTCGGAGTCACGGGCGTGGAGAACTGCGGGCGTGCCGTCGGGTTTTTTGTCGATCAGGTGGACGATGCAGTGACGGATCGGCATGGGCTTCTCGGCTGGTTGGGCGGGAGCGGTTGGCCTCCCGGAAAAAGTCGCCAGTGTACCGCACCCGTTGGTCGCGGCGTCGTTTGCAGCGGTTTTGGCAGGCCTCTGACGGCCCATATGCCTTTTTTTCACGGTTTAGAGCGATAAAGCTGACCAAATGGGTAGGTAGAAGCGGATATTTCCCCGTCTCTGTGCTAGTTTTGCCCCGTCTTACGCGATGTATCGGCGTTAAGCGTGCATTCAGCATTTGTCAGGTCGAACCAAACCCCGTTTCAAGCATCTATAACCCCGATCTCTCGCGGTTATGGCCAGGGGTGCCAGGCCTTGACGGTCGGGCTCGATGGCTGACACTGCACTCTGCAATCCAAATGAATTTGATAGGGAAGGAACACCACAATGGCTTTGACTAAAGACCAACTGATCGCTGATATCGCCGAATCCACTGACACCACCAAGGTTCAAGTACGTGCAGTACTGGAGCAACTGGCTCAGATCGTTGGTGACCAGCTGGACAACGGCGGCGAAATCACTCTGCCAGGTGTTGGCAAGCTGAAAGTGGCCGAGCGTCCAGCCCGTACCGGCCGTAACCCTTCGACTGGCGCTGCCATCGAAATCGCTGCGAAGAAAGTGATCAAGCTGGTTGTGGCCAAAGGCCTGACCGACTCGATCAACAAGTAAGACGCAGCAAAAAAAACCGTGCATCGGAGCGATCCGGGCACGGTTTTTTGTTGCCTGCGATTTGCCTCTAGCGCACCCAGCGCTGGCGCCAGATTTGCTGCTCGTTCTTGGTCTGGAAGGTCCATGCCACAAAACGGCTCTGTTTCTGGCCCTGGGACATCTCCACCACCTGGCTTTCCAGGACCCCGGCCTTTTTCAGCGCGGTCTCGATGGCAGGCAGGTTGGACGCTTTTGACACCAGAGTGCTGAACCACAGCACCTTATGCGCAAAATGCGCGCTTTCGGCGATCAATTGCGTGACAAACCGCGCCTCACCGCCCTCGCACCACAGCTCTGCCGATTGGCCGCCGAAGTTCAATACCGGCAATTTGCGCTTGGGGTCGGCCTTGCCCAGGGCACGCCACTTGCGCTCGCTGCCTTTGGTCGCTTCATCCATGGAGGCATGGAAGGGCGGATTGCACATGGTCAGGTCAAAACGCTCACCCGGCTCCAGCAGCCCCAGCAGAATATGCTTGGGATTGGTTTGCTGGCGCAGTTGGATGACCTTGCTCAGGTCATTGGACTGCACAATGGCCTTGGCGGCGGCCACGGCGGTAGGGTCGATCTCGGAGCCGAGGAAGTTCCAGCGGTAGTCCATGTAGCCGATCAGCGGATAGACGCAGTTGGCGCCCATGCCGATGTCCAGCACCTTGACGATCGAGCCACGGGGAATCTTGCCGTCGTTGACGCTGGCCAGCAGGTCGGCGAGGAAGTGCACGTAATCGGCACGGCCCGGCACCGGTGGGCACAGGTAGTCAGCCGGGATATCCCAGTGCTGCACGCCATAGAACGCCTTGAGCAGCGCCCGGTTGAACACCCGCACCGCGTCCGGGCTGGCGAAGTCGATGCTTTCCTTGCCGTAGGGGTTGAGGATCACATACTGGGCCAGTTCTGGCGTGGTCTTGATCAGCGCGGGGAAGTCGTAACGGCCCTGGTGGCGGTTGCGCGGGTGCAGGGTCGCTTCCTTGCGCGGCGCGACGGGCTTGGCCGTGGCGGCGGTTTTCGGCTTCTTGCGGGGCGGTTTGGGTGTGCTGGGGGCGGTCATGATGATTCTGGTGTTGGCTCAAAGTGGCGGCCATTGTCACACATCCTGAGCCCAACCCGTTCAACTGTAGGAGCCGGCTTGCCGGCGATGCGGGTGACTCGGTGCATCGGGCAGACCGAGGTGATGCTATCGCTGGCAAGCCGGCTCCTACATTGATTGGGTTTGCAGGGCCAAAAAAAAGAGACCCGAAGGTCTCTTTTTTACGCAGGCCGGCCCTTACAGGCTGGAAATCCGCGCATGTTGCTCCGCCAGCTTGCCCAACGCCTGTTCGGCCTCGGCCAGCTTGGCGCGTTCCTTGTCGATGACTTCGGCCGGGGCCTTGTCCACGAACGCCGCATTGGACAGCTTGCCACCGACGCGCTGCACTTCGCCCTGCAAACGCAGGATTTCCTTGTCCAGGCGTGCCAGTTCGGCGCCTTTGTCGATCAGGCCGGCCATCGGCACCAGCACTTCCATCTCGCCAACCAGTGCGGTGGCAGACAGCGGTGCTTCGGCGCCATCAGCCAATACGGTGATCGACTCCAGCTTCGCCAGCTTCTTGAGCAAGGCGTCGTTCTCGGTGAGACGGCGCAGGTCTTCGGCACTGGCGTTCTTCACGAACACCGCCAAAGGCTTGCCCGGGCCGATGTTCATCTCGGCGCGGATGTTGCGCGTGCCGAGCATCAGGGCCTTGAGCCATTCGATATCGCTTTCGGCGGCCTCGTCGATGCGGGCTTCATTGGCCACCGGCCAAGGTTGCAGCATGATGGTCTTGCCTTCGATACCGGCCAGCGGCGCCAGGCGCTGCCAGATTTCCTCGGTGATGAACGGCATGAACGGATGCGCCAGGCGCAACGCCACTTCCAGCACGCGCACCAGGGTGCGACGGGTGCCGCGCTGGCGCTCGATCGGTGCGTTCTCGTCCCACAGCACCGGCTTGGACAGTTCCAGGTACCAGTCGCAATACTGGTTCCAGATGAACTCGTACAGCGCTTGTGCGGCCAGGTCGAAACGGAACTGGTCGAGTTGGCGGGTCACTTCGGCTTCGGTGCGCTGCAACTGCGAGATGATCCAGCGATCAGCCAGGGACAGCTCAAAGGCTTCGCCGTTCTGGCCGCAGTCTTCGCCCTTGTCCAGCACGTAGCGCGCCGCGTTCCAGATCTTGTTGCAGAAGTTGCGATAGCCTTCGACGCGGCCCATGTCGAACTTGATGTCGCGACCGGTGGACGCCAGCGAGCAGAAGGTGAAGCGCAGGGCATCGGTGCCGTAGCTGGCAATGCCGTCGGCGAACTCGTCGCGGGTCTGCTTCTCGATCTTTTTCGCCAGTTTCGGCTGCATCAGGCCCGAGGTGCGTTTTTGCACCAGGGTTTCCAGGTCGATGCCGTCGATGATGTCCAGCGGGTCCAGCACGTTGCCCTTGGACTTGGACATCTTCTGGCCCTGGCCATCACGCACCAGGCCGTGCACGTACACGGTCTTGAACGGTACCTGCGGGGTGCCGTCCTCGTTCTTCACCAAATGCATGGTGAGCATGATCATCCGGGCAACCCAGAAGAAAATGATGTCGAAACCGGTGACCAGCACGTCGGTGGAGTGGAATTTCTTCAGGAACTCGGTCTGCTGCGGCCAGCCCAGGGTCGAGAAGGTCCACAGGCCCGAACTGAACCAGGTGTCCAGTACGTCGTTGTCCTGTTGCAGCGCCACGTCCGCACCGAGGTTGTGCTTGGCGCGCACTTCGGCTTCATCGCGGCCGACGTAGACCTTGCCCGACTCGTCGTACCAGGCCGGAATGCGGTGGCCCCACCACAACTGACGGCTGATGCACCAATCCTGGATATCGCGCATCCACGAGAAGTACATGTTTTCGTACTGTTTGGGCACGAACTGGATACGGCCATCTTCCACGGCAGCAATCGCAGGTTCTGCCAACGGCTTGGTGGAGACGTACCACTGGTCGGTCAGCCACGGCTCGATCACGGTGCCGGAGCGGTCGCCTTTCGGTACTTTCAGGGCGTGGTCATCCACGCTGACCAACAGGCCGGCGGCATCGAACGCAGCAACGATCTGCTTGCGTGCTTCAAAGCGGTCGAGGCCGGCGTATTCGGCCGGGATCTTGCCGTCGATGCTGTCGTTCAGCGTGCCGTCGAGGTTGAACACCTGGCAGGCCGGCAGAACGGCGGCGTTCTTGTCGAAGATGTTCAGCAGCGGCAGGTTATGGCGCTTGCCGACTTCGTAGTCGTTGAAATCGTGGGCCGGGGTGATTTTCACGCAGCCGGTGCCGAATTCAGGGTCGCAGTAATCATCGGCGATGATCGGGATGCGGCGGCCGACCAATGGCAGCTCGACAAATTTGCCGATCAGGGCCTGGTAGCGTTCGTCTTGCGGGTTAACGGCCACGGCGGCGTCGCCGAGCATGGTTTCCGGACGGGTGGTGGCGACGATCAGGTAGTCGTTGCCTTCGGCGGTCTTGGCGCCATCGGCCAGCGGGTACTTGAGGTTCCACAGGAAACCTTTCTCGTCGTGGTTTTCCACTTCAAGGTCGGAAATCGCCGTGTGCAGCTTGGTATCCCAGTTCACCAGGCGCTTGCCGCGGTAGATCAGGCCATCTTCGTGCAGGCGCACGAAAGCTTCCTTGACCGCTTCCGACAGGCCGTCGTCCATGGTGAAGCGCTCGCGGCTCCAGTCTACGGACGAGCCGAGGCGACGGATCTGACGGCTGATATTACCGCCGGACTGGTCCTTCCATTCCCAGATTTTTTCCAGGAATTTCTCGCGGCCCAGGTCGTGACGGCTCTGGCCGGTGGCTTCCAGTTGGCGTTCCACCAGCATCTGGGTGGCGATGCCGGCATGGTCGGTGCCCGGCTGCCACAGGGTGTTGCGACCCTGCATGCGGCGGAAACGGATCAGGGCGTCCATGATCGCGTTGTTGAAACCGTGACCCATGTGCAGGCTACCGGTGACGTTCGGCGGCGGGATCATGATGGTGTAGGACTCGCCCGCACCTTGCGGAGCGAAATAGTTCTCGGACTCCCAGGTCTGGTACCAGGAAGTTTCAATAGCGTGCGGCTGGTAGGTCTTATCCATGCGCGGCGGGACCCTAGTTGGCATTTATTCAGGAAAGCCGACAAGTATAACGAGGGATAGGGGAGAGGGCGAGACGAAGAGAAGGGCTAAGACTGGCGCGGGTCAAATGTGGGAGCGGGCTTGCCCGCTCCTACAGGGGATCTCAGGACTGGTACTGGCTGAGCAACCGCTCCATGCGCGCATCCATCCGGCGCTTGATCTCGGTTTCGATGTGCGGGGCAAAGTCGTCGATCACGTCCTGCATGATCAATTGCGCAGCGGCGCGCAGTTCGTTGTCCAGGTGCAGCAGCAAGGCGTCGGGGGCTTTTTCGGCGGCAGGTTGCGCGGGCGCCGCTTGTACGACGGGCGGCTCGACAGGCTCGGCTACGCCAGGCTTGGCGCCGACCTGGTCGAACAGCAGGGGGATCTGTACCTCTTCTGCGACAGTATCGGTCAGCAGCGGTGGTTGCAGGTTGTCATCACCCAGCAACTGGCGGATCGACTCAAGGTCGTCCAGCAGGTGGTCAGACGGTTTTAGCGGGTTTGAAGTGTCCATCATGTGCTCAGAGTCGCTGTAATCGGTGATCTTGCAGAGAATAGCCCTGTTCGCGGTAGAAACGGAAACTCTCCCGCGCGGCCTGACGAATAGCCGGATCTTCCACCACCACTTCCGCCACGCGGGCGAAACCCTTGGCGAACGCCGGCACTTTCAGGTCCAGGTTGACCAACAGGTCATGGTGATCACCACAACTGTCGCCCACACCCAGTACCACCAGGCTCTCAGGCTCCGATTCTGCGGGGCCGTGGGGCACGAAGCTCTCGCCCTTGAAGCGCCACAGGCGGGCATCGAGGTCGTCACGCTGGGCGCTGTCGCTGCAATGCAGGTAGATGCGATGGCCCATGCGCCAGGCTTTTTCCGTGAGCTTGCAGGCAAAGTCCAGGCGCGCCGACGGATCGGCGCTGGGCAATATATAGAAGTCGACTTGGGTCATTACATGTCCTGCAGCGGCCTGCATGCTTTGCCTGTAGGAGCGAGCTTGCTCGCGAAAATCGTTAACGATGACGCGTTCATTCTGAATGAACGCGTTGTCCTCAGGTTTTTCGCGAGCAAGCTCGCTCCTACAGGGTCAAGCAGGGGCCGTGATGTTTAGGCCTTGGCGCGATCCAGCAGGTATTGGGTCAGCAGCGGCACCGGACGACCGGTAGCGCCCTTGTCTTTGCCTCCGCTGGTCCAGGCGGTGCCGGCGATGTCCAGGTGGGCCCAGTTGAAGTTCTTGGCAAAGCGCGACAGGAAGCAGGCGGCGGTGATGGTGCCGGCCTTTGGTCCGCCGATGTTGGCGATGTCGGCGAACGGGCTGTCCAGTTGCTCCTGGTACTCATCGAACAACGGCAGTTGCCACGCACGGTCGTCGGCGGCCTTGCCGGCGCTGAGCAGTTGCTCGACCAGCTCGTCGCTGTTGCCCAAAAGGCCCGAGGTATGGGAACCCAGGGCGACGATGCAGGCACCGGTCAGGGTCGCGATATCGATCACCGCCTGTGGCTTGAAGCGCTCGGCGTAGGTCAGGGCATCGCACAGCACCAGGCGGCCTTCGGCGTCGGTGTTGAGGATTTCCACGGTCTGGCCGCTCATAGTGGTGACGATGTCACCTGGGCGCGCAGCCCCGCCGCTCGGCATGTTCTCGGCACAGGCCAGGATGCACACCAGGTTGATCGGCAGCTTGAGTTCGAGCACGGCACGCAGGGTGCCGAAGACACTGGCGGCGCCGCCCATGTCGTACTTCATCTCGTCCATGCCGGCGCCCGGCTTGAGGCTGATGCCGCCAGTGTCGAAGGTGATGCCTTTACCGACCAGGGCGAACGGCTTGTCGGCCTTCTTGCCGCCGTTGTATTGCATGACGATCAGGCGGGGTGGCTGGTCGCTGCCCTGGCCCACGGCATAGAACGAGCCCATGCCCAGTTCCTTGATCTTCTTCTCGTCGAGCACTTCGACTTTCAGGCCCTTGAACTCTTTACCCAAGGCCTTGGCCTGTTCGCCGAGGTAGGTCGGGTGGCAGATGTTGGGTGGCATATTGCCCAGGTCGCGGGTGAACGCCATGCCGCCGGCGATGGCCTGGGCGTGGGTGGTGGCGCGCTGTACTTCAGCCTGGGCGGCCTTGATGGTCAGCAGGGTGATTTTCTTCAGGGCGCGGGGTTCGGCTTTCTGGCTCTTGAACTGGTCGAAGGTGTAGCCGCCATCCAGCAGGGTTTCGGCCAGCAGGCGGGTCTTGCCATAGCTGTCGCGGCCCTTGACCACGATTTCGTCCAGCGCCAGTGCCGCATCGCTGCCGCCCAGGCCCTTGAGGGTGTTGAGGATGGCGCTGATGATCTTGCGGAACGGGCGGTCGCCCAGTTCGGCGTCCTTGCCCACGCCCACCAGCAATACGCGGTCGGCCTTGAGGTTGGGCAGGCTTTGCAGCAGCAGGCTTTGGCCGACCTTGCCGGCCAGGTCGCCACGCTTGAGCACGGCGCTGATGGCGCCACCGCTCAGTTCATCGACTTGTTTGGCGGCCGCGCCGAGCTTGCGGCCTTCGCCGATGGCGACCACGAGGGTGGCGGTCTTCAACGTTTCGGGGCTAACGCTTTTTACAACCAATTCCATGTTCGGGTCCCTTATATAAGGTCAAAGAGCCTGGAGTCTGTACTCCGGCCTGTAGGCTGGGCCGCCTGTAGGCGAGCCCGACAAGGCCCGCAGTTTGTACCGCGCCGCCCGAGCCTGACAACCCTTGACGCCAGCTTTGTGCACGGGTGTGAGCAAGCTCCGTGACAGGCGCCGACAATCACAGGATAATGCGCCATCTTTTTCGCCGGCCCGTGTCAACGGGGCGACTTGATATGCTTGCTTGTTTGGCCGCCTTAGCCTGACAACCCTGGAGTGTCTGGTTTGATTGTCTTCCGTTATCTGTCCCGCGAAGTCCTGCTGACCCTGAGTGCCGTGAGTGCGGTGTTGCTGGTCATCATCATGAGTGGTCGTTTCGTCAAATACCTGGCCCAGGCTGCCTCGGGGGCCCTGGATCCGGGTTCGCTGTTCCTGATCATGGGCTTTCGCCTGCCGGGGTTCCTGCAACTGATCCTGCCCCTGGGCCTGTTTCTCGGGATCCTGCTGGCCTATGGCCGGCTCTACCTCGAAAGCGAGATGACCGTGCTCTCGGCCACTGGCATGAGCCAGCAGCGCCTGCTGGCCATGACCATGGTCCCGGCCACTGGCGTGGCGCTGGTGGTGGCCTGGTTGAGCCTGAGCCTGGCCCCCCAGGGCGCCATGCAGTTCCAACTGGTGCTCAACAAACAGGACGCGATGACCGAGTTCGACACCCTCGAACCGGGCCGTTTCCAGGCGCTCAACGACGGCACCCGCGTGACCTACACCGAGCGCATGACCGACGATCGGGCCAACCTCGGCGGCGTGTTCATCTCCGAGAAGCGCCTGGGCCAGGACAAGAAAGACCGTGGCATTTCCGTACTGGTGGCCGATAGCGGGCGCCAGGAAGTGCGTCCGGACGGCAGCCGCTACCTGATCCTGGAGAACGGCTATCGCTACGACGGCAGCCCCGGCCAGGCCGACTACCGCGCCATCAAATACGACACCTACGGGGTGATGCTGGCCCGGCCGGATGTGAGCAACGAGGTCACTGACCGCGACGCGATCCCGACCCCGGCCCTGATCGGCAGCAAGGAGTTGCGCTCGATTGCCGAACTGCAATGGCGTATTTCCCTGCCACTGCTGGTGTTTATCGTCACGCTGATGGCGGTGCCGCTGTCCCGGGTCAACCCGCGCCAGGGCCGCTTCCTCAAGTTGCTGCCGGCGATCCTGCTGTACATGGCCTACCTGACCATCCTGATTTCCGCCCGTGGCTCCCTGGAGAAGGGCAAGCTGTCGCCGACCCTGGGGCTGTGGTGGGTCCACGGCATCTTCCTGGTGATTGGCCTGGGCCTGCTGTATTGGGAACCGATTCGCTTGAAAATGCAGAGCCGTCGCGGCATGAAGGAGATGGCTCGTGGGTAAGTTGGATCGCTACATCGGTAGCAGCGTACTGGTCGCCATCCTGGCGGTATTGGGCATCATCCTCGGATTGGCGTCGTTGTTTGCCTTCATTGATGAAGTGGGCAACGTCACCGATACCTACACGGTCACTGACGTGCTGAGCTACGTGGCGCTGACCGCACCGCGCCGCCTCTACGACATGATGCCGATGGCCGCGCTGATCGGCTGCCTGATCGGCCTGGGCAGCCTGGCCAGCAACAGCGAGCTGACCATCATGCGCGCGGCGGGGGTGTCCATCGCCCGTATCGTCTGGGCGGTGATGAAACCCATGCTGCTGCTGATGGCCGCCAGTGTGTTGATCGGCGAATACGTGGCGCCACCGGCGGAAACCACCGCCCAGGCCAACCGTGCGCTGGCCCAGGGCTCGGGCGACGCCCAGAGCTCCAAGCGAGGCCTGTGGCACCGCCAGGGTGATGAATTCATCCACATCAACGCGGTGCAACCCGGTGGCCTGTTGGTGGGTGTTACCCGCTATCGCTTTGATGAAGAGCGCCACATGCTGTCGTCGAGCTTTGCCAAACGGGCACAGTTCAATGACAACCAGTGGGTGTTGAGCGATGTCACCACCACTCATTTCCGCAACCCCGGCAAAGGCACCGAGGCCAGCACCGAGGTGATCAACGAGCCGACACAGGCCTGGGACATCGCGCTCAAGCCGGAACTGCTCAATACCGTGGTGATGATCCCGGAAAGCCTGCCGATCTCCGGTTTGTGGAGCTATATCCACTACCTCAAGGACCAGGGCCTGAACAACGGCCGCTACTGGCTGGCATTTTGGGTCAAGGTGTTGCAGCCGGTGGTGACCGCTGCGCTGGTGTTGATGGCGATTTCGTTTATTTTCGGCCCGTTGCGCTCGGTAACCCTGGGCCAGCGGGTATTTACCGGGGTCTTGGTAGGGTTCACCTTCCGCATTGCCCAGGACCTGCTGGGGCCGTCGAGCCTGGTATTCGGCTTTTCGCCGCTGTTTGCGGTGCTGGTGCCGACTGCCATCTGTGCCCTGGCCGGGTTCTGGCTGCTGCGCCGGGCCGGTTGATCCGCGCTTGTTGAACAAAAAATGCCCCATTCGCAAGAACGGGGCATTTTTGTTATTGGTCGCCAAAGATGACGTCTGGCCCGAGCATCAGGTACAATTCCCGGCTATTTTTCAGCGGGCAATCTGCCTGCAGCCTTTTTGAGTGTTGATCCGTGAGTGATTTGAGTCATATCCGCAATTTCTCCATCATCGCCCACATTGACCATGGTAAGTCGACGCTGGCCGATCGATTCATCCAGATGTGCGGCGGCCTTGCCGAGCGTGAAATGGAAGCCCAGGTCCTGGACTCCATGGACCTCGAACGCGAGCGCGGGATCACCATCAAGGCCCACAGCGTTACCCTGTACTACACCGCCAAAGACGGTATCAAGTACCAGCTGAACTTCATTGACACCCCGGGCCACGTCGACTTTACCTATGAAGTCAGCCGTTCCCTGGCGGCCTGTGAAGGCGCGTTGCTGGTAGTGGATGCGGGCCAGGGCGTAGAAGCCCAGTCCGTGGCCAACTGCTACACCGCCATCGAGCAGGGCCTGGAAGTCATGCCGGTGCTGAACAAGATCGACCTGCCACAGGCCGATCCGGACCGCGTGAAGGAAGAAATCGAAAAAATCATCGGCATTGACGCCACCGACGCCGTCGAGTGCAGCGCCAAGACTGGCCTGGGTGTCGACGAAGTGCTCGAGCGCCTGGTCAAGACCATTCCCGCGCCAACCGGCAACTACGAAGATCCGCTGCAAGCGTTGATCATCGACTCCTGGTTCGACAACTACCTGGGCGTTGTGTCCCTGGTACGCGTGCGCCATGGCCGGGTGAAGAAGGGCGACAAGATCCTGGTCAAGTCCACCGGCAAGATCCACCTGGTGGACAGCGTCGGTGTATTCAACCCCAAGCACACCGCTACCACTGATCTGAAAGCCGGTGAAGTAGGCTTCATCATCGCCGGTATCAAGGACATCCACGGTGCGCCGGTCGGTGACACCCTGACCTTGAGCTCGACGCCTGATGTCGATGTGCTGCCAGGTTTCAAGCGCATCCAGCCACAGGTTTATGCCGGTCTGTTCCCGGTCAGCTCCGACGACTTCGAGGATTTTCGCGAAGCCCTGCAAAAGCTGACCCTCAACGACTCTTCGTTGCAGTACACCCCGGAAAGCTCCGACGCCCTGGGCTTCGGCTTCCGCTGCGGGTTCCTGGGCATGCTGCACATGGAGATCATCCAGGAGCGCCTGGAGCGCGAGTACGACCTGGACCTGATCACCACCGCGCCAACCGTTATTTTTGAGCTGGCGCTGAAAACCGGTGAAACGATTTACGTCGACAACCCGTCCAAGTTGCCGGATCTGTCGTCCATCGAAGACATGCGCGAACCGATCGTGCGCGCCAATATTCTTGTGCCGCAGGAACACCTGGGCAACGTCATTACCCTGTGTATCGAAAAGCGTGGCGTGCAGCACGACATGCTGTTCCTCGGTACCCAGGTCCAAGTGACCTACGATTTGCCGATGAACGAAGTGGTCCTGGACTTCTTTGACCGTCTCAAATCCACCAGTCGCGGCTATGCTTCGCTGGATTACCATTTCGACCGTTATCAATCGGCCAATCTGGTGAAGCTCGATGTATTGATCAACGGTGACAAGGTTGATGCCCTGGCGCTCATCGTCCACAAGGACAATGCGCACTACAAAGGTCGCCAACTGACCGAGAAGATGAAAGAACTGATTCCGCGCCAGATGTTCGACGTCGCGATCCAGGCCGCCATTGGCGGGCAGATCATTGCGCGGACTTCCGTCAAGGCACTCAGAAAGAACGTACTGGCCAAATGCTATGGCGGCGACGTGAGCCGTAAGCGCAAGCTGCTCGAGAAGCAAAAGGCCGGTAAAAAACGCATGAAGCAAGTGGGCAACGTGGAAATTCCACAAGAAGCCTTCCTTGCGGTGCTCAGGTTGGATAGTTAGGTCCTATGTCACTAAATTTCCCGCTGTTGCTGGTCATCGCCGTTGCCGTCTGTGGTCTCCTGGCGCTGCTCGATCTGCTGTTCTTCGCCCCGCGTCGTCGGGCGGCCATCGCGTCCTATCAGGGCAGCGTCAGCCAGCCCGATGGCGTAGTGATCGAGAAGCTGAACAAAGAGCCTTTGCTGGTTGAATACGGCAAGTCGTTCTTCCCGGTGTTGTTCATCGTGCTGGTGCTGCGCTCGTTTCTGGTAGAGCCGTTCCAGATTCCTTCGGGCTCGATGAAACCAACCCTGGATGTGGGCGACTTCATCCTGGTGAACAAGTTTTCCTACGGGATCCGCTTGCCGGTGATCGACAAGAAAATCATCGAGGTGGGTGATCCGCAGCGCGGCGATGTGATGGTATTCCGCTACCCAAGCGACCCGAACGTCAACTACATCAAGCGTGTGGTCGGCCTGCCGGGTGACGTGATCCGCTACACCAGCGACAAGCGCCTGTTCGTCAATGGCGAATCGGTGGCCGAGAAACTCATCGGTTCCGAGCCGAACACCCTGGGCAGCGCCGAGCTGTACGAGGAAAAACTCGGGGCGGTAGAGCACCAGATCCGCAAGGAAATGAGCCGCTACCGTTCGCCGCCCGACAACCAGTGGACCGTGCCTGCCGGGCACTACTTCATGATGGGCGACAACCGCGACAACTCCAATGACAGCCGCTACTGGGATGATCCAAGCATTCCCAAGGAGCTGCTGGGCATGGTTCCCGACCAGAATATCGTCGGCAAGGCCTTCGCGGTCTGGATGAGCTGGCCCGAACCCAAGCTCAGCCACCTGCCGAACTTCTCGCGGGTGGGACTGATCAAGTAATCCATGCGGCGCTGTGAACACAGCGCCGAATGCTTTTCTGGGGCTTGGACATTGGTCCGGCCTCGAGCAACACACAGCATTGCCAGGATTTGAATTTGAACACAGCGTTAATCGTCGATGGCCTTTGCCGCCACGTACTGAAAGTAGGTAAACCGTGAGCGTTTCTTTGAGTCGTCTTGAGCGTCAGCTCGGCTACACCTTCAAGGACCAGGAATTGATGGTCCTTGCCCTCACACACCGCAGTTTTGCCGGGCGCAACAACGAACGCCTGGAATTCCTCGGTGATGCCATTCTCAACTTCGCCGCTGGCGAAGCCCTGTTCAACCGCTTCCCCCTGGCCCGTGAAGGCCAGTTGTCGCGCCTGCGCGCGCGCCTGGTGAAAGGCGAGACCCTGGCCGTCCTGGCCCGTGGTTTTGACTTGGGCGAATACCTGCGCCTGGGTTCCGGCGAGTTGAAAAGCGGCGGTTTCCGCCGTGAGTCGATCCTGGCCGATGCCCTGGAAGCCCTGATCGGCGCGATCTATCTCGATGCCGGGATGGAAGTGGCCAAGGAACGGGTCATGGCCTGGCTGGCGTCGGAAATCGACAGCCTGACCCTGGTGGATACCAACAAGGATCCCAAGACCCGCCTGCAGGAATTTTTGCAGTCGCGCGGCTGCGAACTGCCACGCTACGAAGTGGTGGATATCCAGGGTGAGCCGCATTGCCGTGTGTTCTTCGTCGAATGCGAAGTCACCTTATTGAACGAAAAAAGCCGAGGTCAGGGTGTGAGCCGTCGTATTGCCGAACAGGTAGCGGCCGCTGCAGCACTGATTGCCCTGGGCGTGGAGAATGGCCATGACTGATTCAACCGCAACACGCTGTGGCTATGTTGCCATCGTCGGCCGTCCCAACGTGGGCAAGTCCACGCTGCTCAACCATATCCTGGGGCAGAAGCTGGCGATCACCTCGCGCAAGCCGCAGACCACCCGCCACAACATGCTGGGCATCAAGACCGAAGGCAACGTGCAAGCGGTCTATGTCGACACCCCGGGCATGCACAAAGGCGGCGAGAAAGCCCTGAATCGCTACATGAACAAGACCGCTTCAGCGGCGTTGAAAGACGTCGACGTGGTGATCTTCGTGGTTGACCGCACCAAGTGGACCGATGAGGACCAGATGGTGCTGGAGCGTGTGCAGTATGTCACCGGCCCGTTGATCGTCGCGCTGAACAAGACTGACCGTATCGAAGACAAAGCCGAGTTGATGCCGCACCTGAGCTGGTTGCAGGAACAACTGCCGAACGCCCAGATCATGCCGATCTCGGCCCAGCACGGGCACAACCTCGAAGCCCTGGAGCGGGTGATCGCCGGCTACCTGCCGGAGAACGAGCACTTCTTCCCGGAAGACCAGATCACCGACCGCAGCAGCCGTTTCCTCGCCGCCGAACTGGTACGCGAGAAAATCATGCGCCAGATGGGCGCCGAGCTGCCGTACCAGATCACCGTGGAAATCGAAGAGTTCAAGCAGCAGGGCAAGACCCTGCATATCCACGCGCTGATCCTCGTCGAACGTGACGGCCAGAAAAAAATCATCATTGGCGACAAGGGCGAGCGCATCAAGCGCATCGGCACCGAGGCGCGCAAGGACATGGAATTGCTGTTCGATTCCAAGATCATGCTTAACCTGTGGGTGAAGGTTAAGGGCGGCTGGTCTGATGATGAGCGCGCACTGCGCTCCCTGGGCTACGGCGACCTGTAATCAGTCACCAGTAACACCGCAGGACAAAATGTGGGAGCGGGCTTGTGTGGGAGCTGGCTTGCCTGCGATAGCATCGCCTCGGTTTACGTGACACATCGAGGCGTCTGCATCGCAGGCAAGCCAGCTCCCACACAAGACAGGTCCCACATTGGTTTATCGCTGTTCTTAAGTTCTGCGAAGAGACATTCATGTCCCAATCCCCACCCCCCAGCCAACCCGCCTACGTCCTGCACAGCCGCGCCTACCGCGAGACCAGCGCCCTGGTGGACTTCCTCACGCCCCAAGGCCGGCTGCGCGCGGTATTGCGCAGCGCGCGGGGCAAGGCGGGCACGTTGGCGCGGCCATTCGTGGCCCTGGAGGTGGAGTTTCGCGGCAAGGGTGAGCTGAAAAACGTCGGCCGCCTGGAAAGCATCGGCACCTCGGCCTGGCTCAATGGCGAGGCGCTATTCAGTGGCCTGTACCTCAACGAACTGCTGATCCGTCTTTTGCCCGCCGAAGACCCGCACCCAGCGGTGTTCGATCACTACGCCGCCACCTTGCTGGCCCTGGCCGAAGGCCGTCCCCTGGAGCCGCTGTTGCGTGCCTTCGAATGGCGCCTGCTCGACGACCTGGGCTACGGTTTTGAACTGAGCAACGACCTGCACGGCGAGCCCATCGCCAGCGACGGCATGTACCGCCTGCAAGTGGACGCCGGGCTGGAGCGCGTCTATCTGCTGCAACCGGGCCTGTTCCAGGGCACCGAACTGCTGGCCATGAGCGAGGCTGACTGGACAGCGCCTGGCGCCCTGTCTGCCGCCAAGCGCCTGATGCGCCAGGCCCTGGCCGTGCATCTGGGCGGTCGGCCATTGGTCAGTCGCGAGTTGTTTCGAAAGCCCTGACATCCCCGTGTATGCTGTGCGCCGATTCTTTCCCTTTTCAGGAGCGCTTCCGTGACCACCAGCAATCGCATTCTTCTTGGCGTCAACATCGACCACGTTGCCACCCTGCGCCAGGCCCGGGGCACCCGCTACCCTGATCCGGTCAAGGCCGCACTGGATGCCGAAGAAGCAGGCGCCGACGGTATCACCGTGCACCTGCGCGAAGACCGCCGGCACATTCAGGAGCGCGACGTACTGGTGCTCAAGGACGTGCTGCAAACCCGCATGAACTTCGAAATGGGCATCACCGAAGAAATGATGGCCTTCGCCGAGCGCATCCGTCCGGCGCATATCTGCCTGGTCCCGGAAACCCGCCAGGAACTGACCACCGAAGGCGGCCTGGATGTGGCCGGCCAGGAAGCGCGGATCAAAGCCGCCGTCGAGCGCCTTTCGCAGATCGGCAGTGAAGTCTCGCTGTTCATCGATGCCGACGAACGACAGATCGAAGCCTCGCGCCGTGTGGGCGCCCCGGCCATTGAGTTGCACACCGGACGCTACGCCGATGCCACAACCCCGACCGAAGTCGCCGACGAACTGCAACGCATCATCGATGGCGTGGCCTGCGGCCTGCGTGAGGGCCTGGTGGTCAACGCCGGCCATGGCCTGCACTACCACAACGTCGAAGCCGTGGCGGCGATCAAGGGCATCAATGAACTGAACATCGGCCACGCCCTGGTCGCCCATGCGCTGTTCGTCGGCTTCAAGGGCGCGGTCGCTGAGATGAAAGCGCTGATCCTGGCCGCCGCCAAGCCCTGAGCAACGCTGAAGATCCAACGTGGGACGGGCTTGTGTGGGAGCGGGCCCTTTCCCACATGCGGCAATGCGAAGCCTTACTGTTTAGCCAGCAGGGGTGTATCGTATTTGCCCTTTGCGGGCCCTGGGCCCGCGCAGATCCGTGAGGTTGTTGTGTCCCGATCCTTTTCCCGTCGACAAATCCTTGGTGGCCTCGCCGGCCTGGCAGTGGTGGGTGTCGGTGCCGGTGGCGCCTATCGCTACTGGCTGGGGAAAGTCGCGGACGCCAGCGTCGGGCGTGATTACGAGTTGATTGCCGCACCGTTGGACGTGGAACTGGTGCCGGGACACAAGACCGAAGCCTGGGCTTTCGGCCCCTCGGCGCCGGGCACCGAGTTGCGTGTACGCCAGGGCGAATGGCTGCGGGTGCGCTTTATCAACCACCTGCCCGTTGCCACCACCATCCACTGGCACGGCATCCGCCTGCCCCTGGAAATGGACGGCGTGCCGTACGTCTCGCAATTGCCGGTACTGCCTGGCGAGTATTTCGACTACCAGTTCCGCGTGCCCGACGCCGGCAGCTACTGGTATCACCCCCATGTCAGCAGCAGCGAAGAGCTGGGCCGTGGCCTGGTCGGCCCATTGATTGTCGAGGAGCGCGAGCCCACCGGCTTCCAGCACGAACGCACCCTGAGCCTGAAAAACTGGCACATCGACGAGCAGGGTGAGTTCGTCGAGTTCAGCATCCCCCGCGAAGCAGCCCGTGGCGGTACGGCCGGGCGCCTGTCGACCATCAACGGTGTGCCGCAGGCGGTCATCGACCTGCCTGCCGGGCAAATCACCCGGGTGCGCTTGCTCAACCTCGACAACACCCTGACCTATCGCCTGAACATTCCCAACGCCCAGGCGCAGATCTACGCGCTGGATGGCAACCCCATCGAGCCACGGCCTTTGGGCAAGGAATACTGGCTAGGCCCGGGCATGCGCATCTGCCTGGCAATCAAGGCTCCGCCGGCCGGCGAAGAGCTGTCGATCCGCAATGGCCCGGTGCGTCTGGGTACCTTTCGCTCGGTGGCTAATACTGATGCGCCGGGCGAGTGGCCGCCCGCGTTGCCGGCCAACCCGATTGCCGAGCCGGACCTGGCCAATGCCGAGAAACTCAACTTCAATTTCGAATGGGTCGGCTCGGTCTCGGTCAACGTCGAAAACAGGCCGCCGAGCCTGTGGCAGATCAACGGCCAGGCCTGGGATATCACCGACAAGACCTGCGCCGACCGCCCGATTGCCAAGCTCGAGTTGGGCAAGAGCTACATCTTTGAATTGAAAAACATGACCCAGTACCAGCACCCGATCCACCTGCATGGCATGAGCTTCAAGGTCATCGCCTCGAACCGCCATAAAGTGACGCCGTACTTCACCGACACCTACCTGCTGGGCAAGAACGAGCGCGCCCGCGTGGCGTTGGTGGCGGATAACCCCGGGGTGTGGATGTTCCACTGCCATGTGATCGACCACATGGAAACCGGCCTGATGGCCGCCATCGAGGTGGCGTGATGCGCCAGATTCGCCCCACGGCGATCATCGACCGCAGCCGTGACCAGGACTTCATGCGTGAAGCCCTGGCTCTTGCCGCCCAGGGCGCGGCCCTGGGTGAAGTACCGGTAGGCGCGGTGCTGGTGCAGGACGGCGAAATCATCGGGCGCGGCTTCAACTGCCCGATCAGCGGCAGCGACCCGAGCGCCCATGCCGAGATGGTCGCCATCCGCGCGGCGGCCCAGGCCGTCAGCAACTACCGCCTGCCGGGCAGCACGCTGTACGTGACCCTTGAGCCGTGCAGCATGTGCGCCGGGCTGATCGTCCACTCGCGCATCGCCCGGGTGGTGTACGGCGCGCTGGAGCCCAAGGCCGGGATTGTGCAGAGCCAGGGGCAGTTCTTCAGCCAGGGCTTTCTCAATCACCGGGTGTTGTATGAAGGCGGGGTGTTGGCCGAGGAGTGTGGGACGGTGTTGAGTGAGTTCTTCAAGGCCAGAAGGGCCAAGCCCAGCACCTGATCTCAATGTGAAAACCCAATCACTGTGGGAGCTGGCTTGCCTGCGATAGCGGTCTGCCAGTTGCCAAATGTGTAGCTGACCCACCGCTATCGCAGGCAAGCCAGCTCCCACATTCTTGATCTGCATTTTCTCAGGGCGATTGGGGGTTACTTCTTGGCGATAATCACCGCGCGCATCGGCGCCGGCAGCCCTTCAATCGTCTTGCTGTGATCCTCAGGGTCGAGGAAGTCACTCAAGGACTGATACTTCATCCACTCTGTCCCACGCTGTTCCTCGACCGTGGTCACGCTCACATCCACGCAACGCACTTCGCTGAACCCGGCACGCCGCAGCCAGAGCATCAACGCCGGCACCGAAGGCAGGAACCACACATTACGCATCTGTGCGTAACGGTCTTCTGGCACCAGTACCTGTTGTTGATCACCCTCGATCACCAACGTCTCCAGCACCAGTTCGCCTCCCTTGACCAGGCAATCCTTGAGCGCCAGCAAATGCTCGATCGGCGAGCGGCGGTGGTAGAACACGCCCATGGAGAACACTGTGTCGAAACCTTCCATGTTCGGCGGCAGGTCCTCGAACGGGAACGGCAGGTGCCAGGCGTTGGGGGCCGACAGGTAGCGCTGCACCGCCTGGAACTGGCAGAAGAACAGCCAGTTGGGATCCACGCCAATCACACTGTCGGCGCCGGCGCCGAGCATGCGCCACATGTAATAACCGTTGCCACAGCCCACATCGAGGATGCGCTTGCCTTTGAGGTTCAGGTGCGGCGCGACCCGCGACCATTTCCAGTCCGAGCGCCATTCGGTGTCCACATGCACCCCGAACAGGTTGAACGGCCCCTTGCGCCACGGGCTCAGGCCCATCAGCGCGGCATGCATCTGCTCACGGGTTGCGTCATCGCAATCGGTGTCCAGGGTCAGGCCGTTCAGCAGGTCGATTTTGCTTGGCTGGATCTTGGGCAAGGCGTCCAGCGCACTTTGCCAGCGGGCCAGGTCGCCATGGCCCTTTTCCATCTTTGCATCGAGTTGTGCTTGCAGGCCCTGGGCCCATACGGCCAGGGGAGTGCCGACCAGATGGCGGGCGAGGGGAGACAGATCAATCATGGCAAGGCAATCAACGAGGCAAAGTTAAGACACTGGAACCACGGCACGACTTTCGAGAACCCGGCCGCCAGCAGGCGTTCACGGTGTTCCTCGAGGCTGTCGGGCTTCATGACGTTTTCGATGGCGCTGCGCTTCTGGGCGATTTCCAGTTCGCTGTAGCCGTTGGCGCGCTTGAACGCCACGTGCAGATCGGTGAGCAATGCATGTTCTTCGGGATCATTGAAGCGCAGTTTTTCCGAGAGAATCAGCGCGCCACCGGGCAGCAGCGCCTGGCGAATCCGCCCAAGCAGCGCCAGGCGCTCCTCGGGGGCGATAAATTGCAGGGTGAAATTCAGCGCCACCACCGAGGCCGGCTGGAACTGCAGGGCGAGGATATCGCCTTCGATTACCTCCACCGGCAGCAGCTCCTGGAACATCGAATCCTGGCCGTTGAGGTATTCGCGGCAGCGCTCGACCATCGCCGCCGAGTTATCCACAGCGATCACCCGGCAGCCGTCGGTGCGCACATGGCGCCGCAGGGCCTGGGTCACCGCGCCCAGGGACGAACCCAGGTCATACAGCACACTGCCCGGCTGGGCGAACTGCGCTGCCAGTACGCCGAGGTTCTCGACAATGGTCGGGTAACCGGGCACCGAACGCTTGATCATGTCCGGGAACACCCGCACCACGTCCTCGTTAAAGGCGAAGTCCGGCACCTGGGGCAAGGGCTGGGCGAATAGGCGATCGGGTTCTTTGCTCACGGCTGTTCCGGCGACGAAGTGGAAAAGGCCGGCATTTTAGCCAGGTTGGCGAGGCGATGCGCGGGTTGTCTGATGGAAAGCCGATGCGGTGATGCCCCATTGCCCCAACCAGTAGGTGATGATCAACAGATACGGCGCGGCATCGAAGGTCACCACAAAGCGGTTGATGCCGATCAGCGTGTCGGAAAACACAAACAACGCCGCGCCGATGGCCGCCAGCTGTGCCGAGCGCTTGGGCACGTCGCTGCCCAGGCGAGCCAGCGCACGCCAGAGCATGGCGCTGATCACCAACGCGTACACCACCACCGGAATCAGCAAATCGCCCAGGCCGTGGGAAATCAGGATGCTCAACAAAATTGCCCCAACCCCCAGCGCCAGGGCCAGTGGCAACAGGGCCGGGCGGCGGCAGTCGCTGAAGTAGGCCTTGAGGTACGCCAGATGCGCGAACAAAAACGCGCCCAGGCCGAAGATAAACAGGTCGCCGGGCCAGGCCAGCAACACATCGCCCACTACGGAGAAAATCAACCCCAGGCTGATCCAGCGTCGATAGTCGCTGGGCGGCGCGTCATGCAGCCAGCCCAGCATCGCCAGCACTGGTAGCGGCTTGACCAACAGGCAAAGCAAGGTGGCATGCGTGCTCAGACCGTAGATAAAGGTACCGGCACCCATCAACGCAAGAATCATCCATGGCATATCAGTTCACCGTAATGGCGCAGTCAAAGGTGTCCACCGGATTCACTTCCGGGGCCCAGGGTTGTTGGGAAGTCAGGCGCAGGCGGCCACTACCTGCGGTAAAGGCCTGGAAGCGCCAGGTGGATTGCCCGGCGGCACCCACTACGCCGGCGTCCTCCGGGTTGCTGTAGACCTCGGGGCCGAGGCTGCGCAGCACGCCGCCGGCCGAATCCTGGATCGCCCAGCGATAACCGGTGGTGGGGTTGCTCGGCAAGGTCAGGGTCAGGTTTTGCCCGGCCTTGAGCTTGAGCGGGCAGGCGCTCTGTTTTTCGACGGTGACGTTTTGCTTCGGTGCACTGGCGCAAGCCCCGAGCAGGGCGAGGCTTAGCGCAAGAAGCAGGCGGGCAGCGGTCATGAAGGCTCCGTTTATTGGCGACGAAGGGCGAGCATAACCGAAGATGAGACAAGGTGTTACAGCAGGGGGTTGATGTTGGCCGTGCTGGCCCTATCGCGGGCAAGCCCGCTCCTACAGAGTACGCATTCCAACTGTAGGAGCGGGCTTGCCCGCGATGAGGCCAGTGCAGGCGCTACAGAACTATCAGAACAACACCTTCGCCACATCCGCAAACCGCTTGGCAAAGTGCACCGTCATGCCCTCTTTGAGGTACTCCGGCAACTCTTCAAAGCTGCCACGGTTAGGCTCTGGCAGGATCAACTCGTGAATCTTCTGCCGCCGCGCCGCAATTACCTTCTCGCGCACACCGCCAATCGGCAGTACATGCCCGGTCAGGGTCAGTTCGCCGGTCATGGCCACGCCTTTTTTCGGCGGCTGGTTGCGTGCCAGCGAGAGCAACGCACTGGCCATGGTCACCCCGGCACTTGGGCCGTCCTTGGGCGTGGCGCCTTCCGGCACGTGCAGGTGCACGAAGGCTTCGTCGAAGAACTTCGGGTCACCGCCAAACGACTTCAGGTTGGAACTGATGTAGCTGTAGGCGATTTCGGCGGATTCCTTCATCACTTCACCCAACTGCCCGGTGAGCTTGAAGCCGCGATTGAGCGTGTGGATGCGCGTCGCCTCGATCGGCAAGGTGGCGCCACCCATGCTGGTCCAGGCCAGGCCGGTGATGACACCCGTGCCCGACAGTACCTGCTCGTTACGGAACACCGGCATGCCCAGGGAGCTTTCCAGGTCCTTGTTGCCGATCTTGATCACCGAGTCCGGCTCATCCAGCAGCTTGACCACCGCCTTGCGTACCAGCTTGCCCAGTTGCTTCTCCAGCTGGCGCACCCCGGCTTCGCGGGCATAGCCGTCGATCAGCGCGCGCAGGGCGCCGTCGGTGATGCTCAGGCTGGTTTTTGCCACACCAGCTTTTTCCAGCTGCTTGGGCCACAGGTGGCGCTTGGCGATGGCGACTTTTTCTTCGGTGATGTAGCCCGACAGGCGAATCACTTCCATGCGGTCCAGCAACGGGCCGGGGATCGAGTCCAGGGTGTTGGCGGTGCACACGAACAGCACTTTGGACAGGTCCAGGCGCAGGTCCAGGTAGTGGTCGAGGAATTCGACGTTCTGTTCCGGGTCGAGGGTTTCCAGCAGGGCCGACGCCGGGTCGCCCTGGTAGCTCTGGCCCATCTTGTCGATCTCGTCGAGCATGATCACCGGGTTCATCACTTCTACATCTTTGAGCGCCTGCACCAGCTTGCCCGGCAGGGCGCCGATGTAGGTGCGGCGATGGCCCTTGATCTCGGCCTCGTCGCGCATGCCGCCGACGCTGAAGCGGTAGAACGGCCGCCCCAGGGACTCGGCAATCGATTTGCCGACGCTGGTCTTGCCCACGCCCGGCGGTCCCACCAGCAGCACGATGGAGCCGGCGACTTCGCCTTTATAGGCGCCCACGGCAAGGAACTCGAGGATGCGACTCTTGATGTCGTCCAGCCCCGCATGGTGTTTATCCAGGACTTTGCGTGCGTGCTTGAGGTCGAGCTTGTCCTCCCCATACACGCCCCACGGCACCGAGGTGGCCCAGTCCAGGTAATTGCGCGTCACCGCGTACTCCGGCGACCCGGTCTCGAGGATCGACAGCTTGTTCAGCTCTTCATCGATGCGTTTCTGCGCCTGGGCCGGCAGCACCTTGCCTTCCAGGCGTTGCTCGAACTGCTCGACGTCGGCACTGCGGTCGTCCTTGGTCAGCCCCAGCTCCTGCTGGATCACCTTGAGCTGTTCCTTGAGGAAGAACTCGCGCTGGTGCTCGCCGATCTTGCGGTTCACCTCGGCGGAAATTTCCTTTTGCAGGCGCGCAACTTCCACCTCTTTGCGCAGCATCGGCAAGACTTTTTCCATGCGCTTGAGCATCGGCACGCAGTCCAGCACTTCCTGCAACTCGTTGCCGGTGGCCGAGGTCAGTGCGGCGGCGAAGTCGGTCAGGGGCGACGGGTCGTTGGGGCTGAAGCGGTTGAGGTAGTTCTTCAGCTCTTCGCTGTACAGCGGGTTGAGCGGCAGCAGTTCCTTGATCGCATTGATCAGCGCCATGCCGTAGGCCTTGACCTCATCGGTCGGCTCGCTGGGCTGGTGCGGGTATTCGACTTCCACCAGGTACGGTGGGCGGTGATGCTTGAGCCAGGTCTTGATGCGCACGCGGGTCAGGCCCTGGGCAACGAACTGCAGCTTGCCGTTTTCGCGGCTGGCGTGATGCACCTTGACCAGGGTGCCGTACAGCGGCAGGGCGGAGGTGTCGAAATGCCGTGGGTCTTCGGGTGGCGTGTCCATGAAGAACAGCGCGAGGGAGTGATGGTCGGATTTGCTCACCAACTCCAGGGTCTCGGCCCAGGGTTCTTCATTGACGATCACCGGCAACACTTGCGCCGGGAAGAACGGGCGGTTGTGGATCGGGATGATATAGACCTTGTCCGGCAGGTTTTGCCCAGGCAGGGCCAGGCCGGTGTTGGACGACGGGGTTTGTGCGTTTTCGGGGTCGGCGTAGTCGTTGAGGTCGATATCGGGGAATTCTTGCTGGTCGCTCATGGGGCACCTGCATAGTGAAGTATGGAGGTTAGATGGGGCAGGTGAGCGGTGGTTTCAATGGCGGCGGGTGGTTAGCAACAAATTGCATGATATTTCGACGTCAGCGCGGTGCCGCTGCGGGAACGGGCAAGTCACCGCGCACCGGCACTCTCTTGCGCAAAAAAACACGGCGATTTGAGGCCTGCCCGTGGGGTTTAGACGGTGATCTGTCGTCAAAATAATGTCAGCCAGGCGCCCGCATTTATTAGGTTTACTTCTGCCCGGCTGCGGCTAATCTGGGTTTTCCAAATGCCCCGAGAGAACGGGCATTTATTTGACACCGGGTCTGCAGTCGCGAGGGATGCGTATGACAAAAGGACGCTTGAGCTGGGGCGCGGGCACGCTGCCAGGAGGCAAGCGAATGAAGTGGCGCCACGCTTTCCAGACGCGGCTGGTCGGGGTGTTGGGGTTATTGCTGCTGGTGGTGGTGGGCGCGGTGTACTTCGCCGTGAAGGTTGCCACCACCCGCGCCGTGGAAAACCAGGCCCAGGTGCAACTGGAGACCGGCAGCCGGGTGTTCGAGCGCCTGCTGGACCTGCGCGGACGGCGCCTGCAATACGGCCTGGACTGGCTGACGGTGGACGAGCAATTTCGCCGCGCGGTCGCCGAGGGCCAGCCGGCACCGATCCTCGCGGCCCTGCGCCGGCATGGCAGCGGGATCCGTTCCAGCGAGGTGTTTGTGCTGGGGCTCGATGGCCAGGTCATCGTCAGCACTCTGGCTGGCGTGCCGGCGCAGCAAGCCTTCCCCTATGCCGATGCACTGCGTCATGCCCGGCGCAACTCCCTGCAAATGTTGATCGTCGCCCTGGCCGGCCAGCCGTTTTTGCTGGTGCAGGAAGAGGTGCT
The DNA here is from genome assembly GCF_058742075.1 of Pseudomonas sp. HC1(2025). Classification (NCBI taxonomy): domain Bacteria; kingdom Pseudomonadati; phylum Pseudomonadota; class Gammaproteobacteria; order Pseudomonadales; family Pseudomonadaceae; genus Pseudomonas; species Pseudomonas sp. HC1(2025). Next base: position 4,677,058 of record NZ_CP196017.1, on the reverse strand, counting down.
GGACCCGCTGCCCATTGCGCGGGTGGTCATGGGCTTTTCCATGGATGAGGTGTTTGCCGCCGAATTGCGCTCCCTGAGCAATCTGGAGGTGTCGTTCATGAGCATGGACCAGGGGCAGCCGGGCACCCTGTTCAGCACCCAGCCCTCGGCCGACCGCCCGGCCATCATCCAGGCGCTGCAGGAATCGAGTACCGCCGAGCTGGCGCAGATGAGCGAATTGCACGGCCAGCGTTTTCTCAGCCAGGTCCTGCCCCTGGCCAACACCGGTGATGGCGGGCAAGTCATGGCCTTGCTGCAAAGCCCGCTGGACCATGCCCTGCAATCCTTTGCGCCGCTGGACCGGCAGTTTCTCGGCATCGCCCTGGCGGCCCTGCTGGTCTCGCTGGTGGGCGCGCTGTTGATGGCGCGCCGCGTGTCGCGCCCGCTCGATGCCCTGGTGCAGGCGGCCGAGCGTATTGGCGGCGGGGATTACCGCACCCCGGTGGCGGTGCGCGGCAAAGATGAGTTCGGCCTGCTGGCCCGGGCCTTCAACGCGATGCAAAGCGGCATTGCCGTACGCGAGCGGCAGTTGGCGCACAACGCCCTGCACGATGCGCTGACCGGCCTGCCCAACCGCGCCCTGGCCATGGAACGCCTGGGCAGTGCGATCAGTGCGCGGCGGCCGGTGGTGGTGCTGTACCTGGGGATTGAAAACTACCGGGTGATCAACGAAGGCTTTGGCCCCCAGGGCGTCGAGGAAATGCTGCGTGAGGCCAGCCGCTGCCTGCTGTCGAGCCTGGCGGCGGGGGATTCGGCGGCGCGCATTACCGGCAGCGAATTCCTCGTATTGCTGGAAAACACCAAGCTCGACAGCGCCGTGGCCCGCGCCGACCGCCTGTACAGCCTGTTGACCGAGCCGCAGCGGGTCGGTGGCGACGAACTGCGCCACGAAGTGAGCATGGGTATTGCCGCCTACCCCGAGGATGGCCAGCAGGTCGAAGAGCTGATCAGCCGCGCCGCCATTGCCCGTCACGACGCGGCCGCGCTGCCTGGCTATTTACAGATTTACCAACAGGACCGCGACCTCGCCCATCAACGCCAGATCAGTCTGATCCGCGACCTGCGCCGCGCCGCCATCGAAGACGAACTGTTCCTGTGCTATCAACCCAAGCTCGACCTGCGCCACGGCTATGTGCGCCAGGCCGAGGCGCTGTTGCGCTGGCAGCACCCGACCCTGGGCCTGGTATCCCCCGCCGAATTCATCCCCCTGGCCGAACGCTCCGGCAGCATGGCCAGCCTGACGCACTGGGTGATCGAAGAGGCGATCCGCCAGTTGGCAGAGTGGAGCGTGCGTGGGCTGGAAGTGCAGCTGTCGCTGAATATTTCGGTGGACGACCTGGGCGATGAAGGGCTGGCACCACGGGTCACCGAGCTGCTGGAACTGCACGGGGTGCTGGCCGGGCAGTTGATTTTCGAGATCACCGAAAGCGCGATCATGCACAATCCGGAACAGGCGTTGCGCATTCTCGAGCAATTGCGCGGCTGTGGCATCAGCCTGTCGGTGGACGACTTCGGTACCGGCTACTCGTCCCTGGCCCAATTGCAGCGCTTGCCGGTGCAGGAACTGAAGATCGACCAGTCGTTCGTGCGCAACCTCGACAGCACCAGCGGCGACGCGGTGATCGTGCGTTCGACCATCGAGATGAGCCACAACCTGGGGCTCAAGGTGGTGGCCGAAGGGGTGGAGTTCGAACCCAGCCTGAGGCTGCTCAAACAATGGAATTGCGACACCGCCCAGGGCTACCTGATCAGCCGGCCATTGAATGCCATGGCCTTTGAGATGTGGATGCGCCGCGATCGCAGCACGGTGTGACGGGCCCGGCGCGGTCAACATGTGGGAGAGGGCTTGTGTGGGAGCTGGCTTGCCTGCGATAGCGGTGGGTCAGTGCAACATATGCCAACTGATCCAGCGCTATCGCAGGCAAGCCAGCTCCCACATTTGAACGGTATTTCAAATAAAAAACCCCGGAATCCCGGGGTTTTTTGTTGCAGCTGTCGCTTAATCCGCCAGCTTGAACGCCATCACATAGTCACCCTGCTTGGTCCCCAGGGAACCATGACCGCCCGCCACGACCAGCACGTATTGCTTGCCGTCCTTGCCGGTGTAGGTCATCGGGGTGGTTTGCGCGCCCGCAGGCAGGCGGCCTTCCCACAGTTGCTTGCCGTTTTTCACATCATAGGCACGCAGGTACTGGTCGAGGGTACCGCTGAGGAAGGACACGCCACCGGCCGTGGTGAAGGTCCCGCCCAGGCTTGGCACGCCCATGCTCAGGGGGATGGGCACTGGCGAGCTGTCACGCACGGTGCCGTTCTTGTGCATCCAGATGGTCTTGTTGTTGGTCAAGTCCACAGCGGCCACATAACCCCAGGCCGGCGCCTGGCACGGCAGGCCCATGGGCGAGAGCATCGCTTCCAGGACCACGCCATAAGGGGTGCCTTTGTTCGGCTGCACGCCTTCGGTCTCGCTGACACGCGGGCCCATGGCGGCGATTTTTTCCGCCGGGATCATGGTCGACTTGAACGCCATGTAGCTTGGGTTGACGAACGCGATCTGGCGTACCGGGTCAACCGAGATGCCGCCCCAGTCGAACACGCCGAAGTTGCCTGGGTAGACGATCGAGCCTTGCAGCGAGGGCGGGGTGAACGGGCCGTCGTAGCGCAGGGACTTGAAGTCGATCCGGCACAGCAGTTGGTCGAACGGGGTCACGCCCCACATGTCACGTTCCTTGAGGGGCGGTGGCATGAAGTTGAGGTCGGACTTGGGCTGGGTTGGCGAGGTGTGATCGCCCGCGACCGCACCTTGCGGTACCGGGATTTCGTTGATCGGCACCACCGGCTCGCCCGTTGCGCGGTCGAGCACGTAGATGCTGCCTTGCTTGGTCGAGGCCATTACGGCTTGCTTCACGCCGGCGGCGGTCTTGATGTCGATCAGGCTTGGCTGGCCGCCCACGTCCATGTCCCACAGGTCATGGTGAGTGAACTGGAAATGCCAGCGCACTTTACCGCTGTCGATATCCAGGGCAGTCAGGCCGGCAGCATGCAGCTCGGAAGCCGGGGTACGGTAGCCACCGAACTGGTCCGGGGTCTGGTTGCCCATCGGCAGGTAGAGCATGCCGAGTTTTTCATCGACCGCGAACATCGACCACATGTTGGGCGAGTTGCGGGTGTAGGTCTTGCCTTCGGCAATCGGCGTGGTGTCGTCCGGGTTGCCGCTGTCCCAGTTCCACACCAGCTTGCCGGTGTGCACGTCGAACGCGCGGATCACGCCGCTCGGCTCGTCGGTGGAGACGTTATCGGTGACGTGACCGCCAATCACCACCAGGTTCTTGGTGACGGCTGGCGGCGAGGTGGAGTAGTAGCCACCGGGGGCGAACGTGCCGATGTTGGCGCCCAGGTCGACCTGGCCTTTGTCGCCGAAGTCTTCACACATCTTGCCGGTGTCGGCGTTCAGGGCGATCAGGCGGGTGTCGGCAGTCGGCAGGAAGATGCGGCGCGGGCAGGCATTGGCGGCTGGCGCAGCGGCGCCGGTGGCCGGGCTTTGCTCGGTGGCGGCATAGGCTGCGTCATCGTGATACGACACGCCACGGCAGGTCATGTGTGCCCAACCCTTGAAGTTCGCGGCTTTTTGCGTCGAGAGCTTGGGGTCGAAACGCCAGATTTCCTTGCCGGTATCCGGGTCAAGGGCAATCACCTGGCTGTGCGGGGTGCACACGTAGAGCATGCCGTTGACTTTCAGCGGGGTGTTTTCCGCAGTGGTTTCGCCGGGGTCGCCCGGGCCAGGCAGGTCGCCGGTGCGATAAGTCCAGGCCGGTACCAGCTTGTGGGCATTTTGCGGGGTGATCTGCGCCAGCGGCGAGTAACGGTCACCGAAGGCCGAGCGGCCATAGGAATTCCAGTCGCCATCGGCCTGGGCCGGCGCGGCATTGGTCATGCCCGGTACCGCGTCGCGGTCCAGTTGGCCCTTGATTTCACCGGGGTTGGTGAACTGGCTGGCGATGGCGGTTGCGCCGGCCAGCACCACGGCCACGCTCAGCGCGCCGGTGCCCAGCGGGGCGGGTTGGCCACGCAGCAGGGGACGGCGCAACCACGGCAGCAGCATGACGATGCCCAAGGCGAACAGCAGGGCCAGGCGCGGCACCAGTTGCCACCAGTCCAGGCCGACTTCCCACAGGGCCCACAGCGTACTGGCGAACAGCACCACCGCGTACAGGCCCAGCGCCGCGCGGCGCGTGGCCAGCAGCAGGAGGCCGGTCAGGGTGATGCCGATACCGGCCAGCAGGTAGTACAGCGACCCGCCGAGCATGCTCAGCTTGATGCCCCCGGCCAACAAGGCCAGGCCCATGATCAGCAGCAAGATCCCCAGCAGCCTGGGCAGCAGGCGGCTTGGACTTGAAGCACCATCAGTGCTCATAGTGTGATTCTCCGTGACGTTTAAGGTAGTCCCGCGCTTGTTCACTGTAGATGACGTTTGCGCACAGGCTTGGTTCAGGGCTAATTGCGTTTATTGCGATTCAAAAGGACGCTTGCAGCTTGATCCCGCCGACCAGCGCGTCATCCACCTGGGCGACGGCCCCCGGATGACGGATGTATTGCAGGTTCGGGCGCACGGTCAGCCAGTTGCTGACGTGCACGCCGTAATAGAGCTCGGCGCTGTATTCGGTGTCTTGCACCGGCAGGTAGGCGCCGTCGTCAAAATCGTAGAGCGCACTGGCCTGGTTGCGGGCCTGGGCGTTCTTGCGATAGGCCGGGTTGACGTGCACGCGGGCCACGGCAAAGCCGATATCGTCGCGGGCGCGGGCATCGAAGGGGCCTTTGTAGACCACACCTGCCTGCACATAGTTATCCACAGCGTTGGTTTTCTTATCGTGCATCGTCGCGTTGGCGAACACGCTCAAGCCACGGGAGTGGTCACTGGCCAGGCTGGTGACTTGCTGCTGCACACCCAGCCACACGCCATGCTTGCTGGAGGCGCTGCGATAGGCCTCGCCACTGACGGCGGCGGGTTGGTCGTGGCGGTCCTTGTACACATCGCTGGCCTTGGCGCTGCTGTAGTAGTAGCCGGCGCGGTATTCGCCCGGCAGGTCGTGGAACGTTGGCGTCCACACCAGCTCCACCGGTAATAGGGCGCCCTGGGTGCCGCTGCCGCTGAGCTTGAAGCCATTGCCGCGATCGAGGTTGGACGGGTTCTGCTCAAAGGCGCCGATTTGCGCGTACAGCTCGGGCGTCAGGTGGTATTTGACCCGCAGCGCCCATTGGCTCACCGGCCAGTTGTACCAGATGCCACCGACCCAATTGCCCACCTGGGAGCCGCAGAACGCCAGGTTCTGGAAGTCGCAGGGGAAGCTGTTGAAGTCTTCGCCTTCGCCAAAACGCCCAGCTTTGATATCCAGTTTTTGGTCGAAGAATTTCTGCTGGTACCACATCTGCGTCAGGCGCCAGGTCTGGCCACGGCCCCAGACTTCCTGGGACGAGGTAAAGCCGCCGACCCGCGGGTCGTTGATGCGGTCGTTGCTGATGTTATTGCCACTGCGCTCGGTGATCGTCAGTTGGAACTCGGCGTCGTGCCAGCCGAGGATCTTCTGCAGATCCAGGTGACTGCCGAAGGCCCACTGGTCGCTATAGCGAGCGGTGCGGTCATGGTCCGAGCCGCCGTGCAGGTTGCTGCCCATCTCGCCTGTGTAGTCGATCTTGAAGTCGTAGCCTTGCTCAGACAGCGCTGTCCGGGAACCGCCAAGATCACCCAGCATCCACGAGGACTCATGGTCAAAGGCAGGGACGGCCTGGGCGCAGTCGATCAGGCACAAAGGCAGCAGCGCAGCGCACAGGCGCAGTGTTGGGAAAGCAGGCATAGGCAAGGGCAGGTCTTAATAGTTTTTGGTTTTAGTACGCAAACGGCGGCCGGGGGATGGACGCTCGTCAGGTCTGGCTGAATGATGAAACGTTTCAGTTTGTTGCAGACAAGGATAAAGCGCCGGCTCGGGGAGAGAAAGGGCTAATCGCAAGATGGATTATTTCGGATTTGGTAACAGTCGGCGCAGATACCGCAGAGCGATGTGGGAGCAGGCTTGCCCACTCCCACAGGGGGGCTCGTTTGCAGCACGGGTTTGGCTAGACAACACAATTTAATGTGGGAGCTGGCTTGCCAGCGATAGCGTTGTGTCAGCACCGGATAAGCTGGCCGACCCACCGCCATCTCGGGCAAGCCCGCTCCCGCAGGGGGGCTCGTTTACAGCACGAGTTTGGCTAGACAACACAATTTAATGTGGGAGCTGGCTTGCCAGCGATAGCGTTGTGTCAGCACCGGATAAGCTGGCTGAGCCACCGCCATCGCGGGCAAGCCCACTCCCACAGGGGATCTCGTTTACAGCACGGGTTTGGCTAGACAACAGAATTTAATGGGGGAGCTGGCTTGCCAGCGATAGCGTTGTGTCAGCACCGGATAAGCTGGCTGACCCACCGCCATCGCGGGCAAGCCAGCTCCCACAGGGGGCTCGTTTGCAGCACGGGTTTGGCTAGACAACTCAATTTAATGTGGGAGCTGGCTAGCCTGCGATAGCGTTGTGTCAGCACCGGATAAGCTGGCTGACCCACCGCCATCGCGGGCAAGCCCGCTCCCGCAGGGGGGCTCGTTTGCAGCACGAGTTTGGCTAGACAACACATAGCTCCCACAGGCTGAACATCACTGTCTGTTAGAAGGTCGTGCGCAGGCCCACCTGCACACTACGGCCTGGCGCCGGCGCGATATCGCGCAGGATCGAGCTGGCATAGCGTACGGTCTGGTTGGTCAGGTTCTCGCCGTTGACGAACGCCAGCCACTGGCTGCCGCCCAGGTTGAAGCGATAGCCGGCACTGGCGCCCAACGTGGTGTAGCCATCGGTGCCGCTTTCGTTGCTAGGCACCCGGCCCTGGCCAGCAGCGTGCTCAACATCAATGCGCGCCTGCCAGCGATCCAGTTCCCACAGCAAGCCGCTGTTCAGACGCAGTGGAGCAATCCGTGGCAGGGCTTCGCCAGTATCCAGGTTGGTGGCGCGGGTGTAGTCGCCCGACAGTTCCAGGGCAAATTTGCCGTAGGCACTTTCGCCAAGTTTCCAGTGGTCCTGGGCTTCGAAGCCGACGAAACGTGCGCGCACACCCGAGTAGGTGTATTCCGGGATGCCATCGGCAGCCTCTTCGCCCTCGTCATTCAAGGTGCGACCGCTGTTCAGCAGGCCGATGTAGTTGGAAAAGTGGCTGTAGAACACGCCAACACTGCCCTTGTGCGTGCCATTGTCAAAGCGCAGCGCCAGGTCGCTGGCCACGGCTTTTTCCTTGGACAGCTTGGCATCGCCCACTTCATAGGTGCCGGTGGCGACGTGGGCGCCATTGGCATACAACTCGTAGAAGGTCGGCGCGCGTTCGGTGTAGCCCAGGGTCGCGGCCAGAGACCAGATCGGGGTCAGGGTGTAGACCGCACCCGACGACAGGCTGCCGGCAGTGAAGCTGCTGGAGCTGTTGGCATTGGCAAACCGCTCGTTGCCTTTGCCATCCGGGTCGACGGTGGTGTGTTCCAGGCGCCCGCCCAGGCTCAGTTTGAGGCGTTCGGTGGCCTGCATTTCTTCGAGGATAAACAGCGCGCCGGCATTGGTATCGGTTTGCGGTACGAAAGCTTCCTCGCCCAGTGCGGAAAATTCGCTACGGCTGACCTGGGCACCGACGATGCCATCGAACGGCCCCAAGGGCTGGTGCCGCGCCTCGATGCGCGCTTCATAGCCCTTGTTCTTGAAGGTGGTGCCGGTTTCGCCGCCTTCGATTTCCCGGTGTTCGTAGTCGGTGTAGCCGGCGTCGAGTTTGACCGAGGTAAACGGGCCTTGCAGGTTGCGGATCTCGGACGCGAAGGCGTAGTGCTCCTGCTGCATGCGGATGCGCACGTCCTGTTCGGCGGGCGAGCCGTAGTTGCTGTCGGAGTTGCTGTAGGACAGCCCGGCGTAACCGTCGTCCCACGTGTAGGAACCGCCCACTGCACCACTGTCCTGACGCCCGTCGCTGTTGCCCAGACGGCCGTTTTTGCCGGGGCCGTTTTCGCTTTCCGCAGCGTGGCGGCTGCGGGCGTAACCTGGGATTTTCAGGTCGTTGAATTGCCGTGCGCTGGCATCCAGGTGCAGGGCGAAGGTGCCGTTGCCGGCCTCCAGTTTGCCCGCGCTGCTGCGGGTGGTATCGGCGCCGCCGTAGCGCAGTTCGCCCGCGCCATGGATGCCTTCGATGGCTTCGGTGGGGATGCGGTTGTCGAAGGTATTGACCACCCCGCCGATGGCGCTGCCGCCGTAGAGCAGGGCGGCCGGGCCACGGACGATCTCGATGCGCTCGACGTTGACCGGGTCCAGCGGCACCGCATGGTCATACGACAACGACGAGGCATCCAGCGCGCCGACACCATTGCGCAGGATGCGAATGCGGTCGCCATCCTGGCCACGGATGATCGGGCGGCTGGCACCGGGGCCGAAGTACGACGACGACACCCCAGGCTGCTTGTTCAGGGTTTCGCCCAGGCTGCCTTTTTGTTGCAGGGTCAGGTCATCGCCTTCCAGCACGGTGCTTGGCGAGGCCAGTTGTTGGCTGCCCAGCGGGTTGCCGGTGATGACTTGGGGTTGCAGTTCCAGGGCGTGGGCCTGGGTACTGATCAGCAGGGCAGCGGCCAGCGGGGTCAGGCGCCAGAGAGGGGAGAGGGACATCGGGGGTTCCTTGGCAAAGCAGAGAGGTTGTATATGAATGGTTACAATATAACATCTCTTTTTCCTCCGGGAAGCGGAACTTTTCATAAACCCCTGTAGGAGCGAGCTTGCTCGCGAAGATCGTCAACGATGACGCGGGCAGCCTGAATACACGCAGTGCTCCTACGTTTTTCGCGAGCAAGCTTGCTCCTACATTGGTTCGGGAGTGGGCCTACAATCATGGCAATGCTTCCACCTGCCTGGCCTCTCGGCTAAGGTGCGCGGCTTCCTCTTTATTTACTTGGCAAAGGCCCGGCATGACCGCATCGAACAACAACCCCCTGCACGGCGTTACCCTGGAGCAGGTGCTCACCGCACTGGTGGCGCATTACGAATGGGAAGGCCTGGCCGAGCGCATCGATATCCGCTGCTTCAAAAACGACCCGAGCATCAAGTCCAGCCTCACCTTCTTGCGCAAGACCCCGTGGGCGCGGGAGAAGGTCGAAGGCCTGTACGTCAAGCTGATGCGCACCAAACGCCCGCTGGACTGATCCCATGAAGCGGTATGTGGCGGCAGCGGCGCTGGCCGGTTGGGCAGGCCTGGCGATCCAGCAATACTTGATCCTCTACTCACGCTGGCTGGTCGATGCCAGCCTGTTGGGCGGGTTGGTGAATTTCTTCAGTTTCTTCACGGTGCTGAGCAACACCCTGGCGGCGGTGGTGCTGAGTTATGCACTGGTGAGTCGGCCTTCGGCCGGGCGCAGTTTCTTCCTACAGCCTGCGGTCAGCAGCGGCGTAACCGTGAGCATCGTGGTCGTAGGGCTGGCCTATAGTGTGCTGCTGCGGCATTTGTGGAGCCCCGAGGGCTGGCAGTTCATCGCCGACGAACTGCTCCACGACGTGATGCCGCTGCTGTTCCTCGGCTATTGGTGGTGGTGCGTGCCCAAGGGCACGTTGCGCCTGGGGCACATCGGCTACTGGGTGATTTACCCGCTGGTGTATTTCGTTTATGTGCTGCTGCGCGGGCATGTGCTGGGGCAGTATCAGTACCCGTTTATTGATGTAGGCACCTTGGGTTATCCACAGGTGTTTATGAATGCAGGGGGGATATTGCTGGGGTTTGTGGCGGTGGCGTTGGCGATAGTAGGGCTGGACAAGCTCCCCAGGGCAACCAAGAACTAATGTGGGAGCGGGCTTGCCCGCGATTGCAGTGGATCAGTAGCAAATGTGCCGACTGATACAGCGCAATCGCGGGCAAGCCCGCTCCCACATTTTGACCGAGTGAGTCCTATTCTTCGCTGCTGCCCTCGGCCCGCCAGTAGCCCACCGCCTTGACGAACTCGTCGTTAAGCTGATGTTTATCCAGCAGCACCCGCCGAACCTGGCGCGATAGCTTGGTCTCGGTGGCGACCCAGGCATACAGCGATCCACCCGGTAGCTGCAGGTTCTCCACGGTGCTCAGCAGGTCATCGATCCCGCGCACCACCCAGATCACCTCGACATTAGCCGCACTGCCAAGCGCCTGCTTTTCATGCACATCGGCAATTTCAATCACCGCCAGCACCGTGCGCCCGGCCGGCAGTTCTTCCAGGCGTCGGGCAATGGCCGGGATCGCGGTTTCGTCGCCCACCAGCAGGTAGCTGTCGAAGATATCCGGCACGATCATCGAGCCCCGTGGCCCGCCGATGTACAGGTGTTGGCCGACGGCAGCCTGTTCGGCCCAGGTCGACGCCGGGCCGTCGCCATGCAGTACAAAGTCGATATCCAGCTCGCCAATGGCCAGGTCGAAACGCCGTGGCGTGTAGTCGCGCATCGCCGGTTGTGGGCCTTCGCCCTTGATGGCGAAGGTCGGGCTTTGCAGCGCAGCCAGTTCAGCGGCGTTCTGCGGGAACAGCAGCTTGATATGGTCATCGCTGCCCAGGCTGACAAACCCGGCCAGTTGCTCGCCACCCAGGGTGATGCGGCGCATGCGCGGGGTGATATCGACCACCCGCAGTACGTCCAGGCAGCGGCGTTTAATCTCGTGGGTGACGCGGTGGATGACGGGCTTGTTCATTCACTTTTCCCCTGTACAGGTTGGACGGCGGGGCCATCCACAATGGCTTGGGCGGTGCTGTTGAGCAGCTCCGCGACACGCGTGATTTCTGCCGGGCTCCAGCGCCCGTGGTGCAGTTGCAAGGCATGGCGCAGGTTATGCACCGCCTCGTGGATCTCCGGTGGCCGGTCATGGCCGCGCAGCGAACGCTTGCTCACGTCGATGCGCATGCGCACACCGTCCAGGGCAATTTTCTGTTCGCTCAAGAAGAGACGTCCGGCGTCGGTGATTGTGTAGCGTTTTTTCCCGCCCTCGGCGTCGCCACTGATCAATTCGCTCTCTTCGAGAAAGGTCAGGGTGGGGTAGATCACTCCGGGGCTGGGGCTGTAGGCACCGTCGAACAGCCCTTCGATCTGGCGGATCAGGTCGTAGCCGTGGCACGGCTGCTGGGCGATCAGCGCTGGCAGGAGGATTTTCAGGTCGCCGGGGGCAAAGACCCGCGGGCCTCGGCCACCGCGCTCGCGGCCTGGGCGTTTCTCGAAGCCGTCGCGGCCGTCACCGGGTTCACGGTGGGAATGATGGTCTCTCATTGTGCTGCTCTCTGTGGTTATCTAAGACATAACGTAAGATATATCTTATGGATCGAGCAATGTGTTCTGACGAACGGTAGGCTGGCACTCCTGCCTGCGGTACCCGGTCTGCCACGTCAAATAATTGCAATATCCACTACAAACTAACGAGTTCTCGGCTTAAATAAGGCGTGGAGTCTTTGCTCTAAATCGAGTGATGATTAGTTGTGCTGGTGCATGTAATACATTTCTGACGGAATGATGTTTTCAGTATGTAAGTTAAACAGGTTCCAGTTGTCTTCCATGTATGACAGTTAGTCCGTGATTTATTGAGAAATAAGGTTTTTTTCTGCCTGTGTATAAGGGCTGGAAACTACGTGTTACACGGAATTTGCTGGCTTACCTGAAGTTGAATTCGGTTGATCATTTACTTGCGTCTTAGGACTCGACTTCTTCATTGAATGTTAGGTTTTTTGCGCGGCGTGAAGTTTCGATCGACTCGAATCTTTAACTTACTTAAAAAGCACCAACAGGTATTTAACGATGCTGAAAAAAACTGCTCTCGCCCTGCCACTGGCCTTGCTGGCCGTCGCTTCCTCCAGCGTGTTTGCTGCCGGTGAAGCCACCAGCGTGATCAACATCAAGGCCTCGATTCCTACCAAGCAGTTCCACGCCCAGCCGCTGGATCCGGACTTCGGTAAGGACGAAACCATGACCTACAACACCGTCACCGGTCAGTTGAGCTCGCTGCGGGCCACTTATGCGGTAAAAAACACCGACGGTTCGATCAACGCCTACATCCAGGGTGGCCCGGCGTCCCTGACTAACGGCACTTCCTCCATTCCCCTGACCACCACCTTCAACGGCGTGACTCTGACCGCTAACCCGCAGCAAGTTGTCGATGACGCCAGCTCGACCCCAGGCACCCAGGCCGACATGGTGGTCGCCGCTGCCAAGCCAGCCGACACCGATGCGGGCCTGTTCACCACCGACTTCACCGTGGTGTTCGACCACGTGCCACGCGTCTCCAACCCTTGAGCGCGGCGCGTTGATCAATAAGTCCTGGCTTGTTGCTTGACCTCTACCGATCGACAGGCAGCCGCTGTCGGTTGATCGGTATTCAAGTCTTCCCCTGAGCGTAATCAGAGTATCCGTTCATGTTCCCGATGATTCTCATCGCGGCAGCGCTTGCCTTGTTGTTTTGTACGGGGGCGTTTGCAGCTGACGCGGCAACTGGCACAACCCCAAGAAGTTTGCTGTCCCAGGCCAAGGGTTTACCGGCGGACTTTGAAGAACATTTTTTTGATGTGCCATTGGCGGTACGGGTCGAACTGGACCAGGAGTTTGTGTCCGAGGCGATGATCGTCCTGACCCGCGATGACCGCCTGACCCTGCTGGATTTCACTGACCACGAAGGCAGTGTGATCAAGGACATCGACCGCGACCGCTGGGGTGACTACCTCAAGCAGGGCGTGTCCCTGGGCACCTGCGCCACTGATTGCCCGGAGCAATTGCTGGCAGTGCACTACAACCTGGAAAAGTCCCTGGTCACCTTGCTGACCGAGAACGCCGAGCGCGATGGCCTCCAATCCCAGTACTACACGCTGCCCACCGCAGGCAGCAGCGGCTTGATCGTGCGTAACCAACTCAATATCAGCGGCGGCCAGGGCCAGGACCTCGGCGGGCGCCTGGGCCTGGATGCCAGCGGTAGCCTGGGTAACTGGAACCAAGTCTTGAACATGCAGTTCTCGCGCCTGGGCGGGCCGGATGATGACGACCTCAACCACGCGGTGTACTCGCTCTACGGCCAGCGTGAATTGCACGGGCAATTCCTGCGCCTGGGTTACTTCACGCCCAACGCCGAAGGCCTGACCCGCCAACTGCGAACCTTCGGCGCCAGCCCCGACACCGCCGTAGGCGTGATGTATGGCAGCTCCGACAGCCTGATGATCAGCAACCCCAAGCCGAGCATCTACCCCATCTACGTCACCGCCAACCGCCAGGGTTCGGTGGAGATCTACCGCAACGGCCTGCTGATCAACACCCAGGCGGTCGGCACTGGCCTGCAAAGCCTGGATACGCGGCCGTTGCCCGGCGGGATCTATGAAGTGGAAGTGCGCCTGCTCGAAGACGGCCAGGTCACCAACACCACCCAGGAGTTGGTGTACAAGCCCAACAACTGGCGCAACCTCGACAACCGCTGGCGCTATAACGTGTTTGCCGGCCAGGAAAGCAAGCTGCTGAGCAACTGGGACAACCAGTCCAGCGGCGACCTGACCGCCGGAGCCTCGGTCAACTACCTGGCGCACCCACGGGTGGTGCTTGGGCTGTCCGGGCGCCAGGTCAAGGACAGCATGCAGTACGGCACGTCCATCGACTGGAGCCTGGCCAATAACTTCAGCCTCTACGCCAACGTCTACCAGACCGATGACTACGGCACCGGCGTGGACCTCAACAGCCTCTATAACTACGGCCTGGGCAGCGTGGTGTTCAGCCACACCCGCAGTTGGCTGGATACCCGCAACACCTACGAAACCCTGCCCGACGGTACGCGCATTCGCCAGCGCGATGTGTTTGTCGGCCAGACCAGCCTGTCGTCGGTCTCTCTCAGCCATCGCTTGAGCAACCTGCGCTCCATCAGCGCGCGGCTGTCCTACAGCGAAGGCAATGTGCAAGGTACCGGCCTGGACCTGGGCTGGAACGAACGCAGCCATCTGTTTGGCAGCGACGCCAACTGGCGCTTGTCGCTGTTCGACCGCCCGGCCAGTGCCAGCACTGGCGACAAGCGTAACCGTGGGGTCGACCTGAGCGTCAGCCTGGCCCTGGGCGGCCCAGGCGAGCAGTGGGCGGCGAGTATCGGCACGCGCACCTCCCGCGAGGGCGAACGTGACAACAATGCCTCGCTGAGCTACCGCCGCGACCTGCAAGACCACGTGCTGCAAAGCGTCTCGGGCACGGTGCTGGCCGACACCTATGGCGTGGGCCTGTCGGGCATGGCCAGCTTCCAGACCGACAGCGTCAATGGTGATGGTTTTGTCCAGCGCTCATCGTTTAACAACGACCTCACCGGTGGCCTGAACCTGGACAGCACCTTCGCCTTAGGCGGCAACCGGATGGTGCTGACCAGCCAATACTCCGGCGCGGGCTCGGGAATGATTGTCGACGTAGAAACCGATGTCGATGACATCGTCCTGCGCGCCGATGACTTGAGCGGTGGCAGCACGGTCCTGCGTCCGGGGCGCAACTTTATTCCGATCACCGCCTACAAGGGCAGCTCGGTCAGCTTCGACTTCGACGGCAACCACGCGCCTGCGGCCAGCATCCAGCCGCCGCGCGCGGCCTACCACCTGAACAAGGGGGGCGTGGACTACCGCAAGGTCAGCGTGATGCGCAGTGTCACGGTGCTCGGGCGCCTGGTGGACCCTGAGGGCAAGCCGCTCAAGGGCCATCACATCATCAACCACGCCAGCCGTGGGGTGAGCGAGGTCGACGGGTTCTTCTCCCTGGAAATGAACGCCAGCTCGCCCACCCTCGAAGTGCGCCGCGATAACCGCCTGCTCTGCCAGTTCCGCCTCGACACCAGCGGCGCGCGGGAGGCCGACGACGTGCTGATGATCGGCGACCTGCGCTGCACGCCGGACACCCTGGCCGATTCCACTTTTACCACTCAGACCGCAGGTTGAGGGTCATGACGAGATTGCCTAGCACCATGAGACGTATCAGCACCTTGATCACCCAGCTTGGGGTCGCGGGCGCGGCACTGTTGTGCAGCTCCACGGCGCTGGCCCTGACCCAGGACATCACGGCGGTATTTACCCCGGACCCTGGCAACCCTTTTGTGAACACGTTTCGCAATACCACGCCGGTCAGTTCTATCTGTCAGTCGCACATTCCCAGCCAGTGCAAGGCGCTGAACTTGTTCAGCCTGCGGATCCCGGCGTTCGACGCCCTGAGCAACGCGCCGATCCAGGCCAACCACGAAGATGAGCGCCAGGGTTTTATGGTGCAGGTGCCCTCCAGTTGGCGTGATGCACAAGTCACCCACACCCGCACCGGGGAAGTGGAGACCGTGCAGATGCGCATCGCCGGCTTCGGTGGGCTGTGGCAGGTTTCCTATCCGCCGGGCGTGTCGGGCTGGGCCCAACCGGGGTTTTTTTGGACGACTCAATGGCTCAGGGCCCCAAGCCCTTGCGTCAGTACTGGCCACCTTGCGGCGGGTCGGCAAACGGCGACCTACTTCTGGATCGTCCCGGAAGGCGCCGGGGTGTGCAGTCGCAAGCCGTCCCAGGACCTTGACTACATGCGTATCTACCAAATGGAGTACGCCTATGAGATCCGCACGCCCAACCCCTTGGGTATGTCCAGTGGCGAGTACACCGGCAGCCTGACCTACACCCTGGGGCCACGGGGTGACTATGACTTTGGTGATGTGCTGATCCCCACCGACAACCAACTGACCTTCAACTTCAACCTAGAAGTGCAGCACCAACTCCAGGTGGAGGTCCCGCCGGGCGGCAACCGCGTCGAGTTGGTGCCCCAGGGCGGCTGGCAAGCCTGGGTCAACCAGGGCCGCAAACCGGCGCGGCTGTTTCGCGACCAGACCTTCAATATCTCTGCCTCGTCACGCTTCAAAATGCAGATGACCTGCGAGCGGGTGATCGGCGACACCTGTGCCTTGCGCAACACCAGCGACGGTCACGAGGTGCCGGTGGATGTCGCCGTCAGCCTGCCCCACGGCCTCAACCGTGAGGATGGCGCCGGGGTGATCCGCCAACCGCTGTTGCTCAGTGGCGTCGGCACCGAGATGTTGCAACCGACTTTCTACGTCAACCGCCGGCCCGGCACGTTGCACTTCGAGGTCAAGAAAGAGTACGCCGACCAGATGCTGGAGCGTGGCGGCACCACCTATGCGGGCCAGGTCACGGTGGTCTGGGATTCGGAGCTTTAAATGAGGTGTATGGGTATGAAATATCTGTTGGCGCTGTGCACGCTCTGCTGGCTGCCGCTGTCGATGGGCGCGCCGAACATCAATGTCGGCGTGTTCTACGACTACCTGGCTGAGGACAAGAGCACCTACCTCAAGCGGGTGTTCAACAGCGGCGACAGCACGGCGTTTATCAAGGTGTCGGTGATGGAGATTGTCTACAACGCCGACGGCACTTCCGAAGAAGTCGAACTTAAAAGCAACCCCGAAAACACCGCCCGTGACGGCTTGGTGGCGACCCCGGCGCGGCTGATCGTACCGGCCAACGGCATGCAGGGCACGCGCCTGCTGTACCTCGGCCAGCGCGACAAGGAGCGTTATTTCCACCTGCGTTTTGTGCCGGTGATGCCAGAGCCCGAAGACGGCTTTGTGGTGTCCAGTGAAGAGCGCGAGACCTACAAAAATAGCCTGTCGGCCGGGGTCACGGTACTGGCCGGGTTTGGCACGGTGTTTTTCGTGCGGCCCAAACACAGCCGCTTCGCCACCCGTGTCGATGAGCGCAACGACGCCTATGGCCTGCACAACGACGGCAACAGCGTGGTGGTGGTGGATCAGTTCAAGGACTGCCCCACTGGCCAGACCCAGGAGTGCCTGCCCGTGACCAAGAACCACATCCTGCCGGGGCGCAGCTTCAGCTTTGCCAAAGAGGCCGGGCGTACCTACCGCTTTACGCTGGTCGAGGGCCGCGCGAAAAAACACTACGAGGTCAAAGGCTGATGATCATTCAACGCGCCCCCGAACCCCCGCGCCGCTCGGGCAAATTGTGCAAGGTGCTGATGGCAACCCTGCTGCTGCTCGCCGTGGCCCTGCTCAGTACCCAGGCCCTGGCGATTCGCGAAGAACAGGTGTTTGACGTCACGGTGAGCATTCCCACCGCAGACTTTTATGTGCTGCCGATCCGCCCCGCGTTCCTTGAGCGCCAGCAGGAAATGACCTGGAACCTGGTGACCCGCACGCTCAAGCCGCTGCGCGAACAGTTCGACGTGAAGAACAGCGGTGGCGGCATTGTCGCGCGCCTGGGCCAGTTGCCGACCCTGTCCAATGGCCGGCGCCTGATCCTGCTCAATGTCGAGTTCAACGGCCAGTTGCTGGATTTGACCGATACCCAAGTGGTCTCTGCCGAGCAAGCGCGGGCCGGCAAACGTGTGCAGCTGGAAATTTCCGCCGTCGAGCCCGAGGACGGTTATGTGGCCGGCGACTATTTTGGCAGTGTGCATCTGATCTTCGACGCGCTGCGCCCGTAATCAATGAGGTGCTTATGAAATACCTGTTTGCAGCACTGGGAATGTGCCTGTGGTCGCTGAATGCCCAGGCGGGACCGGCGATCAATGTCGGTGACTTCTACGACTACATGAACGGCGACAAGAACACTTACCTCAAGCGCGTGTTCAATGGCGGCACCAGCACCGCGTTCGTCAAGGTCGACATCACCGAAATGCTCTACAAACCCGACGGCAGCTATGACGAAGTGCCGCTCAAGGACCAGGCCGGCACTGGCCTGGTACGCGATGGCCTGATGGCCAGCCCGGCGCGCCTGATCGTGCCGGCCAACGCCATGCAGAGCACGCGCCTGCTGTTTATGGGCGAGCGCGACCGCGAGCGTTACTTCCGCGTGCGCTACCTGCCGGTGGCGCCGGAGAAGGACGACGAGTTCGGTGTCAGCGACGAAGACCGCACCGCCTATGAGGCCTCGCTGGCGGGCGGGGTGCGGGTGATGTCCGGCTACGGCACGGTGTTCTTCGTACGCCCCAGCCAGAGCCGCTTCGACACCCGTGTCGAGAACGGTGGCCAGCGCTACACCTTGCGCAACGCCGGTAACACCGTGGTGGTGGTAGACGAGTTCAAGGACTGCGCCGTGGCCGATCGCCTGGACTGCGCGCCCGTGACCAAGAACCACATCTTCCCTGGCCGGGTGTTCAGCTTCGACAAACAGGCCGGGCGGATCTATCGGTTTTTCCTGGTGGAAGGCGCGGCCGAAAGGGTGATTGAAATCAGCGGCTAGCCCGGCGATTACGCAGCTCTCGCGCCGCCATCAAGGCGGTGCGGGTGCGCTGGCGCATCCACTCCTCGGCGTTGTAGCCCAGTTCCTCCTCACGTTTTTCGCAGGCAGCTTGGAATTTCAGCGGGTCTGCCAGGTTCGACTCGGTCATGCCCTGCGCCTTGGCCAGGGCAGCGATCTGTGCGGGTAACGGTACTTTCTGCGGCACCTGTTCCCACATCTCTTGCAGATCAAGCAACTGCTCATGCTGGGTCCTGAGCCACTGCTGCTGTTCGGCGTATTGGCCGGCATAGCGCTTTTGCAGCCAGGCGCGCCAGTGCGGGTCCAGCAGCATGCGGTTGACCAGACCGTCGCCGTTTCCCAGCTCCTGCACCCGGGCATAGGCCGCGTCAATCTGCGCGGCGCTGACCCGGGCGGTGCTGCGGTACAGCATATGCTCGGCGATCCACGGCAGGTCCAGGCGCACGGCAAGTGCGGTCTGGTAGGCCAGGTAGATTTCTACCTCATCGACCTGGCCGGCCACGCCGTCGACCACTTCGGTGAGAAACCGCAGGCCCTGGCCGCCCTCGGCGACCGGCGCCAGGCGTTGTTGCACATCGGTGCGGATCACATCGTTGAGCTGTTGCAGGCGCGCCCGGCCCCTGATCAGGGTGGCCAGTTGCAGTTCATGCGCCTCTGGCGTCTGCGCCTGGTGCTCGATCTGGTAGAGCAGCACCTCGACCCCCAGTTCATTGAAAATCTGCGTCCCCGCATCCGGGCAGTTGCTGGGGAAGCTGGCCATCTCGAACAACCGTTTGCGCAGCGGCGTGTCGACCACTGCCGCTTGCAGCAAGAGCCACACCTGCTGCGTCAACTGGCGGTGGTTGGCGGCGTAGCGTTGTTGATCTTGCGGGGTCTGGAACACCTCCGGCTGCTCCAGGGCCTTGAGCACCTCGAACAAACCCTGGGAGCCATGTTCGTGCTCCAGCGCGTCCCAGACTTGCCGGGCTTCTTCCCGGGCGGCCGGCGACAGGTAGTTCAGCCACGGCGTGCAATCGCCGCGAGGTTCATAGGTGCGCTCCGGGTCCAGGCCGACCGACGCGCGGTAGGCTTTGAACTGTTCGCGTTGCAGGGCGTCCAGCGCCGAGCGGTTGAGGTAGGTGCGTGCCACCAGCGCGGCTTCGCGACTGCCCAGGGCCACCGCGGGCAGGCGGGTGATCGCGGTGCCTTGCAGGTTCAAGAAGAACGGCGCCGGTCGCGGCACCTCGAACAGTCCTTCGGGCCAGCGCTTGATTGGGCTGTGGCTGAGGTCCAGGTGTATCAGGTCGCGCATGCGCCCGATGTCCGGCGCTTGCTGGGCGCGGGTGTTGTTGAGCTTGAGGCGCCGCAGGTAGCGCAGGTTTTTCAGGCGGGTGATGTCTTCGACCGGCAACGTCAGCGGGCACCCGGCCAGGTCGAGGTCTTCCAGGTGGCGCAGCTCGCGGATTGCCTCAGGCAGGCGGGTCAGCGGGTTCTCTGCCAGATACAGGGCCGACAGTTGCGGGAAGTGCTGCAGGAACTGGCCGTGGGCCGGGCCGAACTGACTGCGGATCAGGTTCAGCTCCGTGACATGGCTGAAGTCGGCGCGCAACGGCGGCAGCGTATCGGGCAGTGTCACGCCGCTGAGGTCCAGGCGCGAGCCGAGGGGCTCGGTGGCGGCGCGGATCTGGTCCTGCCAGCATTCGAGAACTTGCCCCTGAATGAAACTGCGCAACTCCCGTTCCATGGCGGGCGGATGATGCCCCGGCTGGCGCGACCAGTGCGCCAGATCGCCGTCCAGACGGTAATGCTCAACGATTAACTGGTTGACCCGGGAGCCGATCTGCTCGTGGCCGACCTTGTCCATAAAGGCCAGGATGCGCGCTTCGCTCTGGTGCGCAAAGACTGTCTTCAAGGCGTTCAGGATCAACGCGTCTGCACTTCTGAGTACCGCAGTGCGCACGGGTATGGGTTTGCCGAGCAGCTTCAGCGTTTGCGGGTCGGCGTGGCGTGGGACCGGCAGTTGGGCCAGGGCGGCGCGGCGTTCGGCCAGAGGCTCAAGGGTGGTCAGCAGCCAATGCCGCAAACCTTCGCCCTGGCCGGGGCCAAGGCCCAGGGCCCGGCGGCTGTCGAGGGGGGCGGCGTGCAGCAGGGCTTCGTACAGGGTGTCGAGGTCATGCAGCTTGCGGTGCTCGGCATCGCGCACTTCGTAGCCCAGGTGGTCTTTCCTGACCAGGATGCGCCGGGTACTGGCGTTGGCCGGCCCTGCCTCGCAGCGCAGCCGGCCATCTGCGCTGTGCTCGCGGATTTGCAGGTGCAGGTCGGCAAACCAATCGCTGTGGCGTTTGAGGGTGCCGAGCAGCATGCGTTCGCTGTCGATACTCTGGCGCCAGGGGAAGTAGAAACCTTCATAGGCGTGGCTGGTGCCGGCGCTGAAGTGCAATTCGCGGGCGAGGTTTTTCAGGCGCAGCGGCAGGCGCCCCTGGGTCGCCATCAGGTTGCGCTCGGCTTCATCGGCAGTGGCGAGCAAGGCCCGCGCCACGCTCGAATCCATCTGCGCGAAATGCTCGCGCAGCAGGCGGATACCCGGCTCATCGGACAGCTCGCGCAGATGATGGGCGTACTGGCCGATCTCTGGCGCCTGGCGGGTGACGTAGGCCGCCAGTTGCTCGCGCAGGTGTTGCACTTGCTGGGCCTTGGGCACCTGGGCGCCGAGCAGGGCACGGGTTTGCGGCTCATCGAGAAAACCCAGTACCTGTTCCGGCAACTGGCCGGACATGACTTGCGCCACACTCAGGCGCAGGGTGTCGGCAGGCGCCGCAGCGAGGTTGCCGTAGCGGTGCGAATCGCCGCTCAGGCTGGCGCTGAGGAACACTTGCAGGGCCTTGTCCTGGGGCCAGCCCTCCAGTTCGGTGACGGTTTGCTCGAACCAGGCGGAGTCTGGGGCCAGGGGCATGCCTGCGCGGATCTGCGCGCTGGCCTGTTGTGCGCTGGCGTAGGCCTCGAAGCGGTTCAGGGTGTCGGCCAGCAACGGCGGCAGAGGCTGCTCATGCAGGTACAGGCTGCGCAACTGGTCGTCATCGCAGCCACTGGTGCGGCGGATCTGCTCCAGTTGCGCGGCGCTGAAAGCCTCGGCCCTGGGCCCGAGGCGGCGCATCAGGGTGGAGCTGTCCCAGGTTTGCGGCTGCTCGGCTTCATGCACCACGATGCCATTGCCGCGCCGATGCACGTGGGGCCGGTAGGCATCCGCGCGGCGCGGGTGGACGATGCGCCCGTGTTGCACCTGATACTGCGCACCCTCGTGGCGCATTAACGGTTGATCTGCGGGTGCGCCCGGGTCGGCGACATAGGGCGCCAGGTCCGGGTTCCATAGGCGCCGGCGGCCGTCGGCGAGCGTCACTGGCGTGAGCCCTTCGACAAACGCCGACAGCTTGAGGCGCAGCGGCGCCGCCACCTGGATGCCGGCGGCGAACAGGCCGAACTGCACCAGGTCCTGGGCCACCCCGATCAAATGCTGCGCCGCCTCTGTGCCTCGGCCCTGGGCCCAGTCGACCACCCCCTCGAACACCTGGTCGGTGAGCTGATAGGCGGTGTAGGCGAGCATCACTTCCCCCAGCCCCGGCACAAACGGGGTGAGCACTTGCAAGGCGGCGTTGAGGATATCGCCGAGGATTCGCCCCAGGTTGTCCCACCAGGCCTGGCGGGCCAGGCGGTCGACGCGGCTGGTCGAGACGGCAATGTCCTGGGCG
Organism: Pseudomonas sp. HC1(2025); assembly: GCF_058742075.1. NCBI lineage: Bacteria > Pseudomonadati > Pseudomonadota > Gammaproteobacteria > Pseudomonadales > Pseudomonadaceae > Pseudomonas > Pseudomonas sp. HC1(2025). The sequence goes on along the minus strand of NZ_CP196017.1, from coordinate 4,654,999 downwards.
TCATTGAGCACCTTGTTCAGGTGCACCCGGTAACGGTAGTGCCACAGGTCATTGTTGCCGCTTGAATGCGCGCGGTTCTGGTAGTCGTCGGCAATGGGCTGCACATGGAATTGCAGGTGGGGATGGTCCAGGGGCGTGTCTTGCCAGGTCGGTTGGCTATCGGTCGCGGCTTTGGCGCGCCACTGCACCCGGCTCAGGCGGGTATTGAGGTTGGCGAAAAAAAAGCCGCGCTGATCATGGTCGACAAAGCGGCTGAAGAACACCTGATAGCGTTCGCTGTCACGCAACTGGCGGGTCAGTTCGCGAATGAAGGCCAGGGGCGTGGGGTATTGCTTGAGGGGGTGCGCGGGGTCGTCCGGCACATAGGCAATCACCCGCGCCGCCGAGTGGGGTGTGGCGCAGAACAGCAGGATGCCGGTCAGGCGCGTGTTCATCAGGTCCAGGGTGTGGCCGGCAAGCACCTGGCCATCCAGGCGCAGGGCCGTGTTGCCAGCGATCAGCGCGAGCACTTCGTCACAGGCATCCTGGGGCAGGTCGCCCTTGACCAGGGCCAGGTGGGCGGCGGCCTTCAACGCGGCTTGGTGCTGGGCGATCACCTGGCGGCGCAGGTCGCGGGCCACCGTGGGGTTGTAGACACCCATGACAATCTTCAGATGTTCACGGTAGTGCCCGCCGATGTTCAGTGCGCGGCACAGTTGCTTGAAACCCTCGGCGGTCAGGGGCGTGCCGCGGGTCTTGTGCTTGAAGGTCAGGCTGCGCTGCTGCCCACGGGCATCGGCGCCAGACAGGAAGGCATAGTCGACAAAGCTGTCGGTGGCGGCAAAGTTATGCAGCGCCGCATCCAGCAGCGACAGCGTATGGCTGGTGACGCCTGACTTGAAGTCATGTACCCACCAGGCTGTCGACGCTTTGGCATACAGGCGCACATAGGTGTTGCGCACATCAATCGGGCCATAGTCGGCGCTTAGCGCGCCGCCCAGGATGCGCTCGGCGTAGGCATACAGATCATTGAGGGGCTGGAGGCGCTTATCCAGGGTGTTGAGGGCTTGCCAGTGGCCGGCGATAGCCTGCCGCAGGTTGGCGTGCTGTGCCGGCGCGGCGTTCGGGTAGGGCGCCGGGTCCTGGAGCCCGACGGCCTGCAAGGCATCCAGGCGGTGCGGGGCGGTGGTTTTCAGCCACGGCGGCAAGGCACTTTCAAGCAATGGGTAGTGCCGGCCTTGAAACGTGGCCGGGCGCGGGGAAGGGAGTAAATCAGCCATGCAACAGATCCTGAAAAGAGCCATGAAAGCGCTTCAGTCTATTTTGGGCTGGGGCCGAGAATAAGTTTGAATACTGGGTCCAACAGGCCGCTTACACAGGCGAACCGTTCAAAAATCATCACCTTGAAAACAGCCGGTTACCGCCCTGGTTCAGCGCCATTGAGGCGGGGGCACACAAGGTGTGGCTGCCCGGTTGCAGATAAGGCGTGAGGATCGGCGCCATGCCCTTGAGCACCTGCACCGGCAAGGCCGAGGTGAAACTGAAGCCCTGGGCCGTGGCGCCGGGGACGAAGGCGGTCAAGGTGCCGAAATGGTGCTCGCCGATATAGAACACAAACGTCGCCGTGCGGTTGATGGCCTTGGAGCTGAGCACGCGCCCGCCGGCCCCGATGGCTTCGATGCGGTTGTCGCCGGTGCCAGTCTTGCCACCCATGGCCAGTGGTGTGCCGTCGGCCAGCTTGAAACTGCCGGCCACGCGCTTGGCGGTACCGGCATCCACCACTTGCGACAGCGCCTCGCGCAGGGCCGTGGCCACGGCGCTGGGCATCACCCGCTTGCCGCGCTCGGGGTCGTTGACCAGGCGTGTGTCATAAGGCGTGCGGGCGGCAAAGTGCAGGCTGTCGATGCGCAGTGTCGGCTGGCGGATACCGTCGTTGAGAATAATCCCCACCAGTTCGGCGAGCGCGGCCGGGCGATCGCCGGAACTGCCGATGGCGGTGGCGAGGGACGGTACCAGATGGTCGAACGGGTAGCCCACCTGTTGCCAGCGCTGGTGGATATCCAGGAAGGCCTCGATCTCCAGCATGGTGCGGATGCGGCTGTCCCGCGCGCTCTTGTGCCGGCTCTTGAACAGCCAGCTGTAGACCTCCTGGCGCTCGTGCGTGCTGGCCGCCACCGCCTGGGTGAAGGTGGCGTCGGGGTGTTGCAGCAGGTAGCCGAGCAACCACAGGTCCAGGGGATGGACCTTGGCGATATAGCCCTGGTCCGGCAAGTCGTAGGCACCGGGGCCGTAGTTCTGGTAGAGGTTGGCCAGGCGTTCGTCGCTGAGTTTGGCGCGGGCCGTGGGGTCATTGAGGTGGGCGCGCACAAAACTGTTGAAACTTTGCTGGCTGGCCTGCGGCAACAGGTAGCGGTGTACGGCGGCCAGGCGGATGGCGGTGGGGTGCAGGCTGTCGAGAAAGGTGTCGAGGCGCGCCTGGGTGTCCTTGTTACGGTACTTTTTCCAGAACCGCAGCAAAAAGGTGGTGCCCTCGCGGTCGGCGAATTTGGCCAGGTATTCCTGGCGGCGCGGGTCGCTGTCGTCCTTGAGCAGTTCGGCGCTGTTGTTGGCGCCCTGGTAGGTGCTGTAGCGCACCAGGTCGCGCATCAGGCGGATAAATGGCAGGTTGATCGACTCGCGTAGCGCCTCGCGCAAGGTCGGGTTGCGGCCGTTGTCTTCGTTGCGAAAGTTATGGAAGTGATGCAGGCCGCCCCCTGTGAAAAAACTTTCGCCGGGGCTGGCGGAGTAGTGCCGGTCCAGGGCTGCGGCGAGCATCGTCGGCAGGTTGCGGTCACTGTTCTGCGCCAGGTAATCCACGGCCCAGCGTGTCAGGCGGTCCTGCTCGTCGATGACGACTTTTTTCAGCGCCGCCGGGCTCTGGTCGGCATAGCGTTGGTGCAGTTCGCTGATGATTTGCATGTAGGTGGTCAGCACCCGCAGCTTGGCGGTGGAGCCCAGTTCCAGCTTGCTGCTTTCATTGATATCGAAGGGCTGGTCGGTGTTGTCGGTCTGCACCCGCACCCGGGCGCCGTCGGTGGTCATTTCGTAGAGGGTGAAGCTATAGCGCACCTGGGCCGTGCTGGCGGGGGTCAGCAGACGCGGCCCGAGCAGGCCGAGCTGGCCGGCGAAGGCCGGGTCGGCCAATTGCTTGAGGTACGCGGTGGCCTGGCTTTGCAGATCGCTTTGCAGGGTGCTGGTGGCGGCCAGGTCGAGGCGGTCGAGGTCGTACAGCGGGCGATCGAGCAGGGCGGCCAGGCGGCTGCGCGCGACACTGATGCCCTTGTTGGTTTCTATGGGCTGCAGGGTCGGTTGCTGCTGCCAGTTGCGGTAAGTGACCTGGCTGGCCAGTGCGGCGCTGGCCAAGGCCGGATCGATCACCGCGTTCTGCGCCAGCAGGCGGATATGGCTGTCGGTGAGGCTGGCCAGCTCGTCGCGGCCCTTTGACAGGTAGTGGGAAGGACGGCGCTGGGCGATGGTCAGCGACAGCACTTCACGCAGGGCCAGGCCTTTTTGCGCAAGATCCTTGGGGTCGTCACTGGCCAGCAGGCTGTTGGTCCGGTTGAAGTCGGCGCCGTACCAGACCCGCAAGCCTTCGGCCATACCATGCACTTCACCATGCCCGGGCACCGCCGACAGCGGCACGCTGTTGAGGTAATCGCGCACGATCGCCTGGCGCGCTACCAGCGTCTGGGGGCCGTCCAGGTAGGTGCGCACGCTGGCGGAAATCATCTGGCGGATCTTCTCGCCACCCGACAGTGTCAGCCCGTCGGGCGAGTGGCGATATTTCTCCAACTGCGTGGCCAGGGTGCTGCCGCCTGCAGTCTGGCCCGGCAGGTGCAGCAGCCGGGCCACCTGCGACCAGGCGGCCTTGGCAAAACGCGGCCAGTCCACGGCGGGGTTGGCCTGGGGCTGGGCGGGGTCGAGCAGCTCGCGGTTCTCGATAAACAGCAGGCTGTTGACCACCACCGGCGGGATCGCGGCAAAGGTCGGATAGAACTGCTGCGGGTAGCTGAACTGGTACAGCGGCTCGGCGCGGCAATCGCTGATCGACAGGCCTGCCTGGATCTTCTCGTCATAGGGCACAAACAGCCCCTGGCGGCTGTAGTCGAGCAAGGCCTGGGAGAACTGCGCCTGGCTCTGGATCAGGTAATTGCGCTTGAGCAGGCGTGGCAGAAAATCACTCAGGGCACTGTAGCCCAGGCGTTTGTCGAAGGGGCCGGCGCCGGGGTAGACAATCGCCGCGCTCGGGCCGGGCTGCACCTGGTAACTGAGGGTGGCGGCGATCCGGCTGAATTCCCGGGCCTGCCACTTGGAGGTGCGCATTTCCCGGGACGCGGCATAGGCCAGGCCGATCAGCAGCATCACCAGCAATAGCCAGAACATGCGCCAGCCGAAGCGGTGTGGGCGGGTTTTTTGTGGCAAAGGCGGTTCATCCGCACTGTCGGTTGGCACCGCAGCCTGGGTCGAATCGGTTTGCCATAAAACACCCATAGTCGATTGATCCATTCACGCAGATTGATCGGACTTGTTTCAAGCGTAGTCGCTGATTGGTCCACGCAAGGAATTTGTCTGCGCCGGCCATGACCGACTACCACCGACGGCAGCGGGCGCGGCCTTTCGCAGCATCCAGGCCGGACAGAGCGGGCGCGTGACGCATGCCCTGGCGATTCATCGCGGCGAAATCAACTTGCGCGTGGCGCGCGAGCTGTTCTTTGACGCGCCGCCCTGGCCTGAGGGCGAAGTGCCGTTCTAGAGCCTTTGCGATTGGTAAATGCGACCAGGGTAGGGGCATGACGCTGCACCCATGCTGTGCAATACTCGCCGCCGTTTTCCAGGGAGAACGGCGTTCCAGGCAGATGATGCCTCGCCGTCATATCGGCTTTTGCCGAGAGTTCTCGCTGAATTTTGCCGTTTATTGAGTGAAAAGCTCTATAGGGAGCTTTTTATACTGCACGCCCGCTGATCTGGCCGGTTTTCCTGTCAGACGGATCTGCCCACAAGGTAGGCCCGGTGACCCAGGCGTACGAGCCCACCCGCTGGTACGCCCGAGACTCGGTGGTTCAATCCAATAACAAAATGAGGTTGTACCCCTATGCCTGTTGGCAACCATCAGCCCCACGGCGAGACCGCTTCCGGCGGCCCGCTCAAACGCGAACTCGGCGAACGGCATATTCGCTTGATGGCGCTCGGCGCCTGTATCGGTGTCGGTCTGTTCCTTGGTTCGGCCAAGGCCATTGAAATGGCCGGCCCGGCAATCATGCTCTCGTACATCATCGGCGGCCTGGCGATCCTGGTGATCATGCGCGCCCTCGGTGAGATGGCCGTACACAACCCGGTGGCCGGCTCCTTCAGCCGTTACGCCCAGGACTACCTCGGCCCGTTGGCGGGCTTTTTGACCGGTTGGAACTACTGGTTCCTGTGGCTGGTGACCTGCGTTGCAGAAATCACCGCCGTCGCCGTGTACATGGGCGTCTGGTTCCCCGATACACCGCGCTGGATCTGGGCCCTGGCCGCCCTGATCAGCATGGGCACCATCAACCTGATCGCGGTCAAGGCCTTCGGTGAGTTCGAGTTCTGGTTCGCCCTGATCAAGATCGTCACCATCATTGCCATGGTGATTGGCGGCGTCGGTATCATTGCCTTTGGTTTCGGCAACGACGGCGTGGCGCTGGGGATTTCCAACCTGTGGGCCCACGGCGGCTTCATGCCCAATGGCGTGCAGGGTGTGTTGATGTCCTTGCAGATGGTGATGTTCGCCTACCTGGGCGTGGAAATGATCGGCCTGACCGCCGGTGAAGCGAAGAACCCGCAAAAAACCATCCCCAATGCCATTGGCTCGGTGTTCTGGCGCATCCTGCTGTTCTACGTCGGTGCGTTGTTCGTGATCCTGTCGATCTACCCATGGAATGAAATCGGCACCCAGGGCAGCCCGTTTGTGATGACCTTCGAGCGCCTGGGCATCAAGACTGCCGCCGGCATCATCAACTTCGTGGTGATCACCGCCGCGCTGTCGTCGTGCAACGGCGGGATCTTCAGCACCGGGCGCATGCTCTACAGCCTGGCGCAGAACGGCCAGGCCCCGGCGACCTTCGGCACCACCTCGCGCAACGGCGTACCCCGCAATGCGCTGCTGCTGTCGATCTTCGCCCTGCTGCTGGGCGTGCTGCTCAACTACCTGGTGCCGGACAAGGTCTTCGTGTGGGTCACTTCCATCGCCACCTTCGGCGCGATCTGGACCTGGGTGATGATCCTGCTGGCCCAGCTCAAGTTCCGCAAAAGCCTGAGCCCGGCCGAACAGAAAGCCCTGAAGTACCGCATGTGGCTGTACCCGGTCAGTTCGTACCTGGCCCTGGCGTTCCTGGTGCTGGTGGTGGGCCTGATGGCGTACTTCCCCGATACCCGTATCGCGCTGTATGTCGGGCCGGTGTTCCTGCTGTTCCTGACCGTGCTGTTCTACGTGTTCAAGCTGCAACCGACCCAGGCCGGCGTCGGTTCACAGCGTTCGGCGTAAACCCTTGAGCCCTGGCCGGCCTGTCACCTGCGACAGGCCGGCCCAGGTTCAGGTGCGCATCAGCGCCCGTTGCGTGCCCTCCGTCAACTGCCGGACCAGGCGGTTATGTTCGCTGGTTTCCAGGTCAACCAGTGCCTGGCGCCGCTCCAGAAATACCTGCGAACGTTTGTCCTGGAGTTCCCGATTCAACAGGCTGACCTTGTAGCTCACGGCTTGCTTGACCGTGATAAAAGGCTCCGGATGACTGTTGGCCAAATACTCAATCCAGAACTCACTCATCAAAATCGCCTCCTGCACGGCCGGTGATTGGCCGAGTCTGCGCAGGGTGCTGCGTGCCCGGCCCACCACCTCATCGGTGACATAGTCATCCACGGTGTACAGCAGCTCCAGCGGATAAAACGGCAATTTGAATTCACTGGCCAATTGGCTGCGCAGGTATACCGTGACCTCGGCCGGATCGACAGGCAGCCCGGCACGCTCGCGCTCGAGAATGAACTGGTCGGCAAAGTGGTCCAGTTGGTTGAGGTAGAAGCAACTCTCGGCCAATTCCAGCAACGCCCGGTCAGCCAGATAACTGCGCGGTTGCAACTTGGCCTGATGGATCCGGTGGTGCAGTTCCATGTTGGTAAAGGCCAGCAGCACACTGTCGCCGCAGTTGCCGGAGCCGTAGGTGTTGAGGCACACCGCGTTGCGCAGTTGCGTCGACTCGCCCATGGCCTGCAACAAGGTCCAGACTCGCTTGGTCAGGCCAGGCCTCAACTTTTTGTTGCGGTAGGCGTGCGTATTCTTCAGGTCACGCAGCACGCGGAATACATCATCGGCACTCGCCGTTTCATTGGCCTTGAGCTGTTCCCACAATTGTCGGCGCGGCGTTACGTCCTTCTCGGCGACGTCGGTCAGCCAGGTGTCGAAGTCATTGGGCGTCGCTGGGGCATGGGCGGGGGTGCGCAGTTGGCCACCCAGGCGAATACCGGTCTCGAGGTAGTAGCGGTCGATGCGTGCCAGGGTCTCGGCGGTCAGCGGGTTCTCATGCAAAAAGGTGTTGCGATTGGCGGCTTGCAGCCACGGGTTGGTGAACACTTCTTCGGGAATGGTGCTAATCGAGTTGGTCTGCAGGTGCAACTCCTCCAAAACCGGCAGGGCGCCGGCGCCGATCGGCCATTGGCTGATGCCGGTGTTGGCCAGGCGCAGGCGGCGTAGCCGGCTCATTTGGCTGACATCCGGGGTCAGGTCCAGGTCCGGATTATCGTTGAGGTCGAGGTGTTGCAGATTGACCATGCCGGCCAGGCGTTGCACGGCGTCTTCGGTCAGGCGAAGGTCGTTGTCGTTCAGGTCAAGGTGGTTGAGCGTGGTCATATCGGTGACCGCGCTGGGCAGTTCCGTCAGGTAACAATCCAGGCGCAGCACTGCGAGCCCGGTGAACTTGGTCAGAAAGTCCGGCCCCGAAGCGGGGAACGCGTTACCGGAAATCCGCAGGAATTGAATGTGATTGAAACCGCTGGTCCCGGTTATGAACGAGGCCGGTGGCAAGCCTTCGTCGTCCAGTTGCAACTCCAGTGACGGTACGTTGAACAGGCCGGCCATGTACACCGTGGAGGTTTCCCGGCGCCATGCCGCACACAGTTGGGAGGCGATATAGCGCCGCCTGCCCCGGCCGGTGCCCAACGGGTCGATCAGAGGGTTGTCGGCCGCCACAGGGGTTTCGCTCCAGCGCGTCAGTTGCGTATCCATGGCCTGGTACTCGGCTTTCAGCCGTTCCAGTTCGAGCAGTTTTTCCGGGTCGGTCATGTTCAACGCGCTCAGGAAGCTGCGTGCATCGGCATTGCCCAAGCGCGGGTACAGCTCCTGGACCTTGGCTACCAGGTTCGGCGGCCGTGGCCCGTGAAACGGCCAGAGGCGCTGCCACAGCGGGTACACCAGGAACGAACGATCCAGGCCCATGGGCGGTTGCATCCAGGGCTGCAAGTGCGGGATATCCAGCAGGCCCTTGATCTCCACGCGGCGAGCCAGGGCCTGCTCGGCGATCTGGCGGCGCAACTCGGCAATCGCGCTGTCGGTGTCAGCCTCCAGCAACACCTGCTCGGCAGCGGACAAGGTGCTGAGAATGACCATCAGCAATCGGGTCGACGGTTGGCCGAGTGTCTTGCCGTGTTCGTCATAGGCCTGATATCCACGGTTGGTCCTGGCCACGGTCTTGCGTGACGAACCCGCCAGGTGGCCCGCTGTTTCCAGCAGGCGTCCCTGGTCGTCCCATTCGCGGATATCGACGCGCAGGTTCTTCGGCCAGGTCGGCAGCCGGCGCAGCAGGTACAGCGTGATCCGGTCGCTGTCGGCATTGGCGCAGGCGTCCACATACAAGCCTTCGAAGGCACGGTTGAGGCGCAAGTCATGGGTTGTCAGGCGCGCCTGTTCTGACAGGCGCAGGCTCAGTTGGTTTTTTTCATGCAGTTGCTTGAGTTCCCGCGGCGAGGCATGGCCGAGAATCGCCTTGACCGCGTTGTTCGGCAGCGCCGGGTACTGGGTCTTGACGGGGCGCTCCTGGGCGGTGGTTGCGGCCTCGCTGCGCTGGTACATGGATTCGAGGATTTGCCCACGCTCGCGCTCAGTGTATTCGACCATCCGGTTGATCAGTTGGACCAGGCGCTGTTCCAGGGTTTGCGGCAGCTCGCCGAGCAGGGCCAGGGCAAGGTCGTCGTCGGTGACGAGTTTTTCCAGGAGCCCGGGGCTCCTGATGTCCTGGTCGGTGACTTGTACCACCTTGGCCCCGGGTGCTTGGTTTGTTGGGTAGCGCAGGGGGCTGGCGCTGCCGACAATCTCCAGCACGTGGCTGGCGGGCCAGCCTGGCAGGCTGGTGAGGATCAGCAGGCGCAGGTCCGGGTTGGCGACCGAGGTGCTGGGCACCTGATAGAGCGAGACGATGAACTGGGTGATCTGCTGGTCCATCCTGAAGCGCTTACAGGTATCGGCAAGCATCGGCGGGGCCGGCCGGCCGCTGCGGTGGACCTGGCGCAGCACGTGGGCCGGGGTGTCGGTCAGGGCGATGATTTTCGCAGCTTCGCCCTCGTCGACCAGTTGGTGGTCACCCCCCAGGCGGTACAGCAGTCGATGCTCGTCCCATTCCATGGGGTTCTCGCTGGACAGACGCCAGGCCCCTTCACGGTTGTGTTCCAGGGTGGGCGTATCGACGCCAATCTTGTCCGGGTGCTTGAGCCGCCACCGGAAAACCCGCTGGTCATAGATGACGCGGTACAGCGAGCCAAACAACGGCAGGTAATGCTCGCCCTCATGGGAATACAGCCCCTGGGTATCGGGCAGCAGTTTGGCCGGCAGAGACAGGGTGTGCTCGTATTGCTTCAGCGAACCGTCGGCCAGGCGCACATAGCCTTGCGGGTTGCGCTGGTCGCTCATGTACTTGCCCAGGGTGTTTCGCAGGCCTGGGGCGTCGGTCACGCTGGCCATGCCCAGCAGTTCCCGCTCATGGGGTTGCAACACCGAACCGATGGCCAGGTAGAAACTGTCGACGGCCGGTGTTACGGCGATCGTGCCCGCGTTGCGCATGTCATAGGCTTCATAGTGGCCCTCGCCGCTGTGGCGCAGCTCCACGGTGAGATCGTCAGGACCGCTGGAGCGATAGGGTTTGGCGATCCCGCCGTCGCGCACCTCGGTAATCACGAAGCCGCGCTGGAGCCGCTGGCGTACCAGGGCCGAGGCGAACTCCCTGGCCCATTGGTCGGCGTCGTTGTTGAATAACCGTGGGTGGTACAGGCCATCGATGGCCGCGTCGATGCGCAGGCAAGTGCGGTGGTTGTCCAGCAATTCACGAAAGGCGCCGGGCAGTTCCCCACCTTGCAGGTAGGCCCGTTGTTGGCGGGGTGTCAGCGGCTGTTGTTCCAGCAGCCGTTCCAGCAGGGCTGCAGACAAGGGGCGGTTTAGGTCGCGCAGTTTTTTCAGCAGCGGTGTGACGGCCACCAGCGGCGCGGAGGCCTTGACGGGCAGGAAGCGGCGCACAGCGGCGGGCGGCAGTTGCTCGGGTTTTTCATAGCCGGCGTAACTGACCAGCGCGGCAAACAGCGTCAGGCGCTCCTGGCGTGCCAGGGTGACCACGGCCTGGCGCACCGCCATGATCCGCTGGGCCGGCGTGGCATCGGGTTGGTTGCTCAGGCCCAGTTGCGAGGTGCCGGGTTGCAGGCTGATCACCAGGCCCAACAGCGGTTCGGCGCGGTAAGGCACCTGGCCGCTATCCTCTTCACTTTGGTAGCTGCCGTCTTCGTTGCGGATGATCGTAATGGTCGTCGGCTCGAGCAGTGGCTGGGTGCTTTTGCCGAAGGTCTCGATCACGCTGCGCTGCGGATCGCGGATGCTCAGCAGGGCGGTGGCCGGCCATTCGGGCAACTGGGTCAGCAGGCACAGCACTACGCTGTCGCCATAGGGCGGCAGATAACCGGCTTGATGGAAGCGCCCGATGATGTGCTGGATCAGTTGGTCGGCTTGCAGGCGCCGCACACCTTCGATCAGGTTCAACGGCGCCGGCTCGCCGTGCCATACCTTGTCGAGGGTTGCACGGGAGGTGGCGGTGCAGAGCAACATTTGCTCGAGGTCGAGCTGGGTGATGTTCGAGGAGTCGCCGGGCAGCATCTGTTGCAGCAACTGGGTATCCGACAGGGCCTGGGCGTTATGCAGGTCGAAGGTCCAGGCTTGCAGCGCCGGGTCGAACACGATGGGTGGCTTGTAGCTGCTGCGCCCGTTCTTGAGCACGTAGCGCTGGGTTTGCTGGTCGTGGGTGACTTCGGCGACCTGGGTCTGCTGTTCATGGTGCAGCTTGACGTACTGCTTGCCCTGCACGGCGAATACGCACAGGGCATCGGCAGTCTTGCCCTCCAGCAGGTAAGGCTCGTCATGGGCGTAGGGGTGCGCGTCAGGCTTCCACAGTTCATCGACCCTGTCGGGCCGCGTCACCTTGCGCGGGTTGCCCAGGCGCTGCAGGTGTTCGAGCATGCGCTGGCGATGGACCCTGCCGGCGATGCTGATCAGGCGCCCGCTGATGGCCAGGTCGGCGACATCGCTGAGGGTCGTGGCAAAGCTGCTGGCATCGCCCTTGGCTGCTTCATTCAGGCCCACGCTGACGCTGTAGGTCATGCTGCCCAGCACCGCCAGTTGCATCACCCGGTTCATTCCCGTGACTCCGCCGGGCAGGGGCGTGAGCAGCAGTTGCAGGACTTCGGCGGCGATGGCCGCAGCGGCGTCCTTGAGTGCTTGCCAATCGGCTTCGGAGCGGGTGTTGGCCAGGGTGTCCATATCGGCCTGGCAGCGCTGGACCTGCCGATAAGTCAGGGTTTGCAGCAGGGTTTCGGCGGGGCCTCTGGGTGGATCGGCGGCGAAGCGGATGTCGTCGAGGGTGCGTTCGGGGAAGGCTGCGTGAAACCCGTCGTACAGCTTGCCGGCCAGCCAGTTCAGGCCTTCGGGGCGCTTCTCCAGGGTCAGCAACGGCTTGAACACCGACAGCCCCACCAGCGGCAGTTGCCGGGCAAACCAGCCGAGGTCGTCCTGGCGATGGCTGTCGCACAGTTGCCGGCGAAAGTCGGCTTCTGCCGCGCGCGCGTCGGGGTGGTAGCGAAACGCACCGCCGGGGCGGAAAGGGAAATACGACAGCACCCCGAGGCTGGCCACGCGGATCAGCAGGAGCGGCACGGGAATGGCGCTCTCCCAGGGCACGAAGGGCACGGCGGCAATCGGGGTGACGCCCGAGGTCAGGCTCAGGCTCTCGACCGCCAGTGGCGGCCCGCTGCCATCGAGCGAGGCGGTGAGGCTTGCGTACACCGTTTGCGTCAGGCCGTTATGGGCGCGGTTGCGCCAGGCGTCCAGGGCATCGAACTGCAACAGGGCCTGCGCTGCCACCCCCATCAAGCGGCGCAGCGTACCCTGCTGATCGAGGGTGGCCTTGATCTTCACTTGCAGTTGGTGGCCCAGGTCCAGCTCGCGGGCGATGGCGATAAACTCCCGAGCCTTGAGACTGCGATCGCCGTCGGGGCCCACCACTTTGCTGGCGTCGACGAGGCTGTAGCCGGAGTCCTGGCGCAGGCCTGAGGTGAAGCCGAAGTTCACACAGGCTGCTTCCCACAGGGACATGCTCTTGACGTGTTCGATTTCGCGGTAATCGATATCGGAGCGGCGCGGCGTGCGGATGTGGCTGCCGGGCTGGCGATCCCAGGGTAAGGGTTGCTCGATTTTTTCAATGTAGGTGGTGTCGAAGCGGTACTGCTCGGGATCGCGCCCGCCGATCCGGCTGCGCAACTGCGCCAGGCCATCGGCCTTGAAGGAACGCACCACCCGTTCTTTTTCGCTTTCAACGGCCGCCAGTGCCGCGTGGGCCTGGCGTTGCAGTTGCACGAAACGCTGTTGTTCTTCGGTGTCCAGGCCCTGTAGGGCTTGGGTCACATTGCGCTGGATCAGCTCCAGCGCCTGTTGCTGGGCCCAGGAGGTACTCGATTGCAGATTGCCAGACAGGCCGTTGAGTAAATGATGAGTCGGCATGCGCTCTACCTTTCACGATAAGTGGAAGGCAGATGGAAGCACTGCGCATGCGCGCCCGGGGCCTAACTATTTAACGGGCGGCCCTCACTGCGTTGGGCCTGGTTCAACTGCTTGTTGAACTCCAGCCACGCCGCCAGCCCGGCCATCAACACCAGGCCCAGCAGCGCACTGAATATCTGCATCGGCCAGGCGTCGTCGACCTGGGCGTTGAGCATGTCCGCCAGCGGCGCCAGCAGCACCCCCAAGCAGAACACCTCCAGGGAGTAGCGCCCCATGCGGCAGCTTTGTTGCGCCAGCCAGTTTTGCGTCCAGCCCCGGCCGGGCAGCAGCTTGGCGGTGACATAGGCCAGGGCCAGGAAGTGCAGCAGGCGTACCGGCGACAGGTCGGTCTTGCTGATGGGGTACAGCAGCTCGCTCAACACGGCCGGCATCACGGCATCGTGGATTTCGGGCCAGCGCCAGGACAGGGTGATCACCCCAGCCAGCAGCGTATAGGCCGCCGCGCCAAGAAACAGCGGCTGCCTGTGCAATGGCCGGGTTTGCGGTGCGCGGGGCATACCTGCGCGGATTGCCGCCGCACCGCCGAGGACGAACAGGAACTGCCAGGTCACCGGATTGAAGTACCACACGCCATCGGCAATCGCCGCCAGGTTCCAGCCCAGCCGTGGCGCCAGCAGGTACACCACCATCGACACCACTACCACCGCCAGGGGCTTGCGTACCAGCACCGGCAGCACCAGCGGCAAGCCCAGCAGCAACACGATATACAGCGGCAACGGGTCCATCAGGTTGGGCTTGAAGCGCAGCAGCAATTCATCGGTCAGGGCTTGTTGTGGGTTGGTGATGAAGTGGGTCAGGCCCATTTCCTGCACCAGGTCGCGGGTTTCTACCTTGCTGTTGGCGAAGAACACGATGCCCATCAGCATCGCCAGCAAAAAGATATGCACCACATACAACACCCAGGCGCGGCGCAGGATTTTCAGGCAGGCCATCGGGTAGCCTTCGCGCTGCAACACCTTGCTGTAGGCCAGTACCGAGGCGTAGCCGGCGAGGAACACAAAGACCTCGGCGGCGTCGCTGAAACCGAAATTGCGCAGGGTGATCTGACCGAGCGGGTTGTGGGGCACGTGATCCCAAAAAATGAAGATCAACGCCAGGCCCCGAAAAAAATCGATGCGCGGGTCGCGTCCGTTAAGCATGGCTGCGGGCTCTTGAACAAGTCGTTAAGTAATGACCCGGGATGGTCGGCAATGGTACGCGCCGTACGTCGGGCCGGCGCAGGTTGGCGGTATTTGTAAGCAATTGCAAAGGTTGGGTATTACTGAATGTCTCAATTGCCCGAAAGGGTCATGCCGTTGGTCGTATAAGCGCTGCTACCTGTTATTTCTGACAGTAGACGGGCTTTTGTGAGCATGGCTTGCTTGCCTATCGGCTGCGATAGGCAACGAGGCGTGATGGTGGCATGAGCAGACTATGGATAGGGTTCTCCAGCTATACGGTGATTGGCATCGCCAACACAGTGATCCACTGGCAGCTTTTTTTCGTGCTCCGGGCAGCGCTTGACCTGAGCCAGGCCTTGAGCAATTTCCTGGCGTTTTGCGTGGCGGCGAGCTTCTCGTTTTTTGTGAATGCCACGTTCACCTTTGGGGTATCCGCTTCGCTTGGCCGCTACCTGTTATTCATGCTGTGCCTGGGCAGTTTGAGTCTGGTGGTCGGCTGGATGGGTGACTATTGGCGATTGCCCGGCCTGGTCACGGTGGCGGTGTTTTCCCTCAGTAGCCTGTTGTGTGGCTTCCTGCTGTCCAAGTACCTGGTGTTTCGCAGGCCTGAATCATGAGGCTTTCGCTGATCGTGCCGTTGTTCAATGAAGAACTGGCGATCGAGCCGTTCTACCAGGCCATACGCCGCGAGCCATCGCTGCTGGAGCATGAGGTCGAGATCGTCTTTATCAACGATGGCAGCACCGACCGCACGCTGGAGATCGCCAGGGATATCGCGCTGCTTGATCGCAACGTGGTGCTGATCAACTTTTCGCGCAACTTCGGTAAGGAACCGGCGTTGTTTGCCGGCCTTGAGTACGCCAGTGGCGAGGCGGTGGTGCCGATGGACGCCGACCTGCAAGACCCGGTGGAGGTGGTTGCTTGCCTGATCGAGAAATGGCAGCAGGGCGCCGATGTGGTCCTGGCCAAACGCCGCGACCGCTCCAGCGATGGCTACCTAAAACGCCACAGCGCCTCGCTGTTCTACCACCTGCTCAATCGCATCGCTTACACCCATATCGAAGAAAACGTCGGCGACTTCCGCCTGATGGATCGCAAGGTGGTGGACGTGATCAAGGCGCTGCCAGAGCAGCAACTGTTCATGAAGGGCGTGTTGTCCTGGGCAGGGTTCACCGTGGCGATTGTCGAATATGACCGGGCCTCACGGGTGGCTGGCCAGAGCAAATTCAATGCCTGGAAGTTGTGGAACCTGGCGCTGGAGGGCATCACTTCGTTCAGTACCTTGCCGTTGCGGTTATGGAGTTATATCGGTGCCGGTATTTCGTTATTGGCACTGGGGTATGCGGGGTACCTGATTGTCGACAAGTTGCTGTTTGGCAATGAGGTGCCGGGGTATCCGTCGTTGATGACGGCGATCCTGTTTCTGGGGGGTGTGCAACTGATCGGAATAGGCATATTGGGGGAGTATGTGGGGCGGATCTATATGGAGGCTAAGCATCGGCCGAGGTATGTAGTGAAAGAAGTAGTTCGGAACATGGCTCGGAGGTAGGTGCGATGTGGAATCAAAGGGAGTTGAGCCGAAAAGAAATAATGATAGTGTTTGTAGTGCTTTCCTTCGCTTATATTTATCCACTTGTTCATGCGGACTATGCCTATGTCGATGATAATTGGCGAGCTTTGCATCAGGCGCAAGAAGCGTGGAAAAATCAAGGCCGGATCTTGCTTGAAGTGTTGCATAGGGTCTTGACGTTTACCGGTGGTACAACCAATATATTTCCTCTGCCGCTGTTGATATCTGTATTCGCACTTGCATTGGCCATGACGCGGTTGACCCTGTGGTATTTTACTCGCCCCTGTATTTTAAGTTGCCTGGTGGTGTTGCCCATTTTATGCAACCCCTTTTTCTTGGGCAATCTGACTTATCAGTTTGATGGTCCAGGCATGGTGTTGGCGGTTGTTGCGATCATTTATGCAATTACCTGCACTATTGAGCATGTGGTTTATCGGGGTTTTGCATCCGCATTATTGATAGCTATTTCATTGAGCTTGTACCAGCCCACCCTGTCGCTGTTTGTTGGCTTGAGCATTGTTGAATTCGTCTGTGGAGTAAAAAATAGGATTTCTACCGTTAAAGCTTTGTCATTAGCTACGCAGAGGTTTGTGCAACTGACTGCAGGAAGCCTGATCTATGCTCTGACTGCCTACCAGTTGACTGTGGATGGGCGAGGAAACTTGAGTGTTTTTGACGCTAGATGGCTTGAGGTAGCGGGTCAAAAACTGATCTTCGCTATGGAACAGGTTGGTCTATTGGTTAACCCTGGGGCAATTTATTTTACTGTTTTGTTGCTGGTTGTCGCGACGTTTGCGTTTGTTTTATTTATGAAAAATATCGTTGATATGCCAGGAGGAGTACTCAGCAGAGTTATAGTGCTGGCTGTGTATTTGCTTGGTTTTCCAATATTGCTGTTAAGTATCCCTGGCGTCATGCTGTTTCTCGTGGAGCCAAATCTGGATGCAAGAAATTACATCGGATTTTCCGCTGTCTTGGTTCTTGTCTTGTATTTGAACTATGAGGTGCTGGGGCGAGCTTGGCTAGCCGCTCGATGGGTGTTGGTAGTTCCGGTGTTGTTCATGTTTGCCTTTTGTTATGCCTATGGACAGGTAATTATCGCGAAAAAAGAGCTTGAGATGGCGATGGCTCAATATATTGCAAAAGACATTGTTTCGGAAAAACAGCTGGGATTGGTACCGGTATTTTATTTTGTAGGTCCACAAACGGGAGGTAACTGGCTACCTCGGGGGCACGATGCCATGACCTATATGCCAGCACTGAGGTATATTTTGAGTAATGCTAACGTCTTGCTGCATCCTCACTTTTTTCCTCGGTTGGGAATCAATAATGTTGTTGGCGGTAAGCGTGATGTTTTTAACAAGTTGGTTGCTTTAAATGGCGTGGGTTCGCCTGTGGTGGACAGTAAGTTCTATTCGATTTATGTGACCTCTGAAGGGGGATACATTGTCATGAAAGAAATACGCGATTCTGAAAACTACAATGACATCCCCTAGAGCCGCTGCCGAATCGATGATCGGCAGCGGGAGATTATTTAAAACCCATCCATCAACAACACCCGGCAAGGCCTGGCCTGATACGCATTGATCTGCGGCACCAGGCGGGTGAAGTGTTCGGTCTGGCAGTGCGCATCCAGCGCGGCCTGGTCGGGCCATTGCTCGATAAAGATAAAGTGCCCCGGGTCTTTCTGGTCGATGAACAAGTCGTAGGCAATGCACAGCGGTTCCTGGCGGGTTTTTTCCACCAGTTCGGCGTACCAGGGGCGCACGGTGTCCAGGTGTTCGGGTTGGATAAAGTCTTCAGCAATAACTTTCAACATCAGATCGGTCCTTAGGCAGCTTCTACTTCATGGGGCTCGAAACTGTCGGCTCGCGCCATCTGCCACATACGCGAATAAAACTCGCCGTTCACTTCGCCGGTCAGCAGTTCCCCAGGCTTTAAGAACACATGCAACTGCGAAAACAGTTTGATCTCGGTGGCCGACATGCGCCGCACCAGGTGCTTGGCCGACAATTGCGACGGATGATCAAGGCCGGCCGCCGCGAGCATTTCCGCCAGGGCCTTGAGGGTGTTGCGGTGGAAGTTGAACACCCGCTGGGCCTTGTCCGGCACCACCAGTGCGCGTTGGCGCAAAGGGTCCTGGGTGGCCACGCCGGTCGGGCATTTGTTGGTGTGGCAAGACTGCGACTGGATACAGCCGATGGCGAACATAAAGCCCCGGGCCGAGTTGGCCCAGTCGGCGCCGATGGCCAGCACGCTGGCGATATCGAAGGCGCTGACGATCTTGCCGCTGGCGCCCAGTTTGATCTTGTCGCGCAGGTTCAGGCCCACCAGGGTGTTGTGCACAAACAGCAGGCCTTCGCGCAGGGGCACGCCGATGTGGTCGGTGAATTCCACGGGCGCAGCGCCAGTGCCGCCTTCCTTGCCGTCGACCACGATAAAGTCCGGCAGGATCCCGGTTTCCAGCATGGCCTTGGCAATGCCCATGAACTCCCACGGGTGGCCCAGGCAGAACTTGAAGCCCACCGGCTTGCCGCCCGACAGCTCACGCAACTGGGCGATAAAGTGCATCAGTTCAATCGGCGTGGAAAACGCGCTGTGGCGGGATGGCGAGATGCAATCTTCGCCCATCAAAATGCCGCGGGTCTCGGCGATTTCCTTGGTCACCTTGTGCTTGGGCAGAATCCCCCCGTGACCGGGTTTGGCGCCCTGGCTCATCTTGATTTCGATCATCCGCACTTGCGGGTTTTGCGCCTGCACGGCAAAGCGTTGCGGGTCGAAACGGCCGTCGCTGGTGCGGCAGCCGAAGTAGCCGCTGCCCAGCTCCCAAGTCAGGTCGCCGCCGTTTTCCCGGTGGTAGGCACTGATGCTGCCTTCGCCAGTGTCATGGGCGAAGTTGCCGAGCTTGGCCCCCTGGTTGAGGGCGCGGATGGCATTGGCGCTCAACGAGCCGAAACTCATCGCCGAGATATTGAACACCGACGCCGAATACGGCTGCGTGCACTGCGGGCCGCCGACCATCACGCGAAATGCGCTGGGGTCGCTCAACGGGGCCGGGCGCATGGAGTGGCCGATAAATTCGAAGCCGGACTGATACACGTCGATCAGGGTGCCGAAGGGTTTGTCGGCGCTTTCATTCTTGGCCCGCGAATACACCAGCGAACGCTGGGCCCGGGAGAAGGGCAGGGCATCGCTGTCGGACTCCAGCAGGTACTGGCGGATTTCCGGGCGGATGCCTTCCACCAGGTAGCGGATATTGCCCAGGATCGGGTAATTGCGGCGCACCGCGTGGGGGCTTTGCAGCAGGTCGAACACGCCGATCAGGCTGAGCACGCCGGTCACCAGGGTAAAGGGCCACAGCCATTCGTGTTGGATAAAGGGGAGGCTGGCGAGGGTGAAAATCACACACACGGCAAAGAATGCATAACGGCTAAGCAACGACAGGCTCATACGGTTTCCTTGGGTTCGGACTCTTTCTAACCTGCGGGAGCCGGCTGGCCGGCAATGGCGTTTTCGATCGCGCTATCGCTGGCAAGCCAGCTCCTGCAAGGATCTCCAGGCTATGGATGCCTGTGCTCTCACGGAGTCCCAGCTTACGGGCGAGGTCCTTGCCGGGGCAACCACATAGAACCCGGGCTTCTATCGGTATTGCAATACGTTCTCGTTTGGGTGCATTATTTGTGTTACTGTATAACGTATTGATTCTGCCCAAACGCCCTGGAGGCCCTATGAAAGCTGGTATCCATCCCGACTACCGCACCGTGCTGTTCCACGATACTGCCGCCGATGTGTTTTTCCTGATCGGCTCCACAGTCGACACGGACCGCACCTACCAACACAGCGATGGCAACACTTACCCCTATATGGCCCTCGACGTGTCCAGCGCATCCCACCCGATCTACACCGGCCAGCAGCGCAAGACCCAGGTCGAAGGACGGATTGCTGGCTTCAACAAGCGCTTCGCCTCGTTCAGTTCGTCCGGCAAAGCAGCTGAGGCCTAAGGGGCTTAAGGCACACTGGTGGCAAATGGCATCATTTAGCCACTATCGACTGAAAACTGACTAAACTACTAGGTAATAGCCAGGAGGCTGTTACCTTGACCGTAGGAAGCGCACACCGACGCGACTAGATCCGAGGTGTCCCGTGGGAGAGTCAGTTACCTTTTCTGAAACCGATCGTCCCGTGGTGCTGTTGATCGACACCCACCCGGACGTGCATGACCGCCTCGCGCAGCTGCTGCGCCTGGAGCCCTTTGAACTGTGCAGCGCCACCACGGCGGCCGAGGCCCTGGCCATTCTGGCGCGCCAGCCCGTGGACCTGGTGATGAGTGCCGCACGCCTGCCGGATATGGACGGGGCCACGCTGCTGGCGCAGATCCATCACGCCTATCCCCAAACGGTGCGCCTGTTGTTGACCGGCGAGACTGACCTGACCCTGATCATCAAGGCGATCAACGAAGGGCAGATCTACCGCTACCTGAGCAAACCCTGGAAGGATGAAGAACTGCTGCTGGCCCTGCGTCAGTCCCTGGCCCACCAGCATTCCGAACGGGAGCGCCTGCGTCTTGAGCAACTGATCCGCCAGCAGAACGAGGAGCTCAAGCAACTCAATGCATCCTTGGAAAAACGCGTGGTTTCGCGCACCAGTGAATTGCAGCAGACCGCCGACATGCTCGACCTGGCCTACGAAGAACTCAAGCACAGCTACGCCACCGGCACCGAGGTGTTCTCGCTGCTGGCCAACCTGCGCCTGCCGCGCAGCAAGCAGACCAATCGGCAGATCATCGAGCTGGTCCGCACCTGGTGCGTGCTCCATGGCCTGGACGATGCCAGCAGCCGCGACCTGACCATGGCTGCGGCGCTGTACAACATCGGCAAGTTGAGCTGGAGCGACAGCATGATGGTCGCGCCCTCGGACTTGCTGCACAGCACCGACCGCGAGCGCTTTCGCGAGTACTCCACACAGAGCGAGTCGCTGTTGATGACCCTGGAGCCGATGAAGGACGCCGCGCGGCTGATCCGCCATCACCAGGAACGCTGGGACGGCAGTGGTTTCCCCGACCATCTCAAGGGCGAGGCAATTCCCTTTGGCTCGCGCCTGCTAAAGCTGGCGGTGGACTTTATCGAACTGCAGCGCGGCCTGATCCTTGAGCGGCAGATGAACAGCGACGAGGCGCTGCTGTACATCCGCAAATACGCCGGGCGCCTGTATGACCCGGACATGGTCGAAGACTTCGTCCAGGCCTGCGCGGCCTTCCTCAGCGACGTGACCCTGGGCGACCCGATGGTCAAGGTGCTCGGCACTCGCGAGCTGGCCGAAGGCATGGTCTTGGCGCGCAACCTCAATGCCGACAACGGCATGCTGCTGCTCAACGCCGGCAAGGTGCTGAACCTGCCGCTGGTGGACAAGTTGATCGCCTTTGAAGCCATGGAGGGCGCCAAGTACAGCGTGTTCATCAAGGAAGCCGAGTAACCCGAAACTCTGTAGGAGCCGGCAAGCCGGTTCCTACATTCATTGCGAGGAACAGGGCAGCCGTGTGATCCTTTGCGCCCTTTACTCCAAGGCGTTTTTTTCATGTCCAAGACCATCCGTATCGCCGCCGCCCTGTTGATCGGCAGCGACGGCCAGACCCTGCTGGTGCGCAAGCGCGGCACCCAGGCCTTCATGCAGCCGGGCGGCAAGATCGACGCGGGCGAGCAACCGGCGCAGGCCCTGGCGCGTGAGCTGCACGAAGAACTTGGTCTGCGGATCGACCCGGCAGCGGCGCAGTACCTTGGCCACTTCTCGGCGCCAGCGGCCAATGAGCCGGGGTTTACCGTGGAGGCCGAGTTGTTTGAAGTACGGATCGATGTGCCGGTGACACCCGCCGCCGAGATCGAAGAAGTGCGCTGGATCGACCCGGCCGGCGATGGCGGCCTGCAGTTGGCGCCCTTGACACGTGACCTGATCCTGCCGTTCTATCGCGCATCGCTGACTACCACTGCCTGAACTGTCGGGCGCAAAGGACTGAGCCGTGATCCCCCTCAATGACCTGCTGATTTTTGCCGCCGCCTCGCTGCTACTGGTGCTGACACCCGGCCCGAACATGATTTATTTGATCTCCCGTTCGATCTGCCAGGGCCGCAAGGCCGGGGTGACGTCGTTGCTGGGGGTGGTCGCGGGTTTTTTTGTACACCTGTTTGCCGCCGCTGCCGGTTTGACCGCGGTGTTTCTTACGGTGCCGGTGGCCTATGAAGTGCTGAAATGGGCCGGCGCGCTGTACCTGCTGTGGCTGGCCTGGCAGGCGGTGAAACCGGGCGCGCGTTCGCCGTTCGAGGCCCAGCAACTGCCCGCCGACTCACCGCGCAAGCTGGTGACCATGGGCTTTTTGACCAGTGCGCTGAACCCGAAAATCGCGGTGTTCTACCTGTCGGTATTCCCGCAGTTCATCACCCCGGAGCACGGCTCGGTCTTCACCCAGAGCCTGATGCTGGGCTTTACCCAGATCAGCGTCAGCTTTGTGGTCAACCTGCTGATCTCGCTGTGCGCCGCCAGCATCGCCGCCTGGTTTATCCACAACCCCACGTGGCTGGCGGTGCAGCGTTACTTCATGGGGTTTGTGCTGGCCGCCCTGGCGGTGCGCCTGATGCTGGAGCAACGGCGCAGCGCGTGAGCCGTCACCGCACCGCGCTGACCCCATCCAGGGTCGAAAACGACGTGTCCTTGGCCGTCAGCAAAAAGTCGCGCATGTACGGCGCATCCAGCATATCTGCGCGGATCCCGGCGTACAGCGTGGCGAACAGACCCTTCTCCCCCAGCCGCTTGGCCTTCACATAACCCCGCGAGCTGTACTCGTGCAGCGCCCAGTGGGGCATGCCACACACGCCGCGTCCGCTGGCCACCAGTTGCATCATCATCACCGTCAGCTCCGAGGTGCGCACCTGGGCGGGTTCGACGTCGGCCGGTTCCAGAAAACGGGTGAAAATGTCCAGGCGGTCGCGCTCCACCGGGTAGGTGATCAAGGTTTCGCTGAGCAAATCCTCGGGCACGATGTACGGCTTGTTCGCCAGGGCGTGCTGGTTGGCCACGGCGAGCATCGCTTCATAGGTGAACAACGGCACATAGGTGATGCCCGCCAGCTCTAGCGGGTCGGAGGTCACCACCAGGTCCAGGTCGCCACGGGCCAGGGCTGGCAGCGGGGCGAAGGCAAAGCCGGAGGCCAGGTCCAGCTCGACTTCCGGCCAGGCATCGCGGAACTGGTCGATGGTCGGCATCAGCCACTGGAAGCAGCTGTGGCATTCGATCGCCATATGCAGGCGCCCGGCAGTACCGCCGGCCAGGCGCGCAATATCCCGTTCGGCACCGCGCAGCAGCGGCAGGGTGGCATCCGCCAGTTGCAGCAGGCGCAGGCCGGCGCTGGTGAAGCGCACCGGCTTGGTCTTGCGCACAAACAGCGGCATGCCCATGCGCTCTTCCAGCTCCTTGAACTGGTGGGACAACGCCGACTGGGTCAGGTGCAGGCGCTCGGCGGCTTCCACCAGGCTGTCGGCTTCGCGCAAGGCGTGCAGGGTCTTGAGATGACGGATTTCGAGCACGGGCTCTCCATGAAGACAATTTGTGACAAGTTCGGATAGCGTGAGTTTGTCTCATGTTGGCAAATCTGTCGACCATGACCGCTGGGCGCTCTTCATCAAACTGTCACGTAAATGTGGCAGCGCGCTTGAACAAACTTCATCAGACTCGCGCTCTACTGGGGTTCTGCGTTTCGGTGTTTTTCATGCGCGTGTTGCTTTTACTGGCTGCCTTACTGGTCGGCCTGCCGTCTTTTGCGGCGTCTCGATGTGATGTCAATGTCCCGACTGAGCGGGTCGACCTGGACCAGGTGAGCCTGGCGTACCAGAGCATTGGCCGTGCTTCTGACCCAGCGTTGCTGCTGGTGATGGGCTTGGGCGGGCAGTTGATCCATTGGCCGGACGAGGTGGTGGTCGCCTTGTGCCAACAAGGTTTTCGGGTGATCCGCTACGACAACCGCGACGTCGGCCTGTCCACCTGGCGCCAGCCGCCCGCCAGTGCCAACCTGACCTTTGAAGTGTTGCGCTACAAACTCGGCCTGCCGGTGGCCGCGCCCTACACCCTGACCGACATGGCCGACGACGCCCTGGGATTGATGGATGCGTTGCAGGTGCGCCAGTTCCATGTGCTGGGCGCGAGCATGGGTGGGATGATCGCCCAGCACCTGGCGGCCATGGCCCCGCAGCGCGTGGAAAGCCTGACCCTGATCATGACCAGCTCCGGTGCCGAAGGCCTGCCTGCGCCGAATGCCGCGCTGGTACAACTGTTGTCACGGCGCAGTGCGCCCAACCGCGAAGTGGCCCTGGAGCAGCAGGCCGACTTGCTGGCGGCCCTGGGCAGCCCCGAGGTCAAGGATGATCGCCAGGCGTTGTTGCAGCAGGCTGCGCAGTCCTATGACCGGGCGTTCAATCCCGAGGGTGTGAAGCGCCAGATCATGGCGATCCTTGCCGAACCGAGCCGCGTGCCGCTGCTCAACCAACTGCGGGTGCCGACCCTGGTGGTGCATGGCACGGCCGATCCATTGCTGCCGGTGATGCATGGGGTGCACCTGGCGGCGCATATCCAGGGCAGCCAGTTGCGGCTGATCCCGGGTCTGGCCCATCGGTTCCAGGAAGCGTTCAAGGCGCCGTTGCTGGCGGCGGTGTTGCCGTACCTGCAAGCCCACCGCGAAGAGGCGGCGCATTGGGCGCAGGTTGATCCCGCGCAGCCTTCCAAGGTTTTATGAGCGGCGCGTAGGGGTGTATGGTGCGACATTTATGGCGTGTAATGCCTGCGAGGTTGCCTGAATGAGTACTTCCCTGAAAATCGATTTCGTCAGCGACGTGTCCTGCCCCTGGTGCGTCATCGGCCTGCGCGGCCTGACCGAGGCCCTGGACCAGCTGGGCGCCGAAGTGCAGGCCGAGATCCACTTCCAGCCGTTCGAACTGAACCCGAACATGCCTGCCGAAGGGCAGAATATCGTGGAGCACATCAGCGAGAAATACGGCTTCACTGCCGAAGAGTCCCAGGCCAACCGCGCGCGCATCCGCGACCTGGGCACCGCGTTGGGCTTTGCGTTCCGTACCGATGGCCAAAGTCGTATCTACAACACCTTCGACGCCCATCGCCTGCTGCATTGGGCTGGGCTTGAGGGCTTGCAGTACAACCTCAAGCACGCGTTGTTCAAGGCTTACTTCAGCGATGGCCAGGACCCGTCCGACCACGCCACGCTGGCAATCATTGCCCAGAGCGTTGGCCTGGACCTCAAGCGCGCAGCCGAGATTCTGGCTTCGGACGAGTACGCCGCAAAGGTGCGCGAGCAGGAGCAACTGTGGGTATCGCGCGGGGTGAGTTCGGTGCCGACCATCGTGTTCAACGACCAGTACGCGGTCAGCGGCGGACAGCCGGCTGAAGCGTTTGTGGGGGCGATCCGCCAGATCATCAACGAAGCCAAAAGCTAACAAACACCACCGGCCAAAGGTGGGAGCGGGCTTGCCCGCGAAAGCGGTATATCAGCTAAGTATCTCTTAACTGACCCACCGCCTTCGCGGGCAAGCCCGCTCCCACATTGGCTCCTGGCCCATCCCTTGCATTACCCCCCTAAAGCCCAGCCGGCATGCGGTTGGGCACTGCCAAGGGGTGAAACATTACCTTGAATATTCTCGATCTCGACCACAGCCTCACAGCCCAGGCACCCATTGCCCGGCGTCTGGCCAGTGGTCAGGCCACGCGCCTGGATTTGCTCGACCTGGGTCCGAAACTGCGCCTGTGGTCCACCGAAAAAACCTGGAAACGCTTTGCCCAGCGCCTGGCCCAACGGCCCCGGCCAAGCACGGCGCGGCCGGAAATCTTCTTTGTCGGCTCCGGCGACTACCACCACCTGACCCCGGCCTTTCTCGCCGAAGTGCAAGAGCCGATCAGCCTGATCCACTTCGACAACCACCCCGACTGGGTACGCCTGGCCCCGCGCCGGCACTGCGGCTCGTGGGTCAACCAGGCCCTGAAGATGCCGGCGATCAAGCGCATCGTCACCCTCGGCCCGTGCAGCGATGACCTGCACAACCCGCAACTGCGCGGTGGCAATCTTGGCGCCCTGAAGCGCGGGCACCTGCAGTTGTTTCCCTGGCAGCACGCGCCGTCGAAAGTCTGGGGCCGGGTTGGGGATGGCGCCGGCCATGCACAGCAGGAAAACCACCTGCACTGGCGCAACCTCGCTGAGCTCGACTGGCCTGCATTCCTTGAGCAAATGATCGCCAGCCTGCCCACCGAGGCGGTATGGATCACCCTCGACAAGGACGTGCTAGCCAGCGAAGACGCGGCCACCAATTGGGACCAGGGCGGCATGCGCCTGACGCACCTGTTGCAAGCCCTGCGTGCGTTGGCGGCGAGCAAGCGGATTATTGGCATTGACGTGTGTGGCGAGTTTGCCCGGCCTGCGTTCAGCAACGCGTTCAAACGCTGGGAAGCCAAGTCCGACCAGCCACCGGCCGAACGCTGGAGCGACGACGACCTGCTGCGTAACGCGACCACCAATGAAGCGTTGATCAACCTGTTCGAGGAGCTGTTTCCGTGACCCTGACCGTGGTGTTGTTGGTGGCCATTTCCATCGTGCTCGATGTGATCGGCCAGTTGTGTTTCAAACTGGGCCTGGACCGCTTGCCGGAGCTTTCCGGCGGGTTTCGCCTGAGTGCCTTCTGGGGCCAGGTGTTCAATGCGCCGTTGCTGTGGGCGGGCATCGGCGCCTATGTCATCGAATTTTTCGTCTGGCTCGAAGCCTTGTCCCGTGCGCCGTTGAGCCTGCTGTTCCCGGCCGCCGCGCTGGCCTATTGCGGGGTGGTGCTGGCGGGCAAAGTGGTGCTGGGCGAAACCGTCAGCCGCCGGCGCTGGTTGGGCACGATGGTGATTACCGCCGGCGTGATGTTGGTGGCTGTAGCAGGAGCACAATCATGAGTGCGCAAGAGATGACTATCCGTCCGGAAGGCTGGCTGCATGGGCGCCTGGGCACGGTCGTGTTATGGGCGCTGTTGATCCTCACCGAAAGCGCCGGGCAGCTGTTTACCAAGGTGGCCGGCGATCAAATAGGGCAGATGGATTTCAGTTGGCAGTGGTTGGCGGCGGTGGCGGTCAACCCGGGGATCCTGGCGGCGATTGCCTGCTATATCGGCGCGTTCTTTGTGTGGATGCTGATCCTGCGACGCAGCAGCCTGTCCCTGGCCTTCCCCTTGAGTTCGCTGGTGTTTGTGGTGGTGTTGCTCGGCTCCTGGCTGGGGTTGGGCGAGCACATCAGCTTGCTGCATTGGGTGGGCGTGGTGGTGATTATTGGCGGGATTGCACTGCTGGCCGAGGGCGAAGAAAACTGAGTTCCCTGTGAAATACGGACTAAATGTGTGAGCGGGCTTGTGTGGGAGCTGGCTTGCCTGCGATGCAGGCGCCTCGGTGTCTCAGTTACACCGCGGTGATGCTATCGCAGGCAAGCCAGTTCCCACATTTTGATGGGTGTCGCCCTTGAGACAATCAATCGAAGGTATAGCTGATCGCCGTCTGCACCTGTCCCTGGTTGACCTCGCCGGTCTGGCGCACGATGCTGCTGTCGGCCGCCGATCCCAGCAGATGCACCCAACTGGCACTGGTCAGTAACGTCCACTTCGGTGCCAGGGGGATCTGCAAGCTCTGGGTCAGGGTCAGGTTCTGGAACCCGCCGCTGGCGCTGTACGGACGGATCCCGGAGTCTGTCGCCTCATGCTCATCCACCCCGAAAAACGTCTGGGCCTGGCGGCCGTCGGCAAAATGCGCGACCAGGCCCGTGCTGCCAATCACTGCGCCGCCCAGCGGGTAGCCCAACTCCCCACCCAACTTGCCGAGCACGCCGCTCTGCTCGCGGGCACCGCCCACAGCCCGGCCCAGTTGCGCATAGACCCGCCAGAAGTCGGCAGGCGCGTACTGGATAAACCCGCCGACCTCGGCCATGTCCGACACATCCCGCAAGCCCTGTAGCGGCCCGTTGGCCGTGCGTCCCGGCAAGTAATTGAGGTACGGCCCGGCACTCAAGCCATTGCGGTTGAGCGCGCGCCAGGTCAGGCCGTCATCGGTATCGAGGCTGACATCTCCCCAATCCAGATCGAAGTAAGGCACAGGCACGGTCTGATAACGACTGGCGGCGGGTTCCCGTGGCTGATAGCTCAAGCCCAGGCCCACCTCGCCGCTGATGCCGGCCGCCGCTGCCGAGTCCATCCACAGCCCCAGGACGCCGGCGAATACCAGCGAAGTCACCCTGAACATATTGCTTGCTCCTCTTGCAAAACATGCGCGCATGAACGCGCAGGCGCGGGGGCTTGTGCAAGCACTCATGTTGTTTGTAGCGACCTACAAAATTTGTAGCTTCGCCGCAGCCTTTATCACCCATCCATGCCCGCGAGCCCCAGCCCTGATGGGTTTTGCCCACTTGGCACAGTCCCTGCTCTATCCCTGGTAACGGCGCATCAGCGCGCTAGCATCCAAGGTAAACGCAGATGAATGACTGGCATATCGTGTGTGACTTCGATGGGACCATCACACCCACCGATGTCATCGACAATGTTCTCCAACGCTTCGCCGGCCCCGAATGGGAAACCATCGAGCAGCAATGGCTGGATGGCCATATCGGTTCGCGCGAATGCCTGAGCCGCCAACTGGCGCTGATCAAGGCGAGCCCGGCCGAACTGCTGGCGTACTTCGACACCGTCGAGATCGACCCGGACTTCCCGGACTTCGTCGACCATGTCCTGGGCCAGGGCGCGTCCCTTGAGGTGGTCAGCGACGGCATCGAGCAAGGCATCGCGCGGATCCTTTCGCGCAACTACGTGACCCTGCTGCCGATCATCGCCAACCGCCTGCGCCAGGTTGACCAGAACAGCTGGCGCATCGACTTCCCCCATGCCAGCGACGCCTGCCGCGCGGCCTCGGGCAACTGCAAATGCAAGTCCACCCCGCGTAACAAACGGGTGTTGGTGATCGGCGACGGCAAGTCCGATATGTGCGTCTCGACCACCGCCGATTTTGTCTTCGCCAAGGGCAGCCTGGCGCAGTACTGCCAGGCCCACGAGATCCCCCATCTGCGCTTCGACACCTTTGCCGAACTGCCGGCCTTGCTGGCCAAGCTGCCCCAGGGCATCGCCGCCAACGCCACCCATTTCACTTTTGAAAATCAGGAACTCTTTCATCATGTCTGATATCCGTATCGCTACCGCCGAAGACCAGGTTCTGCTGGATAAAGAAGCCAAATACTGCTCCTACGGCGACACCGTCCACTACATCGACCCTCCGCGTATCTTCAGCCGTTGCGAAGGCTCCTACGTGTGGGACACCGAAGACCAGGCCTACCTCGACCTGCAAATGTGGTACTCGGCGGTCAACTTCGGCTACGCCAACCCGCGCCTGAACAATGCGCTGAAACAGCAGATCGACACCCTGCCGCAAATCGCCAGCCAGTACCTGCACAAGGGCAAGATCGAGCTGTCGGAAATGATCGCGGTGGACGCCAAGAAAAAATTCGGCCTCGATGGCCGGGTGCATTTCAACGTCGGCGGTTCGCAGTCCATCGAGGATTCGCTCAAGGTCGTACGTAACGCCACCAACGGCAAGAGCCTGATGTTCGCCTTCGAGGGCGGCTACCACGGGCGCACCCTTGGCGCGTCGTCCATCACCTCCAGCTACCGCTACCGTCGTCGCTACGGCCACTTTGGCGAACGCGCCAACTTCATCCCGTTCCCGTACCACTTCCGTGGTCCCAAGGGCATGACCAAGGAAGAATACGGCAGCCACTGCGTGCAGCAGTTCGCGCGCCTGTTCGAGACTGAATACAACGGTGTGTGGGACCCGAAAGTCGGCCAGAGCGAGTACGCAGCGTTCTACGTCGAGCCGATCCAGGGCACCGGCGGCTACGTGATCCCGCCGATGAACTTCTACAGCGAACTCAAGCAGGTGCTCGACCAGCACGGCATCCTGATGGTGGTCGATGAAATCCAGATGGGCTTCTGGCGCACCGGCAAGTTGTGGTCGATCGAACACTTCGATGTGCAGCCGGACGTGATCGTGTTCGGTAAAGCCCTGACCAATGGCCTCAACCCCCTGGGCGGCATCTGGGCCAAGGAAGAGTTGATCAACCCGAAAGTCTTCCCGCCGGGTTCCACCCACTCCACCTTTGCCTCCAACCCGCTGGGTACGGCGGTGGGCCTGGAAATGTTCAAGATGACCAGCGAAGTCGACTACGGCGCGATGGTCATGGCCAAGGGCAAATACTTCCTGGAAGGCCTGCAAGAGTTGCAAAAGCGCTTCCCGATTATCGGCGACGTCGATGGCCTGGGCCTGGCCCTGCGCTGCGAAATCTGCGGCCCCGATGGCTTCACCCCGGACAAGGCGACCCTGGACTACATGGTTGACGAGGGCATGAAAGGCGACATGCTGGTCGACGGCCAGAAACTCGGGTTGATCCTCGATGTGGGCGGCTACTACAAGAACGTGATCACCCTGGCGCCGTCCCTGGAAATCAGCTACCCGGAAATCGACCTGGGCCTGAAGCTGCTGGAGCAACTGCTGACCCGAGCGATGAAGCGGTGAGCCTGGCCGATATCGATCTCGGCGAAGGCAACGCCGGCTTCGTTCTCGGCAACGGTCCGGTCGGGGTCTTGTTGATCCACGGCCTGACCGGCACCCCGACCGAGTTGCGTCGGGTCGCCCAGGGCCTGGCCAAGGCGGGCAACTGCACGGTGTACGTGCCCACCCTGGCCGGGCACTGCGGGGGCAACGAAGACCTGCAGGCCACCGGCTGGCGCGACTGGTACGAGGGTGTGCGCAAGACCTTTGTCGGCGTGCAGCAGCGCCATGCGCAGGTGTTCGTCGGTGGCTTGTCCATGGGCGCGGTGATGTCGATGTACCTGGCCTCGGAGTTTGCGGGCCAGGTCGCCGGGTTGCTGATGTACTCCACGACCCTCAAGTACGACGGCTGGAGCATCAACAAATTTGCCTTCATCACGCCGTTGCTGATCCGTATTCCGTTCGGCGTGCGCCTGTTCCGTTTTACCGAGAAGCCGCCCTACGGCATCAAGAACGAACGCTTGCGGGCCATCGTCGAGCGGCAGATGAAAGAGGGCGAGAGCAGCGAGGCCGGGTTGTTGACCATGGAGGGCGTCACCGTACGCGAGCTGCACTGGATGAACGCGGTGGTGAAAAAACGCATGCCGTCGATCAAGACCCCGGCGCTGGTCCTGCACTCCATCGAGGACGACATCACCAGCCGCTGGAACGCCGACTACGTGGAACGCCACCTGGGCGGCCCGGTGACCAAGATCCTGTTGGACAACTGCTACCACATGATCACCGTTGACCTGCAATACCGGCGGGTGATCGAGCTGAGTGCGGACTTTATTGAACAACACACCACCCCTGTGGACGAATATCTCCGGGCTTGACACCGCCCCCTGTGGGAGCGGGCTTGCCCGCGATGGTCGTGAACGATGACGCATATGGCCCGGTTTACGCGGTGTTTTTAGATGAAGGAAACGCTGTGATCAGCACTAAAGCCTATTCAACTATCCAAGCCATCGACCGCAGCGCCTGGAACGACTGCTTTCCCCAGGCCCTGGAAGATTGGGACTACTACGTTGCCGTGGAAAACGCCGCCATCGAGGATTTCCAATGGCGCTACCTGGCCCTTTATGAGGATGGGCAACTGCTGGCCGTTGCCCCGGCGTTCATCACCCATTACCGCCTCGACACCACCGTGTCGGGCATCGCCAAACGCTTTACCCAACGCCTGGAGCGCTGGCGGCCCGGGGTTTTGCGCCTGGGCCTGTATGCGATCGGCTCGCCGGTGGCCGAGCAATGCCATGCCGGTGTCGCCAGCCACGTGCCCGCTTCACGCCGTGGCGCACTGTTGGCACACCTGCTGGCCGCCGCGCGCCGAGATGCCGATGCCTTTGGCATCGGCTTGCTGGCCGTCAAGGACGCCCCGACCCTGGACCCGGACTGGGCCGACAGCTGCAAGGCTGCCGGCCTGCACAGCATGCCGAGCCTGCCTACGGGGCTGTTGCCGCTGCCCTACGGTTCGGTGGATGCCTACCTGGGCTCCCTGGGCAAATCCACGCGCAAGGACTTGCGGCGCAAGATGCGCGCGCCGGGGCCGCAGGTGGAGTGGCGGGACAATATCGATGATGTGCTGCCGGATATCATGCGCCTCTACGAGGCCACGCTGGCCCGCGCTGACCTGCAATTCGAACGCCTGCCCGCCGGGTATTTCAGCCAGGTGCTCGCCCAGCTTGAACAACGGGCGCGCTGTGTACTTTACTGGGTGGACGGGCAACTGGTGGCGTTCAACCTGGTGCTGCTGGACCAGCACCGGCTGATCGACAAGTTCTTTGCCCACGACCTGGCCCACAGCCGCGAACATAACCTGTACTTTCGCAGTTGGCTGACCAACGTCGACTACTGCATCGCGCACAATATTGCGTTGTATGAGTGCGGGCAGGCTGGGTATGCCAGTAAGCTACGCCTGGGCTGCGAGTTCGCGGGTAATGCGCTGTTCTTCCAGCATCGCAACCGCCTGCTCGACACCCTGCTCAAGCTGGTAAGAATGTTTATTCGCCCGGACCGATCCGACCCTGCCATGGCTGCTGCAATAAGCGAAACCCGATGATTGCCAAAACCCGCCAGAAAGCCCGCCCGTTTGCCATTTCCCGCTGGAGCCTGCAGCGCAAGCTGGTGTTGGCGTTCTGGCTGGTGACGGTGATCCCGACGATGATCGCCGCGGAGCTGGCAGCCACCACCCTGTCGCAGATTTTCGACAGTAACGTGCGCATCTGGCTGCAAGAGTCGACCCGCATCGTCAAGGATGAAGTCAGCGACATCCTGCACGACAACGCCCGTGTCGCGCAGATCTTCCTGCGGTATGTGCGTCCGCCCTCCAGCCATGAAGCGATGCGTCATGACCGTTTGATCGCGGACATTGCCAGCGCCACTGATATTGACGTGGTGACGCTGATTCGCAGCAGTGACAGCAAGGTGATGTTCAGCACCGTGGGCGATGATGTGGTGAAACAAATCAGCCTCGCCCCCAATGCCGTACTGCAAACCGTGCAGGTCGGCGGCGTGGCCACCGGGGCCGTGATTTCGTCGTTCGAGACCAGCCAGGATGGCGTCGACTATGAACTGCTGGTCGGCACCTACCTGGACAGCAGCTTCCTGACCAGTGTCGCCGAGGTGCATTCCCTGGACTTGCGCCTGTACCTGGCCAATACCGATGGTTTCTCGGAGATCTTCTCTACCCAGCGTTTTGAAGACCACCCGACCCGCGTGCCGAAATCCGTGGAAACCCTGCTGCGCAGCACCAAGCAGCCCAGCGAACAGTTCACCAGCAACTACAGCGGCCTGTACTGGCCGATCTTCAATGACACCGGCGAGTTGCAGGGTGTGATCTTCAGTGGCCTGCTGCGCCACACCAGCCTGGTGGGGCTGGTGAACCAGAGCAATCTGTTCGTGCTGATCTTCCTGCTCAGCTCCGCTTTGTCCCTGGGCGCCGGGGTGCTGGTTTCCCGGCACCTGACGCGGCCGCTGCGCGAGTTGTCCCAGGGCGTGAGCGCGGTGATCAGCGGCAACTACCAGCACCGCGTGGCCGTCACCGGCGGTGACGAGTTGGCGCAACTGAGCAGCACTTTCAACCACATGACCGAACGCCTGGGTGAGTTGCATCACCTCGAAGCGCAACTGCGGCGCCGCGATCGCCTGCATGCCCTGGGCGAAGTGGCGATGGGCCTGGCCCATGAAATCCGCAACCCCCTGGGCATCATCAAGACGGCGACCCAACTGCTGCACCGCCGCGCCGATCTACCGGAGACCGACAAGCGCCACCTGGAATACGTGATCAGCGAAGTCAGCCGGATCAATGACCTGATCACCGACTTCCTCGACTTTGCCAAGCCCAGCGAACCGCTGCGCAGCCAGCAACTGGCGCGGCCGCTGGCGCAAGAAATCCTCGGTTTCTGCGCGCCGGAGCTGGCCAGTCATGCCATCGACGCGCACCTCGACGACCAGGCGCCCGGCGCGACCCTGTATGTGGACGCCAAGCAAATCAAGCAGGCGTGCCTGAACCTGATCCTCAATGCCGTCGATGCGATGCCCGAGGGTGGGCGCCTGACGTTGGGTATCAGCCGCGTCGAACACTTCACGGTGATCAGCATCAGCGACAGCGGCCCGGGCATCGCGCCGGAAATGATCGAGCGGATCTTTACCCCCTTCGTCACCACCAAGGCCTCGGGCACCGGCCTGGGCCTGGCGAAAGTCTACTCAATCATGGAAAGTCACGATGGCCGCATCGAGTGCACCAGCGAGAAGGATGCGGGTGCTACCTTCAGCCTGTACATACCGGCCAACGGTGAAGATGACGGCGACGACGAGGACAGTCATGACGCATAACATATTGGTGGTCGACGACGAGCCCAAGCTCTGCGACTTGCTGGCGTCGGCCCTGAGCCAGAACGACATCCAGGTGTTTATCGCCGGCAACGGCCTGCATGCCCTCAAGGTGCTGGAGCAGGAAGACATCGACCTGGTGATCAGCGACTGGCGCATGCCCGGCATGGACGGCCCGCAACTGCTGGCCGAGATCAAGGTGCGCTACCCGCAGTTGCCGGTGATCGTGATGACGGCCTACAGCACGGTGAAAAATGCCGTGCAGTCGATGCGCAATGGTGCCTACGACTACATTGCCAAGCCCTTCGATATCGACGAGCTGGACATCACCGTGGCCAAGGCCTTGCAGTTTCGCGACATCATGCGCGACAACGCACGGCTGCGCGCCGAGCTTGATGAGCACGCCCAGTTCGACAGCCTGGTGGGTGACAGCCCGGCGTTTCGTCGGGTGTTACAGGCGGTGGATTCGGTGCGTGAGAGCAATGCCACCATCTTGCTGACCGGCGAAAGCGGCACCGGCAAGGAAATGGTCGCCCGCGCCATTCACAAGCATGGCAACCGTGCAGACAAACCCTTTGTGGCGGTCAATTGCGCGGCGATCCCCGAAGGCTTGCTGGAAAGCGAAATGTTCGGTCATCGCAAAGGCGCGTTTACCGGCGCCGTGGCTGACCGGGTAGGGCGCTTCATGCAGGCGGACAAGGGCACGCTGTTTCTCGACGAAGTAGGCGATATGCCCTTGGCGTTGCAGGCCAAGATCCTGCGCGCCTTGCAGGAGCGGGTGATCGAGCCGGTGGGTGACCCGCGTGAACGCAAGGTGGATGTGCGGGTGATCGCCGCCACCAACAAGAACCTTCTGGACGCGGTGGCGAACAAGGAGTTTCGCGAGGATCTCTACTACCGTCTCAACGTCTTCCCGATCCCGCTGCCCGCCCTGCGCGAGCGTGTCGAAGACATCGCCCCCCTGGCCCGGCACTTTGCCCGCAGCCTGAGCGCCACAGCCGGCAAACGCATCACCGGCTTCAGCGCAGATGCCTTGCAGGCCATGGCCGCCTACAACTGGCCGGGCAATATCCGCGAGCTGCAAAACTGCGTGGAGCGCGCGACCATCGTGGCGGCCAGCCCGGTGATCGAGGACATTGACCTGCCGGCCTATCTGTTCGCGTCCCAGCCGACGGCGGGTGATGTGACGACGATTCTCAGCGAAGGCCCGGGCGTGCCTCGGGACCTGGATGCGGCGCTGGCAGAAGTGGAGAAGGCGTACATCCTGGCGGCGTTGCAGGAGAGCAATGGGGTGCAGGCGGCTGCGGCGTCAAGGATCGGGATCTCCGAGCGCAGCTTCTGGTACCGCTTGAAAAAGCTCGGCATCCAGATTGACAAGATCGTGCGCTGAGCCCTGGGAGTCACACAGCTCCCACAAGGGATTGGGGAAGCACACTGAGCAAATGTAGGAGCTGTCGAGCTTTAGCGAGGCGGCGATGCAGGCAACTAGGTTTTGCAGGTGTACCGAGTTGATCCTATCGCAGCCTCGCCGGGGCTCGACAGCTCCTACAAGGGATCGGGGATACACACTGAGCAAATGTAGGAGCTGTCGAGCTTTAGCGAGGCGGCGATGCGGGCAACTGGGTTTTATGGGTGTACCGAGTCGATCCCATCGCCGCCTCGCCGGGGCTCGACAGCTCCTACAAGGGATCGGGGAGGCACACGGAGCAAATGTGGGAGCTGTCGAGCTTTAGCGAGGCGGCGATGCAGGCAGTTCGGTTTTGTAGGTATACCGAGTCGATCCCATCGCCGCCTCGCCGGGGCTCGACAGCTCCTACAAGGGATCGGGGATACACACTGAGCAAATGTAGGAGCTGTCGAGCTTTAGCGAGGCGGCGATGCGGGCAACTGGGTTTTATGGGTGTACCGAGTCGATCCCATCGCCGCCTCGCCGGGGCTCGACAGCTCCTACAAGGGATCGGGGAGGCACACGGAGCAAATGTGGGAGCTGTCGAGCTTTAGCGAGGCGGCGATGCAGGCAGTTCGGTTTTGTAGGTATACCGAGTTGATCCTATCGCAGCCTCGCCGGGGCTCGACAGCTCCTACAAGGGATTGGGGAAGGACACTGAGCAAGTGTGGGAGCTGTCGAGCTTTAGCGAGGCTGCGATGCAGGCAGCTCGGTTTTATGGGGGTATCGAGTTGGTCCAGTTCCCACAGGGGAGCGGTGGAGTGTCAGGCGTGGATTCGAATCCACACACTCACCAGCACCGTCGCCGCCATCAACCACGCCACTGCGGCCACCGCCAGCGAGGCCTCCAGGCGCATGCGATCGACCATCACGTACAGCGTCGCCAGGTACACAAAGTACGGAATGATCGACCACATGCCGAACACAATGGTGGTCTTCAGATCGTCTACCGAGCGGCCCTTGCCGACGATGTAGTGGGCGATCAGGGCAAAGGTCGGAAACAGCGGCACCAGGCCGGCGATGTAATAGTTCTTGGTTTTGGCCAGCACCGCCAGGAGCAATACCACCGCCGCACCGAGGGCGGCCTTGAAGACTAAATCCACGCAGTTCTCCTTAATGGCTCAGGCCGTATTTCTTGACCTTGTCGAACAGGGTGGTCTTGGCCATTCCCAGTTCCAGGCTGGCCTGGGTCAGGTTGCCGCCGCTGCGTTGCAGGGCGTCGCTGAGCAGGTTGCGTTCAAAGGCTTCCACCGCCTCGGTAAAGGCCAGGCCATGGTTGTCGGGGCTGGTGCCGCTTTTCTTGAAGGCCGGCAGGCCCAGGGCAAAACGTTCGGCGACGTTGCGCAGTTCTCGCACGTTGCCGGGCCAGTCGTGGCTCATCAGGCTGGACAGGGTCTGGTTGTCCAGTTCCGGGGCGATGCGGTCAAAGCGCAGGGAGGACTGCTGCAGGAAGTGTTCGAACAGTTGCAGGATATCTTCACGACGCTCGCGCAGCGGCGGCAGTTCCAGGGTGACCACGTTCAGGCGGTAGTACAGGTCGCTGCGGAACTGGTTGGCGCGACTCAATTCGTCGAGGTCGGACTTGGTGGCGGCGATCACCCGGCAATCCACGGCCACGCTCTGGTTCGAACCCAGGCGTTCCAGGGTGCGCTCCTGCAAGACCCGTAGCAGTTTGATCTGCAGGTTCATCGGCATGCTTTCCACTTCGTCGAGGAACAGCGTGCCCTCGTGGGCATGTTCGATCTTGCCGATCCGCCGTTTGCCCGCGCCGGTAAAGGCGTTGGCTTCGTGGCCGAAAATCTCGCTTTCGAACAGGTTTTCCGGCAGGCCACCGCAGTTCAGGGCGACGAACTGGTGGGCGTGGCGGCGGCTGAAGTCGTGCAGGCAGCGGGCGACCAGCTCCTTGCCGGTGCCGGTCTCGCCTTCGATCAGCACGTTGGCCGAGGTGTCGGCGACGTTGGCGATCAGCTCGCGCAGGTTCTGCATCGCCGGCGAGCGCCCGATGATCCGGCCTTCCAGGGAGTCACGCTCGGCCAGTTGCCGGCGTAGCGCCCAGACCTCCCGAGCCAGGCCGCGCTGTTCGAGGGCGCGGCGCACCACGTCTACCAGGCGCTCCGGGGAAAAGGGTTTTTCCATGAAGTCATAGGCACCGTTGCGCATCGCGCCCACGGCCATGGAAATATCGCCGTGGCCGGTGATCAGCACCACCGGCAGGCTTTTATCCAGGGCCTTGAGGCGGGTCAACAGCTCCAGGCCGTCGATACCGGGCAGGCGGATATCGCTGATCACAATGCCGGCAAAGTTCTCGCCGACACGTTTGAGAGCCTCTTCGGCGCTGGCCACGCCGACGCTGGGAATATCTTCCAGGGCCAGGGCTTGCTGGCAGCCGAGCAACACATGGGGATCGTCTTCGACGATCAGCACGGTCAGTTCGGTATTGGGTTGGCTGTTCATATCGATTCGCCGGGTTGATGGCCTGCCAGGGGCAGGCTCAGGACAAAGGCCGTACCACCAACGGCCGGGTGCTCGACGGCCAGGTTGCCGCCGGTGGCCGCTGCAAGGCTGGCCGACAGGGTCAGGCCCAGGCCCAGGCCTTGCTCGCCGGGTTTGGTGGTAAAAAAGGGTTCGAACAGATGCTTGCGGGTCTCAGGGTCGATGCCGTGCCCGTTGTCCCGCACCCGCAGGCGATATTTTCCGTCGCTGATATCGCTTTCCAGCCACAGCTCGGGGGCGGGTTGGGCGTGCATCGCATCCAGGGCGTTGCCGATCAGGTTGACCAGGATCTGCTCCAGGCGCGTCTGGTCGATCTGCAACAGGGCC
The DNA here is from genome assembly GCF_058742075.1 of Pseudomonas sp. HC1(2025). Classification (NCBI taxonomy): domain Bacteria; kingdom Pseudomonadati; phylum Pseudomonadota; class Gammaproteobacteria; order Pseudomonadales; family Pseudomonadaceae; genus Pseudomonas; species Pseudomonas sp. HC1(2025). The sequence continues at coordinate 4,616,411 of NZ_CP196017.1, read as the reverse complement.
TGGCTGAAACCACGGTGGACGGTCAGCGGCAGGCTGTCGAGGCGGCTGCCCAGGACCTGGAACGCCGCATCCACGGCCTTGCCCAGGCTGGCTTCGCCCTGGTCGTCGCCGCGTCGGGCAAACGAGCGCAGGCTGGCGGTGATGCGGCCCATGCGGTCGATCAGTTCGTTGATGGTCTTGAGATTGGTGCTGGCAGTATCCAGGGCCCCGCGTTCCAGGAAGCGCACGGTGTTGCCGGACAAGGTGCGCAGGGCCGCCAGGGGCTGGTTCAGTTCATGGGCGATGCTGGTGGACATCTGGCCGATGGCCGCCAGTTTGCCGGCCTGGACCAATTCGTCCTGGGCCCGGCGCAGGGTTTCTTCGGCCTGGCGGCGTTCGCGGATCTGCGCCTTGAGCCGTTCGTTGCTGGCCCGCAGGTCGGCGGTGCGCTCGGCAATCCGCCGCTCCAGCTGGTTGTTGGCTTCTTGCAGGGCCTCGCGGGCAGCCAGGCGCGTGGCGATCACCTTGCGTCGCTCGTTCCAGGCAATCAGCAGGAACGCCACCAGGGCAAAGGCCACGGCGACGAGGATGCCCTGGTTGATCGCCGCCTGGCGCAGGTCGTTGAGCGGGGTGAGCAGGGTGAAGTTCCACGGCGTGTCGTTCAGCGGTCGGGTCTGGGCGAGGTAGGTGACTTCCTGGTCGTCGGTCACCACTTCACTGTTGGCCGGGAACGTCAGCTTCTCGGTACCAGCATCCAGCTGTTCGCGGGCCAGGGGTTGCAGTTCGTTGAGGGTCGCCCAGTAATATTGCAGGCTGCGAGCCAGGCGCTCCTTGGTATCGTCGCTCAGCGGGCGCACGGCCTTGAGCCGGCGCGCCGGGTCGCTGGAGAGGATGATGATGCCGTTCTCATCGCTGACAAAGGCTTCCAGGCGCGCGCGCTGCCAGCGTTCTTCCAGCGCTTCGAGGCGCACCTTGACCACCGCGACGCCAATGATCTTGCCGCGTTCTTCCAGGCCATGGGCCAGGTAGTAGCCGGGTTCGCCATTGGTGCTGCCGATGCCATAGAAACGGCCGGGCTGGCCACGCACGGCATTCTGGAAATAGGCGCGGAACGACAGGTCTTCACCCAGGTAGCTGTCAACATCGCGCCAGTTGCTGGTGGCCATCACACGGCCGGTGGTGTCCATCACATAAATCGCCCGACTGCGGCTACGCCGGTTCAGGCCTTCGAGGTATTCGTTGACGGCTTGCCGGTGTTCCGGGCTTGGCTCGGCCAACAGCCTGGAGACGCTGGATTCCAGTTCCAGCAGGCTGGGCAGGTAGGTGTATTTGCTGATCTCACTCTCGACCGTGCGCGCATGCAGCTCCAACTGACGCTCGCCGTTCTCGCCCAGGGTGCGGATGCCGTAGTGCTCGCTGGTCCAGAAGCCGATAAAACCCAGGCCGATCATCAACAGGATGATCAGGGGCGGCAGGAACAACTGGCGAATCAGACGAGGCTTCACGGCAAGTGATGGCGGCGCGGCGCGATAGAGGGTGGGGTCGCATTTCATCACAGATGCCTTGGGTCAACCAGCGCTTGCCTGGACCGGTGTGGGAGCAGGCTTGCCCGCGATGACGGTAGGTCAACCACAGACAGGTTGACTGATACGCCGCAATCGCGGGCAAGCCCGCTCCCACAGGGCCCGGTTTCTACAGTGGACGCTGTGTTGTGCTTAGTGCTGCAGGATTTTCTCGAGGAAGTGCTGCGCACGTTCGGAACGGGCGCTGATATCGCCGAAGAACTCTTCTTTAGGGCAGTCTTCGATGATCTTGCCGGCATCCATGAAGATCACGCGGTCGGCCACTTTGCGGGCGAAGCCCATTTCGTGGGTCACGCACATCATGGTCATGCCTTCCTGGGCCAGTTGCACCATCACGTCCAGCACTTCGTTGACCATCTCCGGGTCCAGGGCCGAAGTCGGTTCGTCGAACAGCATGACGATCGGGTCCATGGCCAGGGCACGGGCAATCGCCACGCGCTGTTGCTGGCCGCCGGAAAGCTGGCCTGGATGCTTGTCCTTATGCGCCGACAGGCCCACGCGTTCGAGCAATTGCAGGGCTTTCTTCTTGGCCTCTTCTTCGCTGCGGCCCAACACCTTCACCTGTGCGACGGTCAGGTTCTTGATGATGGTCATGTGCGGGAACAGTTCGAAGTGCTGGAACACCATGCCCACGCGCGAGCGCAGTTTCGGCAGGTTGGTCTTCGGGTCGGCAATCGAGGTGCCGTCGACCACAACGTCACCTTTCTGGAACGGTTCCAGGGCGTTGACGCACTTGATCAGGGTGGACTTGCCCGAGCCGGATGGCCCGCACACCACGATCACTTCGCCTTTTTTGACATCAGTGCTGCAATCGGTCAGCACCTGGAAGTCGCCATACCACTTGTTGATGTTCTTGATAGAGATCATACGGCAAACCTTTTTTGCAGACGCTTGACCAGCAGCGAGGCGGCAAAGCTGATGATGAAGTAGACGACACCGGCAAAGATCAGGAACTCATTGGAGCGGCCGATAATGTCGCCGTTGGAGCGGGCGGAGTTGAGGAAGTCCACCAGGCCCACGGTGTAGACCAGCGAGGTGTCCTGGAACAGGATGATGCTCTGCTGCAGCAGCAGCGGGGTCATCTTGCGAAACGCCTGGGGCAGGATGATCAGGCGCATGGTCTGGCTGTAGGTCATGCCCATCGCTTGTGCCGCAGCCATCTGGCCCTTGGGGATCGACTGCACGCCGGCCCGCACGATTTCGCAGAAGTACGCCGCCTCGAACATCATGAAGGCCACGACGCAGGAGGTGAATGCACCGATTGGCGTGTCTTCGCCAGTGATCCAGCGCAATACGAATGGCACCGCCAGGTAGAACCAGGTGATCACCAACAGCAGCGGGATCGAGCGGAAGTAGTTCACATAGGCGCCGGCCACGCGCGACAGCAGTTTGCTGGAGGACAGGCGCATCAAGGCCAGGATGGTACCGAGGAAGATACCGCCGACCACGCCCATGACCATCAGCTTCAAGGTCATGACCATGCCGTTCCACAGGCCGGGCATGGCTGGGATAATGCCGCTGAAATCGAAGTCCATTATTTGCCCCCCACGGAAATCAGGCCAGGCACCGCGACTTTCTTCTCGACCAGGCGCATCAGCAGCATCAGGCTCATGTTCAGGGTGAAGTAGATCAGCGTAGCCAGGGTGAAGGCTTCAAACAGGTTGGCCGAGAATTCGGCGGTCTGCTTGGTTTGTGCCAGCAATTCCATCAGGCCGATCAAGGACGCCACGGAGGAGTTCTTGAACACGTTGAGGAATTCCGAGGTAAGCGGCGGGATGATGATCCGGTAGGCCTGGGGCAGCAGCACGTTCCAGTAGATCTGTGACAGGCTGAAACCCATGGCACGCGCGGCGGCTTCCTGGCCGCGAGGCAGCGCCTGGATACCGGTACGCACTTGTTCACATACGCGGGCGGCGGTGAACAGGCCCAGGCACACGACAACGCTCAGGTAGGCCGAGGTGGTCGGGTTCAAGTCTTGTTTGTACCAGTCCTGCAGGTTTTGTGGCAGCAGGTCAGGTACCAGGAAGTACCAGATGAACAGCTGAACCAGCAGAGGCACGTTACGAAACAGTTCCACGTAGCAGGTGGCGATACCGGCTACGAGGCGGTTAGGCATCGTGCGCATCACACCCAGCATCGAGCCCAGTAGCAAGGCGACGATCCATGCCACGACGGCGATGGCGATGGTCCAGCCCAAACCGGAGATGAACCAGTCGAGATAAGTCTCGCTGCCCACGCCGGTGGACTTGAAGAATACGCCCCAGTCCCAGTTGTAATTCATTAGGGTCTCCCCCGAAATCGATCGATGTACAAGCACCCGCTTGGGGAAGATCCATTCCCGCCTGACGGTGAACGTCAGACACACACGATCGGCTCGCAAACCGCCAGGTCGAGTGTTCCAAATAATGCCAGCAGGTAGTAACAGGCACCTGAGGGAGGGTTGGCTCCCCCAGGGGATAAGGTTAGTTCGGAATCAGGACTTTTTTTCAGCCGTTTTGTCGTCCGCCGCTTTGTCGGTCGGATTGGCGATCAGGGCCTTGAGTTCGTCGCTCATCGGGAACATCAGGTTCAGGCCTTTTGGTGGGATCGGCGAGCTGAACCACTTGGTGTAGATGTCGTTGATTGCGCCAGACTTGTAGGTGGCGATGATGGCGTCATCCACAGCCTTCTTGAACGGTGCATCGCCTTTGCGAACCATGCAGCCGTAGATTTCGAAGGATTGCGGCGTGCCGGTCACGGCCCAGTCGGTAGGCGTCTTGGCCTTGGCCATTTCACCGGCCAGCAGCGCATCGTCCATCATGAAGGCAACGGCGCGGCCGCTTTCCAGCATCTGGAAGGACTCACCGTGGTCCTTGGCGGAGATCACGTTCATGCCCATCTGCTTATCAGCGTTCATGGACTTGAGAATGCGCTCGGACGTGGTGCCGGCGGTGGTCACGACGTTCTTGCCCTTGAGGTCAGCGAAATCCTTGTAGGTCGAGTCCTTTTTGGACAGCAGACGGGTACCGATTTCGAAGATGCCGACGGAGAAGTCGACTTGTTGCTGACGCTCAACGTTGTTGGTGGTGGAACCACACTCAACGTCCACGGTGCCGTTCTGCACCAGCGGGATACGGGTTTGCGACGTGACCAGGTTGTATTTGACCTTCAGCTCGCCTTCCTTCATGCCGAGGTCTTTCTCGACAGCTTTGACGATGGCCAGTTGAATGTCGTGGGAGTAGCCCACTGGCTTGCCCGAACCATCCGCAATGTAGGAAAACGGAATGGAGGCGTCGCGGTGGCCCAGGGTGATGGTGCCCGACTCTTTGATTTTCTTCAGCGTGCCGGTCAGTTCGGCGGCGAAGACTGGAGTGCTAATCAGAGCGGCAGCAATGGCTGCGCCCAAAATATGGGGAACGATACGCATCAATACTTCCTCGACATTTGTTTTTTTTATGAAGCCTGGACGGCTCTTTCGATACAGCGAATGCCTGTGACGGCTCCTGAAGCATCTCAGGCAAACACGTCCCAAGTGTAGAGCATGAGTCGTGCCAGACTGCTAATAAAGATCTAACTATATGATTTATATGGTGATTAACTTTATGTGACGATGTTTATCCGGTGTTTAAGTCCGGCAAACCGAATAGGGGGAGGTATCGCGTTCGGAAAACCGAATTTGTAGGAGTCTGCTTACGATGTGCGAGCCAAAAAAAGCCCCTGGACCTTTCGGTGCAGGGGCTTTGTCACTCAGGCCGCTTCGATCTTGTTGCGGTTCTGCTCGACCTTGACCAGGTAGCGCTGCAGGTTTTCCTGCTCCTCGGAGGTGGTGAACAGCCCCAGTTTGGTGCGGCGCCACAGGATGTCGTAGGCCTGGGTCGCCCATTCCTCGGCGCACAGGTAGTCGACTTCCCGGGTGTACAGGCCACCACCCAGGTGTTCGCCCAGGTCGGCCAGCGATTGCACGCCTTCGAGCAGGCGCCAGGTGCGGCTGCCATAGGTGGTCGACCAGCGGCGGGCGATTTCGCTGGGGATCCACTCGAACTTGCTGCGAATGTCCGAGGCCAGGGCTTCTGGGGTGCTCATGTCTTCGCCGCCGGGCAGGCTGGCCTTGGCCGTCCAGCTTGGCTTGATATGCGGGAAGTACGGGGCCAGTTGCGCCAGGGCCGACTCGGCAAGCTTGCGGTAGGTGGTCAGCTTGCCGCCGAACACCGACAGGATCGGCGCTTCCTCGCCAGTACCGGACAGCGCCAGGGTGTAGTCGCGGGTGATGGCCGACGGGTTATCCGACTCGTCGTTGCACAGCGGACGCACGCCGGAATAGGTGTGCACGATATCGTCGCGACTCAACTGCTGCTTGAAGTGGGCATTGACCACCTTGAGCATGTAGTCCGTTTCACCTTCGGTGATCGCCACTTTCGCTGGGTCGCCGGTGTACTCACGGTCGGTGGTGCCGATGATGGTCAGGTGGTTGAGGTACGGAATGGTGAAGACGATACGCCCATCCTCGTTCTGCAGGATGTGCGCATGGGCGCCTTCGTACAGTTTTGGCACGATCAGGTGGCTACCCTGGATCAGGCGGATGCCGTAGGGCGAATCGAGCTTCAAGTCATCCTTGATGAATTTGGCGACCCACGGGCCGGCCGCATTCACCAGGGCCTTGGCGCGGATCGACAACAGGCTGCCATCGGCGCGTTCCAGGTGCAGGTGCCACAGGCCCTTGCTGCGACGGGCGCTGACGCAGCGGGTCTGGGTGTGGATATGCGCACCTTTTTCCCGGGCGGCCATGGCATTGAGTACTACCAGGCGTGCGTCGTCGACCCAGCAGTCGGAGTATTCGAAGCCCTTGGTGATCTCGCTTTTCAGCGGGCTGTCGGCACCGAACTTCAGGCTCTTGGAACCTGCGAGTTTTTCGCGCTTGCCGAGGTGGTCATACAGGAACAGGCCGGCACGAATCATCCAGGCCGGGCGCAGGTGCGGGCGATGGGGCAGCACAAAGCGCATCTGCTTGACGATGTGCGGAGCCTTGGCCAGCAGCACTTCGCGTTCGGCCAGGGCCTCGCGGACCAGGCGGAATTCGTAATGTTCAAGATAGCGCAGGCCGCCGTGGATCAGCTTGCTGCTGGCGGACGAGGTGTGGCTGGCCAGGTCGTCCTTTTCACAAAGGAATACCGACAGGCCGCGACCGGCTGCGTCTGCCGCGATGCCCACGCCATTGATCCCACCACCGATAACGGCAACATCATAGACTTCGGCAAGGGGTGGAGCAGGCAAGGTAGAAGGGGTCATCGGCTGGCCTCGCGATCTTTATTTATATTTGAATTCGAACATTAATGTTCATTTGCGAAAATGGTAGCCTATAAACGCGGGCACAGCCAGTCGACTTCGATTGAAAAAACTCATCGAAGGGCGGGGAAAGGAAAAATTGTGAACATTGAGCCTGCTGCTGGCTCAAGAGCGTTGTTGCTCTTTAGGTTGCCATCGCGGGCAAGCCCGCTCCCACAGGTTGATCGCATTCCAACTGTGGGAGCGGGCTTGCCCGCGATGACGGTGGTCCAGGCGCCAGAGATCTCAGCGCCAGATCAGACGACTTCCAGGCGAATCTTGTTCTGGCTCAACAACTGGACCAGCGCCGGCACCGGCTGCTGATCGGTGACCAGGCAATCAATCAAGCTGATCGGCCCCAGGCGAATCATGGCATTGCGCCCGAATTTGCTCGAGTCCGCTGCCAGGATCACCTTGCGTGCATTGGCAATGATCGCCTGGGAAACCCGCACTTCCTGGTAATCGAAGTCGAGCAGGCTGCCGTCCTCATCGATGCCGCTGATACCCACCAGGGCGAAGTCGACCTTGAACTGGTTGATGAAGTCCACGCTGGCCTGGCCCACCACGCCGCCGTCACGGCGCACATTGCCGCCAGTCAGCAGCACGTCGAAGTCGTCCTTGGCGCTGAGCATCATGGCAACGTTGAGGTTGTTGGTGATGATCTTCAGGTGGCTGTGGTTGAGCAGCGCCCGGGCGATGGATTCGGTGGTGGTGCCGATATTGATGAACAGCGAGGCATGATCGGGGATCTGTGCGGCAATGGCTTCGCCGATACGCTGTTTTTCATCGCGCATCTGGTCGGCACGCATGGCGTACTCGGTGTTTTCGACGCTGGAGTCATAGGCGGCGCCGCCGTGGTAGCGACGCAGCAGGTTGGCTTCGGCCAGTTGGTTGATGTCGCGGCGGATGGTTTGCGGGGTCACAACGAACAGCTGCGCCATTTCCTCGATACTGACGTAGCCGCGTTCGCGGACCAGTTCGAGGATTTGCTGCTGACGGGGAGGCAGATTCATGGGGCGTCCTTTGGGCTGCCGTACAAAAAAGTGGCCCATGATGACGCAGGAATCTGCTCCCTGCCAGTTACAACCCTAAGTGGGTCCGGCGCGTGGCTTATTCGGCGCCTTCGTGGGGTTCCCAGTCGCGGGTGCGGCTGACCGCTTTTTTCCAGCCGGCGTAGAGTTTTTCTTTGGCTGCCTCGTCCAGTTGCGGTTCGAATTCGCGCTCGATCACCGCCTTGCCACGCAATTCATCCAGGCTGCCCCAGAAACCACAGGCCAGGCCGGCCAGGTAGGCCGCGCCCAACGCCGTGGTCTCGCGCATTTGCGGGCGCTCGACCTGGGTGCCGAGGATATCGGCCTGGAACTGCATCAAGAAGTTATTGGCCACCGCACCGCCGTCCACCCGCAGGGATTTGAGGCGTTCGCCGGAGTCCTGCTGCATGGCGTCGAGCACGTCGCGGGTCTGGTAGGCAATCGACTCCAGGGCTGCACGAATAATGTGATCCACGCGTACGCCACGGGTCAGGCCGAACAGCGCGCCACGGGCATAGGGGTCCCAGTACGGAGCGCCCAGGCCGGTGAACGCCGGCACCAGGTATACGCCGTTGCTGTCCTTGACCTTGTTGGCGAAGTATTCGGTGTCGTGGGCGTCGTTGATGATCTTCAGCTCGTCGCGCAGCCACTGCACGGTGGAGCCGCCGTTGAACACCGCGCCTTCGAGCGCGTAGGCCACTTCGCCACGGGGGCCGCAGGCGATGGTGGTGAGCATGCCGTGCTGGGACTTGACGGCCTTGTCGCCGGTGTTCATCAGCAGGAAGCAGCCAGTGCCGTAGGTATTTTTCGCCTGGCCCGGCTCGACGCACATCTGGCCGAACAGGGCGGCTTGCTGGTCACCGGCAATGCCGCCGATGGCAATCCCGCTTTTGGTGCGGCCATAGATTTCTGAGGAGGACTTCACTTGCGGCAGCATTTCCCGCGGGATGTCCAGCACCTCGAGCATCTTCGCATCCCACTCCAGGGTGTGGATGTTGAAGAGCATGGTGCGCGAGGCGTTGGTGTAGTCGGTGACGTGGGTCTTGCCGCCGGTAAATTTCCAGATCAGCCAGCTGTCGATGGTGCCGAACAGCAGTTCGCCGTTGCGCGCGCGTTCGCGGCTGCCTTCGACGTTATCGAGGATCCACTTCAGCTTGGTGCCGGAGAAGTACGGGTCGGTGACCAGGCCGGTGGTGTCGCTGATGTATTGCTCATGGCCGTCGCGCTTGAGCTGCTGGCAGATCTCGGTGCTGCGTCGGCACTGCCAGACGATGGCGTTGTAGATCGGGCGGCCGGTGATCTTGTCCCAGACCACCGTGGTTTCACGCTGGTTGGTGATGCCGATGGCGGCAACCTGGTCGTGATGCAGGCCGGCTTGTGCCAGGGCCTCGACCATCACGGCACTTTGGGTGGCGAAGATTTCCATCGGGTCGTGCTCGACCCAGCCGGCTTGCGGGTAGTGCTGGACGAATTCGCGTTGGGCGGTGCACACCACGTTGGCGTCACGATCAAAGATGATCGCCCGGGAACTGGTGGTGCCCTGATCGAGGGCAATGATGTAGTTCTTATTCTGTGTGTCGGTCATGTCGATTGCCTTGGACGGAAAAAGGGAATGGGTAAGTAGCCTGGGCCGCAAAGGGGCAGAAGGGCCCAGGCTACCGCTTTCAGGAAGTTCGGGTGTTACCGCTGGCGGCGGTTTCGGCTGCATCAGTTTTAGCCGCTGTGGCGTTGGGCAGATGGCGGGCAATCAACCCGCGATAGGCCGCAGCGCCGAGGCAGGCACCGACAATCGGTGCAAAGATCGGAATCAGGAAATAAGGAATATCGCGCCCGCCGGTGAACGCCATTTCACCCCAGCCGGCGAAAAACGTCATCAGTTTAGGGCCGAAATCCCGTGCCGGGTTCATCGCAAACCCGGTCAGCGGGCCCATGGCGCTGCCGATCACCGCGATCAGCAAACCGATCAGCAGCGGGGCCAGCGGGCCACGGGGCAAGCCATTGTTGTCGTCGGTCAAGGCCATGATCACGCCCATGAGGATGGCGGTGATGACCATTTCCACCAGGAACGCCTGGGCTGTATTCAGCAAGGCGTGGGGGTAGGTAGAGAACACCGAGGCCAGCTCCAGGCTGGCTGCGGAGCCGCGGACCATCTGGTGAGTTTGTTCGTAATCGAAAAATAGGTTGCTGTAGAGCGTGTAGACCAGCGCGGCCGAGCAAAAGGCACCGGCAACCTGGGCAATGATGTAGAAGGGCAGTTTGCGCTTGTCGAAATCGGCAAAGATGCACAGCGCGATACTGACGGCTGGATTGAGATGAGCCCCGGAAATGCCGGCGCTCAGGTAGATCGCCATGCTCACGCCGATCCCCCAGATGATGCTGATTTCCCACAAGCCAAAGCTGGCACCCGCGACCTTGAGCGCAGCGACACAGCCGGTGCCGAAGAAGATCAGCAGCGCGGTGCCGAGGAACTCGGCCATGCATTGGCTTGAAAGAGAAGGCTGTTGAAGAGCAGTTGTCATTGAAAACCTCGATTTTTTTTCTTGTCTGGCGCGGTGCCACAACGGGCGGTGCGCGATTTTCACTGTGACGAGGATCCCCATCCTGGTCACGGCTTACTGCTCGGACACTGTGGATAGATTCCTACAGTATTCGGAAACGAAAAAATATAGACAAGAAACACCGCTGTCAAAGGTCGAAAGTGAACGGTCGGTCATTTTCAAACTATTAACACGGTGAATGATCGCCGCAACAAGGCGACGCAATGGGCGGCGAGCGTGGCCAGGATCTGCGCGGATTCGTCGCACAGCGCCCTGCACTAGAGCGTTTTGCCTGGGTTTGTCCTAGAATCGGTGGCCTGCTTTTCCACGTTTCCCCCGAGCCTGGAGCCCCTATGACACCCGCATTGGACTTGTTGAAAAAAGTTCGCGCCGAACATCGTATCCACAGTTACGAACATGACCCCAGGGCCGCCTCTTATGGCCTGGAGGCCGCGGAGAAGTTGAGTCTCGACCCGGCGCGGGTGTTCAAGACCCTGCTCGCCAGCAGCGAAAAGAGCGAGTTATTGGTGGCGGTGGTGCCGGTCGTCGGAAGTCTGGATTTGAAGGCCCTGGCGCACGCGGCAGGGGTGAAGAAAGTCGAGATGGCCGACCCCGCGGCGGCGCAGCGTTCCACCGGCTATTTGTTGGGAGGGATCAGCCCGCTGGGGCAGAAGAAACGCTTGCGCACCTTCATCGATGAGAGCGCACAGCCTTTTGCGACAATTTTTGTCAGTGCGGGTAGGAGGGGTTTGGAAGTGGAGTTGGCGGCAGCGGTGTTGGCCGAGCACACCCAGGGCAAATTCGCGCCGATTGGCCGGGCTTGAATTCAAGAACGGTGGGATCAAACGTGGGAGCGAGCCTCTGTGGGAGCTGGCTTGTGTGGGAGCTGGCTTGCCTGCGATAGCATCACCTCGCTGTAGCTGACAACCCGAGGCGCCTGCATCGCGGGCAAGTCAGGCTCCCACACAAGCCTGCACACATTTTGGATTTGGTTTCTTCAGCTGGCAGTGCTGTAGCGCCGCACGCCGGACTCCACCTGCGGAATCTGCGCCGCCGTGCTCCCCGAGGCCTGGAACAGCACCAGGTGTTCGGCCGCCACGCGGATCCCCACCTGCGCACCCACCTGATGATCGGCATGGCTGGGGAAAATCGATTCCAGCTGGGCACCGGTCGGCAACTGTAAGCGGTACAAGGTCGAGGCACCCAGGAAGGTCTTGCCGACAATCTGCGCTTTCAAGGCGCTGTCCGGTGCATACACGATGTCATCCGGGCGCAGCAAAACGTCTACCGCAGAGCCAGTCGGCCAGGTATAGGCACGATTACCGCGCAACTCGCCCAACTCGGTGCTGACCGACTCCGGCGTGCTCAACTGGCCACGGATGAAATAACCCTGGCCAATAAAGCTCGCGACATAGGGCGTCAGCGGTTCGTGATAGAGGTTGTAGGGCGTATCCCACTGCTCCAGCCGGCCTTCCTTGAACACGCCGACGTGATCGCTCACGGCAAACGCTTCTTCCTGGTCATGGGTGACCAGAATCGCACTGGTGCCACGCGCCTTGAGGATGTCGCGCACTTCATGGCTGAGCTTGCGCCGCAGTTCACCGTCAAGGTTGGAAAAGGGTTCGTCCAACAGCAGTAATTGCGGCTCCGGCGCCAACGCACGGGCCAGGGCCACGCGCTGTTGCTGGCCGCCAGACAGTTCGTGGGGGAAGCGCTTGCCCAGGTTCTTCAGGTTGACCAATTCCAGCAGCTCGGCGACCACGCGCTCTTTGTGCGGGTGTTTGCGAATGCCGAAGCCAATGTTGTCGGCCACGCAGAGGTGCGGAAACAGCGCGTAGTCCTGGAACACCATGCCAATGCGACGTTTCTCCGGGGCCAGGGTAAAGCCGGCGCTGGAGATCACTTCGCCGGCCAGGTTGATCTCGCCTTCGTGCACCGGCTCGAACCCGGCAATCGCCCGCAGGGTGGTGGTCTTGCCGCAGCCCGAGGAGCCCAGCAGGCAACCGATATCGCCGGCGTTAAGGTGCAGGTTGAGGTTTTGCACCACCCGTTGGTCCTGATAGCCGCATGCCAGATTGCGTAGATTCAGCAGAAGTGGCTGGCTCATGCGTGGTGGTACGCCGGTGGGACCAGGAACTCCAGCAAGGCCTTCTGGGCGTGCAGGCGGTTTTCTGCCTGGTCCCAGGCGACGGAGCGCGAGTCGTCCAACAGGTCGAGGCTGATTTCTTCGCCGCGATGGGCCGGCAGGCAGTGCATGAACAGCACATCCGGCGCGGCGAGGTCGAGCAATTCGCGGGTGACTTGATAAGGTGCGAACAGGGCCAAGCGCTTGGCGGTCTCGTCTTCCTGGCCCATGGAGGTCCAGACGTCGGTACTCACCAGGTGCGCGCCGATCACCGCGTCTTTCGGGTCACGCACGATTTGTACGCGGGCGTCGGCCTTGGCCAGGAATTCGGCGCTCGGCTCATAGCCCTCGGGGCAGGCGATGCGCAGATGGAAGTCGAACTGGATCGCCGCTTCTATATAGCTGTTGCACATGTTGTTGCCATCGCCGATCCAGGCCACGGTCTTGCCCTGGATCGAGCCGCGATGTTCGAGGAACGTCTGCATATCGGCGAGCAACTGGCAGGGATGCAGGTCATCGGACAGGCCGTTGATCACCGGCACCCGCGAGTTGGCGGCAAATTCGGTGAGGGTGCTGTGGGCGAAGGTACGGATCATCACCGCATCGAGCATGCGCGACATGACGATGGCGCAATCGCTGATCGGCTCGCCACGGCCCAGTTGGGTGTCCCGTGGCGACAGGAAAATGGCCTGGCCGCCGAGCTGGATCATGCCGGCTTCGAAGGACAGGCGGGTACGGGTGGACGATTTCTCGAAAATCATCCCGAGTACGCGGTTTTTCAAAGGCTCGAACAGTACGCCGCGATTACGCAGGTCTTTAAGCTCAATGCCTCGACGGATCACGCTGACCAGCTCTTCGGGCGTGCAATCCATCAGGGAGAGAAAGTGCCTTGCGCTCATCATTAACTACCTTTTTGCAACAGACCGCAGATACTCAAAGCCTTGTTTATTGTGACAACGGGCGAGACCTGCGGCGAAAGCCGCACGGGGCGACGAAATAGGGGAAGGCGCGATATTGACACTAAATGTCGCGTCTTACCAATAGGCTACGGTTTTTTAGGGGTGTTCAAAGGGGCGGGAATTGCACTTTTGAGGCCTGTTTACGGACAGCAGCGGGTCATTTGTACACTGGCGCCGCGACCTTTTGCAATGTGTGATGGCGGCCCCGGGCCAGGTTGGGTCGGTTTCCTGGGCGGTGTGGGAGGTTTCTGAAACATTTGCTCATGCTTACCCATGGCCTGGCCTGATGCCCGTTGATTCACGGGGCGAACGTTGCTGGCGCCGCCGATGGGCGCGGCTCATAGTCGGGCCAAAGCCCTAATAAAGAGACTGGCCATGACCAAGACTCTCCATCACCGTGCCTGCCACCTGTGCGAAGCCATCTGCGGCCTGACCCTGGAAACCACCACCTCGGATGATGGCAGTATTGCCATCACCTCGATCAAGGGTGATGCACAGGACACCTTCAGCCGCGGCCATATCTGCCCCAAGGCCGTGGCCCTACAGGATATTCAGAACGATCCCGATCGCCTGCACCAACCCATGTTGCGGGTGGGCAGCGAATGGCAGCCGATCCCCTGGGACGAGGCCTTCGCCCTGGTGGCCGAACGGCTGGCGGGGATCCAGGCGCGGCATGGGCACAATGCGGTGGCGGTGTATCAGGGCAACCCCAGCGTGCATAACTATGGCTTGATGACCCACAGCAATTACTTCCTCGGGCAGTTGAAGACGCGCAACCGCTTCTCTGCGACATCGGTAGACCAGTTGCCCCATCACCTTTCCAGCCACCTGATGTACGGCCATGGCCTGTTGCTGCCCATCCCGGATATCGACCAGACCAACTTCATGCTGATCCTTGGCGGCAATCCACTGGCCTCCAATGGCAGCATCATGACCGTGCCGGACGTGGAGAAACGCCTGAAGGCCATTCAGGCACGTGGCGGCAAAGTGGTGGTGGTCGACCCCCGGCGCAGTGAGACGGCGGCCATGGCCGACCAGCATCTGTTTGTGCGCCCCGGTGGCGATGCGGCGTTGCTGTTTGGGTTACTCAACGCATTGTTCAGCGAGCACCTGACCCGCGACAGCCACTTGCCGGTGGATGGCCTGGACGAGGTGCGCCGCGCTGTCGCGGGCTTTACCGCCGAGGCCATGAGCGCGCAATGCGCGGTGCCGGCCGAGCAGATTCGCCAGTTGGCGCGGGATTTTGCGGCGGCAGACAAGGCTGTCTGCTACGGGCGCATGGGGGTGTCGACCCAGGCGTTCGGTACCTTGTGCCACTGGCTGGTGCAGTTGATCAACCTGGTTACCGGCAATCTGGACCGGGTCGGCGGTGCCTTGTGCACTGAGCCTGCGGTAGACCTGGTGGCGGCCACGTCCGGCGGGCACTTCAATCGTTGGCAGAGCCGGGTGTCCGGGCGTCCCGAGTACAGTGGCGAGTTGCCGGTGTCGGCCCTGGCCGAAGAAATGCTCACCGAGGGCGAAGGACAAATCCGCGCACTGGTGACAGTGGCTGGCAATCCGGTGCTGTCCACGCCCAATGGGCGGCAACTCGAGCAGGCGCTGGACGGCCTGGAGTTCATGGTCAGTGTCGATCTGTATATCAACGAGACCACACGCTATGCCGACCTGATCCTGCCATCGACCTCGGCCCTGGAAAACGATCACTACGACACCACCTTCAACATGTTTGCAGTGCGCAACGTCACGCGCTTCAACCGGGCGATTCTGCCCAAGCCCGAGGGTGCACTGCACGACTGGGAGATTTTCGTCGGCCTGGCCCAAGCGTTTGCGGCCCGCACCGGCAACCCGCTCAAGCCGACCCTGGCGCCGGCGCAGATGATTGACCTGGGCCTGCGGGCGGGAGCCTATGGCGACGCCTCCACGCACAAGTTGTCAGTGGCGATGTTGGCCGAGCATCCCCACGGCCTGGACCTGGGGCCGCTGAAGGCCAACCTGGCCGCGCGCTTGAAAACCGCCAATGGTCGGGTGCAGGCGGCGCCAGCAGTGATCCTCGCGGACCTGGCGCGGTTTGCCGCATTGCCGTTGCCCAAGGTCGATGAGTTGCTGTTGATCGGCCGCCGGCACGTACGCAGCAATAATTCATGGATGCATAACTATCACCGGCTGGTGAAGGGCAAGCCGCGGCACCAGTTGCTGATGCACCCGGATGACTTAGCCAATCGCCAGCTCAGTGACGGGCAGCGTGTGCGGGTCAGTTCGCGGATCGGCATGATCGAGGTGCAAGTGCTGGCCAGCCTGGAGATGATGCCCGGCGTGGTCAGCCTGCCCCACGGTTGGGGTCATGATCGGCCGGGCGTGCACATGAACATTGCCAGCGCGCAGCCGGGGGCCAGCGCCAACGACCTGACGGATGAGCGGCAGTTGGATGAGTTGTCGGGCAACGCGGCATTGAATGGCGTGCCGGTGCAGGTCGCGGCGGCGTGACGCAGTGAGTCTGTCGGGGAGCCCGAGCACCACGCTGGGATTTTGCGTTACAATGCGCCACCGTGCCGACCTGTGAGTCGCAAAGTTCCAGCCGAGGTGTTCCATGGATATCATCGAAACGATTAAAGAGCAGATTGCTAACAACACCATTCTGCTTTACATGAAGGGCGCGCCGAATGCCCCGCAGTGCGGCTTCTCCGCGAAGGCCTCCCAGGCTGTCATGCAGTGTGGCGAAAAGTTCGCTTACGTCGATATCCTGCAAAACCCGGAAATCCGCGCCAATCTGCCCAAGTACGCCAACTGGCCTACTTTCCCACAACTGTGGGTGGCCGGTGAGCTGGTCGGCGGTAGCGACATCATTACCGAAATGGCGGCTGATGGTTCGTTGCAAGCGCTGATCAAGGATGCTGCTGAAAAAGCGGCAGCCAAGACCGAAGCGTAATCGGCGCGCAATAAAAAGCCCCGCTTCTCATTCGAGAGCGGGGCTTTTTTGTGCCTGATGTTTACCGGCAGGCGATGGGTTATTCACCCATTTGCGATTGCAGGTAGTTCTCCAAGGTCACTTTGTCGATCAGGCCAACTTGGGTTTCCAGCCAGTCGATATGTTCTTCCTGGTCTTCGAGGATATCTTCCAGCAGTTCGCGGCTGCCGAAGTCGCCCTTGGTTTCGCAATGGGCGATGGCGGCCTTGAGGTCGGCATGGCTCTTGCGCTCGAAGCCCAGGTCGCTGTTGAGCATTTCCAGGGTGTGCTCGCCGATGTTCAGCTTGCCCAGGTCCTGGACGTTCGGCAGGCCTTCGAGGAACAGGATGCGCTTGATCAGCGCGTCCGCGTCCTTCATGGCCTTGATCGATTCCTTGTACTCACGCTTGCCGAGCTTTTCCAGACCCCAATCGTCATACATGCGTGCATGCAGGAAGTACTGATTGATCGCGACCAGTTCATTGGCAAGGATTTTGTTGAGTTGCTGGATGACTGAGATGTCGCCTTTCATGATTGGGGTCCTGCCCTGTGTTCGTTGTATATAGGGCGGAGTTTGAGCTGCACAATTACTGGTGTCAAACCTAAGTTATTGAATAATAAATGAAAATTAATCGGAATAAGAATGTTTGTGTTCCGCGTCTTGGCCCTAACTATTTGAATTACAGGCATAAAAAAACCGGACACTAAGTCCGGTTCTTTAAAATAGGCTGTTTCAGGCGTGTGTAAATTCTGCCGAGTAGGGGATCGCCGCCTGGGCTACCTGCAGTTTTGTCAGGGTTTCCCGTACCACTTGCTTGGCAAGGCAGGCACATTTGCCACATTGGCTGGCAACGCCGGTGGTTTCACGCACTTCCTTGTAGCTGCAGCAACCTTCATAGATCGCTTCGCGGATTTGTCCGTCGGTGACGCCAGTGCAGAGGCAGACATACATAAGGGAGAACCATCGCGGTTTAAGGCTTAAGTGCGATGGATCTTAATGTTAACGAGAATGATTGTCAAAGTGCTTTCTCAAACCGTTGCCCGCCCTGGCCCCCACACTGACGAACGGCTTTTTTCAGGTATGATGGTCGGTCTTTACGAAGCGTGATCGCGTCACAGGCCTGTCGTCAATTCGCGGCAGACTCAAGGGCGGTCCATTTACTTCAATTACCATCAGGAGATAACCAATGAGCGTACTCGTCGGCAAACAAGCCCCGGATTTCGACGTCCCAGCCGTCCTCGGCAATGGCGAAATCGTTGACAGCTTCAAGCTGTCTGAAGCCATCAAAGGCAAATACGGCCTGGTGTTCTTCTATCCGCTGGACTTCACCTTCGTCTGCCCGTCCGAGCTGATCGCCCTGGATCACCGCATGGACGATTTCAAGGCGCGTAACGTTGAAGTGGTCGCCGTTTCCATCGACTCCCATTTCACCCACAACGCCTGGCGCAACACCGCTATCAATGATGGCGGCATCGGCAAAGTCAAATACACCATGGCTGCCGACATGAAGCACGACATCGCCAAGGCCTACGACGTTGAGTCCGAAGGCGGCGTGGCTTTCCGTGGCGCGTTCCTGATCGACGACAAGGGCGTTGTGCGCTCGCAGATCATCAACGACCTGCCGCTGGGCCGTAACATGGAAGAGCTGATCCGCCTGGTCGACGCTCTGCAATTCCACGAAGAGCACGGCGAAGTCTGCCCAGCCAACTGGAAAAAAGGCGACAAAGGCATGAACGCTTCGCCAGCAGGCGTTGCGGCTTACCTGACCGAGAACGCTGGCAAGCTGTAAGCCAGGTTCGCGGTGAAAAAAAACCGGCCTGAGAGGGCCGGTTTTTTTATGCGTGGGATTTGGCGATTCAATCAGTCGCTGAAATCTTCCCAGCCGCCCATCTGCTTCCAGCGGTTGACGATGCCGCAGAACAGATCGGCAGTCTTCTCGGTGTCGTAGCGAGCTGAGTGGGCCTCGCGACCGTCGAAGTCGATACCGGCTGCCTGGCACGCCTTGGCCAGTACGGTCTGGCCATAAGCCAGGCCAGCCAGGGTGGCGGTGTCAAAGCTGGAGAACGGGTGGAACGGGTTGCGCTTCATGTCCAGGCGCGCCACGGCGGCGTTGAGGAAGCCCAGGTCGAAGCTGCTGTTGTGGCCGACCAGGATCGCGCGTTTGCAGCCGTTGGCCTTCAAGGCCTTGCGTACGCCACGGAAGATATCGGTCAATGCCGCTTCTTCGCTAACGGCCATGCGCAACGGATGGTCGAGCTTGATCCCGGTGAATTCCAGGGCTGCGGCTTCGATGTTGGCGCCTTCAAACGGCTCGACGCGGAAGAAATGGGTGTGTTCTGGATACACAAAGCCCTGTTCGTCCATGCCGATGGTGGTTGCTGCAATTTCCAGCAGCGCATCGGTAGCGCAATTGAAGCCGCCGGTTTCTACGTCGATAACGACAGGCAGATAGCCGCGAAAACGCTCGGCCATCGGATGGCGCGAACCGCCGCCACCGTGTTCCTGTTCGTCGTCGTAATGGTCTTCACTCACTTGTGTTCCTCCAGCAGGCGCCAGCGCAGTGTTTCACCGGCGCGCAGCGGGATAACGGTCAGCTCGCCAAATGGCAGGCTGGTGGGGGCGGTCCAGTCTTCACGGACCAGGGTAATACGGTCGGTATTCGCCGGCAGGCCGTAGAAACGCGGGCCATTGAGGCTGGCGAAAGCCTCGAGTTTGTCCAGGGCGTTACGCGCCTCGAAGGCCTCGGCGTACAGCTCGATCGCCGCATAAGCGGTGTAGCAGCCGGCACAGCCGCAGGCCGCTTCCTTGGCGTGCTGGGCGTGGGGCGCCGAGTCGGTGCCGAGGAAGAACTTCGCACTGCCACTGGTAGCCGCATCGAGCAACGCCACCTGGTGGGTGTTGCGCTTGAGGATCGGCAGGCAATAGAAGTGCGGCCGGATCCCGCCCACCAGCATGTGGTTGCGGTTGTACAGCAGGTGATGCGCGGTGATGGTCGCGCCGACGTTGGCCGACGCCTCGGTGACGAACTGCACGGCGTCTGCGGTGGTGATGTGCTCGAACACCACCTTGAGGGTCGGGAACAGCTCGACCACACGGCGCATGTGTTCGTCGATGAAGATCTTCTCGCGATCGAACACATCGACATCGCCACGGGTGACTTCACCGTGGATCAGCAGCGGCATGCCCACTTCGGCCATGGCTTCGATGGCGGGCAGGATCTTGTCGATACTGGTCACGCCGGAGTCGGAGTTGGTCGTGGCGCCGGCCGGATACAGCTTGGCAGCGTGTACGAAACCGCTGGCCTTGGCCTCGCGGATTTCGGCGGGCTGGGTGCGGTCGGTCAGGTAGAGCACCATCAACGGTTCGAAGCGGCTGCCGGCCGGCCGCGCAGCGAGGATGCGCTGGCGATAGGCGTCGGCTTCTGCGGCATTGCGCACCGGAGGTACCAGGTTAGGCATGATGATGGCGCGGCCAAACGTGCGCGCAACATCGGCCACGGTTTGGGGCAACGCAGCACCATCGCGAAGATGAATATGCCAGTCGTCGGGACGCAGCAGGGTCAGGCGGTCGGACATTGGGGATTCCAGGCGGGTCAATCTGGTGGGAATGCTACCGGAAAAGACTCTTGCAGGCACTCGCTATCAAGTTTTGCAGGACGCGACCGATATCCCTGGGTATGCCTTAACGATGTATGACGCCTTGTTGTGTTGTAGAAACCAGTGGAGCCGCCCGTGCGCCAGCAATATCTAGCCCTGCTCAGCGTGTTCGCCAGCCTGCCCGCGATGGCCCTGACGTTCCAGACGCGCCTGGAAAATATTGAGTGGAAGGTGGAAGGCGACAAGTTCGAGTGCCGCTTGAGCCAACCTATCGCCGATTTTGGTTCGGGTGAGTTCGTGCGCCGGGCCGGCGAGCAGGCGACATTTCGTTTGAAAGCCTACAACGGTGCGTTGGGCGTCGGCTCTGCAACACTATTGGCGGCGGCCGCGCCGTGGCAGCCTGGGCGCGGTGATATCAACCTCGGCGCCGTGCGGGCCGGCAGTGGTGATGTGCTGTTCAACAGTTCCCAGGCCCAGGCCGGGCGCCTGTTAAATGGCTTGCTCGATGGCCGCAGCCCGACCGTGCGCCACTATTCGCGGGATGGCGGTTATTCGGAGATCCGCCTGCTGCCGGTACGCTTTAACAAGGCCTACAGCGACTACCAGTTGTGTACCGCGAAGTTGCTGCCGATGAACTTCGAGCAGGTCAAGCAGGCTGAAGTCGGCTTTCCGGGCGGCGGCATCGACCTGGACCCGGCCGCCAAGGCCAAGTTGATGGTGATGCTTGAGTTCATCAAGGCCGACCCTACGGTCAACCATATCGAACTGGACGGCCATTCGGACAACAGCGGCAACCGCCTGACCAATCGTGACCTGTCCCGACGCCGGGGCTTGGCCGTGATGGACTTCTTCAAGGCCAACGGCATCCCCGAGTCGCAGATCGTGCTGCGTTTCCACGGTGAACGTTATCCACTGGTACCCAATACCAATCCGGCCAACCGGGCGAAGAACCGACGGGTGAATATCCACCTCGACCGCGTGCCCGCCCCAGAAAAGCCGGCGCCTCAGGCTGCGGGCCCGGCGAACGCAGCTGCGACCTCTTAGGTGCGGCCATTCGTCGCTCGCCCGACATAATCTGTCGCTTTATCTTCATTTGCTGTCGCGCCCCTGTAATTTCACGGTTTTGATCGGTAGAATCGACGCCTTTCCGTAAAACCCCGTGGAGTGATGGCATGGCCGACGTAAACAAGGTCGTTCTCGCGTATTCCGGCGGCCTGGACACTTCGGTGATCCTCAAGTGGCTGCAGGATACTTATAACTGTGAAGTGGTGACCTTTACCGCTGACCTGGGTCAGGGCGAAGAGGTCGAACCTGCACGAGCCAAGGCGCAAGCCATGGGCGTCAAAGAGATCTACATTGACGACCTGCGCGAAGAATTCGTCCGCGATTTCGTTTTCCCGATGTTTCGCGCCAACACCGTCTACGAAGGCGAGTACCTGCTGGGTACTTCCATCGCACGTCCTCTGATCGCCAAGCGCCTGATCGAAATTGCCAATGAAACCGGTGCAGACGCCATTTCCCATGGTGCCACCGGCAAGGGCAACGACCAGGTGCGTTTCGAACTGGGCGCCTATGCCTTGAAGCCAGGCGTGAAAGTGATTGCTCCTTGGCGTGAGTGGGACCTGCTGTCCCGTGAAAAGCTTATGGATTACGCTGAAAAGCACGCAATCCCGATCGAGCGCCACGGCAAGAAAAAGTCCCCGTACTCGATGGATGCCAACCTCCTGCACATCTCCTATGAAGGCGGCGTGCTGGAAGACACCTGGACCGAGCACGAAGAAGACATGTGGAAATGGACCGTCTCTCCGGAGAACGCTCCTGACAAGCCGCAATACCTGGAACTGACCTACCGCAACGGCGACATCGTTGCGCTGGACGGTGTCGAAATGACTCCGGCCACCGTACTGGCGACCCTGAACCGTATCGGTGGCGAGCACGGTATCGGCCGTCTGGATATCGTCGAAAACCGCTACGTGGGCATGAAGTCCCGTGGCTGCTACGAAACCCCGGGTGGCACCATCATGCTGCGCGCGCACCGCGCCATCGAGTCCATCACCTTGGACCGTGAAGTGGCTCACCTCAAGGACGAGCTGATGCCCAAGTACGCCAGCCTGATCTACACCGGCTACTGGTGGAGCCCTGAGCGCCTGATGCTGCAACAGATGATCGACGCGTCCCAGGTCCATGTGAACGGCGTTGTGCGCTTGAAGCTGTACAAGGGCAACGTGATTGTCACCGGTCGCAAGTCCGATGAGTCGCTGTTCGACGCCAACATCGCGACCTTTGAAGAAGATGGCGGCGCCTACAACCAGGCCGACGCCGCTGGCTTCATCAAGCTCAACGCTCTGCGCATGCGCATTGCGGCCAACAAGGGCCGCAAGTTGTTCTGATGTCGTCCAGGCTGGATAAAAAGTGGTCCCTCGAATGAGGGGCCATTTTTTTTGACTGTAATTTTTGGCGTCGTTGTTTAATTATGTTTAATGTTTTTTCTGATGTTGAGGGTGTTGCTGTTTATTATGGGTTGCTTGTGATTTTTGTATCTGGAAGTTGGTAGGTTAACCGTATATGAGTATTTATGTTTAAATTCATTCGGTTAATTAGTAGGACGGATCAGATACCTGGTTTTGTCTTAGGAATTATCTGTCAGATGGTTCGGTACATCGTTAGTAGTGAATTTTCCCATGGAACTTTTCCGAGAGGTGTTTTTCTGTAATGGTCCCTGTCGGTACAACCCTGGCAAGGGGCATTTCCTGAAAGTGGCGTGCGTCGTGTTTACTTTTGCTGGTTCGGCAGGCTTTTTTTTGCTCAAAATATGTTTGCTCACGGAAAGTTCTGAAAGGCCAAACAATAACCCACACATCCATATAGGCGTTTTTTTGTAGGCCTATTCTCATAACTTTGTGGGTTGGGTCTCTGCTTGTCGTTACTTGGGGGGGAGTGCTATGCCAAGGAGGAAACGACTAGGCTATTGTGCTGGTTCTGAATAATTCGAACAGCGAAATTGGACTTGCCCATGAATAAAGTGCTGATCGTGGATGATCATCCCGTCATTCGCCTTGCTGTACGCATGCTAATGGAACGTCATGGTTATGAGGTCGTTGCAGAGACCGATAACGGAGTCGACGCGTTGCAACTAGCGCGGGAGCATATGCCGGATATTGTCATCCTGGATATTGGAATCCCCAAACTTGACGGTTTGGAAGTTATTTGTCGCCTGTCTTCCACCAAGCAGGCGCAACCCTTCAAGGTATTGGTGTTGACGTCGCAGGCGCCGGGCCACTTCTCCATGCGCTGCATGCACGCGGGCGCGGCTGGCTACGTGTGCAAGCAACAGGATCTGACCGAGTTGCTGAGCGCGATCAAGGCGGTGCTGTCCGGCTACAGCTACTTCCCCAACCAGGCACTCAACTCGGTGCGTTCCAGCCAGGGTAATACCTGCGAAGCCGACATGGTCGAGCGGCTTTCAGGCCGGGAGATGATGGTGCTGCAGCAACTGGCCCAGGGGAAGACCAACAAAGAGATCGCTGATGGCATGTTCCTCAGCAACAAGACTGTGAGCACGTACAAGACGCGCTTGCTGCTCAAGCTCAACGCCCGGTCCCTGGTGGACCTGATCGAGCTTGCCCAGCGTAACGGCCTGGTTTAAGAAGCAGGGAGCAACAGGCAGAAAAAAGCCTCCATGGCGGAGGCTTCTGTGTGATCGTTTGGCTAGAGATCGAAATCGTAATCGGCCAACTGTTTTTGCAAGCGTCGCTCTTCCAGAAGGTTGTCGATGGTGCGGCGTTTGCTCAAATTGGTCTTGGCAACTTCTACAGGCGCCTCGGCTGCCTCGTCCGTGTCTGCGGCCACAAAGTCTTCTTCTACATCCAGTTGTTCTTTGCCAGTGCTCATAAGGTTAACTCCAGGCTAAGACTGCCGTTGGCGCTCCTTATATCGACAATCGTGCACCGGGTAAAAAAGATTTTTTCAATCGACTGATCAATAAAACCAATGATTGCTCAATCGTCCGACGTCTTTTCCTTGTATTCGCACAAGTCTTCGATGCGGCAGCTGCCACAGCGCGGCTTGCGGGCCTGACACACATACCGACCGTGCAGGATCAGCCAGTGGTGGGAGTCGAGTAGGTAAGGCTTCGGCACAAACTTCATCAATTGCTTTTCGACCTCCACCACATTCTTGCCCGGCGCAATTCCCGTGCGGTTGCTGACACGGAAAATATGGGTGTCCACCGCCATGGTCAATTGGCGAAACGCCGTATTGAGCACCACATTGGCCGTCTTGCGGCCAACGCCGGGCAGGGCTTCAAGTGCTTCGCGGGTCTCTGGCACTTCACCGTTATGCAACTCGACCAGTAGTCGGCAGGTTTCAATGACGTTTTTCGCCTTGCTGTTGTACAGGCCAATGGTCTTGATGTACTGCGACAACCCTTCGACCCCCAGGGCATGGATCGCAGCCGGGGTGTTGGCCACGGGAAACAGCTTGGCCGTGGCCTTGTTGACGCCTACATCCGTCGATTGCGCAGACAGGATCACGGCAATCAGCAACTCGAACGGCGATGAGTAGGCCAGTTCGGTCTTGGGCTCGGGGTTGTCCTCGTGAAACCGACGAAAGATCTCCAGGCGTTTTGCGGCGTTCATTGGGCGAGCGGTTCCTTCAATGTGGTGTGTGGCGTTGGGTCCAGGCCTGCCACCCGGCGAGCAGCAACCCGAGCAGGATAAACCCTGTGGGGGCGAGGGTGGCGATGCTACTGCCGAGTAACAAGCGCGAGAGGGTGATTGCAGCCAGTAGCCCGGTTACTAGCGCGAACAGTTTAAGTTGTGCCCTGCGCTGGTGGGCGGCGAACAGGCCTTCGTGCTCAAGCAGCACGCATTGCAGGCCGATCAAGGCCAGGTATGCCCCCAGGCCCGTAGACGGGGCAAAGGCCACTGCCTGCGCCACTAGGTTGGCGCAACTGACCCAGGTGGTGGCCAGTAATACATTGGCCATCAGCCGCCACTGGCCACTGAGGCGATTGCGCACCCAGCCGCAGCTCCAGCCATGGAGCATCATGATCAGCGCCCACATAACCCAGAACGTTGCAGCGCTCGCCGGCGTGTCACTGACACCCAGCAGCGCCGGCAGCAGCAACAGGTTGCCGAGGACCAATGGCTTAGTCATGGTCGGTGCGCTCCAGCAGGGCCTGGCGGTGCTCGTCAAAATACCGCAGGGCATCGTGGATCGCGTTGATCACGGCGCGGGACGTGATGGTCGCACCGGCCATTTGGTCGAACTGGCCGCTGTCTTTCTTCAGCGCCCAAGCCTGTGGATTTTCCTGCGACAGCCCCTTGAATGAGGCAAGCCAGGGATTGCCGGGTTCGCCGATATGCCCGCCCAGCGTGGGCGTTTCCGTGTGTGCCAGGGTCTTGACCCCAAGCAGCTTGGCGTTGCGGTCGATGGCAATCAGCAATTGGATGCGGCCACCATAACCCTCGACCTGGGAGCGAAGCACCACGGAGCTGGGTTTGCCGGCCAAGGTCGCGAGGTAAGCTCCCAGCAGTTGGCTGTTGTCCAGCATTGCCGAAGTAACGTCCAAGGGGCGTTCCAGCGGTTGATTGTCATAACTGCCAGCAGGCAGTACATCCAGCAACGCCCGGCTTTGCATTTCACGCTGCTGCGCGGCAATGGGCTTGGCGGTCAGCTGTTGCAGGCCAAGGGTCAGGCCTACCGCGCCGGCGGCGATCAAAAGCACGCTCAAGGCTTGCGAGGTGCGCTTCATGCTTCCACCGCCTGCGGCCGCGTCCAGCGCTCCAGTGCCGGCACTGCCAGGTTCATCATCAGCACCGCGAACGCCACGCCATCGGGGTAGCTGCCCCAGGTGCGGACCAGATAGGTCAGCAATCCCACGCCCACCCCAAACAACAAGCGTGCCCGCGCACTTTTTGCACCCGACACCGGCTCGGTGACGATAAAGAAGGCTCCGAGCATAGTGGCTCCGGTCAGCAGGTGAAACAGCGGGGAGCCATGGGAGTCCGAACCCGAGCCGTTCCAGCACAGCAGGCTGATGACAAACAGGCTGGCGAGCATGCCCACCGGCGCATGCCAGTTGAAGACCCGTTGCTGCAGTAAATAGAGGCCGCCAGCGAGAAATGCCAGGTTCACCCACTCAGTGCCTTTACCTGCGAGCTGGCCGAAAGCCGGGTGGCGGGCAAACAGCTCGTCGACAGTCAGGCTGTTATTGATGCGCAAGGCATCCAACGCCGTGGCCCGGGCCCAGGCATCGGCGGTCTCGCCGTGCAGGCCGAACACTTGTTGCAGGCCGGCCAGCAGGTCCAGGCCGTGGGACGCCGGCCAATGGGTCATTGGCTGGGGAAAGGCCAGCAGCATCAGCGCGTAACCGAGCATGGCCGGGTTGAAGGGATTTTGCTTGCCGCCATACAGGTGTTTGCCCAACAGCAAGCCACTGCTGACAGCGCCCAGGCATAACCACCACGGGCAATAAGGTGGCAGCGCCAAGGCCAGCAACACCGCGCTGACCAGGCCGCCCAAGTCGCGGGAATCATCGCCGCGCACTTGGCGCACACCGGCTTCGACGGCCCATGCACAGCTGCCGGCCAGCAACAGATTGATCAGCACGCCCCAGCCATACAGCCAGAACAGCACCAGCACGCCGGGCGTTGTGGCCAGCAATAATCGCTGCATGGCGTGTTGCTGGCGATCAACCACCTCAGGCGCAGACATGACTATCTACTTGCCGTTGGGCTTCATCCACGCGCAGCCTGGCATCCGTCAGCTCGGCGGCACTGCTGGTGGGCTGGCGCTCAAGTTTGCTCAGGTCGGCGCGGGCATAGGCCAGGGCGGTCTTCAACTGGCGCAGGTGACGGTCGATGGGCCGTTTCTCGATACGTTGCAGGTCCGGCCGGGGCTGCTCGGATTTTTCTTCGGCTGCGTGCAACACCTGTTCGGCGGCGGCCAGGGCTGCGCCGAGTGTGGTCAGTTGCTCTGCATCGGCCAGTGCGTCCTGGGCCTTTTTCAGCTCGGCGCGACGCATGGCCAGCTGGATTTTTGCGCGCTTGAGCTCAGGGTCTTTACTGGTCTGGGGGGGCGCCACTGTGGGGGCGTTCGCTGCGAGGGCGGTCAATGCCTGTTCGGCGGACTCAAACTGCTGCTGCAGGATGATCAACTGCGACTGCTGCTCAAAGGTCGGCGGATGGCCAAAGGCTTTCAGGGATTTGTGCAGTTGCGCCCGGCTCATTGCCAGGTTGACCTTGGCTTTTTTTAACGCTGTGTCGATCTCTGCGGCTTTTTGTGCGCGCATGCGTTCGATGGCGGCCTGCAATGGGTCGCTATTGGCCTGCACGATGGGGGCCGGGCGTTTGCTGCGGGCCAGGCGCTCCGCCAGCTTGTGTTCTTCCTCGCGTTGCAGCCTTGCGTTGCGCTGCTCGAAGCGACGGCGGGCGCGATCACGCTTGGTCCCGCGCGCCTGGCGCTCCTCGGCAGTAATCGCATAGCCCGCGACAATCGGCAGCACCGCGGCCAGGGGCAGCGGCAGCATGTCGATGCAGTCCACCGGGCAGGGAGCCACACACAAGTCGCAGCCGGTGCATTCATCCACGATCACGGTATGCATCAGCTTGGCCGCGCCGACAATCGCATCCACCGGGCAGGCCTGGATGCATTTGGTGCAGCCAATGCACTCTGCCTCACGGATAAAGGCGATCTGCGCCGGGGCTTCACCACGGGAACTGTCCAGCTCCAGCGGTACCAGGTTCAACAACTGCGCCAGTTCGGCAATGGTTTCGGGGCCGCCCGGCGGGCACTTGTTGATGGCCTCGCCCTGGGCGATGCCTTCGGCGTAGGGCCTGCAACCGGGGTGCCCGCATTTGCCGCATTGGGTTTGGGGCAGCAGGGCGTCGATACGTTGAATCAGGCTCATGGTTTGATCATTGCGTTTAAGCCCAGGAATGCCACGGCCATCAGCCCGGCACTGAGCAGGTCCACGGGCAAGCCTTTGAAGGGCTGGGGGATATCGTTTTCATCTATTCGCTGGCGCAAATCGCTGAACAGGCTGAAGGTCAGCCAGAACGCCGGGCCGATGCCCAGGCTGTAGATCAGTTGGCTGGCGTGGCCCGGGCCCAGGAGTACCACGCTGAGCACGCCGGCGTTAGCCAGCAGTGGCACCCATAAGCCATCGACGGGCAGGGCGGGCACATGGCGCGAAAGCCCATTCAGCAACGGCTGGCTCAACAGGATCGCCAAGGGAACATAGGCAAACAGCCATAACGCGTCCAGCGCCAAGGGTTGCAACACGAAATGAACAAGCAGGTAGCTCGAAACACCCGTCAGCACCATCAACAGCGTGGTCGCCAACCCAAGGGCGTGTACCCGCAGTCGCTCCACCCGGGGATCTCCAGGCAGCGCCAGGCGCAGCAGGTAATGGCTGATCAGGGCGGCGCAGAGAAGGGCGACAAGCAGTTCGGTCATGGTCGAGCCGGTTAAGCAAACAGGGCCTGATTATCCGGCAAGCAGGGAGAGGGTACTAGCGCAAACCGCCCTGTCGCGGCCAATCACCGCGACAGGGCGCTTCGGGTTACTTGATGCGCTGGCCAGGCTTGGCGCCGCTGTCGGGGCTGAGCAGGTAGATTTCTTCGCCGCCAGGGCCGGCTGCCATCACCATGCCCTCGGAGATGCCGAACTTCATTTTTCGTGGCTTGAGGTTGGCGATCATCATGGTCAGTCGACCATCGAGCTTGGACGGGTCCGGGTAGGCACTCTTGATCCCGGAGAACACGTTGCGTTGCTCGTCGCCGATATCCAGGGTCAGGCGCAACAGCTTGTCGGCACCTTCCACGGCTTCGGCCTTGATGATCAGTGCAACCCGCAGGTCCACGGCGGCAAAGGCGTCGAAGTCGATTTCCGGTGACAACGGATCCTTGGCCAGCTCGCCATTGCCGGCCGGGGCGGCTTCGCCGGTGTCGGTCTGGCTGGCGGTCAGGTCTTCCTTGGACGCGTCCGACATGGCCTGCACCTTGACCGGGTCGATACGGGTCATCAGCGGCTTGAACTCGTTGAGCTTATGGTTGTTGAG
This sequence comes from Pseudomonas sp. HC1(2025), assembly GCF_058742075.1. Lineage (NCBI taxonomy): Bacteria > Pseudomonadati > Pseudomonadota > Gammaproteobacteria > Pseudomonadales > Pseudomonadaceae > Pseudomonas > Pseudomonas sp. HC1(2025). The sequence goes on along the minus strand of NZ_CP196017.1, from coordinate 4,587,291 downwards.
CAGGCTGGCGTGGTCATTCCAGGTCAACGGTGCAACGTTGAGGAAGGCCTCGGCGTCAGCGGCTAGCAACGGCAGCACCGGCTTGAGGAAGATCACCAACTGGCGGAACAGGTTGATGCCGGTGGCGCAGATGGCCTGGACTTCATCCTGCTTGCCTTCCTGCTTGTTCAGCGACCACGGCGCTTTGTCGGCGATCCAGGCGTTGGCGCGGTCGGCCAGGCCCATGATCTCGCGCATGGCGCGGGCAAAGTCGCGGGCTTCATAGGCGTCGGCAATGCTTGGCGCGGCGGCCAGGAAGGCATCGGTCAGCTCCGGTGCGGCGTTGACCGGCACCATCACGCCAGCATTGCCCTTGTGGATAAACCCGGCGCAACGGCTGGCGATGTTGACCACCTTGCCCACCAGGTCCGAGTTGACCTTCTGCACGAAGTCTTCCAGGTTCAGGTCCAGGTCGTCGACGCCGCGGCCCAGCTTGGACGCGTAGTAGTAGCGCAAGTACTCCGGCGACAGGTGGTCCAGGTAGGTGCGCGCCTTGATAAAGGTGCCACGGGACTTGGACATCTTCTGGCCATTGACCGTCAGGTAACCGTGTACGGCGATGCCGGTCGGCTTGCGGTAGCCCGAACCTTCGAGCATCGCCGGCCAGAACAGGGCGTGGAAATTGACAATGTCCTTGCCGATGAAGTGGTACAGCTCGGCGGTGGAGTCCTTGCCCCAGAACGCGTCGAAGTCCAACTCTGGCGTGCGGTCGCAGAGGTTCTTGAAGCTGGCCATGTAGCCGATCGGCGCGTCCAGCCACACATAGAAGTACTTGCCCGGCTCATCGGGGATCTCGAAGCCGAAATACGGCGCATCGCGGGAGATGTCCCACTGTTGCAGGCCGGCATCCAGCCATTCGGCGATCTTGTTGGCTACGGCGTCCTGCAGGGTGCCGCTGCGGGTCCAGGCTTGCAGCATTTCCTGGAAATCCGGGAGCTTGAAGAAAAAGTGCTGGGAATCCTTGAGCACCGGGGTGGCGCCCGAAATCGCCGACTTCGGATCCTTAAGGTCGGTTGGCGCGTAGGTGGCGCCGCATTTTTCGCAGTTGTCGCCGTACTGGTCTTCGGTGCCGCACTTGGGGCAGGTGCCCTTGATGAAGCGGTCGGCCAGGAACATTTTCTTTTCCGGGTCGAAATACTGGGTGATCGAGCGGGTGGCAATGTGCCCGGCGTCACGCAGCTTGAGGTAGATCTGGCTCGACAGCTCGCGGTTTTCTTCGGCGTGGGTCGAGTGGAAGTTGTCGAAATCCACCAGGAACTCGGCAAAGTCGGCGCTGTGTTCAGCCTGGACGTTGGCGATCAGTTGTTCCGGGGTGATGCCTTCCTTTTCGGCGCGCAACATGATGGCCGAACCGTGGGCGTCGTCCGCGCAGACATAAATGCATTGATTGCCGCGATGCTTCTGGAAGCGCACCCACATATCGGTCTGGATGTACTCAAGCATATGGCCAAGATGGATGGAACCATTGGCATAGGGCAGGGCGCTGGTGACGAGGATCTTGCGTGGCTCGGACATGGGGCTCGGCTACTTGATGAAACGGAGGTCGGCCACTATAAAGCGCCGGGAAATTTATTTCACCCCGTGAGGCTGTTTCAGGGTTTTCCAATGTCGCGAAAGCATGCCCCTGACGCCTCGGAACGGTTAGGATAGCCGCCTGTTTTAGTCTGTCTTTTCCGGGAGTAGCCCATGAGCGCCGTCAATCGCGCAGCGGTGGAAGCCGTTCTTCGCCAGTACACCGACCCCTATCTGAACCAGGACCCGGTCAGCGCCGGCTGTGTCCGGGCCATTGATGTGCAGGGCGACCAGGTTTCGGTCCAGCTTGAACTGGGCTACGCCGCAGGTCTGTTCAAGAGTGGTTGGGCACAGATGCTGCAAATGGCCATTGAAGGCCTGGATGGCGTGCGCTCGGCCAAGGTCGACATCCAATGCGTGATCGCTGCGCACAAGGCCCAGGCGCAGATCCCGGGCCTGGCCAACGTCAAGAACGTGGTGGCCGTGGCATCCGGCAAAGGCGGCGTGGGCAAGTCGACCACGGCGGCCAACCTGGCCCTGGCCCTGGCCCGTGAGGGCGCGCGGGTGGGCATCCTAGACGCCGATATTTATGGCCCCAGCCAAGGTGTGATGTTTGGCATCGCCGAAGGTTCGCGGCCCAAGATCAAGGACCAGAAGTGGTTCGTGCCGATCCAGGCCCATGGCGTGGAAGTGATGTCGATGGCCTTCCTCACCGATGACAACACCCCGATGGTGTGGCGCGGGCCCATGGTATCCGGGGCCTTGATGCAGTTGGTGATGCAGACCGACTGGGGCAACCTGGACTACCTGGTGATCGATATGCCACCAGGCACCGGCGATATCCAGCTGACCCTGGCGCAGAAAGTACCGGTGGCAGGCTCGGTGATCGTCACCACGCCCCAGGACCTGGCGTTACTGGATGCGCGCAAAGGCGTGGAAATGTTCCGCAAGGTCAACATCCCGGTGCTGGGCGTCGTGGAAAACATGGCGGTGCACATCTGCTCCAACTGCGGTCACGCCGAGCATTTGTTCGGTGAAGGCGGCGGTGAAAAGCTCGCCACCCAATACGATGTTGAATTGCTGGCGTCGTTGCCGCTGTCGATGGGCATTCGCGAGCAGGCCGATGGCGGCAGGCCGACGGTAGTTGCCGAACCCGATGGACAGATCGCCATGATCTACCAGGAACTGGCCCGTCACGTCGGGGCGCGGATTGTCTTGCAGGAAGCCAGCACCCAGGCAATGCCGACCATCACTGTCAGCGACGACTGATCGGCCTGAAGGCAGAAAAGCCTCGACCCTGTCGGGGCTTTTTCTTGCCTGGCGTAAACCTTTTGGGCGGTCGGGTGTGCATTTTCCTAATGGGCGTTGTAAGCATTCGCTTACTTTTAAGTAAGTGTTTGGTTTTTTAACCGCGCCGGGACGTCTCGAATTACCTGTGCATATTTATAACTATTTGAAAAGTAAGGTTTATTTATTTCTGTTTGAGGGCCGTGGCAGGTTGTGCTTGCGAATGGATCCCGTTGAACTTGTTCGGGAAGTCTCTAATATCAGCCCTGTGTCCACGGATTGACACAGTCATCAAGGAACGATGACTCAGGGAAGTTCGCAGGATGCGATTCATCAGGACGATGAAAAGGAACACAGGGACTAGGGAAAAAATGTGGGCGGGTCAAACCGCCCCTTTTTTTTGCCCGTAGAAAAGTGAAATCCACCCCCTAGAAATGCAAAAAGGCCCGCAAGGGGCCTTTTAGAGGACATCGACGCGATCAGCGCTCGAGGTCTGCGATTTTGCCTTTTTTGCCATCCCACTCTGCCGCATCCGGCATCGGGTCTTTGCGCTCAGTGATGTTGGGCCAGATTTCCGCCAGCTCGACGTTCAACTGAATAAATTCCTGCATCTCTGCCGGGACTTCATCCTCGGAGAAAATCGCAACGGCCGGGCATTCTGGCTCACACAGGGCGCAGTCAATGCACTCATCCGGGTGGATTACCAGGAAGTTCGGCCCTTCGTAAAAGCAGTCCACCGGACACACTTCTACGCAGTCGGTGTACTTGCACTTGATGCAGTTGTCGGTGACGACGAAGGTCATTTCTAGTTTTCTCCTCAGGCGGCGGCAGCGAAACCCCTTGTGGCAGGGCTCGCGAGGTTTGGGAGCGATAGTCTGCAGGCCAGGCTAAAAGCCCGCAGCATCCCAAACCGCGCGAGATTCTATCAGCTTGCAAGCGTCTGCGTTAGACCCGTGTCTTCAGTGCATAGAGCAATTCCAACGCTTTTCGTGGAGTCAAGTCGTCCAGGTCAAGCTTTGCCAACTCATCCAGCACCGGGTGAGGCAGGCTGGCGAACATATCACTCTGTATCGGCACGCCCGGTTTACTGGCGGCCTTGGCTGGGCTGGCCACCACGGTTTCGTGGGGCAGGGCGGTGGTTTCCAGGCGGCTGAGGTGCTCGCGGGCGCGCAGGATTACATCGTTCGGCACACCGGCCAACTGGGCCACGGCCAGGCCGTAACTCTGGCTGGCCGGCCCTGGCAGCACGTGGTGCAGGAACACGATGCGCTCGTTGTGCTCGGTGGCATTGAGATGCACGTTGGCCACCAATGGCTCGCTTTCCGGCAGCACGGTCAATTCGAAGTAGTGGGTGGCGAACAGCGTATAGGCCCGCAAGTGTGCCAGGCGCTCGGCGGCCGCCCAGGCCAGCGACAGGCCGTCGAAAGTGCTGGTGCCGCGCCCCACTTCATCCATCAGCACCAGGCTGCGGTCGCTGGCGTTGTGCAGGATATTGGCGGTTTCGCTCATTTCCACCATAAAGGTCGAACGGCCACCGGCCAGGTCATCGCTGGAACCGATACGGGTGAAGATGCGGTCCACCAGGGACAACTCGCAACTGGCCGCCGGCACGAAGCTGCCGATATGCGCCAGCAGCACGATCAATGCGGTCTGGCGCATGTAGGTGGATTTACCGCCCATGTTCGGACCGGTGATCACCAGCATGCGCGTATCGTCGTCCAGCGACAGGTCGTTGGCCACGAACGGGGTGGTCAGCACTTGCTCCACCACCGGATGGCGGCCCTGGACAATGCGCATGCACGGCTCGCTGACAAAACGCGGGCAGTTCAGGTCAAGGTTCAGCGCGCGCTCGGCAAGGTTGCTCAATACATCCAGCTCGGCCAGGGCCGCAGCGGTGTCCTGCAACGGCGCGAGCTGACCGATCAGGTCTTCGAGCAAGGCCTCATAGAGCATTTTTTCCCGGGCCAGGGCGCGGCTCTTGGCCGACAGGGCCTTGTCTTCGAACTCTTTGAGCTCAGGGGTGATAAAGCGCTCGGCACCTTTAAGGGTTTGGCGACGTTGGTAATCAATCGGGGCCTGCTCGGCCTGCTTGCTCGGCAACTCAATAAAGTAGCCGTGCACGCGGTTGTAGCCGACCTTCAGGTTGGCCAGGCCGGTGCGGGCTTTTTCGCGGGCTTCCAGGTCGATCAGGAACTGCCCGGCGTTTTCGCTCAAGGCCTGCAGCTCATCCAGCTCACTGTCGTAACCGGTCTTCAGCACGCCGCCGTCGCGGATGATCGCGGGCGGGTTGTCGATAATGGCTTTTTCCAGCAGCGCAGCCAGTTCCGGGTAAGTGCCGGCCGTGACAGCAAGTTGTTGCAGGTGCGGCGCTTCCAGCTCGGTCATCGCCTGTTGCAGCTCGGGCAGCACACCCAGCGCGTCACGCAGGCGCGCCAGGTCACGCGGGCGGGCATTACGCAGGCCGATCCGCGCGAGAATCCGCTCGATATCGCCAATTTCCTTGAGCTGCGGTTGCAGCTTTTCAAAGCGGTAGCCGTCCAGCAGGCAGGTAATAGAAGACTGGCGCGCCTGCAATACGGTCAAGTCGCGCAGCGGGCGGTTCAGCCAACGGGTCAGCAAACGGCTGCCCATGGCGGTCTGGCAACGGTCGACGACCGACTGCAGGGTATTGTCGCGCCCGCCGGCCAGGTTGGTGTCCAGTTCCAGATTGCGCCGGCTGGCACCATCGAGCACCACCGTGTCGTCCAGGCGCTCATGGCGCAGGCTGCGCAAATGCGGCAGGGCGGTACGCTGGGTTTCCTTGGCGTAATTGAGCAGGCAGCCGGCGGCGCCGATGGCCAGGGTCAGGGTCTCGCAACCAAAACCTTTCAGATCCTGTACGGAGAATTGCTGGCACAGACTTTTCAGCGCCGAATCGCGCTCAAAATCCCACGGCGCGCGACGCTTGGCCCCACGGCGTTTTTCCGCCGGCAGATCCTTGGGCCAATCATCCGGGATCATCAACTCCACCGGATTGATACGCTCCAGCTCCGCCAGCAGGTTCTCCCAGCCCTTGATCTCCAGGACGGTGAAATTGCCACTGGTGATATCCAGCACCGCCAGGCCGAACAGCCGCTCATCCCCCAGCACCGCAGCGATCAGGTTGTCGCGCCGCTCATCCAGCAGCGCCTCATCACTCACCGTCCCCGGCGTAATGATCCGCACCACCTGACGCTCCACCGGCCCCTTGCTGGTCGCCGGGTCGCCGATCTGCTCACAGATCACCACCGACTCACCCAGCTTGACCAGCTTGGCCAGGTAACCTTCCAACGAATGATAGGGAATCCCGCACATCGGAATCGCCTGCCCAGCCGACTGCCCGCGCGCGGTCAGGGTGATATCCAGCAACTTGGCGGCCTTCTTCGCATCTTCATAGAAGATCTCGTAGAAGTCGCCCATGCGATAAAACATCAACTGATCAGGGTGCTGGTTTTTCAGGCGCCAGTACTGCTGCATCATTGGGGTGTGGGAGGACAGATCGGACGTATTTTTACTCATTGGGTAGTAGGCAAATTCGTTGAAAGTGATGGGGCAAAGGGGGCGCTTGGCCCAGCATTTTTTGCGATGGCGGCAAGGTTAACATGTGAGGTCAGTGCTTCGCAGTTCACAAACGGCCAGGTACAACCGCATGCACCATGCACAAAATATGCAAATTAGCATTTGCCAACCCCAAAAACTCCCGTCACTATCCCATTTATGCAAAAACGCAACGTTTCTATCGTCTTAAGAGAGCTGCTCGCTCGCGACGGGATCTCCCCCACGGAGCTTCACCGGCGTACCGGCGTGCCTCAATCCACTCTGTCACGGATTCTCAGCGGCAAGATCGTTGATCCGTCGGACAAGCACATCTCGCGTATCGCCGATTACTTCCGGGTGAGCACCGACCAGTTGCGCGGGCGCGCGGGGTCGGCGTGGCAGGATGAACGCGATCCGATGCATTCGGAGCTCAAGGATATAAGCCTGTGGGACGACGACACGCCCGTTAATGATGACGAGGTGTCGATCCCCTTTTTGCGCGAGGTTGAATTGGCTGCTGGATCAGGAAGATTCGTCATCGAGGAAAGCGAGAAGGCCAGCCTGCGTTTTGGTAAGCGCAGCCTGCGGCATAACGGTGTGCAGTTCGACCAGGCCAAGTGTGTGACGGTGCGTGGCAACAGCATGCTGCCGGTGTTGCGCGACGGGGCGACGGTGGGGGTGAATGCCGGCAAGAGCGGGATCGGCGATATCGTGGATGGTGACTTGTATGCCATCAATCACAACGGTCAATTGCGGGTCAAACAGCTCTATCGCCTGCCATCGGGGATTCGCTTGCGCAGTTTCAATCGTGACGAGCATCCGGATGAGGACTATAGCTTCCAGGATATCCAGGAGGAGCAGATCAGCATCCTCGGTCACGTTTTCTGGTGGGGCATGTACGCCCGTTAACCTCGCTCCGTAAGAAACAGCCCGCCCACGAGCGGGCTTTTTTTCGTCTGTGCAAAACCGCAAGTGCCCGCTATATAAGGGTTTTATGCGTTAACGCATTTTTGGTGGCGATATAAATGCATTTATGCATTGACTGTATATGCATACATGCATATTCTCCATCTCAAGCCAGCCAACAAGGCCTGGTGGAGGCGGCAAGGATGCTGCCAAGGAAGACAAGGAAGGCACGCAACACTGGCATGGACGCCACCGAGTGATGGCAAGGACGCCAGGTAACACCGGCAAGGATGCCGACGCTCTTTAGTTTCACGGTTTTACAACAGGCAGCGATGAACCGGCCTTGACGGTTCAGAGGGTTGGCAACTGACCCGGGTGTGCAGCGTAAAGCACCACAAGCAGTTATCCGGCAGACAGGGATCGTGGTCGGAAAAACATCGAGGAAAGATCCGTACCGCGCCAGTAGCGCCGAAAGATCCAAGGACCGCATTACTGAAAAGCCCGGGCCACCGGGCTTTTTGGAATGCCTACCGACCCCCCCATCCATCTATTTAACAAAGCACCGGCCATCTGCCGGTTTTACGCATTCCAGGAGGCGTGACATGACAAACGAGCAGCAAGCGTTGGCAGAAATGCCTATCTGGCTGGTGATTATTCTGGCCCTGATTGGCGGTGTATCCGGGGAGATGTGGCGCGCCGACAAGGAGGGCGCCCGCGGTTGGTCACTGGTGCGCCGCCTGGCCCTGCGTTCCGGGGCGTGCATGGTGTGCGGGGTATCGGCGTTGATGCTGTTGTACGCCGCCGGCATGTCGATCTGGACGGCCGGTGCCCTGGGTTGCTTGACCGCCATGGCCGGCGCCGATGTCGCTATCGGCCTTTATGAGCGCTGGGCCGCCAAGCGCATCGGGGTCAACCAGCCCCCGGACTCAAAGTGATCGTTGCAAGGAAGCCACACCATGACCCTCATTGAAAAACCTTCACAACTGCCGATAGCCATCGGCCAGGCCCTGCGTGCGGCGTTTCCCGAGCTACGGGTGGGCAGCCCGCCGGGCATCCTCGCGGCGGATGAACCCTGCGTGGCAATCACCGTCGAGCGTAATGGCCCGGGCGTCCGTTCCCTGGAGGGGCGCAAGGCTCATGTGCTGTCGATCTCGCTCAAGGTCATGTCCGCCCAGGGCGCGCAGCCCTTTGATGCCTGTGACCTGGCGAGCCGGCTGATGGACCTGGTGCTGGATAATCGTTGGCAGTTGCCGGCGGCCCAGTGCGATGTGCCCGTCAATATCGTTGCGCTGCCGTTGACCCTGGTGGGGGCTGACACTCACTACGACAGTTGGACCGTGTCCTTCAACCAAACCCTCTATCTCGGCCCGCCGCTGCTTGACGACCCTATCGGCAAGCCGCTGTTTGCCTGCACCTGGGAGGTGTCGAATATCGACGACCCCGATCAATACCGGCCATTGCAGGAGTAGCCCATGTTCGATGCACTGTTACGCCTGCAACTGGCGCCCATCGTCGAGCGCCTGGCGCAGATGGAAACCCAGCTTGAGGACCTCTATCGGCGCGCCGAGAGTTTTTGCCGGATCGGCGTATGTCAGGAGGTCGACGCGGCCAGCAATACCTGCAAGGTCAGGCATGGCGAATTGCTGACCCCGGCGATTCGTTTTTTCAACCCCAGCGCCGGGGCGCAGACGGAAACGCGGATTCCCACCGTGGGTGAGCAATGCCTGCTGCTCAACTACGGTGGCGGCGAGGGCGGCGGGCAGTCGGTGGCGTTGTTTGGCCTCAACAGCGATCGCTTCCCGCCGCTGTCCAGTGTGGCCAGCCTCACGAGCCGGCGTTATCCGGACGGCACGCAAAGCGCCTACGACGCCGCCGGTCATGTACTGGATTGGAGCAACGGCCCCACGGCATTCAGTGGCTCCCGCGAGCAGGTGGAAATGAGCCTGGGTGCCGCCCGTTTGGTCATGACCGCCGCAACCATCAGCGTGCAGGTCGGTGCAGTTGGCCTGCTGCTGGATGCGTCCGGCGTGCACTTGAGTGGCCCGGTGGTGGACCACCAGGGCCGAGTTATCAGCACGGCATAAGGACTTGCCATGATCGGAATAGAGAGAAACACCGGGGCCGTGGTGGACGACTGGCCGCAATTTGTCCAGCGCGCCACCCGGGCCCTGACCACACCTTTGGGCACACGGCAGAAACGCCCGCTGTACGGTTCGCTGATCCCGCAACTTCTGGGGCAGAACCTGGGCGATGACCTGTTGATCCTCGCCCAAAGCCACGCCGCCCAGGCTTTTTACAACCCACAGAACGGCATCGCCGATTTTGATCCGCAAGTCATCGTCGCCAATCGCCAGGGCGCTGGCCTGTTGCTGCGGTTTGCCGGGACCTGGAAAAACCGCAAGCAATCCTTCGAGGTGGTGACATGAGCATGTTGATCCCCGGGCAGAACCAATTGGCGCCGCCCGACCTGATCGCCGTCGACGAATTCGAGCCGTTACTGGCGCAGTTCAAGGCGTTTGTCGTCGACTATGTCGCCGCCCGCGCCCCGCAAAGCGCGGCCAAGCTCAAGGTCAGCCTGGACAATGAGAGCGAGTTGCTGACCCTGGCCCTGGAGGCGTTTTGTGTGCGCCTGCAAACCCATGAGCGCAAGTACAACGCGCGCATCCAGCAGATGCTGGCGTGGTGGGCCAACGGCAGCAACCTGGATGCGCGCCTGGCCGATATGGGCCTGGAGCGCCAGGTGCTCGACCCCGGCGACCCGGCGGCGTTCCCGCCGGTGCCGCCGACCCTCGAAAGCGATGACGATGCCCGGCTGCGCTACTACCTGGCACCCCACGCGCCGGCCGCTGGTTCGCGCATGCAGTATCGGCGCGAGGTCTTTACCCTCGGCGAACGGCCGGTGGTGAAAGTCCACGGTACTGCGGCGGGGGTGGTCACCGTCAGCTATACCTTCGACCCGGATGGCTATGCCGCCCAGGTCAAGGACGGCAACGCCCGGCGCACCGCACCTGGGCAAGTGATGGTCACCGTGCTGTCTCGTACCGGCAATGGCACGCCGTCGGCAGATTTGCTTGAAGGGGTGCGGCGTCATTTCGCCCGGCCCGATGTACGTCCGGAAACCGATTGGGTGGCGGTGCAGGGCGCGCAGATCGTGCCGTACAAGATCCGCGTGGTGGCCAAGATCAACGCCGGCCCCGACTCGGGGCTGACGCAAGTGGCGGCTCAGCAGCTACTGCAAACCTATGCCGAATCCTGCCACTGCCTGGAAGGCCGCGTGGACCCGAGCTGGATCGACTACACCATCCACACCGCCGGGGCGGCGCAGTTGGAGATTCTCGAACCGCTGGCGCCGATTATCACCACGGCATTCCAGGCCCCGTATTGCATGGGTGTCGAGGTGGAGGTGCGCAGCTTATGACTGAACAATCTCCCAGCCTGTTGCCCGCCAACAGCTCACCGCTGGAGAAGGCGCTGGACCTGGGCTTTGCCCGACTGCTCGAACGGGTCGCCCCGCCATTCCCGGCGCTGATGAACCCGCTGCAAACGCCCGCGCCGTTCCTGCCTTACCTGGCGGCCGACCGTGGCGTCAGCGAATGGAATGCCTCTGCCAGCGAAACCGAAAAACGCCTCACGGTCGCCCTGTCCTGGCAGATCCAGCGCCAGGCCGGCACGCCCAAGGCGTTGAGCCATGCCGTCGAATCCCTGGGGTTCACCCCCAATATTCTGGCCTGGTACCAACAGCGCCCGCAGGCCCAGCCCTACACCTTCGACGTGCAGGCGATCATCGGCCGCAGTTGGTCCAGTGGTGACCACAACCGTTTGATCCGCCGCATCAACGCGGCCAAGAGCGAGCGCGACCTGGCCACCATCACCCTGGTGCACGAAGTGTTCGGTGGGCTGCCGATGACCGGCGCCGCCCACCGTGCACTGAGCGACGGCGAGTTGTCGTTGTGGGGCGCGCTGCCGGAACTGATGCTCAGTTCAAGGCTAAACAGTGCGGGCATCGCCCAGCACTACACCATTAACGACTACGACCTCAGGGCGCAGCCATGACCGATGACATCACGCGCCTGGTGCGCTTCACCTCCAAGGGTTTGGATGAAGTGCTGCAGGCAAAGAACCAAGGCTTGAAAGGCGAAATCACCCACATCGCCGCCGGCACCGGCCGCTACAACCCCACCGGCAACGAAACCGCCCTACGCAATGAGCGCCAGCGCGTAGCCATTGTGGACTACGAAGACCTGGGCCAGCGCCAACTGCGCATGGCCGCGCTGTTTGATGGCGATGGCGAATATGAGATTGGCGAGTTCGGGTTTTATCTCGCCAGCGGGACGCTGTTGGCCGTGTATTCGGTGGCGGGGCAGTTGCTGACGTATAAGGCGGCTGCGGCGCGGGTGCTACAGAAGTTCACGTTGGATATTTCGCCGCTGCCGGCGGATAGCGTGACGATTGTGGTGGGGAGTGAAAACTTGAACGTGTTGTTGACCGAGGAGATTGCAGAGCTTGCTACGGCCAGCGTTGACAATATGGCTCGGCATGTTGGTGTGCTATTTCGAGTCATGGCTCTGGAAGCCAAGTGACGAGCGGATTAACAAGATAAGTCATATAGGGAGTTGAATATGAGTATGGAAACTACGATCACTAGTTTGGTCGCGGCTGCAAATAAGTTAACCAGCGCGATAAATGGGAAGGTCGCTGAAATAGATGCTTCTGTTTTGGCGGCGGTTCGCGCAATTCCTGAAATGTCCCGGTCATTTTATGTCGATGCGGTAGGTGGTAGCGATATGGCCTTGGGATCGGTGGAGGCCCCGCTCAAATCTATTAAAGAGGCGATGGGGCGATCTAATATTACCCCTTATGTAACGATTTACCTGAAGGCAGCTCAGACGCATGAGTATGCGGCTCCTACTGAGCAAACCCCTTACTGGTCAATCGCGAATAAGCTGGTTTTCATGAGGTATGGTTCAGGGAGTAATCCGGTTTTTTCTCCAAAGGTTGGCGAATATATGGCTGGTAGTTCAAATATTCACTTCTTGTCGCTCGAGGGGGGCAGTGTCTACTTTCGATTCGTTGATGTTGTTATGCCGACTGTATTAAAAGCAGGAACGTCTGGTTGGTATTCCTTCGCTTCATCTCTGTTTCATCGCGCACATGGTCCGGCCGCTTCCGTGCAGGGCTCGGTTACCTTCTCGGGGAGTAAGCTGACGTTGGGTGCGGTAAACGTTTTTTACTCAGGGTACTCTGCTAACTATAAGGTGGAGCTTACGTCCTCCGTTGTGGATGCGGATTTTTCAACGAAATTTGCTGAGTTGGCCGGCGCTACGATGTTGTTGTCGGTATTTGCCTCGTCGATTACAGGAAATAAAACTTGGTCGCACCTTGTGACTGGTTTGGTAAAAGACTCCGGAGGGAGTCTGTCCAATTTGCTGAGTAATGTTGGCAACGTCGTAGCTGCTGGAGTTTGATGATGATTAAAGAATTCAGAAATAAAGATCAGACTTTCTACAATGTGACTGTAGAGCAGTTGCTTGAGATGGGTTTTTCTAAAGCCGAAGTCGACACCGCTTTGCAGATCGAACAGGCTGCTGATTTGGCTTTCAATCGTCGCCAGGCCTACCGAGTAGATGCGGACCCGCTCTATATGGAGTGGCAGTACGATCAGACCGAGGCCAAGGAGAAAGCATGGCGGGCTAAAGTCGCCGAAATCAAGGCTCGTTACCCACTGCCGGGTGAGTAAACCGGCAGCAATCACAAACACCGCGAAAGCGGTTTTTTTTCGCATCCAAGAAAGCCCCATCGCTGGGGCTTTCGCGTTTCTGGAGTCTCCCATGGCCAACCGCCAAACCTACACCGTCCTCATCCCATTCCCCACCGGAGGTGGCCACTGGTCCACCGTCGGCCAGGAACTGGAGCTGCTGGACGTCGAAGCAACCGCCCTGCGCACCGCCGGCCGCCTGGAATTGACCAGCGTGCTGGCTGCCGCCCAAGACACCCCACCGGCCAAGAAGGCCGTCACCAAGAAGGCTGAATAATCATGGCTGAGGTTTTGAACTTCGAGCATAACGGCATCACCGTCAATGCCAGCGAATCCCCCGAGGCCATGGGTGGCCTGGGTGACAACGTGATCGGCCTGGTCGGCACCGCGCCCAATGCGCACTTGTCGATCCCGAAAAACGCCCCGTTCCGTATCAACAGCTTCACCGCCCAGGCGCTGCTGGACCCCACCGGCGCCGAGTCGGGCACGTTGTTTCATGCGGTGTACCAGATCCTCAAAGTGGTCAAGGTGCCGGTGTATGTGGTGATCGTCGAAGAGGGCGCCACCCCGGCCGATACCCTCAACAACGTGATCGGTGGCAATGAGCCGGTAACCGGTCGCAAACTGGGCCTCGCGGCGCTTGGTAGCGTGCCGGAAGACCTGACCATCATCGGCGCCCCGGGCTTTACCGGGACCAAGGCTGTGGCCGGTGAATTTGCCACGTTCGGCAAGCGCATCAAGGCCCGTGTGGTGCTGGACGGCAAAGACGCCAGCGTCGCCGACCAAGTGACCTACAGCGGCGAGCTGGGTGGCGAAGGCCTGGGTTTCGACCGCTGCCTGCTGGTGCACAACATGCCGTCGGTGTACTCCAAGGCTGCGAAGAAAAACGTGTTCCTCGCGCCGTCGTCCCTGGCCATCGCCGCATTGGCCAAGGTCAAGCAGTGGGAAAGCCCGGGCAATCAGGTGACCTTCGCCGAAGACGTTTCCCGCGTGGTCGAGTACAACATCCTCGACACCTCCACCGAAGGCGACCTGCTCAACCGCTACGGCGTGAGCTACTACGCGCGCACCGTCCTCGGCGGCTTCTCGCTGCTGGGTAACCGCTCCGTCACCGGCAAGTTCATCAGCTATGTCGGCCTGGAAGACGCCATCAGCCGCAAGCTGGTCAAGGCCGGGCAGAAAGCCATGGCGCACAACCTGACCAAGTCGTTCATGGACCAGGAGGTCAAGCGCATCAACGACTGGCTGCAAACCCTGGTGGCCGACGAAACCATCCCCGGTGGCAGCGTGTACCTGCACCCGGAACTCAACAGTGTCGAGAAGTACAAGAACGGCACCTGGTTCATCGTGATCGACTACGGCCGCTACGCGCCGAACGAACACATGGTTTATCAACTCAATGCCCGCGATGAAATCATCGAGCAATTCCTGGAGGACGTTCTCTAATGTTTACCAACCGAGTAAGACAGGCCATTGCGGCCACCCTCCAGGGCCTGCCGCTGTCGGCGACCGTCGAGGAATTCACCCCGCCGAAGATCGAGTTCGACATGGAGCCCATGTCCAGCGGGCGCTTTATCGCCGAGGAAATGGCCAAGAGTGGCAAGGTACTCAGCGCCAAGCTGGTGCTGCAAGGCGCCGGTCCCGAAATCATGCTGGCCCTGGGCGTGCGCCTGGGCGAAGACATCCTGCTTAACGTGCGCGAAGCGGGCCAGGACCAGGACGGCAAGACCTACTTCACCTACCACACCGTCGGCGGCAAGCTCAAATCCCTGGAGGAAGCCAAGCTGAAGATGGGCGAAAAGGCGACCACCACCCTGGATCTGTCCTGCCGCACCTACCATCGCCTGGACAACGGCGTGCCGGTGATCGACATCGACGTGCGCACCCAGAAGTTTGTGCTCAACGGCGTCGACATCCTCGGCGATGCCCGGCGTGCGGTGTTGATGCCGTAAACCTTTCCACGAATCGGAAATAGGCACGGCCAGTGTGGGAGCTGGCAAGCCAGCTCCCGCATTTACCGTGTCCACGTGTTCAACATTGTTCATCAAGGAGTTTCGCCCATGGCCTGGAAGCCACCCCTGCATATCCTGCTGGCGCCCATCACCGCCGACAGCGGTGCGACGATCGAGCAGATCCAACTCAAACCCTTGTTCTACGCCCCACAAAAACAGGCGCTGGCCCGTGCGGGTGATGACGAGGACGATCAATTCTTCGAACTGGCCAAGCTGGCCACCGGCCTTTCGGAAAAAGAACTCGACCAACTCAAGCGCCCGGACTACGTGAGCATCGTGCAGTACGTGCACGACCTGTCGACGCGCCCGGCTTCGTTCTTCCTGGGAGGTTCCAACGAGCCCGGCGAGCAGGTGCAACTGCTGCTGCCACTGGACGTGGCCGGTCGCGTGTTGACCAGCGTCACCCTGGAAATGCCCGCCCTGCGCGCCACCAAGGTGATGAAAAAGCTCCCCACCAACAAAGAGCGCGCCGAGTTCATTACCTCGCACTGCACCGGCCTGATGATCCCCGACCTGGACGGCCTGACCGTGCCGGACTGGACGGAGATGCAGGAGCGCATCGACGATTTTTTAAACAAACCGGCGGACTTCTTTCGCAGCGCGATATCGAAGTAATCCTCGATGTTGTACCGCTGGTTTACTCGGTAAACGAAGCGGAAATTCTTGAATGGAATGCCGCAAAAGCATTGCGCCGCTACGACATCGCGATCAGTCGCCTTGGCGTCAAATAGGAGTAGAGCGAGATGCAAGACCCTCGATATACGCTCAAGCTCGCCGACGAAGACAAGCGCTGGATGACCTTTCCCGCACTGGCCGAAAGTGGAGCCTTGCAACTGCCGGGCCTGCTTGAAGCACAGGACGAAAGTCTGGTTGGCACCTCCAGTGTGGGCGGCGCAACAGAGCCGCCGTCTGAGCTGAGCCTGGCCCTGGCCAATGCCAGCCTACATATCCACGCGTTGACCGAAGAACAGGTGCGCCTGCGCGAGAGCCTGGAAACCCTTAATGGCACCCTGTTTATCACGGGCGGCTCCCTGCTCGGTGGTGTCGCTGCAAGCTCCGTCCCTGTGGCTCCAGAGGCCACCCAGGACAAGGAGCCGGCAGCGGACTCCTGGTACACCAAGGGGGCAAAGTGGTTGGGGGAGGGCTATCTCGAGACGGCCAGGAGCCGGTTAACGGGCAAGGCTGTCGATGTGACGCTTGGCAAGTTGCCCGGCGTGGGGAAACTGTTTCGCGACGATAGCAAGGATTGCTGCTGCCCAGGGGCGACCGAAACCTTGAAGGGACGTGCGCGTTTTCTGCCGAAAAAAACGCTGCGCGAGAGACTCACGGAGCGGTCGTCGTCGAAAAAAACCACCCGCGTCGGCAGCAGCATTGTTGGGTCAATGGCAACGCTGCAGCGTATTTTTGGACAGGCCAGCAAGGCGTTTGACGGGCCCAAAGTGGGTTTTCATGGTGCGTCGTTTCAAGCTGATCGGCCCGCTCCGCGCCTGGGCGAGCGTTCATCCAAGGCGCTTGTTTCACCCGTTCGTGGGCCGCTGTTGCTCAGCGCTCCAGCGCTGGTTTTGCCCAAGACTATCCCCTCCAGCCTGGTTTCAACGATGACCAAACTGGAGTCCGTCGGCACTCGATCCCTTGCGCCGCTGCGCTACGCCGACACCGCCGTCAACCTCGTCCAAGGTGTGCGCAACGGCGACCTGCAAGCGGTTGGCAGTAGCCTCGGCACTGCCGGCGGTGCATGGGCCGGCGCCACTGCCGGGGCGGCCCTTGGTACCCTGGTTTTGCCAGGCGTTGGCACTGCCGTCGGTGGCCTGATCGGCGGCCTGTTGGGCGGCGAAGCGGGCACCTGGCTGGGTGAGAAACTCTTCCCTTCCAGCAATCGCCTGCCATCGCCCGATGCAGTGAGCAAAGAGCTCAACAGCGCCCGCTCGGACAACGTCCAGGTCACCCTGGCACCGAGCATCCAGATCACCGGCGTCAACCCCGCCGACGCCCAGCAGGTGGTCGACCGGGTCCTGCAAACCCTGCAAAACGAATGCGTGCCGATGCTCACCGATTCACTGGCGGTTCGGCGCAACGCGGCACTGACCGATGGAGGTGATTAATGCGACAGCAGATGGTGCTGGGCGACTTTATTTTCGGGCTGTCCCGAGGGTTCGCCTATTCCACGCTCCAGCGCAGCAGTGATGGCGGCTGGGGTGACCTGGAGATTATTGCCAGCAAGCCCCAGTCGCGGCAAAACGGCCAGAAGTTGGAAAAGCTGACCTTCGCCGGCACCGCTATGGCGGCCGTCGGCATGCAGCGCCTGGACCAATTGCGCGCCTTGCAGGATGCACGGGCGCCGCTGCCGTTGGTCGATGGCATCGGCCGCAACTGGGGCCTGTGGCGCATTACCGGGCTCACGGAAAACCAGGCCAATGTGATCGACGACGGCACTGCCATGTTGATCAATTGGTCGCTGGTGCTGGAGGAGTTCGTCAATGCGTAGAGTACGAAGTATTGCCGGTGATTCGGTCAACCTGCTGCTCTACCGCGAGCTGGGGCGGTGCGATGACGCGGCCGAAGAAACCCTCTGGCGCTTGAACCCCGGGCTTGCCGAGCATGGCCCGGTGTTGCCGGCGGGCGTAGGGGTGATCGTGCCCGAGATGGACGCGCAACCGGGTGTTGCAAAGCCCGTTTCGGCCTGGGATTAAGGAGGCAGCATGGCAATGGGATTTACCCCGGTCGTGGAGATTTATGGCGCCAACGCAGCTCTGATCAACCCGCGGCTGATGCAGTGGAAGCACACCGATGCGGCCGGGATCGAATCCGACCGCCTGGAACTGACCATCAATATCGAGGGCCTGGAAGGCCTGCCGAGCCTGGGCGCCAAGATCGGTTTGCGCGTGGGTTACCGCGAGTCGGGCCTGGTGGAAAAAGGCGAGTTTGTGATTACCCAGCGCACCCCCTACCTGTTTCCCATGCGCCTGGCGCTCGTGGCCACGGCGGCGCCGTTCAGCGTGATGGACCAGAGTGGCTACCGCCAGCGCCGTTCCGCCAGCCATGGGCCCACGACCCTCGGTGCGCTGTTTCGCCAACTGGCGACGCGGCATGGGTTTTCGCCCAGGGTGGCGCCGTCGCTGGATGGGATTGCGATTGATCATATCGACCAGTCCAACGAGACCGACATGGGCTTTATCACCCGCCTGGCCGGGCGTTACAACGCGGTGACCAAGCCGGTCAACGAGCTGTATGTGCTGGCGGAAAGCGGCCAGGTCAAGTCGCTCTCGGGCCAGCAACTGCCGGATGTGCGGCTGTCGGTGACCCATGACAACCGTCCCGGCGAGCAGGCGTTTATCAGTGCCCGGGTTGATGAAAATGCGCGGGCCAAATACCAGGGTTGCCGTGTCAGTTGGTGGGATGCCGCGGCCTCTCGCCAGCGCGTGGTCGAGGTGGGGATCGCACCGTTCAAGACGTTGCGCCAACGGTGCCAGAGTGAAACCGAAGCGCGCTCAGTGGCACAGGGCGAGTTGCGCCGGGTGGGGCGTGAAGGTTTGAGCATCACTATCGACTGCCCTGGTAACCCGTTGCTGTCCGCCGAAGGCCTGTTGTTGCTGGATGAAACCTGGCCGGGCTATATGCAGGGGCGCTGGTCTATTGACAAGGTGACCCATGTAGGCGACACCACGACGGGGTATCGCAGTTCGATCATGGCCCGTGGATTGGCCTCTTAAATGGTTGGAGATCAAGGATGATCACGCTGACGCAGTTGCAACAGATCCTGCCTAACGCCCGCGCCCAAGCGGGTGTTTTTATTTTGGCGTTGAACGCCGCCATGCTTCATCGACACATCACCGGGCCTAAGCGGATGGCGGCCTTTATCGCCCAGGTCGGGCATGAGTCCGGCGAGCTGCGTTACGTGCGTGAACTGGGCGGCGAGCACTACTTGAGCAAATACGACACGGGCACCTTGGCTGCACGTCTGGGCAACACTCCCGACGCCGACGGTGACGGCCAGAAGTACCGGGGCCGCGGCTTGATCCAGATTACCGGGCGGCGCAATTACCTGGCCTGCAGCCGGGCGCTATTTGGCGATGAACGTCTGCTGCATTTCCCCGAACTGCTGGAACAACCGCAATGGGCGGCGGAATCCGCCGCCTGGTTCTGGCACAGCAATGGCTTGAATGAACTGGCGGACCAGGACCAATTCACCAGCATCACCCGCCGTATCAATGGTGGCCTTAACGGACTGGAGCACCGCCAACAGTTGTGGGAAAAGGCGAGGGCAGTGTTATGCCGTTGAGCGGGCGCATATGGGCGGTTGCCCTGCTGATGGCTATCTCGGCGGCAGCCAGTTGGCAGGTCCAGGCCTGGCGCCATGGCCTTGCCTTTGAACGCCAGGCTGCGCGGCATTCAGAGGTGCTCAACCGACAAAGCCAGGCGGCGCTGGGCCAATACCGGGCCGAACAGCACAGGCGCCAGGCGTTGGAGCAACAGCTTCAGGCCAGCGATCAACAACACACCCGGGAGTTGAACGATGCACAGCGTCACCAGGTTTATCTGCGCGACCGGCTGGCCACTGCTGATGTGCGCTTGTCAGTCCTTCTCGACCCCGCCGACCCCGCCAACAGCCACGCAATGCCAGCCACCGCCGCCGGCAGCGTGGTTCATGGCGCCACGCGAGGCCGACTTGACCCGGCGCATGCTCAACGAATTATCGGCATCACCGATGCCGGTGATGACGGATTGATCGCGTTGCGGGCCTGCCAGGCCTATGTGCAGGCCATCTCCCGGTAAGTCGATGAACCTGTCTGCACCTTGCGTGGCCGATGGGCTCCTGTAGGGTAGGCAAACCCCCGCACTTTCCTGGAGACGACCGTGAAGGAAATTACCCAACTCGCCGCCGAACTTGGCCGGCGTTTGCAGGTGCTCAATGCCCACGTCACCACCGCCGAGTCCTGCACCGGTGGTGGTATTGCCGAAGCCATCACCCGTATTCCGGGGAGTTCGGCCTGGTTCGAGGCCGGGTACGTGACCTATTCCAATCGGCAGAAGACCCGCCAGCTGAATGTGCCGCAGGGTTTGTTCCCCAAGGTCGGCGCGGTCAGCCGTGAAGTGGTCGAGGCCATGGCCCGGGGCGCCCAGGAAAAAAGCCTGGCGCGGTTTGCCGTGGCGGTCAGTGGTGTGGCGGGCCCCGATGGCGGCTCGCCGGACAAACCGGTGGGCACCGTATGGCTGGCCTGGGGCGTCGGCGAAGAGGTTACGGCCGAGTGCCAGCACTTCCCCGGCAACCGCGACGAGGTCCGCCGACAAACGGTAAAGGCCGCATTAGAGGGGCTGTTGCGACGAGCTGCAGCAGAAATAGAAAATCAGGGGTAGGCGATCCCCGATCTTTATGGAACAATACTGTCTACTTATACAGGTGTTGGCCGTCAGGCCTTATTGATTACGTGAGGACTTTAATGGACGACAACAAGAAGAAAGCCTTGGCTGCGGCCCTGGGTCAGATCGAACGTCAATTCGGCAAGGGTGCCGTAATGCGTATGGGCGATCACGACCGTCAGGCGATCCCGGCTATTTCCACTGGCTCTCTGGGTCTGGACATCGCGCTCGGCATTGGCGGCCTGCCAAAAGGCCGTATCGTTGAAATCTACGGTCCAGAGTCTTCTGGTAAAACCACCCTGACCCTGTCGGTGATTGCCCAGGCCCAAAAAATGGGCGCCACCTGCGCGTTCGTCGATGCCGAGCACGCCCTGGATCCTGAATACGCGGGCAAGCTGGGCGTCAATGTCGACGACCTGCTGGTTTCGCAGCCGGACACTGGCGAACAAGCCCTGGAAATCACCGACATGCTGGTGCGCTCCAACGCCATCGACGTGATCGTGGTCGACTCCGTGGCGGCCCTGGTGCCGAAGGCCGAGATCGAAGGCGAAATGGGCGACATGCACGTCGGCCTGCAAGCCCGTCTGATGTCCCAGGCCCTGCGTAAAATCACCGGTAACATCAAGAACGCCAACTGCCTGGTGATCTTCATCAACCAGATCCGGATGAAGATCGGCGTAATGTTCGGCAGCCCGGAAACCACCACCGGTGGTAACGCGCTGAAGTTCTACGCTTCGGTCCGTCTGGACATCCGCCGTACCGGCGCGGTGAAGGAAGGTGACGAGGTTGTCGGTAGCGAAACCCGCGTCAAGGTGGTGAAGAACAAGGTAGCCCCGCCATTCCGTCAGGCTGAGTTCCAGATTCTCTACGGCAAGGGTATCTACCTGAACGGCGAGATGATCGACCTGGGCGTGCTGCACGGTTTTGTCGAGAAGTCCGGTGCCTGGTATGCCTACAACGGCAGCAAGATCGGTCAGGGCAAGGCCAACTCGGCCAAGTTCCTGCAGGACAACCCGGATATCGCGGCGACCCTTGAGAAGCAAATCCGCGACAAGCTGCTGACCCCGGCGCCAGACGTCAAGGCTGCGGCTAACCGTGAACCTGTTGATGACATGGCAGAAGCCGACGCTGATATCTGAGTCCAACGATGACAGTTGTACTCGATACGCTGGTTGCCGTACGGCGTACGGCAATGGACCTGCTCGCACGACGCGAGCATGGTCGTGTCGAGCTGACGCGTAAATTGCGTCAGCGTGGCGCCCCTCCTGAAATGATCGAAACAGCCCTCGACCGCCTGACGGAAGAGGGGCTGCTTTCCGAAGCCCGATATCTCGAAAGTTTTGTTTCCTACCGGGCACGCTCGGGCTACGGGCCTGCGCGGATTCGCGAGGAGCTGAGCCAGCGGGGCTTGCAGCGCGCCGATATTGATCTGGCACTGCGCGAGTGTGGCATCAGTTGGCAAACACAACTGGAAGACACCTGGCGCCGCAAATTTGCTGGCCATCTGCCTATTGATGCCCGTGAGCGTGCCAAGCAAGGGCGTTTTTTGAGTTATCGCGGGTTTTCGATGGAGATGATCAGCCGGCTGTTGAGCGGTCGAGATCTGGACGACTGATTCTTCGGCAAGCGACGATCAAAGGTGGGAGCTGTCGAGCTCCTGCGAGGCTTCGATGGTGGCCTCACAGCGAATAGTGTATTGCCTGACACGCCGCCATCGCGCCTCGCAGGGGCTCGACAGCTCCCACATAAAACAGCACTAAAAAAGGCCCGCTATGAAAATAGCGGGCCTTTTTTGTGTTTTACGGCATCACGCCGGTTCCGGCGCTACCCGTTGCTGTGCTTTGCCCTGAGCCTCAGCCCAGTTCTCCGGCAGGTTGATGTAATCCACCAACTCCCGCAATCGCCCCTGGTTCCGCCCGGTGAAGTTGAACACCAGGCGTGTCAGGTGGCTGAAGCGTGCTTCATCGTGCTCTTGGCCCCCGTAGGGCAGTTGCTGGAAGTCATCACTGAGCCGCAGATCAGCGAAGGCCGTCTGTATATGCGCCATTGCCTGCTCGCTGAGCGGATGGTTCATGCGCACCACGAACTGGCGCTTCAACCAGCGGGTGGAATGGAAGTTGGCATAGAACTGGTTGATTTCATGCACCGCCTCTTCAGCGCTGTGAACCAGGCGTACCAGCTTGAGATCGGTGGGTAAGATGTAGCGGTTGGCCTCCAGTTGGTTGCGAACAAACTCCAGGGCACCTTTCCAGAAACCGCCGCCGGGCTCGTCCAGCAGCACCACAGGCACCAACGGGCTCTTGCCGGTCTGGATCAACGTCAGGACTTCCAGCGCTTCATCCAGGGTGCCGAAGCCGCCGGGGCAGAGCACCAACCCATCAGCTTCCTTGACGAAAAACAGCTTGCGGGTAAAGAAGAAGTGAAATGACAGCAGGTTTTCCGTGCCATCAATGGTCGGGTTGGCATGCTGCTCAAAGGGCAGGGTGATATTGAACCCCAGGCTGTGTTCCAGGCCCGCCCCTTCGTGGGCCGCGGCCATGATGCCGCCGCCGCCGCCGGTGATGACCATCAGGTCCGAGCGGGCCAGGGCTGCGCCCACTTCCCGGGCCAGGGCATAGAGCGGGCTTTCCACTGGTGTGCGGGCCGAGCCGAAGACGGTGACCTTGCGTCGGCCCTTGAACTGTTCGAGCACGCGAAACGCATGGTCCAGTTCATTTATCGCCTTCAATGTGATCTTGGCGTTCCAGCGGTCGCGGTCGTCCTGGGCCATGCGCAGCACGGTGAGGATCATGTCGCGATACAGGGAAATATTCGGGCTGCTGGGGGCAATCAGCTTGAGTTGCGCTTCGACCTGTTGTGTAAGGTCGGTCCCGTTTTCTGGAAAATGACGGGACAGCAGGTCATTCGGTTGATCAGGCATTCAGCTTCTCCTTCGTTACAGAGCCCCGGCGTCTTGCTTGCAGGCTGCTGACGGCGACGAAACAGGCTCTGTATGTTCCTTGTGGTTAAAAACCTTTGCACTGCAAGTCACGCGAGGGCAACCTTTTTTGCCCTGGAAATGTTACCGGATCGCTGGATCATGAGCCCCTAAAGTCTTGTCTGGCAATAACTTAATGGGCATTGATCGAGGTTTTGCGGGCGGGAGCTGTCGCGCCGTTGGCCAACGGCGCGTGGGAGAGGGGGCTTACTTTTTCTTCTTGGCCGGGGCCGGGCAATCAGTCTCGACGAACTTGACCGAGGCCACTGGCCGGTTGGTCTTGTTTTCGGTGATTTCGTAGCGCATCACGGCGCCCTTGGCCATCAACTCGCGATAGCCTTTGTTCAGGCAAACGCTTTGTCCCAGTTGGAAATACACGGCTTTGGGGTTGGCGCGCATTTGCTCGGCGCGCTCGGGCAGCACGCTCAAGTGATCAATCAGTTGCATGCCTTCGACGGTGTAGGCCACT
This sequence comes from Pseudomonas sp. HC1(2025), assembly GCF_058742075.1. Lineage (NCBI taxonomy): Bacteria > Pseudomonadati > Pseudomonadota > Gammaproteobacteria > Pseudomonadales > Pseudomonadaceae > Pseudomonas > Pseudomonas sp. HC1(2025). Next base: position 4,563,421 of record NZ_CP196017.1, on the reverse strand, counting down.
TCCAGGGTTTGTTCATCAATTTCCCTGGGCAGGTCTTTGTTGCTTTCTGCCGCGACGCTTTGCAGTTTCTTGTTCATTTGCAGCTCCACCAGGGAGGCTGCCTGGGCGCCCAAGGGCAATACCAGCGCCAGGGCGACGGTCGGGGCGGCAAGACGCAACATAAGACGCAGCATGAAACTCTCCTGATTCGGTTACTGGTCCATAGACCCATCACTGCGCTATGCGTTCAGTGGCGCAGGATTATAGGTGACCTGTCGCCGCGACGGCCAGGCGTATTGGCGGGGCGGCTCTGGTAAACTGCTGGCACTTTTGCCTGCCCCCGAGTTTTGTCCGTGTCGATTTTCATCGCTTCACAACGGCACCCGCTATGAGCCACGCGGTGTTCCGTCTGCGTACCCAGCGCCTGGCCCGTGCCGTCAGCCCCTTTGTCGCACGCGGCTCGCGTGCCGAACGTTGCCCCAGATGCCGAGTGATCCCCCAATACTGCCTGTGCGCCTGGCGTCCCAAGGTCCAGGCCAGGTCGGCCATGTGCCTGTTGATGCACGATGTGGAGCCGATGAAGCCCAGCAATACCGGTTGGCTGATCGCTGATGTGATCGAAGACACCAGCGCCTTCCCCTGGACGCGCACGGCCGTCGAACCTGAGTTGCTGGCGCTGCTGGCCGACCCGCAATGGCAGCCCTACATCGTCTTTCCCGGCGAGTTTGTGGCGCCGCAGCGGGTGGTCAGCGAGGTGAAGGTGGCGCAGGGCAAGCGCCCGTTGTTTATCCTGCTGGACGGCACCTGGAGCGAAGCGCGCAAGATGTTTCGCAAGAGCCCGTATCTGGAGCACCTGCCGGTACTGAGCCTGGAGCCGGAGCAGCTTTCGCGCTACAAATTGCGCCGCTCCAAGCGTGATGACCACTTCTGCACCGCCGAAGTGGCCGCGTTGTGCCTGGAACTGGCCGAGGACCAGCAGGCCAGCGAAGTGCTGGACGCCTACCTGGATGTTTTCAGTACCCATTACCTGGCGGCCAAGTTCCAGTTGGCGTTGGATCCGACGGACAGTGTCCACACGCGTCTGGCACCTTATCTGTAGGACTTCGGTGTCAGATGACCTTTGCATGATGGCACTGCATCGCCTGAGCCGGCTAAAATGCCATCAAGCGTAACTGTTCGTGACAGCCGCTGGCTGGCACCTTGTACGTTGGCGAGCACTGAACCCATCGGTGCTCCCATAAAAAACAGGATCATTTAATAAATGGCCACATACGAAATCCTGATTGCCGATGACCACCCGCTTTTCCGCAGCGCGCTGCACCAGGCCGTCACACTGGGCCTGGGCCCGGACGTCCGCCTGGTGGAAGTGGGCAGCATCGCTGAGCTGGAAGCCCGCCTGACTGACAAGACCGATTGGGATCTGGTGCTGCTGGACCTGAACATGCCCGGTGCCTACGGGTTTTCCGGCCTGGTGCTGTTGCGCGGGCAATACCCGCAGATTCCGGTGGTGATGGTGTCGGCCCAGGAAGAGGCAGACGTCGTAGTGCGTTCCCGCGAGTTCGGGGCCAGTGGTTTTATCCCCAAGTCCAGCTCCATGGAGCAGATTCAAGCAGCGGTGCGCACGGTGTTGGACGGTGATGTCTCATGGCCGCCGCAGGCATTCGAAGAAATCAACGTGTCCGCCGAAGCCAAGGCCGCCCAGGAAGGGCTCGCCAGCCTCACGCCACAGCAGTTTCGTGTATTGACCATGGTCTGCGAGGGCTTGCTGAACAAGCAGATCGCCTATGAGCTGAGCGTGTCTGAAGCGACCATCAAGGCACACGTTACCGCGATCTTCCGTAAGCTGGGCGTGCGCACCCGCACCCAGGCGGCGCTGCTGTTGCAACAACTTGAGTCAATTTCCCACTCATAGGCCTGCTCGATTCACGCTTTTTTGACTTGGCGTGCTCTAGCTTCCTTCCATCTTTTTTGCTCAGTTGCCTACCTATGTCGCCTTTCAAGGGTCAAACCGGTATCAAACGTATCTTCAACGCCGGGGGCTATTCCCTCGATGGCCTGCGTGCCGCTTTCACCGGCGAGGCGGCTTTTCGTCAGTTGGTGTTGCTCAACGTTATCCTGATTCCGTTGAGCTTTTTCCTCAGCGTCAGCCGTGTAGAGCGCGCACTGTTGATTGCCGTGTGCTTGCTTGCGTTGATTGTCGAGTTGCTCAACTCGGCGGTGGAAGCGGCCATCGACCGGATCTCCCTGGATCGCCACCCCTTGTCGAAAAACGCCAAGGACATGGGCAGCGCCGCGCAATTCGTCGCGCTGACCATGATTACCGTGGTGTGGGCCGTGATCCTGATCTAGGCGATATTCGGCAGCACGATCTCGTCGCTGCGCTGCACCCCGGCGGTAAAGGCGCGGCACAGTTCGAGGAACTCGCGCATGGCCGAGGTCTGGTACTTCTGTTTATGCCAGATAAAGTAGAACTGCCGGGCCAGGTCCAGGTCCGGGGTCTCGACGGGCACCAGGCTGCCGCGCCGGAACGCATCCCGTAGCGCCAGGCGGGAAATGCAGCCAATCCCCAATCCCGACTCCACGGCGCGCTTGATTGCTTCGGTGTGCTCCAGCTCCAGGCGGATATTCAGCGCGCTGCGATGATGGCGCATGGCCTGATCAAACGTCAGGCGCGTCCCGGAGCCCTGCTCCCGCAGGATCCAGGCTTCATGGGTCAACTGCTCCATGCTCGCCTGGCCACGCAGGGCCAGGGGATGCTGGGGCGCACAGAACACCACCAGTTCATCCTCGACCCAGGTTTGCACCTCAATGTCCGGGTGGCTGCAGTCACCTTCGATTAGACCCAGATCAATTTCGTAATGCGCAACCTGATGCACGATATGCGCAGTGTTCTGTACATGCAGCTTCACCTGGCTCTCGGGATGCTGCTGCATGAAACTGCCGATCAGCAGTGTGGCCAGGTAATTGCCGATGGTCAGGGTCGCGCCGACTGCCAGGGAGCCGAAGCCGGACTTGCCGTTGAGCAGGTCTTCGATTTCCTTGGCCTGGTCCAGCAGCGCCACCGCCTGGGGCAGCAACTGATGACCCAGGGCGTTGAGGCTCAGGCGTTTACCGGCGCGGTCGAACAATTGGCAGCTGGATTGGCGCTCCAGCTCGGTGATCGAGGTGCTGGCGGCGGATTGAGATAAGGCCAGAAGGCCAGCAGCGCGTGACACACTTTCCTGCTGGGCGACGGCGACGAAGACTTGCAGTTGACGGAGAGTAAATCGCATATCGATATAACCGATAACCCTTATCTTAATAATCCAGTTAACAGATATTGTCGCCGCCATTAGAATACTGTGCAATTGCGCACCTATCATTTTGGCGCAGACCCATTTCCAGGAGTTCCCCGTACATGAGCAACATGAACCACGAGCGTGTCCTCAGTGTTCATCACTGGAACGACACTCTGTTCAGCTTCAAGTGCACCCGCGACCCGGGCCTGCGCTTCGAGAACGGTCAGTTCGTGATGATCGGCCTGCAGCAGCCCAACGGCCGCCCGCTCATGCGTGCTTACTCCATTGCCAGCCCGAACTGGGAAGAGCATCTGGAGTTCTTCAGCATCAAGGTCCCGGATGGCCCGCTGACTTCCCAATTGCAGCATTTGAAGGAAGGCGACGAGATCATCATCAGCAAAAAACCGACGGGCACCCTGGTGCTCGACGATCTGAAGCCGGGCAAACACCTGTATCTGCTCAGCACCGGTACTGGTCTTGCGCCATTCATGAGCGTGATCCAGGACCCGGAAACCTACGAGCGCTTTGAAAAAGTGATCCTGTGCCACGGCGTGCGTTACGTCAACGAAGTCGCTTACCGCGAATTCATCACCGAGCACCTGCCACAGAACGAGTTCTTCGGCGAAGCGCTGCGTGAAAAGTTGATCTACTACCCGACCGTGACCCGCGAGCCGTTCGAAAACGAAGGCCGCCTCACCGACCTGATGCGCAGCGGCAAGCTGTTCAGCGATATCGGCCTGCCGCCGATCAATCCTGAAGACGACCGCGCCATGCTGTGCGGTAGCCCGAGCATGCTCGACGAGACCAGCGAAGTGCTGAACAGCTTCGGCCTGAAGGTTTCGCCACGCATGCGTGAGCCGGGTGACTACCTGATCGAACGTGCGTTCGTCGAGAAATAAACGCGGTCAAAAAATGTGGGAGCTGCCCGGTGTAGGAGCTGGCTTGCCTGCGATATAGGCACCTCGGTGTATCAGTTACACCACAGTGATGCCATCGCAGGCAAGCCAGCTCCTACACCGGCCAGCTCCCATATTTGTTTTTGGCGTTTATTCGGCCGCAACCACTTCAAGCACACAAATCATCCCCGCCTCGGGATAGTGCCAACGCACATCCACATCCCAGAAGCGCACACCATATTCGCGCTCCGGCCCTGGCGTCTGATACGCCGGCCGTGGATCCTGCGCCAGACACTGCTCAATCAGCTCTACCAGCGGCTCGTCCAGGCGCTGGGCGTGGCTGTGAGCCTGGTGCAGGGCGGTCTTGAGCCACTGCACAGGAATCAGCGGTGGTGCGCTGCTGGCGATGCTGTTGGTGGCGGTGTCGATGATGTCGGCATAGGGCACATACGGCTTGATATCCAGGACCGGCGTGCCATCGAGCAGATCGATCCCGGAAATCCACAGCCGGCCCGGCTCTACCTTGTCCAGCTTGACCACTGACTGGCCAATGCCATTGGGGCGATGGGTCGCGCGGGTGGCAAATACGCCCATGGACGTGTTGCCGCCCAGGCGTGGCGGGCGCACTTTCAAGCGCGGCTTGTCTTCCAGGGCCTGATGAAACAGGAACAGCAGCCACACATGGCTGACCTGCTCCAGGCCCTGTACTGCCTCACCCTGGTCGAACGGCGCGACCAACTCCAACACGCCGCGGGCGGCGGGCGCCAGTTGAGGCTGGCGCGGGATGGCGAACTTCTCCTTGAAGCAGGAGCGTACGAAGCCGACGGGCGAGACGTTGTAACTCATGGTTTACGCGCGAACCCGCAGGGTCAGGCCCTTGAGGAAGTTACGCAGCAACTGGTCGCCACACGGGCGATAGTTGGTGTGGCCGAACTTGCGGAACAGCGCGCTCAGTTCCGGCTTGGACACCGGGAACTCGGCTGCCTTGAGGATGGCGTGCATGTCGTCTTCCTTGAGTTCGAAGGCCACGCGCAGTTTCTTGAGGATGATGTTGTTGGTCACCGGGGTTTCGATCGGCTGCGGTGGACGGCTTTCGTCCTTGCCGCGCTTGAAGATCACCAGGCCATCGAGGAAGTGCGCCATGACTTCGTCCGGGCAGAACACGAAGCCTTCTTCCTCGTCTTTCTTGAGGTAGGTCAGCAGGTCGTCCTTGGACACTTCCATGCCGCCGATCTTGATGATCTCGACCATCTTGTTGTCGCTGATGTCGAGCATGTAGCGCACGCTGCGCAGTACGTCGTTGTGAATCATGGTGGGCAATCCTGGTATTCGACTGTAGACCTCTCCCGGGCGGGCGAGGTCGAGAGATAGGGTGGCTTAGAACTTTTCTTTGCCGGACATGTAGCGCCACTGGCCGACCGGCACCTTGCCGATGGACACGCCGCCAATGCGGATGCGGCGAATGGCCACAACCTTCAGGCCAATGGCTTCGCAGAACAGGGCAATGATGCCGGGCTGCGGGTTTTTCAGGGCAAAGCGCAGGCGGTTCTCGTTCTGCCAGCTGGCTTTGACTGCAGGCAACTCCTTGCCTTTGTACATCAGGCCGTGGGCGAGGCGGTTCAGGCCGTGCTCGGCCACGTCGCCTGAGACTTCAACCACATACTCCTGCTCGATCTTGGCGGCGTCGGCCGTCAGCTTGCGCAGGATCTTCCAGTCCTGGGTAAACACCAACAGGCCGCTGGCCTTGGCTTGCAGGTCGGCGCTGGCGGTCAGGCGCAGGAAGTGGCCCTTGAGCGGGCGCTTGCTGAAGCGGTGCTCCTCGGACAGGGTCTCGGCGCTGAGGGACTGCATCGCGCTGTCGACGTCCATGCCGGCCGGCGCATGAAACAGGATAGTCACCGGCTCTGGAGCGGTGGCCTTGGCCTCGGGATCAAGTTCGACTTTTTGTGTCGTGACCTTGAACTGCGGTTCATCGATCACTTCGCCATCCACCGAGACCCAGCCGCCTTCGATGAACAGCTCGGCCTCCCGACGGGAGCAACCGACCAGTTCGATAAGGCGTTTGGAGAGGCGTATGGGGTCAGTCATGACAAGGGCCGTAACAAAAGGGGGCAGCTATTGTACCTGCCTGGAGCCGGTTAATCCCGGCCCCATTTCGCCGCAGTTGCTTTTTGTGGGAGGTGTCAGCCACTGCGTGTTTGCTGGGCCTGGCGCAAACGCATATGCAGCAACGGATAAGGCTGCCCCATGCCGTCATGCTCGGTGCGCCCGATCACTTCAAAACCCTGCTTGATATAGAAGCCCAGGGCCTGGGGGTTTTGTTCGTTGACGTCCAGTTCATCGGCATTCATCGAGGTAATGGCATAGTGCAGCAACTGCCGGCCCAGGCCCTGGCCCCGGTAGTGCGGGTCGATGAACAGCATTTCCACCTTGCCCGCCGCAACGCCGGCAAACCCGGTGATCCGTTGGCGCGCGTCCTTGGTGCAGATCAACATCACGGCATCCAGGTAGCGCGTCAGCACCAGGTGCCTGAGGCGTTCGATGTAGCTTTGCGGCAGGAAGTCATGGGTGGCGCGCACCGAGGCCTCCCAGATCCGGGTCAGTTCCGGGTAGTCGCTGGTTTTTGGGGTGTGGATGACCGAGTGCTGGCCCATGCCCGCTGCTCCTTGCTGCTTGTTGGCGTTGATGGAGCAAACGATAGACCTAAAAAAGCCCCGCATCTTGTTCAGAAGCAGGGCTTTTTCAATTTTTTACAGCTTAGTCGCGTTTTTGCGCCCAGAGGTCGTACTCGTCGGCGTCGGTGACCGTGCACCAGACCTTGTCGCCTGGCTTGAGGCCGCTGGCGTCATCGATAAATACATTGCCGTCGATTTCCGGTGCGTCGAAGAAGCAACGGCCGACCGCGCCTTGCTCGTCCACTTCGTCGATCAGCACTTCGATTTCCTTGCCGATACGCAGTTGCAGGCGGGCCGAGCTGATGGCCTGTTGATGGGCCATGAAGCGCTCCCAGCGGTCTTGCTTGACGTCATCCGGCACCACGGCCAGGTCCAGCAGGTTGGCCGGGGCACCTTCCACCGGCGAGTACTGGAAGCAGCCGACGCGATCCAGCTGGGCTTCAGTCAGCCAGTCCAGCAGGTACTGGAAGTCTTCTTCGGTTTCGCCGGGGAAGCCGACGATAAAGGTCGAGCGGATGATCAGCTCGGGGCATATCTGGCGCCAGTTCTTGATGCGCGCCAGGGTCTTGTCTTCGAAGGCCGGGCGTTTCATGGCCTTGAGCACTTTGGGGCTGGCGTGCTGGAACGGGATGTCCAGGTACGGCAGGATCTTGCCGGCGGCCATCAACGGGATCAATTCGTCGACGTGCGGGTAAGGGTACACGTAGTGCAGGCGCACCCACACACCCAGGCTGCTCAGGGCTTCGCACAGTTCGGTCATGCGGGTTTTCACCGGCGCGCCGTTCCAGAAACCGGTGCGGTACTTCACATCGACGCCGTAGGCGCTGGTGTCCTGGGAGATCACCAGCAGTTCCTTGACGCCAGACTTGACCAGGCGCTGGGCCTCGTCCAGTACATCGCCCACCGGGCGGCTGACCAGCTTGCCGCGCATCGACGGGATGATGCAGAAGCTGCAGCTGTGGTTGCAGCCTTCGGAAATCTTCAGGTACGCATAATGACGCGGGGTCAGCTTGATGCCCTGGGGTGGCACCAGGTCGATCAGCGGGTTGTGGTCCTGGCGCGGCGGCACTACCTCGTGCACGGCGTTGACCACCTGCTCGTACTGCTGCGGACCGGTCACGGCCAGCACGCTTGGGTGCACGTTGCGGATATTGCCTTCTTCCACACCCATGCAGCCGGTGACGATGACCTTGCCGTTTTCCTTGATGGCTTCGCCGATCACTTCCAGAGACTCTGCCTTGGCTGAATCAATGAAGCCACAGGTGTTGACCACCACCACATCGGCGTCCTGATAAGTGGACACGACGTCGTAGCCTTCCATGCGCAGTTGCGTGAGGATGCGCTCGGAGTCGACGAGCGCCTTCGGGCAACCCAGGGAAACAAAGCCAACCTTGGGGTTGGCTTTTGCGATGGTGGTGGACATGTCTAACCTCGGTATTGAATGACGCCGCCAGTCGGGCACGACAGGGCAGCGGACGGGCACTTGATGTGCCTCTGATCAAAAAGTGCGCAATTCTAGCGACGGGAAACGCACTTGACCAGCTTTATGCAGGGAAATACGACGAGTGCTGCGCTATGCTGCGCGCCGTTGCACCGGGGCTAGGTTGGTAGTCAACAAATAATCTGTTACCAGAAGTACAGCGGCACATGCTGTGTATAGCTTAGCTTTGGGCTTAAGTGTATAGCTGGGCTGTTTATAAAAGACCTCAGGTCAAAAGGGCAGGAGTGGTTGATGGGTCAGGTAAATAGTCAGGCGGCGGGTGCCGGGCATTCCAGCGCAAAGCCAATCGGCATGTTGGTGGCGGCGGTCGGGGTGGTTTATGGCGATATCGGCACCAGCCCGCTCTACACCCTTAAAGAGGTGTTTTCCGGCAGTTATGGGGTGCAGGTCAATCATGATGGGGTGCTGGGGATCCTGGCGCTGATCTTCTGGTCGTTGATCTGGGTGGTGTCCATCAAGTACATGTTGTTCGTGCTGCGCGCCGACAACCAGGGCGAGGGCGGCATCATGGCGCTGACGGCGCTGGCCCGACGGGCGGCGGGCAATCATCCGCGGCTGCGCAGTTTCCTGGTGGTGTGCGGCCTGTGTGGCGCGGCGCTGTTCTATGGCGACAGCATGATCACCCCGGCGATTTCGGTGTTGTCGGCCATCGAGGGCCTGGAACTGGCGTTCGACGGCCTTGAGCATTGGGTCGTGCCCGTGGCGTTGGTGGTGCTGGTAGGGCTGTTCCTGATCCAGAAACATGGCACCGACCGCATCGGCAAGCTGTTCGGGCCGGTGATGGTCACCTGGTTTTTGGTGCTGGGCGGCCTGGGCGTCTATGGCATCGTCCAGCACCCCGAAGTGCTCAACGCGATGAACCCGATGTGGGGTGTGCGTTTCTTCATGGTCCATCCGGGTATCGGCGTAGCAATCCTCGGCGCCGTGGTGCTGGCCTTGACCGGCGCCGAAGCGCTGTATGCCGACATGGGCCACTTCGGCCGCAAACCCATTGCCCGGGCCTGGTTCATCCTGGTGCTGCCGGCGCTGGTGCTCAACTATTTTGGCCAGGGCGCGATGTTGCTCGGTGACCCCGAGGCCGCGCGCAACCCGTTCTACCTGCTGGCGCCAAGCTGGGCCTTGCTGCCGCTGGTGGGCTTGTCCACCCTGGCCACGGTGATTGCTTCCCAGGCAGTGATTTCCGGTGCGTTCTCGTTGACGCGCCAGGCGATCCAGCTCGGCTACATCCCGCGCATGCATATCCAGCACACTTCCAGCGCCGAGCAGGGCCAGATCTATATCGGCGCGGTGAACTGGTCGCTGATGGTCGGCGTGATCCTGCTGGTGCTGGGCTTCGAGTCCTCGGGCGCCCTGGCCTCGGCCTACGGGGTGGCTGTGACCGGGACCATGTTGATGACCACCATCCTGGTTTCCGCCGTGATGCTGCTGTTGTGGAAATGGCCGCCGGTCCTGGCCGTGCCCGTATTGCTGGGCTTTTTGCTGGTGGATGGCCTGTTCTTTGCGGCCAACGTGCCGAAAGTGGTGCAGGGCGGTGCGTTCCCGGTGTTGGCGGGGATTGTGCTGTTTGTGCTGATGACCACCTGGAAGCGCGGCAAGCAATTGCTGGTGGAACGCCTGGACGAGGGCGGGTTGCCGCTGCCGATCTTTATCAGCAGCATCCGCGTCCAGCCGCCTCATCGCGTGCAGGGCACGGCGGTGTTCCTCACCGCCCGCCCGGACGCGGTGCCCCACGCCTTGCTGCATAACCTGCTGCACAACCAGGTGCTGCACGAGCAGGTGGTGCTGCTGACGGTGGTCTATGAAGATATCCCGCGCGTCCCGGCCCAGCGCCGCTTCGAAGTGGATTCCTATGGCGACGGCTTCTTTCGGGTGATCCTGCATTTTGGCTTTACCGATGAGCCGGACGTGCCCGAAGCCCTGAAACTGTGCCACTTGGACGACCTGGACTTCAGTCCTATGCGTACCACCTACTTCCTCAGCCGCGAGACGGTCATCGCCTCCAAGCTCGAAGGCATGGCGCGCTGGCGCGAGGGGTTGTTTGCTTTCATGCTGAAGAACGCCAACGGCAACCTGCGTTTCTTCAAGCTGCCGGTGAACCGGGTGATTGAGTTGGGGACCCAGGTAGAAATGTAACTCCAACAAAAAGCCCCCGTTGCCATGTGGCAGCGGGGGCTTTTTTGTGCCTTGGGAAACTGGCTGATCACCTTGAGGAGCAGGCAAGCCAGATCCTACCGTGATGGGGTATTACTCGGTCTTGACCTGGCGCTTCTCGATGATATCCACCAGGCGCTTGGCCAGTGCCGGGTAGTTCTCGTCGAAGTGATGGCCGCCCGGTAACTTCATGGCTTCGCCCACGGCGCTCTTGTCGGTGCAGCCGCTCTCGTCGACTTCTTCCTCGCCATAGATGCACACCACCTTGGCCGCCGGCAGCTTGGCCATTTCCGGGCCGGTGGCGGCTTCCTTGCCGGCATTGCCGAGCCAGCCTTCCACTTCGATCTCAAAGCTGCCCGTGCGGGCAAAGGCCAGCAGGATTATCGCGTCTACCCGTTGCTGTTCGGCTTCCGGCAGGCGGTTGTAGATGGCCGGCAATACATCGGCGCCGAACGAGTAACCCGTCAGCACAAAGCGCTTGGTGCCCCATTTCTGCCGGTAGTGCTGCATCAGCTCGGTCAGGTCCTTGGCGCTCTGCTCCGGGCTTTTGTGCTGCCAGTAATAGCGCAGGGTATCGATGCCGACCACGGGGTAGCCGATCTTGGCCATCTCGCCAGCCACGTCGCGGTCGAGGTCGCGCCAACCGCCGTCACCGGAAAGGAACAGGGTCACGGTGTCCTTGGCCTGGCCGGCCGGCACTTCCACCACCGGGATCGCCAGGCCGCCATTGTCCGAGCCCACCAGTTGCTTGCGCAGCTCGTTGTTCAGCACTTGCGGGTAATTGATGTCGTAGTCGCTGATGCTGGTGGTGGCGCGCGGGGTATCGCGTACGAAACTGGCGCTTTCGTCGTCAGGGTTATCGTTCCAGGCGACCAGCCAGTTGCCGTGGGCGGCGGTCTTGGGCAGTGGGTCCTTGCAGCCTTCCTGGACCAGGGCGAAGCCCACGGAGATGGCATTGGCCTTGTCGTCGTTCTGTGTCGCCAGCCAGCGCCAGGCGAGTGCCGCGCCAGGGCCGATGCCGCTGACCAGGGTGGCCGGGCCCTTGAGCTGGCCCAGGGCTGCTTGCAAGGCCTGCTCCTGCAGCTTGCAGTCGTCCTTGGGCAGGATCACTTGCACGATCTGTGCGCTGCCGCCCTGGCTCAGGGCAATCAGTTGGCTGTCGCTCAGGCTGGCGTCGGCCAGCACGGCGACGGCTACGCGAGCCTTGGGGGTGGTGCCAGGGGTCACACGGGTCAGGGTCGAGCCGTCGGCCTGGGGCAGTTGCTCCAGGGTCGGTTGGGGGGCGGGGCGATTCCAGTACCAGTAGCCGCCACCCAGGATCAGGGCCAGCACCACCAGACTTGCCAATACATACCGCCAGGAGCGTCGAATCATCAGCGTTTCACCAATCCAGTCAAGCCGCCCGCGATCAGGGCGGCGGTATCGGCCAGTGCCACCAGCGGATCAAGTCCTGCGGGCACGGCCATGTAACGAGGTTCCCAGTCAGGCTGGAACTTGTCTTTGAAGCGGCGCAAACCTTGGAAGTTATACAGCTGCTCGCCACGGCGGAATACCATCGAGCCCAGGCGCTGGGTCAGCGGTGCGCCACGGCGCGGTTGCAGGCCCGACAGCGGCACCATGCCGAGGCTGAAGCGTGCATAGTTGTGGCTCTTATAGTGCTGGATCAAGCCGACCATCATGAACTCCATGGTCAGCTTTGGCGCATCCGGGTGCGCACGCATCAGGTCCAGGCTGGCCAGGTCATGGCTGTAGGTCTCAAGCAGGTTGGCGAAGGCCACCGGCTGCCCCTCGAAGCGAATCACCGCAATGCGAAAATGCTTGAGGTACTCGTCGCTGAAACGGCCCAGGGAGAAGCCCTTCTCGCGCACGTTCTTGCCGGTCAACCAGGCATCGGAGATGACTTTCAAGGCATCCATCGGCGCCTGGCCCGGCTCGAAGATTTCCAGGGACAGGCCATCCCGGGTCCCGCGGTTCCAGGTGTAGCGCAGGTCCTTCATCTCCTTGCCCTTGGCTTCCAGGTCAAAGCGCTTGAGATCGACCCGGGCTTCTTCGCCCAGCTTGATCGCGGTCAGGCCGATATCCATATAGAAGGGCAGGTTCTCCGCACGTACCTGGTAGAACACCGGGCGGGCGTGGTGGATGTCGCACAGGTCGCGAAACTGCCAGATCATCTCGGCCCGTGGCTGGGTCGGGCCGATCGGGTCGTACAGGGCCACCAGGCTGCGGCCGCGCCGGGCGTACATCAGGAACGCTTCGTCGTTGGGGTGAAACAGCAGGGCCTTGTCGCCGGTCAGTGCCAGGCCGCCGTCGGGTTGCGAGGAGGCCATCAGGATCTTGGTGGCACGCTCCAGCTCATCGGCGGTCGGCAGGTGGATCACCGGGCGGGCGGTGCGCAACAACCAGGTCAGCGACACAATCACCAGCAAGATGGCGGCGCCCAGCAGCGAGCGCAGGCCACGCGGGGCGTTGGCGTCGAGGGTGAACTGCCACCACAGTTGATGGCTGTAAGGTACGTCCTGATAGGCGAACAGCAGCAGCCAGATCGACGCCCCCAGCACGCACACGCTGGCCACCAGATACAGCGGGGAAAACGGGAGTTCGGTCAGGCGGCTGGCGCGGTAGAACGAGCGCCGGAAGATTGCCAGCAGCACCGCAGTGATGGTCATCAGGCTGGCTTCTTCCCAGTCGAAGCCTTTGAGCAGTGAGAGCAGGGCGCCCACCAGCAACAGCACCATGGTCAGCATCCAGGCTGCCGACAGGCGTCGACGCAGGCCCTGGGCCAGCAACAGGCACAACACGCCGATCAGGCTGGCGCCAAAGTGCGAGGCGTCAATCAGGCGGTGGGGAATCAGGAAGCCGATGTTTTCCAGGCGTGAGTCGATTTCCGGGGTGGCGCCGGAGAACAGCAGCACCACCCCGGACAAAAAAACCAGCACGGCCAACACCGGTGCCGCGAGGCCCGAGGCCACCCGCAGGCTTTGCTGGGTCTGGAACAGGCGCTGGGCTTCGTTGATCAGCAGGAAGATGCACGCGATCAGCAATGGCAGCACCACGTAGATCATCCGGTACAACAGCAGCGCGGCGGCCAGTGGTGCGGCGCCGAGCTTGTCGGCAAACGCGGCCAGCAGGATCGCTTCGAATACGCCGACACCGCCAGGCACATGGCTGAGCACACCGGCCGCGAGCGCCAGCAGGTACACAAGCAGGAACGGGCCAAAGGGCGGGGCTTCTGGCAGCAACATATAAAGTACGGTAGCGGCGGCGGCGACGTCCAGGGCGGTGATGATCAGTTGCAGGAACGTCAGGCGGCGCCCAGGCAGGCGCAAGGTGCGGCGGCCGGCCTTGACCAGCAGGTTGTCGGGGTAGGGCTGCTCTGGCAGGCGCCGGCGATAAATCCCGATACACAATACGGCTGACAGCAGCAGCACCGCACCTGCGATGCCGCCGAGCAGCGCTGCGGGCAGATGCAGGGCGTTGGAGGCGGCGGGCAGGTTGCTCAACGTGGCCAGGGCGGCGAGTGGCGGTAAGGCGCAGCCCAGGGCCAGGCTGGCAAATACGGTCATATGGGCCACTTCCGAAGCCCCGATGCCATGCCGTGCATAAAGGCGGTAGCGCACCGAACCCCCGGACAGCATCGACAGGCCAATCGCATTGCCGATGGCGAATGCAGTAAAGCCGCCGTAGGCCAGGGTCTTGGCCGGTAGTTTTACCCCGGCGTAGCGTGCGCCGGAAAATTCGTAGCCCAATAGAATGATGAAACCCGCGATCGCGGCGGCAAAGGCGCCCAGCAGGGAAGGCTTCGGTACTTCCAGGATCGAGTCGTGCAGGGCGTATAGATCCAACTCTAGCAGCAGGTGGCGGCAGGCGATCAAGGCAATTGCAAACAGCAGCAGAGTGACCGCCAGCCCAATGGGTTGGCGATACTTGCTCAACAGATCCAGCCAGCGCAGGCGAGTGGGGGCGATCGGTTGTGTGGCTGTGACAGTGTCTTGTGGTTCAGACGAATTGGCGCGCATCAATCACCTCGTGGATTGTGCGCGACAGGATGGGGGTATCCAGCCAAGTTACCAATCCCTATGTACAAAATAATTACAAATAGTAACGCGGATCACCGGTCCCGGCGACAGCGTCCATTGGTCGCGCAAGGACGCGCTCGACACTTGAGCATAGCTTGCAAATGGATGGACTCTGAAACCCGCGGGCGGTTTCATGAAAGATGCCATGCCATTGTTTCAAAAGAACTTTTTCTGCGGATACAAAAAAGGCCACTCTTTCGAGTAGCCTTTTTTGATGTTTGGTTGCGGGAGCCGGATTTGAACCGACGACCTTCGGGTTATGAGCCCGACGAGCTACCAGACTGCTCCATCCCGCGTCTGTGGGCGGCATTCTACAGCGCAACGACGAGGTGTCAACCGTTAATGACATAAAGCGCAAAATAACTGCAAATTAGCCTAAGTGCTCGATTGAAAAAGACTTTTCACTGCCCTGGCGCATCGCCGGGAGTAGCAGGGCAAAAACCTGCACGCACAAAAAAGGCCACTCTTTCGAGTAGCCTTTCTTGATGTTTGGTTGCGGGAGCCGGATTTGAACCGACGACCTTCGGGTTATGAGCCCGACGAGCTACCAGACTGCTCCATCCCGCGTCTGTGTGTCGGCATTCTACAGAGGAATGGCAGTGTGTCAACTGCTGATTCCAAGAAAAGCGCTTGTGCTTCAATCGGTTAGCTCTCCAAGGCAAGGGCAGTATGGGGTTGCGGCCAGTCTAGCCGTGGCTTCCAGCTCTATTGGAGGGTGTTGTTCGATTGAAAAAATGAATTCATCCAGGTTTTTTCCTACCACTTTGTCAGATGATTCAAAGTACTGGTGCTATATACAGGTGTGAATGCGATACTGGCGATCCGTCTACTTATGTCCTGACCACGCCTCTCTTTATATGACGCAGCGCAAAATCATCCATGTCGACTGTGATTGCTTCTACGCTGCCATCGAAATGCGGGATAACCCGAGCCTGGCGCAAAAGCCCCTGGCGGTGGGTGGCTCGGCGGACCGGCGCGGGGTGATCGCCACCTGCAACTACGAGGCGCGAGCCTACGGTGTGCGTTCGGCGATGTCATCGCGCCATGCATTGAAGCTGTGCCCCGACCTGACCATCGTCAAGCCGCGCATGGATGCCTATAAAGAAGCATCGAAGGAAATTCACACGATTTTTTGCGACTACACCGATCTGATCGAGCCGCTGTCGCTGGACGAGGCTTACCTGGATGTTTCCGATTGCGCGCATTTCGGCGGCAGTGCCACGCGCATTGCCCAGGATATCCGCCGGCGCGTCTCCAACCAGTTGCATATCACGGTTTCGGCGGGGGTGGCGCCCAACAAGTTCCTGGCCAAGATCGCCAGCGACTGGAAAAAGCCCAATGGACTATTTGTAATCACCCCCGACCAGGTGGAAGATTTCGTATCGCAACTGCCGGTAAGCAAGCTGCATGGCGTCGGCAAGGTCACTGCCGACAAGCTGGCACGCCTGGGGATCGAGGACTGCCTGCAATTGCGCGAGTGGAACAAGCTGGCGCTGGTGCGGGAATTCGGCAGTTTCGGTGAGCGGTTATGGAGTTTGGCGCGTGGGATTGATGAGCGTGCGGTACACAACGACAGCCGCCGGCAATCGATCAGTGTAGAAAACACCTACGACGTCGACCTGCCGGACCTGCCCAGTTGCCTGGAAAAACTCCCGGAACTGATGGCGACCCTGGCCGGGCGCATACAGCGCATCGACAGCAGTTATCGGCCGGGCAAACCCTTTGTCAAAGTGAAGTTTCATGACTTTACCCAGACCACCCTGGAGCAGGCGGGGGCGGGGCGGGACCTGGAGAGTTACCAGCAGTTGCTGACCCAGGCGTTCAATCGTGGGGGCAAGCCGGTGCGGTTACTGGGGATTGGCGTGCGCTTGCTCGACTTGAACGTGGGGAATGAACAGCTGGAGCTGTCCTGGTAGATGGCTGGAGGTGGGCCTTATGTGGGAGCGGGCTTGCCCGCGATGGCAGTGGGTCAGTCGAATGTATCTAACCTGACACTCCGCTATCGCGGGCAAGCCCGCTCCCACACAAGTGCGCTCCTACATTGAGTGCTGCCTCAGCGGGTACCCGGATCCGCCACCAGCCGGCCGCCATCCTTGGTCAGCGCCTTGAGAAATTCCTGCTGCAATTCCGGATCATTGCGGGTCAGTTCAATCAGGCTTTGTTCCAGTTCGCTGGCTTCTTCTTCCAGGCCCAGTTCCGACAAGCGCTTGACCCGATGCACCCATTGGCTGACTTCGTCATCCTCCAGGTCGTCGTAGATCAAGGCGTGGGCTTCCAGCAGCTTGCCGCGCAAGGTCGTGCTGATGGCCAGGGATGAGTCCGAATGCACATCATCCTGGGCATCTTCAATGCTGATCCGCAAGGTGCGGACCTGGCTCAAATCCTGTTCGGCAAACGGGCTGTCCAACAGGTTCAGGCGCAGGACGCCGTTGCGATCGGTGGTCATTTCGTGGGTCTGCTTGCCGGCCTTGACCTGCACCGGTCGCTCACTCCACGGCAGGCTGGTGTACTCCAGGCGGCGGTCACGCTGGATTTCATCGATACCCGCCAGGTTCTGTTGCGCCCGGCCGTGGGACTGCACGTTCATGAACGGGTTGAGCCCGGCCACGCCGTAACTGATCCAGTCATGGGTCATGCTGTCCGGGAGGTTGCCCAGGGCAAAGATGTTCGCCACGTTGGCCCCGGCGCCCGCCACCACTGCCACCGCACCCAGCGGGATCTCGTAGAGTTCGCGCCAGGGTTGGTAGGGCGTGTAGCGATCATAGTGGCGCGTGACTTCAAACTCAGTGACTTCGAAAGTCCGCTGTTCATGAATGCGCACGCGGCGTTGCGGCAGTTCGAGCACCTTGGGTTCGCCGACATCGATCTGCAGGCTGTGGTCGAGCAACTTGCGCTCGATCCGTTCCTCGTGCTCGCTACGCTGCGACATCTGATTGGCGCAGCCGCTGACCAGCAGGGCGCCGCACAAGGCGGCGCCCCCCAGGGCTTTGGTGTTTCGCTTGAACATGACTTCTCTTGATCTGGTTTTCAGCGACGAATACGCGCCTGAAGGAAGGGCAGCACGTCAGCCACCGGCAACGGTTGGGCTTGGGCTTCGGTCCGGCTCTTGTATTCCAGATTGCCATCGGCCAGGCCGCGGTCACTGACCACGATCCGGTGAGGGATGCCAATCAGTTCCATGTCGGCAAACTTGATGCCCGGGCTGGTCTTCTTGTCGCGATCATCGAGCAGCACTTCGAAACCGGCGGCCGTCAGTTCGGCATACAGTTTGTCGGTGGCTTCGCGAACCTGCTCGGTTTCGTAGCGCAGCGGTACCAGGGCGATCTGGAACGGCGCCAGGGTGTCGCTCCAGATAATGCCTTTGTCGTCGTGGTTCTGCTCGATGGCAGCCGCCACCACGCGGGAAACGCCAATGCCATAGCAGCCCATTTCCAGGGTCACCGGCTTGCCGTTTTCGCCCAGCACTTCGCACTTCATCGCCTTGCTGTACTTGTTGCCCAGCTGGAAGATGTGTCCCACTTCGATGCCGCGCTTGATTTCCAGGGTGCCCTTGCCGTCCGGGCTTGGATCGCCGGCCACCACGTTGCGCAGGTCGGCCACGGTCGGCACCGGCAGGTCACGCTCCCAGTTGACGCCAAAGTAGTGCTTGTCGTCGATATTGGCGCCGATGCCGAAGTCGCTCATCAGCTCGACGGAACGGTCGATGATGATCGGCAATGGCAGGTTCAGCGGGCCCAGGGAACCAGCGCCGGCGCCAATGGCGTCACGCAGTTCGGCGTCCGAAGCCATGACCAGCGGGCTGGCCACGCCAGGTTGCTGGGCAGCCTTGATTTCGTTGAGCTCGTGGTCGCCACGGATAACCAGGGCGATCAGCTTGCCTTCTTCCTCGGCATGCACGATCAGGGTCTTGATGGTCTTTTCAATCGGCAGATTGAATTTTTCGACCAGGGTCGCGATGGTCTTGGTGTCTGGGGTGTCGACCAGGCGCAGCTCTTCAGCCGGCGCCGCACGGGAAGTTTCCCGTGGCACCGCTTCGGCTTTCTCGATGTTGGCGGCGTAGTCGGAGCCGTCGCTGAAGACGATATCGTCTTCGCCGGACTCTGCCAGCACGTGGAACTCATGGGAGCCCGCGCCGCCGATGGAACCGTTGTCCGCTTCGACCGGGCGGAATTTCAGGCCCAGGCGGGTGAACACGTTGCAATAGGCCTGGTGCATGCGGTCATAGGTGACCTGCAGCGAAGGCTGGTCGGCATGGAACGAATAGGCGTCCTTCATGATGAACTCGCGGCCACGCATCAAGCCGAAGCGTGGGCGGATTTCGTCACGGAACTTGGTCTGGATCTGATACAGGTTGAGGGGCAGCTGTTTGTAGCTGCTCAACTCGTTGCGCATCAGGTCGGTGATCACTTCTTCATGGGTCGGGCCTGCGCAGAAGTCGCGGCCATGACGATCCTTGAAGCGCAGCAACTCAGGGCCGTACTCTTCCCAGCGCCCGGATTCCTGCCACAGTTCAGCCGGCTGAGTGCTCGGCATCAATACTTCCAGAGAGCCGGCGGCGTTCATTTCTTCGCGAACGATCGCTTCGACCTTGCGCATCACCTTCAAGCCCATGGGCAGCCAGGTGTACAGGCCAGAGGCCAGTTTGCGGATCATACCGGCGCGCAGCATCAGCTGGTGGCTGATCACGACCGCATCGGAAGGCGTTTCTTTCTGTGTGGCGAGCAAATATTGACTGGTACGCATGGTAGGCCGTTGTCGGTTGCTTGGACTTGAAGTGACCTGGGATTGTACGGGCGGTCGCCGCCAGAGTACAGGCATCAGGTGCTGACGGGATTTCTGTGGGAGCGGGCTTGGCCGCGATGCCGGCGCCTGGCTGTGTCAGGCAAACCGCAGTGATGCTATCGCGGGCAAGCCCGCTCCCACAGGTATCAGCCTTCTTCGGGCGGGTTCAAACGGATCCGCCGGCTTTCCTGGTACCAATGCAAGGCAATCAGCAGCAGTGTCGGCACGCCGAGCAGCGCGGTGATCAGGAAGAAGTTGTGATAGCCGAACTTTTCCACCATGACCCCCGAGTACCCGCCGATCAACCGTGGCAACAGCAGCATGATCGAGCTGAGCAGGGCGTACTGGGTGGCGGAGAACTTAAGGTTGGTCAGGCTCGACAGGTAGGCGACGAACGCCGAAGTCGCCAGGCCCGAGCTGAAGTTGTCCAGGGAGATGGTGAAGATCAGCATCTGCAGGTCGGCGCCCATGTCGGCGAGCATCAGGAACAGCAGGTTGGTGCCGGCCGAGGTGATACCACCGATAAACAGGATCGGCAGGATGCCGAATCGCACGATCAACAGGCCGCCCATGCCGGCGCCGACCAGGGTCATGATCAGGCCGAAGATCTTGCTGACGCTGGCGATCTGGTCCTTGGTGAACCCCTGGTCGATATAGAACACGTTGGCCATCACGCCCATCACCGTGTCCGACATCCGGTAGGTAGCGATCAGCCCCAGCAGCAGCAGGGCCTGCCAGCGGTAGCGCAGGATAAAGTCGTTGACCGGTGTCAGCACCGGCGCCAGGCCCCGGCGGCCCATCGCCGAAAGGCACAGGGTGGTGAGGGTGATATAGAGGATGGCGCGCAGGAACGCGCGGTCTTCGAGCAGCAGGTCGAACAGGCTCACGCCTTCGAACAGCACGCTGGCAAAGTCAGTGTTGTAGAGCTGGGTGAACATCGCCGGGACCGACACCAGCAGGACGATCAACACGAATACCGACATCAGTTGGTGGGCAAACGTATAGCGCCCGGCCTGCAACTGGGTGCGCAACGGCACATCGGGTTCGCGCATGAAAAAGCTGGTGAGCAGGGCGGGGATCATCAGTACGCCGAACAGCACATAGGTGCCGGTCCACGCCGAATGTTTGTAGTTAAAGCCGGTGGAGCCAAAGCCCTCGGCAAAGAACAGCGCGCCGGCGGTGGCCAGCAGGGCGGCGATACGGTAGCCGGACATATAGCTGGCGGCCAGTGCGGCCTGGCGGCTGTCGTCGGCGATTTCCAGGCGATAGGCGTCTACCGCGATGTCTTGGGTGGCGGAGGCAAATGCCACGATAACGGCAATGGCGATCAGCCAGGACAGGTGTTTCTGCGGGTCGCAGAAGCCCATGCCGATCAAGCCGAGAATTACCAGGGATTGGGACAGCACCAGCCAGGAGCGACGACGCCCCAGCTTGCCCAATAGCGGCAGGCGCCATTGGTCCAGTAGTGGTGACCAGACCCACTTGAACGCATAGGCCAGGCCGATCAGGCTCGCATAGCCAATGGTTTCGCGCGCCACACCGGCTTCACGCAACCAGACCGAGAGCGTCGAGAACACCAACATGTAAGGCAGACCGGCGGCGAAGCCGAGCAGTAACAGCACTAACGTCGAGGGGCTGGCATAGGCAGCGAGCGCGGCGCGCCAGGTTTTACGGGGCATGGGCTGGAGTCTGCCTCAGATTTACGGAAACAAAGCGCGCACTCTAACCGCTGTGCTCTACCGGGCGCCAGCCATGACGCTGAATATCAACGCGATTGTTCAGGATACTGACACCTTCGCTGCGCAAACGCGCACGTTGTTCATCGCCCGAAGCGCTACCCACAGGCAGACTTATCCGACCGCCGGCGGCGACTACCCGGTGCCAGGGCAACTTGGAACCCTCGGGAAGCTGGCTCAGGGTGCGGCCCACGAAGCGTGCGGCGCGCCCCAGGCCGGCCAGGTGCGCCAGTTCGCCGTAGCTCACCACGCAGCCTTCGGGCACTTGGGCCAAGGTCAGGTACAGCGCGGTACGGCGCATTTCGGCCGGGTTTTGCGGGGTGTCGGCGGGCTCGTTCACTGTTCTGGCGGCTCGGTTGAAATTGGTCGTCGATATGTAAGAAACGTCTGTAAAAATGCCGTTGAGAATTGAACTCAATAGAAAACCTTGAGTCAGTCCTTGCTAAGACTTCAGCTACGCCGATAATGCCTCCTTTTTCGCCAAACTTGAGCCCCGTAACCGCTTATGTTGTCCAGAACCCTGTTGTGCCTCGCTGTCTTTACTGCTTCTACCCCTGTGCTGGCCGATACGGTCTGGTTGAAAAACGGTGATCGCCTGACCGGCAAGATCAAGGTTTTCGACGGCGGCAAACTGCTGATCCAGACTGAATACGCGGGTGCAATCCCGGTGGACTGGAAGCAGGTGAAAACCCTGGAAAGCGACCAGGAACTGCTGGTCAAGCAGGATGCCTACACCGGCGAGAAGGCCAAGTCCCTGCACCCGGCGGAGGATGGCAAGGTGGTCCTGGCCAACGGCGAGACGCCCAAGACGGTGGAGTTGGCCAGCATCCAGCAGATCATCAAGCCCAAGCCGGTGATCGAGGATCTGGTGTGGAAGGGCAACGTCGACGTGGCGCTCGACTACAAGCGTGCGGAAAAAGACACCGACGATTATGACATCGACTTCAAGACCACCGCCCGTCACGGCAAGTGGCGGCATATCGCTGAAGGCGAATACAACCGCGAATTCCAGAACGATGTGGTCACCACCGACAACTGGAGTGCCGAGTACGCGCTGGACCGCTTTATTACCGACCAGTGGTTCTGGCAGGGGCGCTTGACCTACAAGCACGACAAGGTTGAAGACCTGCGTCGCCAGCGCACCGTCGGTACCGGTCCGGGTTATCAGTTCTGGGATGATGAACTGGGCGCGTTCTCCCTCGGCTCGCTGCTCAACCGCACTGACTATGAATACCAGGACGGCGGCAAGGACAACTTCTATTCCCTGGCTATGAAGTGGGACTACAACCGCTACCTGATCGGCAAGACCGTGGAGTTCTTCACCAACGGCGAAGTGGGCAAGCCCCTGGCCGGTCCTGCCGACTACGCCCTCGATGCCGAAATGGGCCTGCGCTACAAAGTCACCGAATGGGCATCGCTCAATCTCAAGGCCGAGCGCGACATCATCAGCGGCGGTTCGGACAGCGACTTGAGCAAGACCCGTTACACCGCAGGTTTTGGCGTGACCTGGTAAGCCTGCCACGGTACGAATGCGGACTTTTAATGTGGGAGCGGGCTTGCTCGCGATAGCGATGTATCAGTCGACATATTCGTTAACTGACCAGTCTGCTATCGCGAGCAAGCCCGCTCCCACAGTTGTTTTTCGGCGTTGTTACAGGCGCAACCCCCCATCCAGCTCCAGGATGCGCCCGGTGTAATAGTCGTTCTCGAAGATATATCCCGCCGAGTGGGCGATTTCTTCCGGGCGGCCCATGCGCTTGAGCGGGATCCCCGACGTCATCTTCTCCAGCGCCTCGGGCTTCATGCCCAGGGTCATCTCGGTCTCGATAAAGCCCGGCGCAATGCCCGCCACGCGAATGCCATAGCGCGCCAGTTCCTTGGCCCAGGTCACCGTCGCCGACGCCACGCCGGCCTTGGCCGCCGAATAGTTGGTCTGGCCCACGTTACCCGCGCGGGAGATCGACGAGATATTGATAATGGCGCCCTGGTTTTTCAGCTCCACCATCTTCGCCGCCACTTCGCGGGTGCAGAGGAACACGCCGGTCAGATTGACGTCGATCACCGCCTGCCACTGGGCCAGGCTCATCTTGGTCATCTCGCCGTCCTTGACCTTGAGCAACAGGCCATCGCGCAGGATCCCGGCGTTGTTGATCAGACCGTGGATCGCGCCGAAATCATCGGCGATCCGTGCCACGGTGTAGGTCACCTGTTCTTCGTCCGCCACATTGCATAGATAGCTGCGCGCGGTGACGCCATGGGACTGGCATGCAGCCACTGCCGCATCGAGCTTTTCCTGATTGAGGTCCACCAGCGCCAGGTGGGCACCTTTACTTGCAAAATACTCGGCCATGGAACGGCCCAAACCCTGGCAACCGCCGGTGATAATGATTACTTTGTCGTTGATATGCATTCGCATGTCCTGTGAGCAGATTTAAGCGGTTGCCCAAGTCCGTTTTTTGACGGAATTTATCGAAGGAGTCATAAGTTGAGCGTCCACGTCGCCAAGAATGCCCGAGAACTACTGCTCAAGGAATACCGTGGGGCGCTCGCCACACACTCCAAAGCCATGCCCGGCTTCCCCTTTGGTTCGGTGGTGCCTTACTGCCTGGACGCCGAGGGCCGGCCGCTGATCCTGATCAGCCGTATTGCCCAGCACACCCATAACCTGCAAAAAGACCCTAAATGTTCGTTGCTGGTGGGTGAGCGTGAGGCGGATGACGTGCAGGCCGTCGGGCGCCTCACCTATCTTGCCGAAGCCGAAAAACTCGAGGACGAGGCGGCCATTGCTGCCGCCGCCGAGCGTTACTATCGGTACTTCCCGGATTCGGCGAACTACCACAAGGCCCATGATTTTGATTTCTGGGTCCTCAAGCCGGTGCGGCATCGCTATATCGGCGGTTTCGGGGCGATCCACTGGGTGGATCAACTGACCCTGGCCAACCCGTTCGCCGGCAAGGCCGAGTTGAGCATGATCGAGCACATGAACAGCGATCACACCAAGGCCATCGCCCACTATGTCGAACTGGCCGGCCTGCCGACCTTCGAGCCGGCGCAACTGGCCGGTATCGACAGCGAGGGCATGCATTTGCGCATCGGCCAGGGCCTGCACTGGTTGCCTTTTGCGGATACTTGCAACACTCCGACACAAGTGCGCGAGGCCCTGGTTTTCCTGGCCCATGCCGAGGCTTGGCCGAAAAAAGCCGTCACACACGCTTGAATTCACGAAAGAGCGACGTCATCTAAGGTCTAGTAGCAAGGCATTCTTGCGTTGAGGAACCATTTGATGCGCCCTTTTTTATTGCTCTTTCTGCTGTTTCCGGTGCTGGAGCTGTTCGTATTCGTCAAGGTCAGCGGGGCTATCGGGTTTTTCCCGGCGCTGTTGCTGATCATTCTCGGCTCGATGCTCGGCGTGTTCGTGCTGCGGATCGCCGGCCTGGCCACGGCACTGCGTGCCCGTGAAAGCCTGAACCGTGGCGAGTTGCCGGCCCAGACCATGCTCGAAGGCCTGATGATGGCCTTGGCCGGTGGCCTGCTGATCGTGCCGGGTTTTGTCAGCGATGTGCTCGGTTTGATCCTGCTGTTGCCATTCACCCGTCGGTTGCTGGCGGGCAAGCTGCGCCAGCGTGCCGAAGAAGCGGCGATCCGCCAGCGTGCCTTTGCCGACGACCTGCAACCCCGTGGCGGCCCGGCACCTCGCCAGCCGCTGGGGCGTGAAGGTGATGTGATCGAAGGCGAGTTCGAGCACCGCGACTCCAAGTAATACCCACCCTGGCATGGCCCCTGCTGGTGCCTTGCCGGAGTAAAAATTTTCACCGCTGGCCCTTGTAATAAGCATATACGCCCTTATGTAACGGTCACCGCAAGGTTTCTGGTGGCGACACCAGACAGACTTCCGCGTTTCGCTTGGCGAACCGCGACCGGCACCGCCGGACTACCACCAGCCGGTACTGATACCGGCCGATGAAACTTACAATTAGGAGAGATCGACAATGAGCAAGCTTCGTCCTCTGCACGACCGCGTCGTTATCCGTCGCAGCGAAGAAGAAAAGAAAACCGCTGGCGGTATCGTTCTGCCAGGTTCGGCTGCTGAAAAAGCCAACCACGGTGTGATCCTCGCAGTTGGCCCAGGCAAGACGCTGGAAAACGGTCAAGTACGTGAGCTGGCTGTGAAAGTGGGTGACAAGGTTGTATTCGGCCCTTACTCCGGCAGCAACACTGTGAAAATCGACGGCGAAGACCTGCTGGTGATGGCTGAGAACGAGATTCTCGCTGTACTGGAAGGTTGATTTTCCCGCTCATTTTCCCGTTACTACAAAGTATTTAAGGAATATCGATCATGGCTGCTAAAGAAGTTAAATTCGGCGATTCCGCCCGTAAGAAAATGCTCACCGGTGTCAACATCCTGGCTGACGCAGTAAAAGCGACCCTGGGCCCGAAAGGCCGTAACGTGATCATCGAGAAGAGCTTCGGCGCTCCGACCATCACCAAGGACGGCGTTTCGGTCGCCAAAGAAATCGAACTGGAAGACCGTTTCGAAAACATGGGCGCGCAGCTGGTCAAAGACGTTGCCTCCCGTGCCAACGATGACGCAGGCGACGGCACCACCACCGCCACCGTTCTGGCTCAGGCAATCGTCAACGAAGGCTACAAAGCCGTCGCTGCCGGCATGAACCCGATGGACCTCAAGCGCGGCATCGACAAGGCGACCATCGCCATCGTTGCTGAGCTGAAAAGCCTGTCCAAACCATGCGCTGACACCAAGGCTATCGCTCAGGTAGGCACCATCTCCGCCAACTCCGACAGCTCCATCGGCGACATCATTGCCGAAGCCATGGAAAAAGTCGGTAAAGAAGGCGTGATCACCGTTGAAGAAGGCACTGGCCTGGAAAACGAACTGTCGGTTGTAGAAGGCATGCAGTTCGACCGTGGCTACCTGTCCCCGTACTTCGTCAACAAGCCAGAGACCATGGTTGCCGAGCTGGACAGCCCGCTGATCCTGCTGGTCGACAAAAAGATCTCGAACATCCGCGAAATGCTGCCAGTACTGGAAGCCGTTGCCAAAGCCGGCCGTCCACTGCTGATCGTTTCCGAAGACGTTGAAGGCGAAGCCCTGGCGACTCTGGTTGTGAACAACATGCGCGGTATCGTTAAAGTCGCAGCCGTCAAGGCTCCAGGCTTCGGCGATCGTCGCAAGGCCATGCTGCAGGACATCGCCGTCCTGACTGGCGGTACCGTTATCTCCGAAGAGATCGGCCTGAGCCTGGAAAGTGCCACCCTGGAAAACCTGGGTAGCGCCAAGCGCGTGACCATCTCCAAGGAAAACACCATCATCGTTGACGGTGCTGGCGTGGAGCAGGACATCCAGGCGCGCATCACCCAGATCCGTGCCCAGGTTGCTGAAACCTCCTCGGACTACGACCGTGAAAAACTGCAAGAGCGCCTGGCCAAGCTGTCCGGCGGTGTTGCAGTGATCAAGGTTGGCGCTGGTTCCGAAGTTGAAATGAAAGAGAAGAAAGCCCGCGTTGAAGACGCCCTGCACGCAACCCGCGCAGCCGTCGAAGAAGGCGTGGTACCTGGCGGTGGCGTTGCGCTGATCCGTGCCCTGGAAGCCTTGGTCGGTCTGACCGGCGACAACGCTGACCAGGACGTGGGTATTGCTGTACTGCGTCGTGCTGTTGAAGCACCGCTGCGCCAGATTGCTGCCAACTCCGGCGACGAGCCGAGCGTTGTGGTCAACGAAGTCAAGAACGGCAAAGGTAACTACGGTTACAACGCTGCGACTGGCGTCTACGGCGACATGATCGAAATGGGCATCCTGGACCCTACCAAGGTGACTCGTTCCGCGCTGCAAGCGGCATCCTCCATCGGCGGTCTGATCCTGACCACCGAAGCTGCGATCGCTGATGCACCGAAGAAAGAAGGCTCGGCTGGCGGCGGTATGCCAGACATGGGCGGCATGGGTGGCATGGGCGGCATGATGTAAGCCAGCCTTACCCCTGATGCATAAAAGCCCCGCCTGAGTGATCAGGCGGGGCTTTTTTATGGGCGCTTTTCGAGTCAGCGCGCACTCATTTGAGGGGCGGCGTCTTTCGCGCCTTTCCAGGCTAACAGGTGTTGCTTGAAGTCATGACTGGCTGCCTGGTAGTAAGTGATCGCACGTTGGATCAACGGGTCATTGCTGTCTACCCGGGACTCCTGGCTCGCGCCCAGGGCCTGGTCATGGCGCCGCAGGCCTTGGCGGGGGCTGAGGATTGCCAGGTTGGTGCCGTCAAACAAGCCCAGGTGCTGATAGTTGCCGATCACTACGCGAGGAGGCAGCGGGTTGTCTTGCAGCAGGTTGCGTCCGAAAAACGTCGATTCATAGCTCAGGTTCAACAGACCCAGGAGTGTCGGGGCGAGGTCGATCTGGCTGGCCAGTTGCGCGCTTTCCCGGGCCTCGATCAATTTCGGCGCATAGATAAACAGTGGAATCTGGTAGTTGGCGACGGGCAAGTCTTCCTTGCCCGCGCTGCCGGCGGTGTGGTCGGCGACAAACACAAAGATCGTATTGTCGAACCACGGTTTTTGGCGCGCAGCCTGTAGGAATTGGCCGATGGCGTAGTCAGTGTATTTCACCGCACCGTCGCGACCGTTGCCGGACTTGATGTCGATCCTGCCGTCCGGGTAGGTGTAGGGGCGATGGTTGGAGGTGGTCATCAACTGCAGCAGGAACGGTTGCTGCTTGGCATAACCGGCATCCGCCAGCTTCAAGGTTTGCTTGAAGAGGTCTTCATCGGCCATGCCCCAGGCGTTTTTAAAGCTGATTTCGGATTCGGCGACACTGCTCTGATCAACCACCCGGTAACCGTTGCCGCTGAAAAACGCATTCATATTGTCGAAGTAGCCGCGGCCGCCATACACAAACACGCTGTCATAACCGATTGCACTGAGCTGCTGGCCCAGGCTGGCGAAGCCGCTTTCGCGACCAATCCGTTTGACGATGGAGCGCCCCGGAGTGGGCGGGATGGCCAGGGTAATGGCTTCCAGGCCTCGGTCGGTGCGGGTGCCGGTGGCGTAGAAGTTGCTGAAATACAGGCTGTGTTTGCGCAACTCATCAAGGTTGGGGGTCAGGTTGCGGTCGTCGCCATTGCTGCCCATGTATTTGGCGCTGAAGCTTTCGATGGTCACCAGCACGATATTGGGTTTGCGCAACGTGCCGGGGTTGTCGATGGCGCGGCGGATATCCAGTGGATCGGTGCCAATGAACCGGGCATTGGGTTCACTGAGTTCTGCCCGTAGCTGGCGGGCCACGATATCGCTCGGCAGGCTTTTGTAGAACTGGCTGTAGTCCAGTTCATTGTTGCGGAACGCGGCGAAGAATTGGTATGGGCCATTGCTGGCCAGTTCGTTGTTATAGGCGTTGCCACCCTGGGTACGCGGGCTGTCCTGGCTGACCAACTGCAGGCTCAGGCCGGCAACCACCAACAATCCCACGGCATTGAGTAAGCGCCCACGCATGGCCGGCAGCGGCGAGTCGAGTGCTGCGTTGAACAGCTTGCGCAAGGCCAGGCTCAGGACAATCGCCAGTATTGCCAACAGGCCCAACAGTTTGCCGATTGGGTAGGACTCCAGCAGGTTGTTCAACACCTCATCGGAATACACCAGATAGTCGACGGCGATAAAGTTGAAGCGCACGCCGAACTCATCCCAGAACAACCATTCGGCCACCGAGGTGAACAGCATGGCGAACAGGCTGACGGTCAGTACGCCTTGCAGGAACCAGCGGTGGCCGCGCCGCCGCCACAAAGCCGGTGGGCACAGCAGCAGGTACAGGCCCAGGGGCAGCGCGGCATAGGCCAGGAACCCCAGGTCGTAGAGCAGGCCCACGCCGAACACCGGCAGCAGGTTGCCGCCGACTTCATCCAGGTGGGTAATGAGCAGTACGCTGCGGGTCAACAGAAAAATAACCAGCCAAGCGCCGGTCACCAACAGCAAATAGCGCATTGGCGCAGTTTTGATAAAACCCATATCCAAGTTCCTTATATCAATGGGGGGCGATTTTCACTCTGGTACTGTAGTCAAGCTGTGAACCGATAGTGAAAAACTCGTTGCACCGGTCAATCAGTTGAAAAGACTAATAGGTCAGCCCCTCAGGCCTAGCGGTAAGCCCGGCTTGGCCTTAAGCTGCGCGAGCCAACACGGCCGTAACCGCGTACGGAGACACTGCCCATGCGAATTTTATTGGTTGAAGACAACCGCGATATTCTGGCCAACCTGGCGGATTACCTGGGGCTCAAGGGCTACACCGTGGACTGTGCGCAGGACGGTTTGTCAGGCCTGCACCTGGCCGCCACCGAGCATTACGACCTGATCGTGCTCGATATCATGCTGCCCGGCATTGATGGCTACACCCTGTGCAAACGCCTGCGTGAAGACGCGCGCCGCGATACGCCGGTGATCATGCTCACCGCCCGCGATCAATTGGACGACCGCCTGCAAGGCTTCAAGTCGGGTGCCGACGACTACCTGCTCAAGCCGTTTGCCCTGTCGGAGTTGGCCGCACGCATCGAAGCGGTGCTGCGCCGGGCCCAGGGTGGCGGGCGGCGGGAGCTGCAAGTCGGCGATTTGTCCTACGACCTCGACACCCTGGAAGTGACCCGCGAAGGGCGCCTGCTCAAGCTCAACCCGGTCGGCCTGAAATTGCTCGCGGTGCTGATGCAGAAAAGCCCTCACGTCCTGCGCCGCGAAGTGCTGGAAGAAGCCCTGTGGGGCGATGACTGCCCGGACAGCGACAGCCTGCGCAGCCACGTCCACCAACTGCGCCAGGTGATCGACAAGCCATTTGCCAAGCCATTGCTGCAAACCGTGCATGGCGTGGGTTATCGCTTGGCCGAGGGTCGTGATGGAGTTTAAGCAAAGCCTTGCCCAGCGGATCATCATCGCCTTTGCGCTGATGAGCGCGCTGGTAGCGGGGGCCTTTGCCATGGGCATCGTTGCCACGGTGCACCTGGTGGAAGAAAAACTGATTTCGGCGGGCCTGGGCGGCGACCTGCAACGCCTGCTGTTGATGGACAGTGTCGAAGACTGGCGTCACCGCCCCGAGCCGGACCAGTTGTTCTACTTCAGCGGCGGGCGTGGGGATTTCCAGCTGCCCAAGGACTTGCGGCACCTGGACGCCGGCTTTCACGAAGTGTTCCGTGATGCGCTTTCCTACCATGCGATGGTCGAAATCGTCGACGGCCGTCGGTATGTCCTATTGCAAGACCAAAGCGATTTCGAAGAGCGCGAGCGCGTGCTGTTTGCGGTGGTGTTGGTGGGGTTTGTCCTCAGCCTGGCGCTGGCGGTATTCCTCGGCTGGGTCCTTGCCCGCAAGGTGATGGCACCGGTAGTACGCCTGGCGCGCCAAGTGCGGCATCGTGACCAGTTGTTGGGCCTGGCCCCACCGTTGGCCCCGGACTACGCGGCCGACGAAGTAGGCGAGTTGGCGGTGGCCTTCGATGCGACCCTTGGCCGTTTGCGCCAGGCCCTGACCCGCGAGCGCCTGTTCACCAGCGATGTCAGCCATGAACTGCGCACCCCCTTGATGGTGCTGGCCAGTTCCTGCGAGCTGCTGCTGGAAAACCCGGCCATTGATTCACGGGGGCGCAAACAGGTCGAGCGCATCGCCCGGGCCTGCGAGGAAATGCGCGAACTGGTACAGACCTTCCTGATGCTCGCTCGTGCCCAGCACGATGACACCACGATGTCGCCCCAGGTCAGCCTGGCCGAGGTCGCGGAGGGCTTGCTGGGGATCTGGCGCGAACCCATCGAGCGCAAGGGCATCGAGTTGTTCTACCAGCCGGGCAACCCACTCGATACCCGCTACAACGCCACCTTCCTGCATGCGGTCATGGGCAACCTGCTGCGTAATGCCCTGCACTACACCGAGCAGGGGTTTATCCGCCTGACCCTGGAACCCACCGGCTTTGTGGTGGAAGACAGCGGCGTGGGGATTCCCGAAGACAAGCGCGAGGCCATGTTTGAGCCGTTTGTGCGCGGCAACGAAAAGCGCGGTGATGGCCTGGGCCTGGGTTTGTCGCTGGTCCAGCGCATCTGCGAAAGCCAGGGCTGGGTGGTCAGCCTCAGCACCATGGAGCCTAGCGGCTGCCGTTTCCATGTTGAATTGAGCCACGTCAAATCCTGATCCCTTCCTGCCCCTATCCTGGGGCAGACTCCTTCCTGTTCGACGAAGATGGCTTCCTGCCATGCTTTTTCCCTGTAAAACCTTGTAATTCTTTAGGGTTAGACGGGACGTTTTTTTCACAAAGGGTTGACCTGCGGATGACGTGCGACTGCTTAAGGTTGTAGGCATCAGTCCAGGAGACTCGTTGATGGCTACTCCGATCAAGCTTGAATTTTCCGCAAAGTACGACGACCGGCACGCTCAGCAATATTTGCACAAGCACCAGGACACTTTGGCGCGCCGGCTGTCCCACAAACGCGACGAACAATTGGCCCGTGGTGCGCTGGCGATGGCCGGCGAGCCCGGCCTGGTATTGGACTTGCCGTGCGGCGCCGGGCGTTTCTGGCCGCTGCTGGCCGAAAAGCCCAACCGGATCATTATTGGGGCGGACAATTCCGAGTCCATGTTGAACATCGCCATGGGGGCGCAACCGGCGGATGTGGTCAAGCAGGTACGACCCTTGCAGACATCTGCGTTTGATATCGATTTGCCAGATAACGCCGTGGACAGCATTTTTTGCATGCGCCTGTTGCATCACATCGGCGAGCCGGCGCATCGCATGGCGATATTGAAGGAATTTCAACGAGTTACCCGCGACAGTGTGATTGTTTCGTTGTGGGTGGATGGCAATTTCAAGGCCTGGAAACGCAAGCGCCTGGAAGTGCAGCGCCGCAACAAAAGTGAGCAGGACAGTTACCGAAATCGATTTGTGTTACCGGCTGCTACTGTTGAGGCTGAGTTTGAGCAAGCTGGTTTCCGCGTCCAGGAGTGTTTGGACTTCATACCGCTGTATGCCATGTGGCGAGTGTACGTATTGCGCAAGAGGTAGCAGGATGGTGGTTGAGTACGTAGCAGGCAGTCACGTAGCTCCTGAGGAGCGGTTCGATTATTTCTGGCGGCAGCAGGGCGAGTGGGTCGAGGAACCCAATCGACGTCGGGGTGGCGAAAGCGGCGTACAGCGGGTGATCGGTACCAATGGGCGCTTGCTCTACAGCAAGCGCCAGACAGGCCATACCTACCGCAGCTGGCTGCATCCCTTTGGGCGGCCTACGGTGCTACGCGAGCGTGATGCGCTCAGGGGCCTGCGCTTGCTCGATGTGGGTGTTCCGGAGCTGGTGTTCTGTGGTGCCCGTCGTGATCCGGACCACCAGTGGAAGGCCTTGCTGGTGACCGCTTCATTGGACGGATTCGTGGAAATCGACAACTGGTACGCCGCCGGCGGTCGCGAGCAATGCGGGGAGCTGGTGCATGAGCGCCTGCTGGCTGAATTGGCGCAGACCCTGGCGCGCATGCACAAGGGGCGCTGGCAGCATGGCTGCCTGTACAGCAAGCATATTTTTGTGCGGGTCAGCGGGGCGGGTGAGGGCGCGACGGTCGAAGTGGCGCTGCTGGATCTCGAGAAGTGCCGCCAACGCTTGACCGCCCGCCGGGCCGCCGCCCATGACATGCAGCAATTGCGTCGCCATTCGTCGTGGAATACCGCCGACTGGCAAAAACTCAGCTACTTTTACCAAGCGGCGTTTGGCAGCGCTATCAAGGGTTTAACCTAATGAAGCTAGAAATAGCACGAGGTTTGTTTCTGTTGGGGGCCTTGGGCATCGCATCCCTGGCCCTGGCTGCCTGGGAGCAGCCCCGTACAGAAGTCCTCAGCGCGGTACACAGTGGCGGGCAATGCCCGCTGCCACGGATCGCCAAGACCGCTGGGGTCACGCAGCCTGATCATCAGCTTTTGCTGTTTATGTTTGGGATGTCCCAAGGCATGAGGCCTGCGAGTTGAAGAGATTGACGCCCCGATAAAAGGCCTCGCATAGCGAGGCCTTTTTTTGTGGACCACGGCAGAGCCCGAGCGCGCAGCTACATCCCTTGTAGGAGCCGGCTTGCCGGCGATGACGCCAGTAAGAACACCTCGGGGATGTCAGGTATCCAACGTGATCGTTAACGACCATCGCCGGCAAGCCGGCTCCTACAGTGGGATGCGCACGCGTCAACGATCAGGTCAGTGCCGCTACCGCGGTACTCAATCAGCCAAGGGATCACGCTTGGCCAGCAACGTATACACACACGGCAATACAAACAAAGTAAACAAGGTGCCCACCGACATCCCCGTGGCAATCACCATTCCGATATCAAACCGACTGACCGCCCCGGCCCCCGTGGCAAAGATCAACGGCACCATGCCAAACACCATCGCCGCCGTGGTCATCAACACCGGGCGCAGGCGAATCGCCGCGGCTTCTTCTACCGCTTCTCGGGGTGTCAGGCCCTTGTCCTTGCGCAACTGGTTGGCAAACTCGACGATCAGGATCCCATGCTTGCTGATCAGACCGATCAACGTCACCAACCCCACCTGGGTGTAGATGTTCATGCTCGACCAGCCGAGGAACAACGGGATCAACGCGCCGCAGATCGACAGTGGCACTGTCACCAGTATCACCAGCGGGTCACGGAAGCTCTCGAACTGTGCCGCCAGCACCAGGAAGATGATCGCCAGCGCCAGGCCAAAGGTGATCCACAACGCGCTGCCTTCCTGGATGAACTGGCGCGAGGCGCCGCTGTAGTCGAAGGCATAGCCGGCCGGGGTTTCTTCGATGGCAATCTGGCGCACGGTGTCGATAGCCTCGCCCATGCTGACAATCGGGAAGCCCGAGATCAGCGCCGAGTTGAGTTGCTGGAACTGGTTCAGTTGGCGCGGGCGGGCACGGTCGCTGACGCTGATCAAGGTCGACAGCGGCAGCAGTTCGCCCTGGGTGTTTTTCACGTAGTAATTGTTCAGCCACTCGGGGTTGTCCCGGTAGGCCCGTTCCACCTGGGCGATCACCTTGTAGCTGCGCCCATCAATGGTGAACCGGTTGATCTCTGCCTCCGCCAGCAAGGTCGCCAGGGTGCTGCCCAAGTCCTGCATCGACACCCCCATCTGCGCCGCCTTGGCGCGGTCGATGTCCACCACCACCTCGGGCTTGTCGAACGCCAGGTCGATATCCACGAAGGCGAACTTGCCCGACTCCATGGCGCGCTTTTTCACACGGGCGGCCACTTGCAGCAATGACTCGTAGTCATTGGGTGTGTTGATCACAAAACCGAAGGGCAGGCCTTCGCCGGTGCCCGGCAGCGAAGGCAAATTGAAGCCGAACACCTGCAAGCCGGGGATCTGCTCCAGGCGTTTCTGCACCTCAGGCAGGATCTGCATTTGCGTGCGGTCGCGCTCGTTCCACGGCTTGAGCAGGAAGCCGCCGATACCCGATTGCACCCCGTTGAACCCATTGATCTGGAACGAGGAGTAGTACTCCGGGAAGTCCTTGAAGATTGCGATGAACTCGTCGGTGTAGGTGTTCAGGTAGTCCAGGTTGGTCGGCTGCGGCGCGCTGGCCATCATGAAGATGATGCCCTGGTCTTCGTCGGGGGCCAGTTGCGACTGAGTGAACTTGAGGAACACCGGGATCAGGCACAGCACGATCAAGGCAAACACAATCACCACCGGCCGGGTGTTCAAGGTGCCATGCAGCATTGTCTGGTAGCGGCGCTTGAGGCCCTCGAAGATGCGGTCCAGGCGGTGGCTCAGGCCGCTGGGGTTTTCGTCGTGGCGCAACAGCAGGGCGCACATCATCGGCGACAGGGTCAGGGCGACGATGCCGGAAATCACCACCGCACCGGCCAGGGTCAGGGCGAATTCCTTGAACAACGCCCCGGTCAGCCCCTCCAGGAAGCCGATGGGCGCGTACACCGCCGCCAGGGTGATAGTCATCGACACCACCGGCACGGCAATCTCCCGCGCGCCTTCCAACGCGGCGTCCAGCGGCGTCTTGCCGTCTTCTATGTGGCGGTGGATGTTTTCCACCACCACAATCGCATCATCCACCACCAGGCCAATAGCCAGCACCATCGCCAGCAGCGTCAGCAGGTTGATGGAGTAGCCCATCAATTGCATGAAAAACAGCACGCCAATCATCGACAGCGGGATGGTCACCACCGGGATCACCACCGAGCGCAGCGCCCCGAGAAACAGGAACACCACGACGATCACGATCAACACCGCTTCAAACAAGGTCTTGACCACCTCGTTGATGGAGGCCTGGATAAACAGCGTGGCGTCGTAGGCGATTTCTGCCTTGAGGTTGGGCGGCAACTGGGATTCCAGCTCCGGCATCAGTTTGCGCACTTCCTTGATCACATCCAGCGGGTTGGCGCTGGGCGTGGCCTTGATGCCGATGTACACCGAGGGCGTGCCGCCAAAGGAGCTGATGGCGTTGTAGTTTTCCGCGCCCATTTCCACCCGCGCCACGTCGCCGAGCAGCACCCGACTGTCGCCATCGGTCTTGACGGTGATGGCGGCGAAGGCTTCGGCGGTCTTCAGGTCGGTATTGGCGTTGATGCTGGTGACCACATACTCACCCTTCACTTCGCCGGCGGCGGAGAGGAAGTTGTAGTTGCGCACGGCATTGGTGACGTCGCTGGCGCTCAGGCCAAAGCCGGCGAGCTTGACCGGGTCCAGCCACAGGCGCATGGCAAATACCTGGTTGCCGAGGATCTCGGCTTCGGCCATGCCGGGCAGGGTCGCCAGCTTGGGCTGAATCACCCGCGACAGGTAATCGGTGATCTGCGGGTTGCTCAGTTGCTGGCTGGAGAAGCTGATGTACATCAGCGCCGAGGCATCCGCGGCCTCCTTGCTCAACACCGGGTCTTCGGCGTCCTGGGGCAGCTTGTTCTTGACCTCGTTGGCCTTGGCCAGCAGTTCGGTAAACAGCCGGTCGCTGTTGGCGCCGATCCGCGCATAGATGGAAATCACCGAGAAGTTCTGGCGACTGACCGAGGTCATGTAGTCGATGCCTTCGGCGCTCGCCAGGCTTTGCTGCAGCGGTTGGGTGATGTAGCCCTGGATCGTCTCGGCATTGGCCCCGGGGTAAGCGGTAGTCACCGTGATCAGGGCATTTTCCATGGACGGGTATTGGCGCAGCGGCAGTTTGCTGTAGGCCTGGAAACCCAGGAGCACGATCAGCAGGCTGACCACCATGGCCAGTACCGGGCGGCGGATAAACGTGTCGGTAAACGCCATGGCTCAGTTCCTTGAACCGTCGTTGCGCGGAGGTTGGCCAGGGCTGGCCGGCAAGTTTTTATCCGCCGTGATGGCGATGTGTGCGCCGCTGTCGAGCTTGATTTGCCCGGCGCTGACCACTTGCTCGCCACTGCTCAGGCCCTGGGTGACCCGCACCAGGCCGTCGCGTCGTTCGCCGGTCTCGATAAAGCGCCGCTCGGCGATCAGGATCGGTTGGCCATTGGCATCTTTTTCGAGGCTGCCGTCCTCGGTCTTTTTCTGCGCTACTACGTAGGCTGAATTGCCGTAGAGGGTGTAGGTAATTGCACTTTCCGGTATCACCACCTGGGTCTGCGGGTCGGGAAACAGTACCTGCAGGCTGCTGAACATGCCCGGCAGCAGTTTAGTGTCCGGGTTGGCCAGGGTCGCTCGAACCAGCACGTTGCGGGTGCTGCTCTCGACTTTCGGGTTGATCGCACTGAGGGTGCCGGGGAAGGTCAGTTTCGGGTAGGCCGAGACTTGCACCTGCACCCCCTGGCCCACGGCCAGCTTGGGCACCGACTGCTCGGGCACATAAAAGTCGACGTAGAGGCTGCTCAGGTCCTGCAAGGTGGCGATCACCGTGCCACTGGCCAGGTAGTCGCCCACATCGACCTGACGGATGCCGATAGTGCCGCTGAATGGCGCGACGATGTGTTTCTTGGCCAGGGAAGCCTTGAGCTGGTTGACCGTGGCCTTGTTTTTTTGCAGTTGCGCCGAGAGCCGGTCGAACTCGCCTTTGGAGATCGCCTGGCTGCCCACCAGTTGGCTGCCGCGCCCGTAATCGAGCTGGGCCAGGCCCAGGTCGGCCTGAGCGGTTTGCAGCAGGGCGTCTTCGACCGCGCTGTCGAGTTGCACCAGCGGTTGCCCGGCCTTGACCTTCTGGCCGGACTCGAACTGTACGTCCTTGACCGTTCCGGCAATCTCCAGGGCCAGGTTCACCCCCTGCAAGGCCTTGAGCGTACCCACCGCCGGCAGGCGCTGTTGCCAGGGTTGCTCGACCGCCGTGGCCACCGCCACGCTGATCGCCGGCTTGGGCGCGGAAAAGACCTGGATCTGCTGATAGATGGAAAAGGCTTTATAGCCCGCCAACAGCAGGACGATTAACAGGACAACGGCCAACATGATCAGCATGCGACGACGCAGCATATTCCGGTTCCTTGGAAAAAACTGAGGCAGACGAAGACGAACGATTGGGCACATTACTCCGAGTTTCGGCGCGATTCCAACTGGTAAATGCCGCCGCGTGCGCACAGGCTCAAGGGCAATGGTTTTGAGGCGCAGGGGAGTGGGAAAGGGGGGCAGGCCTTTCCCGCAGGAGGTCAGGGGGCGGGCGTATCGCGCTTGGCCAGCACCGTATACACGCAAGGCAGGACGAACAACGTGAACAAGGTGCCGATGGACATGCCGGTGGCGATCACCATGCCGATATCAAAACGGCTGACCGCCCCCGGACCGCTGGAAAACACCAGCGGGACCACCCCCAGTACGGTGGCGATCGTGGTCATCAGTACCGGCCGCAAGCGAGTCGCGGCGGCTTCCTCGATGGCGGCCCGCGCAGACAAGCCTTGCTCCTTGCGCAACTGGTTGGCGAATTCGACGATGAGGATGCCGTGCTTGCTGATCAGGCCGATCAGTGTGACCAGGCCTATTTGTGTGTAGATGTTCAGGGTCGACCAGCCGAGGAACAGCGCGATCAGCGCACCGCAGATCGACAGCGGCACGGTCACCAGGATCACCAGTGGGTCACGCAGGCTTTCAAACTGTGCCGCCAGCACCAGGCCGATGATCGCCAGGGCCAGGCCGAAGGTGCCCCACAGCGCATTGCCCTCCTGCACGAACTGGCGCGTGGCGTTGCTGTAGTCAAAGGTGTAGCCCGCCGGCGCCTCCTCCCGGGCGATGGTTTGCACGGTCTCCAGCGCGTTGCTCATGCCGACGATCGGATATGCCGAGACCAGCACCGAATTGAGCTGCTGGAACTGGTTCAACTGCCGTGGGCGTACCTGTTGGCTGGACACGCTGATCAGTGTCGACAACGGTAACAACTGGCCCTTGGCATTTTTTACGTGGTAGTGGCTCAGCCAGCCCGGATTGTCCCGGTAGCTGCGTTCGACCTGGGCAATCACTTTGTAGAGATTGCCATCGATCCTGAAACGATTGATTTCTGTCTCTGCCAGCAAGGTCGCCAGGGTCAGGCTCAGGTCTTCCATGGACACGCCCATCTGCGCGGCCTTGACCCGGTCGATGTCAATCATCACCTCGGGCCGGTCGAACGCCAGGTCGATATCCACGTAGGCAAATTTCCCTGAATCGATTGCCCGTTGCTTGACGCGTTCGGCCACCTCCAGCATCGATGTGTGGTCCTGCTGGGAGCTGATCACAAAACCAAAGGGCAGGCCCTCGCCGGTGCCCGGCAAGGACGGCAGGTTAAAGGCAAACACTTGCAGGCCGGGGATGCTGTCGAGCTTTTTGCGCAGGGGCGCCAGGACCTCCATCTGCGTACGCTTGCGCAGGTTCCAGGGCTGCAACTGGAAACCACCAACCCCTGA
The DNA here is from genome assembly GCF_058742075.1 of Pseudomonas sp. HC1(2025). NCBI lineage: Bacteria > Pseudomonadati > Pseudomonadota > Gammaproteobacteria > Pseudomonadales > Pseudomonadaceae > Pseudomonas > Pseudomonas sp. HC1(2025). The sequence continues at coordinate 4,524,529 of NZ_CP196017.1, read as the reverse complement.
ATGCACACCGTCCAGGCCATTGATCTGGAACGAGGCCTGGTATTCGGGCAGGGTCTTGAACTGCTCGATAAACGCCTGGGTGTAGGTATTGAGGTAGGCCAGGTTGGTCGGCTGCGGCGCACTGGCGAGGATAAAGATCAGGCCCTGGTCCTCATCGGGGGCCAGTTCCGAGAGGGTGAAGATGAGCATGGCCGGAATCAGGCCGAGTACCAGCAGGGCGAACACGATAACCACCGACTGTGCCCCCATGATCTGGTGCAGGCAGCGCTGATAGCGTTGTTTCAGGCTATTGAAGAACCGGTCGAGGATCAGCGCCAGGCCCTGTGGCTGTTGTTCCGGGCGCAGCAACAGGGCGCACATCATCGGTGACAGGGTCAGTGCGACGATGCCGGAAATCACCACGGCGCCGGCCAGGGTCAGGGCAAACTCCTTGAACAGTGCACCGGTCAGGCCCTGGAGAAAGCCGATGGGCGTATACACCGCCGCCAGGGTGATGGTCATGGAGATCACCGGCATACACACCTCCCTGGCACCCTTGATCGCGGCCTCGAGGGGAGATCGGCCTTTTTCGATATGCCGGTGGATGTTTTCCATCATCACAATGGCGTCATCGACCACCAGGCCGATGGCCAGCACCATGGCCAGCAGCGTCAGGACGTTGATCGAATAACCCATCAGTTGCATGAAAAACAGGCTGCCGATCAGCGACAGCGGAATGGTGATGACGGGAATCACCACCGAGCGTAACGAGCCGAGAAACAGGAACACCACCAGCACCACAATCAGGATGGCTTCCATCAGGCTCGACAGAACGTGCTCGATTGAGGCGTTGATATACAGCGTCGAGTCGTAGGCAATGTCCGCATGCAGTTGGGGCGGTAGTTGCGCCTGCAATAGTGGCATCAGGTCGCGCACGCGCTTGCCCAGCTCCAGCGGGTTGGCATCGGGGGTGGGCTTGATGCTGATATAGGTTGCGGGCAGGCCGTTGAAAGAGCTGAAGCTGTCGTAGTTCTGGGCGCCTAGCTCCACTCGCGCTACATCACCGAGACGCACCTGGCTGTCGCCGCTGGTTTTCAAGGTAATGGCCCGGAAGCCTTCAGCCGATTGCAGTTCGGTATTGGCCGTGACGCTGGTCACCACGTACTCGCCGGTGGCATCGCCGGCGATAGACTGCACGTTGTAGCGCTTGATGGCCTGGGTCACATCGCTGGCGCTCAAGCCAAACCCGGCGAGCTTCAGCGGGTCGAGCCACAGGCGCATGGCAAAGCTCTGGTTGCCGATGATCTGCGCCTCGGCCATGCCCGGTAACGTCACCAGGCGCGGCTGTACCACCCGCAGCAGGAAGTCGGTGATTTGCGCGTTGTTCATGGTGTCGCTGGAAAAGCTCAGGTACATCAGCGCGGTGTTGTCTGCGGCGACTTTGCTCAGGACCGGATCGTCAATATCCCGGGGCAGTTGATTGCGCACTTCATTGGTCTTGGCCAGCAGCTCGGTGAACAAGCGGTCGCTGTCGGCACCGACGCGGCCATAGATGGAAATAATCGACACATTCTGCCGGCTGGAAGAGCGCATGTAGTCGATGCCTTGCGCGCTTGCCAGGCTTTTCTGCAACGGTTGCGTGATATAGCTCTGCACGGTCTCGGCGCTGGAGCCCGGCGCGAGCGTGGTCACCGTGATCAGTGCACTTTCCATCTGCGGGAACTGGCGCAGCGGCAGTTTCCCGTAGGCCTGCCAGCCCAGCAGCACGATCAACAGGCTGACGACCAAGGCCAGCACGGGGCGGCGGATAAACAGGTCGGTGAAGGTCATTCGGCGTGCTCCGGAGGGGGCGCCAAGGGCGGTTCATCGGGTTGCGTGCGATCAATACTGATATGCACCGGGGTGCCGTTCTGCAGCTTGATCTGGCCCGCCGTGACGACCTGTTCGCCTTTGGCCAGGCCCTTGGCAATCACGATATCGCCATCGCGTCGCTCGCCCGTTTCAACCAGGCGTTGTTCAGCGATCAGGCCCCCTGGGCCCTCATTGCCGGTGTGGGGTTTCACGACGTATACGTACTGGCCGTATGGGCTGTAGGCGATCGCGCTTTCCTGGATCACGACATGGGAGGAGGGGGTGTCCAACAGCACCTGCAAATGGGCGAACATCCCCGGTAGCAGATATTTGTCCGGGTTGGCCAGGGTCGCACGCACCAACACATTTCGCGTGTTGTCGTCGACGATGGGATCGATGGCACTGATGCTGGCGCGACTGAAAAGCCCTGGCCGTGCCGAAACTTCAACCTGCACCGGCTGGCCGATCTTGATCAGTTGGACGGCCTGCTCGGGGACATGAAAGTCCACGTAAAGGCTCCGGGTGTCCTGCAGGCTGGCGATCACCGTGGAGCTTTGCAGGTAGTCACCGATGTTGACCTGACGGATACCGATAGTGCCGTCGAACGGCGCGACGATCTGTTTTTTTGCCAGGGCCCAGCGGCGCTGTGCAACCAGGGCCTTGTTGCGGTTGAGCTCGGCGGACAGGCGATCGAACTCGCCCTGGGAGATGGCATTGATACCCACCAGTTGGTGCCCACGCTGAAAGTTCTGCAGCGCCAGGCTGCGATCGGCCAGGGCCACGTCCAACTCGGCCTGTTCGGCCTGGTGTTCGAGCTGCAGCAGGGTTTGCCCGGCCTTGACCGCCTGCCCCGAGTCGAAGTGCAACTGAGTGACGACGCCGGGTACCTCGATACTCAGGTTGATACCTTGCAACGCCTTGAGCGTACCGGCCGCGGGCAACTGGCGCTGCCAGGGTTTTTCCACGGCATTGGCCACGGCCACGCTGACGGGGGGCTTGGGCGCATGCAGCAATTGCAGTTGCTGGTAAATCCAGAATGCCTTGTAGCTGGCAAGCATCAGCACGACCAAGAGGACGATGCTGAGCATGGTAATCATCCGGCGGCCCGGCATAGTTGCTTCCTTGTGAGGGTGACGTGGTGCGTGGGGCGCACGCAGGAGCGCCGCTGGCACGGTGAGCCACGCAGTCTTCACGAGAAAGGCGGGTGCTATAAGACGCAAAGTCGCGAGTGTGTGTGTGAAGTCTGCTCCCTCGTCGAGGGGCGTTTTCACAGGTCGCGTAGGATTTTTTCAGTGGGGCGGCTCCCAGGTATCAGCCCGGGAGCGCTGCGATGGCGTCAGATCAAATGCAGGTGGTTATCCCAGAACCCAGTTGGCAGATCCAGGGGCTTGGCCACCAGTTGAGGCTGGCGGCAATCGTAGAAACGGCAGCGGCCCTGGCCGGATGTCACGACAAACCCGTCCGCTACCGCACCCACGCCGGCACAGTCGGGCAACGGCCCGTCCAGGCGCAGTTCGCCGCTGTCCATGTCCCAGATAAAGAAGCGATTGCCCCGTGGCGCGGTCAGTGCCACCAGGCGCAGTTCACTGTGTACCGCCACGCTGGCGGTGTAGTGCCCCATGGCCTGCAACTGCTCGTCCGCCACCGGGAACGCCACGAACGGCTGGCCCGGACGCTTGATCGCCAGCAGCTCGGAACGCTCCTGTGACGGGCCCATGAACTGTTGCCCGGTGAGGATCGTGCCATCGCTGGCGATCCCCATATGGCGCACGCTGTTCATGGGTTGGCCGAGGGTTTCCTTGCTCAGTAGCGTGCCGTCGCGCTGCATCAGTACCAGGCTGGGTTCCATGGCGTTGAGGTTCATCTCGACCCGGCTTTCGGCCTCGGTGCGGATCCCGCCATTGGCCACGATCAGAGTCTCGCCATCGGGCATCCACGACACCTGGTGCGGGCCGATGCCGTGGGTGGAAAGCTCCCCACTGTGCACCAGGCGCTCACCTTCGAACCGGTACACCCCCAACAGGCCGCGACCGGGGTCGGTGGTGTCGTTTTCCGTGGCATACAGCCAGTCGCCACTCTTGTGGATCACCGCATGCCCATAAAAGTGCCGGTTGGCCTGGGACGTCACGGTTTGCAGCAGCGTGCCGTCGCGCAGGTCCACCAGGTAGCTCTCGGTGCCCGGGCGGCGGGCCACGAACAGCGCGATGGGCAGGCTCGGGTGGTTGATGATGTCGTGGCAACGCTGGCCAACCTGGGTGGCGAACACCTGGCTGCCATCCAGGCGATAGCCCACGGCGTAGTGCTTGCCGTCGCCATCATCCCGGGCCGACAGCAGCAGCGGGCTGTCGCCCTTGCGCTTGAACAGCGTCCAGCCGCCCAGGGTGATTGCACTGAGCAGCACGCTACCAATGGCCAAAGCCTGTCGCCTGAGCATCATCAGTCACCATCGTTGGCATTGAAGCCCAGTTGGATGCCCAGCGCCTTGGCCAGTTCGCCTTCGTGCAGGCGGTGGACCACGTTGAGGCTGTCGTAGATAGCGTTGAGTTGCTCGCGCCCGGCGTCGTCGGCCAGCAGTTCATTGAGCGAACGCTGGTTGCTGTCGAACAGTTTCAGGGAGGCTGCGTAGGCTGCGTCGATCTTCTCGGCCAGAGGCTTCTGGTCGGCAGGCAGCAGGCCGCGCAGGCCCTTGTTGTCGACCCCGACCCAAACGGTCTGGGCCGCCGCGAGGCTGGCTCGCAAGCCTTGCAGGGACGATTGGCTGCGCCACGCATCGGCCTGGAACGGCTGGGGGATGCCCTTGGACAGGCGACCCATCGGTGTGCCGAGTTTTTTCTTCAGGGTGTCCAGGGCCGTGACCTGCACGCGCAGCAGTTCGGCGATGGCTTCGTGGGAATCGGCGTAGCGCTGGTTAGGAAACTTGGTCATCTGCGCCAGCATGCCGTCGGTGCTGTTCCAACTGGCCAGAATCTCTTCGGCCAATTGCTTCTGGCGCTCGCCGATGGCGATCAGCAGCGGGCAGTAGCGGGCTTTCTGGGCGTCGTTGGCGATGTCGGTCTTGGCGTCATACAGGATGTATTCGTAGGCCGACAGGCCTTGCACCACAACGCTGGACTTGGCCAGGGCAGCGGCATCGATCTGCGGCTGGGCGGTGGCCAGTTGCTCGACCTGACGGCCAACGAGGTTTTTCTTGTCTGGCCAGAACTGCACCTGCCAGGCGCGATTGCCCTCGGCCAGCGGGCCGATCAGCAGCGGTTGCAACTCGGCCCAGGCTTTTTGCGCGTGGAGGAAGTCGGCGCGGGCGGTCTCCAGGGATTCCTTGCCTTGGCAGTAAGCCAGGGCGCTGACGGCCAACTGCCGGTCAGCTTCGACCCAGCGGCTGTAGGTCGGCAGGATCACTTGCTTGGCAATGGCCGCCGAGGTGACCGCTTGCGGATCCTGCGGCGCGCAGGCGCCAAGGGCCAGGGCGGCGAGGCTGGTGAACAACAACTTGGGACGGAACATGTCGAGCTCCCTTCAATAATTGGGGCAAAGCTTATAGAGAATTCAGGAACGCGAGCAATGCTGCTCGCTGCTGCGCATTAAAAGACAACACCTGTTGCTGCGCCGCCTGGGCTTCACCGCCGTGCCACAGCACGGCTTCAAGCAGGTTGCGGGCGCGGCCGTCATGCAGGAACTGGGTGTGGCCACTGACGTTTTGTGTCAGGCCAATGCCCCACAACGGCGGCGTGCGCCAGTCGCGGCCACCGGCCTTGAATTCGGTACGGTTATCGGCCAGGCCCTCGCCCATGTCGTGCAGCAGCAAGTCGCTGTACGGGCGGATGACCTGGTTGGCCAGCTCCGGCTCGGCGGCATTGCTGGCCGTGGTGAACGTGGGCGTGTGGCACGCCTGGCACCCGGCCTGGAAAAACAAGTTTTTGCCGGCCAGCACCTGTTGCGCATTGACATCACGGCGCGCCGGTACGGCCAGGTTGCGGGTGTAGAACAGCACCAGGCGCAGGATGTTATCGCTGACTTCCTGCTCGCCATTTTCGCCATTGCCGTTGGGCGCCTGCTTACAGGCAACCTGTGCGTCGGTGCAGTCGTCCATGGGCCGCAGGCGGGTGGTCAGGCCCATATCACCAGAGAACGCGTGAACATTTTGTTGATTGAGGTTCGGCTGCCCGGCTTTCCAGCCAAAGCGCCCGAGCACGGTTTTTTGCTGGGCATCATCCCAGACCCAGTTCGGGCGGCCGAGCACGCCGTTTTTGTCCGGGCGTTTGCTGGCGTTTTGCAGGATGTCCGCGTCGCTGATGGCTTCGAGCAAGCCCAGGCCGATCATCGGCGGTGCTACACGGGCGGAAAACCGCGTATCCGGGTGCATCGGCCCGTAGCCGAGCTGGGTGATCTGCAGGCTCGGCTTGCGCAACTCCACCACCGTGCCGTCCTTGAACGTGACGTTGACCGGGGTGTAGTCGACCCGCACCTTGCCTTCCGGGACCACGCCGGGCACGGCCATGTCCTGCAACTGCCCGCCATACACCGGCTCGGGCACGATCCCCAACTGTTCGATGACCTTGGCATAGGGCGGCGAATCCGGGATCGACAGGCGCACCAGCATGGACACCGCGTTGCTGGCCTCAGGCAAGGGCGGATGACCGCGGCCATCCTTGATATGGCAGTTCTGGCAGGCATTGGTGTTGAACAGCGGCCCCAGCCCATCACGGGCGGTGGTGGTGGCCGGGGCGATCACCCACGGATTGCGGAAAAAGCTGTTGCCGACGCTGAAGTCCAGGCGGCGCGTTGGCGCCAGGTTGGCCGAGGGCAGCGAAAAGGCATTCTGGTCGGTCTTCCTTACCGTCGTGCTGCCTCCCGAACGCGCCTCACCCGGCTCGGCCTGGGTAAACGTCGGCGGCGGGGCGTCATCGCAGGCACTCAGGCTCATGGCCATCAAGAGTGCAGACAGGCGAAGAGGCAAGCGGGGCATCGATAATCCTGGAAGACGGGCGACGGTGGATGAAATTCAGGGGGCAAAGTCTAACAGGGCGGGGCGGATTGAATAAGAGCAATTATCGTTTGCTCCAATCTGATGCATTCCCGCTAGAATGGCCGCACATTTTTCCTGGAGGTGGCCAATGCAGGCTCTCGACGCTTTGCTCAACCGTGTTTCCGTACCGCGCCTGCTGGAGCCGGCCCCCACTGCCGAGCAGCGCGAAGTGCTGTTCGCGGCAGCCATGCGTGCACCGGATCACGGCCAACTGCGGCCTTGGCGCTTCCTCACCGTGGAAGGCGCGGCCCGTGAGCAAATGGGCACCCTGCTGGCCGAAGCGGCCCGCCTGCAAGACCCCGAGGCCCCGCAAGCGGTGATCGACAAGGCGCAGAACGGCCCATTGCGTGCGCCGCTGGTGGTGGTGGTGATTGCCCGTCTGCAGGAACACTTCAAGGTGCCCAAGTCCGAGCAGTTGCTGGCGGCGGCCTGTGCGGCCCACGGTATTTTGCTGGCGGCGTATGCCCAGGGGATCGGTGCGGTGTGGCGCACCGGCGAGTTGTCGTATTCGGCGCATGTGGCCAAGGGCCTGGGGTTGAGCGCGGGTGAGGAAGTGATTGGCTTCCTTTATCTGGGGACCGCGCAGAACCCGCCGCGTACGGCGGCCAAAGAAGACATCACGGCGTTTGTCAGTGCCTGGACCGGTCTCTGACCCACCGCAAATCTATGTGGGAGCGGGCTTGCCCTAATGCCAGCCAGTCAAGCGCCGATCCCCTGTGGGAGCGGGCTTGCTCGCGAATGCGGTGGGTCAGTCAAAACATTCATTACTGACCCACCGCATTCGCGAGCAAGCCCGCTCCCACATTTGATCTTCACTGCTTTGAGCATTGCGTTCGCTTAACTGATCGGTATTAGGGCAAGCCCACTCCCGCAAGGGGTATTTCATTGTTTTCAGGACCTGGGCTTACACCCGGAACTGATCCATCAGTTTCATCTGCTGATTGGCCAATGCATTCAATTGGCTGCTGATCGCCGCTGATTCAGTGGCCTGGCCAGTCAACGTCTCGGTCACGGTACGGATCGCCGAAACGTTGCGGTTGACCTCTTCGGCCACGGCGCTCTGTTCTTCGGCGGCGCTGGCGATTTGCAGGTTCATGTCGCTGATCACCGTCACCGCATCGCTGATCTTGCCCAGGGCCTGGACCGCCTGCTGGATCTGCCCGGCGTTGTTCTGTGCCTGGCTCTGGCTCGAATGCATGGTGGTCACCACCCCACGGGTCGCACTCTGGATGCGTTCGATCACCAGGCGGATTTCTTCCACCGAATCCTGGGTGCGCCGCGCCAGGTTACGTACCTCGTCCGCCACTACCGCAAACCCCCGCCCGCTTTCCCCGGCGCGCGCGGCTTCAATCGCGGCATTGAGGGCCAGCAGGTTGGTCTGCTCGGCAATGCTGCGGATCACCTCCAGCACCGAGCCGATCTGCTCACTGTTGACCGCCAGGGCTTCGACTTCAGTCACCGCCTTGCTGACTTCTTCGGCGAGGGTGGTGATATCGCGGGTGCTGCGCTCGATAATCGCCAGGCCTTCGCGGGCCGATTGATCGGCGCCGCGCGCTGCACTGGCCGCGTTTGAGGCGCTGTTGGCCACATCATGGGCGGTGGCGCTCATCTCGTTGGAGGCGGTTGCCACCTGGTCGATCTCGCGGAACTGTACCTGCATGCCTTCGCTGGTCTGGCGGGCGATTTCCGAGGACTGGTCGGCGGTGCCGCGGGCTTCGGTGATGCTCTGCTTGATCTGGGCGATGGTCGGTTGCAGTTTGTCGAGGAAGCGGTTGAACCAACTGACCAGCTCCCCCAGTTCGTCTTTTTTCGTGTAGGCCAGGCGTTGGGTCAGGTCGCCGTCGCCGCTGGCAATGTCCTTGAGCATCGCCGCCACGCTGTTGATCGGGCGGGTCACGCCGGTAGCGGTCAGCCACATCAGCAGCAGGCCCAGCAGGCCGGCTACGGCGCCGACCAACAGCGCTTGCAGCGTGCCACGGGCCTGGGCCTCGTCGAGCACCCCTTGCAGCTTGACCGAGTCGGCCAGCAGCACGTCCTTGGGCAGTTTGATCACCACGCCCCAAGGCTTGGCATCGGCAATCGGCTTGACCGGATACACCGCGCGAATCGTATCGTCCTGCTCGCGGACCTTGCGCGTGTCACTGGCCAGCAGTTGCACGATCTCTTTGCCTTCGGCGCCGAGCACATCGACGATGCTCTTGCCGACCTTGTCCGGCTCGCCGCTGTAGCTGGCAATCAGGCCACTGCTGGAGAGGATTTCCATGATCCCGGCGCCGTCAAACAGCTCTTTTTGCGCGGTATTGGCCGCCGCTTGCAGGGCATCCAGCGCAATGTCGACGCCGATCACCCCAATGACCTTGCCGTCGGCCAGCAGCGGCAGGGAGATGGTGGTCATCAGCATCGACTTGCCGGCGACTTCATCGGCGTATGGGTCCAGCAGGCAGACGTTGCGGGTATCCCGTGGGCAGGTGTACCAGATATTGTAGGGCGTACCGCTGAGGTTGAGGGTGGTCTTGGTCAGGTCCGCTTCCACCATCACGGTGTTCAGCCCTTCGCCACCGGCACGGCTCCAGTAGCTGGAGAACCGCCCGGCCTCGTTGGAGGCGCGCAGCTTGTCGTCGATAAATTCGCTGTCCTTGCCATCCAGGCCGTTGGGTTCAAACGACAACCAGATCCCCAGCACCTTGGTATTGCGCTCGAACGCAGTCTTGATCCGCTGGTTGAGTTCCTCGCGCACGGTGGCCGCTTCCAGCGAACGCTTGGCGGCCATGTTGCGCAGGTCCTTGACCTGGTCGGCGAGGGCGGTGACCACCAACAGGCTCTCGCCGAAGGCTTTCTGCACCTGCACGGCCTGCTCGGCGGCCCTGGCCTGGAGCAGGTTCTCCACGCTGGCGGTGAGCATGCGCGAGCTGGACGCGCTGACCAGTTGGTCGTTCTGGTTGGACTGGTAGATATTCAGGCTGACAATCAGCGCAATCACCCCCAACAGGCAGAGACCGGACAGCAGCACGATTTTCAAGCGGATGGAGAGGGTGTCGAACATGGGCTTACTCGCGATTGGACTTGTTGGTGTGCAAGCAGGGCAACGGCCAAGTCCATTCGGCGCTATGCCCGGAACATCGGCACCGACGGGTAATTCATGAGGAATAGGCGATGAGCGGTAGGGCGCTCAGGCAGCGGTTCGCGCCAGGCGTTCGGGGCGTGACCAGATCCACAGGTTACCCAGGCTCATACCGGCGATGGCCAGGTAGATCGGCCAGCCGTGATCGAGCATCACCAGCATCAGGCCGGCACACAGCAACATGCTCACGGTGGCGCTGACCTTGGCTCGACGGGCGATGATCTTGCCATTGCGCCAGTTGAACAGGATCGGCCCGAACAGCCGGTGGTTTTCCAGCCAGGCGCTCAGGCGCGGCGAGCTCTTGGTGGCGGCCCAGGCGGCCAGCAGGATGAATTCGGTGGTGGGCAGGCCCGGCACGACAATCGCGATCAAGCCGATCCCCAGGCTGACATAGGCCAGCAGGCCGAACAGGATTCGGGCGAGTTTGGAGGAGGATTGGGCGGGGGCTGTCATAGGTACGATTTGTCAGGGTTTCGAAAAATCTGAAAATGGAGCGCGATCAACATGTGGGAGCTGGCTTGCCTGCGATGCAGACGCTGCGGTGTATCAGCTAGACCGAGGCGATGCTATCGCAGGCAAGCCCGCTCCCACACAACCCCGCTCTCACATTCATTGCATTCCAGCAGCGCGATCAGGCCAGTTCTGGGGCGCTAGCGTACGCCTGTTCCAGCAACACGGTGAAGCGTACAAACGCATCCACGGCACCTTTTTCTGCTGCGGCTTCTTCTTCGGCGCTCAGTTCCAGGCTGTCGAGGGTGCGGGTGAAGCTCTTCCAGCCTTCTGCACGACCACCGGCTGGCTCGCCCAGGTGACGGGCACCGAAGGTTTCGCTCAGGCCCAGGCCGACGGCACGCTTGATCAGGAACGCTGCGCCCAGCTTGGAACCTTCGGACACGAACAGCCAGCCCAGGGCCTGGGCCTTGCTCGGGTTCTGCACGGCACCGGCCACAGGGGCGGGTACTTCGGTTTCCAGGTCGGCCAGGTCCAGCTTGGCGGCTTCGGCGCGGCAGCGCTCGGCCAGGTCCGGCACCAGCTTGATCAGCTCGGGATCGTTGTACAGCGCCACCAGTTCCGATTGGAACAGGTACTGCGCCACCACGAAACGGGCGAAGTTGGCCTGGGTTTCAAACGGGGCGTGAGCCTTGACCAGGGCATCGAGCTTGGTGTGCGGCTCGTTGGTGATCTGGTTCAGGCGCTGGGAGCGCAGGCTTGCGCGTTCTGCGGTAGTGGAAGCGGTCATTGGATGTCCTTGAGAAGGAAAAGCGCCTTGTTGCCAGGCTGTTATTACTAGACGAACAAGAAGACGCGTCACAGTAAAAAATCCTCACCCCGGCGGCGATAAAACCGGCGAGGTGGGGCTGCATGGGTCAGATGTCCCAGATCAGGTTGATCGCAAAGTTGCGTCCTGGCTGGGTCAGGCGGTCCAGGCTGGCTGGCGACGTCACGCCGGCTTCGCCCACACCGTCGTAGCTGCGCACGTCATCCCAGTTCCAGTATTTCTTGTCGGTCAGGTTGTACAGGCCGCCGTTGACGGTCAGATCGTCGGTGACTTTGTAGAAGCCGGTCAGGTCGACGATGCCAAAGCCCGGGGTCTTGAACGGGCCATTGGCCTTGATGCCGGTCGGGGTAAAGAACGTGGCGCTGTCGACCCGGTTCTGTTTCTTGACCAGGGTCCAGCTGACCAGCGCACCGTAGGTGTCCTGGTCGTAGCCCAGGCCGAACACACCCTTGAGCGGGTTGACGCTGTTCAGCGGCTGGCCGGTTTCGTCGTTGCGCCCGTGGGCGTAGGCAATCGCGCCCTTGGTATACAGGCCTTGCGGTGCGCCGAAGGCGTCCAGGTTCAAGCGCCCTTTGACCTCCATGCCCTTGATGGTGGCACGCTTGATGTTGCCTGGCTGGAAGATGGTGCCGGTTGGGCCCAGCGCGGCGTTGTCCTCGTCGATGAAGTCGCGGTACTTGTTATAGAACACCGCGACGTCGAAATTGCCTGCGTCGAAGTTGCCACGGATCCCGGTTTCGTAGCTCTTGCTGGTTTCCGGCTTGAGGTTCGAGTTGGGCTCGACGACGTAGCCTTCGCCCAGGTTTTCAAAACGGCCATACAGCGCTTTGGCTGATGGCGTACGGAAACCTTCGGCGTACTGGCCAAACCAGGTGTATTGCTCGGTCAGTGCGTAGGTCACGCCCAGTTTTGGCGAGAAACGATGCCAGGTTTTGTTCGAGTCGTCGTGGGGGAACTTGCGGTCCGGGTCGGTGGTATTGAGGAACTCTTCGGTCAGCTTGGGTTTGAGCTGGATGTAGTCGTAGCGCACGCTCGGCAGGAAGGTCCAGTCATTCCAACTGATCTGATCCTGGGCGAACAGCGCGTAGCTGTTGATGGTCGGATCGGGGAAGTCGCTGGCTTTTTTCACGCTGTCGGCAGGGGTTGGGCTCGGTGCGCCAATGGCCGTGCAGCCCGCGCCTACAGCCAGGCAGGTCGCCGCACCTTCGCGCGAACCGGTGACTTTCTGCTGCTTGATCGTGGTGCCGTAGGTCAGCAAGTGATCGGTGTCGCCGATGACGAAGGCCTTGTCCAACTGCGCGTCGAACACCCACTGCTTTTCTTCGTAGAGGGTGTCGCGGGTCCGCAGCACGCGGCGGCCGGCCTGATAGATTTCGCTGGTGGCCTGGTCGGTCTTGGCGATCTGGTAGTTGAGGCTGGTCTTGATGTGATCGGCAATCGGCGAGTCGAGGGAAAACTTGTTTTCCAGGCCAAAGCGCTCGCGGGTGATGGTGTCGTTACCGCGACGGTCACGGTACATATTCATGCCCTGGCCTTCGAGGAAAATCCCGCCTACCGCGCTTTTCTGGTTGATGTCGCGGTCGTCCTTGTACTTCTCGTAGGTCAGGCCCAGGCGGTTGTCTTCGCCGTAGTTCCAACCCAGCTTGGCCAGCACGTTGGTGGTGCGCACGTCTTCCGGGTTGGCGCCGGTGCGGGCCAGGCCGGTGGCGTTGTTGCCGTTGTAGGACTCCATCTCGTGGCCATTGCGCTGGCTCAGGTGCAGCAAGCCGTCGAAGTCCTGCACCCGCCCGGCGACGGTGCCGGAGGTCAGCCAGCTTTCGTCCGCCGAGCTGTAGCCGGTCTTCAGGCGCGCGCCCACATCCTGGCCGGGTTTGATGATGTCGTCCGGGTCGAGGGTGAAGTAGCTGACGGCGCCGCCGATGGCGCTGCTGCCGTACAGGGCCGAGGCCGGGCCGCGGATAATCTCGACGCGCTTGACGATTTCCGGGTCGACATAGTTGCGGCGGGTCTTGGCGTACGGGCCGTTGAAGAAGTTGTCCGGCACCTCTACACCGTCCACCTGGGTGAGGATGCGGTCGCCGTCGATGCCGCGAATGTTGTAGCCGGAATTACCGGAGCGGGTGCCGGCGCCACCGACCGAGACGCCCGGCTCGTAGCGCACCAGTTCGCGGATGGTGTTGACGTTCTGGCGGTCCAGCTCCTCGCGTTCATGCACGCTGACGGTGCTGGGCACGCTATCGACCGCCTGTTCCGTACGGGTGGCGCTGATGGTCATTTGTTGCAGGGTGAGAGCGCTACCCGCCGTGCGCTTTTCCAGGACGATGTTGTTATTGCCCAGTTTGCGGTAGTTCAGGTTGGTCCCCACCAACAGCCGGTCCAGGGCTTTTTCCGGGGTCAGCGAGCCGCGCACGCCAGGGGAGGAAACCCCTTGGCCCAGTTCGGCGGGCAGGCCGATCTGCCAGCCGGTGACGGCGGTAAAGGCGTTGAGTGCCGAGACCAGGGATTGCTGCTCGATGCTGAAGGTGTAGTTGGCGTGGCTGCGCGCCGCGGGTTCGGCGGCAGTGGCCGTGAGGACCGGGCTGCCCGCCAGCAGGATGGCGGCGGTCAGCAGGCACAGCGTAGGCGAAGAGGACCGGCGGTTGAAACGAGAGGACATCGAGAGCGCTCCGAGGGACGAGTCTTATAGTTGCGAGCCTGAATCAAATAGGAATCAGTTGCATTGGCTAAGACGAGACGTACCAGCGGTGGCTATCGAGTAAAAATAATTATTCTCAGTTGAGAATCACTAGCGCAGGGAACTCCGAGAGTTTGGCCGAGGTGATGTGGGCCAGGGAACGCACCACGTCCAGCGGTTGGTCCAGACGGTAATTACCGGTCACGGCGACGCTGGCCAGTTGCTCGTTGGTATTGACGATCCAGCCCGGGTAATAGCGCCGCAGCTCTGCCAGCACCTCGCTCATCGGGCAGTTTTCAAAGACCAGCCGGCCCTGGACCCATGCCAGTTCCTTGGTGGCATCGAGCTTGGCCGGTTGGCCGAAACCCTTGGGGCCGACGCGAATGCTCTCGCCGGCACTCAGGCGCACCCGGTTGTTGCCGAAGGTGGTGCTCAGGTCGACATCCCCGCGTTGTACTTGCACCTGCGCCTCACCGTTGAGATAGCGCACGGCAAACGCCGTATCGCTGACGCTGGCGCGCACCGGGCCGGCGTCGATCTGCAGGGGCAGGCCACGGTTGGCCGCGACTTCAAAAAACGCCTCGCCCTGATACAGGCGGGCGATGCGCTGATGCTCGTCGATGGTGCTGGAAAACGCCGAGTTGGTGTTGAGCAGCACCTTGGAGCCGTCATCCAGTTGCAGGCGCTGGCGTTCACCGACCACGGTCAAATGATCGGCCTGCAGGCGCACCGGCAGGTTGCTGAAGCTGAACAGCCCCAGCAGCAACACCGCCGCCGTGGCCAAGGGCTTCCAGTGCGGCTTGATGCGCCGCCAGGCGCTGGGCTTGCGCGGCGCATTCAGGGCCACGGCGGCGCTGTGTACCGGCGCACCGCCCCAGGCGGCCTGGGCTTTGGCGAAGGCTTGGGCGTGACTCGGGTCGGCATCCAGCCAGGCCTGGAACTCGGCTTGCTGGCCAGGCTGCGGGCACTGCAAAGCGATCAGCCAGTCGAGGGCTTGGTCCATGGCCGCATGTTGCAACACCTCATGAGCCAGCTCATGGGGGTGCAGTTTGTTCGGGTCCGTCACGGTGTTCCTCGGGTCTTCGCCACGTTTTATTCAATAGCTTTTGTGACATTGCTGTCGGCTTGTCCCGACAAAGCTTAAGGGTGATCGAGCCGTTCGGCCACACCTATGCAGATGGCCATGATCAATTTCAGTTCCTTTTGCACGGTGCTCAAGGACACCTGCAACTGGTCGGCAATCTCCTGGTAGCTGCAACCGTGCAGGCGGCTGAGGATAAAGATCTGCTGCTGGCGAGCGCTCAACTGCCCGAGGCTGACGCTCAGGTGCTCCAGCAATTGCTCGGCGTGGGCGGCGTCTTCGGGCGTGGTGACTGGCGAGGCGACGCTTTGCAGGACATCCATCGGGACATCTTCCTGCAAGGTGCGGGACTGGATCCGACGCGAGCGCAGATGATCCAGGGCCAGGTTGCGCGCGGTCTGGAACACGAAAGGCTCGAGGTGATCAATCGGTCGTTCGCTGAGGGCCCGTGTGACGCGCAGGTAGGTTTCCTGCAACAGGTCCTCGGCGGTGCTGTGGTTATTCACCATCCGCTGCAAGGTGCGCAGTAGCACCACCCGTTGGGTGAGGAAGACTTGATTGAAGCGAGATAGGCTCACAGTGATACCGGACCGATTGGCAGTTAATGATAATGCTTATCATCAGCGCAAATGGCAAGTGGCTATTTCTCTGAACCCACGCAAGACAAATGTGGGAGCGGGCTTGCTCGCGAATGCGGTGGGTCAGTCAATACATTCATTACTGACCCACCGCATTCGCGAGCAAGCCCGCTCCCACAGGGGGGGGGGTTACTCGGCGTTACACAGCGCCAGGCAGTTATCCAGCATACGGTTGGAGAAGCCCCATTCGTTGTCGTACCAGGCCAATACCTTGAGCAGCTTGCCGCTGGACTTGGTGTGGTTGGCGTCGAAGATCGACGACAGCGGGTTATGGTTGAAGTCGCTGGAAATCAGCGGCAGGGTGTTGTAGCCGAGGATTTTCGAGTGCTGGCTGGCTTCTTTGAGCAGCGCGTTGACCTCATCGGCCGTGGCTTCTTTTTTCAGTTGCACGGTCAGGTCCACCAGCGACACGTTGATCACCGGCACCCGCACCGCCATGCCGGTCAGCTTGCCTGCCAGTTCCGGCAGCACCAGGCCCACCGCTTCGGCAGCGCCGGTCTTGCTCGGGATCATGTTCTGCGTGGCCGAACGGGCGCGGTACGGGTCGGTGTGGTAGACGTCGGTCAGGTTCTGGTCGTTGGTGTAGGCATGAATGGTGGTCATCAGGCCGCTTTCGATACCCAGCTCGCGATGCAGCACCTGGGCCACCGGCGCCAGGCAGTTGGTGGTGCAGGAGGCGTTGGAGATGATCTGGTGGGATTGGCGCAAAATGTCATGGTTGACCCCGTAGACCACGGTGGCATCCGCGCCCTTGGCCGGGGCCGAGATGATCACCTTGCGCGCGCCGGCGCTAATATGGGCGGCGGCCTTGTCACGGTCGGTGAACAGGCCGGTGCATTCGAACACCACGTCGATCTTGTGTGCAGCCCACGGCAGGTCGGCGGGGTTGCGAATGGCACTCACGGCAATCCGGTCGCCATTGACGGTCAGGCTTTCCTGATCGTGAGCGACCTCTGCATCGAAAGTGCCATGGACGGTGTCGTATTTGAGCAGGTGGGCATTGATCGAACTGTCGCCCAGGTCATTGATGGCGACGATCTGCAAATCCTGACGGTAGCCTTGGGTATAAAGTGCGCGCAGGACGTTGCGGCCAATGCGGCCAAAACCATTGATTGCAATTCGAAGAGTCATTTGAAAGCGCCTGTCGTCGATTTGTTGTAAGAATTACAAGATTATTCGCATAAAAATAGAAAACAAGCCTTTTTAGTGGCAATATTTTGTTCAATCTACAACGAGTGACCTGAATCAACTGGTCCGATTGGTCAAGTAACTCCCTGCCAACCTCTTCGCGGCGGGCTTTTGACCAGCATAGACACTCAGGTCGCCACATCCGTTAGCCTGGAGTTCTACACATGCATCCCCGCGTACTTGAGGTCACCGAACGCCTTATCGCCCGCAGCCGGGCAACCCGTGAGGCGTACCTTGCGCTGATTCGCGGCGCGGCCAGCGACGGGCCGATGCGCGGCAAGCTGCAATGCGCCAACTTTGCCCACGGCGTGGCCGGCTGCGGCACTGAAGACAAAAACAGCCTGCGCATGATGAATGCCGCCAACGTGGCAATTGTTTCGTCATATAACGACATGCTCTCGGCGCACCAGCCGTACGAACATTTCCCGGAACAGATCAAAAAAGCCCTGCGCGAAGTCGGCTCGGTCGGCCAGTTCGCCGGCGGCACCCCGGCCATGTGCGACGGCGTGACCCAGGGCGAGCCGGGCATGGAGTTGAGCCTGCTGAGCCGTGAAGTGATTGCCATGTCCACGGCGGTAGCGCTGTCCCACAACATGTTCGACGCCGCGCTGATGCTGGGGATCTGCGACAAGATCGTCCCCGGCCTGATGATGGGGGCCCTGCGCTATGGCCACCTGCCGATGATCTTCGTGCCCGGTGGGCCGATGCCGTCGGGCATCTCCAACAAGCAGAAGGCCGATGTGCGCCAGCGCTACGCCGAAGGCAAGGCCAGCCGCGAAGAGCTGCTGGAATCGGAGATGAAGTCCTACCACAGCCCCGGCACCTGCACCTTCTACGGCACCGCCAATACCAACCAGTTGCTGATGGAAGTGATGGGCCTGCACTTGCCGGGCGCCTCGTTCGTCAACCCGTACACACCGCTGCGTGATGCGCTGACCCGTGAGGCCGCGCACCAGGTCACGCGCCTGACCAAGGCCAACGGCAACTTCACGCCGATTGGCGAGATCGTCGACGAAAAATCCCTGGTCAACTCCATCGTCGCCCTCAACGCCACCGGCGGCTCGACCAACCACACCCTGCATATGCCGGCCATCGCCATGGCGGCGGGCATCATCCTCACCTGGCAGGACATGGCCGACCTCTCGGAAGTGGTGCCGACCCTGTCCCACGTCTACCCGAACGGCAAGGCCGACATCAACCACTTCCAGGCGGCGGGCGGCATGTCGTTCCTGATCCGCGAGCTGCTGGAAGCCGGCCTGCTCCACGAAGACGTCAACACCGTCGCCGGCCATGGCTTGAGCCGCTACACCCGCGAACCGTTCCTGGTGGACGGCGAACTGATCTGGCGCGAAGGCCCGATCGAAAGCCTCGACGAAAGCATCCTGCGCCCGGTAGCCCGGGCCTTCTCCCCGGAGGGCGGGTTGCGGGTGATGGAAGGCAACCTCGGCCGTGGGGTGATGAAAGTCTCGGCGGTGGCCCTCGAACATCAAATCGTCGAAGCGCCAGCCGTGGTGTTCCAGGACCAGCAGGACCTGGCCGATGCGTTCAAGGCTGGCCAGTTGGAGAAGGATTTTGTCGCGGTGATGCGCTTCCAGGGCCCGCGCTCTAATGGCATGCCGGAATTGCACAAGATGACGCCGTTCCTCGGCGTGCTCCAGGACCGAGGTTTCAAAGTCGCATTGGTGACAGACGGGCGTATGTCTGGCGCCTCGGGTAAAATCCCCGCCGCGATTCACGTCAGCCCCGAAGCCCAGCGTGGTGGCGCGCTGGCGCGGGTCAAGGATGGCGATATCATTCGCGTCGATGGCGTCAAAGGCACCCTGGAGCTTAAGGTGGACGCCGAAGAATTTGCAGCGCGCGCGCCTGCCACGGGCCTGTTGGACAATAACGTGGGGGCCGGTCGCGAGCTGTTTGCATTTATGCGCCTGGCCGCAAGCTCCGCAGAGCAGGGCGCCAGCGCCTTTACCTCTGCCCTGGAGACACTCAAGTGAAGCTTGCGCTGGTTGGTGATATTGGCGGTACCAACGCCCGGTTTGCGTTGTGGCGGGACCAGGCACTGCATTCGATCCGGGTGCTGGCCACGGCGGATCACGCCAGCCCCGAGGAGGCGATCCAGGTCTACCTCGCCGAGGAAGGTTTGGCGCCGGGGTCCATCGGCGCGGTGTGCCTGTCGGTGGCGGGGCCGGTGAGTGGTGACGAGTTCAAGTTCACCAACAACCACTGGCGCCTGAGCAAGACCGCGTTCTGCAAGGCGCTGCAAGTGGACGAACTGTTGCTGGTCAATGATTTCTCGGCCATGGCCCTGGGCATGACTCGCCTGCAGCCTGATGAATACCGCGTGGTCTGCGCCGGCACACCGGAGCCGTGGCGCCCGGCGGTGGTGATCGGCCCGGGCACGGGGCTGGGTGTGGGCACTCTGCTCGACCTGGGCGCCGGCCGCTGGGCTGCGTTGCCGGGGGAGGGCGGGCATGTCGACCTGCCCCTGAGCAGCCCACGGGAAACCCAGTTGTGGCAGCACATCTACAACGAAATCGGGCATGTCAGCGCCGAGACGGCCCTGAGCGGCGGCGGTTTGCCCCGCTTGTACCGGGCGATCTGCGCGGTGGACGGCCACCCGGCGGTATTGCAAACCCCGGAGGCGATTACCGCTGCGGGCCTGGCTGGCGATCCGGTGGCGATGGAGGTCCTGGACCAGTTCAGCATCTGGCTGGGCCGCGTGGCCGGCAATAACGTGCTGACCACCGGTGCCCGGGGTGGTGTGTATATCGTGGGCGGGGTGATCCCGCGGTTTGCCGAGTTCTTTATCAACAGTGGTTTTGCCAAGAGCTTTGCGGACAAAGGCTGCATGAGCGACTACTTCAAAGGTATCCCGGTGTGGTTGGTGACGGCGCCGTATTCCGGGTTGACCGGGGCGGGCGTGGCATTGGAGCAGGCATTTGCGTAGGCAGTGATGGCCTTATCGCGGGCAGGCCCGCTCCCACATTTGATTGTGTTCACAAATCAAAATCTGGGAGCGGGCCTGCCCGCGATGGGGCCCTAGAGAGCACCCCATAACAACAAGGAGGCCCCCGTGAGCGTAATCAGTAAATCCATTCTCCTGGTCGACGACGACGAGGAAATCCGCGAGTTGCTGCAAACCTACCTCAGTCGCGCCGGCTTTCAGGTGCGGGGCGTGCCCAATGGCGCGGGGTTCCGCCAGGCCATGGACGAGGCCCCATGCGACCTGGTGATCCTCGATGTGATGCTGCCCGACGAAGACGGCTTCAGCCTCTGCCGCTGGGTGCGCCAGCACCCGCGCCAGGCCCAGGTGCCGATCATCATGCTCACTGCCAGCTCCGACGAAGCCGACCGGGTCATCGGCCTGGAACTGGGCGCCGACGATTACATCGGCAAACCCTTCAGCCCGCGGGAGTTGCAGGCGCGCATCAAGGCCCTGTTGCGCCGCTGCCAATTTGGCCAGGAGCGTACGGGCGGCGATGTGCTGGTGTTCGATGAGTGGCGGTTGGACATGATCAGCCATCGGCTGTTTCACGTTGATGGCGAGGAAGTCATCCTGTCCGGTGCCGACTTTGCCCTGCTCAAGCTGTTCCTCGATCACCCACAGCAAATTCTTGATCGCGACACCATTGGCAACGCCACCCGTGGCCGTGACCTGATGCCCCTCGACCGTATTGTCGACATGGCTGTCAGCCGCCTGCGACAACGCCTGCGTGATACCGAGAAACCTCCACGGCTGATCCGCACCGTGCGCGGCAGCGGTTACCAACTGGCGGCCAGTGTGGTTGCCAGCAATGCCCACTGAACGCCGGCGCATTCCGGTCCCGCGTTCATTGCTGGGGCGCATGCTACTGCTGACCCTGTTGGCGGTGCTGTTTGCCCAGGCGTTATCCAGCGTGATCTGGGTCTCGCAACTGCGCGCCACCCAGCTTGAAGGCCTGGTCACCAGCGCCCGCAGCCTGGCCCATTCGATGACCGCCAGCGTTAGCTATTTCCGTTCGCTGCCGGTGGCTTATCGGCCGCTGGTGCTCGACCAGTTGCGCAGCATGGGTGGCACGCGTTTTGTGGTGACACTCAACGACAAGCCGCTGGATATGCAGATCTTGCCGCAAACCCCGCGCAAACAGGCGGTGCTCGGCGCGGTGGACGAAGTGCTGCGCCAGACCCTGGGCAGTGACGTGCATTTTTCGGTGGAGTTTGTCAGTGCCGAAGACCTGCGCATCTTCAATGCCGGCCTGAAACTCGATGAATTGCCACGCTCCTGGGCGCATTACGCCCTGACCCTGGAGCCGGTCAACCCGCCGGTACTGGTGACGCAGATCGAGTTGGGCGTCGGCGAATGGCTGTATATCGCCTCGTTGTTGCCCGAGCCCTACACCAGCCTCGAAGAACAGGGCCTGCCTTCCCAGCAGGTGTGGTTTATCGTGCTGACCAGTGGCTTTCTGTTGCTGTTTATCGGCTTGCTGGTGCATTGGCAGAGCCGGCCGCTCAAGCGCCTGGCGCGGGCGGCGCGGGACCTGTCCCTGGGCGCCGACGTGGAACCGGTGGCCGAAGGTGGCGGCAGCGAAGTGGTGGAAGTGGGCCGTGCGTTCAATGCCATGCGCGAGCGGATCAGCCGCTACCTGACTGAACGCAGCCAGTTGTTCAGTGCAATTTCCCACGACCTGCGCACCCCCATCACACGCCTGCGGCTGCGGGTAGAATTGCTGGAAGACGAAAAGCTGCAAGCCAAGTTCGGCCGCGACCTGGATGAGCTGGAACTGCTGGTCAAGGGCGCGTTGCAGTGCGTCAAGGACACCGACATCCACGAGAACATCGAGCCGGTGGACCTCAACCATGTGCTCGACTGCCTGGTGGAACCGTATCTTGCGCCCAACGGCAATGGCCGGGTGACCCAGCATGGCCGGGCGTTGACGGCCTATCCGGGCAAGCCGCTGGCGCTCAAGCGCTGCATTGGCAACCTGATCGATAACGCCCTGAAGTACGGGCAGAACGCCCATCTGCGTATCGAGGACGATGGCGCGCAGTTTATCCTGCATGTGGATGACGAGGGCCCCGGGGTGCCGGAGCAGCGTCTGGAGCAGGTCTTCGAACCGCACTTTCGCCTGGCCGGGCAGCAACAGGGTTATGGCCTGGGGCTGGGGATTGCACGCAATATCGCCCACAGCCATGGCGGTGAAGTCAGCCTGCAAAATTTGCGTGAAGGTGGCCTACGGGTGACCTTGCAACTGCCCCGGACCCTGGACTAAACAACACCGCGTCACCCTGTAGGAGCTGGCTTGCCAGCGATAGCGATACATCAGTCACATTTGCAGTACCTGACCTACCGCAATCGCTGGCAAGCCAGCTCCTACAGACGGGCGTTGGGTCAGATGCTCTGGCGTAGCCTGGCCAAGTCGCGCAACGGCGGCGCGCCAAACAACCGGCTGTATTCCCGGCTGAACTGCGACGGGCTCTCATACCCCACCCGATACCCCGCCGCCGAGGCTTCCAGGCCTTCGGCGATCATCAGGCGCCGGGCCTCCTGCAAGCGCAACTGCTTCTGGTACTGCAACGGGCTCATGGCGGTGATGGCCTTGAAGCGGTGGTGCAGGGTCGACACGCTGAGATTCACTTCCTTGGCCAGATCATCGATGCGCAGCGGTTGTTCATAGTTGCCGTTCAACCAGGTGATCGCCCGGCTGACCCGATGGCTCTGGCTATTGGCCACGGCAATTTCGTACAGGCGATAGCCCTGTGGCCCACGCAGTAGTCGGTAGAGAATCTCGCGATTGATCAATGGCGCCAACATCGCGATATCTTTGGGCGTATCCAGCAGGCGTGCCAGGCGCAATACGGCGTCGAGCAACTGGCTGTCGATCCGGTCGACATACATGCCGCGTGCGGTCGGGCGCGTGGGCACGCCCATCGGCCCGGCTTCGGCAATCAGGGCGGTCAGTTGCGCCGGGTCGATATTGATGCGCACCGACAGGTTGGGGTCTTCGACCGTGGCGTCGATGACTCGCCCGGCCACCGGCATCGCGACCGAGAACACCAGGTAGTTGAGGGGGTCGTAGGCAAAAATTTCGTCGGCCAGGCGCACTTCCTTGCTGCCGTTGGCGAGAATGCACAGCGCAGGTTCCACCAGCACCGGCATGAAGTCGCGTGGCGTGTTGTGGCGGTTCAGGTACAGCGAGGTGATCGCTGTGCCGTAGGAACCGTCTTCCCAGGTATGCCGGTGCACAATGCTGGCCAGTTCGGCGCGCTGTTTTTCCATCTCGGCATCGAGGGGAATGGACTGCTGTTCGGGCGACGACATGGGGCGTCCTCTGCATGCTTCTTTGATGGGCACAGCTTAGCGGTGGCGGTGCAGCAGCGTTATGTCGATTCTGCACAATCCTTGCCTGATCCTGCGGCGCGTCTTCAATCAGGCAAGCACACAGCCTGTCATCTGCCTGAAACAAGGCGCCAACCCCTGCAATAAAGCCTGACGCCAAACCCTGGGTCTACGCTTCTGGCAGGATTGTGCAATAAGCCGGCAGGAATCGACTAACCGCGCTGGGGCCTGCGCCCGTATCTTTGACCCTGTGGCAACACGCCCCCACAGTGCTTGCCGAGCATCACTTCTCAACGGGAGAGTCGAACATGTCCACCCCCATTCCCGCGAGCCATATGGCCTTTATTCGCGCCCGCAGCGGGTGCAGCACCGAACTGGGTGCACGCTTGAGCAGTTTGATCGAACCGGGCCGCCAGGCTCAGGGTTGCCTGCAATTCTCGTTGCAGCACTCCCAGGTTGACCCCGATGTATGGCTGGTTTCAGGTTTCTGGAGCAGCGAACAGGCGATGAGCGCTTATTTCAGCTCGCCGGCCCTGATGCTGTTTACCGAGCTGTTGAACGATATGGTCGTGCGCAGCATGGACTTCCAGACCTTCACCGACGCATCCGCCGCCAATGCCTACGGCGAGTACCTGCAACTGGCAGGTTAAGGTTTAGAATGGCCGACTTTCCATTGGCCAGGACCTGCAACATGGCACGTAAAGAGTTTGCCCACCACGAAGCTGTTTCCGCCCTTGTACGCGAAGACCAGGGTGGCTATAGCGCCGCCATCGCCGTCAAGGCACTGGACGGCATGAGCGCACCGCGCTTTCACAAGATCCTCGATGGCCAACTGTTCAAGACTGCCGACGACGCCGACGATGCGGCGGCCCAGCAATTGGAGCGCTTGATCGCTATCGATGAAGAGGGCCAGTTGGCCTGGGCAACTGCAGCAAACTAAAGAACACCACCGACCCAATTGTGGGAGCGGGCTTTGTGTGGGAGCGGGCTTGCTCGCGAAAGCGTCATGTCAGCCAGCCAATTTGGAACTGATCCACCGCTTTCGCGAGCAAGCCCGCTCCCACACAAGCCCGCTCCCACATTTTTGACTGCATTGCATCCAATCAGGGTTTGGTAGCACCTGGTCGGTACATCTTGAACAGCGCTTGCGGCCCCAGCTGGAAATAATCCGCCGGGCCGCCGCCCCGCAGAATCGGCTCAGCCGCTGCGGTGTCGTACACCCCATCCTTGAGCAGCCATTTGGCGATGTGCACCGCGACCACTTCGCCAAGTACCAGCCAACTGGGCACCAGCTCCTTGTCGGCCCGCTGCAACTGAATGATCTGCGTGACCTTGCACTCGAACGACACCGGGCTTTCGCCGACCCGTGGCACGGCAATCACCTTGGACGCCACTGGCGTCAGCCCGGCCAGTTCAAACTCGTTGACCTCTGGCGACACGGCGGCGCAGCTCTGGTTCATCTGCTCGGCCAGCGGGCGCGTGGCCAGGTTCCAGACAAACTCGCCGGTCTGTTCGATGTTATTCAGGCTGTCTTTACGCCCGACACTGGAAAAACCAATGATCGGCGGGATGTAGTTGAAGGCATTGAAAAAACTGTAGGGCGCCAGGTTCAGGCGGCCTTCGCGGTCCTGGGACGAAATCCAGCCAATCGGGCGCGGGCCGACGATGGCGTTGAACGGGTCATGGGGCAGGCCGTGGCCGTTGGCGGGTTCATAGAAATGGATATCGTCAGGCATGGACGGCGGTTCCTGCGGCGGGGAAAGCGCAATAGTGCAGGCCCAAGGGCAGGATTTCCACCGGATTGGCGCTGCCCTATGGAATTTTCATCCATCGCCCACCTATTTTTCACAGCTGCACGGCCAGTCTGCACGCCAGGTCGATACCCCCCCATGAGTCGGCCTTTCGAGACTGAACTCTGGAGCCTTCTGCACAATGAACAAACTACCTCAGATTACCCTGGCGTTCTGGGTCATGAAGATCTGTGCGACCACCCTTGGCGAAACCGCCGGGGACTTGTTGTCGATGACCCTGAATGTCGGCTACGCCATCAGTTCGATGATCCTGCTCAGCGTGTTCCTCATCACGTTGCTGACGCAGTTATGGTCGAAAACCTACAACCCGGTGCTGTACTGGATCGTGATCCTGTCGACGAGCACGGCGGGCACCACCATGTCCGATTTTATGGACCGTACCCTGGGCCTGGGGTACGCCTCCGGTTCGATGATCCTGATTGTCCTGTTACTGATGGTGTTCGCCCTCTGGCACCTGAGCGGCAATTCGCTGAACGTGAACAAGGTGCAGACCCCGCGCGGCGAGCTGTTCTACTGGGTGGCAATCCTGCTCTCCAACACCCTGGGCACGGCCCTGGGGGACTTCCTGGCCGACGACTCGGGCCTGGGCTTTGCTGGCGGTGCGATGTTGATCGGCGCGAGCATCCTGCTGGTGGTGGCGCTCAAATACTGCACGACGGTTTCGTCGGTGGTGTTGTTCTGGGTAGCGTTTGTGTTGACCCGGCCCTTTGGCGCGACCCTCGGGGACTTCCTGACCAAACCCCATGAAAAGGGCGGCCTGGACTTTGGCACTGTCGGCTCATCGGCGGTGCTGGCGGCGGTGCTGCTGGTGATGATCGCCGGTGCCTGGTATGTACAGCGCCGGGATAACCGCCAGCCGCTGGCAGAGCTGTCCTGACGGGATAAAAAAGGGGCCATGTCATTTGCATGACATGGCCCCTTTTCTACACCTGGCGAACGCTTAGTCCGTGGTGATCCGCGAATGCTTGCGGGTGTCTTTCATGGTGATGTAGACCAACAGCGATACGGCAATACACGCGGTGACGTACCAGTAGTAGCCGGTTTCCATGCCGATGCTCTTGAACCACAGCGCGATGTATTCGGCGGTGCCGCCGAAGATCGACACGGTCAGTGCGTAAGGCAGGCCTACACCCAGCGCACGGATTTCGGTGGGGAACAACTCGGCCTTCACCACGGCGTTGATCGAGGTGTAGCCGCTGACGATGATCAGCGCCGCCATGATCAGGAAGAACGCGCCCCACCAGGTCTGGACAGTGTGCAGGGTGGTGAGGATCGGCACGGTGAACAGGGTGCCGAGGATGCCGAAGGCGATCAGGATCGGCCGGCGACCGACCTTGTCGGACAGGCCGCCGACAATCGGTTGCAGGCACATGAACAGGAACAGCGTGGCCGCAGAGATGGTGGTGGAGTCGGAGATGCTCATGCCGACGGTGTTCACCAGGTACTTCTGCATGTAGGTGGTGTAGGTGTAGAAGGCCAGGGTGCCGCCCATGGTCAGGCCGACCACGGTCATCAGTTCCTTGGGGTGGCGCATCAAGGTGCGCATCGCGCTTTCCTTGGCTTTTTCCTTCTTAGTGAACGACTCGGTTTCTTCCATGCCACGTCGCAGGTACAGGGCCACCACCGCGCACAGGGCGCCGATGGCGAACGGGATACGCCAGCCCCAGGCATACAACTCTTCAGTGGTGAGGAGCTGTTGCAGCACGATCAGTACCGCCAACGCGATGAGCTGGCCGGAGATCAGGGTCACGTACTGGAAGCTGGAGAAGAAGCCGCGACGTTCCTTGGTCGCCATTTCACTCAGGTAGGTGGCCGAGGTGCCGTATTCGCCACCTACCGACAGGCCTTGCAGCAAGCGGGCGAACACCAGCAGGATCGGCGCGCCGACCCCGATGGTTTCATAACCGGGGCTCAGGGCGATGATCAGCGAGCCGAAGCACATCAGCAGCACCGACGCCATCAACGCGGCTTTACGGCCTGCGCGGTCGGCGTAGAGGCCCATCAGCCAGCCGCCAATCGGGCGCATCAAAAAGCCCACGGCAAAAATCGCGGCGGTGTTGAGCAGTTGGGCGGTGGTGTCGCCTTTTGGGAAGAAGGCTTTGGCGAAGTACAGCGAGAAAGCGGCGTAGACGTACCAGTCATACCACTCGACCATGTTGCCGACCGATCCGCTGAAGATCGACTTGATACGGCTGGAAGTGGTGCGTTCTTGCGCCGGCGCAGCCGCCGACCCCAGAGGCAGGGAATTGGAGTTATCCATTGAAGGATCCTTCATGTCATTGTTTTTGTGGAGCGCGCGTCAGCGCAGCCTGGTTGCAGCTATAGCAGGAGCTGTGCCAAGCAGGGGGAGGCCCGGTCTAGAAGGGTTGCGGGATTTTTTTGAGCGGAAAGCCGCTGATGGTTTTTTGGTGATGAGCGGAAATCCGCTTATGGCGGCTGTCCTCATCGCAGGCAAGCCAGCTCCCACACTTGAATGTATTCGCAAATCAAAATGTGGGAGCTGGCTTGCCTGCGATGAGGCCCTAAGGGGCCTTCTCAATCGGGCGACAGAAACATTTCCCGGGTCAGCCCATGGCGCTGCAGCTTTTCATTGAAGGTCCGCCGTGGCAGTTGCAGCTCGGCCAGCACCGCCTTGATATCGCCCTTGTGCCGGGTCAGCGCAGCTTTCAGGCAATGGGCTTCGAACGCTTCCTGCTGGGCCGCCAGGGATTGCCCGGCCTCGATGCCTTCCGGCTCCGGCTCGCCGAGGCCCAGCACCTGGCGTTCGGCAACGTTGGCCAGTTCGCGCACGTTGCCCGGCCAGTCATGGCTGAGCAGCCGCCCCAATTGCGGCCCGCTGAGGGGCGCGGCCTCACGGCCCAGGCGTTCGGCGGCGCTCTGGGTGAAGTGGTCGAACAGCAGCGGGATATCTTCGCGGCGCTCACGCAGCGGCGGCAGGCGCAGTTGCGCCACGGTCAGGCGGTAGGCCAGGTCTTCGCGAAAACGTCCGGCGCGGGCTTCGTCCAGCAGGTCGGGCTTGGTCGCGGCAATGATGCGCAGGTCGACCTTGATGCTCTGGTTCGAGCCCAGGCGCTCCAGCTTCTGTTCCTGCAACACCCGCAGCAGCTTCACCTGCTGGGCCAGGGGCATGCTTTCGATCTCATCGAGAAACAGCGTACCGCCGTCGGCGTACTCCAGCTTACCGATGCGCTTGCCCTGGGCGCCGGTGAAAGCGCCGCTTTCATGGCCGAACAGTTCGGCTTCAAACAATTGCTCGGGAATCGCTGCACAGTTGAGCGCGACAAAAGGTTTTTTGGCCCGTGGCCCGAAGTCATGCAGGCAGCGGGCGACCAGTTCCTTGCCGCTGCCGGTCTCGCCACGGATCAGCACGTTGACCGGCAAGGCGGCGAGGTCCAGCACCTGGCGGCGCAAGTTCTGCAGGCTGCGCGACACCCCCAGCAGGCTCGACTCCAGTTGGGCGCGATGATCGGCCTGTTGGTGCAGGCGGCGGTTCTCCAGGATCAGCCCGCGCTTGTCCAGGGCCCGGCGCAGGCTGGCGAGCAGGGCGTCGGGGCTGAAGGGCTTTTCCAGAAAGTCGTAGGCACCGTCGCGCATGGCTTCGACGGCCATCGGCACATCGCCATGGCCGGTTAGGAGGATCACCGGCAGGTCGGCATCGCGCCGTTGTACTTCGGCCAGCAGCTCCAGGCCGCTGAGGCCCGGCATGCGCACATCGCTGAGAATCACCCCGGGAAAGTCCCTGGGCAGGTGGGCCAGGCAGTCCTCGGCGCGGCTGAACAACTGCACCGCGAACCCGGAGAGGTTCAGCCACTGTTCCACGGCCGTGCGGATGCTGGCCTCGTCATCAACCACGATCACCGCGTTCAGCATAGGTCCGGCGCCTCCAGCGCGATGGGCAGGGTCAGGGTGAAGACGGCGCCGTCGCCCTGATTGGCCGCACTCAGGCGTCCGCCCAGTTCATGCACGATAGCGTAGGACACCGCCAACCCGAGCCCGAGCCCGTCACCCACCGGCTTGGTGGTGAAGAACGGGTCGAACACGTTGTTCAGGTGTTCCTCGGCAATGCCGCCGCCGCTGTCGCTGACGCTCAGGTGCCACAGTTGTTGATCGGCATGCAGGCGGATTTCCAGGCGCTTGCGCGGTTTGTCGGCCATGGCATCCAGGGCATTGCGCAACAAGTTGATCAGCACTTGCTCCAGGCGAATGGCATCGCCGCGTACCCAGGCCGGGCGAGTCAGGTCGAGCACGGTGCCGATGGCTTCGTCGCGCAGGCGTGCGTCGAGCAAGTGCAGGGACTGGTCGACCACGGTTGCCAGGTCCAGGCGTTCGCGCAGGCCGCTGGGGCTTTTGCGGGCGAAGGTCTTGAGGTGGCCGGTAAGGGCGGCCATGCGAGTGAGCATGTCGTCCAATGGCGTCAGCGCCTGGTAGGCGTCATCGATGCGCCCGTGATCGAGCAGCAGGCGCAAGGTAGCCAGTTGCATGCGCTGGGTGGTCAGCGGCTGGTTGATTTCATGGGCCAGGGCCGCAGACATCTGTCCCAGCGCCGCCAGCTTGGCCGATTGCACCAAGCCATCCTGGGCGGTGCGCAAGGCGCGGGTGCGTTCTTCCACCAGGCGCTCCAGCTCTTCGCGGCTGCGCTGGCGCAAGCGGGCCAGGCGCCAGCGCTGGCTGAGGAACAGCACCAGGAACACCAGGGTCAACCACAGGCCCGCTGCGGCGAGGCCGGCGTTGCGTTGGTCTTCAAAGGCCACCTGGGGTTTGCGCAGCAGGTGCAGGGTCCAGCCTTCGGCTTTGAGGGGCAGGGACTCCCAGATGTAGTTGGCGTTGCCTTCGGGCCCGGCCACGCGCACCAGATGACTGTTCTCGTCAAAACGCTGCAAGGTCTGGGTGTCCAGGGGCTGCAATTGCTTCTTGTCGTATTGGCGCGTGGCCTTGAGTTCGGCCAGATCGTTGGCCGACAGTGGGCGCAGGTTGCGGTAACGCCATCCGGGTTTATTGGCGATAAACACGATGCCCCGGGCATCGCTGACCAGCAACAGGTCGTCGCCCTGGGCCCATCCGCGCTCCAGCTCCGGAAACTCCAGTTTCACCACCATGGCGCCGATGAACTGCTCCTGCTCATCCACCACCGCGCTGGAAAGGAAGTACCCCGGAATCCCGGTGGTCACCCCCACCGCATAAAAACGCCCGGTGCCCTGGCTGCGGGTCTGGCTGAAATAGGGGCGGAACGCATAGTTATGGCCGACATAACTGCTGGGCAGGCGCCAGTTGCTGGCGGCCACCGCCAGGCCGGTGCGGTCCATCAGTTCCAGGGTCGATGACTGCGCCGCACCGTTGATGCGCTCCAGTTTGTGGTTGAGCACCTCCTGGGTCGCCGGATCCAGCGGGCCTTTCAGGGCGCGGATCATTTCCGAATCCAGGGCCAGCACGGCGGGCAGGGCGCGGTAGCGTTCGATCAAGGTGTGCAAGGAGTTGGCATACAGCGCCAGTTGCTGGTTCGCACGGCCGGCATCGTCCACCAGGGACTGGCGTTCCGCCTGGCGCATGGCGACTGCGGCGGCCAGGACGGCACCGGCAATAATCAGCAGGGAGTAGAAGGTCAAACGCAATGGGCGAGGGATCGCGATCATACGAGAATGAACAGCTGCAGTAGGGGGCGAGCACCATAACATGCAGCAGGACGAGCGCAGTACTTGTGGGAGCGGGCTTGCCCGCGATTGCATCGACGCGTTCTGCTGCCAGACCGCAGTGCCTGCATCGCGGGCAAGCCCGCTCCCACAAAATCGCCGGTCATAAAAAAGGCGACTGTGGCATGGGGCCACAGTCGCCTTTTATCCTTGCGGGGACGTGCTTACTGCACTTCTACCGCCAGGCTTTCACTGATCTTTTGCTGCCAGATGGCGGGACCTGTGATGTGGACCGACTCGCCCTTGCTGTCGACCGCAACAGTGACCGGCATGTCCTTGACGTCGAACTCGTAGATCGCTTCCATGCCCAGTTCGGCGAAGGCCACCACGCGCGACTTCTTGATGGCTTGCGCCACCAGGTAGGCCGCACCGCCGACTGCCATCAGGTACACGGCCTTGTGGTCCTTGATCGCTTCGATGGCGGTCGGGCCGCGCTCGGATTTGCCGATCATGCCCAACAGGCCAGTCTGCTCGAGGATCTGGCGGGTGAACTTGTCCATCCGCGTGGCGGTGGTCGGGCCAGCCGGGCCAACCACTTCTTCGCGCACCGGATCTACCGGGCCGACGTAGTAGATGAAACGACCCTTGAGGTCTACCGGCAGGGTTTCACCCTTGTTCAGCATCTCGACCATGCGCTTGTGCGCCGCGTCGCGACCGGTGAGCATCTTGCCGTTGAGCAGTACGGTTTCTCCCGGTTTCCAGCTTTGCACGTCTTCCGGGGTCAGGGTGTCGAGATTGACGCGGCGGGCCGACGGGCCGGCTTCCCAGACAATTTCCGGGTAGGCGTCCAGCGGCGGCGCTTCGAGCGAGGCCGGACCGGAACCGTCGAGCACGAAGTGCGCGTGACGGGTGGCGGCGCAGTTGGGGATCATGCACACCGGCAGCGAAGCGGCGTGGGTCGGGTAATCCATGATCTTCACGTCGAGCACGGTGGTCAGGCCACCCAGGCCCTGGGCGCCGATCCCCAGTTGGTTGACCTTCTCGAACAGCTCCAGGCGCATCTCTTCGATACGGTTGGACGGGCCGCGCTTTTTCAGCTCGTGGATGTCGATGGATTCCATCAACACTTCCTTGGCCATGACGGCGGCTTTCTCGGCGGTACCGCCGATGCCGATGCCGAGCATGCCCGGTGGGCACCAGCCGGCACCCATGGTCGGAACGGTCTTGAGCACCCAGTCGACGATGGAGTCGGACGGGTTGAGCATGGCCATTTTCGACTTGTTCTCGGAACCACCGCCCTTGGCGGCCACGTCCACTTCCACGGTGTTACCCGGGACGATGGAGTAGTGGATCACGGCCGGGGTGTTGTCCTTGGTGTTTTTGCGCGCGCCGGCCGGGTCGGCGAGGATCGAGGCACGCAGCACGTTTTCCGGCAGGTTGTAGGCGCGACGCACGCCTTCGTTGATCATGTCGTCCAGGCCCATGGTGGCGCCATCCCAGCGTACATCCATGCCCACGCGTACGAACACGGTGACGATCCCGGTGTCCTGGCAGATCGGGCGGTGGCCGGTGGCACACATGCGCGAGTTGATCAGGATCTGGGCCATGGAGTCACGGGCGGCCGGCGATTCTTCGCGCAGGTAGGCTTCGTGCATTGCCTGGATGAAGTCAACGGGGTGGTAGTAGGAAATGAATTGCAGGGCGTCGGCAACGCTCTGAATCAGGTCGTCTTGCTTGATCACGGTCATGAGTCGCGCTCCTCTATAAGGGAACATTCAATAAAGGTGGCTTCAGATGGGTGTATCGGTCGCTGAAGCCACCTTTTCCAAGGCACGCCGGGTAGTGCTGGCGCGACGCTAAAAAGGCGCGGCAGTATAACCCGGCGCGATGGCCGATACACCCGACGATGGTCAAACTCTCCCGAACACCCTAGGAGCCGGCTCCTGCAAAAAGCAGTTACAGTGATCGCACATTTTGATTCGAGGCCTTTCATGCCTGAACTGCACGTCGGCGAACGCCAGTGGTCGGTCTCCACCGGCAGCAATCTGCTGGATGCCTTGAACCAGGCCGGTGTGGCCGTGCCTTACAGTTGCCGCGCGGGCAGTTGCCATGCCTGCCTGGTGCGTTGCCGGGGTGAGGTCGAGGACAAGCAGCCCGACGCGCTGAGCCCGGCCCAGCGCCAGGACGGTTGGCGCCTGGCCTGCCAGTGCCAGGTCACAGGCGATGTACAGGTCGAGGCCTTTGACCCCTTGCGCGACGGCGCGGCGGCAACGGTGCTGAGCGCCGATTGGCTGAACCCGACGGTGTTGCGCCTGCGCCTGCAACCCCAGCACGGGCTGCGTTACCGGGCCGGGCAGCACCTGGTGTTGTGGGCGGGGACGGTGGCGCGGCCTTATTCCCTGGCCAGCCTGCCCCAGGAAGATCCGTTTTTGGAGTTCCACCTCGATTGCCGCCTGCCCGGCGAATTCAGCGATCGTGCCCGCCGGCTTGAGGCCGGTGACCCATTACGCCTGGGCGAATTGCGCGGCGGGGCGTTGCATTACGATCCGGACTGGCAAGCGCGGCCGCTGTGGCTGCTGGCATCCGGCACGGGGCTGGGGCCGCTGTGGGGCGTGTTGCGCGAAGCCCTGCGCCAGGATCACCAGGGCGCTATCCGCGTGATTCACCTGGCCCATGATACGGACGGGCATTATCTGGCCGAGCCTCTGGCCCAGCTTGCCGCCAGCCACGGCAACCTCACCATCGAACTGTGGACGGCGGCGCAGTTGGCCGGTGCCTTGGCGCAACTGCGGCTTGTTTCCCGGCAAACCATGGCCTTGCTCTGCGGGCACCCCAGCAGTGTCGAGGCGTTTTCCAAGCGCCTGTTCCTGGCTGGCTTGCCGCGTAATCAACTGCTGGCCGATGCGTTCTTGCCCCGTGGTTGAGCGCTGATGGCTATCTGCGAGAACTCACCGTGTGCATTTGAAATGCATTGCAATGTGGGAGCGGGCCTTTGCAGTCAATCAATCACCCTCCCTTGGAATGCAAAAGGCCCTGGCATTCACATGCCAGGGCCTTTGCTTTGAGCAGGTCAGTCACTCAGACCATTGGGTCGCCAACGTGCAGGATCTTCATGCCGTTGGTGCCACCGATGGTGTGGTAGCTGTCGCCCTTGGTCAGGATCACCCAATCGCCTTTCTCGACTACGCCACGCTTGAGCAGTTCGTCGATGGCAGCCTGGCTGACTTGCTCAGGCGGCAGCGACGCCGGGTCGAACGGTACGGTGTAGACGCCACGGAACATGGCCGCGCGGGCCTGGGTTTCGCGGTGCGGGGAGAACGCGTAGATCGGGATCGAGGAACGGATGCGCGACATGATCAACGGCGTGTAGCCACTTTCGGTCAGGGCGATGATCGCCTTTACGCCCGGGAAGTGGTTGGCGGTGTACATGGCGGCCAGGGCGATGCTCTGGTCGCAGCTTTCGAACACTTTGCCGATGCGGTGGCTGGAGGTCTTGCTGGTCGGGTGCTTTTCAGCGCCGACGCAGATACGCGCCATGGCCTGGACCGCTTCCAGCGGGTACGGGCCGGCAGCACTTTCTGCCGAGAGCATCACGGCGTCGGTGTAGTCGAGCACGGCGTTGGCCACGTCGGACACTTCGGCACGGGTCGGCATCGGGTTCTGGATCATCGACTCCATCATCTGGGTCGCAACGATCACCGCTTTATTGTGGCGGCGTGCGTGCAGGATGATTTTCTTCTGGATGCCGATCAGCTCCGCGTCACCGATTTCCACGCCGAGGTCGCCACGGGCAACCATCACTGCATCGGACGCCTTGATCAGGCCGTCGAGGGTTTCGTCGTCGGCCACCGCTTCGGCGCGCTCGATCTTCGCCACCAGCCAGGCAGTACCACCGGCTTCGTCGCGTAGTTGGCGGGCGTATTCCATGTCGGCGGCGTCGCGTGGGAAGGACACGGCGAGGTAGTCCACTTCCATTTCGGCGGCGAGCTTGATGTCAGCCTTGTCTTTTTCGGTCAGGGCCGGTGCAGTCAGGCCACCACCGCGACGGTTGATGCCTTTGTGGTCGGACAGCGGGCCGCCGATGATCACGGTGCAGTTGAGCTCGGTGACGGTGGCGGTGTCGACACGCATGACCACACGGCCGTCGTCCAGCAGCAGTTCGTCGCCGACGCCGCAGTCTTTCACCAGGTCCGGGTAGTCGATACCCACGACTTGCTGGTTGCCTTCGGTCAGCGGATGGCTGGTGGAGAAGGTGAATTTGTCACCGATCTTCAGCTCGATGCGCTTGTTGGCGAATTTGGCGATACGGATCTTCGGACCTTGCAGGTCACCCAGCAGCGCGACGAAGCGGCCATGCTTGGCGGCGAGGTCACGTACCAGCTTGGCGCGAGCCTTGTGCTCGTCCGGGGTGCCGTGGGAGAAGTTCAGACGGGCAACGTCCAGGCCAGCCAGAATCAGCTGTTCGAGGACTTCCGGCGAGTTACTGGCCGGGCCAAGGGTGGCGACGATTTTGGTACGACGGACGGACATGCACGGACTCCTGAGTTCTAGCGCTGGGGAAGGCTACTATGCTCTTTGGCTGTAGTCATTGTTCGTTTGCACTACTTATTGTCGATTCGCTTGTTTTCACTCTATGACGCCAGACGAACAACCTTGAAGATTTTCGCCCAAGGGTCGATACACTGCTCAAGACAGGAGAACACCCCATGCGAGTTTTGATCATTGCTGCCCTGGCCGTCAGTGTTGTCGGCTGTACCCGTTGGTCGATGGACCATCATTTGAACAATGCCTACCGTGCCTACAACGTGGGCGATTGTGAGCGGGTCACCCTGGAATTGTCCCAGGTCGACCGTGAAAGCCGGTCCCGTCGCTACGTGCAGCCGGAAGTCTCGATGCTGCGTGGGCAGTGCCTGGAACGGCAGAAGTTGTTTGTGGATGCGGTGCAGACTTATCAGTTCATCATTAGCCAGTACCCATCGAGTGAGTACGCGTTCCGGGCCCGTGCACGCCTGGATACGCTGCAACAACTGGGGCATTACCCTGGCGCAAGTGCAGCGCGCGCGCGACCTGCAGCCTTGTGATGATATACGCCATTTAATTGCTGGCCTCTTGCCAGAGTTGGGCTATTCTTTTGAAGTACGTTTGTATAACTTTCAATTCAAACAGACACAAAAACAGGATTCGGTGGTTGTAGAGTGACAGGGCAGGGGCCGCTGTTGCACCGGGATCCAGGAGAGCGGGGGGGCATGTAGCTTCCCGGCCCGAATCACAGCAACGGCCACAGTCTTGGCCATTGGACGGCGATCTGATCATGTTGACTGACCGACGGATTGAGCGGCACCAGTTGCCCTATTTTTTAGAGGTGTTCAATCGCTTCACAGGTAAGCCCATCGGTTACTTGGGTAATATTTCCAGTGAAGGGCTGATGCTAGTCAGCCAATTACCCATGATGGTCAACGTGGATTTTGATCTGCGCTTGAAGATTCCAGGTCCTGAGGGTGATATGCACACCATTGATTTCACTGCGACCTGCCTGTGGAGTCGTGAAGATATCAACCCCAGGCATTACGACTCGGGGTTTTGCCTGTTGGAGGCGCCCGCGGAGTACGGTCAGCTGATTGTTGCGCTGTTGCAGTACTTCAGCTTTGACCCCTTGCAGGCTTCGGCCTAGCGTCACACACCATTCATAGAGCGCCGGCTTTTTTCCAGCCCAGGTATCGGGTTACCAGGTCGGCGCCCAGCTCAGAGGGATGGGCATCCATTACCATCAGGCCCTGCGCCTTGAGGCGGTCATGAAGTTCTTCCCGTGCATTGAGGTAATCGACGCTGCCACAGTAGGCCAGCGCCTGCGCCAAGGTCTGCACGGGAGCCTGGCGCAATTGATCCAGCACTCCTTCGCGCAGGCTCGCCACCAATACCCGGTGCTGGCGGCTGATGCGCTTGACGGCCGTCAGTAGTTCCTCATCGTCCTCATCGCGCAGGTTGGTCACTACGATCACCAGCGCCCGCCGTTTCTGGCGGGCCAGCAGCTGATTGGCGGCAGCCTGGTAATCGGCCGTGCGCCGGGTGCTGTCCAGGTCGTATACCGCGTTGAGCAACTGGTTCAACTGACCGCTGCCCTTGACTGGTGCCAGGTAGCGCGGCTGGTCGCAGGCGAAGGTACACAGGCCCACGGCATCGCCCTGGCGCAAGGCCACATAGCTGAGCAGCAGGCAGGCGTTGAGGGCGTGGTCGAAATGTGACAGTTCGCCGTCCTTGCTGCGCATCCGTCGGCCGCAATCGAGCATGAACATAATCTGCTGGTCGCGCTCATCCTGGTATTCCCGGGCAATCGGCGTGCGTTGCCGTGCCGTGGCCTTCCAGTCGATCTGGCGCAGGCTGTCGCCCTCGCGAAATTCGCGCAGCTGATGAAACTCCAGGCCCAGGCCGCGACGCTGGCGCTGGCGTACACCCAGTTGGCTGAGCCAGTTGTCTACCGCCAGTAACTGCGCACCGTACAGGCGGGCAAAGTCCGGGTAAACCCGGGTTGCATCCTTGACCGATACCTGGCGTTTTGCGGTCCACAATCCCAGGGGGCTGGGCAGATGCACCTCACAGCGCTCAAAGCTGAAATGCCCACGGCTCAAGGGGCGCAGGCGGTAGCCCAGGTCACTGTGTTCACCGGGGCGCAGGGCGATGAACTGCGGCAGGTTCTGCACGCTCAAACCATCCGGTACGTGATCAAACACCTTCAGCGTCAATGGCTGTGTGTAGTCATGCTCCAGGGTGATCCGCACCTCGCTCCAGCGTCCTAGCGCCAGGCTGCCTGGCATGTGCCGCCGCAGGCGTGGCGAGGGACGGCGTTTCAGACGGGCAGCATCGAGCAATGCCAGCAAAAGCAGCGCCAGGAGCAGGCCCCAGGCCACGGAGTGCAGGGCGGCCGGCACCTTGAATTGCAGGGCCATGGCCGTTCCGAGGGCGATGTTCAGGCCCAGCAGCACCGCGAGCCAGGCCAGCAACAGGCGAGTAGGTCTCATGGGCATGTCACTGGCGTGGCGCCGGCACTTGGTCGAGCAGTTGGGCCAGCACCTGATCTACTTCCAGGCCTTCGATATCCAGCTCCGGGGCGATGCGTACGCGATGGCGCAACACTGCCAGCGCGCAACTCTTGATGTCGTCCGGGGTCACGAACTCGCCACCGCGCAGCAGAGCCCGGGCACGGGCACCACGTACCAGGGCGATGGAGGCGCGAGGCCCGGCGCCAAGGGCCAGGCCGGGCCAGGTGCGGGTGGTCCGGGCCAGGCGCACGGCGTAGTCGAGTACCTGGTCATCCAACGGCAGCTCACTGGCGACCTGTTGCAACAGCAGTACATCATTGGCTTGCAGCACGGTGCGCAATGGCTGTACGTCGAGCATGTCGGCGCGGGAGGAACGAGTCACTTCGCGCACCATATCCAGCTCTTGCTGCGCTTCTGGGTAGTCCATGCGTACCTTGAGCATGAACCGGTCGAGTTCGGCCTCCGGTAGTGGGTAAGTGCCTTCCTGTTCGATGGGGTTCTGGGTGGCCAGCACCATGAACGGCTGGCCGATGGGCAAGGCTTCACCCTCGAGAGTGACCTGTCGTTCCTGCATGGCTTCGAGCAGGGCGGCCTGGGTTTTCGCCGGGGCCCGGTTGATCTCGTCCGCCAGGAGCAAATGGGTGAACAACGGCCCTTTGCGCAGCTTGAATTGCTCGGTGTGCAGGTCGTACACCGCATGGCCTGTGACATCGCTGGGCATCAGGTCCGGGGTGAACTGGATGCGTGCGAAGTCGCCGTCAAAGCAGCGCGCCAGGGCCCGTACCAGCAAGGTCTTGCCCAGGCCGGGTACGCCTTCAAGCAGCACATGGCCGCCGGCGATCAACGCGGTCAGTACGTCATCGATCACCGCATCCTGGCCAATCACTGCCTTGCGCAACTCGGTGCGCAGCGCCTGGGCGAGTTGGGTGGCGCGCCCGGTGTCGAGGGTATTGGGTAAATCCACTGGAGAATCGCTCATAGGGCATTCCTGAGGGTTTGCAGGCAGGCCACCTGGCGGCTGAAATCGGCGCTGGAAAGCCGTTTTGCCGGGAGTGGGCCCAGGGCCTGGCTGATAATTGAAGCGGGTTGGCGGGTCAGGCGTTCAAGGGCCTGCCATTGTCCTGCGGTATCCAACTGTTCGAATCCGGGGTGGCGGCGACGTGCGGTACGCAGGATGTCGCGCTGCAAGGCTTGCAACAGGCTGTTTTGCCCGCTGCGGCGCAGCAGGAAGTCGGCACTGGCATTCAGGTGTTCCTGCAGCTGACGGCGGGCTTTCGGGGCTGGCGCCTGGATGGGCCCCTGGCGTACGCTGGCGCGCCACAACCCCAGTAGAATCAAGGCGGCCAGTGCTACCAGGGCCTGGGGAAAATACCGCAGCACCAGACTGAACAGGTTTTCGACGTCCGTGTTAGATAGCAGGGTGACATCGCTGCCCTGGGTCAGGTACCACAGCAGCCAGGCGTTGTCGTGCAAGCCGATGGCCGGGGTCTTCCACAGCTCTCTGTCGGTGATCACCGTTACACGACCCAGCCCGAGATCGAGTTGCATCAGGTGGCTGGACTTGGCGCTGTTGGCCGAAAACTGTGCCAGGTGCCTGGGGTCGATCAGGGTGAAGTCAGTGTCGAAACTGAAAAACGCCGGCGCGGTTTCGTTATCGACATACAGCCGTGTCAGGTCCGGTTTCTTGTTCTTGCGGGCGGGGGGCGGCAGGTCAAAGTCATCGCTGAAGGCCTGGCGCAACTGCAGGCGATCGAGCAGCAGGTCGCCGCTGTCCTGGGTTTCTTCATCCCATATGGCTTCGGCCACCAGCAGCAGATGGCCGCCAGCCTTGGTCCACTCCAGCAACTGGTCAACCTGGCGCGGGGTCATGTTGCTGCGTTCGCTGAGCAACAGCAGGCTGCCGCTCTTGGCGGGCAGGGTGGCCAGGCGTTCCAGGCTGCGGGCATGCTCGACGGCCAGGCCTTGCTGGCGTAGGAAGTGTTCCGCCGCCAGGTAGGGGTTGGCCTGGGCTTCAGGTGAGGGCCCGCGGTCAACCACTTCTTCGTAGGGAATCGCCTTGTGCCAGGCATAGAAGCTCCCGGCCGTCAGCAGGCAAGCCAGGATCAGTCCAATCCAGATCAGTGGCCGGTTCATCGCGCGGCCTCGCTGTCGAACAAGCGGCGCCAACCGGCGCAGAGCTGTTGCTGGGCCAGGGCAGGCGGTATGCGATGGCCGTAGGCGAGGTTTTGCCAGTGCCGGGTCAGGTCGTCGCTAAAGGCCAGCAATTGCGGCTGTTGCAAGTGGCGCACCCGTTCCAGGACCTGGCCTTCGGTATCGGCGTTTTTCAGTGGCAGGTGGAAGTCATGCAGCAGCCGGCTCAGCAGGCCGCGATACAGCAGGCCAAGGGCCTCACGGGGCTGTGTGGCCCACAGTTGTTCGGCGGCACCGGCAATATCCTCGGGCAAGGTCTGCACGCCCATGTCCAGGCCGAACAGTTGCGACGGCACGGGCTGCACGGCCTTGGGGCGTTGGACGCGGCGACGACTGACAAAGGCGTGCAGCCAATCACGATAACGCCAGGCAACCAGGGCAATGCCGGCGATCAGCAGGCCCCAGAGCAGCACCTCCATCACCAGGGCCAGGGGCTTGAAGGTGTCGCTGTTGAGATTGTCCAGCAAGGATTTGAGCCAGGCCGGCAGATGGGCACCTCCCGGGGACTTGGCGTTGCTGCTGCTCTTGTCCTCGCCGAAACGGTAGCGGGTAACGGTTTGCGGATTCTTGAACGGGGGTTGTTCCAGCAGGCGCTTGATCGATTGACTGGCTTGCGGCGTGCTCAACGGTTTTGAGTCGACCGGCGGGTTGGCCATGGCCTGGGGAGTTGGCGCGATCACTAGCAGGCCGACAGCCAGCAACAGGGCGGCCACTGCCGACCCCAGGCGCTGGCGCAGGCGGCGGAACACCAATTCCAGGTCCCAGGCTTCAAGCACGGTACGCCGGTTCAGGTAGAGGCTGAATCCACATGCCACGTAGATCGGTTCCCAGAACACCAGGATCAGGGCGTAGAAGGCATTGCTCAGGTGCTCCAGCCAGAGCCAGTCCTGGCTGCTGGCCAATGCCAGTTGCTGCCAGTCCCAGTCCAGCTCTACCTGTTGCGGCAGGAACAGGTAGAACAGCGCCATCAAGCCGATCCACAGCGCCGTTTCCAGGTGCATGCCGATCAGCGTCAGCCAGCGCGCCGCGCCGGCATTGCGTTGCAGCAGCACACCCAGCCGTTGTTGGCGGGCCAGGCCGCCGAGGCCCTCAAGTTGCATCACGGGCATGGCAAAGCTGCGACTGAGGCTAAAGCGCCGCCAGGTCAGGCTGGCCAGCAGTTGCCCCTTGAGCAGCCGTGGCCATTGGCGCAGCGCCTGTTTGAGCGTCGGCGTCTCGCCAAACAGCGCTTTGGACAGGATATACAGCGGCAGGCGCTCAAAGGCCGGTTTCAACCACCAGAACAACAGCACGGCAACGGAGGGGTAGTCCCACAACACGACGCTGATCAGGATAAAAATCGGCAGGCTGACCAAGGCCCAACTGCTCATCAAGAGCACGCGGTGCTCACGGGCGAGCAACACTCCGAGGTCCATGGCTTCCCACGAGGAGCGGGGGCGAATCACCACGCTGGCGTCACTCAGGCGCATGATGACTCCTGCCGGCGAACAGCAGATAGGCGATCACCATCGCCCAGAGCGCCGCGCCCACCAAGTATTTGCCCCAGGGCTCCACGGCCGTGGTGGAGGACCAATAGGCTTCTATAAAGGCCGCGATCAGCAGGAACAGAATCACCCCGCAGATCATTTGCACGCTTTTACTGGCTGCCAGGCGCAGTGCTTCCCCCCGGGGCAATGCTCCCGGTGCGATCAACGCCCAGCCCAGTTGCAGGCCGGCCGCACCGGCCAGGGCGATGGCCGTCAGTTCAAACGCGCCGTGGCCGATGACAAAGGACCAGAAGGTTTGCCCGTAGCCGATTTCGGTCAGGTGCCCGGCGATGGCCCCGATCATCAGGCCATTGAAAAACAGGAAGAACACGCTGCCCAGGCCAAACAGCAGGCCGCCGGCAAAGGTCTGGAACGCGATGCCGATGTTGTGCATCACGTAGTAGCCGAACATCATCCAGTCCTCACTCGAGGCCCGCTCGGCCGCGCGCCCCAGGCGACTGGCGTCGGGGTCGTACATGGTTTGCATCTCGGTCACTTGCTGGGTACTGACGATGGTGTAGATCAGGTCGGGGAACAGATAGACCAGCAGGGCAATGCCGACCAGGCTGCCAAAGAACAGCAGGCTGGCCACCAGCACGAAGCGCCATTGTTCGCGGACCGTGCGGGGAAAGTCGGCCAGCAGGAAGCCCAGGACCTTGGCGCCGAGCTGGCTGCGATGGCGATACAGCTGCTGATGGCCGCGCAGGGCCAACTGTTGCAACGGGTCTACCAGGTAGCTGCTGTAGCCACGCTCCTGCGCCAACGCCAGGTGCTGGCACAGGCGTCGGTAATCATGGGGGAAGTGCGTCAGCTCCTGGGCCTTGCCTTGCTCAAGCAATGCCAGTTGCGCGGCAAAGGCTTCCCAGTGCGGCTGGTGACGGCTTTCGAACAGGCTCTGTTTCATGTCGGCCCCAGCAGGCCGCGGGCCACGCCATTGAGCTGGTCCACGGCGCGTGCCGGGGAAACCTGCAAGGGCGTGGCCAGAATCGCCGCCAGCTCTTGGGTGCGCTCGGCGGACAGTTCACCCTGGCGCTCGGCAAAACCGAGGATCGCGCGCTGCTCGTTCAACGCCAGGGCAAAGGGCAGGCGCAATGCCGGGGCCTGGGGCAAGAGAGGGCGGGCCACGGGCTGTTCGCGGTAAACCACCAGGGTCCCGGCTGCGATGTCGCCCAGGCGTTTGAAGTGGGGATGTTGCAGGCAACTGATGGCGCCGAGGAAATAGCCGAACGGCAACATATCGACAAAACGCAGCAGGTTGCGGATCAAGGAGGCGGACCAGCCAATGGGCGTGCCGTCATCTTGTACCACGCGCAGGCCCATGATCTGCTTGCCCGGTGAACAGCCCTGGTTGAGCACTTCGAACAGCACCATGTACCACCAACTGACGAGGAACAGCAGGATCGAGCCCAGGCCGATGCCCAGGTCGCCGAGAAACGCTAGGGCGATGAACAGGATGCCGAGAATCAGGCCGCGCAGGCCCAGGTCGAAGCCGAATGCCAGCGCCCGGGGCATCAGCCCGGCGGGGCGCAAGGGCAGGTCGATGCCTTCCGGGGTCTCGATCTGGTAGCGAGTGTCCAATGGGGCGGTGGGCATTGCGTTCCCTGGCAGTGCGGCGTGGCTGGGCATGGGCAACCTCATCGGGCGGCCGGCGAAAATGAGAGGTCGATGCTAGCAGTGTCATCGCTGCAAGTAACACCTGAAAATGCGCCAAGGTTTCACTGAATGTTTATCCAGTGCACATGGCGCTGGCCCCGGGCGGCGTCCAGCGCCTAGACTTTGTCGGTCTTCAGCACAGGAATAGCCCGTGACCTCGATCTTCTGGTACGACTATGAAACCACCGGCATCAACCCGCGCAGCGACCGTCCGCTGCAGGTTGCGGGAATTCGCACCGACCATGACCTCAACGAGGTAGGGCCGCCGGTCAACCTCTATTGCCAGCCCAGCGACGATATCCTGCCGCACCCGGCGGCTTGCATGATCACCGGCATTACCCCTGGCCAACTGGCGGAAAAAGGCCTGGCCGAAGCCGACTTCATGACGCGGGTGCATGCTGAGCTGGCGGCCCCCGGCACTTGCGGCGCGGGTTACAACACCCTGCGTTTCGACGACGAAATGACCCGCTACAGTTTGTACCGCAATTTTTTCGACCCCTATGCTCGGGAATGGCAGGGCGGCAACAGTCGTTGGGACTTGATCGATGTGCTGCGCACGGCCTATGCCCTGCGCCCAGACGGAATCGTCTGGCCCGAGCAGGACGGGCGCGTGACCCTCAAGCTGGAGCGCTTGACCCAGGCCAACGGGATCGACCATGGCCAGGCCCACGAGGCCTTGGCCGACGTGCGCGCCACCATTGCCCTGGCGCGATTGGTCCGGGAAAAACAACCCAAGTTGTACGACTGGTTGTTTCAACTGCGCAGTAAACAGCGGGTCATGGATCAGATCCGCCTGTTGCAGCCCATGGTGCATATTTCCGGGCGTTTTTCTGCCGAGCGTCATTACCTGGGAGTGGT
The DNA here is from genome assembly GCF_058742075.1 of Pseudomonas sp. HC1(2025). Taxonomy (NCBI): domain Bacteria; kingdom Pseudomonadati; phylum Pseudomonadota; class Gammaproteobacteria; order Pseudomonadales; family Pseudomonadaceae; genus Pseudomonas; species Pseudomonas sp. HC1(2025). The sequence continues at coordinate 4,480,680 of NZ_CP196017.1, read as the reverse complement.
CCTGCCGTTGGCTTGGCATCCGCGCAATCGCAACGCGTTGATTGTCTGTGACCTGGGGCTCGACCCACAGGGCCTGCTGGACCTGGATGCCGAAACCCTGCGCCGGCGCCTGTACACCCGGCGCGATGAGTTGGCCGACGGCGAATTGCCGGTGCCGCTCAAATTAGTGCATATCAATCGTTGCCCGGTGGTCGCGCCGCTGAGTGTATTGCGCGCGCAAGACCAGCAGCGTTTGAACCTGGACATGCCTGAATATCAGGCCCGGGCGCTGCGGCTAACTGACGCACAGGAACTTTGGCGGGATAAATTGCCGGCGATTTATGCCGAAGAAGATTTCGCCGCCAGCGCTGACCCGGAGCAACAGCTCTACGATGGTTTTATTGGTGATCGGGATCGGCGGTTATGTGAACAAGTCCGCACTGCCGAACCTGCGCAACTAGCGCGCCAGCAGTGGCCTTTTGATGATCATCGTTTGCCGGAATTATTGTTTCGCTATCGTGCCCGTAACTTTGCGTACACCTTGGACGATGAAGAGCAACAACGCTGGAAATTGTTCTGTCAGCAACGCTTGTCAGACGCGGATTACGGTGCCCCCAATACCCTCGAGAGTTTCAATAAGGCCAGGCTTGAATTGGACGTTAGTGCTACATCGTTTCAGCGCCAGGTACTGGATGAATGGCAAGAATATGTTGATGCTTTACGCCGGCGGCTGAGCCTGTAATCGACCTTTGATAAACAGTGGGCAATAAAAAACGCCAGCGAACTGGCGTTTTTTATTGTGTCGCGAATCAGGTGGCGACCTGGCGAGCCTTAGCCCAGCAGGGTAGCCCAGCCTTCAACCACGTCACCGCCCCACTTGGCTTTCCACTCTTTCAGAGTTTTGTGGTTGCCACCTTTGGTTTCAATCACTTCGCCGTTGTGCGGGTTTTTGTACTGCTTGACCTTACGCGCGCGCTTGGTGCCGGTAACTTTTACCGCGCCGCGTGGTGCTTTAACTTTCGATTCCGGATCCAGCAGCGCAATGATGTCACGCAGGGACTTGGAGTATTCACCCATCAGGGTGCGCAATTTGCCTTCGAATTCCAGCTCGGTTTGCAGTTTGTCGTCTTGGGACAGATTCTTCAAACGGGCTTGCAGCTCTTTGATAGCTTCTTCGGTGGCACGGTATTCGTTGATCAGGGACATGTGGACTACCTTATGCGGGGCGCTGAGGGACAGGGATAGTGGCCTAATAATAGTCAGACAGTTTCCCCAAGTAAACATTTAAGCTCGGTTTTATGTAATTTACTTTGAATGTTTGTAGCCAGAGGCTCGGAGTGCATTATTTAGTGCGCTCGAGCGGCTAAAGATATTCTCCTTAGATCTTGGGTAATTGTGGTAACAGATGCTTGTACACACATAACGCCCAGGTAAAAACCGTACTCTGTTTAGGGACACCACAAGGAATTGCGCGAATAAGCGTTGAGGAATACTGCAGTTTTTCTACGGTATCGCTAGAATGGCGGCCTTTGCGAAGTTCTGGAGTTTGCCCCTAATGCGCACTTTTCGTCTGGTGATTGCCTGCCCGGATCGGGTTGGTATCGTCGCTAAAGTCAGTAACTTTCTGGCCTCTCACAACGGCTGGATCACCGAAGCGAGTCATCACTCGGACAATCTCAGCGGTTGGTTTTTCATGCGCCACGAAATCCGTGCCGACACGCTGCCCTTTGGCCTGGAGGCATTTCGCGAGGCATTTGCACCGATCGCCGAAGAGTTCTCGATGACATGGCGCATCACCGACACCGAGCAGAAAAAGCGTGTGGTCCTGATGGCCAGCCGCGAGTCCCATTGCCTGGCGGACTTGCTGCACCGCTGGCACAGCGATGAACTGGACTGTGAGATCGCTTGCGTGATTTCCAACCACGATGACCTGCGCAGCATGGTCGAGTGGCACGGCATTCCGTACTACCACGTGCCGGTCGACGCGCAGAACAAACAGCCAGCCTTCACCGAAGTCTCGCGCCTGGTCGAGCAGCATGAAGCGGACGTCGTGGTGCTGGCGCGCTACATGCAAATCCTGCCGCCGGAACTGTGCCGCGAATATGCAGGCAAGGTGATTAACATCCACCACAGCTTCCTGCCGTCGTTTGTCGGGGCCAAGCCGTACCACCAGGCGTCCCTGCGCGGTGTGAAGCTGATTGGCGCAACCTGCCACTACGTCACCGAAGAGCTGGACGCAGGTCCCATCATCGAGCAGGACGTGGTACGCGTCAGCCATAGCGACAGCATTGAAGACATGGTGCGCTTCGGCCGCGATGTCGAGAAGATGGTCCTGGCCCGTGGCCTGCGCTATCACCTGGAGGACCGCGTGCTGGTACACGGCAACAAGACTGTAGTGTTCTGATAAAGCAAAAAGGGCCTGGGCGTTAAATCACCCAGGCCCTTTTTATTTGTGTCAGCTATGAGGGTCGAACGATGAGTGATCCCCTGGATAAAGCCACCTCCAAGGCACCCGCCACCTTGGGCGAGGGTTGCTTGAGCCGCTACGATCCGGATGCCCTGGATGCCGAGGACGGCACGGATTTCCCCGACGCCGCCCGTTTGTGGGAGCAATTGCAGGAAGAGTCAGAGCCGCACGACAAGCCCGGCCCTGGTAAACACAACGCAGATTGAATGTAGGAGCTGTCGAGCCTGAGCGAGGCGGCTCCTACAGTTGATTTGCGATGTCCTCGGGTTTAGATACGGAAGCTCCCCACCAGTTGTTTCAAGCGTGCCGCTTGCTGCTCCAGGTCAGAGCAGGCGCGCAAGGTGGATTGCAGGTTTTCCACGCCTTCCTGGTTGAGCGTATTGATCTCGGTGATATCGATGTTGATCGACTCCACCACCGAGGTCTGCTCCTCGGTGGCGGTGGCCACCGATTGGTTCATGCCGTCGATTTCCCCGATACGCTGGGTCACGCTGCTCAGGCGTTCGCCCGCCAGGTTGGCGATTTCTACGCTGTCGAGGCTGTGGCGCTGGCTTTCGCTCATGGTGCTGACCGAATCCCGGGCGCCGACTTGCAGCTCCTCGATCATCTTTTGCACCTGTTGCGCCGACTCCTGGGTGCGATGGGCCAGGTTGCGCACCTCGTCGGCCACCACCGCAAACCCGCGTCCGGCTTCCCCGGCGCGCGCCGCCTCGATGGCCGCGTTGAGCGCCAGGAGGTTGGTTTGCTGGGAAATACTGGTGATCACTTCGAGGATCTGCCCGATATTCACGGTCTTGCTGTTGAGCGCCTCGATATTGCTGCTGGAGGCGCTGATCATTTCGGACAGTTGCGTCATGGCCTTGATGTTGCGCTCCACCACTTGCTGGCCATCTTCGGCCAGGTGGCGGGCATCGCTGGCCTGGTGCGAGGCCTGCGCGGCATTACGGGCAATTTCCTGGGCGGCGGCGCCCAACTGGTTGATCGCTGCCGCGACACTGTTGGTGCGGTTGGCCTGTTCGTCGGAGTTGACCATCGACGAGTTGGAGGCGCTGACCACGCGCAACGCCACTTCATTGACTTGGCCGGTGGCGGAGGACACTTCGCGAATCGAGGTGTGAATCCGTTCCACAAAGCGGTTGAAGGCTTTGCCGAGGATGCCGAATTCGTCATGGTTCTGGATCGTCAGGCGGCGCGTGAGGTCGCCTTCGCCATCGGCGATGTCTTCCATGGCCCGGGTCATTACATGCAGCGGTTGCATCAGCACGCGGATCAGCATACCCAGCAACGCAATGATGATCGCCACGGCAATCACGGTGGCAATGATGGCCGAAGTGCGGAATTCGCTGAGCATGGCGAAGGATTTGTCTTTATCTACTGACAGACCGATATACCAGTTCACCGACGGCAAGCCCTTGATCGGGGCGAAGGTGACGATGCGGGTTTTGCCATCGACCTTGATTTCGCTGAAGTCAGCACTGATCTTGACGGTCTGGTTTGGGTACGCCTCGCCCAGGGTCTTCATCACCAGGCTTTTGTCCGGGTGCACCAGAATCTTGCCGTCGGCACTGACCAGGAACGCATAGCCCATGCCGCCGAAGCTCAGGGCACCGATGTTGTCCACCAGGGTTTGCAGGCTCAGGTCACCGCCCACCACGCCGACGCTTCGCCCGGCCTGGCTGCTGGGGGTGGCGATGGAAATGATCAACTGGCCGGTGGCCGCGTCGATATAGGGTTCGGTCAGGGTCGAGCCATTGCTGGCCTGGGCGCCTTTGTACCAGGGACGTGCACGCGGGTCGAAGCCGTCGGGCATCTTCGCGTCGGGGCGAATGGTGAAGCCGCCTTTGCTGTCACCCAGGTAGGTTGCCATGAACGATGACGTCAGGGCTTTCTGCTCGAGCAGGTTGGCGACCACACTCGGCTCGGGATTGATGGCGATGTTCTGGGCGGCGTTTTCCACCAGGACAATACGCCCGGCCAGCCAGCTCTGGGTATTGCTGGCGGTGACGCCGCCCATTTCATGCAGGTAGCTGTCGAGGTCGTCGCGAATCGCGTTTCGTTGCAGGTAGTCGTTGTACAACGTGAACAACGCAAATGCGGCAATGACGATAAGGGCGGCTGCAAGCAGGATTTTGTGGCTGAAGCGCAGATTTTTATTCATGGCTCGTCGTGTCCGCTAAGGTCTTAATGTCCGAGGCGCGTCTTTTATGGAAACGCACAAATGGCAGCGTTAAATAAAGTGTGATATTTCCATCTGCTCCTGCAGGAATTATCCGGTCTAACTTTTTTAGACTTTTTGGGTCTCTCGCTTTGTCTGTATCGACCGTGCAGCGCTAAAGATTAACCATGGGTGACAAAATGCCTGACTCCTCGCAACTTCTTATTGGCGCAGACCTTGAAGGCCAGCCCATTGCCCAGGCCATGCGCCTGGCTAATCGCCATGGCCTGATTGCCGGCGCCACCGGCACCGGCAAGACCGTGACGTTGCAGCGGCTGGCGGAGGCGTTCAGTGATGCTGGCGTCGCGGTGTTCGCCGCCGATATCAAGGGTGACCTGTGTGGCCTCGGCGCCGCGGGCAACCCCCAGGGCAAGGTGGCCGAGCGGATTGCCGGCATGCCTTTCCTGAATTACGCACCTAAGGCATATCCGGTAACTCTGTGGGATATCCACGGTCAGTCTGGTCATCCACTTCGTACAACCTTGAGCGAAATGGGCCCACTGTTGCTGGGCAGCCTGCTGGAGTTGACCGACAGCCAGCAGTCGACCCTCTATGCAGCGTTTAAAGTGGCAGACCGCGAGGGCTTGCTGCTGCTGGATCTCAAGGACCTCAAGGCCCTGCTCAACCACCTCAAGTTCCATCCCGAGCTGCTGGGCGATGACGCTGCCCTGATGACCACTGGCTCCAGCCAGGCTTTGCTGCGGCGCCTGGCCGTGCTGGAGCAGCAGGGCGCCGAAGCCCTGTTCGGTGAACCGGCGCTGCAACTGGAAGATATTCTGCAACCGGCCAGCGATGGGCGAGGGCGCATTCATCTGTTGGATGCCAGCCGCCTGGTGCACGAGTCGCCCAAGGTCTATGCGACCTTCTTGCTGTGGCTGCTGGCGGAGCTGTTCGAGCAGTTGCCGGAGCGCGGGGATGCCGATAAGCCGCTGCTGGCGCTGTTTTTCGACGAGGCGCATTTGCTGTTTGCCGATACGCCCAAGGCCTTGCAGGACCGCCTGGAACAAGTGGTGCGGCTGATTCGCTCCAAAGGCGTGGGGGTATATTTTGTCACCCAATCGCCGGGCGACTTGCCGGACAACGTGCTGGCCCAGTTGGGCTTGCGGATCCAGCATGGCCTGCGCGCATTCACCACCAAGGAACAAAAATCCCTGCGGGCGGTGGCCGATGGTTTTCGGCCGAACCCGGCGTTTGATGCGCTGGCGGTGTTGACCGAACTGGGCACGGGTGAGGCGCTGGTGGGCACGCTGCAGGAAAAAGGCACGCCTGAGGTAGTCCAACGGGTGCTGGTGGCACCGCCGCAATCACGGATCGGGCCATTGACCGCCGCCGAGCGTACGGCCTTGATCGCCAGTTCGTCGCTTTTGGGGCGCTACGACAAGCCGGTTGATCGTGAGTCGGCCTATGAAGTGCTGATGGCACGCAAGGAACTGGGACCTGCGGCAAGTGCTGCGCCTGCCGCTGAAGAACCGAGCTTCACCGACAAGGCCGGCGCGTTCCTGGGAACCACCGCGGGCAAGGCCCTCAAGTCTGCGATGCAGCAGGCGGCCAACCAGATGGGCCGCCAGTTGGTGCGCGGGCTGCTGGGGTCCTTGCTTGGCGGTAGCAAGCGTAAGTAGCCTTCAAGGTCTATACAACCCATTGTGGGAGCGGGCTTGCCCGCGATTGCGGTGTATCAGTCGATACATGTGCCGGCTGGCACGCCGCAATCGCGAGCAAGCTCGCTCCTACTTGGGGTTGTGCAGTGTTCAGGCCTTGGGCTTGCCATGACTGGCCAGCCGCTCCAGCGCCGCACGCAGCTTTGGATCGCTAATCCCGTCCGCCGTCGCCTGGATGGTTTCGGCGGCATTCACCGACAAATCCATGGTATGCCCCACCGCACCTTGCTGTACGGTCGGTGGCTGGACCTTGAACTGAATGCGCAGCAGGCTGGCAAACACATCAAACGCCTGTAACTGGCGCTGCAAGCGTTTTTGCTGGTAGCGCAGGCGGGTCGCCCAATGCCCATCGGTGACGATCAGCAGTAGCGTGCCTTCACGCCATGACGCCACATGACAGTGCTCGCGGGCCGCAGGTTGTAGTTGGGTTTCCAGAAGGCGTTGCAGGTGGCCCAGGCGTTGCGCATGGCCAAAGATGGCTTTTAACGGCTTGGCTTCGCGCAGCAACACGGCGGGAGCACGGGCCGTAAGAGGGCGAAATGCCATGATCTAGACACCTTAGGTAACAGAGCGGCCATGGTAGCAGAAAGCGTGTGCGGCACCTTGGTCATTGCTTTGTCAGCAGTTTATCCATTAAATCAATAAGTAACTTCTCGCTCGAATGGGTTGAAGTTCAGCAAAAAGCCCTTATTTTAAACAAGCCCTCCCGTAACGCTGTGTCTGCATCGTGGAACAACGCCACTTTCCTCACCCTCGTTTCCGGGTAGAATGCTCGTTCGCATGCGGCCGTGAGGGCTGCTCGGGCGACTTACGGGGCGCCCCTTCATCCCTAATGTGTGGAAGAACCTGCCGATATGTTTGCGCCTTTGTTAAAGAAACTTTTTGGAAGCAAGAATGAGCGCGAAGTCAAACGCATGCTCAAGACGGTGCAGCTGGTCAATGCCTTCGAAGAGCAGATGGTTGCTTTGTCGGACGAGCAATTGCGCGCCAAGACCGAAGAGTTCAAGGCCCGCATAGCCAAAGGTGAAACCCTCGACAAACTGCTGCCCGAAGCCTTTGCGGTCGCCCGCGAAGCCGGTAAGCGGGTGATGGGCATGCGCCACTTCGACGTCCAGTTGATCGGCGGCATGACCCTGCATGAAGGTATGATCGCCGAAATGCGTACCGGTGAAGGCAAGACCCTGGTAGCAACCCTGGGTGTTTACCTCAACGCACTGTCCGGCAAGGGCGTGCACGTTGTGACGGTGAACGACTACCTGGCCCGCCGGGACGCCAACTGGATGCGCCCGCTGTATGAATTCCTCGGCCTGACCGTCGGCGTGGTAACGCCGTTCCAACCGCCGGAAGAGAAGCGCGCCGCCTACGCCGCCGACATCACCTACGGCACCAACAACGAATTCGGTTTCGACTACCTGCGCGACAACATGGCGTTCAGCATGGAAGAAAAATTCCAGCGCGAACTCAACTTTGCCGTGATCGACGAAGTCGACTCCATCCTCATCGACGAAGCCCGTACCCCGCTGATCATCTCCGGCCAGGCCGAGGACAGCTCGCGCCTGTACACCGAGATCAACAAGCTGATCCCGCGCCTTGAGCAACATATCGAGGAAGTGGAAGGCGTGGTGACCAAAGAAGGTCATTACTCCATCGACGAGAAGACCCGCCAGGTCGAGCTCAACGAAGCCGGTCACCAGTTCGTCGAAGAGATGCTGACCCAGATCGGCCTGCTGGCGGAAGGCGAAAGCCTGTACTCGGCACACAACCTGGGCCTGCTGACCCACGTGTATGCCGGCCTGCGCGCCCACAAGCTGTTCCACCGCAACGTTGAATACATCGTCCAGGACGGCCAGGTGGTACTGGTCGACGAACACACCGGCCGTACCATGCCCGGTCGTCGTTTGTCCGAAGGCCTGCACCAGGCCATCGAAGCCAAAGAAGTGCTCAATATCCAGGCCGAGAGCCAGACATTGGCCTCGACCACCTTCCAGAACTACTTCCGCCTGTACAACAAGCTGTCCGGCATGACCGGTACCGCTGATACCGAAGCGTTCGAATTCCACCAGATCTACGGTCTGTCGGTGATGGTCATCCCGCCGAACAAACCGCTGGCGCGTAAAGACTACAACGACCTGGTGTTCCTGACCGCTGACGAGAAATACGCAGCCATCGTCGCCGACATCAAGGAGTGCATGACCCAAGGCCGTCCGGTCCTGGTGGGTACTGCGACCATCGAAACCTCCGAGCACATGTCGAACCTGCTCAACAAGGAAGGTATCGAGCACAAGGTCCTCAACGCCAAGTTCCACGAAAAAGAAGCCGAGATCATTGCCCAGGCCGGTCGCCCTGGCGCGCTGACCATCGCTACCAACATGGCCGGTCGTGGTACCGACATCTTGTTGGGCGGCAACTGGGAAGTGGAAGTGGCTTCCCTGGACAACCCGACCCCTGAGCAGATCGCCCAGATCAAGGCCGACTGGCAGAAACGCCACCAGGCAGTACTGGAATCCGGTGGTTTGCAGGTGATCGCGTCCGAGCGCCATGAGTCGCGCCGTATCGACAACCAGCTGCGTGGCCGTGCCGGTCGCCAGGGCGACGCCGGTTCCAGCCGCTTCTATCTGTCCCTGGAAGACAGCCTGATGCGTATCTTCGCCTCGGATCGGGTGAAGAACTTCATGAAGGCCCTCGGCATGCAGTCCGGTGAAGCGATCGAGCACCGCATGGTGACCAACGCCATCGAAAAGGCCCAGCGCAAGGTCGAAGGCCGCAACTTCGACATTCGTAAGCAACTGCTGGAGTTCGATGACGTCAACAACGAACAGCGTAAAGTGATTTATCACATGCGTAACACGTTGCTGGCCGCCGACAACATTGGCGAAACCATCGCCGACTTCCGTCAGGACGTGCTCAACGCCACCGTCAGCGCCCATATCCCGCCACAGTCCCTGCCTGAACAGTGGGATGTTGCCGGCCTGGAAGCGGCGTTGAAGAGCGACTTCGGTGTCGATCTGCCGGTCCAGCAATGGCTCGACGAAGACGACCACCTGTACGAAGAAACCCTGCGCGAAAAACTGATGGCCGAACTGCTGGCCGCGTACAACGAGAAAGAAGAGCAAGCCAGCGCCGAAGCACTGCGCACCTTCGAGAAGCAAATCGTTCTGCGTGTGCTGGACGACCTGTGGAAAGACCACTTGTCGACCATGGACCACCTGCGTCACGGCATCCACCTGCGTGGCTACGCCCAGAAGAACCCGAAGCAGGAGTACAAGCGCGAGTCGTTCACGCTGTTCTCCGAGTTGCTGGATTCGATCAAGCGCGATTCGATTCGTGTGCTGTCCCATGTTCAGGTGCGTCGCGAAGACCCGATCGAGGAAGAAGCCCGTCTGCGTCAGGAAGCCGAAGCCCTTGCCGCGCGCATGCAGTTCCAGCATGACGAAGCACCAGGCCTTGAGTCGCCGCAAGTGTTGGGCGAAGAGGTCGATGTGGCCCTGGCACAGGCGCCGGTACGCAATGAGCAGAAGCTGGGCCGCAACGAGCCGTGCTGGTGCGGTTCGGGCAAGAAGTTCAAACACTGCCACGGCGAAATCAATTAAGATTTTTGCCTGAAGCTGCAATACCCCGCGCCGCGACCGGCATCAGCCGTCGCGGCGTTTTGCCATTTAATCACCGTCGACGACGACGGTGCAGACATCACATCGTTAAGGAGCGCATTCATGGCTGTTGGTCTTGGTCCTTTGCCCACGTTGCACCCGGTTGCCGGTTTTGAACTCGGTATCGCTTCGGCCGGTATCAAGCGCCCCGGGCGCAAGGACGTGGTAGTGATGCGCTGTGCCGAAGGTTCGACCATCGCCGGCGTGTTCACCCTGAACGCGTTTTGCGCGGCGCCCGTGATCCTCGCCAAGCAACGTGTCGAAGGCCCGGTGCGCTACCTGTTGACCAACACCGGCAATGCCAACGCCGGCACCGGCGAGCCTGGCTTGGCCGCGGCTGCGCGCACCTGCGCCAAGCTGGCGGAGTTGACCGGCGTGGACGCCAGCCAGGTACTGCCGTACTCCACCGGGGTGATCGGCGAGCCGTTGCCCGTGGAAAAAATCGAAGGCGCACTGCAAGCCGCGCTGGACGACCTGTCCGTGGATAACTGGGCGGCCGCGGCCACCGGGATCATGACCACCGACACCTTGCCCAAGGGCGCCAGCCGCCAGTTCGTGCATGAAGGCGTGACCGTCACCGTGACCGGCATCAGCAAAGGCGCGGGCATGATCCGCCCGAACATGGCGACCATGCTCGGCTACATCGCCACCGACGCCAACGTCTCCCGGGACGTGCTGCAAAACCTGATGCTCGATGGTGCGAACAAGTCGTTCAACCGCATCACCATCGACGGCGATACCTCGACCAACGATTGCTGCATGTTGATTGCCACCGGCAAAGCCAACCTGCCGCAAATCACCTCGTCCAACGGCCCGCTGTTCGCGGCGTTGAAGCAGGCAGTATTTGAGGTGTGCATGGAAGTGGCTCAGGCCATCGTGCGTGACGGCGAGGGCGCGACCAAGTTCGTCACCGTTGAAGTCAACGGCGGCGGCAATCACCAGGAATGCCTGGACGTCGGCTACACCGTGGCCCACTCGCCGCTGATCAAGACCGCGCTGTTTGCGTCCGACCCGAACTGGGGCCGGATCCTCGCCGCGGTTGGCCGTGCCGGCGTGCCGAACCTGGATGTGAGCAAGATCGACGTGTTCCTCGGCGATGTGTGCATCGCCAGCCGTGGCGCCCGTGCCCAAACCTACACCGAAGCCCAGGGCTCGGCGGTGATGCAACAGGAAGAAATCACCATCCGTATCGAACTGGGGCGCGGTGAGTGCAGCGAAACGATCTGGACCACCGACCTGTCCCACGAGTACGTGAAGATCAACGCCGAATACCGCACCTGATACCTGTTCGGGGCATTGGCAATGCCCCGGCAGGCGCCGGCTTAGAGGACGTAATACCGTGAAACGAGTTCATGTAGCAGCCGCAGTCATTCGCGGTACCGATGGCCGGATTTTGCTCGCGCGTCGTGCAGACACCCAGCACCAGGGCGGCCTATGGGAGTTTCCAGGAGGCAAGGTGGAGGCCGATGAATCGGTTTTTGCCGCACTGGGCCGAGAGCTGCAGGAGGAACTGGGTATCCAGGTCACTACCGCACGGCCGTTGATCCAGGTTCAGCATGATTACCCGGACAAGCAGGTGCTGCTGGATGTCTGGGAGGTTTCGGCGTTTACCGGCGAGCCCCATGGCGCAGAAGGGCAGCCTCTTGAATGGGTGGCGCCACGGGACTTGCAGAGCTACGAGTTTCCAGCGGCCAACGCACCAATCGTCGCTGCTGCCCGCCTGCCCGCCGACTACCTGATCACCCCAGGCGAACTGGAAACCCCGGTGCTGTTGCGCGGTATCCAGAAAGCCATTGCCGGTGGCACCAAGCTGATTCAGTTGCGCGCGCCCAATGGCTACGACCCCAAGTACCGCGACCTGGCGGTGGATGCAGTGGGATTGTGTGCCGGCAAGGCGCAGTTGATGCTCAAGGGGCCTTTCGAATGGCTCGGCGACTTCCCTGCGGCGGGATGGCACATGACTTCGGCGCAACTGCGCAAATACGCCAGCAAAGGCCGGCCGTTGCCCAAGGACCGCTGGTTGGCGGCGTCTTGCCACAATGCCGAAGAACTGGCATTGGCCGAATTGATGGACGTGGACTTCGTCACTCTGTCACCGGTGCAGCCGACCCAGACTCACCCTGATGCACAGCCGTTGGGTTGGGAGCAGGCGGCGCAGTTGATCAAAGGCTTCAGCAAGCCCGTGTTTCTGTTGGGTGGGGTCGGGCCTGACGAGCGGGAGAAGGCCTGGGAGAGCGGGGCGCAGGGTGTTGCGGGGATTCGGGCGTTCTGGCCTGAGGTGTGAGTCGTCAGTGCTGGCCCTATCGCAGGCAAGCCAGCTCCCACATTGGAGTGTATTCAAAAATCAAAATGTGGGAGCGGGCTTGCCCGCGATGAGGCCCCGTCAAACAATACAAAACCCCGCAGAATCTCAGCGCGGCCTAGCCGCCTGCCACAAAATCTCCCACATTGAAATGTATTCACAAATCAAAATGTGGGAGCGGGCTTGCCCGCGATGAGGCCCGCTCAAGCAATACAAAATCCAGCATTAACCTCGGTGCGGCCTAGCCGCTTGCCACAAAATCTCCCACATTGGAATGTATTCACAAATCAAAATGTGGGAGCGGGCTTGCCCGCGATGAGGCCCGCTCAAGCAATACAAAATCCAGCATTAACCTCGGTGCGGCCTAGCCGCTTGCCACAAAATCCCCCACATTGGAGTGTATTCACAAATCAAAATGTGGGAGCGGGCTTGCCCGCGATGAGGCCCGCTCAAGCAATACAAAATCCAGCATTAACCTCAGTGCGGCCTAGCCGCCTGCCACAAAATCTCCCACATTTGAATGTATTCACAAATCAAAATGTGGGAGCGGGCTTGCCCGCGATGAGGCCCGCTCAAGCAATACAAAATCCAGCATTAACCTCAGTGCGGCCTAGCCGCCTGCCACAAAATCTCCCACATTTGAATGTATTCACAAATCAAAATGTGGGAGCGGGCTTGCCCGCGATGAGGCCCGCTCAAGCAATACAAAATCCAGCAATAACCTCAGTGCGGCTTAGCCGCCGCCTGCCACAAAACCTCTGCAACCCCTTGCCGCCTGGCAATCACCCTTGCTGCCACAAACAGCAAATCCGATAGCCGGTTGATGTACGCCAAACCTACCCCCTCCAACGGCTCCAGTGCATTCAATTGCTGGCAGCGCCGCTCGGCGCTGCGGGCCAGGCTACGGCACACATGGGCCTGGGCAATCAGCGCCGAACCACCGGGCAGGATGAAGTTTTCCAACGGCCCCACTTCTTCATTCCAGCGATCAATCGCCGCTTCCAGCCGGTCCACCTCGCCCGCATTGAGCGCCTTATAGACCGGCATCGCCAATTCGCCACCCAGGTCAAACAGTCGATGCTGGCAGGGTGTCAGTACCTCGATCACATCCTTCAACGCCGGATGCTGGCCGCTTTGCTCCTCAAGCCCGGCCAGCAGCAGGCCCAATTGGCTGTTGAGGCTGTCCACCTCTCCGATCGCCTCCACCCGGGGGTGATCCTTGGGCACGCGGCGGCCGTCACCCAGGCCGGTTTCGCCTTTGTCGCCGGTACGGGTGTAAATTTTCGACAGGCGAAAGCCCATGGTCAGTGCTCCAGTTGAGTCAGTTCGTGGGGGGCAAGCTGGCTGCCGGCCAACGGCAGGCGCAAGGTGAAACAGGTGCCCTGGCCCAGGGTGGAGTGAACCTCCATCTGGCCCTTGTGATTGTTGGTGATGATGAAGTACGAGACCGACAGGCCCAGCCCTGTGCCCTGGCCGATTTCCTTGGTGGTGAAGAAGGGCTCGAAGGTGCGCTTGCGCACGTTCTCACTCATGCCGATGCCATTGTCCTCTACCTGGATCTCGGCCCATGGTGGGTTGAGCCGGGTGCGCAGGATGATGCGCCCCGGCTCGCTGTCGTCTTCGCGCAGGTGGATGGCCTGGGCGGCGTTTTTCAGCAGGTTGAGCAGCACCTGCTCCAGCTCGTTGGCGGTGCCAGGCACCGGGCCCAGCAAAGGATCGAACTGGCGGATGATTGCCTGGCCCTTGAAGTCGAAGCCGATGGCCAGGTCGAAGTCGTTACCGGCAATTTCTACCGCTTGGTCGATCAACGCTGGCAGGTCGCAAGGTGCCATCTGGCGATTGCTGCGGCGGCTGAAACTGAGCATATGGGTGACGATTTTTGCCGCACGGGCCCCGGCTTGCTGGATGCCGTCGAGCAGTTGCGGTACTTCGCGGCTTTGCAGGTAGCGGTTGACCGTCTCCAGTTCCACGCCCACCTGTTCGGCGTGCTCCTGGTTTTTCGGGAGGTCCGCCGACAGCCGCCGCCGGATGTTTTGCACGTTATGCAGGATCGCCCCCAGGGGGTTGTTGATCTCGTGGGCCATGCCCGCTGCCAGCCCGCCGACCGACAGCATTTTTTCCGACTGCACCATCATCTCTTCCAGGGACAGACGCTGGGTGATGTCATCGATGCGGATCACCACCCCGCGCCCGGCGCCGCCCATCAGCGGGTAAAAGGTCAGGGCATAGTGCTTGGGCTCGTCGTCCTTGACCCAGGTGACACGCTCGATGCGCTCCACCGTGTGCTGTTCCACCGCGGCCTTGAGCTGCGGCAGGTAGGGCTTGAGCGGCTCGAAGGCAAGGAAGATCGGCTGGTTCAGGGCTTCGCCCAGGCGTGTGCCGGACAGGGCACTGGCTTCCTGGTTCCATTGGGTGACATAGAGCTGCTCGTCCAGGGCGATCAAGGCAGATGGCATGGAGTCGATGATGCTGTTCAGATAATTCTGGAAACCGGTGAGTTTTTTCTCGATTTTGCTGCGCACCTGGACTTCCAGCTCCAGCTTGCGGTTGGTATGCCGTGTTTCCTCGGCCAGGCCCTGGGCCTGGTCATAGGCGGCCTGGGAGTCGTCCCGCGCACGCTTGAGCTGCTGCTCGCGGGCTTCGATGCGTGACAGCATGGTATTGAACGCTTCGGCCAGGCTGCCGATTTCGTCATGGTTGCCGCGCCCGGCCCGCAGGGCGTAGTTCTCCTCGCGGGTGACCTGGCGCGACAATTCTTCCAGCTCATGGATGGGACGGGTAATCAGGCGCTTGATCTGTCGGGCGATCACCAGCCACAGCAGGATGCTGAAAATCAGGATGCCGAGGCTGGCGGTCAGGGTTCCGGTGTAGAAGGCGACCGGCAGTTCGCTACTGGCCACCAGCAGCAAATGCCCCGAGGGCAAGCCGGGGCGGGGCAGGGTGATGATTTGATTGCTGCGAAATTCGGTGACCCGCCAGGCTTCAATGTCGCGGTAGTGTGCCGGCAGTTGCAAGCGGTCGCCGTGTTGCAGCTGCGCCAGGCGACTGCCTTCACCGTCATACAGGGCCGCCGCCCGCAGTGGCGAATAGCTGGTCAGCTCGTTGAGCAGGGCGTCGGCCTTGGCGGGAGAATCCAGGGCTTGCGCGGCGAGGGCCGGGTTGGAGACCAGCCGGCCAATAGCCTGCAAGGCTTGCGGGGCCATGCTTTCCTGGGAGATCCAGTAGGCGGCGCTGATAAAGGTCAGGTTGGCCACCAGCAGCACGGTGGTCAGCAGTACCAGCAGGGCCGCCAGCAGTTTCTGCCCAACGGGGAGATTTTCGAGACGCTGGCGCAGTGGCATCAGGTTGTTCGCAGGCAAGGATCAAGTCGGCAGGGTAGCGCGTGCCTCAGTCGCGGGGCAATCCGCGTGCGTCCAGGTAACCGGCCAGGCGCACCTGCAGTTGTTGCAGGTGTGGCAAGCTCAGGCGATGGCGCAAGGCCGCCTGGCAGGCATGGCCGAGCAGATAGCTGATCTCGGTGCGCCGCCCGTTGGCCACATCCTGGTACATCGACGAGAAGTTCGCCGCCGTCGCCTGGATCACCCGCTCCACTTCGGTTTGCAAATCCTGGGCTGCCGCCGGCTGGCCGCAGCACTCCAGCAGCTCGGCGAGTTCGGCGCACAAGGTCGCTACTTCGCATTGATGCGCCTGTAGTCCGCCATTGCGGCATTGATAGAGCACGGTCAGAGGATTGATCGCACAGTTGAGTGCCAGTTTTCGCCACAGGCGCGTGAGGATATCGGTGCTCCACTGGTGGGGAATGCCGGCGGCTTGCAAGTCGTCCAGCCACAGCGGCGCCGTGGGATGGGTGGCGTCACCCAGCCAGGTAAAGCCATGGCCGGCGAACACTACGCTGCCATCGTTCTGGCGAAACGCACCCTCGGTGCTGGAAGCGAAGATGCAACGCGCCTGGGGCAGTTGCGCGGCAACCGCGTCCTGGCTGCCTAGGCCGTTCTGCAGCAGGATCACCTCGGCGTTGGGTGTCAGGCGTTGGGCCAACTGAGCGACGGCGCCAGGTGCGTCGTAGGCTTTACACGCGACCAGTAGGCGATCAATCGGCTCGGGGCTGTCGGATGTTTGTGCCGTCACCGGATAAGTCTGGGCATGCCCTTGCTCGACCAGGATCAGCCCCGGCGCTGCCCGGTAGCGGGCCAGGCGCGTCTGGTCTCGCAGGATCAGCGTAACGGGCAGGCCTGCGCGGGCCAGGCGTGTGGCCCATAATGTGCCGAGACTGCCTGCGCCGAGGACATGCCAGGTGGTGGACATCAATTTTGCTCCGTAAGCCGCTGGGTGAGCCAAGCAGCTCAGGGTAAAGAGTCGTTATAATGCCCCGGCATTTTACCCGCAAGCCAGGCGTGCTCCATCTCTACTGAGCCGCGCCCCTTTTTTATTGGAGAAACTACATGCCGTCGTTCGACGTGGTATCTGAACTGGACAAGCACGAAGTCACCAACGCCGTCGAGAACGCCGTCAAGGAGCTGGACCGTCGTTATGACTTGAAAGGCAAGGGCAGCTTCGAGTTCAAGGAAAAGGAACTGACGGTCAACCTGACCGCTGAAGCCGATTTCCAGCTCGAAGCGATGATCGAGATCCTCAAGCTGGCCCTGGTCAAGCGCAAAATCGACGTGCAATGCCTTGAAGTCAAGGATGCCTATGCGTCGGGCAAGTTGATGAAGCAGGAGGCCGTGCTCAAGGAAGGTATCGACAAGGAGCTGGCGAAGAAGATCGTCGCTCACGTCAAGGATGCCAAGCTCAAGGTCCAGGCCGCAATCCAGGGCGAGCAGGTGCGTATCACTGGCAAGAAGCGCGACGACTTGCAGGAGGCAATTGCCGCCCTGCGCGCCAAGACCTTCGATATGCCGCTGCAGTTCAATAACTTCCGCGACTGATCCGGTTTTGGGGAACCCGCGGGGCTTTTCGACGTCCCACGCCCCAGAACCTGCAGAAACGATTGAGCCCTTCGGGGCTCAATTGCTGTGGCGACCTTTATTTGCGGTGCTAGACAGGAGAATCTAGATGGATTTGAACGCTGAAGTGGATCAATTGATCAAGGCTTCCCAAGCCTGGGTCCCGATGATCATGGAATACGGCAGCCGCGTATTGCTGGCGGTATTGACCCTGGCCATTGGCTGGTGGCTGATCAACAAGCTGACCCACAAGGTAGGGCGCCTGCTGGCCCTGCGCAATGCGGACCTGGCGTTGCAGGGCTTTGTGACCAGCCTTGCGAACATCGTGCTCAAGGTGATGCTGATCGTCAGCGTAGCCTCGATGATCGGAGTCGAAACCACCTCGTTTGTCGCCGCGATCGGTGCCGCGACCCTGGCCATTGGCCTGGCGTTGCAAGGTAGCCTGGCCAACTTTGCCGGTGGCGTGCTGATTCTGCTGTTCCGCCCGTTCCGTATCGGTGACTGGATCGAAGCCCAGGGCACGGCGGGTACCGTCGATAGCATCCAGATCTTCCATACGGTGATCCGTACCGGCGATAACAAGACGGTCATTGTGCCTAACGGCATCTTGTCCAACGGCATCATCACCAACACCAATCGCCAGCCAACTCGCAAGGTGGTGTTTGACGTGGGGGTCGATTACGAAGCCGATTTGCAGAAAGCCCGTCAAGTGCTGCTGGAATTGGCCAAGGATCCACGGGTTCTGGCGGATCCCGAGCCTGTCGCAGTGGTTTCGACCCTGGGTGACAGTTCGATCACTGTTTCCCTGCGTGTATGGACCAAGACTGCGGATTATTGGGACGTGATGTTCATGTTCAATGAACTGGCGCGGGACCGTTTGAAAGCGGCCGGAATTGATATCCCGTTCCCGCAGCGCGTTATTCGCGTGATGCAAGAAGCGCCTGCCAAATAAGAACGGGTGCAGGGATTTAACTTGGCTGAAGAGTCAGGTTTTGTCTCGATAATAAACTTGATAGTTAGCTTGCTAGTTATCAAGGTCGCAGAAATAAAAGTGCAATAAAAAAGCCGCTCACTGGTTAAAAGTGAGCGGCTTTTTCATTAAGGGCCGAAGCCCTCGGGCATCTTTGATTACAAGATGTTCAACGGGTATTGCGCAATCAGACGCAGTTCATCGATGGACGAAGAACCGTAGTAAACGCCATCAGACGAACGATAAGTCGCTTGGCGAATACGCAGGCTCAGGTCTTTGGCCGGGCCGCTCTGGATCACGTACTTGGCTTCAAGATCGCGTTCCCATTCTTTACCGTTCGAGGTCAGGGCGGTGTTGGCGCCGCTACCGGTGACGTACGCAGCCAGGAAGCTCAGGCCAGGTACACCGAAGGTGGCCATGTCGAGGTCGTAACGGGCCTTGAAGGATTTCTCGCCTTCGGCGTTGAAGTCGGAACGTGCAATGGAGTTGGCCAGGAACACTGTGCCGCCGCCGTCGATGCCGTAGCCGTAGTCGCCGTCACCGGTAACCTTCTGTGCCGCCAGGGTGAAGGTGTGTGCACCGATGGTGTAGGCACCCTGCAAGCTGAATGCGCGGTTGTCGAGTTTGGTAACGTCGTCTTTGTAGGCGCGTTGCAGGCCGGCACCGTCGCTCTTGGTGTCGTAGATGTTGAAGTCTACGGCCACCGACTGGTCATCGCTCAGGGCGTGGGTCCAGTTGACGTTGGCGTAGTATTTGCGCCAGTAGTCTTCGACTTTCGAGTAGTAGAGGCTGGTGGTGAACTCAGGCGTCCAACCGTAGGTGCCGCCTACGAAATTGGCTTGCTTGATGCCTCGGGAAGTTTCAGGGAAGTCGAGGATACTGTCCTTGAAGGTCTGCGCCTGGGCAACGCTGGAAGTGAAGTGACCGGCTTCCAGCTTGAGGTCCTTGATCTCGTTACTGACGATCGAGATACCTTGTGGCAGCTCTGGCAGCAAGCGACTGTCGTCGGATGCGAATACCGGTGCGGTGGTGTACTGGTCGCCGACTTTCAGCACGGTATTGGAGAGGCGGAACTTGATGGCGCCGCCGCCCTTGGAGTATTCATCCTCTGAGCGGCCATCCGAACCTTCCGGGAACAAGCCAGTGCCATTACGGCCTCTGCCGCTGTCCAGTTTCACGCCGAGCAGGCCGATAACGTCAACACCCACACCGATGGTGCCCTGGGTGAAGCCCGACTGGTACAAACCGTTGAAGCCCAGGCCGGTTTCCCGGGTGTAGCTTGTGCCCGACTTGTTGTTGCGGTTATCTCGGCTGAAGTACAGGGTGCGGGTATTGATGCTGAAGGTACTGTCTTCGACAAAGCCCTTGGCATCGTCTTGGGCGGACGCCATTGCGAACTGTGAGGTGCCTGCTGAAACAGCGAGGGCGATCATGCTCCACTTCATCACGCGCATCGTGATTTGCTCCTTTGGTTTTAGGAAGAGTACTGCCGTCCCACCTATATTTTTGTCTGGGCGGCTCTTTCTTTTTTGTGACAGCGCAAACTTATAGCACGCTGGCAATAATTGGCGATACTTGCACATCTGTCCTTTCAGCTTCTTTACGAGGCTGTCGTAAATTGCTAGATCCATGTCGCAAATCTACAGTCTGCTTGTAACCAGACTGACAACTTCAATACTGTTTTTAATACCCTGGACAGAGGTGCAAAGTACCCTGTTCAAAGTTTAAAACTTCCTGTTTTTGTATTGACTCACTGTTGTTTTTATCGTGAAGCACTGCCTTCCTGGCAGGTGCCGTTGTCGACGATAGGGGAGTGAATGCAACAAGCGTGCTCAAACCGTCGGGCAGATGTCATTTTTTCGTGAAAAATGTGCTGGGTCTGTGAAAACCGCCTGGGCACGGGGCTTTTGCGTGGTTTTTTTTGGAATTCAGGGCCTCGGCTGTGCGGGATTTCGAACGGATAAAAATGTGTTTCTGTCAGAAATGTTACCGGTTCACCCTGCACGGTGAGTAATCGGCGGATAGGCCCTGCCCGATGCGGGGCATAAAAGACTCATTTTGGTGCGTCGGTGCCCGGTCGTGAGATTGCCCATGGCGCGCGCGCGGATTGCCCCGTGAAGCAGCCGCCATTCGCAGGTATGCTGGGCGCCTGAAACTGACTAGCCGAACGGAGTGCCTGCGGTGTTCGCCTTGGATCCACGTCTGCAAAACGACACCTTGCCCATCGGGGAATTCCCCCTGTGCCGGCTGCTGCTGTCCAATGACTCTAACTACCTCTGGCTTATCCTGGTGCCGCGCATTGCCGGTATCAGCGAAGTGTTCCAGCTCGACGCGGACGACCAGTCCCGCCTGTGGCAAGAAACCACGACGTTGGCGCGGTTGCTCAATGACGGGTTTGGCGCCGATAAAATGAACATTGGCGCCCTGGGTAACGTGGTCAACCAGCTGCATGTGCACGTGATTGTGCGCAAACGCGACGATGCGGCTTGGCCTGCCCCCGTCTGGGGCAAGCACCCGGCGGTGCCTTATACCGACGCTCAGGTCGCGCTGATTCGTACGCGCCTGCGCGAGCTGTTGCCGCCCGAATTCACTTTTGCCCAGGACTGAACCATGGACCTGCAAGACCGCGTGATGGACCTTGAGAGCCGCCTGGCTTTCCAGGACGACACCATCGAGACCTTGAATGACATCCTGGTTGCCCAGCAACGAGCGGTAGAACGCCTGCAATTGCAGATGACGGCCTTACTCAAGCGTCAGGAAGAAATGGGCGGGCAGTTCGAATCCTCCGAGGAAGAAGCGCCGCCGCCTCATTATTAAGGGGGCGGGTAAACTCCCGGCGATAAAAAACCGCGATGCAGTATCAACTGCATCGCGGTTTTTTTTTCGGGCCTGTTCTGGGATCAGCGACGCGGCAGGGCGGCGATCACGTCTTCAGCTTGCAGGCCTTTGTCACGATTCATCACGGAGAACTCCACGCGCTGGCCTTCCACCAGGACACGATGGCCTTCGCCGCGAATGGCTCGGAAGTGGACGAAGATATCGTCGCCCGAATCCCGGGAAATAAAACCGAAGCCTTTGGAGGTGTTGAACCACTTGACGGTCCCGGTATCCCGGTTGGTCATATCGTAGTTTTGCGAGGAGGCCGGGGCAGACGAACGGTAGAAGCTGATGGCCAGGTGAAGAACGATAGCGACTACGGCAATGGCCAGGCTGAGCAGGATGGCTGGATGGCCACCGACTTCAGGCATGGGGGCCAGGAGGGTGAGGGTTTGTACGACGACAGTCAGCACCAGCAGTGCGCTGACCAGGTTTTGCAGTTGATGGCGTGTGCCTTTGTTCCAGTAGGGGATCACTGGCGCCAGCGTCAGGTTGAGAAGGCCGAACAGAGCCAGGTACAGCGCGTCGTGTTGTTGCAGGTACGGCAGGCTTTCTGGTTGCAGGCTCGGGATAAAGGACAGCAGCAAAGCTGCAGCGCCCGTTAGCAGGTGGACGATTTTCAACATTTTGATTAACTCACGTTAAGACGGATCACGAAGGAAGAGCTGACTGGCACGGTTCGCTTCTGAACAATGGGAGGCGTTGGACACGTGCGCGATTATTCAGCCTATGCCGCTTGCCGCAGGAAATAGCGGTGGCGACACGCTGCCTATTTAACAGCAAAGCCTGTGCCTTCTCAAATCAAGCGTTTCAAGGCGTTGCGAAGATCATGGCATTTATGCGGCAAACCCTTGTCCTAGACAGGTGCGGGTGTTTTTCACCGCGCCAGGCCTTGCCGCTCGTGGTCGAGCGGGTTGCAAAGGGGCGATTTGCCGCAGGCCGAGTGCGGCGGCAGGGCTGCGCAAGGCGAGCACTCTTGCTAGAGTGGGTAAGCACCTGATCAATGAATATTCATCAATTGAAGGGAATAGACATGGCAATCGATATCGGTATCAGTGAAGAAGATCGTAAATCCATTGTTGACGGACTTTCACGGCTGCTTTCAGATACCTATGTACTGTATTTGAAAACCCATAACTTCCATTGGAACGTTACCGGGCCGCAATTTCGCACATTGCACTTGATGTTTGAAGAGCAATATAACGAACTGGCGCTGGCAGTTGACTCCATTGCCGAACGTATTCGTGCCCTGGGCTTTCCAGCGCCGGGTGCTTACTCTATCTATGCCCGTCTGTCTTCGATCAAGGAAGAAGAAGGCGTACCCAGCGCTGAAAACATGATCAAGCAACTTGTCGATGGGCAGGAAGCGGTTACCCGCACTGCACGCGGGATCTTCCCGTTGCTGGATAAAGTCAGCGACGAGCCGACCGCGGACCTGCTGACCCAGCGCATGCAGATCCACGAAAAAACCGCCTGGATGCTGCGCTCGCTGCTCGAAGGCAAGTAAGCCCTGCAGGCCAGTGGTGCCCGGCAGGCGCCGCTGGCTGCACCTGATTGCTTCCTGATATATGCGTTGGCTTGTCCTACGAGCCGCGACTCTCCGTCTTCTGGCTGCACTTGCCTGCTTGATGTTTTATAGGCTCAACGGCCAATAACAGCCGTGTATTCAAGAGCCGTTTGGCAAGGGAGTGTCAAGTGTATGTCGCGTAGTATGAGTAAAGGTGTGCTGGAAACTTCCGGGGTCTACAAGACAAAGATCGATCCCTTCGTCAAAGGGTTCGATATGGCGTTGGCCCGGCCATTATCACGTTCTGTCCGGTTGAATGGTTTTTCGACATGCCTGCGGCTTGAAGAAGTCTATTGGAACATTCTTGGTGAAATAGCCAGGATCAATACCTGTTCGGTCAGTGCGCTGCTGTCCTATGTGGATCGCGAGGTGCACTTGCGTTATGGCGGGGTCAAGAATTTCAGCGGCCTGGTCAGGGTGGTCTGTGTGGTTCATGCGTTGAAAGGGCAGGTATGCGCCGCAGATCAGGCTGGCGTGATGTAGGCCGGTTGTCCCGTATCAGGGGGGGCAGAGGTGTTGGTCTAAGTGGGCTGCACGTTGCCACGGCTGCACAGCCTCGATTTAACGGATATAATCTCGCCCTTTGCTGCGCATACCGGCTGGTACGGAGCGTGGCGCAGCAGTGACGTGATCGCCGAGATATTCCATGCCCATGTACGATTACCAATGCGCTTCCTGTGGTCATCAGTTGGAAGCCATTCAAAAGATCAGCGACGCGCCGTTGGTCGATTGCCCTGCTTGCCAGGCGCCCGAGCTGAAAAAAATGTTGTCGATGCCGGGCTTTCGCCTGAGCGGTAGCGGCTGGTACGAGACGGACTTCAAGACCGGCGCCAAGAAGAATCTGGCGGGCGGCGACAAAGCAGACTGAGTTGAACTCTACGCGCGAGCTCCTGCATTATCCGTGGCCTGACTTAATAGGTGCGGTGTCCGAGCAGGAACTCCACCGAATTTCGAATTACGAGAAGTGAAACCACTACCATGATGCGCAGCCACTATTGCGGCCAACTGAACGAGACCCTGGAAGGTCAGGAAATCACCCTTTGCGGATGGGTTCACCGTCGCCGCGACCATGGCGGGGTGATTTTCCTCGATATCCGTGATCGTGACGGTCTGGCCCAGGTGGTATTCGACCCGGATCGCGCCGAGAGCTTCGCCGCCGCTGACCGCGTGCGCAGCGAATACGTCGTGAAAATCACCGGCAAGGTTCGCCTGCGTCCGGCCGGTGCCACCAACGCCAACATGGCGTCGGGCATGATCGAAGTCCTGGGCTACGAGCTGGAAGTGCTTAACGAGTCGGAAACCCCGCCGTTCCCACTCAACGAGTTCTCCGACGTTGGCGAAGAAACCCGCCTGCGTTATCGCTTCCTCGACCTGCGTCGTCCGGAAATGGCCGAGAAGCTGCGCCTGCGCTCGCGCATGACCACCAGCATCCGTCGCTTCCTCGACGAGAACGGCTTCCTCGACGTCGAGACGCCGATCCTGACCCGTGCTACGCCAGAAGGCGCACGTGACTACCTGGTGCCAAGTCGTACCCACGCCGGTAGCTTCTTCGCCTTGCCGCAGTCGCCGCAGCTGTTCAAGCAACTGCTGATGGTCGCTGGCTTCGACCGCTACTACCAGATCGCCAAGTGCTTTCGCGACGAAGACCTGCGCGCCGACCGCCAGCCGGAATTCACCCAGATCGACATCGAGACCAGCTTCCTCGATGAAAAAGAGATCATGGGCCTGACCGAAGAAATGATCCGCAACCTGTTCAAGGAAGTGCTGGACCTGGAATTCGGCGAGTTCCCGCACATGACCTTCGAAGAAGCCATGCGCCGCTACGGTTCCGACAAGCCAGACCTGCGCAACCCGCTGGAGCTGGTCGACGTTGCCGACCAGCTCAAGGAAGTCGACTTCAAGGTATTCAGCGGCCCGGCCAACGACCCGAAATGCCGCATTGCCGCACTGCGTGTGCCAGGCGGGGCGAGCATGCCGCGCAAACAGATCGACGACTACACCAAGTTCGTCGGCATCTACGGCGCCAAGGGCCTGGCTTACATCAAGGTCAACGAGCGCGCCAAGGGTGTTGAAGGCCTGCAGTCGCCAATCGTCAAGAACATCCCGGAAGACAAGCTCAATGTGATCCTCGATCGCGTTGGCGCAGTCGATGGCGATATCGTGTTCTTCGGCGCCGACAAGGCCAAGATCGTCAGCGAAGCCCTGGGCGCGCTGCGGATCAAGCTGGGCCACGACCTCGACCTGCTGACCTGCAAGTGGGCACCGATGTGGGTCGTCGACTTCCCGATGTTCGAAGAGAACGACGACGGCAGCTTCAGCGCCCTGCATCACCCGTTCACCGCACCCAAGTGCACGCCGCAGGAGCTGGAAGCCAACCCGGCTGGCGCCCTGTCCCGTGCCTACGACATGGTGCTCAACGGCACTGAGCTGGGTGGCGGTTCGATCCGTATCCACCGCAAAGAGATGCAGCAGTCGGTGTTCCGCCTGTTGGGCATCAACGAAGCGGAACAGGAAGAGAAGTTCGGCTTCCTGCTCGACGCCCTGAAGTACGGCGCTCCACCCCACGGCGGCCTGGCCTTCGGCCTTGACCGCCTGGTGATGCTGATGACCGGTGCCCAGTCGATCCGTGAAGTGATTGCCTTCCCGAAAACCCAGAGTGCTGCGGACGTCATGACCCAGGCTCCAGGTGTGGTGGATGCCAAGGCACTGCGCGAGCTGCACATCCGTCTGCGCGAGGCGCCGAAGGCTGAGTAAGGCTGCGGCGTGAAAGCGCGATAAGGTTGTACGCAGTCAAAAAGGCGCATCTTCGGATGCGCCTTTGCGTTTAAAAGAGGGAAATCTCGCCTGGGGCGGGATTGAAAGGTTTCTAGAGAATTTCGGAGTTGTGTTATGGCTGGCCATTCCAAGTGGGCGAACATCAAGCACCGCAAAGAGCGTCAGGATGCCAAGAAAGGCAAGATCTTCACCAAGTGGATTCGTGAACTGACTGTCGCTGCCCGCCAGGGCGGCGGTGATCCTGGCTCCAACCCACGCCTGCGCCTGGCGCTGGACAAGGCCCTGGGCGCCAACATGAGCCGCGACATCATCGACCGCGCCGTGGCCCGCGGGGCCGGTGCGGCCGATACCGACGATATGGTCGAACTGACCTATGAAGGCTACGGCCCGGGCGGCGTTGCGGTGATGGTTGAGTGCATGACCGACAACCGCAACCGTACCGCGGCGGCCGTACGCCATGCGTTCAGCAAGTGTGGCGGCAACCTGGGTACGGATGGTTCGGTAGCCTATCTGTTCGAGCGCAAGGGCCAGATTACCTTCGCGCCGGGCACCGATGAAGACGCGCTGATGGAAGCTGCGATGGAGGCGGATGCCGACGATGTGGTGACCAACGAAGACGGCTCCATCGACGTATTCACCTCGTTTGCCGGCTTCTACGCGGTGCGTAACGCCCTGGAAGCGGCGGGTTTCAAAGGCACCGACGCGGAAATTGTCATGCTGCCGACCACCAGCGCCGAACTGGACCTGGACGGCGCGCAGAAGGTGCTCAAGATGCTGGACATGCTTGAAGACCTGGATGATGTGCAGAACGTCTACTCCAACGCCGACATTCCAGAAGACGTGGCCGCACAGCTAGTCTGAAGGCTGGTGTAGACCATAATGTGGGAGCGGGCTTGCTCGCGAAAGCGGTTTGTCAGTCAGTACATGCGTTGACTGAAACACCGCTTTCGCGAGCAAGCCCGCTCCCACATTGGATCTTCGCTGTATCAAAAAATGTGTTTACCCAACCTGCAGGCGTTATGACTTTAATCCTAGGTATCGACCCCGGTTCGCGCATCACCGGCTTTGGCGTGGTGCAGCAGACCCCGCGTGGCTGTATCTACGTGGCGTCGGGATGTATCCGTACCGGCGCCGGGGAGCTGGCCGAGCGTTTGCAGATCGTCTATCGCGGCGTGCGTGAAGTGATCCAGACCTACGGGCCGGTGACCATGGGCATCGAAAAGGTATTCATGGCCAAAAATGCCGACTCGGCCCTCAAGCTGGGCCAGGCCCGCGGCGCCGCCATCGTCGCCGGAGCGGAGGAGGGGATGGAAATCGCCGAATACACCGCGACCCAGGTCAAGCAGGCGGTGGTTGGCACCGGCGCGGCGAATAAAGAGCAGGTGCAGATGATGGTCATGCATATGCTCAAACTCACCTCCAAGCCACAGATCGACGCTTCTGACGCCCTGGCCATCGCCATTTGCCATGCCCACACCCGCTCCAGCCTGCTGCCTCACGGCCTTGGCACGGCACGCAGTCGTGGCGGGCGCCTGCGTCTCTGATAGCATCAGCGCAATCGTTATGGTCGGGCCTCGATCTGACCTCAAGCTTTAAGGATCTGAACCGTGATTGGACGCTTGCGCGGCACCCTGGCTGAGAAACAGCCGCCGCACCTGATTCTGGATGTAAACGGGCTGGGGTATGAGCTGGAAGTGCCCATGACCACCCTGTACCGCCTACCGTCGGTCGGTGAACCGATAACGTTGCACACCCATCTGGTGGTGCGCGAAGACGCGCAACTACTCTATGGTTTCATCGGCAAGCGCGACCGCGACTTCTTCCGCGAGCTGATCCGCCTCAATGGCGTTGGCCCGAAACTGGCCCTGGCCTTGATGTCGAGCCTGGAAGTGGACGAGTTGGTACGTGCTGTTTCGGCCCAGGACACCTCGGCGCTGACCAAGGTGCCGGGTGTCGGCAAAAAAACCGCTGAGCGCCTGCTGGTGGAGCTCAAGGATCGCTTCAAAGCCTGGGAAGTGGTGCCAAGCATGTTTGCGCTGGTGCCAAACCAGCCGGATATGCCGGCGGCCCAAGTCGCCAGCGCCGAAAGTGACGCCGTCAATGCGCTGATCTCCCTTGGCTACAAGCCACAGGAGGCCAGCAAGGCAGTGTCGGCCATCAAGGACAAGAACCTGAGCGCTGAAGACATGATCCGCCGAGCCCTGAAGGGAATGATTTAAGTGATTGAAGCTGATCGTCTGATTGCAGCCACCGGCCCTCGCGACCGTGAAGAGGTCCAGGACCGGGCCATCCGCCCCCTGAGCCTTGCCGATTACATTGGCCAGCCCACCGTGCGCGAGCAGATGGAGCTGTTCATCCAGGCGGCACGTGGGCGTGCCGAGTCCCTGGACCACACGCTGATCTTCGGCCCGCCGGGGCTGGGCAAGACTACCCTGGCCAACATCATCGCCCAGGAAATGGGCGTGTCGATCAAGAGCACCTCCGGCCCGGTGCTGGAGCGCCCGGGCGACCTGGCTGCGTTGCTGACCAACCTTGAACCCCATGACGTGCTGTTCATCGACGAAATCCACCGGTTGTCGCCCATCGTCGAAGAAGTGCTATACCCGGCCATGGAAGATTTCCAGCTGGATATCATGATTGGCGAAGGGCCGGCCGCGCGCTCGATCAAGCTCGACCTGCCGCCGTTTACCCTGGTCGGCGCCACCACCCGTGCCGGCATGTTGACCAACCCGTTGCGAGACCGTTTCGGCATTGTTCAACGTCTAGAGTTCTATAGCACTGCTGACCTTGCGACGATTGTCAGCCGTTCGGCGGGGATTCTCAGCTTGCCGCTCGACCCGGAAGGCGCCTTCGAGATTGCCCGCAGGGCCCGTGGCACACCGCGGATTGCCAACCGTTTGTTGCGCCGGGTGCGCGATTTTGCCGAGGTGCGGGCCAAGGGCCATATCACCAAGGCTGTGGCCGACCTGGCGTTGAACCTGCTGGACGTCGATGAACATGGCTTCGACCATCAGGACCGGCGCCTGCTGTTGACCATGATCGAGAAGTTCGATGGTGGGCCGGTGGGCGTGGATAGCCTGGCCGCCGCCATCAGTGAGGAGCGCCATACCATTGAGGATGTGCTGGAGCCGTACCTGATTCAACAGGGTTACATCATGCGTACGCCAAGGGGGCGGGTGGTCACGCGCCACGCGTATCTGCACTTTGGGTTAAACATTCCGTCACGATTGGGGGAGATGCCTGTGGTAGACGAATTCCTCGATGCAGTGGACGATTAAAAAGGCATGGCGGGTCGATTTATTCGGCGTTTGTGCTGTCCTAGTGGCTGGCGTCGTCATTCTTTCGTTAGAAATACTGCAGAGAATGAAAAACAGTTGCCTGGCCGGATTGGCAACCTGAGGAGTAAGCACTAGAGTATGCGCGCGCAAAACGGGGATCAGTCGTTCGCACATCGCTGTCGCGTTTATTACGAGGACACCGATGCGGGCGGCATCGTGTATTACGTCAATTATCTAAAGTTCATGGAGCGGGCTCGAACCGAGCGGCTACGGGAGCTGGGCTTTGCCCAATCCCAGCTGGCAGGGGAGGACCTGTTATTTGTCGTGCATTCCAGCGAGGCCCGTTACTACGCGCCGGCGCGACTGGACGATGAATTGCTGGTCAGCGCGCAAGTAATCGAATTGAACCGTGCCAGCCTGCGCTTTAAACAGCAGGTCAGGCGGGCAACGGATGCAACGCTGCTCTGTGAGGGGCAGTTCCTGGTGGCGTGTGTGCGCACCAACAGTTTGAAACCCAGGGCCATTCCCGAAACTCTACGTGCGGCCTTTGCCAACGTGAGCGGCGCGGGTCAACAATCAAAGCAGGAGATTTAGCGTGGAACCTACCGTCGTCGACCATTCCTCCATGTGGAGCCTGGTCAGCAATGCCAGTGTCGTGGTTCAACTGGTCATGCTGACCCTGGTAGCCGCATCGGTTACCTCATGGGTCATGATTTTCCAGCGCAGCAACCTGCTGCGCGCCGGTCGACGCGCCCTGGAGAGCTTCGAAGAGCGCTTCTGGTCGGGTATCGACCTGTCCAAGCTATATCGCCAGGCGGGCAGCAACCCGGACCCGGACTCGGGCGTCGAGCAGATCTTTCGTGCCGGCTTCAAGGAATTTTCCCGCCTGCGCCAGCAGTCCGGCGTCGACCCTGAAGCGGTCATGGAAGGCGTGGCCCGTGCGATGCGCGTAGCGATCTCCCGTGAGGAAGAAAAGCTCGAGCAGAGCCTGCCGTTCCTGGCCACCGTCGGTTCGGTCAGCCCGTATATCGGCCTGTTCGGCACCGTATGGGGCATCATGAACTCCTTCCGTGGCCTGGCAACGGCCCAGCAAGCGACCCTGGCCACCGTGGCCCCGGGTATCGCCGAAGCGCTGATCGCCACTGCCATCGGCTTGTTCGCTGCAATCCCCGCAGTAATTGCCTACAACCGTTTCGCCGCCACCAGCGAAACCCTGATTGGCCGTTACTACACCTTCGCCGATGAATTCCAGGCGATCCTGCACCGTAAAGTGCACACCAGCGAAGAATAAGCAGGTAATTCCCAATGGCTTTAATCGCTCGAGCTCGCAAAAAGCGCAAGCCGGTCGCCGAGATGAACGTAGTGCCTTACATCGACGTGATGCTGGTGCTGCTGGTGATCTTCATGGTGACCGCGCCGATGCTCAATCAGGGGGTGAAGGTTGATCTGCCCAAGGTTTCCAGCGAAGCCTTGCCGCAGGACAACAACACCCAGGTCCTGACCATTTCGATCAAGGCTGACAAGACCTATTACTGGAATCTTGGCAGCGAAGTCGACACCCAGAAGCAACAGGACAAGGCCATGACCTTGCCGCAGATGACCGACGCCGTGACCAAAATCATCCGCGCCGGCAATGAAGGCGGCAAGCACACCCAGGTGTTCATCCGCGGTGACAAGTCGGTCGACTACGGCTCCGTCATGGGCGCCATGGGCGGGCTGCAGAAGGCCGGGGTCGGTAATGTTGGCTTGATTACCGAGGCGCCCTGATGCAGCAACAGCGAGAGCCGTCCGCCTCGGAAAGCTTCTTCTGGCCTAGCGTCTGGGCGATTGCCCTGCACGTTCTGGTGTTTGGCATGCTGTTTGTCAGCTTTGCCATGACCCCGGAGCTGCCGCCAGCCAAGCCGATCGTGCAGGCGACCCTGTATCAGCTGAAATCGAAAAGTCAGGCCACCACCCAGACCAATCAGAAGATTGCCGGTGAGGCCCAGAAGTCGGCTGCGCGCCAGACTGAAGTCGAACAGATGGAACAGAAGAAGGTCGAGCAGGAAGCGGTGAAGGCTGCTGCGGAACAAAAGAAAGACGAGGCGGCTCAAAAGGCCGAAGAATCGAAAAAGGCTGACGAAGCGAAGAAGGCCGACGAGGCGAAGAAGGCCGACGAGGCGAAAAAGGCTGATGAAGCCAAGAAAGCCGAGAAAGCTGCCGAAGCCAAAAAAGCCGAAGAGAAACAACTGGCTGATATAGCCAAGAAGAAATCTGAAGAAGAAGCCAAGAAAGCGGCTGAAGAAGAGGCCAAGAAAAAGGCCGCTGAAGAAGCCAAGAAAAAGATAGTCGAAGACGCGAAGAAGAAAGCCGCCGAAGACGCCAAGAAAAAAGCTGAAGCAGACGAGGCGAAGAAGAAAATCGCCGATGATGCGAAGAAGAAAGCTGCCGCCGACGCCTCCAAGAAAAAGGCCCAGGAAGCAGCACGTAAATCCGCCGAAGATAAAAAGGCCCAGGCCTTGGCAGATTTGCTTTCCGACACGCCGCAACGTCAGCAGGCCTTGGCCGATGAACGTGGTGACGAAGTCGCGGGCAGTTTCGACGATCTGATTCGCGCTCGCGCAGCAGAAGGCTGGACACGTCCACCTTCGGCACGCAAAGGCATGACAGTCGTGCTGCAGATCGGCATGTTGCCAGACGGTACGGTGACTTCGGTCAGCGTGGCCAAGTCCAGTGGCGACGGTTCGTTCGACAGTTCAGCGGTTGCAGCGGTCAAGAATATTGGCCGGTTGACCGAGATGCAGGGAATGAAACCAAGCGACTTCGCTCCCTATCGTTCATTCAAGATGACATTCACACCTGAGGATCTAGCCTTGTGAGAAACCTTCTTCGAGGAATGCTTGTCGTTATTTGCTGTATGGCAGGGATAGCGGCGGCGGATGAAAAGAACATCCTGGTAACCAGCGGTAGCGATCGGGCCACCCCGATTGCGGTTGTACCGTTTGGCTGGCAGGGCGGCAGCGTGCTGCCGGACGATATGGCGGAAATCATTGGTAATGACCTGCGCAACTCGGGTTACTACGCGCCAATTCCGAAACAGAACATGATCAGCCAGCCGACCCAAGGCAGCGAAGTGATCTACCGTGACTGGAAAGCCCTGGGCGCCCAGTACCTGATGGTAGGTAGCATCGTTCCAGCAGGCGGTCGCTTGCAGGTGCAATACGCTCTGTTCAACGTGGCCACCGAGCAGCAAGTGCTGACCGGTAGCGTGTCGGGCAGCGTTGACCAACTGCGGGACATGGCGCACTACATTGCCGACCAGTCGTTCGAGAAACTGGTGGGTATCAAGGGTGCGTTCTCTACCCGCATGTTGTACGTGACGGCTGAGCGTTTCTCGGTGAACAACACCCGCTACACCCTGCAACGTTCGGACTACGACGGTGCCCGGGCAGTGACCCTGTTGCAATCGCGCGAGCCGATCCTGTCGCCGCGTTTTGCGCCAGATGGCAAGCGTATTGCCTACGTGTCGTTTGAGCAGAAGCGTCCGCGCATCTTCGTCCAGCACATCGACACCGGTCGCCGTGAGCAGATCACCAACTTTGAAGGCCTGAACGGTGCCCCAGCCTGGTCGCCGGATGGCAATCGCCTGGCATTCGTACTGTCCAAGGACGGTAACCCGGATATCTACGTGATGAACCTCGGTTCGCGCCAGATCACCCGTGTCACTTCCGGCCCTGGTATCAACACCGAGCCGTTCTGGGGCAAGGATGGTTCGACCATCTACTTCACGTCAGACCGTGGCGGCAAACCGCAGATCTACAAGAGCAGCGTTGGCGGTGGTGGTGCGGAGCGTGTGACCTTTATTGGTAACTACAACGCCAATCCGAAGCTTTCGGCGGATGAAAAGACCCTGGTAATGATCCATCGCCAGGATGGTTTCACTAATTTCAAGGTGGCGGCCCAGGATTTGCAGCGCGGAAGCGTAAAAATCCTCACAGATAGCACTCTTGATGAGTCGCCTACTGTTGCGCCCAACGGCACCATGGTAATCTACGCCACCCGCCAGCAGGGCCGGGGAGTCTTGATGCTCGTGTCCATTAATGGACGCGTAAGGCTCCCGCTTCCTACCGCACAAGGCGAAGTCAGAGAACCGTCCTGGTCCCCTTACCTGAACTGACGCGGCGCTACAAAAAGAAGTACTTAACACACTGGGGTTCATTAGGAGTTTCACGATGGAAATGCTGAAGTTTGGTAAGTTTGCTGCTCTGGCTCTGGCTCTGTCCGTAGCCGTTGGTTGCTCGTCTAAAGGCGGCGACAATGCCGGTGAAGGCGCAGCTGTTGATCCAAACGCTGGTTACGGCGCCAACACTGGTGCAGTTGACGGCTCCCTGAGCGAAGAAGCTGCTCTGCGCGCGATCACCACTTTCTACTTCGAATACGACAGTTCGGACCTGAAGCCAGAAGCCATGCGCGCTCTGGACGTTCACGCGAAAGACCTGAAAGGTAACGGCGCTCGCGTTGTTCTGGAAGGCAACACCGACGAACGTGGTACTCGTGAGTACAACATGGCACTGGGCGAGCGTCGTGCGAAAGCCGTTCAGCGCTACCTGGTACTGCAAGGTGTTTCCCCAGCTCAGCTGGAACTGGTTTCCTACGGTGAAGAGCGTCCAGTTGCTACCGGCAACGACGAGCAATCCTGGGCTCAAAACCGTCGCGTCGAACTGCGTAAGTAATTCGTCATGCGAACGTGCCGTCGTGTTGTAACCGTATTGGCTCTCAGCCTTGCACCGCTTGCGGTGTGGGCTGCGGTTCCCGTGGAAGATAGCAACTCTGGCTATAACAATAGTGGGAGCAGCTATCCACCTGCAGGTTATGGCACGAACGGCGCCTATGCGGGGGGAGCGGCCACGGCCGCTCCTTCGGCACAGGGCGAACTGTTCAACCAACTGCAACGCATGCAGGATCAATTGGCGCAGCAACAAGGCACCATTGAAGTTCTGCAAAATGAAGTGCGTCAGCTCAAGCAGGAAGGCCTGGAGCGTTACCAGGATCTTGACCGACGTATAGGAGCCGGCGCTACACCAGCCGCTACTCCTGATAATTCTTCTGCCGGTGGCGCCGCAAGCGCCGCCGGTGGTGCAGCCGCAGGCGCCACTCAGGCCCCTGCCGCCAGCAGCGAACCGGCTGATCCGGCGAAGGAAAAGCTGTATTACGACGCAGCCTTCGACCTGATCAAGGCCAAGGATTTCGACAAGGCCAGCAAGGCGTTCACCGCTTTCCTGGGTCGTTATCCAAACAGCCAGTACGCGGGTAATGCCCAGTATTGGTTGGGTGAGGTCAACCTGGCCAAGGGTGATTTGCAGGGTGCAGGCCAGGCGTTTGCCAAGGTCAGCCAGCTTTACCCCAAGCACGCCAAGGTGCCTGATTCGCTTTACAAACTGGCTGATGTAGAGCGCCGCCTGGGTCATACCGACAAGGTCAAAGGCATTCTTCAGCAGGTAGTGGCCCAATATCCAGGTACCTCTGCCGCCCAGTTGGCTCAGCGTGATTTGCAACGCTTGTAAGCATTGCTGTCCCGCTTGGAAGAAACCCGCGCCTGTCGCGGGTTTTTTCGTTAGAATCCACGCCCTTTTATGAAATACGCTTTCTGGGGTTCACGCTTTGCCGGGATCCCATGAAGTGCCTGACGGAGGCGGACAGCCTGTTTAGCTGTTACGCCCGTGGCGACTATGCAAGACACATTACGCATCACCGAAGTTTTTTACTCGTTACAGGGTGAAACGCGCACTGCCGGCCTGCCCACAGTATTTGTGCGCCTCACCGGCTGCCCGTTGCGCTGCCAGTACTGTGACAGCGCCTACGCCTTCAGCGGCGGCACCATTCGTACCCTCGACGATATCCTGGAGCAGGTTGCAGGCTTCCGGCCGCGTTACGTCTGTGTGACGGGCGGCGAGCCCCTGGCCCAGCCCAATGCCATTCCTTTGCTCAGGCAGTTGTGTGACGCCGGTTACGAGGTGTCGCTGGAAACCAGTGGCGCCCTGGATATTTCCGCGGTCGATCCGCGCGTCAGCCGCGTGGTTGACTTGAAGACCCCGGACTCCAAAGAAGCGCATCGCAACCGTTATGAGAATATCGAGCTGCTGACCGCCAACGACCAGATCAAGTTTGTCATTTGCTCGCGGGACGACTATGACTGGGCCAATTCCAAGCTGATCCAGTACGGCCTGGACCGACGCGCCGGCGAGGTGCTGTTCTCTCCAAGCCACCATGACTTGAACGCTCGCGACCTCGCAGATTGGGTGGTCGCGGACAATCTGCCGGTGCGCCTGCAATTGCAGCTGCATAAATACCTTTGGAACGACGAGCCAGGACGCTGAAATGACTGAACAAACGACTGATCAAAAACGTGCCGTAATCCTGCTATCTGGCGGCCTCGACTCCGCGACCGTGGTGGCGATGGCGCGTGCCGAGGGCTATAGCTGCTACACCATGAGCTTCGACTATGGCCAGCGCTCCCATGCCGAGTTGCACGCCGCCGCCCGTGTCGCCCACGACCTCGGCGTGGTGGAGCACAAGGTGATCGGCTTGAACCTCAATGGCATTGGCGGCTCGGCCCTGACCGACAGCTCCATTGACGTGCCTGAGGCGCCCACTGAGGGCATCCCGGTCACCTACGTGCCGGCCCGTAACACCGTGTTCCTGTCGCTGGCCCTGGGCTGGGCAGAGGTGCTTAACGCCCGCGACATCTTTATCGGCGTCAACGCGGTGGATTACTCCGGCTACCCGGACTGTCGCCCAGAGTTCGTCGAGTCGTTCGAGCGCATGGCCAACCTGGCGACCAAGGCTGGCGTAGAAGGGCATGGCTTCCGTATCCAGGCGCCACTGCAAAACCTGAGCAAGGCGCAGATCGTCAAGGCGGGTGTAGGGCTTGGTGTCGACTACTCGCTGACTGTTTCCTGCTACCAGGCGGACAATGACGGTCGTGCTTGTAGGAAATGTGACAGCTGCCGCCTGCGCGCCGAAGGCTTCCAAGCGGCCGGAATTACTGACCCGACGCGTTATTTCTGATTTATTTAAAATAAGGTGTTGAATAATCCTTAGAAATCAGTATTATACGCGCCACCACACAGCGGGTCGTTAGCTCAGTTGGTAGAGCAGTTGGCTTTTAACCAATTGGTCGTAGGTTCGAATCCCACACGACCCACCATTTTTGGCGGTTTAGAAAATCCGGAAGGCCCACGCAAGTGAGGATTTCCGGGTTTTTTTTTGCCTGGGACAAAAGCGCGGGCTCGATGGCTCGCCTGAAGGGTGACACGACATTCGCATCGACTAGCAGCACCGTCTTCGACTGCGGATACAACACCCAAGCCATTATTTGTAGCTGTCGCCA
Source organism: Pseudomonas sp. HC1(2025) (assembly GCF_058742075.1). Classification (NCBI taxonomy): domain Bacteria; kingdom Pseudomonadati; phylum Pseudomonadota; class Gammaproteobacteria; order Pseudomonadales; family Pseudomonadaceae; genus Pseudomonas; species Pseudomonas sp. HC1(2025). Next base: position 4,444,630 of record NZ_CP196017.1, on the reverse strand, counting down.
GGTAAACCCAGCCGGGTCCGCTTTTTCAGAACAGTAGAGGTTATGCCAAGTAAGTAAACTGTGCAGTTGTACTTACTTGACAGGTGTGCAAGATCAGAATTGATGTCGCATTTTAATACCGCGTCACTAGACAACTAGCACGACGACGCCTTTAAAGTTCCATTACAGTTATTTATGGTTTTTACCTCCGCTGCGGGGCCATTGAAGGAGGTTATGAAATCTCCACCGTTGGCCATACGACAGCTTGCGGTAATCCAGCAAGCGCCCTCGGCGTTGAGTCGCACTACTTGAATGACGCCGGCGTTTCCCACCGGCACAGTGTCTCCCTTGCTGCAGGACTGATAGGCAGGGCTACTCTGCCAGGCATTTTTACATGTGTTGTTGTCTTCAGCATTGGCTGCTTGCATTTGAAGCAGAACTGCAAATGCTAGAAGAAATCCAATGATTGAGCTTTTCATTTTATGATTCCTCTAGATGTGCGTTTCCCCACATGAAACTATGCTCTGGGTTTTTGGGATGTGTCTACTGTCATAGTTGACAGGTTTCATGAGATGTTTGATGTTTTTTATAATTGTTATGAATAATGTTGGGTGACGTTATAAGTTCGTGGGAGGTGTTTGGGCTTGCTGATGTGAAACCCCGAGAGCCCCGCACCAGCGTTAGGCTCAAGGCTGCTCATGCCCATTCATCCACGGGCTGTAGTCCACCTGCACATACCCCATGGGCAGGCCCTTGGGGTAGTTGGCAAACCCCGGCATCTTTCGCAGGTCCAGCAGTTTGCACTGCGTGACAAGGCGTTGCTGCAACGCGCTATCTACCTTGAAGCCCTGTGAGCGGTACGGGCTCTGATTCAGGTTGACCATGCACTCATTCACTTTGCCTTGCGCATCGGCGATGAGGTGGAAGCTGGCGACGCCAATACTCTGGATGTCATGCCCGACAAACAGCTGTTCACGGAAAAAACGTATCTGCCTATACAGGTCGATTCGTGTTTTCTGCAGTTGTTGCTGTTCATCCGAAAGCCCCATCAGAGGGGTGAACACCATGGGCGCGACAATCACCTGGGTGTCCTTGGCGTTGGCGAAGACCTTGGGCGAGACCTCGGGAAAGAGGGTGGTCCAGCACAGTTCAGTCACCAGTTTGGCCAGCTTGGCCTGGCGCAGGTTGTTCTGGCCCTCGTTGGGCAGCAGGGTCCCGCGTTTGGCCGAACAGTCCACGACGTGGTTCTGCGCGTCGACGGTCATGATCATGTTCATCACCCCCGTCAGCTCGTTTTCATTGGCGGCCAGGGCGTAGCTGCGCAGTATCGTGGTGAAGGTATGGATGAATTTTTCGTCCTTTTGTTGCACCTGTGCCGCCGCCGAGGCCGCCGCCTGCTCTGGCGTTTGGCTCTGGCAACCGGCCAGTGACAGCAGGCTCGCACCGAACAAGGCCAGTAGCCAGCGGGAGGGAGAAGGCGCGTTGAATTCCATTTCTTGGGGGCTCATATACAAATAGACACGGGAAGAGGTAGACGGGAACTATTCTCACCCATCAAACGGTAAAGTGCGATTCGAAATAATTCGACTCTGGCACTGTGCCCTTTGGTTGTAACGGCTGATGTTGCACGGATTTGATCTACAGATTCTATTTGTCTATATTTGAATCTGTAGATTCATTCTGAGGTGGCAACTATGAGCCTAGCCCTGCAAGCACAGCCGTTTACCCGGGAGCAATGTGTCGCCGGACTCCGGGCGGCCGTGAGCATCCTGGAAAAATGGCAGGCCAGCAGCGACCAGGCCTGCCGCATCCTGCGTATTTCGCGCAGCACTTACACCCGCGCCCGGCAGTGCGAGGCCGCGTGGTCCGTGAGCCTGGATTCCGATCAGATGCAGCGCATCAGCTTTGTGCTGAACATCCATGCCACGCTGCGCATGGTGTTCGATAACCCCGAGAATGTGTACGGCTTCCCTGCAATGGCCAACCACAACAGCTTCTTCAACGGGCGCTCACCCCTGGAGATCATGGCCCAGGGCGACATGATCTCCCTGTACGAAACCTTCCGCCGTATCGATGTGCTGCGCGGTGCGCAATGGTGACGGTGAGCCAGTTGGGCGATTTGCCCAGCGGGCCGTTGCAGGCCTATCGCCTGGTCAATTCCAAATTCCCGCCGATTGCGTTGTTTGACGATGTGGCGGACGCCGACGAATTTGAGGCGCTTTATCAGATCCAGGCCCTGACCAACCCGCGGCTGGGCAATGAGCTCGGTCGTATCGAGCTGATACCCCGTAGGGAAATCCCCTTCGGGATTGTGGGATGCTCCTACGCGATTGCGCCGTTCACCCACGTCAATCCGGCCGGATCGCGTTTCAGCGCTGGGGATTTTGGCGTGCTGTACCTGGCGGCCACCATCGAAACGGCGCTGGCAGAGGTGCGTCATCACCAGAACCAGTATTGGTCCGGGGTCCACGGCCTTAACTATGAGCGCTTTGTCTTTCGCGGGTTGTCGTGCAGCTTTGCTGGTGACTCGATGAAGGATGCGGCGTCGGTGCCGATGAGCGATCCGATCTACGACCCTGACGACTACAGCCACGCCCAGCGCTTGGGCGGCGCGCTGAAGAAGGCCGGTTGTCCCGGCCTGCGTTACCTGTCGGTGCGCTCAGAAGGCGATCACTGCTGGGCGTTGCTGACGCCCAGGCCGGTGTCGTCGATTGTCCAGGCCGCCCATTACGAGATGGTCTGGAATGGGCAGATCACCAGTGTCAGCAAAATCAGCGAAGCCTGACGCTGGCGGGTCAGAGCTGCCCGCGCACCAGGATTGACTCATCGATCTGCGCAATCGACGTAACCCCGGTCAGGGTCATGGCCACGCGCATTTCCTTGGCAAAGATCTCCAGCAAATTCTCTACACCGCGCTGGCCATCAGCGGCCAAAGCGTAGGCAGGCGCTCGTCCCAGCAATACGCCCCGGGCGCCGAGGGCGAGCATGCGCACCACGTCCAGCCCCGAACGCACCCCGGAGTCCACCAGCACCGTAAGGTCGCTGCCCACTGCCTGGGCGATCTCGGGCAGGGCCTTGGCGGTGGACAGCACGCCATCGAGCTGGCGACCGCCGTGGTTGGACACGACGATGCCGTCGGCACCGAAGCTCACCGCATCCTTGGCGTCCTGTGGGTCGAGGATGCCCTTGATGATCATCGGGCCTTTCCAGAATTCGCGGATCCACTCCAGGTCTTTCCAACTGATGGAGGGGTCGAAGTTGGTGGCCAGCCAGCCGATGTAGTCTTCAAGGTGGGTCGGCTTGCCGAGGTATTTGGAGATGTTGCCCAGGTCGTGCGGGCGTCCCATCAGCCCCACATCAAACGCCCAGGCCGGTTTGGTCACTGCCTGCAACATGCGTCGCTGGGCGGCGTACGGGCCGGACATGCCGGAGTGGGCATCGCGGTAGCGGGCGCCGGGGGTGGGCATGTCGACGGTGAACACCAGGGTTTTCACCCCGGCGGCTTGCGCACGCTCCAGGGCGTTTTTCATGAAGCCACGGTCTTTCAACACATACAGTTGAAACCAGATCGACTGCGCAGTCTGCGACGCTACTTCCTCGATAGGGCACACAGACACGGTCGACAGGCAAAAAGGAATGCCTTTATTGGCCGCCGCATTGGCCACCTGCACTTCTCCGCGCCGGGCAAACATGCCGGTCAGGCCCACCGGGCTCATGACCACCGGCATCGCCAGCGGTTGGTCGAACAGGGTGGTTTCCAGGCTCAGGCTCTCGACGTTGCGCAGGACGCGCTGGCGCAGGCTGATGTCTGCCAGGTCCGAACTGTTGGCCTTGAGGGTGTGCTCGGCGTACGCGCCACCGTCAATGTAGTCGAACAGGAAACGCGGCAGTTTGCGACGTGCGGCTTCGCGGTAATCCGATGCAGACGAAATGATCATGAACAGTGAGGCCCCGGAATAAAGAAAACGGTGGGTGGAGGATAGTCAAAGGCTTTTCATGGTAAAAACAACTTTTCCAACTTCATTCAAGTCGCAAATGGAATAGTCATGAATCTGCGAACGCTGCGAGCCTTTGTCGAAGTGGTGCGCCAAGGCAGTTTCTCACAAGCGGCCGAGATGGTTTCGCTCACGCAATCGAGTGTCAGCAAAGCGGTCAAGACCCTGGAAGAGGAGTTAGGCACGCCTTTGTTCAGCCGCATCGGCCATAAGAACGAACTGACAGCCGCCGGTGAAATTGCCTACCGTCGCGCCCTGGTGTTGCTTGCCGAGCGCAGTGACCTGGTGGCCGAGATCAATGACCTGCTGGGGCTCAAGCGCGGCGTGCTGCGCATTGGCTTGCCGCCGGTGGGCAGTGGTGAACTGTTTGCGGCGATGTTTGCGGTGTACCGCCAGCGTTATCCGCAGATCGAGATCGAGCTGATCGAGCATGGCAGCAAGAAGCTGGCCGAGTGCCTGCAAGCGGGGGAGGTGGATGTAGCCGCGCTACTGGTGCCGGTGGAGGGCGAGTTTGAGTATCAGGACGTGCGCGTCGAGCCATTGATGGTGGTCCTGCCCAGCAGCCATCCATTGGCCGGGCGCGACAGTGTGGATTTTTCCGACTTGTCCGACTCGCCGTTCATACTGTTCGAAGCCGGATTTGCCCTGAACCGCATCATCCTTTCCGCCTGCGAGCGGCGGGGCGTATCGCCGAAGGTTTCGGTGCGCAGCGCCCAGATCGACTTTATCGTCGACCTGGTCGGCGCGGGCCTGGGAGTCGCCTTCCTGCCGCGCATGCTGGCCTACAAGCACCTGCATGCCGGCATTGCCCTGATATCCCTGGATGAGCCCCAGACCGACTGGCATATCGCCCTGACCTGGCGGCGTAATGCTCATTTGCCGCCTGCAGCGCGGGCCTGGCTGGACCTGGCGACCGAGATGGGTAACGTTCCCGCGCGCTAGCACAGCCTGCTTCAGAAGTTGTACTTGAGGCTGGTCATGAAGTTGCGCGGCGCGCCATACACCCCTTCTGAGTACACCCGGGCGTAGTACTCGCGGTCAAAGACGTTGTTGAGGTTGACCGTGGCACTGAGGTTTTTCGAGATATCGTAGCGGGCCATCAGGTTGGCGATGGCATAGCTGCCCTGGTGGTAATAGTGCAAGTCCTCGCCGGTCTTGGTCTGCCAGTTCACGCCACCGCCAACAGTGACTTTGTCGAGCATGCCTGGCAGGCGATAGGAGGTGAAGGTCTTGAGCATATGGCGCGGCAGCGCGGTGACGATGCGCTTGTCATCGGCATCGGTGGTGACGCTGTAGGCATAGCCGGCCGACGCCTGCCAGCCTTCGCCCAGCTCGCCGTTCATTTCCAGTTCGACGCCTTGGGTCTTGGCGCTTTGTTCGATGCGATAGGCCTGGGTGTCGGACTGCCACACCGCCAGGTTGTCTTGCTCAAGCCGAAATAGCGCCAGGCTGGCGTTCAGTTGCTCATCGTAGAAACTGCCCTTGATCCCGACTTCATAACCCTTGCCCTCCAGGGGTGGCAGCGCGCCGCGGTTGATGTCGCGCACGTAGGAGGCTTGCGGGTTGAAGATCTTGGTGTAGCTGGCATACAGCGACCAGTTGTGGTCCAGGTCGTAGACCACCCCGGTGTACGGAATGAACACGCCGGTTTCCCGTTCCTTGACCGAACTGGTTCCGGCGCCATACAGCAGGGTGTTGGTATCGCGCTTCCAGTCGGTCAGCCGCCCGCCGAGGATCAGGCTCAAGTCGTCGGTCAGGTGTAGGCGCGACGTGAGGTAGGCGGCGTATTGTTTCTCGCGGATGCTGCCTTTACCCACCACTGGCGTAGCGGGCTTGGGCGAGTCACCGTTCCAGGTGCGGTAGTCCGGCACCTTGAAGCCGTAGTCCCACAGCCAGTCGTTGTAGTTGGGGGTGTGTTCCTCGTAATCGGTGGCAGTGATGCCGGTGATCAGCTCATGTTCGCGACCGAACGCGGAAAACGGCCCGGTGAAGTAGGCGTCGAGGCTGTCCTGGCGCGGCGTGCCTGACCAGCGCACCGGCAACAACGAGGCGCCGGAGCCGGTGGCCTGGTCGAGACTGCCGATGGTGAACGAAAAGAACTCGTCGAACTTGTTCTCGGTGTGACCGTATTCGATCTTGCCGCTCCAGCCGTTATCGAACTGGTGTTCGATGGAAGTGAAGTAGTTGGTCTGGTCATGGTCGTTATACGACCAGTTCGGCGCACTGTTGAGGGAGCGCTTCATGTGGGTTTTCTGGCCATCGCTGAACAGCGTCTGGTAGCCGCCGCGCAGGGGCGCATCCACCTGGGTCTTCTGGTAGCTGAAGCCGGCAGTCAGCAGGGTGGCGTCGCTGAGGTCGAACTCGGTGATGCCGTAGATCAGTTGTGAATCCTGCTTGAAGCGATCGACCCAGGCCTGCTCGGTCTTGTAGTCCAGCACCAGGCGCCCGCGGATGTTGCCGGTCTCGGTCAGTGGCCCGGAGACATCGACACCGGTGCCATAGCGGTCCCAGCTACCGGCTTCGGCGGTGATGCTTGCCTGGGCTTGGGCCGTGGGGCGTTTGCGAATCAGGTTGATGGTCGCCGAGGGGTTGCCCATGCCGCTGATCAGGCCAGTGGCGCCGCGCACGATTTCCACACGGTCGTACATGGCCGTGCTCTGGGTGTAGTTGTCCATGCGGGTCGAGGTGGGGACGCCGTCGATCTCGAAGTTCTGGATCTGGAAACCACGGGACCAGTAGCTGTCATTCTCGGTCCCCAGGCCGGCGCGGGTCACGGCGATCCCGGGGCTGGCTTCAAGTACATCGGTGAGGTTGTTGAGTTTCTGATCGTCCAGGCGTTGGCGGGTGATCACCGTGACCGACTGTGGGGTTTCTTTCTGGGTCAGGTTGAGCCGCGTAGAACTGCTGGAGGAGTAGGCGGTGTAGGAGCCATTACCTTCACTGGTGGACCCCGGCGCCTTGCCGGAAATGGTGGTACTACTCAACTCCAGGGCGGAGGAGGAGGTTGGGGCCGCCTGTAACTGATAACGACCTTCGCCTACGGGCACGGCGATCAGGCCGGTGTCGGCCAGCAGCAATTGCAATGCCTGGTCGACGGAAAATGTACCGTTGATGGCCTGGCTGGTTTTGCCGTTGGTAAGGCTGGCATCTCCCGCAAGGTAAATCCCGGCCTGGGCCGAGAGCAGGTTCAGTTGGCTGGCCAGTGGCCCGGCGGCAATCTGGTAATGCTGGTCTTCGGCCCAGGCGGCAGGGCTGAGGCTGCTCAGGGTGATAGCCACCGAATAGGCCAATACGTGCAGCGGGGAATGGGGGCGTAGTGACATCTTGGGATCCTTTTGGGGGTGGCATCAAGCCATCGTCACTAGCTAAATCGAATGAGAATGAAAATCAGGAAGTGCCGGTATAAAAATATCTAGCGCGGCTTCACGGTGGTCCAGCCAGGGAACGTCTGCTCCATGCGAATCGGCAATACGCCTTCAAGCATGGCCAGGACCTGATCGGTATCGTGCAACGGGAACGTGCCCATGACTCGCAGGTGTGCGAGGCCAGGGTCGAGCCCCAGGTGCCCGCGACGGTAGTCGGCCAGCTCCTCGATAAACTGTGGCAAGGGCATGTCTTGCGCCAGCAGGATCCCTTTGCTCCATGACTCGCGCCCGGGTTGCGCAGGCTCGGGAGGCGTGGTGCCGTGGCTGTCGAATGACAGCCCTTCGCCGGCCTTGGCCACGCGGGTGTGATGGCTTGCGGCGCAACGAACCTGCACCGCCCCCTCATAGACATTGAGCTGGGTCCGCGCAGCCCGTTCGCGCACACTGAACCTGGTACCCAGGGGGGACAGGCTGCCCTGGGCGGTGTGCACGATAAACGGGCGCGGGTCGCTTCCGGTCACGATCAGGACTTCACCTTCGTACAAGCGCAGGCTGCGTTGTGAGGTGCTTAGCGCAACATCCAGCGCGGTGGCGCTGTTGAGCCAGATACGCGAGCCGTCGGCCAGGGTCCGTTCGAGGATTTCCCCGGTGCTTGTGCGATAACCTGCCTGCCAGGCCAGGAGCTGTTCGGTCAGTGCCGCGTGGCGCCAGGCAAGTCCACCCAGCAACAGCCCGCCGCTGATGACCGACAGGGTGCGCAGGACTTGGCGTCGCGAAGTGGGGGTGTGATGCAGGGCCTGCAATGTGCGGCTGGCCGTCTCTCTGTCGTCCTGCAACGGGGCGAAGCGCTGGCTGACCCGTTCCACATAGCGCCAGGCCTGGCGATGGCTGTCACTGCGGTCGAGCCATTGCTGCCAGGCGTGCTGCTGCGCCAGGTTGTGCGGCTCGCTGCTCAGACGGGCGAACCAGTCAGCGGCTTCCTGCAGGGTTTGATGGTCAGGTGTGGGGGCCGGCATCGATCAGCTCAATGCCTCGTCCAGTTCCGCTTCCAGCAACAGGCACTGGAACATGGCCTGGGACATGTAATGGGTGACGGTGCGGGCGCTGACGCCCAATTGATCGGCGATGGCCTGGTAACTCAGGCCTTGCAGTTGCGCGAGCATAAAGGCCTGGGCGACGTTGCGCGGCAGGCGCTCGAGCATTGCCTGCACCTGCTGCAGGGCCTCCAGCACCATGGCCCGGTGTTCTTCCGACGGCATGCAGTGTTCGGGGCGGCTGGCCAATACCTCCAGCCAGGCCCGCTCGACCCGCTGGCGCCGCCAGAAGTCTACGCACACATGTCGGGAAATCGCACTCAGATACGCCCGTGCGTGCCCCTCGCTATTGAAGGCTCTGGGTTTGACCAGCAGCCGCACGAACACATCGTGGGCCAACTCGGCGGCGTCGCTGGTATTGCCCAGTTTCTTGTGCAGCCAGGCGCGCACCCAGCCGTGGTGCTCTTGATAGAGCCAGCCGACATCGGAAGGATCAGGAGATTGAGGCATGCCGCGAGCGCACTCCGTCATCAGGTTAAGCGCCTGGATGAGCTAATGGTAATTATTCTCAATACTACCCTTTGTCGAGGTTTCTTCACAACTGGCGCAAGTGGGTCTTTTCCATGGCACCGCCAATCCCAGATTAGGCTTTTGAATCCAATCGATATTCTGTAGCCTTGCGCAGCTTCACTTTAACCCGTGCTTGATGAACACAATCACTTCGTCCGGCGGCGCCCGAAGGGCTCCAGAGCCGGTGGTACACTCGACTTTCGCGCAACTGCGCCTGCAGGTCTTGCGAACATGACGCAAATTTCCGAACGCCTTCTGGTCCAAGCCCACCTCGATGCCAAGCAACCCAAGGTGCTCAGTGCCGAGCAAGAGGCAAGCTTACGTTCTGCCATTGCTGCCGAGCTAAAGGCTCAAGACGCGGTGCTGGTGGCGCACTTTTACTGCGACCCGGTGATTCAGGCCCTGGCCGAAGAAACCGGCGGTTGTGTTTCCGACTCCCTGGAGATGGCCCGCTTCGGCGCCGCCCACCCGGCCAAGACCGTGCTGGTCGCCGGCGTGCGCTTCATGGGCGAGACGGCGAAAATCCTCACCCCTGAAAAACGCATCCTGATGCCCACCCTGGAAGCTACATGCTCCCTGGACCTTGGCTGCCCGGTGGAAGAGTTCTCGGCGTTCTGCGACCAGCATCCGGAGCGCACCGTGGTGGTGTATGCCAACACGTCGGCGGCGGTCAAGGCCCGGGCCGACTGGGTGGTAACGTCCAGCTGTGCCTTGGAAATCGTCGAAAGCCTGATGGATAACGGCGAGACCATTATCTGGGGCCCGGACAAGCACCTGGGCACCTATATCCAGCGCCAGACCGGTGCCGACATGCTGCTGTGGGACGGTGCCTGCATCGTCCACGAAGAGTTCAAGTCCAAGCAGTTGGAAGACATGAAGGCGCTGTACCCGGATGCCGCGATCCTGGTGCACCCGGAGTCACCGACCTCGGTCATCGAGTTGGCCGACGCCGTGGGGTCCACCAGCCAGTTGATCGCGGCGGCGCAGCGCTTGCCGAACAAGACGTTTATCGTCGCCACCGACCGTGGCATCTTCTACAAGATGCAGCAGCTGTGCCCGGACAAGGTGTTTGTCGAAGCGCCAACCGCCGGTAACGGCGCGGCGTGCCGCAGTTGCGCGCACTGCCCGTGGATGGCGATGAATACCCTGGAGCGCACGTTGCAATGCCTGCGTGAAGGCAGCAACGAGATCTTTGTCGAACCCTCGTTGATCCCCCATGCCGTGCGCCCGCTCAAGCGCATGCTGGACTTTACCCAGGCGGCACGCCTGAAGCTGGCGGGCAACGCCTGATCCACGGTTGGTGCAGTAAAAAATGTGGGAGCGGGCTTGTCGGGTCGCCGCATCGCCGCGATAGCGGTGGATCAGTCTGCACATGTAGTGACTGACACACCGTTATCGCGGGCAAGCCCGCTCCCACATTTGGATCTCATTGGCCTGGGGCTATTTCTTTTTCTTCGGGATCCGCACCAGCTGCGTGTCGGAATAGATGTCATGCCAAGCCCGCTGTTTCTTGTCCACCAGCGACCAGATAAACCCCAGCCCTGCGCATAACCACGATGCAATCGACACCACAAAACGCAACAGCGCCTGCCACAGGCTGATGCGCGAGCCGTCCGCGTTCTGCACGCGTACGCCCCACACTTGCATACCCAACGTCTGCCCGGAATGGGTCCAGAACTTGGCAAAGAAACCAAACAGTACAAAAAACAGAATCGTCGACAGCAGCGGATCACCGTCCAGCGCGCCGGATTCCGAGAGCGTGCGCATTTTTGCTTCACCCACAAAGGCGATCCACACCAGCTTATAGAGGAAGGCAGTGACGATCAGCAGGGCGGTACATAACAGGAAGTCATAGAACATCGCTGCCAGACGACGGCCCAGGCCAACGGCGGGGAATTCGCCTTGGGGGCTCAGCAGGTGTTTCGACATGGCTCGGCTCTCTGGAGGAAAAAAGCCATTTTACGGACAAACGCACATAAAAAAGCCTCTGATGTCACCACCAGAGGCTTTTTGTCGCAGTAAGGATCAGCCTTCTGCTTGTACTTCGTCAGCCTGCATGCCTTTTTGGCCCTGCACAGCGATGAAGGTCACTTTCTGGCCTTCTTTCAGGCTCTTGAAGCCGTTGCCTTGGATAGCGCGGAAATGCACGAACAGGTCCGCACCGCTTTCTGGAGTGATAAAACCAAACCCTTTCTCGTCGTTAAACCACTTGACGGTACCGCTCTGACGTTCAGCCATTTTCTTATTTCCTTGACGCTAAAAATTAATGACAGCCCCTTTCACCTGAAAGAGTACTGGGCTGGGTTGCAGGAAAGTAAGAGACGTCGAACGGGTTGTAGCGAACTTTGGCTACTGCCCAGGTCCAGGTTCCAAGCGACCCATGCAAACACAGTGAGCAAACTCTACGACAACTAAGACGGAAAAAACAAGCCCTCTGCAAGTCGCGTATTTACTCGCCTTCATGACACTTCAGCCAACTATTGTCGGGCTGTGTTATTCGATAGCGTGGATCACTTGTTATAGGTTAATCGACATAACATTGACTATCGTCAGTGCACTGTTTTATGGCGGTTGCGTTACAGATTAGTGCAAATGAACACAACCGCGTTACTTATAGGAACAGTCAATCAGCCTCGGTAGTAACGTTGTGGCACGAATGGCATTTTACTTACACGAAGTGGCACCTTTTTCCCACGCACCAGCGCTGAGACTTCGCAATCCAGCGCGGTAAAGGCCGTGTCGAGGTAGCCCATGGCGAGCGGGCCGCCGAGGCTGGGGCCAAAGCCGCCGCTGCACACGCTGCCGATTACGGTGCCGTGTTCGTCGACAATTTCTGCACCTTCACGCACCGGCGTACGTTCCTGGGGCAGCAGGCCGACGCGCTTGCGGCTGACGCCGGTCTGCTGCTGAGTGAAGATCCGGTCTGCGCCCGGGAAACCGCCGGCACGCGCGCCGTCGGCACGACGCACCTTGGAAATCGCCCACAGCAGGCTGGCCTCAATCGGCGTGGTCTCGGTGTTCATATCGTGGCCATACAGGCACAGGCCGGCTTCCAGGCGCAGGGAGTCGCGGGCGCCCAGGCCAATGGCTTCAACTTCGGCTTCGGCCAGCAGGCTGCGGGCCAGGCTCTCGGCGTTGGCCGCAGGTACCGAGATTTCAAAGCCGTCTTCGCCGGTATAGCCGGAACGGCTGACGTAGCACTCCACCCCCAGCAGGCGCAGGGGCGCAAATTGCATAAAGGTCATCTTGGTCACTTCCGGTGCCAGGCGCGCCAGCACCTTGACTGCCGCCGGGCCTTGCAGGGCCAGCAGGGCGCGTTCTTCAAACAGCGGCTCGATCTGGCATTGCTCGCCCAGATGCTGACGCAGGTGCGCCAGGTCCTGATCCTTGCAGGCGGCGTTGACCACCAGAAACAGCTCGTCGTTACCCAGATTGGCGACCATCAGGTCATCGAGGATGCCGCCCTGATCGTTGGTGAACATGGCGTAGCGCTGCATGCCCACGGGCAGATCGATGATATCCACCGGCACCAGGGTTTCCAGGGCCTTGGCGGCGTTGGCGCCGGTCAGGCGGATCTGGCCCATGTGCGACACATCGAACAGCCCGGCCTGCTCACGGGTGTGCTGGTGTTCTTTCATCACGCCAAGGGGGTATTGCACCGGCATGTCATAGCCGGCGAACGGCACCATGCGCGCGCCCAGTTCAAGATGCAGGGCGTGCAGCGGGGTTTTCAACAGGGTTTGGGTGGACATATTCAGCTCCTGAAAAACGTGCTGGCGCATTTATAAGCATCAGCACTCGATAATGTTGACTGCCAAACCGCCACGGGCGGTTTCCTTGTATTTGCTTTTCATATCGGCGCCGGTCTGGCGCATGGTGCGGATCACCTTGTCGAGGGACACGAAGTGCTGCCCGTCGCCGCGCAAGGCCATGCGCACCGCATTGATCGCCTTCACCGAGCCCATGGCGTTGCGCTCGATGCAGGGCACCTGCACCAAACCGCCAATCGGGTCGCAGGTCAGGCCGAGGTTGTGCTCCATGCCGATTTCAGCGGCGTTTTCCACCTGGGAAACCGTGCCGCCCAGCACTTCGCACAAGGCCCCGGCGGCCATGGAACAGGCCACGCCCACTTCGCCCTGGCAGCCGACCTCAGCCCCGGAGATCGAGGCGTTTTCTTTGTAGAGGATGCCGATGGCCGCGGCGGTGAGCAGGAAGCGCACCACGCCGTCTTCATTGGCACCGGGAATAAAGCGCATGTAGTAATGCAATACCGCCGGCACGATCCCGGCGGCACCGTTGGTGGGCGCCGTGACCACGCGCCCGCCGTTGGCGTTTTCTTCATTGACCGCCAGGGCATACAGGTTGACCCAATCCAGCACCGACAGCGGGTCGCGCAGCGCCGATTCCGGGTTCTTGCACAGTTGGCGATGCAGCGCGGCCGCACGGCGCTTGACCTTCAAGCCCCCGGGCAGGATCCCTTCATTGCGACAGCCGGCGGCCACGCAGTCCTGCATGACCTGCCAGATCTTCAGCAGGCCGCTGCGGGTCTCGGCTTCCGGGCGCCAGGCGCTTTCGTTGGTCAGCATCACCTGGCTGATGGACAGCCCATACGTGGTGCAATGGCCGAGCAAATCCTTGGCGTGCTTGAAGGGGAAGGTCAGGGGCGTGGCATCTTCGACGATCCGGTCGGCGCCGGCGGCGTCTTCATCCACCACAAAACCGCCGCCCACCGAGTAGTACTCGCGGCTGCGAATCTGGATGCCGGCGGCGTCAAACGCACGAAAGATCATGCCGTTGGGGTGATAGGCGAGGGGTTTGCGAATCATCGCCAGGTGTTCTTTCTCGTTGAACGCAATGCTGTGTTCACCGAGCAGGTTCAAGCGACCGTCGCTGCGCATCTGTGCCAGGCGTGCGGCCACGGTTTCAGTGTTCACGGTGTCCGGGTGTTCGCCTTCCAGGCCCAGCAACACGGCCTTGTCGCTGCCGTGGCCTTTGCCGGTGGCACCCAGAGATCCGTAGAGCTCCACCTTGATGCTGGCGGTGGCGCCCAGCAGGTTATCGCGCTTGAGGCCCTCAACGAAGCGGGCGGCGGCACGCATCGGGCCGACGGTGTGAGAGCTTGAGGGGCCGATGCCAATCTTGAACAGGTCGAACACGCTTAAAGACATGAGTTGTTCTCCGGTTTCTTATTATTGGGCGCAGATTTTCGGTTGTACCCGATCCCTGTGGGAGCCGGGCTTGTCGGGTCGCCGCATCGCCGCGATAGCGGTGGGTCAGGCAACATTTCTGTTACTGATACACCGCTATCGCGGCGATGCGGCGACCCGACAAGCCAGCTCCCACATTGACCGCGTTCTACCGCTCAGGTTACGCGTAGCTCTCGATCGAGGGGCACGCACACACCAGGTTGCGATCGCCAAACACGTTGTCGACCCGGCCCACCGGCGGCCAGTACTTGCCTTCGATCAGCGACGCTACCGGATACACCGCTTGTTCGCGGCTGTACGGATGGCTCCATTCACCGACGATTTCAGCTGCCGTGTGCGGAGCGTTTTTCAGCGGGTTGTCGTCCTTGTCCAACGTGCCGTTTTCCACTGCGCGGATCTCTTCGCGGATGGCGATCATGGCGTCGCAAAAGCGGTCCAGTTCTTCCTTGGATTCGCTTTCGGTCGGCTCGATCATCAAGGTGCCAGCCACCGGGAACGACATGGTCGGCGCATGGAACCCAAAGTCGATCAGGCGCTTGGCCACGTCATCCACGCTGATGCCACTGCTGTCCTTGAGTGGGCGCAGGTCCAGGATGCATTCGTGGGCCACCAGGCCGTTGCTGCCGGTGTACAGCACCGGGTAGTGCTCTTCCAGGCGACGGGAAATGTAGTTGGCGTTGAGGATCGCCAACTGCGAAGCGCGCTTGAGGCCCGCGCCGCCCATCATGCTGATGTACATCCAGGTGATCGGCAGGATGCTCGCGCTGCCGAACGGTGCTGCACACACCGCACCTTCCTTGCGCTGCATGGCCGCGTGGCCGGGCAGGAATGGCGTGAGGTGCGACTTGACGCCAATCGGGCCCACACCCGGGCCGCCACCGCCATGGGGGATGCAGAAGGTCTTGTGCAGGTTCAGGTGCGACACGTCGCCGCCGAACTTGCCCGGGGCACACAGGCCGACCATGGCGTTCATGTTGGCGCCGTCGATATACACCTGGCCGCCGTTGTCATGGATGATCCCGCAGATTTCGCGGATGCCTTCCTCGAACACGCCGTGGGTCGACGGGTAGGTGATCATCAGTGCGGCGAGGTGTTCGCGGTGCTCGATGGCCTTGGCGCGCAGGTCTTCGATGTCCACGTTGCCCCGGGCGTCGCAGGCGGTGACGACCACACGCATGCCGGCCATGTTGGCGGTGGCCGGGTTGGTGCCGTGGGCCGACGAAGGAATCAGGCAGATATCGCGACGTTCATCGCCACGGCTCTGGTGATAGGCACGGATGGCCAAGAGGCCTGCGTACTCGCCTTGGGAGCCGGCGTTCGGTTGCAAGGAGATCGCGTCGTAACCGGTGGCCGCGCAAAGCATGGCTTCCAGTTCGCTGGTCAGTTGCAGGTAGCCGGCGCTTTGCTCGGCCGGGGCGAACGGGTGCAGGGCGCCGAACTCGGCCCAGGTCACCGGGATCATTTCACTGGCGGCGTTGAGCTTCATGGTGCACGAGCCTAGCGGGATCATGGTGCGATCCAGCGCCAGGTCCTTGTCGGCCAGCTTGCGCAGGTAGCGCATCAGCTCGGTTTCCGAGTGATAACGGTTGAACACCGGATGGCTGAGGATCGGCGACTGGCGCAGCAGTGCGGCAGGCAGGGTGCTGTCGACGCTGGCTGCAAGGGCGGCGAAGTCCGGCAGGGCTTTGCCGCCTGCGAACACGCTCCACAGGGTTTCGATATCGGCCTGGGTGGTGGTTTCGTCCACCGACAGGCCCAGGCGTGCCGCGTCCACGACGCGCAGGTTGATGCGCTGGGCACGGGCCTGGTCGTGCAGGGCTGCAGTGTTGGTGCCGGTGACCAGGGTCAGGGTGTCGAAGAAGGTCTCTTGTTCAACCTTGAGGCCCAGCGCGGTCAAGCCATTGGCGAGGATCGCGGCCAGGTGATGAATGCGCGTGGCGATCTGCACCAGGCCTTTGGGGCCGTGGTACACCGCGTACATGCTGGCGATGTTGGCCAGCAGTACCTGGGCGGTGCAGATGTTACTGGTGGCCTTCTCGCGGCGGATATGTTGCTCGCGGGTCTGCATGGCCAGGCGCAGGGCCGGCTTGCCGAAACGGTCTACGGACACACCGACCAGACGCCCCGGCATATCGCGCTTGAATGCGTCCTTGGTGGAGAAGTAAGCGGCGTGCGGGCCACCAAAGCCCAGCGGCACGCCGAAGCGTTGCGCACTGCCGATGGCCACGTCGGCACCGAACTCACCCGGTGGGGTCAGCAGGGTCAGGGCCAGCAGGTCGGCGGCCACGGCCACCAGGGCGTTGGCGGCGTGGAAGCGTTCGGTCAGTTCGCGGTAGTCGAACACGTCACCGTTGCTGGCCGGGTATTGCAGCAGCGCGCCGAAGAACGGGCTGACGTCGGTCAGTTCACGCTCATCGCCCACCACCACGTCGATGCCCAGCGGCTCGGCACGGGTGCGCAGCACGTCGAGGGTCTGTGGGTGGCTGTGCACCGAAGCGAAGAACGCGTTGCTGCCCTTGTTCTTGCTCAGGCGCTTGCAGAAGGTCATGGCTTCGGCGGCAGCGGTGGCTTCGTCGAGCAGGGAGGCGTTGGCGATCGGCAGGCCGGTGAGGTCGCTGATCAGGGTCTGGAAGTTCAGCAGCGCTTCCAGGCGACCCTGGGAAATCTCCGGCTGGTACGGCGTGTAGGCGGTGTACCAGGCCGGGTTTTCCAGGAGGTTGCGCAGGATCGGCGACGGTGTGTGGCAGTTGTAGTAGCCCTGGCCGATGTAAGTCTTGAACAGTTGGTTCTTGGCGGCGATGGCCTTGATCGAGGCCAGGGCATCGGCTTCGCTCAGGCCATCGCTAAGGCCGAGCACGGCGGTGCCCTTGATGCTTTCCGGGATCACGCTGGCGCTCAGGGCTTCGAGGGAATCAAAGCCCAGGGTCGCGAGCATCTGCTGCTCGTCATCCTGGCGCGGGCCGATATGGCGGGCGATAAACTCGTTGGCGGTGCTCAAATTAACGGTCATGGCGCGCTCCTCAAGCTTGGGCGTTGGCTTTGATCAGGCGGTCGTATGCGTCCTGATCCAACAACTTAGCTACCGCAGTGGCATCAGCCGGTTTAAAGCGGAAGAACCAGCCTTCGCCCATCGGGTCTTCGTTGACCAACTCCGGGCTGTCGCTGAGCTTGTCGTTCACTTCCAGCACTTCGCCGGTCAGGGGCATGTACACGCCGCTGGCAGCCTTGACCGACTCCACGGTAGAGGCTTCGGCACCCTGGTCGTAGGCCTTCAGCTCAGGCAATTGCACGTACACCACATCGCCCAGGGCGTTTTGCGCGAACGCGGTAATACCCACGGTGACGCTGCCGTCGGCTTCGGCGCGCAGCCATTCGTGATCTTCAGTAAAACGCAATTCGCTCATGGAAACTCCTCAGGGCCAGAATCGTCTGGTGGACGGGATTAGAATGGGAAAGTCCTTAGCAAAAACGCGGCCAATATAATTTTATTGTTAGAAATCAGATGGTTGTGATGAATCTAAAAACATTTGCTCAACCGTCATGTAGCGAATTCGCTACAGATCGACGGCGGAAAAAAAGCCTATCTGGATCAAAGCCTTGCGTAGCGAAGGCCGATCAGTGGTGTATTGAAAACGTTCCGGTGTAGCGTTTTCGCTACGATAAGTTCCCCCGTGGCTGGACGCCAGGAGACTTATGCAGCGCACAGTGCAGTAGAGAGCGGCGTATTTTTTGCCCTTCCCGACGATCAGGACGCGCAGCATGAGCAATTCAATTGAGGCCAATCAGGGCATTTCACAACTACAGGCTTCCCGCGACTCTCTCGCGCACCTGTTCGCCCAGCGCCCGACATTGGCGCAAGTGGCCGAGTCGATGATCCAGGAATGGATCAACGACCAATTCAGTGACAGCGGTTTGCAGGCCGGCAGCACCTGGATCGGTTCAAGGCAGCCGTCCCAGGCCAGTGGCATCAGCTATGCCCAGCTCAGCACCTTGAGCGACGCCCTGATCCGGCGCTGCATGAGCCGCGACGTGCCAAGTTATGTGCCAGGTCAGCATTGCGTGCTGGTCAGCTCGATAACCCAGGGCCTTGTCCCGTTCATTGGCGCTGTTTCGGTCAATGATGTCGCGATCATGCTCAACACCCTGGCGCCCGAATTGCCCGATGGTTTTAACGCGAGGCTGTTGGCCTATTGGAACGCCCATGTTCCAGGCGATACAGCTTTGAGTCGTTGGGGGGCGGTCGCCAAGCAACTGCGCAAGTGCCTGCTCAGCGCCCGGCAGAACCCGCCGCTGACGAAGGAGCAAGGCCAAAAGCTCCTGGGCCTGGGCGACGGGCCGCAAGAACTCTGGGGGTACCAGGCGGATCGCCAGGCGCTGGGCGGGGTCCACGTGCTGCGGATTTATCAAGTGTATGCGGGGCAGGATGGGCTGCCGGGCGAATGGCTGCCGCTATTGGTCTTGCAGCGCGAGGTGGCGCAGCACCAGGTCAACCTGGTCTATGTGCCGGCGATGAGCGTGCTCAAGCTCAGTACGTTGGATGAGTTGGGCAACCTGCTGCCACGCTACATGAGCCACTACAGCCCCGGCCTGCTTGTCAGATGGGGGCTCCGGGAGCCCCAGGGCGATGTCTTCGATGCGCAGGCCCAGGCCTTGCTGGAGCGCCAGTTCAGGGCGCTGAAGCGGGTCGACTGGTCGGCATTGCCCGATGTCGACAGCTACAAGCGCCTGCTGCACAAGCTCACTGCGCCCGAGGTCTGGTTCGAGGCCGATTATGTCCAGCCGCCCCACGAAGAGCAGTTGCCAGTGTGGTTGCAGGCGGCCAGCAGCGCTGATCGGCACACTTACGGCCAATGGCTGGAGCGCCTGGCGCACCTGCACAAGCGTACGGGTGGCGCGTCGTTCCTCGATGGCCTGGACCCGATTGACGTGTTTGCGCGCAAAGCGCTGCAACGCCAGATGCGCCTGGATTACCCGCAACATGCGGCAATCAACCCGGATGATTACCTGCTGACGTTTGAACGCACCCAGGGTGCAACGGTGGGCTGGACGCAACGCAGCACCAGGACCTTGACCTCCTGGGCCCTGGAAAACCCCTTCGCCACCCCCTACGCCAGTGTGCAGATCAGCCACCAGGCCGGGCCAGGCGTTGTGCCCGCCAGGTGGATGCAGCCGGCGTACCTGAAAAAACTCATCGAAACGGTCGATGTGGGCCTGCACTACCCGGCGCTGCTCAAGCAGGCGTTGCTGGTGGACCCGCTAGAGTCGGCACGGCGCCGGCGCCTGTTTGTCGAGCAGATGGCGCTCCAGTTGCCCCTGCGGGCCCTTGAAAACAGCCTGCGTCGGCGCAACGGGTTTACCCCGGCAGGCGCAGCGGTGGTACTCGCACTGCTGCAGGACGATCCGCTGCAGCGCACAGTCGGCAACCAAGTCATCGTCGCCCGGCCCCTGGCGTTCCTGACCCATGCCGGTGGCGCCGTGCACAAGGCCCGCAACCTGTTTGTGCTCGGTGCGCGGGATAACGGTGAATTGCCCCATATCCTGTATCGGCCCGATCAGGCCGAGGCGGCCCTGCAACAGTTTGCCAGCCGCCAGGCGCTGCTCGACGAGATCGCGCGCCCCGGCAGTGATTTGCAGGCGCTAGTGCTTGAGCGTCTGCCTGACAAGAGCCGGGCGTTGTTCGGCAATGGTGGATTTCTCAGCCCTCATGTGCAGCGTTTTCTACAGGGGGACGAGTACGCCGTGCCGGCCCCCTCCAGCCCGGCGTTGCTCAGTGACGAGTGCGTGCCGGGGGTGTTCCTGGAGGCGGTTTTCGATGACAACGCCAAGAGCCTGTGGCAGGCCGCCGAACAGCGCGCAACCTCGGTCGAGGCGCTGCGCTGGACGCTGTTCAAGAACAACCTATGGCAGATATTCAATGCCCTGCTGCCAATGCTCAGAGGGTCGGTGGCGGTGGCGGGGTGGTTGGCCCAGGTGTATGGCAGTTTTCGTGCGGTGTTGGCGTTGCCGGCCGGGGCCAGCCAGGAAGAATCGGCCACTACCCTGGCCGAATTGCTCGGCAGCCTCGCAGGTTTGCTACTGAGCCCGGTCGTCAGCCTTGATCAACGCTTACGGCTGAGCGAGTTCCGGTCGGCGCCCATCCAGACCTCCACGGCCCATGTTCAGCAAACGCTGTCGGCCTCTGCCTGGCAGCGTTCGCGGGCGGATGTGACGGGTATGGATTTGTCCTGGGCCAACTCGCGGCTGCGTCTCGACGCGGCGCAGCAGGCACAACTGGCAACCTTTCGCTGGTCGCCCGGGCGCCGCGAGCAGTGGCCGGCGACCCCTGCGATCAACTCGCCGGACAGTCCCGTACGGGGCCGAGTCGCGGTGCTGCGCGCCGACGCAACCGTCAGCCATGAAGACTACATGCTGCTGGACAGCAAGCTGTATGGGGTCAGGCAGGTTGAGGGGCGCTGGCGCATCATCGACCTACGAGCCCCCCAGCGCGTCGGCCCCTGGCTGCGCAAGGATGCACACGGGGTGTGGAACGTCGACCTGGGCCTGCAATTGCTCGGCGGCCATCCAAAGCTGTCGGCGGCCGCCCGACGCGCCAATATCCAGCGCCAGAACCAGATGTTTGAGCACCATTATCAGGAGACCACGGCGCGCCTGCTTGAGGCTGAAAGTGCCGTGGCAGCCAGCGAAGAGCACTTTAAAGAGGCACACGAGGGCAGCCCGGAAAAACTCTTTGATCAGTCCCTGCAGGACCTGCGCAACCATTACCTGGGCGACCTGGAGAAACTCAGCCGGGCGCAGTTCGACAAGCTGGACGCGTTACTTGCAAAAAACGCCAACAAACCCGTGGAGCGCTTCGAACCGGAGAGGATCCTGCAACTGGAAGATCTAGTCGAAAACCTGCGGGTGCGCATGGCAGTGCTGGTCACCAACCGCGCCACCGAGGTGCTGCCTGCCGAGCGCCGTAGCCAGTTGCATGAGCAACTGGACCATGAAGATGTGGCCGTGGTTCAGGCAGCCCACCACTCGCTCGTTCAGGCTACGCAGACGATCATTGGCTACAACGAAAAGCTGATCGATTTGAGCATCCTGGAACGCAACAACTATGCCCGGCTGACCGAGGTGCCAGGGTATGAATCACGCGCTGATGCGTTGCAGCCCTCGACGCTGGGCACGCCGCTGGACTGGAAGTCCGTACAACTGAAGGCATTGGGTGGGGTGATCCTGCGCCGGCCGCCGCTGCCGGAGGAGTATGACGATTTCATCCGCATCGGGACCCTGATCGACGAGACGATCCAATCGGTGCAGTCGCAAAAAACCTTGCAAGACGCCAGCTCACTGAGTGTGCAGCAGCGCATCGACGGGTATGAGGCGATTCTGTTCGAGTACGACACCACCCAGGCCTCCCTGCGCGACTTTGGTGATATGGCTTCTGACCTGCTGTATGAGGGCAGCGTCGAACGCTTGCACAAAATGCTCAACGCCATGGAACACGAAGCCCGCGGCTCCCTGGCGACGTTGCTGCGCGAGCGCGAACAGGCCCCCGCGTCCAGGCCCAGGCCTGCGGTGGGTAGCGGCAAGCGCCTGATCCGTGACCGCAAGAGCCGGTACCTGGTGGGCCAGGTGCGTGCGCGTACGCCGGAGTTGAACGAGGACATTGTCGATGTTATCAACCCGGTTGACCAAAGCGTGGTGGCGAGCTTTCGCCAGACCCCTGGCCTGGATGAGTTTGAGTCGATCACCGAGGCCAGCGCCCCGCCTGCGCGCGCGGTGCGCTCCCTGGAGCGGCTCAAGGACGATGGGCGCAAGCTGCTGGACAGGCAGGCGACCGTGCTGGAGCAGGCCCGCAACGAGGCGCGTATTTCCAGCCTGCCCGCCAGCGTCGAGGCCCGGCTGTTGCGGCATGCCGGCAAAATCAGCGCGGTGGCCGACAAGATCCGCAAAGCCCTGGAGCAAGAGAAAACCGCTGCTGCCGCACAGCCTCTGCTCAAGGAGCTGGGGCAGGCCGCCAGCCGCCTGGTGGAGCATGGCCGGTTGATCCGGATCGAAATGGTCAAGCGCCTGGCGCCGGATGAAGAGGGGATTGCCTACCTCAAGAGTCAGAATGAGGTGCAGATCCTACCGATAGAGGGGCGCATTGCGCTCAAGCGCGAGCATGACTTTTTGCAGGAGTATGTGGTCAAGGACAAGGCGGGCAGGGTGTTGGCTTACGCCCATTTTCACTACCGCACTCCCGGGGCGGCCAATGCGGATTTCACTGCCGGCCATCTCAAGCGCCCGGAACAACGCTTTATGAGTTTTAGAGGCCTGGCCGACAAGACCGACAGCGACGTGATCGCCATCTACTATTCACGCCTGAGCGCGGCCATGGCCCAGCAGCTGTTTTTCAGCGCGACCGGGGCGGTGATCCAGCGTGGGCGCCGGGTTTTTTGGTGATCATGGCTTACCGGGGATGCCGTACTTGCGCAATCGATGGGCGATAGCGGTGTGAGACGTCTGTAGGCGGTTGGCCAACTGGCGTGTCGAGGGATAGGTGGTATAGAGCTTTTCCAGGAGGCTGCGCTCAAAGTCCTCCACTGCCTGTTCCAGGCTGTCCACTTCGCCGTCGCTCTGGCGGGCGACCGAGGTGCCGGCGATATCCAGGTCGCCAATGTCCACCAGGTTGCTTTCGCAAATGGCGGCGGCGCGGAAGATCACGTTCTGCAACTGGCGCACGTTACCCGGCCAGCGGTTGCCCAGCAGCGCCGGGTAAGTGCCCGGCGCCAGGCGGCAGACCGGGCGCTGGATCTGCGCGCAGGCCTGCTGCATGAAGTAGCGGGCCAGCAGCAGGATGTCCTGGCCGCGTTCGCGCAGGGGCGGCACTTCCACATTCAGCACATTGAGGCGGTAGAACAGGTCTTCGCGGAAGGTGCCTTCGCTGACCATTTTCTCCAGGTCGCGGTGGGTGGCGCTGAGGATGCGCACATTGACCTTGACCTCGCGGTCGCCGCCGACCCGGCGAAAGCTGCCGTCATTGAGAAAACGCAGGAGCTTGGCCTGCAAGTACGGCGACATCTCGCCAATCTCGTCGAGAAATACCGTGCCCTGGTTGGCCAGCTCCATCAGCCCCGGCTTGCCGCCGCGCTGGGCGCCGGTAAAGGCGCCGGGGGCGTAGCCGAACAGCTCGCTCTCGGCGAGGTTTTCCGGGAGTGCCGCGCAGTTCAGCGCCAGGAACGGTGAGCTGTGGCGCGCACTGATGGCATGGCAGGCGCGGGCCACCAGCTCTTTGCCGGTGCCGGTCTCGCCCTGGATCAACAGCGGGGCGTCGAGGGCCGCCACTCGTTGCGCACGGGTCTTGAGGGTGCGGATCGCCGGCGACTCGCCCAAAAGTGCGTCGAAACCTTCGGCATGGTCATGGTGCAGCGCCGAAAGTCGCTCGCCGATACGGTTGGGTTGGTACAACGTCAGCAGCGCGCCGGCATCGGTGATCGGTGTGGCGTCCAGCAGCAAGGTCTGGCCGTTGACGCTGATCTCGCGCAGGGGCAGGCGAAAGCCATGTTCGAGCAAGGCTTCCAGCAGCGCCGGATCCTCAAACAGCTCGGCGATGCTTTCGCCAGCCGGTTCGCGACCATACAGGGCGATCAGCGCCGGGTTGGCCAGCAGCACCTTGCCGGCACTGTCCAGGGCCAGGACCGGGTCGGTCATGGCCGCCAGCAGGGCGTCGAGTTGCAGGTGACGGCGCTGGCCGGGGAGGATATCCACCACCGTCACCGCCTGTACGCCCTGCACGCTGAACAGCGCATCGCGCAACTCTTCCAGCACCTCCACGCTCAGGGTCGGCGCGTCGATGTAGACGTTGGGCGGGATCATCTCCACCGCATCCAGGTTGAGATTGCGCCCACCGAGCAAGGCCAGGACTTCCTGGGTGATGCCGACGCGGTCGATGAAGCTGACGTGGATACGCATGGGGTGGATGTTGATTCTGCAATGCGGAGGGTGGCCAGTATGCCTGAGCGGGGGTGGAGATCAAAAATGTGGGAGCTGGCTTGCCTGCGATAGCATCATCGAGGGGTGACTGACACACCGAGGTGCCTGCATCGCAGGCAAGCCAGCTCCCACACAAGCCAGCTCCCACATTTGAGCTGTTTTGGTTATTCCAGGTGTTCAGGCTTGATCGGGTCGCCCGGTTTTACATCCAGTTGGTGGCGCACATCCTCGAACATCAGGTCGTACTGTTTATGCATGCCACCGTTGAGCACCGCGGTTTTCGGCATGCCGTATTTCTGCGCGATGTTCATGGCATGGCGGGCAAAGTCGTAGGCCTGGTCCTTGGGCAGGAAGAATTCTTCCTTGAGGTCCTTGCCCTGCACGGAGCCGTGCATTTTGAAGAGCATTCCCTTGCCTTCCTTCGGGTCCTGGCTGACTTCATAGTCGATGCACAGGTCGTAGCTGTGATCCTGGGCATTCAACGCGTGGCGTTCGATATGCAAGTGACCGGGTTCAAAGATGGCCATAGGCGTCTCTCCTTAACAAGGCATTGGAGAAGGGCGGCTGCAACAACCGCCCTGGTGTAGTTATAGGTAGGTGATGCCAGGTTTTGCCGTGCTGATACGGGTGCCGGCGGTGCCCTGGACGATGGCTTCGATGTCCGAGAGTGAACCGATCACTGCGGTTTTGCCAGTGTTGCGGGCGAACTCGCAGGCGGCCTGGACCTTGGGCCCCATGGAGCCGGCGGCGAAGCC
This sequence comes from Pseudomonas sp. HC1(2025), assembly GCF_058742075.1. Taxonomy (NCBI): domain Bacteria; kingdom Pseudomonadati; phylum Pseudomonadota; class Gammaproteobacteria; order Pseudomonadales; family Pseudomonadaceae; genus Pseudomonas; species Pseudomonas sp. HC1(2025). Next base: position 4,419,765 of record NZ_CP196017.1, on the reverse strand, counting down.
AAGTTTTTCCATGTCGTCGGGGTGCGCCTGGCCGATGGCCTTTTGCGTCGGCTTGCCGAAGTCGATAAACGCCGCGTTGACGTCGGTGGCGATCACCAGCAGGTCGGCTTCCAGTTGCTGGGCCAGCAGCGAGGAGCACAGGTCTTTATCGATCACAGCTTCGATACCCTTGAGCTTGCCGTTCTCGTCATACATGGTCGGGATGCCGCCGCCACCTGCGCAGATCACGATGCTGCTTTTTTCCAGCAGCCACTTGATCGGGCGGATTTCAAAGATGCGTTTGGGCCGTGGGCTGGCCACTACCCGGCGATATTTATCGCCATCGGGGGCAATCGCCCAGCCTTTTTCGGCGGCCAGTTTTTCCGCTTCGGCCTTGGAGTAGACCGGGCCGATCGGCTTGGTCGGGTTCTGGAAAGCCGGGTCGTTGGCGTCCACTTCAACCTGGGTCAGCAGGGTGGCGAAAGGCACCTCAAAGTCCAGCAGGTTGCCCAGTTCCTGTTCGATGATGTAGCCGATCATGCCTTCGGTTTCGGCACCCAGCACGTCCAGCGGGTAGGGCGAAACCTGGGTGTAGGCGGCGGCTTGCAGCGACAGCAGGCCGACTTGTGGCCCATTGCCGTGGGCGATCACCAGCTCATTGCCCGGATGAATCTTGGCAATCTGCTCGGTGGCGATCCGGATATTGGCGCGTTGGTTGTCCGCTGTCATGGGTTCACCACGGCGGAGCAGGGCGTTACCGCCCAGTGCAACGACGATACGCATAATGCAATCCTTCTAAAGTTCGGCCTTGTGAACACCGGAGCAAGTGTGGGAGCGGGCTTTATGTGGGAGCTGGCTTGCCTGCGATGGCCTCACCTCGCTATGTCTGGCAGACCGAGGTGACTGCATCGCGGGCAAGCCCGGCTCCCACATAAAACCCGCTCCCACATTGCCCGTGCTACATCAGTGGGAGCGGTGTTGGGTTACAGGTCCGCCAGCGTCGAAACCAGGATCGCCTTGATGGTGTGCATGCGGTTTTCCGCTTGCTCGAAGGCGATGCAGGCCGGGGACTCGAACACGTCGTCGGTCACTTCGATGCCGTTGGCCAGGTGCGGATACTGTTCGGCAATCTGTTTGCCGACCTTGGTATCGCTGTTATGGAACGCCGGCAGGCAGTGCATGAACTTGGTGCGTGGGTTGCCGGTGGCTTTCATCAATTGGGCATTGACCTGGTACGGCAGCAGTTGCTCGATACGCTCGGCCCAGGCTTCCACAGGCTCGCCCATGGAGACCCAGACGTCGGTGTGGATAAAGTCCACGCCCTTGACCGCGGCTTTCGGGTCTTCGGTGAGGGTGATGCGTGCACCGCTTTCTTCTGCGTATTTTTTGCAGCGACCCACCAGGTCATCGTGGGGCCACAGGGCCTTTGGTGCGCAGATGCGTACGTCCATGCCCAGCTTGGCGCCGACCAGCAGCAGCGAGTTGCCCATGTTGTTGCGGGCGTCGCCCAGGTAGGCGTAGCTGATGTCGTGGATCGGCTTGTCAGCGTGTTCACGCATGGTCAACACGTCGGCGATCATCTGGGTTGGGTGGTACTCATCGGTCAGGCCGTTGAACACCGGGACCCCGGCGAACTTCGCCAGTTCTTCGACGATTTCCTGCTTGAAGCCACGGTATTCAATGGCGTCGTACATGCGCCCGAGTACGCGGGCGGTGTCTTTCATGCTTTCTTTGTGGCCGATCTGCGACGAGTTCGGGTCGATGTAGGTAACGTTGGCGCCCTGGTCATAGGCCGCGACTTCGAAGGCACATCGGGTGCGGGTCGAGGTTTTCTCGAAGATCAGCGCGATGTTGTTGCCCTTGAGGTGCTGCTGCTCGGTGCCGGTGTACTTGGCGCGCTTGAGGTCGCGGGACAGGTCCAGCAGGTACCGCAGTTCGCGCGGGGTGTGGTGTTCCAGGCTCAGCAGGTTACGGTTGTGGATGTTGAACGCCATGATGATTCTCCTTGGATTCGGTAATCGGCCCGTGCGGCATCGGGTGGATGCCGCCGGGGAGATGGTCGTTTAGTAGTCGATAGGGTCGCGAATGATCGGGCAGGTCATGCAGTGGCCGCCGCCACGGCCCCGGCCCAGTTCGCCGGCGCTGATGGTGATGACTTCCACACCGGCCTTGCGCAGCAGGGTGTTGGTGTAGGTGTTGCGGTCGTAACCGATCACCACGCCAGGTTCCACGGCCACCACGTTGTTGCCGTCGTCCCACTGTTCGCGTTCGGCGGCGAAGCTGTTGCCGCCGGTTTCCACCACACGCAGGGCCTTGAGGCCAAGGGCTGCGGCCACGGTGTCGAGGAAGTTGGTTTTCTCGCGGTGGATGTCGATGCCGTGGGGCTTGCTCTCGTCAGGGCGCAGGGTGAAGGCGACGATCTGGTTCACTACTTCGGGGAAGATGGTTACCAGGTCGCGGTCGCAGAAGCTGAACACGGTGTCCAGGTGCATCGCGGCGCGGGACTTGGGCAGGCCGGCAACGATGACTTTTTCCACGGCCTTGTTCTTGAACAGGTTGCGCGCCAGTTGGCCGATGGCCTGGTGGGAGGAGCGCTCGCCCATGCCGATCAACACCACGCCGTTGCCAATTGGCATTACGTCGCCGCCTTCCAGGGTGGCTGCACCGTGCTCCTGGTCAGGGTCGCCGTACCAGATCTGGAAGTCGGCGTTGGTGAACTCTGGGTGGAACTTGTAGATGGCGGTGGTCAGCAGGGTTTCCTGGCGTCGCGCCGGCCAGTACATCGGGTTGAGCGTCACGCCACCGTAGATCCAGCAGGTGGTGTCGCGGGTGAACTGGGTGTTGGGCAGCGGTGGCAGGATAAAGCTTGAGTGGCCGAGGAAGTCGCGGAACATCTCGATGGTCTTGCCACCGAAGCTGCTTGGCAGGTCATCGGCGGATACACCACCGATCAGGAACTCGGCGATCTTGCGCGGCTCCAGGCTTTTGAGCCACGAGCCGACTTCATCGACCAGGCCCAGGCCAACCGTGTTGGCGGTGATCTTGCGCTCCAGGATCCAGTCCAGCGCTTCGGGGATGGCGACAATCTCGGTCAACAGGTTGTGCATTTCCAGCACATCGATATCGCGCTCGCGCATCTTGGTAACGAAGTCGAAATGGTCGCGCTTGGCCTGGGCCACCCAGAGCACGTCATCGAAGAGCAGTTCGTCGCAATTGTTGGGGGTCAGCCGCTGATGGGCCAGACCTGGGGAACACACCATGACTTTGCGCAGTTTGCCGGCTTCGGAATGTACGCCGTACTTAACTTTTTCCGTGGTCATTACAGATCCTCCAGTGAACAAAAAGATTCAGGTGTTACAGGGTCAGGAAGCCGTCGTAGAGCCCATAGGCCGCCACCAGGGCGCCAATGACCACTGCGGCGAAAATCAGCTTCTCGACGTTGGTGAAAATCGGTTTGCCCAGTTCACGCTTGGCCTTGGCGAACAGGATCGCGCCGGGGGCGTAGAGCAGGGCGGAGAGCAGCAGGTATTTGGTGCCACCGGCATACAGCAGCCAGACCGCGTAGATCAGGGCAATGGAGCCGATGAACAGGTCTTTCTTGCGCTCGGCCAGGGCCGCCTCGTAGGTCTCGCCGCGTACCGCCAGCAACAGCGCGTAGGCTGCCGACCACAGGTAGGGCACCAGGATCATCGAGGTGGCGAGATAGATCAGCGACAGGTAGGTACTGGCGGAAAACAGCGTGATCACCAGGAAGATCTGGACCATGGCGTTGGTCAGCCACAGGGCGTTGACCGGCACATGGTTGGCGTTTTCCTTACGCAGGAACTCCGGCATGGTGTGGTCTTTGGCGGCGGCGAACATGATCTCTGCACACAGCAGCACCCACGACAGCAGCGCGCCCAGCAACGAGATGATCAAGCCGACGCTGATCAACACCGCGCCCCAATGGCCGACCACATGCTCCAGCACGGCCGCCATCGACGGGTTCTGCAGCTTGGCCAGTTCCGGTTGGGTCATGATCCCCAGGGACAGCACGTTCACCAGCATCAGGAACAGCAGCACGGTGATAAAGCCGATGACGGTGGCCTTGCCCACGTCCGAACGTTTTTCGGCACGGGACGAGAAGATGCTCGCGCCTTCGATACCGATAAATACCCAGACGGTGACCAGCATCATGTTGCGCACCTGGTTCATCACACTGCCCAGGTCGGGGTTTTTCACGCCCCAGATGTCAGCGGTGAAGATGTCCAGCTTGAACGCGAACAGGGCGATCAACACAAACAGCACCAGCGGCACGACCTTGGCGACCGTGGTCACCAGGTTGATGAATGCGGCTTCCTTGATCCCGCGCAGTACCAGAAAGTGCACGGCCCACAACAACACCGACGCGCCAATCACCGCTGCCGGGGTGTTGCCTTCGCCGAAGATGGGGAAGAAGTAACCGAGGGTGCTGAACAACAGCACGAAGTAGCCGACGTTGCCCAGCCAGGCACTGATCCAGTAGCCCCAGGCGGAGGAGAAACCCATGTAGTCACCAAAACCGGCCTTGGCGTAGGCGTACACGCCGCCGTCCAGGTCAGGTTTACGGTTGGCCAGGGTCTGGAATACAAAGGCCAGGGTCAACATACCTACGGCAGTGATAACCCAACCAATCAATACCGCACCGACATCGGCGCTGGCGGCCATGTTTTGCGGCAACGAGAAGATCCCGCCGCCAATCATTGAGCCCACAACTAGAGCAACAAGGGCGCCTAATCGAAGTTTTCCGGGGGATTCAGACATTGCGTGACTCCAATGCAGGAGAAGAGAGACCACAGAATAAAACTGTGCGCTATTCAAACAGCTGACTCAGATCACTTCATTGGCACATTCCATTGTGAATTAAAGACTTATGAATAAATGCAGCGGGCGTATAATTGCTCGGATAAGCACGTCCCAGAGCTTTTATCCGTTCGGGTTAATGCTATATGCCTAAGGCGTGGATGTTTGAAGCTAGCCCGTTTTCGCAGATGTGCAAACTTTTTCAAGAGGCTTTGTCAGATACCCCTCATGGATAAAAGACAAGTGGTATTTAAATTCTAAATTTGCCTAAACTCGACTAACTGAAATGTCATTAAGTTATGAGGCGAGCAGTTTTATTCGCTATAGCTAATAAACGTTGCATGTTTTCGATAAATTAGCCGAGTGCACAGTTGTTAGCTCGATGACGGTTTCATCTGCAGGAGTTTCTATGTCGCAACCGGCACAAAAGCTGCGCCTCAGCGCCTTGGTGGCGTTGGTAGTGGGCTCAATGATTGGCGGCGGGATCTTCTCGTTACCGCAGAACATGGCCGCGCGGGCCGAGGTGGGAGCGATCCTGATCGGTTGGGGCATCACCGCCATTGGCATGCTGACCCTGGCCTTTGTGTTCCAGACCCTGGCCAACCGCAAGCCCAACCTGGATTCGGGTGTGTATGCCTACGCCAAGGCCGGTTTTGGCGACTACATGGGGTTCTCGTCGGCCTGGGGCTATTGGATCAGTGCCTGGATGGGCAACGTCGGTTACTTCGTGCTGCTGTTCAGCACCCTGGGCTATTTTTTCCCGGTGTTTGGCCAGGGTAATACGCCGGTGGCGATCGGCTGCGCGTCGCTGCTGCTGTGGGCCGTGCATTTTCTGGTGATGCGCGGGATCAAGGAGGCCGCGTTTATCAACCAGGTCACCACCGTGGCCAAGATCGTGCCGCTGCTGATGTTTATCGTGATCGCCGCCGTGGCGTTCAAGGCGGATATTTTCACCCGGGATATCTGGGGCCTGGGCAACCCGCAATTTGGTGGGGTGATGGACCAGGTGCGCAACATGATGCTGGTCACCGTGTTTGTGTTTATCGGCATCGAAGGCGCCAGCGTGTACTCGGCGCGCGCGGAAAAACGCTCGGACGTGGGCCGCGCCACGGTGATCGGGTTTGTCGGGGTCTTGGCCCTGCTGGTGCTGGTCAACGTGCTGTCTTTGGGGATCATGAGCCAACCGGAGTTGGCCAACCTGCAGAACCCGTCCTTGGCGGGCGTGCTGGAACATATCGTCGGGCCCTGGGGCGCGATGTTGATCAGCATCGGCCTGGCGGTGTCGCTGCTCGGCGCGTTGCTGTCATGGGCCTTGCTGTGCGCCGAGATTCTCTACGCCACTGCCCATGACAAGACCATGCCGGCCTTCCTGAAAAAGGAAAACGCCAACCGGGTGCCGGTCAATGCGTTGTGGCTGACCAATGTGATGATCCAGTTGTTCCTGGTGATCACGCTGTTTTCGGCCAGCACCTACACCACGCTGATCTACCTGGCGTCGTCGATGATCCTCGTGCCGTATTTATGGTCGGCGGCCTATGCCGTGCTGCTGTGCGGGCGCGGGGAAACCTACGAGGGAGCCCATGGCCAGCGGCTCAAGGACCTGCTGGTGGGGGTGATTGCGCTGGGGTATGCGGTGTGGCTGCTGTATGCCGGCGGCTTGAAATACCTGCTGCTGTCGGCGCTGTTGTATGCCCCAGGGGTGATCCTGTTCGCCCAGGCCAAGCGCGAGCAGGGCCAGCCTTTGTTTACGTTGCTGGAAAAAGGAATTTTCAGTTGCGTGATCGCCGGGGCGAGCCTGGCGGCGTATGGGTTGTACAGCGGGGTGCTGACCTTGTGAAATTGTTGTGCCTGGTGGACCTCATCGCGGGCAAGCCCGCTCCCACATTTGACCGAGTTGTTTGAACTGCACACGATCAACTGTGGGAGCGGGCTTGTCGGGTCGCCGCATCGCCGCGATGACCCTTTCAAGGTCACCACTGTGCCCGATGCGCGCCCAATTCCCCAGCCGGCAAATCCCATTGCAGCGGAGTCCCGGTAAGACTGACCGGCGCCAGCAAACGATGGGCCGGCCCCCAGGCCGTCTGCTCTACCAGCAGTCCCTGATCACCCGGTTCTTCTTCACGCAACGCTGGCTGTTTGTCTTGTCCCGCCTCGATCAACAGCTTCGCCGTACGCGCCAGCGACAGCCGTGCCGAACCCCCATGCCCACTGCTCAAGCGCTCGGCCAAGGCCTGTATCGCACTGGCCGCCATCAGGTAGCCGGTGGCATGGTCCAGCGCCTGCACCGGCAGCGGCACCGGTTTATCTGCCTGTTTGTACAGCATGCCGGCGTGGGCGATGCCGCTGCTCATCTGCACCAGGCTGTCGAAGCCCCGGCGATTGCGCCATGGGCCGCTCCAGCCGTAGGCGTTGAGGCTGACGTCGATCAGGCCGGGGCTAATCTGCTGCAAGGCGCTCGCGTTGTAACCCAGTTGCTCCAGCGCATCTGCCCGATAACCGTGGAACAGAATGTCGGCATCCTTGAGTAAGCTTTCGAACAATTGCCGGTCGCTGGGGTGTTTAAGGTCAAGGCGCGCGCAGCGCTTGCCCAGGGTCATCTCCGGCACGACCCCGGGTTCGTTCCAGTCGGGGGCGTCGATGCGCAAGACGTTGGCGCCAAGGCCGGCGAGAAAACGACTGGCCACGGGGCCGGCCAACACGCGGGTCAGGTCCAGTACCTTGACCCCCGCCAGCGGGCGCGCCACGTTGCCGAGCCAGCGGGTTTTGCCGGCCGTGTCGAAGCGTTTTCGCGCCAGCAACGGTTCCTGATTGACCGCCAACCCCTGGGGATGGGCTTGCCACTCCTGCCAGGTGCGCATCTGTGCGGCGCAGCCGGCCTCGTCGACAATCGCCTGCTCAAGCTCGGCAGCGCTCCATGGGGCGACCTTGAGCGTCATCGCCGCCCGGTCCGCGACCTGTCCCAACACACGCTCGGCAGCCGCGCGGTGGTGAGGGGCGTTGGTGTGCAGGCGAATCCAGCCGTCGGCGCAGGCGTAGTCGCCGGCAATCGGGTCCCACAACGGCGGCACGCTCCAGCCCTGTGGGCGCAGGGAACTGGAGAACCAGAATGAGGCCAGGCGCCGGTCCACGCTGACCAGGGGCAGGCGCCCGGTCTGTTGTTCCAGCAACCGGGCTACGGCCTGGACGGCGGCACCCATGCTGGCGCAAGCCAACTCGGTGACGGCGAAGGCTGAGGGCAAGGCGCCGGCCTCGGCGGTCGCCAGCGGTGTGGGCGGCAGATCGAGTGCACGCTGGATCGAGGTGAGCAGATCAGTCATCAAAGGCCCTCCATAAGAGAAGGGCCATCATAGAAGATCTTCAGGGGTGGGCTGCAATCCCCGGTTGCAAGGGCAAGTCCAGGGTGGCGATAAAACCGCCGTCGGGATGATTGGCCAGGGTCAGGCTGCCGCCATGACGCTCGGCTGCCCGGCGGGCGATGGCCAGGCCCAGGCCATGCCCCTGGGCGGTTTGCCCGGGGGCGCGGTAAAACGGCTCGCCCAGCTTTTGCAGGTGCTCGGCATCCACGCCCGGGCCATGGTCGCGCACACTGATCACAATGCGTTCGCCTTCACGCTGGGCGCGCATTTCAATTGGCTGGCTGGGCGGGGTGAAGCGCAGGGCATTGCGCAACAGGTTGTCCAGTGCCCGCTCGATCATATGTGGCCAGCCCTTGAGTGTCAGCGCCGGGTCGGCGTGAAGCTGTACTTCCTGGTCCGGGGCGCCGAGTTGGGCGTCCTTTTGCAGGGTCCTGAGCAGGGTATTGAGGTCGATGTCTTCGGCGCTGGCGTTGTCGGCATCCACCCGCGCCAGGACCAGGATTTCGCTGATCAACGCTTCCAGGCGATCACATTCCAGGGTCAGGCGTGGCCAGAGTTTTTCCCGCGCCTCGGGGGTGGCCCGTTCGGCCAGGGCCAGGGCGATCCGCAGGCGGGCCAGTGGCGAGCGCAGTTCGTGGGACACATCGCGCAGCAATTGCCGCTGGCTGCCGATCAGGCTTTGCAGGCGTGCGCCCATGCGATTGAAGTCGGTGGCCAGCACGCCAAATTCATCGCGCCGGTCGGCCAGGCGCGCCAGGCTGTTTTGCTGGTATGTGGCCTGGCCCAGATCATGTACCGCTCCGCGCAGGCGGCTGAGGGGGCGGGTGATCGACAGGGTCACCAGCAGGCTGAACAGGGTCAGCACCACCAATGCAATCGCCAGGGCACTCAAGGGCCAGAGCAGGCTGCTGCGGTGCCAGGCATCCAGCTCCGGCAGGGCAATGCGGTAGATCAGCAGGTAGGTGTCGCCGGTTTTTTCGCTGGTGTACTCGGCTGTCAGGCGGCGCCAGGGCAGCCGGCCTTCGTGGCTCTCATGCTGTCGCGCTTCGAAGGCGGCGGCACGGCGCGGGAAGGTGCCACGCACCACCGGGTCGCCGCTCTCGTTGAGCACTTGTACATCGACGTGGTACTGGCGCTTGCGCTGTTGCAACAAGTCCTGGGCGGCGTCCTCGCCTTGGGTTTCGTAACGCTGGGTCCATTCTTCGGCCAGGTTATTGAGGCCGGGATGGCGGCTGAGAATCCAGGCGTCCTGGTTGAGCATATGCCCAAGCAGGATCGACAGCCCGGCAACCAGGGCGATGGCCAGCCAGAAACTGGCAAGGATGCGCCAGAAGAGTGAACGCACAGGAAACCCTCAAACAGGAAAAGCCCAGCGGCACGGGCCACTGGGCTGGGAGGTTGCTAACGCATTATTGCGCTTTTTGCGGTTGTTGCGCTTTCCAGGCCTGGAATTGCTGCCACTCGGCTTGGCGTTCGGCGCGTTTCTTCGCCATTTCGTCGAACTTCTTCTGCTGGTCAGGCTTGAGCAGGGCGCGGATATCCGCCTGGGTTTTCTGCTTGGCGGCGGCCATTTCGTCGTTCATGGCTTTCTGCTCAGCAGCCGGGAGTTTGTCCAGGTACTTCTTGACCAGTTGCTGGCGGCCTTCGCGTTGTTCGCCCATCAGCTTGCCGATCTGCTGGCGCTGTTCGCGGGTCAGGTCGAGCTGGCTGAAAGGGCCGCCTTTGCCGCGCATGCCGTGTTCACCGCCGTGGCCCGGGCCACCCATCATGTGGCCTGCAGGGCCGCCCATCGGGCCTTGGCCTTCTGGCATGGCCATGGCGACGGTAGGCAGGGCTGCGGCGAACATCAGAGCGATAAGGGTCTTGCGCATGGTGTTTCTCCTTGTCTCGGTTCCGGTGATTCCGGATGTGAGTAGATTACGAAGATCAAGGTCAGCGGCGGTCAGGGGAGGGTAAAGCTTGGGTAAAGACAGATTGGGCGGGCACTTACAAAACAGGTAGGAGCCGGCTTGCCGGCGATGGCGTCCGTTGGATCAGCGTATGACTCAAGGGCCTCATCGCCGGCAAGCCGGTTCCTACAGGGGATTTCAGGGGGTGTAGTAGTAGCCACGGCTGCGCAGTGCGACGATCCGCGGGCGGCCGTCGGCATGCGGGCCGATTTTCTTGCGCAGGTTGCTCACGTGCATGTCCAGGCTGCGGTCATACAGGGTCAGCTTGCGGCCCAGGGCGATCTGCGCCAGTTCCTGCTTGTCCAGGGGCTCGCCCGGCTGGCGCAGCAAGGCTTCCAGCAGGCGGCTTTCGGACAGGGTGAGGGTCAGTTCCTGACTGTCGATGATCACCACGCCACGCACCGGGCTGAAGCACAGGTCGCCCAGTTCCAGTTGGGTCGACACCGCCGTCGGGTGGCTGCGGCGCAATACGGCCCGCAGGCGGGCGGTCAGTTCGCGGGGGTCGCAGGGTTTGGCCAGGTAGTCATCGGCGCCCAGTTCCAGGCCGAGGATCCGGTCCAGGGGCTCGCCCCGGGCCGAAAGCATCAGTACCGGCAATTCAGGGTGGTCGGCGCGCAATTGCTTGAGCAACTCCAGGCCGCTGCCATCGGGCAGCATCACGTCCAGCACCACGGCCGCCGGCGCGGCGTCGGCCAGGGCTTTGCGCGCACTCACGCCGTCATGGCAAGCACGCACCTGGAAACCTTCCTGGCTCAACCAACTGGTCAGCAGCTCACAGAGCTCCTGGTCATCATCTATCAGTAACAGCTCGCTCATGACTCACTCAATTTAGCCATTGTCGACGGCGCCGATGCCCGCCACTGGCGAAGATACCGCACAGCAGGGCAACCAGCGCAACTCCTGCGCCAATCACGAACCATTGCTGCTGGTCGGTGAGCCAACGTGGCAGGGCGCCACCTTGCGCGTCCTTGAGTTGCTGGGCCAGGCGCTGATTGTCCTGGCGCAGCCGGCTCAGTTGCGCACTTTCGCGGGCGGCATCGGCAGTTTGCAATTGTTTGCTCAGTTCTTCGCGCAGGCGTTCGCTTTCTTTCAAGCGTTGCTGCAACTCGGTGATCTGGCTGCCGGCACTCAAGGACAGGGGCGTGGAACTGCCGGTGTTCGAGGTTTCTTCAGCCTGGGCCGTAGCCCCGATCGTTAACACTGCCAACAGACACAACTGACGTAAGCGCATCGGAACTCCTGATTCCACACGAATATTCAGAACGTTGTCGGCAGGTTACCGAGAATAATGAGCGATTAGACGTTTGCCGAACCCAATAGGTTCGGCGTCACCTGAATCAAGGCAGGACTTGCTTGAAGGGTTTGATCACGACATCGGCATAGGCGCCGGCTGCAACATACGGGTCGGCCTTGGCCCAGGCCTGGGCATCGGCCAGGGAGGCGAACTCGGCGATGATCAGGCTGCCGGTGAAGCCGGCATCTCCCGGATCATTGCTGTCGACGGCCGGGTGTGGGCCGGCGAGCACCAAGCGCCCTTCGGCCTGTAGCGCCTTGAGGCGTTCCACGTGGGCCGGGCGCACGGACAGGCGTTTTTCCAGGGAGTTGGCGACGTCGGTGGCAATGATGGCGTAGAGCATGTCAGTCCTCGGTTTTTGGCGTGGTAGGGGCGGTGTCATGCAGGTGGCGCGACAGGTAGATACCCTGGCCGATCAGGAACAGGACGGTCATGCCCAGGCTGCCGAACACCTTGAAGTCGACCCAATAGTTCTGGAAGGTAAAGGCCACGAACAGGTTGGCGGCGCCGCAGAACAGGAAAAATACGATCCAGGCCACGTTCAAGCGTGTCCAGACCGGCTCCGGCAGGGTCAGCGCATGGCCCATGATTCGCTTGATCAGCAGGCGATCACCGATGAAGTGGCTGCCGATAAAGACCAGGGCGAACAGCCAGTTGACCACCGGGGCTTTCCATTTAAGGAAGGTTTCGCTGTGGAAGGCCAGGGTCAGGCCGCCAAATACCAGGCAGGCGATGAGGGTCAGCCATTGGCTTTTTTCGAGTTTGCGCTGGGAGATGAAGATGGCGCCGTAGACCACCACAGAGCTGACGATCAGGACGGCAGTGGCGCTGTAGATCCCCCCGAACGACAGCTCATGACCGGCGATATCGATGACCCTGGGGTCGAGTTTGGTAACGATGAAGAACAGCAACAGCGGGATGAAGTCGATGAATTGTTTCACAGTAAGAGCCAGAAGCTGGATGTGGCGGCATAATAACAAACATCCTTGGTAGCGTAAGCGCCAGCTGACTTGAGGTTACAGACTCCCGTGAATGTTGATTTGCACTGCCACAGCACGGCCTCCGACGGCGCCCTGGCGCCCGCGGTACTGGTTGCGCGTGCGTTTGAAAAAGGCGTGCGAGTCCTGTCGTTGACCGACCACGACACCCTTGAAGGCCTGGACGAGGCGCGTATTGCCGCCACGGCGCTGGGCATGCAACTGGTCAATGGCGTCGAGCTGTCCTGCACCTGGGGCGGCGCAACCATTCATGTGTTGGGCTACGGTTTTGATGTCACGGCCCCGCCGCTGGTGGAGGCTATCGCCCGGTTGCACGATGGCCGCTGGCTGCGGTCCGAAGAAATAAGCCGCAAACTGGCGCTCAAGGGTATGCCCAATGCCCTTGAGGGCGCCCGTGCCATCCAGCAGGCGCTGGGTGACAGCGGCAACGCGCCGGCCCGCCCGCATTTTGCCGACTGGATGGTGCGCGAGGGTTACGTCAAGGATCGCGCCGAAGCGTTCCGCAAATGGCTGGGCGCCGGCAAGCTGGGGGACGTCAAGCTGCATTGGCCGACCCTCGAAGACACTGTGGCGACCCTGCGCGCCTCCGGGGCCTGGGTCAGCCTGGCGCACCCCTGGCATTACGATTTTACCCGCAGCAAGCGTCGCAAGCTGATAGGCGACTATATTCAAGCGGGTGGCCACGCCATCGAAGTGGTCAATGGGCATCAACCCGCCGAACAGGTTGGCAGCCTGGCGATTCTTGCCCGTGAATTTGGTCTGCTGGTCAGTGCCGGCAGTGATTTCCATGGCCCAGGCGGCTGGTCGGAGATCGGCGAATACCGCCCGGTCCCGGAAGACTTGCCGCTCCTGTGGGGGCGATTCAAGCATGACCCCATTACCGCCACTGTCTGAACAGGTAGAGAACGTGAGTCAATTTTTCCAGATTCATCCGGAAAATCCGCAAGCGCGGCTGATCAAACAGGCCGTGGAGATCATTCGCGCCGGTGGCGTGGTGATCTACCCCACGGACTCCTCCTACGCCATTGGTTGCCAGATCGGCGACAAGAATGCGGTGGAGCGCGTAAGACGCCTGCGCGACCTGGATAAAAACCACAACTTCGCGCTGATCTGCAGCGACCTGTCGCAGCTGGGGCTGTTCGCCAAGGTCGATACCGGCACCTTCCGCCTGCTCAAGGCCCATACGCCAGGGCCCTATACCTTTATTCTCAATGCCACCCGCGAGGTGCCGCGCCTGCTGCTGCACCCGAAGAAACGCACCATCGGCCTGCGGGTGCCGGAGCACCCCATCGCCCTGGCGCTGCTGGCCGAGCTGGGTGAGCCGCTGATGAGCGTGTCGCTGATCATGCCCGGCGAGACTGAACCGTTGGAAGACCCCTACGAAATGCGACAACTCCTGGAAAAACAGGTGGACCTGATCATCGACGGCGGCTTCGGCGGTGGCAAGGCGTCCACCGTGATCAACCTGGCCGACGGCGAGCCAGAGGTGATCCGGGTAGGCTGTGGCGACCCGGCACCGTTCATGGTCGAGGCCTGAATGTCGGCCGTGGAAACCGTCGACAGCCAGGCCGGTGCCCAGCAGGAACTGCCATTTGCCATGGTCTACGGCCAGGCCGTCATGGAAATGCCCCTGGACCTGTACATCCCGCCGGATGCCCTGGAAGTCTTCCTTGAGGCCTTCGAAGGCCCGCTTGACTTGCTGCTGTACCTGATCCGCAAACAGAACATCAATATCCTCGACATCCCGGTGGCGGAAATCACCCGCCAGTACATGGGTTATGTCGAGTTGATGCAGTCGGTGCGCCTGGAGTTGGCCGCCGAGTACCTGGTGATGGCTGCGATGCTGGCGGAGATCAAGTCGCGCATGCTGCTGCCGCGCTCCGAGACGATCGAAGCGGAAGAGGACGACCCCCGCGCCGAACTGATCCGCCGCCTGCAGGAGTACGAGCGCTTCAAGGCTGCCGCCGAAGGCATCGACGGCTTGAGCCGCGTGGGCCGTGACGTGGTGGTGCCCAAGCTCGATGCGCCGGAGGCCCGGGCGCGTAAATTGTTGCCAGATGTGAGCCTGGAAGAACTGCTGATGTCCATGGCCGAGGTGCTGCGCCGTGGCGATATGTTTGAAAGCCACCAGGTCAGCCGCGAAGCCTTGTCCACCCGCGAGCGCATGAGCGATGTGCTGGAGCGCCTGAAGGGCGGCGGGTTTGTGCCGTTTGTCGAGCTGTTTACCGCCGAAGAGGGGCGCCTGGGCGTGGTCGTGACCTTTATGGCGGTCCTCGAGCTGGTCAAGGAGTCCTTGGTCGAGCTGGTGCAGAATGAGCCTTTTGCGGCTATCCACGTGCGGGCGCGAGCCGAATAACGAGCTGAATTGATGAATCTGACTGAACCTCGCGAACTGGCACCGCTGTTGGAAGCCTTCCTCCTGGCCTCGGGCAAGCCGCAATCGCTGGAGCGCCTGTTTGAACTGTTTGAAGAAGCCGAGCGCCCGGAACCGCCGGTGTTCAAGAAGGCCCTGGAAATCCTGCGTAAATCCTGTGACGGCCGCGCTTTTGAGCTGAGGGAAGTGGCCTCGGGCTATCGCTTGCAGATCCGTGAGAAATTTTCGCCGTGGGTCGGGCG
The DNA here is from genome assembly GCF_058742075.1 of Pseudomonas sp. HC1(2025). NCBI lineage: Bacteria > Pseudomonadati > Pseudomonadota > Gammaproteobacteria > Pseudomonadales > Pseudomonadaceae > Pseudomonas > Pseudomonas sp. HC1(2025). The sequence goes on along the minus strand of NZ_CP196017.1, from coordinate 4,404,752 downwards.
CCTGTGGGAAGAGCGCCCGCAACGTTATTCCCGGGCGATGCTGGAGACCATGGCGCTGATTGCCTATCGCCAGCCCATCACCCGTGGCGAGATCGAGGATGTGCGCGGTGTGGCGGTCAACAGCCATATCGTCAAGACGCTGCTGGAGCGCGAGTGGATCCGCATCGTCGGCTACCGCGACGTACCCGGCAAACCGGCGATGTTTGCTACCACCAAGGTGTTTCTCGACCACTTCAACCTGAAAAACCTCGACGACCTGCCGCCACTGGCCGAGCTGCGCGAGATCGAGGCCGAACCGGTGCTCGACTTCGACGATGCCCCGGTGCCGCCCGGTTTGCAGGAACTGGCCGATGCCAGCGCCGAACCGGAGGAGCCGAAGGACGAGACCAGTTTCCATACCTTGCTGCTGGAGCTGGACGATATGGAGCAGGGGATCAAGACCGACTTTTATGACTTGCTGCGTGATGGGGCGGGCGAAACGCCGATGAACGTTGAAACGGCGCCTGCGGTCGAACCTGAGCCTGAGGAAGACATCCTGGGTGTGGCGGCCGCCCGCGAAAAACTGCTGGCTGCCGTTGCCGCCCTGGAACAACCCGAATTGAGCGAAGAAGAAGCCGAAGCCCGGGCACTGGCCGAAGCCATCGAAAACGAACGCCGCGAATTCGAAGACTGACCCGGTCTGCCCCCCCACATTGATGTGTTGTGTAGCCAAACTCGTGCTGCAAACGAGATCCCCTGTAGGAGCTGGCTTGCCTGCGATGGCGGTGTGTCAGCCAGCCTATCCGGTGCTGACCCAGCGCCATCGCAGGCAAGCCAGCTCCTACAGAAAAGCCCTGTGCCGTGAGGTAGTGATGAGCTCCACCAAAGACCCCTGCATCAGCCTCTGCAAATTCAGCGACGACATCTGCGTCGGCTGCGGGCGCAGCAAGCGTGAGATCCGGGCCTGGAAGAAGCTCGACAAAGTCGACAAGCGCGCGGTGCTGGCCGAAGCCGAGCTACGGCTGATCGCCCTGGGCGCCACCGGTCGGCGGAAAAGCAAATGAGCCGGCCCATATCGACTAGTCTCTGATGCGCAATGCGCGCCATGAGCGTATGATTCGCGACCCTTTGGCGATGCGTTCGCCCAAGACCCCAGTTTCAATACCTTCAGGCCACGCCTGAATCGACACACCGGGAGGTGCTTAAGATGAAAGACCAAGACCAGAACGACAGCCAGGAAATCGGCCCAGCCGGCGAGAAACTGCAAAAAGTCCTCGCCCGTATCGGCGTTGGCTCGCGCCGCGACGTAGAAGCCTGGATCACCCAGAAGCGCATCAAGGTCAATGGCGTTGAAGCCACCCTGGGCCAGCGCGTCGATCTGCATGACGCAATCACCATTGATGGCAAGGTCATCAAGCGTGAAGAGGCCGCCGAATCGGTGCGCCGCGTGATCATGTACAACAAGCCCGACGGCGAGATCTGCACCCGTGACGACCCGGAAGGCCGTCCAACCGTGTTCGACAAGATGCCCAAGCCCAAAGAAGGCCGTTGGATCAACATCGGTCGCCTGGACATCAACACCACCGGCCTGCTGATGTTCACCACCGACGGTGAGCTGGCCAACCGTCTGATGCACCCGTCCTACGAGATGGACCGCGAATACGCGGTGCGTGTACGGGGTGAAGTCGATGACGAGATGATCGAACGCCTCAAGGCTGGCGTGGTGCTGGAAGACGGCCCGGCCAAGTTCACCGACATCAAGCAGGCGCCAGGTGGCGAAGGTTTCAACCACTGGTACCACTGCGTGGTGATGGAAGGGCGTAACCGTGAAGTACGGCGCCTGTGGGAATCCCAGGGCCTGGTGGTCAGCCGCCTGAAGCGCGTGCGTTTCGGCCCGGTGTTCCTCAATTCGGACCTGCCGATGGGGCGTTGGCGCGAAATGAGCCAGTACGAAGTCGACATCCTCAGTGCTGAAGTCGGCCTGACCCCTGTGGCCATGCCGCAGATGAACGCCAAGAGCAAAGACAAGCTGGAGCGCATGCAGCGTAAATCGTCGCGCCCTGTGGCACGTACCGAGCGCGTTGCCCGTACTTTGCGCCCGGCGCTGGATGCACCGGCCACTGGCGGTCGTATTTCCCGTCAGCCGCAGATCGAGGGCGATCGTCGTCCGTCGGCTCCGGCCCGTCAGGATGGCGAGCGTGCACCGCGTACTCCGCGTCCGGCCGGTCGTGGCGAGGCGCCAACGGGCGGTCGCAGCAACCGTGGCGATACCGGCCGTGGTGCTCCGCAGACCGATCGTCCAGCCGAAGGTGCCAAGCGCCCAGCCAAGCCCGCGCCGAAAAAGCGCCCAGGGCTCAAACTGGTAGCTGATGAGCCGTCGGGCAAGCGCCGCGGTGCGCCGGCAGGCTCCGGCCAGCGCCCGGGTTTTGGGCGTAAGAAGCCCTAAGAGCAGCAGCAAGTTTTAAGCTTCAAGCTGTAAGAAAAAGCGCCAACCTGCGGGTTGGCGTTTTTTTTTGCACGCGGTGTGGCGAGCGGGCTTGCCCTAATGCCAGTCAGTTAAGCGCAGCCCCCCTGTAGGAGCGGGCTTGCCCGCGAAAGCAGTGGGTCAGTCAACATCAATGTTTGCTGGGCCGACGTCTTCGCGAGCAAGCCCGCTCCCACACGTGATCTGTGGTGGTGCCAACATTCTCTGCCCCAGTGAGATCCCCTGTGGGAGCGGGCTTGCTCGCGAAAGCAGTGGGTCAGTCAACATCAATGTTTGCTGGGCCGATGTCTTCGCGGCGATGCGGCGATCCGACAAGCCCGCTCGCCACGTGGGAGTCGGTGGAGCGTCATAAATAGCTTCCGGTCTGTAACGATTGTTTTACGGGATGGATGGGCCTAGGCGGGGCGTGCCCTCGATGGGCTTTTTCTGTAAAGAAAATCTTACGGCTGGCCAACAATCTCCCCCACAACCCTCCCTAACGGATCGAGCGGTGTACAATGCGCCGCGTTTTACTGTGACCCCCCTTGCGTATCCACGCAAAAGGCCTTCAAGGCTAGCTGCCTTGTTAACTCCGCCTGGCCATAAGCCGGACGGGTTCGATTTCGTCACAGATAAAAACAAACAGGTGACGCATGACCGTTAGAAAGACGCTGAACTCCTGGTGCCTGCGCTGGGGTTTGATCGGCGCTGCTTGAGTCGGTTTCAAAGCAGCATCGTGTATTGAACATCATCAAACCTTGCGTGAGACCCTTTTCATGAGTGAACCCAACTCGCATTCAGGCGAACTGAAGCGCGGCCTGAAAAATCGTCATATTCAATTGATCGCCCTCGGTGGCGCGATCGGTACCGGCCTGTTCCTGGGCTCGGCGGGGGTGCTGAAGTCAGCCGGTCCGTCGATGATCCTTGGTTATGCCATCTGCGGTTTCATTGCCTTTATGATCATGCGCCAGCTGGGCGAAATGATCGTCGAAGAGCCAGTGGCCGGCTCCTTCAGCCATTTTGCCCACAAGTATTGGGGCGGTTTCGCAGGCTTTCTGTCGGGCTGGAACTGCTGGATCCTCTACATTCTGGTGGGCATGTCCGAGCTGACCGCCGTCGGCAAGTACGTGCACTACTGGTGGCCGGAGATTCCGACCTGGGTCTCGGCGGCGGCGTTTTTCGTGCTGATCAATGTGATCAACCTGGCCAACGTCAAGGTGTTTGGCGAGGCCGAGTTCTGGTTTGCGATTATCAAGGTAGTGGCGATTGTCGGCATGATCGCCCTGGGCAGCTACCTGCTGGTCAGCGGTACCGGCGGGCCCCAGGCGTCGGTGAGCAACCTGTGGGAGCACGGCGGATTCTTCCCCCATGGCGTTGGCGGCCTGGTGATGGCCATGGCGATCATCATGTTCTCGTTTGGCGGCCTGGAGATGCTCGGCTTTACCGCCGCGGAAGCGGACCAGCCACGCACCGTGATCCCCAAGGCGATCAATCAGGTGATCTACCGCATCCTGATCTTCTACATCGGCGCCCTGGTGGTGCTGTTGTCGCTGACGCCGTGGGACAGCCTGCTGGTGACCTTGAACGCTTCCGGCGATGCCTACAGCGGCAGCCCGTTCGTGCAGGTGTTCTCGATGCTGGGCAGCAATACTGCCGCGCATATCCTCAACTTTGTGGTACTGACGGCGGCGCTGTCGGTGTACAACAGCGGCACTTACTGCAACAGCCGCATGCTGCTGGGCATGGCCGAGCAGGGCGACGCCCCGGCGGCGCTGGCGAAGATCGACAAGCGCGGCGTGCCGGTGCGTTCGATCCTGGCCTCGGCGGCTGTCACCCTGGTGGCGGTGTTGATGAACTACTGGATCCCGCAGCACGCCCTGGAACTGCTGATGTCCCTGGTGGTGGCCACGTTGGTGATCAACTGGGCGATGATCAGCTTCTCGCACTTCAAGTTCCGCCAGCACATGGACCGCACCGCTCAGGTGCCTTTGTTCAAGGCGCTGTGGTACCCCTACGGTAACTATGTGTGCCTGGCGTTCGTGGTGTTTATCCTGGGAGTCATGCTGCTGATTCCGGGGATCCAGGTCTCGGTGTACGCGATTCCGGTCTGGGTGGCCTTTATGTGGGTGTGCTACGTGCTCAAGAACAAGCGCAAGGCGCTGGCCGACTTGAGTGCTGTATCCTCGCTGAACAACTAGCCCACCCTGTAGGAGCCGGCAAGCCGGCTCCTACAGGTGTCAACGGACCCGCTTTCCATGTTGGTGATCTCCAGTAACGTGCACCTGCCCGATGCCGAAATCGAGTTGACGGCCATCCGCGCCCAGGGCGCAGGCGGGCAGAACGTCAATAAGGTCTCCAGCGCCGTGCACTTGCGCTTTGATATCGGCGCGTCCTCGTTGCCGCCGTTCTACAAGGAACGCTTGCTGGCGCTGCGCGACAGCCGTATTACCAGCGACGGCGTGCTGATCCTCAAGGCCCAGCAGTACCGGACCCAGGAACAGAACCGCGCCGACGCCCTGGAACGCCTGGTGGAGTTGATCCTCAGCGCGACCAAGGTCGAAAAAAAACGCCGCCCGACCAAGCCCACCCTGGGCTCGAAAAAACGGCGCCTGGAATCCAAGACCAAGCGCGGCAGCATCAAGGCCGGGCGCGGCAAGGTAGATTTCTAGCCGGCGTTACGTTCGTCGCGGTATTTGGGGGCCTGGCGATACAGGTACAGGCTCAGCAGCAGCCCGGCGCAGGCCGCCAGCGCGGCAAACAAGAAGATCGAGGCAAAGCCGAAACCCGCCGCAATCGCCCCTGCCAGTGGCCCGGTGATCCCCAGTGACAAATCGATAAACAACGAATAGGCACCCACCGCCGCGCCACGGCTGGAGGCGGGCACCAGGTTGACTGCTTCAACTCCCAGCGCCGGAAACACCAGGGAAAACCCGAAGCCGCTCAAGGCCGCGCCCGCCAGGGCCAGCTCGGCATTCGGCGCTAGCCACAACAGCAACAGGCCAAGGGTTTCCACCGACAGGCAGGCAATCGCCACGCGAAACCCGCCGATCCGGTTGATCAAGTTACCGAACAGCAAGCGCGCGCCGATAAAACTGGCGCCGAACAGGCTCAGGCACAGCACCGCGTTATCCCAGTTCTGGGTCGCGTAATACAGGGTGATAAACGTGGCGATGGTGCCAAAGCCGATGGAGCCCAGGGCCAGCCCGCAGCCGTGGGGCAGCACGCGGCCGAGCACATGCATGAATGGCAGGCGTTCGCCCACCACGATGGGCGCCGCGACTTTGGGCCAGGCCAGCAACAGGCCCAGTACTGCCAGGGCAATGATGCTTGCGCCCATGCTCCACAGCCCGAACTGGCGGACTAGCAGCACCCCCAAAGGTGCGCCAATCGCCAGGGCGCCGTAGCTGGCGATACCGTTCCAGGAGATGACCTTGGCGGTATTCGTCGCGCCGACCCGGCCGATGCCCCAGCCAATGGAGCCCGATCCCACCAGGCTTTCGGCACTGCCCAGCACCAGCCGGCCAATCAGCAGGCTGGCCAGGCTCAGGGCCGGCAGATGGGTCAGGGCGGCGGATGCCAGCATGAACACCCCACTCAAGCCGCAGCCGGCCAGGCCGTACATCACCGCGCGCTTGCTGCCGCGGTTGTCGATGATACGCCCGGCGTAGGGCCGGCTCAGCAGGGTGGCCAGGTACTGCACACTGATCACCAGGCCCGCGATCACGGCGCCAAAGCCCAGGTCGCTATGGACATAGCCCGGCAATACGGCCAGGGGAATGCCGATGTTCAGGTAGCCGATAAAGGTGAACAGCACGATGGAAACGACTTGCAGCGTGACCGCCATGGGGCGCTGGGTATCTGGCATGGGAAGGGTCCACTGTCGCGGCAGGAAAAGATAGGCTGCTTATGATACCGATGCTTTGCGCTGTACAGGGCATAAAACCTTTGGCGGCTGCATGACTGCGATCGCCGGCAAGTGGCTCCTACAGGGGGGCGGGGTTGAGCATGCGCGTGGTGACCAGCGCGGCCAGGGCGTTTTCCTGGGTGCCGAAGCGCTTGAGCAGCAGCGCCTGCTTTTCCGGGCTGAGGCGGCTCCACACATCGACCATTTGCAGGGCGGCGCCGAGTATCGCTTCATCGGGGGAATGCTTGGGAGTGTCGGGCATGTGGCGTGTCTCTTGATTCAGGCGGTGTGGAAAGCGCGCAGTGTCACGCTTTCCACACGGTCTGGGTACTGCGGTCAGTCGTCGCTATCGCTGTCGACCGGTGTTGCCTGTGCCGGTACTGGCTTGTCGCTGCCGGCCTGTTGCGGGGTTGGCTGCTCGGTCTCGTGCAGGCTTGGGAAGGGGAGATTGGGAATCTCGTGCATCGTCGTCGCTCCTCGCAAGGTCTGTTGTGGAATTGCAGATGTGCCGCGCTTTTCACAAAGCCTGGGCAGGATACAGCACTGCAAATGACAAAAAGACTTTTATCTCGGCAAATCCACGAACCATTTGCGCCAACACGCAAGTGACAAGAGGTCACACGCTGGCCTGGCGCTCCATGGCGGCCTTGTAGATCGAAGTCTTGGGCTGGGCGAAGACCCGCGCCAGCATTGGTTCGAAAAAGCTCAGGGGCAGGGTGGCATAGGCCGGGTCGAACGCGGCCGCGTCATAGCGGGCACAGAACTCAATGGTTTGCTCGTACTGCGGGTGTTCGCCAAATTGCTCGCGCAGGTGGCGATCCATGCCCAGGTGATGAAAAAAGTAGTAGCCCTGGAAAATCCCGTGCTTTTCCACCATCCACAGGTTCTGTGGGCTGACGAACGGTTTGAGGATAGCGGCGGCAATGTCCGGGTGATTGTAGGAGCCCAGGGTATCGCCGATGTCGTGGAGCAGCGCGCAGACCACATATTCTTCGTCGCGGCCATCGACCCAGGCGCGGCTGGCGGTTTGCAGGGAATGGGTCAGGCGGTCCACCGGGAAACCACCGAAGTCACCTTCCAGCAGCCGCAGGTGCGCGAGGATGCGCCCCGGCAATTGGCGGGCGTAGGCACTGAAGTCGGCGGCGATGATCGCCCAGTCTTCCTGGGTGCCGTCCTGCATATGGGTAAAGCGGGCCTGCTGGCTCATCGGCGGGTCTCTTATTGTTTGGGTAGGTTAGAACGGCACCTTGCCCAGGATCATGTCGCGATACATCACGAAATCTCCCAGCAGGCTGTAGAACGGATGCTGGAAAGTGGCCGGGCGGTTCTTTTCAAAGAAGAAGTGCCCGACCCAGGCAAAGCTGTAGCCGGCCACCGGCAGTACCCACAGCAGCCACCAGGCGCCTTTGCCGATGGCGAGCGCGAGAATAAAAATCACCAGGCTGGTACCGATAAAATGCAGGCGCCGGCAGGTGCTGTTGCCGTGTTCGCTCAGGTAATACGGATAGAACTCGGCGAAGCTATTGAATTGTCTGACATTTTCCACGTTGGCCGGCCCTCTGGTTTTTGTTGTGCCCGACGGATGTTCGGCGGGGAGTTTATTTGAGTCTAGAGTCATCACAGGCAAGGGCCAGTGACAATAGACGCCACTTTAGTATCCTTGGGTTCCTGGCTGCGGTTTCAGCCGTCCCTTCATAGAAAGCGCGCAAGAAAACGCCATGAACGAACGAACGACTTCTGCAAGTTGGGCGATGGGGATTGTCAAGGCGCTGGAGCTCGAGGGCCTGGATTGCCGCGCCCTGTTCAAACAGCTGGGCCTGGATTACCGCGCCCTGGACGACCCCGACGCGCGGTTCCCCCAGGACTCCATGACCCGGCTCTGGCAGCGGGCGGTGGAGGTGTCGGGCAATCCGGCCATCGGCCTGAACATGGGCAAGGTGGTGCGCCCGGCGTCGTTCCATGTGGCCGGTTACGCCTTGATGTCCAGCAGCACCCTGGCTGAAGGCTTTACCCGGCTGGTGCGCTACCAGCGGATCATTGCCGAAAGCGCCGACCTGAGTTTCCGTCTGTTGCCCGAAGGCTATGCCTTGATCCTCACGGTACACGGCGACCACCTGCCGCCCACCCGGCAAAGCGCCGAGGCCTCGCTGGCCTGCGCGCTGGCGTTATGTGGCTGGCTGACCGGGCGCACGTTGCAGCCGCGCAAAGTGCTGGTGCAAGGCGCTCAGCCTGCCGACCTGGAACCCTATAGACAGGCCTTTCATGCACCGCTGGTGTTCAACGCACCGTATGACGCGCTGATCTTCGAGCGGGCGGACATGGAAGCGCCGCTGCCCACTGCCAATGAAGCGATGGCGCTGTTGCACGATCGGTTTGCCGGGGAATACCTGGCCAGGTTTTCCGAGAGCCGCGTGACCCACAAGGCCCGCCAGGTGCTATGCCGGCTGCTGCCCCAGGGCGAACCCAAGCGTGAGGTGGTGGCGCAGACCTTGCACCTGTCCCAGCGCACTTTGCAGCGGCGTTTGCAGGAGGAGGGCACCAGCTTCCAGACCCTGCTCGACGACACCCGCCGCGAGTTGGCCGAGCAGTACCTGGCGCAGCCGAGCATGACCCTGCTGGAAATCGCTTACCTGCTGGGGTTTGCCGACCCGAGTAACTTCTTCCGCGCGTTTCGCCGCTGGTTCGATGCCACGCCCGGCGAATACCGGGCGCGGCTACTGGAAACTTCAGCGAATGTCAGTGCCGCCAGAACGCTGGCATACACAGCACAAACACCGTAATGATTTCCAGCCGGCCGAGCAGCATGCCCAGGGACAGGATCCACTTGGCGGCGTCCGGCAGGGTCGCGAAGTTGCCGGCCGGGCCGATGGTCTCGCCCAGCCCCGGGCCCACGCCGGAGACGGTACTGGCGGCGCCGGTCAAGGCAGTCATCCAGTCCACGCCCAGCAGCGACAGGGCCAGGGCGATCATGCAGATGGTGATGGCAAAGAAGAACGAGAAGGTCAGGATCGACCGCACGATTTCTTCGTCCAGGCGGTGGCCGTTGTATTTCTGCTTGATCACCGCCCTTGGGTGAATCAGTTGGTTCAAGTTGGCCTTGAGCAGGATATAGGCGACCTGGAAGCGGAAAATCTTGATCCCGCCGGCGGTGGAGCCCGAGCAACCGCCGACAAAGCCCAGATAGAAGAACAGCATCAGTGAGAAATTGCCCCACAGGCTGTAGTCGCCGAGGGCAAAGCCGGTGGTGGTCACCACGGACGTGACGTTCAGCGCCACATGGCGCAGCGCATCCAGCCAGTGCAGGTCGGTGGTCCACCAGTACCAGGTGCCGAGCACGACCCAGGTCACCAGCAGCATCCCGAGCAGGCCCTGTACCTGCTGGTCCTTGATCAGCGCCTTGCGGTTGCCGCGCAAGGTGGCGACATACAAGGCAAACGGCAGGCTGCCCATGATCATCACGACGACCGCCACCCAATGCACGGCAGGTTGTTTCCAGTGCGCCAACGACTCGTCGGACGTCGAGAAACCGCCCGTGGAAATGGCTGACATCGCATGGTTGATCGCGTCGAACAGGCCCATGCCGGCCCACCAGAAGCCCAGGCTGCCGAGGATGGTGATACCGACATAGGCCGCCACGATCAGCCGCGCCACCATATGCGAGCGCGGCATGACCTTCTCGGAGCGGTCCGAGGATTCAGTCTGGAACAGGCGCATGCCACCGATGCGCAGCAGCGGCAGGATCGCCACCGCCATGCCGATAAAGCCGATGCCGCCAAGCCAGTGCAGCATCGAGCGCCACATCAGAATGCCCGGCGACATGGTGTCCAGGCCACTGAGTACGGTGGCGCCAGTGGCGGTGATGCCGGACATGCTTTCAAAGAACGAGTCGGTGTAGCTGATGTGCTGGGTCAGCAAAAACGGCAGCGCGGCAAAGATACACACCACCACCCAACTGCTGACGGTCAGCAGGTACATGTCTCGGGGGCGCAGTTGCACCTGTTCCGGGCGCCCGGGGATCACCAGCGCCAGGCCGGCGATAAAGGTGATCATGCTTGCCCAGAGAAAGGACGGCAGGTCGCTGGTGCGGTCGAAAAACACCAGGGTCGCCATGGGCACGACCATGGCGACCGCGAGGGTAATCAGGAAGATGCCGATGATGAAACCAATGATCCGCAGGGTCGGCATTGCCATGAATTGCGCTCGGGTGACGGTTGGAGGCGCCATTCTACCTGCGGTGCAGGGCTTGTAAACCGGGGGCTGCAAAGGGCGGCGGATCTGATGTAGGACTTGGCTTAACAGGGGCGCTGGCTTGTGTGGGAGCTGGCTTGCCTGCGATAGCGGTGGGTCAGTCACCGCCATCGCAGGCAAGCCAGCTCCTACAGGGAAGAGGGCGACTGCAAACGATGAATACAAAAAAGGCGACCCGAAGGCCGCCTCATTCAAACCGCGCGGATCAGAACTCGTGATCAGCGTTGTCCGGGTTCAGGTCGCCGATGCCCAGTTTGCCAGCAGCTTGCTCGATAGAGCCGGTCTGCTTGACCAGGGCCGCGATGGCGTCGCGCACGATCTGGTTGCCCGCGGTGTTGCCGGCGGCGATCAACTGGTCGTAGTGCTCACCCTTGTTGGCGTGGTCGACAATGACCTGGATCTTCGCTTCGGTAGCCGCCAGGTCAGCCTTGAGGGCTTCATCGGCAGCCGGGTCGACCTTGGCCACCAGGGATGACAGGCTGGCGCCGGTCAGCTTGGTGCCGTCGGTGCGGGTGTACTCGCCCAGGTAGACGTTGCGGATGCCCTTGGCGTCGTAGAAGTGCGAGTAGTGCGTGTTGTCGCTGAAGCAGTCGTGCTCGTCTTCCGGCGAGTTGGCTTCCAGGGACACTTTCATGCGCTCGCCCGCCAGTTCACCCAGGGACAGGCTGCCCATGCCGAACAGCATCTTGCGCAGGCCGTCGGTGCCAGGCTCTGCTTCCAGGGTGGCGCGGTAGTTGTCTTCGACGTTGGGTTTCCAGTTGCCGACCATTTCTTCAAGGTCGCTGACCAGCAGTTGAGTCACGGCGCGCAGGTAAGTGCGGCGACGCTCGTTATGCCCACCGGTGGCGCCGTCGCCTTGCAGGTAGTCCGACGCTGGACGGTTGCCGGCGCCAGGGCCGGTGCCGTTCAGGTCCTGGCCCCAGAGCAGGAATTCGATGGCGTGGTAGCCAGTGGCGACGTTGGCTTCGGAACCGCCCAGCTCATTGAGGCTGGCAAGTTTCTCCGCAGTGATTTCCTTGACGTCGATCTTGTCTTCGCCGACCTGGATCTCGGTGTTGGCGATGATGTTGGCGGTGGCGCCTGGGTTGCCGAGAGCGTGTTCGTAGGATTTGTCGACATAGTCGATCAGGCCTTCGTCCAGCGGCCAGGCGTTCACCTGGCCTTCCCAATCGTCAATGATGGTGTTGCCGAAGCGGAACACTTCGCTCTGCAGGTACGGTACGCGCGCGGCGATCCAGGCGGTACGGGCGGCCTTCAGGGTTTCGTCGTTGGGGTTGGCAAGGAAGGTGTCGATGGCGGTCTGCAGGGTTTTAGCAGTGGACTCGGAGTCGCTGTATACCGCGAATACGATGTCTGCGTAGTGCGCGACGACCGCCTTGGCGGCAGCCTCGTCAACCTGGCCGGCGGTAGCGGCAGCCGTTGGAGCGGGAGTGCTGGCAGCTGGCGTTGGCGCCTGGGGAGCGGCGGCCTTGTCTTTACCCTCGCCGCAGCCGGCGAGAGAAATGGCGATGGCCAGCAGACTGGCGGTGGCCAGGGGCATACGAATCATGGCGAACATCCTGCTTCGGTAGTTGATCGGGGCGCAGTGCGGCGCGCAAAACTGCGACATAATGCGAAAGATTTGCATTTTCTGTAAAGAGTTAACGCAGTAAAAATTTAACATTCCAGCGCCAGCCGCCCAAGGCCGTGCCTTGGGTGGCCATCATGGCTTTACAGGATGGCAGCGTTATTGCGCTCGGCCTGTTTGAGATAGGCCGCCAACTCACGGGCGGGCAGGGGCTTGCTGTAGTGATAGCCCTGACCTTCGTGGCAGCCTTCGCTGATGATGTAGGCTTCCTGCTCGGGCGTCTCCACGCCTTCGGCGATGACTTGCATGCCCAGGCTTTTGCCCAGTTGGATGATTGCCCGCACGATGGTGGCATCGTCGTCGTCATCCAGCAGGTCCTGGACAAAGCTCTTGTCGATTTTGATTTTGTCCAGCGGCAGGCTTTTCAGGTAGCTCAGTGACGAGTAGCCGGTGCCGAAGTCGTCGATGGCAATCAGCGCGCCGGAGCGGCGCAGGCTCAGCAAGTGCTGGGCGGCGGTGCTGATGTCTTCCATCAGGCCGGTCTCGGTCACTTCCAGCTCCAGGCTGCGCGGCGGCAGGCGGTAGATCTGCAACAGGTTGTTGACCACCCGTGGCAGTTCGGCGTGGTGCAGTTGCACCGTGGACAGGTTGACCGCCATGCGCAGCTCGCTGAAGCCCAGGTCATGCCACTCGCGCAATTGCCGGCAGGCCTGGTCCAGCACCCATTCGCCAATGGGGATGATGGTGCCGTTCTGTTCCGCCAGCGGGATAAACAGGTCCGGTGGCACCAGCCCGTGTTCCGGGTGTTGCCAACGAATCAGCGCCTCGACCCCGACCACACGATGGTCGACATAGCTGATCTGCGGTTGGTACACCAGGTGAAACTGGTCGCGGCCCAGGGCTTCACGCAGGTCTTTTTCCAGTTCGCGGCGGCGGCGCATCTCGCTGTCGACACTGGCGATATAGAACTGGTAGCGGTTGCGCGAGCGGCTCTTGGCCAGGGTCATGGTCTGCTCGGCTTTTTGCAGCAGCTTCTCGGTGCTGTCGCCGTCTTCGGGAAACAAGGTGATACCGATGGTGGCGCGCAGGCGGATCTGTTCGTGGTCGAGGGCGAACTCGGCTTCCAGGTCATCGAGAATGCTTTGTGCCAGCTCGGCGGCTTCGTAGGGTTGCTCGATATCGGCCTGGACCAGGGCGAACTGGTCGCCACCCAGGCGGGCGAGGGCGCCGAGGCGACCACTGTGGGCGCGCAGGCGGTCGGCCAGGGCCAGCAGCAATTGGTCGCCGGCCTGGTAGGTGTACTGCTCATTGACACTTTTGAAGTCATCCAGCCCCACGCACAATACCGCGACCCGGCGTTGCCGGCGTCCGGCGTCGATCAGGATCTTGTCCAGTTGCTCCTGCAGCTTCTGGCGGTTGGGCAAGCCCGTGAGGAAGTCGTACTGGGCCATGCGCAGCAGGCTGTTTTCTGCTTCGTGGCGCAGGTGGGTGTTGCGTTCGATGGACGCCAGCAACTGGTTGGCGGTATTGATCCACAGCCCCAGTTCGTTTTTTTCGTGGCCCTTGAGCTGGGGGATCTTGTGCTCGCTGGGGCGGTCGGGGTTGATCGAACTGAGGTGGCTGATGATCCGCGACAGGGGCTTGGTCAGCAGCCAGTGATAGACCAGATACAACACCAGGCCCATGGCCAGGGCGCGCAGCACCCCGGAGATAAAAATGATCACCGAATTGACGATGAAGCCCTGGCCATAGGTGGCCGTGTCGAGGGTGATGCTCAGGTCGCCGTAATATTCGCTATAGGGCCCGCGCCCCACCAATGGGGTGGTGAAGGTGCGCTCCTGGCCAAGAATCACATCCGTCAGCCAGCGGCTGGGGGAGTGCTGCAAATCCCGGCTCTTTTCGGCGAGCATGGGCTCGTTGGGATGGCCAATGGAGGCCATGCGCACTGCATCATCCTGAAACAGGCCTTCGATGACCTGCATGCCCATCTCACGATCCAGGCTGTAGACGGCCTGGGTCGAGGGGTCGCGAAACATGTCGAGGATGCGCTGGGCATCGCCGGCCACGGCCTGGCGCGTCTTGTAGGCATCAAAGACGATCTGCGCCACGCTCAGTGCTACGCCCACAATCAGTGCCGACAAGAGCACCACCCGGAGCAACTTCACCGACAAGCTGTTTTTGAGTTCCAGCTTCAAAGGGTCATTCCTTGTTCCATGCGGGTAGCCTCAATATGCCATGAGTATTGGCAATCCCGAGATGGCAGTCAAAGGGACAATGCGCTGGGTAGCGTCTGGAGCCTAGTCGATGAAGGGCGGGAAGGCGGCGGGCGGATCTTGTCCGCCGCCCTTTTGCACTGCTGGTGGGAGCGCAGGCGTGTGCTTTTTTACCTGCACCGAGAGCTGCTCGGTAGCTTTACCGATTAGTAAGTAATGCTCACATTGGTTTTTACATGGACATCTTCGGCGACTTTTCCGGAATCCTTCTCCTCGTTTTCACCTGATCCGCCCTTCAACATTTTCGCCGCTGTTTCCGCCATCGCTCCCACGAGTTGCCCAATCCCCGGCAAGGCTGCCGAGGCTGCGCCCATCATCCCGCTTATTAATCCACCCATAGCTGACACTCCTTAGATAGATGAGGAAGTTATTTCTCCCACGGGCTCTGTGGTCGATTCCTGTCGTTGGGTTCCGCTGCTGGAGTGCCATGATTTTCAACCGGGCACAAAAAAGCCCGGCAATCGCCGGGCTTTTTTTTACTGCAAGGATTGCTTAGGCAGTGAAGGTCTTGCCTTCGAACTGCTCAGCCACGAACTTCCAGTTGACCAGGTTCCAGAACGCTTCCACATACTTTGGACGCACGTTGCGGTAGTCGATGTAGTAGGCGTGTTCCCAGACGTCGCAGGTCAGCAGCGGGGTGTCGCCGCTGGTCAGCGGGTTGCCGGCGCCGATGGTGCTGGCCAGGGCCAGGGAACCGTCAGCCTTTTTCACCAGCCAGCCCCAACCGGAACCGAAGGTGCCGACGGAAGTCTTGGTGAACTCTTCCTTGAACTTGTCGAACGAACCGAAAGCGGCGTTGATCGCTTCAGCCAATGCGCCAGTCGGTTGACCGCCGGCGTTTGGCGCCAGGCAGTTCCAGTAGAAGGTGTGGTTCCAGACTTGGGCTGCGTTGTTGAAGATGCCACCCGAAGAGGACTTGACGATCTCTTCCAGGGTCTTGCCTTCGAACTCGGTGCCAGGCACCAGGTTGTTCAGGTTCACGACATAGGTGTTGTGGTGCTTGTCGTGGTGAAACTCCAGGGTTTCCTTGGAGATGTGCGGCTGCAGGGCATCGTGTGCGTACGGCAGCGGCGGCAATTCGAAAGCCATGATAATTCTCCTAATCAGGTCAGTTGCGGTGAGCGCAAGGCCGATCACGGGCGGCCAAACAAGCGCCGGGGAGTTTGTACTCTTTGCGGCGCAGGGTCTGGATCATAGCACCGGGGGTGCGGCAAAACCACGCAACAACTGTGTGGAATAGAGGTTCCAGAGCGTTTTGGAATATTCCTCAGGCACTGATCAATTGATAGGCCACGCTGAACATCATCACCGCTACCAACAGATCCAGCAGGCGCCAGGTCGCCGGGCGCGCCAGCCACGGGGCCAGCCATGCGGCGCCGAGGGCCAGGGCGGAAAACCACAGCAACGAAGCGCTGGCGGCGCCTGCGACATAAGCGCCCGGCTCGGTTTGCTGGGCGCCGAGGGAGCCGATCAGCAAGACGGTGTCCAGGTACACATGGGGGTTGAGCAGGGTCACGGCCAGGGCGCTGAGCATCACCGCGCGCAGTGAGCGCACCTTCTGCCCTTCGCCTTGGCCCAGGCTTTGCCGCGAACAGGCGCGGCGCAAGGCCAGGGCGCCGTACCACAGGAGGAACGCCGCGCCGCCCCAACGGGCAATCGCCAGCAGCACAGGGTTATGTGCCAGCACCGTCGCCAGGCCAAATACCCCGGCGGCCACCAGCAGCGCATCACACACCACGCACAAGGCCGCAACCGGCAGGTGGTGTTCGCGACGCAGGCTCTGGGCCAGCACAAATGCGTTTTGCGTACCGATCGCCATGATCAGCCCGAGGGCTACCAGCAGGCCGTTAACATAACTCTGCCACATAGGATTTACTCCGCGCCCGCCGCCAGTTGTTGCAACACATCCATTGCCTGCTGCGCATCGCTGCGCCCGACAAACAGGTGATCGTGGTAATAGCCGGCGACCACATTGCAACTGATCCCGGCACGTCCCAGGGCGCTGGCGAAGGCGGCGGTCAGGCCCACGGCTTCCAGGGCCGAATGCACGTTCAAGGTGATCCACGCCGCCACATACTCAAAGGCCAGGCCGGCCTGTTCGGCTTGTTGGCGCTCGACAATCACCGTCAAGCCTTCCTGTTCGCGAAAGCTGCCGATCACTTCGCAGGCGGGCAGGCGGTTATCGGCCAGGGTGCAGAACACGTAGTCGCCGGCATTGAGCTGTGGGCTCATGCTGCGCAGCAGGGTTGCCAGGGCGGTTTCGCCAGCCATTGGGAGATCCTTGAAAGAAAGTAAACACGCGATGCTGGTCATTCTCCGGTGTGGCGCTGTATAAGAAAAACCAATATTGCTCATCGCTCATTAGGAAAACTGATGTTCGACTACAAATTGCTGTCGGCCCTCGCGGCGGTGGTGGAACAGGCCGGTTTCGAGCGCGGTGCCCAGGTACTCGGGGTGTCGCAATCGGCCATCTCCCAGCGCATCAAATTGCTCGAAGCGCGCATCGGCCAGCCGGTACTGGTGCGCGCGACGCCGCCAACCCCCACGGAAATCGGCCGGCGCCTGCTCAATCATGTACAGCAGGTGCGCCTGCTGGAGCGCGACCTGCAAAGCCAAGTGCCAGCCCTGGATGAAGAGGGCATGCCTGAACGCCTGCGGATTGCCATCAACGCCGACAGCCTGGCGACGTGGTGGGCGCAGGCGGTGGGCGACTTTTGCGCCGAGCAACATTTGTTGCTGGACCTGGTGGTTGAAGACCAGACCGTCGGCCTCAAGCGCATGCGCGCCGGCGAAGTGGCGGCCTGCGTCTGCGCCAGTGAGCGCCCGGTGGCCGGGGCCCGCAGCCTGTTGCTGGGGGCCATGCGCTATCGGGCGTTGGCCAGTCCGGCGTTTATCTCCCGGCACTTTCCAGGCGGCGTGCGCGCCGATCAGTTGGCGCGTACGCCGGCGCTGGTGTTTGGCCCGGATGATTTCCTACAACATCGCTACCTCGCATCCCTAGGTGTGGATGGAGGTTTCGAACACCATTTATGCCCGTCGTCCGAAGGTTTTATCCGCCTGACCGAAGCCGGCCTGGGCTGGGGGCTGGTGCCGGAATTGCAGGTGCGCGAGCAATTGCAAAGGGGCGTACTGGTGGAGTTATTGCCAGATAAACCCATCGATGTGCCGTTGTACTGGCATCATTGGCGCAGTGGTGGGCAATTGCTCGGCTTGTTGACCGAGCATCTGGCGCGGGCAACTGGCCAATTGCTGGTGCCGTTGGAGTGACTGTCGGCGTCAACGCAACTGCGATGAAAAATGAAAGAACACGGGGTAACACATGAAAATTCTGGTCACCGGCGCAAGCGGCTTCATTGGCGGGCGCTTTGCGCGTTTTGCCCTGGAGCAGGGCCTGGACGTGCGGGTCAACGGGCGGCGGGCCGAGGGTGTCGAGCATCTGGTACGGCGCGGCGCCGAGTTTATCCAGGGTGATCTGAATGATCCGGACCTGGTACGCAACCTGTGCCGCGACGTCGAGGCCGTGGTGCATTGCGCCGGCGCCGTGGGGTTGTGGGGGCGTTACCAGGATTTCCATCAGGGCAATGTGCAGGTCACCGAAAACGTGGTCGAGGCTTGCCTCAAGCAACGGGTCGGGCGCCTGGTGCACCTGTCGTCGCCGTCGATCTATTTCGATGGTCGCGATCACTTGGGCCTGACCGAGGAGCAAGTGCCCAAGCGCTTCAAGCACCCGTATGCGGCTACCAAGTACCTGGCCGAGCAGAAAGTCTTCGGCGCCCAGGAGTTCGGCCTGGAAGTGCTGGCCCTGCGCCCGCGCTTTGTGACCGGTGCTGGTGATATGAGCATCTTCCCGCGCCTGTTGAAAATGCAGCGCAAGAACCGCCTGGCCATCGTCGGCGACGGCCTGAACAAGGTCGACTTCACCAGCGTGCACAACCTCAACGAGGCGCTGCTCAGCAGCCTGCTGGCCACCGGATCGGCGCTGGGCAAGGCCTATAACATCAGCAATGGCACGCCGGTGCCGGTGTGGGACGTAGTCAACTACGTGATGCGCCAGATGGAAATGCCCCAGGTCACGCGTTACCGTTCCTACGGTTTGTCCTACAGCATTGCGGCGCTCAATGAAGCCTGTTGCGCGATGTGGCCGGGGCGCCCGGAACCGTCGCTGTCACGCCTGGGGATGCAGGTGATGAACAAGGATTTCACCCTCGATATCAGCCGCGCACAGCACTATCTCGACTATCAGCCCAAGGTCAGCCTGTGGACGGCCCTCGATGAGTTTTGCCATTGGTGGAAGGTCCAGGATCCGGGCACCAAGTAGCCTGGGCAACACCGCGAAGCGTTTTTTCGCTGGCCGTTCGACCAAGGCGATGGGCCTGGGGTTTATACTCCCGCCGTTTTTATGTAGTTATTTCAAGGTTGATTCATGCGTAACGATACTAAAGACGACTTTGACAACGTGCCGAGCCTGCGGGCCGACGTTGGCGACGACGATGATTTTGTGCCCACAGCGGCCACCGCCATCCGCTCGCGCCCGGCGCCGGTGGTCAAGGTCAAGAGCGCCAGCACCGGGCCGTTGTGGGCCCTGGTCGGCGCGCTGCTGTTCGCCTTTGCCGGCCTGGCCTGGTGGAGTTTCCAGCAGATTTCCCTGATGGGGCAGCAACTGGTAGCGACCCAGGAAAGCTTTGCGCGCATCAGTGAAGAAGCTGCCGGCCGCTTGCAGGACATTTCCGGCAAGGTGGTGGCCAGCGAGGCCAACGTCAATACCGGCAGTGAAGCACTCAAGCTGCAGATCAAGCAGTTGGAAAGCCAATTGCTGGAACAGGGCAAGCAACAGTTGGGCGTGGCGGGCCAGGCCACCGACCTGGACAAGCGCCTGGCGCAGATGAGTGCCAGCACCACCGAACTGACCACCGCCAATACCCAGTTGCAGGCCCAGGTCCTGGGTCTGGTCACTGAGTTGACCACCCTCAAGGCCGCCCAGGCCGAAACCGCCAAGTTGAATGCCGAAGTCAAGGAACTGGGCACGGAGGTGGCAGCCTTGAAGAAGCAGGGCAATCCGGCCACGGCCATTGCGCGCCTGGAGCAGGACCTGCTGGTGATCAAGAGCGAGCTGGACAACCGCGCCGCCACCGAAGGGCCGTCGAACAAAGAGTTCGACGTGTTCCGTATCCAGACCACCCGCAACATCACGACCTTGCAGACCCAGATGCAGAACCTGCAGCGTGAAGTGAGCGCGCCGGCCAAGGTCACGCCCCTGGGCCAGTGACGCCATTGTGATTGTTGGAGCCGGCTTGCCGGCTCCTGCCAATGTCACCATTCGGTGACATTTTCTCGCCCTTTCGTTACCTGCCCCTTCCTGACCCTTGTTTAGACTGCGGTTATCCCACAAAAACAAAAAGGGCCACCCATGACCATGCAACCACTGCCTGCCAGCAGTTGGCTGAACGCACCTGCCCATCACGCCTGGCTTGCCGCCGAAGGCCAGCGTCTGCTGGGCTTTGCCAAGGCCTCGCGGCTGCCTGAAGGCTTCGGCAACCTCGACGACCACGGTCGCCTGCCCGCCGATGCCTGCGCCGAAACCATGAACACCGCCCGCATGACCCACAGCTTCGCCATGGCCCACGCCCAAGGGTTGCCGGGCTATGCCGAGCTGGTGGCGCACGGTGTGGCCAGCCTCGGCGGCGCGTTGCGGGATGCCGAGCATGGCGGCTGGTTTGCCGTCGCCGGCGCGCGTGACGGCAATACGGGCAAGGCCGCCTACCTGCATGCCTTTGTCGCCCTGGCCGCCAGTTCCGCAGTGGTCGCGGGTGCCCCAGGGGCGCAAGCCCTGCTGACGGATGCGATCCAGATCATCGACCAGCATTTCTGGAGTGACGAGGAGGGCGCAATGCTCGAGTCCTTCGCCCAGGACTGGAGCGGCGAAGAAGCCTATCGTGGCGCCAACAGTAATATGCACGCCACCGAAGCCTTTCTTGCCCTGGCCGATGTCACCGGCGATACGTGCTGGCTGGGGCGGGCGCTGCGCATCGTCGAACGAGTGATCCGTCAGCACGCCGGCGCCAATGAGTTTATGGTGATCGAGCACTTCGACCGCCATTGGCAACCTCTGCACAGCTACAACCAAGACAACCCGGCCGATGGCTTTCGCCCCTACGGCATCACCCCCGGCCATGGCTTTGAATGGGCGCGCCTGGTGCTGCACCTGGAGGCCGCCCGCCAGCAGGCGGGGCTGGTCACGCCCGAGTGGTTGCTGGAAGCTGCCAGGGGCTTGTTCGCCAGCGCCTGTGAATACGGCTGGGCGGTGGATGGGGCCCCGGGCCTGGTCTACACCCTGGACTGGCACTACCGCCCGGTGGTGCGTGAGCGCCTGCATTGGACCCACGCCGAAGCCAGCGCGGCGGCTCAGGCCCTGCTCAAGCGCACCGGCGAGTGGCATTACGAGGTCTGGTACCGGCGGTTCTGGGAGTTCTGTGAAACCCACCTGATCGACCGGGTCCAGGGCAGTTGGCACCACGAACTCGACCCGCAAAACCTGCCCGCCAGCAAGATCTGGGGCGGCAAGCCGGACCTGTACCATGCCTGGCAGGCCGTATTGCTGCCGGGCCTGGCGTTATCGCCAAGCATGGCCAGTGCGCTGGGGGCCGGTTGCTATGTCACCAAGTGGTGACATTTGCCCGTCCCTTTGTTACGTGCCTGGCAAAAATCCCTGTTTAGAATCCTATGCAGCGCAAGCTCCAGACTTGCATGCATAACAACAAGAAAAAGGTACTCAGATGAACGCGATTAATCGCCTCGCCGTTGCTATTTCCATTGCCTCGTTGTTTCCCCTCAGTGCATTTGCCGCCGACTCGAAAGGGACGGTTGAAGTTGTGCATTGGTGGACCTCGGGCGGTGAGAAGGCGGCGGTGGATGTCCTGAAGGCCCAAGTTGAGAAAGACGGTTTTACCTGGAAAGACGGGGCCGTTGCAGGTGGCGGTGGCGCCACTGCGATGACCGTGCTGAAAAGCCGCGCGGTCGCCGGCAACCCGCCAGGCGTAGCCCAGATCAAGGGCCCCGACATCCAGGAATGGGCGTCCACCGGGCTGCTCGACACCGATGTCTTGAAGGACGTGGCCAAGGCCGAGAAGTGGGACGATCTGCTCGACAAGAAAGTCTCCGACACGGTGAAGTACGAAGGTGATTACGTCGCCGTGCCGGTGAATATCCACCGCGTCAACTGGCTGTGGATCAACCCGGAAGTCTTCAAGAAAGCCGGCATCAGCAAAAACCCTACGACCCTCGAAGAATTCTACGCCGCCGGCGACAAGCTCAAGGCCGCAGGCTTCATCCCGCTCGCCCATGGTGGCCAGCCGTGGCAGGACAGCACGGTATTTGAAGCCGTAGTGCTCTCGGTGATGGGCGTGGATGGCTACAAGAAAGCCCTGGTCGACCTCGACAACGCGACCCTGACCGGCCCCGACATGGTCAAGGCGCTGACCGAGCTGAAAAAAGTCGCCACCTATATGGATGCCGACGGCAAGGGCCAGGACTGGAACCTGGAAGCCGCCAAAGTCATCAACGGCAAGGCCGGCATGCAGATCATGGGTGACTGGGCCAAGAGCGAATGGACCGCTGCCAAGAAAGTCGCCGGCAAGGACTACGAGTGCGTAGCCTTCCCGGGCACCGACAAGGCCTTCACCTACAACATCGACTCCCTGGCGGTGTTCAAGCAGAAAGATGCCGGCACCTCGGCCGGTCAGCAGGACATCGCCAAGGTGGTGCTGGGCGAGAACTTCCAGAAGGTCTTCAGCATCAACAAAGGCTCGATCCCGGTGCGCAACGACATGCTCGGCGATATGGCCAAGTACGGCTTCGACAGCTGCGCCCAGACGGCGGCCAAGGACTTCCTGGTGGATGCCAAGTCCGGTGGCTTGCAGCCGAGCATGGCGCACAACATGGCGACCACGCTGGCGGTACAGGGTGCGTTCTTTGATGTGGTGACCAACTTCATCAACGACCCGAAAGCCGACCCGGCCGACACCGCCAAGAAACTTGGCGCAGCGGTCAAGTCTGCCAAGTAACCCCTGGGTGGGAATCGGTTTCAGTGTGGGAGCGGGCTTGCCCGCGATGCAGGCGCCTCGGTGTAGCAGTGACACCCAGGTGATGCCATCGCAGGCAAGCCAGCGCCCACATGAAGCCGGCCCCCACAAGGTTATCCGTTAGCCCCTTACTCCCTGCCCTGGATTTCCCCATGAGTTCTGTTGCTGTGTTCAGCAAGGCCTCGCCGTTCGATGCATTGCAGCGCTGGCTCCCCAAACTGGTGCTGGCCCCGAGCATGTTCATCGTCCTGGTGGGCTTCTATGGCTACATCCTGTGGACGTTCGTACTGTCGTTCACCAACTCCACCTTCCTGCCCACCTATAAATGGGTGGGCCTTGCGCAATACGCGCGGTTGTTCGACAACGACCGCTGGTGGGTGGCGAGCAAAAACCTGGCGCTGTTCGGCGGCATGTTTATCGGCATCACCCTGGTGATCGGCGTGTTGCTGGCGGTATTTCTCGACCAGCGCATCCGTCGCGAAGGTTTTATCCGCACCATCTACCTGTACCCGATGGCGCTCTCGATGATCGTCACCGGTACCGCCTGGAAATGGCTGCTCAACCCCGGCATGGGCCTGGACAAACTGCTGCGCGACTGGGGCTGGGAAGGCTTTCGCCTGGACTGGCTGATCGATCCGGATCGCGTGGTGTATTGCCTGGTGATTGCGGCGGTATGGCAAGCCTCGGGTTTTATCATGGCGATGTTCCTCGCCGGCCTGCGTGGGGTTGATCAATCGATCATCCGTGCCGCGCAGATCGACGGCGCCAGCCTGCCGCGCATCTACTGGAGCGTGGTGCTGCCCAGCCTGCGCCCGGTGTTCTTCAGCGCGGTAATGATCCTCGCGCACATTGCCATCAAGAGCTTCGACCTGGTGGCCGCGATGACGGCCGGCGGCCCTGGCTACTCGTCCGACCTGCCGGCGATGTTCATGTACTCCTTCACCTTCAGCCGCGGCCAGATGGGCATGGGCTCGGCCAGTGCGATCCTGATGCTCGGCGCGATCCTTGCGATCATCGTGCCTTACCTGTACTCCGAGCTGAGGACCAAGCGCCATGACTAGTCTCGCCAAACCTTCCATCAGCTTCAGCCGCCTGGCGATCCATGGGGTGCTGATCCTGGCCGTGGTGCTGTACCTGGTGCCGCTGGTGGTGATGCTGCTGACCAGCTTCAAGACCCCGGAAGACATCAGCACCGGCAACCTGCTGAGCTGGCCGACGGTGATTACCGGGATTGGCTGGGTCAAGGCCTGGGCCACGGTGAACGGGTACTTCTGGAACTCGTTCATGATCACCATCCCCGCGGTGCTGATCTCCACCACCATCGGCGCATTGAACGGCTACGTGCTGTCGATGTGGCGTTTTCGCGGTTCGCAGTTGTTCTTCGGGCTGTTGTTGTTCGGCTGCTTCCTGCCGTTCCAGACCGTCTTGCTGCCGGCCTCGTTCACCCTCGGCAAGATGGGCCTGGCCAGCACCACCACTGGCCTGGTGTTTGTGCACGTGGTCTACGGCCTGGCGTTTACCACGCTGTTCTTCCGTAACTACTACGTGAGCATTCCGGATGCGCTGGTCAAGGCTGCGCGCCTGGATGGCGCGGGATTTTTCACCATCTTCCGTCGGATCATCCTGCCGATGTCGACGCCGATCATCATGGTCTGCCTGATCTGGCAGTTCACCCAGATCTGGAACGACTTCCTGTTTGGCGTGGTGTTCTCCAGTGGTGATTCGCAGCCCATCACGGTGGCGCTGAACAACCTGGTCAATACCAGCACCGGGGCCAAGGAATATAACGTTGATATGGCGGCGGCGATGATCGCCGGGCTGCCGACCCTGCTGGTCTATGTGGTCGCAGGCAAGTATTTCGTGCGCGGCCTCACGGCTGGCGCGGTCAAGGGGTAATCATGGCTACGCTCGAACTTCGCAACGTAAACAAGACCTATGGTGCCGGCCTGCCGGACACCTTGAAGAACATCGAACTGTCGATCAAGGACGGTGAGTTCCTGATCCTCGTCGGGCCTTCGGGCTGCGGCAAGTCCACCTTGATGAACTGCATCGCCGGCCTGGAAAACATCAGCGGCGGCGCGATCATGATCGGTGACCAGGACGTCAGCGGCATGAGCCCCAAGGACCGGGACATCGCCATGGTGTTCCAGTCCTACGCGCTGTACCCGACCATGAGCGTGCGCGAGAACATCGAATTCGGCCTGAAGATCCGCAAGATGAGCCAGGCGGCCATCGACGAGGAAGTGGCGCGGGTGGCCAAGTTGCTGCAGATCGAACACCTGCTCAATCGCAAGCCGGGCCAGCTCTCTGGTGGCCAGCAACAGCGCGTGGCCATGGGCCGGGCGCTGGCGCGGCGGCCGAAGATCTACCTGTTCGACGAGCCGCTGTCCAACCTCGACGCCAAGCTGCGGGTCGAGATGCGCACCGAAATGAAACTGATGCACCAACGCCTGAAAACCACCACGGTCTATGTGACCCACGACCAGATCGAAGCCATGACCCTGGGCGACAAAGTGGCGGTGATGAAGGACGGCATCATCCAGCAGTTCGGCACGCCCAAAGACATCTACAACGATCCGGCCAACCTGTTTGTGGCGAGCTTTATCGGCTCGCCGCCGATGAACTTCATCCCCCTGCGCCTGCAACGCAAGGAAGGCCGCCTGCTGGCCCTGCTCGACAGCGGCCAGGCGCGTTGCGAGTTGCCATTGGGCATGAACGACGCGGGTCTTGAAGACCGCGACGTGATCCTTGGCCTGCGCCCGGAGCAAATTGTCCTGGCCAGCGGCGAGGGCAATGGCCTGCCGAGCATTCGCGCTGAAGTCCAGGTGACCGAGCCGACCGGCCCGGACACCCTGGTGTTCGTGCAGCTCAATGACACCAAGGTCTGCTGCCGCCTGGCGCCGGACGTAGCGCCGCAAGTGGGCGAGAGCCTGACCTTGCAGTTCGATCCGGCCAAGGTGCTGCTGTTCGACGCCAAGACCGGCGAACGCCTGGGCACCGCAGCTATGCAGCCGGCACAGCAGCATGCCGACAACGTGACCCAATTCAAGGGCCGCTGAAAATCAAAATGTGGGAGCAGGCTTGCCCGCGATACAGGCGACTCGGACTTGCAGATACACCGCGGTGATGCCATCGCGAGCAAGCCCGCTCCCACACATTCGATGTGGATGTTTCGGAAATAGCTGTAAACCGCGTTAGATAAAAACAGTTAATAACAATAAAGACGAGGATGTAGGGATGAAAAAGCAACATAACAACACTCGCTTGATCTGCCAGTTGTCAGCAGTGGCAGCGCTGGTTTTGTCTGCCAATGCGATGGCAGACGAAGCGTTCAGTGCCGATTCCAAGTGGATGACCGGCGATTGGGGCGGCGAGCGGACCAAGCTGATCGAGCAGGGTATCGACATCAAGGCCGACTACGTTGGGGAAGCGGGCTACAACGCCCACGGCGGCTACAACGATGACAAGACCGGTCGTTATGCTGACCAGTTCGGCCTCGGCGTAGCGCTGGACCTGCAAAAGCTCTGGGGCTGGGACAACACCCAGGCCAAGATCCAGATGACCAGCCGTAACGGCCGCAACATCTCCAATGACCGTATTGGCGACCCACGTGCAAGCACCCTGAGTTCGTCTCAAGAAGTGTACGGCCGTGGCCATATGGTGCGCCTGACCCAGTTCTGGATTCAGCACCAGATGTTCGACAACAAGCTGGATGTGAAACTCGGTTATTTCGGTGAGGGCGAAGACTTCAATACCTTCCCGTGCGACTTCCAGAACCTGTCGTTCTGTGGTTCCCAAGTGGGTAACTACGTCAACACCTGGTACAACTGGCCGGTCAGCCAGGCCGCGATCCGCGTGAAGTACAACATCACGCCAGAGCTGTATGCGCAGATCGGTGCGTACAACCAGAACCCCTCGCAGCTGGAACACGGCAACGGCTTCAAGCTCAGCGGCAGTGGCACCAAAGGTACAGTGATCCCGGTGGAGTTGGTCTGGTCGCCGAAGGTCAACAACCTGCCGGGCGAATACCGTGTGGGTTACTACAAGAGCGCCGCCGATGCTCCCGATGTACGTGAAGACGTCAACGGCGACAATGCGGCCACCACTGGCGCAGACTACCGTACCCGCAGCAGCAAAAAGGGCTACTGGTTCGTTGCGCAACAGCAACTCACCACCCATAACGGCGACGCATCCCGCGGCCTGAACATTGCGGCCAACGCCACCTTCCACGACAAGGAAACCAACACGGTCGATAACTATCAGTCGATCATGCTGGTGTACAAGGGCCCATTCGATGCGCGTCCAAAAGATGACGTGGGCATTGGCGCTGCGCGCCTGCATGTCAACGATGACGTGCGCAAGAACGCCGAGTTGTTGAACGAAGCTGGCGGGTTCACCGATTACAGCCAGGTAGGTTATGCGCCACTGCGCAGCACCGAGTACAACTACGAAATCAACTACGGCTTCCACGTGACCAACTGGTTGACCGTGCGTCCCAACCTGCAATACGTCACCCACCCAGGTGGCGTGGATAAAGTCGACAACGCCTTGGTCGCCGGTCTGAAAATTCAGTCGGTGTTCTAACACGGTTGCGATAAGCTCCTTCTCTCTGTGCGCATTTGCGGGTAGCCATGGCTATCCGCTTTTTTTTGGGTTGGTGCGCATAACTCATGTGGGAGCTGGCAAGCCAGCTTCCACAGGTTCACCCAAGAGGTGAGCGATAGTGATCTACAGGACCGTGGCACATGCATGAGCATCCGCTGCAACGCTTTTTCAAATCCCTGCGCGAGCAGCCGGTATTCGCCTGGGAGCGCTTCCAGATGCGCGACGTGCTGGTGATCGATCATCCGCGGTGCCAGGCGGTGTTCAGCCGTCAGGGGGCGCAGTTGCTGCACTTCCAACCCGCAGGCCAGAAGCCATGGCTGTGGTGCGCGGCAAAGTGGCCGCAAGTCGGGGCGATCCGTGGCGGTGTGCCGGTGTGCTGGCCTTGGTATGGCCGCCATCCCAGCGAAAACGCCTGGCCGTCCCATGGTTGGGCACGCTTGATTGACTGGAAACTGCTGGACAGCAGCACCGACGACGACGGCGTGCGCCTGCACTGGCAATTGCAACTGTGCGATTGGCAGGTGGACCTGCATGCGCACCTGGGCGAAAGCCTGGAGCTGCGCCTGAGCACCGAGCACCAGGACGAGCTGCCGTGCCAATTGAGCCATGCGTTGCATGCTTATTGGCGGATCGGCAACGTTGGCGAGGTAGCGCTGTCTGGACTCGACGGGGCACAGGGTTACGACCAGTTGAGTCGCCAGGTTTGCCAGCAGGAAGGTGAGCTGCGCGTCGATGGCGGCTGCCAGCGGGTGTTCCAGCATGAGGGCGAATTGCAGCTCAAGGACCACGCCTGGCAGCGCGAACTGTGCATCGACACTGGCGACAGTGCCGACACGGTGGTCTGGCATCCGGGCAGCCGGCCGTTGCTGGGGGTGAGCTTTAACGAGGCGGCGGGGTTTGTGTGTGTCGAGTCGGCCATGGCCGGGGCCAGCCTGGCGCCGGGGGAGAGGGCGCATTTGAGTTTGCAGGCCCGGGCGGGGGTTTAGCGGCGTTACTGATGCCGTCTTCGCGAGCAAGCCCGCTCCCACAGGTTGACCGAGTCCACCCTTGGAATACGGTCAGCCTGTGGGAGCGGGCTTGCTCGCGATAGGGCCGGTATGGCTGGAAGAAATTCCTACCTAGTTGAATTCATCGCCAACCGGATACCGGCTGTCATTCAAGCTTTCCTTGATCTTGCGCAGATGGGGCTGGAAATCCACGCCACGGCGCAAGGTCATGCCGGTGGCCAGCACATCCAGCACCGTCAACTGAATGATCCGCGAGGTCATCGGCATATAGATGTCGGTGTCTTCCGGCAACGGGATGTTCAGGCTCACCGTACTGGCCTTGGCCAGTGGCGAGTTCTCGGCAGTCACGCCGAGCACCGAGGCGCCGTTTTCCCGGGCGATGCGCGCCACTTCCACCAGCTCGCGGGTGCGGCCGGTGTAGGAAATGATCACGAACAATTCGCCGGTATGCGCCACCGAAGCAATCATCCGTTGCATCAGCACATCCGCATGGGCCGTCACCGACAGGTTGAAACGGAAGAACTTGTGCAGGGCATCCATGGCCACCGGTGCCGAGGCACCGAGGCCGAAGAAGTGGATCTGCCGCGCCTGGATCAGCAGGTCCACGGCCTTGCTGATCAGGTTCGGGTCCAGGGCCTGGCAGGCGCTGTCCAATGAGGCAATGGCGCTGCCAAAAATCTTCTGCGTGTAGGCCTCGGGGTTATCATCAGCCTCCACTGCACGGCTGACATAGGCGGCGCCACTGGCCAGGCTTTGCGCCAGCTGCAGTTTCAGTTCAGGGTAGCCGCTGACGCCGAACGAACGGCAGAAACGGTTGACCGTCGGTTCACTGACCGAGGCGGCTTGGGCGAGGGCGGCGATCGAGAAGCGGGTCGCCTGCTGTGGGTTGAGCAGGATGACCTCGGCGACTTTTTTCTCGGCCTTGTTCAATTCTTCGAGGCGGTTCCGGATCTGTTCCAGAAGATTTCGCACGCGGTCCATTCAGTCTTTCCTTCGGGCGACGATGCAAGTAAGGGCCAGTAAAAGGTCGACGAGCGGCCCTTGGCGGTGGCCTATCCTACTGAGGGTAGTTGAACACCACCACTCGCAATGCGTATTTTGGGAAAATGTTGTGGTTATTACTACATTTTTCCTTGAGTGATGCCTTGAAAAAAGGTATTTGTAGCTTAACTTGATAAAAGAACAAACATCATGCCTTCGATAACCGTGGAACCCTGCACCTTTGCCCTGTTTGGCGCCTTGGGTGATCTGGCGCTGCGCAAGTTATTTCCTGCCCTCTACCAACTCGATGGCGCCGGCCTCTTGCACGCCGACACCCGCATCCTGGCCCTGGCCCGCGAAGCCGGTTCCGAGCAGCAGCACCTGGACCACATCGAGCACGAACTGCGCAAATACGTCGGCCAAGAGCTGGATGAAGCGGTGGCCACGCGCTTCCTGGCGCGCCTGGCGTATGTGCACGTCGATTTCATGAATGCCGATGACTACGTGGCCCTGGCCGCCAAGGCCGGCACCGAACAACGCCTGATCGCCTACTTCGCCACCCCGGCGGCGGTGTATGGCGCGATCTGCGAGAACCTGTCCAAGGTCGGCCTGGCGGAAAATACCCGCGTGGTCCTGGAAAAGCCCATCGGCTCGGACCTGGAATCCTCGCGCAAGGTCAACGACGCCGTGGCGCAGTTTTTCCCGGAAAACCGCACCTACCGCATCGACCACTACCTGGGCAAAGAGACGGTTCAAAACCTGATCGCCCTGCGTTTTGCCAACAGCCTGTTTGAAACCCAGTGGAACCAGCACTACATCTCCCACGTGGAAATCACTGTGGCCGAGCAAGTGGGGATCGAAGGCCGCTGGGGTTATTTCGACAAGGCCGGGCAACTGCGGGACATGATCCAGAATCATTTGTTGCAACTGCTCTGCCTGATCGCCATGGACCCGCCGGCCGACTTGTCCGCCGACAGCATCCGCGACGAGAAGGTCAAGGTGCTCAAGGCCCTGGCGCCGATCAGCCCGGAAGGCCTGACCACCCAGGTGGTACGCGGCCAGTACATCGCTGGCTACAGCGCCGGCAAGCCGGTGCCGGGTTACCTGGAAGAAGAGAACTCCAACACCCAGAGCGACACCGAGACCTTCGTTGCCCTGCGTGCCGATATCCGCAACTGGCGTTGGGCCGGGGTGCCGTTCTACCTGCGTACCGGCAAGCGCATGCCGCAAAAACTGTCGCAGATCGTCATCCACTTCAAGGAACCGTCCCACTATATCTTCGCCCCCGAGCAGCGCCTGCAGATCAGCAACAAGCTGATCATCCGCCTGCAACCGGACGAAGGGATTTCCTTGCGCGTGATGACCAAGGAGCAGGGCCTGGACAAGGGCATGCAACTGCGCAGCGGGCCACTGCAACTGAATTTTTCCGACACCTACCGTAGCACGCGGATTCCCGATGCCTACGAGCGGTTGTTGCTGGAAGTGATGCGCGGCAATCAGAACCTGTTTGTGCGTAAAGATGAAATCGAAGCCGCGTGGAAGTGGTGTGACCAGTTGATCGCCGGGTGGAAAAAGTCCGGTGATGCACCCAAGCCGTACGCGGCGGGTTCCTGGGGGCCGATGAGCTCCATTGCACTGATCACGCGGGATGGGAGGTCGTGGTATGGCGATATCTGATTTGCAACTGCCTCAGGGCGTAACACCCCATGAGTACCGCACGCCGGTACTGCTGGCCGAAGGCTTGGCCAATGACGTGGCCGAACAACTGCGCGCGGCCATCAGCGCCCGTGGCGCAGCCACCCTGGTGGTGTCCGGTGGCCGCAGCCCGGTGGCGTTTTTCCAGAATCTGGCCAAGCAGGGCCTGGACTGGTCCAAGGTGACTATCACCCTGGCCGACGAGCGCTGGGTGCCGGTGGAACATGCCGACAGCAACGCCGGCCTGCTGAAGAAACATCTGCTGCAAGGGCCGGCGGCCAAGGCCAGATTTTTGAGCCTCTACAGTGCCGCGGCGAACCTGGACGGCGCCGCCGAACAAGCCGATCGCCTGCTGGCCGAACTGCCGGCGATCGATGTGCTGGTGCTGGGCATGGGCGATGACGGGCACACCGCGTCGTTGTTCCCCAACAGCCCGAACCTGGCCCAAGCGCTGCAGCCCGATGGCACGCGCCGGTGCTGGCCGATGCTGGCGCCGAGCGTGCCCCATCAGCGCCTGACCATGAGTCGTGCGCTGTTGGCCAGTGCCCGCTACACAGTGTTGTCGATTGCCGGCGACTCGAAACTCCACACCCTGAGCGAAGCGCTGGCCGGCGACGATGTTGCCGGCATGCCGATTCGCGCGTTTTTGCAACCTACTCTAGAGATTTACTGGTGCCCATGAGCCAAGGATCAGCCGCTATGAAAAGCCCTCACCCGACCGTGTCCATGGCGGATAAAGTTGCCCTGATCGACAGCCTCTGCGCCAAGGCGCGGATCCTGCCGGTGATCACCATTGCCCGCGAACAGGACATTCTACCCCTGGCCGATGCCCTGGCGGCGGGTGGCTTGACCGCGCTGGAAGTGACCCTGCGTTCGCAGTTCGGGCTCAAGGCCATCCAGGTCCTGCGTGAGCAGCGTCCGGAGTTGGTGACGGGCGCGGGCACGGTGCTCGATCGCACCATGCTGGCGGCGGCCGAGGCGGCGGGCTCGCAGTTTATCGTCACCCCCGGCATTACCCGCGACCTGCTTGAAGCCAGTGTCGACAGCCCGATCCCGCTGCTGCCTGGCATCAGCAATGCCTCCGGCATCATGGAAGGCTATGGCCTGGGTTATCGCCGCTTCAAGCTGTTCCCGGCGGAAGTCAGCGGCGGCGTAGCGGCCATCAAGGCCCTGGGCGGCCCGTTTGGCGAAGTGAAATTCTGCCCCACTGGCGGCGTTGGCCCGGCCAACATCAAACACTACATGGCGTTGAAAAACGTGATGTGTGTGGGCGGTAGCTGGATGCTTGATCCAGAGTGGATCAAGAACGGCGACTGGGCGCGCATCCAGGAAGTCACCGCCCAGGCGCTGGCGCTGCTGGATTGATCTGATTTACTGAATCGTTGTTGCTGTGCTTCACGGCATGTTTGCGGCGCACTTGGTCGGTGCGCCGCTTTTTTTTGCCTATAGAAAAGCGAAATATCACCGTAACCCAAATGGGGGTGGCTTGTGTGGGAACTGGCTTGCCTGCGATGGCCATAGGTATCTACACAACTCTCTTCTCGGTTTGTGTACATATCCATTGCTGCGGTAACGGCCACTTAGGGTTCCGCCCTTACGGCGGCTCACTTTGGAGAAGCGCCAAAGTAAGCAAAACGCTCTTGCCCCACCACTCGGTGCCTCGCCTAGGCTCGGCATGCCCGCAGTCAGGCATTGCTCCGTGGGCCCGCCGCGATCGGCCATTCATGGCCGTGTCGCGGCTACCCCGGCATCCATGCCGGGGTGCCCACTGCGCAATACCTGCCTGCGGCCATCGTGGTTTGACGGGGCGCCTAAGATCAAAAACAGAGCAACAGCAAAACCAGAGCGCGAAGCTGCATTCCCCTGTAGGAGCTGGCTTGCCTGCGATGACGCCCGAAAGAACACATCAGAGTATCTGGTATTCATTCGTCATCGTTAACGACCATCGCAGGCAAGCCAGCTCCCACATTTTAATCAGTGTTCAGCTCGGTAATCGCATTGACCAGCACGCCGATGTCCGCCGCCGACGTCACCAACCCCGGCGTCACCCGTATGCAGGTACCAAACGCCGCGCCACTGCGCAGGGTGGTAAACAGGTTGTGCTCAGCTAGCAATCGATCCGCCATCACTTGCTGATCGCGCCCGCTGAATTTGAACGCGGTAATCGCGCAATACAACCGTGGATCATCCGGGGTCACTACCTCGATCCCCGGCAATGGCCGCACCTGGCTCACCCACAGGTCACGCAGGTAACTCAACCGCGCGCCCTTGGCCTGCGCACCGCCCAGGGCCCGATGTTCTTCGAACACCAGCGGCAAGGTCATCAGCGCCGGAAAGTTCGGTGTGCTGTAGGGCGTACGGGCGCGCACATCGGTTGCCGGGTAATGGAACTCGCCCATGTCTGGATCAATTTCCGCCAGACGCCCAGGGGCTATATACACAAAGCCCAGGGTCAGCGGTGCACCGATCCACTTGTGCAGGTTGAAGCCGGCGAACGAGATGCCCAGCCGGTCCAGGTCGAAGTCGATCAGGCCCAACGCGTGGGCGCCATCGAGGATGATCTCGACGCCATACTCCCGTGCCGCGTGGGCGATGGCCTCGACCGGCATCACCAGGCCGGTACGGTGGGTGACATAGGTCAGGGCCATCAGTTTCAGGCATGGGTAACGGCTGAAAGTGTCGCGATAGGTCTGCACCAGGCTGTCGAAACTGGCCGGGTGGGCGTGGGACACTTCGATCACCTCCACCCCACGGTAGCCGGCGAGCCAGCGCATGGCGCCCTTGACCGTGTCGTATTCCAGGTCGCTGATCAGCACCTGGTCACCCGGTTGCAGGCGGTTGTAGTTGCGGATCAGCGACTGCAGGGCTTCGGTGGCATTGCGGGTGAAGGCGACGGCTTCTGGATCGACGTTGATCAACTCGGCCAACTGCCGGCGAATCTCGACATCTTGCCCTTGCTCGAAGCGCTGGCGCACATGCACCGAGTTGCTGCGATTGATAAACGCCACGTGCTCCTGATACTGGGCCAGCACCGCGCGGCTCATGCGGGCGAAGTAGCCGTTTTCCAGATTGATGGGGCCGGGTTCCAGCTCATAGCGCTGGGCAATGGCCTGCCAGTAGGCCTCGTCGCGGGTGTGGGGCATGGTCAGGCTCGATTAGTGGCGTGGGGCGGGTTTGCCATGTTTGGCGCGCAACGGTTCCAGCAGTTCGGCCAGGCCGTTGTGGTCGATTTCCTGCATCAACGCCAGCAGGCCGCCCAACTCGCCGTGGGGGAATCCTTCGCGGGCAAACCAGTTCAGGTAAGGGCCGGGCAGGTCAGCAATGATCGTGCCTTTGTACTTGCCGAATGGCATTTGGCGGGTGATCAGCAGTTCGAGTTTTTCGGGGTTCATACGGGCTTCAGGCAATCAGGAGGGTGCCTTGGAAAATACAGGCATTCTGCATGAAGGCCAAATGACAGATCATGCAAATAAAGCGGATACAGATTTGCTTGGTATTTATAAGTTATTGAAAATAAAAGATTAAATATTAATTCAAGACCTGGCACGGGCGCTGCAACTACCCCAATACGTTTCTAAACCCGCGAAGGAATTGAAAAATGACTGACATCAACAAAGAATCGATCTCCGTACTCAATGACCTGATCGAAACCAGTAAAGACGGCCAGGAAGGCTTCAAGACCTGCGCAGAAGACATCAAGCATCCAGAGCTCAAGGCGCTGTTCACCAAGCGTTCCGCAGACTGCGCGACGGCGGCTGCCGAACTGCAAACGGCCGTGCGCGCCTTGGGTGGTGACCCGGAAGATTCCGGCAGCGTTGCCGGTGCACTGCACCGCGGTTGGGTGGACGTGAAGTCGCTGGTGACAGGCAAGGACGAAGAGGCCGTGCTCAACGAAGCCGAGCGCGGTGAAGACCACGCATTGAAGGCTTATAAAGAGGCCATCGAGAAAATCAACAAGCACAACCTGGTGGGTATTCGTGACCTGGTTGAGCGTCAGTACCACGGTGCACAGCGCAATCACGACCAGGTCAAAGCCCTGCGTAACCAGGCTCGCGCCCAGTCCTGAACCGCGGTGCAGTAACAAATGTGGGAGCTGGCTTGCCTGCGATAGCGGTTGATCAGTCGATGTATGTATCGACTGAAATGACGCCATCGCGGGCAAGCCCGCTCCCACATTTTTATTTCACATTCCTGGTCAGCCGATGCTGATCGCCGGCAACTCGGTCAAGGTCACAACCTGCTGTTTGCGTGGCGCGAGGATCTCGGCTTCGCCATCCACCACCAACTCATCACGCTGGTTGAACACCTGAGTGGCAATCCGCACGCGGAACTTGGGCAGCTTCTCGAGGATTTCCAGACGTACGGTCAGGGTGTCGCCGATTTTCACTGGCTTCTGGAAGCTCATCTGCTGGCCGATATAGATAGTGCCCGGCCCAGGCAACTCACAGGCGACTGCCGCGCTGATCAAGGCGCCGCTGAACATGCCGTGGGCGATACGCTCCTTGAACATGGTCGCCTTGGCGAATTCGGCATCCAGGTGTACCGGGTTATGGTCGCCGGACATTGCCGCGAACAGCTGGATATCGCGCTCTTCCACGGTTTTGCTGTAGGTGGCTTTCTGGCCAACTTCGAGGGCGTCGTACGGAGTGTTGGTAACCTGGGTCATCTAATCGTGCATCCTGTGGCTAATCGATAATCTTAATTCGTTGATTTTAAACGAAAATATTTGTGCCTTCACTCGCAGCGCGCAGGCCTTCGATGGTCCACGGCCTGTGCCATCCATGCCAGCACATCGGCGGTGACCGCATCACGGTTGGTTTCATTGAAGAGTTCGTGGCGTGCTTGCGGGTAAATGTTCACTTGCAGGTTCTGGCAGCCTGCCTGCCGCAGCGCGTTAGCCAGACGGGTGAGACGCTTGCCCTCACTGACCGGATCACATTCGCCGCCCATCACCAGAATCGGCAGGCCCGGATCAATCTGTTTGAGATTGGACGCTTTGCTGATTTGCTGCAAGCCGCCGAGCAGGTCGATCCACAGCTGGTTGGTGCAGCGAAAGCCGCACAGGGGGTCGTTGACGTACTTGTCCACCTCGTCCGGGTCGCGGCTCAGCCAGTCGAATGCCGTGCGGTTAGGCTTGAAGGCCTTGTTGAATGAGCCAAACGATAGAAACTCGATCAACGCGCTACGGCCCCGCAGGCCCTGGCGCAGGCGTTCGGCGCGGGCGATCAGTTGGGCGGCGCGGTACAGGGCCACCGGCTGGAAATTCGAGCCACTGAGAATCGCCCCATGCAGGCTGGCGCTGTGATGCAGCAAATAGGCTTGGGCGATGTAGCTGCCCATGCTGTGGCCCAGCAGGATGATCGGCACACCGGGGGCCTGCTGGCCGATGTGCTGGTTGAGCGCGGCCAGGTCACCTACCACTTTGTTCCAGCCATCGCGTTCGGCGAACAGGCCCAGGGTGCCTTCATCGGCCGTACGGCCGTGGCCGCGCTGGTCTGGGGCATACACACCGTAGCCTGCGTCACACAGGGCCTGGGCCAGGCGCCCATAGCGGCCGCTGTGCTCGGCCATGCCATGGGCCAACATCACCAGCGCCGTGGGCGGCCCGTCCGGTAGCCATTGGTTGACGTACAGGCGGCTGCGGTCGTTCGCGGTCAGCCAGAAAGTGGTGTGGTTCATGGCGCTTCCTTTGCTCAGGGTCGTTGCAGTGTATAGCTCATCCGGGGGCGGGCGTCTGATCACCCTTGGCCTCAGGGGCAAGATTCATACAATCAATGACACGTTTTAGTGTATTTGCCTGTTTGGCCATAGCTGCTAACGTCCCCGAAGCTCCGCTTCCCATAAACAGCCGGAAGCGGTCGGGCACACTCGGGTAAGAGGACAAGAATAATGCAACCTGATTTCTGGAATGACAAACGCGCGGCCGGTGTGCCCAACGAGCTTGACCTGTCGGCGTACAAGTCAGTAATCGAAGTCTTCGAGCGTTCCTGCAAGGCCTTTGCCGACCGTCCGGCATTCAGCAACATGGGGATCACCCTGACCTACGCCGACCTGGAGCGCCAGAGCGCGGCGTTCGCCGGCTACCTGCAGCACCACACCGATCTCAAGCCGGGCGACCGCATCGCGGTGCAGATGCCCAACGTCCTGCATTATCCGATTGCCGTGTTCGGCGCCTTGCGCGCCGGGCTGGTGGTGGTCAACACCAACCCGCTGTACACCCCGCGGGAAATGCGCCATCAGTTCAAGGACGCGGGCATTCGTGGGCTGGTCTACCTCAACCTGTTCGGCTCCAGGGTCCAGGAAGTGGCGGCCGACACCGAGATCGAATACCTGATCGAAGCAAAAATGGGCGACTTCATGCCTGCCGCCAAGGGTTGGCTGATCAACACCGTGGTCGACAAGGTGAAGAAAATGGTCCCGGCCTACAGCCTGCCTCGGGCGGTGTCGTTCAAGCGCGCCTTGCGCATGGGCGCGGGCCTGGCCGTGACCCGTCATCCGATGACTCTCGATGACATCGCCGTGCTGCAATACACCGGCGGCACCACCGGCCTGGCCAAGGGCGCGATGCTCACCCACGGCAACCTGGTGGCGAATATGCAGCAGGTGCGGGCGTGCATGTCCCAGTTGCGTGAAGACGGGCATCCGCTGGTCAAGGAAGGGCAGGAGGTGATGATTGCGCCGCTGCCGCTGTACCACATCTATGCCTTCACCGCGAACTGCATGTGCATGATGGTCACCGGCAACCACAACGTGCTGATCACCAATCCACGGGACATCGGCGGCTTTATCAAGGAACTGAAGAAGTGGCGGTTCACTGGGCTGCTGGGGCTCAACACGCTGTTTGTCGCGCTGATGGAACACCCGGACTTCAAGACCCTGGACTTCTCCCACCTGAAGATCACCAACTCCGGCGGCACCGCCCTGGTCAAGGCCACGGCCGAGCGCTGGAAGCAGATCACCGGTTGTTCCATCGGCGAAGGCTACGGCCTGACCGAAACGTCGCCGGTGGCCAGCACCAACCCCTACGGTGATCAATCGCGCCTGGGCACCGTGGGTATTCCGGTGCCGGGCACGGCGATGAAGGTCATCGATGACGCCAGCGAGGAGTTGCCGCTGGGTGAGCGGGGCGAGCTGTGCATCAAGGGCCCGCAGGTCATGAAGGGCTACTGGCAGCAACCGGCGGCCACCGCCGAGACCCTGGACGCCGAAGGCTGGCTCAAGACTGGCGATATTGCGGTGATCGACCCGGACGGGTTTGTGCGCATTGTCGATCGCAAGAAGGACCTGATCATTGTCTCGGGCTTCAATGTGTACCCCAACGAGATCGAGGATGTGGTGATGGCCCACCCCAACGTCGCCAACTGCGCAGTGATCGGCGTGCCGGACGAGCGTACCGGCGAGGCGGTGAAACTGTTCGTGGTGGCGCGGGCCCAGGGCGTCAGCCTTGAGGAGCTGAAGACCTACTGCAAGGCCAACTTCACCGGCTACAAAGTGCCCAAGTACATTGTGTTGCGGGACTCGCTGCCGATGACACCGGTGGGAAAAATCCTACGGCGCGAGCTTCGCGACATCGCCTGATCTCAATTGAAATACGATTCAAATGTGGGAGCTGGCTTGCCTGCGATGGCGGTGTATCAGTCGAAGGATGCGTCGACTGACCCGCCGCCATCGCAGGCAAGCCAGCTCCCACATTTACTGCGTACGCCCTTAAAGTAGAGCTGTTCCGTGGCTTATAGAATTTTTGCTCTAAAAGTGACTACTGGATATTCTTGAGTCATGTTTATGACTGTAGGACCTTCTTTTGGCTCTAGGCGGCCCTTTGCAAAGCTGCTACTCTCGGCGCGCTTTGTGACCTCTCGGCCTGCTTGAAACAGCCAGAATCACCTAAAAACACACACAAATAATAATCGCATCAAATGCGGTGAATGAATTCGCGTCGCTGAGGAGTGGGCTTCCATGATCGAAGACTTTTGGAAGGATAAGTACCCCGCCGGGATTGCTGCAGACATCAATCCAGACGAGTATCAAAATATTCAGGCGGTACTGAAACAGTCCTGCCAGCGCTTCGCCAACAAACCGGCTTTCAGCAACCTGGGCAAGACAATCACCTACGGTGAGCTGTACGAATTGTCCGGTGCCTTTGCCGCGTACCTGCAACAGCATACCGACTTGCAGCCCGGTGATCGAATCGCCGTGCAACTGCCCAACCTCTTGCAATACCCGGTCGCCGTGTTCGGTGCCATCCGTGCCGGCCTGATCGTGGTCAACACCAACCCGCTGTACACCGCGCGGGAAATGGAACACCAGTTCAACGACTCCGGGGCCAAGGCCCTGATCTGCCTGGCCAACATGGCGCACCTGGCAGAAAAGGTCGTGCCCAAGACTGGCGTCAAGCACGTGATCGTCACCGAAGTGGCTGACCTGTTGCCGCCGCTCAAGCGGCTGCTGATCAACAGCGTCATCAAGTACGTGAAGAAAATGGTCCCGGCCTATCACTTGCCCCAGGCGATCAAGTTCAACGACGTCCTGGCCAAGGGCCATGGCCAACCTGTCACCGACGCCAGCCCTGCCAGCGAAGACGTGGCCGTGCTGCAATACACCGGTGGCACCACCGGCGTAGCCAAGGGCGCGATGCTGACCCATCGCAACCTGGTAGCCAACATGCTGCAATGCAAGGCGCTGATGGGCTCCAACCTCAATGAAGGTTGCGAAATCCTGATCACGCCGCTGCCGCTTTACCATATCTATGCCTTCACCTTTCATTGCATGGCGATGATGCTGATCGGCAACCACAACATCCTGATCAGCAACCCGCGCGACCTGCCGGCGATGGTCAAGGAGTTGTCGAAGTGGAAGTTCAGCGGTTTTGTCGGCCTGAACACCTTGTTCGTGGCCCTGTGCAACAACGAAGGCTTTCGCAAGCTGGATTTCTCTGCGCTCAAGGTCACCCTGTCGGGCGGCATGGCCCTGCAACTGGCGGCCGCCGAGCGTTGGAAAGCCGTGACCGGCTGCAATATCTGCGAAGGCTACGGCATGACCGAAACCAGCCCGGTGGCCACGGTCAACCCAATCCAGAATATCCAGATCGGCACCATTGGCATCCCGGTGCCTTCGACCCTGTGCAAAGTCATCTCGGATGAGGGCGTCGAGTTGCCCCTGGGTGAAATCGGCGAACTATGCGTCAAGGGCCCGCAAGTGATGAAGGGCTATTGGCAGCGTGAAGACGCCACCGCCGAAGTACTCGACAGCGAAGGCTGGTTGAAAACCGGTGATATCGCGATCATCCAGCCAGACGGCTACATGCGCATCGTCGACCGCAAGAAAGACATGATTCTGGTCTCCGGCTTCAACGTCTACCCCAACGAGCTGGAGGACGTGCTGGCAAGCCTGCCAGGCGTACTGCAATGCGCGGCCATTGGTGTACCGGACGAAAAGTCGGGCGAGCACATCAAGCTGTTCATCGTGGTCAAACCGGGCGCGACCCTGACCAAGGAGCAGGTGATGGAGCACATGCGCGCCAACGTCACCGGCTACAAAGTGCCCAAGGCTGTCGAGTTCCGCGAGGCACTGCCGACCACCAATGTGGGCAAGATCCTGCGTCGCGAGTTGCGTGATGAAGAGCTCAAGAAGCTTGGCCTGAAGAAGTAAACAAAAAGCCCCGCGCATGCGGGGCTTTTTATTGGGCGCTGAGTCTCGACTGACCCACCGCTATCGCCGCGATGCGGCGACCCGACAAGCCATTTTTCCTGGGCCACACTCAAAACTCCTGTACAGCACAACCCCCTGTGGGGGCTGCGCTTAACTGACTGGCATTAGGGCTTGCCCGCGATGGCGTCATGTCAGCCCGCACATTTGTGATCGGGTATTTACAGGGCGAACTGCGCGAAGCTCACGCCAGCGCCTGCCGGGCGTACATCTTTCAGGAACGAATCCTTGTCCGCGCTCAGCTCCAGGGTAATCTCCGGCTTGCGCTTGCCCGCGTTGCGCACCACCAACCCTTCAAGCTTTTCACGCAGGTACACGGTCGGTACTTTCAGGTGCAGCAACTGGTCGGTCTCGGCGTTGTGCATCAACAAATGAATCCACTCGTATTGGCCGATGGCGATGCGTGCCACTGGCAGGTCGAACCACCAGATGTTGCGCTTGCGGTCCAGGTCGGTGAAGTGGCAGTTGTTGACGCCGAGCACGGCACCGCCCAGTTCCAGGTTTCTGCGGGCGATGGCCTGTGATTTATTGAGTTTCATAACCTTCCTACGGGATCTGTTATTCAGCGGTTGAGCCTGAATCTGCCGGGCATTCTCGGGGGTTGGCCGCAAAACATAAAGCCAAACCTGTGCTGGGTGATGAAATGCCTTACGCAAATAATTGAAACTCTGCGCAGAGGCCCAGGGTCAACCCTTACGTAATGACCAAAACCCTTGATTGTTCTTACGGAGAAATACCATGGGCAGCACTGCGGATAAGGCAAAAGGTTTAGCAAACGAAGCCATCGGCAACATCAAGCAAGGTGTCGGCAAAGCCACTGACAACACCAAGCTTGAGGCCGAAGGCAAGATCCAAGAGAAGAAGGGCGAAGCCCAGCAAGCGGTCGGCAAGGTCAAGGACGCGGTAAAGAATACCGTCGACAAAGCCTGATTCCAGCGTTTGCACCATGCAGCATAACGGCCATCCACGGATGGCCGTTTTTGTGTCACACCCGATGTTTAAAGTTTCGAAATTGTTTCAAGGTCGCCAAATAGGCTACCTTGATGTAGAAAACGGCCCCTGAGTCGCCCACGAACTCAACCTTTTGCGGCGAAAGGAGACGCTATGATTTTTCCGGTATTAAAAGATCTGCCGCTGCACCGCGTATTGATGCGCACCGTCACAGAGTTCATCGACGACGAGATGCCTACCTACGCCTCGGCACTGGCCTACCAGATGCTGTTTTCGCTGTTCCCCTTCCTGCTGTTCCTGATTGCCCTGATCGGTTTCCTGCATCTGCCGGACTTCTTCAGCTGGTTGCGCCTGCAGTCGGAACTGGTGTTGCCGCCCCAGGCCCTGGAGCAGGTCAACCCGGTGATCGACCAGTTGCAGCAATCCAAGGGTGGGCTGCTGTCGGTGGGTATCGTCATTGCGCTGTGGACCGCCTCGGCGGGCGTGCGCCTGATGATGAGTGCGATGAACGCCGCCTACGACGTGGTGGAAGGCCGGCCGATCTGGAAACGTTTCCCGCTGTCGATTCTCTACACCGTGGGCATCGCTGGCATGTTGCTGGCGGCCGCCGCGTTGATGGTCCTGGGGCCGCAAGTGATGGAATGGCTGGCCGGGCAGATCGGCATGCAGGAATTCGTCGTGACCCTGTGGACCATCTTGCGCTGGCCGTTGATCGTGATCCTGCTGATGTTCGCCGTGGCCTTGATGTACTACGTGATGCCGGACGTGAAGCAGAAATTTCGCTTTATCACGCCAGGCTCGGTGCTGGCGGTGGTGGTCTGGATCGTGGCTTCACTGGGCTTTGGCTATTACGTCAAGACCTTCGCCGACTACAACGCCATGTACGGCAGCATCGGCGCGATCATCGTCCTACTGTTGTACTTCTATATTTCCGCCGCCGTGTTGCTGCTGGGCGCGGAGATGAACGCAGTGATCGAGCATATGTCTGCCGAAGGCAAGGACCCCGGTGAGAAGGATTTTGGCGAGCATCACCCCGATGAAAAACAGCATGTCTCGGGCCTTGGCCGGGACCATTCGATTCCCAAGCCCACCACTGATGAAACCTGACCGATGATTCGTGAAATCCTGAAAATGGGCGATGAGCGCCTGCTGCGTATCGCGCCACCGGTGCCACCGGAAATGTTCGACAGCCCCGAGCTGTGGCAGTTGATCGATGACATGTTCCAGACCATGGAGCACGTGGGCGGCGTCGGCTTGGCCGCGCCGCAGATCGGTGTCGACCTGCAACTGGTGATTTTCGGCTTCGAGAGCAGCGAGCGCTACCCGGATGCGCCGGCGGTGCCCCAGACCATCCTGATCAACCCGCTGATTACCCCGCTGAGCCCGGTGCTGGAGGAGGGCTATGAAGGCTGCCTGTCAGTACCTGGGTTGCGCGGTGCGGTGGATCGCTACCAGCAGATTCGCTACGAGGGGTTTGATCCCAAGGGCGAGCCGATTGTGCGGATTGCCGACGGTTTCCACGCACGGGTGGTGCAGCATGAGTGCGACCACCTGATTGGCCGCCTGTACCCCTCGCGGATTACAGACTTCAGCAAATTCGGGTTTATCGAGGTGATGTTCCCGGAGCTGGATCCCGCCGCCGACGCTTAACCCTGGCGGCACAGGCCCATGGCAATCATCGGCTTGTTGCGTTTATAGCGCACCAGGCGCTCGGCCAACGACTGTGGCAACACGGTCTGCTGGCTGAAGCCCTGGGCGGCATAAAATTCTTCCAGGTCGGGGTGGCACAGTAACCACACGGTGCCTTCAACAGGCGCGATGGCTTTGGCGATCAGCCGCGCTGCCAGCCCTTGCCCGCGCAATGTCGGATCGACAAACAGCCCGGTCAGCCACTGGCCGCCGACCACAGGGCTCAGGCACAGCCCGGCGACAATCTCGCTATTGCGCGCCACCCACAACTGGCCGCCCTTGAGGGCTTTCATCGAGGAATTGTGGCTGCGGTAGAACTTGTTCAGCAGCGGCCACAGGGGCTCTGCCAGTAGATCAATGTGCAACTCGGGCATGGTAGTTCGACAGGCGTGATCAAGGGCCGGGGATTATAAGTCGGGCAAAGCGCCTTCTGTTGGGCAATAGGTGTTATACCCCTTGTTACTTCCTCTGTTAGTGGAGCATGCATCATGGCCAAAGGTATGGATTCAAAGAAAGCCGCGAAGAAGAAACCGGCAAAGACCGCCGATGAAAAACGCGCGGACAAAAAAGCCAAGAAAACCGAGACAGGCCTGTTCGGTCACTGAGTGCCTGACTATAGGAGCGAGCGTGCTCGCTCCTATACGGTATCGATACACACTGACATCCCCCCGCACGTCCCCCTCCAATACCTGTTCATCAATACTGGCTGATTACTGGCCTTGCATAGCGCCAAGCCCTGTCTATGCTCACCCATAACCACTTATGTCGCTTGCCATATGAAGCGTTTTGGGTGGCCGATTGCATAGTGATTGATGAGCACTATACAAACCGTGAATAGATGAGTGCGTATGTCAAAGCGCCGGGAAAAAAGGAGCATCAGGTTAAATGGATTTACGTGTGTCG
Source organism: Pseudomonas sp. HC1(2025) (assembly GCF_058742075.1). Lineage (NCBI taxonomy): Bacteria > Pseudomonadati > Pseudomonadota > Gammaproteobacteria > Pseudomonadales > Pseudomonadaceae > Pseudomonas > Pseudomonas sp. HC1(2025). The sequence continues at coordinate 4,360,703 of NZ_CP196017.1, read as the reverse complement.
GTTAAAGCGGACCCCTGAGGGGGTCATCAAGAAAAGGATGCCTTGCAGCGAGCGTTGCCCCATGGACTCTCCGATTGGCCATCATTTATCTATCGCCTGACACTTGTCCTGTCTCTGGACGGATGCGTTTGCCTGTTTTGTGGAAAGTTGTACTGGGTCAAATCCAAGAACTAACCGTCATTCAAAGACAGCGCTGAAGGTGATCCGATCATGTTTAACCTCCACCACAAATCCGACCTGCTGGAAATCGAGCGTTTTTCCTGTGCGCTGACCCAGGCCCAAGCCAAGCTCGCGGCCATCAGTCGTTCGATGGCGATGATCGAGTTCGATCGCGACGGCGTGGTACTGGATGCCAACGAAAACTTCTGTAGGACCATGGGCTACAGCGCCGAGGAAGTACGCGGCAAACACCATCGAATCTTCTGTGAAGAGTCCTACTACCGCAGCGACGCCTACGCCAAGTTGTGGCGCGACCTGGCCCAGGGCGAGCCCATCAGCGGCACGTTCATGCGCTTGACCAAGAGCGGTCAGGAAGTGTGGCTGGAGGCCAGCTACATGCCAGTGTTCGGCCCGGATAAACAGGTGCAGAGCGTGATCAAGGTGGCGTCGGATATTTCCGAGCGGATCCACCGTGAACATGAAAACCAAAGCCTGATCGACGCCATCGGCCGTTCCATGGCCGTCATTGAGTTCACGCCCCAGGGGCAGATCCTCAATGCCAACCAGAATTTCCTGAAGACGGTGCAGTATTCCCTCGGCGAAATCGTTGGCCAGCACCACAGCATGTTTTGCCATCGCGCGGAGGTGGAGTCGCCGGCTTACAAAGCATTCTGGGCCTCCCTCAACCGCGGCGAATTCCACTCCCACCGTTTTGAACGGCGCAACAAGCAGGGTCAGACACTTTTTCTGGAAGCCTCCTACAACCCAATCTTTGATACCAACGGCCGCCTGTACAAAGTAGTGAAGTTCGCCAGTGACATCACCGAACAGGTCACCACCTTGCGTAACGCTGCCGACTCGGCCCACGCCACTTCGGTACAGAACGACGCCTGCGCCCGCAAGGGTTCGCAAGTGGTGCAGCAGACGGTGCAGATCATCGAAGAAATCTCCCGTGACCTGAATGAAGCGGCGTTGAGCATCGATGCGGTGAGCAAGCAGTCGGACATTATCGGCACCATCGTGCAGACCATTCGCGGGATTGCCGATCAAACCAACCTGTTGGCACTCAACGCGGCGATTGAAGCCGCCCGCGCGGGTGAGCACGGCCGTGGTTTTGCAGTGGTGGCGGACGAGGTGCGCAGCCTGGCGGCGCGTACCAGCCAGGCGACGATCGAGATTGTCGATGTGGTGCGCAAAAACCACGATTTGTCCCTGAGCGCGGTATCGAGCATGCAGTCGAGCCTGAGCCGTACCGGGCTGGGGGTGGAGTTGGCCAATGAAGCGGGGCAGGTGATCCTGGAGATCCAGGAAGGCTCGCGGCATGTGGTGGATGCCATCGGTCAGTTCAACTCCACCCTGCAACTGCAATAGCCCCCCAACGGAGCCGGCTTGCCGGCTCCTACACGGGTCAGATCGCCGCCAGGGTATCTTTCACGGCCTTGATCTGCGGGTCGGCAGTCTTCTCGGCAAACTGCTGCGCCGCCTGCATTTTCAGGCGCTCAGTCACTTCCAGGGCAATGGCATTCTGCTGTTCGATAGGCATCGCTTTCACTTCTTCTTCGGTCAGGCCCTTTTCCTTGAGGATCTGATCGCGAATGCGCTCGGCCGGCGTCTTGGTCATGTACTCATTGAATTCTGTGCGAGCCTGGGTATTGGCTGAGGTGGCCGGCGTGGCGCTGGTCGGCGGCGTTGCTTGCAGTTGCAGGCGGGTCTTGGCAAACGCAGCATCCACATTGCTGGCCGTGGTGTCGGTAGCCTTTTGCGTGGCTTGCACCTGGGTTGCGGCAACGGCGTTCTGCACGTTCTGCATCACGCCGCTGTACAGCGCGCTGGCGGCGGCGTTGGCCGGGTCCAGGTCGGGGCGTTTGGACTGTTGGATCACGGACGAGACTTGGGTATTGACCAACATGATCGGGCACCTGTGGTTTTGAACGGTCCATAGGGTTTAGCAATTAGCGTGCCGGGACCTAAAACCCCTGTGTTCATTGGCTGTGAGGGCAGTCTTTAGGCTGCAAGCGGGTTGCCGACGGCCAATGTTTGCCGTCGGCGGCCATTGCCTTCAGTAGGTGATGGGAATCTCGAAGACCTGGAAGGCATCGTCCTGCGGCTGATACCCAAGAACCCGTGTGGTCTCGCTCAAGTCCAGGCGCTTGAAGCGGTTATTGGAAATGCCATGGGCGATCAGGTGCTTGACCCCCTCGGCCTCCACCGAGCGTTGCAACAACTGCACGGCATCCCGAGGGCTGAGCCAGGCGCTGAGGTCGCGGGCGTTGTTCAGGTCGTGGGTTTGGACAAATTCAAACGCGCCAATGCGTAACGCGATGGTGGAGAGTGGGGTTTTGGCTGCGTAATAGCCGCACAGCGCTTCGCCGTAGCATTTGCTCACGCCATACAGGTTGGCCGGCAGCACCGGCATGCCTGGGGTGATTTGCCGATCCACCGGGTAGCCTTCGATGGTCTGGGCGCTGCTGGCGAAGACCAGGCGCTTGACGTTGGCGGCCACAGCCGCTTCGAACAGATAGGTGGTGGCGAGGATATTGTTGGGGAGCAGTTCGTCGAAGGTGGCGCTGGCGTGGGGAATGCCCGACAGGTGCACAACCACGTCGATGCCGTCGAGCAGCGCGGTGAGGGCCGTTTTGTCACTCAAGTCGGCCTGCACGAAGCGATGGCCGTCGAGGGCGAAGCCCGGTGCGACGCGGTCGGTGAGGGTAAAGCGGTAGCGATCTTTCGACGCTTCGAAAAATGTCTTGCCGATCCTGCCGCAGGCGCCGGTGAGCAGTACGTTGAGTCCTTTCATCGTGTAATCCTTAGTTGTGACCGTCGAGGGCAAAGGCCTGGAAACCTGGGCGCTGGCTGAGCAGGGCGTAGTACGCATCGACAGCCGGGTAGGACGGGTGCTCCATGGGCGTCATCCGCCAGCGGTGCACCGACAGGCCGATCAGGATATCGGCGAGGCTGAAGGTGTCGCCAGCCACATAGGCGCCGGTTTTGCTCAGTTGCTGCTCCAGCAACCCCATCTTGTCGTTCCAACCGCGCACACCGCCAGCAATGCGCTGCGGCTCCTGGAAGTCCGGGTTCTGGCGCACCAGGGCGTGGAAGGCATAGCCCCAGGACGGGTTGAGTTCGGTGGCTTGCCAGTCCATCCATTGCTCGACCCTGGCGCGAGGCGCGGGGGCGGCGGGCAGCAGGTCTTGACGCTGGTGCAGGCCCACCAGGTAGCGGCAGATGGTATTGGACTCCCACAGCACGCCGTTGTCGTCGATGATCACCGGGATCTGGGCGTTGGGGTTCAGGGCGAGGAAGGCGGGTGATTGGGTGGGGGTGAAGCCGATGCCCCAGTCTTCGCGCTCGTAGGGGATGTTCAGTTCCTGGCAGGTCCACAGGACTTTTCGTACGTTGATGGACGAAGTGCGACCCAAGATTTTCAGCGCATGTCCCATGGTGCTTCCCTGGCAGGTGTGAGTTGGCGTTGGCCAATTTAGCAGGGGCCAAGTGGGCACGGTAAAAAAATGTGGGAGCTGGCTTGCCTGCGATGGCGGTGTGCCAGTCATTATCTTGGGTGGCTGACACACCGCCATCGCAGGCAAGCCCGCTCCCACCTTTTTGATCGCGTCTGGGCTTTTAGTTGTGCGGTGTTTGCTGGTCCATCAGTGTGCTCATCAGCAACACGCCCAACTCGCTCAACTGATGAATCGCCAGGGTCCTGTCACGGTCTTTGCCGGTCAGGTCTTCGGACAGGTCCAGCAGCAACGTGGTAACGGAGGAAAAGGTTTCATAGCTGTTGGCAATCAGGCTTTCGCTGCTGGCGCCGGAAGTGACGGTGAACAGGGTGGAAGGTTCGGGCGCCGGGGCGGTCGGGGGATTGAGGTAGTGATCAATAGCGCGGTGGGCGGCCTGGTTGAGTTTTGCGTCGTGAAGCGGGGGGTTGGGAGTAACTTTGAACATCGTTATGACCTTTGGCTGGGCCACCACCGGGTCGCTACTAAACGAAAGGGTGGCGGCTGTACGCAGGTTAGTAGACCGGTAAAGTCATACAAAAAACCGGCGCGCCACGAGGGCGCCCTGCGCACAGCCACCATCAAGCACAGGCGGTAAGCCTGATAGATGAAGCTCATGCTCATTTGTATGACTGCTCAGGCTACTAAACCCGATCACCGAGAAGTTCAGCGACCGGGCCACCTTAGAGAGCCCCACCCAGGCGCACAAGCCGGCGGATTCTGACGCAACCGTAGGTAACGGAGCAAGGCGCTGCCAAAGAGTCAGTCTATTCCTACAGCTGGCGCCTAGGTGCTCTCGCGCACCTTCAACTCAAACCCCATATCCACCACCGGCCGGGCGATCTTGTTGCCGGCCATCACCGTCAGCAAATGCTCTGCCGCGCGTCGGCCAATGGCTTCGCGTGGGGTGCTGATGCTGCTCAGGCGCGGCACCATGAAGCTGGAGGCGGGCAGGTCGTTGAAGCCCAGCACCGCCACCTGCTGTGGCACTTTGATCCCGTGGCGCAGGGCTTCGAGCAGGGCGCCCTGGGCCAGGTCGTCGTTGCCGAAGAAGATCGCGTCCACGTCCGGGTGGCTGGCCAACAGTTGCAGGAACAACTCGCCACCCAGGCCCACCGACGAGGGGCGCGGGGTCAGCAGTTCGAGGGCCGGGTCATACAGGCCGGCCTGTTGCAGGCCACGACGGAAACCCTCACCGCGCAGCAGTGTGCGCTGGTCCAGTTGCGCGCCGACATAGGCCAGGCGTTTGCGGCCCCGGGAGATCAGGTGCGCCGCAGCGGTTTCACCGGCACTGATCTGCGAGAAACCGACGCAGTTGAGGCCGGCCGTCGGGTCCAGGTCCATCATGTACACGCAGGGCACATTGCTCGACTCCACCATGCGCCGGGCGCTTTCGGTGCGGTCAAAGCCGGTCAGCAGCAGGCCCCGAGGCTGGTAGGCCATGTAGTTGCGCAACAGGTTTTCTTCTTCGTCCCGGGAATAGTGGGTGTTGCCGATCAGGACTTCGAAGCCCTTGGGCCGCAGCACCTGGTGGATGGCTTCCAGGGTTTCGATAAACAGCAGGTTGGACAGCGAGGGCACCAGCACCACTACCGACTGGCTGCGGGCCGAGGCCAGGGCGCGGGCGGCGGGGTTGACCACGTAGTTCAGCTCGGCGGCGGCTTTCTGTACTTTTTCCACCAGTTCGGTGGCCACGGTACTGATCCCGCGCAGGGCCCGGGAGGCGGTAATCGGGCTGACACCCGCCAGGCGGGCAACTTCGTTAAGGGTAGGGCGACCCGTCGTGCGGGTATTTTTATCGTTCTTGGAGGTCATCAGGCGGCTTGCCAAACAAAAATCGAGGCACTAAGGTAGCGCTGTCTCCAAAGGCCTGCAAATACTTGCGCAAAGGGTTGCCTGATCCTTGCGCAAACAGTTGGAGAGGATGCACGCGTCACTCCATAAAAATGACAATTAGGCGCGGGAAAAGCCTGTTTTTGCACTAGCCTTAGGGCGTGCAAAGGTAGCGCTATCTGCGTCCTGAGGTGTTTCATGAGTCAACCTGTTACCGCCCTGGTCATCATGGGTGTTTCCGGCTGTGGCAAGTCCAGTGTCAGCGAGGCCCTGTGCCTGTTGAACGGCGCCACCGCCATTGAAGGCGACAGCTTTCACCCGGCTGCCAACATCGAAAAGATGAGCGCAGGCCATCCTCTCAACGACGACGACCGTGCCGGCTGGCTCGATATCCTCTGCGATGAGCTGCGCCGTGCGCTCAAGGCCGGCGAGCATCCGGTGCTGACCTGTTCGGCGCTGAAGAAAAAATACCGCGATCACCTGCGCGAAGCCGCGCCGGGCCTGGGCTTTGTCTTCCTCGAACTGACCCGCGAGGTGGCCGCCGACCGTGTGTCCCATCGCCCCGGCCATTTCATGCCGGCCAGCCTGATCGACAGCCAGTTCGCCACCCTCGAATCGCCCATTGGCGAGCCGCTGACCCTGGCCCTCAATGCCAGTGAAGACAGCATCGACGCGTTGGCCGCGCAGACCCACGCGTGGTGGCTGACCCACGGCTTTGAACCTTCCCGATGATTTTTTGGCTGAAAGATAGCGCTATCCGACGGCACGAAACTCAACACCCGCTTTAATAACAACAACAAACAGGAGACGACCCCCATGTTTGGCATGTCCCACGAGTCTTACCTGCTGCTCGATGCAGTGGTCACCATCATCGGGTTGATCGTGTTGATCACCCGGTTCAAGGTTCACCCCTTTATCGCCCTGATCATCGCCTCAGGTTTTCTGGGCCTGACCTCGGGCATGCCCGTGGACAAGATCATCAAGGCCTTCCAGGACGGTTTCGGCGGCGTGCTCGGGTTTGTCGGGATAATTCTGGCGCTGGGTACGATGCTCGGCAAGATGATGGCCGAATCCGGCGGTGCCGATCAGATCGCCCAAACCCTGATCCGCGCCTTCGGTAAGGACAAGGTGCAGTGGGCAATGATGTTCGCCGCCTTCCTGGTGGGCATCCCGCTGTTCTTCGAGATCGGCTTTGTGTTGCTGATCCCGCTGGTGTTTATCGTTGCGCGGCGCACCGGTGTGTCGCTGATCAAGATCGGCATCCCGTTGCTCGCCGGCCTCTCGGCGGTGCACGGCCTGGTGCCGCCGCACCCGGGGCCGTTGCTGGCCATTGGCGTGTTTGGCGCGGATATCGGCAAGACCATCCTTTACGGCCTGATCGTCGCCTTGCCCACCGCCATCATCGCCGGGCCGATCTTCGGTACGTTCATTGCCAAGTACATCCCCGGCAACCCGTCCCAGGAACTGGTGGACCAACTGGCCCGTGAGTCCGACGGGAAAAACCTGCCGAGCTTCAGCATCACCCTGATCACCGTGCTGCTGCCGGTATTCCTGATGCTGCTCAAAACCTTCGCCGACATCGCCCTGCCAGACGGGCACATCGTGCGTAACTGGATGGACATGATCGGCCACCCGATCAGCGCCTTGCTCCTGGCGTTGCTGCTGTCGCTGTACACCTTTGGCCATCGCCAGGGCATCCATTCCAAACAGATCCTCAAGCTGCTGGATGCCAGCCTTGCGCCGACCGCCGCGATCATCCTGATCATCGGTGCCGGTGGCGGTTTCAAGCAGATGCTGGTGACCAGCGGCGTAGGTGATGTGATCGGCCATATGGCGGTGACAGCGCAGATCAACCCGATCCTGCTGGCCTGGCTGGTGGCGGCGGTGATTCGGATTGCCACGGGCTCGGCGACCGTTGCCACCATTACTGGCGCAGGCATTGTGGTGCCGGTGGTGGGGATGGTGCCGGGGGTCAACCTGGAGTTGCTGGTGCTGGCGACGGGGGCGGGGTCGTTGATTCTGTCGCACGTCAACGATGCAGGGTTCTGGCTGGTCAAGCAGTACTTCAACATGACCGTGGCCGAGACGTTCAAGACCTGGACGGCCATGGAGACCATCCTGTCCATCGTGGCGCTGGGCTTTATCATGCTGCTGTCGTTGGTGGTTTAAACCTTCACTGACATCACTGTAGGAGCCGGCTTGCCGGCGATAGCATCACCTCGGTATGCCTGGCACCCCGAGGTGTGTGCATCGCCGGCAAGCCAGCTCCTACATTGACCGTTGGATCGGGTTAGGCATCAGGCTTTAGTGACCAGCCCATCAGCCCGGAACATGGCGCGGATCCCGCGCACCGCCTGGCGAATGCGGTCCTGGTTCTCGATCAGCGCAAAGCGCACATGGTCATCGCCATACTCGCCAAAGCCGATCCCCGGCGACACACACACCTTGGCTTCGAGTAGCAACTTCTTGGCAAATTCCAGCGAACCCATGGCGGCATACGCCTCGGGGATTTTCGCCCAGACGTACATCGACGCCTTCGGGTTCTCCACCATCCAGCCCAGCTCATGCAGGCCCTTGACCAGCACGTTGCGGCGCTGGCGGTACTGCTCGGCAATGTCCTTCACACATTGCTGGTCGCCTTCCAGCGCGGCAATCGCCGCCACTTGCAGCGGGGTGAAGGTGCCGTAGTCGTGGTAACTCTTGATGCGCGCCAGGGCGTTGACCAGTTCTGCGTTGCCCACCATAAAGCCAATGCGCCAGCCGGCCATGTTGTAGCTCTTGGACAGGGTGAAAAACTCCACCGCAATGTCCTTGGCGCCCGGCACCTGCATGATCGACGGGGCTTTCCAGCCGTCGTAGACGATATCGGCGTAGGCCAGGTCGTGGATCACCAGCACGTCGTACTGCTTGGCCAGGGCGATCACCCGCTCGAAGAAGTCCAGCTCCACGCACTGCGCGGTCGGGTTGGACGGAAAACCCAGGATCATCATTTTCGGCTTGGGGATCGAACCGCGAATCGCCCGTTCCAGCTCGGCAAAGAAGTCCACGCCGGGAATCAGCGGCACCGAACGCACCTGGGCGCCGGCGATCACCGCACCGTAGATATGAATCGGGTAGCTGGGGTTGGGCACCAGCACGGTATCGCCCTGGTCCAGGGTGGCCAGCATCAGGTGCGCCAGGCCTTCCTTGGAGCCGATGGTCACGATAGCCTCGGTTTCCGGGTCGATATCCACCTCATAGCGGTCCTTGTACCAGCGCGAAATAGCGCGGCGCAGGCGCGGGATGCCTTTGGAGGTGGAGTAGCCGTGGGTGTCTTCACGCTGGGCGACGGTCACCAGTTTTTCCACGATATGCGGTGGGGTCGGGCCGTCGGGGTTACCCATGCTCAAGTCGATGATGTCTTCGCCGCGCCGACGCGCAGCCATCTTCAGCTCGGCAGTGATATTGAAAACATAAGGGGGGAGTCGATCTATGCGCGCAAAGCGGCGCGGCGAACCTTGGTCTGCCATTGTTGCCTCGGAATACGTAAGCGCCCGGAACCGTCCGAGCGACGTCGGCCACTGCGGTGGCCTGCGGGGCAGACAATACGGGCGATGACAGCCGTTTGTCCAGATGGCGTAGGAAATTTTTCGGTCTGGAGTATGAAGCGAGTATGCCCCTATACTCGGTATGGTTTTGGTCACTCACCCATGGAGATTGTGCAGATGAACCAACAGGCAACGCTACCCCTGGAACCCCGCATGGAAGAGGGCAAGGCCATGGTGATCGCCGGGGTCGGCGGCCATTACGGCAAGGCTACCCTGGGGGACATTCCGAAGTTGTGGGAGCTGTTCGACACGTGCATCAAGGACATCAAGAAGTGCATTGGCGGCGTGACCTACGGCGTTTGCTACAACGCCACGCAAGAAGAATTCGATTACATCGCCGGCGTCGAAGTACCGGCCAAGCATGATGTGCCGGGCAACTTTGTATCCATTGAAGTGCCGGCCAATCGTTATGCCGTCTTCGCGCACTACGGGCCGGTGTATGCGCTGTCGCAGACCTATGAGCGGATCATGTTCGAGTGGTTGCCGACGTCGGGCTACAAGGTCGCCGGGCCGGATTTTGAGCGTTACAGCGCCGATTTCGATGTGGTTAAGGGCACCGGTACTGTGGAAATCTGGCTGCCTGTCGAAAAGTCCGCATAACCTGTACATCGCCTGATCCACCGCCATCGCAGGCAAGCCAGCTCCCACATTTGTATCGGGGTGTACTCAAAACCTGGTACCGCGCAATTACCTGTGGGAGCGGGCTTGCCCGCGATGGCGATCTCAGGGGCGCCCGAGCCGGCCAGGGCCTCAATACAACGTGGCCTTGACCCGCTCCGGCATCTCCCGATCATAGGCCTCGGCATCAAACTGCCCATCATTCAGACGCTTGTGGATGGCCCCCGCTGACGGCAGCGTTGAACGCTCTACATGCTTGTCCGGGTTCCAGCAATCGGAGCGCACAAAGGCCTTCGAACAGTGGAAATACGCCGCTTCTACCTGCACCACAATCACCGAGCGTGCCGGCTTGCCATTGACCGCAAAGCTTTGCAGCAACTCAGGCTCGATGGAAATCTGCGCCCGCCCGTTGACCCGCAGGGTCTCGCCGATCCCCGGAATGATAAACAGCAGGGCAATCCGTGGATCCACAATCAGGTTACGCAGGGTATCGAGGCGGTTGTTGCCCGGCCGATCCGGGATCGCCAGCGTGCGTTCATCGATGATCCGCACAAACCCCGGCACATCGCCCCGAGGCGAGCCGTCGAGGCCATCGGCGCCTGAAGAGCTGACAATCACCAGCGGCGAGGCGTTGACCATCGCCTGGTAATCCTCATTGAGAAACGCGATTTCCTTGCGCAGGGCACGCTCGTGGGGCAGGCCGTAGAGGGTTTCGAGTTGGTCCAGGGTGGTTAGCATGGGAGTCTCCTTGCCGGTAATCAAAACAGTAGCGCCAACCGCCGCTCATAACCCACCCGCCCTTTATACGCTTCGCCCCGGTCTACCCAGCCCTGCTGCAAATACAAGCCCAGTGCCGCCACATTGTCGCTGTCCACCGACAACTCCAAGGCGCTGATCTGCGGCCAGGCCAGGCGGGCGGCGGCGGGTAGGGCTTGTAGGCAGGCCTTGCCGAAGCCTCGGCCCTGTTGGTGGCGGTCGACTTGCAAGGCATGCAGTGTGGCGCTGTGTGCGTCGGCCCAATGGGGCAGGCAGGGCGGGCGCTTGAGCAGCAGGAAGGCCACGGGAACGTCGTCGGCCAGCAGGGCGAAGCCCTTGATGCCGGGGCTTGGGTTGACTTGCAGGCTGTTCAGCGCGCAGTAGATATCACCGCTAAAGGCCAGTTGCTCGGGGTGGACTTCGAGGCTGGCGAGTTGCTGTTGCTGGGTAGCAGTCAGCGTCTCATAGGGCGCGAGGCGGGTTTCCATCGAGCAGATATCCGAAGTCCTACAGGGAAGTCGCAAATTCTAGCGGCTTTATCCTTGGCGAAATTATTTTTTGTAGGCTTGTCGATTGGCAGTCGGCCCATTCGACTAAGGGTGTCTTCCGTGATTTTCCACCCCGAGGAGCATCGCCATGAGCAACCCAATCAACACCCTGATCGAGCAATGGAAACACGCGGTGGTCGCCAAGGATGTCGAGCAGATTGTCAGCTTTTACGCCGACGATATCGTCGCGTTCGACGCCGTCAATGCCCTGCAGTTCAAAGGCAAGGCGGCCTACCGCGCCCATTGGCAGGCCTGCATGGAGTTTTGCCCAGGCCCAGGGGTTTTTGACTTCCATGAGCTGCATATCGTCGCCGCCGATAACAGCGCCTTCGCCCACTGGCTCGCGCACTGTGGTGGCTCTGGGCCAGATGGCGTGCTGAAAACCTGCTGGATGCGCGTCACCGCCGGTTATCAACGTATCGACGGCCAATGGAAGGTGGTGCATGAGCACTGGTCTGCGCCTTTCGATATGGAAACCGGCGCCGGTCTGTTCGACCTGAAACCTTGAGCGCTGCCAACTATAGTCAGTAGTCCGAAAACGGAGAACGCCATGAAATACCTGTGCCTGGTCTACAGCGCCGAAGCCTTGCTGCACAGCCTGCCCGATAGCCCCAAGGACCCGGAATGCCACGCCTATGCCGAGGCGGTCCACGGCAGTGGCCGCATGCTCGCGGCCGAGGCCCTGGAGCCGGTGAGCACGGCCACCACTGTGCGCATGCGCAACGGCAAGTTATCGATCACCGATGGGCCGTTTGCCGAAACCAAGGAGCAGCTTGCCGGCTTCTATCTGATTGAAGCCCGGGACTTGAATGAGGCGCTGCAGGTGGCCGGCGGCATTCCGGCGGCACGGGTCGGCAGTGTGGAAGTACGTCCCGTGCGTGATTTGAATCTCTGAACCCAACAATCACAAGACTCAGGAGGTTTATCCATGAACACTCAACCCGCTGCATTCGAACTGTCCATCAGCCGCATGATCGACGCCCCGCCGAGCCGGGTGTTCCGTGCCTGGACCGAGCCTGCGTTGTTGCAGCAATGGTGGGGCCCACACGGCATGACCACGCCGGAGTGCGAAATGAACCTGTGGGTCGGTGGTCTGTTTCGCACCCTGATGCGCGCGCCCGACGGCAGCGAGTATCCGACCCAGGGCGTGTTCCTGGAGATCGACGCGCCGCGCCGCCTGGTGTTTACCGATGCGTTCCTGCCCGGCTGGATCCCATCGGGCAAGCCGTTCATGAGCGCCGAAGTGACCTTCGAGGACGTTGCCGGCAAGACCCGCTACACCGCGCGCGCCATGCATTGGACTGAAGCCGACAAACAGGCCCACGAAGCCATGGGCTTTCACCAGGGGTGGGGCGAGAGCCTGGACCGGCTGGTGGCGCTGGTGACCCAGGGCATGCCCGATTGACCGTCAAGGCCCGGGTCGAGGCGGTCTACCGCAGTGACTCGCGGCGCGTCCTGGCGACCTTGATTCGCCTGCTGGGGGATTTCGATCTCGCCGAAGAAGCCTTGCACGAGGCGTTCTTCGTCGCGGTCGAGCGCTGGCAGCAGGATGGCGTGCCCGACAACCCTGGGGCGTGGCTGGTGTCGACCGGGCGCTTCAAGGCCATCGACCGCTTGCGCCGCCAGGCCCGTTTCACCCCGTTGCTGCAGGAGCAGGCCGATGCGCTGGAAGCGGCTGACTGGAGTGCCGAAGACGTGGAAGACGACCGCCTGCGCCTGATCTTCACCTGCTGCCATCCGGCGCTGGCGGCCGATGCGCAGGTGCCGCTTACCCTGCGTGAGATTTGTGACCTCAGCACCGAGGAAATTGCCCGAGCCTTCCTGGTCACGCCGGCCACCATTGCCCAACGCATCGTGCGCGCCAAGGGCAAGATCCGCGAGGCGAAAATCCCCTACCAAGTTCCAGGGCTGGCGGAGTTGCCTGAGCGCCTGGACAGCGTACTGCGCGTGATCTACCTGGTATTCAACGAGGGTTATTCGGCGTCCATGGGCGCCGACCTGACCCGTGACGACTTGACCCGCGAGGCCATACGCCTGGGCCACCTGCTCCTGGAGTTGCTGCCGGAGCCGGAAGTCATGGGCCTGCTGGCGTTGATGCTGCTCCATGAGTCCCGGCGCCCAGCCCGGTTATCGCCCGCTGCTGAGTTGGTGCTGCTGGATGAACAGGACCGGACGTTGTGGGATGCCGCGTTGATTGCCCAAGGCTGCGCGTTGGTGGAGCAGGCCCTGGCCACCCGGCGTTTTGGCCCTTACGGCCTGCAAGCAGCAATTGCCGCGGTGCACGCCGAGGCGCCGAGTGCGGCGCAGACCGATTGGCCACAGATTATTGGCCTGTATGACGTGCTGCTGAGGATGCTGCCGTCCCCGGTGATCGAGCTCAACCGCGCCGCCGCCGTGGCCATGCGCGATGGGCCATTGGCGGGGTTGCAACAGGTCGAGGGGATCCTGGCGCGCGGCGAGTTGCTGGATTACCACCTGGCGCATTCAGCGCGTGGCGAGTTCTGCCGGCAATTGGGGCGGATGAAAGAGGCGCGCCAGGCGTATGAAAAAGCCCTGTGCCTGACCCAGCAAATGCCAGAAAAACGCTTCATCGAACGACGCCTGGCAACCTGCACCGATAGGCCTGTGTAGGCGCCGGCGGAGGTTATTCGAGCATCTTTTCCAGCAACCAACTCCCCGCCGGGCCCGGCGGGTGTTGCCGCGACCACAACGCATCCACCGCCACCGAGCGCGGCCAGCCGCGAGCCTTGAGCTCCACCAGTTGGCCATTGGCAAAGCGCTCCACCAACCAGCTCGGCAAGGGGGCCCAGCCAAAACCGAGGATGGCCATTTCCATCAGCATCAAAAAGCTGGGGGCGGACCAGACTCGGCCGGTCAGCCGGTTTTCATTGGGGTTGATGATGCTTGCCAGGCGCAGCTCCCGGTGCTGTTGCAGGGTTTGCTGGTCGATGCCATCGAGGCTGGCCAGTGCGTGCCGCGGGGACACAAACAGCGCAAGTTGTGCGCGCTCCTCGATGGTGGCATGGGTCAGGTCTGGCGGGTAGACCTCCTGCGCCTCGATAAACGCCAACTGCGCGCGCCCGCTTTGCACCAGGGCGATAAGGTCTTCGCATTCGGCAATCAACCACTCCAGCTCCAGGTCCGGATAGCGCTGCTCCAGGGCACCGAGCAGCGTTTCAAAGCGCCCCGACTGATAGGTATCAGACATGGCAATACTGAGCTTGGGCTCCAGCCCCTGGGACAACTGGCTGGCGGCAAGCTCCAGGCGACTGCTGGCCTCCAGCACCTGCTCGGCCCGTTGCAGCAGAACGTGCCCGGCCGGGGTCAGGCTGGGCTTGCGGCTGCTGCGGTCGAATAGCACCACGTCCAGATCAATTTCCAGGCTGGCCACTGCGGCGCTGACTGTCGACTGGCTCTTGCCCAGCTTGCGCGCCGCCGCCGAAAACGAGCCTTGGGTCGCCGCCTGCACAAACGCTTGCAACACTTCATGAGAAGCCATGATCTATCGCCTTGATCGATGGTTATTGATTATGAAGTATCGTTTCAGGGCGCGATGATGGCAACCCAAGACATTCACAGAGCAACACCTATGAACACCACCAAGTCCATCACCGAACGTGTTTTCCAGGCCCTTGGCTTCGAAGGCCTGGCCTTGCTGATCTGTACCCCGTTGCTGGTCTGGATCACCGGTCGCCCAGCCCTGGAAATGGGCGCGGTGACCCTGGCCATCAGCCTGTTGGCGTTGACGTGGAACATGATCTTCAACAGCGTGTTCGACCGCCTCAAGGTGCGCCTGCAACTGGCCAATAGCGTCAAGACCCGGATCATGCACGCCCTGCTGTTCGAGGGTGGGCTGATTCTGTTTGCCGTACCGCTGATTGCCGCGTGGCTCAATATCAGCCTGATGCAGGCGTTTATCCTGGATATCGGCGTGCTGCTGTTCTTCCTGCCGTACACCTATGTGTACCACTGGGGCTACGACGTGCTGCGGGAAAAGTTCCTGCAGCAACGTGCGCCAGAGCAAGTGTGAGGGTCAGACGAACATCCCGCCCGACGCCTCGATACGCTGCCCATTGATCCATTTGCTGCCATCGGCCAGCAAGGTGGAGATCGCCCCGCCAATGTCGTCCGGCAAGCCGACCCGACCCAGGGCCGTGTTGCTGGCGACAAAGGCATTGATGCCGGCGTTGTCGCGTACCGCGCCGCCACCGAAGTCGGTCTCAATGGCGCCGGGGGCGAGGGTGTTGACGCTGATCCCCCGTGCGCCCAACTCCTTGGCCTGGTAACGGGTCAGCACTTCCACCGCGCCTTTCATTGAGGCGTAGGCGGCATAACCGGGCAGGCTGAAGCGGGCCAGGCCGCTGGAGATATTGATGATACGCCCGCCATCGACGAGCAGCGTCAGGAGCTTCTGGGTCAGGAAGAACGGGCCTTTGAGGTGGATCGCGACCATTTGATCGAACTGCGCTTCGGTGGTCTCGACAAAGCTGGCATGGGTGCCGATCCCGGCGTTGTTGATCAGGAAATCGAAATGCGCCTGGGCGAAATGCGCTTGCAGGACCTCGCCGAGCTGGCTGACAAACCCGTCGAACGTGGCGCTCTGGCTTACATCCAGTTGCAACATGGCGGCGCGGCCGCCGAGCTGTTCAATTTCTGCCACCACCGCCTGGGCCTCAGCGGCCTTGCTGTAGTAGGTGCCGACAATGTCGATGCCTTGCGCGGCCAGATGCAGGGCGGTGCTTTTGCCCAAGCCACGGCTGGCGCCGGTGATCAATGCGATTTTACGGGTCATGGTGCAGTCCTCGGAGCGGGTGGGTAATGGTGGAATGAGTGTATTTGTCCGGGTATTGCGTGATAAACAGAGTGAATCCGGAATCACTGGTCGGATCAGTCGAACAATCACGAGGCGCCACCATGAACAAGCTGGACCTGTTGCGCACCTTTGTGCGGGTCACCGAACTGTCGAGTTTCACCCAGGCCGGCGACAGCCTGGGGCTACCGCGCTCGACGGTGTCCGAGCAGGTGCGCGCCCTCGAAGACCTGTTGGGCACGCGCCTGTTGCAGCGCACCACGCGCAAGGTGCAGGCGACCCAGGACGGGCGCGTGCTGTATGAGCGCAGCAAGGACCTGCTGGCCCATATGGAAGAGCTGGAGGGGTTGTTTCGCCAGGACGAGGCGCAATTGACCGGGCGGATCCGTATCGACATGCCCAATGTGATGGCACGTAAGGTGATCCTGCCGCACCTGCCGGAGTTTATGGACCGGCACCCCTTGATCGAGCTGCAAATCAGCAGCTCCGACCGCCAGGTCGACCTGCTGGCCGAAGGTTTTGATTGTGTGTTGCGCGTGGGCGTACAACCAGACCAGTCCGTGGTGGCGCGCCTGTTGTGCAGCATGCCGATGATCAACTGCGTAAGCCCCGGTTACCTGCAACGCTATGGCGAACCCAAGACCCTGGCCGATCTGGCCGCCCATCAACTGGTGCATTACGTGCGGCCGCTGGGTGCGCGCTCCGCGGGTTTTGAATATGTGCAGGGCAACAAGGTGCAACGTATTGCCATGGCCGGGCGGGTCACGGTCAGCAGCACGGATGCGTACCAGTCGGCATGCCTCGCCGGTTTCGGGATCATTCAGGTACCGGGGCTGGGCATCCGCGAATTGCTCGAAAAGGGCGACTTGGTGGCGGTGCTCCCCGACTATCCCGCGCCTGCGCTGGATGTATCGATGCTGTATGCCGGCCAGCGCCACTTGCCGCTACGGGTACGGGTGCTGATGGACTGGTTGTCGGCCACCTTGAAGGCCCAGCTTTAACGGCGTGTCGATAGTTGCTGGGGGGCGAGGAAGGCATCGTGGAAGTAGTCGCGAAACGCCTGCATCGCCGGAGTAAAGGTGCGCTCGCGGTGCCAGGCCAGGCCGACGCTCATGGGCGCGACCTTGTCAGTCACGCTCAAGGTCTCGATGCGTTTGCCTTCCAGGGACCAGGGGCGGTGGACCAGGTCGGACAGAATCGCCACGCCACTGCCATTGGCTACCATACTGCGCACCGCCTCTACCGAGCTGGTGCGCAGCCGCACCTTGGGCGTCTGCCCGGCCTGCTCCCAATAACGCATGGCACTTTGCTCGGCCTCGTCCACAGTCAGCAGGATATAGGGTTCCTGCGCCACATCCGCCAGGCTCACCGCACGCCGTTCACACAGCGGGTGGTGGCTGGGCAGCCACAGGCGGCGTTCGGAATTGAACAGGATTTGCGAGACGATATCCGGGTGGGTGAGGTTGGCGGTGAGCACCACGGCCATCTCGAACTGGCCATCTAGCAGCCCCTGTTCGATGGCCTGGCGCTCCTGCTCGAAGACTTCGATGGTCACGTCCGGGTGCCAATGCTCCAGGCGTTGCAAGTGGTGCGGCAGGAAGTAACCCAACACCGTGTAACTGGCCGCGACCCGCAGCACGCCGCTGGCGCGCAAGTCTGGCAGCGGGCTGCTGAGGGCATCGTCGACACTGCGCATAATCACGTAGGCGCGGTTGAGAAAATGCCGGCCGGCGTCGGTCAGGTTCATGCCCTGGGCCGAGCGTACAAACAGCTGGGCGCCGAGCATGGCTTCCAGCTCCTTGATCGCGGTGGTCACTGCCGACTGGGAGATATTCAGGTGAATCGCCGCCTGGGAAATCTGGCCGATTTCGGCGGTGGCGACAAAGTAGCGAACCTGGCGCAGCGTAAGCGACATGGGGATTTCTCTTGGGGGTATCTGATTTTCCGAAGATACCCTATCTGATAATAGATCTTCCCAAGGGGTCAAGGGCCAGCCTATTTTCCTTGGCACGAACCCTTGCGGAGCAGCCCCGATGCAGACAGTGGATTTCAACTCGGACATGGGCGAAAGCTTTGGCCCCTGGACCATCGGCGACGGTGTGGACAATGAGCTGATGGCGTTTATCAGCTCCGCCAACGTCGCCACCGGCTTTCATGCCGGCGACCCCGGCACCATGCGCCGCACCATCGAGCGCGCCAAGCAGTTGGGCGTGGCCATCGGCGCGCACCCGGGCTTTCGCGACCTGGTGGGGTTCGGCCGCCGCCACATCAACGCCCCGGCCCAGGAACTGGTGGACGACATGCTCTACCAACTGGGCGCCCTGCGCGAATTGGCGCGGGTGCAGGGCGTGACCTTGCAGCACATCAAGCCCCATGGCGCGCTGTACATGCACCTGGCCCGGGACGAAGAAGCGGCCCGCCTGCTGGTGGAAAACCTGCAACGCCTGGAGCCTGAATTGCTCCTGTATTGCATGCCCGGCTCGGTGATCTGGCGCATTGCCAAGGAACTGGGGCAGCCGGTAGTACGCGAGTTTTATGCCGACCGTGAGTACGATCTGTCCGGCTCCATCGTGTTTACCCGCAACGTGCGCGCCCTGGACCCGGCGACAGTGGCGGCCCGTGTGCTGCGGGCCTGCCAGACGGGGCTGGTGCGCACCGTCGAGGGCGAAGACCTGTTTATCGAATTCGATTCCATCTGCCTGCACAGCGATACGCCGGGCGCCCTGGACCTGGTGGAGGCGACCCGCAGGGCCCTGGACCAGGCGGGGATCGTGGTGCGCACACCCGTCTGAACCGCAGCCCCTGCATGATTTTTGCCTGCCTTTCTACAATGATTCCAAGAGGAACAGACATGGCTGAAACATCCCCGATTCGCTACAGCTTTGGCGCCGATGAGCATTTGTTCGCCGAGGTCAGCGAAAGCATGTCCCTGGAGGCGTTCTTCAAGGGCATGGCCGTCACCCGTGCGGTGCAGCGCCTGGAGCTGCCCGGCGTGCTGGATATCTGCCTGGCCAACGCCTCGTTCCAGATCCGCTTCGACCCGGACCTGATCGCCCCCCAGGTGCTGCTCGATGCGGTGCAAAGCGCCGAGGCCCAGGCCGTGGCCGAGCGCACCTTGCACACGCGGATCATCGAGATTCCGGTGCTGTACAACGACCCCTGGACCCATGAAACCCTGATGCGTTTTCGCGACCGACACCAGGACCCGACGGGCACTGACCTTGAGTACGCGGCGCGGATCAATGGCCTGGCGGATGTCGAGGCGTTTATCGCAGCCCACAGTGGCGCGCCGTGGTTTGTGTCGATGGTCGGCTTTGTGGCGGGCCTGCCGTTCATGTTCCAGATGGTCGAGCGCGAACGCCAGTTGCAGGTGCCCAAATACCTGCGCCCACGCACCGACACGCCAAAGCTGACCCTCGGCCATGGCGGCTGTTTCGGCTGTATCTACTCAGTGCGCGGCGCGGGGGGTTACCAGATGTTTGGCGTGACCCCGGCGCCGATCTACGACCCGGCCCAGCAGTTGGCCTATCTCAAGGAACACATGGTGTTCTTCCGCCCCGGCGATATCGTGCAGTTCAAGCCCATCGACCGGGATGCCTACGACCTGGCGGTGGCCGAGGTGGAGGCCGGGCGTTTCGATTTGCGCATTCGCCCGGTGGAATTTTCCCTGGACGCTTTTTTTGCCGACCCGGTCGGCTACCCGAAAACCCTGCAGGAGGCGCTCGTATGATCAAGGTGCTCAAGCCCGGCCTGGCCACCTCCGTGCAAGACCTGGGACGCGAAGGGTGTTACCACTTGGGGATCCCGCCGTCCGGCGCCCTGGATCAGTACGCCTTGAGTGCGGCCAACCATCTGGTGGGCAATTCGGCGGGGGCGGCGGGGTTGGAATGCACACTGATTGGCCCGCAGCTGGAGTTCCAACAGGACGCCCTGGTGGCACTCAGTGGCGCGCTGATGTCTGCGCGCCTGGACGATGAAGTGGTGCACCAGGACACTGCGTTCCAGGTGCGCGCCGGGCAGGTGCTGCGCTTTGAGTTTCCCGTGGCCGGGGCGCGCACCTACCTGGCGGTGGCCGGGGGGATCGACGTGCCGCTGGTGTTGGGCAGCCGCTCCACTTACACCCTCGGTGCGCTGGGCGGTTTCCACGGGCGGCGCTTGCAGGAGGGCGATCTGTTGCCCATCGGCGCGAGCAGTGGCGAGGGGCGAGCGGGTAACAGCTTGCCGATGGCCTTGCGCCGTTCGGTGGGCGGCGATGTGACATTGCGCGTGGTGCCGGGCTTGTACTACGAGCGCCTGACGCCCGCAGCCAAAAGCAGCTTTTTCGCCGAGCCCTGGACCGTGGGTTCCGAGGCCGACCGGATTGGCTACCGCTTCAAGGGTGGCAGTGCCTTGAGCTTCCAGCCACGGGAGCAGCCATTTGGCGCGGGCTCCGATCCATCGAACATCGTCGACAGTTGCTACCCCATCGGCTCGATCCAGGTCCCGGCTGGCCTGGAGCCGATCGTGCTGCACCGCGATGCGGTATCAGGCGGCGGCTACGCGATGATCGGCACGGTGATCAGCGCCGACCTGGACCTGATCGGGCAGATGCAGCCCAACCAGCGAGCGGGGTTTGTCGCAGTGACGCTGGAGGAGGCGCTGGAGGCGCGGCGGGTGTACAAGAAGCGGCTCAAAGCGATGGCCGGCTTATTCGCGGGCTAAGCCATCACACAAAAAAATGTGCGAGCGGGCTTGCCCGCGATAGCGGTGTATCAGTCAAGTATTTCTAACCTGATCCACTGTCATCGCGGGCAAGCCCGCTCCCACATTTTGCTGTGTGGTGATTCAGAAGGCACGGTGATCAGCGCCGACCTGGACCTGATCGGGCAGATGCAGCCCAACCAGCGAGCGGGGTTTGTCGCGGTGACGCTGGAGGCGCGGCGGGTGTACAAGAAGCGGCTCAAGGCGATGGCCGGCTTATTCGCGGGCTAAGCCATCACACAAAAAAAGTGGGAGCGGGCTTGCCCGCGATAGCGGTGTGTCAGTCAAGTATTTCTAACCTGATCCACTGCCATCGCGGGCAAGCCCGCTCCCACATTTTGCTGTGTGTTGATTCAGAAGGCACGGTGATCAGCGCCGACCTGGACCTGATCGGGCAGATGCAGCCCAACCAGCGAGCGGGGTTTGTCGCGGTGACGCTGGAGGAGGCGCTGGAGGCGCGGCGGGTGTACAAGAAGCGGCTCAAGGTGATGGCCGGCTTGTTCGCAGGCTAAGCCATCACACAAAAAAATGTGGGAGCGGGCTTGCCCGCGATAGCGGTGTATCAGTCAAGTATTTCTAACCTGATCCACTGCCATCGCGGGCAAGCCCGCTCCCACATTTTGCTGTGTGGTGATTCAGAAGATTTGGGTAAACAGCCAATACAGACTGCCCGACAGTACAATCGCCGCCGGCAACGTCAGCACCCAGGCCATCAGCAAATTGCGGATGGTCTTCATCTGCAAGCCGCCGCCATTGGCCACCATGGTCCCGGCCACACCCGAGGACAGCACATGGGTGGTGGATACCGGCAAGCCAAACATATCGGCAGCGCCAATCGTCAGCATGGCCACGGTTTCGGCCGAGGCGCCCTGGGCGTAAGTCAGGTGGGTCTTGCCGATTTTCTCGCCGACGGTCACCACGATGCGCTTCCAGCCGACCATGGTGCCCAGGCCCAGGGCGATGGCCACGGCGATCTTCACCCACAGCGGGATAAAGCGTGTGGCGTTGTCGATCTGTTGCTTGAACAGTTGCAGCTTACCCTGGGTGTCGGCATCGAAATGACCGACCTTGCCCTTGTCCATCAGGCGAATGGTTTCGCTGGTCAGGTACATGTCGTTACGCACGTTGCCCATCGCCTCGGCCGGTACCTTGGCCAGGGAGCCGTAGCCTTTGACTTGCTCACCGATATGCCCGGTCAGGGCGGCGAGGGCGGGGATCAGCTCGGGCGTGACGTCCTTGGTGCGCACATAGGTCGACAGAATCGGCCGTGGATCGGCTGGCGCCGCTTGTGGTGCGCTCTTGACCAGCGCTTGCTGGGTGACTTCTGCCACAGCGGCAAATTGCAGGGATTGATCGGCCGGCATGGTGCGGTTCAAGGCGTAGGCCATGGGCAACGTGCCCACCAGGATCAGCATGATCAGGCCCATGCCTTTCTGGCCATCGTTGGAACCGTGGGCGAAGGACACGCCGGTGCAGGTCACGATGAGCATGCCGCGAATCCACCACGGCGGCGGGGTGTTGCCCTTGGGCGCCTTATACAGCGCGCGGTTTTTCACAAAGGCCCGCAGTGCCAGCAACAGCAGGGCGGCAAAGCCGAAGCCGATCAGCGGTGACAGCAGCAGGGCATAGCCGATCTTGATCGCCTGGGCCCAATCCACGCCGCTGGTGCCGTCACGGCCATGCATCAGGGCATTGGCCACGCCCACGCCGATGATCGACCCGATCAGCGTATGGGAAGACGACGCCGGCAGGCCCAGCCACCAGGTGCCGAGGTTCCACAGGATCGCGGCGATCAGCAGGGCAAAGATCATCGCAAAACCGGCGGAAGAACCGACCTGCAAAATCAACTCCACCGGCAGCAGGGCAATGATGGCAAAGGCCACCGCGCCACTGGATAGCAGCACCCCGAGGAAATTGAAGAACCCCGACCAGACCACGGCGAATTGCGGCGGCAGCGAGTTGGTGTAGATCACGGTCGCCACGGCGTTGGCGGTGTCATGGAAACCGTTGACGAATTCGAACCCCAGGGCAATCAACAAGGCCACGCCCAGCAGCAGGAATGGGGTCCAGGTGGTGACCACCGTTCCCAGTTCGTGCATGTCGTGCATCAGGCTGTAGGCGGTGAACAACAGGCCCATGGCGAGCACTGCGAAGAACATGATCACCGTGAACAGGCCGGGTTTCTTGTCCAATTGCGGTTTTGCGTCAGTGGCGCCAGCCTGGGGCGAGGCAGTCAGGGAAGGGGTGGCCATGCCGGAGCATCCAGTGTGGGGAGGATGTTTCCCATGATCGTTGCAGAATGTTACAGAGATGCTGCGTCAGGTCAGTGTTTGGTGGATTGAGATAACCGCCGGTCCACAAATTCTGGGTAGGCGTCGGTTCAGTAATCCTGGCGCTTGCGAAATGCCCATCTGCCGGCAATCAAGGTGAACGTCGCCACCAACGCCACCAGGATCCAGAACCCCTCGGGGTCCTGGGATAGCGGCACACCTCCGACGTTCATGCCAAAAAAACCGGCAATGATATTGATCGGCAGCGCCAGTACCGTCACCACCGTCAAGGTGAACAGCGTGCGGTTGCTTTGTTCGTTGAGGTTGGCGGCGATTTCTTCTTGCAACAACTTGATCCGTTCGCCCAGGGCCGTGAGGTCGTTGATGATCAGGGCGAACTCTTCGGTGGATTTGCGCAGCTCCTTCACGTCCTCCTTTTGCAGCCACTGCGGCGGGCGGTTGAGCAGGCGCAGCAGCGAGCCCGGCTCCAGGGCCAGCAGGCGTTGCAGGCGCACCAGCACCCGGCGCATGGCCCCCAGTTCGGCGCGGTTGGTGGACAGTCGCGAGGACAGCAACTGGTCTTCGATCTGGTCGACGCTGAGGCTGGTCTTGCGCACGATCTGCGTCAGCACCTCGCCTTGGTCACGCAGCAGATGCACCAGCAACTCCAGGGGCGAGCGGAAGTGTTCACCGGCCTTTACCGATGAGCGCAGCTTGTCCACCGAGTGCAGCGGTTGCAGGCGCGCACTGATCAGCAGGCGGCTGCGAGCGCAGACCCACAAGGTGGAAATGTCCGATGACATCATGCTGCTGAAGTTGAACACCACGTCGTTGACCACCGCCAGCAAGGCCGAGTCCACATGTTCGATACGGGTGGAGCGCGAGCCCTCGTGCAAGGCCTCGAAGAACTCCGGCGGCAACTCCAGGTGCGCCTGCATCCAGCGCTGGCAGGCGGCGTGGGCCAGGTTCAGGTGCAGCCACAGGAATTCATCGGGGTCGGCCGGGGCGTGCAAGGCCTTGAGCACGGTTGCCGAGTCGATCTGCTCGGCTTTCTCGCCGGGCCGAAAGCGGAAACCGTAAAGCAGGCCAAACAGGTCGGAGTCCTGGTGGCCGTGGTCGATGCTGTGGTTCATGGGGGCTCGCAGAGGCAGGCGATGGGCGCGCGTTGCGCAATCATTGCAAGGGGATTTGACAGTTTTGTGTCAGCTACGGGTCGCTCCCGCCCGACCGCTCATCCACTGGGCTCAAGAAGCGTCTGGCCCGGCCGATTCAAGGCGCAAGCATGCCATTGGATTGGCTGTGCGTTGGTTGACAGGGATGTTGCGGTGCAGGTCCCCATTTCCCTGTTTCGAGGCTTTTCCCCGATGAGTTTTTTGCGAAAGTCCTTGAGAGCACAGATCCTGTCGTTGCTCGGTGGCAGCTTGTTGGCAATGCTATTGATTGCCTTGGCGTGTTTTCATTTTCTCTCCAGCGGTGTGCAGAGTTATCGCAGTTTGCTGGAGGGGCCGTTGCAGACCTCACAGCTGATCGATGAGGCCAACGTGCAATTCAAGGTCCAGGTCCAGGAATGGAAAAACGTCCTGCTGCGTGGCAAACAGCCCCAGGACATGGACAAGTACTGGGGGCAATTCCAGGATCGGCAACGGGAAGTGCAGGGCATCCTCGCGCGCCTGGTGGCCAACACCGAGGGCGATCCAGGCTTGAGCCGTCGCCTGGACACCTTGCGCCAGGAGCACCAGTTGCTGGGCGTGGCTTACCAGAAGGGGCGTGATGCGTACGTGGCCGCCGGTGCCGATGCGGCGGCCGGCGATAACGCGGTCAAGGGCGTGGACCGCGCGGTGAGCGAACAGATGAGCGCGCTGGTCACGCAACTGCATGAGCAGGGCAAGTTGCAGTCGCTGGCAATCAGCGCCTATGCCGAACGTACCGTGATGCTGGGCTTGGCGGTGATGGTGCTGTCTGGGGTGCTGATCGGTCTGTTCAGCCTGTGGTTGATCAACCGCAACCTGATTTTGCCGATCCGGGGCCTGATCGACTATGTAGCCCAATTGAGCCATGGCCGGTTTGCCGAGCGCGTTGCCAGCCAGCGCCAGGATGAGCTGGGCCATTTGGCCCAGGCCGCCAACACGTTGCGCGATTTTCTCGCCGAAACCTTCGGCCGCCTGCAGCGCAGTGCCAAGGACCTGGTGAGCGCCAGTGGCGAGCTGAATTCGATTGCCGGGCAGATGGCGACGGGCACCCAGGACCAGTTCAGCCGGACCGACCAGGTGGCGACGGCGATGACCGAAATGTCCGCCACCGCCCAGGAAGTCGCGCGCCACGCGGCCAGTGCCTCGCGAGCGGCGGACGAGGCCGATCACTCGGCCCGTGAAGGCGGCCAGGTGATGCAAGTGACCATTGCCACCATCGGCCAGATGCGCAACGAGATCCTCAACACCGGTGGCATCATCCGCCGCCTGGAAGCCGACAGCGTGCGCATCGGCACGGTGCTGGAAGTGATTCGCGGCATCGCCGAACAAACCAACCTGCTGGCCCTCAATGCGGCAATCGAGGCGGCGCGAGCGGGCGAAGCCGGGCGTGGCTTTGCGGTGGTGGCCGATGAAGTGCGCAGCCTGGCGCAACGCACGGCGGCGTCGATCATCGAGATCAACCAGATTATCCAGGCGGTGCAGACGGGGGCGGTGGACGCCGCCGAGGCGATCATCAGCGGCCAGTCATGCAGTGACGAGAGTGTCGAAAAGGTCACCCAGGCCGGGGCGATGCTCAGTCATATCACCCAGGCGGTGGAGGCGATCCGCGACATGAACCGGCAGATCGCCACGGCGGCCGAGGAGCAAACCTCGGTGGCCGAGGATATCTCGCGCAACATCACGCAAATCACCACGGTGGCCACTGCCAACCTGGACAACGTGCAGCGCACCGAAGCCGCCAGTCATAACCTGCGGGGCTTGTCGGCCGAGCTCAATGAAGTGACCGCGCGCCTGAGTGCCTGACCAGACACAACTGCGCCGCCCGAAGGCGGCGCGTTGTGTGGCTGGGGCAACTTAAGTGTCTTGTTTGTTTTCCAGCACTTCGCCGGTCTTGGCGTCGAGCTTCACATCCCACTTCTTGCCAGTGGTGTCGGTCAGGTCAACTTCGTAGACCAGGCGCCCGGCTTTGTTATCCAGCTCAGTGTCGTTGATGGTGGCGCCGGCATGTTTGGCCAGGGCGGCGGCGTTCAGTTGTTCAAATGGCTTCACGGCGCCTGATTGCAGCAGGCTTGGAATCTGGTCCGGGCGAACATCGGCCTGGGCCAGGCCGGCGGTCAGGGTCAGGGCGGCAGCGGCGAACAGAGCGGTCAGGTTTTTCATGATGGAGTCCTTTGGGGTGAGCTGTTTAAGTGGGATCAGATTACCTCGCGCAACTTAATTCACCCTTAATTGTGTAGGACGTTTGCGTTGTTTGTTCAATCGCCCCGTGCCGGGAGATTTCATGCTGGTGTCTCACCCACGGGAGACACTTATGAAACAGATATTGGCTTGGCTATACGCCCCCTTGTTCTGGGCAGGGTTTATTGGCGTGGGGCTCTGGTTGGTCACCCTAGGCGCCTCGCAGTGGCTGCTGGCGGTGTTTGCGCTGGCCATCGGCGTGTCGTTTATCGCCGAACTGTGCTTGCCCTACGAGCCCCAGTGGAACCGCAGCCTGGGCGACCGACGCCGGGATGTCCTCCACGCGCTGGTCAATGAAAGCCTGAACGCCCTGGGCTTGCTGGCATTGCCGCTGCTCACGGCATGGCTGGCCATCGAGGGCGCCTGGCCGCGCGCCTGGCCGCTGTGGGCGCAATTGCTGTTGGCGATCATCATTGCCGACGCGGGCATCACCCTGATGCATTACGCCAGCCACCGCATCGCCGCACTCTGGCGTTTGCATGCGGTGCATCACAGCGTGCAGCGGCTCTATGGGTTCAATGGCTTGATGAAGCATCCCTTGCACCAGATGCTCGAGGCCGCGGCGGGTTTGCTGCCGCTGATCCTGCTGGGCATTCCAGTGGAGGTGGCGATGCTGCTGGCGTTGGCCATTGCGATCCAGTTGCTGCTACAGCATTCCAATGTCGATATGCGCCTGGGGCCGCTGCGCTGGGTGTTTGCCTGGGCGCCGGTGCATCGCTTTCACCATATGAAATACGGGCGTGCGGGGGATGTGAATTTCGGTTTGTTTTTCAACCTGTGGGACTGGCTGCTGGGGACTGCGTTTTACACCGAGGATTATCGAATGGGCGAGGGCGACCTGGGGATTGGCAGCCGGCCGGACTATCCGCTGGATTACGTCGAGCAGTTGCGTGAGCCCTTCAGCCCCGCGCGATTGAGCAAGGAACCCCCGGTACCCACCGCACTACGGTAGGAGGTGTACTTGAAGATGGCGCAATGAGGCCCCGGCGGTCACGCCAAACAGCTGCTTCATGGTCCGCGAGAAGTGCGCCGAGTCGGCAAACCCAGCGCCGTGGGCCGCTTGGGTCAGGGTGTCGCCGTTCAGGGCCAGGTCCAGTGCCAGGCGCAGGCGGCGCCACATCACCAGGCGCCGTACCGGCACGCCGAGCTGGCTGACGAACAGGCGCTCCAACTGGCTCAACGACAGGTGCGCCGCCTGTGCCAATGATTGCGCCGAGACCTTGCCGCTCAACTGTTGATCGAGGGTGTGCAGGGCGCGTTGCACGCGCTCATCGTCTGCCTGGCGACGTGGCAGCTGGCGCAATGTCTGCGCAAGGCGCTCATGGGAAAAATCGGCGGTATCCAGGGCGTGTTGCAACGACTCGCGATCAAATGCACCGGGCTCCACATAGGCCATCAACACCGTGCCAGGGGCATGGACGATGGCATGGGGCTGGCGAGAGGGGATGAACAGGCGATACGCCGTTTGCAGCTGCCCATCAAGGCTGACCGTGATGGGGCTATGCGCGCACAGGATAAATTGATGGGCATAATGGGCGTGGGGCGCCGTGCGCCCCGTCTCACCGAGGATCAGGCCGTAATCCGGCCCCAGCCACAGTTGGCCTGACCACTCGCTCACTCAGTAACCGTTGTCCTGCAGCAGGTCCTGCACGCTCGACGACGGCCAGCGCTTGTAGAACTTCAGCAGTTCGGCGGCGCGGTTGGTGAAGATGCCATCGACCCCGGCGCTCATGACCTTCTCGAAATCCACCGGCTCGTCGACGGTATAGACGTGCACCAGCAGGCCCTTGTCGTGGGTCAGTTGGTTCATCTCGGGCTTGACCAGGTCCGAATAGCTCTGGTCGCCCAGGGCCGTCAGTTGTGCAGACGGGCCAGTGCCAATCGCACCGAGGCTCTTGGCTTCATCGACCCACTTCTCGAACTCGGCAGCGTCCTTGGGTTCCTGCTTGGCATAGTAGGCCGCCTTGGTTGGCTCGCCGGACTCGGCGAAGGTCACCTTGGACTTGGGCTCGATGCTGCCTTCACCCACCCACAACAGCAGGATTTTCGGGGTGTTGGGCATTTCTTTCTGCAGTTCCTTGAGGCTGGCCGTCTCGAAGGTTTGCAGCACTACGCGGCCCTTGCCCTGGCCGACGCCGGTGTTGCTCTTGCCCAGCTTGGAACCCACGGAACTCAGCCAGCCCTTATCCAGCAGTTTGTCCTTCAGATCGGCTTCGATCCCCGGAAACTGCTTGGGCTCCTTGGTTTCGATGTACAGGCCGGGTTTGTGCTGGGGGTTGCCTTCGGCGATCTTGATGATTTCGTCCAGGCTGAGGATTTTCAACCCGACGAAGCCCGGGCGCGCACGCTCCGGGTAGGCGGTGTTGAACCAACTGCCGGCATCCAGGGTTTGCAGCTCTTTCCAGGTGAATTCGTTGGCCGGGCTGTCCTTGCGCTCCGGGAACTTGGTGGCCACGTCGGTGGTGCGTTGCAGGTTGTTGTCGTGCAGGGCAAACAGCACGCCATCCTTGCTGCGCTGCAGATCCAGTTCCAGGTAGTCGGCACCCAGGTCGCGCGCGACCTTGTAGGCGGCAGCGGTGGACTCCGGCGCATCGAAGGACGCGCCCCGGTGGGCGATCACGGCTGGGTGGGGGATGCCGTCCTTGGTCGCCAGTTCAACCGGGCTGATGGGGCTTGCAGCCTGTGCGTGGCCAAGGCCCATCATCAGAGCGAGCAGCAGGGCACTCTTGGTAAACGTAGCAGGCATGTGCGAGGTCCTTTCGTGGAGGTAGCTTCAAGAAGGGTTCCTTTTTAACAATTGCATGCAAATCGCGCTATCACCAAACCGACATTAACGTGCGCATGCGCTATTTTTCTCAGCTTTTGTGCCGTGCTATGCAGTATTCTTGGCCCGAGTTTCCCCGCCAGAGGGAACCCCATTGCCTTATTTCGCCGCCTCGCGTGTAAACCATCGTTCACTTCCCCTATGGGATTTTTCAGTGAGGTTTAGCATGCGCATCACATCGGAACTCATCTGCCAGGCCGCCGACCAACTCAACGGCTTTGTCGGCCTGAACCGCAAGACCGGCCAGTACATCGTACGTTTCAGCGAAGACTCGTTCGGCATGGACGTCGCCGACGACGGCATCATCCCCACCAGCGAGTTCGTCTGGCAGCCGGCGGCCGACCAGGCCATGACCCTGTCCCGCGAGCACATCCAACTGCTGCTGGACCAGAACATCGATGATCGCATCAACATCACTGAGCCGTTGCGCGTGTATATGCGCCGGGTCGAGATCCCGCAGATCAGCGCGGTGCGCAGCCTGGTGGGTTGATCACCATCACGCAAATCCCGTAGGCGTTGGGGCCGGCGCTCACGGGTTACGACACCGCCTTGTGGTTGCTGACGCGCCCGGACTGTCGGGCGCTGCTTTCAGTGGTGACGTTGTTCGACGAGCTGGGCCGGCACCTGAGCCATCCCTCGTAAGCGCCTACAACCCCACCCGCTCATTGGCAAACATACTCACCGCCCGCACGGCATCGCTGGCGCCTTCGCGAATCTGCAGGATCACCGTGCCGGCCTGGTTGGCCAGGCCCACGCCCTGGGCTGCGCGGTCGCGGGTGTTGTCCATGCTGTCGATGGCCTGGCGGGTCTCGCTCTGGATCATCTCGATCATGCTCGAGATCTCCGCCGTGGAGCCGCTGGTGCGTGCGGCCAGTTGTCGGACTTCATCGGCGACCACCGCAAATCCGCGGCCCTGGTCACCCGCGCGGGCGGCCTCAATGGCTGCATTCAAGGCCAGTAAGTTGGTCTGGTCGGCAATCGCGCGAATGGTGTTGACGATGGCGGTGATCTGCTGCGAGCGCTCGCCCAACTTGGCGATCAGTCTGGATGAGCTTTCAATGTCGGCGGCAATGTCATGGATGCCGCTGGCGGTCTGCTGAATCACCTCGGCGCCTTTTTCGGCGATGTCCCGGGTCTGTAGGGAGATGTGATAGGCCTGGGTTGCGCTCTGGGCATCTGCGGCGTGTTTTTCCACCATCGCGGTGACGTCGGAGGCGAACTTCACAATCTTGCACAGGCGCCCGCTGGCGTCGTACACCGGGTTGTAGTTGGCTTCCAGCCACAGCGTCTGGCCGGAGCGGGTGATGCGCTCGAACTGGCCGCTGAACAACTCACCCTGGTTCAGCCGGCGCCAGAAGTCCGTGTATTCCTGGCTGTTGGCCAGCTCCGGCTTGCAGAACAGGCGATGATGCTTGCCCTGGATTTCTGCCAGGTTGTAGCCCAGGCGCTGGAGGAAGTTCTGGTTGGCGGTAAGGATGGTGCCGTCGAGGTTGAACTCGATCACGGCCATGGCCCGGTCAATCGCCTCGAGCTTGGCATTGGCTTCGCTTTCGGCCTGCATCCTGGCGCTTACGTCCAAGGCATATTTGATGATTTTCACCACTCGGCCGGCCTGGTCGCGTACCGGGTTGTAGCTGGCCTCCAGCCACACCGAATGACCGTCGGCGGCGACGCGCTCGAAGGTGCCCGATTGGAACTGGCCATTGCGCAGTTGCGTCCACAACTGGCTGTAGTCGGCGCTGCGGGCAAACGCCGGGGTGCAGAACAGGCGATGGGACTGGCCGACGACTTGATCCTCGCGGTAGCCCATGGTCTTGAGGAAGTTGTCATTGGCGCGCAACACGCTGCCTTGTAGATCGAACTCGATCACGGCCATGGAGCGCTCGATGGCATCGAGCAGGCCAGCTTGTTGGCTGACAGTTTCTTGTAGGGTAGTGATGGTTTTTTTGTGGGCGGTAAATAGCATGGTTGCGTGCTCAGTGATGCAACGTGCGTGGATGTATCCATGGGTGCGCTTTCGCGCCGTGTAGCCCCAGGCCCACGGCAGACGTGCTTATTGCCGGCTTCCGTTATACCGGCAGACAGTACAGCTGGGAGCTCTGAGTCATGGGCATCAAAGGAAGTTCTATTCAGGCAGAGCGGGCGACCAGTGATTCGGCAACCGTCACCCGGTTGCGCCCGGTGCCTTTGGCGGCGTACAGCGCCTGGTCTGCGGCATTGAGCCACATATGCGCCTGGGTGAATTGCACCTGGTAGGCCGCCAGGCCAATGCTCAGGCTGACCCGCAGTTCCGGAACCTGCGGGTCGCGGTAGCGGCTGAACATTTCCCGCAGGCGCTCCATCACATAACTGGCCTGCTCCAGCGGCACGTCCGGGAGAATCACGCAGAACTCGTCGCCACCGTAGCGGCCCGCCAGGTCATTTTCCCGCACGTTGCGCTGCAATTCCTTACTCAGTTGTCGCAGCACGCGGTCACCGACGATATGGCCATAGGCGTCATTGATCTGCTTGAAATGGTCGATATCGATCAACGCGATGGTGGCCTGGGACTGTTGCTGCTGGCACTTGTGGAACTTCAGTTGCAGCAGGTCTTTCCAGGAACCGTGATTGAGCAGGCCGGTGAGGCTGTCGGTACGACTCAGGGCGCTCAGGGCACGTTTGTGTTCCGAGAGCTTGATGGCCAGGCGATAGCTGGCCATGCCGATGGCGACGGGGTAAAGGATCAACATCGGTAGGCACGAATACACCTGGATCAGGCCGACATTGGGGTTGAACGAGGGGCCGAATACCAGCCAGGCCAGCGCGACGCCCACCAGTTGCGCGAGCATGCCCTGGATCATCAACTGTTTGCCGCCCGCAGCGACGTTATGCATGGTCATCATCGCGAGGATGGTCACTGCGGTCAGCGGTGTGAATTGCGTGGCTGCGGCCCAGAACCCACCGGACAGTGAGTCATAGAGCAGGTTGCGGCGCTCAGCCTGGTAGGGAAATGCCGAATGGCTCGACAGTTGGTACGCCAGGTGCGGCCAGATAAATGCGTTGAACAGCCACAGCGCCCAGATCCATCCGGGCATGGCCAGCGGGTACAGGGCGGCCAGCACGCAAATGCTGCCAACGCCCAGCCCGATAATGCGCGGCCGATAAATGCGCCGGGCAAACGACAGCCCTTTGCCTCGAAGGTTTTCCATAGATCCCTGCGTCAGATTTTTCTTTTTTTAAGTGGCGAAGGCGTAGGTTATTCAAAGGCCATTTACGCCAGATGACAGGCGATTATTGTCAGTTATTTACGTGGGAATAATCAGTGTCCTTCCGGGCCATTTGCGTGGAGATCCAGAGGGATTACGGTAAAAACGACTTCTGAGTGTCGTATTGGCGACACAAGGGCTTATCGGGGAAGGGGAGCAATCTCGTAGCCGGCCAGGAACAGGTCCATTGCCGACTCGATCACGTTGGCCTGGGTGGCCAAGTCCAGGGTGGGCTGGCCGAGGGTGATTTGCGGCCAAAAGGCGAACGCCTTGAGCAGGCTTTGCACCTGATGGGCGGCAAAGCATGGGTCAACGGGTTTGAGACGCCCGTCTTCCTGGGCGGCACGCACCCACAAAGTAAACCCTTCTTCGCGCTCGCTCAGGCGATTGACGATGTCCTGGGTGCGTTCAGGAGAGTGGATGGTCGCAGCAATCGCTACCCGGGCCAGGTCGAGGAAGTTGGCGTCCGACATCATTTTCATCTTCGCTTCCAACAACACTCGCAACTGGTCGCGCAGGGGTTGTTGGCTGCTGTAGCTGACATCCAGTTGCGCGACGCTGCTGGCCCACAGTTTGTGCAGGATTTCGGTAAACAACTCCTCCTTGCTGGGGAAGTGGTTGTACACCGTGCGCTTGGAGACGCGGGCCGTGGCCGCAATCTTGTCCATGCTGGTGACCTCGAAACCGTTGTCGCGAAACTCGGCAATGGCTGCCGCCACAATGGCTTCGCGTTTACGGTCGGTGAGGCGTTGGGGTGCAGTCATGGGGCTATTCGGCTCTGGGAAGAAAATTACACTCGGTAGTTTACTTGGTACGGGTTTTGTTGCAATCTTGAAACTACACTGTGCAGTGTAGTTGTTGATCTGCATCAGCAGAACGTACCGGAGTCACTTTGTAATGGCCACGATCTCTAACCGTCTCGACACCCCCTCTGCCGCGCTCAAGCCATCCGAGCAGCAGCAAGGCCACTTCAACAATCATGCGCCGGTCAACCGTGCGGGCTTTGGCAAAACCCTGCAGATTTTCTGGAAGATGCTCTTTCACAAGCCCCGCAGTACGCGGCCCGTGGGGGAGATTCCGGTGCAGCGCCTGACGCGTGAACAATTGCAGAGTGCCCCGGACCACAGTGTCTACCGCCTGGGACATTCCACCGTCCTGCTGAAAATGCGTGGCAAGTTCTGGCTGACCGATCCGGTGTTCGCCCAGCGTGCCTCGCCTTTCAGTTGGGCCGGCCCCAAGCGCTTTCATCAGCCACCCATCAGCCTTGAAGAACTGCCGCCGATTGAGGCGGTGATCCTGTCGCACAACCATTACGACCACCTGGACCGCCAGGCGGTGGTGCAGTTAGCGGCCAAGACCCGCTATTTTCTAGCGCCGCTGGGCGTCGGCGACACCTTGATCAAATGGGGTGTAGCGCCCGATAAGGTGCGGCAACTGGATTGGTGGCAGGGCACCGAGGTGGACGGTATCCGTTTTGTCGCAACCCCGGCCCAGCACTTTTCCGGGCGTGGGCTGTTTGATGGCAACCAGACGCTGTGGGCCTCGTGGGTGATGATTGATGGCGCCCGGCGTATCTTTTTCAGTGGCGACACCGGCTACTTCGATGGCTTCAAGCGCATTGGCGAGCAATACGGGCCATTTGACCTGACGCTGATGGAAACGGGAGCTTACAACGTCGATTGGCCCCATGTGCACATGCAGCCCGAACAAACCTTGCAGGCCCATATCGACCTGAAGGGGCGCTGGTTGCTGCCGATCCACAATGGCACTTTTGATCTGGCATTCCATGCCTGGCATGAGCCATTCGACCGCATCATGGCCCTGGCCTGGGAGCGCAATGTGTCGATTACCACGCCAGCAATGGGTCAGGCTTTCACGCTGGCGGCACCTGAGCGCGGGCATGCCTGGTGGCTGGACGTCGAGGCCCAGGTGACACAACCGCTGGCGAGTTGAAGGTGTTTGCAACGTTCTGTCTGTAAAAGGGCTTTTCAACGTATTTCTGCCATGAGAACCGACCGGAAAAGGATGGGATGATCTCGGGGAATTCATTTCCTGGGAGTGGGCCTTGATGGAGGACAAATGTAGGAAAATCCTGGCGCCAGGTGCTGCCTGTTCAGGGGGGCTACCTTTGCTGCTCAACATCCTTAACGCAGTGCCTTGCGCGCCGATAGCCCCCGCTGGGTCGACGGACAATGGGGCAACACCTCGGGGTGGCATTGAGTTCCAGCCTGCCGCAGCACCTGTTGTCCAGGGCCCCAGGTTCGATGTCCCGGGGCCGATGATGAAGACTGTGCGTGATCCGTCGTTATCGCTCATAGCCCTGAGCGGCGTCGACCCTGCGGGCCCGGTCATGGTGGCAGTCCCGCCAGTCATGGAAAACAATGCAGCGAAATCTGCTCCTGTCCTGGCCGATTGGCGTATCGGTTTTGCCGACCAATACCTGCGCAACGGTGTGCGTGAAACGGTGGAGCACTCCAGCGGATTTCTCCAAGCCTTGGAGGTGTTAAAGGATGCCGGTGCCGAAGTGGTGCCAGTGCAGGCGCAGTTACCGGATGCCGCTGCGTATTTCTCCCTGGCGTCCAGCAACCAGATCGATGAGCGGGTGAGCGAACATCGCCTCGACGCGCTGGTGTCCGATGGCCAAAGCCCAGCTTTTCACGGCTTCTGCAAAACCGGATACCCAGGCGTATGCCAACTATTCAACGACGATCTCAACGGCACCAAGGTCGTGCTCTGGTTCTATGGTGCCCGCTGGGCGCGGGACTCGCTGTCGGCCTTGGTACGGATCTATCAACAGGCGATGCAGGCACGCGCCGGCATGTACGCGAGGTGAACCCGCTGCGCGGTCAGCGGGCCTATGCGCCGTTGGGATGAGGCGTATTCGACGATGTCGAGCCCAGCAGCCGTGCGATAAGGCTACGGCGACCAGGTTCGGCATCAGCCTGTGGTGTTGGGGAGCGACGCCCGCTCATGCCCCACCCCGGCGCAAACCCCGGGAAAAACACCAGGCCTTCGTGCTCAAGGCGAAATGCCAGGGCGATGCGGATGGCGTCATCCACCTCTTGATGGCTTTCAAAGCGCTGGACAGCGTCCACCCCAACCCCGGCGTGCCGGGCCAGGTCTTCCCGGCTCCAGCCCAGCAGCGCGCGGGCCTGCACGCTGTGCCGTGGGGTGAACTGATGAAGGACGATTTGTTGATCTACGGTGGTGCTCACTGCCAGAGAGGACATGGGGGTTCTCCAGGAATCCAACGGGGGAGAACAAACTATACTGTGTTTTTGTACAGTTGTTTTGACCGTTCATCAACTCGATCATTTCCTGGATAGCTGGCCCGCGATTGGTGGACGCCTCAATTCATTTCTCCACCAGCCCCGGCGCCTCGCGGATCAGCAGGTGGTCAAGGTTCTGGATATCGGCGCTGAACACCCCGAATGTCTGCTCGGGGGTTTTCTTGCTCGGTACCTGTTTCAACTCCGGCGTCACCCCATAGAAGAAGCAATACAGCGGGCGTTCACTGTCTACAGCGGCCTTGATCTGCTCCAGGAACGCCTTGCGCTTGCGGTAGTTCTCGATCAGCTTTTTGTTCAGGTACACGTTGACGGAGTAGGGCTTCTTGTCGAGCCACACCTTTTTTTCGAAGTCGATGCGAAAGCTGCTGGTGTAGTCCTTGATCGCCTTGATCCGGCCCCAATAGATCAAGCCCTTGTTGTCTTGCAGGTATTCGATTTTCTTGAAAAACGCCCAATAGCTCGCGGTCTGCTCGCCGATCTTCAGCGGCATGCCCTTGAGCTTTTCCTTGTCGTCGATGTTGGACACGTAGCATTCGACCGGGTGGGCAAAGACGCTGGTCTTGTCTGGTGTGGTTTCGCTGGCACTGTGGGAAGTATTGGAGATTTCCGAAGGTGCTTTCGCCAGATCCTGTGGGAGAGTGTCTGTGGCGCCGCGGATGGCTGCCTTGCGTTCATACTGACGCCGAGTCAGTACAAACTCCGACGGGAAGTTCTCCTCGCGCCCATCCTCGGCTTCTCCTGGCACTGTCTTGTGACTGGCATAGCGGCAGCCGTCGATATGCCGGGTCCTGGGCAGGTTTTTGAAATGCGGCGTGCGCAGGTAATTGACGTTCTTTGCATTGAACGTACCCAGCACATTGCCCGTTGCAAACGCCGCACGGCAATCATCGTTGGGGCACAGGAAACTGTCCTTGCCGGAATCGAAGGCGGCGGTTTCGTCGAAGTTCAGGTCGCGCACGTCATAGATCGACAGCTTTTCGTCCAGGCTCAGGCAATAGGCTGTGTCGAATTTCATCGGGGCGGGTCCGTGGGAAGATTCGCTATTAATAGCGGGGTTGTGCGGGTAGCACAAATGTCCGCTATCAGGGCGCAGCCCTTTCAACGCGTCTGAAAGGGCTGGTTCCAAGCGGCTTATGGCTTCGACTTGCCTCGACGCTTGGCCGAATGAAAATGCCGCCAATGCGCATCCTGCGCCGCCGCCAGCAACTCGCGATCCCCGCGCGTGTCGCCCCAGGCCCTGAGCCGATACTCACCCAGGTCGCCATACACAGCTTCAAGCCGCAGCACCTTGTTCTCACAACGGCAGTTGTTACCTGTGAGGCGCCCACTCAACACCCCATCGACCACCTCAAGCTCGGTCCCGATCAGCTTGATCCCCAGGCGATCGGCAAAAGGTTGCAACACGATTGCAGGCGAAGCCGAACACAATGTCACTTCGGCGCCGGAGCCGATCTCATCGGCCACCGACTGCAAACCGGCAGGGCGCATTAGCTTGTTCCAGTAGGTCTTGCAGTATTCCTCGGCTTTCTGTTGCACCCAGGCTTTCTCAACGCCGGTCATAAAGGTGCGAATCAACTGCGCCTTGAGCTCATCCCGGCTCATTCGGCGCAGCAGAAAGCGCAAGCCCGGCAGCGCCAGCTTGAGCATCCGGCGATTGAATTCCTGCTTGCCGAAAGCAAACTTGAGAAACGGTACAAAACTGTCGTGGCGGGTCAGGGTGCCGTCGAAGTCGAACACTGAAAGTACCTTGGCGCCCACTGGGCCGGCTTCTAGCATGTCTGGGTTCACGGGGTGGCCTCGGTCCTATCTACTATTTTTTTGGAATGCATAAGCTGTGACCGCAGGAGTCTACTCCGGTATCAATCTGCTGATTCTTGAGTAAAACCCCGCAGTGAAATCATCCCGGTCACTCGACCGGTGATAACGCTGATGGCAATTGGGGCATAAGGCTACAGCATTGGAGATGCGATCCGAACCCTTACGGGCCAGGTGTTTGAGGTGATGTACTTCAAGAAATGGCAAGCCGGCTCCCATAAAAAAAGCCCTGGGTACGACCCCAGGGCTTTTTTCACGTCGCAACTATGAGCCGATCAATCCCAGCTCAACGCCCCACCGGTCTGATACTCGATCACCCGGGTCTCAAAGAAGTTCTTCTCTTTCTTCAAGTCCATGATCTCGCTCATCCACGGGAACGGGTTGGTGGTGCCTGGGTATTCTTCCTTCAAGCCGATCTGCGACAGACGACGGTTGGCGATGAACTTGAGGTAGTCCTCCATCATCGCCGCGTTCATGCCCAACACGCCGCGCGGCATGGTGTCGCGAGCGTATTCGATTTCCAACTGAGTCCCTTGCAGGATCATCTGGGTCGCTTCTTCCTTCATCTCGGCATCCCACAGGTGTGGGTTTTCGATTTTGATCTGGTTGATCACGTCGATGCCGAAGTTCAGGTGCATCGACTCATCGCGCAGGATGTACTGGAACTGCTCGGCCACGCCGGTCATTTTGTTGCGTCGGCCCATGGACAGGATCTGGGTGAAGCCGCAGTAAAAGAAGATGCCTTCCAGCACGCAGTAGTAGGCGACCAGGTTGCGCAGCAGCTCTTTGTCGGTGTCGACGGTGCCGGTCTCGAATTTCGGATCGGAGATCGAACGCGTGTATTTCAGGCCCCAGGCGGCTTTTTTAGCGACCGACGGGATCTCGTGGTACATGTTGAAGATCTCGCCTTCATCCATGGCCAGCGATTCGATGCAGTACTGATAGGCGTGGGTGTGGATCGCCTCTTCGAAGGCCTGGCGCAGGATGTACTGGCGGCACTCCGGGTTGGTGATCAGGCGGTACACGGCCAGCACCAGGTTGTTGGCGACCAGGGAATCGGCGGTGGAGAAGAAGCCCAGGTTGCGCATGACGATGCGACGTTCGTCGTCGGTCAGGCCTTCGGGGTTTTTCCACAGGGCGATGTCGGCGGTCATGTTGACCTCTTGCGGCATCCAGTGGTTGGCGCAGCCGTCGAGGTACTTCTGCCAGGCCCAGTCGTACTTGAAGGGCACGAGTTGGTTGAGGTCGGCGCGGCAGTTGATCATGCGTTTTTCGTCAACGGCGACACGGGCGGAGGCGCCTTCCAACTCGGCGAGGCCTTCGGCGACGTCGAGTTTGTCCAGGGCGGCCTTGGCGCGCACGATGGCGGCGGAGTCATTGGCGGTGACGGCGCGGGCCTCGATGGCGGCGGCGGCACCGGCACCGTCGAGGCGGTCCATGTTGGCTTCGGTGGCGTGGCCGGCGTTGGCGCCTTTAGCGGCTACTTCGCCTTCTTCTTCTTTGTCGAATTCGTCCCAGCTCAGCATGACGTGTCGTCTCCTGCGTGAGGGCCAATGGTGCCCGTGTGAAACCGGATGGTTGGGTGTTCACACGGCCCAGGGGCCGCGGTGGATCTTTAAGGAATCGTTTGTTGCAACAGCTAGCGCAGGCATTAAACGGAATAGGGCTACGGGTGCTCTGCATGAGGTCTGAGGGGCGGAGCGACTGTGTCTTACTCCTGCGGGGCCTCAGGTCTGGCTCGTTACCCCATGTAAAGGGATATTACAGGCCCGATTTACCCGCGCATTATAGGGAAAAATTTGCCTTTGTGTTGCGGCGGATGGTCTCGGTGGGCCGCCAAATTGACGGTGTTTGCGGCCAGAGTGCGGGTTTGCAAGGGTTTGCCAGCTGCGGATTTTTTTGACGGGCGGTAGGCGGTGCTTTTAATGCGCCAGCCGCAGGTAGATTTGGCATCGCAGTTCTTGCGCCCCTTGGCGCAAGAACTGGCCGCAGGGCCTTACTGTGCCGCCGCCTGAATGCTCGCAAACATCTGTTTCCCGGCCTTGGCCGGATCCGCGTTTTTATCGCTCATAAAGTGGCTGACCACATCAAACACCGCCCCCTGCACTGCCTAGGAAGTCGACATGTTGAACGCCATGCTCGGGGCCAGGGTGCCGGCTTTTTCGGCTTCGGCGAAATCCTTGGCGGAGGCCTGGGCGCAACTGTCGAACTGGCTCATGTCCAGGCCCGTGATCACCGGGATGGAGCCTTTGTTCTGATTGAATACCGTTTGAAATTGTGGCTCCAGGGCGATCTTGGCCAGGTCGTCGCGCGCGGCATTGTTGCCCGGTGTGTCATTTTTGCTGGAGAGCTTGAACATCGCCAGGGAGTCGATGGTGTAGCTATAGATGCCTTGGGAGCCCGGGAAGGGCGCGCATTCATAATCGAGACCGGCCTTCTTGCCGGCGGCGCTCCATTCGCTCTTGGCCCAGTCGCCCATGATCTGCATGCCGGCCTGGCCCTTGATGACCTTGGCGGTCTCCATGTTCCAGTCCTGGCCCGTGCCGTCGGGGTCCATGTAG
Organism: Pseudomonas sp. HC1(2025); assembly: GCF_058742075.1. Lineage (NCBI taxonomy): Bacteria > Pseudomonadati > Pseudomonadota > Gammaproteobacteria > Pseudomonadales > Pseudomonadaceae > Pseudomonas > Pseudomonas sp. HC1(2025). The sequence goes on along the minus strand of NZ_CP196017.1, from coordinate 4,320,722 downwards.
GTCTTGAGTTTGCGCAGTGCTATAAACACTTCGGTCATTTTCGGGCCGGTGAAGGTGGCTTCGTCGTGATCGATAAAGGCTTTCTTGAAGCCATCCGCGCCGAGGATGCTCAGCACCAGGCCTTCAAATACCGTGGTGTCCTGCCAGGGTTGGCCGCCGTGGGCGAGCGCAATAAAACCGGCGGCCTTGAGTTTGTCACCGGCGGCATACAGTTCTTCGAGGGTTTTCGGTACGTGGGACACGCCGGCCTGCTTGAGTACCGTGGGGTTGGTCCAGAGCCAGTTGATACGGTGGATATTCAGCGGCACGGCGACATAGTGGCCATCATATTTCATCAGTTGGGCAATGCTCTGGGGCAACAGCTTGTCCCAGTGATTGGCCTTGGCCACGTCGTCGATACTGGTCAGCAAGCCCAAATTGCCCCATTCCTGGATATCCGGGCCCTTGATCTGAGCGGCGGAGGGCGGGTTGCCGGACACGGCGCGAGTCTTGAGCACCGTCATGGCCGCTGCGCCCCCGCCACCGGCTACGGCGCTGTTTTGCCAGGTATAGCCGTCTTTTTCGATCAGTTGCTTGAGCACGTCCGCAGACTTGGCTTCTCCGCCCGAGGTCCAGTAGTGCACGACTTCCACGCTGCCCTTGCTCTGGGCCCCATGGGCGCTGACTGTGCAAAGGCTGGCGAGGGAGATGGCAACGGCAAGGCGATTGACGATTTTCATAGGGAGTGGCCCTTTTTTGTTTTTGTGGTGAGAGGAGGGTACTTATTCCAGCCCCAGCCCTTTGCGGCCGAGGGCGTTCAGTTGCGAGGTCATGAAGCGGTCGCTCCAGTGCTTTTCGTAGTCTTCGCGGGGGAAGTCATCCGGCGAGGCGCCTTGTTCGAAGGCCCGTAAAACATCCCTGGCATAACGCAGATTTTTCGGACACATGGGGGCGGCTGGTACGTACATCACATTGCCCCAGCCCTGCTGGTTTTCGACGGGGGCGACGCTATGGACTACATCGCAGTGCCACCACACCGAATCGCCAGCCTGCACGTCCGGAATCGGTGACATGCCCTGGACCAGCAGCGGGTGCCACTTCTCCAGGATCGGCAGCACCTTGCCTGGCGCAACGCCACACAGCTCATCCTCGGGCACGTCATCGAGCAGCGGGCGCAGCAGCAGGTAGGCCATGGCCTTGGGGATCGGCAAGGTATGCAGCACGCCCTGGTCGGCATTCATGTCGCACAGCGCGGTCCAACCCTGGAAGGTGCGAAAGGCCGAGCATTTGGTACCTGGGTAGGCATATTCATCGACTTCGGTACGATGGGCGGCGTCCCACGGGTCGTAGGATTTGAAGTCATTGCAGTAAATCTTCTCGAACACCTTCAGGTAGGCCGGGTGCAGCCAGCGCTCCAGCGCCCCGGAGTCGGTGTGCGGGCCCAGGCCTTTGGACGTGGTGCCGGGCGGGCGCCGCCGTACGCGGTCCGGGTACAGGGCGTTGGTGTCGGGGTCGAACCACTGCTGGCCGTGGGAGTCGATGGTCCACAGGCGGTTCAAGAACGATTGGGCGCAGCCCATGCGCTCATGCTGGCGCAGTTGCATCTGGGCCTTGGACCAGTAGATCGGGAAGATTTCCGGGCGCGAGGCTTCCAGGTTGCCGAAGAAGTTGTCGGCAGGGCCCCGGTAAACCGCGTCGAACTGGTTGTGGTCCAGGTAGTCCAGCAGGCTCTTGTCCCACTCCAGCACCTGCTGCCTGGGAAAGTGGTTGCGGATCACCAGGCAGCCTCGGCGCTTGATCAGCGCGCGTTGTTGTTCTGTGACCTGGCCGTTGGCGAGGGTGGCAAAGTCCAGTTCGGGCCAGGCCGAGCCGGTCAGGGCTTGCTGGGCCTTGATCGCGGCGATTTCCGTGGCGATAAAGGCGCTGACTTCGGCAAACAGCGCGGGCACGTCGCCGATCTGTGCGCGCAGTGCCTTTTTCATGGCGACGATGCTGCGTTTGTAGTCGTCAGGTAGCTCGGCACTTGCGAAGGATGGGGAATTGTTCATGGGGTGGCCTGCATTTTTATTATTCATGCAGGTATGGAATCACTCCGGACGGCCTGGACGGCAGCCTCATTTGGCGCGTTGAGCAATACGATTGTGGCGTTTGATCATGCGCCTACAGAAGAATCGGCTTAGCCGTGCCTGGCTGGAAGTGATGCCCATGCTGACCACGGAAGTCTGAAGGCGTCATGCCCTTTTGCGCCTTGAACTGTCGGTTGAACAGGGCCTGGGACGCGTACCCGACCTGTTCGGCGATGGTGCTGACGGCCAGGTTGCCTTGCATCAACAGGGCGCAGGCGTGTCCGACGCGCAGCCGCACGATGTAGTCCAATGCTGTGCAGCGTGTGTGTTTGCGGAACATGCGGTGGAAGGCGGAAACGCTGACGCAGGCCATTTGTGCCAGCTCAGGGATGCTCAGGGGTTGCGCATAGTGGCCGTGCAGGTAGTCCAGGACCCGGCGGATGCGCGCATCTTCAATGATGTGAGGGGTTTGTTGCACGGCGATGCGCCGCGCCGCGACATCCCGTGACAGGGTATTGAGTACCGTCAGCAGGGAAATCAGGCGCTGGGAGGCGTCTTGCTCGACCATCGCCTCGATCACCGGGCGCAGGGCGCGCGAGGTGGCGTCGCTGAAACTCAGTGCATGCCGCGCGGCCGCCAGCAGGGCGCGGGTCGAGGCCATTTCCGGAAACAATTTGACCAGTGAATCGGCCCAGGCTTCAGAAAACCAGATGACCAGGGCGATGTGCGGTTGGGTCGGGTCGATAGTCTCGGCCGACGACCAGCTATGGGGAACATTCGGGCCCACCAGCACCAGGTCGCCATCATCGTAGCGTGCCACATCGTTGCTGATGTAACGGTGCCCACGACTGTTGAGGGTGAGGGTCAGCTCGTACTCAGGGTGGTGATGCCACTCAAACGGGATCGCCTGTGGCAGGCGCCTGTTGAGCAGGGTCCAGGAGGTGTTGGCCTCGGTGGGGATTTTCTCGAAACTGGCTCTCATGAACCCATCCTGCTGTGCAGAGGGAATAGCAACGCCACAATCGTAGCATTCGGTTCAAGCGAGAAGGGGAAGGTGCCGTGAACAAGTCTCTTTGCCGCAAGAACGATTCCTTGCGGCGAACATTGCCAGGTTAGGTTCTAACTAACTAAGTTATTAACCGTTAGAGCAACCGTTACCCATGACTTTGTAATTAAGAATATGACGCTGGCCTTGGTGATCTTCATATTCCATGCGTGCTGGAACAACTTCGCAGACATTCGGAATGGAACTCATGGACACCACCTTGGCAATATCCAGATCAGTGGCGTAGGTGTATTCCTCAACAATAGCGGTGTGCTGGCTGGCTACGTCAGTCGGGATCTCGTCGGCCAGGGCGGCGGTGGCGCACAAGCTGGCAAGGGCCATAACTAATAAAGCTTTCATTTCCAATTTACCTTTTTACAGTCGAAGGGGGTCACGGGGCCCTTGTGAGGCCACGTGTGTAACTTAAGTAGAGAGTTCGGATTAACGTGCCTTCGTGGGGGCTGCAACTTGGTTAATCACAGTGCCTTGTTGGCGAGGTTGATTTTAGGCGCCTGGGTTGCATTCATATACCCGTACTTTTGATAAACACTTTTGGTGGTTTTCGTAACAATCCACGACAGAGGTTTTTTCCGGTAGCGCAAAACGCGCTACAGGCCCCGGACCAGAGCGGTGCACGCACATATCAGGGCAATTTGTAGGGGCTTGTTACTACCATCGTCGAATGGTTCTATAGGCCTGCCCCGGCTACAACAGGGCCATACAACAACAACTATAGTCACCGAGGTAAGAAAGATGAGTGCGGCTTCCCTGTACCCCGTTCGCCCCGAAGTAGCAGCCAACACGCTGACTGACGAGGCGACCTACAAGGCCATGTACCAGCAGTCGGTGGTCAACCCCGACGGCTTCTGGCGCGAGCAAGCCAAGCGTCTTGACTGGATCAAGCCTTTCACCACGGTCAAGCAGACCTCGTTCGACGACCACCATGTCGATATCAAGTGGTTTGCTGACGGCACCCTCAACGTTTCCTACAACTGCCTGGACCGTCACCTCGCCGAGCGCGGCGACCAGGCGGCGATCATCTGGGAGGGCGACGATCCTTCCGAAAGCCGCACCATCACCTACCGCGAGCTGCACGAACAAGTCTGCAAGTTCGCCAACGCCCTGCGCGGCCAGGATGTGCACCGCGGTGACGTGGTGACCATCTATATGCCGATGATCCCTGAAGCTGTGGTCGCCATGCTGGCTTGTACCCGCATCGGCGCGATCCACTCGGTGGTGTTCGGCGGTTTCTCCCCTGAAGCCCTGGCCGGTCGCATCATCGACTGCAAATCCAAGGTGGTGATTACCGCCGACGAAGGCATTCGTGCCGGCAAGAAGGTACCGCTCAAGGCCAACGTCGACGACGCGCTGACCAACCCGGAAACCAGCAGCATCCAGAAAGTCATCGTGTGCAAGCGCACCAATGGCCAGATCAAGTGGAACCAGCATCGCGACATCTGGTACGAAGACCTGATGAAAGTGGCGGGCACGGTCTGCGCGCCAAAAGAGATGGGCGCCGAAGAAGCGCTGTTCATCCTTTACACCTCCGGTTCCACCGGCAAGCCCAAGGGCGTGCAGCACACCACCGGCGGCTACCTGTTGTACGCCGCCCTGACCCACGAGCGCGTGTTCGACTACCGCCCGGGCGAAGTCTACTGGTGCACCGCCGACGTCGGCTGGGTCACTGGCCACACCTACATCGTCTATGGTCCGCTGGCCAATGGCGCGACCACACTGCTGTTCGAAGGCGTGCCGAACTACCCGGATATCACGCGGGTCGGGAAAATCGTCGACAAGCACAAGGTCAATATCCTCTACACCGCGCCGACCGCGATCCGCGCGATGATGGCTTCCGGCACCGCCGCCTGCGAAGGTATCGATGGCAGCAGCTTGCGCCTGTTGGGTTCGGTGGGTGAGCCGATTAACCCGGAAGCGTGGGACTGGTACTACAAGAACGTCGGCCAATCCCGTTGCCCGATTGTCGACACCTGGTGGCAGACCGAAACTGGCGCGACCCTGATGAGCCCGTTGCCGGGCGCTCACGCGCTCAAGCCGGGGTCGGCGGCACGTCCGTTCTTTGGCGTGGTGCCAGCGTTGGTGGACAACCTGGGCAACATCATCGAGGGCGCTGCCGAAGGCAACCTGGTGATCCTCGATTCGTGGCCGGGCCAGGCGCGTACCCTGTACGGCGACCATGACCGTTTTGTCGACACTTACTTCAAGACCTTCCGTGGCATGTACTTCACCGGCGACGGCGCGCGTCGCGATGAAGACGGCTACTGGTGGATCACCGGTCGCGTGGATGACGTGCTCAACGTTTCCGGGCACCGCATGGGCACCGCCGAGATCGAAAGCGCCATGGTCGCCCACCCCAAAGTCACCGAGGCGGCCGTGGTCGGCGTGCCTCACGACATCAAGGGCCAGGGCATCTATGTGTATGTCACCTTGAAAAACGGTGAGGAGCCGACCGAAGCGCTGCGCCTGGAACTGAAGAACTGGGTGCGCAAGGAGATCGGCCCGATTGCATCGCCGGACGTGATCCAGTGGGCACCAGGCTTGCCTAAGACCCGGTCGGGGAAAATCATGCGCCGTATCCTGCGCAAAATTGCCACGGCCGAGTATGACGGGCTGGGGGATATCTCCACCCTGGCTGATCCAAGTGTGGTGCAGCATCTGATCGATACCCACAAGACCATGAACGTCGCGTAAGCGGGTTTATGGGACCAAGCCCCATCCGGTGTAGGCCGGATGGGGCTTTTTTGTGGGGCCTCACTATGAAATACCATCAATGTAGGAGCCGGCTTGCCGGCGATAACGGTGGGTCAGTCAGCCCATTTGATACAGGCCCACTGCTATCGCTGGCAAGCCAGCTCCTACATTGGATGGTGGGGGATGACAGACCGTCCTCAGCACCAAGCCAATAAATATCGGTTTATCTAGTAGGACGTTTCTGAATGTTACCCAGTGGTGCAAATGTGTAACCTTGCGCCCAAACATGAGGCAAAGTGCTACATCCACGCCCCGAAAACGCCCGTTTTAGACACCCTGAAAAATTAGATCAAACGCTACACTTGCCGGAATAGAAGGGTTTGCGAATAATAGGCCCGCAATTTGCAGCGATAATAGGTTTAATATCTTTTGCCTCTGCATAAAAATCAGGGGTTGTCAATGGGTTGGGGTCGCTTTCTCGGTGCTTCTGTAAATTGTTGTCGCATTGAGGAAATATCGGCTTCCGGCCTGTCGTTAGAATGCCGATCACTCGCTCGTCGTCGCCGTGTTGAACTGGTGTAGGACGCAGCACCGCTATTCGGTTTCACTCAGTCGCATCGTGGGCCATGGCTCATACTGCTGTTTTTGTCCTATACCGATGGAGTCCCAAGATGAAGAAACTCGTGCTGTTGGGCGCCCTGGCGCTGTCCGTGCTGTCCATGCAGGCCTTCGCTGAAGAGAAACCGCTGAAAATTGGTATCGAAGCAGCCTACCCTCCGTTTGCCTCGAAGGCGCCGGACGGCAGCATCGTCGGTTTTGACTACGACATCGGCAACGCCCTGTGCGAAGAGATGAAGGTCAAGTGCACCTGGGTCGAGCAAGAATTCGATGGCCTGATCCCGGCGCTCAAAGTGCGCAAGATCGACGCAATCCTGTCGTCCATGTCCATCACTGACGACCGCAAGAAGTCCGTGGATTTCACCAACCGCTACTACCTGACCCCGGCACGCCTGGTGATGAAGGACAGCGTTACCGTCAGCGACAGCCTGGTTGAGCTCAAGGACAAGAAGATCGGCGTACAGCGCGGTTCGATCCATGACCGTTTCGCCAAGGAAGTCCTGGCGCCTAAAGGTGCGACCATCGTTCCCTACAGCACCCAGAACGAGATCTACCTGGATGTGGCGGCCGGTCGCCTTGATGGCACCGTGGCTGATGCGACCCTGCTTGAAGACGGTTTCCTGAAGACCGACTCAGGCAAAGGCTACGCGTTCGTAGGCCCTGCGTTCACCGACGCCAAATACTTCGGCGATGGTATTGGTATCGCGGTACGTAAAGGCGACAAGGCCAACCTGGACCGCATCAACGCAGCCATCGCCGCGATCCGCGCCAATGGCAAGTACAAAGAAATCGAGAAAAAGTATTTCAACTTCGATATTTACGGCGCTGACGCCAAGTAAACCTTCGCAGTTGTCTGTCCAGAATGGCGCAAGCACCAGGGTCTCTGAAGTTTGCGCCATTTTTTCATCCGCCTTTTCGAGGACCTGAATCATGTTGAAAGGCTACGGGGCCGTTATCCTCGATGGCGCATGGTTGACGCTTCAGCTCGCCTTGTCGTCCATGGCCTTGGCCATTGTTCTGGGTCTGATTGGGGTCGCATTGCGCCTGTCGCCGGTACGCTGGCTGGCTTGGCTGGGTGACCTGTACTCCACGGTGATCCGCGGGATCCCCGACCTGGTGCTGATCCTGCTGATTTTCTACGGCGGCCAGGACCTGCTCAACCGCGTCGCGCCGCTACTGGGCTACGACGACTATATTGACTTGAACCCCTTGGCCGCCGGTATCGGCACCCTGGGTTTCATCTTTGGCGCCTACCTGTCGGAAACTTTCCGCGGTGCGTTCATGGCCATCCCCAAGGGCCAGGCCGAAGCGGGCATGGCCTATGGCATGAGCCCGTTCCAGGTGTTTTTCCGGGTGATGGTGCCGCAGATGATCCGGCTGGCAATCCCCGGCTTTACCAACAACTGGCTGGTACTGACCAAGGCCACCGCGCTGATTTCGGTGGTGGGCCTGCAAGACATGATGTTCAAGGCCAAGCAGGCGGCAGATGCCACCCGCGAACCTTTTACCTTCTTCCTCGCGGTGGCGGCGATGTACCTGGTGATCACCAGCGTCTCGTTGCTGGCCCTGCGTTATCTTGAGAAGCGCTACTCGGTAGGCGTAAAGGCGGCTGATCTATGATCTTCGACTACAACGTCATCTGGGAGGCCATGCCGCTGTACCTTGGCGGCTTGCTGACCACCCTGAAATTGCTGTTGATCTCGCTGTTCTTCGGCCTGCTTGCCGCCGTGCCCCTGGGCCTGATGCGAGTGTCCAAACAACCGCTGGTCAATGGCGCGGCCTGGCTCTACACCTATGTGATCCGCGGTACGCCGATGCTGGTGCAGCTGTTTTTGATCTACTACGGCCTGGCCCAGTTCGAAGCGGTGCGCGAGAGTTTCCTCTGGCCGTGGCTGTCCAGCGCGACCTTCTGTGCGTGCCTGGCCTTTGCCATCAACACTAGCGCCTACACCGCCGAGATCATCGCCGGTAGCCTCAAGGCCACGCCCCATGGCGAGATCGAAGCGGCCAAGGCCATGGGCATGTCGCGCTACAAGCTCTACCGCCGCATCCTGCTGCCCTCGGCCCTGCGCCGGGCGCTGCCGCAGTACAGCAACGAAGTGATCATGATGTTGCAGACCACCAGCCTGGCCTCCATCGTCACCCTGATCGACATCACCGGTGCCGCGCGCACGGTGAACGCCCAGTACTACCTGCCGTTCGAAGCCTACATCACCGCTGGCCTGTTCTATCTGTGCCTGACGTTCATCCTGGTGCGCCTGTTCAAGCTGGCCGAGCGCCGCTGGTTGAGCTACCTGGCTCCCCGGAAGCACTGATATGGAACGCATCGAGCACGTACTGCCCTGGGGGCACCTGGGTTGCGAGCGCCAGTTGACGGTGTTCCGTTTCGGCCATGGCGAGCGCAAGGCGTATATCCAGGCCAGCCTGCACGCCGATGAGTTGCCGGGGATGCGCGCGGCCTGGGAGCTGAAAAAGCGCCTGGCCGAACTCGAAGCGCAGGGCGCCCTCAACGGTGTGATCGAGCTGGTGCCGGTGGCCAACCCGATGGGCCTGGGTCAGCTGCTGCAAGGCAGCCACCAGGGGCGTTTCGAGGTCGGCACCGGGAAGAACTTCAACCGTGATTTCGTCGAGTTGAGCGAGCCGGTTGCTGCCTTGCTGGAAGGCAGGCTGGGAGATGATCCCCACGCCAATGTGCGCATGATCCGCCAGGCAATGAGCGATGCGCTCAATGCACTGCCCGAGCCGAGCAGTCAGTTGCAAGGTATGCAGCGGGTTTTGCTGAGCCATGCCTGTACTGCCGATGTGGTCCTCGACCTGCACTGCGACGCTGAAGCCGCGCTGCACATGTACGCGCTGCCCCAGCACTGGCCGCAGTGGCGTTCGTTGTCGGCGCATTTGAATGTGAAGGTCGGCCTGTTGGCGGAAGATTCCGGCGGCAGCTCGTTCGATGAGGCCTGCTCGTTGCCGTGGCTGCGTTTGTCACGGGCGTTCCCCGAGGCGCAGATCCCCCTGGCATGCCTGGCGACGACCCTGGAGCTGGGCGGTCAGGCCGATACCGGTCGGGATGAGGCGATCTTCCACGCCGAAGGTATCCTCGCGTTCCTCGCCGAACAGGGCCTGATCAAGGGAGAGTGGCCGGCGCCGCAACACGAGCCGTGCGAAGGCGTGCCCTTCGAAGGCACTGAATTGCTGTTCGCGCCCCACGCCGGGGTGATCAGTTACTTGCGTAAAGCCGGTGACTGGGTGGAAGCCGGCGAGCCGATTTTTGAAGTGATTGATCCTTTGGCCGACCGCGTCAGCATTGTTTGCGCGGGCACGTCAGGGGTGTTGTTTGCCGTTGAACGGCTGCGTTATGCCCAAGCGGGTTTCTGGCTGGCCAAGGTGGCGGGGCGCGAAGCGCTGCGTCACGGGCGCTTGCTCAACGACTGACCAACTGTTTTTGTGAGAACCGACCGCATGTACAAACTTGAAGTCCAAGACCTGCATAAACGCTATGGCAGTCATGAAGTGCTCAAAGGCGTGTCCCTGGCCGCCGCGGCCGGTGATGTGATCAGCATCATCGGTTCCAGTGGCTCGGGCAAAAGCACCTTTTTGCGCTGCATCAACCTGCTGGAGCAGCCTCACGCCGGCAAGATCCTGCTCAATAACGAAGAGCTGAAGCTGGTGGCCAACAAAGACGGCGCGATGAAAGCCGCCGACCCCAAGCAGTTGCAGCGTATGCGTTCGCGTCTGTCGATGGTGTTCCAGCATTTCAACCTGTGGTCGCACATGACCGCGCTGGAAAACGTCATGGAAGCCCCGGTGCATGTGCTGGGCATGTCGAAAAAAGACGCCCGTGAAAAGGCCGAGCACTACCTGGCCAAAGTCGGCGTGGCTCATCGCAAGGATGCCTTCCCCGGCCATATGTCCGGTGGCGAGCAGCAGCGCGTGGCGATTGCCCGGGCGCTGGCGATGGAGCCTGAGGTGATGCTGTTTGACGAGCCGACCTCGGCCCTTGACCCGGAGCTGGTCGGCGAAGTGTTGAAGGTCATGCAGGACCTGGCCCTGGAAGGCCGGACGATGGTGGTAGTGACCCACGAAATGGGCTTTGCCCGTGAAGTGTCCAACCAGTTGGTGTTCCTGCACAAAGGCATTGTCGAAGAGCGCGGCAACCCGCGTGAAGTGCTGGTCAACCCGCAGTCCGAGCGGTTGCAGCAGTTCTTGTCCGGTAGCTTGAAGTAAACAAGGCTGCGTTTATGCACTGAAATAGTGCATGCTTCGCAGCCTTGAGGTTGGCCTCGATTCCTTGTAGGAGCCGGCTTGCCGGCGATAGCGGTAAGCCAGTCCCACCGCTATCGCCGGCAAGCCAGCTCCCACATTAGATCTCTGTTTGTTTTGAGATTTGTGTTGGTTTACGGGCTAGCATTGGCCCTTGTCTTCATTACCGTTTTCGTTTCGGATAGCCCTCCATGACAGCCCATCGCATTGGTTTCCTGATTTGGCCCAGCACTAAAGCCCTGACGCTTGCGCTGGCTGAGGAGGCCTTGCGTGTGGCCCAGCGGGTGCATCCAGACGTGGTCTACGAGGTGTCATTCCTGCAGGCCGAGCCGCCGGTCGAGGGTGACTGGAAGCTGCCCGGCGAACCCTGGGCCGGCAAGCTGGAAGGCTTTCAGAAGCTGTTCCTGCTGGCCGACGAGCCGCCCACCGTGATCGCGTCCCAGTTGGGCACCGCACTCAAGCAACTGGTGCGTGCCGGCTGCGTGATCGGCGGCTTGTCGGCGGGCGTGTATCCGTTGGCGCAACTGGGTTTGCTCGACGGCTATCGCGCCGCCGTGCACTGGCGCTGGCAGGATGACTTTGCCGAGCGTTTCCCCAAGGTCATCGCCACCAGCCATTTGTTCGACTGGGACCGTGATCGCCTGACCGCCTGCGGTGGCATGTCGGTGCTCGACCTGCTGCTGGCGGTGTTGGCCCGTGATCACGGTGCCGAACTGGCCGGTGCGGTCTCCGAAGAATTGGTGGTAGAGCGCATCCGCGAAGGTGGCGAACGCCAGCGCATTCCATTGCAGAACCGCCTGGGGTCCAGCCATCCGAAGCTGACCCAGGCAGTGTTGCTGATGGAAGCCAATATCGAAGAGCCGCTGACCACCGACGAAATCGCCCAGCATGTGTGCGTGTCGCGACGACAACTGGAGCGCATCTTCAAGCAGTACCTCAACCGCGTTCCCAGCCAGTACTACCTGGAGCTGCGCCTGAACAAGGCGCGCCAGATGCTGATGCAAACCAGCAAATCGATCATCCAGATCGGCCTGTCCTGCGGCTTCTCCTCGGGGCCGCACTTTTCCAGCGCCTACCGCAACTTCTTCGGCGCCACCCCCCGTGAAGATCGCAACCAGCGGCGCAGCAGCAGCCCGTTCGAGTTGTCGTCGGTGCCATCCGAGCGCGGCTGAGCAGGGCCTTGCCCTGCGGATGCAGCTGAGCAAAATTCCCACGGCACTGCCGCAACCGCCTGTCTTCTGTTTAAACTGCGCCATTGCGAAGCTATTTGTCGCATTGGCGTAAACCCGCGTAAAACGGGGGTTGGCGCTATAAGAAGTTGTCGCTTGGCGGCAAGGCCGCGCTGAAAACTGTCCTTACAATCCCTGCATCGCCCGCCAGTTCCAGGCAGGCGTTCCTCTTCAGGAGACTCCGATGTCCGTTGAGCAAGCCCCGGTGCAACGTGCCGATTTCGACCAGGTCATGGTGCCCAACTATGCCCCTGCCGCCTTTATCCCTGTGCGTGGCGAAGGTTCCCGCGTGTGGGACCAGTCGGGTCGCGAGCTGATCGATTTTGCCGGCGGCATCGCAGTGAACGTGCTGGGCCATGCCCACCCGGCGCTGGTCGGTGCACTGACCGCCCAGGCCAACAAGCTGTGGCACGTCTCCAACGTCTTCACCAACGAGCCGGCCCTGCGCCTGGCCCATAAGCTGATCGACGCCACCTTTGCCGAGCGTGTGTTCTTCTGCAACTCGGGCGCCGAAGCCAACGAGGCCGCCTTCAAGCTGGCCCGTCGCGTGGCGTTCGACCGTTTCGGCAGCGAGAAATACGAGATCATCGCCGCCCTGAACAGCTTCCACGGCCGCACTCTGTTTACGGTCAACGTCGGTGGCCAGTCGAAGTACTCCGATGGTTTCGGTCCTAAAATCACCGGCATCACCCACGTTCCTTATAACGACCTGGACGCGCTGAAAGCCGCGGTGTCGGACAAGACCTGCGCCGTGGTGCTGGAACCGATCCAGGGCGAAGGCGGCGTGTTGCCGGCTGAGCTTGCGTACCTGCAAGGTGCCCGCGACCTGTGTGACGCCAACAACGCGCTGCTGGTGTTCGACGAAGTGCAGACTGGCATGGGCCGCAGCGGCCATCTGTTTGCCTACCAGCACTACGGCGTGGTACCCGACATCCTCACCAGCGCCAAGAGCCTGGGCGGCGGCTTCCCGATTGCCGCGATGCTGACGCGCGAAGACCTGGCCAAGCACCTGGTGGTCGGCACCCACGGCACCACCTACGGCGGCAACCCGCTGGCATGCGCGGTGGCCGAAGCGGTGATCGACGTGATCAACACCCCCCAGGTGCTGGCCGGCGTCAATGCCAAGCACGAGCTGTTCAAGGCCCGCCTGGAGCAGATCGGCCAGCAATACGGGATCTTCACTCAAGTACGTGGCATGGGCCTGCTGCTCGGTTGCGTATTGAGCGACGCGTTCAAGGGCAAGGCCAAGGACGTGTTCAACGCGGCCGAGAAAGAAAACCTGATGATCCTGCAGGCCGGCCCGGACGTGGTGCGTTTTGCGCCAAGCCTGGTGGTGGAAGAGGCGGACATCAATGAAGGCCTGGACCGCTTTGAACGTGCTGTAAAAACGCTGACGCAAGCCTGATAGATACACATTTATCTAACGAACCGGATCAAATGTGGGAGCGGGCTTGCCCGCGATAGCGATCTGTCAGTCGACGTTGTTGTGACTGGCCCACCGCAATCGCGGGCAAGCCCGCTCCCACATTGGAACCTGGGTGATTCCAGGTTCAGTGTCCGGCATTTTTTTATGAAGTTTTCGAGTTAAGGAGTGACACCATGCTGGTGATGCGCCCCGCGCAAATGGCTGATCTGGGCGAGGTACAGCGTCTGGCTGCGGACAGCCCGATTGGTGTCACCTCCCTGCCGGATGACGTTGAACGCCTGAGCGACAAAATCGCCGCCAGCGAAGCGTCCTTCGCCGCCGAAGTGAGTTTCAACGGTGAAGAAAGCTATTTCTTTGTCCTCGAAGACACCGTCGCCGGCAAGCTGGTGGGCTGTTCGGCCATCGTTGCCTCGGCCGGTTATTCCGAGCCGTTCTACAGCTTTCGCAACGAGACCTTCGTCCACGCGTCCCGCGAACTGAAGATCCACAACAAGATTCACGTCCTGTCCCAGTGCCACGACCTGACCGGCAACAGCTTGCTGACCAGCTTCTACGTGGTGCCGGAGCTGGTGGGTTCGGCCTGGTCGGAGCTCAACTCCCGTGGCCGCCTGCTGTTTGTCGCAAGCCACCCCGAGCGCTTTGCCGACTCGGTGGTGACCGAGATTGTCGGCTACAGCGACGAGAACGGTGATTCGCCGTTCTGGGACGCCATCGGCCGCAACTTCTTCGACCTCAACTACGCCGCCGCCGAGCGCCTGTGCGGGTTGAAGAGCCGCACCTTCCTCGCCGAGCTGATGCCCCACTACCCGATTTACGTGCCGCTGTTGCCCGACGAAGCCCAGGAAGCCATGGGCCAGGTGCACCCGCGTGCGCAGATCACCTTCGACATCCTGATGCGCGAAGGTTTTGAAACCGATCATTACATCGACATCTTCGACGGTGGCCCGACCCTGCATGCGCGGGTCTCGGGCATCCGTTCGATCGCCCAGAGCCGCGTGGTGCCGGTGAAGATCGGCGAGATGGTCAAGGGCGTCGGCCGCCAGTACCTGGTGAGCAACGCGCAGTTGCAGGATTACCGCGCAGTGATGCTGGAACTGGACTACGCGCCGGGCAAGCCGGTGACCCTGGACCTGGAAGCGGCCGAAGCCCTGGGCGTCGGCGAAGGCGCCAGCGTGCGCCTGGTAGCGGTTTAAAAAGCAGAGTTTCGCGGGTGGCTGCAAAGCGGCCCGTCTGAGGAGATAGCATGATCGTTCGTCCCGTACGCAGCAGCGATTTACCGGCCCTGATTGATCTGGCGCGCAGCACCGGCACCGGCCTTACCACCTTGCCGGCCAATGAAGAGCGCCTGACCCACCGGGTTGGCTGGGCTGAAAAGACCTTTCGCGGCGAAGCCGGGCGTGGTGATGCCGACTACCTGTTCGTGCTGGAAAACGACGAAGGCCGGGTGGTGGGGATTTCCGCCATCGCTGGCGCCGTCGGCCTGCGTGAGCCGTGGTACAACTTCCGGGTCGGCCTGACGGTCAGCGCCTCCCAGGAGCTGAACATCTATCGCGAGATTCCTACGCTGTTCCTGGCCAACGACCTGACGGGCAACTCCGAGCTGTGCTCGTTGTTCCTGCATGCCGATTACCGCAACGGCCTCAACGGCCGCATGCTGGCCAAGGCACGGATGCTGTTCATTGCTGAATTCCCGCAGCTGTTTGGCAACAAGATCATTGCCGAGATGCGCGGGGTGTCCAACGACGCCGGGCGTTCGCCGTTCTGGGAAAGCCTGGGCCGGCACTTCTTCAAGATGGAGTTCAGCCAGGCCGACTACCTCACCGGCGTGGGCAACAAGGCGTTTATTGCCGAACTGATGCCCAAGTTCCCGCTGTACACCTGCTTTTTGTCCGAGGACGCGCGCAACGTGATCGGCAAGGTCCATCCCGACACCGAGCCGGCCTTGAGCATGCTCAAGAGCGAAGGCTTCAGCTACCAGGGCTATGTCGATATCTTCGACGCGGGCCCTGCGGTGGAGTGTGAGACCAGCAAGATCCGCGCGGTGCGTGACAGCCAGGCGCTGGTGCTGGCCATCGGCACGCCGGGGGACGACGCCACGCCGTTCCTGATGCATAACCGTAAACGTGAAGAGTGCCGCATCACCGCCGCACCGGCGCGCCTGGCTGCGGGCACCCTGGTGGTCGATCCGCTGACCGCCAAGCGCCTGCAACTGGTGGCCGGTGATCAAGTGCGTGCCGTACCGTTGTCTGCTGCCCGGGAGTCGAAATAATGAATTCGTTGCATATCGCAGGGAGCTGGCTGGCTGGCCAGGGTGAACGCTTTGAGTCGCTGAACCCGGTGACCCAGCAGGTGATCTGGGCCGGCAATGGCGCCAGTGTCGAGCAGGTCGAGTCCGCCGTGCAGGCTGCGCGCCAGGCATTCCCTGCCTGGGCCAAGCGCCCCCTGGAAGAGCGCATCAGCGTGCTGGAAACCTTTGCCGCCACCTTGAAGAGCCGCGCCGATGAAATCGCCCGCTGCATTGGCGAAGAAACCGGCAAGCCGCTGTGGGAGTCGGCCACCGAAGTTACCAGCATGGCCAACAAAATCGCGATCTCGGTGCAGAGCTACCGCGAACGTACCGGCGAGAAGAGCGGCCCCCTGGGCGACGCCACGGCGGTGTTGCGCCACAAGCCTCACGGCGTGGTCGCAGTGTTCGGTCCTTACAACTTCCCCGGCCACTTGCCCAACGGGCATATCGTCCCGGCCTTGCTCGCGGGCAATACCGTGTTGTTCAAGCCGAGCGAGCTGACCCCTAAAGTGGCCGAGCTGACGGTACAGTGCTGGATCGAAGCCGGCCTGCCGGCGGGCGTGTTGAACCTGCTGCAAGGCGCGCGGGAGACCGGGATCGCCCTGGCCTCCAATCCAGGTATCGACGGCCTGTTCTTCACCGGTTCCAGCCGCACCGGCAATCACCTGCACCAGCAGTTCGCCGGGCGCCCGGACAAGATCCTCGCGCTGGAAATGGGCGGCAACAACCCGCTGGTGGTGGACCAGGTGGCCGATGTGGATGCAGCGGTCTACACCATCATCCAGTCGGCCTTTATTTCTGCCGGCCAGCGCTGCACCTGTGCCCGGCGGCTGCTGGTGCCGGAAGGCACCTGGGGCGACGCACTGCTGGCGCGCCTGGTTGCCGTCAGTGCGACCATTGCCGTGGGGGCCTTCGACCAACAACCTCCGCCATTCATGGGCTCGGTGATTTCCCTGGGCGCGGCCAAGGCCTTGATGGCGGCCCAGGAACTGATGCTGGCCAACGGCGCCGTGGCGCTGCTGGAAATGACCCAGCCCCAGGCGCAGGCGGCCTTGCTGACACCTGGCATCATCGACGTGACCGCCGTGACCGAGCGCGAGGACGAAGAGCTGTTCGGCCCGTTGCTGCAAGTGGTTCGCTACACGGATTTCGAAGCGGCGATCAGTGAAGCCAACAACACTCAATACGGTTTGGCCGCAGGGTTGCTGTCGGACTCCGAGGCGCGCTACCAGCAGTTCTGGCTGCAAAGCCGTGCGGGTATCGTCAACTGGAACAAACAGCTGACCGGCGCGGCGAGCACCGCGCCATTTGGTGGGGTAGGGGCGTCGGGCAATCATCGCGCCAGTGCCTATTACGCGGCAGATTACTGCGCGTACCCGGTGGCATCCCTGGAGACACCGAGCCTGGTCTTGCCAGCCGCGCTGACGCCGGGTGTAACGCTGAACTAAATGTGGGAGCGGGCTTGTGTGGGAGCTGGCTTGCCTGCGATGCGGGCACCTCGGTCTTTCAGCCAGACCGAGGGGATGCCATCGCAGGCAAGCCAGCTCCTACACAAGCCAGCACCTGCAGTTGATCGGGTTTGCAAAGACAGGTTTGTGGTGTGTTGAAGACCTTTGATGCCTATAAAAACAGATGTTCGTGGAGCCTCGCCGATGAAATCCTGTGAAGTCAATTTTGACGGTCTCGTGGGGCCGACCCATAACTACGGCGGTTTGTCCTACGGCAACGTCGCGTCCCAGAGCAACAGCCAGCAATCTTCCAACCCCAGGGAAGCGGCGCTGCAGGGCCTGGCGAAAATGAAAGCCCTGATGGACATGGGCTTTGTGCAAGGTGTGCTTGCTCCCCAGGAACGTCCGGATGTCGCCGCGCTGCGCAGCCTTGGCTTTGCCGGCACAGACGCCCAGGTGATCCAGCAGGCGGCCAAGCACGCCATGCCGTTGCTGGTGGCCAGTTGTTCGGCCTCGAGCATGTGGGTGGCCAACGCCGCGACGGTCAGCCCGAGCGCCGACACGTTTGACGGCCGCGTGCATTTCACCGCCGCCAACCTCAACTGCAAATACCACCGCAGCATCGAACACCCGACCACCAGCCGCGTGCTGGGGGCGATGTTTGCCGATCAGCAGCACTTCGCCCACCACGCCGCGTTGCCGGCCGTGGCGCAGTTCGGTGACGAAGGCGCCGCCAACCACACCCGCTTCTGCCGCGAATATGGCGAGGCGGGCGTGGAGTTTTTCGTGTTCGGCCGCAGTGCGTTCGACACCCGCTACCCAGCGCCGCAAAAGTACCCGGCGCGCCAGACCCTCGAAGCGTCCCAGGCGGTTGCGCGTTTGCATGGCCTGCAGGATGACGGTGTGGTCTACGGCCAGCAGAACCCGGCCGTGATCGATGCCGGGGTGTTCCACAACGACGTGATCGCAGTGGGTAACGGTGAGGTGTTGTTCTATCACGAGGATGCGTTCCTCAATACCGAGCAGATGCTCGCTGAACTGCAGGCCAAGCTGGGCAAGCTCGGCGGCAATTTCCAGGCAATCTGCGTACCCCGCGCCCTGGTCAGCGTCGAAGACGCCGTGCGCTCCTACCTGTTCAACAGCCAGTTGCTGAGCCGCGCCGACGGTTCGATGCTGCTGATCGTGCCCGAGGAGTGCCGCAACAACGAGCGTGTCTGGCACTACCTGCAAAGCCTGACCAGTGCCGGTGGGCCGGTCGGCGAAGTGAAAGTCTTCGACCTCAAGCAAAGCATGCAGAATGGCGGCGGCCCGGCCTGCCTGCGTTTGCGCGTGGCGTTGAAGGAGGCTGAACTGGCGGCGGTCAATCCAGGGGTTATCATGACTGCACCGCTGTACGAAACGTTGACCCAATGGGTCGGCAAGCACTACCGCGACAGCCTGCGTGAAACCGATCTGGCTGACCCGCAGTTGCTGCTCGAATGTCGCACGGCATTGGATGAACTGACGCAAATCCTTAAACTGGGCTCGGTTTATCCTTTCCAGATCAATTAAAGCCACACGGCTGAGACTTATTTATGACCACCGATACCCTGAAGCTGATCCTTGAAGACACCGACGGCACCCAGCTGGAAACCTCTTGCACCCGCCTGGCCGTGGTGTGGCAGGGCAAGGAAATCTGGATCCAGCACGATGGCCGTGGCCAACTGCTGATCGGCGTGGACGTGGAAGAAGGCGACGCCGAGTACGCCAACCTGCTGATGCGCCCGCTGGCCACCAACCTGATGAGCCTGCAACTGGAAATGGAACCGGCCGACGTTGAAGGTGATGACGACGATCACGTCCACGGCCCAGGCTGCAACCACTAAGGAAGCTGCTCTATGCTCGCCCTCGGCAAACTGCTTGAACTGACCCTCGCCGGTCGTGAACCGGCGCAAAAAATTCAACTGACTGTCGACGGCGTGCAAATGCGCTGGCTCAGTGAGGGCGCACTCGAGGTGCGGCCTCCTGAGGCACGGGACAACGGCGCCGATGTGCTGCTGTCATCCGGCATCCATGGCAACGAAACCGCGCCGATCGAATTGGCCGACCGCCTGTTGCATGGCATCGCCCGCGGGGAGATCAAGCCCCGTACCCGTATTCTGTTCCTGTTCGGCAACCCCGAGGCCATGCGTCGCGGCGAGCGTTACCTCGAGCAGGACGTCAACCGGCTGTTCAACGGCCGCCACGAACAAAGCATCGGCCCCGAAGCCATGCGCGCCGCCGAGCTTGAGCAGTTGGCCCGCACCTTCTTCAGCGTGCCCGGCCGTTCGCGCCTGCACTACGACCTGCACACGGCGATTCGCGGTTCGAAGATCGAGCAGTTTGCCCTGTACCCCTTCAAGGAAGGGCGCCAACACTCCCGCACCGAACTGGCCCGCTTGCGCGCGGCCGGCATGGAAGCGGTGCTGTTGCAGAACAAGACCTCCATCACTTTCACCGCGTTTACCTACGAGCAACTGGGCGCCGAGTCGTTCACCCTGGAACTGGGCAAGGCCCGTCCATTCGGGCAGAACCAGGGGGTGGATGTATCGCGCCTGGAAACCCGCCTCAAGCAAATCATCGAAGGCAACGAGCCGGCCGCCGAGGGCCTGGACGGCCTGAAGTTGTTCAGCGTGGCCCGGGAAATCATCAAGCACAGTGACGCCTTCACCCTGCATTTGCCGGCGGATGTGGAGAACTTTTCGGAACTGGAGAAGGGCTACCTGCTGGCCGAGGACATCGCCAAGACCCGCTGGGTGATCGAGGAGGAGGGCGCGCGCATTATCTTCCCCAACCCGAAGGTCAAGAATGGCTTGCGGGCGGGCATCCTGATTGTGCCGACCACAGATGTTGGCCTGGCCTGAACCTTGGGTTCAGCGCGGTCAACTGTAGGAGCTGGCTTGCCTGCGATAGCATCAACTCGGTCTGTCAGTTACCTCGAGGCGATGCTATCGCAGGCAAGCCAGCTCCCACCCAGACCCAGTTTTTACACTGGGTTGGGTAGGGTTGCTTAGACTGCTAAGGCACGCGGCTCATTGCGGCGAATCGCGCGGATCTTGTGCAGGGTATCGGCGCAGGTCTGCGCAGCTTCCTTGCCCTTGTGCACAAAGTGCTCAAAGAAGAAGTTGTGGTGCTCGCTGCCCGCGTGGAAGTGATGCGGCGTCAGGGACACCGAGAACACTGGCACTTCGGTTTCCAACTGCACCTGCATCAGGCCGCTGACTACCGATTGTGCGACGAACTCGTGGCGATAGATCCCACCGTCCACCACCAGGGCGGCGGCGACGATGCCGGCGTAGCGGCCGGACTTGGCCAGTAGCTTGGCGTGCAGGGGCATTTCAAAGGCGCCGCCGACTTCAAAGAAATCGATGTCCGACTCTTGGTAGCCCTGGACGAGCATTTCGGCGAGGAAGCCTTTACGGCTCTGATCAACAATATCTTTGTGCCAGCAAGCCTGGATAAACGCGACGCGCTCACCGTGGTGGTTTTTGCTCTTGCTGTCGATTGCGGTGGGTTGCATGTTCTGACTCCTGTTTATGAAAAAAACAGGGCGTTATGAATCGAATGGGATTTAAGGGTACGAGCAGCTGTGTCATGCAGGCATGAAATCAGCACACGGCCCTTAGGCGCCAATCCCGTTCTCTCTTCATCCGGACTATGACCGTCGGCCCCGGGATCACACCGGGTCTGCTGACCTTGCCGCCGTCCTGCGTGAGCAGTTCGAGGCGCCAAGCGCTCGCGGGCTATGCGCATTGCGCGCAATTACCGCCGGTGGGGAATTGCACCCCGCCCTGAGAACGTTGCCGCCAGAACCCTGGCGGCGGAGAGTTTTTACCATACATTTCGAAAAACTGCATAGGGTGCTTGTTAATATCGACTATCGACAGGTTTGCCAATCAGCCTTGTAGGCGGTTGATATCTGTGGGCGATGCCCGCAGTAATCGGTTACAACAGGTCATTCCCCACTCGCAGAGGCCCACTTGATGTCCGTTATTGATCTTCGTAGTGACACCGTGACCCAACCCACGCCGGGCATGCGCGATGCCATGGCCAGCGCACCGAGCGGCGATGATGTCTACGGTGAAGACCCCAGCGTCAACCTGCTGGAAGCCGAACTGGCCAAGCGCCTGGGCTTTGCCGCCGCGCTGTTCGTGCCGACCGGCACCATGAGCAACCTGTTGGCACTGATGGCCCACTGCGAGCGGGGCGAGGAATACATCGTCGGGCAACAGGCCCACACCTACAAATATGAGGGCGGCGGCGCGGCGGTGCTGGGTTCGATCCAGCCGCAGCCCCTGGAAGTCCAGGCGGACGGTTCGCTGGACCTGGCCCAGGTCGCAGAAGCGATCAAGCCGGATGACTTCCACTTCGCCCGCACCCGGCTGTTGGCGTTGGAAAACACCATGCAAGGCAAAGTGTTGCCCCTGAGCTACCTGGCCGCTGCACGCGCATTTACCCGCGAACATGGCCTGGCCCTGCACCTGGACGGCGCGCGCCTGTACAACGCGGCGGTCAAGCTGGGGGTGGATGCGCGGGAGATTGCCGGGCATTTCGATTCGGTCTCGGTGTGCCTGTCCAAGGGCCTTGGCGCGCCGGTTGGCTCGGTGCTGTGCGGCTCCAGTGCGTTGATCGCCAAGGCCCGTCGTTTGCGCAAGATGGTCGGTGGCGGTATGCGCCAGGCGGGTTCTTTGGCGGCGGCGGGGCTGTACGCCCTGGACCATCAGGTAGCGCGCCTGGCCGAAGACCACGCCAATGCCCAGTGGCTCGGCGATGAGCTGCGCAAGGCCGGCTATAGCGTGGAGCCGGTGCAGACCAATATGGTCTACGTGCAGATCGGCGAGCAGGCCCAGGCGCTGAAGGCCTTTGCCGAAGCGCGTGGGATCACGTTGAGTGCCGCCCCGCGCTTGCGCATGGTCACGCACCTGGACGTCAGCCGGGCACAGATGGAGCAAGTGCTGGCGACATTTGTCGAGTTTTCCCGGAAATGACAGTGCAGGCCGTCTAATTGACTGTTTCTATCGTATAAACACGCTGTACCACGGGCAAAGGGCCGATATAATGCGGCCCTTTGCCGTCGCTCCGTCTGATGACGTTTAGCACTGGCCTTTGGCCGCAGCCTCCGTGGAAGAACCTAATGAAAAGCGCAGAAATCCGTGAAGCCTTCCTTCGCTTCTTCGAAGAGCAAGGTCACACCCGTGTCTCCTCCAGCTCCTTGATCCCAGGCAATGACCCAACCCTGCTGTTCACCAACGCGGGGATGAACCAGTTCAAGGACTGCTTCCTGGGCCAGGAAAAACGCGCCTACACCCGCGCCACCAGCAGCCAGAAGTGCGTGCGCGCCGGCGGCAAGAACAGCGACCTGGAGAACGTCGGCTACACCGCCCGTCACCACACCTTTTTCGAAATGCTCGGCAACTTCAGCTTTGGCGATTATTTCAAGCAAGACGCGATCAACTTCGCCTGGACCTTCCTCACTGGCGTGCTGAAGCTGCCGAAGGAAAAACTCTGGGTCACCGTCTACGCCACCGATGACGAAGCCTACGACATCTGGACCCAGCAGATCGGTGTGCCGGTCGAGCGCATGATCCGCATCGGCGACAACAAGGGCGCGCCTTACGCCTCCGACAACTTCTGGACCATGGGCGATACCGGCCCGTGCGGCCCGTGCACCGAGATTTTCTACGATCATGGCGCCGACATCTGGGGTGGCCCGCCGGGTTCGCCGGAAGAAGACGGTGACCGTTACATCGAGATCTGGAACAACGTGTTCATGCAGTTCAACCGCACCGCCGATGGCGTGTTGCATCCGCTGCCTGCGCCGTCGGTAGATACGGGTATGGGCCTGGAGCGGATCAGCGCGGTGATGCAGCACGTTCACTCCAACTACGAAATCGACCTGTTCAAGAACCTGCTGAGCGCGTCGGCCGCGGCCATTGGCTGCGCCAACGACAACCAGTCTTCGCTCAAAGTGGTATCGGACCATATCCGTTCCTGCGGCTTCCTGATTGCCGACGGCGTGCTGCCCTCCAACGAAGGCCGTGGCTACGTGCTGCGCCGCATCATCCGTCGCGCCTGCCGCCACGGTAACAAGTTGGGCGCCACGGGTAGCTTCTTCTACAAAATCGTTGCCGCGCTGGTGGCCGAGATGGGCGAAGCCTTTCCGGAACTCAAGCAGCAGCAAGCCAACATCGAGCGCGTGCTCAAGGCTGAAGAAGAGCAGTTCTCCAAGACCCTGGAGCACGGCCTGAAGATCCTGGAACAGGACCTGGCTGAGCTCAAAGGCACCGTGGTGCCCGGTGATGTGGTGTTCAAGCTATATGACACCTATGGCTTCCCGATGGACCTGACGGCCGACATCGCCCGCGAGCGTGAACTGACGGTCGATGAGGTTGGTTTCGAGCGTGAGATGGAAGCCCAGCGTGTACGCGCGCGTTCCGCAAGCTCTTTTGGCCTGGATTACAACACCTTGGTCAAGGTTGACGTGGCGACCGAGTTCACGGGTTATCAGGCCACCGTCGGCTCGGCCAAGATCGTGGCTATTTATAAAGATGGCCAGTCGGTCGATGTCTTGAGCGAAGGCGAAGAGGCGGTCGTGGTGCTCGATCAGACGCCGTTCTACGCCGAATCTGGCGGCCAGGTCGGTGACTGTGGTTTCTTGCGCTCGACATCCGGTCGTTTCGACGTGCGCGACACCACCAAGACCGGCGGTGCTTTCCTGCATCACGGTGTGTTGGTGCTGGGTAACCTGACGGTCGGCGCTCCGGTAGAGACTCAGGTTGATGCTGATGTGCGGCATGCAACCGCCTTGAACCACTCGGCTACCCACTTGCTGCACGCGGCGCTGCGCCAGGTATTGGGCGAGCACGTCCAGCAGAAGGGGTCGTTGGTCGACAGTCAGCGCCTGCGCTTTGACTTCAGCCATTTTGAAGCGATCAAGCCTGAGCAATTGAAGGCATTGGAAGACATCGTCAACGCCGAAATTCGCAAGAACACTGCGGTAGAAACTGAAGAAACCGATATTGAAACCGCCAAGAAAAAAGGCGCCATGGCGCTGTTCGGCGAGAAATACGGCGACAACGTACGCGTGCTGAGCATGGGCGGCAGCTTCTCCGTGGAACTGTGCGGCGGTATCCATGCCAAGCGCACCGGTGACATCGGCCTGCTGAAAATCATCAGCGAAGGCGGCGTGGCTTCCGGTGTACGGCGTATCGAGGCGGTGACCGGCACTGCGGCCCTGGCCTACCTCAATGCGGCCGAAGAACAACTCAAGGAAGCGGCGACCCTGGTCAAGGGCAGCCGTGACAACCTGATCGACAAGCTCTCTGCCGTACTGGAGCGCAACCGCCAGCTGGAAAAACAGCTGGAGCAGTTGCAAGCCAAGGCGGCCAGCGCAGCGGGTGACGACCTGTCAGCCTCGGCACTGGACATCAAGGGCGTGAAGGTTCTGGCCGCGCGCCTGGACGGTCAGGACGGCAAGGCGCTGTTGGCCTTGGTCGATCAGTTGAAGAACAAGCTCGGCCGCGCAGTGATCCTGCTCGGCAGTGTCCATGAGGAAAAGGTCGTACTGGTTGCCGGTGTAACCAAGGACCTGACTGGCCAACTCAAGGCTGGTGATTTGATGAAACAAGCCGCTGCGGCAGTGGGCGGGAAGGGCGGTGGTCGTCCGGACATGGCGCAAGGCGGTGGTGTAGACGCTGGTGCCCTGGACGCGGCCCTGGCCCTGACCGTGCCATTTGTCGAGGCCGGTATTTAAGGCGCTGTTAATGAGTCCATGGTCTAGTCATGGGCTCGCTTAGCTGCTGGAAGATTTGTTTATTGGGCGCCCCTTTACGGGCTGAGGCGGCTTAGAAATGGCTTTGATCGTACAGAAATTTGGAGGCACCTCGGTCGGCTCTGTCGAACGAATCGAGCAGGTCGCCGACAAGGTTAAGAAATTCCGCGATGCCGGCGACGACCTGGTGGTGGTGCTGTCGGCCATGAGCGGCGAGACCAATCGCCTGATCGACCTGGCCAAGCAAATCAGTGGTGATCAGGCTCCGCTGGCGCGTGAGCTGGATGTGATCGTGTCCACCGGTGAGCAGGTGACCATTGCTTTGTTGGCCATGGCGCTGAACAAGCGTGGCGTGCCGGCGGTGTCCTACACTGGCACCCAGGTACGGATCCTCACGGACAGCGCGCACACCAAGGCGCGCATCCTGCAGATCGACGACCAGAAGATTCGTGGTGACTTGAAGGCCGGTCGCGTGGTGGTTGTCGCCGGTTTCCAGGGCGTTGACGAGCACGGCAATATCACGACCCTGGGCCGTGGCGGTTCCGACACCACCGGCGTGGCGCTGGCGGCAGCCCTGAAGGCTGACGAATGCCAGATCTACACCGATGTGGACGGCGTCTACACCACTGACCCACGCGTAGTGTCCGTGGCCCAGCGCCTGGACAAGATCACCTTCGAAGAGATGCTGGAAATGGCCAGCCTCGGGTCCAAGGTGTTGCAGATCCGTGCGGTGGAGTTTGCCGGCAAGTACAACGTACCGCTGCGCGTATTGCACAGCTTTAAAGAGGGTCCGGGCACCCTCATTACTATTGATGAAGAGGAATCCATGGAACAGCCGATCATTTCCGGCATCGCCTTTAACCGCGATGAAGCCAAGCTGACCATCCGTGGCGTGCCAGACACCCCGGGCGTGGCCTTCAAGATCCTTGGGCCGATCAGTGCGGCGAACATTGAAGTCGACATGATCGTGCAGAACGTCGCGCACGATAACACCACCGACTTCACCTTCACCGTGCACCGCAACGAGTACGATGCGGCCGAGCGTATCCTGCAGAACACTGCCCAGGAAATCGGGGCGCGTGAAGTGGTCGGCGACACCAAGATCGCCAAGGTGTCGATCGTTGGTGTGGGCATGCGCTCCCATGCGGGCGTTGCCAGCCGCATGTTCGAGTCCCTGGCCAAGGAAACCATCAATATCCAGATGATCTCCACATCGGAGATCAAGGTGTCGGTGGTGATTGAAGAGAAGTACCTGGAGCTGGCTGTGCGTGCACTGCACACCGCTTTCGAACTGGACGCGCCGGCCCGACAGGGCGAGTAACGCGTTGCCAGGAAGGCGCGGTTGATCCGCGCCTTTCTTTTTTGCCGGGTGATGGCCCAGGCCTGTTCTTTTGCCCGTGCTCGACAATACTTAGGCATGCAGGGCCATGGCCGATGGGTTATAGGCCCAAGGCCCTTTTTTGCAGACTGTTGTTCCCGAAATGAAATGCGTGAGGAGAAAGGTATGCTGATTCTGACTCGTCGATGCGCAGAAAGCCTGATTATTGGTGATGGCGAAATCACCGTGACCGTGCTCGGCGTCAAAGGCAATCAAGTGCGGATTGGGGTCAATGCCCCCAAAGAGGTGGCCGTCCACCGTGAGGAAATCTACCTGCGGATCAAGAAAGAGAAGGACGACGAACCAAGCCATTAATTTTTATCGTTTTTTATGTTTGCAAACGGGGATGAAGCTGGTTAATATACGCCCCGTGTTGCGGAGAGCTGGCCGAGTGGCCGAAGGCGCTCCCCTGCTAAGGGAGTACACCTCAAAAGGGTGTCGGGGGTTCGAATCCCCCGTTCTCCGCCATTATTTGCTTAGTACGTTGCAATCTGGTTTTTTCGCTAAGTTGTTGAAATTAAACGAAAAAATAGCTTTACATAGAGATTGAACGGCCTATAATGCGCGGCAACAAATGCACTCGTAGCTCAGCTGGATAGAGTACTCGGCTACGAACCGAGCGGTCACAGGTTCGAATCCTGTCGAGTGCACCATTTAAGAGTTAGTTGCAGCAATGCAGGTAACTTGGCTCCAACCAGTTGTGATCTGGTATAAAACCACAATCTGCACTCGTAGCTCAGCTGGATAGAGTACTCGGCTACGAACCGAGCGGTCACAGGTTCGAATCCTGTCGAGTGCACCATACAAACAAAAAGCCCGCCTAGTGCGGGCTTTTTGCCGTCTGGGGTTTTTACTTTCCTGGCGGCCTGCGTAGGAATAGTCTCGGCCACGCAGGTTTTTCTCTCGCCCATGTGTTTTCTTTTCTATGGCTGTCGTCGCAGTTTCATACGTGTGGCCAACACTCAGCTTTGTTGTGCAAGCGCTTGTTCTTTCCAGTTTTTTAACGTTTAAAGCGGGCGCACGGTGTATCATTGCGCCCGTCAGCCCCGCCGGGGCTTGTGGAATACCTCCATGGACTTACCCAGTAGTTACTCAGTACCCCGTTTTACCAATCATGAATTGACTGATTGATCCTTCCGGCGTGCCCCGCTGCTGGGAGTGGAGTTCGCCTATGACCGAAGTAGAAGTAAAGAAAACACAAGAAAGCCTGCAGGATCGTCTGGCTCAAGTCGTCGAGCTGCTGCAGCGCCAGCGTGTGGTCGAAGATCTGACCCATCGCCAGGAAGGTCCTCATCAAGACCGGGTCGAGAACCTGGTCCATCGGCAGAATCTCGTCGAATTGCAGCGCAAGCTCGATGACCTGCACTCTGCCGACGTCGCCTACATCCTTGAAGCCCTGCCGCTGGACGATCGTCTGACGCTTTGGCAGTTGGTCAAGGCTGATCGCGATGGCGATATCCTCCTTGAAGTATCCGACTCGGTGCGTGAAACCCTGATCGCCGACATGGACGATCACGAGCTCCTGGCTGCGGCCAAGGAGATGGACGCCGACGAACTGGCCGACCTCGCCCCTGAGCTGCCCCGTGATGTTGTCCATGAGCTGATGGAGACCCTCGACGGTCAGCAGCGTGAGCGCGTGCGCTCCGCGTTGTCCTATGACGAGGAGCAAGTCGGCGCATTGATGGACTTCGAGATGGTGACTATCCGTGAGGATGTCAGCCTGGAAGTGGTCTTGCGCTACCTGCGGCGCCTCAAGGAACTGCCGGGGCACACCGACAAGCTGTTTGTGGTCGACTACGAGGGCATCCTCAAGGGCGTGCTGCCGATCAAGCGCCTGCTGGTCAACGACCCGGACAAACAAGTGGCCGAGGTCATGGCCAGCGATCCGGTGAGCTTTCATCCCGATGAAGACGCCTACGATGCCGCCCAGGCATTC
This sequence comes from Pseudomonas sp. HC1(2025), assembly GCF_058742075.1. Classification (NCBI taxonomy): domain Bacteria; kingdom Pseudomonadati; phylum Pseudomonadota; class Gammaproteobacteria; order Pseudomonadales; family Pseudomonadaceae; genus Pseudomonas; species Pseudomonas sp. HC1(2025). Next base: position 4,292,555 of record NZ_CP196017.1, on the reverse strand, counting down.
GAGCGTTATGACTTGATTTCGGCCCCGGTGGTCGACAAGAACGGCAAGCTGATCGGCCGTTTGACCATCGATGAGATGGTCGACCTGATCCGTGAGGAAAGCGAAAACGAAGTCCTCAACATGGCGGGTCTGCGTGAAGAGGAAGATATTTTTGCGTCAGTCTGGCGATCCCTGAGCAACCGTTGGGCGTGGCTGGCGGTCAACCTGATTACTGCGTTCATTGCCTCGCGGGTGATCGGCCTGTTTGAAGGCTCTATCGAGAAGCTGGTGGCGTTGGCGGCGCTGATGCCGATCGTGGCCGGTATTGGTGGTAACTCGGGTAACCAGACCATCACCATGATCGTGCGGGCGATGGCCCTGGACCAGGTGAGCACGGGTAATACCTCGCGCCTGATGCGCAAGGAATTGGCGGTGGGCCTGATCAATGGCCTGGTGTGGGGGGGGGTTATTGGGGTGGTGGCCTATCTGCTGTATGGCAGTTGGTCCCTGGGCGTGGTCATGACTGCGGCCATGACCCTCAACCTGCTACTGGCGGCCTTGATGGGGGTGTTGATCCCCATGACCCTCGCGCGCCTTGGGCGCGATCCGGCGATGGGCGCCAGTGTGATGATCACGGCCATGACTGACAGCGGTGGCTTCTTCATCTTCCTGGGCTTGGCGACGATCTTCCTGCTTTGAACCCAATAGGGGCCGGCAAGCCGGCTCCTGCATCCAAAGTAAAAAAACCACGCAAAAAAAAGCCAGCGCAAGGCTGGCTTCAGCTTTCAGTTGCCGGTTATTCGGCTTCTGCGGCTGCCTCAACGTCATGGGCAATCAGCGACACAAGCGCATTTTGCTGACGGTGGGACAGTTGGCGAAACCGCTGTAGCAGCTCGCGTTCGTGCAGTGACAGCTCCGGGCTGTCCATACGCATGCTCAGCTCATCACCCAGAGCGCCTTCCTGAATAAGGCTTTGCTCCATGCGCGCGATGATTTCAGAGTTCATGCTGCGGTGATGATTGCGAGCCACCTCGGCAATGCGTTCCCGCATTCCGTCTGGCAGACGTACGACGAACTTGTCAGCCGTACGGCTGGAATAAATTGCCTGTTTCAATGGGCGCATATATTTAACCGGTTAGTTCAGGGGAGCGGTTTTTGGAATTGGCCGCAACATGTGTGTTAGGACAAGGTTTGCGGACAAATGTTCAACCTGAATTGCAAAGAGGCCGCATCATGCCTCAGATTTGCCGGTTCCTTGGCGTCAATTCTGTGACAAATATTGAACTGACTACAGGCTTTATGCCAGTACTCATTATCAAATTTGCGGACTGGTTAGAAAACTTTTCTGCGCAGTATTCGCAGCGCAGGCTCTCGATGCCCGAGGGTCTTGCGGCGCACATCCTATAGCAATGTGGCCTTTTGCCCTTATTTTTAAGACTAGTGGCAAATGGCCGATTTGCGCGCCCAGGCGACATAAGGTCGGGCGACAGGTGAGGTGAGGAGGGCGGGGGTGAATCGGTTGTTCAGCGCAGAACCGGGTCGAACTTGAAGCGACGCCCGACAATTGCGGCAATCACCCACGCGCTGGCGAACACGGCGCAGGCGCCTAGGGAAAGGGTGTGCCAATCATTCGACGTGGCGCTGAGCCCCATGACGCCGGTGATGAGGGTCAGAATGAAAAACAGCCAGGTGGTCTTGGTCATGATCGGCTCGCTTAGAAAATCCAGTGCTCAGAAGTGCCGGCGGCCTGCGCGCCTTGTGCCAACTGAACAGAGGGTTGCCCATTGGCTGTCATCACTGCCAGTTGCGCGCGTTGCTGGGTCTGGTGGCTGCCTGTGTGGCTGATCTGCGCTGCATCGCTATCGCCACTGGTCTGGAACTGGAACATCACCAGTACCGCCAGGGCCAGGGCATTCAGAAGCAGGAGGGTGCTGTTCATGGGTGTTTCCCCGTGTTCATGTGCAGGACAGATTGTTAAGGGTAAAGAGTGCAGTCATCGTGCCAGCTGCTATTTTGATAAAAATCCTTAAAAAACAGTATGTTAGATTGATCTCAAAAGTATGGCTCGTTGCAAGATGCAATGATGGCCTTTCGTGCTAGTGCATTTTGCACGATGGGTCTTGGCAGCCCTGTAGGCAGGAGGTGGGCGCGTTAACGGCTTACGCCTAAAAAGCTTGCGGACGACATGACAAAACTCACCTTGGCCGTTAACATGCACGCCGTCTGTCGCGACGCCATTTGGCCTTGCGCCTGTCATAAGTCCCAGTAGCTCAATTGGATAGAGCATCCCCCTCCTAAGGGGAAGGTTGGCCGTTCGAACCGGCCCTGGGACACCATTTGCAGTCTCGCCTCCACCCTGGCCGAGACGCTGAAAAACCCCGATCAGATTTTGCTGGCGGGGTTTTTTTATGGGCGGCTGTTTTCTTGGCCGCTTGGCCAGTGCCTTTGGGTTGGCTGGCGAGATATATTGTTAAAACCTTGTACCTCGCCCCCGGTCTGGATGCGTCTGACACGTAGCTGAACAGCGAAGGAACTGTTGGGTGCCAAGTTCATCGAAGGCTGCATGCTTCGGTGATCCCGAGGTTGTGCCGCTTGCTGGATCAAAATGCCCCTGGGTGCCTGTGTAGTTGGGTGCCTGGGCTTAACGACGCTTCGCCCTCAGGCTAGTGCGAATTGCCTGACACCCACTGCAAGGAGCCGCTCGGAACGCCGATGCGCCAGATCTGGAAATCTTTTCGAGCCCTTTATTTCGCCTCCTTGATGATGCTGATCGGCTCCGGCCTGCTCAGTACTTACCTGGCCTTGCGCCTGGCGGCGGATAACGTCGACAGCCTATGGGTCGGTGCGCTGATGGCGGCCAACTATTTTGGCCTGGTGCTGGGTGGCAAGATCGGGCATCGCCTGATCGCCCGCGTTGGTCATATCCGGGCCTATGCCACCTGTGCCGGGATTGTCGGTGCGGCGGTGCTGGGCCATGGCCTGGTGGACTGGCTGCCGGCCTGGATCGTGCTACGGATAATCGTCGGCCTCGGCATGATGTGCCAGTACATGGTGATCGAGAGCTGGCTCAACGAGCAGGCGGATGCCAAGCAGCGTGGCGTGGTGTTCAGCGGCTATATGATCGCGTCGTACCTGGGCCTGGTGCTGGGCCAGCTGATTCTGGTCATGCACCCCCAATTGGGGCTTGAGTTGCTGATGCTGGTGGCGCTGTGTTTTGCCCTGTGCCTGGTGCCGGTCGCCATGACCCGGCGTATTCACCCCGCGCCCTTGCATCCGGCGCCGATGGAGCCGCGCTTCTTTATCAAGCGCGTGCCGCAGTCTTTGAGTACGGTGTTGGGGGCGGGCCTGATCGTCGGCTCCTTCTATGGCCTGGCGCCGCTGTACGCGGCCCAACAGGGCTTGAGCACCGAGCAGGTCGGCCTGTTCATGGGTAGCTGCATTTTTGCCGGCCTGTTGGTGCAGTGGCCGCTGGGCTGGCTGTCCGATCGCTATGACCGCGCCTTGTTGATTCGCTGTTTCGCCCTGTGCCTGGCGGTGGCGGCATTGCCGCTGGCGATCATGACCCAGGTGCCGCTGGAAGTGCTGTTTATTGCCGGGTTCCTGTGCTCGTTGGTGCAGTTCTGCCTCTATCCGCTGGCCGTGGCATTTTCCAATGACCATGTCGAAGGTGATCGCCGAGTGTCGCTCACCGCGATGTTGCTGGTGACCTACGGGGTGGGCGCGAGTATCGGGCCGTTGCTGGCCGGCGTGGTGATGAAGCTGTTTGGCAACCAGATGCTCTATGCCTTCTTCAGCCTGTGCGCATTGATCCTGGTCTGGCGTATTCGCCCCAAGGCTGTGACTAACCTGCATCAGGTGGACGACGCGCCGTTGCACCACGTGGCCATGCCCGACAGCATGTCCAGTTCGCCATTGGTGGCAGCCCTCGACCCGCGTGTGGATGAGCAGGTGGTCCAGGACCAGATGCAAACCGCCGCGCCAGAGCCTGCGCCCGACGCAGAGCCGGAGATGGAGCCGCAGCCCGAGCCCGAGCCGCCGGAGCATCCTGACCCGGATGAACACCCGCATGACCTGAGCCGGGCCCGTCCCTGAAACAAAAAACGGGCAGTTCCCAAAGGAGCTGCCCGTTTTTTTGTGCCTGTGGTTTGGCGCTTACATGTCGTCGTCTTTATCGAACCGTCGCGCCTCGCGCTGCAGTTGGTAGACAAACCGCTCAACCTGGCGCTGCACCAGGCCGCTCATGTTGTGAAAGCGCACACCGGCAAAGGTGGTGTTGATCCTTTCTTCGAAGTGCAGGTAGCGCAGCTCCACCGCCGTGGTCATGCTGCCGAAGGGCAGGGCGGCGATAAAGCGGTCGTACACCTGGCCCAGTTGCAGGCGCTCGGAGATATCACCTTCAAAACGCAGCTTGCAGCCGGTGGCGGAGATATCCAGCAGCTTGCCACTGATAGGTGCCTTGAGTTTCTCGCCACCCAGTTCGATATTCACCAGTTGCGCCAGTTTCAATGCCGCGCGAAAGGCATTGCGGCGCTGATGGTAGACCACTTCTTCTGGCAGGCTGCCTTTATAGATGCGGTGGCCGTCCTTTGCGCCGATGGTCAGCGGGCCATTGCTGTCCCAGGCCACGCGCACGCCTTCGTGAAAGCCTTCGATACGAAATGCTTCGCCATTCTCCAGATAGCGTTCACCTTCGGGCGGGATCATTTCGTCCAGGCTCAGGGTCTTGCTGTCCTTGTCGACATCCACCAGGTAGCTTTGGAAGCGCTGGTTGCGTTCGTGGAAGGTGATGATCAGCGGGTCGTGGCTCTCTTGCAGCAGCCGCAGGGTGCTGGCAATTTCCAGAGGGGTGGTGAGGACCTTGGGGGGCTGCGGAGCATCTTCCGCGCTAAGGGTGTTGAACACGGTTCTTCCATCTCCAGACAAAATACGACTACACGCAAGAACCGGCATTTTGCCAGCATGTGGCACGCCTTGATAGGGCGCGCAATAAACCGGCGTCAGGCTTGGCTGAGGGTGCTGGGCTTGACCAGCCGTGAGGTGGAGCCCTGGGCGTTATACAGTGCTGGAGGTTCGCCGCCATGGAGGATGCGCAGCTGGTTGGCGGTGGTGGCTTGCTGCAGTTGGATCGACTGGCCATTGAGCACATTGGCTTGCTGGCAGTTGATCAACAACTCATTGAGCGCTGCGCTCTGGGCCAGCAACTGGTCGCCGACCGACGAGTGGCTGGCCAACTGCTCCAGGCCGCTGTGATCAGCGGGCAGGCCCAGGCTGAGCAGGATCTGGCTGCGTTTCTGGCCGTGTTGTTCAAGCAGGATGATCAACGATTGCTTGCGTGCCAGGATATCTTCCAGCAGGCGCATATCGCGGCCGCACAGGGCTACGAATTCGTCTTGAAGCAGCTCCAGTAGGTGTTGCGCGGGAGCCAGGTCTTCAGTGATCAGGTGCAGCAGATTTTCGTCGTGCATGGCTGGCCTTGGGTTTTAAGCGTCCAAAAGCCTGGCGCAGGCCTTGGCCTAGCGCTCGGCTTTGATGATTTTGCCGGCTAAACGGTCGTTGTCGATCTGATAGCTGCCATCGGCAATCGCCTGTTTCAACTCGGCCACGCGGGCTTTATTGACAACTGGCTGATCGCGCAGCGAGTCCGTGATCTTCTGCAACTGTTGAGCCTCGTTGCTCAAATGCACCGATTCGCCACTTTGGGTCGAAGCGGTTTGTTCTGTCTTGGCGGGCAGTGCCGGGGCCTTGGCTTCAACGCTGTCCTTGGCCGCGTTGGTACGCGTGCCGCCGGGCGTTGCCTGGGCGCTGTTCAATCGGCTGAAATCAATGACCATGTTAAAAAACCTCTGGGTATTTGGACGCTTGCCATGTTTTCGGCCATACCCGGACAAACTTTAGGCTCGATCGACAATAAACCTGTGTACAGCGTGATCTCGGCACAGTGTAGGAAAAGCCAGCGTCCCACGCCAGTGATCTATAGCGCGACCTCCACCTGGCCAGGCGCTGTTACCCGGGCCTTGATCACGCGCTTGGAGTTGAGGTTCTTCACGCGAATCTGTTCGCTCATCCCGCCATTGGCCAGGGCTTCTCCCGGCATTTTCACGTTCAGGCCGCCACTGCTGGCGGATATCACCACCTGGTCACCTTTGCGCACCACTTCTGCCTGTTCCAGGTGAACCAGGGTGATGACCTGGTCGGTTACCATTGGTCGGGTCAGTTTCTGCCCGACCGCCTGGTCCACGGAGGTGAGGTAGCCCTGGCTGATCTGGCTGATGTCTCGCTCGCGCAGGGCCACGTCTTCAAAGCCGATGATGCCGGTACGCTTGAGCGGGCGAGTAACGGTCACTACGTCACGAAACAACCGGACCTGGGCCGGCACGAACACGGTCCAGGGCGAACTGCCGTCGCAGCGCACGCGCACGGTCACGCGACCAATGGGCTGGGCTGGGCTTTCCAGGGAGCCTGTCAATTCCTTGTCGCACATGGGCATGCGCAAACGCGGGTCCAGTTGGTTGACCTGGATTTCATAACGGCCCGGTGTCTGGGTGCTCGCCAGATAATCTTCTACAGTGAACTCAAGAAAGCCTTGAGTGACGCCGATAAGCAGATCAGGCAAGGTGACGTTGTCGGCGTGGGCCTGGTGGCCTGCGCCCAAGGCAAGCAACGCCATCCAGGCGCAGAGTAATCTGCGGTACTGTGGCGAGCGAAGGCGTCGGGAAACTGTCGTTTTGATGTCCATGGCCAATAAAAAGCAAAGCGCGTGCCGTTTCGTGTTGGGGGCGCGTCGTACCCGTAAGTTTTGTAGCGTAGGAGTCTGGGCATGGCGGGTGTAATGGATTCAGTGAACCAGCGCACACAGCTGGTAGGGCAGAATCGCCTGGAGTTGTTGCTGTTTCGACTCGATGGCAAGCAGCTATATGGCATCAACGTCTTCAAGGTGCGGGAGGTGCTGCAATGCCCCAAGCTCACCATAATGCCCAAGTCCAACCCGGTGGTGTGTGGCGTGGCCAACATCCGTGGCTCGACGATTCCGATTCTTGACCTGGCGATGGCCACCGGTTCTGCCGGTTTGCAGGATCGCGAGAACCCGTTTGTGATCATCACCGAGTACAACACCAAGACCCAGGGTTTCCTGGTGCGCTCGGTGGAACGTATCGTCAACATGAACTGGGAAGAGATCCATCCACCACCCAAGGGCACCGGGCGCGACCACTACCTCACGGCAGTGACGCGGGTCGATAACCAGTTGGTGGAAATCATCGACGTGGAGAAGATCCTCGCGGAAGTGGCGCCGACGTCGGAGCATATTTCGGTGGGTGTGGTGGATGAGCAGACCCAGCAGAAGGCCGTGTCCCTGCGGGTGTTGACGGTGGATGACTCGTCGGTGGCGCGCAAGCAGGTGTCCCGGTGCCTGCAGACCGTCGGTGTCGAAGTGGTGGCGCTCAATGACGGCCGCCAGGCGCTGGACTACCTGCGCAAGCTGGTGGATGAAGGCAAGAAGCCGGAAGAAGAATTCCTGATGATGATTTCCGACATCGAGATGCCGGAAATGGACGGCTACACCCTCACGGCCGAGATACGCAACGACCCACGCATGCAAAAATTGCATATCATCCTGCATACTTCATTGTCCGGTGTATTCAACCAGGCAATGGTCAAGAAGGTCGGTGCCGATGACTTCCTGGCCAAATTCCGTCCTGATGACCTGGCATCCCGGGTCGTTGAACGGATCAAATCTGCAGATCACGGCTAGGGGCTTTCTCCCTGGCGGTCACACGAGTTAAGAGGCGGTTTCATTGTCTACGGGTAATTTGGATTTCGAACAGTTCCGGGTCTTCCTGGAAAAAGCCTGTGGCATATTGCTCGGTGAAAACAAGCAATACCTGGTATCAAGCCGTCTCAACAAATTGATGGAGCAGCAGGGCATCAAGTCCCTGGGCGAGTTGGTACAGCGCATCCAGGGCCAACCGCGCAGCGGGCTCAAGGAGATGGTGGTCGATGCCATGACTACCAACGAAACCCTGTGGTTTCGTGACACCTACCCCTTCGAGGTGCTCAAGAACAAGGTATTGCCCGAGGCCATCAAGGCTAGCCCTGGCCAGCGCTTGCGCATCTGGTCGGCGGCGTGTTCGTCTGGGCAGGAACCCTATTCGCTGTCGATGTCCATCGATGAGTTCGAACGGACCAACATGGGCCAGTTGAAGGCCGGGGTGCAAATTGTTGCCACTGACCTGTCCGGCACCATGCTGACCAACTGCAAGACCGGCGAATATGACAGCCTGGCCCTGGGCCGCGGCCTGTCCCCGGAGCGCCTGCAGCGTTACTTCGACCCCAAGGGCGCCGGGCGCTGGGCGGTCAAGGCGCCGATCAAGAGCCGGGTGGAGTTCCGCTCGTTCAACCTGCTGGACAGCTACGCCAGCCTTGGCAAGTTCGACATCGTGTTTTGCCGCAACGTCTTGATCTACTTCTCGGCTGAAGTGAAGAAGGACATCCTGCTGCGCATCCACGGTACGCTCAAGCGTGGCGGCTATTTGTTCCTCGGCGCGTCCGAGGCGCTGAACGGTTTGCCGGATCATTACCAGATGGTGCAGTGCAGCCCAGGCATTATCTACCAGGCCAAGTGATGGCTTGAGCCGAGCCGACGCAAAAGGGAGCCCCCAGGGGCTCCTTTTTTTTGTCCGGCGATCCTGGGGCGTGCCCTGCTGGAACTGATGTTTCCTTCCTCACCACCCAGCATTGGGTGGGCAAATTCAGCCCGCCCAATACGAAAAGTCGTGTTTGCGACGGTGGGATTGACTCTTCGTCGCGCTCACCAGAAGGAGGGTGTATGGGAAACGTTTCATCAGGGTACGGTCCGCAAGGCGCACGGTTTGCATTCGATTCTTCAGTTGAACAGCGGCGTATCGATGACCCCTTGGCGGGAAGAGGGCAGGCAGGTTCAAGGCCTGTATTTGGCGCCCATGGCCCCAGGCCGCCGGGTATGAATTTTGTCTCGGGTAATCCCAGGGCTTCGAGCCAGCCTTTCAATTATGGCGCTTATCCATCCGGCGGTAATTCTGCCCTGGCTCACAACAATTTTTTTCCTTCCAATAGCGCGACGCCGGGGAGAAAAACCGCGGATATTTTTGGCGGTTTTTTCCAGAGTGAAAACGGCAACTGCGCCACTATTTCAGCCATCAAGGCCTCAATGCAGCGTTTTGGCCAGAAACCGACCGATATCTTCAAGGACGTGAAGAAAACCGCCAATGGCTACCATGTCACCATGCGGGATGGGAAAACCGTGGATTTGACCCGGCAGGAACTGCAACAGGCCACCCAGCACGCCGGGCTCAAAGGAAGTGATCCCGCGATGATCAAGGACGCCAGCTTTATATACGCCGTCAGTGCCAAGCGGGCGCAGAACGAAAACCACGAAGGATCAGGGCACAGCTATGCCAAGGCCTTGGACTCTCTTAAAAACGGTGAGTACACCAAGGATGTGTTTGTCCGGTTGGGCCTGAAGGATCATGTCAGGCAGGGGACTTTGCGCGACTTGCAAAGTGGCATGGTGGGTACGATAGACAAGGATGTGGGCGGTGCCGGTACCGCGCACTCGATGGCGGTAATTGGGGGAATGGAGGAGCGCTGGGGCAAAGTGGGACAGCGAGCCACAGCGGGCAAGATTTCCGATGGCAGGGGGCACGAATGGAAAGAGAACGTATTGGTTCTGACTTGATGGCACTCCTCCAGGCCACCTCCGCAGGAACCGGCAATCCGGCTCCTGCCGCTTTCTTTAAACGGCAATGCCCATTGCCGCTTTCCTGACGTTTCGCGGAAAAGCGTTGCCGCTTTTGCGCCATTGCCGCCGGCAATGCCTGCCTAACCCCTTGATTTATTGGGGTTGATAAACCTGGCATGGGGCTTGCTATAACCCTGTTACGAAAAGCAGGTCAGCCCCTAAAGGTTTCCGCCATGAGCATCAGCTTCGATAAAGCGCTCGGTATCCACGAACAAGCCCTGGGCTTCCGCGCCCAGCGTGCCGAAGTCCTGGCTAACAACATCGCCAACGCCGATACCCCGAACTACAAGGCTCGGGACCTGGACTTTGCCGCCGTGCTCGCCGCACAGAGCGACAAGACCAAGAACGGCTCCTTCGCCTTGAACATGACCAATAACCGTCATATCGAAGCCCAGGGCCTGAGCAGTGGCGATGAGTCGCTGATGTATCGCACGCCGATGCAGCCGTCGATCGACCAGAACACCGTCGATGCGCAGCTGGAGCAATCGAACTACGCCGAGAACTCGGTGAACTTCCAGGCCAGCTTCACCCTGCTCAACAGCAAATTCAAAGGGCTGATGTCAGCCCTGCGCGGAGAGTAAGCCATGTCTCTATCCAGTGTTTTCAATATTGCCGGTAGTGGCATGAGCGCCCAGACCACGCGTCTGAACACGGTCGCCAGTAACATTGCCAACGCCGAGACAGTGTCGTCGAGCATCGACCAGACCTACCGCGCCCGGCACCCGGTGTTCGCCACCATGTTTCAGGCCGGTCAGAACGGCGGCAGCGATTCGTTGTTCCAGAGCCAGGATGCTGCCGGCCAGGGCGTCCAGGTGCTGGGGGTGGTCGAAGACCAGAGCAACCTCGAAGCGCGCTACGAGCCCAATCATCCTGCCGCGAACGAAAAGGGCTACGTGTACTACCCCAACGTCAACGTGGTCGAGGAAATGGCTGACATGATTTCCGCCAGTCGCTCGTTCCAGACCAACGCGGAAATGATGAACACCGCCAAAGCCATGATGCAGAAGGTCCTGACCCTCGGTCAGTGATAAGGGGCGCTAAAGCATGTCTGTCACTAACGATGTGTCGAATCAGTCGACGATCCAGAGTCTGTTCGACTCCAAGGTCAAGGATGCCAAGTCCAGCCAGGGCAACCTGGCCGACACGGCCAAGGCGGCCTCGGGCAACCAGTCCCTGGGCAAGGATGCGTTTCTGCAACTGCTGGTTACCCAGCTCAAGAACCAGAACCCGCTGTCGCCCCAGGACAACGGCGCGTTCGTCGCGCAACTGGCGCAGTTCAGCAGCCTGGAAGGCATCAACACCCTGAACGACTCGGTGAACACCATCACCGGCAACTACAAGTCGTCGCAGGCACTGCAAGCCTCGTCGCTGGTCGGGCGTTCGGTGATTATCGAAACCAACAAGGCCATGGTCGACACCAGCAAGAGCTTCACCGGCTCGGTCGCCGTGGGTTCGTCGGTGGGCAACGTCACCGTCAAGGTCACCGACAAGGACGGCAAGCTGGTCAAGACCATCGATCTGGGCGCCCAGAGCGCCGGCAAGTCGGACTTTATCTGGGACGGCAAGAACGAGGCGGGCGAGCAGTTGGATTCCGGCACCTACACCTTCGCGGCCAGCACCAAGAATGACGCTGGTGATTCGGTTGCCCTGAAAACCTCGCTGCCGGCCACGGTCACCAGCGTGACCTTGAGCCAGACTGGCGGCGAAATGCTGCTCAATCTTTCTGGCGGCATGGGCAGCATCAAGCTGTCGCAAATTCAGACTATCGGTACATAGAGCCGGCTAGATACGGCAAGAGGAGAGAAACATGTCTTTTAATATCGGCCTTAGCGGCCTCTATGCGGCCAACAAACAACTGGACGTGACCGGCAACAACATCGCCAACGTCGCGACCACTGGCTTCAAGTCGTCCCGCGCAGAGTTCGGCGACATTTATGCGGCGTCCCGCTTGGGCACTGGCAATAAAACCATCGGCACGGGCGTTAACCTGGCGGCGGTCTCCCAACAATTCACCCAGGGTGAAGTCAACGGCAGCGGTGGCGTGTTGGACATGGGTATCCAGGGCGGCGGCTTCTTCGTGCAGAAGGGCAGCGACGGCTCGCTGGAGTACACCCGTAATGGCTCGTTCCAGGCGAACAAGGACGGCTACATCACCAACAACACCGGCACCTCGCGCCTGCAGGGCTACGCTGCCGATGAAGATGGCAAAATCTCCAAGAGCGGCCTGACCGACCTGCGGATCAACCTGTCCAACTTGCCGCCCAAAGCGTCGACCAAGGTTGATTCCAGCAGCAACCTGAACTCCTCCAAGCCGGTGATCGACCAGACGACCAGCCCGTTTGATCCGACTGAAGCGAGCACGTTTACCGAGCAGTACGGCACCACGTTGTATGACACTCAAGGCAATGCCCATGAGATGGTGCAGTACATGGTGAAAACCGGCTCCAATACCTGGAAGTCCTACACCCTGATCGACGGACGCAATCCTGACGGTACGCCGGTCAAGGGCACAGGTGCGGTTGCGCCGGTGGCCTCCACGGTGACATTTGATACATCAGGCACGCTCAAGGGGATCGTCACTCCGCCAAGCACCGTATCCAACACCACCCTGACCATCAGCAACTGGAAGCCGGGCGTCATGGACAATGGCGTGTGGAACCCTGACAACGGGGCTGCTGCCAACCCGGGCGGTATTGCGATCAACATGTCTGATATCACTCAGTACAACTCGGCCAGCTACCGCAACCCGCCGATCACTGATGGCTATGCCACCGGCGAAATCACCGGGCTGAAAATCGACGGCAGCGGTGTGCTGTTCGCCACCTTCAGCAACCAGCAGAGCAAGGCCATCGGCCAGATCTCCCTGGCCAGCTTCAATAATGAGCAAGGCCTGCAGCCCGCAGGTGGCACCACCTGGAAAGAAACCTTCGCCTCGGGCCAGCCTGGCTACGATGCACCAGAAGCCGGGACCCTGGGCTCGATCGTGGCCAACTCCCTGGAGAACTCCAACGTCAACCTGACCAATGAGCTGGTGGACCTGATCAAGGCCCAGAGCAACTACCAGGCGAACGCCAAGACCATCTCCACCCAGAGCACCATCATGCAGACCATCATTCAGATGACCTGATGCGCTAGTGCTGCACAAGAAGCCCCTCCTAGGAGGGGCTTTTTTGTGGGCGTAGGAAAACCCAGCGCAGAGCATCAGGTAACGCGTTGAAATGCATGGGAAGGAACACTCCGCTCCTGCTTCGCCACTGATGGGGCCAGAGCCCTGTTGGCTCACCAATCTTGGGAGGGCGGAGCATGGAGAGTCTAGGGTGGTCTGCACCAGGTACGGGGCGCGTGATGTTCACACCGGCTGCGGCACCGACGGTGTTGCCTGCCGTTGGGCCTGCTGGCGAAGCGTCGACGGTCAAGACGTTGCTCAGCCAACTGTTCGATGCCGAGCAAGCCGGCAAGACCCAGACGGTGCAGGATCTGCGCGACAAGTTGAATGATCTGCGCCAGAAAATGGGTGACGAAAAATTCAAGGAGGCGCTAAACAAGCTGGGCGAGAGCGCGGATAGCAAGTTTCTCGAGTTTCTCAAGCGGATGCTGGACGAATGGTTTCCCAGTGATGACGTAGCGCCACCCAGCCCGCCATCGCCAAGAGGTGGCGGTGGCGGCGGCGGTAGAGTGAACCCTGCGGGGTTTGGCCCTGCCGAAAAAATGTCCGATAAGCCTTATACCAACGGGAGGAATTATTTCAACTACAAGCCTGATAACAGCAACCCCGGTCAAAAGCCGGGAACCGGTAAAGAATCGGGCAATATCTGGAGTGGTTTCAAGCAAGGGCCTGACGGCAATTGTGTGACGGTTTCCGCAATAAAGGCCGCCATGATGCGGTATGGCAAGGAGCCTACGGATGTGTTCAAGGAGGTTAAAGGGGCGGGCGATGGCTATGACGTGACGATGCGCGATGGATACAAGGTTCATTTTTCCAAGGAAGAATTCAAGGAGGCCGCAAAGGAGGCCCGATTCGAGGGAGATGATCCTTCGATGATAACGTCCGCCAACTTCATATTTGCCGCGAGCGCCAAGCGGGCCCAGATGGAAAACAACGATGGTAAGGCTGCGCGCAGTTTCAAGGATGCCATCAAGACCCTTAACGATGGAGAGTATTCGCGAGAGGGTTTGGACCGCATAGGGCTCAAGGGGCTTTACAGGCAGGCGACCGATGCCGACTTGAGGAACAGCAAGGTCGGGACGGTGGAGTACGGCGGCCATTCGATGGCGGTGATTGACGGCCGCATTGAGCTGTGGGGGCAGCGAGGCGGTGTGCCTGCATCGGGTATAGCCACCGTGTTGATCTAGTCTCGTACGAGGGTTTTTCCGGGCAAAAGAAAGCCCCCGATACACTTTGGGTGTATCGGGGGCTTTTCAGCCTTGGAGGGTTAGCCCCAGGGCGGGCTCAGCTTATTGGCAAGCTTCGCAATCCGGCTCGTCAATCGCGCAGGCCTTTGGCACTGGCGCCGGACCGGCTGGAGCAGCCAGCACCGAATCATCACCGTGGTTGCCGCTGGATACAGCGTTCAGCTTACCGGTGTTGATGGTCGACTTCTCGGTGCTGGTCGCGGCCAGGGCACGGAGGTAGTAGGTGGTTTTCAGGCCACGGTACCAAGCCATGCGGTAGGTCACGTCGAGCTTCTTGCCCGAAGCACCGGCGATGTACAGGTTCAGGGACTGGGCCTGGTCGATCCACTTCTGACGACGGCTGGCGGCGTCAACGATCCACTTGGTGTCCACTTCGAAGGCCGTCGCGTAGAGCTCCTTGAGTTCTTGCGGGATGCGCTCGATCTGCTGCACCGAACCGTCGTAGTACTTCAGGTCGTTGATCATGACCGAGTCCCACAGGCCGCGTGCTTTCAGGTCGCGGACCAGGTACGGGTTGATCACGGTGAATTCGCCCGACAGGTTCGATTTCACATACAGGTTCTGGTAGGTCGGTTCGATCGACTGCGACACGCCAGTGATGTTGGCGATGGTCGCGGTCGGTGCGATGGCCATGATGTTGGAGTTACGAATACCTTTCTGCACACGGGCACGTACCGGCGCCCAGTCCAGGGATTCGTTGAGGTCAACGTCGATGTACTTCTGGCCACGCTGCTCGATCAGGATCTGTTGCGAGTCCAGCGGCAGGATGCCCTTGGACCACAGCGAACCCTGGAACGTCTCGTAGGCGCCGCGCTCGTCGGCCAGGTCGCAGGAAGCCTGGATCGCGTAGTAGCTGACCGCTTCCATGGACTTGTCGGCGAATTCGACCGCAGCGTCCGAACCGTAGGGAATGTGCTGCAGGTACAAAGCATCCTGGAAGCCCATGATCCCCAGGCCGACCGGACGGTGCTTGAAGTTGGAATTCTGCGCCTGTGGCACCGAGTAGTAGTTGATGTCGATAACGTTATCGAGCATGCGTACGGCGGTGTTGACGGTGCGTTCCAACTTGGCGGTGTCCAGCTTGCCGCCCACGATGTGGTTCGGCAGGTTGATCGAGCCCAGGTTGCAAACGGCGATCTCGTCCTTGTTGGTGTTCAAGGTGATCTCGGTGCACAGGTTCGAGCTGTGGACCACGCCCACGTGCTGCTGTGGGCTGCGCAGGTTGCACGGGTCTTTGAAGGTCAACCATGGGTGGCCGGTTTCGAACAGCATCGACAGCATCTTGCGCCACAGGTCTTTGGCCTGGATGGTCTTGAACAGCTTGATCTTGCCTGGGTACTGGGACAGGGCTTCGTAGTACTCGTAACGCTCTTCGAAAGCCTTGCCGGTCAGGTCGTGCAGGTCAGGCACTTCGGATGGCGAGAACAGGGTCCACGGGCCGTCATCGAAGACACGCTTCATGAACAGGTCAGGGATCCAGTTGGCGGTGTTCATGTCGTGGGTACGACGACGGTCATCACCGGTGTTCTTGCGCAGCTCGATGAACTCTTCAATGTCCATGTGCCAGGTTTCCAGGTAGGCACAGACAGCGCCTTTGCGCTTGCCACCCTGGTTCACCGCTACAGCGGTGTCGTTCACGACTTTGAGGAACGGTACAACGCCCTGGGACTTGCCGTTGGTGCCCTTGATGTACGAACCCAGTGCACGCACCGGAGTCCAGTCATTGCCCAGGCCGCCGGCGAATTTGGACAGCATGGCGTTGTCGTGGATCGCGTGGTAGATGCCCGACAGGTCATCCGGCACGGTGGTCAGGTAGCAGCTCGACAGCTGTGGACGCAGGGTGCCGGCGTTGAACAGGGTCGGGGTCGACGACATGTAGTCGAAGGACGACAACAGGTTGTAGAACTCGATGGCACGGTCTTCTTTGTTCTTCTCTTCGATCGCCAGGCCCATGGCCACGCGCATGAAGAACACCTGCGGCAGTTCGAAGCGGATCCCGTCCTTGTGGATGAAGTAACGGTCATACAGGGTTTGCAGGCCCAGGTAGGTGAACTGTTGGTCACGCTCGTGGTTGATGGCCTTGCCGAGTTTTTCCAGGTCGAAGGTGGCCAGGATCGGGTTCAGCAATTCGAATTCGATACCCTTGGCGATGTAGGCAGGCAGGGCCTTGGCATACAGGTCGGCCATTTCGTGGTGGGTAGCGCTCTCGGCGACTTTCAGGAAACCCAGGCCTTCGGCACGCAGGGTGTCCATCAACAGGCGGGCGGTGACGAACGAGTAGTTCGGCTCACGCTCAACCAGGGTACGGGCGGTCATCACCAGGGCGGTGTTGACGTCGGTCAGGGCCACGCCGTCGTACAGGTTCTTCAGGGTTTCACGCTGGATCAGGTCGCCGTCGACTTCTTCAAGGCCTTCGCAGGCTTCGGTGATGATGGTGTTCAGGCGGCCCAGGTCCAGGGGCGCGAACGAACCATCAGCCAGGGTGATGCGGATCGACGGGTGAGCTTGCACGGCTTCGGCGGACGGTGCGTGTACGGCACGTTCCTTGGCACGCGAATCACGGTAGATCACGTAGTCGCGGGCCACTTTCTGCTCGCCGGCACGCATCAGGGCCAGTTCGACCTGGTCCTGGATTTCTTCGATGTGAATGGTGCCGCCCGAGGGCATGCGACGCTTGAAGGTCGCGGTGACTTGTTCGGTCAGGCGGGCAACGGTGTCGTGGATACGCGACGAAGCGGCAGCGGTGCCGCCTTCAACTGCAAGAAACGCTTTGGTGATGGCGACGGTGATTTTGTCATCGGTGTAAGGAACGACAGTGCCGTTACGCTTGATCACGCGCAATTGGCCGGGCGCGGTGGCGGACAGATCCATATTCGAATCAGCGCCCTGCGGCACGGAGCCTTGCGGGTTCTCGCGAGTTGTGTCGGTTTGCATGGGGGGTTGTCTCCACATTCTATATTTATTTGGGCACCATCACGGTGCCCACCGTTCCGTCCTGAAGCACTTACAACAGGCCTTGGCCTGGCATAACAACCTCGGGACAGGAGGAAGGGAGCTGTTCGCGCCGCTTCCATGCCGAAGTCTTCGGCGCCGAGCCTTGGGCTCTTTGCCGTATTCCTGAGTGGGTGTGGTTTGTATTGCAACACCCGTACCGCTTTCTCCCCTTCGGGCTTGAAAACAGCAGCCATCCGCGTGCGCGGTTTGGGCTTTCGAAAAAGGTTTAAGTTCCACCAAACAGGAGCAAGAAAGCACTTGAGTTTCTTGTCTGATTTGTGTTTGGTCTTTTCGCTTGAAACCCTACATGTAGGGTTTTTTTGGCAACGAGGTACAAGATAATGCGTTTTGGGGGGCTTAGCAACGCACTACCTGTGGATAACGCTGTGGGTAAAATGTGTATGAAAGGTAGAACCACCGTGTAGGCCGCAGTACTGCTGCATCGCACCGTTTGTCACCGAATATTCCAAGCTGAAAACACCCGGTTGGATTTTTGCGGGCGCGAACCCTATCACAAAAAAACGCGATCACCGAATGCATTTCCTGGCTTGTGTTTGAGGGTTGGGCCATGGCTACAATCGGCCTTTTATTCCTACACGGTTATGCCCGTTGTGCATGACAAATTAGGTATGGCTGGCGAAGATCCAAATGTGGGAGCGGGCTTGCCCGCGATAGCAGTGTGTCAGGCAACATATCTACTACTGATCCACCGTTGTCGCGGGCAAGCCCACTCCCACATTTGGACCTGCGCAGTCCGGACAAATCCCTTATAAAAACGAGGACCACCCGTGGAGCAAGAAGCCTGGCAGGTACTGATTGTCGAGGATGACCAGCGTCTGGCTGAGTTGACCCGTGACTACCTGGAAAGCAACGGCCTGCGGGTCGCCATAGAGGGCAACGGCGCCCTGGCGGTGGCGCGGATCATTGCCGAGCAGCCGGACCTGGTGATCCTCGACCTGATGCTGCCCGGCGAAGACGGCCTGAGCATCTGCCGCAAGGTGCGCGAGCGCTACGACGGGGTGATCCTGATGCTCACCGCGCGTACCGACGACATGGACCAGGTCCTGGGCCTGGACATGGGCGCCGATGACTATGTATGCAAACCCGTGCGCCCGCGCCTGCTGCTGGCGCGGATCCAGGCCTTGCTGCGGCGCAGCGAAAGCGCCGAGCCCGCCGCCGCGGAGAAACAGCGGCGCCTGCAATTCGGCCCGTTGGTGGTGGACAACGCCTTGCGCGAAGCCTGGCTGCACGACGACGGCATCGAGCTGACCAGCGCCGAATTCGACCTGTTGTGGCTATTGGTGGCCAATGCCGGGCGCATCCTGTCCCGGGAAGAGATCTTCACCGCCCTGCGCGGGATCGGCTACGACGGCCAGGACCGCTCCATTGACGTACGCATCTCGCGGATCCGCCCGAAAATCGGCGACGACCCGATCCACCCGCGGCTGATCAAGACCATTCGCAGCAAAGGCTACCTGTTCGTCCCCGAAGCTTGCGCCGATATGCTGTCGTGAACTCGATCTTCCTGCGCATCTATGGCGGCATGTGTGCGGCGCTGATCCTGGTGGCCCTGCTCGGCGTCCTGGCCCTGCATCTGCTCAATGAGGTGCGCAGCGGCCAGTACCGCGAGCGCCTGGCCCACGGCACGTTTGCCCTGATGGGCGACAACCTGCAACCCATGAGCAGCATCGAGCGCCAGCGCGCCCTGGCAGTGTGGGAGCGTTTGTTGGGGATTCCCTTGCAATTGCAGGCGGTGGCGGATGCCCGCCTGGACCTGAGCCAGCGCAATCGCCTGCAGCGGGGCCAGGTCCTGGTGGAGCAGACCGGGCCCCATGCGGCCCGGGTGTTGCGCCTGGTCAGTGAAAAAGAGCAACTGCTGCTCACCGGCGAAGTGCAGCAGATCAGCGAGCAACTGGCCCGGGCCACCATTTATTTGCTGGCCGACGAACTCGTGCGGTTTCCGGTGGCCGAGCAGCCGCAACGGTTGGCAGACCTGAAGGAGGCCAAGGGTTTCGGCTTTGAAATGCACCTGCTGAAACCGAACGAGGCCGACATGGACGAGGACCAGCGGCGGCGCGTGGCTGAAGGCGACACGGTGATGGCCCTGGGCAAGGGCGGCGACTCGATCCGCGTGTTTGCCGGCATGGTCGGCACCCCGTGGGTCCTGGAAATCGGTCCGCTGTACCAGATGAACCCTTACCCGGCGCAATGGCTGGTGCTGATCGCCTTGATCGGCCTGACCCTGATCGGCCTGATCGTGTATTTGCTGGTGCGCCAGCTGGAACGCCGCCTGCGCGGGCTGGAAGCGGCCGCCACGCGCATCGCCAAAGGCAACCTGGAAGCCCGGGTGCCGGCGCGCGGTGCCGACTCGGTAGGGCGCCTGGCATCGGCCTTCAACGGCATGGCCGAGCACTTGCAGCGCCTGCTGGCGATCCAGCGCGAACTGGTGCGCGCGGTGTCCCACGAACTGCGCACGCCGGTGGCGCGCCTGCGTTTTGGCCTGGAGATGATCGGCGAAGCCGCCACCCCCGAAGCCCGGCGTAAATATATGGAAGGCATGGACAGCGATATCCAGGACCTCGACGGCCTGGTGGACGAGATGCTGACCTATGCCCGCCTGGAGCAGGGGTCGCCGGCCTTGAGTTTCCAGCGGGTCGACCTGAGTGCCTTGCTCGACCAGGTGATCGGCGAGTTGGCGCCCCTGCGGCCGGGGATCGACGTGGCGCGGGGGGTGTGCCTGTCATCGGCGCACCTGGACGCGGCCTGGGTCGATGCCGAGCCGCGCTATCTGCACCGCGCCCTGCAAAACCTGGTGAGCAATGCCATGCGCCATGCCCAGTCGCGGGTGCTGATCAGCTACCAGGTGGGCCAGGTGCGTTGCCGTATCGATGTCGAAGACGATGGCCCGGGGGTTCCGGAAAGTGCCTGGGAACGGATCTTTACCCCCTTCCTGCGCCTGGATGACAGCCGCACCCGGGCCTCGGGCGGGCATGGCCTGGGCTTGTCGATTGTGCGGCGGATTATCTACTGGCACGGTGGGCGGGCGTTGATCAGCAAGAGCAACAACCTGGGTGGCGCGTGTTTCAGCCTGAGTTGGCCTCGGGATCAGGACAAACCTTGAGACCGACATCCCAGGCAAGCCCCACATTTTGATGGGTGAACACCGTCAAATGTGGGAGCGGGCTTGCCCGCGATAGCTATCTATCAGGCGCCGATAGCCACCACACTCAACAACTGCCCCTCATGCACCACAAACTGCGCCTCCAACTCCTTGCCATAACACCACTCACTGGACAACTCCGTCAGCAACCGCAGGCGCAGCGAGCCTGTCTCAGACCACTCCAGCACCTCGGCATGCTCAAAATAGAAGCGCTTGTGCACAATCGGGTAGAGCGCCTTGAACAGGCTCTCCTTGGCCGAAAACGTCAGGGTCACGCACTGCGCAATCTGCTCCCGTGGCCCGGCGGCCATGCGTTGCATCTCATCGGCGGTCAGGATTTCCCCGGCCAGGCGCTTGGCTCGTTCCAGGGGCAGCAGGTTTTCCAGGTCCATGCCCAGCCCGCGCCATTGCGCCTTGTGCCCGACGATAGCCGCTGCATGCCCCGTGCTATGGGTGATCGAGCCGCTGATATGAGCGGGCCAGACCGGCGCGCGGTCCTCACCGATGGCGGGGATGCAGTCCAGGCCTTCGAGCCGTTGCAAGGCACTGCGGGCGCACAGCCGTCCGGCCAGAAACTCCGCCTGCCGCTTGGCCACCGAACGCTGGATACTGGCCGGTGGCGGCACGGCGCAGCGCTGGAAGTCACCGGCCTCGAGCAGTTTGGGTTCGAAACGGGTGCTCAGGAACACCGTGCCGGGCAAGGCGACGGGCAGCGGCCAATGATCATCAAGTGGGGTGCAGCAGGCGGGTATCAGGTTCATGGCGGCTATTCTGCACGGGGCGGCACACACCTGGGTAGCCCGCCGGTTCAGACTGTGTTCAGTTCAACGGCCGTAAACTGCACAAGCATACCTTCAGGGCCGCTATGATGTTTCCCTGCGGGACAGTGGATTGGCCTTGGAGAGCGTTATGAAATTGCTGGTTGTCGAAGATGAGGCGTTGTTGCGCCATCACCTGTTGACCCGTCTTGGCGACAGCGGCCACGTGGTCGAAGCCGTGGCCAACGCCGAAGAGGCGCTGTACCAGACCGGGCAATTCAATCACGACCTGGCGATCATCGACCTGGGCCTGCCCGGCATGGGCGGCCTGGACCTGATCCGCCAACTGCGGGCCCAGGCCAAGACCTTCCCGATCCTGATCCTGACCGCGCGTGGCAACTGGCAGGACAAGGTCGAAGGCCTGGCCGCCGGGGCCGACGACTATGTGGTCAAGCCCTTCCAGTTCGAGGAACTGGAGGCACGGATGAACGCACTGCTGCGCCGCTCCAGCGGTTTTACCCAATCGACCATCGTCGCCGGCCCGCTGCTGCTGGACCTCAACCGCAAGCAGGCGTCCCTCGACGAACAGCCCCTGGCGCTGACGGCCTATGAGTACCGGATCCTCGAATACCTGATGCGTCATCACCAGCAAGTGGTGGCCAAGGACCGGTTGATGGAACAACTCTATCCCGATGACGACGAGCGCGACCCGAACGTGATCGAGGTGCTGGTCGGCCGTCTGCGTCGCAAGCTCGAAGGCCCGGCCGGGTTCAAGCCCATCGATACCGTGCGCGGCCTGGGCTACCTGTTTAACGAGCGCTGCCGTTGATCCGTTCGCTCCGTGTGCGCCTGATGCTGGCGGCCACCACCCTGGCCGTGTTGTTCATGCTGGCGCTGTTGCCGGCGATGCAGGGCGCGTTCAGCCTGGCGTTGCAGGATTCCATCGAGCAGCGCCTGGCGTCGGATGTGACCACACTGATCTCTGCCGCGCGGGTTGATAACAACCGCTTGCTGATGCCGGCGCAGTTGCCGGACGAGCGCTTCAACCTGACCGACAGCCGCCTGCTGGGCTACATCTATGACCGCGAAGGCCACCTGGTCTGGCGTTCGCGGGCGACCCGCGAAGAAAACATCAACTACCGCCCGCGCTACGACGGGCGCGGCAATGAGTTTGCGAAGATTCGCGAGGCCAACGGCCAGGAATTCTTCGTGTATGACGTCGAGGTCAAGCTACTGGGGGGCAAGAGCGCGGCGTTCAGTATCGTCGCCCTGCAACCGGTGCGCGAATACCAGGTGACCCTGGAAGGCCTGCGGGAAAACCTCTACCTGGGCTTCGGCGCCGCCTTGCTGGTGCTGTTGAGCCTGCTGTGGATCGGCCTGACCTGGGGCTTGCAGGCCTTGCGCCGGCTGAGTCAGGAGTTGGATGAAATCGAAGGCGGCACCCGCGAAAGCCTCAGTGAGCAACACCCACGGGAGCTGCTGCGCCTGACCGGCTCCCTCAACCGCTTGCTGCACAGCGAGCGCGAGCAGCGCACCCGTTACCGTGACTCCTTGGACGACCTGGCCCACAGCCTGAAAACCCCGCTGGCGGTGTTGCAGGGCGTGAGTGAAGACATGGCCCAGCGCCCCCAGGACCTTGAGCAGGCGAGGGTCCTGCAGTCGCAGATCGAGCGCATGAGCCAGCAGATCAGCTACCAGTTGCAGCGCGCCAGCCTGCGCAAAAGCGGCCTGGTGCGCCACCAGGTGCGCTTGCGGCCGGTGCTGCAAAGCCTGTGTGACACCCTGGACAAGGTCTACCGCGACAAACGCGTGCGGGTGTCTTTCGCGTTGCCGGAGCAATGCGACGTGCCCATCGAGCAGGGCGCCTTGCTGGAATTGCTCGGCAACCTGCTGGAAAACGCCTACCGCCTGTGCCTGAGCGAAGTGCGCGTGACCCTGGATGAAGGTGCCGATGGCGTGCGCTTGTGCATCGAAGACGACGGCCCCGGCGTGCCTCCCGACCAGCGTGCGCGGATCCTGCAGCGCGGCGAGCGTCTGGATCGCCAGCATCCGGGGCAGGGGATCGGGTTGGCGGTGGTCAAGGATATTATTGAGAGCTACGGCGCGCGGTTGACCCTGGGGGATTCGCCTTTAGGAGGCGCGGCGTTCAGGATTCATTTCCCGGCGCTGTGATCTTTGTTGATTCGCCGGGCGCATCGCAGGCAAGCCAGCTCCCACATTTAATTGTGTTTACACATCAAAATGTGGGAGCTGGCTTGCCTGCGATGGGGCCCGACCTCAACTCTCCTGCGCCCGATAAGCCCCCGGCGTCACCCCCGTCCACTTCTTGAACGCCCGATGAAACGCCGACGGCTCGGAAAACCCCAACTGCTCGGCAATCTCCTGCAACGACAGATCCGCCCGCCCCAGATGAAAAATCGCAATATCGCGGCGCAATTCGTCCTTGAGTGCCTGGAAGCTGGTGCCTTCGTCACGCAAATGCCGGCGCAGGGTCTGGGGGCTGATGTGCAGGTGCTGCGCCACGGCCTCCAGGTCTGGCCAGGGCGTGCGGTCGCGGCTCAGCAGGCGGCGTAACTGGCTGCGCAGGCTGTCGCCTTCGTCTGGCCGGGACAGCAGGTCGGCGGGTGAGCGTTCGAGGAAGAGCTTGAGGGTGCGCTCATCCTGTAGCAGAGGCAGGTTCAGGTAGCGGCAGTGGAACAGCAGGCTGCTGCTGGACGCGCTGAACACCAGAGGGCAGGGGAACAGCAGGTCGTATTCGCTGGCATGGGCCGGCATCGGGTAGCTGAAGGTTGCCTGCTCCAGGCGGATACGCTGGCCAATCAGCCAACTGCCGAGGCGATGCCAGATCACCAGCAGGCTTTCGCTCAAGAAATGATCCGGGTCCCACAGTTGCGAGTCATCCAGGCTCAGGCGCGCCATATCGCCTTCACGGCTCAGGCGCCAGCGTGGCCCCTGGGGGAACAGGCTGTAGAACAGCAG
Source organism: Pseudomonas sp. HC1(2025) (assembly GCF_058742075.1). Classification (NCBI taxonomy): domain Bacteria; kingdom Pseudomonadati; phylum Pseudomonadota; class Gammaproteobacteria; order Pseudomonadales; family Pseudomonadaceae; genus Pseudomonas; species Pseudomonas sp. HC1(2025). The sequence goes on along the minus strand of NZ_CP196017.1, from coordinate 4,268,497 downwards.
CCCACGCTCCAGGGCCTTCTCCAGGGTGCGGCAGTGAATCAGTGCGTGGCACATCATGGCAAAGGTGCCGCGCTTGCTCGGCCCATCGGCGAAGCCCAGGTATTCGTCATCCAGGGCCAGCCACAACCGCTGCAACAGTTGCGTGAACTGCTCCGGCGCGATGCGCGCGCGGGGTTCTGCCAGCAGTTCCGGGGTAATCCCCAGTTGCAGCAACAGCGTCGAGCAGTCGTAGCCGGCCCGGCGCGCGCCGCCCAGGGCGGCGCGGGCGTAATGACTGGCGATGGTGCGTTCGCGCATGCAGGGGCCTCGTCCATTGAGTGGCCGATGGTAGCCATCGTGCTGTGGGTGGACAAGGCGGATATCCGCCAAATTGTAGGACGAGATCGGATCGCTGGGCGGATATCCGCCACCTGTCGTCATCTGCAAAACCACCGCTGATAGCCATCAACCCCCATGTTTTGCGGGCTCCAGGGCTTTTGAGGAAAGTGGCACGCCGTTTGCGATAGGGATTACAGATCTGCCAGCCAGCAGCTCGCCAAAACAAATCCCTCCAGTGCAGGAGGGTTCGCAATTCAAGTGTCGTGGGCAATGGCGGATATTTGCCCCACGGGACTCTTGAGGAAACTTTGCAATGACGACTCGTCAGCCGTTCTACAAAACCCTGTATTTCCAGGTAATCGTTGCCATCGTTATCGGTATCCTGCTCGGTCACTTCTACCCGCAGACCGGTGTGGCCCTCAAGCCATTGGGTGACGGCTTTATCAAGCTGATCAAAATGGTCATCGCCCCGATCATCTTCTGTACCGTGGTCAGCGGCATCGCCGGCATGCAGAACATGAAGTCGGTGGGCAAGACCGGCGGCTACGCGCTGCTGTACTTCGAAATCGTCTCCACCATCGCCCTGCTGATCGGCCTGGTCGTGGTCAACGTAGTGCAGCCAGGCGCTGGCATGCACATCGACGTTGCGACCCTGGACGCTTCGAAAGTCGCGGCCTACGTCACTGCCGGTAAAGACCAGAGCATCGTCGGCTTTATCCTCAACGTGATCCCCAACACCATCGTCGGCGCCTTCGCCAACGGCGATATCCTGCAAGTGCTGATGTTCTCGGTGATCTTCGGTTTCGCCCTGCACCGCCTGGGTGCCTACGGCAAGCCGGTGCTGGACTTCATCGATCGCTTCGCCCACGTGATGTTCAACATCATCAACATGATCATGAAGCTTGCGCCGATCGGTGCCCTGGGCGCCATGGCGTTCACCATCGGTGCCTACGGTGTCGGCTCGCTGGTGCAACTGGGCCAGTTGATGATCTGCTTCTACATCACCTGCGTGCTGTTCGTGCTGGTGGTCCTGGGTGGCATCTGCCGCGCCCACGGCTTCAGCGTCCTGAAACTGGTGCGCTACATCCGTGAAGAGCTGCTGATCGTCCTCGGTACTTCCTCCTCCGAGTCCGCACTGCCGCGCATGCTGATCAAGATGGAACGCCTGGGTGCCAAGAAGTCGGTTGTAGGCCTGGTGATCCCGACGGGCTACTCCTTCAACCTCGACGGTACTTCGATCTACCTGACCATGGCTGCCGTGTTCATCGCCCAGGCGACTGACACCCACATGGACATCACCCACCAGATCACCCTGCTGCTGGTGCTGTTGCTGTCCTCCAAAGGCGCTGCGGGCGTGACCGGTAGTGGCTTTATCGTCCTGGCCGCAACCCTGTCGGCGGTTGGCCACCTGCCGGTTGCCGGCCTGGCGCTGATCCTCGGTATCGACCGCTTCATGTCCGAGGCCCGTGCCCTGACCAACCTGGTCGGTAACGCCGTGGCGACCATCGTCGTCGCCAAGTGGGTCAAGGAACTGGACACCGACAAGCTGCAAAGCGAGCTGGATTCCGGCGGTACCGGTATCTCCGAAACCCGCGAACTGGATGACCTGGGCGTGGCCGAAGGCCCGGCACCAGCGATCAAGTAAACGCTGGCGCAGTCCTGAAAAACCCATCTTCGGATGGGTTTTTTTATGGGCGCACGAGCACAACGGTCACTGTCGATGATGCTTACGGTAATTGCCGCTGTTGCCCAAGGCTGACTACTCTGTGCCCCATCGAACTGGAATCGGAGCTCCCATGTCAGGCCCCTTGGCGTCCCTTAAAGTGCTGGATTTCTCGACCTTGCTGCCGGGGCCTTTTGCCTCGCTGCTGTTGGCGGACATGGGCGCCGAGGTGCTGCGCATCGAATCCCCCACGCGCATGGACCTGCTGCGGGTGTTGCCGCCCCACGACCGTGGCGTGTCGGCCAGTCATGCCTACCTCAACCGCAACAAGCGCAGCCTGGCCCTGGACCTCAAGCAGCCCGAGGCGCTGGAGATCGTGCGGCAATTGGTGGCGGAGTACGACATTGTGCTGGAGCAATTTCGCCCCGGAGTCATGGAGCGTCTGGGCTTGGGGTATGAGGCGTTGAAGGCGCTCAACCCGAAGCTGATCTATGTGTCCATCACCGGCTATGGCCAGACAGGCCCCTACAAGGACCGCGCCGGCCATGACATCAACTACCTGGCCCTGTCTGGCGTCGCCAGCTACACCGGGCGCCAGGACAGCGGCCCAGTGCCCCTGGGCGTGCAATTGGCGGATGTGGGCGGCGGCTCGTTGCATGCCGTGGTCGGCCTGCTGGCGGCAGTGATTGCGCGCCAGCACAGCGGGCTGGGCCAGTACCTGGACGTGAGCATGACCGACTGCGCCTTCAGCCTCAACGCCATGGCCGGCGCGGCCTACCTGGCCTGTGGCGTGGAGCCTGGGCGCGAAGACCAGATACTCAATGGCGGCAGCTTCTACGATTACTACCGCTCGCGGGACGGGCGCTGGCTGTCGGTGGGTAGCCTGGAGCCGGGGTTTATGCAGCAACTGTGTGGCGCGCTGGGGCGCCCGGAATTGGCGGCCCAGGGCCTGTCACCCAAGCCCGAGCAGCAGAAGGCACTCAAGCAGGCATTGCAGATTGAGTTTGAGCGACACAGTTTTGAAGAACTGTGTGCGTTGTTTGCCGGGGTCGATGCTTGCGTGGAGCCGGTGCTCAGCCTTGGCGAAGCCCTGGAGCATCCGCAGTTGCAGGCTCGGGAGCTGGTGAGCCTGGTGCCCCGCGGGGATGGCTCGTTCCAGGCTCAGATGGCATGCCCGCTGAAGTTTTCCGAGGGCGTGCCGCAGCCGAGGCATATTGGCGCTGCGGTGGGGGCGCACAGTGATCAGGTGCTGGGGGAATTGGGTTTGAGCACTCAGCGGATCGCCGAGCTGCGGGGTGCCAGGGTGGTGGGGTAGTGGCTGTTCGGGCCCCTTCGCGGGCAAGCCCGCTCCCACATTCTGAATGTATTCACAAATCAAAATGTGGGAGCGGGCTTGCCCGCGAAGGGGCCCGAACAGGCCCCCAAAAACCTCACTCCACCCGCGTCTCCCCAGTAAACACCAACGTCTCCCGACAGCGCCGGCACAAATACCGCCGGCCCTGGTTCACCAGCCCATGGCGCTGGGCCGAGAACGGGAAGTCACTGTCGGCACACGGGCACCGGTAGATATAACGAGTCACCCGCCGGCGCTGAATCTCATAGGTATGGCAGCGATCAGGCGGCAATTCGTAGACCCCGCGCATGATCAGTTGCCATTCCTCGCCATGGGGCTGGATGCGCTCGCCAAACAACTGGTGGGCGATCAAATGCGCCACTTCGTGGGCCACCGTCTGTTTGAGGAAGTGTTGGCTGTTTTCTCGGTACAACTGGGGGTTGAAGCGCAGCAGGTTCTCGTGCAAATGCGCGACACCGGCTTTCTGCCCACGCAGCTTGAGGCTGACCTGGGGGCGTTTGAAACTTCGTTTGAAAAAGGATTCGGCTTGTAGGAAACAATCTTCGACGCGGGTATTGAGTTGCTCGGGCATGCTGTACATATCTCCAGAGACGCCCAGTATGCCGCATCCACGGGTGTTTCCGAATCTGTCAGGCGCCGAATGGTCATGCATAACGCACAAAGCCACCTTGCGGTGGCTGTTCCTGCGCTGGTAAGACGGCTAGTTGGTGTAGATCGGCCCCACGCCCAGGCCCCAGACAATCACGGTAAACGCCATGATCGCCACCAGTACCACCAGGCCTACGGCCAGTACCGAGCTGGAAAACAGGAAGCCTTCGTCCGGGTCGATGCTCATGAAGGTCGGCAATCCCACATACAGCAGGTACACCGTGTAGCAGATGGCGGCCGTGCCCACGACCATGCCCAGCCACATATGCGGATACAGCGCCGCCAGCCCGCCGATAAACAGTGGCGTCGCGGTATAGGTGGCGAACGCGACGCAGCGCGCCATGCTCGGATTGGCGTCGTAGGTGCGCGCCATCCAGTGAATGAAGGCGCCCATCACCGCAACGCCGCCGAGCATCGCCAGGTACGACATGATAGTCATCCACAATGCACTTTCCTGGGTCAGCATGACCGGGGAGCGATTGCCGATGACCCAGCCGACCTGGGTGGTGCCGATAAAGGCTGATACGGCGGGGATCGCCGCAAGAATCAGCGTGTGAGTGAGGTACATGTGGCCGATGCTTTCTTCTTTATCGCCACGAATTTCCCGCCATTCCTGGTCGGGATGGGTGAAAAGCCCCACGACGTGATGGATCATGCCAGTCACTCCTGTCGTTATTACCATCGCCCCCCAAGCGGAGCGCCCGCCGGCCAAGTGGCCTGAAAGGTCTGGATACATGTGCGACCTTATGTCGCAGTATAGGAAGTCATGACCGGAAAAAGTGTGGGGCTTTAGAGCAAATTGCGCTGTAAACACTGGGCTTAATCGCGCCTGGGTCTGTGACGTGGAATGCAGTCCCCTGTGGGAGCTGGCTTGCCTGCGATGGCGGTGGGTCAGTTGCCAGAAACAGTGGCTGGACTGCCGCTATCGCGGGCAAGCCCGCTCCCACAGGGGATCTCACTGGGGCAGAGAATTTTGGCCCCACCACAGATCAAGTGTAGGAGCTGGCTTGCCTGCGATGGCGGTGGGCCAGTTGCCAGAAACAGTGGCTAGACTGCCGCTATCGCGGGCAAGCCCGCTCCCACAGGGGATCTCACTGAGGCAGAGAATTTTGGCCCCACCACAGATCAAGTGTAGGAGCTGGCTTGCCTGCGATGGCGGTGGGTCAGTTACCAGAAACAGTGGCTGGACTGCCGCTATCGGGAGCAAGCCCGTCCCACATTGGAACTCGGTGCTCCATACCGCTAAAATGCCCGGCTTTTCGTCACACACCTTTTTCGCGGATCCAAGCGCCATGGGCACCCTTACCGTCAATCAGAACAAACTGCAAAAACGCCTGCGGCGCCTGGCCGGTGAGGCTGTCGCTGACTTCAACATGATCGAGGAGGGCGACAAGGTCATGGTCTGCCTGTCCGGCGGCAAGGACAGCTACACCATGCTGGACGTGCTGATGCACCTGCAGAAGGTCGCGCCGATCAAGTTCGACATCGTTGCCGTCAACATGGACCAGAAGCAGCCCGGGTTCCCCGAGGACGTGCTGCCGGCCTACCTCAAGACCCTGGGCATCGAGTACCACATCGTCGAGAAAGACACCTATTCGGTGGTCAAGGAACTGATCCCGGAAGGCAAGACCACCTGCTCGCTGTGCTCGCGCCTGCGCCGTGGCACCCTGTACACCTTTGCCGATGAAATTGGCGCAACCAAGATGGCCCTGGGTCATCACCGCGACGACATCGTCGAGACGTTCTTTCTCAACATGTTCTTCAACGGCTCCCTCAAGGCCATGCCGCCCAAGCTGCGCGCCGACGACGGCCGCAACGTGGTGATCCGCCCGCTGGCGTATTGCAACGAGAAGGACATCCAGGCCTACTCCGACTTCAAGCAATTCCCGATCATCCCCTGCAACCTCTGTGGCTCCCAGGAGAACCTGCAGCGCCAGGTGGTCAAGGACATGCTCCAGGAGTGGGAGCGCAAGACGCCGGGGCGCACCGAAAGCATCTTCCGCAGCTTGCAGAACGTGATCCCGTCGCAACTGGCCGACCGCAACCTGTTCGACTTCACCAGCCTGCGCATCGACGAGACCGCCGCTTCGCGCTTCGTCAACATTGTGAACCTCTGAGTCTTTTCCAGGCTCTGACAGACGGCGCTCATAGGCGCCGTTTTCATTTCAACCCGTAGGAGAGGGCATGCGCGATTACAAATGGCTGCACGAATACTGTCTGAACCGCTTTGGTTCGGCGGCCGAGCTCGAAGCCCACCTGCCTGTGCCCAAGACGCCGGCGCAATTGCGCCAGATCAGCGATGACCGCTACCTGTCGACCCTGTCGCTGCGGGTGTTTCGCGCCGGGCTCAAGCACAGTGTAGTGGACGCCAAGTGGCCGGCGTTCGAGCAAGTGTTCTTCGGCTTCGATCCCGAGAAAGTCGTGTTGATGGGCGCCGAGCACCTTGAGCGGCTGATGCAGGACACGCGGATCATCCGCCACCTGGGCAAGCTCAAGAGCGTGCCGCGCAATGCGCAGATGATCCTCGATGTCGAGCAGGAGAAGGGCAGCTTCGCGGCGTTGATCGCCGACTGGCCGGTGACCGATATCGTCGGCTTGTGGAAATACCTGAGCAAGCACGGCCACCAGTTGGGCGGGCTGTCGGCGCCGCGCTTTTTGCGCATGGTGGGCAAGGACACGTTTGTGCCGAGCTACGACGTAGTCGCGGCGCTGAATGCGCAGGAGATTGTCGACAAGGCCCCCACCAGCCTGCGGGACCTGGCGACGGTGCAGGCGGCGTTCAACCAATGGCACGCCGAGAGCGGGCGGCCGATGTGCCAGTTGTCGATGATGCTGGCGTTTACCGTCAACCATTGAGACCGCGGTGCTGCCATCGCAGGCAAGTCGAATCGTCGCACCACCGTAGCTCCCACATTTGGAATGCATTCCCCTGTGGGAGCTGGCTTGCCTGCGATGGGGGCCTGACTGGCCCCACATACCCCTCAGGCTGGCTGACCTTCCCCCGCCAACCGCCGATTCAACTGGAACCGCCAGCGCACATACAGCAGCGCCGTGCAGAACACCGCCAGGCTCGCCAGCATCTCCAGCACGCCAAACCACTGGCGGTTCGGGTCATAGGCCGCCAGGGCGCCCTTGATGAAATACAGATTCACCACAAAGCACATCCACGAATGCCCGCGCGCACTGCCCATGAGCATACCCGGCGCGAGGATCAGCAACGGCACCAGTTCGATCAGCAAGATCACCCAGGGCCGCGCGCCATGCAGGTCGGCGACCAGCAGGTAGTACACGCAGAGCAACCCCACCAGGCCCAGGAACGCCAGCAGGCTCAAGGCCCGTGCCACTTTGACCCGGGGTTCCAGCCAGGCCTGGGCCGGCAGGACTTTAGGCTTCTTGGCCACGGCCACTCTCCAGTTTCGCCGCAGTTTTCGCCAGGCGCAGCCCCAGGGCGCGGCACAACGCGATTTCATGGGGGTCCAGGGCGCGTTTGCCGTCAGCGCCGGAATGGTGGCTGGCGCCGTAGGGCGTACCGCCGCCCTGGGTGTCGAGCAAGGCCTGTTCGCTGTAGGGCAGGCCGGTGATCAGCATGCCGTGGTGCAGCAACGGCAGCAGCATGGACATCAAGGTGGTTTCCTGGCCGCCGTGCAGGCTGGCGGTCGAGGTGAAGACCCCGGCTGGCTTGCCGACGAGGGCGCCGGTCAGCCACAGGTTGCTGGTGCCGTCGAGAAAGTACTTCAGCGGCGCGGCCATGTTGCCAAAACGCGTCGGGCTGCCCAGGGCCAGGCCCGCGCAGTTCTTCAGGTCGTCGAGGCTGGCGTAGAGTGCGCCTTCGGCGGGGATGCTCGGGGCGACGGCCTCGCATTCGCTGGAAATCGCCGGCACAGTGCGCAGGCGTGCTTCCAGGCCGCCTTGCTCGATGCCCCGGGCAATTTGCCGGGCCATTTCGCTGACCGAGCCGTTGCGGCTGTAATACAACACCAGGATGTAGGGCGCGCTCACGGCAGAAGCTCCAGGACGTTTTCCGGCGGACGGCCAATCACGGCCTTGTCGGCGGTGGCCAGGATCGGCCGTTCCATCAACTTGGGATGGGCGGCGATGGCGGCAATCAACTGCGCCTCGCTGAGGCTGGCGTCGGCCAGGTTGAGGGTCTTGTATTCGTCTTCGCCGGTGCGCAGCAATTGCCGGGCGCCGATCCCCAGCTTGCCGAGCAGGGCTTCAAGCTGCGCGGCGTCCAGCGGTGTTTCCAGGTAACGCACCACGTTGGGCGTGAGGCCACGGGCTTGCAGCAGTTCGAGCGCACCGCGGGATTTCGAGCAGCGCGGGTTGTGATAAAGCGTCAGATCGGTCATGTGCGGGTCGCATCTTGCGTAAGGTGGCGGGTATTCTACCCGCGCTGTGGCGTGTCCTTAAACCGTAAGAGGCGATCGGCCGCAGCCCACGTTCATTTTTGCTAAGGATTACCCCATGACACGGCGACTGATAGGCGCACTGGCAGTTATCACCACACTCCTGCTCAGCGGCTGCGGCAATGATTATGGCGTTGACCAATACGGCCAGAAAGTCGCGTCCGAGCGCGTCGACAAACAATGGTTGGTGATCAATTACTGGGCCGAATGGTGTGGCCCGTGCCGCATCGAGATCCCCGAACTCAACGCCCTGGCCGAGCAACTCAAGGGCCAGCCGGTCAGCGTGTTCGGCGTCAACTTCGACAATGTGCAGGGCGAAGAGCTCAAGAGCGCCAGCGAGAAGCTGGGCATCAAGTTCACCGTACTGGCGCAGAACCCCGAGGCGATTTTTGATATCCCGCGCAGCGAAGCGTTGCCGGTGACCTACATCATCGATGACAAGGGCAAGGTGCGGGCACAGATGTTGGGCGAGCAGACGGCGGCGGGGGTATTGGCCAAACTCAAGGAGCTGCGCGGCTAAACCCCTTGTAGGAGCCGGCAAGCCGGCTCCTGCTGGGTGGTCAGCCTTCTTCCAGCCACAAGCGCAGTGGCTTGCCTTCGGCAGGCCAGAAACGGGTCTGCTCGATGGGCGAGATGTCCCAGCGTTGCACGGTTTGCAGGGCCTTGAAGAAGCGCTGCTCCTGCTCCATCAGGGCTTCGGCACACAGCTTGCGGGTGCTGCCGATCTTGCCAAAGCTGAGTTTGTCACCGTCCAGGCTGTAGGGTGCGAACCAGTGGTTGCAGCCGCCATTGCCATAGGCCCGGCCATCGGCTCCGAGGGTCACGGTCAGGTGGGCGTAGTCCATCAGGGGCCGTTCGCCGATCCATTCGACGATATAGCTGTGATCCTGCTTGAGCTTGACCTCATCGCTGGCACAGCCGGCAAGGCCTGCGCCCAGCGCTGCGACCATCAGCAGGCTCTTCATGGCGCGGCCTGCTGGCATTTCGGGCAACGGTGCTTGTCGCCGACGGTGGCCCAGCCCAACTCGGCAATGCGCGCAGTGGCGGCCGGTTGCAGCGGTTCCTTGGTAAGTTTGGTTTCTACCGAGAACTCAAACTCCAGCACGGCGTCGCAGCTGTCGCAATTGACCTTCCAGGTGTGAATCTCCAGTTCGCCGAACTTCGGCCCCTGCGCCATGGCCACCCATTGCCCGGCCGGGCGGATGGAGTAGCGCGCATCGCCTTCGACGGTCAGGCGCATCGACAGGGTCTTGCTGCCGCGCAAGGTGACGATCAGCACATCGCCATGCTTGATCGAGCCACCATTGCCGGTGACTTGGTAACGACCCGGCACCAGGGCGCGGCATTCGATCAGGGTGTGTTGTGGGCTCAGCAAACTGAAGCGGAAATCGTGTTCGGCCATGGATCCTCCAAATAGGCGCGGCATCCTATCACGCTCGTCTGTTTACCATGCGCGCGGTATGTGACCGTTGATCATCCGTGCACCAGGTTTTGTGGCTGGTGGTTGGCCCAGGCCTGGATATTGGCCAGGGTGGTCCCGGCAATCGCCGCCAGCGCCTCGCGCGTGAGGAATGCCTGGTGCGCGGTGATGATCACGTTGGGGAAAGTCAGCAGGCGCGCCAGTACATCGTCCTGCAAGGGCAGGTCCGAGCGGTCCTCAAAAAACAGCTGGGCTTCTTCTTCGTACACATCCAGGCCTAGGTAGCCCAATTGCCCGTCCTTGAGCGCCTCGATCAGCGCCGGGGTATCCACCAGGCCACCACGCCCGGTATTGATCAACATCGCCCCCGGCTGCATATGGGCCAGGGATTGCGCATTGATCAGGTGCTTGCTGTCGGCGGTCAGCGGGCAGTGCAGGCTGATGATCTGCGCCTCGGCCAGCAGTTGGGGCAGGCTGACATAGCACGCGCCAAGGGCTTCGACCTGCGGATTGGGATAGGGGTCGTACGCCAGCAAGGTGCAGCCAAAGCCAGCCATGATCTTGGCAAAGGTCGCACCGATCTGCCCGGTGCCCACCACGCCCACGGTCTTGCCCACGAGGTCGAAGCCGGTCAGGCCGTGCAGGCTGAAGTCGCCGTCGCGGGTGCGGTTGTAGGCGCGGTGCAGGCGGCGGTTGAGGGCCAGCACCAGGGCCACGGCATGTTCGGCCACCGCGTGGGGTGAGTACGCCGGTACGCGCACGATGGTCAGGCCCAGGCGCTTGGCGGCGGCCAGGTCTACATGGTTGTAGCCGGCCGAGCGCAGGGCGATCAGCCGCGTGCCGCCGGCGGCCAGGTGTTCGAGCACCGGGGTGCTGAGGTCGTCGTTGATAAACGCACAGACCACTTCGTGCTTGTCGGCCAGGGCCACGGTGTCGAGGTTCAGGCGCGCCGGTTGGAATTGCAGCTCCATGCCTGCGGGCAAGGGTTGGGCGAGAAAGCTGTCGCGGTCGTAGGTCTGGCTGCTGAAGAGGATGATGCGCATCAAAAGGCTCCCTGCAAAATAGCGTGTGGTGACACAAATCCTGTAGGCCCCGGCGTACCGGCGCCTACAGGAGATGTTGCCCGTGATTGGCGTTGGGCGTGTTGCTCTGCATCAGGCGTTGACGCGGGCCTCGCTGGCCAGGCGGGCGATGGCCAGGTCCAGCTCATCGAGCGCGGCCATGGCCTTGGCGTCATCCTGCTTGAGCAGGGTTTCGGCGCGTTGGCAGGCTGCACGCAATTGCGGCACGCCGCAGTAGCGGGTGGCGCCGTGCAGGCGGTGGACCCGTTCGATCAGCGCGTTATTGTCGTTGGCTTCGCGGGCAACGCAGACCGCCTCACGGTCGGCCTCCAGGGACGCCAGCAGCATGGCCAGCATATCGGCGGCCAAGTCAGCCTTGCCGGCCGCCAGGCGCAGGCCTTCCTCATGGTCGAGTACCGGCAGTTGCGCGGCGGGGCCGTGGCCTTCGACGGCGCGTTCCGGGCCCTGGTTGCGCAGGGCCAGGCCGGTCCATTTGAGCACCACCTGGGCCAGTTGCCGTTCGCTGATGGGTTTGGTCAGGTAGTCATCCATGCCGCTTTGCAGCAGGGCGCGCTTTTCATTGGCCATGGCATGGGCTGTCAGCGCGACGATAGGCAGCGGCGTGCCGTGGCGCTCGCTTTCCCACTGGCGAATCGCCTCGGTACTCTGGCGGCCGTCCATACCGGGCATCTGCACGTCCATCAGCACCAGGTCGAAGGCTTCTTTTTTCACCGCCTCGATGGCGGTATAGCCGCTTTCTACGGCCTGCACCTTGGCGCCCATGTCTTCGAGCAGGGTTTGTACCAGCAACAGGTTGGCCGGGTTGTCGTCGACACACAGTACCCGTGGCGCGCGGCTGGACAGCGGCTCGCCCGGTTCGCTGCGCAACGGCCGCGGGCTGATCAGGTCGGACAGTGCCCGGCGCAATTTGCGGGTGCAGGCCGGCTTGGCCTGCAACTGACTATTGGGGTTGGGCACCGACAGGTTGAAGAGCATCTGCTCGGTGGTCGGGCACAACACCAGCACTTTGCAGCCCAGGTGTTCGAGGTCCCACAGGTGTTGGTTGAGGCGCTCCGGCGGAATGTCGTTGGCGGTGATGCCCAGTACGGCCAGGTCAATCGCCTGCTCGGTCTGGTGTGCGCTGGTAATGCCGTTGGTCAGGTTCTCCAGGCTGTTGAACGGCGTGACCTCCAGGCCGCAGTCTTCCAACTGGTGTTGCAGGGCCTGGCGCGCCAGTTCGTGATTCTCCAGCACCGCCACGCGCCGGCCCAGCAGCGGCGGGGCGGGCAGGTCTTCGATATCGTCGCGGGTCTTGGGCAGGTTGAGGCTGATCCAGAACTCCGAACCCTGGCCCGGCGTGCTGTCGACGCCGATTTCACCGCCCATCTGCTCGATCAGGCGCTTGGAGATCACCAGGCCCAACCCAGTGCCACCGGGTTGGCGCGACAGCGAGTTATCGGCCTGGCTGAAGGCCTGGAACAGGGCGCGCACATCCTGGTTCGACAGGCCGATGCCGGTGTCCTGCACGCTGATGCGCAGTTGCACGCTGTCTTCCTGTTCGTCTTCGAGCATGGCGCGGGCGACGATGGTGCCTTCGCGGGTGAACTTGATGGCGTTGCTGACCAGGTTGGTGAGGATCTGCTTGAGACGCAGCGGGTCGCCCACCAGCGATAGCGGCGTATCGCGGTAGACCAGGCTCACCAGCTCCAGCTGTTTGGCGTGGGCGGCCGGGGCGAGGATGGTCAGGGTGTCTTGCAGCAGGTCGCGCAGGTTGAACGGGATATTGTCGAGCACCAGCTTGCCGGCTTCGATTTTCGAGAAGTCGAGAATTTCGTTGATGATGCCCAGCAGGTTGTCGGCGGACTTTTCGATGGTGCCCAGGTAATCCAGCTGGCGGGGCGACAGCTCGCTTTTCTGCAACAGGTGGGTGAAACCGAGGATGCCATTGAGCGGCGTGCGGATTTCATGGCTCATGTTGGCCAGGAACTCCGACTTGATGCGGCTGGCCTCCAGGGCTTCCTTGCGGGCCAGGTCCAGCTCGATGTTCTGGATCTCGATGGTTTCCAGGTTCTGGCGCACGTCTTCGGTGGCCTGGTCGATGCTGTGTTGCAGTTCTTCCTGGGCATTTTGCAGGGTTTCGGCCATGCGGTTGATGCCGGACGCCAACTGATCCAGCTCCTGGCTGCCCAGGGGCGGCAAGCGGGTTTCCAGGTTGCCATCCTTGAGCTGCGCCACCGCTTGTTTGATCTGGCCGATGGGCGAGTTGATCGTGCGGCTGATGCGCAAGGCCAGGGCGGCGGTGCAGATCAGGCCGATGGCGATCAACATCAGGCTGGCGAACAGGCTGCGATAGCCGCGCAGCAGCATGCCGTTATGGGATAGTTCCAGCTCGACCCAGCCCAGCAGGCGATCGGCTTCGTCGGGGATCAGCTCGCCAGCGAGGTTGCGATGACGGCCGAACACGGGCAGCAGGTAGCGGGTGGCGTCATTGCCTGTGCGTTGCAACAGGTGCGAGCTGTTGCCGATGGGCGGTTGGTTGAGCATGGTCGGGCCGGCATGGGCCAGGGGCGTGCGGTCGGGCGCCAGGAAGGACACGGCCCGTACATCGACTTGTTCCAGGGACTGGGTGGCGATGCGTTCCAGCAGATCGGTGTTCTTGTTGCCCAATGCCGGTGCCACCAGCGGCGCCAGCTGTTCGGCGATCATCTCGCCGCGATTGAGCAATTGGGTTTGCAGGTCCGAGAGCTGCATCCAGGTGAAATAACCGCCCAAAAGCAATGCCATCAGGCTGGTAGGCAACAAGGTCAGCAACAGTACGCGGCCTTTTATCCCCATTCTTCTTAGCACGCCACTCTCCTGCTACCACACTGATGTCGAGATTCTACGCAGGCATCCGGCCTGCGCCACCTGCGCAGTGTAGCCATATGAGGGGCTTGGAATCTTGCAAAAGATGCTTGAGGGGGCAAGGCGCTGGCTTGTCGGGTTGCTGCATCGCTGCGCTGGCGCCAGCAAGGCCCCTTGGCTACTACCGATTACGCTGCTGGCGTTTTTTCCACTGATGACCCACCCACCACCGCCAGTACACCATGGTCAGGCAGTACGCCAGCGCGCCCAATACCAGGCCCATCACCACCGAGCCCAGCAGGAACGGCTGCCACATAGTCGACAGTTGCCCGCTGATCCATTCCCAGGTCAGTTCATCGGGCAGGGTGCGCGGCGGGATGTTCATCAGCCAGGTGCCGGTCATATAGGTGCAGAAAAACACCACGGGCATGGTAATCGGGTTGGTCAGCCACACCAGGCTCACGGCGATGGGCATATTGCCGCGCACGGAGATGGCGAGGACGGCGGCCAACAGCATCTGCAAGGGAATGGGAATGAATGCGGCAAACAGACCGACAGCCATGGCCCGGGCAACCGAGTGCCGATTGAGGTGCCACAGGTTGGGGTCATGGAGCAGCGTGCCGAGAAAGCGTAAGGACTTGTGTTCCCGAATGCTGGTCGGATCGGGCATGTACCGTTTGAATAAGCGCCGTGGCATAAGGGGTCCAGGTCAGTTCGAGGGGCAAGTATGCCCGTATTCTACGAACGGGAAATTCAGACTTTGTGACAAAAAATCATAGTTCGCCTTGAACCACTCGGCTAACACTCGATGGGTCACTTTAAAGGAATGATCCATGCGCACAGGGATGTTTGCGCTGGCGTTGGGGCTGCTGGCGTTGCGCCTGCTGCCTGCCTTGCCGCCGGTCGGTTGGTTGCTGGTCATGTTGGTGGTGGCGTTGATGCTGCTGCCGTTTCGTACTTATCCGCTGGCGCTTTTCCTGTTGGGCCTGGCGTGGGCTTGTTTCAGCGCGCAACGGGCTCTCGACGACCGGCTCATCCCCGCGCTGGACGGCCAGACCCGCTGGCTCGAGGGGCGCGTCAGTGGGCTACCGCAGCAGGCCAATGGCCTGGTGCGCTTCGAGCTGAGCGACAGCCGGTCACGCCGGGACCGGCTGCCCCAGCGCATCCGGCTGAGTTGGCAGGGAGGCCCGCCAGTGCGCAGCGGGGAGCGCTGGCGTTTGGCTGTCACTCTCAAACGCCCGTCCGGCCTGCTGAATTTCCATGGTTTCGACCAGGAGGCCTGGCTATTGGCCCAGCGTGTGGGGGCGACCGGGTCGGTCAAGGATGGCCAGCGCCTGGCGCCTGCCCGACATGCCTGGCGCGATGGGATCCGCCAGCAGTTATTGGCGGTGGATGCCCAGGGACGCGCAGCCGGGCTGGCCGCCTTGGTACTGGGCGACGGCTCCGGTTTGGCCGCCGAGGATTGGCGCATCTTGCAGGACACCGGCACCGTGCATCTGTTGGTCATCTCTGGCCAACATATCGGCCTGTTGTCGGGGCTGATCTATGCGCTGGTGGCCGGCCTGGCCCGTTACGGTTGCTGGCCCAGGCGTTTGCCCTGGCTACCCTGGGCCTGTGGCTTGGCATTCGCCGCGGCGCTGGCCTATGGCGTGCTCGCCGGTTTTGCCGTGCCGGTGCAGCGGGCCTGTGTGATGGTAGGGCTGGTGTTGCTGTGGCGCCTGCGGTTTCGCCATCTGGGGATCTGGTGGCCCCTGCTGCTGGCACTCAATGCAGTATTGATCCTTGAACCCTTGGCCAGCCTGCAACCGGGTTTCTGGTTGTCATTTGCCGCCGTGGCCGTGTTGCTGCTGGCCTTCAGCGGCCGCCTGGGGCCCTGGCGGGCGTGGCAGGCCTGGAGCCGTGCCCAGTGGCTGATCGCTATCGGGCTGTTTCCGCTGCTATTGATACTCGGCTTGCCGATCAGCTTGAGTGCGCCGCTGGCCAATCTGTTTGCCGTGCCGTGGATCAGCCTGCTGGTGCTGCCGTTGGCGCTGGCGGGCACGTTGTTGCTGGCAGTGCCGTGGCTGGGCAGTGGCCTGCTGTGGTTGGCGGGTGGCGCGCTGGATTGGCTGTTCAGCGCCCTGACCTTGCTGGCCGGGCACATACCGGCGTGGCTGCCGGCCGAGGTGCCCGTGGGCTACTGGTTGCTCAGTGTGCTGGGCGCCGTGCTGTTATTGATGCCCAAGGGCATTCCCTTTCGCCTGCTGGGGTGGCCTTTGTTGCTGCTGGCGGTGTTCCCGCCCCGTGAGTCGATCCCGTTGGGCCAGGTGGCGGTGGAGCAACTGGATGTCGGCCAGGGCTTGTCGATCGTGTTGCGCACCCGCAACCACGTGCTGTTGTATGACGCCGGGCCACGGGTGGGGGATTTCGATCTCGGTGAGCGCGTGGTTCTGCCGGCTCTGCGCAAGCTGGGGGTTGGCCAGGTGGACTTGATGCTGCTCAGCCATGCCGACGCCGATCATGCCGGTGGCGCTGCGGCGATCGCGCGCGGGTTGCCGGTCAAGCGCGTGGTGGGCGGGGAAACCCAGGGCCTGCCGGCATTTCTCGATACCCAGGCCTGTGTCAGCGGTGAGCAATGGGAGTGGGACGGCGTGGCGTTTGAGCTGTGGCAATGGGCGGATGCCAGCAATGGCAATGCGAAGTCGTGCGTGCTGCAGGTCCAGGCCAATGGCGAACGGTTGCTGCTGACCGGCGATATCGACCGCGAGGCCGAGCGCGCCTTGTTGGCCACACCCCTGGCGGTCGCCACGGATTGGTTGCAAGTGCCCCATCATGGCAGCCGCAGTTCTTCGTCATGGCCGTTTGTCCAGCAATTGGCCCCCAAGGCGGTGCTGATCTCTCGGGGGCGCGGCAATAGCTTTGGCCATCCGCACCCGCAAGTGCTGGCACGCTACCAGCATTTTCACAGCGCCATTTATGACAGCGCCGAGCAGGGCGCCGTGCGTCTGCGCCTGGGGGCTTTCGAGGCGCCGATCATGGCACGCAGCCAGCGTCGTTTCTGGCGTGCGCCTGTCACTGACAGTTACCAAAGGCCGGTACCTGCGACATGATGGCTGTCGGCAGGCAGGTCCTTCCTCGTCAGCCTGTATGCTAAAGTGGCGCACTTTTTCGAGGGGACATTCACTGTGTGGGAATTGGTCAAATCCGGCGGCTGGATGATGTTGCCGATCATTCTGAGCTCCATCGCCGCACTCGGCATTGTTGCCGAACGCCTGTGGACCCTGCGCGCCAGCCGTGTAACCCCTGATCATCTGCTGGGGCAGGTCTGGCGCTGGATCAAGGACAAGCAACTGGACAAGGAAAAGCTCAAGGAACTGCGGGCCAATTCCCCCCTGGGCGAGATCCTCGCCGCTGGCCTGGCTAACTCCAAGCACGGTCGCGAGATCATGAAGGAGTGCATTGAAGAAGCCGCCGCCCGGGTGATCCACGAGCTGGAGCGCTATATCAATGCCCTGGGCACCATCGCCGCAATGGCGCCGTTGCTCGGCCTGCTCGGCACGGTGCTGGGCATGATCGATATCTTCAGTGCCTTTACCGGTTCGGGCATGACCACCAACGCCTCGGTATTGGCCGGGGGCATTTCCAAGGCCTTGATCACCACGGCGGCGGGCCTGATGGTGGGTATCCCGGCGGTGTTTTTCCACCGTTTCCTGCAACGGCGCATTGATGAACTGGTGGTGGGCATGGAGCAGGAAGCGATCAAGCTGGTGGAAGTGGTCCAGGGCGACCGCGATGTCGACCTGGTCGAGGGCAAAGCGTGAAATTTCGCCGCAAGCCCCGGGAAACCGTCGATATCAACCTGGCCTCGTTGATCGATGTGGTGTTTATCCTGCTGCTGTTTTTTGTCGTCACCACCACCTTTACCCGGGAAACCCAACTGCGGGTCGAGCTACCGGAAGCCGTCAGCGGCTCGCCGGCCGAAGACCAGCAGCTCAAGCAACTGGAGATCACCATCAGCGCCGAAGGGGTGTTTTCGGTGAACAACCAGTTGCTTGAGAAAAACGACGTGGCCAGCGTGATGGATGCGCTGCAGAAGGAGTCCGGCGGTGATACACAAATGCCGCTGTCCATCAGCGCCGATGGCAAGACCCCACACCAGGCCGTGATCACCGCGATGGATGCTGCCGGCAAGCTCGGTTTCAGCCATTTGCGCATGACCACCGTCGAGGCGGCGGGGCAGCCCTGATGGCCTTGTCCGATCGTTTGCTCCAGGCCTGGTATGACGGCCACCCGGCGCTCAAGCTCCTGCAACCTCTGGAGGCACTCTATCGCCGGGTGGTCAGGCGCAAGCGCGAGCGGTTCCTGGCGGGCGAGGGCACGATCTATCAAGCGCCGGTGCCCATCGTGGTAGTCGGCAATATCACCGTGGGTGGCACGGGCAAGACGCCGTTGATCCTGTGGTTGATCGAGCATTGCCAGCGCAGTGGCCTGCGGGTCGGCGTGGTCAGCCGTGGCTACGGGGCCAAGCCTGCGCAGTTGCCATGGCGGGTGCAGGCTAGCGACAGCGCTCAAGTGGCCGGCGACGAGCCGTTGTTGATCGTGCAGCGCAGCGGCGTCCCGCTGATGATCGACCCCGATCGCAGCCGTGCGGTGCAAGCCCTGTTGGCCAGCGAGACCCTGGACCTGATCCTCTCCGACGATGGCCTGCAGCATTACCGCCTGGCCCGTGACCTGGAACTGGTGCTGATCGACAACGCCCGTGGCCTGGGCAATCGCCGCTGCCTGCCTGCCGGGCCGTTGCGCGAGCCGGTCGAGCGCCTGCACAGCGTCGATGCCCTGCTCTATAACGGCGCCGGGGCTGATCGTGAGGACGGCTTTGCTTTCCGTCTGCTGCCGACCACGCTGGTCAACCTGCTGACCGGCGAGCGCCGGCCGCTGGACCATTTTCCCGTGGGGCAGCAGGTGCATGCGGTCGCCGGTATCGGCAACCCGCAACGTTTCTTCAATACCCTTGAAACGCTACACTGGCGGCCGATACCCCATGCGTTTGCCGACCATGCGCCCTACAGCGCCGAGGTCCTGAATTTTACGCCGTCACTGCCGCTGGTCATGACTGAAAAGGACGCGGTGAAGTGCCGCGCCTTTGCCCAGGCACACTGGTGGTACCTTGCAGTTGATGCGGCACCGTCACCGGCGTTTATCGCCTGGTTTGACACGCAACTGATGCGTCTGCTGCCCGCTCGACTTTTGCCTTAAAACGCTTTTATCCAGGAAACCCCCATGGACACCAAACTGCTCGATATCCTCGCTTGCCCGATCTGCAAAGGCCCGCTCAAGCTCAGCGCCGACAAGACCGAGCTGATCAGCAAAGGCGCTGGCCTGGCATACCCGATCCGCGATGGCATCCCGGTGATGCTGGAAAGCGAAGCCCGCACCTTGACCACCGACGAGCGCCTGGATAAATGACCACTGCCTTCACTGTTGTCATCCCCGCGCGCTATGCCTCTACCCGCCTGCCCGGCAAGCCGCTGCAGATGATCGGCGCCAAGCCGATGATCCAGCTGGTCTGGGAGCAGGCCTGCAAAAGCAGCGCCCAGCGCGTGGTGGTGGCCACTGACGACCTGCGGATCATCGAGGCCTGCAAGGGGTTTGGCGCCGAAGCAGTGCTGACCCGTGAAGACCACAACTCCGGCACCGACCGCCTGGCCGAAGTCGCCACGCACCTGGGCCTGGCGCCGGACGCCATCGTGGTCAACGTGCAGGGTGACGAACCGCTGATCCCGCCGTGTGTCATCGACCAGGTCGCCGCCAACCTGGCCGCCCATGCCGAAGCGCGCATGGCGACCCTGGCCGAACCTATCGAAGACATCCAGACCCTGCTCAACCCGAACGTGGTCAAGGTGGTCAGCGACATCAATGGCCTGGCCCTGACCTTCAGCCGTTCGACCCTGCCCTGGGCGCGCGATGAGTTCGCCAAGCAGCGTGACGTATTACCGGCTGGCGTACCTTATCGTCGCCATATCGGCATTTACGCCTACCGCGCGGGCTTCCTGCATGACTTCGTCAGCTGGGGCCCGTGCTGGCTGGAAAACACCGAGGCACTGGAACAACTGCGAGCCCTGTGGCACGGCGTGCGCATTCATGTCGATGATGCGCTGCAAGCCCCGCCAGCCGGCGTCGATACGCAGGAAGATCTTGAGCGTGTGCGTCGGTTGCTGGGGGCGTGATGGAAGTCCTGTTTGTCTGCCTGGGCAATATCTGCCGCTCGCCCACCGCCGAAGGCGTGCTGCGCCACAAACTGCGGGCCGCCGGGCTGGCGGACCGGGTTGAGGTGGCCTCTGCCGGTACCGGTGAATGGCATATCGGCAAGGCGCCGGACAAGCGCAGCCAGCAAGCAGCGCTGCGCCGTGGCTACGACTTGTCGGCCCAGCGTGCGCAGCAAGTGTCGCGTGCCGACTTTGCGCGCTACGACCTGATCCTGGCCATGGACCAGAGTAACCTGCGCAATCTCAAGGCTATGCAGCCGGCCCAAGGCAAGGCGGAGCTGGATCTGTTCCTGCGCCGCTACGACTCGGCGGTGGATGAAGTGCCGGATCCGTATTACGACGGCGAACAGGGTTTCGAGCAGGTCCTGGACCTGATCGAGGCCGCGTGCGACTTGCTGGTGATCGAGTTGAAGGGGCGGTTATGAGTCTGGATGTGCAGCCCCAGGTTTCCCTGAAGGCCTTCAACAGTTTTGGCATCGATGTGCGTGCGCAGTTGTTCGCCGAGGCCCATAGCGACGCCGATGTGCGCGAGGCCCTGGCCTATGCGGCCGCGCAAAAGTTGCCATTGCTGGTGATCGGTGGCGGCAGCAACCTGCTGCTGACCCAGGATATCCCGGCGCTGGTATTGCGCATGGCGACCCAGGGTATCCGCGTCCTGCACGAGGACGCCCAGCAGTTTGTGGTGGAAGCCGAGGCGGGTGAGGCCTGGCATCCTTTTGTGCTGTGGACCCTTGAGCAAGGGTTGTCTGGCCTGGAAAACCTCAGCCTGATCCCCGGCACTGTCGGCGCCGCGCCGATGCAGAACATCGGCGCCTACGGTGTCGAGATCAAGGATGTGTTCGCCGGCCTGACCGCCCTCGACCGCCAGACCGGCGAGTTGCGCGATTTCAGCCTGGCAGAATGCAACTTCGCCTACCGCGACAGCCTGTTCAAGCACGAAGTGGGGCGCTGGTTGATCCTGCGGGTGCGCTTTGCCTTGAGCCGCGTCGCGCACCTGAAGCTCGGCTATGGCCCGGTGCAACAACGCCTGGCCGAGCAGGGCATTACCCAGGCGACCCCCAGCGATGTCAGCCGGGCCATTTGCAGCATTCGCAGTGAAAAACTGCCCGACCCTGCGGTCCTGGGCAACGCTGGCAGTTTCTTCAAGAACCCCTTGGTGCCCCAGGTGCTGGCGGCGCAATTAAAGCTGCAATATCCCGATCTGGTGGCTTATCCCCAGGCTGATGGCCAAGTGAAACTGGCGGCTGGCTGGTTGATTGAAAAGGCCGGCTGGAAAGGCTTTCGCGACGGTGATGCCGGCGTGCATCGCTTGCAGGCGCTGGTGCTGGTCAATTATGGCGCGGCCACCGGGCTGGATATTGCCAGCCTGGCCCAGCGCATCCAGAGCGATATCGCCGAGCGCTTCAAGGTCGAGTTGGAAATGGAGCCCAATCGTTATTGAGCTACGCTTCTAGCCTGTTGAACCAAGCCCTGCATTGCAGGGCTTTTTTGTTAATGCTGGGTTAACTTAGCAGGCTAACGATGCCTGTTTATTGTTCGATAGACGCTGTTTATCAAAGGCCCGGTGAAGACCTGTCTTCACAAGAGAGCCCGATTAGCCTGAGCCATCTGCGTGAACCGACTCCGCTCCTTTGAAAGCGGCAGATAGCTCGACCCCATAATCCAATCACTATGCGGGCGTGCCCATGATTACTCTCAAACTCAACGGTCAAGATCATCCGCTGGATGTCACCGAGGACATGCCCCTGCTGTGGGCGATCCGCGACGTGGCGGGTTACAACGGCACCAAGTTCGGTTGCGGCATGGGCCTGTGCGGTGCCTGCACCATTCATATCGAAGGCTCGCCGGCGCGCAGTTGCATCACACCCATCGGCTCGGTCAAAGGGCAGAACGTCAGCACTATCGACAACCTGCATAACGACCCGATTGGCCAGGTGGTGCAGCAGGCGTGGCTGGACACCGCAGTGGCGCAATGCGGTTACTGCCAGGGCGGGCAGATCATGTCGGCCACGGCCTTGCTCAAAACCAACCCCAACCCCAGCGATGCGCAGATTGAAGAGGCGATGGTCGGCAATATCTGCCGTTGCGGCACCTATAACCGCATCAAGACGGCGATCCGCCAGGCCGCGACCCACTTGCAGGAGGCCAAGGCATGAGCCAGTTGCCGAGCAATTTCGCCCTGAACAACCTCAGTCGCCGTGGGTTCCTCAAGGGGGTCGGCGCGACCGGGGCGCTGGTGGTGGCTGCCAGTTGGGGCTTGCCCCAGGCCTTTGCCGCCGAGGCCAAGCAATACGGCGGGGCCGCGATGCCCCATGGGGTGGTCGATGATCCCAAGGTCTATGTCAGCATCGCCACCGACGGCACCGTCACCGTGATTTGCAACCGCTCGGAAATGGGCCAGGGCGTGCGCACCAGCCTGACCATGGTGGTGGCCGATGAACTGGAGGCCGATTGGGCGCTGGTGAAGGTTGCGCAGGCGCCGGGCGATGAAGCGCGTTTTGGCAACCAGGATACCGACGGTTCGCGCAGCATGCGCCATTGGTTCGAGCCGATGCGCCGGTGCGGCGCCGCCGTGCGAACCATGCTGGAACAGGCCGCTGCCGAGCAGTGGCAAGTCCCGCTGGGCGAATGCCGGGCGCAGTTGCATAAAGTGATTCACCAGCCCAGCGGCCGCGAACTGGGCTATGGCGCCCTGGCCGCAGCCGCCGGTGCGCTGGCGGTGCCGGCGCGCGACAGCCTGCGGCTCAAGCAACCCTCGGAATTTCGCTATATCGGCAAGGAAGCCACCAAGGCCATCGACGGTGCCGATATCGTCAACGGCCGGGCGGTGTACGGCGCCGACGTGCATTTTGACGGAATGCTGTTCGCGACCATTGCGCGGCCCAAGGTGTATGGCGGCAAGGTCAAGTCGTTCGATGCCAGCGCGGCGTTGAAAGTCCCCGGGGTGATCAAGGTCCTGCAAATCGAAAGCCGGCCCTTGCCCTCGGAGTTCCAGCCATTGGGCGGCGTGGCGGTGGTGGCCAGCAACACCTGGGCGGCGATCAAGGGGCGCGAAGCGTTGCAGATTGTCTGGGAGGACGGCACCAATGCCGGCTACAACTCCATCGATTATCGCAAGACCCTGGAAGCGGCGGCCCTCAAGCCCGGCAAAGTGGTGCGCAATACCGGCAGCATCGACCAGGCCCTGAGCGATGCCGACAGCACCCTCGAAGCCGCGTATTACTTGCCACACCTGGCGCAGTCGCCGATGGAGCCGATGGTTGCCGTGGCCCGCTATCAAGACGGGCAATGCGAGGCCTGGGCCCCGAGCCAGGCGCCACAGGTCACCCGCGAACGGGTGGCCGAGCGCCTTGGCCTGCCGTTCGATAACGTCACGATCCACGTCACCCTGTTGGGCGGCGGTTTCGGGCGCAAGTCGAAACCGGACTTCATCATCGAAGCTGCGGTGCTGGCCAAGGAGTTTCCCGGCAAGGCTGTGCGCGTGCAGTGGACACGCGAAGACGATATCCATAACTCCTACTTCCATACCGTCTCCGCCGAGTACCTCAAGGCCGGCCTGAACAAGGACGGCATGCCTGCCGCCTGGCTGCACCGCACCGTGGCACCCAGCATCACCGCGTTGTTTGCGCCAGGCATGAACCACGAGGCGGCGTTCGAGCTGGGCATGGGTTTTACCAACATGGCCTATGCCATTCCCAATGTGCGCCTGGAAAACCCCGAGGCTGCTGCCCACACCCGTGTGGGTTGGTACCGTTCGGTGTCGAACATCCCCCACGGGTTTGCCATTCAGAGTTTTGTCGATGAACTGGCGCACAAGGCCGGCCAGGATCCGCTGAAATATCAACTCAAGCTGCTGGGCCCGGATCGTCAGATCGATCCGCGAACCTTGAGCGAAGAATGGAACTACGGCGAGTCCCCCGAGCGTTATCCGATTGATACCGCGCGCATGCGTGGCGTGCTGGAAACCGCGGCCAAGGCTGCCGGCTGGGGCCGTGCGCTGCCCAAGGGGCGTGGCTTGGGGCTGGCGGTGCACTACAGCTTCGTGACCTATGTGGCGGCGGTGATCGAGGTCGAGGTCAAGGATGATGGCACACTGATTGTGCACAAGGCCGACATCGCCGTGGATTGCGGCCCGCAGATCAACCCGGAGCGCATCCGCTCGCAGTTCGAGGGCGCGTGCGTCATGGGCTTGGGCAATGCGGTCCTGGGGGAAATCAGCTTTAAGGATGGCAAGGTCCAGCAGGACAACTTCCATATGTATGAAGTGGCGCGCATGTCCCTGGCGCCCCGGGAAATCGCCATACATTTGGTCACTCCAACAGGTGAGGTGCCCTTGGGCGGTGTCGGTGAACCGGGTGTGCCGCCGATTGCGCCGGCGCTGTGCAATGCGATATTTGCCGCCACTGGCAAGCGTATCCGCAACTTGCCTGTGCGATATCAGCTACAGGGCTGGCAGCAGGAGGCGAAGGCCTGATGGACAGCGTGGATCTGAATGTCCTGCGCAGCGTGCTCGAATGGCGCCGCGCCGGGCAGCGGGTGGTGCTGTACAGCGTGGTCCAGACCTGGGGCAGCGCGCCACGGCCGCCGGGGGCGATGCTGGCCCTGCGCGGCGACGGGGTGGTGATCGGCTCGGTGTCCGGTGGCTGCATCGAGGATGATCTGATCGCCCGGCTGCATGATGGCCGCTTGCCTGATGACGGGCCGCCGGTGCAACTGGTGACCTATGGCGTCACCCGCGATGAAGCGGCGCGCTTTGGCCTGCCATGCGGCGGCACCTTGCGCCTGACGGAGGAGCGGGTGGGTGATCCTGCGTGGGTCGCCGAGTTGCTGGCGCGTTGTGAGGCTCATGAAATAGTGGCCCGGGAGTTGGACTTGGCGACGGGCACCGTGCGTTTGAGCGCGGCGAGCAAGTACGACATTGTCAGTTTTGACGGTGGACGCTTGCGGGCTATCTATGGCCCGCGCTGGCGCCTGTTGTTGATCGGTGCAGGCCAGTTGTCGCGCTATGTGGCGGAAATCGCGCGGCTGTTGGATTTTGAAGTACTGATCTGCGACCCACGCACGGAGTTCGTGCATGGCTGGGAAGAACAACACGGGCGCTTTGTGCCGGGAATGCCCGATGAGGCGGTGCTCAATATCCAGACGGACGAGCGCACGGCCATTGTGGCCCTGACCCACGATCCGCGCCTGGATGATATGGCGCTGTTGACCGCGCTCAATTCCCGGGCGTTCTACATCGGTGCCCTGGGGTCACGGGCCAATAGCCGTAAGCGTCGCGAGAACCTGGCCGTGCTGGGGCTGGGAGCCGAGGCGATTGCGCGGCTGCATGGTCCGATCGGTCTTGATATTGGCAGTCATACGCCGGCAGAGATTGCCTTGTCGTTGATGGCGCACATCGTCGCGATCAAGAACGGCGTAGAGCTGTTGCAAGCGAAACCCGTGCGGGAGGCGGTCAGTTGACGAGCGCCATCACCGCCATTGTCCTGGCGGCGGGGCAGGGCAGTCGGTTCCGCGCGTTAAGCGGTCAGGACAAACTGCTGGCGCCTTGTGTGGGGCGTGATGGGGTGACGCGGCCGGTCTTGGAGCAGGTGCTGGTCAATTTGCCCGCCAGTGTCACCCGGCGTTGGGTGGTCACATCGCCGGAGCGCAGCGAGGTTGTACGCCTGGCGCGCCATTATGGGTGCGAAGTGCTGCTCCTGGATTCGGCGGGCATGGGCGACAGTATTGCGGCAGCGGTGGCCGCCAGTGGCCCCGCGACGGGTTGGCTGGTGGTGTTGGGGGATATGCCGTTTATCCAGGCGGCGAGTATTGAGCGGGTGATAGAGCGGGTGGAGGGGGTCAGTGTGCCGGTGCATGCTGGCCGGCAAGGCCATCCTGTTGCGTTTGGCCAGGCACTGGGGCCGGTGTTGATGGGGTTGACCGGGGATTGTGGGGCCAAGGCGCTGTTTGCCCAGGCTGAGGTGCGGGAAGTGCGGGTGGATGATCCTGGGGTGTTATGGGATGTGGATGTGCCGCAATCACTGGAATTCAGGTAGGGGCTGGAAGAGCTGCTCGGGGTGTCAGGTATTTATCCGTCATCGTTAACGACCATCGCAGGCAAGCCAGCTCCCACGTGTCGCATAAAAAAGCCCCGCCTGAGTGATCAGGCGGGGCTTTTTAGTTGCCGTTGGAATCAGGCGAGGGGTTTAGGCTCGTGCTCTTCTTCCAGGGCTTTGGGGTTGTGCTCTACCACTTCTTCAACGGAACGCAGGTTCTCGTCGATGGTTGGGGCAGTGTGCTCAACTTCTGCTTCGATGGCCGGTGCTTGCGCAACCGCTTCGACTACGGCCGGGGCCGCTGCCGCTGCTTCTTCGGCTTCTTTCTGCAGACGCTCGGCTTCACGCTTGCGACGACGCACTTCACGTGGGTCGTTAGGCGCACGGCCGTTTTCGGTGAGGGCGCTGGCAGGGGCTTCAACCATTGGGGCGGCCACTTCGGCAACCACTGGGGTTTCCACGACCACCGGAGCAGGCTCGGCAATCACAACCGGTTCTGCAACCACCGCAGGTTCGGCGATAACCACTTCAGCAGCCGGTGCTGGAGCTTCTTCTACCGGTGCCGGGGCAGGGGCTTCGGTGACGACGGCTGGCTCGGCAGTCCACTGGAAGGCGGTCTGTTCTTCGCGAACTTCACGCACTTGCGGGGTTGCTTCAGCGGCTGGCGCTTCAACAACTGCTTCAACCACAGGCTGTGGCTCAACCACGATTGCGGGTGCAGCCACGACTTCGGCTTCAGGCTGGGCTTCACGAACCGGTGCAACTTCCACTTCTACAGCCGCTGGTGCTTCAACCACGGTGGTGGCTTCGACAACCGGTGCTTCAACTGCGGCAGTTTCCTGCACGGCAGCGGTGGCACGTTCGGCCTGCTGGTTGGCTTCGGCTTCGGCAGGTGCGCTGATGACCGAGCTGGCAACCGCAGCGGTAACGGCCAGGCCAGCAGCCAGTTCGGTGCTGGTGGGTTCGTTGTTGGCGTTGTCTTCGCTGGCTTCGCCGGTCTCTTCCGAGCCTTCGATCACATTGCCGTTGGCGTCACGTTGACGCTCACGACGGTTGCTGCGGCGACGCTGGCCACGGGAGCGGCGGCGTGGACGATCGCCTTCGGCGTTGTCCTGGCCATCTTCCTGTGGCTGTTCGTCATTGTTCAGCAGTTCTTCTTCGCTGGCTGCGGCAGCCTGCTCGGCACGTGGTTGACGCTCTTCACGCGGAGGGCGTGGGGCGCGCTCTTCACGGGGTTGGCGGGCCGGGCGTTCTTCAGTCGCGACATCAGTTGCTACGGCGGCAACAGCTGGGGCAGCGTCCAACGGTTCACGCAGTTCACGTACACGTTCTTCACGCTCGCCACGTGGCTTGCGATCTTCACGTGGGGCGCGAGGGGCACGCGGTGCGCGTTCTTCACGTGGCGCACGCTCTTCGCGCGGAGCACGTTCTTCACGGGCTACGGCTGGGGTTTCTTCACGGGCTTCGCGCGGCTGGCGCTCTTCACGGGGTGCGCGCTCTTCACGCGGTGCACGTTCTTCGCGAGGCTTGCGCTCTTCGTCGCGGCGACCGTTGCGGTTACGGCTCTGCTGGCGACCGTTGCGACGCTCTTCGTTGCGTGCAGGGCGTTCAGCGGCTGGCTTCTCGACCACGGCAGGAGCTACCGGCTCTTCCTTGGTGGCGAACAGGCTGACCAGCGACTTCACCAGGCCCTTGAACAGGCTTGGCTCCGGCAGGACGGCAGGCGCGGCCACCGGGGCAGCGGCTTCAGTCGGCACCGGTGCGTTGGCACGGGCCGGCGCGGTCTTGACGGCGGCTTCCTGGCGAACCAGGGTGCGGGTCGCGGCGGCTGGCTGGACTTCTTCGACTTCGGCAGCGGCAGCGGCGATTTCGTAGCTGGACTGGCCGCTGTGGGCTTCCGGGCTGTCGTCACGCAGGCGCTGGACTTCGAAGTGCGGCGTCTCGAGGTGATCGTTCGGCAGGATGACGATACGGGCACGGGTGCGCAGTTCGATCTTGGTAATCGAGTTGCGTTTTTCGTTGAGCAGGAAGGCTGCAACCGGGATCGGCACTTGCGCGCGGACTTCGGCGGTGCGGTCTTTCAGGGCTTCTTCTTCGATCAGGCGCAGGATCGCCAGGGACAGCGATTCAACGTCACGGATGATGCCGGTGCCGTTGCAACGCGGGCAGACGATGCCGCTGCTTTCGCCCAGGGATGGACGCAGGCGCTGACGGGACATTTCCAGCAGGCCGAAGCGCGAGATGCGGCCAACTTGTACGCGGGCACGGTCGGCTTCCAGGCATTCGCGGACTTTTTCTTCCACGGCGCGCTGGTTCTTGGCTGGGGTCATGTCGATGAAGTCGATCACGATCAGGCCGCCGATATCACGCAGGCGCAGTTGGCGAGCGATTTCTTCGGCTGCTTCCAGGTTGGTCTGCAGGGCGGTTTCTTCGATGTCGCTGCCTTTGGTGGCGCGCGCCGAGTTGATGTCGATGGACACCAGGGCTTCGGTCGGATCGATCACGATGGAGCCGCCGGAAGGCAGTTCGACCACGCGCTGGAAGGCGGTTTCGATCTGGCTTTCGATCTGGAAACGGTTGAACAGCGGAACGCTGTCTTCGTACAGCTTGATCTTGCTGGCGTACTGCGGCATCACCTGGCGGATGAAGGTCAGGGCTTCGTCCTGGGCTTCAACGCTGTCGATCAGTACTTCGCCGATGTCCTGGCGCAGGTAGTCGCGGATGGCGCGGATGATCACGTTGCTTTCCTGATAGATCAGGAATGGCGCGGAGCGGTCCAGGGACGCTTCTTTAATAGCGGTCCACAGTTGCAGCAGGTAATCGAGGTCCCACTGCATTTCTTCGCTGCTGCGGCCAAGGCCGGCAGTGCGCACGATCAGGCCCATGTCGGCCGGGGCGATCAGGCCGTTCAGCGCTTCACGCAGTTCGTTGCGCTCTTCGCCTTCGATGCGACGGGAGATGCCGCCAGCACGCGGGTTGTTCGGCATCAGGACCAGGTAACGGCCAGCCAGGCTGATGAAGGTGGTCAGGGCTGCGCCCTTGTTGCCACGTTCTTCTTTTTCGACCTGGACGATGACTTCCTGGCCTTCGCTCAGGACGTCCTTGATGTTCACGCGGCCTTCAGGGGCTTTCTTGAAGTACTCGCGGGAGATTTCTTTGAGGGGCAGGAAGCCATGGCGCTCAGAGCCAAAATCGACAAAGGCAGCCTCAAGGCTTGGCTCGATACGAGTAATCCGGCCTTTATAGATGTTGGCCTTCTTCTGCTCGCGTGCACCGGACTCGATGTCCAGGTCGTAGAGGCGTTGGCCATCTACCAGTGCAACACGCAACTCTTCGGGTTGAGTTGCGTTAATCAGCATTCTTTTCATGTTGTACCGTCGGTTTCCGGGCTGCCGGAAACGGCGTTCGGCACACACGACTTCTCACGGTCGGTGTCAGGTGCGTCAAGAGTGGTTGGCCACTCCAGTGTCCAGCAATACTGGCCAATTGGGCTGGTATCGCGACTTACGCGTCCTGCTTGCTGTGGTGACTTAATAAGCACTCAGTCAGGAGGAGGAATCAACCGGCGACTGTGGACGAGATGAAGCGTCTAAATATAAGCCTAGTGCTACACAGTCCGACGGTTGTGCATCTCCACCCTACACGTATCCCTGATAATTCGGGTGCTGCCGCGCGCAGAATCCGCAGCGGGTTGGCATTTACCGTGTTCTCCAATGGGGAGTTCACGCTCATGGCTAATAACAGGCGTTGTTTCCGAAGCATTCGCCGTGGTCTGGTACAAGACTGACTGCACTTTGTGAACTGGCCGTAAATATCGGCGCAAGAGGCGAGTAATCACTCTGCTTCCTGCACTCGCTTCAGGCCTCATGTCACCTGCGCTTGTTACAATCTTGAGCCTTCCAGTATGGCAAGAGCCCCGTAGGACGGCCTCGCGTCCTGATGAATTGCGATGGTCAGGGGCGGCAGTTTGCCGCGAGTCCTCTGTCCAGGCCGCTTTTGGCGGCGTTCGCGACTATAGCAGCAATGATTAAGTGCTTCAATTCCATAAAAAATTGTTATCATTCCCGACATGACGACTACCACCCCCCCGACCCCCAGCGTCCAGCTGCTTGAGGTCTCGCCGGAATATGCCGGCCAACGCATCGACAATTTTCTTCTGGCCAGGCTCAAGGGCGTGCCCAAGACCTTGATTTATCGCATTTTGCGCAAAGGCGAAGTGCGGGTGAACAAGGGCCGGATCAAGCCTGAGTACAAGCTGCAGGCGGGCGATATCGTCCGCGTGCCGCCTGTTCGCGTGCCTGAGCGCGACGAGCCCGTGCCGCTGGCCCAGGGCCTGTTGCAGCGCCTTGAGGCGTCGATTGTCTTCGAGGACAACAAGCTGATCGTGATCAACAAGCCGTGCGGCATTGCGGTGCACGGCGGCAGCGGCCTGAATTTCGGGGTGATCGAAGCCTTTCGTCAGTTGCGTCCGGATGCCAAGGAGCTGGAGCTGGTCCATCGCCTGGATCGCGACACCTCCGGCCTGTTGATGATCGCCAAGAAGCGCAGCATGTTGCGCCACCTGCATACCGCCCTGCGCGGCGATGGCGTGGACAAGCGTTATATGGCGCTGGTCCGCGGCAATTGGGCGTCCTCGATCAAGAGCGTGCGGGCGCCGTTGCAGAAGAGCAACCTGCGCTCCGGCGAGCGCATGGTCGAGGTGGACGAGGAGGGCAAGGAGGCGCTGACCCTGTTCAAGGTGCTGCGGCGCTTCGGTGATTTCGCGACCATGGTCGAGGCCAAGCCGGTGACCGGGCGCACCCACCAGATCCGCGTGCATACCTTGCATGCGGGCCACTGCATTGCTGGCGATACCAAGTACGGCGACGAAGGGTTCTCCAAGGAGATTCGTGACCTTGGCGGCAAACGCCTGTTCCTGCATGCCTACATGCTGACGGTGCCGTTGCCCGATGGTGGCGAATTGAAGTTGCAGGCGCCTGTGGACGAGATGTGGGCCAAGACCGTGGAGCGCCTGAGTGTCGCGCCCTGACTACAAGCTGCTGATCTTTGACTGGGATGGCACCCTGTGCGATTCCATTGGTCGGATTGTCGAGTCCATGCACATGGCCTCGACCCGTTCCGGCTTTGAGCTGTGCAGTGACCTGGCGGTCAAGGGCATCATCGGCCTGGGCTTGCCCGAAGCCATTCGCACCTTGTATCCGCAGATCGCTGACAGTGAGCTGGTGGCGTTTCGCGAGCATTACGCCGATCACTACATTGCCCTGGAAGCCGAGCCGTCACCCTTGTTTGAAGGGGTAGTGCAGTCCCTGGCGGCATTTCGTGAGCAGGGCTATCACCTGGCGGTGGCTACCGGCAAGGCCCGGCGCGGCCTGGATCGGGTGCTCAAGGCCAATGGCTGGGAAGATTATTTTGATATCACCCGCGCCGCCGATGAAACCGCAAGCAAGCCTCACCCATTGATGTTGGAGCAGATCATGGCCCATTGCGGCGTGTCTGCCCGTGAGTCGTTGATGGTGGGCGATGCTTCGTTCGACCTGCTGATGGCGCGCAATGCCGGCATGGACAGCGTTGCTGTCAGCTATGGCGCACAGTCCCCCGAAGCCTTGCAGGCTTACGAGCCGCGACTGACGATTGACCGGTTTTCGCAATTGCACGCCTGGCTCAACCAGGCCCGTTAAGTTTTTGCTGGGGTAGATGGCATGACCGATGAGTGGAAAGCACCGACCAAGGCCGGTGCCGACAATGGCGATGATAAAAGCTGGAAACTGCTGGAAAAAACCCTGCTGGCGGGCGTCCAGGAGCAGCGTCGCGCCCGGCGCTGGGGGATCTTCTTCAAGCTCCTGACCTTTACCTACCTGATTGGCATGCTGGTGTTGTTCAGCCCTTTGGTGGATATGGAAAAAAGCGCCGCCCGCAGTGGTAGCTACACCGCGCTGATCGAGGTGCGTGGGGTGATTGCCGACAAGGAGTCCGCCAGTGCCGACAATATCGTCAGCAGCCTGCGCACGGCCTTCGAGGATCCCAAGGTCAAGGGTGTGGTGCTACGCATCAACAGTCCGGGTGGCAGTCCGGTGCAGTCGGGCTATGTCTATGACGAGATCCGTCGCCTGCGCGCGCTGCATCCAGAGACCAAACTGTACGCGGTCATCTCTGATCTGGGCGCCTCGGGTGCCTATTACATTGCCAGCGCCGCCGACCAGATCTACGCCGACAAGGCCAGCCTGGTGGGCTCTATTGGCGTGACGGCGGCCGGCTACGGGTTTGTCGGGGCCATGGAGAAGCTGGGGGTTGAGCGGCGTACCTACACCTCGGGCGAGCACAAGTCTTTCCTTGATCCGTTCCAGCCGCAAAAGGCTGATGAAACCCAGTTTTGGCAGAGCGTGCTCGATACCACGCATCGCCAGTTCATTGCCAGCGTCAAGCAGGGGCGCGGTGAGCGGCTCAAGGATAAAGAGCATCCGGAGTTGTTCTCCGGCCTGATCTGGTCCGGTGAGCAGGCGTTGCCGCTGGGCTTGATCGATGGCCTGGGCAGTGCCAGTTCGGTGGCGCGGGATGTGATCGGCGAGAAGGAGCTGGTGGACTTTACCGTCCAGGAGTCGCCGTTCGATCGCTTCTCCAAGCGACTGGGTGCCAGTGTGGCGGAGAAATTGGCGCTGTATATGGGCTTCCAGGGGCCGACCTTACGCTGAGCTCGCGATTGGCGTAGCCCAAAATGTGGGAGCGGGCTTGCCCGCGATTGCGGTGGGTCAGCCAGCCAATGGGTTGCTGACAGGCCGTCATCGCGGGCAAGCCCGCTCCCACATTGGGTTTTGTGGTGCTTTCAGGGGATCTGCACGCCTTCGGCCAGCAGCATGTCCACCAGGCGAATCAGCGGCAGGCCGACAAGGCTTGTCGCATCCGGCCCTTCGGTGCTTTGAAACAAGCTCACCCCTAAACCTTCGGCCTTGAAGCTGCCAGCGCAGTCGTAGGGTTGCTCGATCCGCAGGTAGCGTTCGATCTGTGCCGGGTCCAACTGGCGCATCGTGACGGTGAAGGGGATGCAGTCCACCTGGCAATGCCCGGTGTCGCTATTGAGCAGCGCCAGGCCGGTCAGGAAGCTGACCTGCCGGCCGCTGGCCGCCAGTAATTGCTCGCGGGCCTTTTCAAAGGTGTGGGGCTTGCCGATGATCTGGCCATCCAGCGCTGCGACCTGGTCCGAGCCGATGATCAGATGCCCAGGGTGGCTGCCGGCGAGGGCGCGGGCTTTCTGCTCGGCCAGGCGCTTGACCAGGTCGGCTGCTGGCTCGTTGGCGTGATGGCTTTCGTCGATATCCGGCGAGCTGCAGATGAACGGCAGATGCAGGCGGTTCAGCAGTTCCCGGCGATAAACCGAGCTGGAAGCGAGTAATAAAGGCAACATGTGGCTCTCCTCAAGGCAGTCGCGGATTCTAGCGAGCGGACAGTCTGGCGCACAGGGCTGAATTTCCTTTGACATGGGCGGGTGCATCCCTATAATGCTGCGCCTATGTTGAATGACCCGATTCCACCTCACGTTGACCCGCGCAAATTGGCTGATCGTGGCACCACCCTCCAAGGTGAAGTGTTGCTGGCCGATTTGGAGAGACTCTGCGACCCGCTTTCCGACAATGTCGGTACGGTGCAGGCTAAATTCGTTTTTGAGCGAGATGAACGTAAATCTGTGGTAATCCACAGCTTTATCGACACCGAGGTCAAAATGGTTTGCCAGCGTTGTCTTGAGCTGGTCACCCTGCCGATCCACAGCGAATGCAGTTATGCTGTGGTGAAAGAGGGTGCGAATACCCAGTCGTTGCCGAAAGGTTATGACGTGCTGGAACTGGGCGAAGATCCTTTGGATCTGCATGCACTGATCGAGGAGGAGCTTCTGCTCGCCTTGCCCATTGTGCCTGCTCATCATCCGGAAGAATGCCAGCAGCCGGCGGGGCTCGATGACGAGTCCGAACCGAGCGAGGACGAGGTAACGCGGTCCAACCCGTTCAGTGTATTGGCGCAGTTAAAGCGTGACCCAAACGTTTAGGAGTTAATCAATTATGGCTGTTCAGCAGAACAAAAAATCCCGCTCTGCCCGTGACATGCGTCGTTCGCACGATGCCCTGACGGCAAGCACTCTGTCTGTAGAAAAAACCACCGGTGAAATTCACCTGCGTCACCACGTATCGCCAGAAGGCGTATACCGTGGCCGTAAAGTGATCGACAAGGGCGCTGACGAGTAATCACTTGTCTGCTCAAGTCATCGCGATTGACGCAATGGGCGGGGACTTCGGTCCCCGCAGCATTGTCCAGGCATGCATTGCCAGCCTGTCTGCTACGCCCTCGCTGCACCTGACCCTCGTCGGTCAACCTTCCCTACTTGAAGAACTGATTGCCAGCCATGCGGCTGTGGATCGCGCGCGCCTGACGATAACGCCGGCCAGCGAAACCATCGGCATGGATGAAAAGCCGGCCCAGGCCCTGCGTGGCAAGCCTGACTCCTCCATGCGCGTGGCCCTTGAGCTGCTGCGCGATGGCAAGGTCCAGGCCTGTGTCAGCGCTGGCAATACCGGGGCCTTGATGGCGTTGTCGCGGCATGTGCTGAAAACCCTGCCGGGCATTGATCGGCCGGCGATGGTCGCGGCGATCCCGACGCAGCGTGGCTATTGCCAGTTGCTGGACCTGGGGGCGAATGTCGATTGCAGCGCCGAGCACCTGCTGCACTTTGCCCTGATGGGTTCGGTCGCGGCCGAGGCGCTGGGTGTGGTGCGGCCAAGGGTGGCCTTGCTGAACATCGGCACCGAGGACATCAAGGGTAACCAGCAGGTCAAGTTGGCCGCCAGCCTGTTGCAACAGGCGCGGGGCTTGAACTACATCGGGTTCGTCGAAGGCGATGGGTTATATCGTGGCGAGGCCGATGTGGTGGTTTGTGACGGGTTTGTCGGAAATATCCTGCTTAAGTCCAGCGAAGGCCTGGCTACGATGATTGCTGCGCGGATCGAGGCGTTGTTCAAGCGCAACCTGGCTTCGCGGCTGGTGGGCGCCCTGGCGCTGCCGTTGATGCGGCGCCTGCAGGCGGACCTGGCCCCGGCGCGGCATAATGGCGCAAGCTTCCTCGGGTTACAGGGGATTGTGGTAAAAAGCCACGGTTCGGCGGGGGTCCAGGGTTTTCAGAGTGCCATTGCGCGTGCGCTGATCGAGATCCAGGAGAACCTTCCGCAGCGCTTGCATGGCCGTCTTGAGGATCTGTTGCCTTAGGCGAATCGGGCCGGGAATGCTTAAATGTGACCGGCCGGTTCAATTGACCATCCAATCTGTCAGTTTCTTGCGCTCCCAGTTGTGGGGCGTCAATTCACCGACGACCAGATCATTAGGGGCTTGTTACATGTCTACATCCCTCGCATTCGTCTTTCCAGGGCAGGGTTCGCAGTCCCTCGGCATGTTGGCCGAGCTGGGCGCGCAATACCCGCTAGTCCTGGAGACATTCAAGGAAGCGTCTGCTGCCTTGGGCTACGACCTTTGGGCATTGACCCAGGACGGGCCGGAAGAACTGCTCAATCAAACCGATAAAACCCAGCCGGCCATCCTGACGGCTTCCGTCGCGCTGTGGCGCGTTTGGCTGGCCGAAGGCGGCGCACGTCCGGCTTTTGTTGCCGGTCATAGCCTGGGCGAATACAGCGCCCTGGTCGCGGCAGGCAGCCTGACCCTCGCTGAGGCGGTCAAGCTGGTAGAGCGCCGTGGCCAACTGATGCAAGAAGCGGTTCCAGCCGGGCAGGGCGGCATGGCCGCGATCCTGGGCCTGGACGACGTCGTGGTGATCGAAGCCTGCGCCGAAGCGGCCCAGGGCGAAGTGGTCAGCGCGGTGAATTTCAATTCCCCAGGCCAGGTAGTGATCGCCGGTGCCAAGGCTGCGGTTGAGCGTGCCATCGAAGGCTGCAAGGCCCGTGGCGCCAAGCGTGCGTTGCCACTGCCGGTCAGCGTGCCGTCCCATTGCGAGTTGATGCGCCCGGCGGCCGAGCGTTTTGCCGAGTCCATCGCAGCCATCAACTGGCAGGCACCGCAGATCCCGTTGGTGCAAAACGTCAGCGCCGACGTGGCGCCGGACCTGGAAACCCTCAAGCGCGACCTGCTGGAGCAACTGTACAAGCCGGTACGCTGGGTTGAATCAGTC
This sequence comes from Pseudomonas sp. HC1(2025), assembly GCF_058742075.1. Classification (NCBI taxonomy): domain Bacteria; kingdom Pseudomonadati; phylum Pseudomonadota; class Gammaproteobacteria; order Pseudomonadales; family Pseudomonadaceae; genus Pseudomonas; species Pseudomonas sp. HC1(2025). Next base: position 4,232,344 of record NZ_CP196017.1, on the reverse strand, counting down.
CAGACCCTGGCCGCCAAGGGCGCTACCCAACTAGTTGAGTGTGGTCCGGGTAAAGTCCTGGCCGGCCTCAACAAGCGCTGCGCCGAGGGCGTGTCGACGTCCAACCTCAATACCCCGGATGGCTTCGCCGCCGCCCGCGCCGCACTGGCCTGAACTAAGGAGAAGCCTGCATGAGTCTGCAAGGTAAAGTTGCACTGGTTACCGGCGCAAGCCGTGGCATTGGCCAGGCGATTGCCCTGGAACTGGGCCGTCAGGGCGCGGTAGTGATCGGAACTGCCACGTCCGCCTCGGGCGCCGAGCGTATCGCCGCGACCCTCAAGGAAAACGGCGTGCAGGGTACCGGCCTGGAGCTCAACGTGACCAGTGATGAGTCCGTGGCTGCTGTTTTGGCCCAGATCACTGCACAGTTCGGAACACCGGCCATTCTGGTGAACAACGCCGGAATTACCCGCGACAACCTGATGATGCGCATGAAAGACGACGAGTGGTACGACGTGGTCGATACCAACCTGAACAGTCTGTTTCGCCTGTCCAAGGGTGTTTTGCGCGGTATGACCAAGGCGCGCTGGGGCCGAATTATCAATATTGGCTCCGTAGTGGGTGCCATGGGCAACGCAGGCCAAGTAAACTACGCCTCTGCCAAGGCCGGCCTGGAAGGTTTCAGCCGTGCCCTGGCGCGTGAAGTCGGCTCGCGGTCGATTACGGTCAACTCGGTGGCTCCAGGGTTTATCGATACCGATATGACCCGCGAATTGCCTGAAGCGCAACGTGATGCGTTGCTGACGCAAATTCCGCTGGGCCGTCTGGGCCAGGCCCAAGAGATCGCCAATGTGGTCTCTTTCCTGGCATCTGACGGTGCGGCATACGTGACTGGGGCTACAATCCCGGTGAACGGCGGGATGTACATGAGTTAAATTGTGACGGATCGCTTCAAAAAAATGTCATACGAGCTGTCTAAAATCCGTTATAAAGCTGCAATCTATTTATAGACAGGTGGTCGGTAGGGTACGAGGGTGAAGCTTTCAGTTGAAAAGCTGAAAAGCCTTTCTATACACTTACCCACTGGCCAGCTGCCTGAATTTGTCCATTAGGAGTGAAAACAAGGTATGAGCACCATCGAAGAGCGCGTCAAGAAAATCGTTGCCGAGCAACTGGGCGTTAAAGAAGACGAAGTGAAAAACACTTCTTCCTTCGTTGAAGACCTGGGTGCCGACTCCCTTGACACCGTTGAGCTGGTGATGGCTCTGGAAGAGGAATTCGAGACCGAAATCCCGGACGAAGAAGCTGAAAAAATCACTACTGTTCAAGCTGCTATCGACTACGTTACTAGCCACCAGGCGTAATAGTTTGTAATCGTCGCTTGCTGTCATGGAAAAACCGCACTGCTATAACGGCGTGCGGTTTTTTCTTTAGCTCTGATGAAAAATGAGCTTTGAAACAAAGTGTCGTCATTAGAAAAAGGAGAGTGCTGTGTCGCGTAGACGCGTCGTAGTCACCGGTATGGGTATGTTGTCGCCACTGGGTACGGATGTGCCGAGCAGTTGGCAGGGCATTCTGGCTGGCCACAGTGGTATCGGTCTGATTGAGCATACGGACCTTTCTGCCTATTCCACCCGTTTTGGCGGCTCGGTAAAGGGCTTCAATGTCGAGGAATATCTCTCGATCAAGGAATCCCGCAAACTCGACCTGTTCATTCAATACGGCCTGGCAGCCGGTTTTCAGGCAGTGCGTAATGCTGGCCTGGAAGTCACCGATGCCAACCGTGAACGCATCGGCGTGGCCATGGGTTCGGGTATTGGCGGTCTGACCAATATCGAAGAAACCAGCCGCACGCTGCACGACTCCGGCCCTCGTCGAATCTCACCGTTCTTCGTCCCGGGCTCGATCATCAATATGATTTCCGGCTTCCTGTCCATCCATCTGGGTGCCCAGGGGCCTAACTACGCCATTTCCACAGCGTGCACCACGGGCACTCACTGCATCGGCATGGCGGCGCGCAATATCGCCTATGACGAGGCTGACGTGATGATCGCAGGTGGTGCCGAAATGGCCGCCTGCGGCCTGGGCATGGGCGGCTTCGGCGCGTCCCGTGCGCTGTCGACGCGCAATGACGAGCCGACCCGTGCCAGCCGTCCGTGGGACAAGGGCCGTGATGGCTTTGTACTGTCCGACGGTGCCGGTGCCCTGGTCCTCGAAGAGTTGGAGCACGCCAAGGCCCGTGGCGCGACGATCTACGCCGAGCTGATCGGTTTTGGCATGAGTGGCGATGCGTACCACATGACCTCGCCACCCGCCGATGGCGCGGGCGCTGCGCGTTGCATCAGCAATGCCCTGCGCGATGCGAAGATCAACGTCGACCAGGTACAGTACATCAACGCCCACGGCACCTCGACGCCAACTGGCGACCTGGCGGAAGCCCAGGCCATCAGGTCGGTGTTCGGCGAGCACGCCTACAAGCTGGCGGTCAGCTCCACCAAGTCCATGACCGGTCACCTGCTGGGTGCGGCTGGCGCGGTTGAAGCGATTTTCAGTGTGCTGGCGATCAAGGACCAGGTCGCGCCGCCGACCATCAACCTTGATGAGCCGGATGAAGGCTGCGACCTGAACTTCGTGCCTCACGAGCCGCAGAAAATGCCGATCGACGTGGTGCTGTCCAACTCGTTCGGTTTTGGTGGTACCAACGGTTCCCTGGTGTTCCGCCGGTTCGCCGAGTGATGCACTGCTGGGTCGACGGTCAGCCAGCGGACGCAGTGTCGCTGAAAGATCGCGGCCTGGCCTACGGCGATGGTTTGTTTGAAACCATCGCGGTCAAGGCCGGGCAGCCCGTGCTGCTGGATCGTCACCTGCAACGCCTCGACGAGGGCTGCAGGCGCCTGGCGCTTGCGGTGACCCCGGATCTGATCCGCAGCGAGGTGCTGGCTTACGCGGCAGCCCTCGGTGACGGCGTTCTCAAGTTGATCCTCACCCGTGGCGATAGCCTGCGCGGTTATGGCATCAATGCAGGCGCCCCAGCGCGGCGTATCCTGCAAGGCAGCCCGCCTGTCGCCTATCCCCAGGCTCATGGTTCATCCGGCATACGCCTGTTTCCCTGTGCCACCCGTTTGTCCGAGCAACCCTTGCTCGCAGGTCTCAAGCACCTCAATCGTCTCGAACAGGTCCTGGCCCGCGCCGAGTGGCAAGATGCCGATCACGCGGAAGGATTGATGCTGGATATGTCCGGGCGCGTCATCGAAGGTGTGTTCAGCAACCTGTTCCTGGTGCATGCCGGCCAACTGCTGACGGCCGACCTGAGCCGCTGTGGCGTGGCCGGCGTCATGCGTGCCGAGTTGCTGGCCAGTGCCGAGGCGCTGGGCATTGTCACCACGGTTGCCGATATCAGCCTTGCGCAACTGCAACAGGCTGATGAAGTGTTCGTCTGCAACAGCGTGTATGGCATTTGGCCGGTGCTTGGATGTGGGCCAATGAGCTGGTCGGCCGGGCCACTCACCCGTAAACTGCAGGGCATTGTTCGCGCGCTATTGGGTGTTTGATTTGATACGTAAAATTGTATTGCTGCTGGAGATCGGCCTGGTCCTGGCGGGTTTGCTCCTGGGCTTTTCGGCCTGGAAGCTGGACTCGGCCTTGAAGCAGCCGCTGAATCTGTCCCAGGAGCAATTGCTGGATGTAGCCGCTGGCGCGACCCCTACGGGTACTTTCAATCGCCTGGAAAACGACGGCGTGCTTGAGGATGCCTTCTGGCTACGCCTCTACTGGCGCTTCAATCTTGATGGCCAGCCCCTGCACAGTGGCGAGTACCGCATGACGCCCGGCCTGACGGCCCAGGGCCTGATCGGCCTGTGGCAGCGCGGCGACGTGGTGCAGTACAGCCTGACCCTGGTGGAAGGCTGGAACTTCCGCCAGGTGCGCAGTGCCTTGGCCAAGCATGAAAAAATCGAACAGACCCTGGCGGGCTTGAGTGACACTGAGGTGATGGAAAAAATCGGCCATCCCGACGAATTCCCCGAAGGGCGGTTCTTCCCCGACACCTACCGTTTTGTGCGCGGCATGACCGATGTCGAGTTCCTGAAGAAAGCCTACAACCGCCTGGACGAGGTGCTGGCCCAGGAATGGCAGCGACGCGCCCCGGACGCGCCCTATACCGATCCCTACCAGGCGCTGATCATGGCGTCGCTGGTCGAGAAGGAAACCGGTGTGCCCGAGGAGCGTGGGCAGATTGCCGGGGTGTTTGTGCGGCGCCTGAAGATCGGCATGCTGCTGCAAACCGACCCCACCGTGATCTACGGCATGGGCGAGCGCTATAACGGCAAATTGACGCGCGCGCACCTCAAGGAAGCCACGCCCTATAACACCTACATGATCAGCGGCCTGCCGCCGACGCCAATTGCCATGGTCGGCCGCGAGGCGATCCATGCCGCGTTGAATCCGGTGCCGGGCAGCAGCCTGTATTTCGTGGCCCGAGGCGATGGCAGCCATGTTTTTTCCGACAGCCTGGATGCCCATAATGCCGCCGTGCGCGAGTACCAACTCAAGCGTCGCGCCGATTATCGCTCCAGCCCTGCGCCGGCTGCACCCGCGACCGTTGAGCCTGCCGCGCCCGACGCTGCGCCCACGCAAAGCCCGCAATGACTCTGACTAAGGACTGCCTGTGACTGGCTTGTTTATTACCCTGGAAGGCCCGGAAGGCGCCGGCAAGAGTACCAACCGTGAATACCTGGCCGAACGCTTGCGGGCCGAAGGGATCGAGGTGCTGCTGACCCGCGAGCCTGGCGGCACGCCCCTGGCGGAAAAAATCCGCGAGGTGCTGCTGGCCACTGGCGACGAGGTCATGAACCCCGACACCGAGCTGTTGCTGGTGTTTGCCGCACGTGCCCAGCACCTGGCCGAGGTGATCCGCCCGGCCCTGGCCCGTGGCGCGGTGGTGATCTGCGACCGTTTCACCGACTCCACCTACGCCTATCAGGGCGCTGGCCGCGGCCTGTCCCTGGAACGCATCGCGACCCTGGAGACCTTCGTCCAGGGTGACCTGCGCCCGCACTTGACCCTGGTTTTCGACCTGCCGGTAGACGTCGGCCTGGCCCGGGCCAGTGCCCGTGGGCGCCTGGACCGTTTCGAGCTGGAAGGCCGGGGGTTTTTCGAGGCGGTACGCGCGGCTTACCTGCAGCGTGCCCAAGCTGCGCCGTCGCGCTACTGCCTGCTGGATGCCGCGCAGCCGCTGGAGCAGGTGCAGCAGGCCATCGATGCGCTGCTACCCAAACTGTTGGAGCTTTACCGTGGCTGAAGCCTATCCGTGGCAGGACAGCCTGTGGCAGCAATTGGCCGGGCGCGCCCAGCACGCCCATGCCTATTTGCTCCATGGGCCGGCAGGCATCGGCAAGCGCGCCCTGGCCGAGCGCTTGATGGCACGCTTGCTGTGCCAGAATCCGGCTGGGCTGGAGGCGTGCGGGCACTGCAAGTCATGCCTGCTGCTCAAGGCCGGCAGCCATCCGGACAACTACGTGCTGGAACCGGAGGAGGCCGACAAGGCGATCAAGGTCGACCAGGTGCGCGACTTGGTGAGCTTCGTGGTACAGACCGCGCAGATGGGCGGGCGCAAGGTGGTGCTGATCGAGCCGGTGGAGTCGATGAACATCAACGCCGCCAACGCCTTGCTCAAGAGCCTTGAGGAACCTTCCGGCGATACGGTGCTGCTGCTGGTCAGCCACCAATCCAGCCGCCTGCTGCCGACTATCCGCAGTCGTTGCGTGCAGCAGGCCTGCCCGTTGCCGAGCGAGGCCATGAGCTTGCAGTGGCTGGGCCAGGCCTTGCCCGAGTGCAGCGAGCAGGAGCGGGTCGAGTTGCTGACCCTGGCGGCCGGCTCGCCCCTGGCTGCGGTCAGCTTGCAGGCCCAGGGCGTGCGCGAGCAGCGCGCGCTGGTGGTCGACGGGGTGAAGAAGCTGCTCAAGCAAGAGCATTCCGCCACGCAACTGGCCGAAGGCTGGAAAGATGTGCCGCTGTTGTTGTTGTTTGACTGGTTTTGCGACTGGTCCAGCCTGATCCTGCGCTATCAACTGACCCAGGACGAAAACGGCCTGGGCCTGATGGACATGCGCAAGGTCGTGCAATACCTGGCGCAGAAGAGCGCCCAAGACAAGGTGTTGAACATTCAGGACTGGATCCTCGCCCAGCGCCAGAAAGTCCTGGGCAAGGCCAACCTGAACCGCGTGCTGTTGCTTGAGGCCCTGCTGGTGCAGTGGGTCGGGTTGCTCGGCCGACGTTGATATTCTCGGGGTCGACGGATGTTTCGTCGGCCAGACACTTCCTGTGACGCAAGTTGTAACTTCTTATGCTCGTAGATTCCCATTGCCACCTTGATCGCCTCGACCTCGCCGCCCACAACGGCTCCCTGGATGCTGCCCTCGAGGCTGCGCGCCAGCGTGGGGTCGGGCACTTCCTGTGTATCGGTGTCAGCGCCGAGAACGCCGCCGACGTCAAGGCCCTGGCCGAGCGCTATGCCGATGTAGATTGCTCGGTGGGCATCCATCCTCTGGATCTCAAGCCTGGCGAAGCCCCGGCCCTGGAGTGGCTGCTGGACGAACTCAATCACCCGCGAGTGGTGGCCATCGGCGAGACAGGCCTGGATTACCACTACGAGCCGGAGGCCGCCGACCTGCAGCAGGCCTCGTTCCGCCTGCACCTGCAAGCGGCGCAGCAGACCGGCAAGCCTGTGATCGTGCATACCCGTGGCGCCCGCGCCGACACCCTGGCCCTGCTGCGCGAAGCGGCGCTGCCCCAGGCGGGTGTGTTGCACTGTTTTACTGAAGATTGGGAGATGGCCAAGGCGGCCCTGGACCTGGGGTTCTATATTTCCCTGTCGGGCATCGTCACCTTCCGCAACGCCGAGGCCCTGCGTGATGTGGCGCGCCAGGTGCCCGCCGACCGTCTGCTGGTGGAGACCGACTCGCCATACCTGGCGCCGATCCCTCATCGCGGCAAGCCGAACCTGCCGGAATATGTGCGGGATGTGGCGGATTACCTGGCGATGTTGCGCGGCGAGTCGGTGGAGCGTTTTGCCGAGCAGACCACCGAGAACTTCAAGCGTCTGTTCCCCCTGGCGCACGTTCGCTGAATTGCAGGCAAAAAAAACCCGGGTTCTGGGGGGTGAATCCGGGTTAAGACCATTAGGAGTAAACAAGGGTACGCGGTCCGTTGGTACCCATATCGGTGTTTCACTTGGGGGAGATGTCACACCGACAGATGAAGTATTGATCAGTATCCCGTGCAGTCCAGCCGCATCTGATCGTTTTTTAAACAGATTTGGAATACGTGCGCTTCGCTTGAGTTCTCATTGAGCGGCAATACATTGCGCGAATCGACGTTTAATTTCTGACCCGCATCGCCTGATTCGTTGGCGCGCTGTAAGTTTAGTGTATGGGTTGTTCATATAGACGTTGCCCAACGACCGTTCAGTCGGGATAATCCCTCGCACCGGGTAAAACGTTCCGTCATCGGGGCATCGAACCCTTCCAATACTGACCTCTGCAGACCTCTTTCTATGCACAAAGAACCCCGTAAGGTCCGTGAGTTTCGCCGCCGTGAGCAGGAAATTCTCGACACCGCGCTCAAATTGTTCCTCGAACAGGGTGAAGACAGCGTCACCGTCGAGATGATTGCGGATGCCGTGGGTATCGGCAAAGGCACCATCTATAAACACTTCAAGTCCAAGGCCGAGATCTACTTGCGCCTGATGCTCGACTACGAGCGCGATTTGAACGAGTTGCTGCACTCGGCCGACGTCGACAAGGATAAGGAAGCGCTGTCCCGGGCGTACTTTGAGTTCCGCATGCGCGACCCGCAGCGCTACCGCCTGTTCGACCGCCTGGAAGAAAAAGTGGTCAAGGGCCACCAGGTGCCGGAAATGGTCGAGGAGTTGCACAAGATCCGTGCCTCGAACTTCGAGCGCCTGACCCTGCTGATCAAGGGCCGCATCAGCGAAGGCAAGCTGGAAGATGTGCCGCCTTATTTCCACTACTGCGCCGCCTGGGCCCTGGTGCATGGCGCGGTGGCGCTGTACCACTCGCCATTCTGGAGCAACGTGCTGGAAGATCAGGAAGGCTTCTTCCAGTTCTTGATGGACATCGGCGTGCGCATGGGCAACAAGCGCAAGCACAGCACCGAGCTGCCGAACCCCGAGACGCCTGCCACATAAGGCATTCACCCGGACAATGACCGGCTGATTTACTGCCCTATGTAGTAACCCAGGAATATACTCAGGCAAGGACCTTGCTAAAATCTGATTTATGAGTCAGGTTTTAGCGCGCCCGAATTATCCGCTGCCGGAGTGATCCATGATCGTTGATCGTCAAGGCAGGCGTTTTCGCAATTTGCGGATCAGCCTGACCTCAGCCTGCAATTACGCCTGTACCTACTGCGTGCCCAACGGCAAGCGGCTGGTGGCTGCGCAGGACGAACTCTCGGCCGAAGCCATGGCGCGTGGCGTGGCCTACCTGATCGAGGCGGCGGGCATCGATCGCCTGCGCATTACCGGCGGCGAGCCATTGGTCAGCCCCAAGCTCGAAACGTTCATGCGGGCCGTCGGGCAGATGGGCTTGAGCGATATCAGCCTGACCACCAATGGCCAGTTACTGGCGCGCAAGTTGCCATTGCTGGTCGATGCCGGCATTCGCCGTATCAATGTGTCCCTTGACACCCTGGATGCCGATGCCTTTCGCGGGATCGCCCGGGGTGGCGACCTGGCCACCGTCCTTGATGGCATGGACCAGGCTCGTGCGGCGGGGATCAAGATCAAGGTCAATATGGTGCCGCTGCGCGGGCAGAACCTCGACCAGGTCATGCCGCTGCTGGAATATTGCCTGGCGCGCGGTTATGAACTGCGTTTTATCGAGTTGATGCGCATGGGCCATCTGGCCAGCGACTCCAACGCCTTCCTGCAGCAATTCGTCAGCCTGCAACAACTGCTGAGCCTGATTGGCGAGCATCACGAATATCTGCAGGCCGACGCCCCTGTGGACGCCACCGCCGTGCGTTATGAAATTCCCGGCCAGGGCTTCTTCGGCGTGATCGCCAATGAAAGCGTGCCGTTTTGCCGAACCTGTTCGCGCCTGCGGCTGTCTTCCACGGGGTGGCTGCACGGCTGCCTTTCGTCGAGCAACCGGCACTATGTCGGCGACCTGTTGGACAAGCCGCGCCACCAGGCCCTGCCGGCGTTACAAGGGTTGCTGGTCAAGGCCTTGGGCGATAAGCAGGAAGTGGCGTTTTCAGGCGGGGCGACGGTGATGAAGATCATTGGCGGCTAGCCAGGCAAGCTGGCGCAAAATCTGCATCTTGTGCCCATTCGCCGGTTTTCCGTCACCGGCCTCTGGAGGATAGGATGCGTAGTCTGGTTTTGTTGCTGGCGTCGTTCGCGCTGGGTGGCTGCATGACAGTCAGCGATATGGCCGAAGGCACTCGCTATCAGATGAGCGATGCCGGCTTGCTGGACCACAGCGATACCCGCCGTTCCAACTCGGTTCGCATTCAGCCCGATTCCTTTGTGTTTATCGCCCAGGGCGCGTTCACGCCGCCGGGCAGTGCCTATCCGCGGCCCAATGTGGTGGCCGAAGAAGCCTTCAACGGTTTCATCGAATACTTCCCCATGGTCCGCCGCGCCCGCGCCCCGGAAGGCCTGGAGCAGGCCATGGCCGAAGCCCGCGAGGTAGGCGCCCATTACCTGTTGTATACGCGGTTCGCCAAGGCCGATGATCGCATCGGCAATGCGGATGAGTGGGCCGACCAGGAAGCCCTCGACCGGCTGGGTGTCGACAGCGGTGTGATCCAGATCATGTTGATCGAGACCAGCACCCAGTATTTGATCGATACTGCACGGATCCGCAGTCGTGGCGGTTTACTGACGTTCCACGACAACAAACCCGAAGATTTGCTTGGCCCACCGCTGCGCCAGTACGCCCGCAGCCTGCTGGGCATGAGCGACCAATAATTCAAAGGAGAACAGCATGACGGGTTCGGCCAAGGCCAATGATTTGTTGGCACAGTTGCCCAAGGGCAAGGGACCGGCACCGGTTCACCTGTGGAACCCGGATTTCTGTGGCGATATCGACATGCGTATTGCCCGTGATGGCACCTGGTATTACCTGGGCACGCCCATCGGGCGCAAACCGATGGTCAAGCTGTTCTCCAATATCATCCGCCGCGATGGCGATGATTACTTTCTGATCACACCGGTGGAAAAGGTTGGGATCAAGGTGGATGACGCGCCTTTTGTGGCGGTGTCGCTGGAGGTCGAGGGGCAGGGCGAAAGCCAGCTCCTGCGGTTTACCTCCAATGTCGAAGACCTGATCGAAGCCGGCCCGGCGCACCCGCTACGGGTGGTGATCGATCCCCACACCCAGGAACCTTCGCCCTACGTGCTGGTGCGCAACAACCTTGAGGCACTGGTCCATCGCAACGTGTTCTACCAATTGGTGGACTTGGCGGTGACGCGCCAGATCGAAGGCGAGAGTTGGCTGGGCATCTGGAGTGGCGGGGTGTTCTTTTCGATAGGCCTGGAGCCCAGGGATTGATACTGGCATGACGCAGAATATCTACGATACCCCGGCCTTTTTCGCTGGCTACAGTCAAATGGGCCGCTCCCTGCAAGGGTTGGCAGGCGCGCCGGAATGGCCCGCGTTGCAGGCGTTGTTACCGCCGATGCGGGGCTTGCAGGTGGTGGACCTGGGCTGTGGTTATGGCTGGTTCAGCCGCTGGGCCCAGGAGCAGGGCGCCGAACAGGTGCTGGGGCTGGACGTCTCACAGAAGATGCTGGCGCGGGCGAAGGAAATGACGTCATCCTCGGCCATTACTTATGCCATTGCCGACCTCGAGCAACTTGATCTGCCCGGTGCTGCTTACGACTTGGCCTACAGCTCGCTGGCCTTTCACTACATCGCCGACCTGCCCGGGCTGTTTGCCCGCATTCATAGGGCCTTGAAACCGGGAGGGTGGCTGGTTTTTTCCATCGAGCACCCGATCTTCATGGCACCCCGCCAGCCGGGCTGGCAGGTCGATGAGCAAGGCCGCAGAAGCTGGCCGCTGGACAGTTATCAATTGGAAGGTCCGCGGGTCACCGACTGGCTGGCCAAGGGCGTGATCAAGCAGCACCGTACCCTAGGCACTCTGCTCAACCTGTTGATCAAGGCAGGCTTAAGCCTGGGCCATATTGAAGAATGGGGCCCGAGTGCCGCGGACCTTGTGGCCCGGCCTGAGTTGGCGGAGGAGCTGGAGCGGCCGATGATGTTGCTGGTGGCTGCGCAACGCCCAACGCTGTAGGCAATGCCTGACGAGGGGCGTTGCGCAGCCTCGCCAGGGCTCGACAGCCGTTACGGTTGGCTTTCCAGCTTGCGGGCGGCGTCCACGCCAGAGGCCGTCAGTTTGATCGGCAGGTGCAGCGCGTGTTCGCCGGCCTCGTTGCAGGTCACATGGCCTTCCTTGATCAGTCCACGGTCCTGAAGGGTGGCCAGGGTGCTGGCCACGACTTTTTCGCCCCGGTAGTTATCCAGCACCTCCTTACCCAAACCATTCGGGTGCGCGTGCAGCAGGCGGGTGAGGACTTCTTTCTCCAGGTTTTTATCGACGTTCATGCATACCTCTCAGGGTCAGTGGTGGGGTAGTGTTCGTCTGTCGGCCAAGGGGTCAAGGTTGTTTCGGTGCGCCCGGCAGGTTGTCATCGTTGCCGCTTGGGGCGGCATTCTTGCCGGGGCCGATCTTGCCGTTCTCCACATCGGTACCCAGGCCCTGGCGGTTGCCGTCATTGCCTTGGGTGCGGGGGTCGGCACCGTTCTGGATGATGGCTCCGCCATTGGTATCCAGGCCGGTGCCCATGGAGTCTTTGCTCTCTTGGGTGGCAGGGTTGGGCGGGCTGCCAATCGGGTCGGTCTTGCCGGTGGAAGGGTCGGACGCGGCGAAGCTGCCCAGGGAAATCGCAGACAGCAAACCGGCGAGGGCGAGGGCAGTCACTTTGGAAGTATTCATGGTGGAGCCTCCATAGGAATAAAGTCCTTACCTTAGGTTGGTCCGCCCGCTCATATTGTTGGTGCCTGGATCACGACGAACGGTGTCAGCTCACCTGTAAGATTTTGTGTTTCGAAGCCCGGCGCCAGATCAGGCGCGCCAGCGTAATCAGCCAATTGCGCAAGGCGATGCAGAATTTTCCGCCAACGGTAGCAGTGGGGGGCATGGGCAAACCTGGGCGTCTGTTGGATTTATGGCGGACTTTTTACCACGCGCGATTGCACCATTTGTTCTGCGGTTACAGGTGCCAACATTGCTGCAGTTACGGAGTAACTGCGTGCATAAAACCCTGCAAACGGTTATCAAAGGGCCTTAGTATGTGTCCTTTATTTTTAGCCGCAGGCCTGTTCATGACCATCGAGATTCGTCCCGCCGTGCCCAGCGATGCTGCGCAGATCCTGACCTTCATTACCGAGCTGGCCGAATACGAAAAGGCTCGCCACGAAGTGATCGCCGGCGTGGTGGACATCGAACGCAGCCTGTTCAGTGAAGGCGCTACCGCCCATGGCCTGATCTGCCTGCGTGACGGCTTGCCGATCGGGTTTGCGGTGTTCTTCTTCAGCTATTCCACCTGGCTGGGCAGCAACTGCCTGTACCTGGAAGACCTGTACATCAACCCGGAACAGCGCGGCGGCGGGGCGGGCAAGAAGTTGCTGCGCCACCTGGCAAAGATCGCCTACGACAATGGCTGTGGGCGCTTCGAATGGAGCGTTCTGGACTGGAACGAGCCGGCCATTGCCTTCTACAAATCCATCGGCGCCCAACCCCAGGAAGAATGGGTGCGCTACCGCATGGAAGGCGATGCGCTGCGTGAGTTTGCCCAAGGCTGAGATCGGCCCTGTCTTGCGGCCCGGCATTTGCCATAATGGCCGCCGCTTTCGCATTTCTAGATAGGCCCAAACATGCAGGAAAACCCAGCGATCCCCGCCAAAGACCCCGCGCCCACCGGCACCCAGACCTTGCTGCGCGGCCTGGGCGTGGTGCAGGCGGTGGCGGCGGGTGCGCGGGATCTCAAGGAGATTGCCCGGCGCATCGGGACCACCCGCAGCACCACGCATCGCCTGGCCAGTTGCCTGGTGGACGAGCGTTACCTGCGAGTGGTCCCGCAAGTCGGTTACCTGTTGGGGCCCAAGCTGATCGAGTTGGGGTTCCAGGCGCGGGAAGAACTGCCGCTGGTGACGCTGGCGATACCCTATCTGGATGAACTGTCGGCGCTGACCGGCGACACCATCCACCTGGCAATCCGTGAGTACGACGAGGTGCTGTACCTGCACAAGAATCCTGGGCGCAATGGCCCGGAAATGCGTTCCCGCGTCGGTCACCGCATGCCCCTGGCGCGCACCGGGATCGGCAAGGCCTTGCTGCTCGATGACACGCCAGAAGAATGGCAGCGCCTGTATCAGGCCAGCTTGCCGATAGGCGGGAAAAACCTGCACTGGCCGCAGCACCCGGAGCAATCCTGGGAGCAGTTCGAGCAGCGCATGAAAGAGTATGTGGCGGGCGGCTATGCCTTCGATCTGGAAGACAACGAGCCGTCGATCCGCTGTGTGGCCGCACCCGTGCGCGATGCCAGCCGACGGATTATCGCCGGCATCAGCATCGCCAGTACGGTGCCCTACATGCCGCTGGAAAAAATGGCCGAGCTGATTCCTGTGGTCAAACAGGTCGCGGCCCGGCTGTCAGCGGAGTTGGGGGCCAAGGCCTGATCAGGCCTTCAAGGTGGCCATGTCGATCACGAAACGGTACTTCACGTCGCCGGCAATCATGCGCGCAAAGGCTTCGTTGATCTGACGGATATCGAGCATTTCGATGTCGCAGGTAATGCCGTGTTCGGCGCAGAAATCCAGGACTTCCTGGGTTTCGGCAATGCCGCCGATCAGCGAGCCGGCCAGGACTTTACGACCCAAGACCAGCTTGGCGGCATTGACCGGCGGGTCGACCGGTTCGATCAGTCCCACCAGGATATGCACGCCATCAAAACGCAGGACATCGAGGTAGGGGTTCAGATCGTGCTGCACCGGGATGGTGTCCAGCAGGAAGTCGAAACTGCCGGCTGCGGCCTTCATCTGCTCGGCATCGGTGGACACGATCACATGATCAGCGCCTTGGCGACGGCCTTCCTCGGCCTTGCTCGCCGAGCGGGTGAACAGCGTGACTTCGGCGCCCATGGCCTTGGCAAACTTGATGCCCATATGGCCCAGGCCACCCATGCCGAGAATCCCGACTTTGTCGCCCGCCTTTACCCCGTAGTGCTTGAGCGGCGAGTAGGTGGTGATGCCCGCGCAGAGGAGCGGTGCGGCGCTGGCCAGGTCGAGCTTGGCCGGAATCTTCACCACGAAGTGTTCGCTGACCACGATGCTGTCGGAGTAGCCGCCCATGGTGTTGCTGCCGTCCACGCGATCCAAGGTGGCGTAGGTCATGGTCGGGCCTTCGAGGCAGTATTGCTCCAGGTCTGATTTGCACGCTTGGCAGTGGCGGCACGAATCCACCATGCAGCCCACGCCGACCAGGTCGCCAACCTTATGGGCGGTGACGCTGGCGCCGACAGCAGTGACCTTGCCGACAATCTCGTGGCCCGGCATCAATGGGTACACGGCGATACCCCATTCGTTGCGCGCCTGGTGGATGTCGGAGTGGCAGACGCCGCAGTACAGGATTTCGATTGCCACGTCATCGGCGCGCGGGCTGCGACGCTCGAAGGACATGGGGGCGAGGGGAGTGGTGGCCGACTGGGCGGCGTAGCCGATGGCGGTGTACATGGTGAAAACCTCGCAAAAGCTTGGGCGGGAGAGGTGGCGAATTCTGCGCGTGGACCCTGTGGGCGAACATGGCAAATGCTCCGAGTCTCATGCCTATTCGTCCGGGAGTGCCCGTGGATTGGATTCATTGGCCGCCAGACCTGCGATGATGTTCCTATCCCTTTTTCGCGAAGTTTTTTGCCATGTTGTTGACCCGCCATCTCGATGCCAACGCTGCGCTGGTTTCCTTGATTGAGGGGCTTACGCCCTGCGACGGTTTCTCCCCGACCCATCTGGCGGGCGTGAAGGTGCTGCGCGCCAGTTGCGACGTGGCGCGCGGGCCGCAGATCTATGAGCCGAGCCTGATGTTCGTGGCCCAGGGCAGCAAGCTCGCCTACCTGGGGCCGCGTACCCTGGAATACGGCGCCGGGCATTACCTGATCCAGGCGATGCCGGTGCCGTTCGAGTGCGAGACGTTTGCCATGGCCGCCGATGCCCCGCTGTATGGCGTTACTGTAGGTATTGATCGGGTGGTGCTGGGTGAATTGGTGATGGCCATGGGCATGCAGGCCGGCCCGCCACCGGCGGCGCAGACCCTGGAGTCGATGAGCTCGGTGGTGCTCGATGACGCGATGCGTGGTTGCGTCGAGCGACTGTTGCAGTGTCTGCACGATCCACTGGAAGCCCGGATCATGGGGCCGGCACGAGTGCGGGAATTATTGTTTTGCGCCTTGCGCGGGCCACAGGCCGATGTGCTGCGGGCCCTGGTGGAACAGCAGGGGCAGTTCTCGCGGATTGCCACCTCATTGAATCACCTGCATGCCCATTACGCCGAACCCTTGAACATCGAGACCCTGGCCGGTTATGCGCATATGAGTGCGTCGACATTCCATGAGCACTTCAAGCGCTGCACCTTGTTGTCGCCGGTGCAGTACCTCAAGCGCTTGCGCCTGCTCAAGGCCCAGCAGTTGTTGCTGGCACAAGGCATGGGGGTAGCGCAGGCGGCGCATAACGTGGGGTATCAGAGTACGTCGCAGTTCAGTCGGGAATATAAGCGCTATTTCCTGCGCAACCCTGGTGAAGAGCGAGCGGCATAAATCCCGGAGATACCTCTATCCAAATGTGGGAGCGGGCTTGCTCGCGAAGGCGGTGTGTCAGGTTAATAATTCTTAACTGACACACCGCCTTCGCGAGCAAGCCCGCTCCCACATTAGATTTGTGTCGGCCATAAAAAAGGCTCTCCAGTGGAGAGCCTCATGTTCAAGCAGATGGCTTACATATTCGGGTAAGTCGGCCCACCCGCGCCTTCCGGCGTAACCCACGTGATGTTCTGCGAAGGGTCCTTGATGTCGCAGGTCTTGCAGTGCACGCAGTTCTGGGCATTGATCTGGAAGCGTTTCTCACCGTCTTCCTGGGTGATCACTTCGTACACGCCAGCCGGGCAGTAGCGTTGCGCGGGCTCATCGTAGAGCGGCAGGTTGGTGCCGATGGGGATGCTCGGGTCCTTGAGCTTCAGGTGGCACGGCTGCTCTTCTTCATGGTTGGTGCTGGAGAGGAACACCGAGCTCAGCTTGTCGAAGCTCAGCTTGCCGTCGGGCTTGGGGTAATCGATCTTCTGGCTGTCCTTGGCCAGCTTGAGGCAGGCGTAGTCCGGCTTGGTGTCGTGCAGGGTGAACGGCATTTTGCCGCCGAGGATGTTCTGGTCGAACCAGTTGAAGCCGGCACCGATGATCGGGCCGAACTTGTGCATCGCCGGGCCGAAGTTACGGGTGGCAAACAGTTCTTCGTAGAGCCAGCTGGCTTTGAAGCTGTCGACGTAGGCGGTCAGTTCATCGCCGCCTTCGGACTCGGCGAACAGGCGATCAGCCACCGCATCTGCGGCGAGCATGCCGGACTTCATCGCGGTGTGGCTGCCCTTGATCTTGGCGACGTTCATCGTGCCCAGGTCGCAACCGATCAGGGCGCCGCCCTTGAATACCATCTTCGGCAGCGAGTTGATGCCGCCCTTGGCCAGGGCGCGCGCGCCGTAGCTGATGCGCTTGCCGCCTTCCAGGTACTGGGCCAGCACCGGGTGATGCTTGAGGCGCTGGAACTCATCGAACGGCGACAGGAAGGTGTTGCTGTAGGACAGGTCGACGATCAGGCCTACCACCACCTGGTTGTTTTCCAGGTGATAGAGGAACGAGCCACCGGTGTTCTCGTTGCTCATGATGTCCAGCGGCCAGCCGGCGGTGTGGACCACCAGGCCTGGTTGATGCTTGGCCGGGTCGATTTCCCAGATTTCCTTGAGACCGATGCCGTAGTGCTGTGCGTCGGCGTCGCTGTCCAGGTTGAAGCGCTGGATCAGTTGTTTGCCCAAGTGCCCACGGCAGCCTTCGGCGAACAGTGTGTACTTGCCGCGCAGTTCCATGCCGGGGGTGTACAGGCCTTCCTTTGGGTGGCCTTCACGGTCGACGCCGAGGTCGCCGGTGATGATCCCGCGCACTACGCCGTTTTCGTCGAACAGTACTTCCTGGGCCGCGAAGCCCGGGTAGATTTCCACGCCCAGGTTCTCTGCCTGCTGGGCCAGCCAGCGGCACAAGTTGCCCAGGGAGATGATGTAGTTGCCTTCGTTGTGCATGGTCTTGGGCACAAAGAAGTCTGGAACCTTGGTGGAGCTGTCGCTGCTGCGCAGTACATAGATGTCGTCGCGCACCACCGGGGTGTTGAGCGGGGCGCCCAGTTCTTTCCAGTCCGGGAACAATTCATTCAGGGCGCGTGGTTCAAACACGGCACCGGACAGGATATGTGCACCGACTTCGGAGCCTTTTTCGACCACGCAGACGCTGATTTCCTTACCGGCTTCGGCGGCCTTCTGCTTCAGTCGGCAGGCGGCAGACAGGCCCGACGGCCCTGCGCCGACGATGACCACGTCGAATTCCATGTATTCGCGTTCCACAGGCTATCTCCTACTCAAGGCTCAACAGTTTTTTTTCTAATGGGTGGAGGTTCGGTGTTTTATCTGTCGTCTTCTGCGCCAATTTCTTACAAAGGGGCAGGGGACGACCCACCTTTCTCTCTAGGTGGCGCATTATATCTACACCACTCTCAGCGTCCAATACAAACGTTTGTTTGAATTGCCCGCGAGCTAGGTAAATCAAAGCAACGCGGCTTATATCTGACCATTTTGCTGTATTGACCGGAAAAGGTGTTCCGGTCAATATACGGTCGGTTTTGCGCTTCTCGTAGGCGGACTGCCGGTTTCAAGGCCACGTCCAAAGACAAGGCAATGCTCTTACAGGTTGACGCGCACGTAATGCTGGCGCGCAGTTTACACGTTGCGACGATGAATGACTTGTCAGTCACCGCTGACGAACGGTCTTTATTATTGAGTACGTGCAACGTCACCTGTCATGACGGCCTGCGTTTTTAGAGGTGCCCTTGTGCGCCGTTGAGCATCTACCGCCAGGTTTATCCGGGCGGCTTCCTTTTCACCGGAGAGTAACGAGGAATCCATGAAGGTTCTTGTAGCTGTCAAACGCGTTGTCGATTACAACGTGAAAGTTCGCGTCAAGGCGGACAATTCCGGCGTCGATCTGGCTAACGTCAAAATGTCGATGAACCCCTTCTGCGAAATCGCCGTGGAAGAAGCCGTACGCCTGAAAGAAAAAGGTGTTGCGACTGAAATCGTCGTCGTTTCCATCGGTCCGACCACTGCTCAAGAGCAGCTGCGTACCGCCCTGGCGCTGGGTGCCGATCGCGCCGTTCTCGTCGAATCCGCTGAAGACCTGACTTCGCTGGCCGTTGCCAAGCTGCTCAAGGCCGTTGTCGACAAGGAACAGCCGCAGCTGGTAATCCTCGGCAAACAAGCCATCGACAGCGACAACAACCAGACTGGCCAGATGCTGGCTGCACTGACCGGTTACGGCCAGGGCACCTTCGCCTCGAAAGTCGAAGTGTCTGGCGACAGCGTTGCCGTGACCCGTGAAATCGATGGCGGCGCGCAGACCGTTTCGCTGAAACTGCCGGCCATCGTCACCACCGACCTGCGTTTGAACGAGCCGCGTTATGCGTCCCTGCCAAACATCATGAAAGCCAAGAAGAAGCCGCTTGAAGTGCTGACTCCGGATGCTTTGGGCGTTTCCACCGCCTCCACCAACAAGACCGTCAAAGTCGAAGCGCCAGCTGCACGCAGCGCGGGTATCAAGGTCAAGTCGGTGGCTGAACTGGTCGAGAAACTGAAAAACGAAGCGAAGGTGATCTGATCATGACTATCCTCGTAATCGCCGAACACGATAACAAGGTGCTGGCCCCGGCCACCCTGAACACCGTTGCCGCTGCTGCGAAAATCGGTGGTGATATCCACGTCCTGGTCGCCGGCCAGAACGTGGGTGCCGTGGCTGAAGCCGCCGCGAAAATTGCTGGCGTGAGCAAAGTACTGGCCGCCGACAACGCTGCCTACGAGCATCAGTTGCCTGAAAACGTTGCGCCACTGGTTGCAGAACTGGGCGCTGGCTACAGCCACATCCTGGCTGCCGCTACCTCCAACGGCAAAAACATCCTGCCGCGCGTTGCTGCGCAGTTGGACGTTGACCAGATCTCCGAGATCGTTTCGGTCGAAAGCGCCGACACCTTCAAGCGCCCGATCTACGCCGGTAACGCCATTGCCACCGTGCAATCGACCGCCGCCATCAAAGTGATCACCGTGCGCGCCACCGGTTTCGACCCGGTTGCAGCTGAAGGTGGTTCGGCTGCCGTTGAAGCGGTGGCTGCTGTCCACAACGCTGGCACTTCCAGCTTTGTTGGCGAAGAGCTGGCCAAGTCGGATCGTCCTGAGCTGACCGCTGCCAAGATCGTCGTTTCCGGCGGGCGTGGCATGCAGAACGGTGACAACTTCAAGCACCTGTATGCCCTGGCCGACAAGCTGGGCGCTGCGGTCGGCGCCTCCCGCGCGGCCGTCGATGCAGGTTTTGTACCCAACGACATGCAGGTCGGCCAGACCGGCAAAATTGTCGCGCCACAGCTGTACATCGCGGTCGGTATCTCCGGCGCGATCCAGCACTTGGCCGGTATGAAAGACTCCAAAGTGATCGTTGCGATCAACAAGGACGAAGAAGCACCGATCTTCCAGGTGGCTGATTACGGCCTGGTGGCGGACTTGTTCGAAGCCGTACCTGAGTTGGAGAAGCTGGTCTAAACCAGCCGCTTCACTTATAAAGAGCCCGGTCTTATGACCGGGCTTTTTTTTGCACGCAACTATTTGATCGGGAAACCACGCCATGGAACTGCGCCGCTGGACTGTACTGCTGGGCCTGTCACTGCTGCCGACCTTGTCTGTCGCGGCCGGCAAATGCGAGCGCCTGGTCGTGACCGGCAGCCCGGATGCGCCGCCCTATCTGTGGCGCGACCCGCAAGCCCCCACCCACCTGATCGGCGCCAACGCCGATGTGTTGCAGCAAGTGGCCAAGGACCTGGGACTGAAAATCGACCTGCTATACGGCGGCAAGCGTTCCCTGGCCCTTGAAGAAGTGCGCAGCGGGCGCATGGACATGTTGGTCGATGCGCCGTTGAGTGTCAGCGAACTGGAGACCCTGGACTACATCCACCCGGCGCTGATGCAGGCCGATTATCGGGTGTGGACCCGCGTTGACTCGCCCCTGGTCTATACCAGCGCGGCCGACCTGCATGGCCACAAGGGAGCAGTCTCGGAGCGGGCGCGCCTGTCCCCTGAATTTGAAGCCTTTGCCAGCGAACACCTGACCCTGGAACGCCTGCCAACCGTGACCCCGGCCTTGCAGAAACTGCTGCTGGGCGAAGTGGACTACGTGCTGGCCGGACGTTACTCCGGTATGGCCATGGCCCAGACCCTGGGCATGAGCAAAGACCTGCTGGCCCGGGAACTGCCGATTGACCAGCCGGGGCTGTTCCTGGCGATTTCCCACAACTCGGCCTGCAATGATCCGTGGTTGCGCGGACAGCTCGCCAAAAAGATGACAGAATTGGCCGCGTCCGGTCTGACGGAAGCCGCGTTGCAGCGCAATATCGAACGCTGGAAGACGCAGTTGCAGCAACCCGTCGGTACCCCAACAAAGTAGGGATTTTTAGTGACTATTCGACCTCTTTTCGCCGCCCTCGCCGTAGTAACGCTGGCGGGCTGTGCCGCAGATCCTGCGCCGAATGAGCAAATGCGCCTGACCCAGCAAGCCTTGGAGCAAGCCGCCGCCGTGGGGGCCGTGGCTGACGACGTGCCCGAGTTGAAACTCGCCGAGACGAAGCTGGCCCAGGCCAAGGCCGACATGGCTGACCAATCCTACAAGGATGCCCGCATGCAGGCTGAACAGGCCGAACTGGATGCCCGCCTGGCGGAGGCGCGGGTGCTGACGCAAAAGAGTCAGGAACAGTTGAATGTCCTCGAGACCCGTATCACCCGCCTGCGCAAACAGCTGGGAGATGCCCAATGATCCGTCTGACATGTGGGCTGCTGTTGAGCAGCGTGGTGCTCGCCGGCTGTGCCAGCCACCCCAATAGCGATATCGCGTTGCAGCAGGCTGGCAGCGACTTCCAGAAGGTCAAGGAAGACTCCAACGTGCTGCGCATCGCGCCCAAGGACGTGATCCGCGCCGGTGAATCCCTGGCCCGCGCCGACCGCCTGTCCAGCTACTGGGGCAGCGGTGGCGACGTGGTGCATTACGCCTACTTGAGCCAGCGCTACAGCGCGATTGCCCGCGAGCATACCGAGTTGGTGCTCAACGAAGAGCGTGCGGCCAAGCTCGAACTGGAGCGCCAACGCCTGCAATTGGCGCTGCGCGAGGCCAAGTTGTTGAGCGTGCAGCAACAGGGCAAGTGGCTCGAAGAGCAAATTGCCAGCCTGACAACCACCCAGACCGATCGCGGCCTGGTGATGACCCTGGGCGACGTGCTGTTCGACACCGGCCAGGCAGAACTGAAAAACTCGGCTAACCGTACAGTGTTGAAGATCGTGCAATTCCTGCAACTGAACCCCAAGCGGGTAGTGCGGATCGAGGGCTACACCGACAGTACCGGCGGCGAGCAGGAAAACCTCAAACTGTCCCGCGACCGGGCGCAGGCCGTGGCGGATGTACTGGTTGACCTGGGCATTGATGACAAACGCATCCAGGTAGAAGGTTATGGCGATCAGTATCCGGTGGAAGTGAATGCTTCCGAACGGGGGCGTGCGCAGAACCGGCGTGTGGAAATCGTCTTTTCCGACGACAAGGGCCAGCTCGGCGCTGCGCGCTGAATCTCAGTTCTTGTGGGAGCTGGCAAGCCAGCTTCCCCAGGGAATATGCCGTGTGTCTCGCCCCGCAACCCGATCCTCGATCGGGTTTTTCATGCCTGCAATTGCCTTCTCAACCCATACAGTTTTTTCTATCACTGGCACCCATCCTCGACTATTGTGGCAACTGTCCCCGTACACTTCTAAACTGTGCCGGTATGTTTCACACAAAAATAAAATACCCGTGAAATCGAGTGCTGCGTCATGACCAATCTCTTGCTTTACCAACGTATCGCCCAGCAATTGGCTGAGGATATCCGGCGCGGTGTCTATCAGCCGGGTGAGCGCGTGCCTTCGGTGCGCAAGATGAGCTCCCAGCTCAATGTCAGTCATGCCACGGTGTTGCAGGCCTACGCCAATCTCGAGGACCAGGGGTTGATCCGCGCGCGCCCGCAGTCCGGGTATTACGTGCACCAGACCCCGGCCCTGACCGCACCAACGCCGGATATCGCGCGGGTCGAGCGCCCGGGCCTGGTCACCCGCAGCAGTATCATTCAACAGGTATTGGTCGAGTCCCGGCGCGAAGGGGTGTTCCCGCTCGGCGCCGCCGTGCCCAGTGTCGACTACCTGCCGGTGCGCGCACTGCACCAGCAACTGGCCAAGGTCACGCGCTTCCAGAGCCCGCGGGCGTTCAGCTATATGTTCAGCCCAGGCTTTGAGCCGCTGCGACGCCAGGTCGCGATCCGCATGCGCGATGCCGGCGTGGTGGTCGACCCGTCCGAGGTGGTGATCACCCACGGGTGTGTTGACGCATTGCAGATGTCCCTGCGGGTGCTGACCCGTCCCGGCGACCTGATCGCCGCTGAGTCCCCCACCTATTACGGCCTGTTGCAACTGGCGGATCTGCTCGGCCTCAAGGTCATCGAAATCCCCAGCGACCCCGCCACCGGCATGAGCCTGGAAGCCCTGCAACTGGCGGCCAACCAATGGTCGATCAAGGCCCTGGTGCTGACCACGCGCCTGAGCAATCCCCTGGGCGGCACCATGCCGGAAGAACGGCAGAAACAGTTGCTGCGCCTGGCCTCGGATTTCGATATCCAGATCGTCGAGGACGATATCTACGGCGAATTGATGTTCGAGCTGGGCCGCACCAAGGCTCTCAAGGCCTATGACCGCCTGGACCGGGTGATTTATTGCTCCAGCTTCTCCAAGACCCTGTCCCCCGGCGTGCGTATCGGCTGGATGATTGCCGGCAAGTACCAGCAAGAGCTCCAGCGCCTGCAGATGTTCAGCACGCACTCGGCGTGCAGCGTGACGCAGATGGGCGTGGCGGCGTACCTGGAGAATGGCGGCTACGACCGGCACCTGCGTTACATTCGCCAGGAGTACCGCAAGAACCTCAGCGCCTTCCAATTGGCGGTGCAGCAGTATTTCCCGGAGGGCACGCAGATGAGCCGGCCGACCGGCGGTTTTATCCTGTGGGTCAGCCTGCCGGGTCGGGTCAATACCCAGGAGTTGCACGTGCGCGCCCTGCAACAGGGCATCAGCATTGCGCCGGGGCTGATCTTCAGCAATACGGAACAGTTCAACCACTGTATTCGGCTCAATTGCGGCACACCCTGGAATCGTGAAGCCGAGCGCGCCTTGATGACCCTGGGGATGCTGGCCAACCAGTTGTGCCAGGAGGCAGCGGGCGGTTTTTGAAGCGCCAAAACGGGGCCTGAACGGTAGCTGGCTAATCACCGCGCTTGTCATGCCGCGCTCAACAAGCGAGCATATGGCCTTCTGCCGTTAATGCTGTTGGCGATATGACCTCTATTTTTCCTGCCGCGCTGTTGATCTGTCTGGCGAGCCTGTGCAACGCCACTTCTGTAGTGGCAGCGCCTGCCACTGCGCCAGTTGTGCTGGCAGCTGCCGAACAAACGCCGGCGCCGGCGAAAAAAACAGTCCAGGCGAAAAAAGCCGCCAAGGAAAAAAAGCGCGCACCTATCGCCAGCAAGTCCAAGTCAGCCCGTGAAGTGGCCCAGACCAAGCTACCACCGGCGAAACTGGACCTCAGCCTGCCCCAGGAAATGGTCCGGCATCTGCAGCCCCTTGGCACTATGCCGCAGCCCAAGAACGTGCCGTTGTTGCCGCCGATGTTTGGCGAGAAACCGGTCGATAACAGCGCATTCCAGATCAACGGACGCCTGCTGAGCAACGAAATGCAGTTGCAAATGCGCAATGAGGAGCGGCGCGATGTAGAAGGCGCAGCCCTGGATTTTGAATTCAAGAATTAATCTTCCCTGCAAAGTGACCTGAGCCACTGACCTTCTGTCGCAGACTGGTCGGTCACTTTTGTTTTCTTTGAAAAACCTCTGTTAGACCATTTTAAAACGGATGTTTTAGGGCGTACTCTAGCCCGGCCATCAACACTTTGTCGTCGAGGACCTGCTGGTCATGAAATGCCGTGAAGGCTGTGGCGCCTGCTGTATCGCCCCTTCCATCAGTTCGCCGCTGCCCGGTATGCCCAATGGCAAACCCGCGGGCGAACGCTGCCTGCATCTGTCGGTCGAACAGCTGTGCCAACTGTTTGGCCAGCCTGAGCGGCCCGCGGTGTGCGGTGCCTTTGCGGCGGATCTTGAGGTCTGTGGTAGTAGCCAGGAAGAAGCGATCAGGTTGATCGGCTGGTGGGAGCAGATGACGGCGGCTTAGTGGGCTTTAATGTCAGAACTTCAACAATAAGGAATACAACAATGGGTTCGCTGAAACGAATGGCTGTGTTGTGCGGTTTTACGGTGTTGTTTGCAGCTACTGCACAGGCAGAAGAGTGGCAGGTTGCCAAGGATGAGGAAGGTATCAAGGTTGCCTTGAGTGAAGTGGCCGGCTCCAAATACAAGGCGTATCGCGGCGTTACCGTGATCAAGGCGCCATTGGCCAAGATCCAGGCCCTACAGGACGATGTCGTCGGCGCCTGTAAGTGGATTCACGAATGCAAGTCGCAGAAGCTGCTCAAGAAGGAAGGTGACAAGAGCTGGACCTACACCCAGTTCAAGGCCCCGTTCCCGGTGACCGATCGTGACTCGATCCTGGAGATCACCACCACCCAGGCCGCCGATGGCAGCGTGACCCGCAAACTGCTGGAAGTGCCGACCTATCTGCCGGAAGAGAAAGGCTATGTGCGCGTGGCCCAGGTCGAAGGCTTCTGGAAATTGGTGCCCAAAGGCGCCGACCAGACCGAAGTGACCTACCAGGTTCACACCGAGCCAGGTGGCAGCGTGCCTTCCTGGTTGGCCAACAAGTTTGTGGTTGAAGCGCCTTTCAACACCTTGAAAGCCCTCAAGGCAGCGGCCGAGAAGCCGTAAGCCCAACCGATCATATGCCTCCTGCCTTGAGTGGAACGATCACCGTGCCCTCAAGGTCCAGATATGTGTAAGCCCATCCATGGGCTTTATCGAGGAGGCACTGATGCAAAACTGGCAAGTTACCTTCGTTGACGATCACGGCGTGCAATCGGTAGAGCTGTTCGCCTGTGCGCAAAAGCCCAGCCTCGAAGATGCGGCGCAGATGATTCGCGCCAAATTGCTGCCCATCCCCGCCAAGCTGGACCTCAATGACCTGGATGGCCGGATCCCCGAACCGACGGTCAAGAGCTTGAAGGACCAGAACAGTATCCAGATCCTCGACATTTCTCCCGCCGCCTGAATATTCCCTGTACGTCTTTAAAGCGCTGCTGGTGGAGGTGATAGCTTCGCGCTACTCTGCAAGGGAGATCAGCGAATGAATCGCTAAGGTCTGGTCTTGTCAGCTACATGCTTGTTTTCCTGCGGCGATGTCATTGCCGTCAACCTGCGCCGTTCGCGCGCAGGCTCTGGGAAGCACGGAAAGTCTATCCATCGGTTTAGGAGGACGTTTCATGAGCACAGCCTATCAAGAAGACATCAGCACCCACGTGTTACGCCGCATGAAAGAGGGCGGCTTTGACTTCTCGCGCTTCCACCCCATTGAGTTCTACGCCATTTTCCCGGATGAGGAACGTGCGCGCCGGGCTGCGGGTCGGTTTCGTGGGGAGTCGATCAATGCCCAGGTCAGTGCACGGGATGACGGTGCCTGGTTCTTGGAATTGAGCAAAGTCATGTTCGCCACCTACGACGGTATTGGTGATTTCGAGCAGGACTTTGAGGCGGTAGTCGAGCCCTTGGGCGGGATTATCGAGGGATGGGGCGTGAAGCACGAGGTTCGTGGGTTACCCATGTAGACACATGATCAATAAAGCAGCGTATCGGCTGACCCTCGGGTCGGCCGATTTTGTTTGTGGCGCGGCAAAGTACTTGGAACTTATTGCGAAAATTCCTCCACAAAAAAAAGCCACCCGAGCAGGGTGGCTAAAAGGGAAGACCGGAAAGAAGGGGAACCGGTCGGTACTTGCACAAGCAAGTTACCGGCGGTGACGAGGTGATGCTGTAGGACGAATCCTGTTCAGCGGATGAGCGTGATTATCCGCAAGCTTTCCCGGGCAGTGAAATCAACTCTGGCTATGCTGGTGATAGGCAATGCCTGCGTCGCTTTGAAGCGCGAGTGGCAAGGCCCGGGCGGTTGTTGCACCAGGACGGTGCGGTGCTGCCTTTGGCTATATCCAACTAATTGATACTTAAGTGTTTATGCCGCTGGCACGGGCCTTGCGACAGTCCGTTGCGTCCGGGTGACAAGGAGTTCGGCATGATCCGCACTTATTACGATGAAATGTACGATGAGGCTGGCCAGGTCCGCCCTCACTATCGCGAGTTTGCCCGCTGGCTGGATCAAACCCCTGCCGAGCTGCTGGCCCAGCGTCGGCGTGAAGCCGATTTGCTGTTCCACCGCGCGGGTATCACCTTCACCCTGTACGGCGACGAGCAGGGCACCGAGCGCCTGATCCCCTTCGATACCATCCCGCGCAGCATTCCCGCCAGCGAATGGCGAATTGTCGAACGAGGCTGCATTCAACGGGTCAAGGCATTGAACCTGTTCCTTGCCGACCTTTATCACGACCAACGAATTATCAAGGCCGGGATCATTCCTGCCGAGCAAGTGCTGGCCAATGAGCAATACCAGTTGGCGATGCAGGGCTTGGACCTGCACCGCGATATTTATTCCCACGTCTCGGGTGTCGACCTCGTACGGGATGGCGACGGCACGTACTACGTGCTGGAAGACAACCTGCGCACCCCCAGCGGCGTGAGCTATATGCTCGAAGACCGCAAGATGATGATGCGCCTGTTCCCCGAACTGTTCGCCGCCCAGCGCATCGCGCCGATCGATCATTACCCCAACCTGCTGCTCGATACCCTGAAAAGCTCCAGCCCGCTGGATAACCCCAGCGTGGTGGTGCTGACGCCGGGGCGCTTCAACAGCGCGTTTTTCGAGCACGCGTTCCTCGCCCGGGAAATGGGTGTGGAGTTGGTAGAAGGCGCTGACCTGTTTGTGCGCGACGACCGCGTATTCATGCGCACCACCGACGGGCCCAAGGCTGTGGACGTGATCTACCGGCGCCTCGACGATGCCTACCTCGACCCGCTGGCCTTCAACCCCGAATCCATGCTTGGTGTGCCCGGCCTGCTGGCCGCCTACCGCTCGGGCAATGTGGTGCTGGCCAATGCCATTGGCACCGGGGTGGCGGATGACAAGTCGGTGTATCCCTTCGTCACCGACATGATCCGTTTTTACTTGGATGAAGAGCCGATCCTGAAGAATGTTCCGACGTTCCAGTGCCGTAAGCCTGACGAACTGTCTCACGTGCTGGCGAACCTACCGCAGTTGGTGGTCAAGGAGACCCAGGGCTCCGGTGGCTACGGCATGTTGGTCGGCCCGGCTGCCACGGCTGCTGAGATCGAAGCCTTTCGTGCGCGGATCAAGGCCAAGCCCCATGCCTACATCGCCCAGCCGACCCTGTGTCTGTCGACGTGCCCGACCTTTGTCGAAAACGGTATAGCGCCCCGGCATATCGACCTGCGGCCGTTCGTCCTGTCCGGCAAGGAAACCCGTGTGGTGCCCGGCGGGCTGACCCGTGTGGCGCTGCGGGAGGGTTCGTTGGTGGTCAACTCATCCCAGGGTGGCGGCACTAAAGACACCTGGGTGGTCGAGGAATGAAACCATGCTGAGCAGAACTGCCTCGGATTTATATTGGATGTCGCGCTACCTGGAGCGCGCGGAAAACCTCGCGCGCATGCTGGATGTCAGTTATTCGCTGTCGCTGATGCCCCAGGATGGGCGCGGCGATGGCCTGCACGAACTGGCCATGCCCCTGCTGATCACCGGCACCCTGGACGACTATCACGCGCGTCACGGCGAGTTGCAT
Source organism: Pseudomonas sp. HC1(2025) (assembly GCF_058742075.1). Taxonomy (NCBI): domain Bacteria; kingdom Pseudomonadati; phylum Pseudomonadota; class Gammaproteobacteria; order Pseudomonadales; family Pseudomonadaceae; genus Pseudomonas; species Pseudomonas sp. HC1(2025). The sequence goes on along the minus strand of NZ_CP196017.1, from coordinate 4,204,032 downwards.
GCCGAGCGTTTGTTGCACTTCTTTGCCCTGGATGCCGCCAACCCGGCGAGCATCTACAGTTGCCTGGGCGCCGCCCGCGCCAGTGCCCATGCCGTGCGTGGGCGAATTACTGCGGACATGTGGGAAAACATCAACGCCACCTGGCTGGATATTCGCGTCATCGCCCAGGAGGGCCTGAGCCGCTATGGCATGAGCCGTTTCTGCGAATGGGTCAAGGAACGATCCCACCTGTTTCGTGGCGCCACCTACGGCACCATCATGCGCAACGACGCTTTTCGCTTTATTCGCCTGGGCACCTTTATCGAAAGGGCCGACAACACCCTGCGCCTGTTGGACGCCCGCTACGAGATGGCCGGCGACCAGGCCGACGTGGTAATTGATGGCACCGCCCACGCCTATTACCAATGGAGTGCGCTATTGCGGGCCTTGTCGTCCTTCGAGGCCTACACCGAGATCTATCGTGATGCGCCCGGCGCCCGGCAGGTGGCCGAACTGTTGCTGCTGCGTGCCGATGTGCCGCGTTCCCTGCGCGCGTGCAGCGAAGAAATCGACCAGATCCTCGCCAGTCTGCCTGGCATCAACGGCCGCCCGGCCCAGCGCCTGGCCGCCGAAATGGACGCGCGCCTGCGCTTTACCGCCATTGACGAAATCCTTGAAGAAGGCCTGCACGCCTGGCTGACCGACTTCATCCCGCTGGTACGCCAGTTGGGTAACGCTATTCATCATTCCTACCTGGAGGCGGCATGAGACTTTCCATCAGCCACGAAACTACCTACCGCTATGAAGACCAGGTGCGTGCCAGCATCCAATACCTGCGCCTGACCCCTCACGACAGCGAGCGTCAGCATGTGCTCAGTTGGCAGCTGGATCTGCCGCGTCCGGTGCGGGCCCAGTTGGACCCATTCGGCAATATCCTGCATGTGCTGACCCTGGATGAGCCCCACGAATCGATCGTCATCGGCGCCCGAGGCCAAGTGGACATTGACGAGTGGCGCGAGGCCGAGCACGACAGCCAGTCGCCATTTCCTTTCCAGCGTTGCACGCGCCTGACTGAGCCGGACGAGGCCCTGCGCGCCTTTGCCCAGCAGCACTGCGGTAAACGCCGGGATCGCAATGCCTTGATCGATCTGATGCACGCTCTCAACCAGCATATCGCCTACGTGCCGGGGGCCACGCAAGTGGAAACCTGCGCGGCCGAGGCGTTCGCCGGGCGTGCCGGGGTTTGCCAGGATCACGCCCATGCATTCCTGGCCTGCGCGCGCAGCCTGGGGATCGCCACGCGGTATGTGTCGGGGTATTTGTATAGCGAGGACAGCGAGCACCTGGCCAGCCATGCCTGGGCCGAAGCCTGGCTGGATGACGCCTGGTACAGCTTCGATGTGACCAACCAACTGGCCCGCCCGGAGCGGCATCTGAAACTGGCGGTGGGCCTGGATTACCTCGATGCGTGCCCGGTGCGCGGCATGCGCCGTGGCGGCGGGCACGAGCAGATGCATGCCAGGGTATTTGTGGCGCCGAGCCCGGTGATCCTGGTGCAGCAGCAATAACCCCGTCACCCCCTTGCCGGCGATGAGCCCAGAATGATCCTCATCGTCGGCAAGCCGGCATCAGGTGCTATTTAGCGGCTGACACCCGCCACACCTTATTCCCCACATCATCGGCCACCAGCAAGCCGCCTTGCTGGTCGATCACCACGCCCACCGGCCGGCCCATGGCTTTCTCATCACTGTTGAGGAACCCGGTCAGCACATCCACCGGTGCGCCGTTGGGCTTGCCCCCCGCAAATGGCACAAAGATTACCTTGTAACCACTGTGCGGCTTGCGATTCCACGAGCCGTGCTGGCCAATAAACGCGCCATGGGCAAATTGTGCCGGCAGCGTGTTGCCTTCAGCGAAGGTCAGGCCCAACGATGCGGTGTGTGGCCCGACGGCATAGTCCGGGGCAATGGCCTTGGCCACCAGGTCCGGATCCTGCGGCGTGACCCGTACATCCACATGTTGGCCGTAGTAGCTGAACGGCCAGCCGTAAAAGCCACCGTCCTGGACCGAGGTGATGTAGTCCGGCACCAAGTCGCTGCCGATTTCATCGCGCTCGTTGACCGCCGTCCATAGCTTGCCGCTTTGTGGCTCCCACGCCATGCCATTGGGGTTGCGCAGCCCGGAAGCAAAAATCCGCTGCTTGGCGCTGGCCCGGTCGACTTCCCAGATCGCCGCACGGCCCTGTTCGGCTTCCAGGCCGTTTTCACCGACGTTGCTGTTGGAACCCACGCTTACATACAACTTGCTGCCATCCTTGCTGGCCACCACGTTTTTCGTCCAGTGGTGGTTGAGCGGGCCGCCCGGCAGGTCGATGACCTTGGTGCCCTGGGCCTTGATCGCGGTTTCCCCCGGTTGATAGGGAAAGCGCAGCAGCTTGTCCGAGTCGGCCACGTACAGGTCGTTGCCCACCAGGGACATGCCAAACGGCGAGTTGAGGTTTTCCAGGAACACCGTGCGGGTTTCTGCCACGCCGTCATGGTCGGCATCGCGCAGCAGGGTGATGCGGTTCGGGCTAGGTACGCCGGCCCCGGCACGGCCCATGACCTTTTCCATGACCCAGCCGCGAATGCCCTTGGAGTCATCCGGCTTGGGCGGCGCGTTGGTCTCGGCCACCAGCACGTCGCCGTTGGGCAATACATACAACCAGCGCGGGTGGTCCAGGCCTTCGGCGAAGGCGCCGACCTGGGTGCCCGCAGCCGCGGTCGGCTTGGCGCCATCGGGCCAGCCAATGGCCGGGGCGATGTTGACGGTGGGGATCAGGGTTTTGTTCGGTTCCGGCAGCTTGGGCGATGGCCCCGTGCCGTCGGAGACCTGCAAGGTTGAGCTTTCGCCGCAGGCGGCGAGTGCGCCTGCGGCCATGATCAGTACGGCGAGTCGGGTCTTGTGCATGTTTTTCTCCTCAATGCCTGTAGTCATAGAGGTACAGCGCGCGGCGATGGTTCAAGTGCATGGCCGGCTTTAATTGACGCTGTACCCCCAACCCACTAACCTTCGCCGCTTGTTTCAGGTGCTCTGTGGCGTACGCGCCGACCGAGTGAAACAGGGAAGCCGGTGAGTGCGCGCACTTTTCTACAGTGCGGCCACGATCCCGGCGCTGCCCCCGCAACGGTAAATGAGTCAAGACGCTGCTTTTGCCACTGTATCGCCTGCGATATGGGAAGGCGCATCGTCGGCTCGCCCTGCTCAACAGGGCGCCACTCATGAGCCCGGAGACCGGCCTGATCCATCCAACAGCATCACGGTGGGCGATGCTTGGCTTCATTTAAGTGGTCTTTTCCTGCCCGCCGTTTTTGTCCAGCCCCAACGGAGAGCTGCCATGACTGATTCCCCCGATCGTGACGAACGCCACCTGGCGCGCATGCTGCGCAAAAAAGCGGTGATTGACGAGCGCATTGCCAACTCACCGAATGAATGCGGTTTGCTGCTGGTATTGACCGGCAACGGCAAAGGCAAGAGCAGCTCGGCCTTTGGCATGCTCGCCCGGGCCATGGGCCACGATCTGCAATGCGGCGTGGTGCAGTTCATCAAAGGCCGCAACAGCACCGGGGAAGAGCTGTTCTTCCGCCGCTTCCCCGAGCAGGTGCGTTTCCATGTGATGGGCGAGGGCTTTACCTGGGAGACCCAGGACCGCCAGCGTGATATCGCCGCTGCCGAAGCGGCCTGGAAAGTCTCCCGGGAAATGTTGCAGGACCCGTCCATCGGCCTGGTGGTGCTGGATGAGCTGAACATTGCGCTCAAGCACGGCTATCTGGACCTGGACCAAGTGTTGAGCGACCTGCAAGCCCGGCCACCGATGCAGCATGTGCTGGTCACCGGCCGCGGGGCCAAACCGGAACTGATTGAAATGGCCGATACCGTCACCGAAATGGGCATGCTCAAGCACGCGTTCCAGGCCGGTATCAAGGCACAGAAAGGCATCGAACTTTGAACCCGCCGCGCCATTGCCCAGCCGTGCTGATCGCCGCGCCGGCGTCAGGCCAGGGCAAGACCACTGTCACCGCCGCGCTGGCCCGTCTGCACCGCAACCTGGGGCGCAAGGTCCGGGTGTTCAAGTGCGGCCCGGACTTTCTCGACCCGATGATCCATGAGCGCGCCAGTGGTGCGCCGGTCTATCAATTGGACATGTGGATGGTCGGCGAGCAGGAAAGTCGCCGCCTGCTGTGGGAAGCAGCGGGCGAGGCGGACCTGATCCTGATCGAGGGCGTGATGGGCCTGTTCGACGGCACACCTTCCAGCGCCGACCTGGCGCGCCATTTTGGCGTGCCGGTACTGGCAGTGATCGATGGCACCGCCATGGCCCAGACCTTTGGCGCCCTGGCGCTGGGGCTGGCGCGTTACCAGGCAGACCTGCCGTTCGCCGGGGTCCTGGCCAACCGTGTCGGCACCGTGCGCCACGCCCAACTGCTCGAAGGCAGCTTGACCGAAGGCCTGCGCTGGTACGGCGCACTGTCCCGGGAAACCGGCATTGAGCTGCCCAGCCGTCACCTGGGCCTGGTGCAGGCCAGCGAGCTGAATGACCTGGACCTGCGCCTGGATGCTGCCGCCGCCGCCCTGGCCAGCAGTTGCGAGGTAGCGCTGCCACCGCCGGTGGAATTCGCCGCGCCCGAGCTGATCGAAGCCCAGCCGCTACTGGCCGGGGTGCGGATTGCCGTGGCCCGTGACGAAGCCTTTGCTTTCACCTACGGCGCCAGCCTGGATTTGCTGCGAGCGATGGGCGCGCAGTTGCACTTCTTCTCGCCGATCCATGACCGCGTGCTGCCCGACGCCGACAGCCTCTATCTGCCCGGTGGCTACCCGGAACTGCATCATCAGGCGCTGTCGCAAAATAGCGCGATGCTGCAGGCGATCCGTGCCCATCACGCTGCCGGCAAACCGTTGCTGGCCGAATGCGGGGGCATGCTCTACCTGCTCGATTCCTTGACCGATGTCGAGGGCACGCGCGCCGAACTGCTGGGCCTGCTGCACGGCGATGCGGTCATGCAGAAACGCCTGGCGGCCCTGGCCCTGCAAACGGTCGAGCTGCCGGAAGGCGTGCTGCGCGGGCATACCTATCATCATTCCCTGACCAGCACGCCGTGGCAGCCGATTGCCCGTGGCCTGAGCCCCAACGGCGGGCGCGGCGCCGAGGCGGTGTATCGCCAGGGGCGGATGACGGCCTCCTATGTGCACTTTTACTTCCCGTCGAATCCGGCTGCGGTGGCCGCGTTGTTTGCGCCAGACCGGCAAGCCGTTATGGCAGGCGACCACGGTTCAAATGTGGGAGCGGGCTTGCCCGCGATAGGGCCATGACCGACCACGCCTACCCCCAGGCCGAGCGCGACGCGATCTACCGCGCCATCGCCGAACGTCGCGACATGCGCCACTTCAGCGGCGGCGCCGTCGCCCCGGAGCTGCTGCAGCGTCTGCTGCAGGCCGCGCACCAGGCCCCCAGCGTCGGCCTGATGCAGCCCTGGCGCTTTATCCGCATCAGCGACCGCAACCTGCGCGGGCAGATCCAGCAGTTGGTGGAAGCCGAACGCATCCGTACCGCGCAAGCCCTGGGCGAGCGTTCGGACGATTTCATGAAGCTCAAGGTCGAAGGCATCCACGACTGCGCCGAGGTGCTGGTGGCGGCGTTGATGGATGATCGCGAGCGGCATATTTTCGGGCGCCGGACCTTGCCGGAAATGGACCTGGCGTCGCTGTCCTGCGCGATCCAGAATCTATGGCTGGCCTCCCGCGCCGAAGGCCTGGGCATGGGCTGGGTGTCGTTGTTCGAACCCCAGGACCTGGCCGACCTGCTCGGCCTGCCGCCCGGCGCCAAGCCGCTGGCCGTGCTGTGCCTGGGCCCGGTGACGGAGTTCTACCCGGCACCGATGTTGCAACTTGAGGGCTGGACCGAACCGCGTCCGCTGAGTGACATGCTGTATGAGAATTATTGGGGAGTGAGTCAATGAGTGTGGCCTTGCTGAGCGTCGCCGCAGTGGCGCTGGATGCGCTGTTGGGCGAGCCCAGGCGCTGGCATCCGCTGGTGGCGTTCGGCAATTTTGCCGGGCGCATCGAGCAGCGTTTCAACTCTGCGGGGCGCGGCTGGCGCAGCCATGGCGTGACCGCATGGTTTATCACCGTGATACCGCTGACCTTGCTGGCCACTGCCTTGTCCTGGGCGCCATACTTCGGCTGGGTGATCGAGATCCTCGCGTTGTACCTGGCCCTGGGCATGCGCAGCCTGGGTGAGCACGTGCTACCGGTGGCCCAGGCCCTGCGCAGCGGGGACCTGGACGAGGCGCGCACGCGTGTCAGTTACCTGGTCAGCCGTCAGACCAGCGAATTGGACAGCACCGAAGTGGCGCGCGCGGCCACCGAGTCGGTGCTGGAAAACGGCAGCGATGCGGTGTTCGCCGCACTGTTCTGGTTTGTCGTGGCCGGGGTGCCGGGCGTGGTGCTGTACCGCCTGAGCAATACCCTGGATGCCATGTGGGGCTATCGCAACGAACGCTTTGAGCGCTTTGGCTGGGCGGCGGCGAAGATTGACGATGTGCTCAATTACATTCCGGCACGCTTGGTTGCGTTGACCTACGCCGTGCTAGGCAAGACCCGCCTGGCGCTCACATGCTGGCGCCGCCAGGGCCCGACCTGGGACAGCCCGAATGCCGGGCCGGTGATGGCTGCGGGCGCGGGCGCCCTGGGTGTCGAGTTGGGCGGGGCGGCGATTTATCACGGTGAGTTGCACCAGCGTCCGACCCTGGGCGAAGGGCCGCCGGCCGATGCTGATTCCATCGAGCGTGGCTGGCAACTGGTGCAGCGCGGCGTGTGGCTGTGGGTGTTGATCCTGTGTGCGGGGGCGCATTTCTATGCTTGAACACGGTGGACGGCTGCGCAAGGCGGCGTTGCAGTACGGCATCGCCCAGGAAGACTGGCTGGACCTGTCCAGTGGCCTCGCGCCCTGGCCCTGGCCAATCCCACCCATCCCGCTGCGGGCCTGGGCCCGCCTGCCAGAGACCGATGACGGCCTGGAGCAGGCCGCCTGCGACTACTACGGCGCAGCCCAGGTGCTGCCGGTGCCGGGTTCCCAGGCGGCGATCCAGCTGCTGCCGCGCCTGCGCCGGGCGGGCAAGGTCGGCGTGTTGTCGCCGTGCTACGCCGAGCATGCCCAAGCCTGGCGCCGCGCCGGTTACATCGTGCGCGAGGTGCTGGAGCAGGAAGTCGACTTCTTCCTCGATAGCCTCGACGTGCTGGTGGTGGTCAATCCCAACAACCCCACTGGCCTGAGCCTTACGCCCCAGCGCCTGCGGGATTGGCATGCACGCCTGGCCCAGCGCGGTGGTTGGTTGGTGGTGGATGAAGCCTTTATGGACAACACCCCGCACCTGAGCCTGGCGAGCCAGGCCAATCAAGTGGGGTTGATTGTGTTGCGCTCGTTCGGCAAGTTTTTCGGCCTGGCCGGGGTGCGCCTGGGCTTTGTATTGGCCGAGCGCAAGCTGCTCAAGCTGCTGGCCGAGCAGGTCGGCCCGTGGGCGGTGAGCGGGCCGACGCGGGAGTTGGGCCAGGTGTGCCTGCGCGACAGTGCCGGCCACACCTACCAGCGCCAGCGCTGCGAAGACGCCAGCCAGCGCCTGTTTCGCCTGTTGGAGCAGTATGGCCTGCGCCCACAAGGCGGCTGCGCGCTGTTCCAGTGGCTGATCACCGACCGCGCCGAGCTGCTACATGAGTTCATGGCCCAGCGCGGCATCCTGCTGCGCCTGTTTGTCCACGACAGCAGCCTGCGTTTTGGCCTGCCCGGGACTGACGCCGATTGGCTGCGCCTCGAACACGCCCTGACTGCCTGGAAGCAAACTTCATGACCACGCTGATGGTGCAAGGCACCACCTCCGACGCGGGCAAAAGCACCCTGGTGACCGCGCTGTGCCGCTGGGTCGTGCGCCAGGGCGTGCCGGTGGTGCCCTTCAAGCCGCAGAACATGGCGCTCAACAGTGCGGTCACGGCAGAAGGGGGCGAGATCGGCCGCGCCCAGGCCGTGCAGGCCCAGGCCGCCAACCTGGCGCCGCACACCGACATGAACCCGGTGCTGCTCAAGCCCAATAGTGACACCGGCTCCCAGGTGATCATCCATGGCCATGCCGTGACCAGCATGAATGCAGTGGCCTATCACGATTACAAAGCCATCGCCATGCAGGCGGTACTGGCCTCCCATGCGCGCCTGAGCGCGGCCTACCCGGTGGTGATGGTCGAAGGCGCGGGCTCGCCGGCCGAGATCAACCTGCGGGCCAACGACATTGCCAATATGGGGTTTGCTGAAGCGGTGGATTGCCCGGTGCTGCTGATCGCCGACATCAATCGCGGCGGGGTGTTTGCTCATCTGGTGGGCACGCTGGAGTTGCTGTCGCCGTCGGAGCAGGCGCGGGTCAAGGGCTTTATCATCAACCGCTTCCGTGGCGATATCGCCCTGCTGCAACCGGGCCTCGACTGGCTTGAGGCGCGCACCGGCAAACCGGTGGTGGGCGTGCTGCCGTACGTGATGGACCTGCACCTGGAAGCCGAGGATGGCATCGACCAGCGCCAGATCGACAAGGCGGCGCAGGTGCTCAAGGTGGTGGTGCCGGTATTGCCGCGCATCAGCAACCACACCGACTTCGACCCGTTGCGCCTGCATCCCCAGGTGGATCTGCAGTTTGTCGGGCCGGGCCAGGCAATCCCCGCCGCCGACCTGATCATCCTGCCCGGCTCGAAAAGCGTGCGCAGCGACCTGGCCTATCTGCGCGCCAATGGCTGGGACCGCGCGATTGCCCGGCACTTGCGCTATGGCGGCAAAGTCCTGGGCATCTGCGGTGGCCTGCAAATGCTGGGTGAGCAGGTCCACGATCCGCTGGGCCTGGAAGGCGCGGCGGGTTCCAGCGCTGGCCTGGGCCTGCTGGCGTTCAGCACCACCCTGGAAGCCGAGAAACAATTGCGCAATGTGCGCGGCCGGCTGGTGCTGGAAGAGGCGCCGGTCAGTGGTTATGAGATCCATGCGGGCGTGACCCGAGGGCCTGCCCTGGAGCAGGCGGCGGTGCGCCTGGATGATGGCCGCAGCGACGGTGCTTGTAGCGATGATGGGCAGATCCTTGGCACTTATCTGCACGGTCTGTTCGAGACGCCCGCCGCATGCAGCGCCTTGCTGCGCTGGGCCGGTTTGCAGGATGTGCAGGAAGTCGATTACCACGGCCTGCGCGAGCGCGATATCGAGCGCCTGGCGGATTTGGTGGAGCAGCATCTGGACACTCGGTTGCTGCGCCAGTTATGTGGCATTTGAGGGCTTGACCATGTTGCAACTGATCCTCGGCGGCGCCCGCTCCGGTAAAAGCCGCCTGGCCGAACAACTCGCCAGCGACAGCGCCATGCCCGTCACCTATATCGCTACCAGCCAGCCCCTGGACGGTGAAATGAACGCGCGCGTGGCCCTGCATCGTAAGCGTCGTCCCAGCCATTGGGGGCTGATCGAGGAACCGCTGGAATTGGCGCGGGTGCTGCGTGAAAACGCGGCGCCTGGGCATTGCCTGCTGGTCGATTGCCTGACCCTGTGGCTCACCAACCTGTTGCTGCTGGACGACCCACAGCGCCTGGGCGTCGAGCGTGAATCCCTGCTGGACTGCCTGGCGTCACTGCCGGGGGAAATCATTTTTGTCAGCAACGAGACCGGTCTGGGTGTCGTGCCGCTGGGCGAATTGACTCGCCGCTATGTGGATGAAGCCGGTTGGCTGCATCAAGCCTTGGCCGAGCGGTGTCAGCGTGTAGTGCTGACTGTTGCGGGCCTGCCCCTGACTTTGAAAGGTACTGCGTTATGAGCCAATCCTGGTGGCTGCAACCCTGCAAGGCGCTGGACGCCACGGCCTATGAACAAGCCCTGGCCCGTCAGCAGCAACTGACCAAGCCCGCCGGGTCCCTGGGGCAACTGGAGGCGCTGGCAGTGCAACTGGCCGGGTTGCAAGGCCGGGTCAAGCCAACGGTCGAGCAGGTATGGATCGCGATCTTTGCTGGCGATCACGGTGTGGTCGCCGAAGGCGTCTCGGCCTATCCCCAGGAAGTCACCGGGCAGATGCTGCACAACTTTGTCAGCGGCGGTGCGGCGATCAGCGTGCTGGCCCGGCAACTGGATGCACAGCTGGAAGTGGTGGACCTGGGCACCGTGACGCCATCGCTCGACCTGCCGGGCGTGCGCCACCTGAATATCGCCCCGGGCACGGCCAATTTTGTGCTGGGCGCGGCCATGACCGAGGCCCAGGGTCAGTTGGCCCTGGCGGCGGGGCGTGACAGCGTGCAGCGGGCGATCAACGCGGGTGCGCAGCTGTTTATTGGCGGCGAGATGGGCATCGGCAACACCACTGCCACCAGTGCACTGGCCTGCGCCTTGCTCGATTGCCAGGTCAGCGACCTGACCGGCCCCGGCACCGGCCTGAATGCCCAGGGCGTCAGCCATAAAGTGGCGGTGATCGAGCGCGCCCTGGCGTTGCATGCCGGGCAGCGGGGCGATCCGTTGCAGACCCTGTTCAACCTCGGTGGCCTGGAGATTGCGGGGTTGGTGGGGGCGTATCTGGCCTGCGCCCAGGCGGGGGTGGTAGTGCTGGTCGACGGGTTTATCTGCACCGTCGCGGCGCTGGTCGCCACGCGCCTGAACCCGTCTTGCCGGCCATGGCTGTTGTTCGGCCATCGGGGCGCCGAGCCGGGCCATCGCCATGTGTTGCAAAGCCTTGAAGCCCAGCCGCTGCTGGAACTGGGCCTGCGCCTGGGCGAGGGCAGCGGTGCGGCGCTGGCGGTGCCCCTGTTGCGCCTGGCCTGTGCGTTGCACGGGCAGATGGCGACGTTCGCAGAAGCCGCCGTGGCGGATCGCCCGGCATGACCTTGCACCTGGACCTGCTGCGCCATGGTGAAACCGAACTGGGCGGCGGTTTGCGCGGCAGCCTGGATGATGCGCTGACCGCCAAGGGTTGGGCGCAGATGCGCGAGGCGGTGCTGGCGCGCGGGCCGTGGGATCGACTGGTCAGCTCGCCGCTGCAGCGCTGCGCACGTTTCGCTGAAGAGTTGGGCGCACGCCTGAACCTGCCGGTGAGCCTGGAACAGGATCTACAGGAGCTGCATTTCGGCGCTTGGGAAGGGCAGAGCGCGGCGCAGTTGATGGCGACCGACGCCGAGGCGCTGGGCCTGTTCTGGGCGGATCCCTATAGCTTTACGCCGCCGGATGGCGAGCCTGTCGAGGCGTTTTCCCAGCGCGTGCACGGCGCCGTCCTACGTCTGCATCAGCTGTATGCCGGACAACGGGTGCTGCTGGTCAGCCATGGTGGTGTCATGCGTTTACTGCTGGCCCAGGCCCGTGGCTTGCCCCGTGAACAGTTGCTGAATGTCGAGGTCGGCCACGGCGGCCTGTTCAGCCTGCGGGTCGAAGCCGATGGCATGTTGAGCGAGGGCGCCTGAATGTTGCCATTCTGGATTGCCTTGCAGTTTCTCAGCAGTCTGCCGATCCGCCTGCCGGGCATGCCGCAACCCCAGGAGCTGGGGCGCTCGCTGCTGTTTTATCCGCTGGTGGGGCTGTTGTTCGGGCTGCTGCTGTGGGGCTTGAACACGCTGTTGATGGGCGCGCCTTTGCTGTTGCATGCGGCCCTGCTGCTGACGGCCTGGGTGTTGCTCAGTGGCGGCCTGCACCTGGATGGCCTGGCGGACAGCGCTGACGCCTGGCTGGGCGGTTTTGGCGACCGCGAACGCACCTTGAGCATCATGAAAGACCCGCGCAGCGGCCCGATTGCGGTGGTGACCCTGGGGTTGGTGCTGCTGCTCAAATTCAGCGCGCTGGTGGCGCTGATCGAGCAACACAATGGCGCCGCGTTGATCCTCGCGCCGTTGATCGGTCGCAGCTCGCTGCTGGCACTGTTTCTTACTACCCGCTATGTGCGCGCCGGGGGCCTGGGCCAGGCGCTGGCTGACCACTTGCCACGGATTGTCGGGCAGCAGGTATTGATCCTCAGCGGCCTGGCGTGTGTGTTGATCGGCGGTTTCAGTGGCGGGATTGCGGTGTTGCTGGCGGCCATCTGCTTTGTGGGCTTGCGGCAACTGATGATCAATCGGCTGGGCGGCACCACCGGTGATACGGCCGGCGCCTTGCTGGAGCTGCTTGAGGTAGCGGTGCTGATCGGTCTGGCTCTGTAACACTTTCTTGCATTTCCTTAATCGCGGGTATATACACGTTCCATGCTTGCCTCCCAATGTTTATGCACCAACCTGCGTCGTGCCGCCCGTGGCGTCAGCAGGCACTATGACGGCGCCCTCGATGGCTTCGGGATCAACGTCGCCCAGTATTCCTTGCTGTGTAACCTGCAGCGCCTGAACCAGCCGAGTATTTCTACCCTGGCCGATGCCATGGGCCTGGATCGCAGCACCCTGGGGCGTAACCTGCGGGTGTTGGAGGGTGAAGGCCTGGTGCGGTTGGTGGAGGGCGATGACCTGCGCAACCGTTTGGTCGTGCTCACGGAGGAAGGCAAACAGCGCCTGGCGGCCGCGTTGCCGGCCTGGGAAGCGGCGCAGCAGAAACTGATTGATAAGTTAGGCGTGCAAAAACGCGAAACCCTGTTGGCCTTGCTGGATGAACTCGCTTAAAAGCGGGCTTGTTCGAATACAAGCGGGTATATACCCGTAGCGGAGAATAATAATGACCTCGATGTGGCGTACCAGTGGCTGGATTCTTGTCGGGAGTGCGCTGATCCTGGCCCTTTCCCTGGGCGTGCGACATGGCTTTGGCCTGTTCCTGGCGCCCATGAGCGCCGAGTTTGGCTGGGGTCGTGAAACCTTCGCCTTCGCCATCGCCCTGCAGAACCTGATCTGGGGCCTGGCGCAGCCGTTTACCGGGGCCCTGGCCGACCGCTTTGGCGCGGCCAAAGTCGTGATGATCGGTGGCGTGCTGTATGCCTTGGGCCTGGTGTTCATGGGCTTATCCGATTCGGCGTGGTCGCTGTCGTTGAGTGCCGGCTTGTTGATCGGGATCGGCCTGTCCGGTACCTCGTTCTCGGTGATCCTCGGCGTGGTCGGGCGTGCCGTGGCCCCGGAAAAACGCAGCATGGCCATGGGCATTGCCAGCGCCGCCGGGTCTTTTGGCCAGTTCGCCATGTTGCCGGGCACCCTGGGCCTGATTGGCTGGCTGGGCTGGTCCGCCGCCTTGCTGGTGCTGGGCCTGCTGGTGGCGCTGATCGTGCCGCTGGTGACGATGATCAAGGACCGCCCGCTGCCGGTGGTGGCAGGCCAGCAAACCCTGCGCGAGGCCCTGCACGAAGCCTGTTCCCATTCCGGGTTCTGGTTGCTGGCCTTTGGCTTTTTTGTCTGCGGATTCCAGGTGGTGTTTATCGGTGTGCACTTGCCGGCCTACCTGGTGGACCAGCATCTGCCGGCGACCGTCGGCACCACGGTGCTGGCGCTGATCGGCCTGTTCAACATCTTCGGCACCTACACCGCAGGCTGGCTCGGCGGGCGGATGTCCAAGCCACGTTTGCTTACCGCGTTGTACCTGCTGCGGGCGGTGGTGATCGTGTTGTTCCTGTGGGCGCCGGTGACGCAAATGAGTGCCTACCTGTTCGGCATGGCCATGGGCTTTTTGTGGCTGTCGACCGTGCCGCTGACCAACGGCACCGTGGCGACCTTGTTTGGCGTAAGAAACCTGTCGATGCTGGGTGGGATCGTGTTCCTGTTCCATCAGTTGGGCTCGTTCCTCGGCGGCTGGCTGGGGGGCGTGGTCTATGATCGAACCGGTAGCTACGATTTGATCTGGCAGGTGGCGATCGTCTTGAGCCTGGTCGCGGCCGCCCTTAACTGGCCTGTGCGTGAGCGACCTGTGGCCAGGTTGCAAGCGCAGATGGGGGTTGCATGAACTCGATCGGGTACTGGGTTAGCGCAGCCGGCCTGCTGACGTTGTTGCTGCTGGCCTGGTGGGGCTGGCAGCGCAGCGGGCTGGCGTTGATGCAACTGGGTATGTCGATCTGTTAAGTTGCTTGCCTGACTTTGTCCAAGGACACCCCACATGTTAATGCGTTGGCTTGCAGTACCCGCCCTGATGATGGCCTTTGGTGGTGTCGCCATGGCCGCCGATTGCCCGACGTTGCTTGAAGGCCAATTGCCGAAGTTGCGCGCCAAGGAATCCATCGATCTGTGCCAGCGCTTTGCCGGCAAGCCCCTGGTGATCGTCAATACCGCCAGCTTTTGTGGGTTCGCCCCGCAGTTCAAGGGCCTGGAGGCGTTGTATCAGCGCTACAAGGGCGATGGCCTGGAAGTGATTGGCGTTCCTTCCGATGACTTCAAGCAGGAAGCCAAGACGGGCGAGGAGACGGCCAAGGTCTGCTACGTGAATTACGGCGTGACCTTCACCATGACCGAGCCACAGAAGGTCAGGGGCCCTGATGCGGTACACCTGTTCAAGGTCCTGGCCGAACAAAGCAACGCGCCGAAATGGAATTTCTACAAGTACGTGGTAGATCGCCAGGGCAAGGTGATCGCCAGCTTCTCCAGCCTGACCAAGCCGGACAGTCCGGAGCTGATCGAGGCTGTGGAGCAGGCGCTGGCATCCAAGCCCTGATTATCGGCCACTAAAAAGCCCCGCCTCCTGTGCAGGAGAGCGGGGCTTTTTTATGCAGCGTTGGATCAGAACTTGTACGTCATGCCCAGGCCAAAACCGTTGGCGCTGTTTTCATATTTGGCGTTGTACGTCTGGCCCAGCTTGTTGTGGCTGTTGACCTTGATGTCTTCTTCCTGGAGGTACGAGTAAGCCAGGTCGATGGTCATGTTATCCATGACCGCGTAGCCCAGGCCAACACTGAAGATTGTCCGGTCGCCGGTAGGGATACGTGGCGAACGATTAGTGTTGTTGGTAGGCGACTGGTCGAAGGTCAGGCCGGTCCGCAGGACCACTTGCTTGGTCAGTTGGTACGAGGTACCGACTGCGTAAGCCCAGGTGTCGTGCCAGTTCTGTTCTTCCGTGATGGTGCCCACCAGCTGTGGTGCTGCACCGCCGCCGTTGCCCGCAGTGACACCTTCGTTGTTGACGGTGATGTCTTTCAGGCGGCTCCAGCGTGTCCAGGTCGCACCGGCATACAGCTTCCAGGCATCGCTCATGTCCTGGGTCACCGACAGGTCCCAGGATTCAGGGGTGTCGATCTTCAGCGAAGCGTCGTAGCGGTTGCCGCGCAGCAACTGGCCTGGAACGCCGGTGCCTGGGGACACTTCGGTGTGGCCTTCGAGCTTGTACTTCACTTTCGAGTGGTAGGTCAGGCCCACGCGAGTGGTGTCGGTGGCTTGTACCAGCACGCCAACGTTAAAGCCCAGGGCGGTATCGTCACCCTTGATCTTGATGTTGTTGACGGCGTTAGGCACTTGCGGCAGCGAAACATCCGACTCCAGCGTACCGGCGATGCGGTTGAAGGTCGGACCGAAACCTACGGACACCCGGTCGTTGAAGGCATAGCTGACAGTTGGCTGGAAGGTAATGACCTTCACTTCGCTCTTGCTGCCAAAGCCGCGACCCTGGAAGCCACGTTCGTAGTCAGTGACCAGGCCGAACGGTGCATAGACGCCGAAACCGACTGCCCACTGCTCGTTGAGTTTGTTGGTGTAAAAGCCGAACGGCACGGCAGTGAAAGGCACCATATCGCCTTTGTTGCTACCGGAAGTGTTGGTGTTGCCGCTGACCTGGCTGATATTGGTCGTGGCATCAATCGCTGCAACACCGCCTGTGACTTGCTGGCCTTCAAGGCGAGCCATACCGGCAGGGTTGCCAAAAACAGTGCTTGCATCATCGGCAGAAGAAGAACGGCCTGCGAAACCGGTACCCATCCCGCTAACACTCTGTTCGTTGAGGGCAAAGCCGCTTGCGAACAGTTGGGAAGAGGCCATGGCAACGGCGAGGCTAAGTGTGGTCTTGAGCATTACTTTTTTCATTATTAGAACTCCGTGGTGATCACCGCTGCGGAAAGTATCAATAAAATTAACTTAGCGCTATAGGCTGTAATATAGGAGATAGAGCGGTTTTGTAGGACAATCCGACCAAAATTGCCGCTTTTTGCCGAATCTTGCAAAGTGCCCGATCAGCAGGCGACCTGATTCATTGGGTTTACACAGGTTTGCCAGGCCTGGGTGTAATCGCGCAGCCGACCCTGGGGGTGAAATATTTCTTTCCAGATACGCGCCATGGCCAGCAGGTCGTCGGGTTGGGGCAGCTCGGGGCGATGTTGTTCCACCAGCGACCAGGCGATGGCGGTGGCGTAACGCAGGTTGACCGCCAGCTCCAGCTGCGGCCCGCTGAGGAAGGCATGCTGGCTGGCGAGGCCGCGCACCAGGCTTGCACGCTCGGGGTCCAGGGCCAGGTAGTTGTCCCACAGGGCTCTGTGACGCGGTTCGGTGATGCGATACAGGCCGTGGCCGCGCCGGTCGTGCAAGGCAGAACCCAGTTCCGATTGGCTGGCGGCAACTCCCAGCAGCAGGGTTTCTGCTGTCTGGCTGTGGCGACCGAGGTAAATCAGCGTGGGTCGGATCACATAACGACACAATTCGCCGGCGGCAATGCCCATAAAACCCTCGAAACCTTGAAAGTGGTCGACGAGGCCTGAGAAGGGGGCTTGGCAGCGGTGAATCGGATCTCAGGCTCGCCGGAGGCGGATCATGCCGCCTGAGTTGAAGTGTAGTGTCAGATTCACGACGTAAAGGACTGTTTTTAAAATATTTCCGGCCGGTGGTTATAAGCGTTATATCTGTTTGGCCTAAAAGGAACTGCTGAAAAACCGAATCGCGGGCAATAAAAAACCCTGCCTTGCGGGCAGGGTTTTCGATGTTCAGCGTCGGGTCAATCAGGCAACCAGGGCCTGACGGGTACGCTCGATCACGGCCTGCAGCGGTTCTGCGCTGGAGTATTGATCGGGGTACAGGCGTTCGCTGTGACGAGCGATACCGTGTTCGTTGACCAGGGTGAAGCTGAAGCAGCCTTTGCGAGCGGCCATGATCAGGCAGTTCATTGGGGCAAAAGCATTGGTGAGGGTGCGAATGGCATCCTGAGTATGGATTTGAGTGGACATATTATTGGTGTTCCTACAAATGACACGGATAAGATCCGTGCAACGTTAAAACGTTCCAGTGACGCTGATCACCATTGATCATGCGAAGAACCCGACTGGAACAAAGCAGCCAGTTTGAAGCGCTAAATAGTTTGGCGCGCTTGGGCTGGCAGGTAGGTACTTAGGAGGGCAGGCAACACAACAGGGGCAAAGGTTCTGGGCCCAGGGTGAAGATCCTGATCAATTTGCAGGTTGGTTCGGTCAGAGTATGGAAACTTCGCGACACCCTTTGCATTGTTCAAAGGCAGTGTCGTCGCAAGTGATACCTGGAAACCATCGAGGTGGTCGATCCCATCAAGATTGACAGAACTTCTCTTTAGGGAAGCTACATCACGGGGATTTGTTCGACCAGAATTGACTTTCAGCTTGGTACTAACGCCGCAGATAGTAATGGCTTGAAACAGGTAAAGCAAGTGTGTTAGCCAAAATACTTTATTGGGGGCCAGGCCTCGGTCCGGGCTAGTGTGTCACCGGCGTAACGTTTTGCGCCGTGTGAGGGTGGGGATATAACCGCCAGGCAGGTAGTTGTGCACATTGGTTGCGCAGTGTGTCACCAGGATGGTGCGCGGCCCGATTGACCCACGAATGCCTGCATCGAAAATTTAAGTCAATGAAAAACCTGGCTTTTTTTTATTGGTGAAAAAATCGTCAGTTTAAGCGCGGCCCCCATTCCATGGGCCTTTGCGCGAGTTAAAGCACGGTTGTCCACTGAGTTATCCACAGCTTCTGTGGATTGTCCCGAGCGCTTGCTCTAGAACGGGCGTGCAGGGTTTTTTCAGCTTTACCCGTACGAAAAAAGGAGTAGAGTGGCGCGCCTTCCGTTCTGCCCTACAGTGCTTTATGAAGTTTCGCTCAGTATCACCTTCTGTTACCGACAACCCTGCTAGTGTTACCCCGCCCAAGCGTTTCTCCTTGAAGGTCGCCTTGTGGCTGCTGGATAGCCCGCGCATCGGCGATAACCCCAACATCAAGCATTTCGCCGGACGTTTGCTCAAGCAGCCGGCTCGTGAAGGTGTGGTCGTGGCACAGAGCCGCCTGGGCCTGTTGATGTGTCGCGAGTGCGGCAATGCCCGGGACCGCCGCATCGGCCATGACCTCCTGCGCCAGGCCGCCCGTGCCGGCGACGTGGGCGCCCAGCGTGAATTGGGTCAGCTCAAAGACTGAGCTGTCCACGAAGCGCCTGCTTGGTTAACCTTCCTCTTTTACCGTAATGGCAGGAATGGCTATGGCTTTTGACTGGACCAGTGTGGCACTGGGTCTCGCCGCTGCGGCGTTGCCTCTATCGGTCCTGTGCTGGCAGATCCAGCGCCGCCTGAACGCACGCCGTACCGGTTGGGAACTGCTGGAAGAGCGCCTGGCCACTGCGCAACTGGCCCAGGAAGGCCTGGCCGCGCAACTGGACGCCAGCCGCGACGAGATCAGCGACCTGAGCCAGGCCAATGCGGCCAAGCAGGCGGATCTGGCAGCGGTACGCCGGGAAGTCGAGTTGCTGCAAATCGATCGCGATAACGCGCGGGATGCGGCCCACGCCTGGAACATCGAGCGCTCCGCCAAGGAAGGTGAGCTACGCCGCCTGGATGCCTTGTCGGCCTCCCTGCGCGCCGAACTGCGTGAGCAGCAGGACAGCCATCAACAACGCCTCAACGACTTGCAAGGCTCGCGGGATGAATTGCGTGCGCAGTTCGCCGAGCTGGCCGGGAAAATTTTCGATGAGCGTGAGCAGCGGTTTGCCGAAACCAGCCAGCAGCGTCTGGGGCAATTGCTTGACCCGTTGAAGGAACGCATCCAGTCGTTCGAAAAGCGCGTGGAAGAAAGCTATCAGAATGAAGCGCGCGAGCGTTTTTCCCTGGGCAAGGAGCTGGAGCGCCTGCAGCAATTGAACCTGCGCCTGTCGGACGAAGCCACCAACCTGACCCGCGCCCTTAAGGGACAGAAGACCCAGGGCAACTGGGGCGAACTGATTCTGGAGCGCGTGCTGGAACATGCCGGCCTGGAGAAAGGCCGTGAGTACCAGACCCAGGTCAGCCTCAAGGGCCCGGATGGCGAGCGTTTCCAGCCGGACGTGCTAATCATGTTGCCGGGCGACAAGCAGGTGGTGGTGGACTCCAAGGTCAGCCTGACCGCCTATCAGCAGTACGTGGCGGCCGATGACGAGGTGATCGGCCAGGCCGCCCTCAAGCAGCATGTGCTGTCGTTACGCAATCATGTCAAAGGCTTGGCCGGCAAGGACTATAAGCGCCTGGAAGGCCTGCACAGCCTGGATTTCGTGTTGTTGTTCGTACCCATCGAGGCGGCGTTTTCGGCCGCGTTGCAGGCCGAGCCGAACCTGTTCCAGGAGGCCTTCGACCGCCATATCGTGATCGTCAGCCCGACCACCTTGCTGGCGACCCTGCGGGTGATCGACAGCCTGTGGAAGCAGGAGCGGCAAAGCCAGAACGCCCGGGAAATCGCCGAACGCGCCGGCTGGCTGTACGACAAGTTCGTGCTGTTTATCCAGGACCTGGATGAAGTCGGCAATCGATTACAGCAGTTGGATAAGGCTTACAGTGCTGCGCGCAACAAGCTCACAGATGGTCGCGGCAATCTGGTCAGCCGGGTGGAGCAACTCAAGCTGTTGGGCGCGCGGGCCAGTAAAGGCTTGCCTGCCGATCTGCTGGAAAAAGCGATGACTGACGAAGATGGCGTCGCCCAGCTACCTGACTAGACACAGAACTCTATGTGGGAGCGGGCTTGCTCGCGAAAGCAGTGGGTCAGTCAACATCAATGTTTGCTGGGCCGACGTCTTCGCGGCGATGCGGCGATCCGACAAGCCCGCTCCCACAGGGGGGCTCGTTCACTTAACTGAGCGGTATTACGGCAAGCCAGCACCCGAACGTTACAACGGCAAATGCCGGTTCAGCAGTGCGCGCAATGCCGCCGGTTTTACCGGCTTGGCCAGGTAATCCAACCCCGCTGCATGTACCTCGGCCACCATCTCCGGACGGCCATCGGCGCTGATCACCACCCCAGGAATCGGCTCCGCCAGTTGCGCGCGCAGCCAGCCCATCAACTCCGTGCCGGTCTCGCCGTGGTCCAGGTGGTAATCCACCAATGCCAATTGCGGGCGCATGCCCTCGGCCAGCAACGCCGCGCATTGCGCCTGGTCGCGTGCGGTCCAGACCTGGCAGCCCCAACGACTCAACAGGCTGCGCATGCCAATCAGGATGCTGTCTTCGTTGTCCACGCACAGCACCTGGGCGCCGCTCAGTGGCAGGCCCTTGTCCGGTGTGGCCTGCACCTGCAAGCTGGTCTGTGCCTTGGCCAGCGGCACACTGACGCTGAACACGCTGCCTTTGCCTGGCCATGAGCGCACGCGCAAGCGGTGACCGAGCACGCGGCACAGCCCGTCGGCAATGGCCAGGCCAAGCCCCAGGCCCTTTTCGGCACGGGTCTGGTGGCTGTCCAGGCGCTTGAACTCTTCGAAGATGACTTTCTGTTTATCCAGCGGGATGCCTGGGCCACGATCCCACACCTCCAAGCGCAGTTCGCCGCGACGCCGTCGTACACCCAGCAGTACCGGGCCGTGGGCATAGCGAAAAGCGTTGGTCAGGAAATTCTGCAGGATTCGCCGCAGCAGCTTGATATCACTGTCGATGCGCAAGCGGCTGCCGCGCAGGCGGAAACTCAAGCCTTGCTCCTGGGCCAGCACCTTGAACTCCGCGCCCAGGGCGTCGAACAGTTCACTCAAGGCAAACGGCTGGCGCTGAGGGTTGATCTTGCCGTTTTCCAGGCGGGAGATATCCAGCAAGTCGCTGATCAGGTCTTCGGCCGAGCGCAGCGAACTGTCCAAGTGCTGCACCAGTTGCCGGGCCTCACCGGATAAGCCTTCGCTCTGGTGGGAGAGGGCGGCCGAGAACAGTCGCGCCGCGTTCAACGGTTGCATCAGGTCGTGACTGACGGCGGCGAGGAAGCGGGTTTTCGACTGGTTGGCCGACTCGGCCACACCCTTGGCATCGGTCAGGGCCACATTCAGTTGCGACAGCTCATGAGTGCGCTCGGTGACCCGCTGTTCCAGGCCTTCATTGGCCTCGGTCAGAGCCTGCTCGGCCTCGCGGAACGCAGTAATGTCAGTAAAACTCATGACAAACCCACCGCCCGGCATCGGGTTGCCGATCAACTCGATCACCCGGCCGTTGGGAAACAGCCGTTCCGACGTATGTGCCCGGCCCTGGCGCATCCAGTGCAGGCGCCGCGCCACGTGGACTTCGGCCTCACCCGGGCCGCACAGCCCGCGCTCGGCGTTGTAGCGAATAATGTCGGCAATCGGCCGGCCGACGCTGATCAGGCCGTCGGGATAGTTGAACAGTTCCAGATAGCGACGGTTCCAGGCCACCAGCTTGAGGGACTGATCCACCACACTGATGCCCTGGGTGATGTTCTCGATGGCGCCTTGCAACAGCGCCCGGTTGAACTGCAGCACTTCGGAGGCTTCGTCTGCGATACGGACTACGTCCTCTAGCTGCATTTCGCGGCCTTCAATGGCCGCTTTCACCACCGCCCGTGTGGATGAGGCGCCGAGCACGCCAGCCAGCAGTCGTTCGGTGTGGGCAATCCAGTCGTTGTCGGCGTTCTGGTTGGGGTTAAAGCCTTTGCCTTGGCGATAGGCGAAGCGGATGAAGCTCTGCTGCGCGCGTTCCTCGCCAACAAACCGCGCGGCCAGGCTCAACAGGTCATTGATCTGCACCGACAGCATGGAGCGGGCGCTGGCGCGCTGGCTGGTTTCCTGGCCGATAAAGCGCCCGGCCTGCCAATGCTCCGACACCCGTGTACGCGACAGCACCGAGACCCAGGCAAACAGGGTGAAGTTACCGGCCAAAGACAGCACCACACCCTGGGTCAGTGGCGTGATCGGCAGCCCCAGCGGGTTACCGTGCAGCCAGGCCAGGCCCGGGAAGATATTCAGCGACCAGCCCAGGCTATGGGCGGCAATCGGCAACACCAGGGTGTAGAACCACAGGAAGGTGCCTGCCGCCAGGCCGGCAAACACGCCGCGTCGGTTGGCTTGCTTCCAGTACAGTGCGCCGAGCATCGCCGGTGCCAGTTGGGTCACCGCAGCAAAGGCGATCTGGCCGATGGTCGCCAGGCTGGCGGTGGAACCGAGCAGGCGATAACTGACATAGGCCAGCAGCAGGATAATCACGATGCTGACCCGGCGTACCGAGAGCATCCAGTGGCGGAAGACTTCGAACGGGCGCTCGGCGTTGGTGCGGCGCAGCAGCCAGGGCAGCAACATATCGTTGGAAACCATGGTCGACAGCGCCACGCTCGCGACGATGACCATGCCGGTCGCCGCCGAAGCGCCGCCAATAAACGCCAGCAGCGCCAGGGCCGGATGGGCTTCGGCCAGGGGCAGGCTGATCACGTAGGAGTCCGGCAGCACCGAGCCGGGCAGCAGCATTTTGCCGCCCAGGGCAATCGGCACCACAAACAGCGCAGCCAGCACCAGGTACGCGGGGAACACCCACTTGGCCAGGCGCAGGTCCTGGGGCTCGATGTTCTCCACCACGGTGACGTGGAACTGGCGGGGCAGGCAGATGATCGCCATCATCGCCACGCCAGTCTGCACCACCATCGACGGCCAGTTGACGGTCTCTTTCCAGTACTCCTCCAGCCTCGGCGCGAGCATGGCCTGGCTGAACAGATCGTTGAAACCGTCGTACAGGCCGTAGGTAACAAACGCACCGACGGCGAGAAATGCGAACAGCTTGACCAGGGATTCGAAGGCAATCGCCAGCACCATGCCACGGTGGTGCTCCGTGGCGTCGAGGTTGCGGGTACCGAATACGATGGTGAACAGTGCCAGCACCAGGGACACGATCAGGGCGGTGTCCTGGGCCCGCGTGCCGGTGGCATCGGCACCGGCGCCAATCAGCAGGTTGACCCCCAGCACGATGCCTTTGAGTTGCAGGGCAATATAAGGCAGCACGCCGACCAGGCAGATCAGCGCCACGACCACCGCCAGGGACTGGGATTTGCCATAGCGCGCAGCGATAAAGTCAGCGATGGAGGTAATGTTTTCCTGCTTGCTGATCAGAATCATCTTTTGCAGGACCCAGGGCGCCAGCACCAGAAGCAGGACGGGGCCCAGGTAGATCGGTAAAAATGCCCACAGCTGTTCAGCAGCCTGGCCCACAGCGCCGAAGAAGGTCCAACTGGTGCAGTACACCGCCAGCGACAGGCTATACACCCACGCGCGCACCCGTGGCGGCAGCGGCGCGCGGCGGCGGTCACCGTAGAAGGCGATGGCAAACATAATGGCCATGTAGGCCAGGGCAACGGCGGCGATCAGCCCGCTGGACAGCGTCATGAGTACTCCGGACATAAGAACACCCGGGCATTCCAGGCCCGGGGCGACAGTCTCGCATGATGGCCGGGGTTAGTCAGTGTCGACGAAGGTCGTGTAGGGGCGGTTCCTACGAACGTGGAGGTAGGGTCTTCTGACGCAGGATGTAGATCGTCACCAGCACCGCACTGGTCAACATGAACCCGCGTGCCCAGGGCAATGGCACCAGGTAGCAGGACAGGCCGATGCTCAGCCACATCAGGCCGATGGCGTACACCTTGCCTTTTAATGGAATGCCGTTGCCGTCCAGGTAGTCACGAATCCACGGGCCAAGGCGCGGGTGATTCACCAGCCAGTCATAGAAACGCGGGGAGCTGCGGGCAAAGCAGCCGGCAGCCAGGAGCAGGAAGGGGGTGGTCGGCAAGACCGGCAGGAAGATCCCGATCACCCCGAGTGCGACGCTCAACCAGCCAATGGCCAGCAGCACGTAGCGCACAATCGGGGAGCGGTTGCCCATGGGCGCCACGGGCGGGGTACTCAGTGGTGGCGAGGCTTGAGGATCGCCGGTTTTTCGTCGGGGGCGTTGCACAGCAGGTACAGGGCGGTCAGTGCTTCCGGGATCTGTACGATCATGTCGTCCATCAGGTTGGCGTCGCTGGCGATATCGGCGAACTCAGGCTGGTCGTCGAACAGACCGGAACCGACCATGATCGGCAGCAGCATTTCGCTGACTTCTTCCTCGGCGGTTTCGAACCAGGCCGCTTCACGCAGGAACACACCTTCCATGAAGCCAATGCACCAGCCGCGCAGGTCGGAGTCGTCGGGCTCTTCGCCGAGGTCGAGGTCGCAGGGCAGCTCGAACTCCTCATCGGACGCCAATTGGCGTGAGATGTGGGCCTTGAGCTGGAGCAGGGTTTCTTCGATCTCGGTGCGCTGGGCCTCATCCTTGTAGTGCGGCTCTTCGGCGAACAGGGCGTCGATCCATTCACGATCAGGCACAGGTTCGGAGCAGATCGACAGCGCAGTCAGGTAGCCGTGGGCGGCCACGTAGTCCAGCGCCTCGTCATGCAGCTCATCGGCATCGAGGAAGGCTTGCAGGCGGTTTAGTTGCTCAGCGAAGGACATTGAAAGACTACCTTGGGAATAAACGATGCTGAATTCTAGGCCTTCTTGAGCGTGCAGGCCAGCCGCACGGCATATTTGCAAGGTTTTCAGATGGGCCGCTATTCGTCAGTGGCGCCCTTTGCCGGGGAGCGCTCGGGTATACTGCCGCGTTTTGTGATGCCCCTGCAGGCCGGATGCGGTTGCGGGAAAAGTTCGCTTACGGATTATTTCCCGGCCAGGCGTGCTTTTTCAGCCAGCCTGTACAGAGGGATTTCGGTGGAATTTGGAGTTTTTCATGCTTGAACAGGCTCAACGCGTCCTCAAGGACATCTTCGGCTACGACAGCTTTCGTGGCCGCCAGGGTGCGATCATTGAGCGCGTGGCCAGCGGCGGTGATGCGCTGGTCCTGATGCCTACCGGTGGCGGCAAGTCGTTGTGCTTCCAGGTGCCGGCATTGTTGCGTGAAGGGCTGGCGGTAGTGGTCTCGCCGTTGATCGCGCTGATGGACGATCAAGTGGCCACCCTGGAAGAGTTGGGCGTCGCCGCCGCCGCGTTGAACTCTACCCTGAGTGCCGAACAGCAACGCGACCTGGCGGCGCGGATCCGCCGTGGCGAAGTGAAGATGCTCTACCTGGCGCCCGAGCGTCTGGTCCAGCCACGGATGCTGGCATTCCTGCAGAGCCTGGAAATCTCCCTGTTCGCCATCGATGAGGCCCACTGTGTATCCCAGTGGGGCCACGATTTCCGCCGTGAATACCTGCAATTGGGGCAACTGGCCGAACTGTTCCCCAATGTGCCGCGCATCGCCCTGACGGCGACGGCCGACAAGCGCACCCGCGAGGAAATCGTCGAGCGCCTGCACCTGCAGAACGCCGAGCGTTTTCTCTCCAGCTTCGACCGTCCCAACATCTTTTACCGCATCGTGCCCAAGGAACAGCCACGCAAGCAGTTGCTGGCGTTCCTCTCCGAGCGGCGCAGCGATGCCGGGATCGTCTACTGCCTGTCGCGCAAGAAGGTCGATGAAGTGGCGGCGTTCCTGTGTGAGCAGGGCTATCCCGCGCTGCCTTACCATGCCGGCCTGCCCAACGAGTTGCGGGCCTATCACCAGAAGCGCTTCCTTAACGAGGAAGGCCTGATCATGGTGGCGACCATTGCGTTTGGCATGGGCATCGACAAATCCAACGTGCGCTTCGTGGCCCATATGGACCTGCCCAAGTCCCTTGAGGCGTACTACCAGGAAACCGGGCGTGCCGGTCGCGATGGCCTGCCGGCGGATGCCTGGATGGTCTACGGCCTGCAGGATGTGGTGATGCTCAAGCAGATGCTGCAAAACTCCGAAGGCGATGAGCGCCACAAGCGCCTGGAGCAGCACAAGCTCGACGCCATGCTGTCGCTGTGCGAAGAAACCCGCTGCCGTCGTCAGACCTTGCTCGCCTATTTCGACGAAGACATGCCCCAGCCTTGTGGGCATTGCGACAACTGTGTGGACGGCGTGCAGACCTGGGATGCTACCGAGCCGGCGCGCCAAGGCTTGTCGGCGATCTTCCGGACCGGCCAGCGTTATGGCGTCGGCCATCTGGTGGATGTACTGCTGGGCAAGGACAACGAAAAAATCCGCAGCTTTGGCCATCAGCACCTATCGGTGTACGGCGTAGGCAAGGCGCGGGCTGAAGGCGAATGGCGCTCGCTGTTCCGCCAGATGGTGGCACGCGGCCTGGTGGATATCGACCTGGAAGGCTACGGCGGCCTGCGCCTGAACGATAGCTGCCGGCCACTGCTCAAGGGCGAGGTCAGCCTGGAGCTGCGCCGCGACCTCAAGCCGCAGACCACTGCCAAATCCAGCAGTACCAGCCAGGCCAGCCAATTGGTGCGGGGCGAAGAGCGCGAACAGTGGGAAGCCCTGCGTGCCTTGCGCCGCAAGCTGGCGCAAGAGCACAGCGTGCCGCCCTACGTCATCTTCCCCGACTCCACGTTGCTGGAGATGTTGCGCGAGCAACCGACCACCATGGCCGAAATGGCCCGGGTCAGTGGCGTCGGCGCGCGCAAGCTTGAGCGTTATGGCCAGGCCTTCCTGGAAGTCCTTGGTGGCCAGGCCGAGGCACCCAAGGAAATCGCCGATATCCGCCACGAATTGATCAGCCTGGCCCGCGCCGGCATGACCCCGATCCAGATCGCCGGGCAGTTGCAGTGCTCGGAAAAAAACGTCTACACCTTGCTGGCCGAGTCCATTGGCAAACAGCAATTGTCCCTGGAGCAGGCCCTGGATCTGCCGGAAGATTTGCTGGGTGAAATCCAGGATGCGTTTCTCGACGGCGAGGGCGAGTTGCCACCGGTGTCCGACATCGCGCCGCTGTTCACCGGGCGGGTGCCGGAGGGTGTTTTGTACTGTGTACGGGCCGCGTTGCAGTCGGAATTCGAGATTTGATGCGTCAATTACGACAATGTAACGAATCAGTACATTGCAAGCCTTGCCTACGGCCATGGGGCATGCTTAGCTGACTAATAATTAGCCACACTTTATTTTCAGTCTAATCCATGAGTTTTTTATGCCGTTAACCGATCAACACCGTTTTGGCATGCAGTTGGCGCAAATGTCCCGTGGCTGGCGCGCCGAACTGGATCGCCGCCTGGCTGGGCTGGGGTTGTCCCAGGCGCGCTGGCTGGTGCTGCTGCATCTGGCCCGCTTTGAAGAAGCACCGACCCAGCGTGAGCTGGCCCAGAGTGTCGGGGTGGAAGGGCCTACATTGGCGCGCCTGCTCGACAGCCTGGAGAGCCAGGGCCTGGTGCAACGCCAGGCTGTGCTGGAAGACCGGCGTGCCAAGCGCATTGTGTTGTGTGATCCAGCAAGGCCGTTGATCGATCAAATCGAGACCATTGCCACGGCTTTGCGCCAGGAGCTTTTTGTGGGGGTCGATGAAGAAGAGATGCGGGTGTGCATGCGTGTGCATGGGCATATTCTGGCGAACCTGGAAAAGACCTGATCCGATTACGCCGCTGATCAAAATGTGGGAGCGGGCTTGCTCGCGAAAGAGGTGTGTCAGTCAATGTATCCGGTGACTGAACCACTGCTTTCGCGAGCAAGCCCGCTCCCACACAAGCCTGCTCCACCTCGGCTAAGCGTCGTTGTTAGAACGTCTGCCCAAGATTCAGATACACCGCCTTCTGATTGTCATCATTAAACCCATAGCTGAAGTTCAACGGCCCCAGCGGTGTATCAAACCCGAGGAAGATGCTCGCGGCATTGATATAGCCACTGTCGAACTCATTGTCGTTGTTCCACGCCCGCCCGCGTTCCAGGGAGGCGCCCAGGTACAGCGGGAAGTCCAACGGCAAGTAGGAGCGTGGGGTCAGGCGGCGGTAGTAGACCGCGCGCATCAGGCTGACGTTCTGCCCGGAAATCGCATCCTGGCGGAACCCTGACAGCTGCCGCGCACCGCCCAGCAGGAAGCTGGAAATCACCACGTCGGAATCATCCAGGGTGCGCCCGTAGCGCCCGCCCAGTACCAGGGTGTCCGGGCCATGGCTCATGGCCTTGTCCAGCTTGAACTCCCATTGCCGGTAGCGCTGGTCGGAGCCCAGGCCCGGTTCGAATTCGCGGTAGGCCAGGCCAATATCTTCACCGGTATGGGGGAAGTACACGTTGTCCAGGGAGTCGAAGGAGTACTTCAGTTCATAGAAGCCCTCGTTGAAGCTCACGCTGGGCAAGTCGCGGTCGCCGATGCGCACATCGGCCTTGCCCCAGGCTTCGCCGACGCCGAAGCGGATTTCGCCGCTGTTGCCGATCTGCCGGCCAACGTTCAGGCCAAACCCATAGCGCTCCAGACGGTATTCGGAGATCGGGTCGTTATCCAGGATCAGTTCGACGTTCTGCGCCTGCGCGCTGATATAGGGTGCGACGAAGTAACGTGAGCCGGTATCCATCGGCTGGTAGAACTCACTGTACAGCTCCTGCCGATCGCCGATCTGCACCCTGGTGAGCCATTCGGCGCCAAGGCGGTTGATGCCGTTGACGCGGTAGCTGGCGCCGAGGTTGAACGCGCTGTCGCCGCGCATGTCATCGGACAGGTTGAGCCCCAGGCGCAGGTAGTCGGTGCCGCTGCGTTTGCCGCGCGCGCTGATGACCAGGGTGTTGTCCGGGCCTTTTTTCACCACGCGGTATTGCACCTGCTCGAAGTAATCCAGGCCGTATAGGGTGCCCATGTCCGATTGCAGGCGGGCCAGGTTCAGCGGCTCGCCAATAGGTTGGCGGATGTAGTAGCGGATCACGTCGTCGCCGACTTTCGAGTCGTTCTCCACCTTGATCGCGGTAATCGTCGGGTTGCGCTGGCCTGGGGTGCGGGCGGCGGTCAGTTCGGCGTCCACCGACCCGGTTGGGCGCAGGCGTGCCAGGCGGGTATCCAGGGCCCTGGTGGCGCGGTAGCCAGCGTCGATCATGTCCTTGGCGCGGCCAAAATCGGTCACGCCATATGCGGCCAAGGGTGGCTGGATCAGCACGTCGCCTGGGTGCAGGGCCTTGAGTTGTTCCTCGGAGTTGCGGCGGGTCATCAGGGTGATGGACTGGTTGAGCACATCCACCACCGTCGCCAGTTGCTTGCGGTTGCGCAACGGCGTGCCGATATCCACCACGATGGCGATATCGACTCCCATCTCCCGCGCCACATCCAGGGGGATGTTATCGGTCATGCCGCCATCCACCAGCAGCCGGCCGTCCAGTTCCACCGGGGCGAACACTGCGGGGATCGACATGCTGGCGCGAATCACTTGAGGCAGATGGCCCTTGCGAAACACCACTTTCTCGCCGCTGGTGATGTCGGTGGCCACCGCGCGAAAGGGAATCGGCAGCTTGTCGAAGTCGCGGGTATTGCTGCTGTGGGCGAACATGCTCTCCAGCAGCAGCGCCAGGTTCTGGCCTTGGATCACGCCCAGGGGCAGGCCCAGGCTGCCGTCGTCGCGAAAGCTCAGTTTCTGCTTGATCAGGAAGTCCCGGTCATCCTGCTTGCGCCGGAACGGCACGTCTTCCCTGGGCGGGGCGTCGGACAGCGCTAATTGCCAGTCGATGCTCAGTGCCAGTTTTTCCAGTTCGTCGATCTTGTAGCCCGACGCGTACAGCCCGCCAATCACCGCGCCCATGCTGGTGCCGGCAATCGCATCGATGTGGATGCCTTGCTCTTCGAGGGCCTTGAGCACGCCGATGTGCGCCAGGCCACGGGCGGCGCCGCCGGAAAGCACCAGGCCGATTTTCGGGCGTGGGGTTTCAACGGCTTGGGCAAGGACAGGGAGCAGGCACAGCAGCAGGCAGGACAACAGGCGGCGCATCATCAATCTCGGGGCTGGGCGGCAAAGGCCGGTATTATAGCCATCCGATCCACCTGTCTCGTCATCTCAGGAGTTCTTCATTTTATGTCCGCATCCAAGCCCGAGATTGTCATCACCTATTGCACCCAATGTCAGTGGCTGCTGCGCGCCGCGTGGCTGGCCCAGGAACTGCTGAGCACCTTTGCCGACGACCTCGGCAAAGTCGCCCTGGAGCCGGCGACCGGCGGGGCGTTTCGCATCACCTGCGACGGCGTACAGATCTGGGAGCGCAAGGCCGATGGCGGTTTCCCCGAGGCCAAGGTGCTCAAGCAGCGGGTGCGCGACCAGATCGCCCCAGAACGGGACCTGGGGCACAACGACCGGACTTCTTAGGCGACACTGCCGGCGCATGGCCGGCAGTGTGGGGTGGTTTATTTGGCGGCCATTTTATTCTTGATCCAGCCGACGACAAACGTCAGCACCAGGCCGCCGACACCGCCGCCGACGATATTGCTGCCCACGGCGGCAACATCCAGTGCGCCACCGGCTGGCATGCCAGTGATCGCCGCGACGATCTGCCCCAGCACCAGGCCGCCGACGCCACCGACCACCGTATTGAGCCCGGAGCCCAGGCCTTGCTTGCTCAGGCCGGCAATGTTGCCGCCGACTGCGCCACTGATGATCTGAATGATCAGGGGGATGAACATGTCCATGGTGAAACTCCTGCATAGCATTAAGGGAGCGACCACTCGCATGCAGCAACTTCAAGGACCACGGCTGTCGTCGAGGAGTCTGTATCCGTTGAACGACAGCTGACTGTTGCGGATAGGAAAAGTATAGATCAGGCCATGGCCGGCGGCTGTTTGGCCTTGGCCGGGCGGCTCATCAAGCCCGAGACGACGATGGCTGCAATGATCAGCGCGCCGCCCAGCAACATGCGCAGGGTCGGGGTTTCGCTGAACAGCAGCCAGGCTACGGTGATGCCATACACCGGCTCCATGGCGAACACCACCGCGGCGGTGCGCGCCTTGAGCACCTTGAGGCTGGCGACAAACAAACTGTGGGCCAGGCCGGTACAAAACACCCCCAGCAGACCGATCCACAACCAGTCCAGGGCACGTACCTCGCCAAGGCCTGGAGCGGCGACGGGCAGCAGGCACACGGCGACCACTACGTTTTGGCACAGGGCTGCCTGCACCGGGGGAATGCTGGCGCTGGCGCGGTTGTTCAACGAGAGCAGCGAGAACAGCAGGCCCGAGACCACGGCCCAGACCAGGCCGCTGGTGGCTTGGCTGGCCAGGTCGAAGTCCGGGGTGACCAGCACCAGGCCGACGCTGACCAGCACCACCAGTACCATTTCATTGGCGCGGATCCGCTCGCGGAAGATCAGGCCTTCAAGGATCACCGTGAACGCCGGGAACGTGGCGAACCCCAGCGTCGCAATCGCCACCCCCGCCACTTTTACCGCGATGAAGAAACTCACCCAGTGCCCGGCCAGCAGCAGGCCGCTGAGCAGCAGGCGCCGCAGGTCAGTGCTGTAGAGTTTTTGCCACGGTGTGCTGCTGGCAAAACGCGCGAACAGCACCAGGGCCAGCACCGCGAAAGCGGCACGGCCAAACACAATAATGCTCGGCGAGGCGGCGGCGAGTTTGCCGAAGACGCCAGTAAGGCCAAACATCAGTGCACCGATGTGCAGGGCGCCGAGGGCAGTGCGCGGGGTCATGACAATCCTTAAAGCAGTGGGCAGGCAGGCATCCAGTCTAGAGCGCCTGGCGCCTGGGTGTCTGTCGTGGGAATCGCCGGTTTTATCGCAGGACTAGCGCCCGTTGTCGAACCGGCGCAGGGCCCCGGGCGAGCTGCCGAACGCGCGCAACATCGCTGCGGCAAACGCACTTTGCGAACCGTAGCCAACCCGCGCGGCGATCTCGCCAATCGGCAGGTGGCTGTCGCGCAGCAAGCCACGGGCCATGTGCAGGCGGCGGTTGCGGATGTAGTCCATGGGGGTCAGCCCGCATTCGGCGATAAAGCGTGCGTGCAGGCGGGCGACGGACATATCCGCCAGCCGCGCCAGATCCGCGACCTGCAGCGGGTAGGCCGCATGCTGGTCGATATGGGCGTTGAATGCGCCATAGGGCAGGCGTCGCGCGCCGGCTTGAGCCTGCGGCTGGCCATTGAGCGTAGCCAATAACAGCACCGCGCCTTGCTGGGCGATCAGTGGGTCATCCAGGGCGCCGCTCGCCAGCCAGTTGACCAATTGGCCCTGGCGGGCATCCAGGGTCACCCGGGCCGGTTGGTCGAGCAGGCGGCGACTGGCATCCGCGTGCTCGCCCAAAGATTGCACCATCCACTGTTCGTCGGGCACATCCAGCACCAGGCATTGGCTGCCCCGGGGGCTGCCACAGCTGTGGTGGGTGGAGAAGGGCAGGACCATCACCCCTTGTGGGCAAATCTCGCCGCCCATGCCTTCGACCTCGAAATCCAGGCGGCCGGCCAGGCCGAACACCAGTTGCGCGTGGTCATGGCTATGGGCAATCAGGTCATGGGTGTAATGGCGCAGCGTGAGGGTCGGTCTCATCGCAATCTCCCGGGCAGGCCGGCAGTTTACACCGCCCGACGGGCGGGGGGGCGCTGTCATCTGACTGACGCAAGACTGTCATGGGCTATTAATTGCCCGGGAGCAAGCTGGCGAAAACACCCTCGAGGTATGCCATGACCAGCGCCGAGCTCGCCAAACCCAGCCGCAAGCAACGGGTTCGTACCCTGTGGATCTCCGACGTGCACCTGGGCACCCGGGACTGCCAGGCCGAACATCTGTCGCAGTTCCTCAAGGGCTACCATGTCGACAAGGTGTACCTGGTGGGCGATATCATCGACGGCTGGAAAATGCGCGGCGGCATGTATTGGCCCCAGGCCCATACGAACGTGATCCGCCGCCTGCTGACCATGAGCAAGCGCGGCACCGAGGTGATCTACGTCACTGGCAACCACGACGAGTTCCTGCGCCGCTATTCAAAGCTGATCCTGGGCAATATCCAACTGGTGGACGAAGCGGTGCATGTGACCGCCGATGGCCGGCATTTGCTGGTGATCCACGGCGACCAGTTCGACGTGATCACCCGCTACCACCGCTGGCTGGCGTTTCTTGGCGATTCGGCCTACGAATTCACCCTGACCCTCAACCGCTGGTTGAACCACTGGCGGGCGCGTTATGGATATGGCTACTGGTCGCTGTCGGCGTACCTCAAGCACAAGGTGAAGACAGCGGTGAGCTTTATCAGCGATTTCGAGGAAGCCATCGCCCACGAAGTGACCAAGCGCGAGTTGCACGGCGTAGTGTGCGGGCATATCCACCATGCGGAGATTCGCAAGGTGGGCGAGGTGGACTACCTCAATTGCGGGGATTGGGTGGAGTCGTGCACGGCATTGATCGAGCACTGGGATGGGCATATCGAGTTGTATCGGTTGGCGGATGCCCAGGCCAGGGAGGCGCAGGTCAAGGCCGAGATGGTTGCGGGCTGAGGATCGCCTCGGTCAAAAATGTGGGAGCGGGCTTGCTCGCGAATGCGGTGTATCAGTCAACATATCCATCACTGACCCACCGCATTCGCGAGCAAGCCCGCTCCCACATTTGATTCGGTTTCGTCAGTTGCGGCACACGTCTGCAATGGCCTCGGCCAGCAACCCCAGCCGCGTCTCATCAATCCCTGCCACGTTGGCCCGCCCGGAACTGACCATATACACGCTGTGTTTTTCCCGCAGCTGTTTCACCTGCTCGGCACTCAGGCCGGTGTAGGAAAACATCCCGCGCTGCACGCCGACATGGGCAAAGCGCTCAGACAGCCCGTGGGGCGCCAGCGCTTCGACCAGGCCCGAACGCAATTGCGCGATACGCGAGCGCATGCCTTCGACTTCGCTGCTCCACAGCTGCTTGAGCGCATTGTCACCGAGGATAGTCGCGACCACGGCGGCCCCGTGATCCGGTGGTGTCGACCACAGGTTGCGCGCGATAAACGCCAGTTGGCTGCGCACATCCAACAGTTTCTCGGCATCGTTGGCACACACGATCAGCGCGCCGACGCGGTCGCTGTACAAGCCGAAATTCTTCGAGCAGGAGCTGGTGATCAGCACCTCAGGCAGTTCATCGGCAAACAGGCGTACCGCCCATGCGTCCTGCTCCAGACCATCGCCAAAGCCCTGGTAGGCGAAGTCGATCAGCGGCAGCAACTGGCGCTCGCGCACGATCTGCAGCACCTGGCGCCAGTCGTCCTGGGACAGGTCGAAACCGGTGGGGTTGTGGCAGCAGGCGTGCAGCAGCACCACGTCGCCCTCGGGCACGGTGGCCAGGGTGGCGAGCATGGCCGGCACGTCCAGGCGGTTGTCACTGCCCACATAGGGGTAGTGGCTGACCTTGAGCCCGGCCTTGGCGAAGATGGTTTCGTGGATCGGCCACGTCGGGTTGCTCAGCCACACGCCACGGCCTGGCAGGCTGTGGGCGATGAAGTCGGCGCTCAGGCGCAGGGCGCCGGTGCCACCCGGGGTTTGCGTGGCGCCGGCGCGTTGTGCCTTGAGCAGCGCGGAACCTGCGCCCAGCACTAATTCGCTGATCAGGCGGCCGAAAGCCGGGTCGCCATGCCCGCCGATGTACGTCTTGGTGGTTTGCTGCTCGACCAGGCGCTGCTCGGCGCGTTTTACCGCCTGCAGGACCGGGGTCAGGCCCTGGGCATCCTTATACACGCCCACGCCCAGGTCGAATTTTTGCGGGTTGGCGTCCTTGGCATAGGACTCCATCAGCCCCAGGATCGGATCACCAGGCACCCGGCCAATCGCGGCGAAATGCATCACTTGCGGCCCTCGGCGTCCTTGGCCACTTCGTCGGTGCGCGCGGCCATGATGAAGTCGTTGCGGTGCAGGCCCTTGATCGAGTGGCTCCACCAGGTCACGGTGACTTTGCCCCATTCGGTCAGCAGGCCTGGGTGATGGCCTTCAGCCTCGGAGATTTCGCCCATGGCGTTGGTAAAGGCCAGGGCGAATTTGAAGTTCTTGAACAGGAATACTTTTTCCAGCTGCATCACGCCGTCGCGCACTTCGATGTTCCAGTCGGGGATCTGCTTGATCAGCACCGGCAGTTCTTCGTCGCTGACTTGCGGGGCGTCGGCGCGGCAGGCTTCGCAATGGGCTTGGTTCAAGGTGGTCATAAAGGTGTTCCTGAAATCGAGTATGTGGAATTCGGTTGCCAGTCGCGTCACCCTAAAGCAACGCGCGGCCAGGGAACAGGCTCACCTGGCCTTTAAAGCATCAGTTCAAGCCGCCTTGGGCTTGGGTGGGAACAGCGGCGCGTGCAGACCCAGCTGCATGCCGCGCTCGACCATGCCCATGATGTCTTCCTGCGCCACTTCGAACAGGCGCTTGAGGTTGGGCAGGGCGAAATACAGCGGCTGCAGGATATCGATGCGATAGGGCGTGCGCATGGCTTCCAGAGGGTCGAAGGCTTGGTGCTTGGGCTCATCCGAGAGGCAGTACACCGTCTCCTTGGGCGACGACAGGATGCCGCCACCATAGATGCGCCGGCCTTCGGGGGTGTCCACCAGGCCGAACTCGATGGTCATCCAGTACAGGCGCGCCAGGTACACCCGTTGCTCCTTGGTGGCCGCGAGGCCGAGCTTGCCGTAGGTGTGGGTGAATTCGGCGAACCAGGGGTTGGTCAGCAGCGGGCAGTGTCCGAAAATCTCGTGGAAAATATCCGGCTCTTGCAGGTAATCCAGCTCTTCGCGGGTACGAATAAAGGTCGCCACCGGAAACTGCTTGTTGGCGAGCAATTCAAAGAAGGTCTGGAAGGGGATCAGCGCCGGGACCCGCGCCACTTGCCAGCCAGTGGTTTCGGCCAGCACTTTGTTGATTTCGGCGAGTTGCGGAATACGGTCATGGGGCAGGCCGAGCTTGTCGATGCCGTCCAGGTATTCCTGGCAGGCGCGACCCTCGATCACTTTCAATTGGCGAGTGATCAGGGTGTTCCACACCGCGTGTTCTTCGGGCGGGTAGTGGATAAAACCTTGCGCATCGGGCTCGCGGGCCACGTAGTGCGTCTGCTTCATACGGCTCTCCTGCTAGGCATTCGTTCTTGTTATGTCCTGCTATGGGCTTATTGATACTCCGCCTGGCGGTGGATTCCACCTGCCACTAGGTTAAGGCTGTAGGAAAATTCACCGGTTTTCGTAAAGTATTCGTTACGGTTGGGTGGTTATGCACCCGGCATTGGGATTTTCGGGTTTGAAAAGGTCACTGTCTGTCACATAATCTTGACGACTATCTGCGTCCGGCGACAAAAAGACGCAGCCCGATCAGCCCTCCTACAACAAACCGGGCCTTTACATGCGTATCAAAGTGCATTGCCAGAACCGCATTGGCATCCTGCGGGACATCCTCAACCTGCTGGTGGAGTACGGCGTCAACGTGGCCAAGGGCGAGGTCGGCGGCGAACATGGCAATGCCATCTACCTGTACTGCCCGAATCTGGTGAATATGCAATTCCAGGCCCTGCGCCCGCAGTTCGAGGCGATTGCCGGGGTGTTTGGCGTCAAACGGGTAGGGCTGATGCCCAGCGAGCGCCGGCACATGGAACTCAACGCCTTGCTGGGGGCGTTGGAATTCCCGGTGCTGTCCATCGACATGGGCGGCTCGATTGTCGCGGCCAACCGCGCGGCGGCGCAGCTGCTCGGGGTGCGCGTGGATGAGGTGCCGGGCATTCCCTTGTCGCGCTACGCCGAGGACTTCGACCTGCCGGAGCTGGTGCGTGCGAGCAAGTCGCGGATCAATGGCCTGCGGGTCAAGGTCAAGGGCGACGTGTTTCTCGCCGACATCGCCCCGCTGCAATCGTCCGAGCATGACGACAGCGAAGCCATGGCCGGCGCCGTGCTGACCTTGCACCGCGCCGACCGCGTCGGCGAGCGTATCTACAATGTGCGCAAGCAGGAGCTGCGGGGCTTTGACAGTATTTTCCAAAGCTCCAAAGTCATGGCCGCGGTGGTGCGTGAAGCCCGGCGCATGGCGCCCCTCGATGCGCCCTTATTAATAGAAGGCGAAACCGGCACCGGCAAGGAACTGCTGGCGCGCGCCTGTCACCTGGCTAGCCCGCGCGGGCAGTCACCGTTGATGGCGCTCAATTGCGCGGGGTTGCCGGAGTCGATGGCCGAGACCGAGCTGTTCGGCTACGGCCCTGGTGCGTTTGAAGGGGCGCGGGCGGAGGGCAAGCTGGGGCTGCTGGAGTTGACGGCGGGCGGTACGTTGTTTCTGGATGGCGTGGGCGAAATGAGCGCGCGGTTGCAGGTGAAGTTACTGCGCTTTCTGCAGGACGGTTGCTTCCGGCGCGTAGGCAGTGACGAAGAGGTTTATCTGGATGTGCGGGTGATCTGCGCGACCCAGGTGGATTTGTCAGAATTGTGTGCCCGAGGGGAGTTTCGCCAGGACCTGTATCACCGGCTCAATGTGTTGTCGCTGCATATCCCGCCGCTGCGCGAATGCCTCGACGGGCTGCCGCCGTTGGTCGAGCACTTTATCGACCAGGCCAGCCGCCTGATCGGCTGCCCGCTGCCCAGGTTGGCGCCGGCGGCCATGGAGCGGCTCAGCCACTACCATTGGCCGGGCAATGTGCGGCAGTTGGAAAACGTGCTGTTCCAGGCGGTGTCGTTGTGCGAGGGCGGCACGATCAAGGCTGAGCATATTCGCTTGCCGGACTACGGCGTGCGTCAGCCGCTTGGCGACTTTTCCCTGGAGGGTGGCCTGGAAGAGATTGTCGGGCGGTTTGAAAAGGCGGTGTTGGAAAGCCTGTATGCCGAGCACCCCAGCAGTCGCTTGCTGGGTAAGCGCCTGGGCGTGTCCCACACCACCATCGCCAACAAATTGCGCGATTACGCAGTGCTCAAGGCCGACAAATAAACCCCTGACGCAACGGGATTAAAATGTGGGAGCGGCGGTGCGACGATTCGACTTGCTCGCGAAGGCGGTGGACCTGTGTCACTGCCAAGACCGGTGTTTGCCGCAACCGGCAGAACTCCGCCGTTTTTCCGACTCGTCCTGCCCCTGCAATAATCCTTGATACGCCCCAACCCCTTGCCCCACCTGCCTTTCCCTGACTTTTAAAAAGTTGGTGCGCAAATTGCTAAAGACTCCTCAGTACATCGGTGGGCGGCAAACGTCCGTCAGTAAGAGGAATGAGCGTGGACAAGTACCTTTATGTGGCAATGACCGGCGCCAGCCAGAATGCACTGGCGCAAAAGGC
Source organism: Pseudomonas sp. HC1(2025) (assembly GCF_058742075.1). Lineage (NCBI taxonomy): Bacteria > Pseudomonadati > Pseudomonadota > Gammaproteobacteria > Pseudomonadales > Pseudomonadaceae > Pseudomonas > Pseudomonas sp. HC1(2025). The sequence goes on along the minus strand of NZ_CP196017.1, from coordinate 4,165,904 downwards.
CCATGCCAACAACCTGGCGAACATTTCCACCAACGGTTTTCAGCGTGACCTGGAACAGGCCCGCTCGATGCCGGTGTTTGGTGACAGCTTTCCGGCGCGGGCGTTTGCCCTGACCGAGCGCCCCGGCACCGATTTTTCCCCTGGCTCGATGGTCGAGACCGGCCGTGACCTGGACGTTGCCGTCGGCGGTGACGGCTGGATCGCCGTGCAAACCCCCGATGGTGGCGAAGCCTACGTGCGTACCGCCAGCATGAATATCGACGCACTGGGCGTGCTGCGGGCCGGCAACGGTATGCCGATCATGGGCAATGGCGGGCCGATTTCGGTGCCGCCCGAGCAGAAGGTCGAAGTCGGCGAAGACGGCACCATCAGCATCCGCGCCATGGGCGAAGGCCCGCGGGTGATGGCTGAAGTGGACCGCATCAAGCTGGTCAAGCCGGACCTGGCCAACATGACCAAGGGCCTGGATGGCGCGATCCACACCAAGGACGGCCAGCCGGCGGTGGCCGATGCCAGCGTCAAGGTGAACTCGGGCTTCCTGCAGTCGAGCAACGTCAATGCCGTCGAAGAAATGACGGCGGTGCTGGCCCTGTCCAAGCAGTTCGAATTGCACGTGAAAATGATGAACAGCGCCAAAGAAGACGACCAGGCCATGACTCGCGTCATGCAGATGAGCTGATTGCAGCGCCACTGACTACTAATTTTGTAACGCGGCGCCAACAAACAGGCGCACGAAGGAGAACAGCATGCTTCCGGCTCTATGGGTTGCCAAAACCGGTCTGTCCGCCCAGGACACCAACCTGACCGTTATTTCCAACAACCTGGCGAACGTTTCGACCACGGGCTTTAAACGTGATCGCGCCGAGTTCCAGGACCTGCTCTATCAAATCAAGCGCCAGCCGGGTGCACAGTCGACCCAGGACAGCGAATTGCCGTCGGGCCTGCAAGTGGGTACCGGTGTGTCCATCGTCGGCACCCAGAAGAACTTCACCGCCGGCAACCTGCAACAGACCGGGCAGCCGCTGGACATGGCGATCAATGGCCGTGGCTTCTTCCAGATCCTGCAACCGGATGGCACTACGTCCTACACCCGTGACGGTACTTTCCACCTGGACTCTAACGGCCAGGTCGTGACCGCCAACGGTTTTGCCCTGGAGCCGGCGATTGTCGTGCCCAACGATGCCCAGACCTTCACGGTCGGCGCCGACGGCACCGTGTCCGTCACCATTGCCGGCAACCCGGCGTCGCAAGTGATCGGCAACCTGCAGACCGCCGACTTCATCAACCCGGCCGGCCTGCAAGCCACCGGTAACAACCTGTTCCTGGAGACCGCCGCCAGCGGCGCGCCGCAAGTCGGCACCCCGGGCCTCAACGGGTTTGGCACCACCCTGCAAAGCACCCTGGAAACCTCCAACGTCAGCACCGTGGAAGAGATGGTCAACATGATCACCACCCAGCGTGCCTACGAGATGAACTCCAAGGTGATCTCCACCGCCGACCAGATGCTTTCGTTCGTTACGCAGAATCTGTAATCCAGTCTATGGGGCGCTCATAAGGCGCCTGCAACACCGTGAGGGAAGGGTCATGAGTCGCTTTGTTTCTGTTCTGGCATTGAGTGGGATTGCCGTGCTCGCGGGCTGTGTCGCCCCGACGCCAAAACCCAATGACCCGTACTACGCGCCGGTGTTGCCGCGCACGCCGCTGCCAGCTGCCGCCAACAATGGCTCGATCTACCAGGCCGGTTTCGAACAGAACCTGTACAGCGACCGCAAGGCGTTCCGTGTGGGCGACATCATCACCATCACCCTGAACGAGCGCACCACGGCGAGCAAGAACGCCAACTCCCAGGTGGCCAAGAACAGCAAGACCGGCATCGGCCTGACCTCGCTGTTTGGCGGTGGCTTGAACACCAACAACCCCCTGGGCAGCGGTGACTTGAGCCTGGACGTGGGCTACAGCGGCGACCGTGCCACTAACGGCAGCAGCAAGGCCGGGCAGGGCAACAGCCTGGTGGGCTCGATCACGGTGACCGTGGCCGATGTGCTGCCCAACGGCATCATTGCCGTGCGCGGCGAGAAGTGGATGACCCTCAACACCGGTGACGAACTGGTGCGCATCGCCGGCATGGTGCGCGCGGACGATATCGCCACCGACAACACCGTGCCGTCCACACGGATTGCCGATGCGCGCATTACCTATTCGGGTACGGGTTCGTTTGCCGACGCCAGTCAGCCGGGTTGGTTCGACCGTTTCTTCCTTAGCCCGCTGTTCCCTTTCTAGGTGATCACTTTGAATCTCAAACAGCTGATGGCAGCGGTGTTGTTGCTCTCCCTGAGCGTTGCTGCCCAGGCCGAACGCCTGAAGGACATCGCCAGTATTTCCGGGGTGCGCACCAACCAGTTGATCGGCTATGGCCTGGTGGTGGGGCTCAACGGCACGGGTGACCAGACCACCCAGACCCCGTTCACCCTGCAGACCTTCAACAACATGCTCTCGCAGTTCGGGATCAAGGTGCCGCCAGGGTCGGGCAACGTGCAGTTGAAAAACGTCGCGGCGGTGTCGATCAGTGCCGATCTGCCGGCGTTCTCCAAGCCGGGGCAGGTGGTGGACATCACCGTATCGTCCATCGGTAACTCCAAAAGCCTGCGCGGCGGCACCTTGCTGATGACGCCGCTCAAAGGTATCGACGGCAACGTCTATGCCATCGCCCAGGGCAACCTGGTGGTGGGCGGGTTTGATGCCGAGGGTCGCGACGGCTCGAAGATCACCGTCAACGTGCCATCGGCCGGGCGGATTCCTGGCGGTGCCACGGTGGAGCGCACCGTGCCCAGTGGTTTCAACCAGGGCAACAGCCTGACCCTGAACCTCAACCGTTCAGACTTCACCACCGCCAAGCGCGTGGTGGACAAGATCAACGACATGCTCGGCCCTGGCGTGGCCCAGGCCATCGACGGCGGCTCGATCCGCGTGACCGCGCCGCTGGACCCAAGCCAGCGTGTGGACTACCTGTCGATCCTGGAAAACCTTGAGGTCGATCCGGGCCAGGCGGTGGCCAAGGTCATCATCAACTCGCGCACCGGTACCATCGTGATCGGCCAGAACGTCAAGGTGTCGCCGGCGGCCGTAACCCACGGCAGCCTGACCGTGACCATCACCGAAGACCCGATTGTCAGCCAGCCCGGGCCGTTGTCCGGTGGCCAGACCGCTGTGGTCCCGCGTTCGCGGGTCAATGCCCAGCAAGAAGCCAAGCCGATGTTCAAGTTCGGCCCCGGTACCACCCTGGATGAAATCGTACGTGCGGTGAACCAGGTGGGCGCGGCGCCCGGCGACTTGATGGCGATCCTCGAAGCCCTGAAACAGGCCGGCGCCTTGCAAGCCGACCTGATCGTGATTTGAGGTCATGGCCATGGACATGCGCAAGAGCGGTATCGCCAGCACGGCAGACTCGGGGTCTTACTCCGACCTGAACCGGCTTAACCAGCTCAAGTTCGGCGACAAGAACAGCGACGGCAACATGCGCAAAGTGGCGCAGGAATTTGAGTCGCTGTTTCTCAACGAGATGCTCAAATCCATGCGCTCGGCCACCGACGCCCTGGGCAAGGACAACCCGTTGAATACGCCGGCGGCCAAGCAGTATCAGGAAATGTACGACCAGCAACTGGCGGTCTCGCTGTCTCGCGAGGGTGGCGGTATCGGCCTGGCGGACGTTTTGCTGCGCCAGATGCAAAAGAACAAGCCGGTGGAAGGGCAGGCCTCGACGTTGCAGGGCCCGGACGCGATCGAGAAGAAAGTCGACGTACCCACGCCGATTGCCGCCGGCACCCTGGCGGATGGCCCGCTGGGCCGTTCCAATGGCCAGCGCGCGCTGTGGGCGGCGCGGGTCGAGGTCGCGCCACGGGCCGATGAAGGCACGCTGCGCAATGACATGGCCCTGATGAATCAGCGGCGCATCGCCTTGCCGAGCAAGCTCACCGATCGCCTGCTGGCCGGTATCGTGCCAGGTGTCGAGGCGCCGGCTGCTGCCAGGGCGGCGCCGCTGCGCAACAGCGCCGCCGAAGATGGCGTGATCAACGGTGCCGCGCGCACCTTTGCCGCCCGCGATTCGCGCATGCAGATCTACGGCCGCGCCGTGGCCCAGCCACCGCTGGCCCCGGCGAAAAAAGCCTTCACTTCCCAAGACGAATTTGTCGCCACCATGCTGCCCATGGCCAAGCAGGCGGCCGAGCGCATTGGCATCGACCCACGCTACCTGGTGGCCCAGGCCGCCCTGGAAACCGGTTGGGGCAAATCGGTGATGCGCCAGCAAGACGGCAGCAGCAGCCACAACCTGTTTGGCATCAAGGCCGGGCAGAGCTGGCAGGGCGCCCAGGCGCGCGCGATCACCAGCGAGTTTCGCAATGGCGAGATGGTCAAGGAAACGGCGCAGTTCCGTTCCTACGACTCGTACCAGGACAGCTTTCACGACCTCGTGACCCTGTTGCAAAGCAATGATAGATATCAAGAAGTTCTGAAGTCGGCCGATAACCCGGAACAGTTTGTACGCGAGTTGCAAAAAGCCGGTTATGCAACGGATCCGGACTACGCCAGCAAGATTTCGCAGATCGCCAAAACCATGAACAGCTACCAAAACTACGCTGCCGCTGGCGCATCCACTCATTTATAAGGTTTGAACCATGGGTTTGCTCAATATCGGGATGTCAGGACTCAATGCGGCTCAGGGATCGCTTGCGACCTTGAGTAACAACATTGCCAACGCCAAGACCCCTGGATACTCGCGTCAGCAGACCATGCAGACGGCCAATGGCATGTCCGGGGTCGGCGGGGTCTTTGTCGGCACTGGCACGACGCTGTCGGATGTGCGCCGGGTGTATAACCAGTTCCTCGACACCCAGTTGCAGACCACCACATCGCTGAACTTCGACGCCAAGGCCTACCTGGACCAGATCGGTTCGGTGGACAAGCTGCTGTCCGACAAGTCCACCGGGGTCGGTGCGGCCTTGAACAGTTTCTTCGCCGCGTTGCAGACGTCCTCGGCAAACCCTAGCGACAACTCCGCGCGCCAGTTGGTCTTGACCATTGCCCAGACCCTGGGCAACCGCTTCAACTCGATTGCGACCGAACTGAATAAACAGAAAGAAGGCATCAACAGCCAACTGGAAACCATCACCGGCCAGGTCAACCAGTTGACCTCCTCGATTGCCGCCCTCAACCAGCAGATTTCCCAGGCCAAGGGCCAGGGCAACGGCGAGCCGGCGAACCTGCTGGATGCGCGCAACGAAGCGGTGCGCTCGCTCAACGAACTGGTGGGGGTCAAGGTCACTGAGGCGGACGGCCACTTCAATGTCTCCCTGGGCACCGGGCAAACCCTGGTCGCGGACGGCGTGTCGAACAAGCTGTCGGCGGTGCCGAGCAAGGATGACAAGAGCCAGTACTCGGTGGTGTTGACCACCGGTGGGCAACCGATGGACGTCAGTTCGGTGGTCAGCGGTGGCTCCATTGGCGGCTTGCTGCGGTATCGCCAGGACGTGCTGATGCCGGCCATCAACGACCTGGGGCGTACCGCCATGGTTGTCGGTGAAGCGGTCAATACCCAGCTGGGGCAGGGCCTGGACGCCAACGGGCAGTTCGGCGCCGCGCTGTTCAATGACATCAACAGTGTGTTTGCCATCGGCCAGCGCAGTGTGGGCGGCTCCAGCAACAGTGCGAACTCCGGCAACCTGAACGTCACGATCAAAGACACCAGCAAACTGAGCACCTTTGACTACAAGGTGACCTTCAGTGACGACAAGAACTACACCGTGCTGCGTTCGGACGGTAAGTCCATGGGCACCTTCGATATCACCCAGGCGCCACCGGAAATCGACGGCTTCACCCTGGCCCTGGATGGCAAGGGCCCGGTGGCTGCTGGCGATACGTTCAAGGTCAGCCCGACCGCCGGTGGCGCCATGGACCTCAAGGTGGTGATGACCGACCCCAACAAGCTGGCGTTTTCTGCGCCGCTGCTGGCCGAGGGCAACAAGAACAACAGCGGCACTGGCGTGTTTGATCCGCCGACCCTGACGCTGCCCCTGGATATCCATGGCGGTGCCGACACGGCGCAGTTGGAAGCGGCAATCAAGAGCTCGATGCCGGTCAAGATGACCTTTGGCGAGCGTGCCGCCGATGGTACCCAGAGCTATGTGATCAATAATGCCCAGGGCCAGCCCATTGGCACCGGTACCATCGTGCCCGGCCAGGACAACAAGCTGACGATCAATGTGCCCTACGTCGACGGCGCCGGTAATGCGAAGACGTTCGGGGTCAACACAGTGATCCGTGGCGAACCCAAGCCGGATGATAGCTACACCGTGTCGTTCAACAGCAGCGGCAAGCTCGACAACCGCAACGCCCTGCAATTGCTCGACCTGCAAACCCGCAAGACCGTGGGCGCCACCGATGGCAACGCCGGCGTGAGCATGAGTACCGCGTACAGCCAGTTGGTCTCGTCCGTGGGCGGCAAGGCCAGCCAGGCCAACGTCGACAACAGCGCGACCAGCGCCATGCTTGCGGCCGCCACCTCTAATCGCAGCTCTGTGTCCCAGGTCAACCTGGACGAGGAGGCCGGCGACATGATCCGTTTCCAGCAGTACTACACCGCGTCGTCGCAGATCATTAAAGCTGCGCAAGAAACCTTCAGCACGCTGATCAACAGTCTTTAAGGGAGTTTGAGACGATGCGTATCTCGACCGAACAGTATTTCAATACCACGACTGCGCGTTACACCAACAACTTCTCCAACGTCATCAAGACGCAGCAGCAGATCGACTCCGGCGTGCGTATTCAAACTGCGGCGGATGATCCTGTAGGAGCGGCGCGTTTGCTACTGCTGCAACAGCAGCAGGACATGTTGGGGCAGTACGCCGGCAATATCGGCAGCATGAAGAACTCGCTCAACAGCGAGGAAAGCGTGCTTGACGCTCTCGACACTGCGCTGCAGCGTGCCAGTGAACTGTCGCTGAAAGTGGCGGGTAAGGGCGGTGGCGGTATCAGCGATGCCGAGCGCAAGACCGTGGCCGCCGAAATCGGTGAAATCGAGAAGCAGGTGCTGAGCCTGCTCAACAGCAAGGACTCGTCCGGTCATTACCTGTTTGCCGGCGGCAAGAGCGATACGCCGCCCTACGCCCGTAACAGCGACGGCACCTACAGCTACCAGGGTGACGAAACGCCCCTGAGCCTGAAGGTCTCGGACACTTTGTCGATGGTGGTCAACGACACCGGCAAGTCGATCCTCGAAGGCACGGTGAATGCTGGTCGCACCCAGGCCATCGGTAGTGTCAACGATGGCAAGGTGCTGGTCTCGGGCGGCATCGTGACCTCGCCGTCGACCTACGACAGCAGCTTCACTGGCGGCCAGCCGTACAAGCTGACCTTTATCAGTAGCACCGAATACACCGTGTCGGATGCGGCGGGTAACGACATCACGTCGCAAACCCCGGGCAACGGCAAGTTCGATGCGACCAAGGAAGGCAGTGCGTCGGTCACCGTGCGCGGCGTGACGTTTGATATCGGCCAGAACCTGGGCGACGCCAAGCCCGGCGCCGAAGCGGACGCGATCTACAAGGACCGCGAATTCACCCTGCAAAGCAAGCCGGACAGCTTCAGTGTCTCGCGCACGCCGAGCAACCAGTCCTCGGCGCAGTTGGCGGGTGGCACGGTCACCAGCCAGGCTGACTACAGCAGCACGTTCCCGAACAAGGGCGCGGTGATCAAATTCACCTCGGCCACTGCTTACGAGGTGTACGCCCAGCCGATCACCGCCGACAGCAAGCCGGTCTCCAACGGCACTGTGGTACCTGGCACGCCAGCGCAGCCGGGGCCACCGCCGGTGCCCGCGACACCAGACAGCATCACCGCTGCGGGCGTGAAGTTCGACCTCACCGGCGCGCCAGACATCGGTGACCAGTTCGCCGTGGGTTCCAATACCCACAAGACGCAAAACGCGCTGGATACCCTCAGCCAGTTGCGCCAGGCCCTGGAAACCCCGTCCGACGGCAACCCGCTGGCCCAGGCCATGGTGACCGATGTGGTCAACGCGGCCATTACCAATATCAAGGCTTCGCAGGTTCAGATCGATAGTGTGCGCGGCTCCATTGGCGCGCGGATGAACTCGCTGGCAATTCAGGAAACGGAGAACACCAGCATGGTTCTGGCCAACAAGTCGACCATCGCAGTCATTGGTGACACCGATATGGCTGGAGCCTCGATTGATCTGGCTTTTCAGAAGGCAATGTTGGAGGCCTCGCAGTTGGCCTTTGTGAAAATCTCTCAGCTGAGCCTGTTCAGCAAGATGTAAACGCTTGAGCAATCCCCGACGGCCCACCGTGGAAACACGGTGGGCCGTCGTCGTTTCTAGCGCAGGCTTTTGAACAAAGCGCACAAAAATGAGTGACCTATGAGTCATAAAGCGCATCTTCACTGTATCGTGTGAAAAGGCCAGACCGCTTTGCAGGCTTTGGCTTCGGTAGTTTCGGCGGGTTTTTGCGGGGTTATCCCCTTTATTGTCAGCGCTCCTGAAGGGTTTTCAGGGGTGTTCTCCAGCTATTTTGTATTGGGAAGCCACAATGATTGGCATAAAAAGCATCGCCAGCTACGTGCCGGCAGAAGGGCTGGACAACTACGCCCAGGGTGCAAAATTCGCCAAGGATGAAGAGTTCATCATTGGCAAGATCGGCTCGGCGTTCCTGCCGCGCAAGGATGCTGCACAGGAAACCTCGGATTTGTGCGTCGAGGCAGTCAATGCCTTGTTTGCCAACAACCCCGGGCTCAAGCGTGAGTCGATTGACGCGCTGATCGTCGTGACCCAGAACGGCGACGAAGAAGGGCTGCCGCACACCGCCGCCATCGTCCAGGACAAGCTGGGCCTGCCAACCCACGTCGCGGCCTTCGATATTTCCCTGGGCTGCTCCGGCTACGTCTACGGCATCTACGCGATGAAAGGCTTCATGGAAGCCGCCGGCCTGAAAAACGGCCTGCTGGTGACCGCCGACCCGTACTCGAAGATCGTCGACCCGGAAGATCGCAACACCACCATGCTGTTTGGCGACGCCGCCACCGCTACCTGGATGGGCGAAGACGCTCCCTGGCAGCTGGGCAAGGCCAAGTTCGGCACCGACGGCTCCGGCGCACCGCACTTGAAGGTCAGCGATGGGGTGTTCTTCATGAATGGCCGCCAGGTCTTCAACTTCGCATTGCTCAAAGTGCCGGCGCATTTGCACGAGCTGCTCAAAGAGTCGGACCTTGTGGCCGATGACATCGACGCGTTCTGCATCCACCAGGGCAGTGCGGCGATTGTCGACGCCGTGGCCCGCCGTTTTGAAGATGCACCGGTGGAGAAATTCATCAAGGATATGGTCGAGACCGGTAACACCGTGTCATCGAGCATTCCGCTGCTGCTGGAAAAGCACGTGATGGACGCCGAGTGGAAGCGCGTGGCCCTGAGTGGGTTTGGCGTTGGCCTGTCGTGGGGCTCGGCGATTATCTATCGGCCGTGATGCTTTGATAGGCTGCATAAAAAACGCCCAGGGTCGAAAGATCATGGGCGTTTTTTTATGCGCGTATTGAGGCGGTGTTCTGGCGCCAGTAACCCGTGATCGCTGGCATTTTGACCATCTATAAGGCCTTGAAATACAAGGGGTGGCACAGGGCTAGTAAAAAAATTCAAAAAAATCCTCAAGCAACCTGCATTCACGACGATAACTATTACGAAGGTTCTCTAGGCCACACCCGGCGGTTGCCAGGGCCGGAAGCCGCAGTATCCAACCCACGAGGATTTCGTCATGGCTTTATCAGTAAACACCAACATTACATCGTTGACCGTTCAGCGGAACCTGAACAAAGCCGGCGATGCCCTGGGCACCTCGATGACCCGTCTGTCTTCCGGCCTGAAAATCAACAGCGCCAAAGACGACGCCGCTGGCATGCAGATCGCTAACCGTCTGACTTCCCAAGTCAAAGGCATGACCGTTGCCATCGCCAACGCCAACAACGGTACTTCCATCGCCCAGACCGCTGAAGGCGCGATGCAAGAATCCACCAACATTCTGCAACGTCTGCGTGAACTGGCTCTGCAGTCCGCGAACGGTGATAAAAGCGACGCTGACCGTGCTTCCTTGCAGCAAGAGTTTACGGCTAAATCCGGTGAGCTGACTCGTATTGCTCAGACCACTACTTTCGGTGGTCGTAAACTGCTGGATGGCTCCTTCCAGAACGTTGGCTTCCAGATCGGTGCTGATGCCAACCAGACTATTTCGTTTGGTATGAGCGACCTGAGCGCTGCGGGCCTGAAGGGTACTTACAGCGAAGCAAATGTAAAAGGTGCAACCACCTCCCTATCGGCTTCCGTTACTGCTAATGCTGTAACGCTGCCAGGTGGTACTCCAGCAGTCACTACCACTACTCCGTTCACCTCTACCGGTAACGCTGCGTGGGGCACCATCCCAGCTGGTGGTGAAACACTGACCATCAACTCTAAAGCGGTAACGCTGACAGCTGGCATGACGTTGACTGCAGCCATTACTGCAATCAACAACACCGCAGATATTGGTGTTGTTGCAAGCGACGATGCCGGCAAGCTGAAACTGACCTCTGCTGCGGCAATCACTGTAGCTGGTGGTACTGCCAACAGCGGTATGACTACTCCAGCTGTGGTTGCAGGTACTACTACCACTACCCCGGCTGTGCCTGGCAAGCTGGACGCTAAAGCTGAGATTAATATCAATGGCAAAAACGTTGCCTTTGCTGTTGGTGACGACCTAGCTGCAATCGCTGGCAAGATCAACACTGCGGCCGCTGATGTAGCTGGCCCGCCGATTGTTCCTGGCACTGGCGTTACCGCCACTGTTTCTTCGGAAGGCCGCTTGCTGCTGAGCTCCGCTGATGGCAAAGCTATCAAGCTGGGCAACGGTACTGGCGTAGCTACAAATGGTGGTGCTGGCGCACTGGCCAAGTTGGGTCTGTCGGCCGGTACTACTGAAGCCAAGCTGGGCACCGCTACTTCGGTAAGCTTGAACGGTACTGAAGTGAAGTTCACTGCTGGTTCGACCATGGCTGACATCGTGTCGTCCATCAACAGCGCCAGTACCGGTGTGACTGCCAGTAAAAACGCTGACAACACCCTGAACCTGTTCTCCACCAAAGACATCACTGTTGCTGACGGTAGCGCCGGTACTGGCTTGGCTACCTTGGGTCTGACCGCAGCGTCTGCAACTCCGACCGCAGCTACCACCATGGACACGACTGTTGCTGACCTGAGCATTCTGAGCGCAACCTCTGCTCAACAAACCATCCAGGCTCTGGAAGGCGCGATTCAGCAAGTGGATAGCCAGCGTTCGCAACTGGGTGCTGTACAAAACCGTTTCGACAGCACCGTGGCCAACCTGCAAAGCATCTCTGAAAACTCCACTGCTGCCCGTAGCCGTGTACAGGACGCCGACTTCGCTTCTGAAGCCGCTGAACTGACCAAGCAGCAAACCCTGCAACAGGCTTCGACTGCGATCCTGTCCCAGGCCAACCAACTGCCATCCGCTGTTCTGAAGCTGCTTCAGTAATAGTCGGTATCGGTTGATTAACGGAAGGGCGCGTCTACGTGCCCTTTCGTTTTTTTCAGTTTTGAGGTGATGACATGGACATGAGCATCAAGCTGAACGCGTCTTACCCGGCTGGGACAACCCAGGCCCCTAGCGCTTCCGTCACGCCGGTCAAGCCCGCGCCGGAGAATGACTCGGCTTCCACCGAGGCCCCGCAGCGTGTGGCATTAGAAAAAGCTGTAACCGATATTCGCGAGTTTGTGCAGGCTACCCAGCGTAACCTGGACTTTTCCATCGATGACACCACCGGTAAAGTGGTCGTCAAGGTGATCGCCACCGACAGTGGCGAAGTGATCCGCCAGATTCCATCGGAGACCGCGCTGAAGCTGGCGCAGAACCTGAGCGATGCCAGCAGTCTGTTGTTTGATACACGGGCTTGAGTTGGCACGAAACATGTTTCTGATTGCTGTCTGGGCGTTCATCCGCCAATAAAGCGGCAGCCGCAGGACAAGGAGAAAAGCAAATGGCTAGTTCAACGATTTCCGGCCCGGGTTCGGGCTACGACACGCAGGCTATCGTCAAGGCGTTGGTGGGGGCGGAAAAAGCGCCAAAGCAATCCCAAATCACCAACCAGCAAAAAATTACCACAACTCAGTTGTCGGCAGTTGGCACTGTAAAGAGTGCGCTGGAAGCCTATCGGGCGGCGATCGCCAAGTTGAACAACGTGTCAGCCTTCAATGGGCTGGCGGCTACCTCGTCCGAAGATAAAAACATCAAGGTTACACTGGGTGATGCAGCCTCCAGTGGCAAATACGTGGTTGTGGTAAATGACTTGGCGACTTCGTCCAAGGCAACCACTAAGGTATTCACTGGTGCGGCAGCAGTAGCCAACCCAACTGAAGAAAACCAGACGCTGACTATCACTCAGTCGGGCAAGAATTACGACGTATTGATACCAGGCGGCGCGACCCTGCAACAAGTGCGTGAGTCGATCAACACCCAGCTGTCTGCCCAAGGTATCAGTGCCAACGTGTTGAGTGACTCCAACGGCGCACGCCTGGTGATTGGCTCAAGCAATACCGGCGTTGGAACCGACATCACATTGAGTGGCAACGCAGACCTGGCAGTTGGTTACGACAAGGGGCCAGTCGCGCAGAACGCGAAGTACACCATCGATGGTATTGCCATGGAGTCCACGAGCAACAAGGTGACTTCTGCTATCAGTGGTGTGACGTTGGACTTAGTAGCGGCTGACAAAACCAAGCCAATCACCATCAACGTTGAAAGCAACACGGCTACGCTGAAGACCTCGGTGCAGTCCTTTGTCACGGCGTACAACGCCCTGATGACGAGTATCAATGCCCAGACCAAGGTTACCGCCACCGGCGATGCTGCGACTACCACGGCTGGCGCCTTGACCGGTGATGCGTCGATGCGCGACCTTGTTTCCAGCGTGCGCAGTGAATTGGTCAACGGTTCGGGCGGGGGATCTATTAGCAGTCTTTCCCAGATGGGTATCACCACGGATCAGAAAACCGGCTTGTTAAGCCTGGACGATAAGTCGTGGGATAAGGCAGTGGTTAAGGGGGCGGCTGATATTGCCAAGCTCTTCACGGGTACCAATGGCTTGATTTCGCGTATGACCAAGGTCACCGATTCCTACGTCGGTACCACTGGGACGCTGGCCTCTCGTGTCACGGATCTCAATAACAAGTTCACGGCTCTGACAACCCAGCAGGCAGACCTTGATCGGCGCATGGAGAGCTTGCAGACGAGCCTCATGTCCAAATACACGGCGATGGACACGATGATCGCCAAGATCAATGCCAGCAGCTCCAGCATCATGACCACTCTCAACTCGCTGAATAATCCCAAATCATCGAGCTGATCCCGGGCTGGCTGACGTGCTCAAGAAGGGTACGTCAGCTCCTTCGGGGGGCGAGTGCTGGATTAAAGTTTTTTACGTCCTGGTCGAAAAACTGGTTAGAGCAAACCTATTCGCCCATGGCGTGTAACGAGGTAGCAACATGAACCCGATGAAAGCCCTTCGCCAATATCAGAAGGTTAACTCCCACGCTCAGGTGTCCGAGGCCAGCCCTCACCGCCTGATCCAGATGCTGCTTGAGGGCGGCCTTGATCGTATGGCTCAGGCCAAAGGGGCAATGGCCCGTGGCGACGTGGCTCAAAAATGCGTACTGATTGCCAAGGCTATCGACATCATCACTGGGTTGCGTCAAGGGCTCGATGAAGAGAAGGCTGACGATCCTGCCGCGATCCAGCAGTTGGACAGTCTGTACGAATATATGAATACACGTCTGGTTCAAGCCAATTCCAGCAACGATCCCGAAATTATCGACGAAGTTGCCCGCCTGATGATCACCGTGAAACAAGGCTGGGATGCCATCGCGCCACAATAAGGCCGTCGGCCTTGAGGAACACAGCATGAGCCACGCACTGCAACGGATTGACGAAACCCGCGACGCTTTGGTTGGCGCGCTGGCAGAGCGCAATTGGGATGCGATCAGCGAATTGGACATGGGCTGCCGTGTCTGGATCGACGAGGTGCTCAGCGAAGCGCCGGTGGACGAGGACGCGCTGCGGGAGAAGCTGGAAAGCCTGTTAGCGGTCTACCAGCAGTTGCTGGAAGTGACGACCGGCGAGCGCCAGGCGATATTTGAAGAGATGTCGCAGATCAACCAAGCGAAAAATGCGTCAAAGGTTTACCATCTGTTCGGCTGATCTGGCTCAGTTAATCCGAACATAGCGCGTCATAAATTTGACTGCTCGCATAATTTTGACTTAACTAGTGCTATTTTCAGACGTCAGGTATCCGTAGCGCAGAAAACGCCTACAGCTATCTAGATTGCCCCGATTCGAGGGCATTAGAGTTTTACTAGGGAAGTTGCTATTGCATGTGGCGTGAAACGAAAATTCTGCTGATTGATGACGATAGCGTCCGTCGCCGCGACTTGGCGGTGATTTTGAATTTTCTTGGCGAAGAAAATTTGCCCTGCGGTAGCCACGATTGGCAGCAGGCGGTCAGCTCTTTGTCGTCGAGCCGTGAAGTCATCTGTGTGCTGATCGGGACGGTAAACGCTCCTGGCGCAGTTCCTGGCCTGTTAAAGACACTCTCAACCTGGGATGAGTTCCTTCCGGTGTTGCTGATGGGCGATATTTCTTCCGTGGATTTGCCGGAAGACCAGCGCCGCCGTGTGCTTTCCACCCTGGAAATGCCCCCCAGCTACAGCAAATTGCTCGACTCCCTGCACCGTGCCCAGGTCTATCGCGAGATGTACGACCAGGCCCGCGAGCGTGGACGTCACCGCGAACCCAACCTGTTCCGCAGCCTCGTCGGCACCAGCCGTGCGATCCAGCACGTGCGCCAGATGATGCAGCAAGTGGCCGATACCGATGCCAGCGTGCTGATCCTCGGCGAGTCCGGCACCGGCAAGGAAGTGGTCGCGCGTAACCTGCATTACCACTCCAAGCGCCGCGACGGACCTTTCGTGCCGGTCAACTGTGGGGCGATCCCTGCGGAGCTGCTCGAAAGCGAACTGTTCGGCCACGAGAAGGGCGCCTTCACCGGGGCGATCACCAGCCGTGCCGGGCGTTTTGAGCTGGCCAACGGCGGCACCCTGTTCCTCGACGAAATCGGCGATATGCCGCTGCCGATGCAGGTCAAGCTGCTGCGCGTATTGCAGGAGCGCACTTTCGAGCGTGTGGGCAGCAACAAGACCCAGAGCGTCGATGTGCGCATCATCGCGGCCACCCACAAGAACCTCGAAAGCATGATCGAGGTCGGCAGCTTCCGCGAAGACCTGTACTACCGCCTCAACGTATTCCCCATCGAGATGGCCCCGCTGCGCGAGCGCGTGGAAGACATCCCGTTGCTGATGAACGAACTGATCTCGCGCATGGAACACGAAAAGCGCGGCTCGATCCGTTTCAACTCTGCCGCGATCATGTCCCTGTGCCGCCACGGCTGGCCGGGCAACGTGCGCGAGCTGGCCAACCTGGTGGAGCGCATGGCGATCATGCATCCGTACGGGGTGATCGGCGTGGTCGAGTTGCCGAAGAAATTCCGCTACGTCGACGATGAAGACGAGCAACTGGTGGACAGCCTGCGCAGCGACCTCGAAGAACGCGTCGCGATCAACGGCCACACCCCGGACTTCGGCGCCACCGCCATGTTGCCGCCCGAAGGCCTGGACCTGAAGGACTACCTCGGCAGCCTCGAACAAGGGTTGATCCAGCAGGCCCTGGACGACGCCAATGGCATCGTTGCCCGTGCCGCCGAGCGCCTGCGCATCCGCCGCACCACCCTGGTGGAGAAGATGCGCAAGTACGGCATGAGCCGGCGTGAAGGTGATGAACAGGCGGATGATTGACGCCTGTTTTTCAACCTGCTGAAAAATAAGGATATTTTTTTAGGCACGGGTATTGCTATAGCACTCGCAACGTTCCGTTTAACTGACGGTCAGCCAAGCGAGAGAGCACGATGCCCCACGCCGCCCACCTTTCTTCAGTCCCTGACACCCAGGGACTTGTCCCGTCCGTAGAGCAGATCAGCCGGCAAGGGCTTGAGCAGGCGTTTTCGCTGTTCAGCCAGATGTCCAGCCAGTTGACGGACTCCTACAGCCTGCTGGAAGCCCGGGTTTCGGAGCTCAAGGGCGAGTTGGCGGTGGTCAGCGCCCAGCGCATGCAAGAGCTGGCCGAGAAAGAGCGCCTGGCCAACCGCCTGCAAAACCTCCTCGACCTGTTGCCCGGTGGCGTGATCGTGATCGACGACCAGGGCCGCGTGCGCGAAGCCAACCCGGCAGCCTGCGACCTGCTGGGCCTGCCGCTGGAAGGCGAGCTGTGGCGCCATGTCATCACCCGCTGCTTTGCCCCCCGTGAAGACGACGGTCACGAAATTTCCCTCAAGGATGGGCGCCGCCTGTCCATCGCCACCCGTTCCCTGGATGCCGAGCCCGGCCAACTGGTGCTGCTCAACGACCTGACAGAAACCCGGCACCTGCAGGACCAATTGGCGCGCCATGAACGCCTGTCGTCCCTGGGGCGGATGGTCGCTTCTCTGGCGCATCAGATTCGCACGCCGTTGTCCGCCGCCTTGATCTACGCCAGTCATTTGACTGATGAGCAATTGCCAGCCGCCACCCATCAGCGGTTTGCCGGGCGGCTCAAGGAGCGCCTGCATGAGTTGGAGCACCAGGTGCGCGACATGCTGGTCTTCGCCCGGGGCGAATTGCCGCTGACCGACCGCGTCACGCCCGCCGCCTTGCTGCAGGCGCTGCAAGCCGCCGCCGCCACCCATGTCCAGGAAGCGTCGGTGCGCTGGCAGTGCGACAGCCATTGGGGCGAGTTGCTGTGCAACCGCGACACCCTGGTAGGCGCGCTGCTCAACCTGATCGAAAACGCCAGCCAGGCCAGCGGCCCGGGGGCGCGGCTCAAAGTGCACCTGTACAGCCGCGGGCAAACCCTGCGCCTGTGCATCAGCGATAGCGGCAGCGGGATTGATCCGGCGGTGCTGCAACGCCTGGGCGAACCTTTCTTTACCACCAAGACCAACGGGACCGGCCTGGGGCTGACCGTGGTCAAGGCAGTGGCCCGTGCTCATCAGGGAGAATTGCAGTTGCGCTCCCGTGTGGGGCGCGGCACCTGTGCATTGATAACGCTGCCGCTGTTTTCAGGCGCGGCAAGCGCGGAGTAAGGATAAATGGCTATCAAGGTTTTACTGGTTGAAGACGATCGCGCCCTGCGTGAAGCACTGGCTGACACGCTGCTGTTGGCGGGCCATGACTATCGGGCGGTCGGTTCGGCCGAGGAAGCCTTGGCGGCGGTGGAGCAAGAGTCCTTCAGCCTGGTGGTCAGCGACGTCAATATGCCCGGCATGGACGGCCACCAGTTGCTCGGCCTGCTGCGCGCACGCCAACCGCAACTGCCGGTGCTGTTGATGACCGCCCACGGCGCGGTAGAGCGCGCGGTCGATGCCATGCGCCAGGGCGCGGCGGACTACCTGGTCAAGCCATTCGAGCCCAGGGCGCTGATCGAGCTGGTGGCGCGCCATGCGCTTGGCGTGGTGGGCGCGGCAGACGGCGAGGGCCCGATCGCCTTCGAGCCGGCCAGTGCGCAATTGCTCGAGCTGGCGGCCAAGGTCGCCCGCAGTGACTCCACGGTGCTGATCTCTGGTGAGTCGGGTACCGGCAAGGAAGTGTTGGCGCGCTACATCCACCAGCAATCCCATCGGGCCAGCCAGCCGTTTATCGCGATCAACTGCGCGGCAATCCCCGACAACATGCTCGAAGCCACCTTGTTCGGCCATGAAAAAGGCTCGTTCACCGGCGCCATTGCCGCCCAAGCCGGCAAGTTCGAGCAGGCCGATGGCGGCACCATCCTGCTCGACGAAATCTCCGAAATGCCCCTGGGCCTGCAAGCCAAGCTGCTGCGCGTGCTGCAAGAGCGCGAAGTGGAGCGGGTGGGGGCGCGCAAGCCGATCCAGCTGGATATCCGCGTGGTCGCCACCACCAACCGCGACCTTGCCGGCGAAGTGGCGGCGGGGCGCTTTCGTGAAGATCTGTTCTACCGGCTTTCGGTGTTCCCGCTGGCCTGGCGCCCGCTGCGTGAGCGCCCGGCCGACATCGTGCCACTGGCCGAGCGCCTGCTGAGCAAGCACGTCAATAAAATGAAGCACGCCCAGGCGCGCCTGTCGGCCGAGGCCCAGGCCTGCCTGATCAGTTACCCATGGCCTGGCAACGTGCGCGAACTGGACAACGCGATCCAGCGCGCGCTGATTTTGCAGCAGGGCGGCCTGATCCAGCCCCAGGACTTCTGCCTGGCCGTCGGCGCCGGTTCTGCGCCGATGCCGAGCCTGGCCCCAACCCCGCTGGAAAGCGCCCCGGCCGAGGCTGCCGGTGGCCTGGGCGACGACCTGCGGCGCCGTGAATTCCAGATGATCATCGACACCCTGCGCGCCGAGCGTGGCCGGCGCAAAGAGGCGGCCGAGCGCCTGGGCATCAGCCCGCGCACCCTGCGCTACAAGCTGGCGCAAATGCGCGATGCCGGGATGGATGTGGAAGCGTTCCTTTTCGCCAGCTGAGATATACATTGGCTGACAAGGTTTGTTGGCTTTTCTTACGAGTTGCCAGGGAGCTGGCACCCTTGTTGCTACTACCCGTACTAACCGCTGCGTAGTGTCAAAAAATTGCGGGTCGTCGGAGAGAGAAGTTCATGAGCCAAGGTGTTGAGTTCAATCGGTTGATGTTGGATATGCGTTCCATGCAAATGGACGCCATGTCCCAGCCGAAATCCGTCGCGCAAGTGCCGGAATTGGGCCAAAGCAGCTTTGCCGACATGCTCGGCCAAGCCATCAACAAAGTCAGCGACACCCAGCAGGCGTCCACTCAATTGTCGACGGCCTTTGAAATCGGCAAGAGCGGCGTGGATCTCACCGACGTGATGATCGCTTCGCAAAAAGCCAGCGTTTCCTTCCAGGCTCTGACCCAGGTGCGTAACAAGCTGGTTCAGGCTTATCAAGACATCATGCAGATGCCGGTTTAAGGACGAGATTTAAGTCATGGCAGAAGCAGTCGTGGATAACGTACCCGCCAAGACAGACGGCAAGCCGCCGCTGTTTGGCCTGTCGTTCCTGGAAAACCTCTCCGAAATGACCATGTTGCGTCAGGTGGGCCTGATGGTCGGCCTGGCTGCCAGCGTGGCGATTGGTTTTGCCGTGGTGTTGTGGTCCCAGCAGCCCGATTACCGGCCGCTCTATGGCAGCCTGGCGGGGATGGATGCCAAGCAGGTCATGGAAACCCTGGCCGCCTCCGATATCGCCTACACCATCGAACCCAACTCCGGCGCCTTGCTGGTCAAGGCCGACGACGTCGCCCGTGCCCGCCTGAAGCTGGCCGGCGCGGGTGTGGCGCCGACCGATGGCAACATCGGCTTCGAGATTCTCGATAAAGACCAGGGCCTGGGTACCAGCCAGTTCATGGAAGCCACCCGCTACCGTCGCGGCCTGGAAGGCGAACTGGCGCGCACCATCGCCAGCCTGAATAACGTCAAGGGTGCCCGTGTGCACCTGGCCATCCCAAAAAGCTCGGTATTCGTACGCGACGAGCGCAAGCCCAGCGCCTCGGTATTGGTCGAGCTGTTTGCCGGGCGCTCCCTGGAGCCGGGCCAGGTCCTGGCCATCGTCAATCTGGTGGCGACCAGCGTGCCCGAGTTGAGCAAGTCGCAGATCACCGTGGTTGACCAGAAGGGCAACCTGCTCTCCGACCAGGCGGAAAACTCCGCGCTGACCATGGCCGGCAAGCAGTTCGACTACAGCCGCCGCATGGAAAGCATGCTCACCCAGCGTGTGCACAACATCCTGCAACCGGTGCTGGGCAACGACCGCTACAAGGCTGAAGTGTCTGCCGACGTGGACTTCAGCGCCGTCGAGTCGACTTCCGAGCAGTTCAACCCCGACCAGCCGGCCCTGCGCAGCGAGCAATCGACCAGCGAGCAGCGCACCGCCGCCAATGGTCCGCCGCAAGGTGTACCCGGCGCCCTGAGCAATCAGCCGCCAGCCCCGGCCAGTGCCCCGCAAACCACCGGTGGCGCCGCCGCGACCGCCAGCGCCGTGCAGCCGGGCCAGCCACTGCTGGACGCCAACGGCCAGCAAATCATGGACCCGGCCACCGGCCAGCCGATGCTCGCGCCATACCCGGCCGACAAGCGTCAGCAGTCCACCAAGAACTTCGAGCTGGACCGCTCTATCAGCCACACCAAGCAACAGCAAGGGCGCTTGAACCGCCTGTCGGTGTCGGTGGTGGTGGACGACCAGGTCAAGATCAACGCCGCCAACGGCGAAACTACCCGCGCGCCGTGGACCGCCGATGAATTGGCGCGCTTCACCCGCCTGGTACAGGACGCCGTGGGCTTCGATGCCAGCCGTGGCGACAGCGTCAGCGTGATCAACATGCCGTTCTCCCTGGAGCGCGGCGAGGTGATCGCCGATATTCCGTTCTACTCTCAACCCTGGTTCTGGGACATCGTCAAGCAAGTGCTGGGGGTGTTGTTCATCCTGGTGCTGGTGTTTGGCGTGCTGCGCCCTGTGCTCAACAACATCACCGGCCACGGCAAGAAGCAGTTGGCGCCGTTCGGCGATGTCGAGTTGGGTGGCATGGGCGGCCTGGATGGCGAACTGGCCAACGACCGCGTCAGCCTCGGCGGGCCGCAGAGCATTCTGCTGCCAAGCCCGAGCGAAGGGTATGACGCGCAGTTGAATGCAATCAAAAGTCTGGTGGCAGAAGATCCGGGTCGTGTGGCCCAGGTCGTGAAAGAGTGGATCAACGCAGATGAGTGATAATCGAGCCTCTGTTGCCAAGCTGACCCGGGTCGACAAAGCCGCCGTGCTGTTGCTGTCCCTGGGTGAGACCGACGCGGCCCAAGTGCTGCGCCATATGGGCCCCAAGGAAGTGCAACGGGTCGGCGTAGCCATGGCGCAGATGCGCAATGTGCACCGTGAGCAAGTCGAGCAGGTGATGAGCGAGTTCGTCGAGATCGTCGGCGACCAGACCAGCCTGGGCGTCGGCTCCGACAGCTATATCCGCAAGATGCTCACCTCGGCCCTGGGCGAAGACAAGGCCAACGGCCTGATCGACCGCATCCTGCTGGGCGGCAACACCAGTGGCCTGGACAGCCTCAAGTGGATGGAGCCGCGGGCGGTGGCGGACGTGATCCGTTACGAGCACCCGCAGATCCAGGCGATTGTCGTGGCTTACCTGGACCCGGACCAGGCCGGCGAAGTACTCGGCCATTTCGACCACAAGGTGCGCCTGGACATCATCCTGCGCGTCTCGTCGTTGAACACCGTGCAACCGGCGGCCTTGAAAGAACTGAACACGATCCTGGAGAAGCAGTTCTCCGGCAACTCCAACGCGGCCCGCACCACCCTGGGTGGTATCAAGCGCGCGGCCGACATCATGAACTTCCTCGACAGTTCGGTGGAAGGCCAGTTGATGGACTCGATCCGCGAGATCGACGACACCCTGTCGGTGCAGATCGAAGACCTGATGTTTGTGTTCAACAACCTGTCCGATGTCGACGACCGTGGCATCCAGGCGTTGCTGCGCGAAGTGTCCTCCGATGTGCTGGTGCTGGCCCTCAAGGGTTCGGACGAGGGCGTCAAGGAAAAGATCTTCAAGAACATGTCCAAGCGTGCCTCCGAACTGTTGCGCGACGACCTCGAAGCCAAGGGCCCGGTGCGCGTCAGCGACGTGGAAACCGCGCAGAAAGAAATCCTCACCATTGCCCGCCGTATGGCCGAAGCCGGAGAAATCGTTCTCGGCGGGAAGGGCGGCGAAGAAATGATCTAAGGCCCAGCGCATGTCGAACAATGATGAGACGCCCAGCGATCTGATTCGCGCCCGGGACGTCGGCGGGTTCGACGTCTGGTCGCTGCCCAGCTTCGACCCGCACAAGCCTGAGCCCGAGCCTGAGCCGGTGGAAGAAGTGCCGGTGGAAATGGAAGAAGTGCCCCTGGACGAAGTCCAGCCACTGACCCTCGAAGAGCTCGAAAGCATCCGCCAGGAGGCTTACAACGAAGGCTTTGCCACTGGCGAGAAAGAAGGTTTCCACAGCACCACCCTCAAGGTCCGCCAGGAAGCTGACGCGGCCCTCAGTGTGAAACTGGCCAGCCTGGAGCGCCTGATGGGCAGCCTGTTTGCGCCGATTGCCGAGCAGGACTCGCAATTGGAAAAAGCCATGGTGGGCCTGGTGGAACACATCACTCGCCAGGTTATCCAGCGTGAACTGGCGCTGGACTCCAGCCAGATTGAAAGCGTGATGCGCGAAGCCCTCAAGCTGCTGCCCCTGGGCGTCGGCAACGTGCGGCTGTACATCAACCCGCAGGATTTCGAGCAGGTCAAAGCCCTGCGCGAGCGCCATGAGGAAACTTGGCGGATTGTCGAGGATGCCGCGTTGCAGCCCGGTGGTTGCCGGGTCGAGACCGAGCACAGCCGGATCGATGCTACGGTCGAGACGCGCATCACGCAGATCATGGCCAAGCTGTTCGACCAGTTGCACGAACAGGCCCTGCACCCAGCGGCGCCCGACCTGAGCACCGACCTGGACGCGCCTGATGCGCCTTGACCGCACCAGCTTCGCCAAGCGCCTGGGCGGTTATATCGAAGCCACCGAGTTGCCCGGCCAGCCGATCCTTGAAGGCCGCCTGCTGCGCATGGTCGGCCTGACCCTCGAAGCCGAAGGCCTGCGCGCCGCCATGGGCAGCCGCTGCCTGGTGATCAACGATGACAGTTACCACCCGGTACAGGTGGAAGCGGAAGTCATGGGCTTTTCCGGCAACAAGATTTTCCTGATGCCCGTCGGCAGCCTCGCCGGCATCGCGCCGGGCGCGCGGGTCGTGCCGCTGGCCGATACCGGGCGCCTGCCGATGGGCATGAGCATGCTCGGGCGGGTGCTCGACGGCGCCGGCCGTGCGCTGGACGGCAAGGGCGGGATGAAGGCCGAAGACTGGGTGCCGATGGACGGCCCGACCATCAACCCGCTCAAGCGCAACCCCATCAGCCAGCCGCTGGACGTGGGCATTCGCTGTATCAACGGTTTATTGACGGTCGGTCGCGGCCAGCGCCTGGGCCTGTTCGCCGGTACCGGCGTGGGCAAGAGTGTGCTGCTGGGCATGATGACGCGCTTTACCGAGGCCGACATCATCGTGGTCGGGTTGATCGGCGAGCGGGGCCGTGAGGTGAAGGAGTTCATCGAGCATATCCTCGGTGAAGAAGGCCTCAAGCGCTCGGTGGTGGTGGCGTCCCCGGCGGACGACGCGCCGCTGATGCGTCTGCGCGCGGCCATGTACTGCACGCGGATTGCCGAATATTTTCGCGACAAGGGCAAGAATGTCCTGTTGCTGATGGACTCGCTCACGCGTTTCGCCCAGGCCCAGCGGGAAATCGCCCTGGCCATTGGCGAGCCGCCGGCGACCAAGGGTTATCCGCCGTCCGTGTTCGCCAAGCTGCCCAAGCTGGTGGAGCGGGCGGGGAATGCCGAGGCCGGTGGCGGCTCGATCACGGCGTTCTACACCGTGTTGTCCGAAGGCGATGACCAGCAGGACCCGATTGCCGACTCGGCGCGGGGCGTGCTCGACGGGCACATCGTGCTGTCGCGGCGCCTGGCCGAGGAAGGGCATTACCCGGCCATCGATATCGAGGCCTCCATCAGCCGGGTCATGCCGTCGGTGGTCAGCGCCGAACATATGACCCGCGCCCAGCAGTTCAAGCAGTTGTGGTCGCGCTACCAGCAGAGTCGCGACCTGATCAGCGTCGGCGCCTATGTGGCCGGCGGCGACCGCGAGACCGACCTGGCGATTGCCCTGCAGCCGCAATTGGTGACCTACCTGCGCCAGGGCCTGAACGACAACATCAGCATGGCCGAAAGCGAAGCGCACCTGGCCTCGGTGTTCGCGCCTGCGCCTGGCGGTTAACCGGCCATGGCAACCAGTCGCGCCGCGCGCCTTGCTCCCGTGGTGGAGATGGCCGAAAGCGCCGAACGCACCGCCGCCCAGCGCCTGGGGCATTTCCAGGGCCAGGTACGCCTGGCCGAGAGCAAGCTGGGCGACCTGGAGCGCTTTCGGGGCGAATACCAGCAGCAGTGGATCGATCGCGGCAGCAAGGGGGTTTCCGGGCAGTGGCTGATGAACTACCAGCACTTTCTCAACCAGCTGGAAAGCGCCGTCGGCCAGCAGCGCCAGAGCCTGGCCTGGCACCAGAACAACCTGGACAAGGCCCGCGAAGGCTGGCAACAGGCCTACGCCCGGGTCGAAGGCCTGCGCAAGCTGGTGCAGCGCTACATCGACGAAGCACGGGCGCTGGAGGACAAGCGCGAGCAAAAGCTGCTCGATGAACTGTCTCAGCGCCTGCCGCGTCAGGATCAATACTAGCCACGCCGGCAGGCAAAAATTGCGATAGCTATGAGTATCTATACAACCCAAGAACCATCGAAGAGTTGTGTAGAGGCTCATGCTGCGCTAGCGGTGGATCAGTCGCTCATTTGTTTCTGATAAACCGCTGTCCAGGGCTTGCCCTGATGCCCGTCAGTCAAGCCCGCTCCCACACTTGATCTGTGGTGGTGCCAACATTCTCTTCCCCAGTGAGATCCCCTGTGGGAGCGGGCTTGCCCGCGATAGCGGCAGTCCAGTCACTACTTCTGGCACCTGATCCACCGCCACCGCAGGCAAGCCACACACACATTTGATCTTCAATGCGTTGAGCATTGCGTTCGCTTGACTGATCAGCATTAGGCCAAGCCCGCAGCACCCAAGCGCGCCACCCATTTGATTGCGTTTGTTGCCCACTCTGCGATCACCTGCTAAACCTTGTTGCACCTACCCACGACAAGGAAGCAGTCGTATGTCAGTCGCGTCAGAAGTGTCCCTGGATGGGAAGGAGTTGACGATCGCAATCAAGGGCCGGTTCGATTTCGGCAGTCACCAGGCCTTTCGTGATGCCTATGAGCGGTTCTACAAGGTCCCCCAGACCTACATCGTGGACTTGAAAGAGGCCACCTATCTCGACAGTTCGGCCCTGGGCATGCTCCTGTTGCTGCGCGATCATGCGGGTAACGCGGCAGATGTGCGTGTGATCAACAGCAACTCTGACGTGCGCAAGATCCTCGCGATCTCCAACTTCGACAAACTGTTTGCTATCAGTTGAGCGCCCAGGCTCCCGAAACCCTGACCGTGCTGATCGCTGAAGACAGCGCTACCGATCTTTTGTTGCTCTCGACCATCGTGCGCGGCCAGGGCCATCAAGTGCTCACCGCCAGTGACGGCGCGCAAGCGGTGCAGGTATTTGCCCGCGAGCGCCCGCAGTTGGTGTTGATGGATGCCTTGATGCCGGTGATGGATGGCTTCGAGGCGGCCCGGCAGATCAAGCAGTTGGCCGGCGAGGCGCTGGTGCCGATCATCTTCCTCACGTCCCTGCGTGAGAGTGAAGCCCTGGCACGCTGCCTGGATGCCGGCGGCGATGACTTCCTGGCCAAACCCTACAACCGGATCATCCTGGCGGCGAAGATCAATGCCATGGACCGCCTGCGCCGGTTGCAGGCCACCGTACTTGAGCAGCGCGACCAGATCGCCCGGCACCATGACTACCTGCTGCATGAGCAGCGGGTGGCCAAGGCGGTGTTCGACAAGGTCGCCCACTCCGGCTGCCTGAATGCCGCGCGCAACATCCGTTACCTGCAATCGCCCTATGCGCTGTTCAATGGCGACCTGCTGCTGGCGGCCTACACGCCGTCGGGCGATATGCATGTGTTGCTGGGCGATTTCACCGGCCATGGCTTGCCGGCCGCCGTCGGCGCGATGCCCCTGGCCGAGGTGTTCTATGGCATGACCGCCAAGGGCTACGGCCTGGCGCAGACCCTGCGGGAGATGAACGCCAAGCTTAAGCGCATCCTGCCGGTGGACATGTTCTGCTGCGCCACGCTGCTGTGCCTCAGTGTGCAGCGGCGGGTGGTGGAGGTGTGGAACGGCGGCATGCCCGATGGCTATGTGCATGACGTGGCCACGGGGCGCCGAACGCCGCTGGTGTCGCGGCATTTGCCGCTGGGCGTGCTGGCCCCCGAGGCCTTTGATGACCGCACCGAGGTCTGGCCGATGGCCTTGGGCGACCGGGTGTTCCTGCTGTCTGATGGCGTGATCGATACCGCTGATGCCAACGAGCAATTGTTTGGGGTGGAGCGCTTGCAGCAGGTGTTTTCTGCCAACCGCGAGCCCGAGCGCCTGTTTGTCGAGATCGAGCAGGCGCTGGCCGCGTTCCGTGGCCAGGTGCGGGACGATATCAGCATGGTCGAGATCCGTTTGCTGGCCGAGCAGCCCCTGTACCCGGCGACCCTGCTGTACACCGACAGCGGGCAGTCGTGCCCGCTGGACTGGTCGGTGAGTTTCGAGTTTCGGGCCGAGACCCTCAAGCGTTACAACCCGTTGCCGTACCTGTTGCAGTTACTCCTGGAAATCCACGGCCTGCGTGGTCAGAGCGGGGCGCTGTACAGCGTGATGGCCGAGCTGTACTCCAATGCCCTGGAACATGGTGTGCTGGGCCTGGACTCCCAGCTCAAGCGCGATGTGCAAGGCTTTGCCCGCTATTATCGCCAGCGCAACGAGCGGCTCGACCAGTTGAGCAGTGGCTACGTGCGTGTGCACCTGGACGTGGTGCCGACCGAGGCGGGCGGGAGCCTGAGCCTGCGTATCGAAGATAGCGGCCCGGGCTTTGATGTGGAAAAAGTCCTGGCGCGCCCGCTGGATGTCGACCGCCTGTCCGGGCGCGGGCTGAGCCTGGTGCGGCAACTGAGCAGCAATGTACGCTGGGCGGATGGCGGGCGCAGTGTGTGCGTGGAGTTTTGCTGGGTGGCTCTGGCATAATCCGCCGATTCTTGATCAAGGAGCGAACAAGTGACGCACAAACATATGGACCGTGAAGTGTTGGTGGGTTTGCAGGAAGTGATGGAGGGCGACTATCCCCATTTGCTCGACACCTTCCTCGATGACTCGCAAAAACGTGTCGAAGCCTTGCGCAAGGCCCGCGATGACGCCAAGGCGCTGGGGCGCATAGCCCACAGCTTCAAAGGCAGCAGCGGCAACCTCGGTGCGGTGCGCCTGGCGCGCCTGTGCCAGCGCCTGGAGGTCGAGTCGGCCAAGAATGAGATTAGCGACCTGGGCAATCTGGTCGACCAGATTGATCACGAGTTCGCGTTGGTCAAGCCGCTGTACGAGTCGGAGCGCCAGCGCTTCTAGGGTTGGCGGGGCTGGTTGGAAAAGCTGGCCCGACTTTTGCTCTCTATCTTCTGCCTGCGCCCTCGACCCTGCGCAGCGGAGACCTGACTTATGCCTCTAGCCCCCAACTCGCTCCTGCAGGCCGCTCCCGCGGTCAAGCCGCAGGCTTCCCCCGCCAATGCGCAGGCAACGGCCGCGGACACGCGGGCCAAAGCGCCAGGCTTTGCACAGGTGTTCGCCAAGGAGTCCAAGGCGCCACCCGCCAAGGCTGTGGATATGGCGCCCAAGCCCAGCCGCGACAAGCCGACCGACACCAGCGCGAAGAAGGATGTCGGCAACGACAAGCCTGCCGCTGGCACTCCAGCCGTTGCCGATAGCGGCAAGACTTTGCCTGCCACGCCGCCCGCCAAGGCGGACGCGCCAGCCAGCAGCGATGACGATAAAAATACCGACAAGGACCTGGCGCAAGCCCAGCCGCCAGCGGTCGATGGGGTGGTCGATCCGGCCTTGATCGCGGCCGTGACACCCGCACCGGTAGCGGTTCAGACCGCCGTGGTGGAGGAAGTCGCCACGCCGCTGCTGACCACGCCGCCGGTCACTGAAGAAGTTGCACCTGCCTTCGACCCGGAAGCCGACCCGCTGGACTCATTGCCGGCTGTGCGCCTGGCGATGGAGCAGGGCGGTCATGTGTCCGCCAGCAGCCAGGCTACGCAAAAGAACCTGCCAACCCAGGCCGAACCTACCGCCGCGCAGAACTTCAGCAACGGCCTGGCGGCCATGGTCGACCAGCAGGCGGCCAAGGACAGCACCGACCAGGGTGGCGAAAAGGCCTTTAGCGGCCTGCTCGAAGACGGCCTCAAGGACTTGAAGGGCGCGAGCAGCGACACCCGCGTCGATGACTTCGCCAATCGCCTGGCCGCCCTGACCCAGGCTGCCACGCCCAAGACCGCCAACGCCTTGCCACTGAATAACCAGCCACTGGCCATGCACCAGGGCGGCTGGACCGAGGAAGTGGTGAACCGGGTCATGTACCTGTCCAGCGCCAACCTCAAGTCTGCCGATATCCAATTGCAGCCTGCCGAGCTGGGGCGCCTGGATATCCGCGTGAACATGACGGCCGATCAGCAGGCTCAGGTGAACTTCATGAGCGGCCATGCCGCCGTGCGCGAGGCCCTGGAAAGCCAGTCCGGGCGCCTGCGGGAGATGTTCGCCCAGCAGGGCATGGGCCAGGTCGACGTGAACGTGTCCGACCAGTCCCGTGGCTGGCAGGGCCAGGGCCAGGAACAACAGCAGAACCAGGCGCGGGGTGTCAGCGGCAGTGGCGGACACAGCGACGGGCATGATACGGGCCTGGCTGGCGAAGTCACCGAAGTGGCGGCACCGATAGCCCAGTCCGTCATCGGCTCCAGCGCCGTGGACTACTACGCCTGACCTGAAACTGGCGCCGATCAAAATGTGGGAGCTGGCTTGCCTGCGATAGCGGTGTGTCAGCGACATAGTTCGCGCCTGATACACCGCTATCGCAGGCAAGCCAGCTCCTACATTGACGCGTTCCCCCTCACCGCAGACAACTCTGGCATAACACTTGCTCTTGCCTTCCCGTGGATCTATGAAACCCCGAATAGTGACGGATTATTGGCATGGCGAAGAGTGACGACGCAGCAACAGCACCTGCAGCAGGCAAGGGCAAGCTCAAGATGATCCTGCTGATTGTCGTGGCCTTGTTACTGGCCATCGGCGTGTCGGTGGGGGCTACCTGGTACTTTATGCACAGTGCCCAGAGCAAGCCGGTACCTGCGGCCGAGACTGCCAGCAACGTCAAGCAACCGGCAATTTTCGAGCAGATGCTCCCGGCCTTTGTCGCCAACTACAACCAGAACGGTCGCCAGCGCTACCTGCAGGTGAGTATTTCCCTGCTGGCGCGCAACCAGGCGGACCTCGATGCGCTCAAGGTGCATATGCCGGTGATCCGCAACAACCTGGTGATGCTGTTCTCCGGGCAGAGTTTCGATAGCCTGGCCACCCCCGTGGGCCAGGAAATGCTGCGCCAGAAAGTCACGGCCAGCGTGCAGGAAGTGGCCCAGAAAGAACTGGGCAAAGTCGTGGTCGAGCAGGCGCTCTTCACTAATTTCGTATTGCAGTAGGATCACGACATGGCCGTGCAAGACCTGCTGTCCCAGGATGAAATCGACGCCCTGTTGCATGGTGTCGACGATGGTCTGGTACAGACCGAAATGGCTGCCGAGCCCGGCAGCGTCAAAAGTTATGACCTGACCAGCCAGGATCGCATCGTCCGTGGACGCATGCCGACCCTGGAGATGATCAACGAGCGTTTTGCCCGCTACACCCGGATCAGCATGTTCAACATGCTGCGCCGCTCGGCGGACGTGGCGGTGGGCGGCGTGCAGGTGATGAAGTTTGGCGAGTACGTGCATTCGCTGTACGTGCCTACCAGCCTGAACCTGGTCAAGATCAAGCCGTTGCGCGGCACCGCCTTGTTCATCCTCGACGCCAAGTTGGTGTTCAAGCTGGTGGACAACTTCTTCGGCGGCGACGGCCGTCACGCCAAGATCGAAGGCCGCGAGTTCACCCCCACCGAGTTGCGCGTCGTGCGCATGGTGCTGGAGCAGGCCTTTATCGACTTGAAGGAAGCCTGGCAGGCGATCATGGAAGTCAATTTCGAGTACATCAACTCGGAAGTGAACCCGGCCATGGCCAACATCGTCGGGCCCAGCGAAGCCATTGTGGTCTCCACCTTCCATATCGAACTCGATGGCGGCGGCGGCGACCTGCACGTGACCATGCCGTACTCGATGATCGAGCCGGTGCGCGAGATGCTCGACGCCGGCTTCCAGTCCGACCTCGACGACCAGGACGAACGCTGGGTCAAGGCCCTGCGCGAAGACTTGCTGGATGTCGATGTGCCGCTGAGTGCCACCGTGGCGCGCCGCCAGTTGCGCCTGCGCGATATTTTGCACATGCAGCCGGGGGATGTGATTCCCGTCGAACTGCCGGACGAATTGATCATGCGCGCCAATGGCGTGCCGTCGTTCAAGGTCAAGCTCGGCTCCCACAAAGGGAACCTGGCGTTGCAAGTGGTTGAGCCGATCAACCGTCGCTGATGCATCCCCTAATTGATGATTTTTGCTGCGCCGAGGACATGTAATGGCTACCGAACACGAAAACACTTCCGCCGAAGACCAGGCCCTGGCTGACGAATGGGCGGCTGCCCTGGAAGAGACTGGCGATGCAGGCCAGGACGATATCGACGCCTTGCTGGCGGCCGACGCCGCCACTGCGCCGGTGGGTAACCGCCTGCCCATGGAAGAGTTTGGCAGCGTGCCGAAGAACCATGAGCCCGTATCGCTCGATGGGCCCAACCTGGACGTGATCCTCGATATCCCGGTGTCGATTTCCATGGAAGTGGGCAGCACCGAAATCAACATCCGCAACCTGTTGCAACTCAACCAGGGTTCGGTGATCGAGCTTGATCGCCTGGCTGGCGAGCCGCTGGATGTGCTGGTCAACGGCACGCTGATCGCCCATGGCGAAGTGGTGGTGGTCAACGAGAAGTTCGGCATCCGCCTGACTGACGTGATCAGCCCCAGCGAACGTATCAAGAAGCTGCGCTGAGATGAGTCGCCGCTTGCTGGGACTGTTGTGGGCGCTGCCGCTGGGCGTCTTCGCGGCTGAACCGGTGGCCCAGGTCGCCGCGCCGGCCGGCGGCGGCAGCGTAACTGGGCAACTGACTCAGTTGGTGCTCGGCCTGTTGCTGGTGGTGGGGTTGATCTTTGCCCTCGCCTGGTTGTTGCGCCGGGTACAGCGCATTGGCCCGGGCCATGCCCAGGTCATCGAGCTGGTGGGGTCGCGGGCCCTGGGGCCGCGTGATCGCCTGGTGCTGGTGCAGGTGGGCGAGGAACAGATCCTGCTCGGCCTCACCCCTGGCCGGATTACCCCGTTGCACGTGCTCAAGCATCCGGTGAGCGTGGCCCAGACCGAGGCCGCCACACCGGAGTTCGCCCAGCGCCTGATGGAGCTGATGGGCAAGGACCAGAAGGATAAGAAGTAATGCGCGTTCTATTGGCGCTCATGCTGTTGCTGGCCGCGCCCCTGGCGTTCGGCGCCGACCCGTTGTCGATCCCGGCGATCACCCTGGGCACTAACGCGGCCGGGGCCCAGGAGTATTCGGTCAGTCTGCAGATCCTGCTGATCATGACCGCGCTGAGCTTTATCCCGGCGTTCGTCATGCTGATGACCAGCTTCACCCGGATCATTATCGTGTTCTCGATTCTGCGCCAGGCCCTGGGCCTGCAGCAGACCCCGTCGAACCAGATCCTTACCGGCATGGCGCTGTTTCTGACGCTGTTTATCATGGCGCCGGTGTTCGACAAGGTGAACCAGCAAGCCCTGCAACCCTACCTGGCGGAGAAAATGACCGCCCAGGATGCGGTGGAAAAGGCCCAGGGCCCGATCAAGGATTTTATGCTGTCGCAGACCCGTTCCAGTGACCTGGAACTGTTTGTACGCCTGTCCAAGCGCACCGATATCGCCAGCCCGGACCAGGCGCCGCTGACGATCCTGGTGCCGGCGTTCGTCACCTCGGAGCTCAAGACCGCGTTCCAGATCGGGTTCATGATCTTTATCCCGTTCCTGATCATCGACCTGGTGGTGGCCAGTGTGCTGATGGCCATGGGTATGATGATGCTGTCGCCGCTGATCATTTCGTTGCCGTTCAAGATCATGCTGTTTGTCCTGGTGGACGGTTGGGCGCTGATTATCGGCACCCTGGCCGGCAGTTTCGGAGGGGTATAGCGCCATGACCCCGGAAGTCGCCGTCGACCTGTTTCGTGAAGCATTGTGGCTGACCACCCTGATGGTCGCCGTGCTGGTGGTGCCCAGCCTGTTGGTCGGTTTGCTGGTGGCGATGTTCCAGGCTGCCACGCAGATCAACGAACAGACCCTGAGCTTCCTCCCGCGCTTGCTGGTCATGCTGGTCACGCTGATCGTGGCCGGCCCCTGGCTGGTGCAGACCTTCATGGAATACATCCTGCAGCTGTACGGCAGTATTCCGCAGTTGATCGGCTGACCTGATGCAGTCCTTGCTGGCATTGACCGACACCCAGATCAGCACCTGGGTGGCCGCGTTCATCCTGCCGCTGTTTCGTGTGGGCGCGTTGCTGATGACCATGCCGGTGATCGGCACGACCCTGGTGCCCAAGCGCGTACGCCTGTTTTTCACGGTGGCGATTACCGTGGTCATCGTGCCGACGCTGCCGGCGATGCCGCCGGTCAACGCCCTGGACCTCAGTGCGCTACTGCTGATTGCCGAACAGATCCTGATCGGTGCCTTGATGGGCTTCTCCCTGACTCTGTTCTTCCAGGCCTTCGTGATTGCCGGGCAAATCGTCTCGATCCAGATGGGCATGGGCTTCGCGTCCATGGTCGACCCCACCAACGGCGTGTCGGTGGCGGTGATCGGGCAGTTCCTGACCATGCTGGTGACCTTGCTGTTTTTGGCCATGAACGGCCATCTGGTGGCGTTTGAGATCCTCACCGAGAGCTTCACCACCTTGCCGGTGGGCGAGGGGCTGATCGTCAATCACTTCTGGGAAGTGGTCGGCCGCCTCAGTTGGGTGCTGGGCGCGGCGTTGCTGCTGGTACTGCCGGCGATCACCGCGTTGCTGGTGGTCAACATTGCCTTCGGCGTGATGACCCGCGCCGCGCCGCAGTTGAATATCTTCGCCATTGGTTTCCCGCTGACCCTGGTGTTGGGCCTGGGGATTTTCTGGATCGGCCTGGCCGACATTCTCAATCAGTATCAACCGCTGGCCAGTGACGCCTTGCAGTTCTTACGTGATCTGGCACGGGCGCGCTAAGCCATGGCCGAAAGCGAGAGTGGTCAGGACAAGACAGAAGACCCCACGGAGAAACGTAAAAAGGACTCCCGGGAAAAGGGCGAGATTGCCCGCTCCAAAGAGCTCAACACCCTGGCGGTGATGCTCGCCGGTGCCGGTGGCCTGCTGATCTACGGCGGCGGCCTGGCCCAGGACTTGATGGAGATCATGAAGCACAACTTCTCCCTGCCCCGGGATGTGCTGCTGGACCCGCGCGCCATGGGCATCTACCTGCTGCACTCGGGGAAGATCGCGATCCTGGCCGCGCAGCCGGTGCTGATCACCTTGCTCCTGGCGGCGATCATCGGGCCGATTTCCCTGGGTGGCTGGCTGTTTGCGGCCGGCAGCCTGGCGCCTAAATTCAGTCGGATGAACCCCGGTGCGGGGATCAAGCGCATGTTCTCCGCCAAGGCTGTGGTAGAGCTGCTCAAGGCCCTGGCGAAATTTTTTATCATCCTGTTCGTGGCGCTGGTGGTGTTGAAGTCAGACATCGACGACTTGCTGCGCATCGCCCATGAACCGCTGGAGCTGGCGATCATCCACAGCGTGCAGTTGGTGGGCTGGAGCGCATTGTGGATGGCCTGCGGCCTGATCCTGATTGCCGCAGTGGATGCGCCGATCCAGCTGTGGGAAAGCCACAAGAAACTGCTGATGACCAAGCAGGAAGTGCGCGACGAGCACAAGGACCAGGAAGGTCGGCCGGAAGTGAAGCAGCGCATCCGCCAACTGCAACGCGACATGTCCCAGCGCAAGATGATGGCTTCGGTGCCGGATGCAGATGTGGTCATCACCAACCCGACCCACTACGCCGTGGCGCTCAAATACGACGCCGAGAAGGGCGGCGCGCCGCTCTTGCTGGCCAAGGGTAGCGACTTCACTGCCTTGAAAATCCGCGAAATCGCCCAGGCCAACGACATCCTGCTGTTGGAATCGCCGGCGCTGGCGCGTTCGATCTTCTATTCCACCGATCTCGATCACGAGATCCCGGCCGGGTTGTACCTGGCGGTGGCCCAGGTGCTGGCCTATGTCTACCAGATTCGCCAATACCGCGCGGGCAAGGGCAAACGCCCGGATCCGCTCAAGGACTTGCCGATTCCGCCGGATTTGCGGCGCGATTCTTGAGTCTTCTGCTGCCTCTTTCGACGTCATCGCGGGCAAGCCCGGCTCCCACATTTGATCGCATTCCAATGTGGGAGCCAGGCTGGCCCGCGATGGCGTCGGAACAGGTGTTTACCGTTCGTCCAACTCCCTTCCGACCTGTCAACTTTGACAGTAGCCAGCCCCCGTGCAGGGCGCTTTGATAGACCGGGAACAGGCACTGATTTGGGAGAAGGGCAATGGCAACGGGTACGGTGAAGTGGTTTAACGATTCAAAGGGCTTTGGATTCATCACGCAAGACGCCGGAGGAGAGGACCTGTTTGTGCACTTCTCGAGCATTCAAAGCAACGGCTTCAAGTCGCTGGCGGAGGGCCAGAAGGTGGAATATGAGGTTGTAGAGGGTCCGAAAGGCAAGCAGGCATCAAACGTGCGTCCACTCTGATGGTCGTTCCCACGCGCCTGCGTGGGAACGATCTCGTCCCTGAAGCAAAAGTTGGAAGGCTTCTTGCAATACCGCCTTCAGGACGCCTCTCGGCGTCAAAAGTTTGCTTCAAGGTGACGAGGAATACCGGTGGATCGCTCTAATATGTTCAACACAGCCCGTGGCACTCTGACGGACCTCTCGCGAGGCAATCTGGGTGTGCCGTTGTTGCTGTTGGTCATGCTGGCAATGATGATGTTGCCGATGCCGCCGTTCCTGCTGGACGTGTTCTTCACCTTCAACATTGCCCTGTCTATCGTCGTGCTGCTGGTTTGCGTGTACGCGCTGCGGCCTTTGGACTTTGCGGTCTTCCCCACCATTTTGCTGGTTGCCACGCTGCTGCGCCTGGCCCTTAACGTGGCCTCCACGCGGGTGGTGATGCTGCACGGCCAGGACGGCCACGCCGCCGCCGGCAAGGTGATCCAGGCCTTCGGCGAGGTGGTGATCGGCGGTAACTACGTGGTCGGTATCGTGGTGTTTGCGATCCTGATGATCATCAACTTCGTGGTGGTGACCAAGGGCGCCGGGCGGATTTCCGAGGTCAGCGCGCGTTTTACCCTCGACGCCATGCCCGGCAAGCAAATGGCGATCGACGCCGACCTCAACGCCGGCCTGATCGACCAGAACCAGGCCAAGGCCCGCCGCTCGGAAGTGGCCCAGGAAGCCGAGTTCTATGGCTCCATGGACGGTGCCAGCAAGTTCGTGCGCGGCGACGCCATCGCCGGCCTGTTGATCCTGTTTATCAACCTGATCGGCGGCATGGCGGTCGGTATCTTCCAGCACGGCATGACCTTTGGCGATGCAGGCAAGGTTTACGCCCTGTTGACCATTGGTGACGGTTTGGTGGCGCAATTGCCATCACTGTTGTTATCGACAGCTGCGGCGATCATGGTCACCCGTGCGTCCGGCTCCGAAGACATGGGCAAGCAGATCAACCGCCAGATGTTCGCCTCACCCAAGGCCCTGGCCGTGGCGGCCGGCATCATGGCGATCATGGGCATTGTGCCGGGCATGCCGCATTTCTCGTTCCTGACCATGGCCGCGCTGGCCGCCGGCGGGGCGTACCTGTTCTGGAAAAAGCAGAACACCATCAAGGTCCAGGCCTTGAAAGAGGTGGAGCGCCAGCAAGACCTGCTGCCGTCGCCGGCCCGCGCCCAGGAAACCAAGGAGTTGGGCTGGGATGACGTGACCCCCATCGACATGATCGGCCTGGAAGTCGGCTACCGCCTGATCCCCCTGGTGGACCGCAACCAGGGCGGCCAGTTGCTGGCGCGGATCAAGGGCGTGCGCAAGAAGCTGTCCCAGGACCTGGGCTTTTTGATGCCCACCGTACATATCCGCGACAACCTCGACCTGGCCCCCAGTGCCTACCGCCTGACGCTGATGGGCGTGACCCTGGCCGAAGCCGAGATCTACCCCGACCGCGAACTGGCGATCAACCCCGGCCAGGTCTTCGGCACCCTCAGCGGCATAACCGCCAAAGATCCGGCTTTTGGCCTGGACGCGGTGTGGATCGAAGTCAGCCAGCGCAGCCAGGCGCAGTCCCTGGGCTACACCGTGGTCGATGCCAGCACGGTGGTGGCGACCCACCTCAACCAGATTCTGTACAAGCACTCCCACGAGTTGATTGGCCACGAAGAAGTCCAGCAACTCATGCAATTGCTGGCCAAGGCCTCGCCAAAGCTGGCCGAAGAGCTGGTGCCGGGGGTGTTGTCGCTGTCGCAACTGCTCAAGGTGCTGCAAGCGCTGTTGGCCGAACAGGTGCCGGTGCGGGACATTCGCAGCATTGCCGAGGCTATCGCCAACAATGCCGCCAAGAGTCAAGATACTGCCGCGCTGGTGGCTGCGGTGCGCGTCGGTTTGTCGCGCGCCATCGTCCAAAGCATTGTAGGGCTTGACTCTGAGCTGCCTGTGATCACCTTGGAACCAAGGTTGGAACAAATATTGCTCAATAGTATCCAGAAGGCAGGGCAGGGCCAGGAAGAGGGCGTCCTGCTGGAGCCAAGCATGGCTGAAAAGCTGCAGCGTTCGTTGATTGACGCCGCACAGCGCCAGGAAATGCAGGGCCAACCGGTGATTCTGCTGGTGGCAGGCCCCGTCCGGGCGATGTTGTCGCGGTTTGGACGCCTGGCAGTACCGAATTTGCACGTTTTGGCTTACCAGGAAATTCCTGACAATAAGCAAGTGACTATCGTCGCGACAGTAGGGCCCAACGGCTGAGGTAGTGGGTTATGCAAGTAAAGCGTTTTTTCGCCGCCGATATGCGTCAGGCCATGAAGCTGGTTCGTGATGAACTGGGCGCCGACGCGGCTATTATCGGTAACCGTCGCATTGCCGGCGGTGTCGAGCTGACGGCTGCCCTGGATTACAAACCCCAGGCCTTGGCGCCGCGCGTGCCGAACATGGAACTCGAAGACGAGTTGCGCAAGACCGCCTCGCGTATTGTCTCGGCCCAGGCCGAGCTGAGCATGCGTGGCGACAGCGATGCGACCACCAATCGCCAATTGTTTGCCGGCCTGCCGCTGACGGCGGCCGAACCACTCGTCGAACCGACTTTTGTCGAGCCGCCACGTCCCGCCGCGCCAGCACCGGCCGCTGCGGTTGACCAGCGCGTGTTCGACTCGATGCGTTTTGAGCTCAATGGCCTGCGTGAACTGCTGGAAGTGCAGTTGGGCTCGCTGGCCTGGAACCAGTTGCAAGGCAGCAAGCCGCAACAGGCCAACCTCTGGCGTCGCCTGCAACGCATCGGCCTGTCCGGCCCGTTGTCGCGCGACTTGCTGGAACTGACCACCGGCATAGAAGAGCCTCGCCAGGCCTGGCGCATGTTGCTGGCGCACCTGGCGCGGATGATCCAGACCCCGGAAATCGAACCCCTTGAAGAAGGTGGCGTGATTGCCATGGTCGGCCCTGCCGGCATGGGCAAGACCACCACCCTGGCCAAGCTGGCCGCCCGTTATGTCCTCAAGTACGGCGCCCATAACATTGCGCTGGTGAGCATGGACAGCTACCGCATCGGTGCCCAGGAACAGCTCAAGACCCTGGGCCGGATCCTCAATGTGCCGGTGACCCATGTCGACCCGGGCCAGTCCCTGGCCAACGCCCTCGACCCGCTGCTGCGCAAGCGCGTGGTGCTGATCGATACCGCTGGCCTGCAAGCCAGCGACCCGGCATTGCGCATGCAACTGGAAAGCCTGGCCGGGCGCGGGATCAAGTCGAAAAATTACCTGGTACTTGCAACAACCAGCCAGAAACAGGTTCTGACTGCTGCGTACCACAGCTACAAACGTTGTGGGCTGGCCGGTTGCATCCTGACTAAGCTGGATGAAACCGCAAGCCTGGGCGAAGTGTTGAGCCTTGCCATCAGCCATGAATTACCGGTCGCCTACCTGACCGACGGGCCGCGGATCCCGGATGACTTGCATCTGCCGCGCCGTCATCAGTTGGTCAGCCGCGCGGTCAGTGTGCAAATGCAGGACGAACCCAGTGAAGAGGCGATGGCGGATATGTTCGCCGACCTCTATCACAACCCAGCCAAGCGGGTCGGCTGAACGGCAACATGCAACACAGTGCAATGTACCTACATCGATGGTCTGCTACCGCGGCCACCCTATGTAGCCTGCGGCTAAGCAAGACAAGGTAAAGAAAGAACATGGGCAGCATGCATCCCGTACAGGTGATCGCGGTGACCGGCGGCAAAGGTGGCGTCGGGAAAACTAACGTGTCAGTGAATTTGTCCCTGGCCCTGGCAGAGCTTGGCCGCCGCGTCATGCTGCTGGATGCCGACCTGGGCCTGGCGAACGTTGACGTTCTGCTGGGACTGACGCCCAAACATACCCTGGCCGATGTCATTGAAGGCCGCTGTGAGCTGCGCGACGTGCTGTTGCAGGGGCCTGGGGGGATTCGTATCGTCCCGGCCGCCTCCGGCACCCAGAGCATGGTGCATCTGAGCCCGGCGCAGCACGCCGGCCTGATCCAGGCCTTCAGTGATATCGGCGACAACCTCGACGTGCTGGTGATCGACACTGCCGCCGGGATCGGCGAGTCCGTGGTCAGCTTCGTGCGCGCCGCGCAAGAAGTATTGCTGGTGGTCTGCGACGAACCCACCTCGATCACCGACGCCTACGCCCTGATCAAACTGCTCAACCGCGACTACGGCATGAACCGCTTCCGCGTGCTTGCCAACATGGCCCAGAGCCCGCAAGAAGGGCGCAACCTGTTCGCCAAGTTGACCAAGGTCACGGATCGCTTCCTCGATGTCGCCTTACAATACGTCGGCGCAGTTCCCTATGACGAGTGTGTGCGCAAGGCTGTGCAAAAGCAGCGTGCAGTCTATGAAGCGTTCCCTCGTTCGAAATGCGCGTTGGCGTTCAAGGCAATTGCTCAGAAGGTCGATACCTGGCCACTGCCCGCCAATCCCCGGGGGCATCTGGAGTTTTTCGTCGAGCGATTGGTGCATCAGACGAGTGCGGGACCGGTGCTATGACAGCCAGCGGCTACAACCTTTACAAAAAATCAGCGCGTGACAGCCAGGGCGAATTGATCGAGCGCTATGCGCCCCTGGTCAAGCGCATTGCCTACCACCTGCTGGCACGCCTGCCCGCCAGTGTCCAGGTCGAAGACCTGATCCAGGCGGGGATGATCGGCCTGCTCGAAGTGTCGACCAAGTACGACGCGAGCAAGGGTGCGAGTTTCGAGACGTATGCGGGTATCCGTATCCGTGGCGCGATGCTCGATGAAGTGCGTAAAGGTGATTGGGCGCCGCGTTCGGTCCACCGCAATACCCGGATGGTGAGTGACGCAATTCGCTCAATTGAAGCAAAAACCGGTCGAGACGCTAAAGATCACGAAGTTGCGGCCGAACTCCAATTGAGTCTCGACGATTACTACGGGATTTTGAACGATACCTTGGGCAGCCGCCTGTTCAGTTTCGACGACCTGCTGCAGGACGGCGAACATGAAGGGCTGCACGAGGATGGCGCGAGCGCTCACCAGGAGCCTTCACGCGACCTGGAAGATGAACGCTTCCAGGGCGCCCTGGCAGAGGCGATTGCCAATCTGCCGGAACGTGAGCGGCTGGTGTTGGCGCTGTACTACGACGAAGAGCTGAACCTCAAGGAAATCGGTGAGGTCCTGGGGGTCAGCGAATCGCGGGTCAGCCAGCTACATAGCCAATGCGCGGCCCGCTTGCGGGGGCGTTTGGGAGAGTGGCGAGCGCGCTGACAGGCAGTGTGGGGACAGTGCGAACGATAACCGCCACGGCGCAAGCCCGGCGGGAGCGGCCCGTGATGTGCCCCAGCAGTCCTTTTTGTGTAATGCCTGTTGAATGATATGGCGCGCCCAGGTGCTGGACGCGTTTAAGACTGCTTGGAGGTCGAATTGGACAAGAACATGAAAATCCTCATCGTTGATGACTTCTCAACGATGCGGCGGATCATAAAAAACCTGTTGCGTGACCTTGGGTTCACTAACACGGTCGAGGCGGATGACGGCATTACGGCGATTCCGATCCTCAACAGCGGGAGCATCGACTTTCTGGTAACCGACTGGAACATGCCTGGCATGACCGGTATCGATCTGCTGCGCCACGTGCGCGCTGATGAAAAGCTGCGCAGCCTGCCTGTGCTGATGGTGACCGCTGAAGCCAAGCGTGAACAGATCATCGAAGCCGCCCAGGCCGGGGTCAACGGCTACGTGGTCAAGCCATTCACTGCACTGGCCTTGAAAGAGAAGATTGAAAAAATCTTCGAACGCATCGGTCATTGATGCTGC
The DNA here is from genome assembly GCF_058742075.1 of Pseudomonas sp. HC1(2025). Taxonomy (NCBI): domain Bacteria; kingdom Pseudomonadati; phylum Pseudomonadota; class Gammaproteobacteria; order Pseudomonadales; family Pseudomonadaceae; genus Pseudomonas; species Pseudomonas sp. HC1(2025). The sequence goes on along the minus strand of NZ_CP196017.1, from coordinate 4,125,325 downwards.
CACGGGGGAGCTATGGAGCATAAAGAATCATCGCAGGCCGACTTTGAGTCGACCCTGAAAAAACATGCTCACCAACTCGTCGAAAGCCTGGAAAAAGGCCAGTTCGGCGACGCAGTGCAGTTGATCCATGAGCTCAACCAGACCCGCGACCGCGGCCTGTATCAGGAAGTGGGCAAGCTCACCCGTGAGTTGCACAGTGCGATCGTCAATTTCCAGATCGACCCGCACATGCCCCAGGCCGAGGAAATCTCGCAGATCACCGATGCCACCGAACGCCTGTCCTATGTGGTCAGGCTGACTGAGGCGGCAGCCAATCGCACCATGGACCTGGTGGAAAACGCCACGCCCCTGGTGAACGGCATGGCCAATGAGGCCAAGGCGTTGAGCGCTGACTGGGGTCGCTTCATGCGGCGCGAAGTGGGTGCTGAAGAATTTCGCGAGCTGGCGCGCCGGGTCGAGGGTTTCCTGTCACGCAGCGAGCAGGAAAACCGCACGGTTTCCAGCAACCTCAATGACATCCTGCTGGCCCAGGACTACCAGGACCTGACCGGCCAGGTGATCAAGCGCGTGACCCTGCTGGTCACCGAAGTGGAAAGCAACCTGCTCAAACTGGTGCTGATGGCCGGTCAGGTCGACCGTTTTGCCGGCATCGAACACGACCGCGAAGCGATCCTCTCGGAAAAAGATCCACAAAAACACCTCGCCAAGGGTGAAGGTCCGCAGATTCATGCCGATAAACGTGAAGACGTTATGTCAGGTCAAGATGACGTAGACGATTTGCTGTCCAGTTTAGGCTTCTAAGGAGCACGCAATATGAGCTTCGGCGCCGATGAAGAAATCCTTCAGGATTTCCTTGTAGAGGCCGGCGAAATTCTAGAGCAGTTGTCCGAGCAACTGGTCGAGCTGGAAAGCCGACCGGATGATGCGAACCTGCTCAATGCAATTTTTCGCGGTTTTCACACTGTAAAAGGGGGCGCCGGCTTCCTCCAGCTCCATGAGCTGGTGGAGTGCTGCCACATCGCCGAAAACGTGTTCGACATCCTGCGCAAGGGTGAGCGTCACGTTGATTCGGAATTGATGGACGTGATCCTCGAAGCCCTGGACGCGGTCAACGGCATGTTCAATGAAGTGCGCGAACGCGCACCGATTACGGCTGCCACCCCGGAACTGCTGGCCGCCCTGGCGCGCCTGGCAGAGCCTGCCGCTGTATCTGCCGCCCCGGTGGTTGAGGCGGCGCCTGAGCCGGTGGCTGAGCCCGACGTTACCGACAGCGAATTCGAACAACTGCTGGACTCCCTCAATGCCGTCAAGGCCGAGGCACAAGCACCGGCAGCGGCTGCGCCGGCCATGGTGCCGACCAGCGAAGACATCACCGACGCCGAGTTCGAGTCATTGCTCGACCAGTTGCACGGCAAGGGCCAGTTCGCCCCGGACGCCGTGGCAGCCACACCGGCGCCTGTGGAGCCGGCAGCGCCAGCGGCCAGCACCGACATTACCGACGACGAATTTGAAGCACTGCTGGATCAGTTGCACGGCAAAGGCTCGTTTGCCGCCGATGCCCTGCCGGCAGTCGCTGCGGCGGTTGCACCTGCCGCTGCCACGCCTGCTGCTGCGGCACCGGCGGCGGATGGCCTGATCACCGACCATGAATTTGAATCCCTGCTCGACGAATTGCACGGCAAGGGCAAGTTCTCCGAAGTAGCGCCTGGCGCCGCAGCCACCGCGACCGCCACCGCAGCGGTGGCCAAGCCGGCACCCGCTGCCGCCAAGGCTGCTGCACCGGCTGCGGCCCGTGCCGCCGCCCCGGCGCCAGCCCGCGCGCCGGCAGCTGCCGAGAAAGCCCCGGCCAGTGAAGCCGAAACCACCGTGCGGGTCGATACCGCGCGCCTGGACGACATCATGAACATGGTCGGCGAACTGGTGCTGGTGCGTAACCGCCTGGTGCGCCTGGGCCTGAACAGCGGCGACGAAGCCATGCAAAAGGCCGTGTCGAACCTCGACGTGGTCACTGCCGACCTGCAGACCGCGGTGATGAAGACGCGCATGCAGCCGATCAAGAAGGTTTTCGGGCGCTTCCCGCGCCTGGTCCGTGACTTGGCCCGGCAGTTGAAGAAAGAGATCGCCCTGGAACTGGTGGGCGAAGAAACCGACCTCGACAAAAACCTTGTCGAGGCCCTGGCCGACCCGCTGGTCCACTTGGTGCGCAACGCGGTCGACCACGGTGTGGAAACCCCCGAAGAGCGCGAAGCCAGCGGCAAGCCGCGCCTGGGCAAAGTGATCCTGGCCGCCGAACAGGAAGGCGACCATATCCTGCTGTCGATCACCGATGACGGCAAAGGCATGGACTCCAATATCCTGCGCGGTATCGCGGTCAAGCGCGGCGTCATGGACAAGGACGCCGCCGACCGCCTCACCGACACTGAGTGCTACAACCTGATTTTTGCCCCGGGCTTCTCGACCAAGACCGAGATTTCCGACGTGTCCGGCCGTGGCGTGGGCATGGACGTGGTGAAGACCAAGATCAGCCAGCTCAACGGCTCGATCAATATCTACTCGACCAAGGGCCAGGGCTCGAAGATCGTCATCAAGGTGCCGTTGACCCTGGCGATCATGCCGACCCTGATGGTGATGCTGGGCAACCAGGCGTTCGCCTTCCCGCTGGTCAACGTCAACGAAATCTTCCACCTCGACCTGTCGCGCACCAATGTGGTCGATGGTCAGGAAGTGGTGATTGTGCGGGACAAGGCCCTGCCGCTGTTCTACCTCAAGCGTTGGCTGGTGGCGTCCGCCGCTCATGAAGAGCAGCGCGAAGGCCACGTGGTGATCCTGTCCGTGGGCACCCAGCGTATCGGCTTTGTCGTCGATCAACTGGTTGGCCAGGAAGAAGTGGTCATCAAGCCATTGGGCAAGATGCTGCAAGGAACGCCAGGCATGTCGGGTGCGACCATTACCGGTGACGGTCGGATCGCGCTGATTCTCGATGTTCCGAGCATGCTCAAGCGTTACGCCGCACGGCGTATTTGATTCGGCCCGGGCAGGGCGGTTGTCCCTCGCCCGGCCTAACGGAGTGGTTATGGTAGTCAAGGTTCTGGTGGTGGACGATTCGGGTTTCTTCCGCCGCCGCGTCTCGGAAATTCTTTCAGCGGATTCCAACATCCAGGTGGTCGGAACGGCCACCAACGGCAAAGAGGCGATTGATCAGGCCCTGGCATTGAAGCCGGACGTGATCACCATGGACTACGAGATGCCGATGATGGATGGCATCACCGCCGTGCGCCACATCATGCAGCGTTGCCCGACCCCGGTCTTGATGTTCTCGTCGCTGACCCACGAAGGCGCCCGAGTGACCCTCGACGCGCTGGACGCTGGCGCCGTGGACTTCCTGCCGAAGAATTTCGAAGACATCTCGCGCAACCCGGAAAAGGTCAAGCAGATGCTCTGCGAGAAGGTGCACAGCATCTCGCGCAGCAACCGCAGCAGCTTCCGCGCGCCGGTGGCTCCCGCCCCGGTAGCGGCGCCGGCACCGACCAGCAGCAGTTTCGGGCGCCCGGCCCCAGCCCCGGTGGCACGGCCTGCCGTGGCCCCGGCGCGTACAGCAGCGCCGAGTCCGGCCTCGCCTGCGCCCAAGCGCAAGGCCTACAAACTGGTGGCGATCGGGACCTCCACCGGCGGCCCGGTGGCCTTGCAGCGGGTCTTGACCCAGTTGCCGGCCAACTTCCCCGCGCCCATCGTGCTCATCCAGCACATGCCCGCCGCATTCACCAAGGCCTTTGCCGAGCGCCTGGACAAGCTGTGCCGCATCAGCGTCAAGGAAGCCGAAGACGGCGACATTCTGCGTCCGGGCCTGGCGTTGCTGGCCCCAGGTGGCAAGCAAATGATGGTCGACGGTCGCGGCGCGGTGAAAATCCTGCCGGGTGACGAGCGTCTGAACTACAAGCCGTGCGTGGATATCACCTTCGGTTCGGCGGCCAAGTCCTACGGCGACAAAGTTCTGGCGGTGGTCCTCACCGGCATGGGCGCCGACGGTCGCGAAGGCGCACGCCTGCTCAAGCAGGGCGGCAGCTCGATCTGGGCCCAGGATGAAGCCAGCTGCGTGATCTATGGCATGCCCATGGCCATCGTCAAGGCCGACCTGGCCGACGCGGTCTACAGCCTGGATGACATCGGCAAGCATCTGGTGGAGGCCTGTCACTGATGGATGTGTTGAGCCTGGTTGGGATTCTTCTGGCGTTTGTCGCCATTATTGGCGGCAACTACCTGGAAGGCGGCCATCTTGGCGCCCTGGCCAATGGTCCGGCAGCGTTGATCGTGATCGGCGGCACCGTCGGCGCGGCGCTTTTGCAGTCGCCCCTGAGCTCGTTCAAGCGGGCGATGCAGATCCTGGTGTGGATCATTTTCCCGCCGCGCGTGGATTTGGCCGGCGGCATCGACCGCGTGGTCAACTGGAGCCTTACCGCGCGCAAGGAAGGCCTGCTGGGCCTTGAAGGCGTGGCCGATGCCGAGCCCGACAGCTACGCGCGCAAAGGCCTGCAACTGCTGGTCGACGGCGCGGAGCCGGAAGCCATCCGCAGCATCCTTGAAGTGGACTTCTACACCCAGGAAAGCCGTGATATCAACGCGGCCAAAGTCTTTGAAAGCATGGGCGGCTACGCGCCGACCATCGGCATCATCGGTGCGGTGATGGGCTTGATCCATGTGATGGGCAACCTGGCCGACCCCTCGCAACTCGGCAGCGGCATCGCCGTGGCGTTCGTCGCCACCATCTATGGTGTGGCCAGTGCCAACCTATTGCTGCTACCGATTGCCAGCAAGCTCAAATCCATTGCCATGCGCCAGTCCCGTTACCGGGAAATGCTGCTCGAAGGCATCCTGTCGATTGCCGAGGGCGAGAACCCGCGGTCCATCGAATTGAAGCTCCAGGGCTTCATGGATTGATGGGGGGTATTGCCTGTGAGCCGTCGCCGCCGCGAGCCTGAAGAGCACGTCAACCATGAACGCTGGCTGGTGTCCTACGCCGACTTCATCACCTTGCTGTTCGCCTTTTTCGTGGTGATGTACTCCATTTCCTCGATCAACGAAGGCAAGTACAAGGTCATCTCCGAAGCCCTGGTAGGGGTATTTACCGACTCGGACCGGGCGCTCAAGCCAATCCCCATTGGCGACGAGCGGCCCAAGACCACCACCCCGGCCAAACCGTTGGTCAAGGACAGCGACGAGACCGACGCCGGCATCAGTGGCGGCAGCGACCCGCTCAAGAGCATCGCCGACGATATCAGCGCGGCGTTTGGCGACCTGATCAGCTCCAACCAGATGACTATTCGCGGCAACGAGCTGTGGGTGGAGATCGAGCTCAACTCCAGCCTGCTGTTTGCCAGTGCCGACGCGCTGCCCAGCGATATTGCCTTCAGCATCATCGACAAGGTGGCGGCCATCTTGAAGCCCTTCGACAACCCGATCCACGTCGAAGGCTTTACCGATGACCAGCCGATTCATACCGCGCAATTTCCCACCAATTGGGAGTTGTCGTCGGCGCGATCGGCGAGCATCGTGCGCATGCTGGCCATGCAGGGGGTCAACCCTGGGCGCCTGGCGTCGGTGGGCTATGGCGAATTCCAGCCGGTGGCCAATAATGCGACGGCCGAAGGCCGCGCGCGCAATCGGCGGGTGGTGTTGGTGGTGTCGCGCAACCTCGATGTGCGGCGCAGCCTGACCGCCACCGGTGCGGCCAATGCACAACCTGATGCAGCAATGAAGCGGGCTGGCACACAAACTGCACCGACGCCCGTAAAGCCGCCGGAACGCGGGAGTGCCGTCAATTCTCCGTCACCGGCTCTATAACCTCGTGCTATTTCTCGGTCGAGCCAGTGCCTGCCGGGAGGAACAATCCGAATGAGAGTCTGGGCAGTTGCCAATCAAAAAGGTGGGGTCGGCAAGACCACCACCTCCATCGCCTTAGCCGGCCTGCTGGCCGAGGCGGGCAAGCGCGTGGTCATTGTCGACCTGGATCCCCACGGCTCGATGACCAGTTATTTCGGCTACGACCCGGATGCGCTGGAACACAGCTGCTTCGACCTGTTCCTGCACAAGGGCAGCGTCCCCACAGGCTTGCCCGGGCAACTGCTGTTGCCCACCAGCAACGAGAAGATTTCCCTGTTGCCCTCCAGCACCGCCCTGGCCACCCTCGAGCGCCAGTCGCCGGGGCAGAGTGGCCTGGGCCTGGTGATCGCCAAGAGCCTGGCGCAACTGTGGCAGGACTTCGACTACGCCATCATCGACAGCCCGCCATTGCTCGGCGTGCTGATGGTCAATGCCCTGGCGGCCAGCCAGCAACTGGTGATCCCGGTGCAAACCGAGCACCTGGCGGTCAAGGGCCTGGAGCGCATGGTCAGCACCCTGACCATGATCAACCGTTCGCGCAAACAGGCGTTGCCGTTCAGCATCGTGCCGACCCTGTTTGACCGTCGCACCCAGGCCTCCCTCGGCACCCTGCGCGTACTGCGCGATGCCTACCCCGAAACCATCTGGCAAGGCTATATCCCGGTGGACACGCGCCTGCGTGACGCCAGCCGCGCCGGCCTCGCGCCCTCGCAATTCGATGGCAAGAGCCGTGGCGTGCTGGCGTACCGCGCCTTGCTCAAGCATCTGCTGGCCCAGCAACTTGTGGCGCAGGTGGCATGAAATGACCAACTCTCTAATTGCGTGCCTTGCCCGCGATGGGTTTTGCCTGATCTCACGGACTTTTGATTCAAGTCCGCGTGCGGGCAGGCCGATAACCTTTGAATACACGGTTAACGGTGCGTGCGCGTGGGCATACAGATGAGTCGTCCTGTCGATATCAAGACCCGGCCGCAACTGGCGCTGCAGTCCTACTTGGACGCACTGCTGCAGGATGCGACCGAGGAGCTGCTGCCCGAGCCGATCCTGGTGCTGGATGAAGTGCTGGCAGTGCCTGTGGTCGAGGCTGAGGCTGGCCTGGACGAGTTTCAACTGGCGGTCCTCGAAGAGCAGGCCCGTGATGCGTTGGTGGTGCCGGTCGTTGCCCCGGTCGTGCAAGCGCCTGCACCCTTGGCGCTGGTGCCGCCGGTGGCCGAAGTGCATCGACCGCCGAGCATTACCCCGCCACCGGTGGAAACCGATGGCCGGCCAGCGTGGGCGGCCGAGTCGTTCGAATGCCTGCTGTTCGATGTGGCCGGGTTGACGCTGGCGGTGCCGTTGGTGTGCCTGGGGTCGATCTACTCCCTGGAGGGACAGGAATTGACGCCGTTGTTCGGCCAGCCGGAGTGGTTCCTCGGGATCCTGCCGAGCCAGGCCGGCAACCTCAAGGTGCTGGATACCGCGCGCTGGGTGATGCCCGACCGCTATCGCGATGATTTTCGCCAGGGCCTGCAATACGTGATCTCGGTGCAGGGCTACGAATGGGGGCTGGCGGTGCATCAAGTCAGCCGTTCGCTGCGCCTGGACCCCAACGAAATCAAATGGCGCAGCCACCGTGGCCAGCGGCCATGGCTGGCGGGCACCGTGATCGAACACATGTGCGCGCTGCTGGATGTCGCCGAATTGGCGGAGCTGATTGCCAGCGGTGCGGTAAAAGATCTGCCAGGTAACAAACGTACTTGATAAGAGGCGCAGCGCCACGGTGCTGCCAAAGAAGAACACACGCCGTTATCAACGGTATTTGAAGGGGTCAGGGGTATGAACAAGTCGTCAGCGTCCGCACAGGGTTTGGATGATCCGATTCTGCAATGGGTGACCTTCAAACTGGACAACGAGTCCTACGGCATCAACGTGATGCGCGTGCAGGAAGTGCTGCGCTACACCGAAATCGCGCCAGTGCCGGGTGCGCCGAGCTACGTGCTGGGCATCATCAACCTGCGCGGCAACGTCGTGACCGTGATCGACACCCGCCAGCGCTTTGGCCTGATGCCGACTGAAGTCAACGACAACACGCGGATCGTCATCATCGAGGCCGACAAGCAAGTGGTCGGGATCATGGTCGACAGCGTGGCCGAGGTGGTTTACCTGCGCCAGTCGGAAGTCGAGACGGCGCCGAATGTCGGCAACGAAGAATCGGCCAAGTTTATCCAGGGCGTGTGCAACAAGAACGGCGAGCTGCTGATTCTGGTTGAGCTGGACAAGATGATGAGTGAAGAAGAGTGGTCGGACCTGGAGAACATCTGATTGATGCTTGAGGTAGCGGTAATCGTCCTGGCCCTGCTGTGGGTCGGGACCGTGGTGGTGCTGTTGCGCCATATGCGCCAGCAACGCGAATCGGCCCTGCAACAGGCCGAGCGCGACGCCGTGCGCGACCAGCGCCTGCGCGAGATGGCCAAGCGCGTGGACAACTACCAGCAAAGCGCGGTGCGGGTAGGGGAGGACGTGCACGAACTGCGCTCGATCGTTGCCCCCTTGCCCGACAAGCTGTCGGCGCTGGAACAGCGCGACCCGGCCAACCTGTCCTTTGCCCAGGCGGCCAAGCTGGTGGGCATGGGCGCCACGGTGGACGAACTGACCCAATCCTGCGGCCTGACCCAGGCCGAGGCACAGTTGATGAGCAAATTGCACAAAAGCTGAGCCTGTACCGATTCAAATGTGGGAGCGGGCTTGCTCGCGAAAGCGGTGGATCAGTCAATACATATACCGACTGACCCGCCGCCATCGCTGGCAAGCCAGCTCCTACACTTGTTTTTTGTCGCCCCGCTGCCAGTGCCCACCGCAATTCCCATGTGGGAGCGGGCTTGCCCGCGATAGCGGTGTGTCAGCCAAGGCAGTAGCGACTGGTCCACCGTTATCGCAGGCAAGCCAGCTCCTACACTTATTTTTTGTCGTCCCCACTGCCAGCGTCTGGCGCAGTTCCCATGTAGGAGCGGGCTTGCCCGCGATGGCGGTGTGTCAGCCAATACATGTACCGACTGACCCACCGCTTTCGCGAGCAAGCCCGCTCCCACATTTTTTGATCTGTGTGCATCCTCGAAACGTCAGTAATCATCCCCGCGCGCCGTCACATCCCGCTCCACCGGCTCGGCATTGGGGTCATACCCCGCCGGGAATTTGCCTTTGAGCGTCCAGGCAAACGCAATAATCTCGGCGATGGTGCGGTACAACTCTTCGGGAATGCTGTCGCCCAGTTCCATGCGCGCCAGTAATTTCACCAGTTCGGCATTTTCATAAATCGGGACTTCATGTTCCCGCGCCAATTTCAGGATGGCTTCGGCCAGGGCGTCGTCACCTTTGGCGGTCAGGGCGGGGGCGGCTTTGCCGTCGTATTTGAGGGCGATGGCCTGGCGCGGTGGGTTGGGGCTCTTCATGCGGTTTCATCCACCCAGCGTTGTTCCAGCCCGGTCTTCGGCCCACGGGGTGGGGTGCCGAGGTGGCAGTCGAGGTCGCCGACGTTGAGGCCCGATGACACCAGGCGTTCGCGCAGGCTGCCCAGGTGGCTTTCGATCAGGCTGGCGGTGAACGGGCGGGTGGCCCACAACTGGCTGGACAGTTTGCCCTGGCTCAATTGTGCCTGGACCTGCAACGGGCCCAGGGGCTCCATGTCGAAGGCCAGTTCCACGCGCCACAGCATCTTTTTCGCATCGCGTTCGATCTTGCGCTCCGGCTCGTCCTTGTCCGGCGGCGGTTCTTCGCGCTGGAACTTGACCTGCAGCGGCACGATGTCTTGCAAGGTGCGCATGGGGATTTCCAGTTGCCAGGTGGTTTGCAGGCGGCCATCGGCGGTGGTGCCGCTTTGTTCCAGGCTCGACAGTTGATGGCTCTGCAAGCGTGAGATGGCGCCGGCGGCCAGGCGCAACAGGTTTTCCAGGCTGTTTTCACCGTCCAGGCGCTGCAGCAGGCGCTCCGGTAACGGGAAGCCGCCCGGTGCGGTGCGGGCGCCCACTTGGCCGAGGGTGCCCAGCGGGCTGCGGACAAAGCTGGGCAGCATCTGCGCCAGGGTATTGGCGGCCAGGATTGCATTGAGGTTGGTGCTGGCGGGCAGGGCGGGTAGCAATTCGTTGACCAGGCGCAGCAGGCTGCCCTTCATATCCAGCGGCGGCACTTGCGGGTTTTGCCCGGCCAGCAGCTTGGCTTCGAGGAACACGCCGCTGTTGTACAGCAGTTGTGCCAGCACCTTGGGATTGCTGACCTGCGCCACATCCGGCAGCCCGGCCTGCAAGCGGTCGACGGCGGCGCGCAACGGCGCCGAGGTGTCATCGGGCAGGTTCTTCAAGGCATTGAACAGGCCTTCCAGCGAGCCCTGGCGGCTTTGCTGGGCGGCCAGTTGCTGGCTGACCGCCAGTTGATCGCGCAGCCCGCTCAGGGGCACGAAATCCAGGGTCTGCGCGCCTTGCACCACGGCACTCAACAAGCTGGCGACGCGTAGCGGCTGCGGGCTTTCCAGGGTCAGGGTGGTGCCACTCAGGGCGCTGTTGAGCACCGACACCAGCGAGCGGTACAGCGCCGGCTGCCCGGCGCCCTGAGGCAGCATCTGCGAGGTCAGCACCTTGGCTTGCAGCAAGCTGCCCACCGGCAATTGAGTGGTGTCGATACGGGTCAGGGCCGCGACATTGGCGCTGAGCGCCTGTTGCAGGCTGATCGCCAGGTCGCCCGACGCCGTCTGGCTCACCGCCACGTTGCTGCCCAGGGGCAGCGGCTGGCTGCTGGCGGCCTGCACCAGGGTTTGCCGGCCACCTTCGAGGGTCAGCTTGAGCAATAGCTGAAAGGCTTCACCGCCTTGCTTGAGCGCCAGCACCTCGGCGTTCACGGTTTTTCCGGCGTCGATCAACCCTGCCTGAGGCTCCAGCAGTTTCAGCAGTTCACCCACCGCAGGCGCAGGCCTGGGCCCGGTGGCCGGGGCTGGGGGCAGCGTTGGAAGGTTGATGTCACCGGTCATCGTGGCCGCCGTCTCAAGGAAATTGCCCTCTTTAGAGTAGGGCATCGCATGTATAATGCCGCCCGTCTGCAAAGAGCGTGTCAAAAACATCACAACTGATTGATCCAGCTCTCTAAAACAGGCCGCCAATGCAGTTATTGTGCATCTCTTTAACGGCCGTTCCGCCGCCGACTTGAACCGTAAAGGCCCGCGATCTTGTGACCAGTCCACTACTTGAAGCCGTTGCGCTTGCCTGTGAGCGAGACCTGCGGATGCTGTTCGAACACCTCGAACTGCGTCTGGCGGGCGGCGATATGGTGCAGATCAGTGGGCCCAACGGCAGCGGCAAGACCAGTTTGCTGCGCCTGCTGGCCGGGTTGATGCAGCCGACGGCAGGCCAGGTGCGCCTCAACGGCAAGCCGCTGCACGAACAACGCACGGAGCTGGCGCGCAACCTGGTGTGGATCGGCCACGCCGCCGGGATCAAGGATGTGCTGACGGCCGAAGAAAACCTCAGTTGGCTCAGCGCCCTGCATCATCCGGCCCCGCGCGCATCTATCTGGCAGGCCCTGGCCGCCGTGGGCCTCAAGGGCTTCGAAGACGTCCCCTGTCATACCCTGTCAGCCGGCCAGCAGCGCCGGGTGGCCCTGGCCCGCCTGTACCTGGAGGGCCCGCCGCTGTGGATCCTCGACGAACCCTTCACGGCCCTCGACAAACAGGGCGTGGCGCAACTCGAAGAACACCTGGCCCGGCATTGCGAGCAAGGCGGCATGGTGGTCCTCACCACCCACCACACCTTGACCCGTATGCCTGCCGGTTACCGCGACCTGGACCTGGGCCGGTGGTCGGTATGAGTGTGTTTGCCCTGTTGGTCGCCCGCGAAGCCCGTTTGCTGTGTCGCCGCCCGGCGGAGTTGGCCAACCCGCTGGTGTTCTTCGCGATTGTCATCGCGTTGTTCCCTTTGGCGGTCGGCCCCGAGACTAAACTGTTGCAAACCTTGTCTCCGGGGCTGGTGTGGGTCGCGGCCCTTTTGTCCGTCCTGCTCTCGCTGGACGGGCTGTTTCGCAGTGATTTCGAAGATGGTTCCCTTGAACAGTGGGTCCTTTCGTCGCACCCCCTGCCTCTTCTGGTACTGGCCAAGGTACTGGCACACTGGGCCTTCTCCGGCCTGGCGCTGGTCCTGCTCGCGCCGCTGCTGGCGATGATGTTGGGACTGCCTTCCGAATGCCTGCCGGTATTGCTGGCCTCGTTGTTGCTTGGCACCCCGGTGCTGAGCCTGCTGGGGGCGGTGGGTGCGGCACTGACCGTGGGCCTGAAACGTGGGGGGCTGTTGCTGGCCTTGCTGATTTTGCCTTTGTATATCCCGGTGTTGATCCTGGGCAGCGGCGCCTTGCAGGCCGCGCTCATGGGAATGCCGGCGACCGGTTACCTCTTGTGGCTTGGCAGCCTGACCGCCCTGGCGGTAACCCTGACACCCTTTGCTATAGCGGCCGGCCTGAAAATCAGCGTCGGCGAATAATGAGGTCTGACCCGGTGTTTTCACTGCGTCAGTAAAGACCCTAAGCTTCTTGCAACGACAAGAAGCAACCGTGATGGAAACAGCAATGAACTGGACCTGGTTTCACAAGCTCGGCTCGCCCAAGTGGTTCTATGGCATCAGCGGCAAAATGCTGCCCTGGCTCGCCGTCGCCGCCTTCCTGCTGATCGGTATCGGCCTGGTCTGGGGCCTGGCCTTCGCTCCGCCCGACTACCAGCAGGGCAACAGCTTTCGCATCATTTATATCCACGTGCCCGCCGCGCTGCTGGCCCAGTCCTGCTACGTGATGCTGGCGGTGTGCGGCATTGTCGGGCTGGTGTGGAAGATGAAGCTGGCCGACGTCGCCCTGCAATGCGCGGCGCCCATCGGTGCGTGGATGACGGCGGTTGCACTGCTGACCGGGGCGATCTGGGGCAAGCCGACCTGGGGCTCGTGGTGGGTCTGGGATGCGCGACTAACGTCCATGTTGATCCTGCTGTTTCTGTACTTCGGGCTGATTGCCCTGGGCAACGCGATCAGCAATCGTGACAGCGCGGCCAAGGCCTGCGCGGTGCTGGCGATTGTCGGCGTGATCAATATCCCGATCATCAAGTACTCGGTGGAGTGGTGGAACACCCTGCACCAGGGCGCCACCTTCACCCTCACCGAAAAACCGGCGATGCCCGTGGAAATGTGGGCGCCGCTGCTGCTGATGGTCCTGGGCTTCTACTGCTTCTTCGGCGCGGTGCTGCTGATGCGCATGCGCCTCGAAGTGCTCAAGCGTGAGGCCCGTACCAGTTGGGTCAAGGTCGAAGTGCAAAACAGCCTGGGAGCCCGTGGATGAGTTTCGCCTCTTTCAGTGATTTTCTCGCCATGGGCCACCACGGCCTGTACGTCTGGACCGCCTATGGCATCAGCCTGGCCGTCCTGGCCCTCAACGTCGTTGCGCCGATCCTGGCCCGCAAGCGTTACCTGCAACAAGAGGCGCGTCGTCTGCGCCGGGAGACCGATAAGTGAATCCGCTGCGTAGAAAGCGTCTGTTGATCATCCTTGCCATCCTGGTGGGCGTCGGCATTGCCGTGGGCCTGGCCTTGAGCGCCTTGCAGCAGAACATCAACCTGTTCTATACCCCGACCCAGATCGCCAATGGCGAGGCGCCGCAAGACACGCGGATCCGCGCCGGTGGCATGGTCGAGGCCGGCTCCCTGAAGCGCTCCGGCGACTCCCTGGACGTGACTTTCGTGGTTACCGACTTCAACAAATCCGTGACCATCTCCTACCGCGGCATCCTCCCGGACCTGTTTCGCGAAGGGCAGGGCATCGTGGCCCTGGGCAAGATCAACGCCCAGGGCGTGGTGGTAGCCGATGAAGTGCTGGCCAAGCACGATGAAAAATACATGCCGCCGGAAGTGACCAAGGCCCTTAAAGACAGCGGCCAATCCGCGCCAACCCCAGCCAAGGAGGGTTAAGCGATGACCTCTACATTGTTTATTCCCGAGTTGGGCCAGTTGGCGATGATCCTCGCCCTGTGCTTTGCCATCGTCCAGGCCATCGTGCCGCTGCTGGGCGCCTGGCGCGGCGACCGGCTGTGGATGAGCCTGGCGCAACCCGCCGCCTGGGGCCAGTTCGCGTTCCTGGCGTTCGCCTTCGGTTGCCTGACCTATGCCTTCATGACCGACGACTTTTCCGTCGCCTATGTGGCCAGTAACTCCAACAGCGCCTTGCCCTGGTACTACAAGTTCAGCGCCGTGTGGGGTGCCCACGAAGGCTCCTTGTTGTTGTGGGCGCTGATCCTTGGCGGCTGGACCTTTGCCGTGTCGGTGTTCTCCCGGCAGTTGCCCCAAGTCATGCTGGCGCGGGTGCTGGCGGTGATGGGCATGATCAGCATCGGCTTTTTGCTGTTCCTGATCATGACGTCCAACCCGTTCGAGCGGATCCTGCCGCAGATTCCCATGGACGGTCGCGACCTCAACCCGTTGCTGCAGGATATCGGCCTGATCGTCCACCCGCCGATGCTCTACATGGGCTATGTGGGCTTCTCCGTGGCCTTCGCCTTTGCCATCGCCGCCTTGCTCGGCGGGCGCCTCGACGCGGCCTGGGCGCGCTGGTCGCGGCCCTGGACCATCGTCGCCTGGGCCTTCCTCGGCATCGGCATCACCCTGGGCTCGTGGTGGGCCTATTACGAACTCGGCTGGGGCGGCTGGTGGTTCTGGGACCCGGTGGAAAACGCCTCCTTCATGCCCTGGCTGGTGGGCACGGCACTGATCCACTCCCTGGCCGTCACCGAAAAACGCGGCGTGTTCAAGAGCTGGACCGTGTTGCTGGCCATTGCCGCCTTCTCCCTGAGCCTGCTGGGCACGTTCCTCGTGCGTTCCGGCGTGCTGACCTCGGTGCACGCATTCGCTGCCGACCCTGAGCGCGGCGTGTTTATCCTGATCTTCCTGCTCTGCGTGGTGGGCGGCTCGCTGACTCTGTTCGCCCTGCGCGCACCGGTGGTCAAGAGCCACGTGGGCTTCAACCTGTGGTCGCGGGAAACCCTGCTGCTGGGCAACAACCTGGTGTTGATCGTTGCTGCCTCGATGATCCTGCTGGGTACCCTGTACCCGCTGGTACTCGATGCCCTGACCGGCGCCAAGCTGTCGGTCGGCCCGCCGTACTTCAACGCATTGTTCATCCCGCTGATGGGCCTGTTGATGGTGGTGATGGCCATTGGCGTGCTGGTGCGCTGGAAAGACACCCCGGTCAAATGGCTGCTGGGCATGTTGATCCCAGTGCTGCTGGGCAGTGCCGCCTTGTCGGTGATTGCCGGGATTGCCTACGGCGACTTCAACTGGGCAGTGCTCGCCACCTTCATGCTCGCGGCCTGGGTGTTGCTGGCCGGTGTGCGCGATATCTTCGACAAGACCCGGCACAAGGGCCTGATCAAGGGCCTGCCGACCCTGACCCGCAGCTACTGGGGCATGCAGATCGCGCACATCGGCATCGCCGTGTGCGCCCTGGGCGTGGTGTTGTCCAGCCAGAACAGCGCCGAGCGCGACCTGCGCCTGGCCCCTGGCGAGTCCATGGACCTGGCCGGCTACCAGTTCGTCTTTGAAGGCGCCAAGCACTTCGAAGGGCCGAATTTCACCTCCGACAAAGGCACCGTGCGTGTGCTGCGCAACGGCAAGCAGGTTTCCGTGCTGCACCCGGAAAAACGCTTGTACACCGTACAAAGCTCGATGATGACCGAAGCCGGGATCGACGCCGGGTTCACCCGTGACCTGTATGTGGCCCTGGGCGAACCCCTGGGCGAGGGCGCCTGGGCCGTGCGGGTCCACGTCAAGCCGTTTGTGCGCTGGATCTGGTTCGGCGGCCTGCTGACCGGTTTTGGCGGGTTGCTGGCAGCGATGGACCGGCGTTACCGGGTCAAGGTCAAGAGCCGGGTGCGTGAAGCCCTCGGCATGCAGGGAGCAGCGGTATGAAGCGTTGGTTGATGGTATTGCCGCTGGCG
Organism: Pseudomonas sp. HC1(2025); assembly: GCF_058742075.1. Taxonomy (NCBI): domain Bacteria; kingdom Pseudomonadati; phylum Pseudomonadota; class Gammaproteobacteria; order Pseudomonadales; family Pseudomonadaceae; genus Pseudomonas; species Pseudomonas sp. HC1(2025). The sequence goes on along the minus strand of NZ_CP196017.1, from coordinate 4,109,467 downwards.
CTGTTTCTGCTGGTCGCGGTGTTTTTGTATCGTGGCCTGTACCTGGACCCGGCGGAGCTGCCGTCGGCGATGATCGGCAAGCCGTTCCCGGCGTTCTCGTTGCCTACGGTGCAGGGCGATAAAACCCTGACCCAGGCCGACCTGATCGGCAAGCCGGCCCTGGTCAACGTGTGGGCCACCTGGTGCATCTCGTGCCGCGTGGAACATCCGGTGCTCAACAAGCTGGCCGAGAACGGCGTGGTGATCTACGGCATCAACTACAAGGACGACAATGCGGCGGCCCTGAAGTGGCTCGCGGAGTTCCACAACCCGTACCAGTTGGACGTGCGTGATGAAGACGGCAACCTGGGCCTGAACCTCGGCGTCTACGGTGCCCCGGAAACCTTCTTTATCGACGCCAAGGGCGTGATCCGCGACAAGTTCGTCGGGGTGATCGACGAAGTGGTCTGGCGCGAACAACTGGCGGCCAAGTACCAGGCCCTGGTGGATGAGGCCAAGCCATGAAGCGCTGGTTGACCGCCGCAGTACTGGCCCTGGGCCTGGTGGGCGTGGCCCATGCCGCCATCGACACCTATGAATTTGCCCGCGATGGCGACCGCGAGCGTTTTCGCGAGCTGACCAAGGAGCTGCGCTGCCCCAAGTGCCAGAACCAGGACATCGCCGATTCCAACGCGCCGATTGCCGCCGACCTGCGCAAGGAAATCTTCCGCATGCTGGGCGAGGGCAAGGACAACCAGCAGATCATCGACTTCATGGTCGATCGCTACGGTGATTTTGTCCGCTACAAGCCGGCGCTGACCGGCAAGACCGCCTTGCTCTGGTTTGGCCCCGCTGCCCTGTTGCTGGGTGGCCTGGTGGTCATGGCCGTGATCGTCCGCCGTCGCCGTGCGGCGCCTACCGATGGTTCTGATGCGCTATCTGCCCAAGAGCGCCAACGCCTCGACCAACTGCTGGACAAAAAAACTGATGATTGATTTCTGGCTCGCAGCTGGCCTGCTGCTCCTGGTTGCCTTGAGTTTCCTGCTGATCCCGGTGCTGCGCGTACGTCGCGCCCAGCGTGAAGAAGACCGCACCGCGCTGAACGTCGCGCTGTATCAGGAACGTGTCGCCGAACTGCAAACCCAACAAAGCGAAGGCGTGCTCAACGCCGCGCAGCTCGATACCGGCCGCGCCGAAGCCGCCCGTGAATTGCTGGCCGATACCGAAGGCGTGGAAAAGCCCCGCGAATCGCGCCTGGGCAAGCCGCTGCCGTTGCTGGCCGCGGTGCTGGTGCCGGTGTTGGGCCTGGGGCTGTACCTGCATTACGGGGCCATCGACAAGGTTGAACTGACCCGCGAATTCGCCCAGCCGCCGGTGTCCCTTGCCGACATGACCCAGCGCCTGGAGCGGGCGGCGGCAGCGCAACCGGATTCGGCCGAGGGCCTGTACTTCCTGGGGCGCGCCTACATGGCCCAGGACCGCTCGGCGGATGCGGCCAAGGTCTTCGAGCGCGCCGTGGCCCTGGCTGGCCGCCAGCCGGAATTGCTCGGGCAGTGGGCCCAGGCGCAGTACTTTGCCAACAACAAACAATGGTCGCCGCAGCTTCAGGCCTTGACCGACGAAGCGCTGAAGCTCGATCCGAAAGAAGTCACCAGCCTCGGCCTGCTGGGCATCGCCGCCTTTGAAGGGCAGCGTTACCAGGAAGCCATCGACTACTGGAATCGTCTGTTGGCCTTGTTGCCGGAGAAAGACAACTCCCGCGCAGCACTGCAAGGCGGCATCGACCGTGCGGCCGAGAAGTTGAAAGAGGGCGGCGCTGCCGTCGCGCCAACGGCCAAGACCGCCGTGATGAAAGTGCGCGTGGACCTGGCGGCCGACGTCAAAGCCCGCGCCCTGCCGACTGACAGCGTATTCATCTTCGCCCGCGCCGTTTCCGGTCCGCCGGCGCCACTGGCCGCAAAGCGCGTGACCGTGGCCGACCTGCCGGTGACCGTCGAACTGGGCGATGCCGATGCGATGATGCCGCAGTTGAAACTGTCCAACTTTCCCGAAGTCCAACTGGTTGCGCGCATCTCACGGGCCGGTCAACCGACTGCCGGCGAGTGGATCGGCCGCAGTCAACCCCTGGCCAGCAGCACCACCGCGACCCAGCAGTTGACCATCGACAGTCCGGATAAATAATTTCGAGGAAATCCCCATGACCGCCATCGCTCGTATCACCCTGCTCAGCCTGGTATTGGGCTTGAGCGCTTGCGCGGTTCATCGGCCACCTCCTGCCCCTACGGGCCCGACCATTCCACCGTCGGGCCCCTCGACCCAGCCGGTAACCAAACCTTCCGGCCCGGTCACCGCCCCCGCCAAGCCCTTGCCGAGCAAGTCCCCGACCTTCGCCCCACCCCCCGGCGCTGCCAGCCACTGGGACGGCAAGATGCAGGTGTACGTGCTGGACGAACAACCGGACACCTTCTACCGCCAGCGCACCTATTACCGCTGGAGCAACGGCTGGAGCCGCTCCATCAGCCCGAATGGGCCCTGGGAAGAGACAAATGTGCAGGGTGTACCGCCTGGGTTGAGCAAGCAGTACGCAAAATGATCTAAGGCGACCTTCAAACGGTCGCCTTTTTTTATGACTTGAAATTCAATCAAAATGTGGGAGCTGGCTTGTCGGGTCGCCGCATAGGTATCTACACAACTCGCTTTTTTTGGTTATTGGGTATGTGTACATATCCGTTGCTGCGGTTACGGCGGCTATTGGTTCCGCCCTTACGGCGGGTCACTTTGGAAAAGAGCCGGAGTGCCGGCCCAGCCCAAAGTAACCAAAGGGCTCTTGCCCCACCACTCGGTGCCTCGCCTAGGCTCGGCATGCCCGCAGTCAGGCATTGCTCCGTGGGCCCGCCGCGATCGGCCATCCCTGGCCGTGTCGCGGCTACCCCGGCATCCATGCCGGGGTGCCCACTGCGCAATACCTGCCTGCGGCCAGCGTGGTTTGACGGGGCGCCTAAGATCAAAAGCCAGATCAAAAGCAGTGCAACAGCAGAGCAACAGCAAAGCCAGAGCGCGAAGCTACATTCCCCTGTAGGAGCTGGCTTGCCTGCGATGGCGGTGTATCAGCCAATACATTTATCGACTGATACACCGCCATCGCAGGCAAGCCAGCTCCCACAGGAGTCCGCGCACGCCTCGATGATCAGGTCGGCTGTCAGGCCGCCTCGCTTTGCTTGTGATTTTGATCTTAGGCACACCGAGCCTAGGCGAGGTGCCGAGTGGTGGGGCAAGAGCCCTTTGGTTACTTTGGGCTGGGCCGGCACTCCGGCTCTTTTCCAAAGTGACCCGCCGTAAGGGCGGAACCCTAAGTGGCCGTAACCGCAGCAATGGATATGTACACAGACCGAGAAGAGAGTTGTGTAGATACCTATGGCTATCGCAAGCAAGCCAGCCCCCACAAGGATTTACTTGGCCGTCAGGCCGCCGGGTATTCCCGGTGCAACGCTGCCTCGACTAACAACTGCGCGATCTCGATCAATTGCACCACCGCCATCACCTGCTTACGGCTCGAGCCTTCAAGATGCTCGGTGCCGTCGTACGCACTGACCGCCGCCGACTCGAGCATTTCACAGGCGTTGCTCAACGCCTCTTCGGTGCTGAGACCGGCTGCGAATGCAGTGCGTATTGCTTGAACGCACGTTGTGCCGCTTCGTGGAGTTTGCTGTCGTTCAGGGAGTAGGCCGGGCTAGGCGTGACTTTTTTCATACGGTTGCTCCTGGAGTTAAAGGAGCCGCCACAATCACTTCCACATGATGGGTGGCGACTGTACGCAGGTGTGGAAGACCGGACTCCAGGACCCCGGCGCACCCGAAGGTGCCCCGCGCACAGCCGCCATATAGCTGCGTGAAAAAGGGCGACGACCGAGGAATGGAGACCCGGCAGGGCTGGGCCCTCCTGCGTACAGCTCGCCCAACATGATGTGTGCCTGTTAAATGATGAGCCGTAGGGAAAGTCCTGTTTTGATCATCCCCACACGGAGCATGGGAGCGATCCTCATATGCATGGGAATTGTCCTTCGGCTGTTCCAACCTTTCATAAAACCTTCATCAAACCGCCCCCCTGCCGTCATGTGCAAGTCATAGCCCTGACACCTCCCGCGCCTACTGTCGTTTGAACTCAAACACAGCCCCGCAAGGCTGTTCAAACCAGACAGAGAAGCCCATGAATCCCGCTATCCATGTCGATCGCCTGAACAAGACCTTTGCGAAGAAAACCGCGTTGGTCGACCTCGAACTCACCATCGCCAGCGGCGAGATGGTCGCCCTGATCGGTGCGTCCGGCTCCGGTAAGTCCACGTTATTGCGCCACCTCGCGGGGCTGGCCTGTTGCGACAAGGGCAACGGCGGCAGCGTCAAGGTGCTGGGCCGGGAGGTGCAGGCCAGTGGGCGGTTGAATGGCAAGGTGCGGCGGTTGCGCGCGGATATTGGCTACATCTTCCAGCAGTTCAACCTGGTCAATCGCCTGAGTGTGATCGACAACGTGCTGCTCGGTTGCCTGGGCCGGGTCCCGCGCTGGCGCGGCAACCTCGGGTTGTTCAATACCGAGGAAAAGCAGTTTGCCATGGAATCCCTGGCACGCGTCGGCCTGGCGGACCTGGCCCAGCAGCGCGCCTCGACCCTGTCCGGTGGCCAGCAACAACGGGTGGCGATTGCCCGGGCGTTGACCCAGCGTGCCGAAGTGATCCTCGCCGACGAACCCATCGCCTCCCTGGATCCGGAGTCGGCGCGCAAGGTCATGGAGATCCTCGCCGATATCAACCGCCGCGACGGCAAGACCGTGGTGGTGACCCTGCATCAAGTCGATTACGCCATGCGTTATTGCCCGCGCGCCGTGGCGCTCAAGGGCGGGCGCATTCATTTCGATGGGCAGGGCCGCGAGATGAGCAGCCAGTTTCTCAACGACCTGTACGGTGCCGACGTCGACACCAGCCTGATGTTTTGCGAACCGCCGCGCCGTTCCGAACTGCCCCAGCGCCTGGCCCTGGCCCGCGCTTGAACCCCCACTCACGATCCCTAGGAGTCGCCTGCATGTTGAACCGTATCGGTCATGTTTTCCTGTCTGCCGTGTTGTTGGCCAGCGTCGCCATGGGCAATGCCCAGGCCGCCGACAAGGCCATCAACTTCGGCATCATGTCCACCGAGTCTTCGCAGAACCTCAAGAGCATCTGGCAGCCGTTTCTCGATGACATGCACAAGAAGACCGGCCTGACCATCAACGCCACCTTCGCCTCCGACTACGCCGGCCTGATCCAGGGCATGCGCTTTAACAAGGTCGATGTGGCCTGGCTCGGCAACAAGGCAGCGATGGAGGCGGTTGACCGCTCCAACGGCGAGATCTTCGCCCAGACCGCCGCCGCCAACGGCGCCGCCGGCTACTGGAGCCTGCTGATCGTACGCAAGGACAGCCCGCTCAACTCCGTCGAAGATATGCTCAAGAACGCCAAGAACCTGACCTTCGGCAATGGCGACCCGAACTCCACCTCGGGCTACCTGGTGCCGGGCTACTACGTGTTCGCCAAGAACAATGTGGATGCCGCCACCGCCTTCAAGCGCACGCTCAATTCCAGCCATGAAGTCAACGCACTGAGCGTGGCCAAGGGGCAGTTGGACGTGGCCACCTTCAACACCGAAAGCTGGGACCGCCTGGAAGTGACCCAGCCGGACAAGGCCGCCCAACTCAAGGTGATCTGGAAGTCGCCGCTGATCCCCGCCGACCCGCTGGTGTGGAGCAAGGCCCTGACTGACAGCGAGAAGAGCAAGATCCGCGATTTCATCTTCAGCTACGGCGACACCGATGAAGAGAGGGCGGTGCTCAAGAACATGCAGTTGGGCAAGTTCCTCGCGTCCACTGACGACCAGTTGCTGCCGATCCGCCAGCTGGAACTGTTCAAGCAACGCACCACCATCAGTGCCGACAGCAAGCTGGCCGAGGCAGATAAGGCCAAGAAGCTGGCGCAGATCGACGCCGACCTGGCCACGCTGCAACAGCGCCTGAGCGAGCTGGACAAGAAACCCGCCGCCAACGGTTAACCCCCTGTGGGACCGGAGCCTATGTGTGAACTGAGCCTATGTGTGAACAGGCTTGTGTGGGAGCGGGCTTGCTCGCGAAAGCGGTGAGTCAGTCGCTGGATGTGTTGAATGACACACCGCTTTCGCGAGCAAGCCCGCTCCCACCCACACACACATAGGCCCAGCTCCAATAATTATCGAGAGTGATCCATGACGACCTTGCACGCTGAAGCCGTGGGTAAAAGAACCTGGCCGCAATACCTCGGCTGGGGCCTGTTCCTGGTGCTGCTGGCCTGGGCCTGGAAAGGCGCAGAAATGAACCCGCTGGCGCTGTACCGCGACTCGGGAAACATGGCGACCTTCGCCGCCGACTTCTTCCCGCCGGACTTCCACGAATGGCGCTCCTACCTCAAGGAAATGATCGTCACCGTGCAAATCGCCCTCTGGGGCACGGTGCTGGCGATTGTCTGCTCGGTGCCCCTGGGCATCCTCTGCGCCGACAACATCACCCCCTGGTGGATTCACCAACCCCTACGCCGGGTGATGGATGCCTTCCGTTCGATCAACGAAATGGTGTTTGCCATGTTGTTCGTGGTGGCGGTCGGGCTTGGTCCGTTTGCCGGTGTGTTGGCCCTGTGGATCAGCACCACCGGGGTACTCGCCAAGCTGTTTGCCGAAGCCGTCGAGGCCATCGACCCAGGCCCGGTGGAAGGGGTGCGCGCCACCGGTGCCAGCGCCTTGCAAGAGGTGATCTACGGCGTGATCCCGCAAGTCATGCCGCTGTGGGTGAGCTACGCGCTGTACCGCTTCGAGGCCAATGTGCGCTCGGCGACGGTGGTGGGCATGGTCGGCGCGGGCGGCATCGGCGTGATCTTGTGGGAGAACATCCGCGCCTTCCAGTTCGTGCAGACCTGCGCGGTGCTGCTGGTGATCATCGTGGTGGTAAGCCTGATCGACGTGCTGTCCCAGCGCCTGCGCAAGCGGTTTATCTGACCTTGGAGGGGTGCCTGCGGGCGCTTTTTTTAAAGCATGCAGTTGTCTAGACAAGATGAGCCGGTGTACCGCGAACTCGCCGATATCCTGCGCCGCGAACTCAGCGGCTACCAGGCCGGGGAGTTCCTGCCGGGCGAGGTGCAGTTGGCCGAACGCTTTGGCGTCAACCGCCACACCCTGCGCCGCGCCATTGATGAACTGGTGTTCGAAGGCAGCCTGCTGCGCCAGCAGGGCAAAGGCACCCAGGTGCTGGACCGGCCGCTGATCTACCCGATGGGCGCCGACACCGCCTACAGCCAATCGCTGTCGGCCCTGGGGCATGGCGTGCAGGCGCTGCTGCTCAAGCGCCGCTACTGCTACGCCAGCCGCGAAGAAGCGCAGCACCTGGGCATCGCCGAAATGGCACCGATGATCGAGCTGCAAACCCTGCGCAAGCTCGACCAGCAGCCCGTCAGCCTGATCCGCCATCGCTACTGCGCCAGCCACGCGCCGTTGCTGGCGCACTACAACGGCGGCTCCCTGCGCCAGTACCTGCGCGAGCGCGACCTGCCGCTGACCCGCACCCTGAGCCTGATCGGTGCGCGCCTGCCCAACCGTGATGAAGCCGCGCTGCTGATGATGCCCCGGCACTTGCCGGCCTTGACCGTATTCACCCTTTCCCGCGATCGCGATGGCCGCCCGGTGGAGCTGGCGCAGTCCACCAGCCGTTCGGATCGCTTCCAGTACCAGGTGGTGACTTGATGGAGACCCCGATGAATCTGTCCCCGCGTCAGCATTGGATTGGCGTACTTGCCCGCGCCCAGCTCAATGAACTGCAACCCCACGAAGCGGCATTGAAGGACGCCGAGTACCAACTGATCCGCGCCCCGGAAATCGGCATGACCCTGGTGCGCGGGCGCATGGGCGGCAATGGCGCGCCGTTCAACGTCGGCGAAATGACGGTGACCCGCTGTGTGGTGCGCCTGGCCGATGGCCGCACCGGCTACAGCTACCTGGCGGGGCGCGACAAGGTCCACGCCGAACTGGCGGCCCTGGCCGATGCCCATCTGCAAAACGCGCAGCCGAGCCCTTGGCTCACGGATTTGATCAGCGCCCTGGCCCAGGCCCAGGCCCGGCGCCGCGCACAAAAAGAAGCCGACACCGCGGCCACCAAGGTCGAGTTCTTCACCCTGGTGCGAGGAGAAAACTGATGCACGCTCAATTATTGCAACCGGCGTTTGTCGACCCGGTACTGGATGCCCAGCGCAGTTTTCGCGCCGCGCTCAAGGCCTTGGCCGAGCCGGGTTTGCTCCAGCACTTGCCGGCAGCCCCGCACCTCGATGGCCTGGCGCCCGCCACCTATGCCTTGTGCCTGGCGCTGCTGGATGTCGACACGCCGCTGTGGCTGGCACCTGGCTTCGACACGCCGCTGATCCGCGCCAACCTGGCCTTCCACTGCGGCTGCCCGTTGGTCGCGCGCCGGGAGGAGGCTGCGTTTGCCTTGCTCGGCGAGCCGGACCTGCTCGACCTGAGCGGCTTCGACCACGGCAATGATCGCTACCCGGACCAGTCCTGCACCTTGCTGGTCCAGCTTACCGCCCTGGACGCCGGGCGCGCCTTGCTCTGGCGCGGCCCGGGCATCCAGGCCCAGCGCCGGGTGCAGGTGCCGGTGCCGCCGGTGTTCTGGCTGGAGCGCCAGCGCCGTGAAGCCTTCCCCCGTGGCCTGGACGTGTTGTTCAGCGCCGGCCATCACCTGCTCGGCCTGCCGCGCAGCAGCCGCATCACACAGGAGCACGCCTGATGTACGTAGCCGTCAAGGGTGGCGAACAGGCCATCGACAATGCCCACCGCCTGCTGGCGAAAAAACGCCGGGGCGACCCGGCCGTGCCGGAGCTGCGCGTCGAGCAGATCCGCCAGCAACTGCCCCTGGCCGTGGCGCGGGTGATGAGTGAAGGCTCGCTGTACGACGAAGAGCTGGCCGCGCTGGCAATCAAGCAGGCGGCGGGGGACCTGGTAGAAGCGATCTTCCTGCTGCGCGCCTACCGCACCACGTTGCCGCGTTTCAGCCCGAGCCTGCCGATCGACACCGCGCAGATGTCGTTGAGCCGGCGGTTGTCGGCGACCTTCAAGGACGTGCCCGGCGGCCAGTTGCTCGGCCCGACCTTCGACTACACCCATCGCCTGCTGGATTTCGCACTGCTGGCCGAGGGTGAGTATCCAGGCCCGCAGACCACGGCGGATGCGCAACTCGAACCGTGTCCACGGGTGCTGGGGTTGCTGGCCAAGGAAGGCCTGATCAAGCACGAAGCCGACGACCACGCCCGTGTCGCTGACATCACCCGCGACCCGCTGGAGTTCCCCGCCAGCCGTGCCGAACGCCTGCAAGCCCTGGCCCGTGGCGATGAAGGGTTTTTGTTGGCGCTGGGCTATTCGACCCAGCGTGGCTACGGGCGCAATCACCCGTTTGCCGGGGAGATTCGTATCGGTGAAGTAGAGGTATGGATCGATCCCGAAGAGCTGGGCTTTGCCATTTGCCTGGGCAGCATCGAAGTCACCGAGTGCGAAATGGTCAACCAGTTCGTCGGCTCAGCCACCGAGTTGGCGCAGTTCACCCGGGGCTATGGCCTGGCGTTCGGGCATGCCGAGCGCAAGGCCATGGGCATGGCCCTGGTGGACCGCTCGCTGCGTGCCGAGGAGTACAGCGAAGAGATCGTCTCGCCAGCCCAGCGCGAAGAGTTCGTGCTGGCCCATTGCGACAACGTCGAGGCCGCCGGTTTTGTCTCGCACCTAAAACTGCCGCACTACGTGGACTTCCAGGCCGAACTGGAACTGATCCGCAAACTGCGCCAACCGGCCGAGGGCACCCGCCATGAATGACGCCGCCTACAACTTCGCCTACCTCGACGAACAGACCAAACGCATGATCCGTCGCGCCTTGCTCAAGGCCGTGGCGATTCCTGGCTACCAGGTGCCCTTTGGCGGGCGCGAGATGCCGTTGCCCTACGGCTGGGGCACCGGCGGCATGCAATTGACAGCGGCGATCCTCGGCGCCGACGACGTGCTCAAGGTCATCGACCAGGGCGCCGACGACACCACCAACGCCGTGTCCATCCGACGCTTTTTTGCGCGCACTGCCGGCATCGCCACCACCGAAGCCACCCCCGACGCCACGGTGATCCAGACCCGCCACCGCATCCCGGAAACCCCGCTGCAGGCCGGGCAGATCATGGTCTACCAGGTGCCGATCCCCGAGCCGCTGCGCTTTATCGAGCCTTCGGAAACCGAGACCCGCACCATGCACGCCCTCAACGATTACGGGGTGATGCACGTAAAACTCTACGAAGACATCGCCACCTTCGGCCACATCGCCACCGCCTATGCCTACCCGGTGATGGTCGACGAGCGCTATGTGATGGACCCCTCGCCGATCCCCAAATTCGACAACCCGAAACTCGACATGAGCCCGGCGCTGATGCTGTTCGGTGCCGGCCGCGAAAAGCGCCTGTACGCGGTGCCGCCGTACACCCAGGTCAACAGCCTGGACTTCGAGGACCACCCCTTTGAGGTGCAGAAATGGGAATACCACTGCGCCATCTGTGGCAGCCATGAATCGTTCCTCGACGAGCTGATTCTCGATGACGCCGGGACCCAGAGTTTTGTGTGTTCCGACACCTGGTACTGCGCCCAACGGGTCAAGGAGAACAACCAGTGAGCCAGCCGTTATTGCAAGTGCGCGACCTGTCCCTGCTGTATGGCCCGCAGAAGGGCTGCCAGGAGGTGAGTTTTGATCTGTACCCCGGCGAAGTGCTGGGGATTGTCGGCGAGTCCGGTTCGGGTAAATCCACCTTGCTCTCGCTGTTGAGCGGGCGCTTGCCGCCCCAGGCCGGCAGCGTCGGCTATCGCAGCAAGGACGGCGAATGGCTGGACCTCTACAGTGCCAGCGAAGCCGAGCGCCGCACCTTGTTGCGCACCGAATGGGGTTTTGTTGAACAGAACCCCCGCGACGGCCTGCGCATGGGCGTGTCGGCCGGCGCCAACATTGGCGAGCGCCTGATGGCCCAGGGCGTGCGCAACTATCAGCAACTGCGCGGCGCCGGCCTGGATTGGCTGGGCCAGGTGGAGATCGACCCGCAGCGCATCGACGACCTGCCGCGCACTTTCTCTGGCGGCATGCAGCAGCGCCTGCAAATCGCGCGCAACCTCGTTTCCAGCCCGCGCCTGGTGTTTATGGACGAGCCCACCGGTGGGCTCGATGTGTCGGTGCAGGCGCGCCTGCTCGACCTGCTGCGCGGCCTGGTGCGCGAGCTGGACCTGGCGGTGGTGATCGTCACCCACGACCTGGCGGTGGCGCGCCTGCTGGCCGATCGCCTGATCGTGATGCGCCGCTCGCGGGTGGTAGAAACCGGGCTTACGGACCAGATCCTCGACGATCCACAGCACCCTTACTCTCAACTGCTGGTGTCCTCGGTATTGCAGCCATGACAAATGCCTTGATCGAGGTCCGCGACCTCTCGAAAACCTTCACCTTGCACCAGCAGAACGGCGTGGTGCTCAACGTACTGCGCGGGGTGGCGTTCAGCGTGCAGGGCGGTGAATGCCTGGTGCTGCACGGCCAGTCCGGTGCCGGTAAAAGCACCTTGCTGCGCACCTTGTATGGCAACTACCTGCCGGCCGGAGGCAGCATCCGCGTGCGCCATGCCGGGCAATGGCTGGAACTGGTGGGCGCCGCACCCCGGGACATTCTCCAGGTACGCCAGCAGACCCTGGGCTATGTCAGCCAGTTTTTGCGGGTGATCCCCCGGGTTGCCTGCCTGGATGTGGTGATGGAGCCCGCGCTGGCCCGTGGCTGGACGAAGGCTGACGCCCAGGCCCGTGCCGAGCATTTGCTGGCGCGCCTGAATATCCCCCGGCGCCTCTGGCAACTGGCGCCGGGCACGTTCTCCGGGGGCGAGCAGCAGCGGGTCAATATCGCGCGTGGCTTCATGGTGGCTTGGCCGGTGATGTTGCTGGACGAACCGACAGCCTCCCTGGATGAGCGCAACCGCCAGGTTGTCCTGGAACTGATCAACGAAGCCAAGGCCGGCGGTGCCGCACTGATCGGCATCTTCCATGACCGTGCCGCCCGTGAGGCAGTGGCCGACCGCCATTTGGACATGACGCCCGCTGTAATCACCGATGAGGACTACGCCGATGCCCGCTGAACAGATCCTCAGTAATGCCCAGTTGGTTACCGCTGATCGTGTATTTCTCGGCAGCCTGGTGCTGCGTGACGGGGTGATCGTCGACCTCGCCGAAGGCCGCAGCCAGTTGCCCCAGGCCCAGGACCTGGGCGGTGATTTCCTGCTGCCGGGGTTGGTGGAGTTGCACACCGACAACCTGGAAAAACACATGACCCCGCGGCCCGGCGTGGACTGGCCGTCGACCTCGGCGGTGCTCAGCCATGACGCGCAGATCATCGCGGCCGGTATCACCACGGTGTTTGATGCGGTGTCCATCGGCGACGTGAACCCCAAGGGCAATCGCATGCAGAAACTGCCGGCGATGCTCAATGCCATTGCCTCGGCGCAAGAGGCCGGCCTGACCCGCGCCGAACACCGCCTGCACTTGCGTTGCGAGTTGTGCCACCCGGACACCTTGAGCGTGTTCCGCGATCTGGTGGAAAACCCGCTGGTGCAATTGGTGTCGGTGATGGACCACTCGCCGGGCCAGCGCCAGTTTGTGCTGCAGTCCAAGTACCGCGAGTACTACATGGGCAAGTACCACCTGGACGAGGCAACCATGGATGCGTTCGTGGTGCTGCAAATGGCCAACTCCAAGACCTACAGCGACCGCTACCGCTCAGCCATCGTCGAGCATTGCCTGGCGCGTGGCTTGTCGGTGGCCAGCCATGACGACGCGACCCTGGCCCATGTCGAGGAGTCGGCGCGCTACGGCATGAACATCGCCGAGTTCCCCACCACCCTGGAAGCGGCGCGCGGATGCCGGCAATTGGGCATGAAAGTGCTGATGGGCGCGCCGAACGTGGTGCGTGGCGGGTCCCACTCGGGTAATGTGGCCGCCGCCGGCCTGGCCGCGGAAGGATTGCTGGATATACTTTCCAGTGACTACTACCCGGCTAGCCTGTTGCCAGCGGCCTTTGCCCTGGCGGCCCAGGACAATGACTGCGATCTGCCCCAGGCGATCCAAATGATCAGCCTGGCCCCTGCGCACGCGGCGGGCCTCAGGGATCGCGGGGAAATTGCCCTGGGCCTGCGCGCGGACCTGGTGCAAGCCAGGGCCCAGGGCGGGCTGCCGGTAGTCCAACAAGTCTGGCGACAAGCCAAGAGGGTGTTTTGATGGCGGGCAGGTTGATCTATCTCATCGGGCCATCGGGTTCGGGCAAGGACAGCCTGTTGGATGCCGCGCGCGGGCCATTGGCCGAGCGCGGTTGCCGCATTGTGCGACGGGTCATCACCCGTTCGGCCGAAGCGGTGGGCGAGGCCGCCCAGGGTGTGAGCCCCGAGCAATTCGCCGCGCTGCAGACCGAGGGCGGCTTTGCCCTCAGTTGGCATGCCAATGGCTTGTCTTATGGCATTCCACGGCAGATCGACGACTGGCTGGCGGCTGGCGACGATGTGCTGGTCAATGGCTCCCGTGGCCATCTGGCGCAAACCCGCGCGCGTTATCCGACGTTGTTGGTGGTCTTGCTGACCGTGGACCAGGCGGTATTGCGCCAACGCTTGCTGGCGCGGGGGCGTGAGTCGGTGGCAGAAATCGACGCGCGCCTGGCACGCAATGCGCAGTTTCGCGACAGCCTGCAGGCCGCGCCCGGGGTATTGCTGCTGGATAACTCCGGGCCGTTGGCGCACACCGTCGCCCGGTTGCTCGAGTGTCTGGACGAGGGGCACTCGGCATGCGCCTGACCCTGCTGGGCACCGGCGACGCCCGCCAAGTCCCGGTGTATGGCTGCGAATGCGCGGCCTGCGTCCTGGCGCGCAGCGATGAGCGTTTGCGCCGCCGCGAGTGCAGCGCGCTGATCGAATGCGGCGACCAGCGTTGGTTGATCGACAGCGGCCTGACGGACCTGACCGAGCGTTTCCCGCCCCGCAGTTTCAACGGCATTTTGCAGACCCACTACCACGCCGATCATGCCCAGGGCCTGCTGCATCTGCGCTGGGGCCAGGGCCTGATCATCCCGGTGCATGGCCCGGCAGACCCCGAGGGCCTGTCGGACCTCTACAAACACCCCGGCATCCTCGATTTCAGCCAGCCCTTTGCCGAGTTCGAGACCCGGCAATTTGGCGAACTGGCGGTCACCGCGATGCCCCTGCAACATTCCAAGCCGACCTTCGGCTACCTGCTGCAAGGGCAGGGGCGGCGCCTGGCCTACCTGACCGACACCACGGGGCTGCCCCCGGCGACCGTCGACTGGCTGCGGCGCGAGCCCCTGGACGTGCTGGTCATCGACTGCTCGATGCCACCGCAACCCCAGGCGCCGCGCAATCACAATGACCTGACATTGGCCCTGCAATGCATCGACGCGTGCGGCGCCGAGCTTGGCGTGCTGACCCACGTCGGGCACACCCTGGATGCCTGGCTGTTGCAGCATCGCAGTGAACTGCCGCCGCATGTGACGGTGGGTTGGGATGGGCGGGTGCTCTAGCTCAAGGGGGACCTTGGGGTTACGCTGAAAATGGCGAGCGGATATTTCTCGGGATGGAGAACATGCCCCGTAGGGCATTCGGCTTTTGCTGGCATTTTTTTAATCGCCGTCAGCCACTTGAACGGGTTTTTTCGAGGTCGATTCACGGGGCTGGAGTGTAAGAGTCCATGTGTTTTGTGAGCAAATCCCACAGCAGGCCAAAACGTTTCAATCAGACTTAAAACCCAGGTGGCAAGGCAGGTTTCCTGCATGAAAGATTAGCCGCAGATGACGGTGGTCCAGGCAGTTTTCACTGATGTTGGGCGCTGTTACTCCAGCCACTAATCGTTTCGGAGATCGCCATGTGTCAGATAGGCCACGCAGGTACTCACCCAGCTCACCATCCAGCAGAAACGGACCCGCCGTCCAAGGCGCAGTTTTACGGCCGTGGAAAACGCTCCTTGAACACCGATCAGGTCGCAAGGCACCTGACGCGCAGTGGCATGCGCTTTTACGATCGAGACCGGGACGGCAAGACCCAGGTTTCTTTCAATCTTCGCGGGTTCACCGAACCACAGAAAGGCTGTGCCCGCCGGGCCATGGAGGCTTGGCAGGACGTAGCCGATATCAGCTTTCATGAAAATGCGCGCAAGGCAGATGGATCGATTCAAGTCACTGGTTCCAATCGCATGGAAAGTGGCGTGGCATGGGGTCCTGATCGGCATAACTCCGGCGCGCGCGCCATGATCGGGACACGCCGGGCGGCACATGCACCTCAGGAAGGGAGTTATTTCAACACCACTATGGTGCATGAGATCGGCCATTGCCTGGGGCTGGCCCACCCCGGGGAGTACAACGGCGGGGGGACGTACGAAAGGGATGCGACGTTCGCGCAGGACACCCGGGCCGGCACGGTCATGAGTTACTGGGCCGAGACCAAGCACGCCGGTCATGATTTCCGGGGGCTGATGCCCTCGGCACCGATGATGCATGACATCGCGGCGATTCAGAAAATGTATGGGGCCAACCACAAAACCCGTAGTACAGACACAACCTACGGCTTCAACTCCAATACCGGGCGTGACGTCCTGAGCCTCAAGAATGCACGCGAGGCGGCGCTGTTTTGTGTGTGGGACGGGGGCGGCAACGACACCCTGGATTTTTCCGGGTATGGGCAGAACCAGAAGATCGACCTCAATGCAGAATCATTCTCGGACGTCGGCGGCCTGCGCGGTAACGTCTCCATCGCCAAGGGCGTGACCCTGGAAAATGCCGTCGGCGGTTCTGGCAATGATGTGCTGACGGGCAATGATGCGGACAATCGCCTCAAGGGCGGCGCCGGGGCAGACAGGCTGCGCGGGGGGGAGGGCGCTGACACTTTCGTTTACGACAAGGCCAGTGACTCCACGCCGCGCAACCCTGATCGGATCGCGGATTTTACCAGTGGTACCGACAAGATCGATGTGTCCGGGGCCCTGAGAGAAGCCGGTATCAAGGGCCTCACGTTCTCCAGTCAATTCACCGGGCAGCCCGGCAATGCGGTGCTCAGCTACCAGGAGAGTACCGGGCGTGGCAGCCTGGCGATTGATATGAACGGCAATGGCAAACCTGATCTGCTGGTGATCACCACCGGCAAAATCGCACAGGCCGATATCGTGACGGGAGGGCAGGCGCCCACTCCGTCGCCGCGACCTACGCCTACGCCGGCCCCCGTACCTGAGCCAGAAACCAGCGCTTCGCTCCTTGCGACAGTAGCGAGTTTTCTCCAGCAAACCCTCACCCTGTTCCAGTCGCTCTTGCGCATGCTGGAGAAGAGCCACCGGTGAACCCCAGGCCGGGGCCCGAGCGTACTGGCGTCGTGTCGAACGTCAGGCGCTCACCGCCGATGCCGCCCGAGACACACTCAAGAACCGCAACAGCGCCACCAGCGGGAACAGGCTGCCCACCACGATCACCCCAAGCCAGCCGCCGTGCTCATACACGCTGCTGGCAATCGCTGAACCGAAGGCGCCGCCGATGAAAATGCTGGTCATGTACAGCGCGTTCAGGCGGCTGCGGCTATGGGCGTCGAGGGCGTAGATGCTGCGCTGGCCAAGGACCATGTTCATCTGCACGCAGAAGTCCAGGACCACGCCGGTCACCGCCAGGCCAATCACGCTGTAGATCGGGTGGATAAACGCCGGCAGAAAACTCAGCGCGGCAAACAGCATCGCCAGCAGCGAGGCGCGGTGGGTATGGCCAGCATCGGCCAGGCGCCCGCTGATAGGGGCGGCAATGGCGCCGAGGGCACCGACCAGGGCAAACAGGGCAATTTCGCTTTGGCTCAGCCCATGGTTACGCGACAGCTCCAGGGGCACGGCGGTCCAGAACAGGCTGAAGGCCGCAAACAGGCAACCCTGGTAGAACGCCCGTTGACGAAGCAACGGTTGTTCGCGCAGCAAGGTGCCCAACGAACGCAGCAACTGGGCATAGCTGGCGCTGTGATCCGGCTGGCGCTTGGGCACGGTCAACAGCAGTACCACGCTGATCAGGACCATCATTGCCGCCGCCGCCATGAACATCGCGCGCCAGCCGAAGTGGTCAGCCACCAGGCTGGACACCGGCCGTGCCAGCAGGATGCCCAGCAACAGGCCGCCCATGATGCTGCCCACCACCCGGCCACGGGATTCGGCGGGCGCCAGGTGCGCGGCCAGGGGAATCAGAATCTGCACCGACACGGAGCTGAAGCCGATCAGCAACGACACCAGCAGGAACAGGTTCGGCTGCTCGGCAAAGCCCGCGCCCAGCAGGCTGGCGATGGCGACCACGGTGGTGATGATCATCAGCCGGCGGTTTTCCAACAGGTCGCCCAGCGGCACCAGGAAAAAAAGGCCCAGGGCGTAGCCGATCTGGGTCAGGGACACGATCAGGCTGGCCATGGCCGGCGTCAGGCCGATGTCCGGGGCAATCAGTTCAATGATCGGTTGGGCGTAGTAGATATTGGCGACGATAGCGCCGCAGCAGAACGCGAACAGCAGCACCATGCCACGGGTCATGGTGGCGGTCGCGGGCGGAGTAGCGGTCATGGTGTTCTCGTTAAAACGGGGAAGGAGGATGCGAAGGGTAAAGGGTAGGCGAGGGACGAGGTAAGTGTTACTGATGATTTCAGACATGCCTGGCATTAATGTCTTGCGCACAACCCAATGTGGGAGCGGGCTTGTCGGATCGCCGCATCGCCGCGATGGCGGCGTATCAGGTTAGAAATACCTGGCTGATACACCGCTGTCGCGAGCAAGCCCGCTCCCACATTGTTGAGCGTGTCCGGTCAGTTACTGGCCGTTGTAGATCTGGTCGAAGACTCCACCATCATTGAAGTGGGTCTTCTGCACGGTGCGCCAGTCACCAAAGGTCTTCTCCACCGACAGGAAGTCGACTTTCGGGAAGCGATCGGTGTACTTGGCCAGCACCTTCGGGTCCCGTGGACGCAGGTAGTTGTTGGCTGCAATTTCCTGGCCTTCGGCCGACCACAGGTATTTCAGGTAGTCATCGGCCACTGCACGGGTGCCCTTTTTATCGACCACTTTGTCGACCACCGACACCGGCGGCTCGGCTTCGGCAGAGACGCTTGGGTAGATCACTTCGAACTGGTCGCGGCCGAATTCACGGGCAATCATTTCCGCTTCGTTTTCAAAGGTCACCAGCACGTCGCCGATCTGGTTGGTCATGAAGGTAGTGGTCGCGGCACGGCCACCGGTATCGAGCACCGGAGCTTGCTTGAACAGCTTGCCGACAAAGTCCTTGGCCTTGTTTTCATCGCCGCCGTTCTTGAGCACATAGCCCCAGGCCGACAGGTAGGTGTAGCGCCCGTTGCCGGAGGTCTTGGGGTTGGGCACGATCACCTGCACGCCATCTTTGAGCAAGTCCGGCCAGTCTTTGAGGGCCTTGGGGTTGCCCTTGCGCACGATAAACACGGTGGCGGACGTGAACGGTGCGCTGTTGTTCGGCAGGCGGGTGACCCAGTTGTCGGGCACCAGTTTGCCGTTGTCCGCCAGGGCATTGATGTCGGTGGCCATGTTCATGGTGATCACGTCAGCCGGCAGGCCGTCGATGACCGAGCGCGCCTGTTTGCTGGAACCGCCGAAGGACATCTGCAAGGTCAGCTTGTCGTTCGGGTGTTCGGCTTGCCAGTGCTTCTGGAACGCCGCGTTGTAGTCCTTGTAGAAGTCACGCATCACGTCATAGGAGACGTTGAGCAGGGTGGTCGAGGCGGCCTGGGCGCCGACAGACAGTGCGAGGCCTGCGGCCAGGAGCGAAGCGCTAACAAGTTTTTTCACTGCTCATTCCTTGTTGTTCGAGAAGGTAGTGGCTTATAGCCCACGACTATAGCCGGGGCGGCATAGACGCTTAAAGATTAAAAAGAACTTTGCTTATTCCACTTTTTTATAGAGCCCGTTGCCACAGCGTGAACAGAAGGCCGCATTGGGTTCGTGGCTGCTTTTCTGGCACACAGGGCAGTCGTGTTGCAGTTGCTCGCCGCGCATGGCGTTGGCCAGTTCGGCGGTAAAGATCCCGGTGGGCACGGCGATGATCGAGTAGCCGGTGATCATCACCAGCGAGGAGATCACCTGGCCCAGCGGGGTCTTGGGCACGATGTCGCCAAACCCCACGGTGGTCAGGGTCACGATAGCCCAGTAGATGCCCTTGGGGATGCTGGTAAAGCCGTGCTCCGGGCCTTCGATCACGTACATCAGGGTGCCGAACACCGTTACCAGGGTGCAGACGCTGACCAGGAACACCACGATCTTCTGCTTGCTGCCGCGCAGCGCCGACATCAGGTAGTTGGCCTGCTTGAGGTAGGGGCCGAGCTTGAGCACCCGAAAGATCCGCAACATGCGGATGATGCGGATAATCAGCAGGTACTGGGCGTCGCTGTAGTACAGGGCCAGGATGCCGGGGACGATGGCCAGCAAGTCCACCAGCCCGTAGAAACTGAAGGCATACCGCAACGGTTTGGGCGAGCAATACAGGCGCAGGCCGTACTCGATGAGGAAAATCAGCGTGAAGCCCCACTCGATATAGGCCAGCACATCGGCGTAGTTCTGGTGGATCTGGTCGATGCTGTCGAGCATCACGATCACCAGGCTGGCGAGGATGATCAGCAGCAAGATGCCGTCAAAACGCCGCCCGGCCACCGTGTCGCTCTGAAATACCATGACGTAGAGCCGCTGGCGCCAGTCGTTGTTGCTGTCCATGAAGTCCGCCTGAATCGTAGGTCTGCGAAGCCTAGGGGGATTCGAACGGGCTGTCCACGTTGACCCTGTGCCGCAGGCGCAACGTCGCGCGCACCAACCAGCAGGCGAGGATAAACGGTGCAGTCAGCGGCGCCAGGTGCAGGCCGGCAAAACCCGGGGCAAGCAGGCTGGCCAGGAGGATGCCGAGCAACGGCAGCCAGGGTTGGCGCCGGTAGTGGCTGAGGGCCAGGGCGGCAAGTGCCGGGTTATAGCTGTGCAGGCCGAGCAGGGCGCCGGCGGGGTCGTCGAGCAGCAGGCCGAGCACCACGCCGCTGCCGGCCCCGAGCATCGCCCACAGCGCCGCGCGAGGACTGGCCAACAGCAGGCCAAGGGCTATCAGCAGGCCGGCCAGCGGTCGATCCAGCAGCACGACCTGGCCCAGCCCGACCAGTGGCGCGCTCAGCCAGTCCAGGGGAGTGGCGGCAATGAGGGGCAGGGTGGCCGGTGAGACCGTGCCGAGCAGCAGCCAGCCTAACCCGACGAAGGGCACCGTATAGGCGGGCAGGTCATCGCCATGGGCCATGCGCTTGACCCATTGCCGGGTCAGGATCGCACTCAGGCCGCCGCACGCCAGGATCAGCGGCGGCAGCAATGCTGACCAGGCAAAGTGCTGGCCGATCAGCAGCCCCAGTAACACACCGTTATAGCTATAGAGCCCGGCCTGGCGCTCGGCCTTGGGATAGTCGCGGCGCTGGGCCGTGAGCAGGCCGGCGACCCCGCCCAGCAGCGCACCGCCGAGCAGGGCCGGGGCGCAGGCGAGGATCGCCAGCAGGCAGAGCAGGCCACACAGCGGGTGGCGTTGCAGGAAGATCTGGCTGAAGCCGTTGAGCAGGGCTTCGGCCCAGTCGGGGCAGGTTGGGTTGGGCATGGTGGGTAAGTCAGTAAGACCGAGTTGCCCCCATCGCGAGCAACCCCGCTCCCACATTTTGATCTGCGAACACGGTCAAATGTGGGAGCGGGCTTGCCCGCAATAAGGCCCGAACAGACGCTAGATCAACGTCTCGATACGCAGCGAGTTGGTCGACCCCGGCTGCCCAAACGGCACCCCCGCGGTGATCAACAGCGTATCCCCACGCTGCGCCATGCCTTGGGCCTGGGCGATTTCCAGCGCTGTGGAACACACCTCGTCCACCTGCCGCAAGCGGTCATTGACCACCGAATGCACGCCCCAGGCCACGCTCAAGCGGCGCGCGGTGGACAGGTTCGGCGTGAGGTTGAGGATCGGCACCGCCGGCCGCTCCCGCGCCGCGCGCAGGCTGGAGCTGCCCGACTCGCTGTAGTTCACCAGCACCGCCACCGGCAGGATGCTGCTGATCCGGCGGATCGCGCAGCTGATGGCATCGGACACGGTGGCGTCGGCCTTGGGCCGGCTTACATCCAGTTGGGTCTGGTAGTCCGGGCCGTTCTCCACCTGGCGGATGATCTTGCTCATCATCTGCACGGCTTCCAGCGGGTATTCGCCGGACGCGGTTTCGGCCGAGAGCATCACCGCATCGGTGCCCTCGGCCACGGCATTGGCCACGTCCGTGACTTCGGCGCGGGTCGGGGCCGGCGAGAAACGCATGGATTCGAGCATCTGCGTGGCCACCACCACCGGTTTGCCCAGTTGGCGGCAGGTGCTGATGATGTCTTTCTGGATTTGCGGCACGCTTTCGGCCGGCACTTCCACACCCAGATCGCCTCTGGCGACCATGATCGCATCGCTCAGCTCGGCGATTTCCTGCAGGTGGCGCACCGCCGAGGGCTTCTCGATCTTCGCCATCAAGAACGCCTTGTCGCCGATCAGTTCGCGCGCTTCACGGATGTCTTCGGGGCGTTGCACAAACGACAGTGCCACCCAGTCCACGCCCAGTTCCAGGCCGAAACTCAGGTCGCGGCGGTCCTTGGCGGTCAGTGGGCTGAGCTCCAACAAGGCTTGTGGGACGTTCACCCCTTTACGGTCGGACAGTTCGCCGCCATTCAACACCGTGGTGTCGATCGCATCGGCATGCTTGGTAATCACCCGCAGGCGCAGCTTGCCATCATCGAGCAACAGGTCCATGCCCGGTTCCAGGGCCTTGATGATTTCCGGGTGGGGCAGGTTGACCCGCCGCTGGTCGCCCGGCGTGGGGTCGAGGTCCAGGCGCAACGCCTGGCCACGCACCAGTTGCACCTTGCCCTCGGCGAAACGCCCGACCCGCAGCTTCGGCCCTTGCAGGTCCATCAGGATCCCCAGCGGGTAATTGAGCTGGCGCTCGACCTGGCGGATCCACTGGTAGCGCTGGGCATGGTCGGCGTGATCGCCATGGCTGAAGTTCAGGCGGAAGATATTCACCCCGGCTTCCACCAGCTCGCGGATGTCATCGATACCGTCGGTGGCCGGCCCCAGGGTGGCGAGGATTTTGACTTTCTTGTCAGGCGTCATGGGCAGCAGTCTCAAGTATCAAAATGGCGCGGAAGTCGTTGACGTTGGTACGGGTCGGCTCGGTGACGATCAGCGCGTCGAGTGCCGCGAAATAGCCGTAGCCATTGTTGTTGTCCAACTCATCGCTGGCCGACAGGCCCAGGGCCTCGGCGCGCGCGTAGCTGGTGGGGGTCATGATTGCCCCGGCGTTGTCTTCGGAACCGTCGATGCCGTCGGTATCACCGGCCAGGGCGTACACGCCAGGCAGGCCCTTGAGGCTGTCGGTCAGGCTCAGCAGGAACTCGGCGTTGCGTCCGCCACGGCCATTGCCGCGCACGGTCACGGTGGTCTCGCCGCCGGAGAGGATCACGCAGGGCGCCGCCAGCGGCTGGCCGTGCTGCACGATCTGCCGGGCGATGCCGGCGTGGACCTTGGCCACATCCCGCGCTTCGCCTTCCAGGTCGCCGAGGATCAGCGGGCTGAAGCCGGCCTGGCGCACTTTGACCGCCACCGCTTCCAAGGACTGTTGCGGCCGCGCGATCAATTGGAAATGGCTGCGCGCCAGGCACGGGTCCCCGGGTTTGACGGTCTCTGACTCCGGGTTCTGCAACCAACTGCGCACCGAGGCTGGCACTTCGATCTGGTAACGCTTGAGGATCGCCAGGGCCTGTTGCGAGGTGCTCGGGTCGCCTACGGTCGGGCCGGAGGCAATCACCGTGGCCTGGTCGCCCGGCACATCGGAAATCGCGTAGGTGTAGACCGTGGCCGGCCAGGCGGCCTTGGCCAGTCGCCCGCCCTTGATCGCCGAGAGGTGCTTGCGCACGCAATTCATCTCGCCGATGGTCGCGCCGGATTTGAGCAGGGCTTTGTTGATGGCTTGTTTGTCGGCCAGGGTGATACCCGCCGCCGGCAACGCCAGCAGCGCCGAACCGCCGCCGGACAGGAGGAAGATCACACGGTCGTCTTCGCCAAGGTTGCTGATCAGTTCCAGCACGCGCTTGGCCACGGCCTGGCCAGCGGCATCGGGCACGGGGTGCGCGGCTTCGACCACTTCGATTTTCTGGCAGGGCGCGCCGTGGCCGTAGCGTGTGACCACCAGTCCCGAAACCTCGCCCTGCCAGCTGTTTTCCACGACCAGGGCCATGGCGGCCGCAGCTTTACCCGCGCCGATCACGATCACGCGGCCGCTGCGGTCGGCGGGCAGATAAGGTTCGAGGACTTGCCGGGGGTGGGCAGCGTCGATGGCTGTGGCAAACAGCTCGCGAAGCAGGTGTTGCGGATCGACCGACATAAGCGGGCTCCCGGGTTCTTGTTATTGGGTTTGCAACGTGGAATGAGGGCCAAATGTGGGAGCTGGCTTGCCTGCGATGGCGGTGTGTCAGGCGATTAATCTGTCACTGAACGACCGCTATCGCAGGCAAGCCAGCTCCTACCAGGGATTGCATTGGAAAAGGGGCGGTTACTTATCGCGAATCGAGAAATTCGCCATATGTTCCAGGCCCTTGATCAGCGCCGAATGGTCCCAGTTGCCGCCGCCAATCGCGGTGCAGGTGCTGAACACTTGCTGGGTGCCGGCGGTATTGGGCAGGTTGATCCCCAGCTCCTTGGCGCCGGCCAGGGCCAGGTTCAGGTCCTTCTGGTGCAGGTTGATCCGGAAACCCGGGTCGAAGGTGCCCTTGATCATCCGCTCGCCATGCACTTCGAGAATCTTCGAGGAGGCGAAGCCGCCCATCAGCGCTTCGCGGACCTTGGCCGGATCGGCGCCGTTTTTCGCGGCGAACAGCAGCGCTTCGGCCACCGCCTGGATGTTCAGGGCAACGATGATCTGGTTCGCCACCTTGGCGGTCTGGCCATCGCCATTGCCACCCACCAGGGTGATGTTCTTGCCCATGCTCTGGAACAGCGCCAGGGCGCGTTCGAAGGTCTGCGGCTCGCCACCGACCATGATGCTCAGGGTCGCGGCCTTGGCGCCGACTTCACCGCCGGACACCGGTGCGTCGAGGTACTGCGCGCCAGTGGCGTTGATCTTGGCGGCAAAGGCCTTGGTGGCGGTGGGCGAGATCGAACTCATGTCGATCACCACTTTGTTCGGCGACAGGCCAGCCGCTACGCCGTCGGCGCGGAACAGCACGTCATCGACCTGGGGGGTATCGGGCACCATGACGATGATGAATTCCGCTTCCTGGGCCACTTGCTGCGGGTTGGCCAGGGCCACGGCACCGGCGGCGACCAGCTCGGCGGGCGCCTTGCCGTGGTGCTCGGAGAGGAACAGTTGGTGACCTGCTTTCTGCAGGTTCGCGGCCATGGGTTGGCCCATGATGCCGGTGCCGATAAAGCCGATTTTAGCCATGGTGAAGTCCTCTTTTTATTCTCTGTGCGAGCCTGGCCCGGTCTACCAGACCCAGGCGATCTAAATGTGGGAGCGGGCTTGCTCGCGATTGCGGTAGATCAGTCGACAAAAATGTTGAATGTCAGACCTTCGCGAGCAAGCCCGCTCCCACAGTTGGGTTGTGTGTATTTCGGTCAGATCGCGTTATGGCTCTTGAGCCAGCCAAGACCAGCCTCGGTAGTGGTCAACGGCTTGTACTCACAGCCGACCCAACCCTGATAGCCAATGCGCTCCAGATGCTCGAACAGGAACCGGTAGTTGATTTCACCGGTGCCCGGCTCGTTGCGCCCCGGGTTGTCCGCCAGCTGGATATGGTTGATCTGATCCAGGTGCGTGGCCATGGTGCGGGCCAGGTCGCCTTCCATGATTTGCATGTGATAGATGTCGTATTGCAGGAACAGGTTGGCGCTGCCCACCTGTTCGCGAATCGCCAGGGCCTGTGCGGTGTTGTTCAGGTAGAAGCCGGGAATGTCGCGGGTGTTGATCGCTTCCATCACCAGCTTGATGCCCACCGCTTGCAGCTTGTCGGCTGCGTACTTGAGGTTGGCGACGAAGGTTTTTTCCAGGGTGGCGTCGTCCACGCCGGCAGGGCGAATCCCCGCCAGGCAGTTGATCTGGGTATTGCCCAGTACCTGGGCGTAGGCGATGGCCAGGTTGACCCCAGCGCGAAACTCCTCGACCCGGTCCGGGTGGCAGGCCAGGCCGCGCTCGCCGCTGGCCCAGTCACCGGCCGGCAGGTTGAACAGCACTTGGGTCAAGCCGTGGGCGTCGAGTTGTGCCTTGATTTCGGCGGAGCTGAACTCGTAGGGGAACAGGTATTCCACCCCGCTGAAACCGGCATCGGCGGCGGCTTTGAAGCGGGCGAGAAAGTCCTGTTCGGTGAACAGCATGGACAGGTTGGCGGCAAAACGCGGCATGGGGTTCTCCTTAATCGAGCAATGAAATGGCAGTGGGTGCGTCGTTGCCCACCAGTGCCAGATCTTCGAATTCATTGACGGCGTTGATCTCGGTGCCCATGGAAATATTGGTCACGCGCTCCAGGATGATCTCGACAATCACCGGCACCTTGAACTCTTCGATCATTTCCTGGGCCTTGCGCAGTGCTGGCTGGATCTGGCCCGGCTCGAACACACGCAGGGCCTTGCAACCCAGGCCTTCGGCGACGGCAACGTGGTCGACGCCATAACCGTTGAGTTCCGGGGCGTTGAGGTTGTCGAAAGACAACTGTACGCAGTAGTCCATTTCAAACCCGCGTTGGGCCTGGCGGATCAGCCCCAGGTAGGAGTTGTTCACCACCACGTGGATGTACGGCAGCTTGAACTGCGCGCCCACGGCCAGCTCTTCGATCATGAACTGGAAGTCATAGTCGCCGGACAGCGCCACTACCTTGCGGCTCGGGTCGGCCTTGACCACGCCCAGCGCAGCGGGGATGGTCCAGCCCAGCGGGCCGGCCTGGCCGCAGTTGATCCAGTGGCGCGGCTTGTAGACGTGCAGGAACTGCGCACCGGCAATCTGCGACAGGCCAATGGTGCTGACGTAGCAGGTGTCTTTGCCGAACACCTGGTTCATCTCTTCGTACACCCGTTGCGGCTTGACCGGGACGTTGTCGAAGTGGGTCTTGCGGTGCAGGGTGGCTTTGCGCTGCTGGCAATCATGCAGCCAGGCGCTGCGGTCCTTGAGCTTGCCGGCGGCTTTCCACTCGCGGGCCACTTCGATAAACATCGTCAGCGCGGCACCGGCGTCGGACACGATGCCCAGGTCCGGGGTGAACACCCGGCCGATTTGCGTCGGTTCGATGTCGACGTGAATGAACTTGCGACCCTCGGTGTACACCTCCACCGAGCCGGTGTGACGGTTGGCCCAACGGTTGCCGACACCCAGGACCACGTCGGACTTGAGCATCGTAGCGTTGCCATAACGGTGCGAGGTTTGCAGGCCGACCATGCCCACCATCAGCGGGTGATCGTCGGGAATGGTGCCCCAGCCCATCAGCGTCGGGATCACCGGGATACCGGTCAGCTCGGCGAATTCCACCAACAGTTCGCTGGCGTCGGCATTGATCACGCCGCCACCGCTGACCAGCAGCGGGCGCTCGGCCTGATCGAGCATCGCCAGGGCCTTCTCGACCTGGATCCGCGTGGCCAGTGGCTTGGCCAGGGGCAGCGGCTGGTAGGCGTCGATGTCGAACTCGATCTCGGCCATCTGCACATCGAATGGCAAGTCGATCAGCACCGGGCCGGGGCGGCCGGAGCGCATTTCATAGAAGGCTTTCTGGAACGCATACGGCACCTGGCCAGGTTCCAGCACGGTGGTTGCCCACTTGGTCACTGGCTTGACGATGCTGGTGATGTCCACGGCCTGGAAGTCTTCCTTGTGCATGCGGGCACGGGGCGCTTGCCCGGTGATGCACAGGATCGGGATCGAATCGGCCGAGGCGCTGTACAGGCCGGTGACCATGTCGGTGCCCGCCGGGCCCGAAGTGCCGATGCACACGCCGATATTGCCGGCCTTGGTGCGGGTATACCCCTCGGCCATGTGCGAAGCGCCTTCCACGTGGCGAGCGAGGACGTGATCGATGCCGCCGACCTTTTGCAGGGCCGAATACAACGGGTTGATCGCAGCGCCTGGGATGCCGAAGGCGGTATCTACACCCTCACGACGCATCACCAGGACAGCGGCTTCGATTGCTCTCATTTTGCTCATGGTTTTGGTGCCTCTTGCGTTTTGTAATTGTATACAAGTGGTGTTGCCTCAAAGTGTATTCACGGCGAGCTACGCAGGTCAATCCATTTTATTCTCGGGCCTGTGCATTCGTCGGAAGGCTTTTTAGCGGGAGTATTTCGACGTGTGGTGCGTATGTTTCGAAATATTGTATACAAAAAATAAATCTATTGTGTTCTATTTGTTGCATCCGGCTTCTGATCAATCAGAGCCCCAAGGCTTTCTCAATAACAAGATAAGGACGGCACCCATGAGCGCTCTAACCTTGAAAGTCGCAGTCAACCTGGTCAGCCAGGCCATCACCGCAGGCCGCACCATTGCCGCTGCACCGCTGACCATCGCAGTGCTCGACAGCGGCGGGCACCTGATCACCCTGCAACGGGAAGACGGCGCCAGCCTGCTGCGCCCGCAAATTGCTATCGGCAAGGCCTGGGGCGCGATTGCCCTGGGCAAGGGCTCGCGTTTGCTGGCGCTGGATGCCCAGCAACGGCCGGCATTTATCGCTGCACTGAACAGCCTGGGGCAGGGCGGCGTGGTGCCGGCGCCGGGCGGGGTGTTGATTCGGGATCAGGCGGGGGTGGTGCTGGGGGCGATCGGGATCAGTGGGGATACGTCGGATATTGATGAGCAATGCGCGATCAGCGCGATTGAAGGGGTGGGGTTGTTGGCGGATGCGGGGGTGAGTGCTTGATTTCTCCGGGCTTGTAAGAACCTCATCGCGAGCAAGCCCGCGTTTTGACCTGTGAACACGGTCAAAATGTGGGAGCGGGCTTGCTCGCGATAGGGCCGACTCGGTCTTGAATCTAAACCCAAATTGCATCCCACAACGGATAGTCGCCAATCCTCTCCACCAACCCCGCCCTCAATGGATTGGCCACCACATACCTGGCCATCTTCACCAGATCATCTTCCCTACGCAGCGCGCGATCATGAAAGCTGGTTTGCCAAAGCCTCCCCTTGCGGGCAGTGGTGCCATTGACTGAGCGAGTGCTTTTGGATTTCACCTGGCACATCAAGTCACCCAGCGAACCTTTTTGCAGTTGGATCAACCAGTGGAAATGGTCGGGCATCACCACCCAGGCCAGAGAGTGCGCCAGCCCTTGATATTGGGCGAGCCTGAACTGCCAGACCACCAGGCGGCCGAGATGGAAATCGCTGAAGATTGGTGTGCGTTCGTGGGTGTTGGTGGTGATCAGGTAGATGTGGTTGGTTTCGCTGAACCGCCCGATGCGTAGGCGGTGTGAGGTGGCTCGATCAGGCATTCCGTTGCCTCTCTTCAGATGGGGTCTTGAGAGGCTAGATCGGGGAGCTTGAGGCTGATGGGCAGGCTTTTGGCAGGATGTGTCTGGGAGGGCACTTTCGCGAGCAAGCCCGCTCCCACATGGGATCTTTGTTGTTCATACATTTTGTGTCTGGCACAGATCTAGTGTGGGAGCGGGCTTGCTCGCGAATCTTGGCCACACCACAGTCCATCAGTCCGGCTCACACCCCTTCAACACCAACCGAATAATCGTCTGCGCCGCCGCTTCATAATCGGCCTCATCCAGCTTGGCCTTACCGGTCACCGCCGAGATCTGCCAGTCAAAGTCCGCATAGGTCTGGGTCGCTGCCCAGATGCTGAACATCAGGTGATGAGGATCAATGGCGGCGATCAGGCCGCGATCGACCCAGCTCTGGATGCAATCGATATTGTGCTTGGCCTGGGCGTTGAGTTGCTGCACCTGCTCGGGGCTCAGGTGCGGGGCGCCGTGCATGATTTCGCTGGCGAACACTTTCGAGGCAAAGGGCAGGTCGCGGGAGATGCTGATTTTCGAGCGGATATAGCCGCTCAGCACCTGCTTGGGGTCGCCGTCCGGGTTGAAGGGAGTGGAGGCGGCCAGGATTGGCTCGATGATGCTTTCGAGCACCTCGCGGTAGAGGTTGTCCTTGGACTTGAAGTAGTAATAAACGTTGGGCTTGGGCAGCCCGGCCTTGGCGGCGATGTCGCTGGTTTTGGTCGCGGCGAAGCCCTTGTCGGCAAACTCCTCGCTGGCAGCCCGCAGGATCAGTTCTTTGTTGCGCTCGCGAATGGTGCTCATAGACCAGATGATTCCTTGCCAGGACAGGCGGTTGCGCATGGTAGCACCGGCGATCCGCGCGCCTCAAGAATCTGCCCGCGACGCTTTGTACCACGCTATGCTGCGAAATATCCCACATTTAGGACGTCCGATTCATGGCAGGAAGCAGCTTGTTGGTATTGATCGATGACATCGCCGCCGTCCTCGATGACGTGGCCTTGATGACCAAAATGGCCGCCAAGAAAACCGCCGGGGTGTTGGGGGATGACTTGGCGCTCAATGCGCAGCAGGTTTCTGGCGTACGCGCCGAGCGGGAAATCCCGGTGGTGTGGGCAGTTGCCAAGGGCTCGTTTATCAACAAGCTGATCCTGGTTCCCGCCGCGCTGTTGATCAGCGCCTTCGCGCCATGGGCGGTCACGCCACTGTTGATGCTCGGCGGCGCTTATCTGTGTTTCGAAGGCTTTGAAAAACTCGCCCATAAATTCCTGCACAGCAAGGCCGATGATCAGGCCGCACATGCCCAGTTGGTCGAAGCCGTGGCCGACCCCGCAACCGACCTGGTGGCGTTCGAGAAAGACAAGATCAAGGGCGCGATCCGCACCGACTTTATCCTCTCCGCCGAAATCATCGCCATCACCCTGGGCACCGTGGCTGATGCACCGTTGATGCAGCAAGTGATCGTGCTGTCGGGCATCGCTCTGGTCATGACCATCGGCGTGTACGGCCTGGTCGCCGGTATCGTCAAGCTCGACGACCTGGGCCTGTGGATGGCGCAAAAGCCCGGCCAACTGGTGCGCGATATCGGCAACGGGTTTGTACGAACCACACCGTACATGATGAAAAGCCTGTCGGTGATCGGCACGGCGGCGATGTTCATGGTCGGTGGCGGCATCCTGACCCACGGCGTGCCGGTGGTGCATCACTGGATTGAGAGTGTGAGCCAGAGCATCGGTGGCATCAGCTGGCTGATGCCGACCTTGCTCAATGCCATCGCGGGGATCATCGCCGGGGCGGTGGTGCTGGCGCTGGTGTCGGTGGCGAGCAAGGCGTGGCGTGCCTTGAGGGGTTAGGTGCTATTGCAACGCGCTGTAGCCTTTTTCGCTGAATGCCTTGAGCAGTTGCGCTTCCGAGCCTGCTGAAACGCTGCCGAACTGGCCGAAACCCTGAACGTGCTGATCGCTCTGCTGGCTCGGGCCCTGACGCTCCAAGCCTTCGCGGCCATCAATGTAGGTTGCCACTTGCGCCAGGTTATAGGCGGCGTTGGCGCGTGAGTCGGGGTTTCGATTGGCTGCGCCCCAATCGCCGGTTTGCTGCTTGAGCTGATTGATGAAGTTGCTCGCGAAAGGACCGTCTTGCTTGAGGATGTCCTTGAGGATCGGCGTGTCCTTGAAGATTTGTCCTGCGCTGCGATCATCGCCGGCCGGTCGACCATAGGCGCCTCTGGGGGCGTCCAGAGAAGGTTTTGTTGAGGCTTGGGACTCTGCGGCGGGAGTAGCGGGGGTGCTGGGTGCCGTGATGGGGGGTTGGGAAACCGATATCGTCATGTTGAAGTTCCACTGGAAAGTTCGAGGTGGGTAGCGGGAAGTCAGCCTGTTTTGTGTCAGGCTGACCTGCGCGCGTGCCTGGGTTTTCAGTGGCAAACAGGTACGAAATGGTTCCTGGTGGTTGGGGGCGTCGCTCGGTAAGGTGCGGGGTGTATGGTATTTAAGGGGTTTCGTTCGGCGCTGTGGATGAGTTGAGTAACTCATAGCCATGCTTTAAGGTTACTTGAAGCAAATAGCTCTTATCTGCGGCGTCGTTTTGGGCCCACACCTTACCCCGATTAAAATCTGGAAGCTTTAGACTAATATCTGTAGTCGATTTGTTTAGGTTGCCAATGTAGTTGGCTATATAGGCCAGGTTGTACGCTGCATCTGCCCGTGCCTCAGGGTCTTTGTTATTTTTACTCCAGTCTCCGATATGTTTCTGAAGTTCTTTAAGGTTTTCGCCGGATTTAACCAGTGCGTTGACAATCCGATCTGCTGTAGCAAGTAATGGATTGTCCCTCAAGATATCCTCGGCGCTTCGATGATCGCCACGGGGTCGCCCCGTGGCGTGGGTTGGCCTTACATAAATCTGCTGCTCACCTTTGAACTCCAGGCTGGCGTAGCCATGTTCGATAAATTTTGTGAGCAGCGCGTGTTCGGAGTCCTTTCGGATGGATGGTTCACGAAATGGAGGGTAGATCGCTTCGTTTGGGTGTTGTTTCTTGAACGGTACAATCTGTTCGTTACCAGAATAACCACTGAGAAAACCATCGTTGTGTTGGCTTGCCAGTACGGCATGCGCGTCTTTGGAGTCAATGAAGTTGAACAGGCGCGCAGCATTGTAAGCCGCATCGGCGCGGGCTTGCGGGTCCTTGTTGGCGATTGTCCAGTCGCCGGTATGTTTGTAGATACCTTGCTTGTAGGCTTCGGGCAGGGGTCTGTGCTCTGGGCCACGTCGGTAAATACTTGGTCGCATTTCCAGGTGTTTAAGAGTGGGGTTGGCATTGATGATTTGCTCCGCCGTTCGGCGATCTCCTGCTGGTCGACCGGTTGCCGCGGTGGGGCGCGTCGCGCTGTCGAGATCTCCCAAGGCTGGCGGTAGAAGAGTCTCAGGAGTTGAACGCTCAGGACATGTTGCCTGGCTAGTGGTGGTGTTTATGTTGCAAACTTGGTTGGATAGTAATTGCTGAATAATACCGAGCCCGGTAAAAAATCTGATGTCCATAAGCGTATCCTTCTTACTGGGTTTTTAGTGCTGGAATTTAATGGGCGCAAAGCGACAGTTGTTAACTTTCTTGATTTAAGTGGTGGGCGATGTCGTGTGGTTCCACTTCTTTTATTTCAGATGTTAATCAGGTTTTGTTGTGATGATTAACTATAAAAGTGGTTTTAAGGGGGCGATAGATAAGCGTTGGCTTAAAGGGTGAGACTCGTAGGAATAACGCGTTTAGATAAGTGGGCGGGATGCAAGGATGTTCCATTGACCTCGGGGGCAGGGCCGGGCTGCGAACAGCCGCGGCCTGCGATGGCTACAGGTTACTCGGCAATCTGCAACTTGCGCGACTCGGTATACACATACCGCACTTTTTCATACTCGAACGGCGAGTTCATCTGGCCGTAGCGAAAGCTCGTCTGGTAGCGCTTGTCCACCGCACGCAGGGCCCAGATTTCCGGGTGGTTGGAGCTGACTTCGGCGACGTTGAGGTAGTTGATCTGGGTTTCTGCGGTGTAGTCCACCAACAGGCCGCCGGTGTCGCGCAGGTTGGACGGGCCGAGGATCGGCAGGATCAGGTAGGCGCCGCCGGGAACGCCGTAGAAGCCCAGGGTCTGGCCGAAATCTTCGCTCTGGCGCGGCAGGCCCATGGCGGTGGCCGGGTCCCACAGGCCGGCGATGCCGAGGGTGGTGTTGACCAGCAGGCGGCCGGTGGTTTCCAGGGAGCGGTGGCCCTTGAGTTGCAGCAGGCTGTTCATCAGGTTGGGCACATCGCCCAGGTTGTTGAAGAAGTTGCTGACACCGGTGCGCAGGAAGCTTGGGGTAACGTAGCGATAACCGTCGACCACCGGCAGGAATACCCATTGGTCGAAGCGATAGTTGAAGTGGTACACCCGACGGTTCCACGACTCCAGCGGGTC
Organism: Pseudomonas sp. HC1(2025); assembly: GCF_058742075.1. Lineage (NCBI taxonomy): Bacteria > Pseudomonadati > Pseudomonadota > Gammaproteobacteria > Pseudomonadales > Pseudomonadaceae > Pseudomonas > Pseudomonas sp. HC1(2025). The sequence continues at coordinate 4,076,363 of NZ_CP196017.1, read as the reverse complement.
GTAGACGTTGAGGGCGTTGAGGGTCGAGCGCTCGAACTCGCGCTGGTCCAGGCCAGGGTTGAACTTGAGTTTGCTCAAGGGCTCCTTGAAGCCATCCTGGTCGACCACGGTCGGTGCGTGAGCCTTGCTGTTGTCCGCGTGGGCAACGCCTGCGCAGAGTAAGGCCGCAAGAAACAGGAGATGTTTAGCCACGGAAGAACTCCAGCATGGCGTCGGCGTTGACGCGGTAATTGAGGTTGCCGCAGTGGCCGCCCAGTGGGTAGACGGTCAAGCGATCGCCGAAGGTCTTGCGCAGGAAGCCCAGGTCGCCGGGGCCGAGGATCACGTCGTCGGCGTTGTGCATCACAGCGATTTTCGGGCTGTCGCGCAGGTAATCCTCCAGGGCGTACAGGCTGACCTGGTCGATCAGTTGCAGCAGGCTGCCGCCGTCGGAGCGGGCGCGCCACATCGGGATCACTTGTTCGGTGAGGTAGCAGTCGAAATCACATTGCAGCGCACGCTTGAGGAACGGCGTGAGGCTGGTGCTTTCGGTAATCGGGTACTTGGGTGGGATGATCAGGCCGCGGCGGTTGATCAGGTCCGAGGTGAAGGCGATATCCGCCGCCGAGAAGCGGAACGAGGTGCCGATCAGCATCGCCATCTGCTCGTTGGTCAGGTGCTCCTTGGAGCTCTGGAAGTCGTAGAGCAGGGCATCGTTGAGGTCGATGTAGCCTTTTTGCTGGAAGTAGCGGGTCAGCTTGTTCAACACCAGTTCATAGAAGGTGGTGCTGTTGTTGATGCCCTTGACCTCGGTCTGCACCAGTTTGTCGAGGTTGGTGATGGAGGTGTAGAGGTTGACCGGCGGGTTGAGCAGCAACACTTTCTTGAAGTTGAAGCTGCGGCGGGTTTCGTCCAGTTTGCTGACGAACGCTGCGTCCAGCGCGCCCAGGCTGTAGCCGGTGAGGTAGAAGTCGGTGACGGGCAACGAGGCGTTTTGCGCGCGTACGGCCTGCATCACGCGGTACATGTCCTCGGCGTCTTCCTGGGTGATGCCGGGCGTGGCAAAGCGCGAGGCGGCGCTGATGAAGTCGAAGCTGGTGGGCGATGACAATTGGACGACATGGTAGCCGGCCTTGTAGTACAGCTTTTTCAGGTATTCGTTGAGGCTGCTGTCAAAGCGTGCACCGGTGCCGGCGATCAGGAAGATCAGCGGCGCGGCGCGGTCTTGCTTGGCAATGCGGTAGGTGAGCTTCTTCACCGGCCAGAAGTTGTCGGGCAGGCTGAATTCACGCTCCGGGCGCATGGTCAGGGTGTAGTCGGACTGGTTGATGTCATCGATGGATGGCAGATCCGGCCGCAGGTCCGGTGGTGTCGTGGCGATGGTCGCCTCGAACGGGTTGGTCAAAGGGTAGCCATAGCTGGCCGGATCGACATCGACCGCCAGTGCTGACGCACTCAAAAAAAGGCCACCCAACAGGGCAGCGCAGCGCAAGGAACGGAGCATGACTAAATCCCTAAGAGGAAAACGTGCTGAATGAAGTTCGCAGGCTATGACCACCGCGCTATCGCCGAAGTGCCAGCCATCGGCACTAAATATCGGAAATAAGCGTAGGAATCGAGCTAATAGTAGCCAGACGATACACTTTGGCACGCTTTGATGAATAGTTATCTGTGTGCAGCCCTTGCCAATGGCCCCGGGGAGATTAAGCTGGGCGCCGTTTTCGCCTATCGGAGTGCCCTTATGTCCCCTCGTTTGCCGCTGATTCTGCTGCTGTTGGCCTTGCCGTTATGGCTGGCTGCCAGTTATGGCGCCCGTTATGGGTTTATGGAGGATGGGCAGTGGGTGGGCATCTGCGCCGAGGACGCCAGCCGCTGGGAGTGCCAGTTGCGGGCCAACCTGGGGCTGATGATCCACTTCAAGGTCATGGGCTGGGCGGCGCTGGTCACGTCGGTGCTCGCGTTTTTGCTGCCCGGCCGCGCGGGATGGGGCTTGGCGGTGCTGGGGCTGGCGTTCGGGATTCCGGCGCTGGCGTTGTACAACACCAATTTTGCGGTGTTTGCGCTGGTGATTGCCGGGTTGCGGTTGGTCAGGGCGGCTCGGGCTGTCTGACAGGGCCAACCGCAGGCCAGCCAGCTCCCACATTTGAATGTATTCACAGATCAAAATGTGGGAGCGGTGCGATAGCGATCTTAGGCGTTGCGCACCCGCAGGCAACGCCACAAGGCTGCAACCATCAACCCACTGACCAGCGCCCAACCCAGGGCCTGCTGGTTCATCAAGCCTTCGCGATACAGCTGCGGTGCAATGCCGGCGCCGATGATGAAGGTCAGCAGGGCAATTTCCCGGCGTGGCCCGTTGACCGGGCGCAGCAGGTAAACCAGGGCTGGCAGTAGCAGGGCGGCGCTGGGGAAGCTGCGGTAACGCGGGTCGAATACCAGCGCCAGCATCATCACCGCCGTGGCGAACCCGGCAAATGCGATCAGCCAGCCGGCGCGTTGCTCCAGCCAGGCGAAAGTCCGGTCGCGCCAACCCTGGCGAGCGCTCAAGGCCAGGGCCCCATGGGCCAGCACCAACAGGTTAAGGGCCAGCAACAGCCCGGCCCAGATCCATTCATCAGTGAAGCGTGCGGTCACCCGGGTCAGTTCGGCCCAACTGCCAATCGAACCCGCCGCGACCGCACCCAACAGCGGCAGCAACAGCGCCGCGCGGGTGTTGCGAACCCGTCCGCCGAGCGCCAGGGTACCCAGCAGGATCAGCCCGCCAACGCCCAGCCATAGCGGCCAGTACGGCACGTTGGTGACTGGGCCTGCGAGGATGCCCTTGTCCTGGCGATCGGCGTCAAACAGGCCCCAGTAACCGCCAACCGCACCTTCGCTGGCGCGTTTCCACGGTTGGTCAAAGGCTTCGATCAGGTTGTAGTGCCAGCCATTGGCTTCGGCCATGGCGACAAAACCGCGAATGAACTTGGCTTCGTTGACTCTGCTCGGCACGGCGGTTTCCCGCTGGCGGCCTTCGCTGGGCCAGCCGGTTTCGCCAATCATCACGTCCTTGGGGGCGAAGCGGTTGCCGAAGGTCTGGCGGATATCACCGACATGGCGCAGGGCCTGGTCGATGCCGGCAGGGTCATCTTCCCAATACGGCAATAGGTGGATGGTCAGGAAATCCACCGCCGGGGCGATTTCCGGGTGTTGCAGCCAGAACTCCCAGACGTCGGCGTAGGTGACCGGCTGCTGGATCTGGCTTTTGACCTTTTCGATCAGCTTCACCAGTTGCGTGGCGGTGATTTCCTTGCGCAGCAGCGCTTCGTTGCCGACGATCACCGACGTGACCACGTCAGGGTTGGCGTTGGCCGAGGCGATCAGCAGGTCGACTTCCTTGGCATTGTCCACCGGGTTGCTGTTGATCCAAGCACCGATCATCAACTTCAGGCCGTGTTTGCGCGCCAGGTCCGGCAGGGCTTCGAGGCCGGTCATGGAGTAGGTGCGGATGCACTCAAAGCGCGTGGCCAGCAGTGCCAGGTCGGCGTCCATGCGTTCGGGGCGCAGTTTGAACGGCTGGTCGAACGGCGATTGGTCCTTGTCGAAGGGCGTGTAGGACGCGCATTGCAGCTTGTGGCTGGCGCTGGCCACATCCGGCAGTACCACTGGCTGGCCGAGGCCATACCAGTAGCCACCGAGTGCGAACAGGCCGAGCAGCAAGGCAAATATATAAGGCAGGAAGGGGGAGCGGGCAGTCGCGGTCATGGTCAGGCCGTGTAGGAGCAAAGGCGCGCATCTTACCTGCATTTGCCGGTTCTCAGTGGGGCCGCATAATTTTGACATGCAAAGTTCGAGCGGGATTTTGACGCGAGTTCCTACAAATTGTCCTGCTGGCTTTGTGATGTCGTTTCTTGCTCCGCTGAGGTCGTAGTCAGAGCAGGTCCGCAGGGGCGGCAGGTTGATGATCCAAAGGCACCACCTGACAACAGGTTGACGTCGCTCGGCATCCGCCGGGCGCAGCACTTTCGGGGAAGCACTATGAAGATGCGACGACTCTTGGGCGCAGCTGCCACGTTGGTAGTTGCGATGGGTTCCACACTGGCCAGCGCCGACAGCAAGACCCTGAGCATCGGCTATGTGGACGGCTGGTCGGACAGTGTCGCCACCACCCACGTGGCGGCTGAAGTGATCAGGCAAAAGCTCGGCTATGACGTGAAACTGCAGGCAGTTGCCACCGGGATCATGTGGCAGGGCGTGGCCACCGGCAAGCTCGACGCCATGCTTTCGGCCTGGCTGCCGGTGACCCATGGTGAGTACTGGACCAAGAACAAGGACAAGGTGGTCGACTACGGCCCCAACTTCAAGGATGCGAAGATCGGCTTGATCGTGCCGGAGTACGTCAAGGCCAAGTCCATCGAGGACTTGAAGACCGACACCACCTTCAAAAACAAGATCGTGGGCATCGATGCCGGTTCAGGCGTGATGCTCAAGACCGACGAAGCCATCAAGCAATACGGCCTGGACTACAAGCTGCAAGCCAGTTCCGGGGCGGCAATGATCGCCGAATTGACCCGCGCCGAAGACAAGCAAGACTCCATCGCAGTGACCGGCTGGGTGCCGCACTGGATGTTCGCCAAGTGGAAACTGCGCTTTCTTGATGATCCCAAAGGCATCTATGGCGCCGCCGAGACGGTTAATAGCATCGGCAGCAAGGGCCTGGAAAAGAAAGCCCCGGAAGTCGCGGCGTTCCTGAAGAAATTCCAGTGGGCCTCCAAGGATGAAATCGGCGAAGTCATGCTGGCCATCCAGGAAGGTGCCAAGCCTGATGTGGCGGCCAAGGATTGGGTGGCCAAGCATCCTGAGCGTGTGGCCGAGTGGACCGCTCCGTAACACCCCCAAAAACGGTGGGAACGCACTTTGTGTAGGAGCGGGCTTGCCCGCGATTACGGTGGGTCAGTTGATGGATACCTGACTGATTCACCGCCATCGCGGGCAAGCCCGCTGCCACATAAGCTCGCTCGCGCAATTGTTTCTGGCCCCTGCCAAACCCTCGCTACACTGGTTCTAAGACTAAGGTCGTCTGGAACCTGTCCTGCAGCCGCATACAGTGGATACGTTCCAATAATAAAAAAGCTGTGCTGCGAGGATAAAAACAATGAACGACAGCATTTACCTCTCGATTCAAAACAGCCCGCGCTTCAAGGAGCTGGTGAGAAAAAGGGAAAAGTTCGCCTGGATTCTCTCGGCGATCATGCTTGGGCTGTACTCCGGATTCATCCTGTTGATCGCCTATGGACCGCAAGTCCTGGGGGCCAAGATCAGTCCTGAATCGTCCATAACCTGGGGAATCCCTATCGGGGTCGGGCTGATTGTCTCGGCCTTCGTTCTCACAGGCATCTACGTGCGACGCGCCAATGGCGAATTCGACGACCTGAACAATGCGATTCTCAAGGAGGCTGCGCAATGATCCGTCGTCTATTGGCTGTATTCGGCGCTTCGCTTTTTGCTCCTGCCGTTTGGGCGGCGGACGCATTGACCGGTGAAGTGCACAAGCAACCGCTGAACATTGCAGCGATCCTGATGTTTGTCGCCTTTGTCGGCGCAACATTGTGCATTACCTACTGGGCGTCCAAACGTAACAACTCGGCGGCCGACTACTATGCCGCGGGTGGCAAGATCACCGGTTTCCAGAACGGCCTGGCGATTGCTGGCGACTACATGTCGGCGGCGTCCTTCCTGGGGATTTCCGCGCTGGTGTTCACCTCTGGCTACGATGGCCTGATCTACTCGATCGGCTTCCTGGTGGGCTGGCCGATCATTCTGTTCCTGATTGCCGAGCGCCTGCGTAACCTGGGCAAGTACACCTTTGCCGACGTGGCGTCCTACCGCCTCGGGCAAACCCAGATTCGCAGCCTGTCGGCTTGCGGTTCGCTGGTGGTGGTGGCGTTCTACCTGATCGCGCAGATGGTCGGCGCGGGCAAGCTGATCCAACTGCTGTTCGGCCTTGATTACCATGTGGCGGTGATCCTGGTGGGTATCTTGATGTGCCTTTATGTGTTGTTCGGCGGCATGCTGGCCACCACCTGGGTGCAGATCATCAAGGCAGTGCTGCTGCTGTCCGGTGCCTCGTTCATGGCTCTGATGGTGATGAAGCACGTCAACTTCGACTTCAACATGCTGTTCTCCGAGGCGATCAAGGTTCACCCTAAAGGTGAGGCGATCATGAGTCCTGGCGGCCTGGTGAAAGATCCGATCTCGGCGTTCTCCCTGGGCCTGGCCCTGATGTTCGGTACCGCTGGCCTGCCACATATCCTGATGCGCTTCTTCACCGTGAGTGACGCTAAAGAAGCCCGCAAGAGCGTGCTGTATGCCACAGGCTTCATCGGCTACTTCTATATCCTGACCTTTATCATCGGCTTCGGCGCGATTCTGCTGGTCAGCACCAACCCGGCGTTCAAGGATGCAGCAGGCGCCTTGCTCGGTGGTAACAACATGGCGGCGGTGCACCTGGCCAATGCGGTGGGCGGCAGTATCTTCCTGGGCTTCATCTCGGCCGTGGCGTTTGCCACCATCCTCGCGGTGGTTGCCGGCTTGACCCTGGCCGGTGCTTCGGCGGTGTCCCATGACCTGTATGCCAGCGTGATCAAGAAGGGCAAGGCCAACGAGAAGGATGAGATTCGCGTGTCGAAGATCACCACTATCGCCCTGGCAGTCCTGGCGATTGGCTTGGGTATCCTGTTCGAAAGCCAGAACATTGCGTTCATGGTCGGCCTGGCGTTCTCCATTGCTGCCAGCTGTAACTTCCCGGTGTTGCTGCTTTCCATGTACTGGAAGAACCTCACCACCCGTGGCGCGATGATTGGCGGCTGGCTGGGCCTGGTCAGCGCTGTTGGCTTGATGATCCTGGGTCCAACCATCTGGGTCTCGATCCTGCACCATGAAAAAGCGATCTTCCCGTACGAATACCCGGCGCTGTTCTCGATGATCATCGCGTTCGTGGGTATCTGGTTCTTCTCCATCACCGACAAGTCGGCGGCGGCGGTGAAAGAGCGTGCGCTGTACTTCCCGCAGTTTGTGCGTTCGCAGACTGGCCTGGGGGCGAGCGGGGCGGTTAACCACTAAGCTTGTAGCTCAATAAGAAATGCCCCGGTTGAAAGGCCGGGGTATTTTTTTGCCTGGGGTCCTGTGTTGCCTGGGCTATTGCTTTCGCGAGCAAGCCCGCTCCCACAGTTGACCGCATTCATCCATTGAAATGTGGACAACTGTGGGAGCGGGCTTGCTCGCGAAAGCGGCCTGTCAGGCAGCACAAACAAAAACGGCCTCCACTAAGGGAGGCCGTTCTCAATGCAGCTAAGCAGTTGAATGCTTACTTGCGGTCTTCCAGCTTGGTAATGTCACGCGACTCGTAGCCGGTGTACAGCTGGCGCGGGCGGCCAATCTTGTACGGGCTGGAGAGCATTTCTTTCCAGTGGGAGATCCAGCCCACGGTCCGCGCCAGGGCGAAGATCACGGTGAACATGCTGGTTGGAATGCCGATCGCCTTGAGGATGATCCCCGAGTAGAAGTCGACGTTCGGGTACAGCGAGCGCTCGATGAAGTACGGGTCGGTCAGTGCGATCTCTTCCAGGCGCATGGCCAGTTCGAGTTGCGGATCGTTGTTGATGCCCAGTTCCTTCAGCACTTCGTCGCAGGTCTGCTTCATGACGGTGGCGCGCGGGTCGCGGTTCTTGTAGACCCGGTGGCCGAAGCCCATCAGCTTGAACGGATCGTTCTTGTCCTTGGCCTTGGCGATGAACTTGTCGATGTTGGACACATCGCCGATTTCATCGAGCATGGTCAATACGGCTTCGTTCGCACCGCCGTGGGCAGGGCCCCACAGTGCGGCGATGCCGGCGGCGATACAGGCGAACGGATTGGCACCCGAGGAGCCTGCCAGACGCACGGTGGACGTCGAGGCGTTCTGTTCGTGGTCGGCATGGAGGATGAAGATCCGGTCCATGGCCTTGGCCAGCACCGGGCTGATCGGTTTGATCTCGCACGGGGTGTTGAACATCATGTGCAGGAAGTTTTCCGCATACGTCAGGTCGTTGCGCGGGTACATCATGGGCTGGCCCATGGAGTACTTGTAAACCATTGCGGCCAGGGTGGGCATCTTCGCAACCAGGCGGATCGCGGAGATTTCGCGATGCTGCGGGTTATTGATGTCCAGGGAGTCGTGATAGAAGGCCGACAGGGCGCCGACTACACCGCACATGACGGCCATCGGGTGGGCGTCGCGACGGAAGCCGTTGAAGAAGGTCTTCAACTGCTCGTGAACCATGGTGTGGTTCTTCACGGTGCTGACAAACTGGGCCTTTTGCTCGGCTGTTGGCAATTCGCCATTTAGCAGCAGGTAGCAGGTTTCCAGGTAGTCCGATTTCTCGGCCAGTTGTTCGATCGGGTAGCCGCGATGTAGCAAAATGCCATTATCGCCATCGATATAGGTAATCTTCGACTCGCAAGAAGCGGTCGACATGAAGCCTGGGTCGAAAGTGAAACGGCCCGTGGCCGTCAGGCCCCGTACGTCGATAACATCGGGACCAACGGTGCCGGTTAAAATGGGCAGCTCGACGGGGGCTGCGCCCTCGATGATCAACTGCGCTTTTTTGTCAGCCATGTGGCCTCCTATTTATGCTTCAAATCATCAGACAGACCCCCCACGCAGGGCCCGCACCACTATATTGATATAAATCCAGATGTCAATTTGCCTAAAGTCTTGCCCCAGAAGGCTTTAACCGTACTTTTTCCTCGAAATTGCCTGCCGTTTACGCCTTTTATCCCGTCAGCGCAATCAGCTATTAGGGTGAGGAGCGCGCGTTGTCATTAGTAGCCTAACTGTCTATACTCGGCCACCGACCGCCAAGGGCTTTTGGGCTTGCTTTCATTGGGGGTCGCACTCCCTGGGTGGTGCTTACCTGACCAGTGCACTCCCCAACAACTTTGCCCTGATTGTTAGGGGCTCTTCAGTGTGAAAAAAAGCCGTGAATAGCCAACGACCTGTAAACCTAGACCTAAGGACCATCAAACTCCCCATCACCGGCGTTACGTCGTTCCTGCACCGTGTTTCCGGCATCATCCTGTTCCTGGGCTTGGGCATCATGCTTTATGCATTGAGCAAATCCCTGGGTTCCGAGGAAGGATACGCCGAGGTGAAGGCATGCTTGACCAGCCCGCTGGCCAAGTTCGTAGCATGGGGCCTCCTGTCCGCTCTGCTGTATCACCTGGTAGCCGGTGTGCGCCACTTGATCATGGACATGGGCATCGGTGAGACGCTGGAAGGCGGCCGCCTGGGCTCGAAAATCATCATCGCCATTTCCGTGGTGCTGATCGTTCTGGCAGGAGTTTGGATATGGTAACCAGCGTTACGAACCTTTCGCGTTCGGGCCTCTATGACTGGATGGCACAACGAGTGTCTGCGGTCGTTCTCGCGGCTTATTTCATTTTCCTGATCGGGTACCTCGTTGCAAACCCTGGCATTGGCTACGCCCAATGGCACGGTCTGTTCTCCCACAACGGGATGCGTATCTTCAGTCTGCTCGCCCTTGTGGCCCTGGGCGCTCACGCCTGGGTCGGCATGTGGACCATCGCGACCGACTACCTGACGCCGATGGCGCTGGGCAAGTCCGCGACTGCAGTACGTTTCCTTTTCCAGGCAGTATGCGGCGTCGCGATGTTCGCTTACTTCGTCTGGGGTGTGCAGATTCTCTGGGGTATCTGATTCATGGCTAACATTCCAACGATTTCTTTTGACGCCATCATTATTGGTGGTGGCGGCGCCGGCATGCGCGCTGCACTGCAGCTGGCCCAGGGCGGTCACAAGACAGCCGTGATCACCAAGGTGTTCCCGACCCGTTCCCACACCGTATCGGCCCAGGGTGGCATCACCTGCGCCATCGCTTCTGCGGATCCGAACGATGACTGGCGCTGGCACATGTACGATACCGTCAAGGGTTCCGACTATATCGGTGACCAGGACGCTATCGAGTACATGTGTCAGGAAGGCCCGGCTGCGGTATTCGAGCTGGACCACATGGGTCTGCCGTTCTCCCGTACCGAACAGGGGCGTATCTACCAGCGTCCGTTCGGCGGCCAGTCCAAGGATTACGGTAAAGGCGGCCAGGCTGCCCGTACCTGCGCGGCATCCGACCGTACCGGTCACGCACTGCTGCACACCCTTTATCAGGGCAACCTGAAAGCCGGCACCACGTTCCTGAACGAGTACTACGCAGTTGACCTGGTGAAGAACCAGGACGGCGCATTCGTCGGCGTGATCGCTATCTGCATCGAAACCGGTGAAACCACCTACATCCGCGCCAAGGCTACCGTTCTGGCGACTGGCGGTGCAGGTCGTATCTACGCTTCGACCACCAACGCCCTGATCAACACCGGCGACGGCGTTGGCATGGCCCTGCGTGCAGGCGTTCCGGTACAAGACATCGAAATGTGGCAGTTCCACCCAACCGGCATCGCCGGCGCCGGTGTACTGGTTACAGAAGGCTGCCGTGGTGAAGGCGGTTACCTGATCAACAAGCACGGCGAGCGTTTCATGGAGCGTTATGCTCCGAACGCCAAGGACCTTGCCGGTCGTGACGTGGTTGCCCGTTCGATGGTTAAAGAAATCATCGCCGGCAACGGTTGCGGCCCGAACGGCGACCACGTGATGCTCAAGCTCGATCACCTGGGCGAAGAAGTGCTGCACAGCCGCCTGCCAGGTATCTGCGAACTGTCCAAGACTTTCGCACACGTTGACCCGGTAGTTGCTCCAGTACCAGTAGTTCCAACTTGCCACTATATGATGGGCGGCGTGCCGACCAACATTCATGGCCAGGCGATCACCCAGAACGCCGAAGGCGTGGACGAGATCATTCATGGTCTGTTCGCTGTAGGCGAAGTGGCTTGCGTATCGGTTCACGGTGCCAACCGTCTGGGCGGCAACTCGCTGCTCGACCTGGTGGTATTCGGCCGAGCTGCCGGCCTGCACCTGGAAAAAGCCCTGACCGACGGCATCGAATACGATGACGCGACCGACGCCAATATCGAAGCTGCCCTGGCACGCCTGAACGCGCTGAACGAGCGCACTGATGGCGAAGACGTAGCAACCCTGCGTCGCGAGCTGCAAAGCTGCATGCAGAACTACTTCGGTGTATTCCGTACTGGCGAATACATGCAGAAGGGTATTGCCCAGCTGGCTGACCTGCGCAAGCGGATTGCCAACGTCAAGATCAACGATAAGAGCCAGGCGTTCAACACCGCTCGTATCGAAGCCCTTGAGCTGCAAAACCTGCTGGAAGTGGCTGAAGCGACTGCGATTGCCGCCGAGGTTCGTAAAGAATCCCGTGGTGCCCACGCTCGTGAAGACTTTGAAGATCGCGATGACGAAAACTGGTTGTGCCACACCCTGTACTTCCCGGGTGACAAGCGCGTAACCAAGCGTGCCGTGAACTTCTCGCCGAAGACGGTTCCGACGTTTGAACCGAAGATTCGGACTTACTAAGGGTGGCTGCCATGTTGAAAGTCAGTGTTTATCGCTACAACCCTGATCAGGACGCTGCGCCGTTCATGCAGGAATTTGAGGTCGATACCGGTGGTAAAGACCTGATGGTGCTGGATGTGCTGGCCCTGATCAAAGAGCAGGACGAAGGTTTCTCCTATCGTCGCTCTTGCCGTGAAGGTGTCTGCGGCTCCGACGGCATGAACATCAACGGCAAAAACGGCCTGGCTTGTGTCACGCCGCTGTCGGCCGTGGTCAAGAAGAACAAGCTTGTTGTACGTCCACTGCCAGGTTTGCCGGTTATCCGTGACCTGGTCGTCGATATGAGCATCTTCTACAAGCAATACGAGAAGGTGAAGCCATTCCTGCAGAACGATACGCCGGCTCCGGCCATCGAGCGTCTGCAGTCCCCGGAAGAGCGCGAGAAGCTCGACGGTCTGTACGAGTGCATCCTGTGCGCTTGCTGCTCGACCTCTTGCCCGTCCTTCTGGTGGAACCCGGACAAGTTCCTGGGTCCAGCTGCACTGCTGCAAGCCTATCGCTTCCTGGCAGACAGCCGTGACACCAAGACGTCCGAGCGTCTGGCTTCACTGGATGACCCGTTCAGCGTATTCCGCTGCCGCGGGATCATGAACTGCGTCAACGTATGTCCCAAAGGCCTGAACCCGACTAAGGCCATTGGTCACATCCGGAACATGCTGCTGCAAAGCGGCGTGTAAGACGTTGTAGTAAAAGCAGGACCGTTGTGCCCGTAAATGCTACGGCGCAGGCTTCAACCGGCGCCGTAGTTTTAACTTGAGCAGCGACTTACAAAGCCGCAGCTCTTATTTTGAAGAAATGAGACAAGCAGGGGCATTCGGGTTGGTACCCGAACTATCAGCGTGATCCTAAGTGGCTTGTTTTGGTCGCTGCACTTGGCCTTTTGCAAGCAAACTCGGTGTTTTCGCCGGTGGTGTCCCCAAATCGAGGGTGACCAAGCATGCAAGAAAGCGTGATGCAGCGCATGTGGAACAGCGGCTATCTTTCAGGTGGTAACGCTGCCTATGTGGAAGAGCTTTATGAGCTCTACCTGCACGACCCTAACGCTGTGCCAGAAGAATGGCGCACCAAATTTCAGACGTTGTCTTCAGACGGCAACGCTGCCACCGATGTATCGCATGCAACAATTCGCGATCAATTTGTGCTGCTGGCAAAGAACCAGCGCCGCGCCCAACCGGTTTCCGCCGGGAGCGTGAGCAGTGAGCACGAGAAGAAGCAAGTTGAAGTATTGCGACTGATCCAGGCCTACCGTATGCGTGGCCACCAGGCAGCCCAGCTTGATCCGCTGGGGCTGTGGCAGCGTCCTGCACCTGCAGACCTGTCGATCAATCACTACGGCTTGACCAATGCCGATCTTGATACGATTTTCCGTGCCGGCGACCTGTTCATCGGCAAAGAGGAAGCGAGCCTACGCGAAATTCACGAAGCGTTGCAGCAGACATATTGCCGCACCATCGGCGCTGAATTTACGCACATCACCGATTCCGAGCAGCGCCACTGGTTCCAGCATCGCCTGGAAGGCGTGCGTGGCCGTCCGGTGCTGTCTGCCGATGTACGTGGCCACCTGCTTGAGCGCGTCACCGCTGCCGAAGGCCTTGAAAAATACCTGGGCACCAAATACCCGGGCACCAAGCGTTTCGGTCTGGAAGGCGGCGAGAGCCTGATTCCGATGCTTGACGAGCTGATCCAGCGTTCCGGTTCCTACGGCACCAAGGAAATCGTGATCGGCATGGCTCACCGTGGTCGCCTGAACGTGTTGGTCAACACCTTCGGCAAGAACCCGCGCGAGCTGTTCGACGAGTTCGAAGGCAAGAAGAAGGTCGAGCTGGGTTCCGGTGACGTTAAATACCACCAGGGCTTCTCGTCCAACGTGATGACCACCGGTGGTGAAGTCCACCTGGCCATGGCGTTCAACCCATCCCACCTGGAAATCGTTTCTCCAGTGGTCGAGGGTTCGGTACGTGCTCGCCAGGATCGTCGCAACGACTCCACCGGTGAGAAGGTTCTGCCGATTTCCATCCACGGTGACGCGGCATTCGCCGGTCAAGGCGTGGTCCTGGAAACGTTCCAGATGTCGCAGACTCGCGGCTTCAAGACCGGCGGTACCATTCACATCGTCATCAACAACCAGGTGGGTTTCACCATCAGCAACCCGCTGGACGCACGCTCTACCGAGTACGCGACCGACGTTGCCAAGATGATCCAGGCGCCGATCCTCCATGTGAATGGGGATGATCCGGAAGCCGTATTGTTCGTGACCCAACTGGCCATTGACTACCGCATGCAGTTCAAGCGTGACGTGGTCATCGACCTGGTTTGCTACCGCCGTCGCGGTCACAACGAAGCGGATGAGCCTAGCGGCACCCAGCCGTTGATGTACCAGCAGATCTCCAAGCAGCGCACCACCCGTGAGCTGTACGCCGAAAGCCTGACCAAGGCCGGCGTGCTGGATGAAGCGCGTGTTCAGGCGAAAATCGATGAATACCGCAACGCGCTGGACAACGGTCTGCATGTAGTAAAAAGCCTGGTCAAAGAGCCGAACAAAGAGCTGTTCGTGGACTGGCGTCCATACCTGGGCCACGCCTGGACTGCGCGCCACGACACTTCGTTCGATCTGAAAACCCTGCAGGAACTGTCCGCCAAGCTGCTGGAAATCCCGGAAGGCTTCGTGGTACAGCGCCAGGTTGCGAAGATCTACGAAGACCGTCAGAAGATGCAAGCCGGCGGCCTGCCGATCAACTGGGGTTACGCTGAAACCATGGCGTACGCGACCCTGGCGTTCGAAGGTCACCCGATTCGCATGACCGGCCAGGACATCGGCCGTGGTACGTTCTCGCACCGTCACGCGGTATTGCACAACCAGAAAGACGCGGGCACCTACATCCCGTTGCAGCACTTGTATGAAGGCCAGCCACGTTTCGACCTGTACGATTCGTTCCTGTCCGAAGAAGCCGTACTGGCGTTCGAATACGGTTACTCGACCACCACGCCTAACGCGCTGGTGATCTGGGAAGCCCAGTTCGGCGACTTCGCCAACGGTGCCCAGGTGGTTATCGACCAGTTCATCACCAGCGGCGAGCACAAGTGGGGCCGTCTGTGCGGTCTGACCATGTTGCTGCCACACGGTTATGAAGGTCAGGGTCCTGAGCACTCCTCGGCCCGTCTGGAGCGTTACCTGCAGTTGTGCGCCGAGCACAATATCCAGGTGTGCGTGCCGACTACCCCGGCCCAGATCTACCACTTGCTGCGTCGCCAGGTGATCCGCCCGCTGCGCAAGCCGCTGGTAGTGCTGACTCCGAAATCGCTGTTGCGTCACAAATTGGCCATCTCGACCCTGGAAGATCTGGCCGATGGTTCGTTCCAGACCGTTATTCCGGAAATCGACACCCTGGATGCAGCCAAGGTCACTCGCCTGATCCTGTGCAGCGGCAAGGTTTACTACGACTTGCTGGAAAAACGTCGTGCCGAAGGCCGCGAAGACATCGCCATCGTGCGTATCGAGCAGCTTTACCCGTTCCCGGAAGATGACCTGATGGAGGCCATTGCGCCTTACACCAACCTCACCCATGTGGTGTGGTGTCAGGAAGAACCGATGAACCAGGGCGCGTGGTACAGCAGCCAGCATCACCTGCGTCGCAGCATCGGCAACCACAACAAGGCCCTGGGCCTGGAGTACGCCGGTCGTGATGCTTCTGCTGCACCTGCTTGTGGTTATGCATCGATGCACGCCGAGCAGCAGGAAAAACTGCTGCAAGATGCTTTCACTGTTTAACGCCTTCGCGCTGACTGAAACCGAATTTTAAGGACCCACAGATAATGGCTATCGAAATCAAAGCCCCGTCATTCCCGGAATCGGTTGCCGATGGCACCGTTGCCACCTGGCACAAGAAACCAGGCGAGGCCGTCAAGCGTGACGACCTGATCGTCGACATCGAGACTGACAAAGTCGTCCTGGAAGTGTTGGCCGAAGCCGACGGCGTCCTGGGCGCCATCGTTGCCGAAGAAGGTGCAACCGTCCTGTCCAACCAGGTACTGGGCTCGATCGAAGCGGGCAGCGCTGCCGCCGCCGCTCCAGCCGCCGCTGCTGCTGCTCCGGCTGCCGCACCTGCTGCTGCCGCTCCGGCTGCTGGTGGTGAAGATCCAATCGCTGCGCCGGCTGCACGTCAGCTGGCTGAAGAAAACGGCATCAACCTGGCTTCCATCAAAGGCACTGGCAAAGACGGCCGTGTGACCAAGGAAGACGTGGTTGCTGCTGTTGAAGCCAAGAAAAACGCTCCGGCTGCCGCACCTGCCAAGGCTGCTGCCCCGGCTGCCGCTGCGCCTGTGTTCGCCGCTGGCGACCGCACCGAGAAGCGCGTGCCAATGACCCGTGTGCGTGCCACCGTGGCCAAGCGCCTGGTTGAAGCACAGTCGAACATGGCGATGCTGACCACTTTCAACGAAGTCGACATGACTGAAGTCATGGCCCTGCGTTCGAAGTACAAGGATCTGTTCGAGAAGTCCCACAACGGCGTGCGCCTGGGCTTCATGTCGTTCTTCGTGAAAGCGGCCACCGAAGCGCTGAAGCGTTTCCCGGCAGTCAACGCTTCCATCGACGGCAGCGACATCGTTTACCACGGTTATGCAGACGTCGGCGTTGCCGTCTCCAGCGATCGTGGCCTGGTGGTACCGGTCCTGCGTAACGCCGAACTGATGAGCCTGGCTGAAATCGAAGGCGGCATCGCTGGCTTCGGCAAGAAAGCCCGTGACGGCAAGCTGACCATCGACGAGATGACCGGCGGTACCTTCACGATCACTAACGGTGGTACTTTCGGTTCGATGATGTCGACCCCGATCGTCAACCCGCCGCAAGCTGCGATCCTGGGCATGCACAACATCATCCAGCGTCCGATGGCCATCAACGGCCAGGTCGTGATCCGTCCGATGATGTACCTGGCGCTGTCCTACGATCACCGCCTGATCGATGGTAAGGAAGCCGTTACGTTCCTGGTGACCATCAAGAATCTGCTGGAAGACCCGGCTCGCCTGCTCCTGGATATCTGATAGAAGCAGCTTCAAGTTGCGGGCTACAAGCTGTAGGAAAAATCAGCTTGGCTTGCAGCTTGGAGCTAAAAGCTTGTCGCAAATAGAGGATCTATTTTCATGACACAGAAATTTGACGTTGTAGTGATCGGTGCGGGCCCTGGCGGCTACGTGGCCGCCATCAAGGCCGCACAACTGGGCTTCTCGACTGCGTGCATCGAAAAATACACTGACAAGGAAGGCAAACTGGCCCTGGGCGGTACCTGCCTGAACGTCGGTTGCATTCCTTCCAAGGCGCTGCTGGACAGCTCCTGGAAATTCCACGAAGCCCAGGACGGTTTTGCCATCCACGGCATCAACCACGCTGGCGTGACCATGGACGTGCCAGCAATGGTCGGCCGCAAGGCCAACATCGTCAAAGGCCTGACCTCTGGCGTTGCTACCCTGTTCAAGGCCAATGGCGTCACTTCCCTGCAAGGTCACGGCAAACTGCTGGCCGGCAAGAAAGTTGAAATCACCAAGCCAGACGGTTCGACCGAAATCATCGAAGCCGAGAACGTGATCCTGGCTCCAGGTTCGCGTCCAATCGACATTCCACCGGCTCCTGTTGATCAGAACGTGATCGTCGATTCGACCGGCGCCCTGGAATTCCAATCGGTACCGAAACGCCTGGGCGTGATTGGCGCTGGCGTAATCGGCCTGGAGCTGGGTTCGGTCTGGTCCCGCCTGGGTTCGCAAGTGACCGTGCTGGAAGCCCTGGACACGTTCCTGCTGGCTGCCGACACCGCGGTGTCCAAAGAAGCGCTGAAAACCCTGACCAAACAAGGTCTGGACATCAAGCTGGGCGCACGCGTGACCGGTTCGAAAGTCAACGGCGAAGAAGTTGTCGTGACCTACACCGACAAGGATGGCGAACAGACCATCACTTTCGACAAGCTGATCGTTGCCGTTGGTCGCCGTCCAGTGACCGCTGATCTGCTGGCCTCTGACAGCGGCGTGACCATCGACGAGCGTGGTTTTGTCCACGTCGACGATCACTGCGCTACCACCGTGCCTGGCGTCTATGCCATCGGTGACGTGGTTCGCGGCATGATGCTGGCACACAAGGCATCCGAAGAAGGCATCATGGTGGTTGAGCGCATCAAGGGTCACAAGACCCAGATGAACTACGACCTGATCCCTTCGGTTATCTACACCCACCCGGAAATTGCATGGGTCGGCAAGAACGAACAGCAGTTGAAAGCTGAAGGCGTTGAAGTTAACGTCGGCACCTTCCCGTTTGCCGCTTCTGGCCGTGCCATGGCAGCGAACGACACTGGCGGTTTTGTCAAAGTCATCGCTGATGCCAAGACTGACCGCGTACTGGGTGTCCACGTAATTGGCCCAGGCGCAGCAGAACTGGTTCAGCAGGGCGCTATCGGTATGGAATTCGGCACCAGCGCCGAAGACATCGGCATGATGGTTTTCTCCCATCCGACCCTGTCTGAAGCGCTGCACGAAGCCGCGTTGGCAGTGAATGGCCATGCCATCCACATTGCCAACAAGAAGAAGCGCTAAGCGAGATAATAAGAAACCACGGCGGTTGCCCGTCGTGAGCCTTGCGCGCAAGACTCACCGCGGAATATCCGCTGGACGCAGTCTTGCGCAGCTTTGCCGGCCCTAGGGCAGCGAAGTTGGGCAAGCAGCAGTCACAGGTGGCGCGGCACTCATAATGAGCGCAGCGCCGAATGCGCAGTACCTAACGAAGACGGTAAAAAGCATGAATCTTCACGAGTATCAGGGTAAGCAGCTGTTCGCTGAGTACGGCCTGCCAGTTTCCAAGGGCTACGCAGTAGACACCCCGGAAGCAGCAGCAGAAGCTTGCGACAAAATCGGCGGCACTGAATGGGTTGTCAAAGCCCAGGTCCACGCTGGTGGTCGCGGTAAAGCGGGCGGCGTTAAGCTGGTTCGCAGCAAAGAAGACGCCAAGGCCTTCGCACAGCAGTGGCTGGGCAAGCGTCTGGTGACTTACCAGACTGACGCCAATGGCCAGCCAGTCACCAAGATCCTGGTTGAATCGTGCACTGATATCGCTAAAGAGCTGTACCTGGGCGCTGTCGTTGACCGTTCGAGCCGTCGCATCGTGTTCATGGCTTCCACCGAAGGTGGCGTGGACATCGAGAAGATCGCTCACGAAACCCCAGAAAAAATTCTGAAAGCCACTATCGACCCACTGGTTGGCGCTCAGCCATTCCAGGGTCGCGAGCTGGCTTTCCAGCTGGGCCTGGAAGGCAAGCAAGTTGCCCAGTTCGCCAAGATCTTCGTAGGTCTGGCCAAACTGTTCCAGGATCACGATCTGGCCCTGCTGGAAGTGAACCCGCTGGTGATCAAGGCTGACGGCGATCTGCATTGCCTCGATGCCAAGATCAACATCGACGCCAACGCCATGTACCGTCAGCCTAAGCTGAAGACTTTCCACGATCCGTCGCAAGACGATCCGCGCGAAGCGCACGCTGCCAAGTTCGAACTGAACTACGTAGCCCTGGAAGGTAACATCGGTTGCATGGTCAACGGTGCTGGCCTGGCCATGGGTACCATGGACATCGTCAACCTGCATGGCGGCAAGCCAGCCAACTTCCTCGACGTAGGCGGCGGTGCCACCAAAGAACGCGTTACCGAAGCGTTCAAGATCATCCTGTCCGACTCCAACGTCGCTGCAGTACTGGTCAACATCTTCGGCGGCATCGTTCGTTGCGACATGATTGCCGAAGGCATCATCGGTGCAGTGAAAGAAGTCGGCGTGAAAATCCCGGTTGTTGTACGCCTTGAAGGTAACAACGCTGAACTGGGCGCTAAAGTACTGGCAGAAAGCGGTTTGAACATCATCGCTGCTACCAGCCTGACCGACGCTGCTCAACAAGTTGTCAAAGCTGCGGAGGGCAAATAATGAGCGTCCTGATCAATAAAGACACCAAAGTTATCTGCCAGGGTATTACCGGTTCGCAAGGTAGCTTCCACACCCAGCAAGCCCTCGAATACGGCACCAAGATGGTCGGTGGCGTCACTCCGGGCAAAGGCGGCACCGAGCACCTGGGCCTGCCAGTGTTCAACACCGTGAAAGAAGCTGTTGCTCAAACTGGCGCCACCGCCAGCGTGATCTACGTTCCAGCTCCTTTCTGCAAGGATTCCATCCTGGAAGCAGCATTCGGCGGCATCAAGCTGATCGTTTGCATCACCGAAGGCATTCCTACCCTGGACATGCTGGACGCTAAAGTTAAGTGCGACGAGCTGGGTGTTACCCTGATCGGCCCTAACTGCCCAGGCGTGATCACTCCAGGCGAATGCAAGATCGGCATCATGCCAGGTCACATTCAC
The DNA here is from genome assembly GCF_058742075.1 of Pseudomonas sp. HC1(2025). Classification (NCBI taxonomy): domain Bacteria; kingdom Pseudomonadati; phylum Pseudomonadota; class Gammaproteobacteria; order Pseudomonadales; family Pseudomonadaceae; genus Pseudomonas; species Pseudomonas sp. HC1(2025). The sequence continues at coordinate 4,056,460 of NZ_CP196017.1, read as the reverse complement.
TTGCCAGGTAAAGTCGGTATCGTTTCCCGTTCCGGCACCCTGACCTACGAAGCTGTGAAGCAGACCACTGACGCCGGTTTCGGTCAGTCGACTTGCGTCGGCATCGGCGGTGACCCGATCCCAGGCTCGAACTTCATCGACATCCTGAAACTGTTCCAGGAAGACCCGAAGACCGAAGCGATCGTAATGATCGGTGAGATCGGCGGTTCGGCTGAAGAAGAAGCGGCTGCCTACATCAAGGCACACGTGACCAAGCCGGTTGTTTCCTACATCGCTGGTGTGACTGCCCCTGCGGGCAAGCGCATGGGCCATGCTGGCGCAATCATCTCTGGCGGCAAAGGCACTGCGGACGAGAAGTTTGCTGCCCTGGAAGACGCAGGCGTAAAAACCGTGCGTTCGCTGGCAGACATCGGCAAGGCTTTGTCCGAGCTGACTGGCTGGGCGATCAAGTAAGCCTCGCGCTTAACTGACGCTTCACCACACAAAGGCCACCTTCGGGTGGCCTTTGTGCATTCTGCAGGTTGCTGAAGATCAAAATGTGGGAGCGGGCTTGCTCGCGAATGCGGTGTATCAGTTGATACATTCGGTGCTGACCCACCGCATTCGCGAGCAAGCGCGCTCCCACATTTGTTTGTATTACCAAGTTAAGTATGAAAACGCGACATCAAAGTGTCGCTTATCGGACAGTCCGCCCTGCAACAGTGCGTTTGTCAGACAAATTCGGTACTCTTGCCGCCTCTTTATGCGCCCGCATCCCAAAAGGAAGCCGCGTGCTAGACCGGTCGGTCCCCATAAGGGCCGGCAGTATTTCCCTCATCCATAGGGAATCCCCCTCTAAATTCCGATTCAGTAGTGTGGTATTTCCTCAAATGAAAGTGTTGAAAGGCCAGGATATCCTGGCGTTGGGCTTTATGACTTTTGCGCTGTTCGTGGGCGCCGGTAACATCATCTTCCCGCCTATCGTTGGTTTGCAGTCCGGGCCCCATGTCTGGATGGCAGCGCTGGGCTTCCTGATCACTGCAGTCGGCCTGCCGGTGGTCACGGTCATCGCCCTGGCCAAGGTCGGCGGTGGCATGGACGCTTTGAGCAGCCCTATCGGCAAGGTCGCCGGTGGCATCCTGGCTGCAGCGTGCTACCTGGCAGTCGGCCCGCTGTTCGCCACGCCACGTACCGCAACAGTCTCCTTTGAAGTCGGCCTGGCGCCACTGACCGGCGAAAGCCCGCTGGCACTGTTCCTCTACAGCTCGGTGTACTTCCTGCTGGTGTTCTTCATCTCCCTGTACCCAGGGCGACTTTTGGATACCGTCGGCCGCTTCCTCGCGCCGCTGAAGATCATCGCGCTGGCGGTCTTGGGCATCGCGGCCTTTGCCCTGCCTGCGGGTGATATTGGCGTTGCTACGCCAGAGTACGTCGCCGCACCGTTCTCCCAGGGCTTTATCAATGGTTACCTGACCATGGATACCCTGGGCGCACTGGTGTTTGGCATCGTGATTGTCAACGCCATCCGCTCCCGTGGCGTTGAATCGCCACAGCTGATCACCCGTTACGCGATCATTGCCGGACTGATTGCCGGCCTCGGCCTGGCACTGGTGTACATCAGCCTGTTCCGCCTCGGTTCGGGCAGCCATGAAGTGGCTGCCGGTGCAGCCAACGGCGCAGCGGTACTGCACGCCTACGTACAACATACCTTCGGTTCCCTGGGCAGCGGCTTCCTCGCGGTGCTGATTTCCCTGGCGTGCCTGGTAACAGCCGTGGGCCTGACTTGTGCCTGCGCCGAGTACTTCAGCCGCGTGTTGCCACTGTCCTACAAGACCCTGGTGGTGATCCTCGCCGCATTCTCGCTGCTGGTGTCCAACCTGGGCCTGACCAAGCTGATCGCGTTCTCGATCCCGGTCCTGACCGCGATCTACCCGCCGTGCATCGTTCTGGTCGCCCTGAGTTTCTGCAAGGATTTCTGGCATGAGCATGGCCGTATCCTTGGCCCGGTGATGCTGGTTTCGTTCATCTTCGGCACCATTGACGCACTCAAGGGCGCAGGCCTGGCTGGCTGGATGCCCACTCAAATGGCGAACCTGCCATTGAGCGAACAAGGCCTGGCCTGGCTGGTGCCTTGTGTGATCACCCTGGTGGCTGCATTCGGGGTCGACCGCATGCTCGGCAAGCGCAGCGAAGCCATCGCTTAAAGCGTTCGTTACACGCTGACATCGAAATGCCCCGTATCTATCGATCCGGGGCATTTTTTATGGGCGCTCGGCGGTGTCTTTTTTTGCAGGCTAACGTCGAAGGGGTTATGAGTTTTCCAGATCAGGAACACGGTCAGTGTGGGAGCAGGCAAGCCCCACATTGTCCGAGTGAGCCAGCCCTATTGTTTAGAGGACCCGCATGTCATTTGTCGAAGCCAACCTGATCCACCTGCTTGCTGCGCTGTGGTTTGTCATCTGCTGGGGCGGCTACACCCGCTACGCCAGTTGGAAAGCCCGTGACACTGCCTGCCTCGCCAGTGTGTTGCATCTGTATCGCGAAGACTGGATGCGCCGCATGCTCCTGCGCGACAACCGCATCGCCGATGCCAGCGTGATCGGCAACCTGGAGCGCAACGCCTCGTTCTTTGCCTCCAGCACCCTGATCATTCTCGCCGGTATCCTCACCGTGCTGGGAGCATCGGAGCGCGCGGTGTCGCTGCTGGCGGACATTCCCATGGTGCAGCAGGCATCCCAGGGCATGTCGGAGATCAAGCTGCTGTGCCTGGCCCTGGTGTTTGTCTATGCCTTCTTTACCTTCAGTTGGTGCATGCGCCAGTACAACTTCGCCGCCATCCTGATTGGCTCGGCGCCGATGGTCGGTGAGCGCCACGTCTCCGAGCAGGAGCGCAAGGCGTTTGCCTCGCGGGCGGCGCGGGTGATCTCCATGGCCGCCAACCAGTTCAACTTCGGCCTGCGTTCCTATTACTTCGGCATGACCATGCTCGCCTGGTTTGTCAGCCCCTGGCTGTTCATGCTGATGAGCAGCGGGGTGGTGCTGGTGTTGTATCGGCGTGAATTTCATTCCGACGTTCTGGAAGTCATGGTCTATACCCCTACAGAGGCACCGATGCCTGAAGCGAACAAGGAGGCAACATCGTGAGTATTCCGTTCTGGTGTGTGTTTATCAGCGCGTTGCTGATTTTCGTGGCGCGCATGCCGGTGGGCAAGGCCATGAAAGAGCAGGGCGGGTATGACAACCATCTGCCTCGCCATCAACAGGCACAACTGACCGGCTTTGGCGCGCGGGCGGTGGCTGCTCATCAAAACAGTTTTGAAGCGTTTATTTTGTTTGCGGTGGGGGTATTGATGGCCCATACCACCCAGACTCAGGGCTACCTGATTGACTGGCTGGCGATCATCTTTGTGATTGCGCGGGTAGTCTATCTTGCGTGTTATTGGGCGGACTTGGCGTGGCAACGCAGCCTGGTGTGGCTGGTGGGGTTGCTGTGTTCGCTGTTGTTGATGCTTAGTCCGACATTTCGCACTTTGCTGATCTGATAAAAGTCTCGCGCAAAGTAAAGCCCGCTATTAAGCGGGCTTTCTTTTGCAACATGGTATTTAAACCGCGGTATCAGGAACCGGTTGCAGGTGTAGCGGGTGCAGCTTCTTTAGCGGCGGCAGCGTCAGATTCAGCTTGGGCTTTGGCGGCTTCGGCGTTTTCTTTTGCAGCGTCGTTCACTTTATCCTGAGCTTCGCTCATTTTTTCCTGAGCTTGTTCAGCATGCTGGTTGGCATCCTGAGCTTTGTCCTCGGATTTTTTATCGCAGGCAGCGAGGCCAAGGGCGGCAGCCAACATCAAGGAAACAGCGAAAGTCTTGCGCATGGGGTGTTTCTCCTTATTGAAGATATCTACTGGCCTTTCGAGCATGGGGTGCACGCATTAGTTCCTTTAATCCCACAGATATATAAGCCGTTTTGCCAAGGAACTTTCTTCCGGGGTATTTGTTTCGCCGGATCACTACTAATAAGAGTCTTTATCCAATGACCGATAGCCCCCTTTTAGAGCGTGCCGCACGTTTTGTCTCAGCCCTGCGCCACTGTCAGGTGCTGGGGATCCAGGTACATGATGCAAACACCGAGGGCATGACCTTGTACCTGCCCTACAGCCCGCAGATCGTCGGCGATCCGCAAACCGGGATCATCCATGGCGGCGCCTTGACCTCGCTGATGGACACCGCCTGTGGCATGGCCACCCTGTGCGTGCTGCCGGAGTTCGAGGTCTGCCCGACCCTGGATCTGCGCATTGACTACATGCACCCGGCCGAGCCGCACAAGACGGTGTTTGGCTTTGCCCAATGTTATCGGGTGACCACCGATGTGATTTTCACCCGGGGCTTTGCTTACCAGGACGATCCCCAGCAGCCGATTGCCCATGTAGTGGGCACGTTCATGCGCATGGGCAAGCGATTGAAGGGCACCAAGGGGCTGGGCAGTAGCATCAAGGGAGAACAGGCATGACCCATCAATTCAAGACCCGGATGCAGCAGGCCCACCAACGCGGCGACTATAAGGCGTTGCTCGAGTTGATTCCCTATGCCCGCCTGATCGGCGTCGAGTGCACGCGACTGGGGGATGAGTTGTTGTTCCGCATGCCGGCGAACAAGGACAATATTGGTAACCCGATATTGCCGGCCATCCATGGCGGGGTGATCGCAGGGTTTATGGAGTTGTCGGCGGCCTTTCATCTATGGGTGGCTACAGGCACCCCACGGGTTGAAACAGGCCTGCCGAAGATCGTCGATTTTTCCCTGGATTACTTGCGGGCCGGGCAGTTTCGCGACACCTACGCAACCTGCCAGGTGTGGCGCCAGGGACGGCGGGTGGCCAATGTGGCGATCACTGCCTGGCAGAGCACCCCTGCCGAGCCCATCGCTACCGCTCGCGCGCATTTCAAGATTCAGGAGCAGGGCCACCCTTGAAATCCTGGTCTTAGCCCCCAACTTTGATGACAACCCGCCGCCAACCCTCTAGGGCGCGGCCACTGCCATCCAATTGGAGTTTGATGACCATGAGTGTGGAAACTCAAAAGGAAACCCTGGGCTTCCAGACCGAGGTGAAGCAACTGCTGCACCTCATGATCCATTCGCTGTATTCCAACAAGGAAATCTTCCTTCGCGAATTGATCTCGAACGCCTCTGACGCTGTCGACAAATTACGTTTCGAAGCCCTGTCCAAGCCTGAGTTGCTGGAAGGTGGCGCAGAACTGAAAATCCGTGTGAGCTTCGACAAGGACGCCAAGACCGTCACGCTCGAAGACAACGGCATCGGCATGAGCCGTGAAGACGCGATTACCCATTTGGGCACCATCGCCAAATCCGGCACCGCCGACTTCATGAAGAACCTCTCGGGCGATCAGAAGAAAGATTCGCACCTGATCGGCCAGTTCGGCGTGGGCTTCTACTCGGCCTTTATCGTCGCCGACAAAGTTGAAGTGTTCAGCCGCCGCGCCGGTCTCGACGCCAGCGAAGGCGTGCACTGGTCTTCCAAAGGCGAGGGCGAATTTGAAATCGCCACCGTCGATAAGGCTGATCGCGGTACCCGCATCGTGCTGCACCTGAAGTCCGGTGAAGACGAATTCGCCGATGGCTGGCGCCTGCGCAACATCATCAAGAAGTACTCCGACCACATCGCGCTGCCCATCGAACTGCCGAAAGAACAAGCGGCGGCCGAAGGCGAAGAGGCTCCTGCCCAGGAGTGGGAAGTGGTCAACCGCGCCAGCGCCCTGTGGACCCGTCCGCGTACCGAGGTCAAGGACGAGGAGTACCAGGAGTTCTACAAGCACATCGCCCATGACTACGAAAATCCGCTGAGCTGGAGCCACAACAAGGTCGAAGGCAAGCTGGAATACAGCTCGCTGCTGTACGTCCCGGCCCGCGCTCCGTTCGACCTGTACCAGCGCGAAGCGCCGAAAGGCCTGAAGCTGTATGTGCAGCGCGTATTCGTGATGGATCAGGCGGAATCCTTCCTGCCGCTGTACCTGCGCTTTATCAAGGGCGTGGTTGACTCCAACGACCTGTCGCTGAACGTGTCGCGGGAAATCCTGCAGAAAGACCCGATCATCGACTCCATGAAGTCGGCGCTGACCAAGCGTGTGCTGGACATGCTGGAAAAACTGGCGAAGAACGAGCCTGAGCAATACAAGGGCTTCTGGAAAAACTTCGGCCAGGTCATGAAGGAAGGCCCGGCAGAAGATTTCGCCAACAAGGAAAAAATCGCCGGCCTGCTGCGTTTTGCCTCGACTCAAGGCGAGGACGGCGAGCAGGTGGTGTCCCTGGCCGAGTACCTGGCGCGCGCCAAGGAAGGTCAGGACAAGATCTACTACCTGACCGGCGAAACCTACGCCCAGGTCAAGAACAGCCCGCACCTGGAAGTCTTCCGCAAGAAAGGCATCGAAGTGCTGCTGCTCACCGACCGTATCGACGAGTGGCTGATGAGCTACCTCAGCGAGTTCGACGGTAAGTCCTTCGTCGACGTGGCCCGTGGTGACCTAGACCTGGGTAACCTGGACTCCGAAGAAGAGAAGAAAGAAGCCGAAGAAGTGGCCAAGGCCAAAGAAGGCCTGGTTGAGCGCATCAAGACCGCACTGGGCGATGCCGTCAGCGAAGTGCGGGTTTCCCACCGTCTGACCGACTCCCCGGCGATCCTGGCCATCGGCGAGCAGGACCTGGGCATGCAAATGCGCCAGATCCTTGAAGCCAGCGGGCAGAAGGTGCCGGATTCCAAGCCGATCTTCGAATTCAACCCGGCTCACCCGCTGATCGAGAAACTCGACGGCGAGCAGAGCGAAGAGCGTTTTGGCGACCTGTCGCACATCCTCTTCGACCAGGCGGCCCTGGCCGCAGGGGACAGCTTGAAAGACCCGGCCGCCTACGTGCGCCGACTGAACAAGCTGTTGGTTGAACTGTCGGTTTAACAACGCTGCAAGAAAACCCCGCTTCGGCGGGGTTTTTCGTTCTCGTGCATATCAACTGGAGAAGATGATGAGCCAAGTCACCGTGCGTTCCGTGGTCTATCAGATTGATGGCCAGTCTTATGAAAGCCGCCTGGCCTTCGATGCCAGCCACACGGACCCGCTGCCGGGCCTGTTGATGGCGCCGAACTGGATGGGCGTCAGCGCAGGCGCCGAAGAGATCGCCAAGGCCGTGGCCGGCAAGGGCTATGTGGTGTTGATCGCCGATCTGTACGGGCAACAGGTGCGCCCGTCCAATGGCGATGAAGCTGGCGCCGCGATGATGCCGTTGAAAAATGACCGTGGCTTGCTGAACAAGCGCATGCAGGCGGCTTTTGCGCAACTGCAAGGTCAGGCCGAAGCCGCGGTCGATACCTCGAAGCTGGCGACCTTTGGCTTCTGTTTTGGCGGTTGCTGTTCACTGGAGCTGGCACGTACCGGGGCGTCGCTGAAGGCAGCGGTGTCGTTCCATGGCACCCTCGACACGCCAAACCCGGCGGATGCCAAGCGCATCAAGGGTTCGGTGCTGGTGCTGCATGGTGCGTCTGACCCGTTGGTGCCCAAGGAGCAGTTGCCTGCCTTTGAAGATGAGATGAACGCGGCCGGGGTGGATTGGCAATTGCTGAGCTACGGTGGCGCGGTGCATTCGTTCACTGACCCGCAGGCGAATGTGCCGGGCAAGATGATGTACGACGCCAAGACTGCCGGGCGGGCGTTCCAGGCGATGCATAATTTGTTGGATGAAGTGTTCAAGGGCTGAATATTTAGCGCCTGAGTTGGCCCCATCGCGGGCAGCCCGCTCCCACATTTTGGAATGCATTCCAAGTGTGGGAGCGGGCTTGCCCGCGATAGCTATCTCAGAGGCAACTCAATTCTCCCTGTCTCCCCTGGCACCGTCGGCCAATCCCCAGCCGCCCAGCGCTGGCGAGCCTGTTCGATCAACGCCGGATCACTGGCGACAAAGTTCCAGTTGATCCGCCGAGGCCCATCCAGCGGCGCGCCGCCGAAGATCACCAGATGGCAGTCGGTTTCGGCAAACAGCGTCATGCTCTGGCCCGCCGGCAACACCACCAGGCTATGGACTGCCAAAGGTTCGCCATCCAACTGCGCATCACCGTCGAGCACATACACCGCCCGTTCCTCATGCTCATCAGGAATCAGCAGGGTGGTGGCGGTTTGCATATGAGCCTCGGCATACAGCGTCGGCGACAGCACCGGCACCGGTGATTCCAGGCAAAAGCCATTGCCGGCGATCATGCGGATCGCCACGCCGAGGTTGTCACTGACCGGCAAGCTGTTGGCAGGGTGATGGCTGTAATGCCCCGGCCCTTGCTCGTGTGCCTTGGGCGAGGCCAGCCACACCTGCAGGCCATGCAGCTCGAACCCCTTGGCCTTGAGCGCGTCAGGTGTGCGTTCGACGTGGGCAATGGCGCTGCCGGCGGTCATCCAGCTGACATCACCGGCCTGCACCACTTGATCGGAGCCGAGGCTGTCTTTGTGCAGCAGTTCGCCTTCAAACAGGTAGGTGAGAGTGGACAAGCCGATATGCGGATGCTGGCGGATATTCATGCCACTGCCGGGGGCGTAGCGGGTTCGGAGCATATGGTCGAAAAACACGAAAGGCCCGACGCTGCGGCATTCCCGCGAGGGCAGCGGGCGCAGGATCGGTTGGCCTTCGACATCTTCGGCGCGCGGGCGAATCACGGTCACGGTGGTCATGGAGCGTCCCTGTCTGAGCGGGTTTGTAGGGCTTGAGCATAACCCGCCAGACAGGGAATCGGTGTTATTGGCTGAACGCGCCTTCGGCAAGCCGGGTCTCGATGCTGATCTCGGCGGTAGTCATCAGTTTATGCACCGGGCACTTGTCGGCCACGCGATGCAGCTCGGCGCGCTGCTCATCGGTGAGCACGCCCTTGAGGGTCAGCTTGACGTTGAGCTTGTACTTGCCCTTTTGTTCCTCGGTGCTTTCGTGGGTGACTTCTACGGTCACACCGGTCAGGGGGATGTCCTTTTTCTGCGCATACAGCTTGACGGTCAGCGCCTTGCACGAGGCCAGCGCCGCGTCGAAGTAATCGTGGGGCGAGGGCGCCGAGTCGTCGCCACCCAGGGTCTTGGGCAGGTCGGTAAACAGCTCATGGTTATTGATGTTGACGCTATGGCGAAAGTTCTCGGTGTTCAGCGTATTGACGATAACAGGCATGGCAAGCCTCACTAGGTGGCAGGATGAAGGTCATGCAGTTATAGAGCATGCTGGCACCTGAGTGTTCCGCGTTTTTTATCGGATGAACCCCGGCACGCCGTCGCAGGTCTACCGCACTTATCCCCTGTTGAGGTTTTACCGTGCCCTGGACCCGCCTGCCCCTCGTCCTGTTGCTTGCCGCCAGCAGCCTTGCCGTACAGGCCCGCGACTATGCCTACAGCGACGCGCACCTGCATTACGTCGACTTCTTCCAGGAGACAGCTGGCATGGACAAGCTGCTCAAGGCCATGGCCGACAATCGCATTGAGCATGTGATGATTTCCGGCGTCCCGGTGGCGAAAAAATGGCATGAAGACGAACCCAAGCGCCCGCGCTATTACGCCGGGGATGACGCGGATGCCTACTGGTACAGCGCCACCGATGTGATCGTCGCCGCAGCGGTCAGCAAGCTGGCCCCCGAGCAGCGCCAGCATTTGCACCCGTTCCTCAGCGGCTTCAACCCCAATGACAAGAACTCCGAGGCCCATATCCAGCGCATGCTCGACCTCTATCCGGGCCTGTGGCAGGGCATCGGCGAAGTGTTCACCCGCCACGATGACCTGACCGCGCTGACCTCCGGTGACACGCCGCGGGCCAATAACGAGGCCATGACGCGCATCTATCACCTGGCCGCCGAGAATGACCTGCCAGTACTGGTGCATTCCAACATCACCTCCAAGCGCGAACGCAACCCCCTGTATCTGGCAGAAATCGAAGAACCACTGCGCAATCATCCGCACACCCGGTTTATCTGGGCCCATGCCGGCACCAGCATGGAAATCCACCGGCACCAGACGCAGTTGGATTTCCTGTTGCCGACCTTGAGCCGCATGCTTGAGGCGTATCCCAACCTGTACATCGACCTGTCCTGGAGCGTGCTCACGCCGTACTTGCTCGACGATGCGGGAAAGCCCCGGCCGGAGTGGTTGAAACTGGTGGAGCGCTTCCCGGAGCGCTTTATGCTGGGGTCTGATGTTGTAGGGCGGTTCAATAAGTTGGGTAAGGAAATGCGCAGCTTCAATCCCTTCCTCGATGCCTTGCCTGAAGACGTCGCGCGAAAAGTCGCACGGGACAATTTCCTGGCGATCTTGCCCAAGGCGCGCTGATCGGGTTTGTCATCGTCCCGTCATACCGGTGTCATAAGCTCCCGCCATCTCACTCAAGGAGCCCACTATGCACCTCACCCGTTTAAGCGCCCTGGCGGCATTGATGATGATCAGCGGCCTGGCTGGCGCCGAAGTCCGTATTGAAGGCCCGGTAGAGTTCGGCGTGTTCGAAGGCCCGAAAGCCGAGTTGCAGTCGGGCGAGCGTGTGTTGCGCCGCAGCAACGAACAGATCCAGGCCACTACCGTGGTGCCGGCCAAGCTGGGCACCAAGTTCGGCCTGCGTTATCAGTTGTTGGGCAAGGTCGCCGAAGACACGCCGCTGACCTTGCTCTATTTCACCCCAGGCATCCGCACGGCTGATGGCCAGCGGCATGACAAATTCGAAGTGACCCAGAAACTGGTGCCCGGTGCGCCTCAGGACGTGATGGCCTACGAGTTCACCGAAAGCCACGAGGTGGTGCCGGGCGAGTGGCGATTCATGGTGTTCCAGGGCGATCGCCTGCTGACCCAGAAGAGCTTTACCGTGCGCTGAATCGCTACAGTCATGGGCTAGGCAGATAAAGGCGTTTTGATATCGCGTTTTCGTCTTACGCAAAAAGTCGAAGACGCCGATACCTTTCAAGAGCAACCCGCTGCAGGTGGATGCAGCGCTTTTGGAAGGAGTCCGAGCAATGAGTATCCGAAGTCTCAATATCGCTCCACGTGCAGGCCTGGGTTTTGGATTGTTGGCGTTGATGGTGTTTGTGCTCGGCGGGTTCGCCTTGGTGCAAATGGCCAATATGCGTGCGCAGTCGGACCAGGTGGAAACCAACTGGCTGCCCAGCGTGATGGCCGTCGGCGAAATGAATCAGGACCTGCTGCGGGTACGGGCCTTGACCTTGCGACTGTTGGTCAACCGCGACCCACAGGCGGTGGCGCAGAATGAACAGAAAATCCTCGATATCAAAAAGCAGTTGCACAACGCGCAGTCGCTGTACGATGCCCTGATCGTCCTGCCCCAGGAGCGGGTGCTGTTCGACCGCTTCAAACTCGAGGAGCAGCAATACCTGCAACGCCAGGAGCAGGTCATGGCGTTTTCCCGGCAGAACCAGGTGGAAGACGCGATCAAGGTGGTCAACGGCGAGATGAACCACCTGGCCGACGCGTTGGCCGGCACCCTCGGCGAACTGGTTACCCTCAACAAGGTCAGCGCCAACCAGGCGGCCACCCTGGCCCAGCAAGTGTTCAGTCAATCGCGAGTCTGGGTGATCGGCATGATTGCCCTGACCGCGCTGATTACCGTGGGACTGGCGGTGTTGTTGACCCGCAGCATCGTATTGCCACTGGCGCAGTCGGTGAGGGTCGCCCAGGGGGTGGCCAGCGGCGACTTGACCGGCGAGATCACCGTCAGCGGCAAGGACGAGCCAGCGCGCCTGCAACAGGCGCTCAAGAGCATGCAGGAAAACCTGCGCGAGACGATCCTGCGTATTTCCCAATCCTCCAGCCAATTGGCCTCTGCTTCCGAGGAGCTCAGTTCGGTCACCGAAGACGCCACCCGTGGCCTGCACCAGCAAAGCCAGGAAATCGAACAGGCCGCCACGGCGGTCAATCAGATGACCGCCGCGGTGGAGGAGGTGGCCAGTAACGCGGTGGCTACCTCCCAGGCCTCGCGCGAATCCGATCGCATTGCCCAGCAGGGGCGCGAGCAGGTGCATCAGACGGTGCTGTCGATTGAGTCCCTGGCCGACGACGTGACCGCCAACGCCACCCAGGTCGAGGACCTGGCGCAGAAGGTGTACGGCATCAGCAAGGTGCTGGATGTAATCCGCGCGATTGCCGAACAGACCAATCTGCTGGCGCTGAATGCGGCGATCGAGGCGGCGCGGGCCGGCGAGGCCGGGCGTGGTTTTGCGGTGGTGGCCGATGAAGTGCGGGCCCTGGCCCATCGCACCCAGCAATCGACCCGGGAAATCGAGCAGATGATCGGTGGGATTCAGCAGGGCACCGATCAGGCGGTCAGCGCCATGCAACAGAGCAACGGTCGGGCGCGAGCGACCCTGGACATTGCCAAGTCAGCGGGCACTGCGCTGGAGGAGATTGCCTCGGCGTTTACCCTGATCAATGAGCGCAACCTGGTGATTGCCAGCGCCTCGGAGCAGCAGGCAGCGGTGGCGCGGGAGGTGGATCGCAACCTGATGAATATTCGCGACCTGGCGATGCAGACCTCGGCGGGGGCGAACCAGACCAGTGCGGCGAGTCATGAGCTGTCGCGCTTGGCGGTGGATTTGAACACCATGGTGGCGCGGTTTTCGGTGTAAGGCTTTAAACCGGGTTGGCCCCATCGCAGGCAAGCCAGCTCCCACAGTTGACTGAGTTGGAATGCGATCAATGTGGGAGCTGGCTTGCCTGCGATGAAGACGACTCGGCCTTGAATAAACCCCCGCCCAATAAAAAACGCCCCGAACCAGTCGGGGCGTTTTCATAAGCACAACCTGCGGGGTATTACTTACCCTGCCAGCGCTTGAGCACCAGGGTGGCATTGGTGCCGCCAAAGCCGAAGCTGTTGCTCATGACCGTGTTGATGGTGGCATCTTCACGGGTCTTGGTCAGGATCGGCATATCAGCCACGGCTGGGTCCAGCTCTTCGATGTTGGCCGAACCGGCCATGAAGTTGCCTTCCATCATCAGCAGGCAGTAGATCGCTTCGTGAACGCCGGCGGCGCCCAGGGAGTGACCCGACAGGCTCTTGGTGGAGCTGATGGCCGGAGCCTTGTCGCCGAATACCGCACGCACGCCTTCCATTTCCTTGGCATCGCCCACCGGAGTGGAGGTGCCATGGGTGTTCAGGTAGTCGATTGGCGTATCCACGGTGGCCATGGCCATCTGCATGCAACGGATGGCACCTTCGCCGCTTGGCGCAACCATGTCATAGCCGTCGGAAGTCGCGCCGTAGCCGACGATTTCCGCGTAGATCTTCGCGCCACGGGCCAGGGCGTGTTCCAGCTCCTCGACCACCACCATGCCACCACCACCGGCGATGACGAAACCGTCACGCTTGGCGTCGTAGGCACGGGAGGCTTTTTCCGGGGTTTCGTTGTACTGGGTGGACAGCGCGCCCATGGCGTCGAACAGGAACGATTGGCTCCAGTGTTCTTCTTCACCGCCACCGGCGAATACGATGTCTTGCTTGCCCAGCTGGATCTGCTCGACCGCAGTACCAATGCAGTGAGCACTGGTGGCGCAGGCGGAGGAGATCGAGTAGTTCACGCCCTTGATCTGGAATGGCGTGGCCAGGCATGCGGAAACGGTGCTGCCCATGGTCCGCGTGACGCGGTACGGGCCAACGCGCTTGACGCCTTTCTCGCGCAGGATGTCCAGCGCTTCCATCTGGTTCAAGGTCGACGCGCCACCGGAGCCTGCGATCAGGCCGGTGCGTACGTTGGACACCTGGTCGTCGCTCAGGCCGGAGTCGGCGATTGCGTCTTTCATGGCCAGGTAGGCATAAGCTGCGGCGTGGCCAACGAAGCGATAGATCTTGCGATCGATCAGTTCTTCGAGGGGGAGGTCGATGGAGCCGGAAACCTGGCTACGCAGACCCATTTCGGCATATTCCGGGTTGAAGCGGATGCCAGGGCGACTTGCACGCAGGTTAGCGGAGACGGTCTCTTTGTCATTGCCCAGGCACGAAACGATGCCCAGACCAGTGATAACGACGCGGCGCATGCGGATAACCCTTAAAAGTTGTCAGTGGAAGTGAACACGCCGACGCGAAGGCCTTCGGCGGTGTAGATCTCGCGACCGTCGACAGTCACCGAACCGTCGGCAATGGCCAGGTTCAGCTTGCCCTTGAGGACGCGCTTGATTTGAATGTTGTAGGTGACTTTCTTGGCGGTCGGCAGGACCTGGCCAAAGAACTTCACTTCGCCCGAACCCAAGGCGCGACCGCGGCCCGGCAGGCCTTGCCAGCCGAGGTAGAAACCGACCAGTTGCCACATGGCATCCAGGCCCAGGCAGCCTGGCATCACCGGGTCACCTTCGAAATGGCAGGCGAAGAACCACAGGTCCGGGGTGATATCCAGCTCGGCGACCAATTCACCTTTGCCGTACTTGCCACCCTCTTCGCTGATATGGGTGATGCGATCCACCATCAGCATGTTAGGGGCGGGCAGTTGCGCGTTACCTGGGCCGAACAGCTCACCGCGACTGCAGCGCAGCAGGTCTTCCCGGGTAAAGGCGTTTTGTTTGGTCATGCGAGCTCCTCAATAATCCCATGCGGCAGGGCCGGGTAAATCTTCCCGACCGACTGAAGCGTGCTTGCCTCACGTCGGCAGCCTACAGGTAGACTATTGCGTTGTAGTGAAAGTCACAGCATCAAGGACATGAATGTACACTTGTGCACTGAAATTTTAAACCGGACTCATTTATAGGCCCGCTCGGGTGCCTAAGACTGCCGCACTTTCGTGTTTCACGCCAGTCGCAGTTGGCTGATGGTGCTGATCTAATGCACCCAGCGCTGTAGGATTTGCTGCAAATCCGTGCGTTTGAACGGCTTGGCCAGGTAATCGTTCATTCCAGCGGCCAGGCACGCCTCGCGATCGCCCTGTAACGCATTGGCTGTCAGGGCAATGATCGGCAGGTCGGCGCAGCCGGGCAATTGGCGAATCTGGCGGGTGGCTTCATAGCCGTCGATCACCGGTAGCCGGCAATCCATCAGGATCGCCGTGAAAATCAGGCTTTCGGCACTGCGAATCGCTTCGGCGCCATCGGTGGCGATGCTCACCTCGAACCCCAGGCTGCGCAGCATGGCTTGGACCACCGTGCGGTTGACCGGGTTGTCCTCCACCAGCAACACATTGCGACCTTCACCGGCACTGGCTTTGTGCTGGGTGGCTGCGGCGATCTGCGGCAGGCTCTGTTGGTAGATCGCCAGGGGGATTTCCAGGGTGAACACCGACCCCAGGCCTTCTTCGCTCTTGGCGCGCAAGGTGCCGCCCATGCGCTCGGCCAGGGTGCGGGCAATCGGCAGGCCCAGGCCGGTGCCGCCGTAACGCCTGGAGATAGAGCTGTCCGCCTGTTGAAAAGCATCGAACATCAGTTCCAGGCGCTCGGCCGAGATGCCAATCCCGGTGTCGCGCACGGTGCAGGTGAACCACAGCAGTTCATGGTCCAGGGTCTGCCAGTTGGGCTCGACGCTGACCGTGCCCTGCTCGGTGAATTTCAGCGCATTGCCGATCAGGTTCACCAGGATCTGCCGGATCCGCGTCGGGTCGCCCTGCACGCGCAACGCCTCCATGCCCGGCGGGATCGGCAGTTCCAGGACCAGCCCGCGCTGTATGGCACTGTGCTGGAAGGCCTGGGCGCAACTGTTGATCAGGTCCACCAGGTTGAACGGGATATGTTCAAGCTCCAGGGCCGAACGTTCGATACGCGAGAAGTCGAGGATATCGTTGATGACTTTGAGCAGGTGCTCGGTGGACTCCGAGGCCAGCGCGGCGTACTCGGTCTGCTCGTCTGTCATGGATGTGGTTTCGAGCAGTTGCAGCATGCCCAGCACACCATTCATCGGCGTGCGCAGTTCGTGGCTCATCATCGCCAGGAAGTCGGATTTTGCGCTGTTGGCACGCTCGGCTTCCTCGCGCGTCTGGATCAACTGGGCCATGGCCTGCTGCTGTTCGCGGCTGGCGTGGTGCAGGCCTTCGGCAAGGTTGTTGATATGCCGGGACAGATCGCCCAACTCCGAGTCGTCGACAATCGGCAGCGGGGCCCTGTAGTCACCCTGCTGGATCGCCTTGACCGCATGGCCCATGGCGCTGATCGGCTGCGACAGGCTGGCGGCCAGGCGCCGCGCCAGCAGGAAGGTAAAGAGCAGGGCAAACAGGGCGAGGATCGCGGCCTTGAAGAGGATTTCCTGCTGGCGCTGGCTGAAGGCGTCATTGGACATGCCGACGATCACCCGCCCCAGGTAGTCGGCCCGTGGCGCTTTGGATTGCGCGGTGCTGTCCTGGAAAAAATCGTTGCCCAGCTGGATATGCTGCAGACGGATCGGCGCCTGGAAGATTTTCACCGACAGCGAGCGGTCGTGCTTTTCCGATGGCTGCTCCACATACACCAGGATGTTTTCCGCGCTGTCCTGGATTTCCAGGAAGCGCACGTGCGGCGTGGCCAGGGTCGCCCGCAGCAGGCTGTCGAGCACGTCGTTGTTGCCTGAAATCACCCCGTACTCGGTGGCCGGGGCCAGTTGGTTGGCGATCAGTTGGCCGGTGTGGTCCAGTTCCTGGCGCAGATCCTGGATCCGCACGAAGGTAAAGAAGCTGATCAGCAGCAACGTCAGCAACAGGGCCGGGCCCAGGGTGATGATCTGGGTGCGGGTGTTGATATCCCAGCGGCGACGCAAGGTCATGGGTGTTTCTCCCCTTCGGCCAATCGGGTCGCGACGGCGGTCTCGTCCACCTGTTCGATCCCCAGCGAGCGCGCCACTTGCGGGTTGCCCACGACTTTGAAGTGTTCCGGGTACAGCGAGCGCGGCCAACTGGCCGGCGGGCGATCGAGCAGGCGGTCAAGTACATCCAGCCAGTCGGCCTGGTCGCTGTAGGTACTGGCCAGGCTGCCGGCCCGTACGAAGCCGGCGTTGGGCCCGATCAGTGGCAACTGCCTGGCGTAGCTGCTCAGCAGCAGGTTTTTCACCGTCTTTGGGTTGTACAGCTGCGGATCATCCAGCCCCAGCAACACATCGCTGTTTTTGAACAGGTTCAGCAGCGGCCGACTGTCATTAATGTTGTCCCAGTGCTGGGCGACGATTTCCAGGCCCTGGGCCGACGCATGCTGGCGCAACTCTGGCAGCAGGAATTCGCTTTCGCTGCCGTACAGCACGCCGATACGCCGGGCCTGGGGCAGGATATTGGCGATCAGACGCAACTGCCGGTCCAGGGGCGGGTCGCTCCACAGCAGGCTGATCTTGCCAGGCACATGGTTGCCCAGGCGCTCGCGGGCTTGCAGGCGACTGATACGCAGCACCAGGGTGGCCGGACCCTGGGGATCCTGCAGGCGCCAGTCGAGGCTGGGCGGGTCCAGCAGGACCAGGCGGGTGCTGCTCGGCAGTTGGCCGGGGGCGGGCATGTCTTGCAGGGCCTTGAAGGTGACGCTATCGGCAGGGCGTTGCTCGCGCAGGGCCTGGGTGAATGCCTGCACGCCGGGGCCATCCTCGGCGGCGGTCAGCAGGATTTCGGCGCTCCACACGGGCTTGGCCAATGCCAGGCTGGCGAGCAGCAGGCAGCGGCGCCAGAACCTGGCGCCGAAGAGGGCGGTCATCCTTGACTGGGCAGGGTTCATGTCAGAACTCTAACTCCGCACTGAAGTAGAGGACGTGGCGCTGGTCGTAGTTATTGTCGACCTGGGTGGTGGGCTGGTGGTCGAGGCGTTGTTGCAGCATGCCGGCCAGCTCCAGGTTGGCCTTGCCCAGGGCGATGCGTTTGGCGACTCGCATGTCGACCCGTTCAAAGCGATATTGATTGAGTGCATCGTTGCCATAATAGAACAGCGCGCTGGACCAGCCTTGCCCCCACTCGCGCATCCAGCCGGCCGAGCCGCTGTTGCGTGCGGTCTGTTGGCGGTCCAGCGCGTTGCTGGCGTCGGCATCCACGTAAGCATAGGTCAGGCGCAGGCGGTCGGCGGTACTCAAGTGCCAGTCCAGCTGGGTCTCGGTCCCGGTAAAACGCGAGCTGTTACTGTTGCTGGCGATGTACTGGTTGTTGCGCAAGGGCTCGCTGATCATGCCGGTGATTTCGTCATAGAACAGCTTGACGTCGAGGTTCAGCCCAATGTCGGCAAAAAAACCGTTGTAGCCCAGCTCCCGGGAGCGCATCAGCTCCTTGTCGAGGTCACCCGGGCCCCGGGTCTTGACGAAATACTGCCCGGAGTTCTGCCCGTACACGGGGGAACTGAGGTTGGTGACCCGGTAGCTCCAGTTCACATTGTTCTCGAACATGTCCGGCGAGCGGATGGCCTCGGAGTACACCGCGCGCAGCCCGTGGCGCGGGTTGATCAGGTAGTTGACCGCGACCCTGGGCGTGAGCGAATTGCCGCTCAATTGGGTGCTTTCGTACATCGCCCCGCCCTGCAACAGCCAATGTTCGCTGGCGCGCCATTCCAGATGGCCGAACAGGCGCCAGGTGGTGTCGTCCAGCCGGCCATTGAAGTAGGTGTCGGAGTCGGCGCGGTCGTAGCGGTAATTCATGCCGCTGACCAGGCGCAGGCTGTCGGACAGGCTCAGGGTGTCCTGTACTTCCAGGTCGTAGCGGCTTTCCTTGGTGCTTTGGTCGATGTTGCCGCAGACGCTTTCCTTGCCGCCTTGATTCCACTGTTCGATGACCTCTTGGGCCAGCGCCTGCTCGGCAGCGGAACCCTGCGGTGGAGTGCCGCCCTGGTAATCCTGCATGTGCCGCGCCAACTTTTCAGCGTAGTTGGGGTTCATTTGCCACAACTGTGTCAACTGCGGGCTGAACGAGACCTTGGCGTCACAGGCTTTCCACACCTGGCGGCGATCCCACTGCTGCGCCGAACCCTGGATATACAGGCTGTGGTCGGGGTTGAAGTCGAAGTTCCAGCGCAGGGAGGCGGCGTAGTCCTTGGCGCTGACGTCGGAATCAGTCCCACCATCGGTAATCCCGGCAAATACCGGCTTGTAGGTGTACGGCCGCTGGTTGGTCCCTTCCTTGGCGTTGATCTGCCAGTCGATGCTTTGCTGCTGGTCGAGGGTCTGGCTGACTTTCAGGCTGAAGCGGTTGAGGCGCCGGCTATCGCGGTAGTCGGCACCCACCCGGTCGCTGTCAAAACCTTCGTCTTGTTGCCCGGACAGCGACAGCCGCAGGTTGCCGGTGTCCCAGCCCAGGCCCTGGCTGGCATACCAATCATTGATGCCGCGCTCGCCCCGGGTCATTTTCATCCGGGTGCCCAGGCTGTTGGCCGGCGAGCGGGTGAGGATATTGACCACTGCCATCAGCGCATTGGCGCCGTAGCTGACGGTATTGGGCCCACGGAACACCTCGATCCGCTCGATATCCTCCATGGCCACCGGAATATCGCTCCAGTCCACCGTGGCGAGGCCGGCGCGGTACACCGAGCGGCCATCGATCAGCACCTGCATGCGCCGTGCTTCGCTGGCATTGGTGCCGTGATAGTTGACGGCAGCCTGGTTGCCCGAGGTGTAGCCCACCATCATCCCCGGCACCAGGCGCAGCAACTCGGCGATATCCCGCGCGCCGCTGGCCTTGATCAGTTCGCTGTCGATCACCGTCATGCTGCCAGGCACGGCGGCGGCCGACTGCTTGAGCCGGGTCGCCGTGAGGACCTGGGGCAGCGGTTGGTTGTCGAGGAACAGATCGTCGGCCAGCAATGGCGTACTGACCAGCAGCGCCAGAAACACAGATGAACGAGGAGAAGGGCCCAAATACACGGCACGGCCTTGATAATTGCGGATAGCCGCCCATGTTAACTGAGGCGGGCGCTTTTGCCAGTCGGCGCTATCGCAATTACTGTGGTCTATCCGGCCATTTTCCGACAATCGCGGGAAATTACGGAAGGGCTGGCCGCCATCGGGCCGGCCCGTATAATGCCGCCATCGCCACTGCTATGGATTAACGGATTGCATATGACTGAACAGCGCCCAATTGCGGTCCTGGGAGGCGGAAGTTTTGGTACCGCCGTGGCTAATCTGCTGGCCGAGAACGGCCATCAGGTGCGTCAGTGGATGCGCGATCCCGAACAGGCCGAGGCCATCCGGGTCAACCGGGAAAACCCCCGTTACCTCAAGGGCATCAAGATTCATGCGGCGGTCACGCCGGTCACGGACCTGCAGGCCACCCTGGATGCCTGCGACCTGTGCTTCGTCGCGCTGCCTTCCAGCGCCCTGCGCTCGGTGCTGGCGCCCCATGCCGAGCGACTGGCGGGCAAGATGCTGGTCAGCCTGACCAAAGGCATCGAGGCCCAGACCTTCAAGCTGATGAGCGAAATCCTCGAGGACATCGCGCCCCAGGCCCGTATTGGCGTGCTCTCCGGGCCGAATCTGGCGCGGGAAGTGGCCGAACACGCCTTGACCGCCACCGTGGTCGCCAGTGAAGACGAGGCCCTGTGCGAACAGGTGCAGGCGGTGCTGCATGGCCGCACCTTCCGTGTCTATGCCAGTGCCGATCGCTTTGGCGTGGAGCTGGGCGGTGCGTTGAAAAACGTCTACGCCATCATCGCCGGCATGGCGGTGGCCCTGGGCATGGGGGAAAACACCAAGAGCATGCTGATCACCCGCGCGCTTGCGGAAATGACCCGCTTTGCGGTCAACCAGGGCGCCAACCCCATGACGTTCCTCGGCCTGGCCGGGGTGGGCGACCTGATCGTCACTTGCTCGTCGCCGAAAAGCCGCAACTACCAAGTGGGTTTTGCCCTGGGCCAGGGCTTGAGCCTGGAAGATGCCGTCACCCGCCTGGGTGAAGTGGCCGAAGGGGTCAACACCCTGAAGGTGCTCAAGGCCAAGGCCCAGGAGACCGGGGTCTATATGCCGTTGGTCGCCGGCCTGCACGCGATCCTGTTCGAAGGGCGCACCTTGAACCAGGTCATCGAGTTGCTGATGCGTGCCGAACCCAAGACCGATGTCGACTTTATTTCCACCAGTGGTTTCAACTGAGGAACGCGCGATGAACGATCCGAAAACAGCACCCAAGTATGAATCCATTGTCCTGCGCATCCTGTGGATGCTGGTGTTTGCCCTGGTCTGGCAAGTGGCGCAGTTCATCCTCGGGGCGTTGGTGGTGGTGCAGTTGATCTACCGCCTGATCTACGGCGCACCGAACCTGGGCCTGATGAACTTTGGCGACAGCCTCAGCCAGTTCCTCGCGCAGATTGGCCGTTTTGGCAGCTTCCACAGCGAGCAGAAACCCTGGCCCTTCGCTGATTGGCCAACCCCGCGCGCTCCGGAAGGCGAGGCCGCCCACAGCGTGCCGCCAGCCCCGCACCCGGTGCGCGATGAGGAGCCCAAGCTATGAAACTGTGGGTGTTGCGCCACGGTGAAGCCGAGTCCCATGCGCCCAGCGACGCCCAGCGCAACCTGACCGAGCGGGGCCGCGAAGAAGTGCTGCACAGCGCCGCGCACCTGATCGGCCAACCCATCAGCGCAATCATTGCCAGCCCTTATGCGCGGGCGCAGCAGACTGCACAGTTGGTGCGTGAGGCGCTGGGGTTTGTGCCAGAAATCCGCACCGTGCCGTGGCTGACGCCGGACGGCAACCCCCTGCAAGTGCTGGAAAAACTCGACACCGATGACAGTGTGCTGCTGGTCAGCCATCAGCCATTGGTGGGCAACCTGATCAGCTTTTTGCAGCACGGCCACCAGCGCCAGCCGCAACCGATGCACACCGCCAGCCTGGCGGAGCTGGAAGGGGACTTTCCGTTGGCGGGGCTGATGAGCCTCAACAGCGTCAAAAACCCCTGATTTTTCAGGCACAACACAATCACCTGTGGGAGCGGGCTTGCTCGCGAATACGGTGTATCAGTCAATGAATATATTGGCTGACACTGCGCATTCGCGAGCAAGCCCGCTCCCACACTTATTTGTGTTGTGTCAGTAAGGAACTTGCAGTGCTCCTTTGTGCATGGAATAGTCCACCAAGCAAGTGCTTGGTTGGCTACCATCGGAACACACAGGAGCGCGTCCCATGTCTGTCGCTTTTCGTTTGCCGCTGCAGGTCTTCTTTGAACGTGAGGCGCGCCATCCGCGCCAGCGCTTCCTGGTCCAGCCCCTGGGCGGCGGCGAGGTGCAGACGCTCACCTGGGGCGAAGCCGGTCACCAGGCCCGTTGTGCCGCCCATTGGCTGCGCGCGCGGGAGCTGCCCCAGGGCTCGCACATTGCCCTGATCTCGAAAAACTGCGCGCACTGGATCATCGCCGACCTGGCGATCTGGATGGCCGGGCATGTCTCGGTCCCGCTGTATCCCAACCTCACCGCCGATTCCGTGGCCCATGTGCTGGAGCACTCCGAGGCCGCGTTGGCGTTTATCGGCAAGCTTGACGACTGGCCAGCCATGGCCCCAGGCATCAAGGCCGGGCTTGCGACCATCAGCCTGCCGCTGTGCCCCGAGGGTGAGTTCGACTTCACCTGGGCCGACCTGCAAGCCTGTTCGCCGATCCAGGATGACCCCGCGCCTGCGGCCACGGACCTGGCCACCATCATTTACACCTCCGGCACCACTGGCCTGCCCAAGGGCGTAATGCATACCTTCGGCGGCCTGGCGTTCGCGGCGACCCGGGGTACCGAGCTGTTCGGCCTGGGGGAGGGCGATCGCCTGCTGTCTTACCTGCCGCTGTGCCATGTGGCCGAGCGAATGTTTGTCGAGATGGCGGCGATCTACACCGGGCAAACGGTGTTTTTTGCCGAAAGCCTCGACACCTTCCTCACCGACCTGCAACGCGCCCGGCCCACGGCCCTGTTCGGCGTGCCGCGGATCTGGACCAAATTCCAGATGGGGGTGTACGGCAAAATCCCGGAAAAACGCCTGGACCTGCTGCTGCGCTTGCCATTTATCGGCAAACGTGTCGGCCACAAGGTCCTTGCCGGCCTCGGGCTGGACGCGGTCCGGGTGGCCCTTTCCGGTGCCGCGCCGGTGCCCGAGGCGCTGCTGCGCTGGTACCAGCGCCTGGGCCTGGACGTGCTGGAGGTGTATGGCATGACCGAAAGTTGTGGTTACTCTCACGTCTGTCGCCCGGGCCAGCAGAAGATCGGCTGGATCGGCCTGCCGTGCCCGGACGTGGAGGTGCGCATCGATCCGGCTGGCGAAGTCCAGGTACGCAGCGGCGCGACCATGCTCGGCTACTTCAAGGACCCGCAGAAGACCGCCGAGACCCTCACCGAGGACGGCTTCCTGCGTACCGGCGACAAGGGCGAGCAGGATGCCGAAGGCCGCTTGCGCCTGACCGGGCGCCTCAAGGAAATCTTCAAGACCAGCAAGGGCAAGTACGTGGCCCCGGCGCCCATCGAAAACCGCCTGGCGGAGCACGGGCGCATCGAGCAGGTGTGTGTGGTCGGCGATGGCCTGAGCGCGCCGATGGGCTTGTGCGTGCTGTCTGCGGTGGGCCTGCAAGAGGCGGCCAGCGAGGCCCGGCAATCCTTGCACGGCAGCCTGGAGCGCCTGCTGGAGGAGGTCAACCAGGTGCTGGATAAACATGAGCGCTTGCGTCAACTGGTGGTGGTGAAAGACAGTTGGGCCGTGGAAAACGGCTTTCTGACGCCGACCCTGAAGATCAAGCGCAACGTGATCGAGTCAACCTACGGTCCACAGTTCCAGGCCTGGAGCGCGCGCTCCGAGGCGGTGCTGTGGCAGGATTGAGCATTCAATAAAATCAATAAGGACACTGCAATGAGCCTGTGGCGCACCCTTCCCAACATCGAGCAACTCAATGCCATCCAGAAAAATACCATTGGCGAGGTGCTGGACATCCGTTTCGAGCGCTTCGACGACGAGTCCCTGACCGCCAGCATGGTGATCGACCACCGCACCCATCAACCCTATGGCCTGCTGCACGGTGGGGCCTCGGTGGTGTTGGCCGAAACAGTCGGCTCCATGGCCAGCTATTTGTGCATCGACGCCAGCAAGTTCTACTGCGTGGGCCTGGAGATCAACGCCAATCACCTGCGCGGCCTGCGGTCCGGGCGGGTGACGGCGGTGGCCCGGGCGATCCATATCGGGCGCACCACCCATGTCTGGGACATTCGCCTGACCAGTGACGAGGGCAAGGCCAGTTGCGTGTCGCGCCTGACCATGGCGGTGGTGCCGCTGGGCGAGAACCCGCCAGCGCGATAGGCGTGGCGTGAGTGTCATCATTCCTGGCAGTTACAGTCATTGCTGTGGCGACCGGGGGTGGGGACAATCGATTTCTGTTTTTGAAGATGGGCAGGCTATGTCGCAACATGTGTTTTTCACCCATGCCAATGGCTTCCCTTCGGCGACCTACGGCAAATTGTTCGAGGCCCTGGCGCCGGAGTACGCAGTGGCGCACCTGTCACAGCACGGCCACGATCCGCGGTTTCCGGTGGATGACAACTGGCAGAACCTGGTGGACGAATTGATCCACCACCTGGAACAGCAACCGGAGCCGGTGTGGGGCGTCGGCCATTCACTGGGCGGGGTGTTGCATTTGCACGCGGCCTTGCGCTGCCCGCAGTTGTATCGCGGGGTGGTGATGCTCGATTCGCCGGTGCTGACCCTGGCCGACCGCTGGGTGATCCGTGCGGCCAAGCGTTTTGGCCTGATCGACCGCCTGACCCCGGCTGGCCGCACCCTGGGCCGGCGCGAAGAGTTCGCCGATCTGGAGGCCGCGCGCCAGTATTTTTCCGGCAAGACGTTGTTCCGCGGGTTTGACCCGGATTGCCTGGAGGCCTATCTGCAACACGGTTTGCACCAGGTCGGCGATCGCTTGCGCCTGCGGTTCGACCCGGCCACGGAAATCAGCATCTACCGCGGCGTGCCACACACCAGCCCTGGCCAGACTCGCCAATTGAAAGTGCCACTGGCCGTGGTACGCGGCCGGCAGAGCCGGGTGGTGATGCGCCATCACGCCAGCGGCGTCGCGCGCCTGCCCATGGGCGAGATGCTGACCATGCCCGGCGGCCACATGTTTCCCCTGGAGCGCCCGCAGGATACGGCGACCTTGATCAAGAACCTGTTCACCCGTTGGCAAGCCCGCGAGCGCAGCTGCGCATGACCGTGCCTGTCGAAGAAGTGCGCCTGAGCCTGCCGCATATCGAGCTGGCGGCCCATCTGTTCGGCCCGCAAGACGGCCTGCCGGTGATCGCCCTGCATGGCTGGCTGGACAACGCCAACAGCTTCGCGCGCCTGGCACCCAAGCTGCACGGCTTGCGTATTGTCGCCCTGGACATGGCCGGCCACGGCCACTCGTCCCATCGCCCGGCCGGGGCAGGTTATGCGCTGTGGGATTACGTGTTCGATGTACTGCAAGTGGCCGAACAACTGGGCTGGAAACGTTTTGCATTACTTGGCCACTCCCTCGGTGCAGTTGTTTCCACCGTACTGGCCGGGGCCATGCCGGAGCGCGTGACGCATTTGGCATTGATCGACGGCGTGATCCCGCCGACCGCCACCGGCGAGAACGCCGCCGAGCGCCTGGGCATGGCCTTGCAGGCGCAAATCAACCTGCAAGACAAGCGCAAGCCGGTGTATGGCAGCCTCGACCGGGCGGTGGAGGCGCGGATGAAAGGTGTGGTCGCCGTCAGCCGTGAAGCCGCGGAACTCCTGGCCCAGCGCGGCTTGATGCCGGTACCGGGTGGCTACACCTGGCGCAGCGACAGCCGCCTGACCCTGGCCTCGCCGATGCGCCTGACGGAAGAACAGGCCATGGCCTTCGTGCGCCGGGTAGCTTGCCCTACGCAGTTGGTGGTCGCACAAGAGGGCATGCTGGCCAAGCATCCCGAGCTGCTTTCGCAGCTGCCGTTCAGCGTGACGACCCTTGCAGGTGGCCATCATTTGCACCTGAATGACGAGCCGGGGGCCGCTCTTGTTGCAGACTGTTTCAATCGGTTCTTCACCGCGCCTTGACTTGGCGGGGGCAACTGTCGAGGCTGGGCGGATTGAAAGGGAGTCAACCATGAACAATCCGAATACCGCGAAGGCATCCACCGGCCCAGGCGCACCGATCCGATGAGTAGTGCCAAGGGAATTATCCGTGTGCTTGGGCTGTGCTGCGTCAGCCCGTTGGTTTTCGCTGCTGATCTACCGGGAAGCCAGGATCTGCCCAGCGTGGCCCGTCAGGTGGATGCGCAGATTGTCGACTACCGTCCCGCCGAAGAAAAAGAACGCATTTACCCGATGGGCGCGATCCGCAAGATCAGCGGCCAGTTACGTTACGAAGGCCAGGCCACGACGCGTGGTCAAGTGACCGCCATCACCTATGAACTGCCCGCCGAGCACAGTTCCAGCGCGGCCTTCAAATCCACGCGCGAGGCCTTGCAAGAGCAGGGCGCACAGTTGCTGTTCTGGTGCCAGGCCCGCGATTGTGGCGAAAGCAGCCTCTGGGCCAACGAGGTCCTGGGCAATGCCAAGCTGGTGGGCGCCGATGGCCAGCAGGAATTCCTCTTGCTGCGCCTGGCCGCCCCCCAGGACAACTCCCTGGTGGCGCTGTACGGCATCACTCGCGGCAATCGCCGGGCGTACCTGCATGTGGAGCAAATGGACGCCAGCGCGCCCTTGGGGCAATTGCTGCCAACCTCGGCCACGTTGTTGCGCGAACTGAAAAGCACCGACGAGCTGGATTTCCCCTCGCTGGGGGCTGAGCCCGACGCCACGTGGCTGACCCTGATTTCCCGTGGATTGAACCTCGATACCACCTTGCGGGTCAGTTTGAGCGGGCCCAACGCCGAAGCCTGGCGCCAGGGCCTGATCGACAAGGGCGTACGCGCGGCGCGGTTGGAAACCGCCACTAGCGAGGCCAAGGGCCTGCATCTGCAAGTGATCCGCTGATCGTTCCAGGGCGAACGGACCCGTGCCGTTCGCCTAAGCTCTTCCTCTACAGACTTTTTTCGAGAAACCACATGCTCAACAATGATCGCCTGCTGGTGCAGATCCTGCTCCTGGTGCTGTTTGGTGCCAGTTTCTGGGTGATGGCGCCGTTCTGGTCGGCGCTGTTCTGGGGCGCGGTGCTGGCGTTTGCCAGCTGGCCGCTGATGCGCCTGTTGACCCGCGCCCTGGGTGGCCGCGAGTCCCTGGCCGCCGGGATCCTGACCCTGGGTTGGATGCTGCTGGTGGCGGTGCCGCTGGTGTGGCTGGGCTTCAACCTGGCCGACCACGTGCGCGACGCCGTGGCGCTGATCAAGGACGTCCAGGTCGACGGCCTGCCCGAGGCGCCCACCTGGCTGGGCTCCATCCCGTTTGTGGGAGAGCGGCTGGTGGGCATGTGGGACAGCATCGACCAACAGGGCGCAGCCTTGATGGTCACGATCAAACCGTACCTGGGGCAGGTCGGCAACTGGCTGCTGGCCCGTAGCGCGCAGATCGGCGGCGGCATTCTGGAGCTGACCCTGAGCCTGGTGTTTGTGTTCTTTTTCTACCGCGACGGGCCGCGCCTGGCGATGTTCGTCCACCGTTTGCTGGAACGCTTGATTGGTGAGCGTGCCGGGTACTACATCGACCTGGTCGCCGGTACCGTACAGCGGGTGGTCAACGGCGTGATCGGCACCGCCGCCGCCCAGGCACTGCTGGCACTGATCGGCTTCCTGATCGCCGGCGTGCCGGGGGCACTGGTGCTGGGCATCGTCACCTTCCTGCTGAGCCTGATCCCCATGGGCCCGCCGCTGGTATGGATCCCGGCCACGGCCTGGCTGGTATGGAAGGGCGATTACACCTATGCGGTGTTCCTTGGCGTCTGGGGCACATTCATCATCAGCGGCGTGGACAACGTGCTCAAGCCGTACCTGATCAGCCGCGGCGGCAACCTGCCGCTGGTTATTGTGCTGCTGGGGGTATTTGGTGGCTTGATCGCGTTTGGCTTTATCGGCTTGTTTATCGGGCCGACCTTGCTGGCAGTGGCGTATAGCCTGTTGACGGATTGGAGCGCCAGCCAGGCGCAGGTTCGTCGCGAGGACAAGACAAACTGATCTCTGCTAGGAGCCGGCAGGCCGGCTCCTACAGGGGTTCGCTTCTGGGTAGCCACATTTTTGCCGTCAACCCACCGCCTGGTGTTTCCTCCAGGCTCAATCTACCCCCCAACCGCTCCACCGCCTCCTTGGCGATGGTCATCCCCAGCCCCACGCCCCCGGAATTACGGTTGCGCGAGCCTTCCAGCCGAAAAAACGCTTCGAACACCGCTTCCCGCTGTTCGGCGGCAATCCCCGGCCCATGGTCGATCACCCGAATCACCAGCGCCTGGGGGCTATCCTGCAGTTCAATGCGCGCCGTACCGGCATAACGCAGGGCGTTGTCGATCAAGTTGTTCAGGCACGAGCGCAAGGCCATGGGTTGCACTTGCAGCGGGGCGCTTTGGCCCAGGCACTGCACGTCTGCGCCCTGGTCCTGGGCGTTTTCGCTCAAAGATTGCACCAGTGCCTGCACGTCCAGCCACTGTCGGCTTTCGCCGGTGCGTTGTTCGTGCAGGTAGCTCAAGGTGGCGTCGAGCATGCCGATCATGTCGTCCAGATCGTGGCGCATCTGGCCCTGCAAGCGCATATCGTCGATCTGCTCCAGGCGCAGCTTGAGCCGCGACAGCGGGGTGCGCAGGTCGTGGGACACTGCGCCGAGCATGCGCGCGCGCTGGCTGACTTGTTCGCGGATGCGCCGTTGCATCAGGTTGAAGGTCGAGGCAGCCTGGCGGGCTTCGCGCGGGCCGGATTCGTCCAGGGGCGGGCTGTCCAGGTCCAGGCTCAGGCGCTCGGCCGCCGCGCTCAAGCGCTGGATCGGGCGGCTGAGCAGCTTGGCGCCGAACCACGCGGCGATGATCAGCGAGATACATTGGAAGGACAGCAGCACCACCGCGCCTCTGAGTCTGGGACGGCTCTGTATCTGGGGCTCCAAGGTACCGTCCGCTTGTTCGACCAGCGTTGTGACAGGCGGTGGTGGCGGCGGGCCGTAATGCTGGAACCAAAGGATCGCCAGCACATGGGCCAGCACAATGCCCACCAGCAACACCCCGAACAGGCGGCCAAACAACGTGTTGAAGGCGTTGCGCATCAGCCAATGTCTCGCGCGTCGAACAGGTAGCCTTCACCGCGCACGGTCTTGATCAGTTGCGGGGCCTTGGGGTCGTCCCCCAGTTTCTGGCGCAGGCGCGAGACCAGCAGGTCGATGCTGCGGTCAAAGGCTTCGATCGAGCGCCCACGGGCGGCATCCAGCAACTGTTCGCGGCTGAGCACCCGGCGCGGACGTTCGATAAATACCCACAGCAAACGGAATTCGGCGTTGGACAGCGGCACCACCAGGCCGTTGTCGGCCACCAGTTGGCGCAGCACGCTGTTGAGGCGCCAGTTATCGAAGCGGATGTTGGTCCGCTGCTCGGTGCGCTCATCACGAACCCTGCGCAGGATGGTCTGGATCCGCGCCACCAGTTCCCGGGGTTCAAACGGCTTGGACATATAGTCGTCAGCCCCCAGCTCCAGGCCGATAATGCGGTCGGTGGGTTCGCAGCGGGCGGTCAGCATCAGGATCGGGATATCCGATTCGGCCCGCAGCCAGCGGCAAATCGACAAACCGTCTTCGCCCGGCAGCATCAGGTCGAGCACCACCACATCAAAGGTCTCGGCCAGCATGGCCTGGCGCATGGCGGCGCCATCGGTCACGCCGCTGGCGAGGATGTTGAAGCGGGCCAGGTAATCGATCAGCAGTTCGCGGATCGGCACATCGTCGTCGACGATCAGCGCGCGGGTGTTCCAGCGCTTGTCCTCGGTGGCGGGCTCGTGGTTCAGGGCGCAAGGGGTATGCATGGTGCGATCATCTGCCTGGTTGACCGTCGGCCCAGGGGCGGCGACGGGGTAGGTGCGTTGAGCGTAGGCGCCGTGTCGGGGCATGCGGGCGAGGCTACTGGCGGGGCATGTTGCAGGCGTGTCGTGAATGTATCGACTTTGAAATATTAGCCGCTTCTCCCAGAAAAGTAGGCAGTCGGCGAGGATTTACCGATCATCGGATCCCGCAAAGCCGCTGCTTGCGCTACAATCCGCGCCGATTTCGACTTGCCTGAGAGCCCATTCCAATGTCCGTCTGCCAGACTCCTATCATCGTCGCCCTGGATTACCCCACTCGTGACGCCGCACTGAAGCTGGCTGACCAGTTGGACCCCAAGCTCTGCCGGGTCAAGGTCGGCAAGGAATTGTTCACCAGTTGCGCCGCAGAAATCGTCGGCACCCTGCGGGACAAAGGTTTTGAGGTGTTCCTCGACCTGAAATTCCACGATATCCCCAACACCACCGCAATGGCGGTCAAGGCCGCTGCCGAGATGGGCGTGTGGATGGTCAACGTTCACTGTTCCGGCGGCCTGCGCATGATGGCCGCGTGCCGTGAGGTGCTGGAGCAACGCAGCGGTCCCAAGCCGCTGCTGATCGGTGTAACCGTGCTGACCAGCATGGAGCGTGAAGACCTGGCCGGTATCGGCCTGGATATCGAGCCCCAGGAGCAAGTGCTGCGCCTGGCGGCCCTGGCGCAGAAGGCCGGCCTTGATGGCCTGGTCTGTTCGGCGCTGGAAGCCCAGGCGTTGAAGGCCGCCCATCCGGCGTTGCAGTTGGTGACTCCGGGGATTCGCCCGGCGGGCAGCGCCCAGGACGACCAGCGCCGCATCCTTACCCCGCGCCAGGCGCTGGATGCGGGTTCTGATTACCTGGTGATTGGTCGCCCGATCAGCCAGGCGGCCGATCCGGCCAAGGCCCTGGCGGCGGTGGTTGCTGAAATCGCCTGATGCCTTTGCGCTAAAAATGTGGGAGCTGGCTTGCCAGCGATACAGGCACCTCGGTTTTTCAGTCAGCCCGAGGTGATGCTATCGCAGGCAAGCCAGCTCCTACATTTGCTTATGGTGTGTCGGCTGGCACCCAATCCCACAAGGGCTCTGTGGGGTGTCAGTTGACCTTGAGTACCAACTTGCCAAAGTTCTCGCCGTTGAACAGCTTCATCAGCGTCTCCGGGAACGTCTCCAGCCCCTCGACAATATCTTCCTTGCTCTTGAGCTTGCCCTGCGCCATCCAGCCGGCCATTTCCTGGCCGGCGGCGGCAAAGTTCGCCGCGTGGTCCATCACCACAAACCCTTCCATGCGCGCCCGATTGACCAGCAGCGACAAGTAGTTGGCCGGGCCCTTCACGGCTTCCTTGTTGTTGTACTGGCTGATGGCACCGCAGATCACTACCCGCGCCTTCAGCGCGAGGCGGCTGAGCACGGCATCGAGGATATCGCCGCCCACGTTGTCGAAATACACGTCCACGCCTTTCGGGCATTCGCGCTTGAGGGCCGTCGGCACGTCTTCGTGCTTGTAGTCGATGGCCGCATCGAACCCCAGTTCATCCAGCAAGAACTTGCACTTGTCGGCGCCGCCGGCAATCCCCACCACGCGGCATCCCTTGATCTTGGCGATCTGCCCGGCAATGCTGCCCACCGCCCCGGCGGCGCCGGAAATCACCACGGTGTCGCCGGCCTTAGGCGCGCCGGTGTCGAGCAGCGCGAAGTAGGCGGTCATGCCGGTCATGCCCAGCGCCGACAGATAGCGCGGCAACGGCGCCAGTTTCGGGTCGACCTTGTAGAAACCTCGCGGCTCGCCGAGGAAGTAATCCTGCACGCCCAGGGCGCCATTCACATAATCGCCTACGGCGAATTTCGGGGTGTTCGAGGCGATGACCTGGCCTACGCCCAGGGCGCGCATGACTTCACCGATGCATACCGGCGGGATGTAGGACTTGCCTTCATTCATCCAGCCACGCATGGCCGGGTCGAGGGACAGGTACTCATTACGCACCAGTACCTGGCCGTCCGCCAGGTTGCCCACTGGCACTTCCTGATAGGTAAAGGTGTCCCGCGTGGCCGCGCCGACCGGGCGTTTGGCAAGCAGGAATTGGCGGTTGGTCTGGGCAGTCATGGCAAGGACTCTGGGTAAATGAACCTCAAGTGATAGACCTTCCAGGCGCCAGGAGCAAGTTCGGCCGATGCCTGCGAATGCCCGTCGATAGGCTGGCTTGATAGTGGGCACGGCACACTTATCACTGCCACGCATGGGCGTTCAACCGGCCTTCTGATAGTGCTGACGCGCGGCGCCGGGCACTGGCTATGCTGGGCGAACGGGTATTCATCCAAGGATAAAAGCTATGAGCATGACGTTTTCCGGCCAGGTAGCCCTGGTCACTGGTGCCGCCAACGGCATTGGCCGCGCCACGGCACTGGCATTTGCCGAGGAAGGCTTGAAGGTGGTGGTCGCCGACCTGGATGTGACGGGCGGCGAGGGCACGGTCGCGCTCATCCGCGAGGTGGGCGGTGAGGCGGTGTTCGTGCGCTGCAACGTCACCCTGGAGGCGGACGTAAAGAACCTGATGCAGCAGGTGTTGAACAGTTATGGCCGCCTGGACTATGCGTTCAACAATGCCGGCATCGAAATCGAACAAGGCAAGTTGGCCGATGGCACCCTGGATGAGTTCGACGCGATCATGGGGGTCAACGTCAAGGGCGTGTGGTTGTGCATGAAGTACCAATTGCCGTTGCTGCTGGCCCAGGGCGGCGGGGCGATCGTCAATACCGCGTCGGTGGCCGGGTTGGGGGCTGCGCCGAAGATGAGTATTTATGCGGCGTCCAAGCATGCGGTGATTGGCCTGACCAAGTCGGCGGCCATCGAGTACGCGAAAAAGAAAATCCGCGTCAACGCCGTGTGCCCGGCGGTGATCGACACCGACATGTTCCGCCGCGCCTATGAAGCCGATCCGCGCAAGGCCGAATTTGCCGCCGCCATGCACCCGGTCGGGCGTATTGGTACGGTCGGGGAAATCGCCAGTGCGGTCCTGTATTTGTGCAGCGATGGTGCGGCGTTCACCACCGGGCATGCATTGGCGGTGGATGGTGGGGCGACCGCTATTTAGGACCTGCTGCCGTGCACCACTGGGAAAGTGATTTGAGGCGCTGTGGGGCGTTTCCGCAGGTGGCAAGATGCCTTGGTTTATTGTGTTTCAATAGGTAAATTATTCAATAAAATCAATGATTTAATAAATTTATGAGCGGGGTGATCCGGACCTTCTGTGCTTAACTGTTTGGAGTTAAAAGCCAAACAGTTGAAGGGGGTGGCTCATGGATTTAGGGATCAATCGACAAGCCCTTGTACCGGTGGTTCAGCAAATTGTCAGCGCCATTGCCGCATGGATCCGAGAGAGCGGGGTCAGCCCTGGAACGCGCCTGCCGTCCATCCGGCAACTGGCTCATGACAACCTGCTCAGTCAATCCAATGTGATCGAGGCCCTGGAGCGCATGGTGGCCGAAGGGGTGTTGGCCTCAAGGGCCGGCTCGGGGTTTGTTATCGCCGAACAACCTGTGGCCAGCAGTCCACTGGCAGAGTGCCAGTGGTACGAGGGCGCGGAGCGCAGGTGGGGAGCCTTTACCGATAACCAGTTGGGTGAATTGAAGCTGGGGTGCGGCTGGCTGCCGGACTCCTGGCGTGAAAGTGATGACATCAGCTACGCGATTCGCGAAATCAGCCGTACCGATACCGCAGGGGTTTTCAACTACAGCACGCCCCTGGGGTTGCCGGTGTTGCGTGAGCAATTGCACAAGCGCCTGACGCAGATCCAGGTGGCCAGCAGTACCGAACGCATTCTCACCACCCATGGTGCCAGCCATGCCCAGGACCTGCTGATCCGCACCTTGCTCAAGGCCGGCGATACGGTGGTGGTTGAGACCCCTGGCTACGGCAACCTTTATCGTCAGTTGGCCTTCCACGGCGTCAAGTTGCTGGAGGTCCCCAGGACCCGCAGTGGCCCGGACATCCAGGCCCTGGAGGCGCTGCTGGCCAGCCACCGCCCCAAGTGCCTGTTCATCAACAGCCTCTACCACAACCCGACCGGTAGTAGCCTCTCGCGGACAGTGGCCGAGCGCCTGCTGCACCTGGCCCACGCCCGGGACTTCCTGATTGTCGAGGAGGATGTCTACGGCGACCTGCAACATGCTTCCTGTATCCGGCTGGCGGCATTGGCCCATGGTGATCGGGTCATCTATGTCTCGAGTTTTTCCAAGACCCTGAGCAGCGCCCTGCGAGTCGGCTATCTCACCGCCAGCGCGGCCTTGATCGGCCAAGTGCTCAAGCTCAAGACCCTGACGGGCCTGGGCACCTCGCGCTTCGCCGAAGCGATGGTGGCGAGCCTGCTGGCCAACGGCACCTACCGCAAATGGGTGCAACGCCTGCGCCGTCGCTTGAGCACGGAGATGGCGAAGACGTTGCAGGTGCTGGAGGACGAAGAGTGGGAGGTGTTTGCGGTACCTGCAGGTGGCATGTTTGTGTGGGCGCGCCCCGGCGCAGTGGATGGCACGAGGTTGCATGCCAGGGCGCGGCAGCTTGGGGTCCTGCTGTCTTCCGGGGAGTTGTTCAGCCCGACCGGCGAGCACGCCGATTGGCTACGGATCAACGTGGCCTATGCCTGTGATCACCGGGCCCTGGCGTTGTTCAAGGCGATGGGGCCTGCAGGATCGACCTCCACCATTCTGAAAACGACGGGTATGTAGCTTTTTGCCATTATTGTGGCGCCAACGTCTTGTGTTGCCGGGGCCGGGGTTGCGAATCTCGTTGCATGGATACCGGGCTTGCTGGCATTCGCCACGCCAAGAGGATTTTGCGCAATGATTTGGGCCGTGCAACGACGATTTGCCAACCTTGGGCTGGCCAGGAAACTGGGGCTGGGGTTTGCCCTGGTATTGCTACTGACGGCCCTGGTGGCGGCGATTGGCGTGTGGTCCCTGCAAACCGTTGGCCAGCGTTTTGTGGGGCTCAAGGGCATGTCTTCGCTCAATGAAGGGCTGCTGAACGTGCGCCTGATCGAGCAGGAGTATGCGTTGCGCACCGACGCCAAGTCGGTCGAGGCCCTGCACCAGCGGGTCGATAGCCTGTTGGCCGAGGCGCTGGCGCTGAACATGAGCGAGGTCGGGCAGGCCCTGGGCGCTTATCGCAAGGCGTTTGACGAGTTTGTCGAGCTGACCCAGGCCAAGGATCTGGCGCTGGAAATGGCCAGTTGGTCGGTGTCCAGCGTGGCCAACAACCTTGATGTACTGCAGGCCGGCCTGGCCGACGACGGGGCCTATGGCCTCAAGGAAAGCCAGGGCAGGGAGGGCGCCGAGTTTATCGAGCAGGCCGGCCAGGTGGCGCAGGTCTCGCGCCTGATGTTGCAGGCCATGAACGAAGCGCGGGTGCGTCTGGATCAAAGCCGCAAGGGTGATGAGGACAGTGCCGGGCAAGGCCGCATCGAACAGGCTGACCAGGCCCTGGCCCAGGCCGAACAACTGAAGACCCTGGTCAAGGACCCCGGCTATCAGACGGTGCTTAATGAAGTGGTCGGGCACATCGGCGCCTTCAGCGAAAAACTCACCGAATACACCGGCCTGTTGGCCCAGGAAAAGATCGTCTACCAGCAGTTGCATGAGCGGGCGGCGCAGGTGGTGGCGCAGGTCAACCAGGCCTATGCCGCCCAGGACCAGTCGATGCAGGCGCAATTGGCCAAGAGCAGCTTGCTGATCATTGTTTCGTCGGCCCTGGCCTTGTTGGTGGGGGTGATTGCGGCGTGGCTGATTACCCGGTTGATCGTGCTGCCGCTGCGCAGCGTGATTGGCGTGGCCCGGCAGATTGCCGCCGGGGATCTCAGCGGGCGCATGAAGGTGAGCCGACAGGACGAAATGGGTCAGTTGATGCAGGCGATGCAGCAGATGGGCGGGGGCCTGAGCAGCATGGTCAGCGGGTTGCAGGCGGGCATTGCGCAATTGGCCAGCTCGGCTCAGTCGTTGTCCAGCGTGACCGAGCAGACCAATCTCGAAGTCAGCAACCAGAAAGAAGAAACCGAGCAAGTCGCCACCGCCATGAACCAGATGGCCGCCACGGTGCATGATGTGGCGCGCAATGCCGAGCAGGCCGCCCAAGCGGCGCAAACCGCCGACGACAAGGTCGACAGCGGCCAACAGGTGGTGCGCCAGAGCTTGCAGCGCATCGAGTTGCTGGCCAGTTCGGCGACATCCGCCAGTACCAGCATCGAGAGCCTGAGCGCGGAAATCCAGAACATTGGCAGCGTGCTGGAGGTGATCAAAAGCGTGGCCGAGCAGACCAACCTGCTGGCACTCAACGCGGCCATCGAGGCGGCACGCGCCGGCGAGCAAGGGCGCGGCTTCGCGGTGGTTGCCGATGAAGTGCGGGCCCTGGCTCGGCGCACCCAGCAATCGACGGAAGAAATCGAACGTCTGGTCAGCACCTTGCGCAGTGCAGCGCAGTCCTCGGTGCGGGATATCCAGCACAGTGGCGAGCTGGTGAAACTGGCCGTCAGCGATGCCCTGGAAACCGAAAGCGCCTTGGGCAGCATTGCGGCGGCGGTCTCGCTGATCCAGCAGATGAACCAGCAGATCGCGGCGGCCGCCGAACAGCAGAGCTCAGTGGCCGAAGAGATCAACCGTAGCGTCACCAGCATCCGCGCCAGTGCCGATCAATCGGCGCTGAGCATGCAGGGTAACGCCGCGTCGAGCATCGAGTTGGCGCAACTGGGGGCGGAACTCAAGGGGATGGTGGGGCATTTCCGGTTGTAATCATATTCAGGACCGGAACGAGTTCCCTGTGGGAGCTGACACCCTGAGGTGTACTCACGGGCGCCATCGCGGGCAAGCCCGCTCCCACAGGGGAATGTAGCTGCGTGCCTCGGCATCTCATCCATGTTGGAGATACGCAAGGTGTGATCAGGCGTGATTAGCCAAAAAGGTCAGCAGCGCCTCATTGACGAAATCCGGGTTTTCCCGGCTGGAGATATGCCCTGCACCCGGGATCAATACCAGATCGCAGCCGATCAGCTCAGCCATCTCCTGCGCTTCTGCGGGTGGGCGCGGCTGGTCTTCGTCACCGCACATCACCAACGTAGTATCGGAGTTCAGGCGGCACAGGCCTGCCATCGCATCACCCCGACCGAAAATCAGGCGCCCCAGGGGCACAATGCTCTGTAGCAGGCGATCCTTGGGGAAGTCACGCAGGGATTGGCGGAAGTCCTGATACAGCGCAGAGTCGCGGTCGATGCCGAGGCGGAAGAAGATCGGCACGATGATATCCAATAGCGCATCTGAGATAGCCCCCGTGGCTTCAATCGCGCTGAGCAGCGCGAAATACTTTTCGCGCGTCGCCTCAGGCTCTGCGCCCAGGTAGGTGTCCATCAGCACCAGGCTATTGACCCGCTCGGGCGCCAGTAGCGCCAGCGGGGCGCCCCACATGCCGCCGACTGACAAACCCACCAGATTGACCTTGGCAAGGCCCAGGTGGTCCAGTAGCGCCAGGGCCTGGCGCGCCAGGTCGTCCAGGCTCTGGGTCGATGCTGGCAGCGGGCCAGACTCACCGTGGCCCCACAGCTCTGGCACGATCACTCGGTACTGTTGCGACAGGGCGGCGATCTGCGGGGCCCACATCTGCTGGTCCCACAAGTAGCTCTGGCCGAGCAGGACAGCCGGGCCAGAACCCTGGTCCACGTAGTGCAAGGGCTGATCATCAATGATGGCGATAGGCACGGCTTGCCTCCTTGGTTAAGTGCATGAAGTGCACTTTTGTACGCGAATTATAGAAGGGGGGATAGCCGCAGGATGATGGCACCGAGTGCAGGAAATGCACCCGGTGACTTAAGTACAGGAGGGGGTCAATCGTAGATGACTTTCTTTTTCCATTCGGCATCCGCGTCATCGGCCTTCAAGCCTGCGGTCAGTTCATTGACCTCTTCTGCGGTTTGCTGGCTGTTGGTCAGCACCATGGAGTTGGCGCGCGCCAGTTGTTTTTCCAGCAGTTGCAGGTGCTGGCTGTAGGTGGCCGGCTCAGGCTGCTTGCGCAGGTATTGCACGCCGCGCTCGAACGCCAGGCGCGCCTGGCCGGGCTGCGCCTGTTGCAACGCGTGCTGGCCAAGATTGTTGAAGAACTCGATGTGCAGCAGCACCAGCAGGTGACGGATCTCGCGGATCCAGTGCTTGGCCTCATTGGTCGGCAAAAAGCCGTCCTGGGCGGCGCGGGTGACCTGGCCGTGCAGGGCTTCGAGCAGAAAGCGCACATCCTTGGCCTTGGCTTCGGTCTGGATCGGTCCCGGGGGGTTGTTCACCGGGATCGATTCGCCCTGGCCTACCAGTGCTTCCAACTCGGCAATACGTGCCTTGATAGTGGCGCTGGATTTGTTCAGGTGAAGCATGCGTTGGTTGACGTTCAGTTCCAGGCGGGTCAGCAGCAGCTTGAGCTGCGGCGTCATCAGTTGGCCAGGGAACGTCTCGGTGATCTCGCCACAGCGGCGCAGCCGATCGTTGAGTTCGATCTGGGCACGGGCCTTTTCCAGTTTGTTGTTTTCCACCACGTGGTTCATGTAGCCAATGGCGATCAGTATTACGATCCCGGCTATTACCAGCAGGGTGATCATGAGTGGTGTCACCGGTGTGACCTCTTTATGGGATGTGCGTTGAAGTGTAGTGATTGGCGCATGCGGCGGATAGGACTCTTCGACGAGATGAGTCGGTGCTTTCATCTGTATATGTAGGCATCGTCTTTATAGATGCACATTGCCATCATTCGCGGGTGGGGACTATAACGCCTTGTCGGGCGCCAGAATATAGGCGCCAAAGCCTGGACGGCGAGAAACCCCGGGAGTGCCTGGAAAGCAGGGGGAAGTCATTGATTTAAATAAATTTATCCTTGGGGGTTGACGACCTTTCAATCCATCCATAGAATGCGCGCCACTTACAGCGTAAAGCACACAGCGAAACGCGGTAGGGAGTGAATGTTGTACGTGTGTCCCCTTCGTCTAGTGGCCTAGGACACCGCCCTTTCACGGCGGTAACAGGGGTTCGAGTCCCCTAGGGGACGCCATTGCGGGAATAGCTCAGTTGGTAGAGCACGACCTTGCCAAGGTCGGGGTCGCGAGTTCGAGTCTCGTTTCCCGCTCCATTTTTAAACAGTGTGGCTTTCGGGCGGCACTGAGTGAAACCAGGACCAAGTCTTCGGACAAGGCCTCTGGGCACTGGAATACACACCATGTGTTTCAGTTAGCGTGTCCCCTTCGTCTAGTGGCCTAGGACACCGCCCTTTCACGGCGGTAACAGGGGTTCGAGTCCCCTAGGGGACGCCATTTGCGGGAATAGCTCAGTTGGTAGAGCACGACCTTGCCAAGGTCGGGGTCGCGAGTTCGAGTCTCGTTTCCCGCTCCATATTCAACAAAAACGCCGCTCAGTGATGAGCGGCGTTTTTGTTTGTCCGGGATGGACCCGCTGCAAGAGCAGGTCCAAGGGTTGGCTTAGAGTTTTGGCAGTTGCCCGATACGTCCCATCATTTCTGTCACGATCTGTAGGTCCAGCAGGAACTGCTCGGTGGTCTTGAACTCGTTGTCGGTGTGGCCGGTGTACTTGGCTTCTGGTCGGGCCAGGCCGAATTGCACGCCGTTTGGCAGTTCATGCACCGACGTTGCGCCGGCCGAAGTACCGAACTCGGGCTTCATGCCCAGGTTTTCGGTGGACACGGCCAGCAACGCCTTGACCCACTCGCCCTCGGGGTTGCGATACATCGGCGCGGCCACCGAGTAATCGAAGGTCGGCGCAATATGGGTGTTTTTGCTCCAGGCGCTGAGCTTGTCGGCGATTTCTTTCTTGAGTGTTTCCGGGGATTTGCCCTTCGGCACCCGCAGGTTGACTGCCAGCTTGAAGGCTTTTTCATCCATGCCGACGAAGGTCAGGGAAGTGGTCAGCGGCCCCATGAACGCATCGGAAAAGCCCACGCCCAATTTGCCGCCCAGATAATCCAGGCCCCAGTTGTCGGCGGCGTAACGCGCAGCGTCGGTGATTTCGTTGTGCTTGAGCGCAACCTTGCCATCCAGGCTATTAATGAAGACCAGCATCCGCGCGACCGGGTTAATACCGGATTCGGGCTCCGAAGAGTGGGCCGACACCCCGGTAACGGTCAGCTTGACATCATTGCCGACAACCTTGGCATCTACCGTGAAATCACCCCCATTGGCCTTGGCAAACGCAGCGCCGGCCTGCTGCAGGCTGGCCGCCAGTTCAGCGGGTTTGTCGCTGCGCAATGTGGCTACCGAGGCCGAAGGAATCTGGTTGGTCGCCAGGCCGCCGGTCATGGCGATGATCTCGGCGCCTTTGCCATCTGCCTTGCGCTTGGCAAAGGTCGCCATGACCGTGCCATAACCTTTTTCGGCGATGACCACTGGGTAGCCGCCGTCCAGTGCCAGGTTGTAGTTCGGCGTCGGGTTGTGTTCAAAGTAGTAAGGAATGGCGTCGCCAGTGGTCTCTTCGGTGGTGTCCACCAGCAGCTTGAAGTTGCGTGCCAGGGGCAGGTTTTCTTCCTTGATCACTTTCATCGCATACAGCGTTACCACGATGCCGTTCTTGTCGTCCTCGGTGCCGCGGCCGTACATGCGGTCGCCAATCAGCGTGACCTTGAATGGGTCGAGGCGGGTGCCGTCGGCCAGGACCCAGTTTTCCGGGGTCACCGGTACCACGTCGGCGTGGGCGTGAATGCCGACCACTTCATCGCCCGTACCTTCCAGGGATATTTCATAGACGCGGTTGTCGACATTGCGAAAGTTCAGGTTGAACGCCTGGGCCAGGCTCTTGATCTTGTCGGCGATCTTGATGAATTCAGGGTTGTCGTGCTGGGCTACGCCTTCTACCTGGAAGGTCGGTATGGCCACCAGCTCACGCAGGGTCTCGGTAGCCGCTGCGCCGTATTTCACCCGGGCGTAAATGCCCAGCAGGCGGTGAATCTCGTTTTGCTGTTCGGCGCTGAGGCTCTTGTTATCGAGAAATGCGCTGATCGCCGGGCCGAGATCGGCGGTTTTGCCCAGTTCACTTTTGGCCAGGCTGCCCAGGAAAGTGCGGAAGTCCTTGATCGACGCGTCATTGAACGTCTTGAGGATGGTCGCGCTCTGTTGCGGGGTGATGTTGGCGAAGGCGGGTGCGGTAAAGGCGGACAGGCTGGCGACCATCAGGGTGGCGGCGGCCAGGTGCTTGAGGGAGAAGTCCATTGCTGGGGGCATTCCTTTGCAGGTGGTGAGTAGGAAGTTTCCTATTTTTTGTCGGAAACATTTTCACACACTAGCATCACCCACAAGCAGGAGGGGAGCCCCTTGCGGGGTGATGTCCGATCTCGATAAGAAAACGCCGCCTGCCATCCACCTGTCAGTCCAGGCTATAGCGCACCGACAGCGTGCCCTTTTTCTCCGACAGGCCGAGAATCGTGACCTGGCCGACTTGGGCCAGGGCTTGCACATGAGTGCCGCCGCAGGCGTAGGGCGGCAGGTCGCCAAAACCGACTTCGCGGGAGCCACTTTCCAGTGTCATGTGGCGCGGTAAATCCGCGGCGATCCACTGGTTGACCTGTTCCTGCAAGGCATCGGCTTCTATGTCTTGGGCCGATTCCCCACGGATAAAACTGATCTTGCCTTCACCGGGCCAATGGTGAGCCTTGATCGGCATCCAGCCCAGGGTTTCACCGGCGTTGCCGATCAGATGCCCGGCCGAATGCAGGCGTGTATGCAGGGCGCGGCGCTGGCCGTCGACCCGAGCTGGCTGGAGGCCAAGTGCCACGGCCTGGTCCACGTAGTGCACGATGCGCTCGGCCTCCTGCACCACTTTCAATACGTTGCTGTCCCCCAGCCACCCCGTATCAAAGGGCTGGCCGCCACCCTGGGGATGGAAAATAGTGGACTGCAGGACTACTGCAAACTGCTGCTCATGGGGCGTGCACTCCAGCACATCAACA
Organism: Pseudomonas sp. HC1(2025); assembly: GCF_058742075.1. Classification (NCBI taxonomy): domain Bacteria; kingdom Pseudomonadati; phylum Pseudomonadota; class Gammaproteobacteria; order Pseudomonadales; family Pseudomonadaceae; genus Pseudomonas; species Pseudomonas sp. HC1(2025). Next base: position 4,014,705 of record NZ_CP196017.1, on the reverse strand, counting down.
TCGGCAACCAGGTGGTCATGGGTAAAAAACAGGCGCTGGGTCATCGTCTACATCCGCATCAGGGGTCTACGCAGCAGTATAAGTAGTGCGCAAATGGGTGATAATCCGCTGAAATCTCAATGGACTTGTGCGTCATGAGCATCAATCTTCCTTTGCCACTGCTGGGTGAAATGGCGATTTTCGTCAAGGTGGTGGAAGCCGGCAGCTTCTCTGCAGCAGCGCGCCAACTGGGCACCTCGCCATCGGCGGTGAGCCGCAGCATCTCGCGCCTGGAACAGGCCCTGGCCACGCGACTATTACAGCGCACCACGCGCAAGCTGCGCTTGAGCGAAGGTGGTGAAGAAGTCTTCAATCGCTGCCAGGAGATGGTCAACGCGGCGCGCTCGGTGATGGAAATCAGCGGCCAGTACACCCACGAGGCCGAAGGGCTGATACGGGTCAGCGTGCCCAAGGCGGTCGGGCGGTTTGTGGTGCATCCGCATATGCCGCAGTTCCTGCGGCGCTATCCCAAGGTCGATGTGCAACTGATCCTCGAAGATCGGCAGGTGGATTTGATTGATGACAATGTCGACCTGAGCATCCGCATCACCGATAACCCGCCGCCGGGGTTGGTAGGGCGCCGGTTACTGCCGATCGAGCATTTGCTGTGTGCTACGCCGCAATATCTGGCCACCCACGGAACGCCGCTGCATCCCCATGACTTGCTGGAGCACAGCTGCATTTACCTGGGCGAAACCCTTGGGGATGCACGCTGGAAATTGCGCCAGGCTGGCAAAACAGTGACGGTGGGTGTGCGTGGTCGTTATGCGGCCAATCACACGGGGGTGCGGTTGGATGCGGTGTTGCAGGATGTGGGAATTGGCAGCTTGCCGTATTTCACTGCGCGGCATGCATTGGAGGAGGGGCGGTTGGTGCAGGTCCTGGCGCAATGGGATTTTATTGCCTCGTACCATGGGGATGCCTGGTTGCTGCATTCACCCACGCGCTACCTGCCACCGAAACTGCGGGTGTTCATCGATTATCTGGTGGAGTGCATGGCTAAGGAGCCCACATTGCGTCGGCGGTAGGAGCACGATCGGGAATGTGGAGCGGATTAATGTGGGAGCGGGCTTGCTCGCGAAAGCAGTGGGTCAGTCAACATCAATGTTTGCTGGGCCGACGTCTTGGCGGCGATGCGTCGATCCGACAAGCCCGCTCCACATTTGGATCTTTGGTGCTTTTGAGATCAGTGCTTGGGCTGGTCGTTGGACATGGCCAGCAATTGCTTTTCCTGGTTCCAGTCGAACGGTTCGTCGTTCTGTTCGGCTTCGAAGCGCCGTTCTTCCAGGGCCTGGTACAAGTCCAGTTCATCATCGGGCATGAAGTGCAGGCAGTCACCGCCAAAGAACCACAGCAAGTCGCGCGGTACCAGATGGGCAATCTGTGGGTAGCGCAAGATGACCTGGCTCATCATGTCCTGGCCCAGGTATTGGCTTTCGATCGGGTCGATGGGCAGCATGGCCCGCAGTTCATCAAAGCGTTCCAGGAACAAAGCGTGGCTTTCCTCTGGAACCTGTTCGGCTTCGCCGACGGCAACCAGGATACTGCGCAGGTGGTCGAGCAAGACGAGATGATCGGCAACGACGTTGGACACGAGAGTAAGTCCTCAAAAGCAAAAACGGGCGCGAGAGTATATAGCTCTCGCGCCCGCTTTTATATGACCGCCGGTACTAGCGGACTCTGCCAGGCGCCTGGGCCAACTCCTCCTTACTGAAGTCATCCACGTCGATCACCTTGCGCCGCGCCGCTTCCGCATCGCGCAGGGTCTGCGCCTCTGCCGGTTGCAGCACGCCAGCCTCGAGTGCGGCTTCGATGGCGTGTTCCCCCGCGCGTGGCTTGACCTGGCCACTCTTGAGGGCGCTGTGGAGTTTCTTTTGCAGGGGCTGGCTGGCACCCAGCAGGTCGTAGGCATGTTGCAAGGCGCCGACTGGATCTTGCGCCGACTGTGGGCGGTAGCAGCCAGCCAGCAGTTCTTCGAGGGTCGGGTCGCCCTTGGCCCGGCCAATTACTGCGGCGACTTCCGCGTCCAATGCATCGGACGGACCTTTGTGGCGGCGGCCGAACGGGAACACGATGACTCGCATCAGGCAGCCCAGCACTTTGTTGGGGAAGTTGCTGAGCAACTCATCCAGCGCGCGCTCCGACTGGCCGAGGCTTTCCTCCATGGCCCAGGCAAACAGCGGCTCCAGGTGGTCCGGGGAGTCGAGGTCGTGGTAGCGCTTGAGCGCTGCCGAGGCCAGGTACATATGGCTGAGCACATCGCCGAGCCGTGCCGACAGGCGTTCACGACGCTTCAACTCGCCGCCCAGCAGCATCATGCTCAGGTCCGCCAACAGGGCAAACGCGGCAGCCTGGCGGTTGAGCGCACGGAAGTAGCCCTGGCTCAAGCGGTTGCCCGGGGCTTTTTCGAAGTGACCCAGGCCCAGGTTCAACACCAGGGTGCTGGCGGCGTTGCTCACGGCAAAGCCGATATGTTGCATCAGCAGCCCATCGAACTCCTTGAGTGCCTGGTCGCGGTCTTCACGGCCGGCCAGGGCCATTTCCTTGAGGACGAACGGGTGGCAGCGGATCGCGCCCTGGCCGAAGATCATCAGGTTGCGCGAGAGGATATTCGCCCCCTCCACGGTGATGAAGATCGGCGCCCCTTGCCAGCTGCGGCCCAGGTAGTTGTTGGGGCCCATGATGATGCCCTTGCCGCCGTGGACGTCCATGGCGTGGCTGATGCACTCGCGGCCGCGCTCGGTCAGGTGGTACTTGAGGATCGCCGAGAGCACCGAGGGTTTTTCCCCCAGGTCGACGGCATTGGCGGTGAGCATCCGCGCGCTGTCCATCAGCCAGGCGTTGCCGCCGATACGGGCCAGGGCTTCCTGGATACCTTCGAAGGCCGACAGTGGCACGTTGAACTGTTCGCGCACCTGGGCGTACTGGCCGGTCACCAGGCTGGTGAACTTGGCCGCGCCGGTGCCCACTGCTGGCAGGGAGATCGAACGGCCGACCGACAGGCAGTTCATCAGCATCATCCAGCCCTTGCCGAGCATCTCCTGGCCGCCGATCAGGAAGTCCAGGGGAATGAACACGTCTTTGCCGGAGTTGGGGCCGTTCATGAACGCAGCGCCCAAGGGTAGGTGGCGACGGCCGATTTCCACGCCGGGAGTATCGGTGGGGATCAGCGCCAGGCTGATGCCCAGGTCTTCTTCCTCACCCAGCAGGTGGTCCGGGTCATGGGCCTTGAAGGCCAGGCCGAGCAGGGTCGCGACCGGACCCAGGGTGATATAGCGCTTTTCCCAGTTCAGGCGCAGGCCAAGGGTTTCCTTGCCTTCCCATTCGCCTTTGCAAATCACCCCAGTGTCGGGCATTGCGCCGGCATCGGAGCCGGCCAGCGGGCCGGTCAGGGCAAAGCACGGGATGTCATCGCCACGGGCCAGGCGCGGCAGGTAATGGTTGCGTTGCTCGTCGGTGCCGTAGTGCAGCAGCAGTTCGGCCGGGCCCAGGGAGTTGGGGACCATCACGGTGGAGGCGAGGTCGCCGCTGCGGGTTGCCAACTTCATCGCCACCTGGGAGTGGGCGTAGGCCGAAAAGCCCTTGCCGCCGAACTCCTTGGGAATGATCAGGGCAAAGAAGCCATGTTGCTTGATGTGGTCCCAGGCCGCTGGCGGCAGGTCCATGGCCTGGCCGATTTCCCAGTCGGTGACCATGGCGCACAGCTCTTCGGTGGGGCCGTCGATAAAGGCCTGTTCTTCTTCGGTCAACTGCGCCTTGGGGTAGGCCAGCAGTTTGTCCCAGTCGGGGCGGCCGCTGAACAGTTCGCCGTCCCACCACACGGTACCGGCGTCGATGGCATCGCGCTCGGTTTCGGACATTGGCGGCAGTACTTTCTGGAACCAGTTGAACAGCGGTGCGGTGAAGTACTGGCGACGCAGGTCGGGCAGCAGCAGCGGTGCGGCGACTACCGCCAGCAGGACCCAGAACACCAGCAGCAGCCAGCCCGGTGCATGGCTAAAGGCGCCCATCGCCAACAGATAGACGGCGACCACGCCCAGGGCGGGCAGGGGCGCGGTGCGACGGTGTGCCAGGTAGGCAATGCCGAGCACCAGAACCAGTATCCACAACAACAGCATATTCAATCCTCCGTGAAACCAGGGGCAGAAGCACCCTCAGAGCTTAGTCGGCATCCGAAAAAGCGGTGCCTGAGGGTGTTACGTGGTGTGGCGGGAAGTGCTCTCCAGTCACAGGCAGCAGGCGCCGACATTTGGCCGAATCGTCGTTATCCCTCGGTCGGGCCTGTGGTTAGACTCCAGGCTCGCCTCGGAGACAATCCCCATGAATGCGTACTTGAGTCCCAGCCGCTTCATCGATAGTGACCACCCTGCGGTGGTGGAGTTCGCCGAAAAACATCGAGGTTCGAGCCTCGCCCCCCGTGACCAGGCAGTCAGTCTCTATTACGCCGTGCGTGAAGCGGTGCGCTACAACCCTTACACCTTCAGTCGCGATCCGCAAACCCTGCGTGGCAGCTACGCCCTGGCAGCGGGCCAGAGCTATTGCGTACCCAAGGCCACCCTGCTGGCGGCTTGCGCCCGGCATTGCGGCATACCGTCGCGTATTGGCCTGGCTGATGTGCGCAATCATTTATCGACGCCGCGCCTGATCGAGTTGCTCAAGAGTGATGTGTTCGCCATGCATGGCTACACGGAGCTGTACCTGGATGGGCGTTGGGTCAAGGCCACACCGGCGTTCAACCAGCAATTGTGCGAGTTGTTCGATGTGCCGCCCCTGGATTTCGACGGAATCAACGACAGTGTGTTTCACCCGTTCAACCGCCAGGGCCAGCGCTCCATGGAGTACGTGGTGGACCATGGACAGTTTGCCGAGGTGCCCGAGGCATTCTTCTTTGCCCACATAAAGAAATGTTACCCGCACCTGTTTGGCGAGCAGTCGCCGCAGTTGTTGGGTGATATGCAGAGCGATTTGAGTCGCGGCTGAACCGGCGTATGCTGCTCCGGCATTCATCCACTGGGAGGCGGTCATGCTGAGGATCTGGGGTCGTAAAAATTCGTCAAACGTCAGGAAGGCACTGTGGTGCGCCGAGGAACTCGGCCTGGACTATGAGGCAATTGATGCGGGCGGGGCCTTTGGTGTGGTCGATACGCCGCAGTACCGGGCGTTGAACCCCAATGGCCGGGTGCCGATGATCGAGGACGGCGAGTTCGTGTTATGGGAATCCAACACCATCGTGCGCTACCTCTGCGCCAAGCAGGCCTCGAGCTGGTACCCCAAGGACCTGCAAGCGCGGGCCAATGCCGAGAAGTGGATGGACTGGACCACCTCGACCTTTGCCGAACCGTTCAAGACGGTGTTCTGGGGCATCCTGCGCACGCCGGCCGAGCGGCAGAACTGGGACAGCATCCATGCCGGGCGCAATGCCTGTATCGAGGTGTTGAAAACCGTGGACCAGGCCCTGGCCGGCCAGCCCTACCTGTCCGGCACCGAGATCGGCATGGGCGATATTCCCCTGGGCAGCTTTATCTATGCCTGGTTCGAGATGCCTATCGAGCGCCCGGCAATGCCCCACCTGGAGGCGTGGTACCAGCGCTTGCAGCAACGTGCGGCCTATCAAAAAGCGGTGATGACCGCGTTGACTTAATACTGACTATTAATACAGGTGACTGTACTTGTGCGGCGCGGGCAAGCACCATGCTCGCCGTGCGCTGCAGTTGTATTACGTAGGGCGCGCCCTTATCTATTCTTTCTATTCCCTTCCTTGGTGCGTAATCCGATATGAGTTCCGCTCTGTCCATCCGGCAGCTAACCAAAACCTACGGCAACGGTTTCCAGGCCCTGAGTGGTATCGATCTGGATGTCGCCGAAGGTGATTTTTTCGCGTTGCTCGGCCCCAACGGTGCCGGCAAATCCACCACCATCGGCATTCTGTCGACCCTGGTCAACAAGACCAGTGGCACGGTGAATATCTTTGGCAATGACCTGGATAAATCGCCGGCCGCGCTCAAGCGCAGCATTGGCGTGGTGCCCCAGGAGTTCAACTTCAACCAGTTTGAAAAGACCTTCGATATCGTGGTGACCCAGGCCGGTTACTACGGCATCCCGCCGAAGATCGCCAAGGAGCGCGCCGAGCAATACCTGACCCAGCTGGGGTTGTGGGACAAGCGCGACGTGCCATCACGCTCGCTGTCCGGCGGCATGAAGCGGCGCCTGATGATCGCCCGTGCCTTGGTGCACGAGCCACGCCTGCTGATCCTCGACGAACCGACGGCAGGGGTGGACATCGAATTGCGGCGCTCGATGTGGACCTTCCTCACCGAACTGAACCAGAAAGGCATCACCATCATCCTCACCACCCACTACCTGGAAGAGGCTGAACAGTTGTGCCGCAACATCGGCATCATTGACCACGGCACCATTGTCGAGAACACCAGCATGCGCAACCTGCTGGGCCAGTTGCATGTGGAGACGTTCCTGCTCGACCTGAAGAACAACCTGTCGGTGCCTCCGCAACTGATCGGCTACCCAACCCGCCTGGTAGACAGCCATACGCTGGAAGTCCAGGTCGATAAAGCCGTGGGCATCACCGCGCTGTTCAGCCAGTTGGCGTTGCAGAACATTGAAGTGTTGAGCCTGCGTAACAAAACCAATCGCCTTGAGGAGCTGTTCGTGTCCCTGGTGGAGAAAAATCTGGCGAAGGTGGCGGTATGAGTTCTGAGTTCCAACCCAACCTGGTAGCGCTCAACACCATCGTCTACCGCGAAGTGAAGCGCTTCATGCGCATCTGGCCGCAAACCCTGCTGCCGCCAGCGATCACCATGGTCCTGTACTTCGTGATCTTCGGGAACCTGATCGGCCGGCAGATTGGCGATATGGGCGGCTTCACCTACATGGAATACATCGTGCCGGGGTTGATCATGATGTCGGTGATCACCAACTCCTATGGCAACGTGGTGTCGAGCTTCTTTGGCAGCAAGTTCCAGCGCTCCATTGAGGAACTGATGGTGTCACCGGTGTCGCCGCACACCATCCTGATCGGCTACACCCTGGGCGGCGTACTGCGCGGCTTGATGGTCGGGGCGATCGTGACGGTGCTGTCGATGTTCTTCACCGACCTGCAGGTGCATCACCTGGGGGTGACCATCCTGGTGGTGGTGCTGACGGCGACGATCTTCTCGCTGCTGGGCTTTATCAACGCAGTGTTCGCGCGCAACTTCGATGACATCTCGATCATCCCGACCTTTGTGCTGACGCCGCTGACTTACCTGGGCGGGGTGTTTTATTCGATTACCTTGCTGCCGCCGTTCTGGCAGACCGTGTCGATGGCCAACCCGGTGCTGCATATGGTCAACGCGTTCCGCTACGGGATTCTTGGGGTGTCGGATATCAAGATCAGCGTGGCGATTACGTTCATGATCGCGGCGACGGTGGTGTTGTATATCGGGTGCGCGCGGTTGCTGGTGAGTGGGCGTGGGATGCGTACCTGAGCCAGGTCTAAATATGTGTGGGTTTGTGTAGGAGCGGGCTTGCCCGCGATAGCGGGGGGTCAGTTAAAGAGGTATTGACTGACACTCTGCTATCGCGGGCAAGCCCGCTCCCACACAAGCCCACACACAGTTGGGTCAGGTGTGCAGCGCAATCTCGATCAGCTCATGCAGTTCCTCAACCCGCATCGGCGCAGCGCCAAACAAAATTCGAAACACCGTCGGCGCCGCCAGCAGATTGATCAACCGATCTACGCTGGGCAATGCCTGGCCGCTACCTTGGTAACGATCCAGGATTACCTGCAGTTGCCCACCCAGAATCGTCACGCAGTACCCCGGCGTCTGGCTGCACTGTACGTCGCGCATCATGTTGCGCCCCGGTTCCGAGCTCATCTCATCCAGGTATTGTTCGGCCCAGGCTTGCAGGTCGCCGCGCAGGCTGCCGGTGTCGGCCGGTTCACTGTCGGGACGCATGCGGGCCAGGGCGACGTCGGCGAGCAGGGCGGCGAGGTCGCCCCAGCGCCGGTAGATGGTCGACGGTGTGACTCCCGCGCGTGCGGCGATCTGCGGCACCGTCACGCTGGCGCGCTCTTGCTCCTGCAGTAGCTGGCGCACCGCCGAATGAACCGATTCTTGTACCCGGGCACTACGGCCCCCCGGGCGGAGGCCTTCTTTTATCGCCATGCCAAAACCTTAACACAAAGAATTTGCTTTAAGCGCGACCCAGTAGCACACTGCACAAAAGCAAAATATTAGCTTTAGCGGAGCGTGCCCATGTCCAGCGTCACTTCTCATCGTTCCAGCCTGGTGTTCCTGGCGATCACCTTGCTGACGTTTCTTGCCGCCTCCAGCGCGCCGACGCCGTTGTATCACCTTTACCAGGAGGGCCTGCACTTTTCCGCAGGCACCCTAACCCTGATCTTCGGTGTCTATGCCTTGAGCCTGCTGGCCGCGTTGTTGACCGTCGGTTCGCTGTCGGATTACCTGGGGCGCAAGCCGGTGATCTTTGCCGCGCTGGTGCTGAATATGCTGGCGATGCTGCTGTTTATCTACGCCGACAGTGTCGCCTGGCTGATCGCCGCCCGAACCTTGCAGGGGTTTGCCACAGGCATGGCCACCGCTGTGCTTGGCGCTGCGTTGCTCGACACCGACCGTCAGCAGGGCCCGTTGGTCAACAGTGTCGCGCCGTTGCTGGGCATGGCCTGCGGCGCCATGGGCAGCAGTTTGCTGGTGGAGTTCGCGCCGCTGCCGACCCAGTTGATCTATTGGGCCTTGTTCGCGCTGCTGCTGTTGCAGAGCCTGTATGTGTGGCGGCTGCCCGAAAGCGTCAGACGCATGTCGGGCGCGCTGGCCTCGCTATGGCCGACCCTGCATGTGCCGCCCCAGGCGCGCCGGGCCTTGTGGCTGTCGCTGCCGGTGGATATTGCCGTGTGGGCCATGAGCGGTTTCTACTTGTCGCTGGCGCCGTCGCTGGTGCGGGCGGCAACCGGATCGACTTCCAACCTGATCGGTGGCGGCCTGGTCGCGGTGTTGACCTTGAGCGGCGCGGTGATGATTTTCAGCCTGCGCAATCGCCCGGCGGACAAGGTGCTGCGCCTGGGGGCAGGCCTGTTGGCCGTGGGCGTCGCGTTGATCCTCGGTGCGGTTCACAGCGCCAGCCTGCCACTGTTTTTCCTCGCCACACTGGTGGCGGGCAGCGGATTTGGCGCGGGGTTCCTTGGCGCGGTGCGCAGTGTGGTGCCCTTGGCCTTGCCCCATGAGCGGGCCGGGTTGATGTCGGCGTTCTACGTCCTCAGTTACCTGGCGTTTTGCCTGCCGTCCCTGCTGGCGGGCAACCTGACCCGCAGCTTTGGCCTGATCGCAACCACCGACGGCTACGGTGCGGTGCTGATCGTCCTGGCGCTCGGGGCCTTGATTGGCTTGATGAGGCAAGCATCCGCCAAAGCTGTATATAGGTAAAACAGATAACAGTTAGAGATATTACCCGTTATATAGATATTCGTTGCGCTTCTATCATGGGCTCAACCTCATACGAGGAAGAGGAATAAGCCATGACGTGCCCCAATAGCATCACCCCCAGCTATAAACCGTTCAGCCATCTCGCCGCTCCCAGGGAAGTGATTCGCCAGTTCACCCCCAACTGGTTCGCCGCCACCATGGGCACCGGCGTGCTGGCGTTGGCCCTGGCGCAAGTGCCGGTGCAACTGCCGGGTGTCTATGCCATCGCCGAAGGGTTGTGGTTGCTGACGATCTTTCTGTTTGTATTGTTCAGCGGCCTATACGCCGCGCGCTGGGTGATGTTTTTTCACGAGGCGCGGCGAATTTTCGGACACTCCACGGTCTCGATGTTCTTCGGCACCATTCCCATGGGCCTGGCGACCATCATCAACGGCCTGCTGCTGTTTGGCCTGCCGCGCTGGGGCGAGGGCGTGGTGCAACTGGCTGAGGCCCTATGGTGGCTGGACGTGGCCATGGCCCTGGCGTGCGGGGTGCTGATCCCGTTCATGATGTTTACACGCCAGGAACATAGCATCGACCAGATGACAGCCGTCTGGCTGCTGCCGGTGGTGGCGGCCGAAGTCGCCGCTGCCAGTGGTGGCCTGTTGGCGCCGCACCTGGCCGACGCTCATTCGCAACTGGTGATGCTGGTGACCAGCTACGTACTCTGGGCATTTTCCCTACCGGTTGCGTTCAGCATTCTGACAATCCTGATGCTGCGCATGGCCCTGCACAAACTGCCCCACGCCAACATGGCCGCGTCGAGCTGGCTGGCCCTTGGCCCGATCGGCACCGGCGCCCTGGGTATGTTGCTGCTTGGCCAGGACGCGCCGGCGATCTTCGCTGCCAATGGCTTTGCCGGCATCGGCGAGATTGCCGCCGGCCTGGGGCTGGTCGCCGGCATCACCCTGTGGGGCCTGGGCCTGTGGTGGATGTTGATTGCGGTGCTGATCACCCTGCGTTACCTGCGCGCAGGTATTCCATTCAACCTCGGCTGGTGGGGCTTTACCTTCCCGCTGGGGGTGTATGCCCTGACCACCTTGAAACTGGGCAGTACCTTGCACCTGGCATTTTTCAGCGTGACCGGCAGCGTGCTGGTCGCCGCCCTGGCCCTGATGTGGCTGGTGGTCAGCAAGCGCACGGTGCAGGGCGCCTATAAAGGTGAGCTTTTTGTTTCACCGTGTATTGCAGGGGTGGGGAATAAGTAAGCGGGATTAGGTAAAGTCGTGGCCTGAAAAATCAATAAAGCCTTCAGGCCACGCAGGAACACGGACGATGAGTCACCCCTCGCAATTTACCTTGCTGCGCAAACGGCGCTTTCTGCCGTTCTTCATCACCCAGTCCCTGGGGGCGTTCAACGACAATATCTTCAAGCAGTCGTTGATCCTCGCCATTCTCTACAAGCTGGCCATCGAGGGCGATCGCTCGATCTGGGTCAACCTCTGCGCCTTGTTGTTTATCCTGCCGTTCTTCCTGTTCTCGGCCCTTGCCGGGCAGTTTGGCGAGAAATTCAACAAGGATGCGCTGATCCGCGCGATCAAGATCGGCGAGATCGTGATCATGGCCATCGGCGCCGTGGGCTTTATGACCAACCACCTGGAGCTGATGTTGCTGGCGCTGTTTGCCATGGGTACCCACTCGGCGCTGTTTGGCCCGGTGAAGTACTCGATCATGCCGCAAGCGCTGCATGAAGAGGAGTTGGTGGGCGGCAACGGCCTGGTGGAAATGGGCACGTTCCTGGCAATTCTCGCCGGGACTATCGGCGCTGGGGTGATGATGTCCTCTGCGCACTACGCGCCGGTGGTGTCCACGGCGATTGTCGCGATTGCCGTGCTGGGCTACCTGGCCAGCCGGGCGATCCCGCGCGCCGCGGCGTCCAGCCCCCAGATGCGCCTGGACTGGAATATCTTCAGCCAATCCTGGGCTACCTTGCGCCTGGGCCTGGGGCAGACACCCGCGGTGTCGCGCTCGATTGTCGGCAACTCGTGGTTCTGGTTTGTCGGGGCGATCTACCTCACGCAAATCCCGGCCTACGCCAAAGAGTGGCTGTATGGCGATGAAACCGTGGTGACCCTGATCCTCACGGTGTTCTCGGTCGGTATCGCGTTGGGCTCGATGCTCTGCGAAAAACTCTCCGGGCGTAAGGTGGAAATCGGCCTGGTGCCCTTCGGGTCATTCGGCCTGACGGTGTTTGGCCTGTTGCTGTGGTGGCATTCTGGCGGCTTCCCGCAGAACGTCCAGGCCAACGATTGGCTGGCGGTGTTGGGTTACGGCCAGGCCTGGTGGGTGTTGATCGATATCCTTGGACTGGGGGTGTTTGGCGGTTTCTATATCGTGCCGCTGTATGCCTTGATCCAGTCGCGTACCGCTGAAAACGAGCGGGCGCGGGTGATCGCTGCCAACAATATTCTCAATGCGCTGTTCATGGTGGTATCGGCGATTGTCACCATCCTGCTGCTGAGCGTGGCCAAGCTGTCGATCCCCGAGCTGTTCCTGGTGGTGTCGCTGCTTAATATCGCGGTCAACACCTACATCTTCAGGATTGTTCCCGAGTTCACCATGCGCTTCATGATCTGGCTGCTCGGCCACTCCATGTACCGCGTGCAGCATCGCGACCTGCAACACATCCCGGACGAAGGCGCGGCGTTGCTGGTGTGCAACCATGTGTCGTTTGTCGATGCACTGCTGATTGGCGGCGCGGTGCGTCGGCCGATTCGCTTTGTGATGTATTACAAGATCTACCGCCTGCCGGTGCTCAACTTTATCTTCCGCACGGCCGGCACCATTCCGATTGCCGGGCGCCATGAAGACCTGGAGATCTACGAAAAGGCCTTCCAGCGTATCAGCCAATACCTGAAGGACGGCGAGCTGGTGTGCATCTTCCCGGAAGGCAAGTTGACCGGCGACGGTGAGATCAACGAATTCAAGAGTGGCGTGACGCGGATTCTCGAGGAAACGCCGGTACCGGTGATTCCCATGGCGTTGCAGGGGTTGTGGGGGAGCTTTTTCAGCCGCGATCCGAACAAGGGGATCTTTCACCGGATCTGGTCGCGGGTGACGTTGGTGGCGGGGCCGCCGTTGGCAGTGGAGCAGGCGACGCCACAGGCTTTGCAGGAACAAGTGCTGGCACTGCGTGGCACCACCCGGTAGGAGCCCGGCTCGCCGGCGATGAGGCCCGAAAATCCATCACGGGATTCAAGGGCCTCATCGCCGGCAAAAGCATCAGGCGCTAATCTTGAGCCCGATCAACCCGGCAATAATCAGCGCCACACTGGCCAAGCGAAACAGCGCCATGGACTCCCCAAACAGGATAATCCCGGCAATCACCGTGCCCACTGCACCGACCCCGGTCCAGATCGCATAGGCGGTGCCCAGCGGCAGTTCCTTCATCGCCAGCCCCAGCAGGCCGAGGCTGACGGCCATGGCGGCAATCGTCAGGGCGGTGGGCATTGGTTTGCTGAAGCCGTCGGTGTATTTCAGGCCGACGGCCCAGCCAACTTCAAACAACCCGGCGAAAAACAGAATGACCCAGGACATATTGACCTTCCTTTTAGAAGTGGGGTCGTCCCCGGATTAATGCTCGAACGAGTCGCGGGGTCGTCCCCGCGAAGATGGGTAGAGTGCCGAAAAGCCAGCACCCGATCAAGTTTCGGCAAGGGCCTTGCGATCTTCCTTCTCGCTCATCCGGCGGAAATACGTCGACAACAGCGCCCCCGAAATATTGTGCCAGACGCTGAACAGCGCACTGGGCACCGCTGCCAGTGGCGAAAAATGCGCACTGGCCAGTGCGGCGCCCAGCCCCGAGTTCTGCATGCCCACTTCCAGCGCCAACGACTTGCGCTGGGCCAGTGGCAACTTGAACACGCGGCCGGTGAAGTAACCGAGCAAGTAGCCGAAGCTGTTGTGCAGCATCACCACCGCCATGATCAGCAGACCCGATTCGGCAATCTTCGCCTGGCTCGCTGCGACCACGGCCGCGACGATAATCACGATGCTGACCACCGACACCAGTGGCAGCACATCAACGGCATGCCGCACCCGATCACCCAGCAGGCGTTGTGCCAATACCCCAAGCACGATGGGCAGCAGTACCACTTGCAGGATCGACCAGAACAGCTCCATGAACGACACCGGTAGCCACGCCGAAGCCAGCAGCCAGATCAGCGCCGGGGTGAGCAGCGGGGCGAGGAGGGTGGTGACGGCGGCGATGGCCACCGACAGCGCCAGGTCACCCCGGGCCAGCCAAGTCATGACGTTGGACGAGGTACCGCTTGGGCAGCAGCCGACCAGGATCACGCCGACGGCGATCTCCGGTGGCAGTTGGAAGGCCTGGCACAGCAACCAGGCCACCCCGGGCATGATCACAAAGTGCGCGACCACACCCAGGGCCACGCGCCACGGATGGCGTGCGACCTCGGCGAAATCTTCAAGTTTGAGGGTCAGGCCCATGCCGAACATCACCAGGCCCAGCAGCGGCACGATGGCGCTTTTCAGGCCGATAAACCAGCTGGGCTGCAGGAACGCGACTACGGCAAAAATCAGCACCCAGTAGGCGAAGGTATTGCCGACGAAGCGGCTCAAGGCGGCGAGTGCGCGCATGGTGATGTCCTTATTATTAGAGTGCTGGAACTGGCAACCCCATCAACCGTAGGAGCTGGCTTGCCAGCGATAGCGGTATGTCAGTCAGTGACTCACTCTGTAACTGATACACCGCCATCGCAGGCAAGCCAGCTCCTACATTGAACGTGCCTGTTTTAGATGCCTTGCGGGGTCTCTTCGCCGCCCAATGCTTCCACCAGTGCCGGCAGGAAGTCGCCGAAGGTCAGCATCATCAGGGTAAAGCTTGCATCCAGTTGGCCCAGGGCCTCGTCGCCGCCATCCTGTTCGGCCTGGTCTTGCAGCAGGTCCTCGAACTTCAGGCGCTTGACGGTCATTTTGTCGTCGAGCATGAACGACAGTTTGTCCTGCCAGGCCAGGGACAGTTGGGTCACGACCTTGCCGGTGGTCAGGTGCAGCTGGATTTCTTCACCGGTCAGGTCCTGGCGCTTGCAGCGCACGATGCCGCCGTCTTCGTGGGTGTCGCGCAGTTCGCATTCGTCGAGCACGAAGAAGTCAGCGGCCGGCTTCTGGGTGGTGACCCAGTCGGTCATGATTGCGGTTGGCGCGGCTTTTACGGTCAGCGGGCGTACTGGCAGGGTGCCGATCACTTCACGCAGGGTCGACAGCAGGTCTTCGGCACGCTTGGGGCTGGCCGAGTTGACCAGGATCAGGCCCTGTTTCGGTGCGATGGCAGCAAAGGTCGACGAACGACGGATAAAGGCGCGGGGCAGGAAGGCCTGGATGATTTCATCCTTGATCTGGTCCCGTTCCTTTTTATAGACCTTGCGCATTTGCTCGGCTTCGATCTCTTCGACCTTTTCCTTGACCGCGTCACGCACCACGCTGCCGGGCAGGATACGTTCTTCCTTGCGCGCAGCGATCAGCAGGAAGTCACCGCTGACGTGCACCAGGGGCGCGTCTTCGCCTTTACCAAAAGGCGCGACGAAACCGTAAGTGGTCAACTCCTGGCTTGCACAAGGGCGCGCCGGTTTGGTGGCCATTGCAGCTTCCAACGCCTCGGCATCAACAGGCAGATCTTGGGTCAGGCGATAGATAAGCAGGTTCTTGAACCACATGGGGTGAGTCTCTCCTTTATACAAAGTGGGGCATTATTCTCTTGATAAGGCCTGAGGCCAACCCTGCCTAAGCCATTGGAAGGGCTGAAAAAAAAGATTTAAGAAAGTGCTTGCCAGACTTATGGTCGCTCCGTAGAATGCGCGCCACACCGAAACGAAGGGTGATTAGCTCAGCTGGGAGAGCATCTGCCTTACAAGCAGAGGGTCGGCGGTTCGATCCCGTCATCACCCACCATTCGCTTCATGTGTTACGCGCAGCGGTAGTTCAGTCGGTTAGAATACCGGCCTGTCACGCCGGGGGTCGCGGGTTCGAGTCCCGTCCGCTGCGCCATATTCGGTAACCTGGAACACTGAACGCCAGGTCACCACAGAAAGCCCGCTCATCGAGCGGGCTTTTTGCTGTCTGGGGTTTGCGAAAATCCCCGCTCATAAAAACGCCCCCGATCATTTCCGATGACCGGGGGCGTTTTTTATGGGGCGCTTAGAAATCCCAGCGCGTAGTGACCATGAAGTTACGTGGTTCACCGTAGGCTGCCGAGTTATAGAAGCCGATGTTGGTGTAGTAGGACTTGTCGAAGATGTTGTTGACGTTCAGTGTCGCCGACAGATTTTTGGTGACCTGGTAACGGGTCATCAGGTCCACCAGCCAGTAGGCTTGCTGGGAAAACTCCTCATACCCGTTATGCGGGGTGTTGTAGATATCCTGCCAACCCACGCTCTGCCAGCGCACGCCGCCGCCGACGGTCAACTTGTCGAGGTCGCCCTTGAGTTTGTAGGTGGTGTACAGCTTGACCTGGTCTTCAGGCTCGAACGTGGAGATCTTCACGTCCTTGTCATCGCGCACGATCTTGTGGGTGTAGCCGGCCTGGAGCTGCCAGCCGGGGGCGATCTCGCCGGACATCTCCACTTCGTAGCCCTTGGTCACGGCCTTGCTGCTCTTATAGGCATAGTTGGATGGGATCGGCGTCTGGTTGTTGTAGGCGTCATCCGACAGCGCGCGATTGGATTCATGGATTTCAAAGTACGCCGCGCTGGCGTTCACCCGGCCATCGAGGAAGTCGGCTTTCACGCCCAATTCCCAGTTCTGGCCTTCATCGGGCTCAAGCAGCTTGTTATCCCGGTCGCGGTTGTAGTTTTCCTGGGGCATGAAAATATCGGTGTAGCTGGCGTACACCGAGTAGGTGTCGTTCAAGTCATACACAGCGCCGACATACGGCACGAATCGCCCGGACTCGCGATAGTTGGGGTTATAGCCCGTGACCTGGTAGTTGACCACTCGCCCACCCAGCAACAGCTTGAGGTCATCGGCCAGGTTCAGGCGAGTGGTCACATAGGCGCCAGTCTGGCGCACGGTGTCGTCGGTCAGGGATTGGGCATTGCCCCAGTCCGGGATGGCGGCGTGGCCGTGCCAGTTATTGAAGTCGACGATGTTTGGGCTGAGGTTCCAATAGCCTTTGCCTTTCCATTCGGAGGCGCTGATGGAGCCGCCCAGCACCAGTTCATGCTCGCGCCCGCCCAGGCTGAACGGGCCACTCACGTACAGGTCGGCGGAATCGCTGACTGTTTCCCCGGTGTACTTGCCTGAGGTGAGTTGTGCGGTGCCGTCCGGCTGCGGCTGGTCGCCCTGGATCGAACCCATCAGCGCGTGGTAACCGTTGATCTTGTGGTCCAGTTGCAACTTGGTCACCCAGCCGTTGCCCAGGTCATGCTCGAGCATGGCGAACACGGTGCGGGTGTATTGCTCCCAACTGCTCCAGTCGGCGGCGTTGTTGAACGAGCGCTTGACCTTGTTGCGCTCGCCCTTGGAGTTGATCAGCGGGAAGCTGCCTGACCAGGAAGAGCCCTTGGGCAACGTATCCTGGTAATCGCCGCCGACGGTCAGCAGGGTGTCCGGCGACAGGTCGAATTCCATGATGCCGTAGTACGTCGGGCTCTTGCGCGAGTAGTGATCCATGAACGATTGCTTGTCCTGGTAGGCCGCGACCGCCCGGCCACGCACATTACCGCTCTCGGTCAGCGGGCCGCTGACGTCCAGTTCGCTGCGGTAGTTGTCCCAGGAACCGGCGCCGAGGGTGGCATGCCCCTTGAAATCGGCGGTGGGCTTCTTGCGCACCAGGTTGATCGTCGCGCCCAGGGAGCCGGCGCCGGTGAGCAGGCCGGTGGCGCCCTTGAGTACTTCGACGCGGTCGTAGATCGCCATGTCGCTCAGGGTGTTGCCCGCCGAATAGGCAACGTTGCGCGCCGTCGAAGGAATGCCGTCGTACTGGAAGTTATTGATCGAAAAACCACGGGCGTAGTAGTTGCTGCGCTCGCTGTCGAAGGCCGACACGGTGATGCCCGGGGTATGGCGCATCACATCGTCGACGTTGTTCAGGCCGAAGTCGTCCATGTGCTGGCGCGTAACGACGCTGACGGACTGCGGGGTTTCCTTGGGCGTCAGCACCAGGCGCGTGGCGGTGGCGATGCTGCCGGGGGTGTAGGACCCGCTGTCTTCGGTGACGTTACCCAACTGGTTGCCGGTGACCTGGGTCGGGCCCAGTTCCATGCTGCCGTTGCTGGCAGTCGGCGCGGGTTGCAGCGCATACACCTGGTCGCCCTTTACCGCGACGTAGCCGCTGCCCTGCAGCAGCCGGTCGAAACCGTCCTGGATCCCGTAGCTGCCTTGCAGGCCCGGGCCATCGAGGCCTTGCAGCTCGCGGGACTGGAACACAATCGCCACGCCGGCCTGCTGGGCAAAGCGGTTGAGCGAGCTGCCCAGGGGCCCGGCAGGAATGTTGTACACCTGGGCGGCGGTGCTGGCCGTATCCGCCTGGGCCAGGTTGATGTGCAGGGCGCCAACGGTGGCGGCGAGCACGGCCAGGGAAAACGGTGCACTTCTCAGCAGGCCAAAGCGCCCACGCGGGTAGGAAGGGGTGTGCATGGTGAAGGCAATCCTTTAGGTGTCGAATTACCTTGCTTGACGGGCAACTGCACAAAAACCGGAAGCAAATGCGAATAATTATTTATTGGCGGTGTTGGCCGGGTTCACCACGACCAGCCAGGGGGTATAGGTTTGCACGGTTATCGGCAGAGTTTGCGCCAGCAGTTGCAGGGCGTGGTCGCTGTCATCCAGGGGGATCACGGCCGACACGCGCAGGTTTTGCAGGGCGGCGCGATCAAACTGCAGGCGGCCGGACCGATGCCGGGAGATTTCATCCAGCACCTCGGGCAATGGCCGGTTTTCCACCACCAGTTGATGGCGGCGCCAGGCTTCGTTGATGCTGGATGGGTCGATGCTGCCGGTCAGGCGTACGCTGTCGGCATTGATCAGGGCCTGGGAGCCGGCGGCGACTTCCAGGGTCTGCCGGGCATCGGCGCTGTGGGCGGCCACGCGGGATTCGAGCATGCTCAGCACGGTGCTGTCGCCTTCGCGCTTGACCACAAACCGCGTGCCCAGTGCGCGCATGCTGCCTTGGGCGGTCTGCACGATAAACGGCCGCGCCTGATCGTGGGCTACCTCCACCAGGATCTCGCCTTGCAGCAGTTCGATGCGCCGCTGCGTGGCGTCGAAATGCAGGTTGGCCGCGCTGATGCCATTGAGGCTCAGTGCCGAGCCGTCCGCCAGGCGCAGGGTCTGCCACTGGCCGGGGCCGTTGCGCACATCGGCCATCCAGCGCTGCGGATACGGGCTGACCAACAGCGCCGCCGCAGGCACTGCCAGGCTGCACAGCAGCAACAGGGTGCGCACGGTGCGTTTGCTGCGGCGCGATTGCTGGGTGGCGAACGCCGCATTCAGCGCCGCCCGTGCCGGTGCCTTTTTCCCGCGCAGGGCCTGCATCCGCGAAATCACCGCCTCCATGCGTGCGGCAGCGGCGGCGTAGTGCGGGCCTTGTTGCTTCCAGCACTCGAATGCCAGGCGCTGCGCTTCGCTCAGCTCACCTTCATGCAGGCGCAGCATCCACTCGGCGGCTTGTTCTTCGATCTGTTGGCGGGCGTCGGGCATAGGTGGCTCAGGTGTCCATACTGTGGCCGCAATGCACCAGGGCCAGGATCAGGTATTTGCGCACGGTGCGTTCCGAGAGCTTGAGTTGCCGGGCGATCTGCTGCTGAGTCAGTTCTTCGAGGTAATACAGCACAAACGCCTGGCGCGAATACTCATGCATGCCTTCAAGGATAAACGCGATCTGTTCCAGGGCTTCCAGGGTGGTGTGGATCTGCTCCGGCGACTGGAAACCTTCGAGCGCGTCCACCGTCAGGGCCAACTCTTGCAGATAGGCTTGCTCAATCTGTTTGCGCCGGGCCTGGTCGATAATCAGCCGCCGCGCGGTAGTGCTCAAGTAGGCCCGGGGTTCGCGGATCGTCGCCACCGATTCACGGGTATTGAGGATACGTGCGAACGTGTCCTGTGCCAGGTCGGCGGCATTCTGCCGGCAGCCCAGCTTGCGCCGCAGCCAGGTGAGCAGCCAGCCATGGTGCTCGCTGTAGAGCTGGGTTATTTCCCGTTGGAATGGCGGTTCACCCACAGACATAGGCGTGGCTCAGGTGTTATTGAGAATGGTTTCTAATTGTGGCTCCGGGGCAGGGTAAACGCAATAGACTCGCGTTTACCCGCTAAAAGCGCAGGTTTGCGGGCTGTTGGCTGCCGGCGAAAAGATATTTCAAATAAATTGCATTTAAATCAACACATTGCGGATTTTTCGTATATGATGCGCCCCGCACCGAACGTAAAGGGTGATTAGCTCAGCTGGGAGAGCATCTGCCTTACAAGCAGAGGGTCGGCGGTTCGATCCCGTCATCACCCACCATTACGTCCAATGCTACGCGCAGCGGTAGTTCAGTCGGTTAGAATACCGGCCTGTCACGCCGGGGGTCGCGGGTTCGAGTCCCGTCCGCTGCGCCATATTTGGTTACCTGGAATGCTGAACGCCAGGTCACCCCGCAAAGCCCGCTCAATGAGCGGGCTTTTTTGTGCCCGGGATTTGCGGTTCTACAACCCCACCAACCGGTAGCCCACCTGCAGTTCGGTAATGAAGTACTGCGGCTGCGCCGGATCCACCTCCAGCTTTTGCCGCAGATGCGCCATATGCACCCGCAGATAGTGGGCGCGGTCGACGTAATCCAGGCCCCACACTTCCAGCAGCAGTTGCCGGTGCGTCAGTACGCGGTTCTGGCCGCGAACCATGGCGCAGAGCAGGCGGTACTCGATGGGCGTCAAGTGCACCGGTTGGCCTGAGCGCCACACTTGGTGGGTCGCCAGGTCCACTGCAATCTCGCCAAACGCCACCTTGCTGGTGGCTACCACCGTGCCGGTGTGCCCGTGCCGGCGCAGTTGGGCGCGGATACGCGCGAGCAACTCGGGCACGCCAAACGGCTTGGTCAGGTAGTCATCGGCGCCCGCGTCCAGGGCGGCGACTTTTTCTTCTTCACGGTCACGCGCCGACAGCACCAGGATCGGCACCGCCAGCCAGCCGCGCAGTTCGCTGATCAGTTGCTTGCCATCGCTGTCCGGCAAGCCAAGGTCGACAATCACCAGGTCCGGCTGACGGCTGGCGGCATGAATCAGCCCACGTTTGACGCTGTCGGCCTCGAACACCTGAAAGCCTTCGTCTTGCAGGGCAATGCGCACAAAGCGGCGGATATTGGCCTCGTCTTCAACAATCAGAATGCGTGCAGTGCTCATAAGGGTTCCATGGCAGGCGGGGTGCCTGCGGGTAGCGTGATGGTGAAATGCATGCCGCCCGTGCGGCCGGGGTTGGCCTGGATGCGCCCGCCGTGGGCCTCGACGATGCGCTTGACCAGCGCCAGGCCCAGGCCGATGCCGGCCACCGACGATTCCTGCTGGCCGCGCGTGAAGGGCTCGAACAGATTGGCCGGTGCGCGACCGGGGCCGGTGTCGCTGACCTCAAGCACAATCTGCTCGCCGGCCTGGCTGGCGGCCACGCTGATGGTGGTACCCGGCGGGGTGTACTTGGCGGCGTTGTCCAGCAGGTTGACCAGCACCCGCTCGATCAGCAGCCCATCGACTTCCACCAGCGGCAACTGTGCGTCGAGCGTGGTGTGTACGCGGTGGTGCGCCAGTGGTTCGCGCAATTGGCGCAGGGCGCTGCCGACGATTTCTTCCAGGGAGTGCCATTGGCGGTTCAGGCGCACACCGCGTTCTTGCAGGCGCGCCATGTCCAACAGGTTTTCGATCAGGCGCTGCATGGACGTGGCCTGTTCGTGAATGCCATGCAGCAGCTCGTTCAGTGGCCCCGACGGGGCGTGGGGCAGGGCGGTCTCGGCGGCGCCGATCAGGGTGGTCAGCGGCGTGCGCAGGTCATGGGAGATTGCCGCGAGCAGGGTGTTGCGCATTTTCTCGCCTTCCATCTGCACCAGGGTGCTTTGTGCCACTTCAACGAAATGCACGCGCTCCAGGGCAATCGCCAGTTGGCTCATGCAGGCTTCCAGCAGGCGGCGTTCTTGCGGGTCGTTCAAGCGATCGCGTTGGGCCAGTTCCAGCACCAGCACGCCGCGCACGCGCATCGGCGCCTTGAGTGGCCAGTAACAGCCCTTGGCCGCCGACAAAGTGTCGGTGCCGTGGCCAGCGGGGTGGCCGTGGTCGTATGCCCATTGCGCGATGCTGTCGTCGATCGGCAGCCCAGCGGCGCTAACGCTGTGGACGCCATCGGCGGCGTCGGGCAGGGCCAGGCCGACCCGTGCTTCGAAGACGCCACTGAAGGTGCGCAGCGCGACTTCACTGATTTGCTCCACCGTCAGCGCCGCCGACAGGTCGCGGGCCAGGCGCGCCAGGGAGGTCGCGCGGCGTTCCCGTGCGGCGGCGGTGCGCGCTTCGTGGCGCAGGCGCGCGGTGAGTTGGCCGGTGATCAGGGCGATGCCGAGCATCAAGGCAAAGGTGAAGAAGTACTGGGTGTCGTTGACCGTGAATGAGTAGCGTGGCTGGACGAAAAAGAAGTCAAAACACAGCACCGCGAGCATCGCGGCCCACACGCCGGGGCCGCGTCCAAAGCGCAGCGCTACCAGCACCACCGTGAGCAAAAACAGCATGACCACGTTGGCCAGGTCGAACACTTGCAACAGCAGTGCGGCCACGGCGCTGGCGGCGAAACAGGCCAGGCTGGCCCAGAGATAGGCCAATCGCGTACCGGGCAATGTTGCTGTTTTTTCGGGCACGGCAGGCGTGCCCGGCAGCAGGCCGTGGGCCATCACGATCTGGTCGATTTGCGGGTGGTGGCGGCTGATCCGATCGCTGACCGACTGATGCCAGAACTGCCACCGGCGGCGCGGATGATGGCCGAGTACCAGGCGATTGGCGTTGTGCTCACGGGCACAGGCCACCAGCGCTTCGGCGACGTCCATGCCCGGCAGCGTGGCGGTGTCCGCGCCGAACTCTTCGGCCAGGGCCAGGGTTTTCATCGCGCTCGAGTAGCGCCTGGCGCCGCGCCCCTGGGCCGAGGCCACGTGCACGACAATCCAGTCGGCCTCCAGTTTTTGCGCCAGGCGCGCCGCTTCACGCACCAGGCGCTCATCGCCGGCGTCCCCGGCTATGCCGACCAACAGCCGTTCGCGGGCCGGCCACAGGGTCTTGATCGACTGTTCGCGGCGGTACACGCGCATCTGTGTGTCGACCCGGTCGGCCGTGCGCCGCAGGGCCAGCTCGCGCAGCGCCAACAGGTTGCCCTTGCGGAAAAAATGCTCAGACGCGCGCGCCGCCGCCGGGCCCAGGTACACCTTGCCGTCCTTGAGGCGTTGCAGCAGATCGTCGGGCGGCAGGTCGATCACCACCACTTCGTGGGCGTTATCGAACACATGGTCGGGCACCGTTTCACGCACACGTATGCCGATGATCCCGCTGACCAGGTCATTCAGGCTTTCCAGGTGCTGCACGTTGAGGGTGGTCCACACGTCGATGCCGGCGCTGAGCAGTTCTTCCACGTCTTGCCAGCGTTTGGGGTGGCGTGAGCCGGGCACGTTGCTGTGGGCCAGTTCGTCCACCAGTAACACGCCAGGGTGGCGCAAGAGGGCGGCGTCGAGGTCAAATTCGCTGAGGGCGAATTCACGGTGCAGGTGCTGGGCACGGGGCAGTTGTTCGAGGCCGTGGAGCAGCTCGGCGGTGTCCTGGCGGCCGTGGGTTTCCACCACGCCGGCCAGTACGTCACGGCCACGGCCAGTTTCGCGGCGCGCCGCTTCGAGCATCGCGCAGGTCTTGCCGACCCCGGCGTTGGAGCCAAAGTAGATACGCAATTTGCCGCGCAAGGCGGCCTGTTCTTCTTGTTGGACCCGAGCGAGCAGGGCGTCGGGGTCGGGGCGTGCGTTGTTTAAGGCGGGCATGTCATTCCTGGTCAATGCGGTTCAAGTGTGGGAGCGGGCTTGCCTTAATGGCAGTCAGTCAAGCGCAGATCCCCTGTGGGAGCGGGCTTGCTCGCGAAAGCAGTGGGTCAGCCGACATCAATGTTTGCTGGACCGACGTCTTCGCGGCGATGCGGCGATCCGACAAGCCCGCTCCCACATGGGGGTGAGTCGTTACACCAAGCCCACTGCGGTCAAGAGCATGTCGATCAGCTTGATCCCGGCAAATGGCACCAACACCCCGCCCAGGCCATAGATCAGCAGGTTGCGGTTGAGCAGCGCCGCCGCGCCGATTGCGCGGTAAGTCACGCCGCGCAGGGCCAGGGGAATCAGCGCGACGATGATCAGCGCGTTGAAAATCACCGCGCTGAGAATCGCCGAGTTGGGGCTGGTCAGCTGCATCACGTTCAACGCGCCGAGCTGCGGATAGGTCGCGACAAACGCCGCCGGGATGATTGCAAAGTACTTCGCCACGTCATTCGCCACGCTGAAGGTGGTGAGGGCGCCGCGGGTCATCAGCATCTGTTTACCCACCTCGACCACTTCGATCAGCTTGGTCGGGTTGCTGTCGAGGTCGACCATGTTGCCGGCCTCCTTGGCTGCCTGGGTGCCGCTGTTCATCGCCACCGCCACGTCGGCCTGGGCCAGCGCCGGCGCGTCGTTGGTGCCGTCGCCGGTCATGGCCACGAGCTTGCCCTTGGCCTGGTAGTCGCGGATCAATTGCAGCTTGTCTTCCGGGCGGGCTTCGGCGAGGAAGTCATCCACCCCGGCCTCCACCGCAATGGCGGCGGCGGTCAGGCGGTTGTCGCCGGTGATCATCACGGTCTTGATGCCCATGCGCCGCAGCTCGGCAAAGCGCTCCTTGATGCCGCTCTTGACCACGTCCTTGAGCTCCACCACACCTAGCGCCGTGGCGCCGTCGCTGACCACCAGCGGGGTGCTGCCGCGCCGCGAGACTTCATCGACCCTGGCCTGCAAGGCTGACGGAAAACTGCCGCCCAAGGCTTCGATATGGCTGCGGATCGCGTCGGCTGCGCCCTTGCGAATCGCCCGGCCTGCGGGCAGGTCGACGCCGCTCATGCGGGTTTGCGCGGTGAAGTGCACAAAGCTTGCACCCAGTTGGTTGATGTCCCGCGCGCGGATGTCGAACTTCTGCTTGGCCAGCACCACGATACTGCGGCCTTCGGGAGTTTCGTCGGCCAGGGAGGCCAATTGCGCGGCATCCGCCAAGTCCGCTTCCTGGATGCCCGGCGCCGGCAAAAAGCTGCTGGCCTGGCGATTGCCCAGGGTGATGGTGCCGGTCTTGTCCAGCAGCAACACGTCGACGTCACCCGCCGCCTCGACCGCCCGCCCGGAGGTGGCGATGACATTGGCTGACATCATCCGGCTCATGCCCGCCACGCCGATGGCCGAGAGCAGGCCGCCGATGGTGGTGGGGATCAGGCACACCAGCAACGCCACCAGTACCGTGGCACTGACCACGCTGCCGCTGCCGCTCATGGCCACGGCGAAGATCGAGTAAGGGCTCAGCGTGGCGATCACCAGCAGGAACAACAGCGTCAGGCCCACCAGCAGGATGGTCAGGGCCACTTCGTTCGGGGTTTTCTGGCGCTTGGCCGATTCGACCATCGTGATCATGCGGTCCAGGAACGACTCGCCGGGGTTGACGCTGATGCGCACCACCAGCCAGTCCGACAGCACGCGCGTGCCGCCGGTGACCGAGGAAAAATCGCCGCCGGACTCGCGAATTACCGGCGCCGATTCGCCGGTGATCGCGCTTTCATCCACCGACGCCACGCCCTCGATCACGATGCCATCGAGCGGCACCAGGTCGCCGGCTTCGATCAGCACCACCTGGTCCTTGCGCAGCAGCGACGCTTCGGTCGGCAGCCACGCTGCGCCGTGCTTGGGCTGTTGCAGCAACTTGGCCAATGTCTGGCGTTTCATCCCGCGCAGGCTGGCGGCCTGGGCGCGGCTGCGGCCCTCGGCCAGGGCTTCGGCGAAGTTGGCGAACAGTACGGTGAACCACAGCCACAAGGTGATGCTGAGGATAAAACCGCTGGGCGCTTCACCCTGGCCGCCCAGGGACTGGAACCACAGCAGGGTGGTGAGGATGCTGCCCAGGTAGACCACGAACATCACCGGGTTTTTCCATTGCGCCTGGGGGAGCAGTTTCTTCAGCGCATCCCCACACGCGGTGAGCACGATGGCGCGATCAAACAGAGGTAAACGAGCATTTTTCATGAGGGCAATCTCTTACTCACTGGTCGCAATAGGCGGCGATGGCTGGCGGGCATCCAGCGCAAGGTTGAGTTGCAGCACATTGACCCGTGGCTCGCCGAGCAGGCCGAGGGTGCGTGCGCTGGTGTGCTGGCTGACCAGTTGCAGCAGTTCGGCTTCGGGGATCTGCCGCAGGCGCGCGACCCGTGGCAGTTGCAGGCGCGCATTGGCCACCGAAATATGCGGGTCGAGGCCCGAGGCGGAAGCGGTGACCGCGTCCACCGGCACCTGGGCGTCGGCGGCCAGGCCGTTGGCCAGGCGATAGGCCTGCACGCGGGCGGCCACCTGATCCACCAGTTTCTGGCTGGTTGGGCCCAGGTTGCTGGCGCCGCTGGAACCGGCGTTATAAGGCTGCGATACGCTTTTGCCTGGGTCTTGCGGGTCGGCGCCCAGGGTCATGCTCGGGCGGCCATGGAAGTATTGCGCCCGGGTGAAGTGCTGGCCGATCAGGGTCGAGCCCATGACCAGGCCATCGCGTTCAATCAGCGAGCCGCGGGCCTGGAACGGGAACATCAGCTGTGCGGCCACGGTGGTGAACGCCGGGTAGGCGAGCCCCGTCAACAGCATGAAAAACACCGCCGAAACCAGCACCGGGCGCAACAGCCCCTTGAATATCGATTGGGTTGTCATCTACGTGTCCTCAGTTGTACGTCTGGCCGGACAGCAACTGCAGTTGCTCCACCAGCGGGCCGAGCGCGAGCGCCGGCAAAAAGGTCAGGCCGCCGACCACCAGCACCACGAACGCCACCAGCAGCATGAACAGCGGGGTCGCGGTGGGAATGGTCCCGGCACCGGCCGGCACGGTTTTTTTCATCGCCAGGGAACCGGCCACGGCCAGCATCGGCAGCATGGTGAAGAAGCGCCCGATCAACATCGCCAGGCCAATGGTGGTGTTGAAAAACGGCGTGTTGGCGTTCAAGCCGGCAAAGGCCGAGCCGTTGTTGGCGGTGCCTGAGGTGTAGGCGTACAACACCTCGCTGAACCCATGGGGGCCGATGTTGTTGAGGCTGGCCATGGTGTCGGGCCACAGGGCGGCGAGGGCGGTAAAACCGAGGATGCTGATGGGGTGCGCGAGCACCGAGAGCATCACCAGCTTGATCTCCCGCGCCTCGATTTTCTTGCCGAGGAACTCCGGGCTGCGGCCGATCATCATGCCCACCAGGAACACCGTCAGCAGGGCGTACTGGATCAGGTTGATAAAGCCCACGCCGTCGCCGCCGAACACGCAGTTGAGCATCATCTGCGCCAGGGGCACGAAGCCGCCCATGGGGGTCAGCGAGTCGTGCATGGTGTTGACTGAACCGGTGGTTGCCGCCGTGGTGGTGGCAATGAACAGGCTGCTGTCGGCGATGCCGAAGCGCAGTTCCTTGCCTTCCATGTTGCCGCCACTGTGCTCCTGCGACAGGGTCTGGTTGGCGCCGGCCTGGGTCAGCAGCGGGTTGCCGCTTTGCTCGGCGCCGTAGACCAGGGCGAGGAAGCCGATGAACATCACCAGGAAGGTGCCGAAAAACACCCAGCCCTGGCGACGTTGCATCAGCATGCTGCCGAAGGTGTAGGTCAGTGCCGAGGGGATCAGCAACATGCTGAGGATATGCAGGATGTTGGTCAGCGGCGTCGGGTTTTCGAACGGGTGCGCGGCGTTCATGCTGAAGAACCCGCCGCCGTTGGTGCCGATGTGCTTGATCGATTCAAAGCTGGCCACCGCACCGACAATCAACTGTTGCTGCGCTCCTTCCAGGGTGGTGACCAGGGCCTGGGAGGCGAAGGTCTGCGGCATGCCCTGCCAGACGTACACCAGCGCCATGCCCACGCACAGCGGCAGCATCACGCGGTACAGCGTGCGGGTGAAGTCGACCCAGAAGTTACCGAGATCGCCCGAACTGGAGCGGCTCAAGCCGCGAATGAAACCGGCCGCCGCGACCACGCCGGAGGTGGCGCCGACGCACATCAGAAAGGTGATGACCGCCATCTGGCTGAAGTTCGACAGGCTGGTCTCGCCCGAGTACGCCTGCCAGTTGGTATTGGTAATAAAGGACGCGGCGGTGTTGAACGCCAGGTCCGGCGATTGCGCGGTGAGCCCCAGCGGGTTGATCGGCATGACCGCCTGCAGGCGCAGGACCAGGTAGCCCAGCAGCATCATCGCTGCGTTCGACAACAACAGCGCCGTACCGAAGCGGGCCCAGCCCATGGTTTCTTGTGGGTCGATGCCCAGCAGGCGATAGGTATAGCGTTCCGGCAAGGCATGGTGGGTCCCGGTGAAGACCCGGGTCAGCCATTTACCCATCAGTACGGCGAGCCCCGTCATTACCCCCAGGACCAGCGTAAATTCCAGCAGCGTGCTTAACATGTCGTGGCTCCGTTCAAATCTTGCCCATGGCGACAATGGCCATGGCAGTCGCAGCAAAAAACACCAGGGAAAGGCTGATAAACATCAGGTCGTACATGGCCAGCTCCCTAGAATTTTTCTGCGCGAATAAGGGCGTAGCCCAAGTAAGCGAACAGCCCCACGGCACATAAGCCGCTGGCGATATAAATGAACGTGAGTGTGAGCACGGTGTAACTCCCCTGATTGAATAAGCCGCAACTGCGGACGCGGGGAGGTTAATCTTTGGGGTATCAAGTTCGGGCACTGATTAGCGTTAGCGGTATTAAGACGGTATATAGAAAAAGTTCGGCCGGGCGCACGAAAAAAAGGGATCGCCCGCCGCCCGGGTATCCCTTTAAACACTGGGGTTCTGCTGATGCTAACGACCCGCTTATTTGGTTTTGTTTTTCTTCTCGCTGCGGGTAGCGAGGTGTTCGAAGCAAAACGCGGCAGTGCCGAAGAGCGCAATCATTGACAGGACGAGCATGCCTAAAGTTGAACTTTCCACGATGACTTCCTACGGGTGTTTGGGTAGGAAGTGACGGTAGGGCGTTTGCACTTGGTTACTCAATAGCGGCGACGTAAACGTTATGGCGAATGGGCGAACTATATGAACTCTTTACGCGGTGGTGGTCTCGACGATCCCGGCTGTCCCCCGGATTGGCCATGACCTGGCGGAATACCCTCATACCCATTGGTCGATTGCACCGCAGCCGGCACCCACGCTTATCTATAGCCACGCGAAGACTTCAAGGCGGCACAGTGCCCGCTTCTAACAATGGCCTGCAAAGGCAATAAAAATAGTCTGTCTGGGGAAGCGCACGAGATGAAATACCCATTGCGTCCTTTGGTCTTCTGGCCAACTTTTCTGATTCTGTTGGCGGCGGTAATCGCCAGCTACGTCGACCTCACCGCATTCCTTGCCGTGAGCAAACAGCTCAACACCGTGATCCTGCAAAACTTCTCCTGGCTGTTCAGTGCCGGCTCTTTCGCCATGGTGGTGCTCACGGCCATTGTGTATTTTTCGCCCCTGGGCAACCTGCGTATCGGCGGGGAGGGTGCTACGCCGCTGTTGAGCAAATGGCGCTGGTTCATGGTCGCGCTGTGTACCACCCTGGCGGTGGGCGTGCTGTTCTGGACCACGGCCGAGCCGCTCTACCACCTGTACTCGCCACCCTCCAGCCTGCCGATCGAGGCGGGCAGCGCGGCGGCCAAGAGCTTTGCCCTGTCGACGATGTTCCTGCACTGGACCCTCACGCCCTACGCGATTTACCTGGTGCCCTCCCTGGTCTTTGCCCTAGTGTTCTACAACCTGCGCAGCAACTTCTCGATTGGCGCCATGTTGCAACCCTTGCTCGGCGCCCAGCGGGTCAAGCGGTATGCCGGGTTGATCGACACCCTGGCGATGTTCGCCCTGGTGGCGGGCATGGCGTCGTCCCTGGGCACCGGCGCACTGACCCTGTCCGGTGGCCTGAGCCAGTACATTGGCGGCGAGACCACGCCCTTGCGCCTGGCCCTGATCATCGCGGTGATCGTGTTCACCTTTGTCGCCTCGGCCGCCAGTGGCTTGCAGCGCGGCATCGTCATGCTGTCGTCGTTCAACACCTGGATCATGTTGGCCCTGGGCGCGTTTGTATGGTTGTGCGGGCCAACCCTGTACATCTTCAGCCTGGGCGTCGAGTCCCTGGGGGTCTACCTCGACACCTTCTTCAGCCGCAGCCTCTCCACCGGCGCCGCCAGTGGCGACAGCTGGCCGCAGAGCTGGACGGTGTTCTACTGGTCGGTATGGTTCGCCTGGGCGCCGGTGAGTGCGTTGTTCCTCGGCAAGATCGGCCGGGGCTACCGGGTGCGCGAATTTATCCAGATCAACATGCTGTACCCGGCGCTGTTTACCGCGTTGTGGATTTGCATCTTCTCCGGCAGCAGCCTGTATTTCGATGCCCTCGGCGATGGCAGTTTGAACCGCGTGCTCAACGAGCAAGGCGTGGAGCATGTGCTGTACCAGATGTTCCAGCAGTTGCCGGCCAGCGGCCTGATGATCGCGTTTTTGTTGTTTGTCGCGTTTATCTCGTTCGTCACCGCCGCCGACTCCAGTACCGACGTGATCGCCAACCTGTGCAGCAAGGGCGTCACCGCCGATTCGGACCTGGATGGCAACCCGCTGCTGAAGATTGTCTGGGGCGTGATCATCGGCACGGTGTCCTGGGTCATGGTGGCCTTTGTCGGCATCGACGGGGTGAAGATGCTCTCCAACCTCGGCGGCCTGCCGGGAATGATTCTGGTGCTGCTGGCCAGCACATCGTTGCTCTACTGGTTGAAAAACCCCGCGCTGCTGGACGTCAAGATCCCTGCGGTGCATGTCGAAACTGGCCTGCGTGGTGCCAGCCCGGTGACGGATTTTGCCCGCTGACCTGCCTCTTTGTTGTTGGAGTTACCCATGGAAATCGTCACCGAATTTGCCTACAAGGTTCGCGAGATCGAGCACTGCCTGATCCCCATGAGCGATGGCACACAACTGGCAGCGCGTATCTGGCTGCCTGACACCGCCGGCGCGCAGGCCTTCCCGGCGATCCTCGAATACCTGCCCTATCGCAAGCGTGATGGCACGGCGGTGCGCGATGCCCTGACCCACGCATGGATGGCGGGGCAGGGCTATGCCTGCGTGCGGGTCGATATGCGCGGCAATGGCGAATCCCAAGGCTTGATGGCCGATGAGTACCTGTTGCAGGAGCAGGATGACGCCCTCGAAGTGATCGACTGGCTGTGCCAGCAGCCCTGGTGCGACGGCAATGTGGGGATGATGGGCATCTCCTGGGGCGGCTTCAACAGCCTGCAAGTCGCCGCGCGCCAGCCCGAAGCATTGAAGGCGATCATCACCCTGTGCTCCACCGATGACCGCTTTGCCGATGACATCCATTACAAGGGCGGCAACCTGCTGCTGGAGAACTTCGGCTGGGCCGCGACCATGCTCAACTTCAGCGCGGCAGTGCCCGACCCGCTGCTGGTTGGCGATGCCTGGAAAACCCTGTGGCAGCAACGCCTCGACGCCATGCCGCTGCTGGCCGAGACCTGGCTGCAACACCAGACCCGCGATGCCTACTGGCGTCACGGCTCGGTCTGCGAGGACTACTCGGCGATCAAGGCGGCGGTGTACGCCGTCGGCGGTTGGGGCGATGCCTACAAGAATGCGGTGCCACGCCTGATGGAAAACCTGCCGGGGCCGAAAAAAGCCGTGATCGGCCCGTGGATTCACAAGTACCCGCATTTCGCCGTGCCCAACCCGGCCATTGGCTTCCTGCAGGAGGCCAAACGCTGGTGGGACCACTGGCTTAAAGGTATCGACAATCGGGTGATGGACGACGCGGCCTGCACCTTTTACCTACAGGATGTGTTGGCGCCCAAGGGCAGTTATGCCGAACGCCCAGGCATCTGGGTGCAGACCTCGGGCTGGCCCGATCCCCAGGTGCAATGGACCGACTACAGCCTGACCGACCATGGCCTGCGCCCGGGCCAGCAGGCGCTGGGCGGCCCGCGCAGTATCTGTTCGCCACTGACCACCGGCCTGCACCAGGGCGAGTACTGCGCCATCTGGTTTGGCCCCGACGGCCCGACCGATCAGCGCCGCGACGATGCGCAGTCTTTGTGCTTCGACTCTCAGCCACTGGCCGAACCCCTGGCGCTGCTGGGGGATGTGCGCTTGCAACTGCGCCTGGCCAGCGATACCTCTTGCGGGCAACTGGTGGCGCGCCTGAATGCGGTGGCGCCCGACGGGCAAGTCACGCAGATCACCTACGGCGTACTCAACCTTGCCTTACGTGAAGACTTCTCCCGTCTGACACCACCTGTGCCAGGCGAACCGCTGGATGTGCAACTGAGCCTGGATCATGTCGGCACGCGGGTGCCGGCCGGCTACCGCCTGCGGCTGGCCCTGAGCACCGCGAGCTTCCCGCTACTGTGGCCCAGCCGCGAACTGACCACCCTGACCGTGCTGCCCGCCGTGCAACGTGTGCAATTGCCGATTTTCAGCGGCGCGGCCGTGCCATGCCCGTTCGAGGCCCCGCAAGCGGCTACCCCGGCGGCGCTGGAGGTGCTGCGGGCGGCTGCGCCGAAACGTACCTTGATCGAGGACGTAGGCAGTGGCGAAGTGTGCGTAAACGTCGAGGACGACCTGGGCGCCGTGCGCTTCACCGACCATGGCCTGGCGGTGGACCAGCGGTGCACCGAGCAATATCGCACCATGCCCTGGGACCCGTTGTCGGCCCAGGCCGATATCCACTGGCAGTACCGTGTCGAGCGCGCGCAGTGGTCGGTGGCGGTCGACAGCCACTTGCAGGTGCACGCCGACGCCCAGTGGTTCTACATCGAGGCGCACCAGCAGGCGTGGGAAAACGGGGTGCAGGTGCATCAGCGAAGCTGGAGCAGACGGGTCGCGCGGGTCGCGTTGTGAGCGGGCAAGTGGCAGGATGCTTGCTCATCTGATCAGCCACGGATCCCTGCATGTCGCGCCGAAACGTCGACCTTCCACCGCTCAATTGTTTGCAGACGTTTGAGGCCGCCGCCCGGCATTTGAGCTTTACCCAGGCGGCCCACGAACTGAACCTGACCCAAAGCGCAGTGAGCCGGCAGATCAAGCGCCTGGAGGAAGACCTGGCGCGACCGCTGTTTTATCGGTTGGCGTTGGGGCTGAGTCTGACCCCGGCCGGCGTGCGTTACTTTCGCACCATCCAGCGCCTGCTGCGCGAGCTTGATCGCGAATCGGCGGAGCTGCGTCGACGCGGTGCCGATCGCCAGCTGACCCTGGCCAGCACGCCGACCATCAGTTCCATCTGGCTCGCCGCGCTGCTGCCGGCCTTCCAGGATGAGCACCCGGAGCTGGATATCCGCATCCTGTGCAGTGAAAGCCCGAGCCACCTGGATGTCAGCGAATATGACCTGGGCCTGTTCTATCACCTCGACGAACTGCCAGCGCCCCTTGGCCTGGAACTGACCCCGGTGTTTGCCAGTGAGCAGGTCATCGCCGTATGCAGCCCCGGCTACATCGAGCGCCATGGCGCGATCCGCGACGCCGAGCACCTGCTGCGCAGCCATACCCTGTTGATCGTAGAAGACCACTATCACGACTGGTTGACCTGGACCGACTGGTTCGCCGACATCGGTGCGCAGTACCACACGCCTCGTCACGCCTTGCGCACCAACAGCTATCAGTTGCTGATGCAGTCGGCAGTGATGGGGCATGGCGTAGCCCTGGGCTGGAAGTGCCTGCTTGAAGGCGAGCTGGCTGCCGGACGCCTGCAATTGGCCTTGCCCCATCACATGCACAGTCGTGGCCGCCTGCAACTGATGCAACCGCAGCATCGCAACCCACCCTCGGCGGCGCGCAGTTTTCAGCAATGGTTGCTGACGGCATCCGATACAACGCCGCAGGGGCTTTTCTGTGGGAGCGGGCTTGCCCGCGATGATCGTTAACGATGACGCGGTGAGGCGTTCTTGCTGACGTCAGCGCGAGCAAGCCCGCTCCCACAGGCATTATTCAGGGGGCGTTGCGGCTATGCCGATAATCACTCACCGCCTCATACACCGCCTTGCGCAGCCGATTGATCCCCCCAATCGGCCGGTGTTCCTCCACGCCAAACCATGGGTTGAACGACTGGTTGTCACAGGCCAGGTTCAAGGCCTGTGTATCGAAGTCCTGCGCCGGAATGCGAATTTTCGCCACGTTCTCGTAGGGCGCGTCGCTTTCCTTCCATTCGATGCTGGTGTCTTCGATGGGCATGTATTTCTGCGGGTTCTGGCGCTGGATCTGCAACACAAAACAAGCGTCGATGCGGTCGGTGGACAACTGCTGGCTCAAGGCGCTGCGCAGGAAGTTCGGCAAGTCCTGGTTCTGCTTGGGCAGATGGTATTGCGGGCAGCTTTGCGGGTCTGGGGCGACGCGAAACTTGGCGTTGGCGCTGCCGAACTTGTAGGGCGATACCGAAAAGTACGTGGTCTCGGTCGGGCTGGCCGGTGCCGGCGCCAATGTCGCCAGGGCAATAAACAGATGGCGCACCTGCCAACTGCGCGGGTCGAGGCTGGGGAAAAATGCCATGACTTTCTTGCCATCGGCCTGGGCCCCGACGTTCTGCGCATATTCCGCCACATCGCTGACAAAGAAGTTGGGGTGGCTGAACATCACGAAGTCCTGCTCGCCGCGTGCCTGCTGGTCGGCCAGCAGTTGCTTGCCCGGCACGTCCAGCAGCTTGATCGCCATGCCGCGGGCGTCGCGGATGCTGTCGAACTGTGGATAAGCGTTGCCGTTGGACAGGCGCATCATCGCCTGCCAGGTCTTGCCCGGCTCGGCGAACACGCCCTGGCGCAGCGCCGGGTCAAGGTTTGGCAACACGCTGACTTCGGCTTTTACGCAGCCGTGGGCCTTGGCATGGGCATCGCGCAGGTAACGGGTGCCTTCGCGATGCTGGTCGACAATGCGCACCGCCGTCTGAATGATGCCTTGGGTCATGGCCGCTTCGCCGGGCGGAATCTGTTCCTCGGCCGACACCGGGCCGCTGTGGTGCCAGGCGAACCACAGGGTCGACAACAACCAGCCGAGCAGGCCCAGGCCTACCAGCCATAACAGCGTCTTGCCGAGAAACGCGCCGAGGCGCAGCCACAGTCGAGCGAGCATGGAACGGCCCTTGTATCGAAATGGGGAAGTCATGGCAGTTGTTGCTCCAGGGGGCCGCCCAGTACTTTCAGGTATTCCAGCAGCGCCCAGCGCTCCTCAGGCTCAAGGCCGCGGCCGATCACCCCATTGCCACGCTTGCCCGCGCGAAACTCGTGGCCACTGTTGTGGTTGCCAGTGATGTTGGTGTCGAACAGGAATGCATTTTTAAACGCCTCGGTGCGATAACCCAGGTGACGCGGGTTGTAGTCGAAGGTGCCTTTATAGAAGGTGCGGCTGCGCTCGTACTGGGGCGAAAGCAACTGGTAGATCGTCGGCACCGAACCGTTGTGCAGGAACGGCGGCGTGGCCCACACACCCGCCAGTGGGCGGGCCTTGTAGGCGCGCAGTTCGCGCACGCCGATGGGCAGGCCGTAGCCGTCCAGGCGCGGGCGTTCGGCCGCTGTGATGCCGGCGGCGCGGTAGGCGTGCTCTTCGACAAACGCGGTGACATAGGCCAGGCCCTTGGCCACGGACAGGCTGCGCAGGTCCAGCGGTTCGGTCGGCGTGGGGTGCAGTTCGACATTCAACTGCGCCAATTCGGCCGGGTCCCATTGCAGGGCGCTGAGGTCGTAGCGCTGGTCGGCAATGTTGCTGGCGGTGCCCGGGTCGGTGCCGATGTAGTCCACTGGCAGCATCTTCAACTGCTGCACCGGGCGCCCGTTGACTTCGCTCACGCTGGGCACATGGCAGGCCGCGCAGTTTTCCGCGAACAGCGCACGTCCTCGGGCGGCCAGGGGTTTGTCGATGGCGCCGAACAGCGCTTCAGGCCAAACCGGTGGCTTGAGCCGTTGCAGGGTTTCTTCGATCAGGTTCAGGTCACGCACGCGCACGCTGGACGGGTAGCGCGCATCGCCCTTGAGGGGCTGGCCAGCGCTGTCGAAGAACGCCAGGGTCGCGCCCACGCCCAACGCCTCGCCGATGTTGCGCGCCATGGGTTGCTGGGCCGAGCCGTTCCATTGCACCCAGTCGAAGGTCCACATGTCCCACAGCTGCGGGTAGTCCACTGGCGCGTTGGCGATACGGTAGTTGTCCGGGGAAATGGCGTCGCCAAAGCTGGCATTGGCGATGCGGCCGAAGGCGTCGGTGCGCCCCGGGCCTTCTTCGGTGGGGTAGAGGCCGCGGTGGGTATCGTTCCAGGCCACCTTGAGGAAGTTGTCCAGGGACTTTTTGAAGTCCTGGCGCAACTGATCGTACTGGGCGTCGTATTGATCCCCCAGCACGCTGTGGGCAAAGCGCCTGAACTTCAACGGGTTGTAATAGGTAGAGGCGAGGCTGGCCACCAGGGCCTGGCCAAAGCTGCCGCCGCGCAAGGTTGGCACGCTGGAGGGCAGCACATGTTGTGCAGAGCCGCCATCGATGCGCAGGGCCTGGCCATTGAAATGCAACTCGCCGGTATGGCAGGCGGCGCAGGTGATATCGAGAAATTCGTCGTTGCTGCCGGCATTCTTGTGCCGGGCGAAGCCTACGGGCAGGTTGCCGGGGTTCTGGGGTGTGGCCTGTTGTCGCGGGTCCACCAGGAAACCGAAGCGCGCGAGGTTGGCCGGCTCGGCAAAACGCTGCTCGGAAAACGGCAGCTCCAGCGCAGTGAACCAGTTATAGCGCAGGCCTTTTACCTGGGTGCCCTGGGGCGTGAAGTAGTAGGCCTGGCGGTCGGCGGCGCTCCATTGGTCCTGGTAGTGCACCTGCTGCACCGCCACGTAATCCGGGAGCCTGGGGTTGATCACGTAATAAAGGACCACCGCCAGCAGCAGTCCCATAAATGACAGGATCAGGAGTAAAACACGGGAAAAAATGCGCAAGATAACTATCCTTGTCGAGTTGTTGTGCCCTTATGCCACTGAGCGCGGTAGGCGGCAAGTAGCCATGATCCGTCTACGCAGGCGGTTTTCGCTACGCCGGCTGTCCTTCGCCGGGCTTTGGGGCAGATGAAAATGCTTTTAAACACGTGAACTTATCAGAAGTTTCCTGCTCACATGCCGGTAGCCATTGGTCGTGGCCGCCTGATAAGCTCGCGACTTTATTCGAATGCCCTTTTGGCGCATGAACAAGGAAATAGCATGAAACAGCATCGGTTGGCGGCGGCGGTGGCCCTGGTTAGCCTGGTACTTGCGGGTTGTGATTCGCAAACCAGCGTAGAGCTGAAAACCCCGGCGCAGAAAGCTTCCTACGGTATCGGCCTGAACATGGGCAAAAGCCTGGCTCAGGAAGGTATGGATGACCTGGACTCCAAGGCAGTTGCCCAAGGCATCGAAGATGCCGTCGGCAAGAAAGAACAGAAGCTGAAGGACGAAGAACTGGTCGAAGCGTTTTCCGCACTGCAAAAGCGTGCTGAAGAGCGCATGACCAAGATGAGTGAAGAGTCGGCAGCCGCCGGCAAGAAATACCTTGAGGACAACGCCAAGAAAGACGGCGTAGTCACCACCGCTTCCGGCCTGCAGTACAAGATCGTGAAGAAAGCCGAAGGCGCCCAGCCCAAGCCTACCGACGTAGTGACTGTGCACTACACCGGCAAGTTGACCAACGGCACCACCTTTGACAGCTCCGTGGATCGCGGCAGCCCGATTGACCTGCCGGTCAGCGGCGTGATCCCAGGTTGGGTCGAAGGCCTGCAACTGATGCACGTGGGCGAGAAGGTCGAGTTGTACATCCCGTCCGACCTTGCCTACGGCGCCCAGAGCCCGAGCCCGGCGATTCCAGCCAACTCCGTACTGGTCTTCGACCTGGAGCTGCTGGCAATCAAGGACCCGGCCAAGGCCGACGCTCCTGAGGCACCGGCTGCCAAGTAAGCCGCTGCTGAACACACAACGCCCCGTTTATACGGGGCGTTGTTGTTTCTGGTGTGGGAGCTGCTGACCGAGGTCGTGGAGGGGTGTGGGAAAATCAGAACGAACACCTGCGACTTAGAGCAGTCTGATGCTATACCTCGGCACGGGTAGCCGCAGATGCCCCCCAAGTCAATGAAATCTTGGGATTTTTTTATGTGCGCAAAAAACGCCCGATCTGACTGTAGGCCTTGTATTACGTGGCTTTCAGCCGCAAAAATGGGCTCTGTTCACAAGGTTATCCACAAGTTGTGTGGATAACCTTTTATCTCGCCTGGAACTGGAGTGACGATGAAAGCACCCTGGAATTTCACCCGCTTCCTGCCGTTGGCCGCACGGCTGATCGGGCGTGGACGCCTGCCGACGCTGTTGTTCGCGGTCGCTGCCAAAGGCTCCAGCCAGGGCAATCGCCTGGGCAAGCTCAAGGACGACCTCAAGCTGCTCCAGGCGCTGTGCCTGGCCTATTGGCGCGGCGAGTACCGGGCTATCAGCCCCAAGGCGCTGATCTCGGTGGTGGCGGGGCTGATGTACTTCCTCAGCCCGATTGACGCGATCCCGGACTTCCTGCCGATGTTCGGCATGCTCGATGACATCGCGGTACTGGCCTGGGTCATGAAGAGCCTGGACGGTGAGTTGAGTGCCTTCCGCGCCTGGCGTGACCGCCAGCGCCCGGAGAAGTTGGTGGTGGTTGAACGCCTGCCCGCCACGCCGCAACTACTGGAGCAGGAAAACCCGAAAAAAAACTGAACACGCGGATTATCCCCCTGCGCTCTTTGTGGCTGTTAGGATTACACTCCTAAGGAAAGTACTTACTTCGTAAGTGTTGTGATCCTACGGGGCAGTCATGGATATACAAATCATTTCACGGGATGGCGAACCCGAGTACGCGGTTCTGCCATGGGCTCAGTACCAGGCGCTGTTAACAGCCGCCGGCCTGCAGCAACCAGTCACTCCTGCTGCACAGATCCCTCCCGTCGCTACCGAGCAGGATCTACGCCCCCTGGCGCAATTGCGCAGCCTGCGCGAAGCCAAGGGCCTGGCGATCGAGACATTGGCCCGCACCGTCGGCATCAGCCCGTCCTACCTGGGGTTGATTGAAAGTGGCGAGCGCCAGCCGGATGCCGCGATCCGTCGCAGCCTGGCCTGGGAATTGGGGATTGCCGGTTGGAGGGATGAAATGTGAGTGTGCGCATCAGCCGTCAACATTGGGATGGGTTGCTCAATGAGCTCGACCAGGCCCGTCGCCAGCGACATTTATTGACCTACCGTGCGTTGCTCGAGCGTCTGCAGTTCCCGACGCCGGCGATGCAAACCCTGACCGCCGCGTTGGAACACCTGGCGGCCCTGGATGCCAAGGCGGATCAGCCACTGCGCAGCTCCCTGGTAATCAGCCAGGGCGCGAGCCGCTTGCCGCGCACCGGTTTTTTTGAATGTGTCGAACGCCTCGGGCGCTTTTGCGGACCGTCCGATGGCGTTGCTGCAGCATCGTGGCATGCCTCGGAAGTGGTCCGTGTGTTCGAGTACGAATATCCTGAGTCAGCGGAGGCCTGAGTGTTCTGGAAGCTCAAAGCGTATGCCAGTTATTGGCTGGCACGCAGATTGTTTCATTGGTCATGGTTTGTGCGTCAGCCCCGCGGCTGGCACTGGCTGGAGGGTCAGTTTGCACGCATGGCCAACCTGGGCAATGTCGAGGCCCAAAGTTTCTATGGGCATATCCTGACCTTTCGCGGCCTGGGCATTGGCGCGCGGGAGGAGGGCGTGCGCTTGCTGCGCCTGGCGGGTCAGGCGGGGGATGGCAAGGCGGCCTATCAAGTGGGCGTGCTGAGCCTGGCAGGCAGCCTGGGCAAGGCTCCGGACCCTGTAGAAGCGGCACGCTGGTGGACCATCGCCGCCAAGGCTGGGCATCCGCTGGCGCAGATACGCCTGGAGCAGTTGTAAGGACCGGCTTGTCGGCCTTACAGGATTTCGCGGCTATCGATGAGGTGGATGCTGTAGCCGGCCACGTCCTTGGCGTGATGCTTGGCCTGGGAGGCCAGTTCCGCCAACTGGCTGGCATCCAGGTGCCCACAGCTCAATGGATGCAGATGCACCACGCCGATGGACAGCGACAGCAAGGCAAACTCCTGGCGCACCCCCTGACGATTCAGGGCGATAAAACAGCCCGCATCCAAGTGTTCACTGCGGTAGAAGCGCCGGCACTGGGTCTGGAAATCATCCACCAATTGGTTGAGACGCTTGCGCCAGTCCTGGGCGCCCAGCACCAGTAAAAAATCATCGCCGCCAATATGCCCGACAAAATCACGGCTGGGGTCTACCCGGTCGTTCAAGCATTGCGCCAGGCACAGCAATACT
This sequence comes from Pseudomonas sp. HC1(2025), assembly GCF_058742075.1. Lineage (NCBI taxonomy): Bacteria > Pseudomonadati > Pseudomonadota > Gammaproteobacteria > Pseudomonadales > Pseudomonadaceae > Pseudomonas > Pseudomonas sp. HC1(2025). The sequence continues at coordinate 3,974,665 of NZ_CP196017.1, read as the reverse complement.
TCATCGCCACGGCCATAGCCGTAGATATCGTTGAATGGCTTGAAGCTGTCGATATCCACATAGCAAATCACCGATTCGCGCTGCTGCTGCAACAGCCGTGTCAGGCACTGCTGGATCGGCACATTGCCTGGCAGCAGGGTCAGCGGGTTGGCGTAGCGCGCCTGTTGGATTTTCAGTTCGGTAATCAGCTTGAGCACGTCGATCACCCGGCCCAATCCCAGGTAGTTGCCATTTTGGGTGATGATGAAATCTTCTTCGATACGCTGCCGCGCGCGGCTGGTCAGCAGGCGGCTGACCTGTTGCAACGACTGGCTCAATTCCACGGCCAGGAAGTCATCGCTCATCAGGCGGCTGATAGGCTTGCGCGCAAACAGATCGGTGGCAAACGGCTTGAGCAGGACGTCGGACAACGAGTGCCGATGCACGATACCAATCGGCTGGCCGCGCCCATCCAGGACCGCCAGGGAGTTGAGATTGGCCTGGCTGCGAAACGCTTCCAGCACTTTGGCCGTGGCGGTGTCCTGGGCCACGGCCGGTTGTTCGTTGAGCAGGGCGCTGAGGTCACTGGCGTCCTCGTTGAGCGAAACGCTGGTGCTGTCGGGCTTGGCCAGCATCAACCGGGCTTCGGTCGGTGGGTGCTCCTGGGGACGGCACAGCAGGTAGCCCTGGATCAGGTCCACGCCCATTTCCGTGAGCACCGCCAACTCTTCCGGCAGCTCGATGCCTTCGGCAATCACCTGGGCGCGCGAAGCCCTGGCGATCTGCAGGATCGAACCGACAAACTCGCGCTTGAGCGCATCCTGGTGAATGCCATCGATAAAATGCCGGTCGATCTTCACGTAGTCCGGGCGCAATTCTGACCACAGGCGCAAGCTGGAATAACCGGCGCCCAAGTCATCCAGGGCAATCGAAAAACCCATGTCACGGTAATGGTGCAGGGCGGTTTGCAACAGCTGGAAGTCGTCGGTCGGCGCTTGCTCCGTGAGCTCGATCACGATCTGGCTGGGCGCAATCCCGTACTCGCGCAGCATATGCAGGGTGCGCCCCGGTTGGTGGGTGGTTTCCAGCAGGGACTCGGGCGAGACGTTGAGAAACAGCTTGCCCGGCAGCTTCTGCTCGCTGAAGCGCCTACAGGCACTTTGTCGGCAGGCCATCTCCAGCTCATTCAGGCGCCCGGCCTGGCGCGCCACGCCAAACAAGGCGAGGGGCGAGTGCAGCGGGCTGTTGGAGGGGCCGCGACTGAGAGCTTCATAGCCGAGGATGCGACGTTCGCAGAGGCTGACGATGGGTTGGAACAGGCTGTGCAAACTGCCCTGGGCCAGGATGGAGGCCAGGGCATTCAGCTGTTCGGTCATGGTCATGATGATCTCGGTCGAAAAAAAGGACCGGGTGCCTGGGGCGCCCGGTCCTTCATTTCACGACAGAATGATGTCTGTTTGATGACGCTCAGTGGAGCGACAACATTAAATCGCCATCATTTACTGCTTGGCCACCGTCTTACTGATTTTCAGGTAGTCCAGCAGAATCCGCCCGGTTTCGCTCAGGTAGGCATCATCTTCCGGCTTGGTCTTTTCAGGTTCGGTCGGCAGTGCATCTTCGTCTTCTTTCTTCAGCTCCTTGAGCGGGTCTTCACCCTTGGCCTTGCGGCGGATGTTTTCCAGGGCAAGTTGCTGGTTCTCGATATCGGTGTGCTGCGCGCGGCGGTCCACTTCATTGAGGCTGACGGTCTTCTCGGCCATCAGCTTCTTGGCCAGGGCCAGCTTGTCGCGGATAAACACGAACTCGGCGTCCTTGGCGGAGCGCAGGTCATGTTCGGCCTTGAGCTGGGCCAGGTAGGGCTTGAACGGGTCCGATGCAGGCTTGATGGCCGGGCGGATGGTGTCCCACGGCATGGCTTCTGGCAGGGCGCTTTCGCCGATTTCCTTGGTGTCGATGAGCGACGGGAAATCGATGTCCGGGAGTACGCCCTGGTGCTGGGTGCTCTGCCCGGAAACCCGGTAGAACTTGGCCAGGGTCAGCTTCAGCTCGCCATGGTTGAGTGGCTGGATCGTCTGCACCGTGCCTTTGCCGAAGGTCTGGCCACCGATGATCAACGCGCGGTGGTAGTCCTGCATCGCACCGGCAAAAATCTCCGAGGCCGAAGCCGAGAGACGGTTGACCAGCAATGCCATCGGGCCTTTGTAGAAGGCGCCCGGGTTTTCGTCTTCCAGCACATCCACGCGGCCGTCAGCGTTGCGCACCAACACGGTCGGGCCCTTGTCGATAAACAGGCTGGTCAGCTCGGTGGCCTCCTGCAACGAGCCGCCACCGTTGTTGCGCAGGTCGATGACCACGCCGTCGACTTTCTCTTTGGTCAGCTCGGTGAGGATTTTCTTCACGTCGCGGGTGGTGCTCTTGTAGTCCGGATCGCCAGCACGGAAGGCCTTGAAGTCCAGGTAGAACGCCGGGATCTCAATGACGCCCAGCTTGTAGTCCTTGCCATCCTGCTTGAGGTTGAGGACTTTCTTCTGCACGGCCTGGTCTTCGAGCTTCACCGCTTCGCGGGTGATCGACACGATCTTGCTGGTCTGGTCGTTCGGCGCGTTGGTGTGCGGAATCACTTCCAGGCGCACCACGCTGCCCTTGGGCCCACGGATCAGCTTGACCACTTCGTCCAGGCGCCAGCCGACCACGTCGACCATCTCTTTGTCGGCCTGGGCCACGCCAATGATCTTGTCGGCCGGAGCGACCTGCTTGGTCTTGTCCGCAGGACCCGCTGGCACCAGGCGTACGATCTTGACCTGGTCGTTGTCGCTCTGCAGCACGGCACCGATCCCTTCGAGGGACAGACTCATGTTGATATCAAAATTTTCCGCGTTATCTGGCGACAGATAATTGGTGTGCGGATCGTAGGACATCGCGAAGGTGTTGATGTAGGCCTGGAAGATATCTTCGGCGCGGGTCTGTTCCAGGCGGCTCAATTGGTTCTTGTAGCGCTTGGTCAGCAGTTCCTGGATCGCCTTGGGCTCTTTGCCGGCGATCTTCAGGCGCAGGACTTCATCCTTGACGCGTTTGCGCCACAGGTCATCCAGGGCGGCGGTGCTGGTCAGCCACGGGGCCTCCTTGCGATCCACCAGCAGGGTTTCCTTCTGGGTGAAGTCGAGCTTGTCGACGCCTTTGTTCAACTCACCGAGGGCGAAGTCCAGACGCGCTTTGACACGGTCCAGGTAACGCTTGTAGATGGTGAAGCCAGGCTGCAGGTCGCCGCTCTTGAGAAAGTCGTCGAACTGGGTCTTCCATTTGTCGAACTCAGCGATATCGCTGGCCAGGAAGTAGCTGCGCGAGGGATCCAGCAGCTTGAGATAGCTGTCATAGATGATCACCGAGCGCGCATCGTCCAGCGGCGGCTTGCTGTAATGGTGGCGCTTGAGCAACTCAACGACGTTAAGGCTGGCAATCACCTCATCGCGATCAGGCTGAAGTTTGTCCCAGCTGTTGGCTGCGAACGTATTGGTCGACAGCGGCAACAGGCCGAGACCAATGAAAAGAGCGAGGGCGGTGCTGGGGAACAAATGCTTCATGCTGATTCGACGCGGGGGCAATTGATAACGCATATTAGGCCGTCTTTGAAGTCGCCGGTTCCATTTGGGCCGGTCGCATAATGCAAAAAGCCCGGCGCTACAGCAACGGGCTCAGTCCAGACTCACTATGGAGGCACTGTGAAAGCATTGCAAGGCGTTGAAGGTCATGTGGAGTGGGTTGAGACCCCAAGTCCTACGTGCGATGTAGGGCAAGTTCGCATTCGGGTGGCAGCAGCCGGCCTCAATCGAGCGGATTTATTACAGCGTGCAGGGCTCTATCCTCCACCGCCCGGGGCCAGCGAAGTGCTGGGCCTGGAGTGTTCCGGGGTGATCAGCGAAGTCGGCGCTGGCTCGTCCTGGCAAGTGGGGGATCGGGTCTGTGCGCTGTTGGCGGGCGGTGGCATGGCGCAGGAAGTGGTGGTGGACGCGCGCCACGTGCTGCCGGTGCCAGAGGGTTTGTCCCTGGCCGAAGCCGCTGCGTTGCCCGAGGTGTACAGCACTGCCTGGCTCAACCTGTTCCAACTGGCGGCGCTCAAGCCCGGGGAAAAGGTGCTGTTGCATGCGGGCGCCAGTGGCGTCGGTTCGGCAGCGATCCAGCTGTGTAAAGCCTTTGGCAGCCCGTGCTGGGTCAGCGTCGGCTCGGCGGACCGCCTGGCCTACTGCGAAGACCTCGGCGCCCAGGGCGGTGTGGTACGTACCGACGGCATCGAGAGCCTGGGGGATTTTGGCCCGTTCGACGTGATTCTCGACCCGGTGGGTGGCAACTATGCAGCCATTAACCTCAAGCTGCTGGCCCGCGACGGTCGTTGGGTATTGATCGGCTTGATGGGCGGGCGTGAAGCCCAGTTGGACCTGGCGCAGGTGCTGGCCAAGCGTGTGCAAGTGCTGGGCTCGACCTTGCGCAGCCGCGATGACCAGTTCAAGGCAGACCTTTTGAGCGACCTGGGCCAGCAGGTGTGGCCGTTGTTTGGCGAAGGGCGACTGAGCCCGCAGTTGGCCAAGACCTTCCCGATCACGGACGCGGAAGCGGCGTTTGCGCAGCTTTCGACCAACCAGATCTCCGGAAAGCTGGTGCTGGTGATCGACGAAAGCCTGGCTTGAGGCCAATCCAGGGTTGAAATGCAGCCCAAGGTGGGAGCGGGGCTTGCTTGCGATAGCGGTGTGTTAGTAACAGACCTTAACCTGATACTCCGCTATCGCAGGCAAGCCAGCTCCCACATTAGCTCCCCCATTGGACTGGGTTTCAACGCCAAAAGTGGGCCTTCAGGTCCACTGGTGGATCGGCCAGCCGGCCTGTTCGGCATGGGCGCGCAACACCGGATCGGGGTTTACCACCTGCGGGAAATCGACCTTGCTCAGCAGCGGCAGGTCATTACGCGAATCCGAGTAGAAGTACGCCCCTTCCAGGCTTTCACCTTCCTGCTCAAGCCATTGCATCAAGCGGGTGATCTTGCCTTCGCGGTACGTCAGTACACCCACGGTCTTGCCGCTGTACACCCCGTGGGCCACGTCCAGTTCAATCCCCAGTACTTCATCGATGCCAATGCGCGCCGCAATCGGCGTGACCAGGTGCGTGCCCGAGGCCGAGATCACCAGGATCCGGTCACCGTTCTGGCGGTGGCGGGCGATGGTCTTGGTCGCGTCGCTGTAGATCAGCGGCTCGATAACATCTTCCACCCACGGCTCCACCAGGTGCGCGACTTCTTCCGGAGTGCGCCCGATCATCGGTTCCAGGCTGAAGTCCATGAACTCTTCCATGGCCAACTCGCCGCGGCTGTAGGCGGACATCAGTTCGTGGTTCTTGCCCATGAACGATTCGCGGTCCACCCAGCCCAGGCGGCCCATCTGCTCGCTCCACAAGGTGGCGCAATCGCCGTGGATCAGGGTGTCGTCCAGATCAAAAATTACCAAAGCCATCAGTCATGCTTCCTTAATAAACACTGCATCCTCAGGCTACCTCACACAGCGCACTGGGATCGATGGAAAGTGCCAGGCGTTGCCCGTCTGGGTGCAGATCCTGGGCCGAGCGGTTGAGTACGTCCACCACCAATTCGATGCCCCGGGCTTCGACGCGATAGCGAATCACATTGCCCAACAGGCTGTGGCTGCGTACCAGCGCATCAAGCTCGCCGCTGTGGTTCAGTTCGATGGACTCAGGACGGATCGCAATACGGCTGCTGACCGGACGTTGCAACAGCGTGCTGGCCTGCTCGGCGTCCAGCAGGTTGTAGTTGCCGATAAAACCGGCAGCGAAGGCGTCCACGGGGGCGGTGTAGAGGGTTTCGGCGTCGCCGCTCTGCACGATCTTGCCCTGGTTCATCAGGAAGATGCGGTCGGACATGACCAGGGCTTCCTCCTGGTCATGGGTCACAAAAATCGTGGTCAGCCCCAATTCCCGCTGGATCTGGCGGATCTGTTCGCGCAGGTGTTTGCGAATCCGCGCATCCAGTGCCGACAGCGGCTCATCGAGCAGCAGCAGGCGCGGCCGGGTGACCAGGGAGCGGGCGAGGGCGACGCGCTGGCACTGGCCGCCAGACATCTGGTGCGGATAGCGCCCGGCCAGGTCCTTGAGCTCGACCAGTTGCAGCACTTCCTGGACGCGCTTGTGGCTGTCATCGGCGTTGACCTTCTGCATGCGTAGGCCGAAGGCGACGTTCTGTTCCACAGTCATGTTGGGGAACAGCGCGTAGCTCTGGAACACCATGCCGATGTGACGCTTCTGCGGGCTCAGCGGCACGATATCCTGGCCGTCCAGCAGGATCTGCCCGCTGTCCACCGGCGTCAGGCCGGCGATGCAGCGCAGCAGGGTGGACTTGCCGCAACCGGACGGGCCCAGAAGGGTGACGAATTCGCCCTTGGCGATCTGGCAATTGATATCACTGAACACCGGGGTGGCGGCGTAGCTTTTTTGCAGGTGCTGGACGCTGACGAAGCTCATTGGCTTTTGTCCTTGTTCAAGAGGTTGGCGGCCCAGGTGAGCAGCAGCACAAAAAGGAAATAGGAAATGACCACGGCGCTGGTGAAATGCCCGCTGCTGTTGCGCATGTTGTTGAGGTACACCTGCAAGGTCTCGTAGCGCGTACCGACGAGGATATTGGCGAACACAAACTCGCCGAACAGGAACGAGAACGACAGCAGCAACGCGACCATCAGGCCCTTGCGCAGGTTGGGCAGCACCACCAGGATTGCCGCCTGCCAGGTGCTGGCGCCGAGCAACTGGGCGGCGTCCATCAGGTCACGCAGGTTGATCGCCTGCAGGTTGTTGGTGATCGCGCGGTACATGAACGGCAGCGCCACGGTGAAGTAGCAGCCGATCAGGATCCACGGCGTGCCGACCATCGCCAGCGGCCCCGAGCCATACAATTGCAACAGGCCTACCGATGACACCACTGGCGGCACCGCGAAGGGCAGCAGGATCAGGATGTTCATCAGCGCATCGAGCCTGGGGAAGTGGTAATGCACCACGAACAGCAGCGGTAGGATCAGCACCACCGACAGGATCAGCGCGCCGACGCATACCAGCAGCGATTGGCCAAAGGCATGCAAAAAGCGCGGGTCGCTCCACAACTGCACATACCACTTGAAGGTAAAGCCGGCGGGCAGGATGGTGGCCGACCAACTGCTGGCGAGGGAGTACACCAGGGTGCCAATCAGCGGCAGCACGAGGATCGCGAACAGCAGGTACACCACCACGCGATGATAGAGGGCGACGGGGCTGGCTTCAGCGCGAGACATGGTAGCTCCTCTTGAGCAGCAGTTGATGGACCACGGTGACCACGGTCATCAGCGCCACCAGGATCACGGCCAGGGCGCTGGCCATGTTCGGGTCCAGGGAAATATCACCGGAAACCATCGCTGCGATGCGGATCGGCAGTACGTTGAAGTTGCCGGTGGTCAACGCATACACCGTGGCATAGGCGCCCAGGGCATTGGCCACCAGGATCACGAAGGTGCCCAGCAGCGCCGGCGTCAGCACCGGCAGGCCGATGTGCCGCCAGTACTGCCAGCCATTGGCCCCCAGCAGTGCTGCGGACTCGCGCCAGTCTTCACGCAGGGCATCGAAGGCCGGGTACAGCAGCAACACGCCCAGGGGGATCTGGAAATAGGTGTACAGGATGATCAGGCCGGTCTTGGAGTACAGGTTGAAGTCCTGAATGATCCCGGCCTGCTTGAGCATGATGGTGATGCTGCCGTTGAACCCCAGCAGGATGATGAAGGCAAAGGCCAGGGGCACACCGGAGAAGTTGCTGGTCATGTTGGCGAAGGCGGTGACGAAGTTGCGCAGCGGCGAATCCACCTTGCGCAACGAGTAGCTGCCCAGCACGGCGATGATGATGCCGAAGACGCTGGAATAGAAACTCAGCTCCAGGCTGTACTGGATTGCCTGCAGGTAGAACTTCGAACTGAAGATCTTGCTGAAGTTGGCCAGGCCCCAGCCGAACTCTTCCGATTGCAGGCTGTTGACCATCACCCAGAACAGCGGCGCGATCTGGAACACGATAAAAAACAGGGCGAAAGGCACCAGGCACAAGGCGGCCAGCCATTTACCACGGATCACTGAACTCACTTCAACAGCTCCTGGCAGACAGGTTTGTCGTGGGCAACGCCAAGCAGGGCGCAGACGGTGCCGCAGATATCGGTTTGCCTAGGCTGGGCCTCGGGCTCGAGGCTGAAGGCATCCCCGAAAACGAACAGCGGTACTTCGCGCTCCTCCGGCAGCAGGCCGTTGTGGGAGCGGTCGTTGTTCATGCCGTGGTCGGCGGTGACCAGCACCTGGTAGCCGGTGTCGAGCCAGCCTTGCAGATAGTCGGCGAGGATAATGTCCGCCGAGCGGGCGCTGTTACGGTATTGCGCGGTGTCGAGGCCGTACTTGTGGCCGGCGTCGTCGATATTCATCGGGTGTACCAGCAAAAAGTTCGGCGCGTGCTTGAGGCGCAGGCTTTCGGCATCGGCAAACAGGTGGGCGTCGGGGTAATGATCGCTCCAGTAGAAGTGCCCGTGCTGGATCGCCAGTGCCGGGTCGTCGGTATGCCGGTCGCGGGCGGCGATGAACGGCGAGCGGTTGTACAGCTCGCTGACCCAATGGTAGGCCGCCGCCGCGGTGGTCAAGCCAGCGTCGGTGGCGTAATGGAAAATGCTGCGCTGGTTGGACAGGCGCGAGACATGGTTGTGCACGATACCGCTGTCGATCGGCGGCACGCCAGTGAGGATGCATTCGTACAGCGGGCGCGAGAGGGCGGGCAATTCGCATTCCAGCTTGTACAGCGCCGCGCGCCCGGCGCCGACGTAGGCCTGGAGATGCCCCATGGCATGCCGGGCAACCTCGTAGTTGAGGCCGTCGAGCACCACAAGGATGACGTTGTGCTTCATAGGGACAGGGGCTCCTCGGTGGTTCTGCTGGAACCAGATCAACTGTGGGAGCTGGCTTGCCTGCGATAACGGTGTATCAGCCGATGCAAGTGCTGAATGTCATACCGCTATCGCAGGCAAGCCAGCTCCCACCCTGGTCGTATTCCAGGGCTTATTGCATGTTGATGATGACTTCTTCCTGCCACTTCTGCGGCAAGCCCTTGGAGGTCTTCTCCCAGGCATCGGCGTCTTTGATCGGGGTCACGCCTTTGTACTGTTCGTTAGGCAGCAGCTTGGCCTGTACTTCGGCGGGTAGGGTCAGGTGCTCGGCACGAATCGGCCGTGCATTGCCCTTGGCCAGGTTGATCTGCCCGGCATCGCTGAAGATGTACTCGCGGGTCAGCTTGGCGGCGTTGGGGTGCTTGGCGTATTTGTTGATGATGGTGGTGTAGCCGGAAATCACCGAGCCATCCGATGGGATCAGCACCACGTAGTCATCCGGGTTGGCCATCTTGGCCTTGTAGCTCAGGCCGTTGAAGTCCCAGACCACGCCCACTTCCACTTCGCCTTTTTCCATGGTGGCAATGGTCGGGTTGGCCAGGGAGATACGCCCCTGCTTGGCGATCTCGGCGAACATCAGCAACGCCGGCTGGATGTTCCTCTCGTCGCCACCATTGGCCAGGGCTGCCGCCAGCACGCCGTTGGCGGCCTGGGCGGCGGTGCTCACGTCACCAATCGAGACCTTGTACTTGCCGGTTTTCAGGTCAGACCACTTGGTCGGGACTTCGGAGCCGTGCAGCAGCTTTTTGTTGACGATAAACGCGATGGTGCCGGTGTAGGCCAGTGCCCAGTTGCCATCCTTGTCCTTGGCCCAATCCGGGATCTGCTCCCAGGTGCTGGGCTTGTAGGGTTGGGTCACGCCCTGCTTGACCGCAATCGGCCCGAAGGCGGCGCCCACGTCACCGATATCGGCGCTGGCGTTGTCTTTTTCTGCGGCGAACTTGGCGATTTCCTGGGCCGAGCTCATGTCGGTGTCGATGTGCTTGAGGCCGTACTTGGCCGCCAGGTCTTCCCAGGTGCCTCTCCAGTTGGCCCAGTCATCGGGCATGCCGACGCTGTTCACAGCGCCTTCTGCCTTGGCGGCAGCTTCCAGGGTTTTCAAATCGGTGTCAGCGGCCATGGCGGCGGTGCACATGGCAATGGTCGAGCCTAACAGTGATGCCAGGAAAAGCTGTTTCATCCGAAGCTCCTTTGGGCGTTTTCAACGCTGCGATTTTTTGATGGCGCGGTTGGTTTGGTCTAGGTCAGCAATACACGAGCCAATTTAGGCGCGCTGGATGACAGTTTCATGTCGATGTCGTTTTCAAGGCACCTGGGCAGGCGCCTGCCGGGTAAGCGTAGACCAAGGCCTGGCCCCCGTAATACCTGGACTTGGCCGGCGTATTGCAGGGTGTGTGAGGCAGCGGCGCAAGGCGCTGTCATCTGTCGGTCATGTGTGATGCCTAGGCTTGCACGCTATAGCCGCCGCCCATTCCAGGGGCATTTGGCGCACCCAAACAGTGCTGGCCTAGTCCAGATAGGTAACGTTGATGCGTGATGAGGCAACCAAAGCGGTGACAGCCATCGGCCTGGCGCTGCAAGAGCAGATCAGCCACGGTTTACTCAGCCCGGCGAGCAAACTGCCGGCCGAGCGCAAACTCAGTGAGTTGTTTGGTACCACCCGCATTACCGTGCGCGAAGCCTTGCTGAAACTGGAGGCCCAGGGTCAGATCTACCGCGAGGAACGCCGTGGCTGGTTCGTCTCGCCGCCCCGGCTGGCCTACAACCTGATGCAGCGCAGCCACTTCCACGCCATGGTCAGCGCCCAGGGGCGGGAGCCTTCTACCGAAGTTATTTCCGCGCGCCTGCAACCGGCTTCGGCCGCCGTTTGCGCATGGCTACAACTGCCGGCGCTGTCCAGTGTGATCCAGATCTGCCGGCGGCGGCGTATCGATGGGCGGTTGGTGTTGTATGTCGAGCACTACCTCAACCCCCAGTATTTTCCAGGGATCCTGGCGTGTGACCTGAACGAGTCGATGACCGAGTTGTACGCCCGCAAATACGACCTGCATTACGGGCGCGTACGCTTCGAAATTGTGCCGACCTCATTGCAGGTGGAAGCGGCAGCGGCCCTGAAGGTCTCGGCAGGCAGCCCCGGGCTGCGGATCGCCCGGGTCAATTACGATCAGCATCAGCGCCTGATCGATTGCGACCTGGAGTTCTGGCGCCATGATGCGATTCACGTCGGGGTCGATGTGACCTGAGCGTCCTGCGGCCCACTCGCCGCCGTCACCACCTGCACACTCAAGCGCGGCATCGCCAGGTCCATTCCGGCCTCATCCAGGTGGCGCTTGAGCGACAGGTTGAACGCCCGTGACACTTCCCACTGTTTGATCGGCGCAGTCTTGAAGCGCGCGCGCAGGATGGCGTTGCCAGATTCGAAGCTCTCCACACCCTGGAACTCCAGGGGCGACCAGATATTGCGGCGTTGCAGCGGGTCGGCGCGCATCTTTTGACCGACGTCGCGCATCAGCTTGATCGCGGTGTCGATGTCCATGCTGGCGGGCACCGCGACGCGGAAAATCGCATAGCCGAATTCCCGCGAGTAGTTCTTGATGCTCTTGATCTCGCTGAACGGGATGGTGTGCACGATGCCGTCGATATCGCGCAGGCGCACGGTGCGGATGGTCAGGCCTTCGACGGTACCGAGGTGGCCGCCGACGTCCACGTAGTCATCGATGGCCAGGGAGTCTTCGATGATGATGAACAGGCCGGTGATCAAGTCCGCCACCAGCGACTGCGCGCCAAAACCGATAGCCAGGCCGATCACACCGGCACCGGCCAGCAGCGGCGTGACGTTCATGCCCATGTTCGCCAGGGCGACGATGGCGGCGATGATAAAGATCGTCACGAACAGCACGTTGCGGATCAACGGCATCATGGTTTGCGCCCGCGCATTGGCCAGGCCTTTGCGCGAGCGGGTGAGGGCGTGGTGGATCGCGGTATCGCTAAGGATCCAGATCAGCCAGGCGAACAGCAGGGTGCCCGCGAGGCCGAACAGCTTGACGCTGATTTCATGCCCGTCGCCTTCGGTAAAGCGGATCAGCGACCAGCCCCAGACCCGCAGGCCCAGTTCGATGAACACCAGCCACACCACCAGGTGGGCGAGGGTATAGACGAAGCTTTTCAGGCGTTCGGAATACAGCGCATGGCGCTTGTGCCCGCGTTGGGGCTTGAGGGCATGGCGGCGTACCAGGCCGTTGATCACCATGCACAGCACCAGCAACACCGTGCACAGCAGTGACTGGCGCAAGGCGGTACTGGTATCGCCGGCCGACACGAAGGTGGCAAACAGCGAGATACCCACGAGCAGCAGCGCAGGCAGGTACCAGAAGGTGCCGATGATCTCGATGGTGTCGCTCAACGCGCGGCGGGTCAGGCGCCGGGACAGCGGCTGGTTGCGGATCAGATGTGCGATGGGCCGGCGAAAGCGCAGGATAAACACGCCGGTAGACAGCGCAGCCAGCACATTGGCGATGGTCGCGGCGCTGTGCGCCAGGTGGGTGCCCAGGGCTTCGGTCAGGCGCGGATCGCTCAAGGCCTCGCCGAAGGCGGCGAAGCTGCCGATCAGCCACAGCGGCCGAAATGCCTGGTGGCGCAGGATATATAGCGCCCGATGGCGGTGGGGGCCGTCGAGCACGGAAAAGGCAATGACGCAGATCGCCGAAAAGCACGTGCCGACCACCAGCGCGTACGCCAGCACCATCGCCAGGGACTTGCCCAGGGACGAGGGCAGGGCGTAACTGAGGTAGACGGTGATCACCAGGGCGATCAGCCAGGGCCCAAGTTTGCGCAGGGCAAAACGCAGCATGTCCCAGGTCTTGGGGTGTTGCGGCAATTCTTCACTGAGGCCAAAGCGCAGGCGCACCCGGTGGCTGAGCCAGATCAGCGCGGCGGCCAACAGGCTCCAGAGCATCAGCACTACGGCAAAGCCAAAGATGATCGGCAGCCATTCGCTGGCGGGCAGCATCAGTGCGCCCAGCTCGGTCTTGGCCTGGTCGAACTCGATGGACCAGCGGTTGAGCGGGCTGTCGGCGCCGGACAGTTGTTGTTCGAGGCTGGCCAGGGTGCCACCGATCAAGCCCAGCACCCCTTGCTCGGCCGCCGGCTGGGCTTTTTTCGTGGCTTCGCGCAGTTTTTTCAGGTCGGCCAGCAGCTTGGCGCGCTGCTGGTCGTTTTCCAGGTTCTTGATCACCTCGTCCAGGGACTGCCCCAGCGGTACGTCGGCTTGTGGCTGGGTTTTGCTGGTGCTGCCCAGGATGCCTGGCAGGCCGACCGCCTGGACAGGGGCGATGGGCAACAGGATCAGCAGGCAAAGGAGCAGGCAGTGTGGCAGGGCAAACAGACGGGCAAGCACGAGGCGGTCAACCTTGGAAACGACAGATCGACCGAGTGTACGAGGGCGCTATGCCCAATGCGAGTGCATTTGTTATTCGGCCAGTTTCGCGAGGATCCGGTAGACGATGGTGCCGAGGATCAGCAGCATGCCGACCCACATGCCAAACACACCAAGGTTCTTGTCGCGGAAGTTGAAGCCAACGGCCAGCAGGATCATGCCCGTGAGGATGGGGATAAGCATGGCGTGGAAGGCGGACATCGGGATCATGGTGGGGACGGCCTTGTCGTTGAGGGATGATGGTCAGTCTAGGCTGGATTGGCGCGGGGTGCCTTGATGTGTGTCAGATAGCGCCGCAGTGCGCTGGGAATCGCCATCGCGGGCAAGCCCTAATGCCGTTCAGTTAAGCGCAGATCCCCGGTGGGAGCGGGCTTGCTCGCGAAAGCGGTGGGTCAGTCAACATCAATGTTTGCTGGGCGGACGTCTTCGCGAGCAAGCCCGCTCCCACATTTGATCTTCGCTGCTTTGAGAACTGATCGGCATTAGGGCAAGCGCCGCCCTGCTCAGGGCAGGTCGCGGCTCGCATAAAACGCACTCAGCACCTTCACCAGATGCGCCAAATCGTGGCTGCCGCACAGTTCACGAATCGAATGCATGGCGAATGTCGGCAGGCCGATATCTACGGTGCGCACGCCCAGGTGGCTGGCGGTGATCGGGCCGATGGTCGAGCCACAGCCCATGTCACTGCGCACCACGAAGCTCTGTACCGGCACTTCTTCGGCCATGCACAGGTGGCGGAAGAATCCGGCGGTTTCGCTGTTGGTGGCGTAGCGCTGGTTGCTGTTGACCTTGATCACCGGGCCGGCATTGAGTTTCGGGCCATGGTTGGCGTCGTGCTTGTCGGCGTAGTTGGGGTGGATGCCGTGGGCATTGTCGGCAGACACCAGCAGCGACTTCTGAATGGCCCGTACGAACTCGTCACCTTCAGGCAGCAGACGACGCAGGGTCTGCTCCAGCATCGGCCCGTCGGCACCACAGGCCGAACAGGAGCCGACTTCTTCGTGGTCGGTACACACCAGCACGCAGGTTTCGTCGGTTTCACTGGTGAGCAGGGCTTGCAGGCCGGCGTAGCAAGACAGCAGGTTGTCCAGGCGGGCGCCGGCGATAAAGTCGCCATGCAGGCCAATCACCGCTGCGCCTTGGGTGTCGTAGAAACTCAGCTCGTAGTCGAGCACCACATCAGCGTTCAACCCATGTTCGCGGGCCAGTTGGTCGGTGAGTACGGCGCGGAAGTCCACGCGCTCATCGCCGGCAAACTGCGCGAGAATCGGCGGCAGCTCGGTCTGGGCATTGATCGCCCAGCCCTGATTGGCTTCACGGTTCAGGTGGATGGCCAGGTTGGGGATGATGGCAATCGGCAGCTTGAAATCGATCAACTGACTTTCGACCTTGCCGTCACGCCGGAACGTCACGCGGCCGGCCAGGGACAGGTCACGGTCGAACCACGGTGCCAGCAGTGCGCCGCCGTAGACTTCCACGCCCAGTTGCCAGAAGCCCTGGCGTTGCAGCTCAGGTTGCGGCTTGACCCGCAGGCACGGGCTGTCGGTATGGGCGCCGACCAGGCGGATGCCGTCGTGCAGGGGCGACTGGCGGCCCATCTTGAAGGCGATGATCGAGGAGTCGTTGCGGGTCACGTAGTAGCGACCGTTGGCCTCGGTGGTCCAGGTCTCGCGTTCGTCGAGGCGCTGGAAACCGGCGGCTTCCAGGCGTTGGGCCAGGGCCGCAGTGGCATGAAAGGGGGTGGGAGAGGCCTTGAGGAAGTCGATCAGGCCTTGGTTCAACGCTTCGCGCATAAGTAGCTCCAGACAGCAATGGCGCGAGTTTACCGTCCGATGTGATAAGTGCACAGAACAAATGTGGGAGCGGGCTTGCTCGCGAATGCGGTGTGTCAGTCGCGCAATAAGCTAACTGATCCACCCCATTCGCGAGCAAGCCCGCTCCCACATTTTAATTGCGTTTACCGATTAGAACGGCGCAGGGCACTCGAACCGCAGGCGCTCGCCGCTTTGCGGGTGGGTGAAGCTCAACATGCTCGCGTGCAGGCACAGCCGTGGCCAGGCGGCGAGGGCCTGTTCGTGGGCATACAGGCCATCACCGAGCAGCGGGTGGCCGATGGACAGCATATGCACCCGCAGTTGGTGCGAGCGCCCGGTAATCGGCGTCAGTTCCACCCGGCACCAATCCCCGCAACGCTCCAAGACTTTCCAGAAAGTCAGCGCATGCTTGCCGAACTCGTGGTCCACCACATGCCGCGGCTTGGTCGGTGGGTCATAGCGCAGCGGCAGGTCGATGCTGCCGCTGTCCAGTTCCGGCTGGCCCCAGCACAAGGCGGTGTAGGCCTTTTCGGTTTCGCGGTCGTGAAACTGGCGCGACAGTTCGCGGTGGCTGTCGGCATCCCTGGCCAGCAGGATGATCCCCGAGGTTTCCCAGTCCAGGCGATGAACGATACGCGCCTCTGGGTAACCGTTTTCCTGCAGGCGGGTGATCAGGCAGTCCTTGTTGTCGTCGGCGCGACCTGGCACCGACAGCAACAGGGTAGGCTTGTTCACCACCAGGACAGCGTCATCCTGGTGAAGGATATGGATATTGGACAACGGCATTAAACAGCCTCGTAACAAACGCCAACGGCGGCTCGGCCACCCGGTTCCCCAAAGGGGATCAAGGTGACGGAGCCGCCGTGGCGACCGCCTGTTCGATCAACGATCAGGCAGGGTGATATTGAGTTCCAGAATCGAGCAGCTGCCGTCGTTTTCCAGGGCGACATGCACGTCATCGTTGCCGATATTGACGTACTTGCGGATCACCTCCACCAGTTCCTTCTGCAAGGCTGGCAGGTAGTCCGGGGTGCTGCGTTGGCCGCGTTCGTGCGCCACGATGATCTGTAGACGCTCTTTCGCTACCGACGCCGTGCTAGGTTTTTTGGTTGAGCGAAAGAAGTCAAAAATACTCATTGTTCAATTGCCTCCAAACAGGCGTGCCAAGAATCCTTTCTTCTCGACAGCAAGGAACCGATGGGCAACTTCTTTGCCCAGCAAGCGATCGACTGCATCGCTATAGGCTTGGCCGGCATCACTTTGGTCATCAAGAATGACCGGTACGCCTTGGTTTGAAGCTTTCAGTACCGCTTGAGACTCAGGAATCACCCCCAGCAAGCGAATGGCGAGGATTTCCTCGACGTCCTCAACGCCAAGCATTTCGCCGCTCTGGACGCGCTCGGGGTTGTAGCGGGTCAGGAGCAGGTGTTCCTTGATTGCGTCTTCGCCTTTTTCGGCGCGGCGAGACTTGCTCGACAGCAGGCCGATCATGCGGTCGGAGTCGCGTACCGACGACACCTCGGGGTTGGTCACCACAATCGCTTCATCGGCGAAGTGCATGGCCAGTTGGGCGCCTTTCTCGATACCTGCTGGAGAGTCGCAGATAACAAACTCAAATTGCTCTTTGAGGTCCATCAGGACTTTTTCAACGCCTTCCAGGGTCAAGGCGTCCTTGTCCCGGGTTTGGCTAGCGGCGAGAACATAAAGGTTCTCCAGGCGCTTGTCCTTGATCAGTGCTTGTTGCAGGGTTGCTTCGCCGTTGACCACGTTGACGAAGTCGTACACCACGCGGCGTTCGCAGCCCATGATCAGGTCGAGGTTACGCAAACCGACGTCGAAGTCGACGATGACTGTCTTGTGGCCGCGCAGAGCGAGGCCGGTACCGATAGCGGCGCTGGTGGTGGTCTTACCCACACCACCCTTGCCGGATGTAACCACGAGAATCTTGGCCAAGGTGTTTCACCCCTAAGGAAAAAGGACCTCTCAGTCCCTGAAAAACATCTCTTGAAACTCGCTGCAGGCGGACAGCCTTCGTAGGAAAAAGATGTGCTTCCCGTAGGGGAAACGCCAACTTTCAATTATTCCTACGCAAGTCTTGCCGGTTTCGCTGTGCTATCAGAGTCCAGAGATGCTTGGAAAATGCGGCAGTATCCGTTAAAGACGGATGATGTTCAACACATCGCCCGACAGGCTGACTTGTACCCCGGCCCCCCACAGCGGATCACGGCGCAAATCTTCCGAAACCTTGTACTGGCCGGCGATGGATACCAGCTCAGCGCTCAATTGTTGGCAGAAAATCCTTGCCTTGGTATCGCCCTTGACCCCAGCCAGTGCCCGACCGCGCATGGGGCCGTATACATGGATGTTGCCATCGGCGAGAAGTTCCGCGCCGGGACTGACCGGGGCGACCACTACCAAGTCGCCGCCCTGGGCGTAAATCTGCTGCCCGCCGCGTACGGGGGAGGTGATGATCCTTGTAGGCTTGATCGTCGGCTCTGGCGGTTTTTCCGGTTTTTTCTTCACTTCGCCTTCCACCGGGTCGAGCACACGCTCGCGGGCGCCGGACGGTGGCAGTACTGGCAGTTCAATGGCGATGGCTGCCGCAATGTCTTCGATACGGCTGGCGCGAATGGCCAGGGTGCGCAGGCCATGCTGGCGGCAAACACGCATCAGCCCGGGCAGGTCAACCGCGCCCTGGCCGGCCGGCAATTTGTCCAGGGCCAGCACCAGCGGCGCGTTGTTGAAGAAATTCGGGGCCAGGGCAACCTTGGCAGCGAGCTGGCGGTCCAGGGCATCAAGGTCGTTACGGGCCAGTTCCAGCACAGTAATGGCGAGCATGCTGCCTTTGAGCTGGAAGACGGGATCTTGGTCTAGCGATTCGGTTTGGCTCATGGTCGGCAAAGCGGCTTGTCACGAAAAGTGTCGAGACTTATAACGAGAACAACCGCTAGCCGCAAGCCGGGTCGAACCGTTGTAGAATGCGCGGCCCTGTCTTTACCGGAATCTGTAATGGATCGCCCGCGTTTTCGAGCTGTATTTTTTCACCCGCGTTTCTGGCTCCTGTGGCTGGGGCTCGGCCTGCTATGGCTAATCACTCAGTTGCCATACCGGGTGCTGCTGGGAATTGGTCGTGTGCTGGGTGCGTTTATGTACCGGGTGGCCGGTGAGCGCCGGCGCATTGCTGCGCGAAACCTGGAACTGTGCTTCCCGCATCTGTCTGCCCAGGAGCGTAAACATTTGCTCAAGGAAAACTTTGCCTCCACTGGCATCGCCTTCTTTGAGATGGCCATGAGCTGGTGGTGGTCCAAACAGCGCCTGGCACGCCTGGCCCACGTCGAAGGGCTGGAGCACCTCAAGCAGGCGCAACTGGAAGGCAAGGGCGTGATCCTCATGGCCCTGCATTTCACCACCCTGGAGATCGGCGCGGCCTTGCTGGGCCAAAAGCACACCATCGATGGCATGTACCGTGAGCACGGCAACCCGTTGTTCGACTTTATCCAGCGCCGGGGCCGCGAGCGCCACAACCTTGATTCCCTGGCGGTCGAGCGCGAAGACGTGCGCGGCATGCTCAAGCTGCTGCGCGCCGGCCGGGCGATCTGGTACGCGCCGGACCAGGACTATGGCGCCAAGCAGAGCATTTTCGTGCCGTTGTTCGGCATCCAGGCCGCTACCGTTACCGCCACCAGCAAGTTCGCGCGCCTGGGCAAGGCGTTGGTGGTGCCATTTACCCAGCAGCGCCTGGCCGATGGCAGCGGCTACCGCATGGTGATTCATCCGCCGTTGCGCGACTTCCCCGGCGAATCCGACGAAGTCGATTGCCTGCGCATCAACCAATGGGTGGAAACCGCGGTACGCGAGTGCCCCGAGCAATACCTGTGGGCCCATCGCCGCTTCAAGAGCCGGCCACCGGGCGAACCCAAGTTGTACGAAAAACGCCGCTGAACAAACGGATTTCCCCGCAGCCCATGGAGTTATGCAATGCGCCCAACTGGACCGGTCACAGGCTTGATTCTTTCCGGCGGTGGGGCGCGTGCGGCGTATCAGGTGGGGGTACTGGCGGCGATTGCCGAATTGTTGCCGCCGGGGGCTGCCAATCCTTTTCCGGTGATTGTCGGCACCTCGGCCGGGGCGATCAATGCGGTGAGCCTGGCCAGTGGCGCCATGGATTTTGGCGCCTCCATCGCCCGCCTTACGGCGTTCTGGCAGGGCTTTCGCAGCCACTTGGTGTTGCGCAGCGATTGGCCGGGGGTGATTCACCAGGCCACTCGCTTCCTGGCCCGCAGCCTGCTGGGGCTGGGGGCACCGGTGCCGGTGGCGCTGCTCGACAGTTCGCCTTTGCGCGAATTGCTGCAAGAGAAGCTGCACTTCGAAGGCATCAACGAGGCCATCCGCAACAAACACCTGCATGCCGTCGCGGTAACGGCGTTTGGCTATGAGTCGGGGCAAGCGGTGACGTTCTATCAGGGCGGCGGCACCATCGACGCCTGGCTGCGCCACCGGCGCATTGGCCTGCCCACGCAGTTGACCGTGGAGCACCTGCTGGCCAGCTCGGCGATCCCGTTGCTGTTCGCACCGGTCAAACTCGACCAGGAATATTTTGGCGATGGCGCCGTCCGGCAATCGGCACCCATCAGCCCGGCGTTGCACCTGGGGGCCAGCCGGGTGCTGGTGGTGGGGGTCAGTGGCAACCCGCGCTCCATCGACCCTTCGGCGCCGCAGCAACGCACCTATACCGGCCAGGAGCCGACCCTGGCGCAGATCGGTGGGCATATGCTCAACAGCACGTTCATTGACAGCCTTGAGAGTGATATCGAGTTGCTGGAGCGCCTCAACCAGTTCGCCCATCTGCAACCGGCCGACAGCGCCGCGCGCGGGCTTTCGCCGGTCGAAGTGTTGGTGATTGCACCGAGCCAGCCCATCGACGAGATCGCCGCCCGCCATCGCCAGGAGCTGCCGGCGGCACTGCGTTTGTTTTTGCGTGGGCCAGGGGCGACCAAGACCAGCGGGGCGGGGGTGCTCAGCTATCTGTTGTTCGAGGCGGGGTATTGCAGCGAGTTGATCGAGTTGGGGCGGCGGGATGCGTTGGCCAAGCGCGAGGAGTTGCAACGGTTCCTGGGCCTGACCCCGAACTGAATCTGGGAGCGGGCTTGCCCGCGATGGCGGTGATTGAGCCGATAATTAGGCTGGCTGACACTTCGCTATCGCGGGCAAGCCCGCTCCCACAGGGGGGGCGTGTTGGGCCTTAGAAGTGGTACTTGACCAACAGGCTGGCCGTATCCTGGTTGGTCTCGAACGCGCCGCTGTCCTGGATCCCGTACTTGTTCTTCCAGTAGTCGTATTCAAAACCGACATACAACTGCTTGGCGCCCCAGTTCATGGCCTTGCCCAAGTCATATTTGACCTGCGGGTTGAAGTGCAAGTTGGCGTGATAAGTGCCACGGGCGTTTTTGTCGTTATCCACCACCCAGTCCATGAAGCCGTCGATCAGCACGTCGGAGTTGCCCACGGGAATGGTGTACGACCATACCGGCGTGATCTGCCATACACCGTCACCGGGGCGATTGCCTTCGGTCTGGCGCTGGTAGAAGTTCAACTGGAAGTAGTCGAAGCCCGGGATGTTCAGGTCGAATGCCGGGCCTACCAGGTAGGACTCGTTGTCGCCTTCGCCGAACTCGTAGGTGAACGCCAGTAATACATCTTTGATCGGTCCGAAGGACAAGTCTTTATCGAAGATCTTGCCAAACGACAGCCGTGGGCTGAACTCGCCGTAGTAAGTATTAGGGCCGACATTGCCGTCTTCCTTGCCGTTGTAAAAGATACGGTCGAGGAAGAAGAAGTTGTCGCCGTACTTCCACGCATCGGCATGTTCAAAGGTGACGGTTTGCTGGATCTCTGGGTTGACTTTGAAGTTCTTGCCCCACAGGTAAGTCAGGCTGTTGTTCTGCCACTGCAGCAGGTCACCCGCCATTGCCTGGCCCCCGGCCAGCAGGGATCCGGCCAACATCAGGCTGTTCACGGTACGTTTCATTCGGTTGCTCCCGAGCTAAAGTTTTATGGTTTTTCTTCTACGCAGGCGCTCTGGTGTGGCGCCTTTTGGTTCGCTGCAAAAATCGTCTGTTCGGTCAGCTTTAATGCTTTTAGCAAGAGCTGCGCCAAAGTGTTTGAAAAGCCAAAAAATCCCCGTCGGCTACATGGTATGCAGTCGGGTTCAGAGGACTTTTGCGCACTTTGGCAGCAGACATAAGGCCGGGATAAGTTGGCCTTTAAGTCAGCTTTTACATTCGCTGTTTTTTTTTGAGTCGATTCGAGCGGGCGCGGAGAATACTGGCTCCAGAGCCTGTGCTCAAGTGCGCTGTAAAAGAGCGCAGGGGGCGAGAATGGGGCACAGCGTGTGGCCGGCCCCAAGTCTGTGGTGTGCATGTTGATATTCCCTGTTCGAGTAACGAAGGAATCAATGCGTATGGGCGACTGCGGGGCGTTCCGAGCCGCCCAGAATGTTGAACAACACATTCAGCGACAACGCACTAAGCGTGGCCATGGCGATGCCGCTATGGGTAATCGGGCTCATCCACAGGGGCAGCTGGGCGAAGAACTCCGGGCGTACCACCGGGATCAGGCCCATGCCGATGCTGACCGCCACCAGCAACTGGTTACGACGATCGGCAATGTCGGCTTCCTGCAGGATCTTGATCCCGGTCGCTGCCACCATGCCGAACATCGCGATGGCCGCGCCGCCCAGCACCGCAGGAGGAATCGAGGCCACCAGAAACGCCGCCTTGGGCAGCAAGCTCAGGACAATCAAAAAGGCCCCGGCCATGATCGTCACCGAACGGCAGCGCACACCGGTCATTTGCACCAGGCCGATGTTCTGGGCGAACGAGGAGTGGGTGAAGGTATTGAAGAACCCGGCAAAGAACGACGCGCCGGCATCGCACAGCAGGCCGCGACGCAGCATCTTCGGGGTGACTTCCTGGCCGGTGATCTTGCCCAGCGCGAGGAACATGCCGGTGGACTCGACAAAGATAATCACCACCACCAGGCACATCGACAGGATTGGCGCCAATTCGAACGTGGGCATGCCGAAGTGCAAAGGCGTGACCACTTGCAGCCACGGCGCCTGTTCCAGGCCGCCGAGGTCGACCATGCCGAGCAATCCACACAAGGCGTAGCCCAGGGCCATGCCGATCAATACCGAGATATTGACCCAGAAGCCGCGCATGAACCGGTTGATCAGCAAGATGGTGGCGAGTACCAGGCCGGCGATGGCCAGGTAGATCGGCGAGCCGAACTGCACGGCAGTGGCGCCGCCGCCTGCCCAGTTCACGGCTACTGGAAACAACGAAAGACCGATGGCCGTGATCACGGTACCGGTCACCAACGGTGGGAAGAAGCGCACCACCTTGGACATGAAGGGCGCGATGAGCATGCCAAAGAACCCTGCGGCGATGGTCGCGCCGAAGATCCCTTGCAGGCCGATACCCGGCATGCCCGCCATGGCGACCATGCTGCCGACGGCGGCAAAACTGGCGCCCATCATCACCGGCATGCGGATGCCCAGCGGGCCGATGCCAAAGGACTGGACCATGGTGGCGATCCCCGCCACCAGCAGGTCGGCGTTGATCAGAAAGGCGATTTCTTCACGGCTCAAGCCTGCGGCTTGCCCGATGATCAGAGGCACGGCCACGGCGCCGCCGTACATCAGTAGTACATGTTGCAGGCCTACCAGGATCAGTTGCAAAAGGGGCAGCCGCACCATGGCGGGTACGGCAGGAATCTGCGGTTCTAACTGGGACATGCAACACCTCGGATCTTTTTTATTTTTGTGTTGTTTGGCAGTCAATTGCCAGGTGAAACCCAATCTTCAAAACACTGCACATTGCAAATGTGGGAGCTGGCTTGCCTGCGATAGCGGTGGTTCATTCACCCCTTCCGGTGCGTGATACACCGCTATCGCAGGCAAGCCAGCTCCTACAGTTTGATCTGCGCTAATCAGTTAATTGGTACGGGCTCCTTGATTGATCCAACTACCAATCAACTCCCGCTCCTGCTGGGTCATCTGGGTGATGTTGCCCAGCGGCATGATCTGGCTGGCAACCGCCTGCGCCTGGATGCGCGCCGCCTGCTGCTGGATCTGCGCCGGGGTATCGAACATCACCCCGGCCGGCGCGGCACTGAACAGCGGGCTGGTGGGCTTGGCCGAATGGCATACGGTGCAACGTTGTTCAATCACGCTGTGGACCTTGCCGAAATCCGTCGAGGCCTGGGCCGGCGCCGCTTCTGCCGCCGGTGCTGGCGCGGCGGGGGCTGCTGGCTTGAGGCCGCCACCCAGCGCCGTTTCCGGCAATGGCTGGTACTCGATGGCCGCTGGCGCCTTGGCCACGTCCGGTGCGGTAGCCACGGGTTTTGGACCTGTGACATAGGCCAGGCAGATCATCGCCAGGGCGCCGACCGGCAGGGTCCACGCGTATTTCTGGCTGTCGTGACGGGTGTTGAAGTAGTGCCGCACCAACACCGCCGCCACCGCGATCCCGGCCAGGATCAACCAGTTGTACTGGCTGCCGTAGGTGCTGGGGAAGTGGTTGCTGATCATGATGAACAGCACGGGCAGGGTGAAGTAGTTGTTGTGTCGTGAACGCAGCAGGCCCTTGGCCGGCAGTGCCGGGTCTGGCGTGCGGTTTTCTGCAATTGCTGCCACCAGCGCGCGCTGGGCCGGCATGATGATGCGGAACACGTTACCGACCATGATGGTGCCGATGATCGCCCCCACATGCAGGTACGCACCGCGCCCGCTGAACACCTTGCTGAAGCCGTAGGCCGCGCCGATCAGCAGGACGAACAGGATAAAACCGAGCAGGGCAGGGCGTTTGCCCAGGGCCGAGTCGCAGAGAAAGGAGTAGATGAACCAGCCAGCGAACAGTGAGCCAATGCCCAGCAACACGCCTTCGGTGCCGCTCAGGCTGCTGCCGGGAGCCAGCAGGTAGAGCGTCGGGTTGAGATAGAACACCACGCAGAGCAGCGCGACGCCTGACATCCAGGTGAAATAGGCTTCCCATTTGAACCAGTGCAGGTTGTCCGGCATGGTCGGCGGGGCCAGTTTGTATTTTTCCAGGTGGTAGATGCCGCCACCGTGGATCGCCCATAAATCGCCAGCCAGGCCGTTTTTGGGGTTGACGCGGTTGAGGTTGTTTTCCAGCCATACAAAATAGAAAGACGCACCGATCCAGGCCACGCCAGTGATCATATGAACCCAGCGCACGCTAAGGTTCAGCCATTCCAA
Source organism: Pseudomonas sp. HC1(2025) (assembly GCF_058742075.1). Classification (NCBI taxonomy): domain Bacteria; kingdom Pseudomonadati; phylum Pseudomonadota; class Gammaproteobacteria; order Pseudomonadales; family Pseudomonadaceae; genus Pseudomonas; species Pseudomonas sp. HC1(2025). The sequence goes on along the minus strand of NZ_CP196017.1, from coordinate 3,950,170 downwards.
CAGATGTGCTTCCACAGTCTTTACCTCTCGCCCGTCACCCTTGTTGTCGGGTGATCGGACCTTCTCTTATTGGTGGGGGGCGAGGATCAACCGCTCATCCTCTTTGAAAAAATGCTCATCGCAGTTATTGCCTGTGCCACTGCGATCAACCACCAGGAAGTCATCCCGCTTTTCGATCGTCAGCACCGGGTGGTGCCAGACGCCGCGATGGTAATTAATGCCCTGCCTGCCGTTGGTGACGAAGGCGCGGACCAAGCCTGATACAGGTGCATCGCCAACGGGCGCGACCACGATCAGAAAGGGGTTGCCGAGCAGCGGGATAAAGGCCTGGCTGCCCAGCGGGTGTCTCTCCAGCATGCACACGGTCAGCGGCATGTCCTGCGCGTCGGCGCGGAAGATGCTGATGATGGCGTGGTCTTCTGGCGTGGCGGTTTCTACCGTCGCCAGTTTATGAAAGCGCATGGTCGAGCCGTTGTTGATCATGAAGTGATCGCTGCCGTCGGTTTCGATAACGTCTCCGAAGGGGGCGAAGGCTTCTTTGGTCAAGGGTTCGATCATCAGTGTGCGCATGGCTGTCTTCTTATCCGAGTTCTGTGTTGTCTGGTCTATTGCTATCGCGGGCGAGCCCGCTCCCACAGGGGAATGCATTGCAAATGTGGGAGCGGGTTTGCCCGCGATTGGGTTCACCGCTTACTTAGCGACCTTGCCGAACACCCGCAGGCGGCTCACACCACCATCCGGGAATACGTTGAGGCGGATGTGGGTGATCGGGCCCAGTGCCTTGATCTGCTCGGCAAAGGTGTGTTCGGCGTGCATTTCCAGCTTCTGTGCTGGCAGCAATTCACGCCAGAACAGCGACTGGGTCTCGATCTGGCTGTCGGTACCGCCCTTGACGAACGCGCCCTGGATCGAGCAGGTGTCCGGGTAGTTGCCTTTGAAGTGCAGGGTGTCGACCACCACTTTGTCGATCTCGCCGGCATGCCCCAGCGCGACGATCACCCAATCGTTGCCTGGCGTGCGACGACGGGCGGTTTCCCAGCCATCGCCCATGTTGATGCCACGGCCCGGGTTGAGGATGTTGCCCATGCGTCCGAAGTGCTCGTCGGAACAGGCCAGCGCACGCCCGCCATTGAGGGAGGAGGCCAGGTCCACTTGTTCGTTGTCGCCCACGGCCGACCAGTCGCGGAACGGAATGCCGTACACGCGCAGACGGGCCACGCCACCATCCGGGTAGATGTTGAAGCGCAGGTGGCTGAACGCCTGGTCGTTATTGATCTCGTGGAAGTGATGGCTATTGCCCTGCAACTCAACGGCAGACAGCACTTCAACCCACTGAGTGTTGGCATCGGGTTCGCCCGCAGCCAAGAAGCAGCCTTCCAGGGACGCCGATGGCGGGAAGTTGCCGGTGAAGAATGAAGTGTCGATGTCCACGCCCTTGATCGAGCCCGGTACGCCCAGGCGGATCACCGCGCTGTCGAAGCCTTCGAAGCGCTTGCGGCGTGACTCCCAGCCGTCCATCCACTTGCCGTTATCATCGAAAACGCCCTCCTTCCATACGGCCGGGGTCGGCTGGAACAGTCGGTTGGCGTCGGCGAACCAGTCATCGGTCACTGAGATGATCTTGGTGCCCAGGCGGGCGTCGGCCAGGTTGACGAACTTTTCGAAAGGTACGGCGTAAGCTTTCATTCTTCTTGTCTGCCTTAGATAGAGTGGCTTGGGATGCTTGCCAGGCCCTGGGCGTTGATCGATTCGCTCGGGCCGGGTTTGCTAAAGGGTCAGTAATCGGAACAACGCGATCTTGTTGATCTCTGCCAGCGCGCACTTGAACTCGGTGTCGACCGGGTGGTGGATGCGCGTTTCAAACGCTTTGAGGATCTGATGCCGGTTGCTGCCTTTTACCGCCATGATGAAGGGAAACTTGAACTTGGCCTTGTAGGCATCGTTCAGCTCGGTGAAGCGTGAGAACTCTTCGGCCGTGCATTGGTGAATCCCCGCGCCAGCTTGCTCATCGGTGCTGGCTTGGGTGAGTTGGCCCTGGACGGCCGCACGGCCTGCCAGGTCCGGGTGAGCGTTGATCAGGGCCAGTTGGCTTGGATGATCAGCACTCAACAGGATGTCGCTCATGCGCTGGTGCAGGGTTTCGATCTGGTCGATCGAGGCATCCTGGCCCAGGTCGAAGGCCTTTTCGGCCACCCATGGCGAATGTTCGTAGATGTCGGCGAAGGCTGCGACGAATTCGTCGCGGCTCAGGGTCGATGGTTTCAAGGTCTGGAAAGCAGTCATTTGGCGGCTCCCTGGAAAGGGTGGACGTCGTGCCAGTGGCGGGCAATGTCGACACGGCGGGCGAACCACACCTGGTCATGACCCTTGGCGTATTCGATAAAGCGCTTGAGGGCAGCCAGGCGCGCCGGGCGGCCGATCAAGCGGCAATGCAGGCCGATGGAGAGCATCTTCGGCGCCTCGGCCCCTTCGGCATACAACACGTCGAACGCGTCTTTGAGGTACTGGAAAAAGTCGTCGCCCTTGTTGAAACCCTGGACCTGGGTGAAGCGCATGTCGTTGGTGTCCAGGGTGTAGGGGATCACCAGGTGCGGCTTGCCGGTCGGGTTGTTCGGTTCCCAGTAGGGCAGGTCGTCGTCATAGGTGTCGCAGTCGTAGAGGAAGCCACCTTCCTCCATTACCAGCCGCCGCGTATTGGGGCCGGTGCGCCCGGTGTACCAGCCCAGTGGGCGCTCGCCGGTCAGCTCGGTGAGGATGCGGATGGCTTCGAGCATATGCTCGCGCTCCTGGGCCTCGTCCATGTATTGGTAGTCGATCCAGCGGTAGCCGTGGCTGCAGATCTCGTGGCCGGCGGCGACCATCGCACGGATCACGTCGGGGTGGCGCTGGGCGGCCATGGCCACGGCGAAGATGGTCAGCGGAATGTCGAATTCCTTGAACAGCTTGAGGATGCGCCACACGCCCGCACGGCTGCCGTATTCGTACAGCGACTCCATGCTCATGTTGCGTGCGCCTTGCAGCGGCTGGGCCGAGACCATTTCCGAGAGGAAGGCTTCCGACTCTTTGTCGCCGTGCAGGATATTGCGCTCACCGCCTTCTTCGTAATTGAGTACGAACGACAGGGCGATACGCGCCTTGCCTGGCCAGTGTGGATGCACAGGGTTACTGCCGTAACCGATCAGGTCGCGTGGGTAGTCAGCGCTCACTGCAGTCTTCCTTCTTGTTCGTGATCGATGGTGTGGCGGCTGTTGCGTCACAGCGATGGGCTGATTGTATACAACTTAATGGGCACTTTGTAAGCCTGTATTTCTGCATTTTTTCCAGACGGTCGCACCGGCCTATCCTTGCAAGAAACTTGCCCGACTGGTCAACTAAAATATGCGAACTCACCTGTAGGATGCGTCTTACCAGCGATTGCATTCTTGCTGCTGCCCTATCTGCGGCTGATATACCGTCATCGTCGGCAAGCCGGCTCCGGCAGGGGGAGAGGGTGGTTGTTGAATTTATTGTGTACAATTTTTTTGGAAAGTGTCTTAATCAGCCATCGCCGGCTTTTTCAGTGCCCCACAAAGGTGCGGCCTCTTATTAATCGATGACACGGGAGCTCCGATCCATGGGACGACTGACCACACACGTACTGGACGCCGCGCACGGCTGCCCAGGCAGCGCCATCAAGGTTGAACTGTACCGCGTCGAAGGCGCGCAGCTGGAACTGGTTGCCAGCACCTTGACCAACAGCGATGGCCGTTGCGACGCGCCGCTGCTGCAAGGTGATGACTACCGCAGTGGCGTCTATCAGCTGCAATTCAGCGCCGGGGATTACTACCGCGCCCGTGGCGTGCAATTGCCCCAGCCTGCGTTCCTGGATGTGGTGGTGCTGCGTTTTGGCATCAGCGCCGAACAGGATCACTACCACGTGCCTTTGCTGATTTCGCCCTACAGCTATTCCACCTATCGCGGTAGCTGAGTCGTCACCTGGCTTCACACCCCCAAATGCTCTTCGTTGGTTTCGCCCGCTCACACTGCGGGCTTTTTTTTGCCCGCAAAAAGGCGGGTCATGAGCCAATGCCAGCGAACAAGAGGAGCCATTGTGGGAGCTCGACAGCTCCCACAGGGTTGTGTGTTAGCCCTTGAGCAGCGACGCTGCCCCGGCGCTGCCAAACAGCCCGGCACTGAAGCGATTGAACCAGCTCTGGCCCTTACCGGTGCGCAGGTAGCGCGCGGCACCATGGGCACCCAGGCCATAGGCCAGCTTGCACAGCAGGTCCAGCACGGTCCAGGTGGCGATCATGATCAGCAGTTGTGGCAGGAACGGCTGCTGGCTGCTGAGAAACTGCGGCAGGAAGGCCGCAAAAAACAGAATGTCCTTGGGATTGCTGGCGCCCAGCACAAACGCCCGGCCAAACAGTGCACGAAAACGTGGCACGGGCGCTGCCTCCGGCACCACGGCGCCCTGGGACGGCAGGCGCGATTGCTGCCAGCTCTGCCAGGCAAGGTAGAACAGGTACAGCGCACCGACGATCTTCAGCGCGCTGAACAACTGCTCCGACGCCAGCAACAGTGCGCCCAGGCCCAGGGCCGAGGCGCTCAACAGGCAGATCGAGGCAAACACCCCGCCCAGAAACGCCGGATACGAACGGCGCAGGCCGTAGTTCAGGCTGTTGCTGATCATCAGCAGCGACAGCGGCCCCGGAATCAGGATCACGATCAAAGCAGCGCCGCTGAACAGCAGCCAGGTTTCCACGCTCATTACATTCCTCCATACATGCAAAAGCCCCACCCGCAGGTGAGGCGGTTTTCGCCAGCTTGCGCGTTACAGGAACACAAACTTGGCGATAAAAATCGCGCACAGCACCCACAGGCTGATAGAAATCTGCTGGTACTTGCCCGTGCCGGCCTTGAGCGCCACGTAGGTGATAAAGCCCAGGGCGATGCCGTCGGCAACCGAGAAGGTCAGAGGCATCATGATTGCCGTGACAATCGCCGGAATGCTGTCGGTGGCGTCGTCCCACTCGATATGGGCCATGCCGCTCATCATCAGCATCGCCACATAAATCAACGCACCGGCCGTGGCATACGCAGGAATCATGCCCGCCAGCGGGGCGAAAAACATCGCCGCCACAAACAGCACGCCCACGGTCACGGCCGTCAACCCGGTGCGCCCTCCGGCCGCCACGCCGGCGGCGCTTTCCACATAACTGGTGACGGGGGGCACACCGACCACTGCGCCAAACACACTGGAGGCACTGTCGGCTTTCAAGGCCCGGGAGAGGTTTTCGATCTTGCCGTCGGCATTCACCAGGCCTGCGCGCTGGGCGACGCCCATCAGGGTGCCGGCGGTGTCGAACATGTGCACAAACAGGAAGGCGAACACCACGCTGATCATGCTGACGTTGAACACACCCATCACGTCCATCGCCATCCAGGTCGGCGCCAGGCTCGGCGGGGCGGCAACGATGCCCTGGTAATGCACCAGGCCCAGGCCCCAGCCGGCCAGGGTGACGGCGATGATGCTGATCAGGATGGCGCCGAACACCCGGTGATAGCTGAGGATCGCAATCAGCAGGAAGCACACGGCCGCCAACAGCGGGGCCGGTTCATGCAGGGAGCCGAGCTTGATCAGGGTTGCGGGGCTGGCAACGATGATGCCGGCGGTTTTCAGGCCGATCACCCCCAGGAACAGGCCTACCCCCGCGCCCATGGCGTGGCGCAGGCTCACCGGGATGCTATTGAGCAGCCATTCGCGGATGCGCGACAGCGTCAGGATCATGAACAGCACGCCCGAAATAAATACCGCACCCAGCGCGGTCTCCCAGGTGTAGCCCATGGTGCCGACCACGGTGTAGGTAAAGAACGCATTCAAACCCATGCCCGGCGCCAGGCCTACAGGCCAGTTGGCGTACAGGCCCATCAACAGGCAGCCGAGGGCTGCGGCGATGCAGGTCGCGACAAAGGCGGCGCCGTGGTCGATGCCGGCGTCGGCCATGATGTTGGGGTTGACGAAGATGATGTAGGCCATGGTGATGAATGTGGTGAGGCCGGCGATCAATTCGGTCTTCACTGTGGTGCCATGCAAGCTGAGTTTGAACAGGCGCTCCAGCCAGCCCTGTTTGGTGGTTGAACGGTCGGGCGGACTGAGGTCCAGGGTCGGGGCGTCGGATTTATGGCTTTCCACAGCAAGTACTCCTCAAGAGTTTTATTGTTATTTCCAGCGCCGGACACATGAGTGGGCAGCGGCGCTTTGAGGTACCAGCGGGCTTTGTTGACCAGTAGGTCAGGAACTCGCACGAAGCGAATTATGCTTTTGTATACAAAGAAAGCAAATAATGTTTGCGATTATGTGTGCAAAAAAGATGAAAGGCCAATTTCAGGGCAGGGTCAGGGCCTTGTTCACCGCCAGCCAGCCATTCACGGCGTCCTCGCCGGCCTCGGCAAAGGCGCGCTGCAGCAGCTTGACTTGCTCACGACGCAGGGCGTGTTCGAAGCGCTGGCCTTCTTCGGTCAAGTGCAGCAGGCGCTTACGTTTGTCGGTGGTCGAGGCCGTGCTGTCGACCAGGTGCATTTCCTGCAATTGGCGCAGCGGCATATTCAGCGCTTGCTTGCTTACCCCCAGCAACTCCAACAGTTGCTTGACGCTCAAGGCGGGGTAGCGGGCGATAAAAAACACGATGCGCTGATGCACCCGGCTCAAGCCCCGGCGTTCGAGCATTTCGTCGGCCTTGGCGGTAAAGGCCTGGTAGCCGAAGAAGAACGCTTCCATGGCGGCTTGCTGCGAGGTCTGGTTTTTAAGGTCAAGCATATTGACGTATCTACCTGGGGCGTCGTAATTTCGGTCAACCAGTTTGACGTATTTTCCCCAGCCTTTGCTACCGGTGACCCTATGGCTTTCTCTGAACGTGTTTCGCGCCTTAAAAGCTCCTTGATCCGTGAGATCCTCGCGGCGGCCCAACGCCCGCAGGTGATGTCATTTGCCGGTGGCCTGCCAGCCGAAGCCATGCTGCCGGCGCTGGATTGGCAAGGCATGCCGCCTGCCATGGGCCAGTACGGCATGAGCGAAGGCGAGCCGCAATTGCGCGAATTGCTGGCGGCCGAGGCGCGGGCGCTGGGGGTGGCCTGTGATGCCAGCCAGGTCCTGGTGGTCAGCGGTTCGCAGCAAACCCTGGACCTGGCGGCCAAGCTGTATATCGACCGAGGCACGCAGATCCTTCTGGAAGGCCCGACCTACCTGGCCGCCTTGCAGATCTTCCAACTGTTCGGTGCCGACTGCCTGAGCGTGGAACTGGAAGCCGACGGCCCGAACCTGGCGGCGCTGCGCAGCAGCCTGGAACGTCATCGCCCGGCGTTCATCTACCTGATCCCGACCTTCCAGAACCCCTCGGCCGTGCGCTATAGCCAAGCCAAGCGCGATGCGGTGGCGGCGCTGCTCGATGAGTTCGGCGTGACCCTGATCGAAGACGAGCCCTATCGCGAGCTGACCTTCGACGGTGGCAGCGCGCGGCCGATTGTCAGCCAGTTGCGCAAGGCCAGTTGGATCTACACCGGCACCGTATCCAAAACCCTGCTCCCGGGATTGCGGGTCGGCTATCTGATCGCCAGCCCCGACCTGTTCCCCCCTCTGCTCAAGCTCAAGCAGTCGGCGGACTTGCACACCAACCGCGTTGGCCAGTGGCAGGCCATGCAGTGGATCGGCACCGAGCGCTACCAGCAGCACCTGGGGCAACTGCGCAGTTTTTATCGTGAGCGCCGCGATGGGTTCCAACTGGCGCTGACCCGGCATTTCCAGGACTTGGCCGACTGGCAAGTGCCCCAGGGTGGATTATTCTTCTGGCTGACCTTGAAACAGCCCCTGGATACCCGCACCTTGTTGGCACAAGCGCTGGACCAGGACGTGGCGTTCATGCCCGGTGAACCGTTCTTTGCCGAGCCGGACCAGCACCACGGGCACCTGCGGCTCAATTTCAGCCACATCGACCCGGCGCGCCTGGACGAAGGTCTCAAGCGTCTCGCGGCGGTGATCCGTCAAGCACAGCGCGCGCAAGCGGCATAAGGGGAGCTTCATGTACAAGGTTTATGGCGATTACCGCTCGGGCAACTGCTACAAGGTCAAGTTGATGCTCAACCTGCTCGGCATCGCGTATGAGTGGGTGGATGTCGATATCTTGAACGGCGACACACAGACCGCCGAGTTCCTGGCGAAGAACCCCAACGGCAAGATCCCGGTCCTGGAGCTCGAAGACGGCACCTGCCTGTGGGAATCCAACGCGATCCTCAACTTCCTCGCCGACGGCAGCGAATTCCTGCCCAGCGAACCGCGCCTGCGTACCCAAGTGTTGCAGTGGCAGTTTTTCGAGCAGTACAGCCACGAGCCGTACATCGCGGTGGCACGGTTTATCCAGTTTTACCTGGGGCTGCCGGAAGATCGGCTGGAGGAATACAAGACCACCCACAAAGGCGGCTACAAGGCCCTGCGGGTCATGGAGAAACAGCTGCAAGCCACGCCATACCTGGTGGGCGACCAGTATTCGATCGCCGATATTGCGCTATATGCCTACACCCACGTGGCCCATGAGGGTGGTTTTGACCTGAGCCCTTATCCGGCCGTACAAGCCTGGCTTGCCCGCGTGGCCAGCCATCCGCGGCATGTGCCGATGCTCGACTGATAGGCGCGATTCCACTGTGGGAGCTGGCTTGCCTGCGATGGCGGCGTGTCAGTTGATGGATAGTTGACTGACACGCCGCCATCGCAGGCAAGCCAGCTCCCACAAGGGGTGATGCCTGCCTGTCAGATCGCGGCGAAGCGCTTGTCCAGGTAATCGATGATCACCTTGGATTCATACATCCAGGTGGTCTGGCCGTTTTCTTCGATACGCAGGCACGGCACCTTGATCTTGCCGCCTTGGGTAAGCAGCGTCTGGCGGTCTTGCTCGTTGTTCTTCGCATCCTTGAGCGCCACCGGCACATTGAGGCGGTGCAGGGTGCGGCGGGTCTTCACGCAGAACGGGCAGGCATGGAATTGATACAGGGTCAGGCCCTTGGCCGCTTCATTGACCTGCGCCTGTTGCTCGGCGGGGCGCTGTTTTTTCCGCGGGCGGGTAAGGAAGTCGCCCGCGATGATGACGTGGCCGAGGCCCACTCGAAGTGCTTTGACGAACATGGCTGAAACCTCTTGCCCATGACAGAAGGGGCCGCAGCTTACCTGATTTCTACAGGCGAAAAAAAACCGGCGATGAATGCCGGTTTTTTCTGACGCAGCCTGTTACTTGATCAGGCTGAGGAACTCGCTGCGGGTCGCCGCGTTTTCGCGGAACTCACCCAGCATCACCGAGGTGATCATCGACGAATTCTGCTTCTCCACACCGCGCATCATCATGCACATGTGCTTGGCCTCGATCACCACCGCAACGCCCAGGGCACCGGTCACCTGCTGGACCGCTTCGGCGATCTGGCGGCTGAGGTTTTCCTGGATCTGCAGGCGACGGGCATACATATCGACGATCCGCGCGACCTTCGACAGGCCCAGGACCTTGCCGCTGGGGATATAGGCGACATGGGCCTTGCCGATGAACGGCAGCAGGTGGTGTTCGCACAGCGAGTACAACTCGATGTCCTTGACCAGCACCATTTCACTGTTGTCGGAGCTGAACAGGGCACCGTTGGTGACCTCTTCCAGTGTCTGCTCATAGCCGCGGCAAAGGTACTGCATGGCCTTGGCGGCACGTTTTGGCGTGTCGAGCAGGCCCTCGCGGGAAACGTCCTCGCCGATTTGGCCGAGGATCGCTGTGTAATTCTGTTCCAGGGACATGAAACTACCTGTGGGATTTTCGCAAAGTGCAAGGGTACGGTGGCCGGCAGATCGCTGCAAGCTTGGGTTACTCGTCACGTCCTTCGAGCATCGTGCGCTTGAGCATCACATACACCGCCCCGGCACCGCCGTGGCGTGGTTGGCAGGAGGTGAAGCCGAGCACCTGGGGATGCTGGCGCAACCAGGTATTGACGTGGCTCTTGATCATCGGGCGCTTGCCGTCCAGGCGCACGGCTTTGCCGTGGGTCACGCGCACGCAGCGGATTTCGAATTTGGTGGCTTCGGCGAGGAAGGCCCACAGGGTTTCCCGGGCCTTTTCCACGGTCATGCCGTGCAGGTCGAGGCTGCCCTCGAAGGGGATCTGCCCGGCCTTGAGCTTGCGCACCTGGCTTTCCTGGACCCCATCGCGGGACCACATCAAATCGTCTTCGGGGCCTACGTCAATCACGAACTGGTCCGACAGACCGTCCACCGTGGTGGCGTCAGTGCGCACCGTGGCCGCCTGGCGCAGCTTGGCGATCTGCGCGCGGTCGGCCTTGGGTTTGCCGGTGTCGGCGCGGTCGTGCTTGATCGGCTTGACGCCGCGCAGCTCGTTCTTGAACAGGGAAAAATCGTCGTCTTGCATGTCAGCCTCCGCGAAGGGCGGGCAGTTTACCCAAATCGAGGCGGTTGATGCGGGACAAAACGCTATCAGTGTTCCCTCAATCGTGCTTTTTCATCAGGTGCGAAGCAATGTTCAGCGCCAGGGGCTGGCGCATACGGCGTCGGCAACGGCGCCACAACCAGACACCCAGCCACAGGATCAACAGCCCGCTGCCCAGCAGCACGGCGGCACCGCCCGGGCTGGCATTCAGTTCGCCCAGCGCGGGCGAGTGGCCCAACAGGCCGGCACCACCGGCCAACGCAAGCAGTAAGCCAAACAACGCGAGCAACGCGGCAAATGCCACGCCCAGGCGCAGACGCCAGTTGCTCGGGCCCTTGGGGCGCAAGCGACGAGCGTCAAAACCATCGGATATCTTCATTCCGACCTTTCCTCCAGGGTATCGGCCCTTCGACCGGAAGATAAACAACTTGTTCCGGGCTGGGAGGCAATTGCGGTAAATGACAGGCTTTAGCGGATGAGCGGGGCCGTTGCGGTGGCCGCGCCGCTCATCGACAGGGCGATCAGATCAGATCTTGGGTCAGGGCGAGGGTGGCGAAGTTGTCGGCCATGATGGCCATTTCGGTCTGCTGGACATGTTCGGCGCTGAGGATGCCGCCTTTGTAAGGCAGGTCACGGGTGGCGCAGGCGTCTTCGACCAGGGTGCAGCGAAAGCCCAGGTTCTTCGCCGCGCGCACGGTGGTGCTGACGCTGGAGTGGCTCATGAAGCCGCAGACGATCAGGTCCAGGGAGCCCAGGTCCTGCAGGGTTTTTTCCAGGAGCGTGCCGTGGAAAGCGCTGGGCAGCAGCTTGCCGATGATGGTTTCGTCAGCTTGCGGCTCCAGGCCGGGGATGAACTCGCCGCGCTCGCCCTGGGGGTCGAACAGGCCACCAACGGTGCCCAAGTGGCGGACATGCACGATGGGCCGCCCGGCCCTGCGTGCGGCAGCGCTCAGTTGCTTGATATTTTCTACGGCGGCGTCCATGCCTGACAGGGCGAGCGGGCCGCTCAAATATTCTTTCTGGGCATCGATGATCACAAGGGTCGCGTGGCTCAAATTGGCCGGTGCGTAACCGCGACCGCTGAGTTGAAACATCGTCTTTGGAACGGACATTCTGGGGCTCCTGTGAGTGGGGCTTTTGCGACATTGTCCTCTGGCTGAGCGGTTCTGTGAATCGCTACTAACGTAAGGTGCGCCGTTGTTGGCCTACAGCCATGTCAAGAGGGACTGCGGTGTAACAGAAAAACCTTGAATCAGGTTAAATCCGACGTGTCGCAAAGGTTTTTCATACATCGTCCGTACAGCTTAAGGCTGTTAGAATTGCCAGTCGTTTTTTCCTGGAGCTTGCCCCCGTGATCACTTCCCGCCTGCGCACCTTGCGCGACCATATCCGTTGGGCTGTCAGCCGTTTCCATGGGGAAGACCTGTTTTTTGGCCATGGTACCGACAATGCCTGGGACGAAGCCCGGCAATTGGTGTTGGGTGCGCTGCACCTGCCTTGGGAAATTGCCGACAGCTATTTGGACTGTAACCTCGAAGAAGAAGAGATTTCCCACGTACAGCGCCTGCTGCATCGGCGTATCCACGAGCGCGTGCCCACCGCCTACCTGTTGAAAGAGGCCTGGTTCTGCGGCATGTCGTTTATTGTCGATGAGCGCGTGCTGATCCCGCGCTCCCCGATTGGCGAGTTGATCGAAAACCGTTTCGAACCCTGGCTGGCCCAGCCACCGGCGCGCATCCTCGACTTGTGCACCGGTTCCGGTTGCATCGGTATCGCCTGTGCCTACGAGTTCCAGGAAGCCGAAGTGGTGCTGGGGGACTTGTCCTTCGAAGCGCTGGAAGTGGCCAACCAGAACATCGAGCGCCATGGCGTCGACGAGCGCGTGTACACCGTGCAGGGTGACGGCTTCGACGGTTTGCCCGGCCAGCGTTTCGACCTGATTGTGTCCAACCCGCCGTATGTCGATGCCGAAGACTTTGCCGACATGCCCGACGAATACCAGCACGAGCCCGAGTTGGGCCTGGCCTGCGGTGACGACGGCTTGAACCTGGTGCGCCGGATGTTGGCCGAGGCGGCCGACCATCTGAGCGAGAAGGGTTTGCTGATTGTCGAGGTGGGCAACAGCCAGGTGCACGTTGAAGCGCTGTACCCGGAAGTGGATTTTGCCTGGCTGGAATTCCAGAACGGTGGCCATGGCGTGTTCATGCTGACGGCGCAGCAGTGCCGGGAGCATCAGGCGGTGTTTGCCTCCAGGGTCTAACCCGGTCCATGTAGGAGCTGGCTTGCCAGCGATGGCATCAACTCGGTGTCGCTGATACACCGAGTCGTCCGCATCGCAGGCAAGCCAGCTCCTACATTTGGTTTGATCAGTTAAAGCGTGTTGTCAGCGGTGCGTCGCAATCCAGATCAACAGCCCCGCCTGGAACACGGTGAACGCCACCAGGCAGGTGATGGTGAAACGCAGGCCGCTGTCCTCGCGCTTGAACTTGATGACCTTTTCTTCTTCGTGGCGCAGCTTCACTTCCTGCTCCGCCAGGTTCTGCTCAGCCTGTTGCAGCATCTGCGCGGCTTCGAGGATTTCCACGAACTGCACCTTCTCGGTGTTCCAGCTGTCCAGCACTTCGCTGACCTTGCCCGGCTGCACATGCCCCTTCAGATGCTGGACATCGGCATAGGCCACATCAAAACCCTGGATCCGCAAAAAGTGGTCGCGGCGCAGGCGGGTGGCTTCGTTCAATGCATCCTTGTTCGCCAGGTCCACGCCGTCGACGCGATAGTGCGACCACTTCTTTTTCGCCCATGCGGCACCCTGGGCCACCAGGAAGCGGCCCAGGCCTCGGTTGGCCGGCTCGATTTCCAGGCTGTTGCCCGGGCCAAAATGCACGCGGTGGGTGGCGTGGTCGACCCACACGTCCAGGTGATTCTGTTCGCGTCGCACCCGTTGGGCGGGTAATTGGATGACCATGCGCAGCAGGCTGTGGTCCTTGTTGTTGCGCTCGGCATAGCCAAATTGCACAAAGCGCAACGGTCGGGCGCCGGTGGCGCGGTCGGTGGCCAAGGGGGCCAGGCGCAGCATCTTGAAGTGTTCGGCCTCAACCTCTGCCCACGGCAGCGCAGCCGCAGCCGCAGCCGCCGCTTCGGTGTCGGCGGTGGTTTCGGCGGGAGGTTGTGGTACTGCTTCGGTGTTCGTCATTCGGCGCGATCCTGTCCAAGCCCAGCAAGTCGACAGGCTTTTTGCTGTCGACCCTGTGCTTATCGGCCGTTTTCTCCAGGACTGGAGGGGCAATAGTCGCTTATCGGGGGCGAAGTCCGTCGATAAAGCCAACCAGGCGCCTGCCCAGCGCATCGGCGAGGGGCAACTGCGGGTCGTTGTAGGAGATCAATTGCTGTTTCACATCGCTGGGTACGATGCGCATCACGTGGTTCATGCCGGGGATCACCGCCAGTTCTGCGTCGGGTTTGGCCTGCTTGAGCCTTTCGGCATCGGCCACTCCCACTTGCAGGTCGGTGGTGCCCTGGACGATCAGGGCCGGCATCGTCAAGCGGGCGAACGCCGCGGCGGGGTCGGCACGAAACAGGCTGATCAGGTATGGCTGCACGCTGGGACGGAAAATCCCTTGCAGCGGGCCTGGCACATCGGCATCCACCTGGCCGGCCTTGAGTCGATCAAGGATTTGGTTGCTGCGTAGCAGCAGCGCCGGCGGCATGTGATCTGCCAGTTGCTGGCGAATCACCTGGTCTACCGGGCGGGCACTGCCGGACAGGGAGATCACCCCGGCAGGCTCGAGTTCAGGGGCGGCGAGGGCAGCCACCAAGGCGCCCTCACTGTGGCCCAGTACCACCAGGGGGCCGAAACGTGGATCGGCCTTGAGCAATTGGCCCCAGGCCACCGCGTCGGCCACATAGGCGTCCAGGGTCAGGTTGCGCTCGTCGGGTGTGGCCTTGAGGCTGGCGGCCACGCCGCGTTTGTCGTAACGCACGCTGGCAATGTTATGCCGGGCCAGGACCCAGGCTAGGCGCTTGAGGCTGTCGTTGCGTGCACCTTCGGCGCTGTTGCCGTTGCGGTCGGTGGGGCCGGAGCCGGCGATGATCAGCACCACGGGCACCGGTTTGTCAGACTGGGGTAGCAACAACGAGCCAAACAACTCGCCGCTGCCGGTGTCCAGGCTGATGGGGCGTTGCAGCACCACAGGGCTGGCGGCGTGGGCGACGGTACAGAACAGGGTGAGGGTGAACAGCAAAACTCGCAGCATCATCGCGCCATCATGAGGAAGGTGCCGGTTGGACCAACGTCTACCGGGAAGGTTTCGAGGATGAACTACTGGGTGAGCCTGCGTATACTGGCGCGCTTAGTTATCACGGTTGAGTTGATTCAACTGATTTCACGGAGCGCTCTGCATGTCCGGCAATACCTACGGCAAGCTGTTCACTGTCACCACCGCGGGCGAAAGCCATGGCCCGGCGTTGGTCGCCATTGTCGACGGCTGCCCGCCCGGCCTTGAGCTGTCCCTGGACGACCTGCAGCGCGACCTCGACCGCCGCAAGCCTGGCACCAGCCGCCACACCACCCAGCGCCAGGAGCCCGACGAAGTCGAAATCCTCTCCGGCGTGTTCGAAGGCCGCACCACTGGCTGCGCCATTGGCCTGCTGATCCGCAACACCGACCAGAAGTCCAAGGACTACTCGGCAATCAAGGATCTGTTCCGCCCGGCCCACGCCGACTACACCTACCACCATAAATACGGCGAGCGCGACTACCGTGGCGGTGGCCGCAGTTCGGCGCGGGAAACCGCAATGCGCGTGGCGGCCGGGGCCATTGCCAAGAAGTACCTGGCAACCCAGGGCATTGTGATCCGTGGCTACATGAGCCAGTTGGGCCCGATCGAAATCCCGTTCAAGAGCTGGGACAGCGTGCAAGACAACGCCTTCTTCAGCCCCGACCCGGACAAGGTGCCGGAGCTGGAGGCCTATATGGACCAACTGCGCCGTGACCAGGATTCGGTGGGTGCAAAGATCACCGTGGTCGCCGAAGGGGTGATGCCGGGCCTGGGCGAGCCGATTTTCGACCGCCTGGACGCCGAACTGGCCCACGCGCTGATGAGCATCAACGCGGTCAAGGGTGTGGAAATCGGCGCCGGTTTCGCCTGCGTGGCCCAGCGCGGCACCGAGCACCGCGATGAGCTGACCCCAGAAGGTTTTATCAGCAACAATGCGGGCGGCATTCTTGGCGGCATCTCGTCCGGCCAGCCGATTGTGGCGCACCTGGCGCTCAAGCCAACGTCGAGCATCACCACGCCGGGGCGCTCCATTGATGTGCATGGCAACCCGGTGGACGTGATCACCAAGGGCCGCCATGACCCGTGCGTTGGCATCCGCGCCACGCCGATTGCCGAGGCAATGATGGCCATTGTGCTGATGGATCACCTGCTGCGGCACCGTGGGCAGAATGCCGATGTGCGTGTAAGTACCCCGGTACTGGGCCAGCTGTGACGGTCTGACCGTGACCGCACTCCCGTACTGGCGACTTTCCAGCTTCTATCTGTTCTATTTCGCCCTGCTGGGGGCGACGGCGCCGTTCCTGGCGCTGTACTTCCATCATCTGGGGTTCTCCAGCGCGCGTATTGGCGAGTTGGTTGCAATCCCGATGCTGATGCGCTGCGTGGCCCCCAATATCTGGGGCTGGCTGGGGGACTACACCGGTCGGCGCCTGGCCATCGTGCGTTTTGGCGCGGTGTGTACGCTGCTCAGTTTTTCGCTGATCTTTGTAAGCCAGAGCTACGCCTGGCTGGCGCTGGTGATGGCCCTGCATGCGTTCTTCTGGCACGCGGTATTGCCGCAGTTCGAGGTCATCACCCTGGCGCACCTGCAAGGCCAGACCTCGCGCTACAGCCAGGTCCGCCTGTGGGGTTCGGTGGGGTTCATCCTCGCCGTCGTCGCCCTGGGGCGGCTGTTCGAGGCACTGAGCCTGGATATCTACCCGGTGGCGATCGTATTGATCATGGCCGGTATCATCGGTGCCAGCTGGTGGGTGCCCAATGCCCAGCCGGCTGCCACGGGCGAGCGCGGTGCCGGCGACGGCTTCCTGCGGCAACTGCGCAGCCCAGGTGTGCTGGCGTTTTATGCTTGTGTCGCCTTGATGCAAATGAGCCACGGCCCGTACT
Source organism: Pseudomonas sp. HC1(2025) (assembly GCF_058742075.1). Lineage (NCBI taxonomy): Bacteria > Pseudomonadati > Pseudomonadota > Gammaproteobacteria > Pseudomonadales > Pseudomonadaceae > Pseudomonas > Pseudomonas sp. HC1(2025). The sequence continues at coordinate 3,933,564 of NZ_CP196017.1, read as the reverse complement.
ACACCTTCCTCACCCTGCACCTGGAAAGCCTCGGTTACAGCCGTGGCGTGATTGGTCTGTTGTGGGCTCTGGGCGTCGTGGCGGAAGTGCTGATGTTCATGGCCATGAGCCGGATCCTCTCGCGCTTTTCGGTGCGCCGGGTGCTGGTGGCCAGTTTCCTGTTGGCGGCGTTGCGCTGGTTGCTGCTGGGCGCGTTCGCCGAGTTCCTGTGGGTGCTGCTATTTGCCCAATTGCTGCATGCCGCAACCTTTGGCAGCTTTCATGCAGCGGCCATCCAATTTGTGCAGCGCAGCTTCGGTGCGCGCCAACAAGGCCAGGGCCAGGCCCTTTACGCCGCGCTGGCCGGTACCGGCGGCGCGCTGGGCGCCTTGTATTCCGGGTATAGCTGGAACCAGTTGGGGCCGACCCTGACCTTCAGTATCGCCAGCCTCGCAGCCCTGGCCGCTGCGTTGATCATGGCGCAGCGCTTGCCCGAGGAGCGGCCGTGAGCCCGGCCCATCATCTGCAGACTCTTACCGCCCGAGGACCCTTTTTATGAGCATTCTTTGCGTTTATCACGTTTCTACCCCGGACACCCCGAACAAGGTCCTGACCCACGCTGACGATATTGCCTCGACCCTGGCCGAGCAGGGCGTGGGTTTCGAGCGCTGGCAGGCGAGTACCCGTGTCGAGGCCGGCGCCAGTGCGGCCGAGGTGAGCGCAGCGTACCAGGCGCAAATTGACACCTGCATGACGGCACACGGTTATGCGCAGGTGCAGGTGTTGAGCGTGAGTCGCGAGCATCCGCAAAAGGATGCCGTGGCTGCAGGTTTGCGCGACGAGTATCGCCATGATGCCGACGAAATCCGCCTGTTTGCCGCCGGGCGTGGGTTGCTCGGCTTGCACATCGACGATTACGTGTACACGGTGCTCTGCGAAAAACACGACCTGCTGCGCATCCCTGCCGGCATGCCGCGCTGGTTCGACTTGGGGGAAGAGCCGCGCGTGGTCGCGATCAGCCTGTTCCAGACGGCGTCCGGGGCCGTTGCGCAAGTAAGCGGCAGTGACATCGCGCAACATTTCCCTGGGTTGGATGATTGACGTTAGTTCACTCTCCGAAAACTTATTCAATACACCTAAGTTGGAAAAGTTTGTGGGAATGGGCTCTATAGTTTGTAAGTTCCAGCTATTTGTCTGTGGGTCGATGTGTTAATCCCAGGCTTTATGTAACTCTCCCGTCGCTGTGTATTTCGTCTGTCAATAGGAGGAATCCGATTATTGACAGTGCAAATCAATAAGAGACGGAGAGGTATGTATGAGCAGCCCAGAGGAGCCAACCCCATCCGTGGAGCCTGCGGCAGACGAAGCCTGTGTACAGGCATGCGACGGCCAGGCCGGCGGCGCGCAACTGGCGTTGCCGGATAAACCGTTGACCGCCAAGGAGTTGGAAATACTGCGCTGGGCCACGGAGGGCAAGACAGTGTGGGAAATCAGCCGGATCCGCTGTGTCTCACAGGCCACGGTGAAGTTTCATTTGCGCAATATCTACAGCAAGTTGCACGTCAATAACCGGGTCCAGGCGGCAAGCGAAGCGATCCGGCGCGGTTTATGCGGGTAAAAAAAGGGCCGTGAAGCGCAACGGCTTCACGGCCCTGGGAAACAAGCTGGTACTCAGGCCGAGTGGTAGGTCGGCAGGGCAAAGCGATGCTGGCTTTGCAGCATCGAAATCTGTGGCAACTCGCTGGCCTGTTCTGCCAGGTCACGGCGGATTGCGCTAATGACCCAGGTCAGTTGGTCGGCGGTGTGCAGTTGCTGGTACGAGATCGAGCGCTTGATCTGCTTGCCCTCGGTGTTGCGCAGGGTCAGCAGGATGCCACCGTCGGGACGTGGCTGGGTGGTGACGTCGTAGTTGGAGAATACAGAAGCGAATTTGTCTTGGATCAGGCTCATGTCTATCGGCTCCATTGGCTCGTGTTGTGCGGCATGGAGTGATAGGTGCAGTGATTGTGCCAGTATCGCTATTTATAAAAACATCATATAAATCAGCATCTTATAAAAATTCGAAATTTTCAGATTCGTGCAATATGCATGAATGGCCATCGTGCATCCTGCATTTTGCGCTATTGGCCGCTGACGAGCGGTGCTGGCGTTCACCTCTGGGCGGGATACAAAACATTGCAAATCCTGCGTGTACAGCCAAGGAACGGCTGGCGTATTTTCCTGCAAGGCATTCAGGAACGGTCCTACGCCGCATGAAGGCCCGCGCACCCTACCAACAATAAGAAAAAGGACTTCTGTGCATGAGCAATCCGAACAGCGAGATGATCACCCTCGGCATGATGTTGCGTAAGGTGCCGACCATTGTCAGGGCCCTGCCACGGTTGGTGCGCGGGATCCGCGTCGCCAACATCACTGACCCCGACCAGCCCTGCGGGCTGGGCTGGACCTTCGAGCAGGCTACCCAGCGCAACCCCGAGGGCGCCGCGCTGTTATATGGCGACCAGGTGCTCAGTTACCGCCAGGCCAACCAGCACGCCAATCGCATCGCCCATCACTTGCAGGCCCAAGGCATTGGCAAGGGCGATGTGGTCGCCCTATTTATCGAAAACCGCCCTGAGCTGTTGCTGACTGTACTGGCGGTGGCCAAGGTCGGCGGTATCTGCGCCATGCTCAACACCGCGCAAACCCAGGCGGTGCTGGTGCATAGCCTGACCCTGGTCAACCCCGTGGCGATTGTAGTCGGCGCCGAACTGGTCGAGGCCTTCGACGCGGTGCGGGGGCAGGTGGCGATTGATCCGCTGCGTACCTGGTATGTCGCCGATCAGCAGGCGGCGCCGGTGCCCCAGGGCTATATCGACCTGATGGCCGCCAGCGCGGACTGCCCGACGGATAACCCGGCCAGCAGCCAACAGATCTACTTCAACGACCCTTGCTTCTATATCTACACCTCCGGCACCACGGGCTTGCCCAAGGCCGGCATCTTCAAGCATGGCCGCTGGATGAAGTCCTCGGCCAGCTTCGGCACCATTGCCCTGGACATGGGGCCTGAAGACGTCGTCTATTGCACCCTGCCGCTGTACCACGCCACCGGGCTGTGTGTGTGCTGGGGCTCGGCGATTGCCGGCGCGTCGGGGTTTGCCATCCGGCGCAAGTTCAGCGCCAGCCAGTTCTGGGACGATGTGCGCAAATTCAACGCAACCACCCTGGGTTACGTCGGCGAGTTGTGCCGCTACCTGATCGACCAGCCGCCCAGCGAGCGCGACCGCGACAACCGCGTGGTGAAGATGATCGGCAACGGCTTGCGTCCTGGTGTGTGGGGGCCGTTCAAGGAGCGCTTTGGCGTCGATCATATCTGCGAGCTGTACGCGGCCAGCGACGGCAATATCGGCTTCACCAACGTGCTGAATTTCGACAACACCATCGGCTTTTCCCTGATGCACTGGGCGCTGGTGGACTACGCCCACGACACCTGCGAGCCGATCCGTGGCAGCAATGGGTTTATGCGTGAAGTGCAGAAGGGCGGCCAGGGCCTGCTGCTGGCCAGGATCGACGACAAAGCGCCGTTCGATGGCTACACCGACCCGGAAAAGAACCGCAAGGTGGTGTTGAGTGATGTGTTCGAGAAGGGCGATCGCTATTTCAACACCGGCGATCTGTTGCGCAGTATCGGCTTTGGCCATGCGCAGTTCGTCGACCGCCTGGGCGACACTTATCGCTGGAAGGGCGAGAACGTCTCCACCACCGAAGTGGAGAACATCTTTATGCAGCACCCGCAGATCACTGAGGCGGTGGCCTACGGGGTGGAAATCGCCAACACCAACGGTCGTGCCGGTATGGCCGCGATTACCCCGTCCGAATCCCTGGCCACCCTGGATATGCAGGCGTTGCTGCAGTTCGCCCAGAGCCAGATGCCAGCCTATGCGGTGCCGCTGTTCCTGCGGATCAAGGTGAAGATGGAAACCACCGGCACTTTCAAGTACCAGAAGGTGCGGCTCAAGGAAGAAGCGTTCGACCCGGCCCGGGTTGGCGACGATCCACTGTATGCCTGGCTGCCGGGTACGGATGCCTACGTACCGGTAACCGGCCAGGTGCTGGCGGATATCCAGGGTGGAAAGTATCGCTACTAAGGCACTTGATAGAGTCTGGCTATCGAAGCTTTCGATAGAAAAGGGGTGACAGGCGTGGCGCTGCTCGGGAAACTGACGGCCTTACGCCACACCCTCCAGGGAGCCGCAGATGTCAGATCAAGCCAAACAAATGACCGAAGAAGAAGCCGCCGAATTTGCCGAGCAGGTCTTCGACGTCGCCCGTCGAGGCGATGCCGCCATGCTGGCCGCGCTGCTGGCCAAGGGCTTGCCGGTCAATCTGCGTAACCACAATGGCGACACCTTGTTGATGTTGTCCGCCTACCACGGGCACGCCGAGGCGGTGAAGGTGCTGCTGGAGTTCAAGGCCGACCCGCAGATCGCCAACGACAAGAACCAACTGCCGATTGCCGGCGCGGCATTCAAGGGCAACTTGGCGGTGGTCAAGGCATTGATCGAAGGCGGCAGCCCGGTTGACGGCGCTTCTGCCGATGGCCGCACGGCGCTGATGATGGCGGCGATGTTCAACCGTACCGAGATGGTCGAGTACCTGCTCAGCGTCGGGGCCAACCCCAAGGCCACGGATGCCCAGGGTGTGACCGCGCTGGGTGCGGCCCAGACCATGGGAGCAGCGGATACGACGGCGCAGTTGCAAAAACTGGTGTAGGCTTTGCGCCCTCAAAATCAGCCTCGCCACAGGATTCGCCCATGAACACCGCGCTCGTCGAACTCATCACTAAAATCAGTTCCGGTTGCCTGGGCGACGCCGAGATCGTGCGGATCGCCGATGAGGCCAGTCAGGCCTACGCCGATGCCGATGGGTTCCTAGCGGCCAACCCCGATATCAACTACGACGACAGCTTCCCCATCCCCCTGGGCGAGTGGATTGTGGTGGGCAGCCTGCCGGAGACGGTGCTGTTCCAGGCCGATACCTACCAGGACCTGTTCGCCCAGATCGTCGCCTCCTTCGGCCCCGACGTAGCGTTCAACCTCAAGCCCAAGCAACTGGCCAAGACCGAAGCGCTGACGGCGCTCAATCGCATCCAGATCCAGCTCGACGCCATGAACCCGGAAAACGGCGGCTATACCCTGATGAATTTCAGCCAGTTGCTCGATGACGAAATCCAGGCGGTGTTGGTGTATGGCAACGACGTGCCACGGGTGCTGGCGTTGTGTGCCGAACTCGGGATCAAGGGCGAACCGTCCCTGGAAGCCCTGCGCATCGCAGTGCATGTCTGAAATAAAACGGAACCCTGGCCAGGGCTGGCTATCCTAAACAGGCAAACCCTCACTTAGGAGCGACACCATGGGTTCCACATTTAATGGTCTGATCGGGTTGATCATCCTGGCGCTGGATATCTGGGCGATCATCAACGTGTTCAAAAGCGGCGCCAGCACCGGGGCCAAAGTGTTGTGGATCCTGTTGATCCTGCTGTTGCCGGTACTGGGCCTGATTATCTGGGCCATCGCCGGGCCACGGGGCAATGTGCGGATCTGACCCTTAGCGCGCACAAGCAGATAAATAATGTGGGAGCGGGCTTGCTCGCGATAACGGTGTGTCAGCCAATCAATCTGGTACTGATACACCGCTATCGCGAGCAAGCCCGCTCCCACCTTTAATTACGCTGTGTTCTGTAGATTTGTGTTTCGAGATATTCGCTGCACAAAATTTTCACACTTCATCCAAGACAATTCCCCCGCTTTATTTTCCTGCCACGGTCCGTCTGTGCCGCCAGGAGCCCTGCGCAATGAGTAATCAATAGCGTTGCCGATGTTGATCGGGCACCATCTGCCCACCGCGTAATACCCTGGACCCTGCGCCTTTATTGGCGGGGCAGGACGCCGCTGCATTATTTCGCAACTTAAACTTCCAATGGGTCCTCAAACAACATGGCAAACCCGGACGCCCTGAATCAGCAGCGAGCTGCTAATCGCCTGCTGCAACCGACCGTCAAATCCCACCTGGCCTACACGCTGCTCTGCGCCCTGGTCATGATGGTGATGCTTTCCCTGCTGCGCCTGGGACTGTTGGTGTACAACCGCGACATGATGCTCGACACCCCGGCCGCGACCTTCCTGGAAGCGTTCGCCAATGGCCTGCGCCTGGACTTGCGCCTGGTGGTGTACCTGAGCATCCCGCTGATCCTGGCCCTGTTCAGCGTGCGCGCCATGGCCGCCCGCGGGTTCTTCCGGCTGTGGCTGACCGTGGTCTCCAGCATTGCGCTGTTCCTTGGCCTGATGGAGATGGACTTCTACCGCGAGTTCCACCAGCGCCTCAACGGGCTGGTCTTCCAGTACGTCAAGGAAGATCCGAAAACCGTGATGAGCATGCTCTGGTACGGTTTCCCGGTGGTGCGCTACCTGCTGGGCTGGGCCGTGGGTACGTTTATCCTGAGCATCGCCTTCAAGGGCGCCGACCGCGCAACGCGCCCCCGTGGCCCGTTCAGCGGTGGCACCGTCGGCACCCGCCAGGTCGCGCCGTGGTACAGCCGCATCGCGGTGTTCGTGGTGTGCCTGCTGATTGCCGTGGTCGCCGCGCGCGGCACCCTGCGCCAGGGCCCGCCGCTGCGTTGGGGTGACGTGTACACCACCGACTCGAACTTCGCCAACCACCTGGGCCTCAACGGCACGTTGTCGCTGATCGGGGCGGCCAAGGCGCGGTTCTCCGAGCACCGCGAGAACGTCTGGAAAGCCACCCTGGAGCAGCCGCTGGCCACCCAGACCGTGCGCGACATGCTGGTGCTGCCTGACGAAAAACTGGTGGATACCGACACTGCCGCCGTGCGCCGTGACTTTACGCCACCGGCCGAGAAGACCCTGCCGATCAAGAACGTCGTGGTAATCCTGATGGAAAGCTTCGCCGGTCACTCGGTGGGCGCCCTGGGCAGTGGCGGCAAGATCACGCCGTACTTCGACGAGTTGACCAAGGAAGGCCTGCTGTTCGACCGCTTCTTCTCCAATGGCACCCATACCCACCAGGGCATGTTCGCCACCATGGCCTGCTTCCCGAACCTGCCAGGCTTTGAATACCTGATGCAGACCCCCGAAGGCAGCCACAAGCTGTCGGGCCTGCCGCAATTGCTCAGTGCCCGTGATTTCGACGACGTGTATGTCTACAACGGCGACTTCGCCTGGGACAACCAGTCGGGCTTCTTCAGCAACCAGGGCATGACCAACTTCATTGGCCGCAATGACTTCGTCGACCCGGTGTTCTCCGATCCGACCTGGGGCGTGTCCGACCAGGACATGTTCAATCGTGGCCTGCAGGAGTTGAAGGCACGTGAAGGCGGCAAGCCGTTCTACGCTCTGCTGCAAACCCTGTCCAACCATACGCCGTACGCCTTGCCGACGCCGTTGCCGGTCGAGGCGGTGACTGACCGTGGCCGCCTCAACGAGCATTTGACGGCCATGCGCTACTCCGACTGGGCCCTGGGCCAGTTCTTCGAGAAGGCCCGCAAGGAGCCGTACTTCAAGGACACCCTGTTTGTGATCGTCGGCGACCATGGTTTTGGTAACGAGCAACAGATCACCGAAATGGACCTGGGCCGCTTCAACGTGCCGCTGCTGCTGATCGCACCGGGCGTGCAGGACAAGTTCGGTGTGCGTGACCACACCGTGGGCACGCAGATCGATATCGTGCCGACCATCATGGGCCGCCTGGGCGGGGAAACCCGCCACCAGTGCTGGGGCCGTGACCTGCTCAACCTGCCGGAAGGCGACAAGGGCTTTGGCGTGATCAAGCCCTCGGGCAGCGACCAGACCGTGGCCTTGCTCACCGCTGACCGCGTGTTGGTACTGCCCAAGGAAATGCCACCCAAGCTGTGGCAATACGAACTGGGCGCCAACCCAAGTGGCAAGGTGATCCCTGAGTCGGCGGATGAGGCGCAACTCAAGCAGAAACTTGAGTCGTTCCTGCAAACCGCCACCAAGAGCCTGCTGGATAACACCGCAGGCGTAGTGGACGGCAAGCCGGACTAATCGCCCGGCAATAAAAAAGAGGCCTTTTACAAGGCCTCTTTTTTTTGCATTTTTTTTAACGCTGGGGGGTTATATCTTGCCCAGCAGCAACAGAATCAACAGCACCACCAGCACCGTGCCGAGAATACCCGATGGCCCATAACCCCAGTTGCGCGAGTGCGGGAACACCGGCAGACCGCCGACCAGCAGGAGGATCAGAACAATGATAAGAATGAGGCTCATAGTGTGTTTTCCTTATTCGTCTTCTGAAAAGACCTGATTGTTAATACCAGAGCCGAACATCTAAAACGGCTGCCTTAACTGATCCGACTCCTGCACTTTGCAGAAAATTCCCTGTTTTTTTAATGCGATTTGGCCGCTGGCTTATTTCCTTTTTAATTGTTGTGCTGTGTCGCACTTAGTTTAAAAAGATTGAACTTACCCCAGGCCCCGGCATCCGACCGGGCTTTTGGTTTGCCCCGGGCATTCAGCAACTTGATGGTGCATGGGCCGGTGAATAACCTTCGCTACACTGGCGCTTACTTCCTCCCTGAACCACAAGGCTACTTCCTATGCAAAATCGCATGATGATCACCGGCGCCGGATCCGGCCTGGGTCGCGAAATCGCTCTGCGCTGGGCCCGCGAAGGCTGGCAGCTGGCCTTGTCGGATGTGAGCGAGCCGGGCTTGCAGGAAACCCTCGCGCTGGTGCGCCAGGCCGGTGGCGACGGGTTTATCCAGCGCTGTGACGTGCGTGACTACAGCCAGCTCACGGCCTTTGCCCAGGCCTGTGAGGTCAAGCTGGGCGGCATTGATGTGATCGTCAACAACGCCGGGGTCGCCTCCGGTGGGTTCTTCAGCGAGCTGTCCCTGGAGGATTGGGATTGGCAGATCGCAATCAACCTGATGGGCGTGGTCAAGGGCTGCAAGGCCTTCCTGCCGCTGCTGGAAAAGAGCAAGGGCCGGATCATCAACATCGCCTCCATGGCGGCCCTGATGCAAGGCCCGGCCATGAGCAACTACAACGTGGCCAAGGCCGGTGTGGTGGCGCTCTCGGAAAGCCTGCTGGTGGAACTCAAGCAGCAGGAAGTCGGGGTGCATGTGGTGTGCCCGTCGTTCTTCCAGACCAACCTGCTGGACTCATTCCGCGGCCCGACCCCGGCGATGAAGGCCCAGGTCGGCAAATTGCTGGAAAGTTCGCCCATCACTGCAGCAGACATTGCCGATTACATCTACCAGCGTGTGGCCGTCGGTGAATTCATGATCCTGCCTCACGAACAGGGGCGGATGGCCTGGGCACTGAAGCAGAAAAATCCGCAGTTGCTGTATGACGAAATGACCAACATGTCGGAAAAAATGCGCGCCAAGGCGCAGTCGGCCAAAGGCTGAAAGATATAAACAATGGGTTTATGTTTTTGCGGACTTATTGGGCTGTTTGATATTCGTCTGTCAGTAAAGGCAGCTATGGTTTGTAGGGTGGATCTGTTTATCTAGCAGGTTATTGATGGCTCGTAGGGGAGGGCGCATGGTCGCGGTCCGGTAACTTTCCAAAGGACAAACGCCATGCTGGTACTTAGCCGCGCGGTAGGCGAAATCATTTCCATCGGCGATCACATCACCCTGCGGATCCTGGAGGTCAACAACCTCCAGGTGAAACTCGGCGTGGAAGCGCCGGCAGGGGTCAATGTGCATCGGGCGGAGGTCTACGAAAAGATCCGCAGCCTACAGGGGCACCCGGTGCCCGTGGCCAACCCTTAGTCGAACAGGTGCTTGGGCACGTCGTGCTTGAGCATCAACTGGCACTGTTCACTCTCCGGATCGAAAACGATCAGCGCCTGGCCCTTGGTCAACGCCTGGCGTACCCGCAGTACGCGGGTTTCCAGGGGCGTGTCGTCGCCGTTGTCGGTGCCGTCGCGGGTCACGAAGTCTTCGATGAGGCGGGTCAGGGTGTCGACTTCAAGTGCATCGTAGGGAATCAGCATACAAGCCTCAAATGGTGGATCCCGGCGATCCTACTGTGCCGGGATCATAGTTGCCAGCCTCAGGATTTCTGTCCGACCAGGCTGTCCACCGAGGGCACACGGGTGTCGCTCTCCATTTGTGTTTCATGTTCCAGTTGATGACTGAAGCGGTCCAGGGAGCCCTGGGCCGGTTGCGCATCGCTGGCAAATACCGGCGGGCTGAGGATGTAGGCGCCCAGCAGGCGGCTCAGGGCGGCGAGGCTGTCGATATGGGTGCGCTCGTAGCCGTGGGTTGCATCGCAGCCAAAGGCCAGCAACGCGGTGCGGATATCGTGGCCGGCGGTGACCGCCGAGTGCGCGTCGCTGAAGTAATAGCGAAACAGGTCACGGCGTACCGGCAGGTCGTTTTCCGCCGCCAGGTGCAGCAAGTGGCGGGACAGGTGATAGTCGTAGGGGCCGCCAGAGTCCTGCATCGCCACGCTTACTGCATGCTCGCTGGAATGCTGGCCGGGGGCGACCGGGGCAATGTCGATGCCGACGAATTCGCTGACATCCCAGGGTAATGCGGCGGCCGCGCCACTGCCGGTTTCTTCGGTGATGGTGAACAGCGGGTGACAGTCGATCAGCAACGGTTCGCCACTGTCCACGATGGCCTTGAGGGCCGCGAGCAAGGCTGCGACGCCGGCTTTGTCATCCAGGTGGCGGGCGCTGATATGGCCGCTTTCGGTAAATTCCGGCAGCGGGTCGAAGGCCACGAAATCACCGACGCTGATCCCCAGGGAATCGCAATCGGCGCGGGTGGCGCAGTAGGCGTCCAGGCGCAGTTCGATATGGTCCCAACTGATTGGCATTTCATCCACCGCGGTATTGAACGCGTGCCCGGAGGCCATCAGTGGCAGGACGCTGCCACGGATCACGCCATTGTCGGTGAACAGGCTGACGCGGCTGCCCTCGGCAAAACGGCTGGACCAGCAGCCCACCGGGGCCAGGGTCAGGCGGCCATTGTCCTTGATCGCCCGCACGGCGGCGCCGATGGTGTCCAGGTGCGCGGAAACCGCGCGGTCCGGGCTGTTTTTCTGGCCCTTGAGGGTGGCGCGGATGGTGCCGCGCCGGGTCATCTCAAAGGGGATGCCCAGCTCTTCCAGGCGCTCGGCGACGTAGCGCACGATGGTGTCGGTAAACCCGGTGGGGCTGGGGATGGCGAGCATTTCCAGCAGCACTTTCTGCAGGTAGTTGAGATCCGGTTCGGGGATGGTTCGGGTCATGGAAACTCCTGATGAGTTGAGGGCATCGATGGTTTCGATGAGGGGCTGGGTATGTGTTGCCTGGGCCGGCCCCATCGCAGGCAAGCCAGCTCCCACCTTTAAATGTGTTCACACATCAACCTGTGGGAGCGGGCTTGCCCGCGATGAGGCCCGTCCAGACAGCTCATGTCTCAAGCCGTGGTTTGGCTGTGGGGAAACAACAAATCCACAAACCGTTCTGCCGTGGGCTGTGGTTCATGGTTGGCCAATCCTGCGCGTTCGTTGGCTTCGATAAATACGTACTCCGGCTGGTCAGCGGCCGGCACCATAAGGTCCAGGCCGACCACCGCAATATCCAGGGCGCGCGCCGCACGCACCGCTGCATCCACCAGCGTCGGATGCAGCGTCGCCGTGACATCTTCCAGGCAACCCCCGGTGTGCAGGTTGGCGGTACGCCGCACCGCCAGCACTTCGCCCGAAGGCAGGATGCTGTCGTAGTCGTAACCCGCTGCCTTTAAGGTGCGCAGGGTTTCGTCGTCCAGGGGGATCCGGCTTTCGCCATCGGTGGCCGCTTGGCGTCGGCGGCTTTGCGCCTCGATCAAGGCGCCGACGCTATGCTTGCCGTCACCGATCACCTGGGCCGGGCGGCGGATCGCGGCGGCCACCACTTCAAAGCCGATCACCAGGATGCGCAGGTCCAGGCCTTCGTGGAAACTCTCGAGCAATACCCGCGAGTCAAACTGGCGCGCCGCCTCGATGGCGCCTTGCACTTCTTCGATGGTCTGCAAGTCCACGGCCACGCCTTGGCCCTGTTCACCGTCGAGGGGCTTGACGACGATGCGCTGGTGTTCGTCGAGAAACTCCAGGTTATCGTCGGCGCTGGCCGCCAGTTGTTGCGCTGGCAATTTCAAGCCGGCGGCGCTCAATACTTTATGGGTCAGGCTTTTGTCCTGGCACAGGGTCATGCTGATCGCACTGGTCAGGTCGCTCAACGACTCACGGCAGCGCACCCGGCGCCCGCCATGACTAAGGGTGAACAACCCGGCTGCGGCATCGTCCACCTGCACATCAATCCCGCGTCGGTGCGCTTCTTCGACAATGATGCGCGCATAGGGGTTGAACCCCGCCTGCGGCCCCGGCCCGAGGAACAACGGCTGGTTGATGCCGTTCTTGCGCTTGATGGCAAACGTTGTAAGGGCACGAAAGCCGAGCTTGGCGTACAGGCTTTTTGCCTGGCGATTGTCGTGTAATACCGACAGGTCCAGGTAACTCAGGCCGCGGCTCATAAAGTGCTCGATCAGGTGGCGCACCAGCACTTCGCCGACGCCAGGCCGCGAGCATTGCGGGTCCACGGCCAGGCACCAGAGGCTGCTGCCGCTTTCCGGATCATGGAAGGCCTTTTGATGATTGAGGCCCATGACGCTGCCGATCACTGCGCCGCTGTCTTCATCCTCGGCCAGCCAGTACACCGGGCCACCCTGGTGGCGCGGCGTCAGCAGGTTGGCATCCACCGGCAACATACCGCGCCCCTGGTACAGGCGATTGACCGCCTGCCAGTCGGCTTCGCTCTGGACGCGGCGAATGCGAAAGCCGCGAAACACCCGGGTGGCCGGGCGGTAGTCGGTGAACCACAGGCGCAAGGTGTCGGAGGGGTCGAGGAACAACTGTTGCGGATCAATCCCCAGGATCTGCTGGGGCGCAGCCACATACAGGGCGATATCCCGTTCTCCCGGCTGCTCGTTGAGCAGCTCCAGGGCCAGGCTCGCCGGGTCGGGGAAGGTATGGCCGATTAACAGCCGGCCCCACCCGCAATGCACGGCAATCGGTTGCGCGCTCGGTTCGCTGCCGTCTTCGGCCAGGCGCGCTTGCAGGCGTTCGTAGGACGGCGCCTGGCCGCGCAGCAGGCGTTGGCTGTAGGCCGTGGCGTGAGGTTTCATCAATCAGATTCCTTGTTCGCTGAGCCACAGGTTCAGCGCTGCCAATTGCCACAGCTTGGAGCCGCGCAGCGGCGTCAGTTGCCCTTGGGGGTCGGTGAGCAGGCGGTCGAGCATCGCCGGGTTGAACAAGCCACGGTCCTGGCTCGGATCCAGCAGCAGGTCACGCACCCAGTTCAGGGTATCGCCCTGCAAGTGCTTGAGGCCGGGCACTGGGAAGTAGCCCTTCTTGCGGTCGATCACCGCGCTGGGGATGACCCGGCGCGCGGCTTCCTTGAGCACTTGCTTGCCGCCGTCCGGCAGCTTGAATCGGCCCGGCACCCGCGCCGACAACTCCACCAGGCGGTAGTCGAGAAACGGCGTGCGCGCTTCCAGGCCCCAGGCCATGGTCATGTTATCCACACGCTTGACCGGGTCATCCACCAGCATCACCGTGCTGTCCAGGCGCAGGGCCTTATCCACAGGCGCCTCGGCGCCAGGTTGGGCGAAATGCTCGCGCACGAAGTCGCCGGCGGCGTCATTGGCGGTCAGCCATTGCGGGGCCACGGTGGCCGCGTAGTCGTCGTAGCTGCGGTCGAAGAAGGCCTCGCGGTAAGCCGCGTAAGGGTCGCTGGCGCCGTCCACCTGCGGGTACCAGTGGTAACCGGCGAACAGTTCATCGGCGCCCTGGCCGCTTTGCACCACCTTGCAATGCTTGGCCACTTCCCGCGACAGCAGGTAGAAGGCAATGCAGTCATGGCTGACCATCGGCTCGCTCATGGCACGGAACGCGGCCGGCAACTGCTCGATGATCTCGCTTTCGGCGATGCGCAGTTGGTGGTGTCGGGTGCCGTAATGCTTGGCGATCAGGTCGGAGTACTGGAACTCATCGCCACGCTCGCCGCCGGCATCTTCAAAACCGATGGAGAAGGTCGACAGGTCCTGCACCCCGACTTCACGCAGCAGGCCCACCAGCAGGCTCGAATCCACACCGCCTGACAGCAACACGCCCACATCCACTGCCGCCCGTTGGCGAATGGCCACGGCTTCGCGGGTGCTGTCGAGCACGCGGTCGGTCCAGTCTTCCAGGGTCAGGTGTTTTTCATCGTCATGGGGGCCGTAGGGCAGGGTCCACCAGGTTTTCTGCTCGGTGGCACCGTTGGCCTCGATACGCATCCAGGTGGCCGGCGGCAGTTTTTCGATGCCCGCCAGCAAGGTGCGCGGTGCCGGCACCACGGCGTGGAAATTCAGGTAGTGATTGAGCGCCACCGGGTCGAGGATCGGGTTGATATCACCGCCCTTGAGCAACGCCGGCAACGCCGAGGCAAAGCGCAAGCGCTGGCCGGTGCGCGACAGGTACAACGGCTTGACGCCCAGGCGGTCGCGGGCGATGAACAGGCGCTGGCTGTCGCGCTCCCAGATGGCAAAGGCAAACATGCCGTTGAGCTTGGGCAGCAAGGCTTCGCCCCAGGCGTGATAGCCCTTGAGCAGCACTTCGGTGTCACCGCCCGAATAGAAGGCGTAGCCCAGGGCTTCAAGCTCGGTGCGCAACTCCGGGAAGTTGTAGATCGCGCCATTGAACGCCAGGGACAGGCCCAGTTGGGCGTCGACCATCGGTTGGGCCGAGCCGTCCGACAGGTCCATGATTTTCAGGCGACGATGGCCCAGGGCAATTGGCCCTTGGGCATGGAAGCCCCACGCGTCAGGTCCGCGTGGCGCCAAGTGATGGGTGATTCGTTCCACCGCTGCCAGGTCGGCAGGTTGATGATCGAAACGCAGTTCTCCAGCTAATCCGCACATAAAGTCCTTACCGGTTTTTCCGTTGGGGAGGGGCAAACATGCACGCGCCAAAACGGCGGGTACCCAAGGACTGACCCGTGGCTATAGGTGGAGTTTTAGATCAATAAGTTATATGGCAAACGGCCTGCTTGTGTCGCGGGCCACGCCGCGGCCTGCGGGGCGTGGGTGAAACGGGGGGTAATCAGGTCAAGCTCAGATGCAAATAATGGGGTGTTTCGCCAGGCAACTCCCCAGCTATTTGAACCTTTTCAAGGCGAGCGTGGGCTTATCGTCTGGCGTCATTGAACAATGCAATGAAGGAACGTTGTGAATCACGCAAACAGGTCATTTGAGCCAGGTTGTCGAACCTGTGACTCAGGACGAATTGATGGCAACGCTGCTGGATCTCACCGGTGACCTGGACAAGGCGCAGGTCTTGTAAGACCGGCTGCCGACCTGGCTGGTCAACGCTGATTCCCAGGTGCTCCTGGCCATTGAGCAGGCGTATGCCGAAAGTGGCGGGCCGCGAGCTTAGCCAGGTGTTTTTGCCACGTTGCTGCGAATCAACGCCCGCAGCGCAAAACGGTTGGGATGACAGGCCTCGGCCACGCTGCGGGGCAGGGGCAGCGGTTCGTTGTCCAGCCATGCCGCCAGCAGTTCACTCGACAGCGGCGCGGTGATCAGGCCCCGTGAACCGTGGCCGCTGTTGACGTACAGGCCGTCCAACCATGGGCAGGCGGTGTCTGGTGTGTGGCGGGCGTCCTTGCGCAGGGCGGCAAAGGCCAGGGCGAAGGCTTGGGGATCGGCCAGTGGCCCGACAATCGGCAGATAGTCCGGGCTGGTGCAGCGAAACGCCGCGCGGCCCTTCAGGGTGTGCGGGTCGAGCATGGCGGTGCGCAGGCGCTGGGCCAGGTCGGGGGAGATTTCCTGCAACAGTTCCAGGTTCCCCGCGTGCTCGGCGACGGTGGGGGTCAGGTCATCGCTCTTGAAATCAAAGCTGGCGCCCAGGGTATGTTCGCCCAGGCGGGCCGGTGCCACATAGCCTTCGGCGCAGACCACGGTAGCCAACGCCTGGCTGGCGGCAGTCTGTGGCAAGCGGGTGATCTGTCCGCGAATGCGCTTGAGGGGCAGCTCGGCGCTGGCGGCAAACTGCTTGACCTCGGCCGCCCCGGCCAGCACCACCACGGGGGCGCTGGCCAGCAACCGGTCGCCGTCCCAGGCCTGCCATTGATCGTTGACTTTGCGCAGCGCCAACACTTGATGATGCACATGCACCGTGATCCCCGGCTGACTTGCCTGCCACTGGCACAACGCCGGCGGATGCACCCAGCCGCCCTCGGGGAAAAACAACCCGCCATGCTCCAGGCCAATCCCGGCGCGGGCCTGGGCCTGATCCCGGTCCAGCAGGTGCAGCAAGTCAGGGGCAAATGCCTGGGCCAGTTGCGCCTGGCGTTCGGCCTCCTTGGCATTGAACGCCAGTTGAAGCACGCCACAACCGTCCCAATCCACCCCCCGTTGCAAGTGTTCCAGCAGGCGCCGGGTATGCCCGAACCCGCTGACAATCATCTGCGAAAGGGCCGTGCCATGGGCCGACAGCTTGAGGTAGAGCACCCCTTGCGGATTGCCCGAGGCCTCTTGGGCCAGGCCGGCATGCCGTTCCAGCAGGCTGACTTGCCAGCCCCGTGCGGCGAGGCTGGCCGCGCTGGCGCAACCGGCCATGCCGCCGCCGATCACCAGGGCCCGCCGTTCGCCTTTGGGGGCCGGTGGCCTGGCGAACCACGGCTTGATCGCCGCAACTGGCGCCGCGTCGGCCGGCCAGCCAAGAAACTCACCGCGCAGGATTTCCCACTTATGGCCGATGCCCGGCGTGCGTTTCATCTTGAACCCGGCGCCATTGAGCAGGCGCCGCACCCAGCCGGTGCTGGTGAAGGTGCTGATGGTCGAGCCGGGGGCAGCCAGGCGCGCCAGTTCGGCGAACAGCTCGGCGGTCCACATCTCGGGGTTTTTCGCCGGGGCAAAACCATCGAGGAACCAGGCGTCGATCTGGGCGTCGAGCTGCGGCAGTTGCTCCAGGGCATCGCCGATCAGCAGCGTCAGCGTCACCCGCCCGTTATCCAGGACCAGGCGCTGGAAACCCGGGTGGATGGCGATGTACTGCGCCAGCAATTGCTCGGCCAACGGTTTGAGCTCTGGCCAGAGGGCGAGGGCGCGTTGCAGGTCGGCGTGGCTCAGCGGGTACTTTTCCACACTGACAAAATGCAGGCGCGCCCCCGGCGTCGCGTGCTGTGCAAACAGTTGCCAGGCACACAGAAAATTCAACCCGGTGCCAAACCCCGTTTCCCCGATCACCAGGCGCCCACCCACCGGCAGCGCGGCAAAGCGCTCTTGCAGGCGGTTCTGTTCAAGGAACACGTAGCGGGTTTCTTCCAGGCCCGACTGGTCGGAAAAATACACGTCGTCGAACACCCGCGAGCGCGGGCGTCCCTGGTCGTCCCAGTCGAGCTGGGCATTGGGCTGTACGGGGTTCATGGGCAACTCGGCAAAGGCAAGGCGGCCATTCTAGTCGATCACGGGGGCCAGGGTTGGCGCGGGTGTTAGCCGGCTATTTGATCCATGCAAAAAACCTCTGCAATGGCGCGCAAGCGATCAGGAATCAGCGTTAATCGAGCATGGCGCAGCGGGTATCGTGGTGTTTTGATCCATGGCAATAAGGAACATTGCGCATGCAGGCACAGGCTGATTTGACCCACACATTCACTCAATTGACCCGGCAGCAGTTGCAAGCTGCCTTGCTGGAGATGACCGGCGACCTGGCCAAGGCCCAGGTCCTGCAACAGCGCCTGCCGGGCTGGATGATCAATTCCCCGCCAGGGTTGCTGGAGGCGCTGGAGCGGGACGCGGCGTATGTTGAAGAGGCCAAGGCGGGCGTCACGCAGCACTTGCAGGCATTGCGCAGTCTGGACGAGTTTTGCAGCGAGCAGTTGCAGGCCTACGGCCAGGCGCAGTGGCAGGTCACGCTGGAGCCAAAAAAGGACCTGTTTATCCGGGCCTTCTACGAGTATCAGGCAGATGTGTTGCCGCGCGAGTATGAGCGCACCGTGCGCCTGGAAAAACACAGCCTGTTGCATAGGGCCATGCAGAACTTTTCGGCGGATGAGGCCCTTGCCGAGCGATATCCCGTCGAGTCGCGGCTGCAAGCGCAAGACCGCAGCGTTATCGACGTTGCGCCCCATGAGTTTGCCGAAGGTTGCCGGGCGCTCGACCTCGGGCGTCGGTACCAGCAGCACATCAATGAGGTGTTCCACCTCGATCGCGACGAGGGCGTTGCCAGTGACGTGGCGCTGGCGATCGGCCGGATGAAAACCCTGGACGTAAAGATCGATGCCCATATCGCCCTGATGCGCGGCGATATCAGCCGCGAAACCTACGCCATGTTGTGTGCATTGCTGGAGCAGGACCTCAGCCCGGCCGCGGCGAAGAGCCAGCTGTACCAAGGGCGCCCGGTGCTCTGGCAAGGCCTCAATGCACGCGATTGCTGCCTGTGGAGCGTGCTGGTGTTTTCGGCCCGCCCGATTGGCGAATACCCCCAGCAGCCTTGTGTGGTCTACATGCCCAATGAACCGCAGCGGCCGTTTTTCGAGTACCCATCCCTCAACGACTTCAAGGTTTACCTGGAACTGAAGCTGGAAGTGAGCAGCTATCGGCGCTTCTTTACCGGCTACCTGGGGGAGGTTGACCGGGTGGGGTTTTTCTCGCGATTCGACGAGCACCGCAGCCTTGGCGTGCTGGAGGCCCGGCCCATCATGGTGAGCCTGGCCAGGCACTTTTTCAGCACTTACGTGGGCAAGCTGCAGATCGATGCGCGCACGCTGGCGGTGCCCGTGGCGGACGTGGACGAAGAGGTGCGCAAGCAGCGCCTGATGGAGTATCTGGAGGCTGGATTGACCTT
Organism: Pseudomonas sp. HC1(2025); assembly: GCF_058742075.1. Taxonomy (NCBI): domain Bacteria; kingdom Pseudomonadati; phylum Pseudomonadota; class Gammaproteobacteria; order Pseudomonadales; family Pseudomonadaceae; genus Pseudomonas; species Pseudomonas sp. HC1(2025). The sequence continues at coordinate 3,914,698 of NZ_CP196017.1, read as the reverse complement.
GCTCAACCTCGCCGGTTTTGTCGTCCCGGCCTTGGCCCTGCTGATGACGGGCGTGGCGGTGGGGCAACTGCTCGGCGAGGTGTATGACGGCATCGAGGACTGGCGGCGGGGGGACAAGGGCGAGGCGCTCAGGCAACTGGGCGCGGTGGCGCAAAGTATCACCTCGATGGTGGTGTTCGCAGCCGGCGCCAAAGTGGTGGGCAACGTGTTGAAGCGCGCGCAGTTGAGCATGGGGCGCTTTTTTGCGGAGCTGGAAGCGGTGCGCTCGACCGATGGACATCTGCGGCTCTGGCGGCCCGATATTGCCCGGTACGCGCACCGTCAGCAGTTGCCCGAGAACGTGATGGCGGACGCAGAAGGCATCTACCGGATTGGCGGCCATTGCTACGTCAAAGTGGTCGGTTTCGTTCATCGGATTGCCTTTGACGCCAAGCTGGGCCAATGGCACGCCCTCCATCCGACACGCCAGGATGCCTATCGCCCTGCGCTCCTGCACAACGGCGAGGGCGCCTGGCGCTTTGCATTCGAACAGCCTGAACGCTGGGAGGACCAGGATTACCTGTTCTCGCGCCTGGAGCCCGGCAGTCGTCACCCCCACCTGGATTCGCGCAAGCTGCGCCTGGTCAGCGACATCCTGGATATGCAGCCCCCCTGGGCGTACCACCTGGCTCGCGAGTGCTTGCCCTTTCCCGCGCGCTTTCGTGATGTGTATGAGCGGTTCCGGGTGGAGCAATCGATTCGCGACCTGATCTGGCTGCTGGAGCGTGGTGTGTACCTCAACGCCGAACACGCGACCGCGCAGATGCAGGCCTTGGCGCTGTTGCCGGGTTGGCCCGAGGGACGCTATTTCGAGGTGGTGGATGCGCAGGGCGCGGTGACGGCGCGTTACCCCGCTAGTGGCACTCATCGGCTGCCAATCACGCAGCATGCAGTGGCTGAAGGGCAAGTGTTTGATGTGCTGCTGTCGGAGCTCGACGAGTCGCAAAAACTCGCCCTGTTGGGGGAGGACGTTGCTGCCGACCAGCAACATGGGGTGTTGGCGCGGCGCTTACTGGCGCACCTCAAGGCGGATCGCAAGCCGCTGTTTGAGCAGATGTACCAGGCCTACGACGGGCCAGTGCCCGAGGAGTGGGCGGTACTGCGCAGCACCTATGCGCAATTGCCGTCCAGGGTGATGCGCGAGTTGATGGCGCGCGCCTCGTCGGTGGAGCTCGAGTTGCTGCGCGAGCAGCAGCGAGTGCCCATGGGCCTGGCAGAGGCGGTGCGTGCTGCGCTGGCCGAACAACGCCTGGACCGCGCCTTGGCCGGTTTCGAACAGCCGGAATTGGCCGGCCTCGACACCCAGTGCGTGGCGGTGCGCACGCTGCCGCGCATCGAGGGTTGGGATCCCCGGCTGCACCTGGAGATGCGCGCAGATTCACCCCAGGGGGCGTTACTGGCCGTGGGCGCCGTCGAAGGTGCCAGTTTGCGGCTGGTGGTGGTGCGTACGGCTGCAGGGTTCCAGGCGTTCGATGCCAGTGGCCTGAGCCTGGGGAGTGTGCGTTCCGGAGTGGACGGGCTATTTGAGGCCATTGAAGACGCAAGCACCCTGGGCAGGCCCCAGGCGCAGGCCGAGCATGGATGGCGGTTGCGCCGCTTGATTGCCGCCAGGGCCCAGAGTGAGCGTGATCGCGCCGCCGAGGCGTTTTCCGATGGGGCACTGGAGCCCCAGGCAGTGCAAGCACCTTGCCGTGTGGCGGATTCACCCACCGGCTCTTTTACCCAAAACTCGCCCCTGGTGCGCAAGTTGCAGTGGCTTTATCCGCTGTTCACGCAGGCTCAAGCCTCTGCGTTGCTGCAGGGCCTGGGGGCCGACGAACTTGCTCGTGCCCATGCGGTAGAGCGTCTGCGCGCCGAGCTTGGGCGCCTGCGTGCGGTACTCAAACACTGGAAAAACGACATCGGCGGCTTGGAGCAGCAACCGGGCCTGAGGAACATCCGCCAGAGCCGCCAGCAAGTGGCCGAGCGTATCGAGGCCTGCTGGCGCCAGCAGAGCTTTATGCCCAATGAGCGCGAGCTGCCCGTTGCTGGCCTGTCCCTGGACGGGATGCGCGTGGGCTCGTTGCCGAACCTGCCGCCTGAAATTCGCTTCGACCATGTGCAGTGCCTGTCACTGCGCAATATGCGCCTGGGTGATGACGTGGCTTATTTCCTCAAGTGCTTCAAGGGGCTGCGCCGCCTGGACCTGGACCGTAACCGCCTGACCCGGTTGCCGGAATATCTGTCGCGCATGCCTGATCTGGGCAGCCTGTCGTTGTCCCACAATCAGTTGGCGTTGACCGAATACACCCGGCGCAAGCTCGCCGATATGAGCACGTTGCAGCTGTTGGACCTGAGCCACAACCCGGTGGAAGGGCAGCTGGATGTCAGCGCCATGCGCGGCTTGCATACGCTGTTGCTACAGGATACCCGCATCGTCGACGTGCCCTCCGGGCTCGGGCGCCTGGCCTATCTGGACCAGGTGGACCTGCGCGACAACTGGATCACCCTGCTGCCCGAATGGCTGTTTAGCGCCACCCGGAGTTTCAGCCAGGCACTCAACCTGGCGGGCAACCCGTTGTGCACCTCGGCGGTGACGGCGCTCACGCGCTACCGCGAGGCGGTGGGTATTGGCATGGGCTATGTCGATGACGATCAATCGCGCTTCACCGAGTTGAAAGCCCGGGCGTTGTGGCTGCCGGATGAAGTGGCCAATCGCAATGCGATCAAGCGCGGCATCTGGGCCAACCTGCGCGATGACCCGGACTGCGCGCCGCTGTTCGAGTTGCTTGCGCAATTGTCCAGGACCGCTGACAGCCGGCACGTGCGCGAGGATTTGAGCCGGCGGGTGTGGGACGTCTTGCAGTCGAGCCATGACAGTATCGAGCTGCGCGAGCGGGTGTTTCAGCTGGCGGCGCATCCGGTGAATTGTGGCGATGGCGCCGCTGATATTTTCAGCCAGATCGAAGTCTTGATGGAGGTCGAGCAGGCGATGCTACAGGCCGGACGCAGGCAGGGCAGCCCCGGCGGATTCCTGAGCCTGGGCCGGCGCCTGTTTCGCCTGGGCGAGTTGGAAAAAATTGCCCTGGGCTATGCGGCCGAGCATGCCAGCGAGGATCCGCTGGAGGTCAGCCTGGCGTTTCGCATGGGGTTGGCCAAGGAGTTGGAGCTGCCGAGGCAACCCAAATACGCGCAGTATGTGTCGATTGCCAATGTGACCCCCGAAGGGCTGGCACTCGCCCATTCCCAGGTGCGCACGGCCGAGCTGTCACCTGCACTCCTGCAGTTTTTGACGCAACTGTCGTTCTGGAAAACCCATCTCAAGCAGCAATTTCCCAGCACCTTCCAGGCCGCGACTGAACCTTTTGATGTACAGCAGCAACTGCTCTTCGAGAACAGCCAGAGCCTCACCGACGGCGACTACCTCAGGCAAATGCAAGACCTGCAGGCTCCTCGCCGGCAGGCCATCGCCGAGGTGGTAGAGCGCCTGACCCTACAGATGCTGAAACACCAGGACCTGGGCATCTGCCATGTGCCCGAGGGCTGAGCCATTGATCCACGGCAAGTGGCCTGGAATTCCTTGCCCGCCACGCTGCCCAATCCGCTAGTCTTGATCCATCTTGGAAGGGAGTCGCCCATGTTTGAATCTGCCGAAATCGGTCACGCCGTCGATAAGGACACTTACGACGCTGAAGTCCCGGCCTTGCGGGAAGCTTTGCTGGAGGCGCAGTTCGAGTTGCACCAGCAGGGGCGCTTCCCGGTCATCGTGCTGATCAATGGCATCGAGGGCGCCGGCAAGGGTGAAACCGTCAAGCTGCTCAATGAGTGGATGGACCCGCGCCTGATCGAGGTGCGCACCTTCGACCAGCAGACCGACGAAGAACTGGCCCGCCCACCGGCCTGGCGCTACTGGCGGCAATTGCCGGCCAAGGGGCGCATGGGGGTGTTTTTCGGCAACTGGTACAGCCAGATGTTGCAGGCGCGGGTCCACGGCCAGATCAAGGATGCGCGCCTGGACCAGGCCATTGCCGGGGCCGAACGCCTGGAGCAGATGCTCTGCGATGAAGGGGCGCTGATCTTCAAGTTCTGGTTCCACCTGTCCAAGAAACAAATGAAGGCGCGGCTCAAGGCCCTGCAGGACGACCCGCTGCACAGCTGGCGCATCAGCCCGCTGGACTGGCAGCAGTCCGAGACCTACGACAAGTTCGTGCATTTCGGTGAGCGCGTGCTGCGCCGCACCAGCCGTGACTATGCGCCCTGGCATGTGATCGAAGGCGTGGACGCCAATTACCGCGGCCTGACCGTGGGCAAGATCCTCCTGGAGGGCCTGCAAAATGCCCTCAAGGTGCCCAAGGCCAGGGCCAGCGGGATCCAGCCGGCGCCATTGCCGTCGTCGGTGGACCAGATGAGCCTGCTCGACAGCCTGGACATGACCCAGCGCCTGGAAAAGGACGACTACGAAGAGCAACTGATTACCGAACAGGCACGGTTGTCGGGCCTGATGCGTGACAAGCGCATGCGCAAGCACGCGCTGGTCACGGTTTTTGAAGGGAACGACGCGGCGGGCAAGGGCGGGGCGATCCGCCGGGTCGCGGCGGCGCTGGACCCACGCCAGTACCGCATCGTGCCGATTGCCGCGCCTACTGAAGACGAACGCGCCCAGCCATACCTGTGGCGCTTCTGGCGGCAGATCCCGGCGCGGGGCATGTTCACGGTGTTCGACCGCTCCTGGTACGGCCGCGTGCTGGTAGAGCGCATCGAAGGCTTTTGCACCACGGCCGACTGGATGCGCGCCTACGCCGAGATCAACGATTTCGAGGAGCAACTGCGCGATTCCGGGGTGATCGTGGTCAAGTTCTGGCTGGCCATCGATAAACAGACCCAACTGGAGCGCTTCCAGGCCCGGGAAGAAATTCCGTTCAAACGCTTCAAGATCACCGAAGACGACTGGCGTAACCGCGACAAGTGGGATGCCTACCGGGCGGCGGTGGGCGACATGGTGGATCGCACCAGCACCGAGATCGCGCCCTGGACCCTGGTGGAAGCCAATGACAAGCGCTGGGCGCGGGTCAAGGTGTTGCGCACCATCAATCTGGCGCTGGAAGAGGCGTTCGCCAAGTCCGACAAGCACGACAAAAAGAAGAAGCACAAATAGCGCCATGCTTTTGCATACGCCAGGTGAATGATCGTCGCGATCGCCCGGCGCTGGATCTATCCTCGATCTGTCTCCCAACAACGACAAGATTGAGGTAGCCCATGCGTGAAGTAGTGATCGTCGACAGCGTGCGAACCGGCCTGGCCAAGTCCTTTCGCGGCAAGTTCAACCAGACCCGCCCCGATGACATGGCCGCGCATTGCGTCAATGCGCTGCTGAGCCGCAGCGGCATCGACCCGGCCAGTGTCGAGGATTGCATTGTCGGTGCCGGCTCCAACGAAGGCGCCCAGGGCTACAACATCGGTCGCAACGTGGCGGTGCTGTCGCGCCTGGGCACCGGCACCGCCGGCATGACCCTCAACCGTTTCTGCTCCTCAGGGCTACAGGCGATTGCCATTGCGGCCAACCAGATTGCCTCGGGGTGCAGCGACATCATTGTCGCCGGTGGCGTCGAGTCCATCAGCCTGACGATGAAGAGCGTGAATACCGACAACCTGATCAACCCTTTGCTCAAGGAGCAGGTGCCGGGCATCTATTTCCCCATGGGCCAGACCGCCGAGATTGTCGCCCGCCGCTATAACGTCAGCCGCGAGGAGCAGGACCTGTACGCCTTGCAAAGCCAGCAACGCACCGCCCAGGCCCAGGCCGACGGGTTGTTTGACGATGAAATCGTGGCCATGGCGGTCAAGTACAAGGTCGAGGATAAGAACACTGGCCAGGTGCAGATTCTCGATGGCGTGGTCGACCGCGACGACTGCAACCGCCCGGACACCACCCTGGCCAGCCTGAGCGGGCTCAAGCCAGTGTTTGCCGAGGACGGCTCGGTGACAGCGGGAAACTCGTCGCAATTGTCCGATGGCGCATCGATGACCCTGGTGATGAGCCTGGAAAAAGCCCTGGAACTGGGGCTCAAGCCCAAGGCGTTTTTCCGTGGCTTTACCGTTGCCGGTTGTGAGCCGGACGAGATGGGCATCGGCCCGGTGTTCTCGGTGCCCAAATTGCTCAAGGCCCGTGGCCTGCAAGTGGCGGACATCGACCTGTGGGAACTCAACGAGGCGTTTGCTTCGCAGTGCCTGTATGCGCGCAATCGCCTGGAGATCGACAATGCTCGGTACAACGTCAACGGCGGCTCGATCTCCATCGGCCATCCGTTCGGCATGACCGGCTCGCGGCAGGTGGGGCATCTGGTACGGGAGCTGCAACGGCGCAATTTGCGCTATGGCATCGTCACCATGTGCGTCGGCGGCGGGATGGGGGCGACCGGGTTGTTTGAAGCCGTGCGCTGATCTATTAAACACCGCAGATCAAATGTGGGGGGCTTGCCTTAATGCCAGTCAGTTAAGCGCAGATCCCCTGTGGGAGCGGGCTTGCTCGCGAAAGCAGTGGGTCAGTCAACATCAATGTTTACTGGGCCGACGTCTTCGCGGCGATACGGCGATCCGACAAGCCCACTCCCACAGTTGGTTTGTGGTGTGCCTGATAAAAAACTTCGCCAAGGTTTACCCACATCCCCCTAGAATGCGGGTTCCTCTACCTCTGGCTCTTGGGGCACTCATGCACATCTCTTCCGGCCGCTGGGTCTACGGCTTATCCCTGACCCTGCTGACCGCGCTGCTCTGGGGCATTTTGCCGATCAAGCTCAAACAGGTACTGCAGGTGATGGACCCGATCACCGTGACCTGGTTTCGCCTGATGGTGTCCGGCAGTTGCCTGTTCGTCTACCTGGCCGCGGTCAAGCGCCTGCCCAGCCCGAAAGTCCTGGGCAAGCGCGGTGGCTGGCTGGTGGCGATGGCGGTGTGCGGCCTGGTGGGCAACTACGTGCTCTACCTGGTCGGGCTGAAGATGTTGAGCCCCGGCACGGCGCAACTGGTGGTACAGATGGGGCCGATCTTCTTGATGATTGCCAGTGTGTTCCTGTTCAAGGAGCGTTTCAGCCTGGGGCAGGGCGTTGGCTTGCTGGTATTGATCATTGGCTTTGGGCTGTTCTTCAACCAGCGCCTGGCGGAGCTGTTGACGTCCCTGGGCACCTACACCGCCGGGGTGCTGACGATTCTGCTGGCGACCACCATCTGGGTGTTCTACGCCCTGGGCCAGAAGCAGTTGCTGACGGTGTGGAATTCGTTGCAGGTGATGATGGTGATTTACCTGTGTTGCGCGTTTCTCCTGTTGCCGTGGGTGCATCCCATGGAGGCGCTGCAACTGAGCCCCTTGCAAGGCTGGCTGTTGCTGGCGTGCTGCTTCAATACGCTGATTGCCTATGGCGCATTTGCCGAGGCCCTGGCCCATTGGGAGGCGTCGCGGGTCAGTGCGACGTTGGCGATCACACCGCTGGTGACCTTTGTGGCGGTGGCGATTGCGGCCTGGTTGTGGCCCGACTATGTGCATGCCGAGCAGATCAACGGCCTGGGTTACGGCGGTGCGGTGCTGGTGGTGCTGGGGTCAGCGTCGGTGGCGCTGGCGCCGTCCTTGATCGCCGGGCTCAAGGCCCGGCGCGCAAGGTTGATACAACCTCTGTAGGAGCCGGCTTGCCGGCGAAAAACCCAAGGGCAACGCGGGGCATCAGTCACCCCGCGTTATCGTTGACGTTTTTCGCCGGCAAGCCGGCTCCTAAAGGAGAGGGGATCAGTGCCCGGCTTCGAGCATGTTTTCCGGGCGTACCCACTGGTCGAACTCGGCATCGGTGAGGTAGCCCAGCTCCAGCGCGGCTTCGCGCAGTGTCAGCCCTTCGGTATAGGCCTTCTTGGCAATCTGCGCCGACTTGTCATAGCCGATATGCGGGTTCAACGCCGTCACCAGCATCAAGCCACGCTCCAGGTGCGCGGCCATTTGCTCGGCGTCGGGCTCAAGGCCGGCGATGCAATGCTCCTGGAAGTTGCGGCAGCCGTCGGCCAGCAAACGGATCGACTCCAGCAGGTTGTGGATAATCACCGGCTTGTACACGTTCAACTGCAAATGCCCTTGGCTGGCGGCAATGCCGATGGTCACGTCGTTGCCCAGCACCTGGCAGGCCAGCATCGACAGCGCTTCGCACTGGGTCGGGTTGACCTTGCCGGGCATGATCGAGCTGCCCGGCTCGTTGGCTGGCAGGCGCACTTCGGCCAGCCCCGCACGTGGGCCCGAGCCCAGCAGGCGCAGGTCGTTGGCGATTTTCATCAAGGCCACGGCCAGGGTCTTCAGGGCGCCAGACAGGGTGGTCAGCGGCTCATGGCCCGACAGCGCGGCGAACTTGTTGGGCGCGGTGACAAACGGCAACCCGGACAACGCGGCGATTTCTGCGGCAATCGCCTCGCCAAAGCCATGGGGCGAGTTCAGGCCGGTGCCGACCGCCGTGCCGCCCTGGGCCAGTTCGTAGACGGCGGGCAGGGCGCTGCGAATGGCGCGCTCGGCATAATCCAGTTGCGCGATAAACGCCGAGACCTCCTGGCCAAAGGTGATGGGCGTGGCATCCATCATATGGGTGCGACCGGTCTTGACCAGCTTCATATGGCGCGCCGACAACTCCGCCAGCCCGCCGGACAGCTCACGCAGCGCCGGCAGCAATTGCTCGTGCACCGCCTGCACGGTGGCGATGCTCATGGCGGTGGGGAAGCAGTCGTTGGAGCTCTGGGAACGGTTGACGTGATCGTTGGGGTGCACCGGGCTCTTGCCGCCACGGGCCTTGCCCGACAGCTCGTTGGCGCGGCCGGCGATCACTTCGTTGGCGTTCATGTTGCTCTGGGTGCCACTGCCGGTCTGCCAGACCACCAGCGGGAACTGGTCATCATGCTTGCCGTCGAGCACTTCGTCAGCGGCCTGTTCGATCAGCCGGGCGATGTCGGCGGGCAGGTCGCCGTTGCGGTCGTTGACCCGCGCTGCAGCTTTCTTGATCAGGACCAGGGCGTGGAGTACCGCCAGTGGCATGCGTTGCTCGCCGATGGCGAAATTGACCAGTGAACGCTGGGTCTGTGCGCCCCAGTAAGCGTCATCCGGGACTTGTACTTCGCCCAGGCTGTCGGTTTCGATACGGCTCATCGCAGGGACTCTCCTTGTAGTCGGTTTGCGCAGTTTAGGCCCTGGCGGCACGTTTGGGTTCCATAAAAGCCATTTCATCGGGCAAACCCTCGCAAAACCAGGCCCTACAAGGCGTGGGGTTGAGTGCCGGCGTTTTTTAGGCGCAGAATGGTCGCCCTTGGGGTCTTACCTCGCCTGCTAGAAAAGGAAACTCGATGACTCGTCTTCGTGCCATCTGTACCGCGGTTGCTCTGGTCTGTGCCAGCGGCCAGGTTCTTGCCGATACCGCCAGCCACAACGCCAGTGCCGAAGCCTTCCTGACCCTGGCTCACGCAGACAAGCTGGGCACCCCGGTGTACATGCAAGTGCAACAAATGTTCGCCCAGCGCTTCGAGCAGACCAAGGCGCCTGCCGCCAAGCAAACCGTTCTGGACACCTACCAGGCCAAGGCCAACGCAGCCCTGGACCAGGCCATTGGCTGGAACAAGCTCAAGCCGGACATGGTCAAGCTGTACACCAGCAACTTCAGCGAGTCCGAACTCAAAGACCTGGTTGCCTTCTACAAGTCGCCACTGGGCAAGAAAGTTTTGGAGAAAATGCCGCAACTGACCCAGCAATCGGCCCAACTGACCCAGGCCAAGCTGGAAAGCGCGGTACCTGTCGTGAACAAGCTGTTGGAAGACATGACCAACGAGCTGACCCCCAAAGCCGCACCCGCCAAGAAGAAGTAAGCAATGACCATGCAGCAGCGTATCGAATCGGCACTTGCCGCCCTGAGCCCGGAACACCTGAGTGTGCTGGACGAAAGCCATATGCACAGCCGTGGATTGCAGACGCATTTCAAGGCCGTGCTGGTCAGCCAGCAGTTCGAGGGGCTCAACCGGGTCAAGCGCCATCAGAAGGTCTACGCCACGTTGGGTGACCTGATGAGCGAGTTCCATGCGCTGGCGCTGCACACCTACACGCCTGAAGAATGGGCAAAAACCGACGCAGCCCCGGCCTCGCCGACCTGCGCTGGCGGTAGCAAACACTGATATCCGGCTGCTACAAAGGCCTATGTTTTGCTAGAATCCGCAACGCGCCGCTCAGTCGGCGCGTTTTTTTTTGCATCCGGTTCACCCTTTACGAGGGTAGCCACCTGGAGAGAACACCCATGACACAACCCATCGTCGTGGCGGCACTGTATAAGTTCGTCACCCTCGAAGATTACGTGGCCCTGCGCGAGCCGCTGTTGCAGGCCATGGTCGACAACGGCATCAAGGGCACCTTGCTGATCGCCGAAGAAGGCATCAACGGTACCGTTTCCGGCAGCCGCGAAGGCATTGATGGCCTGATGGCCTGGCTGAAGAACGACCCACGCATGGTCGATATCGATCACAAAGAGTCGTACTGCGACGAGCAGCCGTTCTACCGCACCAAGGTCAAGCTGAAAAAAGAGATCGTGACCCTGGGCGTCGAAGGCGTCGACCCGAACAAGAAAGTCGGGACCTACGTTGATCCACAAGACTGGAACGCGTTAATCAGCGATCCAGAAGTGCTGTTGATCGATACCCGTAACGACTATGAAGTGTCGATCGGCACCTTTGAAGGCGCAATCGACCCGAAGACTACGAGTTTTCGCGAATTTCCCGACTACATCAAAGCCAACTTCGACCCGGCCCGGCACAAGAAAGTCGCCATGTTCTGCACCGGCGGCATTCGTTGTGAAAAAGCCTCGAGCTATATGCTCAGCGAGGGCTTCGATGAGGTGTATCACCTCAAGGGCGGCATCCTCAAATACCTCGAGGAAGTGCCCCAGGAAGAGACCAAGTGGCAGGGCGACTGCTTTGTTTTCGATAACCGCGTGACCGTGCGCCACGACTTGAGCGAAGGTGACTACGATCAATGTCATGCCTGCCGTACTCCGGTTAGCGTAGAGGACCGCGCATCCGAGCATTACGTGGCCGGCATCAGTTGCCCGCACTGCTGGGATAAGCTGTCCGAGAAGACCCGTCGCAGTGCGATCGACCGTCAGAAGCAGATCGAGCTGGCCAAGGCCCGCAACATGCCGCACCCGATTGGTTACAACTACAAGCAATCATCCACCGAGGCTTGAACCATGTCTGCGCGCCTGCTCTATGTGATGGACCCGATGTGTTCCTGGTGCTGGGGTTTTGCCCCGGTGGCCAAGGCCCTGGTTGAGCAGGCCCAGGCAGCGGGCGTGGAGTTACACCTGGTGGTGGGCGGCTTGCGCACCGGCAGTGGCGCGGCGCTGGAGCCGGCTACCCGGCGCTATATCCTGGAGCACTGGCAGGCGGTGACTGAAGCCACTGGCCAGCCGTTCCGCCTGGAGGGCGCCTTGCCTGATGGCTTTGTGTATGACACGGAGCCGGCCTGCCGGGCCCTGGTCACCGCTCGCGGCCTGGCGCCGGATTGCGCCTGGACCTTGCTCGGGCTGATCCAGCAGGCGTTTTATGTCGAGGGCCGCGACGTGACCCGCGCCAGTGTGCTGGTGGAGCTGGCCGAGACCGCCGGGGTGCCGCGTATCGAGTTTGCCGAGGCCTTTGACCGTGCCGAGCAGCATGCAGCCACGGCCGCCGATTTTACCTGGGTGCAGGATCTGGGCATTGCCGGCTTCCCCACCTTGCTGGCCGAGCGCAATGGCCAATTGGCCTTGTTGACCAACGGCTACCAGCCGCTGTCCGAGCTCGCACCTTTGCTCGGTCGCTGGCTGGAGCGAGCTGCCTGTGCATGATCAGCCAACGCCACGGGTTGATCGGCTGACCTGGGCAGAAATCCGCCGCCTGGCCCTGCGCCATAAAAAAGCCCTGTGGATCGCCAATGGTGTCGCCGTCCTGGCGACCCTGTGCAGCGTGCCGATTCCCTTGCTCCTGCCCCTGCTGGTGGACGAGGTGCTGCTGGGCAATGGCGATGGCGCGTTGAAAGTGATGAACCATGCGTTGCCAGCAGCCTGGCAGCAGGCCGCCGGCTATATCGGCCTGATGCTGCTGATCACCCTGGTGCTGCGTTGCGCGGCGCTGGTGTTCAACGTGGTCCAGGCGCGCCTGTTTGCCGGGCTGGCCAAGGACATTGTCTATCGCATCCGTGTGCGGTTGATCGAACGGCTCAAGCGTATCTCCCTGAGCGAATACGAAAGCCTGGGCGGCGGCACCGTGACCACGCACCTGGTCACCGACCTGGACACGGTGGACAAGTTTGTCGGTGAAACCTTGAGCCGGTTCCTGGTGGCCACGTTGACCCTGGTCGGCACCTCCGGGATCCTGATGTGGATGCACTGGAAGCTGGCGCTGTTGATCCTGCTGTTCAACCCGTTGGTGATCTATGCCACGGTGCAGTTGGGCAAGCGGGTCAAGCACCTGAAGAAGCTGGAAAACGACAGCACCTCGCGGTTTACCCAGGCGCTGACGGAAACCCTGGATGCGATCCAGGAAGTGCGCGCCGGCAATCGCCAGGGCTTTTTCCTCGGGCGCCTGGGGCAGCGTGCCCAGGAAGTGCGCGACTTTGCCATCAACTCCCAATGGAAAAGCGACGCCTCCAGCCGCGCCAGTGGCCTGCTGTTCCAGTTTGGTATCGACATCTTTCGCGCGGCGGCAATGCTCACCGTGCTGTTTTCCGACCTGTCCATCGGCCAGATGCTCGCGGTGTTCAGCTACCTGTGGTTCATGATCGGCCCGGTGGAGCAACTGCTGAACCTGCAATACGCCTACTACGCTGCCGGTGGTGCGCTGACGCGCATCAACGAACTGCTGGCCCGCGCCGACGAGCCGCAATATGCCGGGGGCGAGGATCCGTTTACCGGGCACGAAACCGTGGGTATCGAGGTGCGGGGCCTGGACTTTGGCTACGGCGAAGACCTGGTGCTCAACCAACTGAACCTGGCCATCGCTCCCGGCGAGAAGGTGGCGATTGTCGGCGCCAGTGGCGGCGGTAAAAGCACCCTGGTGCAACTGCTGTTGGGGCTCTACACCCCGCAGGCGGGCACGATCCGCTTTGGCGGCGCGACCCAGCAGGCGATTGGCCTGGAAACCATCCGCGAGCATGTCGCGGTGGTGCTGCAGCACCCGGCACTGTTCAACGATACCGTGCGCGCCAACCTGACCATGGGCCGCGAACGCAGCGACCAGGCCTGTTGGCAGGCCCTAGAAATCGCCCAGCTGGAGGCTACGGTCAAAGGGTTGCCCCAGGGCCTGGACAGTATTGTCGGGCGCTCTGGCGTGCGCTTGTCCGGTGGCCAGCGCCAACGCCTGGCGATTGCCCGAATGGTACTGGCCGAGCCAAAGGTGGTGATCCTCGACGAAGCCACCTCGGCCCTGGATGCGGCCACCGAATACAACCTGCACCAGGCGCTGGCGCGGTTTCTCAGTGGGCGTACTACACTGATCATTGCTCACCGTTTGTCGGCGGTGAAGCAGGCTGATAGGGTATTGGTGTTTGACGGTGGACACATTGCCGAAGATGGCGACCACCAGCAACTGATAGCCGATGGCGGTTTGTACGCCAAGCTTTATGGACACTTGCAACAAGTTCGCTGAATCGATCCCGTATCCGATCCTGGAGGGATCGCGTTTGGCCTCGGCTGTGCTGTCAGGAGCAGTTTTTACTCGCCTGTGCTGATGCAAGGGACCTCATGAAGCAGAAGCGAACTCTCGGAACACCAAGGTTGCTGGGCATTGTCTGGCCCTTTATTGCCGTCGTCCTGTTTCAGGCACTGCTGGGCTGCGTCAGCCTCTACATGCTGTCGGCCGTGCGCGGCTATGTGGCGGGCGAGAGCCTGTGGTCCAAGGGCCAGAAAGACGCCATCTACTATCTGACGCTATACGCCGACAACCGCGACCAGGCGACCTTTCTCAAATACCAGAATGCGATTGCGGTGCCCCAGGGCGGGCACGAGTTGCGGGTTGCCCTTGATCGCCCCAGCCCTGACCTCGCGGCGGCGCGCTTGGGGATTCTCAAGGGCGGCAACCATCCAGATGATGTGTCGAGCCTGATCTGGCTCTATCTCAACTTTCGCCATTTCAGCTACCTGGAAAAAGCCATCGAACTGTGGACCATCGGTGATGGCTACCTGGTGCAACTCGATGACCTGGCGCAGGAGATGCACAGGGGGATCATTGCCAATCGGGTCAGCAGCGCCGACATCCATGCCTGGAAAGAGCGGATTATCGCCATCAACGATGGCGTGACACCGGCGGCCAAGGCCTTCAGCGATGCCCTGGGCGAAGGCTCCAGGATGATTCTGCGCCTGCTGGTGACCACCAACCTGGCCACCGCCCTCGGCCTGATCGCCCTGGCGTTGCTGCGCACCCGCAAGCTCTTGGCCCAGCGGCACGCGTTTGCTGATGCCTTGCAACTGGAGAGGGAGCGGGCGCAGATCACCCTGGAGTCCATTGGCGATGGGGTGATCACCACCGATGTCGACGGGGCGATCGCCTATATGAACCCGGCGGCGGAATCCCTGACCCACTGGAACGCGGCCCAGGCCCAGGGCTTGCCGTTGGCCGCGCTGTTCAATCTGCTGGATGAACACGCCCAGGCCGATGGGTTTACCCTGATCGATCACATTCTTGACGGCCAACTCAGTGGCGGCAGCGAGCACTCCAAGCTGATCCAGCGCCTGGATGGCAGTACCGTGTCCGTGACCCTGGTGGGCGCACCGATCCGCAGTGCTGGCAAGGTCAGCGGGGCGGTGCTGGTGTTGCACGACATGACCCAGGAGCGCCAATACATTGCCAACCTGTCCTGGCAGGCGACCCATGATGCATTGACCGGGCTGGCCAACCGGCGCGAATTTGAGTATCGCCTGGAGCAGGTGCTACACGGCATCGGGCGCCAGCAGTCGGCGCGGCATGCCTTGATGTTCCTCGACCTGGACCAGTTCAAACTGGTCAACGACACCTGTGGCCATGCGGCAGGCGATGAATTGCTGCGGCATATCTGCGCCCTGCTGCAATCGGACCTGCGCGAAGGCGATACCCTGGCCCGCCTGGGCGGCGATGAGTTTGGCATTCTGCTGGAGAACTGCCCGGCGCCGGTGGCCGAGAAAATCGCCGAGAGCCTGCGTCATACCGTGCAAAACCTGCACTTCGTCTGGAAAGGCCGACCGTTTGTCACCACGGTCAGTATCGGCCTGGTGCATATCACCCACACCCCGACCACCCTGGAAACTTCGTTGCGTGCTGCCGATATGGCCTGCTACATGGCCAAGGAGAAGGGACGCAACCGGGTGCAGGTCTATCACGCCGATGACACCGAATTGTCCCTGCGTTTTGGCGAAATGGCCTGGATCCAGCGCTTGCACATGGCCCTGGAAGAGGACCGTTTTTGCCTGTATGCCCAGGAAATCGCCCCCTTGGGCCACACCGAGGCGGGCAACGGGCATATCGAGATTCTGCTGCGCCTGCACGATGAGGCCGGGCGGATGATCTTGCCCGACAGCTTTATCCCGGCCGCCGAGCGTTATGGGTTGATGACCTCCCTGGACCGCTGGGTGGTGGAGAACGTGTTCAAGCTGATTGCCCGCTGCATGGTCGAGCGACCGGGCAGGCCCATGGCGATGTGTGCGATCAACCTGTCGGGCATTACCATCGGCGATGACGACTTCCTGCGCTTTTTGCGGGAGAAGTTCAGCGCCTACGGCATTCCGCCGGGGATGATCTGTTTTGAAATCACTGAAACCAGTGCAATTTCCAACCTGGGCAGCGCGATTCGTTTTATCAATGAGCTCAAGGCCTTGGGTTGTTGCTTCTCCCTGGATGACTTTTGTGCGGGGATGTCCTCATTCGCCTACCTCAAACATTTACCTGTAGACTTCCTGAAGATCGATGGAAGTTTCGTAAAGGATATGCTGGACGACCCGATTAACCGCGCCATGGTCGAAGTGATCAACCACATCGGCCATGTCATGGGTAAGCGCACTATTGCCGAGTTTGTCGAAACGCCGCACATCGAGCAGGCATTGCTCGAGATCGGCGTGGACTACGCTCAGGGCTACCTGATTGAACGCCCGCAATTGTTTACCTTCGATAGTTTGCAGTGTCGACCTGCGCGCCCGCAGCCTCTGTTGTTCAGGGCGCCCGGCACGTTCCGCTGAAACATCTGCTGGTCTGTACACATCACACATCAAAAGGAGCCCGACAGTGATCGACACATTCAGCAGAACCGGCCCGCTTATGGAAGCCTCAAGTTACCCCGCCTGGGCTCAGCAACTGATCCAGGACTGTAGCGAGAGCAAGCGCCGAGTTGTCGAACACGAACTGTACCAGCGCATGCGCGATAACAAGCTCAGTGCCAAGACCATGCGCCATTACCTGATTGGTGGCTGGCCAGTGGTGGAACAGTTCGCGTTGTACATGGCACAAAACCTGACCAAGACCAAGTTTGCCCGTCACCCTGGCGAGGATATGGCGCGACGTTGGTTGATGCGCAATATTCGCGTGGAACTGAACCATGCCGATTATTGGGTGCATTGGGCGCGCGCCCATGGTGTTGGCCTGGAAGAGTTGCAGGCGCAGAACGTACCGCCCGAGTTGCATGCACTGAGTCATTGGTGCTGGCACACCAGTTCGGCCGACTCGTTGATCGTCGCGATTGCCGCCACCAACTACGCCATCGAGGGGGCCACTGGGGAGTGGTCTGCGCTGGTGTGTTCGACGGGCGTGTATGCCGCAGCGTTCCCCGAAGAAGATCGCAAGCGCGCCATGAAGTGGCTGAAGATGCATGCCCAGTACGATGACGCCCACCCGTGGGAAGCACTGGAAATCATCTGCACCCTGGCGGGGATGAACCCGAGCAAGGCGTTGCAAGTGGAGCTGCGCCAGGCCGTGTGCAAGAGCTACGACTACATGTACCTGTTCCTGGAACGCTGCATGCAGTTGGAGAAAACCCCAGTGACCCGCGAGCGCCAGGTATTGGCGACCAGCGAAGCCTGACCCAGGCAGGGCGGGGTAGCGTTTACCCCGCCATTGCCAGGCGGTTGCGGCCTTCGCGCTTGGCCACATACAAGGCATTGTCGGCCCGGCGCAGCAGGCTCTCGGCCGACTCGCCCGCCAGCAAGGTCGCGCAACCCAGGCTCACCGTCAATTCGATACGCGTAGTGTCCGCCCAGTAGTCCTGGGCCTGTGCTGCCTGGCGCAGGCGTTCGCCCACCATGGCCGCGGCATCGCGTCCGGTGTTGGACAGCAGGATCAGGAACTCTTCCCCGCCAAACCGAAACACCATATCCACATTGCGCAACTGGCCCTTGATCGAGGCTGCGACGGCCTTGAGCACCTTGTCGCCGGTGGCGTGGCCGTGGCTGTCGTTGATGCGCTTGAAGTGATCGATATCGAGCATCAGCAAGGACAGCGGATGCAGGTGCCGCTTGGCCATCTCGATCTCCCGGCCCAGGGTCTGGTCCATGGCGATGCGGTTGCCGGTCTCGGTCAGCGGGTCACGCAGGGCGCTGCGGGTCGCGGTGCGATACAGCAGGGCGTTGCGCATCGGGTAGAGCAGGCTGGCCAGTAGCGACTCCAGGTTGCCCTGTTCTTCTTCGCTGAAACGCTGGTTACGGCGAAACACCAGCTCTCCCAGATGCTCGCCCTGGTGGCTGAGGCTATAGCTCACGGAGTGATGGCCGCGCTGGCCATATTCCAGGCGCAGGTCGCTGGCTTCATGGCGGTATTGCAGGGCGTCCAGGGGCACCAGGCGCTGCACTTCGCGAAAGAACAGGCCAAGGATCCGCTCGGCTTCCAGGCTGGTCTGCAATTGCAGGTTCAGCTGCTGGCGCAGTTGCGCGAGGCTGATGGGGCGCCGTGCGATAAGGGAAGGCTGGCCAAAGCCCAGGCGTTGCAATTTGGCACTATCGAAGTCAATTGCGTTGGTCTGGGTCGGTGTTTTCATAAACGGGCAGGCCTCTAAGCACAGAATGCTGTCTTACAGGCTCGATGGGAGCGGCCACTGGCGGGCGTCTTACTGTTCCTTCAGTTCCGTAAAACTTAGGTAACAGTCTAGTCCGCTTTGCCGGGGGTTATAACCCCTGATCCCATGCCGCACGTCTTGATGTCGCGCTGCCTGCTTAAGCATATTGGAGCGAAAACCGTGCCAGTTAGTGCAATTAGTTTTTAGTGCTTATAAAACAAGGGGATGGGATTTATTGAGGAAAGGGAGCGGTGGGAATTTGGCGCAGGCCCATTGAGCCCGACACTGCGCCATCGCGGGCAAGCCCGCTCCCACAATGGCGTGGTGTCATGTCCGAAGATTATTGCGCGTCGAACGCCTGCCCAGTGATCCCCGAGCTATCCGGGCCCATCAGGTACAGGTACACCGGCATGATCTCTTCCGGCAGCGGGTTGTTGGCCGGGTTTTCCCCTGGATAGGCCTGGGCGCGCATGCTGGTGCGGGCGCCGCCGGGGTTGATGCTGTTGGCACGTACTGCCGCGACGGTGTCGAGTTCGTCGGCCAGGGTTTGCATCAGGCCTTCGGTGGCAAATTTCGACACACCATAGGCGCCCCAGTAGGCCCGGCCCTTGCGCCCGACGCTGCTGGAGGTGAACACCACCGAAGCGTCCTGGGACAGCTTGAGCAGCGGCAGCAGGGTGGCGGTCAGCATAAACATGGCGTTGACGTTGATATGCATGACCCGCATGAAATTCTCGCCCGACAGCTGTTCGATCGGGGTGCGTGGGCCGATGATCGAGGCGTTGTGCAGCAGCCCGTCGAGATGACCGAATTCTTTTTCAATCATTGCCGCCAGCTCATCGTATTGATGGGGCAGGGCGGTTTCCAGGTTGAACGGGATCACCACCGGTTGCGGGTGACCGGCGGCTTCGATTTCATCGTAGACCTGGGCCAGGTTGGCTTCGGTCTTGCCCAGCAACAGTACGGTGGCACCGTGGGCGGCATAGGTCTTGGCCGCCGCTGCACCAATCCCGCGACCGGCACCGGTGACCAGGATGACCCGGTCCTTGAGCAATTCTGGGCGTGCGGAGTAATCAAACATAATCGACCTCAACAAAAATTCAGTCTGAATGTGGGGCGGGCTTGCTCGCGATAGCACAGTGGTCAGTCAATAAATCGGCAACTGATTCACTGCTATCGCTGGCAAGCCAGCTCCCACATTGATCTCAGTGTTTCAGTGTCAGCAACTGCAGAGTGCGCTATCGAGCACCTTGCGCAGTTCCAGAGGGTGATCGACCACGACGTCGGCGCCCCAGTTGCGGGCGTTGTCGTCAGGGTGGATGTAGCCGTAGGTGACGGCCGCAGTACGGGTGCCGGCGTCGCGGCCCGACTCGATATCCCGCAGGTCGTCGCCCACGAACAGTACGCTGGCCGGGTCCAGGTCAAGCATCTTGCAGGCCAGGATCAGCGGCTCCGGGTCGGGCTTGCTGTTCTTTACGTGGTCCGGGCATATCAGCAGCGCCGAGCGCTGGGCCAGGCCCAGTTGTTCCATGATCGGCTCGGCAAAGCGCAGGGGCTTGTTGGTGACTACGCCCCAGATCAGCTTGGAACGCTCGATGTCTTCCAGCAGTTCGGCCATGCCATCAAACAACTTGCTGTGGATTGCGCAGCCCTTGACGTAGCGTTCGAGGAACTCCAGGCGCAGCTCTTCAAAGCCTGGGGACTGCGGGTCCATGGAAAACGTCACGGCGACCATGGCCCGGGCACCGCCGGAAATTTCATCGCGGATATGCTGGTCGTTGATCGGCGCAAGCCCGCGCTCGGTGCGCATGGCCTGGCAGATGGCGATAAAGTCCGGCGCGGTATCGAGCAGCGTACCGTCCATGTCGAAAAGAACCGCTTTCAACTTCACAGGCTTATTCCTCTCGCAGGGTCTGGATCATGTAATTGACGTCGACGTCGCTGGCCAGCTTGTAGTGCTTGGTCAGTGGGTTGTAGGTCAGGCCGATGATGTCCTTGACGGTCAGCCCGGCCTGGCGGCTCCAGGCGCCCAGTTCGGAAGGGCGGATGAACTTCTTGAAGTCATGGGTGCCGCGTGGCAGCAGCTTCATGATGTATTCGGCGCCGATGATCGCGAACAGGTAGGCCTTGGGGTTGCGGTTGATGGTGGAGAAGAACACCTGGCCGCCGGGCTTGACCATGCGGAAGCAGGCGCGGATCACCGACGATGGGTCGGGCACGTGCTCCAGCATCTCCAGGCAGGTCACTACGTCAAACTGCTCGGGCATTTCCTCGGCCAGGGCTTCGGCGGTGATCTGCCGGTACTCCACGCTCACGCCCGACTCCAACTGATGCAGCTGGGCCACGGCCAGGGGCGCTTCGCCCATGTCGATGCCCATCACCGTGGCGCCGCGCTGGGCCATGGCCTCGCTGAGAATGCCGCCACCGCAGCCCACGTCGAGGACCTTCTTGCCGGCCAGGTTGACGCGCTCGTCGATCCAGTTGACCCGCAGCGGGTTGATGTCGTGCAGCGGCTTGAACTCGCTTTCGCGGTCCCACCAACGGTGAGCCAGGGCTTCGAATTTGGCGATTTCGGCGTGGTCGACGTTACTCATGGGTAGTCCTCTAAATCCGATAAAACGGTGTGCCTGGCCCGGAAGGCTGATCCGGGGGCGGCGTTATTCTGGGTGTCCGCTGATGCGCCGGCCCCAGGCAGCGGCCGTGGCGCTCAGTTGCTGTTCATCCATGCGGGTCAGTTGCCGGTCGTCGAGCAGTTGCTTGCCGCCGACCCAAAGGTGTTTCACACAATCGCGGCCGGTGGCATATATAAGCTGCGAGACCGGATCGTAGATCGGTTGCTGGGCCAGGCCAGAAAGGTCGAAGGCTACGATATCCGCGGCCTTGCCCACTTCCAGCGAGCCGATTTCTGTTTCCAGGCCCATGGCCCGCGCACCGTTGAGGGTGGCCATGCGCAGCGCGCGATGGGCATCCAGGGCGCTGGCCGAGCCAGCAACGGCCTTGGCCAGCAGCGCGGCGGTGCGGGTTTCACCCAGCAGGTCGAGGTCATTGTTGCTTGCCGCGCCGTCGGTGCCTACTGCCACATTGACGCCGGCCTGCCACAGACGTTCCACCGGGCAGAAGCCACTGGCCAGTTTCAGGTTGGATTCCGGGCAGTGGATCACGCTGCTGTTGCTTTCTACCAGCAACGCCAGGTCGTCTTCGCTGATTTGGGTCATATGAACGGCCTGCAGCCGCGGGCCGAGCAAGCCCAGGCGGGCGAGGCGGGCCAGGGGCCGTTCGCGATACTGCTCGATGGACTGCTGCACTTCAAAGGCCGTCTCGTGGACATGCATATGAATGGCGGCGTCCAGCTCCTCGGCGATCACCCGGACTTTTTCCAGGTTCGCATCGCTGACGGTATAGGGCGCATGGGGGCCAAAGGCGATTTTGATCCGTGGGTGATGCTTGAGGTCGCCAAACAACTCCACGCCCTGGCGGATCGCCTCATCGGCGGTGGCGGCGCCGGGGATCGGGAAGTCGAGGATCGGCATCGCAATCTGCGCGCGCATACCGCTGTTGTGCACGCGTTCGCTGGCGACCTTGGGGAAGAAGTACATGTCTGAGAAGCAACTGATGCCGCCCTTGATCTGCTCGGCGATCGCCAGATCAGTGCCGTCGCGCACGAAGGCTTCATCGACCCACTTGGCTTCGGCCGGCCAGATATGGTGTTGTAGCCAGGTCATCAGCGGCAGGTCGTCGGCCAGGCCGCGAAACAGACTCATCGCCGCATGGCCGTGGGCATTCACCAGGCCCGGGCTGAGCAGCACCCCCGGCAGCTCGCGTACTTCGTGGGCTGCCAGCTTCAGCGCCTGGGCGCGCGGGCCGATAAATGCGATGCGGCCATCGCGAATGCCCAGGCCATGTGCTTTGAGCACCACGCCCGCAGGCTCGACCGGTACCAGCCAGCTTGGCAGCAGCAGTAAGTCGAGCGGGGCGGCAGGTGGCGTCATAGCGGGCATCGTCCGGGGCGGTTATATAAAGAGGGCGAAGTATACCCGAGCGTCCTGGCTGGCGGATCGCTATAATCCGCGGCTTTTGTTGATGAGTACGGGGTGAGGGATGCGCGATCGACTGTTGGCGGCGGAGAAAGTGAGGGCCATCGATTGGCGTGATGGCGCACTGCACCTGCTCGATCAGCGTGCGCTGCCGTCCCGGGAAAGCTGGGTCATATGCTCGTCGGTCGACGAAGTGGCCGCAGCCATTCGCATGATGGTGGTGCGCGGCGCGCCGGCCATTGGCATCAGCGCGGCCTACGGCCTGGTGCTGGCTGCCCGTGCACGGATTGCCGAGGGCGGTGACTGGCAGGCTGCATGGGAAGAGGACTACGCGCTGCTGGCCGAATCCCGGCCCACAGCGTCAAACCTGTTCTGGGCCCTCAAGCGCATGCGCGATCGCCTCGATCGCCTCAAGAAGCACGCCGACCCGTTGGCGGTGCTGGAGGCCGAAGCTATCGCGATCCATGAAAGCGACCGTGAAGCCAACCTGACCATGGCGCAATTGGGCGTCGAATTGATCCGCAAACACCAGGGCAATGCCCAGGCCATCCTCACCCACGGCAATGCCGGGGCCTTGGCTAGCGGTGGCGTGGGCACCGCGCTGGGGGTGATCCGCGCGGCGTTTCTGGAAGGAATGGTCGAGCAGGTCTATGCCAACGAAACCCGCCCCTGGTTGCAAGGCTCGCGGCTGACTGCCTGGGAGCTGGCGAGCGAGGGCATCCCGGTTACGGTGAATGCCGACTCGGCCGGCGCGCATATCCTCAAGACCAAAGGCGTGACCTGGGTAATTGTTGGCGCCGACTGCATCGCGGCCAATGGCGATGTGATCAGCAAGATCGGCACTTACCAACTGGCGGTAAGCGCCATGCACCATAGTGTGCGCTTCATGGTAGTGGCCCCCAGCTCTACGCTGGACCTGATGATGGCCACTGGCGATGACGTTGCCCTGGAAGAGCGGGATGCCGGCGAGCTGCTGGAGGTCGCCGGGCAGCGGTTTGCCGCCGATGTCGCAGCCTTTAACCCGGTGTTTGACGTCACGCCGGCGGACCTGATCGACGTGATCGTCACCGAAAAAGGCATTGTCGAGCGGCCGGACGCGGCCAAGCTGGCCCAGTTGATGTGTCGCAAGCGTCTGCATTAAGGGCTGTAATATCTGGCAGATTGCAATCGCGGGCACGCGTGGCCCCACACGTTGAATGCATTTAGAAATCAACTGTGGGAGTGGGCTTGTCCGCGATGGGCTTCGAAAGCCAACAAAACCCTCGGTTCCATAGGCAAATCCAAGCCTCGATTCAGCTCTGAGCCCCTCTCGTCGCCCTCAAGCCTGTCATCGGTCAACTTACTACGCTCCATGCGCATCTGGGGGATAGGTGCGTGGCGGCGATTGTGATACCATTCGGCGGTTTCCAGGGTCACCCCAAGGGGCGGCCCTTAATGCGCAGATCCGTGTCATAACTCGTTGATTTGTCGTAAGTCGTTGCCAGGCATCATGTCGGCGGCGGCGAGCTTCGTTCGTCCCAAATGGATGTGACGAGGTTTCACCCGAAAAAGGAATCAGGCTTCTCATGGGCGAACTGGCCAAAGAAATCCTCCCGGTCAATATCGAAGACGAGCTGAAACAGTCCTACCTCGACTACGCGATGAGCGTAATTGTCGGGCGGGCACTGCCTGATGCGCGCGATGGCTTGAAGCCCGTGCACCGGCGTGTGCTGTTCGCGATGAGCGAGCTGGGTAACGACTGGAACAAGCCGTACAAGAAATCTGCCCGTGTTGTCGGTGACGTGATCGGTAAGTATCACCCTCACGGCGACACTGCGGTGTACGACACCATCGTTCGGATGGCCCAGCCGTTTTCCCTGCGCTACCTGCTGGTAGACGGCCAGGGCAACTTCGGTTCGGTGGACGGCGACAACGCGGCGGCCATGCGATACACCGAAGTGCGCATGACCAAGCTGGCACACGAGCTGCTGGCCGACCTGCACAAGGAAACCGTGGACTGGGTGCCGAACTACGACGGCACCGAAATGATCCCGGCGGTCATGCCGACCCGTATTCCCAACCTGTTGGTCAACGGCTCCAGCGGTATCGCCGTGGGCATGGCCACCAACATCCCGCCACACAACCTCGGTGAAGTCATCGACGGTTGCCTGGCCCTCATCGACAACCCTGAGCTGACCGTCGATGAGCTGATGCAGTACATCCCTGGCCCGGACTTCCCGACCGCCGCGATCATCAATGGTCGTGCCGGCATCATCGAAGCCTACCGCACCGGTCGTGGCCGCATCTACATGCGTGCGCGCTCGATGATCGAAGACATCGACAAGGTCGGTGGCCGCCAGCAGATCGTCATCACCGAACTGCCTTACCAGCTGAACAAGGCGCGTCTGATCGAGAAGATCGCCGAGCTGGTTAAAGAGAAGAAACTCGAAGGTATTACCGAGCTGCGCGACGAGTCCGACAAAGACGGTATGCGCGTGGTGATCGAGCTGCGTCGTGGCGAAGTGCCTGAGGTGATCCTCAACAACCTCTACGCCCAGACCCAGCTGCAAAGCGTGTTTGGTATCAACGTCGTGGCCTTGATCGACGGTCGCCCGCGCATCCTGAACCTCAAGGATCTGCTGGAAGCCTTCGTCCGTCACCGTCGCGAAGTGGTGACCCGCCGTACCGTGTTCGAGCTGCGCAAGGCCCGTGAACGTGGGCACATCCTGGAAGGCCAGGCGGTTGCGCTGTCGAACATCGACCCGGTCATCGCCCTGATCAAGGCCTCGCCGACCCCGTCGGAAGCCAAGGAAGCACTGATCAAAATGCCGTGGGAATCCAGCGCCGTCGTGGCGATGGTTGAACGTGCCGGTGCCGATTCGTGCCGTCCGGAGACCCTGGATCCGCAATACGGCCTGCGCGATGGCAAGTACTTCCTGTCGCCGGAACAGGCCCAGGCCATCCTGGAACTGCGCCTGCACCGCCTGACCGGTCTGGAGCACGAGAAGCTGCTGGCCGAGTACCAGGAGATCCTCAACCAGATCGGCGAGCTGATCCGCATCCTCAATAGCGCCGTGCGCCTGATGGAAGTGATCCGCGAAGAACTGGAAGTGATCCGCGCCGAATACGGCGACGTGCGCCGCACCGAAATTCTCGATGCACGCCTGGACCTGACCCTGGGTGACATGATCCCGGAAGAAGAGCGCGTGGTGACCATTTCCCACGGCGGCTACGCCAAGACCCAGCCTTTGGCTGCGTACCAGGCCCAGCGTCGTGGTGGTAAAGGCAAGTCGGCGACTGGCGTCAAGGATGAGGACTACATCGCTCACCTGCTGGTAGCCAACAGCCACACCACGCTGCTGCTGTTCTCCAGCAAAGGCAAGGTGTACTGGCTCAAGACCTACGAGATCCCGGAAGCGTCCCGCGCTGCCCGTGGTCGTCCGCTGGTCAACCTGTTGCCGCTGGACACCGACGAATACATCACCACCATGCTGCCGGTCGAGGAATACACCGAGGGTCACTTCATCTTCATGGCCACCGCCAAAGGCACCGTGAAGAAGACCCCGCTGGAATCCTTCAGCCGCCAGCGCAGCGTGGGCCTGATCGCCCTGGAGCTGGACGAGGGCGACGTACTGATTTCCGCCGCCATTACCGATGGCGAGCGCGAAGTCATGCTGTTCTCCGACGGTGGCAAGGTGACGCGCTTCAAGGAATCCGACGTACGTGCCATGGGTCGTACCGCCCGTGGTGTGCGCGGCATGCGCCTGCCGGAAGGGCAGAAGCTGATTTCCATGCTGATCCCGGAAGAAGGCAGCCAGATCCTTACCGCTTCGGCTCGTGGTTATGGCAAGCGCACCGCCATCAGCGAGTTCCCCGAGTACAAGCGTGGCGGCCAGGGCGTTATCGCCATGGTCAGCAACGATCGCAACGGCCGTCTGGTCGGCGCGGTGCAGGTGCTGGATGGCGAGGAAATCATGCTGATTTCCGACCAGGGCACCCTGGTGCGTACCCGGGTTGATGAAGTGTCGAGCCTGGGCCGTAACACCCAGGGCGTGACCTTGATCAAGCTGGCCAGCGACGAGACCCTGGTGGGTCTGGAGCGTGTCCAGGAGCCATCGGAAGTCGAAGGCGAGGAGCTGGAAGGCGAGGAGTTTGATGGCGAGGTGATCGCAGCCGGCGATGACAGCGTCGACGAGCCAACCCTCGATGCTGCCGCAGACGAGGAAGAACCGCAGGAATAAGCGGACAACCAAGGGGGCGGATGAAGATTCGCCCCCTTGTTATTTGTCCCTTTTGAAAATTTGCGATACTGCGCATTCCCCTGTGGGAGCGGGCTTGCTCGCGAAGGCGGCGTGTCAGTCAACACATGTGCTGGCTGAGACTCCGCCTTCGCGAGCAAGCCCGCTCCCACATGGGGTTATATGTCGAACACGAATTATGTGACCACCAGATCAGAGCGAGATTGGATGTGAGCAAGAGAGCCTATAACTTCTGTGCTGGTCCCGCGGCACTTCCTGAAGCAGTCCTGCAGCGCGCGCAGGGTGAACTCCTCGACTGGCATGGCAAAGGCCTCTCGGTCATGGAAATGAGCCATCGCAGCGATGAGTTTGTGTCCATTGCCACCAAGGCCGAGCAGGATCTGCGTGACCTGCTGGATATCCCGTCGGACTACAAGGTGTTGTTCCTGCAAGGTGGCGCCAGCCAGCAATTTGCCCAATTGCCGCTGAACCTGCTGCCGGAAGACGGCACTGCCGACTATATCGATACCGGTATCTGGTCGCAAAAAGCCATTGAAGAAGCCTCGCGCTACGGCAATATCAATGTGGCCGGTACTGCCAAGCCCTACGATTATTTCGCTATCCCGGGTCAGAACGAGTGGAAGCTATCCAAGGACGCGTCCTACGTTCACTACGTGCAGAACGAAACCATCGGCGGCCTGGAGTTCGACTGGGTGCCTGAAGTCGGTGACGTCCCGTTGGTGTGCGACATGTCCTCGGACATTCTCTCGCGCCCGATGGATGTGTCGCGCTACGGCATGATCTACGCCGGCGCACAGAAGAACATTGGCCCCAGCGGCATCCTGGTCAATATCATCCGTGAAGACCTGCTCGGCCGTGCCCGTTCGGTGTGCCCGACCATGCTCAACTACAAAGTCGCGGCCGACAACGGCTCGATGTACAACACCCCGCCGGCCTTTGCCTGGTATCTGTCGGGCCTGGTGTTCGAGTGGCTGAAAGAGCAGGGCGGCGTGGCCGCCATGGGCAAGCTCAACGAAGAGAAGAAGCGCACCCTGTACGACTTCATCGACGCCAGCGGCCTGTACAGCAACCCGATCAACCTGAGCGACCGCTCGTGGATGAACGTGCCGTTCCGCCTGGCCGATGACCGCCTGGACAAGCCATTTCTGGCCGGCGCCGACGAGCGTGGCCTGCTGAACCTCAAGGGCCATCGTTCGGTAGGCGGCATGCGCGCCTCGATCTACAACGCAGTCGACATCAATGCCATCAAGGCGCTGGTGGCCTACATGGCAGAGTTCGAGAAGGAACACGGCTAATGTCTGAGCAAGAACTCAAGGCCCTGCGTGTGCGCATTGACGCCCTGGACACCAAAGTCCTGGAGCTGATCAGTGAGCGTGCGCGGTGTGCCCAGGAAGTGGCGCGGGTCAAGATGGCCTCCCTGGCTGAAGGTGAAGTGCCGGTGTTCTACCGTCCGGAGCGCGAAGCCCAGGTGCTCAAACGGGTGATGGAGCGTAACCAGGGGCCGCTGGGCAATGAAGAGATGGCGCGGTTGTTCCGCGAGATCATGTCTTCGTGCCTGGCCCTTGAGCAGCCATTGAAAGTGGCTTACCTCGGCCCCGAGGGGACCTTCACCCAGGCGGCGGCGATGAAGCATTTCGGCCATGCGGTGATCAGCAAGCCGATGGCAGCCATCGACGAAGTGTTCCGCGAAGTGGCGGCCGGTGCGGTGAATTTTGGCGTGGTGCCGGTGGAAAACTCCACCGAAGGCGCGGTCAATCACACCCTCGACAGCTTCCTTGAGCACGACATGGTGATCTGTGGCGAAGTCGAGCTGCGCATCCACCACCACTTGCTGGTGGGTGAAAACACCAAGACCGACAGCATCAGCCGCATTTACTCCCACGCCCAGTCCCTGGCCCAGTGCCGCAAGTGGCTGGATGCCCATTACCCGAATGTCGAGCGTGTGGCGGTGTCCAGCAACGCCGAAGCGGCCAAGCGGGTCAAGGGTGAGTGGAATTCGGCGGCGATTGCCGGGGATATGGCTGCGGGCCTGTACGGCCTGACGCGCCTGGCCGAGAAAATCGAGGATCGCCCGGATAACTCCACGCGCTTTTTGATGATCGGCAACCAGGAAGTACCGCCGACCGGCGACGACAAGACCTCGATCATTGTCTCCATGAGCAACAAGCCGGGTGCGCTGCATGAACTGCTGGTGCCGTTCCACGACAACGGGATAGACCTGACACGCATCGAGACGCGTCCTTCGCGCAGCGGTAAATGGACCTATGTGTTCTTTATCGACTTCGTCGGTCACCACCGTGATCCGCTGGTCAAGAGTGTGCTGGAGAAAATCAGTCAGGAAGCCGTGGCACTCAAGGTGCTGGGCTCCTACCCGAAAGCGGTTTTGTGAGGCTTTGACATGAGTGGCAACTTCCTCGCCCTGGCACAGCCGGGCGTGCAACAACTGTCGCCTTACGTTCCAGGCAAGCCTGTGGACGAGTTGGCGCGCGAGTTGAATCTGGATCCGGCGAAGATCGTCAAGCTGGCGAGCAATGAAAACCCCCTGGGCCCAAGTCCCAAGGTGCTGGCGGCGATCCGTGAAGAGTTGGCGGAGCTGACCCGTTACCCCGACGGCAACGGCTTTGCCCTCAAGTCCCTGTTGGCCGAGCGCTGCCGG
Source organism: Pseudomonas sp. HC1(2025) (assembly GCF_058742075.1). NCBI lineage: Bacteria > Pseudomonadati > Pseudomonadota > Gammaproteobacteria > Pseudomonadales > Pseudomonadaceae > Pseudomonas > Pseudomonas sp. HC1(2025). Next base: position 3,885,712 of record NZ_CP196017.1, on the reverse strand, counting down.
GTCGAGTTGAGCCAGGTCACTCTGGGCAATGGTTCCAACGACATCCTGGAGCTGGTGGCGCGTGCCTACCTGGCGCCTGGCCTGAATGCGGTGTTCAGTGAGCACGCATTTGCGGTGTATCCGATTGTCACCCAGGCCGTCGGTGCCGAGGCGCGGGTGATTGCGGCCAGGGACTGGGGGCATGATCTGCCGGCCATGCTCGCAGCCATCGATGCCCAGACCCGCGTGGTGTTTATCGCCAACCCGAACAACCCGACCGGTACCTGGTTCGGTGCCGATGCGCTGAACGAGTTCCTGCAGGATGTGCCTGGGCACGTGCTGGTGGTGCTGGACGAGGCCTACATCGAATACGCCGAAGGTGGCGACTTGCCCGACGGCCTGGATTTCCTCGCGGCCTATCCGAACCTGCTGGTATCGCGCACTTTCTCCAAGGCCTATGGCCTGGCGTCGCTGCGGGTCGGCTACGGGTTATCCACAGCGGTTGTCGCGGATGTGCTGAACCGTGTGCGCCAGCCGTTCAACGTCAACAGCCTGGCATTGGCGGCGGCTTGTGCGGCGCTCAGGGATGCCGAGTACCTGGAAGAAGGGCGACGGATCAACGAGAGCGGCATGCAGCAGCTGCAGCAAGGCTTCCGCGAACTGGGCCTGGGCTGGATTGCGTCCAAGGGCAACTTTATTTGCGTGGATCTCGCCCAAGAGGCCGCCCCGGTCTTCCAGGGTTTGCTGCGCGAAGGCGTGATCGTGCGTCCGGTGGCCAATTACGGCATGCCGAACCACTTGCGCATCACCATCGGTTTGCCGGCTGAAAACAGTCGCTTCCTTGAGGCGCTGGCCAAGGTTCTGGCTCGTGGTTGATGTGATTGCAATGCAACCTGTTGTGCCTGTGATCGGCCGCCTGGTGGTGGTCGGTCTGGGATTGATTGGCGGCTCCTTTGCCAAGGGCCTGCGGGAAAGCGGCCTGTGTGGCGAAGTGGTCGGTGTGGATCTTGACCCGCAATCGCGCCAACTGGCGGTTGAGCTGGGCGTGGTGGACCGCTGTGAGGCGGACTTGGCTGTTGCCTGCCAGGGCGCCGATGTCATCCAGTTGGCGGTGCCGATCCTGGCCATGGAAAAACTGCTGGCGCTGTTGGCCGGCATGGACCTGGGCCAGGCGATTCTCACGGATGTCGGCAGCGCCAAGGGCAATGTGGTGCGTGCGGCGCGCCAGGCGTTTGGTGGCATGCCGCCGCGCTTCGTGCCAGGGCACCCGATTGCCGGCTCCGAGCAGAGTGGGGTGGAGGCGTCCAATTCCCAGCTGTTCCGTCGACACAAGGTGATCCTCACGCCGCTGGCGGAAACCGACCCGGCAGCCTTGGCCGTGGTGGACCGGTTGTGGCGCGAGCTGGGGGCGGATGTCGAGCATATGCAGGTCGAGCGCCATGACGAAGTGCTGGCGGCGACCAGCCATTTGCCGCATCTGCTGGCCTTTGGCCTGGTCGACTCCCTGGCCAAGCGCAACGAAAACCTGGAGATTTTCCGTTACGCCGCCGGTGGCTTTCGCGATTTCACGCGGATTGCCGGTAGCGATCCGGTGATGTGGCACGACATTTTTCTCGCCAATCGCGAGGCTGTGCTGCGGACCCTGGACACCTTTCGCAGTGACTTGGATGCCTTGCGCGACGCGGTTGATGCGGGGGATGGTCATCAGTTGCTGGGCGTCTTTACCCGTGCGCGGGTAGCGCGCGAGCATTTCAGTAAGATCCTGGCGCGCCGGGCCTATATGGATGCGGCCGCCACCGCTGACGATGTAGTGTTTGTCGCCAGCCCAGGTGGGCAACTGAAGGGCAAGCTCCGGGTGCCGGGGGATAAGTCGATTTCCCATCGCTCGATCATGCTCGGGTCGCTGGCGGACGGGGTTACCGAAGTCGAAGGGTTTCTCGAGGGTGAAGATGCCCTGGCGACCCTGCAGGCATTCCGCGACATGGGCGTGGTGATCGAAGGTCCGCATCATGGCCGGGTGACCATTCATGGAGTCGGCCTGCATGGCTTGAAAGCGGCGCCGGGGCCGATCTATCTCGGCAATTCGGGCACGTCCATGCGTCTGCTGTCAGGTTTGTTGGCGGCGCAGGATTTTGACAGTGTCCTGACCGGTGATGCCTCGCTGTCCAGGCGGCCGATGAATCGCGTGGTCAAGCCGTTGCGAGAAATGGGTGCAGTGATAGAGACCGGGCCGGAGGGGCGGCCGCCCCTGACCATTCGTGGCGGGCAAGTGCTCAGGGGTATGAATTACACGCTGCCGATGGCCAGTGCCCAGGTCAAGTCCAGCCTGTTGCTGGCCGGGCTGTATGCCGAGGGCCGGACAGCAGTGACCGAGCGTGCGCCTACCCGTGACCATACCGAGCGAATGCTGCGCGGTTTTGGCTGTCCGGTGCAGGTCAATGGTGCGACGGCGGCGGTAGAGTCGGGTCATGCATTGGTCGCCACGCGTATCGAGGTGCCGGGCGATATCTCTTCCTCGGCATTCTTCCTGGTGGCCGCCTCGATCGCCGAGGGTTCCGAGTTGTTGCTGGAGCATGTGGGCGTCAATCCGACCCGCACCGGGGTGATCGATATCCTGCGCCTGATGGGCGCTGATATCACCCTGGAAAACCCGCGTGAAGTGGGTGGCGAGCCGGTGGCAGACCTGCGTGTGCGCGCGGCACCGCTCAAGGGGATCGAGATTCCCGAAGCGCTGGTGCCCCTGGCTATCGACGAGTTCCCGGTGCTGTTTGTCGCCGCCGCCTGTGCCGAAGGGCGCACGGTATTGCGGGGTGCCGAGGAGTTGCGGGTCAAGGAGTCCGACCGTATCCAGGTGATGGCCGACGGTCTGCTGGCGCTGGGTGTGAAGTGTGTGCCGACCCCTGATGGGATTATCATTGATGGTGGCGGCTTGGCTGGTGGCGAGGTGCATGCCCACGGTGATCATCGGATCGCCATGGCGTTCAGCGTCGCGGCCCTGCGTGCCACTGCGCCGATTCGTATCCATGACTGTGCCAACGTAGCTACATCTTTTCCGAATTTTCTTACACTGTCTGCCCAAGTAGGCATGCGTGTAGCCCAAGAGGCTCAATTGTGAATATCAAAGCACCGGTGATTACCATCGACGGCCCAAGCGGCTCTGGCAAAGGCACTGTCGCGGGCCTGCTGGCCAAGCGCCTGGGTTGGTGCCTGCTGGATTCCGGGGCGCTGTATCGCCTGCTGGCTTTCGCTGCGCGTAACCATGGTGTCGACTTGACCAATGAAGAGTCGTTGGTGTTGTTGGCGGCGCACCTTGACGTGCAGTTCGTCGGCGCGACCGAAGGCCACTCGCTGCGCATTATCCTGGAAGGGGATGATGTAACGGATGACCTGCGCAACGAGCAGGTCGGCTCCTGGGCCTCGCAGGTCGCCGCCTTGCCGGCGGTGCGCGATGCCTTGCTCCAGCGCCAGCGGGCGTTTCAAGAGCCGCCGGGCCTGGTAGCCGATGGCCGCGACATGGGCACCGTGGTGTTCCCCGAGGCACCGCTGAAGATTTTCCTGACGGCCAGTGCCGAGGAGCGGGCGCGCCGCCGTTACTTGCAGTTGAAGGGCAAGGTGGATGGTGTTAGTCTGTCGAGACTGCTAGATGAGATTCGTGCGCGCGATGAGCGCGACACCCAGCGTGCGGTAGCCCCGCTTAAACCGGCGGCTGACGCCATACAGCTGGATTCCACGGAATTGTCCATCGAGCAGGTGTTGGAACGCATCTTGAGTGAAATCGCACTGCGCGATATCGCCGGATGACTCAGAGGAAGTGCAGGGGACCAGTCCTAGACCTGCGCTTCTTCTCTTATATGAACGTAACCCACACCGTCTGGGGTGTGGCAGATGGGCGTATTCTTCGCCCTTATCAACAGGAATTAAAATGAGCGAAAGCTTTGCGGAACTCTTTGAAGAAAGCCTAAAAACCCTGAACCTTCAGGCTGGCTCCATCATCACCGGTGTTATCGTTGATATCGATTACCAAGCTCGCTGGGTAACCGTTCACGCTGGTCTGAAGTCTGAAGCACTCATCCCGCTTGAGCAGTTCTACAACGACGCTGGCGACCTGACTATCAATGTCGGTGACGAAGTTCACGTTGCTCTGGACTCGGTTGAAGACGGCTTCGGTGAAACCAAGCTCTCCCGTGAAAAAGCCAAGCGCGCTGAATGCTGGATTGTTCTGGAAGCAGCCTTCGCAGCTGAAGAAGTGGTCAAGGGCGTTATCAACGGTAAGGTTAAAGGCGGCTTCACTGTCGACGTTAACGGCATCCGTGCGTTCCTGCCAGGTTCTTTGGTCGACGTTCGTCCAGTGCGCGACACCACGCACCTGGAAGGCAAAGAGCTCGAATTCAAGGTCATCAAGCTCGACCAGAAGCGCAACAACGTTGTCGTTTCCCGTCGCAGCGTCCTGGAAGCAGAGAACTCCGCCGAGCGTGAAGCTCTGCTGGAATCCCTGCAGGAAGGCCAACAAGTCAAAGGTATCGTCAAGAACCTCACCGATTACGGCGCATTCGTCGATCTGGGTGGCGTCGATGGCCTGCTGCACATTACCGACATGGCTTGGAAGCGTATCAAGCATCCTTCCGAAATCGTCAACGTTGGCGACGAGATCGATGTCAAGGTTCTGAAATACGATCGCGAGCGCAACCGTGTTTCCCTGGGCCTGAAGCAACTGGGTGAAGATCCATGGGTTGCTATCAAAGCCCGTTACCCAGAAAGCACTCGCGTTACCGCGCGTGTTACCAACCTGACCGACTACGGCTGCTTCGCAGAGCTGGAAGAAGGCGTGGAAGGCCTGGTACACGTTTCCGAAATGGACTGGACCAACAAGAACATCCACCCTTCGAAAGTCGTACAAGTCGGCGACGAAGTGGAAGTTATGGTTCTGGACATCGACGAAGAGCGTCGTCGTATCTCCCTGGGCATTAAGCAGTGCAAATCTAACCCATGGGAAGATTTCTCTGGCCAGTTCAACAAGGGCGATAAAATCTCCGGCACCATCAAGTCGATCACCGATTTCGGTATCTTCATTGGTCTGGACGGCGGCATCGACGGCCTGGTTCACCTGTCCGACATCTCCTGGAACGAAGTTGGCGAAGAAGCTGTTCGTCGTTTCAAGAAGGGCGACGAGCTGGACACCGTTATCCTGTCGGTTGACCCAGAGCGCGAGCGCATCTCCCTGGGTATCAAGCAACTGGAAAGCGATCCGTTCTCCGAGTACGTTCAAGAGAACGACAAGGGTGCAATCGTTAAAGGCATCGTGAAGGAAGTTGACGCTAAAGGCGCCATCATCACTTTGGGTGACGATATCGAAGCGACTCTGAAAGCCTCCGAAATCAGCCGTGATCGCGTTGAAGACGCGCGTAACGTTCTGAAAGAAGGCCAGGAAGTAGAAGCCAAGATCATCAGCGTTGACCGCAAGAGCCGCGTGATCCAACTCTCCATCAAGTCCAAGGACGAGATCGAAGAGAAAGAAGCAATCCAGAGCCTGCGCGATAAGCCAGCGACCTCTGACATTGCTTCGGGTCCGACCACTCTGGGCGACCTGTTGCGTGCACAAATGGAAAAACAGAACTAAGTTCTGTTAGACCATAGAAAAAGGGCGGCTTCGGTCGCCCTTTTTTGTGCCTGGGATTTGGTTTTTACAGTAGGACAGAGCGGCTGATGTGGTGTGATCGCCCCTGGGGCTGTCTGCGGGAGGTGATCTTGTTATCCAGTCACTTCCAGCGCTTTTTCCGGGAAGCGTCTCCTGCGCTTTCCTGGGCTCGTCCCGCTCTTATCCTTGGTCTGGTGGGTGTCGTCAGAATTTGCGCAAGATAAGTCAAGCCACAGGCTGTTCAAATTCATCTGGTCATGCTAAAACCTTCGGAGCGCTTTTCCTAGCTGCTTGAAAAAGAAGGGAAAAATATGACGAAGTCGGAGTTGATCGAACGAATTGTCACCCATCAAGGGCTGCTCTCATCCAAGGATGTGGAGTTGGCCATCAAGACCATGCTTGAGCAAATGTCCCAGTGCCTGGCCACTGGTGATCGAATCGAGATCCGCGGCTTTGGTAGCTTCTCGCTGCACTACCGTGCCCCGCGCGTGGGTCGCAACCCGAAAACCGGCCAATCCGTCAGCCTCGACGGCAAATTCGTGCCCCATTTCAAGCCGGGCAAGGAATTACGGGATCGAGTGAACGAAGACGAAGACGAAAGCGTCTGAGTTTTTTTGGGGATAGGAGAAGTTTATGCGCGGTGTAAAGCGCGTCGCCCTGGTACTGATTGTGCTGATCGCTGCCTTGGCGATCCTGGCATTCGTGCTGGAAAACCAGCAAGACGTCAGCCTGGCGTTTTTGGGGTGGTCTACACCACAACTGCCGGTCTCGGTGTTTGTGACGTTGGCGTTGATTGTCGGGATGTTGGTGGGGCCGCTCTTGAGTCTGCTGATGCGGCGCAAGAGGCACCCTAAACCCGTGTTGTAGGGTCAATCTGACAGCGTAGACCGTTTGTCGCCTGTATTGCGGGTTCAAGCTGTGCAGTGGGGCTTTGCTACTACGACTAGACTGCGTTAACGCTTCTCTGTCTTCAGGAAATAGTGGCTTTAGGGCTCCTCTGACGTGTTTTCCCTGACAACTCTGCAATAAGTAGGAATTGCCTTACAGTCATGTCAAGTCTTGCAATGTTATCGATAGATGGCAAAATGCAACCTGTTCTCGATTCCAGTCATTTTGTGTGTCTAGGGCCTGGCAGCGACGCTGGGCTTTTTGGCCGACCCTTATAAATACAAAAAAACCACAAGATCGTCTGCATAACGAGCCCGCAGTTTCTCTTTGAAGGCAGGTTTTTGTTGTGAGTAGTAGCTTCCGCGCGCCCCCGATTCCTTCGTCCGGCGAGATTGATCTCGTTGTGCTTTTTCAGGCTATCTGGAAGCAGAAAAAGTTAGTTATGGCCGCTACCGCAGGTGCCGGGCTGATTGCTGCTATCTATGCGTTCCTCACGCCTCCTCAGTACGAAGTCAGCAGTGTGCTGCGCCCGGCCGCAATCAATGAGCTGGATGCTTTGAATCGCTCGGAGATTTATGCACTACCTCCTGGTGATGCCCTGGTCAGAGTGGGCGCATCTCTGGAGTCCTACGATACCCGCTTGGGGTTTTTCCGTTCAAACCAGAAGCTGTTCAAGGCCTTTGAGCAGCCTGGCAGGACCTTGGAGCAGAGTTTCGAAGAGTTCAACCGCAACTCTATCGAACTCAGTCTGCCCGACCCCAAAAAAGCCAACTCCCTCAGTGCCTATATCAAGCTTGAGATGAGTTATCCGAAAGGCGTGGATGGCGTCGCCATACTCAATGGCTTCATCGATTACGCGATTGCAACGGAGCGTGAGCAGATTGCGGCGGATCTGGACGTCATCGTAAAAAACCGGTTGAACGAGCTCAAGGGCAAGATTGATGCCGCCCGTTCCAGCTACGAGGTTGATAAAGAGGCGCGGATAGCATCGCTGCGAGAAACGGACAGCCTGCGACGTGCGCAGTTGCAGGATGAACTCAAAGCATTGCGAGCACAGCTGAAGACTGGGCGCACTGACCGAGTGGCGCAGTTGAACGAGGCCATCGGAATCGCCAAGTCCCTGGGAATCAGAAAACCCAGCACGCCTTCCGCTCTGGGTGAGTCAGACCGTAATGGCTCATCAAGTGTGATGCGTACCGAAATAAACAATCAGCAAATCCCTCTGTACTTCATGGGCGTCGAGGCGCTCGAGGCTGAACGCACTGCGTTGATGCAGCGTAAGTCTGATGATTTTACTGAGGGTCGTATCGCGCAGATTGCCAGGGAGCTTCAATTGCTCCAGTCAAACCGCGAGATTGAAGTGCTGAATCGTCGTGAAAACGAGGATCTATTCCTGGCCGGTGTTCAGCCGGTGCGCGCCGAAGTGGCTCGATTGCGTAACTTAAGCATTGATATGAGCCGGCTGAAGCTGGTAACTATCGATAAGCAGGCGCTGGAACCTTTGCGCCCGGTCAAGCCTCAGAAGGCCTTGATTATCCTGCTTGGTCTGGTCTTGGGTGGCTTTGTCGGGGCCTTCATTGCGGTAGTTCGTCATCTCGTCAAAAATCGCCAGCCTCAGCCCCAGTCGGTAATGCTGTCCGTGCAACCGGGCTCACCGACCATGGTGGGTAGCGATACAGGTTTGAACAGGCCGCAATAGGTATCAGCGCAATCTGCACTGTGCTCCCCGGCCAGTGCGAGATTTGATTTCATTTGGAAACTAGCTCGCAACTTGTTGTCTATAGCGCACCGGTTAAGGGTTTCTCGGCTTCAGGCCTTGTGTGAGGCCTGGAGCCGGCCGGTGTGACTGGCGTTTGTGGGTCGGTCTTCCTGCTTGTCGGGTTATTTCATGTAAAAAAACGGCGGCGACCTGCGGCGGATGGCTCATAATCACGCAAGTCGATCTACCTGGCCTGGGCGGTTATTTACCGGCGTAGACAGTTGTCTGCGTTGCGCAGGAGGCTGGAGCAGCTGAGGGCTCTGCCCAGAAAAGAATAAATTTTCATATTGGCGATTTCGGATTGCCGGCCGCAGGCATTGAAATTGTGGCTCAATACCGAGAAGCTACGCGCTATTTTTCACCCGTCAACCTGCGTGTTGGCCTGGTGTAATGCAGATATTTAAGGAAGTTCTAAAGATATGATGGACATCAAACGTAAAGGCATCATCCTCGCTGGCGGCTCCGGGACGCGCTTGCACCCGCTGACCCTGGGTGTATCCAAGCAAATGTTGCCTATTTTCGACAAGCCGATGATTTTTTATCCGTTGTCGGTGTTGATGCTGGCTGGCATGCGCGAAATCTTGATCATCTCTACCCCTGAAGATCTGCCTTGCTTTAAAAAGCTCCTGGGAGACGGCAGCCAGTACGGCATCCAGCTCAGCTATGCAGAGCAACCCAGTCCGGACGGTTTGGCCCAGGCCTTCCTGATTGGCGAGGAGTTTATTGGTGACGATCCTTGCTGCCTGATCCTTGGCGACAATATTTTCTACGGTCAGCACTTTTCCGATAACTTGCGCTCCGCCATGTCCCAGACATCAGGTGCGACAGTCTTTGGTTATCACGTATCAGATCCTGAGCGTTTTGGTGTTGTTGAGTTCGATGCCACTGGTCGAGCATTGAGCATCGAAGAAAAACCGGCGAAACCGAAGTCCAACTATGCAGTTACAGGCTTGTACTTCTACGACAATCGAGTGGTGGACATTGCCAAGAGCATCAAGCCGTCGCCGCGTGGCGAGCTTGAAATCACTGACGTCAACCGCGCCTATCTGGATGACAAGTCATTAACCGTCGAGATGCTGGGCCGTGGTTTTGCCTGGTTGGACACAGGTACTCATGAGTCGCTCCTGGAAGCGAGTCATTTCGTCCATACCATTGAGCACCGCCAGGGGTTGAAAGTCGCCTGCCTTGAAGAAATTGCATTCCATAAAGGTTGGATCACCCCAGAGCAACTGGGTGCTCAGGCGGAAAAACTGAAAAAGACAGGCTATGGCCAGTACTTGCAGAAACTTCTGGAAGAGACCTCAAAGGCATGAAACTGATTCAGACTGCTATTCCTGACGTTGTAATCATTGAGCCAAAAATTTTTGGCGATGATCGCGGCTGGTTTATGGAGAGCTTTAACGAAGAGCGGTTTCATACAGCACTTAAAGAGCTTGACCTGCCTATTCCGCGAGCATTTGTCCAGGACAATCATTCCTGCTCGGCAAAGGGCGTTCTAAGGGGGCTGCACTTCCAGCGCGCACCGCATGCCCAGGGCAAGCTGGTGCGTGTGGTACGCGGTGCCGCTTTTGATGTGGCAGTGGATATTCGGCCTGAGTCCAGCACTTACCTGCAATGGGTCGGCGTGGAGCTAAACACCCAAAACAACTTGATGCTATGGATTCCTGAGGGTTTTGCCCACGGTTTTGTTGCTTTGGAAGATGACACGCACTTTTTGTATAAAACGACAGATTATTACGATAAAGACTCTGAAGGGGCGCTGCACTGGAGTGATGCAAGGCTTGGGATAAATTGGCCTGCTACCGGCGGCTTTAACGTTAGTGATAAAGATGACAAGGCTCCGACATCCGATAGCCTCTCGGAGAAGCAAGCATGAGTTTGATCAAGTTTCTGGACATCACCTCCAAAGGTGATGAGCGGGGCCAACTGGTTGCGCTGGAGTATGAAAATGATATTCCGTTTGAAATTAAACGTGTTTATTACCTCACTGAAACAAAAGAGGGTGTTCCAAGAGGGTTTCACGCGCACAAGGAACTGATGCAGGTAGCGGTGTGCGTGTCTGGGCGCTGCCTGATGAAACTTGATGATGGCGTGAACAAAGAGGAGGTTTGGCTGGACGCTCCTGACAAGGCTATTGTGATCGACCGTATGATCTGGCGAGAAATGCATCACTTCAGTCCAGACTGCGTACTGCTGGTGTTGGCAAGTGCCGTTTATGACGAGCGTGACTATATAAGGGATTATTCGGTGTTCAAGGGCTTGGCTCATCAATCCTGAAATATAGAGAAAACGCCGATTTTCTGTTGAGAACGACCGGCTAATTAATAAGATAGTTGAAGCGGACCCTGTCTCTGGTTCTGTCAAAGTAAACGAGTGCTTGGTAAATGATAAAGTTTCTTGATTTGAAGGCTGTAAATGACCTTTGTCGCGATGAGTTGGTAGCCGCCTGCACGCGTGTGGTTGATTCCGGTTGGTACATCGGTGGGAAAGAGCTCCAAACATTCGAGCATGAGTTTGCCCAATATTGCGGTGCTCAGCACTGTATTGGCGTTGCCAACGGACTGGACGCTCTGGTATTGGTCATTCGTGCTTGGAAAGAGCTGGGCCGCCTCAATGACGGAGATGAGGTTCTCGTTCCCTCCAATACCTACATCGCCAGTATCCTGGCCATTTCGGAAAACGGATTGGTTCCTGTATTGGTTGAGCCTGATCCGAAGACTTTTAATATTTGCCCGGAGAATGCAAAAGCTGCGATCACACCAAAAACCAGGATGATTCTACCGGTTCACCTTTATGGCAGATTGGCTGATATGCCAAAAATCATGGACCTAGCTCGTGCCCATGACTTACTGGTTCTGGAAGACTCGGCGCAAGCGCATGGCGCGATGATCGATGGGAAGAAGGCCGGTAGCTGGGGGCACGCTTCCGGATTCAGCTTCTATCCTGGAAAAAATCTCGGTGCATTGGGGGATGCCGGAGCTGTTACGACCAACGATGAAGTCTTAGCCAAGACTGTTCGTGCGCTGGGGAACTATGGTTCCCATGAAAAATATAAAAACGTCTATCGCGGCGTGAATAGCCGGCTTGATGAAATGCAGGCCGCATGTTTGTCAGTGAAGTTAAAGCACCTGGACAAGCAAACCACTTATCGTCGCGAGATCGCTGAACTATATAGCACGTCGATCACCAACCCTGCGATCACGTTACCCGTAGATGCCGTATTCAAAGCATCAACTAACGAATGCCATGTATGGCATGTCTACACCGTACTCTGTGCTCAGCGGGATAGTCTTCAAGCCCACCTTTTGGCCAAAGGCATCCAGACGCTTATCCATTATCCGATCCCGCCTCATCTCCAGCAGGCGTATGCTGAACTGAAGGGTCAAGAGCTCCCGGTGTCGACACAGATACATGAGCAGATTCTGAGCTTGCCATTAGGGCCTACGCTGTCTGTAGAGGAGGCCCGCGTTGTAATAGAAGCCTGCAATAGCTTTACACCGGATGCTGTATGAATCTTGTTCGGACCAGCCTGTTAAATGGCATTGCAGTTGCCATTAAAATGCTTACCTTGCTGGGTCTTAATAAAGTGCTGGCGATCTATGTCGGGCCTGCAGGATATGCCGCGATAGGGCAGTTTCAGAATGCGTTGCAGGTAATCACGATATTTACGGGTGGCGCGATTACCAATGGCGTAGTCAAATACACTGCGGAATATCATGAGCAGCCTGAGCAGCAGATAAAGTTATGGCGAACGGCAGGGTTTGTAGCGATTCTGGGAAGTCTGGTCGTTGCATTACTTGTCGCTTTATTTAATAAAGAGCTTGCCTCGCTATTTCTGAAGGATACCGCCCTGGGCGGTGTTTTTCTTTGGTTTTCCGCGGTCGTTGTATTTTTCTCGTTGAACATATTGTTGTTAGCGATATTGAACGGTCGAAAGGAAATCGTACTATATATCGTGGCTAACATCGCTGGTAGTTTCTTGTCATTTGGTGTGACGTTTTACTTGGCAACCAGTTTTGGTCTGTATGGAGCGCTGGTAGCGCTGGTAGTTTATCAATCTATCAGTTTTGTCGTAACATTATTGTTATGCCTGCGAACGCATTGGTTTAAGCTTTCCTTTCTGTTCGGGCGCCCGGATAAGCAGATTGCGAAAAAGTTATTCGCTTTTTTCTTGATGGCAGTTGTTTCTGCTGCATGTGCGCCGTTGGCCCAGATGCTGGTCAGGAATCATATAGGAACAGTTTACGGGTGGGAGATGGCTGGCTATTGGGAGGCTATGTGGCGTTTGAGCGCGGCGTATCTTCTATTGGTTACGACAACATTGAGCGTCTATTACCTACCCAAGCTTTCTGAGTTAAAAACGGCAACTGAAGTAAAAACAGAAATTCTACAGGGTTATAAACTGATTTTCCCTGTTGCCCTGTTAGCAGCCGCTGCAATGTACGTGCTTCGGGACTTTGTCGTAGCTTTGCTCTTTACCGCCGATTTCTACCCGGTCAGGATGTTTTTTGCCGGGCAAGTAGTGGGCGACTGCCTCAAAATATTTAGCTGGATAATGGCGTATGTCATGCTCAGTCGGGCTATGGTCAAGATCTTTATCACTACTGAAATTATATTTTGTGTTTCCTTGTATTTACTGACCATGGCGTTCACGCAATGGTGGGGGGTCGAAGCTGCTACTTGGGCTTATGCGGTAAATTATGCGGTTTACAGTCTGGTTATGTATGTTTTTGTGTATCTAAGGCTTGATGATTATTTTCATAAGAAGCTGGAACATCACGCTTGAAAAAACTACTTAAGGATTTTGAAATTGCCATTTGCGAGACGGCTGACCTGAATCAGGCGCTCGCACTGGCGTGTGCCTACGGCAACCTTCTCTGGTTTGCGGATGTAGGGATTCACGATGCGCCGCTTATCGAAGCGGACCTCATTGAGCGCTGTCTTTCGATGGCGGATACAGGTTCTGTGGCGGCGCTAAATGAGTGTGGGGAGGTTTTGCATGTTGTGAGCGAGCCCTTCATGACCGGTGGGCATACGAGGTTGATGGAAAAGCTTGCCTCCATGCATGCCGAACCTGCCGATCTGTTGATCTCACGCCAGGCTGCACCAGATGCCAAGGCCCACGTTTGTAGATTTTTTGATAAAACCAGAGTCGTTAGTGCTTCGTGTCCTGTCGATGCGCTGGCGGAGATGGTTGGTCTATTGTCGGGCTATAAAAAGGCCGTCCTGCATATCCATCCTGACGATATCCTGGTAGTCATCGCGTGTGGAGTAGCAAAACGCCTTTCCGGGCTTGAAGTGTTTTTTGTCAATCATGCGGACCACGTTTTCTCCTATGGGAGTTCGGTCGCGGACTATTACTTTGAGCTCAGCGGCCACGGCCGCCGTTTTGATTTAACGAAGTGTATTCAGGGGCGTAAGAGCTTCCTGGGTATCCCGCTGAACATGCCACGTGCGCAGATGGCTGGTGATTTCAAACCAACCACGCAGGCTGCGTTGCTTTTCATTTCTGCAGGCTCAGATATCAAGTACAAGCCCCGCAAAGGCTTTAGTATTTTCAAGTTAGTAGCACGTATTCTTGATGATTACCCCGCTTCCACATTCATGGTTATTGGTAGTGACGTTAAAAAAGCGTTCTGGTGGTGGCCATTAAAACTTCGATATGGCTCCAGGCTGAGTATCAGGGCACACCTTGATTTTCAGGAGTACAGTAAGTTGGTCGCTAAGGCGGACTTTTACGTTGATAGCCACCCTCTGCCAGGCGGGACTGCTTTCGCAGAGCAATTCGTCAAAGGGCAGCGGTGTGTCGGGCTGATCTCCCCGGTCCAGGGCTACTCCCCGGCGGACAGGCTCAAGCGAGCCGATATCAACGCTGTTATGGAATCTATAGCAGACTACAGATTCGACAAGGAAACTTTTTTTGCTATTGAGAAAGTTAATGCGTACGACTCGGTAAAGGAGCGCTATCTGAAGTGCCTGTACGATGGGCAGCTTTGCGCGAACCCACTGGATTCAGACGGTAATTGGGCAGGAGATACTGCTTTTTTTGAGGAGCAAAAAGGCTCTTTAAACTTGGATATCGCCTTGGATACTTTTTTATTGCTGTCCAGACTTGAGCGGAAACTGGCATGCCGCTTGTTCGCCGCGCTATCTATGGGGAAAAAATTAAAGCTGTTGGCGAAGATGATCTTGGCGAGGAAGTTTCGATGAATATTGTTTTCGTTGATCGAGCGTGGGTTTTCAATGACTAGTCGGATTGTAAGTTGGCTTTTGTTCTTTTATTGTCTGTCAACCGTGCTGGTGCCGATCTTTGTATTGAATAAATTGTTTTTCATACCGCTTTTTTTGATGGCGGTTTATGTTTTGTTGACTCGGCCACTGAGAACAATTGCGCCGATTATTGTGGTTTCGATTTTTTTATATGGTTTTCTTCTCGGGTTGGTAGGTGACACAGACACCGATTTTTCCCGGCAAATGCTATTGGGCGCGGTGTCGCTTTTTCTGATCTATTCCATCGCTGAATTCAGGGTGGATATGGGGTCAATTGTCAAATCTGTAGGTGCTATCTTCGCGCTTATTATGTGTATGTTTTCTTTTATATTGATGGTCGAGCCAGGGTCATTTCTGGCGGTGACACTGCTCGATTTTTATAATGCTAACGAGCTTGGATATTACGGTCTACGTAATTTTGGCGGGTTGGATATGTTTATGCTACATCATCGTTCTTCGCCGTTTCTATTACTACCGCTGTCGCTATTTTTTCTTGACTTTCTGCAAGTTAAACGTTTTTGGTCATTGTTTTTCGTGGCTGTTATTTTAACGGCTATTATCTGGTCCGCCTCTAGGGGGTTGATCGTAATGGCCGCGGTTTCCATGTTGGTGCTGTATTTCTACAACAAGAATTGGTCTGCACGACTGTTGATGCTGTGTGTCCTGGTGCCGGTAATTATACTGGGCGTGGGCTACTTATTGACAGAAACCAGTATGTTTAGCTCGGATGAGCAGTCAAATAACATAAAAATTGGTCATATTATATCATTTTTGAATTTGGCGGATTGGAAGATGCTGATGTTCGGTAATGGTTTGGGGTCATACTATTATACCGAAGGATATGGTGAACTGGCTGCTCAAACTGAAATTACCTGGATGGACTCTGTTAGATATGTCGGGCTTCCGTTGTCGCTATTGTTGTTTAGTATATTGCTTTTTCCTAATCGAAAGTACGTCGCGAGTGTGCAAGTTTCTTCCAGTCGCTTAATAATATTCATGTACCTGTTGATGTCATTAAGCAATCCCGTTCTTTTCAATTCCTTCGGGTTCTTAGTGATATTGTGGTACTGGTCTGTCGTGATAAAAAATCAAGAACCTTCGGCGTTGCATGCCGAGGTCAGGAGGTAAGTTGAATACTGTTGCAGCAATAGTCGTCGGTTATAATCCCGATATTAAGATACTTGATGAGCTGCTGACTTCCCTGGCAGCTCAGGTTGAGTTTCTGGTGTTGGTCGATAACGGCGGGAGCGAATCATTTCTGGCGCAGGAGCCTGAAGTGCGTGCGCGGGTCAACTATGTCTCGCTCAATGGCAACCAGGGGTTGGGCACCGCGCTCAATACCGGCTTTGCCATGGCGATTGAAGCGGGTATGCAATACGTCGTGACGTTCGATCAGGACAGTCATGCTGAACCCGATCTGATTGCGCGGTTGTATCAGGCGATGATGAGCGCGAAGGCAAAGGATGCCAGTTGTATTGCTGTTAGCCCGGCGTTTTTTGACCGTCGTGATGGAAAGAAAATCAATTTCCCTTTTTACAGTTCAATCGACGGCGCAATCAAGCCGGTTTTCAGCTCTGATGATGAGCACGGCTTGGTAAAGGCGGATGCGCTCATTACCTCGGGTATGTTCATCAGCACTCGGGCGTGGATCGAAGGTATTCGCTATGACGAAGGTATGTTCGTCGACTTTACGGATACGGAGTGGTGCTTTCGGGTCCGTGACCAGGGCTATACGTTGTATGGTTGCTTGAATGTGGAAATGGGCCATGCATTGTCTGATGCTCCTCCCGTCAAGATTTTTGGCTTGAGTTTTTTTAGATACTCCCCCGTGCGCCGTTATTTTTTCTTTCGTAATACCGTCGCTGTTTGCCGTATGCGCCATACGCCGACCTGTTGGAAAAAACGTCTGCTGTCTGCATTGGTACTGCGTTTTTTCGTTAATCTGCTGATTGACGACAATAAGCTCAAATCGCTGAGAATGATGATTCGCGGCGTAAGCCATGGCTGGCAGAAAAAGTTGGGCGGGGTGCGTTGAATGCTATTTTCAGGACGTAATTTTTCAAGGATTGTTTTTGGATCAAGTACTAAGGGTGGATTCTGATGCAGCCACGTATTCTGGTTCTGCTCGCTGCCTACAACGGTATGCGTTGGATGGCCGAACAAGTTGACTCGATCTTAGGGCAAGTGGGTGTATCCGTCTCGATTCTGATCAGTGTGGACAGCTCCAACGACGGTACCGAAGAATGGGTCGATCAACTATGCCAGAGAGACTCAAGGGTCAAATCCCTGGCCCACGGTGAAAAATTTGGTGGTGCGGCACGAAACTTTTTCCGCCTGGTCAATGAAGCACCCACTGAAGACTTTGATTATTTTTCATTCGCCGACCAGGACGATATCTGGCTGCCAGACAAACTTGTCAGCGCCACGCAGCACATGAACGATACAGGGGCTGACGGCTACTCCGGCAATGTAACGGCATTCTGGCCTGATGGTCGTGAGTCGACCATTGTCAAATCGCAGCCTCAGGTTGCGTACGATCATTTGTTCGAGGCAGCCGGCCCTGGGTGCACTTACGTCTTTTCCCAGCGTCTGTTTGTTGAGCTTCAACAGCATATCAACAGTCGTTTTGTACAAGTACAGGGTGTGACGCTGCATGATTGGTATTGTTATGCCTATAGCCGTTCACACGGATTCAAGTGGGTGATCGATAGCCGGCCTTATATGCGCTATCGCCAGCATGGTGGTAACCAGGTCGGGGTGAATAGCGGCTCAAAGGCGTTCAAGAAACGCCTTTCCCAAGTGCTAGATGGTTGGTGGCTGAATCAGGCTGCACTGATCGCCGGCATGGTCGGTATGGCTGACGAACCTTTTGTCCGGCGCTGGATCGGGCTGGGGCGCCTGGACCTGCTGCGCTTGGCGACCAGTGCCGCGAAGTGCCGCAGACGCCCACGGGATAAGTTGGTATTCGCTGGTTTGTGTCTGGTGTTGGCGGTTTTGAGGCAAAAGAAATGAAAACCCAGTTATTGGTCACCGGCAGCAGCGGTTTTGTCGGCCGTCATCTGATTCAACAATTGCAGGGGAGCACTGATTATCAGGTGCGTGCCCTTGTCCGTCGTTTGCCGGATGCTTCTGCTTCTGATGTCGAGTACGTCGTGCTTGCCGATTTCTCGGCTGTGTCACCAGAGCACCCAGCTTTGCAGGGCGTAGATGTTGTTGTTCATCTCGCTTCACGCGTTCACGTCATGAACGACACCGAAACGGATCCTCTTGCGGCGTTTCGGCGGGTCAATGTCGGGCATACCCTTGCGTTGGCCCGTAGCGCAGCGTCCGCAGGAGCCAGGCGCTTTGTGTTCGTCAGTTCGGTGAAAGTCAACGGCGAGCAAACCGCCCCGGGCCGACCTTTTCGCGAAACAGACCCGTCGGCGCCCGTTGATCCTTATGGTGTTTCCAAGATGGAGGCGGAGGAGGCGTTGAAAGCTCTTGCGCTTGAGACCGGGCTTGAAGTGGTGATAATCCGACCGGTACTTGTGTATGGACCGGGAGTCAAAGCCAACTTTGAAAGCATGATGAAATGGCTCGTGAAGCGCGTTCCTCTGCCATTTGGTGCCATACGCAACCAAAGAAGCCTCGTTGCGCTGGACAATCTCGTGAGCCTGATTTTGACCTGTACGACTCACCCGGCTGCGTCCAATGAGACCTTCTTGGCGAGCGACGGGGATGACGTGTCGACCAGTGAGCTGCTACGTAAACTTGCAAAAGCCCTGGGCGCCCCAGCCAGGTTGATACCGGTTCCACAGTGGGTACTGGTCTGGGGGGCGACTTTGTTAGGCAAAAAAGCGCTGTCCCAACGTCTTTGCGGCTCGCTGCAAGTCGATGTCACCAAGGCGCGCCAGGTGTTGGGTTGGCAGCCGCCACTTACACTCGAGCAAGGTCTTGCTGTTACTGCGCAACACTATGTCAGCGAGCGAACTGAATGAAGTACTGGTACATCTTTCCCATTGTCGCCTTGGTTTCCCTGGCGCTGACGGCGCTCTTGCGTCAATACGCGTTGCGCCGCAGCATCATTGATATTCCCAATGCCCGCAGTTCGCACACGGTCCCCACCCCTCGCGGTGGGGGAGTGGCGATTGTACTGACGTTTGCCTTTGCACTCGTGTGGCTGGCGGGTGCCCAGTTGATAACGGTTGCTGAGAGTGCTGCTCTGCTAGGTGCAGGGTTGTTGATCGCAATCATCGGCTTTATGGACGATCATGGTCATATCGCCGCTCGTTGGCGCTTGTTGGGGCATTTTGCCGCCGCGATCTGGATGTTGTCCTGGATGCAGGGACTACCGGCAATTTCAGCTTTTGGCGTTACGTTCGATCTTGGTTGGGTAGGCCATGTCCTGGCCGTGTTTTACCTGGTCTGGATGCTGAATCTCTACAACTTCATGGACGGTATTGACGGTCTTGCCAGTCTGCAGGCTATCTGTGCCTGTCTTGCGCTGACGCTGATTTACTTTTTGAGCGGGCAGCCGTCGATGATGTGGGCACCCTTGTTGTTGAGTGTGTCTGTGGCTGGCTTCCTGTATTGGAATTTCCCGCCGGCCCGTATTTTCATGGGCGACGCAGGTAGTGGGTTTCTGGGGATCATTCTGGGAGGTCTTTCTGTTCAGGCTGCCTGGGCCGGCAGTGAGTTTTTCTTCGCTTGGCTGATCATGCTGGGTGTCTTTATCGTGGATGCGACCTTTACTCTCATCCGACGGCTTGCCCGGGGCGATAAAGTCTATGAGGCCCATCGCAGCCATGCCTACCAATTTGCCAGCCGCCAATATGGCCGCCATCTGCCCGTCACACTTGCGGTTGCCTTTATCAATGTAGTTTGGCTGTTGCCGTTGGCATTGGCGGTGGCGCTTTTTGGGCTGGATGCAGGGGTGGGGACAGTTATTGCGTATCTTCCCCTAGTATTCCTGGCTGTCAAATATAGTGCAGGGCAGAGAGAGTAGCGCCGCTGGCGTGAAGTGGGGCAAGTGAATCAATGCGGCATTTACAGTGGTTATCTCGGGAGTTCGGTTAGATGGGTGGCAGGGCAATGATCCAAGGACACAATGAGGAAGTGAAAAAAACCGACTCATTGGCATCCCATTTGAGCTACCGGCCCGATATAGATGGGTTACGTGCATTCGCGATCATTTCAGTTGTTTTGTATCACGCCTTTCCGGCCTATATGCGTGGCGGATTTATTGGTGTCGACATTTTTTTCGTTATCTCCGGTTATTTGATTTCAAGCATTATCTTTAAAGGCCTTGATGCGGGTAACTTTAGTTTTCTTGATTTTTACAAGCGCCGGGTCAATCGTATTTTTCCTGCGCTGATCATCGTTCTGCTCGCCTGTTACGCGGTAGGTTGGTTTGCGCTAATGGCGGCGGAGTTCAAGTTCCTGGGCAAGCATGTCCTGGGTGGAATCGGGTTTATACAAAACCTGGTCCTGTATAAAGAATCAGGCTATTTCGATACATCTTCAGAACTGAAAATCCTGCTTCACCTCTGGTCATTGGGCGTCGAGGAGCAGTTTTATATTCTGTTTCCCCTGGCTGGCTGGGTGCTTTGGCGGCGGCGAGCCCTAGTACTACCGCTCTTGATAGGCATGGCGTTGATTTCATTCGGCGCTGGCCTTTACAAACTGTCGGTGAATCCTTCCGCAGCGTTCTACATGCCGCAATATAGGTTCTGGGAAATCCTGTCGGGTAGTTTGCTCGCGTACTTTTCGGTGTTCGGCAAGTCGGCGTCGGTAGCCGCGAAAGTTTCATTGCGCATTAATAATCTTCTCTCTGTATTGGGACTGGCCTTTTTGTTCGCCTCGGTTGTCCTGATTGATAAATACAAGGCGTTTCCCGGCTTTTGGGCGTTGATGCCGGTCTGCGGCGCCGTGATGATGATCCTCGCAGGTCCACAGTCGTGGTTGAACAACCGGCTCCTTGCCAGTAAGCCTTTGGTCTGGATTGGACTGATCAGCTACCCGCTCTACCTGTGGCATTGGCCTGTCATTACCTTCATCCGGATCATAGGAGGGGATGAATTAAATCTTCTTTCCGGCATGTTTGCGGTAGGCGTTAGTGTTTTGCTGGCTTATGTGACTTACAGGTTCCTCGAGTTACCGCTGCGGAAGATCAACCCAAAATTTCCCAAGGCTCCGGTGCTACTTGCCATTGGTGGGGCACTTGCCATACTCGGAGGCGCTACTTTTGTAAAAAACGGCTTTGCTGACCGTTTTGGGTTGCCATCCTCGCTCAAGGAGCGGGAAGGTTATGCTCAATATTTTGACAATTCCTTACCCGGCTGGGCATATTCCACCACCCACGGAATGTTTGAAAAATACAGGTTCGAATGCGACTTCTTTGACGCCGACAGTTATCGAGCGGGCAATTCGACGATGACGCCACGCCAACAGATTGATGCGAGCTGCTATACCCCTGTCAGCAATACTAAAGTAATGATCTGGGGAGACTCCCATGCCCAACAGTTTTCCTATGGCCTGAGGCAAGCATTGCCTGGAGATATTTCGCTTCTTCAGGTGGCCAGTTCGGGGTGTGAGGCAAATCTGCCTGGGCGCGCTACAGGTGGACGCGCGTATTGCGATCGATCAAACGAGTTTGCACTGGAAGTAATGCGCAAGGAAAAGCCGGATGTGTTGGTTATCGCGCAACTTGAGGGGCATGATTCGGTCAATAACCTCAAAGAGCTTGCACACGTTGCAACAGAGTCCGGAGTCAAAAAAGTCATAGTCGTTGGGCCAGTGCCGCGCTTTGATCAAAACCTTTATCAACTGGTCGTCAGGAAGTATTGGTCCCAAACTCCACGGCGAATATCCAGCAATCTTCTGTCTGTAACACTTGAGACTGATAGGCTGTTGACGCAGCGATACGCGGATGGTGCCGGCGGCTTCGAATATCTTTCAGCGATCAATGTGTTTTGTGATCAGGACGGTTGTCTCACCTACTTGGGAGATGATCGGAAAACCGGATTGGTAACGTTCGACTATGGTCATTTGACATCCATGGCGTCGGTGTTTTTCTCCGAAAAAGCCTTGGGGCCGTTGATTCTCAAAAAACTGATTGAAACGGGATACAACTCTCGCCCGTCCAACTAGTCAGGTTCTTTGGGCAACGTATGGGCAGTCGGAATCTTCCGGCTGCCAAGGCGCAGATGGTCAAGCAGGCAGAAGCATGGGTTGTTTAGCCTGTATGATTTGTTGGCGTGAGCCTCTGATGAGGTGTGAAAGCCTCTGCAACGCGCTTGTCTTTACCCATCAGAGCCGCTGGTGGAAGCCACCAGTCGAACGTTTTTTCAATTGTATGCAGTAAGGGGTAGTCGGGAACAACATGGATAAATTACGGGCATATTTGCTGAGCCTTCCTCGCAGACGCAAACGCATCCTCCAGGTCATTGCCGACATCGTGCTGGTCTGGCTCGCCCTCTGGATGGCATTTGTGGTTCGTCTGGGGATCGACGAGTTGGTCAACCCCGTCGTGTTGCATTCATGGCTGTTCATCAGCGCGCCAATCGTCTCGATCCCGCTGTTTATTCGTTTTGGCATGTATCGCGCCGTGATGCGGTACTTCGGTAACGATGCGCTTATCGCGATTATCAAGGCGGTCAGCCTGTCGGCGTTGATCTTGGGGGTTGTAGTCTATTGGTACAGCAACCACGAGAACGTCGTACCACGCTCTATCGTGTTCAACTACTGGTGGCTCAGCCTGATCATGATTGGTGGTTTGCGCCTGGCCATGCGCCAGTACTTTCTGGGGGATTGGTTTGCAGCAGCCCAGCATGTGCCGTTTACCAGTCGCGATGATGGCCTGACCAAGGTTGCGATCTACGGCGCAGGTGCTGCCGGCAATCAACTGGTGGCTGCGCTTCGCATGGGGCGGGTCATGCGTCCGGTGGCGTTTATCGACGACGACAGCAGTATTTCTGATCGCGTCATCTCCGGCCTCCAAGTGTTCAAGCCCAAGCACATTCAACAGATGATCGACACCACGGGGGCCCAGGAAATCCTGTTGGCCATTCCGTCGTCCAATCGTGCGCGGCGGCGCGAGATTCTCGGCCTGTTGGAAGGGTTCCCGCTGCACGTAAGGAGTGTGCCGGGTTTCATGGATCTTGCCAGCGGCCGGGTGAAGGTCGATGACATTCAGGAAGTAGACATTGCCGACTTGCTCGGGCGTGATGCCGTGCCTGCCCAGGGCGATTTGCTGGAGCATTGCATCAAAGGTCAGAGCGTGCTCGTCACGGGAGCGGGCGGTTCGATTGGTTCGGAGCTTTGCCGCCAGATCCTGGCATTGCGTCCAACTACCTTGTTGCTGTTCGAGCACAGTGAATTCAACCTTTACAGCATTCTGTCCGAGCTGGAGCAGCGCATCACTCGTGAGTCGCTGCCTGTTCGCTTGCTACCGATCCTAGGCTCGGTACGCAACCAGGCAAAATTGCTCGACGTGATGAAGACCTGGCATGTTGATACGGTCTACCACGCGGCAGCCTACAAACATGTACCGATGGTTGAGCACAACATTGCCGAGGGTGTCCTTAACAATGTCATTGGTACATTGAATACCGCCCAGGCGGCGCTTCAGGCGGGGGTCTCCAACTTTGTGCTGATCTCCACGGACAAGGCTGTGCGCCCGACCAATGTCATGGGCAGTACCAAGCGTTTGGCCGAGTTGACGTTGCAGGCGTTGAGCCGTGAGTTGGCCCCGGTATTGTTTGGCGACAAGGCTAATGTTTCCCGCGTCAACAAGACCCGTTTCACCATGGTCCGCTTTGGCAATGTATTGGGCTCGTCTGGCTCGGTTATTCCGTTGTTTCACAAGCAGATCAAATCTGGTGGGCCGCTTACGGTCACTCACCCCAAGATCACACGTTACTTCATGACTATTCCCGAAGCGGCCCAGTTGGTGATCCAGGCGGGCTCTATGGGGCAGGGCGGAGATGTGTTCGTGCTCGATATGGGCGAGCCGGTAAGAATCGTCGAGCTGGCAGAGAAGATGATTCACCTGTCCGGCCTGAGTGTTCGTTCGGATAAAAACCCACATGGTGACATCGCCATCGAGTTTACAGGGCTACGTCCCGGTGAAAAGCTCTACGAGGAGTTGCTGATTGGCGATAACGTCGTGGCCACCCAGCACCCGATGATCATGAGTGCCAACGAGGATCATCTGGATTGGGAGTTACTCAAAGGGAAGCTGACAGAGCTGCTCGCCGCGGTTGATGCGGACGACTACAGCCGGGTCCGTCAACTGCTACGCGATACGGTCAGTGGGTATGCTCCGGATGGCGAGATCGTGGACTGGATCTATCAGCAGCGTCGCCTGGAGCCTTGAGATGCGGCCTGGCTCACCAGTGAAACCTATGAAAGGATTTACTGATGAGCCAGCGTCAGCGGGGCTTACGAAAATTCCTTGATCCACTCAGCGACGGCTTTCTCTGGATATCCGCGGTGGAAATGTCGACGCCATGGATAGGCGTGATTCCCTGAACCATCCTTCAATTTGATCTTCTCTGTGCCGCAAATGAACTTTGCGGGCGAGCCGGCAACCACGGCATCTGGATTGACGTCTTTGTTCACGGAGCTGTGGGCACCTACCAGTGCGCCTTTTTTAACGGTGACACCGGGCAATATGACCGACATGGTAGCGATGACCGCGAAGTCTTCGATCGTTACACCGGCCATCACCTCACTCGGTGGATGAGGGTCGTTGGTCAGTACCACATAGGGGAAGATCCAGACGTAGTTGCCCACAGTCGAGTGTTGCCCAATGTGAACATTACTATGGCATTTGACATAGTCGCCAATCTCACAGTGGCCCTGGATATCGCCCAAAGTGCCAATCTGGAAACCGTCACCGGCTGTTGTCAGCTCTCTTATAGTGACTCGATGGCCTGTAACCAGGTTTTCACCAAAAGTCGAACCTTCATAGAATACGCTGTGCGAGCGGATTACGGCGCCGTTGCCAATGATCAGCGGGCGTCCATTTGCAAGCTTCGTCGGCAAGCCTATTTCACAGTACGCACCGATTTCGGTGTTATCACCGATAACGACATTTTTATGAATAATGCTGTAAGGGCCAATACTGACATTGTTCCCAATCTTTGCACCGTCATCTATAATCGCGGTTGCATGTATCATTAAAATCTCCCTTCTGACAATGCACTTGAAAAAACAAGTGCCTTGTTTGCGAATTAGTATTTGTAAAAGCCCTGGCCTGTTTTTCTACCGAGATGATTGGCTCTAACCATTTTTCTCAGCAGGGCATGGGCGCGATATTTTGGATCGCCTGTTTCATTGTGCAGAGTTTCCATGATCGAGAGATTCACATCATTGCCGATCAGGTCCGCAAGTGCCAACGGGCCTATTGGATGGTTGGCGCCATAGCGCATCGCCTTATCAATTTCTTCGGCTGTGGCGACGCCCTCCGCGAGAATACCAATGGCCTCGTTGATCATAGGGATCAACATCCGGTTTACGATAAATCCTGGAGCTTCGTTAACAATTACGGGTTCTTTTCCCAGACCTTTGGAGAAGTTGACCGCCCAATCCAATGTGGCACTTGAGGTAGCAAGCCCCGCGATAACTTCAGTCAGTTTCATGACCGGCGCCGGATTGAAAAAGTGCAGGCCTACCACGTTTTCAGGGAAAGCGCACAGCGACGCTAGGCCAGTGATGGAGAGCGAGGAGGTATTTGACGCGAGGATCATATCGGCCGACGATATGGTCGAAAGTTCTTTGAATATTGCTTGTTTGGCATCCATGTTCTCTGCAATAGCTTCAATGATCAGCTTCGAGTCAGACAGGGATGTGTAATGCTCAACAGTAACTATTTTTTCGCGATATTGGCGGGCAAGTGATTCTTCGAGTCTGCCTTTTTTAACTTGGCGACTCCATTGGCTTTCCAATTCAACTAGAGAGTCATTAACAGAAGCCAGGCTGCGCCCTTTCCAGAATACGGTCGAGATTTGATTCGACTGCGCGAGGATCTGTACTATTCCTTTACCCATAGTGCCTGTTCCAATTACCGCTACAGAGTACAGGTCTGTCGACATTCGCATTTCGTCCCGGCTCGCTTCTTTTCGAAAAATTCCATGATATCCAATTCACCTGGCAAGATGAAGCAATCAGTGCGTGCTCTGGCACAGCGCGTTTAGATAAACGTTGATATTTTCGGGCAGGTGTTGATTGTGCCTTGCCCGCTCGGCTCCTGGCCCCGAGGGCGCTTGAGGCGGCACGCGCTTATTTTCAGCTGCCATATGTTGTAACTCACCCATTTTTGACTATCCCCCCACATCACCTAAGTTTGAAAAGCAGCTTCGCAAAGCTGCTTTTCCCACTGATGTCATGGAGCGTCTCCAATGCGTAGATCGGTTTTTTCCTCCCTGTTTTTTGCCATTCTCACCAGCCTTTCCATCACGGCCATCGCCGCCCCATCGTCCAAACCCGAGGCGCCTGTACCGCTCGCGGCCCAGTTGAGTGCAAGCGAACAAGCAACCCCCAAGGTCAACCTCAATGCAGCAGACGCTGAAACCCTGCGCCGTGATCTGTTCGGCATTGGCGCCGCCAAGGCCAAGGCAATCATCGCTTATCGCGAGTCCAATGGATCGTTCACGGCGGTGGATGAGTTGCTGGAAGTGAAGGGGATTGGCAAGTCGCTGCTGGAGAAGAATCGCGACAGGCTGGAGGTTAAGTAATCAAGGCACGAGGCCGGTCATTGACCGGCCTTTTTTGTGTCTGCAGTGGCGGTATTCACTCCGGCTTTCAGGCTTTGCCTCACAACATCGAGAATGCGTGTCGCCAGTTCCGGGTTTTCGACGCTACGCGCCAGGACCAACGCGCCCACCAGTGTGGACATCATCACCAGGCTTTGCTCGTCTGCGTTGGGGTTGCCCAATGCGGTTTCGATTTGATTGAGACGGGCGCCGAGAACTGTATCGGTGGTGGGGCTCTGTTGCCCGCGCTGTCCCAGTTCCGAGGACATGGTGGGTAACGGACAGCCTTGGTCAGGGGAGGTGTGGTGCCACTTGGACAGGTAACTGTCGATGAAGGCTTCCAGCGGTCGTTCCTGGCTGAAGAGCATCGCACAATGTGCGTCCAGTTCGGCGGAGGCTGCTTGCAGGGCCTTTTCCACCAGTTCGTCCTTGGATTTGAAGTGGGCGTAGAACCCGCCATGGGTCAGGTTCAGGGCTTTCATCAGGGGTTGCAGGCCGGTGGCGCCGATGCCATCGCGACGAAACCGGACCGACGCCTCTTGAATGATGCGCTGGTGGGTTTGAGCTTTGTGATTTTGCGAGTAGCGCATAAGAAGGCCCTCTGAAACATCAGGCCATATTAACCAAGGTTTGGCGGTGTTTCTCGGTGCGATTACAAATTTGCACTACTCTAAATCGATTCGCCTGGCGTGCTGCCAGTAGCGGTCAGCACGAGGCGTTTGTTTCAGCGATCCTGCGCATCCTTGGCGTCCGCCTGAGCATTGCGCTCGGCGACGCGTTTGCGTTGTTCGTCGGTCAGTTCCACTTTGTTGGCGCTGTCACGCAGCATCATCAAGCCACCGACGATCGAACCGATAGCGACCACCATGATCAACCAGGCATACCAGGGCATAGGGCTCTCCTTGAGGCCGACTGCCATGGGGAAAATTCCCCACGGCACTATCAGCTTTGAGTGACGGCATTCGTCAGTCGTTCCATTGTAGGCCCGTTCTGCCTCGCTGGTTTAGAGCCCGGTCAACATTGCATCTGCCGGCGCATCGGCGCGGTCTTGGGCGGTCAGTTGGAAGTAGATGAAACCTGCGGCCATGAACCCGAGGAAGATCAGGCCGATCAGGGTGTTGAACCACGCCATGGCCACCAGGCACACCAGCGCCAGGATCAGGGCGATGGCCGGCACGATAGGGTAGCCCGGCGCGCGGAAGGTGCGCTCCAGCAGCGGTTCGCTCTTACGCAGTTTGAACAGGCTGAGCATGCTCATGATGTACATGACGATGGCGCCGAACACGGCCATGGTGATCATCGCGGCGGTCAGGGTCATGCCGCCAAGGTTGATCAGGCCGTCGCTGTAGATTGCGGCGATGCCCACCACGCCGCCGGCGAGGATGGCCCGGTGGGGTGTCTGGAAGCGTGACAGTTTGGCCAGGTAGGAGGGCAGGTACCCGGCGCGGGCCAGGGCGAAGAACTGCCGCGAGTAGCCGAGGATGATGCCGTGGAAGCTGGCGACCAGGCCGAACAGGCCGATCCACACCAGCATATGCAGCCAGCCGGAGCTTTCGCCCACCACGGTTTTCATCGCCTGGGGCAGGGGGTCGTTGATGTTCGACAGGGTGCGCCAGTCGCCCACGCCGCCGGCAAAGAACATCACGCCCATGGCCAGGAACACCAGGGTCAGGATGCCGCTGATGTAAGCCCTGGGAATCGTGCGTTTCGGGTCCTTGGCTTCTTCGGCGGCCATGGCGGCGCCTTCGATGGCGAGGAAGAACCAGATGGCAAAGGGGATCGCCGCGAACATCCCGGCAACGGCCGGTGCGCCAAAGGTGTCGGCGCCCGCCCAGCCGTTGAGGGCGAAGTTGCTGAAGCTGAACGCCGGGGCGACCACGCCCATAAACACCAGCAGTTCGGCCACGGCCAGCACACACACCACCAATTCAAAGGTCGCAGCCAGTTTGACCCCGAGAATATTCAAGCCCATGAACACGAAGTAGGCCCCGACCGCTGCGTGTTTCGGGTCGAGTGCCGGGAACTGCACATTCAGGTAGGCGCCGATCGCCAGGGCAATCGCCGGGGGCGCGAAGACGAATTCGATCAAGGTGGCCAGCCCGGCAATCAACCCACCTTTCTCGCCGAACGCTCGGCGGCTGTAGGCAAACGGCCCGCCTGCGTGGGGAATCGCGGTGGTCAGTTCGGTGAAGCTGAAGATAAAGCAGGTGTACATGGCGGCGACCATCAATGACGTCACCAAAAAGCCCAGCGTCCCGGCCACGCCCCAGCCATAGCTCCAGCCGAAGTACTCGCCGGAGATCACCAGCCCGACGGCGATGCCCCACAGGTGCAAGGTGCCCAAGGTGGGCTTGAGTTGTGTGTTCATCGTGCTGCTCCCTGAACGGTTTGGAATGTTTCAGGACATTGCAGCGGCCATGCCAGCTTGGAAAAGGGCGTCGTAAAGGGCAGCAACTGTCGCCCGGGAGATAGTTTGTTGTTTGAGACTGTTATTTCGTGCACCAGGGTAGGGCGGTGGTGACTGCACTGGCGCTATCGCGGGCAAGCCCGCTCCCACATGGGCTCGGTGAACATGCTCAAGCGCAGGCGCCGGGCTTAGCCGCGATAGCCATCTCGCAGACTTAAGCCCAGCCCACTCTTTACGCCGTCTTTACGCCTCCACCACCCACTCGCCCTCGCTCCTTTACGCGCCTCCTGCGGACAATGCCCCATACGCGGCAGTCGCCGTTTGACGGAGAAACTTCCATGAGTGTTCTGGACGGGGTGTCACTGCTACTGGCCGTGGCGCTGTTCATTTATCTGCTGGTTGCGCTGTTGCGCGCGGACCGGGGCTAGGAGCGGCTATGCACAGTTATGACTATTGGCTGATCATCGCCTTCTTCGCCGTGGTGCTGGTTCCGGCGCCATTTCTGGGGCGGTTCTACTACAAGGTGATGGAAGGGCAGCGCACGTGGCTGACGCCGGTGTTCGGGCCGGTGGAGCGCGTGTGTTATCGCGTGGCCGGGGTTGATGCGCAACAAGAGCAAAGTTGGCAGAAGTACACCCTGGCCCTGCTGGCCTTTAACCTGGCGGGCTTTTTGTTGTTGTTTGCAATCCTGTTGTTCCAGGGTTACTTGCCGCTCAACCCGCAGCAATTGCCGGGTCAGGAGTGGACGCAGGCGTTCAACACCGCCGTCAGTTTCATGACCAACACCAACTGGCAGTCCTACAGCGGTGAAGCCAGCCTCAGCTACCTGAGCCAGATGGTCGGCCTGACCGTGCAGAATTTTGTCAGTGCGGCCACTGGCCTTGCGGTGCTTGTCGCCCTGTGTCGTGGGATTGGTCGCAAGTCCGCCAGCACCCTGGGCAATTTCTGGGTGGATATGACTCGCGCCACCCTCTATGGCCTGCTGCCATTGTGCCTGGTGCTGGCGTTGTTTCTGGTCTGGCAGGGCGTGCCTCAAACCTTCGCCCACTATGTCGACGCCCTGACGATGCAAGGCGTCGATCAGGTGATCCCGCTCGGTCCGGCCGCCAGTCAGATTGCGATCAAGCAACTGGGGACCAACGGCGGCGGCTTCTTCGGGGTCAACTCGGCGCATCCGTTTGAAGACCCAACCGCCTGGGCCAACCTGTTTGAACTGGCGGCGATCATCATGATCCCGGTGGCGTTGGTGTTCACCTTTGGCCACTACGTCAAGGACCTGCGCCAGAGCCGCGCGATCCTCGGCTGCATGTTGGCGCTGTTCCTGATCGGTGGCTCGGTGTCGTTGTGGTCTGAGTATCAGCCCAACCCGACCCTGAACAACCCGGCTGTCGAGCAGACTGCGCCGCTGGAAGGCAAGGAAACGCGCTTCGGTACCACCGGCACCGTGTTGTGGTCGGTGACCACCACGGCGGCGTCCAACGGTTCGGTCAACGGCATGCAGGACAGCCTCAACCCCCTGAGCGGGATGGTCGCGCTGGTCAATATGATGGTCGGCGAAGTGATCTTCGGCGGCGTCGGTGCCGGTATGTACGGGATGTTGCTCAACGTGCTGATCGCGGTATTCCTCGCCGGCTTGATGATCGGCCGCACCCCGGAATACCTCGGCAAGAAACTCCATGCCCGGGAAGTGCAACTGCTGGTGGTGACCCTGCTGGTGATGCCTGTCGGCGTACTGGTACTCGGCGCGATTGCCGCCAGCGTGCCGGCCACCGCCGCGACCATCAGCAACCCCGGCCCCCACGGCTTCAGCCAGTTGCTTTATGCCTACACCTCGGCCAGTGCCAACAACGGTTCGGCCTTCGGTGGCCTGGGCGCCAACACCCCGTTTCACAACCTGATGCTGGGCCTGGGCATGTTGATCGGCCGCTTTGGCTACATCCTCCCGGTCCTGGCCCTGGCCGGCAGCCTGGCGATGAAGAAAAGCGCACCGATTGGCCAAAACAGCTTCCCGACCCACGGCCCGTTGTTCGTGACGCTGCTGACCGTGACCATTTTGCTGGTGGGCGGCCTGACGTTCCTGCCGACGCTGGCACTGGGCCCTATTGCTGAACACCTGAGCATGGGCTTCTAAGGGGTATGAACATGAATATGCCTGTAAACAATACCGCTGCGGTCAAGACCCAGGAGTCGGCCAAGACCGCGATCTCGGCCCTGTGGCGCCCGGCGCTGATCCAGGCGTTCGTCAAGCTGGACCCGCGCCAGCTGAAGCGTTCGCCGGTGATGCTGGTGGTCGAGCTCACCGCGATCCTCACCACCGTGTTGTGCCTGGTGCCGGACAGCAGCGTGCCGACCTTTGTCGCGGTGCAGATCGCCCTGTGGCTGTGGTTCACCGTGCTGTTCGCCAACTTCGCCGAAGCCTTGGCCGAAGGCCGTGGCAAGGCCCGTGCCGATAGCCTCAAGGCTGGCAGCGAAGGCCTGAGTGCGCGGCGCCAGGAGGCCGATGGCAGCTTCACGGTAGTGCCTGCCACCAGCCTGCGCAAAGGCGATGTGGTGCGGGTCGCGGCCGGGGAAATGATCCCTGGCGACGGCGAGGTCATCGAAGGCATCGCGGCGGTCAACGAGGCGGCGATCACTGGTGAGTCCGCGCCGGTCATCCGCGAGTCCGGCGGCGACCGCTCGGCCGTCACCGGCAATACCCGGCTGGTCTCGGACTGGCTGCTGATTCGCATCACCGCCAACCCCGGTGAGTCGACGCTGGACCGCATGATCGCCCTGGTCGAAGGTGCCAAGCGCCAGAAAACCCCCAACGAAGTGGCGCTGGATATCCTGCTGATCGGCCTGACCCTGATCTTCCTTTTGGTCGTGGTGACCTTGCAGCCCTTCGCCCATTTCGCCAATGGCAGCCTGCCGTTGGTGTTTTTGGTGGCACTGCTGGTGACGTTGATTCCCACCACCATCGGCGGCCTGTTATCGGCCATCGGCATCGCCGGCATGGATCGCCTGGTGCGCCTCAATGTGATCGCCAAGTCCGGGCGCGCCGTGGAGGCGGCGGGGGACGTGCATGTGCTGCTGCTGGACAAGACCGGCACCATCACCTTCGGTAACCGTCGCTGTGCAGGCATTTATGCCGCGCCTGGCGTCAACGGCAAGGAACTGGCCGAAGGCGCGCTGCTGGCCTCGCTGGCCGACGATACGGCGGAAGGCAAATCCATCGTCGAATACCTGCGCGCCCTGCATCCGTACAACGAGCCCTCCGTGCAAGAGCTGACAGGCGTGCCGTTCAGCGCCGAAACGCGTTTGTCCGGTGTGGACTATCAGGGCCGGGTCTACCGTAAAGGTGCGGTCGATTCGCTGCTGGCGTTTATCGGCCTGCAACGCCAAGACCTGTTGCCCGCGCTATCCCGGGAAATCGACAAGATCGCCCAGAGCGGCGGCACCCCGTTGCTGGTGTGTGCCGACGGTAAATTGCTTGGCGCAATCCACCTCAAGGACGTGGTCAAGCCGGGTATCCGTGAGCGCTTTGCCGAGCTGCGCAAGCTGGGGATCCGCACGGTGATGGTGACCGGCGACAACCCATTGACCGCCGCCGCGATTGCCGCTGAAGCCGGCGTGGATGATGTGCTGGCAGAAGCCACGCCGGAGAAAAAACTGGCGCGCATCCGCCATGAGCAGAACGACGGGCGCCTGGTGGCCATGTGTGGCGACGGTGCCAACGACGCCCCGGCCCTGGCCCAGGCGGATGTGGGCATGGCCATGAATGACGGGACCCAGGCGGCCCGCGAGGCGGCGAACATGGTCGACCTCGACAGCGACCCGACCAAGCTGCTGGACGTGGTGCAGATCGGCAAGGAATTGCTGGTGACCCGGGGCGCGTTGACCACCTTTTCCATCGCCAACGACGTGGCCAAGTACTTCGCGATCCTGCCGGCGCTGTTTGCCTCGATCTACCCGCAACTGGGCGTGCTTAACGTGATGCACCTGAACAGCCCGCAGAGCGCGATCCTTTCGGCGATTGTGTTCAACGCGCTGATCATCGTGGTGCTGATCCCCCTGGCCCTGCGCGGTGTGCGGGTGCAGGCGGCGAGTGCGGCGGCGCTGCTGCGACGCAACCTGTTGATCTATGGCGTGGGCGGGCTTGTGGTGCCGTTCGCCGGGATCAAGGCGATCGACATGCTTTTGACCGCGCTGCACCTGGTCTGACCCAACCCTGTAGGAGCCGGCTTGCCGGCGATCCGCTTGACGCGGTGTAACTGACACACCGCTGTCGCCGGCAAGCCGGCTCCTACAGGTCACGAATCAATTGAGGAAGATGAAATGTCCAGCATGATCCGTCCGGCCTTGAGCCTGTTGGTATTGATGACCCTGATCACGGGCGTGGCCTATCCGTTGGTAGTGACCGGTGTCGCCCAGGTGGCCTTTCCCGATCAGGCCAATGGCAGCCTGGTGCGTGACGACCAAGGCAAGGTGCGCGGTTCCAGCCTGATTGCCCAGGAATTTACCGGCGAGCGCTGGTTCCACTCGCGGCCTTCGGCGGGTGCGTTTGCCACCGTGTCCAGCAGCGCCAGCAACCTCGGCCCGAGCAACCCGGCGCTGGCGACGCGGGTGTTTGACGACGCCGCGAAAATCCAGGGCCCCGGCCAGGGCCCGGTGCCCCTGGCGCTATTGACTACCTCCGGCAGCGGTCTTGATCCACACTTGCCACCGCAGGCGATTGCCTATCAACTGGCGCGGGTAGCAGCGGCACGCCAGTTGCCGGTGTCGACCCTGGAGCGCTTGATGGACGAG
Organism: Pseudomonas sp. HC1(2025); assembly: GCF_058742075.1. NCBI lineage: Bacteria > Pseudomonadati > Pseudomonadota > Gammaproteobacteria > Pseudomonadales > Pseudomonadaceae > Pseudomonas > Pseudomonas sp. HC1(2025). The sequence goes on along the minus strand of NZ_CP196017.1, from coordinate 3,852,254 downwards.
CATATCGAACAGCCGCTGGTGGGGCCGCCGGTGGTGAATGTACTGGCGCTGAATATGGCGCTGGAAAAGTTGTAGACCGTTGCGCCGCCATCGAGGGCTTGCCCTGGTGCCGATCAGTTAAGCGAACGCAATGCTCAAAGCAGTGAAGATCAAATGTGGGAGCGGGCTTGTCGGATCGCCGCATCGCCGCGAAGACGTCGGCCCATGACCCACTGCTTTCGCGAGCAAGCCCGCTCCCACAGGGGATCTGCGCTTAACTGACTGGCATTAGGGCAAGCCCGCGATGGCGCCAACCTGTTCCCAACATCCCTAACTGAAAGAAGACTGCCCCATGAGTGACTCCGGCCGCGCCGACGCCCTCCTAGCCGACCTACCCAAGCACGGCCGTGGCCGGCTCAAAGTATTCCTCGGTGCCGCCCCTGGCGTGGGCAAGACTTACGCCATGCTCCAGGCCGCCCACACCCAGCTGCGCCAGGGCGTCAAACTGGTGGCCGGGGTGGTCGAGACCCATGGCCGCGCCGAGACCGAGGCCTTGCTCAGTGGCTTGCCCCAGCAGCCGCTGCTGCGCTCGGAATACCGTGGGGTGATGCTCGAAGAAATGGACCTCGACGGCTTGCTCGCCACCAAGCCCAAGCTGGTGCTGGTGGACGAGCTGGCCCACAGCAACGCCCCCGGCAGTCGCCACGAAAAGCGCTGGCAAGACATCCAGGAGCTGCTCTCTGCCGGGATCAACGTGTTCACCACGGTCAACGTCCAGCACCTGGAAAGCCTCAATGATCAGGTACGTGGCATCACCGGCGTGCAGGTGCGTGAAACCCTGCCGGACTGGGTATTGCAGGAAGCCGATGAATTATTGCTGATCGACCTGCCATCCCGCGAGCTGCTGGAGCGCCTGCGTGACGGCAAGGTCTACGTGCCGGAGCAGGCGCGCGCGGCCATCGATGCGTTCTTTACCCAGACCAACCTCATGGCCCTGCGCGAGCTGGCAATGCAGACCGCCGCCGCGCACGTCGATGACGATCTGGCCCAGGGCTACCGGCAACTGGGCCAGGCCGCGCCCACCGTGCGCGGGCGCTTGCTGGTGGGGGTGGATGGCGATGCCGAGGCCGAACGCCTGGTGCGCCACGCCAGCCGTGTGGCCCAGCGCCGGCATTTGCCCTGGAGCCTGGTGCATGTGGACAACGGCCGGGTACGTGACGAACAGTCGCGGCTGCGCCTGCAAAACGCCCAGCAACTGGCCGAGCGCCTGGGCGGCGAAGTGGTGTTGCTGCGGGCCGGCGAAGTGGCCAAGACCCTGATCCAGCACGCGGCCGAACGCCGTGCCAGCCTGGTGCTGGTGGGGCAGTCACGCCCACGCTGGCGCCGCCGGCTGTTCGGCGGTGGCTTGGCGGCGCGCCTGTTGCGTAATGCCCGGGGCCTGGAGATCAACGTCCTCGATAGCGATGAAACGCCGGTGCCGCCGCGCTTGCCCGATGTACGTGGTCTGGTGTGGTTCGACTACGCCCTGGCGCTGCTGGCAACCGTGCTGGCCAGTGCATTGGCATGGGGCGTGTCGAGTGTCCTGCCGCTGCCCAATATCTCCCTGGTGTTCCTCGCGGCGGTGCTGCTGGTGGCGGTGCGCAGCAGCCTGGGGCCGGCATTGGCGTGTGCGGCGTTGTCGTTCATGACCTATGATTTTTTGTTTATCCCGCCGAATTTCTCCTTCGCCATCCAGCGTGAAGAGGATGTGCTGACCTTGCTGTTCTTTCTGCTGATGGCGGCGCTGACTGGCAACCTGGCTGCGCGCCAGCGTCGGCAGTTGCAGGCCCTGCGCGACACCCAGGAAGAAACCAGTGAACTGCTCGACCTGTCGCGCAAACTCACCGCCGCCACCGATCGCCAGGCGGTGGTCAGCGCGGCGGCCCATCATCTGCAGGGCTGGAGCGATTTGCAGCTGTGCCTGGTCAATCGCGACGGGCCCAGTGACTGGAAGGTCGAGACCGGTGGGCCGATCACCTTTACCGAGGCTGAACGTGCCGCCGCCGACTGGGCCTGGCAGCACGATCAGCCAGCGGGCATGGGCACCGGCACCTTGCCGTTTGGGCGTTGGTGGTGGTGGCCGTTGTCTGCTGAAAACGGTCCGCTGGGCCTACTCGGCGTCAGCCCCAAGGCCGGCCTGGAACTCAGTGGCCAACGCCGGCGCTTGCTCACTGCCTTGAGCCAACCGTTGGCCCAGGCACTGGCCCGCGCGCAACTGGCCCAGAACCTGGAGGCCGCCCGTTTGCACGGCGAGACCGAACAACTGCGCAGCGCCTTGCTGGCCTCGGTGTCCCATGACTTGCGCACGCCGCTGACCTCCATGCGCGGCAGCATCGACAGCCTGCTGGCGCTGGGCGAAGCGATTCCCCTGGAAGATCGGCGTGAGTTGCTGGAAGGCACCCGCGATGAAGCCGAGCGCCTGGACCGCTACATCCAGAACCTGCTGGACATGACCCGCCTGGGCCATGGCGCCTTGAAGCTGGCGCGGGACTGGGTGTCGCCCGGCGATATCGTCGGCAGTTCCCTCGCCCGTTTGCGCGCGGTGCTGGCGCCGTTGCAGGTGAGCACCGATGTGCCGCCCGAGTTGCCGCTGCTTTATGTACATGCCGCGTTGATCGAGCAGGCACTGGTGAATGTGCTGGAAAACGCTGCACGCTTTTCACCGCCCCATGGCCGCTTGCAACTGCGCGCCGGCGTGGCGGAGCAGGCGCTGTTTTTCTCGGTCAGTGACGAAGGGCCGGGGATTCCCGAAGACGAACGGGCGAAGATTTTCGATATGTTCTACACCGCCGCACGGGGCGACCGGGGTGGGCAGGGCACCGGACTCGGCCTGGCAATCTGCCAGGGCATGGTTGGCGCCCACGGCGGGCATATCAGCGTGGCCGAGGGCATCGAGGGGCGGGGCACTTGCATCACCTTGTTCCTGCCGTTGCAGACGCAGCCGAGCCTGGAGAGTGAAGCGTGATACCCGCTGCGCTACTCTTATCTTTTTTCAGCGATTGTGATGGAACACCATGAGCCAGACTGCGACGATTTTGGTCATTGACGACGAGCCGCAGATCCGCAAGTTCTTGCGCATCAGCCTGGCCTCCCAGGGCTACAAAGTGATTGAGGCCGGGACCGGCGCCGAAGGGCTGGCCCAGGCGGCCTTGAGCAAGCCGGACCTTGTGGTGCTGGACCTGGGCCTGCCGGACATGGACGGCCAACAGGTGCTGTGCGAGCTGCGCGAATGGTCGAGCGCCCCGGTGCTGGTGTTGTCGGTGCGTGCCAGCGAAGGGCAGAAGGTCCAGGCCCTGGATGGGGGCGCCAACGACTATGTGACCAAGCCATTTGGCATCCAGGAGTTCCTCGCCCGGGTGCGTGCGCTGCTGCGCCAGGCGCCCACCGGCGAAGCGCAGCAAGCCGCTCTGCAGTTTGGCCCGCTGACGGTCGACCTGGCGTATCGGCGGGTGCTGTTGGACGGTGTCGATGTGGCCCTGACCCGCAAGGAATACGCGGTCCTGGCGCAACTGGCGCGTCATCCGGGCCGGGTGATCACCCAGCAGCAACTACTCAAGGATATCTGGGGCCCGACCCATACCGAAGACAGCCACTACCTGCGGATTGTGGTGGGGCACTTGCGCCAAAAGCTGGCGGATGACCCGACCCAGCCGCGTTTTATCGTGACCGAGGCGGGGGTGGGGTATCGGTTGTTGGGGGGGGAGGGCTGAAAGATTGTGGTTGCTGGGCCGGCCTCATCGCGGGCAAGCCCGCTCCCACATTTAGGTGTGCGAATACATGCAAAAGGTGGGGTATTGGTTGTTGGGGGCTGCTGAGGGATTGTGGTTGCTGGGCCGGCCCTATCGCGGGCAAGCCCGCTCCCACATTTAGCTGTGTGAATACATGCAAAAGGTGGGGTATCGGTTGTTGGGGGCTGCTGAGGGATTGTGGTTGCTGGGCCGGCCTCATCGCGGGCAAGCCCGCTCCCACATTTAGGTGTGTGAATACATGCAAAAGGTGGGAGCGGGCTTGCCCGCGATGAGGCCATAAAACCCGCCGCAGAGCTCAACTCTGCTCACTCTCATACCGATCCAGCGTATCACTGGCAATCTCCCGCCCCAACGCGATCAGTTCCGGCGCCTTGTAGAACTCAAAGAACCGGCACACGCGCTTGGGCACGTTGATCAGCACATCCGGCGGGTAGCCGGCAATTTTGTACTGGGCCAGCGACGTCTGCATCACCTCGAAACTCTGGTTGATCAAGTCCAGCAGCGATGCCGGCCCCACGTTGTCGATGATGAACGAACCGGTGGCCGACTTGGGGGCGCCGGGCGTTTCCGGGGCCGCAGCCGGTTGCTGGGATTCGGGCTCGGCGCCTTCGAGCCAAGGGTTGATATCGGCGGCTTGCGCCTGCAGTGCTTCCTGTTCCAGCAACAATAATTGCTCGGCCTGCTTGCGCCGAAACGGCAGGTGCGAGCCCAGTGAACGCACCAGGTTATCGAAGCGGCTCTTGAACGCCGGCGGGCGCTGGATCACCGGCAGGGTGTAGTGTTTCTGGTTGGTGGCGTTGAGGTTGACCGCAATGATCAGGTCGCAATGGCTCGACACCACCGGCACGATAGGCAGCGGGTTGAGCAGGCCGCCGTCCACCAGCATGCGGTTGCCTTGCATCACCGGGGTAAACAGGCTGGGGATCGCTGCCGAGGCACGCATGGCCTGGTGCAGGCAGCCTTCCTGGAACCAGATTTCCTGCTGGTTGGTCAGGTCGGTGGCCACCGCGGTGTAGGGAATGCGCAGGTCTTCGATATTGATCTCGCCGACGATCTTGCGGATCTGCCCGAAGACCTTCTCGCCGCGTATCGCCCCCAGGCGAAAGCTCACATCCACCAGGCGCAGCACATCCAGGTAATCCAGGCTTTCGATCCAGTTCCGGTAGTCCTGCAGCTTGCCCGCCGCATAGATCCCGCCCACCACCGCGCCCATGGAACAGCCGGCGATACAGGCGATTTCATAGCCTCGTTTTTCGATCTCTTCGATCACCCCGATATGGGCATAACCCCTTGCTCCGCCGGAGCCCAGGACCAATGCAACGCGTTTTTTCATGACCGGATCCTTCGCAAAACAGCTGTCCACAATGCACCTAACCAGGGGGCTGCTTCAATCCTAGTTGACCGGAGCGATAAATTTCGTAAACCGACCTATTTGCTCGGGTATGCTTTGGCTATCAGTACTGGGCATTTCAGGCTGTGTGACAAGGCACTTTTCGATGTAGGCAGCGTCTACATCCCACGACTGTTTTCTTTTCTTGAGGTGTCATTGATGAAAGCCTGGATGTGTTTGCCTGTGATTGTGTTGGCCCTGGCCGGTTGTGCCGGCAAAACGGCCTATCGCGATAGCTGTGGCAGCCAGTTGGATGCTGCGTGGCACGAACTGGACCTGGCCAAGGCCGAAGGGTTTGCCGGCACGGTCAGCTATTCCAAGGCCCTGTCGTTGCTGACCGGCGCCAAGACCCAGCAGCAATTCGAAGCGTTTGAAGGCTGTGCCAGCAAAGCCGAAAAAGCCCGTTTCTATATCCGTGAGTCGCGCGCCGGGCGTTGATCCGAGTCAGCGCAACCCGCGGGGGGAATGGTTAAGGTGGTTCCAGACACCTGTTTTGCGCAGGTGCATGGACGTTGTTTAACAGGGGAAGCAGCATGTCGGCGTTGGTGGATCAGTTAGTCGCCCAGGTCATTGGCCTGGAAGTCGGATTGTTGAGTTGCCAGGCGCGCCTGGCGGCGGTTACCGATGACGAAGCGTTGCACGACCTGCGCACCACCGTGCGCCGTCTGCGCAGCCTGTTGCGGCCCTTGCGCGGGCTGCCCGGCGTCGAGCAACTGGAGACGGCCGCCAGCGCAGTCGGCCAATTGACCACGCCGCTGCGCGATCGCGAGGTGTTGGCGGCGTATCTGCAGCAGCACGGTTATCACCAAGCAGCCGCCCGGCGCCTGCGCCTGCAGTCGCAGACCTATCAACAGGTGGCGAAAAGCCCGGAGTTGGCGCGACTGCTGCTGATCCTCGAAGCCTTTCCACGATTTATCCGCGCATCCCAGCAGCAAAAACTGCTCAAGGGCCTGCGCACGCGCATCGAAAAGCGCCTGGCCAAGCAATGGCAGGCACTGGAAGTGGCACTGCACGATCCCGATCACGACCGCCATCGCCTGCGCTTGTTGATCAAGCGCGTGCGCTACGCGGCCGAGGCCTACCCGCAATTGGGCCAGGTGCCGGCCAAGGCCATGTCCCGCCTCAAGTCTGCCCAGGGCGCGCTGGGGGATTGGCATGACTGCTGGCAATGGCTGGCGCAAGCCGCGCAGCAGGCCGATCTACAGCCCTGTGTCGCGGTCTGGCAGCGCACCATGGCTCAGGCCGAGGGCAAGGCGGACCGGGTCCTCGACAAGCTGGCGGCGGACTGTTTCTGAGTCTGCGGCTTATCTGTCTGGGTATTTGGCCGGAATAAGTGCTGTACCGGGCTGGCGCGCTGGTTAAGATCGCTCATCGGTTTTCTTGATGTGAGGTCGCCATGCGCTTTAGTGATTTGCTCGACGCTGCCCGTAACAACCCGTTGGACGTGTCTATTCCGGCCGAGTGGGCCCAGGGTCGCGCCACGTTTGGCGGGCTGGTTGCCGCCTTGCAATACGAAGCGTTGCGCGCCCAGGTGCCGGTGGATCGGCCGTTGCGTTCGTTGGCCGTGACCTTTGTCGGGCCAGTGGCGCCAGATCTATCGGCGAGCTATCAAGTGGAAGTGTTGCGCGAAGGCAAGGCGGTCAGCCAGTTGCTGGGGCGGGTGGTGCAGGGCGGTGAAGTGATGACCCTGGCCCAGGCCAGCTTCGGCGCATCGCGGCCTTCAGAGATCGACGTGCCGGCCTTGCCCGCGCCGGCCTTCAAGCATTGGGACGAGTGCCAGGAACTGCCCTATATCAAAGGCGTGACGCCTGAATTCATGCGCCACCTGGCGATGCGCTGGAGTGTCGGTGGCTTGCCGTTCACCGGCAACAAATCCCGGGAAATGGGCGGCTGGGTGCGCTTGCGGGGGGATGTGAAAGAAGAGCCTCTGACCGAAGCCCATATCCTCGCCCTGGTGGATGCCTGGCCGCCGGCGCTCTTGCCGCACCTGAAGAAGCCGGCACCCGGCAGCACCCTGACCTGGACCATCGAATTCATCCAGCCCCTGGCGCAGTTGACGACGCTGGACTGGTGCCAGTACCACGTCCAGATCGAGCATGCCCGCGACGGTTACGGCCATGCTGCGGCGATGTTGTGGGGGCCTGACGGCCAATTGATCGCCATCAGCCGCCAGACCGTGGTGGTCTTCGCCTGAGCCATCCTCAGTGGCGGTGGCGCTGACGCCAGGCCTGCCACCAGCCACCGCTGAGGACAAAGCGCGGGAAGGTCACGAACTGCTCGACCACCAGGCGCTGCACTGCATCTTTACGATCACTGAACGGCTCGCTGGCCTGGGCTTCCAGGCTATGGCCGTGGCGTTGCAGCGCCAGGCCGGCCATTACGCCGACCACACCGATGGCGAAACTGGCCAGGCTCAGGCTGAACACGCCGGACACAATCAGCAGGAACCCGACGATGAACAACGGCACGGCAATCAGGTGCAATACCAGGTTGGTCGGGTGCTGATGGTTCTGCGGGTAGGCGCGCCATTGCCAGGCCGGGAGATTGGGGTGACGTTTGCCCATGATGATAAATCCTCTGTCCATTGATACTTGATGAACAGAGTTTAGGTCGGGCGGGCAGGGGCGGCGAATTGGGGTTGGCTATGGGGGTTATAGCGTTTTGATGGAGCAAGCCAGCGGCGTGCGCTGGCTGATCGGTGGGCAAACGTTACAGTTTGAGCTGGCCGATAGCCTTGCTCAACTCGCCGGCCAGAGTCGCCAGTTCGTTGCTGGTGGTGGCCGAATCCACAGTCTGTTGCACGGTGTTTTCCGTGACATCGCGAATGCTCACCACTGCGCGGTTCATCTCTTCGGCCACATGGCTCTGCTGCTCGGCGGCAACGGCAATTTGCGTGTTGCTCTCGCGCATCTGCGCCACGGCGCTGGTGATTTCGGCGAGTGAAGCGCCGGCTTCCTGGGCCTGTTGCACGCAGTCGTCGGCCTTGAACGAGCTTTCCTGCATAAAGTCCACCGCATCCCGGGTGCCGGCCTGCAGGGCCGAGACCATGCGGGTGATCTCATCGGTGGAGCTTTGCACGCGCTTGGCCAGGTTGCGTACTTCATCGGCCACCACCGCAAAGCCGCGGCCCATTTCCCCGGCGCGCGCGGCTTCGATGGCGGCGTTGAGGGCCAGCAGGTTGGTTTGTTCGGCGATGCTGTGGATCACGCCGACCACGCCATTGATTTTCTGGCTGTCCTCGGCCAGCTTCTGGATCATCTCGGCGGTTTGCTGCACACCGGTGGACAGCCCGGCAATCGAGCGCTGGACCCGGGTCACCACTTCCTGGCCGCTGCCGGCCAGGGTGTCGGCGGTCTGGGACAAGTCGCGGGTGGCACCGGCGTGTTGGGCGATGTGATACACGGTGGCGGTCATTTCATTGATCGCGGTGGCCGCCTGGTCGGTCTCGCTTTGCTGGCCGAGCATGCCGTGCTGGACCTCATTCATGCTGCTGGCCAGGCGCGCGGCGCCATCGTCCAACAGCTTGGCGGTGCGTGCCACGGTGCTGACCACCCGCTGGTACCCGGCCTGCATGGCGTTGAAGGCACTGGCCATCTGCCCGACTTCGTCCTTGCACGCCAGGGGCACGCGGGCCGAGAGGTCGCCGGTTTTCTCGACGTGCAGCATTACGTCTTTCAAGGTGTTGAGTTGGGCCAGCAAAAAGCGGATCAGTAACTGCGAGGCGCAGAGCATGGCGAGCATCAGGATCAGCACCGCCACCGCGTAGTTGGTGAAACGTTCGGTAAACACCTGGCTCAGGCTCGGTGCATAGGCCAATACGGCGACTTGCTGGCCATCGGCGCGGGAGACGACTTCGGCGCCCATCAACGGGTTCTCGCCGAACAGCGGCATGTGATTGAACTCGACCCAGCCGCTGGCTTCGCTGAGGGCGGACAAGTCCTGGTCCGCCAACTCGGGAACCTGGCCCCGGGCAAATGTCAGCCAGTGCTCGCCTGTGGGCAGCGCTTGCCCGGCCGGCCAGGCACCGAGCAAGCGGCCCTGGGCTTGTGCCGAGGCTTGGGAGGCATGGCTGCGGGCCTGTTGTTCAAGCTGCACGGCATACAGCACCAACAGCAGTGTGGTGATGAACGCGACCGCATTCACGGCCCAGAATTTGTACTTCAGCGAGATATTGCTAAGCCAGGCACCCATGGAAGGTTTTCTCTGATAGCGGAAACAGTATTGGCAAGGTGCCATTATTGTGCCGCTATCCGGGAAATGGGTGTTGATATGGGTCAATGCACCGCGTCAATCCAACGCAGGCAGGCCGAAAAAAGTGCGGGCGCAGGCGGTGCTGTGTTGGGCCAGGTCTTCCAGGCTTTCTTCGCGGTGCAGGGCGACTTCGCGCAAAACTTCCGGCAGATAGGCCGGCTCATTGCGCCCGTTCTTCGGTTTGGGGCGCAGGGTGCGTGGCAGCAAGTAGGGCGCGTCGCTTTCCAGCATCAGGCGGCCCCGAGGGATTTCCCTTACAAGCGGGTGCAAGTGCATCCCACGGCGTTCGTCACAGATCCAGCCGGTGATACCGATATGCAGGTCCAGATCGAGGTAGCTGAACAGCGCGCGTTGCTCGCCGGTGAAGCAGTGCACCACGGCGGCGGGCAGTTGATCACGGTAGTCGCGCAGGATCTCCAGCAGGCGCTGGTTGGCGTCCCGTTCATGGAGAAACACCGGCAACTGCAATTCGACGGCCAATGCCAGGTGGGCTTCGAGGACTTTTTCCTGCTGGGGGCGGGGTGAGAAGTCACGGTTGAAGTCCAGCCCGCATTCACCCACCGCGCGTACTCGATCCTGGCTGAGCAGATCACGCAGTTGCCGGGCGCTGTCGGCGTGCCAGTCGCTGGCACTGTGGGGGTGAATGCCCGCAGTGGAGAACAGTCGCCGGGCGCTTTCATCCCAACGCCGGCACAGTTCCAGGGCCTGCTCGCTGCCTTGCACACTGGTGCCGGTGACGACCAATTGGCCCACGCCAGCGGCATAGGCGCGGTCGAGCACGGCCTGGTGCTTGTCGTCGAAACTGGGGTTGGTCAGGTTGACGCCAATATCAATGAGTTGCATGGTGCTATCTCCGCCTGCGGCCGGAAAGTCTATCAGAGCTGTAGATTTATAAGAAAAACCAAGAACTACAACGAGTTATCGCTGTCTTTGAACGTCGCAAGTAACACCGTGGTTGGCCGATGGCCTGCTGCTGTGACACCCTTGCGTGCAAAGTCTGCGCCTCTGGCGCTCTGTTTCTGTCCCCCAATGCGGCGTTTTTCGCGGTGCATGGGGCCTTGTTCTTTCCGGAGAGCGGATGATCCGACCCTCGGCAATGCTCATGGTGTGCCTGACCCTGCTGCTGCCCACGGCGGCGGTTGCGCGTCTGGACGGGCCGCTGGAAGTGACCAAGCCGAGCAAAGTCCGGGACCTGGCAGAAATCCGCAGCAGCCGCACCTTGCGGGTGCTGGTCAACCAGAGCCGTAACAGTTCCGGTGAGGTCCAGGGCCAGTCCATTGGCGTTGAGTACCACCGCCTGCGCGCCTTCGAACACTACCTCAATGGCCGTGCCCGCGATGGCCAGGAAATCAACCTCAAAATCATCCCCAAGGCCAAGGATCAGTTGCTGGGCGCGTTGGCCCGTGGTGAAGGTGACCTGGTGGCGCCCGGTGAACTGCTGGATGCGACGGCGGCCCACAAGATCAGCAGCAGTGACCCGATTGCCAGCGATGTGCCGCTGTGGCTGGTGGGCCTCAAGGGCGAGCGACGGTTTACCCGCTTGGAGCAGTTGTCGGGGCGCACCCTGGCCCTGACGACGGGGAGTGCAGCGGGGGAGGCGGTCAACCAGATCAACCAGAAACTGGCGCTGCGCAAACTGCCGCCGGTCAAGGTGGAATGGGTGGACCCCAGCCTGGCGGTGGAAGATGTATTGGAGATGGTCCAGGCGGGGATCTTCCACCTGACCATTGTCGAGCGGCCGATTGCCGAGCGTTGGTCGAAGATCCTGCCCAAGTTGCGTTTTGACAAGCAAGTAGCGATCAGTGAGCCGGGGGAGGAGTACTGGTTCGTACGTCAGGATGCCTCGATGCTGCGGGCGAGCATCGATCGCTTCCTGAAAACCTACAAGACTCCGTCAGACCAGGATGTGGCCTTCCAGCGTATTTATCGCCGCCTCTATCAGGTGCGTTACCCCTTGGCGCGGGCGGATCGACAGCGCCTGGAAAAACTGCGCCCGATCCTGCAAAAGCATGCACGTGAGCAAGGCATGGACTGGCTGAACCTGGCGGCCTTGGCTTTCAAGGAGTCGTCCCTCAATCCCGGCGCGAAAAGCGGCAGCGGGCCAACCGGCCTGATGCAGATCACTCCGTCGGCCGCCCAGCGGGTAGGGGTCAACAATATTCAGACCCTGGACAGCAATGTGCAGGCGGGTGCGCGCTACCTCGCGCTGATTCGGCGCAAGTTCTTCGCCAGCCCCAAGCTCAATGAGCGCGAGCGCATGGCGTTCGTCCTGGCGGCCTACAACATGGGCCCGGAACGGGTGCAGGGCATGCGCGCCGAGGCGCGACGCCGGGGCTTGAACCCCAATCAGTGGTTCTTCCAGGTCGAGCGCATCGCCATGGAGCAGGTCGGAATGGGCGGCGTCAGCTATGTTAATAGCGTGAACAAGTACTACTTGGCCTTTGATCGGGAACGGGACTCCCTGGAGCCGGTGGGGGCCAAGATCGTCTCACGCAAATAATCTAATTTATCGATATTGATTAGCGCTTTTTTCGGCTTTTATCATTATTTAAACTGATTAATATAGCGGCCAACCAACCCCTACTTCGAAAAGGATTATCACTATGAGCCCAATGATCAAAAACCTTCTGTCCACCCGCGCAGGCTACGGCCTGACAGTCCTGCGGATTTTCGTCGGTATCATTTTTGCCGCCCACGGTTCGCAAAAACTTTTCGGCTGGTTCGGCGGCGGCGGCCTGGCAGGCACGGCGCAGTGGATGGAGAGCATCGGCCTGGCCCCGGGTACCCTGATGGCACTGTTGTCGGGCGGTACTGAGTTCTTTGCCGGGCTGGCGCTGATCATTGGCCTGCTGGCACGTCCAGCGGCGCTGGGCTTGACCATTGTCTCGCTGGTGGCGATCTTCTCGGTGCATATCAGCAACGGTTTGTTCATGGCCAACAACGGCTATGAGTTCGCCCTGGCACTGCTGGGTGGCACAGTGGCGGTGCTGTTCGAAGGTGCTGGCAAACTGTCTGCTGACCGCGCCATCGCCAATTGATCGCGCTGCACACGTGTTAAAGGCCCGCCCTGTGCGGGCCTTTTTCGTTGTACGGGATTCTTGACACCGCCCCACCGGCTTCTCTAGGATGCTGCATGCGCCGATTTAAACAGCTAATTGCGGGGCGCCACAGGGACTCGCTGCAGCCCCGACAGAAGCCTGCTCCAGGTTTCGAAATACCGCTAAAGCGCTGGTTCGGTGTTGCCTCTCACCTGCCCGCAGACTTTTGAGGCAGAGACACGACACGATGAATGCACTACGACCTCTTGTACGCCTGGCCCCGATCACTGCGGGCCTGACTCAGCGCAACCCGAAAATCCTCCTTGGCGGCAAGCACCAGCCGACGCTATTGCGTTACCTGGATGGCTGGCCCCGCCGCACTGGCCGTCCTTCGGCGTTCCTGATCCAGTTTGTCGAGGACGGCGAGTCCCTGGCGCGCTTTGCCACCAACAGCTTTGACCTAGCGGTGATCCAGGCGCCGAACGCCGAGGATGCCAGCGAGTTCATCCGCCACCTGACCCGCGTGGCGCGCCAGGGTTTGATTACCCGGCGTTAAGCCGCGACGCTCAGTAGAACGCTGCGGCAGGCGGGTGTTGGCGACGGCGACGCGAGACGAAGATCCCCAAGCCCAACAGGCTTACGATCAGCGCAACGGTGATGCTGGTGAGCAGCACCACGCCGAGCTCCAACTGGCGGACGCTCTTGTAGGCCGTATCTTCCAAGGTGTGAAGCTCCATGCGTAATCGCAGGCGTTCTTTGTTCAGCGCCTGCAACAGCGCGCTCGAAGGGACAGCCTGCCCCCCCAGCATTGATGGCGGCGTGTTCAGTAATTGCCATTCCTTTTCTGCCTGGTCCAGGCGTTGTTCCAGCAGGGCCGCCTTTTTTCGGTAGGTTTGTGCGGCCTCGTTGCGCAGCCGTTCCAGCAACCCTGGTGGTCGCTGGTCACTCGCACGTGGGCTGATCGCGCGCAGCGTGTCGGGTGCTGCGAGGTTGTCCAGGGTATTCAAGACAAACCTAGCATTGCCTGGACGCGGCGCTTTTTGCCCGTTGGCATTGCGTGGGGCCAGCCAGACGCGATCGCTGAGCAGGTCAATGTCGGCAACCACAACTACTTGGATATTCGTGGCCTTTTGCAGCGTAGCTTTCTGGCCGTTGATACCGTCCGCAAACGCGGAATAGGCGGGCCCTTCGATGCGGGCGGCGATTACATTCCTCCGACCACGATTGGCCGCCTCGCCGAGCATGGCGTCGAAAGCGTCCTTTTGAGTGAAACGTGCCCCATCGAACGTGCTGGCTGGCTCGGAACTTTGCAGCAGCGGGGTGAAGGTGGTGCGGCTTTTTTTCAGTGGCATGAGCGTGCCGGGATTTAACAGCGTCACACTGTCGACGCCCCAGCTACTGATATCGTGCTGCGCCATCGCCTCTCTGGGCAGGGTAATTGCCCCGGGGTGGCGTACAGGCGGCTGGCCGCTGGTCATGACTACCGGGGTTGCATAGAGGCTGTCCGCCAATACCATATTCGCCGGCATCTGCACGCCCCAAGCCGCGAGCAGGCTTTGCTGGATGGCGGTGTGGGCGGTCGAGTCCAGATCGTTCAGCGGGTCGATAAACATCATCAACCTGCCCCCTGCCAGGACAAATTGGTCAATGGCAAAAAGTGTTTGTTGCGCGAGTCGAGCGGGTTGGACGACCATCAAGGTCTTGATGTGTTCGGGGATGCGCGGGATGTCGTTGCCCAGGCTCATCAGGTTGAAATGGCTGCGCAACTCCTTGAGCAACTGCCACGGCGGCGCGGTGGCCTGATTGAGCTCGTCCCGGCTGCCATCTATGGGTAATCCGGAGATCAGCCCGATAGTCGGTTGCTCCTGGCGGGCGACGTTGTGGATCAGGCGGCTGATCTCATATTCCAGGAAGTCCGCTTGGCTGGGGTCGAACCTTTCGATTTTCTGCGGCTCCTGGTTTGCACGGATGCCGATCAGGCCAAACAGTCCTTGTTTACTGTCCAGTCCCAATACCTGCGCCTTATATTCATCTTCGGAAAAGGGCCGGGGGTCGATCAGGTGCAGATTGATGTTGCCGTTTGCCGCGCTCTCATAAGCCTTGAGCAGCATTGCGATGTGTTCGCCATGATTGTTCAAAACTTCACTTTTACGGGGGTGGCTGGCGTTGAAAAAGTACAGGTCCATGGGCATTTCAAGTGTCGCGAGCAGGGCATCGGTGGAGGGAGACAGGGTATGGATTTGGTGCCCGGAAAGGTCCAGGCGATAGTTGGGCAGTTTCAGGACCCAGACCAGATTGAAGGCGAGAAAAAGCAGGGCGATGACGACCAACGTCACGCCAAAGTTTATAAGGTTCCTCATGGGATATCCGTTCTCAGCCTTTTCTGAAATTTAAAGTGAGGGTGGTTGCAGTGAGGAAAGCGATGATCATGCTGACGAAATACGAGGTGTCCTGCAGCGTCAACAGGCCGCTGTCGATGGCGCCGAAACGTAGCCGTGGATTGAGTGAGATCAAACTGTCAATAATCCAGATCGGTGTCTGATGGGCCAGCATATCCAGCACGGATGATAAAGTGCTGGTTATCAATAGCAACGTAAGGGTGAGGCTGAAGATAATCAGTCGGTTACAGGCCAGGACGCAGATAAGACCGGAGAACGAAAGATAGGCCCCAGCCAGCAGCCAACTCCCGATACATTGCGCGAGGATCGTTGAGTTGTCCGCCGGGGCCAGATAGTTGATGGCAATAATCAGCGGAAAGTTTAACAGCAGGGTCAGGGCACACAGGACCCATGCGGCGAAAAATTTGCCCAATGTCAGTTCTAATGCGGAAACTGGCAGGGTGTTGGTAAAGACCAGTGCAGTATCTTTATGCTCATCCAGCCAAAGTAATGTGGAAATAAATGGAATGAAAATTAGATAGAGCCAGGGATGGAACTGAAAAAAAGCATGTAAATTAGTCGGGGCTTTATCTAAGAAGTGTCCTACATAAAAACCCAGCGCAGCATTGGTCAGCAGGAAGAGTGCGATGCCGAAGTAAGTGGCTGGGCTCGACAAGTAACTGCTGAGTTGGCGCTTGAATATCACGGGTAGACGTTTCAATTGGGTGCCTCCTGGCTCATATGGTGGATGACATCGCTTAGGCGTCCCGGCTCAATGCTCAAGGCGTTGATCTTCCAACGACGATTGGCGACCAGGGCATTGACGTGGGGATAAATGATTTGCCCCGGCATCGCGAGTACCGTCACGCTGCCGTCGGCATGCCGGTCTTCTTCAATACCGGCCACCCCAGGAAGTACGGCCAGCGCCAGCAGGTCCAGGGGAGCATCGGCGGCCAGGGTGATTGCCTGGTAATGACGCGAGCTGCGCAGCAGTTGCGTGACCGGGGCATCAGCCAGTAGGCGGCCTTCGGCCAGGACCAGCGCCCGCTGGCAGATCGAGGAAAACTCCTCGGGGTTACGCGAGGCGATCATCACGGTCATGTCTTCGGTCAGTGACTGGATGAGCATCCCGACCTTATGTTTTTGCAGGGCGTCCAGGCCTTCGGTGGGTTCATCGAGCAGCAGCAGCTTGGGGTCATGCACAATGGCCTGGGCCAGTGCCACTTTGCGTCGGTGCCCCGCAGGCAAAGCGGCGACGGGTGAGTTGAGTACCCGCCATAGCTCCAGGCGGGTGATGGCGCGATCCACCATCTTGCGTTTTTCTAGGCCCCGGAACCCACGAACTTCAGCCATGAAACCCAGAAAGCTCTTAACCTTCATGCTGCCATGGCTGAGTGCGGATTCAGGCTGGTAACCTATTATCTTTCTGGTCTTTATAGGGTGTGTGGATATAGCCAGATCGTATATTTTTATATTTCCGGAAGTTGCAGGAATGCCACCTGAAAGTAGTTTTAGTAGGGTGCTTTTGCCGGCGCCATCATGTCCGAACAACCCTATGCATTCCCGGGACTGAGCGCTGAATGTCAAGTTGTCGAGGATCGTAGTGCGTCCGGCTTTCTTTGTTAGATTTGTTATTTCGATCATTATTCTTTTCTGCTTGGTTGTTTGCCAGGACGCGCCGGGTTGGACACGGCCTCAATTAACCTGTGTCTTCAGGCTGCGAGTTGCCAAAGGTTTAAGATGAAAAGTATTGATCTGCGGCATTGTTAAAAAATGGTACGTTCAATGGGGGCGCTTGGAAACGCTAGGACGCGCGAATAAGGTAAGTCCTACATGTGCCCCAATCACTCGCTGAAACAATTGCATTGCTCTTGGTGTGGTGTTGATTTTTGATTTTATAGATGGCGTGTATATGAAGTACTACCGTAATGGAGTTCGACACTCATGATGCTTCTACGTACTCTTGTTCTTGAACACTCTGGTCATGATTCCCCGGTTAACGGTGCATTGCTCTGTTGTTTTGCGGTACCGCAAATCGCATCGAACTTTCTTGTCTATAGCCTGGATGAAGAGGTCGAGCCCGGAAGCTCCCGGGTCTATCTCGCCGCCTTGCGCAAAAAAGCCGAGCGGTATTTTCTTGGAGGCATCGAGTCCAAGGAGAGCCTGCAACTGGCAATGAGCGTCCTCAAGCAGATCATCACCCTGGCCACGGCATCTGGCGCTAAGGATGGCAACGCCTCAGAGTCGCAGGTGCCTTATCACTTCATCGACCTGAAGGGCAGCAAGCTGCCGACGGCTCGGCCGGAGGATCACCATTCGCTGATGATCAAGAAGGCATTGGTGATGAAGGTGATCACCCTTGGGACGTCAGTCATTGGCTTGCCCGCGATTGAGAGCACCGAGTTGATTGTGCCGTCTATTCGCTTCTCATCAAAAATGGTGTCGCCACCCGGTACAGCAAGTCATGCGGAGGATTTGCCGCCTGAGTCCCAGGAAGAACCGCCGGTGGCGGTGCCCGCCATCCGGGCCGTTGAGTCCTTGCCATTGCCGACGCCAACCGCCCCCGTTCAGCAGGTGCAGGAGCGGCCACCTGTAGTCGCGGATCAGTCGACCTTGGTTGAAGTAGACACCACCCTGACCAATCTGGCCCGAGTGGCACATGAGTTGACGCAGCAAAAGCGCGCGGTGCTCCAGCAACAGGAGGAGTTGGAGGAACAGCGCAGCCAGTTGCTCCAGGAAAAAGCAACATTGGAGCGGGCTCACCAACAAGTCAGCGCCCAGGAAGTTACCTTGCAGCAGCGTACAGAAGCCTTGGATAGCCGCGAGGCAAATCTAGTCCGGGATACGCAGTTGCAGGAGGCGGAACAACGGCGCCTGGAAGATTGGGCGCGAGAGCTGGAAGATGAGTCGTTCAGGCTACAGGCCCATGACAGGGCATCCCAACAGCAGGCTGAACAGTTGGCGAATGGCCTGGGGCAATTGTCGGGTTTCAGGGGGGATCTAAAGGCGTTGCTCTATCGCCTGGATGGAACCTTGTTTCCGGTGGGAAAGGTCGAGCAGGAGCCGGGCAACGTGCCTAGGGCCGACTGACCTGAGGGAATCAGGCCTGGCTACTTTTTGGCGTTCATTTATTATCAAACCCGACCGGTTGCCGGCAGCCAGCCAGTGCATTCGTGGCTGATGCAAGGCAGGTTTGAACCAATGGATATTTCCTGGGGATGTGACGCTTTTGAGTACCAAGCTGATTACCAAAGAAGGTCATGAGGCGCTGAAGAAAGAGCTGGATTACCTGTGGCGAGAAAAGCGTCCGGATACTACGCGCAAGGTGACCTGGGCCGCTTCGCTGGGAGATCGCAGCGAGAACGCCGACTACCAGTACAACAAGAAGCTGCTGCGCGAAATCGATCGCCGGGTGCGTTACCTGCGCAAGCGCCTGGAAGACATGCGGGTGGTGGAGTACATGCCCGAGCAGGAGGGCAAGGTGTTCTTCGGGGCCTGGGTGGATATCGAGAACGAGCAGGGCGAGACCAAGCGTTTCCGGATCGTGGGTTATGACGAGATCTATGAGCGCATGGACTACATCTCCATTGACTCACCCATGGCCAGGGCCCTGTTGCGCAAGGAGGTGGACGATGAGGCCATTGTGCAGACGCCAGGCGGCGAAGTGTGCTGGTGGATCACCGGCATCGAGTACATCACGTAGGAGCCGGCTTGCCGGCGATGGTGCCTGCAAGATTGCCGTCCCGGCTCCCAGAGGGGAGCCGGTTTTTTCCTCAGCCTTCGCGCAGTACCGCCAGCGGGCTGGCGTTCAACGCGCGGCGGGTGCCGAATACCCCGGCGCCGCCGATCAGCACGGCGCCGATCAGCGGAAGCACCAGCAGCCAAGGGTGTGGGTGCCAGACCAGGTCGAAGGCATAGCGATACAGCACCAGGGTCACCAACTCGGTACCCAGCGCCGCCAGTAGTCCGCTGACCGCCCCCAGCAGCCCGAACTCGATACGCCGGGCCTTGACCAGCAACTTGCGTTCCGCCCCCAGGGCGCGCAACAGGGCACCCTGGCGAATGCGCTCGTCCAGGGTGGCCTGCAGGCCGGAGAACAGCACCGCCATGCCCGCCGCCAGGACGAACAGCAGCACGTATTCCACAGCCAGCGTGACCTGGGCCAGGATGCTGCGCAGTTGGGCCAGCAGTGCCTCGACCTGCAGGATGGTCACTGCCGGGAAAGCCCGGGACAGATCGACGATCTGCTGGTCATGCCCGGCGGCCAGGTAGAAGCTGGTCAGGTACGTGGCCGGCAGGTCCTTCAGGGTGCCCGGTTGGAAAATCATGAAGAAATTGGGTTGGAAGTTATCCCAGTTGATTTCCCGCAGGCTGGTGACCCGAGCCTCACGGTTTTCCCCACCAACGGTGAAGATCAGGTGGTCGTTGAGCTTGAGCTTGAGGCTTTCGGCGACCTTGGCTTCTACCGATACTCCAGGTATTTCATCGCCCGGCTGATTCGCCCACCAGGCGCCCGATGTCAGGGTGTTACCAGGGGGCAGGTCCGCCGCCCAGGTCAGGCTCAGGTCCCGTTGTATCGCACGATCGCCACTGGAATCCTTGCTGACTATTTCCTGCACCGGCTCACCGTTGATGCTGATCAGGCGCCCCGGCACCACCGGATACAAGGGCGCGGCCTGGGCCTGCAGTGCAAGCAGGCGAGCACCGAAGGCATCCTTGTCGGCCGGCAGGATGTTGAGGGCGAAATAGTTGGGTGCATCCTTGGGCAACTGGTTCTGCCAGGTGTCGAGCAACTCGCCACGCAGCAGGGCGATCAAGCCCATCGACAGCAGGATCAGGCCAAATGCCAGGGACTGGCCCGCCGCCGCCAGCGGGTGACGCAACAACTGGCCCAGCCCCAGGCGCCAGGGCAGGGCGGCGCGCGCCAGCAGGCGGCGCAGGCTTTGCAGCAGCAACAGCAGCAGGCCACCGAGGATCAGCGCGGCGATCACCCCACCGCCCAGCAGGGCGAAGGTCAGCACCAGGTCCAGGCTCAGGCGCCACATGATCAGGCCCAGGGCAAACAATGCCGCGCCATACACCATCCAGGTACTGGAAGGGATCGGCAGCAAGTCGCGGCGCAGAACCCGCAGCGGCGGCACTCGGCCCAGGGCGGCCAATGGCGGCAAAGCGAAGCCGGCCAGGGCCACCAGCCCGGTACCGATCCCGGCGACGGCGGGCAGCAATCCGCCGGGTGGCACGTCTGCCGGCAGCAGATCATGCAACAGGTAAAACAGGCCCAGTTGTGCGAGCCAACCCAGCGCCGCACCGGCGAGGCTGGCCAGCAAGCCCAGGACGGTCAGTTGCAGGCTGAACAGCAGCATGGTTTCCCTGCGCGACAGACCCAGGCAGCGCAACAGCGCACTGGCGTCGAAGCGGCGGCTGGCAAAGCGGTTTGCCGACAAGGCCACAGCCACCCCGGACAACAGCACAGCGACCAGGCTGGCCATGTTCAGGTAGCGCTCGGCCTTGCCCAGGGCGCCGCCGATCTGTTGGTTGCCGTCCCGGGCGTCTTGCAGGCGCTGGTTGGCGGCCAGCCCCGGGGTGATCTGATCGCGGTAGGTTTGCAGGGCGGTGCTGGCTTGTGGCGCGCGCCACAGTTCGCGGTAGCTGACCCGGCTGCCCGGCTGGACTACGCCGGTGGCCTCAAGGTCGGCCAGGTTGATCATCACCCGTGGGGTGAGGCTATAGAAGTTGCCGGCCCGGTCTGGCTCATAGGTGAGCACCCGGGCCAGGCGCAGGGTTTTCATGCCGACATCGATACTGTCGCCGACTTTCAGGTCCAGTGCCGTCAGCAGGCGTGCCTCGACCCAGGCCTCGCCGGCTTTCGGCCCCCCGCCCGAGGTTTCTTCGGCGAAGGGTTCGGCCGCGCTTTTCAGTTGGCCGCGCAGCGGGTACTGCTCGTTGACCGCCTTGATACTCGATAACTGAATGCCGTTGTCAGTGGCGATAACGCTGGAGAATTCCACCACTCTGGCGTGCGTCAGGCCCAGTTGTGTGCCGCTGGTTATCTGCTCGGGGCGAGCCGGCGAGCTGCCCTCCAGCACCAGGTCGGCACCGAGGAATTCGGTGGCGCGCAGCAGCATCGCACCGTTGAGCCGTGCACCGAAGTAGCCGATGGCAGTGCTGGCGGCCACCGCCACCAGCAGGGCGAAGAACAGCACACGCAATTCACCGGCGCGGGCATCGCGCAGTAATTGGCGTAGGGCAAGGCTGAACAGACGCAACAGCGGCAATCGTGCCATCAAGGCTCCAGGGGCTCGACCATCAGGCCGGCTTCAAGGCGGATCAGGCGTCGGCAGCGATGGGCCAGGCGCTCGTCGTGGGTCACCAGCACCAGGGTGGTGCCGTTCTCTTTATTGAGCTCGAACAGCAGGTCGCTGATGCGCTCGCCGGTATGGCTGTCGAGGTTGCCGGTGGGTTCATCGGCAAACAGTACGTCCGGCTCGGCCGCGAACGCCCGGGCAATCGCGACTCGCTGTTGTTCGCCACCGGAAAGCTGGCGGGGCGAATGGGTCAGGCGCTGGCCCAGGCCGACCCGCTCGAGCAAGTGCCGGGCGCGTTCGCGGGCATCCTTGCGACCGTCCAGTTCCAGGGGCAGCATGACGTTTTCCAGGGCATTGAGGCTGTCGAGCAGTTGGAATGACTGGAACACAAAACCGACGTGTTCGGCACGGATACGTGCCCGCTGGTCCTCATCGAGGACGCTCAGCGCCTGGCCGGCGAGGGTGACTTCACCGCTGCTGGGCAGGTCGAGCCCGGCCAGCAGCCCAAGGAGCGTGGATTTTCCGGAACCGGAGCTGCCGACGATAGCCAGGCTATCGCCCTTGTTCAGTTCCAGGCTCAGTTCGTGCAGGATGGTCAGTTCACCTTCCGCGCTGGGAACCACTTTGCTAAGGTTCTGCGCGGTGAGAATGCATGCGCCCATGGAGAATCCGATGCGAATATGGTTTTTGAGTGCTGGCCTGGCCCTGATGTGCATGGCCCAGAACGCAGCGGCGGGTACTGTCCTGATCGTTGGCGATAGTATCAGTGCCGGTTTCGGCCTGGATACCAGCAAAGGGTGGGTGGCACTGCTGGAGCAACGGCTCACGAAGGAGGGTTTCGACGATAAGGTGGTCAATGCCTCCATCAGCGGCGACACCAGCGCCGGAGGCTTGGCGCGGCTGCCGGCGGCACTTGCAGAGCATAAGCCGGACGTGGTGGTGATCGAGTTGGGCGGCAACGACGGCTTGCGCGGGCAGCCTCCGGCGCAATTGCAACAAAATCTTGCGTCGATGATTGACCAGTCCAAGGCCGGTGGCGCCAAGGTGTTGCTGCTGGGGATGCAGTTGCCGCCCAATTATGGCCCGCGATACACCACGGCATTTGCTGAGGTCTATGGTGTGCTGGCCAAGGAAAAAAACGTCCCGCTGGTGCCGTTTTTCCTGGAGGGCGTGGGTGGCCATCCGGACATGATGCAGGCTGATCAGCTGCACCCGGCAGTCGGTGCCCAGGCCAAGTTGCTGGAAAATGTCTGGCCGACGCTAAAACCGCTGTTATGACGCTTTTCTAGCAGCGGTCTTTCGGCTAAGGTGGCGCCCCCGATTTGGAGCCCCCGATGTCGTCGCGTCCCGCCTGGTCCCTGTTTGCCTACCAACTGATCGAGCCCGACGAGCAGTTGGATCTGTTCGCCTGCCAGGAAGTGAAGGTACACCTGGTGACGCGCCAGCTGGAACTGGGCGGTACCATCGACCGGACGCTCTGCGGCACATTGCTGCCAGCCCAGCCACGCTGGTCCTCGGTGGATCGCTCGATCTTCCAGGACCAGCGCCTATGCCCCTTGTGCCGGGCGATTCTCGAATCGCAAAAGCGTGGTACGCCGCCTATCTGGCCTGAGCTGCGCTTCGAGCTTTAAGGGCAGGTACACGCTACAATCGCCATTTTACCCCCGTCGATCTGCGAAGGATTTTCCGGATGTTGTCGCGCTTGCCTGTCGTCACCCGTTGCCTGTCTCTCGCTGCCTTGTGTGCAGCCGGTCCTGTCGCGGCCCTGCAACTGCCCCTGCCGCCGCCGGGTGAAGACATTGTCGGCCAGGTCCAGGTGATCAAGGCCAAGTACGAAGACACCTTTGCCGACCTCGGTGCTACCTATGACCTGGGCTATTCGGAGATGGTCGCGGCCAACCCCGGCGTGGATGCCTGGTTGCCGGGGGCTGGGGCGGAGATTGTGCTGCCGACCCGTTTCATTTTGCCACCGGGTCCCCGGGAAGGCATCGTGATCAACCTGGCCGAGTACCGTCTGTACTACTACCCCAAGGGCCAGGACGTGGTGTACACCTTTCCGTTGGGGATCGGTCGTGAAGGCTGGGGCTCGCCGATTGCCCATACCAGCATCATTGCCAAGACCCCCAACCCGACCTGGACCCCGCCCGCGTCGATCAAGGCCGAGCACGCGGCAGACGGCGACCCGCTGCCCAACGTGGTACCGGCCGGTCCCGACAACCCCCTGGGTCCGTTCAAGTTCACCCTGGGGACGCCGGGCTACCTGATTCATGGCTCCAACAAGAAGTTCGGCATCGGCACCCGCACCAGCCATGGTTGCTTCCGCATGTTCAACAGCAACGTGCTGGAGATGGCCAAGATGGTTCCGGTGGGCACGCCTGTGCGGATCATCAATGATGCCTACAAGTTCGGTATCAGCGGCGGCAAGGTCTACCTGGAGGCGCACGCGCCCTTGAATGACGACGGTACGCCGTCGGTGGTCGACAAGCACACCGCTGTGATCAATGCCATGCTCAAGCGTGAAGACCTGGCCAATAACCTGCGGGTCAACTGGGATGAGGTGCGTGATGTGGTGGCGGCCGAAGATGGCTTGCCCGCGCAAATCGGCGAGCCGGGCACGGCGCCGATGGTCAGTAGCATGCCGGTCGATCTGCAGCAGTAGTGACTGGTGCCAGACGAAGCCCGCCACGGATTGCCCCTGGCGGGCTTTTTATTGCCTGGAATCTGAAGCCCAATCCCGGGCAATAAAAAGCCGATCCAAAAATGGATCGGCTTGATAACAACCCCGAAGGATTATTACTTGCGGCTAGCTTTTTCAAGCATGCGCAGAGCGCGCTCGTTAGCTTCGTCAGCAGTCTGTTGTGCTTTTTGAGCAGCAGCCAGAGCTTCATCAGCTTTACGGTAGGCTTCGTCTGCACGAGCCTGGGAGCGAGCTGCTGCGTCTTCAGTTGCAGTCAGACGAGCTTCGGTTTCTTTGGAGACGCTGCTGCAACCGGTAGCCAGAACTGCGGCCAGAGCCAGAGCAGAGAATTTCAGAACGTTGTTCATCGTGTTCCCCTTCAAGGACTTTCTATTTAATGGCTAGTATCTCAGAGTGAGCTAATAGCCGGCGTACATACTACCCATTACTTGTAGTAAGTAAACTGACGTAGCGCAAGAAGCAAAAAAAATTCTTGTGCCGAATCTATTTTGGCTAATCTTTAGCGAGTTTGTATAAAAATTATCCAGTTTTTGCTGCGCGGTCAAAGATTGGATCCAGGCTGAAAGCGCCGCCTGGCAAGTGTTAAACGTTGTAAGACGATGTCAATTTATATATCTGCGCCAATACTATTGTTCAGATTGTCCAGACGCTGATGGGCATCTTTCGCGCATGTAGAGGTGACTTTAAAAGCGGTGGTTCGTCTCAAGCTTCAACTGTCGGCAATGTTCAGGCTATCGACCACAGGATGTTCGATCAGCCCTTTCTATGTCCGCCAGCCCGATGGATGACGAGCGTCTCTTGAGCAATGACAGGATTGGTGCCTACTATTCCTTGGTGCGGGGCGTGAGTGCTGTAGGGCTTTTCTCGTTGTCGAAACCGGCACGGGGTGGCGTAGATGTTCCTTCGCCGGAAAAACATCGGTAAGGTAGGGGTCAGAAACCAAGACCCGCGAGGAGTAGTGATGAGCGAGGCGTTGTCCATCCACCATGACCAGGCTGGTCATCAGTTCGAGACCAATGTGGACGGTCATCGTGCCTATCTGACCTACATGGACCTGGGGAAGCAGACCCTGGATATCTACCGCACGTTTGTGCCCAATGCCCTACGTGGGCGTGGCATTGCCGCTGCGCTGACCGAAGAGGCGCTGCAATACGCCGAGAGCATGGGCTATACGGTAATCCCGTCCTGCTCCTACGTGGAGCGCTACATGGAGCGCCACCAGCGTCACGCCGCGAAGCTGTAAAAGCCAGCATGCAGGCATAAAAAAACGCCGGGCTTAGCCCGGCGTTTTTGTGTGCGTCAGGTGCGTTTGCGCTTGGGCAATACGTCCTTGAGCTTGGCGTGCATGCTGCGCAGGGTGGTCTCGGTGGCGGACCAGTCGATGCAGGCATCGGTGATCGATACGCCGTATTGCAGGTCGGCCAGATCCTTTGGAATCGCCTGGCAGCCCCAGTTCAGGTGACTCTCGACCATCAGGCCGATAATCGACTGGTTGCCTTCCAGGATCTGGTTGGCCACGTTCTCCATCACCAGCGGCTGCAGGGCCGGGTCCTTGTTGGAGTTGGCGTGGCTGCAATCGACCATGATGTTCGGCTTGATCTTCGCCTTGCTCAGGGCCTGTTCGCACAGGGCCACGCTGACCGAATCATAGTTGGGCTTGCCATTGCCGCCACGCAGTACCACGTGGCCATAGGCGTTGCCCTTGGTGGTGACGATGGACACGCCACCTTCCTGGTTGATCCCCAGGAAACGGTGCGGGCTGGAAACCGACTGCAGCGCGTTGATCGCCACGGTCAGGCCACCATCGGTCCCGTTCTTGAAACCCACGGCCGAGGACAGGCCAGAGGCCATTTCGCGGTGGGTTTGCGATTCGGTGGTACGCGCACCGATCGCCGACCAACTGATCAGGTCCTGCAGGTATTGCGGGGAAATCGGGTCCAGGGCTTCGGTGGCCGTTGGCAGGCCCATTTCAGCCAGGTCCAGCAGCAGCTTGCGACCGATGTGCAAGCCGTCCTGGATCTTGAACGAGTCGTCCAGGTACGGATCGTTGATCAGGCCTTTCCAGCCGACGGTAGTGCGCGGCTTCTCGAAATACACGCGCATCACCAGGTACAGGGTGTCGGACACTTCCGCCGCCAGCACTTTGAGGCGCTCGGCGTACTCGTGGGCAGCCTTGAGGTCGTGGATCGAGCAAGGGCCGATCACCACGAACAGGCGGTGGTCAGTGCCGTCGAGGATGTCACGAATGACTTCGCGGCCCTTGGTGACGGTCTGCAGGGCAGCGTCGCTCAAAGGGATTTCGCGCTTGAGCTGATCGGGCGTGATCAGGGTCTCGTTGGATTCGACGTTTAGGTCGTTGATCGGTAAATCAGCCATCGTGTTACTCGTCAGGGTCACGGGTGCCGGCCGCCAGCGAACCCCGTGCGGCGGAGCACAGCATGATTTAAATGCAGCGGGGAGCCGAACCTTAGCGCGTACAAGCCTGCTCGACAATGGGCAATTGCGCGCGTTGTCGTGCGGCCTGATAGTGTGTTGCCTGGTTGAAGGTCGTGGTGCAGATCGAGTGAAAGCGTTTGAATTGACGGATTTGGATATCGACCAGCAGTTGTTGGCGCTACCTGGCGCTTCGCTGCTGGTATTTACCGGCGCTGGCTGTGCCAGTTGCCGCTGGGCACGCCAACAGATGCCGGGGTGGAACCTGCCGGTTGCGCGCATCTGCTGGGTCGACGCTGGGCATAATGGTGGCGCAGTGCAGCGTTACGGGATCTTTCATTTGCCGGCCTTATTTGTAGTGTGCGAGGGTCAGCTGCACGGTGCGCTACAGGTTGGCCTGAACGCCGGCGAGCTCAGTGCCGCTATAGATGAGGCGCTCAAACAGGAACCAGAGGAGTTGCCATGACGAATGCAGTTGAGCCAGGGCCACGCATTGGGATTATCGGCACCGGTGCCATCGGTGGTTTTTACGGGTTGATGCTGGCGCGCGCCGGGTTCGACGTACATTTCCTGCTGCGCAGTGAGTTCGCAGCGGTCAGTGAGCGCGGCTTGCAACTTAATAGCGCGGTGCATGGCGCGTTGAGCCTGCACCCGGTCCAGGCCTACGCCAATGCGGCCGACATGCCGCCTTGCGACTGGCTGTTGGTGGGCACCAAGACCACCGGCAACGTTGAACTGGCGCCAACCATTGCCCAGGTGGCGGCGCCCGATGCCAAGGTTGTCCTGTTGCAAAATGGCCTGGGTGTCGAAGATGGCCTGCGCGAGCATCTGCCGCCGTCCCTGCATTTGCTTGGCGGTCTTTGTTACATCTGCGTGCACCGTTCCGGGCCGGGGATCGTCGAGCACCAGGCCATGGGCCGGGTCAGCCTTGGCTATCACAGCGGCAACGCGACGGATGATGCTGTACGCCGCCAGGCGATTGTCGAGAAGGGCGCGGGCCTGTTCCGCCAGGCCGGGATCGACTCCCAGGCCATGCCCGACCTGGACCAGGCGCGCTGGCATAAACTGGTGTGGAATGTGCCGTACAACGGCCTGTCGGTGTTGCTCGGTGCCAATACCTCACAGTTGATGGCCGACGAATCCAGCCGGGAGTTGATCCAGGGCCTGATGGCCGAAGTGGTGCAGGGCGCCCACGCGTGCGGCCATGAGATCGCGCCGGGCTACGCTGAGCAGATGTTCAGCATGACCGAGCGTTTGACGGACTACTGGCCCAGCATGTATCACGATCACCTGCACCAGCGCCCCCTGGAACTGGCCGCGATCTACGCCCGCCCGCTGGCCGCTGCCCGGGCCGCCGGCTGCGAATTGCCGCGGATGCAGGCGCTGTATCAGGCCTTGGGCTTTATTGATCGACGCAAGAGCTGAGGAGCAGACATGGCCAAA
Source organism: Pseudomonas sp. HC1(2025) (assembly GCF_058742075.1). NCBI lineage: Bacteria > Pseudomonadati > Pseudomonadota > Gammaproteobacteria > Pseudomonadales > Pseudomonadaceae > Pseudomonas > Pseudomonas sp. HC1(2025). Next base: position 3,824,551 of record NZ_CP196017.1, on the reverse strand, counting down.
GGCATGAGCGACAAACTGGTACTGGCGATTTCCTCGCGGGCCCTGTTCGACCTGGGCGAAAGCCATAAGGTTTACCTGGCCCAGGGCGTCGAGGCCTACCGCAAATACCAGATCGACCACGAGGAAGAAATCCTTGAGCCGGGGGATGCGTTCCCCTTGGTCAAGAAACTCCTGACCCTCAATGCCAGCCTCGGCCGTGCGCGGGTCGAAGTGGTGCTGGTGTCGCGCAACAGTGCCGATACCGGCCTGCGCGTGTTCAATTCGATCCAGCACTACGGCCTGGATATTTCCCGCGCAGCCTTTGTCGGTGGGCGTAACCCCCACCCTTATCTGGCGGCGTTTGGCAGCCACCTGTTTCTCTCGACTCACGCCGAAGATGTGCGCAGCGCGCTGGATGCCGGTTTTGCGGCAGCGACCATTTTGTCCGGCGGCGCCCGTCGCGCGTCCAGTGCCGAGCTGCGGATTGCCTTTGATGGTGACGCGGTGCTGTTTTCCGACGAGTCCGAGCGCGTCTACCAAAGTGGCGGCCTGGAAGCCTTCCAGGCCAGCGAGCGGCAAGCAGCCCGCGAACCGCTACGGGGTGGGCCATTCAAGGGATTCCTGGCGGCCCTCAATCTGTTGCAGCGCGAGTTCCCCGATGAGTCATGCCCAATCCGCACGGCGCTGGTGACGGCACGTTCGGCGCCGTCCCACGAGCGGGTGATCCGCACCTTGCGTGAGTGGGATATCCGCCTGGACGAGTCGCTGTTTCTCGGTGGCCTGGAAAAATCAGCGTTTCTTGAAGCGTTCGCTGCCGATGTTTTTTTTGACGACCAGGCCGGCCATTGCGAAAAAGCCAGGGAGGTCGTGGCCACCGGACATGTGCCCCATGGCGTGAGCAATGAGCCCAAAGTCCAGGTCCCGAGCTAAGTTCATCGCAGTCGCGGAGGCGCTGCTAAGCTGAAACAATCCCCGCCATCCTGGCAGTCCAGGAGGTTCTATGATTCGGTCGATGTTGTATGCCTCAGACCTGGGTGTGTATGCGCCTTACGTGATGCAACATGCGCTGGCGATGGCGCGTACGTTCAAGGCGGACCTGTATGTGATTCATGTGGTGGAGCCGATCGGGCTGTTCGCAGAATCGGTGCTGCAAACCTATCTTGATGAGCAGGCCTTGAGCGAATGGCAGAGCCAGGGGCTGAACACGGTAATGGCGAACATCGAACAGCGGGTGCTGGACAGTTTTCGTGAAGAGTTGCAGGACGGCGAGCAGGACTTGCAGGCGATTCGTTCGGTGCGGGTGATCCAGGGGGACCCCGCCCAAGTGATTCTCGACCAGGCGCAGAAACTCTCGGTGGATTTGTTGATCGTAGGAAGTCATAGCCAGGGCGCAGGAATCTCGACCCCGTTGGGGCGGACGGCGGCGCGGGTGTTGCAGTTGTCCCAGGTGCCGGTGTATCTGGTGCCTTTGTTGCAGCGTCGACGCAGTGAAGATGTGTGATGGGGCGTAAACGATAAAAAGTTCTAGATTTATCAATCCAACCTTTAATATAGTTATATACCGTCGCTGATATCCGTGGCGTCTATCTGCTTTGAGGGACACATATGAAGCTTCAACAACTGCGCTACATCTGGGAAGTGGCGCACCACGACCTCAACGTTTCCGCCACGGCTCAAAGCCTCTACACCTCGCAACCGGGTATCAGTAAACAGATCCGCCTGCTCGAAGATGAATTGGGCGTCGAAGTGTTCGCCCGCAGCGGCAAGCACCTGACCCGTGTCACGCCTGCCGGTGAGCGCATCATCACCACTGCCGGCGAAATCCTGCGCAAGGTCGAAAGCATCAAGCAGATCGCCCAGGAATTTTCCAACGAGAAAAAAGGCACCCTGTCGATTGCCACCACCCACACCCAGGCCCGTTACGCGCTGCCGCCGGTGATCAGTTCGTTCATCAAGCAGTACCCGGACGTGGCCCTGCACATGCACCAGGGGTCGCCGATGCAGATCGCCGAGATGGCGGCCGATGGCACCGTCGACTTCGCCATCGCCACCGAAGCCCTGGAGCTGTTCGGTGACCTGGTGATGATGCCGTGCTATCGCTGGAACCGCTGCGTCGTGGTGCCCCAGGGCCACCCACTGGCCAAACTGCCGAAGCTGACCCTAGAAGCGCTGGCGGAATACCCGATTGTGACCTATGTGTTCGGCTTCACCGGCCGCTCCAAACTCGACGAAGCCTTCAGCCATCGCGGCCTCACGCCAAAAGTAGTGTTCACTGCGGCTGATGCCGACGTGATCAAGACCTACGTGCGCCTGGGCCTGGGCGTCGGCATCGTGGCCAAGATGGCCGTCGACACCAAGCTCGACAGCGACCTGGTGGTGCTGGATGCCAGCGAACTGTTCGAGTCCAGCGTGACCAAGATCGGCTTCCGTCGGGGCACGTTCCTGCGCGGCTTCATGTGCGATTTCATCGAGAAGTTCGCCCCACACCTGACCCGTGAAGTCATGGCCAAGGCGATCCAGTGCCATAACAAGCAGGAACTCGAAGAACTGTTCGACGGCGTTGAACTGCCGGTTCACTGATCGGCCTAGCGGGCCTCGGTCACCACGAATTGTTGCCGGGCGCCTGCCACCAGAATCTCCACCTCATCGCCCTCGAACTTGCCCAGCAGGCTTTTGCCCAGCGGCGAGCGAGGGGTGATGACGGTCACCAACTGCCCCACTACATAGACTTTCAGGCCTGCCGCGTCCGGCGCGAGGAACAGCCATTGCTGACGGCCGTTGTCATCTTCCAGGCCGAGCAGGGCGCCCACCTCGATCCCCCGTTGTTCCTCGTAGGGCCGCAGGTTGAGGTTCTGGCACACCACCAGTGACTGCTTGATTTCCTCGACGCGCTTGGCTTGCCCGGCGGCCAGGTAAGAGGCTTCCAGGCCCAGGGTGTCGTACTTGTTCTCGGCGATGTTTTCTTCGTGGGTTGCGGTTTCGTAGGCGGTTTGCGCGGCGCGTTGCGCCACATCCAGGTCGGCGGCGAGTTTTTCCAGGATCAACTGGAGGACGGCGTGTTTATTCATGGGGGCTTACAGCTCAATCACAAAATTGCAGGACGTTGGCCCGGCTCTTGTCGTTGGGGGCGTTCTGGTCCTGCTGGAGCCAGAACTGGCATTTGGGGTTGGCCAGGTTGCGCGGGTTGTCCCGGGCCTGATCCAGCGCCTGTTGTTGTTCCTGCTTGTGCAGGTTTTGCTGGTATTGCTCGAACATCCGGTTTGGCGGCTCTGGGATTGCGGCTGGCGGCTTGCCCAGTTGTTGAACGGCCTGGGTGACGGCGGCCACGGGTTGTTCAAGCAGGTAGCGCGAGGCCAGCCAGCCTGTCAGCGCGATGGCGACAAAGCCCAGCCACAGGCCCAGGGCCACGGCAATACTGAGTTTGAACATCGACAACGGACGATCGGACATGACGGCCTCCTGGCGGGCGGTTGCGGCAAGCTTTGGATTGTCGCACAGCCGGTGTGCAGAATAATCGCGATCAACCCTTCTGCCTGGCGGCATTTATGCGGACAATCGAGCCTTTGACTGATGGAGCCCGGAATGAAAGCCCGCTGGGATATTTTTTGCAGCGTCGTCGACAACTACGGCGACATTGGCGTGACCTGGCGCCTGGCCCGGCAACTGGTGGCAGAACAGGGCTGTGCGGTGCGACTGTGGGTCGATGACCTGCGGGCATTCGAGCGCATGTGCCCCGAGGTGGATGTGCAGTTGGCGCAGCAGTGGCGCGAGGGTGTGGATGTGCGCCACTGGCCCGCAGACTGGCCGGCCACGCCGGCGGCGGACGTGGTGATCGCCGCCTTCGCCTGCCAATTGCCACCGGACTACATGGAGGCCATGGCAGCCCGCGAGCGCATGCCGTTGTGGATGAACCTGGATTACCTGAGTGCCGAGGAGTGGGTGGTAGGCTGTCACGGTCTGCCATCGGTCAAGTTCAAGGGCGTGCAAAAGTACTTCTTCTTTCCAGGCTTCCGTCCGGGCACAGGCGGCTTGCTGCGTGAGGCCGGGTTGATCGAGCAGCGTCAGGCGTTTCAGGGTGATTCCCAGGCCCAGCAACAGTTCCTACAGTGCTTGGGTGTTTTTCCGGCGGTGGGCGCGCGATTGATCTCGCTGTTTGCCTACGAAAATGCCGGCCTGGCCAGTTGGCTGCAGGTATTGGCAGCGGACGGGCAAGCCACCCATCTGCTCGTGCCGGAAGGGCGCATCCTCGGTGACGTGCAGCGCTGGCTGGGAGTGGAGGCATTGGCGGCAGGGGATATTCATGTGCGCGGTATGCTGACGGTGCAGGTGCTGCCGTTCGTGCGCCAGGAGCAATACGACCGCCTGCTGTGGTGCTGCGACTTCAATGCCGTGCGCGGTGAAGACTCCTTTGTGCGCGCGCAATGGGCTGGGCGCCCGTTGCTATGGCATATCTACCGCCAGGATGAAGACATTCACCTGGACAAGCTCGATGCGTTCCTCGCGCTGTACACCCAGGACCTGTCTGCACCCGCGAAAACTGCACTGATTGCCCTATGGCAGGCCTGGAACACGGATAGCGACATGGCCTCAAGCTGGGAAACCGTGCTTGAACATTGGCCGGAACTGACCGTGCATGCCGAGAAATGGTGTCTGGAACAGGCCTCGCAGGCTGATCTTGCGACGGCGCTGGTACAGTTTTATGAAAATTGGATATGATACGCCACCTTGATTTTTGTCAATCCCATCCAAATTTCGGATATATGCAATGAAAACTGGTAAAGAACTGAAACCCGGTACCGTAATTAAGATCGACAACGATCCATGGTTGGTTCAAAAAGCTGAGTTCACCAAATCGGGCCGTAACAGCGCGATCATGAAGACCAAGCTGAAGAACCTGCTGACCGGTTACAAGACCGAAACCGTTTACAGTGCCGATGACAAGCTGGAAGACGTGATCCTCGACCGCAAGGAAGCGTCCCTGTCCTTCATCAGCGGCGACACCTACACGTTCATGGACACCACCGACTACACCATGTACGAACTGAACGCTGAAGATATCGAAGGCGTTCTGCCGTTTATCGAAGAAGGCATGACCGACGTCTGCGAAGCTATTTTCTTCGAAGAGCGTCTGGTTTCCGTAGAGCTGCCGACCACCATCGTGCGTAAGGTTGCCTACACCGAAGGTTCCGCTCGCGGTGACACTTCGGGCAAAGTGATGAAGCCTGCCAAGCTGGCTAACGGTACCGAACTGCAAGTTGCTGATTTCATCGAAATCGACGACATGATCGAGATCGACACCCGTGAAGGTGGTTCGTACAAAGGTCGCGCCAAGAAGTAATTCTGGCGTTACTGATAAAAAACCCGGCCAAGAGTCGGGTTTTTTTATGCCTGCTGGCCAGTCACAAGGTGATATGCAAACGCACATCGACATTGCCACGGGTCGCGTTGGAGTACGGGCAGACCTGATGCGCGGCGTCCACCAGGCTTTGCGCTTCGTCTTACTCCCGTCCGTGGAGGGATACGTAAAGCTCGATATCCAGGCCAAAACCACCGGGAATCTGGCCGATGCCTACATGAGCGGCGAACAGTTGCTCCGGGTTGGTTGCTACAGCAGCAGTCAGCCCCAGCCACTTTGCAACGCCAGATCCCACGGTGGGACGGGGCTGAAACGGCTCTTGAGGTACTCCAGCAGCAGGCGGCTGCGGGCGTTGGCCTGCTGCTCCAGGCGCAGCGCGTAGATGCCGGCACTTTCTGCGGTCGGTAGGCCATTTTCGCAGAATAACGGCACCAGCTCACCGCGAACCAGGTATTCGCTGGCCAGCCAGGTAGGCAGGTGAGCGATGCCCAGCCCGGCCAGGGCACCGGACAGCAAGGCTTCGGCATTGTTGGCGCTCATGCGGATACGCTGCGGACGGTAAATGTTCTTGCGCCCATCTAGTTCAAAGCGCCAGGCGAACATCGGCGCCAGGCCTTCCCAATCCAGGCCGTCGTGTTCGTTGAGCTGGCTGGGATGGGTCGGTGTACCACGGTTTTTCAGGTAGGTCGGGCTGGCACAGGCGATTCGCACAATGCTGGCCAAGGGTGTGGCGATCAACCGCGTGTCGACGATATGCCCCGCGCGCAGCACCAGGTCCACCTTGCCCAGGTGCTCGCCCTGCATGTCGACAAAGCTGTCGATCAGATGCAGGTGTACGTCCAGGCCCGGGTAGACCGTCAGGAAGTCCGCAATTGCCGGCGCCAGGTGTCGCCGGCCAAACGCGGCGGGTGCGTCCACGCGAATCAGGCCTTCGGGCGCGTGGCTCAGCGACACGGCCTCGGCCCGAGCCAATTGCAGCTCCCGCACAATCCGCCGCGCGCGCTCGGCAAACGCGAGCCCCGCAGGGGTGGGCAATACCGCATGGGTGCTGCGCAGGAACAGTTGGCTGCCCAAGGCGCTTTCCAGGCTGTCGATGCGCCGGGCCACGGCGGAGGGGGTCAGCGGATGGCGTCGCGCGGCTGCGGAAAAACTGCCGGCCTCCAGCACATCGAGAAACAGTCCCAGTTGATCGGTCAGGGTAGTGGGGCTCATAGGGCGCTCGCTTGTGCGGATTTGGCATAGCCATTGTGCGTTGCTATGCGTATCCATGCCAGAGTGGACTGCGTAGCATGCAGGGCTTGAGACAGTGCAGGGGGTGTGGTTGTGGTGGATATGGCGATGTATGTGGTGCTGGGCATAGCCCTGGGTACAGTGGGCGGGCTATTTGGCATTGGTGGTGGGCTGATCGCGATTCCGGTGCTGGGCGTGCTGTTTGGCCTGGATCAGCAGATTGCCCAAGGCACGGCGCTGGTGATGGTCGTACCCAATGTGATGCTGGCGCTGTGGCGTTATCACCAGCGCAATCGCATTGAGCTGCGCCATGCCTTGCCGCTTGGAATCACGGGTTTTTGCTTTGCCTGGCTGGGGTCGATCTGGGCGGTGGGCATCGATGCGGGCGTGATGCGCATTGGCTTTATCGCATTTTTGCTGGCCCTGTCGGCATACAACCTGTTGCGCATGGTCACCAGCAATGCGCCACCTTCTGCGCAGATGCGCTATTCCTGGCCATGGCTGGGTGTGTTGGGCGCGGCGTCGGGATCCATGGGAGGCCTGTTCGGTGTCGGCGGCGCGGTGGTTGCAACGCCGGTCTTGACCAGTGTGTTCGGCACCACCCAGGTGGTTGCCCAGGGCCTGTCCCTGGCACTGGCCTTGCCCAGTACCGGGGTGACCCTGGTGACCTACGCATGGCACCAGGAAGTGGACTGGCTGATCGGCGTGCCCCTGGCGGTCGGCGGGCTGCTGAGTATCAGTTGGGGGGTGAAAATCGCCCACGCATTGCCAGAGCGCCTGCTGCGCGGTCTGTTCTGCGGCTTCCTGGTGGTGTGCGCGGTGATGTTGACCTTTAAAGTCTGAAGCCGTCGAGGATGTACTCGGCCAGGCATTCGGTGATGGGCGAGCTCATGTTCGGGTTGCGCAGCAGGCGCAGGTTGACCGTATGCAGCGGGCCGAAACCTTCGTCGCTGCCAAGTATGCGCAGGTCTTCGGTGACCAGGCTTTCCATCATGACCGTCACCGCCAGCCCGGCACCGACCACTGCCTGGATCGCCGCGCCGTTGGAGCTGTGATAGGCCAGGCGGTACTCGCGCCCCACGGCTTCCAGCGAGGCGCGGGCCCATTGCGTGCAAAAGCTGTCCAGGCCGGCGATCGCCAGGGGTAGGGTCTCGTGTTCATCCACGCAAAAGCACGGTGACGCTACCCAGACCATGCGCTCGTTGCGCAGCAGTTCGCCGATTTCATTTCCCGGTTCGCGGCTGACCACCGTCAACGCCAGGTCACGTCGCTGCATCAACACTGGCGTGCCTTCGCAGTGCATCTCGATCTGGATCAGCGGGTAGGCCTTGGAAAAGCGCTTGAGGATACCGGGCAGGTAGCGCATCACGTAGTCGTCCGGCGTGCCGATGCGCACCAGCCCGACCATATGCGGCTCGCGCAAGGTATTGAACACCTCGCTGTGCAGCTTCAGGATGCGCCGCGCATACCCCAGCAACACCTGGCCCTCGGGCGTGAGCCGGACCTGCCGGCCGTCGCGCTCGAACAGCTTGCGTTGCAGCACGTCCTCCTCCAGGCGCTTCATTTGCATACTCACCGCCGACTGGGTGCGATTGACTTTCTCGCCGGCGCGGGTGAAGCCACCTTGGTCGGCGATGGCGACGAAGGTGCGCAGCACGTCGGTATCGATGCTCGGGTAGTGGTTCAATTGATCAATCTCAGAGATGTATTGCATAAGAAACATTCGTTGGATTGATCATAGTCCTGGGCACAGACTTTAGTCATCCCCACTGGAGGGCGAGATGATGAAAGGCCAAAAAGGTTATGTGTTGCTGGTGAGACGTCCATTCGCCGGGCTGTTTCAAAGGGTATTTCGTTGGTACGCCATGCAGCGCGAGCGTCAGGTGCTGGCGCAAATGAGCGATGACTCACTCAAGGATATTGGCTTGACCCGGGCCGATGTCGAGCAGGAACGCCACCGCCATTTCTGGAACGACCCGTTGGGTAAATGACCGGCATCGCGCTACAGTTCGCGGGCGCAATCAGGAGATGCACATGCCCGCAGAACTGAGTTTTTCCCTCAAGCAGGCGCGCCGCCTGGCACTGGCGGCCCAAGGCTTTTCCGGGCGCCAGCCGCCTGCGCAGATCAAGGCCGCCCAGGTTAACCGTGTGATCGAGCGCCTGGGCGTGTTGCAGATTGATTCGGTCAATGCCGTGGTGCGCTCCCACTACCTGCCGCTGTTTTCCCGCCTGGGCAGTTACTCGCCGTTGTTGCTCGAGCAGGCGGCCTGGAGCCAGGGGCGCCAGCGCACGTTGTTTGAGTATTGGGGGCATGAAGCCTCGCTGCTGCCCATGGCCCTTTATCCACTGATGCGCTGGCGCATGCAGCGCGCATCCGAGGGGCAGGGGATCTATCAGCAGATGGCGCGTTTTGGTCGCGAGCAACAGGCCACTATCCGCCGCGTGCTGGCCATCGTCGAGCAGCAGGGCGCGTTGGGCGCGGGCAGCCTGTCGACCCGTGAAGAGCGCGCCGGGCCATGGTGGGATTGGAGTGATGAAAAGCACGCGCTGGAATGGCTGTTTGCCGCAGGCCTGGTGACGGTGGCCGGGCGCCGTGGTTTCGAGCGCCTGTACGACCTGCCGGAGCGGGTCATCCCGGCGGCGATTCTGCAACAGGTGCCCTTGAGCGAACACAGCGCCCAGCGTGGCCTGCTGCGGCATGCCGCGACGGCGCTGGGTATCGCTACGGAAAAGGACCTGCGCGATTACTTTCGCCTGGACCCAGCAGACAGTCGTGGGCGCCTCGCCGAATTGGTAGAGGACGGGCAATTGCAGGTGTGCCAGGTCCAGGGCTGGAAACAGCCAGCGTATTGCCTGCCCGAGCCAACCGTCCCGCGCAAGGTCGCGGCTAGTGCCTTGCTGTCGCCCTTTGATTCATTGATCTGGGAGCGTAGCCGTACCGAGCGCCTGCTCGACTTTCGCTATCGCCTGGAAATCTACACCCCGCAGGACAAGCGGGTGTACGGCTATTACGTGCTGCCGTTCCTGCATAACGAACGGATCGCCGCACGGCTGGACTTGCGCGCCGAGCGAGCCAATGGCCGGCTGGCGGTACATGCCTTGCACGAGCAAGAGCCGGGGTTGGACGAGGCGGGGATGTTGGCGCTGGCATTGAGCTTGCGGCAGATGGCGGATTGGCTGGGGTTGGAGCAGGTGCAGATCAATTGTCAGCGGCATAGCGCGACCCGGTTGCGGGTGGCGATGCTGGCACTGGAGGCTGGCAGATAGGGCGCTATCGCGGGCACGCCCGGCTCCCACATTGACCACGGTGGGAGTCGGGTTTGCCCGCGATAGCGGTGGATCAGGCCACGCCTGCCCTAGCGTTTGACCTGCTTGAGCGTCTCGGCAATCAAGAACGCCAGCTCCAGCGACTGATCGGCATTCATCCGCGGGTCACAATGGGTGTGGTAGCGGTCCGACAAGCCATCCTCGGTAATCGGCCGCGCGCCACCGATGCACTCGGTGACATTCTGCCCGGTCATTTCGATATGAATCCCACCGGCATAAGTGCCTTCGGCTTCATGGACCTGGAAGAATTCCTTCACTTCGCTAAGGATCTGCGCGAAGTCCCGGGTCTTGTAGCCGCTGCTGGCCTTGATGGTGTTGCCATGCATCGGGTCGCTGCTCCACAACACCTGCTTGCCTTCGCGCTGCACGGCGCGGATCAGGTCGGGCAGGTGATCGCCGACCTTGTTGGCGCCCATGCGCGCGATCAGGTTCAGGCGGCCGGGGTCGTTATCCGGGTTGAGGATGTCGATCAGGCGAATCAGGTCGTCGGGGTTCATGCTCGGGCCGACCTTGACCCCGATCGGGTTGTTCACCCCGCGCAGGAACTCGACGTGCGCGCCATCGAGTTGGCGCGTGCGGTCGCCGATCCACAGCATATGGGCCGAACAGTCGTAGTAATCGTTGGTCAGGCTGTCACGACGCACGAAGGCTTGCTCGTAATTGAGCAGCAGTGCTTCGTGGGCGGTGAAGAAGCTGGTCTCGCGCAATTGTGGCGAGCTGTCCATGCCGCAGGCGCGCATGAAGGCCAGGGTCTCGTCGATACGGTCTGCCAGTTGGCTGTACTTGTCGGCCAGGGCGGAGTTGGCGATAAAGTCCAGGTTCCACTTGTGCACCTGGTGCAGGTCGGCAAAACCGCCCTGGGCGAAGGCGCGCAGCAGGTTCAGGGTGGCGGTGGACTGGTGATAGGACTGCAACAGGCGGTCGGGGTCCGGGACGCGGCTTTTCTCGTCGAAACCAATACCGTTGACGATGTCGCCACGGTAGGCAGGCAGGGTGATGCCATCGATGGTTTCATCGTTGGCCGAGCGCGGCTTGGCGAACTGGCCGGCCATGCGCCCGACTTTGACCACCGGACAGCCTGCGGCGAAGGTCATGACAATGGCCATCTGCAGCAACACTTTGAAGGTGTCGCGGATTTTCGCGGCAGAGAACTCGGCAAAGCTCTCGGCACAGTCGCCACCTTGCAGCAGGAACGCGCGACCTTGGGTCACCTCGGCAAACTGGCGGCGCAGCTCCCGGGCTTCGCCGGCGAACACCAGCGGCGGGTAGCTGGCCAGGCTCTGCTCGACCTGCAGCAAGTGCGCGGCGTCGGGGTAGCGGGGTTGTTGCTGGATCGGCAGGGCGCGCCAGCTGTCGGGGCTCCAGGGTTGGCTCATCGTGAACTCGAATGAATGTCGGGAGCGTGCATGTTATCAGCAATTAGTGCGTGACCTGCTGGCGCCGCTTGGCCGACAATCGCGCCTTTCCCGCTTGCTACCAGGCGGCTTGAACCCGTGCCCGGGCCCATTAGGAGATGAAATGACTGAGGAGCGCGTCGAGCGCCTGTTGGCTGAGGTCCATGATGACTTCGGCTTGATCCGTGTGCTGGAAGTGGCTGATTACCGCTTTCTCGAGTTTGGCGATGCCATCGAACAGAGCTGTGTGTTCACTGCCGACCCCAGCTGGCTGGAGTACGACTACACCCGCGCCATGTTGATTGGCGCCTTGTGCCATGAGCAGCCCGAAAGTGCGCTGTTTCTTGGCCTGGGGGCTGGGACGCTGACCCAGGCCTGCCTCAAGTTCCTGCCGCTGGAAGACGTCGAGGCCATTGAGCTGCGCCCGGATGTGCCGCGCCTGGCCATTGAATACCTGGGGCTGGATGATGATCCACGGCTGTACATCCGTGTTGGCGATGCCCTGGAATTGCTGGAGACAGCGGAGCCGGCGGACCTGATTTTCGTCGACTTGTATACCGATGTCGGGCCGGGGGTTGGTCACCTGGCCTGGACTTTCCTGGAAAACTGCCAGAAGAAGCTCAATCCGGGTGGCTGGCTGGTGATCAACCAGTGGGCCACCGATGATGGCAAGCCCCTGGGCGCTGCGTTGTTGCGTGGGCTTTATCATCGACATTACTGGGAGTTGCCGGTGAAGGAGGGCAATGTGATCCTGATCGTGCCGGCGGACCTGGACCAGACGCTGGACCTGGCGGCGGTTTCTGCGCGGGCCGAGGCGCTGGCGCCGCGCCTGGGGTATTCGTTGCAAGCGCTGATCAAGGCGGTTCGGCCGGCGACTTAGGTGCCTGCACTGGCCTCATCGCGGGCAAGCCCGCTCCCACATTTGTTCTATGGCTATTCTGCATGGCCAAGATCTCCCCCCTGTGGGAGCGGGCTTGCCCGCGATGAGGCCATCACTGTCTGTTCACAACCCCTTGAACACCCCCGGCCGCTTCTCCAGCATCGCCCGTACCCCTTCCTTGGCATCCTCGCTGCCCAGCAGTTTCTCCACCAGCGCCGGCAACCCGGCCGCCGCAGCGGTCTCGCCCTCATCCCGCGCCTGGCGTGCCGATATCAACGTCGCCTGCACGCCCAACGGCGCCTGGCTGGCAATCCGGTTGGCCAGCGCCAGCGCCCGGGGCAGCAGGTCTTCGCTGGCCATGACCTCCTGCACCAACCCCAGGCGCAGGGCCTCATGGGCATCGAACTCGTCACCCGTGAGCAGCCAGCGCATGGCGTTGCCCCAGCCGGCAATCTGGTGCAGGCGCAGGGTGGCGCCACCAAAAGGAAAGATCCCACGTTGTACTTCCATCTGCGCAAAGCGCGTATTGCTGGCACACAGGTTGATGTCTGCTGCGAGCATCAATTCGATACCGATGGTCAGGCAGTAGCCCTGGGCGGCCACGATCACCGGTTTGCTGACCCTGGGCCCGGCGAACACACCCCACGGATCGCAGCCGCCTAGCGGCGGTTGCCAGCCTTGGGCCATGGTGTGCGCGACGTTGATCAGGTCCAGCCCGGCGGTGAAGTGGTCGCCATGCCCGAACACCACGGCCACCCGCGCTTCTTCGTTGCGGTCGAATTCGCCATAGGCCAGGCTCAGTTCGTTGAGCAGGTCGAGATCAAAGGCGTTGCGCTTGGCTACCCGATCGAGCCCCAGCAGCAGGACATGCCCTTGTAGTTCACGGCTGACGCGGCTGCTGCTGGCTTGACTCATGGCTGGATCCTCGGGCGCGAAAGGCAGTTTCGGACCGAAGGGCCCGCTGCAAAAGGTGAAGCGTTTAAGCGCAATGACCAACAGGGCCGGGCCTTTGAAAAATAGACGCTCCTGCGAGGATGCGCAAAGCCTGTGACGCAGAGCAGTCGAATGGTCTTTTCCGATAAAAAAAGCTCCCTTTTTCAGGGATTTCCGGTATAGTGCGCGCCGGCCTTTAACCGGGCCGCGTTTAGGTAGCGCAATTCCCCGAAGTCAGCTTCGGCTGCACGTCCGCACAGCGGACTCTCCCTTGACGAATCTTTTTCATTCATTCGTTTTCGCAAATCCCCGCCGACAAAGCAGCCAGGGCGACTCTTGAGTCTCAACACGGCATGCGCAGCTTTGGAGCATGGGTCTTTGCGGATGCACTTAGAGGCAGACCCATGACCCAGGAAACCGGCGGCTTCGCCGCTTTTAATCTTAACCCGAACATTCTTGCTGCCGTCATTGCGACCGGCTACGAAGAACCTTCGGCTATTCAGCAGCAATCGATCCCGATCATCATGGCCGGCCAAGACATGATTGGCCAGGCGCAAACCGGTACCGGTAAAACCGCCGCGTTCGCCCTGCCTATCCTGCACTGCATCGATCCTGCCAAGCGCGAGCCGCAAGCCCTGATCCTGGCGCCAACCCGTGAGTTGGCGCTGCAAGTAGCAACCGCTTTCGAAACCTACGCCAAGCAAATGCCAGGCGTTACCGTTGTGGCCGTTTACGGCGGCGCGCCTATGGGCCCACAACTGAAAGCAATCCGTAATGGCGCACAGATCGTTGTCGCCACCCCGGGCCGTCTGTGCGACCACCTGCGCCGTGACGAAAAAGTACTGTCGACCGTGAACCACCTGGTTCTCGACGAAGCTGACGAAATGTTGAAGCTGGGCTTCATGGATGACCTGGAAGTCATCTTCAAGGCACTGCCACCGACCCGTCAGACCGTACTGTTCTCGGCCACCCTGCCACAGTCTATCCGCGCCATTGCCGAACGCCATCTGCGCGATCCGCAACACGTGAAGATCCAGACCAAGACCCAGACCGTTACCGCGATCGAACAGGCTCACCTGTTGGTTCACGCTGACCAGAAGACCTCGGCTGTATTGAGCCTGCTGGAAGTCGAAGACTTCGACGCCCTGATCATGTTCGTGCGCACCAAGCAAGCGACCCTGGACCTGGCCAGTGCCCTGGAAGCCAAAGGCTACAAAGCCGCTGCGCTGAACGGTGACATTGCCCAGAACCAACGTGAGCGCGTGATCGACTCCCTCAAGGATGGCCGTCTGGACATCGTTGTGGCGACCGACGTAGCAGCTCGTGGTCTCGACGTTCCGCGTATCACCCACGTGTTCAACGTGGACATGCCGTACGATCCAGAGTCCTACGTTCACCGTATCGGCCGTACTGGCCGTGCCGGTCGCGAAGGTCGTGCACTGCTGCTGGTGACTCCTCGTGAGCGCCGCATGCTGCAAGTGATCGAGCGTGTAACCGGTCAGAAAGTTGCCGAAGTCCGTCTGCCGGATGCCCAGGCTGTTCTCGATGCGCGCATCAAGAAACTGACCAACAGCCTGTCGCCGCTGGTGGCTGACGCTGAATCGACCCACGGCGACCTGCTGGACCGCCTGACCGCCGATATCGGTTGCACCCCGCGTGCCCTGGCTGCGGCCCTGCTGCGCAAGGCTACCAACGGTCAGGCCCTGACTCTGGCAGCGATCGAGAAAGAACGTCCACTGGTGCCGAACAACGCTCCGCGCGGTGATCGTCCAGAGCGTACCGGTGATCGTCCGGACCGTGGTGATCGTGAGCGTCGTGCTCCGGTTCCATTGGCCGAAGGCCGTGCTCGCTGCCGTACCGCGCTGGGCGCGCGTGATGGCATCGCTGCCAAGAACCTGCTGGGCGCTATCCTCAACGAGGGTGGCCTGGCACGTGAAGCGATCGGTCGCATCCAGGTGCGTGACAGCTTCTCCCTGGTGGAGCTGCCGGAAGATGGCCTGGAGAAATTGCTGGCCAAGCTGAAGGACACCCGTGTTGCTGGCAAGCAGCTCAAGCTGCGTCGCTATCGCGAAGATTGATCGACCCTTGGGTTGATTGATCGAACATAAAAAATCCCCGACTGGTTCGGGGATTTTTTATGCCTGGGTTTTACCGGGCCCCTACAAAAAGCCGCGGCTAATCAAAGCGATAGATATCCATCCCCAGCGCGCCCAGGGTGAACCCCTGATGGGCCACGCTGAACTGCCCACCCGCGCCGCGGGCGAAGTACAGCGGCAATAAGTGCTCATCGCTGGGATGGCTGCGCACCGCGTGGGGCGCCTGGTGGCGGTAGTCGTGCAAGGCGGCTTCATCCTGGGTGTCGAGTTTGTCGACGACCCAGTCGCGGAACTCTCGTGCCCAGGGCTCGATGCTTTCCGGGCCGGCCCGCCAGTCCAGCTCACCGAGGTTATGGGTGATGCTGCCCGAGCCGATCAACAACACGCCTTGTTCGCGCAAGCTGCGCAATGCCTGGCCGATTCGGGTTTGCAGCGTCGGACCCATGTGGCTGGGCAGGGAGACCTGCACCACAGGGATATCGGCCGTCGGGTACATCAAAGACAGCGGCACCCAGGTGCCATGGTCGAACGGGCGCTGGTGGTCTAGGCGGGCGGGCAGGCCATCGGCGGCGAGCAGCTCGACGATCTGTTGCGCCAGTGCCGGATCGCCGGGCGCTGGATACTGCACCGCAAACAGCTCGCGAGGGAAACCACCGAAGTCGTGCCAGGTCTCTGGGGCAGGGCTGGCGCTGACCAGCAGTTCACGGCTTTCCCAATGTGCGGACATCACAACGATCGCCTTGGGGCGGGGCAGGGTGGCGGCCAGGCGTGCAAGAACCGGCCCGCTGGCGCCAGGTTGTAGGGCAAGCATGGGCGAGCCGTGGGAAATAAACAGGCTGGGCAGCATGAGCAGGGTCCTCAAGGTTAAGATGGGACCATCTTTAATCAGATCATTGATCTAAATCTAATATAAGTTTTAGCGCCATTTGATCGAATTTTCTGGGCTATTCATGGAATCCACCTTTTGGCATGACCGCTGGGCACGTAATCAGATCGGCTTTCACCTGCCTGAGGTCAATCCCTATTTGCAGCGACACTGGCCGGGGCTGGGGTTGGTCGGCGGGGCCCGGGTGCTCGTGCCGCTGTGCGGCAAAAGCCTGGACCTGATGTGGCTGGCGCAGCAGGGCTGCCAGGTCCTGGGTGTGGAACTGTCGGAAAAGGCCGTGGAGGAGTTTTTCCAGGAGCAGTGCCTGGCTGCACAAGTCAGCCAGCGGGGCAGTTTCAAGGTTTATCAGGCTGGCACTATCGAGCTGTGGTGCGGCGATTTCTTCGAATTGAGCCGTGAAGATGTGGCAGGGTGCGCCGCCCTGTATGACCGTGCGGCGCTGATTGCCTTGCCGCCGTTGATGCGTGAGCGCTATGCCGCGCATTTGCAGGCGATTGCGCCCCAGGTGCAAAGTGGCCTGTTGATCAGCCTGGATTATGAGCAGGCCCTGAAGGCCGGGCCGCCGTTTGCGGTCAGTGATGAGGAAGTCCGGAGGCTGCTGGCAGGACGCTGGCGCCTGAGCGTCCTGGAGCAGCGGGATATCCTGGCCGAGAGCCCGAAGTTCGCCCAGGGCGGTGTCACGCGCCTTGAGGAGCGGGTTTACCAGTTGGCGCAGCGGTAAAACACGCACCCACAAAAAAGGGGCGATTCAGTCGCCCCTTTTTCTACCCTTCGGCTGTCAGCCGCGACGACGCAGTGCGTCGATCCGCTCTTCCAGTGGCGGGTGGCTCATGAACATCCGCGCCAGGCCTTGCTTGACGCCACCGTTGATGCCGAAGGCATTCAGGGTGTCAGGCATGTGCACTGGCAGGCCCTGTTCGGAGCGCAGGCGTTGCAGGGCACCGATCATCGCGGCAGTACCGGCCAGTTGGGCACCGGCTTCGTCGGCGCGGAACTCGCGTTTGCGCGAGAACCACATCACGATGGAGCTGGCGAGGAAGCCCAGTACTAGTTCAGCAAAGATGGTCGCCACGTAGTAGGCGATACCCTGGCCGCCTTCGTTCTTGAAGATCACCTTGTCGACAAAGTTGCCGATGATCCGCGCAAAGAACATCACAAAGGTGTTCACCACGCCCTGCACCAGTGCCAGGGTAACCATGTCACCGTTGGCGACGTGGCCGATCTCGTGGGCCAGCACGGCCTTCACTTCGTCGGGCGAGAAACGCTCGAGCAAACCCTGGCTGACGGCAACAAGAGCATCGTTCTTGTTCCAGCCAGTGGCAAAGGCGTTGGCCTCGTAGGCCGGGAAGATCCCGACTTCAGGCATCTTGATCCCGGCTTCGCGGGACAGTTGCTCGACGGTTTGCAGCAGCCATTGCTCATGCCGGGTGCGCGGCTGGGTGATGATCTGGGTGCTGGTGCTCATCTTCGCCATCCACTTGGAGATGAACAGCGAGAAGATCGAGCCGGCAAAACCAAAGACGGCACAGAAAACCAGCAGCTGATTGAGGTTCAGATCAACCCCGTTGGCCGCCATGAACCCGTTGAAGCCGAAAAGGCTCAGGGTGATGCTGGCAATCAGCACGACCGCCAGGTTAGTGGCCAAGAACAGCAGGATGCGCATCATGGTTGTAGAATTCTCCTCATGCTTAATATGTCGCGTACTGCGGGGTATATAAGGTGCGGCAGTGGGCTATTCAACCGGGCGACTATTTCAAACTGTGTCCTACAGCGCGAATGTAGAACCTTGCAGGGATTTTCCGAGGCTTTATGCCCATGGAAATTCCCCTCCATAAGCCGTTGGGCCCCGTGATTACTGGAAAGTGCAGGGTAGAAGGGACGAGAGTGAGGCCAACGAGTGTTTCTGTCGGTGTGGCGCGTAGATGTGTTGCCAGATACTCGCTGTACGACCTCTTGTGGGTCGTACAGCGAAAGCGAGGTCACTGGCGATAGGACTTCAGGAAGTTGCCGATGCGGCCGATGGCCATGTCCAGGTCATCCACACGGGGCAAGGTCACCACGCGGAAGTGATCAGGCCACGGCCAGTTGAACGCCGTGCCCTGGACCACCAGCAGCTTTTCCGAGAGCAGCAGGTCGAGGACGAACTTCTCGTCGTTATGGATCGGGCAGACTTTTGGGTCGATCCGCGGGAACGCATACAAGGCGCCCATGGGTTTGACGCAACTGACGCCGGGAATATCGTTGAGCAGCTCCCAGGTGCGGTTGCGCTGCTCCAGCAGGCGGCCGGCGGGCAGCACCAGGTCGTTGATGCTCTGGTAGCCGCCCAGGGCGGTCTGGATCGCGTGCTGGCTCGGCACATTGGCACACAGGCGCATATTGGCCAGCATGTCGATGCCTTCGATGTAGCTCTGGGCATTGTGCTTGGGCCCGGAGATGGCGACCCAGCCGGAACGGAAGCCCGCGACCCGGTAGGACTTGGACAGGCCGTTGAAGGTCAGGCACAGCAGGTCCGGGGCCAGGGAGGCGGTGCAGATGTGCACGGCGTCGTCGTAGAGGATCTTGTCGTAGATCTCGTCGGAGAACACCACCAGGTTGTGCTGGCGCGCCAGTTCGAGCATGCCCAGCAGCACTTCCTTGGAATACACCGCGCCCGTCGGGTTGTTCGGGTTGATGATCACCAGCGCCTTGGTGTTGGGCGTGATCTTGGCCTTGATATCGGCCAGGTCCGGCCACCAGTTGGCTTGCTCGTCGCACAGGTAATGCACCGGATGGCCACCGGCCAGGGTCACGGCAGCGGTCCACAGCGGGTAGTCAGGCGCCGGCACCAGCACTTCGTCGCCGTTGTTGAGCAAGGCCTGCATGGCCATCACGATCAGCTCGGAGACACCATTGCCGAGGTAGATATCTTCAATACCAACCCCTTCTACCTGCTTTTGCTGGTAGTACTGCATGACTGCCTTGCGCGCGCTGAACAACCCCTTGGAGTCGCTGTAGCCCTGGGCGGTGGGCAGGTTGCGGATCACGTCCTGGAGGATTTCGTCCGGTGCTTCGAAACCAAAGGGCGCCGGGTTGCCAATGTTCAGCTTGAGGATGCGATGGCCTTCCTCTTCCAGGCGCTTGGCGTGCTTGAGCACTGGGCCGCGAATGTCGTAGCAGACGTTGGCGAGCTTGTTCGATTTGCTGACCTGCATGGCGATGTGATCCCGAAAATGAACGATCCAGACGATGTGAAGACTACCGTGCTGGGAATCCTGCGTGTGGCCTGACCCATAAATACGTTTGAATGCCGATAACGCGGGTGCCAGACTGGCGCTTTGAAGAGGCGCAATCATACGTGCCGCCTGATCCATGGAAAAGACACAGATCAGGCTTTTTCAGTTGTCGAGGTGCATTGATGGAAAAGTTGGATAAAACCCTGGATGAATGGCGGGAAATGCTCGACCCGGCGCAGTATGAGGTGTGCCGTCTCAAGGGCACCGAGCGGCCGTTTTCCGGAAAGTACAACGCCACTACGACCGATGGCGTGTATCACTGCATTTGCTGCAATGAGCCGCTGTTCGACTCGAAGACCAAGTTCGATGCCGGTTGTGGCTGGCCCAGTTTTTATGAGCCGATTGCTGATAGCGCGATGATTGAGATTCGCGACGTGAGCCACGGGATGATCCGTACGGAAGTGACCTGTGCCAAGTGCGATGCGCATTTGGGCCATGTGTTCCCTGATGGCCCGCCGCCTACAGGCCTGCGCTATTGCATCAACTCGGTGTGCCTGGACCTGGTTCCACGCTGACACCATGCCCCTCGTAGGAGCCGGCAAGCCGGTTCCTGCGGGGTGATGTCGAGTCATTAGTCTGGTCAATTAAATTGCATGCAATTCAATTGCGCACTATGTTTTATGTTCTTCTTTGTGTCCGAGGCGATCTCATGAGCGATAACCTGCTGTCCATCCCTTGCACCACCATCAAGGGCGAGCAAAAGACCCTGGCGGATTTCGCCGGCAAGGCGATCCTGGTGGTCAACACCGCCAGCAAATGCGGCTTCACTCCGCAGTACAAAGGCCTGGAGCAGCTCTGGCAGCAGTACAAAGACCAGGGCCTGGTGGTGCTGGGCTTCCCGTGCAACCAGTTCGGCAAGCAGGAGCCGGGTGACGAGGGGGCTATTTCCGAGTTTTGCGAGCTGAATTTCGGCGTCAGTTTCCCCCTGTTCAAGAAGGTCGATGTCAACGGGGGCGAGGCCCATCCGCTGTTTGTGCAACTCAAACAGCGCGCGCCGGGCCTGCTGGGTTCCAAGGGCATCAAGTGGAACTTCACCAAGTTCTTGATCGGCCGCGACGGCCAGGTGGTCCAGCGTTTTGCCCCGACCACCAAACCCCAGGAATTGACCCAAGAGATCGAAGCGCTGCTCAAATGACTGACTTGCCTGCCGTATCCCTGGCCCTGGATGACCAGTTGTGCTTCAAGCTGTACGCCGCCTCCCGGGCGGTGACACGAGCCTATAAGCCAATGCTCGACCAGTTGGGCCTGACGTATCCGCAATATCTGGTGATGTTGGTGTTGTGGGAGTGGCATGCCGCTGCCCCGCCGCAGCCGACGGTCAAGGCGCTGGGGGAACGGCTGTTGCTCGATTCCGGGACGTTGACGCCGCTGCTCAAGCGCCTGGAGCAACTGACGTTGATCACGCGCCGGCGCAGTACCCATGATGAGCGTGAAGTGCACTTGAGCCTTGCCGAAGCGGGCCAGGCGCTGCGTGAGCGCGTCCAGCCGCTGAAGGCTCGCCTGTTGTGCGACAGCGGCGTGGACCTGAGCCAGGCAGATACCCTGCGCCATGGCCTGGACCAGTTGCTCCGGCAGATCACAGATTTGTCGTAGTCGGCACCCAGAGGTCGAGTAGGGCGTTGAGTTCTTCGCGGCGAAAGGGTTTGGCCAGGTAGTCGTTCATGCCGGCGGCCCGGCACCGTTCGCGTTCCTCGGCCAGGGCATTGGCGGTCAGCGCGACGATCGGCAGCTGCGGCCAGCGCCCGCTGCGGCGAATCTGCCGGCTCGCCTCGTAGCCATCCATGACCGGCATGTTGCAGTCCATCAGCACCATATCGAAACGTTGTTCTTCCAGCTGCTTCAGCGCCTCGCCGCCATGGGCCGCGACCACCACCTCGCAGCCCAGCTTGCCGAGCATGCCCTTGGCCACCAGTTGATTGACCGGGTTGTCCTCCACCAAGAGGATGCGCGCCCGATGGGCAACCGGGCTGGTCTCCAATTGGGCCAGGTCGAGGACGATTTCGCTGTCGGCGCGCAGGGTACGGTGCAAGACCTGATACAGCGCCGTGCGACTCAGCGGGCGCGCCTGCTGTTGCAGCGGTGCCAGGGCGGCCACTTCTTCGCTGGGCATGAAATTGCCGTAGGCGGTGACCAGCAGGATCGGAGCGCTGACGGTCGGCCGCAGGCGGAACAGGCATTCGGGGCAGTCGGTGATCAGGATGTCCGGTGCCAGGCCCGTCAAGTCATCGTCGATGGTGTAGCAGTGCGGCGTCAGCCCCCAGTGCGGCAACAGGGTGTGCAGCAGTTCTGCCAGCCCGCTGCTGGCCCCGGTAATCACCGCGACTTCACCGCTCAATGGCGCCAGTCGTGTCGCTGGGGTGTGTGCAGGAAGTGGCAGTTCGGCGCAGAACTGGCTGCCGAAGCCGGTTTCCGAACTGATGGTCAGCCGACCGCGCATGGCTTCGCAAAGATTGTGGGTCAGCGCCAACCCCAGGCCGGTCCCGCCAAACTGGCGGGTAATGCCGGCGCCCGCCTGGGTGAAGGGTTTGAAGATCCGCGCCTGGGCTTCCTGCGCAATGCCGATGCCGGTGTCGCACACTTCGATGCGCACGCCGTCGGGTTGCGCACTGAGGCGCACATCGACGCGACCGAACCGGGTGAACTTCAAGGCATTGGACAGCAGGTTACTGACAATCTGCCGGACCCGCGTCGGATCACCCACGACCTGGGCAGGAAACTGCGGATCGATCAGGCAGGTCAACTCCACGCTGGGCGCAGCGTTCTGCGACAACAGGTTGGCGGTGTCTTCCACCAGCGAGCCGAGGTCGAAGGGGATGCTTTCGAGTTCCAGTTGCCCGGCGTCAAACTTGGACAGGTCGAGAATATCGTTGAGCAGTTCTACCAAAACCTTGCCGGAGTCATGGGCGATCGACAATTGTTGGCGCTGCTCGGCGTTCAGCGCGCTGTCCAGAGACAGCGCGATCATGCCAAGCAGCCCATTGAGCGGGGTGCGGATTTCATGGCTCATGTTGGCAAGGAACGCCGCACGCGCCTGGGCCATGCCCAGGGCGTTGATTTTCGAGGCCTCCAGCTCTTCGTTGGATTGGCTTAGCCGGTGGTTGATCGCCTTGAGTTCGGTGGTACGCGCCGAAACAATGTCTTCCAACTGGCCAAGGTACTCGGTCAGGCGGTCCTCGGCGTGGCGCCGCTGCTGGATTTCGGTCTCCATGTTCTCGAACTGTTGGTTGGCGACGTTGACCAGCACGCCGATCTCATCATGTTCGTGCCCCGGCGGGCAATCCAGGCGAGCCAGGGGCGCGCTGCCGGGGCTGCGGGTGCTCAACTCACGGATGATCCGCACCAGGGGCTGGGTCAGCATCACGTAGAACAGGCCTAGGAGGATGCCGGTCAGGATCAGGCTACGGGCAAAGCCATTGAGTAGGGTGATCTCTGCTCGACGTAGGAATCGGCTGCCGAATGCGTAGGTGTCGACGTCAAGGCGTAACACGCCGAGGGACTCGCCGGGCATATGGGTGAGGTACAGGCGGTCTTCGAACTGGCGGTTGGCGCCGAACAAAAAGTCGCTGATAGGACGGTAGCTGCTCTCCTTGCGGGGCCGATCAACGTCAGCCAGCACCAGGCCATTGTTGTCGACCAACTGTGCCCGCGTGATGGCGGGGGAGTGCAGCAGGCCCAGGGTCAACTCCTGGGCCAGTTCGGCGTCGATGTTGTAGGCAATACGTGAGGCGGGGTTGTGACTGATTTCAAGCAGCGCGTGTATTTCACGGTTGATGGACGCGTCTTCGCTGGCATAATCAATGCCGATTTGGATCAGGCTGAGTAAGGTTCCCAACACGAAACCAACCAGCACAGTCAGTCTGGCTTGTTTATAAGACAAGCGGTGGGCGAACTTGATATCCATTGGGTGCTGAGCCACTTCACGTTTCCCTTCGCCCGGCAAGCATAGCTGAACATCCTCAGCGCCAGCCTTGCCCGGTATGAATCGTTTTTTAAGGTGCAGCCGTCTGGCAACTGCGTCAGGGTTGCCAATACGCCATCTTTTTCAAGAACTTGCCACAGGAATAGTCATGGATTCTCGATTGAATGCCTTTCTTGAGCGGGCCGATGCGGTGCTTGCTCGTCTGGAACCCCTGTTGCCCGCACCTCGCGTGGCGGTTGACTGGAACCACTGCCTGGCGGCCCGCTGGCAGCGCGAGGGGCGCAGCGGCTTTTTACTGCCCCTGGAAGTCAGCCTGGATATGCGCCTGTCCGACCTGATCGGTGTCGACAAACAGCGCGAGCAGTTGGCGCGCAATACCCAGCAGTTTCTTGACGGCCTGCCCGCCAACCATGCGTTGCTCTGGGGGTCGCGTGGCACGGGCAAATCGTCGATGGTCCGCGCCTTGCTGGCTCAGCATGCCAAGGCCGGCTTGCGCCTGATCGAAATCGAGCGTGACCACCTGGCCGATCTGCCGCGTGTGGTCGAGCAACTGCTCAAGCTGCCGCAGCGTTTTATCCTGTTCTGCGATGACCTCTCGTTCGAGGCTGGCGAAGGCGACTACCGTGTGCTCAAGAGCGTGCTCGACGGCTCGCTGGAGCAGGCCCCGGAAAACGTGTTGCTGTACGCGACCTCCAACCGTCGTCACCTGGTGCCGGAAAACCAGAGCGACAACGACAACTGGAAACGTGTGGATGGTGAGTTGCATCCCAGTGAGGCGGTGGAAGACAAGATCGCCTTGTCCGACCGTTTTGGCCTGTGGTTGTCGTTCTACCCGTTCACCCAGGAACACTTCCTGGACGTGGTGGAGCACTGGATCGGCGAGCTGGCGAACAAGGCAGGTTTGCAGTGGCAGCGCGATGAAGCCCTCGACATCCTTGCGGTGCGCTGGGCCACGGGTCGCGGCAATCGCAACGGCCGGTGCGCCTACCAATTCGCCCGGTACTGGGTGGGCCTTAAATTGCTGGAGCGCCAGCCATGATCGATTTACAGAAGGCGGGCAGCGGCCTTGATGGCTACGCCATGCTTTGTGCGCAACTGGAATCGCTGCTGGCCGATGAGCGTGACTTTATCGCCAACGCGGCGCAGTTTTCGGCGTTCCTGTTCAACCAACTCGATGACTTGAACTGGGCGGGCTTTTATCTCAACCGTGATGAGGAACTAGTCCTCGGGCCTTTCCAGGGGCAGATCGCGTGTGTACGGATTCCGTTTGGTCGAGGGGTGTGTGGTGCGGCGGCGGCTTCGCGGCAAACCCAGCGGGTGGAGGATGTACATGCGTTTGCTGGGCATATTGCCTGTGACAGTGCTTCCAACAGCGAGTTGGTGGTGCCCTTGGTCAAGGATGGGAGGTTGATTGGGGTGCTGGACCTGGACAGTCCGAAGCTGGCGCGTTTCAGGCCTGAGGATCAGGCGGGCATTGAGCGGCTGGCGGCAATTTTTCTGCGGTTGACTGCCTGCTGAATGAGCTGCATTGCCTGTGGGAGCTGGCTTGCCTGCGATGGCGTGGGGGTCTCAGGTGCCCCACGTCTTCGTTAGCGCCCATCGCCGGCAAACCGGCTCCTACAGGGTGAGGGTATCCAGTTGCTCTTGAAGCACTTGCTCAAGATCGAACATGGCGTTTTCGATGGCCTTGACCCAGATGGCCAGTTGGGCCCGATCCGCATCCTCGCCAGCCTGCTCCAGCATCTCGCATTGCTCGGCCAGCGTGCGGGCCTGGACGATCCTGGCGGCGCCCTTGATCTTATGGGCCTGGTCGATCAGGTCCTGGTGAGCGCCTTGTGCGAGCAATGCCATCAGTTCCTCGCGATCACGACGGCTGCTGCTCAACAGTTCTTCCAGCAGGCGCCGGCTTAACAACGGATCTCCGCCAGTCAGGGCGTTCAGGCTATCGAGGTCGAAGATCCGCGCTGGCGCCAGCGGGGTGATCTCGGCCAGGTGGCGCTCCAGTGTCGTAAGGCTGATGGGCTTGAACAGGCAGTCACTCATCCCCGCATCCCGGCAGCGCTGTTTTTCCTCCGGCTGAGCATTGGCGGTGAAGCCCAGGATGATGCAGGGCGGCATGTTTTCCCGTTGTTCATGTTCACGGATCGCACGGGCCAGTTCATAGCCATTCATGACCGGCATGTTGCAGTCGGCGATGATCAGGTCGAAGTGTTCCTGGCGCCAGGCCTGGAACCCCGCCGCGCCGTGCTGGACCGCGGTGAACCGGTGCCCGAGGAAGCCCAGTTGCTGGCACATGAGCAGGCGGTTGGCCGGATGGTCGTCCACCACCAGCACATTCAGGATTGCCGCCGCATCCTGGGGCGCAGGCTTGAGCTCGATCAGCGGGTAGGCAGGTGCCAGGCTGGTCATCTGCAGCGAGACAAATACCTGGGTGCCGACACTGGGCACGCTACTCAAGGCCAGTTGCCCGCCCATCATCTCGCACAGGCTGCGACAGATCACCAGTCCAAGACCCGCGCCGCTCCTGGCCAGGTGCCCGGAATTGTCGGCCTGGGAAAAAGGTTCGAACAGGCGTTGCTGGTCGTCGCGGCTGATACCGATGCCGGTGTCCTCGACCACCAGTTTCATCTGGATTTGCTGCGGCTGCCCGGTGGCCTGGATATCCACCTTGATCTTCACCTCGCCCTGTTCGGTGAACTTGATGGCGTTGCTCACCAGGTTGGAGAGGATCTGCTTGAAGCGCAGCGGATCGATCTGCACGTCACGCTCGTCGACGCCGGGATTGAACGCCAACAGCAGGTTGAGATTCTTCTGGCGTGCCAGGCCATCGAACACCCGCACTACCGACTCGATCAGTTCGCGCAGGTTGACGCGCTCCGGCGCCAGGCTCAGGCGGCCCGACTCGATGCGCGCGATGTCGAGAATATCGCCAATCAACTCCAGCAAGTCCTTGGCCGAGTTGTAGGCCACCTCGATGGCCGGGCGGTCCAGGTGCCCGTGGTCGGCACGCTTGAGGGTCAACTCCAGCATGCCGATCACCGCGTTCATGGGGGTGCGGATCTCATGGCTCATGGTTGCCAGGAACGTGCTTTTCGCGCGATTGGCCTCATCGGCGCGGTCCTTGGCTGCGCGCAGGTCATCGAACAATTGGCGACGTTCGCTGATGTCGATCCAGCCGCCGATGATGCCCTGGACCTCACCAACGGAGTTACGGTAAGGCAGGATCCAGTGGTAGATCGTCAGGTGTTGCCCGCGAATATGCAGCGGGCGGTCAACGATCAGCGGCTTGCCTTCGGCCACCACCCGCAGATAGTCGGCATGATACTGGTTGGCTTGCGCCTCGCTGGCCAGGCTGCTCTGCATGACACTCTTGCCGATGACCTCCTCGCGCTTGACGCCGAAGACCTGCAGGTAACTGTCATTGCAGGTCTGCAGCAAACCGTTGCGATCGCGCACGTAGATCGGGTGCGGGGTTTCATTGACCAGGGCACGCATGAACTCGTATTGATCGCTCAGGGCCCGCTCTGCCATCTGCCGGTGCTTGATTTGCCGGCGCATATAGCCGTTCCAGGCCAGGGATGTAAGCAGCAGCAGCCCGGCGGCGCTGATGATCTGGATAATCAAGCGGTGGTAGTTGCGCCAGTAGCTGTCGGATGCGGCTGTGTAGCCACGCCAGCGGTTGTTGATCACCCCAAGTTCATCCGGCGCGATGCTCAGCAGTGCCTTGTCGAGGATCGAGGCCAGTTCGGTGGCGCTGCGTGAGGTGGCCAGGGAGAACGAGGCCAGTTGTGTACCGATACTCGAACTGATCTGCAATTGGCCCTGGAAGAAATGGGATGAGAGGAAGTAGTTGGCGACAACCAACGAGTTGACGGCCCCATCCACATGCCCCTGGGCCAGCATTTCCGAGGCCTTGAAGGTATCGCTGGCCTCCACCAGGGTGATCTGCGAATACTCCCGGCGCAGATAGTCCACCAAGGGGTTGCCTTCGGTGATCGCGAGTTTTTTTCCCGCTAGTTGCTCAAGAGTCGAGGGCGCTCCAGGCTCCTTGCGTGTCAGTAGAACGTAGGAGTTCTGCAGGTAGGGACGGCTGAAGTCGAGCTTGGCTTCGCGTTCGCGGCTGGGACTGATGGCGGCAATAATATCGGCGTTGCCGTTTTCGACCTGCTCGATCATTTGGTTGACGTTACGGGTGTTCTGGAACTCCAGGTGCAAGCCCGTGCGTAGCCGTATCAACTCCAGCAGGTCAGCGGTCATGCCACGCAACTGGCCGTCGGAATCGATGAACGTCAGTGGCGCGAGGGTTCCGTTGATGACCACTTTTACCACCGGGTGGTCCTTAAGCCAGCGCTCTTCACGTTGGCTCAACTGCAGCTTGTGGTCGGTCAACAGGATATCGCTACCCGCACTCCAGCGTTTGGCGATGTTTTCCCGCTCGTAGGTCCCTACGCCTGCCAGGACCGCATCGACGATGCCCAGCAGGGTTTGCTGGTTGCGGTGTATGGCAAAGCTGAAGCCGTAGGCTTCGTGCTTGCCGAAAGTGGCCATGCGGATGTTCTTCAGGTAGCCCTTGTTGATCATGTAATGGGTGGAAATAGTATCGCCGAGGAACACGTCGGCCTGGTCGAAGGCCACGGCGTTCAGCGCATTCAAATAAGACGGATAGACCTGGATGATCGCATTCGGGTACAGCGCTTCGACGTCCTTTAGCGGCAGGTAGTGGTAGACAAGGCTCAAGCGCATGCCCGCCAGCCCGTCATTGAGCGGGCGGGTTTCTGCGTCACGGGTGACCAGTACCGGCTGGTCGACCGCGTAGGGCGTTGACAGGACAATGTCGGCGTTGCTCGCTTCAAATCCGTTGGCGCTGCCCAGCAAGTCGATTTTCCCGTCTTCCAGCGCCTGGATGGCCGCCTCCCGCGAGGGGTAGCGCAACACCGTGACGGGCAATGCCAGGGCTTTGGCCAGGATCCCCGCGTAGTCGGCAGTAATACCTTCGTAATCGTGGCCGCTGGCGGTTATGTCGAAGGGCGGGTAGTCGGGTGTCGAGGTTCCCAGCACCAACTCACGTTTGTTTTGTAGCCATTGGCGCTGCGTGGGGTTCAGTTGGGTGTCCAACTGAACGGTACCGGCACGACTCAGCAATGAGTAGCGTTCTGGAGCGGTTTGAGTGGCTGACACGGCTGTACTCAAGCACAGCCCGGCACTCAAAATGATTAGATAGTCCTTTAAACGCCTTGGCATCCTGTTTCTCACACTAACGCGTTGCGTTTTGCCATCTCGATAAGTTCTACCAAGGACTTGGCCTTGAGTTTTTGCATTAGTCGTTTTTTATAAGTGCTGACAGTTTTATTGCTGAGGAACATACCTTTGGCAATCTCCTTGTTTGTACGGCCTTGTGCAAAAAGTTGTAAGACCATAAGTTCTCGGTCATTGACTGACTTGAAAAGATTCAGTTCTTCATTTTCGCCGAGTTCGGCGCCGGTGGTGTTCAATGCTTGACTTGGGAAATAGTTGTAACCTGAAAGTACAGCCCTGATGGCACTTAGTAGTTCACTCAGATCACCTTCTTTGCAGACATAACCATCGGCTCCTGAACGCATGCAGCGTGTGGCAAAAAGTGTCGGGGACTGGGCGGTCAGAATCAACGTTTTCATTGGAGTACTCATTGCATTGAACCTGCAGAGAACCTCCAGTCCGTCGAGCTTGGGGATGCTGATATCAAGTATGATAAGGTCTGGCAGACATTCGCGGACCATTTGTATTGCATCACAACCGTTATCTGTTTCGCCGACAACTTTGTAACCTTCATGTTCCAGCAACATTCGGATTGCAAGTCGAATAACCGGGTGGTCGTCAATAATAAAGACTGTATTCATGAGCCAATTCCATACTAGTGCAAATAAGCGCGCACATTAGCTCAGAAGGTAGGGTAGGAGCATGAAGGGAAGGCTGAGCAGATATAAAACAGGAAAATTCCTACCATAAAAAAGGTATTGGACTACAACGCGCTAAGGCTTTGTTGGCCGTGTTGTAAGAGTTTCCTAGGTGAAAGGTTTGAAAGCTGTGCAGTGTTATTTGTAAGAGGGATGGGGGCGATATTTCATTTGTGAATGCGTTTAATGTCCTACGTTAAATTTTGAAAAGTTACTTTGGCAGCTCTCGGTATGTTGATGCAGTAGGGTACTTCAGCTTTGCCGGGTGATTTGGGGGTAAATGCCAGATGGGGACTCGTTAGTCGTGGGCTAGCGCTGATTGGTTGATCAATTCGATCCAGGCTTCTTTGTTCAAGGGCTTAGCCAAATATCCAAGCAGGCGCAAGTCACGTTGTATTGCCAGGGTTTTCAAATATTCCAGTTCGAGGGCGGGCAGGCCACTTAGCAATACAGCACTTTTGACAAAGCCTGCATGGCTGGCTATCTCCACCAGCTCCAACCCGGTGAGGTCGGGCAGGCATTGGTCACATAACATCACGTCGAAGGGGACCTCGGTTGTACGCATCAACTTGATTGCCTGCTCGGCATTTGCGGCGGGTGTCAGTTGGTCGTAGCCGAAACTCTTGAGCAGGCACTGAATGGCCAGGAGTTGAAACGGGTGATCTTCCACCAGCAGGATGCGCAATTGTCGTTCGGGCATAGGAAGTTCCGTGGAAGTAGCTGTAGGTGCAAAGATGCCAGCCAGTGCCTGTGTCTGTTTGCCCTGTGAGCAAGACGTCGGGCTATCTTGGGTTTGCGTGAATGTAGGAGCTGAGCGCTGGGGTGGATAAGAGAGGGGTGATTATTCATCGGGTGTTGGGGCAAATTCGATCAGGCTGCTCTGGTGCTTGCGTAGGTCGATTCTTCGAGGCAAGCGCCCAGGCAGGAAAACCTGCCTGGGCCATGGGTCATTGAGGGTAGGAGCGCCCGGTCATTTCCCGGGCCATCTCACTGGCGTAGCTATCGGTCATGCCGGCGATGAAGTCGATCATGCGCAGGAATGAGCGATGCAGCGGCCAGTCAGGATGGGGTGCGCTGTTGCCCAGCAAATCCAGGACGCGTCGATTCTTGAAGGATGGAGTACGGCCGCCATGCTGTTCCAGGGCAGCGCCGCAGAAGGTGTTCAGCAGGATCTCCAGGGTGGTGTAGGCGCCGATCTCATGCAGGGTCTTGCGCTTGTCCTGGAAGATTTTCTTGCGTGCCATGTCCTTGGCATTCAGTACACAACGTTTGGCCGGGCCATGCATATGTTCCACCAGGTCGCCTTGCAGGGTCCCGGCCAGCAGCGCCTGCTGTTGCTCGACGAACGCCCGCGCGGCGGCGTTGGTCAGGTGCTCGATGGCCTTGCCCCGCAGGATCGCGAGTTTGCGTCGCCTGGAGTCCTGGGGCCCCAGTTGCCGGTAGGTTTCCGGCAGGTCATCGCCCACCAGGTTCAGCAGCAGCGACTCGACCTCGGCGTACTCCAGCAAGTCCATCTCCAGGCCGTCTTCCAGGTCGATCAAGGCGTAGCAGATGTCGTCGGCGGCCTCCATCAGGTACACCAGTGGGTGGCGTGCCCAGCGTTGTTCCTCGAGTTGCGGCAGGCCGAGTTTCTGGGCGATCTGTTCAAGGATCGGCAATTCGCTCTGGTAGCAGCCGAACTTGTGTTTCTTGTAGCCCAGGGAGTCGGCGTGGCGGGCGGTCCATGGGTATTTGAGGTAGGTGCCCAGGGTGGCGTAGGTCAGGCGCGTACCGCCGTCGAACTGGTGATATTCCAATTGCGTCAGCACGCGGAACCCTTGCGCGTTGCCTTCGAAATTGAGGAAGTCATTGCGCTCGGCGCTGCTCATGTCGTCCAGCCAGCCACGGCCGGCTGCCTGCTGGAACCAGTGGCGGATTGCATCTTCGCCGGAATGGCCGAACGGCGGGTTGCCGATGTCATGGGCCAGGCAGGCCGATTGCACCACCATGCCCAGGTCGCTGGGGTCGCACCAGTCAGGCAGGGCGCTGCGAATGGTTTCGCCCACGCGCATGCCCAGGGAGCGCCCCACGCAACTGACTTCCAGCGAATGGGTCAGCCGGGTGTGGATATGATCGTTGCTGGTCACCGGATGGACCTGGGTCTTGCGGCCCAGGCGCCTAAAGGCCCCGGAGAAGATGATCCGGTCATGGTCTTTGTGAAACGGGCTGCGGCCCAGCTCTTCTGGGCTGTGCAGCGGTTTTCCAAGGCGTTCGCGGGTAAGCAGGGTAGGCCAATCCAAGGCGAGGGCTCTCCGTGGGATGAATGTCGACCCCCAGCTTCCCGGTTCGGCGGGCCTGGAGCAAGCGAAAAACTACAGGCCGGCGGCGTCAATATCGATTAACAGCAGGCGCTGACCGTTATCGAAGAATTGTCCTGCTGTCAGGCAGTATTGATTGGTCGTGGCATCGCGGTAGGTACTGGACAGAATCAAACGGCGTTCCTCCCAACCTTCGGCCAGCAGGTGATAGAAGTAAGGGCGCCATGACCAGTTGTGGCCCAGGTAGTGGCTGTCGGCTTGCCAGGCATCCTGGCGCCACTCGAAGTTGGGGGTCAGTTGGGTGCCGTGGCGATCGCACTGATAAAACCGCAGCAGCCGGGGAAAGCCCGGCAGCCAGGGCAATTGACTGAGAGGCTCCTGGGCCAGCGCCCAGCCTTGCAGGATCTGCATCAGTTCGATCAGTTGCTGGCGCAGCAGCATGATTCGCCCGCGCTCGGCCAGTTTGTGCTGCACGTAAGCCTGGCGCAGCACGGCGAAACGCGGGACGAATGCGTCGGCGGCGAACCACTCCAGTTGCGCCTGGGCAAACAGGTAGCCCTGGACATACCGTGCGCCACATTCAAGGGCAAAGCGCAGTTGCGCTTCGGTTTCCACGCCTTCGGCAATGATCCAGCATCCGGTTTTTTCCGCCATTTGCGCCAGGGCGCGCACCACCTCACCGCTGGGTCCGCCGAGGGCCGCTGCCTGGAACAGGCGCATATCCAGCTTGAGGATATCCGGGCGCAGGGCAAGGACCCGATCCAGTTGGGAATACCCGGCGCCAAAGTCATCAATGGCAATCCGCGCTCCCGCCTCGCGGTAGCGGGCGACGACCTCGGCCAGGCGCTGGCTGTCGCCTCCCAGTTCAGTGATCTCAAACACGATGCGCTTTGGATCGACGTCATGGGCTTGTAGCTGTTTCAGGCTGGGCAGGGCTTGACCCGGTCGCAGCAGGGTGATCCAGCGTGGCGAGATATTGAGGCTCATGAACCAGTCTTCAGGCGCCTCATGCAGGCGGCTCAGGGCGTTGTCGCGGATCTTGCGATCCAGGCGCCGCAGCGCCGAAGTGGGCGTGCGGGCATCGGCGAACAGGGGGCCGACCGAGTGCAGTTGGCCATCTGCCTGGCGCAGGCGGCCCAGTGCTTCCACCCCGGCAATGCGCCCGGTGGCGGTGTCAATAAATGGTTGGAAACAGGCGAGCGGTTGCCCGTCAATCACAGAGCCTCCTTAGGGTGCTTCGGCATGAAAAAAGCCCGGTACCTGTAGGGAGGGAACCGGGCCTGATCCGTTTGCAAGAATGCAGCCAATTGTCTCAGGACTTGCGGGAGGCACCCTGCATCGCGAGCTTGATCAAGGGGATCAGCCCCGCACCGAGCCTTACCAGGCGGGTCATGGTGCCGATGCTGCCACCCTTGGCGCCTTTGCCGGTGAAGAATCCCAGCAGGGTCACAGCGGCGACGCCCCACAGCGGCGCATGCTTGATCCCGAACCCGTCCTGCCAGCTTTGGCCCAGGTTGCGCACCTTTTGCAAGGGCAGCAGCAATTGCTGGGACTCGTGGCGAATTTCCTGGCGGTGCATTTCCATGCGCAGGCGGATCAAGGCCTTGCGCATTTCCCGCCGGGAATTGGTTTGCGGCAGTTCAGTCAGGCTCATGGCAGCAGGCGCTCCCGGTCATTGGCCAACTCTTCGAGGGTGGCGTGGAAAGGCGTGGATTCATCGAACACCGCGGCCTTCAAGCGCAACCCGCAGAACGCTGCGGCGAGTACGTAAAACACGCATAGGCTGATGATTCCGGTCAGGCGATAGGTATCCCAGACCAGGATCATGACCAGCGCCGACAACCCCACCAGCAGCAACAGGGCGAACACCAGTGCCAGTCCGGCAAACAGCAGCAGGCTGACGGTGCGTGCCTTCTGTTCCTGCAACTCGATGCCGAACAGCTCGACATGGCTGTGCAGCAAGCCCAGGACAGCCGCGCCGAGGCGCCGCGATGAGGAACTTGGGCCCGTGGACGAGCCGGTTTCGCCGATAGACATGATTAGCGCCTTGTAGCCAGCAGGCCGATCAGAAAGCCCACGCCGGCAGCGATGCCAACGGATTGCCAAGGGTTGGCCTGTACATAATCCTCGGTGGCGGTGACCGCCGCCTTGCCGCGTTCGCGCAGGGAATCTTCGGTCAATTTCAGGGTTTCCCGGGCCTGCAGCAGGCTGTCGTGGATCTTCGAGCGCAGTTCATCAGCCTGGTCACCGGCCAGAATCGCGGTGTCATCCAGCAGCTTTTCGGTGTCGCTGACCAGGGTCTGGAAATCTTCCATCAGTATTTCTTGAGCAGTCTTCGCCGTTTTTCTGGCCATGGTTATCTCCGTGAGTGGCTGTCTGGTGCTTGAACGGGGTTTTGCTTGAGAGTCGCCGGCATTGCTGAAGGTTCACTGCAATTGTCTGGTACAGCTTTTGCTTTGCCATGGTGCGCCAGCCCAAAGGTTTGCGCGCAATGCGGGCGGTTTCGGCCAAAGCCTTGAAAAACCTTACCCTAAATCACTAAAACCCGTGGAAAAACCCGCAAGTCATTGCTGTCTTCAACAGTCGTCGCGCCAAAGCGGTTCATATCCTCTGTAGAAGGGTAGAGCACGCAGTGCCAATTTAGTGCGCGATCGTAGGGCGATGAACTGCTTTGGTGCTTTTTCCTCAACTGCAGGCCTGCCAATCCCCATGGAAAATGTGCAAAGCGCGGTGGACACCTTGGTCCACAGCTCCAATACGCTGTTTATTCTGATCGGCGCGGTGATGGTCCTGGCGATGCATGCCGGCTTCGCGTTCCTGGAAGTCGGGACGGTACGGCAGAAGAACCAGGTCAACGCGTTGTCGAAAATCCTCAGTGACTTTGCGGTCTCGACCCTGGCCTATTTCTTTATAGGCTATTGGATCTCTTATGGGGTCAGCTTTATGCAGCCGGCCGCGGTGCTCAGTGCCGACCATGGCTACGGCCTGGTGAAGTTCTTCTTCCTGCTGACCTTCGCAGCGGCCATCCCGGCGATCATCTCCGGGGGGATTGCCGAGCGGGCGCGCTTTGTTCCACAGCTGTGTGCCACGGCGTTGATCGTGGCGTTCATCTACCCGTTTTTCGAGGGCATGGTGTGGAATGGCAACTTCGGCCTGCAAGCCTGGTTGCTGGCGACCTTTGGTGCGACGTTCCACGACTTTGCCGGTTCCGTGGTGGTGCACGCCATGGGTGGTTGGCTGGCGCTGGCGGCGGTGTTGCTGCTGGGCCCACGCCAGGGTCGCTATCGCGATGGGCGCCTGGTGGCGTTCGCGCCTTCGAGCATCCCGTTCCTGGCGCTGGGATCGTGGATATTGATCGTCGGCTGGTTCGGTTTCAACGTCATGAGCGCGCAGACCTTGTCCGAGGTGAGCGGGTTGGTGGCGGTCAATTCGCTGATGGCCATGGTGGGCGGCACCGTGGCGGCACTGGTGATCGGGCGTAATGACCCGGGCTTCCTGCACAACGGCCCGTTGGCCGGGCTGGTGGCGATCTGCGCGGGCTCCGACCTGATGCATCCGGTGGGCGCGCTGGTTACCGGTGTGGTGGCTGGCGGCTTGTTCGTCTGGTGCTTTATCGCGGCCCAGGACCGGTGGAAGATCGATGATGTGCTGGGTGTCTGGCCGCTGCATGGCCTGTGTGGCGTGTGGGGCGGGATTGCCTGCGGGATTTTCGGCCAGAGCGCCTTGGGTGGGTTGGGCGGCGTAAGCCTGATCAGCCAGTTGATCGGCACCGCCCTGGGAGTGGTGGTGGCCCTGGCTGGCGGGTTGCTGGTGTACGGCGTGCTCAAGCGCATCTGCGGCCTGCGCTTGAGCCAGGAAGAGGAGTACTACGGCGCGGACTTGTCGATCCATAAGATTGGCGCCGTCAGTCAGGATTGATCGGGTCTGCACGGTTGTCGTCGGTGTGCTGGTAGAAACCGTGGAGCAAGCGGTAGCGGTTGCGCCGCACTTCGTCGACCCGGTCGCGCACCTGCTGGTCGGGCAGGCCGAGCATGATCATCGCGTGCGAGGCGAGCATCAGGCTTGACTCCAGTAGCTCGGGCACCACTTCACTGGCCCCGGCGGCTTTCAGTTCAGTCAACTGGCTGTCGTCGCGGGTGCGCACCAGGATCGGCACTTTATGGTTGATCCGCCGTGCTTCCTTGAGCACCGCCAGGGCCACGTCGCTATTGTCCACGGCAATCACCACCAGGCGCGCGCGCTCCAGGCCGACGGCGCTGAGCAAGGCACCGCGCCGGCAATCACCATAATGCACGCTGCTGTCCTCGGTGGAGGCTTCCTGCACGCGCTCGGGGTCATCGTCCAGGGCAATGAACGCTTGTTGTTCACGGCGCAGGAAGCGCCCGATGGATTGACCGACCCGGCCATAGCCGCAGATCACCACATGCCCGCGTAGCTCAGCATTGAGCGCGGTGATGGCCTCCAGTTGCACTTGCTGGTTGGGTTTGCGATGCAGGCGCAGCGCGATCGCGGGCGCGGCCCGCAGCAGCAAGGGCGTGAGCAGCATGGAGCAGAACGTCGCTGCCAGTAGCAGGCTGCTGATTTCGCCGGGCAGCATATTGCTCAATTGCATCTGCGCCATCAGCGCAAAGCAGAACTCGCCGCCCTGAGCCAGCGCCAGGCCACTGCGCCAGGCGGTTTCGCTGTCGCTGCCGCGCAGCTTGACCAGCGCGGCGACGATGCAGCCCTTGATCAACATCAGCGCCAGGGTCAGCCCGAGGATCTGCAGGCTGTGGCTGATGAACAGCTGCAAGTCGATCAGCATGCCGATACTGACAAAGAACAGCCCCAGGAGAATGTCGCGAAACGGTCGGATATCCGCTTCGATCTGGTGCCGGTAATGGCTTTCCCCCAGCAGCATGCCCGCCAGGAACGCGCCGAGGGCCGGCGACAGGCCCAGCAGGTGCGTGAGCCAGGCCGTGAGTAGCACGATCACCAGGGCCAGCAGTACGAACAGCTCCGCCGAATGCGAGGCGGCCACTTCGTGGAACAGGCGCGGCAGCAGCCAACGGCTTGCAAGCAGCAGGCCGAGGAACAGCACCACGGTCTTGCCCAGGGTCAGCGGCAGAGCCCAGTACCAGGCCTGCTCGCTGCTGCCGGCGAACACCGGCACCAGGGTCAGCAACAGCACCGCGACCACGTCCTGGAACAACAGCACGCCTATTGCGTTTTGCCCATGGCTACTGAAAATCTCCCCCAGGCTGGTCAGCTCCTTGCTCACAATCGCGGTGGATGACAGCGCGAGCCCTGCCCCCAGCAGCAATGCGGCCACCGGCGACATGCCCATCAACAGTAGCAAGGCGCCCAGCACTACGGCGCAGCACAACACTTGCAGGCTGCCGAGGCCAAACACCACCCGGCGCAGGCTGAGCATCTTGGACAGGGAAAACTCCAGGCCCAGGGAAAACAGCAGGAACACCACGCCCAGTTCGGCGAGGTCTGGCAGGTCTTCGCTGTCATTGACCCAGTCCAGGGCGGTTGGCCCGACGGCCAGGCCCACGCACAGGTAGCCGAGCACTGGCGGCAGTTGCAGCCGGCGGAACAGTGCAATGACGACCAGGGATGAGGCAAGAATGATCAGCAGGTTGGCAAACACAGACATCTCCGTCGGGGTGTTGCAGGAAAAAAGCCGCGAGAAT
Source organism: Pseudomonas sp. HC1(2025) (assembly GCF_058742075.1). NCBI lineage: Bacteria > Pseudomonadati > Pseudomonadota > Gammaproteobacteria > Pseudomonadales > Pseudomonadaceae > Pseudomonas > Pseudomonas sp. HC1(2025). The sequence continues at coordinate 3,787,371 of NZ_CP196017.1, read as the reverse complement.
CGCTGAATCAGTTATAGGCCATGGTGATCTGGATCAGGTCTTTGGCATGACTCGACGAGGTTTTTCCCGCGGCCTAGAATGAGGACCTGTTTCTTATCGGGTCTGTACATCATGCCTCCTGAATGCCAGTTGTTCGGCACCCTGGGCTGCCATCTGTGTGAGCTTGCCGAAGATGAAATCATGCCGTTGGTCGAACATGGGCTGTTGGTCGAGTTGGTGGATATCGCTGATTCCGAAGCACTGTTCGAAGCCTACGGCCTAAGTATTCCGGTGCTTCGCCGGGTGGATACCGGGGCGGAACTGGGTTGGCCGTTCGACACTGAACAGGTGGTCGCCTTTCTAATCTAGCGCCATCCCCATGGTAGGTTGCTGATTATTCGGTTACTGTATGTTTGTACAGCGATTGAGTGAGAGGGAACGCCCGTGGTGAATGTCGAACAACTGAAAAGCAGCGTCAACCGCATGTCCGTCGACGTCGTGCGCGATGCTGTGAATGAGCTGCGGCTCGATGGCCTGGTCACGGAAGGCAAGACGCCGTTCAACAAAGTGCATTTCAATACCTGCTTTGCCGAAATCGAAGCATTGTTCCAGCGCGCCGGTTATCACAAGCAACTGGACGTGGTGGGGTACCAAGGCTTGCTGTATGCCTTGTACGACCCTGGCCGCTGGGAGGCGGTGGACGTGCTGCGCTGGCTCAAGGAATTCACCGAGGCTGCCAGTGCTTCGCCGGTGTTGCGGGCCGAATTGGTCAGGGCTTGAGCTTCTGGGGGATAATGCCCCCTTTGTTTCCAGGCCTTGAGCGTACGCATGTCCGATACCGGTTTTTCCGCTGCCCAGAACCAAGCCAGTACCTTGTATCTGCCGCCTGGCCCCTGGGTGACGGTACTCGATTGCCTGTGCGAGCATTTTCGCGCCATCGGCCGCGAGCAGTGGCTGGACCGCATCGCCCGTGGCCGGGTGCTGGATGGCAACGGCCAGCCCATCGGCGTGGACCTGGCCTACAAGGAAGGCTTGCGCATCCACTACTTTCGCGAAGTGCCGGATGAAAAACCGATCCCGGTGCAGGAAACCATCCTGTACGCCGATGAGCATCTGGTGGTGGCCGACAAGCCGCACTTCCTGCCAGTGACGCCCGCCGGCGAATATGTCGAGCAGACTTTACTGCGCCGCCTGATCCGTAGCCTGGATAACCCGTCGCTGGTGCCGTTGCATCGCATTGATCGTCATACCGCAGGGCTGGTGTTGTTCTCGGCCAACCCGCAAAGCCGCTCGGCGTATCAGCAACTGTTCCCCACCCGCCAGATCGATAAAATCTACGAAGCCATTGCCCCGGCCTTGCCTGCGCTGATATTCCCGCTGGTGCACAAGAGTCGCCTGGTGGAGGGCGAACCGTTCTTCCGCATGCAGGAAGGGCCCGGTGCAAGCAACACGGAAACGGCGGTGCAGGTGCGCGAAAAAAACGGCGACCTGTGGCGCTATGGCCTGTTTCCGGTGACCGGCAAGAAACATCAACTGCGCGTGCATATGACGGCGCTGGGCGCGAGCATCTGCAACGACCCGTTTTATCCCGAGGTCATCAAGGATGCCGTGGATGACTACGCCAACCCGCTCAAGTTGCTGGCCCAGGGTGTGCGGTTTATCGACCCGGTAACCGGCGAGCAGCGCAGTTTCAGCAGCAGAATCGTGCTGGACTGGTGATATTTCCCACGCGCCAGATACAACAAAGCCCGCTCAAAAGCGGGCTTTGTTGTATCTGGCGTTAAGACTTACAGGTCTTTAACGGTGCGAACCTGATCCTTGTTGATGCGGGTACGCTTGCCATCCAGTTGTTCGAATTCGTAGAAGCCCGAATCCTGATCGAATTTAGGGGTGTCGACAGCCTGGATTTCGCGACCGTCATTCAGGGTGATCACTGTTGGCGAGGCGCAACCGGCGAGGGTGGCAAGGCCCAGTGCAAGCATGAGAGCGGCGATGGTCCGTTGAGTCATGAGTCTTCTCCGAGAGTAATGCTGTGTTGAGTTCTGACCTTGTGACGTGTGCAACGTCGGCAAAGTTCCTTGTTCTAGCACTCATTCTGACACGCCGGGGCGTGGGTGCAACAACTCTGGTGTATTGAGGTTGGCCAGGCGCGGATCGTTTTCGGCGCATTCGAGCGCCTTTGCCCCCAGTTTCAGCAGGATCTGGCGCGGGCTGCGCTCTGCAGCCTGCCAGGCGCGCTCCACATCACCGCGCAGGCGCGTCGGTATGACGCAGAGCAAAGGCTCCCAGAACTCGCCATGGCGGATCATCACCGGCACCTGTGGGTGCTGCCGTGCGGTGTCGAGCAGGTCTGCCAGCAACTGCCCATCGATGTGCGGCACATCACAGGGCAAGATCAATAGATGTTCATGGCGCGCGGCGGCCAGCCCGGCGCGGATACCGGCCAAGGGGCCCGGGAAGTCAGGACTGTCGTCGCTTACCAACTGGTCGCCATAGGCAGCGTACTGCACCTGGTTGCGGTTGCAGGAGATGATCAAGTCATCGGTCAACGGCCGCACCAACTGGTGCAGGTGAGCAATCAGCGGTTGCCCGTGCCAGTCGAGCAGGCCCTTGTCCTGGCCGCCCATGCGCTGGCCGCGACCGCCGGCCAGCAACAGGATCGAGCAGGGCAGGGGCGAAGAATTGAATGGCATGACGGCTCCGCGCAGGCAGTGAAATAGGGGCCTGTGATATAACATCGGGCTGTTTCTTAGACAATCGGACCGAGCCATGAAAGCCAAGGCTGATGCGCCTTTCGTACCTCTTAACATCGCTGTACTGACCGTCAGCGATACCCGCACCCTGGAAACCGATACCTCCGGGCAAGTCTTCGTTGACCGCCTGCTCGCGGCCGGCCACCGCCTGGCCGAGCGGGTACTGCTCAAAGATGACCTCTACAAAATCCGTGCGCAAGTGGCGCACTGGATCGCCGAGGACGTGGTGCAAGTGGTGTTGATCACCGGCGGTACCGGCTTTACCGGCCGCGACAGCACCCCGGAAGCTGTCAGTTGCCTGCTGGACAAGCAGGTGGATGGGTTTGGCGAGCTGTTCCGGCAGATCTCGGTGGCTGATATCGGCACCTCCACCGTGCAGTCCCGCGCCCTGGCCGGCCTGGCCAATGGCACCCTGGTGTGCTGCCTGCCGGGCTCCACCAACGCGGTGCGTACCGGTTGGGACGGGATTCTCGCCGAACAACTGGATGCCCGCCATCGCCCGTGCAATTTTGTGCCGCACCTCAAGCTGGCCGAACCGTGTGAATCCCGTGGATAAGCCGGGAAAGACCGGCGCGTTGATGCCGGTAGAAGAAGCACTTGAGCGCTTGTTGAACATGGCCGAGGCCGCGCCAATCCGTGAGCAGCAATACCTGCCATTGGCTGAGTGCGACGGGCGCGTATTGGCTGAGGCGCTGGTCTCCACCCTTGACCTGCCGCCCTGGCCCAACAGTGCGATGGACGGCTACGCCTTGCGCACTGCCGATTGGACGGGTGAGCCGCTGCCGGTGAGCCAGCGTATTTTCGCCGGGCAAGCCCCGGAGCCCCTGGCGGCGGGGACCTGCGCGCGGATCTTCACCGGCGCCCCGGTCCCGCAAGGCGCTGACTGCGTAGAAATGCAGGAAAACGCCGAGGTGCAAGCCGACCAGCGCGTGCGCTTCACCCAGGCGCTGCACGTGGGGCAAAACATCCGGCCCAAGGGCCAGGAGACTACGGTCGGCGAAGAAGTCCTGACGGCGGGTACGCGGCTCGGCCCGATTGAACTGGGCCTGGCGGCCTCCCTGGGGCGCGACGGCCTGGCGGTGGTGCGGCGCGTGCGTGTGGCGGTGCTGTCGACGGGCGATGAATTGATCGAGCCCGGCCTGCCGTTGGGGCCGGGGCAGATCTACAACAGCAACCGGCGGGTGTTGTGCAGCTGGTTGCAACGCCTGGGTTGCGAGGTGATCGACGCGGGTATCCTGCCCGATGACCTGGAGCTGACCCGTACCCGCCTCGGCGCACTGGGTTCGGTGGACCTGATTTTGTCCACTGGCGGGGTCTCGGTGGGAGAGGCGGATTTCCTCGGTATCGCACTGCGCGAGGAGGGCGAACTGGCCTTGTGGAAGCTGGCGATCAAGCCTGGCAAACCGCTGACATTCGGCCACTTCCGCGGCGTGCCGGTGATCGGTCTGCCGGGGAACCCGGCGTCCACCCTGGTCACGTTCGCCCTGTTGGCACGGCCATACCTGTTGCGCCGCCAGGGGGTCGAGGTGGTGCAGCCCCTGCGTTTCGAGGTGCCGGTAGGGTTCGTCTGGGCCAAGCCGGGCAACCGTCGCGAATACCTGCGCGGGCGCCTGGAGCAAGGGCGGGCGGTGATCTACCAGAACCAGAGTTCTGGTGTATTGCGCAGCGCCGCCTGGGCCGAGGGTTTGGTGGAAGTACGGGAGGGCAGCACCTTGGCCATCGGTGACCGGGTGAATTTCATTCCCCTGAGTGAAGTGTTGGGCTGAAGAATTAATTTACAGCCCAATGGCTTTTTTCTGACTGCTGAAGGTCAACATCCCTCAGGTCCCCTCCAAAGATAGGAGCTTCACCCCATGAGCAAACCCAAGGCACTGTTGATTCTGCACGGCAAGCAAGCCCTCAACGAAGACGTGCGGGCGGCAGTGCAAGGCAAGCGCGAGCAGGGGTGGGAGCTGGCGGTGCGTGTCACCTGGGAGGGCGGCGATGCCCAGCGCTTGGTAGGTGAAGCCCTGGATGCCGGCTACACACGCCTGATCGCGGGCGGCGGCGACGGCACCTTGCGCGACGTGGCCGAGGCCATGGCACGCGCCAAGACTGACGCCAGCCTGGTGCTGATGCCCCTGGGCACCGCCAATGACTTCGCCCGGGCGGCCGGGGTGCCGCTGGAGCCGCGCCTGGCGCTGGAGCTGCTGGACGTGGCGCCGCAAGCCATCGACCTGGGGGAGGTGGGCGGGCAGGTGTTCCTCAATATGGCCACCGGCGGCTTTGGCAGCCAGGTTACCGCCAACACCTCCGAAGACCTGAAAAAGGTATTGGGTGGCGCGGCCTATCTGTTCACCGGCCTGTCGCGTTTCAGCGAGCTGCGGGCCGCCTATGGGGAACTGGTGGGCCCGGACTTCCATTGGCGCGGCGAGTTGCTGGCCCTGGGCATCGGCAACGGTCGCCAGGCCGGGGGCGGACATGAGCTGTGCCCGGGCGCCCTGGCCGATGATGGCCTGCTGGATATCAGCATCCTGCCCGCGCCCCAGGAAGTGGTCGGCACCTTGCGCAGCCTGATGACCGACGGCTGGGGCCTGGACAACCTGTTCGTACGGGCACGCCTGCCGTGGGTGGAGATCAAGGTGGCCGAAGGGTTGGACATCAACCTCGATGGTGAGCCGCTCAAAGGCGATGACCTGCGTTTTTGCGCCTTGCCCAAGGCCTTGCAGGTGCACTTGCCGGTGGATTCGCCGTTGCTGGCTAATCGTCCAGGCTGATGATTTGTTCGCGCACGGCAAACAGCACCAGGCCGGCCACATCGAAAATCTGCAAGCGCTTCATGATCTGCGAGCGGTGGGCTTCCACGGTCTTGATGCTCAGGCCCAGGCCGTGGGCGATTTCCCGGGTGGACTTGCCGCGCACGATCAGGCGCAGGATTTCCAGCTGGCGTGCCGTCAGGTTGTGGCGCTGTGTAGGAGGTGCCGGGTGTGACTGGCTGTGGATCAAGGCCTGGTTGATCACCGTGTGGGCGATCGCCGGGCTCAGGTAGCGCTCGTTGTTGCGCAGTGCCAGCAGCGCGTGTTCCAGCTCATTGGCGGTGGTGTCCTTGAGCAGGTAGCCGTGGGCACCGGCCTCCAGGGCCCGCATGATCAATTGCGGGTCGGTGTGCATCGAAAGGATCAGCACCTTGCTCTTGGGGTAGGCGTGCTTGAGTTGCTGCAGCGCATCCAGGCCGCTGGTGTGCTTCATCGACAAATCCAGCAGGACGATATCGGGCTGCAAGGCGTCGAATTGTGCGAGCACTTGCGCGCCGTCGTTGGCTTCGCCAATCACCGCATAGCCGGGGATATCGAGGATCAGCGCGCGCACGCCGGCGCGGATCAGTGCGTGGTCATCTACCAGGAGTAAATTGCAGGTCACTCTAGAACCTTAGGGGGACTGGCCCGCTCGAGGGTGCGCGGCGCCCAGGGGAACAGCGCTTCGATCCGCGTGCCAAAGCCGGGTTGGCTATTGACCGTCAGCAGGCCGCCCAGTTGATCAATGCGCTCGGACATGCCCGCCATCCCGCTTTGCCCTGCAAGGCCTGGGTCGGTGGCGGGCGAGAAGCCCTGGCCGTCATCGCTGATAAACAGGGAGAGCCCCTGGGGCAAGCGTCGCAGGCGCACCAGCAGGTTGCGCGCCTGGGCGTGGCGCAGCATGTTGGTCACGGCCTCCTGGGTAATACGGAAGGCTGCCACGGCCATCTCTTCCGGAATCCCGGTCAGGCGTTGCTGGCATTCCAGGCTCCAGTGCACCGGGGTGTTTTCCAGGGTCTTGAGCAGGTGCGCGCGCAGGCTCGCTTCCAGGCCCAGGCTGGTGAGTTGCCGTGGGTTGAGAATGGCCGACACGTCGCGCACTTTGGCCAGGGTTTCGTTGAGGGTGTTGCACAGTACGCCGCACTGTTCCTGCAATTCTGTCGGGAGGCGGCGCTGCAGCCAATCGCTTTGCAGCTTGGCGGCGGTCAGCAATTGGCCGATATCGTCGTGCAATTCGCGGCTGAGGCGATGACGCTCGTTTTCCTGGACCTGCAACAGGCGGTCGGCCAACTCCTGGGGCTGGAACTTGATCGATTTACGCGAGCGCCATCGCTGCAGGCCCGCTGCGGCCAGGGCGGCGAGGTTGAGCAGCAGCAAAAATATCGGCAGCGGCGCTTCGTGGGCATACACCCACAGGCTGACCAGGGTCGCGCACAGGCACAGGCCAAGCGTGACCCAACGGGTAGTGCCCGGGGAGACGAACCTGGCGATAAGTGACTTGGGGCTGGCGTACATAGCAGATGGAGCCGATGGAGGTTCGCTGCGGGTAGACCGGTCATGACCGCTGGCCGGGCTCTGTTTGGAAAGCGAGTGAGTTGGGTGTTGGTTCGAGGGGCTTCTCGGATTTTCTTACATCTGGGGCAGCCACGTCGAGCGCGGTAATAGTACCACCAACAATTACCGTTGGTCGCCTGTGCAGTACTTAGTTCAGCGAGCCCAAGTTGTACTATTAAACGAGACTTGCATCGTTATTACCAATACAGGCTTATTGATAGTTGGCTGGCTAAATACCTTCCGCAGACTTAGTTGGTCGCCCGCTGGCGGCCTGGCTTAATCGCACGAAAGGTTTAGGAGGCGCAGTGCAAGGATTGGCGAAAGTGCGTGCCAGCGTCCTTCTGGGGAATCTGCTGGGCAACGGTTTCAATCAAGATGGTTTGCTCGGCGTCATCCAGGCTGAGTTTACCGGTCTTGATATCGATCAATTCCAACTGCCAGGCCAGTAGCGTCAGGCAGTCATGCAGGGCGGCAAGTGCCGCGTCGTGGAGTTGCATCGGGCTTTGGGCGTTGCTGATCAGGTCCTGGATGTGCCGGGAAAAATTGCCAATGGCTGGCAGCGCCATGGCATCGGCTTTTTCGGCAAGTTTGACCAAGCTGCTTTTCATGCAATCGATGGCGTCGTTATCGTTGCGGATCAAATGCAGGTGGCTCAGGCATTCCTCTGACTTGGCCAGCAGCATTTCTGCCTCCAGGAGGAACTCGGGAAGTGCGTCTTGCCACTCTTTACCGTCGTTCATCATGAAAGTCTCCACAACATACGGTCAGATAATGAGATGTAGCACCGTAGCAACGGCTTCAAACTAGCGCCGAAATATGACCGGAATCTGTAGTTCGTTTCTGAATTTTGAGTAGTACTTTTATTTGAGTGATCAGCGTCGCGATGGCTGGCGCTGCGTGCAGTGGAAACAACCAGGGGTGTTCGCATGACTTCGATTGCCCAGGCGATAACGCCTGGAAGGCCCTTGGGCCGCGGGCTTGCGATAGCAAACAAAAGCCTGACTCCATTCATGCAATGAGAATGGCGTCACATTAATGGCTATTGGATATTGCGAATATCAGGTTGGACCTGATTGCGACTAGGGGAATCCCCTAGATGGCGGAACCTTGTGACCGTTTGAGGGTCTGGCGGCGCCGCTTGACTCCCGGATGGGAGGTGATGCCAGTAAAGCATGATGTCAGTGTGACATCAATGCATTTACGTGGCATTTTACCCAGGGTCAAGGTCTGGCGCCGTCTGCCGATAACCTTCTCCAGTAGGCAGCAAATCTTTCAGCACACCCAGGAGTCTTCAATGGCTGGCATTCTCGACACGGTAGATCAACGCACGCAATTGGTGGGTGAGAATCGCCTGGAGATCCTCATGTTTCGCCTGGCCGGGCGTCAGTTGTTCGCGATCAACGTGTTCAAGGTGCAGGAAGTCCTGCAGTTGCCCAAGCTGACCCTGATGCCACAGCGCCACCCGTTTGTCTGCGGCGTGGTCAACCTGCGCGGCCAGACCCTGCCGGTGATCGACCTGTCCCAGGCCATCGGCATGCGTCCGCTGGTGCCGGGGCCCAACAGCACCATTATCGTTACCGAGTACAACCGCTCGGTGCAGGCCTTCCTGGTGGGCGGCGTCGACCGCATCGTCAACATGACTTGGGAGTCGATCCTGCCTCCGCCGGCCAGCGCCGGTCGCCAGCACTACCTCACGGCCATCAGCAAGGTGGATGAGCAGTTGGTAGAAATCATCGACGTGGAAAAAGTCCTCGCCGAGATCGTGCCCTACAACGCCAAGGTCTCCCGGGAAAAACTCGAGGACCCGGTCCTCGAACGTGCCCGTGGCCGCGAAGTGTTGCTGGTGGATGACTCCAACGTGGCCCTGTCGCAACTGCGTGACACCCTGGGTCAACTGGGGGTGAAGATGCATATCGCCAGTGATGGCCTCAAGGCCTTGAACATGCTCAAGGCGTGGGCGGACAGCGGCCAGGTAATGACCGACAAGTTGCTGATGATCTTCACCGACGCCGAAATGCCCGAGATGGACGGCTACCGCCTGACCACCGAGATCCGCAACGACCCGCGCCTGCGTGGCCTCTATGTGGTGTTGCATACCTCGTTGTCCGGCAGCTTCAACGATTCGATGGTGAAGAAGGTCGGTTGCGACAACTTCCTCTCCAAATTCCAGCCCGACAAGTTGGTGGATGTGGTGCGCCAGCGCCTGATGCTGGACGAAGTCCCAGCCTGATACCTTCTGGCCACGTTGCCGACCGGGGAAGTTTTGATTCTGGCAGCGTGCTCGTATAGGGTGACGTTTTTGTTCACAGGAACCCAGGCTCATGCTTCGTCTCAGCGCGTTGTATCGGTACCCCTTGAAGTCGGGCAAGGCAGAGACCTTGGCGCATATCGGCCTGGATAAACTGGGGCTGGACGGGGATCGACGCTGGATGTTGGTGGACGAGGCCAGCGGGCGCTTCCTGACCCAGCGCGCAGTAGCGCAGATGAGTCAGTTGTCGGCCCTCTGGAACGGCGCTGGAGGCCTGACCTTGAGTGCTGCTGGCCAGCCCACGCTGGACGTGGCATTGCCCGGCGCTGACGCCGAGTTGCGCGGTGTGACCATCTGGCGCGACACCCTGCGGGTTCCCGATGCCGGCGATGAAGCCGCGCGCTGGGTCAGCGACTTTATCGGCAAACCGACCCGCCTGGTGCAGGTGCCCCTGGAGCGCGCGCGCACTACGGCGGCCGGCTATGGCAAGGATGATGACCAAGTGGCATTCGCCGACGGTTTCCCGCTATTGCTGATCGGCCAGGCGTCCCTCGACGACTTGTCGCAGCGCATCGGCCGGCCCATGGAAATGCTGCGCTTTCGCCCCAACCTGGTGATCGAAGGCAGTGAGGCCTTTGCCGAGGACGGCTGGAAGCGCCTGCGCATCGGGGAGGTAGAGTTCCGGGTGGTCAAGTCCTGCTCGCGGTGCATCCTCACCACCATCGACCCGGCAACGGGTGAGCGCAGCGCCGACCGCCAGCCGCTGGCGACCCTGGAAACCTACCGCAAGGAGCCCGATGGCGTGATGTTCGGCCAGAACCTGGTCAATGACGGGGTGGGCCACCTGGAAGTCGGTATGCCGGTGACGATCCTCGAGTAACCCAGTCCCCATGAAAAATGCCCGTCTCAGCGAGACGGGCATTTTTTTGTGCGCGGGAAAGGCTTAGCCGCGGTATTCGCACAGGTAGGCGGTGTCTACAGCCACCTTGAGCTGGAACTTGCTGTCGGCAGGCACATTGAACTGGCTGCCGGCGGCGAAGGTTTCCCAGCTGTCGCTGCCTGGCAGCTTGACGGTCAGCGCGCCCGAGACCACGTGCATGATTTCACGCTGGGCGGTGCCGAACTCGTATTCACCCGGGGCCATGACGCCGATGGTCGCCGGACCTTCAGGGGTGCCGAAGGCGATCGACTTGACGGTGCCGTCGAAGTACTCATTGACTTTGAACATGGGTGAATCCTCGAAAAAAGGGGCAAGAAAGGTCGGCCAGTATGCCTTCTACACGGGCAAAATCAACGGCAGCAAACGCGCCGTATTGCGCGCATCTTCCAGTGCCCGGTGTTGCTGGCCGTTGAACTGCATGCCCGCCAGTTGCAGGGCGCCATTGAGCCCCAATGGCTTGTCCAGGCGCCGGGCTTTGGCGAAGCGTTGCTTGAGGTTCACATGGGGCGTCTGGGCCAGCACGCTGGCCAGGCCATGGCGCTGCCACTCCAGTTCCAGTTGCTGGCGATCATAGTCACCCCAACTGGCCCAGCTTTCCAGGCGCGGATGATGCTGGCCCAGCCAGCGCTCAAACAGTGGCCAGACCTCGGTCAAGGGCGCCGCGCTGTCGATATTGGCCTGGCTGATGTGCGTCAACTGGCGGCAGAACGGCGTCAACAATGGCCGGCGCAAGGGCCGCACGAAGCGCTGGAAATGGTCCAGCTCGCGGCCCTGGCGGTTGACCAGGCTCACGCCGATCTCGATGATTTCCATCTCCGACACGGGCCAGCCGCCGTCATCCGTTGTGGCTTCAAGATCAATAATCAGCCAATCAGGCATCGCAGGTTCCCGTACTCATCCCTTTCTGATGGGGATAGAGCGTAGCCAAGCCTGGTAGTTCCGCCCAGGGCTACTCGATCTGCAGCAATACCTGGCGATTACGCACTTGATCGCCGGCGGTGACTGCAATGGCCTTGACCACCCCATCGATCCCTGCCTTGAGCGGGTGCTCCATTTTCATCGCTTCAAGCACCAGCAACAGTTGGCCCTTGCTCACCACATCCCCCTCCTGCACCTGCAGCAGGGTGATGGCACCGTCCATCGGCGCCTTGACCGTGCCGCTGCTGGCGGCCTCTTCCCGACTGGCCACGGTTTGCGTCTGGTTGCTCACGCACAGGCTGTGACCTGAGTACAACAGCCAGAGCTGGGAGCCGTGCAGGTGATAGGCAAGCCGCCGCCGGATGCCGTTGATGACCAGGCTGGCCCAGCGCCCGTCGCTGCCCTTGATGTGGATATCGACAGCGCCGACTTGCACGTGATCCTGCGCCAATACCCGCACGCTGACCTCATGACGCTGCTCATCAACACCCAGGCGATAGGTCCAGGGCACGCTGGCATTGTTGCGCCAGCCCGCCAGGGCAGGGTGATGCGCTGCCGCGCTGTGCCGATAGAACAGTGCGGCGGCCACTGCCAGTTGTTCGTCGCTGATGGCGGGGCGGGCAATGTCGCTGAAGTGTTCGGCGATGAACCCGGTGCTGAAATCCGCCGCGACAAACTGCGGGTGCTCGAGCAAGTCCACCAGTAAGCGCTGATTGCTGGCAATCCCCAGCAGCACGCAGTCCTGCACCGCGCGCAGCAGCTTGCGCCGCGCCTCTTCGCGGGTGGCGCCGTGGGCGATGATCTTGCCCAGCATCGGGTCATAAAACGGGCTGATGCGCTGTGAGGCCAGCAAGCCATGATCGACCCGCACCCCGGCCGCCGGCTCCCAGCGCAGCACCTCGCCGGTTTGTGGCAGGAAACCCTGGGCCGGGTCCTCGGCGTACAGGCGCACCTCCATGGCGTGCCCGCTCAGCGTCACTTGCTCCTGGCGCAAGGGCAGGGGCTGGCCGGCGGCGATTTGCAGTTGCCAGTCCACCAGGTCCAGGCCGGTGATCAGTTCGGTGACCGGGTGTTCCACCTGCAGGCGGGTGTTCATCTCCAGGAAATAGAAGCGTCCGTCCCGGTCCAGCAGGAACTCCACGGTGCCGGCGCCGACATACTCCACGGCGCGCCCGGCCTTGAGCGCCGCTTCGCCCATGGCCTGGCGCAGCTCGCTGGTCATGACCGGGCAGGGCGCTTCTTCGATGACCTTCTGATGGCGGCGCTGCACCGAACAATCACGCTCGCCCAGGTAGATCAGGTTGCCGTGGGTGTCGCCGAACAGCTGGATTTCCACATGGCGCGGCGCGATCAGTGCCTGCTCCAGAATCAACTCGTCGCTGCCAAAGGCATTGAGGGCTTCGGAGCGTGCGGTGTGCAGTTGTTCGAGCAACTGCGCAGCCGTGTGCACCAGGCGCATGCCGCGTCCGCCGCCGCCGGCACTGGCCTTGATCATCAGTGGGTAACCGATGCGCTCGGCTTCGCTTTGCAGGGTGGCGTCGTCCTGCGCGCTGCCCTGGTAGCCGGCAATACACGGCACACCAGCGGCGAGCATGGCGATTTTCGACAGGCGCTTGCTGCCCATCAACTCGATGGCGTGGGCACTGGGCCCGATGAACACCAGGCCGGCGGCGAGGCAGGCCTTGGCGAACTCCGGGTTTTCCGAGAGAAAGCCATAGCCTGGATGCACCGCGTCCGCGCCGGTGAGGCGTGCGGCCTCGAGGATGGCCGGGATGTTCAGGTACGACTGCTGCACCGGGGCTGGGCCGATGTTCACGGCTTCGTCGGCCATGTGTACGTGCAGGGCGTCGGCGTCGGCCTCGCTATAGACCGCCACGGTGCGGTAGCCCAGGGCTTGGGCGGTGCGCTGGATCCGGCAGGCGATTTCGCCGCGGTTGGCGATCAGTATTTTATTGAAACTGGGCATTTTCGGTCCCTGTTTGATTGGTTGCGCAGGTGCGGGCTTGTGTGGGAGCTGGCTTGCCCGCGATTGCATCATCTCGGTATCCCTGACAGACCGAGGTGCCCGCATCGCAGGCAAGCCAGCTCCCACAGGGAATGTGGTGTTTTCAAGATCAACTCACCCACCTGGCCTTGCGCTTCTGAACAAACGCCCGCGTCCCCTCGATTCCTTCTTCCCCCGTCACCGCCTCAGCAAACCAATCGGCAGCCTGATCCAGCAGCAGTTCCAACGGTTGATCCAGGCTCTGGAGCAACAGCGCCTTGGTCTGCGCATTGGCGCGCGGTGCACAACGCAATACCTGCCCCAACACCTCATCCAGGCGCTGCGCCAACCCTTGGGGGTCATGCTCGACAAAATGCACCAGCCCCAGGCGCTGCGCCTCGACCCCGTCAAACCGCGTCGCAGTCAGCGCCAGGCGCCGGGCCTGGGTCAGGCCGATGCGCCGCACCACAAACGGCGCAATCTGCGCCGGCAGCACGCCCAAACTGGTTTCCGGCAAGCCGAACTGCGCCTGGTGATCGGCGATGGCGATGTCACTGACACACGCCAGGCCAAACCCACCGCCCAACACCGCGCCCTGCAACACCACAATCACCACCTGCGGCAGCGCTTCGACTTCCTGCAACAGCGCGCCAAACACCCGGTTCAGATCACGCAAGCCTTCACGGCTGCCCGCACCGCTCATGTCCTTGATATCGCCGCCTGCACAGAAGTGCCCGCCGGCACCACTGATCACCAATGCCCGCACCTGCTCGTCAGGCGCGACATCCGCCAGTACTGCGCGCAGTTCGCTGACCATCTGCACGCTCATGGCATTGCGGCTCTGCGGGCGGTTGAGGGTGATGTGCAGCACGCCGTTGTGCGGTTCCAGCACCAGGGTTTCACAGGCGTTCACGACTTTTTCCCCGGCAGCGTGCCCATCAGTTTGCAGATGATCCCCAGCATGATCTCGTCGGCGCCGCCACCAATCGAAACCAGCCGCACATCGCGATAGGCGCGGGCCACCGGGTTGTCCCACATAAAGCCCATGCCGCCCCAGTATTGCAGGCAGCTGTCGCTGACTTCGCGGCCCAGGCGCCCGGCCTTGAGCTTGGCCATCGAGGCCAGCCGCGTCACGTCCTGGCCCTTGATGTATTGCTCGGTGGCCTGGTAGACCAGCGCGCGCAGGCATTCGATCTCGGTGGACAGCTCGGCCAGGCGAAAGTGGATCACCTGGTTGTCGATCAGGGCCTTGCCGAAGGTCTGGCGTTCCTTGCAGTAGGCGATGGTGCTGTCGACGCAGGCCTCCAGGCCCTTGATCATATTGGCCGCGCCAAACAGCCGTTCCTCCTGAAATTGCAGCATTTGCATCATGAACCCCGCGCCTTCATGGCCGATGCGGTTGCGCTGGGGCACGCGCACATCATCGAAAAACACCTGGGCGGTTTCCGAGCTGTGCATGCCGAGTTTTTCCAGGGGCGGGCTGACGCTGATCCCGGGGGTGTTCATCGGCACCATGATCAGCGACTTGTTGATATGCGGCTTGCCGTCCGAGGTATTGGCCAGCAGGCAGATAAAGTTGGCGCTGGGGGAGTTGGTGATCCACATCTTGCTGCCGTTGATCACGTAGTCGTCGCCGTCCTTGCGGGCGTGAGTTTTCAAGCCGGCCACGTCGGAGCCGGCACCGGTTTCCGAGACGCCGATGCAGCCCACTTGTTCGCCGCTGATGGCCGGGCGCAGGAACTCATCGCGCAGCTCATCGGAACCAAAACGTGCGAGGGCCGGGGTGCACATATCGGTCTGCACGCCGATGGACATGGGGATACCGCCACAGCGGATGGTGCCGAACTCTTCGGCGGCGACAATCGAGTAGCTGTAGTCCAGGCCCATGCCGCCGAACTTCTCAGGCTTGGAAATGCCCAGCAGGCCGAGGTCGCCGGCCTTGCGGAAAATCTCGTGGATGGGAAAGCGCCCGGCTTTTTCCCAGTCGTCGACGTGGGGGTTGATCTCGCGTTCGACAAAACCCCGTACGGTACGGCGCAGCTCTTCGTGTTCCTGGGTGAAGATCATTTTTATTGTTCTCCTGATCGTTAAAAGCGCGCGGCGCCGAAGCTGTTGGGTTGCAATTGGCGCACCTGGGCTTGCTGGCAGATATCCAGCAGGTAGCCCAGCAGCGTGCGGGTGTCCCGCGGGTCAATCAGCCCGTCGTCCCACAGGTTGGCGCTGCCATACAGGGCCGTGGACTGGCTATCGAGTTTCTGCGCGGTGACCTGTTCGAGCATGTCGAGCACCTTGGGGTCGGGCACCAGGCCGTCTTTCAACTGCTTGGCCTCGGTGACAATGCGCAGCACCTTGCCGGCCTGGGCGCCGCCCATCACGGCGGTGCGGCTGTTGGGCCAGGCGAAGATAAAGCGTGGGTCCAGGCCACGGCCGCACATCGCATAGTTGCCGGCGCCGTAGGAACCGCCGACCACCACCGTGAGCTTGGGCACGCGGGCATTGGCCACCGCCTGGATCATCTTCGCGCCGTGCTTGATCACGCCTTGCTGTTCGGATTCGGTGCCCACCATAAACCCGGTGGTGTTGTGGAAAAACAGCAGCGGCGTCTGGCTCTGGTCGCACAGCTGGATAAATTGCGCGGCCTTGCTCGCGCCCTTGGGCGTGATCGGGCCGTTGTTGCCGATAAACCCGCAGGCCCGGCCCTGGATCTGCAAGTGGCCGCAGACGGTGTGGGCATCGAACTCGCCCTTGAACTCCAGGAAGTTGGAGGCGTCGGCGATACGCGCGATGATTTCCCGTACGTCGTAGGGTTTTTTCGGGTCCTCGGGGATCAAGCCCAGCAGTTCCTCAATCGCATACAGCGGCTCGGCATAGGCCCGCGCCGGCTGGGGCGGCAGCCGGTCGTCCCAGGGCAGCAGGCTGACAATCTCACGCACGATACGCACCCCATCGGCGTCGTTTTGTGCCAGGTATTCGGCGGTGCCGGCGGTTTGCGCATGCATCTGGGCGCCGCCCAGTTCCTCGTCGGTGGCCACTTCGCCGGTGGCGGCCTTGAGCAGCGGCGGGCCGGCCAGGAACAGCTTGGCCTTGCCGCGCACCACCACCACGTAATCCGAAAGCCCCGGCTGATAGGCCCCGCCGGCCGTAGCCGAGCCGTGCACCACGGTGATCTGCGGCAGGCCCATGGCCGACATCCGCGCCTGGTTGGCAAAGCTGCGCGCGCCTTCGACGAAAATCTCCGCTGCGTAATTCAGGTTGGCGCCGCCGCTTTCGGCCAGGGTCACCACCGGCAGTTTGTTCTCCATGGCGATCTGTTGCAGGCGCAGGGATTTCTTCAGGCCGCTGGGGGATATCGTCCCGCCCTTGATTGCGCTGTTATTGGCCACCACCAGCAGGCGCACGCCGCTGACATAACCGATACCGGCAATCAGCCCACCACCGGCGGCGCTGCCGTCCTTGTCGTCGTGCAGCTTATAGCCGGCCAGGCTCGCCAGTTCGAGGAAGGGCGCGCCGGGGTCGAGCAACAGGTTGAGGCGCTCACGGGGCAGCAGTTGACCGCGCTTGTCGAACTTGCCCTTGGCCTCGGCGGCCTTGTCCAACAGGTTCTGTTCCAGTTGGCGCAGGTGGTTGATGGCGCTGAGCATGGCCTCGCGGTTCTGGGCGAACTGCGGGCTGTGGGTGTCGAGTTGGGAGTCGATGACCGGCATGGTTTATTGGCCCTCCTTGAGCACATCCGGCAGGTAGGCGCGGTGAAAACCATTGAACGACGGGCTCGGCGGCTGGGCCTTGTGCAGCGGCCAGGCGCGGCTGCCGAGGCTGGCCGCACCGTCGATGCGCAGCGTGCTGCCGCTGACGAACGCTGCGGCGGGGCTGAGCAAAAACACAATCGCCGCGCTGACTTCCGATTCGGTGCCAATGCGCTTGAGTGGCACATGTTCGCGCAGGGTCGGGATCACTGCCTTGAATGCGCCTTCGTAGGTGTCCATGCCGCTGGAGGCGATCCAGCCCGGCGCCACTGCGTTGACCCGCACCCCGGCGTAACCCCACTCGAACGCGGCGGTCTTGGTGAAGTTGTCCATCCCCGCGCGCGCCGCGCCCGAGTGGCCCATACCGGGCATGCCGCCCCACATGTCGGCGAGCATGTTGACGATGGCACCGCCGTGTTTGCTCATCGACTGATTGAACACTTCCCGCGCCATCAGGAAACCGCCCACCAGATTGGTGCGCAACACGGTTTCAAAACCTTTTTGATTGATCGACGCCAGGGGCGAGGGGTATTGGCCGCCCGCATTGTTCACCAGGCCGTGGATCGGCCCGTGCGCTTCGATGACCTGGCTGACCAGTGCCTTCACTGCCTCTTCATCGCGAATATCACAGGCCTGCCAACTGGCGCGGCCACCGTCCTCGCTGATTTCCTGGGTGACCTGTTGCAGTTTTTCCGGCTTGCGCCCCACCAGCACCATATGGGCGCCGAGTGCCGCCAGCTCATGGGCGGTGCAACGGCCAATCCCGCTGCCGCCGCCGGTGACGATAATGGTTTGCCCCTGGAACAGGTCGGCTTTGAAGATCGAGTCGAAGGCCACGGCAGGAGTTCCTTAGGTGAGTTGATCGGCGAGGTGACGGGGCACGGCAATCGGGATTTCCAGCAGTTGCTGGGCAAAGGCCTTGCCTTGCGGGTCGATGCGCAGGCTGGCGATACCGCCGCCGCCCAGGGCGTTTTCCAGGAGGAAGTTGAGGCTGTGGCTGCCGGGCAGGTACCAGCGCTCGACGCGCCCGTGCAGCGGGTCGAGCACATGGCTCATCCAGTCGACGATCACCTCCGGGGTCAATGCTTCGGCGATCCACGGCAGGTATTCGGGCCGCCGCGCAATCACGCCAATATTGCTGTGATTGCCCTTGTCACCGGAGCGCGCCACGGCCAGTTTGACCAGGGGCACGCTGGCATCGGCGCGGCCTTCGGGCTTGGGCGGGTCGAGGGGCGCGCGGGGCGTACCCAGGGCCGCGCTGGCAGGCAGTTCGCAGGGGTGGGACTGGCCCTGGAAGTCGACGCTCAGATGGCACGCGCTCTTGTCGATCAGGAATGAAAACAGGCGGATCAGTGGGTACACCGTGGGCCTGCCGCCGACAATGCCGGTCAGGCCCGGCGCCATGCCGGTGGCTGCCTGGGCGATTTCCCGGGCGAACAGCACCAGCGCCTGTTTGCTGGGGTGGCGCACCGCCAGCTTGAGCACCACTTCGCGGCAGTCCTGGCGCCGGGCGTGGGCGCCGTAGGTGGCTTCGCTGCCGAGCAATTCAATGTTGACCTCGCTGTAGGGCGCCCAGCCGCGTTGGCTGAACAGCTGCGAGGTCTTGTTGATGATTGCCTGGCTGACCCGCTCGGCCTTGGCCACCGCATCGATGCCGGCCAGCAGGCAACTTGCGGTGCAGCGAAAACCGTCGGGGTAGGTGGCGCTGACTTTGTACTGGTCGGTGGGTGCTAGGCCCTTGGCGCCGCGCAGGCGCACGCGGTTTTCGCCTTGTTGCTCCAGGGTGACCTGGCTGAAGTCGCAGATCACATCCGGCAGCAGATAGGCGCGCGGGTCGCCGATTTCATACAGCAGTTGTTCGGCGACGCTCAGTTGGCTGATCAGGCCGCCTGTGCCCGGCACTTTGCTGACGGTGAACTGGCCGTCGGCGCTGACTTCGACAATCGGAAAACCGATGTGCTCGTAGTCCGGCACCTGGCGCCAATCGGTGAAGTTGCCGCCGGTGCACTGCGCGCCACATTCAATGATATGCCCGGCCAGCGCGGCCTGGGCCAGGTGGTCGTAGTCCTGCCACGCCCAGTTGAATTCATGCACCAGGGCCGCACTGACCACCGCGCTGTCCACCACGCGCCCGGTGATGACGATATCGGCGCCCAGTTGCAGGGCCTGGACGATGCCCGGCGCGCCGAGGTAGGCGTTGGTCGACACGCACATCGCCGGCAACGGCGCGCCGCTGAACATATCCTCGATGCCCTGCAGTTGCTTGAACTGCGGTTGCAGGTCGTCGCCCAGCACCACGGCGATTTTCAGTGGCACCCGGGCCTGGTCGCAGGCGGCCTGCAAGGCGGCGGCGCAGGCCTGGGGGTGGATGCCACCGGCGTTGCTGATCACCCGGATGCCCTGGCGCTGGATATCGCCGAGCAAGGGCGCCAGCACTTCGATGAAATCCGTGGCGTAGCCGGCCTGGGGGTCTTTGATCCGCGCCCCGGCGAGGATCGACATCGTCACTTCCGCCAGGTAGTCGAACACCAGGTAGTCCAGCGCGCCGCCTTGCACCAACTGCGCGGCGGCGGTGCTGGTGTCGCCCCAGAATGCACTGGCGCAGCCGATACGAACGGTCTTGTCCATGGGAAGTCCTTCTCTGGAAAATCGCTGGGTCGAGACTACCAAGCAAGCGCTTGGTTTGTAAACTGGGAGCACAACTTCTGCCCAAGCGCTTGCTTGGGTGGCTGTCACGGCCTAAATTGCCGGCCATGACGCAATCAAAGTAGTTGAGGAGAGCAGCATGGACGAGCAAAAAGCCCTGGAGGTAATGCGCAGCATGGTGGACGGCGGGCAACTGACCGACCCCGACAGCGCCCGGGGCAAGC
This sequence comes from Pseudomonas sp. HC1(2025), assembly GCF_058742075.1. Lineage (NCBI taxonomy): Bacteria > Pseudomonadati > Pseudomonadota > Gammaproteobacteria > Pseudomonadales > Pseudomonadaceae > Pseudomonas > Pseudomonas sp. HC1(2025). The sequence continues at coordinate 3,767,608 of NZ_CP196017.1, read as the reverse complement.
TGCTGCAGACCGCGGCTCACCTGTTTCGCAACAAGGGTTTTGAACGCACCACCGTGCGTGACCTGGCCAGTGCGGTGGGGATCCAGTCCGGCAGCATCTTTCACCACTTCAAGAGCAAGGACGAAATCCTGCGGGCGGTGATGGAAGAAACCATCCACTACAACACCGCGATGATGCGCGCCTCCCTGGCCCAAGCGAGCAACGTGCGCGAGCGGGTGCTGGCGCTGATTCGCTGCGAGTTGCAGTCGATCATGGGGGGCAGCGGCGAAGCCATGGCGGTGCTGGTGTACGAATGGCGTTCGCTGTCGGCAGAAGGGCAGGCCCAGGTGCTGGCGTTGCGCGATGTCTACGAAGACATCTGGCTGCAAGTGCTGGGCGAGGCCAAGCAGGCGGGTTATATCAAGGGCGACGTGTTTATCACCCGGCGTTTCCTGACCGGGGCGTTGTCCTGGACCACGACCTGGTTCCGCGCCCAGGGCAGCATGACCCTCGAACAATTGGCCGACGAGGCGTTGCTGCTGGTGCTCAAGGCCGATTAGGCGGGGAGCGCAGGTCATTAATTGTCGGGTAGAAAGTTGTCTCTACAGACAAAAACGCCTAGCTTAGCGAGATTCAGATTTGAACGGTGCGTGCCTGATGTTTTCGCCATGGCGGCTGGCTGCAGGACTTACAGTGTTGGCGATGGGCACCTTGTGGCAAACGCAGGTTTGGGCGGCCCAATTGGTACGGATCGGTGCCGCGCATTTTCCGCCGTATACCGTGCGCCCGGAGCAGGGTGCCGACACCGGGTTGCTGCCGCAACTGCTGGAGGCACTGAACCGTGCGCAGAGCGACTACCAGTTTGTGCTGGTACCCACTTCCATCCCCCGGCGCTTTCGTGATTTCGAGCAGGGTCGGGTCGACATGGCCATCTTCGAGAACCCGCAGTGGGGATGGCAGGATATTGCCCATACCAGCGTTGACATGGGCCTGGAGGACGCCGAGATTTTCGTCGCCCAGCGCCAGTCCGGTCGCGACCAGGCGTATTTCGCCGACCTCAAGGGCAAGCGCCTGGCGGTGTTCAGCGGTTATCACTACGCCTTTGCCAACTTCAACCCCGACCCCAAGGCCATGGCCGCGCAGTTCAACGCCACGTTGACCTATTCTCATGACAGCAACTTGCTGATGGTCACCCGTGGCCGCGCGGATATCGCCCTAGTGACGCGCTCCTACCTCAGCGACTTCATGGTGCGCAATGTCGACACCGCCGGGCAGTTCCTGGTGTCGGAGCGCATTGATCAGGTCTATCACCACTACGCATTGCTGCGGCCCAAGGCGGCGATCAGCGGCCCGGCGTTTGCCGCGTTGCTCAAGGGCCTGCGCGACAGTGGCGAACTGGTGAAGATCTTCGAACCGTACCGCATCGATGTGCTGCCGGTGGCTGACGCGCCCTGATCGCGACACCTGCGCCTTAAATTTTTGCGGCTGGTTCACGTCACTTCGTCTAACTGTCGACGATTACCGTGAGCCCCTTCCATGCCCAATCCCCAAGATTTGTCAGCCCTGCCACTGCCGGCAGGGCCCGCCCTGAACGCAGATGAAAGCGATAGCCGCCTGACCCTGACCCTTGCAGGCCAGCCCCTGGCGCGCCTGCGCCTGGAGCGCGGCGACGCGTTGCACCTGCATTTGCAAAACCCCGCTGAGGTGCCGTCGCTACAGGCCGTGTGGGCCGCGTGTTACTGGCTGTTTGCACGGGAGCCTGGGCGCCAGCAACTCTTCTGGCACCTCGAACACGCCCCGGATGAGGCCCTGCGCAGCGGCCTGCTGCTGGCCACGGACGTGGCGGGGCAGTTGCGTTGCGAGCGCACGCTGTTCTGGCAATTGCCACAGCCCTGGCTGGGCCAGCCGTCGAGCGGCGCCTATCCACAGCAGATGATCATCAGCGCGGGCAAGCGCCACCCGCTGCGTGCGCCCAAGCCGCAGGGTGAAGTCTACCGACGTTTTGACGCACGCCTGGGCGCGTGGATCTCACTGCGCACGCTGGAGATCGATGTGGACCTGGCTCGCTTCAATCGCTGGCAGAACAGCGCGCGGGTCGCCAACTTCTGGCAGGAAAGCGGCAGCCTGGAGCAACACCGGGACTATCTGCACAAGCTTGCTGCGGACCCGCATACCCTGACCCTGATCGGCTGTTTCGACGATGAGCCCTTTGCCTATTTCGAGGCGTATTGGGCCAAGGAAGATCGCATCGCGCCGTTCTATGACGTAGACGACTACGACCGCGGTATCCACATGCTGGTGGGTGAGGAGCATCATCGCGGGCCGCACAAGGTTGCCAGTTGGCTGTCGGCGCTGGTGCACTACCTGTTTCTCGACGACCCGCGCACCCAGCGCGTGGTAGCCGAGCCCAGGGCCGACAATGGGAAGATGATCGGGCATATGCAGAACCAGTGCTTCCACTGCGAGAAGGAATTCGATTTCCCCCACAAGCGCGCGGCGCTGATGATTCTGGGGCGGGAGCGGTTTTTTGAGCGGTGTGGGTTGGCCTGAGATCTTCGGGGCAATGAAGATCAACTGTGGGAGTGGGCTTGTCGGATCGCCGCATCGCCGCGAAGACGTCGGCCCAGCAAACATTGATGTTGCCTGACCCACTGCTTTCGCGGCGATGCGGCGATCCGACAAGCCCGCTCCCACACAAGCTCACCCCTCATTGCATTTGCCCGGTGGTCAGACCCGTCGGGCAAAGGTATCGCTATGGGTTCCCGACACCTTGCGACAGTGCACCAGTGCATCGCGGATCATAAAGTTGACCAGGGTCGGCGACACGCCCAGTTCCTTGGCGATGTCCTTCTGCGGCACGCCATGCAGGCGGTACATCTCGAACGCGTAGCGCGTGCGCTGGGGCAGTTCGGTCAGGGCGTCGGCGATGTTTTCCAGGGTGGAAAAATTGATGTGCGAGGTTTCCGGTGAAGCGCCATGAATAACCACATTCAAGCCTTCCTCTTCCGTCCCGGAATATTTCAGTTCCAGGGCCTGTTTACGGTAGTGGTCGATAGCCAGGTTGCGCACGATCTGGAACAGATAACTCAGCTGCGCCTTGAACGATGAGGTGATCTGCGGCGCCGATTGCAGTCTGAAGTAGGCGTCCTGCACTACGTCTTCGGCGCGGGAACGGCAGCCGGTAATGCGCGCCGCGATCTTGACCAGGATCAGCCGGTTATCGACAAACGCCTGGAGTAACGGTGAATCGCACCTGCTTGTGGATACTTGTTCCGTCATGGAAATCACCTTGCTGCAAATGAGGTTAGTGGAGGGCATCCCTGCTGAGGCCTCCTACACATCGGGCAACAAATTATTCTTAATGATAATGATTGTCAAATGAGAAGTGGAACTAATCTTATACCGAAATGCAAACTGTGAGGTGCATCTCTTTGTGTGCGGGCCCCGGCCTGCAGACTAATTATTTTGCCGTGCCATCCGTTCTCATTGGTGACAGGCCAGCCAACACGCCGGCCATGGATTTGCACCCGGAGGACGACGACATGCGTTTGTATCGCGAGAACCCAGCGTTCCAGGCAGGGGTGGTCTGAGATGAGCACGTCGACCCGCTTGCGCCTGTTTTGCCTGCCCTATTCGGGCGCCAGCGCCATGTTCTACAGCCGCTGGCGCCGGGCGTTGCCCGAGTGGTTGCAGGTGTGCCCGCTGGAGTTGCCAGGGCGTGGCATGCGCATGGACGAACCCTTGCAGCGCGATATCAAGGCGCTCGCCGCGCAATTGGCCGGCGAGATCAGCGCCGAACTCGATGGCCCCTATGCCTTGTTCGGCCACAGCCTCGGTGGCCTGCTGGCGTTCGAGCTGGCCCACGCCCTGCGCGAACGCGGCCTGCCTGCGCCGCTGGCGTTGTTTGCCTCGGCCACCGCCGGCCCGGCGCGCCGGGATGTCAGTGAATACGCCGAGGAAAAAGACGACACCCAACTGATCGAGCGCCTGCGCACGCTCAAGGGCACCCCCGAGGACGCCCTGGCCAACCGCGAGTTGATGCAGCTGACATTGCCGATCCTGCGCGCCGACTTCCTCTTGTGCGGCAGCTTCCAGTACGGCGAGCGCGAGCCGCTGTCGATGCCGATCCATGTATTTGGTGGCAAGCAGGATGACGTGCGCGCCGACGAATTGCTCGACTGGCAGGAAGACACTGCCAGCGGTTTCTCCCTGGACATGTTCGAGGGGCACCACTTCTTCCTGGTGCAGCAGCAAAGCTCGCTGCTGCGCTGCGTGCGGCGCTACGCCGACGAACATTTGACCCGCTGGCGCCATGGCGTTGCACGGCGGGCGGCCCTGGCGACCGGCTGAACACGCCGCCACACGCCCACGCCCTCTATCCCCGATTTCCCCGTAAGCCGATTTCAGGCAGGAACCCCTCATGATGGACGCCTTCGAACTTCCCCGTACCCTGGTCCAGTCCCTCCAGCGCCGTGCCGCGCAGACACCGGACCAGGTGGCCCTGCGCTTCCTGGCCGAGTCCGCCGACGACACCGTGGTGCTCAGCTACCGTGACCTGGACCTGCGCGCCCGCACCATCGCCGCCGCCTTGCAGGCCTCGGCCGGCCCGGGCGAGCGTGCGGTGCTGCTGTTCCCCAGCGGCCCGGATTATGTCGCGGCGTTCTTTGGTTGCCTGTACGCAGGGGTGATCGCGGTGCCGGCCTATCCGCCGGAGTCCACCCGCCGTCATCACCAGGAGCGGTTGCTGTCGATCATCGCCGATGCCGAGCCAACCCTGTTGCTGACCAGCAGCGGCTTGCGCGACGCCCTGGGGCAGATCCAGGCAGCGCCGCCGTTGCTCTGCGTGGATGAACTGCACAGCGAACTCGCTGCCGATTGGGTTGCGCCACACCTGCAGGACGACGATATCGCCTTCCTGCAATACACCTCCGGCTCCACCGCTTTGCCCAAAGGCGTGCAAGTCAGCCACGGCAACCTGGTGGCCAACGAAGTACTGATCCGTCGCGGCTTTGGCATCGACCTCAACCCCGATGACGTGATTGTCAGCTGGCTGCCGCTGTACCACGACATGGGCCTGATCGGCGGTCTGTTGCAACCGATCTTCAGTGGCGTGCCGTGTGTGTTGATGTCGCCCGCATACTTCCTCGGCCGGCCCTTGCGCTGGCTGGAAGCGATCAGCCAATACCGCGGGACCATCAGCGGCGGCCCGGATTTCGCCTACCGCCTGTGCAGCGAGCGGGTCAGCGACTCGGCCCTCGAGCGCCTCGACCTGAGCCATTGGCGCGTGGCCTATTCCGGCTCCGAGCCGATCCGCCTGGACACCCTGGAACGCTTCGCCGAGAAATTCGCCCGATGCGGCTTTACCCCCAGCAACTTCTTTGCCTCCTATGGCCTGGCCGAGGCGACGCTGTTTGTCGCCGGTGGTACCCGTGGCCAGGGCATTCCGGCCTTGCGCCTGGACGAACAGGCGCTGGCCGCCAACCGGGCGGAGCCTGGGCAGGGCAGTGCGATCATGAGCTGCGGCAGCAGCCAGCCCGAACATGGGGTGCTGATCGTCGAGCCCCATACCCTGGCCGAACTGGCCGACAACTGCATCGGCGAAATCTGGGCCACCGGCCCGAGCATTGCCCACGGTTACTGGCGCAACCCCGAAGCCACCGCCAAGACGTTCGTGCAGCACGCCGGTCGCACCTGGTTGCGTACCGGTGACCTGGGCTTTATGCGCGACGGCGAGGTGTTTATCACTGGGCGCCTGAAAGACCTGCTGATCGTGCGCGGGCACAACCTGTACCCCCAGGACATCGAGCAAACCGTCGAGCGCGAAGTGGAAGTGGTGCGCAAGGGCCGTGTCGCCGCGTTTGCGGTGAATGACCAGGGCCTGGAAGGCATTGGCATCGCCGCAGAAATCAGCCGCAGCGTGCAGAAAATCCTGCCGCCCGAGGCCCTGGTCAAAGCCATTCGCCAGGCCGTGGCCGAGGCCTATCAAGAAGCGCCGTGCGTGGTGGTGCTGCTCAATCCCGGCGCTTTGCCGAAAACCTCCAGTGGCAAGGTCCAGCGTTCGGCCTGCCGCACCCGCCTGGCCGATGGCAGCCTCGACAGCTACGCGCAGTTCCCTGGCCAGGCCGTGCAGGCGGGTGATGAGGCGCTTGCGTCGGGGTTGCAACAGCAGATCGCCGCGATCTGGTGCGAACAGTTGCAGGTCGCACAAGTGGCGGCCGATGATCACTTCTTCTTGCTCGGCGGTAACTCCATCAGCGCCACCCAGGTAGTCGCCCGCCTGCGCGAGACCCTGGGCCTGGAACTCAATTTGCGCCTGCTGTTCGAGGCGCCGGTGCTGGCTGATTTCGCCGCCAGCGTCGGCCAATTGCAACAGGACGGTGGCGTGGCCCAAGGCGCAATCAGCGCTTTGTCACGCCAGCAGGATATGCCGCAATCCCTGGCGCAGAACCGCCTGTGGATCACCTGGCAATTGGACTCGCACAGCAGCGCCTACACCATCCCCGGTGCCCTGCGCCTGCGCGGCGAGCTGGACGAAGACGCGCTGCACGCAAGCTTCGCGCAATTGGTCCAGCGCCATGAGGCGCTGCGCACACGTTTCTATGAGCGCGACGGCCAGGCCATGCAGTGTGTCGATGCCCAGCGCGAGTTTGCCGTGCAAGTCATCGACCTGCGCGACTTGCCCGTGGCCGAGCGTGAAGCCCGCGCCGCGCAGATCCGCGAGGACGAGGCGCGCACCCAGTTCGACCTGGAACAGGGCCCGCTGCTGTGGGTCACCCTGTTGCGCCTGGACGATGAAGATCACCAGTTGCTGGTGACCCTGCACCACATCATTGCGGACGGCTGGTCGCTGAATGTACTGCTCGACGAATTCTCGCGCCTCTACGCCGCCGCGTCCCAGGGCCAGGCCCTCGAGCTGCCGACCCTGGCCGTGCAGTACGCCGACTACGGCAGCTGGCAGCGCCAATGGCTGGCCGAAGGCGAGGGCCAGCGACAGTTGGCCTACTGGCAGCAGCAACTGTCGCACGACCATCCCACCCTGAGCCTGGCCACCGACCACCCGCGCTCGGCCCAGCACCGGCGCAGCGCTTCACGCTACAGCGTGCGCCTGGACGCAAGCCTCGGCGCAGCCATCCGCCAGACCGCCCAGGCCCACCAGGCCACGCCATTCGTGCTGTTGCTGGCGGCGTTCCAGAGCCTGTTGCACCGCTACAGCGGCCAGCGCGATATCCGTATCGGCGTGCCCAACGCCAACCGGGGGCGCCATGAAACCCAGGGCCTGATCGGCTTCTTTATCAATACCCTGGTGATGCGCGCCGAAGTGGATGGGCGCCTGCCGTTCAGCGAGCTGCTGGCAGCGACCCGCCTGGCAGCCACCGAGGCCCAGGCCCATCAGGACTTACCCTTCGAACAACTGCTGGAAGCCTTCCCGCAAGCCCGTGAGCAAGGCCTGTTCCAGGTGATGTTCAACCATCAGCAGCGCGATCTCGGCGCCTTGCGCCGCCTGCCGGGCCTGCTGGCCGAAGAACTGCCATGGCACAGCCGCGAAGCCAAGTTCGACCTGCAACTGCACAGCGAAGAAGACCGCAATGGGCGCCTGAGCCTGTCGTTCGACTACGCTGACGAACTGTTCGACGCCAGCACCATCGCGCGTCTGGCCACGCATTTCGTCAACCTGTTGCAGGCGGTCTGCGCGCAACCGCAGCAGGCCGTGGGCGATCTTGCACTGTTGCAGGCCGACGAACACGCCGAGCAACGCCATTGGAGCGAGGCACCCTGCGCGCCGGCGCAGTGCCTGGTGCCGGAGCAACTCAACCAGTACACCGACGAGCGCGCCGCCCTGGTCTGGCACGGCGCTAGCCTGACCTTTGGCCAACTGCACACCCAGGCCAACCGCCTGGCCCATTACCTGCGTGACAAAGGCGTCGGCCCGGACGTGTGCGTGGCGATTGCCGCCGAGCGCTCGCCGCAACTGCTGATTGGCTTGCTGGCGATCCTCAAGGCCGGCGGCGCCTATGTGCCGCTGGACCCGGACTACCCAGCCGACCGCCTGGCCTACATGCTGGCCGACAGCGGCGTGCAATTGCTGCTGACCCAGACCCACCTGCTGCACCAGTTGCCGGTGGCCGCGGGCGTGTCGGTGATCGCCATGGACAGCCTCAAGCTCGACAGTTGGCCGACCCAGGCGCCGGGCCTGCACCTCAATGCCGACAACCTCGCCTATGTGATCTACACCTCCGGCTCCACCGGCCAGCCCAAGGGCGTGGGCAATACCCATGGGGCCCTGGCGGAGCGTTTGCAGTGGATGCAGGCCACCTACCAGTTGGATGAAAGCGATGTGCTGATGCAAAAGGCACCGATCAGTTTCGACGTGTCGGTATGGGAATGCTTCTGGCCGCTGATCATTGGTTGCCGCCTGGTCCTGGCCGGTCCCGGCGAACATCGTGACCCCCATCGGATTGCGCAACTGGTCCAGGAACATGGGGTGACTACCCTGCATTTTGTGCCGCCCCTGTTGCAGCTGTTTGTCGATGAGCCGCTGGCGGCCGAGTGCACCAGCCTGCGTCGGGTATTCTCCGGTGGTGAAGCCTTGCCCGCCCAATTGCGCAATCGCCTCCTGGCGCTACTGCCGGCGGTGCAGTTGCACAACCGCTATGGGCCCACCGAAACCGCGATCAACGTCACCCATTGGCACTGCCAGCGTGCCGATGGCGAACGCTCGCCGATTGGCCGCCCCTTGGGCAATGTGATTTGCCGGGTGCTGGACGAGCAATTCAACCTGCTGCCCGCAGGTGTGCCGGGTGAGCTGTGCATCGGCGGGATTGGCCTGGCGCGCGGTTATCTGGGGCGTGCGGGGCTGACCGCCGAACGGTTTGTTGCCGACCCACTGGGCGCGGCCGGCGCACGTCTGTACCGCACCGGCGACCGCGTGCGCTGGGCGGCCGACGGGGTACTGGAGTACCTCGGGCGCCTGGATCAGCAGGTCAAGCTGCGCGGGTTTCGGGTCGAACCGGAAGAAATCGAGGCGCGGTTGCTGGCCCAGGAAGGCATCGCCCAGGCGCTGGTGCTGATCCGCGACACCGCCGGCGGTGCGCAGTTGATCGGTTACTACACGGCCAGCGGCGAGTTGGATGAGCCGGACGTGAAAGCCGCCCTGGCCGCCGAATTGCCGGAGTACATGGTGCCGGCACAACTGATCCGCCTCGACGTCATGCCCCTGAGCCCCAGCGGTAAAGTGGACCGCCGTGCCTTGCCGGAACCGGTGTGGCAGGTGCGTGAACATGTGGAGCCGCACACCGCCCTGGAACAGCAGATCGCTGCGATCTGGCGCCAGGTCCTGGGCCTGCCGCGCATCGGCCTGCGCGACGACTTCTTTGCCCTTGGCGGCCATTCGCTGCTGGCCACGCAAATCATCTCCCGCACACGCCAGGCCTGTGATGTGGAGCTGGCGCTGCGCACCTTGTTCGAAGCCAGTGAGCTGGGGGATTTTGTCGAGCAGGTGCGGCTGATCCAGGCCAGCGGCCAACGCAACCAGCAGACCGCGATTGGCAAGGTGGATCGCCGCCAGGCGGTGCCGTTGTCCTATTCCCAGCAGCGCATGTGGTTCCTCTGGCAAATGGAGCCGGACAGCCCGGCCTATAACGTCGGCGGCATGGCGCGCTTGCGCGGGGTGCTGGATGTGGGGCGTTTCGAGGCGGCGTTGCAAGCCCTGATCATGCGCCACGAAACCCTGCGCACGACCTTCCCAAGTGTCAATGGCGTGGCCCAGCAGAAAGTCGCCGCGCAAAGCAGCGTGCGCATGAGCTGGCAGGATTTTTCGGCGCTGCACGAGGCTGAGCGTCAACAGCGCTTGCAGCAACTGGCCGATCAGGAAGCTCACAGCCCATTCAACCTGGAAACCGGGCCGTTGTTGCGCGCCTGCCTGGTCAAGGCGGGCGAGCAGGAGCACTACCTGGTGCTGACCCTGCACCATATCGTCACCGAAGGCTGGGCCATGGACATCTTTGCCCGTGAACTCAGCGCGCTCTACGAAGCCTTTATCGATGAGCGCGAATCGCCCCTGGAGCCGTTGCCGGTGCAGTACCTGGACTACAGCGTGTGGCAGCGCCAATGGCTGGAGGCCGGCGAGCGCCAGCGCCAGCTCGATTACTGGACCACGCAGTTGGGCAACGAGCATCCGCTACTGGAACTGCCCGCCGACCGGCCACGCCCGGCGGTGCAAAGTCACCAGGGCGAGCTGTACCGCTTTGACCTTGGCGATGAACTCGCCGCCAAGGTGCGCGCCTTCAATGCCGAGCATGGCCTGACCCTGTTCATGACCATGACCGCGACCCTGGCGACGCTGCTTTACCGCTACAGTGGCCAGACCGACTTGCGCATCGGTGCGCCGGTGGCCAACCGCATCCGCCCGGAAAGCGAAGGGCTGATCGGTGCGTTCCTCAACACCCAGGTACTGCGTTGCCAGCTCGACGGGCAGATGCGTGTCGCTGAGTTGTTTGAGCACGTGCGTCACACCGTGATCGAAGGCCAGTCCCATCAGGACCTGCCGTTCGACCACCTGGTGGAAGCCCTGCAACCGCCGCGCAGTGCTGCGTATAACCCGCTGTTCCAGGTGATGTGCAACGTGCAGCGCTGGGAGTTCCAGCAAAGCCGGCAATTGGCCGGGATGACGGTCGAATACCTGGCCAACGACGCGCGTGCCACCAAGTTCGACCTCAACCTGGAAGTCACCGACCTCGACCATCGCCTGGGTTGCTGCCTGACCTACAGCACCGACCTGTTCGACGAGCCGCGCATTGCGCGCATGGCCGCCCATTGGTGCAACCTGCTGGAGGCGCTGATCGCCGATCCGCAACAGCGCCTGAGCGAGCTACCGCTGCTGCAAGTCGATGAACAGCGCGCCCTGCAAGACAGCCTCGGCATCGAGGCCGGCGAGCATCGTCTCGACCAGTGCATCCATCATCTGTTCAGCGCCCAGGTGCAAGCCCGTCCGGATGCGCCTGCGCTGACGTTCGCCGGCCACACCCTCAGCTACCGCGAGCTGGACAGCCGCGCCAATCGCCTGGCCTGGATGCTGCGCGAGCGTGGGGTGGGCCCGCAGGTGCGGGTCGGCCTGGCGCTGCCGCGGTCCCTGGAAATGGTCATTGGCCTGCTGGCGATCCTCAAGGCCGGTGGCGCCTATGTGCCGCTGGACCCGGAATACCCGCTGGACCGCCTGCACTACATGATCGAAGACAGCGGCATCGGCCTGTTGCTCAGCGATGCGGCGATGTTCGAGGCCCTTGGCGAGTTGCCCGCCAGCGTCAGTTGCTGGTGCCTGGAAGATGACCTGCCAGTGCTCGCCAACTACCCGGCCAGCGACCTGCCGGCGATCAGTCTGGCGCAGCATCAGGCGTACCTGATCTACACCTCCGGTTCCACCGGCAAGCCCAAGGGCGTGGTAGTGTCCCACGGTGAAATCGCCATGCATTGCCAGGCGGTGATCGAGCGCTTTGGCATGCGCCCCGACGATTGCGAGCTGCACTTCTATTCGATCAACTTCGACGCCGCCACCGAGCGCCTGCTGGTGCCGTTGCTCAGTGGCGCGCAGGTGGTGTTGCGCGCCCAGGGTCAATGGGATGCCGAAGAAATCTGCGGGCTGATCCGTGAGCATCGCATCAATATCCTCGGTTTTACCCCAAGCTATGGCAGCCAGTTGGCGCAATGGCTGGCCACGCAAAACCAGACCCTACCGGTGCGCATGTGCATCACCGGCGGCGAGGCGCTGACTGGCGAACACCTGCAGCGCATCCGCGCGGCGTTCCAGCCGGCGCTGTTCTTCAATGCCTATGGGCCGACCGAAACGGTGGTCATGCCCCTGGCCAGCCTGGCCCCCGAGGTGCTGGAGGAGGGTGCCGCCAGTGTGCCGATCGGCAGCATCATCGGCGCGCGCGTTGCCTACATCCTGGATGCCGACCTGGCGCTGGTGCCCCAAGGCGCGACTGGCGAGCTGTACGTGGGCGGCGCTGGCCTGGCCCAGGGTTATCACCAGCGTGCGGGCATGACCGCCGAACGTTTTGTGGCCGACCCGTATGCCGATGGCGGGCGGCTCTACCGCACGGGCGACCTGGTGCGCCAACGCGCCGATGGCCTGGTGGAGTACCTGGGGCGGATCGACCATCAGGTGAAAATCCGTGGTTTTCGCATCGAGCTGGGCGAAATCGAAACCCGCCTGCTTGAGCATGAAGCGGTCCGTGAGGCGGTGGTCCTGGCCCTGGATGCGCCGAGTGGCAAGCAACTGGCGGCGTACCTGGTCAGCGATGCCAGCGACCACACCGCCTTGCGCGAGGCACTCAAGACCCACCTCAAGGCGCAACTGCCGGACTACATGGTGCCCGCGCACCTGATGGTGCTCGACAGCATGCCGCTGACCGCCAACGGCAAGCTCGACCGCCGCGCCTTGCCGCAACCGGACCCCGATGCCAATCGGCAAGCATACGTGGCGCCGAGCAATGAGCTGGAGCTGAGCCTCGCCGCGATCTGGTGTGCGGTGCTCAACGTGCAGCAGGTCGGGCTGCACGATAACTTCTTCGAGCTGGGTGGCGATTCGATCCTGTCGATCCAGGTAGTCAGCCGGGCGCGGCAGGCGGGGATTCACTTCAGCCCCCGCGACCTGTTCCAGCACCAGACCGTGCAGGCCCTGGCCGCAGTGGCCACGCGCAGTGAGCAGATCACTGCCGAGCAAGGTGTGTTGACTGGCCCCTCGGGGATGACGCCGATCCAGCAGTGGTTCTTTGACAGCGAGATCCCGGCGCGTCAGCACTGGAACCAGGCCCTGGTGCTGGCGCCGGTGCAGGCCCTCGATCCCCGTCGCCTGGAGCAGGCGCTGTTGGCCGTGCTGGAACACCACGACGCCTTGCGCCTGAGTTTCACCCAGCGCGACGCGCAATGGCATGCCGAGCATCTGGCCGTGCCGCAAGGCGGCGTGTTGTGGCTGGCCCAGGTGACGGATATGCAGCAGTGCGAGGCGCTGTTCGCCGATGCCCAGCGCAGCCTCGACCTGGAGCACGGCCCGCTGCTGCGCGCCTTGCTGGTGGACGGGCCGATTGGCCAGCAACGCTTGCTGATCGCGATCCATCACTTGGTGGTGGACGGCGTGTCCTGGCGCGTCTTGCTTGAAGACCTGCAAAACGTCTATCGCCAATTGGGCGACGGCCAGGCGGTCAGCCTGCCGGCCAAGACCAGTGCCGTGCGCGACTGGGCCGCCCGTTTGCAGGCCTACGCCAGCAGCGAATCCCTGCGCGAAGAACTGAGCCTATGGCAGCAACAGTTGGCCGGCCCGCCGGTTGCGCTGCCGGTGGACCGGGCGCACGGCAGCCTGCGCAATCGCGACGCCGAGACGGTCAGCGTGCGCCTGGATGCCGAGCGCACCCGGCAGTTGCTGCAGCAGGCGCCGAGCGCCTATCGCACCCAGGTCAACGACCTGCTGCTGACGGCATTGGCCCGCGTGCTGTGCCGCTGGAGCGGGCATGCATCGACCCTGATCCAACTGGAAGGTCATGGCCGCGAAGCGCTGTTCGATGAAATCGACCTGACCCGCAGTGTGGGTTGGTTCACCAGCGCTTACCCGCTGCGCCTGACCCCAGTGGATATCGAGGAGGCCAGCGGGCAGGGTGCGTCGATCAAGGCGATCAAGGAGCAACTGCGTGCGGTGCCCCACAAGGGCCTGGGCTATGGCGTACTGCGCTACCTGGCCGACAGCACTTGTCGCCAGGCCATGGCGGCGTTGCCGAGTGCTTCGATTACGTTCAACTACCTCGGGCAGTTCGACCAGAGCTTCGACAGCCAGGCGCTGTTCCACCCGCTGGACGTATCTGCCGGCCCGGCCCATGACCCGGCCGCGCCGCTGCCCAACGCCTTGAGTGTGGACAGCCAGGTGTACGGCGGCGAATTGGTGCTGCGCTGGACCTTCAGCCGCGAGCGCCACGACCACCAGACCATCAGCGAACTGGCCGATGCCTACCTGGGCGAGTTGCACAGCCTGATCGCCCATTGCCTGCGTGACGATGCCGGTGGCCTGACGCCGTCCGACTTCCCCCTGGCGCACCTGACCCAGGCGCAGCTGGATGCGTTGCCGGTGCCGGCCAGCGCCATCGAGGACGTGTACCCGCTGACGCCCATGCAGGAAGGCCTGCTGTTGCATACCCTGCTGGAGCCGGGCACCGGCCTCTATTACATGCAGGATCGCTACCGCATCAACAGCGAGCTCAACCCCGAGCGTTTTGCCCTGGCCTGGAAGGCCGTGATCGCCCGGCATGAAGCTTTGCGTGCGTCGTTCTGCTGGAACGTCGGCGAAGATATGTTGCAGGTGATCCACAAGCCCGGCAGCACGCCGATCGAGTACCTGGACTGGACCGGCACCCCGGCCGAGCAACAGGAGCCACGCCTGCAAGCCCTGCTGAAAAGCGAGCGCGAGGCCGGTTTCGATCTGCTCAACCAGGCGCCGTTCCACCTGCGCCTGATCCGCGTCGGCGAGGCTCGCTACTGGTTCATGATGAGCAACCACCACATCCTGATCGATGCCTGGTGCCGCTCGTTGCTGATGAACGACTTCTTCGATATCTACACCGCCCTGGGTGAGGGCCGCGAGGCACAACTGGCCGCGCCGCCGCGCTATCGCGACTATATTGCCTGGCTGCAACGCCAGAACCTGGCCGAGGCGCGGCAGTGGTGGCAGCAGAACCTGCAAGGGTTTGAGCGCACCACACCGATCCCCAGCGACCGGCCATTCTTGCGGGAACACGCCGGCCATAGCGGCGGCATGGTGGTGGGGGACTGCTATACCCGCCTGGATGAGCGCGATGGGGCGCAATTGCGCGAGTTGGCCCAGGCTCATCAACTGACCGTCAATACCTTCGCCCAGGCGGCGTGGGCCTTGGTGCTGCGGCGCTTGAGCGGCGAGCGTGACGTGCTGTTCGGCGTCACCGTGGCCGGGCGCCCGGTGGACATGCCGCACATGCAGCGCACGGTTGGCCTGTTTATCAACAGCATCGCCCTGCGGGTCAAGTTGCCCGAGGACGATCAGCCGTGCAGCGTGCGCCAGTGGTTGAGTGGCTTGCTCGACAGCAATATGCAACTGCGCGAATACGAGTACCTGCCGCTGGTGACTATCCAGGAGCACAGCGAACTGCCCAAGGGCCAGCCGCTGTTCGACAGCCTGTTCGTGTTTGAAAACGCTCCGGTGGAAGTCTCGGTGCTGGACCGCGCGCAAAGCCTCAACGCGACCTCGGACTCGGGCCGCACCCACACCAACTTCCCGCTGACGGCGGTGTGCTACCCGGGCGATGACCTGGGCTTGCACTTGTCCTATGACCAGCGTTATTTCGATCAAAGCACCGTGCAAGGCATGCTCGCCGAGTTCAAGCGCCTGCTGCTGGCGTTGGTGCAGGGCTTCCATGGCGATATGGCCGACCTGCCGCTGATTGGCGCGCAGGAGCGTGAGTTCCTGGTGGACGCTTGCAACCAGAGCGCCCATGACTACCCGCTTGAGCGCAGCTACGTCGAACTGTTCGAGGCGCAGGTGGCGCAGCATCCGCAGCGCATTGCCGCCAGTTGCCTGGACCGGCAGTGGACCTATGCCGAGCTGAACCAGCGCAGCAATCGCCTGGGCCATGCCCTGGTCGCGGCGGGTGTCGGCCTCGACCAGCCGGTGGCGCTGCTGGCCGAGCGTGGCCTGGATCTGTTGGGCATGATCATCGGCAGCTTCAAGGCCGGTGCCGGTTACTTGCCGCTGGATCCCGGGCTGCCGAGCCAGCGCTTGAGCCGGATCATCGACCTGAGCCGCACGCCGTTGTTGGTGTGTACTGCGGCCTGCCGCGAGCAGGCGCAGGCGTTGCTCGAGGATTTTGCCTGTGGTGCGCGGCCGAAGTTGCTGGTGTGGGAGGAGTTGGCAGGTGTCGACAGCAATCCTGGGATCTACAGCGCCCCGGACAACCTCGCCTACGTGATCTACACCTCCGGCTCCACCGGGCTGCCCAAGGGCGTGATGGTCGAGCAGCGCGGCATGCTCAATAACCAATTGAGCAAGGTGCCGTACCTGCATCTGAGCGAGCAGGATGTGATCGCCCAGACCGCCTCGCAAAGCTTTGATATCTCCGTGTGGCAGTTCCTCGCCGCGCCCTTGTTTGGCGCGCGGGTGGATATCGTGCCCAACACCATTGCCCATGACCCGCAGGGCTTGCTGGCGCATGTGCAGGCCCAGGGCATCACGGTGCTGGAAAGCGTGCCGTCGCTGATTCAGGGCATGCTCGCCCAGGACCACATCAGCCTGGACGGCCTGCGCTGGATGCTGCCGACCGGCGAGGCGATGTTGCCGGCGCTGGCGCACCAATGGCTGCTGCGTTATCCGGACATCGGCCTGGTCAACGCCTACGGCCCGGCGGAATGCTCGGATGACGTGGCGTTCTTCCATGTCGACCTGGCCTCGACCCGTGGCACCTACCTGCCGATTGGCACGCCGACCGACAACAACCGTTTGTACTTGCTCGACGGCGCGCTGGAGCTGGTGCCGCAAGGTGCGGTGGGCGAGCTGTGCGTGGCGGGCACCGGGGTCGGGCGCGGTTATGTCAGCGATCCGCTGCGCACCGCCCAAGTGTTTGTGCCGGATCCGTTTGGCGCGCCGGGGGAACGCCTGTACCGCAGCGGCGACCTGGCGCGGCGGCGCAGTGATGGGGTGCTGGAGTACGTCGGGCGTATCGACCATCAGGTGAAGATTCGCGGCTACCGCATCGAACTGGGTGAAATCGAGGCGCGCCTGCATGAGCAGCCCGAGGTGCGTGATGCGGCGGTGGGCGTGCAGGAGGGGGTCAATGGCAAACACCTGGTGGGTTACCTGGTGGCGAGCGATGCCAGCCTTAACCCTGGCGAGCGCCTGGACCGCATCAAGCAGCGCCTGCGCAGCGAACTGCCGGAGTACATGGTGCCGTTGCACTGGCTGTGGCTGGAGCGCCTGCCCCTGAACGCCAACGGTAAGCTCGACCGCAAGGCCCTGCCGGCCCTGGAGATTGGCCAGTTGCACAGCCAGGACTACCTCGCGCCGCGCAGCGAACTGGAGCAGACCCTGGCCACGATCTGGGCCCAGGTGCTGAAGGTCGAGCAGGTGGGCGTGCTGGATAACTTCTTCGAGCTGGGTGGGCACTCGCTGCTGGCCACGCAAATCGCCTCGCGGGTGCAGAAGAGCCTGCAACGGGATGTACCGCTGCGGGCGATGTTCGAATGCAGCACGGTGGCAGAACTGGCGACGTACATCGAGGGCTTGGCGGCCCATGATATCAGCGCCGGCACAGTGGACCGGCTGAGTGATTTGATGGCTGAGCTGGAGGGGCTTTAAGCCGGCAAAGGCGGCGCCCGCAGATGCGGCGGGCGTTCCGCCGTTGGTCGGTTATGCGCATTGTCGGTGTGTGAGCTGTCAATTCTGACAGTAGGCAAGGCTTGTATTCCAAGCGTTAGATAACAGCAGTTTTTGGCCTGGCGGTCAGGCCTGCTGGTTAACTTTCCCTGGACTGGAGGTCCTGTCATGGTTAAAAAAACTGCGCCCCAAAGTTCGTCACCGGCCGCTGCCCAGCCCCTTGTTGAAGCCACCGTCGAATTACCCTATCCGCAGATTCAATACGCCGCCAACAACAACATCCTGTATCCCATCGACGCCATCGACGGCACGCGCGCAACTATTGCATTTGCCGGGATGGGCGCGACACCGGTGACGTTGTACTGGGCCATCCGGGATCAGGACGAGCCGGTGTTCGAGCCGATTGTGCGAACAGGCAGTACCACTGGCAGCATTGACATTCCCATTCCATGGCAGTGGGTCAGTACCTGCATCGGGCATACCGTGTTGATCTGGTACACAGCGTCTGTGGGCGGTCAACTCAAGCAGTCGCTGGTGCTGGAACTGGAGGTCCAACAGATCCGCGAGCAGGACCTCCAGGCATCGCTGCCGGTGTTTGCCCATGCGCAATACATCCATAGCACCTGGCAACTGGATATGAAGGCATTCAGCGGCGATGAGACCATCAGGGTCAAGGCGTGGCCGATGATCCAAGCCGGGCAGCGGCTGTTTATCAATGTGGCAGGCGATCAGCACAAGCCTCCGTTCGCGTTTAGCTGGGTCGCTCGGGACCATGTGGTGACGGCCGCCGAGGCCATTGCCGGGCATATCTTTGAGTTCAAGCTCGCGCGCAGTTGGATGGCACGGCGCGAGGACTACTCGGCCCTGACCATCCACATGGCCGTGATCTTTGATGGCACCTCACCCCAGCCGCCGGTGCCGGTTGATCCGATCTACGAAACCCAGCTTCCGGAAAACGCCCACGAGTTTCATCCCCGTACAACCGTGCTGTTGTTTGTGGATGCGTCGTTGCACTTGCCCGAACCGAAATTGGTCGAGGCGCAAGGCCAGGCTGAGGTGGACCCGCTCAAATTGCTGGAGGGCGCAACGGTACGTGTCTGTTACGAGGATATGCGCAGCACTGACAGTATCTCCCTGTGCTGGGAATCGACCCACGGCGATTGTGCCCCTATCCCCCCACAGAACGGTATGGACGAAGGCTGTATCGACTTCCATATCCCGCCGCAGTTCGTGGGTATGCGCCTGGATAACTTCGCGAATTTCAGCTACACCGTGACCCGTGATGGCGGCGAGCAAGCGTCGCCTGATGGCGTGGTCTGGATCCCGCTGCCGTCCAACCTGCCCCGGCCGCAGATCCTCGAAGCCCCGTTCAACAGCCTGGACCTTGGGCAGATGTGCTGTGATGACCCGGTCACGATCCATGTTGCGCCTTGGCCATTTATCGGCACCACGCAACGTGTGCAGCTGTATATCGGTGGTGTCTACCCGGATGGCTCAAAAGCCCGGCTGTACCTTTTTGACGGGGAGCCGGTCAGTGAAGAGGAGATTCGCAACGGTTGGACCCGGACCTTGCCCCGGGCCGAACTGGCGGCGCTCAAGCATGACAGCGAGTTGTACATCCTGTTCAGCGTTGAGTTTCTGCCACCCAGGGATTCGCGGCCGGTCTATCGTGCGTTTCCTTCGCTGCTGGTGAACCTGCTCACCGAACCGCACCTGGAGTTGCCCAAGCCCCATCTTGTCGAGGCGGTGGACTGCGGCGCCGACGGCTGGATCGTCAACCCGGTGAACACGCAGGACGGCGCGCATATCCAGGTGGCGTACGAGCGTATGTGCCCGGGGGATATGGTTTGCCCCACGTTCATCGGCACGCCTGGGCCTGGGTCGCCGGGGCTGGAGTGTCGCGTTGTGGCGCAGGGGGAGCAGAGCCTGGTATTCGCCGTTGCGCCGTCGGCGATCAGCGCCAACCTGCGCCAGCAGATATTGCTGGGCTACAGCGTGTCACGTGTGTGTGGCGGCGAATGGGAGTCGCCGCCACAAAAGGTGCATGTCCTGGATATCAGCGGCCTGCCCAACCTGGCGGTGGAACAGGCGACGGGCAGCACCCTGGACCTCAGTACATTCGGCGGCGATGCTAGCGCAACGGTGGTTGCCTGGCCTTACATTGCCCTGGGCCAGCCCTGCTGGTTGTGGGTGACCGGAGAGTTGGAAGACGGCAGCCCATATAGCTTTGAGGTGCTGGAGGGGGTACCGGTCACCGAGCAGTGGTTGACCGGTGTCGAGGCGCCGTTACCGCGCCACGAGCTGCAAAAACTGGCGGATTGCAGCGCTTTTGAAGTGCATTTTGCGGTGAATTTCAACGGCCAGCTGGACAAGGACAGTGCCCACAGATTCCCGGTATTGCTTCTGGACATCGCACAGGAGGGGCTGGAGCTCAAGGCGCCCACGGTCTGCGAAGCGGTGGGCACCCAGCTCACGGTTTACAACGGCCGGGATGGCGTGACGGTGCGCGTGGCCTACGCGCTGATCAACCCTAGTCATACAATCAGTGTGTGCTGGACGCGCACAGACGGTACTTGCCTACCAGTGATGTCGAAGCCTGGCAGCAGTGATCCAGGCTACGTGGATTTCCATATTCCCCGGGAAGCAGTGATCCATGGGATCGGCAAGACGGTGAAGATCAACTACACCGTCACCAGTCTGTGCAAAGTGGCAACTTCCCCGGACCTCGACCTGCAGATTAGTGTGCCCGTACGTTTGCCGACGCCGGTGGTGCCGCAGGCTACCAACAACATTCTGGATTTGCGCACTTTCAGCGCCGATGCGGACATTACCGTGCAACCCTGGTGGTTTATCTTGCCGAACCAGAGAGTCTGGCTGCGCGGGATTGGGACCAGGGAGGATGGCAGCCCGTACATTTTTAATGTTTACCTGGGCAAGGTCGTGACGGCGGCAGAAGTCAGCGCCGGGCTCAAGCAAGCGTTGAGGCGAATCGAGCTTGAGCTTTTGAAGGATCTCAGCACCTTGACGTTCACCTGCAAAGTCACTGCTGATGGAAGCAGCCAGGAAAGTACGGCGGTGGTGTTTCCGGCGTTGCAGCTGCTGTTAAGTAAGGCATTCTCCGACCACACCGACTTCGATCCTGCCGGCAAAGGCTGGAATGGCTGGAACAGAGGACCCGGTGCCACCAATCCTGGCGATCTGGTGCTCAAGCTAGGTGCTGTGCCTGGAGCGGCGAACGGGTATTACTTGCAGGACTGGGGGTACACCGATACCAGCGATCCAGCCACGCAGCGTGTGAAACTGTTCAAGGACTTCAGCGGGCTGCAGGTGGGGCGTTCCTATCGGTTCAGTGCGTGGATCCGTGATATTCCGCTGTTAGTGAACAGGCCGCGCTTGATCCTCACGGCCCAGGGGGTGCCAATCTCAGCGGAAATGTTACCTCCTGCCACCTGGTACTTGCTCCAGGGCGTGTTCCAGGCCAAGGCCGCTACGGTGCGGCTCACCTTGGACAACCTGCAGATGGGGGGGGGGCCGGGCAATGACTACGACGTGACTGGCTTGACTGTGACAGAGATGTAAGCTGCGCAACAAGGCCTCCAACCGTTGGAGGCCTTGTCCGGCCAGCGTCGAGCGATTACTTCGGGCCGAGGATTTTCCCCAGTTTATCCGGCGACGGCGCCCCTTGCTGTTGCTGCAACTGGCCCTTGTCATCCAGGTAGAAAATCGCCGGGGTGGCCGACAATTCCAGCTCTTCCATCAACTTCATATTGGCATCGAGCTTGGCCTGGATCTCGGCCGGGATCTTGGCCAGGGCCTTGAGCTTGCTGGCTTTGCCCGCAGACTCATGTTCTTGCAGGGCCTGGGCCGTGTCTTTACTGGCCAGCAGCGCCGCCGATTTGCCGGGGCTGTCCTCGCGGATGATCCCGACCATGATGTGGCGCAACTGCACCTTGCCGGCCTTGACCCAGGGCCGCGCCTGTTCCCAGAACATGTTGCAGTACGGGCAGTTGGGGTCGCTGAACAGGTAGACGGTGCGCGGCGCGTTTTTATCGCCGTCCTGGATCCAGCTGCTCCGTTCCATCTTGGCCCAGATTTCCTTGGCCATCGGCGCGTAGACCAGTTTTTCCAGGGGCGCGGTGCTCAGGTCATTGCCCTTGGCGTCGTACAGGTTGCCGGCCAGCACGTGCTGGCCGTCGGCGGTCAGGTACAGCGCCATGCCACGGTTCTGGTACTGCGCGGCATAGCCCTTGAGCCCGCCCGGTGCATCGAAGCTGCCGATGATCTTGGCGCCCTTGGCTTCGATCTGTTTGATCGGCGCCGGCCATTCTTCGGCGTGGGCGAGGTTGGCGGCGAGTGCCAGGGGCAGCAGGGTCAGCAGGTGGCGGAGGCGGGGCATAAGGGTTTCCTTGAAGGGGCCGTCTTGGCGGCGGTCGAGTCCGTGGGGTCGAAATATTCCATGGCGCGGGCCAGGCTGGCCTGGGACAGCTCGCCCAGGTGGCTGTTGATCAGCCGGCCATCGGCTTGATAGAAGAGCGTGGTCGGCAGCGCCATCGAACCCACGGCTTGGCCCAGGCGGCCACTGGCGTCGAACAGGACGTTGTCCAGGTTCAGGCCCTGGGTGGCCAGGTAGGTGCTGACGCTTTGCATGCTTTCGGCCTGGTTGACGAACAGGAAGGTCACGTCAGGCCGTTGTTTCTGGGCGTTTTCCAGCACCGGCATTTCCCGCCGGCAGGGCGGGCACCAGGTGGCCCACAGGTTGATCACCAACGGGCCGCCCTGGTAGTCGGCCAGTTGCACGGTTTCGCCATCGGCGTTGCGCAGGGCGATATCCGGCAGGCGCGTGCCTTTTTCATAGATGTTCAACGAGAAACTGGCCAGCGCCCAGAACGCCAGGCCACTGACCACGCCGGCGGTCAGCGGCTTGCGCAGGGCCGGGCGGCGCCAGCTCCAGAGCAGGGCGGCGATGATCAGCACGATCACCCCCGGCCAGACGAGAAAGCCGCCGTCGCGCAAGTCGACAATTTGTAGCGGGTCATCGCGGTAGTACGACCAGTACATCAATACAAAACCGATGCGCGCGCTGAGCATGCCCAGCAGGAACAGGCTGAACAGCACCGACTCGGGGTTCTCGCCGCCACGCTTGGCCACGCGCCAGCCCACCACCGTGGCGAGGACCAGCGCACTGATCAGCAGCAGATGGTTCAAGGCAATGGCAAAGGTGCCGATGGTCAAGGTCAGCATCAGGGTGCGTCCCGGGTCTGGGTCCAGCGTTGCAGGAAGGCTGCGGCGTCCACTTCGCCTGTGATGCGCTGGGCGCGGCGCTCTGCACCGTCCGGGCCGATCCACACAAAGCTCGGTGGGCCGGGGACTTTGTAGCGGCCCAGCAGCTCACGGCTGGCGGCGTTGTCGGCGGTGACGTCCAGGCGCAGCAGGCGCACGTTTTTCAGGGCCTCCATGACTTCGGGTTTACCGAACACCTGTTTTTCCATGATCTTGCACGACACACACCAGTCGGCGTAGTAGTCCAGCAGCACCCACTGGCCCTGGGCCTTGGCGCTGTCGAGCTGGGTTTGCAGGGCTGACGGGGCGTTGATGGTGGTAAAGCTGTCATGGGCGGTCGGCGCGCCGGCCACCGGCGAGCCACCGAACACCTTGAGCGGTTGCCACAGGTCATCGCTGCCACCGGCTGCGCCGATCACCAGGATCGCGCCCCACAGGCCCAGGACCAGGGAACCTGCGCCCAGTGCCTTGGCGACCAGCCCGTACTCGCGGGCCAGGCTCCAGCCGCAGTAGGCCATCACCAGTGCCAGCACGCCCCACAGGCCGAGCCACAGGCTTTCGTCGACGACCGGGCGGATCATCAACACGGCGGTCGCGAGGAACAGGAAGCCAAACACGCTCTTGAGCACATTCATCCAGGTGCCTGGCTTGGGCAGGAAGCGATTGCCCACCGTCACCAGCAACAGCAAGGGCACGCCGATACCGATGCCCATGGCAAACAGGATCAGGCCGCCGTGCAGGGCATTGCCGCTTTGTGCGATGTAGAGCAGGGCGCCGGCCAGGGGCGCGGTCATGCACGGGCCTACCAGCAGGCCGGACAAGGCCCCGAGCACGCCGGCGCCGACCAGGCTGCCGCCGTTTTGCCGACGGCTGGCGTTGTCCAGGCGATCGCGCAGGAAGGCCGGCAGTTGCAGTTCAAAGAAGCCGAACATTGACAGGGCGAGGATCACAAACAGGGCGGCGAAACTGCCGAGGATCCACGGGGTTTGCAGCAGCGCAGCCAGGTTGCTGCCGGCCAGCGCGGCCAGTACGCCAAGGGCGGCATACACCAGCGCCATGCACACCACATAACTGGTGGCCAGGGCAAAACCACGGCGTGGGCTGGCACCGCTGCCCACTACCAGGCCGGCGAGGATCGGCAGCATCGGCAGCGAACACGGGGCAAACGCCAGCAGCAGGCCCAGGCCGAAGAACACCAGCAGGCTCCAGCCCAGGCTGCGTTGTTGCAGGCCGCTGGCCAGGCTTTCATCCTGGGCCTCGGCGGTGGCGGCCACGGCGGGGTTGCCGCCCAGGTCGACGGTGAGCGATTGCGGCGGGTAGCACAGGCCGGCATCGGCGCAGCCCTGCCAGCCCAGCTTGACCTTGCCGGTGGCGCCGGCCGGGAGTTTCACTTCCAGGCCCTGGCGGTATACCTGTTGCTCGCCGAAGAACTCGTCGCTATGGGCCTCGCCCTGGGGCAGCACGGGCTGTTCGGCCAGGCCTTCGAATTTCATGCGTTGCTGGTACAGGTAATAACCGTCGGCAATCTGCCAATACAGCTGGGTTTCACC
This sequence comes from Pseudomonas sp. HC1(2025), assembly GCF_058742075.1. NCBI lineage: Bacteria > Pseudomonadati > Pseudomonadota > Gammaproteobacteria > Pseudomonadales > Pseudomonadaceae > Pseudomonas > Pseudomonas sp. HC1(2025). Next base: position 3,743,416 of record NZ_CP196017.1, on the reverse strand, counting down.
GGAAGCCAGGCGCTCGGAGGTAAAGGTAAAGGCCTTGCCTACCGGGAGGAACTCGGCTTTGGTCTCGAACGGATTGTTGCCAGGCGCGGCCTGGGCCAATCCGGTGAACAACACCAACAGGAAGATAAACAGATGCCGCATGGTCAAGCCTTAGTTCGATGCAAGTGGGCACACAATGTGTGGTGCTGATTAACCGATGATTAACCGGGCTATTCTAGAGTGTAGGGATTTTCAAGGCGCGCATCTTTTGCCGGCATAATGCGTGCTTAATCCGCCCTCCTTTAAATCAGCATTTTTGCAAAGGGTTCAGCATGCACGTACTGGTCTGTGAAGACGATGACCTGATTGCCAGTGGCATCGTTGCCGGTCTCGGCGCCCAGGGCTTTACGGTCGAGCGCGTAGCCACGGCCGCGGCGGCGCGGGCGATGCTCAAGGCGGCGGAGTTCGACATCATGGTGCTCGACCTCGGCCTGCCGGATGAAGACGGCCTCAAATTGCTGCAGCAACAGCGCAGTGCGGGGCTGGAGATCCCGGTGCTGATCCTCACCGCGCGCGACTCGGTGACCAACCGCGTCGACGGCCTGCAAGCCGGTGCCGACGATTACCTGCTCAAGCCCTTCGACCTGCGCGAGCTGGCTGCACGCTTGCAAACCCTGTTGCGCCGGGTGGCCGGGCGCAGCGTCAACCTGATCGAGCATGGCCGGCTGAGCTACAACCCCAGCAGCCGCGAAACCTTGCTCGGCGGCCAGCCGGTGGACTTGTCTCGCCGCGAACAGGCCCTGTTGCAGGCATTGCTGCACAACCGTGGCCGGGTGCTGTCCAGCGAGCAGCTCAAGGACAGCGTCTACGGGTTCAACGATGAACTGGAAAGCAACGCCCTCAACGTGCATATCCACCACCTGCGCCGCAAGTTGGGCAACGGTATTGTCGAGACCGTGCGCGGTCTGGGCTACCGCCTGGGCCCGGCGGATACTGGAGACGACGCCTCGTGATGAGCCTGCGCCTGCGTCTGACCTTCAAGCTGGGCGCCGCTTTTGTGCTGATCTGGGCGCTGGCGGCGGCCTGGATGCTCAACGACCTGCGCAACCAGATGATGTTTTCCCTGGACCAGCGCCTGGTGGCCTCGGCGCGCATGGTGGCCGGGCTGATGGAGCAGATGCCGGGCCTGGCCAGCGTGGGCGAGGGCAAGCGTTTTGGCGCCGAACAACTGAATGTGCCCGGTGGCATGGCGTGCCAGGTCAGCTCGTTGCGGGGTGAAGTGCTGGCCCGCAGCCACACCACGCCGGATCAGGGGTTGGAATCGCGGCAAAGTGGCTTTCGCGACCAGATCATCGATGGCGCTGCCTGGCGCAGCTTTACCCTGGCCCGGGGTGATTTGTTCATCACCACCGCCGACCGTCAGGTGGAGCGCGAGGCGCTGAACATGTCGATCCTGCTGGCGGCCTCAGTGCCGGTGGGCGTGGCCTTGCTGGGTTGCCTGTGCCTGTTGTGGCTGGGGATCGGCCAGAGCCTGGTGCCGCTCAACCGCATGCGCGATGCCTTGATGCGGCGCAGTGCCGACTCCCTTGAGCCGTTGCAGATTCACCCGTTGCCCAGCGAGCTCAAGCCGCTGCTCGACACCCAGAACCAACTGTTGCAACGCATCGCCAAGACCATCGAGCGCGAGCGCCGGCTGACCGGCGATGCCGCTCACGAGCTGCGCAGCCCGCTCACGGCCATCAAGACCCACCTGCAAGTGGCACGCATGACCGACGGCGCCGCCCGCGATCAATCCCTGGCCCATGCCGAGGAGGGCGCCGACCGCCTGCATCGCACCCTTGAGCAGTTGCTGCTGCTGGCGCGGGTCGAGGGCAGCCTGTCGTTTGATGACGGTTTGCAGTCCAGTGCCGAACAGGTGGCGCGCCTGGCGATCCAGGACGCCAACGCCGGCGACAACCGCCGCATCGACCTGATCCTGCCGGACAACCTGCCCCAGGACCCGGTGGAAATGCCCGTGGGCCTGGCGGTGGCGGCCTTGCGTAACCTGCTGGATAACGCCCTGCGCCATACCCCGGCCGATACGCGGGTGGAGTTGAGCGTGTTCACCCAGGGCAATCAAGTGGTGTTTCGCGTGCGTGACCATGGCGCGCCGATCTCCAGCGAAGACCTGCAACACCTGACCCAGCGTTTCTGGCGCAATGGCAACAGCGGCGGTTGTGGCCTGGGCCTGGCCATCGTGCAGGCGATTGTCCAGCGATGCTCTTGTTCCCTGGCCTTCGACAGCCAGCCCGACGGCCTGCGGGTCGACCTGGGGATGCCGCTGCGGCGCTGATCCTTGCTTGCATACACATAACTACCGCCATCCTGGGGCCCGACGCTTCAGGATGGCGGCAATTTTTGTGTTTGCAGGTTTGCCGGCTGAATGACTCAGCCTGTATTGAAAAGGACAGCGCCTATGTTGGTCATCGATTCCACTTATCCAGCCAAAGATTTTAATCAACGCAATGGCGAAGCCGTGCGCCAGGTGGTGGTGCATTACACCGCCGCGCCCTTTGCCTCCTCCCTGCGCACCCTGACGCAGCAGGGTGTCAGTGCCCATTACCTGTTACCCGCCCCCCATGAGGCCAGCTATCGAAGTGCCGGCTACGACGAATTGCGGGTGTTCCAACTGGTGGATGAACGCCAGCGCGCCTGGCATGCAGGCGCCAGTCATTGGGCGGGTCGCGATAACGTCAACAGTCGCTCCATCGGCATCGAGATCGTCAACCTGGCCCGCGATGAGGGTGGGGTGTTTACCTTTCCTGCCTATGATCCGCAGCAGATCGCCGTGCTGATCGCGCTGCTGCGCGACATTTGCGCCCGTCATCCGCAGATCGGCGCCACCGATATCGTCGGCCATTCGGATGTGGCGTTCTGGCGCAAGAGTGACCCGGGGCCACGCTTGCCCTGGCACGGTTTATTCGAAGCGGGCATTGGCGCCTGGTTCGATGCACAGGCCAAAAGTGCCTATGAGCGGCGCTTTCGCATGGGGTTGCCCCAGGAGGTGGAGGTCGAACGGGCCTTCCAGCGCTACGGCTACGCCCCGGCGAAAAACCGCCAGGCGTTCCAGCAGCGCCTGCGTGCGTTCCAGATGCACTTCCGGCCCGCCGATTATCGTGGGCAACTGGATATCGAGACCTGCGCGATTCTGTATGCACTGAATGAAAAGTACACCAGTGCCGGCGAGTGACCGGCCATTTGCCGGTTTTTCACTGAGCCGGGTGTAAATCCTCACGCCGCTGAAGCGTTTCCAGAACAGGAAATCCGTGCGCACGCCCTTTGGGGGCCAGACGTCAACGGGTTGGCAGTTTGGTCACCATCATCAGCGTATTGAGGGATCTAGAGATGTCAGTCGCTACCAGTCGCATTGAAGATTTGCAGGTGTCGGCCAGCCCGACGCCTGCGGAAGCGCTTTACCAGTTCGATGAATCGCCGCTGCTGGCCCGCCAGCGCCAGCAGGAATCCAATGCCCGCAGCTACCCACGGCGCATTCCCCTGGCGCTCAAGCGGGCCAAGGGTATTTATGTCGAGGACGTTGAAGGTCGCAGCTTCATCGACTGCCTGGCCGGAGCCGGCACGTTGGCGCTGGGGCACAACCACCCGGTGGTGATCGAGGCGATCCAGCAGGTGCTGCTCGACGAGTTGCCGCTGCATACCCTGGACTTGACCACGCCGGTCAAGGACCAGTTTGTGCAGGACCTGTTCGGCCTGCTGCCAGCGGAACTGGCGCGGGAGGCGAAGATCCAGTTTTGCGGCCCCACCGGCACCGACGCGGTGGAAGCCGCGCTGAAACTGGTGCGTACCGCCACGGGGCGCAGCACGGTGTTGTCGTTCCAGGGCGGTTATCACGGCATGAGCCAGGGCGCATTGAGCCTGATGGGCAGCCTGGGGCCGAAAAAGCCGTTGGGCGCCTTGCTGGCCAATGGCGTGCAATTCTTGCCATTCCCTTATGACTACCGCTGCCCGTTCGGCCTGGGTGGGGCAGAGGGAGTCAAGGTCAACCTGCACTACCTGGAAAACCTGCTCAACGACCCGGAGGCCGGCGTTTTGCTGCCGGCGGCGGTGATCGTCGAAGTGGTGCAGGGCGAAGGCGGCGTGATCCCGGCCGACCTCGACTGGCTGCGCGGCCTGCGACGCATTACCGAGCAGGCCGGCGTGGCGTTGATCGTCGACGAGATCCAGAGCGGTTTCGCTCGCACCGGCAAAATGTTTGCCTTTGAACATGCCGGCATTGTTCCGGATGTGGTGGTGTTGTCCAAAGCCATTGGTGGCAGCTTGCCGCTGGCGGTGGTGGTGTATCGCGAGTGGCTCGACACCTGGCTGCCGGGCGCCCATGCCGGGACCTTCCGCGGCAATCAGATGGCCATGGCGGCCGGCTCGGCGGTGATGCGCTACCTCAAGCAACATAACGTCGCCGACCACGCGGCGGCCATGGGCGAGCGCCTGGCTGAACACCTGCGCATCCTGCAGCGGGACTTCCCGCAACTGGGGGATATCCGCGGGCGCGGCCTGATGCTCGGGGTAGAGCTGGTCAACCCCAACGGCACGCTCGACGTCCAGGGCCACCCGCCGGTCCATCGGCAATTGGCGCCGCTGGTGCAACGCGAATGCCTCAAGCGCGGGTTGATCCTGGAGCTGGGCGGGCGCCATGGCGGCGTGGTGCGTTTCCTGCCGCCGCTGGTCATCACCGGGGCAGAAATCGACCGCGTGGCAGAGATCTTCGGTCGGGCTTTGGCGGCGGCTGTGGCGAGCCTCTAATTTTCCTGCACCGCTATACGTTCCTACATACATCAGCCACGCGCAGTGCGTGGCAGCCTTTAAGTGACGGAGAACCGCAATGACCTCAGTATTTGACCGCGAAGACATCCTGTTCCAGGTGGTGGTCAACCATGAAGAACAGTACTCCATCTGGCCCGACTACAAGGCCGTGCCAGAAGGCTGGCGCACCGTGGGTAAAAGCGGGATGAAGAAAGAGTGCCTGGCCTATATCGAAGAAGTCTGGACTGATATGCGCCCGCTGAGCTTGCGCCAGAAGATGGATGCGCAGGTTGTTGCTGGCTGAACACAAGCAAATGTGGGAGCTGGCTTGCCTGCGATGGTCGTTAACGATGACGAATGAATACCAGATACTCTGATGTGTTCTTTCGGGCGTCATCGCAGGCAAGCCAGCTCCTACAGGGGAATGCAGCTTCGCGCTCTGGCTTTGCTGTTGTTGCTCTGTTTTTGATCTGGCTTTTGATCTTAGGCGCCCCGTTAAACCACGCTGGCCGCAGGCAGGTATTGCGCAGTGGGCACCCCGGCATGGATGCCGGGGTAGCCGCGACACGGCCATGGATGGCCGATCGCGGCGGGCCCACGGAGCAATGCCTGACTGCGGGCATGCCGAGCCTAGGCGAGGCACCGAGTGGTGGGGCAAGAGTGTTTTGCTTACTTTTGCGCTTTACAAAAGTGAGCCGCCGTAAGGGCGGAACCCTAAGCCGCCGTGACCGCAGCAACGGATATGTACACAAACCCAATAAGCACTAGATAAAAGAGTTGTGTAGATACCTATGCCGCGATGGCTGAGTGTCAGTCGATACATTAGTTGACTGATACACCGCCATCGCGGGCAACCCCGCTCCCACATAAGCTCGCACACACAGGGGTATTGCGTTGCTTTCAGGGCACCAAGGCCTTGATCACCTGATCCACATTCCCTTCCAATTCCGCTACCGGGTCCGCGCCGTCAGTAGCCAGCACCAGCAACTTCGCCCCCCCTGCACTGATCGCGGCTTTTACCGCCTCAGCCGGTTGACGATGGTGCAGCACTAACGCCACGTCGTTGTCCTTCAGGCTGGTCGTCAGTGTTTGTAGCGCCTGCGCAGACCACTCGACATCCGGTCGTGGATCGGTGCTGAGCAACTCCAGGTTCAACCCACTCACCAGATAAGCAAAATGATCGCTCAGGCTGACCACGCTCAGGTTGTCGGCCTGGGCCAGGCGCGCCTCGCTGTCAGCCGTCAGCTTGAGCAGGCGTTGCTTGAGGCTGGCCAGGTTGCTGTCGATTTGGGCCTTGGCGCCGGGCGCCAGGCGGCTCAGGTCGGCGGCCATGACATCGGCCATGCGCCCCAGGTTGTTGCTCGATTGCCACGGCTGGCTATTGAGGCCATCCACCGTCCCCGGTTGCAGGGCCACGCCCGGCAAACCGCCGTCTACCGGGCGGGCGGCGTCCACTTCGACGATGCGGATATTGCTGCGCCGGGCCACCGGGTACAGCGGGTCGTCCGGCCACAGCGAACGCAGGCCGATGGCCGCGTCGGCATCCAGCGCCAGGGTATGCAAGGCCGGCGCGCCACGCCCGGTAAAGTACGAGGTCTGGCGCGAGCCCGGCAGGTTGGCCGGTGCCGCGCGTTCAAGCTTGACCTGGGTGCCCTTGAGCAGGGTTTCGGCCAGCCCGAAGGTCACGGGCAGGGCCGCCAGGACTTTGACCGGCTTGGCGGATTGAGCTGCCACCGGCAGCGGTTTGGCGGTGCCGGCCGCCAGCAGCGGGGGGCTGATCAGGCAGGCGATTGCCAGGGCGAGGGGGCGTAGAACAGGGCGCATTATCCGAGATTCCCTTTCAGGCTGGGGACCGTGCCGCGCGCGATGGCGGCCAGGGCGAAGGCGATGCCGGCGACGAGGATGATCGCGGCGCCGGACGGGATGGGCAGGTCGAAGATGATCGGCAGCAGAATCCCGCACAGGGTGCTGAGTGTGGCGATCACCACCGAGATCCAGAAAAAACCCTTGAGCGACTGGCTCAACAGGCGGGCCGCAGCGGCCGGGATCACCAGCAGGGCACCCACCAGGATCGCGCCGATGACCTTGACCGCCGCCACGGTGATCAGGGTGACGAGGATCACGAACAGGTAGTCCAGGGTCTTCACCGCCACGCCACGCACGGCGGCCAGTTGCGGGTTGAAACTGGCGAGCATGATGCGGTTGTACAGCGGCAACGCCAGGGCCATCACCAGTGAGCCGACAACGGCCAGCACCAGCAGGTCATTGCCGTTGACGGTCAGGACCGAACCAAACAGCACGTTTTCCAGGATGTGCACGTTGATCTTGCCCGCCAGGATCAGCAACAGGCTCGCGCCCAGCGCCAGGGACACCGAGAGGAACACGCCGATCAGCGTGTCCGGGGCCAGGCCGGTGCGGTTGCGCAGGTAGTTGAGCAGGATGCCGAACAACAGGCAGTAGCCGAACAGGCTGCCATAAGGCCCGGTGTAGGGTTCCCCCAGCAGAATGCCCACGGCCACGCCGGTGAGTGCGGCGTGGCCGACAGCTTCGGAGAAGAACGCAAAGCGCTTGACCACCACCAGTGTGCCCAGGCCACCGAGTACCGGGCCGATCAGCAGGCCGGCGAGCAGGGCGTTGACCACAAACCCATAGGCCAGGGCTTCCGGCAGGTAGCCGGACGAGGCCCAGCCCTGGACCATCAAGCGAAAGGCTTCGTAGCTCATTGGGCTGCGCTCCGTGGGTGGGTGGAAAACAGCGTCAGCAGGCGCTCCGGGGTCAGTGCCTCCTTGGGCGTGGCGTCGAACAACAAGCGGCGGTTCAGGCCGGTGACGCGATCTGCCAGGCGGCCCACGGCCTCCAGGTCGTGTTCGATCCACAGCACGGTAATCCCCGCCTGGCGCCAGTCGCCCAGCAGGCGTTCGAACACCTGGATCCCGGCTTCGTCGAGGGCCGACATCGGTTCATCGAGCACCAGCAGTTGCGGCGCCGGGATCAAGCCCTGGGCCAGCAGCACACGCTGGCGCTCGCCGCCGGACAACGCGCCCATCCGGCGCTTGCGCTTGTCTTGCATGCCCACGCGCTCCAGCGCCTCGCCAATCGCCCCGGCGTAATGCCGGGACACACCGAGAAACGCCGGGCGCCGCTGGCACATGGCAGCCATGAAGTCGTCAACGGTCATCGGCAGGCCACGGTCGAACTCCAGGGCCTGGGGCACGTAGCCGATGGTGCCGGGAGTGTTCGGCCAGTGCAGGCTCAGTTGGCCTTGGTGTGGTGTCTGCCCCAGCAGGGTCTTGATCAGTGAACTCTTGCCGCCGCCGTTGGGGCCGACCAAGGCGTGGATACTGCCCGGTCGCACCTGGAAGCTGACGTTATCGAGGATCGCGGTACGGCCCAGGGTCAGCGAGACGTTATCGAATTCAAGCGTCGGGCCGATGCTGGCCACGCTCAGGTGTTCAGCCGCCGTCATGCCCCCGACTCCTGGATGGCCCGGACCACGGTGTTGAGGTTGCCGGTCATTTCCACTTCGTACTTCTCGGCGCTGTATTCACCGTAGGAAATATGCGACAGCGGATACAGCTTGACCCCCGACTCACGCTGGATGGTATCGACGTAGGAGGACGGGAAATCCATCTCCGAGAAAATCACTTTCACGTCCAGTTCACGCAGTTGGTCGATGGTCTTCTTCAGTTGGCTCGGGCTTGGCTCAATGCCATGGGCCGGTTCGACCACGGCGGTCACTTCCAGGCCGAATTCACGCAGCAGGTAGTCGTAGGCGGCATGCACCGTGGCCACGCGCAGGTCGGCGTTGGGCGCGCTGGTGAGCTTGGCCAGGGCATCGGCACGCATCTGGCGCAGGCGCTTGCCATAGGCGCGGGCGTTCTGGGTGTAGGTCTTGGCGTTGTCCGGGTCGAGCTTGCCCAGTTCCCGGGCGATGTTGTTGACCTGGGCGATAGACGCGCTGATGGACAGAAAGGTGTGCGGGTTGACCACCTTGCCGGCGCCGCGGGCCGCGTTGCCGGTGGCGGCCAGCAACGGCACGTTGGCGTTGGCTTCGATCACCGGGATGTCCGGGCGCTCGCTGGTGGCGATCATGCGGTCGGCAAAGTCGTCATGACCCACGCCATTGAGCACGATCACGTCCAGGGTGCCAATGCGCTTGATGTCTTCGGCGCGCGGCTCGTAGGCGTGGGGGTTGAAACCGGCCGGAATCAGCGGCACCACTTCGGCCTTGTCGCCGACGATATTGGCCACGTAGCTGTAATAAGGATGCAGGGTGATACCGATACGCAGGCGCTTGGCCGCCTCGGCATTGGCCAGGGGTGTCAGCAGGACGCTGAACAGGCCCACCAGCAGCAGGCGGAGCAAGGGAGATGACATAGACATGGGTAATCGATCTTCTCTCGGAAACAGCGTGAATTCAGTGGCGATGCTGGCGGGTGACGCCAGCGTCGAATTGCGCAACGACCTGCTGCCAGCCAGCGGCGATCAACCCCTGGTCGCTCAGGTCGGTGGGGGCAGCCAGGTTGGCGCTGCGGTTGAGCCAGATATCCGGCTCGGCTCCGTTGACGCGCATCAGCAGCGAACCGCTGGTGTCATTGGCCTGGCTCAAGCCCAGGTACGCCGAAGGCGCCAGCAACTGCCAGCGATGGTCGCCACGGCTGACCGAACTGGCGTCCTGGGCGAAGGGCGCGAAGCCTTCTTCGGCCAGTTGCGCGGGCGTCGGCAGGGCGCTGTGTTCCTGCGCCAGCAACTGGATTTCATCCAGGGTCACCCGCAGGTCGGCGTAGATACCTTGCTCGGCGGCGCTCAGGTCACGGCGCGCGTCCAGTTGGTGGCTGGCCACGGCCTCGACGGCCTGGGTTTCGCCATGCAGGGACACCACGGTGCCGGCGACGGCCAGGATGATCAGGCACAGCAGCAGGACGTAGAGGGTTTCATGGCCGGCGCCGGCGGGCCGGACCACCTGGGTGCTGCCTGGGCTCGTGCCGGTCATGGTGCCTGGATATCCGCTTGGTCGATCTCGACAACATGGCCGGGACCGGCGTCAAACAGCACGTAGAACTCGCTGGCAGGTTTCTTGAAGGTCAGCGTCGAGTCGGCCCCCAGCTTGCCGGGCACCAGGATGGTCTCGTCGTAGCCGATCACATCCAGGGTCACGCCGGGCGCGCCACTGCCGTCGGAAAAACCGCCGGTGCATTGGATCTGCTCGCCGGGGATTTCCTTGCATTCGCACATCGGGTTGTGGGCCAGGGCGTAGTTGCTCGCACCCAGGCTGAGGATCAGCGCGGCGCAGGCGCGGGTCAGGCGCAGTAAAGTCATGGTTTAACTCCTTGCTTGTTCAACCAGGCGACGGTGGCAGGCGATGCCTGACTCAAGGGAATGGAGGCCTGCTGCATGCTGCCGTCCCAGCCTTCCATGGTGATCCACAGTTCGGCGTCGGGCGGGGTGCGTTCAGGGATGGGCAGGGCGGCGCCCATGCGGTACGGGGTGCCGAAGAAAATCACCCCGGCGGCCCGCAGGCTGCGAGGCTTGCCGATGCGCAGGTAGGTGGCCTTGACCTGCTCGCCACAGGTGGCGCACAGGGCGGCATTGAAGGATTTCATCGGCCCGGCCGGATTGGGGCGGGGCGCTTCATTACGCAGCTCGGCCAGGGTGATGCTCCACGGGCCGACCTGCACTTCGCCGACCTCGCGCTCGCCCAGGCCACTGTCGCCGCGAAACAGCGCGGCGTCGGCAAAGTACTTGGGCATAAAGCCCAGGGGTACCAGCAACAGCAGGATATTGATGTGGAAGCGCCATTTGAGCCAGAAGGCGCGCAGCGGCGAGGGCGCCTGAACGGTGGTGGCCTTGCTCATTATTTGCCCTCCGAGGTTTCAGCCTGCATGGCGCCGACAGGATTGGCCGGCGCCGTGTTGCGCGGGGCCTTGGCGCTGCGCTTGAGAGCGTGCAACGTGGCCAGGGCGGTGCGCTTGCTCCAGATCAACAGACCGCTGAGCACCATCATGCTCAGCAACAGGCCGAAGAAGAACCACACCAGCTTGATCCAGATCCCGCCGAAGTCGCCGGTGTGCAGCGGGCGCATGGATTCGGTGACGAACTCCAGGCCCGAGCGGTCCGACAGCAGGTGCGTGGCGGCGATTTCACCGTTGTATGGGTTGATGTCGGCGGTCTGGAACATCAGCGGGTACCAGCCGCGGCCGCCGATGCTCAAGTGGCTGTAGGCATTGCTCGGCAGGCCGACGAAGCTGACTTCGAACCCTGGGATGCGTTGGGTGGCGATGTTGATGGCATCGTCCAGGGCAATCATGGGCGGCGGTACGCCTGGGGCCGACAGCGGCACCTTGTCCCGGGAAATCACCGGCACGATGGCCTCGCTGGAGATGGTGATCTGGTTGTCCGAAAGAATCGCCTGGATCATGAACCAGGTGCCGGTGATGGAAATCACCGCGATAAACCAGATCGACCAGATGCCGCTCAGGCGGTGGAAATCGCCCCAGAAAATCCGCGCCCCATGCTTGAAGCGCAGGGTCGGCTTGAAGAAACCCTTCCAGAACCGTTTGTAGACCACCAGGCCCGTGACCAGCGACGCGAGCATGGGCAGCCCGAGGAACGACACCAGGTACCAGCCCCAGCTAAACCCATTGGTGAACGGCACCAGCCACCAGCCATGCAGGGCGCGGGTGAACTGGCGGAAGTTGAACGACGGGCTGATGCCCTGGATAACCCCCGTGTACGGGTTGACGTAGACCGCTACGGAGCGGCCGTCGGGGTAGCTGATGTCGACGTCGAGGGCAAAGTGCGACTCGTCCGGGCGGACGATGGACTCGACAATGGCCTTGGGCTCGGCCTGCTTGATCGCGGCGAGGATCTGGTCGTAGGTGAGCAGTTCGGCATCGTCCGACGGCTTGCTGGCGCGCATTTCCGGGTTGACCAGCCAGACGATTTCCTGGCTGACCACCGCCAGGGTCCCGGTAACGCATACGATCAGTACGAAGAACCAGATGGGCAACGCCAGCCAGCTGTGTACGAGAAACCAGAGTTTGGAGCGTGACTTCTTCGACATGTCTATGGGGGTCTTGATCGGAGGGGGGCAGAGGAGGCCCGGGAAAGGCCGGTCGTAGCTTTTGCTTACGCGACGGGCTGTATCTAAGTTAAGACGGATGAGAATCGCAAAACCCTAAGACGCAAATGAAAGCAAATGTTTCCGATGCGCAACAAGCGCCCTGTAGGCGCTGGTTTGCCAGGGAAAAACTCCAGCGATAACGCTGGGTATTGGCTGCCCCGCGTTGTTCCCCGGTTTTTCGCCGGCAAGCCGGCTTCTACAGGTGATGGGGGTTATGCGAACAGATCCTCGGCGCGCTGGCGAATCTGTTCCTCGGTCAACTCCTCTATATGGGTGGCGAGGAACCAGACATGCCCGAACGGGTCCTTGAGTGTCCCAGAGCGGTCGCCGTAGAACTGATCCTTGGGTTCGGAAATCGCAATGGCGCCTGCCGCGATCGCCTGTTTGTACTGGGCGTCGACGTCCTTCACATACAGGTGCAGGCCAACGCTGGTGGGGTGCGCTCCTGGGCTGGCGAAGGCCATTTCATCGCAGGGCGAGGCCAGCATTATCGGTGAATCGCCGATGCGCAGCTCGGCATGGCCGACCTTGCCGTCGGGCATGTCCAGGCGCATGAAAACAGTGGCATCGAAGGCTTTTTTGTAGAACTCGATGGCTTGCGCGGCCTTGTCGATGCCCAGGTAGGGCGTGATGCTGTGATAGCCCTCGGGGATAGGTTTGACGCTCATGTCGCTCTCCTTGAAGGTTGCCAGGGGCCGGTTTTTCCGGTCTTTTCACTATAGGCCAGGTCTTTCGTGGCCTCTGGCTAGCCGACGACTGTCACGGCTCCCTGAACATTTCATCAAGCAGCGGCGCGCACGATTGCACCGAGCGCAGCGCCAACCTATATCGATAGGTGCAACATGCGTTCGCCCTGCAGGTTTGCCCCTGGGCGGCGCTTGTTGACCGCCAGTTCGCCGATTTTGATCAGGCGGGTGCGTGTGATATTGCGGCTCAGGCCCAGCAGGTTGGCGGTGTGTACCTGGTTGTAGTGGCTGAAGCGGTAGGCTGCACGCAGCAATGCGTCTTCGACCTTCTCATGCAGGGCGCCGGCCTGTTCGTCGAACAGCTTCTGGAAGGCCCGCTCCAACAAGGCTTCGGCGCTGTTGTCGACACCGTGCTGGCTATCGTCCTGGCGCTCGATGCGCATGTTCGACAGGCGCAGGTCATCGCGCTCGATCACGCCATTGCGGCATATCAGCAAGGTGTGATGAATGACGTTTTCCAGTTCGCGAATGTTGCCCGGCCAACTGTAGCTCTTGAGCTTTTGCTCGGCCTCGGGGCTGATGGTGATGGGGCCGTAGCCCAGGCGCTGGCTGTAGGCGTCGATAAAGTGCCGGGTCAGGGGCAGGATATCGCCGGGGCGTTCGCGCAACGGGCTCAGTTCCAGGCTGACCACGTCCAGGCGGTAATACAGGTCCTCGCGGAAATGCCCGGCGTTGATGGCCTTTTCCAATTGCACGTTAGTAGCCGCCAGCACCCGCACATCGATGGCAATGCTCTTGCGTGAGCCCAGGCGCACCACTTCGCGCTCTTGCAAAACGCGCAGCAGCTTGACCTGGATGGCCATGGGCAGGTCACCGATCTCATCGAGGAACAGGGTGCCGCCGTCGGCCTCTTCGAACCAGCCGGCCTTGGCGCTGAGGGCGCCGGTGAACGCGCCTTTTTCATGGCCGAACAACTCCGCTTCCACCAGGGATTCGGAAAACGCCCCGCAATTGACCGCCACGAAGGGCCGGTTGCGCCGGGCGCTGAGGTTGTGGATATGGCGGGCCACCAGCTCTTTGCCGGTGCCGGTCTCGCCGATGATCAGCACGCTGGCTTCGCTGGGGGCCACTTGCTGGATATGCGCGAGCAAGGCCTGGGATTTCGGGTCTTCGAAGACTTGCGCGGTGGCGCGAATCGACGTGGCGAGGGCGGGCGAGGGCGGGAGGGTCAAAAGCTGCATGGGCACCTCTAGGAATAGAACGTTGGCGTGGGCAGGGACTGGTTCAAGGCCCAGTCGCCCAGTTCGTGGAGTTTGTAGTCCACCGGGTCGTGCAGGCTTTGGGTGCGCAGGTTGCGCCAATGGCGGTCCAGGCGCAGCGAGGCATGGGTGGAGCGGGCGCCGGTGACTTCAAACAGGCGGCTGCACAGCTCCAGGCCGTTGCGGGTGGCGGCGACCTTGGCCGTGGCGATGGCAATCGCCAGTTGCCCGCGCTCCTGTTCACTCAAGGCCGGGCCCTTGTCCCAGGCCTGGTCCAGCAGCTCGGCGGCCCGCTGCACCAGCAGGCGCACGCCTTCCAGCGCGACCCAGAACTCGCCGTAGTGGTTGAGCACATAAGGGTCCTGACGCACATCCTGGACGGTGGATTTGTGCCAGGGCCGGGTCTCGGCGAGGGTGTAGTTGCGCGCTTCTTCAAACGCGCCTTCGGCAATCCCGAGGAACATATGGGTGAACGTCAATTGCGCAATCAACGGGCGCAGGCAGGCAAAGGGCGTGCTCAGGGGGCCAGGGTCGAGCAGCAGTTCAGATTCTTCGACCCGCACGCGTTCGAAGCTGGCGCTGCCGCTGTCGGTCTGGCGTTGGCCGATACTGTTCCAATCGTTGTGCACGGTGATGCCACTGCGCCCGCTGGGGATGGCGGCGATCAACAGCTTGCCGCCGGCGCTTTCATCCACCGCCGAGGCGATCAACATTTGTGAATCGCTGGCGCCGGAGCAGAAGCTTTTTTTGCCGGAGAATTCGCGCCAGCCGCCAAAGTCCTTGACCACCGTACGGGTGTCCAGCGGGTTGAGGGCGTTGCCCCAGAACCAGTGCTTGCGGGCGGTCTGCTCGAACCAGGGTTGCCATTGTTCTGGGCGGGAAAACAGGCGAACGGTGGCCAGCATCAAGTGATGAAAGCCGAAGACATGGGCGATGGAGCTGTCGACCTTGGCGAACTCGCGCACGATCTCCAGGGTTTCGCTCCAGCGTGCGCCAAGGCCGCCGTACTGGGTGGGAATGCTCAGGGCCAGCAGGCCACTGTGGCGCAGGGCATCGCGCTCAGCCTTGGGCGTGCCGCCGCGCTCGTCACGCTCCACGGCGCTGAGCGCGAACTCGGCGGCCAGCAGCTTGGCGGTCTGCAAGGGGGACGGCAGGGCGCTATGGGGTTTGGCTGTCACGCGCAGCTCCTGAAAAAATCAAATGCACTGAGGACCCACCGTAGGAGCCGGCTTGCCGGCGATAGCGGTGTAACTGACAAATCGCCATCGCCGGCAAGCCGGCTCCTACAAAGGTTGGTTCAGGCTTTGGCGGTGGCAGGCAGTACATCGTTGGCAATCATTTCGCCGAACGGCCCGGTGAGGTTGGTGATGCCGCGTCCGGCCAGGCTGGCGTAGGGTTCGGGCAGCAGCGGGAACACCAGTTCGGCAAAGCGATAGGCCTCTTCCAGGTGCGGGTAGCCGGAGAAGATAAAGCTCTCGATGCCCAGGTCGGCGTATTCCTTGATCCGTTCGGCCACTTGCTGCGGGTTGCCCACCAGGGCGGTGCCGGCACCACCGCGTACCAGGCCGACGCCGGCCCACAGGTTGGGGGCGATTTCCAGGTTGTCGCGCCGCCCATCGTGCAGGGCGGCCATGCGGCGCTGGCCTTCGGAGTCAAAGCGCGAGAAGGATTTTTGCGCGGCGGCAATGGTTTCGTCGCTGATGTGCTCGATCAGCCTGGCTGCCGCTTTCCAGGCCTCGTCTTCGGTGTCGCGCACGATCACATGCAGGCGAATGCCGAATTTGACGGTGCGCCCATGGCGCGCCGCGCGTTCACGTACATCGGCGAGTTTTTCCGCGACAGCTGCCGGTGGTTCACCCCAGGTCAGGTACACGTCCACCTGTTCGGCGGCGAGGTCGTGGGCGGCATCGGACGAACCACCGAAATACAGCGGTGGGTAGGGTTTCTGGACCGGCGGATAAAGGGCCTTGGCGTTCTGCACCTTCAGGTGTTTGCCTTCAAAGTCGACGGATTCGCCCTGCAATACCCGACGCCAGATTTTGAGGAATTCATCGGTCACCTCGTAACGCTCGCTGTGGTCGAGGAAGCTGCCGTCGCCACGGTTTTCATCGGGGTCGCCGCCGGTCACCACATTGATCAGCAGGCGGCCATTGGACAGGCGGTCAAGGGTGGCGGCCATGCGTGCGGACACGGTGGGCGAGATGATCCCAGGGCGGATCGCCACCAGGTAACGCAGGTGTTCGGTCAGGGGCACCAGCGCCGAGGCAATCACCCAGGAGTCCTCGCAGGAGCGGCCAGTGGGAATCAGCACGCCGTGGTAACCAAGGTTGTCGGCGGCCTGGGCTACTTGTTTCAGATAGTTGAGGGTGACCGGGCGAGCGCCTTGGGTGGTACCGAGGAAATGGCCGTCGCCATGGGTCGGAAGGAACCAGAAAACATCCATGACAAGTCCTTGAGCGATGTTCAACAGGGGGTGTCGCCTGGCCAACAGTTGTGTAAACAACAGTTGCGGCGTTGGGGGACCGTTATAGAGCGTCTTGTTTATTCCGTAAACGAACGTATTTCTCTATTTATAGACCTGTAAAGAATATGCAGGATTGGCTGATAGCGACTATCACAGCGGATGATTTTTCCCTGGGAGGGGGCAGGAGTAGCCTGTGTTCATTGCCTTGACGCCCCATTCGCCGGACCTTTGCCATGAACCACACCCTCTCTGTTGCCTTGTTACTGGTTGCCTCTTTCCTTGCCGGTTGTGCCGCCCAGCCAGGCCCCGAACTGCGCCCGTATACCGCCGAGGAAACCAGGCAGTTGGCGATGGAGGGACTCAATCGTCGTGGTCTGTCGTTTGACGAATATCAACAGAAGAAAGCCGAGCTGGCTGGCCGGTCGCAGAAGCCGTTTGGCTTTGATCGCCAGGGCGAAATGAATGCCGAACGCAACGTGATGTTGCATGACCGCCCCAGCTAAAAGCATTGGCTGTGGTCCCGAGCCCGAGGTTCCCCGCAGGAACTTCGGGCTTTTTGTTTTCCATCCTTTTCATCGAGCCTGTTAAGCTCAATTTCAGGAGCGTTCCTACGCACTTTTAAATTCTTTAACGGCATCCGATCGGGTTAACCTGACGATCTCTGTACTGATCGCTGCCCCTGGGACGCTGCTCTCGGGAACATGCTCTGCGGGTCTTTAACGTCATGAATAAACGTCCTTTGTATTTCGACTACGCCGCCACCACACCGGTGGATGAGCGGGTCATCCAGGTCATGATCGAGTGCCTGGGTTTCAACGCCAACTTTGGTAACCCTGCGTCCAGCTCCCATGCCTTTGGCCAACAGGCCCGGCACACGGTCGAGCAGGCGCGCCGGCAGGTGGCGGAACTGGTTGGGGCCCAGGCCGAACAGATCGTCTGGACTTCAGGCGCTACCGAATCCAACAACCTTGCGCTCAAGGGTGTGGCCCAGGCGCGGGGTGTGGCCGGTGGCCATATCATCACCAGCCAGATCGAGCACAAGGCGACCCTGGATACCGCGCGCCAGTTGCAGGAAGCCGGGATTGCCGTGACCTACCTGGTGCCGGACACCGAGGGCCTGATCACCGCCGAGGCCGTCAGCCAGGCACTGCGGGAAGACACGTTCCTGGTGTCGTTGATGTTGGTCAACAATGAATTGGGTACGCTCAACGACATCCCGGCCATTGGCGCGCGGGTGCGTGAGCATGGGGCGCTGTTGCATGTGGATGCGGCGCAGGGCGCCGGCAAGGTCGAGATCGACCTGGCGCGCTGGCCGGTCGACCTGATGTCGTTTTCTGCACACAAGTTGTATGGCCCCAAGGGTATCGGCGCGTTGTATGTCGGGCCGCGGGCGCAGCAGAACGTCACGGCGCAGATCCACGGCGGCGGCCATGAAGGCGGGTTGCGTTCGGGCACCCTGGCAACACACCAGATCGCCGGCATGGGCAGCGCCTTCGCGTTGGCGGGGCAATTTTTTGCCGAAGAGTCGGCGGGTATTGTCGCCCTGCGCCAGCGTCTGCTTGAACAATTGCTGAGCATTCCCGGTGTGCGCCTGAACGGCAGCGCCACCCAGCGCATTCCTCACACCTTGAGCCTGACGTTCAGCGAAGGTGAGTTCAACTCGGCGGCCTTGAGCGCCGGTATCGCGTTTTCGGCGACCTCTGCCTGCAATTCGGCAAGCAATGCGCCGTCCCATGTTCTGCTTGCCCTCGGGCATGATGCGCGCAGCGCCGGTCGCACCATTCGCCTGAGCCTTGGGCGGTTTACCACCGCGCAGGATATCGATCAGGCGGTGCAATTGATCAAGCGCTCGCTGGCCAGCGCACCGGCCTTCTGGGCAGTTTGAAACACATAACAATTATGAGTGGTTAGCAGGAGACATGATGACTACGCAGCCTTTGACCCATGGAACGGTTCCCCAGCGCCTGGCGCATACCCGCGAGTTGATGAAACGGGAGGGCATCGATGCCTTGCTGGTGCCATCGGCCGACCCGCACCTGTCCGAATACTTGCCGGGCTACTGGCAGGGGCGGCAGTGGTTGTCGGGGTTTCATGGGTCGGTCGGTACGCTGATCGTCACGCCTGATTTTGCCGGGGTCTGGGCTGACAGCCGTTACTGGGAGCAGGCGAGCAAGGAGCTCAACGGCAGCGGCATCGAGTTGGTGAAGCTGCAACCAGGGCAGCCCGGCCCGCTGGAATGGCTGGGTGAGCAAACCCCGGAAGGCGGCGTAGTGGCGGTGGACGGCGCGGTGATGGCCGTTGCGTCCGCCCGCACCCTGGGCGGCAAACTGGCTGAGCGGGGGGCGCGCCTGCGGACCGATATCGATCTGTTGAACGAGGTCTGGACCGACCGTCCGGCCCTGCCAAACCAGCCGATCTATCAGCACCTGCCACCCCAGGCCACGGTCAGCCGTGGCGAAAAGCTCGCGGCACTGCGCGCCAGCCTCAAAGAAAAGAACGCGGATTGGCATTTCATTGCCACCCTGGACGACATCGCCTGGCTGTTCAACCTGCGCGGTGCAGATGTTTCGTTCAACCCGGTGTTTGTGTCATTTGCCCTGATCAACCAGCAGCAGGCCACCCTGTTTGTGGCCCTCGGCAAGGTCGATGCCCAGTTGCGTGGGGTGCTGGAGCGCGATGGCGTGACGCTGCGTGACTACAGCGAAGTGTCCGCGGCCCTGGGGGAGGTGCCGAGCGGTGCCAGCCTGCAGGTTGATCCGGCACGCGTGACCGCAGGGTTGCTGGATAACCTGGCCAGTGGGGTCAAGCTGGTGGAAGGGCTCAACCCGACCACGCTGGCCAAGTCCCGTAAAAGCCTGGCGGACGCCGAGCATATTCGCCGGGCCATGGAGCAGGATGGCGCGGCCTTGTGCGAGTTTTTCGCCTGGCTGGACTCGGCCCTGGGCCGCGAGCGCATCACCGAGTTGACGATTGACGAACACCTGACGGCCGCGCGTACGCGGCGCCCGGATTACGTGTCGTTGAGCTTCAATACCATCGCCGCCTTCAACAGTAATGGCGCAATGCCGCACTATCACGCCACTGAAGAAGAGCATGCGGTCATCGAAGGTGATGGCCTGTTGTTGATCGATTCGGGCGGCCAGTACCTGGGTGGTACCACTGATATCACGCGGATGGTGCCCATCGGTACGCCGAGCGAGGAGCAAAAGCGCGATTGCACGCGGGTGCTCAAGGGGGTGATTGCCCTGTCGCGTGCGCAATTCCCCAAGGGCATCCTCTCGCCTTTGCTGGACGCCATCGCTCGCGCGCCGATCTGGGCCGAAGGCGTGGATTATGGTCATGGCACCGGGCATGGGGTGGGTTACTTCCTCAATGTCCATGAAGGCCCGCAGGTGATTGCGTACCAAGCCGCAGCCGCGCCGCAAACCGCCATGCAGCCGGGCATGATCACCTCCATTGAACCGGGTACCTACCGCCCGGGCCGTTGGGGCGTACGTATCGAGAACCTAGTGCTCAACCGAGAGGCGGGCAAGACCGAGTTTGGCGAGTTCCTCAAGTTCGAAACCCTGACGCTGTGCCCAATCGATACCCGTTGCCTGGTGCCGTCGTTGCTGACGACCGAGGAGCGGCAGTGGTTCAACGACTACCATGGCGAGGTGCGTCAACGTCTGAGCCCGTTGCTCAGTGGCGCTGCGCTGGAATGGTTGCAGCTGCGCACGGCCGCTATATAAGGACCGGCCGCTCGCAGGTGTGGCCTGCGAGCGGCTTGCAGATTTTAACTCAAGGCTTCGCGGACAAAGTCCAGGCGATCCTGGCCAAAGAACAGTTGTTGATCGACAAACAGGCTCGGCGCACCAAACACGCCACGGGCAATCGCCTCTTCGGTCTTGCGCTTGAGGGCGTCCTTTACGTCCTCATCCTGAGTCAGCTCCAATACCTTTGCCGGATCGAAGCCGTGTTCCGTCAGGACTTGCGCGACGACGGCCGGATCACCGAGGTTGCGCCCCTCCACCCATAACGCCTGGAACAGGCAGTCGATGAAGTCGACAAAGCGCTCTGGCTGGCGTAGCTGAATGCCGGTGACGGCGCGCATCAGCGTCAAGGTGTTGATGGGGAAGTGCGGGTTGAACTTGAGGGGCACATCGTAGCGCCTGGCGTAGCGTGCCAGGTCTTGCAGCATGTAGCGACCCTTGGCCGGGATGGTGATGGGCGAGGCGTTGCCGGTGGCCTTGAAAATGCCGCCCAGCAGGATGGGCTGGTACACCAGTTGGCTGCCGGTTTCGCCACAGATTCCGGGCAGTTGGGTGTACGCCAGGTAGGTGGTGGGGCTGCCGAGGTCGAAGAAGAATTCCAGGGTTTTGCTCATGTCGGATGCTCGCTGCTTATTGTTATGTAGGCGTGCTTACCAGGTTTCGTTCCAGGGGCGCAGGTCCAGCTCGAAGGTCCAGGCATCCCGTGGCTGGCTGTGCAGGTGCCAATAGTTATCGGCGATATGCGCGGGATCAAGGATGCCGTCCTGGTCCTTGAGGGCATATTTGCTGGGGAAGTTGTCGCGGATGAAGTCAGTGTCGATGGCGCCATCCACCACCACGTGGGCCACATGGATGTTCATCGGGCCCAGTTCGCGCGCCATGCTTTGGGCCAGGGCGCGGATGCCGTGCTTGGCCCCGGCGAAGGCGGCAAATCCCGCTGCGCCGCGCAGCCCGGCGGTGGCACCGGTAAACAGGATCGTCCCGCGCCGGCGCGTCACCATGCGCTTGGCCACTTCCCGGGCATTGAGGAAGCCTGAGAAGCAGGCCATCTCCCAGATCTTGAAATATTTGCGCGCAGTTTCTTCGAGGATGCTGCACGGCACGTTGGCGCCGATGTTGAACACGAATGCCTCAATCGGACCCAGCTCGTGTTCGATCTGCTCGATCAGCGCGATCACCTCGTCCTCCTTGCGTGCATCGCAGGCAAAGCCATGGGCTTCGCCGCCGGACGCCTGGATGCTGTCCACCAGGGGTTGCAGCTTGTCGGCACTGCGTCGGGTGACGCAGGCGACATAACCTTCACGGGCAAAACGCTTGGCGATGGCGCCGCCTGTAGCATCGCCTGCACCGACGACCAGTACGATTTTCTTATTCTCAGTCATGGCAGATCCTTGGGTAAACGATCGTTAACTAAACGAACGTTATGCTACGATTCGACAGGCGTCAAGGTCATGTATTTTGGGGGAGAGGCAATGCGCTATTCAGTCAGTCACAAGCAGCAAACCAGAGACAAGCTTCTGCAGAGCAGCGCGGCACTGGCCAAGAAAGAAGGGTTTGCCAGCGTTGGTGTAGACGGCTTGATGAAAGCCATTGGCTTGAGTGGGGGCGCGTTCTATAGCCACTTTTCCTCCAAGGATGCGCTGTTCGGTTCAATCGTCGAGCGCGAATTGAGCCAAAGCCTTGAGCGTTTGGGGGCGGGGGAAGTGCAGAGTCGCGAGCGCCTGGGGCGGTGCCTGAAGATCTATTTGAGCATGGCCCACGTAGAGCAGGTGCAGGACGGGTGTGCGTTGCCAAGCATGGGGGCGGATATTGCGCGTGCGGATATAGCTGTACGTCAGCAGGCGCAGGCGTGGATCTGTCGGCTGCAGGCCAACTGGGCGCGGACGTTGGAGAGTGACAGCCTGGCCTGGGCCATTTTGTCCCAGTGTGTGGGGGCGCTGGTGGTTGCCAGGATGATGGTTGACCCGCACGTTCAAGCGCAGGTGCTTTCATCGAGCTATAAAGAGCTCAGCCAGAGAATCACCCAGCAATGAGCTCTTACTTGCAGAGCACTATCATGCTGCGGCTGGTATAGCCGGCAGGGTTGATACCGAAGGGATAATCACCCGGCTCTTCCGTGTTGTCGCCGGACTTGGCGATGACCCGGTAGCCCTTCTTGCCGCACGAATTGGCTGCGCTGGTGTAGCACTGGTCCCAGGAGGAGGACAGGCCAGAGCAGTTGATATGCAACCCTTTCTTTCCGCGTTTGACTTCTGTCTTGGTGGTCGCGGCACACCCAGCCAGGGCGATCACGACAAACACTATCAAAATTCGCTTCATTACCATCCTTAATAGCCGCGCCGTTGGAATGCCCGATGCTGGCTTTGCTCGCTCTCAAGTGTAGCGTCCGTGGATGTCCCTATTCGAAAATCTCCATGACTGACACTGAGTTACAGACTAAACATGGCCTAATTGAGCGGCAAATACCAGAGCTTCGTTAAATCCTGTCTCAATCTGCCGCGACGATTGGCTTCGACTGGCTGCGCATGGTCAGGGTAGCGCCGACGGAGGCCATGATAATGCAGGCGATCGCCAGCCATTGCGCCAGGGACAGGTATTCCTGGAGGAAAAACAGCCCCGAAAGCGCGCCGAATGCGGGCTCGATACTCATCAGGGTGCCGAAGGTGCGTGCGGGCAGTCGGGTCAGGGCGACCATCTCCAGGGTATAGGGGAGGGCGGTGGAAAGAATCGCCACGCCAATGGCGATTGGAATCAGCGAGGGTGTCAGCAGTGCGCTACCGGCGTGAACGATCCCGATAGGGGCCACGAACAGCGCGGCGATCATCACGCCGAGGGCGGCGGTCTGGACGCCGTTGTCTGCGCCGGCCTTCTGCCCGAACAAAATATAGAGGGCCCAGCAGATGCCCGCGCCCAGTGCGTAGGCGGCGCCGGTCAGGTCGATGCCTTGGCTGGCTTCACCAACCGGTATTAATAGCAGCAGGCCTACGATGGCCAGGGCTATCCACAGGAAGTCGACAGCGCGGCGCGAAGCATAGATGGCTACGGCCAGTGGGCCGGTGAATTCCAGGGCCACCGCGATACCCAGGGGAACGGTGCGCAATGACATATAGAAGAGGAAGTTCATGCCGCCCAGCGCCATCCCATACACGATGACGGTGCGCAGTGATTTGGCGGTGAGTTTTGCGCGCCAGGGACGAAGCAACAGCAGCATGATGATGCTGGCAAAAACCAGGCGCAGCGTGGTGGTGCCTTGGGCGCCGACAATCGGGAACATACTCTTGGCCAGTGAGGCGCCCGACTGGATCGAGGCCATGGCAATCAGCAGTAGGCCGACGGGGAATAGTGCCGAGCCCAGGCTGCGGGATGAAGTGGTCATTGGGGGTGTTCGTCCAGGTTCATATAGAGGCAGAAGGCACTATGATGATCAACTGCCACTAATTGAGCAATATATTGCTCAATTAGTGGGTTCTTCTCTCTATAAAGAGAGGGTTCTGAGGGGGTTCGGGGTCTTCGATAGATAAATTGAATTAATGGTTGACGGCAGATTCTAGAAGTCTATAATTCGCCCCACTTCCGGCGCAGTCGAAACGGAAAACTCCTTGGTAAACAAAGAGTTATGTAGTTTTCGGCAGTAGGTTGCTTCAGTTCATCGAAGCCAAAAGGAAGTTGAAAAAGAGGTGTTGACAGCAGCGTGTAACGCTGTAGAATTCGCCTCCCGCTGACGAGAGATCGAAAGCGCAAGTGGTTGAAGTTGTTGAGGAAAACCTCGAAACTTCTGAAAATAATCACTTGACAGCAAATGAGGCTGCTGTAGAATGCGCGCCTCGGTTGAGGCGAAAGATCTTAACCAACCGCTCTTTAACAACTGAATCAAGCAATTCGTGTGGGTGCTTGTGGAGTCAGACTGATAGTCAACAAGATTATCAGCATCACAAGTTACTCCGCGAGAAATCAAAGATGTAACCAACGATTGCTGAGCCAAGTTTAGGGTTTCTTAAAAACCCAAAGATGTTTGAACTGAAGAGTTTGATCATGGCTCAGATTGAACGCTGGCGGCAGGCCTAACACATGCAAGTCGAGCGGTAGAGAGAAGCTTGCTTCTCTTGAGAGCGGCGGACGGGTGAGTAATGCCTAGGAATCTGCCTGGTAGTGGGGGATAACGTTCGGAAACGGACGCTAATACCGCATACGTCCTACGGGAGAAAGCAGGGGACCTTCGGGCCTTGCGCTATCAGATGAGCCTAGGTCGGATTAGCTAGTTGGTGGGGTAATGGCTCACCAAGGCGACGATCCGTAACTGGTCTGAGAGGATGATCAGTCACACTGGAACTGAGACACGGTCCAGACTCCTACGGGAGGCAGCAGTGGGGAATATTGGACAATGGGCGAAAGCCTGATCCAGCCATGCCGCGTGTGTGAAGAAGGTCTTCGGATTGTAAAGCACTTTAAGTTGGGAGGAAGGGTTGTAGATTAATACTCTGCAATTTTGACGTTACCGACAGAATAAGCACCGGCTAACTCTGTGCCAGCAGCCGCGGTAATACAGAGGGTGCAAGCGTTAATCGGAATTACTGGGCGTAAAGCGCGCGTAGGTGGTTAGTTAAGTTGGATGTGAAATCCCCGGGCTCAACCTGGGAACTGCATTCAAAACTGACTGACTAGAGTATGGTAGAGGGTGGTGGAATTTCCTGTGTAGCGGTGAAATGCGTAGATATAGGAAGGAACACCAGTGGCGAAGGCGACCACCTGGACTGATACTGACACTGAGGTGCGAAAGCGTGGGGAGCAAACAGGATTAGATACCCTGGTAGTCCACGCCGTAAACGATGTCAACTAGCCGTTGGGAGCCTTGAGCTCTTAGTGGCGCAGCTAACGCATTAAGTTGACCGCCTGGGGAGTACGGCCGCAAGGTTAAAACTCAAATGAATTGACGGGGGCCCGCACAAGCGGTGGAGCATGTGGTTTAATTCGAAGCAACGCGAAGAACCTTACCAGGCCTTGACATCCAATGAACTTTCTAGAGATAGATTGGTGCCTTCGGGAACATTGAGACAGGTGCTGCATGGCTGTCGTCAGCTCGTGTCGTGAGATGTTGGGTTAAGTCCCGTAACGAGCGCAACCCTTGTCCTTAGTTACCAGCACGTAATGGTGGGCACTCTAAGGAGACTGCCGGTGACAAACCGGAGGAAGGTGGGGATGACGTCAAGTCATCATGGCCCTTACGGCCTGGGCTACACACGTGCTACAATGGTCGGTACAGAGGGTTGCCAAGCCGCGAGGTGGAGCTAATCCCACAAAACCGATCGTAGTCCGGATCGCAGTCTGCAACTCGACTGCGTGAAGTCGGAATCGCTAGTAATCGCGAATCAGAATGTCGCGGTGAATACGTTCCCGGGCCTTGTACACACCGCCCGTCACACCATGGGAGTGGGTTGCACCAGAAGTAGCTAGTCTAACCTTCGGGAGGACGGTTACCACGGTGTGATTCATGACTGGGGTGAAGTCGTAACAAGGTAGCCGTAGGGGAACCTGCGGCTGGATCACCTCCTTAATCGACGACATCAGCTGCTCCATAAGTTCCCACACGAATTGCTTGATTCATTGAAGAAGACGAAAAGAAGCAGCCCGAAATTGGGTCTGTAGCTCAGTTGGTTAGAGCGCACCCCTGATAAGGGTGAGGTCGGCAGTTCGAATCTGCCCAGACCCACCAATTTTGTGTGGGAAACGCCTGTAGAAATACGGGGCCATAGCTCAGCTGGGAGAGCGCCTGCCTTGCACGCAGGAGGTCAACGGTTCGATCCCGTTTGGCTCCACCACTACTGCTTCTGTTTGTATAAAGCTTAGAAATGAGCATTCCATCATTATGATGGTGAATGTTGATTTCTAGTCTTTGACTAGTTCGTTCTTTAAAAATTTGGGTATGTGATAGAAAGATAGACTGAACGTTACTTTCACTGGTAACGGATCAGGCTAAGGTAAAATTTGTGAGTTACTCAAATTGAGTATTATCGAATTTTCGGCGAATGTCGTCTTCACAGTATAACCAGATTGCTTGGGGTTATATGGTCAAGTGAAGAAGCGCATACGGTGGATGCCTTGGCAGTCAGAGGCGATGAAAGACGTGGTAGCCTGCGAAAAGCTTCGGGGAGTCGGCAAACAGACTTTGATCCGGAGATGTCTGAATGGGGGAACCCAGCCATCATAAGATGGTTATCTTAAGCTGAATACATAGGCTTAAGAGGCGAACCAGGGGAACTGAAACATCTAAGTACCCTGAGGAAAAGAAATCAACCGAGATTCCCTTAGTAGTGGCGAGCGAACGGGGACTAGCCCTTAAGTGGCTTTGAGATTAGCGGAACGCTCTGGAAAGTGCGGCCATAGTGGGTGATAGCCCTGTACGCGAAAATCTCTTAGTCATGAAATCGAGTAGGACGGAGCACGAGAAACTTTGTCTGAATATGGGGGGACCATCCTCCAAGGCTAAATACTACTGACTGACCGATAGTGAACTAGTACCGTGAGGGAAAGGCGAAAAGAACCCCGGAGAGGGGAGTGAAATAGATCCTGAAACCGTATGCGTACAAGCAGTGGGAGCCCACTTTGTTGGGTGACTGCGTACCTTTTGTATAATGGGTCAGCGACTTATTTTCAGTGGCGAGCTTAACCGAATAGGGGAGGCGTAGCGAAAGCGAGTCTTAATAGGGCGTCTAGTCGCTGGGAATAGACCCGAAACCGGGCGATCTATCCATGGGCAGGTTGAAGGTTGGGTAACACTAACTGGAGGACCGAACCGACTACCGTTGAAAAGTTAGCGGATGACCTGTGGATCGGAGTGAAAGGCTAATCAAGCTCGGAGATAGCTGGTTCTCCTCGAAAGCTATTTAGGTAGCGCCTCATGTATCACTGTAGGGGGTAGAGCACTGTTTCGGCTAGGGGGTCATCCCGACTTACCAAACCGATGCAAACTCCGAATACCTACAAGTGCCGAGCATGGGAGACACACGGCGGGTGCTAACGTCCGTCGTGAAAAGGGAAACAACCCAGACCGTCAGCTAAGGTCCCAAAGTTATGGTTAAGTGGGAAACGATGTGGGAAGGCTTAGACAGCTAGGAGGTTGGCTTAGAAGCAGCCACCCTTTAAAGAAAGCGTAATAGCTCACTAGTCGAGTCGGCCTGCGCGGAAGATGTAACGGGGCTCAAACCATACACCGAAGCTACGGGTATCACCTTCGGGTGATGCGGTAGAGGAGCGTTCTGTAAGCCTGTGAAGGTGAGTTGAGAAGCTTGCTGGAGGTATCAGAAGTGCGAATGCTGACATGAGTAACGACAATGGGTGTGAAAAACACCCACGCCGAAAGACCAAGGTTTCCTGCGCAACGTTAATCGACGCAGGGTTAGTCGGTCCCTAAGGCGAGGCTGAAAAGCGTAGTCGATGGAAAACAGGTTAATATTCCTGTACTTCTGGTTATTGCGATGGAGGGACGGAGAAGGCTAGGCCAGCTTGGCGTTGGTTGTCCAAGTTTAAGGTGGTAGGCTGGAATCTTAGGTAAATCCGGGATTCTAAGGCCGAGAGCTGATGACGAGTTACCCTTTGGGTGACGAAGTGGTTGATGCCATGCTTCCAAGAAAAGCTTCTAAGCTTCAGGTAACCAGGAACCGTACCCCAAACCGACACAGGTGGTTGGGTAGAGAATACCAAGGCGCTTGAGAGAACTCGGGTGAAGGAACTAGGCAAAATGGCACCGTAACTTCGGGAGAAGGTGCGCCGGTGAGGGTGAAGGACTTGCTCCGTAAGCTCATGCCGGTCGAAGATACCAGGCCGCTGCGACTGTTTATTAAAAACACAGCACTCTGCAAACACGAAAGTGGACGTATAGGGTGTGACGCCTGCCCGGTGCCGGAAGGTTAATTGATGGGGTTAGCTAACGCGAAGCTCTTGATCGAAGCCCCGGTAAACGGCGGCCGTAACTATAACGGTCCTAAGGTAGCGAAATTCCTTGTCGGGTAAGTTCCGACCTGCACGAATGGCGTAACGATGGCGGCGCTGTCTCCACCCGAGACTCAGTGAAATTGAAATCGCTGTGAAGATGCAGTGTATCCGCGGCTAGACGGAAAGACCCCGTGAACCTTTACTATAGCTTTGCACTGGACTTTGAATTTGCTTGTGTAGGATAGGTGGGAGGCTTTGAAGCGTGGACGCCAGTTCGCGTGGAGCCAACCTTGAAATACCACCCTGGCAACTTTGAGGTTCTAACTCAGGTCCGTTATCCGGATCGAGGACAGTGTATGGTGGGTAGTTTGACTGGGGCGGTCTCCTCCTAAAGAGTAACGGAGGAGTACGAAGGTGCGCTCAGACCGGTCGGAAATCGGTCGTAGAGTATAAAGGCAAAAGCGCGCTTGACTGCGAGACAGACACGTCGAGCAGGTACGAAAGTAGGTCTTAGTGATCCGGTGGTTCTGTATGGAAGGGCCATCGCTCAACGGATAAAAGGTACTCCGGGGATAACAGGCTGATACCGCCCAAGAGTTCATATCGACGGCGGTGTTTGGCACCTCGATGTCGGCTCATCACATCCTGGGGCTGAAGCCGGTCCCAAGGGTATGGCTGTTCGCCATTTAAAGTGGTACGCGAGCTGGGTTTAGAACGTCGTGAGACAGTTCGGTCCCTATCTGCCGTGGACGTTTGAGATTTGAGAGGGGCTGCTCCTAGTACGAGAGGACCGGAGTGGACGAACCTCTGGTGTTCCGGTTGTCACGCCAGTGGCATTGCCGGGTAGCTATGTTCGGAATAGATAACCGCTGAAAGCATCTAAGCGGGAAACTAGCCTCAAGATGAGATCTCACTGGAACCTTGAGTTCCCTGAAGGGCCGTCGAAGACTACGACGTTGATAGGTTGGGTGTGTAAGCGCTGTGAGGCGTTGAGCTAACCAATACTAATTGCCCGTGAGGCTTGACCATATAACACCCAAGCAATTTGTTTCTCGAAAGAGCATCAGATTGCGGTGTGTGAAGACGAAATGAACCGAAAGTTCGAATCTCACAAAACACCGAAAGCTGTCACATACCCAATTTTCTGAAGCGAGGCACTTGCCACGACTCAGTACCCGAATTTCTTGACGACCATAGAGCATTGGAACCACCTGATCCCATCCCGAACTCAGCAGTGAAACGATGCATCGCCGATGGTAGTGTGGGGTTTCCCCATGTGAGAGTAGGTCATCGTCAAGATTAAATTCCGAAACCCCAATTGCGAAAGCAGTTGGGGTTTTGTTTTGGGCGGTCGAAAAGGCGCGCGCAAAGACTAGCCCGCAGCTTCGCTGCTATCCACCCCCCAACCACCCTTCGGTCAATTCAATACAAAGTGTTTCGGTATTTTTGGTAAGGTGCAGCAGCTTTTTCAGGGACGGCCTTTCAACCGCAGGATGCGGCATCACCCTTATTCAACGAGATGCTGTAGAAATGCCCGAAGCCATACCGATCAAAGACCACGAAAAAGAGCACCGCCTGGTCAACAAGCGCCTGCTGGCCTGCGCAATACTGGTGCTTGGCATCACCTGTGCCCTGGTCGCCCGCATGTATTTCCTGCAGGTGGTGGAGTTCGACTATCACTCCACCATCTCCGAAAACAACCGTGTCCACGTCCTGCCCATCACCCCGACCCGCGGCCTGATCTATGACCGTAACGGTGTGGTTCTGGCCGATAACCGTCCCAGTTACAACCTGACCATCACCCGCGAACGGGCTACCGACCTGAAAGGGGAGCTGGACTCGATCATCGCTCTGCTGCACCTGCCCCCCGAAGACCGCGCTGTATTCGACAAGGCCCTGAAGCAAGCGCGCCACCCGTTCGTGCCCGTGACGTTGTTCTATGAGTTGACTGAAGAACAGATCGCCATATTGGCCGTCAACGAATTCCGCCTGCCAGGCGTGGATGTCGAGCCGCAGTTCGTGCGGCACTACCCGCTGGGTGCACACTTTGCGCATTCCATTGGTTACGTGGGGCGCATCAACGAGAAAGAGTCCAAGGAGCTGGATTCGGTCGAATACCGTGGCACGCAATCGATTGGTAAAACCGGCATCGAGCGCTTCTATGAGTCGCAGTTGCACGGCCATGTGGGTTATGAAGAGGTCGAGACCAATGCCCAGGGGCGGGTCTTGCGGGTGCTCAAACATACCGATCCGGTTCCCGGCAAAAATATCGTCCTGAGCCTGGATATCAAGCTCCAGGAAGCCGCCGAAGAAGCCCTGGGCGACCGTCGCGGGTCAGTAGTAGCCCTCGACCCGCAAACCGGCGAAGTCCTGGCGATGGTCAGCAAACCCAGCTTTGACCCCAACTCGTTCGTCACCGGCATTAGTTTCAAGGAATATGCCGCGCTCCATGACTCCCTCGACCGGCCCTTGTTCAACCGCGTGTTGCGCGGGCTGTATGCGCCAGGCTCGACGATCAAGCCGGAAGTGGCCATCGCCGGTCTCGACAGTGGCGTGGTCACCGCGCAAACCCGGGTCTTCGACCCCGGCTACTACCAACTGCCGGACTTTGATCACAAGTACCGCAACTGGAACCACAGCGGTGATGGCTGGGTAGATATGGACGCCGCCATCATGCGTTCCAACGACACCTACTTCTACGACCTGGCCCACAAGCTGGGGATCGATCGCCTGCACGACTACATGGCCGAATTCGGTCTTGGCCAGAAAGTCTCCCTGGACATGTTCGAAGAGTCGGCCGGCCTGATGCCATCCCAGGCCTGGAAGCGTGCCACCCGGCGCCAGCCCTGGTTCCCGGGCGAAACCGTGATCCTCGGCATCGGCCAGGGCTATATGCAGGTCACCCCGTTGCAATTGGCCCAGGCCACCGCGCTGATCGCCAACAAGGGCGTGTGGAATCGTCCGCACCTGGCCAAGACCATCGACGGTGTGCCACCCGTGGACGAGAACCCGATGCCCAATGTCGTGCTCAAGAACCCCCGCGACTGGGATCAGGTCAACCACGGCATGCAAATGGTGATGCACGACCCGCGCGGGATTGCCCGGGCGTCGGCCGCCGGTGCGCAGTATCGGATCGCGGGCAAGAGTGGCACCGCGCAGGTGGTGGCAATCAAGCAGGGCGAGCGCTACAACCGCCTGAAGACTCGCGAGCGCAACCGCGACAACGCATTGTTCGTCGGCTTCGCCCCGGCCGAGCACCCCAGGATCGTGATTTCAGTGATGATTGAAAACGGCGAGGCGGGCGGCCGGGTGGCAGGCCCGGTGGTGCGCCAGATCATGGATGCCTGGTTGCTCGATCAGCAAGGCCACCTGAAACCGCAGTACGCCACGCCGGCCAAGACATCGGGCGACCCTCGTGTCTAGCGCCAGTATCGTCAAGCCGTCTTGAGCGAGGTTCCACTGGGGTAGATAAGCGATTGCATTTAGCCACAGCCTGCGCAGATAATGAGATGAATTATCATTAACGTGCTTGGCTGCCCGCGTGTCTACTCCTACCGATCCCAAGGTCCTTCTGGCAACGCTTTATGACGACAACCATCGCTGGTTGCGCGCCTGGTTGTATCGTCAGCTCAAGTGCCCGCAAGATGCCGCGGACCTGACCCAGGACACGTTTATCCGCATTCTGGATGCGCGCCAGCTCCATCAACTCGATGAGCCACGCGCGTTTCTCAGCACCGTGGCGCGCCGCTTGTTGTTCAGCTTCTGGCGACGCAAACGGTTGGAGCAGACCTACCTCGACAGCCTGGCGCAGTTGCCGCACGCCTACACCCCTTCGGAAGAAGACCTGGCCCTGGTGCGCGAAGCGCTGGAAAGCATCGATCGCCTGCTCAATGGCCTACCGCCGCGTGTCCGGCAGATCTTTATGCTCAATCGCCTCGAGGGCTTGTCGCAGCCCGTCATCGCCCAGCAGTTGAGCGTGTCGCTGGCCACGGTAGAGCGTGATCTGCGCCGGGCTTTCCTGCATTGCCTGGCCGAGTCGGCGGACCTGACATGAGCCGCCCCAAGGTGGACGCCACCACCCGCGCCGCCGTGGATTGGCTGCTACGCCTGGAGGCCGGGGCTGACGACCCCGCGCTGCGTCAAGCCTTCGAAGCCTGGCTGCGGGCCAACCCCCAGCACACTGTCGCCTGGCAGCGTGTGGGCAGTTTGCTGCAGCAGCCGATTGCTGATTTGCAGCGCGTCGAGGCCCGTAGCCCCGGCCAATTGCGCGCCGTTACCCAGGCCCTGGCGACGCCGGATTCCGAAGCGCGGCGCAAGGTACTGCGCGGTGGCCTGGCCCTGATGTTGTTCGGTGTCAGCGGTGCGGCGATCTTTGACCGCGCCCAACCGCTCAATGGCCTGTGGGCCGACCGCCACACCGCCACCGGTGAGCGCAAGACTTTCGCCTTGGCCGATGGCAGCCGCCTGAGCCTCAATGCCCGCAGTTCTGTGGACATCCACTTCAGTGACAGCCGTCGCCTGGTGCGCCTGCGTGAGGGCCAAGTGTTCGTGGACGTCGCCGCCGACCCGCGCCGGCCGTTTGTGATCGCCACCGACCAGGGCGAAGTCCAGGCCCTGGGCACGCAATTCATGGTGCGCCAGGAGGCTACCGGCAGCCTGACCTCGGTGCAGTTGCACAGCGTCCAGGTCACCACGCTCGGCGGCAGCCAGCGCCGTGTAGAGGCGGGGGAGGCGGCGTGGTTCAGCGATGTCGATGTGCGCCCGGTACTGCTCTCGGTACGCAGCCGCGCGGACTGGCGTGAAGGCCGCGTGGATATCCGTGATGAGCCCCTGGGCCTGTTGATCGACGCCCTGCGGCCGTATCGCCGGGGCGTGTTGCGGGTCAGTGAGCAAGCCGCAAAAGTACGCGTCTATGGCGTGTACCCACTGGATGATCCGGCGCAAACCCTGGAGTCGCTGGCCCAGACCTTCCCCCTGCGCATCAGTCACTACGGCCCCTGGTTGACCCTGATAGACGTGCGTTGAGCCGACAATGGGAATTATTTTCACTGAGCGTGAGGGGGTCGCCGATCTCGCGAGTCAAGGTTAGGGAACGCCAACCTGACAATGAGCATCCTCACCCTATGGCACCCTTGATGATCCGTCCCTGCCTGTTGACCCTGGCCGTAACCCTGGCGGTGGTCGGCCACCCCGTGGCCGCCCTGGCCGATACGGCCGCCAGCACCCAGCAATATTTCAATCTGCCCGCTGCAGACCTCGGCGATAGCCTGAGCCGGCTGTCGCGGGAAAGCGGGCGCACGCTGTCGGTCAGCCCGGCCTTGCTGCAAGGCCGCCGCGCGCCGGCGCTGCAGGGCCAATACAGCCCTGAACAGGCCGCGCAACACTTGCTGGCCGGCAGTGGCCTGGGCCTGACCGTCACCGACAATGGCACCTGGAGCCTGTACCTGCTGCCCGAAGGCGGCGCCTTGAACCTTGGCGCCACCACCGTCACCGGCCTGGTAGCAGAAAATGCCTGGGGCCCGGTGGATGGCTATGTGGCCACCCGCAGCGCGACGGCCACCAAGACCGATACACCGATCCTGGAAATCCCGCAGACCGTCAACGTGGTCACCGCCGACCAGGTCAAGGTCCAGGGCGCACGCAACCTGACCCAGTCCTTGCGCTACACCCCAGGCGTCGATACCAACGGCTATACCGATCGCAACACCATCGCCGACGAGCTGACCAGCCGTGGCTTCGCGCCCACCTTGTTGTATCTCGATGGCGCCTATCTGCCTTACGCCGGCAGCCTCGGTGGCGCGCCGCAGATCGATCCCTACACCCTGGAACGCATTGAAGTGCTCAAGGGCCCGGCCTCAGTGCTGTTCGGGCAGAACCAGCCGGGCGGCATGATCAACCTGGTGTCCAAGCGGCCCACCACTGAGGCCCGGCACCAGGTCAAGTTTGGCCTGGGCAGTTACGACCGGGTCAATGGCGCCCTGGATTTCAGCGGCCCCCTCGATGAGGCAAAAACCTTGAGCTACCGCCTGATCGGCCTGGTCCGCGACGGTAACGAGATGGTCGACCATGCCACCGACAGCCGCACCTTGCTGGCCCCCAGCCTGACCTGGGCGCCCACGGATGACACTGCCCTGACGATCTATGCGCAGATCCAGCGTGACAAATCCCTGGCCGACTACCAGGCGTTGCCGGCCATTGGCACCCTGTACCGCAACTCCAAGGGCCAGCACATCGACCGCGACACCTTCCTCGGCGACTCCGACTGGAACAACTACATTCGCGATCAGTACGTGCTGGGCTATGACTTCTCCCATGCCTTCAACGACAACCTGGAATATCGCCAGACCGCACGGTTTACCGACGTCAACGACCGCTACAAAGGTTTCTACCTGAACCGCTTCGTCGAACTGCCCGATGGCAGCACCGACGACACCCGCGCCAGCCGCACCAAGCTCGACTGGCGCCAACACAACAGCGCCTACACCCTCGATAACAACCTGCAGGCCAAGTTCGCCACCGGTGCCCTGGAACACACCTTGCTGGTGGGCTTCGATCACCGCGAGTTCACCCGTAAATATCAGGGCTACAACCTCTCCGGCGCAGAAATCATCGACCTCTACAAACCGTCCAACTACCACACCTTTGGCCAGCCGCAACTGACCACCAAGTGGAACAACACGGTCAAGCAGACCGGTCTGTATGCCCAGGACCAGATCAAGTTCGACCGTTTCATCCTCACCATGGGCCTGCGTGAAGACTGGGCCGAAGTGATCAATCGCGACCTGCTGGACCACAGCACGGTGTCGCAGAAAGACAAGCAACTCACGCGTCGCGTCGGCCTGACTTACCTCACCGACTTTGGCCTGGCGCCCTACGTCAGTTATGCCGAGTCGTTTCTGCCCAGCGTCGGCCGGCTGGCCCCGGAGCGTGGCGGCGGCGCCTATAAACCGGTGGAAGGCGAGCAGTATGAGGCGGGCCTCAAATACCAGCCCAACGACCAGTCGCTGCTGACCTTGTCGGTGTTCCAGATCAAACAGAAAAACGTCCTGACCGGCGATCTGGTCTATCGCGAATACCAGTTGCAGGAAGGCGAAGTGCGCTCGCGGGGCGTGGAATTTGAAGGCAAGGCCCGGTTTGGCCAGGTGGAGTTGATCAGTGCGCTGTCGTACCTGGACGTGATCTATACCAAGAGCAACTACGGCGAAGAGGGTAACCGCAGCGAGGCGCAGGCGCCTTGGAGCGCCAGTACCTGGGTCGACTACCACTTTGCCGGCGATACCCTGGCCGGCCTGACCGTAGGCGGTGGTGCGCGGTATACCGGGAAGAAGTACGGCGACTCGGCCAACACCTTCAAGACCCCGTCGTTCGTGGTCTTTGACGCCACCGTCAGCTACGACCTGAGCCGCGTCAGCCCCACATTCAAGGGCGCCGAAGCCAGCCTCAACGTGCAGAACCTGTTTGACCGCGAGTACGTCTCGTCCTGCAACTACTCCTTTGGTTGCTATTACGGCCAGGAGCGCACTGCGTCCCTGGCCGTGTCCTACGATTGGTGAGCTACTTGATCACCACCGGGTTCACCGGCGCGCCGCTGCCACCGACAATCTTCAACGGCGCGGCGGTGTAGAGGAACTTCCACTGGCCGTCGTCGGCACAATCGGCGGCCAGATCCTCCAGCAGCACGATCTCGGTAAAGGCGATGCCGAGGTTGCGCATCAGCGCGCAATGCAACGGAATCTGCACCCCCGACACCGGGTCGGTGATCACTTCGTTAGCGATGGTATCGGTCACCAGGTTGGGGATTTCCATGGCGTGGAACCACTCCACCAGTTCCCGGCTGTAGGTCAGGCCGGGCTCCACCAGGTCCTTGAAAAACTCGGTCTTGCCATACTCGTAGAAGGCGCCCATGGAGCCGGTACGGATGATCAGGATGTCGCGCTTTTCGATGGTCACCCCCTGGGCCTTGGCGGCGGCCAGCAAGTCCAGGTGGTTGAAGGTTTCGCCACGGCCCAGGTATTTCTTGCCGCGATGGCGGGCCATGTCGATCAGCACCGC
The DNA here is from genome assembly GCF_058742075.1 of Pseudomonas sp. HC1(2025). Lineage (NCBI taxonomy): Bacteria > Pseudomonadati > Pseudomonadota > Gammaproteobacteria > Pseudomonadales > Pseudomonadaceae > Pseudomonas > Pseudomonas sp. HC1(2025). The sequence goes on along the minus strand of NZ_CP196017.1, from coordinate 3,707,375 downwards.
GCGCCCGACCACGCCGCGCTCGGCAATCGCCAGCACACTGGCCTTGGCCATGCCGCCGACGGTGCTCATGGCGTCGTAGCCGTTCCACAGTTGATTGTCGTACCAGGCATGCCCGAGGGCGTCGTACTGGGTCGAGCCTTGCAGCTGCATGAAGATCACATCGTCGCAATACGCCGCGCCGCCGGTCATTTCGGGTTGCTTGCCGAAGTGGTAGTGGCTGTGATCCAGGGTGTTGAAGCGCATCGACGGGTTGCGCGCCGGCCACATCGGGTCGCCGCCCGGATGGCCGATCTGCACTTGCAGGGTGAAGGTCTTGCCCTGGCGCACCGCGGCCACGCCGCGCAGCACTTCGGTTTCGGTCAGGTAATTGAGGGCGCCGACTTCATCGTCCGGTCCCCATTTACCCCAGTTCTTTGGCAGGCCTTCGAGTAGCTGCTTGGTGCTCGGTTCGTTCTTGTTATGTAAGTCGCACATATCGACTCCGATCCCTTTGGTCGTTGAGTTACACGCAGCGCCCACCGTCGACTTCAAGGCAGGTGCCGGTGATAAAGGCCGCTTCGTCCGAGGCCAGGTACAGGCAGGCATTGGCCACGTCTTGCGGGGTGGAAAAACGTCCCAGGGGGATGGTTGCCATGAACTTCTGACGGTTTTGCGGGGTGTCCGGCACGCCCATGAACTCACTGAGCAACGCGGTTGCGCCGACCACCGGGTTCACGCAATTGACGCGGATATTGTCCGGCCCCAGCTCCGCCGCCATGGTCTTGCTCATGACCACCACCGCGCCCTTGCTGCCGTTATACCAGACCAGTCCCGGGCGTGGGCGGATCGCGGCGGTCGAGGCAATATTGACGAACACGCCGGCGCCCTGGCCGCGAAAGTGCGGCACAAAATGCCTGGCGCTGAGGTAGATGCTTTTGACGTTGACCGCAAACACCCGGTCGAACTCGGCCTCGTCCACCTCCAGCATTGGCCGGTTGCGGTGGGTGGTGCCGGCGTTGTTGATGACGATATCCAGCCCGCCGAATTGCTCCAGGGTCGCGCGCAGCAGCGCGCCCACGCTTTCGTCGTTGGCCACATTGACCTCGACGAAATGGGCATGGCCGCCGGTGGCGGCGATCTCATTGACCACCCGCTGGCCGCCGGTGGCGTTCATGTCGGCGACGATAACCCGCGCACCCTGTTGGGCGAAGGTCTTGGCGATCCCTTCACCAAAGCCGGAACCGGCACCAGTGACGATGGCAACTTTGTTTGCTAGACGCATGGAGTGTGCTCCTTTCTTGTTGTTGCAATGGCTTAGCCGTGTTTGATCGCAATGGTCTTCAAGGTGGTAAAGCCCAGCAGGGCCTCGAAGCCTTTTTCCCGGCCATAACCGCTGGCCTTGACGCCGCCGAAGGGCAGTTCAACCCCGCCGCCGGCCCCGTAGTTATTGATAAATACCTGGCCACAGCGCAGCTTGCGCGCCAGGCGCATTTGCCGTGCGCCGTCGCGGGTCCATACGCCGGCGACCAGGCCGAACTCGGTGCCATTGGCCAGGCGGATCGCCTCGGCTTCCTCGTCGAAAGGCATCACGGCCAACACCGGGCCGAAGACTTCCTCCCGGGCCAGGCGGCTGTCGGGCGGCACGTCGCGAAACAGCACCGCTTCCTGGAAGTAACCACCACTGCCGGCCTCGGCCACCACCTGGCCGCGCGCGGCCACCGTGATGCCGGCCTGTTCGGCCTCGCGCACGAACTCACGTACCTGGCGTTGCTGCTTCTGGTTGATCAGTGGGCCCATGTCCAGGTCCAGCGCCGAAGGCCCGGTGCGCAGTTCGCGAAAACGCTGGCTGAGTTGCTCCACCAGCGCTTCATAAATGCTGCGCTCCACCAGCAGCCGGCTGCCCGCCGAACAGGTCTGCCCGCAGTTCTGCACAATGGCGTTGACCAGCACCGGCAAGGCTTCCTCCAGGTCGGCATCGGCGAATACCAGCTGCGGTGATTTCCCGCCCAGTTCCAGGGTCACCGGGCAGTGCCGTTCAGCGGCGGCCTTGGACACCGCCGTGCCGGTCAGGGTGGAACCGGTAAACGAGATGTGATCGATACCCGGATGGCTGCACAACGCCGCGCCAGCCTCGTAGCCATAGCCGGTCACCACATTGATCGCACCGGCCGGGAAGCCCACTTCGGCGGCAATCTGCGCCAGGCGCAGCAACGACAGGCTGGCATCCTCGGCCGGCTTGACCACACAGGCGTTGCCCGCCGCCAGGGACGCACCGACGCTGCGGCCGAAGATCTGCATCGGGTAGTTCCACGGGATGATATGCCCGGTTACCCCATGGGGCTCGCGCACCGTCAGCACCGTGTAGCCGTTCTGATAAGGCAGGGTCTCGCCGTGCAACTTGTCGGCCGCGCCAGCGTAGTACTCGAAATAACGGGCGAGGGCGGTGGCATCGGCCCGCGCGACTTTCAGCGCCTTGCCAGTGTCCCGCGCCTCGATCTGCGCCAGTTCTTCGTGATGCTCCAGCACCGCCGCGCCAAGCCTGGCCAGCAGGCGGCTGCGCTCCAGGGCCGACAACGTGCCCCACGGGCCATCGAAGGTTTCGCCTACGGCCAGGCGCGCGGCGCGGACGGCGGCGTCCACATCGGCAGCGGTGCCCCGGGCGATGCTGGAGTAGGTTTCGCCGCTGCTGGGATCGATCACCGGGATGTCTTCCAGGGACGTCGAGGCTTGCCATTGGTTGGCGATGTAATGTGCGTTGATCATGTTCAGCTCCTGTTCCCGGCGATGCATTCGGCGATGGCCACGCCCACTTCGATCGTACTGGCGCTGCCGCCCATTTCCCGGGTGCGCGGGCCTTGCGCAAGCACCGTCTCGATGGCCGAGACAATCGCTGCTGCGGCCTGCTGGTACAGCGGGTCGCCATTGCCCAGGTGCTCGATCATCAACGCAGCCGACCAGATCTGCCCGATGGGATTGGCCACGCCCAGCCCGGCAATGTCCGGCGCCGAACCGTGTACCGGCTCGAACAGCGACGGGTAGCGCCGCTCGGGGTTGAGGTTGGCCGAGGGGGCAATGCCGATGGTGCCGGTGCAGGCCGGGCCGAGGTCGGAGAGGATGTCGCCAAACAGGTTGGAGGCCACCACCACATCGAACCAGTCCGGGTGCTGCACAAAGTGTGCGCACAGTATGTCGATGTGGAATTTGGCGCTCTTGACGTCCGGGTAGCGCTGGGCGATCAGGTTCACCCGCTCGTCCCAGAACGGCATGGTGATGGAAATGCCGTTGGATTTGGTGGCGGCCACCAGGTGCTTGCGTGGTCGCTGCTGGGCGAGTTTGAAGGCATAGTCCACCACCCGGTCCACGCCTTCGCGGGAGAAGATCGACTCCTGCACCGCGATCTCGCGCGGCGTGCCTTCCCACATCCGCCCGCCGACGCTGGAGTACTCGCCCTCGGTGTTTTCGCGCACCACGATAAAGTCGATATCCCCCGGCACACGGCCGGCAAGCGGGCAGGGCACGCCGGGCATCAGGCGTACCGGGCGGATGTTGACGTACTGGTCGAACTGGCGGCGGATCTTGAGCAGCGACTCCCACACCGCCGTATGGTCGGCGATGATGTCCGGGGCACCCACGGCGCCGAAGAAGATCGCATCATGGCTGCCGATCTGCTCGGCCCAGTCGTCCGGCATCATGGTGCCGTGGGCCAGGTAGTGCTCGCTGCACCAGGCAAAGTGATCGAACTCAAAGGCAATCCCGAAGCGCCGGCTGACGGCCTCCAGAGCGCGCAGGCCTTCGGGCACCACCTCGCGGCCGATACCGTCGCCGGGAATCACCGCAATACGATGGCGGGTGCTGGTCGTGGAATTGGACACGCCGTGTCTCCTGTTTTTGTTGTTGTCAGTGAGGCGGGGACATTCTTGGCACAGGTGCAGCGGTGGGGGAATTGCTGATTACGGAAGCGGCCTTCGCAAAAATCGAAGGCCAGTGATCAGTCGCAGTGGCAGGTAACCAGGTAGTCGAATAACGCCAGGCTCGTCGGAGACGGCTGTTGCTGGCGCATGCAAAGGTACATCTGGCGGTCGGCCCAAGGGTCGTCGATTTCGATAAAGCGCAAGGCCATCTCCTTGCGAAAGATCTGCACCGCGCCCTGGGGCAGTACGCCAACCCCTTGCCCGGCGGCAATCAGCCGGCACACCGCTTCAAAGCTGCGTACCTGCACCCGCAGGCGCAGCGGCATGCCAATCGCGGCGGCGGCTTCGGTGATCAGCGCGGTGATGGCGGCGTTATCCTCCAGGCCCACAAAGTCATAGCCCAGCAAATCGGCAAAGCGCGCATGGCGCATCTTGAACGGATGATCATCGGGCACCAGCAGGCACAGGCGGTCCTGGCAGTACGGGGCAAAGCGCAAGTCCTCGCCGCCCGGCTGGGTGGTGACGATGCCCACATCGGCCACGCCATCGCGCACCGCCTGCAGGATTTCGCGGCTGCGCTCTTCGCGGATATCCAGGCGGATGCCGGGGTGCAGAGCGTTCCACTGGGTCAGTTGGCGGGGCAGTTGCTGGCTCATCGCCGAACTGTTGGCATACAGGCACACGCGGCCGGTGGCGCCCTTGGCGTAGTCGGCGAGGTCAGCGTGCATCACATCCACTGCGCGCAAAATCGCCAACCCATGCTCGGCCAACACCTCGCCGGCCGCCGTGGGCGAGACGCCAGTGGAGGAGCGGTGTAACAGGGCGACCTTGAAATGCTGCTCGAGCAACGATAGGCGCCGGCTGGCCGCTGACAGCGAGAGGTGCGACTGCTCGGCCGCCCGGGACAGGCTGCCGAGCTTGACCGTCTTGAGGAACAGCTCGATGGAGGTGAGATCGGGGGCCATGCCAGAGTCCTTGTGCGCGGTCTGTGAAAACTACGCAGTTGGGACAGGACTGTCCAATCGTCTGATACAACGTTGGAGGCGCCGCCGATCCCTTGTGGGAGCTGTCGAGCCCCGGCGAGGCTGCGATGGCGGCGGCATTGCCAGCATTGATGGTGACTGACCCACCGCCATCGCAGCCTCGCCGGGGCTCGACAGCTCCCACCTTTAATCTTTGCTGCCTTGAGTAAAGTGCCGGTTAGAACTCGATGCTCGCCGACAGCTTGGCCACCCGTGGGTCGCCCTGGGTCAGGTAGCCGCCCATTGCCGACTCCCAGTATTTGGTATTGGCCACATTGTCCACGTTCAGCCCCAGGGTGACGTCGCGCTGCTCCACTTTGAAGTTGTAGCGTGCGCCCAGGTCAAAGCGGTTCCAGGCCGGCAGGCTGAGGTTGTTGGCGGCATCCACGTACTGCCCGCCGGTACGCAACATGCGCCCGCTGAGGGTCACGCCTTGCAGGCCCGGCACATCCCATTCCACACCGGCATTGAGCTGGAACGACGGCACGCCAATCGCGCGGTTGCCGTCGTTGGCGCCGTTCTGGGTGCCCTTGAGCTCGGTTTTCATCACCGTCGCACCGCCGAGCAAGCGCAGGCCGGCCAGCGGTTCGCCGAATACGTTGAGCTCTACGCCTTTGTTGATTTGCTCGCCTTCACGCACGAAGCGTGCAGTGGTGGCATCGATGATCTGGGTGTAGCCGGCGCCGGGCTGCTCGATGCGATACACGCCCAGGGTCGCGCCGTAGGTGCCCATGTCAACCTTGACCCCGGCCTCGATCTGCTTGGAGCGTGCCGGCGCGAACGCCTGGCCACCGCCAATCACCGTACGCCCAGAGGAGTTAACCGGCGAAACAGGCCCCTTGGCCAAACCTTCAATCCGATTGGCATACAGCGACACATGCTCCCAAGGCTTGAACACAATGCCGTACACCGGTGTGGTGATCGACTGATCGTAGTTGGCCGTGCGGCTGCCGCTCATATAGTTGTAGCCCTGCACCACCATTTGCTGATGGCGCAGGCCCAGGGTGACCAACAAGCGATCATCGATAAAACCAACGGTGTCGGACACCGCCGCGCTGCGCATGAAGGTCTTGGCGGTGATGGTCGGGTCGCTGAAGTCGGTGCCAGGGGTATTGCGCGGGCTGTTCAGGCGCGGTTCGGCGCCGGTTACCGGGTTGTAGATATTGGTGCTGGTCTTGGCGCTGTCGAACACATAGGCGTTGCGCGCCTCGGTCCAGATCCCGGCCAGGCCGAAATTCAGGCGGTGGCTCACCGGCCCGGTCTGGAAATTGCCCTTCAAGCCGGCCATGGCGCTGCTGTTGTCTTCTTCGTGGGCGATGGTCGAGGCGCTGGTCTGGGCATTGCCCAGGTTGTCGTTGATGGTCACCGAGGAATACCGGCCCATCTCCCGGGTATGCTTGGCACCGCCCGCCGCGTAGGCGGTCCAGTTGTCGTTCAGGTCGTACTCGGCGCGCAGCATGCCCAGGGTGTCTTCAATATTGGTTGCGCTCCAGCGCGGCGCGTAGTTGGTGTCGGCGGAAGGGGCGTCGGGTACGTGGGTCACCAGGGGGCCGAGGAACACCGAGTTGCGCCCGCCATTGACGCGCTGCTTCTGATACGCGAAATCCCCCGACAGGCGCAATGCATCACCACGGTAATCCAGGCCAACGGCAAACAGCTTGGAGCGCTGGTTCTCATTGTCGGTGGCGGTATCGCCTTCACGCTGGGACAGGTTCACCCGCGCCCCAAAACGATTGTCTTCGCCAAAACGCTGGCCGAGATCCAGGTGCTGGCCAATCCGGCCTTCGCTACTGATATCGGTGCTGAAGCGGCGCAGCGGCACGTCGTCGGCGCGCTTGGGTTGCAGGTTCACGCCGCCGCCGATACCGGAGCCGGAGGGCGTTACCCCGTTGATAAAGGCGTTGGGGCCCTTGAACACTTCCACCCGCTCCAGGGCGTCGGTGGACATGATCTGCCTGGGCAGGATGCCGTACAGACCGTTGTAGGAAATGTCGTCGCCATTCAATGGCAGGCCACGAATCACGAACAATTGCGACTGGTTGGCGTAACCCGAGGCCTGGCGCACGGACGAGTCGTTGAGCAGTACATCGCCCACCGTCTCGGCCTGTTGGTCGCGAATCAGTTGTTCGGTGTAGGAGGCCATGCTGAACGGCACGTCCATGATGTCCTGGTTGCCCAAGACCCCCAACTGCCCGCCGCGTGCGACCTGGCCGCCGGCGTACACCGGGGGCAGGGCGCCGGGGATGATGGATTCGGCGCTGATGCTGGTTGCCCCCAGTTCCAGGGCCTGGCCATTGCTCGCATCCTGCGGGGCTTGTTGGGGGGCGCTGTGGACAGCAAAGCTCAGGGAGCAGCACAGGGCGAGCAGGGACGGGCGAAACGGCACGGCGAGTCGGGTACAAGTGGGCATGGTCGATCCGGACGGCGAAGCGTCAATGTGAGGAAGGGGGCAACAACGTTGCGCTTCCTCGCTGCGCGAATACGACTCCAGTGCAAATGATAATAAATGCTAAATGATATTTCACAAACTGATTTGTGATGTATGACTTTTCTGAAGGGCAAAAAATTTCTATTAAGGCCTGATGGCGGATGCCGAGTAGAATCGCGCCCTGAAAGCGATTCCTGAGGTGCGGCAAGGTGGATTTACAGCAGGGTTTTGTCCTGACCCGGCATTGGCACGACACCCCGGCGGGCACGCACGTCAGCTTCTGGCTGGCGACCGACCAGGGGCCGCGGTATATCCGTCTACCGGTGCAGCCTTCGGTGATGTTTATTCCGTTGGCCCATCGCGAGCACGCGCAACGGGTGCTCAAGGGCGAGCGCGACGTGGAACTGCGCCCTCTGCAGCTGTGTGACTTCCACCACCGCCCGGTCCTGGGCCTCTACACCCGCCAGCATCGCCAGGCGATGGACCTGGAAAAACGCCTGCGCCAGGCCGGCGTGGATGTCTACGAAGGCGATGTGCGCCCGCCCGAGCGCTATATGATGGAGCGCTTCATCACCGCACCGGTGGCATTTGGCGGCACGCCCGGCGAGGGCGGGATGTTGCTGGAGGCGCAGATGAAGCCCGCGCCCGACTACCGCCCGGCGTTGAAGCTGGTGTCGCTGGATATCGAAACCACCGCGCGCGGCGAGCTGTATTCCATCGCCCTGGAAGGCTGCGGCGAGCGCCAGGTGTATATGCTCGGCCCGCCGAACAAAACCTGCGCGGTGGATTTCAAGCTCGAATACTGCGACAGCCGCGCCCAACTGCTGGAGCGCCTCAACCAGTGGCTGGCGCAATACGACCCCGATGCGATCATCGGCTGGAACCTGGTGCAGTTCGACCTGCGGGTCCTCCACGAGCATGCCCAACGCCTTAACGTGCCATTGCTGCTTGGCCGTGGCGGCGAGGCCATGGCCTGGCGCGAGCACGGCAGCCGCCACCATTTCTTCGCCGCCGCTGCCGGGCGGTTGATCATTGATGGCATCGAGGCCTTGCGCTCGGCGACCTGGACTTTTGAGTCATTCAGCCTGGAAAACGTCGCCCAGACCCTGCTGGGCGAAGGCAAGTCGATCGCAACGCCGTATCAGCGCATGGACGAGATCAACCGCATGTTCGCCGAGGACAAGCCCGCCCTGGCGCGCTACAACCTCAAGGACTGCGAGTTGGTGACGCGGATTTTCGAGAAAACCGAGTTGCTCAAGTTCCTTCTGGAACGGGCCAGCGTTACCGGCCTGCCGGCAGATCGCAACGGTGGTTCGGTGGCGGCGTTCACCCATTTGTATATGCCGCTGATGCATCGCCAGGGCTTTGTCGCGCCCAACCTGGGGGACAAACCGCCCCAGGCCAGCCCCGGCGGTTTTGTCATGGACTCGCGGCCGGGGCTGTACGAGTCGGTGCTGGTGCTGGACTACAAAAGCCTTTATCCGTCGATCATTCGCAGCTTCCTGATCGACCCCGTGGGCCTGATCGAAGGCCTGCGCCATCCTGACGACAGCGAGTCGGTGGAAGGCTTTCGCGGCGCGCGCTTTTCCCGCACCCGGCATTGCCTGCCGGCCATTGTGGCGCGGGTCTCCGAAGGCCGCGAAGTGGCCAAGCGCGAGCATAACGCGCCGTTGTCCCAGGCCCTGAAGATCATCATGAATGCCTTCTACGGCGTGCTCGGTTCCAGCGGCTGTCGGTTCTTCGACACGCGGCTGGCGTCGTCGATCACCCTGCGCGGCCACCAGATCATGCGCCAGACCCGCGAACTGGTAGAAGCCCAGGGTTATGAGGTGATCTATGGCGACACCGACTCCACCTTTGTCTGGCTCGGCAGTGCCCATTCCCAGGAGGACGCCGCGCGCATCGGCCAGGACCTGGTACAGCACGTCAACCAATGGTGGCGCGAGCGCCTGCACAGCGAATTCGGCCTGCAAAGCGCCCTCGAACTGCAATACGAAACCCACTTCAGCCGCTTCCTGATGCCGACCATCCGCGGTGCGGAAGAGGGCAGCAAGAAGCGCTATGCAGGCCTTGTGACCCGCGCCGATGGCAGTGAAGAAATGATCTACAAAGGCCTGGAAACCGTGCGCAGCGACTGGTCGCCCCTGGCCCGCCAGTTCCAGCAGGAGCTGTACCAGCGCATCTTCCATCGCCAGCCCCATCAGGATTACGTGCGTGACTACGTGCGCCGCACCCTCAGCGGCGAGTTCGATGAGCTGCTGATCTACCGCAAGCGCCTGCGCCGGCAACTGGGCGACTACGAACGCAACGTGCCGCCCCATGTACGGGCCGCGCGCCTGGCGGATGAATACAACGACCGCCAGGGCCGCCCGCGCCAGTACCAGAACGGTGGCTGGATTCGCTACGTGATCACCGTCAACGGCCCCGAGCCCCTGGAAGTACGCCAGGCACCGATTGACTACGACCACTACGTCACCCGGCAATTGCAGCCGGTGGCCGATGCGATCCTGCCGTTTGTCGATGATGATTTCAGCACCCTGGTCGGTGGTCAGATGGGCTTGTTTTAACCCCTGGAACACGTTTCACTCTGGACGCTGAATCTCCAGGAGGAAGGCCCATGTACACGCTCTACGGTACGCAAAGCTCTGGCTCATGCATCGTCGAAATCGCCCTGCAACGTTGCGGCGTGCCGTGGCAGCAGGTCGATGCCAGCCCCTGGGGCGATGCGGCGGGGATGGAGGCCCTCGGGCAGATCAACCCGCTGGGGCAAATCCCCACCCTGCAACTGCCCGACGGCAGCGTGTTGACGGAGAGCGCGGCGATCCTGATCCACCTGGGCCTGGCGTATCCGGCCAGCGGATTGCTGTCCGGCAACCGTGCGCAGATCATTCGCGGCCTGGTGTATATCGCCGCCAACTGCTACTCGGCAATCACCATCATCGACTACCCCCAGCGCTTTCTCGACGACGCCGACGAGGCGGTACAGGCGCAACTGATCGCAGGTACCCAGCAGAAACTGCACCGCACCTGGCAGTTGTTTGCCGAGCAATTTGCCGGGCAACTTTTTACCCCGCAGGGCCTGCCCAATGCCTTGGGCATCATGGCGGCGGCCGTGTCCCGCTGGGAGGGTGCGCGCGACGTCCTGCAACACTCCCACCCCGCGTGCGCCCAGGCCCTGGCGCAGGTGGATGCCGACCCGCAGGTGGCCCCGGTGTTCGCCTGGCACTGGCCGGATTGGCCCGGGCAGTGAGCCTTGGCAATCAGAAGAAACAATGAGCCCCGAAGCGCCTCAAGCCCTTGCGTCGCGGGCGTCCTGGCCTACTCTTTCTGATAGTCGCGTAGGAATCATCCTTGAAATTGACTGTCGCAGACATGAAACTCAAAAACTCTGCATGGAATTGGAAGGAGGTACGCATGCTCGTCCGGTCGCTGACCCTGGCTACCTTGATGGCGTTTACGGGGCCGTTGTTGGCTGCGGATAACCGAGGCCCGCTGGAACAGGATCAAGGCAAATTCCGCCCGCTGATCGTGATTGCACCCAGCTCCATTGACCCGACTCAGGTCCAGCTCAAGAAAGACCTTGAACAGCCTGAGAACAAACAGAAGTTCACCGAGCGCAACATGGTGCTCTACACCGTGAACTACACGAGCATCGGCACCGTCGGCCAGCGTGACGGCAAGGACCTCGGCGCCCAGGACACCAACGCGCTGATCCGCGCCCTGAAGCTTGGCGCCAGTGCCGGCACCAAAGTGATCCTGGTGGGCAAGGATGGCGAGAAGAAAGTCGAAAAGACCGTGCCCCCCGATACCCTTGACCTTGCAGAGTTCTTTGCGGCTGTCGACAAGATGCCCATGGCAGAAAAAGAAGCCGCCGCCCCCGCCGAGCCGGAACCCGCCGCCCCGGCAGCGGGCAAACCTGGCGCCAAAGCCAAGCCTGGCAAGCACGCGCCGCAACCACTGGAAGATTGATGCTCCTCGCTGGCGCCTACAGGGGAGGTGCCAGCGAACCCTACAAGCTGTATGCCACTTGCAGGCATTGCGCCATGAAGCATATGATAACCGTTATCATTTACGGCTTACCTTCTGCGCGCACCCTCCATGCCCCCGAACCCTGCGACAAGCCCTACTGACCTGGCCACCCTGTATCAGCAGCAACACCGCTGGCTGCAGCACTGGCTGTGGCGTCGCCTGAACTGCTCGCAGAGCGCCGCCGACCTGGCCCAGGATACATTCCTGCGCCTGCTCGCCAAGAACCAACCCCTGGAAGTCCAGGCGCCTCGCAGCTTTCTGGCGAAGGTCGCACAGAGCGTGTTGTCCAATCACTTTCGTCGGCAGAAGCTGGAAAAGGCCTACCTGCAAGCCCTGGCGCTGTTGCCCGAAGAGGTCGCCCCCAGCGCCGAGACGCAATGGCTGCTCCTGGAAACCCTGATGGCCCTCGACGAAGTGCTCAGCCGCCTGGCATTGCCGGTGCGCCAGGCCTTCCTCTGGTCGCAGCTCGACGGCTTGAGCCACGGCGAGATTGCCGAGCGCCTGGGCACCAGCATCACCACGGTCAAGCGCTACATCGTCAAGGCCGGTGCGCAGTGCATTGTGCTCGACAGCCAGCGCCCATGAATCCCTCGCCCCTGACCCTGGACGCCGCCGAGCAGGCCATGCACTGGCAGTTGGAGTTACAGGCGCCGGATGTCACCGAACAGACCCGCGCGCAATGGCTGGCGTGGCGCCAGCAGGACCCGCTCAACGAGCAGGCATGGCAGTATTCCCAGCGATTTTTCCAGCGTATGCACGAGGTGCGCGACCCGGCGCACCAGGCGCTGGTCAGCGCCACCCTGTTGCCGGCGATGTCCCGGCGCCGGGTGCTGAAAAATCTGGCCCTGTTGCTGGCGGCCGGCAGTGTGGCGTGGACCGCCCGGGACGCCGGCCTGCTGCAACCCTGGACCTGCGATTTCAGCACCTCGGTCGGTGAGCAATGGCGCATCGACCTGGCAGACAACAGCCAAATCCAGCTCAACACCGACACCGCTGTCGATGTGAACTACGGCCCCGACCAGCGCCAGATTCATCTGCTGCGCGGGGAGATCCTGGTGTTGCCCAACCCGCTGGACAGCCGCCCGCTGTGGGTGAAAACCGCCGAAGGCCTGACCCACGCCACGGGCGGGCGCTTCAGCGTGCGCCAGCGCGATGGTTTTACCCAGTTGGGGGCTGACCAGCAGCCGCTGGCGGCGCAGATTCCATCGCGCAACCTGAGCCTGTCGCCCGGCGAAATCATCAGCTTTGACCCGCAGACCCTGCTGGCGCGGCGCTCCCAGCGCGCCGGCGAACTGGCCTGGAGCCGCGGCATGATCGTCGCCGAGGATCTGCGCCTGGAAGACTTCCTCAATGAATTGAGCCGCTACCGGCGCGGGCATCTGGACTGTGATCCGAGCGTGCGCGAACTGCGCGTGTCTGGCACCTATCCACTGGCCGACACCGACCGCATTCTGGTGGCGCTGCAACAGACCCTCAAGCTGGATGTGCAGCATTTCACGCGGTACTGGGTCACGCTGAAACCGCGTCGGGCACAGGTATGAATTTATTTTGCATGCCTGTGGTCCGTTTCCCAATCTCACGAGACTTATATCCCCAGACACTCACTTATCTGGGGAACAGGGCATGCACCCGCAACGCACCATCCGGGCAACACTGAAAAAATCACTGGCCGTGGCCGTCGTCCGTGGCATCGCCAGCTTCGGCGTGGCTGCGCCGTTGTTGCTGGCGCCGGCCTGGGCAATGGCCGCGTCACAGCAGGAATTCGATATCGCCCCAGGCTCACTGGCCGGCGCGTTGAACCAGTTTGGCCAGGCCACGCAGATCCTGCTGTCCTACCCGGCCGCCCTCACGCAAGGGCAGACCAGCCCGGGCCTGCAAGGGCGGCATGACCTCGACAGCGGCCTGGCGATCCTGCTCAGCAACAGCTCGCTGCAAGCGGTGCGTGGCAGTGGCGATAACTACTCCCTGGAGTCCCGGCCTACCGACGGCGCATTGCAACTGGGCACCGTGTCGATCTCCGGCAAGGCGCCGGGGTCGACCACCGAAGGCACCGGTTCCTACACCACGCAGTCGTCCAGCAGCTCCACGCGCCTGAACCTGACGCCCAGGGAAACCCCGCAATCGCTGACCGTCATGACCCGCCAGCGCCTGGATGACCAGCGCCTGACCAACCTGTCCGATACCCTGGATGCCACCCCCGGCATCATCGTATTGCGTGATGGCCTGGGTTCGGAAAGCGATAGCTATTTCTCCCGGGGTTTCCAGATCCAGAACTTCGAAATCGACGGCGTGCCCACCGTCACGCGCATGGACAACTACACCCAGAGCATGGCGATGTACGACCGGGTGGAAGTGGTGCGCGGCGCCACCGGCTTGATCAGCGGCATGGGCAACCCCTCGGCCACCATCAACCTGATCCGCAAGCGCCCGACGGCCGAGGCGCGGGCCAGCGTCACCGCTGAAGCGGGCAACTGGGACCGCTACGGCAGTGGCCTGGACGTGTCCGGCCCGCTGACCGAAACCGGCAATGTGCGCGGGCGCCTGGTGGCCGACTACAAGAGCGAACATGCCTGGGTCGACCGCTACAAGCAGCAAACCCAGTTGCTGTACGGCATCACGGAATTCGACTTGAGCGAAGACACCTTGCTGACCCTGGGTTTCAGCTACCTGCGTACCGACGTGGATGCCCCGGCGCGTTCCGGTTTGCCCACGCGCTTTACCGACGGTTCGCGCAGCAACCTCAGCCGTTCCCTGAATACCGCACCGGCCTGGTCCTATAACGACCATGAACAGACCAGTTTCTTTACCTCCATCGAACAGAAGTTCGACAGTGGCTGGAGCGCCAAGGCCGAGTTCACCCATTCGCAAAACAAGTTCGATGAGGTGTTCAACTACGTCAATGGCAGCCTCAACAGCGATGGCAGCGGCACCACGCAGTTGCCGGTGCGCTTCTCCGGTACGCCGCGCCAGGACAACCTCGACCTGTACGCCACCGGCCCGTTCAGCCTGCTGGGCCGCGAGCACGAGTTGATCGCCGGCGTGACCCTGTCCAAGTACAAGGAAAACGTGCCCAGCCATGGCGGCTGGAACTACGCGTATTCCGGTTCCCCGGCGGGCGCCATCGACAACCTGTTCAACTGGGACGGGCACTCGGCCAAGCCGGACTTCCCGGTGACCGGCAAATCCTCGGTGGATGAAAGCCAGTACGCCGCCTACCTGAGCACGCGCCTGCGCATGACCGACGACCTGAGTGTGATCCTCGGCAGCCGGGTCATCGACTGGAAGCGTGAAACCGCAGACAGCCCCTATGGCGGCGTCGCCACCCGCACCGATGAATCGGAGACCGGCGTGTACATTCCCTACGCCGGCGTGGTCTACGACCTGACCGACAACTGGTCGGCCTACGCCAGCTACACCAAGATCTTCAATCCCCAGGCCAGTTGGGTGCGCGATATCAACAACAAGGCCCTGGAACCTATGGAAGGCAAGGGCTACGAGCTTGGCTTGAAGGGCAGCTTCTTCGACGAGCAGTTGAACACCAGCCTGGCGCTGTTCAAGCTGGAGCAGGACAACCTGGCGATCTGGATCGACACCCCGGGCGGCAACACCTACCGCAACGAGAAGGGCACCACCACCGAGGGCGTCGAGCTGGAACTCAACGGTCAATTGGCTGAAGGCTGGCAAGCCTCTGCGGGCTATGCCTATGCGGTCAGTACCGATGCCGACGACAAACGCATCGTCACCACCTTGCCCCGCCAGAGCCTGAAGACCTTCACCACCTACCGCCTGCCGGGCGCGTTGAACAAAGTGACCGTGGGGGGCGGGGTGAACTGGCAGAGCAAAGTCGGTGAAGACCTGCACACGTTCAGTCAGGGCAGCTACGCCATCACCAACCTGCTACTGCGCTATGACGTGACACCGCAGTTGAGCACCTCGGTCAACCTCAACAACCTGTTTGACCGCGAGTACTTCAGCTATGCCGGCAACCACGGGATGTACGGCGCACCGCGCAACCTGATGACCAGCGTCAAATACGACTTCTAGACCCACCCATGACCCCCTGTGGGAGCTGGTTCAGGCACCATTTCCGCTAGCTGACACACCGCCATCGCAGGCAAGCCAGCTCCCACATTTGATTTGTGGCGTGGCAAAAATCCTATGCCCAACAGAGCTCCCTTGTAGGAGCGGGCTTGCCCGCGATAGCGGTAGTCCAGGCACCATTTCCGCTAGCTGATACACCGCCATCGCAGGCAAGCCAGCTCCTACATTTGAACTGCGGTGTGGCACAAATCCTATGCCCAACTGAGATCCCCTGTGGGAGCGGGCTTGCCCGCGATAGCGGTAGTTCAGGCACCATTTTCGCTAGCTGACACACCGCTTTCGCAGGCAAGCCAGCTCCTACATTTGAACTGCGGTGTGGCAAAAATCCTATGCCCAACAGAGATCCTCTGTAGGAGCGGGCTTGCCCGCGATAGCGGTAGTCCAGGCACCATTTCCGCGAGTTGACACACCGCCATCGCAGGCAAGCCAGCTCCTACATTTGAACTGCGGTGTGGCACAAATCCTAAGCCCAACAGAGATCCCTTGTAGGAGCGGGCTTGCCCGCGATAGCGGTAGTCCAGGCACCATTTTCGCTAGCTGACACACCGCCATCGCAGGCAAGCCAGCTCCTACATTTGATTTGTGGTGTGGCACAAATCCTATGCCTAACAGAGATCCCTTGTAGGAGCGGGCTTGCCCGCGATAGCGGTAGTCCAGGCACCATTTCCGCTAGCTGACACACCGCCATCGCAGGCAAGCCAGCTCCTACATTTGAACTGCGGTGTGGCACAAATCCTATGCCCAACAGAGCCCCCACTGTGGGAGCGGGCTTGCCCGCGATAGCGGTGGTTCAGGCACCATTTCTGCTAGCTGATACACCGCCATCGCAGGCAAGCCAGCTCCTACATTTGAACTGCGGTGTGGCACAAATCCTAAGCCCAACTGAGATCCCTTGTAGGAGCGGGCTTGCCCGCGATAGCGGTAGTTCAGGCGCCATTTCCGCTAGCTGACACACCGCCCTCGCAGCTCACGCCTTCCACGGCTTGAACCACAGCCCCAACCCTGTCAATACCACGATGCCCGCCAAGGTACTCAACCCCAGCTGCCAGCCATCGTTATGCAGCGGGTGCAGCACCAGTGCCGCGACTCCCAGTAACACCACACTCAAGCCCCACTGCAACGGCCAGCTCAGTTGCCCGAGCAGGTGTTGGCGTTGCATCAGCAGCAGGTTGGTGACGATCACCCCACCCAGGGCCGCCAAGGCAATACCTGGCAGGCCGAAGAAGTACGGCAGCAAGACCAGCAGGCCGGCATTGACCAGGCTGCCCAGCAGTTCACAGTTGAGCGGCAGGCGCGTGTCGCCGCTGGCGTAGGCATAGCGCGCGAGCATGGCGTTCCAGGCGCCGAATACCAGGGGCGTAGCGAACCAGGCGAGCAGGGCGGGTAGCGGGCCGTCGGCGCTTTGCGCGGGCATCAGCAGGTGAATCAGCACTGGGCTTGCGCCAATCAGGCCGAGGGCGGCGGGCAGGCTCAGCAAGGTGGCGGCGTCCAGGCCACGGCGCAGGAGTGCCAGGCGTTGTTGGCCTTGTTCACCGCTCATCATCCCCAGCAATACCTGGTTAAGGCTCATCAGCGCGATCAGCGGCAGATTGATCAGCTTGCGCGCCAGGTTGACCCAGGTCACCGCGCCTTCGCCCAGGTAGCTGGCGATCAGCCGTTCGAGCAACGCCAGGCCCTGGCTGGCGACATTGCTCGCCAACAGCGGGCCGATACGCCCCAGCAGTTCGCGGCCGGCCAGGGCATCGCCCCGGACCTGCCAGGGGCGCCAGCCGAATGACCAGACCGGCGCCAGCAGCGGCAGGCACATCAATACGCTGCCGGCAAAAAAGCACATCGCCAGTTCCGCGCTGTCGCTGGCCGTGCCGCGGATAAACAGGTACAGCACCGGCGGCAGGTTGAACAGCAGCGAGCCCAGCCCCGGCAGCACAAAGCGTTGGCGCGCCTGCAACGGAATACTGAACAGGCCATGCATCACCAAGCCCGGCGCACATGCGGCCAGCCAGCGCAGATTGGCGGCAGCCTGGTCGTGGGCGGCGGCGTCCAGCCCCGGGCCGATCAGCCGTACCCACAGTGGCGCGCCGAGTGCCAGCAGGGCGAACAGGCCCAGGCCGACGCCGAGCAGGCGCGGCGACAGGCTGGCCAGCCAGGCTTGCTGGCGTTGCGCATCACGCTGTTGATAGAGGGGCAGGGCAGCGGCGGCGAGCAAGCCGGCGGCCAGGGTCATGCGCAGCGCCTCGGGCAAAAACACCGCCACCAGGAACCCGTCGCTGCGGCTGCCCGCACCCCAGGCGGCCACCAGCAGCCATTCCCGGGCAAAGCCGGCCACCAGCCCGGCCAGCGTCGCCAGGGTCAGCCACAGGGTGCTGCCAAACATCAGTGGAACAGGGTGAACAGGCCCTTGCCACCCACCTTGTAGTTCAGCCCGCGAACGCGTTCGCCCATGACTTTGGCACCGGTGCCGCCGACAATTTTGTACGGCGCGACGGTTTTCGCCACCACGGTATTGGCAGTCACCACCGAGCCTTCGCACAGATGGGTGCCAAAACCGATCAGCGCACGGCTGCCGATCCACACATAGTCGTCGATATAAATCGCCCCGGAAATCGACCAGAACTCCGGTGCCTGCAAGTCATGGCTGCCGGCGATGATCAGCACATGGGAGGCAATCGCCACATGGTTGCCGATCACCAGGCCAGAGCGCGCATCCACCTGGCAATGCCAGCCGATCACCGTGTCGTCGCCGACTCTCAGGTTGTGGATGCCCAGCACCTCGGTGTTGCGCCACAGGCTCGAACCCTTGCCGATTTTCGCGCCGCCCAGGCGCAGCCAGCCGATACGGATGTGGTGACTGGGGATCTTGTTGATCAGGATGTTGTAGGCCATGTCCCAGGCGCTGCGCCAGCGGTCCTTGAGGGTCGGCCAGTTCTTGCCATAGATCGGCAGGAACTGTGCCGGAATGTCCTGTTTCATGCGATGGAACAGCCGACGTGCCACCGGATGCTCGATGGTCGGCTCCACATCGAAGGACGTCATCCAGAAGCGCTTGTTCTCGCCTTCGCCCTCTTCAAAAACCACCTCGTTGGCCAGGCACCAGGCCAAGCCGTCCTGCAGGTCTTGCAGGCTCACGCCGAGTTCGCTGGCCAGGGCGGGCAGGCGGTCACGCAGGTCGGGGGAGTGAATAGTGCGATGTTTCATGGTCGGTCATCCTTTGGTACGCAAACAGGAGCGGTAATGGTCGGGCTCAGGCGCACCTGTTGCAGGCTGATGCCCATCAACAGCCAGAACAGCGCGATCAATACGAAGGTGAAGCTGAAGTAGTGGTCGAAAATCCCCGTCAGCAGCGCCGCCAGCACACCGCATACGCAGCCCAGCCACAGGGCGTTGTCAGCGGTGACCTTGCGCACCATGCCCAGCGGTCGCACTTCGCGCCACCACAATACGGTGATGGCGATGAACAACAGCATCCCCGGAATACCAATTTTGTAGATGAAGTTCAGCCACAGGTTGGAAATCCCCAGCAGGTTGCTGCCCGGCACCGGCGGGTCGATCTTGAAGCCGATGCCCAGCGGGTACTTGGCCATGACATTGGGGAACCCGGCATACTCGTCGAAGCGGATCTCGGTACTGGCGTTGGTGGTCGAGAACATCGTCATCAAGCGGTCCTGCAATGGTGGATAGAACAACACCAGGGCGATCACAAAGGCCACGCCGATGCCGATGATCCGCCCGCTGTGAGGCACGCGCTTGTAGGTCAGCCAGATCAGGATCAGCGCCAGGGCCACAATCGCGCCCCGGGAGATACTCAACAGCAGGCCGGCGCAACCCAGTACCGCCACTGCCAGGCCCAGGGCGCGGCGCCAGCCGGTGCGGGTCCAGCCGTAGAACAGCGCCAGCGGGATAAACAGCACCAGCACGCCACCGGTCAGGTTCGGGTGGACCCAAGGCGAGGCCATGCGCTTGTAGTTGGCCGAGAATATGTCCTTCACCGCCTCGGGGTGGGCGTATTTGAGGTCGGTGAGAATATCGATCATCGACATCGCGTTGCGCGTCTTGAGGAACATGAAGATCGACAGCGACAGCATCGCCAGGTTGCCCAGCAGCAGGGCGACCACCACTTTGTCGCGGTCGGCATCGGTACGCAGCAGCAGCGGCACGATAAACAGCAGCGACAGGTTCATCAGCCAGCGCACCCAGTTCACCGGGCCGTTGCCCTCGGCGTGGATGATGAGCATGCCCCAGATAAACGGGATGGTGCTGAACAGCATCAGCCACATCAACGCCCGCTCCGTGGGGCGCCAGACCATGAAACCACGGGTCTTGCCGATAAACGATTGCCAGAACACCCCGGCCCAGGTCAGGCCCAGCACCGCTTCGCTGATGGTGGTGCGGATCCCCAGTTGCAGGGTGGTGTAGGGAATACTGGTGGCCAAGACGGCAAAGATCAGCAAGCCCCACAACGGTTTGCGGATCAGGGTCAGCGCCACGCCCACGCCGACCACGATCATGAAGACCTTCATCGGCGGCAGTGCCAACAGCAAGCCCCCGAAGACCAGGCCCAGGAGCAGACTAACGAGTTTTCCTGGCAGCATTAGCGGTTCAATTCCTTGAGCAGTTTATCCAGGCGCAGGCGATAGGCCGGTTCGGCAAATTGCCGGGCCCATGTGCGTTGCAATTGGGGGTCGACCGTGGCCCCAGGTGCAGCCAGTGACACCATCAATGTTTGCAGTTGCAGGGCGTCGTCGGGTGCAAAGCGCGGCGCCGTGGGCGGCGCCACTTCATCCAGGGCCGAACCACGGGCCACCGCAACCTGTGTGCCGACACTCAGCGCTTCCACCACCGGCAAGCCAAACCCTTCGGCATAGGAAGGCTGCCACAGGTACGCGGCATGCCGGTAGAGCGCCTGCAACTGGCCATCGGACAGCCCGTTGCGCCAATGCAGGCCAGGCAACTCGCCGAGGGCCGCCGGCACATCGCTGGCGTGGCCGACCAGCACCAGGTCCGGCACGCTCGGGTCCTGGGCGCGGCTGGCTTGCCATTGCTCCAGGAAAAACGCCATGTTCTTGCGTGGCTCGCGGGTGCCCACCACCAGCCAGTAGCGCGCCGGAATGCCTGCGGGCAGCGGCTCGGGTGCATCGGTGAACTCCGGCACCAGGTTATTCAACACGCGGAACTTGGCCCGCGCCCAGGGAAACAGGCGCGCGGCTTCATCGCACGAGAACTGCGACGGGCACCACACCCGGTCCGCCTGCCACACCGACCAGGCAATCGACGCGCCGTCGATCAGGCGGTAGGCCAGGGCCTTGAGGCGGGAGCGATGGAAGTTGCGGTGGGTCAGTTGAAACAGGTCGTGCAGCACCAGCACATAGCGGGTGCCGGCGGGTTTGCGGCACAGGGGCAGGCCCATGTTGGCCGTGGCGATGTACAGGTCGATCCGCTGTTGGTGGATTTCCCGGGACAAAAAACCGCGCTCAAAGCGCAGTCGTACCTGGGGCCGTTGCAGGCCTTCCAGGGGGCTGGCCCACGCCGGGCACACCGCGGTGGCGCGCTGGGGATGATCCAGGGGTGCCTCGGTAAACAGCACCACTTCAGTGTTGTCCCGTGCGCGCAAGGCTTGCTCCAGGGCCAGCACCTGGCGGGCGATGCCCGACGAAGGTGCGACCGTGGCGGGGCGGTAATCCAGGGCTACGCGCATGCTTGGGGCTCCTGATGGGTTGGCAAGGTGCGGTAGATCTGCTCCAGTTCGTTACCGGCGACCGCCCAGTCGTGATAGTTGCGCGCGTAATCCCGCGCGGCATCCGCCAGTTGGCTGGCCAGTGCCGGTTCGTCCAGCAGGCGCACAATCCCATCGGCCAGGGCCTCGGCACTTTCGCCGGCCAGGTAGTGTGCCTGGGCCTCGACCGCCAGCCCGGACACGCCCTGGGCGGTACTCACCAGCGGCAGGCCGGCGGCCATCGCTTCCAGCACTTTGAGCTTGGAGCCGCCACCATGGCGCAGCGCGGCGACAAAACCTGCACAGCGGCGTTGCAAGGCCGTCAGGTCGGGGACAAAACCCTGCCACTCAATACGTTCGTCCGGCCAGCGCTCGCGCCAGTGTTCGGGCAAGCCGAAGCCGGCCACCGCCAGGCGGGCGTTGGGGCATTGCAACCAGACCCGGGGGAAGATGTCGTCGAGCAACCACTGCACTGCGTCGAGGTTCGGCGCGTATTCGTAGTTGCCGACAAACAACAGGCGCTGGCTCTGCGGGTCGGCGCTGACGTCGCTGAAGGCCCGGCTGTCGACCCCGTTGACCACCACGCTCACCGGTGTAGCGGTCAGTTGGCCGATGGCCTGGGCATCGGCCTGGGTCACGGCCACCACATGGCAGGCAGCATCAAACGCCTTGCGTTCCCACTGCTGGCAACGCCATTGGTCGTAGCGCACGAACGGTGCGGCCCATTTTGGAAAGCGGTCATAGGTGGCGCCGCCCAGGCTCGATTCCAGGTTGTGTTCGGTGAGCACAAAATCCCGCGCTTGCTGCTGCAAGAGCGTGAAGTACGGTTGCAGGCTGTAGCTGTGCTCGACCTGGATCACATCCCAGGTTTCGTCCAGCAGTTCGCGAAAGCGCGCCTGCAACACCGGCGACAGGCCGTTGACCGTGGTCAGCAGCGGCCAGGGCGCAAATACCCCGGCGAGCAGGGTCATGGGGTGTTTCAGCGGTCGGCGCGGCACCACGATCAGGCGTTCGAGCAAAGGCTCAAGGGCGGCGTGCACGGCGGCGTCGGCCGGGGTTTTCGATTGCACCAGCAAAGTGATGCGATGCCCGCGCTCACTCAAGGTGCGCAGCAAATGGTACTGCCGGGTCTTGCCGCCGCTGGTCATCGGCCACGGCAGATAGGGCACAATCCACAGGATTCTCACGTGCAGCTCTCCATGCCTGGGCGTGCTACCACACCAATATCTGCAACGACGGTTTCACCACGGGGCGAATGCCGTTGTAATCGTTAAGGGTCTGCCGGGCGCCGGTCAGCGGGTCCAGCAGCTCGGCGTGTTGTACGTTGGGCAAGGTGATGCTGGTGCCTTGCGCGCTCCAGTACATCAACAGGTGTTTGCCGTCTTCGCGGGTCCAGGCCACGCTGTAAAAAGTCTTGGGTACGTCTGCAAGCGCGGGGGTGACCCCAGGCTTGAGCGTCGGCCCGGTGATCTCGAGGAAGCGGGCGAGGGCGCGGTAGACCGGCTTGGGTTCGCCGTTGAGATCCAGCAGGCCGTAGTGCTGGTCACGCACGGAGGCCCGTTCATCCAGGTCGGACAGGGCAAACAGGAAAATCTTCTGGTAGTCCTGGGACGCCATCAACGCCAGGCGGCGCAAGGTGAAATCGGCCTGGCCGTCGACGCCGATCAGGTCCTGCATCTCCTTGGGCCCGGCATAGCTGGACCAGCCCCACTCGGTGGCCCACACATCCTTGACCCCGGCACCGTGCAGCACGGCGTTGAGTTGGTCGCCGCGCAGCAGTACTTCGTTCTTGCCTGGCTCGTCGGTTTCCGGGGTCATCGAGTACGGGTGATACGCCGCGACCATGCCCAGGGTTTGTACGCCCAGCGCGCCGAGGGCTTCAAACATCAGGGTCTTGCCGCGCGGCGGCATCTGGCTGTAGTAGGCCATGCCGCCCATCACCTGGATCTTGTCTGGCGCGGCGATATTCAGGGCCTGGTGACTGGCCAGCAGCAAGCGCGCGTACT
Source organism: Pseudomonas sp. HC1(2025) (assembly GCF_058742075.1). NCBI lineage: Bacteria > Pseudomonadati > Pseudomonadota > Gammaproteobacteria > Pseudomonadales > Pseudomonadaceae > Pseudomonas > Pseudomonas sp. HC1(2025). The sequence goes on along the minus strand of NZ_CP196017.1, from coordinate 3,684,189 downwards.
CCTCGGCATTCACTTGCGGGCGCCAGTTGTTCGGCAGGTTCTGTTCGTTCCACACCTGCCAGGCGTTGATGTTCGGGTAGCGCTTGGCTAACAGGGCCAGGCGCAGGGCATACACGCTGGCATCCCGCGGGCGGTATTGGTCTTGGAATTCTGCGCCTTTGGGAGCGGTGGTGATGAACGGCGCCGACCCCACCAGGTAGAACACCGAGCGGATCTTCTCGGCCGTCAGGGTGCGGTCCAGTTCGTCGAAAGTGCTCAGTTGGTAATCTTCTTCCTTGGGCTCCAGGCGGTCCCAGTGCAGGTCGACGCGCACCCAGTCCAGCCCCAGCTTCTGGTATTGGCGAATCTGCTTCTGGTACTGCTCGGGCTTGAACCACAGAAAATGCGCGTTCACCCCCAAGAACTCGCGCCACTCCACAGTGCGCTGGGGCGCCAGGTTCACGGGCTCCGCGTCGACCTTTTCACTGAGCAGCAGTGCGCCGCCCACGGCCATTGCAATGACCAGTGGCAGGTAGCGCCACATCCGGCGAGTTGACGAAGTGTTCATCACAAAGGCTCCTTGACTGCGGCCTGGAACATCTCGGCAAAGCGTTGGGCGGTGCTGGACCACTGGCGCTGCCGGCCGATCTCGGCAGCGTGGTCGGCCCACTGGCGGGCCTGTTGCGGGTCGAGGATCAGGCGGTTCAGGGCATCGCTCAACGAGGCGATATCACCCTGTTGATAGGTGATGCCATTGCCCCCGGCGACTTCTTCGGCGAAGGCGCGGGCATTGGAGGTAATCACCCCGCGCCCGCAGGCGTTGGCCCAGGACAGCGCGCCGCTGGTGCCGCGCATCTGCCCCAGGAAACCGAGTTTTTTCGATTCGCGGTACGGCAGCACCATTACATGGTGGGCCTGGATGGTGTGAGCAATGTCGGCCGAGGGCAGGTCCAGTTGCCAGTCCACCACATCGCCCAGTTGCAGGCTGGCGATCAGTTGGCGCAGGCCATCGAGGTAGTTGCCGGCCGGGTCGAAGGTCATTTCCGGCGCGGTGCCCCCGGCCAGGGTCAGGCGCACCTGGCCCCGGCATTGCGGGTGGGCGGCCAGGGAACGGGCCAGGGCCTGCAGCAGGTCCTCGATGCCCTTGCCCCGGTAGATAAAGCCGAAATACAGCAGGCGCAACGGTTGCAACGGCGGCAAGGCCACGGGGTCGATAGGCAGGTTGCCGTGGGCAATCACTGCCACTTGCTCAGGTCTTAGCCCCATGCGCTGGCGCAGGCAGTCGCCCCCCAGGCGTGTGAGGGTGATCAGGCGACGCATGCTTTTGGCCAGGCGCCGCTCTTCGTATAGGGTCAATGGGTCGGCGAGCAGCGCCGCGGCCTGGGGCAGCGGGTGGGGCAGGCGTTCGAGCAGGGTCAGCGGGAAAAACAGCTTGGCCCGGCGCCAGATCAGGCGTTCCGGGTCGTGTACGGTGGCGGTCAGCGGCAGTTGCGGCTGGGCCCGGCGCAAGTAATCCAGGGCCTGGAACTCGGCAAAGCGCCCGCCGCCCAGCTCGGCATGGACCAGGTCCACGCCGCGCCAGTCAAAGGCGTGCAGGCGCTGCAACTGTTGCGTCAGGTCCAGGCAGCCTTCCAGAGGCGTCAGCACCTCCAGGCCCTGCTCGCGCAACGCGCTGCGCAAGTGCGCAGCGTAGTCGGCGATCCCGGTCTGCTCCGGCGGCAGCGGCGCTAGCAGCGCAATGCGCATCAGGCCGCACCGCGCCAGCTGTTGATCCGCGCCAGGACATTGGCCGGCACTTCAAAACGGCGGCGGTTGAGGATCATTCCGTCGACTTTGCCGAACGCGGTGGTCAGCAGCGACAGGGCGTTCTCGATGGTCGGCACGGTGCTGGTGCGGGCTTCGATCACCAGCACAATCTGCTCGGCGCGGCGCAGGGTGAGGAACGCCTGCGGGTTGGACGACAGGGCCGAGGCGTCCAGCAGCAACACTTCACCGGGCTTCGGCGCTTCGGTGCCGTTGACCGAGACCCGGTGGCCGCGCTCTTCGAGCAGGCGCTTGAGTTGCTCGATGATAAAGCTCACGCCTTCGCCATGCCGTGCCGAGGTCAGGCCCAGGGCAAAGCCCTCGCTGGCGATGCGCTCGGCGGGTAGCAGGCTGTACAGGCGATAGATGCTGGCGGTGAGGGCTGCCGGCGTCGCGTGTTGCACATCGGGAATGCTGCTCCACAGCGGTACACCGAACACTTCCTGCAAGCGCGCACCATCGTGGATGCGCTGGTCCAGCAGGTACAGCACGTAGATGGTCAGCAAGCCGACGGCCAGGCCGGCAGGAATGGTGAACAACAGAATCAGCAGGCTCTTGGGAAACACGCGCGCCGGGTTGAGGGTGGCGTGCTCGATCAGGGCGATGTTGCTGATCTGGCTGCTGTCCAGCTCGTGGTCGATGCGCGCCTGTTCGAGGTTTTCCGAGTACAGCGCGTAGCTTTTCTCGGCGGTGCGCAGTTGCTGGGTCAGCTTGTTCAGCTCAGGTTCATCGGTCATCGCCTGGTCACGCTGGGCGCGCAGTTCGGCGAGGGTCTTCTCGTAGTTCTCGATTTCCCCGGCCAGTTTGCGCTCCTGCAACTGGGCATCGATGATCTGTTGCTTGACGTTGATCACCAGGCTGTTGGGCGCGGTGTTTTGCGAGCGTTCCAGGCGTGTCGCTTCCTGGGCGCTGAGGTCTTGCATGTCGCGGATGTTCTGCTCGATCTGGTTGACCTGCGGCGTGCCCGGCAGGTAGGTGCGCAGCAGGCGCGCGCGTTCCACTTGCAGGGCATTGAGCTGGCGCTTGAGGTCAAGCTGGGTCGGGTTGAGGCTGGTTTCCCGGGCCGTCACCACTTCCGCTGGCTGGTTCTTGATCTGCTGGCTGGCGTTGGCCAGGAAGCTGCGGATCCCCGCGATCTGGTTTTGTGCGGTGACCTTGGCGTCGGTGACGCGGTCGATCTGGTTGGTCAGGTTTTTCAGGCGCGCGTCCACGCTGATCGAGTCGATCTGCTTCAAGCGGCCCTGCAGTTCATCCTTGAGCCCCTGGATGTTGGTCGCGACCTTGCTGCGTTCGGTTTCATAGAAGGTATGCAGGCTCTTGCGCCCGAGAATCCGCGCGCGCTCTTCCAGGTAGGCATCGACCCAGGTCTCGACGACTTTCTGCGCGATGACCGGATCATCCCAGGTGAAGGAAATCTCGATCACCGAGGAGCCCGGTTCGTGGCCGGCTTCGAAGTTCTTCTCCAGCTTGGTCGCCAGGCGTTCCAGCGGGCTTTGCTTCTCGGCCAGGCCGACGAATTGCAGGACGCTGCGCACCGCATCCAGTACTTCACCGGCGGCTTTCTTGACGTAGAACTTGGTGACTTTCCAGAAGCCCTGTGGCGGCTCGGACGTCATTGCCAGGTAGCGCTCGGCAACGATATGCACGATGGGCCGGCCGGTGAGCATCTTCTCCTCATCGACGATCGGGTCGTGCTGGGTGCTGGGCGCAATCAGCGTCTGGCGGTTGGCGGCTTCGATCGGCAACGTGGTGTTGTCCCGTCCTGGCTTGACCAGCAAGCGCGCGTCGGACTCGTAGCGAGCCGGCAACAGGAAGGCACCCAACACGGCCACCACAATCGTGGTGATCACGGCCAGTTTGAATTCGCGGCGGAAGATGAAAAACAGCCGCAAAAGGTCGCGTAGAGAGCGGATTTCGATCACAGGATCACTCCATTGAATATGTGGTGTACGCCAGACGGGAACAGTCGGTTCGAGTGATACGAAGCCTGGTCCATAATCATTGGCCTGCGTTGATGACTGGGTTGTTGTAGATGGTGTTGCCGCTGTTCTTCACGCCACTGTCGTTGAGGTCGTAGTTCAAGCCCACACCAATGCCCTTGTTGATCGGGAACAGGCGGGTGAAGTACATGTCCACCGCTTCCACGGTGGCGCCGATGCCCGACTGCGGCACGTAGATCAGGTCGCCACGTTGCAGGGCCACCCGAGGGTGATTGGGATCGGTCAGCATGTTGTTCAAACTGATGAAGTAGGTCTTGTACTTGCCATCCGGGCCGGTACGCATCAGGGCCACGTTGGAGGCGTCCGCCGAGGCCAGCACGCCGCCGGAGCTGAGCAGGGCCTGCTCCACACTGACATTGCCCGCCAGGTCGAAAAACGCCGGGTTCGGCACTGCACCGCCGATAAACACCTTGTTGCTCGGGGCGCTGGCGATGTTCACCGTCACTGCCGGTTCGCGGTAGATGCGCTTGTACTTGTCGGTAATTTCCTTGCCCAGGTCTTCCGGCGTGCGCAATGCCGCCTTGACCCGACCGATGTTGGGGATGGAGATCACGCCGTCGGGGCGCACGACAAATACCGTCATGTCGTCGGCCGCCGCCGGCTCCTGGGCATCACGCACGATGCGCAACAGGTCGCCACTCTGGATCAGCACCTGCGGGGGCGGCAGGTCGGCCAAGGTCAGCGCCGCCTGGTGGCCGGCCTTGAGCGTGTTGTTGTCAGGAAGCGGCACCCGCGCAGGGGTCGAACAACCAGCCAGCCAGATCGAGGCACTCAACAGGCTGAACAGGGTAAGACGGGAACGTCGGTTGGTAGTCTTCATGACGGCTCAAGTCCAGTAGGTGGAAAACATGCCCAGGCGCTGCTTGAGCGATTTGGGCAGGTAGCGTTCAAGGTGGCCGAGGCGATAGCCCAGCAATTTAAAGGCACTGCGCACCACCACTTCGGGGGCGCGGTGCAAGGCGTTGGCCTCGCGCAAGGCACGTAATTCGGCCAGTACATAGCGTTTACCTTCACCGCCGGCGTCGCCAAACGCCTGGCGAATCCATGGCTCGCGGCCGTAGAACACACCAATGTCGAAGTAGCGGTGAAATTCATCCATGAGTCGGTAATCGTGGGAGTGATAAACCCGAGCGCTGGCGGCGTACTGCACCTTCCAGCCCGCCAGCAGCAGGCGCGCGGCGACGTAGGCGTCTTCGCTGCCGATCACATCGGCAGGAAAGCCGCCCACGGCCTCTAGGGCGCTGCGCCGGTACACGGAAAACGAGTCAGAGCTAAAGCAGGTCTTGATCCCCAACTGCGGCGCATCGGCCAGGCTTTTGCTGCGGCTGTGGGCCGGGTAGTTGAAGTGCCGCGACTGCGCGCCCAGCACTCCCGCACCGGGGTGCGGCAGCTGCCGGCCATAGGCGACGCCGTTGAGTGGGTCCTGTTGCAGCTCGGCGAGCAGGTTGGCGAAGGTCTCGGGCTCGGCCGGGATCGCATCCTGGGTCATCACGATCAGCGCATCGCCACCCACGTGCTCGCTGGCCCAGCGCCGGGTGCCGCCGTGGTTGAAGTCGCGGGCGGCGATCACTTCGACACGCGCGCCAAACTCGCGAAAGCGCGCCACCGTGTCATCGCTCGAGGCGCTGTCCACTACCAGCATTGCGTCGGGTTGCAGGGTCTGCATGCGCAGCGCCGGCAGCAGCCGGTCGAGGTGGCCGGCGGCGTTGCGGGTCGGGATGATCAGGGACGTACGCATCAGGGCTTGGGCTCGCTGGCGGGCGCACGGCCGTAGATGTCGTCGAAGCGCACAATGTCGTCTTCGCCCAGGTATTCGCCGCTCTGCACCTCGATCATCACCAGGTCGATGATGCCGGGGTTGGTCAGGCGGTGTTTGTGCCCGGCGGGAATATAGGTGGACTCGTTCATGTTGAGCAGGATCTCGCGCTCGCCATTGGTGATCATTGCCGCGCCGCTGACCACTACCCAGTGTTCGCTGCGGTGATGGTGCATTTGCAACGACAGCGAGCCCTTGGGCTTGACCACGATGCGCTTGATCTTGAAGCGCGTGCTTTCCTCCAGCACCGTGTACGTGCCCCAGGGCCGGGTGACGGTGCGGTGCAGGCTGAACGCGGGATGATTCTGGCGCTTGAGCTCGGCAACGATATGGCGCACATCCTGGCTGCGGTTGGCGTCGGCAATCAGAAGGGCGTCGGGGGTGTCGACGATGATCAGGTCACGCACCCCGACCGCGCCCAATACGCGCTTGGGCGAGTCGATATAGCAGTTGTGCACGTCGTGCAGGATCGCTTCGCCATTGATCTGGTTGCCGTTGTCGTCGCTGGGGGTCAGCTGGCGCAGGGCTTCCCAGGAGCCGATATCGCTCCAGCCGATGTCACACGGCACTACGGCAACCTGGGCGGATTTCTCCATCAGGGCCACGTCGATGGAGATGTCCGGCGCGGTGCCAAAGCCTTGCGGGTTCAGTTCGCGCTGGCGGCTGCTGCTGTTCTGCAGGCTGGTGCTGTGTTCCAGCGCCGCCTTGGCTGCGTCCAGCACGGCCGGGGCGTGGGTCGCCAGCTCTTCGAGCAGGGTGGCGGCCTTGAAGCAGAACATCCCGGCATTCCACAGGTGCTTGCCGCCGTCGAGGTAGCCTTGGGCGGTGGCCAGGTCGGGTTTTTCGACGAAGCGCTGGACACGGAAACCCTGAGCCAGCGCCGGGCCTTGTTCGATATAGCCAAAGCCGGTCTCGGGGCGGTCGGGCTGGATGCCGAAGGTCACCAGGTAACCCGCTTCGGCCAATTCGCGGGCCTGGGCCACGGCCTTGGCGAAGGCGTTTTCATCGAGGATCAGGTGGTCGGCCGGCATCACCAGCAATTGTGCATCGGCGCCGAAAAACTCCTGCACATGCAGGGCAGCGACCGCGATGGCCGCAGCCGTGTTGCGGCCGAACGGTTCCAGCAGCAAATCCAGGCCCAGGTGGGCGGTGTTGACTGCGCGGTAATCGTCGAGGGTGCGAAACAGCAGGTCGCGGTTGGTCACCGTCAGCACGCTGTCGACCCCCGGCAGGCGGCTGGCGCGCAGGAAAGTTTTCTGCAACAGGCTCTGGTCGTCGCGCATGCGCATGAACGGCTTGGGCATGTTCTGCCGCGAAACCGGCCACAGCCGCGTGCCCGAGCCACCGGAGATGATGCAGGGAATCAATCCGTTGAGGGTGTTCATCAATAGACTTCCTTGGTGGAAAGGACGGCCGGGACCGTCATGAAAACGATGTACAGGTCAAACCACACCGACCATTTGGCGATGTACTCCAGGTCGTATTCGACCCGTTTCTGAATCTTGAACAGGGTGTCGGTTTCACCCCGGTAGCCATTGATCTGCGCCCAGCCGGTGATGCCCGGCTTGACTCGGTGCCGCGAGCTGTACTCGCTGACGGCTTCCTCGAACGGAATCCCGGCGGCCTTGGTGGCGGTGGCATGGGGGCGCGGACCGACCATCGACATATTGCCCAGCAGCACATTGAACAGTTGCGGCAGCTCGTCGATGCTGGTCTTGCGAATGATTCGCCCGACACGGGTGATACGTGGGTCGCGGCGGGTGGTCTGGCACTCGGCGTTGAAATCGCTCTGGTCGACGTACATCGAGCGGAACTTGAACACCCGGATCAGGTTGTCGTTATAGCCGTAGCGCTTCTGGCGAAACAGCACCGGGCCCTTGGAGTCGAGCTTGATGGCAATGGCGGTCACCACCATGATCGGCGACAACAGCAGCAGGCCGGCGCTGGCCAACAGCAGGTCTTCACAGCGCTTGATAAAGGGTGACCAACCGCGCAGCGGCAGTTGCGAGGTGTTGAACATCAGGATGCCGCCGACATCGGTGATGCGGTTATGGCCATAGCGCAGGGCGGCCATGTCCGGCACCAGCATGACGTTGACCGACATCTGCCGCAGGCGCTTGACCAGCCCGTTGATGCGCTGCTCGGCGGCCCAGGGCAGGGTGATCATCACCTGGTTGACCTGTTCGGACCTGATCAGTTTTTCCAGGTCGCGGGTGTTGCCCAGCAACGGCAGGTTGCTCAATTCCTTGGGGATGCGTTCGGTGCGGTCGTCGATAAAACCGATCAGGCCGGAGCGGATGTCACTGTTGCGCGACAGGTGTTCGGCCACATGGATGGCGGTGTCGGTAAAGCCGAGGATCACCGTGCGCTGCAGGAACTTGCCGTTCTTCATCAGGTTGCGATACAGGCGCAGCATCAGGATGCGTTCCACGCCAAACAGGATCAGGCTCAGGCTGAACCAGAACATCAGGTTGCGCGGGCTCAACTGCGGGAACAGCAGCAGGATCTGGTACATGAACAGCAGGATGCAAAACGCCGAGATCCACGCGACCAACATCACGCGAAAACGCAGGCGGTTGCTGAACAGGTCCTCGGAGTACACCCCCAGGGCCTGGAACAGAATGATGGTCAGGATCGCAAAAAACAGCAGCAGGCCCAGGTAGTGACCACGCATTTGCGGGTCGACCGGATCCGGGTAGAACAACAGGATCATCGCCGGCAGGACTGCCGTCAGGCCGTGGATTAATTTGACGAAAACCACAAAGAATTCAACAAAACCGGTACGAGTCAGAAACAGGCTGTCGACTGACGACTTCTCACGCATAAATCATCCCTCAATACACCACCAGGACTTCCCTGTTCGTTTGCTCATCCATAAGGCAGGTCTGCTTTATAAGTGGTGCAAGGCGAACGACTGCTTTCACTGGGTAACGCGCAATTGCCTGTCTGGGCGCAGGCTGTTGCGAAGTAATGTCTAAATGATGGCTCCTTTTGATTTTCTCGTCAAGGTTTTGACTTTTTCCATGAGTCTAGCCGTCTAGTGTCATAAGATACTCTTGTGATGACGGTTTGTTGACATATTTTGCGGTATTCTCAGATTAATCGAGAATAAGTGATGGCTTTTTGGAGTGTAGAAACAAAAGCGGGAATTATCCTGCCGGGCAGGAAAAGCTTTTTTGACGGTGATAGGAGCCGGCTGGCCGGCCCCTACAGAGGGATGGGGATCAGAAGTCGCCTTTGAGGCTCACGGTGAGGTTACGCGGCTCGCCGTAGAAGTTACCCCAGGACGCGGTCCCCACGGTCTGGTAGTAGTTTTTGTCGAACAGGTTGTTGCCGTTCAACGCCACGGTCCAGGTGTTATCGACCCGATACGCCAGGCGCGCGCTCCACAAGGCGTAGCCGGGTTGTTCCAGCTTGATGGTCTGGACCCGATAGTTGCTGCTTTGGGCGCTGACGCCGCTGCCCACTGTCCATTTCGACAGGGCACCATCCAATTGGTAATCGCCCCACAGCCGGAACATATGGCGTGGCACATAGCTGGTGGAGGCCCGGCCCTCGGCCTGGCTGTCGATATTGTTCAGGGTCTTGGTCTGGGTGTAGGTGTAGCCGCCGAAGACTTGCAAGCGTTCAAGCAGTTCGCCGCTGATCTCGGCCTCGACGCCCTGGGCGCGGACCTTGCCGGTGTCGCTGTAGCAGAAGCCGTCGGCCGAGGTGCCGCAGTGGGCGATGTAGTCGGTCTCGGCAGCGTTTTTCTCGATCGCGCGGAACAGTGCCAGGGAGCTGTTGAGGCGCCCGTCGAACCATTCGCCCTTGATCCCCAGCTCGTAGTTCTCACCGATCTTCGGCTTCAGGGCCGCGCCGCTGACGGTGGCGTAGGAGCTTTGTGGCTGGAAGATATCGGCGTAGCTGGTATAGATCGAGAGGTTGTCGTTGAGGTCATAGATCAGCGCGGCAAAGGGCGTGACTTCACCGGTTTCCTTGGCGCGCGCATCCTGCACGCTCCACTCGCCCCAGGCCAGGTTGTTGGACTGGCGGCGGTTTTCAAACCAACTGACGCGGCTGCCGACCACCAGTAGCAACGGCTCGGCCAGCCGCAGGCGCAGGGTGGCGTAGGTGCCGTACTGGGTGGCGGTCTCCTTGACCGTGCCGCCGCGGTACATGTTCGGCCAGAACGTGTCGTCGGCCGGCTCCGGGAAGTGATGGTTGGGCTGGTAGATGGTCTGGCGCTGGGGCAGGTTGCGGATCGCGTACACATCGTCCTGGCTGCCACGGCTGCCGTTGGCGCCGAGGATCAGCTCATGCTCCAGGCCAAAGGCTTCGAACTTGCCGTCGATGTAGGCGTCCAGGCCATAGTCCTTGTGATCGTAGTCAAACAGGGCGGCGTAGCTGTTGGCCGTGGGGGCCGGATCGCCATAGGCCACGGTGCCTTCGCTGGCGGCGTATTTGATGTCTTGCAGGTTGCGGCTGTGGACGGCGCTGACCTTGAGTTTCCAGTCGTCATTGAAGTGGTGGGTCAGGTCGGCGAACAGCGTGGTGCGCCGGCTTTGCCAGTCGTTCCAGGACTGGCCCAGGCAGGTGGAGCGGCTCAGGCCGATGCTCTTGCCGTCGCTGTAGCGCGGGATGCCGCCCCAGCACGGCGTGGCGTCGACGTCTTCGTAGCTGGCGCCGAAACCGAGGGTGGTGTCGGGGCTGATATCCATGTCCAGGGCGGTGTAGATGGCCTGGTCCTGGCGCTTGGCAATATCCATGTACGAACCGCGATTCTGCTGGCTGACCACTGCCCGGCCGCGCACGGTGCCGCTATCGTTCAGCGGGCCGCCGGTATCCACTTCGGCGCGGTAGTTGTCCCAGGTGCCGGCCGACAGCGTGAGGCTGGTGGTGGGCTTGTCCTGGGGCCGCTTGCGCACGAAATTCACCGCGCCACTGGCGGTGCCGGCACCCTTGAGCATACCGGCGGCGCCTTTGAGCACTTCCACCCGGTCATACAGCGCCATGTTTGCGGTGAAGCTGTCGGCCTGGACATAGTCCTTGCCCATATCCAGCGGCACGCCGTCGTACTGGTACTGCCCGAGCATCTTGAAACCGCGGGAATAGAAATACTTGCCGCCCATGGGCGATTCGTAGGTGGTGATCCCCGGCGTGCGCTCCAGCAATTGGTCGATGGTGTGGATGTTCTGGTCATCCATCAACTTGCGGGTCATCACACTCACCGATTGCGGGGTTTTCCGCAGGCTGTGCTGGCCCTTGCCGATGGTCACCGCGCCGGTGGTGTAGGAGCCGCTGCCTTCGGTGGTGGCCCCCAGGCGTTCGCCGGTGACGGTGGTGGCGCCAAGGTTCAGCGCGCCGGATTCACCCACCGACGGGAGCAGCAACCAGCTGTTGTCGCTTTGGCGCTGGGCTTGCAGGCCTTGGTCCTGGAGCAGTTGGCCGAGGGCCTGCTCGCTGTCGAGTGCGCCGGTGAGGCCCGCGCTGTGCTTGCCGGCCACGCTGTTGGCGTCAAAAGACAGGCTGATACCGGCCTGGCGGGCGAATTGGTCCAGGGCGCTGGACAGTGGGCCAGGGGCAATGTTCCAGGCGCGGGTCTGGCTGTTGCGCGCCGGCTCCTGGGCCAGGGCGCCGCCGGGCAGGGCACTTGCCAGGCAGGCACCCAGCAGGGCGGCATTGACGGCTTGGCGCAGGGGGGATTTTTTTGAGGGGAACTCTTGCATGACCGCGGGTTGCTCCTGAAGGAAGTGGACAGAACGGGCCTGTTGATCGGCCTTTCCTTACAGGTCGAACGGCAATGAGAATTCACCTCATTTATTTTTCAGGAGCGGGCGGTGCGCGGGGTGACCGTGACCCAATAGCGGCTGCGGTAGGTGACACTGACCGGTAATGCCTGGGCCACCAACGCCAGCACCTGATCGGTGTCGCCCACTTGATAAGTGCCGGACACACGCAGGCCGGCGACGGCCTCGCTGCAACGCAACACGCCGTGGCGGTAGCGATCCAGTTCGCTGAGGAAGTCATCCAGGCGCATATTGCGCGCGCTGATCACGCCGTCGCTCCAGGACCAGGGGTCGAGGCCGGTGGCGGGTGGCGGATAAATTGCGAGGCGGTTGAACAACACCTGTTCGCCGGACGCGACGACTTGCCGGGCAGCGCCCGATGCTTGCCCGGTAAACACCGCGACCTGGCCCTGTTGCACCGCGAGCAGCGTGCCCTGGGGTTCTTCGCGGACCATAAAGCGCGTACCGAGGGCCCGCAGATAACCGTTGTGGGTCTGTACCCAGAAGGGCCTGGGGGAGCGACCATCGCTGCCGGTATCAATCAGCATCTCGCCCTGGCGCAGCTGCACCAGGCGCCGTTCGCGGTTGAACGCGGTGTCGATGGCGCTCGCGCTGTTGAGTTGGATACGGCTGCCGTCATCCAGGCTGATCCAGCGCTGCTCACCGGTGGCCGTGCGGTACTCGGCCAGCAGCCCCGGCAGCGGCGTGTAGTCGCGGCCCAGCCAGGTCAACCCGGCGGCCCCGGCCACCAGGCCCAGCAGCTTCAAGCCCTCGCGGCGGCTGATTCGTCGGCGCGCGCTGTCCAGGGTCTGGCGCCCGAGTTGGGCGGGCAGATGGCGAAAATCATCATTCATCGTCGCGACCCGCTGCCAGGCCAGTTGGTGTTCGGCGCTGCTGGCCAGCCAGCGTTCAAACGCGGCGGTGCTGGCGTCATCGGTGGTGTTGAAGCGCAGCTTGATCATCCATTGGATGGCCTGGTCCACCAGGCGCGGGTCAGCAGTCGGCATAGCGCAACCGATAACAGGCGTGCAGGGCCTTGGCCAGGTCGCGCTCCACGGTGGCCTTGGACACTCCCAGGCGTTGGGCGATCTGCGGGCAGGTCAGGCCGTCCAGTTGCGCCAGCAAAAAGGCTTCGCGCACCCGTGGCTTGAATTGGTCGAGCAGGCGGTCAATGCGCTCCAGGCTGTCGAGGATCAGCAGGCGGGTTTCTGGCGAAGGGGCTTGGTGTTCGGGGAAATGGGCCAGGCTGTCGAGGTAGGCGCGTTCCAGTTCGCGCCGCCGATACTGGTCGATCATCAGGCTGCGGGCAATGCTGCTCAGGTAGGCCCGGGGTTGCAGCAAACTGTGCTGCTTGCGGCTATTGAGCAGGCGGACGAAGGTTTCCTGGGCCAGGTCGGCGGCATGCTCGCGACAACCGGTGCGCCGCTTCAACCAGCCACGCAACCAGGAATGGTGGGCCTGGTAGAGCTGGCCGATTGCCGCATGATCCGCTGGGTATTCGCTCGACATAGTCGTCCTGGCGCAGGCGTCTTAATTGATAACGGTTCGCATTCTAGACGTGGCCTGTGGCATTGGGCAATCACCTATCTTCAAGTGCTGTGCCTGGAGGCTGGTCGCGGGGGGAGCGGTGAGATTAATCTTGGGTTTTCCCTGGCGGATGAGTTGAGCATGATCGATCTCCCAACCCTGGCGGTTTTCTCTGGTTCCGTGCTGCTGTTACTGCTGTCGCCCGGGCCGAACATGGCCTTTGTCATCAGTCATGGCGTGAGCTATGGCTGGCGCGGTGGGGTGGCGGCGGGGTTGGGGATCGGGGTGGCCGACCTGCTGCTGACCGCACTCACCGCTACCGGTGTCACCGCGTTGGTGGCTAGTTGGCCCCCGGCGTTTGACCTGATTCGTTATGCCGGGGTGGTCTACCTGCTGTGGCTGGCGTTCAAGACCTTGCAGAAAAAGCCGTCCCTGGATACCGCCCAAGTTGTGCGGGTACGCCTGGGCGGGGTGTTTATGCGGGCCATGCTCAACAGCCTGCTCAACCCCAAGGCGCTGCTGTTTTTCATGGTGTTCCTGCCGCAGTTCGTCAAACCCGAAGCCGGCCCCATTGCCCTGCAATTGGTGCAGTTGGGTGTGGTCCTGACGCTGATTGCGGGCGTATTTCACGCGGTACTGGGGGTTTTTGGCGGGGCGATCAGCCGGTTTTTCGCCGGTAGTAAAAGAACCGCCGGCCTGCAGAAATGGGGGCTGGCCACGGTGCTGACGGTGTTGGCCGTGCGCCTGGCGGTGATGCCGCGCAGCTTGTAAATGGCAGATGCCTCTCCTTGTGGGAGCGGGCTTGCCCGCGATAGCGGTAGTTCGGCCACTATTTTTGGCGGCTGGTATACCGCCATCGCAGGCAAGCCAGCTCCTACCTTTGATTTGTGGTGTGGCCCAAGCTTTTGCCCCGACGCACATCCCCTGTAGGAGCGGGCTTGCCCGCGATAGCGGCAGTTCAGCCATTATTTTTGGCGGCTGGTATACCGCCATCGCAGGCAAGCCAGCTCCTACCTTTGATTTGTGGTGTGGCCCAAGCTTTTGCCCTGACGCACATCCCCTGTAGGAGCGGGCTTGCCCGCGATGGCGGCGGTTCAGCCACTATTTTTGGCGGCTGGTATACCGCCATCGCAGGCAAGCCAGCTCCTACCTTTGATTTGTGGTGTGGCCCAAGCTTTTGCCCCGACGCACATCCCCTGTGGGAGCGGGCTTGCCCGCGATAGCGGCGGTTCAGCCACTATTTTTGGCGGCTGGTATACGGCCATCGCAGGCAAGCCAGCTCCTACCTTTGATTTGTGGTGTGGCTCAAGCTTTTGCTCCGACGCACATCCCCTGTGGGAGCGGGCTTGCCCGCGATAGCGGCAGTTCAGCCATTATTTTTGGCGGCTGGTATACCGCCATCGCAGGCAAGCCAGCTCCTACCTTTGATTTGTGGTGTGGCCCAAACTACTGCCTCGACGCACATCCCCTGTGGGAGCGGGCTTGCTCGCGAAAGCAGTGGTTCAGTCAACATCAATGTTTGCTGGGCCGACGTCTTCGCGAGCAAGCCCGCTCCTGCAAGGGGAAAAGCGTCCGGCCTTCAGCCCAGCCGCGCCGCCGCCCGTGCGGCAATTTCGCCCCGGGTCTTGCGTGATTCAGCGGTGCGCTTATTCGCCTCGTCCAGCACCGGCCGTGGCGCGGTGTCCGGGCGGCCGGCATTGAAGGGCGGGGCTGGCGCATATTCAAGCTGTAATTGCACCAACTGCGCCGCCGCCTCGCCGTACAGCTCGGCGGCCAGGGTCAGGGCAAAGTCGATCCCCGCCGTGATGCCGCCCCCGGTGAACAGATTGCCGTCGCGTACCACACGCTCCTGCACCGCAGTCGCGCCCAAAGTGGCCAGCATCTCGTGATAGGCCCAATGCGTGGTGGCCCGCCGCCCGCGCAGCAAACCCGCCGCTCCCAGCACCAGCGAGCCGGTACACACCGACGTCACATAGCGCGCGGTCTGGGATTGTGCCCGCAGAAAGTCCAGGGTCGGCTCATCTTCCATCAGCGGCCCAACCCCCGAGCCGCCCGGTACGCAGATCACATCCAGCGCCGGGCAGTGGTCGTAGGTGATGGTCGGCGACAGCACCAACCCGCTGCTGGAAGTGATCGGCGCCAAGTCTTTCCAGATCAGGTGCAACTTTACGTCCGGCAATGACGCCAGTACGTCGTAGGGGCCGGTGAGGTCCAGTTGCTGGATGCCGGGGAACAACACAAAGCCGATCTGCAAGGTCATGGTGAAACTCCAGGAGAGGGGATGGACGGCTTCACTCTAGTGGCCTAGGCTTTGGCGCATACGCCATTGAGCCCACGAATCACGCCAATCATGCCGAAAATCATCCATGTGCTGGCCTTTGCCAACGTGCAGGTACTCGACGTCACCGGGCCGTTGCAAGTGTTTGCCTCGGCCAACGACCTGGCACGCCAGCAAGGTTTGCCGTTGCCCTATGCGGTCAACGTGGTTGCCGCCCAGGCCGAGCCGGTGATGACTTCTGCCGGCCTGGCCCTGGTGGCCGAGCCGTTGCCTGCCGCCGATACGCCTTGCGACACCCTGGTGATCGCTGGTGGCTGGGGCGTGTATGGGGCGGCCGATGATCCGCAACTGGTGGAGTGGGTGCGGCAAAAAGCCAAGCAGTCGCGGCGCATCACCTCGGTGTGTACCGGTGCCTTCCTGTTGGCCGCCAGTGGCCTGCTGGACGGCTGCCGTGTCGCCACCCACTGGACGCGCTGCGAGGAACTGGCGCGTAAATACCCCAGGCTGCGGGTCGAGGCCAACCCGATCTTTATCCAGCAGGGCTCGCTCTGGACTTCGGCGGGTGTCACGGCCGGTATCGATTTGTGCCTGGCCCTGGTGGAACAGGACCTGGGCCGCGCAGTGGCCCTGGAAGTAGCGCGGCACCTGGTGGTGTTTCTCAAACGACCCGGTGGGCAGTCGCAGTTCAGCGTCACCCTGTCCCTGCAAAAGGGCGGCAGCCGCTTCAGCCAATTGCATGCGTGGATTGCCGAGCACCTGCACCTTAACTTGAACATCCCGACCCTGGCGGCTGCGTGTGGCATGAGCGAACGCAGCTTCGTACGCCATTACCGCGCCGAAACCGGCCAGACCCCGGCCCGGGCGGTGGAACTGATCCGCGTGGAAACCGCACGCCGGCAACTGGCCGACAGCACCGTGGCAATCAAGCGCATCGCGGCGCAATGCGGCTTTGGCAGCGAAGAAACCATGCGCCGCAGTTTTATCCGCGCGTTGTCGATCACCCCCCAGCTTTATCGCGAGCGGTTTGCGGCGCCGGCGTGAGTCTGCTCCAGCAGTTCAAACAATGCATCGAGGGTGGCCTGCGGTGCTTCCTGGGGAATATTGTGGCCCACCCCGGCGAGCACCCGGCGTCGATAGAATCCGCTGAAATTGCCCACGTCGTCATCCACCTCGGGAGCCGGGCCGACACCGTCGTCGGCGCCGCACAGCGAAATGCTTGGCACCGAAATCGGCGGCGGCTGCACCAGCGCCTGTTCAATCCCTTCCAGCGCCGGATCACCCTCGGCATACATGAAACGATGGCGATAGGAGTGGATCACCACCTCCACAAAGTCCGGGTTATCAAACGAGGGCGCCGTCTGCGGGTAAAGGCTCGGCCCCTCGGCCCAGGAGGGCGACCAGAGTGACCACAGCAGTTCACACAGCTCGCCGCGGTTGGCGGTCAGGCCATCGACACCCCGTTGGGTGTGGAAATAGAACTGGTACCACAACCGATGCTCCGTGACCGGCGCGCGTGGCTGGACGGACTTGGCAATGTCCTGAATGTTGTAGCCATCACCTGTGACCAGGCAGCGTACGCGCGTGGGCCAAAGCGCCGCGACAATGCACGCGGCGCGCCCGCCCCAGTCATAACCAGCAAGGGCTGCCTGGCCGATGGACAGGGCGTCCATGAAATCCAGCAGGTCCTTGGCCAGTGCCGCCTGTTGGCCGGAGCGCATTACCTGGGCGTGGGCAAAACGGGTCGGGCCGTAGCCGCGCAGGTAAGGCACCAGCACGCGATAGCCAGCCTCGGCCAACACCGGCGCGATGGCATCGTAGCCGCGAGGGTCATAGGGAAAACCGTGCAGCAGAATCACCACTTCGCCGTCGGCCGGGCCATGGGCTTCGTAGGCGATATCGAGCATGGGAGTGCGGATATACAGCAGCGCGATCGAGGGGCTCATTGGGACTCCGTTAGGGTCACAGCAGGGAGCCTGGACTTTAGCGCGAAACCTTTGCGTGTTCATGGGCCAGCAGCGAAAACACTTGCAGGTCCTGATAACGCCCCGCCCAAAACCCGGCCTCGCGCAGCACGCCTTCGCGGCTAAAACCCAGGCGCCCCAGCAGCGCCTGGGACGCCAGGTTGCGCGGATGAACCAGCGCTTCGACACGATGCAACTGCATCTGCGCAAAGCCCCAGTCGAGCACGCTGCCCAGGGCTTCGTTCATCAAGCCTTTGCCCCTGGCCGCCGGCGCCAGCTCGCAGGCCAGGGCGCAGCTGTTCCACTGGCGATTCCATTTGAACAGCCCACAGGTGCCAATCAACCTGCCTTCACATTCCAGACCCCAGCGCGTGCCCGGATTGGCCTGGGTCCGCCATTGAGCGAAGGTGGCGATCAGGGCGTGGGCCTGGGATACATCGGTCATGGGATCAATGCCAAACCAGGGCATGGCCTCGGCGTCGCGATAGATCGCGAACAGCGCCGGGGCGTCGTGGGGGGTCAACTCCCGCAGGTGCAAACGTTCAGTGTGCAGGGTGGGGAACGCATCCCTGTGGTGTGGCGCGGTTGGCATGGGTATCGACTGAACATTGTCGGGCGCCAGGGGCGGGTTCATATTCGTTCCTTGAATACAGGAGGGGGCAGGCAGATAGCTTGCTCAAGGTAGCAAAGATCAAAGGTGGAGCGGTCGAGCTTTAGCGAGGCAGCGATGGCATCGGTGCAGCCAATGTGGAGGTTGCCTGAAAGCTCCTCCAAGGGTTTCACTTCGCTGCTCGATTCTCAAGGTTGCCACACGGTTTTTTCCCCACTCAACTTGCGATCCAGAAACGTCGCCGCGCTGATCAGCGCCAAATGGCTCAAGGCCTGGGGCGAGTTGCCTAGATGCCGTGCCTGGCTGTCGAACTCTTCGGCATACAGCCCCAGCGGGTTGGCATAGCGCAGCAGTTGCTCGAACTCCAGGTGGGCCTTTTCCACTTGCCCCGCGCGGGCCAGGCATTCGACGTACCAGAATGAACAGGCGGTAAACGCCCCCTCTGTGCCTTGCAAGCCGTCAATCTGGCTGTCGTCATTGCGGTAGCGGTACACCATGCCGTCGCGCACCAGGCTTTTCTGGATGGCCTCCAGGGTCGACAGCCAGCGCGGGTCGGTAGCCGCCACGAAGCGCACCAGTGGCATCAACAGCATCGACCCATCCAGTGCAGTGCTGCCGATGTGCTGCACGAAATGCCCGCGTTCGGCGTTCCAGAAGTTGCTCCAGATATCTTCATAAATCGCCTGGCGGGTCTGGTCCCAGCGGGCGAACGGGGCTGGCAGCGAGCGTTTGGAGGCCAGGCGTATCGCCCGGTCGAGCGCCACCCAGCACATCAGCCGCGAGTGCAGGAAGTGATGCTGCTCGCCACGCATCTCCCAGATGCCGACGTCTTTCTGGTTCCAGGTTTCGCACACCTGGTCCACCACTTCCAGGGTGTGTTTCCAGCCTTCATGGGAGATGGCCTCGCCGTACTTGTTGACCAGGTACACCGCGTCCATCAGTTCGCCAAAGATATCCAGTTGCACCTGGTCAAAGGCCTCGTTGCCAATGCGCACCGGTTGCGCGCCGCCGTGGCCGCTGAGGTGGGTCAACTCGGTTTCCGGCAGCTGTTGGCGGCCGTCGATGCCATACAGGATATTGATTTTCATCGGCTGCCCGCAGCAGTCGCTGACGCGCCCGCGCAGCCAGCGCATGTAGTCATTGGCTTCCTGGACAAACCCCAGGCGCATAAAGGCATAGACGGTGAACGAGGCGTCGCGGATCCAGGTGTAGCGGTAGTCCCAATTGCGCTCGCCGCCGGGGCTTTCGGGCAGGCCGAAGGTGGCCGCTGCGAGGATCGCCCCGTGTTTGCGCGAGGTCAAAAGCTTCAGGGCCAGGGCCGAGCGGTTGACCATTTCCCGCCAGCGGCCACGGTAGTTGGACTGCGCCAGCCAGCCGCGCCAGAACTGCAGGGTGCGTTGCAGGCACAGGTCGGTGCCGCCACTGTCGACACGCACATCGTCGAGGCCGCCAAGGACAAATTCGGCGCCCTGGTCCTGGTCCAGGGTAAAGCAGGCAACCGCGGCATCGTCCTCGATCTGTACCGGTAGGCTGCTGGCCAGGCGCAGGCCGGGCAGGCCCGGGGCTTGGAAACATACATCGGTCTTATCCGCCGTAGCCCGGGTGGGCGCCCGGGCATAGTCATGGCGTACCGCGCAGCGCATATGCAAGGTGGCCTTGCCGCTCACCACCCGCACGCGGCGGATCAGCAGGGGCAGGTCGTCGACGTCGTCGCTGATGCTCAGCAGGTCGGTGATTTCCACCACCGCCTCATCGCTCAGCCAGCGGGTTTGCAGGACGTTGGTGTCCGGCAGGTAGATTTGTTCGCGGCGCGCCTCTGGCAGGTCTGGGGTGAGCTGGAAGATCCCGGCGGCGGGGGAGTCGAGCAGTGAGCAGAAGATCGACGGGCTGTCGAATTCCGGCCAGCAGAAAAAATCGATGCTGCCCTGGTCGTTGATCAGCGCTGCACTGCGCATGTCGCCGATGATGCCGTGGGCGTCGATGGCGCTTTGCGCTTCGTTTTTCAGATCAACCATTGTCTTTGAACTCCGGATAAAGGCTCATGCCGCCGTCGATAAACAAGGTGCTGCCCACCACATAGTCGGACGCATCACTGGCCAGCCAGACCACGGCGTTGGCCACATCCTCCACGTCGCCAACGCGGCCATAGGGGATCAGTTTGAGCAACTGCTGCTCGGCATCGCCCTCGGTGGCGGCGCGGTTGATGGCCGTGCGGATCGCCCCCGGCGCGATGCCGTTGATGCGGATCCGTTGGTGGCTGACTTCCTGGGCGAGGCTGCGCATCAGCATCTCGACGCCGCCCTTGGAGGCCGCGTAATTGACGTGGCCGGCCCAGGGGATCAACTGGTGCACCGAACTCATATGGATGATCTTGCCGGCAGCCCGCGATACGCCGACTCGCACACCCTGGCGGTTGAAAATGCGCAAGGCGGCGCGGGCGCAGAGGAACTGGCCGGTGAGGTTGACGCCAATCACCGCGTTCCATTGCTCAAGGGTCATGTCGCTGATGGCGGCGTCTTTCTGCAGGCCCGAGTTGGCCACCAGGATGTCCAGGTGGCCGAAGGCGTCGAGGGTTTGCGCAAACAGGCGCTCGACATCGGCCTCCCTGGACACGTCGGCACCGATCGCCAGGGCCCGGCCACCGGCCTGGTTGATCTGCGCGGCCAGGGCCTGGGCGGGTTCTGCCTGGCTGTTGTAGTTCACCACCACCGCCGCGCCGGCGGCGGCCAACGCTTTGGCGGCGCCCGCGCCAATGCCGGAGCTGGCCCCGGTGACCACGGCCACTTGTTGTTCCAACGAGATGCGCATCGTCCACCCAACCTTTCTTCAGGAGTCCATTGAGCTGACTGATGGTGCGCGGCACAAGTTCAGCGGCTTGTCTGAAATGCGACGATGGCTGTCTATATCTATCGTTTTCGCCAGCGGGCTTTTGGTTAGAATCAGCGGCTTGATGACGTGAGACGCTGCCCATGACAACTGCGCACCGGCCTTGGCTTGAGGCTTATGCCGACAACTACCGCAACGACGAAGTGGTCCACCCCCATTGTCATACCCAGGCGCAACTGATTCACGGGGTCACCGGAGTGATGGTGGTCAGCACCGCCCAGGGCAGTTGGCTGGTGCCGTCCGGGCATGCGTTGTGGGTGCCCGCCGGGACGCCCCACGAGATCCGTATGGCCGGCGAGGTGCACATGCGCACCTTGTTCCTGATGCCTGAGGTGGAGCCAAGCCTGGGCCGGACCTGCCAGGTGATCGAGGTCTCGGCCCTGCTGCGCGAGCTGATCGTGGCCGCCACACAGATCGCCGGCCAGAACAGCCCACGCTTGCAGGCCATGGTGGAGTTGATCCGCATGGAGCTGTTGGCTGCACCGGTGGTGGCCATGCATGTGCCGGTTCCCGGCGAAGCGCGCTTGGCCCGGCTATGTAACCGGTTTATCCGCAACCCATCCGATGACAGCAGCCTGGAGTCCTGGGCCGAGACCCTGAACATGAGCGCGCGCACCCTGAGCCGGATTTTCCAGCGGGAACTGGGCATGAGCTTTGGCGAGTGGCGCAAGCGTGCGCGCCTGGCCCTGAGCCTGAAGCTGCTGGCCCAGGGCGCTTCGATCCTGGAGGTGGCGCTGGAGCATGGTTACCAGAGCCCGAGCGCGTTCAGCGCGATGTTTCGTCGTTCGCTGGGGTATCCGCCGAGTCATTTCCGTCCCGGGGCCTGATGTTGCTTCATGTAACCCAATTGTCCATTTGGCGACGATACATGGCCCTGGCGCGGGCGAATCCGCCAGGGTGCATGCCTAATCTGCAAAGCTCATTCTTCAGCGAGCTTTGTGATGCCCAGCCTTGTCGTTCATCCACCCACTAGCCATCGATCCCCGGCATCCCTGACCCTGCTTCTGCTGGGCGCGCTGGCCGGATGCAGCGGCCTGCCCGACGAGCCAGCCGCGCAGTTGACAGCCCAGGCTGCGCCGCAATTGTCCAGTGGCTCGGCCACCCAGCCGCTGCCCCAGCGCTGGTGGCAGTTGTACCGCGACCCGCAATTGGACCGGCTGGTCGAGCAGGCCTTGAGCCACAACAAAGACCTGGAGGCTGCCGCCGCCCATGTCGACGCGTTGCTGGCCCGCCTGGAACAGGTCGACAGCGAGCGCCAACCCTCGAGCCTGCTGACCTACGGCGTGGGCTATGGCCGCAGCCGAGACGACCAGACCCTGGCCCAGGCGAGCGGTAAACATGCCGACGCCCAATGGAGCCATACGCCCGGATTCGCCCTGAGCTACACCCTGGACCTGTGGGGCGAGGTGCGTTATCGCCTGGCCGCCGCCCGCGCCGATGCGGATGCGGCGCGCGCGCTGGAAGATGAATGGCGGGTGACGGTGGCCGCGCAGATCACCCGCGCCTATGGCCAGGCCTGCGTCTATGAGTTCAGCCGCCAGGTGCAGCGTCATTCGGTGCAAGTGTTGGAGCGCAGTGTAGAAGTCACCCGCGCGTTGCAGAAAGCCGGGGCGGCGACGGCGCTGGACCTGGCGCGCCTCGATGGCCTGCTGGAAGAAACCCGTGCGCCGTTGCCGATATTGACTGCCCGCCGCCAGGCCGCCCTGTATGAATTGGCGGTGCTCAGTGGGGTGGCGCCCCAGGACGTGGCCCGCAACAGCTGTGCCCGACCCCCGCAATTGCAGGCGCCGCTGCCGGTGGGAGACGGCTGGGCGCTGGTGCAGCGGCGTGCCGATATCCGGCGTGCCGAGCGCCAACTGCAAGCGGCCACGCTGGCCATCGGTGTCGCGCGCGCAGATTTGTATCCGCGGGTGACGTTCGGTGCCGCGCTGGAGTCTTCCGCCAGCAGCCTGGGCAAGTTGGGGGACAGTGAGGCGCTGGTGTATTCCGTGGGGCCGTTGCTGTCCTGGCGCTTTCCCCATCGCGGCGTTGCCCAGGCCCAGGTGGGCCAGCGCCGGGCCCAGGCGCGCGAGGCCCAGGCGCGTTTTGACGGCACGGTACTCAATGCCTTGAAACAGGTCGAGCAAGCCCTGGCCTTGTATCAGGGCGAACAGCAACGCCGCCAGGCCCTGCAAGCCGCGCTGGACAGCAGCCAGCGGGCGTTTGAGCTGGCCAACCGCAGTTTTCGGGCCGGCGCCCTCGATGCCCTGCAACTGCTGGACAGCGAGCGCAGCCTGGTCAACCTGCAGGCCACCCTGGCCCAGGCTGACCTGCGCTTGATCAACCGCCAGATCGACCTGTTCCAGGCCCTAGGTGGCGGCTGGCAACGTGACGATCACCCCCAACCCATCCCCCTTGCGACCCTTGGAGCCACGCCATGAACCAGGCTGTTGAACCCGCCATCCTGCAATCCACTCCCAGCTTGATGCAACGCCATCGCCGCGCATTGCTGACGGGCGCATCCCTGGCGACGCTGTTGGGGCTGGGGCTGTTTGCCGGGTATTGGTGGCAATGGGGGCGATTCCTTGAAGAAACCGACGATGCCTACGTGCGCGCCGATTGGGTGGCAATCAGCCCACGCATCGCCGGCTACGTG
This sequence comes from Pseudomonas sp. HC1(2025), assembly GCF_058742075.1. Lineage (NCBI taxonomy): Bacteria > Pseudomonadati > Pseudomonadota > Gammaproteobacteria > Pseudomonadales > Pseudomonadaceae > Pseudomonas > Pseudomonas sp. HC1(2025). The sequence goes on along the minus strand of NZ_CP196017.1, from coordinate 3,660,926 downwards.
GCCCAGGTGTTGGTGGAGGACAACCAGCCGGTCAAGGCCGGGGATGTGCTGGTACGCCTGGATGAACGCGACTTTATCGAACAGTTGCACAGCACCGAGGCCAAGTTGCAGCAAGCCCGGGCAGCGGCAACGGCGCGCCAGTCCAGCCTGCATACCCTGGACGCACGCCTGGGCGAGCAGCAACAACGCATCGTCCAGGCCCAGGCTGCGTTGAGCAGCAGCGAGGCCGAGGCTCATCGTGCGCGCCTGGACTTCCTGCGTTATCGCGACCTGGTGGACCAGCAGATTGCCACCCGTGAACGCCTGGAAACCGCCAGTGCCGGCCAGGCCAAGGCGCTGGCGGCAGTGACCGAGGCCCGTGCCCAAGTGGCCCGGCAGCAGGCCCAGTGCCAGGTGTTGCAGGCGCGCCGCCAACAGGCCCAGGCGCGGATTGCCCAATCCCAGGCCCGGGTGGGCGAGGCCCAGGCCAAACTGGCCCTGGCCCGCAACGCCTTGAATGACACGGCGATCCGCGCGCCGTTCGATGGGGTCGTGGGCCAGCGCAAGGTGCGTCGCCAGCAGTACGTGATGCCGGGCCTGCCGTTGCTGGCGGTGGTGCCGGTGGAGCAGGCCTATGTGATCGCCAACTACAAGGAAACCCAGTTGCAACACATGGCGCCGGGGCAATCGGTGGATATCGCGGTGGACAGTTTTTCCGGCCAGCACTGGCGCGGCCAGGTGGAAAGCATCGCGCCCGGTTCCGGCGCGGTGTTTGCCTTGTTGCCGCCGGACAACGCCACCGGCAATTTCACCAAGATCGTGCAGCGCTTTGCGGTGAAGATCCGTCTGGTGACCGACGCGGCGAATGCGCCCGTCATCTTGCCGGGAATGTCGGTGATCGCCACGGTGGACACCCGTCCGGCCAGCCAGCAGGACGGTTCCCATGGAGGCTGATGCACGCACCTCGAACGTATCGTTTCGCGCCTGGGTCGCGGTGATCGGTGGCTTGTTCGGGTGTTTCATGGCCGGCATGAACGTGCATGTCACCAGCGCCGCTCTGCCGGAAATCGAAGGTGCCCTGGGGGCTACGTTCGAGGAGGGTTCGTGGATTTCCACGGCCTATCTGGTGGCGGAAATCATCATGATCCCGCTCACTGCCTGGCTGGTGCAGGTGTTTTCGTTGCGGCGGGTGATGTTGTGGGGCTCCGGGGTGTTTCTGGTGGCCTCGGTGGCGTGCTCGATGGCGCCTAACCTGCCGGTGATGATCATCATCCGGGTCATCCAGGGCGCGGCGGGGGCGGTGCTGATTCCGTTGTCGTTCCAGTTGATCATCACTGAGTTGCCCGCCAGCAAGATCCCCCTGGGCATGGCGCTGTTCAGCCTGGCCAACAGTGTGGCCCAGGCTGCGGGGCCGTCCATTGGTGGCTGGCTGACTGATGTTTATTCGTGGCGCTGGATCTTCTACCTGCAACTGTTTCCCGGCGTTGCCCTGTTGGCGGCCGTGGCCTGGTCCATCGACCGCCAGCCGATGAACCTTGGGTTGCTGCGCCAGGGCGACTGGCTGGGCATCGCCTGCATGGTGCTGGGGTTGGGGGCATTGCAGATCGTGCTGGAGGAGGGGGGGCGCAAGGACTGGTTCGGCTCCTCCTTTATTGTGTGGATGAGCCTGGCGGCGGTAGTGGGGTTGGTGGGTTTTGTCGGCCGGCAATTGTGGGGCAGCAAGAGCTTTATCAACCTGCGGTTGTTGGCGCACTACAACTTTGGCGTCGCCAGCGTGGCGATGTTTATCTTCGGCGCCAGTACGTATGGCCTGGTATTCCTGGTGCCCAACTACCTGTCCCAGATGCAGGGCTACAACGCCAGCGAAATTGGCATCAGCCTGATTGCCTATGGTTTGGTGCAACTGGTGCTGGCGCCGTTCCTGCCGCGGCTGATGAAGTGGTTGAGCGCGAAAATCCTCGTGGCTTCGGGTTTTGCGATCATGGCGTTGGGCTGCTGGATGGGCGCGCATTTGTCGGCAGACAGCGCCAGTAACGTGATCATCCCCTCGATCGTGGTGCGCGGCATTGGCCAGCCGCTGATCATGGTGGCGCTGTCGGTGCTGGCCGTGCATGGGCTGGCCAAGGCGCAGTCCGGTTCGGCCTCGGCGGTGTTCTCGATGCTGCGCAACCTGGGCGGTGCGGTGGGCACGGCCTTGCTGGCGCAACTGGTGGTGGTGCGCGAGCAGGTGCATTCGGCGCGCATCGGTGAGTCGCTGAGCATTTTCGAACCTGCTTTGCAGCAACATTTGCCGGGCGGCGGCGTGTTGCAGGAGCAATGGCCGCAGCAGCAAGTGCTGGAGTTGCTCGACCAGAGCGTGCGGCACCAGGCATTTTTGATGGCTTACAGCGACGCGTTCTACCTGGCGTGTGTGGCGCTGACCTTGTGTGCGGTGGCGGCGTTGCTGCTTCGTCGCACTTGATGGCTGTCGCGGGTTGAGCAATTCAGCGATTGGGTTTCAGCCCCCGCAGCAGCAACTCCAAGCCTTGCAGCGCTTGCTCCAGGCGTTCATCCGGGCGTTCGGCATGGGCAATCCATTGCGCCGTATCCACCAGGCTGCCATTGATCAATCGGGCCAGCGCCAGGCTGGGAGCCTGTTCAACCAGCCCGGCGTGCATCAACCCCTCCAGCAGCCCGCGCAATGATTGGATGCATTGCTGCTGGGCTGCAGTGTTTTCGCCAAGTACTGCCGGTGCATCTTGCAGCACGATGCGCTGGATCTCGGGGTCCTGGGCCATGCGCAGATAGGCGCGACAGCGTTCGCAAAAACCAACCCAGGGGTTTGCGGCCTGGGCGCTGATCTGCTGTAGACGTTGATCCATTTCGCCGTCGAGTTGCGCGACTACCGCCGCCAATAAGCCTTTTTTGTCGCCAAAGTGATGGTACAACGCTCCACGGGTCAGGCCGGCGCGGGCGGTGAAATCATCCATCGAGGTATTGGCAAAGCCTTGGGCGGCAAAGGCCTGGCGGGCGCTGGCAAGCAGGCGGGCACGGGTTTGTTCGATCATCTCGGCGCGGGCTCGGCTCATGGGAAACGCTCGCTATTTGAGGGTGAGTGGTTGACATACGCTGCGTATGTTACTCATGATTTGCCACATACGCACCGTATATCTTTCATCGGATGGCCAGCTCCAGGGCTCCCAGCAAGAGGTCACGCACCATGGCAAACCCCTACGCCGAGCTGTTCAAGGCGCCAGGCTCCAGGGCTTTTGTATCGGCTGGCATGCTCGCCCGCATGCCGATTTCCATGACCGGTATCGGGTTGATCACCATGTTGTCGCAGCTTCGCGGCGGCTATGGGCTGGCGGGCGCGGTGGCGGCGACGTTTGCCCTGGCCACGGCCTTTTGCGCGCCGCAGGTTTCACGGCTGGTGGACCGTTACGGCCAGGGCCGTGTCTTGCCGGTGGCGGCGATGATTGGCGGGGGGGCGTTGCTGTTGCTATTGCTGTGCACCCGCTTGCAGGCGCCGGACTGGACCCTGTTTATCTTTGCCGCCCTGGCCGGGTGCATGCCCAACATGTCGGCCATGGTGCGGGCGCGCTGGACCGAGATCTATCGCGGCCAGCCGCGTTTGCAAACCGCCTTTGCCCTGGAATCGGTGCTCGACGAGGTGTGTTTTATCCTCGGCCCGCCGCTGTCGGTGGGGTTGTGTGTGCTGCTGTTTCCGGAAGCCGGGCCCCTGGTGGGGGCGGCCTTGCTGGCGGTCGGGGTGAGCACGTTCGTCCTGCAAAAACAGACGGAGCCTGCCGTCCATGCACAGCTTGAGCAGCATGGCCGCTGGCTGATTACCCAACCTTCGGTGCTGGTGTTGATGATCCTGCTGATGGCCATGGGCACCATTGTCGGGGTGGTGGATGTGGTCAGCGTGGCGTTTGCCGAGCATCAGGGCCAGCCGGCTGCCGCGAGCATCGTGCTGTCGGTGTATGCCATTGGCTCGTGCCTGGCGGGGTTGGCCTTTGGCGCGTTGAAACTGCACATGCCGTTGCCCCGGCAGTTCCTGCTGTGTGGCCTGGCCACGGCGTTGACCACCCTGCCGTTGTTGTGGGTGGGGGACATTCTCGGGCTGTCGCTGGCGGTGTTTGTCTCCGGGCTGTTTTTTGCGCCGACGCTGATTGTGTCCATGGCCCTGGTGGAACGGGTCGTGCCACCCAGCCGCCTGACCGAAGGCATGACCTGGCTGATCACGGGCTTGAGCATCGGCGTGGCCATCGGTGCTGCCAGTTCCGGCTGGATGATCGACCAATCTGGCGCCCCCAGCGGGTTCTGGGTGGCGCTGGTGGCCGGCGCGGTGGTGCTGGTGGCCGCGGTGTTGGGCTACCGCCGCCTCGGATGAGTCACCCCAGGGCGGGGTGACTGTCCGCACCGTGATGGCGCAGGAACTCGTGCAACGCCTGGCGCGTCAGGTCGTTGAGCGTGACCTTTTTCTGCGTCGCCGCCAGGGCCGCGGCCAGGTGCAGATCATGGCCGACCCGCACATTGAACGAGCCTTTGCAGGGCTTTTCCGGTGTCTGGCCCAGGGTCTGGCAAGTAGCCAGGTAATCCTCCACGGCCTCGCGAAAGGCCGCTTCCAACTGGGCCACGGTCTGGCCTTCGTAGCTGACCAGCGGGCGGATAAACAGCAGCTTGCCGAACAGGCAATTGTCCTCGACGCTGGCTTCTATGGAGCCGATGTAGCCTTTGTGTCTCAACTGGTTGCTCATTGAATCAAGCCTCCTGATTCCAACTGTTCAATGATCTGGCGCCGAATGTAGTACTTCAGCTCATTGCCAGGGTGGGGCTTGTGCAGGGTGATCATTGCACTCGGGTCGCCAATGTCGAACTTGACGCGGCTCCCAGCCCCTTCGATTTGTCGATAACCCAGCCAGCCCAGCAACGTGACGAGCTCAGGCCAGGTAAATGCCATCTGCAGGTTGAGCAGTTTGGCGAGCAGCTTTTCATTTTTGGACACGGCGTTCCCTGCGTGTAACTAAATGTAGTTGCAAGTGCGGTAATCCGTCAATGATAGGACGCCTTCGCGGGCCTCTGTCGGGTTTGATGTAACGCCCGATGACTGCACTCGCCTGCGCTAATTTTTCCTGTCTGGATTCGTTTTATAGGGACGACGTGCCTTTGTGCTTCCTGCCTATTGCTCCGGATCCCAAGAAATGAACGCTGAAGACTCCTTGAAACTTGCTCGCCGGTTTATCGGGTTGCCCCTGGAAAAACGCCAGATGTTCCTCCAGGCGCTGCAAAAGGAAGGGATCGATTTTTCGCGTTTTCCGATTCCGGCCCAGGTCGAGGCCGAGGACCGTCAGGCGTTGTCCTACGCCCAGCAGCGCATGTGGTTTCTCTGGCAACTGGATCCGGCCAGCGCCGCCTACAACCTGCCGGGAGCGGTGCGCCTCAAGGGCCGTTTGAGCCTGTCAGCCATCGAGCAGGCGTTTGCCAGCCTGGTCGCGCGCCATGAAACCCTGCGCACGGTGTTCCAGCGCCAGGCCGATGAGCGCCTGTTGCAAGTGCCCTGCAAACCGGCGCTGGCGATTGAGCCATTGGACCTTGGCAACTTGCCAGCGGCCGAGCGCGAACAGGCCGTGATGGCCGCCGCCACCGCACAATCGCTGCAGCCCTTTGACCTGGCCACGGGCCCACTGCTGCGTGTGCAATTGCTCAAGCTTGCCGAGCAGGAGCATGTGTTGCTGTTGACCCTGCATCACATCGTCTCGGACGGCTGGTCGATGAACGTGCTGATCGACGAGTTCATCCGCTGCTATGACGCCTTTGAGCGCAACCAGGCGCCGCAACTGCCGGCCCTGCCGATCCAGTACAGCGACTATGCCCTGTGGCAGCGCCGCTGGCTCGAAGCCGGGGAGCAGGCGCGGCAACTGGATTACTGGCGCGAGCAGTTGGGCGATGAGCACCCGGTACTGGAATTGCCCCTGGACTTTGCGCGCCCAGCCGTGGCCAGTCATCAGGGCCAACGCTATGAGTTCGCGGTGCCGGCGCCGCTGGCTGAGGGCGCGCGCTTGCTGGCGCGCCAGCAGAATGTGTCGTTGTTCACCGTGCTGCTGGCTGCATTCAAGATCCTGCTGTTTCGCTACACCGGCCAGACCGACCTGCGGGTGGGCGTGCCGATTGCCAACCGGCATCGCGGTGAAACCGAGGGTTTGATCGGCCTGTTCGTCAATACTCAAGTGATGGCTGCGCACGTCGATGGGCAGGCGCGGGCCAGTGACTTATTGCAAGTGCTCAAGGACGTGGTCAGCGGCGCCCAGGCCCATCAGGACCTGCCGTTCGAACGCCTGGTCGAAGCCCTCAAGCCGGAGCGCAGCCTGAGCCACACGCCGCTGTTCCAGGTGCTGTACAACCATCAGCCGCAGGTGGCTGATCTTGAGGCGCTGGTGCTGGAATCCGGCCTGTCCTTGAGCCTGGTGGAGTGGCAAAGCCGCACCACCCAATTCGACCTGAGCCTCGACACCTGGGAGCAGGGCGGCACCCTGCGGGCCGCACTGACCTTCGCCACCGACCTGTTCACGCCCGCCACCATCGAACGCATGGCCCGCCACTGGAGCAACTTGCTAGCTGGCATGGTCGACAACGTGCAGCAGCGCGTGGCCGAACTGCCGATGCTCGACGCTGCGCACTACCAGCAGCAGATCCATGACTGGAACGCCACAGCGTCTGAGTACCCGCAAGAGCGCAGCATCCATCGACTGATCGCCGAGCAGGTCGAGCGTCAACCGGATGCCCTGGCCCTGACCTACGGCGCCAAGACCCTGAGCTATCGCCAGCTGGACGGCCAGGCCAATCAACTGGCGCACCAGCTGATCGAGCTGGGCGTGGGCCCTGAAGTGCGGGTCGGCGTGGCCATGCAGCGTTCCGACGCGTTGATCGTCGCCTTGCTCGGGGTGCTCAAGGCCGGCGGCGCCTATGTGCCGCTGGACCCGGATTACCCCGCCGACCGCGTGGCCTACATGCTCGAAGACAGTCGCGCCCAGGTGCTGCTGACCGAGGCCGACTTGCTCGCCGACTTGCCCCAGACTCAGGCCCGGGTGCTACTGATGGATCAACTGGCCGGCTATCCGCTGACAGCACCGGTCACCGCCGTGGCGCCCAATAATCTGGCCTACGTGATCTACACCTCCGGCTCCACCGGCAAGCCCAAAGGCGTGGCGATTGCCCATGGCAACGTACTGGCGCTGATCCACTGGTCGCAGCAGGTCTACAGCCGCGAAGATATCCAGGGCGTGCTGGCCTCGACCTCAGTGTGTTTTGACCTGTCGGTGTGGGAAATCTTCGTCACCCTGGCCAACGGCGGCTCGCTGATCCTCGCGCGCAATGCCCTGGGACTGCCCGACCTGCCGGCCCGCGACCAGGTGCGCCTGATCAATACCGTGCCGTCGGCGATCAATGCCTTGCAGCGCGCCGGGCAGATCCCCGAGAGCGTGCGCATCATTAACTTGGCCGGCGAGCCGCTCAAGCAATCCCTGGTGGACCGCCTCTACCAGCAGCCGTCGATCAAGCAGGTCTATGACCTGTATGGCCCTTCCGAAGACACCACCTATTCCACCTGGACGCCACGCGAAGCCTTGGGCCAGCCGAGTATTGGCCGACCGTTGAGCAACACCCAGGCCTACCTCCTCGACGCCGACCTGCAGCCCGTACCTACCGGGGCCGCTGCCGAGCTGCACCTGGCCGGCGCCGGGATCACCCGTGGCTATCTGGGCAAGGCAGCCTTGACCGCCGAAAAGTACGTGCCCAATCCTTTTTCCACCACCGGCGAGCGCCTGTACCGTACCGGCGACCTGACCCGCTATCGCGCCGATGGGGTGATCGAGTACGTCGGGCGTATCGACCATCAGGTGAAGATCCGTGGCCTGCGCATTGAGCTGGGGGAAATCGAGGCCCGTCTGCTCAGCCACCCACAGGTCAAGGAAGCGCTGGTGATTGCCCAGGATGGCCGCTTGCTGGTGGCCTATGTGGTACCGGCGACGATGCCTAAAGACCAGGGTGCGTTTGAGCAGACCCTGCGCGCGCATCTGGCCGAAACCCTGCCGCAATACATGCTGCCCACGGTAACCATGGCCTTGGCGCAATTCCCCGTGACCCCCAACGGCAAGCTGGACCGCAAGGCCTTGCCACGGGCCGGCGAGGCCAAGGTACAGGGCTTCAGCGCACCACAGGAGCCTCGGCAATTGCTGCTGGCCGGGATCTGGCAGGACATTCTTGGCCAGCCGCAGATTGGCCTGGATGACAACTTTTTCGAGCTGGGCGGCGACTCCATCGTCTCGATCCAGGTGGTCAGCCGCGCCCGCCAGGCCGGCTTGCAACTGGCGCCCAGCGACCTGTTCCGCCACCAGACCCTGCGCAGCCTGGCCGCCGCCGCCCGTGAAGTGTCGACACTGGCCATCGAGCAAGGCCCGGCCCAAGGCCCGGTGCTGCTGACCCCGGTGCAGCGATGGTTCTTTGCCCAGGACATTCCCGCCCGCCAGCACTGGAACCAATCGCTGCTGCTCACCCCGCGCCAGCCGATACAGGTCGCCGCACTGACCGCTGCGTTGCAGGCGTTGGTGGTACAACACGATGCCTTGCGCCTGCGTTTCGTCGAGGGTGGGCAGGGCTGGGAGCAAGCGCATGCGCAATCCACGACGGTGGAGCTATGGCAGCGCCAGGCCGCCAGCGTCGAGGCATTGCGCGAGCAGTGTGATCTGGCCCAGGCCAGCCTGGACCTGCAACACGGCCCGTTGATGCGGGCCTTGCTGGTGGACATGGCCGATGGCAGTCAGCGCCTGTTGTTGGTGCTGCATCACTTGGTGGTGGATGGGGTGTCCTGGCGTGTGCTGCTGGAAGACTTGCAGCGCGACTACGCCCAGGGCCTGGCCGGCGCACCGCTGACCACGCCGCACAAGACCAGTGCCTACCAGCAGTGGGCCGCGCGCCTGGACGACTACAGCCGCAGCCCGGCGCTGCTGGCCGAGTTAGCGTACTGGCGCGGGCAGTTGCAGGGCGCTGCCAGCGACTTGCCACGGGATAATCCCCACGGCCGGCAGACCCAGGCGGTGGCTGAACACATCCGCCTGCGCCTGGACCGTAAACACACCCGGCAACTGCTGCAACAGGCGCCGGCGGCCTACCGCACCCAGGTCAACGACCTGCTGCTGGCCGCCCTGGCCCGCACGATCTGCCAATGGACCGGCCACCCCTCGGCGCTGATCCAGCTCGAAGGCCATGGTCGCGAAGAGCTGTTCGATGATATCGACCTGACCCGCACCCTCGGCTGGTTCACCAGCCTCTACCCGCTGCGCCTGACCCCTGGCAACGAGCCGGGCGCGACCCTCAAGGCGATCAAGGAGCAATTGCGCCAGGTGCCCCGCAAAGGCATTGGCTACGGCGTGCTGCGCTACGGTGCTGCGGCTCAAGAGCTGGCGGCGCTGGCCCAGCCACGGATCACCTTCAACTACCTGGGGCAGTTCGACCAGCAGTTTGGCGATGATGCGCTGTTCGTACCGGCCAGCGAAGGCGGCGGCCAGGCCCAGAGCCCGGAGGCGCCCCTGGCCAACTGGCTGAGCGTGGAAGGGCGGGTGTACGCCGGCGAGCTGGAACTGGACTGGAGTTTCAGTGGCGAAGTCTACCGTCGCGAGACCATCCAGGCCCTGGTGGATCATTGCGCCCGGACCTTGCACGAGCTGATCGCACACTGCCTCGACCCGCAGCAGGGTGGGGCCACGCCTTCGGACTTCCCGCTGGTCAGCCTCGACCAGGCACAACTGGAAGGCCTGGGCTTGCCCCTGACGCAGATCGAGGACCTCTATCCGCTGTCGCCCATGCAGCAGGGCATGCTGTTCCACAGTGCCTACGATGCCGGGGCTGGCGCCTATATCAACCAACTGCGCCTGACCATCGATGGCCTGGACGTGGAGCGGTTTGGCCAATGCTGGCAAGCGGTGCTGGAGCGCCACGAAGTACTGCGTGCGCGGTTTGTCTGGGAAGGCCAGGCGCAGGCGTTGCAAGCGATCCAGCGCTCGGTGCAACTGCCGCTGACGGTGCTCGACTGCGCCCCCGACGACCTTGACCAACTGGCCCTTGAACAGCGCGAACAAGGTTTCGATCTGCACCAGGCGCCGTTGTTGCGCCTGGTGTTGGTGCCACTGGCGGCTCAGCGCTATGAACTGATCTACACCAGCCATCACATCCTGATGGACGGCTGGAGCAACGCGCAGTTGCTGGGCGAAGTCCTACAACGTTACGCCGGGCAGGTGCCGGCGCCGGTCACCGGGCGCTATGCCGACTATGTGGGCTGGCTGCTGGCCCAGGACCCCCAGGCCAGCGAGCAATTCTGGAGCGCGCAACTGCAAGCACTGGCCGCGCCGACCCTGCTGGCCAACGCTCTGCCGACGCCGCGCGGGGGCAGCGGTCAGGCCAGTCACCAGTTGCTGCTGGACGCCAGCACCACCGCGCGGCTGGGGGAGTTCGCGCGGCACCACAAGGTCACTTTCAACACCCTGCTGCAAGCGGCATGGGCGATTTTGCTGCAACGGTATTGCGGCCAGCCGAGCGTGGCCTTTGGCGCCACGGTGGCCGGGCGTCCGGCCCATTTGCCGGGGATTGAGCAGCAGGTCGGGCTGTTTATCAATACGTTGCCGATTATTTGCAGCCCGGAGGCCACCCAGAGCGTCGCCAGTTGGTTGCAACAGGTGCAGGCGCACAGTGTGGTCCTGCGCGAGCACGAGCACACACCGCTGTACGACATCCAGCGCTGGGCCGGGCAGCCGGGCAGTGCACTGTTCGACACCTTGCTGGTGTTCGAAAACTACCCGGTGTCCCAGGCGCTGCAAGCCGGCGCACCGGCCGGCTTGAGCTTCAGCGGGCTGCACAACCACGAGCAGACCAGCTATCCGCTGACCCTGGGCATCGAGTTGGGTGAAACCCTGAGCCTGGACTTCAGCTATGCCCGGACCGCCTTCAGCCCGCAGCAAATACACACTATCGGCGCGAGCCTGTTGCAACTGCTTGAGCAGTTTGTCGAGGCGCACGGCCAGGTACTGGGCAACCTGAGCCTGCGCGCTCCGGCCCTGGAGCAGGCGGCGGTGCAGCCGGCCGTCGACCCGTTGCTGGCGCACCAGCGTATCGAGCGCCGCGCTACGGCGACCCCGGATGCCCTGGCCTTGATCAGCGGTGACGAGCGCTGGACCTATGCCGAGCTCAATCAGCGCGCCAACCGCCTGGCCCATCGCTTGCGCGAGCAGGGTGTAGTGCCCGGCCAGCGCGTCGGGCTGGCGGTGCGTCGCGGTGGGGCGATGATTGCCAGCCTGCTGGCGATCCTCAAGGCCGGCGCCGCCTATGTGCCGTTGGACCCTGATTACCCGGCCCAACGCCTGGCCTACATGATTGATGACAGCGCCATGGATCTGCTGCTGCGCCAGCCCGGCGTGCTCGACGACGCCCTGGCCGATGCACGCGTGCCGTGCCTGCTGCTCGACGGATCGGAGCGCGACTATCCGTGCACCAACCTCGCCAACCTGGCGCTGGCCGAGCACCTGGCCTACGTGATCTACACCTCCGGCTCCACCGGGCAGCCCAAGGGGGTGTCCATCGCCCATGGCGCGCTGCGCGAGTTCTGCACGATAGCCGCCGAGTACTCGCAACTCACCCCTCAGGAGCGGGTGCTGCAATTCGCCACATTCAGCTTCGACGGGTTTGTCGAGCAATGCTTCCCGCCGCTGTGCGAAGGCGCCTGCCTGGTGCTGCGCGGTGACGACACCTGGGACACCGTGACCCTGTACGAGCAGATCATCGAGCACGGCGTGACCCTGGCCGACTTGCCGGCGGCGTACTGGTTCCTGCTGGCCCAGGACTGGGCCGCCGACCCGCAGCGCAGTCGCGGGCAACTGCGCCAGGTGCATGTGGGGGGCGAGGCGATGTCGGTGGAAGGGCTCAAGCTCTGGCACGCCGCAGGCCTAGGCGGCGTGCGCTTGCTCAACACCTATGGCCCGACCGAAGCCACGGTGGTGTCCAGCACCCACCTGTGCCAACTGATGGATGCCGACGCGGCCAATGGTGTGCCGATTGGCCGTGCCTTGCCGGGTCGGGCGCTGTATGTGCTCGATCGCGACGCCAACCCACTGCCCGATGACGTGGTCGGTGAGTTGTGCATCGCCGCTTGCGAGGGCTTGGCCCAGGGTTATCACCAGCGTGCGGCACTGACTGCCGAGCGTTTCATTCCCGACCCATTCGCCGCCGTGGCCGGCAGCCGCGTGTACCGCAGTGGCGACCTGGCGCGACGCGACGCGGCGGGGGTGGTGCATTACTGTGGGCGGATCGACCACCAGGTGAAGATCCGTGGTTTCCGTATCGAACTCGGCGAAATCGAATCGCGCCTGTTGCAACAGCCCGGTGTACGTGACGCGGTAGTCCTGGCCCATCAGGGCGCGAGCGCGCAGCAACTGGTGGCCTATATCGTGCCGGCGCAGGCCGAGCCTGGGTTGCGCGAGCGCCTCAAGGCCAGTCTCAAGACGAACATGCCGGACTACATGGTGCCGACCTACTGGATGCTGCTCGACCACTTGCCGCTGACCCCCAACGGCAAGCTCGACCGCAAGGCCCTGCCCAAGCCGGACGCCAGCCTGTTGCAGCAGGACTATGTGGCGCCGGTCACCGCCGTGCAGCAGCAACTGGCGGCTATCTGGCAAGCAGTGTTGAACCTGCCGCGGGTGGGGCTTGGGGACAACTTCTTCGAGCTGGGCGGTGATTCGATCCTGTCCATGCAGGTGGTCAGTCGAGCCCGTCAGGCGGGGCTGCACTTCACTGCCAAGGCGTTGTTCGAGCAGCAGACCATTCAAGGCCTGGCCAGTGTCACCCGCAGTGGCGATGGCCTGCCGAGCATCGACCAGGGTCCGGTGGTCGGTGGCATGCCGTTGCTGGCGGTGCAGCAGGTGTTTTTTGACGAGGATATTCCCCAGCGCCAGCACTGGAACCAGTCGGTACTGTTGACGCCCCGCCAGCCCCTGGACGGGGCGCGACTTGCCCAGGCCTTGCAGGTGCTGGTCGCCCATCACGATGCGCTGCGCCTGAACTTCCAGCACGACGGTGCGCAGTGGCTCGCCAGCCACGGCGCGGCGTCAACCCAGGAGCTGCTCTGGCAGCTCCGGGTCAATCACGACGCCGAGCTTCAGGCGCTGGCCGACCAGGCCCAGGCCAGCCTGGACCTGCAACAAGGTCCGCTGCTGCGCGCGGTGTTGTTCGACAAGGCCGATGGCAGCCAGCGCCTGCTGGTGATCATTCATCACCTGGTGGTCGACGGCGTGTCCTGGCGCGTCCTCCTGCAAGACCTGCAGGACGCTTACCGCCAGCCCACCGTGAGCTTGCCGGCCAAGACCACTGCGTTCAAAACCTGGGCCGAGCAACTGCAAGGTCTTGCCCGCAGTCCCGCGCTACACACCGAGGTTGCGTTTTGGCAAGCACTGCACGGCACCGACAACCACCTGCCGGGCGCCAGGGTGGACGCCAGCCTGCGCGGCCGCGACGGCATTACGCTGGATACGCGCCTGGACGCCGACCTGACTCGGCGCCTGTTGCAGGAGGCACCAGCGGCCTATCGCACCCAGGTCAATGACCTGCTGCTGACGGCATTGGCGCGGGTCATCACGCGCTGGACCGGGCGCCGTGAAGTGTTGATCCAGCTCGAAGGCCATGGCCGTGAAGAGCTGTTCGACCACCTGGACCTGACCCGCACCGTGGGTTGGTTCACCAGCCTGTTCCCGGTACGCCTGGTACCCGCCGAGGCGCTGGACGATTCGATCAAGCAGGTCAAGGAGCAACTGCGCGCCATCCCCAATCGGGGCGTGGGTTTTGGCGCCTTGCGTTACCTGGGCGACGCATCGGTGCGGCACACCCTGGCGGCACTGCCGGTGCCGCGTATCACCTTCAACTACCTGGGCCAGTTCGACAGTAGCCTTGAAGGCGAGCACAGCGCACTGTTTGTACCCAGTGGCGAACGTGCCGGGCTTGAGCAGCACCCGGACGCGCCGCTGGGCAACTGGCTGGCCCTTAACGGGCAGGTGTTCGACGGCGAGTTGTGCCTGGGCTGGACCTTCAGCCAGCAGATGTTCGACGCCGCCACCATCCAGGCCCTGGCCGACGCCCTGGCCTTGGAGCTCAAGGCGCTGATTGAACACTGCACGAGCGCCGGCCATCACGGCGTGACCCCGTCGGACTTCCCGCTGGCGGCGTTGACCCAGGTGCAAGTGGATACCCTGGCCGGCGCCTGCGAAGCCATCGAGGATATTTATCCGCTGTCGGCCATGCAGCAGGGCATGTTGTTCCATAGTCTGCTGGAGCAAGGCGGCGGCGAGTATGTCAACCAGATGCAGGTCAGCATCGACGGCCTCGATCCCGAACGCTTCCGGGCGGCGTGGCAGGTGGTGGTCGATGCTCATCCTATCCTGCGCACCGCCTTTGCCTGGCAGGGTGGTTTGCCGCAACCGGTGCAGGTGGTGCACAAGCAGCTTGAAGTACCGTTCAGCGTGCTCGACTGGCGTGAACGCAGCGACCAGCCACAGGCGCTGCAAGCGCTGGCCGCTGCCGAGCTGGCCCAGGGTTTTGACCTGAACCAGCCCGGGTTGTTGCGCCTGGTGCTGGTGCGCCTGGACGCGCGTCGTTGCGAATTGTTGTACACCCACCACCACATCCTGATGGATGGCTGGAGCAACTCCCAGCTGTTGGGCGAGGTGCTGCAACGCTATGACGGCCAGGTGCCGACGCCGTCGGTGGGGCGCTATCGCGATTACATCGCCTGGCTGCAACGCCAGGATCAGCAGGCTGGCCAACAGTTCTGGCGCGCCAACCTGGCGGCACTGGAAGAGCCGACTCTGCTGGCCCAGGCGGTCAGCGACCCGGCGCAGGCGCTGGCCGGTGGTCATGGCGATCATTACCTGACGCTGGATGTGACGCAAACCCGCCGCCTGGGCGAGTTTGCCCGCCAGCAGAAAGTCACCCCCAACACCCTGGTGCAGGCCGCATGGCTGTTGCTGTTGCAGCGTTACACCGGGCAGGACAGCGTAGCCTTTGGCGCCACGGTCGCCGGTCGCCCGGCTGACCTGGCGGGTATCGAGCAGCAGGTTGGCCTGTTCATCAACACTTTGCCGGTGATTGCCAGCCCGCGTGCCGAGCACACGGTCAGCCAATGGCTGCACGCCGTACAGGAGCAAAACCTGGCCCTGCGCGAGCATGAGCACACGCCGTTGTTCGATATCCAACGCTGGGCCGGGCACAGTGGTGACGCGCTGTTCGACAGCCTGCTGGTATTTGAAAACTACCCGGTGGCCGCAACCCTCAAGCGTGGCGCACCCCAGGGGCTGGTGTTCGGTGAGGTGCGCAGTGTCGAGCAGACCAACTATCCGTTGAGCCTGCTGGTCAGCCTGGGGGAAACCCTGACCGTGCATGTGCGCTTCATCCACGCCCATTTCAGCGTGGGCACCATCGATGAACTCAGCGAGCATTTCAGCCGCCTGCTGTTGGGCATGCTCGATCAGCCCGAACTGGCGCTGGGTGACTTGTCGATGCAAGGTGCGGCCCGTCAACGACAGGTGGTTGCGCAATGGAATCCACCGGCGGTCGATTACCCGCGCGAGCAGTGCATTCATCAATTGTTCGAAGCCCAGGCCAAGCGGGCCCCCGAGGCCGTCGCGCTGGTGTTTGGCCAACAGTCGCTGACCTATGCCGAGCTTAATCAGCAGGCCAACCAACTGGCGCATCGGTTGCTGGCCGAAGGTGTCGGGCCGGATCGTCTGGTGGGGATTGCGGTGGAGCGCGGCTTGCCGATGATCATCAG
Source organism: Pseudomonas sp. HC1(2025) (assembly GCF_058742075.1). NCBI lineage: Bacteria > Pseudomonadati > Pseudomonadota > Gammaproteobacteria > Pseudomonadales > Pseudomonadaceae > Pseudomonas > Pseudomonas sp. HC1(2025). The sequence continues at coordinate 3,645,103 of NZ_CP196017.1, read as the reverse complement.
CCTGCTGGCGATCCTCAAGGCCGGTGGCGCCTACGTGCCGCTGGACCCGGCTTACCCGGCCGATCGCCTGGCGTACATGATGCAAGACAGCGGCCTGAGGTTATTGATTACCCAGGCGCCGCTGCTTGGTTCGCTACCGATTCCGGGCGGCGTGCAGGCGCTGGTGCTGGAGGGCGAGGCGGGCTGGTTCGCCGGTTACCCGAGCCACAACCCACCGGCGTCGGCCGGGCCGGACAACCTGGCCTATGCGATCTACACCTCCGGTTCCACCGGCAAGCCCAAAGGCGTGATGGTGCCCCATGGCGCCCTCGGCAATTTCATTGCGAGCATGGCCCGCGAGCCGGGGCTTGCGGCGGGTGAACGGATCCTCTCGCTGACCACGTTCTCGTTCGATATCTTCGGCCTGGAGATCTACCTGCCGCTGACTGTCGGCGCCTGTGCGGTGCTGGTGGACAAAGACACCACCCTCGATCCGGACGCGATCCTCAGCACCGTCGCGAGCCAGCGCGTCAACACCCTGCAAGCCACGCCCTCGACCTGGCGCATGTTGCTCGACAGCCCGCAGGTGGCGGCGTTGCAGGGTTGTACCTTGCTCTGCGGTGGCGAAGCCCTGGCCGACGAACTGGCGGCACGCATGCTCGCCCTCGGCGGCGCGGTGTGGAACCTCTATGGCCCGACCGAGACCACCATCTGGTCGGCAGCCCACCGCCTCGACGGCCAGCCATGGCTGGGGCGGCCAATCGATAACACCGCGTTGTACATCCTCAGCCAGGACGGTGCGTTGGCCCCGGTCGGCGTGCCCGGCGAGTTGTTGATCGGCGGCGATGGCCTGGCGCGCGGCTACTTCCAGCGTCCAGGCCTGACTGCCGAGCGCTTCTTGCCCGACCCATTCGGTGCGCCCGGCCAGCGCCTGTATCGCACCGGCGACCTAGCGCGCTACCGCGCCGAAGGGGTGATCGAATACCTCGGGCGCCTGGACCACCAGGTGAAAATCCGTGGCTTTCGCATCGAACTGGGGGAAATCGAGGCGCGCATCCAGTCCCAGGACGCTGTGCGGGAAGCGGCGGTGCTGGCCCTGGACGGACCCAGCGGGCCACAACTGGTGGGCTATGTGGTACTCGCCGAACTTAGCGATAGCCCCGAACGGCACGCGGCGTTGCGCGAGTCGATCAAGGCCGGCCTCAAGCAGCACCTGGCCGACTACATGGTCCCGGCGCACCTGGTGTTTGTCACGCAGATGCCCCTGACCCCCAACGGCAAGCTGGACCGCAAGGCCCTGCCGGCGCCGGACGTCAGCCAAATGCAACGGGCCTATGTGGCACCGGCCTCGCCGCTCGAGCAGCAACTGGCCGAAATCTGGCAGCAAGTGCTCAAGGTCGAGCGTATCGGGCTTGGCGACAACTTCTTCGACCTGGGCGGGCACTCCCTGCAGGTGGTGGTGATGTTGTCCCGCGTGCGCGCGGTGCTTGGGGTGGACGTGGCGGTGAAGGACTTTTATGCCCAGGACAGCCTTGGGGCGTTGGCCAAAACCCTGGGCGACGCGGCCCAGGGCGATGGCCTGGCCGATGACTTTGACCTGATCTTCGATGCCCTCGATGAGCTGGAGCAGGAAAACCTGGAGGAAAGCAATGCTTAACAAAACTGCGGAACTGGTGGCGCGCATCAAGGACTTGAGCGCACCCAAGCGCGCGCAACTGTTCAGCAAGCTGGAACAACAGGGGGTCAATGTCGCGCGTTTCCCGATTGTGCCGGCCAGCGAGACCGGGCCCCAGGCCCTGTCGTATGCCCAGCAGCGGCAATGGTTCCTCTGGCAGTTCGACCCCCTGGGCAGTGCCTACAACATCTGCGCGGCCCTGCGTTTGAAGGGCGAGCTGGATGTCGAGGCGCTGCAATGCAGCTTGTCGCAGGTGCTGGCGCGTCATGAAGGGCTGCGCGCCGGGTTTGTGCAGGAGGATGAGCGGGTGCGGTGCATCATTCGGCCGATTGACGCGCTGGAACTTGCGGTACAGGACGCTGCGGCGGGCGACCCCGAGTCTGTCATCAAGGCGTTTGTCCAGGTGCAGAGCAGCCAGCCGTTCGATCTGGAACACGATCTGTTATTGCGTGCCGCAGTGTTGCGCCTGGCGGACGATGAGCATGTGCTGGTGCTGACGTTGCACCACATCGTCACCGATGGCTGGTCGATGCAGATCATGATCGATGAGCTACTGGCGCTGTACATCGCCCAGGTTACGGGCACGCCATGCGCGTTGCCGGCGCCGGTCATCCAGTACGCCGACTATGCCGCCTGGCAGTGGCAATGGCTGGAGGCCGGGGAAGGGCGCCGGCAGCTGGATTACTGGCGTGGCAGACTGGGCACAGAGCACGTCCTGCTTGAGCTGCCGGTGGATCGCCCGCGCCTGGGGCCGCCGGACCAGCAGGGTGCGACGCTGCCGCTGGCGTTGGACCGCGCCCTGAGCGATGGCCTCAAGGGCCTGGCGCAGCAGCAAGGGGTGAGCCCGTTCATGTTGCTGCTGGCGTCGTTCCAGGTGCTGTTGCACCGTTACAGCGGCCAGTCGGATATCCGCGTCGGCGTGCCCACCGCCAACCGCAACCGCGCCGAGACGGAGCGGGTCATCGGCTTTTTCGTCAACACCCAGGTGATGCAGGCCACGCTCGACAGCCAGCAGCCGTTTGCGGACTTTGTGCAGACCGTCAAGGCCGCCGCCCACGAGGCCCAGACCTGGCAGGACCTGCCGTTCGAGCAGTTGGTGGAGGCGCTGCAACCCGAGCGCAACAGCCTGCACACGCCGTTGTTCCAGGTCATGTTCAACCACCAGATGGAAGCTGGCCGGTTTGCCGATGGCCAGCCCCTGGGCGGGTTGCTGTGCACCCCGGTCGACTCGGAAAACCGCAGTGCGCCGTTTGACCTGACCCTCAATACCTTCGACGGGCCCGATGGCCTGTCGGCGGCGCTCACCTATGCCACCGACATCTTTGACGCCTCGACTGTCGAGCGCCTGGCGCGGCACTGGCAGGCCTTGTTGCAGGGCATGCTCGATGACCCCCGCCAGCGCATTGGCCAACTACCGATGCTTACCGCCGCCGAACAACGCCTGGCGCTGCAAAGCTGGAACAGCAGCACCGCCGACTACCCTCGCCACAGCGCCATCCACCAGTTGATCGAGGCCCAGGCCGCCCGTACTCCGGACGCTGTGGCGTTGGTGTTTGATACACAGTCGTTGACCTTTGCCCAGCTCAACCAGCAGGCCAACCGCCTGGCCCATCGTTTGATCGAAGCCGGCGTGGGCCCGGATGTGCTGGTGGGCATCGCGGTGCAGCGCAGCGTCGACCTGGTGGTCGGGCTATTGGCGATTCTCAAGGCTGGTGGCGCCTACATCCCGCTGGATCCGGCGTACCCCGAGGATCGCCTGGCCTACATGATGCAAGACAGCGGCCTGGCCCTGCTGCTGACCCAGGCACCGTTGCTCGCGCGTTTGCCGATCCCGGCCGGGGTCAGTGCGCTGGTCCTGGACCAGCCGGGTGCGTGGCTCGATGGCTACAGCTGCGAAAACCCACTGCCGCGCAGCAGCGCCGAACACCTGGCCTACGTGATCTACACCTCCGGCTCCACCGGCAAGCCCAAAGGCGTGATGGTGCGCCATGGTGCGCTGACCAACTTTGTGTGCAGCATGGCCCGCCAGCCGGGGTTGCACGCCCAGGACCGGTTGCTGTCGCTGACCACCTTCTCGTTCGATATTTTCGGCCTGGAAATCTACGGGCCACTGCTGGTCGGCGCGACCCTGGTGCTGACCGGGCAGGACATCAACCTCGACCCGCAAGCCTTGCTGGCCCTGGTCAAGCAGCAGCGCATCAGCGTGTTGCAGGCCACGCCTTCCACGTGGCGCATGCTGCTCGATCACCCCCAGGCCGACGCCCTCAAGGGCTGCAAACTATTGTGCGGCGGTGAGGCGCTGCCCCTGGAGCTGGCGACCCGACTTTTGGCGCTCTCGCCCCAGGTGTGGAACCTCTACGGGCCGACCGAAACCACCATCTGGTCGGCGCAGTACCCACTCACGCCGACCCAGCCACAGCCTTGGCTCGGCGGGCCGATTGCCAATACCAGCCTGTATATCCTCGACGATAACCTGGCGCCGGTGCCGGTCGGGGTCGCCGGCGAATTGTTGATTGGCGGCGACGGCCTGGCGCGAGGTTATTTCCAGCGGCCGGCACTTACCGCCGAGCGCTTCTTGCCTGACCCATTTGGTGCGCCCGGCGCGCGCCTGTATCGCACCGGCGACCTGGCGCGCTACCGCGCGGACGGGGTGATCGAGTACATCGGCCGCGTGGACCATCAGGTGAAAATCCGTGGGTTGCGGATCGAACTGGGGGAAATCGAAGCGCGGCTGTTGGAGCAACCGCCAGTGCGCGAAGCCGCCGTGGTGGTGCGGGACGTCGCTGGCCATCCGCAGTTGGTGGCGTACGTGGTTGCCGTGCAAGCGGTCAGCGATGAGCAGGCGCTGCGTGAGGCGTGCAAGCGTCAGCTCAAGGGCGACCTGCCGGAGTACATGGTGCCCAGCCATTGGGTCTTCCTCGACAGCCTGCCGCTGACTCCCAACGGCAAACTCGACCGCAAGGTGTTGCCCGCACCGGATGCCAGCGCCCTGCTGCAACACTACATCGCGCCGCGCAACGCCCTGGAGCAGCAGATCGCCGAGGTCTGGCAGCAGGTGCTGGGCCTGGCGCAAGTGGGGGTGAGCGACAACTTCTTCGAGCTCGGCGGGCACTCGCTGCTGGCCACCCAAGTGATCGCGCGACTCAAGCAAACCCTGGCCAGCAACCCAGGCTTGCGTGACCTGTTCAACGCTCCGGTGCTGGAAGATTTTGCCGCATTGCTGGCAAGCCGCTCGGTTGTGCAGCCGGCGCAAATCGCCTTGCACGCCCATGGCCCGCGCAGCACTGCGCCCCTGTCCCTGGCCCAGCGGCGCTTGTGGGTGGCCGAGCAGTTCTCGGCCGGCAACGGCGCGTATGGCATGCCCTTGGCGTTGCGCTTGCGTGGCGAAGTCTCGCTGGCGTTGTTGATCGCAAGCCTCAAGTGCGTGGTGCAACGCCATGAGGTGCTGCGTACCGCCTATGTCGCCGACGATGACGGCGATCCACTGGCGGTGATCGCGCCTGAAGTGAATGTGGACTTCGCCGTGGTCGACCTGTCGCACCTGGACCGTATCGAACAGGAAGCCCAGGTCGCCCAGGCCACACTGGACAATACCCGGCGCCCGATCAACCTGGCGCAGGCGCCGTTGTTCCGTGGGCAGATCCTGCGCCTGGGCGCCCATGAACATGTGCTGCTGTATTCGATGCACCACATCATCTCCGATGGCTGGTCGATGGCGGTGCTGGTGGGTGAACTGGTGCAGCACTACGCTGCGCTCAAGCAGGGGCGTGGCATCGATCTGCCGCCGCTGGCGGTGCAATACAGTGACTACGCCCAATGGCAGTTGGAGTTGGAACAGGCCGGGGTGTTGCAGCAACAGGCCGGCTACTGGAAGGACGCCCTGGCCGGTCACCCTGGGCACCTGCTGCTACCGACAGACTTTGCGCGGCCGCCGATGCCGTCCTTCGAGGGCTCCAGCGAGTCATTCAGCGTGCCGCCGGCGTTGGGCGAGGCACTGAAAAGCCTGTCCGCACGCCAGGGTGTCACGCCTTACACCACGTTGTTGGCCGCATTCCAGGTGTTGCTGCATCGCCTGGGCGCCAGCGACGACGTGCTGGTGGGCGCCGATGTGGCGGGGCGTCAGCATGCTGAGCTGGAAGGCCTGATTGGTTTCTTCGTCAACATCCTGCCCCTGCGCTCGCGCTTCGACGCCCGGGCGCGCTTCAGCGATTTCCTCGCCGCGGCCCGGGAAACCTCCCTGAGTGCCTTCGAACACCAGGACCTGCCCCTGGACATGATCGCCGAAGCCAGCAACGTGCCGCGCCACAAGGGTTTCAACCCCTTGGTGCAAGTGCTGTTCGTGATGAACAACCTGCCGGTGCACAGCGCGGGCCTGGCGGACATTGCGGTGGAAATGGTGCCCAGCCTGGGCGGTTATTCCAAGTTCGATATGGCGCTGTTTATCGACGAAGACCACGGCCAGTGGCAGGGCACCTGGCAGTACGCCAATGACTTATTCAAACAAGAGCGCATCACCGAACTTGTGAGCGCCTGGATGGGAATTCTTCAACAGATTGTCATGGATCCAGACATCCGATTAGGGGACATCATCATGCCGTCGAATACCGCTGTTGCTCCTGCCGCACCTGCCAGCCCGAAGGCCGACAAGCTGGGCAAGTTCCTCAAGAAACCATCTAGCCCGGTGGCCAGGGCCCCGCTGCCGGCGATGCGTGAATCGCTGTTGAACGCCGACCAGGTGTTCCCGTTGCTGATGGAACCCAACGACCCGGGGCTCGACCTGGTGACCTGGGTCCAGGCCAATCGCGCCCTGGTCGAAGAGAAACTCGCGCGGCATGCGGGGATCCTGTTCCGAGGCTTCGCCATGCGTGACATCCACGACTTCGAGGCCTTTGCCGAAGCCGTCCAGCCGGGCCTGTATGGCCAGTACGGCGACTTGCCGAAGAAAGAGGGCGGCAAGAACACCTATCGCTCCACGCCTTACCCGGAAAAGAAAATGATCCTGTTCCATAACGAGAGCTCGCACCAGGATCGTTGGCCGCGCAAGCAGCTGTTTTTCTGTGAGCAACCGTCGCCCGTGGGCGGGGCCACGCCGGTGGTCGATTGCCGGCAGATGTACCTGCGTTTGCCGCAAGCGTTGCGCGATACCTTCGAAAGCAAGGGCCTGCTGTATGTGCGCACCTTCGCCGACAAGCTCGACGTGTCCTGGCAGCATTTTTTCAAGACCGAAGACCGCGCCCAGGTCGAGCAGCGTTGCGCGCTGGCTGGCATCCAGTGGACCTGGCTGGACAACGACGAACTGCAGATCCGCACCCCGTGCCCGGCGATCATCACCCACCCGAGCACCGGCGAGAAAACCTTCTTCAACCAGGTGCAACTGCACCATATCTACTGCCTGGACCCCGATGTGCGCGACGACTTGCTGGGCCTGTTCGGCCCCGAGCGGATGCCGCGCCACGTGTACTACGGCGACGGCAGCCCGATTGAAGACGCGGTGATGCAGCAACTGGGCGAACTCTACGAGGCCTGTGCGGTGCGCTTTGACTGGCGCAAGGGCGATGTGATCCTGCTGGACAACATGCTCGCCGCCCACGCCCGCGACCCCTTTGAAGGCCCACGCAAAATCGTCGTGGCCATGGGCGAAATGATCGAACGGCGCGACCTGGAAACGGTAGTGCCCTCCACACGTATGCAAACTGAAGGGACTGACGCATGAGTACGCTTAACGATGCAGGCCTGGCGCTGCTCGCCGAACAGCAGCAGCGGGTGCTGGACGCCCAGGGCGGCGCGAGCTGGGGCGACATTGCGCACCTGCTGTCTATCCAGATCAGCGGCGCGCTCGATGTGCCACGGCTGCAAGCGGCGTTTAGTGGATTGCGCCAGCGTCACACAGCGCTCGCGGCGCGTTTGGCGACCGCGCCCGGTTACCGTGGCCTGCGGCAGTTCTTTGATGCCGGGGCGGCGAATGGGGCACTGGCGGTGGATGAGTCCAGTAACACCGCGCAGGTCCTGGCGCTGTGGTGTCAGCGCCCGGTGAGCTTGGCGTCCGGAGTGTTTTTTGAGGGCCTGTTGCAGCGTATCGACACGCAGCACTGGCAACTGACCCTGGGCCTGGCGGGTTTTATCGGCGACCAGGCCAGCCTGGAAATTCTCTATCAAGACCTGTGCACAGCCTATGAGCAGGGCAGTTGCAGCGTGGACGAGGAACTGGGGCAGTTTGCCCAGTACCTGGAATGGCACGCAGAAGTGGTGCTTGACGAAGACGCGGATACCGCCAAGGCCTATTGGCAAACCTACCTGGCGGGCGCTGGCGCGCTGGCGCCGGACTTGCCGGGCCGCTACGCCAATACCGTGCAGGGCAAGGCCGTTGGGCAGTCCCTGAGTACCGACCTTGACCCGCGCGTGTTGGCGCGCCTGGGCCAGTTGGCGACCCAGCACGGCACCCAGGTGACCACGCTCTTGCAAGCCGCCTGGTGGGTGCTGCTGGCGCGGATCAGCGGGCGCGAAGGGTTTGTCGCAGGCCTGCGGCATGACGCGCGCGCGGACTATGAGTTCTTCGCGCCGACCGTGGGCCTGTTGCAAAGAACCCTGGCGCTGCACCTCGACCTGGCGCCGACGGCCTCGTTCAGCAGCGTCCTGGCGCAGTTGGCGGGGGTGCTGGACAGCCATGGCACCTGGCAGGAATATGCGCCGCTCGACGCTGGCCTGCCGCTGACCCATGGCTTTGGCGTGCGCCGCCAGCCGGCAGCGCGCGCAGTGGGGGCATGCACTTGGAGTGGCGCCTACAGTGCTGATCTGCGGCCGCTGTTTGAACTGGCGCTGAATGTCGATGTGGAGGAGGGCGGCGCGGTTACCGGGCTGTCGCTGGACTATGCCGCCGCCGTGTACAGCCAGGCATCGATGCACACGTTGCTGGCGCAGTATCAAGTGCTGCTGGCCAGTGTGCTGGAGCAGCCGGACGCGGCCATCGTTACCCTGAGCCTGTTGGGGGAAGCGGAGCGCCAACGCCTGCTGGCATTCAATCCTGCGGCGCAAGTGCTGGAAGAGCGGGTGCTGTTGCCCGAGCATATTCTCAATTGGGCCGAAATCACCCCGGATGCGCTGGCGTTGGTGGCGGGTGGGCAATCGTTGAGCTATGCCGGGCTGGACGCTGGTGTGCGCCAACTGGCCGGCCGTCTGCGCCAGCACGGCGTTACTGCGGGCGGTATCGTCGCCCTGGCGTTGCCGCGCGGCGTGGCCCAGGTGCTGACCATTCTTGCCACCTGGCGCACAGGGGCCGCCTACCTGCCGCTGGACCCCAGCTGGCCCGCGGCCCGCCAGGCCCAACTGGTGGCGCAGGCCGGCGCGCAACTGCTGGTCACCCAGGGCGCGGCGCCGGATGGATTGGGCTGTGCGGTGCTGGATCTCGATCAACCGGTGCAGCAGCCGTTGCCGGAAGCGCCGAGCGCGAACCTGCAAGGCCAGGACGCGGCCTATGTGCTGTTTACCTCCGGCACCACCGGTGTACCCAAGGGCGTGGTGGTTGAGCATCGGCAATTGCTCAACTATGTCGCGGGTGTCAGCGGTGAGCTGGACCTGGCCGCCTGCCGGCACTTCGCTCAGGGCTCAACCGTCGCCGCAGACCTGGGCAATACCAGCCTGTTTGGCGCGTTGTACAACGGCGCCACCTTGCATATCGCTGATGAAGCCACGATGCAGGATCCGCAGGCGTTTGCAGCGTTTATCCAGACCCAGGGCATCGACTGTCTGAAAATCGTCCCGTCCCATCTTGCGGCCTTGCTCGAAGCACCGCAGCCGACAGTACCGGCGACCCTGATCCTCGGCGGCGAGGCCATCGGCCAGGGGTTGGTGGCGCGCATCTTCAACCTGCGCGCCGATTGCCGCCTGTTCAATCACTACGGCCCCACCGAAACCACCGTCGGCGTCGCCGTGCATGGGATCAGCCCGGACGACTTGCAGCAGATGGCGATTGCCCTGACTCGGGTGCTGCCAAACAACCAGTTGTACATCCTCAACGAGGACCAGCAACTGGTGGCCAGCGGTGAACTGGGTGAGCTGTATATCGGCGGTCAGCAATTGTGCCGAGGCTACCTGAATGACCCGGTGCAGACCGATGCCGCGTTTATCAGCAGTCCGTTCGCCCCTAGCGAGCGCCTGTACCGTAGCGGCGACCTGGCCCGTTACCTGCCCCAAGGCGGTATCGCCCTGTATGGCCGGCGCGACCACCAGGTGAAGGTGCGCGGGTTCCGTATCGAACTGGCAGAGATCGAACAACACCTGCTGCGTGCCCCAGGAGTGAGTGAAGCCGTGGTGCTGCTGGCGCAGGATGAGCCGGTAGCCTTTGTACTGCCGAGGCAGGACGCGCCAGCGCACTGGCTGCAAACCCTCAAGCAGCACATGGCCGAGCACTTGCCGGCGGTGATGGTGCCGCGTCAGTACCAAGTGGTGCAGCACATGCCCCGCCTGGGCAATGGCAAAGTCGATCGCCAGGCCTTGCAGCGCCTGGAGCCCATCGATGAAGACGACAACTTCGCCGAACCCCAGGACGCCCTCGAAGCCTTGCTGGCCAGCCGCATGGCCCAGTTGCTGGGTCGTGACCGCCTGGGCCGCGACCGCGACTTTTTTGCCGCCGGCGGCCATTCGCTGCTGGTGATCAAGCTGGTGGCGGGGATTCGCAAACTGTTGCACTGCGAAGTCCATCCCGGCATCGTGTTCGACCACCCAAGCCCCGGCGAGCTGGCCCAGGCCCTGCGCGCCCAGGAAGACAGCCCTGGCCAACTGGAAAAACTGGCCCAGGCACGTTTGCGCCTGGATGCATTGAGCCCAGAGGAGAAGGCCGCGTTGCTGGAGAAGGCGCGCCAACAGGCGGCAGTGCAGAGCTGAGACGGTTGCGGGCGCTGGCGGTCAGTCAGCGCCCGCACGTTTTATGCTGTTGCGAACGATTCTCATAAATTGTAGTCTAGCGCCCCCTATGTGTGCCCTGCACACGGATGCCCATGGAGTGTGCGTTGGATAATCTGGATCGGTTGTTTCGCCTCTATCATCGCGAACTGCAGCAGATTGCCTACCGTCGGCTGGGCGACCGGGAAATGGCGGCCGACCTCATGCAGGACGCGTTCGTGCGCTACGTCGGCCTGGACCGGCAGCAGCGCACCCATACCATCACCAATCCGCGGTTTTTCCTGATTCGCGTATTGCGCAACCTGATCATCGACCTGGGCCGCAGCCGCACACGGCGCGGGCCGATGGACTCGCTGGAGGATGTGCAACACGAGTTGCTCGACCCATGCCCGGGCCCTGCGGCACTGGTGGAAATGCGCCAGCAATTGCAGCTGTTGCAGCAGGCGTTGGGAGAATTGTCCGAGAACAGCCGCCAGGCCTTGCTGCTCAACCGCCTCGACGGCTTGGGCCATGCGGCGATTGCCAAGCAACTCGGGGTGTCTCCCAGTATGGTCAGCAAATACATCATGAGCGCGGTGCTGCATTGCGCCCGGCGTCTTGGGATGACCGAGTGACACTGGAAAAACCTTCACCATTGCTGACCGAGCAGGCGTTGCAGTGGCTGGTCGACCTGCATTCGGGCAGCCCCGAGGCACCGACCTGGGACGCCTACCTGCAGTGGTGCGAAACCTCGCCCGAACACCAGCGTGCCGCCCATGCGGCGGAACGACTGTGGGAGAGCCTGGGCAGCGCACTGGAGCGCCCACCTGGATCGTCACGCCGCTTGTTGCAACTGGGGCTGGTCGTCGCATTGAGCCTGGCGGGCGGCTTGTCCTGGCAGGCGGAGCAACACGGCTGGATGGCGGACCAGGTGACCGGCCTGGGCGAGCACCGCCGCGTCACACTGGACGACGGCTCACACCTGGAACTGGCGCCGCGCACCCGGGTGGATATCGACATGCAAGGTGGTCGCCGGGTGCTGCATCTGTATACCGGCGAACTGTTCGTCCAGGTCGCCCCCGATACCCAACGCCCCTTCGAAGTACGCGCCGGGCGCGGCAGCCTGCGCGCGCTGGGCACTGGCTTCGACGTGCGACGCGAGGGCGAGCAGGTGCGGATGGTCGTCACCGAACACACCGTGCGCGTGACATTGGACGGCGACCCGCAGACCACCGATGTCGAGGCCGGGCAGGCCGTGCAATACGGCCCGGACGGCCGCGCGCGCACCCAACCGGCCGACGTCGGCACCGCCACGGCCTGGCGCCGCGACAAACTGGTGTTCAACCGCCAACCCCTGGGCGAGGTGCTGGAGCAACTGGGTCGCTACCATCGCGGCGTGATCTGGGTCCGCGACAACAGCCTGCGCGACCTGCCCGTGACCGGCATCATCGCCACCGACGATACCGACGCCCAACTCAAACTGCTGCAACGCACCCTGCCACTGCGGGTGCGCCTGCTGCCGTGGCTGACCGTGATCGAGCGCGACGACTCGCCCCGACAGTAACCCCGTGCGCAAAAAATACGCTGGCCGCCGCTGTCGGGTTTCAGAAGGCTGACGTCTTTCCTGTTGAGATTGATTTTTATTTGGCTGATTTCAGCAGGGGGAGCGTTATGCAGCATCTGATCAGGCACACCGCCTTGAGCCTGGCACTAGCCACGGCCAGTGCCGTGGGAATAAGCCTGCCGGCACAGGCGGCGCAGCAGCAGAAGACCGACAACCGGGCCTACGATATCGAAGCCGGTCAACTTGACCAGGTACTGACGCGCTTTGCCGAGCAATCCGGGTTGCGGTTGATGGTCGTCAGCGAGTGGGTGGCGGGTCAGCAGTCGCAAGGGTTGAAGGGGAACTACCCGGTGCAGCAGGGGCTTGACCGGTTGTTGCTGAACAGCGGCCTGGTCGCCCGGCTCAGTGATGATGTGATCTTGATTGAAAAGGCCCCGGTGCAGGGCGGGGCGGTGGAGTTGGGGGCTACCACGATTCAGGGGCAGGGGATGGGGGAGATGACGGAGAATTCGGGGTCGTACACCACCGGCCTGACCAGTATCGGCTCGAAGACTCCGACCAGCCTGCGGCAGACGCCGCAGTCGGTGTCGGTGGTGACTGCGAAGGTTATTGAAGAAAAGCGCATGACCGACCTGGCCGAAGCGATGAAAACCACGCCAGGCATTACGGTCACCAACAATAACTTCCGGTTGTCAGACTTCTCCTCTCGAGGCTTCAACATCGAGAACATTCAAATCGACGGTGCCGCTCCCATGGCCCTGGGTACCACGTCGGGAAGTTTCTATTCCAACAAGAGCTACGACCTGGTGGAGTATGACCACGTTGAAGTCTTGCGGGGTGCGTCCGGGTTGTTCGGCGGTACAGGCGATCCAGGCGGCATGATCAACCTGGTACGCAAGCGCCCGTTGGATGCCTACCAGTTAAAGATCGATGTCTCGGCGGGGAGTTGGGACAACTACCGCACGCAGATGGATGTCACCGGACCTTTGGGGTTTGACGGCAAGCTTCGTGGGCGCATGGTGGCGGCCTACACGGATCGCCAATACATGGCTGATGATCGCGCCCTGGAAAAGCCGATTTTCTACGGGGTGTTGGAAGCGGATATCACGGATGACACACGACTGACCCTGGGTGGGCGTTCTGAACGCATCCACGAGACGGGTTCAGGTACGGGCTTGCCGCGTTACCTTGATGGCCGGGATCTAGGACTTTCGCGAAGCGCCAGCCTGACACAGAACTGGGCGTACCTGGATGGTCGATCCCAGGAAATCTTTGGCAAGATCGATCATGAGTTCAACGAGAACTGGAAGGGGAACGTTTCCTATACCCAGACCCTGGATTCAGGGTTTTCCAAAAGCGCGTTCTCATTTGGCGCGGTTGATCCTGCGACCATGACAGGGCCAAATACCGGGGGCTCTAATAACAAATATCGTAGCGATCAAAAGCTGTTTGATGTGAATCTCGCCGGCAAATTCGAGGCAATGGGGTTGCAGCACGAACTCCTTGTGGGGATGGATCACCAGAAGATCACCAGTTCATGGGCGGGGACTGCCCAGGCCACTGGGTCGGGTGTGCCAATCGATGTCTTTAACCCAGCACCATGGCCACAGCCCGACACCGACAAAGATTTTTTCCACCGTTTTAGCCCTAACACCCAAGTGCAGTACGGCCTGTATTCCACCCTGCGTTTGCAATTGGCCGCGCCGTTGCACCTGATTGTCGGTGCTCGTGCGCAACGTTATAAATTCGATCAACTCTATCGTTCCCGCGACAAGGGGGTCTGGGGTACTGATTCAGATGTTTCTGTTCGCGAACCCACGAAGGTGGTGCCTTACGGCGGCATCGTCTATGACCTCACGGATGAATGGTCGACATACGCCAGTTATTCCGAGATTTTCAAACCACAGCAAACCAAACTGATGGGGCCGTATCCAGGCAGCCCTATCGAGTCCATGACGGGCAAGACCTATGAAACGGGGGTCAAGGGAGAACTGTGGGGCGGGGCTGTCAATACGTCGTTTGCGCTTTACTACACCAGCCGTAAAAACGAGGCAGTACTTGATCCTCGCTACGAAGCGTCCAGTGTGCTGCACGGCGGTAACTGCTGCTACCTACCTCAAGGCGAGGTAACCAGCAAGGGTGTTGATATGGAGTTCACCGGCGAAGTATTGCCGGACTGGAACGTACTGGCCGGTTACACCTATAACCACAACCGCAATCGCACTCAAGCCAAAGTGTTCAGCAGTGTGACACCCAAGCATCAGGTCAAACTCTGGTCTACCTACCGTCTGCCAGGCGTATTCAATGACCTGAAGGTGGGTGGCGGCGTGAATCTACAGAGTGCTACGGATGTCAGCGGGACAACCTGGTTTGCCCCTCAAAAGCGGTATTACGATTTTAAATACAGCCAGTCCGGATACGCCGTCTGGGACGCCATGGCCGAGTATCAGTTGGATGAGAACTGGAGCGTGCTTTACAACATCAATAACCTGTTCGACAAGCATTACTACAGCAAACTGGGGACACCGTCCTCGGGCAACTGGTATGGCGATGAACGCAACCACATGCTGACCTTGCGCGGTACTTTCTGGTAAGCAAGGTTTGAAATGAAAAGGGACATCGTGAGATGTCCTTTTTTGTTTCTGTTACAAAGTGATTGAGAATCCTTCTAAATTATTTTTATCCCGAACGTTCATTAATGGCTCGATACCGATTCAAGTCAAAACCGTCCCTCTGCAACAGGGAGTGGGGTCTGGACGGTTTAACTAAATTCAGGTCATTCCGCCTCAAGAGTGGGAGGCCTTCGACATTAATGACATATCTGGGGCTAAACCAAACAATGAAACGCGAGAGTAAAAGGTTCAGGCAAAAACTCTTCAGTGCTCCCCTCTCTTCCTGCCGCAGTTGCGTGTCGGTGGCGGTCCTTGGGTTGGCTCTCAGTGTCTGCGGCGTGGCTTTCGCCCAGCCCATACAGGTGAATGTGCCAGCCCAGTCGCTGGACAAGGCGCTGACCGAACTGGGCAAGCAGACCGGCCTGCAAGTGCTTTTCGGGCCGGATATGGTCGCGGGCAAGAAGTCCACCGCCGTCAATGGCAGCCTGGAACCTGCAGCTGCGCTTGAAGCACTGCTCAAAGGTGCAGGCCTGACTTTCAGGATTGAAAACAACACGGTCATCCTCAGCCCTGAAAACGGCGCGAGTACAACACTGGAGTTGGGAACCACCACCATCCAGGGCCAGGGGATGGGAGAAATGACGGAAAACTCCGGTTCCTATACCAGCGGCCTTGTCAGTGCCGGTTCCAAAACGCCTACCAGCTTGAAGGATACGCCGCAGTCGGTGTCGATCATCACCCAGCAGCTTCTGGAAGACCGGCGCATTGTCGATCTGTCCGATGCGATGCGACGCACGCCGGGCATCACCGTTAAAAATGCCAACTACCGCCTGCCGCAGTTCATCTCTCGTGGTTTCCGCATCGATAACATTCAGATTGATGGTGCTTCGCCGATGGACATCGGCTCTGGTGTAGGGACGTTCTATGCCAACCAAACCTATGACATGGCCGAGTTTGACCATATCGAAGTGCTGAGGGGGTCGTCTGGTCTTTTTGGTGGTACTGGTGATCCGGGCGGTATTATCAACCTTGTGCGAAAACGTCCGCTGGACTACTTCCAACTCAAGTTCAATACCTCGGCGGGTTCCTGGGACAACTACCGTAGCGAAGTTGATGTAACGGGGCCGATGGCCTTTGACGGCAAGTTGCGAGGGCGTGTGGTGGTGGCCAATACCGACCGCCAATACTTCATGGATAAGCGTAGTACCGAGAAGCCTTTCATCTATGGGGTACTGGAGGCGGACGTGACTGACACCGCCAGAGTTACCGTCGGTGGCCGTTATGAGAAGACCCATGAAAATGGCACGGGGGATGGTTTGCCTCGATTCAGTACCGGCGAGGATTTGAAACTCAAGCGCAGTAGCTGGTACACGACCAATTGGGCATATGCGGATATCAGTACCCAGGAAATGTTCGCCAAATACGACCAGGATCTGGCGAACGACTGGAAACTCAACGTTTCTTTCACCAATACCCTCAACAAATCCGATACCAAAGGTGTGTTTCTATGGGGGGCTCCGGACCCGATCACCCTTGAAGGCGCTACTTGGGGAGGGAGTTTCGTCAGAAGTTGGAGCGAGCAGTCGTTGTTTGATACCAACGTGTCCGGGAAATTTACTGCGTTCAATCGTGAGCATGAGCTGTTGATTGGTGCGGATGCGCAGAAAGTGACCAGTCGCTGGCGCTCGACGTGGGGCATGGCTGGGTTCTATCCCATCGATGTCTACAACCCGGATGTACCGGCACTCCCGCCTTCCAGTATCGGTAGTGCCCTGGAGCGTGACTACAGCCCCAATACTCGTAAACAGTATGGTTTGTACTCGACCTTACGCTTGCAATTGACTGATCCGCTCAAACTGATTCTCGGTGCCAGAGTGCAACGCTACAAGTTCGAACAGACCTACAAGACCGTAAATGATAGTACGGGCGCCTGGGATGTTCAGTCCCAGAGTAATCATCGTGAACCCACCAAGTTGGTTCCCTTCGGTGGTTTGGTATATGCCCTTGATGACGAATGGTCGGCGTACGCCAGCTATTCGGAAATCTTCAAGCCCCAGGCCCAGCAACTGCAAGGCCCAAGTACTTCTGGAAAAGTCCTGGAACCCATGGTTGGCAAGACTTACGAAACCGGCATTAAGGGTGAACTCTACGGCGGAACGCTGAACGTTTCGGCTGCGCTGTTCTATACCAAGCGAGAGAAGGAGGCGATTCAAGATCCGCGGTACGCGGCGGAAGCAGTCTTGTATGGCGGCAGTTGCTGCTATCTCGCCCAAGGCGAGATCGTCAGCAAGGGGCTTGAGCTTGAAGCCAGTGGTGAGGTGTTACCTGGGTGGATGGTGATGGGCGGGTACACCTTGAACCTTACAGACAATGGTACCAAGGACACTTTCCTCACTACGGTTACACCCAAGCATTTGGCGAAGTTGTGGACCGCCTACACGTTGCCTGATCGCCTTTCTGACTGGAAAATCGGTGGTGGTGTCAACATCCAGAGCGCCAGCTATGCCAGCGGGACTGCCTACCGGGTCAGAAAAAATCCGACGGAGAATTACTACGATGTCTACGATGAGCGGCCTTTTGATATGGTTCAGGGCGGCTACGCCGTATGGGACGCCATGGTCGAGTACAAAGTCGATGAAAACTGGACTGTCGCCCTCAATGGCAACAACCTGTTTGACCGCAAGTACTTCGAGACCCTGAAGACTTCCGAGTACGGTAACTACTATGGCGAACCGCGCAACTACATGTTGACGGTACGCGGCACGTTCTAGGTTCCCATTAGGCGTCGCAAAAAAGCCACCTCGATCGAGGTGGTTTTTTTTGCCTGTTTTTACCTGGTTAAAGCTGGTCCAGCCAACTGTCTACCGCACTGTAAATCCCTGCAATGTCTCCAGTGATACCGGACATACGCAGAAAGTCATGGGTCAGGCCGTTTTGTGTCAGCAAGGTCACTTGGGTGCCCGTGTTCCTCAGAAGCTGCGCATACTCCAGACCTTCGTCATACAGAGGGTCATATTCGGCCAGGCTGATATAGGTCGGCGCCAAGGCAGTCAGTCCCTGGGTCAGCAATGGCGAGGTACGCCAGTCGCCACGTTGCTCGGCGTCAGGCGTGTAGTTTCGATAAAACCATTGCAGTGTCTCGCTCTCCAGCAGGAAGCCTTCGCCATAACGCTGGTGGGAGGGGCGGGTTCGCTGGGTATCAGCGACCGGGTAGAACAGCAACTGAGCCTGGGGCATAAGCATCATATTTTCAGGCTGTTGCACGGCGCTGATGGCCAGGACAGTTGCCAGGGTTGCACCGGCACTGTCGCCCGCGACGGTCACCTGAAGTGAGTCCAGATGCAGCTCGGCACCCTGACGTGCGAGCCAGTTTGCACTGTCTATAGCGTCATTCACTGCCGCAGGAAACGGATACTCAGGCGCCAGGCGATAGGCCGGCGCCAGTACTGCATGACGGCCGCTGGCAGCCAGGCGTCGGCAGATCGAGTCATGGGAGTCGAGACTGCCGACCACATAACCGCCTCCATGAAAATACAGGATCACCGGCAGCACGCTCTGCTCTGTACCGGTCTTGCGGTAGAGGCGGGCAGCCAGCTGTTGACCGTCGCGAGTGGGGATCTGTAACGAGTGGACACTGATCGCCCCGGGCGGGCTGGGGTCGAGAATCTTTGAGGTCAGGTCGAACTCGGTACGCGCAGCTTGTGGTGTGAGTTGGTGCATCGGTTGGCTTTTGCCGCTCAGGCGGCCCATCTCGGCCAGTTCCAGAAAACCTTCGAGGTCAGGGTCCAGAGGCATTGCGTGTTCCTTATCAGGTAGTGCCAAACAAAAAAACGCCCCGCACGACAGGTCCGGGGCAGTAGCAGGTTAACCGGTCACCGTTTCACGCTGCGTCAATTGCTGGAGCAGGCTGTGCAGCAGTTGGCTGTTGTTGAGCATCTGGTAATGCCCGGCGACGATCCGCTCGTCCAGCACACTGCCCGCTACCGGGTTGGCGAAGTCTGGGGTACTGGCGTCGCAGGCCCACCAGCAACTGGCTGCGGCACGTGTCTGGGGCAGCGCCGTCAGTCCCAGGGAAAGTGCCTTGAGCTTCATCGCGACCATAAATGTCTGGGCCAATTCCTCGACGCTGATATCACTGAACGCTGAAGGGCCGGTGACTTGTTGACGGATATCCGTGATCAAGCCCTCCAGCCTCGCATGAGGGCTGTCGGCGGGCAATTCCACTACAGGCAGGTGCTCGGTAGCTTGGCCGAAGATCACTGCGAGGAAACCACGCAAGTCTTCGCCCCAATCCAGATCGGCCGCAACCGGGGCGGCGCAAGGGATAAAACTGTCGACCAGTCCCAGGAACTCTACTTCCTGGCCCTGCTTTTCCAGTTCCTGAGCTACCAGTACGGCGAGGGTTCCCCCCAGTGACCAACCGACCAATTGATAAGGCCCCTGGGCCTGTTTCTGGCGGATGTACTGGGCGTAGTCGATAGCCATGGACGCCAGCGATTCGTCCTGCCAATCACGGTCGAGCAGCATCCGGCATTGCAGGCCATAGACGCTGCGCTTGCCCTCCAGGCGACGGGCGAGAGTGTCATAGTCGAACACTGTGCCAAAGCCAGCATGCAAGCAAAATAGCGGTTGGGCGTGGGAGACGCGGCTATTGAGCAGCAGCAAAGGATCCAGGTCGGTGGCCGGGGCAAAGCCCGACAATTCGGCAATGGTCGGTTTGCCGATCATGTCCCGCAATTTCAGTTCAAGCCCCAGCTCAGGCATGCTGCGCACTTTGGACAGCACCTTGAGGATCCGTAGTGAGTCGCCGCCTAGTTCGAAGAAGTTGTCGGTCACGCCTACAGTTTCCAGTTCCAGCACTTGCTGCCAGATGGTCGCCAGGGCGTGCTCAGTTGCATTGCGCGGAGCCACAAACTCACGGCCCTTGAAGTCCGGATCGGGTAGAGCCTTGCGGTCGATCTTACCGTTGGGGTTAAGCGGCAAAGCAACCAGGCGGATGATCTGCGCGGGCACCATATAGTCCGGTAAATCGGCCTGGAGCAAACCCCGCAACCGCTCTGCAGGTGCCTCATCTGCTGGCGTCACGACGTAGCCGATCAGTTGCTTGCTGGCCCCTGTCTCGCGAGCGACAACGACCGCATCCTGCACTCCAGGAATATCCCGTAGCCTGGATTCGATTTCGCCGAGTTCGATGCGAAATCCACGGATTTTCACCTGGTTGTCCAGGCGACCCAAATAGTCAACCACGCCGTCATGGCGTTGTCGTACCAGATCGCCGGTACGGTATAGACGTGAGCCGTCGGCAGCGAATGGGTCAATGACAAACCGTTCGGCCGTCAGCCCCGGACGCTGGTGGTAACCCCTGGCCACGCCCTCACCACCGATGTACAACTCACCGGCTGCTCCCTCGGGCAAAGGATTGAGGTGCTCGTCGAGGACATACAATGTGCGATTGCCAACACGTGTCCCAATCGGTGCGTACACCGCGCCGCAGGTCTCATTGGCGGCGGCTTTCCACAGCAGCGGCGTCACCACGGTTTCGGTAGGGCCATAGCCATTGGTCAAATACGCAGGTTTGAGGGACTGCTTGACCAGCTCAAAGTTGGCATCAGCCACCGCATCCCCGCCAAAGCAGTAAATGCGTACCGGCGGCGGCGCCTTGCCACAATCACGGGCGTACTCCGCCAGTTGTTGCAGATAGGCCGGTGGGAAGCAGGCAATGCTGATCTTATGGGCGTGCAAGGCGTGCCAGGTTTCCTCGGGAGTCCATAGGCGGTTTTCGCGAACCACCAACTGGCCGCCGTGGGTCAAAGTACTGAGCCAGCGCTCCTGGGCCCCGTCAAAGGCAAACGACATGAACAACAGCTCGCGGGTGGCACTATCCATTTCATAGCGTTGACCGATAGCTTGGCAGTGCATACGGATCTGCCCGTGACTGACCGCCACACCCTTGGGTTTGCCGGTAGAGCCGGAGGTGTAGATCAGGTAGGCGAGGTTGTCGGCATCGATCAGCGGTGCCGGGCAGCTATCGGGCTGTGTTGCCAGTGACAGGGTATCGAGCTCAATCAGTGTGGGCGCCCACGGCTGGTCGAAGCGTTCGCGCAGCGGGCTCTGGGTCAGCAGCACCCCCATGGTCGAGTCTTCGACAATCCACTTCACCCGATCTTCTGGGTAGTCGATATCCAGCGGGACGTAAGCGCCGCCAGTCTTCATCACGGCGTAGAAGGCGACAATTACGTCCACCGAGCGTTCCAGGGCAACGCCAACGAAGGTTTCCGGTCCCACCCCCTGGGCGATCAGGTGATGGGCCAGACGATTGGCGCGTTGCTCAAGTTGGCCGTAGGTCAGCCGGTTTTGTTCGCAGGCTACGGCCACGGCATCGGGATTGCTGTCGGCATGCCTGCAAATCTGTTGTGCCAGTAGTTGTTGGCCATGGGGCTCGGTCGTCAGTTGATTGCGTTGCCACAACGTCCGTTGCTCTTCGGCGCTCAACATGGACAGGCTGCCCAGGGTCGCCGCCGGGTTGCCCAGCATGGCCAGCAACAGGGTTTCAAAGCTACGGCGCAGTTGCTCCACGGCCTGGACGGTGAAGCGGTTGCGTAGGTACATGAACTCGACGGTCAGGCGACTGCCAAGGTTGACCGCCAGGTCCATGGCGAAGGTAGTGACGTCCTGGCTCTTGGTTTCACCGAACCTGAGATCATCTTGCTCGGCCTCTTGCAGGCGCTCGTCCACCGGGTAGTTCTCGAACACGATGATGCTGTCGAACAACGCCTGGCCACCTTGGCCGGACCAGCGTTGCACATCGGCCAGTGATGCGTGTTCGTGATCGCGTACTTCCAGATTGTAGCTTTGCAGCTCTAGTAACCAGTCGCCCACCGTCTGCTGCGGCTGCGGGGTCTGGATGATCGGCAAGGTGTTGATGAACAACCCCAGGATCTCGTCCGAGGCCGCAAGGCCTGGTGGCCGACCGGCGACGGTACTGCCAAAGCACACGCTGTCTTGCCCGGTGTAACGCTGTAGCAATAGTAGCCAAGTCGCCTGGATCAGGGTGTTGGGAGTTACGCGCAGACGCTGCGCCTGATCTTTCAAACGCAGGGTTTGTTGCGCATCCCAGTTGAGATAGAGCGCCTGATGACCGTCGTTTTCCTGGCCGGGACGCGGAGACAGGCTATTGGCAAGCACGGTAGGGCCATTCAGCCCTTGCAGCTTGTGCTTCCAGAACGTTTCCAGCGATGCCTGCGGTTGGGCTTGCAGCCAGGCAATGTAGTCGCGGTACTTGCCGCGTTTGTGGCTCTGGGACTTGCCGTTGTAGACCTCGAACACTTCTGCGAGCAGGCGTGAGCTGCTCCAGCCGTCTAGCAGAATGTGATGGTTAGTCCAAATCAGGTAGAGCTTTTCGGCCGCCAACTTGACCAGCGTCAGGCGCATCAGGGGCGCGCAGAGCAAGTCGAAGCCTTCACGACTGTCGGCTTCGACTTGTCCTTGCAGGTCTTGCGCCGAGACTTCCCGCTCCTGCCAGTCAAGAACCCGTAGGGGCAGGACGGCGGTTTTGAACACCAGTTGCAGCGGCTCATTCAGATGGCTGGCGGCCCAGAAGCCGGTACGCAGGATTTCATGGCGCTCGATGACGGTATTCCAGGCGCAGGTAAAACGCGCGATATCCAGGCCACTGACCGGTACTGCTGTCTGATTGATGTAAGCCGCAGCCTCCGACGCTTCGAGGGTGTGGAACATCATGCCTTGCTGCATCGGCGAGAGAGGGTATATGTCCTCGATCTGCCGGACCGGGATACTCAGCGTATCCAGTTGTGCCTGGCTCAACCCAGCTAGCGGGAAGTCAGACGGCGTAGCGCCTTGATGCCTGGTATCGCAGCAGTAGGCAATCAGTTGTTCCAGTGCTTGCAGGCAACTATTGGCGAGGGTCTGGATAACCTCGACAGGGAAAACGTCGAGACTGAAGATCCAGCCCATGCTCAGCTGATTGTTGTAGACCTGGCTGTTGACGGTCAGCCAGTTGTCTAGGGGGGCTTCATTGTCCTTTTCAGCCCCCTGTGCTTCGCCCGACGGGGAAAACAGCGCACCTTGGGTATTGTCGAAGCTGCCATCGAACTGGCCCAGGTAGTTGAAGGTAATGCGCGGCATCGGTAATGCACCCAGGCGTGCCTGAGCCTGAGTGTCGCCCAGGTAGCGTAAAACACCAAAACCAATGCCTTTTTCGGGAATGGCCCGTAGTTGTTCCTTGACCTGCTTGATGGCGTCGCCAAGGTCAGAGTGGGCGGTCAACTTGACTGGGTACAGGCTGGTGAACCAGCCCACGGTGCGGGTCAGGTCGATGTCATCGAACAATGCTTCGCGGCCATGGCTTTCCAGCTGTATCAGTACGTTTTCACGGGCGGTCCATTGGCTGACAGCACGGGTCAGGGCGGTCAGGAGCAGGTCGTTGATCTGCGTGCGGTAGGCGCCAGGAGCTACCTGCAGCAACTGTTGGGTCAAGGCTTTGCTCAGTTGGACATTGACGGTAGTCGCCTGGCTATGCCGCTGGCTGCCTTCAGGGTTGGCCTGAGGCAGGTCGTGACTGGTTGTGTCCAGTTGCTGTTCCCAGTAGGCCAGTTCCTGCTGCAGGACCTCATGCCGGCCGTAGGCCTGCAACTTCTCGCCCCAGGTTTTGTAGGCACTGGTCTTTTCTGGCAAAGCGATAGCCTGGCCCGTTTGCAATTGGCGGTAGGTGCTTTGCAGGTCATCGAAAAGGATGCGCCAGGACACGCCATCGATCACCAGGTGATGGATCGCCAGCAACAGGCGCTGGCTACCATCGCTCAGGCTAACCAGTACCGCTCGCAGCAGCGGCCCTTCTTGCAGGTTCAGGCTGCTTTGGGCTTCGTCACCCAAAGACTGCAATTGCGTGGTGTCGTCAATCCGGGTTTGCCATAGCACCGAGACCGTGCTCGGGCGGTATTCGGCGTGCCAGCCATGTTCAGCCTGTGTGAAACCCAGGCGTAGGGCATCGTGGTGCTGGATCAGGGCGTCTAGGGCCTGCTCCAGCAATTGTGGGTCCAGGGGTGTGGCAGGTTTGAGCAAGACCGACTGGTTCCAGTGGTGACGCTGGGGGATGTCGGTGTCGAAGAACAGGTGCTGGATGGGCAGCAACGGTGCCAAGCCTGTGACCGGGCCCTGATCGATCGCGAGGTCCTGTCCATGGGTTTTCGCCACGCTGGCCAGGCCCTGGATGGTCTGGTGCTGGAACAGTTCCTTGGGGGTGAAGTGGATGCCGGCCTGACGCGCGCGGCTGACCACTTGGATAGATATGATCGAGTCGCCGCCCAGTTCGAAGAAGTTGTCGTTCAGACCGATTTTTTCCAGCTTGAGCACTTCCTGCCAGATATCGGCGATGCGCTGTTGCAGATCGTTTTGCGGCGCCACATACGTGTGCAGGGCCTGGCTGACATCTGGCGTGGGCAGGGCCTTGCGGTCGAGTTTGCCGTTGGGCGTCAGAGGCAGGTTGGCCAGGAACACCCAGTGGCTGGGCACCATGTACTCAGGCAGGCTTTCCTTGAGTTGGCGTTTGAGGGTGTCACGCAGTTGCGCCTGTGCTGCCCCGTCGCCAAGGGGGCCTGCGGTGGTGGCATAAGCGACCAGTTGCAGGTTTTCGGTGACTGTCAGGGCTAGGACGACGGCTTCGCGGATGCTTTCTTGCGCCAATAAGCGAGCTTCGATTTCACCCAGCTCGATACGCAATCCACGGATCTTAACTTGGTGGTCGATGCGCCCGACGTATTCTATGACGCCATCGGCACCATAACGGGTCAGGTCGCCGGTGCGGTACAGCCGTTCACCCGTAGTGGAAAACGGGTTAGGTACATATTTCTCCGCCGTCATTGCCGCCCGGCCGAGATAGCCTCGGGTAATCCCTGCACCGGCCAAGTGCAGTTCAGCAGCCACCCCGGTGGGCACCGGTTGCAGGTCGGCGTCGAGCAGATAGCTTTGGGTGTTATGCAAAGGCCGGCCAATGTTGGCCTGGCCGCCGGCCTCGCGGCGAGTCCAGGTGGAGTAGGTGGTGTCTTCGGACGGGCCGTAAAGATCGAAGACGTGCTTGATCGTGGTTTGTTGGTAGAGGCTATCCACCAGCGACTGTTTCAGTGGTTCGCCGGCCAGATTGATGATGTGCACGCTGTCAGGAATTTGTCCGGCTCGCTGCAGGGCATTGATCGCCGATGGCACGGTGTTTATCAGGCGGACCTGGTCGCGGGCCGGCAAGTCCGGTAGTTCCAGGGCATTGCGGGCAAGGACGATCGAGCCGCCATTGGCCAGGGTGACAAAGATTTCCCAGACAGACAGGTCGAAGCACACCGAAGTGGAGGCCAGTACGCCCTGGATATCCTCGCGACTATAAACTTGCTGCGACCAATGGATCAGCGCCAGCACATTGCGATGAGCAATTGCCACGCCCTTTGGTTTGCCGGTGGAGCCTGAGGTGTAGATCACGTAGGCCAAATTGTCTGCGGTGACCTGGGTGATCGGTACGGTCTTCGGGTATTCAGCCAGTTGATCCATCAGTAACACTCGCGCGCCGGTGTCGGGCAGGTCGGCGAGTAGCTCGGCTTCGGTCAGTAGGACTTGGGCGCGACTGTCTTCCAGCATGTAGGCAACGCGATCGGCAGGGTACTCGGGATCCAGCGGTACGTAGGCACCGCCGGCCTTGAACACACCGAGCAAGGCGACGATCAGCGCATCGGAACGTTGCATGGCTACGCCAACCCGAACTTCGGGGCCAACGCCGAGTTCAATCAACTTGTGGGCCAGTTGGTTGGCCCGGGCGTCCAACTCGCGATAGCTCAGGGTTGTAAGGCCATGGGTCACGGCCACGGCTTCAGGGTTACGCTCCACTTGTTGCTCGATCCACTGGTGAGTACAACACTCACCCGAGTGGAAGGAGGTGGTGTTATTCCAATCGTGCAAGATCTGCTGCTGTTCAGCCCCGCTGAGCAACGACAGGCTGGCGATAGGTTGGTGTGGCGCGGCGATGCAGCGTTCGAGCAGGTTCAGCCAATGCTGCCCGAGGCGTTCAATGGTGTTCGCTTCAAACAGGTCGCTGGCATAGTTCAGGGTCGCCGAAAGCCCTTGCGTCGACTCGAAGGTATTGAGTGTCAGATCAAATTGCGCGGTGCGACTGCCCCAAGTCATCTCTTCGATGTGCAACGAGGACGGCGAAAAATCTCCAGTGGCTGCACTACCCTGATGCTCACTGAGGTGGTTGTACATCACCTGGAACAGCGGGTTAACGCTCAGGTTACGCTCCGGTTGCAGGGCCTCGACCAGTTGCTCGAAGGGCAAGTCCTGATGGGCCTGGGCATCCAGTGCGGTTTGCTTGACCTGGGCCAGTAGCTCGCTGAAGGACAGCGGTTCATCGAAGCGCGCCCTGAGCACTTGAGTGTTGACGAAAAAACCCAGTAAACGCTCGGTTTCCACTCGGTTGCGGTTGGCTACGGGTACACCCACACGAATGTCGGCCTGGCGACTGTAGCGATGTAGCAGCGCCTGGAACGAAGCGAGCAACAACATGAATAAGGTCACGCTGTGTTGCTGGGCAAGCTGCTTGAGCTGCTGCTCCAGTGCTGCCGGAAGCGTGACCTTGATGTTCGCTCCCCGGAAACTCTGCACAGCGGGTCTTGGATGATCGGTGGGCAACTCCAGGACGGGTTGCTCGCGGCCCAATTGGTCTTTCCAATAGTTCAGTTGGCGCTCACTTTCCCCGGCCTCCATCCAGTGACGCTGCCAGATGGCGTAGTCGGCGTACTGGATTGCCAGCTCAGGTAATGCACTTGCCAGGCCCTGCTGGAAGGCGGAATACAGAGTGATCAACTCGTTGACCATTACCTGCATCGACCAGTCATCGGAGACGATATGGTGCTGGGTCAGTACCAACACATGATCGTGGTCACCCAATTGCAGTAGAGCGACACGCAGCAGTGGGCCTTCCTGCAAATCAAACGGTTGGTAGGCCTGGGCCTGGATAAACGCTTTGATCGCTGTTTCATCGAATGTCTTGGCGGTGCTCTGTTGAATCTGCAGCGGCATTTCCAGATGAATGACTTGCAGTGGCCGTTCTTCGCCAGTGGCAAACGTAGTACGTAGCGTCTGGTGGCGGGCGATCAAGGCATTGAAGCTTTGTTCCAGTACAGCAACGTCCAGCGGGCCGTTGAGGCGCAGGGCCGTGGGAATGTTATAGGCACAGCTGTCAGGGTCCAGTTGCCAGAGCACCCACTGGCGCTCCTGGGCAAAAGACAGGGGGACTGACTCGAAGGCCGACTGCACTTCTGGGATTGGGAGATTGGCGGGTGAAACCCCTTCAGCCAACATTTTCTCCAGGTACAGCTTGCGCTTTTCCAGGGGCAGGGTGATGAAGCGCCGGGCAATGCGGGCGGCGACAGCCTTATCCATCAGAACTCCTCCATTTCATCGAGCAAGGCTTCAAGCTTGTCCAGCTTCTGCGCGCTGACAGGCCCGGCCTGCTGCTCAAGCTGTGCGGCAAACGCGCCCAGGGTCGGATGTTGGAACATCAACTGCGGCGTCAATTGCATGCCCAGTTCCAGTTGCAAGCGCGAAACCACACTTACGACCAGCAGCGAATGTCCGCCCAGTTCAAAGAAGTGATCTTCAAGACCGATAGGTTCGACTTTCAACACGTCCTGCCAGATCTGGGCTATTTGCTGTTGCAAAGGGCTATTGGGCGCGACGTAGGTTTTTTGTACCTGGCTGGCGTCAGGTTTTGGCAGTGCCTTGCGCTCCAGTTTGCCGTTCGGACTCAAAGGCAATTGATCGAGGAAAAGCCAGTGTGCCGGCACCATGTACTCCGGCAGATGCGCCTTGAGACGAGCCTTGAGTATGTCGCGCAGGGCTGTGGCGTCGCTGTCCGAAGCGGGAACGATGTACCCGACCAGTTGCAAGCCGATGGCGGTCTCAACGGCCAGCACGGCCGCTTCATGCACTTCGTTTTGCGCCAGCAACTGTGCCTCGATTTCACCCAGCTCGATGCGCAAGCCACGAATTTTCACTTGATGGTCGATACGCCCGACGTATTCGATAACCCCATCGGGACGCTGGCGCGCCAGGTCGCCGGTGCGGTAAAGGCGTTCGCCTTTGGCATAGGGGCTTGCGACAAAGCGCTCGGCAGTCAGCGCCGGTCGTTGGTGGTAACCCCGGGCAAGGCCTTCGCCACCGAGGTACAGCTCGCCGATTACGCCAGGAGGGACAAGCGCCAGCTCTGCATTGAGGACCCACGTACTGAGGTTAGCGATAGGCCGGCCTATCGGTACGCTGCTGCTAGCCTCTTGATGACAAGTCCAATGGGTCACGTCGATGGCGGCCTCGGTCGGGCCATAGAGGTTATACAGGCTCGCGTTCGGCAATTTGGTGAACACCTGTCGCTGGGCATCGACTGACAGTGCTTCGCCGCTGCACACGATACGTTGCAAACCGCTGCACCGGGACACCTGCGTATCGGCCAGGAACACTTGAAGCATCGACGGCACGAAATGCAGAGTGGTGACGTGATGCTGATTGATCAACTCGATCAGTCGGGCCGGATCACGATGGTCTCCAGGGTTAGCAATCGCCAGGCGAGCGCCAGTCATCAGCGGCCAGAAAAACTCCCACACTGACACGTCAAAGCTGAATGGGGTTTTCTGCAGCACCGTGTCGTCCGCAGTGAGGCCATACGCCTGTTGCATCCAGCACAAGCGGTTGACCAGTGCGCAATGCCGGTTAGCTGCACCTTTGGGCATGCCGGTCGAGCCGGAGGTGTAGATCACATACGCCAGGTTTTGCGGGTCAAGGCAGACCGTGGGATTGGTGCTGGCGTAAGTGTTCGCAGCCGGTTCGTCTAGGCACAGTGTGAGAACGTTTGCAGGGACTGGCAGGGTATCGAGCACGGACTGTTGGCTGAGCAATAAGGTAATGCCGCTGTCCTGCATCATGTAGGCCAGGCGGTCGCTCGGATACTCAGGATCCAGTGGCACATAGGCGCCGCCGGCCTTGAGGATGGCCAGCAGGCCAACGACCATTTCCAGGCTGCGGTCGAGCGCAATGCCCACCATCGCGTCGGGACCTACGCCATGCTCGATCAGGCGGTGGGCCAACGTGTTGGCCTGCTGATTGAGTTGGGCGTAAGTCAGTCGCTGCTTGTCAAAAATCAGCGCTGTCGCGTCGGGAGTACGCTCGACTTGCTGTTCGATCCAATGGTGAATACAACGCTCAAGGGGATAGGCCGTAGCGGTATGGTTCCAGCCAAATAGACTCTGCTGCTGCGCGTCGCTGAGTAACGAAAAGGTGTTGATAGGCTGCTGCGGCGCTGCAATGCAGCGTTCCAGCAAGTTCAGCCAATGTTTCCCAAAGCGCTCAATGGTGCTGGCGTCAAACAGGTCGGTGGCGTAGTTCAGCGTTGCAGACAGACCCTGTGCCGATTCAAAGGTGTTGAGGGTCAGGTCGAATTGCGCGGTCTGGTGCTCCCTGCTCAGGCTCTCGACGTGCAAGGTGGAAGGTGATGACGGCCCACCGGCGGCAGCGCCCTGATGTTCGCTGAGGTGGTTGAACATTACCTGGAACAAAGGGTTGAGGCTCAGGTTACGTTCCGGTTGCAGGGCTTCGACTAGTTGCTCGAAGGGCAGGTCTTGGTGGGCTTGGGCCTCAAGCGCAGTTTGCTTGACCTGGGCCAACAGCTCGCTGAAGGATAGCGGTTCATCGAAGCGCGCCCTGAGCACTTGGGTGTTAACAAAAAAGCCCAGCAAGCGCTCGGTTTCAACCCGGTTGCGATTGGCCACGGGCACGCCGACACGAATGTCGGCCTGGCGGCTGTAATGGTGCAAAAGTGCCTGGAAGGAGGCGAGCAGCAGCATGAACAGCGTCACATTGCTCTGCTGGGCAAGCTGCTTGAGTTGTTGTGCCAGCGCCGTGGGAACCGTGACTGTGATGTTCGCCCCGCGATAGCTCTGCACGGCGGGTCGCGAGCGATCAGTAGGCAACTCCAGGACCGGTTGTTCGCCGCCCAGTTGGCCCTTCCAGTAAGCCAGTTGGCGTTCACTTTCCCCAGCCTCCATCCAGCGGCGCTGCCAGATCGAGTAGTCGGTGTACTGAATCGGCAGTGCTTCCAGCTCGACGGACAGGCCCTGGGAATAGCCACCGTATAGCTGCACCAACTCCTGGACCATCAGGTGCATCGACCAGTCATCCGAGACGATATGGTGTTGGACCAATAGCAATACATGATCATCGTCGGCCAGGCGCAGCAACTTCACCCGCAGCAACTGATCGTTGCGCAAATCGAAGGGTTGACGACTCCGGTGCTCGACGAAGTCCTTGATCAAGCTATCCGTGGCGCTATGTTCGCTCGTGACTTCCAGGACCATTGCGCTGCGCGGCTCGATCACCTGCATCACGCCCTGCGGCTCTTCGATAAACCGGGTGCGCAGGCTCTGGTGCCGCTCGATCAGGGTATCGAAGCTGCGTTGTAGCGCATCGATGTCCAGCGGGCCACGTAGGCGTAATGCCGTCGGCAGGTTATAGGCAGCGCTGGCAGGGTCCAGCAGCCAGAGAAACCACTGGCGCTCCTGGGCAAACGACAAAGGTATTTGCGCGAAGGCATGCCGGGTTTGTGGGATCGGCAGGCGCGACAAACTCATACCCTTTGCGTTCATTTGTTCATAAAGGGTCTTGCGCTGGGTAACTGGCAACTTGATAAAACGGTCAATCAAGTCGTTCAGGGCATTGGCTTGCATTTATTGGGTCTCCAGCACATCGAGCAGATCGAACAGATCATTCAATGAGTCATCAGGGGTTTGTCCGCCAGCGGGTTCGATACGGGATGCATAGTCTTGCAGCGAGGCACTTTCGAAAATCGTCGCCAGTGGCGCCTCGATCCCCAGGTTCAGGTGCACTCGGGATGTCACCTGAGTGGCCAGCAACGAGTTGCCGCCCAGGGCAAAGAAGTTGTCATCCAGGCCAATACGCTGGGTTTTCAGCACGGCTCGCCAGATATCGGCAATGTCGCTCTGCAACCCGCTTTGCGGTTCACGGTGTTCCTGGGCTTCGCTTTGCACGTCTACGCAGGCCAGAGCCTTGCGGTCGAGCTTGCCGTTGGGGTTGCGTGGCATCTGCTCCAGCACATGCACCTGGGCAGGAATCATGTAGGCCGGCAGGCGGGCCTTGAGGAAGGCCCGCAGCGCATCGATGCCTGAGTGAGTGTCACCTTCTTCCAGGGTCAGATAGGCAATCAACTGCTTGCCCAGCGGGTTCTCGCCGACCAGTACGGCCGCTTCGCGAACCCCGGGGAACAGCGCGATTTGCGCCTCGATCTCTCCCAGTTCGATACGGAATCCGTGGATTTTTACCTGCTGGTCCACACGCCCCAGGTACTCCAGGGCGCCGTCTTCCTTGCGTCGGCGCGCCAGGTCACCGCTTTTGTACAGGCGCTCCCCCGGCACTAGGGCAAAGGGGTTGGGCACAAAGCTGGTGGCGGTGCGTACCGGGTCGCCACAGTAGCCGCGCCCTACGCCGACGCCGGCAATGCAGATTTCACCCGTTGCCCCGGTGGGGATCGGCGACAGGTCGTCGTCCAGCACATACAGGCGATTGTTGTCGGTTGGGTAACCGATCGGGATGTAGGTGCGTTGAGTCGAGGCCGGGTCAATGTCGTAGAACGCCACATCATCAGAGCATTCAGCCGGGCCGTAGGCGTTGATCAGCTTGATCGCTGGGTAACGTGCCAGCCAGTCGGCAGCGGTTTCTGCTGGCAGCGCTTCGCCCGTCGGCAGTAGCCAGCGCAGGTCGGGAAGGTCGCTGTGTTGTTCGGTCAGCAGCGCCTGGATCAGCGCCGGGACAATTTCCAGTACGGTGATGCGTTGCTCTTTAACCTGTGTGAGCAGTGCCTGTGGGTTCTTCGAAATATCGTCGGCAAAAATACACACCTGGGCGCCGCACAGCAGTGCGGTGAGGAACTGCCAGACAGAAATATCGAATGACTGGGAAGCAGTCTGGGCAACGATGTCCTGGTCGGTCAGTTGCAGGTACGGCACTTTGCTCAACTGGTTATTGAGCATGCCGGCCTGTTCCACCATGACCCCTTTTGGTTGCCCGGTGGAGCCCGAGGTAAAAATCACATAGGCCAGGTTGTTCGGGCCGCTGTAGCGCCCAGGACGTTGCTGGTTGGCGTGCTTGGGTGGCAGATCTTCCCAGACCAGCAGGCCCACGGTATGACCGGGAGCGCTGGCGGCCAGTTCGGCAAGCAGCGTCTGGGCGTGCTCACGGTACTTGGCCGTGCAGACCAGCAGCGGTGTCTTGCTCAGGCGCAGGATGTTCTTGATCCGCTCGGCAGGATGGCTCGGATCCAGCGGCAGGTAGCCGGCACCGGCCTTGAAGGTGCCGACAATCATCGCCAGTAGTTCCAGGTCACGATCTGCCAGCAATGCCACGGGTTGGTCCAGGCCCACGCCGCGCTCAATCAAACGGTGGCCGAGGCTGTTGGCGTGGTGGTCAAGTTGCTCGTAGGTCCAGCTGCGGTCCCGGCACATGGCCGCTACACGCTGTGGGCTGGCATCGACATGGTGCTCGAACTGTTCGACGAACGAGCGCTGCAGGTCGTGGGGTACCTGCGATTGGTTGTGTTCAAGGACCCAGTCGCCCAGGCGCGTGGGATCAAGCAGCGTGATCTGGGCTAACGGCTGATGCAAGTGATGACGCAGGGCGACCAGCCATTGCTTGAACTCCTCCAACAGGCTGTCCATGGTCGAGCGTTCAAAGAAACGGGTGTCGTAGGACAGGTGCAGGCCCACCTTGTCGCTCGGGTAGACCACCACGGTCACCGGGTAGTTGGTGTGAGTCCGTGAGGATTCGGAGATCACCCCCATGTCCTGGGCGTCCTGGCCGACGGAGTCTTCCATCGGCGCGTTCTCGTAGACGAACAGGCTGTTGAACAGCGGCTGGCCTTTGAGGATCTCGCTGCACTCCTGGATGTTGACCAGGGGCAGGTAGTCATATTCACGCAGCGACACGTTCTTGTGCAGGATGCTTTGCAGCCAGGCGAGGGTGCTGAGTTGACTGTCCGGGGTAGGGATAGCGACCCGCAACGGTACGCTGTTGATAAACAGCCCCACGGTATTTTGCATCTCGGGAATATGCGCTGGGCGGCCGGAGACCGTGACACCGAACACCACGTCCCGCGAGCGGCTGTGGTTATGCAGGGTCAAGGCCCAGGCCGCCTGGACGAAGGTGTTGAGGGTGAGGTGGTAGCGTGTCGCGGCCTCTTGCAGCGCAGTACTGTCTTGCTGGCTGAGCCAGGTGTAATTGTCGCCAATCACCGACACCGAGTGCGCAGCCACTTGCGGATGATCCACCGGGAGTGACGTGGTGTGTTCCAAGCCTGCCAGTTGGTCTTGCCAGAACGTCGTGGCGGCCGTGCGATCCTGGTGTTGCAACCATTGGATAAAGTCGCGGAAGCGGTAGGGCGTGGCCAGCTCACAGGGCTTGCCTGCCAACCTGGCATGGTAGATCTCGAAGAAGTCCGACATCAACAACGAGCGGCACCAGGCATCCAGCAGGATATGGTGGTTGCTCATGACAAACCGGTGGGACTGGTCGGCCAGCAGGATCAGCTTGAAGCGGATCGGAGGCTGCAAGGCGAGATCGAAGCCGGTTTCCCGCTCTACCTTGAGCAGGTGTTCGATTTGCGCCTGCACCCGATCCATTGGCACATGGCTCAAGTCCACGCGTTCGACCTGCACGCTGCTGTTTTTGTGGATGACTTGCAAAAGCGTACCGCCGGTATTCCACAGGAATGACGCCCGAATCGCTTCATAGCGTTGCACCACCTGCTGCCAGGCCGCCTCGAAGTGTGGATAGTCCAGCGTTTCCTTGATGGTGTAGCACTCTTGCATGAAGTAAATGCCGGAGTTTTTTTCCAGCAGCGTGTGCACCAGCAAGCCTTCCTGCATGGGCGACAACGGGTAGATGTCTTCGATCTGCTGGACTGGAATGCTCAGAGTGTCCAGTTGTGCCTGGCTCAACCCGGCCAATGGAAAGTCCGAGGGGGTTGCACCTTGATGATTGGTATCGCAGCAATACGTGATCAACTGCTCGAGCGCGAGCAGGCAGTTGTTGGCGAGGTTCTGGATAGCCTCGACAGGGAAGACTTCATGGCTGAAGGTCCAGCCCATGCTCAATTGGTTGTCATAGACCTGGCTATTGATGGTCAGCCAGTTACCCAAAGGCGTTTCGGCGCTTTTTTCGGCACCACGTTCCTCGCCAGTGGGAACAAACAGCGCGCCGTCGGCACTGTCGAAACTACCGTCGAACTGGCCCAGGTAATTAAAGGTAATGCGCGGCACGGGCAATGCGCCGAGGCGTTCCCGAGTCTGGGCGTCGCCCAGGTAGCGAAGAACGCCAAACCCAATGCCTTTGTCAGGAATGGCCCGCAGTTGCTCCTTGACCTGTTTGATTGCTTCGCCCAAGTCCTGATGGGCGGTCAACTTGACCGGGTACAGGCTGGTGAACCAGCCGACGGTGCGAGTCAGGTCGATATCATCGAACAGGGCTTCGCGGCCGTGGCTTTCCAGTTGGATCAGGACGTTGTCGCGCGCGGTCCATTGGCTGACCGCACGGGTCAGGGCAGTCAGCAGTAGATCATTGATTTGCGTGCGGTAGGCCGCGGGCGCGACTTGCAGCAGTTGTTGGGTCAGGGTTCTGCTCAGTTGAATATCGACAGTCGTCGCCTGGCTGTGCCGTTGCTTGCCTTCAGGATTGGCTTGCGGCAGGTCGTGGCTGGCAGTCTCCAGTTGCCGTTCCCAGTAGGCCAGTTCGGGTTGCAACTGCGCACTCAACCCATACCCCCGCAACTTCTCCCCCCACGCCTTATAAGCGCTGGTCTTCTCCGGCAATTCAATCGCCTTACCCGCCTCTACCTGCCGGTACACGGTCTGCAAATCATCAAACAAAATCCGCCACGACACGCCGTCCACCACCAGGTGATGAATAGCCAGCAGCAAACGCTGGCTACCGTCCCCCAGGCTGACCAGCACCGCTCTAAGCAACGGCCCGTCTTGCAGGTTGAGGCTGCGTTGGGCTTCGTCGCCCACCGAGTGCAACTGTGTGGTGTCGTCGATGCGGGTTTGCCATAGCACCGAGGTTGTGCTCGGGCGGTATTCGGCGTGCCAGCCGTGTTCAGCCTGGGTGAAATTCAGGCGCAGGGCGTCGTGGTGGTGGATCAGGGCGTTGAGGGTCTGTTCCAGCAGGTGCGGGTCCAGCGGGGTGGCGGGTTTGAGCAGGACCGATTGGT
The DNA here is from genome assembly GCF_058742075.1 of Pseudomonas sp. HC1(2025). Lineage (NCBI taxonomy): Bacteria > Pseudomonadati > Pseudomonadota > Gammaproteobacteria > Pseudomonadales > Pseudomonadaceae > Pseudomonas > Pseudomonas sp. HC1(2025). Next base: position 3,610,073 of record NZ_CP196017.1, on the reverse strand, counting down.
TCCAGTGGTGACGCTCGGGGATGTCGGTGTCGAAGAACAGGTGTTGGATCGGCAGCAGCGGGGCTGGGCCTGTGACCGGGCCCTGATCGATTGCGAGGCCCTGGCCGTGGTTTTTTGCCACGCTGGCTAGGCCCTGGATGGTCTGGTGCTGGAACAGGTCCTTGGGGGTGAAGTGGATACCGGCCTGGCGCGCGCGGCTGACGACCTGGATGGAGATGATCGAGTCGCCGCCCAGTTCGAAGAAGTTGTCGTTCAGGCCGATTTTTTCCAGCTTGAGTACGTCTTGCCAGATGCTGGCGATACGCTGTTGCACTTCGTTCTGCGGGGCTACGTAGGCGTGCAGGGCCTGGCTCGCGTTGGGGGCGGGCAGGGCCTTGCGGTCGAGTTTGCCGTTGGGGGTCAAGGGCAGTTGCGCGAGGATCAGCAGGTGGCCGGGGACCATGTAGTCCGGCAGGTGTTCGCCGAGGTGGGCCTTGAGGGCCTCGCGCAAGGCGTCCTGGCGGGCAGTGTCCGTTGCCAGCGCTGTCGGCACCACGTAGCCCACTAACTGCGCGCCGCCCAGGGTTGGGTGGGCGATGACCACGGCTTCGCGCACCGCCTCGTGTTGCAGCAGTTGCGCTTCAATTTCCCCCAGTTCGATACGCAGGCCGCGGATTTTGACCTGATGGTCGATGCGCCCGATGTAGTCGATGACCCCATCGGCGCGGTAGCGGGCCAGGTCGCCGCTGCGATACAGGCGCGCGCCGTTGCCTGCGAACGGATCGGGAATAAAGCGTTCGGCGGTCAGCCCCGGGCGCTGGTGGTAGCCCTGCGCCAGGGAGTCGCCGCCGATCAGCAGTTCGGCGCTGGTGCCCATGGGGCACAGTTGCAGGTCGTGGTCCAGCAGGTAGGTGCGCACGTTGGCGATGGGGCGGCCGATAGGGGCAATGGCGCCCTCGGGCAAACTCTCGACATCAAAGAAGGTGCTGTCGATGGTGGCTTCGGTTGGGCCGTAAAGGTTGCACAGGCGGCCGTTCCAGCGTTCGCGCAATTGTGCGACCAGCGGGGTGCCGAGGGCTTCGCCGCCGAGCAGCAGCAGGCGCAGGGATTGCATCTGTGCGCCCTGCTCATCGGCGAGCAAGGCTTGCAGCAGGGAAGGCGCCATTTGCAGCACGCTGATGCGCTGGGCGGCTACTTGCGACCACAGCACTGACAGGTCTTCGGCCAGCTCGCTGGAAGCCAGGACCAACTGCGCACCGTTGAGCAATGGCAGCCAGAACTCCCACACCGAGGCGTCGAAGCTAAAGGCGGTTTTTTGCAAGACCCGGTCCGCAGCGCTCAGGCCCAGTTCGCCCTGCATCCACAGCATATGGTTGGTCAGGGCGCCATGACGCACTTGCACGCCCTTGGGCTGCCCGGTGGAACCGGAGGTGTAGATCATGTAGGCCAGGTTGTCGGCGCTGACCGTTACCTGGGGGTTGGCGCTGTCATAGCCTTCCAGCCAGTCGCTGTCCTGGTCCAGGCTCAGGGACGGCAGGCTGTCAGGGGCGGGCAATGCCAGGCTGCTTTGGCTCAGCAGCAGGCCGATGCCGCTGTCGTTGATCATGTAGGCCAGGCGTTCGGCGGGGTAGGCCGGGTCCAGCGGCACATAGGCGCCGCCGGCCTTGAGCACGGCCAGCAGGGCGATGACCATCTCCAGGCTGCGTTCAAGGCCAAGGCCCACGCAGACGTTGGGGCCGACGCCCAGTTCCAGCAGTTTGTGGGCCAGTTGGTTGGCGCGGCGATTGAGCTGGTCCAGGGTCAGTTGCTGGTCGCCGAACACCACGGCGACAGCCTGTGGCTGGCGTTCGGCTTGCTTGGCGACCAACACGTGCACAGGCGCTGCGTCGGGGTAGTCGACGGCCGTGGCATTGCACTGCGCCAATTGCTGCCCGCGCTCTTGGTCGCTGAGCATCGGCAGTTCGCCGATCAGGGCTTGGGGCTGCTCGATCATGCCCTGCAACAGGTTCTGCCAGTGCCCGGCCAGGGTGGCGACGGTCGCCGGACGCAAGCAAGCGGCGTCGTATTCAAAATGCGCGGTGATCTGCTGCTGGCTGTATTCCACGTCCAGCGACAGGTCGAACTTGGCCTGCAGCGGGTGGCTGTCCATAAACCTCAGCTCCAGCGGGCCCAGGTGCAGGGCCTCCTCCTGCGCGGCGCCGACGCGCCAGTTGAACAGGGTCTGGAACAGCGGGTTGGCCTGGGGGCTGCGTTGCAGGTGCAGGTCTTCGAGGATCAGCTCGATGGGGTAGTCGGCATGTTCCAGGGCGGCCAGGGACTGCTGGCGCAGGCCCTGGAGGAACGCGCTGCAGGTTTGCTCGGGCGCCAGCCGCGCGCGATACACCTGGCTGCTGACAAAAAAGCCCACCAGGTCCTGGATCTGCGCCTGGTTACGGGTGGCGTTGGGCACGCCGACGGTGAAATCGACCTGGCCGCTGTAGCGCCCCAACAGCAACTGCCAGGCACCCAGGAGCACCACGAAAGGCGTCAGGCCCTGTTGCTGGCAAAAGGTCTGGAGGCGCTCGCTCAGGTGGGCGGGCAACGCGTGCCGATGATGGCCGGCACCGGCGGGCTTTTCCAGGCGCTCGCGAGGCAGCTCCAGGGTGGGGATTTCGTCGCCCAGGCAGGCTTTCCAATACTGCGCGGCTGCGCTGTGTTGCGGCGTCTGCGGGTAGTCCTGGCGCTGCCATTGGGCGTAGTCGGCGTACTGGATGGCCGGGCGCGGCAGGGCCTGGCCCGGTTGGCCGAGGGCGCTGGCCAGGTCGTGGATCAGGATCGGGTTGGACCAGGCGTCCGAGACAATGTGGTGCATGTTGAGCAGCAGCACGTAGTCCTGCTCGGCCCGTTTGAGCAGGCTGCTGCGAATCAGCGGCGCCTGGCGCAGGTCGAAGGGTTGGGTGGCGTGCTGGCGGATACGCTGTTGCAGCAGCAGGTCGCGCTGCTGGCTGTCCAGGGCGCTCAGGTCCTCTTCCAGCAGGGTCAGCCGCGCATCATGCTCGATGACTTGCAGCGGCGTGCCGTCGGTGTCGCGAAAGGCGGTGCGCAGGATATCGTGGCGGTCGATCACCCGGTTCAGCGCTGCTTCCAGGGCGCGCGCGTCTACCGGGCCCTTGAGGGCAATCGCCCGTGGCAGGTTGTAAGCATGGCTCTGGGGATCGAACTGTTGCAGGAACCACAGGCGCTGCTGGGCGAACGACAGCGGTACCGGGTCATGCCCGGCGAGGCTCTGGATGGACTGCCCGGCGCCGGCTTCATCGGCCAGCAACAGGGCCAGCAGGTCGTCGTCGGGAAGTTGGTTCAATTGGTTCATGATCGATCTCGTCGCCGTCGGCAGAGGAAATAAGCTGTGTCAGGAAGACGAAGTTCGATCGATCAGATTTAGGCGCAATAGCCGGCGGGAGGCGTTGTAGGAGCCGGCTTGCCGGCGATGAGGCTCGTGGCTTCATCGCATGCCTTGAGGCAGCCATCGCCGGCACGCCGGCTCCTGGGGGAGGGAGGTCAGGCGCAGGCTTTTTCGCTGATGACGCGACCGGCCTGCATGCGTACCAACTGGTCGGCGACGTCGAAGTAACGGTCGTCGTGGGAGATGACGATGATGGTCTTGCCCAGGCGCTTGAGGTCCGGCAGCAGCTCGGTGTAGAAAATCCGTCGGAAGGTCGGGTCCTGGTCGGCCGCCCACTCGTCAAATACCAGCACCGGACGCTCATCGAGCCAGGCGTTGACCAGGGCCAGGCGCTTGCGTTGCCCGGTGGACAGGTCGGTGGTGGTGAACGCGCCATCGCGCACGCTGACCTTGTGCGCGATCTCCAGGCGCTCCAGGTATTGGGTGGCGTCGTCGGGCAGGGCCTTGTCGTTCTGCACCAGGTCGTCGAACAGGAAGTAGTCGGCAAAGATCGTGGTGAACATCTGGCGGTAGTCGTCCAGGCCCAGGGCGTCCACGGGCAGGCCGTTGAGGCGGATTTCGCCTTGGTGCGGGGTGTACAGGCCCAGCAGCAGCTTGATCAGGGTGGTCTTGCCGCAGCCGTTTTCGCCGACGATAAACAGGATTTCCCCAGGCTCGATGCTCAGGTTGACCGGCCCCAGCTTGAATGGCTCGCTGCCTTCCACGGGCGGGAAGGCGTACTGCACGTTGCGCAGTTCCAGGTGCTTCATCACCGGCACGCTTTTGTCGGCGTCATCGAGCAGCAGGTGCGGTTCCGGCGAGGAGAAGCGCTCCGACAGGTCGGCAATGCGCCGGAAGGCGATTTGTGCGCGGCTGATGATCGGCAGGTTGCCGATCAGGTTTTCCAGCGGGCCTTTCATGTACAGCAGCACCAGGACAAAGCCGCTCATCACCGCCGGGTCCGAGCTGGGCCAGAACTGTTGCAGGGTCAGCGCCAGGCCGATGACCACGAAAAACAGCATCGAGCCCAGGCTCTTGGCGATCACAAAAATATTGATCGAGCGGATATGGGTGTCGCAGATATGGTCGGCGGTGCCCTGGATATTGCGGGTGTGCATGGCGTGCCGGCGTGGGCGATGGATGCGCAGTTCCTTGGCGCCCTCGGCAATTGCCGAGTAGTGTTTTTGCAGGTTGTCTTCGGCGTCACGGGCCGCGTAGAAGCCCTTGATGCCTTTGCTCTGGGCCACGAACTGCACCGCCGAACCAATGCCGATGGCCAGCAGGGTCATGAGGAAGATCGGCCAGGACAGCACCGCCAGGTAGCCCAGGCAGCCCAGGATCACCGTGGTCGAAATCGCCAGCGGGGCAAAGGCGAAGGCAAAGTCGCTGATGGTGTCCACGTCATGGGTCAGCACCGGGATCAGGCGGTGGGTGCGATAGCGCTCGATCTGCTCGATGGGCGCGGCGAGCACCTTGGCGCCGAGGTCCTTGCGCAGTTTGGCAATCACCTTCTGCCCAACGAAGTTGGTGCCGATATCGGCGCCGATGCTGCTGAGCAACGCCAGCAGGCACAGCCCGGCGAAGGCCAGGACCACGCCGGTGCCCATGCCGTCGGCGCTGTGCAGGCCGCGGTTGACCGTGGCCAGCAGCGCGGTGACGCTGAGGCCGCCGACGATGCCCAGGGTGATGGAAGAAATGACAATCCGTCGATAGGGCTTGAGCAGGCTCAAGAGTTCGCGAATGGCGCTGCGCGGTGCTGCGGTCATGAAACTACCTCGATCGCGACGTGGCTACGTGCTGTGGGCAAGTGAAGGCCTGCGCGCGAAGGTTTACCGCTGGCAGGCCGATAGTAGGAGGACGAGTCGGGCCGGGCGCGATTTAGCCGCGTCCCGAGTTGCACAGGCTCAGAGCTCCCGTGCCACGCGAAAGCCCAGCCAGTCGCCGCGCACGTTGGGGTAGAGGTTGTTGCGGTTGCCGGAGCGGGAAAACACCGGCGCCTCGCCCCAGTCGTTGCCGCGAATCTGCCGCACCTCGCATTGCCCGGTCAGCCAGGCACTGCCATCGCTGGGCGCTCCCACGTAGCTGTCGTTTTCACAGTCTTCGACCCATTCGTAGACGTTGCCATGCATGTCATACACGCCGAACGCATTGGGCGCATAGCTGCCGGCCGGCGCGGTGTAGCTGTAGCCATCGGCCGGCCCGTAGGTGTTGGCGTGCTTGGCGATGCTGTATTCCTTGCCCTCGTCGAACGGGAACGGGAAGGGCCCGGAGGTGCCGCCACGGGCGGCGTACTCGCGCAGGGATTCGCTGACCATGCGGTACTGCTTGCCGGTTTTCTTCGACAGCCAAGCGACATAGGCGCGGGCTTCGGCAAAGTCCATGCACACGGCCGGATGTTTGGCGCTTATCTTATAGGTGGGCTTGCCAGCCGTGCATTTGCGGCCGGGGCGGTCGTCGCCGTCGGGCATTTTGTAGCCGGTTTCTTGCAGGTAGCTGTCCCATTCGCCGGCCAACACCTGGAAGCGGCTGATGGCCACGGGTTTGGCGAAGGTCACGTCATGGATCGGGCCTTCATCGGGCTGGCGGCCGACTTCATCGTCCGGGGTGCCCATCTTGAAGGTTCCGGTGGGCAGCACCACCATTTCCGGGCAGTTCTTGCAGTCCTTGAACACGGTGCCGGGCTTGGGCGGCGTGGCGGCCTGGGCGGAGGGTGCCAGGCAGGCGATCAATGCCGTCAGCGCCAGGGACTTGAGCAGCGTTGGGGTGAGCGGTTCATCGTTCATGAGTCGTCTCGTGGGCAAGAAAAAAGGGGATCAGAGGGCTTTGTCGAGCAGGGCCAGGAAGCGGTCGACCTCATCTTCGGTATTGAGCAGGCCCGGCGCGGTACGCACCACCGGGCCGACGTCGCGGTTCACCGCGTCGCTGACCACGCGGTTACGCATCAGGTAGGCGGCCACCTTGTCGCTGTCCTGGCCCTTGACCCGGAAGAAGCTGAAACCGGCCGACAGCTGCGGGTTGGCCGGGGTGACCAGCTCGATGTTCGGTCGCGCCTGCAAGCGCTCCTTGAGGTAGGAGTTGAGGCTGTGGATGCGCTGCTGAACCTCGGCCTTGCCCAATTGCAGGTGCAGCTTGAAGGCCTCGTCCAGCGCCCAGCGATGCTCAAAGGCGTGATAGCCGCCGGGGGAGAAGGTGGTGGCGAAATCGGTGTCTTCGGAAAACGTCGGCATGCTCGGGGTGAGGGTGGTCACTTGCTCCGATGCGGCGCACACCAGGCCAGTGCCCCGTGGGCCGAACATCCATTTATGGGTGCCGGCGATAAAGAAGTCGCAGTGCATGTCCGGGAAGGCCAGGTCTTCGACGCCAAAGCCATGCACGCCATCGACCACGTAGAGAATCCGATCCTTTTCTTCGCGCCCCTGGTTGTGGCGCTTGACCAGTTGCCCGATTTCAGCGATCGGCAGCTTCACGCCGCTGCCCGACTGCACCCAGGTCATGCCCAGTACTCGGGTGTTGGGGCGAATGTTGCGCTCGATGGCCGTCAGCACTTCATCGACCGACACGTGGTGGGGGTTGGCGAACAGCTTGATCTTGCGCACCTGGGTGCCGTCACGCTGGGTGCGCAATGCGAGGATGCTGTCGGTGGAAAAGTGCTCGTGCTCGGTGGTGAGGATTTCCTGGTCGGGGCGCACGTGGATGCCGCCGTAGATCATCGCCAGGCCCTCGGTGGTGCTGCCGGTGAGGGCGATCTGGCTGGGTTTGGCTTGCAGGTAGCGGCCGGCCCATTCACGCACCTGGCCTTCGCGTTTCCAGGGTTCCTGCAGGTCCCAGTCCATGGTCAGGCCGGGGTTGCGGTCAAGGGCGGCGCGGTGGCGCTCGATGGCTTCGCGCACGGGCCTTGGGTGCGAGGTGATCAGGAAATTGGAGAAATGGATGTAGTTTGGATCCTGGTCGAACAGTTGGCGCAGGCCGGCCCATTTATCGGCGGGGGCCTTGGTGCTAGCCGCCTGCACGTGCAGGCTGGTCCCCAGCGGCAGGCTGGCGGCGAGGATGCCGGCCTGTTTGAGAAAGGTGCGACGGTCGGTCATGGCGTTTGCTCGCTTGGCAGCACACCAGGCTTGGCAGACTTTTGCACCTGCTCCCACACCCGCAGGAAATTGCCGCCCCACAACTTGGCGATATCGGCTTCGGAGTAGCCGCGGGTGATCAGCTCGGCGGTCACGTTGCGCACTTCACTGACATCGTTCCAGCCCTTGACGCCGCCGCCTTCGTTGAAGTCCGAGGCAATGCCGACGTGGTCGATACCGATCTTGCGCACGGTGTAGTCAATGGCGTCTCCCAGGTCCTTGAGGCTGGCCTTGGGTTCTTCTTCGAGAATGGCGTAGAGCTCGCTGGCGTACTCGCCGAACTTCTGCTCCGGCCAGGCAGCGATGATCGGGTCGCCGGGCATCAGGGCCATCGCCAGGTTGGGCAGGGGTGGCAGGTCGAAACGCGCGCGCAGGGTGTTGAGCTTGTCCTGGATCGGCTGGCTCAACGGGCGCAGATACCCGCCGAAGGCCACCACTTGCACCACGCCGCCACTGTTCTTGATCAGTTGCAGTTCTTTGTCGCTGAGGTTGCGCGGGATATCCACCGAGGCCCTAGGCGCGGAGTGGGAGGCGACCATGGGGGTGCGACTAAGCTGGGCGACTTGCTCAAGGGCGGTGGTCGACATTTGCGAGACGTCGATGATCACGCCCAGGTCGTTCAGGCGCTGCACTGCTTGCTTGCCGATGGCCGAGAGGCCGCCGAGGGCATCCGGCGAATCATTGAAAAACGGCAGCGGGCGCGAGGAGTCGGCCCAGCTGTTGTTGCCGATGTAGCTGAAGCCGAACATGCGCATGCCGCGCGCCGTCCACATGTCCAGCAGGTTCAGATCATTGCCCAGGGGGTAGGCGTTGAGCATGCTGATAAAAATCGCAAACTTGCCCTCGCCATGCAGGCGGCGCAAATCGGCCGGGGTGTAGGCGATGCCCACCTGGTTGGGGAAGTCGCGGACCATGCCGGCGATGATCTTGTAGCGCACCTCTTGCTGGTGCCGGGCTTCGTCGACAAAACCTGCGGTGGGTTTGTGTGGTGCATTGGGGCCATTCCACAGCTCGGGCCAGCCGAAAATCGTCAGCGCCGCCCCCGACAGGCGCCCGCGACTGGCCTTGGCCAGGTCGAACTGGCCGCTGCCGTCCTTGTCTGCTTCATGGCCGGCGGTGCCGAAGTCCAGGGGCACGGTGATATGGCTGTCGAACGACAGCAGGCGGTCCTGCAATTCATTGGCCTGCTTGATCACTTCCAGGGGGTAGCCGGCATTGCCGCCAAACCAGTGATCCCAGGCCAGGCCTGCGCCGGCAGCAATGGCCAGGGCCAAGGGCAGGCCGATGTATAGAGCCTTTTTCGAACGTGGTTTTGTCATTGCCATCTCAGTCGGTTCGCCTTTGAGGTGCAGGCGCAAGGGGCCTTTGCTATCTGGGGAGAACGAGCGCAGGGCCGGGAAATTTAAGCGCGGCCCCTACAGTAAATTTGCCGCCCGGCTAAACGTTCTAGCTTGGATAAAGCCTGCTCCAGGGCTGACACAGGTAGGAACATGACGATTTCTCGACGAGGGTTTATCGCAGGCCTGGCGCTGACCGGCGCCGCCGTACCTGCTGCCTTTTATGCCCATCGCGAGTTGACGCGTGAGGAATTTCCCATCACTCCCGAGGAAGCCACGGTGGACCTGGCGGACACCGCCGGCCAGCAGTTGGCGAACAGCCTGCGCGGGATCTGGAGCCTGCGCCTGGAAGGGCGTGACGCCGGGCTGCAAGGCTTGCCCCTCGACGGTCTGGAACTGTTTCTTGATATTGCACCGCGCGGCCGTGGCGTGCGTGGCTACCTGGACACCGCTGGCCAACTGCGTGGGCAGGGCGAGCCGCGCTATCAGGTGCTGGGTGACCTGGCGCCGGGCGACGCGGCGCTGTTGTACTGGCGCCTGATCGACCGCGACGCGCCGGACGGCATGCCGGCCTATGAATTGACGATGCGCCTGGATGAAGTCTGGGGCAGCTTCGGCAATGCCGGCAGCGGCACCCTCAGCGGGCAGATTCTCAATCTCGACCGGCCCCTGGCGCTGCTGGAGCTGGATAACCGATTTGTCGCCACCAAACAGCTGTTCCCCGAAGCCCGCGAACGCATCGGCCTCAACCCAGCACTGCTGGCATGGTTGATTGCCCCCGAACACCGCCTGTTCCACCAGCTCTGGCACGCCACGCGGGACCAGTGGCACAAGCTCCCCGAGGACAAGCGCAACGCCCTGCGCGGCATCGGTTGGCAGCCCGGGCCACGGGACCAAGAGCGCGACGCCCGTGGCCCGCGCAAGGACCGCAATGGCTCGGGTATCGACTTTTTCTTTATGCATCGGCATATGCTCGGTACGGCGCGCTCCCTGCAGGACTTGCCGTCCTGGCCGCGCTTCCCGCCGCCGCAGCCCGAGCTTGAGCGTGATCGCCAGGGCTTCGCGCGCTACTTTGACAATCACGATGGCTTCGCACTGCCGCCGACCTGGATGGCCAGTGGCGATGAGCAGTACAGCCAGTGGGTCAGTGATATCAAGGCTTGCGAGACCTATCACAGCAACTTCCAGGTGTGGGAGTCGCAGTACCGCGACCCGCGTTACCTGGCCAGGTTGACCCTGGGCCAGTTCGGCTCGGAGGTTGAGCTGGGGCTGCACGATTGGCTGCACATGCGCTGGGCGTCGGTGCCGCGCGACCCTTCCAACGGCGCACCGGTGCCCTTTGCGCGCGATCCAGCGGATTTTTCGGCGCGGTGGTATGAGCCTGAAAATGACTTTTTGGGCGACCCGTTTTCCTCCCATGTGAACCCGGTGTTCTGGCATTTCCACGGTTGGATCGATGACCGGCTGGAGGACTGGTTCCGCGCCCATCAGCGCTTTAATCCGGGTGAGCTGAGCCGCCTGGAGGTCAACGGTGTGCCATGGTTTGCGCCAGGGCGCTGGGTCGAGGTGGGTGATCCATGGCTGGGGCCGGATACCCACGGTTGCAGCACCACCCCGGGATTGCAGATGGGGCGCACGGTGGAGATGGATCCGGAAACCATGAAGCTGGCGTTGCGCATCACCTTCGGCGCTGATGATGACAAGTTGCAGGACTTGTTCCGCAAGGTGCCGAAGCGGCCGTGGTATGCGCGGCATTTGAAGGTCAGGGAGCGGACGGTTTGACCTGTCCGATCAACGTCAAACGGTAGGCGCTGGCTTGCCGGCGATGGCAATGGCGATGGGGCAGGCAACATCGCCGGCAAGCCAGTTCCCACATTAGATCCTCATCGTTAAAGACCAGACGCCTGCCACCCCCCTCCCAGTGCCTTGTACAGCGCAATACTCGCCCCCAGCCGTGCCTGGCGCAGTTGCACGTTCAAATCCTGGGCGGCATACAGCGTGCGCTGGGTTTCCAGTACGGTAAGCAAGTCCTCCGCGCCAGCCTCATAGCGGCTCTGGGCGATACGGAAGGCTGTCTGTGCCTGGTCCAGTTCTTCATGCTGCCACTGGCGCTGTTCGTCCAGTCGGCGAATGCTGCTCAGGGCCTTTTCTACATCGGCAAAGCCATTGATGATCGCGCCGCGATAGGTTTGCAGCAGCTCATCCTGGCGTGCCGTGGCCTTGTCGCGTTCGGCGCTGAGGCGGCCGTTGTTGAAAATCGGTGCGATCAGCCCGCCCGTGAGGTTGTAGAACGGGTTGCGCAGCATATCGCCAGCACGGTTGGCGCCCGAGCCCAGGTTGGCGCTGAGGGTCACGCTGGGCAGCATGGCGGCGCGGGCGACGATGATGTCGGCCTGGGCGGCCGCCAGTTGCGCTTCGGCGCTGGCAATGTCCGGGCGGCGGCTGAGCAGGTCGCTGGGTACGCCGGCGGCGATGCTTGGCCAGCGCAGTTGCTCAAAGGCTTGGGGCGTCAGTTGCAGCGTCTGCACCGGTTGGCCGAGCAGGGCGGCCAGGCTGATCCGTGCGGCTTCGGTCCGCTGGCGTACCTCGGGCAGTTGGCGTTGCTGCGCGGCGACCAGGCTCTTTTGCTGGGCCAGTTCCAGTTGGGTGGCAGAGCCCGCGTCATGCCGGGTCTGTACCAGCTTGAGCACGTTCTGCGCATTGGCCAGGTTGAGCTCGGCGATGCGTTGTTGTTCGTGCAGGGCCAGGAGCTGGGTGTAGGTGGTGGCCACGCCGCTGAGCAGGGTCAATTCCACCGTGGCGCGCTCGAATTCGCTGGCGCGCACCGCCAGTTCAGCACTGTCGCGAGCGGCGCGCTTGCCGCCCCAGAAGTCGATTTCGTAGGTGGCAGTCAGGCTGGCATTGAAATAATCCACCGCGTCATTGTTGTTGTCGGCATCCAGTTCGCTGTAGCCGTTGCCGCGCAGCAGTTTCCGGCGGTTGGCGTTGAGCCCGCCCTTGAGTTCGGGCAGCAGCGGCGCGCCGGCCACCACGGCGCCGGCCTGGGCCTGGCGCACCCGGGCCATGGCGCTGGCCAGGTCGTAGCTGCCGGTGCGGGCCTGTTCGATCAGTTGGTCGAGCTGCGGGCTGGCAAAGGCCTTCCACCATTGCTGGTTGACGTGCAGAGCGTTGGCCTGGCTTGCCGTGTCCCAGGCCGGCGGCGGCTGCAGGCCGCTGGCCGGGCGCTGCGCCGGGCTGCTGCACGCGGCCAGCAGCAGGCTGGCGGCAACGAGGGTCAAGTGCGCTTTCATAGGGCGATCATTCACTGGTAAGGGCCGTGACCGGGTCGAGCCGGGCTGCTTTGCGGGCCGGCATAAAGCCGAAGATGACGCCGGTGACCAGCGCGCAGGCGAAGGCGCCCAGGGCTGCGGGCAGCGAGAAGGCGACGGCCACGCTGCTGAGGATCAGCGCGCCACCGACCAGCAGGGCCAGGCCGATCCCGGCCACCCCGCCGACCACCGTGAGCATCACCGCTTCGGTGAGGAACTGGCGCAGGATGTCGCGCTGCCGGGCGCCAGTGGCCATGCGGATGCCGATTTCCCGGGTGCGTTCGCGCACGGTCATCAGCATGATGTTCATCACGCCGATGCCGCCCACCAGCAGCGAGATGGCGGCAATCGAGCCGAGCATCAGCGACAGAGTGTTTTGGGTCCGGGCCTCGGCCTGGATCATCGCGGCGTTGTTGGTCAGTTCAAAATCCCGCTTGCCGTTGTGCAGGCGCAGCAGCAACTGGTCGATGGCTTTTTCGGCCTCATGCACCTTGCGCGCGTCGGCGGCGGCAATCACCACGTATTCAGGGTTATAGGTGCCGAACAGGCGAATACTCGCGGCAGAGTAGGGGATGGCGATACGGTCGTCGCTGTCCTTGTCGCCGGAGCTGGCGCCTTTTTCGGCAAGCACGCCGATCACCTGGAACGGCACGTTTTCGATCAGGATGTATTGGCCGATAGGGCTGGGCAGGTCCTTGAACAGCTTGTCGCGCACCCGTTTGCCGATCACCGCGACGGTAGCGGCGGCGCGTTCGTCAGCCTCGGTGAAGTAGCTGCCCTCGACCACTGGCCAGTTGAAGATCGTCGGGAAGTTGGTGTCGTTGCCGCCGACATAGGCCATGTGGTCGACATTGCCGAAACGCACCCCGGCCTCCGCGCCATTGACCGGCATGATTCGTTTGACCTGGGGCAGGGCGGCCATGGCGGCGACGTCGTTCATGGTGATAATGCCGGGCGGCGTACGTGGGTTGGGCGCCGAGCCGCTGACATACAGGATGTTGGAGCCAAAGGCGCCCATCTGCGCCATGACCTGGCGTTTGCTGCCTTCGCCCACGGCCAGCATCACCACCACCGAGGCCACGCCGATAATGATCCCCAGCAGGGTCAGGGCCGTGCGGAAGCGGTTGATCCACATGACCCGCCAGGCCGCCTGCACCGCGTCCACCAGTTCAGCCTTCCAGGCGCCGTTGTGCTCGGCGCCGTCGGCCAGGCGTTGGCGCAGGTCCACCGCTTGCAGGGCCTTGGGGTTGGCTTCAGTGGCGGGCTGGTTGTGGGTGTTGGGGGTGTCGCTGATGATCAGGCCGTCGCGGATCTCAATGATGCGCTTGGCCCGCGCCGCCACTTCGCGGTCGTGGGTGATCAGGATCACCACGTGGCCCTGGCTCGCCAGTTCGTCGAGCAGGGTCATGACCTCGGCGCCGCTATGGCTGTCGAGGGCGCCGGTAGGTTCGTCGGCGAGGATGATATGCCCGCCGTTCATCAAGGCCCGGGCAATCGACACCCGTTGCTGCTGGCCGCCGGACAACTGGTGCGGGCGGTTGCCGGTGCGCCCGGCCAGCCCCAGGCGGGTCAGTAGGGCGGCGGCGCGGGTGTGGCGTTCGGCGGCCGGTGTGCCGGCATAGATCGCCGGCATCTCGACGTTTTCCTGGGCCGAGCCGGACGGGATCAGGTGGTAGCCCTGGAACACAAAGCCAAAGGCCTCGCGGCGCAGCCAGGCCAGTTCGTCGGTGTCCAGTTGGGCGACGTTTTCCCCGGCGAACAGGTATTGGCCGACGGTGGGGCGGTCGAGGCAGCCGAGGATATTCATCAGGGTCGACTTGCCTGAGCCGGAGGCCCCGACAATCGCCACGAATTCCCCGGCATGGATCGACAGGTCGATCCCGCGCAGCACATCGACCTGGGGCGCATCACCGCCCCCGTAGGATTTGCGGATGTCCCGAAGTTCGATCAGCGGCGTCAACATTCAGCCTCCGCTGCTGTCGGCGGGGCCGATCAGCAGATGATCGCCTTCGTTCAGGCCGTCGAGGATCTGGATGCGCAGGCGATCGCTGATACCCACCCGCACCTCACGGTCTTCGATGCTGCCGTCCTTGGCCACCACGCGGGCCAGTTGCATGTCGGGGCGGGTGCTGCCCTGCAGGGCAGCGACGGGCGCGGTCAGCGCATCGGTGACGCGGCTGGCGACGAAAAACACCTGGGCGGTCATTTCCGCCATCAGTGCGTTGTCGGCGTTGTCCACATCCAGCAGCACGGTGTACAGCACCACCCGGCCGCTGCCGCTCTTGCTCGAACTGCTGGGGCTGCCGCCGCCCTGGCTGGTTTCGTTGAGGGGCTTGGGCGGCACCGGCAGGATCTGGCGCACGGTGCTGGTCCAGCGCCGGTTGCCACCGCTCAGGGTGGTGAAATAGGCCTGCATGCCCGGTTTGACATGGCCGATATCGGCTTCCGAGACTTCCGCCCACACGGTCATCGGCGACAGGTTGGCAATGCGCAGGATCAGCGGCGTCTGCTGCTGGCTGTTGAGGGTCTGGCCTTCGCGGGCATCCACGGCCACCACGGTGCCGGAGATCGGCGCATAGATGCGCGTGTAGCCCAACTCAGCCTGATCAACCCGCAGCGTGGCCTGGGCCTGGCTGATCTGCGCCTTGAACATATTGATGCGCGCCTGGGTAGCATCCAGTTCAGCCTGGGCGGTTTGCACGTCTTCATCGCGGGTGGCGCCACCGGCGGCCAGGCGTTGCTGGCGCTGGTACTTCTGCTGCGCCAGGCGGTGTTGCGCGTGCTGTTCCTGCAGTTGGGCCTGCAAGTTGGCGATGGAGTAGCGGGTGGCGTCGAGCTTGGCTTGTTGGGTGGCGGGGTCGATCTCTACCAGCAGGTCGCCTTCCTTGACCTGGGCGCCGGCTTCGACGTGAATCTTGCGGATCTGCCCGGAGGCCTGGGCGCCGACATCCACGTAACGCCGCGGTTGCAGGGTGCCGAGGGCGGTCACACTGCTTTCGATATCGCCCCGGTGTACTTGCAGGGTGGCAAATTTATCCCGGCCGGGCGGGATCAGTTGCCAGGCGGCGAACGCGGCCACGGGGATCAGGCAAAGTGCTGCCAGCAGAGCGCGCCGGGTGTGTCGGGGACGGTTCATGCACGGGTTCCAGCCAGGAAAGTTCGGACCGCAGCTCAATCGCCCACAAGGGCAGAGACAGGCGCGGCAAGCTGTCAGGTAAACGAGGTATTTGCCCTGAAATTTAAGTGCTTACACACGCCGTTACAGCTGGGCGAAACGCCAGTATTGGACGTTGTGTGTAGGACTTTTCAAATCTATATGAGAATTACTATAAATTAGACGGCCTCAAACTGCCATCACCGCATTGCCCGCGCCGGCGGCTCCGCGCCTGCCAGGGTGAATCCGGTGCGGGGCTTAAATTTTTTTTCATGGTCCTCGTTTCCTATCAACACATGGCCTGTTGTTCAGCAGGTCGCCCAGGCTTTCCGCCCCATCGCCACGGGGCTTATCCAGAGGACACTGGAATGACACAGGCAATTGCATCGCCCGCGGTTCACGACCTGATCGGTATTGGTTTCGGTCCCTCGAACCTGGCGCTGGCCATCGCCCTGCAAGAGCGCGAGAAAGCCCAGGGTAAGCTCGATGTGCTGTTTCTCGACAAGCAGGCCGACTACCGCTGGCACGGCAATACCCTGGTGAGCCAGAGCGAGCTGCAGATTTCCTTCCTCAAGGACCTGGTGACCCTGCGCAACCCCACCAGCCCGTACTCTTTCGTCAATTACCTCAAGGCCCACGGGCGCCTGGTGGACTTTATCAACCTGGGCACCTTCTACCCGTGCCGCATGGAGTACAACGACTACCTGCGCTGGGTCGCCGGGCAATTTACCGAGCAAAGCCGCTATGGCGAGGAAGTGCTGGCCATCGAGCCGATCCTGCATCAGCAGCAGGTCGAGGCGCTGCGGGTGATCTCCCGCGATGCCCATGGCGAGCAACTGGTGCGCACCGCACGTTCTGTGGTGGTCAGCGCCGGTGGCACGCCACGGATTCCCGAGGCGTTCAAGGCGCTCAAGGATGACGGGCGGGTGTTCCACCATTCCCAGTACCTGGCGCGCATGGCCCAGCAGCCGTGTGTCGAGGGCAAGCCGATGCGCATTGCAATCATCGGCGGTGGGCAGAGCGCGGCCGAAGCGTTTATCGACCTGAACGACAGCTTCCCCTCGGTGCAGGTGGACATCATCCTGCGCGGCTCGGCCCTCAAGCCTGCCGATGACAGCCCGTTCGTCAACGAAGTGTTCTCCCCGGAGTTCACCGACCTGGTGTTCCAGCAGCCCAGCAGCGAGCGCGAACGCCTGGTCAACGAGTACCACAACACCAACTATTCGGTGGTGGACCTGGACCTGATCGAGCGCATCTACGGGATTTTCTACCGGCAGAAAGTCTCCGGCATCGCCCGCCACGCATTCCGCACCCTGACCACCGTGGAAAAAGCCAGCGCCGGGCCCTTGGGCATCGAGTTGCTGGTACGTCACAACGCCACCGGTGAGACCGTGATCAACCACTACGATGCGGTGGTCCTGGCCACAGGTTATGAACGGCAGATGCATCGCCAGTTGCTGGCGCCGCTGGAGGCCTATATGGGTGACTTTGAAGTCAGCCGCGATTACCGCGTGGTCACCGACGAGCGCTGCAAGGCGGGCATCTACATGCAGGGTTTTAGCCAGGCCAGCCATGGCTTGAGCGATACGTTGCTGTCGATCCTGCCGATTCGCGCCGATGAGATTGCTGCCTCGCTGCACGAGCATGACCGACGCCTGGGCCAGGCGCGCTCGGTGCGTGATGTGCTGCTGGCCACCGCGAGCTGACAGCGTTGCAGATCGCTCCCGCGCCCGCGGGAGCGATGCCTGGCTGAACCCTGGCTGAAGAACCCGGCGATTCGCCGCACTGTCACTTTCCTCCCGCAGACTGCGGGCGTAAGCTGCGCCGGTTTTCAACCATAGCGCAGACCTTCGTGAACAGACTTTCGAGTGACAGTTGTCGACCAGGCTTGGCCAGCTGACGCGCATCCCCGTGCCGTTGCCTCGCCGATCAAGCGAGAAGCGGTCTTTGGGTAGCGAACCGTCCTGGTTCCTGCCTGATCCCCCTTTTTTCGACGCTGATTCTGCGGGCAATCAAAGGGAGATTCATCATGCAAGCCCTCAACAATATCAATCTGGATTCCCTGATCGACACCGTGGTCAGCCTCAGCGCGGCTTTCATCCTGGGTGGGCTGATCGGCTTTGAGCGCCAGTTCCGCCAGCGCACGGCGGGGCTGCGCACCAACGTGCTGGTGGCGGTGGGGGCGGCGATCTTTGTCGACATGGCCAACCGCCTGGCCGGGGCCGAAGGGGCGGTGCGGGTGGTGGCGTATGTGGTGTCCGGGATTGGCTTTCTCGGCGCCGGGGTGATCATGCGCGAGGAGGGCAACGTACGCGGGCTCAATACGGCGGCCACGCTGTGGACTTCCGCCGCCGTGGGCGCCTGCGCCGGCGCCGACCTGATCCTCGAGGCGTTCCTGGGTACCTGTTTTGTGCTGGCGGCCAACACCTTGCTGCGGCCGATCGTCAATAACATCAACCGCCAGCCTTTGGATGTGGTGTCGGCGGAGGTCACCAATATCCTCTACGTGATCGCCCGGCGCGCCCAGCAGCAGGCGGTGATGGCCTTGCTCGAATCGGAACTGGCGCGCTGCAACTACCCGGCCAGTGATGTCGACGTACGGCCATTTGGCACTGAGGAGGTGGAAATCGAGGCGACGCTGGCGGCCAACTCGGTCGACGGTGACGAACTGGACGCCCTGGTGGCGCGGATCTCACAGTCGAACCTTGTGGTGCAGGCCTTCTGGAGCCCCAGCACCACCGACTGAAGCAAACCCTGCGTCCCCCAAAAAGCCGCCTCCTGTCATAGGGGGCGGCTTTTTTTATTGAATTTGACTACGCTTTTGGAAGGATTAATCCTACAAGTGCGCCGGATTTTCCCTTCGGGCGAAACATCATTCCGTTGTTAATGTTGCGCCGTTGCACCTAACCAAATTCCGTTGAAACGTTCTGTGTAGACAGTGCCGCTGGTCGGAACTGGTATTTCTCACAGGTACAGGGGTTTCGTGTGATGTGTAAGGGTGTTGGCGCCCCTGAAATGAGTGGTCGCCAATGAAGCAACTAAACAATCGTGGTGTCTTCCCAGGGAGCCGCATGAGCAAAGCGCTAATCGTGGATGATCATCCGTTCATTCGTTCTACCGTCAAATACCTGTTGCGCCAGGAGGGCTTCGAGAAGATTTTCGAAGCTGCCAACGGTGCCGACGCCTTACAGATTGCCAGGGAGGAGCGACCGGACCTGGTCATCCTCGACCTGGCCATGCCCAAGTTGGGCGGGCTGGAGGTCATCAGCCGGATCAAGGCATTGGGCCTGCCCTGTAAAATCCTGGTGCTGACCTCCTATCTGGCAGTGTTCTTTTCCACTCGTTGCATGCGCGCCGGGGCGATGGGCTTTGTCGCGAAAACCGGTGAACTCGATGAGCTGCAAAAAGCCATCAAGGCCGTCATGTCCAACTACAGCTGCTTCCCCAGCCTGCCCACCAGTTCGGTGCGCAAAGACGACTTGCAAACCACTGAACAGCAACTGGTAGAGGCACTTTCCGACCGCGAACTGATGGTGCTGCAAAAGCTCGCCCTGGGCCTGGGGAACAATGAAATCGCCAAGGACATGCTGTTGAGTCACAAGACCATCAGCACCTATAAAACCCGGTTGAAGGAGAAACTGCGCATGTCTTCGGTGGTGCATTTATCCAAGTTCGCCCAGCGCAATCATCTGATCTGAAATGTCGACCTCTCTGGGCAAGTGGCTCGCCGTACTCTGGCTGGCGGGCCTGTCACTCACCGTCAACGTGGCTCTGGGCGAGCCACAGGCTTTGCATCTGTTGGGGCATTCGAGCCTGGAAGCGCCACAGGTGAACCTCAATGAGGCGGACTGGCGCTGGTTGCGCCAGCGCCGCACGTTGGTGATGGGGGTTTCCGCTCCCGACTACGCGCCCTTTGATCTGACGAACAACAACGACGAACTGGAGGGGATTACCGCCGATTATGCGGCGTTGATCGCCCTGGCTCTCAACGTCAAGGTCCAGGTGCAGCGCTATGAGCACCGCGACGAAGCCATCGCCGCCCTCAAGCACGCGGAGGTGGACTTTGTAGGCACGGCCAACGGCTACGAGGCGGCGGACGGCCAGTTGAAGCTGTCGCGCTCCTACGCCAATGACCAGCCGATCCTGGTGACGCGGGTGGGCGATAGCCAGTCGCTGACGGCCGACCTGGACGGCAAGCGCCTGTCCATGCTTTATCACTACATGCAGCCCGGTGCAGTCGCGGCCTTCTACCCCAATGCTTCATTGCATATCTATCCATCGGCCTTCGAGGCGATTGGCGCAGTGGCCTTCGGCCAGGCGGACGTCTACCTGGGCGATGCAATCAGCACCAACTATCTGATCAATAAAAATCATCTCAATAACGTGCGCATGGCGGACTTTTCCAGCCTGGAGGTCAACCCCTTTGCGTTCGCGCTCGCCGGCGACAATGAGCGGCTGCTGCGTATTGTCAATGCGGTGCTGGAGGTGATCCCCGCCAATGAGCAGATGGAGATCCTGCGCCGCTGGAGCGCCGGTAACCTGGGGGTGGTCGGCCGCGAACGCCTGCGCCTGAGCGCCAGTGAGCAGCGCTGGCTGGACAAGCACCCACGGGTCAAGGTTACGGCGCTCGACAAATTCCTGCCGCTGTCATTTTTCAACGACCGTGGGCAGTTCCAGGGCTTGAGTGCCGAGGTACTGGCGCAGGTCAGCTTGCGCACCGGCTTGAAGTTCGACGTGATACGCGGCGGTTCGCTGCCGCGCCAAGTCGAGCAGGTCAGCGAGGGCGACGCGGACATGATCGCGCTGATTACCCCAAGCATGTCCCGGGAGGACAAGATCCGCTTTACCCGGCCTTACCTGAGCAACCCGTTCGTGCTGGTCACCCGCGATGATGAGCGCAGCCCGATCACCATGGAAGATATGACAGGTAAGCGCCTGGCGGTGATTCGCAGCAGCGTACAGCGGGAAATCATCAGCCGGGAATACCCCCAAATCATCCTGGTAGACGTCGACGGCCCCGCCGAGGCCATGGCCCTGGTGGCCAGTGCCGGGGTCGATGCGTCGGTCAATGCGCTGATGATTGCGCGCTACATGATTGCCCATAAATACCGTGATCGCCTGCGTATCACCAGTACCGTGGGCGCGCAGCCAGCGCGTATCGCCTTTGGCGTGGGGCGCGGCCAGTTGGAGCTGTATTCGATCCTGGAAAAGGCACTGCTGAGCATCTCTCCCCAGGAAATGGACGAGTTGACCAACCACTGGCGCAGCGAAGTGGTGATCGACGACAGTTACTGGCTGCGCCACCGCGACACGATTATCCAGGGGTTTGCGCTGGCCGCGCTGCTGTTGGCGCTCACCCTGGGTTGGGCCATTTACCTGCGTAGCCTGATACGCAAGCGCGGCCAGGCCGAGCGCGCGCTGAGCGACCAGATGCGCTTTATGAGCGTGCTGATCGACGGCACGCCGCACCCGATCTATGTGCGCGACCGCATGGGGCGGTTGATGGCGTGCAACAGCGCCTACCTGAATGTATTCGGCTTTTGCCTTGAAGATGTGATCGGCAAGACCGTGGTCGAGACCGACACCGGCAACCAGCCCCAGTCCCAGTCCTACCATGAAGACTACTTGCGCCTGATGGAGCGCGGCGAGCCGCAGATTCACGACCGTGTCCTCAAGGTGCCTGGGGGCGCGACCCTGACCATTTACCACTGGATGCTGCCGTACCGCGACGGTGACGAGAAGGTCGTGGGCATGATTGCCGGCTGGGTCGATGTCAGTGAACGCCAGCGCTTGCTGGGGCAATTGCAGGAGGCCAAGGAGGGTGCCGACGCTGCCAACCGGGCCAAGACCACGTTCCTGGCGACCATGAGCCATGAAATCCGCACGCCGATGAACGCGGTGATCGGCATGATCGAGCTGGCGTTGAAAAATGCCGAGCAGGGGCGGATCGACCATGATGCCCTGGCCGTGGCCTCCGACGCTTCGCGGGGCATGCTGGAATTGATCGGCGATATTCTCGACATTGCGCGCATCGAGTCCGGCCATCTGTCCCTGGCCCTGGAGCCATCGAACCTGCGTGAGTTGCTGGCCTCGGTGGCGCGCATCTTCGAAGGGCTGGCGCGGACCAAGGGCCTGGTGTTGCAGGTGGCACTGGACCCGCTGCTTGACCGGCATGTACTGATCGATCCGTTGCGCTTCAAGCAGGTGGTTTCCAACCTGTTGAGCAACGCCATCAAGTTCACCGCCCAGGGCCATGTGCGCTTGAGCTGCAGTGGCTCGCCTGCGGTTGCCAATGGTTATCTGAGCCTGCGGCTGGTGGTGGAAGACACGGGGGTAGGCATCAGCGTCGAGGACCAGATGCGCCTGTTCAACCCGTTTGTCCAGGGGCGCAATACCGACCAGTCGGCGCGCAGTGGCTCTGGCCTGGGGCTGGTGATCAGCCGCAGCCTGTGTGAAATGATGGGTGGCCAACTGAAGTTGAGCAGTGTGCTGGGGCAGGGCACTCGCGTGGAGGTCACGTTGGCCCTGGCCGTGGCGTCTGCTGCCGCGGCCCATCACGAGCCGGCCGCTCTGGATGCTCCGCCGGCCCATAGGTTGAATATCCTGGTGGTGGATGACTACCCGGCCAATCGCCAATTGCTGACCCGCCAACTGAGCTTCCTGGGGCACCGCATCACTACGGCCGAAGATGGCGTGCAGGGCCTGGAGTACTGGCGGGCCGAGCGCTTCGATGGAGTGATCACCGATTGTAATATGCCACTGAAAAACGGCTATGACCTGGCGCGGGAAATTCGTGCCGACGAGCGTGCCCGTGGCCTGGCGCCTTGCTTGTTGCTGGGGTTTACCGCCAATGCCCAGCCCGAGGAAACCGAGCGTTGCCTGGCGGCGGGGATGGACGGTTGCCTGTTCAAGCCGACTGGCCTCGACGACCTGCATGCGGCGCTGGCTTCGCGTACGGCCCTGCCTTCGGTCAACGAGCCGCAGGCGGCCGAGGCGATCCAGACGATCGATCTGGGCCGCTTGCTGAAGTTGACCGGTGGCGATATAGACGCGATCAGGGAACTGTTGGAGCCGCTGCTCGACAGCCTCGCCGAAGACCGCATGCAACTGCCGGCCTTGCTGCAACAAAACCACTACGCACAGTTGCATGACCTGGCCCACCGGACCAAGGGCGGGGCGCGCCTGGTTGAGGCGCAGGCGTTGGTGAGCGCCTGTGAGGCCCTGGAAGCCGCCTGTGAACAGCGTGATCGGGAGGCGTTGGCCTTGGCGGTGGCTGGCGTGCAAGCAGCCATTGATCAGTTGCATCAGGCCCTGGCGGACTATTGCAACCGGGCATAAGAGTAGGAAGTGCGAGAGTGTTTAGGAGAACTCCTACGTGCAGAGGGAACTACGCTGATTTTGCTATCGAAATATGTCTGAAAAAGTAGGCCGCTCCTTCAAACCACGAGCGCTGCCTGCTCAGGGACCTGCCATGCCCACCAAAGCACTGACCATCCTGATCGCTGATGAACAGCACCTGCAACGCTTGCACCTCGAGAAAATGCTCAACCAACTGGGTTACTACCGGATCGTCCCGGTGCAGACCTTCGATGAAGTGCTGATCCTGACCGATATTCCAGCCGAGCCATTCGATGTGCTGATTATCCATGCGGGCCTGGCCGCCAGCGCGGGTGACGCACTGGCGTTCCAGCAGGTGCGCCATGTGCTGGTCTATGACGACCAGCACAGCGGGGCGCCAGCCTCCCAGGCGATGATGCGTTTGCCGGGGTCGCCCGACAGCCTCACCCTGGAGCACTTCATGGGCATCATCGACCCGCCGTCACCGGCCAGCGGCTTGCGGGTCTTGCCGTGGCTGCGGGAGTTGGCGCGCAGCCCGGCGGTTTAGCTCAGTCCCACTGCGGCGCAATGCCCTTGGGGCTGGTCAGGCGCTGACCGCGCTCAAGGCCTGCGATCTGCGCCATATCGGCTTCGCTCAAGGTCAGTTGCACGGCCTTGAGGTTGCTCTGCAGGTTGGCGCGTTGGGTCGAGGACGGAATCACCGCGTACCCCAGTTGCATGGCCCAGGCCAGGGCCACCTGTGCCGGTGTGGCCTGGTTACGCTCGGCAATCGCCTGGATCACCGGGTCTTTGAGCACCTCGCCGTAGGCCAGGGTCATGTACGAGGTAATCTGGATGCCGTGGCGCGTGGCGAAATCCACCACCTTGCGGTTTTGCAGGTATGGGTGCAGCTCGATCTGGTTGGTGGCGATATTCTCGGCGCCGACGGCGGCGATGGCTTGTTCCATCAGTGCCACGGTGAAGTTGGAAATGCCGATCTGCCGGGTCAGGCCCTGGCGCTTGGCTTCGAGCAACTGCCCCATGAACTGGGCGACGGGCACCTGGTTTTCCGGCGACGGCCAATGGATCAGGGTCAGGTCCAGGTAGTCGGTCTTGAGCTTGCGCAGGCTTTCCTTGAGGCTGGGGATCAACTGGCCTTCGGCAAAATTGGCGATCCAGATCTTGCTGGTGATGAACAGCTCATCGCGGGGGATACCGCTGTCAGCGATAGCCTGGCCGACCTCGGCTTCGTTCTCGTAGATCTGCGCGGTATCGATGACCCGGTAGCCCAAGCCCAGGCCAGTGCTGACGGAATCGATGACCACCTGGCCTTGCAGGCGGAAAGTGCCAAGGCCGAATGCGGGAATAGACATGAGTGACTCCTGTGATGGCGTGAACAATGGCCTCGAGTATCTGCCCGGGGCCCCCGGGGAAACACCCACGATTGTTCAAATGACTCTTGACCACAAGTCACGAGTCGCCGGCAAGCCCGCTCCTACAGGGTGTTGAGCTGGCGCGCCAGGTCCAGCACCACTTTGCCGCTGCCGACAGTGGGCACCAGGTGGGTAAACGGGATATCGATCATGCGGTTTTCCCGCACCGCCCGCAGGCGCGACAGCACCGGGTCGCGGGTCAGCAACTGGCGTTTACGGCTGGCCGGGGACCATACGGCATCGGCCAGCAGGATCACATCCGGGTCGCTCATCAATAACGTCTCACTGCTGACCGTGACCCGGTATTGATTGATCCCGGCCAACAGGTTGCGCGCGCCGGCGGCGGCCAGCAGGGCAGTGACGAAACCTTGCTGTCCTTCGCTGTCCAGGCCGTTGACTTCACTGTCGAGGTAAAACACCGACAAGGGTGTTGCCGGCTTGGCCAGTGCCCGGGCGCTGGCCAGGTCGGCGTCCAGGGCGGCAATCAGCTCGCGGGCGCGCTGCGGCTTATGCAGCAGCTTGCCCAGGGTTTGCAGGTCTGTGCGGATATGCCCGAAATAATCCAGGGAGTGCCCGGCACAGGCCGATTCCAGCAGATACGAAGCCACGCCATTGCCCGCCAGCCCGGTGCGCGAGGTGATGCCGTCGCCAAAAGCCGTGGCAAACCCGCCCACCACCAGGTCCGGCCTCTGCCCATACAGCACCTCGCTGGCCGGGTAGCGCGGGGCAATCACCGGCACCCCCAAATACTTGCCCTGCTTATGCGCGACGCCGTTGTCATCCAGGTACGCCACACCCACCAGCGCCGGGCCGGCGTCCAGGGCCAGCAGCATATCGGCAGCGTGTTGGTTGAGGGCGACAATCCGCGCCGGCGGTGCATGGGGCAGTTGCCAATCCTGCTGGCAGTTGCGGTAGTCGTGCGCAATGGCCGAGGCACTGCACAACAGGGCGATGGCAACGCCTGCCAAACGTTTCATGGATGCTCCCGGATCAACAGTTCCTCGACCACCTCGCCGCCCACCAGGTGCACATCCACCAGGCGCACGGCATCGGCCTTGCTGTGCACCCCATACCAGCAGCGCTGCGGGTACACCGTGAGCACTGGCCCCAGGTTGCAGGGGAACTGGCAATGGGTGCGCGTCAGCAGCACACCGCCAGGCACTTCGATGTGCTGGTGCTCCAAAAGGCGCCGGCGCAGGGTTTTCCACAGTTGCAGGGCGCCACGCTGGGTGCAGCGCGGGCCGGTGCACAGCAGCACATGGTGGGCATGCTCGGGGATACGGGACCAGTCGGGGTGGGTGTCCACCCCGTCGATTTGCGTGATTTCAGTCATCAGAAGCGATACGTGTAACGCACCTCCGTGGTGAACGGCCGGCCCAGGTTGTCGACATTGCTGGAGCGGCTGGTGACGTAGTCGCGGTCGAACAGGTTTTCTACCAGCAGGCTCACGCGGTGTTGATGGGCAGGGTCGAGGTAGCGATAGGCGTCGGCGTCCACCACCGAATAGTGGCCGTATTCGACTCTTTTCGAGCTGATCACATCGTGGATATAGCGGATCGCCGCGCCGGCGCCCCACAGGCGGTTCTGCGACTCGAAACCCACCCGCGAGCGGGCAAAGAAGCTCGGCACGTCATTGAGGGTGACCCCGGCGCGCGATTCGGTCAGGTTGCGGGTCATGTCCGCCTGCAAGCTCCACTGGTCGTTGAGCGCCAGCTTGGCGTCGGCCTCGAAACCGCGCACCTGGATCTGCCCCTGGCCGTTGACCCAGTGGCTATCGTCGAGGGTGATCAGGTCGGTGATCTTGCGCTTGAACAGGGTCACGCTGGCACTGAATTCACGGTCGGCCAGCAGGCCCTTGTAGTCCAGGCCCAGCTCGGCGTTACGGCTTCTTTCCGGCTTGAGGTTGCGGTTGCCCAACTCGTCGCCGGGTTCATTGACGAACAATTGCTCGGCATTCGGCAGCTTGTAGGCCGTGCCGTACTGGCCGCGCAGGGCCCAGTTGGGGTTGAGGTCATAGAGCGAGGTGAGCATGCCGACGGTGGCACTGTCGCCGCCGCTCATGGTTTCGTGGCGCACGCCGATGCTCGGATGCCAGTCGGGCAGGGCGTCGATCTGCGGGCGCAGCTGGGTGTACAGGGCGTGGGCCTGGGCCTTGTTGTTGTCGATCACCAGCACGTCGTCCTGGCCCTTGAACCACTGGTTATCCGAGCCGAACACCAGCACATGGCCGCCCGTAAGCTCAGCCTTGCCTTCGGCCTGCACGCCCCAGTCGGTAAAGCCCCAGTAGTCATTGTGGTTGCGCACCACGGTGCCGCCGTCGGCGGTGTTGTTGACCCGTGAGTAGCGAGTGTCCCAGTCGTTGATATGGCCCTTGACGAAGTAACTCAGCCGCTCGTTGATGTTTTGCTCGAAGGTCGCCGTGGCAATCTGCTGCACACGGTCGTTGGTGGTCTTGCGGTTGTTGGTGGCGCCGGCAAAGTCCAGGTTGGCATCGGAGTACTGGTAGAACAGTTCCAGGCGCGAGTCATCGCTAAAAGACTGGATGGCCTTGGCGCCGAGGGTGGTGACTTCGTAGGAGCGTTTCTTGTCGGTGACGTTGCTCATGTCGCGGTTGCGAAAGGGCTGGTAGCCCTCGGACACGTTATGGCTGACATAGGCCAGCAGGCCCAGGTCGCCCAGGCCATTGGTGAAAATCCGCTCGGCCCGGGCATCACCCGTGGTGCCGCCAAAGGTATCGACGCCCAGGTTGGTTTCGCCGGACACCTCACGGGTCTGCGGGCTGCGCGTGACGATATTGATCACGCCCGCCACGGCCTGGGTGCCGAACAACAGGCTCTGGCCACCCTTGAGCACTTCGATGCGCTCCACGGCGTTGGCCGGCAGGGTGTCCAGGTACAGGCCCCCGTACAGGCGGTTGTTCAGGCGTACGCCGTCGAGCAGGATCAGCGTGTCGTCGTTGCGCCCGCCCAGCAGGGAATAGGTGCCGTAGTCGAACGGGCCGTTTTTCGGCGCGACGTAGAAACCGGGGATAAACATCTGCATCGCCCGCGTGATATCGGCGCTGGGGCCGGCGCGTTCGATCTGGGCGCGGGTGACGATCTCGACCTTGCTGCCGTATTGGGCCATGTCGGCCACGGTGGTGGACTCCACCGACGGTGCCAGAATGGTCTGCGGCTTGAGTTCCAGGGCGCTGTTGTCAGCCAGTAGCAGGGGGCTGAACAGGCAACCCAACAGCAGGGTTGGGCCAGAAGTGACGTAACGTTGAAAAATCATAGTCTTCTCGAAAGTATCTTCGCAGAAGCACGCAGGAGAAAGTATCGAGCACACGCCAATACCGGCCCATGCCCGCCCACCGCAGGATTTTGCCAAACACACATTCCAGGCCGGTCTCCGGGCTCTCGCGTATCGAACCCTTCACCTTCCCATGGCGCTCTGGCCACAGTGGTGTGTCGAAGGGGTCACGCGAATACCGTTGCGGGGGCAGCACCGGACTTGCTCGAACGAGCGTACCGGTTTCCCGTTTCACCTCATGCACGGCGGCATGCGGCACCTGAAACAGGGCCGCATCTGAACATTCGCCGGACCGTTCGTCAATGTGCCGAACCGATTGCGCAGCGCCGCGTGCTTGCCTGGGCTCAGCGATTGGCCGCTCGAGGCGGGTAGTGGACGGGGTAGTAGGAGAACAGCAGGTACTCCAGCGGGTTACGGATCATGGAGATGTCCGTACGATCCTTGACGGTTTCCACGCTGTCGTACTGCGCATAGGTGTCACTCACCAGTTTGGGCCCGTCGTGCGGCCCGTGCATCTGGATGCCGGTCTTGAACTCGGCAGTCACCAGTTCGGGGCTGGGAGTTACGGTCACCGTGCCGACAAAGGCCTTTACCGGCTTGTTGATCAAGCGCTGGAACTGGGCGGCAAAGGAGTTTTCGGCGCCATTGCCGGAGTAGCACACCAGCAGGCGCACGTTGTCGAACTGGCTGGGGTCGATGCCTTTGGCCAGCAGGTGGGCGTGCAGTTGTTCGGGGGTGTGTTCGGCGCCGTCATAGAGGATGGTTGAGCTGGCGCCGGTCAGGCGCTCGGTGACGCTCAGGTCGCGGCCATGGGCGTTGATATTGAGCCGGGGTTTGCCTTTGTATTGGTCTTCAAAGGTAAAGAGGTTGCCTTTGACCAGTTGCATCTTTTCCATCGTGCCCTTCATGACCTGCAGGCGCCGGACCTTCTGGCCATTGGGGGCCTCGACAATGCTGTTGCGGCTGGCGCTCACGGGGGCGCCGACTCGCCTGGCCGCAGGCCGCGCGGGCGTCTGGAGTAACAGCATTGCCAGGTTGACCAACAAGTCGGCCATGGCCGGGGCTTTGTTGCCGGTATCGTCATCGGCCAGGG
This sequence comes from Pseudomonas sp. HC1(2025), assembly GCF_058742075.1. Lineage (NCBI taxonomy): Bacteria > Pseudomonadati > Pseudomonadota > Gammaproteobacteria > Pseudomonadales > Pseudomonadaceae > Pseudomonas > Pseudomonas sp. HC1(2025). The sequence goes on along the minus strand of NZ_CP196017.1, from coordinate 3,581,616 downwards.
TCTGTAGGTCACTGAGAATGCCCTGGAACTGCAACGCCACGCCGATGGCCGCGCCCGGCCCGCGCAGTGCGGGCAGCACGGCGTTGAGCAGCAGATAACCGCCCTCTTTGAGCGTGGCCCAGCGGCTTTCGTCATCGGAGACCGACTGTTGTTCGGCAATGCTGGTCAGGCCCAAGGCATTGGCGTCGTACAGGTGGTTCATCAGTTGCCCGGTTTGCAGCTTCTCTTTGAGTGTATTGGCCGCCTCGTAACCGCCGGCGGCCAGCTTGGGCTCGGCAGGCACGGTCTCACCGTCGCCCACGCCAAAAATGCTGGTGGTCTGGAGGCTGGGCTCCTTGAAACTCCAGGCCTTGTAGTACGCCCGGGTCGCGTCATCGGGCAACCAGGCCAGGATGTCTTTTTGCAGGCGGCCTGGTTGCTGGATGGCTTGGAGCAATGCCTGGCGCGTCGGAAATTGCATCAGCGGCGCATCGGCGATCAGCGGGCGGTAGAGGATATGCGGGCCCTTGGCACTGTCCTCGGGTTCGATCAGGTACATATTGTCGACCACATCGGGGCTCTTGCCGGGGCCCGGCACGAATGCCAGTGGGCGGATTACGATCTCCTGGCCGTCGACGCGCTTGGTGCCGGGGTCGAGGATGGCCTGGATGTAGCTCAAGCCAGTGGTATCGACACCGGATTGTTTGTTGACGGCCAACTCCAGGGCCTTTATTTGCAGCTCTACTGGCACTTGCTCGGCAAACAGGGCCAGGCGTTCGGCCTTTTTGGTGCGCTCGTCTTGCAGTTCACGTTTGAGCAACAGCGGGTACTTCTTGCCGACGTCGGCGTCCTCGATCAGCTTCTGCAGGACACCATCCTTTTCAAGTTCGGTGACGCGGGTGTTGCCCGGCTTGAGGTAGACCTCCACGTCTCGACTGGGCAGGCCCGAGAGGTTGCGCAGCAGGGCGTCGGTGAGGCTCATGGACTCGCGATGAATGCCGCCGCTGATCACACCACCGGGCGAGGTGCCGCCCACCGCAACCTTGAACACCACCTGCAGATCCTTGGCGGGATGGTTCACCGCCTTGAGGTTATCGAAAGTCTGTTCGGCAAAGGGGCGGATATCGGGAATGTCGCTGTTGTAGGTGCGGCCCTTGTTGCGCTGGTGGATGCTTGCCAACTGCAGGCTCAGGTCATGCAACACAAAACGTTCGGCCTCGCTGGCGTTGTTGACCCAGCCCGGCATTTTGCGTGTGGGCCGCTCGCCCGCCACCGCGCCGTAGGCCGGGCTGCTGCTGAGCACGTCACCCAGGCCCTGTTCGATGAGGGTCTGTGCCTGGGCGACGAACGGATCTGCGTCGATTTTCTTCAAGGTGTTCAGGCGCCCCGTGCCTGGGGCTTGTTGGCTGAGGTGTTGCGCCCGGGCGGCGTCGAACGCGGCGTAGGAGTCATAGGGGGTGACGGTGCCGTTTGGCGCGCACAGCAACAGGATCAAACGCTCGCCGATATGGCGTTGCACCAGTAGGTTGGGGGAGGCGGTTTCGCTGGCGTCCGGGTGTTGCCGTGTAACGCTGCCAAGGGCAAATACGGTGATGTCACTGTTGGCGGCGGGAGGTGGGCGTGTCACCAGTTGGTCCAGGGTTTCGCGTTGCGCGTCATCCAGCCCCGGCTGTTTGAGCCCGGCCAGGCGCAGATTGTTGCGCAACAACTCACTGACCAGCGCCTGCCGATCGCCGGCGAATGGCCCGGCCGCGGTGCTGAACGCCGGTTGTGCCCAGTAGCTGCGCAGGTCGCTGGCCATGGCCTCGCTCAACTGCGTGGGCAGCGCGTGCAGGGCGGCTTCAACGGCTTTCAGATTGATCGGCAGGGGCGTGTCGGGGGTGTTGCCCGTATGGGCGAGCAGGTCCGGGCGGGTGTCGACCAACTTGCTGTTGTCGGGAAAGCTCGGCGCGTCCTCGCCGCTCAGGTAGTTCAAGGCCACGGCCGTGAGGGAGCTGCGCCGGAAGTGCCCCGGGTTGGCCGGGTCGGGCTCGGCGTAAGCGATCTGGTTGATATCGAAGTCCAGGCCGGGAGAGACCTTCTTAATGGCCTCGGTGAGCAGTCGTTGCACAACCGAACGCACATCGGGTTGGCCGTCAAATTGGCGGCGAACGGTCTCGGTTGTCGGGTTGAGGGCCTTGGCAGGCCCGGCCGCAGTGGCACTGGTTGCCTGGTCGAGGCGTTCAATCGCAAGGCGCCGTTTTTGCTGGAGGGCGCGTGTGGGGGCAGTGTCCGTGGGGCTACTTGCGCTTAACGCCGGGAAACCACTGCGGTTGAGTACCGCGCAGCGCTTGAGGGTTTCCAGCAATGTGCCGTCTGCGGGTGTTTCACCATAGAAGTTCAAGATGTCCTGGAAACGGACCGCGTTGTAGTGCGGGTGACGGACCCTGTCTGTCGACCCTGCGGCCAGGTTCCGGGCCTGCGCGACGATGTCGGCCGCGACGGCTGACCAGCCGGAGTCGTCGCTCAGGGTGAAGCGTTTTTCGAGCATCACCCCATTGGGATCGGTGACCTGGCAGACCAGATCGCCGGTTTGCGGGGCAATGCTGACACTGGGCAGGTCAAGTTTGTGCTGTTGCGCAAAGCGCAAAAAAGCCTCGGCGTTCAACGCCTGTTCGAACGCCTGGCGGGTTTGGCCCATCGTCGAGAACGTTGGCAGCCGGCCTATGCTCCCCCCGGATGTTCCGTGCCCAGGCAGCCGGGTTTCGGGGTGCCCGGAGCTCAGGTCGCTGCTGCACAGCCTGGCCAGAAACAGATCGCCTGCGCTGATTTTTTCCAATGAGCTCTGCTGGGGCAACGACGGGCTCTGATCGCGGGCCGCAACGGAGTCGATCGCATCCCGCTGCAGTTGCTTGGCGTGTTGGTGCTCGGTGCGGTTGTAGCGCGGCTGCTCAGAGCCTGGGTAAACCAGGGCGGCAAAGCCATGTTCGGTCTGTAGGCGGCCAATATAGGTGAGGGTGTCGGCCTTGGTATTGGCGAAGGAGTCCCCGTAGAAGTCGCTTACCACGTTGGATGACGCGCTGTGTTCACCGGCGTATTCAAACGACTGTGCAAGTGTCGGGGCCAGCACCCGCGCAGCCGCTAAAACGTCGGCGGATGCCTGGTCCCAGCCGCTGTCGTACGAGGTAAACGTGGCCGGTTTGTCGTTGACGGTGCAGTCCAGCCACCCCGACCTGGGGTTGAACGTAAAGCGTGAGGTGTCGATATGGTGTTCTTTGGCAAATGTCGCAAATGGCTCGCTATTCACGGCTTGAGTGAGGCGCGACCAGGCCTGGCCGAAGGTCGAGTCGGCGGGAATAGCGTCCACCTGCCTGGCGCTGGGGCTGTCTTGCCCGCCAGGCTCAAGGGAAATGACCCGGCTCATCAAGGTGGCGGCCAACAGGCACGCCAGGTCGCTATCGGCTTGCCTGACCAATGACCGGGCTTGTTGCTGGGCGTCGAGGCTGATAAACGGCACCCTTCCTAGGGGTGTCGCATCGCTGGGTTGCGCGGGTGCCGGTTGCACGCTTGGGTAGGTGCCCGCAGGGGCGAGGGCGGGGCGGGAGTCGGTCAGTCTCATGGGCATTCCTTGGACAATAGGGGAGGCTTTTTGGGTGGCGGTCGGTTGCCCGCGGTTCCGCCCGGAGCGCCAACCCATGCGATAGATAATGTGTCGCACCAACCGCTGTACTATGGTGAGGCCGCTTCGGCGGTCGACCCTTCCACTACCTTCAACCTCGCGGGATTCTGAATGCAGGCCACTCGCTTGACCCTGATCGCCCACGCCCCTACGTGCGCCCGTAAACCGGCACGTTTTGCCCTGGACGAGTCATTGCAAATGGACTGGCAGCAGGCACGCCTGTCCCAGGCGCAGCGCTTCAAGCGGGCACCGCGCCTGCTGTGTGGACCGGAGGCGCGAACCCGGCAAACTGCGGGGTTGTTCGGCGAGTCCGCGCAGGTTGAACAGGCGTTACGTGACTGTGATCTGGGGCGGTGGCAAGGCATGGCCATCGATGCGATTCAACACGCTGAACCCGAGGCCTTGCAGGCCTGGCTCACGGACAGCACGGCAGCGCCCCATGGCGGCGAGTCCGTGGCCCAGTTGTGCGAGCGAGTGGCGCAGTGGCTAGGCACCCTGGAACAGGCGCCGGGCCATGTGCTGGCGGTGACTCACCCCTTTGTGATCCGTGCTGCGTTGCTGCATGCGCTGCAATGCCCCCCGGCTATGTTCAACCGGATCGATGTGGAACCGCTCTCTAGCACTGAGCTGCGTTTCAATGGCATCTGGCGCCTGCGCCTGCAAACGCGCGAGACCTGAGCGGCGCGAACATGGCAAAATCCCCGCCCCGCACTGAGAACCCCGTCATGAAAAAAATCCTGATCATCGGCATTGGCGCCGGCAACCCCGACTACATCACGATGCAGGCGGTGAAGGCGCTTAACCGCACCGACGTGTTTTTCCTGATGGACAAGGGCCAGAGCAAGGACAAGCTGATCGACCTGCGACGGGAAATCTGCCAGACCTACATCGACGCCGGGCACGTCTACCGCTTTGTCGAAGCCGACTGCCCCGAGCGCGTGCGTGGCGAGATTGACTACACCACGGCCGTGCAGGATCTGAACCGCGACAAGCAACAGACGTTCGAGCGCATGATCAACCAGGAAATGGCCGACGGCGAAGTGGGCGCTTTCCTGGCCTGGGGCGATCCGGCGTTGTACGACAGCACCATCCGCATCCTGCAGGCGATCCTGGCCAGTGGCAGCAGTGAGTTTGAATTCGAGGTCATTCCCGGGATTACCAGCGTCCAGGCCTTGGCGGCCCAGCATAAGGTGGCGTTGAACCGCATCGGCCGTTCCATCGAGATCACCACCGGGCGCCGGCTCGCGGCGGGGCAGGCCAGCGATGCCGATACGTTGGTGGTGATGCTTGACGCCGAGGACTCCTACCGTAGCGTCGCGGACCAGGAGATGGACATTTATTGGGGCGCGTACCTGGGCACCCCGGATGAAATCCTGATCAGCGGCAAGGTGGCCGAGGTGGCCGACGAAATCGAGCGCGTGCGCAAGGCGGCGCGCCAGGCCAATGGCTGGATCATGGATACCTACCTGCTGCGCAAGCCGTAGGGGGGAATGCAATAAACAAAGTGGGAGCGGGCTTGCCCGCGATGGCGGGGTGTCAGTCAGCCTATGTATTGGCTGATACACCGCGATCGCGGGCAAGCCCGCTCCCACATTGGATGTGTGGTGCTTAGGGGAATGTCACTTGCCGCTGGTAATCTGCCTGACCAGCAGGCCATGCCCCGCTACATCCTCGGCCCGGGAAATCGCCTGGATCACCAGCAATCGGTTGCCGGAGCCGGCAAGGAAGGTCGAGTTCAAGGTCTTGCCGCCGCCCATGCTGGCGGTGCCATCAATCTGGCGCAGGCCCACGCCCTTGATCAGCAGTTTCTTCTGCGCCAGTTTCTTGTAGTCCGGCAGGCTGGTGCCTACGTCCTTGAGGAAACCTTCAGCTGCGCTATCGAGAAACAGCGGTTCGTCGTCCTTCAGGTCGATACCGTCGTTGCGCAAGGTCTGGGCCACCACCACCACGCTTTTTGACGCCTGGTTGATGTACATCGTGCCATTGGCGCCCGCGGTGCCCTGGGCTTGTGCGCCGGCGGGCAGGGCGTCGGCCACGTAGCCCTTGGGCAGGGTGAAGGTGAACTTGCCGTCCAGGGTCGAGACGATCTGGAAGTCGTCCGGCGGCGCGGCGGCCGGCTTGGCAGCCGCGAACAGCGGGCTGGCGCCCAGGCTGACAGTCAGCGCCAGGGCCAGGCGGGCGGCGGTTTTGCTGAGGGTGAGCATGAGGTCTTCCAATGGATGAACGAAATTGCGCTGTATTCTGTCAGAAAATTCGCAATATCGTTCAGATCCATCCTCAGACCTTTCCGGACTCTTCTTCGAGGCGGTCCATTTCAAACAACCGCGCCAGTTCCGCACGGGCTTCCTGGGCCGACTGCATCACCTTGGCCGCATCGTCGTACACCGCGTGCTGCGCTGTCAGCAGTTGCAGGTCGTGATGCTTGAAACGGTTGATCCGCGCATCGGCCTGGGCCTCGCTCAGGCCCAGGCCGACCAGGGTGCGGCGGCTCATTTCCAGGCTGGAATAGAACGTTTCGCGCACCGGTGACGCGTCCAGGTCCACCAGGCGATGCACGTGCTGGCGGTTACGGGCGCGGGCGATGATTTTCATGTGCGGGTAGAGGTTGCGCACCAGTTCGGCGGTCTTGATGTTGATCTCTGGATCATCCATGGCGATCACGAAATATTCGGCCTGGTCGACCTTCGCCGCATGCAGGATTTCGGGTCGCTGGGGGTCGCCGTAGAACACCGGCATACCGCCGAAACTGCGGGTCAGCTCGATGGTTTCGACCGAGGTGTCGAGGGCGATAAACGAGATGTTCTGCGCCCGCAGGATCCGCGCCACGATCTGCCCCATGCGGCCCATGCCGGCGATCACCACCCGTGGCGCATCGCTCTCGATGGCGCGGTATTCTTCCGGCACTTCCACCGGCTTGGCCTTGGGCCGAAACAGCTTCGGGCACAGCAGTAACAGCAGCGGAGTGAGGGCCATCGACAGGGTGATAGTCAACACCAGCACGTCGTACAGCTGCGGGGCGAACAGGCCCTGGTCGCGGCCGATCTTGAACACCACAAAGGCAAATTCACCGCCGGCCGCCAGCACTACGCCCAGGCGTACTGCGCTCTCGCGGTTGAGTTCGCCGACCATCTGCCCGACCGCGTACAGCAGCGGCAACTTGATGGCGATCAGCAGCAGGGTCAGCCCCAGCACCACAAAGGGCGTGCTGAACAACAGGCCGATATTGGCGCCCATGCCCACGCTGATAAAGAACAGCCCCAGCAACAGGCCCTTGAACGGCTCGATCTGCGATTCCAGCTCGTGGCGGTATTCCGAGTCGGCCAACAGCAGGCCGGCGAGGAACGCGCCCAGGGCCATGGACACGCCCACCAGTTCCATCAGCCAGGCGGTGCCAATCACCACCAGCAGCGCGGTGGCGGTGGACACTTCGCGCAGGCCGGTCTTGGCGACGATCCGAAACACCGGCCGCAACAGGTAGCGACCGCCGATGATCACCACGGCGATGCTGCCCAATACCTGCAAACCGTGGTTCAGGTCCTGGGCGGCGGTGGTGGTGTGGTCGCTGCCGGCCAGCAGCGGCACCATGGCGATCAGCGGGATCGCCGCGATGTCCTGGAACAACAGGATGGCAAACGCCAGGCGCCCGTGGGGGCTGTTCAGTTCCTTGCGTTCGGCCAGGCTTTGCAGACCGAAGGCGGTGGAAGACAGCGCCAGGCCCAGGCCCAGCACAATCGCGCTGTTCCACGACTGGCCAAACGCCCAGAGCGCCACGGCGCCCATCACCATGGCAGTCAACAGCACTTGTGCCAGGCCCACGCCAAACACGGCCTTGCGCATCACCCACAGGCGTTTGGGCGACAGCTCCAGGCCGATGATGAACAGCAACAACACCACCCCAAGCTCAGAGAACTGCGCGACGCTTTGCGGGTTGCCCACCAACCCCAGCACCGAGGGGCCGATGATCACACCGGCGAACAGATAGCCCAGCACCGCGCCCAGTTTCAGGTGCTTGGCCAGGGGTACGGTGAGCACCGCCGCTAGCAGGAACACCACGGCCGCTTGTAACAGGTTGCCTTCATGGGGCATCGCTTACTCCAGGATCTTTGAGGCGAATCGACAGGGCGCTATTAGAGCGCGCTTTTATGCGGTTGAATCTGAATTTTTGCCGAGGTAGGGCGCTGCACGCCGGCGCCTGTTGGATGTCGTCCAAATCCTACAAGGCACTTACGAAAGTATTAATACCATTTATTTCAATGACTTTAACGCGCGTCAGCTACGGTTCTGACAACAGGATTGTTGTCATCACGGTCAGGTAATTCGCTTTCGATGCGTGTTGGATCTGTTGCATGGGGCTTCTACGCATTCACGGACGAAAGGCTTGGACCACGAAGGAGTTGTTGCCCGTGGAAAGAAGAATTGTTGCTGGCGCCAAAACCCATGTTTCTCCTCTCTCTCTTGCGATTCGTCTGGGTGTCCTCGGGCTGGTGGCAGGCCTGGCGAGCCCCGAGGCGTTGGCGGCGTGCTCGCCGGCGAACCCGGGCGTAAACGCGGTGGTTAGCTGTACCGGGGCGCCAAGCCTGCCCCTGACGCCGGTCAACAACTTTTCCAGTTCGACCAATGGCCTGCAGGTCACCGTCGATGCCGCAGCGCGGATGAACACTGTGCTGGGCACGGTATTGAGCTTGACGGGTAGCGGTATAACGCTGACTAACCTGGGGGTGATTGATCCGGCGTTCCTGTTGCCCCTCAGCGCCTTGACCAGTGGCGTGGTGATTGGCAACGCTTCAACCTCAGGCAACGTATCGGTGACCAACAGCGGCACGATCAGAGGCACCATCCCATTGCTGGATGTGGCCTCGCTGCTGGGCGGCGCGGCGCTCAATATCACCAATGGCGCAAACTTCACCACCAGCATCTACAACAGCGGCACTATCGGCGCTTCGAGCATTGGCGTATCGGTGCTGCAACCTGACGAAGCCCCTGTGGTGGTGGTGCAGGGCGGCTCCCGGGTCAATATGACCAACAGCGGCACGGTCACCGGCCGGATAGGCTTTGAAGCCTCGGGTGCCGCCGGCGGGGTTGGCAACTCGTTTATCAACGCAGGCACGCTCAATGGTGGGGTGTCCCTGGGCGCCGGGCGTGGGGGCAATACATTTACCGCGGTCACCGGGTCTGTGGTGAATGCCGGTACCGGGATCAGCCTGGGTGGACTGGTCAACGTCAATCTGTCGTTCGCGCCCTCCGGCAAGGTCGATGGCGGCGTGGGGGGGACCAACAATACCCTGGTCCTGGATAACCAACTGGCCGGGGTGAATGCTGTTATCCAGACCGGCACCGCATCCAGCAGTCAATACATCAACTTCAACAAACTGCTGATCAATGGCGGGACCTGGACCCTGCAAGGGGCGCTGGTCAACGGGTCGACGATACTCAATAGCGCCCTTGTGCAATTTGACAATAGCGCCGCGTTCGGCAGCGGCGTGCTGAACGTCAATGGCGGGACCCTGGCGGCCAGCACCGGTAACCTGAACGTGGCCAACAACGTGGTGATCGGTGCCGGTGGGCTCACGGTGCAGGGCACCAACGCTTTTGCCTTTGGCGGCAACCTTAGCGGCACGGGGGCCTTGCGCAAAAACGGTACGGCGGACCTGACCCTCAACACCACCAATACCTACAGCGGTGGCACCCAGTTGAACGCCGGCACTCTGGTGCTTGGGGCCACGGACGCGCTGGGCTCGGGCATCCTGACCGCCAGCGCCGGGACCAACCTGAGCACCGGCCCGCTGCTGGGCGCGGCGATTGCCCTGGCCAATGGCATCGACCTGCTGGGCAACCTGACCGTGATTGGCAGCAATGCGCTGACCCTGGGCGGGGTGATCGGTGGCAGCGGCGGCCTGGTCAAGGAAGGCAGCGGCGACCTGATTATCAGCGGCACCAACAGCTATCAGGGCAACACGGTGCTGAACCTCGGCAAATTGGTGGTGGGTGCCGACGGTGCACTGGGCGCCGGAGCGTTGAGCGCCGCCGCCGGCACCACTCTGGATGCCAATGCCACGGCGAGCCTGACCAACCAGGTCAGTCTCAACGGCGCGGTGACCGTGGGCGGGACCGCAGACTTGACGCTCACCGGGCCGATTATCGGGGGTGGCAGCCTGACCAAGAATGGCGGCGCCACCCTGAACCTCTCCGGCAATAACCTTTTCCTCGGTGGCCTGAACCTCAACGCTGGTACGTTGAAAGTGGGCAGCAATACAGCGCTGGGGTCGGGCAATTTGACCGTGAGTGGCGCCTCGAGCCTGGACAGCAGTGCCGCGGTGGCCCTGGTCAATAACATTGTGCTCAACGCCGGCTTGACCGTGGCGGGCAGCAACGCCCTGACCCTGGACGGTGCGCTCAGCGGCACCGGCACGCTGACCAAAGCGGGCACGGCCAACCTGACCCTCAATGGGATCAACACGTTCCAGGCGGGCACGCTGCTCAATGGCGGCCGCCTGACCCTGGGGAATGCCGCAGCCCTGGGCGGCGGTGCGTTGACCGTGGGTGGCGCGGCGAGCCTGGACAACAGCGCGGCGTTTACCTTGGGCAATAACATCACCCTCAATGCCGACCTGGCCCTGGCCGGCACCAATAACCTGACCCTGGGCGGGGTGATCAGTGGCGCCGGTGGCCTGACCAAAAATGGCACGGCCGACCTGACCTTAAGCGGCAACAACACCTTTACCGGCGCACTGAACATCCTTGGCGGTAGCGTGTTCGCCAGCAGCGCCGCGGCCCTCGGTGGCAACAGCGGGCTGAACATCGGCGCCGGCGCCAGCCTCAACCTGGCCGGCAATGGCGTGCTCGGCGGCTTGAGCGGCGCTGGCGTTATCGACGTGGGCTTGAACAACAGCCTCACCGTAGGCGGTGCCAATACCAGCAGCACATTTGGCGGCAGCCTCACAGGCAGCGGCAGTTTGATCAAAGTCGGCGGCGGCCAGCTCGAGCTGACCGGCATCAACAGCCTCAGCGGCAATACCCAGGTCAACGCCGGCATCTTGAAGGTGAGCAATACCCTGGGCAGCGCCATTGTCGACGTGAATGCCGGGGGCACCCTGACCGGCGGCGGATCGCTGCTGGGAGCGCTGAACATCAACAGCGGCGGCCACTTGGCCTTGAACAGCGCGGATACGCTGTCTACCGGCTCGCTAGTGGTGGGCAGCGGTGCCAACCTCGACGTCAGCCTTGGTGCGCCGTCCCCGACGCCGCTGCTCAGCGTCAATGGCAGTGTGAGCCTGGATGGCAACCTGAATGTCAGCAATGGCGGGGCCTTTGGTGCCGGTATCTACCGTTTGATCAACTACACCGGCAGCCTGGCCGGGCAGGGCCTGACAGTGACGGGCGTGCCCCAGGGCTTCAACCTGGGCGATGTGCTGGTAGATATCGCCACGGCCAATCAGGTGAACGTGGTGGTGTCGGTGGCCAACATGCTGTTCTGGGACGGCAGCCAGACCACCGGCAACGGCACGGTCGAAGGTGGCAATGGCACCTGGAGCGTTGGCGCCAGCAACTGGACCGCCATCGGCGGCACGCCCAACTCGGCCTGGGCCGGCGGCTTTGCAGTGTTCACAGGGACTGCGGGGACGGTCAGCGTGGACGGCACGCAGCAGTTCACCGGCCTGCAATTTGCCAGCGACGGCTACAACGTCGTGGGCGGTGCTGCGGGGCAACTGACGGCGGTCAACGGCAGCGCCGGCAATACAGCGATCCGTGTCGATCCAACCCTCACCGCGACCCTGGGCGTGAATATCGACGGCGCCGGCAAACTGGCCAAGCTCGACAGTGGCACCCTGGTGCTCAATGGCAACAACAGCTACACCGGCGGCACTGCCCTTGAGCGTGGGGCGCTGGTGGTGGGCAGTAACACCGCGCTGGGCGTCGGCCTGCTGAGCACGGCCGCGGGCACCACACTCTCCAGCAATAAAACCGTGGCCCTGGGCAATGACCTGGCCCTGGCTGGCAACCTCAACGTCACTGGCAGCAATGCCCTGGCCTTGAATGGCGTGATCAGTGGCGCCGGCGGCCTGGTCAAGAGCGGCACCTCGCAGCTCACGTTGGGCGCTGTGAACACCTACCTCGGGCCCACCGCGCTGAACGCCGGTGGCCTGATCCTGGCGAGCAGTGGCGCCTTGGGCAATGGTGCGTTGAATGCGGCGGGCGGCACGACCCTGGACAGCAGCACCGCGGTCAGTGTCGGCAATGCCCTTAACCTGGGAGGCAACCTGAGCATTGGCGGTAGCGCCGACTTGACCCTGGGCGGGGTGATCAGTGGCAGCGGCAGCCTGACCAAGGAGGGCGCGGCCAACCTGACCCTCAATGGCCTCAACAACTACCAGGGCGGCCTCACCCTCAATGCGGGCACCCTGACCCTGGGCACTGCGGCGGCACTGGGTACGGGTGGGCTGACCGTGACGGGCAATTCGACCCTGGCCAGCAGCACGCCACTGGTCTTGGCCAACGACTTGACCGTCAACGCCGGCCTGAGCGTGGGCGCCAGCAATAACCTGACGCTGGCCGGTGTGCTGGCGGGCAATGGCAGCCTGATCAAGACCGGTACTTCAGACCTGACGCTGGCGGGCAACAACACCTTCAGCGGCCTGCTGGATATCCAGGCGGGCAGCCTCACCACCGTCGGCAACGGTGCGCTGGGTAACAACAGCGCGATCAACCTGGCGACCGGCACTGCCTTGAACCTGGGCAGCTCCGCCAGCCTGGGCAACCTCACCGGCGCCGGTACTGCGCTGGTCGGCCTCGGCAATACCTTGAGCCTGGGCGCCAACAATGGGAACGGCACTTTTGGTGGGGTTCTTGCCGGCTTGGGCAACGTCGACAAACTTGGCAGCGGCACGCTCACCCTGGCCGGGGTCAGTACGCTGGCAGGCAATACCCAGGTCAGCGCGGGCACCTTGAACGTCAACGGCCAACTGGCCAGCGCCGGGGTCAATGTGAACAGCGGCGCGACCCTCGGCGGCAGCGGGACCTTGCTGGGCACGGTGAATGTTGCCGATGGCGGCCACCTGGCCGTGAAGTCCGGCAGCGTACTGACCACCGGCGCCCTGGTGCTGGGGGCCAACGCCAACCTGGATGCCGGCCTCGGCGCGCCGTCCACGGGCGGCACCGAGCTGCTGCGGGTGTTGGGCAACCTGACCCTGGATGGCACCCTCAACATCAGTGATACCGGTGGCTTTGGCGCCGGGATCTATCGCCTGATCAACTACACCGGCGTGTTGACCAACAATGGCCTGCTCCTGGGCAGCCTGCCCGGTGGCGTCCTGCCTGGCAGCCTCGACCTGCAAACGGCGATTGGCAACCAGATCAACCTGCTGGTCAATGGCAACACCAACGTGCAGTTCTGGGATGGCAGCCAACTGGTGGGCAACGGCACCATCGAAGGCGGCAACGGCACCTGGAACGCGGCGTCGAGCAATTGGACCGAGCTCAACGGTAGCTTCAACCTGGGCTGGGCACCCAACAGCCTGGCGGTGTTCCAGGGCACGGCGGGCACCGTCACCGTGGACGGCGCGCAGGCGGTCACGGGCCTGCAATTTGTCACCGATGGCTACAACCTGGTGGGCGGTACGGCAGGCGGCCTGACCCTGTTCAATGGCGCCGGCGGCAACACCGCAGTGCGGGTCGACCCCACTGTCACCGCGACCCTGGATGTGAACCTCAGCGGCGGCGGCACCCTGGCCAAGCTGGACAGCGGCACCCTGGTGCTCAATGGCAGCAACACCTTCACCGGCGGCACGGCGCTGAACGGCGGCAGCCTGGTGGTGGGCAACAACAATGCCTTGGGCAGCGGCGTATTGACTGCCGCCAACGGCACCACCCTGGACAGCAACACAGCGCTCGCGCTGACCAATGACGTGGTTCTCAATGGCAGCCTGGCCATTGGCGGCAGCAATGCCCTGATCCTGGCGGGCACTGTCAGCGGCGCCGGCAGCCTGATCAAAAACGGCATCGCCAGCCTGACCTTGAGTGGCAGTAATACCTACCAGGGGCCTACCACCCTGAATGCCGGCGGTTTGATCCTGGCCTCCAGCAGCGCCCTGGGCGCAGGCGCGTTGAACAGCAGCGCCGGGACCACCCTCGACACCACCGCTGCAGTGACCCTCGCCAATGCTCTGAACCTGAGCGGCAACCTGGGTATCCTCGGCACGTCGGACCTGACCCTCAATGGCCCGGTCAACGGTGCCGGCGGGCTGATCAAAAGCGGTAGCGGCAACCTGACCCTCGCCGGCGGCAACGGCTATGTCGGCGGTACCCAACTCAACGCCGGCAGCCTGACCGTCGCTACGGGCAGCGCCCTGGGCGCAGGCGCCTTGCTGGTCAACGGCCCGGCGACCCTGGACAGCAGCGCGAATGTGACCCTGGGCAATGCGCTGACCCTCAATGGCACGCTGACAGTGGCCGGCAGCAACGGCCTGACCCTCGGCGGGATCGTCGACGGCGCCGCGCAGTTGATCAAGAACGGCGGGGCCAACCTCAGCCTCAATGGGGCCAACAGCTACGGCGGCGGTACGATGCTCAACGCCGGTACGCTCACCCTCGGCAGCAACACTGCGCTGGGCAGCGGTACCCTGAGCGTGGGCGGTGCGGCCACCCTGGATAACAGCGCACCGCTGGTGCTGGCCAATGCCATTGACCTCAATGCCGACCTCACCGTCGCCGGTAGCCACGACCTGAACCTGGCCGGCGTAGTGGCCGGCAATGGCGCACTGATCAAAAACGGCACGGCGGGCCTGACCCTCAGCGGCAATAACCTGCTGAGCGGCCCGTTGGCGGTGCTGGGGGGCAGCCTGACCACCGTCGGCTCCGGCGCCTTGGGCAACACCTCCGGGGTCACCGTGGGCAGCGGCGCCACCCTCAACCTGGGCAGCAGCGCCACACTCAGCACCCTGGCCGGCAACGGTGCACTGCAAGTGGCGGCGGGCAATACGCTGACCCTCGGCGGCACTAACACCTTCGGCGGTAGCCTGGGCGGCAGCGGTGCCCTGGATAAAGTCGGCACCGGCACCCTCAACCTCACCGGCAACAGCGGCCTGACCGGCGCTACCAGCGTCACGGGCGGCACGCTCAACGTGGCGGGCAGCCTGGCCAGCAGCAGCGTGACGGTCAACAACGGCGCGACCTTGAGCGGCGGCGGCAGCTTGGCCGGTGCGGTGACGGTGGCCGATGGCGGCCACCTGGGCCTGAGCAGCGCCAGTGCGCTGACCGTGGGTTCGCTGGTGCTGGGGGGCAATGCCAACCTGGATGTCGGCCTTGGCGTACCGGTAGGCGGTGGCGGCAGCGGGCTGCTGAATGTCGGCGGCGACCTGGTCCTGGATGGCAACCTCAATGTCAGTGATCTCGGCGGTTTCGGCACTGGGGTCTACAACCTCATCAACTACGCCGGGGCCCTGACCAATAACGGCCTGACCCTCGGGACTCTGCCCTCAAGCGTGACTGCCGATGACCTGCAACTGCAAACCGCGATCAGCAACAAGGTCAACCTGGTGGTCATCGCGCCCAACACCACCGTGCAGTTCTGGGACGGCGGCCAATTGATCGGCAACGGCGCCATCGACGGCGGCAACGGCACCTGGGGCAACGGCACCAATTGGGCGAATGTCGACGGCAGCCTCAACCAGAGCTGGAACGACAAGTTTGCGGTGTTCCAGGGCGCGGCTGGCACGGTCACGGTGGACGGCAGCCAAAGCCTGACGGGCATGCAGTTCGTCAGCGACGGCTACAACCTGGTGGCCGGTACCGCTGGCCAGTTGAACCTGGTGAACGGCGGCACTGGCAACACCGCCGTGCGGGTCGACCCCAACGTCACTGCGACCCTCGGTGTAAGCCTCAATGGCAGTGGCACCCTGGCCAAGCTGGACAGCGGCACCCTGGTGCTCAACGCCGCCAATGGCTACACCGGGGGTACCGCTCTGAACGGCGGCACCCTGGTGGTGGGCAACAACAATGCCCTGGGCAGCGGCGTATTGACCGCCGCCAACGGCACCACCCTGGCCAGCAACAGTGCTGTGACCCTGGGCAATAACGCGCTGCTCAACGGTGCGATGACCGTGGGCGGGGCCAATGCCTTGACCCTGGATGGCGTGGTCAGCGGCAATGGCAGCCTGGTGAAAACCGGCGCATCCAGCCTGACCCTCAATGGCGTCAACACCTACAGCGGCGGCACCAGCCTCAATGCCGGGCAACTGACGCTGGGCAACAATGCGGCACTGGGCAGTGGCGCCCTGAGCGTGGGCGGCGCGGCGCAGTTGGATGGCAGCAACGCCCTGCAACTGGCCAATGCCATTGCCCTGGGTGGTCAGTTGACGCTGTTGGGCAGCCATGACCTGACCTTGAGTGGCGCGCTCAGCGGCACCGCCAGCCTGGTGAAAAACGGCAACGGTGCGCTGTTGCTCACCGGCAGCAACAGCTATGGCGGCGGGACAACTCTCAATGGCGGCAGCACCACCGGTAGCACCAGCAGCCTACAAGGGGCGATAGCCAATAACGCGGCGCTGACCTTCGAGCAAAATGCCGATGGCACCTACACCGGCAACCTCACTGGTAGCGGCTCGCTGACCAAGACCGGCAGCGGTGATCTGCTGCTGACCGGCAACAACAGCTTCACCGGTAGCACCAACGTCACGGCCGGTGGCCTGCTGGTCAACGGCACCTTGAACAGTGCCGCCGTCCAGGTCGCCAGCGGCGCCTCCCTGGGCGGTAGCGGGCAATTGGCGGGGGCGGTGAGCATGGCTGACGGCTCGACCCTCGCGGCCGCAACTGCGACGCCGCTGTCCGTGGGTGCCCTGGCCTTGTCAGCGGGGACCAGCCTGGACTTCGCCCTCGGCGCACCGGGCGCATCGACCACGGTGGTCAACGTGGCCGGCAACCTGACCCTGGATGGCACCCTTAACATCAGCGACGCAGGAGGGTTCGGCGTTGGCGTCTACCAACTGTTCCGCTACGGCGGCAGCCTGACCGATAACGGCCTGCTGCTGGGCAACTTGCCAGGCGCGATTGTGCCGGGCGCGCTGAGCCTGCAAACGGCGCTGGCCAACCAGCTCAACCTGCTGGTGCAAACCGCGCCTGGGCAAATCCAGTTCTGGAACGGCACCACCACCAGCCCTGACGGCACGGTACATGGCGGTAGCGGCACCTGGGGCCCCGGCACCAACTGGACCGACCCGACCGGCACCCAAGGCCAGGCCTCGAACAACCAGTTTGCCGTGTTCGGCGGGCAGGGCGGGACCGTCACCGTGGCGGGCAATCAGAGCTTCACCGGCCTGCAAGTGTTGGACAGTGGCTACACGCTGGTCGCCGGCACGGGCGGCAGCCTCAGCCCCACCAATGCCGCAGACGGCAGCCTGGCGACGGTGCGTATCAATGCCGGCGTGACCACCGAGGTCTCGGCGCCCCTGGTGGGTAGCGGTGGGATCAACAAAACCGACGCGGGCACCTTGTTGCTGACCGGCGCCAACACCTACAGCGGCGGGACCACCGTCAGCGGGGGGACGCTGGCCGGGAACACCGGCAGCCTGCAAGGGGCAATCACCAACAACGCCAACCTGCTGTTCCAGCAAGACAGCAATGGCCAGTTCAACGGCACGCTGACCGGTACCGGCACTGTGGTCAAACAGGGCAACGGCAGCCTGTTGCTGACCGGCAACCAGCCGTTGAGCGGTGCAGTGGCCGTCAACCAGGGCCTGCTGCAAGTGGGCAATGCCAGCAACCCGGGGACTGTGCTCGGCGGCCAGGTGACTGTGGCCAATGGCGCGGGCCTGAGTGGCAACGGCAGTGTCGGCTCGCTGGTCAACCATGGCGTGGTCACTCCCGACAGCGGCAAACTCAGCGTCGCCGGGAACTTCACCAACGCTGCCGACGGCACTCTCAACCTGGTGATCACCCCATCGGTGGCCAGTTCCCTGGCGGTCGGCGGCAGCGCGAACCTGGCGGGCAGCCTGAATGTGCTCAACCTGGTGCCCTACACCGGGCCCACCACCTACACCCTGTTGACGGCTGGCGGTGGCGTGACCGGCACCTTTACCAACACCAACCTGCAGAACCTGGCGTTCCTCGATACGGCCCTCAACTACAGCCCGAACCAGGTAGCGTTGGCCGTGGGCCGCAACACCACCAGCTTCGCCAGCGTGGCGGCCACCGGCAACCAGCGGGCCGTGGCCACGGCCTTGGGCAGCGGCGTGGCAGTGGGCGGCAGTGCCGTACAAAACGCCTTGCTCACCGGCGATGCAGCCAATGCCCGCGCAGCGTTCGACAGCCTGTCGGGGGAAATCCACGCCAGCACCGCCAGCGCCTTGCTCGAGGATTCGCGCTACGTGCGTGACGCGGTCAACGAGCGCATGCGCCAACCGGGCTGCTACCGCCAGGACGATCCACGCAACAGCCTGGCACCCAGCGAAAACCGCCTGAGCAGCGCCGGGTGCCACGGCGAAATGGTCGGCTGGATGCGCGTCCTCGGCACCTGGGGCCACCTGGGCGGCGACAGCAACACCGCGCGCCTGGATCGCAACCTCAGCGGCTTCCTGCTGGGCACCGACAAGCAACTGGACGACGCCTGGCGCGCCGGTATCGCTGCTGGCTATACCCGCAGTGACCTGGACGCCAAGCGCCGCAACGCCAGTGCCGACGTCGACAGCTACCACCTGATGGCCTACACCGCGTATCAGCAGGAGGCCTTCGCCGCACGCATGGGCGTGGGTTACACCTGGCACGACATCGAAAGCAAACGTGACGTGGCCGTGGGCACCGAGGGTCAGCGCCTGAAAGCCGACTACAAGGCGCGCAGTGCGCAAGTGTTCGGTGAAGTCGGGTACACCGTGGAGGCCGGCGGCCTGGCCGTGGAACCGTTCGCGGGCCTGGCCTACGTCAACTACGCAAGCGACACCCTCAAGGAAAAAGGCGGTTCGGCCGCCCTCAAAGGGGATGCCGACCAGGACATCACGTTCTCCACCCTTGGCGTGCGCCTGGGTAAAACCATCGCCCTGGGCAACGGTTCGAGCATCACCCCACGGGGCAGCATCGGTTGGCGCCATGCCTTTGGTGACACCCAGCCGGATGCCGACCTGAGCTTTATCAATGGCGGCGCGTCCTTCAGCACTCAAGGCGTGCCGATTGCCAAGGACAGCGCGGTGGTGGAGGCGGGCGTCGATTACCAGATCAGCCCTAACGGCAAACTGGGACTGGGCTACTCGGGCCAGTTGTCACGCAACGACAAGGACCATGGGATGACCATCAGTTTCTCCCTCGGCTTCTGATCAAGGCCGGGTTCTTCAAGCCGCCCGCGAGGGCGGTTTTTTTTGCATTAAAGCTGGGTGTGTGCCCATGACCCCCGCGGCCTCGCGCCGATTCTTGCTACTATCGCGCTGCGTTTTCACCAGGAGCCAGCGCCTCATGCAACACCAGTGGGACCAAATGCACCGTACCCGCAAGCCTTCGTTCGTACTGTGCGGCGCGCCCCAGGGGCCGGTGCTCAATCTCTATGTCCATGGTTATTCCGCGTTTTTCAACCCGCAACAACTGGCCAATTTCCAGGCGCAACTGGCGGGGATCGAAGGTTCGACCAACGTGATGCTGTTCTGGCCGGCCGGGCACTTCCTGGAAAACCTGTTCGCCCCCTTCAAGGACATCATCGCCTCGATGCTCGGCGGCGGGACCCTGGGCGCGGCGACCGTGGGCCTGGGCAAGGCGGTGGGCTATTTTCTCGATCACTACAAAAGTGTCGAGGCGCGGGTGGACGAAGTGGCCAGGACGCTGTTGGCGGAACTGGCCAACTACCTGCATGCCGAGTCGATCGAGGTGCGCCAGATCAACCTGATCGGCCATTCCCTGGGCGCTCGCCTGCTGGTCAAGAGCCTGCTGGCCAGCCCGGAGCTGGCCCGGGAGCTGCCGCTCAATCACCTGTTGTTGATGGGCGGCGCGATTTGCACGTCCAGCCCCTGGGAGCAGGTGTCGGCACCGCTCAAGGGGCGGGTGATCAACTGCCATTCCAGCAAGGACTGGGCCCTGGCGCTCAAGCCGGATACCGAACGCTGCATCGGCCGCTATGCCATTCCCCTGACCCCATCGCTCAAGGGCAAGGTGACCAACGTGCATCTGGTCACCTTCGACCACGCCGCCTACTGGCCGCAGTTGCAGACCGTGGTGCAGTACACCGACTTGCTGCACGAGCGCCGGGGCATGATCCGTGCGGACCAGCGCAGTGCCCAGGTGCGCTTTGCCGAGGAGGATGTGGACCTGTTCCCGGTGCTGCTCCAGGCACGGGCGCCGGAGTTGCAGTTCCTCGCCGAGTTGATGGCCGCCAAGCGCAGTGCGACCATCGCTGCGGATGTACGTGACCCATTGCAGTTGGCCATCGAGTTGCAGCGCATGGGTGGTGACAGCTTCATGAACCTGGCCCGTGGGCACGGTGTGAGTTATCGCCAATTGGCCCAGGACGTGGCCCTGCGCGTCGGCATCAAGTTTGACCAGCCCCTCGACAGCGTGGCCCTGGTGAGCCTGGAAGAACGGGTCGCCGAGACCCTGATCGAGCAGTACAAGGACAAACTCAGCCAGGCCGACCGCCAGGTGTTCGAGGCTGAGCTGCGGGCGGCGGCGCAAAAGGAGCAGGGGTTTTTCCACCGTTTCGATGTCGGCCGTTCGGCCACCACCGCCTTGAGCGGTACAGCGCTGGCCGGGTTGACCGGGTTTATCGTGCGGCGCGGCGCGGCCACGGCGATTCCGGTGGTGGGGCAGGCGTTGGCGGCGGCGATGCTGCTGGTGAGCGGGGTACGTGCGTTTTCCGGGCCGGCGTATTCCATCACGACCCTGGCGGTGCTGGTGCTGGGGGTGATTCGCCAGCGCATGGAACGCGAGGCGCTGAATCAGGAAATGGACCTGGTGGTGCAGGTGGTCGAGGCGTTCGATCTGCCCCGTGAAACGCTGATGCGCACGGTCTCGCCTGACTGCTAAGCTGCGGGCTTGTCCTGTGTGTCTGCCTGGTACCCCGCGTGAAATTCAGCCTGCCGAAAATTGCTACCGCGCCGTTCTGCCCACCGGAAGTGGCGGGCACCATCCCCGTCGATCCCCGCGCATCGTTCTTCAAACGGGTCGTGCAGTTTGCCGGCCCCGGCCTGCTGATTTCCATCGGCTACATGGACCCCGGCAACTGGGCCACGGCCATCGAGGCCGGGTCGCGCTATGGCTATAGCCTGTTGTTTGTGGTGTTGCTCGCCAGCCTGGCGGGGATGGCGGTGCAGTGCCTGTGTTCGCGCCTGGGCATCGCCACTGGCAAGGACCTGGCGCAGTTGTGCCGCGAACGCTACAGCCGGCGTTCAGCGCGCACGCAATGGGTGCTGGCGGAAATCTCGATCATTGCCACCGACCTCGCCGAAGTCCTCGGCTGCGCCCTGGCGTTCCATCTGCTGCTGGGGGTATCGCTGACCACCGGGATTGTCATCACCGCGTTTGACACGCTGCTGATCCTGGCCCTGCAAAACCGCGGCTTCCGGCGCCTGGAAGCGATCATGCTGGCGCTGGTGGCGACCATCGGGGTGTGTTTTTTTGTCGAGCTGGTGTTGATCAAACCGTATTGGCCAGACGTCTTGCGCGGTTTCACGCCGTCGCTCTCGGCGATCAGCGATGCCGCGCCGCTGTACCTGGCCATCGGCATCCTCGGGGCCACCGTGATGCCGCATAACCTGTACCTGCACACGTCCATCGTGCAGACCCGCTTGTTCGGCAAGGACCTGGCCAGCCGCCAGGACGCGGTCAAGCTGGCGCGTATCGACACCATCGGCTCCCTGGCCCTGGCCTTGCTGGTCAACGCCGCGATCCTGGTGCTGGCCGCCGCGGCCTTCCACCAGAGCGGTCATACCGAGGTCGTGGAAATCCAGGACGCCTACCACCTGCTGGACCCGCTGGTGGGCGGTGCCTTCGCCAGTATCCTGTTCGGCATTGCCTTGCTGGCGTCCGGGCAAAGCTCGACCTTCACCGGCACCATCGCCGGCCAGGTGATCATGGAGGGTTACCTCAACCTGCGCATTCCCTGCTGGCAACGCCGCCTGATCACCCGTGGCCTGGCGCTGATCCCGGCGTTCCTCGGGGTGTGGTTGATGGGCGACCAGGCCATTGGCAAGTTGCTGATCCTCAGCCAGGTGGTGCTCAGCCTGCAACTGCCGTTTGCCCTGTACCCGCTGATCCGCATGACCGGCGACCGGCAATTGATGGGGCCGTTCGTCAATCGCCTGTCCACCAGGATCCTGGCCTGGAGCCTGTTCACCGTGATCAGCGGCGCCAACGCCTGGCTGATCGGCCAGTGGCTGTTCTGAGTCAGCGGTCCCAGTAGGGCACGCTGCCAAAACGCTCGACAAAAAAGTCGATGACCGTGCGCACCTTCACCGACAACCGCCGGCTGCCGGGCCACAGCGCGGCAATCTGCTGCGGCTCCAGGGTGGTCGCCACTTCGTAATCGCTCAGTACCGCCTGTAAGCGCCCGGCGCGCAGGCTGTCGCCGATCAGCCAGGAGGGGAACACCACGAACCCCAGGCCTTGTTCGGCGGCGCGTGCCAGGGTGTCGGCGTGGTTGCCGGTGATCGGGCCCTTGACTGTATAGGGCGTCCAGTCGTCCTGGGCGCGGCGGAAGAACCAACGCTGCTGGCCGTTCACGCCCTTGTACGCCAGGCACTGATGATTGCGCAGCTCATCGGGATGGCGCGGCGTGCCATAGCGCGCCAGGTACTCGGGGCTGGCGGCGATGCGGTAGCGCTGGGGCGCGAAAATGCGCGCCTGCATTCCCGAATCGTTGAGCACACCGATCCGGAACAGCAGGTCGGCGCCTTCCTGCAAGGGGTCGACGTAGGTGTCGGTCTGCTGGATGTCCAGTTGCAGCTTGGGATATCGCTGGCACAACTCCGCCAGCCAGGGCGACAGGTGCCGTTGGCCGAACACCATGGGCGCATTGATGCGCACCAGGCCGCTGGGTTCGCTTTCCTGTTCTTGCAGGGCCTGCCCGGCCTCTTCCAGTTGTTGCAGCATCAGGCGCGCATGATGCCCGAGCAGGCGCCCGGCTTCCGTGGGGCTGACGGCGCGGGTGTGCCGATACAGCAATTGCTGGCTCAGGGCCTGTTCCATCAATTGGATCTGCCGGGAGATGGAAGAGGGCGCCAGGCCTTCGCGGCGTGCGACCTCGGAGAAACTGCCGTGGTCCAGCACCGCCACGAACAGGCGCAGCGCCTTGAAACTCAACTCATTGAAGCCCTGCATGGGCCCTCCGTGCTGTGCGATTTACGCAAAGGTGTTGTCTGCATGCTCCCATTTATCGCACAGATGGGCCAGCGGATAATGCGCGTCATTGTTTAATCTGACGTGTAGGTGGTGTATGCAAACTTCTTCTCTCGAGGCCGCGGCCCAGGCCCGGCCTAAAAACCGTCTGGGGCTGCTGCTGTTGCCGCTGGTGATCCTGGCAGGCATGGGCCTGTCGGTGGAGGCGGGCTTGTTGGGGCCGCTGGGCGCCCAGGTGGGGCACTTATGGGCGACCTTGAGCATCTTCGCGGTGGGCACGGCAATCTTGCTGCTGCTCCTGCTGTTCAGCGGCCCGCAAAAAGGTCCGGCCCTCAATGAACTGCCGCGCTGGCAGTTGATCGGGGGTTTCCTGGGGCCGATGTATGTGGTGGTGCTGACCCTGGCCACGCCCCATATCGGCATTGCCATGACCATGATCGCGATCCTCTGCGGCCAGGTCGGCAAGAGCGTGCTGATCGACCACTTCGGTTGGTTCGGCACCGCCCGCAAGCGGGTCAATGGCGAACGCTGGGTTGCCCTGCTGTTGATTGTGATAGCCCTTGTTTTGATTGCGCGAGGTTAAGGCGATGAATCTGATTGCATTGTTGGTGCTGGTGGTTGCCGCCGGCGCGGTGTTGAGTGTGCAGGCGGCGATCAATGGGCGCCTGGGGCAAACCGTCGGCGTGCTGCGCAGCAGCCTGGTGACGTTCTCGGTGGGCACGCTGGTGACCGGCCTGCTGATCCTGTTTTTTGAGCCGGCCCAGGCCGTCAGCCTGCTCGAGGTGCCCAAGTGGCAGCTGACCGGGGCGTTGTTCGGTGTGGTGTACATGATGGTGATGGTCGGCGCGGTGCCGATCGTGGGCACGGCGGTGGCGACGGTGGCGGTGATCGTCGGCCAATTGGCCATGGGCATGTTGATCGACAACTTCGGCTGGATGGGCAACACGGCCATCGAACTGTCCGGCAGCCGGGTGCTGGCGATGCTGTGCCTGGTGCTGGCCCTGGTGTTCATGTATCGCAGCAGCACGCGCCAGGCTGATTAACGGCGCTGAACCAAGGGCAGCGGCCCGCAGTCACTGCTAAAGGTGCCGGCATTCGCTGCACCGGGACGACCAAAAAAAAGGAGTCTGATCATGCCAGATCCAACCTGTGCCTGCCCGCATTGCAAATGTGTACTGGGGCAGAACGCTGTGACCAAAGACGGCAAGGGCTATTGCTGCCAGGGTTGTGCCGATCACCATGCCCATGGTGAACCGTGCGAGTCGGCCACCGGCTGCGAGTGTGCCAAGTCGGCACACGGCTGAGCGGCCAATAGCGCCAACACCGCCAGGCAGCGTAAGCTGCCTGACTTTTTCCCAGTCGTGGAGTTATATCGTGGCCAAAGCTGCTGCTGTCATTGAAATCCCGGTGTCGGCCGATCAAGTCTGGCAACTGGTCGGTGGGTTCAACTCGTTGCCCGATTGGCTGCCGCTGATTGCCAAGAGCGAACCGGGCGAAGGCGGGCGCGTGCGGCACCTGCAAACCGTGGATGGCGCGGTGGTGGTCGAGCACTTGCAGACCTTCGATAACGTTGCGCGCACCTACAGCTACACCCTCAGCGAATCGCCGTTTCCGGTCAGTGCCTATCTGGCGACATTGCAGGTTGAAGCGCTGGGTGAGCACTCGGCCAAGGTCACCTGGTCGGGTGTGTTCACTCCGGTTGCGGGCGTGACGGATGCTGAGGTTGAAGAGCTGTTCAGCGGCGTCTACACCGGCGGCGTCGAGGCGCTGCGCAAGAACTTCCCGGCCTGATCGGCCACTATCGCCGGCCAGCCGGCGCCTACAGTGGCGTGTGTGTGCGGCAGTCCAGGGTCAGTCGCGCGCCCCCACGCTCGCTGCTGCCAACTTCCAGACGGAAGCCATGCAGGTTGATGATCGCCGCCACAATCGACAGGCCCAGGCCAAAGCTGCCCTGTTGGTTAGCCTCATCGACCCGGTAGAAACGCTGGAACACCGCCGCCCGTTCCGCTTCGGGAATCCCGGGGCCGCTGTCCAGGACTTCGATGCGCGTGCTGCCAGCAACGTCGATCCCGCGCAGAATCACCTCGCCGCCCGGCGGGGTGAACTTGATCGAATTACTCAGCAGGTTGGCCAGGGCCTCGAACAGCAGTGCCCGGTCACCGGTAATCGGTGGCAATGCTTCGGGGACTTGCAGCAGCAGTTCCAACTGACCTTCTTCCGCCAGGGGCAGGTAGAAGTCATGGAGTTCCTGGAGCAACGGCAGGGGATCGAAGACCAGGAAGCCGGAGCGTCGTTGACGGTCCTCCAGCTCGGAAATACGCAGCAAACCGCGAAAACGCGCCATCAGCGTGTCGGTCTCGCTGATCACTGCATCGAGCTGCAGGGCCAGGGGGGACTCCTCGCTGGCCTGTTGCTTGATCCGGTACAACTGCGCGCGCAAGCGGGTCAGTGGGGTGCGCAGGTCGTGGGCAATGTTGTCGCACACGCCCTTGACCTCGTTCATCAGTTTTTCAATGCGCTCAAGCATGGCGTTGACGATGGCGGCGAGCATGTCCAGTTCGTCGCGGCGGTTGGACAGCGGCAGGCGGTGGGTCAGGTCGCCGGCGACGATGGCTTCGGCGCTGGCCTGGATCCCGCGAATCCGCCGCAACGGGCGCCGGCGTAGCAGATGCCAGCCGGCGACGCCGGGGATGATGGTCAGGGAGATTGCCCAGAGCAGGGCCTGCAGGATGATCCTTGTCACGCCCAGCAATGAACCGTTATCGCGCACCAGCACCAGCCAGCGGCCATCCTGGGTATGGGTCGCCACCGCGTCGCAACTGCCCCGGGGCAGTTTCGGGTCATCCGATTCGATGCAGTTGGCCAAGGCATGGATGCGCCCGTCCAGGGGCAGGCCTGGGGGGATTTGCTGGAGCGGGCCGCTGAGGGGGCGCTGTTGGCCATCGAACAAGCCATAGGCGTCAATGCCCTTCATATCGAAGGTCATGCTGGTGGCCAGGGCTTCATCCAGTTGCGCGCCTTCGAAGCGCTGGAACAGATGCTGGCGCTGCATCAGCGAATGGCGCGACAGGTCGCCCAGGTAACCCGAGACTTCGTAGTACAGCACCCCCATGAGGATGCAGCTCCAGGCCACGAACAGCGAACTGTACAGGGCCAGCAGGCGGCTGCTGGACGAGCGCCAGCCGTTAGACGGGTTCAGCAATGACATAGCCCGAACCTCGTACCGTGCGGATCAGTGGCGTCAGGCCCGGCGGGTCGATTTTCTTGCGCAGGCGGCCAATGTGCACGTCGATCAGGTTGGTGCCCGGGTCGAAGTGATAACCCCAGACTTCCTCGAAGATCATCATCCGCGAGAGGATTTGCCCGGTGTTGCGCATCAGGAATTCCAGCAGCTTGTACTCGGTGGGCAGCAGGCTCAGGGGTTGGTCGGCGCGACTGGCTTCGCGACTGATCAGGTTCAGTTCCAGGTCGGCCACGCGCAGCGCGGTTTGCGCGGCCTTGAGCGCATTGTTACGGCGCAGCAACACCTCGACCCGCGCGGCCATCTCGTCGGAGGCAAAGGGTTTGGTCAAGTAATCATCGCCACCGGCCCGCAGGCCGCGCACCCGTTCATCCACGTCGGAGAGGGCGCTGATCATTAGGATCGGCGTCGACACGCCGAGGGTGCGCAAGGTGGTGACGATGGCCAGGCCATCGAGCTCCGGGAGCATACGGTCGAGGGTGATCAGGTCGTAGTCGCCACTGACTGCCCGCGTCAGGCCTTCGCGGCCGTTGTCGACCCAGTCCACGTCCAGTCCATGACTGCTCAGCTCGGCGACGATCTCGCGAGCCGTCACGGCGTCGTCTTCGATGGTCAAAATGCGGGTCATAAGGGTTACCTGGTCACACGGGAGTGGGGGGCATTTTGCCAAGAAATGATAGCGAGGTTTCTAAAAGAAAATTCATGTAGGCCTCGGTCAATGTGGGAGCGGGCTTGCCCTAAGCCAGTCAGTTAAACGCAGATCCCCTGTGGGAGCGGGCTTGCTCGCGAAAGCGGCAGGTCATTCAACATCAATGTTTGCTGGGCCGACGTCTTCGCGGCGATGCGCCGATCCGACAAGCCCGCTCCCACAAGGTTGGCGGATGGCCCGGGAATGCATAACGCCCGCCACTTAACCTGCGTTCTTGCAAGTTGCATGATCCTAGGAAGTTCAACTTACTTATCTCATTGAAATTAATAGGTTTTTATTTTAACGGCGACTGGCACGCCGCCTGCACTGTCCTTTCCGACAGATGTAACACCATTTTTCAATGCCTGGAGCACCACAACAATGATGACATCCTCATCCACTTTGCAAGAGTCGAGCACGCTCTCCGGGGTTTCCTGGGGGGCGATCTTTGCCGGGGCCGCAGCTGCCGCTGCGTTATCCCTGGTCCTGGTGTTGCTGGGCTTCGGCCTGGGGTTTTCGGCGGTGTCGCCGTGGGCCGACAGCGGCATCAGCGCCAAGGGCCTGGGCATTTCCACGATTGTCTGGCTGGCCTTTACCCAGATTGTCGCGGCGGGGCTGGGCGGATATATCGCCGGCCGGCTGCGGGTCAAATGGGCCAATATGCATGGCGATGAGGTGTACTTTCGCGACACCGCCCACGGCTTTCTGTCCTGGGCCGTGGCCACGCTGGTGACCGCGACCCTGGTGGTCGGCTCGGTCAGCAGCATTGTCGGCGGCGGTGTGCAGGCCGGTGCGAGCGTGGTTTCGGGTGCCGCCAGCGGCTTGACCCAGGCTGCCAGCAACGCGGCCAATGGCGATGACTTCGGCTACTACGTCGACAGCCTGTTCCGCGATGATCGCCCGGCCGCTGCCAGTGACGATGCGGTGCATGGCGTGGTGGCGCGGATCTTCGCCCGCACCTTGGGCAACGACGGCCAACTGGCGCCGCAAGACCGTACTTACCTGGCGCAGTTGATCAGCCAGCGCACCAACCTCAGCCAGGCCGATGCCGAGCGGCGTGTCGACCAGGTCTACGGTGATGCCCGCAAAGCCCTGGAAGATGCCAAGTTGAAGGCCAAACAGGCCGCCGATACCGCCAGCAAGATCGCCGCGGTGACCTCGCTGTGGACCTTCGTCGCGCTGTTGCTCGGTGCCTTCTTCGCCAGTTTCGCCGCGACCTTCGGCGGTCGCCGCCGGGATGCCGTGGTGTATCTGGAAACCATTCGTTAATTCAAGGAGAACGTCATGCGCTCATTACTGCTGTGGTTCCTCGGTGTGCCGATCCCGGTCATTATCCTGATCGCGATCTTCATGCACTAACCCGCGTACCCGCTTGATCAAGGCCGCTCCTGCATGGCAGGGGCGGCCTTTTTATTAGTCGTCAAACCCCACCTGTTCGTGAATCTCATCGACCTTCAACTCCAGCCGGTACGCCACCGCAATAAACAGCGCCTGGCACAGGCACAGCGTGGCACTGAGCGAGCGGAACGCAAACGAGGAACCTTCATTGACCAGCAACACCGTGTTGGCGCGCTTGGCCAGCGGTGACAGGTTGCTGTCGGTGATGATCAGCGTCTTGGCCTGGTGATGCTGGGCGATACGCAGGCAGTGTTGGGTTTCCTTGCCGTAGGGCGTGAAGCTGATGGCGATCACCAGGTCATTGGCGCGCACGCTGCGCATCTGCTCGCGATAGCTGCCACCCAGGCCCGAGACCAGGTGGATGCGCTTGTTGGTGTGCTGCAGGTTGTAGACCAGGTAGTCGGCCACCGCAAAAGAGCGGCGCACCCCGACCACGTAGATATTGTCGGCGTTGACCACCAGGTCCACGGCTTTCTCGAAGGCTGCATCGTCCAGTTCCAGGCCCAGGCGCTCGATGCCGGACAGTGTGGCATTCACGCATTCACGGGCGAGGTCGCCAGCGCTGGCTTTCTGCGACTTGTTGGCGATCATGCTGCGGATGCGCTGCTGGTAGTTCTGCACCGGCGTGGTCTTGTGGGTATACGCCTCGCGAAACAGCGCCTGCATCTCACTGAACCCGCTGAAACCAAAGCGCTGGGAAAACCGTACGATGGCCGAAGGATGGACTTCGCATTCCCGGGCGATGTCGCTGATGCGGTCGACCATGATCCGATCGCTCTGCTGGCTCATGTAGCTGGCGATGCGCTTGAGCTGGCGGGGCAGGCTTTCGTATTCATCGGTGATCAGCTGCAACAGACGCTCGGCATTGATCGGAGGGCTGGCGAGCATCTCGGCGGGAGCCTGCTGATCGGAGCGGGACATAGGCAATCCTTCTGGCTTGTTCTTACAGGGCAGGTGAGGCGCACCTCGCCCATGACAATAGGTCGATGGGCGCAAGTCTACAGGGAAGGCGGCAAAAAATATCTTAATGGAAAATATATTCCACATAAAATATTTATAGAATAAATATTGATTGCTGGCGCCGGACGTCCTAGTCTGCATCCACCAAGAGCGTCGCCGTCACGACGGCAGGCGCGGGCTGATAAAAATAACAGGAGCCAGCATGGGCCAGACTCGTTTTGCCAGTGGGCGTCAATTGGATCTGATTTGTCTTGGGCGCCTGGGCGTCGATCTCTATGCGCAGCAAGTCGGGGCGCGCCTGGAAGATGTCGCCAGTTTTGCCAAGTACCTGGGCGGCTCCTCCGCCAACATCGCCTTCGGCACTGCGCGGTTGGGGCTCAAGTCGGCGATGTTGAGCCGGGTCGGCGACGATCACATGGGGCGCTTTCTGGTGGAGTCGCTGGTGCGCGAGGGCTGTGATGTCAGTGGCATCACCGTCGACCCACAGCGCCTGACCGCCATGGTGCTGCTGGGCCTCAAGGACCGCGAAACCTTCCCCCTGGTGTTCTACCGCGAAAACTGCGCCGATATGGCCCTGTGTGCCGCCGATATCAGCGAAGCCTTTATTGCCAGCAGCAAGGCGTTGCTGATCACCGGCACTCACTTTTCCACCGACGGCGTGTACCAGGCCAGCCTCCAGGCCCTGGATTACGCCGAGCAACACGGGGTCAAGCGCGTGCTCGATATTGACTACCGCCCGGTGCTCTGGGGCCTGGCGGGCAAGGCTGACGGCGAGACCCGTTTTGTCGCCGACCAGAGCGTCAGCCAGCATCTGCAAGGGATCCTGCCGCGCTTTGACCTGATTGTCGGCACCGAGGAAGAGTTCCTGATTGCCGGCGCCAGCCACGATCTGCAAAGCGCCTTACGCACGGTGCGCCAACTGACGGCGGCGACCCTGGTGGTCAAGCTCGGCCCGCAGGGTTGCACGGTGATTCACGGGGCGATCCCGGCGCGCCTGGAAGACGGCGCGATCTATCCCGGGGTGCGGGTCGAGGTGCTTAACGTGCTGGGGGCCGGCGATGCGTTTATGGCCGGCTTTCTCAGTGGTTGGCTGAACGAGGCCGATGACACGCGCTGCTGCCAGCTGGCCAATGCCTGCGGCGGGTTGGTGGTGTCGCGCCATGCCTGCGCCCCGGCAATGCCGACCCCGGCGGAGCTTGAGTATCTGTTCAACAGCCCGGTGCCTATCACCCGGCCGGATCAGGATTTGGTACTGCAGCGTTTGCATCAGGTCAGTGTGCCGCGCAAAACCTGGAAGCAGCTGTTTGTGTTTGCCTTCGACCATCGCTGGCAACTGCTGGAGCTGGCGCAAAAAGGCGGCCAGGACCCGGCGCGGATCAGTGCGATCAAGCAACTGTTTATCCAGGCGGTAGAACGCGTCGAAGGCAAACTGCACGAGCAGGGTGTGGAGGCCGATGTGGGTATTTTGGCCGACCAGCGCTTTGGCCAGGACGCGCTGAACGCCGCCACCGGCCGTGGCTGGTGGGTCGCGCGCCCGGTAGAGGTCCAGGGTTCGCGGCCGCTGGCGTTCGAACACGGGCGCTCGATCGGCAGTAACCTGATCGGCTGGCCCCAGGAGCAGATCATCAAGTGCCTGGTGCAGTTTCACCCCGACGACGAGCCGCTGCTGCGCCTGGAACAGGAAGCGCAGCTCAAGGGCCTGTATCAAGCCGCGCAAGCCAGCGGCCACGAACTGCTGCTGGAAGTGGTGCCGCCCAAGGATCACCCTTCGACCTACCCGGATGTGCTCTATCGCAGCCTCAAGCGCCTGTACAACCTGGGTATCTACCCGGCGTGGTGGAAGATTGAGGCGCAGTCGGCCGAGCAGTGGCACCAGCTCGATGAACTGATCGAGGAACGCGACCCCTACTGCCGGGGCGTGGTATTGCTGGGCCTGAATGCGCCGGCGCACTCTTTGGCCGAGGGCTTCCAGCAGGCCAGCCAGAGCCGGACCTGCCGCGGGTTTGCCGTGGGCCGCACGATCTTCCAGGACCCGAGCAGGGCGTGGATGGCAGGGGAAATCGACGACGAAACGCTGATCCAGCAGGTACAGCAGACCTTCGAACAACTGATCCAGGCCTGGCGCAGCTCGAGAGTTTAAACACGCTCAAATGTGGGCGCCGGCAAGCCAGCTCCCACACAAGCAGATTTCAGCAGCCTCAAGGTTAAAACAATAAAAGGTGCAGCCATGCCCGCAATCCGTATTGGCATCAACCCCATCTCCTGGAGTAACGACGACCTGCCGGCCCTGGGCGGCGAGACGCCGTTGAGCACCGCGCTCAGCGAAGGCAAGGCCATCGGCTACGAAGGTTTCGAACTCAACGGCAAATTCCCCAAGGACGCCAAGGGCGTGGGTGATGTGTTGCGCCCCTACGACCTGGCGCTGGTCTCCGGCTGGTACTCCAGCCGCCTGGCCCGGCGCTCGGTGGCCGAGGAAATCGACGCCATCGCCAGCCATGTGCAACTGCTGCGCGAGAACGGCGCCACGGTATTGGTCTACGGTGAAGTGGCCGACTCGATCCAGGGCTCGCCGATCCGTCTGATCGAGCGCCCGCGCTTTCACAGCGAACAGGCATGGCAGGCCTACGCCGACAAGCTCACTGAGCTTGCGCGTTTTACCCTGTCCCAGGGCGTGCGCCTGGCCTACCACCATCATATGGGCGCGTACGTCGAGTCCCCGGAGGACATCGACACCCTGATGCGCCTCACTGGCCCGGAGGTCGGCCTGTTGTTCGATTCGGGGCACTGTTACATGGGCGGTGGCGAGCCGGTCGAGGTGCTGCGCAAGCATCTGGACCGTATCTGCCATGTGCACTTCAAGGATGTGCGCAAACCGGTGGTGCAACTGGCGCGCAACCAGCTGTGGAGCTTTCCCGACTGTATCGTCAACGGCACCTTCACGGTGCCGGGCGATGGCGATATCGACTTCGCCCAGTTGCTGGACGTGTTGCTGGGCGCTGGCTACAGCGGCTGGTTGGTGGTGGAGGCTGAGCAGGACCCGGCCGTGGCCCCCAGCTATATCTATGCAAAAAAAGGCTTTGATACCTTGCGCGCGCTGCTGGATGCGAGGGCTGCACAATGAGCCTGCTGGTCAAAAGCACCCCGCGCGGGCCAACCATGGTCGCGCTGCCAGAGGGGCGCCTGGAATATGTAGGGTTTGCCGCTTACCGCCTGAGCCTGGGGCAAACACTGCCGGTCAGCGCCAACGACGACGAGCTGTGCCTGGTGCTGCTCAGCGGCCGGGTGAGCATCGAAGGCGAGGGCTTCAGCTGGCAAAACCTCGGTGATCGCCAGTCGGTGTTCGAGGATAAGTCGCCCTTCGCAGCTTATCTGCCGCCCAGCACGCGGGCCCAGGTGACAGCCCTGAGCGATGTGCAGATCGCCGTCTGCGCCGCGCCCGGCGCCCTTGCCGCCGGTCTCGCGCCCCGGCTGATCCGCCCCGAGCAGTGCCGGCGCAGTGTGCGCGGCAAGGGCGCCAACACCCGCTACGTCTGCGACATCCTGCCCGACAGCGAGCCGGCCCATTCGCTGCTGGTGGTGGAGGTGCGTACGCCGTCCGGGCACTCATCTAGCTACCCGCCGCACAAGCACGATACCGATGATCTGCCGCACCAGAGCTTTCTTGAAGAGACCTATTACCACCAGATCAACCCCTCCCAGGGCTTTGTGTTCCAGCGGGTGTACACCGACGACCGCAGCATCGACCAGGCCATGGCCGTGGAAAACCACGACCTGGTGGTGGTGCCCAAGGGTTATCACCCGGTCAGCGTGCCCTATGGCTACGAATCGTATTACCTGAACGTGATGGCCGGCCCCAAGCGCGCCTGGCACTTTCACAATGACCCGCAGCACAGTTGGTTGCTGGATCTTTAACCCGTAGGCGCCGAGGGGGCCAAACATGAGCACAACCCGATTGACCATGGCCCAGGCCCTGGTGAAGTTCCTGGATAACCAGTACATCGAAGTCGATGGCGTGCAGAGCAAGTTTGTCGCCGGCGTGTTCACCATCTTTGGCCACGGCAATGTGCTGGGCCTGGGCCAGGCCCTGGAGCAAGACGGTGGCGAGCTCGTGGTGCATCAGGGCCGCAACGAGCAGGGCATGGCCCATGCCGCGATTGGGTTTGCCAAGCAGCACCTGCGGCGCAAGGTCTACGCCTGCAGCGCTTCGGTCGGCCCCGGCGCGGCGAATATGCTGACCGCCGCGGCAACCGCCACCGCCAACCGCATCCCGCTGTTGCTGCTGCCCGGCGATGTGTATGCCTGTCGCCAGCCCGACCCGGTGTTGCAGCAGATCGAGCAATTCCATGACCTGAGCATCAGCACCAACGATGCGTTTCGCGCCGTGAGCAAATACTGGGATCGCATCAACCGCCCTGAACAGTTGATGAGTGCGGCGATCCACGCCATGCGCGTACTGACCGACCCGGCCGAAACCGGCGCCGTGACCCTGGCCTTGCCCCAGGACGTGCAGGCCGAGGCCTGGGATTACCCCGATTACTTCCTGCAAAAACGCGTGCACCGCCTGGACCGACGCCCGGCCACCGAAGCGATGCTGCGCGACGCTGCCGCGCTGCTCAAGTCCAAGCGCAAGCCGCTGATTATCTGCGGGGGCGGGGTCAAGTACTCCGGCGCGAATGCCGCGCTGCAGGCGTTTGCCGAGCGCTTTCAGATCCCCTTTGCCGAGACCCAGGCCGGCAAGAGCGCCATCGTCTCCAGCCACCCGCTGAATGTCGGCGGCATCGGTGAAACCGGCTGCCTGGCCGCCAACCTGCTGGCCCGGGATGCCGACCTGATCATCGGCATCGGCACGCGCTACAGCGACTTCACCACCTCGTCGAAATCCCTGTTCCAACATCCCGAGGTGCAGTTTCTCAACCTCAATATCAGCCCTGGCGATGTGCTGAAGCTCGACGGTGTCCAGGTGCTGGCAGATGCCAGGGTCGGGCTGCTGGCATTGGCCGACGCGCTGGGCGATTACGCCACGCAATGGGGCGAGCAGCCCCGCCAGGCCCGTGCGCAGGGGGATGCCGAAGTGGACCGGGTCTATCAGGCGCGCTACACCGACGCCGACTTCAGCCCCGAGATCCACGACCACATGGATGCGGCGGTGCTACGCGAATTCATCGAGCTGACCGGCTCCTGCCTGACCCAGAGCCAGGTACTGGGTGTGCTTAACGCGACCCTGGCCGACGACGCGGTGATTGTGGCCGCCGCCGGCAGCCTGCCGGGGGATTTGCAGCGCAGTTGGCGCAGCAAGGGGGTCAACACCTACCACGTCGAGTACGGTTATTCGTGCATGGGCTACGAGATCAACGCAGCCCTGGGGGTGAAGCTGGCCGAGCCGGCGCGCGAGGTCTACGCCCTGGTGGGCGATGGCTCCTACATGATGCTGCATTCGGAGCTGGCCACCTCGATCCAGGAGCGGCGCAAAATCAACGTGGTGCTGCTGGACAACATGGCCTTCGGTTGCATCAACAACCTGCAGATGGGCAATGGCATGGACAGCTTCGGCACCGAGTTCCGCTTCCGCAACCCCGACAGCGGCAAGCTCGATGGCGGCCTGGTGCCGGTGGATTTCGCCATGAGCGCGGCGGCCTATGGTTGCAAGACCTACAAGGTCACGACGGTTGCGCAGCTGCACGCCGCGCTGGCTGATGCACGCGCGCAGAGCGTGTCGACGCTGATCGATATCAAGGTGCTGCCCAAGACCATGATCCACGGCTACCTGTCGTGGTGGCGGGTTGGCGTGGCGCAGGTGTCCACCAGCGAACGCACCAATGCCTGCGCCAAACAACTCAATGAACGCCTGGCCAAGGCCCGGCAGTACTGACCATAAGAGGAGCGTTGCCATGTCTTTGAAGCTGGGTGTGATCGGTACGGGCGCCATCGGCCGGGACCATATCCGCCGGTGCAGCCAGACCTTGCTCAACAGCCAGGTGGTGGCGGTCACCGATATCAACCTTGAGCAGGCGGCCCAGGTGGTGGCTGACCTGCAACTGAACGCCGAGGTGTACGCCGACGGTCATGCGCTGATCCATTCGGCGCAGGTCGAGGCGGTGCTGGTCACCTCCTGGGGCCCCAGCCATGAGGAATTTGTGCTGGCGGCTATCGCAGCTGGCAAACCGGTGTTCTGTGAAAAACCCCTGGCTGTCACTGCCCAAGGCTGTCGCAAGATCGTCGAGGCGGAAGTGGCCCACGGCAAGCGCCTGGTCCAGGTCGGTTTCATGCGCCCGTATGACCAGGGCTACCAGGCGCTCAAGGCGGTGATCGACAGCGGCCAGATCGGCGAGCCGTTGATGCTGCACTGCGCCCACCGCAACCCGACGGTGGGGGAAAACTACAACACCGGCATGGCCATCACCGACACCTTGATCCACGAGCTGGACGTGCTGCGCTGGCTGCTGGCCGATGACTATGTGTCAGTGCAGGTGGTGTTCCCGCGTAAAACCAGCAAGGCCCTGAGCCATTTGCGCGACCCGCAGATCGTGCTGCTGGAAACCGCCAGGGGGACGCGGATCGATGTGGAAGTGTTTGTGAACTGCCAGTACGGCTACGACATCCAGTGTGAAGTGGTGGGGGAGACGGGCATTGCCAAATTGCCAGAGCCGTCCCAGGTGCAACTGCGCAGCGGCGCCAAGCTATCGAATGCAATTCTGATGGATTGGAAAGACCGTTTTATTGGCGCTTATGACGTCGAGTTGCAGGCCTTTATCGATGGCGTGCGCGCCGGCCAGGTGGGGGGACCTTCGGCCTGGGATGGTTTTGCGGCGGCGGTGGCGGCGGATGCGTGTATCGAGGCCCAGGGCAGTGGGCAGATCGTTGCGGTCAGCTTGCCGCAGCGCCCGGCATTCTACGGCTAGCGCGGTCAATGTAGGAGCTGGCTTGCCTGCGACGGCGGTGGATCAGGTTAGAAATACTTGACTGATCTACCGCCGTCGCAGGCAAGCCAGCTCCTACATTTTGATTGGGTTTGCAGATCACGAGAGGAGTTGGTTCATGCGAATCGGACTGGTTGGATACGGCCACGGTGGCCGTTTTTTTCATGCCCCGCTGATCGCCACATTGCCCGGGGCAATCTTCGTTGGCGTGGTGACCCGCGCCCCCGAGCGCCGCCAGCAACTGGCGACGGAGCATCCCGGGGTGCCGGCATTCGACAGCATCGCGCAGATCGTCGAAGCCGGGGTGGAGGTGCTGGTGATCTCCACCACCCTCAAGGGCCGCCCGGCCCTGGTGCTGGAGGCCATTGAATATGGTGTGGCGGTGGTCAGCGACAAACCCTTCGCCGCCAATGCCGAGCAGGCGCGGGCGCTGATTAGCGCCGCCGAACGTGAAGGGGTAAAACTCAGCGTCTACCAGAACCGGCGCTGGGATTCGGACTACCTGACCCTGCGCAAGCTGATCGAGGCTGGCGCCCTGGGCACTATCACCCGCTTTGAATCCAGGGTAGAGCGCTACAGCCCGCAAGCGGTGGGCAACGCCAGCGGCGGCGGGTTCCTGCGGGATCTGGGCAGCCATCTGGTGGACCAGGCCTTGCAGCTGTTCGGTCCGGTAGAGCTGGTGTATGCGCAATTGCAGTACAGCGCCGAGCATCCCACGGTCGATCATGGCTTCTTTGTCTGCCTGACCCACGCCAACGGGGTGATTTCCCACCTGTGGGGCAGCGCCCTGCAAAACAGCCAGGCCCCGCGTTTTCGAGTGAACGGCACGGCGGGCTGCTACACCGTCGAAGGCCTGGATGGCCAGGAGCAGGCGCTGCTGGCCGGCAAGAATCCGAAGACCGAAGGTGAACATTGGGGCGCCGAAGATCATCGCCGCTGGGGCTGGTTCGAACAAGGCGCGGAACGCGAGCGGATCCCTTCGCAAAAGGGCGCCTGGAACCAGTTCTATCGCCAATTGCAAAGCGCAGTCCAGGGCCAGGGCGAACTGCCGGTGCAGGCCAGGGATGCCTGGGAAGCCACCTGCGTGCTGGATGCCGCCAGGCTCAGCGCCGAGCGCCGGCAAGTGGTGGAGATGGCCACGCTGGAAGGGGTAGAGTGGAAATAGAATAAAATTCTAAAATGAGTTGATATGGAAATTATTTTCCAATAAAGTCATTTCCAGGTTGCTGAAAGTCTGTCCCGGCCTTCCTTTATAAAGGACGCGGTGGGCTCAACAAAAACAAGATAAAAAAACAACCAGGTACCGTCAGATGAAAATCTTCAACGCTGTACTGCGAGTGTTACGTACTGCCTTCCCGCCCCGCGCACGGCCCTTCTATTTCTCTTTTCTCAATGTCCTTTGCATCGAAAGCAAGGGCGCCCTGGTGTGCTGCATTCCGGGGGCGCCCGTGGTACGGCTGCCTGCTGCCAACTCATCGCTCTGATAAACGCTACGTCCAGAAAACCAACAAGAAAGTGGAGACAGACCGTTCATGAAGACCCAGATCCGTTTCGCCTCGCTGGCCTTGTCGATGCTGCTTGCCAGCGGCGTGGCCGCGGCCGCCGATATCAAGATTGGCGTCAGCATGTCGCAGTTCGACGACACCTTCCTCACCTACCTGCGTGAGGATATGGACAAGCAAGCCAAGTCCTACCCCAAGGGCGACGGCGTGCAACTGCAGTTCGAAGATGCTCGCGCCGACGTGGTCAAGCAACTGAGCCAGGTCGAGAACTTTATCAGCCAGAAAGTCGATGCCATGGTGGTCAACCCGGTGGACACCGCCTCCACCGCACGCATTACCAAGGCCGCGGTGGCAGCCGGTATCCCGCTGGTCTACGTCAACCGCCGCCCGGATCAGACCGACCTGCCCAAAGGGGTGGTGACGGTGACGTCCAATGACGTCGAGGCCGGCAAACTGCAAATGCAGTACCTGGCCGAGAAACTGGGCGGCAAAGGCAAAATCGTGATTCTGCTGGGCGACCTGGCCAACAACTCGACGACCAATCGCACCAAGGGCGTCAAGGAGGTCCTCGGCAAATACCCGGACATCAAGATTGAACAGGAGCAGACCGGGATCTGGCTGCGGGACAAGGGCATGACCCTGGTGAACGATTGGCTGACCCAGGGCCGCGAGTTCAATGCGGTCGTGGCCAACAATGACGAAATGGCGATTGGCGCGGCCATGGCCTTGAAAACCGCGGGCGTCAAACCGGGCAGCGTGTTGATTGGCGGCGTCGATGGCACGCCCGACGGCTTGAATGCGATTACCAAGGGCGAGATGGCGCTCTCGGTGTTCCAGGATGCCAAGGGGCAGGCGGTCGGTTCGGTGGAGGCGGCGGTGAAAATGGCCAGGGGCGAGGCGGTCGAGCAAAACGTCGTGGTGCCGTTCCAGTTGATCACCCCGGACAATGTCGCGTCGTTCAAGTAGCGTTCAATAACAACAATAAGCCCGCAGGGCGTTCGCAATCGCCCTGCCGATGGAGCCCCGATATGCTCGCTCAAGCGACTGCTTTGCAGCCCGCAGGTCTAGAAGAGCCTTACCTGCTGGAAATCGCCCATATCAGCAAAGGTTTTCCCGGCGTCGTGGCCCTGGACGATGTGCAACTGCGGGTGCGCCCCGGCTCGGTCCTGGCGCTGATGGGAGAAAACGGTGCCGGCAAGTCGACGCTGATGAAAATCATCGCCGGCATCTACCAGCCCGACGCCGGCCAAATCCGCCTACGGGGCAAGCCGGTGGTGTTTGATACACCCCTGGCCGCCTTGCAGTCGGGCATCGCGATGATCCACCAGGAACTCAACCTGATGCCCCATATGAGCATCGCCGAGAACATCTGGATCGGCCGCGAGCAGCTCAATGGCCTGCGCCTGGTCAATCACCGGGCCATGCACCGTTGCACTGCGCAGTTGCTGGCGCGGCTGCGGATCAACCTTGACCCCGAGGAGCAGGTTGGCAACTTGAGCATTGCCGAGCGGCAGATGGTGGAGATTGCCAAGGCGGTGTCCTACGACTCCGACATCCTGATCATGGATGAGCCGACGTCGGCGATTACCGACAAGGAAGTGGCCCACCTGTTTTCGATCATTGCCGACCTCAAGGCCCAGGGCAAAGGCATCATCTATATCACCCATAAAATGAATGAAGTGTTTGCCATTGCCGATGAGGTGGCGGTGTTTCGCGATGGCGCCTATATCGGCCTGCAGCGAGCCGACAGCATGGACAGCGACAGCCTGATCTCGATGATGGTCGGGCGCGAATTGAGCCAACTGTTCCCGGTGCGCGACAAACCCATCGGCGAGTTGCTGCTGTCGGTGCGCGACCTGCGCCTGGACGGCGTGTTCCAGGGCGTGTCCTTTGACCTGCATGCCGGCGAGATCCTCGGCATTGCCGGGCTGATGGGCTCGGGCCGCACCAATGTGGCGGAAACGATTTTCGGCATTACCCCAAGCGACGGCGGCGAGATCCGCCTCGACGGCCAGGTGCTGCGCATCAGCGACCCGCACATGGCGATCAAGCAGGGATTTGCGCTGTTGACCGAGGACCGCAAGCTCAGTGGCCTGTTCCCGTGCCTGTCAGTCCTGGAAAACATGGAAATGGCCGTGCTGCCCCATTACTCGGGCAAGGGCTTTATCCAGCAAAAAGCCCTGCGGGCCTTGTGCGAGGACATGTGCAAGAAGCTGCGGGTAAAAACCCCCTCCCTTGAGCAGTGCATCGACACCCTGTCGGGCGGCAATCAGCAAAAGGCCCTGTTGGCCCGTTGGTTGATGACCCAGCCACGGCTGTTGATCCTCGATGAGCCGACCCGTGGCATCGATGTCGGGGCCAAGGCCGAGATCTATCGCCTGATTGCCTTTCTGGCCAGCGAGGGCATGGCGGTGATCATGATCTCTTCGGAACTGCCGGAAGTGCTGGGCATGAGTGACCGGGTGATGGTGATGCACGAAGGCGAGTTGATGGGCACCCTGGACCGGGCCGAGGCCACCCAGGAAAAAGTCATGCAGTTGGCTTCCGGTATGACGGCAGTCCACTAACGAATAAAAAAGGTGACGGGTAATGAACGCAATACTGGAAAGCAAACCCGAGGAAAAAAAGCCCGCTGCGGCACCGGTCAAGAGCCGGCGGCGGTTTCCTACCGAGCTGAGCATTTTCCTGGTGCTGATCGGTATCGGCCTGGTGTTCGAAGTGTTTGGCTGGATCGTGCGTGACCAGAGCTTTTTGATGAACTCCCAGCGCCTGGTGCTGATGATCCTGCAGGTGTCGATCATCGGCTTGCTGGCGATTGGCGTGACCCAGGTGATCATTACCACGGGGATCGACCTGTCGTCGGGCTCGGTGCTGGCGTTGTCGGCAATGATTGCCGCGAGCCTGGCGCAAACCTCGGACTTTTCCCGCGCGGTGTTTCCATCGCTGACGGACTTGCCGGTGTGGATCCCGGTGGTGGCCGGCCTGGGCGTGGGCCTGCTGGCGGGGGCGATCAACGGCAGCATCATCGCCATTACCGGCATCCCGCCGTTTATTGCGACCCTCGGCATGATGGTCTCGGCCCGTGGCCTGGCGCGTTATTACACCGAAGGCCAGCCGGTGAGCATGCTCTCGGATTCCTACACGGCCATCGGCCATGGCGCGATGCCGGTGATCATCTTTCTGGTGGTGGCGGTGATCTTCCACATTGCCCTGCGCTACACCAAGTACGGCAAGTACACCTACGCCATCGGCGGCAATATGCAGGCGGCGCGCACTTCGGGGATCAACGTCAAGCGGCACCTGATCATCGTCTACAGCATTGCCGGGCTGCTGGCCGGGTTGGCGGGTGTGGTCGCCTCGGCTCGGGCGGCTACCGGGCAGGCGGGGATGGGCATGTCTTATGAGCTGGACGCGATTGCCGCTGCGGTGATCGGCGGCACCAGCCTGGCGGGCGGGGTAGGGCGCATCACCGGCACGGTGATTGGCGCGCTGATCCTCGGGGTGATGGCCAGCGGGTTTACCTTCGTGGGGGTGGATGCGTACATCCAGGACATCATCAAGGGCCTGATCATCGTGGTGGCGGTGGTGATCGACCAGTATCGCAATAAACGCAAGCTCAAGCGCTGAGCGAGAGTTGAATCAAAAAGTGGAGCTTGTTTGTGTGGGAGCGGGCTTGCCCGCGATAGCGATGGGTCAGTCAAATATCTATCAACTGACCCACCGCTATCGCGGGCAAGCCCGCTCCTACATTTGTGCACCGCCAACCGTTTGTCTTCTATATAGCTCCACAACACTGAATTTCTTGCTATAAACGCACTCCGATAACCACCTGCCGAGCCCGTCCTGGTGCCTTTTGGGGGAATGTCGGACAAATTGCCTGTCATTTCAGTTGCTGCGCCCTCAAGTCAGCCGTAGACTGCCGCCCCTCGTAAATTGAGTGCCGGGTGGCGCTTGGAATGGACGGCGTCTTTCCCCGACCTGCAGAGGTTGGCCGGAACGCTCCCTTATTCGCCTTAATGCACGTATTTTTTATAGAGAAATCAATGACAAAGGAAAAGTTGCTGGCCATGCCGGCGGATGACTACATGAATGCCGAGCAGCACGCTTTTTTCGAGCAGTTGTTGCAAGACATGAAAGTCGAGCACCACGAGCGCATTGAGCAGAACCGCATCGCCATTGAAAGCCTGGACACCCCGGCTGACCCTGCTGACGCTGCTTCGGTAGAAGAAGAGCGCACCTGGCTGGTCAACGCCATCGACCGCGACCAGCGCATGCTGCCGCAACTTGAACAGGCCCTGGGCCGTATCAAGGAAGATTCCTTTGGCTGGTGTGATGACAGCGGCGAGCCTATCGGCCTCAAGCGCCTGCTGATCAGCCCGACCACCAAGTACTGCATCGAAGCGCAAGAGCGCCACGAGCAAATCGACAAGCATCAGCGCCAAGCCTGATCTGTTTGATTGTGTAGGGAGCTGGCTTGGCGAAGGCGGTCGATCAACACCGCTATCGCCAGCAAGCTGGCTCCTGCAGTGATCCTGCGCGTGTCATCCCCCCGTCTATTGATCTGCTGCAAGCCCTAACACCAATGGCCCATAGATAATGGCCAATTAGTGGCGTTTAATGCAGAGACAATAATGACAAGCAGTGGGGTAACAAGCATGGCTGGGGATGGATCTCTGATGGGCGCCGCCGTGGTGCCGCACGCGGTGAGCCGCCAACTGCCTGGCTGGGTCACACCGTTCCTGCAAAGCATCGCCCTGGTGCTGGTATTGTCGGGCCTGGCGTTTGCCGACCTGTCGATGTACCTCTGCGTGCCCGTGGCCCTGTTGCTGGTCTGGCTACCGCTGCTGAAAAAGCCGGCCCGCAGCCTTGCGCCGGCTGTCGTCGAGGATGCCATTGGCGCGTTGACCCGCGACCTGTCCTACACCACCAGCCATAACGCGCTGTCAGCCGCCGGCGTGGCCTATTCGGTCAAGCAACTGGCGGCCCGCCTGCAATCGCAATTGGGCGCCGCCCAGCAAATCGTCAGCAGTGCCGAAGTGATGATTGGCACTGAGCAACTGACGTCCCAGCTCAGTCGTGAAGCCCTCGGCGCGGCGGGCCAGGCCCATCAGCGCAGCACCGAGGGGCGCGCGGTGCTCGGGGAGTCCATCAGCCGCATGCATCAACTCAGCCAGCGCGCCAGCGACAGCCGGCAATTGATCGAGGCCCTGAGCCAGCGCAGCGAAGAGATCCAGCGCGTGACCCTGGTGATTCAGTCGATTGCCAGCCAGACCAACCTGCTGGCCTTGAATGCCGCCATTGAAGCCGCCCGGGCCGGTGAGCATGGGCGCGGGTTCGCCGTGGTGGCCGATGAGGTGCGCGGCCTGGCGGGCCGTACGGCGACTGCCACCGACGAAGTCGGGGTGATGGTGGCGGACATCCAGCAGCGTACCGCCCAGGTGGTGGAGCAAATCCGCCAGTTGTCCGTGGATCTGCAGGCCGGCGTCGAGCAAGTGGAGCACGCCGGCGAGCAACTGGAGAGCATTGCCACGTTGGCGGCGGGGGTGGAAGGCCAGGTCAACGCGATTGCCCAGGGCACCGAGACCAATCGGGTGCAGCTCGACAGTCTGTTCCATGCGGTGGAGCAGATGCGCAGCGACCTGACCGTCAGCGACCAGCAGACCCAGCAGTTGGCCGAGGCCGCCATACAAATGGAAGGGCAGGCCGAAACGATCAGCGAGCGCCTGGCCGAAGTCGGCCTGGACGATTATCACCAGCGCATCTACGACCTCGCCCGCGAAGGCGCGAGCCGCATCGCCGCGCAGTTCGAGGCGGATGTCCAGCAGAACCGCATCAGCCTCGATGACTTGTTCAATCGCAGCTACACACCGATTGCCAACAGCCAGCCGACCAAGTACCACAGCCGTTTCGACGGCTACACCGACCAGGTATTGCCCGCTATCCAGGAAGCCTTGCTGCCCCGGCACGAAGGCCTGGTGTTCGCGATTGCCTGCACGCCACAGGGCTATGTGCCGACGCACAACAAGGTGTTTTCCCAGGCGCTTACCGGCGATGTTCAGGTGGACGCGGTGAACAATCGCACCAAGCGCAAGTTTGAAGACCGCACCGGCATCCGCTGCGGCAGCCACCAGCAGGCTGTGCTGTTGCAGACCTATACCCGTGATACCGGCGAGTTGATGCACGATCTGTCCGTGCCGATCATGGTCAGCGGCCGGCATTGGGGCGGCTTGCGCCTGGGCTATAAGCCTGAGGGGCAGGCTGGCGCGCACTAGGCCCAGGCACGGATTGTTGCGTGTTATGCAAGGAAGCTTTTACGCCGATAGCTTTTTCCGGCGTGAGGAACAGCTTAAGATGCTGCACATTGTTAGCTAGCTAACTAATCCTGCGGAGAACTTTCATGCAAAGCAAAGTCGATGTAGCGGTGATGATTGGCAGCGGTGTGCCACAGACCCTGCGTGCGCTGGGCCTGAGGGCCTGCTGGGTGGTGTTGCTCAACGGTGAACAGCGCGGCACGGCCTTCGCCAGTCGCGACGAAGCCCAGGAATGCCGCGCGGCCTGGCAGGCGCTGCTGGACCTGGAGCGCTCAGACCGCCTGCACTGACTGCAGGTTATACGCTCTGGTGCAGGCGCTGGTT
The DNA here is from genome assembly GCF_058742075.1 of Pseudomonas sp. HC1(2025). Taxonomy (NCBI): domain Bacteria; kingdom Pseudomonadati; phylum Pseudomonadota; class Gammaproteobacteria; order Pseudomonadales; family Pseudomonadaceae; genus Pseudomonas; species Pseudomonas sp. HC1(2025). The sequence continues at coordinate 3,537,339 of NZ_CP196017.1, read as the reverse complement.
CAGCTCATCCACGGCAATCGCCCAGTCCGCGTCTTCGCGCAGTTCTTCCTTGAGGAACTGCGCCTGTTGCGGGGTCCAGAAGGGCGCGTCGATCAGCTTCACAGTCTCTGCCAGGGGATGTTCACCGATAAACGTGTCGATGGCAGCAGGCGAGGCCTCCAACCCCAACTGTTCGAACAGGTCTTGCAAGGTATGCGTTGGCGCGTCCATGTCATTCTCCACGATAGTTAAGTCTCTACTCCCATGGGAGGCGTGCCAGCGCGCATAGTTCGATTTTGCTTGAGTCACGTGTCAACGGGCATTGATGCAGAGGAGGGCTTCCAACTCCTTGGCCAGGGCGCAGGCCTTGTTATGGTCACTGCGAAAGCCCTTGATCCGACCGCTGGGCACTTCCAGGATATGGAAAAAATTCTTGCCCGCCGGGACGACCCGATACAGGGCGAAATCCGGGCACGCGTTGTGGGCATACACGCTGTAGAATAGCGCGCTATCCTTGCGCGATAAGGTGTCGCGAGTCAGTGTCGGTTCGCGATGAAGTCTTTGCATGGCGAGCTCCTGTTGATCTGTTGACCTGCTTGCAGCATTTCGGGTGGTTTTAAGCCGCGTTGCTGTTCTAATATTGTTGTCGGCAGCCCGCGTTCGGTTCCATCCAACGTTTTTCCTTGGTTTTTGGCTGTCGGAAAACCACCCTTTCAAATGGGGTATTCTCTGAAGTGGGGCGTCCAGTATTCTCTGGCCGATAAACCTGTGATTTCCTGCACCGCCTGACGACCTTGTACAAGGGCTGTCAGGCACGGCTGTACGAGTCTGGCGGGAATCAACTTCAGTTTTTTAATGTACCGTGCCGTATCGGCCTTTTTTGTGCTGTCTGCCCTTGGCGGGCGGCGCTTTTTTAGATGTGGGGGCGTTTCCTTGGCAGTTAGTAATCTGGATATGCACGCATTGTTCGTGCTGGGTGATTTGCGCGCGAAGTTGGTTAAGCAGTTTCAGTCGCGGTTTGTTTACATCACGGAACAAACCCCCGAAGGCATTTACATTGCTGAAATCGATACCGAAACAGCGTTGGTGGTCGATGACAAACCTCGCCTGGAGCTCAAGGTCGGCGATCACTTTCGCGCCGCAGTCCTGCCCAGCCGTGAAGGTGGCAAGTTCGAGCTGAAGTTTCGCGATATCAAGTTGACGGTCTATGGCCTGGGTGACTACGCGTTTGTTTCCACGGCACAGGGCGAGGGCATTGTGTTCAAGGAAGGTCACAGCGTGATGCTGGTGTTCGCCGCCAATGAACAACTGCAAGAAGGCCTGAGCAAGACCCTCAAGGCCGTGACCGGCAAGGCCGCCAAGTGGCGCAAGGGTGAACTGGTGACTTTCAAGGCCAGCGAGTAATAAGCGAGCGCACCGGCAATCGGTTGAACCTCTACTACAGTTGGGTGGACTTAATTATTCAGGGCTTTCGCATGACAGCAAAGCCATCCGCCATGGCTGTGTAAACGCGAGGTTCAAAGGCATGAAAGCAATACGAGCGCTGTTGGCAGCATCCCTTACCACCTTGGGCCTGTCGATGGCGGCCGCACCGGTAGCGGCTGCCCAGGCGCCCATTCATTTTGCCGACCTGAATTGGGAAAGTGGCAGCCTGATCACCGAAGTACTGCGCTTTATTGTCGAGAAGGGCTACGACCTGCCCACCGATACCCTGCCCGGTACCACCATCACCCTGGAAACCGCCCTGGCCAAGAATGATATCCAGGTGATCGGCGAGGAATGGGCGGGCCGCAGCCCGGTGTGGGTCAAGGCTGAGGCTGAAGGCAAGGTGGTTGGCCTGGGCGATACCGTCAAGGGCGCGACCGAAGGCTGGTGGGTCCCGGAATACGTGATCAAGGGCGACCCGGACAAAGGGATCAAGCCACTGGCCCCTGAGCTGCGCAGCGTACAGGACCTGGCGCGCTATAAAGATGTGTTCAAGGACCCGGAGGCCCCCGGCAAGGGACGGTTCCTCAACAGCCCTATCGGCTGGACCTCAGAGGTGGTCAATAAGCAGAAGCTCAAGGCTTATGGCCTGGACGACAGCTACGTCAACTTTCGTAGCGGTTCGGGCGCGGCGCTGGATGCCGAGATAGCCTCGTCGATCCGCCGTGGCAGGCCAATCCTGTTTTACTACTGGTCGCCGACCCCCCTGATGGGGCGCTACAAGTTGATCCAGTTGGAGGAACCTGCCTTCGACGCCGAGGCGTGGAAGACCCTGACGGATGCCGACAACCCCAACCCCAAGCCGACGCGTTCGTTGGCGTCCAAACTGAGCATTGGCGTGTCTACGCCGTTCCAGAAGGAATATCCGCAGATTGCCGGGTTCTTCGAAAAGGTCGAGTTTCCAATTGGACCGTTGAACAAAGCCCTGGCAACCATGAGCGAAAAGCACACCCCGCCGCGCGAAGTGGCACAGGCGTTTCTCAAAGAGCATCCGCAAGTGTGGAAGGCCTGGTTGACGGAGGATGTGGCTACAAAGGTCCAAGCCAGCCTGAAATAGCCACGCCGTCACTGCAAACGACGATCCAAACGTGGGAGCGCTCCCCTTAAAACTTGGTTTGCACCGCCAATTCAAAGGTACGCGGCGACCCCAGGTAATACGCCGGCGACACATGGGCAAACTGCGCATATACCTCGTTGGTCAGGTTACGCACCCGGCCCGTGACCGAGGTGTGTTGATCGACCTTGTAGGTCAGGAACGTGCCAAACAAGGTGTACGCCGGCACGGTCAGGGTGTTGGCGTTATCGGCGTACACCTGCGCCACATACCGCGCATCCACGCCACCTTGCCAGGCCGGGGCGATGTCATAAGTCAGCCACAGGTTGCCTACGCGCTTGGGCACGTTGGTCGGCGTGTTGCCCTTGCGCGATACCACTGCGCCGCTGGCGATTTTTTCATTGAAATCATCGTATTGCGCATCGACCCAGGCGAAATTGCCTTCGGCCAACAGCCTGGGGGTAATGCGCAACGAGCTGGCCAGTTCGATGCCCTTGGACGACTGCGCACCCACCGCAATACTGCGGGTGGGGTCTTGTGGGTCGGTCACGGCAAAGTCCTTGCGCTCGATGTGGTAGGCGGCCACGGTGGCTGAACCGCGCCCGTCCAGGTAATCGAACTTGCTGCCCACTTCCCATTGCTTGCCGGTGGAGACATCAAACACCTGGGTGGTGCTGGTGGGCTGTTCGGCTGCGGTGCTGTATTGCACATAGACATTGGCCGCCGGGATGAACTGATAGGTCAGGCCCACGCGTCCGGTCACCGGCTCCCAACGGCGCTTGACGTTACCCAGGTTGTCGCGGTGGCTGGTCACGTCCAGGTCGATGGCGTCATAACGCAGGCCGCTCAGCAGCGACAGCTTGTCGGTCAGGCCCAGGCGGTTCTCGACAAACAGCGCCTTGGTCGTCACTTCGGTAGTCTTGTCCTTGATAAAGCCCGGTTTGGTGCCTGGCAGGTCGTAGAAATGCCCCGGATCGAAGTGGTTGGGGTCCACAGCGTTCTTGGCCGACACGTTCAGCGGGCTGGCGGTGGTGCTGTTGACCTTGTATTCGAAACCGCCGGACCAGGTGCTGGCCAGGCCGAACACGCTGCTGTCATGGCGCAGCTCGAACTGGTTGCCGTCCTGCTCGCCCTGATGGCGCACCTGATAGGCCGTCGAACGGTTCACCAGGCTGTTATCGGCGTTGTACTGGTAGGTCTCCAGGTTGCGGTAGTCGCGCTGGCTGTCCAGGTGATAGAGGGTGTTGCGCAGGGTGGTGCTGTCGTTGATCCGGTAATCGATGATCGACCGGGCCCATATCGTGCGTTGTTCGTAGCGGCCATCGGCGACGTTGTAGTTGTTGAAGCGGTTGTGCCTGTCGATTTTCAGCTCGCCGGCCTTGGGATTGAGCACCGGGGTGCCCCAGTATGGGCTGTCCTCGTGTTCGTCCTGGTACTCCAGGGCCAGGGTGTGGGACAGGTTGGGCGTGAGGTCGCTGAGCAGGGAAAAGGCCACGCTCCAGGCATCGCGTTGCTGGCGGTCGATATGGGTATGGTTGGTGTTGCGGCTGACATCCAGGCGCGCGTAGTGCTGGACCTCGGCACCGGGCTCGGTCAGGGCGTGGTTGAGGCCCAGGGCGATGCCGGTGGTGTCGTAGCTGCCGTAGTTGATCTGGCCTTCGACGGCCTGCTCCTCGCGGGTGGCCAGCTTGGTCACGTAGTTCAGCGAGCCGCCCACGGAGCCGGCGCCGTTGATCAACGAGGAGGGACCGCCCACCAGCTCCACCCGGTCATAAATCCATGCGTCCACGGGCCGTGCCAGGCCACCGGCGACGTTGATGCCATTGAACATCTGGGTGATCTGGCTGCTGGTAAAGCCCCGATAGGAAATAAACCCGCCAAACCCCGGCGGCGCACTGGCGTTGACCCCAGGCAGGGTGTTGGCCGCATCCTGGAAGGTCTTGGCGCCACGGCGCTCGATATCGTTGCGGTCGGCGATGCTGACCGAGGCCGGGGTTTCCCGCACGCTCAGGCCCAGGCGCGAGGCCATGCCGCTGGATTGGTCCAGAGCCAGGCCCGGCTCGTTGGCGGCGGCGCCGTCGATGGTGGTGGGGGCCAGCTCAAGGGCCCAGGCGCAAAAAGGCAGGCAGCCGAACAGGCCCGCCAATAGAGGTAAATGTTTCATCGATAAATCCTGAAAAGCAGGGCTTGAAAGCAGCGCACAGCCGCCCGCGCTTCCCTGGGGAAGCCGCGCGGTGTGCGGATCAAAAAGCGCAGGTATCAGGCGTAGGCAGGCGGGGCGCGCGGATTAGCCGCAGGCCAGGTGAAGCGGGTGGGAATATCAGCGGTGAGTACCACCGCCGGCGGTGGCGCGTGAGGCTGGGGCAGTACCGCAACGTTAAGGCTGGAGTTGAGCGCCGGGCCCATGCCGCCGGTGGAACACAGCGGGCAACCGAAGGCCTTGGACAGCGTGGGTAGCGACTGATCGCCCGTGTTTACGGGGGCTGGCGCCTGGGTGCGGGGGTCTACGGTACAGAACTGGCCGCCAATGCCGTTGAGCTGCATGCCGACCATTTGCCCATGGCCAATACTGCAGGCGAACACGTTGAACAGGACGCAGCCATAGAGCATCCAGGCAATCAACGAGCGGTCGGCACGGGCGAGTTTCATGGGGCGGCACTTTATCACCAGACGACTAAATGCCTGCAAAAAATCTGAAAAGGACTATCCTCTTTCGCACTTTTCCAGGGGTATCCAACCATGAGCTTTGTCATTGCGAGGTGGGTCGTCGGGGTATTTGCGTTTATCAGCATGATCCATGTGTACTGGGCCGCAGGCGGCAAGCTGGGCAGCAGCGTAGCGATCCCGCAACTGCCCGGCGAATTCGCCAGCGGGCCACGGCCGGCGTTCAAGGCGTCGGCGCTGGGTACGTTCCTGGTGGCCGTGGGGCTGGTGCTGATTGCCGTGTTGGTGTGCCTGCGGGCGGGGCTGTTCTTCCAGCCAGTGGGGCATCAGGCCCTGCAATGGGGGATCAGCGCGATTGCCCTGATCATGTTTGGGCGGGCGATTGGTGATTCGGAGCTGGTGGGGTTTTTCAAGAAAGTCGGCGGGTCACGGTTCGCGCGGTTGGATACGTTTTTCTATTCGCCATTGTGCCTGGTGTTGGGGACGGGGTTGCTGGTCGTCGCCTGGACCTGACTGACGGTATGCAGGGCCAAATGTGGGAGCGGGCTTGTCGGATCGCCGCGAAGACGTCGGCCCAGCAAACATTGATGTTGACTGACCCACGGCCTTCGCGAGCAAGCCCGCTCCCACATTGTTTACCGCGTACATTCAGAGGGATCAGCTACCGCTGTCAGCCCTGCGGCTGCTGACCTCGGCCGGTACATTTTCCCCCGCCATGCGCTTGCGAAACAACGACGTGCGCGCCAGCAACAGGGTGGTTACCGGCACGGTGATCGACAGCAAAATCGGGATCAACCAGCCATGCAGCACCGGCCCGGACTTGAGGGTCGAGAAGTAGATAATCGACGCCAGCGCCACGCACCATGCGCCGAGGGTCGAAGCCAGCGCCGGTGGGTGCATGCGCTGGAAAAAATCCTTCATCCGCAACAGCCCGAGCGCACCAATCAACGCAAACAGGCTGCTGAGCAGCAGCAGGATCGCCACGATAATTTCCACCCACAGTGGCAGTTCACTGACATTGATCATTCGATCACCTCACCACGCAGCAGGAATTTGGCCAAGGCAAACGAGCCGACAAAGCCGAACAGCGCAATCAGCAGCGCCGCCTCGAAGTAGGTATCACTGGCATAGCGAATGCCCAGCACCAGCATCATCAGCATCGCCAGGATATACAGGTAGTCCAGGGCCAGGACCCGGTCCTGGGCCGAGGGGCCCTTGAACAGGCGCACCAGGGTCAGGACCATGGCCAGGGAAAACAGGAACAGGCTCAACAGGATCGCATTGGCGAGCAGGGCACTCATTCGAAGATCTCCATCAGGGGCCGTTCGTAGGCCTGCTTGAAGTGCTCGATAAACTGCACTTCGTCATCCAGGTCGAACACGTGCAGCAACAGGATGCTGCGGTCCAGGGCCAGTTCCGACCACACGGTGCCGGGGGTCACGCTGGTGATCATCGACAGCACCGCCAGGCCGTTGGCGTCACGCAGGTCCAGGGGGATTTTGACAAAGCGCGAGCGCGGCGGCCGTGTACCGCAGGTCAAGACGCCCCACGCCACGTGCAGGTTGGAGATGATCACATCGCGCCCGACCAGGAAAAACAGGCCAATGATCACCCCTGGGCGGCGGATACGCACCGGCAGTGGGCGCAGCGGCGCCATCATCAGCGGCGCGAGCAGGCCCAGGAGCGCCCCCAGCAGCAGGTTGCCGGGGCTGATCGACAGGTTCAGCACCAGCCACAGCACCCACAACGCCAATGACAGTAACGGGGCAGGGAACAGGCGCTTCATGGCTGCACCTCCACGGCGGCGGCCTGGGCTTGCGGGCTGAGCACCGGGCGCGTGGCCATGACGGCCATGACGTAGTGCTCGGGGTTGTTCAGGCTGGCGGCAGTGTCCTGGGTAAAGCGCATGAGCATTTCTGCCTTGAAGGTCAGGCCAATCGCCAGGCCAAGCAAGACGAAGATCGGGATGCACTCAAAGCGGCGCAGCAGCGGCGAGGGCCGCTCTTCTGGGGTCCAGAAGCGCTGGATGCCCAGGCGCGCAAAAGCGATCAGCGAGGCCAGGCCCGAGAATATCAACAACGCCACCAGGCCCCAGGCTGCCGGGCGAATCGGCGCATCCACGGCCTGGCCCAGGCCCAGCGGGTTGATCAGCGCGCTGAGCAGGCTGAGCTTGCCGATAAACCCCGACAGCGGCGGCATGCCGATGATCAGCAGGGCGCAGGCAATAAAGCTCAGGCCCAGGAACGCCATGGTCCACGGGATGACCTGGCCGACCACGGCCTTTTGCTCATCGTCCAGGTTGGTGCCCTTGGGCGGGTGCAGGGATTCGACTGGCCGTGGCAACACTTCGATTTCATCGTCCAGGGGCAGCTCGTTGGCCGAGCGCGAGCGTTCGACCAGTTCGGCCAGCAGGAACAGCGCGCTCAACGCCAGGGTCGAGCTGACCAGGTAGAACAGCGCGCCGGCCGTCAGGCTGGGCTGGGCGAAGCCTACCGCCGACAGCAGGATGCCCGCCGAGACCAGGATGCTCAGGCTGGCCATGCGCTCCAGGCGCTGGGCGGCGAGCATCGCCAGGGCGGCGCAGAGGATGGTGGCCATGCCGCCGTACACCAGCCAGTCGCCGCCAAACAGCGCCGAGGCGCCGGCTTGCCCGGAAAACAGTAGGGTCCACAGGCGCAACACGGTGTACACGCCGACCTTGGTCATGATCGCAAACATCGCCGCTACCGGCGCGCTGGCCGAGGAGTAGGCCGGCGCCAGCCAGAAGTTCAAAGGCCACATGCCGGCCTTGGCCAGGAACGCGGTGGCGAGGATCGCCGCGCCGGCATGCAGCAGGCCGCGATCGGCTTGCGGGACCAGCGGGATCTTGAGCGCCAGGTCAGCGAAATTCAGGGTGCCGGTGACCCCGTAGATCAGCGCCGCACCAATCAGGAACAGCGACGAAGCCAGCAGGTTGATCGAGATGTAATGCAGCCCCGACGACACCCGCGCCCGGCCCGAACCGTGCAGCATCAGGCCGTAGGACGCGGCCAGCAGCACCTCGAAGAATACGAACAGGTTGAACAGGTCGGCGGTGAGGAAGGCACCGTAGAGGCCCATTAACTGGATCTGGAACAGCGCATGGAAACTGGTGCCGGCGCGGTCCCAGCGGGCCATGGCGAACAGCAGGGCGCTGACGCCGATGATCCCGGTGAGCACCAGCATCAGGGCCGACAGTTGATCCACCACCAGCACGATGCCGAACGGCACCTGCCAGTTGCCCGGCAGGTAGACGCCGATGGAGGCGGGGCCGCCTTGCTGCGTCCAGTACAGCATCAACATCGCGATGCCCAGGCCGGTCATGCTCGACAGCAGGTTGATCTTGGCCTTGAGCGGGCGGTGTTTCTCGCCCAGCATCATCATCAGCGCAGCGGTCAGCAACGGCAGCAGGATCGGCGCGATGATCAGTTGGTTCATCCAGCTCATTCCTTGGGCTCCCGGCCGTCCACATGGTCAGTGCCGGTCAGGCCCCGGGACGCCAGCAGCACCACCAGGAACAGCGCGGTCATGGCGAAGCTGATCACAATCGCCGTCAGCACCAGGGCCTGGGGCAGGGGATCGGTGTAATTGAGCAGGTCCTGGGGCACGCCGTCCTTGATGATCGGTTCCTTGCCGATAAACAGGCTGCCCATGCTGAAGATGAACAGGTTGACCCCATAGGACAACAGGCACAGGCCCATCACCACCTGGAACGTCCGTGGCCGCAGCACCAGCCAGACGCCGGAGGCCGCCAGGACCCCAATGGCAATTGCGATGACTTCTTCCATCAGGCAGCAGCTCCTTGTGGTGGCGTGGCGGCGGCTTTCGCCTGGTTGCCGGGTTTATGGGCCCGCACCGATTGGTGGCCGAGGGCGGTGAGCATCAGCAGGGTCGAGCCGACCACCATGGCGTACACACCCACGTCAAAAAACAGCGCGCTGGCGATATGGATGTCGCCCAGCACCGGCAAGCTGAGGTGCAGGGTGCTGGTGGTGAGGAACGGGTAGCCGAAGAACAGCGCGCCAAGCCCGGTCAAGGTTGCCGACAACAGGCCGAAGCCCATCCAGCGCATCGGCCGCAGGTTCATCTGCGCCTCGACCCACTGGGTACCGGCGACCATGTATTGCAGGATAAACGCCACCGACATCACCAGCCCGGCGACAAAACCGCCGCCCGGCTGGTTGTGGCCGCGCATGAACAGGTAGAACGACACCACCAGGGCAATCGGCAGCAGCAGGCGCACCAGCACCGCGGGCACCATCATAAAGCCCAGGGCGGTGTCGCTGGCCTGGCGTGGGTTGACCAGGTCGGTGTCCACGTCCGGCGCCAACAGCCGCTGTTGCGCGGGCAGTTGCTCGCTTTCCTTGGGCGGGCGGAAGCGCCGTAGCAGCGCATACACCGTCAAGGCCACGGCGCCTAGCACGGTGATTTCGCCCAAAGTATCGAAGCCCCGGAAGTCCACGAGCATCACATTCACCACATTGCTGCCGCCGCCTTCAGGCAGGGCGCGGCTGAGGTAGAACGAGGAAATGTCGTTGGGGGTCTGGCGGGTGAGCATCGCATAGGACAACAGCGCCATGCCGCCACCGACCACGGTCGACAGCAGCAAGTCGCGCAAGCGGCGAATGCGCGCCTTGCGCAACGAACTGGGGAGTGGCGAGACCTCTTCGATCCGCCGTGGCAGCCAGCGCAGGCCCAGCAGGATCAATACCGTCGTCACCACCTCGACCACCAGTTGCGTCAGCGCCAGGTCTGGCGCGGAGAACCAGACAAAAGTCACGCAGGTCATCAGGCCGCACACGCTGACCATGGTCAGGGCCGCCAGCCGGTGGTACTTGGCTTGCCAGGCGGCGCCCAGGGCGCAGGCAATCGCCAGCAGCCACAGGGTGACGAACACGATGGAGCCAGGGATCTTCGGCCGGTCGCCCCAGCTCAGGCTGCTGCCCAGCATGGGGATCATCCCGGCGATCACCGCCACCAGCACCAGCAGGAACAATTGGGTCTGCAGGCGCTTGGTGCTGATGCGTTTCTCGACCTTGCGCACGCCACGCATCATCACCACCAGGCAGCGCTCGAACATGCGCTTGCCGTTGAAGTAGCTGATGATCGGCGGGTACTTGAAGCGCCCGCGCTTGAGTTGCTTGCGCAGCAGCAGGTACAGGACCACGCCGCCGGTCATGGCCACCAGGCTCATGATCATCGGGGCGTTCCAGCCGTGCCAGATCGCCAGGCTGTACTGGGGCAACACGCCGCCGACCACCGGCAGGGCGGCAGCGGCGAGGATCGCACCGACCACCTGGGCCGGGAAGATCCCCACCAGCAGGCAGGTAAACACCAGCAACTCGACCGGTGCGCGCATCCAGCGTGGCGGTTCGTGGGGCGTGTGCGGCAGGTCGGTGGCGGCCGGGCCGAAGAACACATCCACGGTGAAGCGCAAGGCATAGGCCACGCTGAAGGTGCCGGCGATGGTCGCGATCACCGGCAGGGCGATTTCCACCCACTGGGTCGAGGAGATGAATACCGTCTCGGCGAAGAACATCTCTTTGGACAGGAAGCCGTTGAGCAACGGCACCCCGGCCATGGAGGCGCTGGCGACCATGGCCAGGGTCGCGGTAAACGGGATCAGGCGCACCAGGCCGCTGAGCTTGCGGATATCGCGGGTGCCGCTTTCGTGGTCGATGATGCCCGCGGCCATGAACAGCGAGGCCTTGAACGTAGCGTGGTTGAGGATATGGAACACGGCGGCGACGGCGGCCAGCGGGCTGTTGAGGCCCAGCAGCAGGGTGATCAGGCCCAGGTGACTGATAGTGGAGTAGGCCAGCAGGCCCTTGAGATCGTTCTGGAACATCGCGCAATACGCGCCGAGCAACAGGGTCAGGGCGCCGGCACCGCCGACCATCCAGAACCACTCTTCGCTGCCCGACAACGAGGGCCACAGGCGGGCCAGCAGGAACACGCCGGCCTTCACCATCGTGGCCGAGTGCAGGTAGGCCGACACGGGTGTCGGTGCGGCCATGGCGTGGGGGAGCCAGAAGTGGAAGGGGAATTGCGCGCTTTTGCTCAGGGCACCGATCAGGATCAGCGTCAGCAGGATGGGGTAGAGGGAGTGGGCACGGATCTGGTCACCGGCGGCGAGCACCTGGTCCAGATCGTAACTGCCGACGACATGGCCGAGCAGCATGACCCCCGCCAGCAGGCACAACCCGCCTGCACCGGTGACCATCAGCGCCATATAGGCCCCCCGGCGCGCATCGGAGCGGTGGTGCCAATAGCCGATCAACAGGAACGAGAACAGGCTGGTCAGTTCCCAGAAAAACACGATCTGGATCAGGTTGCCGGAGATCACCAACCCGAGCATCGCGCCCATGAACGCCAGAAAAAACGCGAAGAAACGCGGCACCGGATCATCCGGCGACATGTAATAGCGGGCGTACAAAGACACCAGGCTACCGATGCCCAGTACCAGCATCGAGAACAGCCAGGCGAAGCCATCCATGCGCAACACAAAGTTCAGGCCCAGGCTGGGCAGCCAGGAAAATTCTTCGCGGATCACGCCACCGTCGGCGATCTGGGGGTAGAGCAGGGCGACTTGTACGGTACCGACCAGAGCCACAAGGCCGGCCAGCAGGGATTCAGTATTACGTGCGTTATGCGGCAGCAAGGCCGCCAGACAGCTGCCGATGAAAGGCAGAAGCAGTAGAACTATCAGGGACATAGGCTTCTAATCTGCGGTGGTTTGGGATGCATCATACGTGCCGGAAACCGGATTACCAAACGGCAACCTGTGGCAGGATCCTACAAGATGGACCGAAAACCCCTATCTGTCGCGCTGTAGGAGCCGGCTCCTATAGGGAAACGGGCTTTTGCTCCCGCGTCTTTATCTCGCTGACAATCACCGCCGCCACAATCAACACCGCGCCGAGCATGGCAATCGGCGGGAAACGCTCGCCGGCAATCCGCCCGATTATCCCGGCCCACACCGGTTCACCGGCATAGATCAGGGTGGCGCGGGTGGGCGAGACGCTTTTCTGCGCCCAGTTCATCGCCAGTTGAATCACCGCGCTGGTCAGGCCCAGGCCCACGGCGCTGAACAGCAGTACCCAGGAAAAGTCCGGCAATGCCTCGCCCGTGGGCACTACCAGCAGGAACGACAGCAACGAGGCGGTGGCCAGTTGCACCACGGTCACCCGGCGCACATCCACCTGGCCGGCATAGGCGCTGATCAGGATGATTTCGGCGGCAATTGCGATAGCACCGATCAAAGTGGCGATTTCGCCGGGGCTGAAATTCAACGATGCGCCGGCCGGTCCGGTCAAAAGCATCAGGCCGGTGAAGGCCAGCATGATGCCAATGCTCGGCATCAACCCCGGGCGCCGTCCCAGCACCAGCCATTGCAGCAGCGGTACAAAGGGCACGTAGAGCGCGGTGATAAACGCCGACTGGCTGCTGAGGATGGTCTGCAGGCCAATGGTTTGCAGGCCGTAGCCAAACATGATCGCGGTGCCGATAAACACGCCGGCCTTGAGCTCAAAACGTGTCAGGCCACGCAGGTTGCGCAGGGAAAACAAGCCGACCACCAGTGCCGCCGCGGCAAAGCGCAAGCCGACGAAGAACATCGGCCCGCTGACGGTCATGGCATGTTGCACCAGGATAAACGTGCCGCCCCAGATCATGGTGATCAGCACCAGCACGCATTCGGCTTTGCTGAAGCGGGAAAACAATGGGGAGGCGGTCGAGGTGGTCATGGCGGCTCTGGTCTTGCACAGGAAGGGCGCGGAACGCACAATGCGCCGCAGCTGGGCAGTATACTGCGCAACCCCACCGAGTGAGCAATATAGTGCACAAAGAAAATCCGCAACGGGCCTCGGTCCTGCAGCACGTCAGCCAGAACGTTCGACGCCTGCGCCACGCCGCCGAACTGAGCCAGACAGCCCTGGCAGAAAAGTCCGGGGTCAGCCGGCGCATGCTGGTGGCCATCGAGGCGGGTGAAAAGAACGTCAGCCTGTCCACCCTCGACCGCGTGGCCGAAGCCCTGGACGTGGCCTTCAGCGACCTGATCCAGGCCCCCGACGCCCGTGACCACAGCCGCATCAACGAACTGGCCTGGGCCGGTGAGATCGATGGCAGCAAGGCCGTATTGCTGGCCAAGGCCACCGCCCGGCGTGAGGTGGAGCTATGGGAATGGCGCCTGGAACCGGGCGATCGCTATTGCCCGGACCCAGACCTGGAAGGCTGGAGCGAGCAGTTGTTCGTGTTCGAGGGCAGCCTGACCCTGGTAGTGGATGACGTCGAAACCACCATCGCCGCCGGCGAGTTCTTTATGTTTCCCAGCCACCAGCCCCATGCCTATCGCAATGAGGGCCCTGTGGCGGTGCGCTTTATCCGCAACGTGGTGATCTAGATCCACACATCATTCTGCTGGGTCCGCTCGCCGCCCTGGTTGCCGGTGTTCAACACGCCGCAGGGTTCGACCAGCAGCAACTTCACCTCGCCTTCGGCATACGGTTTGTGCTCGACGCCCCTGGGCACCACAAACATCTCGCCGGTGCCGATCTGTACCGCGCCATCGCGAAAATCAATGCGCAGCGCGCCTTCGAGGACGATAAAGGTCTCGTCGGTGTCCGCGTGGCTGTGCCAGATAAAATCCCCCTCGATCTTCACTACCTTGAATTGGTAGTCGTTCATCTGCGCGATGACCTTGGGTGTCCATTGCTCGCTGAACAGGCTGTATTTGTGCGCAAAGTTGATGGCGGTGTAGGAGGGCATGGCAGTCATCTCAGGTGATCGAAGCCTGACATTAAGTGCCACGTGAGAACGGGTATTGAATGATCGTGCGATTGTCAGGTTAAAAGAAACGTTATATTGTATCTCTTGAGATCGATTCTCAAGTGTTGCCGGGCTTGAGGTCGATACGTTTATTTTCGGCTCAAGGGATTGCAGATGAACCAGTTGCACGGGGTAGCTCCAGGGTTTTCGACGTTGTTGGCAGTAGGCCTGATGTCCTCGCTCACCGGCTTGCCCGCCGTCGCGGCGCAGGAACGTGAAGAGTCGGTCACCGAGCTTGAAGCCACGCGGGTCAGTGCGCCGCTGAACAAGGCCCTGGAAGTCAACGCCGGTGGCTTCGGCGCCAAGGATGCCATGGAGATCCCCCTGGCCATCCAGAGCTACTCCAGCAAGACCATCGCCGACAGCTCCGCGCGCACCGCCGTGGATGTGCTGAGCCTCGACCCTTCGGTGCTCAGTTCGTCGGGCGGCAGCGGCTTTGACAACTTCCGCCTGCGCGGCTTTGCCATGGACAACTTCAACACCATCCGCCGCGATGGCCTGACCCTGGCCCCGCACCACGACGTGCCCCTGGAAAACGTCGAGCGCATCGACGTGCTCAAGGGCCCGTCGGGTTTCCTCTACGGCTTCAACTCGCCGGGCGGCACCATCAACTACATCCTCAAGCGCCCGACCCTGGAGCCGCTGCTCAATGTCAGCGTGCAAGGCTCCTCGTTGCTCGGCCGCTACGTGGCGATTGATACCAGCGATTCGTTCAACGATGGCGCCTTTGGCTATCGCCTGAATGCCGGCTACGAGAAAAACGGCGACTTCGATCATGCCCGCGACATGGAGCGCAAGTTTATCGGCCTGGCCACCGACTTGCGTCTGAGCGACCGCGCGCTGTTGCAACTGAATGCCGACTGGTCGCGCAAGTCCACGGTCTCCGACCCGTTGCTGCGTGCTGACCAGAGTGGTCGCGCCAACCCGCTGGACCCGTCCAGCTATGTGCTGCCGCCCAAGGTCAATCGCCGCGATCTGTTGACCGGCTCCTGGTTCCGCCACCAGACCGAAGGCGCCAACCTCGACGCCAAGTTCGAGTACGAACTGGACGACAACTGGACCTCCGTGACCCAGGGCAACTACTCGCGGGTCGAGCGCCACGGCGGCTATAACGACCTGTTCGGGATCAAGCCCAACGGCGATATCGGCTCGGCCGACTTTTACGTGTCCCGTGGCGAAGTGTTCAGCACCTGGTCGCTGCAGTCGTACCTGGCCGGCAAATTCGCCACCGGCAACATCTATCACGACGTGTTCTTCGGCACCGGCTACAAGCAGTTCAAGGACGTCAGCCCGTTCTGGGATTCGGTGGACAGCGGCACTCCCGGCATCGGTATCGGCGATGTATCGGTGGGCAATATCCGCCATCCGATCAATCCGCCCAAGTGGCATTTCGGCCCGGAACGGCCCACCGATTTTGTGTCTTCCATCAAGGAAACCTCGGTCTTTGCCAGCGACCTGATTTCCCTCACCGAGCAATTCCAGGTGATGCTCGGCGGGCGTTATATCTGGTACCGCGCGGATCAACTCTCGGCCATCGCGCCTTCGCAAAGCCATGACGTATTCGTGCCCAGCGCTGCGCTGATCTACCGGCCCTGGGACAGCGTGATGACTTACGTCAGCTACTCCAAAGGCTTTGAAAAAGGCGACTACGCCCCCTATAACGCGACCAACGCCAACCAGCCCACCGACGCCATCGAGTCCCAGCAATACGAGGTGGGCCTGAAGCTGGACCTCAATGATCGCCTGAACCTGGGCCTGGCGGTGTTCGATATCCGGCGCAAGGCCAGTTACCTGAACACCAGCAACACTTATGTGAGTAACGGTGAATTCCACCACCGTGGCGCCGAGCTGACCCTGTCCAATCGCGTCACCGACGCCCTGACCCTCAGCGCCAACGCCGCCTACCTGGCCACGCGCATGGAAGATGTGGATGACGTCACCGTGGACGGCAAACGCACCGAAAGCGTGCCCAAGTGGAAAGGCGCGGTCGGTGCCTTGTACACCGTGGCCGCTGTGCCCGGCCTGTCGTTGGACAGCACCGTCAGCTACGTCGGCAGCCGCCCGGTGGATGCGCAGAACAGCGGCTACATCCCCAGCTACACCTTGCTCGACGCCGGTATCAGCTACCGCTCGAAACTGGCGGATACCCCGGTGACCTACCGCCTGCACGGCAAGAACCTGACCAACAAGTACTACTACGCCAGTGCCTATTACCAGGGCGGGCTGGATGTGGGGCGCGAGCGCGAAGTGTTCCTGTCGGCCAAGTTCGAGTTCTAGAACCATGATGTATTCCAGCTCATTGCCCGGCCTGCGCCACCTGTGGGTCGAGCGCCTGCTTGAGCGGCACGCGGGTACCTTGACCGAGTTGGTCGATGGTCTTGGCTCGCCGCTGCACTTGCTGTGCCCGCAGGTATTTCACGCCAATGTCGAAGCCTTCCAGCACAGCTTTACCCAGGCCCAGGTGCGCGGCAGCCTGCTGTTTGCCAAAAAGGCCAACAAGGCCAACTGCTTTACCCAGGCCTGCGCGCAATGTGCGATTGGCTTGGATGTGGCCAGCGTCGGCGAGCTGCAAAAGGCCCTGGCGGGCGGGGTGGCCGGCCGTGAGATCGGCGTGTCCGGGCCGCGTAAAAGCGATCAATTACTTGGGTTGAGTTTGAGTCACCAGTGCCTGCTGGCGGTGGATTCGCTGGAGGAGTTGCTGCGTATCCAGCAATTGGCGTTATCCCTGCGCCAACGGGCGCGCCTGTTGTTGCGCTATTGCCCTGCCAGCCAGCCCCACAGCCGCTTCGGCCTCAATCCACGGGAGTGTGACCAGGCCCTGGTGTTTTGCCGCAAGCATGTGGCGAACCTGGATCTGCAAGGCTTTTCCTTTCACCTTGGTGGCTATGACACCGCGCAGCGTGCGCACGTCGCCAGCCACTTGGTCGACCTGTGCCAGGCCAGTGAGCTGGACGACTGCCGCACGGTCAACCTGGGCGGTGGCTTTGCCGTGCGCTATGTCGACCCGGCGCAGTGGCAGGCGTTTATGGCCGAGGACTGCGCCGAGCGCTACCACAGCGACAAGGGCTTCGCCGGCTTCTATCCCTATGGTGCGCCACGCGCCGGCGCCGAGGCCCTTGACGATGTCCTCGCCACGCCCGTGGGCCCCGGCCTGAGCCTGGCGCAAAAGGTCATCGAACAGGGCGTGCGGCTGATCATCGAACCCGGCCGCGCCTTGCTCGACCAGGCCGGTATCAGCGTGTTCCGCGTGCAGGGCGTCAAGGACCGCACGGCCTGCGACGGCTATGCCCAGGTCACCGTGCAGGGCAGCAGCTTCAACCTCTCCGAGCAGTGGTTCAACAGCGAATTCTTGCCCGACCCGCTGCTGGTGCCGGCCTCGCCACGGTCGCGGTCGCCTTTTGTCGCGTGTATTGGCGGGTCCACCTGCCTGGAGTCGGACATGCTGACCTGGCGCAAAGTCGCCTTCGACTACCCGATCCAGGCGGGTGACTTGCTTATCTACCTCAATACCGCCGGCTATCAGATGGATTCCAACGAGTCGCCGTTTCACGAAGCGCCATTGCCACACAAAGTGGTGCTGGAGCTGCGTAACCCCTACCTGCGCTGGAAGCTGGACAGCCTGGCTTGAGCGCATTCAACAAGGAGCCCCGAGTGAACAGTTTGAATAAACCCGCAGCCCCCGCCGACCTATGGGTGCTGCCCCAGGCTGCGCTCGAAGACCTGGGGGTGAGTTACCGTGAAGTGCTGCAGGTGGTCGAGCAGGCGTACAAGGCCTTGCGCAGCGGCGACTCGCAGAACCCGCTCAAGACCATTGTCGAACCTGCGGACCGCCACTCCATCAGCTACTCGATGGTCGGCCGCGATGGCGCCAGCCACACCGTGGGCTTCAAGGTGGTCTACGAGCATGACCCGCAGCGCGCTCGCGACGCCTATCAGTTCCACTCGTTTATCTTCCTGTGTGATGACCGCACCGGCCGCCCGATTGCCTTGATGGACGTGGTCAAGCTCGGCCCGCTGCGCACCTCGGCCACCTCGGCGCTGATGGCCCGGGCCGCCTGCCCGGATGCCCGCAGTGCCCTGGTGGTCGGTACCGGCGTGCAGGGCCAGGTGGCGTTGCCCATGTTGCTCGCGGCCATGCCGGACCTGGAGCGTTTGTATGTCTACGGGCACTACGCCGAGGGCCTGCGCGCGGTGCAGGACAACCTGCGCAAACACTACCCGCTGCGCGACGTGATCGTGGTCGATGACCTGCCGGCGGCGGCGGGCGAGGCCGATATCATCCTTGGCGTGGCCGGGCTTTCGGCACGCCAGCAAGTGCAGCGGGCGTGGCTCAAGCCGGGCGCCGTGGCGGTGCTGGTCGGCTATGGCATCGACGCCGACGTGCTGCACGGCGCCGATTACCTAATCGCCACCGACACCGCGCAGATGCAAGTCACCAGCGCCGACCTGGCCGCCGCCGACGGCAGCCTGCCCGAGGTAGACGCCGAACTGCCGGACATTCTCCTGGGCCTGGCGCCCGCACGTCGCGATCCAAGCGATGTGGTGTTCGCCTACAACAGCGGCATGGTGGTGACTGACGTCGCCCTCGGCCGCCTGATGGCCGACCGCGCCCTGGCGCAGAACCGTGGGCAGAGGGTCCAACTATGGTCGGCCTGACTGCCGCACAACCCGGCGCGTGGCGCGCCGACAGCCGGGCCCTGCTGTTGCTGGCGTTGCCGCTGATCCTGACCAACCTGGCCTACGTGGCCCTGACCACCATCGACATCGTGGTGCTCGGCATGCTGGGTGCCAAGGAGCTGGCCGCCGGCGGCCTGGCCATCGCGCTGTTCAACCAGTTGCGCACCACCGGCACCGGCCTGGTCACCGGCGTCAGCAACCTGGTGGCCCAGGCCAATGCCCAGGGCGATGAAGCCCAGGTGCGGGCGCTGTTGGTGGCGGGGCTGTTCTGGGCGACCGTCAGTGGCCTGGTGTTTATGGGGGTGTTGCTGGGGTTGCGCCAGCCGCTGACCTGGCTGGGCCAGGATGCCAGCGTGGTAGCCAATGCCATGGATTTCCTGCTGATCATTGCTCCCGGCCTGCTGCCTTGCCTGTGGTTTCAGGCGCTGCGCCACTTTACCGTGGGCCTGAAATTCCCCGGGCCGTTGCTGGCGATCACCCTGGTGTCGATCTTCCTCACGGCGGCGCTGAACTACGTGCTGGTGTTCGGCAAGTTCGGCGTCCCGGCCTACGGGCTGGCGGGGGTGGCGATCACCAGCGCCGTGGTGTTCCTGCTGTCGTTCCTGATGTTCTTCGCGGTGGTACTGACCCATCGGCGCCTGGCCGGTTACTTCAAGCTTTCGCACCTGAGTTTTTCGCCGGCGGCGATCAAGGCGGTGTGGAAGCTCGGGCTGCCGATTGCCGGGACCTATGCCAGCGAGGCCGGGTTCTTCAGTGTGCTGACCCTGCTGATCGGCACCCTGGGCATGGAAGCGCTGGCGGCGCAGACCGTGCTCAACCAGATCATCTACATCGTGTTCATGTTTTCGGCGGGTATCTCCCATGCCGCCTCGATCCACATCAGCGAGGCCTGCGGCACCGGGCAGTATCAGCGCGCGCGGCAACTGGGGCGCCTGGGCCTGGGGCTGGGGCTGCTAGTCATGCTGCTGTTTGCCATTCCCTACGCACTGCTGCCCGAACAGGTGATCGGCCTGTTTATCAGCACCGAACACGCCAACAACCTGGATGCGGTGCGCCTGGCGACCACCGGTTTGTTGATCGCCATCGTCCTGCAGGTGTTCGACGCCAGCCAGAACATCGGCAACGGCATCCTGCGCGGCATCGGCGATACGGCGGGGCCACTGCGCATTTCCCTGTTCGGCTACTGGCTGGTGGGGCTGCCCGCCGCCTGGTTGCTGGGCATTGTCAGCCCCTACGGGATCTTTGGCGTGTGGGCCGGTTTGGCGATAGGCCTGGCGGCCACGGCGTTGCTGCTGATTGTTTCGTTTGAACGCCAACTCAACGCGCTGGACCGCGCGGGCGCTATCGCACTGTCATGACCAGGAGGTGTTCCATGCATCAAGACAACCCCGCACAGCGCATCGAGGCGCTGGTGCGGCCCAGTGTGCGGCGCTTGCCCCTGTATGACGCGGGCGCCGACCCACGCCAGATGGGTACGCCAATGGTGACGAAGCTGTCCAACTGCGAAAACCCGCTGGGCATGTCGCCGGCTGCCGCGGCCATGCTCGCACGCCAGGGCGGGGCAGGGCTGGAGCGCTACCCCGACCCCACTGGCCGGGCATTGCGCCACTTGATCGGCGGCCAGTTGGATGTGGATCCGGCCAGGATCATCCTCGGCAATGGCTCGGAAAATATCCTCGAGCTGTTGTGCCTGGCACTGCTCGATCCCCAGGACCGGGTGGTCACCCAGCAACCCTGCTTCAGCTTGCATGAAAGCCTGCCGTTGATGATGGGCGCGATGCTGGACAAGGTGCCGCTCAACCCGGATTTCAGCTTCAACCTGCACGCCTGGGCCACGGCCCTCAAGGAACCGGCGAAGCTGTTGATGCTGAGCACCCCCTGCAACCCGGTGGGCACCGCGCTGTCCAGCGCTGAGCTGACGGCACTGATCGCCGCCGCTCACCCCGACACCTTGTTGGTGATCGACGAGGCGTACTTCGAATTCGTCGAGCAGGGCGCCGATGCCCTGGCGATCCTCGGCGCGCAGTCGCGGCCGTGGATCGTCCTGCGCACATTCTCCAAGGCGTATGGGCTGGCGGGGCTGCGGATCGGCTATGGCATTGCCTCGCACCCAAGCCTGATCGATGCGCTGCACCGGGTGCGCACGCCATACAACGTCAATCAACCGGCCCAGGAGGTCGCCAAGGCTGCCTGGCTCGATCAGGAACACGTGGCGCGCAGTCGTGAATTTGTCGCCATCGAGCGCCAACGGCTGACCGAGGGGTTGCAGGCGGCGGGGTTTCGCGTGGCGCCGTCCCAGGCCAATTTCCTGTTTATCGACACCGCCTGCAACGCCCTGGAAGTGGTCGACGAACTGCTCAAGGACGGGATCATCGTCAAGGCCTGGCGCGAGCCGGGGTACACCGGTTTTATCCGCGTGTCCCTGGGCCTGGCCCAACAAAACCAGGCGTTTCTCGCCAGCCTGCAACGCGCCGTCGCGGCCCTGGCCGGGTAAGCGCCGAGCCGGTTTTTCATACTGCCCAGAGGTTGTCATGATCAAGAGTTGCCTGTCCGAGCTGATCGGCGATACGCCGCTGCTCAAATTGTGCGTCACCGAAAACGGCAGTTGCGTGCTGCTCAAGCTGGAACAATTCAACCCCACCGGTACCGCCAAGATCCGCATGGCCCGGCAAATGCTCGACGAGGCGCAGGCCAGCGGGCAGCTCAAGCCGGGTGGGCGGATTGTCGAGTCGACCTCAGGCAACACCGGGTTGGGCCTGGCGCTGCTGGCCGCCGAGCGCGGCTATCGCTTCACCGCCGTGGTCGACGAACACGCCAGCCCCGACAAACTGCGGGCGATGCAAGCCTTTGGTGCGCAACTGGTGCGGGTCGGCGACCCCGGTGGCGGGCTGGCCACCGCCGACCGCGATGCCACCGCCGAGCGTATCGCCACGGAGCAGGGCGCCTACTGGACCCGCCAGCATCACAACCCGGCCAATGCCAACGGCTACACGCAACTGGCCGCAGAACTGCGTGCGGTGCTCGGCGCTGAAATCCACTACCTGGTGGGCGCCGTGGGCACCGGCGGCTCGCTGTGCGGCACCGCGCGTGCGTTGAAACGCCATGCCCACGGCCTGCAAGTGATCGGTGTCGAGCCCTGCGGCTCGGTGATCTTCGGCGGCCCCGGGGCGCCGTATCACCAGTCCGGCACCGGCACCCCGGAGGGCGCGGAAATCGGTGCCGTGGTCGACTACGAACTGATTGATAAAGGCCTCACCGTCAGTGATGCCCAGGCCTTTGAGACCGCGCGCTACCTGGCACGGCACTACGGCCTGCTGCTTGGTGGCTCGGCAGGTGGAGTGGTCTACCAGGCCCTGCGCGAGGCGCGGCACGCCCCGGCCCAGAGCGTGATCGTGGCACTGGTGTGCGATGGCGGCGAAAAGTACCTCGACACCGTGTTCAACGACCAATGGATGGCCGACCGGCAACTGCTGGCGCCGCAGGTGCATCGCGAACTGGAACAGTGGTTGGGCACGCAGCCCTTGCTCAAGCAGCAGGCCTAGCGGCTTGCCTGGGGCGCCACCCTTCGCTACTGTGGCGCCCCGCCCGCGTGAGCCCCGCCATGAGTGACACCACTGTCGAACTGATCCAGACCGGCCCTGAACAGGCCGAACTGATCTGCAATCTCTACCAGTTCTATGCCTATGAATCCTCGGATTGGGAGCAAGAGGACGTCGAACAGGACGGCCGCTTCTACATCCATGAAGAACACCTGTCGCGCTACTGGCAAGACCCGCAATGGAGCGCCAATCTATTGCTGGTGGATGGTTACATCGCCGGATTCCTGCTGATCGAGCGCAGCGAACTGCCGGGGATCAACGCCCTGGAACTGGCTGACCTGTTTATCTTGAAACGCTATCGGCGCAAGGGTATAGGCCGAGCACTGGCCACCCAGGTATTGACCAGCGGCGAGGCCGACTGGCTGGTGCGCTTTTATGACCAGGACGAGGTGTCCCAGGCGTTCTGGCGCAGCGTACTGGATAACCTGCCGCGCCCGGTGCAGGCCATTGAGCTGGATGACGAGCCGCAACTGCTGAGCTTTTTGGTGACCCGGGCGATGGTTCACTGACCGTGGCCTTGTGTGTGGGCTTGTGTGGGAGCGGGCTTGCTCGCGAAAGCGGTGGGTCAGTCAACATCAGTGTTTGCTGGGCCGACGTCTTCGCGGCGATGCGGCGATCCGACAAGCCCGCTCCCACAGAGGGTCTGTGTTTGTTTGAAGTACCGCTGATTTACTTCGGTTGAACGCTTGGGCGGCTATGCTGGTCAACTGACCTTCAATGTCGACGCAAAGAGGTGACCGCAATGGCCAAGACTTACAGCTACGCCGCCCGTGACGCCAAGGATGCCCTCAAGCCCTATACCTTCGAGCGCCGCGCCCCCGGGGCCGACGATGTACAGATCGATATCCTCTATTGCGGGGTCTGCCACTCCGACCTGCACACCGTACGCAATGAGTGGCACAACACGCTCTATCCGTCGGTGCCGGGCCATGAAATCGTCGGCCGGGTGACGGCGGTGGGAGCCAATGTCAGCCGCTTCAAGGTCGGCGACCTGGCCGGCGTCGGCTGCATGGTCGACAGCTGCCAGCACTGTGAATCCTGCGCCGAAGGCGAGGAGCAGTACTGCGAGAACGGTTTTACCGGCACTTACAACGGTCCGGTGTTTGGCGGCGAAAACACCTTTGGCGGCTATTCGGACAACATCGTGGTCAAGGAGCAGTTCGTCCTGCGCATCTCCCACGACGAGGCGCAATTGGCGGCCGTGGCACCGCTGTTGTGTGCCGGCATCACCACCTATTCGCCGCTGCACCACTGGAAGGTCGGCCCTGGGCAGAAAGTCGGCGTGGTCGGCCTTGGCGGCCTGGGCCATATGGCGGTGAAGATCGCCCATGCCATGGGCGCCCATGTGGTGTTGTTCACCACCTCGCCCAACAAACGCGAAGACGGCCTGCGCCTGGGGGCCGACGAAGTGGTGGTGTCGAAGAACCCCGACGAAATGGCCAAGGTCGCCAATAGCCTGGACTTCATCCTCAACACCGTGGCCGCGCCCCACGACCTGGATGTGTTCCTCAACCTGCTCAAGCGCGACGGCACCATGACCCTGGTGGGCGCGCCGGACAGCCCGCACCCATCGCCCTCGGTGTTCAACCTGATCTTCAAGCGCCGCAGCCTGGCGGGGTCATTGATTGGCGGCATCCAGGAGACCCAGGACATGCTGGACTTCTGCGCCCGGCACGGGATCGTTTCGCAGATTGAGATGATTGATATCCAGGCCATCAACGAATCTTATGAGCGCATGCTCAAGGGTGATGTGAAGTATCGCTTTGTGATCGACATGGATAGCCTCAAGCGCGAGATCCAGGCGGTCTGATGTGGGGGCTGGGTTTGGGTACATATCCGTTGCTGCGGTCATGGCGGCTATTGGTTCCGCCCTTACGGCGGGTCACTTTTGGAAAAGAGCCCGGAGTGCCGGCCCAGCCAAAAGTAACCAAAAGGGCTCTTGCCCCACCACTCGGCACCTCGCCTAGGCTCGGTGTGCCCGTCATCCGACATTGATTTGGGGGGCCGCCGCGATGGGCCATCCCTGGCCCAGCGCGGCTAACCCGGCGTCCTGCCGGGTTACCCCCCCCAAATCAATATCGGATGACGGCCAGCGTGGTTTAACGGGGCGCCTTCACAAGCTAAGCGAGGCGGCCTGACAGCCGACCTGATCATCGAAGCGTACGCGTACCCCTGTAGGAGCTGGCTTGCCCGCGATGGTCGTTAACGATGACGAATGAATACCAGATACTCTGATGTGTTCTTTCGGGCGTCATCGCAGGCAAGCCAGCTCCTACAGGGGAATGCAGCTTCGCGCTCTGGCTCTGCTGTTGCCCTGGTTTTGATCTGGCTTTTGATCTTGGGTGCCCCGTCAAACCACGATGGCCGCAGGCAGGTATTGCGCAGTGGGCACCCCGGCAGGATGCCGGGGTAGCCGCGACACGGCCATGGATGGCCGATCGCGGCGGGCCCACGGAGCAATGCCTGACTGCGGGCATGCCGAGCCTAGGCGAGGCACCGAGTGGTGGGGCAAGAGCGCTTTGGTTACTTTCGCGCTTTTCGAAAGTGACCCGCCGTAAGGGCGGAACCCTAAGTGGCCATGACCGCAGCAACGGATATGTACACAAACCCACCCCCCACAAGTTTTTTTGGGTAATCAACGGGTGCTATACGGCAACAGAAACACCACGCCAAGCCCAGCCAGCGACATCAAGCCGAACCACGCCACCGGCCCCATGGCCCAGCCCCAACCCAGTACGCTGACGGCAAGACTCGCCGCCAGCATCCCCCAGCCCAGCACTCGCAGGCCACGTCGCAGCATCGGCGAGGGCAGGCGCCGCATGAGTTGCTGGTAATGGCGCTCCAACCCAAGGCACAACCCCACCATCCCCGCGCAGGCCAGTAATAACGCGACTATCAACACCATCTCAATTGACCTGCGCCACGGCGTGCTTGGCCACGCGCCGTGCGCTGCGTTCCTTGGGCGCCTGGTACAGCTTCCAGCACGGCCAGGCCAGCAGCAGGCCGAGGCCCACGGTGGTCAATTCCAGGTAGACGTAATCACCCAGGTTTTGCCCCAGCAGATTCAGGGCCGGCAGAGTGATACACAGGGCGGCGGCCAGGCCCAGTTGCTCGCGCCAGGCACTGCGCCAGGGGCGGACAATCGCGTGGCCCAGACTCAGCAGCCACACCAGGAAAAACACCCGCACCTCCCAGCCACCGCGTTGGGCCAGTTCCACCGGCAGCAAGCGGTTGGCCCACAGGAAGGCCACGCACGCCACCATCAGCCCGGCCACCACCGCCACATTCAGCCGCTCGGCGATGTGGTAGAGGAGGGCGCCGACCGCGCCTTCGCCATCGTGGCGCCGGCGGCGCTTGACGGTAAACAGCACCACGCCGGTCGCCAGCATCGCGCAACTGGCCAGGCCGCAGACAAAGTACAACCAGCGCATGGAATAGCCGCCAAACTGCGCAAAGTGCAGGCCGGCCATGACCTTTTGGGTCAGCAGGCTGGGCCGACTGACCGCCGGTTGGCGCAGGACTTCACCGCTGACCCCGTCAAACAGCATGCTCTGGCCCTTGGTCAGCTCGATGCGGTTGCCCAGCACCGGGCGCGCCTCGATCCGTGCGTCGCTGCGTCCGGGATTGTGGATCGACAAGCTGGACACCGGCCCCATGGCGCGCTCGGCCTCGGCCAGCACCGGGCCAAGCGCTGTCAGTTCGGCGGCCTCGCTGTGCTTGGGGCGTTCGCCGCGTACCTGTTGCTCGGCGGGCGCGCCACGCAAGGCGCGGAAGAGGTTGTCGCGGTCGCCGTCAAACAGCGCGTCCACCGCCGCCGGCATGTAGATCAGGTAGAAAATCACCAGCCCGGTGTAGGTAATCATCAAGTGAAAGGGCAACACCAGCACTGCGGTGGCGTTGTGCGCATCCAGCCATGAACGCTGGCCCTTGGCCGGGCGGAAGGTGAAGAATTCCTTGAAGAATTTCTTGTGGATCACAATTCCACTGAGCAATGCCACCAGCATCGCGATTGCAGCCAGGCCGACCGTCCAGATCCCCAGGTCGCGCGGCAGGTTGAGGGTGAAGTGGAAGCGGAAGAAGAACCCGCCCCCAGCGGTTTCGCGCACGGCCAGCGGCTCGCCGGTGTGCGGGTCGAGCGCGGTGCCGCCGCCACGGCGTTGTTCGCCGGCCGATACGGTCAGGGTGTCGGAGCGTTCGCCGGGCAGGCCGATGTTCCAGGTGCGCGCCTCGGGATGCTGGCGCGCCAGATAGCCGAGGGCCTGTTGCGCAGCAGCGCTTTGCGACAGGGTGGAGGTGGGGATTTCCGGGCGCATCCAGCCGTCGATTTCCTTGTCGAACACCGCCAGGGTGCCGGTGAGGAAGATCGCAAACAGCAGCCAGCCGAACACCAGCCCGCTCCAGGTATGCAGCCAGGCCATGGCCTGGGTCAGGGTCTTGTGTTTCATCCCAGTACCTCACGCCATTGGGGCCAGAAGCCGATGGCGGCCAAGGGCAGTGCCAGGGCCATGCCGGCCCACGCGCGCCAGGCGTTGCGGCAGGCGAAGGCCCAGAGGATCGCCAGGGTGTAGATCAGGAACGAGGGCAGGCTGGCGACCACCAGGGCATCCACCTTGTCCATGGGCAACAGGCGCGCCAGGGCGGCGGTAAACGCATAGGTAAACAGGTAGCCGCCGATCAGCGCGGCGACCATCCGCGAGAGTGTCGGCCAGGCAGGGGATTTGCTTTTCATGGGGACTCATCAGAATCAGGTCAGCAACGAATATCCCCTGTAGGAGCCGGCTTGCCGGCGATCAGGCCTTTGAGCCTTGTGCTGACTTATCAGCCGCCATCGCCGGCAAGCCGGCTCCTACAGAGGGCGACCATGCATAGGGTTGACTCGAATGCTAGTGATTCTCATATGAGAGTAAACGCAATTTACAACTTATACACTTTGAGTCGCAGATGCAGGCACAGCCCGGGCGTGGTGTTCTGTGCCCACAGCTGGCCACCTTGCAACTGCACGATGCTGCGGGCAATCGACAAGCCCAGGCCATAACCGTCACCACCCGGGCGGGCGGCATTGAGGCGGGTGAAGGGCAGGAAGATCTGTTCCAGCTTGTCGGGCTCGATCCCCGGGCCCTGGTCCTGGATGCACAGGTGCCAGAAATCGCCCTCAAGCACACCGGTCAAGCGCACCACACCGTGTTCGGGGGAATGGCGGATGGCATTGCGCAGGATATTTTCCAGGGCCTGGGCCAGGCCATTGAGGTTGCCCAGCACCCAGACGCCTGCGGGCAGTTCGCAGGGCAGGCGTTCGCTGGGCCAGCCGCTTTCAAAGCAGGCGTCTTCGCGCAGCAGGTCCCACAAAGGCTCCATCTCGACCGCTTCCACGGGCATGGATGGGCGTTCGGTATCCAGCCAGACCAGCTCCAGGGTGCTGCCGATCAAGCGTTCCATACCTTGCACTTCGCGCTCCAGGCGCTGGCGCAGGGCGCCTGGATCAGGCTCGCGCTCACCGGCCACCCGCAGCCGGCTCAAGGGCGTGCGCAGTTCGTGGGACAAGTCCCGCAGCAAGCGCCGTTGCAGCACCACCGTGCTTTCCAGGCGCTCGGCCATATGGTCGAAGGCCCGGGCCAACTCACCCAATTCATCGCGGCGCCGCGTCACCTGCGGCCCGACCCGCGAGGCCAGGTCACCGGCGCTCAGGGCATTGGCCTGGCGCCGCAGGATCACCAGCGGTGAAATCAGCACCCGGTACAACAGCACGCCAAACAACAACGCCAGGCCTGTCGGCAGCACCTGGCGCAGCAAAATGTCCCATAGGCCACGGCCCTGGCGCGGGTCCAGGTGCAGCGGCAACTCCATGACCAGGCGGGCTGCGCCGTCGCTGAACGGCATGTAAAACGTTGGCCGGCCACCAGGGCGGCCCACGGGCCAGTCGATCTGGCGCACAAAGTCCAGCTTGCGCCGTTCGATCGTGGTCAAGGCCTGGGAGGACAGCGAATGGTGGTCGTCCACCACCACCGCCCACACCTGCTCCTGGGCACGCAGGCTTTTGAGGAACTCATCGACCCCTGCCGCACCGCGCTCGCGCCAGGCCATTTCGGCCTGGCGCGCGTATTCGCCGAGGATGTAGCGGGTGGGAGCGGGCAGTCGCGCGGTGGCTTCATAGATACGCTGGCTCACATCCACTTGCA
This sequence comes from Pseudomonas sp. HC1(2025), assembly GCF_058742075.1. Classification (NCBI taxonomy): domain Bacteria; kingdom Pseudomonadati; phylum Pseudomonadota; class Gammaproteobacteria; order Pseudomonadales; family Pseudomonadaceae; genus Pseudomonas; species Pseudomonas sp. HC1(2025). Next base: position 3,508,861 of record NZ_CP196017.1, on the reverse strand, counting down.
GGCTGACCACCAACAGGCACAGTACCGCCAGCAAACCGATCAGTTTCCACAACAGCGAATGGCGGTTGGGCAGCCTCATGCTTGCAGCCGGGTCAGCATGTAGCCGGTGCTCCTGACCGTCTCCACGCGCCCGGCGGTGTAGCCGATGGCCTGCAACTTGCGCCGGATGCGGCTGACATGCATGTCCAGGCTGCGATCATGCCTGGAATAGGCACGATGCATGACATGTTGGTACAGAAACGCCTTGGTCAGCACCTCATCGACATGGGCCACCAGGGTTTCCAGCACCCGATACTCGGTGGTGGTCAGGTCGGCCCACTGCTCATTGAGGCTGACATCGGTGCGTTGTTCGTCGAATGTCAGTTGCGGGTCCTCATTGCGCGCCGTGCCGGGCACCTCATGTTCATAGGCCACCCGGCGCAGGATCGCGTCGATGCGCACATCCATCTCCAGCATGCTGAACGGCTTGGGCAGGTAATCGTCGGCGCCCTGGCTGAACCCGGTGATGCGGTCCTGCTCGGCACCGAGGGCCGACATCAGGATCACCGGCACCCGTTGATGCCGGCGCAGTTGCGCGAGCACCTCCAGGCCGCTGCTGCCCGGCAGCATGATATCCATCAGGATCAGGTCGAAAGGTTGGGCGCGCACCAACTCGACGATCTCGCCACCGTCCTGGCGCAACGTGACATCGAAGCCACGTTGGCCCAGGTGGCTGTCCAGGTGGGCGGCGAGCACCGGGTCATCCTCGACGGCGAGGATGCGACGCGCAGCGGGGAGCGAAGGGTGGGCGTGCATGGGAATTTCCTGCGAATGCGAATGTTTCTAAGTCGCGCATTCTGGCAAATCTCCCGCCACATTCCTATCGATTGCGGATTATTGCTGCATTTGGAGAAAACGGCCGTATGCAGGTCAATGGCGCCGCCTAACGCTGACAAGGGTCTGTCTTGTTCAACAGATTGCCCGTCGAATACCACACGCGCTGCGCTGCCGGTCCCAGATCCAGGGCCACCGGCGCATCCGCACGCCCCTCCAGCAACGTTGGGTAAACCCCGGGCTTGAGCGGCGACTGGCATACGATCGGCAACGATTGCACGGTGGTGAAATTCAAATCCACCGTAGACACCAACTGCGCCGCCGAAAACGGTGCTGGTGGCCCAGGCAGGGTAATGATTTCCTGGAAGTCCGGATCCTGGGCGATGTAGTGCGTCAAGTGCGCCTCATTGCCCCGGCCAAACAAGGTGTAGACCAGCTGTTTGGGGCGGTCGATGCCCAGGTTGAACGGCCGGTAGATCACCACCGCTTCGACCGTCACCGGCACGTTGTCAAACAACACCGGCCCCGGTGTACCGCCGCCATCATTGGAGTAGCCGTCAAAGATCGTTGCCTTGAACGTGGTCACCTCACCGGCCTTGAGCTGGGGCAGGGTGAAGGTGTCGTTATCGACATTGATCAGGTTATACGGCTTGCTCGGGTTGGCCGCGCGCAGCGCCTGGTATTTGGCCATCACGTCGGCGGGCAGGCTGGCCTGCAGGACGATCTGGTACATGTGCTTTTCCGTGGTGAACATCGGCATGTGCACCAAAAACAGGGTCTGCGAGCCGACCATGAACATGCCGTGGTTGCCCGGTGCATCGGCATCGGCGCCGTTGCTGACTGCATGCAGTTCATGGGGCGAATGGGCCAGGGCCAGGGGGGCCAGGGCCATCGATAATGCGAGCAGGAGAGTGGCGAGGGAGCGTTTCATGGTTGACCGTCCTTGAGGGTTTCGAAGGCATGCACGCGCTTGATCAGGCTTTTTTGCTTGGCCGAATCGGCGTTGTTGAACAGGAACGAAAAGTCCGAGGCCAGGCTCGGGTCGCCGGCAATCGTTGCCTTTTGATGGCAGTCATTGCAGTTCAGGCCCTGGACGTAGGTCTCCATGGTGGTATTGGCCACCGGTACGTTGCTATCGCTGATAAAGGGTCCATAGGACAGGGGCACCTTTGCGCCGGCGCCCGGCTCGGGGTCCGGCGGTGTCGGGGCGGTGATCCACAGCACATTGACCAGCTTGTAGTACTGGAACACCGACTGGCCGCTGGTCTGCTGGGCGAAGCTGGCCTGCACCGCGCCGTTGAGCGCTTGCATGTCCGAAGGCAAGGGGTGTTCGCGGGTGGTCTGCACCGGTTGGTTGCGGGGATAGGGCTCGGTGCATTCGCGATCAGGGTGGTGCTGCTTGCACTGGATACGGGCTACGTTCGGCGTGCACACGTCAGGGCCACCGCTGCAATCGGGGTTGTAGAAGGTATAGCCGTCGGGCGGTGTCTGTTGCGCCGGGTTTTGCCCCGGTTCCTGTACGTTGTCCACTTGCTCGAAGGTGGTCCAGATGAAGTTCGGTGAACTCTGGGTCTTGTTGATGATATGCAGGCCCACCAGGCCTACCACCTGTTGGGTGCATTGCAGGGTGGCGGGGTTCTTGAGCCAGGCCACGGTGGTCAGGTAGCGCCCGTAGAGCTGGGGCTTGCCGGTGAGGATGCGCCAGGCGGCCTTGAGTTCCAGGGCGCCCAATTGTTCCTGGGGCAGCGGCTTGGCCGGCATCGAACGCATCAGCTCGCCGGCCGGCAGCGACAGGCCGGCAGGGTGCTTGCCATCGCTGTTCTGTGCCACGGCCAGTTGATTGGCCGCATCGTACAACCCGTTGTCGACGATGTAGTCAAACTCGGCCTTGCCCACCTTGCGTTCGAAATACACCAGGTTGCCGGTCTGGTCCGTCAGCCAGCCACCGGCGGCCTCCATGATCGGGTCGGGAATCGACGCCAGGGTGCCGCTGGACAAGTGGAAGCGATGCTTGGCGTTGGTCGCGCTTTCCGAGGTGGCGTTCATGAATTTGCGCGCGCCTACCGACAGCGCTTTGAGGCTGCCCTCGCTGCTGCAATTGGACGGCACCAATGTCTGCACGCCCCAGCCTGTGGGCGGTCGGGCGCCGGGCAGGAATATATCGTTAGCGTCTTTAAAGCTTGCCCACACCGGCGCGGTGGTCATGGGTTGCCCGGCGACCTGGGGCACGCCAAATTGCGCCATGCTGATCTTGCGGTTCGGCTCGCCCGCGAGGGCTGCATTGGCTGGCCATCCGGGATCCACGGGCCAGTTCAGGGCAATAAACAGCTGCCAGCCAAAACAGTTCATGAAGCTCTGGCCAGTGGTGTTGAAATTGTTGACGGGTAGAAAACCGCCGCTGTTGGGGTCGAACACCAACTGCTGCTGGACGCAGGTATCGGCATCCGATGCCTGGGCCGTGGGCAGGAGAAACAGCGACAGCAGCGTGCTGACCAGCAGCAGACCACGTAAGCGAAATCTGTACATCATCGCGCTCCTTGCATGAAGGTGAAGCTTCTAGCCGTTCTGTAGGAGCCGGCTTGCCGGCGAAAAACCTGAGAGCACCACTGGGCATCAGATACCCCGCGTTATCGTTGAGGATTCTCGCTGGCAAGCCAGCTCCCACAGGGGGGGGTGTTTGCCCTTAAAGGGATGGCACCAGCGCCAGCCCGGATTCCCATGGGTGGTCCGCCACGCTGACGTTATCCGCTTCGCCCGGGTTGAGCGCGCGGACCGTCACCAGCCCCGGCGCCGCGTTTTTCGCGACGCTGATGGTCATGATGTAACCCTGGGTACCGCCCGCATTGGTCTGGCCGGGAATGGCCGAGGCATCGGGCAAAAACTTCGTGACCTGCGCGGTCACCCCGGGGTTGCTGAACTGGATCCGTGCAGTGGCGGCGGTGGTCTTGAGGTCGGCGCCTTGCACCACCAGCGCGAACTGCCCGCTGCTGCCTGGGGCCAGCCAGGCCGGCAGGTCGGTGGGCGACTGGCCGTAGAACAGGTCCAGCGGCAACAGCTGCACCGGCCAGGGTTGCAGGCCATTGACCCGGTCCTGCACGCAAGGGGACGGCGGCGCCGTGGTGCTTGGGGTGGCGGTCACACTCAGGCCCACCAGCAGTTGCTGGGCAATCACCCACACATAGTCCACGGCCTGGCCGTTGATGGTGATGTCATTGATCGAGAACCCCGCGCTTTGCGGGACCTCGAACACCGCCTGGAGGATCTGGTCGGAGCCGTTGATCGCCGATTTGGCGGTACCACGGGTGATGCGCCAGTACTGGCTCACATCCTGCCCCTGCGGGCCTTTCCAGGCACTGAAGTTGGTGGGTTGTTGCAGGTACAGGGCGATGGGGTTGGTCAGGGAAATACGGCTGCTGATGGCCGCCTCATTGGCCGCAAAGCCGATATGCGGGTCGGAGTTGCGATAGTTCTGCCCATACTGCGCGCAGCAGATCAGTGACTGGGGGTTCTGGCTGCTTTTCAGGGGCCGCATGATCGTGGCCGCTGCCGCCAGGTACACCTCGGCGCTGAGGGTGTTGGGGCCGGAGGTCAGGTGCATTGCGCCGCCGAACTGGCCGGGGGTACAGGCGGTGCCGGCGTTCCATTTGTTGACGGTGTCGTAGGCCGGCAGGCCCGTGGTCGGGTCGATCACCGGGTCACCGGCATTGCCGGTCGGGCAGTTGGCGGTGTAGCGCAGGTACAGGTCTTGCAGTTGCACGTTCGGGTCGATGTAGTCGCGATACAGCCCCAGCACTGCATTCGGATCGATGCGCCACATGGCCAGGAAGTACGCCGGGTTTTCGCTGGTGAAGGTGATCTTGCGCATCTTGCCGTTGGTATCGCGCACAATCGACCACTCGCAGTATTCGTCCAGCCAGCCCCGTGGGCCGGAGGGCGAGAAATCCTTGTACTTGCCGTTCCAGTCGATACTCGGGCAACGGGTCACCGGCAGTTGTAGCAGGGTGCCTTTCTTGTCCGGGTCGTACAGGGTGTAGAGGGTGTTGTTGAGGGTGATCTGGCCGTTGTCGGTCAGTTCCATGACCTGTTGCAGGGTCATGGCCTTGCCGCCCAGTTGCGGAATCACGGCCGTGCCGTTGTTGTAGAAAAACGTCCACAGCCGGTTAGGGAAGGGTTGCCAGGTGATTGCCGGCGGGGTGACGTCGCCATAGCCCTCGACCAGCGGGTTGTAATAGCCCGAGCGCGGCGCGTCGTTGAGGCCCGACCACGGGTTGCCGATGATCGCCGCTTCGGTCCAGCCGGTGACGTCGTTGTTCCAGTCGGTTTCAAATTGCGGCAACTGGTTTTCCAGGCCCAGCTTGTTGTAGTCCTTTGGTGCTTGCCCAGCGGGGGAGGTGAATTGCTTGAACGGCGTGCTCATGACAGATCTCCATGGGGTGTGGGGGTAGAAGCTGCGCAGCAACCGGCACTCGGGGGAGGGTCGGCAACGGTCTGGCGCGGGTCGTCCCACACCAGTTGGGCGATAAAGCCAGGCAGCGGCGCGTACTCTTGCGGCGCCAATACCCGGCCACTATCGAGATGGGTGACCAGCAGGCTCAACTGCACGGCGTCCGTGGGGCCCAGGTGCAACGCCGTGGCACTGCGCGCCGCATTCAGTGCGCGGCAGACGCCGTGGGTGATGCAGCGCCCCTTGTCATCCACCAGCCCCATGCCGATGCGGCTGAAGCGCCCGACGTAGTGCGGGTTATCCGCGTTGACCTGCTGGGGCGTGGCGTCGGGCTGGTTGAGGAACACGTCGATCAAATAGGTGTCATGGGTGCAGCGCACATGGTCGAACACCACCCATGGGCCGCTGGCCTGGGCCTGCTCCTGGACCGGCGCGGCACTGTGGGGGCAGCACGCACTGGCGCTGGCGCGGCGGGCGCCGAACGGCGGCGCCACCGGGGTGGCGTAGTCGTAGCCGATGTGCCGGCTGTCCTGGGCCATATCGCCCAGGGTGGTGTAGCGCCAGGCATCGGCACTGGTGAACGTGACCGCGTCGGCCTGGCTGCCGGCAAACGGCTGGAGCAGGCATTGGGTGGTGTATTGCGCCGCCGGGTTGGCGCGGATCCAGATCTCCAGCACGCGGTCGATATTGGCGTGATAGGAGCAGAACAGCGGGTCAAACGCGGTGTAGGCGTTGTCGGCCATATCGCCGCCGATCCAGCCGTGATAGTTGTCGTGGGGCTGTTCGTACAGGCCATCGAAATTCAGCGTGCGGTTGGGGTACAGCGCGTCCTTTTGCGGTGGATCAAACACGGTGATATTGGCCCAGGGATACCCCGGCACGCCCTGGGGCTGGCTGAAGGTCTTGAATTTCAAGGCGTCCACCACCTGCTGCTGGAAAATCCGGCTCATGCCGTACAGCTGGGTACGTTTGAACCGCTGTTGGTCGCCCTGGGTGTAGAACAGCGGGTTGCGTTGCACGAAGCCGCAGTCCACCCTCTCGACATTGCCCGAGGCGCAGACTTTCGAGCGGCCATCCTTGGCCGCCGCATACCGCAACGGGTTGCGCCGCACCTCGCCGCTGTGCGGGTGCACATAGGTCTCATCGAGAAAGGCCTGGGGCAGGCCGGCCTGGGGGCTGCCGTCGACACTGGCGTCCTCGGCCATCCAGTCCCAGTAGGGGATCGGATAGTCAATCAAGGCTTCCAGGTACAGCAGGTAAGCGCGATGCCACAGGGCAAAGGCTTCCTGGTAATGCAGGCACCAGTTGGTGTGGATATAGGCATAGCGCTGCCAGGGTGAGCCACTGTCCGGATTGCCGATCTGCATCACGTCGTCGAGCCGTGCGCGGTACAGGTCCAGTTGCTCCTGGCTCAATGCGCGGATGTCCTGGCGCACGCGCTTGACCGGGTGCGGCAGGTCTGGAGGGGGGATGCGCTCGGCGATGTCGAACGGCGAAAAGCTGTTCAGGCGCCAGCCCTGGTTGACCCACAACCGGAAGGTTTCCAGGGCGTCGATAGGCCAGAACTGCCGGTCATCCAGGGTCAGCGGCATATTGCGCGACGCCAGGTGCTGGTAGATGGTTTCGGACCAGGTCTTGACCGAATCGGGGTCTTGCAGGAACACATCGTAGGCATTCATGCAGCGCATCCACGAGCCTGCGACGTTGGCGCGATCTGCCGCCGGGATCCAGTAAGGCGCGGTGAAAAGCCCTTGGATATCAGCGGTCCATGTCGGTTTCGCGACTATCATAAGATCCCTCTCATGCAGCCCCCATGCTGGATCTGCCGGGGCTGCTAAGCTGGATTTGATAGTAACGGGCCACTGTGCAGAGAATTGTGCAAATTGGCCCGCTTTTACGGCGGATTCATTGCAGTTTTCTCAAGGAAGAAGTGGAAATAATGACAGACGCCATGGATTTGAAAATTCTCGGCAAGTTGCAGAAAGACTGCACCCAAAGCCTGGACCTGCTCAGCGACAGCGTGGGGCTGTCCTCGACCAGTTGTTACCGGCGCATCCGGCGCCTGGAGAGCGTGGGCATCATCAAGGCGAAAGTCGCGGTGCTGGATGAAAAAAAGCTGGGGATCCAGGTCACTGCGTTCTTTTTGATCAAACTCGACAAAGACAGCAACGACATTGATCGCAAGATGCAGCACATCCTCGCCAATCACCCGGAGATCCAAGACTGCTACCTGATGACCGGAGAGTTTGATTTTGTGATGGTGGCCAAGTTTCGCGATGCCACGGAGTACACCGAATACATCTATCGGTTTCTCGACACTTACCGGGATATTCCGATTCGTACGTATTCTTCGACGTTGGTGGTGCGCACCGTGAAGAAGTCTTATGAGTTGCCGTTGCAGGGCGTGCAACATCTGTAGACGCCCATGAGACGCATCACCCTGTGGGAGCGGGCTTGCTCCCACAGGGTGATGCGTTCGCTGTAATGATTCGGTTGTCTATCAGGCCGCCACAGCCTGAAGCTGCAACCCACCCTCGACATCCTTGACCAACCCACTGGCCAGCAACAGCGGCAGCAAGCGCTTGTGCAACTGCGGCTCGACGAACTCCTTGACCGTTTCCAGTGCCAAGTCGCCACTGCCAGGCAGCTCGGCCTTGGTGTACGACAGCCAGGCCTTTTTTAGCATCTGCAGCACATCGCTGCCAGCGGTCAACGCAAAGCGCCGGTGGGCCACCTGGCCCAGGAAGTTGAAGCTGTGCTGATACTCGTAACCTTTCTCGTCACCCGCACTGGCAACACAGCGCACACAGGTGCAAGGGCCATCGCCGAAGGCCGCCTGCAGGTAGCTATTGAAATCCACCACAGGCTTGAGCGACAGGCGCTTGTCTACTTCGAACAGGTCGCCGGTCATTTTTGCGTCGTTACTCAAGGTGCGTTTCCTCGCAGGTCTACAGCTGGTTCTTCAAAGCGCGGCATCATACCCCATCTGTAGGAGCCGGCTTGCCGGCGAAAACCCTGAGAGGGCACGCCGCGGCATCGTTAACCACTGTTCCTACACGGGGCTGTGGCCCAGGCGGCCCTTGATCCAGTCGTACAGGTTGTTGCCTTCGCTCGACAGCTCGCTGTTGGCCCGGCGGCACAGGTAGTACTGGCGCCCGTCATCTGCCTGCACGTCAAACAGTTGCACCAGTTCCCCCCTGGCCACCAGCGGCGCCACCAACGGCGCACGCAACAGCGAGCAGCCCAGGCCGGTGAGGGTGGCGACCAGGGTCAACTGGCCGTCCTCCAGCAGCAGGCCATTGTGCGAGTGGGTGTGCGGCACCTGGGCCGCGTCGAACCATTGGCCCCAGGTACCACGCTCTTCGTCGTGCAGCAGTGGCAGTTCGCTGAGGGCTTGCGGCGTGGCGATGGGGCCGTGGCGCTGGAGGAACTCGCGGCTGCAGAACGGCGTGACCGCGCCGCTGATCAGTGGCTCGCTGTGATACCCCGGCCAGTGCCCGGTGCCGAAGCGGATCGACAGGTCGGCGGCATCGCTGGGGTAGCTGCGGTGGTTGGCGTAGGTGATGTTGATATCCAGCGCCGGGTTGGCGCTCAAAAACTGCGGCAGGCGCGGGATGAACAGGTGGGTCGCGAACATCGGGATCAGGCTGATGGTGACCTGGCGCGTCGCGCTTTTTTCCCGCACGTGCTCGGTGGCACTGCGCAGCACCGCGAATGCCGAGCGAATCGCCCGGTAGTACTCGCGGCCTTCGTCGGTCAACCCCAGGTTGCGGCCCTGGCGCAGGGTCAGGGGTTGTTGCAGGAAGCTTTCGAGCAAGTGCAACTGATGGCTGACAGCCGAGGGCGACACCCCCAGTTCGCGGGCGGCGGCATTCACCCCACCATGGCGGGCAAAGGCTTCGAACGTGCGCACGGCACGCAAGGGTGGATCGTTGGCTAACTGTTCTAAATTATTCATGTGTTGAATTAAATACCAAGTAAAAAGATAAATAAAGCGGCATCAGTGGGGAAAATGTGCCGCATATAGGGCGTTTGGTATTGGGTATAAACATATTCCTTTCAGATATTTGATAAAAACAGAATAAATAACTAGTGTTCCGCGCTCGGACTTTTAGTCGGTGCGCCCTGGCACCGATGTTTTCTGTGTATGGAGTTGATGGTTCTCATGGATGCGTTTATCCAGCAACTGCTCAACGGCTTGCTGTCGGGCAGTCTCTACGCCTTAGTGGCCTTGGGTTACACCATGGTCTACGGCATTTTGCGGATCATCAACTTCGCCCACGGCGATGTGTTGATGATCGGCGCGCTGGTGGGCCTGTCGGTGATCCGGGTGTTGCAGGCGGCTTGGCCGGATATGCCGCCGGTGCTGTTGCTGCTGGTGGCGGCAATGATCGCCATGGCCTTCTGTGCGGTGCTGGCGGTGGTGATCGAGCGCGTGGCCTACCGGCGCTTGCGTAACGCCCCGCGCCTGGCGCCATTGATCAGTGGTATCGGCGTGTCGCTGTTGTTGCAGACCGTGGCGATGCTGGTCTGGACCCGTAACCCGCAGATGTTCCCGCAATTGCTGCCCCTGGAGCCCATCGAAGTGCTGGCCGGCGATGCCACCCACGCCGCCGTGACCAATGCCACCGCCCTGACCACCATTGGCGTGGCCTTGAGCCTGATGGTCGGGCTGTTGCTGCTGGTCGAGCGCACGCGTTTTGGCCGGGCCATGCGCGCCGTGGCCGAGAACCCGCAAGTGGCGAGCCTGATGGGCATCAACCCCAACCGCATCATCGTCATGACCTTCGCCATCGGCGGCGCCCTGGCCGCGCTGGCGGGCATCATGATGGCCAGCAACTATGGCAGCGCGCATTTCTATATGGGCTTTTTGCCCGGCATCAAGGCGTTTACCGCGGCGGTGCTGGGCGGCATCGGCAACCTCAAGGGCGCGATGCTCGGCGGCCTGCTGCTGGGGCTGATCGAAGCCCTCGGCACCGGGTACCTGGGGGCCGCCACCAACGGCGTGTTCGGCAGCAACTACCAGGACGTGTTCGCCTTCATCGTGTTGATCGCGGTGCTGGTGTTCCGGCCCCAGGGGTTGTTGGGCGAACGACTGGCGACCCGCGCATGAGCCTGGCAACCGCTGTGAGCCCTTCGAGCAAACGCGCCAGCCTTGGGCTGTTGCTGTTCGCCCTGGCCCTGGTATTGGCCCCGTGGATTGTCGGGCATGCCGGCGGCAATACCTGGGTGCGCACCCTGGACTTTGCCCTGCTGTACATCATGTTGGCCCTGGGCCTGAACATCGTGGTGGGCTATGCCGGCCTGCTGGACATGGGCTTTATCGCGTTCTACGCGGTGGGCGCCTACCTGGCGGCCTTGCTGTCATCGCCCCATTTGTTGCAACAGTTCCCGGCCTTGCTGGCGCTGATGCCGCAGGGCATGCACACCTCGATCTGGCTGATTTTGCCGCTGGCGGCGCTGCTGGCGGCGGGGTTCGGGGTGGTTCTGGGGGCGCCGACCCTGCGCCTGCGCGGCGATTACCTGGCCATCGTCACCCTGGGCTTTGGCGAAATCATCCGCATCCTGCTGCGCAACCTCGACCGCCCGGTGAACCTCACCAACGGCCCCAAGGGCATCGCCCAGGTCGATCCGGTGACGCTGCTGGGGGTCAACCTGGGGCGTACCCAGGAACTGTTCGGCCTGCGCTTGCCCTCGGTCTACCTCTATTACTACCTGTTCGCCGCACTGGTGGTGCTGATCCTGTTTGCCTGCATCCGCCTTCAGCGCTCGCGTATCGGCCGCGCCTGGATGGCGATCCGCGAGGACGAAGAGGCGGCCCAGGCCATGGGCCTGAACACCCTGCGCCTGAAGCTGCTGGCATTTGCCATCGGCGCGGCGTTCGGCGGGATCAGCGGGGCGCTGTTTGCCTCATTCCAGGGCTTTGTTTCACCCGAATCCTTCACCCTCAATGAGTCCATCGCCGTGCTGGCCATGGTGGTGCTCGGCGGCATGGGGCATATCCCCGGGGTGATTCTGGGCTGCGTGTTGCTCGCCGCCCTGCCCGAAGCGTTGCGCGCCAGTATGGGCCCCTTGCAGCAGGCGCTGTTTGGCCAAGTGCTGGTGGACCCGGAGATTATCCGCCAGCTGTTCTACGGCCTGGCGCTGATTCTGGCGATGCTGTATCGACCCGCCGGCCTCTGGCCGAGCCGCACAGGAGGTGCACCTTGAACCATCCGTTATTGCAGATCGAGAAGGTCAATAAACAGTTTGGCGGCGTGGCTGCGCTCGATGACGTGAGCTTGAGTATCGAGGCCGGGGAAATCTACGGCCTGATCGGGCCCAATGGCGCCGGCAAGACCACCTTCTTCAATGTGATGACGGGGCTGTACACCCCGGATTCCGGGCGCTTCCAGCTCGACGGCGAGGAGTACCAGCCCACGGCGGTGCACCAGGTGGCCCGTGCCGGCATTGCGCGCACGTTCCAGAATATTCGCCTGTTCAACGCCATGAGCGCCCTGGAAAACGTCATGGTCGGGCGCCACGTGCGCACCCATAACGGCGTGTGGGCGGCCTTGAGCGGGCACTCGCGCGGGCGCGAGGAAGAAGCGCAGACCCGCGCCCACGCCCACCGCCTGCTGGCCTATGTCGGCCTCGCCGGGTTTGCCCACTACCGCGCCGACAGCCTGTCCTACGGCCACCAGCGGCGCCTGGAAATTGCCCGCGCCCTGGCCACCGAACCGCGCCTGCTGGCCCTCGATGAGCCGGCCGCCGGGATGAATGCCAGCGAGAAAGTGCAACTGCGCAGCCTGCTGGAAAAGATCCGCGATGACGGCCACACGCTGTTGCTGATCGAACACGACGTGAAGCTGGTGATGGGCGTGTGCGACCGCATCAGCGTGCTGGACTACGGCCGCGTGATCGCCGTGGGCGCGCCGGCCGAAGTGCGCCGCCACCCGCAAGTGATCCAGGCCTACCTGGGAGCCGGCGCCCATGTCTGAAGCGTTGTTGCAGATTGACGGCCTGAAGGTGCGCTACGGCGCCATCGAGGCGGTCAAGTCCCTGGACCTGCATATTAATGAAGGCGAACGGGTGACGTTGATCGGCGCCAATGGCGCCGGCAAGAGCTCCAGCCTCAAGGCCCTGACCGGGTTGCTGCCGGCCGCTGCGGGGCAGATCCGCTTTGCCGGCCGCTCGATCCTCAGCCTGGCGCCCCATGAGCGCCTGACCCTGGGCATCGCCATGGTGCCCGAAGGGCGCGGCATTTTTGCGCGCATGAGCGTGCTGGAAAACCTCCAGGCCGGGGCGTTCCTGCGCCGCGACCCGCACCAGGTGAGCCTGGAAATCCGCCAGTTGTTCGAGCACTTCCCACGCCTGGAAGAACGCTTGCAGCAATCGGCCGGCCTGCTCTCCGGCGGCGAGCAGCAGATGCTCGCCCTGGCCCGTGCGCTGCTGTCCAAGCCGCGGTTGCTGGTGCTTGATGAGCCCTCCATGGGCCTGGCGCCGATCATGGTCGAAAAGCTGTTCCAGGTGATTGATGATGTGTGCCGCCAGGGCATGACCCTGCTGCTGGTGGAGCAGAATGCGCGCCTTGCGCTGCAAGTGACTGACCGCGCCTACGTGATGGACACCGGGCGCATCAGCCTCAGCGGCGCCAGCGCGCAATTGCTCGACCACCCCGAGGTGCGCAGTGCCTACCTCGGTGAATAACCCATGACAAACGCCACCGGACGCCCGGCGTGTTTCGCCCACCCCACAGGCCATGAGGGCCTGATGAGAAACAGGAAAAACTGATGAACAAGACTGCCCCCTTCAAACGCGTACTGTTGTTGAGCCTGGCCCTGAGCGGTGTGGCCCAGGCCGACCAGACGGTCCTGATCGGCCTGGCCGGGCCCCTGACCGGCCCGTCGGCGCGGATCGGCAAAGACCTGGAAAACGGTGCGCAATTGGCCATTGACCAGGCCAACGCCAAGCACCTGAAAATCAACGGCCAGGCCGTGACGTTCAAGCTGGTTTCCGAGGATGACCAGTCCGACCCACGCACCGCCGTCACCGTGGCCCAGCGCCTGGTGGACGAAGGCGTGGTCGGCGTGGTCGGCCACTGGAACACCGGCACCAGCATCCCGGCCGCGCGGGTCTACCATGACGCCGGGATTGCGCAGGTCGCACCGGTCGCCACCGGTCACGCCTACACCCAGCAAGGTTTCGACACCAGCTTCCGGATCATGGGCCATGACGATGACGGCGGCCAGGTCGCCGGCGACTACGCGCTCAAGACCCTCAAGGCGCAGCGCATCGCCGTGATCGACGACCGCACCGCGTTCGGCCAGGGCCTGGCGGACCAGTTCGTCAAATCCATCGAGGCCGGTGGCGCTAAGGTGGTTGCCCGTGAATACGTGGACGACAAGACTATCGATTTCAGTGCGGTGCTGACCAATATTCGCGGGCAGAACCCGGACCTGATCTTCTTCGGCGGCGTCGACTCCCAGGCTGCACCGCTGGCCCGACGCATCAAGCAGTTGGGGATCAAGGCGCCGTTGATGGGCGCGGGCGGCTTTGTCAGCCAGACCTTCCTGCAACTGGCACAGAACGAAGGCGAGGGCGTGATCGCCCTGGAGCCGGGCCTGGCCGTGGCGCAGATGCCGGGTGGCAAGGCCTTCGAAGAGGCCTACAAGGCGCGCTTCAAGAGCAACATCGAGCTGCACGCACCCTTCGCCTATGACGGCGTGGGCGTGCTGATCGCCGCTATCGAGCAGGCCAACTCCACCGATCCGCAGAAGTACCTGCCCGTGCTGCGCGCCATCAGCTATCCAGGCGTGACCGGGACCATAGCGTTCGATGCCCAGGGCAATCTACAGAACCCGTCGTTCACCGTTTACCAGGTCAAGGCCAATCAATGGCAACCGGTGAGCGTGGCTGGCGGTAAAAAGTAACGCGTCAGCTCCCCATGTAGGAGCTGGCTTGCCAGCGATGCGGTGCACTCGGTGTTTCAGGTCTACCGAGGCGATACCATCGCTGGCAAGCCAGCTCCTACGGGGGGCTTCGCAGCCATTTGAATGAGGCACGCAATGAGCAAACTCGAAGGTGAACTGGGCATCCTGGCCCGCCGGCGTATCGAAGCCGAGATCATCAAGCCGATCTACGAAATCCTCGTGCGCGAGCAGGGCAAGGCCTTTGCCGCCGCGGTGATTGGCGAGGCGGTGGGCAATGCCGCGATCCAGGCCGGCAAGCATTTTGCTGCCCAGGAAGAGCAGGGCGCCGACCTCAAGAGCTTCGTTGAGCTGCAAGTGCTGTGGGAAAAAGACGACGCGCTGAAAGTCGAGATCATCGCCAGCGACGCCGAGCATTACGACTACGACGTCAAGCGTTGCCGCTACGCCGAGATGTACCACGAGATGGGCCTGGGCGAGATCGGCCACCTGTTGTCGTGCAACCGCGACGAACTGTTTATCGTCGGCTACAACCCCAATATTGAATTGACGCGCACCCAGACCATCATGGGCGGCGCGCCAAGCTGTGACTTCCGCTACCACGCCAAGCCCCGGGAGCCGCGCTCGTGAGCGCCCTGGCGCGGGTCAACGGCGAGCGTCTGTGGGACTCGCTGATGGAAATGGCGCAGATCGGCGGCACGCCCAAGGGCGGCGTGTCGCGCCTGGCCCTGACCGACGAAGACCGGCGCGGGCGTGACCTGTTCGTGGCCTGGTGCACGGCGGCCGGGTGCAGCATCCGCGTGGACGCCATGGGCAACATCTTCGCCCGCCGCGCCGGCCGCCATGACCACCTGGCCCCGGTGCTGACCGGCTCCCACGGTGACTCGCAGCCAGCGGGCGGCAAGTTCGATGGCATCTACGGCGTACTCGCCGGCCTGGAAGTGCTGCGCACCTTGAACGACCTGGGCATCGAGACCGACCGGCCGATCGAGGTGGTCAACTGGACCAACGAAGAAGGCTCGCGTTTTGCCCCGGCGATGATTTCCTCGGGGGTGTATGCCGGGGTGTTCGACCTGGAATACGGCTTGTCCCGCGAAGACAAGGCCGGCGTGACCATTGGCCAGGCGCTGCAACAGATCGGCTACGCCGGCCCGCATCCGGTGGGTGGCCAGGCGGTGCATGCGGCGTATGAGCTGCATATCGAACAGGGTCCGATCCTTGAGGCCCAGGACCTGACCATCGGCGTCGTCACCGGCGCCCAGGGCCAGCGCTGGTATGAAGTCGAGCTTTGCGGGCGCAGCGCCCATGCCGGCACCACGCCCATGGATCACCGCCTGGATGCACTGCTGGGCTTTGCCCGGGTGGTGGAGGCGGTCAACCAGATCGGCCTGGCCCAAGGCGCCGAAGGGCGGGCGACGGTGGGCATGGCCAATATCTTCCCCAACTCGCGCAATGTGGTGCCGGGGCGGGTGTTTTTCAGCGTCGAGTTCCGCCATCCCGATGAAGCGGTGCTGGCCGTGCAGGACCAGCAACTGCACGAAGCGGTGGCACGGATCGCCGAGGGCATTGGCTTGCAGGCCAGCGTCAAGCAGATCTTCCAGTACGCGCCGATTGCCTTCGACAAAGACTGCGTGGACGTGGTGCAGGCTGCGGCGCAGGCCCTGGGTTATAGCCATCGGCGCATGATTTCCGGGGCAGGGCATGATGCCTGCTACCTGAACCAGATCGCGCCGACGGCGATGATCTTTGTGCCGTGCGTGGATGGCTTGAGCCATAACGAGGCGGAAGAAATCCACCCGCACTGGTCCACAGCGGGGGCGGATGTGTTGTTGCAGGCGATTCTGGCTTCGTCGCGTGAGTGATGGGTGGGAGCGGGCTTGCCCGCGAAAGCGGTAGTTCAGTCACCACCTGTAATCGGCACAAACAGCTGGCTCATCACCTGCAACAAGTGATCATCCGCGCCAGCCGCGCCTATCACTTGCAACCCCACCGGCATGCCCCTCACGTGCCCCACCGGCAGGCTGATCGCGGGGAGGCCGGTGAGGTTCCAGGCACTGGTATGGCTGAGCACGGCGGCGCGTACGTCAATCTCCTGTTCGCCCACCCGCACTTCGCGCGCATTCACCTCGGTGGCGGTAATCGGCACGCTGGGCGACACCAGCAAGTCATAGTGTTCGAACAAACGCGCCATCGCCGCTTGGTACTGCGCTTGGCTTGCCTGTGCGCGAATGTATTGCCAGCCTTTGACGTCCCTCGACACCTCGAGGCGCTCGCGTACCTCCTGGTCAAACTTGTGCGGCGCATCCTGCATGCGCTCGGCATGTACCGCAAAGGCCTCGGCACGTTGCAGGGTCAGCAGGGTGTCCTTCATGCCCGGCGCCATTTTTTGCAGCGCGTCGGTGTGCTCAAGCGTGTCGCCAAACAGCTGCTGCGCCGCCTGATACACCTGCTGATTCACGTCGGCATCCACCGGGCCGAAGCTGCCACAGGTGAGCCAGCCAACCCGCAGCGGCTGCGCAGTGGCCGCAGGCGCACACGGGCGGGCGGCGAGCACCTCGAACAGCAGGCGCGCATCTTCGACGTGATTGGCGATGGGGCCGACATGGTCGAGGCTTGAGGCCAGCGGGAACACGCCGTCCACCGGCACGCAGGCAAACGAAGGCTTGAAGCCGACCGCGCCGCACAAGGCCGAAGGGATGCGGATCGAGCCGCCGGTGTCCGTCCCCAGCGCCAGCGGTACCATGCCGCTGGCTACCGCCGCCGCACTGCCTGCGCTGGAGCCGCCCGTGATGCAACGGGCATCCCACGGGTTGCGTGCGGCGCCCTGCAACGAGCGATCGCCGGTCGGGCCATAGGCGAATTCGTGGGTCAAAGTCTTGCCGACAATCACCGCCCCGGCCTCGCGCACACGTTGCACGCACAGCGCATCGTGCTCCGGCAGGCAACCGTCGAAATGCGCGGAGCCGTAGGTGGTGATGTAGTCAAACGTGTCGATGTTGTCTTTGACCGCTACCGGTATGCCGTGCAGCGGGCCCAGGTCCAGGCCCTGGGCCAACAGCGCGTCGGCCTTGCGCGCTTGGGCCAGGGCGACGCAGGCATCGACTTGCACGAACGCATTCAATAGCGGATTCAAACGCTCGATGCTGTCCAGGGCCGCTTGCGTCAACTCGACACTGGTCACGCTGCCGGCACGCAGGCGCGCGGCCAGCGTGACGATCGACAGGCCAAAGAAATATCCAGCGTGGGCAGGCTTCACCAGGCTCATGTAAACAACTCCATCAAACAGCGGCGGGTATAGAGGGTGCGGCGACCTGGCGGCCACCTGGGCGCACCATCAGCATGGCGCTCATGCCCAGCGCCGTGGCCACTGCGGCAGCCACGAACATCGACGAGTAGCCGTAACGAACGGTCAGGTAGCCGGTGAGCATCGGGGCGATGAACGACGCGGTGTTGGCAATAAAGTGCGTCATGCCGCTGTAGGCACCCACCCGATTGGACGGCGCAGTGTCGATCACCACGGCCCAGTACACGGAGTTGGGCAGGGCGTTGAGCGCGTTGGCCAGCGTCATCAGGGCTATCACGCCCCACACGGTCTGGGCCTGGGACACCATGATGAAGCACAAGGTGGTCAGCAGCAGGCAGGTTGCTGCCAGCCAACTGCGGGCGACTTTCAGGTTGCCGGTGCGGCGCAGCAGCAGGTCCGATATTTTGCCGCCCAGCAGTACGGTGAAGCAGGCGCCGGTCCACGGGATCATGCCCATGTACCACAGCGACGACAGGTTGTAGTGGAACTCATCCTGCAGGTACTTGGGGGTCCAGGTCAGCAGCAGGAAGGTCACGTACACAAACGAGAAGTAACCGACGGCGTTGAGCAACAGGTCCTTGTTCTTGAAGAAGTGCCAGACCGGCGCAACGCTGGTGGTGGGGGTCGATGCGTTAGCGGCTTCGGCGCGCTCTTTACGCAAAAAGTCGAGTTCGGCCTTGGACACGCGCGGGTTTTCATCCGGGGTGTTGGTGAAGCGGGTCATGAAATAGATCAGCAGCGCCAGGCTGGCCACGCCCAGCACCACGAACATGCTGCGCCAGCTGCCGGTCAGGGTTTGCAGGCCCACGGCCACTGGTGCGGTCAGCAGTGCACCCAGTGGGGTGCTCAGCAGGCCCACCGACACCACAAAACCGCGCTCCTTGGGCGTGGCCCAGTTGGCCACGCTCTTGTTGATCACGGAGTACGCCGGACCTTCGGCAAACCCGAACATCACACGGATGGTGGCGAAGCCGGCCATGGCCGAGCCACCGAGGAACGCCAGTCCGAAATCGCCGGCAAATGCCGTGGCAATCTCGAAGATCGACCACGTGGCACCGGCGATCAGCCAGATGCGCCTGGCACCAAAACGGTCGGCCAGAATGCCGCCGACCAGTGCCCCCAGGATGTAGCCGTAACCGAAGTAACCCAGCACGTTGCCCCAGTCGGCCTTGTCGAAACCGTACTCGGGAAGAATGCTCGCCGAGGCATAGGCAATCGCGCCTCGGTCGATGTAGTTGAGCAATGCCATCAGCATGATCAGGAAGAAAATCTGGTAGCGGAAAGACGGGATAGCGGGGCTATTCATAGGGATCTGACTCTTCAAAATGATGGCAGAAGTCAAAAAGTCGGCCGCGTCCGGCGTATTTTTATTGTTTGCCCAAACGTTTGGGTTGGCGAAATGTAAGGCGCGGAAAATTTTTAGTCAAACGTTTGGGTAAAGATTTATCTGCGGCTGCGACACGCCCGTTCGGGTAGACTCTGCGCGCTAAATATCAGACAGTCGGAAGCCCCACCACCATGCCGAGCCCCTCTCGCCCAGCCACCTTGAAGTCCATGGCGACTGCACTTGGCGTGCATGTTTCCACGGTGTCCCGGGTACTCAATGGCGACCCGGCCGGGGTCGAGCGAGCGGCGTCGGCCGAAGTGGTGGCGCGCATTCGTGCATTGGCCAAAGAACTCGATTACCGGCCAAACACCCAGGCATCGAGCCTGAAGCTGCGCAAAAGCCAGGAAATCTGTGTGCTCATGCCAAGGCTCACTGACCTGGTGATGGCGACCATTTATGACAGCATCGACAGTGCCGCCGAACAGGCCGGCTACCTGACGTTCGTTTCCAATACCGACGACCAGCAACCTCGGCAGATGGCACGGGCCGAGCACGCCCTGCGCCGCTCGGTGGCGGGACTGATCGTCGGCGACTCCCATGTGGGCGAAAGCCAGCCGCTGCTCGACCTGTTGACGCGCAAGCACATCCCCTACGTGCTGGTCAGCCGGCAGATTGCCGGGCATCTGGCGGCGTGCAGCGACGATGAACGGGGTGGTTGGTTGGCGGCGGAGCACTTGTACCAGTTGGGCTGTCGCGATGTGGCGATCCTGGCGGGTGAACGGCATGCCTCCACCGGTGCGGATCGCACCCGTGGGTTTACCCGTTACTACCGTGAGCAGGGCATCATCCTGCGCCCGGAGTGGACGCTCAATGGTCCTTTTGACAGCCTCACCGGGCACCGCCAGGGCGAATACCTGTTGGGGCTCAACCCACGGCCCCAGGCGTTTTTCGCGGTCAATGACTTCCTGGCCATCGGCCTGATGGGCGCCGCACGGGACAAGGGCCTGATGCCGGGCAAGGACATTGCGGTGGTGGGCTTCAACGACATACCGCTGGCCAATGAGTTGATGGTCCCCCTGACCAGCGTGCGCCTGCCGCTGGCAGAGATGGGCCGCCATGCGGTTGAGCTGTTGCTCAAACGCATCGAGGGCGAGGCTGTCGAGTCGATCATGGTGGCGCCGCAACTGCAGGTGCGGGCGAGTTCGTCTTTGTTGCGCTGACTGAGGGCGGGTCAGTGGCGGTCGAACATGTGGGAGCTGGCTTGCCCGCGATCGCGGCATAGGTATCTACACGACTCTCGTCTGGGGTTGTGTACATATCCGTTGCTGCGGTAATGGCCACTTAGGGTTCCGCCCTTACGGCGGGTCACTTTCGAAAAGCGCGAAAGTAACCAAAGCGCTTTTGCCCCACCACTCGGTGCCTCGCCTAGGCTCGGCATGCCCGCAGTCAGGCATTGCTCCGTGGGCCCGCCGCGATCGGCCATCCATGGCCGTGTCGCGGCTACCCCGGCATCCATGCCGGGGTGCCCACTGCGCAATACCTGCCTGCGGCCATCGTGGTTTAACGGGGCGCCTAAGATCAAAAGCCAGATCAAAAGCAGAGCAACAGCAGAACCAGAGCGCGAAGCTGCATTCCCCTGTAGGAGCTGGCTTGCCTGCGATGACGCCCGAAAGAACACATCAGAGTATCTGGTATTCATTCGTCATCGTTAACGACCATCGCGGGCAAGCCCGCTCCTACAAGGGTACGCGTACGCCTTGACGATCAGGTCGGCTGTCAGGCCGCCTCGCTTTGTTTGTGATTTTGATCTTAGGCGCCCCGTTAAACCACGCTGGCCGTCATCCGATATTGATTTGGGGGGTAAACCGGCAGGACGCCGGTTTAGCCGCGCTGGGCCATGGATGGCCCATCGCGGCGGCCCCCCAAATCAATGTCGGATGACGGGCACACCGAGCCTGGGCGAGGTGCCGAGTGGTGGGGCAGGAGCCCTTTTGGTTACTTTTGGCTGGGCCGGCACTCCGGGCTCTTTTCCAAAAGTGACCCGCCGTAAGGGCGGAACCAATAGCCGCCGTGACCGCAGCAACGGATATGTACACAACCCCAGACGAGAGTCGTGTAGATACCTATGCCGCAATTGCGGGGTGTCAGTCACGGGATTTATCGCCTGACACACCGCTATCGCGGGCAAGCCCGCTCCCACAGGGCCGGGTCAATCCAGTCAGCGAAAAAACTCCCCCGGCGTCGTATCAAACTGCTGGCGAAACGCTGCGATAAACGCCGAAACCGACTCATAGCCACAGCCCAGCGCTACATCCGTCACCCGTTCCCCGCGTTCCAGGTCGGGCAGGGCGCCGAGCAGTCGCAGCCGCTGGCGCCAGGCGCGGTAGGTCAGGCCGGTATCGCTCAAGAACAACCGGCTCAAGGTTTTTTCACTGACCCCCAGTTTCTGGCTCCACTGCCCCAGCGTGGTCGCCTGTTCCGGGTGCAGGCGCAAGCTGCGGTAGATCTGCCGCAGACGGCTGTCCACCGGCAGCGGCAGCATCAGGTCGACCTGGGGCGCGGCGGCCAATTGGTCGAGCAGCACCTGGGCCAGGCGCCCATCCGGGCCATCTTCGGCATATTCCACCGGCAGTTCGCTGAAACGGCGGATCAACTCGCGCAACAGGTCGCTAACCGCCAGTACCTGGCAGTGTCCCGGCGCCCAAGTCGTTACGCTGCAGTCCAGGTACAGGCTACGCATTTCGGTGTGTGGCGAACTGAACACCCGATGAGGCATTCCCGCCGGGATCCATACCGCCCGTTGCGGCGGCGCGACGAAGCGTCCGGCGCTGGTCTGGATCTCCAGCACCCCGCAAATCGCATACGACAACTGCACCCATGGATGGCTATGGCGGCGGGTCAGGGCGCGGTTGGGCAGGGATTCGGTGCGGCCATACACCGGGCGCGGCAGGCTGGCGAGCCCGGGGATGCTGCGGCGAACAGCCTTTTCATGTCCTTTAGGCGGCATTTACTGGCTCATTGGCGTTAGTCGGTAACCGGTTGTTACGTTAGAGTCGCCACGACGCCCTGGCAACCCCTGGAAGAACAGCTGATGAAACGCCCACGGTTTTTACCCGACAACTTCACCCTGATCCTGATTGCCACGGTGGCCCTTGCCTCCTTGCTCCCCGTCAGCGGCCAGGCCGCCGTGGCCTTTGGCTGGGTGACCAACCTGGCCATCGCGCTCTTGTTTTTCCTGCATGGCGCCAAGCTGTCGCGCCAGGCCATCGTCGCCGGTGCCGGGCACTGGCGCTTGCACCTGCTGGTGTTCAGCCTGACCTTCGTGCTGTTCCCGCTGCTGGGCCTGGCGCTCAAGCCGCTGCTGTCGCCGATGATCGGCAAAGACCTGTACATGGGCATGCTCTACCTGTGCGCGTTGCCGGCCACGGTGCAGTCGGCGATTGCCTTTACCTCCCTGGCGCGGGGCAATATCCCGGCGGCGATTTGCAGCGCGGCGGCGTCCAGCCTGTTCGGCATCTTCCTCACGCCGTTGCTGGTGACCTTGTTGCTCAATGTGCATGGTGACGGCGGCTCGACTGTGGATGCGATCCTCAAGATCAGCGTGCAGTTGCTGCTGCCGTTCATTGCCGGGCAGATCGCCCGGCGCTGGATTGGCGCGTGGGTGGGGCGCAATAAAAACTGGCTGAAATTCGTCGATCAGGGGTCGATCCTGCTGGTGGTCTATGGCGCCTTCAGTGAGGCCGTCAACGAAGGCATCTGGCACCAGATCCCCCTGTGGGAGTTGGGCGGCCTGGTGGTGGCCTGTTGCATCCTGCTGGCGCTGGTGCTGGTGGCTTCCGCGCTCTTGGGCAAGGCGTTCGGCTTCAACCAGGAAGATCGCATTACCATCCTGTTCTGCGGCTCGAAGAAAAGCCTGGCCACCGGCGTGCCCATGGCCCAGGTGTTGTTCGCCGGCAGCACCATGGGCGTGTTGATCCTGCCGTTGATGTTGTTCCACCAGATCCAGTTGATGGTCTGCGCGGTACTGGCCCAGCGCTATGCCAAGCGCCCGGAGTCGATTCCCGAGATCATGGCGCAGGTCGATCCCTGAACCATCGTGTTACTATTTTTGCGCGCCGCTCCAGGGCAGGCATCGGGCCGTCAGGATCGGCGCGCAACCGAGTAAAACGACCTGTCGATGAGTACTTCCACCGCAACCCCCGCCGCCAATTGGCAACCGGTCATCGCCCTGGCGCTGGCCGCCTTTGTGTTCAACACCACCGAATTTGTCCCGGTCGGCCTGCTCAGTGCCATCGGCGCCAGCTTCGACATGCCAATCGCCCAGGTCGGCCTGATGCTCACCATCTACGCCTGGGTGGTGTCATTGACCTCGCTGCCGGTGATGTTGCTGACCCGTAACGTCGAGCGGCGCAAGTTGCTGATTGTGTTGTTCGCCATGTTTATCGCCAGCCATATCCTCTCCAGCGTGGCCAACAGTTTTGGCCTGTTGATGGTCAGTCGTATCGGCATTGCCTTGTCCCACGCGCTGTTCTGGTCGATCACTGCCTCCCTGGCGGTACGGCTGGCGCCGCCGGGCAAGCAGGTGCAGGCGCTGGGCTTGCTGGCCACTGGCACTTCGCTGGCGATGGTCTTGGGCATTCCCCTCGGGCGCCTGCTGGGTGAAGCCATGGGCTGGCGCACCACGTTTATCGTGATCGCCGGGTTTGCCGCCGCACTGGTGTTCTGGCTGGCGCGCACCTTGCCGTTGTTGCCGAGCCAGAACTCCGGCTCGCTGCGCAGCCTGCCGATGCTGTTCAAGCGCCCGGCGCTGGTGGCGCTGTATGTGTTGACGGCCATGGTGGTCACCGCCCAGTTCACGGCCTACAGCTATATCGAACCTTTTGTCGAACGCGTCGCGGGCCTGGGTGGCAATGCGGTAACCCTGGTGCTGCTGGTGTTTGGCGGGGCGGGGATCATCGGTTCGTTGCTGTTCAGCCTGTTGCACCGTTTCAGTCCCTATCGCTTTTTGCTGGTGGCCGTGTCGGTGCTGGCGCTGTGCCTGGGGCTGCTGTTGCCCCTGAGTGGTGACGTGTCGTACCTGGTGGTGCTGAGCGTGTTCTGGGGCATGGCGATCATGGCCTTTGGCTTGGCATTGCAATCCAAGGTCCTGGTCCTGGCACCGGACGCAACGGATGTGGCGATGGCGATGTTTTCCGGGATCTACAACATCGGCATCGGCGGCGGCGCGCTGCTGGGCAGTTGGGTCGGCGGGCACTTTGGCTTCGCCTGGATTGGCGCGGCGGGGGGCTTGCTGGCGGTGGCGGCGCTGGGGTTGTATTGCCTGTCGATTTATCGGTTTGGCCAGGGTTAAGTCGCAAACCTCCCGTTATAAACCGCTTTGTGCGGGTGCGTAAGCTGTCAGATCTGACAGTTGTCTAATCGGTCTTCCAGGCTTTTACTCCTTCTCAGACGCAGCGCCCAGCCGGTGGTTAGGCGCTGAACTTGAAGGCGCAAACTTCCAGGGACGGACTGATCATGCAGACCCTATCCAAATACGTGATTCTCGGCGGCGCATTGCTTTTGGGCTATGGCGCCACAGCGACGGCGGCGACCTTTGTCGATCTGGGCAATGCGGCGGGCAAGCAATGTGTCGCAGTCTCGGTCAATGACAGCGGCCAGATCGTGGGCAGTTGCAGCACCGCGACCCCCAGCGCCAATGACAACCCCTGGTATGCGGCCTCTAGCGCGGGGCCCCAGCAAGTGTTGCCGCCGCTGGTGGCCAACCAACCCTGCTCAGTGGGGAGCATTGGCAATAGCGGGGTGATGGTGGGGCGTTGTACGGATGCGAGCAATTTCAATTTTGCTGTGACCTGGAGCGCCGCTGCACCGGCGGCGGCCCCGATCAAGCTCACCCCCCTTCCGGCGACTTTGTTGTTTCCCTTGTTGCGTCCCGCCGATGTCCATACATATGCGACCGCCCAGAACCAGCAAGGAGCGGTGCTCGGCTTGAGTCTCAGTGGCAGTGGCAAATCTACCGTTGTGTTGTATCGGCCAGGCATGACAGCGCCCGAGCGCATCTCTGACTGGGACAGCATGTGTCTCGGTACGGTGGTGAACAATACCCTGATCAGCGGATACCCCAGCATCCTGATGAACTGCCCGGTCAACGGCAAGATTGTGGCAAGGGTTGTCCGGCGCTCAGGGGGTGGCTATACCACCACTGACTTGCCTGTGCCAGCCGGGGCAAGTTACTGCATAGCGGTGGATATGAACGATCAGAACCAGGCGGTGGGCAGTTGCCTATACCCCCACTCTGCCACCAACAGCAGCAAAACCGCATTCTGGCCCACCCCCACCAGCGCACCGTTGCTGCTCACATTGCCGTTGAATGCCATGAACTCGGGGGTTGCGGTGAACAATGCCGGGCATGTGCTGGCGCGAGGCACTGCGCCTTCGGGCTTTACCACGGATTTCTACTGGGCGGACACCAGCTCCAGCTTCGGCGTGCAGCCCATCCCGTTTTTGCCGGGCAGCGTCAGTACCAAGGCGTTTGGCCTGACTGAAAATGGCACGGTCGCGATGGACTGCACCGACAGCGCCGAGTACGCCACCGCCTGCACCTGGGATCCGGACAATGGAACCCAGGCCATTGCCCCCATTGGCGGTGGGCACCAGAGCATGCTCAACAGCATTTCGTTTAGTGGCACCTTCATTGCGGGCGCGTCCACTGACACGTCGCAAGACGTCAGTGCCGTGGTGGCGCCCTTGCCCTGAGAGGTTGGACGTCCCCCTGTAGCGTTGGATCCAGGATTGAGGAGGTGGGTATGAAAAGGACAGAAGCATTGCTGGCAGCGGGGATGATCCTTCAGTTACTGGCGGGTGCACCGAGTTACGCAGGGGGGCTTAAATCCGGGGTGCACTTCCCACCAGAGCAACTGCATCAAATGAGCTTTTTGCCGATCTTGCCATTTGATCTCACAGCCGATGCGTTTACGCCCCCCAGTCCGGTCATCAAGGCCCCGGATGTAAGCCCGATAGGCGGCAACCAATCCAATGCGCCCAGTTGGTTTGTGTGCACAAGCAAAGGCATCAAGCTGGTGCGGGACGGCTCGATAGTGAAAACCCATTATTGTGATTGAGTAGACGGTACCCAGACTTTTAATCCCTGGAGCGGTCGATGGGGGGGTGTTGGATCTACGGTTGAGGAGGTGTGTATGAAAAGGACGACGGCATTGCTGGCAATAGGGACAACCCTTGTGTTTTTAGTGTCTGCACCGACTTATGCGGGGGGGCATAAAGATGAGGTGTACTACCCTGGTGGAGGTCCCATCATTGATGCGACACACCAGATCGTCACGCGAGTCTTTGGTATTATCCAGTCATTTATTCCATCCGCCCCAGTCATCAAGGCCCCGACTGTAAGCCCGATCGGCGTCAACCAATCCAATGCGCCCAATTCGTTTGTGTGCACAAGCAAAGGCATCAAGCTGGTGCGGGATGGCTCGATAGTGAAAACCCATTACTGTGATTGAAGCGCCGGCATGCCGCTGCAGGCACCGGCATGCCGGCCCCACAGCGGCCTAGCTCAGAACTGCGGCGTGTACTTCACACTGAACATTACATTGCGCGGGTCACCGTAGAAGTTGTTGCCATTCAACTGGTTGTACCCGGAGGCGTAATAGGTCTTGTCAAACAGGTTGTTGGCATTGACCGCCAACCCCACTTCCGGCGTCAGTTGATACGCCACCCGCGCATTCCACACGGTGTAGCCCGCCACGTCGTAGTTGTACTCATACCCCAGGGTATGGCTCTGGGTGGTAAAGCCCAACCCGGTGCTGACCTTGCTCCAGTCGCCACTGAACTGGTAGTCGCCCCACACCCGCAACATATGCTTGGGTGTCCACTGGCTGAATACCCGGCCCTTGTTATCCCGGTCCTCAAGGTATTTGGTGGTGTTGTAGGTATAGCCGGCAAACAGTTGCAGGCCGCTCAACACTTCACCGCTGATCTCGGCTTCCAGGCCCTGGCTGCGCACTTTGCCCGAGCCTGTGGCGCAGTAGGTGCCGCCGCAGATTTCACCCAGGGAGTAGTCGGTGATCGCACGGTTTTCCTGGTCGTAGCGGAACAGCGCCAGGGAGGTATTGACCCGCCCGTCGAGCAATTCGCCCTTGAGGCCGACTTCGTAGTTGCTGCCAATCACCGGCTTGACCACCGCCCCGCTGAGGTCGCGCTGGGTCTGGGGCTCGAACACGTCGGTGTAGCTGGCATACACCGCCCACTCGCGGCTCAGGTCGTAGACGATCCCGGCGTAGGGCGTGACTTCGCCGGTTTCGTTGGTGGTGCTGGGCTTGTTGACGGTGGT
The DNA here is from genome assembly GCF_058742075.1 of Pseudomonas sp. HC1(2025). Taxonomy (NCBI): domain Bacteria; kingdom Pseudomonadati; phylum Pseudomonadota; class Gammaproteobacteria; order Pseudomonadales; family Pseudomonadaceae; genus Pseudomonas; species Pseudomonas sp. HC1(2025). Next base: position 3,481,723 of record NZ_CP196017.1, on the reverse strand, counting down.
GGCGTGGGTCACCGCCGTGATGCCCGAGGAGGTATAGCTGTAGTCATACCAACTGACACGGGCGCCGAGTACCAGGGTCAACGGGTCGATGGGCTTGACGCGCCAGCTGCCATACAGGCCTTTTTGGCGGATGTCGTATTTGCTCGGTGTTGCACGGCCGCCGGGGGTGTTCATCAGACCCTCGTAGCTGATTTCGGGGCGGTGGTTATCGATGTCGAAGATGTTGTCGGTGCTTTGGTTAAAGGTCCGGGCAATGACGTCGTTGGTGGTGTATTTGGAATAGTTGCCGCCCAGGGTGATTTCCTGGGCCATCGACAGCGCCTCGAAACGCCCGGTGAGGTGGCTGTCCAGGCCGATCTTGGTGCCGTCGAAATCGGTGTACCAATCGGCATAGGTCAACCCGCTGCCGTCGGCGTTAATGCCTTCGCCGGTACTCTGCACGCGTTGGTGGGTGGAGGTGTTTTCTTCGCGCATGCGCACCGCGCCGAGCTTGAACTTCCAGTCATCGTTGAAGCGGTGTTCCAGGTCGGCATACAGGGTGGTGACGTCGATCTGCGAGTGGTTCCAGCGCGAGCCGCTGAAGGTGGAGCGGGGCAGGTCAATCGGCTTGCCCGTGCTGTAGCGCGGCAGGCCCCGCAGCATCGGCCGGGACTCGGCATTGGTGCGGCTGACGGCCAGGCCCAGGGTGGTGTCTTCCTGTAGGTCGAAGTCCAGGGCGCCGTACAGCGAGTGGGTCTTGCTCCATTCATAGTCGATGAACGAATCGCTCTGGTCTTCATCCGCCACCATCCGCCCACGGATCGTGCCGCTCTGGTTCAGCGGGCCGCCGGCGTCCAGTTGCAGGCCGTAGTGGTCCCAACTGCCGGCCTTGGCGGTAAGGGCCACGGTGGGGGCCGTCTGCCCGCGCTTGCGCACCAGGTTGATTGCGCCACCGGGGCTGCCGGTGCCCTGCAGCAGGCCGGAGGCGCCGCGCAGTACTTCCAGGCGGTCGAAGAAAATCATGTCCTGGGTGGCCCAGTTGCCCAGGGCATAGGTATTGCGCGGGATCGGCACGCCGTCGTACTGCCAGTCATCGATCTGGAAGCCGCGGGAGGTGATGATCATGCCTTTGCCCACGCCTTGCACGCCCACCAGGCCGGTGGTGTGGTTGACGGCGTCCTTGAGGTCGACCAGGTCCTGGTCGTCCATTTGCTTGCGGGTCATCACCGTGATCGACTGGGGGATTTCCTTGAGGGTGTGGGTGCCCTTGCCGATCGTCACCGCCCGTGCGGCGTAGGAACCGCTGCCTTCGGTGGTGGTGGGGTCGATGCTGCGCTCGACAATCGAGGTCACGCCCAATTGCAGCGCGCTGCCCGTGTCGGTGGCAGGCTCGACGCTGAAATTACCTTGCTCGGTGATACGCAACTGCAAGCCGCTGCCCGACAACGCACGGTCCATAGCCTGTTCGGCCGGCATCTGGCCGATCACCGCCTGGGCCTGTTTACCCTGCACCAACACCGGGTCCAGGGACACAATGCGCCCGCTCTGGCTGGCAATGGCGTTCAGCGTGTGTGCCAGCGGGCCGGCTGGCAGGTTGAAAGACAGGCTTTGCGCCTGTACCAAGGCAGGGCTCGCCAGGGTTGCCAGGGCAACGGCGACAGAAAGGGCGTGGGGCCAAGGGTTGAGCACAGCATTCTCCTGAAGGTGTGGACGTGTCAGGAGATAGGTGGGCCGAGAATTGAAAACCGGACACAAATAAGAGTGATTTGCATAAAAAAGTCTGGCACGGGTTATTTGGTGCCAATCACGGTCAGCCACGGGCTGTAGTGATCCACCCGGATCGGCAGGGTTTCGGCCAGGGCCGCGAAGGCGCGGCGGGGGTCGTTGAGGGGGAATACGCCTTGCACGCGCAAGTTGCGCACCTGCGGGTCGACGCGTACAAATCCCCGGCTGTACGGGCGCAGGGCGTTGACCACCTGCTCCAGGGAATCGTCCAGCACGCTGAGGTGGCCGGCGAGCCAGTCGGCCCGGTAGCCCTGGTTACCGGCCAACGCTTCGATGCGCTCGGCATGCAGCATCACCGATTGGCCTTGCAGCACCGTGTGCTGGATGCCGTTGTGCAGCGTCGCCTGGACCGAATGCTCCAGCACCACCACCCGCGTGGCGTCTGGCTCCTGGGACACGAGGAAGCGCGTGCCCAACGCTTGCACACTGCCCTGGGCGCTGCGCACACGCAGTGGCCGCTGGGGGTCGGCCGCCACCTGAATCACCAGTTCACCGTGGCGCAGGATGATCAAGCGCTGGTGCTGATCGAACTGCACATCCACCGCGCTCTGTGCATTGAGGCTCAGGCGGCTGCCATCGGCCAGGGTGAAGGTCTGGCGTTGGCCGCGCCCGGTGTGCAGGTCGGCCAGCAGGTCGTCGCCCAGCGGGCTGCGCGCTGCCAACCACAGGCCGCCACCCAGCAGGCCCAGGCCGCCGATGGCGCGCAGTATGTCCCGGCGCGAACCTTGGGGCTGCAACAGCACTTGCCGCGCTTCGCCGGGCAGGCGTTTGTCGAGGGTGCGCAGGGTGTTCCACGAGCCGCCCAGGCGTTCCTGCAAACGGGACCAGGCTTGGACGTGGGCCGGGTCGAGGGCCAGCCAGGCATTGAAGCGCTCCTGCAACCGCGCATCCGGTGTGCCGGCGCGCAGGCGCACCATCCAGTCGATGGCCTGCTCGCTGACCGGGTCCAGCCGGGCCTTGCTCACGGGGCCAGCTCGGCCAGGTAGCACTGGCGCAGGGCCTGTTTCATATAGCGGCTGACGGTGCGCTCGGACAACTGCAACTTGCGCGCAATCGCCACGTAGCTCATGCCGTCCAACTGGCTATAAAGGAACGTGGCCTTGACGATCAGCGGCAAGCCATCGAGGGCGCGGTCAATGGCGACCAGGGCCTGGATCAGTTGCAGTTGGTCTTCAGGGGAGGGCGCCAAGGCTTCGGGGGTGGCGGCCAGGCGTTCCAGGTAGGCGGTTTCCAGGCGACTGCGCCGGTAGCGATCAAAGATCAGCCGGCGGGCAATGGTCGAGAGATAAGCCCGGGGTTGCTCGATGCTGTCGGGGTCGACCCGGGCGGCGAGCATCTGGCAGAAGGTATCGGCGGCGGTGTCTTCGGCATCGGCATGGTTACGCACGCGATGCTGGATATGTTGCAGCAGCCAACGGTGATGGTCATTGAAAAAGAAGCCCAGCTTGCGGATTGGAGGTGACTGCACGGGTCGACTTTCTCAAGGGTGGTATTGTGAATCGTTCTCAATACTACCTTTTGTGCGAGGGGGGGTGCAATAACCGGTAGTTGCAGGAGCAACCTCGCGCCTACATAAAACGGCATTCCAGCGTTATAGGACCGGTTGTACGCAGCCATCCTGCGCCTGGTCTTGCGAGGCATTGACCAAAATAGTGTGCTCGCTCCAGAGCCCCAGCGTTCAAAGACGCAGATCCCGCAAACACCGACAAACCCTGTAGGAGTTGTCGAGCTTTAGCGAGGCTGCGATAGCGGCGGTTCAGCCAACATCAATACCAGCAATCCCGCCGCCATCGCAGCCTCGCTGGGGCTCGACAGCTCCTACATTGTTTGTGCCCGCTCCAGAGCCCCAGCGTTCAAAGACGCAGATCCCGCAAACACCGACAAACCCTGTAGGAGTTGTCGAGCTTTAGCGAGGCTACGATAGCGGTGGTTCAGCCAACATCAATGCCAGCAATCCCGCCGCCATCGCAGCCTCGCTGGGGCTCGACAGCTCCTACATTGTTTGTGCCCGCTCCAGAGCCCCAGCGTTCACAAACGCAGATCCCGCAAACACCAATAAACCCTGTAGGAGTTGTCGAGCTTTAGCGAGGCTACGATAGCGGTGGTTCAGCCAACATCAATACCAGCAATCCCGCCGCCATCGCAGCCTCGCTGGGGCTCGACAGCTCCTACATTGTTTGTGCCCGCTCCAGAGCCCCGGCGTTCAGAGACGCAGATCCCGCAAACACCAATAAACCCTGGTAGGAGTTGTCGAGCTTTAGCGAGGCTACGATAGCGGCGGTTCAGCCAACATCAATGCCAGCAATCCCGCCGCCATCGCAGCCTCGCTGGGGCTCGACAGCTCCTACATTGTTTGTGCCCGCTCCAGAGCCCCGGCGTTCAGAGACGCAGATCCCGCAAACACCAATAAACCCTGGTAGGAGTTGTCGAGCTTTAGCGAGGCTGCGATAGCGGTGGTTCAGCCAACATCAATGCCAGCAATCCCGCCGCCATCGCAGCCTCGCTGGGGCTCGACAGCTCCTACAATGTTTGTGCCCGCTCCAGAGCCCCAGTGTTCAAAGACGCAGATCCCGCAAACACCGACAAACCCTGTAGGAGTTGTCGAGCTTTAGCGAGGCTACGATAGCGGTGGTTCAGCCAACATCAATGCCAGCAGTACCGCCGTCATCGCAGCCTCGCTGGGGCTCGACAGCTCCTACATTGTTTTGGGGCGGCTTTAATATTGTGCTCGCGCCAGAGCCCCGGCGTTCAAAGACGCAGGTCCCGCAAACACCGACAGCTCCTACCTCGATTTTCATTGTTTGGGGGATTGCATTTGAGATGCAGTAGACGCGTGCAACAGGGAATTCAGACCCCTGAATCTCCAAGGTGGGAGCTGTAGGCACTGGCAACATTGATATCCGCCCTCGCAACGATCCGGGCAATGTTTTTGATCGCTCCCACAGGACGTGGGAGCGATCCGTCAATCAAGACGCTATCAGGCGATAGCATCCCAGGCGCGGTCGCCTTTTTCGTCCTTGATGCGGGTCGGCAGGCCCATTACGTCCAGCGCCTTGAGGAACGGCTCGGCTGGCAGTTCTTCAACGTTGGCCATGCGTTGCACGTCCCACTCGCCACGGGCGACCAGCAGCGCAGCGGCTACCGGTGGAACGCCTGCGGTGTAGGAGATGCCCTGGCTGTCGGTCTCGGCATAGGCTTCTTCGTGGCAGGCCACGTTGTAGATGAACAGCTCGCGTGGCTGGCCATCCTTGGTGCCCTTGACCAGGTCGCCGATGCAGGTCTTGCCGGTGTAGCCCGGTGCCAGGGAAGACGGGTCAGGCAGCACGGCCTTGACCAGTTTCAATGGCACCACTTGCAAGCCTTCGGCGGTGGTGACCGGTTTCTCGGAGAGCAGGCCGAGGTTGTTCAGCACGGTGAACACATTGATGTAGTGTTCGCCGAAGCTCATCCAGAACCGCACGTTGGGCACGTCGAGGTTTTTCGACAACGAGTGCACTTCATCGTGGCCGGTCAGGTACAGGTTCTGTGAACCCACTACCGGCAGGTCGTCGGTACGTTTTACTTCGAACATGGTGTTGCTGGTCCACTGGCTGTCCTGCCAGCTCCACACCTGTCCGGTGAATTCGCGGAAGTTGATTTCCGGGTCGAAATTGGTGGCGAAATATTTGCCGTGGCTGCCGGCATTGACGTCGAGAATGTCGATCGAATCAATGCGGTCAAAATGCTGTTGTTGCGCCAGCGCCGCATAGGCGTTGACCACACCTGGGTCAAAACCCACACCGAGGATCGCAGTGATGTTCTTCTGCTTGCATTCCTCCAGGTGGTTCCACTCGTAGTTGCCGTACCACGGCGGGGTCTCGCAGACCTTGCCCGGCTCTTCGTGGATGGCGGTGTCGAGGTAAGCCACGCCCGTGTCGATGCAGGCACGCAGTACCGACATGTTGAGGAAGGCGGAGCCGACGTTGATGACGATCTGCGATTGGGTTTCGCGGATCAGTGCCTTGGTCGCTTCCACGTCCAGGGCGTCCAGTGCAAAGGCCTGGATCTGGGCGGGTACCTTGAGGCTACCCTTGGCCTTGACGCTGTCGATGATGGCCTGGCATTTGGAGATGTTGCGCGACGCGATAGCAATACGACCGAGTTCGTCGTTGTGCTGCGCGCACTTGTGGGCCACCACCTTGGCGACACCTCCTGCACCAATGATAAGAACGTTCTTTTTCAATTGCTTTATCTCTCCTTTATCTGTCCGCTTTACGAAAGGCTGGACAGGTAGTCGTCGTAACCAAATTCACGAACCACTTCGACTGTACCGTCGAGTTGTTTCACTACGATGGACGGCATTTTCAGGCCGTTGAACCAGTTTTTCTTGACCATGGTGTAGCCTGCCGTGTCGATGAACGACAGTCGATCGCCGATGGCCAGCGGCTGATCAAATTGGTATTCGCCGAAGATGTCCCCGGCCAGGCACGACTTGCCGCACACCATGTAGGTGTGTTCGCCGGTGCTCGGCGCCAGCTTGGCGTTGAGGCGATAGATCAGCAGGTCCAGCAAATGGGCTTCGATGGAGCTGTCGACCACGGCGAGGTTTTTGCCGTTGTACAGGGTGTCGAGCACGGTCACTTCCAGGGAGGCGCTGTTGGTGATCGCCGCTTCGCCGGGTTCCAGGTACACCTGCACGTCGTACTTTTGCGAGAACGCCTTGAGGCGCTGGCAGAACGCGTCGATGGCGTAGCCTTCACCGGTAAAGTGGATGCCGCCGCCGAGGCTGACCCAGTTGACCTTGTGCAGCAGCGAGCCGAAGCGTTCTTCGATGGTGCCGAGCATCTTGTCGAACAGCTCGAAATCACCGTTCTCACAGTTGTTGTGGAACATGAAGCCGGAGATTTGCTCGATCACGCCTTCGATCTTCACCGGGTCCCACTCGCCCAGGCGGCTGAACGGGCGCGCCGGGTCGGCCAACAGGTAGTCGGAGCTGCTCACTTGCGGGTTGACGCGCAGGCCGCGAGTCTTGCCTTCGCTGCGCTCGGCAAAGCGCTGCAGTTGGCTGATGGAGTTGAAGATGATCTTGTCGCAGTTGTCGAGCATCTCCTCGATTTCATCGTCGGCCCAGGCCACGCTGTAGGCGTGGGCCTCGCCTTCGAACTTCTGGCGACCGAGCTTGAGCTCATACAGCGACGAGGACGTGGTGCCGTCCATGTATTCCTGCATCAGGTCGAACACCGACCAGGTGGCAAAGCACTTGAGCGCCAGCAGCGCCTTGGCGCCGGACTGTTCGCGCACGTAGGCGATCTTCTGCATGTTGACCAGAAGCTTCTGTTTGTCGATGAGGTAATACGGGGTTTTGATCATTTTTCAGAGCCTGCGGCGGAGCCTGCCAAAAAAGGACAGGCATTGTGCCCGCACTTGCTCAGGATCGAAAGGTTAGTCAGCGGAATTTGCAGGCTTTGGTCTGCGCGATACTCAGGTATTGGTCTTTAACTTGGTCCACAACCGTGTGGCCAGGCGGGCGATGGCCGGTGGCAGGTCTTCGACGGTGAACAGGCTGTCCAGCACAGCCCCGGAGGGGTAGATCGCCGGATCTTGCTTGACCTCGGGATCTACGAACGGATCCGCCGCACGGTTGGGGTTGGCGTAGTGAATATGGTTGCTGATGTTGGCAATCACTTTGGGCTCCAACAGGTAGTTCATGTAGGCATAGGCATTCGCCTCATGGGGCGCGGCCTTGGGCATCACCACCATGTCGAGCCACAGGGTGGAGCCTTCCTTGGGGATCGAGTAGCCAATCTCGATGCCGTTCTTCGCCTCCCTGGCACTCGCTGCCGCCTGCACCACGTCGCCGTTGAAGCCGATGACCGCGCAGATATTACCGTTGGCCAGGTCGCTGATGTACTTGGAGGCATGGAAGTACTGCACGTAGGGCCGGATCTTCAGCAGCGCCTGCTCGGCCTTTTTGTAGTCCTCGGGGGCGTGGCTGTGGTGCGGCAGGCCCAGGTAGTTGAGGGTGATCGGCAGCACCTGCGTCGGGTTGTCGATAATCGCCACGCCACACGCGCTGAGCTTCCTGATGTTGTCTTCAGCAAAGAACAGGCTCCAGGAGCGGGTGACGTCGGTGGTGCCGAAGATCGCCTTGATCTTTGCGACGTTGTAGCCGATTCCCGCCGAACCCCACATATAGGGAAAGCCGTACTGATTGCCGGGGTCGTTGACTTCGAGCTTTTTCAGCAGCGCCGGATCGAGGTTGTGCCAGTTGGGCAGGCGGCTCTGGTCCAGCTTCTGGATGGCCCCGGCCTTGATCAGGCGCGAGAGGAAGTGGTTGGACGGGCTGACCACGTCATACCCGGTGTTGCCGGTCATCAGCTTGGACTCCAGGACCTCGTTGCTGTCATGGATGTCGTAGGTGGCCTGGATGCCGGTTGCCTGGGTGAAGGCGGGCAGGGTGTCGTCGGCGATGTAGCCGTTCCAGTTGGAGATGTTGACGGTTTCACCCGCCAGCGCGGCGGATGAACACAGCGCGAGCAAGGTGGCCATGGAGCGTTTGTGAATAAGCATGATCAAGCACCTGTGTGACGGTTTGTTGTTCTTGTGTGATCAGATTTCGCTGCGCGCCCGTACCGCTTCCACGCGCATGCGCAGCAGGGCCCCGAGGTCGAACAGCGGGCGCGGCGGTAGCCAGCCGGGCTGGGCGCGCTGGATGACCGATTGCAGCAGCGGCGAGGTGTGCCCCGAGGCCCACTCCGCCAGCAGGCGCCCCCACAGGCTGCCCCGGGCCACGCCGGCACCGTTGCAGCCTGCGACCGCAAACAGGCCATCGCGCACCTTGGCGAAGTACGGCTGCCCGGAGCGCGTGGCGCTCAAATGGCCAGTCCAGGAGTAGTGGATGTCTTGCTCGTCCAGCCACGGAAAGCGCCGTTGCAAACCCTGTACATGGTGCCGGCGGCGCTGCAGCAGTTCGCGGTTGGACAGGTCGCGGGTGCGGTATTCGGCGGTGTTGCGGATCATCACCCGGCGATCCGGAGTCAGGCGCACCGTAGCCCCCAGCGGGCGGGTGGAGAGCACGCCCCAGGGGTCGACCGTGCCCATCTGGCGGTATTCTTCGTCGGTGAGCGGGCGGGTCAGGCTGGCACTGAGCTCCATGGGGAAGCTGGCGCTGTGGTCCAGGCCAACCCGGGGAATAAAGGCGTTCAGGCACACCAGCACCTGGCGGGCCTCGACGCTGCCATTGACGGCGTTGGCGCGGATGGCGCCATGGGCCATGGGCTCCAGGCCCGTCACGGGGCTGTTCTCAAAGAGCGTTACGTTGGCGGGCAAGGCCTGCAGCAGGCCGGTGACGTACTTGGCCGGTTGCAGCAAGGCGTTGCCGTTGCCGCACCAGATCGCGGCCTGGTAATGGGCGGTGCCGAACGTGTGGCGCAGGGCTTCGCCTTGCACGAAATGGGCAGCGGCACCCGCCGCGTGCAAGGTCTCCAGCCTGGCTTCGACCTGCTCCAGTTTGTCGCGGTCGTGGACGGCAAAGTAATAGCCGCTGTCGCGAAAGTCGCAGTCGATGTGATGGGTGGCGACGCGCTTTCGCACTTCCTGGGTGGCGGCCTGGGAAATAGTGCAGTCCACCTCATATCCGGCGAACCCGCCACGCCCCATCAACTCGTCGGGGCCGGGATACTCATGGGCCACCACAAATCCTGAATTGCGTGCCGAGGCGCCCTGGGCCGCCCGTTGTCGATCCAGCAGCACAATGCGCGCCTGCGGATGCAGTTGCGCCAGGCTATGGGCGGCACACAAGCCGGTGATGCCGGCGCCGATCACCAGCCAGTCGGCTTGGTGCGTGCCACTTAAGGGCGCACGGGCGGGCAGGCTTTGGGTTTGGGCAATCCAGCCACAGCTATTTTCCACAGGGCACCTCGGTTGAATGCATCACCGGCATGGGTGAGTCGCGCAGGATTTATTGTCAGCTGGAATCTATAGGGGCTTGGGTGATACAACCAACGTTATAAAATCATTCATCTATTCGGAAAGCGCATGGATAACCGCCATCACCTGCCTTCGCTGCAAGCCCTGCAAGCCTTGGTCGAGGTTGCCGAGCGTGGCAGCTTCACTGCCGCGGCGGGGCGCTTGTGCCTGACCCAAAGTGCGGTCAGCCGCCAGATCCAGCAATTGGAAGGCCACTACGGTGTGCCGCTGCTGGTGCGCAACAGCCGCAACCTGCGGCTGACCCTTGAGGGCGAATGGGTGCTCGACAGCGCGCGTAGCGTGCTGGCGCAGTTGCAGCGCCTGGAGGATCGGCTGTCGCCGCACCAGCGGCCGTTCCGGATCCGCATGCATGTGTCATTGGCGGTGCGCTGGCTGCTGCCCAAGTTGAGTGATTTCTACCGCAGCCACCCGGATATCTCACTGGCCATCGAGACCGTGGCCACCGAGGTGGTCGAACCGGCCAGCGACAGTGACGCCTACATCCTCTACCTGCCCAAGCCCACCCACGATGGGGATTGCCTGGTGCTGTTCGAGGAAGCGCTGGTGCCGGTCTGCGCCCCTGGGCTTGGGCCGTTGGCGTCGGCGCAGGACCTGGCGCGCTTTGCCTTGCTGCACCGCTCGGCCGACCGCCAGGACTGGGCCACCTGGCTGGCGGCGCATGGCGGGCGGTCGCTGGCGGACTATCGCCATATTCCCTTCAACCTCGATGAACTGGCGCTGGATGCCGCTGCGCGCGGGCTTGGGGTGGCGATGACTGACCGCACACTGGCGGCCGAATCGGTGGAGCGCGGTGTGCTGGTAGTGCCCTTTGGCCAGGCCCTGGCCACGGGCGGGTGCTATGCGTTGTGCCTGCAACCGTCGGCCGCTGCCCATCCGGCGTTGGGGGTGGTGAGGCAGTGGTTTGGTAGCCAGGCGCACAATTCGTAAACTCTTGTCATGGCCCCAGTGGAACCTACAGCGGCGCAATGCGACGCAATAGGAAATTACATCGCTGCGGGGATACAACGTTGACTGTCAATCTGAACGCTCACTTAACTGCCCATACACCGAACCCGTCGCTGCTTGATAGCGCCGAGGTCGCGGCCCCATCCAGACCAAAGCGCGGGGTGGCGACAACTTCGGCGTTATGGCCACAACAGTCGGTCATAAAAATTTCCCTGCTGGGCATGACCCCCGAGCAAGAGGAGTTTACAAAAACCAACATCAATAAATGGGCACCCCACGTCAACCTGACTTTTGAGTTTACGGATGACTCCGACGGGGATATCCGGATTGCCGCAGACAATGATCTGTCGGGTGGGCATTCGTACCTGGGGATCCGATCGCTCAATGTACCGGCCTACAAGCCTACGACGGTCATTGGCTTCCAGGGAGGGCTCAATGCGTATAACGCCGGTACGATCCAGCATGAGTTCGGTCATGTTTTGGGGCTGCAACATGAACACCAGCACGAACACAATAATCTAGATATTAATTGGTCCGTAGTTAATAAAGCCTACATAGGTAAAGGTGGGGCGAAAGAGGTAAAGCACAACTTCAAGCCATTGGTTTCCAATGTGGTTTCGTCTGAGTACGATCGCAAATCCATCATGCATTATGGTTTTGCTTCATCCTGGCTCAATGATGGAAAAGCCATCAAGGACAACAACGAGCTATCTGAAGGCGACATCAACTTTGTCCGCTCGCTCTACCCACCTGTGGTCAAGAAAAAAACCGCCACGTCCAGTTGGTGGGACTATCGGCACCTGCACAAGGGTGCTTGAGAAGGCCCGGGGTGTTTTGATCATGAGTAGATTTCGTGATTGCCTAGAATAAAATGAGTTTGTCTCACTATTACGCGCTGCCGACAATGGCTCCCATACCAACACATTGGAGTTTATTGTCATGGCAGTCGCTCATTCCCTTGGATTTCCGCGCATTGGACGCGATCGTGAACTGAAAAAAGCGCAGGAAGCGTTTTGGAAGGGCGAACTGGACGAAGCCGGCCTGCGTGCGGTCGGCCGTGAGTTGCGCAAGACCCACTGGGATTTGCAGAAACAGGCTGGCATCGAGCTGTTGCCGGCGGGGGATTTTGCCTGGTACGACCAGGTGCTGACCCACTCGCTGATGTTCGGCGTGATCCCCGAGCGGTTCCGCCCGGCCGACGGCAAAGCCACGTTGCAGACCCTGTTCGGCATGGCCCGTGGTGTCAGCGACAGCTGCTGCGGCGGCGCCCACGCCCAGGAAATGACCAAGTGGTTCGACACCAACTACCACTACCTGGTGCCAGAATTGAGCGCTGACCAGCAGTTCCACCTGGGCTGGGATCAGTTGTTCGAAGAAGTCCAGGAAGCCTGCGACCTGGGGCACACCGTCAAGCCGGTGGTGATCGGGCCGTTGACTTACCTGTGGCTGGGCAAGGCCAAGGGCAGCGATTTCGACAAGCTTGATCTGCTCGACCGTCTGCTGCCGCTGTACGGCCAGATCTTCCAGCGCCTGGCGGACCTGGGCGTTGAATGGGTGCAGATCGACGAGCCGATCCTGGTACTGGATTTGCCCCAGGACTGGAAAAACGCGTTTGAGCGCGCCTACAACCTGATCCAGCGTGACCCCCTGAAAAAACTGGTGGCCACCTATTTTGGCGGCCTGGAAGAAAACCTCGGCCTGGCGGCCAACTTGCCGGTTGATGGCCTGCACATTGACCTGGTGCGTGCGCCGGAACAGTACCCGACCATTCTCGACCGCCTGCCGGCCTATAAAGTGTTGTCGTTAGGGGTGGTCAATGGGCGCAACGTCTGGCGCTGCGACCTGGAAAATGCCCTGGCCACCTTGCAGCACGCCCATGAACGCCTGGGTGAGCGCTTGTGGGTTGCGCCGTCTTGCTCGCTGCTGCACAGCCCGGTGGATCTGAGGCGTGAAGACAAGCTCGACGCCGAATTGAAAAACTGGCTGGCTTTCGCCGTGCAAAAATGTGCAGAAGTGGCCGTGCTGACCCAGGCCATCAACCAGCCAGAAGCGGCGAAGGTGGTTGCGGCCCTGGCCGAAAGCCGTGCCGTGCAGGCCGCCCGGGCGGCCTCGCCGAGGATCCACAAGCCGGCGGTCCAGGCCCGTGTTGCGGCCATCACTGCCAAGGACAGCCAGCGCCAGTCGCTGTTTACCCAGCGCATCGCCAAGCAGCGCGCCGGCCTCGACCTGCCGCTATTGCCGACCACCACCATTGGCTCGTTCCCGCAGACCGCGTCGATCCGCCTGGCGCGCCAGTCGTTCAAGGCCGGCAAGTTGAGCGAAGCCGAATACGTCGAGGCGATGCACAGCGAGATCAAGCACGCCGTAGAAGTGCAGGAGAACCTTGGCCTGGACGTGCTGGTGCACGGTGAGGCCGAGCGTAACGACATGGTCGAGTACTTTGCCGAACAGTTGGATGGCTATGTGTTCACCCGCTTTGGCTGGGTGCAGAGCTACGGTTCGCGCTGCGTGAAACCTGCGGTGATCTTCGGCGACCTGAGCCGCCCGAAAGCCATGACGGTGGAGTGGATCCGCTACGCCCAAGGCCTGACCGACAAGGTCATGAAGGGCATGCTGACCGGCCCGGTGACCATGTTGATGTGGTCCTTCCCCCGCGAAGACGTGAGCCGCGAAGTGCAGGCTCGGCAACTGGCCCTGGCGATCCGCGATGAAGTGCTGGACCTGGAAGCGGCGGGCATCAAGATCGTGCAGATCGATGAAGCGGCCTTTCGCGAAGGCTTGCCCCTGCGCCGGGCCCAGTGGCAACACTACCTGGACTGGGCCACCGAAGCCTTCCGCCTGTGTGCCTGCGGCGTGCGTGACGAAACCCAGATCCATACCCATATGTGCTACAGCGAATTCAACGATGTGATCGAGTCCATCGCGGCGATGGATGCCGATGTGATCACCATCGAGACCTCGCGTTCGGATATGGAACTGCTGGACGCGTTCGAAGCCTTCGCCTACCCCAATGATATCGGCCCGGGCGTCTATGACATCCACTCGCCACGGGTGCCCGACGCCTCGGAAATGGCCAACCTGCTGCGCAAGGCCGCCCGGCGCATCCCGGCCGAACGGCTGTGGGTCAACCCCGACTGCGGCCTGAAGACCCGCGGCTGGCCGGAAACTGAAGCGGCGTTGATCCACATGGTGGCGGCCGCCCGGCAATTGCGGGCTGAACTGGCGTAACTGCTGCTGACACAAATCCCATTGTGCAAGCGGGCTTATGTGGCGCGGCGCCGATCTTGTGCCCAGCCAACATCCCCTGTAGGAGCGGGCTTGCCCGCGATAGCGCCAGCCCAGCCAACATTTCTGACGGCTGATACACCGCCATCGCCGGCAAGCCAGCTCCCACCTTTGTTTTGTGCCCAGCCAACATCCCCTGTAGGAGCAGGCTTGCCCGCGATAGCGCCAGCCCAGCCAGCACTGCTGACAGCTGATACACCGCCATCGCCGGCAAGCCAGCTCCCACCTTTGTTTTGTGCCCAGCCAATATCCCCTGTAGGAGCGGGCTTGCCCGCGATAGCGCCAGCCCAGCCAACATTGCTGACAGCTGATACACCGCCATCGCCAGCAAGCCAGCCCCCACCTTTGTTTTGTGCCCAGCCAATATCCCCTGTAGGAGCGGGCTTGCCCGCGATAGCGCCAGCCCAGCCAACATTGCTGACAGCTGATACACCGCCATCGCCAGCAAGCCAGCCCCCACCTTTGTTTTGTGCCCAGCCAATATCCCCTGTAGGCGCGGGCTTGCCCGCGATAGTGCCAGCCCAGCCAACATTTCTGACAGCTGATACACCGCCATCGCCGGCAAGCCAGCTCCCACCTTTGTTTTGTGCCCAGCCAACATCCCCTGTAGGAGCGGGCTTGCCCGCGATAGCGCCAGCCCAGCCAACATTGCTGGCGGCTGACACACCGCCATCGCCGGCAAGCCAGCTCCCACCTTTGGTTTGTGCCCAGCCAACATCCCCTGTAGGAGCGGGCTTGCCCGCGATAGCGCCAGCCCAGTCAGCATTGCTGGCGGCTGACACACCGCCATCGCCGGCAAGCCAGCTCCCACCTTTGTTTTGTGCCCAGCCAACATCCCCTGTAGGAGCGGGCTTGCCCGCGATAGCGCCAGCCCAGTCCGCATTACTGGCGGCTGACACACCGCCATCGCCAGCAACCCCGCGCCCACGTGATCAGAGGTATTTAAGCCAGGCAATATCCCGCCGCCGCGCCTTCAGCCGGGCAAACCAGCGCACTGGCAGGTACAACGCCAGCGGCAGCAGCAACGCCACCAGCCACACCGGCCCCACGCTGTCGAACCCCAAATGCATGCCCTGGTTCAAGCCAAACAGCACCACGCCCAGCACGTACATCACCTTCAACACATACAAATGCAGCAAATAAAAGAACATCGGCGCCGCGCCGAACACCGACAGGGTGGCGATCCAGCGCCGTTGCCCGGCGCGTTCGAACGCCAGCAGCAACAGCAGCCCCACCCCCAATGTGAGCGCGAGGAATAGCAGGGAAGGCGGATATTTGGTGATGTTGAAGAAACTCATCAGCGTCTGCACGTGGCTGTCGTACACCTGCCAAGGCGCCTCACCGTAGCCATTGAGCGTGCGCAACGCCACAAAGCCCACCAGCGCGGCCACGCCTGTCAGTAACAGGTACCGCTGACGCCGCGCCGCTGTCATCGAGCCGGCAAACCACGGGCCGATGCCGTAACCCAGGGCAATCACCCCGATCCACGGCAACACCGGGTACGTCGTGCGCAGGCGCAGGGAGTCGCCGACCTCGATCCAACTGCGCTCATGCAGGATCGTCCAGGGAACGTGCCACGCCGACCCCGCTGCGACGTGCAGGCCATCGAGCAGGTTATGCCCGCCGATGATCAGCAGCGCCAGGCCGATCAGCAGCGGGCGCGGCAGCCACACCAGTGCGGCGAGGGCGATCATGCTCACGCCGATAGCCCAGATCACCTGCATGTAGATCACGCTGGGCGGCAGTTGGAAGGTCCAGGCGAAGTTCACCAGGGTAAATTCCAGCACCACCAGGAACAGCCCGCGCTTGAACAGAAACGCCGAGACATCGCCACGGCCCTGGTATTTCTCGCCGTACAGGAACGCCGACAAGCCCGTTAGCAACACAAACACCGGCGCGCACAAGTGGGCCAGGGTGCGGCTGAAAAACAGCGCAGGTTCCGTGCTGTCGATGTTCATCGGGTCGCTGACCTGGCGGTGCAGCAGGAACGTCTCGCGCACGTGGTCGAGCAACATGAACAGGATCACCAGGCCGCGCAGGGCGTCGATGGACAGCAGGCGTTGGCGTGAGCGAGGAACAGCGTCAGTCATGGGGCGAGGTCGTCAGCAGAAGAGGAGGGTGGTTATCTTATAACATTGGGCGGCAAGCGTGGATTTCCGAGTCGGAATCGGCTCATTCAGATGCTAGGGTAGGCCACAGACCTAACGACCCTGGAGTCACTTATGAGCGCCCCGATTGATTTCAAAACCGTCGTGCAATTCTGGACGGCGGCGGGCCCATCACGCTGGTTCAAGAAAGATCCACAGTTCGATGCCGAATTCGGTGCACGCTTCCATGAGGCCCACTTCCAGGCGGCCAGGGGTGAGCTGGAACACTGGCTGAGCGAAGCCGAAGGCGCGCTGGCGCTGCTGATCCTGCTCGATCAATACCCGCGCAATACCTTTCGCGGCACTGCCCATATGTTCGCTACCGATCCACTGGCCAGGGCCTACGCCGGGCATATGGTCGACGCGGGACTGGACCGCCAGATCGACCCGGCATTGCGCGCGTTCTG
Source organism: Pseudomonas sp. HC1(2025) (assembly GCF_058742075.1). Taxonomy (NCBI): domain Bacteria; kingdom Pseudomonadati; phylum Pseudomonadota; class Gammaproteobacteria; order Pseudomonadales; family Pseudomonadaceae; genus Pseudomonas; species Pseudomonas sp. HC1(2025). The sequence goes on along the minus strand of NZ_CP196017.1, from coordinate 3,465,207 downwards.
CTACTTGCCCTTTGAGCATTCCGAGCTACCCGAGGACCAGCAGCGCTCCCTGGCGCTGAACAAACAATTGGATGCCGACACCTATCACTGGGCCAAGGAGCATGCCGAGATCATCCAGCGATTCGGCCGCTTTCCCCATCGCAATGGGGCGTTGGGCCGGGTGACGACCGAGGAGGAGCAGGCGTTCCTTACGGGCGGTGGGTTTTCCGGCTAGGTGGTGGGAGCCTGCCGTATTCCGTCGAGGAATGCCCCTATAAAAAGGCTGCATTGTATTTATCGCCACACATCTCGTAGCGTGGCTGCTCACCCAAGGAGATGCCGCCGTGACGAACCTGCCGATGCGCTTGTATGTCGATGCCCAGTTCACCAGCCCGTATGCGATGTCGGTGTTTGTAACCCTGCGGGAAAAAGGCCTGCCGTTTGAGGTGCGCACCCTCGACCTGGACGCGTTGGAGCAGCAGGCGCCGGTGTTTGCCGGGCTGTCCGTGACGCAGCGTGTGCCGACCCTGGAGCAGGGCGGGTTTGCGTTGTCCGAGTCGTCGGCGATTACCGAGTACCTGGAGGATGTATTTGCACAGGTGCCGGTGTATCCGAGGGAACCGCGCCAACGCGCGCGGGCGCGGCAGATCCAGGCGTGGTTGCGCAGTGACTTGCTGCCGATCCGCCAGGAGCGCTCCACGCTGGTGGTGTTTTGCGCGGTCAAATATGGCCCGTTATCAACCCAGGCCCAGGTGGCGGCCGACAAACTGATTGCGGCGGCGCAGCAGTGGTTGGCCGAGGGCGATGACTATCTGTTTGGCCAATGGTCGATTGCCGATGTGGACCTGGCCGTGATGCTCAACCGGCTGATCCTCAACGGCGACCCGGTGCCCGCGCGGCTGGTGGCGTATGCCCAGCGGCAGTGGCAGCGGCCATCGGTGCAGGCCTGGGTCAACCAGGCACGTCCGTCGTTGTAGCGCCCAGCGGCCACTCCTGCGCGACCCGGCGGTCGAGGTCTTCCCAGTCCTCCATGCCAAGCACCCGGGTGGTGTTCAGGCCGCGCAGGTAACCGCGTAGTTGCTGGGCGGCGGCGCAGGCTTGGTCGGTAGCGGCAGCGGGGTCCTGCAGGACGTTTTCGTACTCGACCAAATAGTCGGCGACGCGCTCGCGAAACTCCGGCAGCACGGCGTTGCGGATGCGATCAAAAGTCTTCTGGTGGGGTTTCATGAATAGGTCCTTCTTATAGATTTTATTGGTGTCTGTGTCGCAACCGTCAGTTTGGCATGGCTTCGCGGCTGAAAGCCTCGACCGCAGCTACTAGCCCCTTGGCAGCCAAGGCCACCAGTTCGCCGCCTTTCTCCGGGGTTGCCAGGGCCGGGTCGGAACCCATCCGGCCATCCGGGTGGCGGGCGCGGAAGTCCTGGGCCTCGCGGATCGGGCCGGAGGACGCGATCTGCGGTGAATAGTCGGCGGTCTTGATTGAGTCCGGATAAGCCCACTGGGTAATCGCGATCTCGGAAGGGGTGGCATGGGTGCCATGCCCCGTCGGGAATTGCGCGCGCGCCAGTTCGCCAACGCCTTCCAGGTCCCACCAGTTGCACAGCTTCAAGGCGAAGCCGGCGGGGCGACGGGCGAAGCTGGCCTCGGCGTACAACTCGGAAAAGGCCGCTTCAATGGTGGCGATATTGCCGCCATGGCCATTGAGAAACAGGATCTTCTCAAAGCCATGGGCCGCCAGGGAACGGGTCCAGTCGCCAATCGCGGCGATAAACGTCGATGGGCGCAGGGAGATGGTGCCGGGGAACCCGAGGTGATGCTGGGCCATGCCGATATTGAAGGTCGGACCGACCAGGATATCAGCGTCTTTTTGCGCCTGATGGGCAATGATTTCCGGGCACATCCAATCGGTGCCCAACAGGCCGGTGGGGCCATGTTGTTCGTTGGAACCGATGGGAATCACCACGGTACGGCTGCGGTCGAGAAATTGGCCAATCTCGATCCACGTTGACTGGTGCAAAAGCATTTGAGGTTCTCTCTCTGGTCAGGCTCGGCCCTCCAGATACTACCTCAACCGGCGCTGGCGATCTGGCGCGGCTTGCAATTGAGGTAGGCCGAGGATTTCAACCAGCGCTGGTCGGGATACCAGGAGAACATGAACTGCCCATCCTTGAGCTTGTCCACCACCTGGCGCGCCACTTGCGGGCGCACGGCGGGGCAGCCCTGGCTGCGGCCGATGCGGCCTTCACGCTTGCTCCACAGGGGGCTGACGTAGTCGGCGGCATGGATCACGATCGCGCGGTCGCGGGCCTGGTCGTTGAAGCCGGGTTCCAGGCCATCCATGCGCAACGAATAGCCGTGGGTGCCCTGGTAGCTTTCCTGGGTACGGAACAGGCCCAGGCTGGATTGATGGCTGCCTTCGCTGTTGGAGAACTGGGTGGCGAAGTTTTCCCCGGATTTTTGCCCATGGGCCACCAGGTCGCGCAGCACCAGCTTTTTTTGCCGCAGATCGAAAATCCACAGGCGACGGGCGGTCGAAGGCTGCGAATAGTCAATCACGGCCAGGCGTTCGGAGCGTTCCTGGCCATTGTTGACAGCACACTGCATGGCGCTGAGGGCGCTTTTGAGGACTGCGGGATTGAGTTCTGGAGCCGAGCGCGCCAGGCTGCTATACAAGGTATGAGGTTTGGCATTCTCTGCGAAGGCACCCGTACAGAACGCGGCCAGGGCGACGGCGATCAGGCCGAGTCGGCAGTCAATATTGAGCATGTATATCGCATCCCCGCCGTAGATTGGAGCTAAGCCATTGTTCAAAAAACACGCATGTTACTTGAGCCTTTGCTTGCTCGTAGCACCATTGGTCGCCACGGCTGATGAAGTGCTGGTCGAGCCGTCAAACCCAGTACAGCTGGCACTTGGGCAGTTGTCGAGCGTTTGCCCCGGTTTGGCTGCGCAACTGGATGCACCTGCCGAGGCGCGGTTGCAGGCTTTTTACCAACAACAAGGCAATGTCGCCCTCTGGCCGGAGGACGGACGCCGAAAGGCGTTGCAGGATCAATTACTGTCGCTGGCCGACGACGGCCTCGACCCGGCGCACTACCGGCTGGCCGACGTGGCGGCCACCAGCAACGTATTGTGCAGCGACTTCGAAACCAGCCAGCACTACCTACAAGCCTTGCATGACTTGCACTATGGCCGTTTGCAGCAGGCCCATTACGAGCCGTTGTGGCATTCCCAGCCGCCGAGCGAAGACCCGGCCGTCGCCGTGCTGGCCCTGGCCACCGCCGGGCTCACCGACATGCCAGCCGCCTTCGACCAGGCCAGGCCCAGCGCAAAGCTGTACCGCAGCCTGCGCACGGCCTACGCCACACAGCGCCTGCAACCCTTGGCGCAATGGGGTGTGATTGCCGACGGCCCATTGCTGCGTCCCGGCGGCGAAGACTCACGGGTGCCGGCCCTCGCCCGACGCCTGGTCAGTGGCGGCCAGTTGGCGAGCGTGCCCAAGGGCAATCAATACGGCAATGAACTGGTGGAGGCGGTGAAGCGCTTCCAGGCCAGCCACTCGCTGCAAGCCGACGGGGTAATCGGCCCGGGCACGGTGGCCGAGCTCAACGTCAGCCCGGCGCTGCGCCGCGAGCAGTTGCGGGTCAATCTCGAACGCTTTCGCTGGCTGGCCCAGGACCTGGAACCGGACGGCATCCTGGTCAACGTCGCAGCCGCACAGTTGAGCGTCTACCAGGGCGGCGTGCCCGTGTGGCAGACCCGCTTGCAGGTCGGCCGCGCCGAGCGGCAAACGCCGTTGCTCAAGTCACGCATCACGCGCCTGACCCTCAACCCCACCTGGACGATCCCGCCGACCATCATGCGCGAGGACAAGTTGCCGGCAATTCGCCTGAACCCGGAGTACTTGCGCCAACAGAACCTCAAGGTGCTCGACAGTGAAGGCCGCGCGTTGTCGCCGGAGCAGGTGGACTGGTCGCACCCTGGCAACATCCTCCTGCGCCAGGACGCCGGCCCGCGCAACCCGCTGGGCAAGATCGTCATGCGCTTCCCCAACCCGTTCTCGGTGTACCTGCACGACACGCCCAGCCAGCCGCTGTTCAGCAAGGGACCACGGGCGTTCAGCTCGGGGTGTGTGCGGGTAGAGCAGCCGATGTTGCTGCGTGATTTGTTGGTGAACCCGGCGGAAAAGGCGCGGACCGAAGAGTTGCTGGCAACCGGGCTGACCCATGAGTTCCGCCTGGCGACGCCGGTGCCGGTGTTGCTGGGTTATTGGACAGTGCAGGTGGATAGCCAGGGCGCGTTGCTGTACGCGCCGGATATTTATGGCCGTGATGGCGTGCTGTTGAAGGCGTTGGGTGCTGTCCTGTAGGCGCTCCCACCTGAACGGGGATCTGTTCAATATGAGACCCCGTTGGCATCCTTGAAAAAATAACCATCAGGTAGTTCTTAAACCCTCAAGAAACTGACCAGACTTGCCGACGTGATGGGTATATACCCAGGAGCGTTCAATATGAGCAGTCAACGTTTGGCAGTCGGTATCAGCCTGTTTTTCGCGCTCGTCAGCGCCAGTGGCCAAGCAGCAACCACCGTGGCCCATGGCGTTATCCAGTTTCGCGGCAGTATCGTGGAGGCCACCTGCACCGCAGGGAGCGGGGCAGGGTCGACGTTGGCGCTGCGCGGTTGCCCGATGTTTGCACCCGGGGGCGACATCAGCGCCTCTGGCGTCGAGCCGGTGCGCACGGTCAGTGCGCTGGACCACTCAACCGTCAAGGTCAAGCTGGTGACCGAAACCAGCGGCGATGGTCGTTACTTCGATCGGCAATACAGCCTGAACGATGGGGCGGGCAAGCCGTTGCGCTCAGGGGCTTACCTGGTGACGCTGAATTACCCCTGACAGCACCTTCACAGGTGGGTCAGCGGCAAGCAAACGGTGAACGTGGTACCGCTGCCCACCTGTGAGCTGACGCCCACATCCCCACCATGGGCCTTGGCGATTTCCCGCACGATAAACAACCCCAGCCCCACGCTGCGTATGTCGCAGTCCTGGTCGGTGCCTCGGGTCATGGGCTCAAACAGCACCTGCATCAGCGCGTCGGCAATCACCGGCCCATGGTTGTGCACCGAGAGGCTGGCCCCGTCGTGGCCCAGTCGCGAGGTAATAGTGATCGGTTGTTGCAGGTCGCCATAGGCCACGCTGTTGGCCACCAGGTTGCCGATGATTTGCTGCACACGGTCGCCATCCAGGCAGGTATCGGCAGCGCCCACGGTGTGATGCACCAGGCACGCGCGGGGGAAGGCCACCCGCAGCTCATCCACTGCGCGCCGGGTCACGTCGTGCAGGTCCAGCGGGTTGGGGCTTACGCCGATGCCAACGCCGACCCGGGCCTGAGTGAAGTCCAACAGGTCGGCGATCATCCGCTGGGCGCGTTCCGATGACTGGCCGATATGGCCAATCAACTGGGTTTCCTTGGCGGTGCGCTCGCCCCGGGCGAGGAAGTCGGATGCCATCTTGATCGCGGTTAGCGGGTTTTTCAGGTCATGGCTGACGATGGCGACCATTTGCTCGGCAAACAGCGCCCGCCGCTGCGCCTTGATATAGGCCTGGTTGAGCTCGGCCTGGGCGTGCTGGAGGGCGGTTTCGGCAGCAGTCTTCTCCAGCAGCAGGGCTTCGGCCAACTTGCGGGCGTTGAGCAGCTCGCGTTCGTACTTGTCGCGGTCGGTGGTACCGAACAGCGCCAGTTCATGCTGCACACCGTTGGCGTATTCGCGCTTGATGGCGTTGAGCAAAATGGTCACGGTGTGGCCATCGCGATGGCGCAGGTCCAGTTTTACCTCGGTGATGCGGCCTTCCACCTGCATAAGCGGGGCAAGGTGGGTCTGGTAAAAAATCCGCCCGCCCATGGTCAGCAGGTCCTGGAAACGCCGGCCCTGCAGCTCGGTCGCCGGCATGCCCAGCCAGTCGCTGAAACACTGGTTTACCCGCAGCAGCGTGCCGTCTTCTGCGGTGACCGCCAGTGCACAGGCCGCACCGTCGAACAGCGCCTGGGGATCGGGCAACTGTTCACTCGCCATGGGCAACGGTCCATGGCAGCAGGAAGTGCTCCATCGCCGCCGCGCAAGCCGGTGCCGCGCTCATATGCGGGCAATGGCCCACATTGTCGATCAGGCGATAGGTGCTGTGGGGCAATACGCGGTGCAGGTACTCGCCCACGCAGACCGGGGCGATCAGGTCATCGCTCGATTGCAGGATCAATGTGGGGGTGGTGAGGCCGCCGATATCGGCGCGGTTGTCCGACAGGAACGTCACCCGCGCAAACTGCTTGGCAATCTCGGGCTCGGTGCGGCAAAAGCTGTTGGTCAGCTCTTCACTGAGTGCCGGTTGCCCCGGCGCGCCCATGATCACCGGGGCCATGGCGCTGGACCAACCCAGGTAGTTGCTGTCGAGGGTGTCAAGCAGCGACTGGATGTCTTCGGGCTTGAACCCGCCCACGTAGTCGTCGGTGTCGATATAGCAGGGCGAGGGGCCGATCATCACATGGGCGGCAATGCGCCCGGGCGCTGCGCGGTCGGCCAGGGTACCGATCATTGCGCTGACCGAATGGCCAACCAGAATCACCGGGCCACTGGCGAACGCATCGATAATCTCGTTCAGATCTGCGGCGTAACCGTCCAGGGCCGCATATTTTTCCTTGTGGTAGGCCGCCGGGTCAGACAGGCCGGCCCCTACCAGGTCATACACCACCACGCGAAAACGCTCGACGAAATGGGGCAGCAGGTAATTCCACATGGCTTGGTTGCAGCCAAAACCATGGGAAAACACCAGCGTCGAGGAACCATTGCCCATTATGTTGACGTTGTTGCGATGGCGAAGGTCCATGGGCGTGCTCGTAGTGGCGTGTTGCTATGAGGTTTTCGCGTCAGTTTAGAGAGTCCACCGCATGGGGTCACTAGATATAGCGCTGATAGGGTAAAGTCGGCGCTTTCAGGACGAAACGTCAGGTAACAAAGTATGGGGCGGTTTTTACGGCAATCGGCCTGGGGCCTGGTGCTCCTGCTGTTCAGCGCACTGGCCTTGGCGCAAACGGTGCCGCCGGCCTTGGTGAATGTGGCGCTGAACCAGCGCGTGATCGATCTGACCCACACCCTCGATACCGCGACGCAGCAGCGCCTGACCGCGCAGCTTGCTGATCTCGAACAGCGCAAGGGTGCGCAGATCGCCGTGATGCTGCTGCCCAGTACGGGCGACGTCGATATCCAGACGTTCAGCACCCAACTGTTGCGCGCCTGGAAATTGGGACGCAAGGGTATCGACGACGGCATCTTGCTGCTGGTGGCCAAGGACGATCGCAAGGCGCGGATCGAGGTCGGTTACGGCCTGGAAGGGCTGGTCACAGACCTGTTGAGCCATCGGATTATCGAGGAGCAACTGACCCCGGCGTTTCGCCAGGGCGATTACGCTGGCGGTGTGCAGCGCGCCGTGGACGCCCTGAGCGTGCTGGTCGAGGGCGGCGACTTGCCGGCAGTGGACCAGACCCTTGAAACAGTGGATGAAACTGCGGTGTTGCTGGCGCTGATTCTGGGGGCCATCGGCGGGGTGCTGCTGGCCTCGGGCAAGCTGCATTGGCGCCGTGGCCTGATTGCTGGCCTGGTGCTGACCGTGCTGCTGACGGCACTGGCCGCGATCAATGGCAAGGCCTGGCCGATCTATGTGCTGGCGCTGCCGTTTTGCATGTCGATCAGCGCAGCGATATTCGGCGCGTTGTGGCAGGCCAAGGCGGTGTTTTATTGCGTGTTGGCGCTGATGGCCTACAGCGTCGGCCTGGGGTTGGTGGATCACTACCTGACTGAAGTGTCCTTTATGAACTGGCTGGCATGGCCGCTGGCCGCGCTGGTGGTGCTGGGCCTGTACCTGGTCCTGCTAGCAGTGATGAGAGCCGCCTGGAACCACAGCCGCCTGGGGTTTTGCGTGCAGACGCTGATGGTGCTGGGGGTGTATGGCGCGGCGGGGTACTTGCTGGAGATTGGCCTTGATGGCTGGTTGTTCGCCTTGCCCATCAGCTCGTTCGCGGCGCTGTTCATTTACGGTCAGGGCACGGGCGGGTCGAGCTCCGGTTCCAGCGACCGTTCAAGCTCCAGCTCCAGTTCCAGTTCCAGCTCCGGTGGCGGGTTTTCCGGTGGCGGCGGCTCCAGCGGCGGCGGCGGGGCCTCGGGGAGTTGGTGAAGCCCGCTGCCGGGTCAGAGCGTCATCACCATCTCATGCCAGGCCATCCCGCCGTGGTCTGACGCCGAGGGCTGCACATACTGGTAACCCATGCGCGTGTACAACGGCACATGCTGCTCCTTGCACATCAGGTGGATGGTCTGCTTGCCCATCCCGCGCATGCGCTGCACAAAGGCCTGCATCAGCTGCGTGGAATACCCCTTGCCCTGGTGCGCCGGGTCGATCACCACCGACATGATCACGACATTCGGCGCATCCGCCGAGTGCCCCACCAACTCCTTGAAGGCCTCATCCGACATCACCACATCATAGGCGCACCCGCCGTTGATAAAGCCCACTACTTGACCGTCCACTTCCAGAGTGAGGAAGCCCTGCGGGTACAGGGCGATACGCGTGGCGATCTTCTCCAGGGTCGCGGCTTCATCACCTTCGTAGGCGCCGATTTCGATCTCGTAGCAGCGGGCGGCGTCTGCCGGGGTGGCGTTGCGTAGGGTGAGGGCGGGCATGGCGGTTCCTGGGTTGGGCGAAGGGCTGCATGATAGCGGGGTCGGTGCGCTGGCGAAAATCCCACTGGCAGGGTTATTCCCGGAGCTTCTCCATCCGAATATCCCCCTGTGGCAATTGCTCCACCACGACCCACCCCAGGCGCTGGTAAAACCCGTTGGCGCGGCTCGCTTCGGCGGTTTCCAGCCAGATCTGTTGATGGTGCTGGAACAACAAGGCTTCGGCCTGCTCCATCAACCTGCGGCCCAGTCCGTGGCCTTCGAATTCGGGGCGGATGAAGGCGGCAAATACGCAGCCTTCTTCTATATCGGCCATGGAAAAACCGGCCGCCACACCCTCCACCTCGGCGATCCATACGCAGGGCGCTAGTTGCATGGCTTGCTGGATGGCGTGCGGGGTGATGCCCATTTGCGCCAATTGGTCATGGGACAGGTGGTTTTCCCTGACGCTGGTGCGAATGTCGAAGATGACGTTGATGTCTGCCGGGGTGGCGACTCTGATCTGACTGTTCATACAGTTCTCGCGGTTTTCCATGAATTCAACCTCGTAGATCCCCCGTGCCGCCAGGGCGCTAAAGGGGCGTGCGAGCGGCCGTACGTCAGTCAGTTCCCAGGCGAACCAGCCTTCTTCGAAATAGCTGGCGCAGGCTGCTGGCACGTCCTCTGGGGCAAACGCACGCACTGCCTTTACGCGTACGATGGCGACGGCCACACCGGCTTCGTCTTCATCGCCATCGGTATGCAGGAAGCGCCCGTTCTCGACAATCAGCAGGTCCTGGGACGGCTCCAGCTGGGGCTGCCAGCGGCGGATTTCCAAAGTTTTTTCGCCTGCGGCGATCCGGCTGCCGCTGGGGCGCACGATGGAGAGGGCTTTGATGGTGCTGCTCCTACAGGGGTGGGCTGTATTTAACGGCTGCCGCTGCCCGCGATGGCACGTTCAGGCTTCTCAACAACCCCGACACATGGATGCGCACAGTAAACGGCGAAATATCCAGGGCCTTGGCGATTTCCTTGTTGGTCTTGCCTTGGGCGATCAGCCGCAATACCTCCTGCTGGCGTGCAGTCAGGGTGTTGGTGTCCAGGGGCAACAGCCCGGAGGGGGCGAATTTGACCAGCACCTCGCCCTGGCGGATGGCGAGCAGGGCCTGGCCGATTTCTTCGGGGGCGATGTTTTTGCCGATAAAACCGTCGGCCCCCAGCGCCATCACCTGTTCGATCAACAACGGGTCATCGACCATCGACACCACGATCAATGTGGTGCGCCGCAGTTGCTGGCGCAGTTCGCCCAACTGGCTGATGCAGGTCAGGCCGGGGAAGCGCAAATCAAGGATCAGGGTGTCGACTTCGCTGCCGCTCTTGAGCATCTGCAGCACGGTGTCCAGGTCGCCGGCCTGTTCCACGCAGGCCTCGGGCAGCAGGCGTTGCACGGTGCGCAGCATGCCTTCGCGAAACATTGGATGGTCGTCGGCGATGATGATCCGGCATGTCATGGGGTGCTCCTCCCTGGGGCCAGGTTGTCCTGTGGCGTGCTACTTTACCACTCTGTTCACCGCCTGCCTGCCGGGTACACAGATAAGACGATGACCGTACAAGGACGTTGCCCATGAAGTTCGTGAAAGACGCCGAACTGGACCAAGCCAACCTGCGTATTGTGGTGGCCGCCTGCGCCATTGTGTACATCGGCCTGCTGGGCTTTTTGCCGGGGCAGTCGATGGAGCGCTATGTGCCGGTGATTATCTACATCTGCGGGTTCCTGCTGGTCTCGATTGCGCTGCGCCAGGTGATTGCACGCTGGCCCGGGCATTATCCGGCGCGGCGGGTCTTCGGGATGATCCACGACTACACCGGCACCTCGTTCGGCCTGGTGGTGGGCGGTGAGGCGGCGTTGCCGCTGTATGCGGTGATGGTCTGGGTCAACCTCGGCAACGGCATGCGCTACGGTTCGCGCTACCTGGCGATTGCCACGGGCCTGGCGTTGCTGGCGCTGCTGATTGTGTATCGGCTGACCCCGCTGTGGCAGGCGCAGCCCTTTATGGTGCTGATGCTGATGATCACCAGCACGGTGATCCCGGTCTACGCCCACCTGCTGCTGGAGCGCACGCGCAAGGCGTCCGAAGAAGCCATCGCCGCCAACCTGGAAAAATCGCGCTTCCTCGCCCAGGCCAGCCATGATCTGCGCCAGCCCATCCACTCCATCGGCCTGTTTACCGCCTGCCTGCGTGAAGCGCGCTTGGGCGATGAAGAACGGCGGCTGGTGGACAATATCGACCGTTCGCTGCTGAACGTGTCGCAATTGTTCCGCTCCATTCTCGACCTCTACACCTTGGACAACGGCCGGCTGCTGCCCAAATACCAGGTGGTGCACCTCGGTGAGTGGCTGGCCGACCTGCTGCGGCAAAACGCTGAAGCCGCCCGCTGGGCCGGGGTAGAACTGCGCCTGCGCCCCTGCGCCCACTGGGTGCGGGTGGATCCTGCGCTGTTGGCAACCATGGTGCAGAACGTGCTCTCCAACTGTTTCAAATACGGCGGCCAGCGCCCGGTGCTGATCGGCGTGCGCCAGCGTGGCGGCGAGGTGATGGTGGAAATTCACGACCAGGGGCGGGGGATTGCCGAGGAACATCTGCCCCGGGTGTTCGAGGAGTTCTATCGTGTGCGCCAGTTGCGCGACAAAGACGTTGAAGGCGTCGGCCTGGGCTTGTCCATCGTCAAGCGCCTGGGGCTGTTGATGGGCATGGACGTGGCGCTGCGCTCACGGGTGGGCCGGGGCACTTCGGTCAGCTTGCGCGGCTTGCCCCTGGCGACCGCGACCCATCAACCGGTGGTGCGTGACGATGCGCGCCAGGCAGGGCTGCTGACCGGTTTGAAGGTGTGCCTGGTGGAAGATGACCACAACGTGCTGCTGGCCACCCAGGCGTTGCTGGAGCGTTGGGGCTGTGAGGTGCAGGCCGAATCGAGCGGGCATAACCTGGTCAGCGATTGCGACATCATCGTCGCCGACTATGACCTGGGCAACCACGCCACCGGCATCGAGTGCATCGACCACCTGCGCGCACAGCGCGGGGTGGCGGTGCCGGCGTTGATTCTGACCGGGCATGACGTGGAGAAGATCCAGGCGGCGCTGCACGACCGGCAGATCGCCATTTTGTCCAAGCCAGTGCGCCCCGCTGAACTACGGGGCACCCTGCGCGACCTCAGCCAGGGTTAGTTAAACGGCGTCAACGCGTTACCCCGGGCACCCTTGGGTTGGCAGTAGGCAGCGGGTTTCATCAGGCCGAAGCTGGCCACGGCAAACATCCCGCCGCTGGCACCGCTGGGCACGGAGCAGTTGTAGTCACCGGAAGCGGTGCTGGCGATGTAATAGGTGGTCATGGAGTCGCTGCGTACGTTGGAAACACGCTTGACCGGCTCGCCGAGGTTGGTTTCCGAGAGGGTCTTGAGATGATCTTCGGTGGGTTTGATATTGCTGCAACCGGCAACACCGATCATCAGGGCACCCAGCAGCGCCAGGCGGGTAACAGGGGAGTGCAGTTTCATGGTGTGTCTTCCTTGGGGTTGTTTTGGTGTTTTCAACGCACAACGATCCCTTGCACGGCGGGTTCGACGTGCTGGCGGGGAGCGTTGGGGGTGCCGGCGAATATAGCGCCGGGTGCCTGCGGGGTCGATTAGCACAAGTGTGCTAATGGCACCTTGAGGTCACGGCAAACACAGTTAATTCAGGGAGATTCGAATGCTGCAAATCAGACGCGCCACCCACGACGACGGCCCCATCGCCTTCGACATCCGCCTGCAGGCGATCCGCAGCCAATGCATCGGCGCCTACACCGCCGAACAGATGCTGACCTGGACCCGTGGCGCCGCCGAGGACGGTTACACCGCGCTGATGGCCAAGCCGTTCTACCTGGGTTGCGTCGATGGCGAGCCGGTCGCCACCGGCATGCTCGACCCGGATCATCGAGAAGTCGGTGCGCTGTTTGTGCTGCCAGGTTTTATCGGGCGCGGGTTTGGCGGGCAGATGCTCGAGCACCTGGAGCAGCTGGCGCTGGAGCTGGGGATTGAGGAGGTGGTGCTGGACGCGACGTTGAATGCTGCTGATTTCTATCGTGGCCGCGGTTACGAAGGCTGCGAGCAGTCGATCTATCATTCGCCTACGGGGCTGGAGCTGGCGTGTGTGCCGATGGTCAAGCGTCTGACTGTTTGAACGCGGCGCGCAGGCGCTCGATCACGCCCGGCACCGTGAGCCCGGCCGTCGCGGGTGGCGTCGGGTTCTCACCGAACTCGCGCCAGATAAACAGGGTGAGTTCGGCCCCATCCGTCGCCGCTTGCCCGTTGCTGCCAGCGCCGAAGTCTTGCAGCACCCGGTAGCGCTCATCCTCCCAGAACAGCGTTTCGACCCAGTCATAGACAGGGATCAAATGAAAGTGCAGCGGGAAGCCGGGCATATGCCCAAAGCGGCTGATGTATAGCCACTTGGGTTGGAGCTGTACTTCCATCACCCGCTGGGTTTTCGCCAGTAGGCCACCCATTTGCGCCAGGGCCGCGTCGGGTAGGTCAGCCAACGAGCTGATTGGCGTCTTGGCCCCCAGCATCAAATAACCGGGCAGGGCCGAGGCCAGGTGATGGTTGAGCAGCCAGTGTTCGGTTTCGTGGAGGATATGGGACGGAGCAATGTGCATGGCCGGGCACCTAGGTCGGGCCGGCAGGATACCAAAGGCAACTCCCTGTATGGTGGAATACAGCCCTGGCTACCTGGCTGACCACGGGTGTTGGCGCGGGCATGTGTTGTTGTGCCTGGAGGGGGAGTTGCAGACCGAACTGGAGGATGGCCGCCAGTTCACCCTGACGGCGGGGATGAGTTATCAGGTGGGCAATGACAGGGACGGGCACCGGTCGAGCACAGCAACCGGGGCCAGGCTGTTTATTGTGGATTGATTTGTCGTCCATCGGCCGAGACGGATCCATCGTGGGGTTTTCAGAGTTCGGTGCCCCAGCAAAACTCCCGCATTTGATGGGCGGTGTGGCACAAAACTCTGCACCCGACAAAGATCCCCTGTGGGAGTTGGATTGCTCGCGGTGGCCATAGGTATCCTCATCTGGGTATGTGTACATATCCATTGCTGCGGTCACGGCCACTTAGGGTTCCGCCCTTACGGCGGGTCACTTTCGAAGAGCGCGAAAGTAACCAAAGCGCTTTTGCCCCACCACTCGGTGCCTCGCCTAGGCTCGGCATGCCCGCAGTCAGGCATTGCTCCGTGGGCCCGCCGCGATCGGCCATCCATGGCCGTGTCGCGGCTACCCCGGCATCCATGCCGGGGTGCCCACTGCGCAATACCTGCCTGCGGCCATCGTGGTTTAACGGGGCGCCTAAGATCAAAAGCAGAGCAACAGCAACAGCAGAACAAGAGCGCGAAGCTGCATTCCCCTGTAGGAGCTGGCTTGCCTGCGATGACGCCCGAAAGAACACATCAGAGTATCTGGTATTCATTCGTCATCGTTAACGACCATCGCGGGCAAGCCCGCTCCTACAAGGGTACGCGTACGCTTCGATGATCAGGTCGGCTGTCAGGCCGCCTCGCTTTGCTTGTGATTTTGATCTTAGGCGCCCCGTTAAACCACGCTGGCCTTCATCCGATATTGATTTGGGGGGTAAACCGGCAGGACGCCGGTTTAGCCGCGCTGGGCCATGGATGGCCCATCGCGGCGGCCCCCCAAATCAATGTCGGATGACGGGCACACCGAGCCTGGGCGAGGTGCCGAGTGGTGGGGCAAGAGCCCTTTTGGTTACTTTTGGCTGGGCCGGCACTCCGGGCTCTTTTCCAAAAGTGACCCGCCGTAAGGGCGGAACCCTAAGTGGCCGTGACCGCAGCAATGGATATGTACACAACCCCAAGAACCACGAAAGAGATGTGTAAATACCTATGGCCACCGCGAGCAAGCCAGTTCCCACCCTCAGGATCAATGGTTCATATGATGACCGTCAGCACTGCCCAGGCTGCGGGCCGGCGCCTGGATTTCGAGGGTCTGCTTGTCACCCTTGGCATCTTCCACCGTCAGGGTCAGCGGCACTTGGTCGCCTTCCTTGATCTGGCCCGTCAGGCCCATCAGCATCACGTGATAGCCCTCGGGATCGAGCTTCACCGCCTGGCCGGCCGGGAGTGCCACGGCGTCCACCGGGCCCATGCGCATGACGTCGTCTTTCATGCTCATCTCATGAATCTGCACATCCTTGGCCACCGGCGACTTGACGCTCAGTAGTTTGCTGTCGCTGTCGGCGGTGAGGGTCATGAAGGCCCCGCTCGAATGCTGCCCCGGCACGGTGGCGCGGGCCCAGGCGTCGCTGACCTGCACCTGGGCGCTGGCGTGGGCGGCCAGACCCAGCAGGGAAAGACCGAGGGCGATGCGCTTGAGGGTATGGACAGCAGTCATTAGCAGACCTCCATGACGGTGAGCAGGTCTTCTGCGCACTCTTTGGCGTTAAGGGATGCCGACAGGCCCAGGCGCAGGTTGCCGCGGGTGTCGAACACAAAACTGGTGGCGGTGTGGGACAGGGTGTAGGTGTCGCCGGCGGGGATCTTTTCATAAAAGATCCCGAATTCCTTGGCGGCCACGGCGATTTCTTCCGGCGTGCCGTAGAGCGCTTCGAAGCTGGGGTCGAAGGCCTTGACGTAGGCGTCGAGCACCTGGGGCGTGTCGCGTTCCGGGTCCAGGGTGATAAAGATCACCTGCATGATTTCGCCGTCGCGGCCCATCATCTTCTTGGCCTGGGCCATGCGCGCAAGCGTGGTGGGGCACACGGCCGGGCACTGGGTGAAACCGAAGAACACCACCGGCATCAGGCCGCGGAACGAACTCAGGGTGACGGTCTCGCCGTCGGTGTTCTTGAGCTTGAACGTGCGGCCCATGATCTTGTCGCTCAGGTCCTTGCCGTACTTGAAGTTCAGCTTGGGGCCGGTGTCACAGCCGCTCAACAGGCCCAGGCCCAGCAGGCCCATACCGGTGAGGACCTTGCGACGGGTGAATAACGTACTCATGAAATGGGCGTCCCGTGAAGCGCCTGACGGCTGCGCATAACAGGTCAGTCAGGCTTTGAAAAGCGGTGAACAATAAGGCTGGGTAGTCTACCGGCCTTGATCACGCTTGATAATCTGCGACGTTCTGCCACAGGGGCGGTGGCCACCTTACCAGCCAGGGCGCTGATTGAGTCTGTGGCACACTGTCGCAGAGACCGCCAAAGGCCCGCCGCACAAGGCGTTGGGCAAATGTTTCAACGATTATCAGGGCCCTTGACCGGCATCAAGGCGCCGCTCGTCCGCACTGGGGCACAGTCACGGTACAAGGACCGGCCACCGTGAGGCTCTGATGCTCTATCTCCTGTTCCTGCTGGCCCACCTGTTCGCGGCGCTGATGTTTATCGGCACGGTGTTCTTTGAAGTGTTGATCCTTGCCAGTGTGCACAAGCAACTGCCGGCCCGCGTGATGTTGCTGGTGGAGCAGGGCATCGGCCGCCGCGCCAGGGCCTTGATGCCGTGGGTGCTGCTGGTGTTGTTTGGCGCCGGGATCGGCATGGTCTGGTTGCGCTATCTGCCAGTGTTGGCGGCGCCATCGAGCTCGGCATTCGGTGCCTTGCTGACCCTCAAGCTGATCCTCGCCGCCAGCGTGCTGATGCATTTTTTGCTGACGGTGTGGTTGATGCGCCGTGGGCGGGTCAGCGCGGCCTATTTGCGCTTCGTCCATCTGAGCCTGTTCTGCCATATGGTTGCCATTGTGTTGCTGGCCAAGAGCATGTTCTACATCACCTGGTAAACGTCGGCGCTTGATGCATATCAAGGTGCGCTGCCCGGTCGCACCGCACAATGACCCACCTTAGCCAGACCCGGAGGCCGTCATGCTCACTGTCATTCATCCCGCCCGCGAGTGGCACCTGCGCCGTGACCAAAGCGTGTTGGACCAGGGCCAGGTCGACATCGGCAAATTCCATCCGGGCATCGGCTCCCTCGACCTGCTGCGCGCCTTGCGCAGCAGCCGTCAGCGCCAACGCCCGCTGGCGCTGAACCTGCAGTGGCCGGCAGGCCTGGTGGCGGATGACTACCTGGGCGCGCTGGAGCAGGAAATCCACCTGGTCGGTTGCCACGTGGGCGGCCGGCAACCGGTGGACCAATTCCATCTGGGCGGCGCCACCCCGGCGATCGCCGACCTGCAACGCTTGATGGCGCACCTGCGCAGCCGCCTGCATTTTCTTGAGCATGACCAGGGTGACTACAGCCTCGACCTCGACCCGCTGCACACCGACTGGGCAACCATGGGCCTGTTGCGCGACCTGGGGTTCAACCACATCAATATCGGCGTGCCGGATGCCAGTGCCGAGGCCACGCCGTCGGTGGCCGGCTATCAGGACCCGGCCCCGATCCAGTCGCTGATCGACGCGGCGCGCACCTTCGGCTTTCGTTCGGTGAATGTCGACCTCGGCTACGGCCACGCCTGGCAGACCTGCGACAGCTTTGCCGCCAAGCTGGCCAGCCTGATCGCCCTGGAGCCGGACCGCCTGCAAGTGTTCGACTATGCCCAGGCGCCACGGCGTTACCAGCAGCAGCCACGGCGTGCGCTTTCATCGAATGTCGACAAGTGTGGCATGCGCCGCATCGCCTTCCAGCGCCTGGAGGCCGCCGGTTATCACTACATCGGGCTGGGCCAGTTCGTACGCCCCGACGACGACCTGGCACTGGCCCAGGAGCGTGGGCACCTGAGCCGCAATTGCCAGGGTTTTACCCGGCACGGCTACTGCGACCATATCGGCTTTGGCCTGGGCGCCATCAGCCAGCTCGACACCCTGTATGCGCAAAACACCGAAGACCTGGCGCGCTATCGCCAGCAACTGGACAGCGACCTGCTGCCCACCGCCCGCGGCTGGCGCTGCGAGGCCGGCGACCAGATCCGCCAGCATGTGATGGAGCGCCTGGCCTGTGACCTGGAGTTGGATATCCAGGCCCTGGAACGCCGCTATGGGGTGATTTTTTCCCGCTATTTCTCGGCGATCTGGCCGCTGCTGGAGCATCTGCACCAGGATGGCCTGATCGACCTGTCCGAGCGCTTCCTCTGTGTGCTGCCAGCGGGCCGGCAGCGGGTCGAAGCTCTATGCGCACTGTTTGACCGGGCAGGCAGCGCGGTTCCCCCTTGCTCCAACGATGAGACCATCGATCATGAAAGCGTTTGAGTTCAACCGCGCCCTGGTGCAGAAATACGACCGCCCGGGGCCGCGCTACACCTCGTACCCGACCGCGCCGCAGTTTCACTCAGTCTTTGCCCTGGACGATTACCAGCAGGCGGTAGCGGCCAGCAACCAGGCGTTGGCACCCAAGGCGCTGTCGGTGTACATCCATATCCCGTTCTGCCAGAGCCTTTGCTACTACTGCGGTTGCCACAAGATCATCACGCGCAAGACCCATCGCGCCGTGGAGTACCTGGGCTACCTCAAGCGCGAAATCCAGATGCAGGCCGCGCTGTTCGACCGCGCGCGGCCCCTGACCCAATTGCACCTGGGAGGCGGTACGCCGACCTACCTCGACGATGCACAACTGGCCGAATTGATGGACTGCCTGGCGCAGGGCTTCAGCCTGGATACCAGTGACAATCATGAGTTTTCCATTGAAGTGGACCCGCGCACCATCAGCGTCGAACGGATCCACAACCTGCGCGGGCTGGGCTTCAATCGCCTGAGTTTTGGCGTGCAGGACTTTGATGCCGATGTGCAGGCGGCGGTCAATCGCGTGCAGAGCGAAGAGCAGATTGTGCAATTGGTCTTGGCAGCCCGTGAGGCAAGGTTCAAGTCGATCAGTGTGGATTTGATCTACGGCTTGCCGTTGCAGACCGTGGCCAGCTTCGACGTGACCCTGGGCAAGCTGATTGCCCTGCGCCCGGACCGCGTGGCGGCCTACAGCTACGCGCATTTGCCCACGCAAATCCGCGCCCAGCGCATGATCCGCCCCGAAGACATGCCCCCGCCGGAGCGCAAGCTGGAACTGCTTGAATTGACCATTCGCCGGCTGACCGAGGCGGGCTATGTGTATATCGGCATGGACCACTTTGCCTTGCCCGACGACGAACTGGCCCTGGCCCGGGCCAATGGCACCTTGCAGCGCAACTTCCAGGGCTACTCGACCCATGCCGATTGCGATCTGATCGGCCTGGGCGTGTCGGCCATCGGCAAGGTGGGCGACAGCTACAGCCAGAGCGTCAAGGAGTTGTCCCAGTACTACGCGCGGATCGACGCCGGGCTGTTGCCGGTGCAGCGCGGCTACCGCCTGAACGCCGATGACGTGCTGCGCCGCGACGTGATCAACGGCCTGATGTGCCACGGGCGCATCGACTTTGCCGGGGTCGAGGCCGGGCATGCGATCCGTTTTACCGAATACTTTGCCCACGCGTTGTCGCGGTTGGATGAGCAAGTGGCGGATGGCTTGCTGCACATCGAGGACGATGCCGTGCAGCTGTTGCCCCAGGGGCAATTGATGGTGCGCAGCGTGGCGATGGCCTTTGATGCGTACCTGGGCGGGCAGCAAAAGGGCCAGTTTTCGCGCACGGTCTGAGCCTTGGCGTGCTGCAGGAGCCGGCCAGCCGGCTCCTGCAAGGCTACGTTCCGGCAACCGAGTTGGTGCGCTCCACCTCTTCCACCAGCTTATCGATCCCTTCCAGTCGCACCCGATTGTCGTGATCCCACGGATGAAACCCCGGCTTGAAGTAATGCAGCCACGGCCGCGCCATGCGCGGGAACACGCCCTTGGGGCCGTAGAGAAACTTCAGCATCCGCCAGAACCCCTTCAGATGCCCGCCCGCGCGGCGGTCGGCGATCAACAGGCGCAGGTGGAAATCAAACACCACCAGCCAGAAAAACACCGTGGTGAACAGCATGGTCCCGGTGCGCAGCAAGTAACGCTTGGGCCCCGGCTTGATCACGCTGTTCCACACATCGAAGGCCACGGCCTTGTGCTCGGTTTCTTCAAGGGCGTGCCAGTACCACATTTGCTGGTAGCCCTTGAGCGAATCACCAAAACGGGTGGGGTCGCTGAGCAGGATCTCCGCGAGCATCGCCGTGTAGTGTTCCAGGGCGATGGTCACCGCCAGGTTGAAGGACGGCGGCAAGTGCTTCTTTTGCAGGTCGAGCATAAATTTCAAGCGCCGGTCCAGCAGATGGGCCGGCAGCCCGGCGGCTTGCAGCAGATCGTTGTAGGCCATGTGTTCGCGGCTGTGCATGGCCTCCTGGCCGATAAAGCCCTGGATCTCCTTTTTCAACGCCGGGTCGTCGATGCGCTGGCGATAGTGGCGCACGCTGTCCATGAAGAACAGTTCGCCCTGGGGAAACAGCAACGACAGGGCATTGAAAAAGTGCGTGATGAACGGGCCTTGTTCATGCCAGTCCTTGATACGCTCGGCGGGCAGGACGAAATGCAGGTCGCGGCGAATGGGCAGCATCATGGCGACTCCTGTTCAGTGATGGGGTTGGGCAGCGGTGGCTTGCGCTTTTTCGGTGCCATGCGCCGGCTGGCAAACACCACCAGTGCCTGGTAGGCCGCTGGCAGGCAGCGCGCGAGCAGGTCCAGGGCGTAGGCGTCGCGGCCGATCAGCACACGGCGTTTGTTCTTGCGCACGCCTTGCAGGATCACCTTGGCGGCCTGGTCGGCGTCGGTGATAAACAGTTTTTCGAAGTCGGCGCGGGCCTGTTGTTCGCTGTGGATCAGGAACCCGGTCATGTTCGCGTCGATCCGGCTGCTGCGGCAGATGTCGGTACGGATCCCGCCGGGATGCACGCAGGTGGCCGAGACGCCGCTGCGTTGCAAATCCAGCTCCTGGCGCAGGGCTTCGGTGAAGCCGCGCACCGCGAACTTGGTGGCGTTGTAGCCGCTCATGCCGGGCTGGGCGAACAGGCCGAACACGCTGGAGGTGTTGACCACATGCCCGTCGCCACTGGCCTTGAGGTACGGCAGGAAGGCCTTGGTGCCGTACACCACACCCCAGAAGTTAATGCCGACGATCCACTCCAGGTCGGCGTAGTCCACACCTTCCACGGTGCTCGACAGGGCCACCCCGGCATTGTTGAAAATCAAATTGACCTGGCCGTGTTCTGCCGCGCAACTGGCGGCCCAATCCTCCATGGCCTGGCGGTCGGCAACATCCACCTCCCGCGAGGTCACGCGGATCGGCGCCAGGGTGCTGCGCTGGATCAGCTCCACGGTTTGTTGCAGCCCGGCCTGGTTCTTGTCTGCCAGGGCCAGGTGGCAACCCTCGCGCGCCAGGGCCAGGGCCAAGGCGCGGCCCATGCCGGACGCGGCACCGGTGATGGCCGCCACACGGCCATTGAATGACTTCATGACAGGCTTCCTTCTGCGGTGGCATGGGATGGCGCGACGGGGCGCGACGGGGCGCCGGTCACTAATGGCGTGACTTGATAATCGCGCAGGGCGAACTGGCGGGTGACCTGCTTGAAACGCCAGGTCGAACCGGGCCACAACGTCGTATTTTTGCCGGTGCGCGGGTCGAGGTACCAACTGCGGCAGCCGCCCGTGTTCCAGATGGTGCGCTGCAGCTTTGCCTGGATTTGCTGGTTGTAGGCGCTTTCTACCGCCGGCTTGACCTCGATCGTGGCAATTTGCTGGCGGCGCATCTGTTGCAGGGCATCGAGGATGTAGGTGACTTGCGCCTCGATCATCAGAATCATCGAGTTGTGGCCCAGCCCGGTGTTGGGCCCGACGATCAGGAACAGGTTCGGATAGCCCGGCACGGTGGTGCCCTTGTACGCATGGGCGCCATCGCGCCAGGCCTCCATCAGGTCGACGCCACCGCGCCCGATGATGCAGTCGCGGGGCAGGGGATCGGTGGCCTGGAACCCGGTGCCGAAGATCAGGCAGTCAGCCGGGTGCTTGATGCCATCGGCGGTGATGACCCCGTCGGCTTCGATCCGCAGCACCGTCTCGGTGACCACTTCGACATTGCTGCGTGACAGCGCCGGGTAGTAGTCGTTGGAGATCAGCACGCGCTTGCAGCCGATGGTGTAGTCCGGCCGCAGGACCTTGCGCAGGGAAGGGCGCGCCACCTGTTTGTGCAGGTGACGCAGGGCGATTTTCTGCACCACTTTCATCAGGCGCGGGTGCAGCGCAAACCCCACCACCCGACCTTCCAGGGCCCAGTAGAAGGCCCCGCGCACCAGGCGCTGGGTGAACGGCAGATGCTTGAACAGCCAGCGCTCAAAGCGTGAGATGGGGCGGTCCGGCTTGGGCATGATCCACGGCGCGGTGCGCTGGAACAGGTCCAGGTGCGCCACTTGCGGGGCAATACGCGGCACGAACTGGATGGCACTGGCGCCGGTGCCAATCACTGCCACGCGCTTGCCCTTGAGTGAATAGTCGTGGTCCCAGTGCTGGGAGTGAAAGCGTTTGCCCTTGAAGCTGTCCAACCCCGCAATATCCGGCAGCGCCGGGCGGGACAGGCCGCCCATGCCCGACACCAGCACCCGCGCACTGACACGGCGGCCATTGCTGAACTGCAGTTGCCAGCGTTGCAACTGCTCATCGAACACCGCCCGTTGCAGGCCCATGCCAAAACGCAGGTACGGTGCCAGTTCAAAGCGCTGCGCGCAGTGCTCCAGGTAGGCACGGATTTCCGCCTGGGGGGCAAACTGCCGGGTCCAGTCGGGGTTGGGCGCAAAGGAAAACGAATAGACGTGGGATTGCACGTCACAGGCGCAGCCCGGGTAGTGGTTGTCGCGCCAGGTGCCGCCCAGGGAGTCGGCCTGTTCGGCAATGAAGAAGTCGTCGAGCCCGGCTTGCTTGAGTTTGATCGCCATGCACAGGCCGGCAAAGCCTGAGCCAATGATGGCGATATCAACGCAATCTGCCGGGCCGCTCGGCGGGGTAGAGGCATTCATAGGGTGTCCCTCGTGGGCTGTGGGCGCCTTACGGGTTTTGACATCGGATGTGCTCCTTTTTTGTTTTTGGCTTTTTAGATAGAACACCATTGCAAAGAAAAATTGTATTTATTATTTTAAAAAAGATTTTAAATAATCTGCCTGAAAATATCGCCTACGCTACAACCTTGTCCTTTATGTGCGATTTGTCCGACGGACGAACCTTTACGCACGCAGTTGAAGTCCAGGGTGTGGACGATGGCTGAGGTCTTGACCAATACCGGTCGGATCGCCAGCAGCAGGGAAGCAGAGGACCGAGCTATGGCTGTCGAATGGGTTGTCGCTGCGGGTGTGTTTATGGCTGCCAGTGCGGCGTTATGGGGCTTGAGTGCCTGGATGACGCGCCGTATCGAAGCGGCTGTTCCAAGCAACGGGCGCTTTGTGGAGATCGATGGCGAGCGCTTTCATTATGTAGACGAGGGCAAGGGCCCGCCGCTGGTGATGATCCACGGCCTGATGGGCAGCAGTCGCAACCTGACCTATGCCTTGTCCGCGCAATTGCGCGAGCACTTTCGGGTGATCACCCTGGACCGCCCCGGCTCAGGCTATTCCACCCGGCACAAAGGCACCGGCGCCGACCTGCCAAGCCAGGCCCGGCAAGTGGCGACCTTTATCCAGACCCTGGACCTGGGCCAGCCCCTGGTGCTGGGGCATTCCTTGGGCGGGGCGATTTCCCTGGCCCTGGCCTTGGACCATCCCCATGCGGTGTCCGGGCTGGTGCTGGTGGCCCCGCTGACCCATCCCCAGCGCATGATCCCCCTGGTATTTCTATCGCTGGCGGTGCGCCCGGGCTGGCTGCGGCGCTGGGTGTCGCGCACGCTGACCGTGCCCATCGGCATGCTCACCAGTGGCGCGGTGGTCAAGGGCGTATTCGCTCCCGACCCGGCACCGGCCGACTTCGCCACCCGTGGCGGCGGCCTGCTGGGGATGCGTCCCGATAACTTCTATGCCGCCTCCACCGAAATCGGCCTGGTCAACGATTACCTGCCCGATATGGTCAAGCGCTACGCCCAGTTGCGCCTGCCCATCGGCCTGATCTATGGCTCGCGGGACAAGGTGCTGGACTTTCGCATGCACGGCCAGGCCCTGGCGGACAAGGTGCCAGGGCTCAAGCTGCAGCTGGTCGAAGGCCGTGGCCATATGTTGCCCATCACCGCTACCGAGCGGGTGGCAGCATTGGTCGAGCAGGTGGCCAAGCGCAGCAGGCCGCTGGAAACAGCCACAGTCCTGCACCCGCCCTTTGCGTTGGCGAGCAAATAATCATGAACCCCACGGTGCGGTCGAAAGTCGCTAACGCTTGCCCTAGACACCTGACCGAACGGCTGAAAAAGAGACTGCC
The DNA here is from genome assembly GCF_058742075.1 of Pseudomonas sp. HC1(2025). Taxonomy (NCBI): domain Bacteria; kingdom Pseudomonadati; phylum Pseudomonadota; class Gammaproteobacteria; order Pseudomonadales; family Pseudomonadaceae; genus Pseudomonas; species Pseudomonas sp. HC1(2025). The sequence continues at coordinate 3,441,214 of NZ_CP196017.1, read as the reverse complement.
CGGTCACGTAAAAAAGGCCTCGAAAAAGTAGTTGACGACCTATCGGTTCCGCGCTATTTATTTAAAAAAATATTTCAATATTTATTTTGAAATGATTTTTGAAATGCCTAAGAGCGAATAAAATAATGAAAAAAACGCCTTTTATCGCATGGTTGATTTCAAGTGGCCTTCAGTGCCGCCTGAACCTGTTTCCTGTCTCTTTTGCTTCGCTCTCCCTCCCTGCCGCGCAGTGCGTCCGGAGGTTGCCATGAATCAGACCCTGGCTGCCCCGCACGTTTGGACCGACGGCAAGCGCCACCTGTGGTGGCTGGGCATCATGCCTCTGGCGACCCCGCTGCTGTCGGGCGCCCTGGCTATTACTACGGGTGTACAAGAGCTGTGGTGGGTCGGTGTGCTGGTGATTTTCGGGCTGATCCCGTTGATCGACGGCCTGCTTGGGGAAGACGTCAGCAACCCGCCAGAATCCGCTGTCAGCGGCCTTGAGTCGCAGAAGTACTACCGCTGGATCGTCTACACCGGGGTGTTGTTGGTTATTTCATCCCTGGTGATGACCGGTTGGCTGGCGGTTAGCGGCATCGACTGGATGATCAACGGCGGCCTGCTGCAACTCACGGCGTCCATGGACCCATCGAGCTGGATGGCGCAAACCGCCAGCTTCCTGACCGCCCGGGTGCAACTGCATGGCGAGGTGAGTTGGTTCACCTACCTGGGCATGGCCATGTCCACCGGCGCCGCCACTGGCATCGCGATCAACACCGCCCATGAACTGGGGCACAAGCCGCGCCTGCTGGAGATTGTGCTGGCGAAGATCACCCTGGCGCCGACCTTCTACGGGCACTTCTACACCGAACACAACCGTGGCCATCACGTGCGCGTCGCCACTCCGGAAGATCCGGCCAGCTCGCGGCTGGGGGAGAGCTTCTGGGCCTTCCTGCCGCGCTCGGTGTGGTTCAGTGCGCGCTCGGCCTGGAACCTGGAACGCGAACGCCTGCGCAAGCTCGGCTTGCCAGCCTGGCACTGGAAGAACGGCGTACTCAGCGCCTGGATGTACAGCGTGGTGTTGTGGGGCGCGATGATCGCCTGGCTGGGTGCGGCGGTGATTCCCTTCCTGTTGATCCAGGGCATCTACGGCTTCTCGTTGCTGGAAGTAGTGAACTATGTCGAGCACTACGGGCTTAAACGCCAGAAGTTGCCCAATGGCCGTTATGAGCGGTGTTCGCCGCGCCACTCGTGGAACAGTAACCGTATTGTCACCAATATCTTTCTGTTCCAGTTGCAGCGCCACTCCGATCATCACGCCAACCCGACTCGCAGTTATCAGTCGTTGCGCCACTTTGATGAATCGCCGCAACTGCCGTATGGCTACGCCAGCATGATTGTCTGGGCGTATATCCCTTACTTGTGGCGCCGGCGTATGGATCGCCGGGTACTACGGCATTATTCGGGGGATGTCACCCTGGCCAATATCCAGCCATCCAAACGCTTGAAGATACTGGAGAAGTACGGCAAGACCAGCACCTTCTAATGTGAATCAACTGTTGTAGGGCGCACTCGGGGTCTGTGTATCGCGCAGGTTTTCATCGCCCACGGTTTGCCGGATTCGAGTGCTGCTTAAGTTGCAAGAAAGTTGTTTGACCCTAACAAAAATAAAATCAAGGGAAGGACGTACACCATGCAAACACCTGCCAAGTTCACCACCCATATCGTGCTCGCTGCGCTGGGCCTTATCGCCTATCACCAGGCCCAGGCCGCACGCATCGAACCTGCCGGCAGCGCCTTCACTGCCCAGGGCCCCATCAGCTTTTCCAAGGGCGCGCTGATCAGCGCCGACTGCACCATCAAGGTGGCCGGCAAGGTCGCGGCCGATGGTTCGCAAGTCAATGTCGACAAGGTCGAGTTCGACGGTGGCCTCAAGTGCAGCCGCGTCGAAGCCATCAACCTGCCGTGGATTTTAGTGGCCAAGGATGCCAAGAGCGGCTCCATGTCGAAGATCAGCGTCGATGTGCACGCCTTTGGCCTGGGCGGCAAGTGCGGCCCATCCACTGCCGAAGGCACCTGGGATAACGCCACCGGCAAGTTGGAGGCGGCCAATGTGCCGATTGGCGAAGACTGCAAGATCAAGACGGTGTCGATCAAGATGCCGCCGACGTTCAAAGTCGTCGAGTAAACCCCCGAATTTGTAGCGGTAAATGAATTGAAATTTGGCTGGAAAGGGAAGTTCTGCTGTTTCTCCGTGACCTCTCGATCATGGCCATTACCCCGGCGAAATGACTCGCCATACATGTGAGGAAAAATAATGAAAAGTTTGAAAACCCTCGTTTGTGTAAGTTCGTTTGCTCTGTGCTTTGGCGCGGCTTCGATGGCCAGTGCGGCGTCTATTGTTCGACCAGGTGGTCCAGGGACATTTGAAACCCCAACCGCGACTATCACCATCAAGACGCCGTCTTCGTTCAACCAACCCATCCAGTGCAACATGAACTTCAAGGGCACCGTCAACGCCGACGGTACCGCTACCATCACGAGCATGGAAAAGCGTGCAGGCGGTAATGCGCTGTGTGGTGCACCGAAGATGAAGGGGACCTGGACATTGACCGCCGATTCCGTCTCGACAGGCACCATTACGGGTGTCGGTTTCACAGTGGCATCCCTTCCGGCGACAGATTGCGGGCCTAGCCCGGTGCCTGGCCTTTGGAGCAATTCGACGAATACTCTGACGCTTGCCACCACCACTGCGCTGAGTGGCGGTTGCACTATCACGTCCATGTCGATCACGCCTGACCCTTTGTTGACCGTTACTCCTTGACCGAACGCCGGTCAGTAAAGGGTTGATCACCCGTAAAAGACAGGTGCCTCGTCAGGGGCACCTGTTGGGATAAGCCGGATCGGCAAGGCCGAGTTTGGTAGATAAAAATAATAAGGAGTGGAGCATGAATAATAAGAAACAGCAGGTCCAGGCGTTCCTTGGCCTGGCATTGTTGGGGGGGCTGATGGCCGCGGCCGGTCCGGTCCAGGCGGGCGGTTTCATGACTCCGACCTCCAACACCGCTGGCTGGGGCCGGGCGTTTGGTGGTGGTTCGATGTTCAAGAACGACCCGTCATCGGCCTACAACAACCCTGCTGCAATGGCCTTCATTGACAAGACCATCTCTCAATTCACCATCAACTACGCAAACATCGACATCAAATACAAAGGATCGGCCTACGATTATTCTGGTCGTCCTATGTCTGAAACGACGCTCGACGAAAACTACAACCCGATTTACAACGATCGTACCGGTAATGGTGGTCAGGGTGGCTTCGAAGCGTGGGTACCCACTGGCTTCATGGTGATCCCTATCAACGACCGTTTTGCCTTTGGTTTAAGCCAAGTGGTGCCCATGGGCGCGCGCACAACCTGGGATGAGGATTGGAAAGGTCGCGACTTTGCGGTGGACACCCGCATCGAAACCGTAGGCCTGACCGGCTCGCTGTCGTTCAAGGTCAATGATGAGTTTTCCATCGGCGGTGGTGCGATTCTCCAGCACACCAAAGGCTTTGTAAGCCAGAACGTCGACCTGTATGCCGCCGCCGCGCAGTCGCCGGATTTCGGTTTCGTTCCGTTTCCCGCCGGCCAGGGCTTCGCCTTGATGCGGGTTAAAGTCGACAATAACTCCCTGGGCTGGTTTGCGGGGATGACCTGGAAACCCACGGCGCAGGACACCCTGGGCTTGAATTATCACGCCAAGATCAAGAACAAGCTGGAAGGCAAGTACAACATGTACGCCGATCCGGGCTCGGAAGCACTGATGACCACCCCGGTGGTCGACGGTAAAACCCTGGTCGAGTTGGCTTACCCTGGGCTGAAACTGTATCCGGGGGGTGCCAATGCCTCCACGCAACTGGATATCCCTGCCAACGCCTCCCTGGACTGGGTACACGACTTCTCTGACCGCCTGACCCTGGGCGCCAGTGTGACCTGGACCCAATGGTCCTCCTTCGAGGCGCTGACCTTGAAGTCCAATGGCAGCACCATCGTGTCGATCCCGTACAAGTACAAGAACACCTGGATGTATTCGTTCGGTGGCGACTACAAACTCACGGATGACTTTACCGTGCGTGCCGGTGTGGCCTTCGACCAGACCCCAACCCGCAACTCCACCCGTGACCCACGTATCCCGGATGGTGACCGCACTTTTGCCTCCCTGGGCTTTGGCTACAACATCCGCGCCATTCCTGGCCTGAGCATCGACGGCGCGTATTCCCGCCAGTTCGTGGAGACCGTCAAGCTCAAGACCAAGAACGTTGACCGTCTTGGCGCAGGTTCGCTGGATGGCAAGTCCGAGGCCAAGGGCGAAGTGGTCAGCCTCTCGGCTACCTACGCCTTTTGACCTGAGGTTGGATCTGCGTAGTGCCTGGGTAAACGCGTAGTCAGCGCATCTTTCTACTGCGTTTACCCGGTGCTGCACCCATGGGTCGCCCACGCGACCCTTGGTGATTTCCTTCTCCCTTCAACACTTCGGCTGACACGTTCGGCCGAGAATTATTTCGTAAACAGATTAAATAAAAATTTCAAAACAAAATTTGAATTTGTCTTTTCAAGTTTGTAGTGTGGTGATCGGTCGCAGGCCATACCGACCTGCTGACATGCGTGCCGTGCCCTGAATAGTTGCCCTGATCAAGTAGAGGTATCTCCATGGTTATCTGGTTATTGGCGGGACTCGCTGCGGCGACTGCCCTGGCGTATCGACAAGCGGCAGCCACCCTGTGGCTGGGGGCTGGCCTGGTCTGGCTGGCGGGCGGCTACCTGTTCAATGTGGTCGCTGGGTTTGGCCTGAGCGTTGCGGCGTTGCTGGTGGTGGTACCGGCGCTGCTGCTGAGCATCAAGCCGCTGCGCCGCGCACTGTTGACCAGCAAGGCCCTGAGCCTGTTTCGTACGATCATGCCGGCCATGTCCGACACTGAGCGCGCGGCTATCGAGTCCGGCACCGTGTGGTGGGACGCCGAGTTGTTCAGCGGCAAACCCAATTGGCAGCGCTTGCTGCAAGCCGCTCCGGCACGCTTGAGCGCCGAAGAGCAGGCGTTCCTCGACAACGAAGTGGAAACCCTCTGCGACATGGCCAATGACTGGGAAACCACCCAGGTCTGGCAGGACCTGTCGCCCGAAGGCTGGCAGTACACCAAGGACGCCGGCTTCCTCGGCATGATCATTCCCAAGCAATATGGCGGCAAGGGCTTCTCCCACTATGCCCATTCGCAAGTGGTGATGAAGCTGTCGACCCGTTGCTCGGCGGCGGCGATTTCGGTGATGGTCCCCAACTCCCTGGGGCCTGCCGAACTGCTGCTGCATTACGGCACCGACGCCCAGCGCAATTACTACCTGCCGCGCCTGGCCCGGGGCGAAGACATCCCGTGCTTTGCCCTGACCAGCCCCTATGCCGGCTCCGACGCCGGGGCGATTCCCGACCTGGGCATCGTCTGCAAGGGCATGCATGAAGGCCAGCAAGTGCTGGGTTTCAGCGTGACCTGGGACAAACGCTATATCACCCTCGGCCCCATCGCCACGGTGCTGGGCCTGGCCTTTCGCGCCGAAGACCCGGACGGCCTGCTGGGCCAGCCTGGTTCGCTGGGCATCACCTGCGCGTTGATCCCCACGTCCCATCCCGGGGTGAACAGTGGTCGCCGTCATTGGCCCCTCAATGCGGTGTTCCAGAACGGCCCGACCACCGGCAAGGACGTGTTTATCCCCCTGGAGTGGGTGATCGGCGGCCGCGAGCAAGTGGGCAACGGCTGGCGCATGTTGATGGAATGCCTGGCCGCCGGGCGCGCGATTTCCCTGCCGTCGGCCAACGTTGGCCTGGGCAAGGTGGCGGTACGCGGTACCACGGCCTATGCGGCGATGCGCAAGCAGTTCGGCCTGCCGATTGGCAAGTTTGAAGGGGTGCAGGCGCCGTTGGCGCGCATGGCCGGGCACCTGTATGCCTGCGATGCGGTGCGCAAGGTGTCGGTGGCGTCGTTGGATGCCGGTGAGAAACCCTCGGTTATCTCGGCAATTGCCAAATACCACGTCACCGAGCGTGCGCGGATCATCGTCAACGATGGCATGGACATCGTCGCCGGCAAGGGCATCTGCATGGGGCCCAACAACTTCCTGGCCCGTGCCTATCAACAAAGCCCCATCGCGATCACGGTGGAAGGCGCGAACATCATGACCCGCTGCCTGATCATCTACGGCCAGGGCCTGATCCGGTGCCATCCTTATGTGTTTCGCGAGATGGAAGCGGCGCGCAACACCGATAGTCGCAAGGCGCTGCTGGCGTTCGACAGTGCCATGTTCGGTCACCTGAGCTTTGTGCTGGCCAACACCGTACGTGCGGCGGTGCATTCTCTTACCGGCGGGCGGCTGATTGCCGTGCCGGCCAAGACCGACCCTTCGCTTGCGTCCTACTACCGCCAGGCCAATCGGCTGTCGGTGGTGCTGGCATTGATTTCCGATATTTCCATGGGCGTGCTGGGCGGGGCGCTCAAGCGCAAGGAAAGCATCACCGGGCGCCTGGGCGATATGCTGTCCCAGCTCTACATCTTGTCCTGCGTGCTCAAGCGTTTTGAAGACGATGGCCGGCCCCAGGCGGATCTGCCGCTGGTGCATTGGTCGGCCCAGGACGCCCTGTTGCGGGCCCATGAAGCCCTGGCCGAGGTGCTCGACAATTATCCTTCGAAGCCGGCTGCGGCAGTGATTCGTGGCTTGAGCTTCCCGTTCGGCATTCCCCAGCGCAAGCCGTCAGACCGCTTGCTGGCCCAGGTGGCCGAACTGGTGCAGACCCCGGGCGAAAGCCGCGACCGTTTGCTGGCCAACTCCTACATCCCGCGTCCGGAAGTTGACAAGTTGGCCTACGGCGAGTTGGCGTTCCGCCTGCTGCCCCAGGTGGAGTTGATCGAAGGGCGACTCAAGGCGGCCGTCAAGCAAGGCACCCTCGACCCGATGCCGATCAGCAGCACGGCGTTTACCGCCTGGCGCATCAAGGCCCGGGCCCTGGATTTGATCAGCGCCGACGAAGATACCCTGCTGGCGCGCTACGTGGAGTACGCCGACCACGGTATCCAGGTGGACGACTTCCCGCAGGACTTCGGGTTGCTGGAGGCACTGCAAAAGCGTCAACAGGCGTTGGAGCAAGTGGCCAAACCCAGCAGCAAAAAACGTGAAAACGCCCCGGTGAACTAAACACCAACACGCGCCCTGTAGGAGCTGGCTTGCCTGCGATAGCGGTGTGTCTGTGCCAAAGATGCAATCTGACACACCGCCATCGCAGGCAAGCCAGCTCCCACAGGAGATTGGGTTTGCAGGTCAGGAAAACGGATCGATTTATGAGCGACAGCTATCTCTCTTTTGTGAACTCTGCCTGGGGCCGTCGCCTGGCCCAGACTATCGGCTTGCCACAACCCTTGCCCCTGCAACGTCATCGCAGCGGCCAGCAAGGCTTGGCCAACCCGGTGATCATCGCCGGGGCAGGGCGCCTGGCGGACGAGGTGCGGCGCATCTTCAAGGCCACCGACACCGTGCCGGCCCAGGCCGCCACGCTCAAGGCGCCGTCTACGGTCAAGGTCCAGGGCGCGGTGTTCGATGCCAGTGCCGTGCTCGACCTCAAGCAACTGGACGAACTCTACGAATTCTTCCACGCCAACGCCCGGCGTCTGGGGCAGCACGCGCGCGTGGTGGTGTTGGGCACCGCGCCCGAACACTGCCAGGACTTGCCCCAGGCCATCGCCCAGCGTGCCCTGGAAGGCCTGGTGCGGTCCCTGGCCAAGGAGCTGCGGCGGGCGATCACGGTGCAACTGATCTATGTCGCGCCGGGTGCCGAGCAGGCCCTGGAAAGCAGCCTGCGCTTTTTCCTGTCGCGGCGTTCGGCCTATGTCTCGGGGCAGGTGGTGCGCCTGGAACAACCGGTCGATGCCGCCCCCGCCATCAACTGGGACAAGCCCTTAAGCGGCCGCCGCGCCTTGGTCACCGGCGCCTCCCGTGGCATTGGCCTGGCTATCGCCCAGGTCCTGGCCCGTGACGGCGCGCACGTGGTGTGCGTGGATGTGCCGCAAGCGTTGCCCTCCCTGGAACAGGCGGCCAGCAGCGTCGGCGGCCACGCCTGGGCGCTGGACATCACCGCCGCCGATGCGGTGCAGCAGTTGCAGGCTTATGTGGCCGAGCACGGCGCGTTTGATGTGGTGGTGCATAACGCCGGGATCACGCGCGACAAGACCATCGCGAAAATGACCGAAACCGCCTGGCGCAGTGTGCTGGCGGTCAACCTCGAAGCGCCGTTGCACTTGAGTCAAGCCTTGCTGCAGGGGCAGGGGCTCAATGCCGGTGGGCGGGTGGTCTGTGTGTCGTCGATCTCCGGGATCGCCGGCAACCTGGGGCAGAGCAACTACGCCACCTCCAAGGCCGGGGTGATTGGCCTGGTGCAGGGCCTGGCGCCCGTGGCGGCGGCGCGGCAGGTCACGGTCAATGGCGTGGCGCCGGGGTTTATCGAGACCCAGATGACCGCGAAAATCCCGCTGATGATTCGCGAAGCGGGGCGGCGCATGAACTCCCTGTCCCAGGGCGGGCAACCCATCGACGTCGCCGAAACCATCGCCTGGCTGGCGCATCCGGCCTCGGGCGGGGTCAACGGCCAGGTGGTGCGCGTGTGCGGCCAAAGCCTGTTGGGAGCCTGAGCATGGACTACGTGACGCAGATTATCGATCCGCCGCCATCGCGCAATCGCCTGTTGCTCGATGGCCTGTTGGCGCTGCGCAAACCCAAGCTTGAGGGGGCGCCGGCCTTGCCCAGGGAGCGCCTGGTGCGCTCGGCGGTGGAGTTGAGTGCCAGGGATATTGCCGCCTATGGCCGGGCCTGTGGTTTCCGGCGTGAGCAAGGGGTGCCGCTGTCCTATCCCCATGTGCTGGCGTTCCCTTTGCACTTGATGCTGCTGACGCGCCCGAGTTTTCCGTACCCGGCCAGTGGCATGGTGCATCTGGCCAATCGCATCCGCCAGCATCGGCGCCTGCAGGAAGGCCAGGCCCTGCGCCTGGAAGTGTTTGCCGAGCGCTGGGTGGCCCATGCCAGGGGCCAGGCCTTGAGCATCGCCACCCATGCCTACAGCGCCGGCGAGTTGGTGTGGCAGAGCGAAAGCCTGTACCTGCGCCGGGATGTCGCCAACCCGCTGGGCGAACCCTGGGGGCACAGCCTGCAATTACCCGAAGGGGACCTGCGGCGGACCCAGCGCTGGGTGCTGCCGGCGGATCTGGGGCGGCGTTTTGCCAAGGTGTCGGGGGATTTCAACCCGATCCATACCTCGCTGATCGGCGCGCGCCTGTTCGGTTTTCGCCGGGCCATTGCCCATGGCATGTGGACCCTGGGCCGCGCCCTGGCCGCCCAGCAACCCCCGGGCGGGCTGGATGTGGCCGAGGCCCATTGCGAGTTCAAGTTGCCGATCTTCCTGCCCGGCCAGGTCGCCCTGTGGAATGCCCCGGCAGACGGCCCGCACCGCGCGTTCGAGGTGCGCAACCCGGCCGGCGACAAACCCCATATGCGCGGCCTGTTTATCTGGCACCCACGTTTTGATGAGAGTCGTCCATGAGTGACTACAGCTTCAACCCCGCCCCGACGCGCCGTGTGGCGATTGTCGGTGGCAACCGCATTCCGTTTGCCCGCTCCAACACGGTGTACGCCCACGACAGCAACCAGGATTTGCTGGTGGCTGCGCTGCAAGGCCTGGTGGACCGCTACAACCTCCACGGCCTGCGCCTGGGCGAGTTTGCCGCTGGCGCAGTGATCAAGCATTCGCGGGATTTCAACCTGGCCCGAGAATCGTTGCTGTCCACCACCCTGTCCCCCGAAACCCCCGCCTACGACCTGCAACAAGCCTGCGGCACGGGCCTTGAGGCGGCGTTGCTGGTGGCCAATAAAATCGCGCTTGGGCAGATTGAAGTGGGGATTGCCGGGGGCGCCGATACCACCTCCGACGCGCCCATCGGCATCAACGAGTCCCTGCGCCGCACACTGCTGGCGGCCAACCGCGCCAAGGGCGCCGGCAACAAGTTGCGCAGCCTGTTGCAGGTGCGTCCCTCGATGTTTTTCAAGCCTTTGCTGCCACGCAATGGCGAGCCGCGTACCGGCTTGTCCATGGGCGAACACTGCGAAGAAATGGCCAAGCGCTGGCAGATCAAGCGCCTGGCCCAGGACGAACTGACCCTGACCAGCCACCAGCGCCTCGACGCGGCCTATAACAACGGCTTCTTCGACGACCTGATCAGCCCCTATCGCGGCCTGTCCCGCGACAACAACCTGCGCGCCGACGCCAGCCTGGAGAAGCTCGCCAGCCTGTCCCCGGCCTACGACCGGCAGAACGGCACCCTCACGGCCGGCAACTCCACGCCCCTGACCGACGGCGCTTCGGTGGTGCTGCTGGCCAGCGAGGAATGGGCCGCCGCCCGCGGCCTGCCGGTGCTGGCCTACCTACGTACCGGCGAGACCGCGGCGGTGAACTTCGTCGATGGCAGTGAGGGCCTGCTGATGGCACCGGCCTACGCCGTGCCACGCATGCTTGCGCGCGAAGGCCTGGGTTTTGCCGACTTTGATTTGTTCGAGATCCACGAAGCCTTTGCCGCCCAGGTGCTGTGCACCCTCAAGGCCTGGGAAGACGCCGATTACTGCCGTGAGCGCCTGGGGCTGGAGGCGCCGCTGGGGCCTATCGACCGCGCCAAGATGAACGTCAACGGCGGCTCGCTCGGTTGCGGTCATCCCTTTGCCGCCACCGGTGGCCGTCAGTTGGCGGCGCTGGCCAAGGCCATCCACCAGCGTGGTGGCGGGCGCGGCTTGATTTCCATCTGTGCCGCCGGCGGCCTGGGCATTACCGCCATCGTTGAAAAGTAGCCCTACAACAACAATAAGGAGACTGCGATGAATGCTGTAAGCCTGGACCAAACCGAACGTATCTGGCTGAACGCCTACCTGCCCGGCGTGCCCAGCGACATCGATGCCGGCATCGAGGACTACCCGTCGTTGCGCGAGGTGTTTCTCGAGCATTTGCACAAATACCGCGACCGTGTGGCCTACGTCAGCATCGGCACCGAAATGACCTACGCCACTTGGCAGGCCCAGGGCATCGCCTTTGCCGCCTGGCTGCAAGCCCAGGGCGTGCGCAAGGGCGATCGCGTGGCATTGATGATGCCCAACTGCCTGCAGTACCCGATCTGCCTGCTGGGCACCATCCTCGCCGGTGCGGTGGTGGTCAACGTCAACCCGTTGTACACCTCCCACGAACTCAAGCACCTGCTCAAGGACAGCGGCGCCGAGACTGTGGTGATCTTCGAGAACTTCGCGCACACCCTGGAAAAAGTCGTGGCCGGCAGCACGATCAAACGCGTGGTCATCGCGGCCATTGGCGACCTGCTCGGCACCTTCAAGGGCGCGGCGATGAACTTCATCCTGCGCCGTGTGCAAAAACAGGTGCCCGCTTTCAATCTGCCGGGTGCGCTGCGTTTCAACCAGACGCTCAAACAGGGCCGGGGCCTGACCCACACCCCGGTGCCGCTGGCGCGTGAAGAACTGGCGTTCCTGCAATACACCGGAGGCACCACCGGCGATGCCAAGGGCGTGATGCTCAGCCACCGCAATATCATCGCCAACCTGTTGCAGGCCAAGGCCTGGGTGGGCGATCAACTGGACCAGAACCAGCAGGAAACCAACGTCACCCTGTTGCCGCTTTATCACATCTTTTCCCTGACCGTGAATTGCCTGATGTTCATGTGCCTGGGCGGGCGCAATATCCTGATCGCCAACCCACGGGACGTGAAGCGGGTGCAGATGATCCTGCGCAAGGAGCGTTTCAACGGCATTGCCGGGGTCAACACGTTGTTCAACGGCTTGCTGGAGAACGCAGAGTTCCGCGCCCGGGACTTTTCCGACCTGCGCCTGGTCATCGCTGGCGGCATGGCCACGCACACCGCGGTGGCCAAGCGCTGGAAAGAAGTCACCGGGCTGCCGATCATCGAGGGTTACGGCCTGACGGAGTGCTCGCCGGTGGTGAGCATCAGCCCCATCGATATCTCACGCATGCGCGACATGGAATTTACCGGCAGCATCGGCGTGCCATTGCCGTCGACCTGGGTGCGCTTCATCCGCGAGGACGGTGAAGTGGCTGACATCGGCGAGCAGGGCGAATTGCAGGTACGCGGCCCACAGGTAATGCAGGGCTACTGGCAGCGCCCCAAGGAAACCGCCGAGGTACTGGACGCCGAGGGCTGGCTGTCGACCGGGGATATCGGGGTGATGAACGAACAGGGCTTCATCCGCCTGGTGGATCGCAAGAAGGACATGATCCTGGTGTCGGGTTTCAACGTGTACCCCAATGAAATTGAAGACGTGGTGGCGTTGCATCCAGGCGTTGCGGAAGTGGCGGCGATTGGCGTGGAGGATGGGGTGACCGGGGAGAAGGTAAAGATTGTCGTGGTGCGCCGCGACCCCAGCCTGACTCAGGAGCAGCTGTTGGCCCATTGCCGGGAATATCTGACGGGTTACAAGGTGCCCAAGTTTGTCGAGTTCCGCGTCGAAGAGTTGCCCAAGACCACGGTGGGCAAGGTCCTGCGCCGCGCATTGCGCTGACTTGATGCGGTCTAATGTGGGAGCGGGCTTGGCCGCGATGACAGAGTGTCAGTCAATAAATGTGCTGACTGACAGCCCGCCATCGCGGCCAAGCCCACTCCCACATTGATCGGTGCAGGTCTTTAAATTTCGCTCACGTTGACCCACCGCTCTTCCCGCACCGCCAGCCGAAGCGCTGTCGCCAACCGCTCCACCTCCCATGCCGCGTCAAAATCAGTACCCGCTGCACCTTGCCCGGCCAGTGCCATGATCAACTCCTGCACCTCCAGGGTCTTCAGTTCGTTGTACCCCAACTGATGGCCCGCCGCCGGGCTGAACGCGGCATAGCCGGGCAGGGCGGGGCCTGCCAGCAGGCGCTGGAAACCCTGGTCACCGGCGCGAAACAGGCGCAGCTCATTCAACCGCTCCTGATCGAACGCCAGGGTGCCGCGTGTGCCGCTGATCTCGAAACTCAGGTGATTCTTGTAGCCGTGCTTGAGCCAACTGCTGCTGACGGTGCCGCGTGCGCCATTGGCAAAACGCAGCAGGGCATGTACCTGGTCGTCCACCGCAATTGAGCGCAATTGGGTGCTGCCAGGGCTGGCCGGGCGTTGGGCGTGGACGGTCTGGCTGTCGGCGCACACCGTGCTCACATCGCCCACCAGGTAACGCGCCACGGCCAGCAGATGACTGCCCAGGTCCGCCAGGGCGCCGCCGGCATGCTCTACCTCACAGCGCCAGGACCAGGGCGACACCGGGTCGGCCATGAAGTCTTCACTGAACTCGCCCTGGAAACTGATGATCTGCCCCAGCTCGCCCGCCTCGATCATCTGCCGCGCCAGGACGATCATCGGGTTGTGCTGGTAGTTGTAGCCGACTCGCGTCACCACCCCGGCGTCGCGGGCGGCGCGGCGCATGGCGTCGGCTTGCTGCAGGCTGGTCGCCAGGGGTTTTTCGCAATACACCGCCTTGCCCGCCGCCAGTGCCGCCATGGCCATGGGGTAGTGCAGGTGGTTGGGGGTGGTGATGGCCACCAGGTCCACTTGCGGATCCTCGATCAGTTGTTGCCAGTCGCCGTGTGCCTGGGCAAACCCCCAGGCACTGGCACAGCGCTGCGCACGCTCGGTGTCGGCATCGGCCAGGGCCGCCAGTGTCAGGTTGAAGGGCAAGTCAAACACCGCACGGGCGTTATTGAACGCCAGTGCGTGGGCACGGCCCATGAAGCCTGTACCGATCAGGCCGATTCCAAGTGCGCGCATGGCGGTGGTCCTTTTGATTATTGTTTTCAGGAGGGCAATTAATAGAATAAAAATTCCCTACAATCAATATGTGGAATAAAAATACCGCCAGCTGGCTGCGGGCAAGTCATCATTCCAGCGAATGCGGCTATATTCAGCGCGAAGGCAAAAGGCCTCTAGTTAACAAAAGATAACGTAGCGCCGATTGTCAGACGATTCCAAAGCCCGATAGGATGGCCCCTGCTTCCTCAAGGGGCTCTAGATTGCAGGTTTGCGCACTGCGAACACCCTGCAAGGTGTTACGACCTAACAATAATAAATGGGAGAAAGGTCTATGAGTGAGCCTGTCATGGGTGTGGGTTTTTGCCGCCCGCTCGCGTCGCGCAAGGTCGCGGTGCTGGCTACAGCGCTCTCGCTGCTGGGGGTTGTCGCGTTGTCGACGGCTGCCCAGGCTGCAACCGACGCCGCAGAACCTGCGGCATTTGCCATTGAATCGCCGAAAGCCGAAAAAGGCCTGATGATCGACGTCGTGCACGCCGGCAAGCGCCTGGTGGCGGTCGGTGATCGCGGGCATATCCTCTATTCCGATGATCAGGGCGCGACCTGGGTGCAGGCCAAGGTGCCGACCCGGCAGTTGCTCACGGCGGTGTTTTTCATCGACGAGCAGCATGGTTGGGCGGTGGGGCATGACGCCAAGATCCTCGCCAGCAGCGATGCCGGGGCTACCTGGACCGAGCAGTTCAAGGACCTCAGCCGTGAAGCGCCGCTGCTGGACGTGCTGTTCAACGACCCCAACCACGGCTTTGCGGTGGGCGCCTACGGTGCGCTGATCGAGACCACCGACGCGGGCAAGACCTGGGAGGATGTCAGCGACCGCCTGGACAACGAAGACCAGTACCACCTCAACGCCATCGCCCAGGTCAAGGACGCCGGCCTGTTTATCGTTGGCGAGCAGGGCAGCATGTTCCGCTCCAGCGACGCGGGCCAGACCTGGGAAAAACTCGAAGGCCCCTACGAGGGCTCGCTGTTTGGCGTGATCGGCACCGCCCAGCCCAAGACCCTGTTGGCCTATGGCTTGCGTGGCAACCTGTTCCGCTCCACCGATTTTGGCGACACCTGGATGCCGGTAGAGCTCAAGGCCGCCCGTGGCGCCCTGGAGTTTGGCCTGTCGGGTGCGACCCTGCTCGACGACGGCACCCTGGTGGTGGTTGGCAACGGCGGCAGCGTGGTGGTCAGCCACGACGATGGCCTGACGTTCAGCGTATTCAACCGCCCGGACCGCATTTCACTCTCGGCGGTGACGGCGGCGGGCAATGGCGACTTGATTCTGGTGGGGCAGGGTGGCGTGCGCGTCGCCGAGCCAACCGGCGCCGAACGCAAAAAACAATAAGAAGGCGGGGATAGAATGAGCAGTCATCACAACGATAAAGCGACCTTTCTTGAGCGCCTGATCTTCAATAACCGCCCGGCAGTGATCGTGATCTGCCTGCTGGTGAGCATCTTCCTGTTCTGGCAGGCGACGTTGATTCGCCCGTCCACCAGCTTCGAAAAAATGATCCCCCTGCAACACCCCTTCATCGAAAAGATGATGGAGCACCGCAACGACCTGGCAAACCTGGGCAACACCGTGCGTATCTCGGTGGAGGCCAAGGACGGTGACATCTTCTCCAAGGAGTACATGGAGACCCTGCGCCAGATCAACGACGAAGTGTTCTACATTTCCGGCGTCGACCGCTCCGGCCTCAAGTCCCTGTGGAGCCCCAGCGTGCGCTGGACCGAAGTGACCGAGGAGGGCTTCGCCGGCGGCGAAGTGATCCCGCAGAGCTACAACGGCTCGCCGGAAAGCCTCGACCAGTTGCGCAACAACGTGCTCAAGTCCGGGCAGGTGGGGCGCCTGGTGGCCAACGACTTCAAGTCGAGCATCGTCGATATCCCGCTGCTGGAGTCCTACCCGGACCCGCAGGACCAGGGAAAATTGCTGGCCCTGGACTACCAGAAGTTCTCCCACGAACTGGAAGACAAGATCCGCACCAAGTTCCAGGAGCAGAACCCCAACGTCCAGATCCATATCGTCGGGTTCGCCAAGAAAGTGGGCGACCTGATCGACGGCCTGATCATGGTGGTGCTGTTCTTCGGCGTTGCGTTCGTGATCACCCTGGTGCTGCTGCTGTGGTTCACCAACTGCGTGCGCAGCACCATCGCGGTGTTGAGTACCACGCTGGTGGCGGTGGTCTGGCAACTGGGCCTGATGCACTTTTTCGGGTTCGGCCTGGATCCGTACTCGATGCTGGTACCGTTCCTGATCTTTGCCATCGGCATCTCCCACGGTGTGCAGAAAATCAACGGCATCGCCCTGCAATCCAGTGAGGCCGACAACGCCCTGACGGCGGCCCGCCGTACGTTCCGGCAACTGTTCCTGCCAGGGATGATCGCGATTCTTGCGGACGCGGTGGGCTTTATCACCCTGCTGATCATCGATATTGGCGTGATCCGCGAACTGGCCATCGGCGCCTCCATCGGCGTGGCGGTGATCGTGTTCACCAACCTGATCCTGCTGCCGGTCGCGATCTCCTATGTGGGTATCAGCAAACGTGCGATTGCCAAGAGCAAAAAGGACGCCAACCGCGATCATCCGTTCTGGCGCCTGCTGTCGAACTTTGCCAGCCCGAAAGTCGCGCCCATCTCCATTGCCCTGGCCCTGGTCGCCTTCGGTGGCGGCCTGTGGTACAGCCAGAACCTGAAGATCGGCGACCTCGACCAGGGTGCCCCGGAGCTGCGCCCGGACTCGCGCTACAACAAAGACAACAACTTCATCATCAACAACTACTCCACCAGCTCCGATGTGCTGGTAGTGATGGTCAAAACCCCCGCAGAAGGCTGCTCGCGCTACGAAGCCATGGCGCCCATCGACCAGTTGATGTGGAAAATGCAGAACACCGAGGGCGTGCAGTCGGCGATCTCCCTGGTGACCGTGTCCAAGCAGATGATCAAGGGCATGAACGAGGGCAACCTGAAATGGGAAACCCTGTCCCGTAACCCGGATGTGTTGAACAACTCCATCGCCCGTGCCGATGGCCTGTACAACAACAATTGCTCCCTGGCGCCGGTGCTGGTGTTCCTCAACGACCACAAGGCCGAGACCCTCGACCGTGCGGTGCATGCGGTGCAGGACTTCGCCAAGGAAAACAACAAGGAAGGCCTGGAGTTCATCCTCGCCGCGGGCAACGCCGGGATCGAAGCGGCTACCAACGAGGTGATCAAGGAAGCCGAGCTGACCATCCTGATCCTGGTCTACCTGTGCGTGGCGACCATGTGCATGATCACCTTCCGTTCCTGGGCCGCGACCCTGTGCATCGTATTGCCGCTGGTGCTGACCTCGGTGCTGGGCAACGCGCTGATGGCGTTCATGGGCATCGGCGTCAAGGTCGCGACCTTGCCGGTGGTGGCACTGGGCGTGGGGATTGGCGTGGACTACGGCATCTACATCTACAGCCGCCTGGAAAGCTTCCTGCGCGCCGGTTTGCCGTTGCAGGAAGCCTATTACCAGACCCTCAAATCCACCGGTAAAGCCGTACTGTTCACCGGCCTGTGCCTGGCGATCGGCGTGTGCACCTGGATCTTCTCGGCCATCAAGTTCCAGGCCGACATGGGCCTGATGCTGACCTTCATGCTGCTGTGGAACATGTTCGGTGCACTGTGGCTGCTGCCGGCCCTGGCGCGGTTCCTGATCAAGCCGGAGAAACTGGCGGGGCAGAAGGGCAATTCGCTGTTTGCCCACTGAGCCTTACCGCAGGCAAGGCCCTTGTCCCCAGGGGCCTGTTGTCACCCGCGAGCGTGTGTGCCCTGTCAGGTGGCCAATGGCAGGAACCACCGCTCGGCCAACGCCTTGCCAATCAAACCACGGTGTACATCCACGACCGCCTGGGGGCTTTGTGCCCTGGCCAGTTGCGAGTAGTAGCCGACCCGGCGTTGCTCGCGTGTCTTGAGGTGGGCGGCGGTGTAGTGTTCCTTGGGCGTATCGGCTGCCGGGTAGTGGAAGTGGGCGTGCCACAACGGGTAACCGTGCGGGTCGTTGACGGCATACTCCTGGACGAAGTCCCGGCGCTCGCCGCTTAACCGGATACGCTCGCCCAGCAACGCCATATTGGCGTGTTTCTGCTCGATCAGGTATTCCAGGTTGCCGTGGGTTGGCGGCAGTTCCAGGCACAGTTGGATGCGTAGCGCCTGGCCACGCTCACTCAGGCGGGCCGCGGCCTGGCGCATGTCATTTTCCAGGGTCTGGTCAGCCGGTGTGCGGGCTTCGACGGGCTGGGCCTGGATCGCCTGGTGCAGCTCGGTGGCCAGCTTGTCATAGCGCGTCGACTCATACTGCAGCACCTCCTGGACCTCTTCCGGGTGCCGGGAAATCTTCTTGTATTGCTCGCCACGCTTGAGGTGCTCTTCAAGCATGGCCAGCAGTTTGCGGGCCTCACCCTTGACCAGGTTCAGCGCGCGCGGTGCCGCCGGAGAGCGCGGGGGCGATGCTTCTTTGAATGCGATCCATTGCTCGCCCCGCTGTGAATACAGGCCCAGCAGCTCGTCATTGACCTGGGAGCGTACTTCGACGGTTTCCACGCTGCCCACGGGTTTGACCTCACCGATAAACGTGCCTTTTTTCGGGGTGCGGATGACTTTTTTCAGCGGCTTGCCGGCTACCGCCGGGTTGCGCCGGCTCGGGCGCCTGGGTGGCTGGGCGACGGGTTTGATTTCGCTGGCCAGTTGCTGGGCCGCGTCCTGGTACAGTCCCTCCACCAGCTTGAGCAACTTGGCAAAATGCTCGCTGTCCAGCTCATCGGCTTTGACGATGCCGACCCCCTGCAACGAATCCAGGCCCCGGCCATAGTGCTCCACCAGGCTTTCCAGCACGCTGACGCGGTCCTCGGCCGTCAGTTCCAGATCGTTCAGCTCACTGTGGGTACGCAAGTGTTCCTGCAGGGGTTCAAGGATGTCGATCAGTACATTGACCAGTGGATGATCCGGGTGGTTGTGGGTCATCAGTGCGTAGTTGCGTATCAGCAAGTCCTTGACGGCCAGGGCGCTGATTTCCTGGGGACGGTCCCAGGTCAGGCGGCGGTAGTGTTCGCTGCCGGCGTTGCCCAGGTTGAACAGTTGGTCCAGGTAACGATCACGCTGCTCCAGCCAGTGGATCGAACGCTCATTGATGACAATCATTTCCCGGATGAACCGCCGGTAAGCTGCAAAGTTACCGAACACAGCCTCGGCCAGGCGTTCTCCTCGGAACGTGAAGTGTCTGTTGTTGCGGTACAGCGCGTCGCGATCTTTCTTGGCCACCACCACATGCTTGCGCGTGTTGTTGACGATATTTTCCAGCAAGCTCGCTACCGACTCGGGTGGCAAGGCAATCCCCAGCTCGCTGCGTTCTTTGAGGCTGTCCAACTGCTGCTGGTATTCCAATGTCTGTTCCTGCAGGGCCGTATCGAAGCGCTGGCGACTGTCAGCCTGTTGCGCTTCGCCAAAGCGTGGGTCTTCGGCGGTGCTGGTCATCACTCCCAGGATAATCTCGATCCGTTTTTGCCGGGCCACCTGCCCCTGGATGAACTGTTCGTAAGAACGCGTCAGTTGGCTGATCCGCTCAGCCCGTCGCTGACGTTCGGCGGCGATCCGCCTGGGGGGCATGCCACCTCGCAGGCGCAGGCGGGTATCTACCGACCACACGCCGTTGGCATCGCTGCGCAGGTAAGGGCCGCTGCGGGTGGTATCGCCAGGGGCGACGACCCTGATGTCGCCCTCCGGCCCCAGGGTCACTTGCAACCATTCGCCATTCGCCTCGGCGTGCCAAATGTTTTCAACCAGGTACAGCCCCTTGCGTGGCCCATTCAGCATGGGGCGCGGCAGGGGCGTCGGCCGGATGGCCTTGAAACTGCTCAGCCGCACGCGCTGGGCAGGCGTCAGGCGTTGACGGGTCTGCGCGAAACTGAAGTCCAACACATTGCGGCTGGTGTCCGGCAACATGCCCGGCAGGGTCACGGCTCCCTCGCGAATCGTCGGTGCCAGGGGCACCGGCCATTGTTCGGCAATACGCGGGGCGAGCGCCGAAGGCAGTGCACGCGCCTTGAGCCCGGCAGCCAGGGGCGGGTAAGACGCCGTCACCTCGGGAGCCGCCTCGAACAGCAGCAGGCCGAGATTGAGCAGCAGATCAACCGCTGCCAGCTCGCGCTGCTGCTGATCCTCGGCGGCCAGTGCCGCAATGTCCTGGCCCAGGCTGGCCATCAGGCCCAGCAGCCAGCCAGTGAGCATCGCCGGCCCGCGCAACAATGGCAGCAACAGATTGCCGAACAACAGGCTGCTACCCTCCAGCAGTACCTGCCAGCGGCTCTCGCTGTTGGACACCGACTCGCGGTTGGCCTGTTGCACCAGGGCGCGGGCATGGTCGCTGAACAGGTAGCTCATCAGGCGCCCGGTGGCCAGGCATTGTTGCAATTCCTCGTTGATGCCATCGCGGGACAGGGTCGCCGGCACCGGCTTGATCAAGGGCGCAAATTCATCGCCCTGGCCGAAGCGCAGGTAGTGCGGCTCACGGAACCCGCCGTGGGCATAAATCGGCCGGGCGCTGTCACTTAGCCAGGTCAGCACACTGTCCTGTAGCTCGCCGGGCTGGGCGATGGCCTCGAACAGCGTCTGGCGGCTGGCGAATTCCTGAAGCGCTTGGGCATACAACGGGCGATACAGCAGATGAGGGCCGACATCGGCATTCAACGCTTCGATCAGGTACATGTTGCAGACGCTGTCGGCAGGGGCGCCAGGGGCCCGTACCAACGCCAAATGGCGGATCACCACCTGGCGGTTGTCGACCTGCTGCTCGGCAACATTGCCCTGCATCAGCGCGGCCACCAGGCGTGCGCCCTGGCGGCTCACGCCGGCCTGTTGTTTGAGGCACAACTCCAGCGCCAGCAACGGCAATTGCGCGGCCTGCTGATCGGCAAACAACGTTTCACGCTGCTGCGCCTCGGGGCTGTCGCCCAACAGGTGCTGCTCCAGCAGGCGCGGGTAGTGCTGACCGATATCGACCTTTTCAATAAGGCCACCGGCGCCCATCAAATAGTCGGCGGTCAGCCAGGACGGCAGCGCCAGGCCATGGCGATTGCTCAAGGTCACGGTGCCGCTGGGGCGGCTGGCCAGGTTGTCGATGGCCATGTCCGTAAGGCTCATGCGCTCGTGGCGGATAATTCCGACGGCGCCCGGATAGCCCGAGGTGACAGTGAAGGTCAGTTGCAGGTCGTCGGGGTGCAGGGCGGCGACAGACGGTGGCGTAGGCAACAGGGAGTCGAAGGTCACCGCGTCGTGTTGCAGGGCTTGCAGCAGGGCCTTGACGGTGAAGGTGCGGATATCGTCCAGATCACTGAAAAAGTGGCGCCCGCCGCCGCGCTGTTTGGCGCTGGCCAGTGCCAGGGCATACCGCCGGTAAGTCGCGCGGTCGTCGACGCTGGCCTGTTGCAGCCAGCTCGGCAGGTGTTGGCGCAGGGTGTCCAGGGCCTGGAGTGGGGCGGCCGGTGAGTCGCGCAAAAACCGCCCGGGATCGGTGAGTTCAGCATACAGCGCCTGCCAGGCGCTGAAGGGCTGGGCCGTGGGCAGGCGCAGGTTGCCCAGGTCTACCAGTTGGCGATTGAGGATCATCGCTGCCTGGTGCTCGAAGATATCGCCGTCGGGCTCGTAGCGCTGGATGAGGATATCGTCGACCTGATATTGACTACCCAGGCGCTGGCCGTAGGCCTGGACCAACGCATCCATGGAGGCAAACGCTTCAATGCCACCGCCGGGGCTGCACAGCAGCGCCGGCGTCTTGCCTTGCACGGTACGGATCAACACCAGTTCCGGGCTCAGCAGGTGGCTGCTCTGTCCCGCGCTTTTGAGGGTGACTTCCAGGCCATAGGCGAACACCACACCTTGGCCATGGCGGGCGATCCGCGCTTCACGGTCGGGGAGGGTGACCAGTTGGTCGACCGCCTCCTGCGCCTGTGCATCCAGGCTTGTGTGACGCAGGGCGCAAACGCGCAAGGTGTCCATCAGTACGTGCGCAAGCCAGCGCCAATGACCGGCGTCCCAATAGTCGGCCAAGGCATTTTGCAGGGCGATGGGCAGGGTCTGGGGCAGTTCGCCAATCAGGCTGGCGATGACCTGCATATCGAGGTTTTCCCGGCTCAAACCGGGCAGTTTCAGGCGTTTTGGCGGCTCGTCCGAGAGGTACCAGGGCACGTTGTCCACGTCGCTGAAGTCCAGCGCGATACCACTGGCCAGCGCATCCTGAACCACTGCCATAAATGGCTGTAACAGCCAACTGCGGCGTTGCGGCCGGGCCAGGCGAGTGCGGCTCAGGTCTATCGTCAACGTGGGGTATTTGGCGCCGATGGCCGACGCGAGTTGTTGGCGGATTACCGTTTCCAGTGTCGGGCGATCAGCAAATTGAGCGCTCACGGCATGGGCGATAGAGGAGGGGGTGAGGGTTTGCATAAACATCCTTTTTTATTGGCAGTCGTTGCCCTTCATGGCCGGGTTCTAGGCGGGCACCAGGCTGAGGAACAGGCGTTGGTCAAGCGGCGCGGTGATCGGGTGGTACAGGTCTCGCACGATGGCCTGGCTGTCTGCACCGGCCTGGGCGATCAGGTCCCGCAGGGTTACAAAGCGCTGTTCGGGGCGCTTGAGGTGCGCGGCGGTGTAGGCGCCTGGCAGGCTGTCGGCCTGGGGGTAGTGAAAGTGGGCATACCACAGCACCGTGAGGCGGTTCTTCTCGCGCACGGCGAACTCCGACACGTAGTCCTTGGCCGCGGTGCGTTGCGGGCCGTGGACCAGGCCGATGTCGATCGCGGCGTGGGCGCGCAGGAATTCGATATTTTCCTGGCGCGGGCGTTGCGCCTTGTAGCCCTCGATGCAGTGTTGTGTGCCTTGTGCGCGCAGTTCGACGGCCCGCAGGCGCAGGCGCTCTACGGTCTGGAGCATGTCGGGCTTGTCCCCGTGGTGCTGGGCCAGCCCGGCCGCCACCGTTTCCAGGCGTTCGGCCTGGTGCACGAGCATGTCGCGCCAGTCCTGGGGGTTGAGTTCATCGCGGCGCGAAGGGTCGCTGAGTTTCTTTTTCTGGAACTCGATGGAGCGCTCGATAGCCGGCACTTCCTCCAGCAGCCGTTGCGCCTGGCTGCGCAAGGTCGCCAGCGCCGGCACCTGGGCGGGCTTGGCGGGTGGGGTGGGCCTGGCCTCGATGATCTCCACCCAGCCTTCCTGGGGCTGCTCCATGAAACGCCCACTGATCTGCTGGGTGATGGGATTGCGGGTCACGATGGTGGGGAAGGGGAGGTCGCGTTGGGCCGGTTCCAGATCGCCCACCAGGGCCCCCTTGTCCCTTGACTTGAACACGCGCTTGGTCCTTGACGGTGCCCGTACCGGCTTGAAGGCGCCCGGTTGGGGCGGGAGGAACTCATCTTCACGCAACAACGCAGCCAGATCAGCCACGGCGCTGTCACGCACGGTGTACAACCGCTCGATCAATAGCGGCATATACCGTGGGTGGGCCAGGGGCGAGTCGAGCTCCAGCAGGCTCTGATAAATCTGCAGGCGCCGGTTGTAGTGCTGGATCAGGTTGGTCAACACCTCCTTGCGCTCGGTGGAGGTGAACCCCTCGGTGGTCAGCAGGTCCAGGTGCGAGTCTTCCAGGGACGACAACGAGGATTGCAAGTGGTCATGGCGCTCCAGGAAGTACTGTTCCTGGGGCGTGGTGGCCGCAACCGTCTGGTCAATGCTCAAATCGGTCAGCACATCCAGGGATTCGAGGGTGGCGTTGAGGCGGTTGTAGAAGCGGCGCTTGGGATGACCATTGAGGTATTTGAGGCGTTGCGCAGGGCCGGTCTTCAAGCGCGCGGCCATCTCCTCCAGGGTGTTCTCGATGGCAAGCATTGCCTGGGCATGACGCTCGGAAACCGCAAAATTAGTCTCCAGCAGGTCTTTGACATAGTGCACCGCCGCCGTATCGTGCGCCGTGCCTTGCAGTTCGATCAGCGATTCGCCGTGCTCGGAGACAAAGCTTGCCAGATACAGGGAGGCCAGTTGGCTGACGCGTATCTCATCGGTGGCCAGCATCGACTGGTATTGCTCCACGCACTGGCCCTCATAGTCGAAGTGGCTGTCAACGGCCTTCATCTGCCCGTAGGCCTCGATCAGCAGGCGTCGTTGTTGCAGCAACTGGGCGGCGGCCTGGTCAAAGCGCTCCTGAAAGGCCTGGAACCCGGTCCTGGCCCAGGAGCGTTGGGCCACGCTGTTGCGGTGTTCGGCCACCCGCGCCGGGTCGTCAGGGGCACTGCGCAAGCGGTTGCGGGCCTCGCCCAGGGCATTGTGGGCGGTCTCGAACTTCAGTCGGGCAGCCTCCAGCACCCGGTCGATGGGTTGCAGGCGTTTGATCAGGGCGCTGACCTCGTCACTGATGCGATTGATCTCATCCGAGGCCTGGGTGCGTTGCTGAGCGATTTGCGCCAGCTTGGCCTTGAACCGGTTCTTCGGCCCACCACCGCGCAGTTTCAGGCCCAGATCCAGGACCCAGTGGCCTTGGGCATTGCGCGTGAGCGCGAACCCAGGATGTTGCGGTTTTTGCGGATGAATCAGGGACACTTCGCCCAGGTCCGGCACGATATTCACCCGAAACAGCAGGCCGGCCACCGAGGCGTGCCACTGTTGACCGATGCGGTACAACCCTTTGAAATCACCGATCTCCAGGGGCAACGGGGCCGGCACCGGCCAGGGTACATGCAGCTCGCGCAAGGCATCGAGCAGGCGGCGGCGGCTGCTGTCGCGCGCGTTGGAGTGGACAAAATCCACCAGGGTCTGGTCGCCGGCCGGTGGTTCGGCGGGCAGGCCCACCGGGCCCAGCTCGATCGGGATGGCCGGCTGGGTCGCGCCCGCCGGGCGGCGTAGCGCTGCGAGAGTCAGCGGCAAGGGCGGCTCGCTGTCGTGCGCCAGCCATTCAGGGGGGCGGGAGGCTACATGCAACAGAATCAGGCCGACATTGAGCAGCACATCGACCCAGGCCAGCTCCCTCGCGGCGTCATCCTCGCCTTGCAGGGCCGCGATATCGTGCCGCAGGCTGACCGCCAGTTGCACCATCCAGCCTGCAACCATCGCCGGCCCGCGCAGCAGCGGCAACAGCAAGGCGTTGAACAGCAGCCAGCCACCTTCGAGCAGCACCGCCCAGCGACTTTCGGTATTGGATACCGCGTCCCGGTCGGCCAGGTCCACCAGTGCCCGGGCATTGCTGCCGTACAGGTACTGGGTCAGGTTGCCGGTGGCCAGGGACTGGGCCAGGGACCCGGGGATTTGCCCACCGTTGGTGTCCTGCGCCAACTGTGCCGGGGGCGGCGCGGGCCACTGCACGGTGTCGTCGCCCTGGCCGAAACGCAGGATATGCGGGCTATGGAAACCGCCGTGGCTGTAGATCGGCCGGGCCTGGTCCGACATCCAGGCCAGCACGCTGTCTTGCAAGGCCCCGGGCGCGGCGATGGCGTCGAACAGGGCCGCGCGCTGGCTGAATTGCTGCAACGCGTCCTGGTACAGCGGGCGGTAGAGAATCGCCGGCCCGGCGTCGATATCCCGGGGCTCGATGATAAATATATTGCTGACGATATCCGGCAGCGCCCCGGGTTTGCGGGCGAAGGCCAGCGGGCGGATCACGATGTCCTGGGCATCCACCTCCCGCTGCGGCGCGCTGCGGTGCAGCACGGCCTTGACGTAGCGATAACCGAGGAAGGTGAATCCCTGTTGCCCGCGTATTGCCAGTTCCAGGGCCTGGCGTGGCAGTTGCACGGCCAGTTCGTCGCCGAACAGCACCTCGCGCCGGCGTATCCCGGGGCCGTCCCCCAGCAGCAGCTCGCGGATTTTCTGCGGATAGTGTTGGCCAACGTCCACCTGGCGGATCAGCCCGGGGGTGCTATGGAACAGGCCTTTTTCCCCGAGTATGTAGTCCTCGGTCAGCCAGTCCGGGACGGCCGCCCCCGATGTGTCCCGAAGGGTTAGCCGGCCCTGTGGCGCCGCAGCCAGGTTGTTGATGGCCAGTGCCGTCAGGCTCATGCGCACCGGGGCCAGGTAGCCGCTGTGGATGTCGCCGACCGGGACATGGAAGGTCAGTTCCAGGTTGTCCGGTTCCACGCTGGACTCGGGGTGGTCGCGGCGCATCTGCTCGCGCAGGGTGCGGGTGGTAAAGGCCTGCAGGTTCTCGACGCCGTCCAGAAAGGACGCACCTTCGGTTTTGCGTTGCAGGCGCGCCTGTTCCAGCAGCTCTTGGCGATAGGCAAAGCGCTGTTCGGCGCTGGCCGCCTGCAGCCAGGACGGCAACGCTGCCTGGAGGGCGGGTTGATGCGTCGGGTCTGGCGCGGGGGCGGCGCGCAAGGCGAGTGCCGGGTCGGTGGCCTCGGCGAACTGCTGCTCCAGGGCGCGTACGCCCTCGGCGGCCGGCAGTTGGATGGCTTGGAGGTCGTCCAATTGCTGGTTGAGCAGCAGGGCCGCCTGGGTATCGAAGAGATTGCCATCGGGTTCGTAGCGCTTGACCACGACTTTGTCGACCTGCAAGCGGCTGGCCAGGCGTTGGCCCCAGGCCTGGGTGAACGCCTCCAATGAAGCATACGGCTCCACATTGCCCGAGGCCTGGCACAGCAGGATCCGAGGGCCTTGTACCAACAGCAGGTCGGTGCTCAACAGGCGGGCATCGCTGCCCGGGCTGACGACGCAAGCCTCCAGGCAGTAGGCGTACACGATGCCCGCAGGCCCGGCCAGGCGCTCGCGCCGGTCAGGTTGGCGGGTCAGGTCAAACAGCATGTCCCGGGTTGGGCCTGCCGGCAGCAGGCTTGCGGTGCTTTTCAGGTTATCGGCCAACAGGTCGCCGAGCCATTGCCAGCGGCTGGCGCGGGTGTCTGCGCTGAGGTTCCAGTAGTTCGTCAGGGCCTGCTGGAAAGCGATCGGCAGGGTAAAGGGCAGGTCCACGATCAACCGTTCAATGACCGTCATGTCCGGTTCGCGCGGGCCATTGGCTTCATAGGTCAGGCGTGAGGGTGGCTGCTGGGAGAGAAAGCAGCGGCGTTCGTCGATGACCTGGGTCAGGTTCAGGGGCGTGCCATTGCCCAGGTGGTCGAGGACCACATCGCTCAGGCGCCTGAGGTCCCAGCCGCGTTTTTGGTTGGGGGTCGCCAGCTTGACGGTGGACAGGTCCAGGGCCAGCGCCGGGAACTGTTCCAGCAGGCGTTCCTGCAGGTGGTGTTCGACCACCTGACGCAAGGTCGGGCGATCGGCGAATTGGCGGGCGACGGCCAGGGCCGGGGTGTTGCTGCGGTGAGTGAACAGCAATGGGCCAGGGGGTGGGGCGGGTAAAGTGTCGGGCATAAGAGGTTCCGTTCTGCGCGATGGGGTTCTCCGGCAGAATGGCAAGCCGCTGGGGCCGCAGTGTGGTAGCCGGTTATCGCGACACGACGGCGACCACGGTTTGGCCTATCATCAACGTTTTTCCACTGATGAATGATCCTGATGACTGCTGCTACCCTGGCCACTGAACTTGCAACCAGCGACATGCTCGTAATCGATGGGCTGCATGCCTTTGATTTCACCTTCGATGATCGGCAGTTACTGATCAAGAGCATGGACGGTCGGGCCGAGAAACGCTGGGCGTTCAGCATCGCCCAGGTGCAGGCCGCGACGTTCGATGAAACCTTGCAAAGCTGGACCCTCAGCGGTGACTCGGGCGAGCACCGCCTGGTGTGCCTGAGCGCCATCACTGGCAGCAACGAAGACGAGGACGACGAACATGCTGATGCGTAAATTCTGGCCCCTGCTGATGGCCGGCAGTGTCGGCGCGATGTCGGCCCAGGCCGCGCCGCTCGAGACCTTTGCACTGCTGGTGGGCAGCTACACGGCAGGTACCAGCGAAGGTATCTACCGCCTGCAGTTCGACAGCCGTACCGGCCAGCTCAGCGGCGCGCCGGTGCTGGCGGCCAAGGCGCAGAACCCGTCCTGGCTGACCCTGTCCCAGGACCAGCAACACCTGTTCGTGGTCAATGAAAACGGCCCCGGCCAACAAGACCCGGTGGGGCGCGTGAGCAGCTACCGCATTGACCCGGCCAACCAGCAACTGACCCTGGTCAATCAGGTGCAGAGCCTGGGCAACGAACCCACCCATTCCAGTCTGGCCGCCGATGGGCGCTACCTGTTTGTCGCCAACTATTCGGTGTTGGAAGATCCGGGCGGCAGCCTGGCCGTCCTGCCGGTGGATGCCGCAGGCAAGCTGTCGCCGCCGGTGCAACTGAGCGCGCACCCGGCCAGCCGGGTCAACCCTGAGCGCCAGGCGTCCAACCACGTGCATTCAGTGGTGTCGTCACCCGATGGCAAGTACGTGTTTGTGCAGGACCTGGGGGCGGACAAGGTCTTTGCCTACCGCTACGACCCCAAGGCCAACCACGAACAGCCGCTGACCCCGGCTGATCCGGCTTTCGTGCAGTTACCGCCGGGCAGTGGCCCGCGCCACCTGTTGTTCAGCGCCGATGGCAAGCATGCCTGGCTGACCACCGAGATGAGCGCGCAGGTGGCGGTGTACGACTACCAGGACGGCAGGCTGACCCAGCGCCAACTGGTGGACTTTGCCGCCGGGCAGCCGCTGTCGGACAAGGCTGGCGCTGCGCTGCACGCTTCCAGCGATGGCAGGTTCCTCTACGTCAGCAATCGTGGCACCGCCAACCAGATCGTGGTGTTTGCCATTGATCCTGCCACCGCGCAGCTCACAGAGATCCAGCGCCGCACGGTGGAAGGCGACCATCCCCGTGAGTTCAGCCTCGACCCGAGCGGCAAGTTCTTGCTGATTGCCAACCAGAAGAGCAACCAGATTGTGGTGATCGCGCGTGACACCCAGACCGGTCAACTGGGCAAAACCGTACAAAAACTGCCGATTGATGCCCCCAGCGACCTCAAGTTCCTGGTGCGTCAATAAGCCACAGGCCCCGCCGTGCGGGGCCTGACTCCTTGTATCAATCCCAGTGATAACGGCTACTGTTTCAAAGCATTTCAGCCAGCCGGAACCCAGGCGTAAGTTTGCTCCAAGGCCTTCACAAGCCATCCAGCCAACTGAACACAAGGGTTACCGCCATGAACTTCAATCTCTTCTCGATCATCGCCGCCTCCGCTGTTTCCGCCACCGTGGCCTTGCCAGCCAGCGCCAGCGTGGAGATCAGCAGCAAAAAATCCAGCACCAGCGCCTACACCCAGAAATACCTGCAACAGAGCGCCAACTTCTATGCCGCCCTGGATCACAAGACCCAAGGCTGACACGCCAAGGCTGCACCGTGGCTACGGGTTTTTGGCCATGGATTGGACAAACAGCGGCGACGCCAAAAACCGCTCCAGCCACTGCTGCAAGTGCACATAAGGCGTCGTTGCAAACCACTCCCGGTCCACATGGGCAAACTGGCGCACAAACGGCGCCAGTGCCACATCCGCCAGGCTCAGGTGATCGGCCAGCAGGTAGTCGCGCTGCGTCAGCAATCCTTCAAGCTTGCGCAAAAACACCTCGCCCTCGGCCCGATAGTGTTCCATCGGCTGCTCCGGGTAGCGCTCGGCGTATTTGTAGCGATTCAAATGTTCCTTGAAGGCCTGGTCATTCTCGGCAATCAACGCTGCCATCAGCCCCTGCGCCGCCGGATCCTCCTTGAGCAGCCAATCTTCGGGATCATGCTGCGCCAATGCCCAGCCCATGATCGCCAGGCTCTCGTCGAGCACCTGGCCGCCCACACTCAACACCGGCACCGTGCCCTTGGGTGACAGGGCCAGCATCTGCGCCGGCTTGGCCTTGAGGCTGACTTCGACCACCTGCACCGCCACCGCGCAATAGCGCAAGGCCATCCGCGCGCGCATGGCGTAGGGGCAGCGGCGAAACGAATACAACACCCCTTCGCTCATTTCACCTCCAGGGTGCTCAACCCATTGCCCTGGCGCTTGACCTGGATCTGCACCGGAATTCGCTCGTGCATTTCCTGTACGTGGGAAATCACCGCCACCTTGCGCCCCTGGGCCTGCAAGCCGTCGAGGGCGTCCATGGCCAATTGCAGGGATTCGGGGTCCAGGCTGCCGAAGCCTTCATCGATAAACAACGACTCGATCTTCAGCGTGCTGGAGGCCATCGACGCCAGCCCCAGGGCCAGTGCCAGGGAGACAAGGAACGTCTCGCCGCCGGACAGCGAATGCACCGAGCGCAGTTCATCGCCCATTTCCGTGTCCAGTACCAGCAGGCCCAGCATGCTGCCGCCGCGCTTGAGGCGGTAGCGGCGCACCAGTTGGCGCAATTGCACGTTGGCGTGGTGTACCAGCAGGTCGAGGTTGTAGGCCTGGGCGAACTTGCGGAACTTGTCGCCGGTGGCCGAGCCGATCAGCGCATCGAGCCGCGCCCAGCGCTGCCACTCCTCATAGGCCTTGGCGGTGGTGAGCGCCAGGCTCTGGTTGGCGTCCTGGCGCCGCTGGTCTTCGGCTTGTTGCGCGCGCAGTTCGGCGCAGTGTTTTTCGCCGCCAAGCAGTTGCTGGTTCAGCTCGGCCAGGGCGCTGTCCAGCTGTTCGGCGTCAAGGTTGCCGTTGTGCAGGGCCTGGTGGTCCTTGAGGCGTTGCTCGCGTTCTTGCAGCAGGACCTTGGCCTGTTCGATGGCTTTTTCGCTGTGCTGTACCTGCTGGCGCAGTTCGCTGACCCCAGCCTCGTCGAAGGCCAGCAGATGTGCCAGGCCTGCGTCGTCGAGCTGCGGATGCTGGGCGCGCCACTCGCTGATACGGCTGTGCAACGCCTGGAGTTCGCTGTCCAGGGCTTGCTGGCGCTCCTGGCGGGCCTTGAGGTCGGCGGCCAGTTGGATCAGTTCGCTGCGGGTGTCCTGCAACTGTTGATTGGCCTGGGTCTCGCTGTGACGGGCCTGTTCCACGGCCTGTTCGAGCTGCTGCTGCCAGTGCTCGGCGCTGGCATGTGTGCCCAGCAGGGCGCTGAGTTTTTCCTGGGTGGCCTGCTGTTGCTGGGTCAACTCGGCCAACTGCTGGTGCTGCACGGCCAATTGTTGCTGGCGATGCTGCTGGCGGTCCTGTTCTTTTTCGATGGCTTGCTGGCGCTGTTGCTGCTCGGCCAGTTCATCCTTCTGGTAGCCAAGCTGCTCCAGGCGCTGGCTGATCTGCTGGTCCAGCAGCATGAACGTCGCCGCCGGCTGCGTGCGCAGGCCTTCGAGGGTCTCGGCCGGGAGCAGGCTGGCGAAAGCATTGAGCTCTTCGTCCAGGCGCTCGCGGTCGCTGGCCAGTTCCCGTTGCTGGTCGATCAACTGCTGGCGGGCTTGCTGGCTGGCATCCTGGGCGGCTTGCAGCTGTTGCTGCAGGCGCCCGGCATTTTGTTGCAGGTTGAGCAGGGCGCCCTGGCGCTGTTCGTCCTGGGTGATGCTCTGGCTGAGCTGGCCCAACTGCTGCGCCAGCCAGGCGCTGCGTTTGCCGCTGTCCTGGTTGAACAGCGCGGCGCTCAGCGGGTGGGCCTCGAGGCTCGGCGCCAGGCCCTGGAGCTGGGTCGCCAATTGCTCTTGCTGCTGCAGGAATTCTTTTTGCTGGGCGATCAAGCCGCCGACTGCAGCGCGCAGTTCGGTGAGCGTTTCCTTGAGGGTGTCGACCGCTTTCTGCGCATTGGCTTCTTCGCTTTCATCATGGCGCGTGAGGCTGTGCAACAGGGCTTCGGGCTGGTGATACGGATGCTCGACGCTGCCGCACACCGGGCAGGGTTGCTCATCCTGCAATTGCCCGCGCAGCTCCTCGACACTGGCGCTGCGTGCCAGCCGCTGGCGTTCCAGTAACTGCTTGGTCACGCTCAGGGTCTGCTCGGCCACTGTCAGCTCGGCCTTGGCTTGCAGGCCGGTCTGGTTCAGTTGCTCGCGCTGTTGCTGGGCACTGGCCTGTCTTTGGGCCAGCTCCTGTTGCTGCTGGTCCAATTGCTGCTGGCTGTCCCACAGCCGCGTCAGGTCTTCGAAGGCCCGTTGCTGCTTGCGATTGTCCTTGAGCAGGCTGTCGAGCAACTGGATCTGTTCGGCCACCGCATGGGGCTCGGCCCCGGCTTCCTGATACAGCAACTCCAGGGCCGTGCGTTGCTGGGTCCATTGCTCGCTGGCGCGGTTGGCGCGTTCTTCCAGTTGCGGCAGTTCGGCCTGGCCCTTGTTCAGGCGATTGCCGATCAGCATCAGTTGTTGCAGACGGTCGCGGTAGGCGTTCCAGGCGTCGCTCAAGGGCGCGAGGGTGGCGCTGCGTTCCAGTTGCGCCGCCAGTTGTTGCAGGCGGCTGGCAACCTGTTGCTGCTGGGTGTGCAACGTGTCGAGCGCGGCTTGGCCTTCGGTGCAGGCGGCTTGCCCCAGTTTTTGCTGTTCACTGCTTTGGGCCAGCTCGCGGGTCAGGCGGGCGAGGCTGCTTTGTTCCTCGAAGGCCTGGCGCAGCAACGGCACGGCTTCGGTCTGCTGTTGCAAGGCGGCGGCCAAGGCGCTGTGTGCGCTGGCTTGCTGCTGTTGCAGTTGCTCCTGGCGTGCGTGCAGGGCGGTTTGTTGCTCAAGGTGCTGGCGGATCTGCGCGGCCAGGGGCTCCAATTGGCCGTTCAGTTCGCTATGCCGCGCAAAATGATGACGCTGCGGCGCCAGTTGCTCCAGGCGGCTCAAGTCCAGGCGTTGCGGGCCCTGGGTGTGCCATGCCTGCTCGGCCTGTTGCAATTGCTCGGCCGCACTGTGTTGGCGCTCCTGCCACTCGCGCAGTTCCTTGAGCCAGGTGTGTTGCAGTTCCAGTTGCTTGAGCTGGGCCTGCTGGGTCTTGAGTTGCTGCTGGGCCGCGCTCAATTGTTGATCCAGCTCGGCGCGGGCCTCGGCTGGCAACGGCGTGACGCCAGTGGCCTGGTCTTGCAGCAGCTTGTGGGCTTCCTTGGCCTCCCGCGCCTTGATGAACGCGCGCTGGCCCAACTGGGTGTAGAGCGCGGTGTCGGTGAGCTTTTCCAGCAGCTCGCTGCGCTCGTTATCGTTGGCCTTGAGAAAGGCGCTGAACTCACTTTGCGCCAGCAGCACCGCACGGGTGAACTGTTCAAAGTTCAAGCCCAGGGCCAGCTCCAGTTGCGTCTTGTATTCGGTCTTCTGGCTGGCCAGCAGTTGCTCGCTGTCCAGGTCGATCAGGCTTTGCCGGCTGTTCTGCAGCTTGCCGCTGGCCTTGTCGCGGGCGCGATTGGCCTCCCAGCGCGCGCGGTAGCGCCGGCCGCTGACGCCGACAAAGTCCACTTCGGCATACCCGCCGCCGGTACCGCGGCGGATCAGGGTGCGCGGGTCGCCGATGGAGATATCGGTATCGGCATCGGGCATTTTTGCCTGGCCGGTGTCGCCCAGGCGTGGCACGGCGCCAAACAGCGCCAGGCACAAGGCATCGAGCAAGGTACTTTTGCCGGCGCCGGTGGGCCCGGTGATCGCAAACAACCCGGCGCTGGCCAGGGGCTCGGCGGTAAAGTCGATTTCGAACGGCCCGGCCAGGGACGCGAGATTTTTCAGGCGGATGGCGAGGATCTTCATGGCTGTTGCTCCTCGTGTTGCACGTCCTGGAGCAACACGGCGAAATCCTTGAGGGTCTGTTCGTCCACGTCACTGCCATAGCTTTCCTGCCAGGCGCGGCTGAACAATTCCTGGGGCGTGAGCTGGTCGAGTTCGATCAACGGCTCATCGCCTTGGTCCTGACGCGCGCCGCTGCCGGCGTACTCGGCGGCGATGCGCACCAGGCGCACGGCCTTGCCCAGCAGGGCGTTTTCCACTTGCTGGCGCAGGTCAGGCTGGGGTTCGTCGAGGCGCACGCGCACCTCCAGCCAGGGCTGGCGCTGGGTGTCGGCCAGCAGATCGACGTCGGGCAACTGCGCCAGTTGCTTGAGGATCTCGGCCAGGGGCGCGGCGTCCAGGCGTTGCAGATGCACGGCGCGGGGGATCAGGCGCGGTTCGACGCTGACCAGGGTTGCACCGTCCAGTTGCACGTCGAGGATCTGGTGTTGATAGCCGATTTCGGAAAATGACAGCGGGATCGGCGAGCCGCAATAACGGATGCGTTCCTCGCCATTGACCCGCTGGGGCTTGTGCAAGTGGCCGAGGGCGACATAGCTGACACTGGCATCGAACAGACTGGCCGGCAGCGCTTCGGCATTGCCGATGATCAGGCTGCGCTCGGAGTCTTCCGACACCGAGCCACCGGCCATATGTGCGTGGCTGATGGCAACCAGCGCCTGGCCCGGTTGGCGCTTGGCGTTGGCTGCGGCGATCAGGCGCTCATGCACCTGGCCGATGCCCTTGAGGTAATCGTCGCCCAACAGCGCACCGGTGACTTCGGCCGGGCGCAGGAACGGCAGCGCCAGGCACCAGCCGGCCACGGCGCCGGTTTTGTCCGGCAGGGCAATCAGCAAGCGCTCCACATCCAGTTGCCCGTCATCCAGCCACAGCACCCGGCCCAGGGCATGGGTACGCAAACGCCGCATCAATGGCGCCGGCAGCTCAATGCGCGAGCCGGAGTCGTGGTTGCCGGCGATCATCACAACGGTCAGGTCGGGGTTCTGTTCATGGGCGTTGATGATGAAGTCATACAGACGCTCCTGGGCCTTGAGGGGCGGGTTGACCGTATCGAAGATATCGCCAGCGATCAGCAGCACATCGGGGCCGTGCAGCTTGATCTGGCCCAGCAGCCAGTCGAGGAAACAAGCGTGCTCGAAGTCGCGTTCCTGGCCGTGGAGGTTTTGGCCCAGGTGCCAGTCGGAGGTGTGAAACAGACGCAAGGCGAACTCCGTGGGGGAATAGGTAAAGGAGCGGAGTTTACCTGTAATGGTAACGAGGCGCCCAAGATCAAGAACCGAGCGCGAAGCTGCATCCTTTGTAGGAGCTGGCTTGCCGGCGATGGCGATGGGTCAGCCAAGACATTTATCGGCTGATACACCGCCATCTCTAACGCATGGCCTTCGCATCCACGCAGGCTGCGTGTGGAAGGTCAATGGGGTTTGAGGCAGTCGAGCGCACGGTCGGCCAGGATTTTCGCCTTGTCTATCAAATGCTCGGTGGCGCCTGCCATGTGCCGTTGATTGCCGGTCAGCCCTTGGGTGGTGCCGGCTGCGGTGGCGGCTGCGCAGCGCAGCAGGTCGCTGATTTGGGCAAGGGCGTCTTCAAAACTGAGGTCTTGATGCACGGTGAAGGAAGGGGGCGAGGCGGGTTGTAGGTAGTGGCTCAGGGCGCGGTCAAATATTTCGCGGTCGGGGGTGAAGCGGGGTGGGTCGGGGACGATTTTGTTCATGCATAAGCTCCTACTGAAAAGGGAGCCATCCCGATGTCGGTCTCACTCGACAAAAAGGTGGCAGCTATGTGCAGGGTGAGAATACCGGACAGTAGGACTCCGGCCAGACCGAAGTCTGCCCGCACACAGCCGCCATAGAACATGGTAATGACGGTAGTGGCGCTTGGCGCCTACTGGTTGGCAGGTTCTCACACCCGATCGCTGATGCTCAGCGAAGGAGCGAAGGCTAGCCAGTGGACTGTGCAGGCGCAAGACCGAAGGATTGTCTAGGGAACGTCCTGCAAATTAAAGGGATATGGATTGCTGGCCTTTAACAATCTGTGACGAGCCCTCCAACGCCAGAGCGCGAAGCTGCATTCCCCTGTGGGAGCTGGCTTGCCTGCGATGGCGCTGGGTCAGCCAACACATTTATCGACTAATACACCGCCATCGCAGGCGAGCCAGCTCCTACAGCTGAGTTCACCGTCGGTACAGCGTGGGCGGTTACTTGGGATACAGCGGCGGCAAGCTGGTGCTGTCGGCCACCGGGGCCTGTTCGCGTTCGGCCATGGGAATGGCCTTGACTGCCCGCCACAACTCTTCGCCCTGCCAATACTGGCCGCTTTCGCTGTAGAGCGCGCCGTTCAACCCATCCAGGGCATCGGACAGCGGCACAAACCGCGCCGCCATCTCTGCCAGGGTTTCCGGTTGCTGGCGTGCCCAGGCGTCCAGCGCCTGGCGCGTGGCCTGGGGGTCGTTGGCCTGGCTCGCACGCCGCAGGTCGTCGAGCAAGGTGCGGGGGCTGGGCCCGGTCTGGGCGGCGCGTTGGATCGCCGGGCGCGAGCGGGCGCGCCACCACAGGCCGAAGCCGAGCAGGGTGGTGCAGGCGAGGAACAGGCTGGTGAGCTGCCAGATCCACAGGCGGCCATCGTCCGGTGCGGTGATCACGGTGGGGGTGGCCGGGGTGTCGACCACCAGGCTCGGGTTGACCGCCACCTGCAGGGTGCGGGCCGGCAGGCTGGTGCGCTCCAGGTGGTCTTCGTGGGTGTTCCACCACACCACTTCCACGGCGGGCAATTCCAGGGCGCCGGCGCGGTTGGGTACCAGGGCTTCGCGGTCTTCACGGCTGCCGATCACCCCGCGCTCGCTGTTCTGGTTGCTCAGCACCGGCTGGTCGGGGTAGCGCCGCAGGCCGGCGATTTCGGTGCTGGGCAGCGCGGGCAACTGGGCGCTGGCCAGGCCTTCGGCCTTGAGGGTAAGGATGCGGGTCAGGGAGTCGCCGACCTGCACGTTTGTAGGTTCCGGGTTCCAGCTTTCGCCCAGGCTCAGGCTGCGCGCCGGCAGCCAGGGGGCGTCCGCTGGATAGAGCGCAGGCTTGGGCTTGACCGTGAGGGGGATCTCGGTGGAATTGACATGCAACAGCTTGCCGGGCCTGGGCGCCTGGGGCGCGGTGCCCTGGGCCGGGCGTGGTTCGACCATGGTGGCGCTGAACATTTGCGCGGGGATCAGCAGTTGCCCGCTGTGCTGCGGGTAGATCCCATAACGCATTTCGATCACGCCATGGCGCACGCCGTTGATGACTTTTTCATAGGTGCGCGAATCACCCACTGGCTCGACGCGCGCGTCAGACAACTGCAAGGGCGTAAGGACGCTGTCGTCATACAGCGCCACCGAATGGTAGATACGCACGGTCAGCAGGGCCTGGGCCTGCACATATACGCTGTCCTCATCGAGGTTGGCTTCGATGAATACTGGTTCGAGCTGGTTGTCGCTGTCCTGGCCGAGGGTTTCGTCCACTTGCAGGCTGATCGGCTGGGTCTTGAATTCGCCCAGTTGCAGCGCTGGGATCACCACAGTGCCGGTGGTCTTGGGCTGCAAGGTGATGATCCAGCGGGTGGTGGCGTGGTTGCTGCCGTCGAGGGTGGTGAGCTGGTTGATCTGGCGGGTGCCGCGTACGTCGAACAGCGGGTCGAGGGGCGACAGGTCCGGCTTGCCGAACTGGGTAACGTCATCGGACTCGATTGTCAGCTCCACCGTTTCCCCGGAATTGACGCGGCTGCGGTCGATACTGGCGGCCAGGTCGGCCGCCTGGGCGTGACCGGCCCACAGCGCTAGCGATAAGACAAATGGGGTGCAGCGGCTCATCGAGTCTTGTCCTGATGTTGTTGCTGTTCGTACCAGAATTTGCGTCGCAACAACTCTCCGGGGTTGTCCGGGATCTGTCGCAGCCATTGTTCCAGGGCCTGGCGGTGCTCCTCGTCGAGGTTGGCATCGGCCGGGCGCAAGGGGGGCGTGGTGGTCTGTTCGTCGCCCAGTTCGCTGCCGGGTACTTCGTTGTTGCCCGCGGTGGGCGGGGTGCCGGTTTGTGTCTCGCCGGTGCCCGCCTGGCCTGCGCCCTGGGGCGATTGCTCGCCGCCGTTGGTTTGCTGGCTGTTGTCGCCTGGTTGCGCAGTTTGGCCGGGTTGGGGGGATTCGTCATCCTCGTTTTTTTCGGGTGCTGGCGGCTCGGGCTCCGGTTCTTCAAGGAGCAGGCGTTCCACCAGGGCTTTGTTTTTCAGGGCCGGCTGCAGGTCGGGCTGGGCTTCCAGGGCCTGTTCATAGGCGTCTATCGCGGCTTCCAGCTCGCCGGCGCGGGCCAGGGCGTTGCCTCGATTGTAGTGGGAGTAGGCGTCACTGCCCTCGGCAAAGCGCCGGGCCGCCTCGGCGTAGTTGC
This sequence comes from Pseudomonas sp. HC1(2025), assembly GCF_058742075.1. Lineage (NCBI taxonomy): Bacteria > Pseudomonadati > Pseudomonadota > Gammaproteobacteria > Pseudomonadales > Pseudomonadaceae > Pseudomonas > Pseudomonas sp. HC1(2025). The sequence goes on along the minus strand of NZ_CP196017.1, from coordinate 3,403,341 downwards.
CCGCTTCATACAGGGCCACACCTTGCCATTGTGGGTTCTCAAAGTGTTCGGCGGCTTCGGCCGGGCGTTTGTGCTTGAGCAGGTACTGGCCTTGTTGGTCGGGGCGCAGCCACAGGTCATCAAAGCTGAACGCATAGCTTGGTTGCGGCGCCGCCAGCAGTAGCAGCGGCAGGCAGAACAGCCAGCCACGGCGCCCGGCGCAGGCGGCGAGCAGCAGCAGGGGCAGCAAAAACCAGTAACCCTGGTCGGCCCAGGTATCCAGTTGCAGGCGCTGGCCGTCGTCGCGCAGGTTTTGCGGGCCGTCCAGCAGGCCCAGGCTGCGCAGGTCTTTGTCGTCCAGGCGGGCCTGACGATAGCGGCCGCCCATTTCACTGGCGAAGGCCTTGAGCGTCGGGCTGTCCAGGCGCGGGATGAGGATCGCGCCTTGTTCGTCCTTGAGGAACTCGCCGCTTTCCTGAGTCACCGGCGTGCCTTCACGGCTGCCAATGCCCAGGATCGACAGGCTCGGTGCCTGCCCTTGCAGCAGCAGGCGAATGCCCTGGCGCTCCTGCTTGGACAGCGACGAGCCAATCAACAACAGGCGACCCTGGCCCAGGCCGCCGTGCTTGAGCAGGCCCAGGGCTTTTTCCACCGCGAGGTCAGCGCGATGGCCGGCCTCGGGCATGATCGACGGGCGCAGGGCTTCCAGAAGGTTGCGGCTGGTGGCCAGGTCGTCGGACAGCGGCACCAGTGTGTGGGCGCTACCGGCATACACGACGATGGCGGTCTGCGCGTCACTGCGCGCCTGCAGCAGGTCCACCAGCTTGCGCCGTGCCTGCTCCAGGCGGTTGGGCGGGCTGTCGGTGGCGAGCATCTCGGGGGTCAGTTCCAGCAACACCACCAGCGGGTCGGCGGGTTTCTGGCTGATCTGCTCGACCCGTTGCCAGCCTGGGCCGAGCAAGGCCAGCAGGGCCATCAGCCAGGCCAGGCCCAGCAGCAGCCACGGCGATTTGCTCTCCCGGCCATTGCCGCCACTGAGCAGGGCCGCGTGGAAGGCCGGCGGCAGGATCATCTGCCAGCGCCCAGCGCGTTTTTGCCGATGCCACAGTTGCCACAGCAACCAGCCGAGCACGGGCAGTAGCAACAACCACCAGGGACGGAACCAGTGCGGCCATAAAGCGATCATCGACGCCTCCGCAAACGCAGGCGTTGAAGGCGTTGGCGCCATTGTGGGTGCTGTTGCAGGAAATGGCCCTTGGTCGAGAGTTTATTGAGCAGCCGTTGCAAGGCGTTATCCGGCCAGCGTTCCTGGATCACCAACAGCAGGCTGAGAAACAGCGCCAGCGCCAGGGGCCCGCTATACAACGCCTGGGCCGGGCGGGCCTGGGTCGGCTGTTGCGCCACCGGCTCCAACTGGTCGAGGGTTTGCTTGATCGCTTGCAGCTCGGCACCGTCATGGGCGCGGAAATATTGCCCGCCGGTCGCCGCGGCGATGGCCTTGAGCGCCGGCTCGTCCAGATCCAGGCTGGGATTGAGGCCGAGCATGCCCAGGGTCCCGGTCTGTTCGGGGTTGGCGCCAATGCCGATGGGGTAGATCTTCACGCCTTCTTCGGCGGCCAGGCGGGCGGCGGTCAGTGGGTCGATTTCGCCGCCGTTGTTGGCGCCGTCGGTGACCAGGATCAACACCCGGCTTTGTGCCGGGCGTTGCCGCAGGCGCTTGAGGGCCAGGCCGATGGCGTCGCCAATCGCGGTATTTTTTCCGGCAATGCCGATGCGCGCCTCATCCAGCCAGGTGCGCACGGTACGCCGGTCGAAGGTCAGCGGCGCTTGCAGGTAGGCCTGGCTGCCAAACAGGATCAGGCCCACGCGATCGCCTTCGCGGCTTTCGAGAAAGTCCCCCAGCAGGTGCTTGACCAGGCTCAGGCGGCTGACGTCTTCGTCCTGCCATTGCATATCGGGGAAGTCCATGGAGCCCGACACATCCACCGCCACCAGCAGGTCGCGGCCGCTGGCGGCAATCGGCAGCGGCTCGCCGAGCCATTCCGGGCGTGCGGCGGCGGTCAGCAACAACAGCCACAGCACCACGAACGGCGCTTGTTGGCGCCAACCCGGCAGATTGATGCGCGCACGGCGCCGGGCCAGGCCTTCGAGGTCGCCCAGGAAACTGACCTTCAACGCCGGCTCGCCGCTGTCGGCCACTGGCAGGATCAGGCGCATCACCCACGGCAAGGGCAACAGGGCAAAGACCCACGGCCAGGCGAACTCAAACATGTTTGCGAATCCAGGTGTCGACCGCTTGCGTGAGGCCGGCGATGGCCTTGTCGTCGAGCTTGCATTCGGGTTTGTAGGCGCCTTCCACCAGGACCATCCAGCGCGTCAGGCCGGCCGCCGGGCAGCGGTTGTCAAGAAAGGCCAGCCATTTGCGCCCGTTGAGGGTGTGGCTCTGGCTGTAGGGGTAGTCGTTGCGGCACAGGCGTTTGAGCAGGCCATTGAGCTGCTGCAGCCAGGCGCCGGCCGGTGCGCCATCGTAGGGTTTGGGCATCAGCGCCAGCTCCGCGAGGGCGGCGATACGCAGAGGGTCCAGCGGTTGCTCGGCCCGGGCCAGCGGGCGTTTGCCGGGCAGAAAGCGCCGCAGCCACCACACGCCCCAGCCCGCCAGGGGGATCAGCACCAGCAACAGCCACCAGCCCGGCGCCGGTGGCCAGAAACCAATGGCCGGCGGGGCGATCAGCGGTTGCAACGAGTCCAGGCTGCTCATGGCTTTTTCACCGGGCGCTGCGGGTTGAGGTATTCACGTAGCTGCTCGACCATTTCGCTCTGGGTACTCAATGGCATCAGCAGCACCCGCAGCTTCTGCGCGAGCAGTTCCCAACGGGCGATGCGTGCTTCGGCCTGGGCCTTGTAGGCCTGGCGCAGCTCGAAGTTCAAGGTGTCGATTTCCAGTTGTGCGCCGCGCTCGGCAAAACGCAGCAGGCCGGCGGCGGGGAGGGCGTGGTCCAGCGGGTCTGAGACCGGCAGCAGCAGCAGGTCGCAATGGCGCGACAGCAGGCTCAGTTGCTGCTCGGCGCCTTCGGTCAGGGCGCGTTCATCGCAGATCACGATAACCAGGCTGCCGGGGCGCAGTACCTCGCGGCCACGGCGCAGGGCCATGCCCAGGGCATCGGCTTCGGGGCGGCTCTCGGTGTTGAGGCTCTGATTGACCCGCACCAGGCGGTTGAGCAGTTGCAGCAGGCTTTGTTTGCTGCGCCGGGGCTTGATCTCGTAGTGCTCGTTATCCCCGAACACCAGGCCGCCGACCCGGTCGTTGTGCCCCAGCGCGGCCCAGCCGATCAGGCTCGCGGCCTGGGCGGCGAGGACTGACTTGAACATCAGCCCGGAGCCGAAAAATAGCCGGCAGCTTTGCTCGACCATGATAAAGATCGGCCGCTCCCGCTCTTCATGGAACAGCTTGGTGTGCGGCTCCTGGGTGCGGGCGGTGACGCGCCAGTCGATGGTGCGCACATCGTCGCCGGCCTGGTACACCCGCACCTGGTCGAAGTCGACGCCGCGCCCGCGCAATTTGGAATGGTGCAGGCCGATCAGCGGGCTGCGTTGGCTCGGCGTGGAAAACAGTTGCACCTCCCGCACGCGATGCCGCATCTCGATCAATTCGCTGAGGGAAACACGGATTCCATCGCCGGCGTTCATGGGGATCAAGCGACGGCAACGACGTCGAGAATGCGTTGCACCACGCGGTCCTGGTCGATGCCGGCCGCTTCGGCTTCAAAGGACAGGATGATGCGGTGGCGCAGCACGTCGAACAGCACCGCCTGGATATCTTCCGGGCTGACAAAGTCGCGCCCGGCCAGCCAGGCGTGGGCGCGGGCGCAGCGGTCGAGGGCGATCGAGCCCCGGGGGCTGGCGCCGTAGGCAATCCACTCGGCCATTTCCGGGTCGAACTTGGCTGGTGTGCGCGTGGCCATGACCAGTTGCACCAGGTATTCCTCCACGGCATCGGCCATGTACAGGCCGAGGATTTCCTTGCGCGCGGCGAAGATCGCCTGCTGGCTGACCCGCCGTTCGGGCTTGGTCTCGCCGTTGAGCGCTTCGCCACGGGCCTGTTGCAGGATGCGCCGCTCCACGGCGGCATCGGGGAAGCCGATCTTGACGTGCATCAGGAAGCGATCGAGCTGGGCTTCGGGCAGGGGATAGGTGCCTTCCTGCTCGATGGGGTTTTGCGTGGCCATCACCAAGAACAGCGGCGACAGCTCGTAGGTACTGCGCCCGACACTGACCTGGCGCTCGGCCATGGCTTCAAGCAGCGCCGACTGCACCTTGGCCGGGGCGCGGTTGATTTCGTCCGCCAGCACCAGGTTGTGGAAGATCGGCCCTTGCTGGAACACGAAGCTGCCGGTTTCCGGGCGATAGATCTCGGTGCCGGTGATATCGGCGGGCAACAGGTCGGGGGTGAACTGGATACGATGGAACTGTGCTTCGATCCCTTCGGCAAGCTCCTTGATGGCCTTGGTCTTGGCCAGGCCGGGAGCGCCTTCTACCAGCATATGGCCGTCGGCGAGCAGGGCAATGAGCAAGCGCTCGATGAGTTTTTCCTGGCCGAGAATCTGCGTAGAAAGAAAGGTTCGCAGCGCGAGCAGCGCTTCACGATGTTCCATCGATGACGGTTCCTGGAAAGATGAGCCTGGGGATTGTGAAAAACGCCAAGGCCTGGGGCGCTTACTTTAATGCATTGGAGGGGCTGGCGACTAACGAACCGAGGGGTATTTTTTGCGGCTTACAGCAAAGGCCTGAGGTTTTTGGCGTTGATGAGGGCACCATCGCGGGCAAGCCCGGCTCCCACAGGTGGGAGCGGGCTTGTCAGGTCGCCCCATCGCTGCGATGGCGATTTAGCCGCCGCCAGTCAAAGCGTGCGGATGTAGGTGCCAGTGCCCTTGAGAATGTTCTGCAAGGTTTCTTCTACCTCGGCCAGGTCCGACTCGGCGGTGGCGTGGTTGATCTGCAGGTGATCACTGCCGCCCAGCGCATCCTTGTCTGCCGCTCCGATCTCCACCAGCAGGGTGGTCGCGCTCAAGGTGATCTTCAAGCCATCCAGGGTCGAAGGCTCGTAGTCCCAGGTCAGCTCCACCTCGTCCTCATCCGGATAACGGGACAGCATGAACATCTCGCCCTGAGTGCCGTGGCAGCACAGCATGGCCATGTTGTCTTCTTCGTCATCGCAAGGGGTGGCGAGCAGGTGGGCGGTGGTCAGTTGCATGTGGAGTCCTGTGTGGAAAGGCGGCGACAAGGCCGGCAGGCTGTAATTCTGCCATTACCTCGGGCTTTGTGTCGGCTTTTGTGTCAAACGGGCATCAGGGATTGAAGGCCCAGGCGCTGATTGTGCTGCTGATCGGTTTAAAGGCATTGCCCAGGCCACTGGTAAACAGCGGGACAAAGGTTTTCGCCGTGCCTTCGCTGATGAGCTTGTCTGCCTCGGGGCGCTTATTGATATAGCTGTCAATGCCAACGCCGAGCTCTGCTGCACCCACTGAGACGCTCGCTACTGTCAGTGCAGCGCCCAGCGGTGGGAAAGCGATACCTAGTGGAGCTAAAAGCAGCAGCCCATATTTGGCCCAATTCAAATACTTGAAGGCAGTCTTTGCCGTGACGTCGCGATTAAGTACGAATTGAAAGCGAGTGGCGTTTTTCAGGTCTTGCTCGGTGCGTTGCTGCAGTTCCTCAAACGGGTTCCCTTGGACTACCTGGCCATCGAATAGGCCGCCCTCGTCAAAGTACCCGAGCTTTTCTTGCGTAGCGACAGGAAGGTCACTGTTAAGCAAATTACGGGTGTTGTCTATGAGCGCATCAATGCCTTTGGACAGGAATTCATCGGGACGGTCCTGGGGGCGGAAGTACAGTTTGAAACTGTCGACTTGTTGCGGGTCCTTCAATTGTTCGGCCAGCCACTTATTCATGTGTTTCTTGGAGTCGAAGCCTTTCAACATGGACCCATGGCCAGGCAGGTACAACAAGACCCGGCCTGTGGACTTATCCAAAGTGTAAAAGGCGCGCATGTTAAAACCTTTGAACGTGAGGAATTTGGTTTGCAGATTTGGATCAGCCTTGTAGGGCTGTATCAGGTCATTGTGACTAAGGGACTGGTAACTTTGGTCGGCCGGTAGTCCTGCGGCACCCATGGCGATCTGTCGATCGTTTTCGCTCAGGGACCTGTGCGACGCCTGCAAGAAGGCGCCTCTGGAGGCTTGGGCATAGGCATGGCGGGAATTGCTGTTCCAGTAACTGTTCAGGTACTGGTCATAGGGGGACTTATAACTGTTATCCCATACCATCTGTTTGAAGTCGGTGGCGCTGATATCGACTCTATTGCTTGCATCATAGAGATGGGCAGTCGCTTGCGACGGCTCAGTGTAAATACCTTGAAAGTGGCTGGTGAACCCCGATTCATTTGGGCGCGCGAACCTGCCAAAGCCGTCAGGGTCGTGGGTATGTGTTGAGCTTTGTCTTATTTCAAAGGGCCCGTCTTCTTTTGAACGTAGCGCCCCGTGGAACTCAGGTTCGTCCTGCTGGTTGAGCCTTGCTGCCTGGGTCAGTGATATTTTTTGAACAATGACCCCGCTATAAGGTGGGGCGTTAGTGCGGTGATCATATTGAATGCTCACTAAGTAAGTTTTATCGGGGTCAATATCTTTACCGAACGTTTGCTTGATCTGGCGCCTGACGTGGAGCGAAGTGACTTCGTCCGGTGTCTTGGGGTAGGTGTAGTCGGTGATGAGTTGTTGCACGGCCTTATTGGTGGCTACGGGCGCTTTGAAACAGGCCGCCGTAAGGTCTTGCCCTGCAGTGACAGCACTACCCGGACGTGATGGTGCAGGGGGCTGCATGCAAGGGGGCTGGTGCCCTGGCAGCGGGGTGCGGAGGGCGGGGGAATATACGTTCAATAGCGCCTCGTTGAGTGGTAATAGAGCCTTTGTCGAAGGAAATACCTGCTCAAACTAAGTGACTCAATATTGAAATACGGTTCCTGCGCGGAGTTAGGAATTAGATTTTACGGATGTATGAAGTTTTACCGGGCGGCAGGTTGATCATGCCTGCGTGGCGGCTGCGCTTTTAATGCTCAACCTGCACCTGAGCGGTAGGAAGGGTTGCTCTTGGTGCAACCGCGCAATGCCGTGTGTTGACCGAATATGTCGCAGTGCAGCAAGCAGCCAGCTTGCCGCACTCGTTAAGCTGCGCAACGGATGTGCCTTTTGCGTGACTCTGACCTGCCCGCCGTACCGTCATGCGCAGGGGGGCATCCAGTGGACGTCGAATGTGACCTCATTGACTTGTCCAGCTTCACCCACCTGTCACCCTGATTCGTTTATGGTGTTTATCATCATCACCTGCGAACAGAAATGACGGTCTCCCCACCAGGGGATAACACGCGACGCTTCCATCAATAACAAGCCCAAGCGGAGTACCACAGATGGCGTTCTTCACCGCAGCCAGCAAAGCCGACTTCCAGCATCAACTGCAAGCGGCACTGGCGCAGCACATCAGTGAACAGGCACTGCCACAAGTGGCGCTGTTCGCTGAACAATTCTTCGGCATTATTTCCCTGGACGAGCTGACCCAGCGTCGCATGTCCGACCTGGCCGGTTGCACCCTGTCTGCCTGGCGCCTGCTTGAGCGCTTTGATCACACCCAGCCGCAAGTGCGAGTGTACAACCCCGATTACGAACGCCACGGCTGGCAGTCGACCCACACGGCGGTCGAGGTCTTGCACCACGACCTACCGTTTCTCGTCGACTCGGTGCGCACCGAACTGAACCGCCGCGGCTACAGCATCCATACCCTGCAAACCACGGTACTGAGCGTGCGCCGTGGCAAGAAGGGCGAGTTGCTGGAAATCCTGCCCAAGGGCACCCAGGGCGAAGACGTCCTGCAAGAATCGCTGATGTACCTGGAGATCGACCGCTGCGCCAATGCCGCCGAGCTGAATGTCCTGAGCACGGAACTTGAGCAGGTGTTGGGCGAGGTGCGCGTGGCCGTGGCTGATTTCGAGCCGATGAAGGCCAAGGTCCAGGAACTGCTGGCCGGTATCGACAACAGCCAGTTCGCCATCGAAGGCGAAGAAAAGGCCGAGATCAAGAGCTTCCTGGAATGGCTGGTGGGCAACCACTTCACCTTCCTGGGCTACGAAGAGTTTGTGGTGCATGACGAGCAGGACGGCGGTCATCTGGAATATGACGCCACTTCCTTCCTCGGCCTGACCAAACTGCTGCGCGCCGGCCTCACCGCTGAAGACCTGCGCATCGAAGATTACGCTGTGGCCTATCTGCGCGAGCCGACTGTATTGTCGTTCGCCAAGGCTGCGCACCCAAGCCGTGTGCACCGTCCGGCTTACCCGGACTACGTGTCGATCCGCCAGATCGATGCCGATGGCAAGGTCATCAAGGAATGCCGCTTCATGGGCCTCTACACCTCCTCGGTGTACGGCGAAAGCGTGCGGGTGATTCCTTATATCCGCCGCAAGGTCGCGGAAATCGAGCGCCGCTCGGGCTTCCAGGCCAAGGCGCACCTGGGCAAGGAACTGGCTCAGGTGGTTGAAGTACTGCCTCGCGACGACCTGTTCCAGACCCCGGTGGACGAGCTGTTCAGCACCGTGATGTCGATCGTGCAGATCCAGGAACGCAACAAGATCCGCGTGTTCCTGCGCAAAGACCCGTACGGTCGTTTCTGCTACTGCCTGGCCTACGTGCCGCGTGATATCTACTCCACCGAAGTGCGCCAGAAGATCCAGCAAGTGCTGATGGATCGCCTCAAGGCCTCGGATTGCGAGTTCTGGACCTTCTTCTCCGAGTCCGTGCTGGCCCGTGTCCAGCTGATTTTGCGGGTTGACCCGAAGAACCGCCTGGATATCGACCCCCTGCTTTTGGAAAAAGAAGTGGTGCAGGCCTGCCGCAGCTGGCAGGACGACTACGCGAGCCTGGTGGTCGAGAGCTTCGGCGAAGCCCACGGCACCAACGTGCTGGCGGACTTCCCCAAAGGCTTCCCCGCAGGCTACCGCGAGCGTTTCGCCGCGCATTCAGCCGTGGTCGACATGCAGCATCTGTTGAACCTGACGGAAGCCAAGCCACTGGTGATGAGCTTCTACCAGCCTTTGGGCCACGTGACCGGCCAGCAGGAATTGCACTGCAAGCTGTATCACGCCGATACCCCGCTGGCGCTGTCCGACGTGTTGCCGATCCTTGAAAACCTCGGCCTGCGCGTGCTCGGTGAGTTCCCGTACCGCCTGCGTCACGCCAATGGCCGCGAGTTCTGGATCCACGACTTTGCGTTCACCGCCGCCGAAGGCCTGAACCTCGACATCCAGCAGCTCAACGACACCCTGCAGGACGCGTTCGTGCATATCGTCAACGGCGACGCCGAGAACGATGCGTTCAACCGCCTGGTACTGACCGCCGGCCTGCCATGGCGTGACGTTGCACTGCTGCGTGCCTACGCCCGTTACCTGAAGCAGATCCGCCTGGGCTTCGACCTGGGTTATATCGCCAGCACCCTGAACAACCACACCGACATCGCCCGCGAGTTGACCCGGCTGTTCAAGACCCGCTTCTACCTGGCGCGCAAGCTCACCGCCGACGACCTGGAAGACAAGCAGCAACGCCTGGAGCAAGCGATCCTCACTGCCCTGGACGACGTGCAGGTGCTCAACGAGGACCGGATCCTGCGACGCTACCTGGACCTGATCAAGGCCACCCTGCGCACCAACTTCTACCAGACTGATGCCAACGGCCAGAACAAGTCGTACTTCAGCTTCAAGTTCAACCCCCACGCCATTCCCGAGCTGCCCAAGCCAGTGCCGAAGTTCGAAATCTTCGTCTACTCGCCGCGCGTCGAAGGCGTGCACCTGCGCTTTGGCAACGTCGCTCGCGGCGGCCTGCGCTGGTCCGACCGTGAAGAAGACTTCCGTACCGAAGTGCTGGGCCTGGTCAAAGCCCAGCAGGTGAAGAACTCGGTGATCGTGCCGGTCGGCGCCAAGGGCGGCTTCCTGCCGCGTCGCCTGCCATTGGGCGGCAGCCGCGACGAGATCGCGGCCGAGGGCATCGCCTGCTATCGCATCTTCATTTCCGGCCTGTTGGACATTACCGACAACCTGAAAGACGGCGCCCTGGTGCCTCCGTTGAACGTGGTGCGCCACGACAACGATGACCCGTACCTGGTAGTGGCGGCCGACAAAGGCACCGCGACCTTCTCCGACATCGCCAACGGTATCGCCATCGACTACGGCTTCTGGCTGGGGGATGCGTTTGCCTCCGGTGGCTCGGCCGGTTATGACCACAAGAAAATGGGCATCACCGCCAAGGGCGCGTGGGTCGGGGTGCAGCGTCACTTCCGTGAGCGCGGCATCAACGTGCAGCAAGACAGCATCACGGTGGTCGGCGTTGGCGACATGGCCGGTGACGTGTTCGGTAACGGCTTGCTCATGTCCGACAAGCTGCAATTGGTCGCCGCCTTCAACCACCTGCATATCTTCATCGATCCAAACCCGAACCCGGCCACCAGCTTCATCGAGCGCCAGCGCATGTTCGAGCTGCCGCGTTCGGCCTGGTCGGACTACGACACCAGCATCATGTCCGAAGGCGGCGGTATCTTCTCGCGTAGCGCCAAAAGCATTGCCATCTCGCCACAGATGAAAGAGCGCTTCGACATCCAGGCCGACAAGCTGACCCCGACCGAGCTGCTGAACGCCTTGCTCAAGGCACCGGTGGACCTGTTGTGGAACGGCGGTATCGGCACCTACGTCAAAGCCAGCACGGAAAGCCACGCCGATGTGGGCGACAAGGCCAACGACGCGCTGCGCGTCAACGGCAACGAGCTGCGCTGCAAGGTAGTGGGTGAGGGCGGTAACCTGGGCATGACCCAGCTGGGTCGTGTGGAATTCGGCCTCAATGGCGGCGGTTCCAACACCGACTTTATCGACAACGCCGGTGGTGTGGACTGCTCCGACCACGAAGTGAACATCAAGATCCTGCTCAACGAAGTGGTGCAGGCTGGCGACATGACCGACAAGCAACGCAACCAGTTGCTGGCGAGCATGACCGACGAAGTCGGCAGCCTGGTGTTGGGCAACAACTACAAGCAGACCCAGGCCCTGTCCCTGGCCGCCCGCAAAGCCTACGAGCGTGCGGCGGAGTACAAGCGCCTGATGAGCGACCTGGAAGGCCGTGGCAAGCTGGACCGCGCCATCGAGTACCTGCCGACCGAGGAGCAGCTCGTCGAGCGCGCCGCGACTGGCAAGGGCCTGACGCGCCCGGAACTGTCGGTGCTGATTTCCTACAGCAAGATCGACCTCAAGGAAGCGCTGCTCAAGTCCCTGGTGCCGGATGACGACTACCTGACCCGCGACATGGAGACCGCGTTCCCACCGAGCCTGGTGGCCAAGTTCTCCGAGGCCATGCGTCGCCACCGCCTCAAGCGCGAGATCGTCAGCACCCAGATCGCCAACGACCTGGTCAACCACATGGGCATCACCTTCGTGCAACGCCTCAAAGAGTCGACCGGCATGAGCCCGGCGAACGTGGCGGGTGCCTATGTGATCGTGCGTGACATCTTCCACCTCCCGCATTGGTTCCGGCAGATCGAGGCCTTGGATCACCAGGTCTCAGCCGAGGTGCAACTGGCGCTGATGGACGAGCTGATGCGCCTGGGCCGTCGGGCTACCCGCTGGTTCCTGCGCAGCCGTCGCAACGAGCAGGACGCCGCGCGCGATGTGGCGCACTTCGGTCCGCACCTGGCAGCGTTGGGCCTCAAGCTCGACGAACTGCTGGAAGGCCCGACCCGCGAAGGCTGGCAGAACCGTTACCAGGCCTATGTCGAAGCCGGTGTGCCGGAGTTGTTGGCGCGCATGGTTGCTGGCACCACGCACCTGTACACCTTGCTGCCGATCATCGAAGCCGCTGACGTTACCGGCCAGAGCGCTGCCGATGTGGCCAAGGCCTACTTCGCCGTGGGCAGCGCCCTGGACTTGCCGTGGTACCTGCAGCAGATCAGCGATCTGCCGGTGGGCAACAACTGGCAGGCCCAGGCCCGCGAAGCCTTCCGCGATGACGTGGACTGGCAGCAACGGGCGATCACCATCAAGGTTCTGCAAATGGCCGATGCGCCAGAAGACATGGAAGCCCGCGTGGCCCTGTGGCTGGAGCAGAACGCGAGCATGGTCGAGCGCTGGCGCGCGATGATGGTGGAAATCCGTGCTGCGGTCGGTACGGACTACGCCATGTACGCGGTGGCCAATCGGGAACTGTTGGACCTGGCAATGAGTGGTCAAGCGGTGCTGTAATCGGCTGCTAGAGCGTTAAAACAAAGCCCCGTCTCGCGAGAGACGGGGCTTTTTTGTGGGTTCGGCACAAGGTGGGGCGTATGCAAAATTTGCTGCCCCGACCGCCCCCTGTGGGAGTGGGCTTGCCCGCGATAGCGGCAGTCCAGTGACTGTTGCTGGCGGCTGACCCACCGCCATCGCAGGCAAGCCAGCTCCCACATTTGAATCTCTATGGGCTTACGCGAGTTTTGCTTGCAGATGATCCAGATGCTGGGTCATCAAGCATGCTGCCGTACCCGCATCCCGTCGCTCCACCGCTTCGACAATCTCTGCCTGCTCAAGCCAGGCGCTGGTGAACGCCCCTTGCCGGGCAATGACCAGCGAGGTCAACGGCACCAGGCTGTTGAGAAACTGCGCCAATGGCCGGTTGCCCGCAATGGCCGCCAGCAACAGGTGAAACTCGCCGTACAGGCGGATGGCCGGGCCTTGCTGGCCCTGCTCGACGCACGCCCGCTGGCGGGCCACCAGTTCGCGCAGGCGCCGCACCTGCCCAGGGCTGGCCTGTACGCACGCCAACTGGACCACGGTCACTTCCATCAAGCGCCGCGCCTCAAGCATATGTTGCACCTGCTCGGCATCCGGCGCCGCCACCTGGGCGCGCAGGTTGGGACGCAGGATGATCACTTGCTGCTCGGCCAGACGCGCAAGGACCCGGCGCAGCACGCTGCGGCTGACGCCAAATTGCTGGGCCAGGCCTTCTTCGGTAAAGCGGCTGGTGGGCACGATGCGCTGTTCGAGGATGGCATCGAACAGTCGTGGGTAAAGGTCATCCACCGATGGCCGTTTACCGGGCACCAGGCGCATGGCGGGTGGGGCGGTGACAGCAAAAGTGCGTTGCAGGGCGTGAGCGCTCATGGCCAGCCTCCAGAGTCAGTTGCCGAGATGGTCGTCGGGAATATTCAGGGCGGTGCCCATGCGCTGGCCCTCGTTGAGGATATGGCGGCGCATTTCGGCGCTGGCCAGGGCGCTGTTCTTGTTGCGGATCGCGCGCACCACAGCTTCGTTTTCCTGCAGGCGCTCGGCCAAGTGTTCGGGGGAATTGCGCAACACCTGGGCGCTTTGCTTGAGGGCGTTGCTGGTCTGCTGCACCACGTTCTGGAAAATCGGGTTGGAGGTCAGGGCGAACAGCTCCTCATGGAAGGCAATGTAGGCGTTCATCCCGGCTTCACTGTCGTTGGCTTCCAGGGCTTCGCGCATGTCCATCAGGGTCAGGCGCAGTTGGCCGATTTCCTTGCTGGTGATGGACTGGGCCACCAGGCCGACGATAAACGGCTCCAGGGTGTAGCGCAGTTGCAGGATATCGGCGAGGCTGGCGTCGGCCACGGCATCATGGGCGTGTGGCTCGCTGACGCTGGTTTCCAGGACGACCACGCCTTTGCCGGGCATCGAGCGCACCAGGCCGAGGGTTTCCAGGACGATCACCGCTTCACGCAGGCTGGGGCGGCTGATGCCCAGTTGTTCGGCCAGTTCGCGCTGGCCGGGGAGCATTTCGCCACGCCGCCATTGGCCCCGTGCCAGGGCGGCGCGCAGTTTTTCTACGACTGAATTGACGACGGTTGAGGTGCTGATCACGCCGGGCTCCTTATGTTGCAAACACAAACGGTAAAAATGGCGACGATTAACGGTGGGAGCGGGCTTGCTCGCGATAGCAGTGGATCAGTCAGCACAGGTAGGGGCTGACACACCGCTATCGCGAGCAAGCCCGCTCCCACATTCGATCTGCGCTAGAACTCCTGGTGCGCCGGCAATACCGGCTTCTTGGCCTGGAACGCATACCCTTGCTGCCCCTCCAGTACCTTGTTGGCCCGTTGCAGATCAATGTCCTTTTCCCAGCGGGCAATGGCCACGGTCGCGACGCAGTTGCCGATCAGGTTGGTCAGCGCACGGCCAATCCCCATGAACCAATCCACCGCCAACACCAGCACCAGGCCCACCACCGGGATGGCAGGAATAGCCGTCAGGGTGGCCGCCAGAATCACCAGGGCCGAGCCCGGTATGCCGTGGGCGCCCTTGGAGGTGATCAGCGACACCAGCAGGATGGTCAGCAGGTCGGTCATCGACAACGGTGTCCCGGTGGCATTGGCGATAAACACAATGGCCAGGGTCAGGTAGATCGAGAAACCATCGAGGTTGAACGAGTAACCAGTGGGGATCACCAGGCCGACGGTGGAACTGCCAATGCCCAGGTGTTCCAGTTTACGCATGATCTGTGGCAACACCGCATCGGACGACGCGGTGCCCATCACGATCAGCAACTCTTCGCGAAGGTATTTGAGCAGCGGCAGCATACGCAGGCCCGACAGGCGCATCACCGTGCCCAGGATCAGCGCGACAAAGGCCATGCAGGTCAGGTAGAACAGGCCCACCAGGCTGCCCAGGTGCTGCAGCGAATCCAGGCCATAGGTGCTGGTGGTAAAGGCGATGGCGCCGAAAACCCCAATGGGCGCCAGGCGCACGATCATGCCCATGATCCGGAAGATCACATGGCTCAGTTCGTTGATCAGCCGTGAAATGCCCGAAGCCGCTTCGCCCACCAGGTTCAGCGCACTGCCAAACAGCACCGAGAACAACAGCACCTGCAACACGTTGTTGTCGGCGAAGGCCCCGATCACGGAGTTGGGGATCAGGTCCATCAAGAACTGGCTGGTGCCCTTGATATGCTGGCCGCGATCCGCCAATTCATTGAGGCCTGCGGAAGACAGCTGTTCAAGGTGGATATTGGCGCCGCTGCCAATTCCGGTACTGAAGGCCAGGACCAGGCCGAGCACCAGGGCGATGGTGGTGAGGATCTCAAAATAGATCACTGACTTGAGGCCGATGCGCCCGACTTTTTTCAGGTCGCCCGCGCCGGAAATACCGCTGACCACCACGCAGAACACGATCAGGCCGATCAGCATCTTGATCAGCTTGATAAAGCCGTCACCCAGGGGTTTGAGTTGTGAGGAGAATTCGGGAAGGACCAAGCCGCACGCGATGCCGAGCATCAGGCCTATGACGACTTGCAGGAAAATCGAACGCGAGCACCATCTGAGCATGGGAGGGATCTCTATTCGGTGCCCTGGTGGGTCCAGGGCTTAATTGTTGTGGTCTTACCGGTAAGTCCAGTGCGCGGCCAGTCTACGCTCGGTTTTTTGCAAACTACAAGGGGATGAAGGGGTGTTTGTGTGCTCCGGTCTTACCAGTTGCTCGGTAACCGTGATGCTTGAGCGGTTGGCGGCCTGGAAAATTTTTCGCTTATCATCCCGGGCTTGGCCGCTGAGGTGATGTATGGATAAGCCGGGACTGACAACCGATGAAGCGGGACTGACCCGCTGTACATGGCGTATGGCCGCCGCCGAATACCCCGATTACCACGATCATGAATGGGGGGTGCCGGTGGCCGAGGATAGGGCGCTGTACGAGAAGATCTGCCTGGAAGGCTTCCAGGCCGGCCTGGCGTGGATCACCATCCTGCGCAAGCGCGAGCATTTTCGGCGGGCCTTCACCGGTTTTGATTTTCGCCGGGTGGCGCAGTACACCGAGGAGGATGTCCAGCGCCTGATGGCTAATCCTTGCATCGTGCGCAATCGCGCAAAGATCGTCTCGACCATCAACAATGCGCGCCGGGCGTGCGAGCTGGTGGATGAGCACGGCTCGCTGGCGGCGTGGCTTTGGGCGTTTGAACCGACGGCGGCCGAGCGCCCGGCGGTGGTGGACATGACCTATTGGACGGGCAACCCGACGTCGCCGGCTTCGGTGCGTTTGTCCAAGGCATTGAAGAAACGCGGCTGGACATTCGTCGGGCCGACGACGATGTATGCGTTTATGCAGGCAATGGGCATGGTCAACGATCACTTGGAGGGCTGCGCCTGTCGGCAACCGCTCGAAGACCTGCGGCGTCAGTTCAAGCGTCCCTGAATGGTAGGAGCTGGCAAGCCTCCTACCGTTCAGTTTTGCGGTGGCAGGGGCGTCAGCACCTCGGCCTTGTCATCCAGCACCATCACCACCAGCAGCCTGGCCGGCTGGGTCTGGCTGGCATTGCTTGATTCGAAGTGGCGCGAACCGGCGGGTTCGTAGAACGATTGCCCGGCCTTGTAGGTAATGGCCTGTTCATCATTGACGCGCGAGGTGATTTGCCCCTCAAGTACGTAGGCCACTGCCGTGCCGGTATGGCTATGGGGCACGGTGGCCTGGCCCGGCGCGTAATCCACGGTGAGCATGAGGGTTTTCTTGCCGGGTACGTTGCTCAAGGCGTGCTCTTGCAGGACCTTGATCGATTCCTGGTTGTACACCGGCTCGTGGGCAAAGGCGCTAAGCGAAGCCAGCAGGAGGGTGGTGCCGAGCAGTGTTTTCATGGTGCGGGGTTCCTATCGTTTCAGATCCCCTCACCCTACGCCCGGGCGCGCGGCGTACCTATAACCAATCTGCTGGAAAACCCCTCAGCCAATCTGCTGCAGGATATCGCGCACCTTGTCCAGGGACGGGTCGATGTCCAGGGTCTCGATGGCGCCAAAACCGATGATCAGGCCGCTACGCACCGGCGCCTGATGGAAAAACACATCCAGCGGATACAGCCCGACTTCCACCTGCCGCGCCAGTTCGATCAGCAGGGGGATGTTGATCGGCACTTTGCACAGTGCCGCCAGGTGGAACCCGGCCACGCTGGGCACGGCCTCGAACCAGGGTGACAGGTCGCCGGCCAGGCGGCTGAGAATGCGTTCGCGGCGGCTACTGTAGACGGTGTGACAACGCCGGATGTGCTTGAGCAGGTAGCCTTCGCTGATGAACTTGGCCAGGGCCCATTGCGGCAGGGTCGAGCTGTGCTGGTCGCTCAGTTGCTTGGCCTTGAGCACCGCGCCGCGAATGGCCGGGGGCAGCACCGTATAGCCCAGGCGCAGCTCCGGCAGCAGGGTTTTGGAGAAGGTCCCGACGTAGGCGACGATGCCCCGTGTATCCATACTCTGCAGGGCGTCGGTGGGGCGGCCTTCGTAGCGGAACTCACTGTCGTAGTCGTCCTCGATGACAATCGCGCCCAGGGCCAGCGCCCGCGCCAGCAGCGCTTCGCGGCGTGGCTGGCTCATGGGGATGCCCAATGGAAACTGGTGGGACGGGGTGACGTAGATCAGCCGGGTGCCCTCGGGAATCAACTCGACCTGGATCCCCTGCGCATCCAGCGGCACGCCGGCCACGGTGGCACCCATGGCTTCGAACAGCAGGCGCGCCGGGGTGTAGCCGGGGTCTTCCATGGCGACAATGCTGCCCGGTTCGAGGACCACGCGGGCGATCAGGTCCAGTGCCTGCTGGGCACCGTTGCACACCACAATGTCGTCATCCCGGCAGTTGACCCCTCGGGAAAACGCGATGTGCCCGGCAATCGCATTGCGCAAGGCCGGCAAGCCCTCGGGCTGGCCGTAGAAACCACTGTTCTGGGCGATGCGGCGCAAGGCGTCCTGGGTGCAGCGCCGCCATTCGTCCTGGGGGAACAGGCTGCGGGTGGTGGCACCGCCGATGAACTCGCAGCGCAACGTGCTCTCGCGCGTCGGGTGGCGCATGGGCGAGGGCAGGGCTTGCCACTTGGCGAGGTTGGCGGCGCAGGCCAGGTCGGCCGCACTTTGCAGGCCCTTCGGCCGCAGCGCATGGGCGCTGACGAAGGTGCCACGGCCGATCTTGCCGATCAGCAGGCCTTCGTAGGTCAGGGTGGTGTAGGTGTCGGACACGGTCTTGCGCGAGATCCCCAACTGCTCGGCCAGCAAGCGGCTGGGTGGCAACTGCGCGCCAGCGGCCAGGCGTCCTGACTCAATGGCGTCGCGCAGTTGCTGGTAAAGCTGTTCGGCCAGGTCCTTGCGGCCCTGGATGACGACGTGCAGTTCCATGTTTCATTCCGAGGCGATCAATCCTGCCAAGGTTACTCGTATGCAAGGGCAACGCCGATCAAAAATGTGGGATCAGGAGAGGAACCCACCGTCCACATTCAGCGAAACGCCGGTGGTGTAGGTTGACGCATCGCTGGCCAGGTACAGCACCGCGCCGGCCATTTCGCTGGGGTCGGCTACGCGCTTTAGGGGGATCTGGGCCAGGGCCATGTTCAGGATCGATTCGTTTTTCACCAGCGCCGAGGCGAACTTGGTATCGGTCAGGCCTGGCAGCAGGGCGTTGCAGCGGATGCCGAACGGCGCGCATTCCTTGGCAAACACCTTGGTCATATTGATCACGGCGGCCTTGGTCACCGAGTAGATGCCCTGGAAGTGCCCTGGGGAGATGCCGTTGATCGAGGCCACGTTGATGATGCTGCCGCCGCCGTTCTCACGCATCAGCTTGCCGGCTTCCACCGACATGAAGAAGTAGCCACGGATGTTCACGTCGACGGTTTTCTGGAACGCGCCGAGGTCCGTGTCCAGCACGTTGCAGAACTGCGGGTTGGTCGCGGCGTTGTTGACCAGGATGTCCAGGCGCCCGAACTGCTGGCGAATGCCGGCAAACACCTCGCTGATCTGCTCCATCTCGCCGATATGGCAGGCGATGGCCGTGGCCTTGCCGCCGGCGGCGATGATCGCATCGGCCACATGCTGGCAGCCGTCGATCTTGCGGCTCGAGACAATCACGTGGGCGCCTTGCTGGGCCAGCAGCTTGGCAATGGCTTCACCGATGCCACGGCTGGCGCCGGAGACAAAAGCGATCTTGCCGTCGAGGTCGAACAGGTTGGTCTTGGACATGGTGGTTCCTTGTCGGGTCAGAGCGTGGATTTGTGGATGACGTTCAGGCTCATCTGCTCCAGCAGCTTGTTCATGTGAATGAACTGCGCGAAGCGTTTGTCCTGGGTCTGGCCATGGAAGAAGCGGTAGTAGATCTGCTGCACGATGCCGGCCAGGCGGAACAGGCCGTAGGTGTAGTAGAAGTCGAAATTGTCGATCTGGATGCCTGAGCGCTCGGCGTAGTAGTCGACAAACTGGCGGCGGGTGAGCATACCGGGAGCGTTGCTCGGTTGGCGGCGCATCAGTTGCACGGGCGCGGGGTCAGCGGCTTCGATCCAGTAGGCGAGGCTGTTGCCCAGGTCCATCAGCGGGTCGCCCAGGGTGGTCAGTTCCCAATCCAGCACGCCGATGATTTGCATCGGGTTGTCGGGGTCGAGGATCACATTGTCGAAGCGATAGTCGTTGTGCACGATGCTTGAGGTGGGGTGGTCGGCGGGCATCTTGTCGTTGAGCCAGGCGCGCACGGCTTCCCATTTCGGGGCGTCGGGGGTCAGGGCTTTCTCGTAGCGATCGCTCCAGCCGCTGATCTGGCGTGCCACGTAACCTTCGGGCTTGCCCAGGTCGGCCAGGCCGCAGGCGTGGTAGTCCACCTGGTGCAGTTCGACGAACTTGTCGATAAAGCTCTTGCACAGGGCTTCGGTGCGTTCTGCGTCCAGGCCCAGCTCCGGCGGCAGGTCCGAGCGCAGGATGATGCCCTTGACCCGCTCCATTACATAGAATTCGGCGCCGATCACCGATTCGTCGGTGCAGTGCACGTAGGCCTTGGGGCAGTAGGGGAAGCCATCCTTGAGCTGGTTGAGAATGCGGAACTCTCGGCCCATGTCGTGGGCTGACTTGGCCTTGTGCCCGAAGGGCGGGCGCCGCAGCACGAATTCCTGTTCGGGGTATTCCAGCAGATAGGTCAGGTTGGAGGCGCCGCCCGGAAACTGGCTGATTCTGGCGCTGCCACTCAGGCCCGGGATATGGGCCTTGAGGTAGGGGTCGATGAGGCTGGCATCCAGTTCTTCGCCGGGGCGAATCTGGGTGGATTGGTCATTGAGCGCCATGCTTATCCCTTCTGCTTATTCTTGAGGCCTTGGACTATTGGCTAATCTAATGCGCACAGCCGACCCGCCACAAGGCGGCGACGGCTTAATAGGCTAGCGTGTTGGACGGCAATCAGCGTGCCTGATCGGTCACTTTTCGGGCGCAGGCAAGGCGACCGGTGTAAGGACCGGGCGCCCGGCGAAGTATTCGAGCAGGTTGTCTGCCACCCGTTGCACGGTGTCGTGGGCCGCTTCAGGCGACAGCCCGGCCACATGCGGGGTGAGTACGGTGTTGCTGAGCCGCTTGAGGGCGTCGGGCACGTTGGGTTCATCATCGAACACGTCCAGCGCTGCCCCGCCGATGCGCCGTTGTTCAAGGGCGCTGATCAGGTCGGCAGTGACGATCACGCTGCCCCGCGCGATGTTCACCACAAAACCGTTGGGGCCCAGGGCATCCAGGGCCTGGCGGTCGATCAGGTGGCGGGTGCCAGGGCCGCCGGGGGTGGCGATGACCAGGAAGTCGGAGTTGCGGGCCAGTTCCACTGGCGTGGCGCAGTAGGTGTAGTCCACATCGTTGCGGGGCTGGCGGCTGTGGTAGCTGACCTGCATGTCAAACCCCAGGGCCGCGCGCCGGGCAATCGCCAGGCCCACCGCGCCCAGGCCGAGGATGCCCAGTTGCTTGCCGGCGAGGGACGGGCGCATGACCTTGGGCCATTCGCTGCGGCGTACTGCGGCATCGGCCCGGGGAATATCGCGCACCATCGACAGCAGCAGCGCCATGGCGTGGTCCGCCACCGACGGTGCATTCACGCCGGCACCGTTGGTCACCACGATCCCGCGATTGCTGGCGGCCTGCAGGTCCACCTGCTCGTAGCCTGCGCCAATCACGCAGATGATTTGCAGCAAGGGCAGGGCGGCGATCTCATCGGCATGCAAGCCCAGCGGGCCACGGGTCAGCACGGCCTGGATCTGTGCGCCATGGCTCTTGATGGCCTGGCTGCGTTCGGCCGGTGTCGGGGCCAGGATCACATGAAAGCCATTGCTCTCGATGATGGGCAGGTAGTCATTGATGGTTTCAACCAGGACCAGAACAGTGGCGGGCATGGGGCGGCTCTTGTTGTGGGGTTTGAGTCCTGGATTATGCGGCATTTTTTGCAGTGCGAAATGCTTGCGGGTGAAAGATCTTCCCTGGATGCAAGGCTTTGGCGCGGGGATGCCAGCGTCTGCATAGGCTGAAGACGCTGTGCATCGAGTGGGGTATTACTGGGCCTGGCGTACCTTGTTCTGTTCGGCCTGGGCGATTTCCTTGAAATCATAGGTCGGGAAGAACTCGGTCCTGTAGGTCCCCCATGCGGTGTTTTCCAATGCCAGGTTGACCGCTGACAGGCGAGAGGCGGGCAGGCGTAGGACGATGACCTGTCCGATACCCATGGTGATGTTCCAACTGACGACTTCTACGCCCGCCGGTGGAAACACCTTATAGAACTCCTGTTTGGCCAGTTGTGCCCTTAGTTCGCTTAGTGGGCGTGATTGGTCATGTTTTAGAAATACCGTCAGCATGACTGCATTGTCGGGAGTGGCAACAGGTTCTTTGGCTATCGGTTGTGCATTGGCACCGCTCGAAATAAGGGCGGATAACCAAACGGTAGATATCAGTAAGGACTTGAGTTGGGTTTTCATAGGTAGTGTCTTTTTGTTGGTTTTATGGATATTGCGTGGGGTATTAATATGAAGTTAGTGGGAGGTGGACGTTTTGATCGGCCCTTTGTAAGGTGCGTGAACAACATAGATGCGCACGGTTTCATTAGTTTCGAGCATGTCGCGCGGGACTTCCCGAGAGTAGGTGAACTCCTGGTTGTTCAAGACTTCCAGCCGGCGCACCACGCTTCTGATCGGGCCTTTGTCGGGCACCAGGATGTGGTTTTTCTTGTCGCCCGTGACCAGGAAGTAACCGCCGCCGCCATGCTCATACTTTGACAACCCCGTGTCGGCGTAGAAGAACTCATAACGATTGCGCTCCGGGTCCCACATGGAGATGCCAACCACCCCCGGGTACTTGTCCTTGACGTCTACGTGCGGTGCGCCCTCGATGTAGACCTTGGTGGTCAGCCACTGAGGCGAGGCGGCCAGTGCGCGAATATCGGACGTTGCCCATTGTGCCTGGCTGGTGAGCGGGGTAAGCAGCCCAGCGAGAAAAAGGCCTGCAAAAATAGCATTGTATTTACGCATTAAATAACTCCGGGAGGGAATTTGATAAGTTGTTTTTTTGTTGTTGTCTATATTGGGGCGGGGGAAATATAGGGCTGATAGGGAGCGCTATCAATGCCTGGGTATATGTTTGTAACAATTCCATTGGTAATTAAGTTAAAAGATAATTTGAATGTTAAATATGAAGTGGGATAGGTAAGTAGGCCTATTCCTACAAATAGGTCGGCGTAACTTGCAGGTTTTAAGTATGTATAAACTTTGTGTTTGGGTGGCGCTTATAGGGTTCTTGGCTGATTGAGCGCAGTTGCACTGCTCACCCATTCCTCATCGACACCTGTGCATGTTCAAGCGTGTTCTGGGCCGTTGCATCCCAGCCACGGGGCGACGGCGGGGCGGATAGAGGGCGACGAATCTATTGCGCAATAGATCCGTGCCTTGGGCAGGTCGCGAACGTTTAGCCGATTCGAGGTGTGGGGATCAGGGTGTTGCGAGGCTTGGGCGCGGCGGTGTATTCAACGCCACCAAACGAGAAGGTTTGATTCTGGGGTTGCTTGAGCTTTTCCCGTGCCTCGATGTGATCGGCAACGCAAGACGTTACGCTATCGACCAATTGGCCGGCATTGAACAAATTCAGTCCTAATGTAGTCATGCTTGAGTCTCCAGGGTTTGGTAAAGAGCGCTTTTTGAGTGGCCCGCACTGGCGTAACGTTCCGGGTTCAAACAAATTGTCGTCAATCTGATTTATCTGCTACGCACAACCATTCCTCAGCTAAGTCTTTGCTTATTCAAGCGAATCCCGGACAATCGCGCCCCTGTTGCGGTTGTGGCGCTGCCTGTCAGGTTTTTCTGACTCGTCGCGATCGTATGAAAGCGGAGAACCGAGCGGATGAATGATCAGGCCAATAGCGTCGATGAACGCTACGCAACGACACCTGTAACCCTCACGGGCTGGAGCCGCCAGGACACGACCTGGATGCTTGGCCTGTTCGGCACGGCGATTGGTGCCGGTACTTTGTTTTTGCCCATCAACGCAGGTTTGGGCGGCTTCTGGCCGTTGCTGATCCTCGCGTTGCTGGCGTTCCCCATGACCTACTACGCACACCGTGGCTTGACCCGGTTTGTGCTGTCGGGGCGTGCGGGCTCGGACATCACCGAGGTGGTTGAAGAGCATTTCGGCATCAAGGCCGGTGCGCTGATCACCCTGCTGTACTTCTTTGCCATCTTCCCGATCCTGCTGATCTACAGCGTGGCGCTGACCAACACGGTCGGCAGTTTCATGTCGCATCAGTTGCACATCGAGCCACCGCCACGGGCGCTGCTGTCGTTCGTGCTGATCCTGGGCCTGCTGGCCGTGGTGCGTTGCGGCGAGCAGGTGATCGTCAAGGCCATGAGCCTGATGGTCTATCCGTTTATCGTCGCCTTGCTGTTTCTGGCGGTGTACCTGGTGCCGCACTGGAACGGCGGCATTCTCAGCACTGCCAGCACTGTGCCGGCACCGTCAGCGTTGCTGCACACGCTGTGGTTGGCGATTCCGGTGATGGTGTTCTCGTTCAACCACTCGCCGATCATCTCGGCCTTTGCCGTTGACCAAAAGCGCCAGTACGGCGCCCACGCCGAAGAGCGCAGCTCGCAGATCCTGTCCCGCGCGCACCTGTTGATGGTGGCGATGGTGATGTTCTTCGTGTTCAGCTGCGTCCTGACCCTGTCGCCAGGCCAACTGGCCGAGGCCAAGGCGCAGAACCTGTCGATCCTGTCTTACCTGGCCAACCACTTCGATAACCCGACCATCGCCTTTGCTGCGCCGTTGATTGCGTTCGTGGCGATTGCCAAGTCGTTCCTGGGCCACTACATCGGTGCCAGCGAAGGCCTCAAGGGCCTGATCGTGAAGAGCGGCCGTCGTCCGGGCGCCAAGGCCCTGGACCGCATGACCGCAGGCTTCATGCTGGTGGTGTGCTGGATCGTGGCCACGCTCAACCCGAGCATCCTGGGGATGATCGAGACATTGGGTGGGCCGATCATCGCCTCGATCCTGTTCCTGATGCCGATGTACGCGATCCGCAAGGTGCCGGCCATGGCCAAGTACCGCGGGCAGATGTCCAATGTGTTCGTGACCCTGGTCGGCCTGGTGGCCATCTCCTCGCTGATTTACTCGCTGATCCCTTGATGTGACCAGAGCCGGCTACCTCGGCTTTATTCGTACATTCAGCTAGGCAACGGCCGACTGCGCCTGTAACGCGAGTCGGCCGTTTTTCTGCCAGGCAGGAAAACTCAGCGCTACCACATGGTCTTTGTTCACCCGTTGCGGGGAGCCGAGGCGACTCAGCTGCACGCCATTTTTCAGGAAGTAACGCTCCAGCGCCGGCGTGGTCACCGCCACCACCCGGTTGGCGCCTTGGCTCCAGGCATGGTGCAGGCTGTTCCACCAGACGCGCATCGGCAGGCGGCCTTTTTCCAGGGCGCGGGCGGCAAAGCGCGACACTTCCCAGGTGTCACTGCTGCGTGGGCTCGGCTGGTCGCACAGAAAGCCGAAGACTTCCGACAGCAGATAAGGTTGTGTGGTTGGCAGCAGCCGCGCGCAACCGCAGACCTGGCCTTTTGGGTCCAGGGCGAGGATGTGGCGCGTGTCGGCCTGGTCGAACTGGTCGAATTCGCGTTGGGGCAGGGCGTAGGTGGAGTCCAGTTGCCAGCCCAGTTGCTGGATGAACACTTCGTGCCGGTAGCGACCCAGATCGTCCTCAAGGGCTGCAGACAGTTCATGGTGATGGCGGGTGATGATGCTGATCATTGGATGTCCTTATCGTGATCGGCGGGCCCTAGATCAGGCCCAGTGCGGCGGCATAGGCAGCCGCCAGTGTCTTGTTGGCCGCCCCGAATTTCTTCTGGATGGCCTTGAGGTGAAAATTCACCGTGTTGATGGAGATGGTCAGGATCAGCGCGATCTCGCCTGAACTCTTGCCATCGGCGGTCCACTGCAAAATCTCCCGCTCCCGCTGGCTGAGGCAGACCGACTGATGGCAGCGTTCGCTATGGCCAAGGTCTGTCAGGCGCTGTGTCACCTGTTCGAGGATGCAGCGCAGGCGCAATTGAATCTCGTCGCTTTCGGCCTGGGAAATCTGGTCCTGGCGCCGGGCCACCGACAGTACCCGCAGCGAATGATCGTGGCTGCGAATCGGCAGTGTGGCGCCGATGCACAAGCCCCAATCCCGGGCTTCCAGCCATAGCTTGCGGCTGTTATCAAACAGTGCGTCGTTCCACAGCACCATCTCGGTGGAACGCAAGCCACTGAGAATCGACGGATCGACCGCCGCGTAGTTTTGCTCCTTGTAATGCTCCAGCCATGTTTCGGGGTAGGAGCCGTAAATCTTGGTTTTAGGGCGGGTAAAGGGGGTCAGGTGGCGTACGCCATAGGCGTAGTACTCGAACCCCAGTTGCAACACTTCCCGCTCCAGCAGTGCGAACACTTGTGCCCCTTCCTGTTGCGTGAGCATCTCTATCCGCAAGCGATTCCACCAGCGGATGAGGTCGTTCTCCTTCTCCATGGACAGTCGCCTCGATTCCTGGAACCTTTGGCAATCTAGCCCACGAGATATTTCTGTCAAACTTTTCCGGCGCTGTGCCGACGGCTCTGGCACGGTACTTTTGCCGTGGAGGCCGTGTTTATGACGCTCGGCACAGGCGAGGCAGGGAGTGGCGCGCGTGGCACTGCTCAATGGCCATGACCGCTGTTTCACAGGACGCAGCATCCGTGGGCATCAGGTTGCTCGCCCGAAGGCAGGCCCCTTGCAACCGGGTGTCATGCAAGAGCGCTGAGATCGCACCTTGCAGGTCATGCCTGTCCAATGGCAGGGCAAGACGTATCCCACACCCCATGCGCACCAGTCGTTCGGCGTTATCGAACTGGTCATGGGCAATCGGCAGGACAATCTGTGGAATGCCGGCCGCCAGGGCCAGGCTCATGGCGCCAATGCCGCCGGGGTGGACCAGGCCGGCGGCGCGGGGCAACAGCGAACTCATCGGCAGAAACGGACACTGCAGCACAGTGGGTGGCAGGTCTTTGAGGAGTGGCCGATCACCGGTCAGAAAAATCCCACGTGCGCCGACCCTGTGCAGCGCTTCCAGGGCGAAGCGGTAAAACTGCTGGTCGAAGTGCTCAGTGGAACCTTGGGTGAAGACAATGGGGGCCGATCCTGCATCCAGGAAGGCCCGGGTCTGTTCATCGAGCCCCAGGGTGCCACCGTCGAACAGCGGGAAACCGGCCATGTGCAAGGGTTGTGGCCAGTCTTGCTGTACGGGGGCGAACCATTCGGGGAACAGGCAAATCACCCCGTGGGGCGCATGCATCCATTGGCTGAAGATGTTCTTCGCCACGCCTGGCAAACCACGCTTGCGACGTAACGCATTGATTTGTGGGGCACAGGTTCGGTCCAGGCTCAGGTATTCGATCCCGCGCCAGAGCAATTTGCGCACCGTCAATGGCAAGCGGGGCGACACATTGAACGTGGGGTGTACGGGCGGCAAGTGGGCCGACAGCAGCGTTGAGGGAGACACCTGGACGGAAAGGTAAGGGAAGCCATATTTTTCATGGGCGATTCGAGCGCCCAGGGCCCACAGCGAGCCCACCACCACCGTATCGTCGGTGTTATGGGCGGTTACATAATCGTAGACCGGCTCTAAAAGGCCGGCGATGGCTTGCCACAGCACGGCGAAGGAGGTTTTCGGATCCCACAGCCGAGGATCGCCCATGGCGGCGTTGTAGGTCGCTTCATCGCACAACGGCACGAACGCCAGGCCCCGTGCCTCGATGGTGCGCTGAAACGCCGGCATGCTGCACAGCGTCACCTGGTGGCCGCGCAGGGTCAGGGCCGCGCCCAGGCCGATGAAGGGAAAAACGTCACCGGCCGATCCGATGGCAATCATGATTACTCGCATCATCTACATCCTTGCTCAAAAGTGTTCAGGCGAAGCTCAACTGCGCTTGCTGAGGGGGCGGCACGCAGAACGCCTCTGGCCGGGCGTCATGCTGCCTCAGTAGATGGCCGAGCAGCGCGCGGTGCACGCCGTTGGCCGCGGCCCTGGACTCCAGATCGAGAAAATGCCCGCTGCACTCGGCCGTGGAGAAGCTGCAGTCGCGGATGTACTGTTTGAAGCGCTGCACGTCCATGGCGCTGGTGTACTCGTCCCAGGCACCGTTCAAGAAGTGCACATGGCTATCGATGTTCGACAACTGCGGCAGGTAAGCCCCTTCATTGAGCTTGAGGGCCTGGTCGATATGGAATCGCGCTTGATGTTGTTCGGCGTTGATCAACTGCGCCATGTGCTGTTGATTGGCGGTCTTGAGCCGGGGCGGCAGGTGCTTGCCCAGCGTCTGGTTGAGCAAGTGGCCGATACCTGCATTGTCATCCCGGGCCATGAGGGCCTGGGCACCGCTGACGTAGTCGAGCATCGGGCCGTTGAGTCCGGGGGCAAATGACATCACCACCGAGCTTTCGATGTTGTCCGGCTTTTGCGCGAGGGCCAGCAGGGTCGACAGGCCGCCCCAGGAGGCGGAGACCAGATGGTGAATGTTGAAGCCTTCGATCAGCGCCAGCAGGATCTGTACTTCGTCGTCCTTGGTCACCAGGCAGCGGCTCGGGTTGTGAGCCCGGGAGTTTCCGGCGAACGGTAAGTCGAACAGCACCACGTTGAAGTGTTCGGCCAGGCATTTGCTGGTGCGGGCAAAGGCCGATGTGGTGGCCATGGCGCCATTGACCAGCAGTACGTTCTTTTTATCGGGGGCATCGCCGATTTGTTCCACCGACACCGCATAGTCCTTGAAGACGTTCTTGATCACGTATTGGTTGCGCCACATAACACACCTCCATTAATCACTTAAAAACGGGTGAGAGCGCCCCTGCCACCGGGTTCGGGCATCGAGGACAAGGTTTGGCTGTTTTTATTAGAAGTAGTACGGCATACAGCGCGAGTACATCCAAAGCAGGCAGATCCCATGACGCGGGCATCAGGGTGTAGAGAGTTTCGGTCTTCAAGGTGTGGCGGGACAACTACCTGATCTGGTAGGTCGTGGGAGAAAGGCCGTCGACAGCCAGTGCCTGGCAGGTTTTTCCAGGCATAAAAAAACGCCGCGTACCTTGCGATACGCGGCGTTCTTCACATCAACAACCCTTAGGCTTGAACCACCGGGATGTTGGCGCTTGCTGCGATTTTTCGGAACTCGGCGATCTGGTCGAAGTTCAGGTAGCGGTAGACGTCACTGGCCATGGTGTCCAGTTTCGCCGCGTAGCCCATGTACTCTTCGACGGTCGGCAAGCGACCCAGGGTGGAAGCGACTGCCGCCAACTCGGCCGAAGCCAGGTAGACGTTCGCGCCATCACCCAGACGGTTCGGGAAGTTACGGGTCGAAGTCGACACTACAGTGGAGTTCGGCTCAACACGAGCCTGGTTACCCATGCACAGCGAGCAGCCCGGCATTTCCATGCGCGCGCCAGCCTTGCCGTAGATGCCGTAGTAGCCTTCTTCGGTCAGTTGGTGAGCATCCATCTTGGTCGGCGGCGACAGCCACAGACGGGTTGGCAGCTGACCCTTGACCTGCTCCAGCAGCTTACCGGCAGCGCGGAAGTGACCGATGTTGGTCATGCACGAACCGATAAACACTTCGTCGATCTTCTCGCCAGCAACGCTGGACAGCAGACGGGCGTCGTCCGGGTCGTTTGGCGCGCAGAGGATTGGCTCGTTGATTTCGGCCAGGTCGATCTCGATGACTTCGGCGTATTCGGCGTCGGCATCGGCTTCCATCAGCTCAGGGTTGGCAACCCAGGCTTCCATCGCTTGGGCACGGCGTTCCAGGGTACGTGCATCACCGTAGCCTTCACCGATCATCCAGCGCAGCAGGGTGATGTTGGAGTTCAGGTACTCGGTGACGGAGTCTTTGGACAGCTTGATGGTGCAACCGGCAGCCGAACGTTCGGCCGAGGCGTCGGACAGCTCGAAAGCCTGCTCCAGCGTCAGGTCGTTCAGGCCTTCGATTTCCAGGATGCGGCCGGAGAAGGCGTTTTTCTTGCCTTTCTTCTCAACGGTCAGCAGGCCGGACTGGATCGCGTAGTAAGGGATGGCATGCACCAGGTCACGCAGGGTGATGCCAGGTTTCATTTTGCCTTTGAAGCGCACCAGGATCGATTCCGGCATGTCCAGTGGCATTACGCCAGTGGCTGCGGCGAACGCTACCAGGCCAGAACCGGCCGGGAACGAAATGCCCATCGGGAAACGGGTGTGGGAGTCACCACCGGTACCCACGGTGTCTGGCAGCAGCATGCGGTTCAGCCAGCTGTGGATGATGCCGTCGCCCGGACGCAGCGATACACCGCCACGGGTCATGATGAAGTCAGGTAGGGTGTGGTGGGTGGTCACGTCGATCGGCTTTGGATAGGCCGCGGTGTGGCAGAAGGACTGCATCACCAGATCGGTCGAGAAGCCCAGGCATGCCAGGTCCTTGAGTTCGTCACGGGTCATGGGGCCAGTAGTGTCCTGGGAACCCACGGTGGTCATCTTCGGTTCGCAGTAGGTGCCTGGACGAACGCCTTTGCCTTCTGGCAGACCGCAAGCCTTGCCGACCATTTTCTGGGCCAGGGTGAAACCCTTGCCGGTGTCGACAGGGGCTTCAGGCAGCTTGAACAGGTCGGTGGGGCCAAGACCCAGCTCGGCGCGAGCCTTCTCGGTCAGGCCACGGCCGATGATCAGCGGGATACGGCCGCCGGCACGAACTTCGTCCAACAGGACCGGAGTCTTCATTTCGAAGGTGGTCAGGACTTCATCGGTGCCGTGCTTGCAGACTTTGCCAGCATGCGGGTACAGGTCGATCACGTCGCCCATGTGCATGTTGGTGACGTCGAATTCGATTGGCAGTGCGCCAGCATCTTCCATGGTGTTGTAGAAGATGGGAGCGATCTTGCTGCCGAAGCAGAAGCCGCCAGCGCGCTTGTTAGGCACATAAGGTACGTCGTCGCCGAAGAACCACAGTACCGAGTTGGTCGCCGACTTACGGGACGAACCGGTACCGACCACGTCACCGACGTAGGCGATCGGGAAGCCCTGGCCGCGCATTTCTTCGATCTGCTTCATCGGGCCGGTCTTGCCTTGCTCGTCCGGCACGATGCCTTCACGGGCCATTTTCAGCATGGCCAGGGCGTGCAGCGGGATGTCAGGACGGGACCAGGCATCGGGGGCAGGGGACAGGTCGTCGGTGTTGGTTTCGCCGGTGACCTTGAACACGCGCAGGCTGATCTTGTCGGCCAGGGTCGGGCGGTTCTTGAACCACTCGCCGTCGGCCCAGGACTGGATCACTTCCTTGGCGTGCTGGTTGCCGTTCTTGGCTTTTTCCGCGACGTCGTGGAACGCATCGAACATCAGCAGGGTGTGCTTGAGCTGGGCAGCTGCAACGGCCGCCAGTTCGGCGTCGTCCAACAGCTCGACCAGGGTCACGATGTTGTAGCCGCCTTGCATGGTGCCGAGCAGTTCAACAGCGCGTTTTTTGTCGATCAGGGGAGAAGAAACTTCGCCCTTGGCCAGGGCAGACAGGAAACCGGCCTTGACGTAGGCAGCTTCGTCAACGCCTGGTGGAATGCGGTTGGTGATCAGGTCAACGAGGAACTCTTCTTCGCCAGCCGGGGGATTTTTCAGCAGCTCGACCAGGCCTGCGGTTTGTTCGGCGTTTAGCGGCTGGGGAACGATACCCAGGGCTGCACGCTCTTCGATATGTTTGCGGTAGGCTTCAAGCACAGTTATTACCCTCATCAGTGGTCCCACGGGACGCTCATCCAGACATGCACGGCACGCAGGCGCTCGAGGGCTTTTTGGGCCGTAGAGCCAGCGCTGCCGGCATTTCTCACAGAAGCTGCTTTCAAAGTTTTACGCCTGCAGAACGGAGCTGATGAGGGTTGGTGCTGGTTATTTGGAGGGTAAATAACCAGCGCCAACACCGTTCTGAAGGAACGACTGTGCTCGTGACGCTTTGAAAACAGCTTCCAACGGATTATTTGGCGCCTTACAAGGCCGGATGATTCTACGGCAAAAAATTTCTAAAGGTAAGTTGCCGCAGCAAGTTTGCAGGGTGATGAACCTTAGACAAAGGGCTAACATGGGCCACTGTTTCGCTGATTTGTGCGCTGCCACCCATGTCCAATCACACCATCAAGACCCCCTGCATCGGCCTGTGCTCCACGGTTTACGGCGATCTCGTGTGCCGGGGCTGCAAGCGTTTCCACCACGAAGTGATCCAGTGGAACGGCTATGGCGAGGAAGAAAAGCGCGCAGTATGGCTGCGGCTTGAGCAACTGCTGGTGCAGGTGATGGCGGGCAAACTGGAGGTGTTCGACCCCAAACGGCTGCGCTGGCAGTTGGAACAGCGCAAAATTCGCTTTGTGCCGCACCAGTCCGAATACTGCTGGGCCTACCAGTTGATCGCCCGGGGCGCCCGGGTGATCAACAACCTGGACGCCTATGGCATGGTGCTGATGCCCGAGTTTCGCGACTGGAACCTGCCGGAACTGCGCGATGCCATTGATCGGGAGTTTTTTATCCTGTCCGAAGCGCATTACCAGCGCTACATCGCGCCAGGCTTCCTCAAGGATGCACTAGGCCACTGACTGTCGCTGATCAACCTGTGGGAGCGGGCTTGCCGGCGATGGCGCCAGTTCAGTCAGAGATGTATCAACTGACCTACCGCTATCGCAGGCAAGCCAGCTCCCACAATTGCTCTGCGGTGTGGCCAAAATATCCTGCCCTGCCAAGATCCCCTGTAGGAGCGGGCTTGCCCGCGATGGCGCCAGTTCAGTCAGAGTTGTATCAACTGACCCACCGCTATCGCAGGCAAGCCAGCTCCCACGATTGTTCTGCGGTGTGGCCAAAATATCCTGCCCTGCCAAGATCCCCTGTAGGAGCGGGCTTGCCCGCGATGGCGCCAGTTCAGTCAGGGATATATCAACTGACCCACCGCCATCGCAGGCAAGCCAGCTCCTACAATTGTTCTGTGGTGTGGCCAAAATATTCTGCACCGCCAAGATCCCCTGTAGGAGCGGGCTTGCCCGCGATGGCGCCAGTTCAGTCAGGGATACATCAACTGACCCACCGCCATCGCAGGCAAGCCAGCTCCTACAATTGTTCTGTGGTGTGGCCAAAATATCCTGCCCTGCCAAGATCCCCTGTAGGAGCGGGCTTGCCCGCGATGGCGTCAGTTCAGTCAGGGATACATCAACTGACCCACCGCCATCGCAGGCAAGCCAGCTCCTACAATTGTTCTGTGGTGTGGCCAAAATATCCGGCCCTGCCAAGATCCCCTGTAGGAGCGGGCTTGCCCGCGATGGCGCCAGTTCAGTCAGGGATATATCAACTGACCTACCGCTATCGCAGGCAATCCAGCTCCTACAATTGTTCTGTGGTGTGGCCAAAATATTCTGCACCGCCAAGATCCCCAGTGGGAGCGGGCTTGCCCGCTCGCACATGTTTGATCTTCATTTTGCCTTGCTGGCCAGTTCCTCCAGGTGATCGATGATGCTCTGGGGCTTGAGTACCAGCACGTCGCTCTCCAGTGCATCGAGCACCACTTCCGCTGTATTGCCGATCAGCGCCCCGGAAATCCCGGTGCGTGCCACGGTGCCTATGATCGTGACCGCCGCGCGCAGTTTATGGGCGGCATGGGGGATCAGCACATCGGCCGGACCTTCTTCGATGTGCAGCCGGCTGTCGTCAATGTCGAACTCGGCCTGGAACGCCTTGCACTGCTCGCGATAGCGGGCCTCGATGGTTTCCTTGAGTTGGAACACCGGGTCAGCCGCCGACAGCATGGGCGACGGATGGGCGCTGATCACATGTAACTGGCCCTTGGCCAGGCTGGCGATGTCAAAACCATGATCGACGATGGCGGCGTGCAGGGCTTTATGCTCGTTATCGAGGTTGCCCACGTCGATGGCCGCCAGGATCACCCCGTCGGTCCATGGGGTCGCTGTCTTGACCAGCAGCACGGCGGCCGGGCACAAGCGCAGCAGTTTCCAGTCTTCGGGTGTCAGCAGGGCCTTTTTCAGCGGGCTGTCGGGGTAGTGCTGCTTGATCACCAGCTTGCAGCTCTCGCTCTGCTGCACCCTGATGATGGTTTTATGCATGTTGTTGTGCCAGGCCTGTTCGGTGCTGACGCTATAGCCATCCTCTTGCAAGCCGGCCTTGAGCAAGCTCAACAAGGCCGAATGCTCATGCTTTTCATCGCACACCAGCAAATGCAAGTGAGCGTCGGTCACCCCGGCGATCAGCTTGGCGCGCTTGAGCGCCAGGCTTTCCGAGTGTTCGGGCTCGATGATCACCAGGATTTTGCCAATTTCGTTCATGAGCGGGATCTCCAAGGGTGGGAAGGACAAGGCTTCGAACAACTATAGTTGTTGCCCGCCGTACGTCATGTTGATGCACATCAAGGCCCGTGACTGGTGGTCTGCGGCGGGGTCGGTATAATCGGCGGCCTTTTGTGATCCTTTGCCCGTGAGCCCGATGAACCTGCCCGAAATCCATGAATTCCTCGGTTGCCGCACCCCTGACGCCTGGGTCCAGGCCGCACTGGCCGACCAGGAAACCCTGCTGATCGACCACAAGAATTGCGAGTTCAAGGCCGCCAGCACCGCCTTGAGCCTGATTGCCAAGTACCACTCCCATGTTGACCTGATCAACATGATGTCGCGCCTGGCCCGCGAAGAACTGGTCCACCACGAGCAAGTCATGCGCTTGATGAAAAAGCGCAAGATCGAACTGCGCCAACTGCACGCCAGCCGCTATGCCTCGGGCTTGCGCAAAGTGGTGCGCAGCCACGAGCCGGTGAAACTGGTGGATACCCTGGTGGTGGGCGCCTTTATCGAAGCGCGCAGTTGCGAGCGTTTCGAAGCACTGGTGCCGCATTTGGACGAAGAACTCGGCAAGTTCTACTTTGGCCTGCTGAAAAGCGAGGCGCGGCACTTTCAGGGCTATCTGAAGCTGGCCTATCAATACGGCGAGGCCAAGGATGTGGCCCAAGTGATCGAGCGGGTCCGCGCCGCCGAGCAGGAACTGATCGAATCACCGGATATCGAGTTCCGTTTCCACAGCGGCGTGCCGGCCTGATCTCAAACGCCCGTGATAGACTGCGGGCTATTTGTAAAAAACTCTTAAAAACATGAAGTTTGCGTCAAAGCCCTGCTGTATGGGGCCCTGCGTGCGCTTGTGGATCGCTGTTGCCCACTATAATGCGCGCACTTCAATCGGCGCTGGCACAGTGGAAACTTATGGAAAACTTGGGTCTGGGCAAGGTCCTGCTCGTTGAGGACGATGAGAAGCTGGCAGGGCTGATCGCGCATTTTCTGTCACAGCATGGCTTTGAAGTGCGCGTGGTGCACCGGGGCGATGAGGCGTTGGCGGTGTTCCTGGCGTTCAAACCGAAGATCGTCGTGCTCGACCTGATGCTGCCCGGCCAGAGCGGCCTGCATGTGTGCCGTGAGATCCGTAATGTGTCCGACACCCCCATCGTGATCCTCACCGCCAAGGAAGACGACCTGGACCATATCCTCGGCCTGGAGTCCGGCGCCGATGACTATGTGATCAAGCCGATCAAGCCGCCGGTGTTGCTGGCACGCTTGCGGGCCTTGCAGCGCCGCCATCTGCCGGAGCCGACGGTGCGCGGTTCCCTGGCGTTCGGCCAGTTGGCGATTGACCGCAGTTGCCGAGGGGTGAGCCTGGGTGACGAAAAGATCGACCTGACCACCATGGAATTCGAACTGCTGTGGTTGCTGGCCAGCAGTGCGGGCAAGATCCTCTCGCGCGACGATATCCTCAACCGCATGCGCGGGATCGCCTTTGACGGGCTCAACCGCAGTGTCGATGTGTATATCAGCAAGCTGCGCAACAAACTCAATGACAACCCCCGTGAGCCGGTGTGCATCAAGACCATCTGGGGCAAGGGCTACCTGTTCAACCCGTTTGCCTGGGAGGTCTAGCCCGATGTTGCGCCTGTTCCTGCGTCTGTACATCATCCTGGCCCTGGGCCTGGCCGGGGCGATCTGGCTGGTGAACTACACCTTCGATGAATTGCTGCCCGAAGCCAACGAGACCTACAACCGCGAAGCCATGCGCGGCCCGGCCTACGGCCTGGTGGAGCAATTACGCCCGTTGCCGGCGGGCGCAGCTCGCGAGGCGCGCCTGGCCGAGCTGCAAAAGCACTATGGATTGCGCCTGGGTTTTATCGACCGCAAGGCGGCGGGATTCGACCCTCGCGAGCAACAAATACTGGCTGACGGCAAGTTGGTGGTGCGCGGCGACTTCATGGAGTTCATCACCGAAATCGACGGCGGCGCGCAGTTGCTTCAGGTCAAACTCCCGGTGGAACCGCGCTGGCTGTACCTGTGGGCCTATAGCCTGTTGGGCCTGTGCCTGGCCATCGTCCTGTATTTCTGGGTGCGCCCGCATTGGCGCGACCTGGAGCATATCCGCGTGGCGGCCCAGGGTTTTGGTAACAATGACCTGGGCTCGCGCATCTTGCTGCCACGGCGCTCGAGCGTGCGCGAGCTGGCCGGGCACTTCAACCAGATGGCCGAGCGCATCGAGCACCTTATCGCCAACCAGCGTGAGCTGACCAACGCGGTGTCCCATGAGTTGCGCACCCCGATTGCGCGCTTGTCGTTTGAGCTCGATCAACTCAAGCAGGAAGCCGACCCGCGCCAGAGCCGCGCGCTGATTGGCGACATGTACGCCGACCTCGGCGAGCTGGAGGATATGGTTTCTGAGCTGTTGACCTACGCCAGTCTTGAGCGTGGCGCGACGCAGGTCACCCGCGAGAATATCGAGGCGCAAAGCTGGCTCGACAGTGTGATCGGCAGCGTGGCCCTGGAAGCCGAGGCCGAAGGCGTGCAGTTGTCGCTGCGCACCTGTGAAGTTGATTTCATCCAGATCGAACCACGGTTTATGGCGCGCGCGGTGATCAACCTGCTGCGCAATGCCATTCGTTACGCGGAGCAGCGGGTAGAGGTATCGTTGGTCAAATTTGGCAGTGGCTACGAGGTACGGGTGTGCGACGACGGCCCCGGCGTACCCGAAGACGGCCGGGAGAAAATCTTCCAGCCGTTTATGCGCCTGGACGCCAGCCGCGACCGCCGCACCGGCGGCTTTGGCCTGGGCCTGGCGCTGGTGCAGCGGGTCAGCCAGTGGCATGGCGGACAGGTGCAGGTGCTGGATTCGCAGTGGGGCGGGGCGTCGTTCCGCATGACCTGGGCCTACGCCGACTAACCTTTTGCAAACTCATGAAGGTTGTAAATGTGGGGCTGGCTAGTCGGGTCGCCGCCTCGCTGCGATGGTCGTAAACGATGACGTTGGGTACCTGACACTCTGTGGCGATCTATTGGGCCGCCATCGCAGGCAAGCCAGCCCCCCCTGTCTGATTGGGTTTGCAAATCAAAAGCTGTAGTTCAACACACCCATCACCGACGTCTGCATCCTGCGTTCCACAATCGGGCTTTTGCCCGCATCACCGGACAAATACTGCACATCCAGCAAGGTCGAGAAGGTTGTGTGGTCGCCCAGCGGCACGCTCCAATCGAGGTTCAAGCCCCGGCTGACCATCCCACCCTTGGCGTCATACGCGCGAAAGCGGCTGCTTTGGGCTTGGCCGGTGGTCACGCCATACCAGGTCTGCACATAGTTGCCATCGCCAAAGCGGCTGTTGAGGCTGGCGTCCACGGTGCCGTAGTCACCGTCATACAGGTTGGTGCCAATGCTCAGTTCCAGGGAGGTAAACGCCTTGCCGCTGTCTTTTTTATCGTCTTGCTCCAGCGCATGTTCCAGGGTTGCGCCGAGGATTGCGGTGCCCAGGGTATAGCTGGCACTCACGCCGAACTGCGGCCGCGACTTGATTTGACCCATGCCCTTGAGCCGGTCAGAGCCCAGGTGGGTGCTTTTTTTCTGGTCTTTGCGCGCAGTGCTGGCGCCGACATAGGCATTGAAACTGAGGTTGTCATCTTCATAACCCCAGCCCAGCCCCTTGTTGGTATCGAGAAAAATCCCCCACGGGCTGACGACATTTGCGCCGAGCATGGGCGCGGTCATGCGCTCATTGCTGCCGCTGTAGCGCGGCAGGTTGGCTGCCCCGGCTTGCAGGCTGTATTGCCAGTCGGCGGCGGCTGACAGTTGGGTGCAGCTGATCAGGCACACAGAAGTGGCAGCGAGGTAGATCGTTTTTGAACGCATGATGGCCTTCGTCGTTCCAAGGGAGGCTCAAATCCTAGGGACGGCGGGGGCAGGGGTCTTTGACAGCTTTGTCGGGAAACTGTCAAAGACTGTTAAACGGCTGGCCTCAGGGTCGCAATCAGCGCGCGGATCGCGCCCGGCAGGGCATCCAGCTCGCGCACCAGGATGCTGCGTTCGCGCACCGCCCAGCTTTCATCGAGCTTGATGCTCACCAGTTGCATGGTCCGACTGTGCCGCACGGCGGCGGACTCGGGGATGATGCCGATGCCGACTCCGGCCTCGACCATGCGGCAGATGGCTTCGAAACTCGACATCTGGATGCGCAGGGACAGTTGCTTGCCCAGGTGCTCGACGTGTTCACGCAAGAAGCTGAGCAAGGTGCTGCCTTCGTGCAGGCCAATATGCTGATAGGCCAAGGTCTGTTCCAGGGTCACTGACGGCTGGTTGGCCAGGGGATGGCCCACCGGCACCGTCAGCACCAGGTGGTCAGTGCTGAAGTGCAAGACCTGCAAGCCCGGCGCCTGCACGGGGCCGGCGATGATGCCCATGTCACTGGTGCCGTCGAGCACCCCGCGCACGATGTCACGGGACAGGCGCTCCTGCAGGTCGACCGTCACGCCGGGGCGCTGGGAGAGGAAGCCAGCGAGGATTTCCGGGAGAAACTCGGTGACTGCGGTGGTATTGGCAAAGATACGGATATGCCCGGCGGAGTCGGCGCCATATTGGGTGAATTCGCTTTTCAGGTAATCGACCTGGCGCATGATCAGCCGCGCGTGGTGCAGCAGCCGTTCACCGGCCGGGGTGACTTCCACGCCGCGACTGTCGCGGTACAGCAGGCGCGTATCCAACTGGCCCTCCAGGGCCTTGATCCGTGCACTGGCGGCTGCCGGCGAGAGGAACGCACGCTTGGCACCCTGGGTCAGGCTGGGGGATTCGGCGATATGGATAAACAGGCGCAGGTCGGCCAGGTCGAAGTGCATGCAAGGCTCCCAGGTGAAGATAGCGGCGTTCAGCATAGCCGAACGCTGGTTTATTGAAATGCAAATTCTCAGAACGGCCAGGCGCTTGCATGATCCGGGGCAGACACTCACTGCCCGAGGACCTGCCCCCGATGAGCGCCACTGATTGGATTGGCCGAAGCGAAACCGCCCACGACCATTTGAGCCGTAACCTACTCAAGCGTATTGCCGCCACCTTCGGCGAGGCGGTGCCGGACGACGGAGCAGATTTACCACCGCTATGGCAGTGGTGCTTCTTCCAGGACCCGCTGGCGGAAACCGCCCTGGGCGCCGACGGCCACCCGGCCCGTGGCGGCTTCCTGCCGCCGGCCGATAACCGCAACCGCATGTGGGCCGGTGGGCGTATCGAGTTCCTGCACGCCTTGCGTGCCGGTGAGGCGGCGACCCGCGTGTCGACCATCACCCAGGTCGAGGAAAAGACCGGGCGCAGCGGTTCGTTGCTGTTTGTCACCGTGCGCCACGACTACTCCCAGGAGGGCCGCCTGGCAATCCGTGAGGAACAGGACATCGTCTACCGCGAGCCCACACCGCCCAAGGCCGGCAGCGGCGATGCCCTGGCCCGGGGCGACTGGTACGAGGCGATCGAGCCCACGCCGACCTTGCTGTTTCGCTACAGCGCCGTGACCTTCAACGGTCACCGCATTCACTACGACTACCCCTACGTGACCGGCACCGAAGGCTATGCGGGGCTGGTGGTGCATGGGCCGCTGATCGCCACCTTGAGCCTGCGCGCCTTTTGCCGGGCACATCCCGAAGCCACCTTGCGCCGTTTTGCCTATCGCGGCGTGCGCCCGTTGATTGCGCCACAGGCGTTTGAGGTGGGCGGGCGAGTGACGGCGGCCGGTGTCGCCCAGCTGTGGGCCGGTAACGCTGCTGGCCTGGCGCAGCAGGCTGAAGTGCATTTCGAATAATCCAAGAACAACAGGCGGAGAGCCGTTAATGAACCCCCATGACAACGAAGAACTCAACGCCATCCGCGAAGGCGTGCGCGCCTTGTGCGCTGAATTCGACGCCGCTTACTGGCGCAAAATCGATGAAGAAAAGGGTTTCCCCGAAGCCTTCGTCAAGGCCCTGACGGACGCTGGCTGGCTGTCGGCGATGATTCCTGAGCAATACGGCGGTTCCGGCCTGGGCCTGGCCGAAGCCTCGGTGATCCTCGAGGAGGTCAACCGCTGCGGCGGCAACTCCGGCACCGTCCATGGCCAGATGTACAACATGTTCACCCTGTTGCGTCATGGCAGCGAGGCGCAAAAGCGCTTCTACCTGCCCAAGCTGGCCAGCGGTGAATTGCGCCTGCAGTCCATGGGCGTTACCGAACCCACCACCGGCACCGACACCACCAAGATCAAGACCACCGCGATTCGGCGCGGCGACAACTACGTGATCAACGGGCAAAAGGTGTGGATCTCGCGGGTGCAGCATTCCGACCTGATGATCCTGCTGGCGCGTACCACGCCGCTGGCCGAGGTGAAGAAAAAGTCCGAGGGCATGTCGATCTTCCTGGTGGACCTGCGCGCGGCCATCGGCAACGGCCTGACCGTGCAGCCCATCGCCAATATGGTCAACCACGAGACCAACGAGTTGTTCTTTGACAACCTCGAGCTGCCCCTCGACAGCTTGATCGGCGAGGAGGGCAAGGGCTTCAAATACATCCTTGACGGCCTCAACGCCGAACGTACGCTGATCGCCGCCGAATGCATCGGCGATGGCCGCTGGTTTATCGAAAAGGCCAGTGCCTATGCCCGCGACCGCGTGGTGTTTGGCCGGCCCATCGGGCAGAACCAGGGGGTGCAGTTCCCGATTGCCGAAGCCCATATCGAAATCGAGGCGGCGGACCTGATGCGCTGGCGTGCCTGCGAGGAATACGACCGCGGCGTCAATGCCGGGGCCAGCGCCAATATGGCCAAGTACCTGGCGGCCAAGGCGTCCTGGGAAGCGGCCAACGCCTGCCTGCAAACCCACGGCGGCTTCGGATTTGCCTGCGAGTACGACGTGGAGCGCAAATTCCGCGAGACGCGCCTGTACCAGGTGGCGCCGATCTCCACCAACCTGATCCTGTCGTACGTGGCCGAGCATCTGCTCGAGCTGCCACGCAGCTTCTGAGGGCCTGAGCATGAGCCATACCCAAGACTTGTGCCGGTTCCTCGCCGAGTTGAATGACGCGCAATTGCCCGACGCGGTGCTGGCGCGTATCGAAGAACTGTATCTGGATTGGCTGGCCTCGGCGCTGGCCAGCCAAGGTTCGCACCCGATTCCCTTGTTCGAGCGCTATGCACAAAAGATGGGCCCGGCCACCGGGCCTTCGCAGATAATCGTCAACGGTGGCAGCAGCAGCGCGTATTTTGCCGCGCTGGTCAACGCGGCCTCATCGCACCTGGTGGAGCAGGACGACCTGCACAACAGTTCGGTGCTGCACCCCGCGACGGTGGTGTTTCCCGCTGCCCTGGCGGCCGCGCAAGACCTCGGCAAATCCGGTCGCGAGTTGTTGTTGGCCGCGGTGGCCGGTTATGAGGCCGGGATTCGCATCGGCGAGTTCATGGGCCGTTCCCACTACCGGATCTTCCACACCACGGCCACAGTCGGCACCCTGGCGGCGGCGGTGGCCGTGGGCAAGTTGCTGGACTTCAACGAAGAACAATTCATCAACCTGCTCGGCAGCGCCGGCACCCAGGCCGCCGGGCTCTGGGAGTTCCTGCGCGATGCGGCTGATTCCAAGCAGTTGCACACCGCCAAGGCCGCAGCGGATGGCTTGCTGGCCGCGTACCTGACGGCGGATGGCCTGAGCGGTGCGCGCAATATCCTCGAAGGCGAGCAGGGTTTGGCGGCGGGTATGTCCACTGACGCCAAGCCGGGCAAATTGTCCGCGGGCCTCGGTAGCCGCTGGGCGCTGCTGGAAACCTCGTTCAAGTTCCACGCTTCGTGCCGCCATACCCACCCGGCCGCCGATGCGTTGCTGGACTTGATGCAGCGCGAAGGCCTGGCCGCTGCGGATATCGCCAGGGTCGAGACCCGCGTGTACCAAGGCGCTATTGATGTGCTCGGCCGCGTGACCGTGCCCGCCACCGTACACCAGGCCAAGTTCTCCATGGGTACCGTGCTCGGCCTGATTGCTGTGCACGGCAAAGCCGGGCTTACCGAGTTTCATCAGTGGGCCCTGAGCGATCCCGCCGTCGCTGCGTTCCGCGACAAGGTCAGCATGATCTTCGACCGCGCAGTCGACGACGCCTATCCGCAGCGCTGGCTGGGCCGCGTCACCGTGACCTGCGTCGATGGCCGCACGTTGCATGGTGCGATTGACGAGCCCAAGGGCGACCCGGGCAACACCCTGGACCGAGTGCAGTTGGCGGACAAGTTCCAGCGCCTCTGCCAGTTCAGCGGCGCCCGCACGCCGGCCCAGGCCAGCGCCTTGATCGAAAAAGTCTGGAACCTGCGCAACGCCGTATCCATGGCCCATTGGCTTTGAGGAATTGTCATGACTGCTAATCAACGACCGCTGGACGGCATCACCGTGGTCAGCCTGGAACACGCGATTGCTGCGCCGTTCTGTACCCGCCAACTGGCCGACCTGGGGGCGCGGGTGATCAAGATCGAACGCCCGGGCAGCGGTGATTTTGCCCGTGGCTACGACGAGCGCGTGCGCGGCCTGGCCTCGCATTTTGTGTGGACCAACCGTTCCAAGGAAAGCCTGACCCTGGACCTCAAGCAGGCGGAGGCCGGCGCTATCCTCGACACCTTGCTGGCCGATGCCGACGTGCTGGTGCAGAACCTTGCACCCGGTGCGGCGGCGCGTATGGGGCTCGCGTTCGAGGCGCTGCAGGCGCGCTTTCCACGACTGATTGTGTGTGATATTTCCGGCTACGGCGAAGGCGGGCCCTACGAGAAAAAGAAAGCCTATGACCTGCTGATCCAGAGCGAGGGCGGTTTTCTTTCGGTGACCGGTGGCCCCGGTGAAGAGCAGATGGCCAAGGCCGGTTGTTCCATCGCGGATATCTCCGCCGGCATGTACGCCTACAGCGGCATCCTGTCGGCACTGCTATTGCGCGGCAAGACGGGCAAGGGCAGCCGCATTGACGTGAGCATGCTCGAAAGCCTGGTGGAGTGGATGGGCTACCCGATGTACTACGCCTTCGACGGTGCCCCGCAGCCACCGCGGGCCGGCGCGGCGCATTCGACGATCTACCCCTACGGGCCGTTCCCCACCGGTGATGGCGGCACGGTGATGCTCGGTTTGCAGAACGAACGTGAATGGGCGGCGTTCTGCGACAAGGTACTGCTCACCCCGACGCTGGCGACGGATGAACGCTTCTCGGCCAACTTCAAGCGTTCGGCCAACCGCGAAGTGCTGCGCCAGATCATTGTCGACAGCTTTGCCCAACTCGACACCGAGGCCGTGATCCAGCGTCTGGAACACGCGCAGATCGCCAGTGCACGGGTCAACGATATGCAAGGCGTGTGGGACCACCCGCAACTCAAGGCCCGCGACAGCTGGCGTGAAATCGACAGCCCGGCCGGGCCGTTACCGTCGTTATTGCCACCTGCGCGTAACGCCGCGTTTAGCCCGCGTATGGACGGCGTACCGGGGCTGGGGCAGCACAGCCAGGCAATTCTCCAGGCGCTGGGCTACTCGGGTGAGGCCATCGACAGCCTGCGCGCGCGCGGCGTTATCTAATCAGGAGTTCTGTGATGCCTTTGATTCGTTCTGCCTTGTTCGTGCCGGGCAGCCGCCCGGAGCGCTTTGCCAAAGCACTGGCCAGTGGTGCCGATGCGGTGATCGTGGATTTTGAAGACGCGGTGGAAGAACCGCTCAAGCGCCAGGCCCGGGACAACCTCGGCGGGTTTTTAACGGTCAACCCCGATGCCTGTGTGTGGGTGCGCATCAATGCCCCAGAACACGCCGAGCACTTTGCCGATGTGGCGTTCTGCAAAGCCCACGGCAACGTGGCCGGGGTGTTGCTGCCCAAGGTGGAAAGTGCCGCCCAGGTGGCGGTGGTCGCCGCAGCCGGCAAAGTCATCTGGCCGATTATCGAAAGTGCACGAGGCCTGCTGGCGGTGGCCGAAATCGCCCATGCGCCGCAAGTGCAGCGCCTGTCGTTCGGTGGCCTGGACCTGGCGCTGGACCTGAACCTGAGCAGCCACTCGGCGGCGGCGAATTTCGCCCTGGATCAGGCGCGCCTGGCGCTGATCGTGCATTCGCGCGCCGCCGGCCTGGTGGCACCGCTGGACGGTGTACACCCGGCGATCGACGACCCGGAGGGCCTGCGCCACTCGATCCGGCATGCCTATGAAATGGGCTTTGCCGGGGCCCTGTGTATCCATCCCAAGCAGGTGCCGGTGATCCATGAGGCCCTGGCGCCGAGTGCGGCGGACCTGGCCTGGGCGCAACGGGTGGTGGAGGCCGGTGCCCATGGGGCAGGGGCCTACCAGATTGATGGGCAGATGGTGGATGCGCCGGTGTTGCTGCGGGCCCAAAGGCTGCTGGCAGCACAGAACTCCCACGCGGGATAGGCATTGCTCCCCAGGTTGGTGTTCGGCTTGGCCGAACGCAGTGTTTAAAAATTTCAAATTCACTACACGCATCACATCAGGCACCTTGCCTGACACCACCACAACAATAAAAAGGTGATACCCATGCTCAAGCTTTCTCGGGCGCTGTTGTGCGCCGCCACGTTGTTTGCCGCAGGCCTGGCCCAGGCGGCTGATCCGATCATCATCAAGTTCGCCCACGTGGTAGCGGAAAACACCCCCAAAGGCCAGGGCGCGCTGCTGTTCAAGAAACTTGCCGAAGAGCGTCTGGCGGGCAAGGTCAAGGTCGAGGTGTACCCCAACTCGTCGCTGTTTGGCGACGGCAAGGAGATGGAAGCGCTGCTGCTGGGCGATGTGCAGATGCTGGCGCCGTCCCTGGCCAAGTTCGAGCAGTACACCAAGCAGGTGCAGATCTACGACCTGCCGTTTTTGTTCAACGACTTGGCCGCCGTCGACCGTTTCCAGGCCGCTGAAGGCAAGCAACTGCTGACGTCGATGCAGGACAAGAACATCCTCGGCCTGGCCTATTGGCACAATGGCCTCAAGCAACTGTCGGCCAACAAGGCCCTGCACGAG
The DNA here is from genome assembly GCF_058742075.1 of Pseudomonas sp. HC1(2025). Taxonomy (NCBI): domain Bacteria; kingdom Pseudomonadati; phylum Pseudomonadota; class Gammaproteobacteria; order Pseudomonadales; family Pseudomonadaceae; genus Pseudomonas; species Pseudomonas sp. HC1(2025). The sequence goes on along the minus strand of NZ_CP196017.1, from coordinate 3,358,682 downwards.
CCCAAGGATGCCCGGGGCCTGAAGTTCCGCGTGCAGGCCTCCAGTGTGCTGGAGGAGCAGTTCAAGGCGATCCGTGCCAACCCGCGCAAGATGAGTTTTGCCGAGGTCTACCAAGGCTTGCAGACCGGCACTGTCAACGGCACCGAAAACACCTGGTCGAACTATGAAAGCCAGAAGGTCAACGAGGTGCAGAAGTACTTCACCGAGTCCAACCACGGCCTGATCGACTACATGGTGATCACCAACGCCAAGTTCTGGAACGGCCTGGCGCCGGACATCCGCAGCAGCCTGGAACAGATCATGGTCGAAGTCACCGTCGAGGTGAACAAGCAGGCCGAAGCGCTGAACCAGTCGGCCAAGCAGAAGATTATCGACGCCAAGACCAGCGAAATCATCGAGCTGACCCCCGAGCAACGCCAGCTATGGCGCGAAGCCATGCGTCCGGTGTGGCAGAAGTTCGAGGGGCCGATTGGCGCTGACCTGATCAAGGCCGCAGACGCGTCCAACCACTGATCGCCTGCGCGACCCCGACCCAATGTGGGAGCGGGCTTGCCCGCGATGGCGGCGTCTGAGCCAGCCGAGAGGCCGTTGATGCCCCATCGCGGGCAAGCCCGCTCCCACATGTTGCGACCCCTTTCCCTGTAAGCGAGGTTTTGCCATGCAATCCCTAAGGCGCGTCTGGGAGCACCTGGAGGAAGGTTTTATCGCCTTCCTGCTGGCCGCCATGACCCTGGTGACGTTTGTCTACGTCATGCTCAACAACATCTACACCCTGTTTTTTGCCCTGGCCGACAAATGGGCCTGGAGCAGCAGTTTTTTCAACGCCCTGGGCGACGGCACCATGACCTGGGCCCAGGACATGACCTGGAGCGTCGCGCTGACCAAGGCGATGTTCGGCTGGCTGATTTTCTTCGGGATTTCCTATGGCGTGCGCACCGCCGGCCACCTGGGGGTCGATGCCCTGGTGCGCCTGACGCCACGCCGGGTCCAGCGCCTGCTGGGAATGCTCGCGTGCCTGTGCTGCCTGGCCTACGCCGGGTTGTTCATGGTGGCCAGCTACAAGTGGGTGAGTGCCGTGCTGGCGGCCGGGATCGGGGCCGAGGACCTCGATCATTTCGGCCTGGAAGTGGGGCATATCGCGCTGATCGTGCCGATCGGCTTTGCCCTGGTGTTGATCCGCTACCTGGAAATTTTCTACCGCCTGTTTACCCACCGTCAGGTCGGGTTGGGGCTGGCCGACGAAGCCGGTGAAGCCAGCAAGTTGGCCGGTAGCCATGAGGAGCGTGACTGATGGCCGTTCTCTGTCTGTTTTTACTGCTGTTGGTGTTCATGTTTCTCGGCGTGCCCATCGCGATTTCCCTGGGGTTGTCGGGGGCGATGTCGATCCTGATGTTCAGCCAGGACTCGTTAAGCTCCCTGGCGATCAAGCTGTTTGAAACCAGCGATGCCTACACCTTCCTGGCGATTCCGTTCTTCCTGCTGTCGGGGGCGTTCATGACCACCGGCGGCGTGGCGCAACGCTTGATCGATTTTGCCAACGCCTGTGTCGGCCATATCCGTGGCGGCCTGGCGATTGCGGCGGTGCTGGCGTGCATGCTGTTCGCCGCGCTGTCCGGTTCATCGCCGGCGACGGTGGCGGCGGTGGGGTCGATTGCCGTGGCCGGTATGGTGCGTTCCGGTTACCCCAAGGAGTTTGGTGCCGGGATCATCTGCAATGCCGGGACCCTGGGCATCCTGATTCCGCCTTCCATCGTGATGGTGGTGTATTCGGCGGCGACGGAAACCTCGGTGGGCAAGTTGTTTATGGCGGGGGTGATCCCCGGCTTGCTGCTGGGCCTGATGCTGATGATCGCGATCTACATCGTGGCGCGTATCAAGAAGCTGCCGGCACAACCCCGGGCGACCTTTGCCCAGTGGCTGGGCTGTGCCCGTCGCGCGTTCTGGGGCCTGTTGCTGCTGGTGATCATCCTCGGCGGTATCTACAGCGGCATGTTCACCCCCACTGAAGCTGCAGCGGTGGCGGCGGTGTACTCGGCGTTTGTCGCGCTGTTTGTGTACAAGGACATGCGCTTGAGGGATTGCCCCAAGGTGCTGCTGGAGTCTGGGCGCCTGTCGATCATGCTGATGTTCATCATCGCCAACGCCATGCTGTTTGCCCATGTGCTGACCACCGAACAGATCCCGCAGGAAATCACGGCCTGGGTCATCTCCGAAGGGCTGACGCCGATCGGTTTCCTGCTGATGGTCAACGTGGTGCTGTTGATCGCCGGCAGCTTTATGGAGCCCTCGGCCATTGTGCTGATCCTGGCGCCGATCTTCTTCCCGATTGCGATGAAGCTGGGCATCGACCCGATTCACCTGGGGATTGTGATGGTGGTGAACATGGAGATCGGCCTGGTGCATCCGCCCGTTGGGCTGAACCTGTTCGTGACCTCGGCGGTGACCGGCCTGACCCTGGGCCAGACGATCCGCGCAGCGATGCCATGGCTGATGATCCTCCTGGCGTTCCTGGTCCTGGTGACGTACGTGCCGTTTATCTCACTGGCGCTGCCGCAGTGGTTGGGCATGTAGCCAGCGCCCAAACGCCGCACCACCCCCAGACTTGATTTCAATCAAGGGCTCACTGGCCACGTGCCACCTACCATCGGCTGCATATCCCGGCCGTTGAAGTCAGTGAGCCCATGAACCGCCCCAAGCCCTCGACCCTCGCTACCCTGGCTGCAAGTCCCGTTACCTGGCTGGTTGTCCTGGTGCTGCTGTTCAGCCTGGCCGGCCCGGCCCAGGCCAAGTCCTACGGCGCGATTGAACAGCAGCGCATCGACAAGATTTTCCCGCAGGCCGACGCCATTTCCGCCGCCCAAGGCCCGTTCAAGGTGCGCACGCTGTCGGCCAAAGGCGCGGTCATCGGCTATGTGTTCCAGAGCCTGGACGTGGTGGACATCCCGGCGTACTCCGGCAAACCGATCAACACCCAGGTGATTCTCGACCCGGCCGGGGTGATCCGTGATGCCTATGTGCTGGAGCACCACGAGCCGATTCTGTTGATCGGCATTCCCGAGGCCAAGCTGCATGACTTCACCGCCCGCTACAGCGGGATCAACGTCAAGCAGCGGGTGGTGGTGGGGCATTCCAGTGACAGCCAGGCGGTGACCGTGGATGCGGTGGCCGGTGCCACGGTCACGGCGATGGTGGTCAATGAGGTGATCATGCGCGCCGCCCACGAAGTGGCGGTGTCGCTCAAGCTGATCGAGGACAAGGCCAGCACCGCGCAGAAAGTCGCGCTGGTGCGCGCTGACCTGTTCGAGCCGGCCAACTGGGCGCAGTTGACCGGCAATGGCGCGGTGCGCCGCTTGCACCTGACGCGCGGCCAGGTGGATGCCGCCTTCAAGGGCACCGAGGCCGAAGGCGTGGACGTGGCGGGGGCGGGGCAGGTCGACGAGACGTTTATCGACTTGTATGTGGCCGATCTCAACGCGCCGACCATCGGCCGCAACCTGTTGGGTGACGCGCAGTACCGGGTGTTGATGCAGGGCCTCAAGCCTGGCGAGCAGGCCATCGCGGTGCTGGGACGCGGGATTTTTTCGTTCAAGGGCTCGGGCTATGTGCGCGGCGGGATTTTTGATCGGGTGCAGTTGCGCCAGTTCGGCAATGTCATCAGCTTCCGCGATATGGACCACCAGCGCCTGTACGACGTGTTCGCCGAGGGCATGCCCGAGTTCGATGAAATGTCGGTGTTTATCGTGCGCCCCCAGGCTGCGTTCGATCCAGGCTCAGCGTGGACCCTGGAGCTGCTGGTACGGCGCCAGACCGGCCCGGTCAGTGGCACCTTCAGCAGTTTTGAATTGCCCTACCAGATGCCCGAGGCGTATCTGGAGCGCCCGTTGCCCACCGCCGCCGAACAGGCCGCCATCGACGAAGCCAACCGGCCGATGTGGCTGACGATCTGGTACCAGAAACACGTGCAGATCCTGATCCTGGGCGCCGCCCTGGTGCTGCTGACGGTGATTCTGTTTTTGCAGGACAGCCTGGCCCGGCGCCCGCGTCTGCTGCACTGGGTGCGCCGTGGCTACCTGCTGTTTACCGTGGTGTTTATCGGCTGGTACGCCCTGGGGCAACTGTCGGTGGTCAATGTGCTGACCTTTGTGCATGCCCTGTTCCAGCAGTTCCGCTGGGAGCTGTTCCTCACCGACCCGCTGATCTTCATGCTCTGGGTATTCACCGCCGCCAGCATCCTGCTGTGGGGCCGGGGGGTGTTCTGTGGCTGGTTGTGCCCGTTCGGGGCGCTGCAGGAGTTGCTCAACGAGGCGGCGCGCAAGCTCAAGGTGCGCCAGTTCGAGTTGCCGTTTGCCGTGCATGAGCGGCTGTGGGCGATCAAGTATTTGATCCTACTGGGGCTGTTTGGCCTGTCCCTGGAGTCGATGGCCACCGCCGAGCGGTTTGCCGAAGTGGAACCGTTCAAGACCGCCATCACCCTGCATTTCGACCGCCAGTGGTGGTTCGTGCTGTACGCCGTGGCGCTGCTGGTGATCAACCTGTTCACGCGCAAAGTCTACTGCCGCTACCTCTGCCCACTGGGCGCGGCGCTGGCGATCCCCAGCAAATTCAGGCTGTTCGACTGGCTCAAACGGCGCAAGGAGTGTGGCGATCCGTGCCAGTTGTGTGCCAGGGAATGCGAGATCCAGGCGATCCACCCCGACGGCCATATCAACGCCAATGAATGCCACTACTGCCTCGATTGCCAGATGACCTGGCACAACGACCACAAATGCCCGCCCCTGATCAACAAGCGCAAGAAACGCAACAAGGCCGCACCCACCCCTGGGCAATTGATCCCGGTGGTGCAGGTGGCGGTGCCTGAATGACGGCCTTGGGCACCCACTTTTCATATCTGGAGCACATCATGAACGACAGCGAATCGAACAAGACCGGGACCACCCCGGAACCCGAAGGCATGAGCCGGCGTGGTTTCCTTGGCACTGGCGCCGTCACCGGCGCGGTGCTGGCAGGGGCCTCGGCCCTCGGCGGTACGGTGTTTACCCGCGAGTCCTTTGCGGCGGCGGCCAAGGAAGCCAAGTCGAAAATCCATGTGGGCCCAGGGGAGCTGGATCAGTACTACGGGTTCTGGAGCGGCGGCCACCAGGGCGAAGTGCGGGTGTTGGGCGTGCCGTCAATGCGCGAGCTGATGCGCATCCCGGTGTTTAACGTCGATTCGGCTACCGGCTGGGGCCTGACCAACGAGAGCAAGCGCATCCTGGGGGAGGGCGCCAAGTACCAGAACGGCGATTGCCATCACCCGCACTTGTCCACCACCGATGGCCGCTACGACGGCAAATACCTGTTTATCAACGACAAGGCCAACACTCGCGTGGCGCGGATCCGCCTGGACATCATGAAGTGCGACAAGATCGTCACCGTGCCCAACGCCCAGGCGATCCACGGCCTGCGCCTGCAAAAGGTGCCGTACACCAAGTACGTGTTCTGCAACGCCGAGTTCATCATCCCGCACCCCAATGACGGCCACACCTTCGACCTGCAGGACAAGAACAGCTTCACCCTGTTCAACGCCATCGACGCCGAGAAGATGGAAATGGCCTTCCAGGTCATCGTCGACGGCAACCTCGACAACGCCGACATGGACTACACCGGCAAATACGCGGCGGCCACCTGCTACAACTCGGAAAAGGCCTCCGACCTGGGCGGCATGATGCGCAACGAGCGCGACTGGGTGGTGGTGTTCAACATCCCGCGCATCGAGGCAGCGATCAAGGCCGGCAAGTTCATCAACCTCGACGGGGTCAAGGTGCCGGTGGTGGACGGGCGCAAGGGCGACGACGGCAAGGACAGCGAATTCACCCGCTATATCCCGGTGCCGAAGAACCCCCACGGCTGCAACACCTCGCCGGACGGCAAGTACTTTATCGCCAACGGCAAGCTGTCGCCGACCTGCACCATCATTGCCATCGACAAGCTCGACGACCTGTTCAGCGACAAGATCAAAGACCCGCGCGGCGTGGTAGTCGGCGAGCCGGAACTGGGCCTGGGCCCGCTGCACACCACCTACGATGGCCGGGGTTTTGCCTACACCACGCTGTTTATCGACAGCCAGGTGGTCAAGTGGAACATCGCCGAAGCCATCCGCGCCTACGGCGGTGAGAAGGTCAACTACATCAAGCAGAAGCTCGATGTGCACTACCAGCCTGGCCACAACCACGCCTCGCTCACCGAAACCCGGGATGCCGACGGCCAATGGCTGGTGGTACTGAGCAAGTTCTCCAAGGACCGCTTCCTGCCCACCGGCCCGTTGCACCCGGAAAACGACCAGTTGATCGATATCTCCGGCGATGAAATGAAACTGGTCCACGACGGCCCGACCTTCGCCGAACCCCACGACTGCGTGATGGCGCGGCGCGACCAGATCAAGACCAAGAAAATCTGGGAGCGCAACGACCCGTTCTTTGCCGAAACCGTGGCCATTGCGGCCAAGGACGGGATCAAGCTGGAGACCGATAACAAGGTGATCCGCGACGGCAAGAAAGTGCGGGTGTACATGACCTCCATGGCGCCGACCTACGGCCTGACGGAATTTACCGTCAAGCACGGCGATGAGGTCACCGTGACCATCACCAACATCGACCAGATCGAGGACGTGACCCATGGCTTTGTCATGACCAACCATGGCGTGAGCATGGAAATCAGCCCGCAGCAAACTTCTTCCATCACCTTCATCGCCGACAAACCGGGGCTGCATTGGTACTACTGCAGCTGGTTCTGCCATGCGCTGCATATGGAGATGGTGGGGCGGATGCTGGTGGAGCGCACTTAACGGCGAGCACCCAATAAATGTAGGAGCTGGCTTGCCTGCGATAGCGGTGCATCAGAAAACTGTCGGTTGCCTGACACACCGCTATCGCAGGCAAGCCAGCTCCCACATGGGATCTGTTTTGATCAAAAAGGAATACTCCGTGGCTCGACCCCGCACGTTATGGACCGGGTGTGTGTGGCTGCTATTTTCGGCCACCGCCAGTGCCGCTGTACTGCCCATCACCGACCTGCCGTTGGTAGCCGCAGGCCCGCACCACTGGCAATTGCCCGCCGGTGACTACCAGGGCTCCTTCAGCATCGACCAGCCCTTGCAACTGACTTGCGAACCCGGTGCGGTGATCCACAGCCAGGGCCAGGGCAATGGTCTGTTGATCAACGCTGCCGACGTCACCGTCGAGGGCTGCACCTTCCTCGACTGGGGCCATGACCTCACCGCGATGAACGCGGCCATTTTCATCCAGCCCAAGGCCCACGGCGCCTTGATCAAGAACAACCGCCTGCGCGGCCAGGGGTTTGGCGTGTGGGTCGATGGCACGGCGGATGTGAGCGTGATCGACAACCAGATCCAGGGCGACCCGGCCATGCGTTCCCAGGACCGGGGCAATGGCATCCATTTGTACGCGGTCAAGGGCGCGCGGGTGATCGGCAACCTGGTGCGCGATGCCCGCGATGGCATCTACATCGACACCTCCAACGGCAACCTGCTGCAAGGCAACACCCTGGAAGACCTGCGCTACGGCATCCACTACATGTTCGCCAACGACAACCAGGTGCTCGGCAACATCACCCGCCGCACCCGCACCGGCTATGCGCTGATGCAAAGCCGCAAGCTGACGGTGATCGGCAATCGCTCCGAGCAGGACCAGAACTACGGGATCCTGATGAACTACATCACCTATTCCACCCTGCGCGACAACGTGGTCAACGACGTGCGCGACGGCACCACCGGCGACACCATGATCACCGGGGCCGAAGGCAAGGCGCTGTTTATCTACAACTCGCTGTTCAACAGCATCGAACACAACCACTTTGGGCGCAGCGCGGTGGGCATTCACCTCACGGCCGGCTCCGAAGACAACCGGATTGCCAACAATGCCTTTGTCGGCAACCAGCGCCAGGTCAAGTACGTGGCCACCCGCTTGCAGGAATGGTCGGCAGATGGCCGCGGCAATTACTGGAGCGACTACCTGGGCTGGGACCGCAATAACGACGGCCTGGGGGATGTGGCCTACGAGCCCAACGATAACGTCGACCGCCTGCTGTGGTTGTATCCCCAGGTGCGCCTGCTGATGAACAGCCCCGGCATCGAGTTGCTGCGCTGGGTGCAACGGGCGTTTCCGGTGATCAAGTCGCCGGGGGTGATGGACAGCCATCCGCTGATGAAAGACCCCACGCTTTCCCTGCTCAAGGAGCCCGCATGATGCCTGTCGTCGAAATCGAAGGCGTGACCCAGCGTTATGGGCCCGCCACTGTGCTGCATGACTTGAGCCTGACCCTGGCGCCCGGGGAAGTGCTGGGCCTGTTCGGCCATAACGGCGCGGGCAAGACCACCAGCATGAAACTGATCCTCGGTTTACTGCAGGCAAGCAGCGGCCAGGTACGGGTGTTTGGCCGCGCGCCCAGTGATCCCCAGGTGCGCCGGATGCTCGGCTATCTGCCGGAAAACGTCACGTTCTACCCGCAACTCAGCGGCCTGGAGACCTTGCAGCATTTTGCCCGGCTCAAGAGCGCGCCGATGAGCCAGGTCTCGACGTTGCTGGAAGACGTCGGCCTGACAGCGGCGGCGCGACGGCGGGTCAAGACCTATTCCAAGGGCATGCGCCAGCGCCTCGGCCTGGCCCAGGCCCTGCTTGGCGAGCCGCGCCTGTTGCTGCTCGACGAACCCACCGTGGGCCTGGACCCGATCGCCACCCAGGATTTGTACTGCTTGCTCGACCGCCTGCGCGGGCAGGGCACCAGCATCATCCTCTGCTCCCATGTGCTGCCGGGCGTGGAGGCCCATATCAACCGTGCCGCGATCCTCACCCAGGGCCGCCTGCTGGCCCTCGGCACCCTGGCGGCCTTGCGCGAAGAAGCGGGGCTGCCGACCCTGATCCGCAGCAGCGGCCTGCAACGTGCGGCGCTCTTGCAAAAACGCTGGAGCGAGGCCGGCCACGTGACCCAGCGCTGGGGCGCGCAAGGGCTGCAAGTGGCGGCGTTCAATGGCAACAAGCTGGACCTGCTGCGCCAGTTGCTCGACCAGGATAGCCCCAGTGACGTGGAAATTGTCGTGCCGTCCCTGGAAGACCTGTACCGCCATTACATGGACAGCCCTGTGGAGCGTGCCCAATGACGCCGATCTGGAACATGGCCCGCAAAGAATTCAGCGATGGCCTGCGCAACCGTTGGTTATTGGCCATCAGCCTGTTGTTCGCGGTGCTGGCCATCGGTATTGGGTGGCTCGGTGCGGCGGCGTCCGGGCAACTGGGCTTTACCTCGATCCCGGCAACCATCGCCAGCCTGGCCAGCTTGGCGACCTTCCTGATGCCATTGATTGCGCTGTTGCTGGCCTATGACGCGATTGTCGGCGAGGACGAAAGCGGCACCTTGCTGCTGTTGCTCACCTATCCCCTGGGGCGCGGGCAGATCCTGCTCGGCAAGTTTGTCGGGCATGGGCTGATCCTGGCGCTGGCGACCTTTATCGGATTCGGCTGCGCCATGCTCGCCATCGCGCTGCTGGTGGATGACGTCGAATTCAGCCTGCTGCTCTGGGCCTTTGGCCGCTTCATGCTGACCTCGACCTTGCTCGGCTGGGGCTTTTTGGGGATGGCGTATGTGTTGAGCAGCGTCTCGGCGGAAAAGTCCACGGCGGCCGGGTTGGCCCTGGGGGTGTGGTTCTTTTTTGTGCTGGTCTTTGACCTGGCATTGCTGGCGCTGCTGGTGCTCAGCGAGGGGCAGTTCAGCCCGACGCTGCTGCCCTGGCTGTTGCTGTTCAACCCGGCGGATGTGTACCGGCTGATCAACCTGTCGGGCTTCGATGCCGGCCCCGCGTCGGTAGGCGTGATGGCCCTGGGCGGTGACTTGGCAGTGCCGGAGGCGGCGTTGTGGTTGTGCCTGGCGGCGTGGGTCGCCGGGCCGCTGGCCTGGGCCTATTGGCTGTTCGGGCGGCGCGCGGCATGAATTTTTTATCGGTGGAGTAGCTGAGCATGAAAATCGGATGGGTGTTGCTGTTGAGCCTGCTGTTGGTGGGGTGTGACAAACCAGTGGCGGCCGGGGCAGGTGATGGGCCGGTGGCGTTCCATCCGGCGGATGAGTGCCATGTGTGCGGCATGGTGATCAGCGAATTCCCGGGGCCCAAGGGCGAGGTGGTGGAGCAGGGCGCGGCGAAGAAGTTCTGCTCGACCGCAGAAATGCTCGGCTGGTGGTTGCAGCCGGAAAATCATCATGCCCAGTCAAAGCTGTATGTGCATGACATGGGGCGCAGCCATTGGAATACCCCGGACGATGCCCACCTGATCGACGCCAAGACCGCCTACTACGTGCTCGGCACCGGGCTCAAGGGCGCCATGGGCGTGGTGCTGGCCTCGTTTGCCGAGCAGGCGGTGGCGCAGAAAGTCGCGGCAGATACCGGCGGGCGGGTGCTGCGTTTCGAGGAGATAGACCTGGCACTGTTGCAGCAGCCGAGTGGCATGGCCCATAGCGGTCATTGAGCCTGCCTCCCCCCTGTGGGAGCGGGCTTGCCCGCGATGACGGCAGTTCAGTCAGCATTTCTGGCGGCTGACACACCGCTATCGCAGGCAAGCCAGCTCCCACAGCCTAGCGGTTGACCAATTTCGCCGGCAACGCAATCACCAGCAAACAACTGAGCAGCAGGCTGGCGGCAAAGAACCACATGGCCCCAGCGCTGCTGCCGGTGATATCTATCGCCAGGCCCATCAACGAGTTGCTGACCAGCCCGGCGATATTCGCCAGGGAGCACGCCAGGGCAAAACCGGTGGCCGCCGCAGTGCCGGTAAGGAAGGTCGCCGGCAGGCTGAAAAACACCGGCACCGCACCGAGGATCGCTGCCGAAGCCACGGCAAACAGGGCCACGGTGGCGATCACGTTATGGGTGAAGAACGTGCTGCTGGCCATGGCCGCGGCGCCCACCAAAAACGGCACGATAATGTGCCAGCGGCGTTCACGGTATTTGTCGGAACTGGCGCCGATCAGCAGCATGCCCGCCAGCGCGGCGACGCTGGGCAGGGCGGTGAGCAGGCCGATATGGAACGTGTCGCTGACCCCCGCGTTGCGGATCAGGGTCGGCATCCAGAAGCCCATGGCGTAGGCACTGAGCAGGATCGAAAAATCAATCCCGCCAAGCATCCACACCTTGAGGTTGAAGAACCCCTCGCGAAAGCGCCGTGGGCTTTGGCTGGCCTGGCTGTCATCGGCCTGCAACTGCTGTTGCAGCAGGGTCTTTTCGGCGGCTGACAACCATTTGGCCTGGTGATAGGTATTGGGCAGGGCCCAGAACGCCAATACCCCCAACAGCACGCTGGGCAGCGCTTCGAGCAGGAACAGCCATTGCCAGCCACGCAGGCCGCCCACCTGGTCGAAGTGGCCCATGATCCAGCCGGACAACGGCCCGCCAATCACACTGGACAGCGGCAGGCCGATCATGAACAGCGCAATCACCCGCCCCCGGCGATGGGTGGGGAACCAGGTGGTCAGGTAATACAACACCCCCGGCAGGAATCCCGCTTCGGCGACGCCGAGCAAAAACCGCAGCACATAGAACTGGGTGGTAGAGGTGACCAGCAACGTGCAGGCCGAGAGCAGGCCCCAGGTGATCATGATGCGCGCGATCCAGATCCGAGCGCCGACGCGCTCGAGGATCAGGTTGCTCGGCACTTCAAACAGGATATAGCCGACAAAAAACAGGCCGGCGCCCAGGCCGAACGCGGTTTCGCTGAACTGCAACTGGTCTTGCATCTGCAACTTGGCAAAACCGATGTTGATCCGGTCCAGGTAGGCCGCCAGGTAGCAGAAGCACAGGAACGGAATCAGCTTCCAGGTGATCTTGTGGTACAGCGCGTGGATTGGGTCGGCGACCGTGGGCATCGGTGTGTCTCATGGGCAATGAGGAGGGCGGGGCGAATATAGCATTCCGTCACCGACAAGCTCTGTCTGAAAAGCGCCACTTGGCTGGGGTTGCTGTGCGAAAGAAGCTACGTTTAACGCTTCTAATAAACAGAGTATCCACGGATGAACTACCAACCCTTTACCCGAACCTTGATCGCGACGGCCCTGGTCCTGACATTCAGCGGTGTGCAGGCGGCCTCCCAGGCCCCGGTGGCCGGTGAAAACGGCATGGTGGTGACGGCCCAGCATTTGGCGACCCACGTGGGTGTCGATGTGTTGAAGGCTGGCGGCAACGCCGTGGATGCGGCAGTGGCCGTGGGATACGCCCTGGCGGTGGTCTACCCGGCAGCGGGCAATCTCGGCGGCGGTGGTTTCATGACCGTGCAGCTGGCGGACGGGCGCAAGACCTTCCTCGACTTCCGCGAAAAAGCCCCCTTGGCGGCCACCGCCGACATGTACCTGGATAAAGACGGCAATGTCGTCCCTGGCCTCAGCGCCAAGGGCCACCTGGCGGTCGGCGTGCCCGGCACCGTCTCCGGCATGGAGCTGGCCCTGAGTAAATACGGGACCCTCAAGCGTGCCCAGGTGATCGCGCCGGCTATCAAGCTTGCAGAAAACGGCTTTGCCCTCGACCAGGGCGATATCGACATGCTGCACAGCGCCACCGAAGAATTCAAAAAAGACCAGGACCTGCGTGGCATCTTCCTCAATAAAGGCGAGCCGCTGCAGGTTGGGCAGAAACTGGTGCAAAAAGACCTCGCGCGCACCCTGCGGGAAATCTCCGCCAAGGGCGCCGATGGCTTCTACAAAGGCTGGGTGGCCAAGGCTATCGTCGACTCCAGCCAGGCCGGCAAGGGCATCATCGCCCAGGCCGACCTGGACAAATACCAGACCCGCGAGCTGGCGCCCATCGAGTGCGACTACCGTGGCTACCACGTGGTCTCGGCACCACCACCGAGCTCGGGCGGCCTGGTGATCTGCCAGATCATGAACATCCTCGAAGGCTACCCCATGGCCGAACTGGGCTACGGCTCGGCCCAGGGCACCCATTACCAGATCGAAGCCATGCGCCACGCCTACGTCGACCGCAACAGCTACCTGGGCGACCCGGACTTCGTGCAGAACCCCGTGGAGCATCTGCTGGACAAGAACTACGCGGCCAAACTGCGCGCCGCCATCGAACCGCAAAAGGCCGGCGACTCCATGGCCATCAAGCCCGGCGTTGCGCCCCATGAAGGCAGCAACACCACCCATTACTCCATCGTCGACAAATGGGGCAACGCGGTGTCGGTGACCTACACCCTCAACGACTGGTTCGGTGCCGGCGTCATGGCCAGCAAGACCGGGGTGATCCTCAACGACGAAATGGACGACTTCACCGTCAAGGTCGGCGTGCCAAACATGTACGGGCTGGTCCAGGGCGAAGCCAACGCCATCGCCCCGGGCAAGGCGCCCCTGTCGTCCATGAGCCCGACCATCGTGACCAAGGACGGCAAGGCCGTGATGGTCATCGGCACACCGGGGGGCAGCCGCATCATCACCGCCACCTTGCTCACCATCCTCAACGTCATCGACTACAAGATGAACATCCAGGAAGCCGTCAACGCTCCACGTTTCCACCAACAGTGGATGCCCGACACCACCAACCTCGAAACCTTCGCCTTGAGCCCCGACACCCAGAAAATCCTCGAAAGCTGGGGCCACAAATTCGCCGGCCCCCAAGACGCCAACCACCTGGCCGCGATCCTCGTCGGCGCCCCGTCCCTGGACGGCAAGCCCGTGGGCAACAACCGCTTCTACGGCGCCAACGACCCACGGCGCAATACCGGGCTGTCACTGGGCTACTAAGCATAGGCAGGGCAGGGGCGTGTTCTCCCAGACCGCCCCGGCTCTGCCCTACAGAAGAATATTTTTTGAAATCAAGGGGTTGCCAGCCCCGGCAAATGAGTACATAATTGCCGCCATTGAACGCGCTGAGACATAAAAAACTTCAATGTTTTCAATGAGATAGAGTAGAGGCAAGCTTCACATAGCCCACTCAAGTTTATATGCGGTGAATGTCAGTGGTTTTGGCATTGATCGTTTGAGGCCGAGTAGCAAAATGGTTATGCAGCGGATTGCAAATCCGCCTACGCCGGTTCGATTCCGACCTCGGCCTCCACTCTTGAAAGCCCCGTAGATCAATGGTCTACGGGGTTTTTTATTGCCTAAGATTTGACGATCACTTCCGCAATTTTTCGGATCGCTTCCGCAACCCTATCTTTTTACGGGAAATTTAAGACGCCGTTATCGGTATGGCTCTGCTCGATTGGGCGTGGGATTGTGCTCGAGACTCAGGAGCCTGAGCGTTCACTAACGGCCATTAGCGGACGTTGAACTGCGTCCGCTGAACCCAAAACCTGAACATCGGCTTGGCTCAGATTCAAATTCAGATTGAGTAAGTCGGCCTCTCACCCAACCGCGCTACCAACCTGACGAGACAACCGTCAGGATCCTGGCCGATGAATTCGCGCTGGCCTACTCCAAGATGGGTTAGATCCTACAACTATAGTTCGGTGGCACGAGGGGAACGTGGCGAGGATCATGATGCAAGAACGGGCGGGAATTATCGTGATGCGTTGTTGGCTGCAATTGGTCGAACGGATTCATGCACGCAGCGCGTCTTTAAGCCGGAGGGCATCGATCAGACACGCTTGCGGATGACCGGTAATCGAAGCGAGTCAGGTCATAAAACATTTTTGGGGTGAACCTGCCAGCGGTTCGAATACACATATACTGTGCGTATTGTGAATGGTAGCCGTTTGATATTACCGATTAAGGGTTGTGTACTCGATGAACAAGACTGATCTGCTTGAGAATTTGAAAGAGACCAGTTACGAAATGACCCGAGGCAATATAGACGAAGCTGTTCTCCTGCATTTCGATTTGGTTATGGAGAGCTATCGACAAAAGCCTTCATTCTATAAAAACCTGTTGAAATATGACCGGTTCATGGTAGCCCTGTCTTTGTTGAGCTTTAGTTATAAAGATGAGCAAGTTCCCTTATCCAAAGTGAAAGCATTTTGCCAAGAACGTGGCTATATGTCTCGCAACAGCCTGGACTCATATTGCTCGTTCTTATCTATCGCCGGATATCTGGATGTCCGGTTACATGTCCAGGACGGACGCCAACGTAGCTTCCGACCCACGGATAAAGCGCTGTGCAATACCGCGCAGCTAATCAAATCGTATCTACTGCCTTCGCAGATGATCTCTCCATACGACAGTTGGTTGTCGGGCATGGGGAAAAGTGCGGATCTATTGCGCGTTTTTTTTCGAGGTTTTGCCAGAATACTTGAAGGCGACTTCCTGCTCGACAAGCTTTTGCCTGAAGCGAAATGGATTCTCAACCGGGATGGCGGTCACCTGCCGATGCTCGCACTCTATGCTGATGCCTTGCGCAACGGCTCGTTAGAGACTGGCTACAAAGTATCCTCTTACGTTGAGCTTTCATCGCGTCTGGGCGTATCCAAAACACACATGCAGCGCATGATCAAGGAAGGCCAGTTACACGGCTATTTCAAATGCGATAAACGCTTGGTGGAGTTGAGCCCGGCCTTTCTCGAACTGATGCGGCGGGCCATGTCAATTTACTTCGCAGTTGCACGGGTCAGCATGGAACTGGGAGTTGATGAAAGCGAAGTGGAAAATAAGTCTGGCTGTATTTGCATTGTTAGTGGACGCTGGCCCCAATGAGTTCGTTTGTTATTTAACCTTCCCTCTCGGGATCGACTTAAACACTGAGCAATGTCTTTTTCTGTTGTAATTTTTTATACCGGAGTTCAGCGTGTTTAATCGCCAGATAAAGAATGCTCTTTTTGCCTGCCAAGAGGAACTGTCCCTGTCGCTCGGTACAGTTGCCAGTATCGAAGCGGTTTTTCTTTCAATACGTGTCGATGGTGCTGGTCGGATTATCTCGGCCAACCAGCGGTTTGCGCAAACGCTGGGATACTCGCTCGAACAGCTTTCAAATATGGCAATGAGTAACATCAACGCGGAGCCGCAGAATGATTTTGCACCCAGCCTGTACGCCATCCAACGGCAACGCTATCGTGCCTCCGACGGCCGGGCTGTGACACTCAATGTAGGTTGGATCGCTGCAGCGAACCGGACGTTTCAAGGCTACGGCATGGTTGCACCACCTCTGGCGCAAGACGAACAGGAGGTCATCGAAATGTTCAACGCACTGAACCGCTCGATGGCGATGATTCAGTTCAGTCTCGCGGGTGAGGTCATTTACGCCAACGAATCGTTCGTCCAGGCCATGGGTTATAGCCTTGCGGAGATACAGGGCAAGCATCACCGCCTGTTCTGCCTCGCGGAGGACGTGGCGTCGGCGCATTACGCCGAGTTCTGGAAGAGTCTGAACAAGGGCGTGTTTAACGCTGGTCGCTTTCGCCGGGTAGATAAAAGCGGAAAAGTGGTGTGGCTAGAGGCCACTTACAATCCCATCAGAGACGCTTCCGGTCGGGTTTATAAAATTGCCAAATTCGCCAGTGTAGTGACCGAGCAAGTTGAAAAAGCCGACCAAATCAAACAAGCAGCGACCATGGCTTACGAGGTGTCGCTAGATACCGATGTAAAAGCTAACCGAGGTATGGAATTGGTCGCCGACTCCGTACTTGGAACACAGAATATCGCCCAACAGATGGCCTTGGTGACCGACAGCATGACCGCGCTTGAATCGCAGTCGCAGTTGATCGGTTCCATCGTCGACACGATTGGCGCCATTGCCACCCAGACCAACCTTTTGGCGCTTAACGCCGCTATCGAAGCTGCACGCGCTGGAGTGCATGGGCGAGGATTCGCTGTGGTGGCGGATGAAGTGCGCAAGCTCGCCGGCCGTACCAGTGCAGCCACGCGGGAGATTAACGGCGTGGTCAGGCAAAACCGAGAATTGGCCGGCGCAGCAGCGTTGCATGTCCAGTGCAGCAGAGACCAAGCCGACGTTTTATTGGAACTGTCCGAACAGGCAGGTATGGCGATGGTGGCTATCCAGTCAGGCGCAAAGCAAGTCGTGAAAGCCATTGGCAGAGTCACCAGCGACCTGCATTGAATGCTCTATCTGCGTCGCGGTAACGCCTCTTCGTTGATGGTGAAAGCAATATGAAAGTTTTGCGTGCAGTCTTTTCCGATTGATAACAGGAGTATAGATGCCGAAATACACTTAAGTCATTGGTCAGGTATTGCTCACACGTTCACGTCACATTCAGGCCGTTTCGGAAAAGGAGTTTAGGGATGCCGGCGATTTTCAAAATCCGACCAAGAATGCGAACGCTGCTGTCACCAGCGGTTACCAAGATTGAAATGGCAGGAATTGTTTCCTGGCTTTGCGTTTTGCTGATTGAGCCTGCGACAACGTTAAATCTACCGAACCTATTGGTCACAACATTGTTGTTTGTTATTTGGTACGTCCATCGCGTAGTTTCTGATTTCCGCATATGGAGAATGCTCGGCGGCGTCTATATATTGATTTTGTCACTCGGCTTTGCATATGTGATTGACACCAATGTGCAGTTACGCGTCTTTACGCTGCCCCTTGCTGTGATCATCGTGGTAAGCAGTGCTATCTTATTCGTCACAGTTCAGGACTATCTTTTTTCTACATTACTGGTCTGGATGCTGATGTGGCCCACTTTGGACGTTGGCTTTTACCGGGGACTGGAAGTTTATGTGGTGATTTTTTGCGTTGCCTCCATGTCCATTGGTTTTACTCTTAGCTTTACCTTTTTAAGAAGCATGCGGTCGGTATTGTTGGTCGAAAGTGAGTTCAGGACATTGGCGGAGACAGACTTTCTCACCTCCTTACTTAACCGGCGGGCCTTTATAGAGACCTTAAAAAAGGCATTGGCTGAAGGTCCCAGCGGCTACTTCATAATGTTGGACATTGACGACTTTAAATTAAAAAACGATCAGTACGGTCACGATGTCGGTGACAAGATTTTGTGTGCCATGGCCGGGTGCCTGAAAACCACCGCTGGCAGCCACTGTGTCGGACGGATTGGAGGTGAGGAGTTCGGTGTCTTGTTGTTGGGCGAAGATGATGCGGTTGCTAATGAATATGCGTTGCGCCTGCTGGCCAACATCCGTAGCAGCGTATTGCCTCCGCATCAATTCACTTGCAGCGCGGGCGTCGCGCCGTTCCGAGCGACATCGGACATGTCAACGGTGCTCAAATGCGCCGACAGCAATATGTATAAAGCCAAGCATGATGGTAAGGATCGGGTGTTTCAGGATGGAAGGCAGGTCAAACCGCTACTTCCTGTAACTACGTAATTAAGGTTTGACTGGAGGACGTCTGTGAAAATCGTTTTCGAAGAAATCGAATCTCCCCCTTGCTGCTTGCTTACGCTGGGCACCTTCACTTTGATGTTCCATAACCGTTCTGAGGCTGAAAGCTTTCTGAAGCTTATTATGGGATGAAATACATCGCTTAGCCCCCATCGCTGAGCGTCTGCTTTTGGCCGTTTTCAGTCGGTTGTCACCGGCAGAAATCGGCCAAAAGCGGACAGTTATGCAGGGTTAGCAACCCTTCCTTGTAGCTTGATGGCGCCTACGAAACTAGGGGCGATTCAGCTTGCGTCCGCTTGAAGATCAATCTGTCCCGTTTTTGTTTTGTTGATGAGACTCACCCACGCCGCGCTATCAATAACATCGAGGCAGCTGCGGACAACAAACCCGCGCAGCAACGATTAAAAATCTTCTTGCCTCGAGGCTGGGTAAACCAGCGGCGCATGTGCAGTCCGATGTATGCGTAGATGCCAATGGCAATCCATTCCAATACCAGGAACAGCAATCCCAGCAGCGTCAACTGGGAGCCCACGTCTACCGCTGGGTCAACGAATTGAGGTAAGAACGCGGTAAAGATCAGAATGGCTTTGGGGTTGCCGGCGGCCACGAGGAATTCCTGTCTTGCCAACCCCCACAGTCCCACCTGAGGGGTTTCGGATTCGGCTGCTACTTGCGGTGCGGCGTTCCACAGTTGATACGCCAGGTAGAAAAGATAAGCCGCGCCAATTATTTTGATCCCGTAAAAGACTAGCTCTGAAGTTTGCAACACCACGGCCAAGCCCGCCGAGGCAAGTGCGATCATGATTGCGAACGCCAGCAAGCGACCTACGCCAGCCAGGCAGGATGTGCGATAGCCATAGCGGGTTGCATTGCTGATAGACAGCAGATTGTTGGGCCCTGGCGCCATATTCAGCGCAAAGCATGCGGGCAGGAATAACGCGAGTGTTGCCAAGTCCATATGCATCTCCAGAGTCGCTGTGCATCAATCCTATGTTTGAAGCTTTATAGACGCCATTACCCGCTAAGACAGTAATCGGTCGGTGATCATCGAGAGCGCTTGCGTCGGTGAAACCAGCGCAGTGTCTATGCAAAACGGAGCTTCTTCCCAGGCTTCGTATTCATGATCCAGCACAGACTGCCAGGTGGGTGGGATCAGCCCTGCAATATCACTCTTCCTGGTTTCCACCCGCTGCTGGTGTTCATTTTTATCAGAGCAAATCACTTGAATATTGAATAACTCGACACCCGCCTTTACGGCGATTTCGGTCCAGGCTATTCGGCTTTCGCTTACAGGGTTTACGCAGTCAACGATGACCGTGTGGCCAAGGCGAAGATTACTCAGGGCAAGTTCATTCGCGACCCTGTAGCCGCTGGACCCCACGTCTTGTGCAAGAACTGCGCAGTTGCGGATCGCTTGCTCAATCGTATCGATCCGCAGGTAAACGGCGCCGGTTTTAGCCGCTAGCTCCTTGGCGATTGTGGTTTTGCCGGTGCCGGGAAGGCCGCTGAATACGATAAGCACGGTATGTCCTTTTCTATCGCCTGTTATTTAGGGGCTTCGCGTTCGGCAAGTTGGCTAGTTCGCCGGGGTATGACTGAACACCCAGACATCTCACCCCACAGTTTGCAACCATTCAAGTAGCGCCATCTCCACGCTACCGGGCCTTGGCGCTGTAGGCGATAGCAGGCAGTACCGCGAGCCATCTTCAACAAAGCCCAATGGCGCGGCTAACACACCGCTTTGGATATCGTCGCGCACCAGGTGCCATGGGCCGATGGCTACCCCAAGGCCTGCAACGGCGGCCTGGATGCTGAAATAGAAGTGCTCGAAAGATTGCATTTCCATTTCTGGAGCAGGCAGTTGCTTTGCGTAAGCCCATTCGTGCCAAGCCGTGGGCCGGCTAGCTGTTTGCAGTAGCGGGGCAGAGGGGAGCAGGGATTTGCGATTTTTGCCAAACCACTGATCTGCCTTTTCTGGCCGGCATACGGGGCCGACCTGCTCTGGGAATAGCGTCTCGGTATGGTAGCCGGGAGGACAGGGAAAATCGTCGCGCCGGATGGCCAGGTCGATACCCTGGTTGAATGAAAAGGGGCCGCCGCCAGCAACCAGGTGAATGTCCAGGCCTGGGTGAAGGGTCTGGAAGTCGCTCCAGCGAGGAATCAACCAGCGCATCAACAGCGTGGGCTCACAGGACAGAACGAGCTGGCGAGCTCGACGGGCGTCGGTGCGTATCTCGCGTACGGCCTGGGTCATCAACCCCAGCCCTTCACTGGTGGCTTTTGCCAGGCGTCTTCCGGCATCGGTTAAAAACACCCTGCGACCACGCCGCTCGAACAGGTCGACGCCCAAATCCTCCTCAAGCAGGCGCACTGCGCGGCTGATGGCCCCCGGTGTCAGGTGCAACTCGTCAGCTGCGCGGGCGAAGTTTTCCAGGCGTGCGGCTGATTCGAAGCAGCGCAATGCCAGCAGAGACGGCATGCGAGTCTCAGAAGTCAGTGAGTTGTAGTCACCATTTTCTTCAGAAATCATCGTTTTTACCAAGGCATAGGATCTGTAAATATTGCCCTACACCACCAAGAATTCAAAGGGTACAGCATGGGCGAATGGATAGCGGTAATCACCATCACACTACTGGCGTGCATCAGTCCAGGGCCGGATTTCGCCATGGTGTCTCGCAACGGATTGCTCCTGTCTCGAAGGGCGGGCGTGCTCACCGCTGTCGGAATTGGCCTAGGGGTGCTTGTTCACGTGTGCTACACGCTGCTCGGATTGGGCTTGGTGCTGCAACAAACGCCTTGGTTGTTCAATGTGTTGAAGCTGGCTGGAGCGGCCTATCTCGTCTACTTGGGCATCAAGATGCTTCGTTCCGGGCCGGCCACTGAACCGTCGGATGCGCCACCGCCCGCCATGTCTGATCTGGGAGCGCTGCGTACGGGATTTCTCACAAATGCGTTGAATCCTAAGACATCGATCTTCATCGTCAGTCTGTTCATGGGAGTCGTACGGCCGGACACCGCTGTGACGGCACAAATCGGGTACGGGCTATTTATCGCTGGAGCACATGTGGTGTGGTTCAGCCTCGTCGCACTGTGCTTCTCCGCCGGGGCGGTGCGCGCCAGGTTATTGGCCGCGCGACAGTGGATCGACCGGATTTTTGGCGCATTGCTGGTGAGCTTCGGGATCTTGCTGACGCTCACTTGACTGGGGCTACGGGCTGCAGCAGCGGAATCGGATGCCTCATCAACAGGCCTACTACCAGCGCTCCCAGCAGGCTCAATAGCCCCGCCACCCACAACACCCTGCCAAACCCACCGACAAATGCCTGCCATGCCAAGGGTTGCATCGGCCCCTGCGCCGATTCCGGCAGCAGCGCCATGGCTGCTGGCATATCCCCGGCCACCACCCGCGAGGCAATCCCCGGTACCTGGGCCTGCCATTGCGCGCCGAGGCTGGCGTGCAGCAGATGCTCGCTATGGCTGGCCAGCAGCGCGCCATACACCCCAATCGCCAACATGATCGCGCTGAAACGCATGGTGGTACTCATGCCCGAGGCCATGCCCGCACGGTCCCTCGGTACGCAGGCCATGATGTTTTTCTGGGTGTCGCCATTGAGCAGGCCGGCACCGGCGCCGGTCACGGCTATCGCCAGGGCGAACGGCAGGTAACCGCCGACACTGACCGCCCAGGCGCTGAACAGGTTGCCGCAGCCCACCAGGGCCAGCCCGGTCGCCATCATGGTCGCGGGGGCGAAGCGGTTGGCCAGGCGTGCGCCGATACGCGGGCAGATCAGCATGGTCAGGGCAAACGGCAGCATTCCCAGGCCCGAGGCAATCGCAGAAAACTCCAGGCCGTTTTGCAGGTAGAACGGTAGCAGCGTCATCATCACCTGGGCGCACCCGGCGTAGGCAAACATCCCCAGCAGCGCGCCGATAAATCGCGGGTACTGGAACAGTTGCAGGTCTACCATTGGCCGGCGCTGCACGCGCTCCACCAGCACAAACAGGCCCAGCAGGAACGCACCGCCGAGCAGGCGCGCATAGGTCAGTGGGTTGTCCCAGCCGATCCGGTTGGCTTCGATCAGGCCCCAGATCAGGCACAGCAGGCTGGCGCTGAAGGTCAGGCTGCCCCAAGGGTCGAGGCGCGCCGATTGACTGTCGCGCGATTCCGGGATGGCATGCAGGACCAGCGCCAGCAACGCCAGGCCCACCGGCAGGTTGAGGTAGAAAATCCAGCGCCAGCCCATGTAATGGGTAATCAGGCCGCCGAGGGTTGGGGCGGCGGTCATCGCCACGCCCATGCAGGCCCCCCAGAACGCCCAGGCCTTGGCCCGTTCCAGTTCATCGTGAAAGGCATGGCCGATGGAAGCCAGGGCCGAGGTCAGCAGCAGTGCGGCACCGACACCCTTCACGGCGCGGGCAATATCCAGCAGCAGCACGCTGGGCGCAGCGCCACAGCCCAGGGAGGCGAGGATAAAAATACCCAGGCCCCACACCAGGGTCTTCTTGCGGCCGAAGCGGTCGGCAATGCTCCCGGCCGGCAACAGCAGGGCGGCGAAGGCCAGCATATAGGCGCTGACCACCCATTCGATATCGGCGAAATTGGCGCCCAGGTCGCGGGCAA
This sequence comes from Pseudomonas sp. HC1(2025), assembly GCF_058742075.1. Lineage (NCBI taxonomy): Bacteria > Pseudomonadati > Pseudomonadota > Gammaproteobacteria > Pseudomonadales > Pseudomonadaceae > Pseudomonas > Pseudomonas sp. HC1(2025). The sequence goes on along the minus strand of NZ_CP196017.1, from coordinate 3,335,806 downwards.
TGGTCGGCAGGGTCACCGCGACGATGTTGGTGTCGAGGACAATCAGCGAACAGACCCCGGAGGCGGTCAACAGGGTAAGGCGTGGGCTGACCCGACTCATGGCGTGATTACCTGGCAGGCAACAGGCAAGCTGGATTTGACGGGCATCATGAGGGTTCTCTACTGTGGGCGTCCCTGAGCTTAACGTCAACTTCCGGTGGTTCTGTTAGCCGAAGCCAAGCACATCATTACCTTTGAGCTAATCCTTATATGGAAATACGTCATTTCCGCTACTTCCTGGCCGTTGCCCGGCACCGCAATTTCACGCGTGCCGCCGAGCAACTGGATATTGCCCCGCCGACGTTGAGCCGGCAGATCCAGGATATGGAACGTGCCCTGGGCACGCGCCTGTTTATCCGGCGCCAGCGTGACGTGAGCCTGACCGAGGCGGGCAGCGCGTTGCTGGGTGAAGCCGAAAGCACCGTGCGCCAGTTCGAGTTCGCCCAGCGCAATGCCCAACGCGCCGGGCGTGGCGAGATCGGTCATATCGAATTGGGCTATGTCGCGTCGGCGGTGTATTCCGGGGTATTGCAACGCCAGGTGCAGGGGTTTTGCGCGCAGTTTGCCGATGTCAGCCTCAGCGTGCGGGAAAGCCCCATGGCGCTGTTGCCGGGGCTGGTGGCCGAAGGGCGCTACGACATTGGCTACATTCGCTCACCCATGACCTTGCCCGACGGTGTGGAGGCGCTGCGCCTGGGCAGTGAGGGTTTTGTCCTGGCGCTGCCCCAGGGCTCGTGGCTGCTGGGGTTGAAGGCGATCACCTGCGCGCACTTGCAGAACGAGACCTTCATCCTGCCCGAGCAAATCAGCGGCACCTTGCAGGTGGCCGCACAAGGCGGCTATGCCCCGCGCCTGGGACCGCAGCCGGGCGGCCTGGTGGCGGTGATTGCCCTGGTGTCGCTGGGGCAGGGCGTGGCGGTGGTGCCGGAGTCGGTGGTGGGGCATGTCAGCCTGCCGGGTGTGCACTACCGCACCCTCCAGGGCAGCGATGCATCGTCGTGGCTGTCGCTGATTTACCGGCGCTTTGAAAAAGCCCCGGCGGTGGCGCGGTACATCCAGCACATCAAGCAAAACCCCACCCCGTAGGCGCCGGCAATCCGGTTCCTACCGGGCCAGGCGCGGCTGGATCGAGTCTGCCAGTTGCGTGAGGATCAGGCAGCAGGACACCGCCCCGGCATCCAGCACCCCCAGCGAGCGTTCGCCCAGGCGGCTGGCCCGGCCGATCCTGGCCACCAGGTCCTTGGTCGAATCGCGGCCCTGGGAGGCGGCGCTTTTCATCGCGTCCAGGGCGTCGCTGAAGGACGCCCCCGCCGCTTGCGCCCGCTCAAACGCCTCCACCGCCGGGATCAAGGTGTCCATCAGGCACTTATCGCCGACGCCGGCTTCGGTGATGTCCTGCAATGAAGTCAGGCCACCGCGCAGCAGATGGGCGAAGGTGGCGGCGTCGATGTTGTCGCTGCCACGCACCTCGTCGGCCATGCCGATAAACAGGCTGCCATACAGCGGGCCCATGGAGCCGCCGATGCCTTCCATCAGGCTCAGGGTCAGTTCATCCAGGGCCTCGGCCAGGGTCAGTTGCCGGCCTTCGATCGTACGGCCGCAATGGGCAAAGCCCTTGGCCATGTTGATGCCGTGGTCGCCATCGCCAATCGCGCCGTCAACTTCGCTGAGGTATTCACGGTTGGCGACGATCACGCTGACCAGGTCGGTGACAATCGCGCTGCCGTCGTGGGTGGAAAAATGCTGGCTCATGGTTTATTCCGCCTGGGTCATGCCGATGGAGCGGCAAGGTTGGTCGATCAGGGTTTTCAGCTCGGCATCCAGGCCCAGCAGGGTCAGGGTCACGCCCATCATTTCCAGGGAGGTGAAGTAGTTGCCGACGTAGCAGCGATGGATCTTCAGGCCCTTGGCCTTGAGCTGGCTTTCGACTTCGGCGTAGAAGATGTACAGCTCCATCACCGGCGTCGCGCCCAGGCCCGAGACCAGCACCACCACGCTGTCATCCTGGCTGAAATCGCGGTCGGCGAGGATCGGTGCCAGCATGCGTTGAGCCATGGCCGCCGCGGATTCGATCGGGATCACCTCGATCCCGGGTTCGCCGTGGTGGCCGATGCCCAGTTCCATCTGGCCGTCCGGGATCTGGAAGTTCGGCTTGCCCACCGCTGCAATGGTGCAGGGCGTCAGGCCGATGCCGATGGAGCGGCAGTGATCGACCGCCTTCTGCGCGACGCGGATCACCCCGTCCAGGTCATAGTGCTGCGCGGCGGCGGCCCCGCCGATTTTCCACATGAAGATTTCCCCGGCCACCCCGCGCCGCTTGGCGATATCGGCCTTGGGCGCCGACGCCACGTCATCGTTGGCGACCACGGTGCGGATCCGCATGTCTTTGCTGGCGGCCATTTTCATTGCCAGCTTCACGTTCATGTTGTCGCCGGCATAGTTGCCGTACAGGCAGGCCACGCCGGCACCGTGATCAGCGACGCGAAACGCATCGAAAAAACTCTTGGCGGTGGGTGAGGAGAAGATTTCGCCGACGGCCACCGCGTCCACCAGGCCGGGGCCGACATAGCCTAGAAACGCCGGTTCATGGCCGGAACCGCCGCCGGTGACGATACCTACGCGGCCCTGGCCGGAGGGCTTGGCCTTGCTGATCACACGGGGGTTGCTGTCGCTTTGGCGCAGCTCCGGGTGGGCGACCAGAATGCCGCGCAGCATGTCTTCGACCACTTGGTCCGGATCGTTGATGACTCGATTCATAACGCGGGTTCCTGTTCTTGTTGTGAGCAACTAACTGTAGGAGCGAGCTTGCTCGCGAAAAACGTTAACGCTAACGCGGGCTACCTGGATGAGTGCGTCGCCCTCAGGTTTTTCGCGAGCAAGCTCGCTCCTACAGTAAAAAGCGGTTGGGGTGTTTTAGGGTTCGAGCACAACCTTCAAGGACTTGTCCCCGCGCTCCATCACCGCAAATGCCTCCTTGAAGTCCGCCAGCGCAAACTTGTGGGTGACCACGTCGCGCATGTCGATCTTGCGCTTGCCGATAAAGTCGATGGCCCGTGGGTACATGTACGGGCCCAGGTGCGAGCCGAGTACGTCCAGTTCCTTGCGGTCGCCAATGATCGACCAATCTACCGTGGCCTCGTCGTTGAATACGCTGAATTCGACGAAGCGCCCCAACTTGCGCAGCATCGCCAGGCCCTGGTTCACCGCCTTGTGGTGCCCGGTGGCTTCGATATAGATATCGCAGCCATAACCGTCGGTGATTTCGCGGATTTTCGCCAGTACATCGACCTCGGCCGGGTTCCAGACTTCGTCGGCGCCCATGCGCAGGGCCAGTTCGGCGCGTTCGGGTTTCATGTCGAGCACGATCAGGCGTTTGGGGTTGCGCATGCGCACCGCGCCGATGATCCCCAGGCCCAGGGTGCCGGCGCCGGCGACTACCACCACGTCGTCGAAATCCACATTGGCCCGTTCCGCCGCGTGCAGCGAGCAGGCCAGGGGTTCGATAAGGATCGCTTCGTCTGGCGCGATGGAGTCGGGTACCTGGTGGATGATGCCTTCCTTGGTGAAAATCATGTACTGGGCCATGGCGCCCTGGACGTTGTTCTGGAAGCCGTAGAGATCGTGTTTCTGGCACATCCAGTACTGGCCGTGGTTGCAGAAACGGCAGCCCCAGCACGGCACGATCTGCTCGGAAATCACTCGGTCGCCGACCTTCACCCCACGCTTCTCGGCGCCGGGGCCCAGGGCGACCACGCGGCACACAAACTCATGCCCGGGAATCATCGGCGGCTTGACGTAGCGCGGCTGCTCGGCGTCGCCCCAGAACGACGGTGCGCCGCGATAGGTCTTGATATCGCCCATGCAGATGCCGCACAGCTCGACCTTGGTCAGGATCTCGTCGGGGCCTGGCGTCGGTACATCGACGGTTTCCAGGCGATAGTCTTCCGGGCCATGGCAAACCACGGCCTGCATGGTCTTGGGGATTACCGGGTGGAGTTGTTCGGCGGTACGTTCGGTAGCGGTGGACATGACAGACCTCACGACGAATAGATGGATTACTGAATGCTGTAGCCGCCGTCGATCACCATATTGGCGCCGGTGATCATCTGGGCTGCGTCGCTGAGCAGGTACAACGCCAGCCCGGCGATTTCATCCGGCTGGGCAAAACGGCCCGCCGGGATCTGCAATTTGGCCCGTTCGCCTACTTCACCGGCCCAGGCTTTCTTGCCCAGGGCGGTTTCGACGATGGTGGGGGAGATGGCATTTACAGTGATGTGCGGCGCCCATTCCATGGCCAGGACCTTGGTCATGCCGACAATCGCGGCCTTGCTCGCGCAATAGGCCACATGCCGATCCAGGCCGATCACCGCCGCCTGGGATGCCAGGTTGACGATGCGCCCGCTGCCCTGGGCGAGCATGTGCCGGGCGCAGGCCTGGGCCACGAAAAAACTGGCCTTGAGGTTGATATCCAGGGTGATGTCCCAGGCGTTTTCGCTGACATCGATGGCCTTGTCGAGCATCACCACGCCGGCGCTGTTGACCAAATAATCCAGGCGCTTGAAGTGCGCGAACACGTAATCGATGCTGCTCTGCACCTGGTCGAGCTGGCGCAGGTCGACGGCCAGGCCCAGATGCCCGCTGCCCAGGCTGGCGGCCACTTCAACCACGGCCGGATCACGGTCGAGCAGGGCCACGCGCGCGCCACGCTCTGCCAGCAGGCTGGCACACGCCAGGCCAATCCCGGCGGCCCCGCCGGTGATCACGGCGCAACGGCCGGTGAGGTCGAAGGCTTGGTTCCAGAATCCAGACATTGGTTTAACTCCATTCTCTCAGTCGCTGGAGATTCAAAGGTGGGAGCGGGCTTGCTCGCGAAGGCGGTGTGTCAGTTGACACATCAGTTGGCTGACCCACCGCCTTCGCGAGCAAGCCCGCTCCCACATTTGGATAGCATTTATAGGTCGAACTGCTATTTAGTACCGCTGACCTGCTGGTACAGCGCATCCGCATTGGCATTGGTCACCGGCACCCACGGCAGGATGTAGTTCTTCGCGGTGCCGTCGCCCCAGGTCACGTCCTTGGCATAACGCTCCCAGATCACCGACTTGGGTTTGTAGTCCTTGCCCGCCAGTTGCCGCAGGGCCACGTCCAGTGCGCCCTGGGACTGGGCCTGGGCGTCTTGCAGGAAGGTGGTGACTTCGTCTCTTTTGGCCGCCTGGATGGCGTCGGGCATGCCGTCGATGGAGGTGACGGGCACCTCCTTGGAGGTCAGGCCATGGGATTTGAGGGCCTGCACGGCGCCCAGGGCCATGTCGTCGTTTTGCGCGATCACCCCGTTGATGCCCTTGGGGTGGGCGTTCAGCCAGTCTTCAGTCAGGGTCAGGGCCTGGGCGCGGTCCCAGTTGGCGGTCTTTTTCTCGATGATCTTGATTCCGGGGTGCTTGCCCAGCACTTCCAGCTCGCCCTTTTCGCGGTCGATCTGCGCCGACTGGCCGATCGGGCCCTGGATGATCACCACATTGCCCTTGCCCTGGAGCTTGTCGACCATGGCCTGGGCCTGCAGGCGACCGCCCTCGACATCGTCGTTGCCCACGTACGGCACGCTGGCATCGGCGACCTTGGTGTTGGAGGCGATCACCACCACATCATTGGACATCGCCTGCTTCACCGTGCCGACGCCGGCCTTGGTGTCGATGGGTACAAACAGGATCGCGTCATAGCGCTGGGTGACCATGTTTTCGATCTGGTTGTTTTGGGTCAGTGCGTCATAGTTACCGTCGAACACGGTCAACTGCACGGTGCCGTCCTTGACTGCCGGATGTTCCTTGAGCTCGCGCACCCAGTTCTGCATGAACTGGCCCTTGAGGCCGTACACGGCGGCGCCGACTTTGTAGGTCTTGCCATCGGCGGCCAGGGTGACGCTGCTGGCGAGCAGGGAGAGGGCCGCCACGGCGGCAAACGATGTAGCGAATTTCATGATGAGAACCCCGTTTATTGTTGTGGTCGTTCAGTTCGGTTCAGAGCAAAAGCGACTAGCGTTTTTTCTTGCGCCACACGTCGATCAACACCGCGAGCACGATGATCAGGCCCTTGGCGACCTGTTGGTAATAGGAGGACACGCCGAGCAGGTTCAGGCCGTTGTTGATCACCCCGATCAGCAGCGCGCCGAACAGCGTGCCGACAATGGTGCCGACGCCGCCGGACAAGCTGGTGCCGCCGATCACCACGGCGGCAATCGCATCCAGCTCATAAGACATACCCGCCTGGGGCAGGGCGGAGGTGGTGCGCGCGGACAGCACCACGCCTGCCAGGCCGGCCAGCAAACCCGAAACCACATACACCGAGAACGTCACCTTGCGCACGCCGATCCCTGAGGTGCGCGCGCTTTTTTCATTGCCGCCCACCGCGTACACATAGCGCCCGTAGGTGGTGTAGCGCAGCACCATCCAGAAAATCAGTGCGACCACGGCAAAGATGACGACCGGTACGCCAATCGGTCCGAGCTTGCCGATGCCCAGCGCCAGGTAGGCGTCCGGCAGGTCGGTGACCGGGCTGCCGTCGTTGAGGATAAAGGTCATGCCTCGGGCAATACTCAGCATGCCGAGGGTGGCGACAAAGGGCGGGATCGACAGGTTGGCCACCATGAACCCGTTGACCACCCCCAGCATCGCCCCGGCAAACATCCCGGCGCTGACGGCAGCGAGCAGGCCGTAGCCCTGGGTCGCGACCAGGGCGCTGCACAGGCCGGCGAAGGCGAGGATCGAGCCTACCGAGAGGTCGATGCCCTTGGTCAGGATCACATAGGTCATGCCCACCGCCAGGATGCCGTTGATGGATGTCTGGCGCAGGATGTCCATCCAGTTGCGCCAGGTCATGAAGTATTCGCTGGCAAACGCCATGACCACGCACAGCAGGATAAACACCAGCGGCAGGCCAAAGCGGTCGAGGGAAAGCCGCAGGCGGCTGCGCGCGGGGGTGGTCAGTGGCGTGGCAAGGGTTTTGGCGTTCATGAGGCAAGACTCAACAAGGCTTCCTGGGAAAGGGCGGTGTCGCTGCTGATAGTCACCAGGCGGCCGCCCTTGAAGACCGCGATACGGTCACTCAGGTGCAGCAGTTCCGGGGCCTCGGACGACACCACGATAGCCGCGCCACCGGCGCGCACGAACTGGTCGAGCAAGTGATAGATCTCCTGCTTGGCGCCTTCATCGATGCCCCGGGTCGGCTCGTCGCACAGCAGGCACACCGGTTGGGTCGACAGGCATTTGGCGAGCACCACCTTTTGCTGGTTGCCACCGCTCATGGACGCCACCGGCAGGTCCAGGGAGGTGGTCTTGATTTGCAGGCGCTTGACCATGTCCTCGGCCAGTTGGTTTTCCTTGCGCGCGTTGATCAGCGACCAGCTCGACAGCTGCTTGTACGCCGACAACGCGATGTTCGAGAGGATGCTGGAGCTGAGCACCAGGCCGCTTTCCTTGCGGTCTTCGGTGACCAGGGACATGCCGGCGCGGATGGTCGCCTTGGGCAGGCCGATGGGCATCGGCTTGCCTTGCAGGGTGACGCTGCCGGCGTCCGGGGTGGTCAGGCCGTAGATGCAGTTGAGGAACTCGCTGCGCCCCGAACCCATCAGGCCGTAGATGCCGAGGATTTCACCCTGGCGCAATTGCAGGCTGATGTCCTGGAACTCGCCGCTGCGGCTCAGGCCCTGGACGTCCAGGCAACACTCGGCGGCGCTTTCGCGTCCAACCTTGTGGTCGATGCGTGTCAGTTCCTGGCCGACGATGCCGCGCACCAGGTGGGCGCGGTCGATATCGGCCATGCGCCCGCTTTCGACGAAGGCGCCATCGCGAAAGATGCTGTAGTCGTCGGCAATCTGCGCAAGCTCGCTGAGGCGATGGGACACATAGACAATCCCGGCGCCACGGGCGGTGAGGCGGCGGATGGCCTTGAACAGGGTTTCGGCTTCGCGCTCGCCGATGGCGGACGTGGGTTCGTCCATGATCATCACCTGGCAGTCATGGCTGAATGCCTTGGCGATCTCCACCAGTTGGATCTGCGCCACGCTCAAGCGATGCATGGGCGCGCTGGCGTCGACCTCGAACTCCAGGCTTTCCAGGAGTTCGCGGGTACGCCGGTGCAGTTCCTTGCTGTCGACGATGCAGCCGGCGCGCCGAGGTTCGCGGCCCAGCCAGATGTTTTCGGCGACACTCATGTAGGGGATTGGCTCCAGCTCCTGGGTGATCATCGCGACCCCCGCCGCCAATGCTTCGCTGGGGCGATGGAAATGCACGGGGGCGCCATTGAGCAGGATGCTGCCGGCGTCACGCTGGGTGATGCCCATCAAGATACTGAGGAACGTGGATTTGCCGGCGCCATTGCCGCCGCACAGGGCATGCACACTGCCGGCCCGCAGCGAGAGGCGGCCGTCACGCAGGGCAGGGATGCCGGCGTAGGCCTTGGCGACGTGTTCAGCCTGGAGCAGTAATGGCGTGGCCATCGGCGTGTCCTCGTGCTGTGAGTTCTTATTAGGTACACAGTCGTGTTGCTGCGTGAGCATATGTGTATCAAATGAAATTCTGATCAGTCAATCTCTTTCATTGAAAACTTGTAATCGCCAAGGTTTTCTTGATGTATGGCGTTTTAGAGGGGTTTGACTGGAGGGTCAGTTAAAACGTGCTTGACAGTTGCGAGGGAATATCCGAGAAATGACTGATCGAAATTTCATCGAGTGATCATATGATCAGTCTTAAACTTCACCACGGCAGCGGAGCCTAATGCCATGAACACACCTTTTCCGGTGGCTATCGGATGTGACGAAGCGGGTTTTGAGCTCAAGGAGCTGTTGAAGCGCCATATCGAGGCGCTGGGGTATCCGGTGACCGACTTTGGCACCCATTCCACAGCGCCGGTGCTCTACCCGGATATTGCGCTGGCGGTGGCCACGGCCATCAATGCCGGGCAACAGCGCCTGGGGGTGCTGGTGTGTGGCACGGGCATCGGCATGGCGATATCGGCCAATAAAGTCTTGGGTATTCGCGCGGCCCAGGCCCATGACACCTATTCGGCGGAGCGCGCGCGCAAGAGCAACGATGCGCAGATCCTGTCCATCGGTGCGCGGGTGGTGGGGGCGGAGCTGGCCAAGAGCATCGTCACCGCGTTTCTGGCCTCGGAGTTCGAGGCGGCGCGGTCCGGGGCCAAGGTCGAGCGCATCAATGCCATTGAGCGTGATGGGCATCAGTAGTGGACGGAGCAGGGCAAGAGTCGGGAGAATGCGCCTTTGACGCCGAAACGGAAGCCCGTCCCCATGAGTGACAGTACCCTGCGCACCGCCAGCGATATCGATCTGATGACCGAAGTGGCGATGCTCTATTACCTTGAGAACGTCACTCAGGAAGCCATCGCCAAGCGCTTTGACCTGTCCCGGGCGAAAGTCAGCCGGCTGCTCAAGCGTGCGCGCGATGAAGGGATTGTCGAGGTGCGGGTGCTGCAGCATCCGGCGATGAACAACGAACTGGAACAGGCGCTGGTGGAGCGTTTCCAGTTGGATCGCGCGTTGATCGCGGTCGACCACAGCGACGCCGACACCCAGCGTTCCGCCGTGGCCAGCCTGGTGGCCAACTACCTGAACAAGACCCTGGGCGACGGCATGATTGTCGCCGTGGGCATGGGGCGCAATGTGGGGGCGGTGGCCGATAACGTGTTTTTGCCGGTGACGCGCAACTGCACGTTTGTCTGCGCCATTGGCGGTTCGCTCAAGGCCGGCGAATACATGAACCCCGACCATATCTGCCGCCGCCTGGCCCTGCGTTTTGGCGGCGAGAGCGAAAGCCTGTACGCCCCGGCGCTGGTGGCCAACCCGGAACTGCGCAGCGTGCTGATCAGCAACGACACCGTACGCTCGACCCTCGACCGCGCACGGCGTGCCGATATGGCGCTGATCGGTATTGGCGACATGAGCGAAAACAGCAACATGGTGCGCATGGGCTGGTTCTCACCCCAGGAAATCGCCCAGGCGCGCTTGTCCGGCACGGTGGGTGACATGATGGGTTACGACTTTATCGACATTCATGGCCAGCCGGCGGTCAACGCCATCCAGGGGCGGGTGATCGGCTTGACGGTGCAGGAGTTGTTCCGCATTCCCGATGTGGTGGCGATTGCCAGTGAAAACACCAAGGCCGCCGCGACCTTGGGGGCGTTGCGCTCGGGGGTGATCAATACCCTGGCGACCACGGTAACCAATGCCCACACCATCCTGGCGCTGGACGACGCTACCCGTAAAACCTGACCTGTCTCCTCTCAAAATATGGGCTCTGGTGTGTGTGGGGGGGGGCTGGCTTGTGTAGGAGCTGGCTTGCCAGCGATAGCATCGCCTCGATCTACCTGATACACCGAGGTGTCTGCATCGCTGGCAAGCCAGCTCCTACACAAGCCCACAGCACAGGCTTCTGGGGGCGGCTTTTACAGATCTTGTAATAGTTTTAAATTGTAGGAGATTTGTATTTCCGCTGTAGGATTAAAGTCCTTTTCTCACTGCAGGACTTGCATGAACACCCTCTCGGAGCCCCCCAGTCGTCTTTCCCCAAGACCGCTACTGCCGACGTTCCCGCTGAAACATCCTCTATTCAGACTGCTAACCTTTTCCCGGTCACCCGACCGCGTCTTGTTGTGCCCGGCATTCTGAAAATCAATAAAGAGACAGAGACTTCTATATGGAATGGTTAGCGGATCCAACGGCCTGGCTCGGCCTGTTGACCTTGATTGTGTTGGAACTGGTGCTGGGTATCGACAACCTGGTGTTTATCGCGATCCTCGCGGACAAGCTGCCGCCGGAGCAGCGTGACCGTGCGCGGTTGATCGGTTTGTCCCTGGCGCTGATCATGCGCCTGGGCTTGCTGGCGAGTATTTCCTGGTTGGTGACCTTGACCCAGCCGTTGTTCGAGGTGTTCGACAAGAGCTTCTCCGGACGCGACCTGATCATGCTGTTTGGTGGTGTGTTCCTGTTGTTCAAGGCCACCATGGAGTTGCATGAGCGGCTCGAAGGGCATGTCACCGAACGCACCGGCAATGCGGCCTACGCGATGTTCTGGCCGATCGTGGCGCAGATCGTGGTGCTGGACGCCGTGTTCTCCCTCGACGCAGTGATTACTGCGGTCGGCATGGTGGACGAGCTGGCGGTGATGATGATCGCGGTGATCGTGTCCATCGGCGTGATGATCGTGGCCAGCAAGCCGCTGACCCGCTTCGTCAACGCGCACCCGACGGTGATCATGCTGTGTCTGGGCTTCTTGATGATGATTGGTTTCGCCCTGACCGCCGAAGGCCTGGGCTTCCACATCCCGAAAGGCTACCTGTACGCGGCCATCGGTTTCTCGATCCTGATCGAGGTGTTCAACCAGATCGCCCGGGCGCGCCGCAAGAAGTCGGCGCAAGGCGTGCGGCCGATCCGTGAGCGCACTGCCCATGCGGTGATGCGCTTGCTGGGTGGTCGCAGCCTGGCGGTGGAAGAGGTGGGTGAGGACGTTACGGACCTGCTGGGCGACTCCCAGGGCAGTCAAGGCCCGCTGTTCGACCGCCGTGAGCGCGTGATGATCAGCGGTGTATTGCAGTTGGCCGAGCGGCCGATCCGCACCTTGATGACCCCTCGGGCGAATGTCGACTACATCGACTTGGCCGACGACCCGGAGACGATTCGCCTGAAATTGATGCACTCGTCCTACTCGCGCTTGCCGCTGATCCGTAATGGCGCGGTGGATGAGCCCCTGGGCTTCGTGCATAAGAAGGAGCTGCTCAAGGAGTACCTGGCCGGCAACGAGCCGAACCTCGAACACCTGGCGCGGCGGGCGATCAACCTGCTCGACAGCTTCTCGATCCTCAACGCCCTGGAGCAGATGCGCCAGGAGTCGACGCACATCGCCTTTGTGATCAACGAATTCGGCGATTTCATGGGGGTGTTGAGCATGACTGACATCCTCGAATCCATCGCCGGTGAGTTGCCCGATGCCAGTGAAGTCGAAGGCCCGGACATCGTCCAGGAGCAGGGCGGTTACCGTGCCAACGGTGCGTTGAACCTGAACCTGATTCGCCAGCGCACGGGTTTCCAGGCGGTGGCCACCGAGGATTACCAGACCTTGGCTGGCCTGGTCATGAGCCTGTTGGATCGCCTGCCGGTGGTGGGTGACAGCCTGGAATACGAAGGCTGGCGCTTGACGGTGGCGGCGGTGGAGGAGCGCCGGGTGACGCAGGTGTTGCTGATGCCTGTCACGGCGGGTTAACGGGGTTTTGCCCTTTTGGTTGGCACACCACGGGTGTGCCGCTCGAAGGTTCTCTTCAGGGTCTGCTCCTGGGTCTCCCAGGGGCCGAACCCCTTGAGCTTTTCGACCAGCCTGCCGTTTTTCAATATCAGCAGCGTCGGTGTGCCGGTCACTTCGGGATGCCGTGGGGTCTGGCTCGTATCGAGTACATAAAGCGCTGCCTGACGGCGATAGCGGCCGGCCACTTTGCGAAACAGTGGCTTGGCCGCGCCGCACGCCGGGCACTGGGGCGATACAAAGAGCATGAACACCGTGCGTTGTGTCTGCAGCGCCCGTCTATACGCATCTGCGTTGTCGATCAGCGTGTTGATCAGTCCCATGACAATCTCCTTATAGGCCGGTGGCCAAACCCTAAGCCGGGCGGGCCGGACGGTCTACTGTGAGAATTCACAGGTAACGCACCCAAATGTGACGGATCGCAACGGATTGGGGCGCACGGTAGCAGTGTGCCTGGTGTGACTGGCGCGGCGCTGGTTCGTCGATGCCTTGTTATCTGGCTGATTTAAAACACCTTTAACTCTTCAATATTTTTCTGTTACTGGCTGTGGCACACTTTCTGCTGTCTATTCCGTTGTTACATACCATGTTCCGGTATAGCGGAATACACAACTCCTGGAGTGCTTGTCATGCATCGCCGACCTTCCGTGTTTAAAGCCTGTGTTTTTCTGTTCGCCGCCTCGGCTTCCCTCGCCAGCCAAGTGCAGGCCGACAGCAAGCTCGACGATGTGCTCAAGCGTGGGCACCTGATTGTCGGTACAGGCAGTACCAATGCGCCGTGGCACTTCCAGGGAGCGGATGGCAAGTTGCAGGGTTTTGATATCGATATCGGACGTATTGTCGCCAAGGGCCTGTTCAACGACCCGAGCAAGGTCGAGTTTGTGGTGCAGTCCTCCGATGCGCGGATTCCCAACCTGTTGACCAACAAAGTCGACATGAGCTGCCAGTTCATCACCGTCACCGCCAGCCGCGCGCAACAGGTGGCGTTCACCCTGCCGTACTACCGCGAAGGCGTGGGCCTGCTGTTGCCGGCCAACAGCAAATACCAGCAACTCGAAGACCTGCAGGCAGCGGGCGACGACGTCACCGTGGCGGTGCTGCAAAACGTCTACGCCGAAGAACTGGTGCACCAGGCGCTGCCCAAGGCCAAGGTCGACCAATACGACAGCGTCGACCTGATGTACCAGGCCGTGAACTCCGGGCGTGCCGACGCCGCCGCCACCGACCAGTCTTCGGTCAAATACCTGATGGTGCAGAACCCCGGCCGCTACCGCAGCCCCACCTACGCCTGGAGCCCGCAAACCTACGCGTGCGCGGTCAAGCGTGGCGACCAGGATTGGCTGAACTTCGTCAACACGGCGCTGCATGAAGCCATGACCGGCGTCGAGTTCCCCACCTATGCGGCCTCGTTCAAGCAGTGGTTTGGCGTCGACCTGCCGAGCCCGGCGATTGGCTTTCCGGTGGAATTCAAATGATTGTTGAGCGCGCGGCGTCGCAGCGGGCGCCCCGCTCAAGGTACTGCCGACCATGAACTATCAGTTGAATTTTGCCGCAGTCTGGCGCGATTTCGACACCTTGCTCGCAGGCCTCGGCCTGGGCCTGCAACTGGCCTTGCTGTCGATTGCCATCGGCTGCGTGATCGGCCTGTTGATGGCTTTTGCCATGCTGTCCCGGCACCGTGCGCTGCGCATCCTGGCCTCGGTGTATGTGACGGTGGTGCGCAACACGCCGATCCTGGTGCTGATCCTGTTGATCTACTTCGCCTTGCCCAGCCTGGGCATCCGCCTGGACAAGATCCCCTCGTTCATCATCACCCTGTCGCTGTACGCCGGGGCGTACCTGACCGAAGTGTTTCGTGCCGGCCTGTTGAATATTCCCAAGGGCCTGCGCGAAGCCGGCCTGGCGATTGGCCTGGGGGAGTGGCAGATCCGCGCCTATATCACGGTGCCGGTGATGCTGCGCAACGTGCTGCCGGCGCTGTCGAACAACTTTATCTCGTTGTTCAAGGACACCTCCCTGGCGGCGGCGATTGCGGTGCCGGAGCTGACCTATTACGCCCGCAAGATCAACGTCGAAAGCTACCGGGTGATTGAAACCTGGCTGGTGACGACCGCGCTCTATGTGGCTGCCTGTTACCTCATCGCCCTGCTGCTGCGTTACCTGGAACAGCGCCTGGCGATTCGTCGATGAGAGGGGGTTTGCATGTATTGGCTGCATGAGTTGTGGATCGCCCGGGCAACCCTGTGGGCGGGGTTCCAGACCAGTGTGTATTGCTCGGTGCTGGCGATTATCTTCGGCACCCTGATCGGCATTGTCGCCGGGTTGGTGCTGACCTACGGCAAGTTCTGGATGCGCGCGCCGTTTCGTCTGTACGTTGACCTGATCCGTGGCACCCCGGTGTTTGTGCTGGTGCTGGCCTGCTTCTATATGGCGCCGGCGCTCGGTTGGCAGATCAGTGCGTTCCAGGCCGGCGCCCTGGGCCTGACGCTGTTTTGCGGCTCCCATGTCGCCGAGATTGTGCGCGGTGCGCTGCAAGCCATTCCCCGTGGGCAACTGGAAGCGGGCAAGGCCATCGGCCTGACCTTCTATCAGTCCCTGGGCTATGTGTTGCTGCCCCAGGCACTGCGGCAGATTTTGCCGACCTGGGTCAATTCCTCCACCGAGATCGTCAAGGCCTCGACCCTGCTGTCGGTGATCGGCGTCGCCGAATTGCTGTTGAGCACTCAGCAAGTGATCGCCCGGACCTTCATGACCCTGGAGTTCTACCTGTTCGCCGGCTTTCTGTTCTTTGTCATCAACTACGCCATCGAGTTATTCGGGCGCTACATTGAAAAGCGGGTGGCCTTGCCATGAATCAACCATTGCTCAACATCAGCGGCCTGCGCAAACAATACGGCGCGGTGGAGGTTCTCAAGGGCGTCGACCTGTCGCTGCAGCGCGGCAACGTGGTGACCCTGATCGGCTCCAGCGGCTCGGGCAAGACCACGCTGCTGCGCTGCGTCAACCTGCTGGAAGAGTTCCAGGGCGGGCAGATTACCCTCGACGGAGAGTCCATTGGCTATGCCGATGTTGCCGGCAAGCGCGTACGCCACCCGGAAAAACTCATCGCCCAACACCGCGCCATGACCGGCATGGCGTTCCAGCAATTCAACCTGTTCCCCCATCTGAGCGCGTTGCAGAACGTCACCCTGGGCCTGCTCAAGGTCAAGCATATGGGCAAGGACGAGGCAGTGGCCCTCGCGGAAAAATGGCTGGAGCGCGTGGGCCTGCTGGAACGGCGCAACCACTTCCCCGGTCAGTTGTCCGGCGGTCAGCAACAGCGGGTGGCGATTGCCCGGGCGATTGCGATGAACCCCAGCCTGATGCTGTTCGACGAAGTGACCTCGGCGCTGGACCCGGAGTTGGTCGGCGAAGTGCTCAGTGTGATCAAGGGCCTGGCGCAAGAGGGCATGACCATGTTGCTGGTGACCCACGAAATGCGCTTTGCCTACGAGGTCTCGGACAACATCGTGTTTATGAACCAGGGCCGGATTGAAGAGCAGGGGCCGCCCCAAGACATCTTCGAGCGCCCGCAATCGCCACGCCTGGCGGAATTTCTGAAAAGTATTCGTTTTTAATCAAGGAGCAACATTATGAGCATTACTCGTTACGGCGCCGGCAGCACCGCCGGTGGTGGCCAACCCCGTCCATTCGCCCGTGCGGTGGAGGCCGATGGCTGGTTGTACGTGTCGGGCCAGGTGCCGGCGGTGGAGGGCGAGATCATCAATGGCGGGATTGTCGAGCAGACCCACCAGACCATGAAGAACGTGGTGGCGATCCTTGAAGAGGCCGGCTACGGGCTTGAAGACGTGGTCCGGGTCGGCGTATGGCTGGAGGACCCGCGGGATTTCTGGAGTTTCAACAAAGTCTTCGGCGAGTACTTCACCCCCGAACACGCCCCGGCACGGGCCTGTGTGCAGGCGAATATGATGGTCGATTGCAAGGTTGAGATCGATTGCGTGGCCTACAAGAAAAAAGGCTAAATGCCCGATCTCAAGACCATTAAAAATTCAATGTGGGAGTGAATTCGGGTGGGAGCGGGCTTGCTCGCGAAAGCGGTGTATCAGTGCCAGATTTGTTGGCTGACACACCGCTTTCGCGAGCAAGCCCGCTCCCACAACAGCTCCGCCCCACGTGGACCTCTTACGCTGATGAAGACCGCCATGACCGAAGACACCATCAAACGCCGCGCCAAAGGCCTGGACCGGGCGTTCGATATCCTCGATTTTCTCAAGGAAGTCGGCCAGCCCCTGCGCCCCAACGATATTGCCAGTGGCATCGGCAGCCCCAAGTCCACGGTCTACGAACTGGTCGCCTCCCTGCTGGAGCGGCGGATTCTCGAAACCGTGGGCAAGGACGGGCACGTGTACCTGGGGCGTCAGTTGTACTTCCTCGGCCAGGCCCACTTGCGCCATTTCGACCTGACCCGCGAGGCCGATCACGCCTTGCAGGAGATCGTCAGCCAAACCCACGAGACCGCGCAGATGTGCCTGCTCAACGGGCGCAAGTACACGGTGGCGCTGATGCGCGAGGGCGAGCGGCATTTCCGGATTTCTTCGGATATCGGTGAAAACGCGCCGATTCCCTGGACCGCTTCCGGGCGCTTGCTGCTGGGGCATTTGAGCGACCAGCAGATCATCGACCTGATCGACCACGACGACTTTATCCTGCCGGACGGCCAGCGTTTACCCCTGGACACCTTCCTCGGGCAGATCCGCCAGGCCACTGTCGACGGGTTCTTTTCCTTCGACAGTGTTGCCGACACCTTTACCCACTGCTTTGCCGCCCCGGTGCGTGACGCCCAGGGCGTCGCCATTGCGACCCTGTGCATCGTCGCCCCACGGGCCGACGCCAAGAACAATTACGCCGACTACCGCCGGGTGCTGATCGAAAGCGCCAATAACCTGGCCCGTCGCATCAATGAATAGCGAAACGGAGTAACGCCATGTCTGCCTTCAATGCCGTTGAAAAAGGTGCCGCCGCCAGCGGTGCCCACCTGGTACGCGACGTCAGCCTGCCTGCCCTGGTGCTGCACCGCGCGGCCCTGGAACACAACATCCGCTGGATGCAGGACTTTGTCAGCAGCAGCGGCGCGCAACTGGCGCCCCATGGCAAGACCAGCATGATGCCGGCGCTGTTCCAGCGTCAGTTGGCGCAGGGCGCCTGGGGCATCACCCTGGCCACCGCCGTGCAGACCCGCGCGGCCTATGCCGGTGGCGTGCGCCGGGTATTGATGGCCAACCAATTGGTGGGCGCGCCGAACATGGCGCTGATCGCCGAGCTGCTGGCTGACCCCGGCTTTGACTTCCATTGCCTGGTCGATCACCCGGACAACGTGGCTGACCTGGGCGCGTTCTTCGCTGCCCGTGGCCTGCGCCTGAACGTGATGATCGAATACGGCGTGGTCGGCGGCCGTTGCGGTTGCCGCAGCGAGCAAGAGGTGCTGGACCTGGCGCGGGCAATCAAGGCCCAGCCGGCCCTGGCGCTCACCGGCATCGAAGGTTACGAAGGGGTGATCCACGGCGAGCATGCCGTCAGCGGCATTCGCGAGTTTGCTGCGTCCCTGGTGCGCCTGGCGGTGGATATGCAGAACAGCGGGGCCTTTGACCTGGGCAAGCCAATCATCACCGCATCGGGCTCGGCCTGGTATGACCTGATCGCCGAGTCCTTCGCCGCACAAAACGCCGAAGGGCGCTTCCTCAGTGTGCTGCGCCCCGGCAGCTATGTGGCCCACGACCACGGCATCTACAAGGAGGCGCAATGCTGTGTGCTCGACCGGCGCAGCGACCTCACTGAAGGCCTGCGCCCGGCCCTGGAAGTCTGGGCCCATGTGCAATCGTTGCCGCAGCCGGGGTTTGCAGTGATTGCCCTGGGCAAGCGTGACGTGGCCTACGACGCCGGCCTGCCGGTGCCACTCAAGCGCTACAAGGCCGGCGTGTTGCCTGCGGTGGGCGATGACGTGAGTGCTTGCAAGGTTACGGCGGTGATGGACCAGCACGCCTTCATGAGCGTGGCGGCGGGGGTTGAGCTGCGCATTGGCGACATCATCTCGTTTGGCACCTCGCACCCGTGCCTGACCTTTGATAAGTGGCAGGTGGGGTGTTTGGTGGATGAGCAGTTGCAGGTGATCGAGACATTGCACACCTGTTTCTAGACCGCGTCGCGGCCATCGCAGGCAAGCCAGCTCCCACATTTGAATGTGTTCACAAATCCCAATGTGGGAGCTGGCTGGCCTGCGATGAGGCCCCAAAACCCAGCCGAGAATCCGAGCATGACCCCACACCCGCGCATTGCCCTGATCGGCGAATGCATGATCGAACTGCAACACCGCGCCGACGGCAGCCTGCAACAGAGCTTCGGTGGCGACACCCTGAACACCGCCGTCTACCTACGCCGCGAGCTGGGCGCCAACAGCACGGTGGATTACGTCACCGCCCTGGGCGATGACAGTTTCAGCGATGCCATGTGCACGCAATGGGCCGCCGAAGGCCTTGGCCTGGACCGCGTCCAGCGCCTGCCAGGCCGCCTGCCGGGTTTGTATTGCATCCAGACCGATGCCAATGGCGAGCGCAAATTCCTCTATTGGCGCAACGAAGCGGCGGTGCGCGATTGCTTCACCACGCCAGGGGCCGAACCGGTCCTGGCCGCCTTGCCCAGCTACGATGTGCTGTATTTGAGCGGCATCACCCTGGCGGTATTGGGTGAAGTGGGGCGCGCACGCCTGCTGGCCATGTTGCTGCAAGCCCGCCAACGTGGCGCCCGGGTGGTGTTCGACAACAACTATCGGCCGCGTCTGTGGGCCAGTGTCGAAGCCGCTCATAAGGCCTATCAGCAGGTGTTGGCGCTGGTGGATATGGCCTTGCTCACGGAGGACGACGAACGTGCGCTGTTTGGCTATGCCGACAGCGAGCAGGTGTTCGCCGCCTACCCGGGGATTGATGAAGTGGTGCTCAAGCGCGGGGCGGATGACTGTCTGATTCGCCGGGGCAGCGAGCGTTTTGCGGTGCCGGCGGTGGTGGTAGAGAAGGTGGTGGACACCACGGCGGCGGGGGATTCGTTCAGTGCGGCGTATCTGGCCAGCCGGCTCAGGGGTGGGTCGCCACAAGAGGCGGGCTTGGCGGGGCACCGGTTGGCGAGCCAGGTGATCCAGGTTCCGGGTGCGCTGATTCCCAGGCTATAAGGCCGCCTGCGGCGGATCGCGGGCAAGCCCGGCTCCCACATTTGGCCGGGTTCACATCTCCAAATGTGGGTGCTGGCTTGCCTGCGATAGCGGCCTTGAGCCAACCCCTCAGTCGCGGTAGAACACCTGCACCAAGTGATACCCAAACTTGCTCTTGATCGGCCCATGCACCACCCGCAGCGGTTTCTTGAAGATCACCGCATCAATCACCCCCACCATCTGCCCCGGCCGCACTTCACCCAGATCGCCGCCGCGCTTGCCGGACGGGCAGGTGGAGAACTTCTTGGCCAGCACATCAAAGGCTTCGCCCTTGGCAATACGCTGCTTGAGCTGTTCGGCTTCTTCGCTGGTCTTGACCAGGATATGGCGGGCTTGGGCTTTCATCGGGCAGTTACCTTGCAACGGTCGGGCTTGAAGGCGCGGGATTATGCATCAACTTGGCCATTGACGCCGATCATGCTGCGGATTTTCGTGGCCAACTGGTCGATGGAAAACGGCTTGGCCACCATGTCCATGCCGTCTTCCAGGAAGCCCCGGCGCTCGGCGGCCGTTTCGGCATAGCCGGTCATGAACAGCACTTTGAGCTCAGGGCGGTGCTGGCGGGCGATTTCCGCCAGTTGCCGGCCGTTCATGCCGGGCAGGCCGACATCGGTCACCAGCAAGTCCACCCGCAGGTCAGACTCCAGCAACGGCAAGGCCGCGCGTGCATCGGCAGCCTGGTGGGCGGTGTAGCCCAGCTCATCGAGCAGGTTGACCACCAGCATGCGCACTGCGGCATCGTCCTCGACCACCACCACGGCTTCGCCATCCAGCGCCACGGGGGCTTCCACGGGGATTTGCGGCAGGACTTTTTCCAGGGCGGTGCCGTACAGGCGCGGCAGGTACAGGCGCACGCAGGTGCCACGCCCCGGTTCGCTGTGGATCGTGACGTGGCCGCCGGATTGCTGGGCAAAGCCATAAATCATCGACAACCCAAGGCCGGTGCCCTGGCCGATGGGCTTGGTGGTGAAAAACGGGTCGAAGGCCTTGGCCAGGATCTTGGGGGTCATGCCGGCGCCGTTGTCGCACACGCCGAGCATCACGTAGTCGCCGGCCTTGACCGGTTCCAGGGTGGTGATGTCGGTGCCGTCGAGGTAGCTGTTGGCCGTCTCGATGCTCAGTTGGCCGCCATCGGGCATGGCGTCGCGGGCGTTGATCACCAGGTTGAGCAGGGCGTTTTCCAGTTGGCTGGCGTCGGTGTTCACCGGCCAGATATCACTGCCCAGTTGCACCTTGAGGTCGATATGGGCGCCTTTGGTACGGCGGAACAGGTCTTCCAGGGACGCAACCAACTGGTTTGGGTCCAGGGGCCGGCGGTCCAGCGACTGGCGCCGGGAGAAGGCCAGCAGGCGATGGGTCAGGGCCGCCGCACGATGGGCCGAGGATACGGCGGCATCGGTGAAGCGCCCGATCTCATCGCTGCGCCCGGCGGCGATGTAGCGTTGCATCAGGTCCAGGCTGCCGATGATGCCGGTGAGCATATTGTTGAAGTCATGGGCGATCCCGCCCGTGAGCTGGCCGACCGCTTCCATTTTTTGCGCATGGCGCAGCGCATCTTCAGCGCGCTCGCGCTCGAACATTTCGTTTTGCAGGCGCTGGTTGGCCTCGGCCAGGGCCTGGGTACGCTGGGCCACGCGTTCTTCGAGGTTGTCGTTGAGGTGGCGCAGGGCTTCTTCGGTGAGTTTGCGTTCGGTCTCATCGATCACAAAGATGTAGAAGCCATTGACCGAGCCATCGGCGCTGAAGCGTGGCAGGTACTTCATCAGCGCATGCCGGGGCCGACCGTCGCGATGGGGAGTGACGGTGATGAAACTGCACGCCTTGCCCTTGAGCGCAGCAGCGATTTTTTCGGCGCGCCCGGCGTACACCTGGGCACCGATCACTTCGAGGATGGTCTTGCCATACAGCTCTTGCGGGGTCAGGCCGTACCAGTCGAGGTAGGCGCTGTTGTTCAGGCGAAAGCGCTCCTGGTGATCCACATAGC
The DNA here is from genome assembly GCF_058742075.1 of Pseudomonas sp. HC1(2025). NCBI lineage: Bacteria > Pseudomonadati > Pseudomonadota > Gammaproteobacteria > Pseudomonadales > Pseudomonadaceae > Pseudomonas > Pseudomonas sp. HC1(2025). The sequence continues at coordinate 3,314,223 of NZ_CP196017.1, read as the reverse complement.
CGATCAGCACCGGCATCGCGTTGATGATCAGTTGCAGCTCGGTCTGGCTCTGGCGCAGGGCTTGCTCGGTGTGCTTGCGTTCAGTCAGGTCCAGGGCCGCACCGAGAAAACGCGCCGGTCGGCCGTGGTGATCCTTGTAGCAGCGGCCCCGGGCGAACACCCAGCGTATCTGCCCGTCGGCCTGGAGCAGGCGATATTCTTCGGCGTACTCGGTGCCATGGGTGATGCAATGCTTGATGCTGCGGGCCACCATGCCGCGGTCTTCCGGGTGCACGCCTTGCAGGTAGTCACTGATGGGCAACTGGTGGGCGTTAACCGGATCAACCCCATGCAATTGGGCAAAATGGCTGTCGGCGATAAAGCGGTCTTCGCTGATATCCCAGTCCCAGGTGCCCACTGCATCGGTGGCGGCCAGGGCCAGTTGCAAGCGTTGCTCGGTATCGTGCTGGGCCTTGAGGCTGGCCTCGGAGCGTTGTTGCAGCTCCTGGGCCAGTTGCCGGCGCTCGTTGGTTTCAATCGCCGTCACCAGGACCCCGGCGACCCGGCCACGTTCGTCGCGGATCGGGCTGTAGGTCAGGTCCAGCCAGATTTCCGTATCGCGGTGGTTGCGTTGCAGGACAAAACGCTGCTCGCTGAAGGTGCGCACCTGGCCGGCCAGCACGGCGCTGTAGATGGGGGCGGTGAAGTGTTGCAGTTCCGGCCAGACCCGGTGGGTCGGCTGGCCAAAGCCCTGGGGGTGCTTGTTGCCGGCCAGCAGGGCGAAGCCATCGTTGTAGATCTGCGTGAGTTCGTCGCCCCACAGCAACAGCATCGGCATCGGTGAGTGGATGACGATATCGATTGCCGTGCGCAGGCTTTGTGGCCAGTGGCTGGCATCACCGAGGGGGCTTGTGGCCCAGTCCAGCCGTGCGATCAGGGCCGCGGCCTCGCTGCCGGTGGGTGATCCGTTCATGTAAGTGTCCCGCGCGTAACGTCTTGAAGAATGACAGAAGCCGATTATCCCGTGCTGCGGAAACGGCTGGCTACCCCTCGAAAAATAGCATGCTTGAGGGGTTTATCTTCAAATGAGTGTGTGGGCGCTGAAACCTTTCATCTTTTATGCCAGCTCAGGGCGGTCGCGAAACTGCTCCAGGGCCTCGGGGTTGGCCAGGGCATCGGTGTTTTTCACCGGTTCGCCATGCACGACATTTCTTACCGCCAGTTCGACGATCTTGCCGCTGATGGTGCGCGGGATGTCACTCACGCTGAGAATCTTCGCCGGCACGTGGCGCGGCGTGGTGTTGGCGCGGATCACCTCGCGGATCTGCTGTTCGAGGGCGGCGTCCAGGTGTTCGCCGTCATTGAGCCGCACAAACAGCACCACGCGCACATCGTCCTGCCAGCGTTGGCCGATGGCCAGGCTTTCCAGGACCTGCGGGACTTTTTCCACCTGGCGGTAGATCTCCGCCGTGCCGATGCGTACTCCGCCGGGGTTGAGCACTGCATCCGAACGCCCGTGGATCAGCAGGCTGCCATTGGCGCGTTGCTCGGCATAGTCGCCCTGGGCCCACACACCTGGGAACTGGCTGAAATACGAGGCGCGCAGTTTTTCCCCCTGGGGGTCATTCCACAGGCCGATGGGCATGGCCGGGAAGTGCCGGGTGCACACCAGCTCACCTTTTTCGCCGACCAGCGGCCGGCCCTGGTCGTCCCACACTTCGATGGCCATCGCCAGGCTCTTGCATTGCATTTCACCGCGCCGTACCGGCAGCACCGGGTTGCCGATGACAAAGCAGGAGACGATATCGGTACCGCCCGACATCGACGACAGGCACAGCTCCTGTTTGATCTCGCGGTACACGTAGTCGTAGCTCTGGGGCGACAGTGGCGAGCCGGTCGAGATCAGGCCCTTGAGGCTGCCCAGGTCATGGCTGCGGCGCGGTTGCAGGCCGGCTTTTTCCAGGGTGGCGAGGAATTTCGGGCTGGTGCCGAACACGCTGATGCGCTCCTGGTCGATCAGGTCAATCAGGCGCTCGGGCCCCGGATGAAACGGCGAGCCGTCATACAGCACCACCGTGGCGCCGATGGCCAGTACCGAGACCAGCCAGTTCCACATCATCCAGCCGCAGGTGGTGTAGTAGAACAAGCAGTCGTCGCGCGACAGGTCGGCGTGCAGGCCGTGTTCCTTGAGGTGGGTCAGCAGCACGCCACCGGTGCCGTGGATGATGCACTTGGGCACGCCGGTGGTGCCGCTGGAGTAGAGGATGTACAGCGGGTGGTCGAAGGGCACGGCGACAAACTGTGGTTCGCCGCCCGGGCGGTAGAAGTCATCCCACAGGGCTACGTTGGCCTGGGTCTGGTAATCCTCGACGCGCGCCTCGGGCCGGGCGTAGGGCACGATGATCAGGTGTTGCAGGGTGGGCAGGCGCTCGAGGATTTCATTGAGCTTGGCGCTCTGGTCGATCAGCTTGCCAGCGTAGCGATAGCCGGCGCAGGTGATCAGCACCTTGGGTTCGATCTGGCCGAAGCGGTCGATCACCCCTTGGGTGCCGAAATCCGGCGAGGAACACGACCAGATCGCCCCGAGGCTGGTGGTGGCGAGCATGCCCACCAGGGTTTGCCAGGTATTGGGCATGCACGCCGCCACCCGATCTCCCAGGCCCACGCCGGCTGCTTGCAGGCTGCGCTGCAGGCCGGCGACGTGGCGGGCCAGTTCGGCATAGGTCAGTTGTTCGCGCTGGCCGTCTTCGCTGATGGCGACCACGGCGGGGTGGTCATCGCGGCGGCGCAGCAGGTGCTCGGCAAAGTTCAGGGTGGCGCCGGGAAACCACTGCGCGCTGGGCATCTGCGCGCCTTCCACCAGCACTGTGCCGGGCGGCGTACGAAACTGCACGTCGAAGAACTCGACAATCGCCGCCCAGAACGCCGGGCGCTGGTCGATGCTCCATTGGTGCAGGCTGGGGTAATCGTTGATCTGCAAGGCGTGGCGATCATTGATAAAGCGCCGGAACTGGTCCATCCGGGTGTTGTGGATGCGTTCCGGGCTGGGTTGCCAGAGGATATCGGACATGGCGCACTCTCTTGTTCTTGTATGAAATCTGCCAGGCATCACACATCCAAACTGTGGGAGCTGGCTTGCCTGCGATAGCAGTGGTGGCTGGCCGACCGCTATCGCAGGCAAGCCTGCTCCTACAGAGGGGGTGCGGTGTTTGGGTTTACTGGGCCAACCACCCGCCATCGATGTTCCACGCCGCGCCACGCACCTGGCTGCCGGCCTCGCTGCACAGGAACAGTACCAGCTCACCCAACTGCGGTGGCGTGACAAATTCCAACGACGGCTGCTTCTCGGCCAGCAGGTCATGCTGGGCCTGTTGCGGGTCGACGCCTGCGGCAATGCGGTCATCGATCTGCTTTTGCACCAGCGGGGTCAAGACCCAGCCCGGGCAAATGGCGTTGCAGGTCACGTTGCTGCTGGCGGTTTCCAGGCCAACGACCTTGGTCAGGCCGATTACCCCATGCTTGGCCGCGACGTAGGCCGCCTTGCCCACCGAGCCGACCTGGCCGTGCACCGAAGCGATGTTGACGATCCGCCCCCAGCCCTTGGCCTTCATGCCCGGCAGGCTCAGGCGCGTGCTGTGGAACACCGACGACAGGTTAATGGCGATGATCGAGTCCCAGCGCTCCACCGGAAAATCTTCCACCGCCGCCACATGCTGGATGCCCGCGTTATTGACCAGGATGTCGATGCCACCGAACTCGCGCTCGGCGTAGGCGACCATCTCGGCGATCTGCGCCGGGTCGCTGACATCGGCCGGGTGATGGCCGACCTTGCCGCCAAACGCCTGCACTTGGGCGATCACCGCGCTGGCATCGCCGAAGCCGTTGAGGATCAGGTTGGCGCCGGCCTTGGCCAGGCTCAGGGCAATGCCCAGGCCGATGCCGCTGGTGGAGCCGGTGACCAGGGCGGTCTTGCCGTTCAATGTCGTCATGAAAACCTCACACAATGCCGGTGGCGTAGAAAGTACCAATCACCACGAACACCGCGAGGGTCTTGATGATCGTGATGCCGAAAATGTCCTTGTAGGCTTCGCGGTGGGTCAGCCCGGTCACTGCCAGCAGCGTGATGACCGCGCCGTTGTGTGGCAGGGTGTCCATGCCGCCGCTGGCCATGGCCGCGACCCGGTGCAGCACTTCCAGGGGGATATTGGCGGCATGGGCCGCGGAAATAAAGCTCTCGGACATGGCCGCCAGGGCGATGCTCATGCCGCCGGAAGCAGAGCCGGTGATACCGGCCAACAGGGTCACGGTAATCGCCTCGTTGACCAGCGGGTTGGGGATGCCCTTGAGCCAGTCCGCCAACACCAGGAAGCCCGGCAGCGAAGCGATCACCGCACCGAAGCCGTATTCCGAAGCGGTGTTCATCGCCGCCAGCAACGCGCCGCTGACTGCGCTTTTACTGCCTTCGGCCAACTTGCTCTTGATCGCCGAAAAGCCGAACACCAGGACCATGATGATCCCCACCAGCAACGCCGCCTGCACCGCCCAGATTGCGGTGAGCTTGGCGATTTCCGTGGTCACCGGCGCGCTCATGCCCGGCAGGGCAAGGCTGTGGGTCTTGCCGTACCACTGCGGGATCCAGTGGGTGAACAGCAGGTTCATCACCCCCACCAGAATCAGCGGCGACAGGGCGATCCACGGGTTGGGCAGGCTCAGGTCTTCGGCGGTTTCCGGCTCGTTGCGCAAGTCGGTGCCATAGCCTTCGCCGGCACGCTGGGCCTTGTTGCGCTGGCGTGCCAGGTACAGCATGCCGGCGCAGAACACAAAGATCGTGCCGATCAGACCCAGCCACGGCGCGGCCCAGGCGGTGGTGTTGAAGAAGGTGCTGGGGATGATGTTCTGGATCTGCGGCGTGCCGGGCAGGGCGTCCATGGTGAACGAGAACGCGCCCAGGGCAATGGTCGCCGGGATCAGGCGCTTGGGGATATTGCTCTGGCGGAACATCTCGGCGGCGAACGGGTACACCGCAAACACCACCACAAACAGCGACACGCCGCCGTAGGTCAGCAGGGCACACACCAGCACGATCACCAGCATCGCCTGGCGGGTGCCGAGCAAACGGATGGCGGCCGCGACGATCGAGCGCGAAAAGCCTGACAGCTCGATCAGCTTGCCGAACACCGCGCCGAGCAGGAACACCGGGAAGTAGAGTTTGATAAAGCCGACCATTTTTTCCATGAACACCCCGGTAAAGGCGGGGGCGACGGCGGAAGGGTCGGTGAGCAGTACGGCGCCAAGGGCGGCGATGGGGGCAAACAGGATGACGCTATAGCCACGGTAGGCGGCCAGCATCAGCAGCGCGAGCGCCGCCAGGGCAATGATCACACTCATGGTGTGTCTCCATCGGATTGTTATTGTTGTGGGGTAATGCTGTAGGAAGGGGCTATAGCGGGAATTGTGCCAAGTTTGTAAGCTATTGATATATATAGATATTTATAGTTTGTGGTCAAGCCGTGTCTCTATATCAAGACAAATCCAGATCAAATGTGGGAGCGGGCTTGCCCGCGATGGCGGTCTACCTGGCACGGATTTGTTGCCTGACACACCGCTATCGCGGGCAAGCCCGCTCCTACAGGGGGGAGTGTCTTGGTAAATAGATTTTCGTCTCTTTATTGAGATTGAGCGATGCCCAGCGCCACCATCTTCTTGTACAGCGTCGAGCGCCCAAGCCCCAATTGCTTGGCCGCCTCGATCACATTGCCCTCGCACTGGCGCAACGCGGCCGCAATCAACTGCCGGTCAAACCGCTGCCGTGCCGCGCTGAAGGTCTGGACCTCGACTGGCGCCACGGCGCTGCGCTCTACCGGGCTGAACGTACCAATCGCCGCACGAATTTCCCGCGCATCCAACACCAGGTCATCGCTGAGCAACGCAGCGCGCTCCAGCACGTTGCGCAACTCGCGGATGTTTCCTGGCCAGGCATGCTCGGCCAGCAGCGCCAGGGCTTCGCGGTCCAGCTCATGCTGGCTGCGCAGTTCTTCCAGGATCGCTTCGCTCAACGCCGGAATATCATCCAGGCGTTCGCGCAGGGGCGGGACCTGGATCGGCAATACGTTGAGGCGGTAATACAAATCGGCGCGAAATTCGCCGCGCTTGATCGCGGCTTCCAGGTCGGTGGAGGTCGCGGCGATCACCCGTACGTCGCTGTGGATCATTTCGTTGGAGCCCACCGGCTCGAACTCTTTCTCCTGCAGCACCCGCAGCAGTTTGCTTTGCAGGGGCAACGGCATGTCGCCGATTTCATCGAGAAACAACGTCCCGCCCTGGGCGATTTGCAGTTTGCCGGCGCGGCCCTTGCGGTCGGCGCCGGTGAATGCGCCGGGCGCGGTGCCGAAAAACTCGGCTTCCAGAAGGTCGTGGGGGATGGCGGCGCTGTTGATGCTGACAAAGGCCTTATGGGCGCGTGGCGAGGCGCCATGGATGGCCTGGGCCAACAGCTCCTTGCCGGTGCCGGTTTCGCCCAGCAGCAACACCGGCGACTCGGCACTGGCACTGCGCCGCGCCCGGCGCTTGACCTCCAGGCTGGCAGCGCTGGTGCCGATAAAGTGCGCGAAGTTGTATTTGCTCTGGCGCGAGCGCAGCAGCGAACGGGTCGAGGCCAACTCCTGTTGCATGCTCAGGTAGCGCTCGATCATCGGCGAGAGGTTGCGCAACTCATCGAACAGGGCAAAACCGATGGCGCCGATGACCTTGCCGGCATCGTCGTGGATCGGCAGGCGCATCACCACCAACGGGCCTTTGGGCGTGTCCTGGATATCCAGGAGGATCGGCTGGTCACTGCGCACCACCTGGCGCAGCAGGCTGTTGGAGATCACCTGCTCGCACGGCTGGCCGATGGCCTGGTCGGCGCTTTTGAGGCCGAAGCGCTTGGCGTAGCGCTCGTTCATCCACACGATGTTGGCGTCGCGGTCGACAATCACCGTGCCTTCGCTGGACTGCTCGATGATCTCGAACAGGGACTGGATCGCCAGGCCACGAACGTGCGGGTAGTCCTTGAGGCTTTCGGTGGTGTTCATGCTCGGGGCGCCAACAAAAAAGATGAATGAATGACCTGATCCCCTGTAGGAGCCGGCTTGCCGGCGATGGCGATTTTACTGGCGCCATCGCCGGCAAGCCGGCTCCTACAGAGGGAGTTGCGTTGCGGCCAGCAGTTCCTGGGTGTAGGGGTGCTGTGGTGAGTCGAACACCGCCTGGCTCGGCCCGCGCTCGACCACCTTGCCGTCCTTGATCACGATCATGTCGTGGGCCATGGCCCGCACCACGGCCAGGTCATGGCTGATAAACAGGTAGGTCAGGCCGTACTTTTCCTGCAATTCACGCAGCAGCGCCACCACTTGTTTTTGCACGGTGCGATCCAGGGCCGAGGTGGGCTCGTCCAGCAGCATCAAGGCCGGGCGCAGCACCAGGGCGCGGGCGATGGCGATGCGTTGGCGCTGGCCACCGGAGAATTCGTGGGGGTAGCGATGGCGGCTGGCCGGGTCGAGGCCCACATCTTGCAGCACCTTGATCACCTGCGCGTCACGCTCCTGCAGGCTGCAGGGCGCGTGCACTTCCAGGCCTTCGCTGATGATCTGTTGCACCGACATGCGCGGGCTGAGGCTGCCATAGGGATCCTGGAACACCACCTGCATCTGCTTGCGCCACGGGCGCATCTGTTTCTGGCTGAGGCTATCGAGGGCCTCGCCCTGGAAGCGGATGCTGCCGCTGGAGTCGAGCAAGCGCAGGATCGCCTGGCCGAGGGTGGACTTGCCGGAGCCGGACTCGCCGACGATCCCCAGGGTCTTGCCCCGTTGCAGTTCCAGGCTGATGCCGTCCACCGCTTGCAGGTACTGCTTGCGCCGGAACAGCCCGCCAGCGATGGGGAAACGCACACTCAGTCCGTCGACCTGCAACACCGTCTCGCGTGCATCCTGGCACAGTGCCGTGCCGACCGGTTCGGCATCCAGCAGCAGGCGGCTGTAGGGGTGTCGTGGGACGTTGAACAGGGTTTGGCAGTCGGCCTGCTCGACGATTTCCCCGGCCTGCATCACGCACACGCGCTGGGCAATGCTGCGCACCAGGTTGAGGTCATGGCTGATCAGCAGCAAGGACATGCCCAGGCGTTGCTGCAAGGATTTGAGCAGCAGCAGGATCTTGCGCTGCACCGTCACATCCAGGGCGGTAGTCGGCTCGTCGGCGATCAGCAGTTCCGGCTCGCAGGCCAGGGCCATGGCAATCATCACCCGCTGGCGCTGACCGCCCGACAACTGATGGGGGTAAGACTTGAGGCGTTCCTGGGGATTGCGGATGCCCACCAGGTCCAGCAGCTCGAGGATACGCGCCTGGGCCGCCTTGCCGCCGAGGCCCTTGTGCAGCAGCAGGGTTTCGCCGATCTGCTTTTCGATGCTGTGCAAGGGGTTGAGGGAGGTCATCGGCTCCTGGAAGATCATCGCGATACGGTTGCCCCGCAGTTTTTGCAGGGTGCTGGCGGTGGCGCCGAGCAGTTCCTGGCCGCGATAGCGCACCGACCCTGTGGTAGCGGTGCCGGCCTGGGGCAGCAGTTGCAGGATCGAATGGGCCGTCACCGATTTGCCCGAGCCCGACTCGCCCACCAGCGCCAGGCACTCGCCGGGGCGGATATCCAGGCTCAGGTTGCGCACCACGGTCTGGCCGCTGAAGGCGACGCACAGGTCGCGGATCTCGATCAGGTTGTCAGTCATGGATGCATCGCCCTTCATGATCGTGGGTCGAAGGCGTCACGCAGCGCCTCGCCGATAAATACCAGCAGCGACAGAATCAGCGCCAGGGTGAAAAAGGCCGTGAGCCCGAGCCACGGCGCCTGCAGGTTTTGCTTGCCCTGGGCGATCAGCTCACCCAGGGACGCGCTGCCCGCCGGCATGCCGAAGCCGAGGAAATCCAGGGCGCTGAGGGTGGAAATCGCCCCGGTCAGGATGAAAGGCAGGTAGCTCAGGGTGGCGGTCATCGCGTTCGGCAGGATGTGCCGGCGGATGATCTTGCCGTCACTCAGGCCCAGGGCTCGCGCGGCTTTCACATATTCCAGGTTGCGCCCGCGCAGGAATTCGGCGCGCACCACATCCACCAGGGCCAGCCAGGAAAACAGCGCCATGATCCCCAGCAGCCACCAGAAGTTGGGCTCGACAAACCCCGAGAGGATGATCAGCAGGTACAGCACCGGCAGCCCCGACCACACTTCGAGGATGCGCTGGCCAAGCAGGTCGACCCAGCCGCCGTAATAGCCCTGCAAGGCACCGGCGGCAATGCCGATGACGGCGCTGATCGCGGTCAGGCCGAGGGCGAACAGGATCGATACCCGCGCGCCGAAGATCACCCGCGCCAGCACATCGCGGGACTGGTCGTCGGTGCCCAGCCAGTTCACCGTGGACGGCGGGCTGGGGGCAGGGCGGGTCAGTTCGTAGTTGGGCGTGTCATCGCTGAAGGGGATCGGCGGGAACAGCATCCAGCCGCCGTCTTGCTTGATCAGTTGCTGCACGTAGTCACTGCGGTAGTCGGCCTGGAATGGCAGTTGCCCGCCGAACTGCTGCTCGGTGTAGCGCTTGAACACCGGGAAATACAACTGGTCCTGATAGCTCAGCACCAGCGGTTTGTCGTTGGCGATCAACTCGCCGCCCAGGGTCAGGATAAACAGGCCGATAAACAGCCACAGCGACCACCAGCCCCGGCGGTTTTGCTTGAAGCGCTCGAAGCGGCGACGGGCCACGGGAGACAGATTGAGCATCAGGCGTTCCTCGCGGCAAAGTCGATACGCGGGTCCACCAGGGTGTAGCAGAGGTCGCCGATCAGTTTTATCAAGAGGCCAAACAGGGTGAAGATAAACAGTGAGCCAAACACCACCGGATAGTCCCGCGACACCGCCGCTTCGTAGCTCATGCGGCCCAGGCCGTCGAGGGAGAAGATCACCTCGATCAGCAGCGAACCGGCGAAGAACACACTGATAAACGCCTGGGGGATCCCGGAGATCACCAGCAGCATGGCGTTGCGAAACACATGGCCGTAGAGCACGCGCCGTTCGCTCAGGCCCTTGGCGCGTGCGGTGACCACGTACTGACGGGTGATTTCATTGAGGAACGAGTTTTTGGTGAGGATGGTCAAGGTGGCGAAACCACCGATCACCAGGGCGCTGACCGGCAGCACCAGGTGCCAGAAATAATCGGCGACCTTGCCCAGGGTACTCAGTTGCTCGAAGTTCTCCGACACCAGGCCCCGCACCGGGAACCAGTTCAGGGTGGTGCCGCCGGCAAAGACTACGATCAAGAACATCGCGAACAGGAAGGCCGGCATCGCGTAGCCAATGACGATGGCGGTGCTGCTCCACACATCGAAACTGCTGCCGTGGCGCACCGCCTTGCGGATCCCCAGGGGGATCGATACCAGGTAGGTGATCAGCGTGGCCCAGAGGCCGAGGGAAAGGGTCACCGGCATCTTTTCCAGGATCAGGTCGATCACCGTGGCGCCGCGAAAGAAGCTGTTGCCAAAATCCAGCTGGGCGTAGTTCTTGAGCATCAGCCACAGGCGTTCGGGCGCGGATTTGTCGAAGCCGTATTGTTTTTCGATGTCCTTGATCAGCTTGGGGTCCAGGCCGCGACTGGCGCGTGAGCCACTGCTGACGCCGTCGCCGGCCGAGCCGCCGACGCCCCCGCCGCCAATCCCCTGCAAGTGGGCGATGGCTTGCTCCACCGGCCCGCCGGGCGCGGCCTGGACGATCACAAAGTTCATCAGCAGGATGATCACCAGGGTCGGGATGATCAGCAGCAGGCGCCGCACGATATAGGCAAACATCAGCGGGCACCTCGCGGCTGGTTCAGTTCGGCTTTCATCTGCTCATTGGTCAGGGGTGTGGGGCTGACCTCCCACCACGACTCCAGCGCCTCGTCGTTGCTGGCCTCGATGGCCGGGCGACCGAAGCGGTTCCACCACGCGGCCGAGGTGCCGGGCGGGTAGTAATTGGGGATCCAGTAGTAATTCCATTGCAGCACCCGGTCCAGGGCATGGGCGTAGCTGAGCATCTGCGCCTGGGTGGTGGCACGCACCAGGCCGGTGACCAGGGTGTCGACCGCCGGGTTTTGCAGGACGATGTAGTTGTTGCTGCCCGGGTCGAAGGCCGACGAGGAACCGAAGAAGTTGTACAGCTCCATGCCCGGCGAGGTGGTGACCGGGAAGCCGGTGACGATCATGTCGTAGTCGCGGGTCATCAGGCGGTTGACGTACTGGGATGAGTCGATGCGCCGGATGTTGAGGGTAATGCCGATCTGCGCCAGGTTGCGTTTATAGGGGAGCAGCAGGCGTTCGAGGCCGTTTTGCACATTTAGGAAGGTGAACTCCAGGGGTTCGCCGGCAGCGTTCACCAGCTTGTCGCCCTTGGGCGTCCAGCCGGCGTCTTCCAGCAAGGCCAGGGCTTGCAGTTGCTTGTCGCGGATCATGCCGCTGCCGTCGGTGGTCGGCGCCTTGAACACTTGGGTGAAGACTTCGTCGGGGATCTGCCCGCGCAAGGGTTCGAGAATCGCCAGTTCCTGGGCGTCGGGCAGTTGGGTGGCGGCCAGCGGGCTGTTGGAAAAGTAGCTTTGCTGGCGGATATACAGGTTGCGCATCATCTGCCGGTTGGCCCACTCGAAATCCCAGAGCATGGCCAGGGCCTGGCGCACGCGGCGGTCCTGGAATATCGGCTTTTGCATATTGAACACGTAGCCCTGGGCCGCTTGCGGGGCTTGCTTGGCCAGGTGCGCGCGTTGCAGGCGGCCATCGTCCAGGGCCGGGCCGTTGTAGCCGATGGAATAGCCGGTGGCGGAGAACTCGCGGTTGAAGTCATAGGCGCCGCCGCGCAGGACCTGGCGCGCGACTTCGGTATCGCCGAAGTACTCCAGGCTCAAGCGGTCGAAGTTGTACAGGCCGCGGCTGACGGGCAAGTCCTTGCCCCACCAGTCGGGGTCGCGCTGGAAGGTGATAGTGCTGCCGGAATTGATCTTGCTGACTTTGTACGGACCGCTGCCCAGGGGCACCTCATAGCCGCCGCCGTTGGCGAAGTCGCGGCTTTTCCACCAATGTTCGGGGAACACCGGCAGGGTCGCGATATCCAGGGGCAGGGTGCGGTTCTCGTTGCTGGAGAAGTCAAAACGCACTTGCAGCGGGCCTTCGACCTCGACGTGCTTGACGTCGGCAAACAGCGTGCGAAAGCGCAGGCTGCCCTGGGTCATCAGCAGGTTGAAGCTATAGCGTACGTCTTCTGCGGTGATCGGCTTGCCGTCGGCAAATCGCGCCTTGGGGTTGAGGAAAAAACGCAGGTACAGGCCGTCCTCGGCGCGCTCCATCTTTTGCGCGACCAGGCCGTAGACGGTATAGGGCTCATCCAGCGAGCGGTAGGCCAGGGGCGAGTACACCCAGCCGTCCAGCTGGCTGACGCCGATGCCTTTGTCGATATACGGCAGTACATGGTCGAAGCGGCCGACTTCGAGGGCCGAGCGCTTGAGGCTGCCGCCCTTGGGGGCATCGGGGTTCACATAGTCGAAATGCTTGAAATCGGCGGGGTACTTGGCAGGTTCGCCGTAGACGGTCAATGCCTGTTGCGGGGCAGCAAACGAGATGGAACTCGCCAACAGCAGGGCCAGGGTAGAGCCAACTAACGTGAGTAAGTCCAGTCGCATTATCAGCCTTGAGCGCCGGGTGAAGAAGGAAGGGGACTTGTACCCTAACCGCACGCGGGTCGCCAGTCACCCCACTGGCACACAAACACAACGGCCCACCAAAAGGCGGGCCGTTGTGTTTTGCAAAGATGTGGATCAGTCCTGGCGGCTGGTCACTTCCAGCAGGTGATAACCGAACTGGGTTTTCACCGGGCCCTGCACGGTGTTGACCGGGGCGCTGAACACGACAGTGTCGAATTCCTTGACCATCTGGCCAGGGCCGAACGAACCCAGGTTGCCGCCATCACGGCTCGATGGGCAGCTGGAGTTGGCTTTGGCGATTTCTGCGAAATCAGCGCCGCCTTCGATCTGGGCTTTGAGTTCGTTGCACTTGTCTTCGGTGGCAACCAGGATGTGACGGGCGGTAGCTTTAGCCATGATGGGTAACTCCTTGAATAAAAAAGGTGAGCGTACCGGATTCAGGCGGTTATTTCCCGGCAAAGTTCCACTGATTTACATCAGGCTTGATCGCGCAGACGTGCGGCCGCTTCACGCAGCAACTGCTCAGTCCCATCCCAACCCAGGCAGCCGTCGGTCACCGAGACGCCGTAGCGCATCGACGGGCTGAGCGGCTGGCAGCCTTCGAACAAATGACTCTCCAGCATCATGCCGATCAGCGAGGTGTCGCCCTGCAAGCGCTGCTCCAGCACGTCATTGAACACCGCTGGCTGGCGCATCGGGTCCTTGCCGCTGTTGGCGTGGCTGCAATCGACCATGATCCGCGTGGCCACTTTGCTTTTGGCCAGGTCGGTCTTGACCTGGGCCACGCTCTGGCGGTCGTAGTTCGGGCCGCGATGGCCGCCGCGCAACACCAGGTGGGTGTCGGCGTTGCCCGGAGTCTGGATGATTGCCGGATGGCCCTGGCTGTCGACGCCAAAGTGGCGGTGCGGATGGGCTGCCGAACGCATGGCGTCGCAGGCGATGGCCACGCCGCCGTCGGTGCCGTTCTTGAAGCCGACAGGCATGCCCAGGCCGCTGGCCATTTCCCGGTGGATCTGCGATTCGGTGGTGCGGGCGCCGATGGCGACCCAACTGAGCACATCGTCGAAGTAGCCGGCGGCCATTGGTTGCAGCAACTCGGTGGCGACCGGCAAGCCCAGGCGCAGCATTTCGCGCATCAATTCCCGTGACAGCGTGAGGCCGGCGGCCATGTCATCGCTGCCATCGAGGTGCGGGTCGTAGGCCAGGCCTTTCCAGCCGATGGTGGTGCGCGGTTTTTCGACGTAGGCGCGGATTACCAGGAGCATTTGGTCACTGACGTCATTGGCCAGTTTCTTCAGATTGCGCGCGTATTCCATGGCGGATTCGGGGTCATGGATCGAGCAGGGGCCGACGATGACCAGCAGGCGCGAGTCTTCACCCGTGAGAATCGCGCGGATCGCCTGGCGATGAGCGTTGACTTGCTCGGTCAGGAACGGGCTCAGAGGCAATTGGTGCTTGAGCTCAAGGGCGCTGGGCAAACGCTGGGTCAGCGCTTCATTGGCGCTGGACAGGGTGGTGACGGGCAGGGCGGCGATGGAGGAGTTCATATGTTCTGCTTCCTGGGCAAGCGGCGGGCTGTTCCCGCGCGCTCTGCCCTACTGGGGTGTTCGACAATTGGCCGTATTGGCTGCGTGTGTTGGCTTGCCACCAAGAGGTGACCGATCGGAGGCGGCAGGCTGTCCCGAACGGAGCTTGCTAAATCGCCAGGCGGTGCAGGTGTCGTAACGGTAATAAGTGCTGAAGTTCATGGTGTGGTTTCCTTTAAGTTCGGTGTGTAGCAAAAAATGTTCAGGGCTGAAAAAACAAAACCCCCGGTCGGGGAGCCGACCGGGGGTTAGATTTCTCTGGCAGGCGACCCCTTGAGTAGTGGGCGCCGATTTCAGGTATCAGGCGCGCCAGTGGCTAAACCAATACCCAAAATAAAAGCTGGCCAGTGCGCTCAAACCGTTCACGCGGGTAGCCACGACCGAACGCTGTGCGTTGGCAGTAGGGCAAGCCTGGGTGAGGGTGAGTTGCAACATGGTGTTTCTCCAAATGATGGGGTGGAGCTTAACTGACGCATGCCGCTGGATTCAATCAGTAATTTCTATCGCGAGGAGGGGCTTACCACTATGGCGGATGTCCCGATATGCTGGATGGATACTCACAATGATTGCCTGGACGCGACCTGTGACGCAATGGAGCCCACTGCTATGGCATTCACCCTCAAGGCAGCATCGGATCAACACCTGGCCTTTGCGCGCAGCCTGACACACCAGGCGATGGGCCATTACTATCGGCAGTACGATCTGACATGGTCCGACAAAGGCTTCGACACCGCCTGGGCCGGGCGGGAAAACTGGTTGATTTGCCAGGATGACAGGCTGGTAGGGTTCGTCAGCCTCAGCCGCGATGACAATGCGCTATACATTCGCGAACTGCACATTCTCGAGGCTTTTCGCCGCCAGGGCGCAGGCAGTTGGGTGCTGGAGCAGATGATCTGCAAGGCGCATGTCGAAAAGCGGGGTTATCTGCGCTTGACGGTATTCAAGACCAATCCGGCTAGAAGGCTGTATCAGCGACAGGGCCTGAGTATTGTCGGTGAGGAGGGGTGTTTCTGGCGCATGGAGTCCGTTTGTCTATCAGCGCAGTCGTCCCGGTAAACCTCGCGCTCGACTTGAATCGGTGCATACTGCTCTTTAGGAGCCAATCTCCTGATCATTGCCCGGGCTTTTTGCCTCGTTAAGGATGATCCCCTCTTTCATGCCCAAAAGGACCGCGACCTTATGGGCTTCTCCCCGCCGCCCCTTTTTACGCCCAGCGAGCACTTGATAGGTGGTCGCCGGATCCACGCCATGTTCCCTGGCGAATGCCTGGACCGATTTGCCTTGATGTTCCAGCCAGGCTTTGGCTTGTGCAGCGGTACGGATTCCGGGCATAGTTCAAAACCGTTCAAGTTTGTGTAAAACGAGATGACATCGTCACCTCTTGGGGTGTGCCAGAAAGGATATTACATCCAAATGAGTGGAATAGGTTCGCGCTTACGGCAAGAAAGAGAGCGACTTGGCTTGTCGCAAAAGGTTTTTGGTGAAATAGGAGGCGTGGAGGCTAACGCGCAAGGTAAATATGAAAGTGGTGGCCGCGCACCCAAGGCCGATTACTTATCCCGCGTCGCAGAAAAAGGTGTCGATATTCTGTTTGTTTTGACAGGTAGCCCAACTCCCATCCAGTTGGACAACCTGAGCCAGATCGAAGAAAAAGTCCTGGGCAACTACCGCGCGATGTTTAAAGAGGATCAGGATGCAATCCGCAGGCTGACCAGCACCTTGGCAGAGCATTGCTCTGTGGCAAACGGAAAATCCCGGCCGATCCCCAAGGAATCCTGACCTTTTGCCCAGGAAACAACCCCGCCTGCCGCTCGGCAGGCGTTCGTAGTGGATTGAAACTCTATATATATGACGCGTTCAGCTAGGTCTGTGCCGTGGTTTTTTGCTAAGGTGTCCGGCAACCTATAAGACCATTTCGCGAGGTGTCTGCTTGATTAGGGTGCTAGTAGTCGATGACCATGATCTCGTTCGTACAGGCATTACACGAATGCTGGCTGACATCGATGGCCTGCAAGTAGTCGGTCAGGCCGAGTCGGGGGAGGAATCCCTGATCAAAGCGCGTGAATTGAAACCCGATGTGGTCTTGATGGACGTCAAGATGCCGGGGATTGGCGGTCTTGGCGCGACCTGCAAGTTGCTGCGCAGTCATCCGGATATCAAGGTTGTCGTGGTTACGGTTTGTGAGGAAGACCCTTTTCCTACCAGGCTTCTGCAGGCAGGTGCAGCGGGTTACCTGACTAAAGGCGCGGGGCTCGCGGAGATGGTCCAGGCTATCCGCCTGGTATTTGCCGGCCAGCGCTACATCAGCCCGCAGATTGCCCAGCAATTGGCGATCAAGTCTTTCCAGCCGGTCAGCGATTCGCCGTTTGATGCCTTGTCCGAGCGCGAGATCCAGATCGCCCTGATGATTGTCGGTTGCCAGAAGGTCCAGTCGATTTCGGACAAGCTCTGCCTGTCGCCGAAAACCGTGAACACCTACCGTTATCGAATCTTCGAGAAGCTATCCATCAGCAGTGATGTTGAACTGACCTTGCTCGCGGTTCGCCACGGCATGGTGGACGCCAGCGCCTGAAATGCAAGCCACTGAAATAACCGCAGCGTTTGATCCCAGTGCATTTCTAGCGACCTGCAGTGGCCGGCCTGGCGTGTATCGCATGTTCGACAGCGAGGCGCGCCTGCTGTACGTCGGCAAGGCCAAGAACCTCAAGAAGCGCCTGGCCAGTTACTTTCGCAAGACCGGCCTGGCGCCGAAGACCGCCGCGCTGGTGGGGCGTATCGCCCAGGTCGAAACCACCATCACCGCCAATGAAACCGAGGCGTTGCTGCTTGAGCAGACGCTGATCAAGGAATGGCGGCCGCCCTACAATATTTTGTTGCGTGACGATAAGTCCTACCCGTACGTGTTTCTGTCGGACGGTGACTTTCCGCGCCTGAGCATCCATCGCGGGGCGAAGAAGCGCAAGGGCAAGTATTTTGGCCCGTACCCCAGCGCCGGGGCGATCCGCGAGAGCCTGAGCCTGCTGCAAAAGACCTTCTTCGTGCGCCAATGTGAAGACAGCTTCTACAAGAACCGTACCCGCCCGTGCCTGCAATACCAGATCAAGCGCTGCAAGGCGCCTTGTGTCGGGCTGGTCGAGCCTAAGGAATATGCCGAAGACGTGCGTCACTCGGTGATGTTCCTCGAAGGGCGCAGCAATGCCCTGGCCGACGAACTGTCGGGGGCCATGGAGCAGGCGGCCAGTGTCCTGGATTTCGAACGGGCCGCCGAGCTGCGTGACCAGGTGTCGCTGTTGCGCCGGGTACAGGACCAGCAGAGCATGGAGGGCGGCACCGGTGACGTCGACGTGATTGCGGCCTTCGTCAACCCGGGCGGGGCCTGTGTGCACCTGATCAGCGTGCGTGGCGGTCGGGTGCTGGGCAGCAAGAACTTCTTTCCCCAGACGGGGATCGAGGAGGAGGTGGCCGAAGTCATGGCTGCGTTCCTCGGCCAGTATTACGTCAGCAGCCCCGAGCGCGACTTGCCGGGTGAATTGATCGTCAACGTGGTTCACGAAGACTTCCCCGCGCTGATCGATGCGATCCATGCCCTGCGCGGCCGCGAACTGGACATCAGCCACCGGGTGCGCGGCACCCGTGCGCGCTGGCAGCAATTGGCGGTGACCAACGCCGAGCAGGCCCTGAGCGCGCGCCTGGCCAACCGCCAGCATGTGGCCGCACGCTTTGAGGCGCTGGCCGACGTGCTCAAGCTCGACGAGCCGCCGCAACGCCTGGAGTGCTACGACATCAGCCACTCCAGCGGCGAGGCGACCGTGGCGTCCTGCGTGGTCTTCGGTCCGGAAGGGCCGATCAAGTCCGACTATCGACGCTACAACATCGAAGGCGTCACCCCTGGTGATGACTATGCCGCCATGCACCAGGCCCTGACCCGGCGCTTCAGCAAACTCAAGGACGGCGAGGGCAAGCTGCCGGATATCCTGCTGGTAGACGGCGGCAAGGGCCAGTTGTCCATGGCCCGTGATGTGCTCAACGAACTGGCGGTGCCCGACCTGATCCTTCTCGGCGTGGCCAAGGGTGCGACGCGCAAGGCCGGTTTTGAAACGTTGTACTTGAATGATGCGGCCCATGAGTTCACCTTGAAGGGCGACTCACCGGCGCTGCACCTGATTCAGCAGATCCGCGATGAAGCCCACCGCTTTGCCATTACCGGCCACCGTGCCCGCCGTGGTAAGACACGGCGCACCTCAACCCTGGAAGGGGTTGCGGGTGTAGGACCAAAGCGGCGGCGTGAACTGTTGAAACATTTCGGTGGATTGCAGGAATTGTCCCGTGCCAGCATTGAAGAAATAGCCAAAGCCCCTGGTATCAGTAAAAAGCTCGCTGAGTTGATTTATGCAAACCTACACAGCGAGTAGAATGCCCTCTCACCTCGTAGCCAGTTGTGCCGATGAATATCCCTAATCTGATCACCGTTCTACGCGTCCTGCTCATTCCGATTTTCATTTTGCTGTTTTACCTGCCCTATGAATGGAGCTACATGGCCTCCAGTTCGGTCTTTGCCTTCGCGGCCGCGACCGACTGGCTAGACGGCTACCTGGCACGACGCCTGGAGCAGAGCACGCCGTTTGGCGCGTTCCTCGACCCCGTAGCCGACAAGCTGATGGTCGCCGTGGCGCTGGTGCTGCTCGTACAAGAGCACGGCAACCTGTGGCTGACCCTGCCTGCCGCCGTGATCATCGGTCGTGAAATCGTCGTCTCGGCCTTGCGCGAATGGATGGCCGAAATCGGCGCACGCGCCCATGTGGCCGTGTCCAACATGGGCAAATGGAAAACCGCCGCGCAAATGCTGGCGCTGGTCATCCTGCTGGCCAACCCGTCGAATTTCACGTTCTGGGTGCTGCTGGGCTACGCCTTGCTGCTGATCGCCGCCGGCCTGACCTTGTGGTCCATGCTGCAATACCTGCGCGCCGCCTGGCCCCATCTGCGCACCACCGTGGAAAAGAAATAAAACTTTTTTGAATCAAGGGGTTGACGGGTGGTGAGGATTCTATAGAATGCGCATCACCAAGACGCGGGAATAGCTCAGTTGGTAGAGCACGACCTTGCCAAGGTCGGGGTCGCGAGTTCGAGTCTCGTTTCCCGCTCCAAATATCGATCTACAGGGTTCCATTGAAGTCTGTAGATCATTGAAAAAAGACGCTTAGGCGTCTTTTTTCGTTCCGTCAGTATCCATCGAAAGCCACGGGTATCCGGACGTGTTCAGTCCAGAATCTAGTCCATGAAAATGGCGGGCTTCGAGATCGGATTGTTGTAGGAGCCCAACGAGTCGTTTGCTGAACATCTAGCCCTGAATTCAACCTTCAGGAGGCTAGAAGCATGGCTCTTTCATATGCTGCCGTGCGGCAGGCCACGCCCACTGGCAAAGACTACACCCTCGGCGATATTGACGGCCTGTCCTTGGCGGTGACAGCCTCGGGCGGGCGCTCGTGGCACCTCCGTTACTGCTGGAACGGCAAGCAAAAACGCATGTCGCTGGACAGCTATCCGCAGGTCAGATTGCGTGACGCGCGTTCCCTTCGGGACGAAGCGGGCAAATTATTGGCTCAAGGGGTCAATCCCCAGGCGCGTCCTTAGGCAGTTACTGGATCAGCAGTTCGGCGGTGGCGGTCTCGCGCACGCGCATCATGATCAGGCTGTTGAAGTTGCCCAGGCGCGCTTCGATGTAGCTGAGGGTCTGCAAGGTCGGGGCCGTGGAAGCAGCGCGTGGCTTGGCAGCTCGAGGACGCGGTTTGGTCGCGGCAGATTTGGCGGTTGAACCAAGGCGTCGAGAGTAGGACGGGTTATCAGTCCTCTATTGCGCTGTCCGTAAAGAAGGCAAAAGTAGAAAGGGATGTTCGGAATAAAGATCGCCCACCAGGAGGGGCGGTGATTAATCGTGGGCAAATACTCCGTAGATCACCTGCACCACGATTCCCGGATTTGGGTGGCTGTCGTCATCCACCGTCGACGCAGCGTTTGAGGTGATGATCAGCGCATGGGTGTCATTGAACAGACAAGGTCGACGTTCGAGTTGCTCGTCATCCAGGTGCTGCTGCGCCGTAGCCTTGAAGATCTGGGCTACCTAGGCGGGTGCGGAACGAGTCGGTAGTGCTGGGCGCTAGCCTGGAGAGGATGGTGGGTGGCGGGGCAGCGTCAATCGGCAACGGGCGCAGCCCCTTATCCAACTGGTACCGCAGGTGGGTGCCTGTGAGCAGACCGCATTGGCGGGGGAAAGTGGTCGATCATAAAGTGCCGACCCAAGTGTTCACCTGCAAGGCGAGCTCCTTTCCTTTCAGCGCGCAATGGCTCTTGGCTGTGGCCGAGGCCACCCGAACCGCATTACCCTGCCCAAGCGTTAGCCCAACTTCGCAGGGGCAATACTTCAAGCAGCGCCCCGGTTGGAGCGAGATCTGCGCAAAATCCCGCTCCGAAGGCTCACACCTTGACGTTACGCCCCGCCGGCAGCGCCACGATCAATTCAATCAGCAAAATCCCCACCAGCAACAACACCGGCAGGTTCCAGTCTCCACTGTGTTGATAGAGTGCCCCGACTACCAGGGGCCCCGCGACGGCAATCAGATAACCCACCGTTTGCGCCATGGCCGAAATACGCGTGGCGGTGTCGATGCTGGCGGCCTTGGCAACGAACAGGAACGTCCCCAGAGAAAGCCCGGCACCTTGCCCGAAGCCGAGCACACCGGCCCACACGATGGCGCTGGGCAAAGGCGCATACATCAACCCCAGTGTTCCGGCCAGGCACAACAGGATGACTGAAGTGATGTGCGGGCGATGGTCCTGGGTGCGCGCAGCCAGCAAAGGCGTGAAAAAACTGGCGACCATCAGGCTCAGTTGCGAGACTGAGAAAATCAGCGCCGCAGTAGCCACATCGGTGCCACGGTCCCTGAGTAGGGTGGGCATCCACGGCAGAAACACGAACAGGTTCAGCACTTGCAGTCCGAAAAACAGCGTGATTGCCCAGGCCGTGGGGTTGCGATAAACGTTAACGCTCGGCCCGCTATGACCGCTGCCCAACCCATGGTGCGCGGCGTGCCGCAACTGTGGCAACCACAGTAACAAGGCCAGCAAGGCCGGGACGGCCCAGAGCCCGAGGGCATGGAACGCCGAGGCGCGATCAGCCCCCAGCCATTGGAACAGCGGCAGCGAAACGCTGGCACCCAGTACCGCACCGGCTCCAAGCATCAATGCATAGATCCCCATCACCATACCCATGCGTTGCGGACCGAAGCGTTTTCGTGCGAGCACGGGCATGATCACGTTCATCACGGCAATACCCACACTGCCCACTACGGTGCCCACGATCAGCCCGGACTCACCCAGCCCGCGAACGCTGCAACCGATGCTTAGCAGGATCAGCGCGAAAAACAGCGCACGCTCCTCTCCCAGCCAGTGTCGCAACCTTACGCCGGCCATGGAGAACAGACCCAGCAGTGCCAGAGGTAAGGTCGTCACCAGCAAGGTGGAGGTAAAGCCAAGTTGCAGGTTCTCCAACAATGGGCCAACTGTTGTGAAGATCAGCCGCAGGTTCAGCGACACCAGGATAAAACCCACCCACAGCAGCCATGATTGCGCCGCGGTGGTATTGACTTGAGGTGAAACGGTTGAGGTGTCCATCACTGTTCCAACTCCACCAGGACCAGGCTCTTGAGGTGGCCCGCGCAGGCTTCTTGCAACGCCAGCGGTGCCTGGTCCAGGCCTTTGACCAATGTGTGGGCAATCCGAATACCGCTGCCGCGCTGCCACAGCGCCAGTTGCCGGATCCAGGCGTCAAACATTTCTGGTGCCTCTTCGTCGGCACTGAAACCGCGTATCGTCACGCCCTTGAGAATCAGCTGGAAGGTGTCGAGCTCCACCGGTGCCTTCAGGGTTGCGCTGTGGGGGTTCAGTTCCGCTGACACTGCACCGAGCAATACACAACGTGCACCGTGCCGGGCGATCTCCAGCGCGGCCGCCAGTTGTTCGCCGCCGACCATGTCGACGATAACGTCAATACCCTCTGGAGCAACGCGGGCCAGTTGCTCGCGGATTGGCTCGCCTTCGCGTGTGACCACCGCGTCATAACCCAACTGCGCCTGCATCCAGCGGGCTTTCTCCTGGTTGCTGGTCGTGCCGATGACTCGCGTAGCACCCAGCAGTCGGGCGATTTGCCCGGCCATTGAGCCAATCGCGCCTGCACCGCTGGTGACAAAGACCGTATCGCCCGGACGCACTTGCACGCCCTTGACCAGCGCGGCAAAGGCGGTCCAGCCATGCCCGAGCCACGCGGCGGGGTCAACGACCGGGCTGTCGATGTACGTGCATTGTGCGACCGGCACCATTGCATAATCGCGCCACCCCAAAGGATGCATGACCAGGCTGCCGATGCTCAGATCAACGCCGGCGCCGACCTGTACCACCTCGCCAATGGCGCCATCGGCGAGCGTGTCGCCAGGCTTGAGTGGTGGAAAGGGAATGCCCTTTACCTCCTCGGCACCCGCTTCGGCCATCAAGCGGGTAGAGATAGAGACACGAAACCAGCGGTTGCGCACCAGTACTTGCCCGGGGCCGGGTGCTGCAAGCGCGGTTTCGACCACCGCAAAATGTTCGGCCTTGAGTGCGCGTGAGTTGTAACCGAGTAGTTTGACCTCGCGCGCTTTGAGTGTTTGTTCCGTCATGAACGGGCTCCTGCTGTATTCATTTGGAGGTTCCTGGGGCGGTGTAGCCGTTGAAGGTTGGAAACTACGAGATGCCAGAGGCCGCAAGGCGGGCAACGCTGATCGAGCGCCGGGCTCATTGCGCGGCGCCTGCGCGGCAGTTAGGTCTATTTGGCGTTGAGCCCCACCATGCGGCGTATCAGGCTGGTGCTTTGGTGGTAGTCGTAGTCCAGCACCAGGCGATCGCGCAGCAGGGGCTCGCTGAGTGCGTGCTGCTCTTCAAACACCAACGCCCGTGTGGAGTGCTCACTGGCGGCCACGTCCCACACCAGATTCATCAGCAGGTTCTTCTCTCTGGCGCCCACGCTTTGCGTGTCAAGAAACCAGGAGAACTTCTGGCCAAAGGCGGCGTCGGCGGCCAAGTCTTTCTCGTTGAACCTGAGGATCAGGCCTTGTCCGCACAGCTCTCTGAGCAGATGCAGCACCCGGGGCAGTTTTTCCATGGCAAATACCCGTCCGGCGGCCAGTGCGTTGGGGCCAGGCAGCAGTATGTCGCCGTCGGACATCTCGACCGTTTCGATGGACGCGATGCACATGCCTTTGAGTATTTCTGAAAACTGCACTATTTCGCTGACCCGCTGGCGAACCACCGCAATACCCTCAAGGCCCAGGACTTCCATGATCACCTTGGCCAGTCCGGCGTACAGGTCCGCCTTGGTTTCCAGACGCACCAGCGTGTACCAATGGCTGTATGAGGTCCACAGGTTGAAGAAACCGGCGTTGGCCAGTTCTGGGACGTTTGCCGCCATGATTCGCCAGCGTGGAATGAACACGTTATCGAATACCACCATCGCCTCGGCTTCTTCGCCTTTGGACGTGAGCGGGTGGTCGTAGGCGCTGGCGTGGGGCTGGGAGACAATCTCCCGGCAGAAAATCTTCACCCCCGGCGCATCGGCAGGGACGTAGGCCCAGAATGACTCGTCGGGCGCCGCGGGGTGCAAACTGCCGACAAATATTTCATTGGATTGCGGTGCTACCGTGCCCACGCCTTTGACGCCGCTGATCCAGATGCCCTCGGCGTTTTGCTTGTTGATCCGCATCACCGCACGATCGGGCGGCGGCAGGTTGAGGTCGGTGCCGTGGGTCCGTGCCCGATAGCCTTGAGGGTCAACAATGGCCTCGGACAAATACAGGCTGTTGCGCTCGGCGTAGTCATGGTAATCGGTGATGTTTTCTGCGTACTCGGGGCATTTTTTCCTGAATGTCGGCAGATGTCCCATCATGCCCACGGCGAAGCTGGCGATCATGTCCAGGCTACGGCAGTGGGTGCCCCAGGTTTTTTGCGCAACGTACATGATTGCGCGGCGTCGCGACGCCAAGTCTGCTTTGTTTCTGGGGGGCATATAGGCAGAAGAGGCCAGGTAACCGTCCGGGCGTACGTACGTCAGAATGTCGTCGTGTTTACCGCTGAACTGTTCCTCGTAGATTTCTGCAACTTGCGATATGCCGCCAGCCGTAGAGAAGTGTGTAGTCACATCTTCAACAACTTGGCCTTGATAAATAACAGTGCGGTCATCACGCAGTGAAGCTTTGAAGGATTCTGCACTTTTCAGATATTTACGCTTGTTTTGCAGATCTGGCATGGTAGCAACCTCAGTAATGTTCAACGTTGTTTGCGTAGGCTCTGGCCCGCTGTCTAGCGCTGGATCAAGGACAACGTTCTAGCGCCACTATAAGATTCAGATGGGAATTAATGTCGTTACAGACTTTGGCGATCCGGATTCTCTGTTTGGCATTTCGAGTACGCGTTGTTTCCCACCCGGACTCTTGTCTTGTTGACCGGGTGTCATGAATATTGAAGTTCGTGCAATGTGTTCGAAGTTGCAGCAACCCGGTATTTCAAAGCGTGTTTATTGCACTGTCCTACGGCTGTAGCCGGCGATGTTTCCAGCCTTCGGCGCAGCGGTCATAGCGCAGCCGCTCATGCATCCGCCCGCTGCCGTTGGCCCAGAACTCAATTGACTCAAGGCACAACTCGAACAGGCAATATCCGGGTGGGCGTGGCAGCGGGCCGCCGACTAGTGCCAGACGCTGGGCTTGCGCGCGCAACGACTCAATATCGATGAGTTCTTCACTCTGGCGCGAGGCCACCGACATGGGGTGGGTTGCATAGGGCCGACTCTGCCACTGTGCGTCGGCGCGCTCCGACGAAAGCTGCTCGGCGATACCATTGAAAATGATCTGCTGACTGGTTTCACGCCAATACAGCACCCCCGAGGCCCAGGGATTCTCCAGTAGTTCGCGCCCTTTCTGGCTGCCGGCATGGGTGGCGAACACCAGGCCACGCGTACTGATTTCGCTGATCACGATGATGCGTGTCGATGGCCGGCCCTGGCTGTCGGCGGTGGCCAGCGCCAGCGCCCGAGGTTCGCGGATGCCCACGCGGCGTGCACGCTCCAACCAGTTGGCCAGCACGACCATGGGATCGGCGGGCAGCGTCTGGTACTCGGGAAACGGCGCATCCAGCGTGCCGGTGAGAGACTCCGACATACCTTTGCCCAGCAGGGGCTTGCCTTGTAGTGAAGGGTTCATAGCACGATGGTCCCCCGGCCGAACGTGACGCCATTGCCCGATACTTCAACCCGCGTCAGTTGATCGGCCCGGCCCTCAGCCCTGGCGAACATCAGCGACGGCCGGCCGATTTCCACGCCCTGCAGAATCTCGATCTGCTGGCCGAACTCGATCTGGCCGTGGCGTGCCAGGTGAATTGCCAAGGGCCCGGCCGCAGAGCCGGTGGCGGCATCCTCGACCACGCCATAGGCCGGTGAGAACATCCGGCTGCGCCACTGCCGCCCTGCGCCGGCAAAGCAGTTGATGGCCATGTCATGGAAGCTGGCAAGGGCACGATGGTCGGGGTGCAGCGCTGACAGCGCGGCAATATCCGGCAAGCCGACAAACACATGGCGCGGGCCGTTGTGATAGATCTCGATAGGAAAGGTCGAGCCGCTGATCCCCAAGGCGCTGAGCAATTGCGCATCGCGTCCCAAGGTGGTCCAGGTCGGTATGGGCTGGTCCATGCTGGCGGCGATGACGCTGGTGTTGTGGCGCTCCAGTTCAAAAGTGATGGTGCCCATCCGGGTTTCCAGGTACAGCCGGTGATTGTCGGTCTGCGCACCCAACGCAATAGCGGTACCCAGTAATGGATGGCCGGCAAACGGCAGTTCGTTGACCGGGGTAAAAATCCGGATCAACGCATCGCCACCGTTGCGCGGCTTGAGCACGAAGGTGGTTTCCGACAGGTTCATCTCGCGGGCGATATGTTGCATTTGCGTGGACGACAAGTCATCGGCGTCAAAGAACACCGCGACCGGATTGCCTTCCAGAGGGACGCTGGCAAAGGCGTCGATGATGACGTATTGGTGCATGGTTATCTCCCGGCGGCCGAAGCGCTGCTGTCGACAGGTGTGTGGAGGAGGGCATGGCGTAGCAGGTCGGCGATGATGCGTGGGCCTTCCTGGGTCAGCAGCGACTCGGCATGAAACTGCATGGATGCAAACGATGGCCCACGCAGGGCATGTACTTCCCCGGTCTCGCTGTCGCGGCTGATTTCGACGGTTCCGATGCCGTTGATGTCTAGGCGGTCACTGCTGCTCTGGGCGGCGAAGGTGTTATAGAAACCGACCCGTTCGGCGTGGCCAAACAGGTCGATCTGTTTTTGCACGCCCTGGTTGGGAATGGCTCTGCGTTGCAGCTCCAGGCCCAGGCACAGACTCAGCACCTGATGACTCAGGCACACCGCGAGGAACGGTCGCTGCTGGCGCAGCAAGGAGCGGATGGCCACGTGCAGATGGTCGATTTTTGGCAGTTGGGTATCGCTCGGGTTACCGGGGCCTGGGCCCATGATCACCAGGTCATAACCATCAAAGCTGTATTCGTCGCGCAAGCTGCACACCGTTACCACCAGACCCAGGGCACGAAGTTGCTTGGCGATCATCGAGGTGAAGGTGTCTTCCGCGTCGACGATCAACACCTGGCGCCCGTTAAAATCGGCATGGGTCTGTTGCCGTTGCTGGCTGTCCATCAGCCAGAAGTTGGAAACGTAGGCATTGCGGCTGGCCAAAGCCGCCCGCACCTGCAGGTGGCTACCGAAGCGCGAGGGCGCCTGGTTTTTCAATGCGCTAATCAGCCCGGCGGCCTTGGCCCGGCTTTCGGCAGCTTCGGTCACTGGATCAGAGTGGCGCACGATGGTCGAGCCCACGCTGATCTGCACCTGGCCGTTGCCATCGATGTCGGCGGTGCGAATCAGGATCGCCGAATCCAGAGTACGCCCCCCCTTGCCGTCGCTGCCGATCAGCGCAGCCATGCCGCTGTAGTACCTCCGGCCTTGTGGCTCATAGCGTTGAATGACCCGGCAGGCGCTTTCCAGTGGACTGCCGGTGACGGTAGGGGCGAACAGGGTTTCGCGCAGGATTTCGCGTACATCGCGCCGGGTCTTGCCTTCGATGAAGTATTCGGTGTGGGCCAGGTGGGCCATTTCCTTGAGGTAAGGACCGAGCACGCGGCCGCCGTCGTCACAAATGCGCGCCATCATTTTCAGTTCTTCGTCGACCACCATGTACAGCTCGTCGGCTTCCTTGCGGTCGGCCAAAAACTCCATGACCTCTGCCAGGTTGGGACCGGCGGGCGGATAGCGATAAGTACCGCTGATGGGGTTCATCACCGCAAGCCCCTCCTTGACGCTGATATGGCGCTCGGGGGATGCACCGACGAAGGTGCGGTTGCCGGTGTAGATGATAAATGTCCAATAGACACCTTTCTCCCGCTCTAGCAGATGACGAAAGAACGACAGGGCACTGGCTGGTCCGTATTCGCTGATCTCGGCGAGGAAGGTGCGCTTGATCACGAAGTTTGCGCCTTCACCGCAGCCGATTTCGTTGGTGATCACCTGGCTGACGATCTCGGCGTAGCTTGCGTCGCTGAGGTCGAAGCGCTCGTTGTTCAACTGGATGGGCACGTCGGGCAGCAGCCCCAGTAGCTGTTCGATGCCGATGGGCTGCTGTTCGGTGATTTTCATCGCCAGCAATGGCGACTGATCGTCCACGGCGTCAAAGCCACGCTCGGCAATCTGGTGGTAGGGAATCAGCGTCAATACATCCAGGCGAGGCGCGCCGATCGAGGTGGCGGGCAAGTCGATATCGGCCAGGACCGTGGGCTGCGACATCTCGCCTATCAACACGTCCAGCAGTCCCGGGCCGCCGGACTCCGGCCGGTACAGCAGGGCAAACGGCTCGGGCGCCGGTTGCAGGATGCGCTCCATAAGGCGGGCGGCGGCTTGGCTCATGACACCACCTCGTCAGTGGTGACGACCATGGCACAGCGGCTGGCGGCGTATTCGATGGCCATCCAGTGGTGTTCCTTGCTGAAGTCGGCAATAGCGTCGGCCACGAGGAACGGCTGGATATCGTTGGAGTAGGCATCTACGGTCGAGATCAGCACCCCGACATGGGCATACACTCCGCACAGGATCAACTGATCGCGCTCATTGGCGTGCATCCGCTCCAGCAGGTCGGAGTTGAAGAACGCACTGTAGCGCCACTTAGTCAGCAGCCAGTCGCCAGGCTTGGGCGTCAGGGCGTCGACCACCTCGCGGTCAGTGGCGCTGGCCTGCATGCCGGGCCCCCAGAAGTCCTTGAGCAGCCCGCGTTGCGCTTCGCTCATGCTGCCAGGCTGGGCGGTGTAGGCCACCGGCACGCAGTTGTCAGCCGCCCACTGGCAAATGCGCGCGGCGTTGCCCACCACTTCTTCACGCAGGGCGTCGGGCAAGGGCCGTAGGAAGTAGCGTTGCATGTCATGCACCAACAGTACGGCGCGCTCGGGGTCGATACGCCATTGTGCGAGGTTGACAGGCAGGTCGCGGGAGGTGGGTAGGGCATACGGGACGATGTTTGGAATGCCGGTCATGCGACAGTCTCCAGTGGGAAGTTTGCAGTGGGGGCTGCTTGCCAGCCGTTCCAGGCCATCACTGCGGCGAGTGCCTGCTGGGGATTGAGGCGTGGGTCGCAGAGACTGGTGTAGTGGCGGCTGACCTGGAGCAAACCTGCCGCGTCTGTCGCGCATTCGCTGACGTTGTCGGGGGTGGTTTCCAGGTGAAGGCCGGCGGCCACGCCACCGGCTGAAGTCACGGCATGCTTGAAGGTGCAGATTTCCTCGCTAATGGTTTGCACCATGCGGGTCTTGTTGCCGCAAGGGGCGACGATAGTGTTGCCATGCATCGGATCGCTCAACCAGATCACCGGATGGCCGGCTGCACGTACCGTTTCTACCAGCGACGGTAGGCGTTCGCCGACGGCCTGTGCGCCCATTCGCGCAATCAACGTCAACCGTCCTGGCTCGCGTTGCGGGTCGAGCCGTTCGCAAAGCCCCAGCAACTGCTCGCGACCCATCTGCGGGCCGACTTTGCAGGCCACCGGGTTGAGCACCTGGCTGAGCAGCGCCACATGCGCGCCGTTCAACTGTCGGGTGCGCTCGCCAATCCAAGGCCAATGGGTCGACCCCAGGTAGGCCCGGTGCTGGTGATCCTTGCGCAACATCGACAGCTCGTAGTCGAGCAACAGCATCTCGTGACTGGTCCACACCGGCGGGGCGCCTTTATCAAGATCGCGCGGGGCGTCCCAGCCCAGGTGACGCATGATGTTGCGCGCCGATGCATAGCCCTTGAGGATCCGCTGTGGGTTGGCCTGACGCTGTCTGGCATTCGCCGCATGACCGTTGACCATATCGCCGCGATACACCGGCAGCAGCTGTTCGCCGACCTGTTCATGGGGCTTGGATCGAGGCTTGGCATATTGCCCGGCAATCCGCCCGACCCGGATTACCGGGCGGCCCCCGGCCTTTTGCAGCGCCCCGGCGAGCGTCTCAAGCAGTGCGGTCTTGCGTGTCACGCTGTGTACCTGGTGGTCGTCGATGTCTTCGGCGCAGTCGCCGCACTGCATCACCAGCGCCTCGCCCGTGGCGACACGGGCAAGCTGTGCACGCAGTGCCAGGGTATCGCCAACCCGGATCAACGCCGGGCTGGCCCGCAGGCACTCCTGAACCTTGCGCAGGCACGACGGATCGTCCCAGTCGGGTTGCTGCAGCACCTCGCAGCGCTGCACGCGTTGCAATAAATCGTCCATTATTGACCCTGCTTGGCTGGCTATCAGGTGGGAATACCTTCGCGTTTGATTTGCGGCAACGTAATACTTAGTGCGCGCAGTTGCTGGAAGACGTTCATGAACTCGCGATTACGCTTGATCTTGCCGTCATCCAGCTCGAAGGAATGCAGGAAGTGGTTTTCGTAATAGCCGTCCGGGTAACCGGGGAAGAGGATCTTGCCGTGGCCTTTGCACTCGACCCAGAAGTGATTGGGGTCGTCGGTACCGAAGATCTTGATGTCGTACCATTCCCAGTCCGGAAAACACTTGAGCGACCAGACCGCATGTTCCGCGAGTTTCTGTTTACCGCTGATCACGATCGGTGCGCCGGTATCCGTCGTCCATAGACCGCCACTGCCATCTTCGACGAACAACTCATGTCGACGCAGGCGATCCTGGCCCTTGGTATTCATGTAGGTTGCAACGGTGACGCGATTCTTCTCGCGAAGATCGGAGGCGCCACTGAAGTCGGCTTGGTTAGTTGTGTCTGGCATCATCAATACTCCTTTGATGGTATTTAGACGGGAATGCCGTCGCGCTTTATTTGCGGCATGGCTATGCCTAGTGCGTGCAGCTTGGGCACAGGGTTCATGAACTCGCGGTTGCGCTTGATCCTGCCGTTATCGAGTTCGAATGAGTGCAGGTAGTGGTTCTCGCAGTAGCCTGGCGGATAGCCCGGGATCAGCACCTTGCCGCGCCCGTCGCACTCCACCCAGAGGTGGTTGGGGTCGTCGGTTTCGAAGATCCGTATGTTGTGCCATTCCCAGTCGGGAAAACATTGCTCGAGCCATACGGCAAGGCGTGCCAGGCTTTCGTGGCCCTGGAAAACCAGGGGCTCTCCGGTAGCCGTGGTCCAGTTTCCGCCGCAGCCGTCCTCGCTGAACAAGGTGTGGCGTTGCAGCCGTTCGGCGCCCTTCATGTGCATGTAGCGCTCGACGGTTGCGCGATTGATCCGACGCAACTGCAGGTGGTTTGCGAAGCCTGTCATTGGTGAGGTGTCCTGCATGATGTAAGCCTCCCTGTCTACCGCTGTCCTGGCGGGCATTGCGCTACGGCCTGTTCGCCAGGGCATGCCGGGTATAGCCGATGAAATTGAAGTCAGGCCTTAACGCGATGTGCGACGTCAGCGTTTGCACGTCGCGCCAGCTTTTCTGCACCAGATTGCTGCTGAAGTGGGCTTGGGCGCCGCTCAGGCGGAAGATGCGGTTGACGGCGTCCAGAAGCAGTTGTGCAGCGAAGCTCGCATCACGGGCGCAACGTCCGATTTGCAGTGGTGATAACTCACCCTGGTCAATCGCCTGGCAACTGTTGTGCAGCAACAGGCCGCAGGTCTCCAGTGCAGCTTCCGCGCTGGCATAGGCCATGGCCACTTCACCCACTGCCTCGCTGGGGAGGCTGTCACGCCATTGCTCAAGGCACTGCCAGCCGGCCCCCAGGCCACAGGCCAAAAACAGCTGGGCATCGGCGGCAATCGGTGAGGCCCGGTACTGCGGGCCCTGGGCGTGGCGGGAACCACCTTTCATCAAGTCGGTTCTGGCGAAGGTCATATGCGTCGGTACAACCACTGCGTCCAGGATGATCGAGTGACTGCCTGTGCCCCGCATGCCCAGGGTTTGCCAATTGTCGAGGACTTGCCAGGTGCCGGCGGGAATGGCGGCGAAGCGTTGCTCCCCGTCATCGACCTCAATGCACAGCAAAGCCCAATCAGCGAAATCAACGCCCGAGAGGTAGTGCCATGTTCCCGTCAAGCGCCAGCCCTGGGCGACGGCCTCGACCTTGCCGGTGGAGCGGAACGAGGCACAAATGCGTACGTCCTGGCTGTCTCCCCAGATTTGCTGTTGTGCAGCCACTGGAAGGTAGGCTGCCATGCGCCCCACGACCGCCTGGATGATGGCGCACCAGGCAGCAGAAGGGCATGCCTTGGCCACAGCCACGATGCGCTGTGACAGTTCGACGAAGGTGCCGGGGTGCCCGCCCTGTTCCCTTGGCACGAAGTAGCGGGAAAAACCGGCGCAGGTCAGCGCCTCCACCACTTCGGCGGCCAGCACACCTTGCTGGTCGGCGTTCAACGCGTGGCGGGCGGCAACTTCACGGACGCGCTCAAGGGGTATCAGTTGAGCGAGGGTGCTCGGCGCTTTCAGCTCTTGCATCGGGTCATCTCCTTGAAATTATTCAACCGACTGTGTGGGTGAGGGTGTTTGGCTGGCGGGTTTGCGCGGGGCGCGCAGGCTCCAGCCGAGCAGGTAGGCCAGCATCAGGCCAAGGGCGGCCAGCAGGCAGCCGAACAGGCCGCTGTAACCGGTGTGGTCCAGCAACACGCCGGCGAGAATCGGCAGCAGCGTGCGACCTGCTACGAACAGACTCGACTGGATGCCGTAGTCCAGCGCCGACAGCCCGGGCCGTACGTGGTACATCATCAAACCGAACACCAGGCCGCCGCTGGCGCCCATCATCAGGGCCACCAGCAACGCCGCGACGGCCATTGCGTCAGGCCCCCAGCAAAGCAGCGTGCTGGCGGCCAGCGTGCCCAGCGTCAGCAGGTTGCCGGCCGCAAACAAGGGCAACGCAACGCGCACTCCCCACTTTCGCGATACATAGCTCCCGGCCAGGCTGGAGAAAGCGGCGACCACCCCGCCACCCACGCCGACAATCTGTGCAATGCGTTCAGGGCTGAAACCCTGGTCGAGCATCAACGGCTTGAGGAACACCCAGACGGTGCCGATCAACGGGAAATACAAGATCAGCAATACGGTCCAGGTGCGGTGCCCGGGTTGTGTAAACCACGCCAGCCATTGCCCCATGCTGGGCCTGGATATAAAGGCGTCGCGCTCTTCGGGAACAGGGCAGGCAAGGGTGGTCGGTGTTCGCAGCAGCGGGAGCAGCAGCACTGCCGAAAGCACCCCGAGAGACAAAACGTACAAGGGCGCGGCCCAACCTGTACGGCTGTGCATGATCAGCATCAGGCCACCGCCGACGATTGCCGCCAGCGAGGTGGCTGTTGAACGAATCGCACCGGCCTGCATGCGCTGGGTTTGCGGCAGCATCCGGATGGCCAGCGCGTTGATGGGCAAATCGACCCAGGTACCGAAGAGGCTGACCGCCATGGCTAGCACGAACAACAGGGCAAATGGTGTCTCAGCCAAATCATGGAGGCCCAGCAACAGCAGGGTGGCGATGTAACCCACGCCCAGCAGCATTCCCCAATTGCGATAATTGTTCCGGCCTACCTGCCAGCGGTCGATGGGTGTCGCCAGCAGGAACTTGCCCAGCGCCGGCAACCCCGTCATCTGCATCAGGCCAATTTGTGTAGCGCTCCAGCCGTGTTCGCGCATCACCAACGGCAGGCCGATGAACAGATAAATCAACGGTGCCGTCAGGGCGAGGTTGATCCAGCCGATCAGCAGCTGTCGTGGCCACCAGAAAGTTGTGTTCATCACCACGCCTCACATGCGCCAGGTCAGTCGCGCGCCGACTTCACGTGGCGGGCTGTAGATGGTGTAGTAGCCGGCGTTGTAACCTTCGGCGTCGTACTTCTTATTGAGCGTGTTGTTGGCATAAGCCGCCACTTCCCACTGGCCGAAGGGATAGCCCACCACCAGATTCAGCAGGCCGTAGCCATTGCGTTCGTAACGGTTGCCGGCATCCAGGTAGATCTTGCTGGTGCCCACCACGCTGCCTTGGGCATACCATCTCTGTGGCGCGGTGTAGCGCAGGTCTACATGGCCATTCAGTCGGGGGGCAAAGGTGTTGTAGTTGCCCGCGTAGTTGGTCGCACCGTCCTGAAAACTGTCGTAAGTGGTGTGGTTGAAGGCCACGCCTGTGGTCACTTGCCAGCCGGCACCGAGCAGATAGTCCAGGTCCAGCTCTACGCCCTTGGACGTCGCCTTGGCGGCGCTGGCGGTGTAGATCACGCCCACCGCCGGCTGCATTTGCACTTGCATGTTGTCGATTTTCATCACGTAGGCCGCGAGGGAGTAACGCAGCTGTTTGTCCAGCGCCCAGCCTTTGAGGCCGGTCTCGTAGGACCAGATATCTTCCGGCGAATAAGAGGGGTAGTTGAGCCTGGAAACAAAGATGTTATAGCCGCCGGCGCGTACCCCTCGGCTGGCACTGATGTACCACTGGTTGGAGGCATTGATCTGGTACTGCAGGCTCAGCTTCGGCGAGACATAGGTCCAGTCCTGGCTGCTGTGTCCACCACCGGTGGGGGTGATGCCTGCCGACATGCGCTCGATGCGCGCGCCCGCCGAAACGCTCCAGTCATCGTTGAGCGGCACATTCCAGTGGGTGAACAGGGCCACCGAATCTGTCTTCAAGCGGCCGCCATAATCAGAGAAGACGGGGCTGCGCAGGGCAAAGTTGCGCAAGTCGTTGTTACCGTGATCACCGTATAGGCCTACTAACCAGTCG
The DNA here is from genome assembly GCF_058742075.1 of Pseudomonas sp. HC1(2025). Lineage (NCBI taxonomy): Bacteria > Pseudomonadati > Pseudomonadota > Gammaproteobacteria > Pseudomonadales > Pseudomonadaceae > Pseudomonas > Pseudomonas sp. HC1(2025). The sequence goes on along the minus strand of NZ_CP196017.1, from coordinate 3,279,634 downwards.
GCCCGCCCCAGTTGCCCCTCCACCCGGAACTCCTGCGACAGGGTGCGCATATGGTTGTCGCGCCCGATGTACAGGCGTTCTACCGGCATGAAGTCGGAGTCTTGCAGGACCTTGTCCTGGTAGTCGTTGTAGGCAGTGATGGAGCGCAGGCGCAGGCCCGTATCGAACAGGTGCGAGGCATTGATCGAGAAGGTCTGGCCCAGGGAGCGGTTCCAGCTGGGCGTGGTGGATGCAACGCGGTCGCTGGGCTGGCCGGCATTGCCCCAGAGCGCCGCACCATCGTTGTAATCCTGACGGGTGTAACGGGTGACCACTTCATCGGCGTCGGTTGGGGTCCAGCGCAGTCCCAGGTTCAGGTATTTGTGGTGGGTATGGTCCTCATCCCCGCCCGTATAGGTGTTATGAATGAACCCGGACTGCCGTGCGATCGAGCCGGAAACGCTGCCATACAAGGTGTTGGCAACCAGCGGGCCACTCAAGGCGAAGCGCACGTCCCGCTTGTCCCGGCTGCCCAGCTCGGTCGTTACCGTGGCCCGTGGGGTATCTTCCATCTGCTGGCTGTGGATGGCGACCACGCCGGTCTCTGCATTGCGCCCGTACAAGGTGGACTGCGGTCCACGCAGTACTTCGACACGATCCACATCCAGGAGGCTGTTCTCGAAGCCCTGTGCCATCAATGTGGGAACGTCATCGACCAGGAGCAGTACCGAGGAAGAATAGGAGTGGATACCGGCCGTCACGCCGCGCATCACCGGTGCTTTCATACCGGCCTGGCCAAAGGGCTGGAAGGACAACCCGCCAATGCGACCCTCCAGTTGCTCCATAGTCGTGATGCCCGATTGCTCAAGATCCTGGCCATCAATCACCGCGACACTGGCGGGTACCATTTCCAGCGGCCGCTCAATCTTGTCGGCCGTCACCACCACGGAGGGGAGGGCGATGCTGGTTGCATTTTCGGCAGAGTCCGACGCGGTTTGTGCATAAACAGCTGCCGGGCAGGCAAGGGCAGACAACGCAATGAAAACGGTGCGCAGCACCGAGTCAGGGGCATAATTCATGTGGTAGCCAGGCCCGAAATAGGCGCTAATTAAGGTCGGGCCACTATAGGATGCCAATGCGAATAAATCTTGTTACACTTTTTTGGAGGTCCGGATTATCTGTTTGGCATTTCGGAGATCTCCCCCCGTCATTGGGTAAGCGCAACACAAGGAATGATGAAAATGAGCTATCGGTTTTCTTCCACGGACAGGGCCGCACCTTCTCGCCTGGGGCAATCGCCTTGGCGTCGCTCCCAGTTACCGGAAAGCCTGGGAACCTGCTTCAGTGACTCGCTGACATTCGAGGATGGCCTGGCAGTGACCTACTCCAGTTTCAATCCAAACTTTGACCTGGTGGAAGTTGGGTCGTTTGAAGGGGAGCGTGCCCTGACGGTGGCGATTGCGTTGTCCGGACAATCGAGCAGTACCGGTATGGACGGGCAGCGTTACGACTTCATAGGCGGCCACAGTACCGTCGCCACCTACGGCAGTTTGCGGGGAGAGCGGTGTTATCCGGCCAAACAGGCTATCCGCCAGTTGCGTCTGGTGGCCAAGGCGCCACTGCTGCAGCGGTACGGCTTGGAATACTTGCTGTTGGACAATGCCAAGGACCTGTCGGCCAACCATTTATTTTGCGGCAAGCACGGTGCGGCCACCCAGAGGCTGGCCGATTCATTGGTCCATCTGCACGACCAGGCTGGAGGGCTGCTCGATATCCACATTGCCGCACTCGGGTTGCTGTCGGAGCAGATCCGCCCGCTTGCCCCCGCGCCAACGCCTGTAGAGGACAAGATCCGCGCAAAAGACCAGGATTTGATGCTGAGCGCACGGGATATCCTGATGAGCCAATTCGATCGGCAATTAACCGTCGGGTATCTGTGCGCTACGTTGAGCACCAATGAATTCAAGCTTAAACAGGGCTTTCGCAAGGTGTTTGGCACCAGCCCTTACCGCATGCTCACGGATATCCGCATGGCAAAGGCCAGGGAGCTGCTGGAGTCGGGCATGTATGTGTCTACGGTGGCGTACAAGGTCGGGTTTCAACACCTTTCGAGCTTCAGCGCTGCGTTTGAAAAGTATTACGGGCGCACCCCCAAATCATTGCGCCAGGCAAAATGACCGGCCCTGCGGCCCCAAGTGCCTCATAGGTCTGGCCTGACGCATGGCCGGAGCAGGCCAAGGCGACCGTCTCCATGCCTGCGCTTGGGCCTTGCAGGGTTGGCGATCAAGAGGCAGTGCTGACCCTGGCCGGCGGCGTCGGGGTTGAGACCAATTGCGGGTTTTCCAAGGTCTTTGGCCGGCTGTTCCAAAATGGCACCAGCATCAGGCTGGCCAGCAGGGCCGTGGCGGTGAACACCAGGAATACGGTGATGGTGTCGAAGTAACCCGGCAGCAAGCCGCCCAAAACCGCACCGACCGAACCACAGCCATTGACGAAGCCGGCAGCCGAAGCCGCGCCGTGCTTGCTGCCGAAGTCAATCGCCGCCGAGCCACAGATCATCGAGTCCGGCCCGTAGAGTGTCAGGCCCATCATAAATAGCAGGCCGACCACCATGTACAGGCTGCCGCTTTGCATCGCGGGAACAAACAGCGCCAGGCAGATAGTCAGCAGAACCAGGCTAAGGACACAGGCGGGCACACGACGCGCACCGAAGTATTTATCCGATGCAATACCGATGAGGATGGGGCCGACTAAACCCGCAAGCTCAAAAGAGGTAGGCACGATGGCAGAGGCTACCTTGCCGATCTCGGGCATGCGCTCGTAGATAATCACCGGGCCCCACAGCAGGATCGCGTAACGGGCGGGCTTGAGCATGAAGTAGGCAAGGCCGAGCACCAATACCGTACGATTCTTCATCACGATCCGTAAACCGGCCCACATGCTTTCCCGTGGTACTACGACGTTACTGACCGGTTCGAGCTCGACTTCTACAGCCGGCAGGCCTACGTCTTCCGGACAGTTGCGTTGCAGGAAAAAGAACAGCATGGTCGCCACCAGCACCACGATCGCGCTGCTGATGAACGCTACGCGCCAGTCGTGATAGACCTGGTAAGCCCACCAGCCGGCAAATGGGGTAGCCACCAAGCCGCCAAAGGCGTAGGAGGTGCTCCAGTAGCCAAGTACGCGGCCGCGTTCTCCCGTACTGAAGAAGCTGCTGACGTTCTTGCACAAGCCTGACCACCCGGTCGATTGCGCAAGACCCTGAATGATCATGCAAGACGCGAAGATCGGCAGGGTGGCGTAGGTCCCCATCAGGAGCGCTGCCCCCGCCGAAATGGCCAGGCCGCTCAAAACTACGATCCTGGGGCCGAAACGGTCCGAGAAGTTTCCCCAGAGAAACTGACCTATGGCGTAGGCGGCCAGATAGAGGGCGTCGAGGTTGGCCATCATGGTCTTTTCGAGCATAAAGCCTGGGTCTTCGCCAATACCAAGCTTGGCGACGGAGAACGCCTTGCGGGTGAAGTAGAAGGCGGCATAAGCCACCCAAGTGATCAGGAAAACCTGCACGCGCCAACGCTGGAGGGAGTGCCAACTGCTTGCAAGGACCGACGGATTATTTTTGTTCATGGTGTTCTGATCCCGTAAAAGGTGCCAGACAGCGCAAAAGAGGGTTTTTTTGTTTTTGTTTTTGCGGTACGAGCCCGTCCAGGCCCACGGCATCGATCAGATGGCCGTGAGAATGGAGTCAGGCTGTCAGTGGTAAAGGGCGCCTTGTCGCCAGCAGGCAGGGCCTGCTGAAGGCTCGGGGGGGCAGTAGAGGTGCATATCCAAACGCAGTGTGGGTCATGATCTTCTCCAGCAATATTATTGTTGTGAGGAGTGATGCATGGAGCCGATAAAGCCATCGCTGAAACGGTGGCTAAGATCGTTGTGGTGCCTGTTATGCGGGCTGACTAAGGTGGGTCAACCCTTGTCGGCCTTGCCGGCGGCGGCAGCGAATTTGGCCAGATGCACATCGAATCGACGAGGGTGCCGGTTGTGGTCTTCGGCATGCTCTTTACGCCGAATGGCGTTGCGCACCATCAGGGAGCCGAGGTAGCGGATCGGTTCGGGAGGGAAGTGGCCTAGCGGGCCTTGCAGCAGTGGCGAGCGCGTCCACGGGTTGTCCAGGCCCAGCACCAGTGACGAGAGGATTTGCCCGCCCATATGGCAAGGGCCAACGCCGCTGCCGGAATAGCCGAAGCCATAGAAGACATTGCCTCTTGAGCCCATGCGGCCGAAGAACGGCAGCCCCGTGACTGATCTGTCGGAGGGGCCATTCCAGGTGGCGGCAATACCGACGTCGGCGAAGTCCGGAAAAAAATCCTTGAGTGTGTTGCGCAACAGTCCTGCATAGGGCGACGGTTGGTCGAACACCGGCAGGATACGTCCGCCATACGCGAAGGTGTTGCCACCTTTGCCGAGCATGATCCGACCGTCCGGGGTGTTGTGGTAATAGTGGACGAATATCCGCGAGTCCAGAACCGTGACCCCGTTGGTCAGGCCGATTTTTTCCAGCAGGTCAGGCCGTGGCTCGGTGATGATCATGTCGCTGGAAACGATCGCCACAGAACGCGCGAATTGTGGAAAAGCCCGGGCCATCCAGGCGTTCATCGCCAACACGACCCGGTCGCACGTTACGCTCCCGTTGGGGGTATGGATGATCGCTGGTGCGCCTTCTTCCAGGCGGGTCATTGGCGAGCTTTCATAAATACGCACGCCCAGGTCCAGGGCCACTCGGCGCAGCCCGCGGACCAGCTTGCCCGGCTGTACGCTGGCCGCCGCTGGCGAGAACCAGCCCTCAAGGTGGCGGGTCGAGCCAGCCAGGCGTTGTGCATCGGGCAACGCACATTTGGAAAACGAGTTGATACCGTTGCGTTCCAGCGCGGCGATCACCCCGTCGGTGGAGCCGATCTGCGCACGGTTGGTCGCCGTGTAGAGCGTACCGTCGAGACGGTACTCGGCATCGACCGCGTACTTGTCGCAAAAGCGGCCGATGGCGTAGATGCTTTGCTCCGACTCCTGGACCAGGCGTATTGCCTCCTGGGTGCCGAACAAGCGCTCCAGGGTGAAGTACTTGGCCGACCAGGACAGTGCGCATCCGCCATTGCGCCCACTGGCACCGGCGCCGCAGATGTCGGCCTCGACAATCACCACGTCAAGCTCGGGGTTCTGTTCCTTGAGCATGATGGCAGTCCACAACCCGGTATAGCCTGCGCCAACGATGCAGACGTCGGCGCGCGTGTTCTGGCGCAGGGGCGGGCAAGGCGCAGCGGGTTGATGTTTTAAGGCCTGGTCCAGCCAGTAGGGGCGCATAGGGTCGTCTCCGTTGGATCGTTACGAGGCAGGTTTATGAATCAGTCGCACGCAGCGACTACGATCATTTCCACGCGCCAGCCGGGGTCGATCAATTGCGCCAGGGTGCAGGCACGGGTGGGTGCGTGGCCGGCAGGAAAAAACTCATCCCAGATCCTGTTCAGCCCTGCATAGTCCTCGCGATCGGCGAGCAGAATGCGCACCGAAAGGACCCGCTCGCGGCTACTGCCGGCACTGAGCAGAAGTTGTTCGATACCCAGGAGCACTTCAAGGGTCTGCGCTTGGATATCTCCTGCGAGGTCTTCGGCAACCTGCCCGCCGATGTACAGGTGATGGTTGTAGCGGACCATGTCCGAACGGCGTTTTGACACAGCGAAACGTTCAACTTCCATAGCGCATTCCTTGTAAGCGGCTGGGCATAACGGCTTGGGCATCTTGTGAAAAACATGCTTGCAGTTTATTTTCCATAAATGAAATCGATTTAGCGTATGCATGAATAAGCTGAAACTATAGATAGGTGCTGCAATGACGATCTCCCATACACAGCTCAAGGCCTTCCATGCGGTCGCGATGAACGGCAGCTTCACCCGGGCGGCCAACCAGCTGTGCCTGTCCCAACCTGCGGTGTCAGACCAGGTTCGCAAGCTCGAGGACTACTACGGGGTGATGGTGTTCTACCGCGACAAGCGCCTGGTGCGTCTTACGGAGGTGGGCGAGCGGCTGTTCGGCCTGACTCAGCGCCTGTTCGATATCAGTATCGATGCCCACGACATGCTGACGGACTACCGGACCTTGTCGACGGGCACGCTGAACCTGGCCGTGGATGCGCCGGTGCATGTCTTGCCCTATGTCTCTCGCTTCTGCAGCCGATACCCAGGCGTGGATGTGAAGATTGAGACCGCCAATACCGATGAAGTCCTGCAGCGATTGTTCGGCCATCAGGCAGACATCGCCTTGCTGGGGCGCAGCATCGACGACGATCGCCTGCTGACGCTGCATCTGCGCAGCGATCCCATGCTTGTGTTCGTGGCGCATGACCACCCCTGGGCCCAGCGTGAATCGGTTTGCCTGGCCGATCTGGACAACACTCCCATGGTTTTACGCGAGCAGGGCTCGGTCACGCGGCTGTCCCTCGAGGAAGAGATGGCGGCGGCGGGCTTGCGCATTCGCAAGGCGATCGAAGTGGAGGGGCGTGAAGCCGCGCGCGAGGCGGTAGCCATTGGCATGGGCGTCGGTGTCGTTTCTGCGGCCGAATTGGGCTCGGACTCCAGGCTTCGCGGGTTGCCGATCATCGATTGTCAGCGCCAGTTCACCGAGACATTGGTGTGCCTGCGCGCGCAGAGCTCCCGGCGTATCCTGACGACCTTTCTGGACCTGGTTCGAGAAGGGCTGGACGGGCACGATTGATGCCCTGCGTGGCAACCCCCGCAGCCGATCAACCACTGGCTGACACAAGATTGATCTCGGTCATCTACCCTTCCTGACACTCCCTCTACCCTTGGGTTTCCATAAAAGGCCAAGGATGGCTCAAGGAGCCTGCGGCCATGCATTCTCAAGGAAGAGTCAGTCATGCAGTCATTGAAGATTATGTTGTTGTCGTCGGCGTTCAACGGCTTGACCCAACGGGCCTGGCTGGATTTGCGCCAGTTGGGCCATGTGCCCAGTGTGGTGCTGTTCACCGATGAAGCCACGGTCTGCCGGCAGATCGAGGAATCGGCGGCGGACCTGGTGATCTGCCCGTTTCTCAAGGACCGGGTGCCGCAGCAGCTCTGGAGCAATCCGGATCGCCCGGTGGTAATCATTCACCCGGGGATTGTTGGCGACCGTGGCGCCAGCGCACTGGACTGGGCCATCACCCAGCAGGTCAAGCGCTGGGGCGTCACGGCCTTGCAGGCGGTGGAGGAAATGGACGCCGGCCCGATCTGGTCGACCTGTGAATTCGACATGCCCGCCGATGTGCGTAAATCCGAGCTGTACAACGGCGCGGTGAGTGACGCGGCGATCTATTGCATCCGCGATGTAGTAGAAAAATTCGCCCGCGGTTTCGTGCCGGTGCCCCTCGACTACACGCAACCTGACGTCATCGGGCGTTTGCAGCCGAACATGAAGCAAGCTGACCGCACCTTCAGTTGGTACGACTGCGCCCGGTTCATCAAACGCACCATCGACGCCGCCGACGGCCAGCCCGGTGTGTTGGCGAGCCTCGCCGGCGGCCAGTATTACCTGTATGACGCGCATCTGGATTCGCGCCGGGGTACGGCGGGGGAAATCCTCGCGGTACAGGATGACGCGGTATTGGTCGCGGCCGGTGATCACAGCCTGTGGATCGGCTCGCTCAAGCGCAAGGCCCAGCCCGGCGAGGAAACCTTCAAGTTGCCGGCCCGTCACGTGCTGGCTGGGCAACTGGCGGGTGTACCGGTGCTGGACGGCTCGATTGCCCACCAAGGGTTCGATGAGATGGCGTATCAACCGATTCGTTATCAAGAGTCCGGTCACGTTGGCGAATTGACCTTTGAGTTCTACAACGGTGCCATGAGCACCGAACAGTGCCAGCGCCTCGTCGCGGCACTGCGCTGGGCCAAGGCGCGGGACACCCAGGTGCTGCTGGTCCGGGGCGGGCGTGGGAGTTTTTCCAATGGTGTGCACCTCAACGTGATTCAGGCCGCCGAGGTGCCGGGGCTGGAGGCCTGGGCCAATATCCAGGCGATCGACGATGTCTGCCAGGAACTGCTGACAGCCCGGCAACTGGTGGTCAGTGGCCTGACAGGCAGCGCCGGAGCCGGCGGTGTGATGCTGGCGCTGGCGGCCGATGTCGTATTCGCCCGGGCGGGGGTGGTGCTCAATCCGCATTACAAGACCATGGGCCTGTATGGCTCCGAATACTGGACCTACAGCCTGCCGCGCGCGGTCGGCAGTGAAATCGCCCACAGGCTCATCGAGCAATGCCTGCCGATCAGCGCCTTCCAGGGCCGCCAGTGGGGGATGATCCAGGATATCGGCCCACGCTGCCCACGGGCATTTGGCTCATGGTTGCTGCAACAGGCCAGCGACGCGTTGACCGATGAAAAGTACGCCTTGCATCGCGCGCGTAAAGCCCAGATGGACCTGGAGCAGATTGCACACCTGCGCGAAAACGAGCTGGCACAGATGCGCTTGGACATGGTGGAAAACCGCCAACAGTTCGCCGAGAAGTGCCACAACTTCGTGTTCAAGCGCAAGACCTGCCAGACCCCGCAGCGCTTGATGGCGCCGTGGGCATTGGTGCCCAAGGCCACGCTGGTTGACTGAGAGGAACACCCCGCATCTACTCTTTTGCCGCCAGGGCGGAATTTCCTTTCGGCCCTGGCGGTCCATAATGCCAATGGAAAAAAGACAGAAAGGGTGAATTGTTGATGCGGCGAATTTATAGGGGCGTCATCTGCCAGGCCTTGTTGGCCATGGTTTTGGCTATCAGCCCGGCGGGATGGGCAGAGGCGGGCGCCACACCGGCGCCAGTCGAGGTCGTCGACAGTTTGCCGCTGTTGCCCGAAGACGCCGACCTCAAGCAGCTCAGCCAGCAGCTTGAGCTGATTCGCCAGAGCGTGCCGGTCAGTACCAGTGACGAAAAGCTGGCGGAGTTTCGGCAGGGTGCGCTGCAGGTGCAACAGCTGGCCGCGGCCTTGCTCACGGTGCGCGCCACCGAGATGGAGCGCCTTGACGATCAACTCAAGGTATTGGGCGCGGCCCAGCCCGGCGAAGCGCAGAGCCTCACCGAGCAACGGGATGCCCTGACCCGCAAGAAGAACAGCCTGCTTGAGGATGAGCAGCAGGCCAAGCAACTGAGCCAGACGAGCCGCGACCTCGCCGCGCAGATCGTCAACCTGCGGCGCAATCTGTTCAACTCCCAAGTCACTTCACGTACCGACTCGCCCTTCAGCCCCACCTTCTGGTCGACCCTGATCCGCCCCACCAGCGAGGACTTGCAACGCCTGGACAACCTCAAGGCCGAAGGTATCGTCGCCCTCAAGAGTGCCGTCAGCCCCGAGAACCGCTGGGCGTTCTTCAGCACGCTGCTGGCGGCGGTGCTGATCTGGAGTTTCGGCCGGCGACTGCTCGAGCATCTGCTCACCTGGGCAATGATCCGCTGGCTGCCGGAGGGGCGCCTGCGGCGTAGTACGTTGGCGGTGGCGGTGGGGTTGTCGTCGATCCTGACGATCATGGGGGCGGTCTCGCTGATGCGCTGGGGGCTGGAGAGCAACGCGGTGTTGAGCGAAAACCTGGCCCGGCTTTCCGATCACCTGGTCACCCTGGCCACGTTCTGTGCGTTTATTGCGGGCCTTGGCCGCGCCTTGCTGATGCTGCCGCGACCGTCCTGGCGGTTACCGGCCATTGCCGATGAAATCGCCAGTGCCCTGGGGCCTTTCCCGGCGATTCTGGCGGTGGCGCTGATGCTGGTGGCCACCGAGGAGCGCATCAACAACGTCACTGGCGCCAGCCTGGCGCTGACCGTGGCGCTCAATGGCCTGACGGCCCTGACCACCGCGTTGATCTTTATCGCCGCGATGCTGCGCGTGCGCCATGTGCGCAAAAAACTCGAGCTGCCGCGCCCGGGTGGGCTCGCCGGTATGCTGCCCTTTGTGGCGTCAATCTGGGTGGCGGTGATTGTCCTCGCGTTGTTCACCGGGTATCTGTCCCTGGCCTACTTCCTTACCGTCAAGCTGCTGTGGGTCAGCGTCGTGGCGGCGTCGGCCTACCTGCTGATCGCCTTTTTCGGCGACGTCTGCGAAACCCTGCTTTCGCCCAAGCAGCCCAGCGGCCTGGCACTGGCCAATGCCCTGGGGCTGTCGCCACGGCACCAGGCCCAGGCCTGTACGGTGCTGGCGGGCGTTGGCCGTACATTGCTGCTGCTCACCGCCGTGATGGCGGCTTTCCTTCCGGCAGGCTCCAGCCCCAGCGAATTGCTCCAGGGCTTCAGCCAACTGGGCGAGTCCAGCAAGACCCTGGGCAACCTGCACATCATTCCCCAGGACATCCTCATTGCGCTGCTGATGTTTGTCATCGGACTATTCGCCGTGCGCACCTTGAAGCGCTGGCTGAGCGAGCGGCTGCTGCCGGAAACCAACATGGACGCCGGCATGCGCGCCTCCCTGGTGACCCTGGTGGGCTACCTGGGCTTTGTGCTGCTGACTCTGTTGGTGATGTCGATCCTGCGGATCAACCTGACCAGCCTGACCTGGGTGGTCAGTGCCTTGTCGGTGGGCATCGGCTTCGGCTTGCAGGCGATTGTGCAGAACTTCATCTCCGGGCTGATCCTGCTCACGGAGCGGCCGGTGAAGGTTGGCGATTGGGTCAGCCTGGGGGGCGTGGAGGGCGATATTCGGCGGATCAACGTCAGGGCCACCGAGATCCAGATGTCCGACCGCTCGACGGTGATCGTGCCGAACTCGCAATTCATCTCGCAAAACGTGCGCAACGTCACCATGGGCAACGCCCTGGGCGTGGTGGGCATTACCCTCACGTTGCCGCTGGATACCGATGTATTGAAGGTTCGCGAACTGCTGATGCAGTCGTTTACCGAGCACGAGGCGATTCTCGATACGCCGGCACCCTCGGTCACGTTCAAGGACCTGGCCAGGGACGGCCTGATCATTGGGGTCAGCGGCTACGTCAACAGCCCGCGCTCGGTGTCCGGTACCCGCAGTGACTTGCTGTTCATCCTGCTTGCCCGCCTTCAGGAAATGGGCATTACGTTGTCTTCGCCCCAGAGCTTGGTATTGGTTCCGGGAGAGGGAAGCGCAGTGGCGGGCGATGTTCCTGTAAAGCCATGACGAGGTAGCGCTGCGTGACAATAAAAACCCCGATAACTGTGATTGCTGCGCTGTTGTTCTGTTTTTCGATGGCCGCGTGCAAGAGTAAAGACATGCCTGAAACCTACAGCTGGACGGGAACGGTATCTGCACCACAGGAATACCCGATGGAGGTTTACCGTGGCGCCATAATCGCTGAGGGTTTTACCTACGGTTTTGATGCGATCTGGGGCACGCAGAACACCGGCTGGGGCAGCCAGGGCGGAACGATGACCACCGCGATCGAAAAAAAGGGCGTGCCCTATCAGCTGGAATTTACCTGGTACTCGCTGGTGGAGCGCACGTTCTATAGCGGTCACTGGGCCTTGGACAAAGACGCGATCAAGCGCCTCTTAGATGAGGGTTTTATCGATCAGGACACCCATAAAAAAGACACCTACAGCACCTTTGTCGTGGGCTTGGCGCCACAGGGCCGGGTGGTGCTGTGGCTGAGCGGAGCGGGGCATCAGAAGGAAGTCGGGGCCTTTCAGGCGCATGCTACAACCATTACCAAGCAAAGCGCCTACAGCAATGCCCAGTACATGTTTAAAGACGGCTATGCAGAGCGCATGCTCAATGATCCTTCCTATAAGACCTTCAGCCCGCAAATCCGGCAAAAAATACTGACGCAAGGCTATCCTGCGCCAGAAATCTATGGCGTCTACCGGGAGAAATATAGCTGGAGACCGGTGGTTGTCCTGGAGAAGGGCGAGTGGCTCGATTTTGGCTTCAGTGCCTACAACGGCGAGCAGGAAAATTTATTCGCAAAGGATCTACAGGATAACCACTACGCCAAAAGGGCCATCCCAAAGTTCTGTGGCCTCTATTGGCGCAATGGAAACGGCCGGTATGGCGTGTGGATTGGCGCCTTCGATGAAGAAGAAATCTTTGAGGCTTTCCAGAAACTGGGCAAGCAAAAAGATATCGACCTGGTGGTGAAGGTTGACGCGCAAAACACCAGGGTTTCCCTGGCATTGAGGTCGGGCGCGCAGGAGTTGCCCATCGGCAAAGCCAAAGTCAGGCTATCTCGCAGGATCGAGTAGGCTCCCCCTGCCGATGGGAGAGCCCCACTGCAATGCTCAGCCAGCTAGCAGGGCTGGGCCGCAAGGCTGTTGCTGACATTGCGTCCCAGCACCAACACCGTCACAAAACCCAAGCCCACCAGCACTGTGGCGAGGCTCAGCAGCACCGAGCTGCCCAGTTGGTCGACGATCCGCCCGCCAAAGAACGAGCCCAGGGCAATGATCACCTGGAACAACGCAACGAACAGCGGCATGCCGCGTTCGACATCCTTGGGCGCCACGACAAACATCCAGATACTGGCGCAGGCCGGAAAGGCACCGAAGGCGAAGCCCCAAAGCGCGATCAGCATGGCTGCGCCGCTCATGCCGGTGGCGAAATGGGGGAACAGCGCAGTGCTGGTGCCGATCATCAGCGCCACCAGCAACAGGGTGTGGCGTACGCTGCGGTTGGCAGCAAAACCGGCAAAGATATTGCCCATCACCCCGGCCACGCCAAACAACAGCAGCAACGAGCCAATCGTTGGTCCATCGAAGCCGGCACTGTGCTTGAAGAAGGGCGCGACGTAGGTGTACGCGGCAAAGTGCGCCAGGCCGATCAGCAACACCGCGATTAACCCGACCCGCGCTTGGGGGTTGATAAACAAGGCGGGCAGGTCGCTGACGCGAATGGCCTTCTCCGGATTGAGTCGTGGCAGCAGGAAAATCTGCGCCAGGAGTACCGGTACGCCCATCAGTGCGGTGATCAGGAACGTCATGCGCCAGCCCATCAGGCCGCTCAGCCAGGTGCCTACCGGCACGCCCAGCACGGTGGCGAGGGTTACGCCGACCATGATGATCGAAGTGGCCTGGGCAACGCCCACACCCCTGGGCGCCAGGCGGCCGCTGAGGGCGATGGCGGTGGCCCAGAAACCACCGATGCTGATGCCCAGCAGCACACGACCGAACAGCAGCAGGCCAAAATCACTGGCCAACGCCACCACCGAGTTGGCAATGATCATGATCAGCGTCAGGCCGATCAGCAGATAGCGACGGTCCATGGTGCCAATGCTGACCGACAGCAAGGGCGCGGCGAGGGCGGCCATGATGCCGGGCAGGGTCACCATCAAACCGGCGTGGCCGGCACTGATGCCCAGGTCACTGGCGACATCATTGAGCACGCCCACCGGCAGAAACTCACTGGTCACCAGGGCAAAGGCCCCCACGGCAACCGAGAGAATCGCCAGCCACTGCTGTTTGACGCTCTGTTGATTATGTTCGGGAAGGCTATGAGGGGCCTGGCTAGCGCTTGGCATGGGGCGAAGATCCGGGGGGAATGCAGCCTGAAGCCAGGCCGGGGAAGAATGTGGAGGCGATTATAGGAATCAGCGTTGCCAATTAAACAGGCCGCTCGGTTTGATAGTCATCATCACTGCAATCAATGCGACCCACGGTTTTGACATGTCCAGCCCCCGATTCGACTCGCCAGCGCCAGCGATCACCCGTCTCTGCGGTGCTAATGCCGTGGCACGCTCACGGGCAGCGACTAATCGGTGGTCGAAGGCACAGCAGTGGCGCTGAAGTCGAGCAGGGCGATAAAGCTGTCCAGCAACGGTGATGGGTTGTCGGTGTTCCAGCTCAGGTACAGGCCGATGGCTGGGTTGGGGAAAGCGCTTACCGGGGCGATGCGACGAAACACGACCTTGTCGCGCAGGATCGAGTTGGCAATCGACTCCGGCACCAGGGCAACGCCGAAGCCACAGGCGACCAGGCCGATCAGCGTATGGAGTTGCGCGGCTTCCTGTACCACCCGAGGGTAAAAGCCGGCGGCCTCGCACAGAGCGATAAGCTGGCTGTGATAGCCGCTACCCAGGGCTTGAGGGGTGAACACAAAGTCTTCGCCGGCGAAGTCCCGCAAGTCGATCTGGCCGTCGCCGGCCCTGGGGTGATCGGCCGGCAGGGCCATCACGATCTGCTCATCCAGCAACAGGCGCGACGCAATGTTTGGTGCGGCCATCGGCAATTTGCGTATGAAGGCAATATCCGCTTCCCCCGACGCAATGGCCTGGGCCTGGCTGGCGGAAGGCATCTGCTTGATGATCAATTGCACCTTTGGGAACGTCTCGCGGAACCGGCGCAGGCTATCGAGCAGTGGCTCGTAGTAGGTGATCGACACGGCAGTCACCGTGAGTTTACCGGCGATACCCTGCGCCACCTGGCGCGCGTGTTCGATGCCCAGCGCCAACGCCTTGAGGGTGCCATAGGCGGCGTCGAGGAATGCGCCACCGGCTGGGGTCAGTTTTACCCCGCGCTTGCTGCGGGTAAACAGACTGAACCCCAGCTTGCCCTCCAGGCGATTGATGGCCTGGCTCAGAGGGGGCTGGGCCATGTGCAGGCGCATGGCGGCCCTGTGAAAGTGCAGTTCTTCAGCCACAGCGATGAACTGGCGTAGCAGGCGGGTTTCGATCATGTCTGCTGCTTCTTGATTTGAATTGATCAGGGGGCGGTGTGATTACACGAGGTACTTACGGAACCAGCCCAAGGTGCGTTCCCAGGCCAGGTTCGCCGCGGCCTCGTCGTAGCGTGGGGTCGAGTCGTTATGGAAGCCGTGGTTGGCGCCCTTGTAGATGTAGGCTTCATAGGTCGTGCCTGCGGCTTTCAAGGCGGTTTCATAAGGCGGCCAGCCTTCGTTGATCCGTGTGTCCAGTTCGCCAAAGTGCAACATGATCGGCGCCTTGATCTTCGGCACGTCCCTGGTGTCAGGTTGGCGCCCATAGAACGATACGGCCGCGCCCAGTTCCGGGTAGGCCACAGCCGCGGCGTTGGTCACGCCACCGCCGTAGCAGAAGCCCGTGATGCCGACTTTGCCGGTGCTGGCGTCGTGATGCATCAGCCATTCGATAGCGGCGAAGAAGTCATTCATCAGCTTGGCCGGGTCGACGGTCTGTTGCAGCGCCACGCCTTTTTCATCATTGCCGGGGTAGCCGCCCACCGAACTCAGGCCATCGGGCGCCAGGGCGATAAACCCGGCTTTGCCCAGGCGCCGGGCAACGTCTTCGATATAGGGGTTGAGCCCACGGTTTTCGTGGACCACCACCACCGCCGGCAGCTTGCCTGTGGCCTTCGCCGGGCGGACCAGGTAGCCGCGCACCGAGCCGTTGCCCTTGGGCGAGGGGTAGGTGATGTAGTCGGCAACGATGTCCGGGTCGGTGAATTTCACCTGCTCGGCCAGGGCGTAGTTGGGGCTCAGGGAAGCCAGCAGTGCCGAGGCGGTCAGGCCGCCAAAGGTGAACAGGGCCGCGCGGTCGAGAAACTCGCGGCGGTTGATCTTGCCGTGGGCGTAGCCGTCGTAGAGTTCCAGCAGCTCAGGGGCGAAGTCTTTAGCGGTCAGGCGCGTCATCGTCAGGTTCCTTTTTTCGGCACGTGGCGTTGAATGTAGACCATTCTCAGGCCTGGCGGCCATGGGCCGTATCGGCCAGGCGCCCGGTATCGACACGCACGAAGATCGAGTCGCCAATCGCCGTCAGCACGCCATCGGCGTACACCTCGCAGATCACGCGGCTCTTGCGCCCGACGTCACCCTCGACCTTCGCGCGCAAGGTCAGCGGCACGCCCATGGGGGTGGGCTTGATGAATTTGATGCCGAGGTTGCCGGTCACGCAGTCGATACGCGGCAACTCGCCAGGTGTGCGCTGTTCGGCACGGTAGTGATAGGCCATGGCGGTCCAGTTGGAGTGGCAGTCGACCAACATGGCGATCAGGCCGCCGTAGACCAGGTCGGGCCAGCCGCAGTATTGGGCGTCGGGCAGGTGCTCGGCGACGATATGCACGCCGTCCGCATCCCAGCGGCTCTTGATATGCAGCCCGTGGGCGTTGCTGGGGCCACAGCCGTAGCAGACGCCGTCCGGCGCCGTGGTGTCTTGCAGGGAAGGGGTGTGCATCGTGCATCCTTATTGTTCTTGGGCCAATCCATGAGCCTAAAGGCCCACGCCCCTATCGCGCAAACTTCTTAGCCAAGGCCACGCAGGCAATCACCGCCACGGTCACGGCGAGCATGCCCAGGCTCACCGGTTCATGCAGCAGGCTGGCCGCCAGCGCCAGGCCGAAGAACGGCTGCAGCAACTGCAACTGCCCGACCGCCGCGATGCCGCCCTGGGCCAGCCCGCGATACCAGAACACAAAGCCGATCAACATGCTGAACAGCGCCACGTAAGCCAGGCTTAGCCACGCCGGCAGGCTGATGCCGGTGAAGGAGGCGGGGGCCAGGAGCAAGGTCAGGGGCGCGACCACCGGCAGCGAAACCACCAGCGCCCAGCAGATCACCTGCCAGCCGCCGAGGGTGCGTGCCAGCTTGGCCCCTTCGGCATATCCCAGCCCGCACACCAGCACCGCCAATAGCATCAGCAGGTCGCCGGCGGGGGCGGCGTTCAGGCCCTGGGCCAGGGCATAGCCCACCACCAGCAGGCTGCCCAGGATCGAAAACAGCCAGAACACCGGGCGCGGTCGCTCGCCGCCGCGCAGCACACCGAACACCGCGGTGGCCAGGGGCAGCAGGCCGATAAACACGATGGAGTGGGCCGAGGTCACATACTGCAAGGCCAGGGCGGTGAGCAACGGGAAGCCAATCACCACCCCCAGGGCGACAATCAGCAACGGCCCCCACTGGTTGCGCGCGGGGCGACGTTCCCGCAACAGCCACAACAGGCACAGGCCCAGCACGGCGGCAATGCTCGCCCTGGCCACGGTCAGGAACACCGGTTCGAATTCCAGCACCGCCAAGCGGGTGGCGGGCAGCGAGCCGCTGAAAATCAGCACGCCGATCAAGCCATTGATCCAGCCGCTGCGGCTATGTTCGGGGGGGATGGTCCGGGACGTTTGTTCCATGCAGGGGGCGCTCGACAGGGGAGGGTTGCGTTTCGGGCATCCTAGGGCTGAAGATTGCGACAATCAAAAAATTGTCATGGATACATCGCCCATGCCCCGTGCCCGCTACAAGTCCCTGGTGGATGCTTTTGCCAGGGATATCCGTGCTGGAACCCTGGTGCCCGGCACCCGCCTGCCGACCCACCGCCAATTGGCGACCACCCATGGCCTGGCCCTGGTCACGGCCAGCCGGGTGTACAGCGAACTGGAGGCCATGGGCCTGGTCAGCGGCGAGACCGGGCGTGGCACTTTTGTGCGGGAAATTGCCCTGGCGCCCGGCCAAGGCAGTGGGCAAATGGCGGTGGCGGCGGGCATGCTCGATCTGAATTTCAACTACCCGTCCTTGCCCGGCCAGGCCGACCTGCTGCGCACGGCCTTGCGCCAATTGGCGTTGTCTGGCGACCTGGAAGCGCTGCTGCGTTACCAGCCCCATGCCGGGCGCGTCCATGAGCGGGCGGTGATGGCGCGGCATCTGCTGCACCGTGGCCTGAGTGTCGCGGCCGAGCAGGTGCTGGTGGTCAGCGGGGCCCAGCATGGCCTGGCGGTGAGCATGATGGCGTTGCTCAAGCCCGGCGATGTGGTGGCGGTGGATGCCTTGACCTATTCCGGTTTCAAGGTGCTGGCCGAGACCTTGCACTTGGAGCTCGTTGCGATCCCGGTCACGCCGCGCGGGCCGGACCTGGCAGTGTTGCAACAGCTGTGTCGCCGACGCCCGGTGCGCGCGCTGTACTGCATGCCGACCTTGCACAACCCCCTGGGCTGGGTGCTGGGGCTCGACCAGCGCGAGGCGCTGGTGCGCATCGCCCGCGAACACGAGCTGATCCTGATCGAAGACGCCGCCTATGCCTTCCTCGTCGAGCACGCGCCACCGCCCTTGGCGCACCTGGCGCCGGAGCGCACGGTGTACGTGGGCGGGCTGTCCAAGAGTGTCGCCACCGGCCTGCGGGTGGGGTTCGTCGTGGCGCCACTGGCGTGGGTTGCGGCGCTGGAAAGGACGGTCATGGCCACGGTGTGGAATGCGCCGGGGGTAATGACGGCCATCGCCACCGGCTGGATCGAGGACGGCACGGTACTCCAACTGGAGGTACAAAAACGCCAGGACGCCCAGGCCCGGCAGGCGCTGGCGGCTGAGGTGCTGGCGGGGGTGGAGTACATCAGCCATCCCTCGTCGTATTTTTTATGGCTGCCGTTGGGGGAGGATGCCCGGGCGGATCAGGTCACCATGGCGTTGGCGCAGGAGGGTGTTTCGGTGTCCACTGCCGAGCCGTTTGCGGTGTCAGGGCATGTGCCCCATGCAATCAGGCTGGCGTTGGGCTCGGTGGACAAGAGCGCGTTGCGCGCGGCGTTGCTCAAGGTACGGCGGGTGGTTGAGTAACCACCCGCCGCACGCGGTCTCAGCCGTCGATCCAGGAGTGTTCGGCGCCTACTTTGACCTTGAACTGATGGAACAGCGGGTAGTAGTGCTCCTTCATTTGCTTGATCCGCAGGCCCAACAGCTCGGAAGGGACAATGCCCTTGCTCGTGTAAAACTGGCGCAGGCGCGCTTCAATGTTGACCACCGGCCCGGATGAGACGACTTTGTTATCGACAACTTTTGATTCTTTGGCAATGCCATCGAAACCCAGGTCATACATGTCCGGTCTTTTCGATTTAAGTACGTCGTTAAACAAATTGGGGCCCACCGTCTGAAAGATTTTGCGCTCATAGGCGTTGAACTCAGGGGTGTATTGCACCTGCCCATTTGACCCTCGGGTAACGGTGGGGCGATTGGCTGCGAAGTAGGGCTTGTTGGCGGAAAACCGCTGGTTCATTTCGGCGATCATATCGGTAATGACAGGGTTGCCAGGCTGCGTTGCAAAGTTACTGGTGTTGTAGAACGGGTGGTAGTCAGTGAGGCTATGAGCCACAGGTTTATTCAGGAGGACGTCATTGGCGCCCGCTTTTAGTAGCGTATTGCCGATGTCAGCTTGAATGACATCATCGGTATCGAGATAAATGCCACCGTATTTATTCATGATGGGATAGCGTGCAACATCCGACGCGGCGGCCAGGTTTTTCCCCTGGCCTTGGCGAAAGTAGTTATACAGTTCGCCGTTTTTCAGCTGTTTGAAAACCTCGTCTTCATTGAGGTTCATCACCGTCAGGCTAGGGGCCTTGCTTTGCAGTTTGCTTTTTATCTGTTGAAAAACCGCTGGGTTATCGGCATCCACATGCAGCACAGATTTATACCCCCATGCTTTGCTCGCATTGTTGGCCATGTTGTCGACCAGGTTGGCGGGGATGTCCTGGCCAGCCCAGAAATAATGCAGTTCTCTGGGTAAAGGCTGCACATCTTTGGGGACATTTATCGTGATCGGCGCGGGGGCCTCAACAAAATGGTAGTTGTGTGCGTCGATCCGCTTGGCTTTTTTAAGCTCATCGATGGTTCCCCGCTGCCATTTGCCTTTGCCGGTTCTCCAGTAGTAGAGATGGTTTGGCCGTTCGGCGCCGCTCAATAGGCGGGTGGCTTTCCATGTACCGATGGAGCTATTGAAGCTGACACTCTGGTCTTCGCCCATGTAGTTGATGGCATAGGGCGACGCTGGGTTGCCCGTTGCCTTGATATCGTCCATTGGCACTACATACGTACTGTCGCCAAGTTTCCAGGGTGTTGGCGCGCTGCCGGCCCCTCCCAGCAACTGGTTGGCCCTGGATGTGGGGGCCCACCCAGCCATGCCCAGATCCTGCACGGGGATATCCGCGCCCGCGCCGCCGGGGTGGACGATGACCCGCTGTCCCTCTTTCAAACGCGACTCATAAAACGCACCATCGACCCTGACGTATTCCTTATGGCTCTGGCCCGTGTAGACATTGCCTTGCAGCCCTTTAGTCCTGAGCTCATCCGCCGCGATATGTTTGATTTCGTAACCCAATAGGTCGGTATTGAGCGATTTCACCTCACCATTGGCGGCCACCCGGCTGGGTTTGAAATCATTCAGTGGGGGGCCAAAGGCTCTTTTCTTGAGCACGTCGTATTGATGCCAGTTGCCCTGGAACAGTACGACGTTCCCCTCGACTGTCTCTTGCCCAACCCGGAACGTACCGGTTGCTGCCAGACCGTGCTGCTGGCTGGCGGTCTTTGCCACCTCGGCGCCGATGGCCGGCAAGCTGTTGGGGTCGTTTAACCTGGGTGTATCAACGACGAAATGGTCCAGTGATTTGCCGTACGCCTGTTGCGTGCGAGGGTCAAAGGCATACCACTTTTGGCTCGCCTCATCGAACTTGGCCAGGGCCTTGTTTTCAAGTGCGCCGCTGGCTGCTTTGTAGGTGCCTTCGGCAATGTCAGGTTTTTTTGCCAGTTCCAGCAGGTTCACACTGCGGTAGCTGCCGCGCAAGGATTTGACGCCCTTGTGGGCGGTACGCCCCAGGCTTACGACAGAGCGCGCCAAGTCATCGATACCCCCTACTGGATTGAGCGCACCAACCGCCGCGCGCCCAATGATCTGCCCGGTACGCCCCAGTTTCGACAGGGCCGATGCCCCGGTGGCAAGGGCTTTTGCACCTTTGGCTGCCGGCCCCAGGCCGATTGCAAAACCGAAGATATCAAACGCCAGATCGACAATGCCGCTGCCGATGTTGCCCTCGATAAAGTTCTTGATGGCCGACCTGAAGGGAATGAGATTGAGCGCAATCTCTTCAAGGATCTTATAGGTCGGTACTTCCGTATCAAAGGTGGTGGCGCCCTTGGCATAGCGTTCTACAGCAGGCAGTTCCATGTCCTTGATCAAGGCATCAGCAATGTAGCGGGTCCTGGCACTGCTGAAGCTATTGGGGGCGTCTTCTACACCTGGGGTTTCCTGGGTTATGCCCGCTGCGTACTGACCCGAGGGTGTTATTGCATCGAATCTTTTACCGCCAGAGGAATGCATGAAACTGCTCTGGGGAGCGTACTCCTTGTAACTCTGGTCTGGCCGCCGGGTCACCGTGCCCTTCAAGCGGTCAATGGCATAGGTCATGACGCTACCGTTGCGTTCGGTCTTGACCAGGACAACACCCGGTTCAACCTGAATGGGCTGATCGTCCCGTGTGTAGCGCATCTCCTTGCTGATGGTTATTTTTCCGAACTCCAGGTTCTGCCTGTCGGTGAGCGGCAGTTTGGAAATCAGTAGCTTGATCTGGGTAGCCGTGGTTTTTTTGACGTCGTTGGCGTAGTCGGCAAATGTCCTTTTGAACACTTCCAAGGGGCGCGCCAGGTTTTTGAGCTTGGGCATGACCTCGTTGAGGTTGATCGCAGTCGATGAGCAAACCCACGCCGCAGGTTTGCCATCAGGCTCAATGTTGATGGTGCCATACGTCTGGTCCCTTACAAAGGCACGGCCGGTCTCTCCCCAGTTGTCCGCCGAGTCGGGTGCCCCGTTGAGCCCGCGACCATCGATATACAGGTCCAGGATCGAGTAGGGGCCGGGGAAAAACCTGCTGGCGGGCTGCGAGGTAATGCATTTTTTGTCGAAGAGTGCCGGGTCCATCTCCGGCAGCGCATGCTTGAGCTGTTCCAGGGCAATGGCTTTGGTGGTGGGCATGGGCGGCAGTTGGGTTTCGGAGGCCTCCTTGAGTTCGCGCACTTGCGCGCTGAATGCCTCGCGCACGGCAGTTATTGCGGCGGGCGTCACGGGGTAACCCATGCCGCTGGCTGCCCCCCAGTCTTTGATCGCCTCGCTCTGGGCCCTGTATTCCACCTGCCGTTCTTCTTCCGTGATGGGCGCTGTACCCGCGTCGAGCATGATCTGCGCATAGCTCATCGTCGCCGTTGCCCCGGGGGCTTTTGCTTCAATGCGCGCGGTTGCCGTGGCCAGGCTGACCCAACTGTGGGTTCCCACCACTACCTGCTCCGGAATGTCCTTGACCAGGAACGCCGGCGCCCGGCTGGCCAGTAGCAGATGGGCTTGAAGCGTGGCTTGCGCGGGCGAGGCTGCACGCCCCTGGGCCAGCAGGTGCGCGGCCAATTCCTCGCAGACCGTGGTCGCCGACTTACCGACGTTGCCGGGCGAAACCAGCCGGTAGCCCGCGATCTCGCCGGGGACTTGGCCGGTGGGTGCGCTGGTGCTCTCCACGTTCAAGGCCGCCAGCAGCCAATCAGCGGCACTGCCTTTGACGGCGCGAGCCGCGAAGGTGGCTTGGATGGCACTGCCCAGTGCCTGGCCTCGGGCAGAATTGATCAAGGTATCAATCAACAGGCGTGGATTACTCTGCTCTTGAGGCGAGACTTGCCTGCCTTGCAGCAGATAATCCAGCACACGGTGAAAGGGCCGCAGGGTCAGATCGCCGAACTGGCCTGCGCGTATATCCGACTGCAATTGTTCCTGGCTGTCCTGGTCAAGCGATACGGGCCAGGCCAGCGCGCCACCCAGGTTGCCATTGCTCGCAGCCTTGGGGGGTGGCGTGGCGAGGGCGCTGGCAAGGTTGACCAGTTGTGCGTGATCTGTCGGGATATCCCAGCCATGGTCTTGGATAAATTGCAGTAGGCTGACCCTATTGGGTTGGCCGCTGGTGCTGGGTTGGTAAGTGCTGTCGGCCGGCAGGTCGATCATCGTTTTGGTCAGCGCATTCTGGATTTGCCCCACATATTCGCTGCCGGATTCGACGCCAGACGCCAGGTGACGAAGCTCGGCGATGGCTTGATGGCGGCTGACAATGTCCCCCAAGTGCGCTTTTTGCACGTACAGAGCGCTGTCGCTGCGCGCCTTGATCAAATCGGCGCTGGTGGTGGGATCGAGCTTGGTAAAGCCTTGCTGTTGATCGATTTGTTCAGCACGCAGGCGCATCGACGGGCCCGTCAGGTCCAGCCGCTCATTGTAAAAGTGCCCGACCAGCCAATAGGGAACCGGGTCATGGATATCGCTTGCGGGGGGCGAGAACGTCGTGTCAGTGTGGCCCGCCGCAATGACTTTGCCGGCCTGCAGGATGGGCCCACTGATGGCTGCCCAGCGTGCGTCGTCGAGCCCGACTGTGTGGCGCTTCTGTTCGGGGTCAAGGTAGTGCTGGCGCTTGAAAGAGAGCGTTCCTGACTCCGGGTGGAGGGTGATCGAGCGGGTGTTGATGCCTTTTTCTTCAAGCCACTGACGGACGTCGGGCGACTTGAAGGCATTTTGCAGTTGTGCCCACCACTGGCCGAATGTGGAGTCGGGAGCAATCGTGTTGATCGTCACATTCTTTTGGCGATTGGCGACCTCCAGTAATGCCGAGCTATACGCCGTCGCCAATGCGCGGTCACCCACGGTGCGAGGATGTTCTGCTGATTCAGATGGGGTGGGAGTTTCACGCTTGTGCCGCGAGGGCAACGGCGTGACAGGCAGATTGAGTAGCTGGCGTGGGGGGCGCTGCGCAGGGCTGGGCTGGGAAATACTGCTCATATGGATTGCTGCCTCAAAGTTCGGGAATGGGCCTGGGTGTCAACCGCTACCGGGCGTTAGCCTTGTGTAGCGGTTTGCCCCAGGTTGATTCCCTTGTTTTGGCAGCCGATGACTTTCCTTATGTTTCAATTATGTTCTGATCAGAAATCCCAGCGGGTCGTCAGCATCACGTTGCGCGGATCGCCGTAATAGGCGGTGTTGTAGAAGCCGATATTGGTGTAGTACTTCTTGTCGAATGCGTTGTTCAGGTTCAGCGTCGCCGACAGGTTTTCGGTGACCTGGTAACGCGCCATCACATCCACCAGCCAGTAGGCTTGCTGGGCAAACTCCTCGTTCTTGGCCTTGTAGCGGTTGTACAGTTCCTGCCAGCTTCGGTTCTGCCAGCGCGCGCCGCCGCCCACGGTCAAGCGGTCCAGTGGGCCCTTGAGTTTGTAGGTGGTGTAGAAGCTGAGTTGGTCCTCGGGCTCCCAGGTCGAGACCTTCTGCCCACTTTGGTCACGGATGATCTTGTGGGTGTAGCCAGCCTGGGCCTGCCAGCCGGGCAGCAGTTCACCGGACATTTCGGCCTCCAAGCCCTTGGTCTTGGCTTCGATGCCCTTGGTGGCATAGCCCAATGACGGGTTGGTCGGCGCGGCGTTGTATTCGGCGTCGGCTTCTGCGCGGTTGCTCTGGTGCACTTCAAAGTAGGCCAGGCTGGTGTTGAGCCGGCCGCCGAAGAATTCACCCTTGATGCCGCCTTCGTAGTTCTTGCCTTCGGAGGGTTCCAGCAGCTTGTTGTTGCGGTCGCGGTTGTAGCTTTCCGGCATGAAGATGTCGGTGTAGCTGGCGTAGGCGGTGAAGTTTTCGTTCAGGTCGTAAGTCACGCCGGCGTAGGGCACCAGGCGCCCGGTTTCGGTGGAGTCGTCGGTGCCGCGCAGCTTGTAGTTGGCGACGCGGGCGCCGAGGAACAGGTTCAGCGGGTCGGCCAGATTGAAGCGCGAGGTCATGTAGCCAGCGCTTTGGCGGGTGGTCAGGTCGTTGACGTAGGTGGGGGCGCCCCAGTCGGGTTCGGCAAAGTTGCCATCGAAGTTCCAGAAGTCCACCACATTGCCGTTGGCGTGTTTGGGGCTGCCGTAGTCCTTGCCTTTCCAGTGGGAGTTGGAGGCCGAACCACCCACTACCAGTTCATGCTCGCGCCCCAGCAGGCTGAAGGGGCCGCTGAGGTACACATCGGCGGCATTGGCACGGGTCTGGCCGGTGAATTTATTGGCGTAGACCGTGGACAGGCCGGTGTCGGGATTTGGCGCGCTCTGTATCGAGCCCAGGGGCGCGTGGTAGCCGCTGAGTTGGTGGGTCACTTGCGCCTTGGCTACCCAGCCATTGGCGAAGCTGCGCTCCAGGGTGGCGAAGGCGCCCCGGTTGTATTGCTCCCAGCGGCTCCACTTGGCGCCGTTGTTGTAGGAGCGCTTGACGTCGATGCGATCGCCCTTGGTGTTGAACAGCGGGCGGCTGCCGGACCAGCCGGAGCCCATGGGGTCGTTGTCCTGATAGTCAAAACCCACGGTCAGCAAGGTGTCGTCGTCAAGATCCGCTTCCAGTGAGCCGAAGTAGACGCTGGTCTTGCGCTGGTAGCGCTCCATGAACGAATGCTTGTCCTGATAGGCCGCCACGGCGCGCCCGCGGATATTGCCGCTGTCGGTCAGCGGCCCGCTGACATCGACCTGGGAGCGGTAGTTGTCCCAGCTGCCGGCACCCAGTTCGATGCTGGCCTTGAAGTCACGGGTGGGCTTTTTACGGATCAGGTTCAAGGTCGCCCCCGGCGCGCCTGCACCGGTCAGCAGGCCGGTGGCACCTTTCAGGATCTCCACTCGGTCGTAGATCGCCATGTCGGTCAGGGTCTGGCCGGACGAGTAGGCCGAGTTGCGCAGGGTGGGGATGCCGTCGTACTGGAAGTTTTCGATGGAAAACCCACGGGCGAAGTAGTTGGTGCGCTCGCTGTCGTAGGTCGACACGGTGATGCCGGGGGTGTGGCGCATCACATCGTCAATGGCGTTGAGGCCGAAGTCGTCCATGTGTTGGCGGGTGATCACGGTGATCGACTGCGGGGTCTCCCTGGGCGTCAAGACCAGGCGTGTGGCGGTGGCAATGGTGCCCGGAGTGTAGGAGCCGGTGCCCTCGGTGACGGTGCCCAACTGGTTGGAGGTGACCTGGGTGGCAGCCAGTGCCAGGGTGCCGCTGGCCTCGGTCAAGGCCTGCAACTGGTAGCCATCGGCGCTGGCTTGCGCCGCAAAGCCGGTGCCTTCCAACACCTTGGCAAAGCCATCCACTACGTTGTAACTGCCGCGCACGCCTGCACTGCTCAGGCCGGCCACTTGTTGCGACTGGAAGGCTATCGGCGTGCCTGCGGCCTGGGCATAGCGGCTGAGCACTTCGCCGAGGGGGCCTGGGGCGATATCGAAGGCCTGGACCTGTTGCTGCGCGTAGGCAATGGCCGGTAATGCCAGCGGCAGGCAGCCAAACAGCAGGCGGCTGGCCAGCAGCAGGCTGCCACGGGAGGATGGGTTGGAAGACATGTAATCGGTGCTCCTTTGGATGTTGGCCAAGGAAAGGACGCGGCAAAACCGAAAACACGCAGACTTTATTGAGAATTATTCGCGCTGTTTTTCAAGGACACACGGGTGACCCACGGTGTGTAGTTGCTGACTTCGATCGGCAGCGTGCGCTGGAGCAGGCGCAAGGCCCGCGCCGGGTCGTCGACCGGCAGCATGACCGTGACCCGCAAGCCTTGCAGGGCCTGGCGATCGAACAGCAACAGGCCGCTGCGATGCCGTCCCAGGCGCTCCAGCACATCCGCCAGGGGCTCGTCGTTGGCCAGCAACTGGTGGGTGTTCCAGGCGGCCTCGTGGGCGCGGGCATCGAATTTTTCCACCGGCCCTGGGCCGCTTGCCTCCAGGCGCACCTGCTGGCCGGGGTTGAGGGTCAATTGTTGGGTGCCGCTGTCGATGCGAGTGGACGATTCGAGCATCCTGACCACCGTCGCATCGCCGCTGCGCTCGACGATAAAACGCGTGCCCAGGGCGCGAATGCTGCCTTGCGGGGTGTCGACATAGAACGGGCGCTGGGCATCCTTGGCCACGTCCACCAGCAACTCACCGCGCAGCAGGCGTATGCGCCGTTGGTGGGCGTCGAAGTGCAGGTCCACCGCCGAACCACCATCCAGTTGCAGGGCACTGCCATCGGCCAGGCGTTGTTGCTGCCATTGGCCGCTGGCGCTGCTGAGGTCGGCGAACAGGTAGCCGCGCTGGCTGTACTGATAGGCCGGCAGGGCAAAAAGGCCGATTAACAGGGTGAGGGCCAGGCCCTTGATCGCCTTCGGCTGTTGGCGCGCCCGGCGCAACGCGGCCCGGGCCGGCGCCTGCTTGAGTGGCGACAGGTGGCCTTGCAAGCGCGCAACCGCCAATGGATGTTGCGGGTCGGCGGCCAGCCAGGCGTGGAAAGCCTGTTGGCTGGCGGCGTCGGGCTGATGGTCGAGGCGCACCAGCCACTCGGCAGCCTGGCGCAGGATGGCCGGGGTCATGCCTGGGCGCACGCGTCGCAGGCCAGCAGGGCTTCCACCAGGTCCTGTTGCACGGTGCGCACCGAAACCCCGAGGCGCTCGGCGATCTGGGCCTGATCCAGGCCATCGAGGTGGCGCAGGATAAAGGTCTCGCGGATCCGTGGCTTCATCCGCGCCAGGGCCCGGTCAATCGCTTCGAGCACCTGTACCGCCTGCAGGATCTGCTCGGGCGAGGACGCTTGCTCAAGGTACTGGGCGCAGCGTTCCAGTTCTTCCTGATAGGCCCGCTCCAGGCGGCGCCGGCGATTGCTGTCCATCAACAGGCGGCGGGCCACCGTGGCGAGATAGGCCTGGGGCTCGCGGGGCGCCACGTAGGGGCTGGCCGACAGCAGGCGGATGAACGTGTCATGTGCCACGTCTGCCGCGTGCTGGGAGCAATTCACGCGCCGGCGCAGCCAGCTCAGCAACCAGCCGTGGTAGCCGCGGTACAGGGCTTCAAGCGTCGCGGCTTCGGCGGGCTGGGCTGGTTTCATGCGAAAAATTCGTAAGTGGGAATTAATCTTATTCTAGTTGTTTCTGACTGGCGGCTGCAATGGGCGAGGGGGCCTCGGTCTCAGAACCGGCCCGTTCAACGTCTTTTATAGAAGGACTCGAGAAAAGACGGCCTTACGTCGTCGGTCGGCGAATTTAATGTGGTCAATTTTGTATATCGGTCAATATTTGTTGGTTTTTTTGACTGAGTATCGCGCTCTGAGCGCGATATGGCCGTGGAATAGCGGTCGGGGTCATGCCTAAAAAGTGTTGAAAAGTAACTTCGCTCCAAGTGGTTGTGTATTTATGTAGCGTTTTTCGCGTATTGAGCGAATCGACAGTAACGTCTTTTTGACAGAATCAGCTCTGTGTGCACCGAACCGGTCAGCCTTTTCCACGTTGTGTTTAAAGCCCGGGTACCCATAAACATTAGGCGCTGGCATGGCGGCGGCTGCATGCCTTGGCGCGCAGTCCTTGGGCAGTGAGGGAACCGTGATGGCCAATCGGTCATTCCAACCCCGTTTCGGTCAGTGGCATATGCCCTGCACCCAGTCACGGCAACCTCTGCGCTTACTTCACCCATAGGCTTGATAATGACGAAACCCTTCCCGAACCAGAGCGGCATCTACGACGTCATCGTTGTCGGCGGTGGCGTTGTGGGATGCGCGATGGTCCGGCGCTTTACCCTGGAGGGCGCGCGGGTGCTGTTGCTGGAAAAAAGCCCGGACATCCTCTCTGGTGCGAGCAAAGGCAACAGCGCGATCCTGCACACCGGCTTCGATGCGCCAACCGGCAGCCTGGAGCTGCAATGCATGCAGGACGGCTACCAGGAATACCTGGACATCCACCAGAACATGTCGCTGCCGCTGCTCAAGACCGGCGCGCTGGTGGTGGCCTGGAACGAGGATGACCTGGACAAGCTGCACGGCATCGTCGAACAGGCACACGCCAATGGGATTGCCGATGTCAGCCTGATCGGCCGCGAGCGGGTGCGCAGCCTTGAACCGCACCTGGCCCAAAGCGCCCTAGGGGCGGTCCAGGTGCCTGGTGAATTTCTTATCGATCCGTGGTCGGCGCCGCTTGGGTATCTGCTCCAGGCCATGACGCATGGGGCACAGGTGCGCTTCAATACCGAGGTCAACGGCGGTTATTTCGATGGCGAACTGTGGGCCCTGGAGACCACCAACGGGTTTATCCGGGGACGCACGATCATCAACTGCGCCGGCTTGTTCGGCGATGTACTGGAGCAGCAGTTGCTGGGCGCGTCGAGCTTCTCCATCCACCCGCGCAAAGGCCAGTTCGTGGTGTTCGACAAGGCGGCCACGCGCTACCTGGGCAACATCATCCTGCCGGTGCCCAACGAGCGCACCAAGGGCATCGTCCTGACCCGCACCGTCTACGGCAATTTGTTGGTGGGGCCTACCGCCGAAGAACAGGAAGACCGCCTGCACGCAGGCCTGGACAGCGACGTGCTGCGCCAGTTGGTGGACGCGGCCGTCGAGCGGATTCCTGCGCTCGACGGCATGCCGGTCACCGCCACCTATGCCGCGCTGCGCCCGGCCACGGAAAAGAAAGAGTATCGGGTGCAGCGGGTCGAAGGTAAGAACTGGATCAGCGTCGGCGGCATCCGCTCCACCGGCCTGACGGCGGCGCTGGGCATTGCCCGGCACGTGTTCAGCCTGTATCAGCGCGAGCACACGCCAGTCCCCGCCTCAATCCTGCAATGGCCGGTGCTGCCCAATCTCGCCGAACATTTGCCCCGCGATTACCACCGGCCGGGCTACGGCGAAATCGTCTGCCACTGTGAAATGGTGACCCAGCGGGAAATCCAGAATGCCTTGGCCAGCGCGCTGCCGCCCGGTGACCTGGGCGGCCTGAAACGCCGCACGCGGGCCTGCATGGGGCGCTGCCAGGGCTTTTATTGTGGGGCGCGGGTGGCCGAGCTGAGCGCTGGCCACCTGGCCATTCCCCTTGCCACAGGTGTTTGTCATGAAGCCCATTGAAGTCGAAAACATTGATGTCGCGATTATCGGTGGCGGGCCGTCGGGGCTGTCGGCGGCGATGACCCTGCGCAAGCTGGGCGTTGGCACGGTGGTGGTGTTTGAGCGTGAGCCCGAGGCGGGTGGTATCCCACGTCATTGTGGGCACCCGCCCTTTGGTTTGCGCGAATACGGCCGCGTCTATACAGGGCCTGGCTATGCGCGCAAAAACGTCGCGCAGGCGTTGAAGGCCGGGGTGCAGATTCGCGTCAAGCACTCGGTGACGCAGATGGGCCTGGGCGGGCGGCTGGAACTGGTGAGCCCGGAGGGCGCCAGGGTGATCCAGGCGCGACGCGTGCTGATTGCCACCGGGGCCCGGGAAACACCACGCTCGGCGCGCCTGCTGGGCGGCGATCGCCCGCTGGGGGTGATCAATACCGGCGCGTTCCAGTCCTACCTGTACCTGGAGCATCTCAAGCCCTTTGAGCGTCCGCTGATCGTCGGCACCGAGCTGGTCAGCCTGTCGGCGGTCATGAGTTGCCGGCGTGCCGGAATCCAACCGGTGGCGATGATCGAGGCCAACCTGCGGGCCACGGCGCGCTGGCCGCTGTCGCTGTTTCCGCGGTTGTGCGGGGTGCCGATGCATTTCGGTGCACAACTTCTGGCAATCCACGGCACCGGGCGGGTAGAGGGCGCAACGGTGCGCCTGGCCGATGGGCAGACCCAGACCTTCGATTGTGACGGCGTGCTGCTTACCGGCCAGTTCACTCCCGAGTCGAGCCTGGTGCGCCTGAGCGAGCTGCGGCTGGACCCGAAAAGCGGCGGCCCGCATGTCGATCAATACGGGCGCTGTTCCGATCCGGCCTACTTTGCCGCGGGGAATCTGCTGCGCCCCGTCGAGACGGCAGGTTGGTCGTTTCGCGAAGGCCATAAGATCGCTACGATGATCGCCCGCGATCTGCAGGGGCAACTGCCGCCTGCTGCGCCGAGCATCGAGATCGCCTGCAAGGGCGCCTTGAAGCTCTGCGTGCCGCAACGCCTGAGCCCGTCCACAGTGGCCGGTATGCAGCACCTGCAACTGCGGGTCAACCGTGGGGTGAAAGGGCGCCTGGTGGTACGGGCCGATGGCCAGGAAATCTGGGCCCGCGCCGGCAGTTCGCTGCCCGAGCGGCGGATATTGATACCCATCGCCAGCCTCAAGCTGCCCCAGGGCGTACAGCAACTCGAAGTCGACTTTGTCGGCCAATAACAAGACCTGCCGAGGAGTCTTAAACATGCGGATTGCCGCGCTCGATCAAGGCACCACCAGCACCCGCGTGTTGGTGGTGAGTGACAATGGGTCAGCTGATATCCAGCTCTCGTTGCGCCATCAGCAACACCATCCCCATCCTGGTTGGGTGGAGCACGATCCACTGGAGCTGCTCAGTAACCTGCAGCGTTGCCTGGAGGCCACCGGCCAGGTGGACGCCATCGGCCTTGCCAACCAGGGCGAGAGTTGCCTGGCGTGGGACGCCCAGACCGGCGAGCCGTTATCCCCGGTGATCGTCTGGCAAGACAATCGCACCTGGGCCGAAATCGCCCAGTTGCGCGGCGACGGCGGCGAGGCCCTGACCCTGGAGCGTGCGGGTTTGCCCCTGGACCCGTATTTCTCGGCGAGCAAGCTGGCCTGGATCGTGCGCAACCTGCCAGCCGCGCAGAGCGCATTGCGCGCCGGGCGGCTGCGCCTGGGCACCACCGATGCGTACTTTCTCGACCGCCTGACCGGGGTCTTCGCCACGGACGTCACCACCGCTTCGCGCACCTCGCTGATGAACCTGGCGACCGGGCAGTGGGACAGCCAGCTCTGCGAGCTGTTTGGCGTGCCCATGGAAACCCTGCCGCAGATCCGCGACACCGTCGGGCACTTTGGCGAGATCGGCGCCACGCCGGTCACCGCCTCGATTGTCGACCAGCAAGCCTCGCTCTACGGCCATGGTTGCCGCAATGAGGGCGACGCCAAGATCACCTATGGGACCGGGGCGTTTGCCCTGACCGTGACCGGCGAGCAGATCATCCGCGCCCCGGAAAAAGGCCTGCTGGCGACCATCGCCTGGCAGATCGACGGCAAGCCCACTTACGCCATGGACGGTGGTGTCTACGATGCCAGCGCAGCCGTGGAATGGGCCGGGCGGCTTGGCTTGTTCAGCGATTTTTCGGAGCTGGCGGCATTCGACGAAGCACCGGCCATTGGCCGCCAACTGGCGTTTGTGCCGGCGTTGTCCGGCCTCGCTTGCCCGCACTGGGACCGCAGCGCGGCAGCCCTGTGGGTCGGCATGAATGGCAGCACCACGCGCCAGGATATGTGCCAGGCGGTGCTTGAGGGCGTGGCATTGCGCAGTGTGGAAGTGATCAGCGCAATGGACGGGTTTCTCAGCGTCACCGATCACCTGTCCATCGATGGCGGCCTGGCGCGCAGCCCCTATTTTGCGCAGTTTCTCGCCGATGCCTTGCAGCGCTGCATCGTCACCCAGCGCTTCGATGAGCTGACCGCATTCGGCTGCGCAGCGCTGGCAGCCAAAGGCCTCGGCGTGGCGCTCAAGCCGCCGCGCAATACCAGCACCAGCTATCACCCCAAAGTCAGTGCCGCCCAGGCCCAGCAGTGGCGGGCCACGTTCAGCGATGCGGTGACGCGCTGCCGCGACTGGCGCTGAGCGTTTACCACTCCGGCCGGGTCAGGGCAGGGGCTTCCAGGACTTCAACCTGGGCTTCGGCCAGGGCCTTGGCCAGTTCGCCCAAGGGTTTGCGGTCGATGATCAGGCGGTCGATGCGCTCCAGGGGGAATACCTGGAACAGCGCACGCTTGCCCATTTTCGAGGAGTCGGCAATCACCGTGAGGTAGCGCGTGCGGGCGATCATGGCGCGGGTGATCTCCGCTTCCTCGATGGAAAAGTCAAAGGCGCCGTCGGTGTTCAAGGCGCCAATGGTGACCACCGCATGCTCAGCGTTGAACCGGGCGATCTGCTCCATGGCTAGGGCGCCGATGTTCTGTTCCGATTCGGGGCGGTATTCGCCGCCGATCATGAACACGCGATTACCGCTGGCGCCAATGGCGGCGGCGATCAACAAGGAGTTGGTGATCACGGTGATGCGGTTGAGCCTTGCCAGTTCACGGGCAAAGAACAGGGTGGTGGTACCGGTATCGATCAGCAGGCTGTCGCCCGGCGCATAGAGCCCGGCGGCGAAGCGCGCCACTGCACGTTTCTCCTGGGAGAATTCATTCATCCGGGTCTGGAAGGCGTTCTCGTGCTCGCCGCTGGGCGGCAGCGAGGCGCCGCCATGGAACTTGGTGACCTGGCCATCTTCGGCCAGGGCCGTGAGGTCGCGGCGAATGGTCTCTTGCGAAGTGCCGAGGGTGCGCGCCAACTCGTCGACCGAGATGCGTTCACGCTGGCGTAGCAGTTCAAGGATATGTTGGCGTCTTTCATTGGGGCGCATGGGCAACCATCCTCTTGATGCTACGTGAATGCGCCACGGCGGCGCAGTGCTGTTACCGAGGCACTCAAATGATGCCCCGCCAGTAAGCGGCGGGGCGCGTGGGCGCCAGTGGAGGTGGTGTGAACTTGGTATTGGCGTTTGCCGTTCACGGCCGTAGAGTCCGCTGCCTTGAAAGGTGTGATCAGAGATTACGCAATAGAGTTGACCGATTCCAGTGTGTTTAACCCGCAAAACCACAAAAAACACACGATTGGCATGGGAAGTGGTTAGTAATAGGGTGTGAAAGCGCCACAAATGGGGCTGTAAAACGCGTTTGGCCAATGGAGCGACCGAACTGGGGCGTACTCCTACAACAACAATTGATTCAGTACAGATGGAGCGAAAGCAATGGCGGAATTCGGCAATTACGTTATTTACCTGATCATGATCGGCGCGGTGGTTGGCGCGTTTGCATCTGTGATCAAGCCGGACAGCGGCCTGGGCAAGGAGTTTGTCAACGGCATCCACTCCATTGGCCCGGTGTTCCTGGCGCAGGCGGGCATCATGGTGGCGATCCCGTACCTGTCCAAATTCATCGAGGTCGCACTGGGGCCGTACTTCGGCGCGATGGGTTCCGACGTGTCGATTGCGGCGCTGTCGATCATCGCCGTGGACATGGGCGGCTACCAGTTGGCCGATGCCCTGGCAGCGAACCGCGACATGTGGATCACCGCCATGATCGTTGGCTATACCTCCGGCGCGACCATCGTCTACCTGATCCCGGTCGGCCTGATGATGCTCGAACGCAAGGACCACAAGTACCTGGCGCTGGGGGCCATGGCCGGTTTGATCAGCATCCCGTTTGCGGTGCTTGCGTCGTTGATGATGATCACCGCCTTCAACCTGCCGGTGCGGGATATCGTTTCCACCACCTCGCCGGCCCTGCATTACCTGAGCCTGGGGTTTGTCGACT
This sequence comes from Pseudomonas sp. HC1(2025), assembly GCF_058742075.1. Taxonomy (NCBI): domain Bacteria; kingdom Pseudomonadati; phylum Pseudomonadota; class Gammaproteobacteria; order Pseudomonadales; family Pseudomonadaceae; genus Pseudomonas; species Pseudomonas sp. HC1(2025). Next base: position 3,245,694 of record NZ_CP196017.1, on the reverse strand, counting down.
GCGTGCGCTTGCTCGCGCCATTGTTTGTGTTCTGCTTCCTGCTGGCCGCCGGCCTGCGCTACCGGGCGGCGTGGATGGTGGCCGGGTTCCTGGTGTTCGGTAAGTTGATGGATGCCTTTATCAAGATCGTCCTGGCGCTGGCCATCGTCGAGCACTTCACCGGGTTCTTCATGAAGAACTTCGGTGTGTGGGGCTTCGACCCGATGTTCGCCGACGAGAAGGAGCTGTTCCGTGCCATCGAGATTGCCGGCTACATCGGCATCATGCTCGCCGGTACGTTCCCGATCTGCTACCTGTTCAACCGCTACTGCAAGAAACCCATGGAAGTGCTGGGCAAGCACATCGGGTTGTCAGCCGATGGCGCAGCGGCGTTTGTCATGGTGTTTGCCAACATCATCGCGGTCTACCACCTGTTCAAGAAGATGAATGCCCGGGACAAGGTCTTGTGTGTGGCCCTGGGTGTCTGTGCGCAGGCCACCATTGGCGACCACCTGGCCTTTACCGCGAACTTCCAGCCGACGCTGATCATGCCGATCCTGCTGGCCAAGTTGTTTGGCGGCCTGCTCGCAGTGGCGATCGCGATCAAGATCTCGGTGCCCGCCGCCCAGCGTTACGAAGCGCAGGAACGCGAGCGCGAAGAGGCCGATGAGGCCGGCGTGCCGGCTGCGCAGGCGGTGTGACCCTGACTCTTTAATCCACGGCAAGGGCGCGTGCCCTTGCATTGCCTTGAGGTAACAATGAGAAAGATTTTTCTGGCCTGCCCCTACAGCCATGCCGATGCGTCAGTGACCCACGAGCGTTTTATCCAGTGCAACAAGGTGGCGGCCATCATCATCGAGTCGGGTCATGGGGTGTTCAGCCAGGTGTCCATGTCGCACCCGATCAACCTCGCGTTCGAAGGCAAGGACAGCGCCACCATCGGCAAGCTGTGGGCGCCGGTGGATGCGCTGTTCATGGACATGATGGAAGAACTGATCATCCTTGACCTGCCGGGCTGGGACCTGAGTTCCGGGATCAAGCGCGAGATCGAATTCTTCAAGAGCCGTGGGCAGAAGGTCAGCTTGTGGTCCGAGGTCCACGCCGAGTTCAACTAATTCCCCCGGCAACGCAAAACCCTTGTGGGAGCGGGCTTGCCCGCGATAGCGGTGTGTCAGTCAAGTATTTCTAACCTGATCCACCACCATCGCGGGCAAGCCCGCTCCTACATTTGATCTGCGATGTAGCGCAAATGTTGTGCCCAGCCGAGATCCCCTTGTGGGAGCGGGCTTGCCCGCGATAGCGGTGTGTCAGTCAAATATTTCTAACCTGACCCACCGCCATCGCGGGCAAGCCCGCTCCTACATTTGATTTGCGATGTAGCGCAAATGTTGTGCCCAGCCGAGATCCCCTTGTGGGAGCGGGCTTGCCCGCGATAGCGGTGTGTCAGTCAAGTATTTCTAACCTGACCCACCGCCATCGCGAGCAAGCCCGCTCCTACATTTGATTTGCGATGTAGCGCAAATGTTGTGCCCAGCCGAGAGCCCCCTGTGGGAGCGGGCTTGCCCGCGATAGCGGTGTGTCAGTCAAGTATTTCTAACCTGACCCACCACCATCGCGGGCAAGCCCGTTCCTACATTTGATTTGCGATGTAGCGCAAATGTTGTGCCCAGCCGAGATCCCCCTGTGGGAGCGGGCTTGCCCGCGATAGCGGTGTGTCAGTCAAGTATTTCTAACCTGACCCACCGCCATCGCGGGCAAGCCCGCTCCTACATTTGATTTGCGATTTAGCGCAAATGTTGTGCCCAGCCGAGCCCCCCCTGTGGGAGCGGGCTTGCCCGCGATGGCGGTGGTTCAGGAATGGCTCCCACAGATAACAGTGTTAGCAGTCGAGACTGTACAAGCGTCAGGTCAGGATATTAAAATGAGAAGTATTATCATTAACTGCTCATTGGACCTGACATGTACGACGACAGTCTCGTCTCGCCCGTCGAACAACTCTACACCCGTCACCATCTCTGGCTGCGCGGCTGGTTGCGGCGTCGCCTGGGGCACAGTGCCGATGCCGAGGACCTGGCGCACGACACGTTCATCCGGGTGTTGCGCACGCAGCAGGACGTGCGGGAGCTGCGCCAGCCCATGGCATTTCTGGCCGCGATCGCCAATGGCTTGCTGATTAACCGCTGGCGGCGCCAGGCGATTGAGCGGGCTTACCTGGAGGCGCTCGCCGCCCGTCCGGAAGGTGAGGAGCCGTCGCCCGAAACCCGTTACTTGATGATCGAGACCTTGCTACAGCTGGACTCGCTGCTGGTGGGGCTGTCGATGCAGGTGCGCAAGATCTTCTTTTTGTCCCAGCTCGACGGCCTGACGTACCCGCAGATCGCCACGCAGTTGAACTTGAGCGTGGCCCAGGTGCAGCGGGCGATGGGCAAGGCTTTCAGTGTGTGCTACGCGAGCCGTTTCGAATGAATGGCAAGCCGGTTGCACCGAAAGTCCGCGAGACGGCCATCGACTGGATCGTCCGGTTGCAGTCCGGGATGATGAGCCCGGACGAGCAACAGGCGTTGCAGCATTGGCGCCAGGCAAGTGCCGAGCACGAATACGCTTGGCAACGCGTCGCCAGCTTGCCGCTGATGCTTCAGCCGGGGGCCAGCCTGTTGGCGGATGTCACCGCACGACGCGCGCTGGAGGCAGCCGGGGCTGATCCGGCGCGGCGCCGGCAGGTGCTCAAGTGCTTGCTGGGGTTGGGCTTGCTCGGTGGTTTGTCCTGGCAGGGCGCGGAATCGACCCTGCTGCGCGCAGCCTTTGCCACCTACCGCACGGCTACCGGCGAGCGCCGCCGCTGGACCCTGGCCGATGGCAGTTCTCTGTGGTTGAACACTGCCAGCGCTGTCAGCCTGGACTTTAGCGCGCAGCTGCGCCGCGTGCAGTTGATCGAGGGCGAGGTGGCGCTGGATGCGCGCGTTGAGTCGCGCCCACTGCAACTGCTCACAGCGGATGCGCTGCTGCGCAGCCACGATGCCAATCTGCTGGTGCGCCATGATCAGCAGGGCACGTGGATTACCGTATTGCGCGGGCTGGTGGAGGTGAGTTCGCCGCGCCACCCGGCACCGGTATCAGTAGCGGCAGGCTGGCAGACCCAGGTCGATCGCCAGGGTGTGGGTACGCCACGGCAAACCGATGGATTTCTGGCCCAGGCCTGGCTGCGCGGGATTCTGCCTGCCGAGCGCATGCGCCTGGATGTGCTGCTGGCCGAGTTGTCCCGTTACCGGCCGGGCGTCTTGCGATGCAGCGAGCAGGTCGCGGGGTTGCGCGTGACTGGCAGCTTCCAGCTCGACGACACCGATGCCGCGCTGGCGTTGGTGGCCCATGCACTGCCGGTGCGTATCGAGCGGCGTACCCGCTATTGGGTGACTGTGGTGCCGGCCTGAACATTTATTTACGTTCTCTGCGCAGTTTTTCACAACTCGCTTGGCCTAGAGGGATAACCCACCGAAACAGGTGGGCCTTCACCTCTAGGAGCCCTGCATGATTTCTCCCGCAAGTGTCTTGCGCACCCGCACATTGGGTCTGCTGTTACTCAGCCTGCAACCGCTGTACAGCACGGCAGTTTTCGCCCAGGCCGAGCGCCAACCCTACAGCATCGAAGCCGGCCCGCTGGACCAGGCACTCTCGCGTTTCGGCGTGCAGGCGGGTATCAGCATGGCGGGCAGTTCGACGCTGACGGCGGGCAAACGCAGCAACGGCCTGCACGGAGATTTCAGCACCGAGGCCGGCCTGGCGCAGTTGCTGGCCGGCACCGGCTTGAGTTTTCAGCGCCAGGCCGATGGCAGCTTCGAACTGCATCCAGCGACCAGTGCGTTGGTGCTGCCGTCGCAGAAAGTCACTGGCGATGACCTCGAGAAAAAAGCGGTGTACACCGCCCCACGTTCGTCGGTGTATATCTCCAACGAAGAAGTGCGCCGCTTTGGCGTGATCTCCGTCGGCGACCTGCTCAAGGGCCAACCGGGGGTGCAGGTGGGTGACAGCCGCAATGGCGGTGGCCTGGATGTGAATATCCGCGGGATCCAGGGGCAAAGCCGGGTGGCGGTCACGGTCGACGGTTCGCAACAGGCGCTGGATGTCTATCGCGGCTATGCGGGCACGCAACAGCGCAGCTACATCGACCCCGACCTGATCAGCGATGTCGCCATCGACAAAGGCCCCAGCCTGACGTCCAGCGCCATCGGCGGCACGGTGGCGATCCGCACCCTGGGGGTCGATGACATCCTGCGTGACGGCAAGAACGTGGGCCTGCGCCTGAAGGGCGATCTGTGGAACAACGGCGTCGAGCCGGCCTCGCGCAACGGCCATTCGACCACCGAGAACCTGTACTCCGAGCCGCACCAGAACCGTGGCGGCCTGTTCGGTTCCGACTCGGAATCGGGCAGCGCGGCGTTTGCCTATACCCACGATCTGTTCGATGTGGTGGCCGCCTACGCCCATCGCAACCAGGGCAACTATTTCTCCGGCAAGCATGGCCAGGACCGCTACCGCACCTTTGACCGCTATGGCCGCGAAAACATGACGGTGGCCACCACCTACAACGCCGGCGAAGAGGTGCTCAACTCCTCGGCAGAGACCGAGTCGATCCTGCTCAAGACCACCCTGCGCCCGGCCGACGACCACACTTTCGACTTCGGCTACAGTCGTTACGATGGACGCATAGGCGAGATCATGCCCTCGGACATCTTCCGTTTCGGCACCGGCGGTATCTACCAGTACCCGCGCGGCAGCACCAAGATCGACACCTACACCGCCCGCTATCACTACCTGCCCACGGGCAATATGCTGGTGGACCTGACGACCGGCCTGTGGATGACCGATGCCAAGACCAGCCAGTTGACCTCGGTGCTGGCGCCCAAATCCCAGGCCTATCGTTCGGACCGCAACTGGACGCGCCAGCACGACCGGCGCATCGGTGGCGAGCTGGCCAATACCTCGCGTTTTGACACGCACTATGGCGATTTCAAACTGGACCTGGGCGGCTCGTTCCAGCTCGAGGAGCTGCAGCCGCAAAAGAGCGTGGTCACCACACAGAACGATATCAACGCCAACCGCAGCCTGCGTGATGGTTCGCGCAAGGAGTTCAGCCTCAACGGCAAGCTGGAGTACAAGCCGGTTGACGAGCTGACGGTGTGGGGTGGCGGGCGCTACACCTACTACCGCACCAAGGATCATGTGCCGCACGCCACCGCCCAGCGCGAGGAACGGGAGTTGCGCTACGTGAACGTGATCAAGCCGGGCAGCTACGGCAATATGCTGTGGTTCCCCGACGCCAACGGCCAATACACCGATGCCACCGACCCGCGCCTGAACAACGGGATTGTGTTCAGCGATACCAACAACCCGTTCGATGGCCCGCGCTACAACGACTACGGGGGCGTTGGCACACGGGTCTATCCGTCGCAGGTGGGCGAAGTGGTCACCGGCTACACCTATTCGGGCAAGCAGCGCGACAGCAAGGGCGCCTTTTCGCCGGCCATCGGCATCAACTACGAGATCGCGCCCGATACCTTCATCTACGCCTCGTACACCCAGGGCCTGCGCATGCCCTCGTTGTTCGAAACCAGCCAGGGCACCTTGCAGACCATGCCTGGCAAGGGCCTGAAACCGGAGCGTTCGAGCAACTGGGAAATCGGCGCAAGCACCCTGCAAAAAGGCCTGCTGGCGGACAACGACACGGCGGCGATCAAGCTGGCGTACTTCAACAACACCATCAAGAACTACGTGACCCGTTACTACGACCCAAGCCCCGGCCTGATGGGCCTGATGAACTTCAGCAATACCGACAGCTTCAAGACCAGCGGCCTGGAACTGCAATCGAAATACGATGCCGGCTGGGTCTTTGCCGACCTGTCGTCGACCTATTACCTCAAGACCGAAACCTGCGACTCGGCCTTCGCCGCGCGCCTGCGGGCCAGTTCCACTCGCTGGCAGAAGCTTGACAACACCCCCAACTGCACCCCAGGCAGCTTCATGGGCTCGTACACCAATACCCAGAACCCGCCGCGGGTCGCCGGCAACCTGACCACGGGCCTGCGCTTCTTTGACCAGGCCCTGACCGTGGGCGGGCGCCTGACCTACACCTCGGGCCCGACCGTCACCGCCGACAAATCCTGGCAGACCGGCGCCACCACGCCGCAACTGGTCTACCGCGAAGTGGCGCTGGTGGACCTGTTCCTCGACTACAAATGGCAAGACCACACCCAGTTCAACGTGTCGCTGGATAACCTGACCAATCGTTACTACCTGGACCCGCTGGCCCAGAGCTTCATGCCGGCACCGGGGCGTACGTTGCGCATGGGGGTGGTGACCAAGTTCTGATCAGCGGCGCCTAGCGGCTCAGGGAGTGTTCGTAGGCCGCGGTCATCACCTGCCAAGTGTGGGGATTGGCCGGGATCAGGTGCTCGATGCGCAATGAGGTGACGGTGATGTCCTGGGGCATGCCGAAGGTGGTGAAGGTGGACATGAAGTCCAGCTCGCCATGGCGCGAATTGACGCGGGTCAGCACCAGTGGCGGCAGTTCATTGGCCAGGGGGGTCGAGCCTTGCGGCACCGGCAGGCTTTCCAGCAGCGTGGCCAGGGTCGGGTTGCCCAATGCTTCACGGGCAGCCCGTTGCCAGGCAAGGTTGCGGATTTCATCCGCATTGAGCAGGTAGTCGCCCAGGCCACCCGGTTGCAGCAGGGTGGTCAGCAGGTTCAGGCCTTGTGCCGCGTCTGGCGCCAAACCCACCAGGTCGAACAGCACCTGGGTGCTGGCGTTGGCGGCGAGCACTTGCCAGTGGCTCCCGAGCACGATGGCCGGCGCCGGGTTGTTGGCCTTCAGCACATGGCTGATGGCACCCCGAATGGCATCCATTGCCGGCGAGGCGAGCGGCGTGGCTTCGTAGCGCGGGGCGTAGCCGGCTGCGAGGAACAGGCTGTTGCACTTCTCCAGGGGCACCTCGAGGGCGCTGAGCAGGTTATGCAAGGTGCCAGGGCTGGCCTTGGCGCGGCCGGTTTCGATGCAACTCAGGTGGCGCTGGGAAATACCGCTGATCAGCGCCAGCTGCAATTGGCTCAACTTCGCCTGGCGGCGCAACAGCCGCAGTTGCGTGCCGGCGTCGGTCTCGGGGTTGGCGCGGGGGAACGGTGGGCGGTTCATGGATGGACTCTGGCAGGGCGGGGCGGGGGGGCGTCCATGACCTCGCAGGTCATTGAGATGGCGGCGACGTTATCACTAATCTGCGGCTTGCCCAATCCTACGTGGTGGACCCTATGCACAGACCCTACATCGCCCTTGCCAGCCTGTTGGCGTTTTCCCTGTACACCCTGGGCACCTTGCTCTGGGCCGAGCAGTCGCTGTTGGCGTTTGGCCTTGAGCTGCTATCCAGGCCCGACACCGCCCAGGTGGTGATCGACCTGTACCTGATGGCGGCCCTGGCGTGTGTGTGGATGTACCGCGACGCCCGCGCCAAGGGCCGGTCGCTGGCCAGTGTGCTGCCGTATTGGCTGCTGACGGCGATCTTTGTCTCGGTGGGGCCGCTGCTGTATATCGTGGTCCACGGCTTTGCCAGGGACCGGCGATGACCAGCCTCGTGCATCTGTTTGCCCTGTGTGTGCTGGTGTTGTTCATCAAGATGTTGGCGATCTCCTGTTACCAGGGTTTTTTCCGCCTCCGGCACCGTGCGTTCAGCAATCCTGAGGATGCCGGTTTCTTCCAGCGCCCGGCCATTGCGCAGGAGCTTGCGCCGGTCAGCCGGGCGGCGAAAGCCTGTGCCAATGACCTGGAAAACATTCCGCTGTTTTTCGTCCTCGGTGGGTTATGCCTGGCGCTGGATACCAACGCCGCCGCGACGGCCTGGCTGTTCGGCCTGTTCACCGTGGCGCGGGTACTGCATACCTTGCTGTACCTGGGCCGCCGCCAACCCTGGCGCACCCTGGCCTATGGCGTTGGCCTGGCGTGCCTCTTAGGGTTGGCGGGGTTGATCGGTGCGGCGCTGTTGCCTATTCGATAGGGTATCGACCGGATACGCCGCGATCGCCGGCAAGCCGGCTCCTATAGGGGCTAGACGAAGGCCTGGCGGCTGAAACCGCGTGGCAGGCGTTGCAGGCCGGGCAGGGCGGTCAGGCGTTGGGTCCAGGCGCTGCGCCAATCATTGCTGGTGGTGTTGGACTTGGCTTTGCGCGATGCACGGCGGGACGCGTTGCGCTGGTTGCGGCGGGCTTCCTTATAGGCATCGGTGTTGCGGCAGGTGCGGCATTTGACCCGGTTCAGTTCCACCGTGGACGTGAGGTTATTGCCGTGATGGCCGCAAGCGAGGTGCCCTGCGACCTTGAAGTGAGTGACCATGTCAGCGTCTCCTTCTGTGAGGGTTCGCGGCACCGCAAATCTGTGGATGCTCGCGCTCAAGGCCAGGCCGATTGAGGCCGTGCCCTTATATTTCCGACCCCACGGGCGGGCTGACGTTCACCGCAAGCCGTGGTGCGCTGAATCTGAACAATTCTCACAGTTGTGATAGGCCTGCGCCGGGTTTGCGGGGGGGCAGTCAGCTCGGCAAACCAGCGCCTGCTGGGCGGTCTTGGCGTTATAGGCGCCAGGGACTATTGTTGGTTGTCTGGCGCACAGCCCATAGGAGGGCGATACCATGAACACCAGTGCTCTACTGGAACAACTGCTACGTGCAGGTCAAGCCTCGATGTCCCAGCAAGGCGGTTCGGCGGCACCCCAGGGCGGCGCGGGAGGGCTCGGTGGGTTGGGCGGCCTGCTCGGTGGTTTGCTCCGGGGCGGCGGCTCCGCTCCTTCTGCGTCGGGCGGTGGCGGCCTGGGCGATCTGCTCGGTGGCCTGGGCGGTATGTTGGGCGGGACCCAGGCGGGCGGTTCGACCCAGACCCGTAGCGGCGGCACCAACTATGCGGCCCTGGCGTCGTTGGGGATGATGGCGTTCCAGGCGTATCAAGCCTGGCAACGCCAGCAGGCCTCTGCGCCGCAGCAGGCCTTGCAGACGGTTGATCAACTCTCTGGCGCCGAGGTCGAGGCCCATAGCCATGCGGTACTGCGCGCATTGATCGCGGCGGCCAAGGCGGATGGGCGGATTGATGAGAAGGAAAACGCGTTGATCTCCCAGGAGATCGGGCGCCACACCGACGATCCGGACTTGCAACAATGGCTCGACGATCAAGTCGCCAAGCCCTTGGATGCAACCGACTTTGCCGAATATGCCAATGACCCGGCGGTGGCCGCCGAGGTCTACCTGGCCAGTGTGATGCTGGTGGATGACCAGCAGGTCACCGAGCGCAACTACCTCAATGAATTGGCCGATGCCCTGGGTATCAAGCCTGAATTGCAACTGCACCTTGAACAGCAAGCCAAACAGGCCTGATCCACAAAGACAGCGAAGCAGGAGCCTGGCCGGCTCCTGCATGTTGGTCAGATCGCCAATTCCCCCCCATCTGCCCGCTGGATCACCACCGTGGACGCCCGCGCCCGTACCTTGCCGACGGTGACGTCGGTTGCCACGTTAGTGGATGGCCAGTTGCTTGGATGCTGGATGTTGATAAACACCGTCTTGTTGTCCGGCGTGAAGGTCACCCCGGTCACTTCCGAACCATTGGGCCCAACGAAGAAGCGCCGCAGGTCTGCCTGGTTCTGTGCGTTGACCGGCACTTGCTTGCCCTGGGCGTCGACCATATTGGTGGGAATCACCACCAGCATCTGGTCGTTGGTGTAGTCGGTCAGGGTTTTTTCGCCGTTGTCGGTCTGGATCCACATCACGCCACGGCTGTCGAAGGTCATGCCGTCGGGGCTGGCGAACTGGTTCAGTGCGGTCAGGCCCGAGCGGTTGAGGTCCGGAGTGCCGGCAGCGTTGGCGCCAAATACAAAGATGTCCCAGGTGAAGGCCACTTGGTTGTCGGCGTCATGCCAGCGGATGATGTGCCCGTGCTTGTTGTTCACCCGCGGGTTGGCGGCGTTGGCCACAGTACGGCTGGTGTTGTTGGTGAGCGTCAGGTACACGTCGCCATTGAGCGGGTTGACCGAGGTCCATTCCGGACGGTCCATCGGCGTGGCGCCCAGGGCGTCGGCCGCGCCACGGGTGTTGAGGATGATCCCCGGCAGGTCGGTGAACTTCGCGCCCAGGGTACTGCCATCGAGCGTCGGGCTGGCCACGTCGAGCAGCAACCAGTTGCCGCTGCCGTCGGCATTGAAGCGCGCCACGTAGAGTTTGCCGCTGTCCATGTACTTGGCGCCGGTGGCCAGGCGGTCGCTGGGGTTGGCGTCTGCCGGGTCCCACAATGCGGTGGAGACGAATTTGTACAGGTATTCGTTCTGCGAGTCATCGCCGCTATAGAACACCACTGGTTTGCCGGCGGTGGTCAGGCCCGGCCAGCAACCTTCATGGCGGAAACGGCCGAGCGCGGTGCGTTTCACCGCACGGGTTGCGGCGTTGTACGGGTCGATCTCGACGATGTAGCCATAGGTGCTGGCTTCGTTGCGGTAGTCGTCGGTGGCCGTGGCGCCGCTTGGGGTGACGTTGAAACGGCTGAACTCGCCGTTCACTTCGCTCGGGTCACCCGCGACACTTTCCCAGCGATAGTTGCCGTTGCTGGTGCCCACGCCGATGCGCACCTGGTCGGCCGGGCGGTTGCCGCTGCGGTTGACGAAAATCCCTGGCCAGTTTTCTTCGCAAGTCAGGTAGGTGCCCCACGGCGTGTAGCCATTGCCGCAGTTGTTGTTGGTGCCGCGGGTCTGGGTGCCGGTCGGCGAGAACTTGGTCTTGACGTGCTCGGTGCCTTTCATCGGGCCCGCCAGGTCCATCAGCGTGGCCGAGGTGAAGCGACGGTTCAGCGGGTCGTTTTCCATCACCTGCCAGCGGCCGTTGACTTTAGTCACGCGCATCACGCCCGCGCCGTGGGCGTTGATTTCCTTGCGCACTTCTTCCACCGGGCGTACGCCGCCGATCAGGGTCGCGCCGTTGGGGTGCAGTTCGGACTGTTCGATGTATTCGTGGTTGATCGCGATCAGGCCGTCAGTGGAGCTGCCATTGATCGGGAAGAAACGCATGCCATCGTGGTTCATGCCGACCGAGTTGGCCTGGTCGGTCGAGGTATTGGTGCCATCGCTTTTCCACGGTGCCGCATTGCTGTTGAGCGGCGTGCCCCATGGCGCGAGGATGTGCGCGGTGTAGCCGGCGGCCACGGTGCAGCCGTCGGTGCGCGAGCCGGGGATCGAGTTGAAACCCAGCTTCAGCGCAGGTTTGGTGGGCTCGGTCGGGGTGTCGTGGTCAGAGCCACCGCCGCTGTCAAAGCAGCCCGTCAGGCCGGTGCCGGCAATCATGGCGATCGCGGCGCCGAGTCCGCCCCGTACCACACTGCGGCGGCTCAGGTAGGCAGTGAGTACCGATTCCATCGGCTCATTGAGGCTCAGGTTGCGATTCTGGTTGTCGCCAGTCTCTCGACTCATTTCATCAGGTCCTTTGTAGATCACGATTTTTGAAAGGAGCCCGAACTCTAAGAGTCGAATGTGATGATTCGCGGTCGGTTTTGTTAAAAATGTATTTAAGTGTATTTCTTTTATTTCCTTTTGTTACAAGGGTGCATATTTCACTCCTGTTAAAAAACTGACATTAAACCGTCATTAATTGACCCCCACTATGCCGCCCTTAAAGCAGAGTTAGCCCTAGGGTGAGAGAACAATGGCTTCAATGGTGCGGCGCGATGTATTGGGATGGATGACGCTGGGGGCCTGTGCGCCGTGGCTGGCCGGCTGCTCTAGCCGGGGGGCTGCGGCGGGGCCTGCGGACAGCCAGCCGGTCGACCTGCTGTATATCGCCGACACCCTCGATGCACGCCTGCCGGGTCGCCCGGTGGTGCCCGCCACACGCCTGGGGCCGGCAACACGGATCGGCCAGGCGCCGTGGATCACCGGGGCCAATGCGCGTTTTCGCCAGGCTGACGGTAGCCAGTTGGATGGCCTGCTGGATGCCTCCTTAAGTGACGGTGTGCAAACCGGTGGCTACGCGGTACTCGGTGCCGTGTTGCAACGCCTGCGTGATGAGGCAGGGCCTGAGAATAGCCTGACCCTGGAAAACGGCCAGTGCTGGAACGGCAGCGGCCTGGCGTACCTGACCCGTGGCCTGTCCGGGGTCCAGGGTAGCCAATTGCTCGGCAGTGAAGTGCGGGTGAGCAGCGATGAACGCGTGCTGTGGCCCGAACAATGCCAGGGCCTGTACCAGCAATTCGGCCACCCGGTACTCGGCGCCGGGCTGGCCAGCGCCAGTGCGCAACGCCTGGCCACCCCAGGCATGCAGGTGTTCCGCCGGGGCGGCGTGCGTATCGCCGTAGTCGGCATCACCGACCCTTATGCGCGGGACCAGCAAGCCTCCTTGAAACAGTGGTTGCACAGCCTGCAACCGGTGCTTGCCCAGGCCCGTGAAGAAGCCGACCTGGTGGTGGCCCTGGCCGATGTCGGCACCGGGCCGGGGTTCTGGCTGGCCGAGCGCCTGGGCCAGGTGGACTTGATGTTGTGCGCCCGTGGCCAGGACCTGTGGCCGCAGCCGGTAGAAATCCTGCAAAGCTCCGGCAAGCGCGTACCGGTGGTGCTGGGCGGGACCCGGGCCAGCGGCGCCTTCCGCATCCGCTGCCAGGCGCAGGCGGGGCAATGGCGCTTCGATGCGCGCTTCTTTCCCGCCCAGGCCAGCGCGTTGGACGCTACCGCCCAGGCCCACGCCCAGCGCCTGCAACCACGCTTGCAACAACAGCGCGCCGCCCACGCCGCCTGGCTCGACCAACCCCTGGCCAAGGCCCCGGAAAACCTCTGGCGCCGCGATGTGCGCGCCGGCAGTTGGGATCGCCTGTTGCACCAGGCCCTGGCCCGCGAGCCCAAGAGCGCGGTGCTGCTGCCAGGCCTGCGCTACGACAGCCCCCTGGCCCGCGGCCAGATGATTACCCGCGAACACCTGATCAGCCTGAGTGCCAGTTATCCAGCGCCGGTCGTAGATGTCCCGGCGCAGCAGGTGCGCCAGGTCCTGGAAAACGGCGCCGAGCAACTGTTTGGCGAGCCACTGCTGCTGGATAACAGCCAGGACCTGCCGCGCTGGCTCGGCCAGCCCTGGCAGGTCACCTATAGCCCTGGCGGCAAGCGGGTCAGTGAGTTTGCCGAACCGCTCGGCACCTGCCGCACCTTTGGCCTGGGCTTTGCCGCCGATGCCGGGCAACCGCTGTGGCAACACCTCGAAGGCTGGTTGCGCGAGCAGCCGGCGGACTGGCAACTGGCGCCGTTGCAACTGCCAGATGTGCGCTACGTGCAGGGGCATCCGGGATGGCATCCACGGAGCCTGGTCAGTTGAGCCGTGGGGGCAACCTGTTGCTGGCAACACTGCTGGCCTGGCTCGCAGCGCAATGTGTGTTGCAACTGTGGCACGGCATCGCCCAGCCGGTCGTGTCTTACGCGCCAGCGGCGCCGGTTGCCGACTTGTTGAGCAGCCACTGGACACCGCGCCAGGCACCCAGCGACGACCTGCCGTTGACCACGCTCAAGGTCGATTACCTGGGCAGCCTCAAGGCCACGCCGTTGCGCGCCACGGTCCTGGTGCTGCGCTATCAGCAACAAGAACGCACGCTGACCCTGGGTCAGCGCCTGGCCCCGGGCATCGTCTTGCAGGACATCGATGAACGCGGGCTGATTTTCGACAATCAAGGGCAGCGCGAGCGCTTGCCATGGCCGACTGAGCGACCGGTGATCGGCCTCAAGCGCAAGGAATGAACCGACGATGCACATGATCAATAAATGCCTGGGCCTGAGCGCACTGTGCCTGGCCTTGAGCGTGACCCCGGCCCACGCCGAAGAAGCGCCGGCCTTGTATGAAGTGAACTTCATCGACACCGAACTCACCGACTTCATCGACAGCGTATCGCGCATCACCAACACCACCTTCATCATCGACCCACGGGTCAAGGGCAAGGTCACGGTGCGCAGCCTGGATATGCTCGGCAGCGAGGCCATCTACGACATCTTCCTCGCCCAGTTGCGCGCCCAGGGTTTTGCTGCGGTCAACCTGCCCAATGGCAGCGTGAAGATCGTGCCGGACCAGGCCGCGCGCCTGGAGCCGGTACCGGTGGAGTCTGCGCGCCAGGCCGTGCAAGCCAACGATGGCATGGCCACCCGGGTATTCAGCGTGCGCAACGCCGCCAGTGAACAGATGCTCAATATCCTCAAGCCGCTGATTGACCCTCGGGTGGGAGTGATCAGCCCGTACCCGTCGGCCAACTTGTTGGTGATCACCGACTGGCGCAGCAACCTTGACCGTATCGACGCCCTGTTGCAGCAACTCGACCAGGTCAGCCAGGAACCCCTGGAAGTGCTGCCCCTGGTCAACGCCAGCGCCAACGACACCGCGCAATTGATGACCCGCCTGCTGGCCCGCGAGCAGGGCGCCGATGGCGCGCAGGTGGTTGCCGACCCGCGCAGCAATGCGTTGCTGGTGCGCGGCAGTGCCGACAGCCGCCAACGGGTGCGTGCGCTGCTCAAGCAATTGGATCAGCCGCAGACTGCCTTGCGTCCATCGAACACCGTGGTGATGTACCTGCGTCATGCCAATGCCGCCGAAGTGGTCAAGGTGTTGCGCGGCTTGAGCCAGGACACCCCTGGTGCCGGAGGCGAGGGGGTGCCCACGGAAGGCGCGCCCAAGCAGATGGCGGTCAGCGCCTCGGGGATTCGCATGGAGTCTGAGGAGGGCACCAACGCCGTGGTGATGGTCGGCCCGGACAGCGAAATCGCCGCCTACCGCACCATCGTCGAACAACTGGATATCCGCCGCGCCCAAGTGGTGGTGGAAGCAATCATCGCCGAAGTCTCCGACACCCGCGCCCAGGAGCTGGGCGTGCAATGGCTGTTTTTGGGCGACTCCTTTGGCGGCGGCGCGGTGAACTTCACCAACGGCGGGACGAGCATCGCCGGCCTGGCGGGCGCCGCTGCCAGCGGCGACACCGCAGGCCTGGGCAAGCTGTTGGCCAATGTGCCCGGCGCCACCGCAGGCTTTGGCAAGCTCAACGGCGGCGGGCTGAACTTCCTCGCACTGCTCAATGCGCTGAAGAGCGAAAGTGGCTTCAACCTGCTCTCGACCCCGACCCTGCTGACTCTGGACAACGCCGAAGCATCGATCCTGGTCGGCCAGGAAGTACCGTTTGTGACGGGCTCGGTAACGCAGAACAACACCAACCCCTACCAGACCATCGAGCGCAAGGAAGTGGGGATCAAGCTGCGGATCAAGCCGCAGATCAATATCGACAACACCGTGCGCCTGGACATTGTGCAAGAGGTCTCGTCGATTGCCGACAGCACCGGCGCCAGCGATGTGATCACCAACAAGCGCGAGATCAAGACCAAGGTCATGGTCGAAGACAACGGCCTGGTGGTGCTCGGCGGGCTGATCGGCGACGAAGCCAAGAACAGTGACCAGCGTGTGCCGTGGCTCGGCGATATCCCTGGGGTCGGGCGGCTGTTTCGCTCCAACGCCAGCCAGCGCACCAAGCAGAACCTGATGGTGTTCATCCGCCCGCGGATCATGCGCGACGGCGAGACCCTGGCCCAATTGAGCAGCGAGAAATACCGCAACCTCAAGGTCAACTCGAACCTGGCATTGCCCGCGATCTCCGATAACAACGCCTTGCTGCGCCTGTTCCCGGCCAGCCGCGAGCGCCTCGACGAGGGCGTGTGGTGAGTACGTTGTTGCCCTATCGACTGGCGCGCCAGGCGGGCCTGGCACGGGCACCGGGCGCGCAGGGTTGGACCCTGTGCCTGCGCGAGGATGTCGACACCGACGCCTTGCAGGAAGTATTGCGCGTGCATGGCCTGCCGACGCTGGTCGAGCACCTCGACCCGGCGCAATACGAACTGCGCCTGGGGGCCTTGTACCAGGCCGGCGAGTCGGCCACGGCGGCGTTGATCGAGGGCATCGGCGAGCAGGTCGATCTCGACAGCCTGATCAACGAACTGCCACGGATCGAAGACCTGTTGGAGAGTGACAACGAAGCGCCGGTGATCCGCCTGATCAACGGCCTGTTCGCCGAAGGCCTGCGCTTGCGCGCCTCGGATATCCATATCGAGACCTTCGAGCAGAGCCTGGTGGTGCGCCTGCGGGTGGACGGCCATCTGCGCGAAATCCTGCGCCCGCCACGGGCCTTGTCGGCCATGTTGGTGTCGCGGATCAAGGTCATGGCGCGCCTGGATATCGCTGAGAAGCGCCAGCCCCAGGACGGGCGCATCACCTTGCGCTCCGGCGGGCGCGAGGTGGATATCCGGGTCTCGACCTTGCCCGGCATCCACGGCGAGCGCGTGGTAATGCGCGTACTGGACAAACAGGCCAACCTGCTGGACCTGAACAACCTGGGCATGCCCGCTGCCGTCGAGCAGGCCCTGCGCGCTTGCCTGTCGCGGCCCAACGGGATCTTGCTGAGCACCGGGCCCACCGGCTCGGGCAAGACCACCACGCTGTATGCCAGCCTCAATGCGCTGAACGACGGCTCGTGCAACATCCTCACCGTCGAAGACCCGGTGGAATACGCGATTACCGGCATCGGCCAGACCGCGATCAACCCGCGCGCCGGCATGACCTTCGCCAGCGGCCTGCGGGCGATCCTGCGCCAGGACCCGGACGTGATCATGCTCGGCGAAATCCGTGACCAGGAGACCGCACAGATCGCCGTGCAGGCCAGCCTTACCGGGCACCTGGTGCTGTCGACGCTGCACACCAACAGCGCGGTGGGCGCCGTCACGCGGTTGCGCGACATGGGCATCGAGCCCTTTTTGATCGCCTCCAGCCTCAAGGGCGTGATGGCCCAGCGTCTGGTGCGGCGCCTGTGCCATTGCGCAACGCCGGCGCCGTTGCAGGCCGCCGAGCGCCAGTTGTGGCCGGAGCTGGCGACGCTGGATCAGAGCTTTCACCCCCAGGGCTGCGACGACTGCCAGGGCAGTGGCTACCACGGGCGGATCGGCCTCTATGAATTCATCACCCTGGATGCCGGCTTGATCAGCCTGCTGTACGACGGCGCCAGCGAAGCGGCCATGCACGAATACCTCGCCGACAAGCGCCAGAGCCTGACCGCCATGGCCACCGAATGCCTGCGCCGTGGCGAAACCAGCCTGGAGCAGGTCCTGCGTGCGGTGCGCGACTGATGCCGACCTACCGCTACCAGGCGCTGGACCTGCGCGGCAATCGCCGCAAAGCCAGCATCCAGGCAGAAAGCGAGCGCCATGCCCGGCAACTGCTGCGCGAGCAGGGCCTGTTTGCCCGTGAGTTGCAGGTGCAGGGCGCAAGCCTGTCGAGCCCGCGCGGGCAACGCTTGAACCATGGACAGCTGTGCGAGTTGACCCGCCAGTTGGCCACGCTGTTGAGCGCCGGCATCCCCTTGGTGGATGCCTTGGCCACCCTGGAACGCCAGTTGGCGGAACCGGCGATTCGCAACCTGCTGGTGGCGGTGCGCGGCGCCCTGGGCGAAGGCTTGAGCCTGGCCCAGAGCCTGCGCCGCCAGGGTGGGCAGTTCAATACGCTGTATTGCGCACTGGTCGAGGCCGGCGAGCGCTCGGGCAAATTGGCGCCGGTGCTGGAGCGGTTGGCCGAGCACCTGGAACAGGTGCAGAAACAACGGCACAAGGCGCGCACGGCGTTGATCTACCCGGCGGTGTTGATCCTGGTGTCGCTGGCGGTGGTGATCGGCCTGATGACTTTTGTGGTGCCCAAGCTCACCGAGCAGTTCAGCCACACAGGGCAAAGCCTGCCGCTGATTACCCGGGTGCTGATCGGCGCCAGCGAGGGCCTGGTGATGCTCGGCCCGTGGTTGCTGGGGCTGGGCTTGCTGCTGGCGCTGGGCGCGCGGGTGTTGCTGCGCCAGGCGGTATGGCGTTTGCGTCGCGACAGCCTGGCGTTGCGCTTGCCACGCATTGGCGTGCTGCTGTCGGTACTGGAAAGCGCGCGGGTCTCGCGCAGCCTGGCGATTCTGCTCGGCAGTGGCGTGCCGTTGCTCGAGTCCCTGGAGGTGGCCACCGCTACGGTCGGCAACCGGCAGATCCACCAGTCCCTGGTAGCGGTGCGTGAACAGGTCGAAGGCGGCGTGACCCTGTACCGCGCCCTCAGTGCCAGTGGGCATTTCCCGCCGATGCTGCTGAACATGGTCGCCAGCGGCGAGGCCAGCGGCACTTTGCCCGACATGCTGGAGCGGGTCGCCGACAACCAGGAGCGTGGGTTTGCGCGCCAGGTCGACCTGCTGCTGGCGTTATTCGAACCCCTGATGATTTTGCTGATGGGCGCGGTGGTGCTGTTCATCGTGCTGGCGGTGCTGTTGCCGATCATGCAGCTCAATCAGGGCCTGAGCCTTTGAACAGACAACCTGAAAACGGAGAACATGAAATGGAAAAGCACGCCATGCCTGGCAATCGTGCGGTCAAGCGTCGCGAACGCGGCTTCACCCTGATGGAAATCATGGTGGTGATTTTTATCATCGGCCTGCTGATCGCGGTGGTCGCCCCCAGCGTGCTTGGCAGCCAGGACAAAGCCATGCGCCAGAAGGCCCTGGCCGACCTGGCGACCCTGGAGCAGGCACTGGACATGTACCGCCTCGACAACCTGCGGTTCCCCACCTCCGAGCAGGGTTTGCAGGCGCTGGTCAGCAAGCCGAGCCTGGAGCCCTTGCCGCGCAGTTGGCGTGCCGACGGCTACATCCGCCGCCTGCCCGAGGACCCATGGGGCAATGCCTATGGCTACCGCACGCCTGGGCAGCATGGGCGGGTGGATCTGTTCTCACTGGGAGCCGACGGCCAGCAAGGCGGCGAAGGCACCGATGCCGATATCGGTAACTGGGACCTCTAGGCATGCAGCGCAGTCGCGGGTTTTCGCTCCTGGAAATGTTGGTGGTGTTGTTGATCGTCGGCTTGTTCAGTGCCCTGGGGGTGGCCTATCTGGATGCCGGCCAGGCGCCGATGCGCCAGGCCCTGGCTCAACTGGCCAGCGAAGCGCGCAGCCAGGCCGCCCAGGCCCGGCATGCCGGGCAGTTGCTGGGCTTGCGCTGGAACGGTCGCAGCCCGGAGTTCGTGCGCTGGCAGGCCGGGCGCGCAGCGCCTGGGTGGCAGGTCCAAGCGTCGCGCGGCGCACCCTGGCCAGCCGGCTTGCAACCTGACTGGCCGGTGAGCCGCGAGCCCCAGGTGATGTTCACCCCGTCGGGGCTGGCCCGCCCGGTGTCACTGACCTGGCGCTGGGCCGAGGGCCGCGAGCGCTGGCAATGGCAAGCAGACAACACCTTGCATATCGCGACCCTGCCATGAAGCGCCAGCGTGGTTTTACCTTGCTTGAAGTCATGGTCGCCCTGGGGATTGCCGCGTTGATGGCGGTGATGGTCAGCCAGCTGTTGCGCCAGCGCATCGCTACCCACCAGGCCGTGGCGCAACATCGCCTCGGCAGTTTGTGCGCACGGGAGCTGGAAACGCGGTTTGGCGTGGAGCAGTACTGGCCGCAGATCAATGCAGTGAGCGGCGAGTTGCGCCAGGGGAATGCCACCTGTCATTGGCAACTGACCCTGGGCAATACCGGGGTCAATCGCTTGCGCCGGGGTGAGTTGAGCTTATTTGCCGATCCCCAGCAGCGTCAGCCCCTGGGTCAGTTCAGCCTGTTCCTGGTGCGTCCATGAAGGCGGCGCAACGCGGCTTGACCCTCATCGAGCTATTGGTGGCGATGGCCCTCACGGCGGTGGTCGGGGTGTTGCTGGCGGCCTTGGTCAATGGCTGGGTCAAAGTGCGTGAGCGTCTGGAGGAGCCGGGCAGCGAACCTCAGGTATTGGAGTTCTGCATGGCCCTGGAGCGCCGCTTCGACGCCTTGGTGTTGCGCCAGTTGTACGAGCAGCGCTTGCCCCTGGACCTGGCCTGGCTGGAGTGGCAGCCGAGCCTTGGGCAATTGCAGTGGGTGGCCCTGGGCGCCTGGCCGCCAGCCGAGGGCGCGTCGCGCGTGCAACGCCAGCGCCTGCTGTTCGATGCGCGCCAGCAGCGTTTGAACCTGCTGGTCTCGGCCGACCTGTACGCCGCCGACAAGCCGCGCTGGGAACTCAAGGCATCATTGGCGCCGGTCGAGCGCGCCACATTCAGTTTTTACCAGGGCACGCGCTGGCTGGCCTTTCCTTCTACTGTTGCCGCCCAGCCCAATCGCGGCGTGCGGATCGAGTTCGAGCACCATGGAGCCCCTTATGTCTGTACTTTCGCCTTGCCCGATACCCAGCCATGAGCCGGAGCGCAGGCATGTTTGAGCGTCTGCGGGCCAAGCCACGGGAATGGTTGCTGGTGCGCCCGCCGGCCACCGCCGAGGGCCGCTGGCAGTGGTTGCACTACAGCGCGCAACAGGCTTGCGCAAGCGGCACCTGGCCGCCACCGTCCGCGCTGTTGCAACTGCCGGGCGCCTTGATTATTCCAGCGCTCGATTGCAGCCATTTCTGCCTGCCGGCGCCGCCGGGGCTCAAGCGTCACGAATGGCCGCAATTGTTTGAAGAATATGCGCAGCAGCCCGCCGAAGCGTTGCTGGTCAGTTGCCTGTCCCGCGAGGCCGGGCAGTTGGAGTTGTTGGTGATGCATCGCGAGCAGGTCCAGCAATGGCTGGCCGAGTGTGCTGCGCTGGGGCTGCACATCACCCATGGCTGGGCGGATTTGCAGTTGTTGCCGCCAGCAGAGCCAGGGCAGGTAGTGGAGTGGCGGCGCGAATCGGTGCGCTACCTCAAGGCGCATTCCCGGCAATGGTTGGTGTGGCCGCCGGTATTGGGTGAGCGCCTGCCCCAGGCCTGGCGCGACCTGCCTGGCGAGACCCAAGAGGGCGACTGGCCGTCACGCCTGGCGCGCCTGGAGCAGTTGCCCAGTGTGCTGGAAGGCACGCGGGGGCCGCGCACACGGGTGACTCGAGCGCCACTGATGAGCGGCGTACAGCGCCGCTTGCTGCTGGCTTGCGTGGCGTTGGCGGCGTGTTGGGGCGCGGTGTATCTGGTGCAGAGCCTGCGTCAGGTTGATGTTTGGAAAGCCCAGGTCCGGGCGCTGGCCGGGCCTGCCAACAACCCGCAACAGGCGCGCGTGGCGCTGGCGCGAGTGCAGGGCGAGGCGAGCGACTGGCAGGTGCGCCAGCAACAGATCGTCGCCCTGGAGCAGGCGCTCTCCGGCTGGCTGCAACAGCAGCCAGGCTGGTCGGTGTCGCGCATCGAGTTTGACGGCAGCCGTTGGCGCCTGGCCTTGCGCGGCAATGGCCCCCGGCCGCTGCCCGGCGAATGGCAGGCCATGGCCCAGGCTGCCGGCGCGCAATGGACTGACGAGGCGCAACGTGTCGCCGGTCAATTGCACCTGAGTTTTGATCTGGGAGAACAACCATGAAAGCCCGGATGCTGGAGTACCTGGCCCACTTCAACCAACTGCCGCCCAAGCGCCGCTATGGCCTGTTGGCTGGCTGGTCGACCGTCGTGCTGTTGCTGCTGGTGCTGTTGACCCGGCCGCTGCTGGCGGCCTGGCAGGATGCACGCCAGTGGCAGGCGTTGGCGCAACAGGCCGGCGCACTGGTACCGCCGGCGGCGTTTTCCAACGAACAGTGGCAGGCCCTGGCGGTGTCGCGCCAATGGGTGCTGACCCGCGTTGAACAGCAAGGCGATCGCTGGCAATTGCAAGGCGAGCTGCCGGGGCCCCAGGCCCTGCAACTGCTGCTGCGGACGGTGCAGGAGCAGGGTGGGCGACCCGTGCAGTGGAGCCTGGAGCAGGGTGGCGGCCAGGGTTATGCCTTCAGCCTGGAAGTGGCGGCGCGGCCATGAGTCGTGCGGTGATCCTATGGGCGATTGTGGTGTTCAGCCTGACCGTGCTGCTGGAGCTGCCGGCCGCCTTCGTTGCCCGCCAGCTGCCCTGGCCGACCGGCTGGCAGCCCAGCGGCGTGGTGGGCAGCGTGTGGACTGGCCGCGCAGCGCGCGTCGGTGCCCTGGCGCCGGTGGACTGGAAGATCCGTCCGTGGGCGGCGCAGGTGAACCTGGGCTTTGCGCAACGCATCTGGGAGCTGTCGATCCATGGCTGGCCGTGGAGCTGGCAGGCGCAACTGGCCCCGCGTGCGGTCAGCGCCTTGCCGGCACCGATGTTCGTGCTGGACGGGCGTTGGGACGGGCGATTGCAGGTCAATGGCGCCGGAGCGGGTTGCCGTAACACCGACGGTGAGTTGCTGGGGCACGACCTGGCGCTGTTGAGCCCGTGGCTGGTCAAGCTGGGCAATACCCGGATCGAGTTGCAGTGCAGGGATGGCCTGCGGTTGCTGGCGGACCTGCAACTGGCGGCCGAGCACCATTTCAAGATCCAAGTCGACTCACAGCGCGTGCAGGTGGACGGGCAGATTGAACCGGGGGCCGCTGTGACCCCGTTGCTGGTGCAGGCGCGGTGGCTGCAACCGGCTGCGCAAAGCTTCAGCAAGGTGCTGGGTAAACCGTTAGTCCAGTAGGCGCCGTTTTGCCGGGACTCAAGCCGACCTTTGGCTACATCCCCACGTAGCCCAGGCGGTAGAGCGCCTGGTGCAGTTGGGCGTGCATGTCGAGGCCGACCCACTGGAGTTGTGCAAAACCGTGGTCTACGCTGGGGCCTTGGATTTGGCAGCGCAACTTTGCAGTGAGCAGAAGGGGTTGCTGGATCCGGGTCTGCTGCGTTTCACCGAGCAGTGCCAGCACACGACCCTGGCGCCCTTTGTAAAAAACACGGAAGAACATTAAACCCATGAACAGTCCTGTTTCCCTTGCCCGGTTGAGCGACATCCAAGCCTTCGAGCAACAATACCCGTTGGCCGAGCGCGACTTGCCTGGCAGTACCTATGAGTTGTTGCAGCGTGCCGCCGAACGCTTTGCCGATCTGCCAGCCTTGTGTTTTCTACCGACGGGCAGCATCGAGGATCAGCCCTGGCGCATCAGCTATGCCGAGCTTTTTGCCAAGGTCACACAAACCGCCAACGCCTTGCATCGTCTGGGCTTGCGCCCGGGCCAGGCGGTATCTTTCCTGCTGCCTAACCTGCCCCAGACGCACTTTGTGATTTGGGGTGCAGAGGCGGCGGGGATCGTCAATGCGATCAACCCGTTGCTTGAGCCTGAGCACATTGCAGAGCTGATCCGTGCTTCCAATACCTCGGTGCTGGTCACACTGGCACCGTTCCCCGGTACCGACCTATGGCAGAAAGTGGCGGCCCTGGCAGACTTTTTGCCACAGATGCCCACGATTGTGACGGTCGACCTCGCCAACCTGTTGCCGGAGCCGCAACGCAGCGCTGTAAGAGCCCAGCGGCCACCGATGCCCGCAGGCGTCCTGGACTTCGATGAACTGCTAGCCGCCGCCCCGGCCGATCACCTGGAAAGCGGGCGGGTTATCCAGCCGGACGACATCGCCTCCTACTTTCACACAGGCGGCACCACTGGCACCCCGAAACTGGCCCCCCACAGCCACTTCAACGAAGTGGCGATGGCCAAGATCATTGGCTTGCATGGGCGCTATGTACCGGGCGACGTGCTGCTATGCGGGTTACCGCTGTTTCACGTCAATGGGGTGATGGTCACCGGTCTCGCCGCGTTCCATTACGGAGCCCAGGTGTTGCTGGCCGGGCCCCAGGGTTACCGTAACCCGGCCTTGATCAAGGACTTCTGGAAGCTGGTGGAGCGCTACCGGGTCAGCAGTTTCAGTGGGGTGCCCACCATTTATGCGGCACTGCTGCAGATCCCAAATGACGGTATCGATGTTTCCAGCCTGCGCTTTGCGCTCTGCGGTGCAGCGCCAATGCCGGTGGAACTGATCCGCCAGTTCGAAGCCCGCACGGGGCTGCGCATCATCGAAGGTTATGGCTTGACCGAAGGCACCTGCGCCACAGCCTGCAACCCTTATGAGGGCGAGCGCCGGCCCGGTTCCATTGGCCTGCGCCTGCCGTATTGCCAGGTCAAGATCGTGGTGCTCGACAGCGCCGGCAATTATTGGCGTGACGCCGCGACCGATGAGCCGGGGACCCTGTGCCTGCGCGGCCCGACGGTGTTCAAGGGCTATCTGCAAGCGGACAAGAACACAGGTATCTGGCTGGATGGTGACTGGTTCAATACCGGCGACCTGGGGCGCATCGATGCCGATGGCTATATCTGGCTGACCGGTCGCAGCAAGGATTTGATTATTCGCGGTGGCCATAATATCGACCCGCAGATGATCGAAGAGGCGCTGCATCGCCATCCGTGCGTAGCGCTGGCCGCCGCAGTCGGCAAGCCGGATATCAGGGCCGGGGAACTGCCGGTGGTGTACGTGCAGCTCAAGGCCGGCGAGCACGCTAGCGAGGCCCAGTTACTGGAGCACGCCACACAGCACATTCATGAACGTGCGGCGGTACCCAAGAACATCTGGTTGGTGGAGCAGATTCCGCTGACCGCCGTGGGCAAGACCTTCAAGCCCGCTTTGCGCCTGGATGCGATCCGGCGGGTGTTCGAAGATGAGGTGTGGCAGGTCGCGGCGGCAAGCCGGGTGGAAGCCCACAGTGACGAGCGCCACGGGCAGCGCGTGGATATTCATGTACCAAACCTTAGCGCGATCCAGCGCGAGCAATTGGATCAGCGTCTGGGCGGGTTTGCCGTGCGTTATGTGGTGCATTGCGCATAGGGCGGTTTTCGGGCTGTTCGAAGCGCAAAAGTTGTCTATCGTCTATGGGCAGGCAGTCGCGCACCTGCGTGTGCGTCGTGTGGTTTTCGGTGCGGGTTGTTAGGGCGCCCTGGCGCCTGGAGCGCTATGGAAAAGCTCAACGTTGGCCCCAAGTCGTCGCTGGAAGGCAAGGTTTCCAATCTCTCTACCGCACGGGCTTATCTGCTCGCCTGTTCACTGCTGCTACTGGCCATGTTTTTGTTGGTCGGGGTGCTGCTGGTGTCCATTGCCGATCATCTGAATCAGGATGCCAGCGAGCACAGCCGGATCGATATCGAAAACGCCTTGCTGTCGGTTGAGCGCATCGCCGCCTCTACGGTCAAGGACTACGCGTTTTGGGGGGACGCCTACACACACCTGCATCAGCAGGTGGATGTGGATTGGGCGTTTGGGCGGCAAAACCTGGGTTCGACGCTGTTTGCCGACCTGGGTTTCGAGGGGGTGTTTGTTGTCGATCCAGCCGGGCGCACGGTGTACTCGGTGGTTGACGGCCAGTTGCAGACCGTTGCCGTGCAGGATTGGCTGCACATACCCATCGAGCCCCTGCTGGCCCAGGCCCGGCAGGCTGCCGCCAACAGCCAGTCGGTGACCCGGCTGGTACAGGCCGACGGGACACCTGCGGTGTTGGCCGCCGCAGCGCTGACGCCGGGCACTGATCCGAGCGTGAAGGCCGATAGCGGCCCGGCCTCTGTGTTGATCTTCATTGCCAAGCTCGCGCCGCAACGCTTGGCCGCATTGGGCCAGGACTTTGGTGTGCAAGGTCTGCAGGTTGCCCCGGCTGGCAGGGTAGCGGCGGGCGCACCGAGCCTGAGCCTGCGGGACAACGCCGGCGTTGTGCAATGGACCTCGGACGACCCGGGGCACCAGTTGCTGGTGCTGGTCGTGCCGCTGGTCACGGTCGCCGGCCTGATCTTCGCCCTGATGGCCTGGGTTATCCAGCGCCGCAGCACCGCCGCCGCGCGGATCATGGACAGTAACTACGCCACCCTGCAAGCCAGTCGCGCGGCGCTGGTGGTCAGCGAGGAGCGCTTTCGCGA
The DNA here is from genome assembly GCF_058742075.1 of Pseudomonas sp. HC1(2025). Taxonomy (NCBI): domain Bacteria; kingdom Pseudomonadati; phylum Pseudomonadota; class Gammaproteobacteria; order Pseudomonadales; family Pseudomonadaceae; genus Pseudomonas; species Pseudomonas sp. HC1(2025). Next base: position 3,219,966 of record NZ_CP196017.1, on the reverse strand, counting down.
TGTGGCCGAAGCGGCCTCCGACTGGATCTGGGAAGTGGATACCCACTTGCGGTTTACCTACCTGTCGGAGCGTTTCGACGTGATCACCGGCCTCAAAGGGGCCAACTGCCTGGGGACGGCGGCGGATGAGCTGCTGACCTCGGATCAGGGCCTGTTGTCCAGCTGGTTCAAGGACCACGCCCATCGCCCGAATGCTATCGTGCAGTGCAACTACCTGTCGGGTGAAGGCGAGCCGCGTATCTGCCGGTTGTCGGTGCGCGAGATCCCCGGCCAGGGCTATCGGGGCACCGCCAGTGACATCACCGAAGAGGTCGAGGCCCGGCGGCGTATCGAGTACCTGTCGCAACACGATGCCTTGACGGGCCTGGCCAACCGTACGCGCATGCAGGAATTTCTCGAGGGCAAGCTCAAGGCGGTGCCGACCCTGGAAAGGCCGTTGGTGATGCTCAGTATCGACCTTGACCGCTTCAAGCCGGTCAATGACCTGCTGGGCCACGCCGCTGGCGATGAGGTGCTTAACCAGGTGTCCCGGCGCTTGCAGGGCTGCCTGCGCGGTGACGACCTGGTGGCGCGCATTGGGGGCGATGAATTTATGTTGGTGGTGGCGGGCATGAGTTCGCAGTTGGAGGTGGAAGGCCTCTGCCGGCGCCTGATCGACTGTATCGAGCTACCGTTTCATATCACCGAGCATGAAGTGTTTATCAGCGCCAGCATCGGCATTGCCATGGCGCCGGCGGATGCGACCCTGGCCGAAGAGCTGCTGCGCTACGCCGATATCGCGCTCTACGAAGCCAAGGAAAGCGGGCGCAATACCTGGCGTTTTTATGCGGGCGACATGAACGCACGCATTATCGAGCGGCGCCAGCTGGAAGCCGATCTGCGCCATGCGATCAAGAACGGCGAACTGCGCCTGGATTTCCAGCCGCGCTACCGTATCGAAGGCAAGCGCCTGGCCGGCGCCGAGGCCTTGGTGCGCTGGCAGCATCCGCGGCGCGGGCTGCTGGGCCCTGATGTGTTTATTCCTATCGCCGAAGAAACCGGGCTGATCCTGCCATTGAGCAACTGGGTGCTGCACGCGGCCTGCCAGGCGGCCGCTAGCTGGCCTGACGATGTGATGATCTCGGTCAACCTGTCCTCCACCGAGTTCCAGCGCGGGCACTTGGTGGCGCGGGTCAAGGCGGTGCTGGTGGAGACGGGCTTGAACCCGGCGCGACTGGAGTTGGAGTTGACCGAAAGTGTGATGCTCAACGACGAAAAGGTCGCCTTGAGCACCATGCAAGGCCTCAAGGCCCTGGGTGTGCGCCTACTGATGGACGACTTTGGCACCGGCTATTCGTCGTTGAGTTATCTGCGTTCATTCCCCTTCGACGGGCTGAAGATCGACCGCAGCTTTGTTGGTGGCCTGACCGCCAGCGGTGGCGATCAATCGATCATCCAGGCGATTGTCGGCCTGGGCCGCGCGCTCTCGCTGACGGTGACCGCCGAAGGCGTGGAAACCATCGACCAGCTCAAGGCACTGAAGGATGTGCAGTGCGATGAGGCGCAGGGTTTTTACCTCAGCGTGCCGGTGAACGCCCAGGCAATCAGTGCGTTGATCACCGGCCGCACTGACTAGCAGCCCCTTGCCCTGCTTGCACTGACCGCATATAGATAATATGTTAACAATATAACTATAAACGGTCTGTGGGAGGGGGTATGCCTGCCTTGTTGAACCCTTGCGTTGAGTTCGCCAACTGGAATCGTGACTTGCGTGCGGTATGCGGCAATTTCAGCACCGCACGTTCAGATCGACACAGTCTGTTCATTGGCAGCGTCCACGGCCAGGACGTGTGTGGCCTGGAGTTGGCACATATCCGCACCAATGCCGGGCTGATCAGCCGCCAGCACACCCACGGCGATGGGGACGATGACCGCCACTGTTTTCTGATCCTGCAGGGCAGCGGCCATCAGCGCATCCGCCAGCAGCACCGGGTAATCGATCTGGGGCCGGACGATATCGCCCTGGTGGACTCGGCCCAGGCCTTCGAGATCGAGCCCCAGGGGCTGGTGCAAAATACCTCGGTGCATCTGTCGCGCGCCGAGGTCGCCCGGCAATTCGGCCAGCAGCGGCTGTTTGGCAAGCTGGCGCGAAATAGCGTCGCCACCCATACGATTCGTGCACTGGTGCGCTCCCTGGAGGACGCGCAACTGAGTGAAGGTTATGGCGGCGAGAACGATGGCTCGGCCGTAGAGCAGGCCTTGATCGGCCTGGCGGCTGCCGGCCTGGACGAGCGCGCCGAGGGCCAGCCGGGCTTTGCCTGTGTGGGCCATAACGATATTTATGGCCTGGCCACGCGCCTGGTGGAAGCCTCCCTGCAAGAGACCGACCTTGGCCCCGAATACCTGGCGCGGCACCTGAATGTCTCGGTGCGCCAGCTTTACCGGTTGTTCGAGCAGCGCCATGAAAGTATTGCGCGCTACATCCAGCAACGCCGCCTGGAGCGGGTGGCACAGGACCTGCGCGCCCGCGATTTGCGGCATGAGTCGATCACCCAGATCGCCTTCAAGTGGGGGTTTGTCGACGCCGCGCATTTCAGTCGGGCGTTCAAGCGGCATTTCCAACATGCGCCCCGGGACTTTCGGCAGCAGCCGGCATAGGCAGCGCCTTGGCAGGGAATGCCAAGGGCTTTGGCAGCCTCAGTCAAGTGGGCGGGCGTGGCAGGCCCTCTAATAGAGTGGCCAGATCCGATTAATGTTGGAGAACAATAACAATGAAAATACGCAGCCTGCGCCTAGGCATGCCTTTGCTGGCGACCGCGTTCGCCACCCTGGCCCTGGCCGGCCCGGCCCAGGTAGATGGGCCGCGCATCATCGCCGCCGACCGTGAGCCTGGTAACTGGATGAGCCACGGCCGCACCTACGATGAGCAACGCTACAGCCCGTTGGACCGCGTGAATGCCGGTAATGTCGGGCAGTTGGGCATGGCCTGGACCACCAAGCTGGATATCGACAGCGGCACCGAGGCCACGCCGCTGGTGGTCGACGGGGTGATGTACACCACTGGGGCCTTCAGCATCGTTTATGCAATCAATGCCGCCACCGGCGAGTTGCTGTGGAAATACGATCCGAAAGTACCCGCCGAAAACCTCAGCCAAGGCTGCTGCGGCCCGGTCAATCGCGGCGTGGCAGTGTGGCAGGGCAAGGTCTATGTGGGCAGTTTCGATGGGCGCCTGATTGCGCTGGATGCGGGCACTGGCCAGCCGGTGTGGAGCGTCGACACCATCATCGATCGCAGCAAAAGCTACTCCATCACCGGCGCGCCGCGCATCGTCAAGGGCAAGGTGTTGATCGGCAACGGCGGCGCCGAATTCGGTGTGCGCGGCTACGTCACCGCCTACGACGCCGATACCGGCAAGCAAGTGTGGCGCTTCTACACTGTGCCGGGCGACCCCAAGCTGCCAGCGGAAAATGCGGCGATGGCCAAGGCCATGAGCACCTGGGATGGCGACGGTTGGGTCAAGTGGGGCGGTGGTGGCACAGTCTGGGACTCGATGGCCTACGACCCGCAACTGGACCTGCTCTACGTGGGGACTGGCAATGGCTCGCCGTGGAACTATCGGTTTCGCAGCAATGGCAAGGGCGACAACCTGTATGTGTCGTCGATCCTGGCGCTGCGCCCGGATACCGGCGAGTACGTCTGGCACTATCAGGTCACCCCGCAGGACCAGTGGGACTTTACCGCGACCCAGCACATGATCCTCGCCGATATCCAGATTGAGGGCAGCGTGCGCAAGGTGATCATGCAGGCGCCGAAAAACGGCTTCTTCTATGTCCTGGATCGCACCAACGGCAAACTGCTGTCGGCGAAGAACTTCGTGCCCGTGAATTGGGCCAGTGGCATCGACCTGCAAACCGGGCGGCCGATCCTTACCGGCGCAGCGGACTATTCCAAGGAGCCGAAGGTGGTGCAGCCGAGTTTCCTCGGCGGGCACAATTGGCACCCCATGTCCTACAGCCCGAAGACCGGCTACGTGTACATTCCGGCGCAGTACACCCTGGCCGAATTGAAGGCGGCCAAGGCCCCGCAGTTCTTGCCGAATAAATCGGTGGTCAACTTTGGCCTGGATGTGCCGGACCTGCCGGAAGACCCGAAAGCCCTCAACCAGATCCGTGATGCCTGGAGCGGTGAGCTGATTGCCTGGGATCCGGTCAAGCAAGAAGCTGCCTGGAAGCAACCCTACGTCAGCGCCGGCAACGGCGGCACCCTCGCCACGGCTGGCAACCTGGTGTTCCAGGGCACGGCCGATGGGCGGGTGGTGGCCTACCGCGCCGATACCGGCAAGCCACTGTGGGAGCACCGGGCCAACTCCGGCGTGATGGCGGGGCCGGTTACCTATACGGTCAACGGCGAGCAGTACGTGGCGTTTTCCGTGGGTTGGGGCGGGATCCTGCCGCTGCTGACCGGCCCGCTGACCAACAAGGGCAAGGTGCGGGCCGAGTCGCGGGTGATTGCCTTCAAACTGGGTGCCACAGGCCAGCTGCCACCGCCCAAGGCCGCGCCAGTACTGCCGACTACCCGCCAGGTACTCACGGCGACACCGGCGCAACTGGCCCAGGCCCGTGACATGTTCAACGGCCTGTGCGCCGGCTGCCATGGCCTGAACGTGATCAGCGGCGGGGTGGTGCCAGACCTGCGCTACCTGGATGACAACAAGCATGCGGCATTTCCAGCCTTTGTCAGCGGCGCGTTGATCAATAAAGGCATGCCGAACTTCTCCGACATTTTGCAGCGCGAAGACATGGAGTTGCTGCGCCAATACCTGGTCAAGCGTACCCAGGATCTGCAGGCCGATCTCAGCGCCGCTCACTGATCCCGTTTATCTCATGTGTGCCAGGCGACGCCATGGCCGAGTGTTGCCTCCAATAACAATAACGGTACTTGCCATGAAAACACTTAGCATCCTGACCCTGCTCTTGAGCCTGGTTCCCTTGGCCCACGCCGACGTCAAGCCGGACCCCGGCGACTACACGGCCTTGCCCCAAGGCACCGATGTGGTGGTGCTGTACCAGCAGAACCCGCGGGGTGACAAGGTTTACTCCGGCGGCAAGAAAGTCGCCGACAACCTTGACCTGGACATGACCGTGGGCGTGTTGCGCATGATCCACTTCACCGAGTTCTTCAACACCGGCCTGACCTGGGACCCGCAGATCGTCATCCCCTTCGGCTACCAGAAGATCGGCGCCAGCGACAGCAAGAACTCGGGGTTGGGCGACATCACGTTTGGCGGCACGGTGTGGACCATCGCGGACCTGGCCAATAACGAACACCTGGGTTGGTCGGCGTTTGTCACCGCGCCCACGGGCAGCGACAAGAACCAGGGATTTGCCCTGAGCAGCAACCGTTGGGCCCTGGATTTCCAGGTGGGCTACATCAAGGGGCTGACCGACAAAATCACCTGGGATGTGATTGCCGAGACCGAGTTCTACGGCGAGCAGCGCGCCACCGATGCCAAGAAGGACCCGCTGCTGCAACTGCACAACCACCTGCGCTACAACTTCACCCCCGAGACATATGCGGCTGTGTCCTATCGCCACAATTGGGGCGCACGCGAGACGCTGGACCATCAAACCCTGGCCACCAGCCGCAGCAATGGCACGCTGGGCTTTACCGTGGCCACGATGTTGGGCAAGCAAGTACAGGTATTAGGGCAATTGATGCATGACACATCGGTGCGCGAAGGGGTGAAGATCGACAATTCGCTGCAGTTTCGCCTGGCGTATTTCTACTGACACCGGGGCTTTATTGTTGGGAGAGGATGCTCTCAAGCAACCCTGGAAATCGCTCAGCCAACACATCGGCCCGCAACGAGTTCATATGGGTGGTGCCCACGCTGCGCGTATGCACCAGACCGGCGTCACGCAAAACCCGGAAGTGGTGAGACATGCTGGACTTCGGCCGCCCGCCGTCCAGCTCGCCGCAACTGGCTTCTTCCACCCCGGCCAGGCAGCGCACGATGTCCAGGCGCACAGGGTCACTCAACGCGTAGAGCAGGCGTTCAAGGGTCAGGTCTTCGGGGGAGGGGTGTTTAAAGGCTCGCATGAAGCGAATGATAACAGGGCTGGCATTGATTACCATAGTTCGATTAAGATCGAACTATCGAATCAAACGTTACTTTAGTTTCAGGAGTTTTTCATGGCTGCATTATTCGAACCCTTCACGCTCAAAGACGTTACGTTGCGCAATCGCATCGCCATTCCGCCAATGTGCCAATACATGGCCGAAGACGGCCTGGTCAACGACTGGCATCACGTCCACCTTGCCGGTTTGGCCCGGGGCGGCGCTGGCCTGGTGGTGGTCGAGGCGACCGCCGTGGCCCCTGAAGGTCGGATCACTCCAGGTTGCGCGGGGATCTGGAGCGATGCCCATGCCCAAGCCTTTGTGCCCATGGTGCAAGCGATCAAGGCGGCAGGCTCGGTGCCCGGCATCCAGATCGCCCACGCCGGGCGCAAGGCCAGCGCCAACCGCCCATGGGAAGGTGACGACCATATCCCCGCAGACGACGCCCGTGGCTGGCAAACCCTGGCACCTTCGGCCATCGCGTTTGGTGCCAACCTGCCGAAAGTCCCCCAGGCCATGACCCTGGAAGACATCGCCCGGGTACAGCAAGACTTCGTCGATGCCGCACGCCGTGCCCGTGACGCTGGCTTTGAGTGGATCGAACTGCATTTCGCCCACGGTTACCTGGGCCAGAGCTTCTTCTCCGAGCACTCCAACCAGCGCACCGATGCCTACGGCGGCAGCCTCGACAACCGCAGCCGCTTCATGCTGGAAACCCTGGAGGCCGTGCGCGCAGTCTGGCCGGAAAACCTGCCGTTGACCGCGCGTTTCGGGGTTATCGAATATGACGGGCGCGACGAACAGACCCTGGAAGAATCCATTCAATTGGCCCGTCGTTTCAAAGATGGCGGCCTGGATCTGTTGAGCGTCAGCGTTGGCTTCACCATCCCCGACACCAATATCCCCTGGGGCCCGGCGTTCATGGGCCCAATCGCCGAGCGCGTGCGCCGCGAAGCCGGTCTGCCGGTCACCTCGGCGTGGGGTTTTGGTACGCCGCAGTTGGCCGAAGGAGCGCTACAGGCTGGTCATCTGGACCTGGTCTCCGTGGGCCGTGCACACCTGGCCGACCCACACTGGGCGTACTTTGCCGCCAAGGAACTGGGGGTGGACAAGGCCTCCTGGACCCTGCCGGCGCCGTACGCGCATTGGCTTGAGCGCTATCGCTAAGCTGTAGGAGCTGGCTTGCCGGCGATGGTCGTCAACGATATCACTGGGCACCAGGATGAATGCGGTGCCTGGTTTTTTTCGCCGGCAAGCCAGCTCCTACAATAACTACGGTTTCAAATTTCGCATTGACGCGAAGGATGTCGCTAGCCGGCGGTAAATCAGATCATCGTCCAGATCGATATCTCCATCGCCGTCGGCATCTTTTCGACTTTTGGCGATAATGCTGCGGTAATTCCAATATTGATCTGGATTTGCCGCGGTCACGGTAAAGTCAGGCCGGGTAAGGTCTCGGTTGCCTTTATTAAAGTGCATGATGTTGACATCTTTTACGTTACTGGCATCAAAGGCAATCAAGATACGGTCAAACAGTCGCTTGCCCTCATGGAATGGGCTCAATGTGACCATCTGCGTTACAAAGTTGGCGGCATTTATGTAATAGCTTCTATCCTCGTCGTCATGTTTTCCGTCGCCATCTGCATCATTGGTCCCGCCAACCGCGTCGTACTTCCAGTTGTCATTACTCGAATAGATCACTACGCGGGCATTGGGGGCATCCAAGTTATAATTGCCTTCGTCATAGCGAGACATTACAACTTCAGGGTTGCCAGCGCCGTCCATATCTCTGAATTCATAAAGTTGTTTGTGGTTCATCTCAGCACCCAATCTTTTAAGTAACTGTCGATGCCAAGCTAAGGCTGGTGTGCCTTAAACGTCTACTGTCATATTTCACAGGTGTCTGCTTATCCAGTGACCTTTCATGACGGCCATGAAAAGTACAATCTTCCATCCGGAACGTGCATTTTGCGCTGCGACCAAGCGCCACATACTGGTCGCGTCGTTACGAACGTTCCCGGTTGTTTTAAGCCTCCTGTCCCGTGAGCGGGGTGCAGGCTGGCCAGGAATGGGGATATCCAATAATAAAGAGAGCACCCATGAAAAAGCCAAATCCTCTGCTGGAAGACCTCAAGTCGGTCTTGCCCACCATTGCTGCCAATGCCTTCACCGCCGAGCATGATCGGAGCGTGCCTGTTGAGAACATCGCGTTGCTCAAGGGGATCGGCATGCATCGCGCGTTTTTGCCAAAAAAATACGGTGGCATGGAAATTTCACTGCCGCAGTTTGCCCAGTGCATCGCCCTGTTGGCCGGCGCTTGCGCGAGCACCGCGTGGGCGATGAGCCTGCTGTGTACTCACAGCCATCAGATGGCAATGTTTGCGGCAAAGTTGCAGGACGAGGTCTGGGGCACAGACCCCGACGCAACCGCCAGCAGCAGTATCGCGCCGTTCGGTCGTACCGAAGAAGTGCAAGGTGGCGTGACCTTCAGCGGCGAGATGGGCTGGAGTTCGGGGTGTGACCATGCCGAGTGGGCGATCATGGGCTTTCGTCGCAAAAATGCCCAAGGCACCCAGGATTATTGCTTCGCCGTGCTGCCGCGCAGTGACTACACGATTCGTGACGACTGGTTTGCCGTGGGCATGCGTGGCAGCGGCAGCAAGACCTTGATCGTCGACCAGGCCTTCGTCCCCGAGCACCGTATCCAGAAGGCCAGGGACATGATGGAAGGCCAGTCGGCCGGCTTTGGCCTGTACCCCGACAGCAGGATTTTCTTCGCCCCGTACCGTCCGTATTTTGCCAGCGGCTTCTCTACCGTCAGCCTGGGGATCGCCGAGCGCATGCTCGAGGTGTTCCGCGAAAAAACCAAAAACCGTGTGCGTGCCTACACGGGTGCGGCGGTCGGCGCAGCGACCCCTGCACTGATGCGCCTGGCCGAGTCTACCCACCAGGTGGCCGCTGCCCGGGCGTTGCTGGAAAAGAGCTGGGAGGAGATCGCCGAGCACAGCGAACGCCACGAGTACCCCAGTCGCGGCACCCTGGCGTTCTGGCGGACCAACCAGGGCTACGCCACCAAAATGTGCATCCAGGCGGTGGACCGGTTGATGGAGGCGGCAGGCGGTGGCGCCTGGTTTGAATCCAACGAGTTGCAACGGCTGTTCCGCGACGCTCATCTCACCGGGGCGCATGCCTATACCGACTACGACGTTTGCGCACAGATCCTGGGGCGTGAACTGATGGGCCTGGAGCCGGACCCGGCAATGGTCTGACCGACCACTCTTTACCTATAAGAACAATCAGGGCAGGGCCATCGGCCTGCCCGGGAGTCTTGCATGTCTATTGAAAATCCAAGCAGCGCATTCGATACCCGCGCGTTTCGCCGCGCCCTGGGCAATTTCGCCACCGGTGTCACGGTGGTTACGGCGGCTGATGCCAGCGGGCGCAAAGTCGGTGTGACCGCCAACAGCTTCAACTCGGTGTCCCTGGACCCGCCGCTGATCCTGTGGAGCATCGATAAACGCTCGACCAGCCACGAAGTGTTCGAGACGGCCAGCCACTTTGCGGTGAACGTGCTGGCCGCCGATCAGATCGACTTGTCCAACAACTTCGCCCGGCCCAAGGAGGATCGCTTTGCCGAAGTCGAGTACCAGGCCGGCGAGGGCGGGGCGCCGATTCTGGCTGACTGCTCGGCACGCTTTGAGTGTGAGAAGTTCCAGCAGGTAGACGGGGGTGACCACTGGATCATGATTGGCAAAGTGGTCGCGTTCGACGACTGTGGTCGCTCGCCACTGCTGTATCACCAGGGCGCCTACTCCATGGTGCTGCCGCACACCCGCATGACCAAGCGCGAGGAAGGCCAGGCACCGAGCAGTCATTTCCAGGGCCGCCTGAGCCATAACCTTTACTACCTGATGACCCAGGCGCTGCGGGCCTATCAGGCCAGCTACCAACCGCGCCAACTGAGCACCGGCCTGCGCACCAGTGAGGCGCGGATGCTGATGGTGCTGGAGAACGACGCTGGCCTGAGCCTGGCCCAGTTGCAGCGCGAAGTGGCAATGCCGGCACGCGAGATCGAAGAGGCGGTGAACAACCTCAAGCGCAAGGCGTTGGTACGCGACGATCAGGAGCGGGTCAAACTCACCCCCAAGGGCATCGACGAAACCGAGTCGCTGTGGACCATCGCCCGCGAGCAGCAGGACCAGGTCTTCAGCCAATTCAGCGATGAGCAGTTGGAGACCTTCAAGACGGTGCTCAAGGCGGTGATCCAGCACTGATTGCTCAGTCCAGGTGCTGGAAATGCTTGACGATAAAGTCGATAAACACGCGGGTCTTGGCCGGCAGGTGGCGTCGTGAGGGATAGACCAGGTTGATTTCCAGGCGGGGCAGGTGCCAGTCGCACAAGACCGGCACCAGGCGCCCGGCGACGATATCGTCGTGTATCACGTAGGTAGGCTGTGCGAGGATGCCCAGGCCCTGCAGCGCCAAGGAGCGCAACAGATAACCGTCGTTGGACTCCAGCGCAGGAGTGACGGGTACGGTGATGGTCTGGTCGTTGCGCTGGAAAGTCAGCTCGTAGGGATCGCTGGCATAGGTGTAGAGCAACAGTGGGTGGTCAGCCAGGGCCTGTGGGTGTTCCGGGTGGCCGCAGCGCTCGAGGTAGTCTGGCGCTGCGGCCAGCAGGCGACGGGTGTCGGTCAGGCGGCGGATCACCAGGCTGGAGTCGGGCTCGCTGTCACGGGTGCGCAGGGCGACGTCGATGTTGTCGTCGATGATGTCGTGGTAGCGGTTCTCGGCCACGATATCCAGGCGCACATCCGGATATTGCGCCTTGAACCTGGGCACCAGCGGCAGGATGTGTTGCAGGCACAGGGACAAGGAAGCGGTCACGCGCAACACCCCGGCCGGATGGTTTTTGCTTGCGCTGACCGCTTCGGTCGCACCTTGCATCGCCGTGAGGGCCGCCTTGGACTGGGTATAGAACGCCTGGCCGACTTCGGTGACGAACAAGCGCCGGGTACTGCGTTCTATCAGCCGCACGCCCAGGCGATTCTCCAAGGCCGCCAGGTGCCGGCTGGCGGCGGCACTGGACAGGTCCAGGGCATCGGCGGCCTTGGTCACGCTGCCCAGTTCCACGACCTTTACAAACAACTCATATTCGGTCCAGCGATCCATCAGCATTGCTCCGCTGCGCGCAAGTGTGTTTTCCATCTACAGAGTTTTTCGGGTGTGTGGTGCCGGTTAACCTTTTTTCGCCCCAGGCAGTCTAGCCGTTGGGTGCAGGGAAAAACTTGATCGGAGTCGAAATGAGCAAGAATCTGGACACAGTGAAGAAGTACTTCAAGTATTGCGTCGATGGGAAGGATGTTGAGCGTGTCGCGCAGTTTTTTGCCGATGATGTGGTGGTTCATCGCCCCGATTGCCCGGCGCCTATCATCGGTGTCGAACCTTTCAAACAGGCCTTGCGCCTGAACGTCACCGAGCGCTACGACTCGATCGTGACCACCTTCCAGAAAGAGGTCGTGGCCGGCGATGTGGTGGTGGTAGCGCTGATGCATCACGCCAAGGGCTCGAACACCTGGCATGGCTTTGATGTGAGCGGCAAGGACTTGGCCTGGAGCGCGCTGACCTATTTTCGCTTCAATGCCCAAGGCAAGGTGGTCGAGGAAATCGTCGAGCGCAATGAGCTGTTCATGGCCAGGCAGCTCGGCATTTTTACCAACGGCGCCTAGCACTTTGCGCGGGGCTGCCGGGCCCCGCGCAAGCGCGCTGATTGTCACGGCGATCAGATAAAATCGAACAGAACCTGGGCAGGCAACCGGGACTTTGACAGGCGCGCGTTGAAGTCTTCGTTGCTGCGATAACCCAGGCTCACCACGACTGTGCTGGTAAACCCGCGTTCGCGCAGGCCCAGTTCGGTATCCAGCACCTTGCTGTCGAAACCTTCCATGGGTGTTGCATCAAGGTCCAGTGCCGCAGCCCCCAGTAACAGGGTACCCAGGGCCAGATACGTTTGTTTTTCCATCCAGTGCTGGACGTCCTTGAGGTCGTAGCGATGCAGGTTGACAAAGTTGCGTCGTCCTCGGTCCTGGCCTGCCTTGGCTTGCGCGTCGTGAAAGCGTCCATCGCTGGCCTCTTGACTGAGCAAGGCCTGCAGGTACTCCTCGGACATCTGGGTACGGGTACACAGCACCAGCACATGGGAGGCGTCGAGGATTTTTGCCTGGTTGAAGCCAAAGGCACCTTCCACACTGTGGGTAATGCGCGCCTTAGCGTGCTCACTTTCAGCGATCACAAAGTGCCAGGGTTGCGAGTTGACCGACGAGGGACTGTTGCGCAGTTGTTCCAGCAAGGGCTCCAGGGTGGTTTTGGGAATCTTGCGTGAAGCATCGAAGAGTTTGGCGGTGTATCGGCGTTTGGAAAGCGTGAGCATGTCCATCATTAGATCCCCTCTGTTAGCTGAAGGTTTTGAATTGAGTTGCTGTGGTGTCCACCCCCTTGAAGCGGGGGTGGACCGGGCTGCTTTCAGGCAATGGCCTGGTAGAAATTCACTTGTGCCTCATCCAGGTAGGCGAGGATCTTCGCCGGCAGGCGCTCGGTAGGCTTGGCCGGGCCGAAGGCCTTGTAGAGGGTTTCAAAATGCGCGTGCAGGTCCTCGACGCTTTGCCATTGTTCATTGAGGAAAAACTTGTTGGGGTTCTCTTCGTCCTGGTGCCACTGATAAACCACGGCCTTGTCATGCTGGTGCGTGAGCTTTTGCGAAACGGCGGCTACATCACGGAAAAACTCGGCCTGTTTACCGGCTTTGATGGTGCCGCTGAACACTAGATAGAGCATGGTGGATTCCTCATTGGTAGGGCATTGCAGAAAGCCTGCAACGCCAAGTTATTCCCCGTGGACAAAGGCTTGTAGCCCGCCCGTGGCGAATTCAGAATGCGTGAAGTGCATCGAAAGACGCGCCTGTTCAGGCCAGCGGCGCCAACCAGCCACGCAAGGTTTGAGGGTGCCTTGCCAGCCAGTCGCTCGCGGCTTCGTCAGCCGACTGTTCGCCACGATTGAAGGCATCGTCGAGCTCGGCAACGATGGTGTTCGACAGGCGAATATTGTCCAGCACCTGGATCTCGGCGGTCGTCAGCAGCGCCAGGCGATCCTCGCGCGCCAGCAGCACGGCGCGGTCGACGCTGCCGAGCAAACCCTTGGGGTCCTTGAGGTCGCGGATGTGATAGCGATGATGCAGGAACAGTGGATGCCACAGCGGGACGATGCCCCATCGCCGCTGGCGATACAGGGCCTCAAAGGCGTCAATGCAATCATCCTGGGTGCCTGTACGGAACAGGTACCCGGCGCGGCCCAAGCCGTACTCGTCCATGATTTTCAGCGAGAACCGGGTAATCCCGGCGCCTGGCCCGATGCCCTGGATCAGTGGGTTCATCCGGGCGCGGACTTGAGGTTTGAGCAGGTCCTCGATGGAGGCCACTTCGTGCTCGTTCACGTAGTCAGGCACCCCCCACAATGCATAGGGCTCGTAATGCAGGCCCAGTTCACGGGTAGGCGTCACCGCGTCGATCGTCTGCTTGTAGATCCCGTGGCTGAAAGGAATCCAGGCTGAGGCAATCATGTCGATCGTGCCTTCGCGCAGTCGCTTGAAGTTGTCTTCGTGCAGGGCATATTGGCGCTCCACGGTCAGCCCCATGTGTTGCATGACCTGCGCGACTACCGCTGCAGTAGCGCGGTGGAACGACAGGTCGGTGACGCCCAGCCGTATACGCCGTGAGCCGTTGGCGATGTTGGCCCGGGCGAAGTCTTGATGGGTCACGGGCAGTTTTTTACCCGGACGCCTTGGTGTGGTTTTACCCATGGTTGTGCCTTCACGATGATGAGCGGTGAGGGGGGCTGGTCCGTTGCCTAGTGCGTGGGTGCCGGCGCCGCGTCAATCTTCACCCGCAGCAGGCTGTAGGGTTTCTGGCGCAGATCCTTGCCTGCGTGAAAAATGCCCTGGCGATGCAACTGGTTGGCCATGAAATACAGATAGCCGTCGGGGCCAATCGACAGGGTGTCGGGCCAGAGCACACGCGGGTCGTGGACGATGGTCTGCCACTGCCCATTCGCCAGGCGTTTGCGCACGCTGTTGTGTTCATAGTCGCCGGCATAGAGGGCTCCGGAAGCGTCTGCCTCAAGCCCATCGGAGGCGCCTTTTTCGCCAAGGTCCTGGACTGCCATGTCGAGCCGCGTTTCGCTGACCGAAGGATCACGCAGGAGCGCGGTCGGTACCGAGTACAGATGGCGGCTGGACAGCGGGCAGAAGTACAAGGTCTGGCCGTCAGCCGACAGGGCGATGCCATCGGACGCTACTGCAAAGGGCCGGGTGCTGCCGTCGGCGTTGCGAACCTGCAAGACCTGGCCTTCGACCTTGGGTACGAAGGTCGGGTCTACGGAGGTCGAGGTGGCGCCACTGAGGCGGCGGATGGCGGTACCGCTGGCAATGTCCATGACGATGATCGCCCCGGGACCGCTGAGCGAGGAGTCGGTGATATAGATCACGCCTTCGTCCCCCACCCGAAAGTCAAAGCGCATGTCGTTGACGTAGGTGCTGGGCAGCATCACGTTTTTCGGGAAGACCAGGGTCTTGACCACTTTATTGCTGGCCAGGTCGACGGCCACCAGCTTGGCGCCGCCTGGTGTTGGCGATGCGAAGCCGGGGGCGGCAGTATCCAGGATCCAGATACGCCCGCGACCATCGGCCACCACACTTTGCACGCTGATAAAACCCTTGGCCGGGTCGTTCGGGTTGGCCTGGTTCATGGCCAGGTCAGGATAAGGCACGACCTTGCCATCGCGCAGCTCCGCGACGGTAAACGGCACGGCATCGCCCCATCGTGGAAAATTGACAAAAATCCGCCCGTTTTCGGCAACGCTGACGCCAGTGGGCATGGCGTCGTGGAAAGCGAACACCTGCTCGATGACGCCAACGGTTTGTTCACTGGGCAACGACGAGCGCTGGGCCGCATGGCTGTCGAGGGCAATCGTCAGGGCCAGGGCCGACCAGATAAAGGGGTGCTTGAGGTGCATGAAGAGCTCCAGGATCAGCAGGTAAGGGCGCGTTGTGGCCCATGGTGTGCGTTCCCGGCATGTGGAAAAAGCCACTAATGGCGCTAACAGTTTCATCGCAATCGAGAAAGTGCAGGCGTTGTTCGCCAGCCAACAGTCAATCAACAGTTTGCTGGTTTACGGGGCAGTGGAGTGTTCACGGGGCCATTGCGATGCAGGGATTCAAGGGGTTTTCAATCTTGGCGTGACTCCTGCAACGGCGCTTGCCTGGCTGTTTAACGCAAGACCGCGGAGCACGGACCACCGCACGCGCCTTCCAACGATAGGAGCAGTCCCTATGAGCGTGCATAAACTACGACCAGCGCAGGCTGTGAAATGGCCCGCCGAGTGGGTAGCGGGCCTGCCCGAGGCCCTGGAGCAATTGCAGCGCTGGGCCCAGGTCCGCCCGTTGCACTGCGCGTTGCGCCACAAGCGGCATGGCCGGTGGTATGCCTGGCGCTGGATCGATGCCCTGCGTGATGTGGAGCGCCTGGCCGATGGGCTGCGCCAGCACGGGTTTGGCGAGTATTCGCGGTTGGTGGTGAGCGGGCCCTTCGAGCCCAATCTGTTGCTGCTGGCCCTGGCGGCCCAGGCCATTGGCGGGCAGGTGTTGACGCTGTCTGACACCCTGCAACCCAGTGCGCTACACGGGCAAATCTGGCGGGTGCGCCCCAGCCATGCCTATGTCCCGGACCGTCAGCAGTTGCAGCATTGGCTCATGGTCGTCGGTAGCAGCGCCGCCCCGCAGGTGTTGATCAGCGATCAGCAAGTGCCTGGAAGCGAGGTAGTTGGCTTCGCCCGGCTGCTCGGCCCGGTGGAGGCGCTGCAACGCCTGAATCGTTGGTGGCAGCCCAGCGGCGAAACCGCGTTATGGAGCGAGGAGGGCACGCACTGGCAAGGTGGCCTTGCGGTGCTGTTCGAACAATGGCTCAACAGCGGCCAGGGCCTGGCTTTTGCGCAAAGTCCCGGCTCTGCCCGGCGTGACCGCAGCGAGGTGGCGCCCACCGGTTTGCTGTTGTCGCCGGCCAGGTTGCAGCACCTGGCTGACGAGATCCAAGGCAGCCTTGAGCCCCGCAGTACCTGGCGCCGGCGCTTGCACGACTGGGCCCTAGCCCACCCGCAGAGCGGCCTGCACCAGTTGATCAGAAACCAGCTGCGACGGCGCCTGGGTTTGCAGCGGTTGCAGTTTATCTGGCAGGCCTCCAGTGTGCGCCAAGGTGGTCAATGGCTGGATGAACTCAAACGCGATAGTGCATGATCGGGCAATGCGTCACACGGCGGCGTCCCAGGTGTTGGGCGCCAGGCAATTGGCATGAAATTTATCCGGGCATACGGTAAGGGCGCATTTACATGAGTGAAACCGAACGCGGACAGGCGACAAAGGCCATCCGCAACGCCGATGTGCTGATCATCGGTGGGGGGCTGAGCGGCACGATGCTGGCCGTGCAGTTGCTGCGTTTGCCTGGCACCCGGCAGATTCTGGTGATCGAGCCGCGCCCGGAGCTTGGGCGCGGTGAAGCCTATAGCGCGGTGGAGCTGGGACACACCCTCAATGGCAACGCGGCGCGCATGAGCGTGGACCCTGACAACGCCGATGACTTGACCCAGTGGTTGACCGAGTACATCGCCGCCGGCGGCTGGCCAGAGTCGGACCAGCAACATGTGCCTGTGAGCGAGCTGTTCCCACCCCGGGGGATTTTTGGCCTGTACGCGCAGCAGCGCCTGGCGCAGGCCCGGGCGGGGTCGGCGTCGACGGTGGAGCATGTTCGCGCCGAGGTCGTCGACGTGCAGGTGGAGCCGGTGGGTGTGCGCCTGACCCTGGATGACGGCCAGCAATTCCGCGGCGCCCAGGCGGTACTGGCCACGGGGATGTTCCCCGCGGCGCGCACGCCACAAACCCAATCCAGCGGCTTGAATGCGGCGGCGGTTGACCCGTGGGATGTGCAGGCGATGACGCAACTGGCCCCCCAGTCGACGGTGCTGATCATCGGCTCCGGCCTGACCATGGTCGATGCCGTGGTGTCCCTGGAGCAGGCCGGCCATCGCGGGCCGATCGAGATCTTTTCGCGCCATGGCCTGTTGCCCCATGTGCGCCGACAACCACCGGCCTGGGCGGATTTTCTCGCTGAAGATCACCGCCTGCGCAGCCCGCTGCAATTACTGCGGGCAGTGCGCCGTCAATGCCACAGCGCCCAGGCCCAGGGCATCGACTGGCAAGCGCCACTGGATACCGTGCGTGCCCATATCGGCCGTTTGTGGAGCCAGGCCAGCGAACGCCAGAAACGCCAGTTCGTGCGCCATGTGCGGCCCTGGTGGGAGAGCCATCACCATCGCTCGCCACCCCTGAGTGCGGAGTTGGTGGCGCGGTTGCACGAGCAAGGGCGCCTGCGGATCCACGCGGCGTCGTTCCTGGGCCTGGAGCCCACAGTAAACGGCGTGGTGACCCTGCGCCTGCGCCGTCGGGGCGAACAGCACATCACCCACGTCAGTGGCGCGGCGTTGATCAACTCCAGCGGGATCGAATATGACTGGCGCCGCGTGGCCCGGCCTTTGCCCCGGCAACTGCTGGCACGCGGCTTGATCAAACCCGGGCCATTGGCGTTGGGGATTGCAGCGGATGCCTCGGGGGCGGTGCTGGACGCGCAGGGAGTGGCCAGTGAGCGACTCTTCGCCATGGGCCCACCGCTGCGTGGGATGTGGTGGGAGAGCACGGCGGTGACGGATGTGGCAATCCAGGCCAAGGCACTGGCATGTCGTTTAGGAGCCTCCGCTTACCACCTTTAGCTTCTTCAGGATTGCGATGCAGATGCACGCGTCCTGAAAAGCCGTCCCGACCGAAGAAAAAATCGTGGTCTCGCGTTGGTGAACGGCATACTGGCTGTTCAGCATTTGAGCAATGGATATTGAGTTTTGGTGATAATCCCCAGCCTCTTCAATCGCGGCTTTTCGATCCTCCACCATTAAGATCGCCCGGTGCAGAAGCTCCAACGGGAACTCACGCGACACCAGTGTGTGCTTGCCTATCGCGTTTATATGGGCGCCCTTTGCTACGTCGCAGGCAGAGAACAAGGGGGCTGCGCAAGTGGTCGCCGTGCAGATGATGTCGGCGCCTGAGACTGCCTGGCGCACGCTATGGTGGCTGATGTATTCAATCTCACGGACGAACCGGTTTTTTGCGTCAGCTATAAAACGCTCTGTACTTGCCTGGCTTGTAGAGCAGACGGCCACCTGCTTTACCTTTCTGACGCTCAACACAGCCTCAAATACCGCCATTGCCTGAGCACCTGCGCCGATGACGGCAACTTTTTTGGAGTGGGCCATTGCCAGCAAATCAGTCGCCAATCCTGCAGTGGCACCGGTGCGTAGAGCGGTTATGGCTGCTGCATCCATTTGGGCTTTTATCTGCCCTGTAGCGCCATCTTGTATAACAATCACTCCACCTATAGATGGTCGTCCATAGGCTTTGTTGAGCAAGTGATGAGATACAATCTTCACCATAAATAGATTGTGAGCGTGAGAGTAGTAGGGCATTACTCCAAATGTTGCATGTTTTTCCTGGACTCTCACGATAGTTCGCGCAGGGTTGTTGTCGCTTGAACTGCTGTATGACCGATAGTTTTCACGGAGTACGTCAATCGCCTCTTCCATACTGATGGTGTTTTTTATCAAAGACTCATCGAGGATTTTCATAGGCCACTCACCCCAAGGGTACTTGGTCGAGAGCAATCAGAAAGCTGCGCTCGTAGGATAAACATATTTGCCCGTTGGCCTTGAGCCCTTTTGTCCGGACCGTAACTATGCCTTGCCCGGGGCGACTGGCGGAGGGGCGTTTATGGATGACTTCGCTTTCTGCATACAAAGTATCGCCAACAAAAACCGGGGCTATCAGACGGACATTATCCCAGCCCAAATTGGCAATTGCTTTTGCGCTCGTGCTCGCCAGGCTCATCCCGCCAACAATTGAAAAGGTCACTAGGCTCGATACCAGTATTTGCCCAAATTCGGTTTGCTTTGCATATTCTGCATTGATGTGGGCGGGGTGGTTATTCATACAGATTAACGACATCCAGACGTTATCCGCTTCTGTTACCGTGCGGCCTGGCCGGTGTTCAAATATGTCGCCAATGATAAAGTCTTCGAAGCCAAGCCCATGATCCTCACGATAGCGTCCGGGACCGACTTTGGTTAGTTTACTTAGTGCCTTGCTGCCGGGGAGCGATTGATTGATGTTCATGCTGGCTTCCTATTGGTTCTTGAGAGCGATTCGTTAATTGCCAAAAGCCTGCGGGCCATGATTTCGAAAGGGGGACCGAGCATTTCCCCATCTAAGGTGGATATTGCTGTTGTTGGTTCGGCTGCTTCGAGGCATTTGATAATGGCTCGTGCTTTTTTCAGTTCGATTGCTGTCGGGGTAAATAATCTATTTATCAGTTCTACCTGAGTTGGGTGAATGGCAATTTTCCCCGAATAGCCAAATTCTTTGGCCAGTTCGATTTCTGCTCTCAGCGCTTTTTCGTTGTTAAGTTTGAAACAGGGCGAGTCAATGACCATTAGCCCCATGCTGAGGGCAGCGATGGCTATATCGCACTTGATTTGGGTAAGTGCGCGCTCTGCAATTTTGAAATTGATCTCTGATGAGAGGTCAGCGCTACCTAAAATCAAGCCGCGCAGGCTTGTTCTTTCATTGATAATAGCGTCGATGCAACGCAATCCTTTTAACGTTTCAATGATTGCAAAGGTTTTTACTCGTTGGCCAGTAGCGCATGTCAATTCATTAAGGACTTTCAGTTCGCCGGCTGACTCTACTTTGGGGATGATTAAATATTCGGGGGTGATGTTGTGGTCCAACAAGAAAATCAGGTCTCTGATGCCTTCGGATTTGGTGAGTGTGTTAACTCTTATCGCTAGATTGCGTCGGTTGCGAATAGAGTGGTCCAATGCCAGCAGTTGCTCGCGTGCAAATTGCTTTTTGCACATGGGGACTGAGTCTTCCAAGTCCAGTAATACGATGTCGGCTTTAGATTCAATGATTTTCCGTTCTATATGCTTTTGGCTCGCGGGCATGCATAGCCAACTTCTAGTCAATGTGTCCATATCAAGCCTCTCTTTTCAGAATGAGAAGTGCCGTGACTACACCAAGTCCACCGAGGCATGCCGTGAGCAGTGCCACAGTTTGAATACCGTAAGGGATAAAAAAAGTCGCAAGAGCGCCAAATGTTAATGCTACCAATTGTTGTAGGAAGCTAAATAGCATCATTGGGTTGGCGCCGGGTAACCCGTTTACTGCCATGGCTGCTGTACATGGGTAGAGCGTCGCCTGGGCGTACCAAATAACCAAGTAGCCGCCAATAACCAAGTGGATTGACATGTTTTGCCAGGCGGCCAAAAACAACACGCTGCTTGAGGCGACTAATAGGCAGGCGCCAAAAATTGATAATTGGCAAACACTGACAGCACTCAAGGCTCGCCTTACCGTGAATGCACCTAAGTAATAAGCCAGCCCCAGCCACAAGCCGAAGGTGCCATAGTCGGCGCTATTCCAGCGGAAGTTGGAATGAAATACGTACGCTCCGATACCTTGATAGACAATAAAAATCCCATAGCCGCAGCCTCCTAAAATGACAGGTAGATAGAAGCTGGGCTGGGTTACAATGGCATAGTATTTCGGCGTTAATGCGGATTCTTTTGCCAGTGTGTCCAGTTTGTAGAGGTGGCTGCGTATGTTAAGCGCTAGTGCGCTGATAAGTATCACTGCGATGATCATTAGGCATGGCAGCGCAATCCAGTTAAGGCTTGACACCAGAAAGCCGCCCACTACTTGCCCGCCGATAAGTGCAAGAATAAATGAATAGGATAATACAGACAGGTTTTTCGCAAGGGCCGCCCCTGATGAGATGTCCGTTAACAGTGCCCTACCGATCAGAGCACCTCCACCAGCACCTAAACCTTGCGTGAATCGGGAGAAAAAGAATGCCTCGGGGCCAAAACTGAATAAAGACAGCGCGCTACCTACGAGTAAGATTGCGCAGCAAACGAGAACTGCAGTGTAGCGCCCGAAACTGCGAATGAGGCGTGATATAAAAGCTATCGGTAGTACAGCGCCACCTAAATAAAATAGTAGGATTTTATAACCCTTTGCTTCTTCTATATTTAGTTGCGGGGCGAGTTGGGTTGTTGCAGGTATATACAGTGTTACACCAAGCTGGGCGATTATGGTCGTGCAACATGCGAGAAGGAGTACCCGCTGGGTGGATGATGACATGTAAATTCCCTTTATTACGACGTCCTAAGGTACGGGGTTGCATCTACAGCATTGAGTTTACCGCTGTGCAAAACTGTTTTAAGTCGTCTGAGGCCAGGTTTGCCCTGAGCATGACGCGCAGGCCTGGAGTTGATCTGGGAACGACAGGATAAAATAACGGTGAGGTATAAAATCCAAGCTTCATGAGTTTTGTCGCAGTGGTGATTGCATGTTGCTCATCACTCATGGGAATCAACCTGATAGGTAATCCATCTCCTGCCAAGGTGGTCTTGATGTGGGTGTCGAACAGTTGGATATTGGTCGTCAATTTGTTTTGCAGGCGTTGCAGTTCTGTGGATTTATGTATTTTTGCGGACGCGATGATTGCACCCAAACCAGCTGTGTTGATTCGTTGGGACCAAGAGAGAGGGCCGCCAAATCGCAATAAGGCAGATTTGCTAATCGACGCATCAAAGAAGATCGCCCCGCCAGATGCACCAAAGCCCTTGTTCAATGATGCAATTATCATGGTATTGCTGTTGAGTGCGCCCATTGTATTGAGAGCTAATCCGCAGCCATTTACGCCCTGTGCCGACAGGCCATGAGCTTCGTCATACAGAACAAATAAGCCGTACTTGTCTTGCAGGGTCATTAGTTCCGATATATTGGCGCATCCTCCCGTGCTATAGACGCCATCCGCGATGTAAGCAACCCGTTGCTTTTGCTTGCAGCAGTCTTCCAGGAAGTTCAAGTCATTGTGCGGTGCTGTCATGACTTCGGATTCATCTGCACAAACGGCTTTCATCAAGCTCAAGCAGAAGTGTGCGGATTGGTCAAAGACCATTAGCGGCGGGATATTTTGTGTAAATACACCTGCAGCAAGTAAAGGAAGCATTGCTGCGGCGGCCGAAGCGCATGAAACCGTCGTCAGCACCTCGACGCAGAACAGATCTGACAGTGCAAGTTCTGCCTCTTCCAATAGAGGTAAACAAATTCGAACGCGGGAAGTGGAGGAGTTTAAGGTTTGCGACGAGTCTAGTGCAGCTATTGCGCCCTTCAAGATTTCGATATTGGAGTCCAGGCCAAGGTAGGAGTAAGAGCACATGTTTATGAATTTGTGGTCATCGACTTGCATGAAACCGTCCCCGAGGTTATCGGCGACAATTGCGCTCATTCGGGCTTCTTGTGTTCGACTCCAAAATAAATCACCGCCGGCCAGCATTTTTTTGATGTTTGAATAACGATTCATATTGCGCACCTGTCGCCCAAGGCAAAACGGATGACCATACTTTTCTAAGGAGTATTTTTTTACAATATGTTATGAGGCGGTAATTTTCCTGTATTTGCGTAGGCAAATTCCTCAAATGTTTTTCCGGCACCGTGCACAGGGCTTCACAAGCCCGTTTTGATAAACCCAGGCTTGAGCCCGAACACTTCCACCCCTTGGGCTGTCGATTGTCCCGTGGTGATTTTCACCCGCTCCACCGGCTGGTTCATGGCAGCCCGATATTGCACCGAAAGTCCGTCGTCCCCCTGGCTGATCGCCTGGGCCGGCACGATGATCGCCTGGGCATTGTTGTAGGTCACGATGGTCAGGCGTGCGCTCATGCCCAGGCGGACCCTTTGCAGCTTTTTCTCAGTCAGTTTGGGTATGGACAAGGTCACCGGGAATTGCGCACTGCCCTGGCTGTCATTGGCGATCGCCAGGCCGCTGACCACGCTGACTGAGCCGCTCAGGCGCTCGCCATCAAACCCGTCGCCCATGACTTCCACCGGCTGGCCCTGATGCAGCTGGTTGATATCCAGTTCCGAGACTTTGGCAACGATTTTCAGGCGTTCGATATTGGCCAACCCGAACAGCACCTGGCCCTGGCTCACCTTGCTCCCCGCCTGTACCGGCGCGTTGTTGCTGGCGCCGCCTTGGGGGGTGGAGCTGCCCGGTGGGGGCACGACGATCCCGGAAAACGGCGCCTTGAGCTCCTGGCCGTCGAGCAGTTTGCGCAGGGCTTCGTACTTGACCGTGGCATTGGTCAGCTCCATATCCGCAATCTGGCGGTACTCGCCCTTGCCCTGTTCGAGGGCCGTTTGCAGTTCACTGCGCGCGGCGATCAGATCCAACTGTTGCTGTTGGGCCTGTTGCTTGAGGTCGTCCAGTTCGTTGCGCGGGATGATGCCGCGCTTGAACAGGCTGTCGCTTTCAACCAGTTTGCGCTGGGTGTTGTCGGCACTCATTTGCGAGGTGCGCAGGCTGCGCCGGGCGCGGCTGACGGT
Source organism: Pseudomonas sp. HC1(2025) (assembly GCF_058742075.1). Taxonomy (NCBI): domain Bacteria; kingdom Pseudomonadati; phylum Pseudomonadota; class Gammaproteobacteria; order Pseudomonadales; family Pseudomonadaceae; genus Pseudomonas; species Pseudomonas sp. HC1(2025). The sequence continues at coordinate 3,196,273 of NZ_CP196017.1, read as the reverse complement.
GGGGCCGCTGTCCCAGTCCTGCATTTCCTGCACGGTACGCCGGGCCTTGAGCTGCGCGGAGAGCGCTTCGCGCAGTTGTACTTCCAGGGTGGCCGGGTCCATGCGCAACAGGACCTGGCCGGTTTCGACCCGCTGACCCTCTTGCACCAGGTTGGCTTGCACGTTGCCATCAAAGGGCGCGGTCAGGATGACGGTGGCTTCCGGTTCGATCTTGCCGACCAGGCCGATCTGATGCACCAGGACGTCGCTCTTGACCTCCTGCCATTGCTCGGCCGTAGCGGTCTGGTTGGCGGCGGGCGTTGTGCGACTCAGCAGTACGAATCCGCCCGCGCCCAGCAGTATCAACAGTCCAGCGCCCAGCAGGGCTTTTCTAGTAGTCATTAAGGGCAATTTCCCAACTTTCCAAGGTCATGCCCAGCGTCAGGTCGAGCTGGGTCTGCGCATTGAGGTAAGCAATCAGGGCGTTGAGACGGGCGTTCTCGGCGTTGCGCAAGTCCGCTTCGAAGCTCAGCACCTGGAAGTTGGTGGAGCGCCCGGCGGCGAGTTTGTCGCGCTCGATCTCGATCTTGCGCCGGGACAGGTCCACGGCCCGCTGGGCAATTTCATACTGGCGCCAGCGGGTGCCAAGGTCGCGTACCACGTTATTGACGCTGCGCTCCAGTTCCTGGCGCGCGTCGGTGATCAGGATCGCCTGGTTTTCCACATCGACCCGTGCGCGGACTTCGGCCTGGCGGGTACTGATATCGCCGATGGGAATGCGCACCTGGACCCCGGCGTAACTGTCCCAGCGGCGGTTGCTGGTGCTGCCGGCGTCGTTGTCCGTGTTGGCCCGGATCTGATTGGCGCCGCCCACCAGGTCGACCTGCCAGCGCCCGGAATCCTTGGCCAGTACCAGGTTGAGGTCGGCCTGTTGGCTGCCCAGCAACGCCTGGAGATATTCGGGCTGCTGGTTTTGCGCGAGGTTGAAGGCCTCGCGCTTGTCGATGTCCATGCGTGTGGCTTCCAGGGCTTCGGTGGCACGGATCGGGGTCGCCAGGTCCAGGGCCAGCAGGCGCAGTAACGCCAGGCGGCTCATGTCCAGCTGGTTCTGGGCTTCCTCGACCCCCAGTTGCTGGGAGGCGATGTCGGCCTCGGTCTGCACGATTTCGAACTCGGCCATGCGCCCGGCATTGATCAGTGCCTTGTTTACGTCCAGCAGGGTGTTGGAGCGCTTGAGCGCTTCCTGGGTGATGCTCAGTTGCTCCTGGGCACGCAGCAAGTCGCGGTAGGTGGCGATGATCTGGCTGATGGTCTGTGCGACGTTGGCCTTGAGGTTCAGGCGGTTGGCCTGCTCGGACAGGCGTGACAGGCGCAGCGGGGCGGTGGTGGCGTCCCAGCCGGCGCCGCGCATCAGCGGCTGGATGATGGCCAGGTCCAGGCCATCGCTGCGGTAGCGCCCGGCGCGGTTGGCGTTGTTCAGTTGCTGGGTCCAGCCCATGCTCAGGCGGGTGCCGTACTCGCCGAGCAAGCTGGTGGTAGGTGACAGGTTGGCATTGCGGGCGCGGTCGTCGCTGCCTTGGGTGGTGCGGTAGGTACTGTTGAGCACCAGCTTGGGGTTGAAGGCATCTTCGGCCACCCGCAGGTCGAACTTCTGCGCCACCCGTTGCAGGTACGCGCTGCGAATCGCCGGGTTGTTGCGCAGGCCCAGGTACACCGCGTCGCCCAGGGTCAGGGTAGTGAGCTGGGCATTGAGCGAGACACTGCGCTCATAGCCGCTGCGCGTGGTGGTCGGCGCTGAAGGGCGGATCACGATATCGGCGGCCACGCAGGGCAGGCTCAGCAGGGCCATCAGCCACAACAAGGGCTTATTCATCGCGCAGGGCCTCCACCGGCTGCAAGCGTGACGCCGAAACGGCCGGGTAGATCCCAAAAAACAACCCCACCAGCAACGTACTGCCCACTCCCAGGGGCAGCGCCAACACGGCCAGGGAAAACTGCCAGCCCGACAGCCAGGCGTATAGATAGGCTGCCCCCATGCCCAGTACCGCGCCACACAGTGCGCCGACGGCGGTGAGGGTGACGGCTTCGAGCAGGAACAGGTTGCGGATGTCGCGCTGGCGAGCGCCAAGGGCCATGCGGATGCCGATTTCCCGGCGGCGTTCCGAGACATTCATCAGCATCACATTCATCACGCCGACCCCGCCGCCCACCAGGGAGATGGCGCCCAAGGCCAGCAGCAGATAGGCGAATGTGCGGCTTTGCCGGGTCATGCCGTCGATCATTTGCTGGGGGATCTGGATCTCGACGGTGTGCTCCGTGAGTTGCGCGCCCAAGGCCTTGGTGGCGCCTGCCGCGATGCGCTCCATGTCCTGGCCGGCTGCAGCGCGCAGGACCACGCTGCCGACCTGGGGTGAGGAATAGATGCGCAGCATGCCTGGGGCAGGGATGAACAGTGACTCGTTGGTTTGCACCGGGATCAGCATCGACCGTGGCTGGTTCTGCAGGATGCCGATGATGAGGAACAGATAGTCGTTGACCCGCACCCGGTCGCCCAGGCGCAACGGGTCACCGGGCGCGCTTAACGCCTGGGCGATCTGGTCGCCGATCACCGCGAAGGTTTCGCCGCTGTCGAATTCGGACAGGAAGCGCCCTTCACGCAGCACCAGGCGCATGGCGTCCTTGAGACCTGGGGTGCTACCAACCAAGCCGGCGTTGGTGGTGCGGCCATGAAAGACGACCGGCCCGCTGAACGAGGAAATCGCGCCGATGTGGGCGATGCCCGGCACCGCCTCGCGTACGGCTTGCAGATTGAGGCGGGTGGGCATATGCGCGGTGCTGTTGCCCTTGGGTGGGAACTGCGCCACCAGGGTGTCGGTGCCCATGTCCTTGAAAATCATCGCCGCATCTTCGGCGGCGTTATGCCCGATATTGATCAGCGCGACCACCGATGAACTGCCGATGACGATCCCCAGCAAGGCCAGGATCGAGCGCTTGCCCAGGGTTCGCAGGCTGACAAATGCTTCATGCAACAACTGGCTCAGGCTCTGTTCGACCCGCAGGCTCATACGCATTCAGCCTCATGGACCACGCCGTTGCGCACCAGGATCTGGCGCCTCAGGCGTGCGGCGATATGCGCGTCGTGGGTGACGATGATCAAGGTGACACCCTGCTCGCGGTTCAGGGCCAGCAGCAGGTCCATGATGTCCTGGGCGGTGTGGCTGTCGAGGTTGCCGGTGGGTTCGTCAGCCAGAATCACCGCCGGTGCGCCCACCAGCGCCCGGGCAATGGCCACCCGCTGGCGCTGGCCGCCGGACAGGTCGGCGGGGCGGTGGTGGGCCCGTTCGGCCAGGCCTACCTGCTCAAGCATATGCAGGGCCCGCGCCACCGATTCCTGGCGCGACACGCCGCGATAGGCCAGGGGCAGGGCGACGTTGTCCAGGGCGCTGAGGCGCGGCAGCAGGTTGAAGCTCTGGAACACAAAACCGATCTGTTGGTTGCGGATCGCGGCCAGTTGATCTGGCGTTGCGTGGAAAATGTCATGGTCGGCGAAGCGATAGGCGCCGCAGTCGGGCAGATCCAGCAGGCCGAGGATATTGAGCAGGGTGCTTTTGCCGGAGCCCGAAGCGCCGAGGATGCCGCAGCTGTCTCCACGGGCGATGGACAGGCTGACATCATTGAGAATGGCCAGGTGCTGTCCGGCCAATTGATAGCTTTTACCGATGCCTTGCAGGGAAATAAAGCCTGGGAGCGTTGGGGTATCTGTCATCATGACTACGCCTTGCGCTGCGGCAATCCGACCTGCTCCTGAAAATTTTTGTAACATCTTCAGGGCCTGCGTGGCGGCTGCCGACAGCTGGTTTTTATTCTTGTTTTAAAAATATTGTTTGAATAGTAACCGTGATCCAGCGGCTTCGCCAGCCACAGAGATAGAGCGGTTTTTCTGTTGGTAGAGCCGATACCGGTGGCTTGAAAACGACCGGGCCAACCCTTGGCAAACCGTTGCGAGGGTAACCATCAGTGCGTTTGGATAGTATGGTGCAGTGTCACTACTTGCTTTCGAGCACCCGCCCCGGTATAAAAAATCAAATTTTTTTTTAAAACATATTTCCCCCGTGGAACTTATATGGTCGCGAAGAAACTCAGCGCTCCAAATGTAACCAAGACTCGACTGCTGGATGCGACAGAGGCTCTCTTCATCAAATACGGCTACGACGCCGTGTTATTGCGGCAAATCACTGAGAAGGCTCAGGTCAACCTCGCCGCGGTAAATTATCATTTCGGGGACAAGGACTCCCTGATGAAAACATTACTCATGCAACGCCTGGAGCCGCTCAACGAGCAGCGCCTGGAATTGCTTGCCCGCTGCGAGGCAGAGTCTGACGGCCCGCTCGATTGCGATACCTTGCTCGGCGTGCTGTTCGCCCCGGCCATGGGCCTTGAGCGCAGTGATCCGGCCAGCGGCGAAGGGCGCTCTTTCATCCGCTTCCTTGGCCGGGTCTATAGCGATACGTCGCCGTTTATCCAGGAATACCTCAAGGTCCACTACCAGCCGGTGTTCCAGCGCTTCTTTGAAGCCTTCGCCCTGGCACTGCCCGACCTGCCGCGCAATGAGCTGGGGGTGCGCCTGCAATTTGCCTTGAAGGCGATTTCCGGGGTGATGGCCGGCACCGAACTGCGCCTGCTGATGAACTCCATGAGCCTGGGGCGCCCGGCTACGGATGCGGAGGTGATGGCCAAGCTGATCACGCTGGTCTCGGCGGCCATTCGTGTACCGCAGCAAAGCCCGGAAGCCGAAACGGCGCTGGCGCGGGTGCTTGACACCCAGCGGGCGATTCGTGGCCAGTCCGCGCTGCCGGCAACGGGCAAAGTCGCGCGCTGATCAAATGGCGCGCAAAAAAAAGCCCGCTGGGGCGGCGGGCTTGATATGCAACGTTTGTAACGGATGAGGCTTCACAGTACGTCTGCGGATGTGAATAAAACGTGAAAAAAATGTGGATCCAATATTAATTCACAACGTTTTTTCAGATCTTCCACGCCTTGGCGCTTTTCGCCAACCGGGCGTGCATCGCGTCGACATTTGCCGCCAGTTGCGCGGTCAATAGCCGATAGCCATCCAACGCGCTGTGCACTGGAACCTCCAGGGGGGCTTGAGGATCAGGCGCAGCAAGGCTGGTTCGTTCCAAGCGTTGCGTGGCTCCCGATTGCAGGGCCCGCGCCATCCCGATCAACTGCACGCGAATCTGCCGATGCTCGGCCTTGAGTGCCAGCTGCAAGCGCGCCATCGCCTGTTCATCCCGTGGATCGGGGCGCGTATTGCCAAGGATTTCCAGGGTGCTGATGCACATCCGCAGGTGGCGTTGGATCGCATCCAGCTCGGTCATGGAAATCCGCACCTCCTTGGACACCGAGGGCATCAGCGAACGCAGTTGCAACATTGCCGCATTCAAACGATTGAGCAGCTTGAGATGCTCATCATCGGTAACCGATTGGCCACTGATGATCCGGCTGTAGATCGCGGCGCAATCGCGCAGGGCGCTGGCCAGGTTGTAGCGCCAGGAATACACCGCATACAGCGGCAGGGCGAAGGAAAACGCCAGGGCCAGGGCAATGCCGATCAAAATGTCGACCGTACGCCACAGGCCATCTGACAGCGGGTTATCCCCGTGGCCGGCGACGATAAATACCGTGATCCCCGATAGCAACGCGGTGTACCCACCCTTGCCGATGGCGTGATAGGAAAAGAAGCCACACACCACCGACATCAACAGGTACGTCAACAATGGCTGGCCGAAGTACGCCTGTTGCGCTACCAGCAACAGGCCCACACTGGCACCGATCAGCGTGCCGTAGGCCCGTTCCACGGCTTTCTTGCCGATATTGCCGTGGTGCTGCAAGCCGCCAATCACCACCAGCATGGTCACCGAGGCCCATTCACCATGGGGCAGGTTGATACCGGTGGTCAGCAGGATGGTCGCAAGCAGGCCGATGGAAACCCGTACGGCGTGGATCAGTTTGGCATGGCGATAGCGGCGATACGGGTCGAGCAGGGGCCGCAACAGGCGGCGGGCGAAGGGCGGCAGATTCATCGGGCTTAAGCAGGCCTCATCTTTAGATGTTATGCGGTCCAATGTGGGAGCTGGCTTGCCTGCGATAGCATCACCCCGGAGCAACTGATACACCGAGGCGCCTGCATCGCGGGCAAGCCCGCTCCGACATGGGAGCAGTTTAGAAAATATAGTCGGTGGTCAAGAAGCTCGACGCCCGGTCGCGAATGATATCGCTGATCAGTGCTTTGTTGTTGTCCTGGAACTTGGTTGCCACCAGGGTGCGAATCGAGAACACCCGCAGGGCGTCATGCACCGACAGCGTGCCCTCGGCCGAGTTCTTGCGGCCATTGAACGGGAACGTGTCGGGGCCGCGCTGGCATTGGGCGTTGATATTGATCCGGCCCACCTGGTTGGCGAAGGTGTCCACCAGGCGCCCGACGTGTGCCGGGTCGGTGCCGAAGATACTCAGCTGTTGGCCGAAATCCGATTCCAGGACGTAGTCGATCACCGTGTCCAGATCGCGGTAGGGCACGATCGGTACCACCGGGCCGAACTGCTCCTCGTGATACACGCGCATCTGCGGGTTCACCGGGTACAGCACCGCCGGGTAGAAGAACGAGCCACGGCTGGCACCGCCGTTGGCGTTCACCACCCTGGCCCCGTGTTGCACGGCATCGGCCACCAGGCCGTTGAGGTATTCCACCTTGCCCACTTCCGGCAGCGGCGTCAGTGAGACGCCGTCCTCCCATGGCATGCCCGGCTTGAGGGTGGCGAGTTTCTGGTTGAATTTCTCGATGAAGCGCTCGACCACTGACTCATGCACAAACAGGATTTTCAACGCGGTGCAGCGCTGGCCGTTGAAAGACAGCGAACCGGTGAGCGCTTCGTTGACTGCGTTATCCAGGTCGACCTCTGGCAGCACGATGCCGGGGTTTTTCGCATCCAACCCCAGGGCTGCACGCAGGCGATGGGGGCGCGGGTGCAGCTTCTTCAAATCACTGGCCGCCTTGTTGGTGCCGATAAACGCAAAGATATCCACCTTGCCGCTGGCCATCAGCGCACTGACGGTTTCCCGCCCGCTGCCATAGATCACATTGATGACCCCGGCCGGGAAGCTGTCGCGGAACGCTTCCAGTAACGGGCGGATCAACAGCACGCCGAGCTTGGCCGGCTTGAACACCACGGTGTTGCCCATGATCAGCGCCGGGATCAGCGTGGTGAAGGTTTCATTGAGCGGGTAGTTGTAAGGGCCCATGCACAGCGCCACGCCCATGGGCACGCGGCGGATCTGCCCCAGGGTGTCCTGTTCCAGCTCGAAGCGGCTGGAACGGCGGTCCAGCTCCTTGAGGGCGTTGATGGTGTCGGTGATGTAGTCACAGGTGCGGTCGAACTCTTTCTGTGAATCCTTGAGGTTCTTGCCGATTTCCCACATCAGCAGTTTCACCACGGCATCGCGCTGTTCGCGCATGCGCCGCAAAAACGCCTCGACATGCTGGATACGCTCGACCACCCGCATCGTAGGCCATTGACCCTGGCCACGATCATAGGCCCGCACTGCGGCGTCGAGGGCGAGCAGGGCGGTTTCGGCGTCCAGCAAGGGCGTGCTGCCGATAATCACTGGCGTGTCGCCGTCAGCGCCTGCCAACTGGACCGGGCTGCGCACCTGGGCCAAGGGACCGTTCCAGATGCGCAACTGGCCGTCGACCAGGTAGTCGCGCTGTTCGATGGGGGCGGCGAGGCGAAATTGCTCGGGGATGTCATTGGCGGTGGGAAACAGATTGGCAAGCAGGTGATTGGTGGTCATGTCGCTACCCCTGGAGTGGTTGCACAGCTTGAGTCAGAGATTCCTCCATCCGAGGGCTCTGTTGCAAGGCTTACACGTATTTCCCTACGCACAGTGGGGCTGTGCCGGGTAAACTACGCGGCTTTCTTGAAGGAGTTCATATGAGTCAGTACCAGCCGGGCATTCTTGCCGCACCGGTGCCGTTGCAGGCACGCCATCTGTTTTTTGCCATCGAGTCCATCGACGCGGTGCCGGCTGCGCTCGACGCGTTGGTACAGTTGGCCGACTCGGCAGTGGTGGTGGGGTTGGGTGAGCCGCTGGTCAATGCACTCGGCGCTCGCATCGAAGGGCTGCGCAGCTTCCCACACGTTTCGGCGCCCGGTGCCAACAACCCGTCCACCCAACAGGCGCTGTGGTGCTGGCTGCATGGTGAAGACCGTGGTGAATTGCTGTTGCGCAGCCGGGCCTTTGAAAAGGCCCTGGCGCCGGCGTTTCGCCTGGTGCAGATGACTGAAGGTTTCCGCTACAAGACCGGTTTTGACCTGACCGACTACGAAGACGGCACCGAAAACCCCCACGACGACGCGGCAATCGAAGCCGCCGTCGCCGGCAGCGGCGCCAGCTTTGCCGCGATCCAGCAGTGGCAACATGACCTGGACGGGTTCGCCGCCTTACCGGCCGAGGAGCGTGACCACATCATCGGGCGTCGCCATGGCGATAACGAAGAGCTGGACGACGCCCCCGAGTCGGCCCACGTCAAGCGCACCGCCCAGGAGAGCTTTACCCCCGAGGCCTTTGTGGTGCGCCGCTCCATGCCCTGGGCCGAAAACGGCCAGGCGGGGTTGATGTTCCTCGCGTTCGGCCATTCCTTCGATGCCTTTGAAGCCCAGTTGCGCCGCATGAGCGGCCTGGAAGACGGGATTGTCGACGGCCTGTACCGCATCAGCACGCCGTTGACCGGTGGTTACTACTGGTGCCCGCCACTCAAGGACGGTCACCTGGACCTCAGCGCGATCTGCGCCTGACCCGCTTGCCGCCGAGAGCGGCTAGCGATCAGTTGTCTTTCAAGGCCTTCAACCACGCTGGATCCAGGCGTGTTTGCTCGGCCTTGATCCCCAGCGCCTTCATCTGCGCCTTATGTTTCTCGACCTCGGCGACCAGTTGTGCCTGGGCGCTGGTATTGGCGTCCAGCTCGTGCATTTGCGTCAGCCCCAGGTGATAGAACCGCAGCAGCTTCATCGCCGTCGGATCGTTGGCCTGTACCCGCTCGGTCACCTTGTGCATCACATTGGTAACCCGCATCAGGCTGCGCTTGAGCTGCCAGCCATAGATCGCCGGCGCGAGCCAAGCCTGTGACCAGAGCGGGCCACGTACCAGGGCGATGGTCAGCACCACACCCGCCACCACACCGCCGACATTGAAGCGAAAGTTGTCGCCGCCAGGCTCGCCAAACAACATCACCGCCAGGCTCGACAACAGCATGGCCAGGGCGATGAAGATCACCGCGACGATCAACGTGCTGCGGCGGGTCTGCTGGCGATAGGTTTGCGGATCGACAGGTTTGATCTCAAACATGCGGGGGGCAGTCTCCATGAGCTAAGTAGGGGTATTGCGCGGCGCGGCATCTTCTCACGGTTTGTCGGCGGGCGTGAGAAAGTTGAACGATGGCGGTCGGGGTTTTCTCTAAGAAATGTGTGCATCGTGAGCAAAGCGAAGGAGATGGCTGTGACTGAACAATCGAAAAAGCCCGCTGGCCCGCATTCCTCGGAACACGCCAGTGACCAGCACGACCTGGGTTTCGATCCAGACTCCCCGGACGTGGCCGACCCGCAGGTTGACCCCGTCGGCCCGGCCATTGCCCCGCTGGACAAGCAGCACAACGCCGGCAAGCAGCCGGCTTATGACCCCCTGGGCAACCTGAAACCCAAATAGCTCCCACAACTGTAGGCGCCGGCTTGTCGGCGATGAGGCCCTTTGGCTATTGCCCGTCGCCGACAAACCATCCCCTACAAATGCTTGGGCGCGAGCCAAGTAACCTCGGTGATGCCGTATTTCTCCGCCCATGGCCGGGTAGTCTTCTTGGTGCGCTCATGGCCAGGACGGCCAATACGCCCGACATGGGCCACTCCCGCATCACAGCTGGCCCAATGCCATGCCTCGGCGTTGTTCATCACCTCCGCCCGCACCACAAAGGACTTGGGTTCGCCGTGCAGCCTGTAGTGGATGGTGTAGATCGTTGCCGTGCCCATATTGCCTCCCTGTTTTGATATGGAGTTGATGCAATTAGGTTCAGAAAGGTTCAGAAAGTTTGTGCCACATCCCTACGACCCGTTGCCACAGATCAGTATTGGCAGCAGCAACGGTTACGGGTATTAGTGGAACCTTCGCCCCGCGCCCAAGGATCGCGCCATGTCCCAGGATTCACCGAGCCTGACCCACAGCCGCCTGTACCTGCAACGCCTGGGGTATGACACCCCGCCCGCGCCCACATTGGCGACCCTGGCGCAGTTGCAGTTGCGCCATGTCAGTACCTTCGCCTTCGAGAACCTCTCGGTCCTGTCACACCTGCCGGTGCCCCTTGACCTGGCCAGCATCGAGCAAAAAGTCCTGTTCGACGGGCGGGGGGGTTATTGCTATGAACTGAACCAGATGTTCCTGGCCTTGTTGCAAGAGCTGGGCTTCGAGGCGCGAGGAATCACCGGTCGGGTGGTGATCGGCGGGCCGCCTGATGCGCATACCGCGCGCACCCATCGCCTGAGCCTGGTGACCCTTGAGGGTGTGCGCTACATCAGCGATGTCGGGTTTGGTGGCATGGTGCCAAGCAGCCCCTTGCAACTGGACAACCTGGCGCCACAGGCCACCGCCCATGAGCCCTATCGCCTGACCTTGAATGCCGGAAGCTACACCCTGTGGGCCCAGGTAGGCGAGGAGTGGCGTGGGCTGTACGTGTTCGACCTGCAGTCGCAGTCGCACTACGACTATGAAGTGGGCAACTGGTATGTCTCCACTCACCCCGACTCGCCATTTCGCAGGCAGTTGAAAGTGGCGTTGATCGCACCGGGGCTGCGCCGCACCTTGAACAATGGCAACTACGCGGTTCATCACCTGGGCCGCGACAGCGAGAAACGCACGATCAGCGATGTCGACGAACTGTTGGCGCTGCTGCAGCAGGCGTTTGGTTTGCGCGTACCCGAACACCCGCAACTACGCCTGCGACTGGCGCAAATATTGGCCCAGACTTGATGCGGATTTGTATAGAGGCTTGATCTAGAGCCTTCGCTGAAGCGTTTTACCTCCGAATCCAAGGCAAATTAAATCGAACCTTTTGCAAAACAGGGGGTTCGAACCGATTCCTGAATAATTTGCCCACCTCAAAAGGAGATGTAAAACGATGTCCAGACTATTCGGAAAAATCCTCAAGAATTCTTCGGTCCTGGCCCTGGTTGCCGCGCCGGCCGTGGTTTTTGCTGCACCGTCCACCGACCCGATTTCCACCTTCGGTATCCTGGGCAGCTACAACGACTTCAAGCTCGAAGGCGGTAGCGAAAGCGAAAAGGACCATATGCCGCAAGCCGGGGTGTTCTATAACTTCGGCAACAAGCTGACTGCCGAATCCGGCTTCATCTACCAGGCCGGTGTAGACGCCAAGTTCGGCAAGAAAAGTGACAACAAGCTCAAGGACGGCCAGGCCGATCTCGATCTGGGCTGGCGCGCCGCCCTGGATGCGCGCAACTTCGTCGATGTGCTGGTCGGTGGTGGCTACAGCTGGACCCGTTATGAGCCGGACTCTGGCGACTACGACATGAAACTCACCAGCAAGTCGCCGTTTGCCAAGGCGGCGGTGGGTTACAACCATCAGTTCGACAGCATGACCATGCGCGTCGAACTGGGTGCGCGCCACACCCTCGACGGCCGCACCAAGCTCAAGGTCGACGGCATCGGCAGCGACACCGTGGACCTCAAGGACCGCACCAATCCCTACGCCGAAGTCAGCCTGCTGATGAACCAGAACGGCGACCTGCCAGTGATGGCCGGCCTGTATTACACCCGCACCGAGTACAAGCTCGATGAGGATTCCGAAGTAGCCGATAACACCAAGCTCAAGCGCGATGAGTACGGCTTCAAGGTCGGCCTGGCGTTCTAAGCCAGTTGTCGCGGGCGCCGGCGGTCTGTCATGGAGCGCCGGTCGCCCGACCCTGTCCGCCCAAGCCCCCCTTTGTGTCCCCCAATACCCTCAACACCGCGCCGCCACTGACTTAGTGTGAACCCTGCTGTTCACACAACAAGAGAGGGTGGCTATGTGGTCTACAACCCCCCGTCGCATGGGGTTGCTGCTGGCCTTGCTGGGCCTGCTGTCAGCCTGTAACGACAAACCGCAACATCCCCCGCCCGCCACGGCGAGCAACGCCGTGCCCACCGACCTGGCGCTGGCCCGGCTCTACGACACCAGTTGCAAACTCTGTCACGCCAACCCTGCATCCGGCGCGCCACTGACCGGCGACAGCCAGGCCTGGGCCCCACGTGTTGCCCAGGGCGCAGACACGCTGCTGGACCATACCCTCAACGGCTACCAGGGCATGCCGCCGATGGGTCTGTGCATGCAGTGTTCCGAGGAGCAGTTCCTGGGGCTGATCAGCTTCATGGCCGGTGTTCACATTCAATAATAATGGGGTAGGTGATGGTGCTTTCACGCAGGCAACTGTTGCAGCGTTCGGCCGCAGTCGGCGCGTTCCTGGCAATCAGCAGCAAACCGGCGCTGGCCCAGTTGGCCCGGGCGCCGCGCTTGATCCCGTGGCGCAACTGGTCGGGTGCACAAGCCTGCCTGCCCCTGGAGCGCCTGGCGCCCAAGGACCTGGATGAGTTGGTGCAGGTCATCCGCCACGCCCCGGGCAAGGTCCGCCCGGTGGGTTCGGGCCATTCATTCAGCGCCTTGGTACCGACAGATGGCACGTTACTGTCGCTGAGTTTTTTCAATGGTTTGCTCGATCACGACCCCGGCAGCCTGCAAGCCACCTTTGCCGCCGGTACGCCCATGTCCCGTATGGGGCCTGCGCTCAAGGCGGTCGGCCAGGCGCTGCCGAACATGGCAGATATCGACTACCAGACCCTGGCCGGCGCCATTTCCACCTCGACCCATGGCACCGGGGTCGGTTTTACCTCGTATTCCGCCGGTGTCACCGGCCTGCAACTGGTGACGGCCCAGGGCGAGGTGCTGGAGTGCGACGCTGGGCGTGAGCACGAGGTGTTCAACGTCGCCCGTGTGTCCCTGGGCGCGCTTGGCGTGGCCACCCGCGTGCGCATGCAAAACCGCACGCCTTATCGCCTGCGGGAGCGCCAATGGATCGCCCGCACCGAGGAGCTGTTGGAGGACGTGGCAAACAACACCCGGGAGAACCAGCACTGGGAGATGCTGGTGGTGACCCATTCCGACTACGCGTTGTCCATCGCCCTCAACGAAACCAGCGAAGCCCCGACCCCGCCAATCGACCCGTCAGAGGCGGGCGGCAATGAGTTCGTGTCGATTATCGAAAACCTCGACAAATATGCCAGCGACTTCCCCGCAACCCGCCGCACACTGCTCAACAGCCTGCGCTATTTCGCCAGCTTCCAGGACCGGGTGGCCGAATCGTTCGAGGTCTACGCCAACGTGCGCAATGTGCGTTTCAACGAGATGGAGTATTCGGTGCCCGCCGAACATGGCCCGGCCTGCCTGCGGGAAATCCTCAAGTTGATCCGCGACAAGGACCTGCGTACCTGGTTTCCCATCGAGTACCGCTACGTCAAGGCCGACGATATTCCCCTGAGCATGTTTGAAGGCCGCGACAGTTGTTCGATCTCGGTGCACCAGCACTACACCATGGACCATCACAACTTCTTCGCTGCGGTCGAGCCGATCTTCTGGAAATACGCCGGCCGGCCGCACTGGGGCAAATTGCATAGCCTCAATGCCCGCACCTTGCAGGACCTGTATCCGCGCTGGAATGAGTTCGCGCGGGTGCGCCAGGCCCTCGATCCCGGCGGCAAGTTCCTCAACGCGCACCTGTCATCCATCCTGGGAGTTGCCTGATGAACCGCAGAAACTTCATGGCCGGCACCCTCGGCGCCGGAGCCTTGCTGGTGGCGGGCGCCGCGCTGCTGCGTCCGGCTGACCGGGGCGCGCCGTACAGCGCGTATTTTCGCCAGTTGAACCAGCAGCTCAAGGCCCATGGGCCGATGCGTCCGGTGTTGCTGATTGACCTGGATCGTCTGGATCACAACATCGACATCGTGATGCAATCAGTGCGGCGCGGCGGCAAGCACCTGCGGCTGGTGGAAAAATCCCTGCCTGCGCCGGGCCTGTTGGCCTACATTGCCCAGCGCGCCGGCACACAGCGCCTGATGTCGTTTCACCAACCCTTTCTGAACCATGATGCCCAGGTGTTCCCCGACGCCGATATCCTGCTGGGCAAGCCGTTGCCGGTGCGTTCTGCCGAGCTGTTTTATCAAGGGCACCAGGGGCCTTTCGACCCCGCCCGGCAATTGCAGTGGCTGCTGGATACGCCACAGCGCCTGCAGCAATACCTGGCGCTGGCCCAGGGCCTGGGCACACGGCTGCGGATCAATATCGAGCTGGATGTGGGCCTGCATCGCGGCGGTATCAGCGATAACGCAGTGTTGGGGCAGATGCTCGGACTGATCAGTGCGCATCCCCAGCATCTGGAGTTTGCAGGGTTCATGGGCTATGACCCGTTTGTCGGCATGGGCGTGCCGGGCATCCTGGGCTCGCCCCAGGCGTTGTTCGACAAGGTCATGCAGCGTTACCACGGTTTTGTCGACTTTACCCGCCAGCAGTTTGCCGCGTTGTGGCGTGATGGCCTGACGCTCAATACCGCTGGCAGCCCCAGCTATGGGATGCATGAGCAGGAGCAGTTGAGCAGCGAAGTCTCTGTGGGCACCGCCATGCTCAAACCCACGCATTATGATTTGCCCTCCCTCAGCGAGCACGTCCCGGCGGCCTACATCGCCACGCCGGTGCTCAAAAGCACCGGCGCGGTCAACATCCCGGCGCTGGACGACAAGTCCCGGTTGTTGTCTTGGTGGGATCGCAACCAGCGCGAGACGTTCTTTATCTATGGCGGTAACTGGATGGCTGAGTTCGAGTCGCCCCTGGGGCTGCAAAGTAATGGCTTATATGGCCGCAGCTCCAATCAGGAGATGGTCAATGGTTCGCCGGGGGTTGGCTTAAACATCGACGATCAGGTGTTCTTGCGCCCGACTCAGACTGAGTCGGTGCTGTTGCAGTTTGGCGATCTGCTGGCGGTGCGCGGCGGCAAAATTGTCGACAGCTGGCCGGTCTACACGGGTTGAAACTGCGCACGCCTGTGTAGGAACCGGCCTGTGGCAAAGGCCTTGTTGCAGGGCGGCTACAACGCAAACGGGATCGTTAGCTTGGCCCACAACATGTCGCCTTGCGGCCGGTTCTCTACATCAAATTCCTTGGCCCAGCGGATCTCCGCACTGGCGTACTTGAGAAAGGTGAAGTACACCGCCGGCCCCACCGCAAACACCTGGCCCCGCACCCCATCGTCGACGTCTTCGCCGTAGAAAGTGGTGACAGTGCGCCCGTACTGCTTATCGTCAGTCGTCTGCTTGAGATAGTAGCCATTGATGCCCAGGCTGACGTTGTCGCTCACTTTGTAGCTGGCCGAGTAGTCGAAGTGGAAAATCTGCCCGGAGCGGTAGTCGGTGTCGTGGTTTTCCTGGTTGAAGCTGTAGGTGGTCTTGATCGACAGTTCAGTGCGCTCGTTGGGTAGCCATGTCACCGACACCAGCGGCTTGTAGGTGTAGAAGTTGTTGCTGGTGTTGGCCAGGCGCGAGGCATCGTACTCACCGGTAGGCACAGTGATTTCCACGGCGGCGCCCAGGGTCAGGTTTGTGCCCAGGTCCCACAGGATGATCGGCGCGATGGTGGTGTCGCCCATGCTTTCGCGTTGGTCCGACATGCCGAACAGCGCCACTTGTTGCTTGAGGTATGGCTGGGCAATGTAGCCGCCCAGCCGCCCGCCAAACACCCGCAGCGGGCTCAGGTAGTCCAGGCGCGGGATGATCGCGTCCGAGCGGATCTTTACCTGCGCTACTTTGCCCCCCAGGGAGCTGATGTCCAGTTTCGTCGCTTCATAGTGGTTGTAGTAAAGGTTGAAGGCGAACATGTGGTCCGGCAGGTGATCGACATCCAGGGGCAGGATGTAAAAGCCATCGGTACCGGGACCGATATTGTCCACGCCGCCCTCCGTGGCCAGGGTCGGCAGGCTGATAAGGGCCAGGGCAAGGGGCAGGGGGGCAAGCGCGCGGGTTGGGTTCATGGCTGGGCTCATTATTATTGTTGGATGAATGCACCGGCGGCCCTCATCGCAGCCGCGCCCATAGAAATAAGCCCTTGGCGCCCCAGTGGGCAGGGTATTGGCGGCCACATAAGGGGGCTTTGCCGGACACCGTTCATTCAGAGTGCGGCGAGCCTTGCAAGCACCTATGATTGTCAGGATGTTTCTAAAACAATAACCGGGCATAGAGTCGGGAATCGCAGATCCATGCACAGCAAAACCGTTGATCCACACTACGAATTGGCGCTGGTGTCGCCTTTTCTCCTGCAGACCCTGGGGCAGGTCGTGGCGCAGAAGGGCGCCAATGCCGAGCATCTGTGCCGTGGCCTGGGGTTTACCCTGGCCGACCTGGAAGACCCGGCGCTACGCATTTCCTATCGCCAGGCGGTGGCGATGATCCAGCGTGCCCTCAAGATCCTGCCCGAGCAGGGCCTGGGCCTGTGTGTCGGCAATCAGAACGTGCTGGGCACCCTGGGCCTGCTGGGGCATGTCATCTCGTTGTGCAAGACCTTGCGCGATGCCTTTGCCGTGGGCGAGCGCCACCAGCACACCTCCGGCGGTATCGCCACCTCACGCACCCATGAAGGCACGCAGGAGGTCATGGTGGATGTCGAATGCCTGTTGCCTTATGCCGAGGTCCAGGTGTTTGCCGCCGAGGAGTTCTTCGCCAGCCTCATGATCTACGGTCGCACCCTGGTGGGCAGCGAGTTCAAGCCATTGCGCATGGAGTTCATGCATGCGCCGCCGGTGTATGCCGGCGAGTACCAGCGTTTGTTCGGTGACGATGTGCGCTTTGGCTGCCTGCATAACCGCATGGTCCTGGAGACCCGGTGGCTTGATGTGCCGTTGCCCAACCACCATGCCCTGGCATTGCGTCAGGCCATTGGCCTGCTGGAACTGGAAAGTGCCGAACTGCACCGCAAAATGGACCTGATCCAGGCGGTGGAGCGCGCCATTTCCCGCGACTTGCAGGGCAGCCAGCTAGAAAAAGTTGCCCGTGACCTGAACATGAGCGGGCGCACCCTGCGCCGGCGCCTGACCGACCATGGGCTGACGTTCGAAGCCTTGCTCGAACAGGTACGTCGCTCTCGCACCATGGGGCTGCTGGGCAACCCCGGGTTGTCCATCGAGCGTATTACCCAAGAGGTCGGCTACAGTGACGTACGCAGTTTTCGCCGGGCGTTCAAGCGCTGGACGGGGCTCAGCCCCAGTGCGTTTCGGGGCATGCCCACGGATTTGCATTGAACCCCGCAGCCCGCTCAGTGCCACATTAGGGCAACGCACACTTATCTGGAGGTTGGCATGCGCACCATCGATCTGGCGGGTACCCCGGTTCCGGTCATCGGCCAAGGCACTTGGCGTATGGGTGAAGACCCTGGACAGCGAACGGCACAAGTCGCTGCGCTGCAACTGGGCATCGACGAAGGCATGACCCTGATCGACACCGCCGAGATGTACGGCGAGGGCGGTGCTGAAGAAGTGGTCGGGCAGGCGATCCAGGGGCGCCGCGAGCAGGTGTTCCTGGTCAGCAAGGTCTACCCCCACAACGCCAGCAAAGCCGGGATTCCCCGCGCCTGCGAAGCCAGCCTCAAGCGCCTGGGTACCGACCACATCGACTTGTATCTCCTGCACTGGCGCGGGCAATACCCCCTTGCAGAAACGGTTGAAGCCTTTGAACGGCTGCGTGACGCCGGCAAAATCGGGCGCTGGGGTGTGTCCAACTTCGACGTCTCGGACCTTCAAGAGTTGGCATCACCTGCCTGCGCCACCAATCAGGTGCTCTACAACATCGAACAACGCGGCATCGAGTTCGATCTGTTGCCCTGGTGGCAACAACACAACCTGCCGTTGATGGCGTACTGCCCAATCGCCCAGGGTGGACAGCTGCTGGCCAGCCCCACCCTCAAGCAGATTGCCCGTCGCCATGGGGTGACACCGGCCCAGGTTGCCCTGGCGTGGGTATTGCGCCAGGACGGCGTTATCGCCATCCCCAAGGCCGTGACCCCCGAGCACGTGCGTCTCAACGCGGCGGCGGCCAGGCTGGTGCTCGACGAGCATGACCTGGACGCCATCGACCGGGTATTCGGTGCGCCGATACGCAAGCATCCGCTGGCAATGGTGTGATGTCGCGACGCGATGCCGTTTTCGCTGCCCGCAAAGGTTACCCGCTACGGTCAGCCAGGCCATGTAACTGACAGTACTCAGCCCACTCCAGGCCTGCCATCTGGGCCACTTCCTTATGCACTTCCAGGCGCTTGGTCTCGAACTCCTGCGGCGACTGGCTGATCAGCTGCAGCGTCAGCTCCCAGGCGAACAGGTTCTGCGCCTCGGCCTCGGCCTCAAAGGCTTCGTGCAGGCGTTCGGCACGGTATTGGGCCATGGTTTCGCGCTTGGCCTGGGCGGCCAAGGGGTTCAGCGTGTCCAGTTCGGCGCGCAGCTCGGGGCGCTGCTCCAGGAAAATATCCAGGGCAAGCCGAAGGTTTTCGCCAGGTTCAGACAAGGGGTTACTCCAGCAGTACAGGTTGCCCGACCTCAGGACGAGGCTTGTTCGTAGCGGCTCTTGCGGCGGGCGCGTTTACGCAGGCGATTGGCCGTCCACTGTTGCAGCGGATCGAGCATAAAGAAAAACAGGTACGCAGCGAGCACCAGGGTCAAGTCGACCCAGGTTTTGCTGATAGGCCCTTCGACGGCTTCGACCGCGGCCTTGATCAAAAACAGTACGGCGACCCCACACAACCAGAGCACTACAGTGAAAACCAGAGGTCGTGCGCGATTTGAAATCCTGCGTTGCATGTTCAATACATCTCCCTGAGATCCCTGGGTCAGTCGGCGTAGCGACCCCTTGGGTGTAAAAGTGGTCCGTGGCTCGAGTCGTTCGATACCGGCCTGGGGGTCGACAGACCCACGAAGCTGATGACCTGTGCGGGCTGCAGTTGGTTCCGAAAACCTGCTCCAGACGCGTGGGCGCAAGGCCCGTAAGCGCACTATTGTTTCAAAAAGCGTAGGAAATTACACCCTTGTCTGCACGCCAACTGGCCCCGCAAGACGGCGCATCGCCGCCAGACGCGGCAAAGTCCTTTCATTTTCGCGGCCTGCACGTGTAGCGTTAAGCCATCGTTGAAGACTCTGGTCGAGGGGCTGGCCCCGCTGGGATGGCCCCAGGGCAAGGAGATAATCATGGCGCAAACGCTGTTCAAACTCTTCTTCACCCGGCGCCTGGCGGCTTTGGCGAGCACAGAGTCGTTGCGGGCCATCCGCGAAGGCTTGCTATGGATCTTGCCGTGCCTGCTGGTTTCGGCAGGGTTCCTGCTGTTGTCTGAATGTGCGCGTATCCTCGATTTTCCCCCGCCGCTGGTGGCCTTCCTGGCGGGCCTGCACGCCAAGATCAGTTCAGTGATCCCGCTGCTGGTGGCGGCTTCCATCGGCTATATGCTGGCGATCCAGCACCGCTTGCCACAGTTGCCGGTGGCCTTCCTGTGCCTGGCGCATGTGGTCATTGCGACCTTTGTCCTGCGCGATTATCCACGGGCGTCGGCAACCTTCGTTCTGTTTATTGCTATTGCTTCGCCACTGATCAATGTCCCGGCGATTGCCTGGCTGCATCGGTGGCGCTGGACCCGCCTGGTCAACGAAGACCTGGTGGGGCACAACCTCAAGGGCACCGTCAACATGGTGGTGCCAGGGGCAATCACCGCATTGCTGCTGGTGGTGATCTTGTCGTTGCTGTTGCAGGTACCCCATGTGGTGCAGTTCCAGGGCCCGGTAATGCTTGATGCGTTGCAGTCGCCTTATGGCAGCGGGATGTTTGTCACGGCGATCAACTCGCTGCTGTGGTTTTTTGGCATCCATGGTGTGTATGCGATGCAACCGCTGTTTGACGCACTGGACCAGGCCGTGGTGCTCAACAACACGGCGCTGGCGGCGGGGGAGCCGATCCGGTACCTGTTGAACGGCGGCCTGCTGGGCTGCTTTGCCTTTATTGGTGGCGCTGGCGGTTCCCTGTGCCTGTTGCTGGCGATCCTGCTGTTTTCCAAGACCCAATCCATGCGCCTGCTGGCAGTGGCCAGCCTGCCGCTGTCACTGTTCAACGTCAGCGAAGTGTTGCTGTTCGGCTTGCCGATCATCCTCAACCCGCGCCTGTTCATACCCTTTTTAGCCGTGCCGGTGATCAACACGGTATTGGCGTTACTGGTGGTGCAGGCCGGCTGGGTTTCGCCTGCGGTGGCCAGCGTGCCATTTACCGCGCCGGTGCTGCTCAATGCCTACCTGAGCACCCAGGGCGACCTGGCTGCGGTGGCGTTGCAACTGGTGCTGCTGGGCTTGGGCACGCTCGTCTATGCGCCCTACGTGCGCGCGATCCATCGCCAGGCGCAAGAGGGCGGTACGGTTTACCTCAAGTCATTTGACATGACCTTTCACGGGCTCGAAGAAAAAGGCCGCCTACTGGAACTGGACCCGGTGCTGGCGTCGCACAAGGCGCTGGCACGCCAGGCCATTGAATTGAGCAGGATCCAGCAGATCAGCGACTACGAGTTCTACCTGGAGTACCAACCCCAGGTGTCCTCCCTGACGGGCCTGTGCACTGGCTGCGAAGCACTGATGCGGGCCCGCGATGGCCAAGGCAAGGTGCATTCGCCCTGGGAGTTCCTCCAGTGGCTGGCCCAGGCCCGGTTGATGCCGGACGTGGACTTGTGGGTCGCCTCCCAGGCCGTACGCCAATACCTGAAGTGGCAGAAAATCGGCTTTGCGCTGCCGATCACCATCAATGTCTCCAGTGCCACCCTGACCGCCCCGGCGTATGGCCGGCAACTGGTGCAAATCCTGTCCCAGGCCAACGGCCAGGTGTCGGTGGAGATTACCGAGGATGCGCTGGTGGGCGACATTCAGATGACCCGGCAGATGATCGAAAAACTGCAGGGCATTGGGGCCAAGGTCTATATCGACGACTTTGGCACCGGGTTTTCCGCGCTGAGTTATCTGCACCAGTTCCCGGTGGACTACATCAAGATCGACCGCAGCTTTGTCGTGGCCCAGCAGGACCCCAAGGGCGCCCAGGTATTGATCGGCATGTTGCGCTTTTGCGAAGCGCTGAACCTGGGAGTGGTGGTTGAAGGGGTGGAAACGGCCGAGCAATTGGCCTTCGTGCAGTCGGGCAGGGGCCACGCCGGGGCAGAGCTGATTATCCAGGGCTGGTATTTCAGCAAAGCATTGCCCTGTGACGGGGTACAAGACTTTGTGCGCAAATGTGCGGCCAATGGTAATGCGCAGGCCGGCGTATAAATCCTTCTACATATAACCCGCGTATTGAAGTGTCCGCTTTAATGGGTCTTCCTACTGCATACACAGCTAATTCGTAGGACTAGTCGCAAATGGAAAATGCCCTCTGGTGTGCGGCGTTTTTTCAGGTAGATTATTTAATACGAATTTTGAAAAAGAATTTTAAATTGAAACTTACTTAATGGCTGTGTCCTTGCTCAGTGTCTATGCCTTGGCTTTTAGTGCGGCAGGCATGGCATTTGAGGCGCGCAAGGATTTTAAGTTACACCTGCGCAAAGTTTGGCTTTTAGTGATCTGCCGATTAATCATTACGGCGGACTCAATGCGGCTTTGACTCGGGAAGTTGTTGCTTAAACAAGTGTAAGTATATCGTTAGTTGAATTTGAATTTGGCTGGAAAGAGCGTCTTGCGGTTTACCGTGGGCGCTTGATCATGGCCATTATCCCGGCGACTTAGTTCGCTATTTATGTGAGGAAAAATAATGAAAAGCTTGAAGACCCTCGTTTGTATAAGTTCCTTTGCTCTGTTGTTTGGCGCAGCTTCCATGGCCAGCGCTGTGTCGATCACCCCGGAAGGCCCGTTTACCACTGATCCAGGCACCATTGTTGTAACGTCGCCATCTTCCCTGGGAGCTCCCATTTCGTGCGGCATCGTGTTCGGCGGCAATGTCAGCGGTGGTGTCGCCACCGTGACGTCGGCCACATTGACCGGCGGTGGCCTGTGCAATCTGCCGAAGCTGAAAAACATTCCGTCTCCTGGCTGGGTGTTGACCGCCACCAGCTATAACGCGAGCACCGGCACCGGCACTGGCACCGTGTCAAACGTGGGCTGGACCGTGGCATTCCCGGCATCCAACTGCGGCGCGGGTACGTTGAATGGTGAATGGGACCAGGCGACCCGCACCCTGACCGGTAAAAACCAACCGCTGTCCGGCAACTGCGCCGTCCAATCCTTGAGCGTCAGGGTGCCGACGCTCAGCGTAGGGCCGTGAGCAACTCACTCTCTGGTGCAAAGGGCTGATCACCCGTGAAAGGCAGGCGCCTCGATAGAGGCGCCTGTTGTACGGCGGATAACAAAAAGGAGTCGAGCATGAGTGACAAGAAGCAGCAGGCCCGGGTATGCCTCGGCCTGGCAATGTGGGCTGGGCTGATGGCCGGGGGCAGTCAGGTCCAGGCGGGCGCATTCATGACGCCGACGGCCAGTACTGCCGGCTGGGGGCGGGCGTTCGGTGGAGGGGCGATGTTCCAGAACGATCCCTCGGCGGCCTACAACAACCCGGCGGCGATGGCATTTATTGACCAGAGCATCTCGCAGTTCACCCTCAACTACGCCGACATCGACATCAAATACAAAGGCTCGGCACATGACTACATGGGCAATCCGGCGTCCAGCACGGTGTTCGACCCGGACACTGGCCTCACGACGTCCACCCCCCGTACTGGCAACGGTGGCCAAGGCGGCTTCGACGCCTGGGTGCCGAGCGGCTTTGTGGTGATACCGCTCAACGAGCGCTTTGCCTTCGGCCTGAGCCAAGTGGTGCCCATGGGCGCACGCACGACGTGGGACGAAGATTGGAAAGGCCGCGACTTTGCGGTGGACACCAAGATCGAAACCGTGGGCCTGACCGGTTCGTTATCGTTCAAGGTCAATGAGCAGTTTGCCGTGGGCGGCGGTGCGATTGTGCAGCACACCAAAGGCTTCGTGAGCCAGAACGTCGACCTGTATGCCGCCGCCGCGCAGTCGCCGGACCTGGGCAACATTCCCTTTCCGGCGGGCCAGGGCAGCGCCTTGATGCGGGTCAAGGTCGACAACACCTCCCTGGGCTGGTTTGCCGGCATGGCCTGGAAGCCGACGTTGCACGACACCTTCGGCCTGAACTACCACGCCAAGATCAGTAACAAGCTGGAGGGTAAATACAATATCCATGCCGATGCACTTTCCAGGGACCTGATGACCACCCCGGTACTCGATGGCAAGACCCTGGTCGAACTGGCCTATCCGGGCCTGCATCTGTATCCCGGTGGTGCCAATGCCTCGGCACAGTTGGACATCCCGGCCAATGCGTCCCTGGACTGGGTCCACCGGTTTTCTGAGCGCTTGACCCTGGGCCTGAGTGCCACCTGGACCCAATGGTCATCGTTCAAGGCGCTGACCTTGAAGTCGGATGGCAGCACCCTGGTATCGATTCCGTACAACTACAAAAACACCTGGACGTACGCCATCGGTGGCGACTACGCCCTCACCGACGAGTTCACCCTGCGCAGCGGCGTGGCATTTGACCAGACCCCAACCCCCAACTCCACCCGCGACCCACGGATCCCGGATGGTGATCGGGTATTTGCGTCCCTGGGTTTTGGCTACCACATCCGGGCGATTCCGGGCTTGAGCATCGACGGCGCTTATTCGCGGCAGTTTGTGCAAAGTGTCAAGCTCAAGACCAAGAACATTGACCGTCTTGGCGCCGCGTCGCTAGAGGGAAAAGCCCAGATCAAAGGCGAAGTGCTTAGCCTGGGCGCTACCTACGCCTTCTGAGCGAGATCCCCTGCGAGCACGGGCTAGCCAGCTCCTACAGTGGGTCGGTGGTGTGGCCAAACTTCTGTGCCCGGCACAGATCCCCTGTGGGAGCGGGCTTGCCCGCGATAGCTGCAGCCCACTCACCATCCCTCTTGGCGGGTACACCGCTATCGCCAGTCACCCACCCCCATATCAATGTGAAGTCCCCTCAGCAAACTCGATCTTGTTCCCCACGTTGTACTTGCCCGAAGGCTTGTTCATGGGAATCCGCTTGACCTCCTGCAGCGTCTGGCTGTCATACACGATCAACGCACCCTCGCGATCCCAGATGCTCAACAGCAGGTAACGCCCATCCCGGGTGAACTCCACGTGCGCCGCCGTCTTGCCCGGCATGGGCCGCAAGGTGTGGGCGATTTCCAGGGTCTGCTTGTCGATCAAGTGGATCGAATCATTGCCGGGCGCAAAAAACACATCACTCCACACATAGCGCGAGTTGCTGTGGCTGCGCATAAAGAACCCCGGCCCGAGGGTGGGGATCTGTTTGATCAGCTTCCAGGTCTTGAGGTCCAGCACCGAGATCTGCCCCTTGCTGATATTCGGCGTGGCAAACACCCACTGCCCGTTGCGCTGCCAGTAAGTCCCCGAGCCTAGGTGCGGCATGCCGGCCAGCGCAATGTCGGTGACCACCTGCCCGGAATCGAGGTCGATCACTTGCCCGCCGCCGGCCTTGCGCGAGGTGGCGAGCAGTTGGCGATAGTCAGGTGAAAAGGAAAAATCATCGAGCACATCCTGGGCCTGGATGCGCCGGGGTTCGAAGCTCGGGCTGGGCGCCGCATAGGACAACTCCCAAACCTCATTCACATCCTTGAGGGCGACGATAAAGCTGTTGCGCGGAGGAGCGGTGTACACCGCGCTGACCCGCGAGTTTGTCGGTAAGGTCTTGACCAGCGACAGATCGCGCGCATCCAGCACCACCAGGTTGCCCGGCAGGTAATTGCCCACCAGCACCCAGCGCCCGTCCTTGCTCACCGCGAGGTTGCGGGTATTGAGCCCGGCGCGGATCTCGGCGATCAGCTTGAGGTTGTGCAGGTCATACAGGCTGATCCAGCCGTCGCGCGAAGCAAAGTACACAAAACGCCCGTCCGGAGAAAACTTTGGCCCGCCATGTACGGCAAAGTGCGAGGCAAAGCGGTCGAGCACTTCAAAGCGATCACCGTCGAGAATATCGATGTGATGGTCGCCGGACTCCACCACCACAAACAGGTTCAGCGGGTCGGCGTGGTGTTGCGGGGTGCTCGGCAGTTGGCTGAGGTCGGCCAATTGGCGATGGCTGCTACGGATATCCTGCTCGTTCCAGGTCGCGGGGGTGGCCGGCGGCTGTTGCAGAAAACTCACCAGGGCGTCGATCTGTTGCGCCGTCAGCAGCGGCGCGAATGCCGCCATCTGGCTGGCCGGGCGGCCGTGTTCGATCACCTGGCGCATCTCGGCCGGCTTGATTCGCCCCAGGCTCTCGGGCAACAACGCCGGGCCGCTGCTGCCGACCCGGTTGAGGCCATGGCAGCTTTGGCAATGCTGCTGGTAATCGGCGGCGGCATCCGGTGCGCCGTGGGCGGCGCTGGCCCAGAGCAGCGGCACCAGCCACAGGCGTTTCATACCGCCACCCTGGACGCCGCGAAGTGGCCGGGCACAAGGCTGGCGGGGTAGTGCAGGGCGGCGTCGGCAAACAGGTCGACCACCTGCCCGATCACCGTCAAGGTCGGCACGCCGGGCTCGCACATCAGCGCCAGGGCCGGGAGCAGGCGCAGGGTGCCGCGATGCACCTGCTGGTCGGCGCGGGCGCCGTTGCAGATCAGCGCCGCTGGCGTGTCGGCGGGCAGGCCGGCACCGATCAGGCGCTCGGCGATCATCGCCAGGTTCGACAGGCCCATGTAGAACACCAGGGTCTGGCTGCCGTCGGCGAGGCTGTCCCAGGGCAACTTCAATTCGCCGTCGCGCTGCAAATGCCCGGTGACAAAGCGGCACGAGTTGACCAGGTCACGATGGGTCAGCGGGATGCCCGCATAGGCGCTGCAACCGGATGCCGCCGTGATGCCGGGCACCACCTGGCACGACACACCTTGCGCCAGCAGGTACTCCAGCTCTTCGGCACCGCGGCCAAACACGAACGGGTCGCCGCCCTTGAGCCGCACCACCCGCTGCCCCTGCTGGGCCAGTTCGGCCAGCAGTTCGTTGATCTGCGCCTGGGGCAGGCTGTGATAACCGCTGGCCTTGCCCACGTAATGCCGGGCGCAGGTCAGTGGGATCAGGGTCAGCAGATCGGCACTGATCAGGCGATCGAACACCACCGCATCGGCCTGCATCAGCAGGCTCCAGGCGCGCAGGGTGAGCAGGCGCGGGTCACCGGGGCCGGCGCCGACCAGGGCGACTTCGCCGGGGTGGAAGGGGCTGTGCAGCACGGAGGGTAATGCGTGGGATGAGTGCATGAGACTTCCTTGGTTCATCATCAGGTTGGCGGCCCCCGGTTGTGTCACCAGGTGGCCGGCCGGGGGTTCAGCGTGCCGAGCAAGGAATCAAGGTGGGCGGTGTACGGGCGATCTCTGCATCGCTGAGGTAGCAACCGGGGTCCGGGCCCCAGAGGTCGCCGTCGGCCCAGGCGCGGGTGCGCGTGTTGCCGTTGCAGATCCCCAGCCAGCGGCACTCGGTACAACGGCCACCGATCTGGCGTGGGTATTGGCGCAGGCGCAGCAGCAACGGGTCGGGGCGCTCCAGCCAGATCTCGCGGAACGAGGTGTGGCGCACATTGCCCACCGAGTATTGCCACCAGTAAGTGTCCGGGTGCACTTCGCCGGTGTTGTCGATATTGGCAATGCCGCTGCCCGAGGCATTGCCGCCCCAGGCATGCAGCAGGTGTTCAAGTTGCGGGTAGTGTTCCGGCAGGTGCTGGTGCACCCATTGCAGCAGCAACACGGCGTCGGCGTCGTTGTTGCCGCTGACAAAATCACTGGCCACGCCATTCTGGATGTCGTCCCAGGCCTGCTGGAAAATCATCAGCATGGCCTCGCGGCTCATCTGCTGGTGCGCGTCCAGTTGCCGGCTGCGTTTGCCGCGCCCACTGTAGTTGAGGTGCGAGAGGTAAAACTTCTGCACATCGTATTCACGCATCAAGGCCAGCAATTGCGGGAGCTGCGCGTGGTTTTCCTGGGTCAGGGTCGTGCGCAGGCCGACGCGGATACCCGCCTGGCGGCACAGGTTGATGGCGTGCATCGAGCGCTCGAAACTACCTTCGCATTGGCGGAATGCATCGTGGGTGGCCTTCAAGCCATCGATGCTGATGCCCACATAGTCAAAGCGTGCGGCGGCGATCTGCTGGATGTTGCCTTCATCGATCAGCGTGCCATTGCTCGACAGCGCAACAAAAAAGCCCTTGGCACGGGCATAGGCGCTGAGTTGGAACAGGTCCTCGCGCAGTAGGGGTTCGCCGCCCGAGAGGATCAACACCTTGACCCCGGCCTCGTGCAGGTCATCGATCACCTTCAGTGCGGCCTCGGTGTCCAGTTCATCGCGGAACACGCTGTCGGCGCTGGTGGCATAGCAGTGCTTGCAGGTCAGGTTGCAACGGCGCAGCAGGTTCCAGATCACCACCGGCGCGCGCTGGCTGCCCGGTTTGGCGCTGCGCGGTGGTGGGCATTGGCCGGCCAGGGTGCGCAGGTAATGACTGATCCTAAGCATAAGATGTTCCTTCTTCAGCGCGCACGTGCAGGAGCGAGGGGAGAGCTCAGGCGCAAGCCGGTTTTTTTCAGGATGCGACTGCTCACCAGCATCTCGTCCGCCCGGCCGGCATCGCCCAGCAGGAAGCGCAGGTGTTCGCGGTAACTGTCGATTTCTTCACGGCTACGTCCATGCACCATGGCGAACAGGTTGTACGGCCAGTCCGCGCGCCGGGGGCGGCGGTAGCAATGGCTGACAAAGGGCTGGGCGCCGATCAGTTCGCCCAGGCGCGGCATCTGTTCGTCGCACACATCCCACACGGTCATGCCGTTGTGGCGGTAGCCCAGGCGATAGTGGTTCGGCACGGCGGCGATCCGGCGGATGGCGCCTTCCCCTTGCAGGCGCTTGAGCAGGTCCAGGGTCGATTCGACGCTGATGCCCAGTTGCTCGGCGAGCCAGGTCCAGGGGTCTTCCACCAGCGGCAGGCCGGCTTCGGTCAAATGGACCAGGCGCTGGGCCAGGTTCTCGTCAAACCGGGAAATACAGGCCGACATGGTAGGTTTGCTCCTTGGGCAGGTTAAGCACCTCAAGCCCGGTCAGGGTGTGGATATGCGCCAGGGTCTGGTCGAGGTCGTCGCAGGTTGCGCAGGCCAGCACAAACCACATGTTCCAGGGATGCTCGCGCCGGTAGTTGTGGGCCACTTGCGGCAGGTCGTTGAGTTGCGCCGCGACCTCTTCAAAACGTGATTCGGGCACCGCAAGGGCGGCCAGGGTGAACGCGCCCCCCAGGCGCTCGATGTCGAACATCGGCCCGAAGCGCGTCAGCACGCCGTCTTCGAGCAGCAGGTGCAGGCGGTCGAGCAACGCGTCGGGCGTGCTGCGTAGCTCATCAGCCACTGCCTGCCATGGATCACGCACCAGCGGCAGGCCCCGTTGCAGGCGATTGATCAGTTGCCGGTCGAGTTCATCCATGGGCCCATACCTGTGACGGCGGCGGCGCAAAACGCCCGCCGCATTGCTTGAACATGCGCGTGCTGAACAGCAGGTGGTGGGGCAGGTCGCTGAGCAGATGCTGTTGCAGCAGCGCCTCGATCTGCGCCTGTACCGCTGCGCGTTCACGCCCGTGCACCATGCAGAACAGGTTGTAGCGCCAGTGCGGCAAGCGCCGTGGCCGCTGGTAGCACAGGGTGATGCCCGGCGCGCGGCCCAGGCGCTGGCCGACTTCATCGATCAGTGCATCGGGCACATCCAGCACCAGCATCGCATTGGCCACATAGCCCAGGGCGCGGTGGTTGAGCACCAGGCCGACGCGGCGGAACAGACCCTGTTCCTGCCATTGCTGCATCTGCTTGAGCACTTGCAGGTGATGGGCTCCGATCTGCTCGGCGAGGTCTTCATAGGGCCGCGACACGCGCGGCAGCCCGCGCTCCAGGCACTGGCGCAGGTCAAGCAATTGTTCATGGTTCAGCGGCGCGATCACGGGTGGACTCCCAGGGCGAAACCCAGGTCGATGCGGTAGGAGGTGAGCATGGGCAGGTCCAGGGGGATCAGGCCGGTGTCCTTTTCCAGCTCTTCCAGGATCTGTTCCAGATGGCGGCGATTAGGCCCGGTCAGCACAAACCACAGGTTGTAGTGATGTTCGCGGGCGTAGTTGTGATTGACCTCGGGGTAGCGGCTGATGCGCGCCGCCACTTGCTCCAGGCGCTCGGCGGGCACAGCCAGGGCGGCGAGGGTACTGGCGCCGGCACGGCTGTGATCGAACACCGGCCCGACCCGCGACAGCGCGCCCGCCAGTTCCAGGCGCTGCAGGCAGGCCATCAGCTCGCGCTCGCTGCAACCCAGGGTTTGCGCCATTTCCAGGTAAGGCTCGGCACACAGCGGCATGCCGTGTTGATAGCGGTCGATCAGGCGTGCGGTCAGTTCATCCAGTTCCATCTCAGTACCCCATTTTTTGCGCGCGGCTGCTGAAGAAGATGCCGCTGGGGCTGTCGGCCGGCAGGGTCTTGAGCAAGGTCAAACGATAAGGATCCCAGACCTGCACCTGCTGGCCGTCGCGAACCGACAACCACAGCTGCTCACCGCGCCCGGTGAATTCCATGTGCAGCACACCGGGGCCGGGGCGCAGGTCCGCGACCACCTGGTGGGTTTCACTGTCGAGTACCTGCACCCGATCGTTGTCGGGGTAGGCGAAGTTGACCCACAACTGGCGCCCATCGGGCCGTGCGGTGACAAAAATCGGCTGGCCGGCCACGGCGATGGCAGCGGTCTGTTGCCAGGTACGTGCGTCCATCACCAGCACCTGGTGCCGGCCCACGGCGGGCACGAACGCCTGGTTGTCGGCCACGGCCCAGCCTTCCAGATGCGGCATCTTGTACACCGGCAGTTTTTCCTGGCCGCGACCGTAATCGGCCAGCACGCGCTTGACCCCCAGTTCGGGGTGCCACAGGTCGAGCTGGGCCATGCCGTCCTCGCCAAACAAACCGGCCATGTAGTAACGGCCATCGGCAGTGATCAGCGCGTCATAGGGCTGGCGGCCAATACCGCTGAAGCGGGTGATGGCCGGGGTGTTGCCCTGGCTGAAATCGGCGCTCCAGATCTCGTCGGTATCAAACAGGCTGAACACAAAGCGCTGCCCTGGCGCATCCACCAGGCCCACCACCCGCGAGCGTTTGCCGTCGGCCACGGGCGTGGCCGGGATATCGGCCACCTGTTGCAGGGTCACCGCGTCGAACACCTTGACCCCGCCCGGTTGGTAGTTGGAGACCGCAATCAGGCGCCCATCCTGGCTGATCGCGCCGCCGATGCTGTTGCCGCCCTGGATCAGGCGTTGGTCGATGCGCTGGGTCAGCAGGTCGACCTTGGTCAACCCGCCGTCCCGGCCAAAGAGGTAGGCGTAGCGCTGGTCCCGGGAGAACACCGCCGAGGCGTGGGACAAATCCCCCAGCCCCTCGACCCGGGCCAGGCGCGCCTGGTGGCTGCTGTCGATAATCAGCAGGCTGCCGCTGGCACGCTCTACCACCAGGCCCAGGTCGCCGGTGCCGCGTAGCGGTGGCTGGACACAGGCCGTGAGCAACAGGCCGGCAATGCACACAAACAGGGGACGGATCATGGCGCAGGGGTTCCTTGCAGGAGGCGATCCACCAGCCAGGCAATTTCGCCGGCATTGAGCAACGGCGCCCAGCCAGGCATCGCCAGGGCAGGGCGGCCATAGGTCACGGTGGCAATCAGGGCATCGCGGGTCTGCCCGGCCAGGGCTTGGGGCGTCAGGGCCGGGCCCAGGCCACCGGTCAGGTGCAGACCGTGACAGGCCCCGCAGTCCTGGGTCAGCAGGTGTTCCAGCTGGACCTGGCGCGCAGGCACCGGTGCTCCGTGCACCGGCGCGGGAATGAGGAAAAGCAACGCCATGGCCGAACCGATCATCGAGACTTGCATGGCGTGCTCCTTGTGCTTATTTCAGGCTCAACACCCATTGGGCGAGGGTCAGGGCTTCGGCATCGGTGACGGGGTTGGCCGGCATCGGAATCGGTCCCCAGTTACCCTGGGTACCGTTCTTGATGTGGCTGGCCAAGGTTTTGTCAGCGTCCTTGACGCCGGCATTTTTTGCCGCGACTTCCTTGAGCGCCGGCCCCACCATCTTGCTGTCGATGGTGTGGCAGGCAGCGCAGGGTTTGCTCTTGAACAGCGCCGCACCATCCTCGGCAACGGCCGTGGACAGGCTCAACGCCGCGCCCAGGGCCGCGAGTGCAAGCAGGATATTTTTCATTGGGTTGCCTCTTGTTGATGAAGCTCAATAAATGTCGAATTGGGTGTTGTAGACATTGAACTTGCCGGTCGGGGTAATCAGGCGCTTGTCCTTGATCACGTTCTTGAGCTTGAGGGTCTTGTCATCGACCACCACCAGCGCCGACTCCTCTTCCTGGCCGTTCCACACCGAGAACCACACTTCATCGCCCGCCTTGTTGTATTCCGGCTGCACCACGCGCAGGGCGCCTTGCTTGATGCCCGACCATTGGGCAATCGGCAGCACGGTGTAGCCGGCGTCGAGCTTGTCGATATTGAACACGGCCACCGACTGGCTGAGCTTGGTGTCGGGGTTGAGGGTGGTGTCGACGTACAGGTGCCGCGAGTTGGGGTGGGTCTTGATAAACAGCGAGCCACCGCCCTGGCCATTGAGCGAGGTCACCTGCTTCCAGGCGTACTGCGGATGCTTGACCGGGTCGGTGCCGATCACCGAGACCCCACCGTCACCCAAGTGGCTGGTGGCCCATACCGGACCATATTGCGGGTGCACAAAGTTGGCGCCACGACCGGGGTGCGGGGTCTTGCCCACATCCACCAGGGCGGTGAGCTTGCGCTCCTTGGAGTCGATCACCGCGACCTTGTTGGAGTTGTTCGCGGCCGTCATGAAGTAGCGGTGGGTGCTGTCCCAACCGCCGTCATGCAAGAAAGGCGCGGCGTCGATGGTGGTGATGGTGAGGTTCTTGATGTCCTGGTAGTTGACCAGCATCACCTTGCCGGTTTCCTTGACGTTGACGATGAACTCCGGCCATTCGTGGGAGGCGATGATCGCCGCCACACGCGGTTCCGGGTGGTACTCCTGTTTGTCCACGGTCATGCCACGGGTCGAGACGATCTGCTTGGGCTCCAGGGTCTCGCCGTCCATGATGGTGAACTGCGGCGGCCAGTAGGAACCGGCAATCGCGTACTTGTCTTCATAGCCCTTGAACTTGGAGGTCTCCACCGAGCGGGCCTCGATGCCCACCTTGATCTCGGCGACCTTGGTCGGCTCGGCGGGCCACAGGTCGATCATGTCGATCTTGGCGTCACGGCCGATCACCAGCAGGTAGCGGCCCGAAGCAGAGATCCGCGAGATATGCACGGCGTAGCCGGTGTCGATGAGTTTGACGATTTTTTTGCTGTCGCCGTCGATCAGGGCGATTTTGCCGTCGTCACGCAGGGTGACGGAGAACAGGTTTTCCAGGTTCAGCGTGTTGAGCTGCTTCTTCGGGCGGTCTTGGGGCTTGACCAGTACCTTCCAGGTCTTGAGGGTTTCGGCCATGCCCCATTCCGGCGGCGTCGGCGCGGTGTGCTGGATGAAGGTTGCCATGCTGGTGATCTGCGCCTTGGTCAGCGCATTGGAGGTGCCCCAGTTCGGCATGCCGGCGGGGGAGCCGTAGGTGATCAAGGCTTCCAGATACGCCTGGCCCCGGGCCTGGGTGATGTCCGGGGTCAGCGGCTTGCCGGTGGCGCCCTTGCGCAACACACCGTGGCAGCCGGCGCAGCGCTCGAAGTAGATCTGCTTCGAAGCATCGAACTCGGCTTGGCTCAAGTCGGGTGCGCCGGGGCTCTTGACCATGGCCGTCGCCGGTGCAGGTGCAGCCGCGAAGGCCTGCGTTGAGAGGGCCAGGGCCAGCGCGCAGCTGAGCCTGGCCAGCGTCAGTACGAAGGGTGTTTTGTTGCGAGTCAGCATTCCATCTCTCCTCAGGCAAGACCTTTGCGATCCGGGTAGAACGCAGGTTCTTAGTGCCAGCAGAGACTATGTCGCGGCGGGTGAATGACCGCTTGACGGCGATCAAGTTTGCCTTGAGTACGGCTTGCCAGGTTGTCGCAGGGCCCCGTAGCGTGGCCGTCAAACCCGTTGCCCATGCAAGGTGCACCATGACCGAACCCTTCTACCAAGCCGTCAACAACGAGCATGAGTTGTTCGAACACGCCTGGCGCCACCGCATGCCAGTGTTGATCAAGGGCCCCACCGGCTGCGGCAAGACCCGCTTCGTCCAGCATATGGCCCATCGCCTGCAACTGCCGCTGTACACCGTGGCCTGCCACGACGACCTCAGCGCCGCCGACCTGATCGGCCGTCACCTGATCGGCGCCCAGGGCACCTGGTGGCAGGATGGCCCGCTGACCCGCGCGGTGCGTGAAGGGGGCATCTGCTACCTGGACGAAGTGGTCGAGGCGCGCCAGGACACCGCCGTGGTCCTGCACCCGGTGGCCGATGACCGTCGCGAGCTGTTCCTGGAACGCACGGGCGAAGTCCTCAAGGCGCCGCCGTCGTTCATGCTGGTGGTGTCTTACAACCCCGGTTACCAGAACCTGCTCAAGGGCATGAAACCCAGCACCCGCCAGCGCTTCGTGGCGATGCGTTTTGGCTATCCGTCGCCCCTGGAAGAAGAACGCATCGTCGCCCGCGAAGCCCAGGTAGACAGCGCCCTGGCGGCCCAGGTGGTACGCCTGGGGCAGGCCTTGCGCCGGCTGGACCAGCATGATCTGGAAGAGGTGGCGTCGACGCGCCTGCTGATCTTCACCGCGCGCCTGATCGCCGCGGGCATGCACCCGCGTGAAGCGTGCATGGCGTGCCTGGCTGAAGCGCTGAGCGATGATCCGCAAACCGTTGCGGCCCTGATGGACGTGGTTGATGTTCACTTCAGTTGAACGGCGCCTGCCGGGCGACCTGGCGATGTGGTTCTTCATCCTCGCCGAACTCTCGGTGTTTGCGCTGCTGATCCTCGCCTTTGCGGCGGCCCAGATGCTCCAGCCCCAAGCCTTTGCCGAAGGCCGCGCACAGCTGGATACCTCCACCGGCCTGGCTATGACCCTGAGCCTGCTGACAGCCGGCCTGCTGGCGGCGTTGGCGCAGCAACAGCTGCTTGCCGGCCAGCCTCGGCGGGTAAGTGGGTTATTGCTGTTGGGGCTGTCGGTGGCGGTGGTGTATGTGTGGATCAAGCTTGGCGAGTACGGGCACCTGGCCGCTGCCGGACTGGGGCTGGAGCACAGCACGTTCTTTACCCTGTACTGGATTCTGACCGGGTTTCACTTCCTGCATGTCCTGTTGGGGATGGTGATCCTGGCATGGCTGGCGTGGCACTGCTGGCGTGGGGCTTATGGACCGGGGCGCCAGTCGGGGTTCGAGTCAGGGGTGCTCTATTGGCACATGGTGGATCTGGTATGGGTGGTGTTGTTTCCCCTGGTGTACGTGTTGTGAGGCTGCTGGCCTGCTGGGGCGCGTTGGTGCTGCTGAGCGTAGGCACGGTCATGTCGGGCGCTGCGGGGCTGTGGTGGATAGTGGTGTTGGCAGCAGTGGCCAAGGCCTGGATGATTACCGATGGGTTTATGGAACTGCGGCATGCGCCCCCGGGGTGGCGGGCCGCGATGTTGGCCTGGCCGGTGGTGTTGGTGATGGGGATTGTGGTGATGCATTAAGGGCGCACATTTATCGAAACTGCCGCGCCGCTTACCTGTGGGCTTGCCCGCGATAGCAATACATCAGCCGAAGAACATACTGCCTGACCCACCGCCATCGCCGGCAAGCCAGCTCCCACATGTGATTTGTGGTGTGGCCAAATTCTCTACCCAAGCCAGCGTCCCCTGTAGGAGCGGGCTTGCCCGCGATAGCGGCACATCAGCCGAAGAACATACTGCCTGACCCGCCGCCATCACCGGCAAGCCAGCTCCCACATGTGATTTGTGCTGTGGCCAAATTCTCTGCCCAAGCCAGCGTCCCCTGTGGGAGCGGGCTTGCCCGCGCCTATATCACCGTTTCCGCCACGGGCACCACCCCTTGCGCGCCTCGCAGATACGACTGGTACAACGCCGCATACGCCCCCCCCTGTTCAATCAGCTGCCGATGCGGCCCGAGCTCCACCACCTGTCCATGCCGTACCACCGCAATGCGATCCGCATCCCGAATCGTCGCCAGGCGGTGGGCGATGATGATTGCCGTGCGCCCCTCGCACAACCGTCGCAAGGCCCGCTGGATGCGCCGCTCGGTATGGATATCCACCGCCGACGTCGCCTCGTCCAGCACCAGCACCGCAGGATCCGCCAGGTACGCGCGTACCAGGCACACCAGTTGCCGCTGGCCGTGACTCAGGTGTGCACCCAGTGGGCCGACTTCGGTGTGATATTGATGGGGCAGTCGCTCCAGCACTTCGTCGGCGCCCAGTTCGCGGGCTGCGGCGATCAGTCGGCTGTCATCGGCGTCCGGTGCCGCCAGGCGCAGGTTGTCGAGGATGCTGCCGCTGAACAACACGTTGTCCTGCAGCACCACCCCGACGTTGCGCCGCAGGGTGTGTTGCGCCAGTTCGCGCACATCGATGCCGTCAAGCAGCACCGCCCCCGTCTGTACCTCGTAGAAGCGCGTCAGCAGTTGCACCAAGGTACTTTTGCCATGCCCGGAAGGGCCGACAATCGCCAGCACTTGGCCGGCGGGGATGTGCAGGTCGAGATTGTTGATCACCGGTGCCTGCGCCCCCGGCGTATAGCTGAACCCCACCCCCTGGAAGTGCACTTCACCCCGCGCCCGCGCCAAGGTGGCAGGCGCGGCGCAGTCGGTGATCTGCGCCCGGGTATCGAGCAGCAGGAAAATCCGCTGGGCACTGGCCGACCCCGTGGCGTAGCGCTCGAACAGGTCGGACAGCTCCTGCAACGGCCCGAGGAACAAAAACACATAAAACAGGCTCTCCGCGACCTGGCCCACGGTCACATCACCCGCCGCCAGGCCGTAGGCGCCCACCAGCAACAGCACGGCAATCCCCGCCGAGCTGAGCAGCGCGGTAAACGGCGCAAACCAGCTGGAGCGCAAGCTGCCGCGAATCAAGGCGTGGTTGAAGTCATCCAGCAGGCCACGATAGCGCCGCAGGTTCGGCCCTTGCTGGGCGCACTGTTGCAACAGGCGTGCGCCGCTGACGCTTTCCACCAGGTGTGCGGTAAAGCGGCTGCGGTTTTCCGCGACCCTGGCCCAGTTGCGCTGGGATATCCGCTTGAAGCTCCAGGTCGCCAACACCAGCAGCGGTACCGTCGCCACCAGGCTGAGGAAGAAGCGCGGGTCGATGCGCCACAGCATCACCGAGGCCAGCCCACACCGCAGCAGGGCCCCGAGCAGTTCCGGCGGGCCCTGGATCAGCAGCGGTTCGAGGGCATCCACATCGCGATCGACCCGGGAAATGATGCGCCCGGCCCGGGTCTGGTCGAAGTAGCTGACACTCAAGCCCTGGACATGGGCAAACACCCGCACGCGCAGGGCGTTGAGCACCCCAATCGCCGCGCCCCCGGCGATGAACTGCGACACTCCGGCCAACAGGAAACGCAGCAGCCAACTGGCGGCCAACCCGAGGCCCAGCCATAGCACCAGGCGCTCATCCAGCAACCAGTGCTCGGCTTGTTGTACCAGGCCGCGGTCCAGCAGTTCACGCACAAACCAGGGGCGCAGGAACACGGTGAACACCAGCAGCACTTCAATGCCGATCACTGCCAGGATCTGCCGGCGGATCGGCTGCAGCAACGGCAGCAGGCGCTTGAACATGCTGCGGTCCAGGGCCTTTTTGGCAAGCATTTCTTCGATTTCGATATCGCTCAAGGCTTTGCCGGCGATTGGATTAGCCATGGTCGATCCCTAGCAGGTCGCGGTAGTGCGCGTTGGTGTGTTGCAGCTGGGCATGGGGTCCCTCGGCGGCGATCTTGCCGCCTTCGAGCATCAGCACCCGGTCGGCCAGGAGGATGGTCGAGAGCTTGCTGGAGATCACCAGCACCGTGGTGCCGCGCAGTTGCCGCAGGTTGTGCAGCACCAGGCGCTCGCTGATTGCATCGAGGGCGCTGGTGGCGTCGTCCAGGCACAGAATGTCTGGCGCACCGAGCAGCGCCCGCGCCAGGCACAGGCGTTGACGCTGACCGCCCGACAAGGTGACGCCGCGATCGCCCAGGGGTGTTTCCAGGCCCTGGGGCAAGCGCTGCAAGATGTCGTCGGCTGCTGCCATGCGCAGCGCCGCGTGCAGTTGTTCATCGGTGGCGCTGGGTGCGCTCAGGCGCAGGTTGGCCGCCAGGCTGCCGGCAAACAGGAAACTCTCCTGGGGCACGACATGCACGCGGCGACGCAACTGTGCGAGGTTCAGGCTGCGGATATCCTGCCAACCGTCCTGCGCCGAACCCAGCAGCACGCGCCCGGCACTGACGTCGGTCAGGCGCGGCAACAGGCTGGCCAGCAGGCTCTTGCCGGTACCGGTGGCGCCCACTAGGGCGACGATCTCCCCAGGCTGCAAGGTCAGCGAGCAATCCTGCAAAATGTCGCGGCCACCCCCCGGAGCGCTGACGCTGACGTGCTCCAGGCGCAAGCCCAGGGGGCTGGCGGGCAGGCTCGCGCTGCCGTCGCCAATCGCCAGCGGCGCGTCGAGCAACTGCCAGATGCGTTCGGCACTGGCCCGGGCGTCGGCGAAGGTCTGCATCACCCGGCCAATGCCCTCGATACGAAATACCAGGGTGGTGGCGATCAGCAGTGAGGTCACCAGTTCACCGATGTTCAACTGCCCGGCCGCCACCAGATGGGCGCCGTACACCAGGATCCACACATGGCCGAACGCGACCACCGCCTGGGGCAGGGGGATGCGCGAGCTGGAATAGGCCAGGGCCTGGCGTGCGAGGCTGGCAAACACCGCCACCTGGCTGGAGAAGCCGTTGATGCGCTGCTGCTCCAGGGCAAATGACTTGATCACCCGCACCCCACCGATGCCTTCGCTCAGGTCCTGGTTGACCCGGTCGTAGGCCGCGCCCACGGCGCGATCCAGGCTCACCAGGCGCTCGGTCTGGCGCACGAAAATCCACAGGCCGGTGACGGTCAACAGCAACGGCACCAG
This sequence comes from Pseudomonas sp. HC1(2025), assembly GCF_058742075.1. Classification (NCBI taxonomy): domain Bacteria; kingdom Pseudomonadati; phylum Pseudomonadota; class Gammaproteobacteria; order Pseudomonadales; family Pseudomonadaceae; genus Pseudomonas; species Pseudomonas sp. HC1(2025). The sequence goes on along the minus strand of NZ_CP196017.1, from coordinate 3,157,977 downwards.
GCCCAGCAGCGGGTGATACCAGCTCAACAAGCCCACCGTGGCCAGCACCACCAGCGGTGTTTCTACCACCTGGCGCCAAAAGCTGATCAGCGCATCGCGCACCTTGTCGGCATCGCGGGTGGTACGGGTGATCATCTCGCCCATGCCGTGTTGCCAGTGATAGCCCAGGTGCAGGTTCTGCACCTGGTCGAGAATGCGCTCACGCAGGCGCGTCAGCAGCTCCTGGCTGAGCACCAGGGACAGCACGCTGGCCGCGTATTGCAACACCCCGCGCCCCAGCGCCACGGCCAGCATCAACCCCAGCCAGTACCAGCCAAGGCTGGCGTCGAGGCTGCCATCCGCCTGGCGTACCACCGCGTGCCCGGCGCTGACATCGTTGACCGCATGGCCGATCAGCCACTGCTGCCAGACCAGCCCGAGGTTGATCGCCACATACAGCGCGGCCACCAGGCAGAAGCGCCAGGGCATCTCCCGGTAGATCGCCAGGCTGCGTAAAAGAGGATGTTTTTCGCTCATGAAAAGCTCAATCAAAACCCTGTAGGAGCTGGCTTGCCAGCGATCGGGCCCGCAAGCCATGCGCCGGTTTTAAGGGCGCCATCGCCGGCAAGCCGGCTCCTGCCAGGGAGGGGGTTAGCGGGTGGTAGCGCCCTGGGTCTGCTTGGCATTGAGGATCGCGGTGTATTCGCCCGGGTCCACGCCGTTGAGGTAGTAGTTGCCCACGTGGTGCAAGCGCCAGCGGATCGGGTCATGGGTGGTGTGCACCCGGGCATTGCGCCAGAAGCGGTCCAGGTTCCATTTGCTCAGGGACGAGCTGGCGCCCAGCAGCGAGAAAATATCACTGGAGATCTTCAGCGAAGCAGCGTCCGAATGCGCCCGCGCAGTGGCCACCGACAGGATCAACTCGTCTTGCAGCTCCTTGTTTTCCGGGTCCAGTTCATGCTGGTCGAACACCCGCGCGGCGTCGCGCAACAGTGACTCGGCCGCGCGCAAGGCCACGGCGTACTCGCCGACCTGCTTGATGATGTGCGGTTCTTCATTGGCGTGGTCCACGCCGCTTTCCACCCATGGCCGGGCGTTGTGCTTGAGGTAATCGACGGCGGCGCCCAGCGCGCCGGCTGCAATCCCGGTGTCGATGGCGGCGTGGAGGATCTGCGGGAAGGTCAGCCCGGTGCGTTTCATCGGGCCCTTGCGTTGCGAGACGAAGGCTTCGTCCAGTTCGATAGCGTCAAAGCGCACGGTACCACTGACCGAATTTTTCTGGCCGAAGGCCTCCCAGTCATCGAGCAGGGTCAGGCCCGGGGTATTGCGGTTGAGCAGCACGCTGGCGCCGCCATCGTCACTGGCTGCGGTCAGCGAGATCCACTCGGCGAGGTAGGAACCGGTGGAGTAGAACTTGCTGCCATTGAGCACCAGCTTGCCGTCGGCGCGGCGTTCGACGCGGGTCTTGAGGGCGAACTTGTTTTTCCCGCCGACTTCCGCCAGGGCGTTGCCGAAACGTTTGCCGGCCAGTACATCGGCAATCAGTCGATCGCGCACGGCGTCGCTGTAGCCGCTGAAAATCCCGCGCAGCATCACGTTATGGATTTGCAGCAACTGGCCGACGCCGCCATCGGCCACCGAGACCAGGCGTACGGTTTCGACGATGGTCTGCACCGAGGCACCCAGCCCGCCAAAGGCCTTGGGCACGCCGATGGCGGTCAGGCCGCTTTCGGACAACAGCTGGGCCTGGCGCCAAGGCAGTTGGCCGTTTTGCTGGGGGTCGGCGGCGATCCGGGCGATCTCCAGGGCGATCTCCCGGGCGACGGCGATGGCCTCAGCCTCGCTGTGCAGTTGGCGTGTGGGTGCCTGTTCGAACGTGGTCATTGCTACTCATCCTTATGCTAGATCCCGCTCCCTGTAGGAGCCGGCTTGCCGGCGATGGCGTTATCAAGGACGCCATCGCCGGCAAGCCGGCTCCTACAGGGGAGTGCGGTGTTGAAGGGGCTTGAGCAAGTTCTGCGCCAACGCCTAAATGCGGGCTTGCGGCGGGCGGGGTGTTGCTGGAGCAGCAACCGCGTCACGCCGGCTGCTGGGTCAGCAGCAGTGCTGTTGGCAGGCCAGCAGCCCTCTGCCTGACGTTTGCGCCAAGCCCTTGCGCAGCGGGGCTTTGGCCATTTGGCACGGCCTCTGCAATAGCTCCCGGCAACTGCCTTGCCCAATTCAATGGAGCTGCCTATGACCCTTTGCGCTGTCTTGCCCACGCCCACCCTGGAGCAGATCTGGTTCACCCGTTGCCCGGTGCCGACCGCTTCCGGGATCGCCTACAAGCTGGGTTGGTTGAGCGAGGAATTCGCTGCCGACGGCCTGCCGGTCGCCACATTGCAGGAGGCTCGTCAACTGGGCCGTCACCATTACGATCACGACCTGCCGGGACTGTTTCGCGAAGGCGGCAACGTCCCGGCATTGGCCGCCCGCGCGGGTGGTGCACCAAGCCGCCTGATCGGCCTGACCTGGATTGAAGAGTGGCAAACCATCCTGGTCCGCCCGGACTCCGGCATCAGTCGTCCCGCAGACCTCAAAGGCAAGCGCCTGGCGCTGCCGGCCTGGGGCGACAACCGTCCCGGCAGCATCGCCCGGGCCATGAGCCTGCATGGCTACAAAGGCGCGCTGAGCCTGGCCGGCCTGGGCTTTGACGATGTACAGCTGGTGGAAGTGGCGTTGCAGGACCAACAACAGGCGCCTGACCCGCAGCAGGGTTTGCAGCGCCTGTGGTCCGGCCTGGATTACCTGGTGCGTGGCGAGGTGGATGCGGTGTACGTCAAGGGCGCATCGGCCGCCGATGCCGCGCGCCGCCTGGGGCTGGTGGTGGGCATTGACCTGGACCTGATCGCCGAGCCGCGCTACCGCATCAACAACGGCACGCCACGCCCGATCACGGTCCACCAGGACCTGCTGGACAACCATTTCGACCTGGTGGTGCGCTTCCTCGCGCAAACCCTTGGCGCCGCCGACTGGGCGGCGAATAACCGTGAGGCCCTGAACGCCATCCTCGAAGAAGAAACCCGCGCCGGCAGTGCCGGTGTGGCCGAGGCCTATCGCGGCGACTTCCACACCACATTGGCGCCGGATTTGTCGGCCCAGCGCCTGGAATTTCTCGGTGTCCAGAAAGATTTCCTCTACCTGCACGGCTTCCTGGAGCGCGATTTCGCCATCGCCGACTGGGTCGACCCGCGCCCCCTGCAAGCTGCCCATGAACTGTTGGCCAAGCGCCGCGCCTGAACCTGGAGAAACCCCATGACTGCGATTGTCCTCGCTCAACCCATCAGCCAGCCCCTGCAAGACTTCATCGACAAGGTGCTGCTGGAAGCCGAAGAGGCCTTCACCGTGTTCCGCGAAACCAACACCATCACCGCCAATGGCACGGTCGGCTTTGTCGAGCGCGTGCCCGGCGAAGAGCTGCTGGTGTCCGTCAACTACGGTGGGCCCTGGAACTACCGCAAGCCGCTACAGGCCACGGTCAGCGACTTTGCCGGCAACCTGATCTACGGCAAAGGCAAGGGCGGGGCAGGGCGCTACACCAAGCTGTTCGAGCAGCACCCGGACGTGACCACCGTGTCCCACGTGCACTCGCCGTACCTCGGCGCCTGGGCCCAGACCCACCGCACCTTGCCGTTCCACTACGTGCCGGTGCAGCGTTACCAACTGGCCCGCGAGCTGCCGGTGTACATCGACCGACGCCAGCAGGAAGTGGACTTCATCCTCGACAAAATCGCCGAGAACCCTTTCAACCTGGCGATCCTCGAAGCCAACGGCGGCGCCACGGTGTGGGGCAAGCAGGGCCTGCGCGCCACCGCAGAATTCATTGTGTTGCTGGAGGAGGGCGCGCAACTGCAATTGCTCGCCGACGCCCTAGGCGGCTCCCGCGCCTACGGCCCTGGGGTGCTGACCCAGCAATGGAAAATGAGCGGCCTGTATGAGCAAGCCACGGCCCTCGGCCTGGTCCCGGCCATCGACCGCCGCCCCTGACCCTTGTGGGAGCTGGTTTACCGCTATCGCCGGCAAGCCGGCTCCTACAGTGGGCCGGCGTCGCATCACCTTTGTAGGAGCTGGCTTGCCAGCGATGAAGCCGGTATGCCGAACGCCGATTGCCTGGCGTTTTATAGAATTTTTTCAAGGATGCTTTGCCATGGCTGTAAAAATCCTCTGGTACCTCACCACCCCCGATGGGCCATACCCTTGGGAGCCCGAAGGCCGCTGGAAAACCGACTTCGAACACCTCAAGCAGTTGGCCATCGCCAGTGACCGCCTGGGCTTCTACGGTTCGCTGCTCGGCTCCAGCCCCAACGAAAGCCTGGTGGTCGCCGCCTCGCTGATCGACGCGACCCAGCGCCTGCGTTTCCTGGTGGCGCAACACCCCGGCGAGCTGTCGCCGGCGGTCCTGGCCAAGTGGGCGTTGACCTTCGATCAGTTCTCCAACGGCCGCCTGCTGTTCAACGTGGTCAACGGCAACGACGCCGGCCTGGCCACCCTCGGCGTGCATTACCCCCACGACGAACGTTATGCCTTCAGCCTCGAATACTGGCGGGCGTTCCAGGGTTTCTACGCCGGCGATACCAGCGGTTTCGACGGCCAGTACGTCAAGCTCGCCCCCCGTGCCCCCGGCGCCGCCAATCATCCTTTGGGTGGCTGGCATCCGCCGCGCCAGAAACCCGGGATCCCCTTGTGGGGCGCCGGTACTTCCGGGCCCGGCGTGGCCCATTCGGTGCAGTTGCTCGACGTCTACCTGAGTTTTGCCAATACCCCGCCCAAGCTGGGCGACAAGTTTCGCAAGGTGGCCGCCGAAGCTGCAAAAATCGGCCGCGAACTGACCTTTGGCACGCGCCTGCAAATCATCGTGCGCGAGACCGAAGAAGAGGCGTGGGCCCACGCCGAGAAACTGCTGCAACGCACCTCGCTGCAAACCGCACGCAACGCCATCGAACGCCAGTTGCCGGCCGGCGTCAGCTTCGATGAGTTCCACAGCGACGATCCACAGACCCAGCGCAACCTCGAGACCATTCGTGCGGGCCGCCTACCCACCGCCCGCGACCTGGAGATCTACCCCAACGTATGGCTCGGCCCAAGCCTGTTTGGCTTCAATATCCTCGGCCCTGCGGCGGGCACCTACCTGGTGGGCAGCGCCGAGCAGGTTGCCGAGCGTATCCGCGAGTACGAGGCCCAGGGTACCTCGGCCTTTATCCTTTCCGGTTTTCCGCTGATTGACGAAGCGCACCGCGTGGCGGACCTGTTGTTCCCGCTGCTGGAGCTGGACCACGGCTTTGACGTGCCGCGTCTGGGCGTCACCCACAAGCTCGTGCAGCTGGATGAGGCCTGAGTATGGGTGATGGATTTTCCCGCCGAGCCTTCCTCGGCAGCAGCCTGACGCTGGGCGGCGGTTTGCTGCTCGGTGGCTGCGACGCAGGCCCGGCCAGCCAGGGCGCGGTGCTGCTGTCGAGCAAGCCGGTGAGTGGCGGACGCCTGCGTATCGGCATTATCGACGGCGACCAGTCCGGCAACCTCGATGCCCACAAGCCGGTGGGTGGCGGGATCATCCGGGGCTGGGCGCTGTACAGCAAGTTCTGGGAGTGGAACACCGACGTCAGCACCCGCCTGGCCCTGGCCGAATTCGCCGAGCCCAATGCCGATGCCAGCGCCTGGACCATCCGCATCAAGCCGGGCCTGGAGTTTCATCACGGCAAGACCATTGGCGCCGATGACATGCTGTTCTCGCTGCTGCGCCTGACCGATCCCAAGCTGGCGTCACCGTTTGCCGGGCTGGTGGGGGCGATTGACCGCAATGCCTTGCGCAAGCTCGATGAGCGCACCATCGAAATCCGCTTCAAGCAGGGGCAGAGCTTTTTCCCCCTGGATGAAACCCTGATCAGCTTTGGCGGCATTGTCCCCACCGACTACGACCCGGTGACCAACCCGGTCGGCGCCGGGCCCTACAAGCTCAAGCGTTTTGTTCCTGGCCAGCGCTCGCTCTACAGCCGCTTTGAAAACTACTACAAGCCCGGCCAGCCATACGCCGACGAGCTGGAAATCATTGAATTCAAGGATCAGGTGTCGCGCGTCGCAGCCCTGCGCGCCGGGCAAATTGACGTGGCCAGTGGGGTGCAGGCTGAACACAGCGCCTTGCTCAAGGCCGATGCGCGGTTGAGCCTGTGTGTCTCGCCAAGTACCTCGTTTACCGGCTTGAACCTCAACCTGGCCAAGCCACCGTTTGACGATGTGCGGGTGCGCCAGGCCTTCCGCTTGTTGGCCGATCGCCAGGAACTGGTGGACCGTGGCCTCAACGGCTTTGGGCGAATCGCCAACGACCTGTATTCGCCCCACGACCCGACCTACAACCACACGCTGGCCCAGCGCCCGTATGACCTGGAGCAAGCGCGTTCACTGCTGCGCCAGGCCGGGCAAAGCGATCTGCGCGTGGAACTGACCAGCACCCCGGGCCCCGGCGTCAATGCGGCACTGGTGTTCGCCCAGCAGGCAAAAAAGGCCGGGGTCGAGGTGCGCGTGACCCAGGTTGACGGCGCGGTATTCAACGGCCCGCAGCGGGAACAATGGCAAGTGTCGCCCGGCTCGACCCCGGCCCGGGGTTTCCTGGCGTCGGCGTTGCACAACGACGCGCCCCTGGCGATCTACAACCGCAGCAACTTCCATGACCCCCGTTTCGCCGACCTGTACCGCCAGGCCCTGGCCCAACCCGACCTGGCGCTGCGCAAAGGCCTGGTGCACGAGGCCCAGCAGATCCAGCACGAGCGCGGTGGCCTGCTGATCTGGGGCTTCAACGATGTGCTGGATGCCGCCTCGGTACGGGTTGGCGGGCTGGGCCCGGAACAGACTACCTTTGCCTCCTGGCGCTTTGATGAGTTGTGGTTGAACCATGTCTGAGTCGTCCTGCGTCAGCCCACACCGCGCCCCACGTACACCGGCCTGGCTGTCCTGGTTTATCGGGCGCCTGGGCTACGGCCTGCTTACCGCCTGGGTCATCAGCCTGGTGGTGTTTATCGCCACCCAGGCACTGCCATCCGACCCGGCGCGAGTGATCCTCGGCCCGGATGCGCCGCTGGAAAGTATCCTTACCCTGCAACGCCAACTGGGCCTGGACCAGCCGATCCTCTGGCAATACGTGCGCTGGCTGGGCGCCGCCTTGAGCGGTGAACTGGGGGTGTCGCTGGACTCCAACGCGCCGGTGGCCAGCATCCTCTGGGGGCGGTTTGGCTACACCCTGGCGTTGCTTGCCGGGGTGATCGCGCTGGTGGTGCCGGCAGCCCTGGTGCTTGGCGTGTCCCTGGCTTTGCGCCGGGACAGCACCCTGGACCGCTGGAGCCTGTCGCTGTTGATTTTCCTCAAGGCCACGCCGGGGTTTCTCCTGGCCATCGGCCTGGTGCTGCTGTTTTCCATGCCCCATATGGGCTGGCTGCCGGCCGTGTCGATCCTCGATCCGGACCTGTCGCTATGGCGCCAACTTAAGTTCCTGATCCTGCCGGTGTTGGCCCTGAGCCTGTCGGCGCTGCCTTATCTGACGCGCATGGTGCGCGCGGCGCTGATTGACGCGCTGGAATCCGACTACGTGATCGCCGCGCGCCTGCGCGGCATTCCCAGGTGGCGCATTGTCTGGTGCCACACCTTGCCCAATGCCCTGGTGCCGGCGATCCAGGGTGTGGCCCTGACCCTGCGCACGCTGATCGGCGGCGCGGTGCTGGCCGAGGTGATCTTCAGCTACCCCGGCATCGGCACTGCCCTCAATGCGGCGATCCAGATGCGCGACCTGCCGATGATCCAGGCCATTGTGCTGGTGATCACCCTGGCGGTGGTGCTGATCAATCTGCTGGCCGACCTGTTGACGGTGCTGCTGACCCCCAAACTGCGCACGGCCCGCCGTGTGACCATGATCCAGCGCAACCGCCGGGGCATTACCCCGTGGTGGCGGCGCTCCCGAGGTGATGCATGACGACCCCTGGCACTTGGCGCTGGCTGGCTGAACCCCAGGCCCGCAAAGGTTTGGTGATTACCCTGCTGGTGGTGGCCGTGGCCCTGGTCGGCCCCCTGTTGGCACCGCACGGCCCGACGGACATGGTCGGCCCGGTGTACGGTGCGCCGGCCGGTGGGGCCTGGCTGGGCTACGACTTTCTTGGTCACGATGTGCTGTCGCGCTTGCTCAGTGGCGGCCTGTCGGTGTTGTGGATGTCAGTGGCCGCGGCGGTCATCGCCCTGGCCATCGGTACCACCCTGGGCTTGCTCGCGGGCCTGTCGCGGCGGCGCCTGGATCAGTTGATTACCTGGTCGGCAGACGTCTGCCTGGCGTTTCCCGACCTGATCCTGGTGCTGTTGATCGTGTCGATGCTCGGGCGTGCGCCCTGGCTGATTGTGCTCACGGTGTCGATCGCGTTCATCCCTGGGGTGATCCGCCTGGCGCGGGCCAGCGCGGTGGCCGTGGCGGGGCAGGAGTTTGTCGAGGCGGCGCAGATGATGGGCTATTCCCGACGGCGCATTCTGTTCCAGGAGATCCTGCCGAACATCCTCACGCCGTTGTTGGTGCACTTGGGCAACATGCTGACCTGGGGTGTAGGCATGCTCTCGGGCCTGAGCTTCCTCGGCTATGGCGTGGCCCCGCCGACGGCGGACTGGGGCCTGATGATCAACGAAAACCAGGCCGGGCTGCTGGTCCAGCCCTGGGCCGTGCTCGCGCCGGCGCTGCTGATCGGCGTATTCGCCTACGGCACCAATATCCTCGCCGAAGGCATCGGCCGCAGCAGTGCGCGGATGGGAGAAAAACAGCCATGAACGCCATTACCGAAATCGACACCCGGGTGTTGCAGGTCCAGGACTTGCGGGTGGAACTGCCGGGCCAGGTGGATGTGGTGTCCGGGGTGTCCTTCACCCTGCAGGCCGGTGAAATTCTGGGCCTGGTGGGGGAGTCCGGCTCGGGCAAGACCACGCTGGCCACGGCCTTGCTGGCCCATGCCCGGCGCGGCGCACGCATCGTTGGCGGGCAGGTGCAGGTGGCCGGCCAGGCCTTGTTGGAGCTGCACGGCGAAGCCTTGCGCCAGGCCCGTGGCAGCCTGATCGGCTACGTTGCCCAGGACCCTGCCACCGCGCTGAACCCGGCGTTGCGCATTGGCACATTGTTGGCCGAAACCCTGGCCGCCCATCAACGCCCTCTCGATCGCGCCACACAACAGCAGCGCATTGCCCAGACCCTGGTCGACGTGGGCTTGCCTGGCGACCATGAGTTCCTGCGGCGCTTTCCCCATCAATTGTCCGGTGGTCAGCAACAGCGGGTGATGCTGGCGCTGGCCTTCGTCCTGCGCCCGCGCCTGATTGTGCTGGATGAGCCGACCACGGCCCTGGACGTCAGCACCCAGGCGCACATCCTCGCCACGTTGCGCCGGCTGTGCAAAAGCCAGGGCGTGGCGGCGGTGTATGTGTCCCACGACCTGGCGGTGATCAAGGATCTGGTGGACCGGGTGATGGTCATGTATGCCGGGCGTATCGTCGAATCCGCCAGCCGCGCCGCACTGTTCAGCCTGCCGTCCCATCCGTATACCCGAGGCTTGTTGGCGGCGATCCCCGATGTGGCCGGGCGCCGCGAATTACAGGCCATCGCCGGCCACGCCCCAGCGCCTGGGCAACGCCCCCAGGGCTGTGGTTTCGGCCCGCGCTGCGCGCGTTTTGGCCCACGTTGCGCGCTGGCCGAGCCTGCGTTGCAGGCGTTTGCGCAGGGCCACACGGTGGCCTGTTTCGACCCCCATGACCAACCGCCGCAGGTCATTGCCCTGACACCGATTGCCGACAGTCATGGGCAAACCGCTGCGCCGTTGCTGGAGATATCCGGCCTGAACGTCGCCTATGACCGCCAGGTGTTGTTCGAGGTGTCGTTGCAACTGCGCCCGGGCGAATGCCTGGCGCTGGTGGGTGAGTCGGGCTCCGGCAAGACCAGCCTGGCCCGGGCCGTCGCCGGTCTTGGCGAGAACGCCGAGGGCGAGCTGCATTATGCCGGGCGCCCCTTGCCCCTCCAGGCGAGGCAACGGGACGCGGGGCTGCGCCACCAGATCCAATACATCTTCCAGAACCCGTACCGCGCCTTGAATCCCCGGCAAACCGTGTACCAGACCCTCAGCGCACCGCTGCAGCACTTTTTCGCGATCAACGGCCAAGCTGCCCGCGAACGAGTGCATGGCGTACTCAAGCGTGTCTCGCTGGCAGCCTCGGTGGCCGACCTGTATCCCCACAGCCTGTCGGGCGGCGAACGCCAGCGCGTGGCCATTGCCCGGGCCCTGCTGTGTGAGCCGACCCTGCTGATCTGCGATGAAATCACCTCGGCGCTGGATGTCTCGGTACAAGCCTCGATCCTCGACCTGCTGCGCCAACTACAGCGTGACGGCTTGACGTTGCTGTTCGTGACCCACGACCTGGGCGTGGTACGGGCGATTGCCGACCGGGTGCTGGTGCTGAAAACGGGGCGGGTAGTGGAGCAGGGCGCGGTGGACCAGGTGCTGGACCAGCCCCAGGCGGCGTATACCCGCACGTTGCTTGAGCATTCGCCGACATTGGGCTGATGGGCACCGCTGCGCGGTGATCGCCGGCAAGCCGGCTCCTACAATGCAAATGCATACTCCTGTAGGAGCCGGCTTGCCGGCGATCGCGCCCTCACGGACACATCCTGCGTCAATGCCACACCTCACTCTTGCATTCCCCGCACTAGCCTTTCCCTTCTGTATTTCCAACAGGAGGACAAAGGATTGTCCACACTTCCTCACGCTAAAAATCTGCGCAATGGCCGCTATTCTCAATCTGGTCAGATCTACCTACTTACCGCCGTCACTCAACATCGCGCACCGGTCTTTGCCGACTGGTGTGTTGGCCGATTGGTTGTGCATGAATTTCGCCACGCACAGATCGAAGGCCTCGCCGACTCCCTGGCCTGGGTGGTGATGCCTGATCATTTTCATTGGCTGATCGAACTCAAGCAAAGCACTCTCCCTGCGCTGATGCTTGCCACCAAATCCCGCAGCGCTCGCGCGGTGAACGCGCGTATGGGCCGGTCAGGTCGGTTCTGGCAGAAGGGTTTCCATGATCGAGCGATTCGCCGTGAGGAGGACCTTGCGACAGTCGCCCGCTACATCGTCGCCAACCCGTTGAGGGCCGGGTTGGTAACGCGGGTGCATGATTATCCGTTGTGGGACGCGATATGGGTTTGAATCTACCGACGCAATCGCCGGCAAGCCGGCTCCTACAATGCATATGCGGCTTGCCGCCGCCGTACCTCTTCATGCACCGCCGGAATGATCCAGCGTCCGTAATCCACTGTGTCGTACAACGGGTCGTATCCCCGGTTGAGAAAGGTCGTCACTCCCAGGTCCACATAGTCGAGCAACGCCTGGGCCACGGTTTCCGGGGTGCCGACCAGGGCGGTGGTGTCGCCGTAGGCACCGACAGCGGTGGCGGTGGGCATCCATAGGGCGCGGTCGTGGCGGTCGCCCTGGGCGGCGGCGGCCAGCAGGCGTTCGGAGCCGGTGCCCTTGATTCGTTTCTGCCACGGGCTGCCTGCGGCAAACTGCGGGTTGGCCTTGATCTGCGCGAGGATCTGCTCGGCCCGTTGCCATGCCAGTTCCTCGGTCGCGCCCAGGATCAGGCGCACCGACAAACTCACCCGTAGCGCCTGCACCCCCGCCGCGCTGGCGGCGGCCTTGAGCTTGCCGATCTGTTCGGCGACGCCGCTCAACGGTTCGCCCCACAGCGCGTAGAGGTCCGCATGCTTGACCGCAATCTGATAGGCAATGTCCGACGAGCCGCCAAACGAGATTGGGATATGGGGCTGCTGCAAGGGCTTGACCGGCGAGAACGCGCCCTTGATGTTGAAGTACTCGCCCTCGAAGTCGAACGGCTCTTCGGCGGTCCAGGTGCGCCGCACAATCTCCAAGTACTCATCGGTGCGTTTGTAGCGCGCGGTCTTGTCCAGCAGGAAGTCACCTTCCTGGGGTTCGGCGGTGATCCCGGTAATCGCGTGCAGGCGGATTCGCCCGCCACCGGTGGTGTGATCCAGGGTGGCGAATGAGCGGGCGGCGACCGTCGGCGGGGTCAGGCCCGGCCGGTGGGCGATCATGAAACCCAGGCGCTCGGTGTGGGCCGCCGCATACGCGGCGATCTGCAAGCTGTCGGCGCTGCCGGGGCCGCTGGCGATCAGCACGCGGTCAAAGCCCGCATGCTCATGGGCGCGCGCATGGTGGCGGATAAAATCGAGGTCAAAGTCGGGGCTGCGAACGCCACGGGTCTCGGACCACTGGCGAGGGAAAATCATGCCGACAAATTCAATGGACATGGGGTGCTCCGGTCAGAACTGATAGTCGACCTGGGCCAGCAGCGTGCGGCCAGGCATGGGTTGCAAAAAGGTATTGGTGGAACCGGCCAGGCCGCTGACGAAGTTCAGCTCGTTGGTCAGGTTCAGCACGCGCAAGGTGGTGCTCCACTGCGGCTGGCGGTAGTACACGGCAAGGTCGAGGTTGTATTCGTTGGGGATCTTCACGGTCTTGCTCAGGTTCAAGTACCAACTGCTGGTCCACCAGCCGGACAGTTCGGCACCCAAGCCCGAGTCGAAGCGATAATCCACATAGCCACTGGCGGTGTATTCGGGGATCTGCACCGCATCAAAGCGCCCGGACGCGCGCTGGTTGAGGCTGTTGTTATCGCCAAATACGGTGCCGTTGTCGGGGATGAACCCGGCGGAGGCAAAGCCGGCCTGGGAGGTGAATTCGTTGTAGGCATTGAGCTTGGACAGGTTCAGGCCGCTGCGCAGATGCTCGTCGGGCTGGTAGCGCACGGTGGCCTCGACGCCTTTGATGATCAGCCTGGCAATGTTGTTATTGCTGTCGGGCGCCTGGTCCCGGGCCTGCTTGAAGGCGGCCAGGGTCATGAACAGCTCGTTGGGCACGGCCTCGACCTTGACCCCCACTTCGTGCAACACGCTCAGGCTCTGGAACGCCAGCGGGTTGAGCTGGTTGGCGCCAGTGCCGCTGCCCCAGCCCAGGCCGTTGGAAAAGAACCCGGTGTTGACGGCCAGCGAACGGTCGAAGGTGTAGTAGAGCGTGGTGTTGTCCGTGGGCTTGACGTAGGGGCTGAGCTGGAAGGCAAACAGGCGGTAGTTGTCGCTATCCTGGCGCCGATTGCCACCGGCCAGCACGAACGGGTTCTCGATCTCGGCTTCGATCCAGCTGCGGCTGGCGCCGATATTCAAGCCCAGGTAATCGCCATATTTGAGGTTGTGCTGGCTGAACAGGGTTTTGGTGACCCAGGTGCTTTCGGCGGTGTAGGGCGCTACCGACTCGGCGTACAACCCATGCCCGGCCGGGAACATCGCCGGCAGGCTCAACCAGCCGTAGTAGTTGGAGTATTGCGCGACGCCCGGTTGGCCGATCCACGCGCCATTGCCGCCGGCCGGGTTGGCACCGGTCAGGCCCAGCAGGTCGCCGGGGTTCTTGCCGGACGGGTTTTGGGTCAGGTCATAGGCGTTGATGGTCGAGCCGAAGCTGTTGTTGGCGGCAATCGACTGGTTGGACTCACGGCGGTAAATCAGCCCGCTGTTGCTGTCATCGCGCAGGGTCCAGGGGCCGAGGCGGGTTTCATTGCGTGAGCGAAACTCAAAGCGGTTGTCGAAGATATTGTCCTTGGACTGCACCTGGAACGCACCCACCGCGTTGGTGGTGTCCCGGGAGCGCTGGTAGAACGTGCTGTTGGCGACGGTGATGGTCGGCGACAGGTCGGCCTCGATGCGCAGTTGCGTGGTAAAGCGCCGGGAGCTGCTTTCGTCCTCCTTGCGTTGCCCGGTTTGCGACGATAACGAGCGTTCGCCATTGCCTGCCAGCGTGGGGTCATATACCCAGCCGCGCAGGCTGCCGGGGTTGGCCTGGGTGTTGGGCGAGGCATTCTGGAAGCTGCCGTCGACCACGGCGTATTGGCCCTGGGCATTGCGCTGGCGCTGCACCCAGCCCAGGGTCGGGGCATCGGCGGCCCCCGAGGCCAGGACCGGCGACCACAGGGTGTTGCCGTTCTGGATAATCGGTGTGGCGCGGCCGGCGTAATACTTGCCGTGGTCCACCAGGTCCTGGGTTGCGCGGTTCCAGCCGTGGGTGATGTTGTAGTCGTAGTAATCGTCGTAGCTGGCGTTCCAGTCCACCCGCACATTGTCATTGCGCCAGGCCAGGGCACCGTAGAACGCGTCGAAATTGTTGTCGACGTTGTCGTAGAAGTCCTCCTGGCGCTGCTTGGTGATACTCAGGCGATAGGCCAGGTTGTCGCTGAGCGGGCCGGTGTTATCGACACTGAACTTGCCGCTGCTGCGTGAGGTGCCATCGGGTATCCACGAGCCCACTTCGCCGCTGAGCCTGGTCTTGAACTGGTTGAAGTCGGGTTTCTTGCTCAGGTAGTTGACGTAGCCGCCACTGCCGGACACCGAGCCATAGGTCACCGACGAAGGCCCGGCGACGATATCGGCGCCTTCATAGGCGTTGAAATTGGCCGGATGGCGCACGCCATAAGCGCGTTGGCCATCCTGGAACACTTCCGAGCCCTGGGCGCGGAACTGCGGGGCAATCCCGGCGTTCTGCCCACCGCCGCGGGTGATGCCGGGGGCATATTTGACCAGGTCGTCGGCGCTGCGGATCGAGTCGTTGGCCAACTGCTCGGCATTGATCTGCACAACTGAGCGTGGCGTGTCGAGCACCTTGGTTTCGGTGCCGCCATAGACCGAGGTCGGTGGGCGGGTGGGCAGGGCGTCGTCCTCGGACGCGCTGGCACTGGCCTGCACGGTCACGGTTTGCAGTTGGGTATCGGCGGCAAAGGCCTGGATTGGCAGGCCTGCCGCCAGCAGCAGGGGTAAACGCAAGGCGATAGCGTGCATGGCAAAAATGCCTCATCAAAAAATAAAAGGATGGCCCCCTGTAGGAGCCGGCTTGCCGGCGATGAGGCCCTTGAGGTTTGCTGTGTTTTCAAGGACGCCATCGCCGGCAAGCCGGCTCCTACAGGGGCGTCAGGCGCTGTCTTTGAGCCAGAGTTTTTCAAAGCGCCAGGTGCTGAACAGCGACTCTTCGGCCTGTGCGCCGCCAACGCGGGTGGACACGCCGTCGAGCAGGTCGGCATAGCCCCAGATCAACATGCCACCGCGCTCGTACTGGATCTGCTGCACCTGATGCACCAGTGCCTTGCGTTTTTCCAGGTCGGGCTGGGCCATGGCGGCCAGGAACAGTTCGCTGAACTGCGGGTCGTGGAAGTGGGTTTTATTGGACACTGCAAACGGTGCATCGGTGTGAATCGCACTGGCGAGGAACGGCGCGCCGATGCTGCCGCCGGTGCTCAGCGCCCAGTCGTTTTTCTGCGGGCCCTGGAAGGTCGCCAGGTCCACCTGCTTGACCTTGAGGGTCACGCCAATGCGCTTGGCTTGTTCGGCCAGCACCAGGGCCGAACTCAAACCGGTGCCGGGCGTGGTGATCAGCTCCACTTCAAGGTTCTCCTGGCCCGCTGCCTTGAGCAGTTGTGCTGCCCGTTGCGGGTCGTAGGGGCGCGGGCCGAGGCTGTGGTTGAAGGTCGGGTCGCTGGGCGCATACAGGTCATTGGCCACCCGGCCCTGGCCGTTGAGGGCGCGGCGCACCAGTTCTTCGCGGTCGGCCATCAGGCGCAAGGCTTCGCGCACCCTGGGGTCGTTGAACGGCGGCTTGTCCAGGTTCATATCGAACGACAGCCAATTGCCGCTCACCGATTTGATCACCTGCAGGCGCGGGTCCTTGGCCAGGATCGGCAACTGCTCGGTGGGCAGCACGTTGGCCATGTCGATCTGCCCGGCGCGCAGGGCGGCCAGGCGTGACACCTGATCCTTGAAGTCGATGATTTCCAGCTCGTCGGCGTAGGGCTTGCCATCCTTGTAGTAGTTCTCGAAACGGGTAAACAGCGAGCGCTGGCCGGGGGTGAAACTCTTGAGTTTGTAGGGCCCGGCACCCACCGGGTTGGTGACGGGGTGGTAATCCACCGGCACGATCCCGCCGAAGTTGACCCAGGTTTCCGCCAGCGGCAGGTAGCTGCGCCCGTCGCGAAAGCTCAGGCGCACGGTACGGTTGTCGAGCTTGACCAGGTTGTCGCGGTCCACCCAGTGCAACAGCGCGGCATAGGGCGAAGCCAGCTGCGGGTCGGTGAGGCGGCGGATCGAGAAGATCAGGTCATCGGCGTCGATGGTCTTGCCATTGTGAAACTCCAGGCCCGGGCGCAGGCGCAGGGTCCACGCGCTGGCGTCGGCATTCGGCTCTGCCAGCTCGGCCAGGGCCAGGCGCGGTTGCATCTGCTCGTCCCATTCCCACAGTTTGCTGTACAGCGCAAAGCCGCGCACGATGCCGCTGCCAATGGGCTTGTGGGCATCGAGGTTGCCGCTCTGGTTGCCGTCGAGGATCCCCAGGCGCAGGCGCCCACCGTAACGCGGCTGGTCATTGGCAATGCCGGCTGCCGGTGTGTCGGCGGGACCGCAACCGGCCAGCAGCAGGCCCCCGCCGACGGTGGCGCTGTAGCCGAGAAAGTCCCGGCGGCTGAGCAGTAAGGTCATGGTGTCAGGCTCCGCCATTGGCCGAGTGCAGCGCGCGCACGGGTTCCGGGGCGCGGCTTAGTTCGGCGCGTTCATTGCGAAAGTGCGGCAGGATGTGCTCGCCCAGGCGATAGGCCTCTTCCAGGTGCGGGTAGCCGGCAAGGAAGAACAGGTCGATGCCAATGGCGTTGTACTCACGGATCCGCGCCACCACGTTCTCGTAGCTGCCCACCAGCGCGCAGCCAGGCGGGATGCCGATGTAGCCGAAGCCAGTCCACACATTGGGATGGATAAAAAAGTCCTCGAAGCCCTGGGTTTCGTTTTTCTCGGCAAAGCCTTGCTCGTAGCTCAACTTGCGCGCGGTGCGCAGGCCCGCGTGGGCGGCCACGGCCTTGACCGCGCCACGGGCGATGCCCTCGTCGAAGAAACGCTTGGCTTCGGTGCGCGCCAGTTCCTCGGTTTCGCGGGTGATGACGTCAATCGATAGGCCAAAGCGGATATCCGTGCGCCCCCACCTCAAGGCGCGCTCGCGCAAGTCTGCGATCAATGCCGCGATTTCATCGGGATGCTCGGCGCGCATCAGGTAGAAATCGGCATGCTTGGCGGCAAACTCGCGGGCGGCAATGGACGAGCCGGCGGTGCAGATCAGCGGCAGCTCGGCCTTCTTCAACGGCCCGCGCAGCCCGCCACCATCGGCCTTGTAGAACTTGCCGTCGTAGTGGAAGGTCTCGTTGTGCCAATAGCCCTTGACCACATCCATAAACTCGGTGGCGCGCTCATAGCGTTCGTCGTGGTCGCTGAAATCGCCGACCTGGCGCTGGATGGCGTCCGAACCGCCGTTGATGATGTTCCACACCAGGCGGTTGCCGGTGGCGCGCTGGTAGGTGGCAGCCTGTTGCACCGCGACCCACGGGGTGTAGTGGTAGGGCTGGAACGCCGTGACAAACTGCAGGGTGCGGGTTTCCCGGGCCAGCAGCGAGCACACGGTCCACGGTTCTTCGCCGGTGGGCGCGTTGACCATCAGCGCGCCGCCAAAGCCATTGATTTCGGCGGCCTTGGCGATTTGCCCGAGGTAGTCGATATAAGTGAAGTGATCGCCGACGCTGAAGCCGGACACCGCGCCGGTACTGGCGCCGCCCCGATGCCAGTCGCCACGGTTGCGCGGGTCGCCGGGCAAAAACTGGGTCTCGCCGTGCAGTGGCAGGCGGGTGAAGAATTCGATGCTCATGAAAACCTCCGGCTTATTGCACGCTGGGATTGCAGATCGGCGTGATCGGTTGGTCGTTGATGACCTTGTGGGCGAAAGGCACGGAGTCCTTCAGCGAGGCATTGACCGTCGGGCTATGGCCCAGACCCTTGTACAGGTGGCCCTCGACGATGGAGCCGGCTTTGCACGCGTCCTGCATCAGTGCCACTTGGGTGGACGCCGCCGGGGTCTTGTCCTCGGCGCCGGTGCCGATAAATACCGGCTGTGCGGTTTTCAGGGTGGGGTACGACACTTGCGCCAGCCACGGAGCGAGCTGCTTGCCCTGGTAGTCCTTCTTCGCGTTGGCCGGGGTCAGGCCGATGCCTTCGACGTCGCTGACCAGAGCCGCGAGGCAACTGGTGCGCGCCTGCTCGAACAGCGGCAGGGCCTTGTCGGTATAGAAGTCCCGGGGGTCGATGCTCGGGTCATATTGCTGGGCCGCGAGCAAGGTATAGAAGCCGTAGGCCAGGGACGCGTCGACCTTGTTGGGGTCCTGTTCACCCACGTTTTTCGCGCCGACGGTGTAGATCACCCCGGTGCCGATGCTGCCCTTGACCCCAAGGTCGGGCGCATAGGTGGCGGCATATGCGGCCGAGGCAAACGCGCCGGCGCCGCCCTGGGACTGGCCGACAATCAGCACCTTGTTCGCCAGCCCAGGCACACCCGCCACCACGGCCTTGGCCGCATCGAGAATGCCGTAGGCGGCCATGCGATTGTTCAGCAACGGATGCCCGCCGGGGACGCCCAGGCCCTGATAATCGGTGGCGACCACGGCAAACCCTTCATCCAGCCAGCGGCTGAGGTACTGCACGTCACGGTACGAACGGCCCTGCCACGACGGCGCGCATACATCAGCGACCCCGACCGTGCCATGCCCCCAACTGGCCACCGGCCAACCGCCGGCCGGAGCCTTGCCCTTGGGCAGGAACAGGGTGCCGGAGACCACCACCGGGGTTTTGTTGTCGATGCCATCGGTGGAGGTATAGAGAATGCGCTGGGCACTGGCGGCATTGGGCAGGCTCAGGGTTTTTTCCAGGGGTTCGCTGCGCAGCAGTTTGCCGGGGGTGGCCGGGATGACTTTTTCCCAGGTGTAGAACGCCGAGACACGGCCATCGCCTTGCAGTGGGTCGGGCTTGGGCGCGTGCACGTCGGCCGCCAGGGCGCTCATGGACAGTGCCAGGATGCTGAGGCCGAAGGCGAAGGAGCGGGGCAGATTCATCGGTAATTTCCCTATCAAGGTTGGGTGCTGACCTGGCCACGCAGGGCAGGCCAGTAGTCGGTGAGTTGCAGGTCGATCAGGGCCTGGCGGGTAAAGCCGGTGGCCAGGGACGGGCTGATGTCGTAGTGGTCGCGGATCAGGTGGTTGGCCAGGGCGTAGGCCGTCAGCGCCTGGTAGTGGGCCTTGAGCTGCGCGTCGCTTTTCGGCGCCCAGCGTTCTTGCCAGGCCACCGGGTCGTCCTGGTCGTCACGGCGCAGCACGCTTTCAGCGGTGCCGGCGCGCGAAGACAATTGGTAATAGGCGTCCTGGTTCTGCGTCTGGGAAATCCACCAGGCAGCCTTGACCCAGGCCGTGGCGAGCAATTGGGTGATATCCGGGTGCTGCTGCACAAAGGCGTCGGTGCCCCACAGGTCGGAGATCAGCCGCCAGTCGTTGCTGCCTTGCTTGGTCGACCAGATGATCTTGCCCACGCCTTTGTCTTCCAGGGCATAGGCCTCGCTCAACAGCACCGCTGCATCGACCTTGCCGGCCGACACCGCCGCCGCGCCGACTTGCGGGTTGAGGTTGGCAATCTTGAAGTCGTCGAGCTTGAGGCCCTTGCTCGCCAGGAAGTTACTGAAGGCAAACTCCCAGGGGCGGCCACGGTGCAGGGCCAGGCGCTTGCCCTTGAGGTCTTCGATGCTGTTGGCGCTGGAGCCTGCGGGCACCACCAGGTAGATGTTATTGCCGCTGCCGCCGGGCACGATCAACTTGCCCGGCACGCCACCGGCTCCGGCGATCACCGAGGGCAGGTCACCGCGCACGGCGAAGTCCAGGGTGTTGTTGCTGAAGCCTTCGTTGATCTGCGGGCCGGCGCCGGCGTGGGGCAGGGCGATCCATTGCAGCTTGACCCCGCGCTCGCGCAGTTGCGTTTCCAGCCAGCCATCCTCGATCACCCGCCCGGCGATCCCACCGAATACCGGCTTGCCGCCCTGGGTGTAGGCGACGATGGCGATTTTTACCGAGGCTGGCGGCTGCGCCAGCGCGAGCGTACTGACCAGCACAGCGAACAATGCGGCGATCCATTTATTCATCGAGATTCCCCTGCCAATTTGAAGACCTGCCCTGGTAGAAGCCCGGCTTGCTGGCGATGAGGCCGTTGAGCCTTGCAGCGTTTAACCGCACGCCATTGCCGGCAAGCCGGCTCCTCCAGGGGAGGGTGTTGGCAGGGAGAGAGCAGATTGCATGCCAGCGTCGCTCGAATGCCCTCAGAGCCCCAACAACCGTGGCCTTTAGCGTTTACCGCGGGGCGCTGGCGCACGCCCGGTTGTTGATGGATAGACAGGCAACTGCTGGCCGGTTGCTGCTCCAGCAGCAGCCGTGGCGTGCAGTGTTGGTATATGCGATGTGGGAATATATAAATACGAATTAATAATTAAATGGTCTAGAAAACTTCATGCACTATTGAGCACGCGCTTTTACTGCCAGGAATGCACCATGTCGTTGATCACTCATCCCAATGCCCGCGAATTGACCAAGTCGGTGCGTGCCACCGTGCTGGTGTTCAAGGACCCGCGCTCCCAGGAATTGCTGGCGCGGATCGAGCGCCTGGCGCCCAGCGAGGCCAATACCTTGATCATTGGCGAAACGGGCACCGGCAAGGAACTGGTGGCGCGGCACATCCATAACCTGAGCCGGCGTGGCCGCGAACCGTTTGTGGCGGTGAACTGCGGGGCCTTTGCCGAAACCCTGGTGGAGAGCGAGTTGTTCGGCCATGAAAAAGGTGCGTTC
Source organism: Pseudomonas sp. HC1(2025) (assembly GCF_058742075.1). NCBI lineage: Bacteria > Pseudomonadati > Pseudomonadota > Gammaproteobacteria > Pseudomonadales > Pseudomonadaceae > Pseudomonas > Pseudomonas sp. HC1(2025). Next base: position 3,137,157 of record NZ_CP196017.1, on the reverse strand, counting down.
ACCGGCGCCACCACCCATAAGGCCGGCTGGTTCGAAGCGGCCAACGGCGGCACGTTGTTCCTCGATGAAATTGGCGATTTGCCGTTGAACATGCAGGTCAAGTTACTGCGGGTGTTGCAGGAGCGCGAAGTGGTGCGCCTGGGCTCGCGCACGCCGATCCCGATCAATGTGCGCCTGGTGGCCGCCACCAACGTCAACCTGGCCGACGCGGTGGTCGCCGGGCATTTTCGCGAGGATCTGTTCTACCGCCTGCACGTCGCGACCATCCGCCTGCCGCCACTGCGCGAACGCCCCGGCGACATCCTGCCCCTGGCGGAGTTTTTCCTCGAAGAACATTGCCAGCGCCTGGGCTACAACCGCGCAAGCCTGAGCCCGGAAGCCGAGCGCAAAATGCTCGAGCACAGCTGGCCGGGCAACATTCGCGAACTGGAGAACGCCATCCACCACGCCTTGCTGGTGTGCCGCAACCAACGGGTGCAGCCTGCGGACCTGCACCTGGTGGACATGCGCTCGTCCGGCATCCGCCAGGACGAAGCCAACCACGCCCTGCCGGCCCCCAGCGGCCCGGTGGACCTGGAAGCGGCGCTCAATGCACTGTTCGAGCAGAACATCCCGGACCTTTACGAGCACATTGAAGAAACCGTGTTTCGTGCAGCGTATCGCTACTGCCATGGCAACCAATTGCAGACCGGGCGCTTGCTCAATATCAGCCGCAATATCGTGCGGGCGCGGCTGGAGAAGATAGGGGAGTTGGGCAAGCCGGCGTTGCTTGAGGGGCAGTGATGAGGTTGGGCCGCCTGGCAGCCGAACCTGTGGGAGCGGGCTTGCCCGCGATGGCGGTATTGGTTGACTGACCGCTATCGCTGGTAAACCCGCTCCTGCAAGAGGGATGCAATTTTGCATTCCCCCAGCCCTCAGAAATCGGCAATAAACTGCACCCCACCCACCACCGCTCCACGGGTTTGCGTCACCCCACCCGGATATTTCACATATTGCAGGTTAGGCCGCACCATCAGCCATTGGGTGGCCTGCACGCCGTAGTTGACCTCGTAGCTGTATTCGCGCCGCTGTTCAGGCAGATCCCCTATGCCCGTCACACCCGTGCGTGCGTTGAGTGCCTGGGTGTTGTCGGTATAGCGGTCACTGACCTTAAGTTTCGACGCACCGACGCCAAAAGTGTCATGCGGCCGCGCGTCGAAGGGGCCTCGGTAGATCAGGCCGACCTGCACCAGGCTCTTGATCATGCTTTTGTCCGGGTCGTTCATGGCAAGGTTGGCAAACACGTTGAGCCCGCGTTTGTCGTTGCCATCGACAGTGGTCAGTTGCTGTTGGCCCGACAACCACCAGCCGGCATTGCTCGAATACATCCGGTAGGGTTTCTGGCTGCTGGCTGCATAGTTGCCGTCAGCGTCCTTGAGCATGTCCTGGGTGTCGGCATTGGCGTAGTAGTAGCCGGCGTGGTATTCCGAACTGAGGCCGCCGATGCGCCCCTTCCAGATGGCTTCGACAGGGAAGCTGGTGCCTTGGGAGCCGCTGATGAACGGCTTGAAGCCATTGCTCGCCTCGGCGTTGCCAGGGTTTTTGTCGTAGGCGCCAACCTGCACCGCGAACACGTCGGTGAACTGGTATTTGGCACGCACCGCCCATTGGCTGATGGGGAAACTGTTCCACACGCCATTCCAGTTGCCTTCCTGGGAACCGCACAGGGTCACGTTCTGGAACTCGCAGGGGAACTGGTCAAAGTCCTCGCCATGGCCGAAGCGCCCCAGTTTCACGGCCAGCTTGCGCTCGAAGAACTTCTGCTCGTACCAGAACTGTGACAGGCGCCAGGCATTGCCGCCGCCGAACACTTCCATGGTCGAGGTCAGGCCGGTGGCGTCGGGGTGATGTACGCGGTCATTGGTAATGTCCTTGCCATGGCGCTCGCCGATGCCGATGCGCAAGGTTGCGTCCTGCCAGCCCCAGAGTTTTTGCAGGTCCATGGTTACGCCGAGGATCAGTTGATCGCTCCAGCGCGCAGTCATATGGGAGTCATAGCCGCCGCCGAGGTTGGAGCCCACTTCGCCGACGTATTTGAGGGTGAAGTCATAGCCCTGTTCGGCGAGTTGCGGGCGCAGGCCGTTCCAGTCGCCGAGCATGGCCGGGGAGCCAGGGTCCAGCAGGCCGGCGCTCAGGGCGCAGGTGGAAACCGTGCTGCATAGCAGGGCCAGGGGGAGGTTGATGCGCATGAGTGCTCCTTGGTTTTATTGTTGTTATCCGGGGTAAAACACAAATTCCAGGTACACACAGACCTCCAGTGTGGGAGAGGGCTGGCTCGCGATGGCGGTGGTTCAGTGATGAATCGGCTGACTGACACACTGCTATTGCGAGCAAGCCCGCTCCCACATTGGATCTTTGGTGTGTGGGGGCGGTGTCGGGGGTTACTGCAAGTTGACGAACAACCCGCCATCCACCAGCAACGAGGCGCCGGTTACGTAGCGCGCCATGTCCGAGGCCAGGAACACGATCGGCCCGGCGACGTCGTCCGGTTCGCCCAGGCGGCCCAGGGGTGTGCGGGAGGTCATGTAGGCGAGTTTTTCTGCGTCAGCCAGGTCTTGCTTGTTGATGTCGGTGGCGATGGTGCCCGGCAGTACCGAGTTGCAGCGAATGCCATAAGGCCCCAGGGCGATGGCGCAGGATTGCATCAACGAATGCAGGCCGGCCTTGGTCGGGGTGTAGTGGGTCTGCATGCCGCCACCTACCAGGGCGCTGATGGAACTGACGGCAATGATCGCGCCGCCACGGCCCTGGTTCTTCATCTGGTTGGCCGCCGCCTGCACGGCGAAGTAGGCGCCGTTGAGGTTGGTATTGACCGTCTTGAGGTAGACCTCGCGCGGCATGTCGAGGAACGAATGGAACGGGCAGATCCCGGCGTTGTTGACGAACACATCGACACTGCCGAAGGCCTCGACTGCCCCCGCCACCAGCTTGTCGCCGGTGTCCGGGTCGGCGGCATCACCGCCTACTTCAATGGCCTGGCCACCGAACGCGCGGATCTCCTCGATCAACGACAGCGCGGCCTGGGTGCCTTGCGTGCTGGCGCTATGGCCGATCACCACACGGGCGCCCTGGCGTGCACATTCGCGGGCGGCAGCGCGGCCGATGCCACGGGAGGCGCCGGTGATGATCACGGTTTTGTCTGCTAGCAACATGGGAAATCTCCTGGAAAAAATATAACGCTGTTGTAGGAGCAAGCTCGCCCCGACAAAAAGGCATTGCGGCCTCAGCCGAGGTAATTACCGTAGCCAACCATGGCAATGGCGCCGAGGATCACCGCGATCCCGGCCACCAGCACGCCCTTGTTGGCCGTGCTGGTGCCGTGCCATTCGCGAAAGTAGAGGCCCCAGCAATTGGACACAATGATGATGAAAGACATGTGCAACACCCACGAGCTGGCGTCGTTCTGCAGGCGGCTTTCGCCCATGCCGTAGAAAAAGAATTGCAAGAACCACAAGGTCCCGGCGCACGCCACCAGCAGGTAGTTGCGCAATAGCGGGGCGTTGCGGTCGGTGTAGTTGTGGAACGTGCGGTTGCGCCAGTTCAGCCACAGGCACCAGATGCCGTTGGTGGTCAGGCCACCCCACATGATCACCATGAACGTCACGTTGTTCTGGAACAGGCTGTTGGCGCCATGTTCCACGGCGGCGGCGGCCAGTGGGCGCCCGGCGGAAATACCGTAGCTGAAGCAGGCGCTCAACACCCCGGAAATCACCGCCACCAGCATGCCCTTGCCCAGGGCGAACTCGCTGACGCTGGCGAACTTTACCGCCTGGGACACTTCCCGTTCCTTGATCAGCCCGGCCTTGCCGCACACCGCGATGCCGATCAGCGACACGGCCACGCCCCACAGCACCCAATGCCCGCCTTGTGAGGCAAGCATCGAGGTCAGGGTGCCCTCTGTCTCGTGGGTGAACAGGTCGCGGTACAAGGCGGGCATCAGGGCGCCGAGGGCCGAGGTCAGGCCCATGATCAGCGACATGCCCAAAGACAGCCCCAGGTAGCGCATGGTCAGGCCGAACGTCAGCCCGCCGATGCCCCACAGCACGCCGAACATATAGGTCCAGAGCAGGGTGCTGGTGTCGGCGTTGCGCAGGATTTCGACCCAGCTGGGTACGGTCAATTGCGCGGCAATCAGCGGCACGATCAGCCACGACACCAGGCCGCCGGTGATCCAGTAGCTTTCCCAGGCCCAGCCACCAACTTTTTTGTAGGGGATGTAGAAACTGCCGGAGGCAAAGCCACCGATCAAATGCAGAATCACACCGAGGAGAATGATTTCCACGTGTTCGAATCCTTTTTATTGTTGTGATGAGGAGCCAATGGCTCAGTCGGGCGTAAGGCTGAACATCGGTTCAAGATCCACGCTGACCGGTGCGTTATCCGCGTGGCTGGGCATGATGTCTTGCATGTATTGCCACCAGCGTTGCATCAGCGCGGTACCGGGCAGGGCGTCCAGGCCGTGCTCATCGGTATGGGTCAATACGGCGAACAGCGCGTTGGTGGACGCGTCGAGGAAGATCCGGTAGTCCAGCACGCCGGCATCGCGCAGGGCCTGGGCCAGTTCCGGCCAGATCTGCTCATGGCGCCGGCGGTACTCGGCAGCCATGCCGGGGTTGAGGTTCATGCGAAAGGCACGGGTCGGCATCAGAGGCCTCCAGGTGGCAGTGTCGGGCTGTAGATACGCACGGCGTTGTGCAGGAAGAATTTTTCCTGCACGGCCTGGGGCTGATCAGCCATGCAGCGTTTGACCAGGCCCAGGGTGGTGGCGAAATCGGCCAGGTGGTCGCTGTTGGGCCAGTCGCTGCCGAAGAAGCAGCGGTCTTCGCCAAACGCGTCCCACAGCACGGCCAGGCGGTCGTTGTAGAACGCGGTGTCGACGATCAAGCCGTTGGGCCCGTGCTGGGGGATTTCTGCCAGTTTGGCGAACACATTGGGCCGTTCGGCCAAGTGCAGCAGGTCGGCGTGGTAGGCCGCTTCCTGGCCCGCAGGGACCTGGGCATTGGGCAGGTGATCGACAATGATGCGCAGCTGCGGCAGGGCATCGCTCAGGTGCAGCAGGCCCTTGATCAATCGTGGCTCAGGGTTGGCGCTGTCCAGGCACCGCCCGCAATCGGCGAGCTGGCGCAGGCCGTCGATGAACCCTGGACGGGTTTGGTCCACCAGCAAATCACGCTGCCACAGGTTGCCGTAGCGCAGGCCCAGGAACAGCGGCTCGTAGGCGAGCGCGGCAAGGTCGCCGGCAAATTGTGGGTGCAGTGGGTCGAGGTTGCCGACAAAGCCAAGCATCCGAGGGTCACTGCGCAGGGTTTGCAGCAACCAATGGTTGTCGTCGCGCCACGGGCTGGCTTCCACGGCGATTGCGCCGATCACCTGGTGTTCGGCGGCCAATGCCCAGTAATCCTCGGGCAGATGCGCGGCGTACAAACGGTTGCCCGGCTCGGGCCACGGGATGCCCTGGGGGCGGCGTGGGTCGAACAGGTGCAGGTGGCTGTCGATGATCGGGCCGTTGTAGAGGTTGGCAATGCTCATTGCGTAATCCTTGTTGGAAGGGGTGGTTGTTGGGGCCGGCACTCGCGTGTCGGCGCCCGTTGCCCCACCTCAGCTCTGCAGGTACACCACATGGGTATGGGTGTATTCGTACAGGCCGTGCTTGCCATCGGCGCCGCCGATCCCGGATTTGCGCACGCCGGCATGGAAGCCCTGCATCGCCTCGAAGTTCTCGCGGTTGACGTAGGTTTCGCCAAAGGCCAACTCGCGCACCGCATGCATGGCCTTGCCCAGGTCACGGGTGTAGATCGAGGAGGTCAGGCCATAGTCGCAGTCGTTGGCCAGGGCGATGGCTTCGTCGAGGTCGTCGATGATTTGGACGGGCAGCACCGGACCGAAGATTTCTTCGCGCATGATATCCATGTCGGCGCGGCCACCGGCCAATACCGTGGGCTGGAAGTGAAAGCCTGCGCCGAGGTCGGCAATCTGTCCGCCCGTGACCAGGCTTGCGCCCTGGGCGAGGGCGGTGCGCACCTTGCGGTTGACGTTGTCCAGGCCCTGGCGGTTGATCAGCGGGCCCATCTCCACATCGGCCTGGGCCAGTGGGTCGCCGTAGCGGGTGGCGGCCATCGCCGCGCTGATGCGCTCGATAAACTGGTCGGCGACGCTGCGCTGCACGTACACCCGTTCGGCGCAGTTGCATACCTGGCCGCTGTTGATGATCCGCGAATCACGGATGGCCTTGACCGCCAGTTCCAGGTCGGCATCGGCCAGGACAATCGCCGGCGCCTTGCCACCCAGCTCCAGGTTGAGCTTGGTGATGTTGGGTGCTGCGGCGGTCATGATCCGCGAGCCGGTGGCGACGCTGCCGGTAAAGCTGATCATGTCCACGCCCTTGTGGGTGGTGAGGGCGCCGCCGACCTGGCCGTCGCCACACACCACGTTGAACACCCCCGCCGGCAGGTCGGTCTCGGCCACCAGCCGGGCGAATTCAAAGCAGTTGTTCGGCGTTTCTTCGCTGGGCTTGATCACGATGGTATTGCCGGTCAACAGCGCCGGGGCCATCTTGCGGGCGATGAGGAAGAACGGGAAGTTCCACGGCAGGATCCCCGCTACCACGCCCAGGGGCTTGCGGAACAGGAAGATGTTTTCGTTGGGCCGGTCGCTGGTGATGATCTCGCCTTCGATGCGGCGCGCCCATTCGGCCATGTAGTCGAGGTAGTCGGCGGTGAAGTTGACTTCAACCTCAGCCAGGCTGCTGATCTTGCCCTGTTCCAGAGTGATGGTGCGGGCCAGGTGGGCGACGTTTTCCCGCAGCTTGGCGGCGATGCGCCGCAAGTGCCCGGCGCGTTCGATGGCCGGTTTGCGCGCCCAGTCCTGTTGCGCGGCGCGGGCGGCGGCCAGGGCCTGGTCGACATCCTCGGCAGTGGCGGCCGGCACTTTGGACAGCAGCGCGCCGGTGGCGGGGTTGAGCACGTCGATGTGGGCGCTGCTTGGAGTAAAGCGGCCGTTGATGAAGTTCTGGTAGACCGGAACGGATGACATGGCAGGCTCCTCAGTATGTGCGCGACGGCGCTTTCGCGTCGGCGGCAGGGCGGTAGCGGGCAAGGGTGCTCAGGGCGCTCTGGCGCAGCAGGCTGATATCGATCGCCACCGCAATGAAGCGACAGCCCCACGCCTGGTAGCGGCGCGCGTCTTCTTCATTGGGCGCGAGGATGCCGCAGGCCTTGCCCGCCGCCAGGGTGGCGTTGACCGCGTGCTGGATGCGTTCCTGCACTTCGGGGTGGCCAGGGTTGCCCGCATGGCCGAGGCCGATGGACAGGTCGGCGGGGCCGATAAAGACCGCATCCACCCCTTCGACTGCGGCAATCGCCTCGACGTTTTCCACGCCCAGGCGCGACTCCACCTGCACGATCAGGCACAGCTCCTGGTGGGCGGTGGTGAGGTAGTTCTCGACGCCATCCCAGCGCGTGGCGCGGGTCAGGCCGCCGCCCACGCCACGTATACCGTGGGGCGGATAACGCATGGCGCGCACCAGGGCCTGGGCCTGCTCGGCGGTTTCGACCATGGGGATCATCAGGGTCTGCGCGCCGATATCCAGCAGTTGCTTGATCAGGTTGGCATCGCCGCTGACCGCACGCACCACGGGCGCGGTGTTGTAGGGCGCCACCGCCTGCAATTGGCTGAGCACACTGGGTACGGTATTGGGCGCGTGCTCGCCGTCGATCAGCATCCAGTCGTACCCGGTACTGGCGAGGATTTCCGCGCCGTAGCCGCTGGCGAAACCGGCCCAGATCCCGTATTGGCTGGCGTCCTGGCGCAGGCCGGCCTTGAACGCGTTATGAGGCATGTGCATGGCGAGGCTCCTTAGCGGTTATATGGACGATGCAGTTGGCAATCAGGGTTCAGGTCTACGCCGAAGCCTGGCTTGTCGAGCACCGACAAACGCATGCGGCCATTGACCGGGACCGGTTCGCCGAGCAGTTGCGGGTGGAACATCGGCACCACTTCATCGGCCTTGGGCGCCATCATCAAAAATTCGGCAAACGGGCTGTTCTGGCGGGTGGCGACGAAGTGGTAGCTGTAGACCGAGGAACCGTGCGGCACCACCATGGCGTTGTGCGCATCGGCCAGGGCGGAGATTTTCACCAATTCGGTCAGGCCGCCGCACCAGCCCACATCCGGCTGGATAATGTCGCAGCAGCCCATTTCCAGGAGCATGCGAAAGCCCCAGCGGGTCGCTTCGTGTTCGCCGGTGGTGACCAGCATGCCCTTGGGCACGTTATTGCGCAGGGCCGCATAGCCCCAGTAATCGTCGGGGGACAGGGCCTCTTCAATCCATTTCAGGCCGTATTCGTGGGCGCCAATCGCCAGTTTGGTGGCGTAGTTCAGGTCCAGGCTCATCCAGCAGTCGAGCATCAGCCAGAAGTCCGGGCCGACCCGTTCACGCATGCTCGCCAGCTCTTCGAGGTTCTTGCGCAGGCCTTCCTCACCTTCGGCCGGGCCGTGGTGCAGGGGCATCTTGCCGCCGATAAAGCCCATCTTCTGCGCCAGGTCCGGGCGCGCGCCGGTGGCGTAGAACTGCAATTCATCGCGCACCGCGCCGCCGAGCAATTGATGCACCGGTTCCTGGCGGATCTTGCCGAGCAGGTCCCACAGCGCCAGGTCGACCCCGGAGATGGTGTTGATCACCAGGCCCTTGCGCCCGTAGTACAGGGTGGACTGGTACATCTGGTCCCAGACTTTCTCGATATCGGTCACCCGCGCGCCCTCAAGGAAGCGCGCCAGGTGTTTCTCGACGATATAGGCCGCAGGCTCGCCGCCGGTGGTCACGGCAAACCCGACAGTGCCGTCGCTGGCTTCTACTTCCACGACCAACGTGCCGAGCACGTTGATGCCGAAACTGCGGCGGCTCTGGCGGTACTCGGGGTATTTGCTCATGGGTGTGGCGATGTGGTCGTCGATCCAGTGGCCGTCGGCCTGGTCGTGGTAATCCGCGCCGCCGCCACGCAAGACAAAGGCGCGCACGTGTTTGATGGTGATGTTGCCCATGGTGTGACTCCTGGAGTTAAACAGTGGCCGGCGTGTTCGACGCTGTGTGGCCGGGGGAGTGGATACCCAGCACCAGCAATGCAGCCAGTACCGTGGTGGCAGACAGTAGGTACAGGCCGGCTGCCGGGGAGTGGAAGGCGGTTTCCGCCCAGTTTTTCAGGACCGGCGCGATAAACCCGCCCAGTGCGCCAAAGGAGTTGATCAGGGCAATGCCCGCCGCCGCCGCGCTACCGGCCAGGTAGCTGGAGGGGAAGGTCCAGAACACCGGCTGCACCGCGATGAATCCGCTGGCGGCAAAGCACAGGGCGAGCATGCCCAGCAACGGGTTGGCGAAGGTGACCGAGCAGGCGATGCCGGCGGCGGCCATCACCAGGGTCAGGGACGCGGTACGCCGGCGCTCGCCGCTGCGGTCCGAATAACCGGGGATCCACCACGCGGCGAACAGCGCGCAGACCCAGGGAATCGCCGAGACCAACCCGACCATCAGGCCGACCTTGGTGCCGAGCAGGCCACTGACCTGGGTTGGCAGGTAAAACACCACGCCGTAGACACTGGCCTGGATCAGCAGGTAGATCAGGCACAGGTACAGCACCGACGGCTGGCACAGCACGCCGAGCAGGCTGCGGCCATGGGAGCCTTTGTGCTGGTCTTCTGCATCCAGCAGGTCCTGGATCTGGCGGCGCTCTTCAAGGCTCAGCCACTTGGCGTCGGCGGGGCGATTGTCCAGGTACCAATAGGCCCAGATGCCCACCGCCGAAGCCATCAGGCCTTCCACGGCGAACAGCCACTGCCAGCCGTGCAGGCCGCCGAAGCCGTCCATTTCCAGGAGCAGGCCAGACAGCGGGCTGCCAAAAATAAAGGCCAGGGGCGCGCCAAAATAGAAGAAGCCCATGGCCTTGCCACGCGCGGCCTGGGGAAACCAATAGGTGAGGTAGAGGATCACGCCGGGGAAAAACCCGGCTTCGGCCACGCCCAGCAGGAAGCGCAGGATGTAGAAGCTGGTTTCGTTATGGGCAAACACCATGGCCGCCGAGACCAGGCCCCAACTGACCATGATCCGGCACATCCACAGGCGGGCGCCGACGCGATGCAGGATCAGGTTGCTCGGTACTTCGAGCAACGCGTAGCCAACAAAAAACACCCCGGCGCCAAAGGCGAAGGCGGCGTCGCTCAGACCGGTGTCGGCCTGGAAGGCTTGTTTGGCGAACCCGACGTTGGCGCGGTCGAGGAAGGCCATGATGTACATCAGCAGCAAGAAGGGCAGGAGCCGCCAGGAAATCTTGGCGAGCAGGGACGCGGGCAGGGTGGTCATCTGGAAATCCTTTTGTAAGGCTTTGTTCTTATGGGCCGGACTGTACGGCGGCCGAGCAATGCGCTACAAATCGAATCTCGCTTACAAGCGATAACCTCAGGGTATCGATAACAAGGAAAAAAATGAGTAGTCCGCTGATTTCCCGCAGCCTGTTCAACCGCCTGCGCTACAAGCATCTGCATATGCTGGTGGCCTTGAGCTCCAGCCAGAACCTGCACCGTGCCTCCCAGGCCCTGAACATGTCGCAGCCGGCTGCCACCCGCATGCTGCGCGAGATCGAGGACATGTTTGCCTGTGACCTGTTCGAGCGCCTGCCCCGTGGCATGCGCCCGACGGCGCTGGGCAAGGAGTTGATCCGCTTTGCCGAATCGGCCCTCAGTGGCCTCGACCGCTGCGCCGAAGACCTGATGGCGCGCCAGCAGGGCGGTTATGGCTACCTGGCAATCGGCACCATCATGGGCGCCGCGCCGGACCTGGTGATGGACTCGATTGCGCAGATCAAATCCCTCAACCCGCAACTGCGCATCCGCATCATGGGCGACACCAGCGACCAGGTGATCCAGTTACTGGAACAGGGGCGCATCGACCTGGCCATCGCCCGGCGCAACGCCGCCACCGACAGCGAACACTACAGCTTCGAGCCGCTGGGCAACGAGCGCTTGCTGGTGGTGGTGCACGCCGGGCACCCGCTGGCGCAGCGTGCGAGCCTGCCGTTGGCCGAGTTGGTCAGCGACTGGCCGTGGATCCTGCAACCGGAAAGCAGCCCGGCACGCATCGGTTTTGACGAAGCGTTGCAGCACCTGGCCCTGCCGCTGCCGGCGGACATCATTGAATGCAGCTCGGTGTATTCCATGCAGCAACTGATCCAACTGACCGACGCGATCATGGTGCTTTCCGAAAGCGCACTGCGCGATTACCTGAAGATGGGCCTGGTGGTGCAGTTACCGGTGGAGCTGGAGGTGACGCTTGCGCCATTTGGCATCTTGCTGCGCAAGGGTGAACCGGTGAGCCGTGAGTTGGGGTTGTTTATAGATTTGCTGCGTTACAAGGCCAGGGCGCTTGATTAACCGCCTCCGCCCGTCTATCCGGGAAAAAGAACATGGTATGCGCCAGGGATATTAAATAGAATGAATCTCATTTGAGACTCACTCGCGCCGCCCAGGGTTCGCTTGCCATGAATGATGCTGTATCGCCAACGATCACCGCCGAACCCAGCCTGAGCACCTTGTACCGCGACCACCGCAGCTGGCTGGAAAGCTGGCTGCGCCGGCGCCTGGGCAATGCCTGGGATGCTGCCGACCTGAGTCAGGATACGTTCCTGAGGGTACTGGCCAGCGCCCAGCCGGTGGCGCAATTGCAGGAACCACGGGCCTATCTGGTGACAGTGGGCAAGCGCCTCCTGGTCAATTTTCATCAGCGCCGCAGCCTGGAGCAGGCGTACTTGAATGCCCTGGCACGCTTGCCCGAAGACTGCGCTCCCTCGCCGGAGCAGCGTTGGTTGCTGCTGGAAACCCTGCACGCCCTGGACGAACTGCTCGACGGCCTGGCGGCCCCGGTGCGCCGGGCGTTCCTCTGGAGCCAGCTCGAAGGCCTGGGCTATCGGGAGATTGCCGAGCGTCTCAAGGTTTCGGAACGTACGGTCAAGCGTTATATGGCCCAGGCCTACGAACATTGCCTACTGGTGGAACTGTGAGCCGCACCGCACCGGATGTAGCGCGGGCAGCCGCGCAGTGGTTGGCGTTGCTGGAATCCGGCACGGCCGGCGAGCGTGACCATGACGGTTTGCAGCAATGGCGCGACAGTCACCCCCAGCACGAACAAGCCTGGCAAAAGGCGCAGTTGCTGCGCCAGCGGTTTGCCGAGTTGCCATCCTCCCTGGCCATGGCCAGCCTCGACCGCCCGCAACCTGGCCGGCGCGCGGTGCTCAAGCGCGCCCTGGGCGTGGCGGCACTGGTGCCGGCGGCCTGGTTGCTCAGTCGCCAGTTGCCCATCGACGTGTGGCGTGCCGACCTGCATACCGCCACCGGCGAGCGCAAACGCGTGCCGTTGGCCGATGGCAGCGCCCTGCAACTGAACACCGCCAGCGCGGTGGATGTGGACCTTCCTCGGCGACGCCTGACCCTGGTCGATGGCGAGATGGCGCTGAATGTGCCTGGCCCGTCGGCGCTGACCGTACACACCCGCTATGGCCAGGTCATCGCCAGCCAGGCCGAGGTTTGCGTGCGCCAACTGGCGGACGCGTGCCTGGTGTCGGTGCTCAAGGGCCAGGTGCAAGTGCAAGATGGATCGGGGCGTAGTACCTGGCTGCACAGCGCGCAACAAATACGCTTACAACCGTCGGGGTTGGGCGCGCCGCTGCCGTTCGACGTGCTGCAACTGGGCTGGCGCGATGGGGTGCTGACCGCGCAGAACCAAGGGCTGGGCGATTTCCTGCGCGAGCTGGATCGCTATCGCCCGGGCGTGCTGCGTTGGGACCCGCGCCTGGAAACCCTGCGCGTGACCGGCAGCTTCCGCCTGGACGACACCGACCGCATCCTCAGCCTGCTGGCCACCACCCACGGGCTACACGTGCAGTTCCGCACCCGCTATTGGGTCACGCTGGCATCGCGCAAAACTCCGGTTTGACCAGGCCCCAATGTGGGAGCGGGCTTGCCCGCGATCGCGGTGCATCAGTCACCCCATGTATCGACTGACACTCAGCCATCGCGGGCAAGCTCGCTCCCACAGGGTAAGACCGTGTCCCTTTTTTTCGTCTCGCCTGTCATCCAAGGCAAGTGAACGAAAACAGAGAGCCTTTTAATGCCCGTCGTCCCGCCATCGTTGTTGCGCCTGAGTCTGGTGCTGAGCCTGAGTGCCAGCCCGTTGTTCATTCCTGTGAGCTGGGCCGAGGACGCGGCCCGGCGCAGTTACCAAGTGCCCGGCGGCAGCCTGGGCAGTGCCTTGACCCGCTTTGCCGGGTTGGCCGGGGTCAATCTGTCGGTGGACCCGGCCCTGGTCAGTGGCCGCCAAAGCGCCGGGATCTCTGGTGAGTTTGCCGTCGAGGAAGGTTTTGCCCGGCTGCTGCAAGGCTCAGGCCTGCAATTGCAGGCAGTGGGGGAGCGTGCCTACACCCTGATCCCCGCCCCCCAGGGCGATGCCTATCAGTTGCCAGCCACCTCGATTCTTGGGCTGGCGAACACACCCGTCGCCCAAACCTACGCCGGTGACCAGGTCACGCGCAAAGGTGCGCAGGGCATGCTCGGCGACGGCGATTTTATGGATACGCCGTTCAACCTCACCTCCTATACCGCCAAGGCCGTGAAAAACCTGCAGGCGCGCACCCTCGGCGAGATGGTTGCCAGTGACCCTTCGGTGCGCATCACCAACCCGGCGGGTGGGCGTTTCGAGCAGTTCTCGGTGCGCGGTTTCAGCTTGTTCAACAGTGATGTGTCCTACGGCGGCCTGTACGGCGTGCTGCCGACCTACGCCATCGACATGGAAATGGTCGAACGCGTCGATATCCTCAAGGGCCCCGGTGCCTTGCTCGGTGGCATTGCGCCCCGGGGCAGTATCGGCGGCGGGATCAATATCGAGCCCAAGCGCGCCGCCGACACACCGCTCACCGAGTTCACCGGCAGTTATGCCTCGGCCGGGCAGTTCGGTGGCGCGGTGGATATCGGCCGGCGGTTTGGCGATGAGCAGCAGTTTGGCGTGCGCTTCAATGGCGTGAAGCAAGCCGGCGATACCGAGTGGGACCATCAGGAGGTTGACCGCGAAATGACGGTGATCGGCCTCGACTATCGCAAGGAGCGGGTGCGCCTGTCCCTCGACCTCGGGCGCCAGGAACGCACCGCCGATGCACCCCAGGAACGCGTGGAGATCGCCAAGGGTAGCGTGATGCCCAAGGCCCGCGATATCCGCGACAACTTCGCCCAGTCCTGGACCTATTCCCATACCAAGGACACTTTTGGCGCGGTGCGTGGCGAGTTCGATGTCAGTGATTCACTGATGGTCTACGCCGCTGCCGGCGCACGCAAAGGCAACTACGACTTCCTGCGCCATGGCGTGCAGGCGACCCAGAGCAATGGCGACTTCACCGTAGTGCCGCGCAGTTTCCGCCGCGACGAAGACGTCAAGACCGTCACTGTCGGTGCGCGCAGTTGGTTCGACACCGGCCCGGTGGGGCACACCCTCAATGTCAGCCTCAATCAGTTCAACATGGATTTCGACAATGCCGGCGAGCGCTACACCCCCGGCAAGAGCAATCTCTACCACCCGGTGGTCTTGCCCCACCCAGGCCAGGCTGTGCGCTGGGACACCAGCACCCACACCGAAAACCGCTTCACCAGCCTGGCCCTGGCCGACACCCTGGCGTTGTTCGATGAGCGCGTGCTGCTGACCCTCGGCGCGCGCCTGCAAAAGGTCCAGGTCACCTCCTGGAGCAACGGCATCAAGGATCAGCCGGAGTACGACGAACAGGCGACCTCGCCGGCCCTGGGCCTGGTGGTGAAAGTCACCGACCAGTTGTCCCTGTACACCAACTACATGGAGGGCTTGAGCCAGGGCGAGACCGCGCCTTCGAGTGGGGTGCGCAATGAAAACGCGATCTTCCCGCCGACCAAGAGCAAGCAGGTGGAAGTCGGCGCCAAGTACGACATGGGCAGCTTTGGCCTGACCGCCAGTGTGTTCCAGATCAAGCAGCCGGCCTATGGCATCGACAGCCAGGGCTTCTTCAAACCCAACGGCGAGTTGCGCAACCAGGGTGTGGAATTGAACGTGTTTGGCGAGCCCCTGGCAGGCGTGCGCCTGCTCGGCGGGGTGATGCTGCTCGACAGCGAGCAGACCAAGACCGCCCAGGGCCTGACTGACGGCAAGCGCGGCACCGGCTCGCCGATTGCCAACGTCAACCTGGGGGCCGAATGGGACATCCCGCGCCTGCAAGGCCTGACCCTGACCGCCCGGGCGATCCACACCGGCGCGCAGTACCTGGATGCAGCCAACCAGCAGAAGATCGATGGCTGGGAACGCTATGACCTGGGGGCGCGCTATACCTTCAAGGTCAAGGAAAACCCGGTGACCCTGCGCGCTACCGTGGAGAACGTGCTGGACACCACCTATTGGGCCTCGGCTGCAACCTCCAGCGACAGCGCGCCTGGCCTGACCCTGTCTACGCCGCGCACATGGCTGGTGTCGGCAACAGTAGGTTTTTGACCAAACCCATGTAGGAGCCGGCTTGCCGGCGATGGCGTCCTTGAACTCAGCACATGATTCACGGGCCCCATCGCCGGCAAGCCGGCTCCTACAGGGTTTCTCATATGTTTATATGGAATAAATAAATAGTTATTTATTCCTTTTGTTGTTGGTGGGAATGGCGCATTTTGAGGGCCTGCGCATTCGTGCGGATTGACCCAACCGTAAAAGGAAAACCGACATGACCATCAAAGCGATCAACGTGCGCAACCAGTTCAAGGGCGTGATCAAGGAAATTCTGCTGGGCGAGGTGGTGTCCGAAATCGACGTGCAGACCGCGTCCGGGATTGTCACTTCGGTGATCACCACCCGTTCGGTACGCGACCTAGAATTGAAGGTGGGCAGCGAAGTGATTGCCTTCGTCAAATCCACCGAAGTGTCCATCGCCAAGCTCTGAACCCAAACCTGCGCATACCTTTATAGGCGCCGGCAAGCCTGCGCCTACACGGGTCTTCAGCGGTTTTTCAGGCTGCGTTCCAGGCGTGAAATACCTTCTTCGAGCAACGCCCGCGGGCAGCCGAAGTTCAAGCGCACGAACTGCTGGCTGTCATCGCCAAATTCCACGCCTGCACTCAAGCCTACCTTGGCCTGCTCCAGGAAAAACCGCTGCGGGTCTTCCAGGCCCAGGGCGCTGCAATCGAGCCAGGCCAGGTAAGTGCCTTGCGGGGCATGCATGGTCACCCCCGGCAGGCGTTTTTGCACTGCATCCAGCAGGTAGTCGCGGTTGCCTTGCAAGTACGTCAGCAACGCCTTCAACCATTCACCGCATTGGCTGTACGCCGCCCAGGTGGCTTCCAGGCCCAGGGGGCTGACACTGTCGACCATGCCGCAGCGCGCCTTGTTGAAGCGCTCGCGGATGACTGGATCCTGGACAATCGCAAAGCAGGTCTTCAGGCCGGCGACGTTGTAGGCCTTGCTGGCCGACATCAGGGTAATGGTGCGCCGCGCGATCTCTGCGCTCAGCGATGCGGTGGGGATATGCCGGCGCCCGTCAAAGCACAGCTCGGCATGGATTTCGTCAGAGATAATCAGCGTGCCCTGTTCCAGGCAGGCAGTGGCCACCGCCAGCAATTCCTCGCGGGCGAACACCTTGCCCAGGGGGTTGTGGGGGTTGCTCAACAGCAAGGCACCGGCACCTTTCAAGGCCTGGCGCAAGGCGGGCAGGGGGGTGAGGTATTCGCCCTGGGCGCTCAGTTCAAACGGCACTTCGATCTTCGGCAGGTTCCAGTTGCCGGCCGCATGGCGCAGCGGCGCGTAGTTGGGAGTCTGCAAGACCACCGACTGGCCCGGTTGGACGAAGGCGTGCAGGGCCATGTTGAAACCCGGCTCGACGCCCGGCAGGAATAACAGTTCATCGGGCTGCACGCGCCAGGCGTACTTGTCCCACAGGTCGCTGATGATCGCTTCGCGCACTTCTGGCCGGGCAACGCTGTAGCCGAGCATTTGCTGGTCCAGGCGCGCGTGCAGGGCCGTGAGGATCGCCGGTGGGGCGGCGATGTCCATGTCGGCAATCCACATCGGCAAGACGTCTTCGGGGTAGCGGCTCCACTTGGTGCTGCCGGTGCCGAGGCGAGGGTGGATCGTGTCGAAATCAAAGCTCATGGGGGCGCTCGTGTCAGGAAGGCGGGCGAAGAATCGCGTCGATTCTAAGTCAGCCGGCCTGATAGGTCATCAACTGCTCCTCGCACAGGATGCGGATGGTGCGCCGTTGCACCTCGATCAGGCCGGCGTCAACCAAACGATGCAGAATCCGCGAAAACGTCTCTGGCTGAATCCCCAGTTTGGAGGCTACCAGGCGCTTGGGCACTTGCAGCACCACATCACCACTGGCCAGATCGCGCTCCTGGACCAGGAAGTTGATGACCCGGCGACTGGCATTGGCCAGGCTCAGGGTGTCGATGTCCTTGAGGCGCTGATGCAGGTGGATGCTCATGGTGCCGAGGATCGCCAGGCAGATCTGCGGCTGGTCCTCCAGGGCCTTGCGGTAATGATGGCCCTCGATACTCACCAGCACGCTGTCCTTGAGCGCCGTGGCACTTACCGGGTAGGCCTTGGCCTGGCTGAACAGCAGGGCTTCGGCAAAGGTCTGGCCGGGGCGAATGACCTCCACCAGATGTTCCTGGCCTTCGCCGGTGACCCGGTGCAACTTGATCTGGCCGCTGACCAGCAGGAAAAACCGCTCGGCGGGGTCGCCCTGGTGCATCAAGGTGATGTGGGCGGGCAAGCGCTTGAGATTGGCCAGGGTGCAGATGTCCTGGAAAATCTTCTCCGGCAACGGGCTGAACAGATGATGCCGGCGTAGGGTTAAAACGATGGATGGGTGGGTCAGCATGGCGTACCTCCGCTCCCGTCCATGGTAGAGCGTGAGGCCTGTGGGGCCTATGCCTCGTTGGAGGTAGCCCCGTGGAGGCAGTGGCCCTGCAGCAGCGCCGAAAATGCATCGCGCGCCGGATGGCAACCTGCGTTGGCATGCCAGTAAAACCGGTTGTCGATGCGCTTCAGTTCCGCGAACACATGGCCTTGCCAGTTGGCGCCCTGGCGATATTGCTCGTAGATCCCCCGGGGCACCAGCGCGGCGCCGCTGCCGGCACTGACACAGCCGATAATCGTGCCGTAGCTGACGATGCTGATGGCGTGGGTGATATTGGCGCAGCGGCCTTCGGTGATGGTGATGGTGGGGACGGTGAGTGGGGGCGTTGACGGTGAAAGCGAGGCGGCCTTAGAGCCGATCTGATCTTCAAATCGTACGCGTGCTCCTGTGGGAGCGGGCTTGCTCGCGATGGTCGTTAACGATGAAAAATGAATACCTGACACTCTGATGTTTTCTTGCGGGCGCCATCGCGGGCAAGCCCACTCCCACAGGGGAATGGCTTGCCCGCCGGGCCTGGGCCAGGCTCCGAGTGGTGGGGCAAGAGCGCTTTGCTTCCTTTGGCGCTCTTCCAAAGTGAGCCGCCGTAAGGGCGGAACCAATAGTAGCCGTGACCGCAGCAACGGATATGTACACAAACCTGAGAATCACTAAAGAGATGTGTAGATACCTATGCTGCGATGGCGGTGCATCAGTCCCTACCCAGCCTGACGCAAATGCTCCATCGCCCAAACCGCCGCTTCCACCCGCGAGCGCAGCCCCAGTTTGTGCAGCAGATTCTTCACATGCACTTTCACCGTGCCCTCGGTAATCCCCAGCTTGTGCCCGATCACCTTGTTGCTATAGCCCCCGGCAATGGTCTTCAATACCTGCCGCTCGCGTTCGGTCAGTTCCACTGCCGCGTGGGGCTGGGGCGAGCGCAAGGCCTGGGCCAGCACCCGGGTCAGGCCGGGGCTGATCACCAGGGCGCCGTGCAGCGCATCGCGGATGTACTGGATCAGCAGTTCCGGCTCCATGTCCTTGAGCAGGTAGCCGTTGGCATCCAGGCGCAGGGCGTCGCGGATGTCGTCTTCGGCATCGGACACGGTAAACAGCAAGACCTTGCCGCCATAGGCCATGGCCCGCAGCTGGCGCAGGGTTTCCAGGCCGTTCATCTGCGGCATGTTGTTGTCCAGCAGCACCAGGTCCGGTTGCAGCGACTCGATCAGGCCCAGGGCTTCCTCGCCATTGCCGGCTTCGCCCACCACGTGCAGGTCGTCTTCCAGTTCGAGCATCTGGCGCATGCCGTGGCGCATCATCGGGTGGTCGTCGACGAGCAGGATGCGGTGGCGTACAGATGGGGTGATGAGCGCCGTGTTCATGACAAGCTACCTTCTGGTAAAGAGTGCCCGAGGAATTCCGGGCGAAACAGCAAGTGCACCCGGGTGCCCTGAGGCTCGCGGGAGGAAATGTCCAGTTGACCGTGCAGGCTGCGAGCCCGTTCGTCCATGATGGTCAGGCCGTGGTGTTCGCGCTGGTCCACCGGCTCGCTGAAGCCGCGGCCATCGTCTTCAATGCTCAGGCTCACGGTTTCGCCGTTCTGGCGCAGTTGCAGCCAGGCGTTTTCGGCGTGGGCATGGCGCAGGCAGTTGGACAGCGCTTCGCGGGTTACCTGCAACAGGTGGATCTGTTCACTGGCCGACAGTTGGAAGGCCAGGGCATCCACATGCAGGTGCACCTGGAACTCGCCACGCCGCGAGAACTCCTCGGCGGTGTCTTTGAGCTCCTGGACCAGCCCGGCATCGTGGATTTGCAGGCGAAAGGTGGTGAGCAACTCACGCAATTGCCGGTAGGCGTTGTTCAGGCCTTCGCGCAGTTCACCGGTGACGGTTTCCAGGGTGGCCTTGGGTTCGTCGCGGCGCAGCAGGGTCTGCATGCGGCTGACTTGCAGCTTCATATAGGACAGGGCCTGGGCCAGGGAATCATGCAGCTCGCGGGCGATGATGGTGCGTTCGTCCAGCAGCAATAAACGGTGGTCCTGCTCGCGCTGGCGCTTGAGGGACAGCGAGGTGCCAATCAGGTTGGCCAGGGCCTGGATCAGTTGTTGCTCCCAGGCTTGGGGGGCATGGCCGTCGACAAAATGCGCCTTGAGTTCGCCCAGTTCCGCGCCCTGGTTGCTGATGCTGAACACCTGGGGCGGGGCCACGTGGTGGCGCTCGCAGGTGGCGCAGTCACCGATGGCGCAGACGTTGCGGCTGTTGCCGCCATGCAGCGCGAGCATCTGCTGCGCCGGGGCGAGGAAGTGCCCTTGCAGGCACAGCGACAGGCGCAGGCCCGGCAGGCGTTTCTGGAAACGCCGGATCAATTCGTCGAGGCCTTCGGCGTTGGCCAGGCGCGTGGCCAGGCTGCGGCTGCTCTCGTAGAGCAGTTCCAGGGCGGCGTTGGCCTGTTGCAGGTTGAGGGTTTTGTGCTGCACCTGGCTTTCCAGGGTGCGATGGGATTGCTCGATGGTTTCGGCCAGGGTGTTGAAGCTCAGGGCCAGTTGCCCCAGTTCGTCCTGGGAGCGGTGATTGACCCGGGTCTGGTAATCACCCTCACGAAAGCGCCGGGTGGCGTCCACCAGTTCCTTCAAGGGCGTGACCACGCCGTACTGCAACTCATACAGCCCCAGCAGCAGGATGATCAGGGTGCTGAACAGCGCCAGGCCCTGGATCAGCTGTTGCCAGCCTTGTTTGTGCTCACTCTGTTGCTGCAACAGGCTGACGAACTGGTTCAGTTGCTCGACAAAGGCCGGTGCGCGCTCGCGAAAGAGCGCGCCGTCGCCGCGCTCGATGGCCGGGCGCAGTTCCTGGTTCCAGTGTTGCTGGATCTGCCGGTAGCTCTGTTGCAGGGCGCTGTGGGGGCCGTCTTCGAGCACCGCTTTCAAGGATTGGCTGTCCAGGCGCCGTTGCAGGCTCTGGGTGATGGCCAGGATCTCGTCGGCGGGGGCGTGGTCGGCGAGTTTCCAGCTCAGGTGGTAGGTCTCCATGCGCACCGAGCCTGCGGTGTTGATGGCCGCGCCGTCGCCCTGGCTGAACCAGGCGATCAGCCCGGCGCTCAGGGAACTGGCCAGGGCCAGGATCGCAATCAGGATCACCGCGACACCGGCGCGTGCGGGCAGGGAGCTGCGCAGCCAGTTAAACATCACGGCGTAATCGAAGGGGTAAGGACAACAGCATGGCGGCACCTGGCATAGGAAACAGTATTGGATTCTGCATTCCCTGGCGCACTACCTCTAAAGAGTTGCCGGCGAACCCTCCCACGGGAAAAAGCCGGCACAAGAGACCAATCCATTGATAAATAAAGACTTTCTCTTGTTATTTGGTCTACCTCTTAAGAGGTAGATGGGCCAAGCATAGGCCAATACCCCCCAGGTGGACGTTGATCTGGGTCAAGTTCCTGGAGGACGTCGCCCCTAACCTGCGCTCATGGAATCACTTCTGGGAGCGCAAACCGTGACTCAACCCCGTGTAAGACAGGGCCTGGTGCTGGGCATGAGTACACTGGCCTTCACCGTGTGCTTTATGGTCTGGATGATGTTCGCCGTGCTCGGCGTGCCGATCAAAGAGCTGCTGCAACTCAACGAAACCCAGTTCGGCCTGCTGGCCGCCACCCCGGTACTGACCGGCTCCCTGGTGCGCCTGCCCCTGGGCCTGCTGACTGACCGCTTCGGCGGGCGCATCGTGTTCTTTGTCTTGATGCTCGCCTGCGTGCTGCCGCTGTACCTGATCACCTACGCCACCGCCTTCTGGCAATTCCTCGTGCTGGGGCTGTTTGTCGGCCTGGCCGGCGGCTCGTTTTCGGTGGGCATCGCCTACGTCGCCAAGTGGTTCGACAAGGACAACCAGGGCTTTGCCATGGGCGTGTTCGGCGCTGGTAACGCGGGGGCGGCGGTGACCAAGTTTCTGGCGCCGGCGCTGATCGCCCTGGGTACCTGGCACCTGGTGCCAAAGGTGTTCAGCGCAATCTTGTTTATCACCGCGCTGCTGTTCTGGTTCCTCACCAGCGAGAACAAGGCCCACCGCAGTGCCGGTGGCGCCACCTTGCGCGAACAACTGCTGTGCCTCAAGGACCCGGCCGTGTGGCGCTACTGCCAGTACTACTCGATTGTGTTCGGTGGCTACGTGGCCCTGGCGCTGTGGGCGACCAAGTACTACGTGCAGGAATACGGCTTCAGCCTGCAAAGCGCTGCGCTGTTGGCCGCGTGTTTTTCCCTGCCCGGTGGCGTGCTGCGCGCTGTGGGCGGCTGGATGTCCGACCGCTGGGGCGCACAGAGCGTGACCTGGTGGGTGTTGTGGGTCAGTTGGATCTGCCTGTTCCTGCTCAGCTACCCGCAGACCCAATTGCAGGTGCAGACCGTCAACGGCCCGCTGGATTTTCATATCGGCCTCAATGCCACCCTGTTCACCGTGCTGCTGTTTGTGATGGGCATCGCCTTCGCCTTCGGCAAGGCCTCGGTGTTCAAGTACATCGCCAATGACTACCCGCAAAACATGGGCGCGGTGTCCGGCATCGTCGGCCTGGCGGGCGGCCTTGGCGGCTTTGTCCTGCCGATCATGTTCGGCGCCCTGGTGGACCTCACCGGCGTGCGCTCCTCCTGCTTCATGTTGATGTACGGCGTGGTCTGGGTATCCCTGACCTGGATGTACTTCAGCGAAATCCGCAAGCAACCGCTGCTTGGTAAAGCGGCGGCCCAGCCTCTCCAAGGAGAATCTGCATGACTATCGCGCAAAAGCCCGACTCGGGCCCGGTGATCCACGACTGGCGCCCTGAAGACCCGGCGTTCTGGGGCGCCAGCGGCAAGCAGACCGCGACCCGCAACCTGTGGATCTCGATCCCGGCGCTGCTGTTGGCCTTCGCTGTGTGGATGGTGTGGAGCACGGTGATCGTGCGCCTGAACGCCATCGGCTTCAGCTTCACTACCGACCAGTTGTTCTGGCTGGCGGCGTTGCCGGGCCTGTCTGGCGCCACGTTGCGCGTGTTCTATTCGTTCATGGTGCCGATCTTCGGTGGCCGCCGCTGGACGGCCCTGAGCACCGCGTCGCTGCTGATTCCATCACTGTGGATGGGCTTCGCGGTACAAGACCCGAGCACCTCCTACAGCGTGTTTGTATTGATCGCGCTGTTGTGCGGCTTCGGTGGCGGCAACTTCGCCTCGAGCATGTCCAACATCAGCTTCTTCTACCCCAAGTCCCAGCAAGGCACGGCCCTGGGCCTGAACGCCGGCCTGGGTAACCTGGGGGTGTCGGTGATGCAGTTCTGCGTGCCGCTGGTGATTACCTTCGGCGTGTTCGGCCTGCTCGGCGGCCAGCCACAGACCCTGGAAGATGGCAGCCAGTTGTGGTTGCAGAACGCCGGGTTTATCTGGGTGCCGTTCATCATCACCGTGACCCTGTTTGCCTGGTTCGGCATGAATGACCTGTCCAGCGCCCGCGCTTCGTTCAGCGAGCAGGCGGTGATCTTCAAGCGCAAGCACAACTGGCTGATGTGCTGGTTGTACCTGGCGACCTTCGGTTCCTTCATTGGCTTTTCGGCCGCCTTCCCGATGCTGATCAAGACCTCGTTCCCAGACGTCAACGCCCTGAAATTCGCCTTCCTCGGCCCGCTGGTAGGTGCCCTGGTGCGCCCATTGGGCGGCTGGCTGGCCGACAAGCTGGGCGGTGCGCGGGTGACCTTGTGGAACTTCGTGCTGATGATCGTGATGGTGTTCGGCGTCCTGCACTTTTTGCCCCTGAACGGCGAGGGCGGCAGCTTCTACGGCTTCCTCGGCATGTTCATGCTGCTGTTCATCACCACCGGCATCGGCAACGGCTCCACCTTCCGCATGATCCCGGTGATCTTCCGCACCCAGCATGAAAAAGCCAGTGCCGGCAAACCCGTCGCCGTGCGTGAGCAAGCCCTCAAGGATGCCAGCAAGGAATCGGCCGCCGTGCTGGGCTTCAGCTCGGCCATGGGCGCCTTCGGTGCGTTCTTCATCCCCAAGACCTTTGGCTCGTCCATGGCCTACACCGGCAGCCCGGCCATGGCGTTCTACATGTTTGTCGGCTTCTACCTGACCTGCATCGTCGTGACCTGGTGGTGGTATGCGCGCAAAGGCGCCGAGACCCCCTGCTGAGTCGACCCCGAATTCAAACCTTGCGTGGGCGGGGCACAGAACCCCGCGGCAAGCCTGAGAGGAAAGCACCATGAGTCATTTACTCGATCAACTGCGGTTCTTCAATCGCAAGCAAGACGAATTCTCCGAAGGTCACGGCGAGACCCGCAAGGAGTCCCGCGACTGGGAGAACGTCTACCGTTCGCGCTGGCAGTACGACAAGATCGTGCGCTCCACCCACGGGGTGAACTGCACCGGCTCGTGCTCGTGGAAGATCTACGTGAAGAACGGCCTGATCACGTGGGAAACCCAGCAGACCGACTACCCGCGTACCCGCAACGACCTGCCTAACCACGAGCCGCGCGGCTGCCCCCGTGGCGCGAGCTACAGCTGGTACATCTACAGCGCCAACCGCCTGAAGTACCCGAAGATCCGCAAGCCATTGCTCAAACTGTGGCGCGAGGCGCGCCTGACGCTGTCGCCGGTCGAGGCCTGGGCGAGCATTGTCGAGGACAAGGCCAAGGCCGACTCCTATAAAAGCAAGCGCGGCATGGGCGGCTTCATCCGCTCCAACTGGGATGAAGTCAACGAAATCATCGCCGCGTCCAACGTCTACACCATCAAGCAATACGGCCCGGACCGCATCGTCGGCTTCTCGCCGATCCCGGCCATGTCCATGGTCAGCTACGCCGCAGGTTCGCGTTACCTGTCGCTGATCGGCGGCGTGTGCCTGAGCTTCTATGACTGGTACTGCGACCTGCCGCCAGCCTCGCCGATGGTCTGGGGCGAGCAGACCGACGTGCCGGAATCGGCCGACTGGTACAACTCCAACTACATCATCGCCTGGGGCTCGAACGTCCCGCAGACCCGGACCCCGGACGCGCACTTCTTCACCGAGGTGCGCTACAAGGGCACCAAGACCGTGGCCATCACGCCTGACTATTCGGAAGTAGCCAAGCTCACCGACCTGTGGCTCAACCCCAAGCAGGGCACCGACGCGGCACTGGCCCAGGCCTTCAACCATGTGATCTTCAAGGAATTTCACCTGGATAAACCGAGCGCGTACTTCACCGAATACGCCAAGCGCTACACCGACTTGCCGGTGCTGGTAATGCTCAAGCCCATGACCGGTTTTGCGCCGGGTGCAGGCTTCCAGCCGGACCGCTTCCTGCGCGCCTCGGACCTGGTGGACAACCTCGGCCAGGACAACAACCCGGAATGGAAAACCATCGCCCTCGACGAAAGCGGCGAACTGGTCTCACCACAAGGCGCCATCGGCTATCGCTGGGGCGAGAAGGGCAAGTGGAACATCCTGGCCAAAGAAGGCGGTGAAGGCCGCGAGATCGACCTCAAGCTGAGCCTGATCGGCGAGGACGTCGCCGAAGTGGCATTCCCGTATTTTGCCGGTGAAGCCCACGACTACTTCCAGCACGTGGCCGGTGACGCCGTGCAGTTCCGTCGGGTGCCGGTGCACAGCGTGACCCTGGCCGATGGCACGGTGGCCAAAGTGGCGACGGTGTTCGACCTGTCGGCGGCCAACCTGGCCATCGACCGTGGCCTGGGCGGCAGCAACGTGGCCAAGGACTACAACGACGCCAGCGTACCGGGCACGCCAGCCTGGCAGGAGGCAATCACCGGGGTCAGCCGCGAGAAGGCGATCCAGATCGCCCGTGAGTTTGCCGACAACGCCGACAAGACCCGTGGGCGCTCGATGATCATCGTCGGCGCGGCAATGAACCACTGGTACCACATGGACATGAACTACCGCGGGCTGATCAATATGCTCATGCTCTGCGGTTGTGTCGGCCAGACCGGCGGCGGTTGGGCGCACTACGTGGGCCAGGAAAAACTGCGTCCGCAATGCGGCTGGCTGCCCCTGGCATTCGGCCTGGACTGGAACCGTCCGCCGCGCCAGATGAACGGCACCAGCTTTTTCTACGGCCACAGCTCGCAATGGCGCCACGAGAAGATGAGCATGCACGACATCCTCTCGCCGCTGGCCGACAAGTCGCAGTTCCCCGAGCACGCCCTGGACTACAACATCCGCGCCGAACGCGCCGGCTGGTTGCCCAGCGCACCCCAACTCAATACCAACCCGTTGCACATCTGCCGCGACGCGGCGGCAGCCGGTATGGACCCCAAAGACTACGTGGTCAAGTCCTGGCAGGACGGCAGCCTGCGCTTTGCCTGCGAGCAGCCGGACAGCCCGGTGAACTTCCCGCGCAACATGTTTATCTGGCGTTCCAACTTGCTCGGCTCGTCGGGCAAGGGCCACGAGTACATGCTCAAGTACCTGCTCGGCACCAAGAACGGGGTGATGAACGAAGACATCGGCCACAGCACCGAATGCAAGCCAACCGAGGCCGAGTGGGTCGAAGACGGCGCCATCGGCAAGCTCGACCTGGTGACCACCCTGGACTTCCGCATGTCCTCGACCTGCGTGTATTCCGACATCGTGTTGCCGACTGCAACATGGTACGAAAAAGACGACATGAACACCTCGGACATGCACCCGTTCATTCACCCGCTGTCGGCGGCGATTGATCCGGCGTGGGAATCGCGTTCGGACTGGGAGATCTACAAAGGCATCGCCAAGGCGTTCTCGGCCATGTCGGTCGGCCACCTTGGCGTGGAGCAAGACCTGGTGACCGTGCCGTTGATGCATGACAGCGTTGGTGAACTGGCCCAGCCGTTTGGCGGCACTGACTGGAAAAGCGCCGGCGTGGCGCCGGTACCGGGCAAGAATGCGCCGAACATGGCGGTGGTGGAACGGGATTACCCGAACATCTACAAGCAGTTCTCATCGCTGGGCCCGATGTTGGAAAAACTCGGCAACGGTGGCAAGGGCATCAACTGGAATACCGACGAGGAAGTCGAGTTCCTTGGCGAACTCAACCACCACGAAGGTGACGCGGGCATCAGCCACGGCCGGCCAAAAATCGACACGGCAATTGATGCGGCCGAGGTGATTCTGTCCCTGGCTCCGGAAACCAACGGCAAGGTCGCCTTGAAGGCCTGGGCGGCGCTGTCGGAATTCACCGGCATCGACCACAGCCACCTGGCGATTTCCAAGGCCCACGAAGCGATCCGCTTCCGCGATATCCAGGCGCAGCCGCGCAAGATCATCTCCAGCCCCACCTGGTCGGGCCTGGAAGACGAGCACGTGAGCTACAACGCCGGCTACACCAACGTCCATGAAAACATCCCATGGCGCACCATCACCGGCCGCCAGCAGTTCTACCAGGATCACCCGTGGATGCAGGCGTTCGGCGAGCAACTGATGAGCTACCGGCCACCGGTCAACACCCGCACCATCGAAGGGGTGAAGGACAAGCGCAGCAATGGCGAGACCGAAATCGTCCTGAACTGGATCACGCCGCACCAGAAATGGGGGATCCACAGCACCTACAGCGACAACCTGCTGATGCTCACCTTAAGCCGTGGCGGCCCGATTGTGTGGCTCTCGGAAATCGACGCCAAGCGCGCCGGGATCGAGGACAACGACTGGATCGAGTGCTTCAACGTCAACGGCGCGCTGACCGCCCGTGCGGTGGTCAGCCAGCGGGTCAAGGAAGGCATGGTGATGATGTACCACGCCCAGGAACGCATCGTGAACGTACCGGGTTCGGAAACCACCAAGACCCGTGGCGGCCACCACAACTCGGTGACCCGCGTGGTGCTCAAGCCGACCCACATGATCGGTGGCTATGCCCAGCAGGCCTACGGTTTCAACTATTACGGCACAGTCGGCTGCAACCGCGATGAATTCGTGGTGGTGCGCAAGATGGTCAAGGTCGATTGGCTCGATGGTTCCAGCGGTGATGATCTGCCGCGTCCATTGCCGACCGATATCGAGGAGAACTGAGATGAAGATCCGCTCACAAATCGGCATGGTCCTGAACCTGGACAAATGCATCGGCTGCCACACCTGCTCGATCACCTGCAAAAACGTGTGGACCAGCCGTGAAGGCATGGAATACGCCTGGTTCAACAACGTCGAATCCAAGCCCGGTATCGGCTACCCCAAGGAGTGGGAAAACCAGGACAAGTGGAAGGGCGGCTGGATCCGCAACGCCAACGGCTCGATCAACCCGCGCATCGGCGGCAAGTTCCGCGTGCTGGCGAACATCTTCGCCAACCCGGACCTGCCGAGCCTGGACGACTACTACGAACCGTTCGACTTCGACTACCAGCACCTGCACACCGCGCCGTTGGGCGAGCACCAACCGACCGCACGCCCGCGCTCGGTGGTGTCCGGCAAGCGCATGGAAAAAATCGAGTGGGGCCCCAACTGGGAGGAAATCCTCGGCACCGAGTTTGCCAAGCGCCGCAAGGACAAGAACTTCGACCAGATCCAGGCCGACATTTATGGCGAGTACGAAAACACCTTCATGATGTACCTGCCGCGCCTGTGCGAGCACTGCCTGAACCCGGCGTGCGCGGCGTCGTGCCCCAGCGGCGCGATCTACAAGCGTGAAGAAGACGGCATCGTGCTGATCGACCAGGAAAAATGCCGTGGCTGGCGCATGTGCATCAGCGGCTGCCCGTACAAGAAAATCTACTTCAACTGGAAGAGCGGCAAATCCGAGAAGTGCATCTTCTGCTACCCCCGGATCGAAGCCGGTATGCCTACCGTCTGCGCGGAAACCTGCGTCGGGCGCATCCGCTACCTCGGTGTGCTGCTGTATGACGCCGACCGCATCAGCGAAGTCGCCAGCACCGCCAACGAGCACGACCTGTACGAGAAGCAGCTGGAAATCTTCCTCGACCCGAATGACCCGGCGGTGATCCGCCAGGCCCTGGCCGATGGTGTACCGCAGTCGGTGATCGACTCGGCCCAGCGTTCGCCGGTGTACAAAATGGCCGTGGACTGGAAGCTCGCACTGCCGCTGCACCCGGAATACCGCACTTTGCCGATGGTCTGGTACGTGCCGCCACTCTCGCCGATCCAGAACGCGGCCGCCGCTGGCACCGTGGGCATGAACGGGGTGATCCCGGATGTCGACAGCCTGCGCATCCCCCTGCGTTACCTGGCCAATATGCTGACTGCCGGTGACGAAAAGCCGGTCAAGCGTGCGCTGAAACGCCTGCTGGCCATGCGCGCCTTCAAGCGCTCGCAGCAAGTGGACGGCGTCGAGGACCTGCAAGTGCTGGCCGACGTGGACCTGAGCGTGGCCCAGGTGGAAGAGATGTACCGCTACCTGGCGATTGCCAACTACGAGGACCGGTTTGTGGTGCCCAGCGCACACCGTGAAGACGCGATGAGCGATGCGTTTGCCGAGCGTTCCGGCTGTGGTTTCAGTTTCGGCAGCGGCTGCAGTGGCAGCTCCGACACCAACATGTTCGGCGCCAAGAAGGCCAACCGCCGCGACGTGCTGAAAACCGTCCAGATCTGGGAGGACTGAGCCATGCGCATTCTTAAAGTGATCTCGTTGCTGCTGGACTATCCCACCGAAACCCTGGTGAATGGCCGCGATGAACTGGAGCAGGCGATTATCGAATCGCGGGAAATCAGCCCCAAGCAACGTGGCGCGCTGTTCGAGCTGTTGGAGCTGATCTGCAGCAATGACCTGATGGATGGCCAGGAGCATTACGGCGCGCTGTTCGGCCGGGGCCGCTCGCTGTCGCTGCTGTTGTTCGAACACGTGCATGGCGAGTCGCGGGACCGTGGCCAGGCCATGGTCGACATGATGGCCCAGTACCAGGAAGCCGGGTTTGCCATTGGCGTCAAGGAGCTGCCGGACTACATCCCGTTGTACCTGGAGTTTTTGTCCACCCGCGAAGACATCGAGGCCCGCGAGGGACTGGCGGATGTGGCGCACCTGCTGGCCCTGCTGGCGGCGCGCCTGGATGAGCGTGAAAGCGCTTACGCCAGTTGTTTCCGTGCGCTGTTGCAGATCAGCGGCGCCGAGCCGCACCAGGCGATTGCCGAGTTGCGTGCCCAGGTTGCCGCCGAAGTACGCGACGACTCCCTCGAAGCCCTGGACAAGGTCTGGGAAGAAGAGGCCGTGGACTTTATGCAGGCCGAGCAGCAGGACCGTTGCAGCGCAATGCCCAGCGCACCGGGCAAGGCCCGCGAAGAAAGTGCGGTGCCCTTGCACTGGGTGGATTTTCAGCACGAGGGGCTGGCCGCCGTGCCAGCCAAGGAGGTGGGTAATGTCTAAGTGGAATTTGCTGGTATTTGGCGTGTATCCGTATGTCGCCCTGGCCATTTGCCTGTTGGGCAGTTGGGCGCGGTTTGACCTGTCCCAGTACACCTGGAAGGCCGGCTCCAGCCAGATGCTCAGTAACCGTGGGATGCGCGTGGCGAGCAACTTCTTCCATATCGGTGTGCTGTTCGTGCTGGCCGGGCATTTTGTCGGCCTGCTGACCCCGGCGTCGATCTATCACCATGTGATCAGCACCGAGCACAAGCAACTGCTGGCGATGGTCTCCGGGGGCTTCTTCGGCCTGCTGTGCCTGGTGGGCCTGCTGATGCTGGTCAAGCGCCGCCTCACCGACCCACGGGTTCGGGCTACGTCGAGCCCGTCGGACATCTTGATCCTGCTGGTGTTGCTGGCGCAGCTGGTGCTGGGCTTGCTGACCATCGTCGCCTCGACCGGGCATATGGACGGCTCGGTGATGGTGATGCTCGCGGACTGGGCGCAGAACGTGGTGTTGCTGCGGCCGGTGGAAGCGGCAGCTTCGATTGCCCCGGTCAGCCTGATCTACAAGTTGCACGTGGCGCTGGGCCTGACCCTGTTTGTGTTGTTCCCGTTTACCCGGCTGGTGCATATGGTCAGCGCGCCGATCTGGTACTTGGGTCGTCGTTATCAAATCGTGCGGCAGAAGTGAGGAGAACGTCATGACTACAGGATGCGGATGTGGTGGCGGCGGTGCTGGCGGTGGCGGTTGCAGTTCTTCGGCCAAGGCTGTGGACGTGGTGGTGCCCGAGGTCGAGGTGGCGGTTGAGCCGCAACTGATCGCCAGCAGCGAGCAGGAATGGCCGATTGTCAGCGTCAACGGGGTGCTGATCACCCCGGAAAATATGGCCCAGGAGTTGCAATATCACCCGGCCGAAAGCCGCGAGGAGGCGGTGTTTCTCGCCGCCCGCGCGCTGGTGATTCGTGAGCTGTTGCAGCAGCGGATCCGCGAGCTGGGTGTGCAACTGGAAGTCGGCGCCGGCGAGAACGAGGAAGAGGCGGCGACCCGTCTGTTGCTGGAGCGCGAAGTCAAGGTGCCGGACTGCGATGAGGCCACCTGTGTGCGCTACTTCGAGAGCAATCGCGGGCGCTTTCACAGCGCGCCGTTGCTGGCCGTGCGGCATATTTTGCTGGAGTGTGTGCCGGACGATGCCGAGGCGCGCCATCAGGCCCATGCCCAGGCCGAGGTGCTGTTGCTGAGCCTGGAAGAGTCGCCCGGTGCCTTTGGCGAACTGGCGCTGAAGTATTCGGCGTGCCCGTCCAAGGCCCAGGGCGGCTCGCTCGGGCAAGTCAGCAAGGGCCAGACCGTGCCGGAGTTGGAGCGCCAGTTGTTCACCCTGGCACCGGGGTTGGCCAGTAAGCCTCTGGAAAGTCGCTACGGCTGGCATGTGATCTGCGTCGATCAGCGCATCGAAGGCCAGCCGCTGCCGTACGAGGCGGTGGCCACGGCGATCCGCACCCAGTTGCAGCAAGGGGTGTGGCAGAAGGCTCTGGTGCAATATCTGCAAACCCTGATTGGCGCGGCCGATGTGCGTGGCATCGCGTTGCAGGGCGCCGACTCGCCGTTGGTGCAGTGACATGAGCCTGGTGGATGGTGTGGGCCGTTCCATTGACTACCTGCGGCTGTCGGTGACCGATCGTTGTGATTTTCGCTGTGTGTATTGCATGGCGAAAAACATGACTTTCCTGCCGCGCCAGCAGGTGCTGACCCTGGAGGAACTGCAACGGCTGGCGACGGTGTTCGTCAGCCAGGGTGTGCGCAAGATCCGCCTGACGGGGGGCGAACCGCTGATCCGTCCGGGCATTGTCGAGCTGTGCCGCCATATCGCTGCGTTGCCCGGCCTGCGCGAACTGGTGATGACCAGCAACGGCTCGCAACTGGGCCGCCTGGCGCGGCCGCTGGTGGAGGCCGGAGTCAAGCGCATGAACATCAGCCTCGACAGCCTCGATCCCGAACGCTTTCGCGCGATCACCCGCAACGGTGACCTGCGCCAGGTACTGGACGGCATCGAGGCGGCGCAGGATGCCGGGTTCGAGCGGGTCAAGCTCAACTGCGTGGTGATGAAGGGACGCAACTTCGATGAAGTCCCGGAGCTGGTGCAGTACGCCATCGACCAGGGCATCGATATCAGCTTTATCGAAGAGATGCCGCTGGGGGATGTGGGGCGCTCGCGGGGCGAATCCTTTTGCTCCAGCGAGCAGGTGCGGGCGGTGATCGCCGAGCATCATGGCTTACTCGACAGCACCGAAAACAGCGGCGGCCCGGCACGCTACGTACGCCTGGCCCGGCATCCGCGCACGCGCATAGGCTTTATCTCGCCCAACTCCCATAACTTCTGTGCCAGCTGCAACCGGGTGCGGATGACAGTGGAAGGGCAGTTGCTGCTGTGCCTGGGGCAGGACAATGCGGTGGATTTTCGTGCGTTGTTGCGCCGCTACCCGCTGGACGACCGGCCGCTGGTGGAGGCACTGCACAAGGCGTTGCGGGGCAAGCCATTGCGCCATGATTTCACCGGGCAGGGCGAGGTGCAGGTGGTGCGGTTTATGAATATGAGTGGGGGGTGAGGAGGTGCTGGAACCCTGTTGCATAGTAGTTCCCGTCATTTTGTATCAAGGGCATTGTGCTGGCCCGCGTGGCTTTTTTCGGTCGTTACCATTGCCGGTTTCTACAACGTGCAATATCGACAAGGAACCCGGAATGAATCGATCAGATGATGGCCTCACCACACCACCTGAGGGATATGGCGACTGGTTGAAAGAACTGAAAAACCGCATCCACTCTGCCCAACTGCGTGCATCCCTGGCGGTAAACCGTGAGCTGGTGCTGCTGTACTGGCAGATTGGCCAGGACATATTGACCCGACAGGCGCAGCAGGGGTGGGGAGCCAAAGTCATTGAGCGTCTGGCGCGGGATTTGCGTTCGGCTTTTCCTGATATGAAAGGTTTTTCGCCGCGTAACCTCAAGTACATGCGTGCATTTGCCGAGGCTTGGCCTGATGTTCAATTTGTGCAACAGGCTGCTGCACAATTGCCGTGGGGTCATAATTTGGTCCTGCTGGATAAACTGCCAGGCCCCGAAACCCGCCGCTGGTACGCCGCCCAAGCCATTGAACACAACTGGTCACGCAACATTCTGGTCATGCAGATCGAGACTCGTTTGCTCGAGCGTAGTGGCAATGCTGTCAGCAACTTCGAAACCCTGCTGCCCAAGCCCCAGTCGGACCTGGCCCGCGAGTCGCTGAAAGATCCCTATCGTTTCGACTTTCTGGGACTGACCCTGGACGCGCAGGAGCGCGAGATCGAAAGCGCACTGATCAGGCATGTCACCGACTTTCTACTGGAGTTGGGGGCAGGCTTTGCCTTTGTCGGCAAGCAGGTGCTGCTGGATGTGGGCGGCGAGGAGTTCTTTATTGACCTGCTGTTTTATCACCTGAAACTGCGCTGTTACGTCGCTATTGAGCTCAAGGCCGGCAAGTTCAAACCAGAACATCTGGGGCAGTTGGGTTTTTACCTCGCGGCCGTGGATGCCCAACTCAAGCACCCACAAGACAGCCCCACCATTGGCCTGCTGCTATGCAAAAGCAAAAACAAGATAGTGGCTGAATATGCCTTGCGTGACAGCGCTCGACCCATCGGGGTGGCGGAGTACCAGTTGGTCGACTCCCTCCCGGCAGAACTCCAAATCAGCTTGCCCAGCATTGAACAGATTGAACGTGAACTGGCCTGTGACGATACGTCTTCGCAAACTTGACCCTGATCAATTGCAAGTCCTCGTTCACTGCGTACCATCACTGCATATTGTGTTTATACGAACTATTAAATCTATATGTAGTGTTTGGAGCCCCCAATGCAGATCACCTCAAGCCCGTTGGTCAGTACCCGCCTACACAAGCGCGATGGCACTCAGGTCGCCTTTGACGCCGAGAAAATCCGCCAGGCGATGATCGCCGCCGGTAACGCCACCGGCGAGTATCAGGACGCCGAGGTCGACCTGTTGTTGGGCGCGGTGCTCGCCCGGTTGCGTGGGATCACCCGGCTGGATGTGGAGCAGATCCAGGACAGTGTCGAGCGGGTCTTGATGGATGCCGGGTACTTTATGGCGATGCGCGCCTATATCGTCTACCGCGAGCAGCATGGGCGACTGCGCCGGGATCGCAAGACCCTGGTAGAGGTCGCTACGTCGATGAACGAGTACCTCGACCGTGAAGACTGGCGGGTGCAGGCCAATGCCAACCAGGGCTATTCCCTGGGCGGGCTGGTGCTTAATGTGTCGGGCAAGGTCACCGCCAATTACTGGCTGGACGAGGTCTACAGCCAGGAGATCGGCCAGGCCCATCGCGAGGCGGACTTGCATATCCATGACCTGGACATGCTCGCTGGCTACTGCGCCGGCTGGTCCCTGCGCACCCTGCTGCACGAAGGCCTCAATGGCGTGCCCGGCCGCGTCGAAGCCGGGCCGCCCAAGCACCTGGGCAGTGCCCTGGGGCAGATGGTCAACTTCCTCGGCACCCTGCAGAACGAGTGGGCCGGCGCCCAGGCGTTCAGCTCGTTCGACACCTACCTGGCGCCCTTTGTGCGCAAGGACCAACTGACGTTCCCCGAGATCCGCCAGGCGGTGCAGGAGTTCATCTACAACCTCAACGTGCCGTCGCGCTGGGGCACGCAAACGCCGTTTACCAACCTGACGTTCGACTGGGTTTGCCCCGAGGATTTGCGCGAGCAGATCCCGATCATCGGTGGCGAAGAAATGCCGTTTGCCTACGGTGACCTGCAAGCGGAAATGGAGCTGATCAACCGCGCCTATATCGAAGTGATGCAGGCGGGTGACGCCAAGGGTCGGGTGTTCACTTTCCCGATCCCCACCTACAACATCACCCATGACTTCCCGTGGGACAGTGAAAACGCCGACCGCCTGTTCGAGATGACCGCGCGCTACGGCCTGCCGTACTTCCAGAACTTCCTCAACTCGGATATGCAGCCCAACCAGGTGCGCTCGATGTGCTGCCGCTTGCAGTTGGACGTGCGCGAGTTGCTCAAGCGTGGCGGCGGGTTGTTCGGCTCGGCGGAACAGACCGGTTCATTGGGCGTGGTGACGATCAACTGCGCGCGCCTGGGTTACCTGTTCAAGGGCGACACCAGTGGCCTGCTGCAGCGCCTGGACCACTTGATGGAACTGGCGATGGAGAGCCTGGAGGTCAAGCGCAAGGTGATCCAGCACCACATGGACGCCGGTCTGTATCCCTACACCAAGCGCTACCTGGGCACTTTGCGCAATCACTTCTCCACCATCGGCCTCAATGGCATGCACGAGATGCTGCGCAACTTCACCGGGGACGAGGAGGGCACGCATACCGCCCGTGGCCGCGAGTTTGCGTTGCAGGTGCTGGACCATGTGCGCGCCACGTTGCTGCGCTTCCAGGAAGACACCGGCCACCTGTACAACCTGGAAGCCACGCCGGCCGAAGGCACCACCTACCGGTTTGCCAAGGAAGACCTCAAGCGCTTCCCCGCGATCCTCCAGGCCGGCAGCCTCGACGCGCCGTATTACACCAACTCTTCGCAACTGCCGGTGGGCTACACCGAAGACCCCTTCGAAGCCCTGGAGCTGCAGGACGAGCTGCAGTGCAAATACACCGGCGGCACCGTGCTGCACCTGTACATGGCCGAACAGATTTCCTCGGCCCAGGCCTGCAAGCAACTGGTCCGCAAGGCCCTGGGGCGCTTCCGCCTGCCGTACCTGACGGTGACGCCGACGTTCTCCATCTGCCCGGTACACGGCTACCTGGCAGGCGAACATGAATTCTGCCCCAAGTGCGACGAGGTTATAGCCCTCGACAAAACCCTGTAGGAGCCGGCCAAGGGCCCAACGTATTCCAACCCCAAGGAGATTCACCATGCAAACCACCCAGCCACAACGCCAACGCTGTGAAGTCTGGACCCGTGTCATGGGTTACCACCGACCGGTTTCGGCCTTTAACCCCGGCAAACAATCGGAGCACCGTGAGCGCGCGCACTTTACCGAAAGTGCCGCTGCGGCCGGGCGCCAATGAGTCGAGCGCTACGGGTCGGGGGCATGGTGCCCCTGACCACCCTCGACTACCCCGGCATGCTCGCCTGCGTGCTGTTTTGCCAGGGTTGTGCCTGGCGCTGTCGGTATTGCCATAACCCGGACTTGATCCCCCCTCGCGGCAGCGATGAGGTGGATTGGCGCCGGGTTTTGCTGTTTCTGCAACGCCGCCAGGACCTGCTGGACGCCGTGGTGTTCAGCGGTGGTGAACCGACCTTGCAGGAAGGCCTGCCGGCCGCCATGGACGAAGTGCGCGAGATGGGTTTTCGTATCGGCCTGCACAGTGCCGGGATCAAGCCCAGTGCATTCGGCCATGCCCTGGCCCATGCCGACTGGGTTGGCTTCGACGTCAAGGCCCTGGCCGAGGACTGCCAGTTGATCACCCAGGTCAAGGGCAGCGGCGCCGCCAATTGGCGCAGCCTCGACCTGCTGCTGCACAGCGGCGTGGACTATGAATGCCGCACCACCGTGCATTGGCACCTGATCGACCCGCAGCGCCTGTTGCAGCTGGCCCAGCGTTTGCAGGAACGGGGAGTCAAGCGCTTCGCCGTACAGTTGGTGCGCACCGCGCGCATGCTCGATGAGCAACTGCCGAGCGTTTCGGCACAGGCCTTGCTGCCTGAACTATGGGAGAAAATGCGGGCATTGTTCCCGGCATTTGTTTTACGGGGCTGATCCCTTCGCGGAGCCCTTTCAAGCGTGGCGATTGAACTCCCACCGGATTATCAAAGATGCTGCCCCTCGTGGGCAGGTATTCATCAGGGAGCTTATGACATGACTCGATTAACCACCGCCCGCCGCATCGCGATCGGCTTTGCCATCGCACCCTTGGCCCTGGCTGGCATGGCGTTCTATGCCTTGCATGACCTGGGCACCCTCAAGCAACAGTCGGAGCTGATCGTGCAGCAGGACTGGCCGAAAATCGCCCCGATCATGGTGATTGCCACCGGTGTGCGCGACAACGGCCGCAACACCCGTGACTTGCTGATCGACCAGGACAACCAGGCCGCGCAACAGGCCATTGCCTCCACCCGGCAACGCATCACCGATGCCTTCACCCAGCTGGAGCCATTGTTCAACACGCCGACGGGCCAGGCGGCCTATGCCGATCTGAAACAGCGCCGCGAAGCCTATGTCGACGCCTTTACCCAGGTGCAGGCGCTGATCCGCCAGGGCGCCCATGCCGAGGGTGTGGCGCAGCTCAAGCAGAACGTACAACCTGCCGAGCAGGCCGTCTTCAAGAGCCTGGAGGCGATGATGGCCCTGCAGGGGCAGATCTTTACCGAGCGCGAACACGCGGCGCAGACCCTGTACAGCGAGGCACGGCGCAACATGCTCGGGCTGTTCCTGCTGTGCGTGGCCCTGGTGGTGGCGGCAGCGGTGATTGTCACCCGCAGCGTGACCCGGCCCCTGGGCGGTGAGCCCGACGAGGCCGCCCGTGTGTTGAGCCAGATTGCCCAGGGCGACCTGACCACCCCGGTACCAACGGCGGGCAGCGCTGATGGCAGCGTGATGAAAAACATGCAGCAGATGCAGCACAACCTCAACGAAATGGTGCGCCAGATCGCCGCGTCAGTGGATCGTGTGGCCAGCTCTTCCGAGGAGTTGAGCGCGGTCAGCAGCCAGACCAGCAGCAGCTTGCAGTTGCAAGGCATGGAGATCGAACAGGCCGCCACGGCGGTCAACGAGATGACGGCGGCGGTCGATGAAGTGGCGCGCAATGCGGTGAGCACCAGTGAAGCCTCGCGCTTGTCGGCGCAGACCGCCCAGTTGGGGCGCGATCAAGTGCAGGAAACGGTCGCCTCGATCAACACCCTGGCCGACGGCGTCAGTGGCACCTCGGTGCGGATCCAGCAACTGGCCGGGCGGGTGCAGGACATCAGTGGCGTGCTGGAAGTAATCCGCAGCATTGCCGACCAGACCAACCTGCTGGCGCTCAACGCGGCCATCGAAGCGGCACGGGCCGGGGACGCCGGGCGCGGGTTTGCGGTGGTGGCCGATGAGGTGCGGGCCCTGGCCCATCGCACCCAGGCCTCGACCCAGGAGATCGAGCAGATGATCGGCAATATCCGCCAAGACACCGAACAGGCTGTGACCGCGATGCAGGGCAGCAGTGACCTGGTACGGGCCACTTTGGGCGTGGCACAGCGTTCGGGCGAAGCCCTGGAAGCGATTACCCAGTCGATCTCGCAGATCAACGAACGCAACCTGATGATCGCCAGCGCCACTGAAGAGCAGGCATTGGTGGCGCGGGAGGTGGATCGCAACCTGGTGGGCATTCGCAACCTGTCCGAGCAGGTGTTGCTGGGGGCCCGGCATACCGATACGGCGGGGCATGAATTGGCACAGATGGCCAGCGAGTTGCACCTGACGGTCGCCAGGTTCCGCGTTTAGCGCTGGGCCTCCCTAATGTCGTTCAGTTAAGCGCAGATCCCCTGTGGGAGCGGGCTTGCTCGCGAAAGCAGTGGGTCAGTCAACATCAATGGTTGCTGGGCCGACGCCTTCGCGGCGATGCGGCGATCCGACAAGCCCGCTCCCACATTTGATCTTCGCTGCTTTGAGCATCGCGTTCGCTTAATTGAACGGTGTTCTACAGGCTCCAGCCCCAGAACTGTAGCCACCAGCCATACGCCACCAGCCCAACAGCCAGTAGCAGGCAAGCCGAGGCCGCGCAGCGTCGCGCCAAGGGTGTGTCGGCCAACTGTTGCCACGCCAGCCACACACACCAAGCGACAGCCCCGGCCAGCAATGCGCCGCGCGCCGGTTGCACCCATTCCAGTAACAACCCTTCATAACGCAACAACTTCACCGTGGTTGCCG
Organism: Pseudomonas sp. HC1(2025); assembly: GCF_058742075.1. Classification (NCBI taxonomy): domain Bacteria; kingdom Pseudomonadati; phylum Pseudomonadota; class Gammaproteobacteria; order Pseudomonadales; family Pseudomonadaceae; genus Pseudomonas; species Pseudomonas sp. HC1(2025). Next base: position 3,097,989 of record NZ_CP196017.1, on the reverse strand, counting down.
ACAGCCCGAGGAACAGCCCCGCACCGCCAAGGGGCGTCAAGGTCAGCGCCAGGGCCCAATACCGTGCACGGTCCCCACTCAAGCCTGCGGCCAGGCGCACCAGCCCCATCAATGCGCCGCCGATCAACAGGCTGCTGGCGCCCAGGTACACGACGATGCAAAAGCCATCCAGCCAACTGAAGCTGTCGTTGGCCTGGGGATAATGAGTCAATAACCACCAGGGCGCGCTGTCCTGCAACGGCCATAGCCAATCGTGTTCCACCAGCCACTGTGCGACGAACTGTTTGAACGTGATGAACCAAGGGCTGACGGTCCACTGGAAGGCGCCCATCGCCAGGCCGATCACTCCAAATAGCAACAAGCGCGTATCCCAGGGCTGCGCGGGTTTGCGCGGGGCCTGGAGGATTTCGCTGTTGCATGAACGGGCAATCAACTGCACCGCGCCGCGTTGCCCGCTACAGCGCCCGCACGCGTGGCAATCGCTGGCGCCTTGCAGGCGGCGGATGTCCAGCAGCGGCGCGCAGTTGGGCAAGGGCAGGCGCGGGCCGTCGTTGGCTTTCCAGCGTTGCTCGTCGACCTGGAAGTGCACCGGCGCCAGGCGCGCGAGCAGGGCGAAAACACCGCTGACCGGGCACAGGTAGCGGCACCACACCCGTTTGCCGCGCACAAACAGCAGGCCCACCAGCACTGCGGCCACCGTTGAGCCGCCGAGGATCAGCAAGGCGGCCTGGGCGTAGTCGTACACACTGATCAACTGGCCGTAGAGGGTGGTCAGGCAGAAACCCACGGTGGGCCAGCCGCCCCAGCGGATCCAGTTGGGGATACCCAGGCCGCGGCCATGGTGGCTGGCCCATTCGCTCAAGGAGCCTTCGGGGCAGAGCACGCCGCACCACACACGGCCAAACAGCACGATGGACAGCACCACGAACGGCCACCACACGCCCCAGAACAGGAACTGTGCCAGTAGGGTCAGGTTGTCCAGCAGGCGCGCCTGGCTGCTGGGCAGCGCGAGCAACGCGGGCACGACCAGCAGTCCTGCGTAGAACAGCACTACCGCCCATTGCACGCCGCGAATCAACCGCCCATGGCGGCGCATGCCATCCCCCAGGCGTTGCAGCCAGGGGCTGTTCACAACGGCGCTCGTCGGGCGCGATACAGCCCTTGGCCGACCAGCAGCCAATAGCCTGCCAGCACCAGCAGGGTGACTGCGCTGGGCGTCGCGCGGTACCCGGCAAAGCCGGCGAGCACTGCGCCCAGGCCGTGGCTGTCACTGAGCAGGGCAGTGCTGTCCCACCAGGCTTCGCCCACCAGGGTGTAGACCCAATCGGGCATGTCCATGGCCAACAGCTGCCCGCCAATACGTTCCACGGCGGCCACCAGCAGGGCCGCCGCCAACAGCAGCAACAGCACCTCGCTGAGAGCAAAAAACCGCGACCAGGAGATCAGCCGCCGCGTGCTGCGCAGCAGCATCACCGTCAGCCCGGCCAACACCAGGCCGAGCACGCCGCCAACGGCGAACAGGCCCAGTGCCGGGCCGTGTAGCTGGGCACCGGCACCGTACAGGAACACCACGCTTTCGCTGCCTTCGCGGCTGACCGCCAACAACGCCAGCAACAACAACCCCAGGCCGCCCTGGCGCGCCGCGCGCTGGTCGGCGTCGCGCAGCAGGGTATGGCGCAGGTTTGGCCCGTGGCGGTGCATCCAGAACACCATCTGTACCATCAACAGGCTTGCCAGCAAGGTCATGCCGGCCTGGAACCATTCGCCGCTGGGGCCGCTCATGGCTTCGCCGGCCCACAGCATCAAGCCGGCCAACCCGGCGGAACACAGCAGGCCCAGCGCCACGCCGGCCCACAGGAAGCGCCCCAGGCGCGAGCCCTCGGGCTGTTGGCTGATCCAGGCCTGGAGAATGCCGATCACCAGCAACGCCTCGACGCTTTCGCGCCAGACGATAAACATCGATTGATTCATCAAATGCTCCCGGGCCGTTATTCGGCAAGGATGCTGCCCTCGGGCAGCTGTGAGTTGAATTCGTCGAAAAACGGATAGGCGCCGGGCTTGAGCGGGTGGATCACGACAAAGGTGGTCACCCCCGGCGACAGCACTTTTTCCACGCGCAGCGGCGTGCTCTCGAACTCGGCCGGGCCCTGGCCGATATTCTTCAGCACGATCTTGAAGCGCTGGCCGGCCGCCACCTTGAGTTGTGCCGGGTTGAAGTGGCCGTCTTGCAGGGTTAATTCATAGGTGGGCAAGGGCGCCGCCAGAGCCGTGCCACAGGCCAGCAGCGCGCACAAGGCGAGGGGATTGCGCATTCAGTAACCGCCTTTCTTGCCGATCCCCGCATAGACGAATTCGTAATGCACTTCGCAGCGCTCGAACCAAGGGGCTACGCCCGTTTCCTTGTCGGTATGCCGCCCCAGTGAGCCATGACCGCTGGGCGGCATCACCGTGAAGGTCAGTTGGTATTTGCCAGGGCCGAGCAGTTTGACGTTGTCGCCGTAATGCGGCCCGTCGTTAGCCACCATGGCGTGGAATTCACCGATGATCGGGCTGGCACCGCCTTGTTTCTGCAGGCGGAACGTTACGTTCAGGTAGGGTACGAAACTGCCTTCCTGGAAGCCCTGCTGGTTGTCGGCGGTGGCGCGGATGTCGGCCTCCAGGTGCACATCCGAATCGGCAGTGGCGCGCATCATGCCCGGTGGCGCCATTTCGATTGGTTGCAGATAGACCGCGCCGACTTCCAGGCCGGGACACATTTGTGGCTCGCCGATCGGGTATTCCTTGGCGACGGCCGCGCCAGTCGACAGCAGCAGGGCCAGTGACAGCGTGAAGGGGATGCGCATGGGTGTTTCCTGACAGGGCAAATGAGAAGCCGAGTCTAGAAAGCTTTGCTGTAAATAATAATGATTCCCGTCAAGTTTCCAGGTCTGTGGCCACAACCATTCTTGACGTTGGTCAAGGCTGTGGGCAGGCGCTGGCCGTAGGATCAAATCACCGCCCACCGCTGTGGAGCCTGCTCATGGCCAAGCCGTTCCCGCTCAACCCCAAACACCCCGAGCGTATCTGCTGGGGCTGCGACCGTTATTGCGCGACCACTGCGCTGGCCTGCGGCAACGGCGCCGACCGCACCATGCATCCGGCCGAGATGATCGGTGAGGACTGGTACCTGCATGGCGACTGGGGCATTGAGTTGCCGATTGCCACGGATAAGGTGGCGCAGGGCAACTGACCGCGAAGGAGGCAATGTGCGGCGCCGTTGCCGGGTATGCAGGTGGTGGCGGATAAAAAACGGTTAAATGCAAAAAGAGTTGTCCACGAAAACCGTGGGTATCTCTGTGGATAACCTTGCGTGGCCCCGGCAGCACTGGCGATTCTAGCTGCGGTCAATATTTGATCAGGATCGTTTGCAAGCCTTTTGGCGCGCGGCTTGCGCTTGACACGCATCGTTGAAATCGGTGCCGGATTCGCACTTTTACAGCAAACCCTGCAGTGCCTGGCGATAGCTGCGCCCCCCCAGGCTCAGGCTGTTGTTGTGGCTGGCTCCCGGCACCAGCAGCAAATGCTTGGGCTCTTGGGCGGCATCAAATAATTGCTGGCTGAAACGCGGCGGTACGTAGCGGTCATCGAGGCCGTGTACCACCAGCAAGGGCATGTGGATATCGGCGATTTTGTCGATGGAATCAAACTTCTGCGACAGCAACCAGCGCACCGGCAGCGAGGTGTTGGCCACCGCCGCCGCAACATCGGCCAGGGAGGTAAAGGTGGATTCGATCACCAGCCCACGTACCGGTGGCGGCAGCTGTTGCGCGGCGGCCTGCTGACCCAGTTCGGCCGCGAGGTCGATGGCTACGGCGCCGCCCAGGGAGTGGCCGTAGATCAGGCGCTTGCCCGGCTCCGGTTGCAGCACCTGGAAGCGCTCCCAGGCAATCCGTGCATCCTGGTAAACGCTGGTTTCTGATGGCAGGTCGCCCCGGCTCTGGCCAAAGCCCCGGTAGTCGATGGCCAGCACGGAGTAGCCCTGGGCGTGCAGTTGCTCGATGCGAAACAACTGGCCGGTGAGGTTCCAGCGCACCCCGTGCAGGTAGAGGATCGCCGGCGCGTCTTTTTTCGCCGCCGGCCACCACCAGCCATGCAGGCTCTGCCCGGACTTGAAGCTGGCCGGCTTGAGTTCGAACTCCTGCACATCGCTGGGCAGGCCGCGATACCAACTGGCAGTACCGGGCTCGATACGAAACACCAGTTCCCGCTCCTTGTGTTGCAGCACATTGCACCCCACCGGCAGGCCCAGGATCAGCAGTGCCATGCACAGCAGGGGCAGCCAGCGCAGACGCAGGCGTGAGAGAAAACGTGAGGACATGGCGGTTCCAGGGCGAGCGCAAAGCAGGATTTTTACCAGATGCCTTGCCAGTGAAGGGATTATTCAGACAGCCGTCAGGGAGCGATTGCTTGCAAAGTGTTGCAGGCGGTCTGCACGCGGTTGCGTCCCTGGTCCTTGGCGCGGTACAGCGCCTGGTCTGCCTGGGACAACAGCCGCGACAGATCGTGGCAGCCCGCAGTGGTGGTCACCACCCCGATACTCACACTGAGGAACCCCGGCGCCAGCAGGTCCAGTTCGGCAAACCGCTGGCGAATGCGTTCGGCGACCTGCACGGCGCCTTGCTCATCGGTATCGGCCAGCAGGCAGGCAAACTCTTCGCCGCCGATGCGCGCGAACAGATCGTGCTTGCGCAGGATCGACGAGGTCAGTTGGCTGAAGGCAATCAACGCCTGGTCGCCCATGGGGTGCCCGAAACTGTCGTTGAGGCGCTTGAAATAGTCGAGGTCGCATAACAGCAAAGTCACCGGCTTGCCGTGTTGCTGGCTGTCGGCCAGAAGTTTTTCGCCATGCAGCATGAAGGCCCGGCGATTGCCGATACCGGTCAGTACGTCGGTGAGGGCGGCGGCCTTGAAGTTGAGCTCGGCGCGCTCCTTGACCATCGCCAGGGTGACGTAGGCGATGCCGATCGCATACAGCATCGATTCGAACAACATGAACGAGAAGAACGGCACGCCTTCGCCCACCAGCGTGTTTTCATTCTTGATCGGCATGCCGGGATCGACCACGGCGCGCACGCAGTAAAACGTCGTGTGAAACAGCATCAGCCCCACCGCCGGCAGATAGGCCACTTCCAGGTGTCGGCGATGGCGCCACAACTCCAGCGCCGACAGCACGCCATAGCTGGCGGCTACCAGGGAGTACAGGGTCACCCGGCTGGACATCGAGCCATAAAACGGTGGCACCAGGCACATCACCAGCCACAGCGCCGGGCCTGCGAGGATGCCCGGCAGGTGCGGCTTGCCATGGACGAACAGGCGCATGGCGGTCCAGTTCATGGCGGCGCTGAGCAACAGCACCACATTGCCCAGGACCAGCGCGACAAAATCCACGCCCACGCCGCGCACCACGATCAAGGCGGTGCCGAGGGACGCCAGCAACAGCATCACCCCCAAATAGCCCAGGGTGGGCTCGCGCACACGGTGCCAGGCGTGGACAGTGAGCAGGCCCATCAGGCAAAAAACGAAGACCGCGACCATCAAGAGCGTCGGTATGTGCAGCATCATGTCCTTGACCCCGCAAGATGCACTGTCGAGATAACCCCCGGCAGACACACGCCAAAGCGGTCATCCGGTGCAGAAAGGGCGCAATTGTAGCCGGATAACGCGGATCAATGCTGGCCTAAGGACAGCTTGACGCTGAGCGCACGTCCCCGACATGCTGCGCCCCCCTGCGACCAAAAGGACTTCCCATGGACAACAGCCCCGTACGCATCACCGACGAAGAGCTGCTCTCGGACAACTGGTATCTGCTGAAAAAGTACAGCTTCGATCTGCGCCGCCGCGACGGCAGTTGGCAAGCCCAGACCCGCGAGGTGTACGACCGCGGCAATGGCGCGACCATCCTCCTGTACAACACCTTGCAGCGCACGGTGTTGCTGATTCGCCAGTTCCGCATGCCGACCTTCGTCAATGGCCACGACGGCTACCTGATCGAAACCGCCGCGGGCCTGCTGGACAACGCCAGCCCTGAAGAGCGTATCCGCCTGGAAGCCGAGGAAGAGACCGGCTACCGCATCGGCCATGTCGAGAAAATCTACTCGGCATTCATGAGTCCGGGTTCGGTGACCGAGCGCATTCATTTCTTTATCGGTGAGTACCAGCCTGGCGACCGTGTGGGCGAGGGCGGCGGGCTTGAAGAGGAGGGCGAGGATATCGACGTGCTGGAGCTGGGGTTTGACGAGGCCATCGCCATGGTAACGCGCGGTGAGATTGTCGATGGCAAGACCATCATGCTCCTGCAATACCTGGAGCTGCGGCTGCTCAAGGCGACCCTGACGCTTGCGTAGACGCCGGCTTTCCGGCTCCTGCAGGGGCATTTTCTTCAATACGCACTGGCTACAGGAACGTAGCGTACAGGCCTCGTCCCCCTGTCATTACAAAAAGGAAGTGCAATGAGTGTGCTCATGTCCATGGCCGCCTTCGCCCTGGCGACCTCTATCACCCCCGGCCCTGTCAATATCGTCGCCCTTGGCTCGGGTGCGCGCTTTGGTTTTGTCGCCAGTCAGAAGCACGTGGCCGGCGCGGCGCTGGGGTTCACGGTGTTGTTGGTGTTGATCGGCCTGGGCCTGCACGAACTGCTGGTGCGTTGGCCGATCTTGACCCAGGGCATCCAGTGGGGTGGGGTGGTATTCCTGCTGTACATGGCCTACAAGCTGGCGATCGATGACGGCCGGCTGGATGCCCAAGAGGCCGGCGTTGCGCCGTCGATGTTGTATGGCGCGGTCATGCAATGGCTCAACCCCAAGGCCTGGCTGGCGTGCGTGGCGGGCATGGGGCTGTTTGCGGCCGATGGCGAGGCCACGCGGGTCTGGCAACTGGCGGCGGTGTACCTGGTGATTTGCTACCTGTCGGTGGCGTGCTGGTCGTATGTGGGCACGTTCTTGCGTCGTTACCTGAGCAATGCCCAGGGCATGCACCTGTTCAACCGGGCCATGGCACTGTTGCTGGTGCTCAGTGTGGCGTACCTGTTGCTGGGCTGAGTCAGCCGCGATATTGCCCAGGCGTGGCGGCCAGGTGTTGCTTGAACGTGCGCTGGAAGTGCGCCTGGTCGGCAAAGCCTGCGGCCAGTGCCACATCGGCAATCAACTGGCCGTTGCGCAGTTGGTTGCGGGCAAACTGGATCCGCTGGTTGACCAGGAATGCATGGGGTGTCATCCCGTAAGACTGCTTGAACGCACGGATCAGGTACGACGGCGACAGCTGCGCGGCCTGGCAGATCTCGTCGAGTTTCAGCGCCTCGGTGCAATGTTCGCGGATGTACTCGGCGGCGCGTTCGAGCTTGTGATTGATCTCCCGTAGCCGCGTCGCAGCGGGGTTCAGGCGCAGCTGTACCTCAGTGAAAAAACTCACCACGGCACTGTGTTTGTGCAGCTGTTCGGCGTGCTCGTCGGTCAGCACGGCGTACAGCTCAAGCAGGCCTGCAAACAGCAGCGGGTCATCGGTATGGGTGGTGCTGAAGCGGCGAAAGTCCAAGTCGCAGGCAAACCCCAACTGGTGTTGCAGGTCGGTCAGCCAGGGTGTGTCGATATAAAGCATGTGATACGACCAGGGCTGGTCGTCGATGGGATTGCAGGCGTGCACGTCGCCGGGGTTCATCAGCACCACGGTGCCGGTGTGGATTTGGAACGTGTCCGGGCCATGGATATACAGGCTCTGCCCGGCGGTGATCGCACCAATCGAGAAATGATCGTGGGCATGCCGGGTGTAGCAGACCTTGCGCCCGTCATCGATGGTGCGCGCCTCGATAAACGGCAGGCTGGCATCACGCCAGAAGCGCGGGGCGGCCAGGTCGGGCAGCGACATGATGCAATCTCCGAAGATCTTGTAGGAGCCCGATGATTGCACATAAATACGGAGCCGACCTTATGTAGGATCCGGTTTGCCTGCGATGGCGGTGGTTCAGTCGGGGGATTTGGCGACTGCTCTACCGACATCGCGGGCAAGCCAGCTCCTACATTTTTAGGGGGCGTATCCAGGGCTTAGAAGTCCCAGCGCGTCGCCAGTTGCAGGCTGCGCGGCTCGCCGTAGAAGCCGGTACCGAAGTTGCCCAGGCCGGTGTAGTACTTTTTATCCAGGGCATTTTTCACGTTCAAGGTGGCACTCAGGTGCTCGTTGAAGCGATAGCGCGCCATCAGGTCTACCAGGTAGTAGCTGTCCTGGGTGATGCGTGTGTATTGGCCGAAGTTGACCGTGTCATTCGGGTTGGGCTGGAACACATTGCCGAAGAACTCGCTCTGCCAGTTGACCCCGGCACCGAGGGTTACCTTGTCCAGCGCGCCAGGCAGGCGGTAGGTGTTGAACAGGCGCACCACTTGTTGCGGCGTGGTGGTTTGCAGCACCGAGCTGTAGACGTAATCGTCGTTGGCATCGCGGGTGTGCTGGTAGGTGTAGCCGGCCGAGACATTCCAGCCGTCCAGCACTTCGCCAGCCAGTTCCACCTCAAAGCCCTTGGTGGTGGCACCGGCAATCGGGCGATAGATCGAGTCGCTTTCAAAGCCCGAGACGTATTGCGCGACGTTGTCCTGTTCGATGCGGAACGCGGCGAAGCTGGCATTCAGGCGGCCATCGAAAAAGGCCGCCTTGAGCCCGGCTTCGTAGGTGTCGCCTTCGATTGCGTCGAGCAACTTGCGATCGGCGTCCTTGCTGTTCTGTGGCCGGTAGATCTTGGTGTAGCTGCTGTACACCGACCAGATATCGTTGAGGTCGTAGACCACCCCGGCGTAGGGCGTCACCACCCCGGTTTGCTTGTAGCTGCTGCGGGCGTCGGCGGTCGTTGCAGCGTAGAAGTCGGTGGTGTCGGTGTTGCTGAAATTGCTGACGCGGGTACCCAGGATCACCGACAGGTCATCGGTAGGTTTGAGGCGGGTCGCCAGGTAGGCGCCGGTCTGGCGTTGCACAATATCGTTCTGGCCGCTGCGCGGGATGTCCGGCTTGGCGTATTCGCCACGCCAGTCATAGATGCTGCCGCCCACTGGCGGGTAGATCGAGCCGTAGACCGGCACATCCTGTTTTGAACGGGTCGCCATAAAGCCCATGATCAACTCATGCTCGCGGCCAAACAGGCTGAACGGGCCGTTGAGGTTGACGTCGAGGGTGTTCTGCACCTGGTCGCCCTTGTACTTGCCCATGAACATGTACATGCCTTCGCCGGTAACCTGGTCCGGGTTGCCACCGCTGGCGGAGGCGAGCAGGGTGTCGTGCTGGCTGCGCTTGCGGTCCAGGCTGACTTTGAGCGACCAGTCGTTGGCCAGTTTTTGCTGGACCGAGGCGAAGATCGTCTGGTTCTGGAAGTCGCGGCGGCTCCAGTCGGCAGCCGGGTTGAACGAGCGCGAGAAATTCGTGCGATTGCCATTGCTGAAATACATCGGGAACCCGGTCCAGCTGGCGCCACGGGAGCGGGTGTCCTGCTGGTCTATGCCGAAGGTCAGCAGGGTGTCGGGGGTCAGATCGGCTTCGAGGATGCCGTAGGCAATGTCCTTGGTGTGCTGGTAGTGGTCCAGGTACGACGAGCGATCCTGGTAAACCCCGACAAAGCGCCCGCGCACATTGCCCGACTCGGTCAGCGGCCCGGAGATATCGCCTTCGGTGCGGTAGTTGTCCCAGGAACCCACGGTGCCGGTGACCGAGGCCTTGAAGTCCTTGGTGGGCTTTTTGCGGATCAGGTTGACCGTGGCCGAAGGATCGCCTGAGCCGCTCATCAGGCCCGATGAGCCCTTGATGATTTCCAGGTGGTCGTACACCGCCATGTCGGTACTGGTGGTGCCGTAGTCGTACACACCGTCATAGGTGGAGTTGACGCCGTCGTACTGGAAGTTGGTGATCGGCAGGCCGCGGCTGGAGAACTCCCAGCGCTCGCTGTCGTAGTTCTGCACGCTGACGCCAGGGGCGCGGCGCAGGGTGTCGGCGATGTTGTTGGAACCCTGGTCATCCATCTGCTGACGGGTGATCACGGTGACCGACTGCGGTGTCTCGCGGATCGACAGCGGCAGGCCGGTGGCCGAGGCCATCGAGCCGGTGGTGTAGGAGTGGCTGTCTTCGGTGGTGGCACCCAGGGCCACGCCGGAGATGGTGGTGGCGCCCAGCTCCAGTTCGCCGGTATTGAGCGGCGCCAGTTCCAGCACATAGCCATTGTCGCCCTGGGGCTGGGCCTGCAAACCACTGCCTTGCAATAACCGCTGCAACCCGGCGGCCGGGGTGTAGCTGCCACTGAGTCCAGGGCTGGTCTTTCCGGCTGCCAGGCTGTTGTGGCCGGCGATAAACACCCCGGACTGCTCGGCAAAGCGATTCAGCACGCTGACCAGCGACCCAGCGCCGATGTTGTAGCTGCGCGTGGTTTGCTGGGTAGACGGCGTTTCCACCGCCTGCACATTGAGCGGGCCCAGGCAGAGCAGGGTCGCAGTGATGGCCAGCGCCAGGGGGCGCAGCGTGAAAGCAGCGGGTTGCGGCATGGAAGGTTCCCTACGGATTCGGCGAATGTGAAAGCGTCTGCTGGGTTAACCGAACGAACGTCGAAAAGGGGAACTGCGGGAGTGAAAAAATGTTGCCCCGATCAATCTTTTGTAGGAAGCGGCAAGCCAGCTCCTACAGGGCGGTGTGTCTGGGGCCTACGTTGACCCACCACGGCAGCATTCTGTCTACCTGGATCGGCAACGCCGCCTCCAGCAGCCGCAACGCATGCTCGCTGTCCTTGAGCGGGAACGAGCCCATCACTGGCAGGTGGGCCACGGCCGGATCACAACCCAGGTGGCCGGGCCGGTAGCGGTTCAGTTCGCCAATCAATTGGCCCAGGGGCAGGTTGTCGGCCAGCAGCACACCCCGGCTCCACGCCTCGCGGGTGGCGGATGCCGCGACCGTACTGCGGATCGTGCGCCGATCGAACACCGCCTGTTGCCCGGTCTCGATAATGCGCACCTGCTGGCTATCGGCGGTGCGCACTTCTACCCGGCCGTCGAAGACATTCAGGTGGGTGCCGTCCTCGCCTTGCAACACACTGAAGCGGGTGCCTAGGGCGTGCAGGCGGCCGTGCTCGGTGTCGACCAGGAACGGGCGCTGGAGGTCCTTGGCGGTGTCGATCAGCACTTCGCCAAAACGCAGTTGCAGCAGGCGCTGCCGGGCGTCGAACCGCACGTCCATGGCGCTCAGGGCGTTGAGCCAGATATGGGTGCCGTCGGTGAGCACGGCATCGCGGATCTCGCCGCTGGCCGTGGCGTAGTCAGCGCTCCAGCCGCCGACCACCCGGGGCAGGGCGGTGCTGCGCCAGGTGCCCCAGGTCAATGCTGAACCTGCGCCCAGCACCAGTAGCGTCTTGAGGGTTTGCCGCCGGCTGCTGCGCAGGGCGCGGCCAGCGCCGATGGGTTCGTCGGTCAGGGGTGCGAAGCGTTGGCTGACGCGCTCGACGTAACGCCAGGCGGCCTGGTGCTCGGGGTTCTGCCCCAGCCATATTTGCCAATGCTGCTGCGCCTGGCTGTCGCCTTGCGGGTCTTGCAGGCGCACATACCATTGGGCTGCCTGCTGCAGGCTGGCGTGGCTGAGTTTTGCGCTGGAGTTCATTCCACCAGCAACCCGTCGAGTTCGGCTTCCAGCACCGCGCAGTGCAACAGCGCCTGGGCCATGTATTTTTTCACCATGCGCTCACAGACCCCCAGTTGCACGGCGATTTGCTTGTAGGTCAGGCCATGCAGTTGCGCCAGCAGGAACGCGTCGCTGACCTTGCGCGGCAGGCGCGCGAGCATGGCGTCTACTTCGTACAGGGTTTCGACGATGATCGCCCGCTGTTCCGGCGATGGCTGCACCGCTTGCGGGCGCTCGGCGAGGCTTTGCAGCCAGGCCTGTTCCAGTTGACGGCGGCGCCAATGGTCGATGCACAGGCCCCGGGCGATGGTTGCCAGGTAGGAGCGCTCACGCACGGCATCGGCCTGGTCGGGCGGGCGCTTGAGGACGCGGATAAAGGTGTCTTGCGCCAGATCGGCGGCATCCCAGCGATTGCTCAGGCGCCGGCGCAACAGGCCGAGCAGCCAGGAGTGGTGGCTGCCGTAGAGCTGACTGAATGGCGTGGGGGAAGTCGACACAATATCCAACCGGCGCTGATGCCATGACGTGAATAGGAATTGGTCGCGATTAAAGCAAAGGCCTGCGGCCAGCGCAAATGATATTGGTTTGCTTTTGCGAAAGAGGTTGCCTGCAGATCTGCACAGATCAAATTGATGCCGAGCGCGAAAAACTCGCGCTTTAATCTGAGATAAATGACTTCAGATTCTTTTTGCACCCATTGCAACAGAATATCAAAACAGGCCGGCAGGCTCGGCCTGAATATCCCAGCTAAAGATCAGAACCTCCTTTGCATCACTCCCCGCACCACCCCCCGACCGTGTACTTGATATCGGTACTCTCCATGTGAAAGCCGGCAAATACCCTGCGAATGTCAGGATGATCATTGAGGCTAATAATGGCCTCATACTGTTCCAGACCGAAAGGAACACCCTAGCCCCGCGTCTGCCAGTACGGAGGGTCGCAGTAGAACAGCGTATGTTCACGGTCATACTTCTTCATTACCTCCTGCCAGCCAAGATGCGCTGCTGATAGAGTCTCCTCGCTCCGTAGCAAGTTCAGTCCTGGTGACGTGGTAGTCGCCGTACCGTAGGTCTGACCATCAACGCGGCCCCCGAGGGCAGACTGCTGTAGGTAATAGAATCTGGCGGCCCGCTGGATATCAGTCAGCGTTCCCGGTCTGGTTATTTGCAACCACTTAAACACCTGGCGGCTCGACAAAGCCTACTTGAACTGCCTGACAAACTCTTCCAGTTGGTTCTGTACAACTCGGTAAAGGTTGATTAGATCGCCGTTAACGTCATTTAGCACTTCGACGTCTGCCGGTACCGGCCGTAGGAAGAACAGTGCGCTGGCTGGAAGTGATGCGCACAGCCTGGGCCAATGAGTGGCCCAGGGCTTTTAAACGAGTTTAAAAAGTGTTGATGTTTTTTAGAAAACTGCCGGTTAAAAGTGACTAAATTTTCCGTAATGAATTAGGTATAGCGCCTAAAGGTCCATCTGTGATGATAAAGCTCACTCGATCTCCTACCTTAAAGTAACTACTGCGCAAGCTAGGCCAGGGTGATATAGAGCCTTCCACAGTGGGCCGTCCTAAATCGGACTTTGTAATAACACTCGGTTCGTCTGGTAAAGGAAATGGATCTATAGCGTCGCCATCAAAATCCTCCGGTCCATAGTTGGAACCTATATCGAAAATCACATCTTTACTTCCTCCATCGGGTTTTACGACCGCAGACTTCGTAGGAGGTTTTTCTGGCTCTCCCCAAACTATAGCTATCTGAGGGTAGTCACCAATTGATGTAATGACGCCAGTGTAATTAGTCGTTGTAGTAGGCTTTGCCATGCTCGCTCTCCTTGCCAAAACTGGATTCGTGAGTATTGCCTGCAAAAATGAGGCACTGCAGGAGAGATGACACAACACTAATGGAAAGCCGGCTACTGTCAAAATTGACAGGCCAGGCTGTTGTTTCGAGCAAATTCCCTACCATTCGTCTCTTTCAGCGTTGGTCTGGCTGGCCAGCTCGGCGGCAATGCTGCGCATCAGCAGCTCCGGCAGGCGGGGGCTATTGAGTTCGACAGTGATCATTGCAGTCTCCTAGGCGGCCTCTTGTTTGCGTTTGAACATGTCCGCCAACCCGGTACCAGGGGCATGGTTAAAGCCTGGGTCCGTGCGGAACGTGATCGGTTTTCCTGCCGCGTCGGTGGTGCGCACCAGCGTCACCTGGGCGGTTCTGATTTCGCCCGTGCGTTTGTCGGTGCCGGTATCGACGGTTTGGCGGCGGCCTCGTTACGTAGCGTGGTCATTTTCATTGCACTGGCTGCAACTCTATTTCAGAACTCCGCTCACCATGGACCGTTTTATCCCGGAGTGTCCCAGGTTTATCTCGCACCGCCCCTGGTATTTATCTCAGTCCTAAACATCAAGTGTGGGAGGCAGCGGTGGATCCCGCCCCCCCCAGCATCAAGCCAGATCAGATACGCGAAGTCGGCACCAGGAACGCGGCCTCCAGCAGCTGCCGGGTATAGGCATGCTGCGGATCGGCGAAGATCGTCTTGGCATCCCCCTGTTCCACCACCTGGCCCTGCTTGACCACCATCAACTGATGGCTCAGGGCCTTGACCACCGCCAGGTCGTGGCTGATGAACAGGTAGGTCAGGTTGTACTTGGCTTGCAGGTTGCGCAGCAGTTCCACCACCTGGCGCTGTACCGTGCGGTCCAGGGCCGAGGTCGGTTCGTCCAGCAGGATCAGGCGTGGCTTGAGCACCAGGGCGCGGGCGATGGCGATGCGTTGGCGTTGGCCGCCGGAGAATTCGTGGGGGTAACGGTGGCGGGTCTGCGGGTCCAGCCCCACTTCCTTGAGCGCCGCGATAATCGCCGCTTCCTGTTCGCCAGCGGTGCCGATCTTATGGATGCGCAAGCCTTCGCCGACGATCTCGCTGACGCACATGCGTGGGCTCAGGCTGCCAAACGGGTCCTGGAACACCACCTGCATTTCCCGGCGCAATGGCCGTACCTGTTGTTGGGTCAGTTGGTCCAGTTGCTGGCCTTCAAAACGGATCCCGCCCTTGCTGCCGATCAGCCGCAGGATCGCCAGGCCGAGGGTGGATTTGCCCGAGCCGCTTTCACCGACAATGCCCAGGGTCTGGCCCTGGGGCAGGCTGAAGTGGATACCGTCCACGGCCTTGACGTAGTCGACGGTGTTGCGCAAAAAGCCTTTCTTGATCGGGAACCAGACCTTGAGGTCGTCGACTTCCAGCAGCGGCGGGCCAATCGCATTGGTCGCCGGCCCGCCACTGGGCTCGGCGGCCAGCAGTTCCTGGGTGTAAGGGTGCTGCGGGGAGCGGAACAGCGCCTCACAGGACGCCTGCTCGACAATGCAACCGCGCTGCATCACACACACGCGGTGGGCAATGCGCCGCACCAGGTTCAAGTCATGGCTGATCAGCAGCAGCGCCATGCCCAGGCGCGCCTGCAACTCCTTGAGCAGTTCGAGGATCTTCAACTGCACGGTCACGTCCAGGGCGGTGGTCGGCTCGTCGGCGATCAGCAGTTCCGGCTCGTTGGCCAGGGCCATGGCGATCATCACCCGCTGGCGCTGGCCGCCAGACAATTCATGGGGCAGGGCCTTGAGGCGCTTGTGCGGTTCGGGGATGCCCACCAGGTCCAGTAGCTCCAGGGTGCGCAGGGTCGCGGCCTTGCCGGTCAGGCCCTTGTGCAGGCCCAGCACTTCGTTGATCTGCTTTTCGATGGAGTGCAGCGGGTTCAGCGAGGTCATCGGCTCCTGGAAGATCATCGCAATGCGGTTGCCGCGAATCTGGCGCAAGGGCTTTTCTTTCAGGGTCAGCAGATCCTGCCCGGCATACTCGATGGTGCCGGATGGATGCCGCGCCAGGGGGTAGGGCAACAGGCGCAGGATCGAGTGGGCGGTCACCGATTTGCCGGAACCGCTTTCGCCGACCAGGGCCAGGGTTTCACCACGGCGAATATCGAAGCTGATGTTTTCCACCACGCGCTGATGCTGCTCGCCGGTGACGAACTCGACGCTGAGGTCGCGGACTTCGATCAGATTGTCCTGATTCATCTCATTTCCTCGGGTCGAAGGCATCGCGAGCGGACTCGCCGATAAACACCAGCAAACTCAGCATGATCGCCAGCACCGCAAAGGCGCTGATGCCCAGCCATGGCGCCTGCAGGTTGGATTTGCCCTGGGCCACCAACTCGCCCAGGGACGGCGAGCCGGCGGGCAGGCCGAAGCCCAGGAAGTCCAGGGCAGTCAGGGTGCCAATCGCGCCGGTGAGGATGAAAGGCATGAAGGTCATGGTCGAGACCATGGCGTTGGGCAGGATATGGCGGAACATGATCGCGCCGTTCTGCATGCCCAGGGCCCGGGCCGCGCGCACGTATTCCAGGTTGCGCCCGCGCAGGAACTCGGCGCGCACCACGTCCACCAGGCTCATCCAGGAAAACAGCAGCATGATCCCCAGCAACCACCAGAAGTTCGGCTGCACGAAGCTGGCAAGGATGATCAGCAGGTAAAGCACCGGCAGCCCGGACCAGATTTCCAGGAAGCGCTGGCCGGCCAGGTCGACCCAGCCGCCATAGAATCCCTGCAAGGCCCCGGCCGCCACGCCGATGATCGAACTCAATACCGTGAGGGTCAGGGCAAACAGCACCGAGACCCGAAAGCCATAGATCACCCGTGCGAGCACGTCGCGGCCCTGGTCGTCGGTGCCCAGCAGGTTGTCGGCCGACGGCGGGGCCGGGGCCGGGACTTTCAGGTCGTAATTGATGCTCTGGTAGCTGTAGGGGATCGGCGCCCAGAGCGTCCAGGCATCCTTGGCCTTGAGCAGTTCGCGGATGTACGGGCTTTTGTAGTTGGCTTCCAGGGGGAATTCGCCGCCGAAGGTGGTTTCTGGGTAGCGCTTGAGCGCCGGGAAGTACCAGTCGCCGTCGTAATGCACGGCCAGCGGCTTGTCGTTGGCGATCAACTCGGCTCCCAGGCTCAGGCCAAACAGGATCAGGAACAGCCACAGCGACCACCAGCCGCGTTTGTTGGCCTTGAAGCGTTCGAAGCGGCGGCGATTGAGGGGGGATAGATTCATCTCAATGCTCCCGGCTTTCGAAGTCGATGCGTGGGTCGACCAGGGTGTAGGTCAAATCGCCCATCAGTTTTACCACCAGGCCCAGCAGGGTGAAGATAAACAGGGTGCCGAACACCACCGGGTAATCGCGATTGATCGCCGCTTCAAAACTCATCAGGCCCAGGCCGTCGAGGGAGAAAATCACCTCCACCAGCAGCGAGCCGGTAAAGAAGATGCCGATAAAGGCCGAAGGGAACCCGGCGATCACCAGCAGCATGGCGTTGCGGAACACGTGGCCGTAGAGCACGCGGTGATTGGTCAGGCCCTTGGCCTTGGCGGTGATTACGTACTGCTTGTTGATTTCGTCGAGAAAGCTGTTCTTGGTCAGCAGGGTCATGGTGGCGAAGTTACCGATCACCAGAGCCGTGACCGGTAGCGCCAGGTGCCAGAAGTAGTCGAGGATCTTGGCGCCCCAGCTCAGCTCCTCGAAGTTGTTGGACGTCAGCCCGCGTAGCGGAAACCAGTCGAAATAGCTGCCACCGGCAAACACCACGATCAACAGGATGGCAAACAGGAACGCCGGGATCGCATAGCCGACGATGATTGCCGAACTGGTCCATACGTCAAAATGGCTACCATGGCGGGTGGCCTTGGCGATCCCCAGGGGGATCGACACCAGGTACATGATCAGAGTGCTCCACAGCCCGAGGGAGATGGACACCGGCATCTTCTCCTTGATCAGGTCGATGACCTTGGCATCGCGAAAGAAGCTGTCGCCAAAATCCAGCTGGGCGTAGTTCTTGACCATGATCCACAAGCGTTCCGGCGCCGACTTGTCGAAGCCGTACATCTTTTCGATTTCCTTGATCAGCGTCGGGTCCAGGCCCTGGGCCCCCCGGTAGCTGGAGCCGGCCACCGACACTTCGGCACCGCCACCGGCGATGCGGCTGGTGGCGCCTTCAAAGCCTTCGAGCTTGGCGATCATTTGCTCCACCGGGCCGCCGGGCGCGGCCTGGATGATGACAAAGTTGATCAGCAAAATGCCGAACAGCGTCGGGATGATCAGCAGCAACCTGCGAAAAATATAAGCCAGCATGTCAGTCGCCTCCGCTCGCCGGGTCGGCGCTGGTGTCGATGGGTGGCGTTGTGGCCGGCGGTGTGTCGGGTTTGATCCACCAGGTGTTGATGCCTACGTCGTAGCGCGGCGGGACCTTGGGGTGGCCGAGGTGATTCCAATAGGCCACGCGGTAGGTTTTGATATGCCAGTTGGGGATCACGTAGTAGCCAAACTGCAGTACCCGATCCAGAGCCTTGGCGTGGGCCACCAGGCTGTTGCGTGAGTCGGCGTTGATCAACTGTTCCACCAATTCGTCGATGGCCGGGTCCTTGAGGCCGATGTAGTTGCGGCTGCCGGGGTTGTCGGCACTGCCCGATTGCCAGAATTCACGCTGCTCGTTACCCGGTGACGAGGACTGTGGGAAGCTGCCGACCATCATGTCGAAATCCCGCGAGCGCACGCGGTTGACGTACTGCGAGACATCGACCCGGCGGATCACCAGCTCGATGCCCAGGTCTGCCAGGTTACGCTTGAAGGGCAGCAGGACGCGCTCGAAGTCGGTCTGGAACAGCATGAACTCGATGCTCACCGGCTTGCCGGTGGTGTCGACCATCTTGTCGTCAACGATGCGCCAGCCGGCATCCTGCAACAGTTGGTAGGCTTCGCGCTGCTGGGTGCGGATCATGCCGCTGGCATCGGTTTTCGGTGGAGCGAAGGCCTGGGTGAAGGCTTGCGCCGGGATGCTGCCGCGCAGCGGTTCGAGAATCGCCAGCTCGGCCGGGCCCGGCAGGCCGGTGGCGGCCATGTCCGAGTTTTCAAAATAGCTGCGGGTGCGGGTGTAGGCGCCGTTGAACAGCTGCTTGTTGGTCCATTCAAAGTCCATCAACAGGCTGATAGCCTTGCGCACCCGCACGTCCTGGAACATTGGCTTGCGGATATTGAACACAAAACCCTGCATCCCGGTGGGATTGCCGTTGGGCAGTTCTTCCTTGATCAGCCGGCCTTCGGCCACGGCCGGGACGTTGTAGGCATTGGCCCAGTTTTTGGCCGTCATTTCCTGCCAGTAATCGAACTGCCCAGCCTTGAGCGCCTCCAGGGCCACGGTGTTATCGCGGTAGTAATCGCTGATGCGGTAATCGAAGTTGTACAGGCCCTTGTTGATCGGCAGGTCCTTGCCCCAGTAGTCCTTGACCCGCTCGTAGCGGATCGAGCGCCCCGGCTTGACCTCGGCCACTTTGTACGGCCCGCTGCCCAGCGGGACCTCCAGGCTGCTCTTGGCAAAATCACGGCCGGCCCACCAGTGCTTGGGCAGCACCGGCAACTGGCCAAGGATCAACGGCAGCTCACGGTTGCTGGTGTGCTTGAACTTGAACAACACCCGCAGCGGGTCTTCGGCCACCACTTCGGCGACGTCGGCGTAGTAGGTGCGGTAGATCGGCGTGCCTTGCTTGATCAGGGTTTCAAAGGTGAACACCACATCTTCGGCACGTACTGGATGGCCATCGTGGAAGCGCGCTTCGGGCCGCAGGTAAAAACGCACCCAGCTGTTATCCGGAGCTTTTTCGATCTTGCCGGCGATCAGGCCATATTCGGTGATGGGTTCGTCCAGGCCCTGCTGGGCCAGGGTGTCGTAGACCAGGGTGATGTTATCGGCCGGCACGCCCTTGCTGATAAACGGGTTGAGGCTGTCGAAGCTGCCCATGGCCGACTCACGGAAGGTGCCGCCCTTGGGTGCGTCCGGGTTGACGTAGTCGACGTGCTTGAAGTTGGCCGGGTACTTGGGCGGCTCGTCATACAGGGTCAAGGCATGTTGAGGGGCAGCAACAGCCTGGGTGCACAACAGCAGGCCACTGATAATTGCAGTACGCAAAGCCATCATTGGGGTTTCTCCGATGCTTTCAGCCACCACGCGCTCAGGCCCAGGCTGTAGGGCGGCGTGGTCACGAAGGCGAACCGGTTACGGTACGCCAGGCGATGATAGTTGAGATACCAATTGGGAATACTGTAGTGCTGCCACAGCAGGACCCGATCCAGGGCCCGGCCGGCGGCGACTTGCTGGTCGCGGGTTTGGGCGGCGAGCAACTGCTCGAGCAGGTGATCGACCACCGGGTTGGCGATGCCCGCGTAGTTCTTGCTGCCCTTGATCCCGGCCTGGCTGGAGTGGAAGTACTGCCACTGCTCAAGGCCGGGGCTGAGGGTCTGGTTGAGGGTCATCAGGATCATGTCGAAGTCGAACTGGTCGAGGCGCTGCTTGTACTGCGCACGGTCCACGGTGCGCAAGCGCGCATCGACGCCGATACTGCGCAGGTTTTCCACATACGGTTGCAGGATGCGCTCCAGGTTCGGGTTGACCAGCAGGATTTCAAACCGCAGCGGCTGCCCATCGCTGTTGAGCAGGCGTTGCCCGGAAAGTTTCCAGCCACCTTCGGCCAGTAGGCCGAGGGCCCGGCGCAAGGTTTCCCGGGGGATGCCGCGCCCCTCGGTCTGCGGCAGGCTGAACGCCTGGGTAAACAGATTGGCCGGCAGTTGCTCGCGGTAGGGCGAAAGCATCAGCCATTCATGGCCCACCGGCAGGCCGCTGGCGGAGAATTCGCTGTTGGGGTAGTAGCTCAGGGTGCGTTTATAGGCGCCGCTGAACAGGGTGCGGTTGGTCCACTCGAAATCGAACATCAGCCCCAGCGCTTCGCGCACCTTGGCCTGGCTGAAAGTGGCGCGCCGGCTGTTCATGAACAGGCCCTGGCTCTGGGTCGGGATCTGGTGGGCAATCTGCGCCTTGATCACTTCGCCGCGATTGACTGCCGGGAAGTTGTAGCCATTGGCCCAGTTCTTGGCCTGGTGTTCGATGTAAATGTCGAACTCGCCGGCTTTGAATGCTTCGAAGGCCACGTCGCTGTCGCGGTAGAACTCGACTTCGACCTTGTCGTAGTTGTAGAAACCGCGATTGACCGGCAGGTCCTTGCCCCAATAGTCCTTGACCCGTTCGAACACCAATTGCCGGCCCGGTTGGACCTGGCTGATCCGGTAGGGCCCGCTGCCTAGCGGCGGCTCGAAGGTGGTGGCCTTGAAGTCGCGGTTTTTCCAGTAATGCTGGGGCAGCACCGGCAACTCGCCCAGGCGCAGGATCAGCAACGGGTTGCCGGCGCGCTTGAACACGAAGCGAATGCGGTGGGGGTTGAGTACATCCACCCGGGCCACTTCCTGCAGGTTGGTGCGGTATTGCGGATGGCCTTCGGTCAGCAACGTGCGGTAGGAAAACGCCACGTCGTCGGCGGTAATGGGCTTGCCGTCGTGGAAACGCGCTTGCGGGCGCAGGTTGAACACCACCCAACTGCGGTCTTCGCTGTACTCCACCGATCGGGCAATCAGGCCGTAGCTGGACGTGGGCTCGTCGCCGGACGGCGCGTACTGGCCGGTGCCAACCATCAGCGGCTCGTTGAGCTCATTGACCCCGTATTGCAGGAAATTGGCGGTGGAGACCGGGCTTGAGCCCTTGAAAGTATAGGGGTTGAGGGTGTCAAACGTGCCAAAGGCCATGACCCGCAAGGTGCCTCCCTTGGGCGCTGCGGGGTTTACCCAATCGAAGTGGGTGAATTTGGCCGGGTACTTGAGCGTACCGAACTGCGCATAACCGTGGTTTTCGGTAATGGTCGCATTCGCGCAAAAGCTCAAGGCCAGACTTATTAGTAGAAGGAGGGGACGCTTCAAGTCAGAGATCCGATCCGGGCGGCTTGGGCTTTATGATCGGTACAGTAACAGCTTGTTCCACTTGGAAAAAGACTGTTGAAAAGGCCATTTTCAGGCGCGGCGGGATCTTGAGCGGTGCACAGATCAAATGTGGGAGCTGGCTGGCCTGCGATGCACGCACCGCGGTGAATCAGTTACACCGCGTCGATGCAATTGCAGGCCAGCCAGCTCCCACACAAGCCTGCTTGCGCTTGGTTTATCTTGGTCCGGAGACCACCAGCATCTGCCCCGGCTTCAACGCCTGGCCAGTGCGAGGGTTCCAGCGCTTGAGATGTTGCATCTCGACGTTGAAGCGCTTGGCAACCATGTACAGCGAGTCACCTTTCTTGACCTTGTACTGCACCGGCTTCTTGCCGCCAGCCTTGGCCACCAGCTTGCGGGTGTCCTGCATCACCAGGGTCTGGCCGACTTTCAAGGCCTGGCCATTGAGCTTGTTCCAACGCTGCAGGTCATGCACGTCGACCTTGTTGGCCTTGGCAATCAGCGTCAGGTTGTCGCCGCTCTTGACCTTGTAGCTGCGCGAACGGCCGGCCACGGCCTTGTGCTCGACTTCGTCAAACACTGGCTTTTTCGGGCGCAGGCTCAACAATTCCTCGGGGTTCATCGAGGACAGGCTACTGGCCAGCAATTGCGCCTTGGAGGTGGGCACCAGCAAATGCTGGGGGCCATCCAGGGTGGTGCGTTGCTTGAAGGCCGGGTTGAGCTGGAACAGTTCGTCTTCGTCGATCTCGGCCAGCGCGGCGACCCGGGACAGGTCCATGCTTTGCTTGACTTCAACCATCTCGAAGTACGGCGTGTTGGCAATCGGGTTCAGGTTGACGCCGTAGGCCTCAGGGGCCAGCACCACTTGGGACAGCGCCAGGAACTTGGGCACGTAGTCCTTGGTTTCCTGGGGCAGCGGCAGGTTCCAGTAGTCGGTGGGCAGGCCGAGTTTCTCGTTGCGCTCGATGGCCCGGCTGACCGTGCCTTCACCGGCGTTATAGGCCGCCAGGGCCAGCAGCCAGTCGCCGTTGAACATGTCATGCAGACGCGTCAGATAGTCCAGGGCCGCGGTGGTGGAGGCGGTGATATCGCGGCGGCCATCATAGGCGCGGGTCTGGCGCAGGTTGAAGTAGCGCCCGGTGGAGGGGATGAACTGCCACAGGCCGACCGCATCGCTGCGCGAATAGGCCATTGGGTTGTAGGCACTTTCAATCACTGGCAGCAGCGCCAGCTCCAGGGGCATGTTGCGTTCTTCAAGGCGTTCGACGATGTAGTGAATATAGAGGCTGCCGCGTTCGCCGGCGTTCTCCAGGAACGATGGGTTGCTGGCGAACCACAGGCGCTGTTGCTCGATACGCGGGTTGACGCCGACACCGTCCTGCAATTGAAACCCCTGGCGCATGCGCTCCCAGACATCCTGGGGCACCTGCGGGCTTGGCTTCTCTGAGAGCCACAGGGGTTTTTGCTTGATCTTGGCAGTAAAAACGGGTTTGGGTTGCACGGTGGATTGTGCAGCGAAATGAGTGGTTTGGCAGCCCGCCAGAGTTGCGGAAACGGCCACCGCAATGGCTTGAGCCAGGCGGGTCAATGCGTCTGAATGGTTGGATTTACGAATAGATGACGACATTGGCTGGAAGTTAGTTCCGGGCAAAAATGTCGGGCGATTCTAGAAAGCGCTTTGGTTCCGGTCAACCATTCAGAAATTTCGTATCAGAAGCTGTCTGCTTAGAACGTATCTTTCCAAGCCCGCAAGCTAGCAAACACCTCGCTCCCAGGGCGGTTGTCGCGGCCATTCCGCTCGTCCGCTTTTTGTTTAACGGATGTTTCCGCGGTACGTAAGAAAGGGTTAGTCAATTTTTCCAGGGCCAGGGTCGACGGTAAGGTCATCTTGCCGGCTGCCCGCAGTTCGCCGACTTTTGCTACACGTTCGGCGATATCTGCGTTATCCGGTTCCACGGCCTGGGCAAAGCGCAGGTTACTTTGTGTGTATTCGTGGGTGCAGTACACCAGCGTATCAACTGGCAGGGCGGCCAGGCGTTCCAGGGAGTTGTACATCTGTTCTGGCGTGCCCTCGAACAAACGCCCGCAGCCGGCGGCGAAAAGGGTGTCGCCGCAGAACAGCAAGCCGTGATGATAAAAGGCTATATGTCCCAAGGTGTGTCCGGGCACGGCGAACACATCGAGGTCCCAGCCCAGCACCTGGATACGGTCGTTATCGTTGAGCGCGACGTCACGGGCCGGGATCTTTTCGTTGGCCGGGCCATACACCTTGGCGCCCGAGACTTGCTTGAGCTGCTCCACACCGCCGACATGGTCGTGGTGATGGTGGGTCACCAGGATGTCACTGAGGGTCCAGTCTGGATGCTGTTCAAGCCACGCCAGCACAGGCGCGGCGTCACCGGGATCGACCACCGCGCAGCGATGGCTGCGATGGTCTTGTAACAACCAGATGTAGTTATCGGTGAAGGCGGGCAGGGCACTGATCTGTATCATTCTTCTATTCGCCAAGCTGAACACATTGGTGCATCTTAGAACGTCTTGGCGAGTTGGAGAATGCAATGACTGATAAAGCGTTCGCCCAGGCCGATCCCGAGTGGCTGGCCTTGATCAGCGCAGCCCGTGAATGGCTGTCCGGGCCGATCGGGCAATTTCTGCTGGAACAAGAGCGGCTTATGCTCGAAGAAGAGCTGGAGCGCTTCTTTGGCGGCTACCTGGTGCACTACGGCCCTTCGGCCCAGAATCCGCCGCCTGCGCCCCAGGTGCAGCGCAATGTACGCCTGGGCGCGCCGTTGCCGGGGGTGGAGATTGTCTGCGAGGAACAGGCCTGGCCCTTGAGCGAGCATGCTGCCGATGTAGTGGTGATGCAGCATGGCCTGGATTTTTGCCTGTCGCCCCATGGCTTGCTGCGTGAAGCGGCGAGCGCCGTGCGCCCGGGCGGCCATTTGTTGATCGTTGGTATCAACCCCTGGAGTTCATGGGGCCTGCGGCACGTCTTCGCCCATGATGCGCTGCGCCAGGCCCGCTGCATCTCGCCCTCGCGGGTCAGCGACTGGTTGAACCTGCTGGGCTTCGCGCTGGAGAAACGCCGCTTCGGGTGCTATCGTCCGCCGCTTGCCTCGCCCAAGTGGCAGGGCCGTTTGGCTGGCTGGGAGCGCCGGGCTGGGGCCTGGCAGTTGTCCGGCGGCGGTTTCTACCTGCTGGTGGCCCGCAAGATCGTGGTCGGGCTGCGGCCGGTGAGCCAGGTACGGCGCGAGCCCATGGGCAAGTTGGTGCCGATGCCCCTGGCCAAGGTCAACCGTCGCTCCAGCGAGCCATAAATCACTTTTCTGGAATTCAGGTCGCAGTGTTCGACCTCGGGAGCTGCCGGTCGATTACCGGCAACCCGCTTTGATGGATAGCGTAATGACCGATAGCGTAGAACTCTTTACCGACGGCGCCTGCAAGGGCAATCCTGGTCCTGGCGGCTGGGGCGCCTTGCTGGTGTGCAAGGGCGTGGAGAAGGAGTTGTGGGGCGGCGAAGCCAACACCACCAATAACCGCATGGAACTGATGGGCGCCATTCGCGGCCTGGAAGAGCTCAAGCGCCGTTGCGATGTATTGCTGGTGACGGACTCGCAATACGTGATGAAAGGCATCAACGAGTGGATGGTCAACTGGAAAAAGCGCGGCTGGAAAACTGCAGCCAAAGAGCCGGTAAAAAACGCCGACCTGTGGCAGTTGCTGGATGAGCAGTGCAACCGCCACAACATCACCTGGAAGTGGGTACGCGGGCATATCGGTCACCCAGGCAACGAGCGGGCCGACCAGTTGGCCAATCGCGGCGTGGATGAAGTGCGCGGTTACAAACAGAGCTGACCGTCAGTCACACCGCAGCGGCCATTCGAGCTGCTGCTTCACGCCTCGCATCGCGCGGGGCGAATCCACCAGCACCGCATCGATTTTACGGCACGCCGCTGCTCGATAATCATCTTGGGTGTTAATGCCAATCGCCAGGATATGTACCTTGCCCCTGGACTGGAAACAGTCGATGGCAGGCCTTGTCCATAGCTTGGCATTCACCGGTGAGCGTGCTTCCCCAAGGGTGAAGGTTTCCACCAGCTCGACCTTGCGCTGATACTCAAACGCCACCCAACTTCCCGCTTCGGGGGCGGGCTGGCAGTTGTGGGCCAGGGCGACGTTGGCCAAGCGGTCGCGTGTTCGGTCCCTGGATTCGAACAGGCGGGCCTGGGGGTACTGGGCAAACGCGTGTTGGTAGCTGGCGTCCGTGGAGTAGATCAACACCCGGCCCCACGCATGGTTTTGCTCCAGTACCCGGGCCACGGCCCTGGCCTGGGTGTCGGCGGGCAGGGCTTTCATATCGAGGATGATCGGCGTGGTAGCCGGGATTACGGTCAACGCTTGCTGCAATGAAGGCAGCGGCACGGGACGGGTACGGTAGGGGTAGGTCACCTGGCCATTGGCCCCGTCCTGCTTGAATTGCCAGCCGGCATTGAGCTGTTGCAACTGGGCCAGGGTTTTTCCGGCCACGGCGCCGGTGCCGTCGGTATTGGCGCTCAGGTCTGTCGGTCGATACAACACCGGTACCTGGTCCAGGCTCAACTGCACCGTGAGCCATAGCACATCCACGTTATTGGCCAAGGCCTGGTCGATAGCCAGCAAGGTATTTTCCGGGAAGTCCGCCGTGCCCCCGCGATGGGCGACGATCTGCGGCAGCTGGCCAGTGGCGGCGGGCGGGGATGCGCAACCTGCCAAAAGAAGGCTGGTGACCAGCAGTACAACGGGATATCGGGTATCAATCATGGGTGTTTGCGTTCATCTATCACAGAATCAGGATCGCACCGGCGAGTTGCTCGTCAGTATCGCGTAAATCCGGCAGGGTGCGGCGAATATGCTGCAATGCCGATTCCAACTGAACGCCGCGTACCTTGCCCTGGCTGGCGACAAACGCTGCCGCATCGTCCTTTGCCGCCAGTACGACCTTGTCATCCTTGAAGCTGCTGCTGGTGCCTTTGGTGGCACTCATCGAGAGGCTGACCAAGGCGTCGGTGGTCATCACAAAGCTGGTGGCCTGGGCAGTGGCGGCGCCGATCAGGCACAGGGCGAGCAGGTGTTTTGGCTTGAGCATGGGCTGGTTTTTACGCATAGAAAGGAGCAGCGCAGGCTAACAAGGGCGGTGCAGGCAAACTGCGCAAGCTTTGCTAAACCTTGTAAAAAACTGTTGGACCAGGGTGCAAGGTGTCTGTCCATGGAGCGCTTGGGTTATAGAGCGTGCTAATATCCCGGCCCTTGAAATACACACACCGTTGAGAGCTGAACCCTGATGGCCATCCGATCCGTTGTACTCGATACCGAAACCACCGGCATGCCGGTGACCGATGGCCACCGGATCATCGAAATCGGCTGTGTCGAACTGATGGGTCGCCGCCTCACGGGCCGGCATTTCCACGTGTACCTGCAACCGGACCGGGAAAGTGACGAAGGCGCCATTGGCGTCCACGGCATCACCAACGAATTTTTGGTGGGCAAGCCGCGCTTTGCGGAAGTCGCCGATGAGTTTTTCGAGTTCATCAATGGCGCGCAGTTGATCATCCATAACGCGGCGTTCGACGTTGGTTTCATCAACAACGAATTCGCCCTGATGGGCCAGACGGATCGGGCCGACATCACCCGTCATTGCTCGATCCTCGACACCTTGATGATGGCCCGTGAGCGCCACCCGGGCCAGCGCAACAGCCTCGATGCCTTGTGCAAACGCTATGGCGTCGACAACTCTGGCCGTGAACTGCACGGCGCCTTGCTCGACTCCGAGATCCTTGCGGACGTCTACCTGACCATGACCGGCGGGCAGACCAGCCTGTCCCTGGCCGGCAACGCCTCCGACGGTAACGGTTCGGCCGAGGGTTCGGGCAACCGGCCTTCGGAAATCCGCCGTCTGCCGGCAGATCGAAAGCCCACCACCATCATCCGTGCCAGCGAGCAGGACATGGCCGAGCACGCGGCACGCCTGGAAGCCATCGCCAAATCGGCGGGTGCGCCAGCCTTGTGGACCCAGTTGACCCAACACTGAGTCGGGCTCATCACGGCCTGAAAGTGTGGGAGCGGGCAAGCCCGCTCCTACAAAAACCTTATCTCCATTCGCCACATTCGCTCCCAGCTTCTACCCTGAGTACATCGCCCTCAGGACGCCAAGCCCTCATGTACAAAGACCTGAAGTTCCCGATCCTGATCGTGCACCGCGACATCAAGGCCGACACCGTCGCCGGTGATCGGGTCCGGGGTATCGCCCGGGAGTTGGAGCAAGAGGGTTTCAGCATCTTTTCCGCTGTGGACTACGCCGAAGGCCGGCTGGTGGCCTCGACCCATCATGGCCTGGCGTGCATGCTGATCGCCGCTGAAGGCGCCGG
This sequence comes from Pseudomonas sp. HC1(2025), assembly GCF_058742075.1. Taxonomy (NCBI): domain Bacteria; kingdom Pseudomonadati; phylum Pseudomonadota; class Gammaproteobacteria; order Pseudomonadales; family Pseudomonadaceae; genus Pseudomonas; species Pseudomonas sp. HC1(2025). The sequence continues at coordinate 3,070,074 of NZ_CP196017.1, read as the reverse complement.
GGAAAATACCCATCTGCTGCAAAATATGGTGGAGCTGATCCGGCTGGCACGCCTGCGTGCGCCCAACCTGCCGATCTTTGCCCTGGGCGAGCAAGTCACCCTGGAAAACGCCCCGGCCGATGCCATGAGCGAGCTCAACCAACTGCGCGGCATTCTCTACCTGTTCGAAGACACGGTGCCGTTCCTTGCCCGGCAGGTGGCCCGTGCGGCGCGCACTTACCTCGATGGCCTGTTGCCGCCATTCTTCAAGGCCCTGGTGCAACACACAGCCGACTCCAATTACTCCTGGCATACCCCCGGCCACGGTGGCGGCGTGGCCTATCGCAAAAGCCCGGTGGGGCAGGCGTTTCATCAGTTCTTTGGGGAAAATACCCTGCGTTCGGACCTGTCGGTGTCAGTGCCGGAACTGGGCTCGCTACTGGATCACACCGGGCCCCTGGCAGAAGCCGAAGCCCGCGCGGCGCGCAACTTTGGCGCCGACCACACATTCTTTGTGATCAACGGCACCTCCACCGCCAACAAGATCGTCTGGCACTCCATGGTCGGGCGCGATGACCTGGTGCTGGTGGACCGCAATTGCCATAAGTCGGTGCTGCATTCGATCATCATGACCGGCGCGATCCCCCTGTACTTGTGCCCGGAGCGCAATGAACTGGGGATTATCGGTCCGATCCCGCTGACCGAGTTCAGCCGCGAATCGATTCGCGCAAAGATCGAGGCCAGCCCCTTGACCCGCGGTCGCGAGCCCAAGGTCAAGCTGGCGGTGGTGACCAACTCGACCTACGACGGCCTGTGTTACAACGCCGAGTTGATCAAGCAGCAATTGGGCAACAGCGTCGAAGTCCTGCACTTTGACGAGGCCTGGTACGCCTACGCGGCCTTCCACGAGTTTTTCGCCGGGCGCTATGGCATGGGTACCTCGCGCACGCCCGATAGCCCGCTGGTGTTCACCACGCACTCGACCCACAAGTTGCTGGCGGCGTTCAGCCAGGCGTCGATGATCCATGTGCAGGACGGCGGGGCGCGGCAATTGGATCGTGATCGTTTCAATGAGGCGTTCATGATGCATATCTCTACCTCGCCGCAGTACAGCATCATCGCCTCGCTGGATGTGGCGTCGGCCATGATGGAAGGGCCCGCCGGGCGTTCGCTGCTTCAGGAAATGTTCGATGAGGCCCTGAGCTTTCGCCGGGCCCTGGCCAATTTGCGCCAGCACATCGCCGCCGATGATTGGTGGTTTTCCATCTGGCAACCGCCCTCGGTGGCCGGTATCGACCGGGTCGCGACCGCTGACTGGTTGTTGCAGCCGGAGGCCGACTGGCATGGCTTTGGGGATATCGCCGAAGACTATGTGTTGCTCGACCCGATCAAGGTCACCCTGGTCATGCCCGGCTTGACGGCGGGTGGCGCCTTGAGTGACTGCGGCATTCCGGCAGCGGTAGTCAGTAAATTCCTCTGGGAGCGTGGCCTGGTGGTGGAAAAAACCGGGTTGTATTCGTTCCTGGTGTTGTTCTCCATGGGCATTACCAAAGGCAAGTGGAGTACCCTGCTCACCGAACTGCTGGAGTTCAAGCGCAGCTACGACGCCAATATCAGCCTGGCCAGTTGCCTGCCATCGGTGTTCCAGCAAGGCCCGGCACGCTATCAGGGCATGGGCTTGCAGGATTTGTGCGACCAATTGCACGGCTGCTATCGCAGCAACGCCACGGCCAAGCACCTCAAGCGCATGTACACGGTGTTACCGGAAATCGCCATGAAGCCGGCCGATGCCTATGACCAGTTGGTGCGCGGTGAAGTCGAGGCCGTGTCCATCGATGCCTTGCCAGGGCGTATCGCAGCCGTGATGCTGGTGCCTTATCCGCCAGGCATTCCGCTGATCATGCCGGGGGAGCGCTTTACCGAGTCGACGCGATCGATCATTGACTACCTGGCCTTTGCCCGGGAGTTCGATAGCAGTTTCCCAGGGTTTGTCGCCGATGTGCATGGCTTACAACACGAAGACGACGGCAACGGTCGTTGTTACACCGTCGATTGCATCAAGTGTTAAGGATGGTTATGCAAGCTGTAATGAATCCGAAGTACCCGGGGCTCAGTGTACGAGTCGCCGACGAGGGATTTGACGCCTACGTATGGGGCAATGATTTCAGCTTCGAGGTGTGCGTGTATGGCACGCCCGAACTGGGCAAGCCTGTCGATCAGTGGGCGGTGGAGCAGATTTTGCCGTACCGCAAATGCTACGGCATCGACCCCGAGGAGTTCGCCAGCTACCGCAATGCCAGCGACAGCGCGGTATTCATGGCGTACCTGGATGATCGACCGGTGGGCCATATCGTCGTCAGTACCAATTGGAACGGTTATGCCCATGTCGATGAGTTGGCGGTGGTGCTCCCAGCCCGCCGGCATGGCGTGGCCAAGGCCCTGCTTGATGTGGCGCAGTTCTGGAGCCGCAAGAAAAACCTGCCGGGGATGATGCTGGAGACCCAGAACAATAACCTGGGAGCGTGCCGATTGTATGAACGCAGCGGCTACGTCATGGGCGGTATCGACCACCTGCGTTATCGCGGGATTGATCCACAGACGCGGGAAGTGGCGATTTTCTGGTATCGCTTGTTCAGCTGACACTCAAGACAGCAGGTCTTGGGCCTTCTGCGTGACAATCTCCAGCAATGCATTCAGCGCCGGGCTCGGGCTGCTGTCCCTGACCGTCAACCCATACAGGCTCACCAGGATCGGCGGTGACAGCGGGCAGGTATCCAGCCCCGCCTCCCGCGCGCCGCTGGCAGTGAACGGATCGACCACCGCCAGCCCTTCGCCGGCCTCGACCATGCTGCGCATCATCTGGTAGGTCTGCACCCGTGTCTGGATCACTGGCAACGGCCGCAGCGCTTGCAACTTACTGTCCAGCAACTGGCTCAGCGGGTCCTGGCCCTCCAGGCCGATCATCGACTGGCCGGCCAGTTCTTGCAGGGCGATGTATTTCTGCCGTGGCTTGAGCCAGCCATGGGGCGCCAGCAGTTGCAGCTTGCCTTGGGCCAGCACGGTGCTGGTGATTTGCGGGTGTTCGGGGTCATGCAGGCTCAGGCCCAGGTCGGCCTCATGCAGCAACAGGCTCTTGACGATGTCACGGGTCGGTTGGCTGGAAAGGTTGCAGGGCGTGTCCTGGAAACGGCGGCGCAACAACGCGATGCTTTGCGGCAGCAGTTGGTTGGCCAAGGGCGGCGTACACAGCGTGCGCAACGGCGGGGCGTGATGGTGCTTGAGGCTGCTGGCCAGGCGCTGGATCGGTTCCAGGGCCTCGTAGAGGTGGGCGATCTGTGCCTGCATGGCCAGGGTTTCACGGGTGGCCTGCAACCGTCCGCGGACGCTGGCGAACAGCATGAAGCCCAGTTGCTGTTCAGCGTCCTTGAGGGTGGCGTCCACATCGGACACAGCCAATTGCAACCATTCGGCGGCGGTGCCGAGGTGTCCGGTCTGCAAAATGGCTTGAATCACTTCGATATGACGTAAACGCATGCATGAAGTCCATGTTCAGCAGGTAAGGGATTCACCGGGTGAATCCTAACCCAACTCCGTTCATATGACTTCTGCCTGGAGGCACAGCCTTATCAAACAGGCGTGTTTTCGGGTTCGCGGGTCAGGGAGATCTGCGACTGAACCAGGACGAAGGTGTTGTCATCAACTTTGTTGACCCGGTCACCAATCGCCAGTTTGTAGGAGATTACAGGTTCTGAACCACCGTCCGACGGAGTGGAGTCCTGGAATTCATGCACGGAATAAACGCGGCCTTCCGCGTCACGAGCATGGAATTGTCCGACAAGTACTGCTGCCATCTGTTTAGAACCTCTGGAGAAAACACCGATTTGCGGTTCTGTAGACCGTCTTTAACGCGGGTAGTTTACCTACATAGAAAAAATACTATTCGTTGATATTCCGCTTATTTTTCCTACAAACAAAAACATCCGCCGATTGGCTACTACCTGCTGGTGATCGCCCGGCGAAGGCTCTATAACTACAAATTCCCTTAGTCAGATGTCAGGAAAGCCCCATGAGCAAGGTCTACACGATTGCCGTACTGGTCGGCAGCTTGAGAAAAGAGTCGATCAACCGCAAGGTCGCCCAGGCATTGGCGCAGTTGGCGCCGGCCAACCTCAAGCTCAGCATCGTCGAACTTGGCGAATTGCCGCTCTACAACGAAGACCTTGATAGCGCAACGCCGCCTGCGACCTACACCACGTTCCGCCAGCAGGTGGCGGCGGCCGATGGGGTGCTGTTCGTCACTCCTGAATACAACCGTTCGGTGCCGGCGGCCTTGAAAAATGCCATTGATGTAGGCTCGCGCCCATACGGCAAGAGCGTCTGGAGCGGCAAGCCAGGTGCGGTCATCAGCGTTTCGCCGGGGGCGATTGGTGGCTTTGGTGCCAACCATCATTTGCGCCAGTCCCTGGTGTTTCTGGATGTGCCGTGCATGCAGCAGCCGGAAGCCTACCTGGGTGGCGCGGGCAGTGCGTTTGATGAGTCGGGCAAGCTGTCGGAGAAAACCCAGCCGTTCCTGCAGGCGTTCATCGATGCCTACGGTCGCTGGGTCGCCAAGCAGAAGGGCTGAGCAGATCTGCCCGTTGCCTGCTAGGCCGGTTTCGCCCTCGCGCCCATGGCCCTTGCGCCGCGCATAAAAAAGCCCCGAAACCTGCGAGCCAGGTTTCGGGGCTTTTTGTTTCGCATCAGGGTCTAGCGACGACGGAATAGCGGCAACGGTTCATCCGTAGCCGCCTGGTACGTCACCGAGAAGTCCTTGAGGCTTTCCAGCGCTTCATACGGGTCTTTGTCGGCGCGCAAGGCGTAGGCGTCAAACCCGCAGCGGTGCAGGTAGAACAGCTGGTCGCGCAGCACATCGCCAATCGCCCGTAGTTCGCCCTTGTAGCCATAACGGTCACGCAGCAGGCGCGCGTTGGAGTAGTTGCGCCCGTCGGTGAAGGCCGGGAAGTTCAGGGCGATGACCTGGAAGTGTTCCACGTCGGCGCCAATCTCTTCGGCTTCTTCATCGGCGTCCAGCCACACGCCCAGGCCACCATCACGGGCCTTGAGGGCGTGCCCGTGTTCACGCCACAAGGCCAGCGGCACGATCAGGTCGTCACAGTTGGAGATGCCATCGAACGACGCATCCTTGGGCAGCAGGTGCCAGGTTTCGTCGACGACTTGGTTGTTCTTAATGATTCGCTGCATAGACGCGCTCCTTGAACAGGTCAATGCCGATGCGCTGGTAGGTATCGATGAAGCGCTCATCTTCGGTGCGCTGCTCGACGTAGACGTCGATCAGCTTGCCGATCACCTCGGGCATGGCTTCCTGGGCGAAGGATGGGCCGAGGATCTTGCCCAGGCTCGCATCGCGGCTGGCGCTGCCACCCAGGGACACTTGGTAGAATTCTTCGCCTTTCTTGTCCACCCCGAGGATGCCGATGTGGCCAACGTGGTGGTGGCCACAGGCGTTCATGCAGCCGGAGATGTTCAAGTCCAGCTCGCCAATGTCGAACAGGTAGTCCAGGTCGTCGAAACGGCGCTGGATCGATTCGGCAATGGGAATTGACTTGGCGTTGGCCAGGGAGCAGAAGTCGCCACCCGGGCAGCAGATGATATCGGTCAGCAGGCCGATGTTCGGCGTGGCGAAACCACCTTCGCGCAGCTCGCCCCATAGGGTGAACAATTGGCTCTGTTCAACGTCCGCAAGGATGATGTTCTGCTCGTGGGAGGTGCGCAGTTGGCCAAAGCTGTAGCGGTCGGCCAGGTCAGCAACGGCGTCCAGTTGCTTGTCGGTGATATCGCCAGGCGCTACCCCGGTCGGTTTGAGCGACAGGGTCACTGCGACATACCCCGGCTGCTTGTGCGCCAGGGTGTTGCGCGTGCGCCAGCGGGCAAAGCCTGGGTGCTGCTGGTCGAGCGCCGCCAGTTCGGCAGCCTGGTTGCCCAGGGCCTTGTAGTCCGGATCGACGAAGTGCTTGGCCACCCGATGCACTTCGGCGTCGGTCAGAGTGGTCTGGCCGCCGCGCAGGTGTTCCATCTCGGCGTCGACCTTCTGGGCAAATACCTCGGGGGTGAGGGCCTTGACCAGGATCTTGATGCGCGCCTTGTACTTGTTGTCACGGCGGCCATAGCGGTTGTACACACGCAGGATGGCGTCGAGGTAGCTCAACAGGTCTTGCCAAGGCAAAAATTCATTGATGAACGCGCCGACCACCGGGGTGCGCCCCAGGCCGCCGCCCACCAGGACGCGGAAGCCCAGTTCGCCTGCGGCGTTGTACACCGGCTCCAGGCCGATGTCGTGGACTTCGATCGCGGCGCGGTCAGACGTCGAGCCATTGATGGCGATCTTGAATTTACGCGGCAGGTAGGCAAATTCCGGGTGGAACGTGGTCCACTGACGAACAATCTCGCACCAAGGGCGCGGGTCGATCACTTCATCGGCGGCCACGCCAGCGAACTGGTCGGTGGTCACGTTGCGCAGGCAGTTACCGCTGGTCTGAATGGCGTGCATCTGCACGGTGGCCAGTTCAGCCAGGATGTCCGGCACGTCTTCCAGGGCCGGCCAGTTGAACTGCACGTTCTGGCGGGTGCTGATATGGGCGTAGCCCTTGTCGAAGTCACGGGCGATCTTGGCCATCATGCGCGTCTGGCGCGAAGTCAGTTGGCCGTAAGGCACGGCCACCCGCAGCATCGGCGCAAAGCGCTGAACGTAAAGGCCATTTTGCAGGCGCAGAGGGCGGAACTCTTCTTCGCTCAGTTCACCTGCCAGATAGCGTCGGGTCTGATCACGGAACTGCTTGACGCGGTCCTCGATGATGCGCTGATCGTATTCGTCGTATACGTACATATAGGTCCTGTTCTCGGCAAATCTGCGCGCACGGCCGCGCACTCCCAACGGAGCCGGCGCACGATACCAGCTTGCGTTTATGCGCAAAAGTGATGTTTTAGTATATGCAAAGAACCAAATCGACTAATGAGAACGGTTATCGCGATACCCACATTTGTCATGCGGGCAATCATCGACTTTACTGTGGACGAGTCTTAATGCAATCAGCCATAAAACCGACAAGAGGCGATGCGATGAGCAATCCAACCAAAGCCCGTAAACCCGACAGTACCGTGGACGCCTGGGCGATTCTGTTCCTGATTATCCTGGTGGTTTCCACCGCCGTGTTCTGGGTCAGCCATCAGTAAAGGGAACTGATCGCCACCAAACTGTCCGATCTGCCGTTAAATAGCCAAGATCAAAAGGCTTATTGCCACTATTATGATCTGTCAATTTCCGGGGTTCGGGCAGTAATGTTGAAGGTTCTCTGCGGGTGCTTGTGGTGGGTGGGGATGGCGTTCGGGACGATGGCCCATGCAACGGCGGTGGTGTTTCTCAACCCAGGTCTGTCTACTGAAACCTTCTGGATCAGCTATGCGCAATTCATGCAGGCCGCGGCCAAGGACCTCGGCCTGGATTTACGCGTGCGTTATTCCGAGCGTGATCCGCAAAACACCTTGCTGCAGGCCCGCGAAGCATTGCAGGGCCCGCAGCGCCCGGATTACCTGGTGCTGGTCAACGAGCAGTACATCGCCCCGCAGATCCTGCGCATGGCCCAGGGTAGCCAGGTCAAGCTACTGTTGGTCAATAACGCCCTGACCCCGAACCAGATGCAACTGCTGGACGCCGGGAAGTACCCGAACTGGATGGGCAGCCTCACGACCAACGACGAGGAGGGCGGGTACCTGATGCTCAAGGAGCTGCTGCGTCAACATGGCCCTGTGCCGTCCGGTGGCACCCTTGAGTTGCTGGCGTTTTCCGGCGCCAAGTACACACCGACCTCTCAGGCGCGCGAGCAGGGCTTGCAGCGGGCCTTGCGCGAACACCCCGAAGTGCATCTGCGCCAGTTGGTGTATGGCGAATGGAGCCGCCAGCGCGCATTCGAGCAGGCGACCCAGATGTTCAAGCGCTACCCCCGGGCTACCCTGGTCTGGTCGGCCAATGATGAAATGGCCCTCGGCGCCATGCAGGCCTTGAATGGCAGTGGCCGTGCACCCGGCAAGGACGTGTTGTTCAGCGCGATCAACAGCTCTCCCGATGTCCTCCAGGCGCGGCTGCAAGGGCGGATCAGTGCGCTGGTGGCCGGGCACTTTACGGTCGGTGGCTGGGCCATGGTGCTGCTGCACGACGATGCCGTGGGCGTGGACATCCAAAGCCATGGCGGGCGCGAGCGCCAGGTGAAACTGTTCCAACTGATTGACGGGCCACAGGCCCAGCGCTTGCTGGACCTGCGTAACCACGAGGGCGACGGTGTGGATTTTCGTGCACTGTCGGCCCAGGGCAAGCCTGCGGCCTACCAATACCCCTTCAGCATGCAGTTGCTGTTGAAGTGACCGGGCCTAGACCCCGGCCAGATGCAGCACCAGCTTGACGATGGCAAAGAGCGCCAGGGCAAATACGGCGGTAAACAAAATGCCCAGCACGACAAAATGGCTGGGCTTGCCATGGGTAAAATCCCGCGCGCGGTTCTTCCCGCTCTGCACGCCAAATGCAGCAGCCATCACGCTATGAAGCATCTGCCAGAAGGTCGGCGGTTTGTTGTTCGGGTCGTCCATGAGTCCTCCTGCGAGGTCTGGGGGGAGTTGCTGCTCCCAACAGGATAGACGTAGTTACCGCGATTGGCCGTGACCCCCATGGTGTGCTGGGCCTCCTTTTCCCGGAGCCGCATCATGACCGACTTGCCCCCATTGCCGGCAACGCCCAGCATCCATCGCCCGTTATTGATCAGCGCCACGCCGCAATGGTTGATCGATAGCACAACCTCACGCCGCATGGCCCTCAAGCACAACCACAGCCCGCTGCCGCCAGCCTATTGGCATGCGACACCCGAGCAGCGCGAGCTATTGCACGACTGTTTTATCGCAAGTTTTACCGCCCAGACGGCTCTGGACCAAAGCCTGTCTGCCTTGCAGGACATCGACACGTTTGCCAGGCCGCTGCTGCTCCAGGCGCTCAAGGAGCAGTACGACGTTACCTTGGCCCCCCACGTCGCCACTTGGCTGAGCCTGCGAAAGGCCCTGCACATCACCGATCTGAACCTTGAAGCGCGAACCTACGACTTTTTGCAGCTGGAGCTGCTGCAGGCAGCGCTGCACAACTTCGAAGAGTCCGAGTCCGCAGAGGGGGCCTTTCACTCATCGTCGGGTTTTCGCTGGCAGGTGTCATCGCCTGGCGCCGCCGTCGCCCCGTTGCTGCCGGTCCGATTGGGGAGCCTCACGGTCTATCAGTTCATAGGGCTGTGCCGCCGCCTTGATCTGGGCGGGCAGTACCAGGCCTATCTCGCGGACTTTTTTTCCACCCACGAAACCACCCTGCGCCAACAATTCATTGCCAGCCAAAAGGCCGCGATGCGGGCGGCGGCCGAGTTGGCCCTGTTGCACGAGGACATTACCCAAGACGATTACCGCATGGTGCTATCGTTGATCGCCGGCGAACGCGCGCCGCAGATGGGGGGGCAACCGGTATGGCTCTGCGACCTGGGCTTGATGAAGTTGCGCATGACCGGTTGCGTGCTGTTTCTGGCCTTCGATGATGAGCATGTCGATTCGCCAATCCTGTATATCCCCCAGGACCCATACCAGCCTCTTAAGCGCTATACCAATCATGCGCAACTGCTGGCGACCTTGAAGCAACGCTTCAGCACGCCAGGCTCAGCCTCGACCCGTGTGGAGCGCCCCACGGCCTATCAGGCTTTTTTCAGTCAGTTCGTCGAGTATGCCGAGCGCCCGCATTACTTCAGTCAGTTCACCGAGGATGCGCCAGACGCCACCCTGCGCGAGAAAATCGGCACGAACTTCCCCGGCATCGGCCAGTTCTATGAACTGCTCAGCCAGGTAACCCCGTTCAAACTGAAAAATTTTCCGCCCTTGCCCCTGGCCCCGCAGGTGCCCAACCCGGCCCCCTATTTGGCGCCCGTGGCGCTGGCTTTCAAAAACCAGGTATTTGGTAGCGACAAAGTCGACCTGTGGACCTACCTGTATGAGCGGCACCAGGACAAGTGCCTCGCCGATGCCGCCGGCCATGCCGTGCCCACCGCAGATGTCGACGCCGGGGTGCGAACGCGCAAACTGGCCATGCTGCTCAACATCGGGATGTTCGGCTTGAGTGCGCTGGTGGGGTTTGTGCCAGTGCTAGGGGAGCTGATGATGGCCGTGATGGCTGAGCAGTTGTTGAAAGAGGTGTTCGAGGCTTCGCAGCAGTGGGCCGAGGGCGATCGCAGGGCGGCCAGGGCGCACTTGATCGACCTGGCGCAAAACCTTGCGTTGCTTGGCGTGACTGCGGTGGGCGGCAAGGCCCTGAGCGCGTTGAGGCATGAGCCGGTTATCGAAGGCCTGGTCCCGGTGAAGCTACCGGATGGCCGGGTCCGCTTATGGAAGCCCGACCTGGGCGCGTACCCAAGTGAAGCCGCCCTGGCGCCCGGCAGTCAGGCCAATGCCCTGGGGCAGTACGAGGTCGATGGCAAACTCCATGTGCAGATCGATAACGTGCTCTACGAAAAGACCTTTGACCCGCAGCTCAAGCAATGGCGGATAAAACACCCGCGCGATCCGCTGGCGTACCAGCCGCTCCTCGAACACAACGGGGCCGGGGCGTGGCGGCATAGCCATGAGCGCCCCCTGACCTGGGACCGCCTGACCCTGCTGCGGCGATTGGGGCCGATTACCGAGGGTTTCACGGATGAAACCTTGAGGGTGGTTGGCAACGTCAGCGGTGTGCACGACGATCTGCTGCGCAAAGTGCATCTGGACGGTTTGCCGGTGCCCGCCGTGCTGGCCGATACCCTGGAGCGGTTCAGGGCCGACCAGGACGTTGGCGAGTTGATCGAGCGCCTGCGCCGCGGTACCGGCCTGCAGGACCGCCATGAGTATGCCTTGCCCCTCACCGTGGAAATGCCCGGCTGGCCTCCCGGGCGGGTGCTGGAGGTATTTGAGGCAGTCGCCATCGTTGAGCGCAGCCAGCCGGTATCGACCAGGCTGGGCGAGGAGCAGGCCTGGCGCCTGTTGGGCACGCCACAGCGTGGTGACCCACTTGGGGTGCCCGTGACTGATGAGTGGGACGGCGCGCGCCTGGAGCCGACAGGGCGCTCGGTTTGCTATGGCAGCCCGTTGTCGTTGGACGATAGTCGTCCGACCCTGAAAATCAGCCGCGCCGATGTGCAGCAAGGCAGGCTCGCCCAGGTGGTTCTGAGCGGCCTTGACGAGCAGGAAATCACCGCTTTGCTGGGCAGCGGCAAGCCCAGGGAACAAGCCTTCAATGAGCGCCTGGCGGACTATGCCCTGCAACGGCAGACGGCGCTGTTCGACGCCCGGCTACAGGGGAATGGCGCGCCCATGAGCGACAGCAGGCTACTGCAGCGACGGTTTCCCGCGCTGTCCAGGCGTGCTCTCGACGAGTTGCTCAACCGCGCCAGTCCACAGGAATTCAGGCGCCTGCAAGACAGTGGGCATGTCAGCGCGCGGCTCGACCACCAGGCCCGTATCAGTTTGCAGCAGGCGCGCTTGAGCCGGGCGCTCAGCGGACTGCACCGTGACCGGCTGGCCAATGCCGACAGTGACCGACTCGCCTTGCAGGGCCTCGCGCGCCTGCCCGGATGGCCCCCAGGTGTGCGCCTTGAGATGCGTCTGGAGGGCATTCACGGCCCTTTACTGGACAGCATTGGCCCGGAGCACGCTGTTGTGCGCCGATACCTGGTCAGCAGCGGCGAGGGCTTCCAGGCCTTTGATGCAGGCGGCCGCGCACTCAATAGCGCGCCTGCCCATGGACGCAATCTTTTCCAGTCGATCATCGACGCGCTGCCCGATGAGGCGTGCAGGTCGTTGGGGCTGACCGGCCAGGCCGCAGATTTGCAGCAGGTGCTGGCGACCTATGCCAGTGGGCAGCGCGAGCTCATCGCCCGGGAGATCCTCAAGCTGCGCACGCCGCGCTCTAGGCCTGCCTGGCGCCTGTCGAGCGGGCGCCTGGGGTATGAACTGTCGGGAAGGGGCGGGCTGTTCGCCATGGACGACGCGTTGATCGCCCATGCCCGTAGCGTGTATCCGAATATCAGCGAGTCCGAGGCTCAGGCGCTGATAGCTGCGCGCCGACGCGACGGCGAGAGCAATGCGCAAATCTGGCGGTTGTTTGCCAACCGCCAGCGCGAATTGACGGCCTTGCGCGCGACCCTTGAGCAATGGGCGGGGGCATATGAGAGTCGCCAGCGCACGGTTGACGACCTCATCGATTGCTGGCGCCAGGGCTTTGATCGGGACAGTCCGGCCGATAGTACTCTGAGTCTACGAGGGGAGCAGGCGCTGCCCGAGTGGCACGCCGACTTTTCCCATGTCCGCACCCTGAACCTCACCGGGAGCAGATTTCTTGCCCAGGAATCCAGCCGCTTACTGCGGCCGTTTCCCAACGTGCGGCATTTGCAACTGGATGTGCGTCCCGAGCACCTCGACGCGCTGACAGAGCATTTGGCGAGTGCTCCCGGCATCACCCAACTGTCGCTTAGCGGCCCGTCGCTCACTTATTCAGCACAAGTGCTGCGCCCGCTTGAACGCATGCCTGAACTGCGCCAGTTATCCCTGGCCGGCAACCTGCAAACCCTGGATGTCCGCGGGTTGAGCGCGTTGCGCCGTTTAACCGTGTCCGGGCTCTTGGAAACCTGGCCGCAAGGCTGTCTGGAACTTGAGCACATGGAGTTTCTGGATGTGGCCCAGACTCCGTTGCGCTCCTTGCCTGCGCCACTGTTTACCGGGCATCAACGCTTGTGGCGCGGCCTGCATATGAACTGGTCGGCCTTTGAGCCTGAGGAGTTCATGCGGGTATATGCGTACCTGCATGACAACCCGGCCCATCTGGTCGAAGAGCTGCGGCTGGTCCAGGCCTACTGCGAAGGCGCCCTGGGCAGCCTGCAGTCCGGTGGCCCGGGTTTTGTCGAGCGTGTCTTGGCCAGTTTCAAAACGCGCGGGCTGACTTCCCGCCAGCGTCTGGAGAGCGTCAACAGTGTGCGCGAAGAACACCGCCAGTTGGTCGATGACCTTGAGCAATGGTCTGATCGCGATTCAAACATTGGCAGGGTTGAGGTCGAGCGGCAGGTGGCGTCGCAAAAACTCCTTGATTGCTGGCTCGAAGGCCTGGAGCCGCGCATTGTTGGCGAGGGCCAGCCACCTGCTGGTGCCGCGATGCTGGACCTGTCAGGCGCCAACCTGATTGATTTGCCTAAGTTGCCCGCCGTGGGGTTTACCCATGTGCGCAGCCTGAACCTGAGTGACATAGGCGTGTCGCTGGAAGGCATCAATACCTGGCTTGGCCACTTCCCCCAACTCGACAGCCTGGGCCTGGCCCGCAACAATCTGACCGATCTGCCCTCGGCACTGGGCCAATGCCCTTCATTGCGCCATCTGGACCTGTCCCATAACTGGCTGGTCATCACGGCCCCGATCCAGGCGGGGTTGAGCCGGTTGACCGGCCTGGTATCGCTGCGACTGCCCTACAACCCCATCAGCCGCCTGGACGTGAGTGCGCTGCGCGAACTGCGCACCCTCGACCTTAGCCATAGCGCGCTCAGCGAGTGGCCCGAGGGTGTGCTTGCACTGCCGTTGCGCAGCCTGGACTTGAGCCACAGCGCCGTGACCTCGATCCCCGAGGCGGCGCTGCAAGGGCATGACTTCCTGCTGTCCAATACCGACTTGCGCGGCTGTCGCTTGAGTGCGACGGCCCGCGCAGAAGCCCGGGTGTTTGCGCGACGCTACGCCCGCGAGAATCCGGCCGCCCCGCTGGAAAGCCCCCTGGGCATCCCCCGCGAACTTCTGGCCCAGGGTATGACCGGGGGCGAGCCGGAGTATTTTTCCGAGGATGCGTTGCGCCGCCCCGATTTGCTGGCTGCGCTGCCGCCCACAACCGCCGAGCTGCTGCCCGCGGCGCGCCTGCAACGCCTGGACCCGGCACTGGACGCCACGCAAGCAGCGGCTTATATCGAAGAGTTACACGCCGACGGCTTGGAAACGGTGCAGATCCACGAGCGCCTGGCGCAATGGGAAGCGCAGTATGCGCAATGGGTGCCGCTGCTCAATGAGTGGATAGATGTGCATGGGTACCTGGACGGCGGCTGGATCAGCGCGTTGGACCGGCGGCGTGCAGCGGATCGGCTGCTGGAGAGCTGGCGCTACAGCCTGCGCGCCGGGTCTGTGGGGCCGGGAGTGAATGGGGTGGGGCGCCTGGATCTTTCCGGGCTGGCTATCGGCGATTTGCCGACGTTGCCTCAATATTTCGCCCACGTCAGCGAGCTGAGCCTGAACCGCGTGCGACTCACGGCCGAGGGCTCCAACGGCTTCCTGCGCGCCTTCAGCCATGTGCGCAGCTTGACGCTCAGCAACAATGGCTTGCGCGCGTTGCCCGAGGCACTCAGTGAGTTCCGCGCTCTGCGTCGGCTGGACCTGGGCCGCAATGAACTGCAGAACGCGGCGCAGTTGCAGGCCAATCTGGCGCAGATGCCCGAGCTCGAATGGCTGGACCTGGGTGACAATATTCTCAGTGAGCTGGACGTAAGCGGCCTGCTGCGGCTCGACAGCCTGTACCTGCAACGCAACTTGCTGGACGACTGGCCGATGACAGTGCTCGAGTTGCCACGCCTGCGCACCCTGGACCTGGGTGACAACTGGATCGAGACCCTGCCGGATGAGGCGTTCGAGCCGCAACGTAATTTGTTGATGGCGGGGACCAACCTATCGGGCAACCGCCTGGACCAGCCAAGCTGTGAACGCTTGCAGGAGTATCTGGCCCAGACCGGCAACGGCCTGGGGTTTTCCACCGAGCAGCTTGAAGTCATGCTTCTGGAGTATTGGGAGCGCGACGAACAAGGGGCTTTTGACTCACCTGACTACTCGCTGAACCACCCGGATATCGAAACGGCCCCGGTGCAAAAAGCCCAATGGTTTACTGACGTGCCAGCACACTCGTCAAAACACCGGATCTGGGACGAACTCAGGGCCCAGGAAGGCAGCGTCGATTTTTTCTTCACCCTCTCGCAACTGCGCAATACCGAGGACTTCCTGGAGGCGCGTGCCGAACTGACACAGCGCGTGTGGAAGGTACTGGAAGCCATCAGCCAAAACCCGGCCATGCGCCGCGACCTGTTTGCCCGGGCGACGGCGATGATGCCGGACGTCACCTGCGGCGATGGGCGGATCCTGATGTTCAATGCCCTGGAAACCCGGGTCCTGGAGTTTGATGCGCTAAAAATCGCCGAGCGTGGGCAGGACGGTGCCACGCTGCTGAAATTCGCCCGTAGCATGCTCCGCCTGGAGGCCGTGGAAGGCATCGCCAAGGCTACTGTCGAGAGCCGTCCGGATATCGACCCGGCAGAGGTCCGCCTGGCGTTGCGCATTGGGCTGGCGGCGCGCCTGGAACTGCCCCGGCAACCCGCCGGCATGCTGTACAGCGAATTGTCGCAGGTGACGCCGGCCGACCTGGATCGTGCCTATGGGACGATTGTGCAAGGCGAAAGCGCAGTGGGCTATGAAGAAAGGCTGGTGGGCCTTGAGTATTGGCGCAACTATCTGAAGAAAAAATACGCCACGAACTTCGCAGCCCTGGCCCGCGAGCTGGAGCACAAGACCGACGCGCTGGATGCGCGCTACCCTGACAATGGTGCGGATTACCTGCGCGACTATGCCGTGCTGGGCACCTGGATCAAGGAGCAGCGCGCGGCGCTGGCGATCCGCCTTACCCAGCAGGAGCGCGCAGCACTCAACCTATAAGCACAGCCGCATGCCGCTCTACTGTAGGCGCGAACTTGCTCGTGAAAAACCCAAGGGCGCCGCGTCGCCCTTGTCAGCTCGCTTCTATAAAAAGCCGGTCAGTTGTCGTAACCCAGGTTCGGTGCCAGCCAGCGCTCGGTCACGGCCAGGTCCTGGTCTTTACGGGCGGTGTAGCTCGTCACCTGGTCCTTGTCGATCTTGCCCACGGCAAAGTACTGCGCCTGCGGGTGGGCGAAGTACCAGCCGCTGACCGCCGCCGCCGGGAACATCGCGTAGTGCTCGGTGAGGAACACGCCGCTGCGGCCCGCGTGCATCTCGCGGGCCTGGGGGTCGAGCAGTTGGAACAGCTGGGCCTTCTCGGTGTGATCCGGGCACGCCGGGTAGCCGGGGGCAGGGCGGATACCGCTGTACTGCTCCTTGATCAGCGCTTCGTTGTCCAGCTCTTCATCCTTGGCATAGCCCCAGTAGTCTTTACGCACTTGCTGGTGCAGCCATTCGGCGCAGGCCTCGGCCAGGCGGTCGGCCAGGGCCTTGACCATGATCGAGTTGTAGTCGTCGCCCGCATCCTGGTAGGCCTTGGCCACTTCCTCGGCGCCGATGCCGGCGGTGGTGATAAAGCCTCCGATGTAGTCGGTCACGCCGCTGTCCTTGGGCGCCACAAAGTCGGCCAGGGAGAAGTTCGGCTTGCCGTCAGTCTTGATGATCTGCTGGCGCAGGTGATGCAGCTTGGCAATCGGCTGGCCATCGTCGCCGTACAGCTCCAGGTCATCCTCCTGCACCTGGTTGGTCGGCCAGAAGCCGAACACCGCGCGGGCGCTGATGAGTTGTTCGTCGATCAGCTTCTTGAGCATTTCCTGGGCGTCGGCGTACAGCGCGGTGGCGGCTTCACCCACCACCTCATCGGTGAGGATGCGCGGGAACTTGCCGGCCAGGTCCCAGGAAATAAAGAACGGCGTCCAGTCGATGTATTCGGCCAGCACCTTGAGGTCGATATTGTCCAGCACCTTGGCCCCGGTAAACTTAGGCTTGACCGGGGTGTAGGTGCTCCAGTCGAACTGTGGCTTCTTGGCGATGGCCGCCGCGTAGCTCAGGCGTTCGGTGCGGGCGCTGCGGTTGGAGGTGCGCTCGCGCACGTCGATGTATTCCAGGCGGGTCTTCTCGACAAACCCGGCCTTCAGCTCCTTGGACAGCAACTGCGTGGCCACGCCCACCGCACGCGAGGCGTCGGTCACGTAGATCACCGCGTCATTGCTGTACTTGGGCTCGATTTTCACCGCCGTGTGGGCCTTGGAGGTGGTAGCGCCACCGATCATCAGCGGCAGGTGGAAGTCCTGGCGCTGCATCTCGCGGGCCACGTGCACCATTTCATCCAGGGACGGGGTAATCAGCCCGGACAGGCCGATAATGTCGCACTTCTGCTCCTTGGCCACCTGCAGGATCTTCTCGGCGGGCACCATCACGCCCAGGTCGACGATGTCGTAGCCGTTGCATCCGAGCACTACGCCGACAATGTTCTTGCCGATATCGTGTACGTCGCCCTTGACCGTCGCCATGAGGATCTTGCCCTTGGCTTCCGGCTTGTCGCCTTTTTCCAGTTCGATAAACGGGATCAAGTGCGCCACGGCCTGCTTCATCACCCGTGCTGACTTCACCACCTGGGGCAGGAACATTTTACCGGCGCCAAACAGGTCGCCGACGATGTTCATGCCGGACATCAGCGGGCCTTCGATCACCTCGATCGGGCGCGCGAACGATTGCCGGGATTCTTCGGTGTCTTCGACGATATGGGTGGTAATGCCCTTGACCAGCGCATGTTCCAGGCGCTTGTTGACTTCCCAGCCACGCCACTCCTCGGTCTCGGCTTCCTTGACGCTGCCGTCGCCCTTGTACTTGTCGGCGATGGCGAGGAGGGCGTCGGTGCCGTCCGGCGTGCGGTTGAGCACCACGTCTTCCACGGCGTCACGCAGCTCGGCCGGGATCTGGTCGTAGATCTCCAGTTGGCCGGCGTTGACGATGCCCATGGTCAGGCCGTTGCGGATCGCATACAGCAGGAACACCGAGTGGATCGCCTCGCGCACCGGGTTGTTGCCCCGGAACGAGAACGACACGTTGGACACACCACCGGAGGTCAGCGCATACGGCAGCTCGTCGCGGATGTAGGCACAGGCGTTGATAAAGTCGACGGCGTAGTTGTTGTGCTCTTCGATGCCGGTGGCCACGGCGAAGATGTTCGGGTCGAAGATGATGTCTTCGGGGGGGAAGCCCACTTCATTGACCAGAATGTCGTAGGAGCGCTTGCAGATCTCTTTCTTGCGCGCCTCGGTGTCGGCCTGGCCGGCTTCGTCGAACGCCATTACCACCACCGCCGCGCCGTAGCGCTTGCACAGCTTGGCGTGGTGGATGAACTGCTCGACGCCTTCCTTCATGCTGATGGAGTTGACGATGCCCTTGCCCTGGATGCACTTGAGGCCGGCTTCGATCACTTCCCACTTGGAGGAGTCGATCATGATCGGCACGCGGGAGATATCCGGCTCGCCGGCAATCAGATTGAGGAAGGTCACCATGGCCTTCTTCGAATCGAGCATGCCCTCGTCCATGTTGATGTCGATCACCTGGGCGCCGGCTTCCACTTGCTGCAGGGCGACTTCCAGGGCTTCGGTGTAGTTGTTCTCGCGGATCAGCCGGGCGAACTTGGCGGAACCGGTGATGTTCGTGCGTTCGCCGACGTTGACGAACAACGACTGGCGATCGATGGTGAACGGCTCCAGGCCCGACAGGCGGCAGGCCTTGGGAATGTCCGGGATCTGGCGCGGCGAGTAGCCGGCCACGGCCTTGGCGATGGCCTCGATATGCCCCGGCGTGGTGCCGCAGCAGCCGCCGACGATATTGAGGAAGCCGCTTTGGGCGAACTCTTCGATGACCTTGGCGGTTTGCGCTGGCAACTCGTCGTACTCGCCGAACTCGTTGGGCAGGCCGGCGTTGGGGTGCGCGGAAACGTAAGTGTTGGCCTTGTTCGACAGTTCTTCCAGGTATGGCCGCAACTCACTGGCACCCAGGGCACAGTTCAAACCCACGGAAATCGGCTTGGCGTGGCTGATGGAGTTCCAGAACGCTTCGGTGGTTTGGCCTGACAGGGTGCGCCCGGAGGCATCGGTGATGGTCCCGGAAATCATGATCGGCAACTCGACGCCGAGTTCTTCGTACACGCCTTGCACGGCGAAGATCGCGGCCTTGGCGTTGAGGGTGTCGAAGATGGTTTCGATGAGGATCATGTCCGCACCGCCTTCGATCAGGCCTTTGGTGGCTTCGGTGTAGTTCTCCACCAGTTCATCGAAGGTGACGTTGCGGTAGCCGGGGTTGTTCACGTCGGGCGACAGCGAGCAGGTGCGGCTGGTCGGGCCGAGTACGCCGGCGACGAAGCGCGGCTTGTCGGGGGTCTCGAGGGTCTTGGCGTCGGCGACCCGGCGGGCCAGGCGTGCGCCTTCCAGGTTCAACTCGTAGGCCAGGGCCTCCATGCCGTAGTCGGCCTGGGACACCTGGGTGGCGTTGAAGGTGTTGGTCTCGAGGATATCGGCACCGGCATCCAGGTACGCTTTCTCGATCCCGCCGATCACGTCCGGGCGGCTCAGGATCAGCAGGTCATTGTTGCCCTTGACGTCGCTGGGCCAGTCGGCGAAGCGTTTGCCACGGTAATCCTCTTCCTCCAGCTTGTAGCTCTGGATCATCGTGCCCATACCGCCATCGAGGATCAGGATGCGTTCCTTGAGGGCTTGGTGGAGGGCTTGCAGGCGAGTGCTACGATCGGACATGGGACTACTCTAATCAGGCATTACGGAGGGCGTGGATCATAGCAAACCTGTGCGCTTTTAGAGCCTGCCTGGGTTTTGCATGAATATCGCTCATGTTGATGGCGGGCCGACATCGGTAGAATCGCGGCAATTTTTCAGCGCACGCATTGAATCGGGACCGGATACATGTCATTTCGCCTCATCACCAGCGCCGTCCTGGCACTGGTCGCCTGCCTAGCACAGGCCAACGGACCCGCCCCGGCGCTTTCCTATACTCGCGACATCCAACCGATCTTCACCGAGAAGTGCGTGGCCTGTCACGCCTGCTACGACTCCGCCTGCCAACTCAACCTGGGCAGTGGCGAAGGCGCGGCACGCGGCGCGAGCAAAGTGCCGGTGTACGACGGCGAGCGCAGTCAGGCTGCGCAGCCGACCCGGCTGTTTTATGACGCCTTTGGCAAGGCCGCCTGGCAGCGCCAGGGGTTTGCCTCGGTACTGGATGCCCAGGGCAGCCAGGCGGCGCTGATGGCGCGCATGCTGGAACTGGGCCATAACACCCCATTGGCGCCCAATGCCAAGCTGCCCGATGAGATTGTGCTGGGCCTCAACCGCCAAAACATGTGCCCGCTACCGGGGGAGTTCGACGCCTACGCCGGCGCGCACCCCAAGGAAGGCATGCCCCTGGCCGTCACCGGCCTGACCGACCAGCAATACCAGACCCTGCAACGCTGGCTGGCGTCCGGTGCGCCCATTGATGAGCAGGGCCTGGTGCCCAGCGCCCAGGAAGCCTTGCAGGTACAGCAATGGGAAAACCTGCTGAACCAGCCCGGCGCCCGGGAAAGCCTGGTGGCGCGTTGGTTATTCGAACACCTGTTCCTCGCCCATATCTATTTCGAGGGCGGTGAGCCGGGGCATTTTTTCCAGTGGGTACGCTCGCGTACGCCCAGCGGCCAGCCCATCGACCTGATCAACACCCGTCGCCCGAATGACGACCCCGGCACCCAGGTGTACTACCGCCTGTGGCCGGTGCAAGGGGTGATCGTGCACAAGACCCACATCACGTACCCGTTCAGTGCGGCGAAGATGGCGCGGATCAAGGCGCTGTTCTACAGCGGCGACTGGCAGGTAGTGGCGCTGCCCGGCTACGGCCCTGGCCGTCGGGCCAACCCGTTTGAAACGTTCGAGGCGATCCCGGCCAAGGCGCGCTACCAGTTCATGCTGGATAACGCCGAATACTTCGTGCGCACCTTCATTCGCGGGCCGGTGTGCCGTGGGCAGATTGCCACGGACGTGATCCGCGACAACTTCTGGACCCTGTTCCAGGACCCGGAACACGACCTGTACATCACCGATGCGCGTTATCGCGGCCAGGCCACGCCGTTGCTGGCGATGCCGGGGCAGAACGATGACGTGGGCAGTGTGTTGGGCCTATGGCTGGCCTATCGCGACAAACGCAATGAATATGAGGCCCTGCGTCGCGACAACTACGCCGACCTGCCGGCGCCAGGCTGGTCGAGCCTGTGGGAGGGCAATGACAACGCGTTGCTGAGCATCTTCCGCCATTTCGACAGCGCTTCTGTGACCAAAGGCCTGATTGGCGAAGTGCCACAGACGCTGTGGTTGTTCGATTATCCGTTGCTGGAACGCACCTATTACCAGTTGGCGGTCAATTTCGACGTGTTTGGCAACGTCTCGCACCAGGCCCAGACCCGCCTGTATTTCGACCTGATCCGTAATGGCGCCGAACAGAACTTCCTGCGTCTGATGCCGGCGGACTCGCGCGATGGGTACCTCGATGACTGGTACCAGAACAGCGGCAAGGTCAAGCTGTGGCTGGACTATGAGGCCATCGACAACGACAAGCCCACCGGCCTGAAACTGGACCCGCAGGACCCCAAGCGCGACTTTGCCAACCAGTTGCTTGCCCGTTATGGCGATTTGAATGCCAGCCCGGATCCGATCAACCGTTGCATCAGCGCCTATTGCTCGCGTCTTGGTATCGATCCGCAACTGCGCGATGCCGAACAAACCCTCAGCCGCCTGACCTCCAGGCCGGCGGCCGGGCTCAAGGTGATCGAACAATTGCCGGAAGCCACTATGCTGCGCATCCAGACCCGCAGCGGCAAACGCGAGGTCTACAGCCTGTTGCGCAACCGTGCCCACAGTAACGTGGCGTTTATGCTGGGCGAGGCTTATCGCTATCAGCCGGGCCTGGATACCCTGACGATCTACCCGGGCGTGCTCAGCAGCTACCCCAACTTCATTTTCAATGTGCCGGCCGAGGATGTGCCTGAGTTCGTCGAGGACATGGAGCTGGCCAGGGACGCCAAGCGTTTTGAACGGATTGTCGAGCGCTGGGGCATTCGCCGCAGCCACCCCCAGTTCTGGGAGTATTTCCACGATTTATCGCAGTACGTCCGTGAAACCACGCCGGTGGAAGAGGGTGTGCTGGATATGAATCGCTACGAGAACCTGTAAATGTGGATTTGCCTGACAAAAATACTAGGACTTTGTACCGTCGAGGCGATTGGCGTAAACTGCCAGCAAGCCTGTGAGGAGTTCCCATGACTGCCATAACCATTACCGACGCCGCCCACGATTACCTGGCTGACCTGCTGTCCAAGCAGAACACCCCGGGTATCGGCATCCGCGTCTTCATTACCCAGCCTGGCACCCAGTACGCAGAGACGTGCATTGCCTACTGCAAGCCGGGCGAAGAAAAGCCTGAAGACACCGCCCTGGGGCTCAAGAGCTTCACTGCGTACATCGACGCCTTCAGCGAAGCGTTCCTGGATGATGCGGTGGTCGACTACGCCACCGATCGCATGGGCGGCCAACTGACCATCAAAGCGCCCAACGCCAAGGTGCCGAACGTCAACGCTGACAGCCCGGTCAACGAGCGCATCAACTACTACCTGCAAACCGAGATCAACCCGGGCCTGGCGAGCCATGGCGGCCAGGTCAGCCTGATCGACGTGGTGGATGACGGCATCGCCGTGCTCAAGTTCGGTGGCGGCTGCCAGGGCTGCGGCCAGGCCGACGTGACCTTGCGTGAAGGCATCGAGCGTACGTTGCTGGAGCGGATTCCCGAGCTCAAGGGCGTACGTGACGTGACTGACCATACGCAGAAAGAAAACGCCTACTACTAAGGCGTTCGCTGCAAACAAAAAACGGCGCCCGTGAGCGCCGTTTTTTATTGATTTAAATTAATGAGTTACACGAGCTATCTAACAAAGAGAATCAACTGTAGGAGCGGGCTTGCCCGCGATGACGGTGTGCCAGGCGACTTATCTATCGACTGTTTCACCGCTACCGCAGGCAAGCCAGCTCCCACAGGTTGTCTTGCGTGGTGTCAGGGCCGGTAGAGGTGGGCATGGCCTGCGCGATACAGCGAGGATTCGCTAAAGCCGTCGCTGGCCAGCACCCGGCCCACCACAATCAGCGCGGTGCGCCGGAACCCCTTCGCCGCGACCTTTTCGACAATGTCCGCCAAGGTGCCAATGGCCCAGTCCTGATCCGGCCACGTTGCCCGGTGCACCACGGCAATCGGGCAATCCGCACCATAATGTGGCAGCAGTTCGGCGACGATTTTCTCCAGGTGATTGACCCCCAAGTGCACCGCCATGGTGGTGCCATGGCTGGCCAGGCTGTCGAAGGATTCCCCCGCAGGCATCGTGGTTTTGTCGGCATAGCGGGTCAGGATCACGCTTTGGGCGATATCCGGCAAAGTCAGCTCCGCCTCCAGCAGCGCGGCACACGCGGCCACCGCAGTCACCCCTGGAATGATCTGGAAGGCAATCCCCAACTGGCGCAAATGACGGATTTGCTCGCCAATCGCGCCATACAGGCTTGGATCGCCGGAGTGCACGCGCGCTACGTCCTGGCCTTTTTCATGGGCGTCCTTGATCAAGTCAATGATCTGCTCCAGGTGCAGTTCGGCACTATTGACCACCAACTGGGCCTGATGGCCTTCAAGCACCGCGGCAGGCACCAGGGAGCCGGCATAGATAATCACCGGGCAACTGCGGATCAGCCGCTGGCCTTTGACGGTAATCAGTTCCGGGTCGCCGGGGCCTGCGCCGATGAAGTAGACGGTCATGGGGACATTCCTGTGAAAAAGCGGGCAAGGCGGGCTGTAGATGAAGACCGCTCATGATCAAGGACGGGGATTATCGGGAATTCAGCCGGCGCACGCCAATGCAAAGGTGGCTTGCGGGCTTTTCTGGCGGTTGATCAACAGGCGGGCAGGGCGCTGGGCCAGCTGCGTGGCCAGGGCCAGGGCGGCGCTTTCAGCGATACCATGGCAGCCGGTATGGGCAAAGGCGACGGCAGAGCGGTGGCTCAGTTGCGCTTCATGGCTCGCCAGTTGCTGGGCACTGAAAAACTTCAGCGGCAACCCCAGGCTGGCGGCCAGGGCCAGTAAACCCGGCTCATCCTGCTTGCGGTCGATACTCGCCAGTGCGCTGATGTGCCGAGGGTCGATCCCTGCGCCAGCCAAGGCTTCATTGAACAGCGCCAATAACGCCTCGACGCTGCAACCACCCTGGCAACCCAGGCCGACCACCAGGGTCGGCCGGGTGTTGGCCGTTGTCATGCCGAGTACTGATCGTCGCGGTTACGCCGGAACAACCAGGCACTGATCAGGCCCAGGGCCAGCCAGAACGCAACGTTGGTCAGCTGCGAAGCGATCTTGAACTGTGCTTCCAGAGCTTCTGGGGCGAGCATCGAGTGCACTTCGGGCTGTGGCGCGCCAACCACATGGGGCACCGCCAGGATGGCCACGCCGAGGATCTTCAGCAGCCAGTTGCGACCAAACACAATCAGCGCAATGCCGGCGGCAGTGGAGGCTGCCGTGCCGATCCACCAGATCTGCCGTTGCGCCAGGTCCGCCGCAGCGGTGCCGGGCAGCTCCGGTGGCAGGCCGAGGGTCGGCGCCAACACAAAGGTGGCGTAGCCGGCCAGGCCCCAGAGCAGGCCCTGGGCGGTGCGAGTCGGGGCACGCAGGGTGTAGAGGCCGGCGAGCATCAGTGCAAAACCCACGGCGACCACCAGGTTGCCGCCAGTGGTGGAGAGCACGCGCTGCCAGCCATTTTCCGGCTCCCAGGCCTCGGCGTCGTGGCTGTGGGCCGTAGCGCCAGGGGCATGCTCATGTACCTCGGTCGCGGCAGGGGCGTTTTCGAAGGTTTCCGCCTGCAGGATCAACGGGGCCACCCAGAAGCTCTGCAGCAGGGTCAGCAACAGGGCGGCCAGCAGGCCGGTGAAACCTGCGGTTTGCGCAATTCGCTTGATCATGGCGGCAGGTCTCAGTGGCACGGGAAGGCGGCGCTGTGGCGCGTATCGTGGGCAGCGTTGTGCACGGCCTCGATGTGCGAGAACCCGGCGAAATACACCAGGCATGCACCGAGGATCGCCGCGCCGATGGCGGCGGTCAGGCGTTGGCTCAAGGTGGCGGAGCTGCTGGCGGTGTGTGAGGTGCTGCTGATGATCGACATGGCACGTCCCTTTCGAGTGGCAGGGTGACACGAGCGCATGAAAACCCCGCGAGCCGGGCACGCAGGGTTCTGAACAGCGCCCGCCCACCGCGGGTTTGTTATTTGATTTTTCGGGCCGGTCTCCGGGCTTGCGAGGGGGCTCTCCTGAGTCCTGAAAGCATCGCCTTCCCATGCCAAAAGCACAGTGGCTGTGACGCTTCGCTCGCTTACCGTTGCGGGGGCAGCACCGGATTGGTCATGCATGCATGATTGACCGGTTTCCCGTTTCACCCTGTAAAGGGCACCCGAAACAAGATGTGTAGGAGAGCATGGCCAGAGGGCGGGCGTCAAATAGACGAATTGACGCCTGCCTGATCAGCCAGGGCGACGCGGCGACGTGGAAACCCAATCTTCTGAGTAAAAAATACTGCCCAACCCAAATCTGTTGTCTGGTTTGCTTGGACGTGAGAGAGAGACAGGCTTTGTATCCAAATCCCAAAGCAGGTCAGGCCGCTTAAGAAGTTCTTGGGCAACTTTGGTTGCATTGTACGAAAAGTGGCGGGTGCTTCTTGTTTGGCGTGCGGCCTCTCGCAGTTCGTTAAAGTTTACATAATGATCTTTGGGACCTTTGGCAAATTCGCGAAAGTAAATTCTCGCTTGGTCCAGCAGGGCTGCATCGCTGAGACTTTTGAAGTCTCCAGCGATAAGAGCGACTTGGTCCCAGGTCACATTACCGGAGTGCGAACCAAAGAGTGACTTGACTAGTTCTGGGCGGTTGATGACCTGCTTTGCAAGCTCTACTTGCTCTTGTGTGGCATCTCGTCCGTCGTGTAGTTTGCCTCTCGCCATACTTTTAAGCTCATCCAAGCGAAAGCTGTTGGATGTTTTAGCGCCTGGGACTTCCAAATCTATGAAATGGGCCAGTAGTTTTTCGGCCAGCATCGAGTGGGTGTAGCTCTCAAAATACGGAATGTCCGATGAGATGTTTTGTGTCGGTGCTAAGGTGGGAGAAGCGTCTTTGGGGAGTGTAGTGCGAGGTGCGTTAAGCATAGGCGCACTGGGTTGAATGCTTGCTGAAGAATTCATCGTGTTTGTATCCCCATTGAATAGGTGGGCTTGGGGTTGGATTGTTTGGAAAGCTGCCTTGAGAGTGAGTGATGTTTTTCAAGGCTGCTGTTCCTCGTGCTAACTGCGAAATGGATTTCATTAAATTACAGCACCTCTTTAACTCGTGTGGGCTGGATAGCCAGGCTGGATTCAAGGCGGGCTTTTACATAAGGTGCTTTTACGGTCTGCACTACGTACAGGTCTTTGTAGTGCTGGCTAGTAACGCTCCTGAAAAGGCGATTAGGGGGCAGGTATGAGCAAACGTATAGTCAAAATTGTCCATGTCATAACGTTGAGCTGGTCTCCTGCCAGGTCAGGGTCTATCAGAAATACTATCGGCTGATGTCTACGACAAAGTACGGTGGGAAACATCATTGTTCAGTGTCTGCAAAGATGGGAGGTTATTGGTTTTAGGCGTTATAGCGAGTGATATTGGTTGAATTGCGTTTTCTGTTGGATTGATTGTCATCGTTCCAGCTAACGTGGATGCATATTCAGTGTATTCAGTGGGTTGGTGAGAGGTGCGATAGTTATGTAGTGTTCGCGGCGTGACGGTTTCACTTTGGGTCCCCAGAGGTGAGGTGCACCCTTGAGTCACTAGATGCGTTTAGCTGCGCGACGTTGACCAGCTGCCGGGCACTGCGTAGCCTTGCACGTTCGAGGTTCTTCGGCTGCGGCCGAAGCTAAGAAGGGAACGCGGTCCAAGCCGCGGCTGCCCCCGCAACTGTAAAGGGTTTATCTGACTGCCACGCCACTGCCTGTACCAGGCGGGAAGGCGCAGCCAGCGCCAGCCGCAAGGCCAGCAAGCCCCAAGCCAGGAGACCTGCCTCGCAACCGATTTTCCATTTCAACCGGGCGGGGTGATCCGGTGACGAATCCAGCACCTGCGCCGCCGCAGGGCCAGTCGTCCCGTATGCCCGCCCCAAAGGGCATCCGATGAAAACACTGGCCAAACTCCCCGTCACTATCGTCACCGGCTTTCTCGGCTCGGGCAAAACCACCTTGCTGCGCCACATGCTGGACAACGCCCAGGGCCGGCGCATTGCGGTGATCGTCAACGAATTCGGCGAACTGGGCATCGACGGCGAGATCCTCAAGCAGTGCTCCATCGGTTGCACCGAAGAAGAAGCCAACGGCCGTGTCTACGAACTGGCCAACGGCTGCCTGTGCTGCACCGTGCAGGAAGAGTTCTTCCCGGTGATGCGTGAACTGGTGGCGCGCCGTGGCGACCTCGACCATATCCTCATCGAAACCTCCGGCCTGGCCCTGCCCAAGCCGTTGGTCCAGGCCTTCCAGTGGCCGGAAATCCGCAGTGCCTGCACGGTTGACGCGGTGATCACTGTGGTCGACAGCCCGGCCGTGGCCGCCGGCACCTTCGCCGCATTCCCCGACCAGGTCGACGCCATGCGCAAACTCGACCCGAACCTGGACCACGAATCGCCACTGCACGAGCTGTTTGCCGACCAACTGGCCAGCGCCGACCTGGTGATCCTCAATAAAACCGACCTGATCAGCCCCGAAGACCTGGCCCGTGTACGCCTGGAAGTCGCCGAAGAACTGCCGCCAGCGGTGAAAATCGTCGAGGCCAGCAGCGGCCGCCTGCCCCTGGACGTGTTAATTGGCCTGGGCGCCGGCTCCGAGGAGCATATCGACGGGCGCCATAGCCATCACGATCATCACCACGAAGGTGAAGACGATCACGATCACGATCACGATGCGTTCGATTCCATCTCCATCGACTTGCCCCAGGCTGATGAAGCGCTGCTGCTCGACGCCCTGAGCCAATTGGTGGTGCAGCACGGCATCCTGCGGGTCAAAGGCTTCGCCGCGATCCCCAACAAGCCGATGCGCCTGTTGATCCAGGGCGTGGGTACGCGCTTTGACAAGCACTTCGACCGCGCCTGGGGGGCTGACGAAGCACGCATCACGCGTCTGGTGCTGATCGGCCAGGATCTGGACGCAGCAGGCCTGGAAGCGCAATTGCGCGCTGCCCTCAGCGTTTAACCCATGCATCTGCTCAGGACCCAGCCCGGTGGCTTCGTCTCCGATGACAACATCGCCGACCTTGGACAGACCCCCGCCGAGCTGGTGATCCTGTGCAGCGGTGATTCCAGCCTGGCGCTGTTGGCCGAAGCCGCCCAGCAACTGCCCGACGACTACCCGAGCCTGCGCCTGGCCAACCCGATGCAGGTGCAGAATCACGCGTCGGTGGACCTGTATGTGGACGAGGTGTTGCGCCACGCCAAGGTCATCCTGATATCCCTGCATGGCGGCATCGGCTACTGGCGCTACGGTATCCAGCGCCTGGTGGAGTTGGCCGGGCAGGGCGTGCAGTTGATCCTGGTGCCAGGGGATGACCGTCCCGACCCCGAACTCAGCGGCCTGAGCACCGTGGATGCGCAGGCGCGTGACCGCCTGTGGCATTTTCTGCGCCAGGGCGGGCTGGCGAATGCGCTGGATTTCTATCGCTGCCTGGCCAGTAGCTACCTGGGCCGCGATTACCCCTGGGCCGAACCGCAAACCCTGCCGCGCACGGCGATTTATCACCCCCGCATCGCCAATGCGCGCCTCAGTGACTGGCAGGCGGACTGGAGCACCGATTGGCCGGTGGCAGCGGTGCTGTTCTACCGCTCGCACTTGCAGGCGGCCAATACCGCTTTTATCGACGTGTTCTGCCAGCGCTTGCAGGCGGCGGGCCTGAATCCGCTGCCAATGGCGGTGGCCAGTTTGAAGGAGCCCGGCTGCCTGACGGTGGTCGAGGATCTGCTGGATGAGGTGCAGGCGGCGGTGATACTGAACACCACCGGCTTTGCCCAATCCAGCCCGGAAACGCCCCATTTGCGGCCGTTTCGCCGCAATATCCCGGTGATCCAGGCCATCTGCGCCCAGGACAACCAACCCGGTTGGGAAGCCAGCGAACAAGGCCTTGGCCCGCGCGACCTGGCGATGCACATTGCCTTGCCGGAACTGGACGGGCGCATCATCAGCCGCCCGATCAGCTTCAAGGACCTGGCCTGGCGCAGCGAGCGCAGCCAGTCGGACGTGGTGTGCTACCGCGCAGCCCCCGAACGCATGGACTTTGTGGCCGAACTGGCGCGGCGCTGGGTCGAACTGGCCCGGGTGCCGAATGCAGAGAAACGCATCGCCCTGATCCTTGCCAACTACCCGACGCGCGACGGGCGCATCGGTAACGGCGTGGGCCTGGATACGCCGGCTGCGGCTTTGAATATCCTGCTTGCCCTGCAAACCAAGGGTTATCCGCTGCCGCTCACGTTGCCGGACAGCGGCACCGCCTTGATCCACGAGCTGCTCGGCGGTGTGACCAACGACCTCGACAGCCTCGACCTGCGCCCCTGCCATCAAAGCCTGGGGCTGGACGATTACCAGGCGATGTTCAATCGCTTGCCCGAGGCCAACCGCCAGGCTGTGCTGGAACGCTGGGGCACGCCCCATAACGATCCGATGTGCCGCGACGGGCGTATGATGATCGCCGGCCTGCGCCTGGGCCTGACCTTTGTCGGCATCCAGCCGGCGCGGGGTTACCAGGTGGATGCCAGCGCGGTGTACCACGACCCGGACCTGGTGCCGCCCCACGCTTACCTGGCGTTTTATTTCTGGCTGCGCCACACCTACGGCGCCCACGGCGTGATCCACGTGGGCAAGCATGGCAACCTGGAATGGCTGCCGGGCAAAGGCGTCGGGCTGTCGGAGAACTGCTGGCCGGATGCGTTGCTGGGGCCGCTGCCCAATATCTACCCGTTTATCGTCAACGACCCGGGCGAGGGCGCCCAGGCCAAGCGCCGCACCCAGGCGGTGATCATCGATCACTTGATGCCGCCGCTGACCCGCGCCGAGACTTACGGCCCGCTGCGTAACCTGGAACTGTTGGCGGATGAGTATTACGAAGCGCAGTTGCTCGACCCGCGCCGCGCCCTGGAACTGCAAAAGGACATCCTCAAGCTGGTGCGCGAAACCCGCATCGATCAGGAGCTTGCGCTGGATAACGAGGCCGACGCAGCCGTGTGGCTGCCGCGCCTGGACACCTACCTGTGTGACCTGAAGGAATCGCAGATCCGCGACGGCCTGCATATCTTTGGCGAATCGCCCGAGGGGCGCCTGCGTATCGATACCTTGTTGGCCCTGCTGCGCATCCCGCGTGGCGACGGGCGCGGCCCGCAATCAAGCCTGCTGCGCGTGTTGGCCAAGGCCTTCGAGCTGGGCTTTGACCCGCTCGATTGCGCCCTGGCCGAACCCTGGACCGGGCGCCGCCCCGACGTGTTGCAGAAGATCGACGGGCAGTTGTGGCGCACCGCCGGCGATACTCGCGAGCGTCTGGAGCTGTACGCGGCGCGGTTGATCGAACAGGCACTGGAAGGGCCCCTCGAACAGCTTGAGGAGCCCGGCTGGGAAGATGTGAAATCCGTGGTCGAAAGCCTGCGCATCGTCGTCGCACCGCGCCTTGATGCCTGTGGCCCGGCGGAAATGCGCGGCTTGCTGGATGCCTTGGACGGTCGTTTCGTACCGGCGGGGCCTAGCGGCGCACCGAGCCGTGGGCGCCTCGATGTGCTGCCGACCGGGCGTAACTTTTTCACCGTCGATGTGCGTAACCTGCCCACCACCACTGCCTGGCGTATCGGCTTCCAGTCCGCCAACCTGATGCTTGAGCGGCACCTGCAGGACCATGGTGACCATCTGCGCCAGCTCGGGCTTTCGGTGTGGGGCACCGCGACCATGCGCACCGGCGGTGACGACATCGCCCAGGCCATGGCGTTGATGGGCGTGCGACCGGTATGGGCCACGGGCAGCCAGCGTGTCGATGACTTTGAAATCCTGCCCATCAGCTTGCTTGACCGCCCGCGAGTTGACGTTACGTTGCGGGTGTCCGGGTTCTTCCGCGATGCCTTCGCCAACCTGATCCGCTTGTTCGATGCTGCGGTGCAGGCGGTCGCGGCGCTGGATGAACCGGACGACCTAAACCCCCTGGCGGCTAAGGTGCGCAGCGAGCGCGAGGCGCTGCGCAAGTCTGGCCTGGATGAAGAGGCTGCGGCCAGGCAGGCCGGCTGGCGCATTTTCGGGGCCAAGCCCGGTGCCTATGGCGCGGGCGTGCAGGGCGCGATTGACGCTCGCCTGTGGCAAAGCCGCGCAGACCTGGCCGAGGTCTACCTCAATTGGGGTGGCTACGCCTATGGTGGCTCTGATGAAGGCACTGCGGCCCGTGAACAGTTCGCCCAGCGCCTGAGCCAGGTGCAGGCCGTGTTGCAGAACCAGGACAACCGCGAGCACGACTTGCTCGACTCCAATGACTACTACCAATTCCAGGGCGGCATGCTCGCGGCCGTGGAAACCCTCAGTGGCAGCAAGGCTGCCAGCTATCATGGCGATCACAGCCAGCCGGACCTGCCGAAGATCCGCACGCTGAAGGAAGAGCTGAACCGGGTGATCCGCTCCCGCGCGGCCAATCC
The DNA here is from genome assembly GCF_058742075.1 of Pseudomonas sp. HC1(2025). Taxonomy (NCBI): domain Bacteria; kingdom Pseudomonadati; phylum Pseudomonadota; class Gammaproteobacteria; order Pseudomonadales; family Pseudomonadaceae; genus Pseudomonas; species Pseudomonas sp. HC1(2025). Next base: position 3,038,445 of record NZ_CP196017.1, on the reverse strand, counting down.
CAAGTGGATCGAAGGGGTCAAGCGCCACGGCTACAAAGGCGCGTTCGAGATGGCGGCAACGGTAGACAATCTGTTTGCCTTTGACGCCACTACTGCGCTGATCGACGATCACCAATATGCACTGCTGGCCGATGCCTACCTGCTCGACCCCGACACCCGGGCGTTTGTGCAACAGCACAACCCCGACGCCTTGCGCGACATGACCGAGCGCATGCTGGAAGCCCAGCAGCGTGGCATGTGGCAGGAGCCGGGGGCCTACCGCGAGGCATTGGAAAACCTGTTGCTGGACATAGAAGAAGACAGTTGATGACTGACATCCCCCATTTCCCACTGTCGGCAGTGGTCGGCGCCGACGACCTGAAGCTTGCCCTGTGCCTGACCGCCATCGACCCGAAGATCGGTGGCGTGCTGATCGAAGGCCCGCGCGGCATGGCCAAGTCCACCCTGGCCCGTGGCTTGGCGGACCTGTTGGCCAGCGGGCAGTTCGTCACCTTGCCGTTGGGCGCCACCGAAGAGCGTTTGGTCGGCACCCTGGACCTGGATGCGGCGCTGAGCGAAGGCCGTGCGCAGTTTTCCCCGGGCGTGCTGGCCAAGGCTGACGGCGGCGTGTTGTACGTGGATGAAGTCAACCTGCTGCCCGATCACCTGGTGGACTTGTTGCTCGACGTCGCCGCCAGTGGCACCAACCTGATCGAGCGCGATGGCATCTCCCACCGGCACTCGGCGCGTTTTGTGCTGATCGGCACGATGAACCCGGAAGAGGGCGAGTTGCGTCCGCAGTTGCTGGATCGGTTTGGTTTCAACGTGGCATTGAGCGGGCAGACTTTGCCGGCCGAGCGCGGGCAGATCATTCGCCGGCGCCTGGATTTCGATAGCGACCCCGGCGCGTTCTGCGCGCAGTGGGCTGACCAGCAAGCGGCGCTGCGCGCGCGTTGCACCCAGGCCCGTGCACGCCTGGAAAGCATCGCCCTGGATGACCAGGCCCTGGCACAGATTACCGAGCGCTGCTTTGCCGCTGGTGTCGACGGCCTGCGTGCCGATCTGGTGTGGTTGCGCGGCGCGCGGGCCCATGCGGCGTGGCGTGGGGTTGCGGCCATCGCTGAAGAAGATATAGAGGCCGTTGCCGAATTTGCCTTGCGCCATCGTCGCCAGGAGCAAGCACCGCCTGCAGGCAGGTCCGATCAGGGCCAGGCGCCCCAGCCTTCAGATAGCGCGTCGGGCCAGGGCCAATGGGGCGAAATGCCCGCACCCGCATTGCCCACGGGTGCTCGCCGAGAAGTGCCTAGCTGGCCAAAAAAGCCCTAGGCATCCGCCCCCGACCTGATACGGGGGCGGATGCCCGTCCCAAAGCAGGGCGACTGGACAGGGGCCGCCAGGGCAAGGCGCGCAGCGCGCAGCAGGGCTCGGTCAACTGGCCGGGCACCCTGCTGGGGGGGCGGCCGCAATCTCGTGAAGACCTGCGCTATCACCTGCGCAGCTGTTCGGCCCATGAGTTGTGGCTGGTGATCGTGGATGCGTCGGCCTCCACCCGGCGGCATCGTGCATTAACCGACGCCAAGGGCTTGCTGGCCCAGCTGTTTGACGATGCTTATCGACAGCGCGCACGTATGGCATTGCTGACGGCCAGCGGGCAGGCGCCGAAGTGGCAGGTACAGGGGTTGAAAGCAGCGAAAGGCTTGGCGGGCTGGCTGGATCAGTTGGGCGCGGGCGGTGGTACGCCGCTGCTGGCGGCGTTGACCGAGGCTGGGCATTGGCTGGCGGCGCGGCGCAAGCGGTATCCGGCTGAGCAGCAGCGTGTGTTAGTGATTACGGATGGGCGGCTGAAAGCGATTGCCGGATGGCCGCAATTGGATTGCCCAGGGCTGCTGATTGATATCGAACGTGGGCCGATTCGGTTGGGCAAGGCTCAGGAGCTGGCGGCCGGGTTGCAGGTGGAGTATCGACATATCGATAGCCTGTCGACGCTCAATCAGATTCCGGAAGCACCCTTCTTGTAAAGTCGAATCTTCCGACATTATTCGCCGATAACAAATCTTTACTCTCTGAGCTCTCTCGCGTTCAGGAGTAAAGGGATGACTTCCAGCGTATTACCGAGCGTTTTTTTCGATCACTGCCGACACACGCTATGGGTGCGCAACGTTCCTGCCTCGCTGGACGTCCTCGCCTTCGAAGGTCAGGAGCGGCTAAGCGAACCATTCTCCTATCACATCGAATTCACCAGCACCGAACGCGACCTCCCCGCCGAAACCCTGCTCGGCCAAGACGTCTGTTTCAGCCTGCACGCGCCGCCGAAAAAGCTGCCCTTGTTAGTTTTGACGCCACCCCCGATCAAACCCCTGCGCACCCTGCACGGCGTGATCACCAGCTTCAAGCGCCAGTCCGGCTCCAACGACCAGGCCAGTTATGCAATCACCTTGCAACCACGCCTGGCCCTGCTCGCGCGCAGCCGTCAGTTCCGCATCTACCAGCACCAATCGGTGCCGCAAATCGTCGAAAGCATCCTGCGCAGCCGCCACGACTTTGAAGGCCAAGACTTTCTCTTCAGCCTCAAACGCGACTACCCCAAGCGCGAACAGGTCATGCAACACGGCGAAAGCGACCTGGCCTTCATCACCCGCCTGCTGGCGCAAGTGGGTATCTGGTACCGCTTCACCAGTGACGAGCGCCTGCGCATTGATGTGGTCGAGTTCTGCGACGATCAACGCCTCTACCAGTTCAACGTCGAACTGCCTTACCACCCACAATCCGGCCTCAGCAGCAGCGACCAGGACAGCGTGTGGAACCTGCAATCCAACCATCAGGTAGTCGAGCAACAGGTGCATTTTCGCGCCTACCACCACCGCGACGCCCGCGCGCACCTGAACGGCGACATTGACCAGACCCGCGGCGCCAAAACCACCTACGGCGAGGCCTACCACTACGCCGAACCCTACAAAGCCCTCGGCGACCGGCTGGATCAGGACGAAGACCTGCTCAGCGAAAGCGGCTATTTCTACGCGCGCCTGCGCCACGAACGCTACCTCAACGATCAGACCCAACTCAACGGCGTCACCAGCAGCGCCACCCTGGCGCCGGGCCAGGTGCTCAAAGTCACCGGCGGTGCGCCCCAGGCTTTTACACCTGGAGCGGTGATCACCGGCCTGACAACCACCGCCGCCCGTGACAGCAGCTTCATCGCCACCTTTGAGGCCATCCCCTACTCAGAAAGCGTGTGCTTTCGCCCGGCACTCAAGGACAAACCTCTGATCGCTGGCAGTATCCCCGCCCGCGTCACCAGCAACCAGGCCAACGACCCCTATGCTCATATCGACCTGGAAGGGCGCTACCGGGTGCAGTTCCTGTTCGACCGCGACAGCTGGACGCCGGGTCAGGAAAGCCTCTGGCTACGCCTGGCCCGGTCCTATGCCGGCGACACCCACGGCTTGCACCTACCGCTGATTGCCGGCACCGAAGTGGCGGTGGCCTTCGAACAAGGCGACCCCGACCGCCCCTACATCGCCCACGCCCTGCACGACAGTCAGCACGTCGACCACGTGACCTTGCGCAACTACAAACGCAACGTCCTGCGCACCCCGGCGAACAACAAACTGCGCATGGACGACACGCGGGGGCAGGAGCACGTCAAGCTGAGTACCGAGCACAGTGGCAAGAGCCAGCTCAACCTTGGGCATTTGGTGGATGGTGAGCGCCAACCGCGAGGCCAGGGAGCCGAATTGCGTACCGATGGTCATGCCGCCATCCGTGCGGGCAGCGGCATCTTCATCAGCGCTGACGCACAGCCCAAAGCGCAGGGCCAAATGCTTGAAATGAGCGCAGCGGTTGGTCGACTCCAGCAGGCGGGCGAACAGTAGGATGGGTTGTCGGTAGACGCCCAGGAAGCCCACGCAGATCCCGCCGATGTACAGGCGCAGTTGAAGTTTCTCAAGCAACACCTAGAGCAACTCAAGTCGTCCGTGCTGATGATCAGCGCGCCTGATGGTGTTGCCATGACCAGCGGCCAGCACCTGCAACTGGCCGCGCAACACGACCTCATGATCAACGCCGGGGCCGAGGCAGATATCAGCGTGGTCAAGCGGCTGTTTATCGGCGTGGGTCAAGGGATGAGCCTGTTTGTGCGCAAGCTGGGGATCAAGCTGATCGCTAATCAGGGGGCGGTAAAGATCCAGGCGCAAAACGACAAGCTGGAGTTACTCGCGCGTCACGGCTTGGAGATCACCAGTACCGAGGACGAGATTCATATCACGGCGAAAAAGAAGATCACCCTCAACGCAGGGGGCAGCTACATCACCCTCAATCCGAGCAGTATCGAGTACGGGACTCAGGGGGACTACCTCGTCAAGTCGGCGTACTTCGACTTACTGGCCCCAGCCCAACAAGCTCTGGATATGCCGCAGCTCCCTCAATTGACCGAGCATAAATCCAAGGCCAACGGGCCTGTGGATTTCTCTGGCTGATTCCTTTGCGAACCAGGAGCGAATCACATCATGGCTAACTTGTTCTCTGTGTTTTTTAACCTTCTAAACCCTGGCCGCAAGGCGCAGGTTTATGTGCCGGTTGCATTGACTTCAGCAGCGCCGCAGATACCGTTGGAAGAGGCTCCCGCGTTAACGCAAACAAATGCCAATACACTGCAACCGTTGAAAAATTGGTGCCATCCCTTTAAGGGCAAAAGCAACTCACTGCTTCAATTAACCCAAATGGCCAAGGCCGCTACGGGCTACTACCCATTGGGCCGCAATGGCCTGTGGCACGGCGGGGTGCATTTCGACGGCGGCACGGCCGGTACCTTGGATCAATCCAGCGTGCATTGCCTGGCCGACGGCGACGTGGTGGCCTACCGCATCGATGAACGCTCGCCGACCACCACTTACTTCACTGAAGAACTGTGTGTACCCAAGCCATTTTCACGTAACTTTGTGCTGGTCCGCCATCGCCTCCAAGCACCCCAGATTGAAGGGAGCCCCGACGTACCGCCGAGCCTAATCTTTTATAGCCTGTATATGCACTTGCAGGACTGGGCGGTTTATCGGAATGACCCTTCCATCCTCCGTCCGGCATTTTGGCCCGAGGGGCAGACTCGGCGGGTCAAGATGACGGTTAGTGATGTACGCACAGGTCCTCCTGAGCAACGTGGCCTGAATGTGCGTAACCAGGCGCGGGTCGGCAAGGTATTGGCGCTGCTGCCACAGGGCGCAGAAGTGACCGTCAGCGGGGAGGGTGAATACCGCAAGCTGGAAAGCACTAACGGGCCAGATATACTGAAAAAAGCCGACGGCTCACTGCTCGGTTTCCTTTCGGTTGATTATCTGGTCCCCGTCGTCGGAGATGAGTATCGGGTCAAAGCGACGCCTTCACTGCGCGTCCGCGCAGAAGCCAGCACCAGAAGCGCCGTCCTTATGGAATTACCCGACGGCACGGAAGTTACCGTGAGCGGTGAAGGTCCGTTCCGCAAGTTGGAGCGTGTTAATCAATACGTTCATTTCAACTCGCTGGAAGGCGCCCCGGAACCGCTAGCTGACCGCATCGTGGTGCTCGATCAGCCCATCCCGATCAAGGCGGGCGATTTGATCGGACACATTGGCGAGTATCAAGGCGGCAATGCCGAGCACCCGGAAAAGAAGTTGCACCTGGAAGTGTTCAGTGCCGACCACGTGGAGCCATTTATCGAGGCAAGCCGTGCCTGGGCCCAGCGACTGCCCGCCGCCAGCAAGACCTGGCTGAAATTCTCCAAGGGCACCGCAGTGGTGACGCATCAAGAGCGTTTCAACGCCACACAACCACCCACACTCAGCGCTGCCAGCACGCCCAGTGATGCTGATCTGCGGGTGCCCAAAAGCCTGATTGATGGCCTGCCGGCAGACAAAAAAATCGTAGTCACCGCAATGCCAGATCGAAGCGCCTGCAACTGGTATCGACTTGATGGGCTATTCCACGACGAGAACGGTGTGTTACTCGATGGTTGGGTGCGTGAAGAAGTGGGCGTTACACCGTGGTTCAGTCCATGGTCGTGGGAGGGCTACGACGTCGTCTTCAACTATGACTCCCCTCGGCAAACCCTGGCGTCCTTTTTTCGGGCCGTAGGCCGTTTCAGTCAGGAGCAACTCGAACGCTACGGTAACTTGGCCGATAAGTCGGATGAAGGACGAATGAAGAATCGCCTGTACGACATCATTGATCGAGAACGTGATGGAGTGGTGACGGCTGAAGAGTTACAGGCAGCGATTGCTTTACCGGCGCACGCGCAGTCGTTGTCGCAACTGATCATCCACTACGAAAGCGAGTGGCGCCACGAACCTTACAAGTGGGATGCGCTGGACGATGTAGTGGGGCATAGCGGCTCGACTCCACTTTTGAACTGGGTGGCGGAGAAGGAGCGGATCAAGGAGATCAGTTGGTGGAATGAGGTGGCACCGGAAGTGGGGTTGCCGGTGGATGGCCGGGTTTATCACTTGCATCCGGTGGGATTAGTTAATCACTTATTTATTAGTGTGCAGGGGGTTCTGAATTGCAAAAAATGCGGCGCCATGATCAATTTAACGAGAGGATTTTTTGAGGATATATGCGGCAATGCTGTCAACCCTGAATTCATTAGTGCAATGGTGGGCGCTTCCAGGAGTATGTTCAATAAATATGGTGTAAATAGTTGCGTCCAAATCACACATTTATTGGCTCAAGCAAAGAAGGAGACAGGGGGATTTGTGAGTTTTCGAGAGTCGCTGAATTACTCAAGAAGAACCTACACAGCTGATAAGCTTTATAAGCTTTCTCCGACGGTAATCAATGCAGGTTTCTCTAGGGTGGGACTCAGCTTTGTCAGTAAAGAGGAGAAGTTAAAGTGGATAGATGAGAATTTGCTGGGGAACGATGCTGCATATGGTGTGCACTGCTACGGAAGCACCGAACAGCCAGGAAAGGATTTTAGAGGGCGAGGATTGATACATCTTACTCATTATGAGACGTACAAAAAGTGCGCCAAAGAAACGGGGCTTAAAATTGATGTAATGCCGGAACTTTTAGAGAGCGACTTTGCGGTAGCTATAGAGACTGCTCTATGGTTTTGGCAAGGAAAAAATATTGCGTTAATTGCCGAAGATACTTCTCTGTCTGAGAGCGCTGCCGTAATTGCTGTGACGCGACCTATTAATGTCGGATTGGCGGGTTTGCCTGAGCGGCAACAATACAAACGAGATATTACACCTATTTTCTTTCATCACTTTGAAACTGAGTGTACTAAAAATGTTTAAGTTACTAACTTTTATGATTCTCTGTGTTTTAGTTTTGCCGGCTGCGGTGTTTGGCCGCACATGCGATGATCTTGGGGGCGGGCAAGCTTATCAACCTATGGATTTTAATGGTTCAACAGTATGCTTCGTTTTTACAAAGACTCCTACGGAGGAGGGGCAGTTGTCACGCGATCCTGATGGTATCGCAATTTACTCATTATCCAAATCTGAAAAATCAAGGCTGGTGTATGAGTTTCCATACGCAGGAACAAAAGGAAAAATCAATGATGCCTTCGCTATTTTTGTGAGTGCAGCGAGCGAAGAAATGGTTTTTTGTAATACACAGTGTGGAAGCGCCGAGAGCATGGGATGTTATAAGTGATGTTTATGATGTGAGTGTGTTTGTTTTTGAAGGCGGCGCTTTAGTTAGAGACGAGTTGCGGTCAGGTTTTTTTGATATGGGTGGAGATATGAAAGATAATGTTGGGGAGTTATCTTACGTATACCCTTATAAGGATAAGATTTCAGTCAGTAAAGCTGTGCGATCAATTTTGTTTGAGGTGGCAGGAATGCCTGTGCCCATTAGCGGTGTGGTTAAAGAAAAGTCGTTTTTATATGGTTCTGATACTGAGCCCGTGATACAGGAGCCGAGCAGAGTGTACTTGATTAAGGGTGATGAGGTAGCAGTGGAGCAATCCATGGCAGGTTGGTGCAAAGTTTCATTTGTCACAAAAGTAAAAAGGGTCCAAAAATGGATGCAATGTAAGTCAATAGCTTTTTCGGAAAGACAATGATTTGTAGGCTCTGTGAGGTTAGTTTGGTGGCTGTTTTCGGCTCGTAATGGTATGCGCCAAGCAATATGTTTAAAAGCGTATAACGATGATTGCTCTTGGGTTTTAAATGTGTTTGACAGATGTGGCTCCTGCGCAAGGTAAGTAATTTAATTGCTTCGTGAGAGAGATTAAACATGAAAAACGTTATCCGCATAGGTGACAAAACAACTGGCGGCGACACTGTTCTATCAGGATCCACTGTCATGAATTTCAGAGGCATTGGTGCCCGACCCGGTGGACTGTCTGATCCCCGGCCATGGTCGAACGGAGATTGCCGAGGGCCATCCAGCGTTTCACGACCACGGCATTCCGGTCGCGTTTCATGGGCATCGTTGCGCGTGTGGCTGCACCTTGATTTCTTCTTTGCCTCAAGTGAGTGCGAGTTAGTAATGCCGGTCAGATTGGATCAAGTCCCAGCACCGTCGCCACGACCTTCGCAGCCTAGGGGTTGGCTTTGGTTAGGCCTACTGCCACTGCTGCTTTTGCTGCTTGGTGTTTAGGACGTTTTTGTTCGGTACTCAATCGTTACGGGAGCATCCCGCGAATTTCTGGTGCATGGCTTTGGTGTAGCCGCTCTTGTGTTGGTGCTTACTGAGCTTCGGGCGTGTGTTGCTGTATTTCGTTCAACAGCAGGTCGCTGATGGGTGGGATAAGGCACGTGAAGAGGATTTAATCCAAAAAATTTGGTGCGGTCGGCGTGTGCTGCAGGTACTGGGTGTAAGTCTACACACAGCTTTGAGCGAACTGGATGCGTCGGTAACGACACTACTCAGTTCCTTGCGCGGCGAGGTCAAGGCGATCACGGCCCAGCCGTCCAGGAAAGGTCAAACTGTGTCGCGTCACAGCCGGATAGCAGGCGATGCGGATGACACTCTTGAGCAGGCGTTACTAAGGCTATTAAAGCAAGCGTCTGATTCGCGATCCAACCACCGCCGATCTTCGTCAGCAACTCAACGCGCTGGTCAAGCTGCAACCGGACCATTCCGAGCGCGCTGAACGCGCCCGGCAGACCTACGACCAGCTCAAGGCCCACCTGATGCTGGCCCGTCCGGACAAAGCCGACGCTGATCTGCTGGTCAAAACCCTGGCCAACGTCGAATCCTCCGCCCTGGTGTTGTGCCAGGCCTCTGGCAAACCCTGTCACCCACGCTTTGGCATTTCTATGGCTAGCACCTGGCCGCCAACCCCGCTTGGCGCATCGAGCAGTTTCTAAAGCGGCAATTGAGCGGCGTGTTGCGCAAGGAGGGCAGTCAGTGGGTTGTGGACCCACGTCATCGCCAAGAGTTACGTTTCAACCCGGCGTTTCTCAGCGCCATCAACCAGCTCAGCGACCTCGCCGATGTGCTCTACACCGACGGCGGCATGGGGCTGAGTTTCGAGCTGCAAGGCAAAACGGTGCGCGATGTGGTGCAGACCACCTTCATCCTCAACGGCGACCGGCACCAGTATTTCAACTAGAAGGAAAGTTGGCAGCGCTTCCACTGGCCGGGCCACAGCGACTATCCGGGCGTGAGCCTGAGCTGGACCAGCGTGCATGCCGGCGAGCGTCTGTTCGGCGACTACTCTGATACCTGGGACCTGATCCGCTGGCTGGGAAACGCCCAGGTCACGCCGTTGGACGACAATCACAGCCGCTATCGCCTGCTGCTCAAGGCGCCGGATGGCTTGAGCCTGACCTGGCACCTGCGCACGGAATTGGATGCGGGACCACTGGCGGTGCTCAAGTTGAGAGGCTTCAAGTTGCCGCAACAGATATTTCTCAGCTCAAATGACACTTGAGCCCGTTGAGTATGGTGCCGTGGGGCTTAGGTGGTCCCCGGTACATTCGGCCAAAGATCCGCCACCAGAAACAGCCGCTCCGCTTCCTGCCAATCCCCACCGTTGTGCATCATGCGCACCAACAGTTGCGCCGGCGCCATCGGATCAAGGTCGGCCAGCCAGCGCTGCATCTGCTCCTCACTCCAGATTTCCCCTGCCGGGTAATGCGCCGGCGCGAGCCAGGCATGGCGGGGCAGGGGTTGCCAGCGGCCCGGCGGGCTGGCATTGATAAAAGCCAGCCAATCGCGCTGATGCAACCAGCTCCCACGCAGATGCTGTGGATGGGCGCCGAGGGGCGGTTCGGCCTCGCCGGGCCAGGGGTACAGCAGGTAGCCGCCGAGCCACAGATGGGCGGTGAAATCCCTAATATCCAGGGCTGCCAGCATCTGCCGGCTTTGCGCGCTCGCCGAGATGGGCAGTTGATGGTCGGCCAGATGGGCCAGCTTGCGGTCCAGGCGGTCGTGACAACCGGGGCCTAGCCATTGCGCGGTATCACGGCCGTCGCCCTCTTGCGGGCCCAGGTAGAGCTTGATCGCCAGTTCCAGATGATGCACGCCGTCACGGTCGCGCAGCAGCATGTCCAGCTCCCCCAGGGTATGGCCGGCCTGGCGGATAGGCAGGTTGGCCGCGAGCAATTCCACGCCGGGCGCGTGTTGCACGGCAAATTGCCACAGGCGTTCGTAATACAGGCCCAGGCGCCGGGTACGTGCCAGGCTCAGCCAGTGCAGCAGGCGGCTGCTGTCCTGGTCCAGTTGCCGCAGCCATTGTTCCAGTGCCGCGGGTTGCTGCACCCAATCGCTGCCGGCCAGGGGATGGCGTTGCGGCCAGGGTGTTTGTTCCAGCATCGGCGGGGCGAGGATCACCCACGCCAGGTCCCGCACTTCGGGATGACGCAATTGACGGGGCAGGTACTGCAGGTCGGGAAACGGATTCATGGTCCGAGCATAGCTGTTTCCTACTCGCTGCGGGACCGTGGCGGGTGTTGAGAACCGTTGTCGTCTGGGCCCCGTGGCGACAAAGGATTTTGTCTAATGCGGCCTTTCGCCCATAATCGTTCTTTTTGCCAGACCCAAACCCTGCAGGAGCCCCATGGAGCAATTTCGCAATATCGGCATCATCGGTCGCCTGGGCAGTACCCAGGTTCTGGACACGGTCCGCCGGCTGAAAAAGTTTCTGCTTGAGCGCCACCTGCATGTGATCCTCGAAGACACCATCGCCGAGATTCTGCCGGGCCACGGCCTGCAGACCTCATCGCGCAAAATGCTCGGTGAAGTCTGCGACATGGTGATCGTGGTCGGCGGCGACGGCAGCCTGCTGGGCGCCGCCCGGGCCCTGGCGCGGCATAACGTGCCGGTGCTGGGGATCAACCGGGGCAGCCTGGGGTTCCTCACCGATATCCGCCCTGACGACCTGGAAGTCGAAGTGGCCAAGGTGCTGGACGGCCATTACCTGGTAGAAAACCGCTTCCTGCTGCAAGCCGAAGTGCGCCGCCATGGCGAAGCCATCGGCCAGGGCGATGCCCTCAACGATGTGGTGCTGCACCCCGGCAAGTCGACGCGGATGATCGAGTTCGAGCTGTACATCGACGGCCAGTTCGTTTGCAGCCAGAAGGCCGACGGCCTGATCGTCGCCACGCCCACAGGTTCCACGGCCTATGCGCTGTCAGCCGGCGGGCCGATCATGCATCCCAAGCTCGATGCCATTGTGATCGTGCCGATGTACCCCCATATGTTGTCGAGCCGGCCGATTGTGGTCGATGGCAACAGTGAGCTGAAAATCGTGGTCTCCAAAGACATGCAGATCTACCCGCAAGTCTCCTGTGACGGGCAGAACCACTTTACCTGCGCCCCCGGTGACACCATCACCGTGAGCAAAAAAGCGCAGAAGCTGCGGTTGATCCACCCGCTGGATCACAACTACTACGAAGTGTGCCGCACCAAGCTGGGCTGGGGCAGCCGCTTGGGGGGTGGAGGCGACTGATGCTCGATCCCGCGCGTAGCTACGACCTGATTGGTGACGTGCACGGTTGCGCTCATACCCTTGAGCACCTGCTCGACCAGATGGGTTACCACAAGCAGGGCGGCACCTGGCGCCATCCCTCCCGCATGGCGGTGTTCCTCGGCGATATCATCGACCGTGGCCCGCGCATCCGCGAGGCACTGCATATCGTCCACGACATGGCCGAAGCCGGCCAGGCGCTGTGCATCATGGGCAACCATGAGTTCAACGCCCTGGGCTGGAGCACCCTGGCGCCGCCCGGCAGTGGCAAGCAGTACGTGCGTGAACATTCGCCACGCCACGCGCGGCTGATCCACGAGACCCTGACCCAGTTTGAACACCACCCCGGCGACTGGCATGACTTCCTCGGCTGGTTCTACGACATGCCGTTGTTTGTCGATGCCGGGCGTTTTCGCGTGGTGCACGCCTGCTGGGATGCGGGGCTGATCGAACCGCTGCGCGGGCAGTTCCCCGACGGCTGTATCGACGAGCATTTCCTGCAGGCGGCGGCGGTGCCGGGCAGCTTTGCCTGCAATGCCTTCGATCGCCTGCTGCGCGGCACCGATATGCGCCTGCCGGACGGCCTGACGCTGACCGGTGGCGATGGCCTGACCCGTTCGTTCTTTCGCACCAAGTTCTGGGAAGACGACCCGAAGACCTACGGCGATATTGTGTTCCAGCCCGATGCCTTGCCCGACCCGGTGGCCCGTACGCCGTTGTCCTCGACCGAGAAAAACTCCCTGCTGCGCTATGGGGTGGATGAGCCGCTGCTGTTTGTCGGCCACTACTGGCGCAGTGGCAAACCGGCGCCGATCCGCCCGAACCTGGCCTGCCTGGACTACAGCGCAGTGCTCTACGGCAAGCTGGTGGCGTATCGCCTGGATCAGGAAACCTGCCTGGACCCCAACAAGTTCGTATGGGTCGATGTCGAGCGCCCTGAGGTGATTCATGAGTAACGTGGCCGTTTTACGCTTGCCGCTGACGGTTGACCTGGCTGGATTCGTCAAACTGTTGCAGCGCATGCAGGTGCCCCATCGCGTCAGCGAAGAGGCCGGCGAGCAGGTGCTCTGGGTGCCGGACGCGATCAGCGAAGACGTGCGCAGCCTGTATCAGCGTTTCCCTGCCGGCGATCCGCACCAGCAGCTGGATATTCCCCAGGAACCGGTAGCCAAGCGCGCCGGTTTTCTCCAGCAGTTGCGCCACAGCCCACTGACCGCGGGTGTGTTGCTGCTGAGCCTGATCGTCGGTGCGGTCACGATGCTTGGCGACAACTTGCAAGCCATGAGCTGGCTGACGTTCCTGAATTTCCACGTGGCCGGTGAATACCTGTACTTCACGCCCCTGGCCGACAGCTTGGCGGCGGGGCAGTGGTGGCGGTTGGTGACGCCGATGCTGATCCATTTCGGCATCCTCCACCTGGCGATGAATGGCATGTGGTACTGGGAACTGGGGCGGCGGATCGAGGCGCGCCAAGGCAGTATCAACCTGCTGGGCCTGACGTTGCTGTTCAGCCTGGCCTCCAACTACGCGCAATACACCTTTGGCGGCCCGGGCCTGTTCGGCGGCTTGTCTGGCGTGTTGTACGGCTTGCTCGGCCATTGCTGGATCTACCAGATGCTCGCGCCCAACCCGGCGTATCGCCTGCCGCGTGGCGTGCTGGTGATGATGCTGGTGTGGCTGGTGCTGTGCCTGTCGGGCCTGGTCTCGATGATCGGCTTCGGCGAAATCGCCAATGCGGCCCATGTCGGCGGCCTGGTGGCGGGTTGCATCACCGGTTTGCTCGGCGGGTTGTACAGCCACCATAAACGTAACGCTTGAATCTCTGCCCATTATTTAAAGGAAGAGTCTTATGTCCTCTTTTGCTGAAATGATCGAAAACATCACCCCGGATATCTACCAGAGCCTCAAGCTCGCCGTGGAAATCGGCAAATGGTCCGATGGCCGCAAGCTCACCGCCGAACAGCGTGAGCTGTCGTTGCAGGCGATGATCGCCTGGGAGCTGCAAAACCTGCCGGAAGACCAGCGCACCGGCTACATGGGGCCGCAGGAATGCCAATCGAAGTCGACCCCGGTGGAAAACATCCTGTTCAAGTCGGATGCCATCCATTGATTGAGATTGGCCGTGGTGCAGTCAGCAAGATGTCGGCGCAACTGGGTTCGCCGACCGTTCAATACGCTTTTCGCCTGGGCGACACCGAGGTGCCGGTCAACCCGTTGATTGGCACTCATGTGCGCCTGGAATACCTCGGTGCGATCCACTGCACCCACTGCGGGCGCAAGACCAAGACCAGCTTCAGCCAGGGCTATTGCTACCCGTGCATGACCAAGCTGGCCCAGTGCGACCTGTGCATCATGAGCCCCGAGCGCTGCCATTTCGATGCCGGCACCTGCCGGGATCCGGCCTGGGGCGAAAAATTCTGCATGACCGACCATGTGGTGTACCTGGCGAACTCGTCGGGGATCAAGGTCGGCATCACCCGCGCCACCCAACTGCCCACGCGCTGGCTGGACCAGGGCGCGAGCCAGGCATTGCCGATCATGCGCGTGGCCACGCGCCAGCAATCGGGCTTTGTCGAAGATGTGCTGCGCAGCCAGGTCGCCGACAAGACCAACTGGCGCGCCTTGCTCAAGGGTGACGCGGCAGCGGTAGACCTTGCGCAGGTACGCGACGAGCTGTTCGTCTCCTGCGCCGACGGCCTGCTGCAATTGCAGGAACGCTTCGGCCTGCAGGCCATCCAACCGGTAACCGATATCGAGCCCCTCGAAATCCGCTACCCGGTGGAGCAATATCCAACCAAGATCGTCAGCTTCAACCTGGACAAGAACCCGATTGCCGAAGGCACGCTGCTGGGGATCAAGGGCCAATACCTGATCTTCGATACCGGCGTTATCAATATTCGTAAATACACGGCTTACCAGCTCGCCGTGCATCAGTAGAAGGATTTCACGCATGCGCACCGAACAACCGAAGATGATTTACCTGAAGGACTATCAGGCGCCCGAGTACCTGATCGACGAGACCCACCTGACCTTCGAGTTGTTCGAGGACCATAGCCTGGTCCACGCGCAGCTGGTGATGCGCCGCAATCCCGAGCGCGGCACCGGCCTGCCGCCGCTGGTACTCGATGGCCAGCAGTTGGAACTGCTGAGCGTGGCCCTGGGTGACCAGGAACTGAGCGCCGCCGACTACCAGTTGAGCGACAGCCATCTGACGTTGCAACCGACCAGCGAGCGCTTCACGGTCGACACCAGCGTGCGCATCCATCCGCAAACCAACACCGCCCTGGAAGGCTTGTACAAGTCCGGCGGCATGTTCTGCACCCAATGCGAGGCCGAAGGTTTTCGCAAGATCACCTACTACCTGGACCGCCCGGACGTGATGAGCACGTTCACCACCACCGTGATCGCCGAGCAACACCGCTATCCGGTGCTGCTGTCCAACGGCAACCCGATTGCCAGCGGCCCCGGCGAAGACGGCCGGCACTGGGCGACCTGGGAAGACCCGTTCAAGAAACCGGCCTACCTGTTCGCCCTGGTGGCCGGCGACCTGTGGTGCGTCGAAGACACCTTCACCACCATGAGCCAGCGCACCGTCGCTCTGCGCATCTATGTCGAGCCGGAAAACATCGACAAGTGCCAGCACGCCATGAACAGCCTGAAGAAGTCCATGCGCTGGGATGAAGAGGTCTACGGTCGCGAATACGACCTGGATATCTTCATGATCGTCGCGGTCAACGATTTCAACATGGGCGCCATGGAAAACAAGGGCCTGAACATCTTCAACTCCAGCGCCGTGCTGGCCCGCGCCGAAACCGCGACCGACGCCGCGCACCAGCGGGTAGAAGCCATCGTCGCCCACGAATACTTCCACAACTGGTCGGGCAACCGCGTGACCTGCCGCGACTGGTTCCAGCTGTCGCTCAAGGAAGGTTTCACGGTATTTCGTGATTCACACTTCTCCGCCGACATGAACTCGGCCACCGTCAAGCGTATCCAGGATGTGGCCTACCTGCGCACTCACCAATTCGCTGAAGATGCAGGGCCGATGGCCCACGCCGTGCGCCCGGACAGCTTTATCGAGATTTCCAACTTCTACACCCTGACCGTGTACGAAAAGGGTTCGGAAGTAGTCGGCATGATCCACACCTTGCTCGGTGCCGAGGGTTTCCGCAAAGGCAGCGACCTGTACTTTGAGCGCCACGACGGCCAGGCCGTGACCTGCGACGACTTCATCAAGGCCATGGAAGATGCCAACGGCGCCGACCTGACCCAGTTCAAGCGCTGGTACAGCCAGGCCGGCACCCCACGCCTGGTGGTGAGCGAGTCCTACGACGCTGGCGCTAAAACCTACAGCCTGACCTTGCGCCAGAGCTGCCCGCAAACCCCGGACAACGTGGAAAAACTGCCGTTCGTGATTCCCGTGGCCCTGGGCCTGCTGGATGCCAAGGGCGTCGACCTACCGTTGCGTCTGGCCGGTGAAGCCGCTGCGCAGGGCACCTCGCGGGTATTGTCGGTGACTGAAGCCGAGCAGACGTTCACGTTCGTCGATATCGCCGAACAGCCGTTGCCGTCGCTGTTGCGCGGCTTCTCGGCACCGGTGAAGCTGAGCTTCCCCTACAGCCGTGACCAGTTGATGTTCCTGATGCAGCACGACAGTGACGGTTTCAATCGCTGGGAGGCGGGCCAGCAACTGGCGGTGCAGGTGTTGCAGGACCTGATCGGCCAACACCAGCAGGGCCAGGCCCTGGTGCTCGATCAACGGTTGGTCAACGCACTGCGTAGCGTGCTGAGCGATGAAAGCCTGGACCAGGCCATGGTCGCGGAAATGTTGTCGTTGCCGGGCGAGGCCTACCTGACCGAAATCAGCGAAGTGGCTGACGTCGACGCGATCCACGCCGCCCGCGAGTTTGCGCGCAAGCAGTTGGCCGACCAACTGTTCGAAGGCTTGTGGCTGCGCTACCAGGCCAACCGCGACCTGTCGCGCAACACGCCTTACGTGGCCTCGGCAGAGCACTTCGCGCGCCGCGCCCTGCAGAACATCGCGCTGTCGTACTTGATGCTCAGCGGCAAGCCAGAAGTGCTGGCCGCAACCCTGGAGCAGTTCGACGCGTGTGACAACATGACCGAACGCCTGACGGCACTGGCGGTGCTGGTCAACTCGCCGTTCGACGCCGAGAAGGCCAAGGCCCTGCAAGTGTTTGCCGAGAACTTCAAGGACAACCCGCTGGTCATGGACCAATGGTTCAGCGTCCAGGCCGGCAGCGTGTTGCCGGGCGGGCTCGCGCGGGTCAAGGCGCTGATGCAGCACCCGGCGTTCAATATCAAGAACCCGAACAAGGTGCGCGCGCTGGTCGGCGCCTTCGCCGGGCAGAACCTGATCAACTTCCACGCGGCCGATGGCTCGGGCTATCGCTTCCTGGCGGACCTGGTCATCGAGCTGAATGCCTTCAACCCGCAGATTGCCTCGCGGCAGTTGGCGCCGTTGACCCGCTGGCGCAAATACGACAGCGCCCGCCAGGCGCTGATGAAGGCGGAACTGGAGCGCATCCGCGGTTCGGGCGAGCTGTCCAGCGATGTGTTCGAGGTGGTCAGTAAAAGCCTCGCATGACGCTTGACTCACCGCTGGCTGCCTACCGACAGGCCCTGGCCGATGGTTTTGTGGCTGACGACGCGCAACGCCGAGCGGTTGAGGCGTTGCAGGCCTGCCATGCGGCATTGCACCAAGCCGCCGACGCACCGGTCACCGGGGTTTATCTGTGGGGGCCGGTGGGGCGGGGCAAGACCTGGCTGATGGATCAGTTCCACCAGAGCCTGCGGGTGCCTGCGCGACGCCAGCACTTTCATCACTTTATGGGCTGGGTCCATCAACGCCTGTTCCAATTGACCGGCACCCCGGACCCGTTGCAGGCGCTGGCCCGCGAGTTGAGTCGCGAGGTGCGGGTACTGTGTTTCGACGAACTGTTCGTCAATGACATTGGCGACGCAATCATCCTCGGGCGCCTGTTCCAGGTAATGTTCGACGAAGGGGTGGTGATGGTCTGCACGTCCAACCAGCCGCCAGGGCAGTTGTACGCCGATGGGTTCAACCGCGAGCGCTTCGTGCCGGCTATCGAGGCGATCCAGGCGCATATGCAGGTGGTGGCGGTTGATGGCAGTGAGGATCACCGCTTGCATCCGGGCACGGCCGTGCAGCGCTATTGGGTGGATCAACCCGAGGCGTTGGCCAGGGTCTTTGAGGATTTGAGCAAAGGCCAGGCCTTAAGCAGTGCACCGGTGAGCGTGGGCTCGCGTGTGATTGCCACGGTGCGGTCCAGCGAAAACATCCTGTGGTGCCGCTACGCTGACCTGTGCGAGCAACCGTTGGCGGCCATGGATTTCATGCTGTTGTGTGATCGCTATCGTGCCATTTTACTGGGCGAAGTCCCCGGCTTGAGCGCCTCGACACGCCCTGGACGGATTGCCCGTGGTACCGAGGATGGCGCCCAGCGCGTGGAGGCGGGCGACCGTGAGTTGCCGGCGCTGTCGGTGCACGACGACAGCGTGCGGCGGTTTATCGCCCTGGTCGATGAGTGCTACGACCGCAAGGTGGCGCTGTACATCGAAGCCAAGGTGCCCTTGGCTGAGCTATACACCGAGGGTTACCTGGAATTTGCATTCCGCCGCACCCTCAGTCGTTTGCAAGAGATGCAGTTGCAACGTTTTGGTCAGTGATGGCTATTTGCCCATGCTCACTGGCGTTTACTTGTTGGCTTTTTCCCGCGCCAACTTGTAGTTAATCTCCTTCATCTAACGCCTACACCGCGCTTACAATCGAGCTTTTGCGGGGAGCTCATCCCTGCCGGGCAGTTATCGAGGAAGGAAATGGAAGCCGCAGAAATACTGGTACTGCAAGCCAGCTACAGCAACCCCGTGCACGCCGAGGCCCTTGGCCTGTTGCTCAACCACTATGCACAAGACCCCATGGGCGGCGGCCACGCCTTGTCCGCCGACCTGCTGCAACAGTTGCCGGCGGAACTGGCCAAGCGCCCCCATGCGTTCAGCGTGCTGGCCTTTGTCGGCGGGGAGCCGGCCGGGTTGGTCAACTGTTTCGAGGGGTTCTCGACCTTTGCCTGCCGGCCGCTGGTCAACGTGCATGACGTGGTCGTCAAGGAAGCATTCCGGGGGCTGGGCCTGAGCCAGAAAATGTTGCAAAAGGTCGAGGAAATCGCCCGCCAGCGTGGTTGCTGCAAGATCACCCTGGAAGTGTTGGAAGGTAATGCCGTGGCACAGGCGTCGTACCGCAAGTTTGGGTTCGACGACTCAATCTTCGACCCGGCCCATGGCCGCATGCTGTTCTGGAGCAAGGTCCTCTAACGGATCATTCCCACGCTCTGCGTGGGAATGATCGGGGGTGGGGTTAGCTCTTGGGTTGCTCGGCGTCCCGCGCCTGTTCGGCAGATCCGGATTCAGTGCCCTTGGCATCGGCAGCCGCGGTCTGTTCGGCATCGCCGTGGATTTGCTTCTGGACGAAGCTGAAGTTGTTGAAGTGCTCCTTCACGCGTTCCCCGCCGCCTTCAGCGAAGGCCGCAGCGGAGGTCAGGCCCAACAGGCCGGTGAGCATCAAGGTGGAAAGTTTCATCGCATGTATTCCCATTAAAAGTGACCGGTATCTGCACCGTCCCTGATCAGATTTATGGGAATAGTTTGTAGGACGCTTATTAAGTGCGGGTTAACGTCACGCCCCTCCAGAGTTAACGTGAGGGGCGGGGTCGTTTACTTCAGCACCACATTCTGGGTGCCGGTACTGGCCTTGGGCTTGATCAGGCTGAAGTCGATCAAGGCCTTCTGCGGACGCTGGTAGGGATCGCCAATCAGCAACGGCCGTGGCTTGAAGCTATCACTGACCAGGCTGCGGCTGCGGTCCAGTTCGTCGAAGCTCAAGCCGGCCAGGTCAGCCCAGGTGTGAATCAACTGCGAACTGCTGTACGGCCGTTGCACATCACCCTGCATATTCCAGTCGTGGGTAGCGCGCCACTTCGGCGAGGCCCAGGTCATGAAGGGGATGGTGTACATCGGCGCCGTCGGCTTGCCCTCGTTGCGACCCAGGGTGTCGTGGCCTGCCGAGTCGAACACATCCTCGCCGTGGTCGGACAGGTACAGCAGGAACCCATTGGGGTCGGTCTTGGCGTAATCCTTGATCAGGCTCGACACCACGAAGTCGTTGTAGCGCACCGCATTGTCATAGCTGTTGTAGGTCGGCAACTGGTCGTCACGCACGCCGTCCGGCACGCCCTGGCGGTCGGTAAAAGTGTCGAAGCTTGGCGGGTAGCGGTACTGGTAGCTCATGTGGGTGCCCAGCAGGTGCACCACGATCAGCTTGCGCTCGGCCTTGTCGGCGAGGGCCTTGGAGAACGGCTCCAGCACGTCGCCATCGTACTGGCGGGCGTTCTGGTTGCGGTTGTTGTTGAGGTACACCTGCTCGTCGGCCTGCTCGGAGAACGTCGTGAGCATGGTGTTGCGCTTGGTCATGGTCTGCTGGTTGGTGATCCAGAAAGTCTTGTAGCCGGCCTGTTTCATCATGCTGACGATGGATGGGGTCTTGAGGTACAGGTCTGGATGCTCTTCGTCGGCAAAGGTCAGCACCTGTTGCAGCGCCTCGATGGTATAGGGGCGCGGGGTGATGACGTTGTCGAACACGTCCAGTTGGTCACGCAGCTTGTCCAGCTCCGGCGTGGTCTTGCGGGGATAGCCGTAGAGGCTCATGCGCTGGCGGTTGGTGGACTCGCCGATCACCAACACAAGCGTCGACGGTTGGCCGGCCATGCTGTCCTTGAAGTTGCTCAGGGGCGGGATCTTGCTGACGTTGTCGAGCATGCCCTGCATGTTGTTCAACTGCTGGGTGTAGCGACGATAGGCGACGATCATCTGCCATGGCACTGCAGGTTCGACACGGGTTTCGAAACCATCGATGGCCCGCTCCAGGGTGTCGTTGGTAGCGATCTGCTTGGCCAGCGGATAACCGACGATCGCCAGCACTATGGCGGTGGCTGCGACCATCGCCCGGCCCCGGGGCAGGTAGACCGGGCGTATGCGGGTCCAGAGGAAGATGGCCAGGGCGGTGTGCGCAATGAAGGCCAGTACGATCCACCAGGCAAAATACTGGGTGGCGTACTCGCCGGCTTCAGAGATGTTCGACTCGAACATGATGAAGATGACGCTCTGGGAAAATTCCTGCTGGTAAATAAAGAAATAGCCCAGGCTGGCCATGGAACAGGCCCACAACACAACACCGATCAAACCGGCCAGCAGCCGGGCGCGACGTGGGAATAGCAGCATGGGTGCCAACCACAGCGCGCTCATGAAGAACGCCTGGCGGAAGCCACTGAAACCGGAGGTGCCGGTCAGTTGGATCAGCAGTTGGGTAATGCCTGAGAAATACCAGAAAAACAGGAACATCCAGCCAAAACCTGCCCAATCAAACCCTTTTGCAGACTTCGTGCTGCGTTTGAACATCGCCATGCAGCGCTCCAACCCAATAATTACCACCGCCCATGCGTGAGGCGGCGTTCTGGCGGAGGATTATCGGGAAGGGCTGGTGAAAACTTCGTGAGTTGGATCTGAGGGAACGATCCTTTAAGGCGCCGGCAGGCCAGCGCCTACAAGGGCTCAGCAACTGATGGCTTGATTCGCGAGCTGGGCCTGCAACTGCGCGCGCAGACGGATGACTTCCTGTTGCAACTGTTCACGCTCGTCTTTCAACTGGCGCAACTCGTCGCGGCGGACGGTGACGTAGAGGGTCTGTGGCGGGCGTGTCATCTGTGCAGTGCGCATTGCTTACCTCGCAAATAGCCGGTGTGTCGCGGTGCCAGAGCGCTTGAGTCGAGGCCCTCGGCAGGAGTCAGGGGGCGATTCTGATTTCTTTTTCAGCTCAATGGAACTTTTTTATTTTTCAGGGTCGTTGTGACTTTTCAGGCGGTGATGGTGAAACGATGGCCTCTTTTTCTGATGAAACTAGTGCGATTGGCGCCGGACTAATTCGTCATTGCGCTATAAACTGTGTCACACATTTTTTTATTTGTAGTTGGGAGCATCAATACATGCAACTGGGGATTATTGGACTAGGCCGCATGGGCGGGAATATTGCGCGCCGCTTGATGCTCAATGGGCATACCACCGTGGTCTACGACCGCAATGAAGCATTCGTCAAAGGCTTGAGTGAAGAGGGCGCGACCGGCGTTGCCGATCTGGCCGCCCTGGTGGCCGGCCTGCAAAAGCCGCGGGCCGTCTGGGTCATGTTGCCGGCGGGCGAACCCACTGAAACCACGATCAACGACCTGAGCCAATTGATGGAGCCCGGCGATGTCATCATCGACGGCGGCAACACCTTCTACAAGGATGACGTGCGTCGCGGCAAGGCCCTGGCGCAAAAGGGCCTGCACTACATCGACGTCGGCACTTCCGGTGGCGTGTGGGGCCTGGAGCGTGGCTACTGCATGATGATTGGTGGCGACGCCGAGACCGTCAAGCACCTGGACCCGATCTTCGCCACCCTGGCCCCGGGCCTGGGCGACATCCCGCGCACCAAGGACCGTACCGCCACCGACGACCGTGCCGAGCGTGGCTATATCCACGCCGGCCCAGCCGGTTCCGGGCACTTCGTGAAGATGATCCACAACGGCATCGAGTATGGAATGATGCAGGCGTTTGCCGAAGGTTTTGACATTCTCAAGACCAAGAACTCGGAAAACCTGCCGCCAGAACAGCGTTTTGACCTGAACGTGGCCGATATCGCCGAAGTCTGGCGCCGTGGCAGCGTCGTATCCTCCTGGTTGCTGGACCTGACGGCCGATGCCCTGGCGACCGACCCCAAGCTCGACGGTTACTCCGGTTCCGTGGCCGACAGCGGCGAAGGGCGCTGGACCATCGAAGCGGCCATGGAGCAATCGGTACCGGTACCGGTGCTGTCCAACTCGTTGTTCGCCCGGTTCCGTTCGCGCCAGCAAAGCACCTACGGTGACAAGCTGCTGTCGGCCATGCGCTTTGGCTTCGGCGGCCATGTGGAGACTTCCAAAAAATGACGGTCAACGGCAAGAAACCCAAGGCCGAACCCGCTCCACCCACTACCTTGTTCCTGTTCGGCGCCCATGGCGACCTGGTCAAGCGCCTGCTGATGCCGGCGCTGTACAACCTCAGTCGCGATGGCCTGCTGGGCGAGGGCCTGCGGATTGTCGGGGTGGATCACAACGCTATCAGCGATGCCGACTTCGCCAAGAAACTAGAAGACTTCATCCGCACCGAAGCCGCGAGCAAGGTCAAGGGCAATGCCGAACATGCACTGGACCCACAATTGTGGGCCCAGTTGGCCAAGGGCATCAGCTACGTGCAGGGCGATTTCCTGGACGACGGCACCTATGCCGACATCGCCAGCAAAATCGCCGGCAGCGGCACTGGCAACGCGGTGTTCTACCTGGCCACCGCGCCGCGCTTCTTCAGTGAAGTGGTGCAGCGCCTGGGCCGGGCCAACCTGCTGGAGGAAAGCCCCGAGGCTTTCCGCCGCGTGGTGATCGAAAAGCCGTTCGGCTCCGACCTGGCCACCGCCGAGGCGCTGAATGCCTGCCTGCTCAAGGTCATGAGCGAAAAGCAGATCTATCGCATCGACCATTACCTGGGCAAGGAAACGGTACAGAACATCCTGATCAGCCGTTTTTCCAACGTGCTGTTCGAAGCGTTCTGGAACAACCACTACATTGACCACGTGCAGATCACTGCTGCCGAAACGGTCGGCGTGGAAACCCGGGGCAGTTTCTTCGAGAACACGGGCACCCTGCGCGATATGGTGCCCAACCACCTGTTCCAGCTGTTGGCAATGATTGCCATGGAGCCACCCGCTGCCTTTGGCGCCGACGCGGTACGCGGCGAGAAGGCCAAGGTGATTGGCGCGGTGCGCCCTTGGTCCCTGGAGGATGCGCGGGCCAACTCGGTACGCGGCCAGTACACCGCCGGCGAAATCGGCGGCAAGGCGCTGCCTGGCTATCGGCAAGAGGCCAATGTGGCGCCGGACAGCAGCACCGAGACCTTCGTGGCCCTCAAGGTGATGATCGACAACTGGCGTTGGGTCGGCGTGCCGTTCTACCTGCGCACCGGCAAGCGCATGAGCGTGCGCGACACCGAAATCGTCATCTGCTTCAAGCCGGCGCCCTATGCGCAGTTTCGCGACACCGACGTCGATGAACTCAAGCCGACCTACCTGAAGATCCAGATCCAGCCCAATGAAGGCATGTGGTTCGACTTGCTGGCGAAAAAGCCCGGGCCGACCCTGGACATGGCCAACATCCAACTGGGCTTTGCCTACAAGGATTTCTTCGAGATGCAGCCGTCCACCGGCTACGAAACCCTGATCTACGACTGCCTGACCGGTGACCAGACGCTGTTCCAGCGCGCGGACAACATCGAAAACGGCTGGCGTGCGGTGCAGCCGTTTCTCGATGCATGGCAGGAAGACGACGGGATCCAGGCCTACAAGGCCGGCGAAGATGGCCCGGCGGCGGCAGATGAGTTACTGGCTCGCGATGGCCGCGCCTGGCATAGCCTCGGATGAGTGAGGCCGCGATTCAACCCATCCGTTTTTTGTTGAGTGATATGGACGGCACCTTGTTGTTGCCCGATCACAGCCTCAGCCAGCGCACCATCGACGCCGTGCGTGCGCTGCGCGAGGCCGGGGTGTTTTTCAGCCTGGCCACCGGGCGGCCGCCCAGGGCGATGTTGCAGCAGATCGAAGCATTGGGCGTCGACGTGCCCACGGCCGGGTTCAATGGCGGCACCCTGGTCAACCCCGATGGCAGCATCCTGGTCGCGCACCATCTGCCAGAAGAAGCCGCGTTGATCACGTTGGCGCTGTTAGGCGATCAACCCGAAGTAGAAATCTGGGTGTTTGCCGATGGCGACTGGCTGCTGCGTGATCCTGCGGGTCCCATGGTGCCTCGGGAACAGCATGGCTTGGGCTATGCGCCGGTGGTGGTGGAGAGTTTCGGGCCGGTCCTGGGGCGGATCGACAAGATCGTCGCCGCCAGCGCCAATGCCCAGTTGTTGATTGAACTGGAGGCGCAGTTGCAGCCCAAGGTCGCAGGACTGGCCGAGGTCTCGCGTTCGCAGCCGGTGTATCTCGATATCACCGCGATGCAGGCCAACAAGGGCGATGCCCTGAAAACCCTGGCCGCTCATCTTGGCGTGGCGCTGGAGCACACAGCGGCCATCGGCGATGGCGGCAATGACCCGGCGATGTTCCAGGTGGCCGGGTTATCGATTGCCATGGGCCAGGCCGAAGAGGCGGTCAAGCGTCAGGCCGATGTGGTCACCGGCAGCAATATCGAGGACGGCGCCGCCCAGGCAATTGAGCGGTTTATCCTTCACAGCCAGTAACTGACCGCATACCAGCCCAGCACGCCCATCACCACGGTGTACGGCAGCGCCATCCACACCATGCGCCCGTAGGACAGGCGGATCAGCGGCGCAATCGCCGACGTCAGCAAAAACAGGAATGCCGCCTGGCCATTGGGTGTCGCCACGCTGGGCAGGTTGGTCCCGGTGTTGATCGCAATGGCCAGGGTCTCGAAATGCTCGCGGCTCATATGGCCGGACACAAACGCCTGCTTGACCTCGGTGATATAGATCGTCGCCACGAACACGTTGTCGCTGATGGCGGATAACAGGCCATTGGCAATAAACAGCATGCCCGGCTGTTGTTCGGCGGGCAGTGCCAGTACCCATTGGATCAATGGGGTAAATAGCTGCTGATCATGAATCACCGCGACCACCGCGAAAAACACCACCAGCAACGCGGTAAAGGGCAGGGCGTCCTTGAAGGCATTGCCGATGCGATGTTCTTCGGTAATCCCGGTAAAGGCGGTGATCAGCACGATCACCAGCAGGCCGATCAAGCCAACCTCGGCGACATGAAAGGCCAGGCCGGCGATCAGGATCAGTGCAGCCAGGCCCTGGACAATCAGCGCTGCCCGCTGGCGTGGGGTGCGTTCGGCGTTGTCTTCACGGGCGTAATCGGCCAGCACCTGGCGCACGTTGTCCGGCAGTAGCGTGCCGTAGCCAAACCAGCGCAGTTTTTCCAGCAGCACGCAGGTGACCAGGCCCGCTACCAGCACCGGCAGCGATACCGGGGCAATGCGCTGGAAGAACTGGCTGAAATTCCAGCCCATCTCATGGCCGATCAACAGGTTCTGTGGCTCGCCTACCAAGGTACACACACCGCCGAGGGCGGTACCGACGGCGCCGTGCATCAACAGGCTGCGCAGGAAGGCGCGAAATTGCTCAAGGTCGGCGTGGTGCAAGCTGGGCAGATGGCGATCGTCGCTGTACTGGCTGTCCTGGCGCGGATCATTGCCCGATGCCACGCGGTGATACACCGAATAGAAGCCCACGGCGGCACTGATAATCACCGCAGTCACCGTCAAGGCATCGAGAAAGGCGGACAGGAAGGCCGACAAAAAGCAGAACATCAGCCCCAGCAGCGCCTTGGAGCGTACGCCCAGCAGCAGGCGCGAAAACAGGAACAGCAGCAAGTCCTTCATAAAGTAGATACCCGCCACCATGAACATCAGCAGCAGGATCACCGGGAAGTTATGCAGCAACTCGTCGTACAGCGCCTGGGGCGTGGTCATGCGCAGCAACAGCGCCTCGACCATCAACAGCCCGCCGGGCATCAACGGGTAGCAGTGCAGCGCCATGGCCAGGGTGAAAATGAACTGGGCCACTAGGAGCCAGCCGGCGGTCACCGGGCCGAATACCCAGAGCACCAAGGGGTTGAGGATCAGGAACGCGAGAATGCAGGCCTTGTACCAACGAGGCGAGTGCCCAAGGAAGTTATGGGCGAAGGCCTGGGCCATTGATCCGGACATGGGGTGCTCCTGGGGGCGAGAAGTGCGCAAGGTGCCCGAGGCTCACTGGAAGATCAAGTGATCATGGCATGGCTGCTATATAAAGAAGGGCGATACGAAAGTTTCAGGCACCCAAAACACGTGGCGAGGGTTGAACTCACTCGCCACAGGTTTAATAGTCTTAACAAGTTGCAGCCGATATAAGAAGCGACGGTATGTCGCAGTAGCTGCGTTAACTTACTTGGGCATTGCCCAGGATTGAAGTTGATAACCTTCGCCATTCAATTCGGCGCGGGCTTGCAGCAGCAGGGCTTCCAGTTGCTCTGGATCGGAGTAGGTGCTGCTGGAAATCAGTTTGCGCCCGATGCGGGTTTCGGTGCGGTCGATCACGGCCAGGCTAAGTGCGCCAGTACCGTCTTGTAGTGCCCAGGCTACGCATTGAAAGGGTTCAAAGGCATGGCCGGCGATCAGCAGTGCTTCGTTGAAACGGAGCGGGGCGTTCATGGGGTCTTCTCTCTAAGTGCCCAATCAAAAGATGTGCCGTCGGTTGGGCTTACCGTTCGGCTAGTACCTGTACTGATGCACGATGACAGGGTACGGGTCACATGTTAGAGCAAGAAAATTCAACTTTTCGTGATTAACGTCATGTAAGGCGTGATTTTGAAAGGTGAATGAAAGATTGCAGTAGTGTTCGTCGCGGGGCTTGATCGCTAAACGCTGTATCGGTTAGGGTTTTATCGCGAAACGATACAAGGGTAGTGTCAAGATCTTGCTAGGGTTATGAGCAGCTCGCCCAAACTGTTGTTTCTAAATAACTTTAATGATTTTGACGCCAAGGAATAGTCATGGTCGTTACACCAGCCCTGCGTCGCTTGCTTGTGGTCGATCCCTGTGACGACTGCCACCAGTTATTGCCTGGTTTGCGGGCGGCTGGCTGGGATGTCGACAGCTGTGCCCTGGAGGCGCTGGGCGAGCGAACCTGTGATGTAGGGCTGTTGCGCCTGCAGCCTTTTCACCTGCAGCGGCCCGAAGCGGTCAAGGAACTGATCAGTCGCAGCGGCACCGAATGGATTGCCGTGCTCAGCCCCGAGATGCTGCGCCTGCAAAATGTTGGCGACTTTGTGTGCGAATGGTTTTTTGACTTCCATACCTTGCCGTTCGATGTGTCGCGCGTCCAGGTCACCCTGGGCCGCGCCTTTGGCATGGCGAGGCTAAGGGGCAAAGGCGTGACCCATGTGGACGAGCCGGAGCATGAGCTGTTGGGTGATAGCCGGCCGATCCGCGAGTTGCGCAAGCTGCTGGCGAAACTGGCGCCCACCGAGTCGCCGATTTTGATCCGTGGCGACAGCGGCACCGGCAAGGAACTGGTGGCCAAGACCCTGCACCGCCAATCCCAGCGCCACGCCAAGCCCTTTGTGGCGATCAATTGCGGGGCGATCCCCGAGCATTTGATCCAGTCCGAGCTGTTTGGCCATGAAAAGGGCGCATTCACCGGCGCCCATCAACGCAAGATCGGCCGCATCGAAGCGGCCAATGGCGGCACGCTGTTCCTCGATGAGATCGGTGACCTGCCGATGGAGTTGCAAGCCAACCTGTTGCGCTTTCTTCAGGAAAAGCATATCGAGCGGGTGGGTGGCAGCCAGCCGATCCCGGTGGATGTCAGGGTGCTGGCGGCGACTCACGTCGACCTGGAAGCGGCCATCGAGAAGGGCACCTTCCGTGAAGATTTGTACTACCGGCTCAATGTCCTGCAAGTGGTCACCGCACCGTTGCGCGAGCGGCATGGCGATGTGGGGATGCTGGCCAATCATTTTTCCAGGTTCTACAGCCAGGAGACCGGGCGCCGGCCGCGCAGTTTCAGCGAGGACGCGTTGGTCGCCATGGGCAAGCATGGTTGGCCGGGCAATGTACGCGAGCTGGCGAACCGGGTGCGGCGCGGCCTGGTGCTGGCCGAAGGGCGGCAAATCGAAGCGGCCGACCTGGGTTTGCAAAGCCAGCAGGCAATCGTGCTGCCCATGGCGACACTGGAAGACTACAAGCACCGCGCCGAACGCCAGGCGTTGTGCGATGTGCTGAACCGCCATAGCGACAACCTGAGCGTTGCCGCACGGGTGCTGGGGGTTTCCCGGCCGACTTTCTACCGGTTGCTGCACAAACACCAGATCCGCTAGGGCGGGTAAAAAAAGCCCCGTCGCGACCCTTATCGCGGCGGGGCTTTTCCTTTTCTCAAACTCACCATTCCCTGTAGGAGCGTTTAGAAGTAGTACGGGAATTTCAGGCTGAAGGTGAAGTCTGGTGCGTCATCGGTCATGCCGATAGCCAGGTTGGGCACGATGGTCAGGTTTTCGCTGGCGGCAATGGTCATGCCGACGTTGAAATACCCGGCATTGGCGTCACTGGACACAATCGACTGCCAATCACCGCCATCAGGCTTGAGCTTGCTCTTGCGCTGGATCAGGTCCGACACCGAGAACGACATACTCATGCGCTCGTTGAGGGCAAACGCCACGCCCACGCCCAACTGGAAGCTGTCGCCCAGGCGCACTTTGCCACCGATGTTCTGGTTGACGTCACTGCTGATGTCGTCAAACGAGCCCTCGAAATTGTGGGTGTAGGAAATCGAACCGAACAGCACGGCCGGGTCGAAGGTCTTGACCAGGGAGAGCCCCGGGGTGATCGACCATACGCCGTTGCCGGTGGGCAGGTTCTCCGGCACGTACAGGTTGTCGTTGGCCGTCGAGCGCACCAGCTTGATCCCGAAAGGCTCCTTGCCGGTGGGGGCTTTGACGCGGACCGACACCACGGCATCGGGCATCGTCGGCGATTCGTCGAGGAACTTGTAGGCAATCCCGAAGTTGACGTCGCCGATGGTCGGATCCCGGCTCACGCTCTCTTCGGAAGTGGCCTGCGGGTCACCGCCACTGGCGCCCCCGGACTGGTAGGTCGACTCGCGGTACACCACTGGCACGTTGACGTCGAACTGCCAGCGGTTGTCGAGGTTGTAGCGCCCGGTCAAGTCCAGGGTCCAGTTATCCGCCTTGATGCGGTCCAGGTTGATATTGCCGAGGAAGATCGAATCCAGCGCCAGGAACCCGTTGAGGGTCAACTGTCGGGCGTCGTAGCGGGCGTAGGTGATGCCGGTTTCAAAACTGAACTTGCCGTTGCCGAAGAAACCGCTGGCTTCGTTATACAAGTTGCTCACGCTTTGTGCTGGCTCTGAATCATCCTTGAGCGATTGCCCATAGGAACTGCCGCCGGCTGCAGCGCCCTTGCTGTCCTTGGCGCCGCTGGCCGCCACGGTGCTGCCGCTCTGCTTGAAGTCTGCCGGCGACTTGGCCAGGCGTTTGGGGGCTGGCGTCGCGGGCTGGTCTTCTACCTGGCGTACCCGTTGCTCGAGGACCGCCAGGGCCTTTTGTTGTACTTCGTAGCGCTGCTTGAGCTCCAGCAGTTCTTGTTTGAGGGTTTCGATATCCGCGTCTGGCGCTGCGTACAACAGACTCGCCGGCAAGAGCGTACTTAAACAGACAACGGCACGTAGTGATAACGATCGATGCATGAAATAAGCCGTCCTTTTCTAATGCGTAAGTGTCGAGGGTCAGCGTAGTTCAATAACCGAGTGTGCGTAGGCCCTTGAGTTGATCCAGATTGCAGTTCAATGCCCCGGCGCTCAGGCCATTGCTGCCAAGCGCGACATTGAGCTGGGTCATGTTATTGACGAAGTTGCTGTTGCCTTGCAAAACCGTGCCTTGCAGCACGTTGCCGGCGCCGATCTGCTGCAACGCATTACCCTGGTTGTTATGGGCTGCGATGGCCATTTGCACGCCGCCATTGTTGGCGGACACACTGACCCGGCCCGCCGCGCTGTCTGTGGTGAACGAGCCGCCCGCCATCAACGCATGCCCTGATTGCGCGACGTTGGCCGGCGACAGGCCGTTTTCACTGACATTGATCCCGACGTTGTTGTACGCCGTGTTGCCATCGCCTGCGGCGCGTACGGTCTGGGTCACGCCCTGGCCGCTGCCCAGCCCGGCGCCACCGACCACGGTGCCGGTGCCCGGGTCGCGGTTGGTGCCGTTACCCACCGAACCGGTGGATTGCACATAGAATTGCGGGGTGATCGTGGACGAGTCGATATGCATGTTGGCGCTCACCGTACTGGTGTCACCCGCCGCATTGGTCCAGGTGGTGCTCATGACAATGCCGAAACTGACAATCCGCCCCGGCATCACGAAGCGGCCGCGCAGTTCAGCCAGTTCCGCGTCGTTCATTTCAATGGGCTTGAACGCCGATGAGGCATAAGCAGGCATCGAGGCTGCCAGGCATAGGGCCGTGAGCCAACGGGAAGTGTTCATCATCTGCTCCTGGGGCATCCTGCCCCTTATGGCGCTTCTAGAAGAAGTCGCTCTGGATGAAACCGAAGTCCATCAGCTCGGCGTCGCCCACGGGCCGGAACTCGTTCATTTTGGTCTTGGCGGTCAACGGCGTGGGGGGATCGAGCAGGGCGTTGGTCTTGTCATAGCCTTCACCGAGTACGGCGAAGACGATGCCATTCCAGCCTGCGAGGAAGTCATCCCGCGAAAGGCGCTTGTTGCCCAGTACCGGATCGCCGATGTAGACCCAGTCTTTTTCAGCCCGCTGCATCACCACAAAGTGCTTGTAGCCACGGATCTCCACCAGCACCACCACCGGGATCTTCACCGTCAGCAGGGTGTCGGGTCCGATCTTGTAGCCCCGGGCGCGCATGCCGATGCTCTCCAGATAACGCTTCATGTCCAGCATGGAAAAGCCCTGGGTGCGTACCAGGTCCTGGTCAGCGTTGATCAGCATGCCCTTGATGATGTGTTCTTCATCCACGTCCAGCCAATAGGCCTGGCGCAGGATGGTAGCGAGTGCCGCAGCACCACAGCTGAAATCGGTTTTCTGTTCCACCAGGTTGGCGAACCGGCGTTCGCGGATGCTCTCGACCTTCTTGAAAATCACTGCACCGCCGGGCATGGCGGAAATCGCCATTTGCCCTGCCCACGAGGGGCCGGCGAGCAATAACAGAAGGCAAAGCGTCGCGAGGCGCATGATCATGACCTGATGGACACTGGAAATAAAAAGGGCCTTGTTGCCAAGGCCCCGTTGCATCAGAACGCCAGTTTGCTGCCAGTGCCCGCTGCGCAGACGGTGCAGCCGCTGCCCAGGGTGAGGGTGTTGCTTTGTTGGTTGCCCGAACCCGCTGCCACGTTCACGCCGATGTTGCCCGAGGCGTTGTTGGCGGAGTTGAGCAGGCCAGCGTTGTTGACCACATACTGAGGCTTGTAGCTGTGTTTGGAGGCCGCTTCGTTGAGGAAGTGGTTATCCAGGGACACTTGTTCGGTGTTCGAGGCAGCCGCGACGTTTTTGCCGTCAGCCGTCACGATTGCCAGGTTGTTTTTCTGTTGGTTGCCTTGACCGGCCGCCACGTTGACACCGACGTTGCCGGAGCTGTTGTTGGCCGAGTTGACCAGCGAAGCATTGTTTTGCGTGCCTTTGTTGGTGAACTTGTTGTCTTTGCTTTCTTGATAGATATCGGCCAAAGCGAAGGTACTTTTAATATCATCATCAGCGCTGCTGGTGATTGCCGCAGCGTTATCTTGCTGGTTGCCCGAACCCGCCGCGATGTTGGCGCCCAGGTTGCCTTTGCTGCTGCTCAGCGAACCGTTGGCCCCGGCGTTGTTGAGGGTCTTGGTGTCGTCGAACTTGTTGTCCTTGCTCACTTGGGTGTCGGTCACGGCAGCGGCCACGGTGCCGGTTGGCGCTGGGGTTGGTTTCCATTTTTCGGCAGGACCTGCCTGTGCAGCAACAGCCATGAGCGCAGCCAGAGCGAAAACCAGTGGTTTGAGAGCCATTGTAGGTTTCATGGTGTATCTCCTTGCTTCTAATTAGTTGGTTAAGTGTTGGTACGGTCTAACAAACACCTATCAAGGGGTTACTTGATAGTCACACCGAGGGTGTTAGCCATTCGGTTCCCCACCCCTGCACTCTGATTCACCTGTACCACTCCACGGCTGCCGGTGAAGGCCTGGTCGCTGGTAACGACCTGGCGGCTGCCAGTGGTAGAGGGGGATCGTGAGTCTGGTAACAACGTCATGTTCTGTTGCGACAGGACGCTGTCATCGATGCTTTGCGGACCTGTGCTGATCCGCACCGCATTGATCATCTGGTTATTGGCGCCGGCCGCCTGGTTGACGCCCAGGATGCCGTTGCCATTGCTAAATGAGCTGCCCTGGATCGCCGCGCTGGCGTTCAGGGCGGGATCAACCTTGCCGTCGAGTTTCTGGATCAGCGCCTCGCTGGCCTGGCCACCGAGGCTGATCGCCCGACTGTTGATCTGCTGTTGTTGATTGCCGGCGGCCTGGTTGACCGACAGCACACCGGTGTACTGCTTGCCGGTATTGTCGATCGAGGCCTGGTTGCTGCTGTCGGCCATGGTCGCCGAACAGCCGAGTACGCTGAGTAACAGCCACGCGCGATTCATGGCTGGACCCCCATCATCGCGCCAATGTTGTTGAGCGGTGCCAGGCCGCGCTCGATCGAGCCGCTGATCTGCCCGCCCAGGGTGTTGCCGCTGGCATGCCCGGCCGCGGCACCGGCGCCCAGGCCAGTCGAGCTGTTGCCCAGGGTATTGCTCAAGCCGGGGAGGTCGCCGTTAGGCAGGATGGCGCGGGTGATGGTCGAGCCGCTGCTGACACCGGCGAAATCGTTATCGCTGAGTTCGCTACCGGTAGCGCGCAGGATCTGTTGGCTGGGGTTGGCATTGGCGGTGGAAGGGTACGGGTCCTTGCCAAACGCAGGCCGGCCGACCATGAACCCTTGCACATTGCGACCTGTAACGATGATGCCGTCCTGCGCAGAGGCGGGCAGGCTCACACTGGCGCTGAGTACACAGCTGATCAGCAGTAGGCCTATGGAGCCTTGATTGAGAGTTGCCACGGCATCATTCCTTGTTCTATGACGCTGACCCTAAACAGCGCTGTAGGGAATAGAGCAGGAGCTGTGCCGTTTTTTATATTTGCAGCTTTTTCAAAGGCTTGGGATGTATGGCAGGGCGGGCAGGTGCAAAGGTGTATCAGCTATGAAACAGGACGCCAGCGGATGACCGGCACCTGGCATGGGCAGGCAGGGCGAAAGGGGTGTTTCAGCAGCGCAACACTATTGATGACCAATCGATGAATCCGCAGCCGCAGGGCGCTTGCGCGGCGGTGGGTGTTTCAAAAGTGGACATCATGGCGCGAGCAATCCCTTGGGGAGCGATTGCTGTTCAGCGTTTGGGAGTTTTGCGTGGGATCGAATTGAGCACGGTGTTGCCATCCTGGTTCTGGGTCAGGTAGACCGGCAGCACCTTGGGCAGGGAGGACACCAGATGGGTAACTTCATGGATATCGTAGATCCCGCCAATACGGATATTGCCGGTGCCGGTATCGGCCAGCATCACCGGTTTGCCCAGGTAGCGGTTGATCAGGGGCAAGGCATCTACCAGTGCCAGGTTGTCGAGGATCAACTTGCCCGTGCGCCAGGCCAGTGCCGGGTCGTGGGGGGAGAATGCCTGTAGCTGCGGTTGTGCATCACCACGGTTGTAGCTGGCCTGCATCCCGGGTGTGAGGTTCAGCCCGCTGTGGCTGGCATCGCTGGTGATCTTCACCGAGCCCTCCAGCAGCATGACCCGCACCTGCTCGTCATACTTCCAGACGTTGAACTGGGTGCCTGTCACACGGATCTGCCCGCTGCCGGCGCGCACCACAAACGGATGCTCGCGGTCGTGGCTGACGCTGAAGAAGGCCTCGCCTTTTTTCAGGGTCGCCCGGCGCTCGTTTTTATAGTTGCTGTAGACCAGCTCGGTGCCCAGGTTCAGTTCCACGACGCTGCCGTCGGCCAGTGTCACTTGGCGCAGGCCGTTTTCGGCGGCGTAATGCTCATAGGAACTGGGCAGCCACCCGGCCTCCCAGCCAGTGAAGGCGGCCAGGGGCAACGCCACCAGAGAGATGGCGGCAGCCACGGCATACTTGCGCCAGCGGCTGGGCGGTGGAACCAGCGCCAGGGGCGGGGCGGGTTCGTTACTGCGGGGCAAATGGTCGGCTACATCCCAGATTTCCAGCATGGCCGCATATTCGAACGCATGCAGGGGATGTGCGTCGTGCCATTGCTCGAACGCCT
The DNA here is from genome assembly GCF_058742075.1 of Pseudomonas sp. HC1(2025). Classification (NCBI taxonomy): domain Bacteria; kingdom Pseudomonadati; phylum Pseudomonadota; class Gammaproteobacteria; order Pseudomonadales; family Pseudomonadaceae; genus Pseudomonas; species Pseudomonas sp. HC1(2025). The sequence goes on along the minus strand of NZ_CP196017.1, from coordinate 3,003,528 downwards.
GGCGCTCGGCCTCTGTGCAATCAAAAGCGTGCAGGCGCATGCACCAATGCGCGGCGGCATCGGTGATTGCGTCGTAGTCAGCTTCTGAAAGGGGTTGCTCGGTCATTGGTGCTTCCTGATTTCCTACATTCTAACCTTCCCGGCAGGGTGCCGAGAACAGCCATCATGGCGAATGAGCATCAATGTGGAACTAATTCGGGGTCCAAACACCCTAAAAATCTGGATCTGTAAGTCATTCTCTCTAACGGAGTAAGAAAATGCTGAAGAAAACCCTCACCGCCATGCTTGCCACTGCCACCTTGCTCGGCGCTGGCGCCGCTCTGGCCGACAAACCCGGGGCAGGTTGGATCACCATCGAGAAAGCCATTGAAACCGCCAAGACCAAGGCCGGTTACATCGAGGTCTACCAGGCCGAAGCTGATAACGACGGTTACTGGGAAGTAAAAGGTCGCAAGGCTGACGGTATCGTTTATGAAGCACGCATCGACGGCGCCTCGGGCAATGTACTGCGCGATCAAAAGGACTGATCCCCGCGGGATCAGTCCAGCGATGCCCTTCGACTGGAGGGCACTGGGTCTAACTGACGTCCCAGGTTACTGATCATGAACGCCACCGAGTCGGCATTATCCAGCATGGTGTCGACTCGCCTTGCCAGGTTGCTCATGAAAATCCCCCTTGCGTTGCCCAAATTCGCGCCCCCGGTGGTGCGAAGTATCTGATCCCTGATGTACTCGGTATCTGAGGCTTGTCCGAAGTCGCTCCATAGCGTGCCGCTCACGTCCGCAAACTTGAATAGCTGGCCCACGGGTGTCCTGCGCGAGTAGCTTTGGGATTGCTGTTTTTTCAGGGCGCCAGACAGAGTGCGCCCGGCCTCTGTCAACGTCTCGATCAGGTCGGAAAACGGCGCCACGGAGTCCAGGTACGCTGCATCGGCTGTCTCAGCAACCACATGGCTCAACTCATGAATCAGCAGCGTCGCCCGCGCATGGGCCGCCCAGTCGAAATGGTCGGGCAGGCAGTTGTCATAAATGCTCAAAGGCGGTGCAAAAAAATGCTCGGACAAGTAAATCCGCCGATCAGGATCTTTATCGATAGTGAACCCCCAATTGCCGTGTGGGTCCGTTCGATGAGAACCGGCCACGAAACGCTTGGAATCAAGCGCGCTGAGCTTGGGGTCCAACAGCGCTGCCAGGATCAGATCGACGATACGATGCAGCTTTTGCACCAGGAGTGGATCAACCACTTGCGGGCCCTGATCGGTGTCGATATCAATGCCAAAGAACTCATTGACGAAGCGATGGATACGCGTGACCGGCGCTACCCCAGGCTCCAGCAAGGCCAGGTTCAACTTGCAGTTCTGCACATAAAAAGTTGCCAGGTCGATCGCCTCGACAATCATCCTGGCCCGATCAGGGCACAGTTGGCGAATGGCCCTCATCCCGACAGCCTCGATATTCATTGTCCTGCGCGCTGACGCCCGGATTTCCCTGCGATCCAGCAGGCGACCAAAAGCCTGGCCATAGCGTGCGATATTGCCGCGGGTGTCGATCGCCCATTGCCCGGCGCTGTTGCGATGTATGAAGGGGCCGTTTTGATCGGGTGTGCGAATGCGCCAGTCGTTCCCCAGAGACAGCGCCTTGTACACCTTGCCAGCCAACGGAATATAGGCGGCCCCTTGATGCTGGTAAGTACCGTTGAGCTCATTCTTGTTCATGTTCACCAGGGCCACATCACTCACTTCGCTGGGTGCAAGCTGGGTGCGTTGTGGGGCGGTGATGTCCAGTCCCGGCCATTTCACAAAGGTCTGCGGCGCAGCCTGGGGCGTTTGCTGCTCGGGATCGAAGAGCAATGACTGCGCGTCGTGCAATTGCTGAGCCAGTGACGCCATTTGCGCAATGCCTTCGATAAACGTCTGTAAGGCCCGGCGCCAATGATGGTCTTGCAATGCTTCGGCGGAGTCCATGAACAACGAAATGCTGCGCCAGATATTCCACGGCAGCGCCAGCTTGCCAGGCAGCAAACTCAGCACACTCTCGGCAGAACCGCTGAGCACCTGCTTGACGGTTTCCCATTCGGCCTGCGCCCCTTCGACCCATTGGACGCCGAGCCACTTGAGGAGCAGTTGCCGATTGTCGTCGAACAGCTGGCTGAACAGGTTGCCCTGGATTGGATTGAAGTCCAGGGTGATTTCCGAATCTCTCCCCAGCGTGCTGGCCAGCAGATTGCGATAGGTCGCGTCCTGAGGCGCGGCCAAGCGATTGAGGACGCAGTCTTGCAAGGCACCCGGCAGGTTCAGGGCTTCAAGAAACTGCGCTTCGCTTTCAAACTCGGTAAAGCTCAGTGTCGGGTGATAGGGTGCATACAACACCTGGATCCCCTCGCGTCCTGCGCTAATAAGGTAGAGGCCGAGCACGGGCGCGCGCGTGGCACCGGCCGTGGCTAGCAGCTCAAGCGGCCTGATGATAGCGCTCGCGCCTGCAACCGACGCGCGGGCAATCGCGTCTGGCATGTCGACAACCTGTTGGATCAGGTCCAAGCCTCGGTCTGACAGGCGCTCCTGTAATTTCAGGGCATGGGCATGCTGCAGCAGCTGCCACGGCAGTTGCTGGCTGAAGTCCCTGCGCCGCTGCTCGATTCCGGGCGCACCGCCAGCCAGGTGTCGCGCCAGGTAGGTGTGGTAGTCATCGTGGATTTTCAACTGGGTCAGCATCTGGCGCACCACGGTTTCCGTAAGGTCGGCAGACGTGCAGACCACATCGAACCTGGCACTTTGCAGGCTGGCGGGGTTCATGGCGAAATCCAGCAGGCTCTGGCGTAGCCCTGCCAGGGCCAGCTTGGGAACGATCTGCACCCCATCGGCAAACAGCGAGTAATCGACGAGCATTTCGTTAAGGCGATCCGACACATGCTGGCGCAATGACCGGAGCTCATAAAGATAGTCCCGGCCATGCAACGTACTGACGCGATATTGCTCGAGAATCTCCGCGTGGCGTCTTTGTTCCCTGGCCGGCGCGGCCCCGAGCCTGTCGGGCAGCGAATGCCTGAGTTCAGCCCAGCGGGCGATATCGATAGCGCGCTGCAGATTATTGGCCGGCAGTTGGCGCTGCACCTCGCCGAGCGCCTGGACCAATGACTGGGCATTGGTCTTGAACGCCAGAGTGTGTTGGCGCTGGGCGATGTGTTGATCGATCCACGATCGCTGGCACCTATGCAGCACCGGTTCTCTGATTGATTGAAGCGGTCCCAGCTCATAGCGTTGATGGGGGAGCCGCTTAAGCGCGTCCAGGTTTTCCAGCAGGCTCAGGCGTAGGGCCGAGTCGTTCAGCCGGTGCGCCAATGCGTCGCGCAGGTAACTGATCGTAGTAAAGGCTTCCACGCCGGTGGCGGGCGTCCACAACAACGCATGTCCGGAGTGATGCTGATCAAGCCCGCCGCGCTCGGTCAGCACAAAACAGTTGGCCAATTGACGCAAGGTGGTTTGGCCTTTCGCCAGCAGCGAGAGGGTGAAGGCTTCGGGTGTGAAGCCGTTCAAGGTCAGAGGCTGGCGTGTGCTGGTGTTGTCCGGTTTGAGGACGGCCCGCAGGATGCCGACATCACGTTCGTCCAGGGTTTTATCGAGCAGTCTGAGACTAGCCTCTTCAAGAATCCCCACTGCCATGCTGTGTGCCAGCGTGGGGATCAATGCCTCCAGGCCCGCGCGGGGAGTCTGGGCGACGGCCTGGAGGTTTAGCACGAGCAACCACTGGGTGAGCATGCTATTGAGTCGAGCAATGCTCAGTTCCGGCCGTTTTGCTGCCAGGCCGTGGTTCCGTGGCCCGTACACGCCGTACTGCGCAGAGTCAGGAATGGCCTGTGCCTCTCCCTTCAGCCGGGCGATGCAATGGGCCAGGATGCTCTGGCTGGCTTGGGGCGTCCGGCGTTCCTGAGCGTCGGCATGGGTGGCATAGCGGCTGATGTAGAGGTTTGCCGGATCCAGGGCGATCCCGGCAGAGAGGTTGAAGGTGCGGCGCAGTTGGTCGGTAATCAGCGTCTCAAGATTGGGAATCCGCGCTATCAGATCGCCCTGTGCGTTGACCAGGCTGTGCAGTTTGCGGATTGTCAGTCGCGCCCTTTCAGCGGGTACCGAAGGTGGCGATGGGTGAGTGCTCCAGCGACCCTTGGCATCCAGTCCCAGTAGACGATGGTCAAGCATGGCACGGATATCCAGGCCGTGATCAAGCAGGGCATAGGCATTGACCGTCCCCAGGTTACGCCGGTAGATATCCAGGCAATACTCGAGGTTCTGCCGCTGCTTGTTGATGATGCCTTCAAACAAGGTGTTGAATACCGGCCCATTGATAGAGGCCGAACTGATCTGTGGATGTTTAAAACCTATGAACCGCGCCCGTTCCTCCAATCCCAGGAAGCCGAAAAAATCATCTTCATGCCCCCTCGCCTGGGCCATTGCCTTGAGCGTTGCCTGCAAGTCGTCATAGCTTGCAAGTACTTGCAAGCCCTTGGATTGGGTGTAGAGACAGTTAAGGCTATCGGTAATCACCAGCGTACTGGCCAACTCGACAAAATGGGGTGGGTACTCCCATAGCCGGACTTTCTCGATAGGGATTGTTCCCCGGCGGTTGCCCTCCAGGTAAAGCGCTTGCAATTCTTGCCACTGTTGCGCCGAAATCACATCCTCCTGGCGCTTGAACAGCAGATCGACCCTGGATTTATCGCTCATCGCCTGGGCGAAGTACTCGCGCCTCGACTGCCCGGGATGGATGTCAGCGTTCCAGTAGGTCTCTATTGAGTTGAGGAGGAACAGATGTAGCTGGCGCGAGGCTTGTTTCAGCCCCTCTTCCCACAGTGTGTTGGTGCCCTGGGTCGCTGCCACCTCAGGGTTCACGAACTCCCGGCGCAGGCCTACGGGCCAGGACTGCTGGCGATAAAACAACAGCAGGGCATCGCGCAGGCGCAGCGCGTCGACCCAGCGGTCCTGCTCCGTAGGGGAGGCCGCCAGGGCATACAAAAAGACATGGGTCTTGTGTTGATCAGCGTTGGGAAAGGCTTTGCGCAACGTGCTGTTCAGCAGTTGGTCCAGCAACGTCTCCAATAACGGCAACTGGCCCAATTGATCGAGCATTGCCTGCACATTCAGTTGTTGGTAACGCTCGATGCAGGCTTTTTGTTCGTCGAATACGTTGCCCTCGATCAGTTGCCGAGTGAGCGTAGAACCGGCCGCAAAGCTGAAATCTGCGCGTTGGCCAATGGACAGGAAATGCAATAGCTCGCCACGTTTGTGCTCATCGCCCAGCCTGGTTTCCAGTGCTTGCGACAATTGCCCGTAATCACTGAATTTCTCCAGTCCGGTCTGCGGGCCATAGAAAAAAACCGCGCTGTAGTCGCCCTCGGAACCCATCGCGAATGCCCCGGCCAGTTCAATCGGTTCCTTGCCTGGGCAGTTGAGCAGCAAGCGCTCGGCGATCATCGGCGGGGATTGCGCTTTACGCCCGGTGGCGCTGGCAAAGAACAGATTGCGCAGAAACTGGCGATCCTGGTCGCAGATATTGCGCTGGCGTTCGCGCTCACTCAGGCGCTTGGCCAGGCGCATGGCCTCGGGGAAAAAGTAGGGGAGTTGCAGGTCGTCCATCGCAAAGGCTCGGTGCAGGTTATAGAAGGCATCGAGCCTAGGCGTGGCGGGCATCCGCAGGGCCCTAAATAAATAGGCTTGAAACCGCAGCGGTGGTTGACAGCTCACTTGTCACGCGTTGTTAATCAAGCAGCTGAATCCAGCAGGCTGTTGCCCCTTCCAATAACAATTCTGGAGCTTCAGATGTCAGCCACTCCCATTACCGCAGTGAATACTTCAATCGGCTTCACTGAACTTGTGACTCTACTCAAGGCTATTTTTACCCGTCATGGGGCCTCGCATGAGGTTGCCAGCGTACTGGCCGACAACTGCGCCCGCGCCGAGCAGGATGGGGCTCATAGCCATGGGGTGTTTCGCATACCGGGCTATGTCTCGACCCTGGACAGCGGCTGGGTCAATGGCCAGGCGGTGCCGCTGGTCGAGGATGTTGCCTCGGGCTTCGTGCGGGTAGACGCCGCCAATGGGTTTGCCCAACCGGCCTTGGCTGCCGCCCGCCCATTATTGGTGGCAAAAGCCCGCTGCGCCGGGATCGCCGTACTCGCGATTCGTAATTCTCATCACTTTGCCGCCCTGTGGCCGGATGTCGAACCGTTTGCCGAAGAAGGCCTGGTCGCCCTGAGTGTGGTCAATAGCATGACCTGCGTGGTGCCCCACGGTGCGGATCGGCCCTTGTTCGGCACCAATCCCATCGCGTTTGCCGCCCCACGCGCAGATGGGCCGCCGATTGTGTTTGACCTGGCCACCAGCGCCATTGCCCATGGCGATGTGCAGATCGCCGCGGGCAAGGGCGAACGGGTGCCGCCGGGCACCGGTGTCGACAGCCTGGGCCAGCCGACCCAGGACCCCAGGGCGATCCTCGAAGGCGGTGCGTTGTTGCCGTTTGGCGGGCACAAGGGCTCGGCGTTGTCGATGATGGTCGAGCTGCTGGCGGGGGCCTTGACCGGGGGGAATTTTTCGTTTGAATTCGACTGGTCCAACCACCCCGGCGCCAAGACGCCCTGGACCGGCCAGTTGCTGATCGTGATCGACCCGAGCAAAACCGCCGGGCAAGACTTCGCCCAACGCAGCCAGGAATTAGTGCGGCAGATGCATGCGGCGGGGCTGCGGCGTTTGCCAGGCGACCGGCGTCATCGCGCACGGGACAAGGCCGCGCTGGAAGGGATTATGTTGGATGGGGATGAGCTGGCGCGGTTGCGCGCGTTGGCGCAAGGCTGATGGCGGGCGCGGGCTGAGCCGCGCCAGCCGTGTTGTCGATCAGTTGCGACGGCCCAGCAGCAGGCCCACTACCAGGCCGAAGCCTGCGGAAATCGCCACGGTCTGCCAAGGGTGGCCACCGATGTAGGTTTCGGTAGCATCCACCACCGGCTTGCTGCGCTCGCGCACGCTGGATACCGAGTCCAGGGCCTGCTTGAGCTTGATCGCGACCTGTTCGCGCAGGGTTTCACCTTCTTCTCCCACCAGCGACGCGCTGCTCTTGAGCAGTTTGTCGGATTCTTCGATCAGGGCCTGGAGTTCGCTGAACGCCTGGTCCTTGATTTGCTCTTCGACAGCTTGGGCGGCGGTTTTACGGGCCATTGAGTAGCTCCTTGCGGGGTAAGTGGGCAGTGAACAATGGAGTCTTGCAGCACGGCAAAAGTTGCAGTTTTTTTTCGTGGGTTACTGAGTCTATGCAAAATCCGAATTCGGACCTTTCCACCTACAGTGTAAGATGTCACCTATTTGTGCAGCAGGTAATTCCACATGAGCTTCAATCTGGCCAACAAGCCCTTAGCCGAGCGTGCGGCGCTTGAAGATGAAAAGTCCCGTCTGTATGACTTGTGGCAAAGCAACCTGGGCAAGGCCAAGGGCGAGGGCGCGCGACTGTTTGGCGAGCGCGCCAAGCGCAAGGGCAAATGGGCCGAATGGGTGCGTTCGGAACTGGACGGTATGTCGCCACCGGAATTTGCCAACATGGTACGCAGCGAAGTCAACCGCCTGATGGCCGCCAAGTAGGCCTGGCTGGCCGGTGCCTACAGCTGTTGTTTGAGCCACTCTTCGCGGGTGATTTCCCAGATGTCCTTGGGGAACGCCCCCTCCACGAACTGTCCTTCTTGCGTGCGGATCAAGCGCATCCCGGTTTTTTCGCTAAGCCTGCGTGAGCCCAGGTTCGGCGCCGCCTTGGGCACCCGCAGCACGGGTCGCCCAAGCACCTTGAACCAATACGCGGTCACTGCCGCGCTGGCTTCGCTCATCAACCCCTGGCCCTGCCATTGCGGCCCGAGCCAGAAGCCACGGTTGTTGTCTTGCTCATCCATCAGGCTCACGTTGCCGATCAACCGTTCGGGCGTCTCGCGCAGGCGGATCGACCAATGCCACTCGCGCCCCTGGGCCATGGCAGGCAAAGCCACCTGTTCCAGGTAGCTGCGCGCACCGTCGGCCGGGTAGGGCCAGGGCACCAGGGCATTGAGGTAGCGCACCACTTCCCAGTGGGGAAACTGCTGCTGTATGCCCTCGGCATCGTCCAGGGTCAGCGGCTGCAGGATCAGGCGTTCGGTGTACAGGGTAGGCAAGGTGTTCATGCTATTTACCAAGTCACGGTGTTGGGCAGGTCCAGGGTACCGCGATCGACAAAGCGCATCGTGCCAAACAACCCGCCTGCCAGCTTGCCGCGCAGTACATAGGGCAGGTTGTTCAAACTCTGGGTCTGGCTCAGGCCCAGGGTCTGGCGCAATACCGAAAACGCTGAAACGCTGACCGGGACGGTCAGAACCGTCTCGGAGAAGCGCGGGATGGATCCCTGTTGATCAGCGACCCCAGCCGCCAGCGGCCGGCCATTGACCTCCAGGTCCAGGGCCACGCCGTTGTAGTCGATGGCCGTGTCGTTGGGGTTCTGCACCCGCAGCTTGATTGCAAAGCGCACTTCCAGGTCCTGGCTTTGCAGCGGCTCGATGCCCACCACATTGATATGCAGCGGGTCACGGTTGGGGAACAAGGCGCAGGCGCTCAGGCTGAGCAATATCAAAGACAGGGTCAGGCCGATCAATCTGCGCATAAGGGTTCCTATTTGGTCGGTTCCGGGTCCTGCATCACTTTGAGGGTAGAGGCTTCCGGGTCAAATTCATCTTCTTCCAGCTCTATGAACTCTTCAGGCAGGAAAATGTTCAGCAGGATCGCACAGAACGCACCCACGGTAATCGGCGACTCGAAGATGTTATGCAAGGCCTTGGGCAGTTCGCGCAGCACTTCCGGCACCGCCGCCACGCCCAGGCCCATGCCCAGGGAAATCGCCACGATCAGCACATTGCGCCGATGCAGCCCGGCCTCGGCAAGGATCTTGATCCCGGCCACCGCCACCGTACCGAACATGATCAGGGTCGCGCCGCCCAGCACCGGCTTGGGCATCAGTTGCAGTACCGCGCCAATCATCGGGAACAGGCCCAGCAACACCAGCAGGCCGGCAATGAAATACGCCACATAGCGGCTGGCCACGCCGGTCAACTGGATCACCCCGTTGTTCTGCGCGAAGGTCACCATCGGCAGGCTGTTGAAGGTAGCGGCCATCACCGAGTTCAGGCCGTCCGCCAGCAGGCCGGACTTGATGCGCTTGATATACAGCGGGCCCTTGACCGGCTGCTGGGAAATCATCGAGTTGGCGGTCAGGTCACCAGCCGCTTCCAGGGGCGAAATCAGGAAGATCACCGCCACCGGGATAAACGCCACCCAGTCGAACGAGAACCCGTACTTGAACGGCACCGGCACGCTGATCAGCGGCACCTGGGGCAATGCCGCCAAGTCGACGCGCCCCAGCCACCAGGCCACCACAAACCCCAATGTCAGGCCGATGACAATCGAACCCAGGCGCAGGAACGGGTTATTGAAGCGGTTGAGCACCACGATGGTCAGCAGCACCAGGGCTGCGAGCCCCATATTGCCCGCTGCGCCCAGGTCCGCGGCACCGTAGCCGCCTGCCATGTCGGTCACGGCGACCTTGATCAGCGACAGGCCCATCAAGGTGATGATGGTGCCGGTCACCACCGGGGTGATCAGCTTGCGCAATTTGCCGATGAACTGGCTGAGCACCACTTCGATAAATGCGGCGAAGAAGCAGATGCCGAAGATCGTCGAGAGAATCTCCTCGGTGCCGCCGCCCCGGGCCTTGACCATGAAGCCGGCACTGAGGATCACGCTGATAAAGGAAAAGCTGGTGCCTTGCAGGCACAGCAAGCCCGAACCCACCGGGCCGAAGCGTCGCGCCTGGACAAAGGTGCCCAGGCCGGAGACGAACAGCGCCATGCTGACCAGGTAGGGCACTTCGCTTTCCAGGCCCAGTACGCCGCCGACGATCAGGGTCGGGGTAATGATCCCGACGAAGCTGGCGAGCACATGCTGCAGGGCGGCAAAAATCGCCGCCGTGAAGTGCGGACGGTCTTCCAGACCATAGATCAGGTCCGATTTATAACGGGGGCGGGGGGCTTGAGCGTCAGACAAGATACGTGCTCGGGTCAGAAAATGGAGGCGCAGGATGCCAGAAAGCGCCCACTGTCAAAAGTGTGAAAATATATTTCTCCGGTTTGTGCAAAAAGCCTCAAGCCGGCCGATACCTCTTATAGGCCCACACAACCCTTATAACAGTGGCGCCGAACAGTCATCTCGGTGCGTTGACGCTAAGTGACCGTGTCGCGGCAAGGACGCTCGCAGCCATCCCTCTTTGAGAGCTTTCCTATGTCCCTCCGTAATTTGAATATCGCACCTCGGGCGTTTCTCGGTTTTGCGTTTATTGCGTTGCTTGTGATTGTTCTGGGGGTGTTTGCCGTCAACCGCATGACCCTGATTCGCCAGGCCGCGCTGGACATGGGCGCCAATCAGCTGCCGAGTGTCGGCTACCTGGCCAATATTACCGAGAGCGTATTACGCCTGCGCATTCTGTCGTTCCGGGTGCTGGTCAACCGCGAGCCTGGCGCCCTGCAAGATGCCCAGGCGCGCATTGATGTCCTGGTCGACAAGGCCCGCCAAGCCCAGGCGGGTTACGCCGCGATGCCGGCCGGCGCCGAAGAAGCGGCGCTTTACAAGACTTTTGCGGTGACGTTGGACAACTACCTTAAAGCCCAGGCTGAAATGCTGACATTGTCCCAGCAGAACAAGGTCGAGGAGATGCGGGCCCTGATCAACAGCCGGATCAAGGACGGCACCGATCAGATGGGTGAACAGCTCAACAAGTTGATTGCGATCAACGCCGCCGATGCCAAGCAGGCCGGGGACGACGCCGGGCGCAGCTACAGCGATGCGATCAGCGGGATTATCGTGGTGTCGGTGGTCGCGGCACTGATGACCGTCTTGCTCGCCTGGCTGCTGACCCGCAGCATTGTCACGCCCTTGCGCAAGGCGGTGGCAGCCGCCGAGACCATCTCCAGCGGCGACCTGAGCAAGGTTATTGAGGATGATGGCCAGGATGAGCCTGCGCGGCTGATCAGCGCCCTGGCGACCATGCAGGGCAACCTGCGCCAGACCATCCAGCATATCGCCGGCTCGGCGACGCAATTGGCGTCCGCCGCCGAAGAGCTGAGCGCGGTGACTGAGGAAGCCTCCAAGGGCTTGCAGCAACAGAACAATGAAATCGACCAGGCCGCCACCGCCGTCAATGAAATGACCGCTGCCGTGGAAGAAGTGGCGCGTAATGCGGTGTCCACCTCCGAGGCCTCGACCCAGTCGAACCAGGCCGCACGGGAAGGGCGCGACCGCGTGGTGGAAACCGTGGGCGCGATCCAGACCATGACCCAGGACGTGCAGAACACCTCGGTGTTGATCGAAGGCCTGGCCACCCAGGGCCGCGATATCGGCAAGGTGCTGGATGTTATTCGGGCGATTGCCGAACAAACCAACCTGCTGGCCCTCAACGCCGCCATCGAAGCCGCACGCGCCGGTGAAGCCGGGCGCGGGTTCGCCGTGGTGGCCGATGAAGTGCGCGCCCTGGCCCACCGCACCCAGCAGTCGACCCAGGAGATCGAAAAAATGGTCGCCGGCATCCAGAACGGCACGGGTGAGGCGGTGCAGTCCATGCAACAGAGCAACCAGCGCACCCAAAGCACCCTGGAAATGGCCCGCGCGGCGGGTGTGGCACTGGAGCAGATCACCCAGTCCATCAGCCTGATCAATGAGCGTAACCTGGTGATCGCCAGCGCATCCGAAGAACAGGCCCAGGTATCGCGCGAAGTGGACCGCAACCTGGTGAATATCCGCGACCTGGCCACCCAATCGGCGGCCGGCGCCCACCAGACCAGCGCCGCCAGTCACGAACTGTCGCGCCTGGCAGTGGATTTGAATGCGATGGTGGCGCGGTTTGTTATCTAAGCAGGGAAGGCTTGGGTGCCTGGCATACCGCTATCGCAGGCAAGCCAGCTCCTACCTCTGATTTGTGGTGTGACCCAAACTTCTGCCCTGACGAACATCCCCTGTAGGAGCGGGCTTGCCCGCGATGGCGGTAGCTCAGCCACTGTTTGCGGTGGCTGACATACCGCTATCGCAGGCAAGCCAGCTCCTACATTTGATTGGTGGTGTGGCCCAGACTTCTGCCCCAATGAAGATCCCCTGTGGGAGCGGGCTTGCCCGCGATGGCGGTGGCTCAGCCACTGTTTGCGGTGGCTGACATACCGCTATCGCAGGCAAGCCAGCTCCTACATTTGATTGGTGGTGTGGCCCAGACTTTTGCCCCGATGAAGATCCCCTGTAGGAGCGGGCTTGCCCGCGATGGCGGTGGCTCAGCCACTGTTTGCGGTGGCTGGCATACCGCTATCGCAGGCAAGCCAGCTCCTACACTTGATTGGTGGTGTGGCCCAGACTTCTGTCCCGATGAAGATCCCCTGTAGGAGCGGGCTTGCCCGCGATGGCGGTGGTTCAGCCACTGTTTGCGGTGGCTGGCATACCGCTATCGCAGGCAAGCCAGCTCCTACACTTGATTGGTGGTGTGGCCCAGACTTCTGTCCCGATGAAGATCCCCTGTAGGAGCGGGCTTGCCCGCGATGGCGGTGGCTGACACACGCCATTTGGTCGAGCTGTCAGGCTTTCCATACGCCGGGATTGACCAGGTTTTTCGGTCGTTCTCCCGCCAGTGCCGCCAGCAGATTATCCACGGCACACCGCGCCATCGCTTCCCGCGTTTCATGGGTGGCAGAGCCGATGTGCGGCGTCGCCACTACATTGTTCAAGCGCAGCAGCGGCGAGTCATGGTTCAACGGTTCACGCTCGAACACATCCAGCCCCGCCGCGCGGATCGTACGCTGTTGCAGCGCTTCTACCAGCGCCGCCTCGTCCACCACCTTGCCCCGGGAGATGTTGATAAAGATCGTCTCCGGGCCCATGAGCGCGAATTCCCTGGCGCCAATCAGCCCCTGGGTCTCGGCGGTCAACGGCAAGGTCAGGCATACAAAGTCGGCTTGCTGCAACAGGTCGGGCAAGCTGCGGTATTGCGCGCCGAAGCGCTGTTCCACCGCAGGCTTGGGGGAGTGGCTGTGATAGATCACCGGCATGCCAAAGCCAAAATTCCCGCGCTGTGCCAGGGCTTCACCAATGCGCCCCATGCCAATGATGCCCAGGGTCTTGCCGTGTACATCGCTGCCAAAGTGCAACGGGCCGATGTTCTGGTTCCAGTTGCCGGCGCGCACCATGTTGGCCAGCTCCACCACGCGCCGGGCGGCGGCGAGGATCAGGGCAAAGCCGGTGTCGGCGGTGGTTTCGGTGAGTACATCCGGGGTGTTGCTGAGCAAAATGCCGCGTTGGGTCAGGTAGTCGATGTCGTAGTTATCGACGCCCACCGAAACACTGGCCACTGCCTCCAGGCGCGGCGCCAGGTCCAGCAGTTGCGCATCCAGGCGCAAGCTGGCGCCCAGCAGGCCGTGGGCGGTGGGCAATGCCTCACGCAGTTGCGCCAGGCCCGTGGCGTCGAGGCTTTCGATCAGGGTCACGGTGGCCGCCTCGTGCAGGCGGGCCATCAGCGGCGCGGAGAGTTTTTTGTACAGCACGACATGTTTTTTCATCAGGTTCTTACCTTCAAATCCAGGGAGTGCAACGGTGCTGCCGGGGACGGCTCACGGGCACCGGTCTTGAGAAAAATCGTCAGTACCACCGACAGCAGCAACGCGCCGCTCATCAGCAGGTAGGACGCACCGGGCGAGCCGGTGCTGCTGTTGAGATAGCCCACCAGGTACGAACCGCCAAACGAACCCAGCGCGCCCATGCTGTTGATCAGCGCCATGGCGCCCCCGGCAACGTTGGCCGGGAGGATTTCCGGGACGATCGCAAAAAACGGCCCGTAGGGCGCATACATGCAGGCGCCAGCAATCACCAGCAGGGTGTAGGACCACCAGAAATGCTCGGCCCCAAGCAGGTAGGAGCCATAAAACGCCACGGAAGCGATCAGCAGCGGTGGCCACACGAAACGTTTACGCTTTTGCAGCTTGTCCGAGCCCCAGGACACCACGAGCATGCCAATCACCGCCGCCAGGTACGGCAACGCCGAAAGCCAGCCGGCTTCGACCATGTCCATCTGCAAGCCGGCCTTGAGGATCGACGGCAGCCACAGCACAAAGCCGTACACGCCGATGCTCCAGCAAAAGAATTGCAGCGCGAGGATGATCACCTGTGGCGAGCGGAACGCTTCGGCGTAGTTTTTCACCGCCTTGAGCCCAACCTGCTCGGCGGCCAGGGCGGTTTCCAGGTCGTGCTTCTCGCCGGCGTTCAGCCACTTGGCATCGGCTGGGCGCTCATCGGCCAGGCGCCACCAGATAAAGGCCCAGAACACCGCCGGCAGGCCTTCGATGATAAACATCCAGCGCCAGCTGTAATGCTGCACCAGGTAGCCGGACACCACCGACATCCACAGCATGGTCACCGGGTTGCCGAGGATCAGGAAGGTATTGGCCCGCGAGCGTTCGGCACGGGTGAACCAATGGCACAGGTACACCAGCATCGCCGGCATCACGGCGGCCTCGACCACTCCGAGCAGGAAGCGGATGGCGATCAACATGTAGGCGTTGGACACGATGCCGGTCAGCGTGGCCAGGCCGCCCCAGAGGATCAGGCTGACAAAAATCAGCTTCTTGACGCTACGTCGCTGGGCATAGATCGCCCCCGGCACCTGGAAGAAGAAGTAGCCGAGGAAGAACAGCGCGCCGAGCAGCGAGGACATGCCCGGGGTGATCATCAGGTCTTCGGCCATCCCGGAGGCGGCGGCGAAGCCATAGTTGGCGCGGTCCAGGTACGCCAGGCTGTAGGTGATGAACACGATGGGCATGATGTACCACCAGCGGCGGGTGGCGAGTTTGGTCGTCATGGGTTTGCTCCTGAGCTTGTTGTAGTTGTGGCAACAGGTAACGGGTTTAGCGCCGGGGTCAGCCGGCCTTTTGCAGGGCTGGCAGGTCGGCGCGCATGGGCAGGCCTTCCATATCGCCGCGACTCTGTACGGCGCGGCTGCCGATCCAGTTGGCGCGCTGCACCGCCTGGGCAAAGCTGAGGTTTTCGAGGAGGGCGCTGATCATGCCCACGGCAAAACCATCACCGGCGCCCACCGTGTCCACCACCTTGGCCACCGGCACGGCGGCGACAAACCCTTGGTCCAGATGGCTACGGTAGTAGGCGCCGTGGGGCCCGAGCTTGATCGCCACCGCTTCCACACCCTGGTCAAGGTAGAAGGCGGCAATATCCGCCGGGTCTTCGAAGCCGGTCAGCAGGCGACCTTCGCTCAGCCCCGGCAACACCCAGTGGGCCAGGCAGGCCAGGGCGTTGATTTCGCGGATCATTTTCTGCTCGCTGGGCCAAAGTGACGGGCGCAGGTTAGGGTCGAACGACACACTGCGGCCTGCCGCGCGCATCTGGCTCATCAACTCGCGCGACAGCTCGGCGGTGGCGTCCGACAATGCTGGCGGAATCCCGGTGGCGTGCAGGTGCCGTGCTTTTAGCAACTGTGGAGTGATCACGGCGCTGGACAGGTGACTGGCCGCCGAGCCACGACGGAAATACTCGACCTTGGGATCGTCGCCGCGCTCTTCCCGCGACTTGAGCTGAAAACCGGTGGGGTGCGCCGGATCGACCGCCACATGCCGGCAATCCAGGCCTTCGCTTTCTAGGGTATCGACCACAAAGCGGCCCAATGAATCATCCCCCACACGGCTCAGCCAAGCCACATTGAAGCCCAGGCGCGACAAGCCGATCGCCACATTGCTGTCGGCGCCGGCAATGCGTTTTTCAAAGTGACCGACCTGGGCCAGGTCACCGGTTTGTTCGGCGACGAACATCGCCATGGTCTCGCCGAACGAGAGGATATCGATCTCAGACATGGGCATTCTCCACACGCGGTTGGCCAAGGTGGGTGAGGGCGGCGACTTGCACGGTGGTGACCGCCACCAGGTCTGCGCCTTGCAGCGGGAATTCCACCGCGCGGCTGATACCTTGGGGCATCAGTTGCAGCAATTGTTCCCACAGATGCAGGTCGGCGGTGCCCGGCGGCAACGCCACCAGCTTGCCGTCGGCGCGGCGCTCTACGGCCTTGCAGTGCAGGTAGTCGACATGGCGGCCCAGCAGGCGCGCAGCGGTGCGCGCCGATTGGTCCTGCCAGTGCCAGTTGCCGATATCGAAGGTCATTTTCACCGGTACCGCCAGGCGCTCAGCTTCATCGAAGAAACGTTGCAGCGGCTCGATGCGCCCGCCGTGCAGGGTCTGGTCGTTTTCCACCAGCAAGCGCACCGGGTGGCGATTGAGCAAGGCACTGAGGCTGTGCAGGTCGTTGGTGTCGGTGAAGTAACCGAGGGACACTTTCAACCAGCGCGCACCGAACGCCTGGGCGCGGTCGAGGGTGGCAGCAAGCTCGGCGTTGGCTTGCGCCCGCCCGGCCACCCACAGTTCCAGGGGCGAGGAAAATACACACTCCAGGCCTTGCGCTGCGGCGGCTTGCGCCAGTTCAGCGGGCTGTTCGGTGGTCAGCAGCTCTTCACGCCATTCAATGCGCGTGGCGCCGGCGGCGGCCAGCAGGTCGACAAAACTCAGTTGGCCGCGCTGGCGGACCAGGTCGGCGCCGTAGCTGGAAAGGCTGATGGAAACGGGGTATCTGTGCATTGTTATTGATCTCTGAAACCGGTTTCATTTGAAGATAAAAAAATGCTCGTGCAGGCGGTTATGCCTACACGGGTTGGGTTGAGCCTCGGACGATCAGTTGCGGGGCAAAATCCACCGAACGGGTCGGCGCGGTATCGCCGCGCAAGCGCTTGAGCAAGCACTCAAAAGCACTGGCGCCAATGGCTTCGGTCGGCTGGGCCAGGGCGGTGATGCCGCTGCCCACCAGCGGGTACCATTCCAGATCATCCAGGGCGAGCAAGCCCACGTCCTCGAACAATCGGCAACCCAGTTCGCGCAGGGCTTTGGTACAGGCCAGCGCGGCAATGCCGTTGGCACAGAACAACGCTTTGGGCCCGGCTTGGCCTGCGCCAAGAAACGTCTGCAAGCGGTGGGGCAGGTCGCGGTCTATTTCCAATACGGCGCCGCGCATTTTTTTGCGACGGCGGATCTGGGCCTGGAAACTCTCCATACGCTCAACCCGCGAACTGGTGCCATCGGCCGCCTCGCTGACCAGCAAGATATCCCGGTAGCCCTGGTGTTCCAGGTGGTCCAGCGCCATGCCCACGGCCAGTGGGTTGTCCAGGCCTACCAGGTCGCTGTGCAGGGCGTCGACCTTGCGGTCCACCAGCACCAGGGGCATTTCCCGTTGCAGTTCCAGCAGTTGTTCGAGGTGATGGCCCAGGGTGTTCACTATCAAGCCTTCGATGTTATAGGCGCGCAGGGCTGCCAGGTGCTGGCGCTCCTGCTCGTCATCGCGGTCGGTGTTGCACACCACCAGGCTGTAGCCGTGCTGGCGGCAGGCGGTTTCCACGCCATGCATCACGGCAATCGAATAGGGGTTGCGGATATCGGCCACCAGCATGCCGATCAGGCGCGTGCGCCCACGTTTCAGGCCTCGGGCCATCTGGTTGGGGCGGTAGCCCAAGTCATCAATAGCCTGCTCGATGCGCAGGGCGATGGCGTCGGAGAGCAGGGCGCGGTCGTCGCCGATAAAGCGCGACACGCTGGCCTTGGAGACGCCGGCGCGTTCGGCTACATCAAGCATGGTCACGCGGCTGCGTTGGGCGGCGGAGAATGAAGTCACGGCGGAGCCTTTCTTATTAGTGTGAGGTGGCAGTGCGCTGGGCATTGAAACCGGTTTCAGAAAACACCAGCCAGCCCCTTTCGTCAAGAAAATCTTTGCTGGAACACTGCCAAAACCGGCGGCGTGAAACCGACGAGCGGCGAGCCGACCTGTTAGTTCTGACAGTATCCGCAGCGCTGCTGGACGTGTTCAATTATCCCAACTGAGCCGCAAGCGCCGTGATCCATCGACGCCTTGGCGCGTGTCTAGGTGATGGGAGGTTTTGATGAGCACCCACAATGCTGGCCAATCCAATGGCCCAGGCGGCATCCTGTTGATTGAAGCGCCTATCGTCGTCGACGCGCTGCCTGATGGGTTGCTGCCGGCACAGTTTTATTTCGCTGATCTGCAGCTTGAGATTCCGACGCCCTGGGCGTTTTTACCCGGTCCGGGCAGAGATCAGTATCTGGTGTTCGAGTGGAACGTTCGCGGTGCCCGGCCCTTGGATACGCCGCCGATTTTGCTGCCTAACCCGATGACGCCTGCCGACTTTCCCTACGCCCTGCAGATACCTCAGGCATTCCTGCTCAACAGTGCAATTGTTGATCTGCGGTTTCGCATCCATAACCGCACGCCGAACAGCCCCAGCGTTGATGCCTCCGAGGTTGTGACCATCAGGATCGACCGCGATGCACCCGGTGGGGGGGCGTTGCTGCCACCGCCCATTTTTCCCATCGATCCGATCACCGAGGCCTACCTGGTTGCCAACCCCCTGGTGCCCATGGAAATCCCCAAGGACTATCTGGATCGTGAGGTGGGTGATCAGGTGCTGATGTATTTTTCAGATATGAACACCTTGCCAACCGGCGCGCCTACCCTGGTTTCAGCGCCGCTGACCAGCGCCACCGGCCGTATATTCGTGAATGTGCCCAGCGCCGTGTTCCGCAGTTTCCCGGGCGCGCGCTGGATCTTCTGCTTCTATCGCCTGAAGGACCGCGCAGGCAACGTCAATCCGCTGTTTTCACAGGTGGAGCAAGCGGAGCTGCAAACCGGCCTGCCGCCGTCCAGGTACCCTCGGCCCAGTTTCCCGCAGGCGGAGTCGCATCCAAACCGTTTCCTGACCTGCAGCACCCAACCTGCGATCTGGTTGAGAGTCGAGGTGCATGTCGCGCCTCACGCCGACATACACGCTGGCGACCTGATCACGCTGCGGTTCCAGGGGTATGGCAAGTACCCGGATGTCAATCCGGACCCCAATATCGTGGAAACCCTCACGCATTATTGGGATGGGGTCGCCGATGCGGCGGGCTATACCTTCTGGATTCTGGATGTCGAGCGCGTGATTCGGCCCCTGAAAAAAAACGCCGGCGGCGAGGCCAGTTACACGGTGTCCAGGGGCGGCGTGGTGATCGGCCGTTCTTCTTCGCGCTATGTGGAGTTCGACCGCGTGGTGCCCACCTCACCGCCACCGCCCACGCCTATTTATTGCTGGATTGACGGCAATGGCCCCGAGGACTGAACACCCTACACGTTTGCTTTAACAACAGATGGGTAATTCGAAAGGTGGTTTGTTTGGCCGCGTGTTTTACGCGCTGGAGAGAGTGTTGCTGCGATTTCAGTCACCAGGCAATCACTCAAGTATCGGGCGATGGCGGCTTGGCCACCTAATGAGTGTTTGTGCGACGCCTACATTAAGTACTAAGGAGAGACTGATATGAGCAGCAACCCTGACGTCACCATTACACCAGCGCCGTTCGTTATTGATGCCCCCACGATTGCAGAAGCATTGGATGATGCATCCGGGCTCATCCCGGTAGCCGTTGCACGGGCGGGTATAACCCTTCAACTGCGAACCGGGCTGATTTCATTACGCACCGACTGGCTGAGTGTCGAAATTCGCAGAACCACAGATACGGTGCCCAGTTGGACCACCTTCGTGCCCCCCTTCCAGATCAACTTGAACCCCGTGCCGGCAATAATCGATAGATTTGTTCCTGCTCCGGCTCCCGAGTTTGAGTTCGCCCATGGCTTTTATGAACTCAAAGTCACGCAATACCGTAATGCCGGTGGTGTACCGGGTCCTGCGATGGATGAGTCCAACCCCGCCGCATTCCGGGTCGACCTCATTGCGCCCTACGCCGTAGCGGCGTCCCGTGAACAGCCGACCGCTCCAGTATTAGTCAATGCCCCGCCGGGTACGGTTATCAACAATGCTTTCCTGATCAACCAGGGCGGCGTGGAGGTGCGTATCCTGGCAAACAGTTTCGGGCCGCAGCCCGGACGGTTTGAAGCGGGGGACGAAATTGACGTGTACTACAGCCCGGTCATGGACCCTCGGCCCGAGTATTTGGTCAGTGGTCCAGGTGTGCCTATGCTGCCGCCACCTGCGTCGAGCACTTTTTTCCTGCCAGCCAGCCTGATCACCTTGAGTGGTCTCTATTACTTTTTCTACACCATCAGGGACCGTGCAGGGAACGTCAGTCGCCCGTCGTTCAATGAGTTTCGTACGGTTTCGTTGTTGGCCGATCCCGTGCCATTGGCGCCGTTCCTGCCACTTGCGCCTGCCCCTCGTAACGGCAGCACTGATGACCTGCTCAGCATTGCGGACTATGTGCAAGGGATCGATCTGCATATTGAGCAGTATGTTAATTTCGTGACAGGGCTGGACAAGTTCGAGACGCAATGGGAAGCCGAGCCTTTTGGCCCGCAAACTACCGAGCTCACTGGTTTCCCGGTGGTGTTCAATAATATGAATGACGCAATCAAGGCCGCCTATACCGCGACGCTGGGCCCGCAGACGGTAAATGTGCGTTACCGGATCGAGCGCAACGGTGTGTTCTTCACCTCGCCAGATAAAACCCTGCAGCTCGATTTGTCGGTCGAAGGGCCGGTCCTGCCGGGCACACTGGAGCCAGGCGATGTGAACCCTGGGCTGAACCCGCCGCAAGTGTTTGGTGCCAACTCCAACGAGTTGAACACCCTGCGCATTGGGGATGCGAACCTGCCTGTCACTATTGTGATTCCCCTTTGGACCATTGCGGCGCTGCCTCATGCAGCTAATGAGTTTTACCTGTATTGGGGCACCTCCAGAGAGCGTGTCGGGCCGTTCCCTTTAAGCACTACAGTTCCCGGCGCCGACGCAACGTTTACCATTCCCTGGGACGTAGTGGCCCGCCACGGCAACAATATGCAACCGGTCAGCTACTCTGTGATTGGCCCCGGCACCACCAATGAAAACCCATCGCCCGTGACCATGGTCAATGTGATCGATGCCGTGACGGTGGAGCTGGCACCTGCAAGGTATCAGCGCCTCGTGTTTGATGAATGGAACTGTCAGTCGCTGGTACAAATCCAGCCTGGCTCGCCACCGGTACTGGCTGCCACTGTGTTGATCCCGGGCGATGCAAGACTGGTAGTGGGCAATACCGTGGATGTTACGATCACCATTACCAGCGAACGCCCAGGGCATCCGTCAGGGCCATTTACACTGACTATTACAACCCCGCCCTTGACCGCTGCCGAGGTGGCCAACGGTATTGAGGTAAATATCATCTACCGTCCGTTCCTGGCTCAAGTGGCGTTTGGGCCGTGCGAGGTCACCTACACCACGGGCGTGGCAGGTGGGGGACTCGGTCGCGGCGAGCTGGCCGAGGTATACACGGTATTCTCCAACCCTGACTCATTCTGTGATGGCGTACCGGCTAGCCTGGGAACCACTCTGATAAGTCAATAAACCGCTGCAAGCACAAAAGGGAAGCCTGGCTTCCCTTTTGTGCGTCTGCAAGCCTTGGATTGGCGCGTTTAGACGGTTCCGTCTGCCGGGGGCGCCACTTTCCATGCATCTGCGCTGCCGATTAACACTGCTCGTTCAGATTAGTCCTACAGTCGTCGGTATGTTCACTACGTAACCTCTGCGCTGTACAGGTGAGGCCTCATTCCGCGGGGAACGAGCCAAGCCGTTTTTAGTGGCTCTACCCCAGAGAGTGAACCCGATGTCAGCACCCATTAACTTCGAGCTCAAACCCTTGAGCAAGATGATGAAAGTCCCAGCCATGACTGTCCTGCTGTTTGCGGCAGTGCAAACCAATGTGCAAGCCGGCCATCTGATTGGCGAGTCCAAGGTCATTGGCGCCGATGAACCGACAAATCACTGGCAACTCGATCAAAAGTCCGAGCTGACCATGAACGGCGCCCGTGCGGGCCATATCCTGGCCAACGATTCGACGCTGAATGTCAATCCCGGCAGCCTGATCGAGGATATCCGCGCGACACAGGGCTCCTCCGTCAGTATTAACGGTGCCACGGTCAATTCCAACAACTCGACATGGGGCGCGGTGCGCCTGGATGACAGCACAGCCATCATTCGTGACAGCTCCATCAACAGCAACACCGTTGTCGGCCTGCAAGCGTTCCAGAGCTTCAACTCGCAAACGGGCGGCATTGCCCAGGTGTTCAACAGCATCATCCGCGGTGTAAAGGGTGGCGCAATAGCCAACGGCAACGCCGAGTTGCATTTCAACCAGAACACCGTGGTCGAAGGCACTGGCGCCGACAGCTATGGCGTGTTGCTTGATGGTGCAACGGCGACTGCCAGCCAGAGCAGCATCATCGGCGGCAAGAATGGCGTGCTGTTCACCAACAACCTTGGCAGCACCACTGCCGGCAAGCTGGTGCTGGACAATTCCAGCGTCGAAGGCCGCAGCGGCTCGGCCATTGTTGTCGAAGGTGAGCCTGGCGAGCCGATGGACGTTGAAATCGACGTGCGCAATGGTTCGACCCTGATCGGCGGCAATGGCACGTTGCTGGAAGTCAACGGCGGCGCCCAGGCGAGCATGAACGTCGACAACAGCCGCTTGAACGGCAATATCATTGTCGAGGACGGCAGCACCGCGCACCTGAACCTCGACAACAACGCCGGGCTGACGGGCCAGTTGCACAATGTCAGCAGCCTGAACATCGGCGACCAGTCCTACTGGGAGTTGACCGGCGACAGCCAGGTGGGTGCCTTGAACCTGGCCGGCGGTACGGTGAAGTTCGGCGACAGCGACGCGTTCTATCAGTTGGACCTGGACAGCCTCGACGGTAAAGGCACCTTTGTCATGGGCACCGATTTTGCCCGGGGTATCACCGACTTCCTGAATATCAATGGCCAAGCCAACGGCACCCACAGCCTGCTGCTTGAGGCCACTGGCGTGGAGCCGCTCAACCCTGAAGCGATTCGTATCGTGCACACCGAAGGCGGGGACGCGCAGTTCTCCCTGGCCAATGATTTCGTCGACGTGGGCGCCTACTCCTACGGCCTGAAAAAGGACGGCACCGACTGGTTCCTCGACCCGGAAAACCGTGTGATCAGCCCGTCCACCCGCTCGGTGATGGCGCTGTTCAACACCGCACCGACCGTCTGGTACGGCGAGGCGACCTCATTGCGTACGCGCATGGGCGAACTGCGTTTCGAGCCTGGTCAGGCGGGTGTGTGGATGCGCGGTTACGGCAACAAGTACAAGGTGGCCGAGAGCACTGGTGTGGGCTATGACCAGAACCAGCAAGGCTTCACCCTGGGTGCCGACATGCCGTTGGCCGACAGCCAGTGGCTGGTAGGTGTGATGGCCGGTCACAGTACCTCGGACCTGAACCTCAAGCGCGGTACGTCCGGCACCGTGAAAAGCTACTACGTGGGTGCCTATGCCACCTGGCTGGATGAGGAAAGTGGCCTGTACTTTGACGCCGTGGCCAAGCTCAACCGCTTCAACAACGAGTCCAAGGTCGGCATGAGCGACGGTACCAAGTCCAAGGGCAAGTACGCCAACACCGGTGGCGGTCTGTCGGCAGAGTTCGGGCGCAACATCAAGCTCGATGACGGCTACTTCGTCGAACCGTATGCACAATTGTCCACCGTGGTCATCCAGGGTGCCAATTACAACCTGGACAATGGCCTGCACGCCGATGGCGAGCGCACCCGCTCGATCATGGCCAAGGCCGGCGCGACGATTGGGCGTGATATCCAACTCGACAGTGGCAGTGTCGTCCAGCCGTACCTGCGGGCAGCGATGGTGCATGAGTTTGCCAACAACAATAAGGTTAAGGTGAACAACAATGTGTTCAACAACGACCTGTCAGGCTCACGCACTGAGTTCGGCGCAGGGGTTGCGGTGAAGTTGTCGCAGAACCTGCAACTGCACGCTGACCTTGAGCACAGCAGTGGTGGCCGGGTCGAGCAGCCTTGGGGCGCCAACGTAGGTATGCGTTACAGCTGGTAAAAACAGGACGCTTATTAACGCCCGTATCGAAGGATACGGGCGTTTTTTTCTCTTGCATAAGCGATCAACTGGTTAGATCAAAGTCGACTTGTATTGTATGCCTGTTGCCGTTTTCATCCGGATCGGTGGTACCGTTCAATTCACCGCCGAACTTGACAGTGCCTGCTTGCAAGCGATTAACGATCAAAGTTCCTGTGGAACACCGCATGGAGTTAGGATTCGGAGTGCCCTCAATGGCATACCAGACACTAACCTCATTGGTCTGCCACTTACTCAGATCCAGTACCTGCCCCTGACGAACGGTGTTGGGCAGCCCAATCGTGATTTTTTTCACTGTGATTGAGTTATCAGCATGTCGCGCATTAAGGCGGTACATGGCTTCTATAGGGTCATGCAGCAGTTTCAAGGTCTGAAAGTGGAGCGGTATATTATCGATACGCGCATCGAATGTGCCAGTTGCAAGAAGGAACCTGGGGTAAAGCAATTTTTTTTGCTCGGGGGTCAACTGTTGCGCTTGTTCGGTCATGATCGCTTCTCCATCGCTGATGATTGTGCGAGTAACAGAGATGTTGACGGCTCTGTCTGAGTCATGAAATAGCACCGCACCTGCGCTGTAAACTGTCAGAACTAACAGTATACGAAGACAACGACTTATGAATGATCTAATGACAATCTAAGCACGCCGCTGTTAATACTCTTTGGCACTTAGACTAACCGAACAACCCCGCCGCGATGTTGATCGAAAAACCCAGGATCGCCGTATTGAACAAAAAACCGATCAACGATTGCCCCAACACCACTTTGCGCATGGCCCGGGTAGCCACCCCCACATCCGAGGTCTGCACGGCAACGCCGATGGTGAAGGAGAAGTACAGGAAGTCCCAGTAGTTGGGGGTCAGCAGCCCTTCGGCAAAGCGCAGCGCCGGTTCCTTGCCCTCCCAGGTGTAATAGAGGCGGGCGTAGTGCACGCTGAAAATCACCCCGATCAACAACCACGAACCAATCACCGTCACCCCGGTAAAACCGTAATGCAGCAGGCGCTCGGTCGTGTCCAGGCCCTTGCTGCCGGCCAGGCCAACGGCAATGGTGGCTAGGCTCGCAATCGCTGCAATGCACACCATGAACAGCACCAGACCGGCGTTCTCGTCCTCGACCTCGGCGATGCGCTTGACGTCTTCGGCCTTGGCACGGATGGTCAGGCGCAGCATTAGAATCAGGTAGGTCCAGACCCCTACGTTCCAGCCGATCAGGATTTTGCTGAGGATTGAGTCGACGGGCGCCAGGATGCCGATTGCCAGGCCCAGGACGGCAGCGGCGGAAAGGCGAGGGTGGGTACGGGCGAGAAAAGGCATGATGGCTCACAAACACAGGACATGTGAGCACCATAGCCTATTCCCGTAGGAGCCGGCTTGCCGGCCCCTACAGGGGGGGTATCAATCTTTGCGTTTGCGCACCAGTTTCATGACGACCACAAAGAACACCGGCACAAACACCACCGCCAGCGTCGCAGTGATCATCCCGCCGATCACCCCAGTACCAATCGCCTGCTGGCTCGCCGAACTGGCGCCGGTGGCAATCGCCAACGGCACCACGCCCAGGATAAACGCCAGCGAAGTCATGATGATCGGTCGCAGACGCAAGCGAGCAGCCTTCAATGTCGCCTCGACCAAGTCTTCGCCCTGGTCATACAAGTCCTTGGCAAACTCGATGATCAGGATCGCGTTTTTCGCTGACAGTCCGATGATCGTGATCAGGCCGACCTTGAAGAACACATCGTTGGGCATGCCGCGCAGTGACACCGCCATGACCGCGCCCAATACCCCCAGTGGCACCACCAGCAGCACCGAAGTGGGGATCGACCAGCTTTCATACAGCGCTGCCAGGCACAGGAACACCACCAGCAGCGACAGCATCAGCAGCAGCGGCGCCTGGGAACCCGACAAGCGCTCCTGCAACGACAACCCGGTCCATTCCTGGCCCAGGCCCGCTGGCAATTGGCTGACCAGACGCTGGATTTCTTCCATTGCCTCGCCGGTGCTATGACCCGGTGAAGCTTCACCCGAAATAGCGATGGCCGGGTAACCGTTGTAACGGGTCAACTGCGCCGGGCCCTGGACCCAGCGCGCTTGGACAAACGCCGACAGCGGCACCATCTTCCCGGCGTTGTTGCGCACATGGATCTTCATCAGGTCTTCGACCTGGCTGCGCTGGTCGCCTTCGGCCTGCATCACCACGCGCTGCATGCGGCCCTGGTTGGGGAAGTCGTTGATGTAGGCCGAGCCAACGGCCGAAGACAGGATATTGCCCACATCGGCAAACGACACGCCCAGGGCGTTGGCCCGCTTGCGGTCCACCTCCAACTGCACTTGCGGCGCCTCGGCCAGGGCGCTTTCGCGCACATTGGCCAGGATCGGGCTTTTTTCCGCCGCCGCCAGCAGCTCGGTACGCGCCGCCATCAATGCGGCATGGCCCACGCCGCCACGGTCCTGCAAACGGAACTCAAAGCCGCTGGAGGTGCCCAGGCCATCCACCGGTGGCGGCAGCACGGCATAGGCCATCGCATCCTTGAGTTCGGTAAAGGCCATGTTGGCGCGATCGGCAATCGAGGCCGCCGAATCGTCGCTGCTGCGCTCGGACCAGTCCTTAAGCGTGGTAAACGCCAGCGCCGCGTTCTGCCCGGAGCCGGAGAAGCTGAAGCCCATGATCATCGTCGTATCACCGACGCCCGGCTCGGTGGCGTTGTGCGCCTCGATCTGCTCGGCCACCAGCACCGTACGGTTCTTGCTCGCGCCTGGCGGCAACTGAATATCGGTGATGGTGTAGCCCTGATCTTCCACTGGCAGGAACGAGGCGGGCAGGCGGCTGAACAGGAAGCCCAGGCCTACCAGCAGGACCAGGTAGATCAGCAGGTAGCGGCCGCTGCGCTTGAGGGCATAGGCAACCCAGCCTTCGTAGCGGTCGGTCAGTTGTTCAAAGCGCCGGTTGAACCAACCAAAGAACCCGCCCTTGGCATGGTGCTCGCCCTTGGCAATTGGCTTGAGCAACGTGGCGCACAGGGCCGGGGTCAAGGACAGGGCAAGAAACGCCGAGAACAGGATCGAGGTGGCCATCGACAGCGAGAACTGCTGGTAGATCACCCCAACCGAACCCGGCATAAAGGCCATCGGCAGGAACACCGCCACCAGCACCAGGGTAATGCCGATGATCGCCCCGGTAATCTGGCCCATGGCCTTGCGTGTGGCTTCCTTGGGCGACAGGCCCTCCGTGACCATGATCCGCTCGACGTTCTCCACCACCACAATCGCATCGTCCACCAGGATGCCGATGGCCAGCACCATGCCGAACATGGTCAGCACGTTGATCGAGAAACCCAGTAACAGCATGGTGGCGAAGGTGCCCATCAGTGCAATCGGCACCACCAGCGTCGGGATCAGGGTGTAGCGGATGTTCTGCAGGAACAGGAACATCACCGCAAACACCAGCGCCATCGCCTCCAGCAGGGTGTAGATCACCTTGGTGATCGAGACCTTGACGAACGGCGAGGTGTCGTACGGGATCTTGTACTCGACGTTGGCCGGGAAGTAGCGCGACAGCTCATCCATCTTAGCCCGCACCAGGGTCGCGGTGCTCAAGGCATTGGCGCCGGGCGACAGCTGCACGCTGACGGCGGTGGAAGGCTTGCCGTTCAAACGCGTGGAGAACTGGTACTCCTGGCTGCCGACCTCGACCCGCGCCACATCACCAATGCGCACGGTGGAACCGTCCGGGTTGGCCTTGAGCACAATGTCGGCAAATTCGGCGGGGGTGGAGAGCTGGCCCTTGACCAGAATCGACGCGGTGATTTCCTGGGTATTGGTGCCTGGCAAATCACCGATGCTGCCGGCCGAAACCTGGGCGTTCTGCGCGGTAATCGCGGCGTTGACGTCGGCCGGGGTCAGGTTGAAACCAATGAGTTTCTGCGGATCGATCCAGATCCGCATCGCCCGCTCGGCGCCATACAGTTGCGCCTTGCCCACACCGTCCAGGCGCTTGAGCTCGTTCATCACGTTGCGCGCCAGGTAGTCGCTGAGCGCCACGTCGTCGAGCTTGCCGTCACTGGAGGTCAGGGTTACCAATAGCAGGAAGCCGGCAGACACTTTCTCCACCTGCAGGCCTTGCTGGGTCACCGCTTGCGGCAGGCGCGGCTCTACGGCTTTGAGACGGTTCTGCACATCGACCTGGGCCATTTCCGGGTTGGTTCCCGGCTGGAAGGTCGCGGTGATGGTGGCCGAGCCGAGGCTGCTCTGGGATTCGAAATACAACAGGTGGTCGGCCCCGTTGAGCTCCTGCTCGATCAGGCTGACCACGCTTTCGTCCAGGGTCTGCGCCGACGCACCGGGGTACGTCGCATAGATTTCCACTTTCGGTGGCGCGACGTTGGGGTACTGCGCCACGGGCAACTGCGGGATGGCGAGGGCGCCGGCCAGCAGGATAAACAGGGCGACCACCCAGGCGAAGATCGGGCGGTCAATAAAGAACTGCGGCATTGTCTCTGATCCCTATGATTACTGGCCGGCTGCCTGGGCGACAGGCGCGGTGCTGGCATCCACTTCGACTTTTTCACCGGGGCGCGCATGTTGCAGGCCTTCGACGATGATGCGGTCCCCGGCCTTCAAGCCGCTGTTGACCACCCAACGATCATTGACCGCTGCGCCCAATTCCACCGGTTGCTGGCTGACGTTCTGCTCGGCATCCACCAGCAACACCATGGGGATGCCGGCGCTGTCGCGGGTGATTGCGCGCTGCGGCACGCTCAGGCCTTGCTGGTCGACGGCCTGCTCCAGGCGCACACGGATAAAGCTGCCGGGCAACAGGTCGAGGTCCGGGTTGGGGAATTCGCTGCGCAGGATGATCTGCCCGGTGCCGGGGTCTACGGAAATTTCCGCGAACAGCAACTTGCCCGGCAGCGGGTAGAGGCTGCCGTCATCCTGAATCAGCGTGGCCTTGGCCTGGTTTTGGCCCACTTGCTTCAAATGCCCGGCGCGGAAGGCGCGGCGCAGGTCATTGAGTTCGCGGGTGGACTGGGTGAGGTCGGCGTGGATCGGGTCCAACTGCTGGATCACGGCCATGGGCGTGGCTTCGTTCTGGCCCACCAGCGCGCCTTCGGTCACTAGCGCACGGCCGATACGCCCGGAGATCGGCGCGGTGACGGTGGCATAGCCGAGGTTGAGCTTGGCACGCTGCACCGCTGCCTGGTTGGCCGCGACCTCAGCGGCGGTTTGCCGGGCGGCGGCGCGGGCGTTGTCGTAGTCCTGGGCGCTGATGGCATTGCCTTCGACTAGTTGGCTATAGCGCTGCTCTTGCAGACGCGCCTGGAAGGCATTGGCCTCAGCCTTGCGCAGGCTGGCCTGGGCACTGTCGAGGTCGGCCTTGAACGGCGCCGGGTCAATACGGAACAGCACGTCGCCCTGCTTGACGTCATGGCCTTCGTTGAACACCCGTTGCAATACCACGCCTGCGACCCGTGCGCGCACTTCGGCAATGCGTGGCGCGGCAATCCGTCCGCTCAGCTCGCTGCTGATGGACAGGGGTTTGGCTTCGAGGGTTTCGATCCGTACCTTGGCCAGGGGCATTTGCGGGGCGTCGTCCGCAGAGTTGCCACAGGCACCCAGGGCCAACGTCAGTGCCAGTAGGCAAAACGGCGCAAACAGATTCTTTGACATGCTCTTATCCCAATATTGACTGGCGCATCCTACGGACGCCCCCGGCTCGGTGCTGTGAAGCTGTGTAGGTGGTGTGTGAAGAAATGTAAGGTACGGCGCACGCCGAGGCGCCTGCGTATATCCTTTACGGCCGTGGATCCTAACAAGCTCTTCTGATCAATGACGATCTAATGTGAAACTGTATTATTTGGAAGCACCATGCCCAACATCCTCCTGGTCGAAGACGACGCCGCGCTGTCCGAGCTGATTGCCAGTTACCTTGAACGCAATGGCTATCACGTCAATGTGCTCAGCCGTGGCGACCACGTACGCGAGCGGGCCAGGCTCAACCCACCGGACCTGGTGATCCTCGACCTGATGCTGCCGGGCCTGGATGGCCTGCAAGTCTGCCGCCTGCTGCGCGCCGACTCGGCCGGCCTGCCGATCCTGATGCTCACCGCCCGCGATGACAGCCATGACCAGGTGCTGGGCCTGGAGATGGGCGCCGATGACTACGTGACCAAGCCCTGCGAGCCACGGGTGCTGTTGGCCCGGGTGCGCACTCTGTTGCGCCGCAGCAGCCTCAGCGAGCCACAGGCGGCCAATGACCAGATCATCATGGGCAATCTGTGCATCGACCTGTCGGAGCGCGCCGTGACCTGGCGCGACCAGGCGGTGGAGCTGTCCAGCGGTGAATACAACCTGTTGGTGGTGCTGGCCCGGCATGCCGGTGAAGTGCTCAGCCGCGACCAGATCCTGCAGCGCCTGCGGGGCATCGAGTTCAACGGCACCGACCGCTCAGTGGATGTGGCCATTTCCAAGCTGCGGCGCAAGTTCGACGACCATGCCGGCGAGGCGCGCAAGATCAAGACGGTGTGGGGCAAGGGTTACCTGTTCAGCCGTTCCGAGTGGGAATGCTGACAGCATGTTCCGGCTCCTGATCCGTCTCTACCTGCTGACCATCGTGACCTACAGCGCGGCGATCTACCTGATTCCCATGGGCATCATCGAGGTCTTCCATCATCGCTACATGAACTACAACCTCGAGCAATCCCGGGGCTTGCAGAGCCTGATCGTGCGTCAGTACCACAGCCGGCCGGTGGAGCGCTGGTCCGAGGTCACCGACCAGTTGGCCCGGGACTTTGCGCCCTTGAAGGTGCAATTGCTGCATCGCCAGGATGCCCGCTATACGCCGGCCGAGGAGCGGTTGCTGGAGCAGGGCAAACCGGTCATCCGCCTGGGGGAGTGGGGCTGGATGGAAGAAATCAGCTCGCCGCTCAATGACCAATTGGCGGTCAAGCTGACCATCCCGCCCGACCCGCTGGACATGAACCTGCTGTACTGGACCATGAACGTACTGATCGGCGCGGCGCTGCTGGGAGGCCTGTTGCTGTGGCTGCGCCCGCACTGGCGCGACCTGGAACGCCTCAAGACCACGGCCGCGCAACTGGGCCGTGGTCATCTGGAAGAACGCACGCACATTCCGCCCAGCTCCAACATCGGCAGCCTGGCGGCGGTGTTCGACACCATGGCCAATGACATCGAACACCTGCTCAACCAGCAGCGTGACTTGCTCAACGCCGTGTCCCACGAACTGCGTACCCCGCTGACCCGCCTGGACTTCGGCCTGGCCCTGGCGCTGTCCGAAGACCAACCGGCCGCCAGCCGCGAACGCCTGCAAGGCCTGGTGGCGCACATCCGCGAGCTGGATGAGTTGGTGCTGGAACTGCTGTCCTACAGCCGTCTGCAAAATCCGGCACAACTGCCCGAACGGGTGGAAGTGGTGCTGGATGAGTTTATCGACAGCATCCTGGGCAGCATCGACGACGAACTGGAGAACCCCGAGATTGTGATTGATGTGGTGCTGGACTGCGCCGTGGAGCGTTTTACCCTCGACCCACGCCTCACCGCCCGCGCCCTGCAAAACCTGCTGCGCAATGCCATGCGCTATTGCGAGCGGCGCATCCAGATTGGCGTCAAGGTCTGCGCCAAGGGCTGCGAAATCTGGGTGGATGACGACGGCATCGGCATCCCCGAAGAGCAGCGTGCGCGGATTTTCGAACCGTTCTACCGCCTGGACCGCAGCCGCGACCGCGCCACCGGTGGCTTCGGCCTGGGCCTGGCGATCAGCCGCCGGGCCGTCGAAGCACAGGGCGGCACACTCACCGCCCAGGCCTCGCCACTGGGCGGCGCACGCCTACGGCTGTGGCTGCCTACCTGACTGTCTGTCTAGAGTGGGCTTGTGTGGGAGCGGGCTTGTCGGATCGCCGCATCGCCGCGAAGACGTCGGCCCAGCGAACATTGATGTTGACTGACCCACTGCTTTCGCGAGCAAGCCGGCTCCCACACAAGCCCGCTGCCACATGGATGGGTGTTTTTCTGCAGTCCTGCTTTTGGCATATGCGCAGCCTTACCGCCCCTGACGCACCCTTGCTATAGTTCGGCCCTTATCAGCCGCCAGCCAAGGATCACTGCCATGTCCGAATACCAAGCCTTTGTCGTCGAACTCCACGGC
Source organism: Pseudomonas sp. HC1(2025) (assembly GCF_058742075.1). Taxonomy (NCBI): domain Bacteria; kingdom Pseudomonadati; phylum Pseudomonadota; class Gammaproteobacteria; order Pseudomonadales; family Pseudomonadaceae; genus Pseudomonas; species Pseudomonas sp. HC1(2025). Next base: position 2,971,304 of record NZ_CP196017.1, on the reverse strand, counting down.
AACGTCGCCCATGTGCAGATCAATCGCCCAGAAAAAATCAACGCCATGAACGCGGCGTTCTGGAGCGAAATCATCGAGATTTTCCAATGGATCGACGACACCGACGCGGTGCGCGCAGTGGTGTTGAGTGGTGCGGGCAAGCACTTTTCCTCGGGCATCGACCTGATGATGCTGGCCTCGGTGGCCAATGAGTTTGGCAAGGACGTGGGGCGCAATGCGCGCCTGCTGCGGCGCAAGATCCTGCAACTGCAAGCCTCGTTCAACGCCGTGGATAACTGCCGCAAGCCGGTGCTGGCGGCGATCCAGGGCTACTGCATCGGTGGCGCCATCGACCTGATCAGCGCCTGCGACATGCGTTACGCCGCTGACGATGCGCAATTCTCGATCAAGGAAATCGACATCGGCATGGCCGCCGACGTCGGCACCCTGCAACGCCTGCCACGCATCATCGGCGACGGCATGCTGCGCGAACTGGCCTACACCGGGCGCACCTTTGGCGCCGAAGAAGCGCGCAGCATCGGCCTGGTCAACCGGACCTTTGCCGACCACGCAAGCCTGCTGGCCGGGGTGATGGACCTTGCCGCGCAAATCGCCGCCAAATCGCCGATTGCCGTGACCGGCACCAAGGCCATGATCAGCTACATGCGTGACCACAGCATCAACGACGGCCTGGAATACGTTGCCACCTGGAACGCTGCTATGTTGCAATCCAACGACCTGCGCGTGGCCATTGCGGCCCATATGAGTAAGCAGAAACCCGAATTCGTGGATTGACTGAACATGACCCCAGGCTGGATTACCACAACGCTGCTGGACAACGACGCCCCCGGCGGCTGGGCTGTGGCCCGCAGCCGCGAAGGCTTTTTGGTGGATGACAACGGGCCGCTGTTTCCCAGGGAGTGGCTCAAGCGCCAGGACCTGCCAGTATTGGCCGAGCATGGCATTGGCCATCTGGACGGCGAGCCTGTGTATCTGCTGGAGCTGAATAGCCCCGGCGACGTGCCAGGTTGCCGTTGGCAAGGCTTGCGGGCCTTTATGCTGCAAGGCGATCACCGCCTGTACAAAGTCCTGGGCTATGCCGCGCAAATCGGCACCTGGGCCCGCGAGCACCGCTTTTGCGGCAGTTGCGGGCAGGCGATGGTGCAGGTACCCCGCGAGCGCGCGATGTTCTGCAAGGCGTGCGACCTGCGCAGTTACCCGCGTATTTCACCGAGCATGATTGTGCTGATCACCCGTGGCGATGAGATTCTGCTGGCCCGTTCGCCGCGTTTCGTCACTGGGGTCTACAGCACCCTGGCCGGGTTTGCCGAGCCCGGGGAGTCTGCCGAAGACTGCCTGATCCGCGAAGTGCGCGAGGAAGTGCAGGTTGAAGTGCAGAACATCCAGTACGTGGGCAGCCAGTGCTGGCCGTTCCCCCATTCCATGATGCTGGGCTTTCACGCCGAGTACGCCGGGGGCGAGATCGTACCCCAGGCCGATGAGATTGAAGATGCGCAGTGGTTCAGCATCCACCAGTTGCCGCCGCTGCCGGCCTCGCGCTCGATTGCCCGCTACCTCATCGACCTGTATGTGGCGCGCCGTCTAGGCCACGCTGAACCAGTGCTGCCAGGCTAGGCGCACGGTCAGGCCGAGGACCACGGTGATAAACACCGGGCGAATGAATTTGGCGCCGCCGCTGATGGCACTGCGAGCGCCAAAGAACGCGCCCACCATCACCGACAGGCCCATGCTCAGGCCGACAATCCAGTCCACCGAACCGTTGAAGATAAACACCGATAACGCCGCCGCGTTGCTGACGAAGTTCATGCTGCGCGCCACGCCGCTGGCCTTGACCAGGTCCACCGGGTACATCAGCAGCGTGCTGACGGTCCAGAACGCCCCGGTGCCGGGGCCCGCCACACCATCATAGAAACCCAGGCCGAAGCCTTGGGTCGACTGCCATTTCTTCTTGATCGGCGCATCGGCGTCCAGCGGCGCCTTGGGCGTGCCGCCAAACAACAGGTAGATGCCGCAGGCAAAGACGATCACCGGCAGCATCTTGTTCAGCCACTCGGCGGGCAAGTAATGGGCAACGACGGCCCCGACCAGTGCGCCGACCAGCGTGCCGACGATGGCATGCACCCATTGGCGCGGGTGGAACAGCTTGCGCCGGTAGAAGGTAAAGCTGGCGGTGGCCGAGCCGAAGGTCGAACTCAGTTTGTTGGTGCCCAGCACCAGGTGGGGCGGCATGCCGGCGGTGAGCAGGGCCGGGGTGGTGAGCAAGCCGCCACCGCCGGCAATGGCGTCGATAAAACCGGCAATAAAGGCAACCACGGCGAGGATGGCCAGGGTGGTGAGGTCAACGCTGAGTTCAAAAGGCATGGAGGCGACTTATTTTCGGCGAGGCGCAGAAAGGGGCTGCGCGAAAGTCCGATAGCTTACCTATAACCGATTGTCAGGGCGACTGTTGCGACACACCCGCGCAGGTGCGGTAGGTGTTGTGCCAGCAACAGTGATCCAACAAACCATCCACCAAGGCAACATTGCCCGGCCCAGGCTCGCAGGGGCCAAACGCCCGTGCCACGTGGCTTGGCCCACACTGGCACGCTTGCTGCTCCACCACTTGCACAATCTTTGTGTGCGAGGTACCGAGCCATGACTCAGCAAGCCGTGAAATTTGCCTATTGGGTGCCCAATGTCAGTGGTGGCCTGGTGGTCAGCAAGGTCGAACAACGTACCGACTGGGGCATCGACTACAACCGCAAGCTGGCCCAACTGGCCGAGGAGGCGGGGTTTGAGTACGCCTTGACGCAAATCCGCTTCACTGCCGGCTACGGTGCCGAATACCAGCATGAATCCGTGGCCTTCAGCCACGCGCTGCTGGCCGCCACCCACAAACTGAAGGTGATCGCGGCGATCCTGCCGGGCCCCTGGCAGCCGGCGTTGGCGGCCAAGCAGCTGGCCACCATCGATCAACTGACCGATGGCCGGGTGGCGGTGAACATCGTCAGTGGCTGGTTCAAGGGCGAGTTCCAGGCCATTGGCGAGCACTGGCTGGAGCATGACGAGCGCTATCGGCGCTCCGAAGAATTCATCCGTGCCCTGAAGGGTATCTGGACCCAGGATGACTTTACCTTCAAGGGTGATTTCTACCGTTTCAACAACTACACCCTCAAGCCCAAGCCCCTGGGGCAACCGCACCCGGAGATTTTCCAGGGTGGCAGTTCCCGTGCGGCACGGGATATGGCGGCGCGGGTGTCGGACTGGTATTTCACCAACGGCAATACGCCGCAGGGGATCAAGGCCCAGGTCGATGACATCCGGGCCAAGGCCGCCGCCAATAACCACTCGGTCAAGATCGGGGTCAACGCATTTGTGATCGCCCGTGACACCGAAGAAGAAGCCCAGGCGGTGTTGGCCGAAATCATCGACAAGGCCGACCCGGACGCGGTCAACGCCTTTGGTGATGCGGCCAGGCAAGCAGGCAAGGCATCGCCTGAAGGTGAGGGCAACTGGGCCAAGTCCAGCTTCGCTGACCTGGTGCAGTACAACGACGGTTTCAAGACCAACCTGATCGGCACGCCCCGGCAGATCGCCGAGCGCATCGTCGCGCTCAAGGCCGTGGGGGTAGACCTGGTGCTGGCGGGCTTCCTGCATTTTCAGGAGGAGGTGGCGTATTTTGGCCAGCGCGTGCTGCCCCTGGTGCGCGAGCTGGAAGCCAAGGCCGCGGCGGCCGGCAGCGCCAAGGCGGCGTTACCGGTATAGCACCACTGCCGCACGCAGTTGGTTGTTGCCAAAGCGGCACATCCGCTCGAACTCCCCATGGCTGACCGGCAGGTGCTGGCAGTCCATGGGCTGGCGGTGCTGGCTATGGTCCACGTCGGGATCATGCAGGTAGACAAACTCTTGATCGCAGTCGGTCACGATCACCCAATGCGGTGACTTGGAGCGCGTCAGCCGGTAACTGCTGATCAGCACCAGCGGCTGGCCGCCGCCGTCCAGGACCTGCGGCAGGTCCAGCGCACCGCCAAATACCTGCTGCACATTGCTGCGGGCCAACTCATCCGCGAATCCCTCATGCACCAGGCGCATCACCTCTTTTTTATGCAGGTTGCGCACGCCATCGAGAAACAGCGGCCCACGCACGTTGACCTGCATGCGTACAGCAAACCCCCGGCGCCACGCGGCCAGGGCCAGGCCCTGGGGGCTGCAACCGCCGTGGCCGGCGGTCATGAACACGGTGGTTGCTTCGCGCCAGATCTGCAGTTCTTCGCGGCGCAGCGACTCACGTCCAGGTAACAGGGCCCCCATGGCCATCAGCAAACAGGCAGCGCCGCAGGTAAAGTCAGTGGTCTGCTGGTAGTAGGGGACACTCAAGGCGCGGGCGTGCGCGGGCTGGAGGATACGTTTTTCCAGGCGCAGGGCGTCGGTATGGTCGGCGTAATAGTCGTTGATCAGGGCAAAACGCCGGTAGCCAGCGCGCTCATACAACGCGATGGCGCCTGGGTTATCGGTGCGCACCTCAAGGCGCAGGTACGCACAGTCGTGGGCCACGGCGCAGGCTTCGATGCGCGCCAGCAACTGCCGGCCCAGGCCCATGCCCCGGGCCGGCGCGGCAATGGCCAGGGAGTACAGGCGCGCCAACGAGGTGCCGCGATGGAACAGCACCAGGGCATAACCGACCAATTGCCGGGCATTTTCGGCCACCAGCAACTGCGCGTGGGCACGGCTGATCATCCACTGGAAACTGCGGGCAGACAGCCGGTCAGTGGTGAAACAGTGCTGCTCCAACGTTACCAATGCTGGCAAGTCTTCGAGGGTTGCAACGCGAAAGGAAAGAGTCATATAACCGCCGTAAAAGTTGCGTAACTAAACGAGACTTCTGTGAAAGATCGTGCTTAATAGAAAAGGTCAAGTTCTCTAGCGGATCAATCAATATGTCAGCGGTACAAAGTCATTGGCGAGAAGTATCCGAGCAAACCGTCGCGGCGACAATAACTTCCAGCGGATATTTTTCTACCCCGCCCAAGAGCCCAAGCCAAGTCGTGATTATTGTTGAACGCAAGGAAGACTGGGCCTCGTACTTCCCTAGCGAAGATATAGTCACCGCCCAGGAATACCTCGAACACTCCCGGGAAAACGAGGCGGGCAAACGGGTCCAGGTGATCAACCTGTGCCGCAGCTACAAGTACCTGGGGCATGGTTACTACTGCTCGCTGCTGGCCGAGGCGCGGGGGCACAAGGTGATTCCGTCGGTGCGCACCATCAGCGAGCTGACAAAGAAATCCTTGTATGGCCTGGCCCTGGATGACCTGGATAAAACCCTCGATAAAGCGTTGAGTCATCACCTTTACAGCAATACCGAAGGTTTTACCCTGACACTTTATTTCGGTCGGACCAATATTGAACCGTTGCAGGATTTGGCCCGGCAGTTATTTGAGGCTTTCCCGTGTCCGATCCTGTTAGTTGAGTTTCGTAAACATAACGGCTGGCATATCGAAGGTATCAAGTCTGGAGTCTTACATAAGTTGCGCGATGATCAGGAAGATCAATTCGCCCATGCCCTGGACAACTTCAGTCGCCGGATCTGGCGCCAACCCCGTTCGCGGCGGCTGGCCCGTTATGACCTGGCGATCCTGCATGATCCCCAGGAGCAATTACCGCCGTCCAATGCCAAGGCCTTGGAAAATTTCGTGCGGGTGGGCAAGGGCCTGGGGATCGATGTGGAGTTGATCGAACGCAAGGACTACGCGCGGCTGGCCGAATACGACGCCTTGTTGATTCGCGAGACGACCAGTGTCGACAACCATACCTACCGCTTCGCCAAGAAAGCCGAGAGTGAAGGGCTGGTGGTAATGGATGACCCGGCGTCGATCCTGCGCTGTACCAATAAGGTCTACCTCACGGATATGCTCAAGAGCCATCAGTTGGGCATGCCCGCCACCGAAATTCTGTACAAGGAGCGACCGCAAGATTTCGAACGGGTCGGCGAGCGCCTGGGCTTTCCTCTGGTGCTGAAAATCCCCGACGGTTGTTTCTCCCGAGGGGTGATCAAAGTGGAAAGCCAGGAGGCGCTGCTGGCCGCCACGGCCGAGCTGTTCGAACACTCGGTGCTGCTGCTGGCCCAGGAGTTTTTCTATACCGAGTACGACTGGCGCATTGGCGTACTCAACCGCAAGCCGATCTTTGCCTGCCAATACTTCATGTCCAAGGGCCACTGGCAGATCTACAACCACAAGGCCATCGGCCAGGATATCAACGGCGAATGCCGGACCCTGGCGGTGCACGAGGCCCCCAAGGCCGTCGTGGAACTGGCAGTCAAGACCGCCAACCTGATCGGCGATGGCTTGTACGGCGTGGACTTGAAGCAGTCCGGCGACAAAGTGGTGGTGATCGAGGTCAACGACAACCCGAACATGGACGCCGGGATCGAAGACGCCTACTTGCAGGACGACCTGTACTCCCTGGTGCTGGAAGAGTTCGTGCGCCGCCTGGAGCTCAAACGCCAGGGCCAGGTCTGGTGATCTGCTTTGAGCTCAACGAGGGTGCGCTGCGCCGCACCGAGCGCGACAATGCCGAGATCCTGCTGTTCAACAACCCCGACAGCGATGAGCGTGAATTGCTGCGCGAGCGCTATAAAGTCGATGAGCACGCGCTGGCGTCGGCACTGGACCCGGACGAGGTGTCGCGCATCGAATTCCACCCAGACAACCTGTTTCTGATCTGGAAGCGCCCGCAAAACTACTCCGGGGGCAGCAACCTGGTGTTTGAAGTGTCGTCCTGTGGCTTGCTGTTTTCCCCCGACCGCCTGCTGGTGATTGCTACCGACGACAGCCAGTTGTCGGGCCTCGGCGCGCGCCGACCGCTGCATACACCGCTGGACGTGTTGCTGGACCTGCTGCTGAACAACATCCACCACTACCTGGGCCACCTCAAGGTGATCAAGCTGGTCGCCCGCGAGTTGCAGCAGCAGTTCAACGCCTCCATGAGCAACCGCCACCTGATGCAGATGTTCAGCCTCAGCGAGAGCCTGATCTATTACATCAACGCGCTGCACAGCAATGGCGCGGTCTTGACGCGCTTGCGCAACCACGGCGAAAAAGAACACTTCAGCGCGCAGACCCTGGGCCTGATCGGCGACCTGATCATCGAGAACAACCAGTGCTACAAGCAGGCGGAGATCTACTCCAACGTGTTCTCCGGGCTGATCGATGCCCGGGGCAACCTGATGAACAACAGCATGAACAACCTGCTGCGCAAGCTGACGCTGATCAACGTGGTGTTCCTGCCGCTGAACCTGATTGCCAGCATTGGCGGCATGTCCGAGTTCAGCATGATGACGGCGGGGACGCCGTGGTGGGTGGCGTACCCGCTGTTTTTGCTGGCAATGGCGTTGGGCGCGGCGGGGATGGTGCTGGGGCTGCGGCGGATTGCCAGGGGCGGCGGCAAAGCGGGGTGACCGGGCCCCGCATTCGCGCCGGTGCAGGCGGGCTTAGGCGCCGGCCTGCAGGGTCAATACTTCAAAACCCTCTGCGGTGACGGCCACCGTATGTTCCCACTGGGCCGACAGGCTGTTGTCACGGGTCACCACGGTCCAGCCATCCTTGAGGCTGCGCACCTTGGCGCTGCCCTGGTTGAGCATCGGCTCGATGGTGAACACCATGCCTTCGCGCAGGGTCAGGCCGGTGCCTGGGCGGCCGAAGTGCAGGATTTGCGGCTCTTCATGCATTTCCCGGCCAATCCCATGCCCGCAATACTCGCGCACCACACTGTAGCCATTGGCCTGGGCGTGGCTCTGGATCGCATGGCCGATATCCCCCAGGCGGGCGCCGGGCTTGACCTGGCGGATACCGGCCCACATCGCCTCGAAGGTCTGCTCCACCAGGCGCCGGGCCTTGGGCGCGACGGCTCCGATCATGTACATCTTGCTGGAGTCGGCGATAAAGCCGCCTTTTTCCAGGGTGATGTCGATATTGACGATATCGCCATCCTTCAACACGTCCTTGGCACTTGGCATGCCATGGCACACCACCTCGTTGATGGAGGTGTTGATGCTGAAGGGGTAGTCGTACTGCCCCAGGCTGGCGGGGCGGGCTTGCAGGTCCTGGCGGATAAATGCCTCGACGGCTGCATCCAGTTCCAGGGTGGTCTGGCCGGCCGCGACGCGGCTGTCGAGCATAGTGAACACCTGGCCCAGCAGGCGCCCGGCTTCGCGCATCACGGCAATCTGTGCAGGGGTCTTGATCATCAGCTGCGCCCCCGGATCAGGTCGGGCTTGTCGAGCAACAGTTTGTTGATCAGGTCGTTGTAGGCCAGGTGCGGATTGAGTTCGGCCAGCAGGCCGATCTTGATCCAGAACTCCGCCTGGGCGTTGATGGAGCGGTCCATCGTGGCGCTGGCCAGTCGGATTTGTTCATGCAGTTGGTCGGTGATCTTGACGATGCCCATGGGGTTCACTGTGTAGGGTTTATATACAAAGCGTATACGTTTCGTATATCGCTCGTAAACCCCGGTGTTGACTTGCCCAGGACCGGCGGTTAGTTTTGTTGCATGACATTACAAACCTATCGTTCCCAGCCAAGCATTATTACCGCCATTCCTCATTTGGCGGGATAGCGTTCGGCTGTACCCAAACCCGCCCTAGAGGCGGGTTTTGTTTTTCCGTCTCCAGGGCTCTGTCAAACGCCAGGAGACACCCATGAGTAGCCCGCTGCCGCAGTCCACCGCCGACGATGGATTGCTTGAGCATTACTTGAAGAAAATCCTCGCCGCGCCGGTCTACGACCTGGCGGTACGCACGCCGTTGCAGGCCGCCCCGGCGCTGTCGGCGTTGCTTGGCAATCAGATCCTGCTCAAGCGCGAAGACCTGCAGCCGACGTTTTCCTTCAAGATTCGCGGCGCCTACAACAAGCTGGTGCAGCTTGGCGAGGCGCAAAAAGCCTGCGGGGTGATCACCGCCTCGGCAGGCAACCATGCCCAGGGCGTGGCATTGGCGGCGCGCGAGTTGGGGATCAAGGCGACGATTGTGATGCCCAGCACCACACCCGAATTGAAAGTACTTGGCGTGCGTTCGCGGGGCGCCGACGCGGTGTTGCACGGCGCCAGTTTCCCGTTCGCCCTGGCCCACGCGTTGCAGTTGGCCGAACAGTCGGGCGCGACCTTTGTGTCGCCGTTCGATGATCCCGACGTGATCGCGGGGCAGGGCACCGTTGCCATGGAAATCCTGCGCCAGCAACAAGGTGCACTGGACGCGATCTTCGTGCCCGTGGGCGGTGGTGGCTTGATCGCCGGCATCGCGGCCTACATCAAGTATTTGCGCCCGCAAGTGCGGGTCATAGGCGTGGAGCCTGAAGGTTCCAGTTGCCTGCTGGCGGCCTTGCGTGCAGGCGAGCGGGTGATATTGCCCAGCGTCGACAGCTTTGCCGATGGCACCGCAGTGGCGCAGATCGGCGCCTACGGCTTTGAAATCTGCCGCGAGCATGTCGATGAAGTGATCACCGTCAGCAACGATGAACTGTGCAGCGCCATCAAGCTGATCTACGACGACACTCGCTCCATCACCGAGCCCTCCGGTGCCCTGGCGGTTGCCGGGATCCGCCGCTATGTGACACGCACCGGGGCCCGGGGGCAGACGCTGGTGGCGATCAACTCCGGGGCCAACATCAACTTCGATAGCCTGCGCCACGTGGCTGAGCGAGTGGCGGCGCAACAGCACAGCCTGAATGTAGGCGTTGTCGAGCGTTAGCGAGGCTACGATGGCGCCAGCAACTACACCTCGTCCATTGTGGGAGCGGGCTTGTCGGATCGCCGCATCGCCGCGAAGACGTCGGCCCGGCAAACATTGATGTTGACTGACCTACCGCTTTCGCGAGCAAGCCCGCTCCCACATTTGATGTGAGGCGCTACTGCACCCTGGCCTTCTCGACGGTGCTCGATGCCGACCAGATGCGGTAACGCACTTCGACATCTTTTGGAACATATATAACGATGGGTAACTTGCTGTTGTAGCGCAGCACAAAACCGTCGCCGACCACCGGCACAAAGTCCTCGCGGGTCTTGCCGCCGGGGCAGGCCATCATGGTGCTCATGGGGCCGCTGACCTTCTCCAGGCGGTAGAACGGATAACCCCAACCCTCGAGGTTTTTCTCTTCCAGTACACCACCCAGTCGCTGCTGGTTGCAGTCCACAGGCAAGGTTTTACCGGCGAGGATTTCGACCTTGAAGTCCTGCTCCTGGGGCTTTGCGGGCAAGTGGATGACCTGGCGAACCTGCCCGGCATCGGCCTTGGGGTAGGGCGCGATATCTTCAAGCTTGGCGGCATGGGCCTGGGCGGCCAACATGCTCATGGCCAGTACGCAAAGGATGTTGAGTGCAGAAGAAGTCATGGGACGTCCTTATCTTGGGGGGCGCTGAAACGGTCACTGCCACGCTGCACGCCAACGTCCGGCCGTGCAAACCAGCAGCAACTTATATAAGGGTTGCTGGTGCTTATGAGGAAAGGATCCTACGCCAAAAAACACAAGGAGTAGGCTTTGCAATGGAACGTGCCTGCCAGGGTTGGCAAGGCAGCGGTCAGACTATTGATAGCTATAAAAATTCATTGGCGGTCTCAAAAAAAGGAGAGGTTCAGCCATGCTTTCGGAATTGGAACTACGCGGCCTTATTGAAGGAAGCTTCCTGCCCAGGCGTTGTGAATGCATCAAGGCCCAGGATGCGTCGTTGACCATCAGAATCTACGACGACGATGGCACCAACATGACTGTCACCGGCATCCAGGCCGATAAACTCGACAGCAGTCGTGCCATCTGTAACTTGATCACGACGCTGCGTGGAGACCTCCATCACGCCCACGCACCCGCCCCGCGCAGGGCCGGCGCCAGGCTCTACTGATCAGCCCACGTTGGGCTTGCGGGCCTGGATAAACCCCAGGCCCAGCACCAGCTCCGTGCCCACGGCCAACAGAATCCCCGGGCCAGCATGCCCATTGAGCCATTCGCCCATCCCCAATGCGGCCAACCCCAGGCAACCGACAATAAAGCCGGACACCAGCGCGCTGCGCGTGGGTGACGGGGCGGTATGACGCAGGCGATAAAACATGATGCCGATTGCCAGGAACAGCATGGCATTGCGGCGCGCCACCAGGCCGCTGGCATCGGTGTATTGCACCCCCCAGAGCCACAGCAGCAGGTCGGGCCGCACACCCCAGGTAATCGCCAGGGCCAGGCATAGCACGGCAGTGAAGGTGGCGAGTGAGTGGAAGCTGAGGCGCATGGCGAGTCCTTTCGGCCGTTTCAGAAGGGCCCAAGAATAAGCTGTGCGGCAAGCCTCAGACAAATCCGATACGGCACGTTCCCATCTCGCTGCTAGTGTTTCGCCAAATCTGTCGGCAGTGGCTGAGGTAGTGCGTGCAACAAAAAATCGCAGCAGAGTTTCTCGGCACCTTCTGGTTGACGTTCGGCGGCTGTGGCAGCGCCATCCTGTCGGCCGCGTTTCCCGGCCTGGGCATCGGGTTTGCGGGGGTAGCGCTGGCGTTTGGCCTGAGTGTGCTGACCATGTCCTACGCGGTAGGCAGTATCAGTGGTGCGCATTTCAACCCGGCGATCACCGTTGGCTTGTGGGTCGCAGGGCGTCTACCGGCAATGGATGTGTTGCCCTACATCATTGCCCAGGTCGCCGGGGCGACGGTTGCGGCGGCGATCCTCGCGCTGGTCGCCAGTGGCCGGCCGGGGTTTGAAATCGGCGAGTTCGCCGCCAATGGCTATGGCGCCTTGAGCCCGGGGCAGTACAGCCTGCTGGCCGCGGTGGTGGTGGAAAGCGTGGGCACCTTCTTCCTGGTGTTTATCGTCATGCGGGTGACAGCGCCCGGGGCCGCGCCCGGGTTTGCGCCGATAGCCATCGGCTTGACGCTGACCCTGATTCACCTGGTGTCGATCCCCGTGACCAACACCTCGGTCAACCCGGCCCGCAGCACCGGCCCGGCACTGTTTGCCGGCGCCGATTACCTGAAGCAACTCTGGCTGTTCTGGCTGGTGCCCCTGGCCGGGGGCATCCTTGGGGCCATGGTGGCCAGGGCCGTACGGGAGCGGCCGTGAGCCGCTACCAGCTCATGCGGATGCCGGCATTGCCGCTCACGCCCTCCAGGGTGTTGGTGTCCAGTTGGGTGCTGTAGTCGGCGGCCACGTACACGCTGACGCTGGCGGACAGTTTGGCGACCACGCCGACGCCCAGATCGGCATAGGCTGACTTGTGGTCAGTCTTGATCCGATCAATGTCATCGTAAGTCACCGTATCGCTGCCACCGAACGTGCGCCAGGCGTTGACCCGCAGGTAGGGTTCAACGGGGGTGTCTTGCAGCAGGTAGCGACCTTTCAAGCGGGCACCCACGCGCCCGGTCCAGTAATCCTGGGAGTCGAAGGACACACTGGAGATCCCGTCATTCTGGCGATCGAGGTCAATCTGTTGGTGGATCACCTGGGCCTGTGGCTCCACCACCCAGTTCGCGGAAACGGCGAACGGGTAGCCCGCCTCCGCAGACAGGGCCAGCGCATGGCCTTTGGTATCCATCTTTATCCCGCGCTCGGATTTGTTGTCACCGTCCAGGCGCGTGCCCATGGCCACCAGGTCCACGTACCAGCCCTTGGGATCGGTCAACGTCCAGTAAGCACCGACGTTGTCGCCGGTGAGTTTGACTTGCCCGGAACGCTGGTCTTCAAAACCCAGGGCAAAGCCTTTGACGTCACCCTGCAGGCGGCTCTGCCCGATAAACAGCCCCAGGCGCTGGAGTTGCCCGCCATCGGTGGCCCAGGCATAGAGATCATGGCCCACCTGATAACCCTTGACGGAACCGTCGAAACTCGGAGACACCGTGCCGGACCAACTCTGCTTGAAGTCACTGCCATAGGCCCGGCCCCAGCCAGCCGGGGCGGTGCCGGTCTCGCCCAACAGGCTTTGCTCGCCCTGGCGGTCATGGAACGTGCCAAGCGCCTGCAAGGTCATGCGCTGGGCCGCCGGAACCACCACCGAGTACACCGGCACCTCGACGCGATACAGCGGGATCGGCTCGGCGCCGGCCACGGCGGTGGGCAGGGGCGGTGTGGAGTCGGCAGGGGTTGGCGAGACCTCGGCCGGGACCTGGGTCGGTGGTGGCGGCGCAGGCTCGACGGGAGCCACGGGCTGCGCGGTAGGGGGTTCGACCAAAGGCTCGTCGGGGCCGACCACCGGAGGCACGGCCGGGATAGGGGGTTCTGGCACGATCACCGGTGGCACCACCGGCGGCGTGGGCACGGCGGGTGGCTGCACGGCCACCACGGAAGAGCGTAGATACCAACTGTTCTCCGAACCGGCCGTCACGCCACCCTTGAACAGGAAGTACTCATAGGCCCCGGCCGACACCGCGCCTTTGAGGGCAAACGCGTCGCTGCTGCTGGTCGCGCCATTGAGCGCCTGCACCACTTCAATCCCATTGTTGCGGGTCAGCCCACCCAGGCCACCCAGGTTGCTCACGGCCAACTGGGTGTTACCGCTGATCGTGCCCTGGGACACCAGCAGCTTGTCGGTGGCCGAGGTCTCGTCGCCCAACACCGTTTGCAGCCACAACTGGCCGTTGTTACCGACATAGTTGCCGTGCACCGTCAACGAATCCGTGGCGCTGTTGCTGGCGCTGGCCATGTCGATGGTCCCGGCATTGTTCAGGGTGGCCAACTGGCCTGCGGTGTAGGGCCGGATACTGCCTTGGGTCACCGCCAGCACACTGCTGTTATCGATGGACAACACCCCGGTGCCGCTGGTGTTGTCCCCCAGGAACAGATCCTGCGTCAGGTCCAGGCGCGAGCCATTGTTGAGGTCGAAGGTTTCCCAGCCGATATAGCGGCCAGCATTGCCTGAGGTGGTGTTGTCGAAGGTCAAGCGATCATTGCCCAGGCCACCGTCAATCGAGGGGGTGCTGCCAAGCAGGGTTTCGTTGAGGTTGGCCAGCAATGCCGTGTCGTCACCGTCGCCCATCAGCACCGCAGACTTGATCACGCCGCCCGAACGCCACTCGAAGGTGTCGTTGCCGAGGCTGGCGCGGATCTCGCCGTTGATCACGCCGCCGCTGACGAGAAGGGTGTCGTTGCCGCCACTGACACTGATGTTGCCGCCAATGGTGCCGCCGGACACGCTGATCCGGTCGGTGCCAAAGCCAGTCACCAGGTTGCCGAGGATTGCGCCACCGGACAGGTCATAGATGTTGTTGTCCAGCTTCATGTCCACCCGGCCGATGGTCCCGGCGCTCTGGCTGGCCACATCGCCGTCTTCAAAGGCGCCGACGATGGTGCCGCCGGTCATGGTGAAGGTGTCGCGCCCATCGCCCTGGGCCAGGGACTGGATCTGCCCGCCGCCCATCACAAAGTCATCGATGCCGTTGCCCTGGGAGACTGCCCCGGTGACGGTCCCGGCGTTGATCTGGAAGCGATCGGCGCCGTCGCCCTGGGTCACCGAGCCGACGATGCTGCCGGAGTTCATCTGGACCCCATCGACGCCCGGCCCGAACAGCACATTGCCATTGACGGTGCCGGAGCCCCCCGTGGGCAGCGTCAGGCTGTTGTTGCCGGATACGTCGGTCAGGCCGCCTGCCGAGGTGCCGCTGTCGCAGGTATAGCTGTCGTCGCCACTGCCTGGGGTGAGGACGCATGCGGCCTGGGCAGGAGTCTGGAGTGAAAGAATGCCGACTACAAAAACGGCTGGCTTGAAAAAAGTCCGTTCATTGCTCATCGATCATCCCTGCCCATGTAGGAAAAATATACGTAACTAGGGTCTAGTACAGCCTGGGATGAATCGCAATGTTTAAGGCAAGGCTGAAAGCCACGAAATCCGTGGCCTGCAGTGATGGCACTGTGCAGTTATGCCTGTATCTAAGCGTTTAATTGCTGGCGATAGGGCAGGTCTGGCCCGGTCTTGCCACAGGTCAGCGCGGCGGCGCGAATGGCGAACTTGAGCATGCTGTCGATCTGTTCCCGGGCCAGCCCCTGCACCCCCTCAACCGAATCCAACTGCTGCTCGGTAAGCCAGGCGATCAAGGCCGCCTGGAAGGTATCGCCAGCGCCCACGGTATCGACCATCACCACTTTGACGGCCGGTGCCGACCAACTGCCATGCTGGCGGCTGAACACGCTCGCGCCATCGCCGCCACGGGTCAGGAACACCAGTTGGCAGCGCTGCTGCAACCAGCCTTGCAGCACGCTTTCGGGGGCCTGGCCTGGGTAGAGCAGGTGCAGGTCTTCATCGCTGACCTTGATCAGGTCGGCATGCTGCACCCACTCGGCCACGCGCTGGCGCCATACCTCGATATCCGGCTCGGGATTCAGGCGTACATTCGGGTCGAGACTGATCAGGCGCTTGCCGCTTTCCCGGCGGGCCAGGGCCAGCAGGCTATCGGCGACCGGCTGCACCACCAACGAAAACGAACCAAAATGCAGGCCGCGTACCTGCGCATCGAGGGCGGGCAAATGCTCGATCTGCAACTGCCGGTCGGCACAGCCTTCGCCGCGAAAGCTGTACTGCGGCGAGCCGTTGGCACCCACGGCGACCATCGCCAGGGTGGTCGGCGCGGCAAACTCCAACAGGTACTCGTCGTGTACCCCTTCATCCTCGAGCACCTGGCGCAGGCGCTGGCCCAGGTAGTCGCTGGACAACCCGGCGAACAGCCCGGCCTCGATCCCCAAACGGCGCAGCCCCACCGCCACGTTGAACGGCGAACCGCCGGCAAGCGCCTTGAAATTGACTTTGGAGGCCTGCCCGCTGGGATCCTCCTGGCTGAAAAAATCAAACAGCGCTTCGCCACACACCAGATACATAATTATTCGCTCTTAAAGGGTTGCCACATGCTGTTGATAGCGTTCATAGGCCTGCTGGTACGCCCTGACGCTGGCGGCGACGGGCTGGGTGCGACTGGCCGGGTCGACACTCACGCACCGCGCGCACAGCCCCTCCAGGCTTTCGCCGGACTGGCACCACGCGGCCTGGATCGCCGCGCCCAGGGCTGCCGCTTCGCTTTGTTCGGTACAGATCACTTCGGTGTCCATGATATCGGCGACCATCTGCCGCCACACCGGGCTTTTCGAGCCGCCGCCGATCAGGCGGATACTGTGGCTTTGCAGGCCGGTCTGGCGCAACAGGTCCAGGCCTTGGCGCAAGCCAAAGGTGGTGCCTTCGACCACCGCGCGGCACAGGTTGCCACGGGTCAGGTTGGTCATGGTCAGGCCGTGCAGGCTGCCGGTGGCGTGGGGCAGGGCGGGTACGCGCTCGCCATTGAGAAACGGCAGCATGCAGACGCCCTCGGCGCCAATCGGCGCCTGGGCCACCAGGGCGTTGAACGCCACCAGGTCCAGCTCGAACAGCTCACGGATGACCCCGGTGGCATTGGTCAGGTTCATGGTGCAGATCAGCGGCAGCCAGCCGCCGCTGGAGGAACAGAATGTCGCCACCGCGGCCTGGGCGCTGACAGTCGGCTGATCGGCAAACGCATACAGGGTGCCCGACGAACCGAGGCTCATGGTAAACACTCCAGGCTTGATATTGCCGGTGCCGATCGCCCCCATCATATTGTCGCCGCCGCCACTGGACACAATGGCCCCGGGGTTGATCCCCAGGCGCTTGGCGATGGCCGGCAGCACAGTGCCCAGCGCCTGATTGGCTTCTATCAGGGTTGGCAGCGCCGCTTCCAGGCGCCCGCTGGGGTCGATATGCCGCAGCAATGGCAGGTCCCATTGCCGGGTGCGGACATTGAAATAGCCGGTGCCCGAGGCGTCGCCATACTCGGCGCAGGCTCGGCCGGTGAGCCAATAATTGAGGTAGTCGTGGGGCAACAGGATATGGGCGACGCGTGCGAACACATCCGGGTGTTGCTCCAGGGTCCATAACAGCTTGGACACGGTGTAGCCCGGCGCAATCGCCACCCCGAGGCGCTCCAGGGAGCCGCTTTCACCGCCCAGGTAGTGCAACAATCGCAGGTTTTCGGCGCTGGTCTCGGTGTCGCACCACAGCTTGGCCGGGCGCAGCACCTGGCCCTGCTCATCGAGCAGCACCAGGCCATGTTGCTGGCCGGACACGCCGATGCCGAGAATGTCCTGGCCGTCCACACAGGCTTGCTGCAAGGCGCGGTGGGTGGCTTGGGTAAAGGCGTCCAGCCATTGCGTGGTGTCTTGCTCGCGCCGGCCATTGGCGCCGCTGATCAGGCTGTGGGTCGCGGCGCCCAGGCCCAGCACCCGGCCGCTGGCGGCGTCGAGGACGATGGCCTTGGTGCCTTGGGTGCCGCAGTCGATACCTAGAAACAGAGATTGGCGGGGCATGGTGGTTACTCAGCAGAAAACAGGGTGAAAACCCGAGCAATGTGGGGTTCTTCAGTCGGTAAGTCGTTTCAAGGTCTCTGTGACACCGTTATCGCGCAAACTGACAAAACACCGCTCGAACGCTGCCACAAACTCAGGCGAATTGGGAATCGCCGTGCCAAAAATCTCTTCCACACCCAACAAGCGCTGGCTGATCGAGGCGTCATCCGCCACCAGCGCCCGGCAGAAGTCGGCGCGGGGATCGGGGATGCGGTAGCGCACGCCGTTCTCGTCGACGCCTTGCAGGTACAAAGCCCAGGCTGCCACCACCAGTGCCGCCCGCTCGGTGTCGCGGCCCTCGGCAATCAGGCGGTTGATGGTTGGCACGGTGAACTTGGGAAACTTCGAGGAGCCATCGGAACACACCCGCTCCAACTGGTCGGCAATCGCCTTGTTGGAGAAGCGGTCCACCAGGGTCTGCTTGTACTCGCCCAGGTCAATGCCCGGCACCGGCGCCAGGTTGGGGGTCACGTCCAGGTCCATATAAGCGCGCATATACGCGACAAACAGCGGGTCGTTCATGGTCTCGTGGACAAACCGGTAGCCCTTGAGAAACCCCAGGTAAGTCAGGGCCAGGTGGCTGCCGTTGAGCAGGCCGATCTTCATTTCTTCATACGGCGTGACGTCGTCGGTGAATTGCACACCCACCTGTTCCCAGGCCGGGCGGCCGTTGACGAACTTGTCTTCCAGCACCCATTGCACAAAGGGTTCGCACACCACCGGCCAGGCATCGTCGATGCCGTGTTCATCATGCAGTTGCAAACGGTGCGCGGTGCTGGTCATCGGTGTGATGCGGTCGACCATGGCGTTGGGGAAACTCACATGCTCCTTGATCCAGTCATGCAGCTCGGCATCGCGCAATGCGGCGAACGCCAGCAGCGCCTTGCGAGTCACAGCGCCGTTGTGCGGCAGGTTATCGCAGGACATCACGGTAAAGGCAGGCACGCCCGCCGCCCGGCGCTGGGTCAGGGCCGCGCAGATAAAACCGAACACGGTTTGGGGCGCGTCGGGGTGGGCCAGGTCATGCTGGATCTGCGGCAGGTGGGCCATGAACTCACCGTTGCTATCGTCGATGCAGTAGCCGCCCTCGGTGATGGTCAGCGAGACGATGCGGATTGCAGGGCTGGCCAGCTTGTCGATCAGGGCCTGGGCGCCGTCCTGTGCCAGCAGCATGTCGCTGATGGCGCCGATCACTCGTACTTCGGTGTCGTCGGTATCGCCCAGTTCGTACAGGGTAAACAGATAATCCTGGCCGGCCAGGTCATCGCGCGCCTTGCGGTCTTCGGCCCGCAGGCCGATGCCGCAGATGCTCCAGTCCAGGCCGTCGCCGGTGTTCATCAGGGCGTCGGTGTAGTACGCCTGGTGCGCACGGTGGAAACCGCCGACGCCGATATGGGCGATGCCCTGGCGCGTATCGGCGATGGTGTAGGCGGGCAGGCGCACTTCAGGCGACAGCTGCGTGAGGTTTTGCTTATTGAGTTTCATCAGAAAATCTCGCGAAATCAGGCGGCAGCGCGCAGTGGGCGGGCCACGGCCACACCGTCGGTGTCGAACAGATGGCAGTGCGCCGGGTCCAGGTGCAGTTGCAGGGTCTCGCCATACTGGCTGGCCATGTCGCCACGGATCCGCATGGTCAGCGGCTCGCCGCTGGTGGTGAGCACATGGCAGAACGTGTCGCTGCCCAGGCGTTCGCCCACGTCGGCGGTGACGGTCAGGGTGGTATCGTCCGGCGCGGCCAGTTCCAGGTGCTCGGGGCGGATGCCCAGGGTCACCGCACTGCCCACGCGCAAGCTGGCGCTGCTCAAGGGCAGGCTGATCAGGGTGCCGGCGTCCAGTTGCACGTCGCAGCCCTGGCCCTCGATCCGGGTGACCTGGCCCTTGAGAAAGCCCATTTTCGGCGTACCCAAAAAGCCTGCGACAAACAGGTTGGCCGGCTGGTGATACAGCTCCAGCGGCGAGCCGACCTGTTCGATGCGCCCGCTGTTGAGTACCACCACCTTGTCGGCCAGGGTCATGGCTTCGACCTGGTCGTGGGTCACGTAAATCATGGTGGCTTGCAGTTCTTTATGCAGGCGCGCCAGTTCCAGGCGCATTTGCACGCGCAGGGCGGCGTCGAGGTTGGACAGCGGCTCGTCGAACAGGAAGATTTTTGGGTTACGCACAATCGCCCGGCCAATGGCCACGCGCTGGCGCTGGCCGCCAGACAGCTGCTTGGGCTTGCGCTCCAGCAGCGGGCCCAGCTCCAGGATGCGTGCCGCTTCACTGACTTTACTGTCGACGATTGTTTTGTCGACGCCGGCCAGGTCCAGGGCAAACGACATGTTCTTGCGCACGCTCATATGCGGGTACAGGGCGTAGGTCTGGAACACCATGGCCAGGTCGCGCTTGGCCGGGGTCACTTCGGTGATATCGCGGCCATCCAGTTCGATAGTGCCCTCAGTCACTTCCTCAAGGCCGGCAATCAGGCGCAGCAGGGTCGACTTGCCACAGCCCGACGGCCCGACGAATACCACGAACTCCTTGTCGTTCACTTGCAGGTCGATGCCCTTGATGATGGAGAAACCTTCGAAGCCTTTTTGCAGATTGGTGATTTTCAGGTTGGCCATGATGGGCCTCCTTTTTATAAGGGGTCGTTATTTCACTGCGCCAAAGGACAAGCCGCGCACCAGTTGCTTCTGGCTGATCCAGCCGAAGATCAGGATCGGCGCGCAGGCCAGGGTCGAGACGGCAGATAATTTGGCCCAGAACAAACCTTCGGGGCTGGAGTAGGAGGCGATCAGCGCGGTCAACGGTGCGGCATTCGAGGAGGTCAGGTTCAGCGACCAGAACGCCTCGTTCCAGCACAGGATCAGCGACAGCAACACGGTGGACGCCAGGCCGCCCTTGGCGATGGGCAGCAGCACCCGCAGCATTTCCTGCAACAAGGTGGCGCCATCCAGGCGCGCGGCTTCGAGGATGTCCTTGGGGATGTCCTTGAAGTAGGTGTAAACCATCCACACCACAATCGGCAGGTTGATCAGGGTGTAGATGATGATCAGCGCGATGCGCGTATCCAAAAGGCCCATGCTCTTGGCCAGCAGGTAAATGGGCATCAGCACGCCCACCGGTGGCAGCATCTTGGTCGACAGCATCCACAGCAACGTGCCCTTGGTGCGCTGGGTTTCGTAGAACGCCATGGAGTAGGCCGCCGGCACTGCAATCAGCAGGCACAAGGCGGTGGCGCTGAAGGAAATCACCACGGAGTTCCAGGCGAAGCTTAGGTAATTGCTGCGCTCATTGATGTGCAGGTAGTTCTCCAGGGTGGGCGTGAAAATGAACTGCGGCGGTGTGGCAAACGCGTCGATTTCGGTCTTGAAACTGGTGAGCACCATCCAGAAGATCGGGAAGAAAATCACGATCGCGATGGCCCAGGCCAGGGTGCCGAGCAACAGGCTTTGCAGGCGGCGGGATTGTTGAAGCGTCATGGCGCGGCCCTCAAGGCTTGTCAGTCAGGTTTTTGCCGAGCATCCGCACCAGGATGATCGCCGCGATATTGGCAATGACCACGGCAATCAAGCCGCCGGCCGAGGCCATGCCCACGTCGAACTGCACCAGCGCCTGGTTGTAGATCAGGTAGGCGAGGTTGGTCGAGGCGTAGCCGGGGCCGCCGTTGGTGGTGGTGAAGATTTCAGCGAATACCGAGAGCAGGAAGATGGTCTCGATCATCACCACCACGGCAATGGGCCGGGCCAGGTGCGGTAGGGTCAGGTGCCAGAAGATCGCAATCGGGCCGGCACCGTCCAGGCGCGCGGCTTCTTTCTGCTCCTGGTCCAGGGACTGCATGGCGGTCATCAGGATCAGGATCGCGAAGGGCAGCCATTGCCAGGACACAATGATGATGATCGACAGCAGCGGGTAGTGCGCCAGCCAGTCCACCGGCTGCGCGCCAAACAACTTCCACACCGCCGCCAGTACGCCGGACACCGGGTGGAAAATCAGGTTCTTCCAGATCAGCGCACCGACCGTGGGCATGATGAAGAACGGCGAGATCAACAACACCCGCACCAGCCCCCGGCCGAAAAACTCGCTGGCCTCCAGCAAGGCACTGATCAACACCCCCAGCACCACACTGATCAGCAGCACGCTGCCGACCAGCAACAGGGTGTTGGTGGCACCGGGCAAAAAGCCGGAATCGGTGACGAAGTAGGTGAAGTTCTCCAGGCCCACGAATTGGTTTTCGCCGGGGTAGAGCAGGTTGTAACGGATCAGCGAAAAATACAGGGTCATGCCCAGCGGCACGATCATCCACAGCAGCAACAGGGCCACCGAGGGGCTGACGAGGAACCAGCCGGGGTTGAGCAGGCGGCTTTTAGACGTATTCATGACAATCAGAACCCATTGGAGGCAAACAGAATCAGCCTTGGAGTGCGGTCAATGTAGGAGCTGGCTTGCCTGCGATGGCGGCCTGTCAGTGGATAAATCAGTTAACTGATCGACCGCTATCGCAGGCAAGCCAGCTCCTACATTGACGAGGGTGAGCCTGGGCTATTTGGGGTAGCCGGCACGCTTCATTTCCCGCTCGGTGGTGGTTTGCGCGGCAGCCAGGGCCTGGTCGACTGTCTGCTGGCCGGTCAGGGCGCCGGCGAAGAACTTGCCCACCTGGGTGCCAATGGCCTGGAACTCGGGAATGGTCACCAACTGGATGCCGACATAGGGCACGGGCTTGAGGGTCGGTTTGGTCGGGTCTGCGACTTTCAACGACTCCAGCGTCACCTTGGCAAAGGGCGCGGCCTGCATGTATTGCTCGCTGTAGGTCGAGGCGCGGGTGCCTGGCGGTACGTTGGCGATGCCATCGGTCTTGGCCACCAGCGCGCCGTACTCCTTGGACGTCGCCCAGGCACTGAAGACCTTGGCCGCGTCCTTGGCCTTGGAACTGGTGGGGATCGCCAGCGACCAGGAATACAGCCACGAAGTGCCCTTGTCGGTGACCTGTTGCGGGGCAAAGGTGAAGCCGACATGCTCGGCGACCTTGCTCTGGGTCTTGTCGGTGACAAACGAACCGGCGACGCTGGCGTCCACCCAGATCGCGCACTTGCCGCTGTTGAACAGCGCCAGGTTTTCATTGAAACCGTTGCTGGAAGCGCCCGGTGGGCCGGACTTCTTCATGTTGTCGACGTAGAAATTCAGCGCATCCTTCCACTCAGGGCCATTGAATTCGGGTTGCCATTTCTCATCGAACCAGCGCGCGCCATAGCCATTGGCCAGGGTGCTGATCAGCGCCATGTTCTCCCCCCAACCGGCCTTGCCGCGCAGGCACAGGCCGTATTGCTCCTTGCTCTTGTCGGTGAGTTTTTCGGCAAACTGGCCAATCTGCACCCAGGTCGGATGCTCCGGCATGCTCAGCCCGGCGGCCTTGAACAGGTCGCTGCGGTAGTAGGTAATGGAGCTTTCGGCATAGAACGGCAGGGCGTACAGCGTGCCCTTGACGGACAGGCCGTCGCGCACTGATGGGAACACATCGTCCAGGTCGTAGGACGCCGGCAGGTCCTTCATCGGCTCCAGCCAGCCCTTGGCGCCCCAGAGTGCAGCTTCGTACATGCCGATGGTCAGCACATCGAACTGCCCGCCCTGGGTGGCGATGTCGGTGGTCAGGCGTTGGCGCAGCACGTTTTCTTCGAGCACCACCCAGTTCAACTTGATGTCCGGATGCTCGGCCTCGAAGGTTTTCGAGAGCTTTTGCATGCGGATCATGTCGCTGTTGTTGACGGTGGCAATGGTCAGGGTTTGTGCACCCAGGCTAACGGCGCTGAGGGTCATGCAGGTACAGGCAAGCAGGGCTTTTGCTGGGAACTTCATCGCGCACTCCGTATCTGCGCCCAGAGGGCTGCAGAAGGACAGTTATTGTTGTTGTGTCTTCCAGGGCAGCAGGAAGAGTGTGCGTTGATTACAGCCTTGTGCAGGCCCGGTGACAAATCCTTGGACACACTTGCACTGATACTTTTTTGCACTGGTCGATGGGTGCCATGGGCGACCTGTTACTTTTGACAGTAGACGATCTAAAGGAATCAAGGGTTAATTGTTGTGCACAACCAACCGAGGATATGTTCATGAACTATTCCACCGTAAGACCCGACATTAACTGGCTCTACAAAGTTGCTCTTGGCATGGTCGTCGCACTGTTTGTCAGTGCATGCACAGGGCAGTCACCTTCTTCCGGTAATTTTGATGAATGCGTGCGTGAGGGTTATTTCAAAAGTGTCGAAATCGCCGGTGGGTATTACCGCTGCGTGTATAATTCAAGCACTAAGAAATATACGCTTTATCGCTACACTTGCCCGGCAGGCAAAGAGTTCAACGAAGCGACCAGACAATGTGAGTGAGCCCGTGTAAACCCACAAGGCCCCCAGTGTTTTCACTGGGGGCCTTGTGTTTTCAGGGGGTGAGTAGTAGATCAGTCGACCCCGTCTTCCTGCTCCAGGGTTATTTGACTTGGATAAGGCCGCTGCTGGATGATGATGTCGTCAAAATCGTAGATACCCTCGGTTGACGGATTCGTTATGGCAATTGACGCCTCAAATGGCTGGCCTGGCAAATATCCCATATACACATCGGCATACAACCACGTATTGATGCTGGGTATCGCCACGTTCTTGGTCAAGTTGCCTATATGAATAAACACACTGGTCGGCCCGCCGATATCCGCGAACTTGCTGATCCTGAAGCGCAAACTTACCCGATAGTAGCCCACTGCGGCGGGGGTGAAGGTTTTGTAAATCCTCACACCACTGCCGGGGTAGGGGGCGGCTTGCAGGTAGTAATTGCCGTTTGCCTCGCGGCGGATCCCGGTATTGGGCCACTGGCTGAGCCAACCATTGAGGAAGGAGCCGGTAAAGGTCGTCTCGTCGGTGATCATCCGGCTGCGGATGGTGTAAATGACCGGCGGGAACTCAATCGCCCGCGACTCTTCGATGCTGTTGTTGAACGCCACCTTAAATTGCAGGGTCAGTTGGCTGTTGTTGCCCAGGTCCGACAGGTAGCTATTGAGGATGGTTTGCTGGTGATACCCAAGGCTCAACCAGCCAGAGGTCACCCGGTCGCCGTAGGAACCGTCCAACAGGGTCAGGTTGTGGGCCGCGCCGTTGGGCCGGTTGCCGAGCAAGCGCAGCCAGACGGGCTGGTCCCTGGCAATAAGTGGCCAGGTACCTACGGTTGCCGTGGCGTTGCCGGCCAGTTCGCCCACATCCAGTACACCGCTGACGGCCTCGTCGATCCGCAGCACGGTTTTTTTCAGCTCAGTCACCGGAATGGCTTTGAGGGTCACGCTCAACACCGTTGACGAACGGCGCACGCCGTTGCGCAAGACGGAATACTGCACGGTGAACACGCTGTCGCGATTGTCCAGATTGGCGGCAATCAACGCGGCCGGCAGGCTGAAAGTCACCGTGCCATCGGCTTCGCCATTTTTCGGCCCCAGTTGCACCGACCCTGGCCCGCTGGCACCCAGTACCTCCAGGGTGAGGCTGTCGGTGGTGTACATCGGGCTGTAGGCCACCTCTACCGTCGCCCCGTTTTGCGCATTGAGCGGTGTCAGGGTTACCGCGGCTCCCGAACCCGTGGCCTCGAGCACTCGGGGCACTGGAAATTCGGCGGGAATGGCCTGCACGGTGTAACGGCGTTCCGGGAACCACAGTGCATTGGCCTGTTCGGTCGATTGGTCAAACGTCACCCCAAAGCGCATCACAAGTTGTGAGCCGTCCTTGAGCTGGCGCAATTGCGCCACCGGCGCCTGGGGGCGGATCCCGATCTGTTCGCCGTTGTAGGTCACCAGGTCACCGTCGTAGAGCACGGCAACAAAGGGCGTGTCATTGGCAGAGGTGCCGCGCAGTTCAAACCACATGCGTTGATTGCGGTTGATAAAGTTCCAGCGATCAACCATGGCGCGCTCGGAGCCGACCAGGTTGCTGAGGTTCAGCACGCTGCTGGTATGACCTTCGATATAGGGCAGGGGCAGTACCGGCGCCAACAGATTCAGGCTCAATACCGGCGAAGGTTTTTGGTGGGCACCCAGCAATACAAAGTACTGCACCTGAATGTAACGCCCGTATTCGCTGAGGTTGGCCCCGATGACCTCTGCCGGCACCTCGAAATGCAGGGTCCTGGAGGTGTTGCCATCCTTGGTTTCGCAATAGGTGCCCAATTGCGGGATACCGCTCCAGCAGGCCTGGATACGGTGACTGGGCAGCATTTGCGGGTAGGTGACGGTGATGGTCGCACCGTTCAGCGCCGCCTCCGGCAACAGTTGGTCGGGATAGCGCTGGGCTTGCAATACCTCTGGGCGCAACAGGTCCAGGGCCGCACCCACCGTGACCACTAACACGTCCGAGTAGAGCGTGGCGCCACCGCTTGCAGGCACCAGCGAATAGCTCAGGCGCAGCTCGCCATTTTCGCTGGCACGGATCAACGCCTCTTCCAGGGTGAATACCACCGGCTTGCCCGCCGTTGCATTGTTGAGGCGTATCTCATCGCTGGCAGTGCCGTTGCTGGTCGCGCCCAACAGTGTCCAGCGCAGAATGTCGCCACTGGCGGTGCGCGTGTAGGGCAGGGTTACCTGCAACTGACCACCTTTGATGCGCGCCGGGTCCAGGTTGTTGAACTCATCGACATATTGCATCAGGGGCGATGGCAGATCGGCATAGCGGGGGCCAAAGGTGACTTCCAGCACCTCTGACATGCGCACCGTCTGAATACTGGGGCTCAGGATACCCAGGGTGCCGGTGTCGACCAGGTAGTACACCCGTACGGTGCCCAGCCCGACGAAGCGATCGAAATTCTCCTTGAGCACAATGCGAAAACGCTCCGGAGGCGGCTCGGCGCCGGCCAACAGGGTTTCTTCGTAGACCACCAGGCCGCCGCCTGGGCGCACGGCTTCCATGCGCAGGGTCACGCTGTAGTTGCGGTCGTATGGGGTGTAACGCGGGAAAATCGCCTTGATAAAAGGATGGTCCGGGACAATGTTGCCGCCCTCGTTTTGCTCGATGATCATCGGCGGCATCGAGCTCCTGGTGCCGAACACCGTGATATTCAGGCGTCGGGAGGAGGCGAGGAACACGCCCGTGGCCGTGGTCAGCTTGTACTCGATTTGCAGGTGGCCGTTGAGCACCGCCTGCAGGTATTGGGGGGCCACGGCGACGGACGACGACAGGCCAATGCGTGCTGCAAACGCGGGCAGGGTCCTTTCGAACGGCAGGCCATCGGCATCGGCGCCTCGCAACGTCACTACGATCAACGCGCCTGTAGGGGTCGAGGCGCCATTGGGCAGGCGCCGCGGTACCACCATTTCGATATTGAAGTCGTTGTGGATGTCGAGGTTGACGTCGATAACGGAGTCCCCGTCCACTACAAAATGCGGAGCGTCAAGCAGGTAAGGGTCCAGGTCGCTGACGACCGTGACCGCCTTCGACCATTGCTGGGTTTCCCCGGAAAAGTTGAACACCTTGTCGTAGGCCCGGAAGCGAATAGTCACCACCCCACTGCCGCCCAGCAGGATGATTGATTCCGGGACCAATACGGTGATCGGCTTGATGCCGGCGACATGCTCGGCATCAAGCCTCAAGGAAATGGGGTAACCGTTCCAATACACCTCGACGGTGTCGCCTTCGGTCAGGTTAGGGTAAGGGTCGATCGTCATTTCCACCCCTTCGGCGGCGCGATGGGGGTCTATCACGCCGCCTTCCAGGTCGGGTGGCAGGTGTATCACCAGTTCCGTGTGATACGCCAGCCCGGGATCTTTACTGACCCCGCCGGGGCGAGTGCGCTTGACATACCAGGTTTCGTAGGGCGAGCTGCTGGTGGTGCCGCTGCCCCTGCGGATGACCTCGTAAAAACACGGGTAGGTATAACCCAGTGGCACCAATGGCGGGAGAATCACCAACGCCACCGACGTCTTGTCCAGATCCTCATCGCGGATTTCCGTCGACACAAGGGCAAAGCGGTTGCTGCCCATGAAGAAGTTCAACCTATCGCCGACAGTCAATTGGGTCCAGCGCGGGAAATGCACGGTCAACCACGGCTCGGTGTGGCGTATCCCCAGGCCGCGCACCGCGTCTGGCAGCGTGCGCACCGCATCGCTGACGTCAGGCGGGTCCAGGTCGTCGATAACGCTTGGGTCCACAGGTCTTGGATGGGGGAGGCAGGGCAAAGTGCTCGGGTTGGATGACTCGGTGTTCTTCATCATGGGTGCTCCGTGTGCAGAGGTAACTGGCCACGGACATCACACACCCAAGGTGCTGCTGCATATAACTGTCAAAATTGACAGTGGCGACGAGTGGTCGCTGTCAGGCCAGGTTCTGTTCCGTCAGGCGCTGCACTGCCAAGCGCCGGTAGTGTGAGGGCGTCATTCCCTTGAGCTGCTGGAAGCGCCGGTTGAAATTGGAGATGTTGTTGAACCCTGACTCAAAGCACACATCGGTCACGGCCTTGTCGCCCACGGCCAGCAACTCGCAGGATTTGCTGATGCGCAGGCGGTTGACGAACTCGACGAAGGTGCGCCCGGTGGCCTGCTTGAACACCCGGGAAAAGTAGGTGGGTTTCATCCCCAAGTACTGCGCGACTTCTTCCAGGGACAGTTCGCGGGCGTAGTGGGCAAAGATGTAGTCCACCGCGCGGTTGGTCCGGTCGATGCTGTGTTCATCGGCCAACTGCGCTGTAGTCCCTCCTGACAGCACCAGGTAGTCCTCACAGGCACAAAGTGCCTCCAGCAACACAAAGAAGTGCCCCAGCCGCGCCATGCCCTGGGCATCCTCGATGCGTTGCATCAGGGTCATGGCCTGGGCGATGGTGTTCTTGCAGCGAAATTCGATGCCGTACTGCGCGCGCTCCAGCAAGGGCGCCAGGCTCTTGAACTCGGTGAAGACCTGGCTGCCGTCCTCCAGCAACTGATCGGTGAAATTCACCAGCATGTCGCGCTTGGTGATCACTTCGCCTTCCTCCACCTGGCTGATCCAGTTGTGGGGCAGGTTGGGACCGGTGAGGAACAGGCTTTGCGGGTAGAAGTTGCCGATATAGTCGCCGATAAACACCTTGCCGGAACTGGCGACAATCAGGTGCAGCTCATACTCCTTATGAAAGTGCCAGCGCACCAGGGGGCAGGGGAAACCATGCTGGCGATAGATGATGGACAGGCCGTTGTGGTCGTCCATCAACTCGTAGGAGGGGTCGGTGATGCGCGTTGCTCGGCTCATGCTGGCGTCGCTTTTATTGTGGTTGCGCAGCCGATAATGCCCCGTTGCACGTCACCTCGCCAGCGCCGCTGTTTAAACGGGGCGGTTTTTTGCCTCGATCCACTGCGCCATGTATTGGGTACTTTTGTGCAGATGGTGGCGCAGCATGCTGCCGGTAAAGTTGTCGCGCCGATGTTGCGCCAGCTCGCCCAGGCAGTGTTGCAGGCGCTCGACCAAGGCCGGGCCGTGGTTGTGCGGGGCATAGCGACGGGCCAGCAATTGCTCGCCATGTGCCTGGGCCTCGGTCCAGGCTTGCCGATCTGCGTACAGGGCCACGGCAGCAGCGGCCAAGGCCGTGGCGCTCCGGGCGATCATCCCCGGCCAGGGTTGCCCGTCGCCCATGCCTTCGGCGCCGATGGGAGTGGTGATACTGGGGGTGCCGCAGAGCATGGCATCGGCCAGTTTGCCCTTGATCCCGGCGCCGAAGCGCAGCGGGGCCAGGCAGATGCGCGCCGCCGACATCACTTGCAGCGCGTCCTCGGCCCAGTTCATCACATGGAAGCCTTGCGCCGGGTTATGCAGCGCAGTGGCCTTGGGCGGCGTGTAGGCCCCATAGATATGCAGTTGGGCGCCGGGGAGCTGCTGGCGAATCAACGGCCAGAGGCTGTTTTTCATCCAGAGCACCGCATCCCAGTTGGGTGCGTGGCGGAAGTTGCCGATACTCAGGAAGTGCGCGCGGTCTTCATAAGGAGTAAACGCCTGGCTGGGCGCCTCGATCATCAACGGGCACCAGTGGAGCAGGGCGGCCGGCACCTTGAAGTGCTCGGTGAGCAGTTGGATCTCGACGTCGGAAATCATCAGGCTGATATCACAGCGGTAGATCGCGGCGATCTCGCGCTTGGCCAGGTCGGTGTCGGCCATCCTCTGGAACTCCTGGTCCAGGACCTGGGCGAATAACGGGCTGAAATCGTCAGCATCCGGCTGGTGCTTGAGGTAGTCCTTGAGGCGCTGCTGGCGGGCATCGCGCAGGCTCTGCAAATCCGAAGTCTCCAGCACGCGCAAGGCCTGCGGGCAATGCTTCTCTACGCGCCAGCCGAACTGCTCCTCCATCATGAAACGATCGAACAGCACGATATCCGGGGCCAGTTCACGGATAAAGTCGTCGAAACTGCGGTTATTGAGCTCGATAGCGCATTCGCGAACACCCAGTGCCGCAAGGTCGGCCTTGTGTTCACCGATAGCGGCTGGGCTGCTGAAGGTTACTTCCCAGCCTTGCGAAAGAAAGCTCTGCAAAATCTGCATCATATGTCCGCCAGCTGCCGAGGAGCGAGGCTCCGGCCAGACGTAACCGATGACCAGGACTTGGGTGGCAGGCTGATTCTTCAACGACGAACTCCTTCAAGGGCAGGGCAAAAGCGGCGCAATTAAACCACAGCCGTCGGCCCAGGCGCTGTCATGACAATTTGTGACGGCCATAGGTGTAAATCGAACTTTGTGGTTAACTTCTGCCTCTCGAATTCGTTTCATCCAACCCAGCATAAGGATTCCGTTCATGGCTCAAGTCACCCTCAAAGGCAACCCAGTCCAGGTTGAAGGCGAGTTGCCGCAAATCGGTACCCAGGCCCTCGACTTTTCCCTGACCGCAGGCGATCTGTCGGACGTCACCCTGGCGACTTTCGCCGGCAAGCGCAAAGTACTGAACATCTTCCCAAGCGTTGACACCCCGACCTGCGCCACGTCGGTGCGCAAGTTCAACGCCCAGGCCAACGAGCTGAACAACACCGTTGTACTGTGCATCTCCACCGACCTGCCATTCGCCCAAGCCCGTTTTTGCGGTGCCGAAGGCCTGGAAAACGTGAAGAACCTGTCGGACTTTCGCAGCGCCGATTTTGCCGTTGACTACGGTGTTTCCATTGCCGACGGCGCCCTCAAGGGCCTGACCGCCCGCGCCGTGGTGGTACTGGACGAAAACGACAAGGTGCTGCACAGCGAGCTGGTTGGCGAAATCGCCCACGAGCCAAACTACGAAGCGGCGCTGGCTGTACTGAAGTAATTGCGGCTGCGCGTTACTGTCGCTTTGCAGTAACACGTATGATGCATGCTTGCGGCCTGGCCTAGTCCAGGCCGTTTTTATTTGTGCTTCAGCGGTTTAGCCCAAATTGCTGACATTTCACTTCGAAAAGTAAATGTTTGTAAGCGCGAAGGTAAATAGCCGGTAAAGGCGCTTTTCTAAACGCGCCCCAGTGCTTATCTTTCAGCCTCCCACAGTAGAAGCCCTCGCATCCAATGGTTGATCAATCCATGCAATCGTCCCCCCGTAGTTCCCGCCGCTGGCTGTTTGGCTTGCTCGTCCTGTTGGTTGTTGCCGTGCTGTGCTGGAAGTTCTGGCCAACCGGCGCCGCCCAGAAAGAGGCCCCGGCAGCCCGGACCAGCAAGACGGGGATGATGCGTCCCGGCTTCGGCGGCTCAGGTGCTGCGGTGCCCGTGCGTGTCGCGCCCGCGATCACTGGGGATTTCCCGGTGTACTACAAGGCGCTGGGCACTGTGACGGCGCTGAACACCATCAATGTGCGCAGCCGGGTGGGGGGAGAGCTGGTCAAGATCGCCTTTGAAGAGGGGCAGATGGTCAAGGCCGGCGACCTGCTGGCAGAAATCGACCCGCGCAGCTACCAGAACGCCTTGCTCCAGGCCCAGGGCACGCTGCTGCAAAACCAGGCCCAATTGAAGAACGCCCAGGTCGACCTCGAGCGTTATCGCGGCCTGTATGAACAGGACAGTATTGCCAAGCAGACTTTGGACACCGCCGCTGCGCTGGTCCTGCAATACCAGGGCACGGTCAAGACCAACCAGGGCGCGGTGGATGACGCCAAGCTCAACCTGGAATTCACCAAGATCCGCGCACCGATTTCCGGGCGTGTCGGCCTGCGCCAGCTGGACGTCGGCAACCTGGTGGCGGCCAATGACACCACCGCCCTGGCGATCATCACCCAGACCCAGCCGATCAGCGTGGCATTCACCTTGCCGGAGAACAGCCTGCAAACCGTCCTGGCCCGCTACCGCAGCGGCAACAAGCTACCGGTGCAGGCCTGGGACCGTGGCGACCTGCAACTGCAAGCCTCCGGCGTATTGCAGAGCCTGGACAACCAGATCGATGTCGCCACCGGCACCCTGAAATTCAAGGCCCGCTTCGATAACCAGGACCAGGTGCTGTTCCCCAACCAATTCGTCAATGTGCGCCTGTTGGCCGACACCCTGAAAAACGTGGTGCTGGTTCCCTCGGCGGCGATCCAGTTCGGCACCAACGGCACCTTTGTTTATGCCCTGGACGGTGACAAGAAAGTCAAGATCCGCACCCTGGTGATTGGGGATACCGATGGCCAGAACACCGTGGTCAAGGAAGGCCTGGCCGCAGGCGATCGCGTGGTGCTCGAAGGCACCGACCGCCTGAAGGACGGCACCGACATCGAAGTGGTCAACGACAGCAACCTGGTCCCGACCACCCCAACCGAACATTTGCAGGGCAAACCCGCGGCGAAAGGCGAAGGCAGCCCGGCGGCTGACGCCGGCAAGGCGCAAAAGGCCGGCGCATGAACCTGTCACGGCTGTTCATCCTCAGGCCCGTCGCCACCACCCTGAGCATGCTGGCCATTGTCCTGGCCGGCCTGATTGCCTATCGCCTGATGCCGGTGTCGGCCTTGCCCCAGGTGGATTATCCGACCATCCGCGTCATGACCCTGTACCCCGGCGCCAGCCCAGACGTGATGACCAGCGCGGTCACCGCGCCCCTGGAGCGCCAGTTCGGGCAAATGCCCGGCCTCACGCAGATGGCGTCCACCAGTTCCGGCGGGGCCTCGGTGCTGACCCTGCGCTTTAACCTCGACGTCAATATGGACGTGGCCGAGCAACAGGTGCAGGCGGCGATCAACGCGGCCAGTAACCTGCTGCCCTCGGACCTGCCGGCGCCACCGGTGTACAACAAGGTCAACCCGGCCGATACCCCGGTCCTGACCCTGGCCATCACCTCCAAGACCATGCTGTTGCCCAAGCTCAACGACCTGGTCGATACGCGCATGGCGCAAAAAATCGCGCAGATCAGTGGCGTGGGCATGGTCAGCATCGCCGGCGGCCAGCGCCAGGCGGTGCGGATCAAGGTCAACCCCGAGGCCCTGGCCGCCAATGGCTTGAACCTGGCGGACGTGCGCAGCCTGATCGCCGCCTCCAACGTCAACCAGCCCAAGGGTAACTTCGACGGCCCGACCCGGGTGTCGATGCTCGATGCCAACGACCAGTTGGTATCGCCCGAGCAGTATGCCGAACTGATCCTGGCCTACAGCAACGGCGCACCGCTGCGCCTTAAAGACGTCGCGCAAATCGTCGATGGCGCAGAAAACGAACGCCTTGCCGCCTGGGCCAATGAAAACCAGGCGGTGCTGCTGAACATCCAGCGCCAGCCGGGGGCCAACGTGATTGAGGTGGTGGACCGGATCAAGGCGCTGCTGCCAAGCATCACCGACAACCTGCCGGCCGGCCTTGACGTGACGGTACTCACCGACCGCACCCAGACCATCCGCGCCTCGGTCACCGATGTGCAGCATGAATTGCTGATCGCCATTGCCCTGGTGGTGATGGTCACGTTCCTGTTCCTGCGCCGTTTCAGCGCCACCATCATCCCGTCGATTGCCGTGCCGTTGTCCCTGGTCGGCACCTTTGGCGTGATGTACCTGGCCGGCTTCTCCATCAATAACCTGACCCTGATGGCCCTGACCATCGCCACCGGGTTTGTGGTGGACGATGCCATCGTGATGCTGGAGAACATCTCCCGCTATATCGAGGAAGGCGAGACGCCGCTGGCCGCCGCGCTCAAGGGCGCCAAGCAGATCGGCTTCACCCTGGTTTCCCTGACGCTGTCGCTGATTGCGGTATTGATCCCGTTGCTGTTCATGGCCGATGTGGTCGGGCGCTTGTTCCGCGAATTTGCCATCACCCTGGCCGTGGCGATCCTGATTTCCCTGGTAGTGTCCCTGACCCTGACGCCAATGATGTGCGCGCGCCTGCTCAAGCGCGAACCCAAGGAAGAAGAACAGGGGCGCTTCTACAAGGCCAGCGGCGCCTGGATCGACTGGCTGGTCGCCGCCTACGGCCGCAAGCTGCAGTGGGTGCTCAAGCACCAGCCGCTGACCCTGCTGGTGGCCATCGCCACCCTGGGCCTGACGGTGGTGCTGTACCTGGTAGTGCCCAAGGGTTTCTTCCCGGTGCAGGACACCGGGGTGATCCAGGGTATTTCCGAGGCGCCGCAGTCGATTTCCTTCGCGGCCATGAGCCAGCGCCAGCAGGAACTGGCGAAGATCATCCTCGAAGATCCTGCGGTGGAAAGCCTGTCTTCCTACATTGGCGTCGATGGCGATAACGCCACCCTCAACAGTGGCCGCCTGCTGATCAACCTCAAGCCCCATAAAGAGCGGGACTTGAGCGCTGTCGAGGTGATTGCACGCCTGCAACCGACACTGGATAAACTGGTGGGCATCCGCCTGTTCATGCAGCCGGTGCAGGACCTGACCATCGAAGACCGTGTCAGCCGCACCCAATACCAGTTCAGCATGTCCTCCCCGGATGCCGAGCTACTGGCCCTGTGGAGCGGCAAGCTGGTGCAGGCCCTGAGCCAGTACCCGGAACTCACCGATGTGGCCAGCGACCTGCAGGACAAAGGCTTGCAGGTGTACATGGTGATCGACCGCGATGCGGCCTCGCGCCTGGGGGTGTCGGTAGCCAATATCACCGACGCGCTGTATGACGCCTTCGGCCAGCGGCAGATTTCCACGATCTACACCCAGGCCAGCCAGTACCGCGTGGTGTTGCAGGCCCAATCCGGCGAAAGCCTGGGGCCGGACGCGCTGAACCAGATCCACGTGAAGACCACCGATGGCGGCCAGGTGCGCCTGTCGAGCCTGGCCCGCATCGAGCAGCGCCAGGCGCAGTTGGCGATTACCCATATCGGCCAGTTCCCGGCGGTGATGATGTCGTTCAACCTGGCACCCGGCGTGGCCCTGGGCAAGGGCGTAGAGCTGATCAACCAGGTACAGAAGGACATCGGCATGCCGGTCGGCGTGCAGACCCAGTTCCAGGGGGCTGCCCAGGCGTTCGAAGCGTCGCTGTCGAGCACCTTGCTGCTGATCCTCGCGGCGGTGGTGACCATGTACATCGTGCTTGGCGTGCTGTACGAGAGCTACATCCACCCGATCACCATCCTCTCGACCTTGCCGTCGGCAGCGGTGGGGGCCCTGTTGGCGCTGCTGCTCACGGGCAATGACCTGGGGATGATTGCGATCATCGGCATCATCCTGCTGATCGGCATCGTGAAAAAGAACGCGATCATGATGATCGACTTCGCCCTCGACGCCGAACGCAACCAGGGCCTGGACCCGCAGACCGCGATCTACCAGGCTGCACTGCTGCGCTTCAGGCCGATCCTGATGACCACCCTGGCGGCATTGTTCGGTGCGGTGCCGTTGATGCTGGCCACCGGCTCCGGCGCCGAGTTGCGCCAGCCCCTGGGCCTGGTGATGGTCGGCGGCTTGCTGCTGAGCCAGATCCTCACGCTGTTTACCACGCCGGTGATCTATCTGTACTTCGACCGCCTTGGCCGTCGCTGGCGCAAGACCCCGGACGCGCTGGAGCCGGTTGAGCCATGAACCTGTCCGGACCTTTTATTCGCCGGCCGGTAGCCACCATGCTGCTGAGCCTGGCGATCATGTTGCTGGGCGGTGTCAGTTTCAGCCTGTTGCCGGTGTCGCCGTTGCCGCAGATCGACTTCCCGGTGATTGTGGTCTCTGCCAGCCTGCCTGGCGCCAGCCCGGAAGTGATGGCGTCTACCGTGGCCACGCCGCTGGAGCGCTCATTCGGTGCGATTGCCGGGGTCACCACCCTGAGCAGTTCGTCCAGCCAGGGCTCGACCCGGGTGATCCTGGCATTCGACTCCGACCGCGATATCAACGGCGCGGCGCGAGAAGTACAGGCCGCGATCAATGCCTCGCGCAACCTGTTGCCCAGCGGCATGCGCAGCATGCCCACCTACCGCAAGATCAACCCGTCCCAGGCACCGATCATGGTGCTGTCGCTGACCTCGGACGTATTGCCCAAGGGCCAGCTCTACGACTTGGCGTCCACCATCCTCTCGCAAAGCCTGTCCCAGGTGCCGGGTGTGGGCGAAGTGCAGATCGGCGGCAGCTCCCTGCCGGCGGTGCGTATCGAACTGGAGCCCAAGGCCCTCGACCAGTACGGCGTGTCCCTGGACGAGGTGCGCGACACCATCGCCAACGCCAACGTACGCCGGCCCAAGGGCTCGGTGGAAGATGGCGAGCGCAACTGGCAGATCCAGGCCAATGACCAGCTGGAAAAAGCCAAGGACTACGAGCCGCTATTGATCCGCTACCAGGACGGCGCGGCGTTGCGCCTCAGTGACGTGGCCAAGATCAGCGACGGCGTCGAAGACCGCTACAACAGTGGCTTCTTCAACAACGACTCGGCGGTATTGCTGGTGATCAACCGCCAGTCCGGCGCCAACATCATCGAGACCGTCAAGCAGATCAAGGCCCAGTTGCCGGCGTTGCAGGCGGTGTTGCCGTCCAGCGTCAAGCTCAACCTGGCCATGGACCGCTCGCCGGTGATCACCGCCACCCTGCATGAAGCGGAAATGACCCTGCTGATTGCCGTGGCCCTGGTGATCCTGGTGGTGTACCTGTTCCTCGGTAACTTCCGTGCCTCACTGATCCCGACCCTCGCGGTGCCGGTGTCGCTGGTGGGCACCTTTGCGATCATGTACCTGTATGGGTTTTCCCTGAACAACCTGTCGCTGATGGCCCTGATCCTCGCCACCGGCCTGGTGGTGGACGATGCCATCGTGGTGCTGGAGAACATCTCGCGGCATATCGACGACGGCATCGCGCCGATGAAAGCGGCGTACCTGGGAGCCAAGGAGGTCGGCTTCACCCTGTTGTCGATGAACGTGTCGCTGGTGGCGGTGTTCCTGTCGATCCTGTTTATGGGCGGGATTGTCACCAGCCTGTTCCGTGAGTTTTCCATCACCCTGGCGGCGGCGATCATCGTGTCGCTGGTGGTCTCGCTGACCCTGACCCCGATGCTCTGCGCGCGCTGGCTCAAGCCCCATGTCAAAGGCCAGCAGACCGGCTTGCAGCGCTGGAGCCAGAAGGTCAACGACCATATGGTTTCGGGTTATGCCAAAAGCCTCGACTGGGTGCTGCGGCACAAGCGCCTGACCCTGCTCAGCCTGTTCGTCACCATCGGGGTGAATATCGCGCTGTATGTGGTGGTGCCCAAAACCTTCATGCCGCAACAGGACACCGGGCAACTGATCGGTTTTGTACGCGGCGATGATGGCCTGTCATTCAGTGTCATGCAGCCGAAGATGGAGATCTTCCGCAAAGCCGTGTTGCAAGACCCGGCGGTGGAAAGCGTGGCCGGTTTTATCGGTGGCAGCAACGGTACCAACAACGCGGTGATGCTGGTGCGCCTCAAGCCGATCAAGGAGCGCAAGTTGTCGGCCCAGGCGGTGATCGAGCGCCTGCGCAAAACCGTGCCGCTGGTACCCGGCGGCCGCTTGATGCTGATGGCCGACCAGGACCTGCAATTTGGCGGCGGCCGCGACCAGACGTCCTCGCAATATTCCTACATCCTGCAAAGTGGCGACCTGGCCGCCCTGCGCCTGTGGTACCCGAAAGTGGTCGCCGCGCTGCGTGAGCTGCCGGAGCTGACCGCCATCGACGCTCGTGAAGGGCGCGGGGCGCAGCAGGTGACGCTGATTGTCGATCGCGACCAGGCCAAGCGCCTGGGGGTGGACATGAACATGGTCACCTCGGTGCTGAACAACGCCT
This sequence comes from Pseudomonas sp. HC1(2025), assembly GCF_058742075.1. Classification (NCBI taxonomy): domain Bacteria; kingdom Pseudomonadati; phylum Pseudomonadota; class Gammaproteobacteria; order Pseudomonadales; family Pseudomonadaceae; genus Pseudomonas; species Pseudomonas sp. HC1(2025). The sequence continues at coordinate 2,933,873 of NZ_CP196017.1, read as the reverse complement.
ACAGCCAGCGGCAGATTTCCACCATCTATGACAGCCTCAACCAGTATCGGGTGGTGATGGAGGTCAATCCGAAATACGCCCAGGACCCGATCACCCTTAACCAGGTGCAGGTGATTACCGCTGATGGCGCGCGAATTCCACTGTCGACCATCGCCCACTACGAAAACAGCCTGGCCGACGACCGCGTCAGCCACGAGGGGCAATTTGCCTCCGAAGACATCGCCTTCGACATGGCCCCCGGGGTCACGGTAGAGCAGGGTACGGCTGCCATCGAGCGGGCGATCGCCAAGGTGGGCTTACCGGAAGACGTGATCGCCAAGATGGCCGGCACCGCCGACGCCTTTGCCGCCACCCAGAAAAGCCAGCCGTTCATGATCCTCGGCGCGTTGGTGGCGGTGTACCTGGTGCTGGGGATTCTGTATGAGAGCTACATCCACCCACTGACCATTCTCTCGACCCTGCCGTCGGCCGGGGTCGGCGCGCTGTTGTCGATCTACGTGCTGGGCGGCGAGTTCAGCCTGATCTCGCTGCTGGGCCTGTTCTTGCTGATCGGTGTGGTGAAGAAAAACGCGATCCTGATGATCGACCTGGCGCTGCAACTGGAGCGCAAGGAAGGCATGCAGCCCCTGGAATCGATTCGCAGCGCTTGCTTGCTGCGCTTGCGGCCAATCCTGATGACCACCCTGGCGGCGATCCTCGGGGCCTTGCCCTTGTTGCTGAGCACCGCCGAAGGCGCGGAAATGCGCCAGCCCCTGGGCCTGACCATTATCGGCGGCCTGGTCTTCAGCCAGATCCTGACCCTTTACACCACCCCGGTGGTTTACCTCTATCTCGACCGCCTGCGCCACCGTTTCAACGGCTGGCGCGGGGTGCGTACCGATGCTGCCCTGGACACTCCGTTATGACCAACCCAACCTTTTGTAGCGGCCTGCGGTTTTTCGCGAGCAAGCTTGCGCCTACAGTTGTGTGCGCCATGCTCCTCAGCGCCTGTGCCATCGGCCCCGATTACCAACGCCCGCCAGTCGCCGAGCCGGCGCAGTACAAAGAAGCCCAGGGCTGGCGCCAGGCCGCGCCCAGCGATGCCCTGGCCCGTGGCGCCTGGTGGGAGTTGTATGGCGACCCACAACTCAACAGCCTGGTGGATAAGCTCAACAACGCCAACCAGACCGTGGCCCAGGCCGAAGCTCGCTACCGCCAGGCCCAGGCCACCGCCCGCAGTTCCCGTGGCGCATTCTTCCCCACCGTCGACCTGAGCGCCGGGAAAACCCGCGCCAGCCAGGGCACCGGCAGCAGCAATGCGAGCTTGAGCAGCTCCAGCAGCGGTATCCGCGACACCCTCAACACCCAGTTGGGCGTGAGCTGGGAAGCCGATATCTGGGGCAAACTGCGCCGCGGCCTGGAGGCCAGCAACGCCAGCGAGCAAGCCAGCGCCGCCGACCTGGCCGCCATGCGCCTGAGCCAGCAGTCGGAGTTGGTACAGAACTACCTGCAACTGCGGGTCATGGACGAACAGACGCGCTTGCTGCAATCCACCGTCGAGACCTACCAGCGCTCGCTGCAAATGACCCAGAACCAGTACCGCGCCGGCGTCTCCGGCAAGGACGCGGTGGCCCAGGCGCAGACCCAGCTCAAAAGCACCCAGGCCAGCCTGATCGACCTGATCTGGCAGCGCGCGCAGCTGGAAAACGCCATCGCGGTATTGATCGGCGAAGCGCCGGCCACCTTCAACTTGGCGGTAAGCAAGGACATTCCCGCCTTGCCGCAGATCCCTGCCAACCTGCCATCGCAACTGCTGGAGCGCCGCCCGGACATCGCCTCGGCCGAACGCGCGGTGATCGCCGCCAACGCCAATATCGGCGTGGCGAAAACCGCCTACTACCCGGACCTGACCCTGAGCCTGGCCGGTGGTTATTCCAGCAGCACCTACGCCGACTGGATCAGCCTGCCGAACCGTTTCTGGTCGGTGGGGCCGAAACTGGCGATGACCCTGTTCGACGGCGGGCAGCGCTCGGCCGAAGTCGACCGCGCCGAAGCGTCCTACGACGAAACCGTGGCCAAGTACCGCCAGACCGTGCTCGACGGTTTCCGCGAGGTGGAAAACTACATGGTCCAGCTCAAGGTCCTGGAAGATGAGGCGGGCGTGAGCAACGAAGCCCTGGAGTCGGCACGCGAATCCCTGCGCCTGACCCAGAACCAGTACAAGGCGGGCCTGATTGCCTACCTGGATGTGGTGAATGTCCAGGCCACGGCATTGAGCAACGAACGCACCGTGCTGACCTTGCTGCAGACCCGCCTGGTGGCCAGTGTGCAACTGATCGCAGCGCTGGGCGGCGGCTGGGATGGCCAGTTGGAGCCGCAAGAGAACCCCTGACCCTGTAGGCGATGGTCGTCAACGATAACGGATGAACAGCTGATAAACCCTCAGTTGTTATTACTGACGCCATCGCGGGCAAGCCCTAGTGCCAGTCAGTTAAGCGCAGATCCCTTGTGGGAGCGGGCTTGCTCGCGAAAGCAGTGGCTCAGTCAACATCAATGTTTGCTGGGCCGACGTCTTCGCGGCGATGCGGCGATCCGACAAGCCCGCTCCCACAGGGCGTAGTTTTGCCCCCCCAGGCCATACATTTTCAGTAATGGCCTTGTGACAATATTCCACCTGTACAAGAATTATTCTCGCTACAATCTGCGACTTTTCCACGGCATGGACGCCGTTCGTATCGTCAGCCACGAGAAGTCCCATGCTTACCGGCAGTTATTCCCCCGCACTGGTCCTGATCTCCCTGTTAGTGGCGATCCTCGCTTCCTATACTGCCCTGGACCTGAGCGGCCGTATCGCCACGGCCAAAGGTCGGACCGTGTACCTGTGGATGAGCGGCGGCGCCCTGGCCATGGGGATTGGCGTGTGGTCGATGCACTTTATCGGAATGCTGGCGTTTCGCCTGCCCATTACCCTGGGCTACGACATCGGCATAACGGCGCTGTCGCTGTTGATCGCCGTCCTGTCCAGTGGCTTCGCCCTGTGGCTGGTCAACCAACCGCGCCTGCCGGCCTGGCAACTGGGCTTTGGCGCCCTGATCATGGGCGCGGGTATCAGCACCATGCACTACACCGGCATGGCCGCCTTGCGCATGATGCCGGGGATCGACTACGACCCAACCCTGTTCGGCGCCTCGCTGCTGATCGCCGTCGGCGCTTCGGCGGCCGCCTTGTGGATTGCCTTCAACCTGCGGCGCAACACCCCCTATGTGCGCCTGGCACGGGGCGGGGCGGCGGTGGTGATGGGCGTGGCCATCGTCGGCATGCATTACACCGGCATGGCGGCGGCACGTTTTGCCGATGGCAGTTTCTGCGGGGCGGCGGTGGACGGCCTGAGCGGTAGCGGCCTGGATAATCTGGTGCTGGTGACAACCCTGGCAGTGCTGGCCATCGCCCTGTTGACCTCGTTGCTTGACGCACGCCTGGAGGCGCGCACCGCGATATTGGCCGACTCCCTGACCCTGGCCAACCAGGAACTCACCCACCTGGCCCTGCACGACACACTCACCGGCCTGCCCAACCGCACGCTGCTGGCTGATCGCATTCAGCAGGCCACGCAACTGGTGGCGGAGCAGGGCGGCTGTTTTGCCCTGATGTTTATCGACCTGGACGGTTTCAAGCCAGTCAACGATGCCTTTGGCCACCATCTGGGCGACCAGTTGTTGCGCGAGGTGGGCCTGCGCCTGCGGGAAGACCTGCGCAGCCAGGACACCCTGGCGCGGATCGGCGGCGATGAGTTCGTGCTGCTGGTGCAATTGAGCCAACCCGACGATGCGCTGCGCCTGGCCGAGCGCCAGGTGGGGCTGATCAACCAATCGTTCCGGGTGGCCGAGCATGACTTGAACATCTCCGCCAGCGTCGGCATTGCCCTGTTTCCTGGAAACGGCGCAACCCCCCAGGAACTGTTGATGAATGCCGATGCGGCGATGTATCACGCCAAGAGCATGGGCAAGAACGGCTACAGCTTTTTCGATATGTCGATGAACACCAACGCGCGCCGCCAACTGCAACTGTTGCAGGATCTGCGCAATGCGGTGGAAAAACAGCAACTGCGCCTGTTTTACCAACCCAAGTTCGACGCGCTCAGCGGCCGCGCCATCGGGGCCGAGGCCCTGTTGCGCTGGGAACACCCGCAACATGGGCTGTTGCTGCCGGACAAGTTCATCGAACTTGCGGAAAAGACCGGGGTGATCATCGCCATCGGCGACTGGGTGCTCAACGAAGCGTGCCGGCAAATGCAGGTGTGGTTTGCCCAGGGTTATCGTGACTGGCGCATCGCGGTCAACCTGTCCGCCCTGCAGTTCTGCCATGCGGGGCTGGTCGCCAGTGTGGCCAACGCCCTGCAACGCCACCAGTTGCCGGCCAATAGCCTGACCCTGGAAATCACCGAAACCACGGCCATGAGCGATGCCGATGCCAGCATGACGGTGTTGCAGCAGCTCTCGGAGATGGGCGTGGACCTGTCCATCGACGACTTTGGTACCGGCTACTCGAGCCTGATGTACCTCAAGCGCCTGCCGGCCAACGAGCTGAAAATCGACCGCGGTTTTGTGCGGGACCTGGAGCATGACAGTGACGATGCCGCCATCGTCTCGGCCATTGTCGCCCTGGGCCAGGCCCTCGGCCTGCGCATCGTCGCCGAAGGAGTGGAGACCGATGTGCAGCAGACCTTCCTCACGCGCCTGGGCTGCGACTCGTTGCAAGGCTACCACCTGGGCCACCCGCTGCCGCCGGATACCTTCATGAGCGCGATCGAGGCCAAGGAACGGCTCACCCGACCCTGAGATCAATTGACCCCGGTCCATGCAAAACCTGGCAGGCACAGGTATTCTTGGATCCAACAGCTCACGTTGAATGGGGAGTCAGCACACATGGACAAAGTCGTCATCATTACCGGCGGCAGTCGTGGGATCGGGGCCGCCACGGCCTTGTTGGCGGCCCGGCAGGGCTATCGCATCTGCATCAACTTCCAATCCGATGAACAAGCCGCGTTGGGCGTGCTGGAGCAGGTGCGCGCCTTGGGCGCCCAGGCCATTGCGGTGCGCGCCGACGTGAGCATCGAAGACGAAGTGATCAGCCTGTTCAATCGCGTCGACGCCGAGTTGGGTCGTGTCACCGCGCTGGTCAACAACGCCGGCACGGTGGGGCATAAGTCGCGGGTCGAGGAGATGTCCGAGTTCCGCATCCTGAAAACCCTCAGGACCAATGTGCTGGGGCCGATCCTGTGTGCCAAGCATGCGCTGCTGCGCATGTCGCCCAAGCATGGCGGGCAGGGCGGTAGCATCGTCAATGTCTCGTCGGTAGCCTCACGCATTGGTGCCCCCGGCGAGTATGTCGACTACGCAGCGTCCAAGGGTGCGCTGGACAGCTTCACCATTGGCCTGTCCAAGGAAGTGGCGGGCGAGGGGATTCGGGTCAATGCGGTACGCCCTGGCTACATCTTCACCGACTTCCATGCCTTGAGCGGCGATCCGGATCGGGTCAGCAAGCTTGAATCGGGAATTCCCATGGCCCGTGGCGGGCGCCCGGATGAAGTGGCGGAAGCGATTGTCTGGCTGCTATCGGACAAGGCGTCCTATGCCACCGGGACCTTTGTTGACCTTGGCGGCGGCCGCTAACCGACGCCGTTGTTGGCAGGACGCCTCTGGCAAGCGGGGCGTCAATGCACCAGCCGCAACATATTGCGCCCCAGGCCCTTGGCCTCGTACAGCGCGGCATCGGCCCTGGCAAGCAGGCTGGCGGTGGTATCAGCGTGCTCTGGCACTACACAACAAACCCCGATACTGATGCGCAGTTCAATGCTTGCCCCCCCAAAATGCGCCGGCGCCTCGGCCAGGGAGGCGCGCAGTTGATCGAGGACACTTGTGGCTCCTTCGGGGCTGGTGCCTGGCAGCAATAGCAAAAACTCCTCGCCGCCATACCGACCAATACTGTCGGAATGCCGAAGGCGCTGGGTCAGATGGCAGACACAGTGGCGAATCATCTCATCACCGGCCAGATGCCCATACACATCGTTGATCTGTTTGAAGTGATCTATGTCGACCATCGCCACCGCCAGGTAGGCATTGCCCAGGCGTGCACGTTCCAGTTCGGTGGAAAACTGCTCAAGGATGGCGCGACGATTGAGAATGCCCGTCAGCACATCGCGCTGGGCCAGATGCTGAAGCAGTGACTCGCTGCGTTCTTTGGCCAGTAGCACCAACCCCAGAGAAATCATCATTGCGGTGAACGTGCCGATGCTGACCGAGATGGTTTGCTTGAGGTTGCTGACGTCATAACGCATCTGGGCAGCACCTCCGCCGAGCACAGCCACCACGCGCATGCCCAAGCCAATCAGGCTAATGCTCGAACCAATGATCAGCAACATCCTTGCACGGCCATGGGCCGGGATGTAGCGGCGCGTCCAGTGGATGATCAACGCGCACTGCACCATCAAAACCAGCGTGGCAGCGAGCATGCGCGGTTCCAGGGTTTCGATCAGGCTTGCCATCAGCACCAGCATCAATCCAGCGGGGGCGAATACCCGCCACCAGGGCACTGGCAGCTCAACGATGCGAAATAAACTCGCCCCATAAAAAGCCAGCGCCACCGCCAACAATGTATTGGCGGCACCGTAGGTAAACCACAATGGGGCATGCCCGTAGGAGCTGTAGCCAATGTAGGCCAAGGCATGGGCCAACAAACCGACGCCAATGGTGAGCAAGCCATCACGCTGGTTGAACTGGCCGACCAGAATCAGACAAAACGCCATGATCGTCGCCACTAACGCGACACAGGCAAAAAGCGTGGGGGTATGAGCGACCATGGAATCTCACACAGCGTTTCTAGAAGTGACTCTGTGCGCAAGTCTAGCTGAGCTGGCCGGCTGCCACTATGCGTTTGTCTTTGAAGTGCGCAAGTCCCGGCCAGCGCCTCAATAGCGGGCCACCCTTAGAAGGAGTGCAACACCGGGTAGCCTTTGCGGGCAAACTGGTCCAGGCGGTCAGCCTCTGAGTTGGGCAGGATGACCACACCCAAGTCGGAAAAACCGTCGATCTTGCCGTTGCGCTCCTCGCTGCCTTTGAGCTTGCACTCGTCCAGGTTGTCGATAAAGCGCAGCACCTTGTCCAGATCATAGGCTGCATTGGCGCGCGCATCCGGGTCGGGATTGGCGTGCGTCCAGTCACCCACGTGCCGTTTGAGGTCAAGCTCCAGTTGCCAGCGGTCGTTCCCCTCGAGGTAGCGCCTGAGCACCGAACTCTGTTCAATAATCCTCTCTGCCGAGCGGTGATCCCCGGCAGGGCGTCCCATTGGCGCAGTCAATTGGCGAACTTCGCGCTGCTCTGCGACACGCATGTAATGGGGCGGGATGGGCAATGGAAAAGAAAAAAATGGCAGTACGGTATTTTTCATGGCGCCTCTGTTCTTCAGTAAAAAGAGGCTGATCCTAAACTGCCGGAGGGTGCCTTCCTACGGCAGCGGCTGGCTGATCTATTTCAAGGTGTCTTTCAAAACGAACGGACAATCCGCCCTAGCGTCTCCATGGCCTTTTCCGCCGACTCGTCCCAAGGGCTGCCGTAATTCAGACGGATGCAATTACGAAAACGCTGGGTCGGTGAAAAAATCGGCCCCGGCGCAATACTGATGCCCTGGGCCAGGGCCATCTGGAACAGCTTCAACGAGTCGGTCTGCTCCGGCAGTTCCAGCCACAGGAAGTAGCCGCCGGCGGGTTGGCTGACCCGGGTCTGCGCCGGGAAGTAACGGCCGATGGCGGCGAGCATCGCGCTTTGCTGTTCTTCCAGGGCATAGCGCAGTTTGCGCAGGTGCCGGTCGTAGCCGCCGTGTTGCAAGTAGTCGGCAATCGCCGCCTGGGCCGGCATCGAGGCACACAGCGAGGTCATCAATTTCAAGCGTTCGATCTTCTGCGCATAGCGGCCCGCGGCCACCCAGCCGACGCGGTAGCCGGGTGCCAGGCTCTTGGCGAAGGAGCCGCAGTGCATCACCAGGCCTTCTGTGTCGAAGGCCTTGGCGGGTTTGGGCGCCTGTTGGCCGTAGTACAACTCGGCGTACACATCGTCTTCGATCAGCGGCACCTGATGCCCACGCAGTAACTCGACCAACTCCTGCTTCTTGGCCTCGGGCATGGTGGCGCCCATGGGGTTCTGGAAGCTGGTCATGCACCAGCACGCCTTGATCGGGTAGCGTTCCAGGGTCTGGGTCAGCACCTTGAGGTCAATGCCATCGCGCGGATGCACGGGGATTTCCACCGCCTTGAGCTTCAGGCGTTCCAGCACTTGCAGGCAGGCATAAAACGCCGGGGCCTCGATGGCTACCAGGTCGCCCGGTTCGGTAACGGCTTGCAGGCACAGGTTCAGCGCTTCGAGGGCGCCGTTGGTGATCAGCAGTTCTTCCATGGGCAGCATCAGGCCACCGACCATGTAGCGCAGGGCGATTTGCCGGCGCAGTTGCGGGTTGCCCGGCGACATATCGGTGACCACCATGCGCGGGTCCATCTCGCGGCTGGCGCTGGCCAGGGAGCGGGCCAGGCGTTGCAGGGGGAACAGCGTCGGGCTGGGGAAGGCCGAGCCAAAGGGCACGGTTTGCGGATCCTTGATCGAATCGAGCACCGAAAACACCAGCTCACTGACGTCCACCTCGGTGGATTCGTGGACATGGGCGCTGACCGCCGGCTCCGAGAACGGGCTGGGCGCATGGGTATTGACGAAATACCCTGAACGCGGCCGCGCCCGGATCAGGCCACGGCGCTCCAGCAGGTAATAGGCCTGGAACACCGTGGACGGGCTGACGCCGTAAGTCTGGCTGGCATAGCGCACCGACGGCACGCGCTGGCCCGGTCCGAGGACGCCGGAGCGGATCAGTTCAGCGATGTCGTCGGCAAATTTCTCGTAGCGTTTCATCGTGATCCTAGGTTCTACACAGGTCAAAACGTGGGAGCGGGCTTGCCCGCGATGGCGGTGTGTCAGTAGCCGATAGTTTGACTGACACAGCGTAATCGCGGGCAAGCCCGCACCCACAGGGGGGCTTGCGGGCTCAGCGGTTCAGCGGCGCCACAAAACGGCTGTCGGCGACACTATAAACACTTGGTTCATCCCTATCCGTCACCTTGAAGCGGATGGTTTGCGAGCTGCTGGTCGGTTTGTCACTGGTCAGTGCCACCGACACCGGCACATCGGTGATTTCCCCGGGCGCCAGGCTGACTTCGGTCTTGCCTTGCAGCTCAAAGCCCTCGCCATCCACCAGTTCCAGGCGGTAGTCCTGGCGCTGTTGGGTCTTGTTGATGATCTTCAGGCTGTAGATGTTCTCGATCAGCCCCTGGCTGTTCTCGCGGAACATCCCGCGGTCCTTGGTCACGTCCAGCGACACCATCGGCCGCTGCACCAATGCCATCACCAGAGCCGCAATCATCACCAGCAGCACCGCACTGTAGCCGATCAAGCGTGGCCGCAGCAGGTGGGTCTTGCCGCCTTGCAACTGATGCTCGGAGGTATAGCCCACCAAGCCTCGCGCATAGCCCATCTTGTCCATGATCGAATCACAGGCATCGATACACGCCGCGCAGCCGATGCATTCCATTTGCAGGCCGTCGCGGATATCGATGCCGGTAGGGCAGACCTGCACGCACAACTGGCAGTCGATGCAGTCGCCCAGGCCAACGTCCGCCGGGTTCACCTCGCGCTTGCGCGGGCCACGGCTTTCGCCACGGGCAGCGTCGTAGGAAATGGTCAGGGTGTCCTTGTCGAACATCACGCTCTGAAACCGCGCATAGGGGCACATGTGCATGCACACCGCCTCGCGCAGCCAGCCGGCATTGATGTAAGTGGCGCCGGTAAAAAACAGCACCCAGAACAGGCTGACACCGCCCATCTGCCAGGTCAGCAGCTCTTGGGCCAAGGGCCTGATCGGCGTGAAGTAGCCGACAAAGGTCAGGCCGGTCAGCACACTGATCGCCAGCCACAGCGTGTGCTTGGCGGCCCGGCGCGCCAGTTTGTTCACGCCCCAGGGCGCGGCCTGCAGCTTGATCCTTTGGTTTCGCTCGCCTTCGGTGACCTTCTCGCACCACATGAACAGCCAGGTAAACGAACTTTGCGGGCAGGTGTAGCCACACCAGACGCGGCCGGCAAACACGGTGATCGCAAACAGGCCAAAGGCACAGATGATCAACAGCGCCGACAACAGGATGAAGTCCTGGGGCCAGAAGGTCGCGCCAAAAATATGGAACTTGCTTTCAGCCAAGTCCCACAGCACGGCCTGGCGTGAGTCCCAGTTCAGCCACACAGTGCCAAAAAACGCGAGGAACAGAAAGCCTGCACCGCTTACGCGCAAGGTGCGGAACAGGCCGGTGAAACTGCGGGTATGGATCTGGTTGTCGCTGGATTTGGCCTTCATCTTCTTTGGATGTGCAGGCTCGAAATGTTCTACTAATCGGACGGGGATTCTATCGCTCATGGTCTTTCGCTCATCAGCCTCCATCAGGCAGATGAACTATGCGACGCGATCTGTTTGCATAACAGACTCAGGTAAATCGATAAAAAGCGGATCAGATGGGTTTTTGCGCCGGCGCTGCGACAATGTGCAGCACCCCGCAAGCCGTGGGGCCGGTGCCTGGATCAACAGTGCACGCGGCATGCTGATCCAGATCAATCAAATCACCGAATCACCCGCGCTGGCCTTGAGGTGCTTGCGCCCGTCAATGGCGCCGGCGACGGTCAGGGCGTCGGCTTGTGCCTCGGTGATGTAGATGCGCTGGCCGTCGATCTCGACTGCCGACATCGATTTTTCGCTGTCGGTAATCACCGTCACCTCCAGCACGCTTAGGCGTTGCTCTTCACCGCTGTCGTCGATCTTGAAGTAGCAGGTCTGGTTTTCGATACGTACGGGCATGGTCTTCTCCTGGTTGATCGGTGCTGTTCGTTAGGTGACGCACACGGGCCAATGGTTCGGCGCAACTGACTGGCGGTCGTTGCTGTCCATCCTTTATCCCCCCTACGAAAAGGACAGGACCATGGACGCCTGGTGGCAAGAAGTCTGGCAAACCCTGCAAAGCGAATTCGCCGATATCGGCGATGCGCGGCAACTCACGCAAATCACCGTGCGCCTGCTGATTGCCGCGATTCTGGGGGGCATCCTGGGGTTTGAGCGCGAACAAAAAGGCAAGGCCGCCGGCGTGCGCACCCATATGCTGGTGGCGATGGGTGCGGCCTTGTTTGTGCTGGTGCCGCAGATGGGCGGTTCCCAGGCCGACGCCATGAGCCGGGTGGTGCAGGGGGTGATCGCCGGCATCGGCTTCCTGGGCGCAGGGACGATCCTCAAGGGCAAGGAGGAAGAGGCCGGCCAGCATGTCAAGGGCCTGACCACCGCAGCCGGCTTGTGGATGACCGCCGCCATCGGGGTGGCGGCGGGGCTGGGCAAGGAGTCCACCGCGGTACTGAGCACCGTGCTGGCGCTCGCGGTGTTCAGCGTGATGCCAAGGATTGTGAAGCTGCTGGACAAGCCCTAGCTGCGGGCGCCTACACGATGACCGGCGGTATCGTTGTCGGCGGTTCTTCCTTTGCCGCAGGCACGCTTTGCGGCGGCTCCTGCTGAGGAATCGGCTCTGGCTCGGTCGGCGGCAAGGTAGGCTTATCAATGTTCGGGTCAGGGGTTTGGGCAGGAATCGGGATATTCATCGCGGTGGCCTCGTTTGTGCTTTGCTCAATCGGTGGACAACCGCCATGGCCGATTGATTCCCGCCCGGTGGCGGCACATCCATCTGAACTTTCCGTCGGCCACCGGGCTCGGACCTTATACGGCCCGCCCGGGAAGAGCCCGCCTGCTGCACAGACAATCAAGCACAAGAGCGTCCATGGGGCGTAAGGGGAGATGCTCGATGACGGCTGAAATACCCGTATTACCGCTGTCCCAGGCACTGTTGCTGCCCAGGATCGCCATTGAAGACACCATGCCGGTGATTGATGCCGGTGCATTCGCGGTCAAGGCCGTGCAAGGGCAAACCATCCACGTTACCAGCAAGGTATTCGCTGACGGGCATGACCAGTTGGCCGTGTTGATTCGCTGGCGGTCGTTGAGTGAAGACAACTGGCACAGCGCGGTCATGGCAGACAAGGGCAACAACACCTGGGAAGGCACCTTTGGTGTAAGCCAGCAGGGCCCGCACCACTATTGCATCGAGGCCTGGATCGATCATTTCGCCAGTTTCTGCTACGAACTGGGTAAAAAACACACCGCCGGGGTTCCTGTCAGCCTGGAGCTGCAGGAAGGCCGCCAGCAGGTCTTGCAAGCCGCTGAACGCAGTGAAGGTGAGCTGCAGGAGCACTTGCAGCAACTGCATCACCAACTGTCCGGGCTGCTGGAAACCGAGCAGGTCGCGCTGTTTTTGCACGAACACAGTGCACAGCTGATGGCCCAGGCCGATTTGCGCCCCTACTTGAGCATCAGCCCGGTGTATCCACTGGATGTGGAGCGCCCCCAAGCGCTGTTTGCCAGTTGGTACGAGCTGTTCCCGCGCTCGATCACCGATGACCCGACGCGCCACGGCACGTTCAATGACGTGCATTCGCGCCTGGCGATGATCCACGACATGGGCTTTGACGTGCTGTACTTCCCGCCGATCCACCCCATCGGCCGCAGCCACCGCAAGGGCAAGAACAACTCCCTGAGCGCCGGCCCCGAGGATCCCGGCAGTCCCTATGCGATTGGCAGCGAGGAGGGCGGCCACGACGCGATCCATTCGCAACTGGGCACCCGCGAAGATTTCCGCCGCCTGGTAGCCGCCGCCGCCGAGCATGGCCTGGAGATCGCCCTGGACTTTGCCATCCAGTGCTCCCAGGACCACCCGTGGCTCAAGCAACACCCAGGTTGGTTCAACTGGCGCCCGGACGGCACGATCAAATACGCGGAAAACCCGCCGAAAAAATACCAGGACATCGTCAACGTTGACTTCTATGCCGCCGATGCGATCCCCAGCCTGTGGTTGGAGTTGCGCGATATCGTGCTGGGCTGGGTCGAGGAGGGGGTCAAGACCTTCCGCGTCGACAACCCCCACACCAAGCCGCTGCCATTTTGGCAATGGCTGATCAGCGACGTACGGGCCCAGCACCCCGAGGTGATCTTCCTTGCCGAGGCCTTTACCACCCCGGCGATGATGGCGCGCCTGGGCAAGGTCGGTTACTCCCAGAGCTACACCTACTTCACCTGGCGCAACACCAAGGCCGAACTCAGCGAGTACTTCACCCAACTCAACCAGTCGCCCTGGCGTGAGTGCTACCGGCCGAACTTTTTCGTCAATACACCGGACATCAACCCAGGCTTTCTGCATGAATCCGGGCGCCCGGGCTTTTTGATCCGCGCTGCACTGGCCACCATGGGCTCGGGCCTGTGGGGGATGTACTCGGGCTTTGAACTGTGTGAAAGCGCGCCAGTGCCGGGCAAGGAGGAATACCTGGACTCGGAAAAGTACGAGATCCGCCCCCGGGACTTCAGCGCCCCCGGCAACATCATCGCCGAGATCGCCCAGCTCAACCGCATCCGCCGGCAAAACCCGGCGCTGCAGACACACCTGGGCCTGACGCTCTACAACGCCTTCAACGACAACATCCTGTACTTCGGCAAGCGCAGCGAGGATGGCAGCAACTTCATCCTGATCGCCGTCAGCCTCGACCCGTTCAACCCCCAGGAGGCGCATTTTGAGTTGCCGCTGTGGGAGATGGGCCTGCCGGACGACGCCCAGGTGCAGGGCGAAGACCTGATGAATGGCCATCGCTGGACCTGGTACGGCAAGACCCAATGGATGCGCATCGAGCCCCATATGCCGTTTGGCATCTGGCGCGTCACCCAGTCTTGAGTCGGATGCAGATCAACTGTGGGAGCGGGCTTGCCCGCGATAGCAGTGTGTCAGTCACGTATCCATCAACTGATCCAGCGCTATCGCGGGCAAGCCCGCTCCCACATTGACCACGTCCTGTCTGTCAATTTTTTTGAATTTTCCAGGAGTTTCCAATGGCGAAGAAACCCAAGGCTGCCACCTTTATCAAAGACCCGCTCTGGTACAAAGATGCGGTGATTTACCAGGTTCACGTCAAATCCTATTTCGACTCCAACAACGACGGCATCGGTGACTTCCCCGGGTTGATCGCCAAACTCGACTACATCGCCGACCTGGGCGTGAACACCATCTGGCTGCTGCCGTTTTACCCCTCGCCACGCCGTGACGATGGCTATGACATCGCCGAATACCGTGGCGTGCACAGCGACTACGGGACCATGGCCGACGCCAAGCGCTTTATCGCCGAGGCGCACAAGCGCGGCCTGCGGGTGATCACGGAACTGGTGATCAACCACACCTCCGACCAGCACCCGTGGTTCCAGCGCGCGCGCAAGGCCAAGCCCGGCTCCAGCGCGCGGGATTTCTACGTGTGGTCTGACGACGAGCAGAAATACGACGGCACCCGCATCATTTTCCTCGACACCGAAAAGTCCAACTGGACCTGGGACCCGGTCGCCGGCCAGTACTTCTGGCACCGCTTCTATTCCCACCAGCCGGACCTCAACTTCGACAACCCGCAAGTCATGAAGGCTGTGCTGTCGGTGATGCGCTACTGGCTGGACATGGGCATCGACGGCCTGCGCCTGGACGCGATTCCTTACCTGATCGAGCGCGACGGCACCAACAACGAAAACCTCCCCGAAACCCACGATGTACTCAAGCAGATCCGTGCCGAGATCGACGCCAATTACCCCGACCGCATGCTGCTCGCCGAAGCCAACCAATGGCCGGAAGATACCCAGCTGTACTTTGGCGACCAGAAGGGCGACGACGGCGATGAATGCCACATGGCCTTCCACTTCCCGCTGATGCCGCGCATGTACATGGCGCTGGCCCAGGAAGATCGCTTCCCGATCACCGATATCCTGCGCCAGACCCCGGAAATCCCTGCCAACTGCCAATGGGCGATTTTCCTGCGCAACCATGATGAGCTGACCCTGGAAATGGTCACCGACAAGGAGCGCGACTACCTGTGGAACTACTACGCCGCCGACCGCCGCGCGCGCATCAACCTGGGGATTCGCCGGCGCCTGGCGCCACTGATGGAACGCGACCGGCGCCGCATCGAGCTGCTCAACAGCCTGCTGCTGTCGATGCCCGGCACACCGACCCTGTATTACGGTGATGAAATCGGCATGGGCGACAACATCTACCTCGGCGACCGCGACGGCGTGCGTACGCCGATGCAATGGTCCATCGACCGCAACGGCGGGTTTTCCCGTGCCGACCCGGCCAGCCTGGTGCTGCCACCGATCATGGACCCGCTCTACGGCTACCAGTCGGTCAACGTCGAAACCCAGGCCCAGGACCCCCATTCGCTGCTGAACTGGACCCGCCGCATGCTGGCGATCCGCAAGCAGTCCAAGGCCTTCGGGCGCGGCAGCCTGAAAATGCTCTCACCGAGCAACCGCCGGATCCTGGCCTACACCCGCGAATACACCGGCGTCGATGGCAAGCACGAAATCATCCTGTGCGTGGCCAACGTGTCGCGCACGGCCCAGGCGGCGGAGCTGGACCTGTCAGCCTTTGCCGGCATGGTTCCGGTGGAAATGCTCGGGGGCAACGCCTTCCCGCCCATTGGCCAGCTGAATTTTCTCCTGACCCTGCCTCCTTATGGCTTCTACTGGTTCGTGCTGGCTACCGAAAACCAGATGCCCAGCTGGCATGTGGAACCGGCCCAGAGCCTGCCGGACTTCACAACCCTGGTCCTGAAAAAACGCCTCGAAGAGTTGCTCGAAACGCCGTGCCGCACCACCCTGGAGCAGACCTCGTTGCCCAGCTGGCTGCCCAACCGGCGCTGGTTTGCCAATAAAGACTCGGCCATCGACCGTGTGCATATCGCCTATGGCGTGCGCTTTGGCGATGCCCAGCATCCGGTATTGCTCAGCGAGATTGAAGTGACCAGCGGCGGGCAGACCAGCCGTTACCAACTGCCATTCGGCTTGCTCGGCGAAGACCAGTTCACCAGTGCCTTGCCGCAACAACTGGCCCTGGCCCGGGTGCGCCGGGTGCGCCAGGTGGGCCTGATCACCGATGCCTTCAGCCTCGACAGCTATATCCGTGCCGTCATCGACGGCCTGCGCGCCCAAACGGTGCTCAGCAGTAGCGACGGCGAGATTCGTTTCGAACCCACCCCGCACTTGGCCGACTTGCCGGTAGGCGATGAGTTGCAAGTGCGTTACCTGGCGGCCGAGCAGTCCAACAGTTCGGTGGTGGTCGGCGAAAGCCTGGTGCTCAAGTTGATCCGCAAAGTCAGCGCCGGGGTTCACCCGGAACTGGAAATGGGCGCCTACCTGACCGCCGCCGGCTACAGGCATATCTCGCCATTGCTGGGCTCGGTGATCCGGCGCGATGCCGCGGGTGAGGACAATCTGTTGATGATTGCCCAGGGCTATCTCAGTAACCAGGGCGACGCCTGGGCCTGGACCCAGAACAACCTGGAGCGGGCGATCCGCGACGAACTGGCCGAAGCGATCTCCGAGCAGGAGCAGCACTACAACGCCCTGGGTGAACTGGCAGATTTCGCCGGGTTGCTCGGCCAGCGGCTGGGGGAAATGCACCAGGTGCTGGCCGCGCCAACGGCCAACCCGGACTTCAAGCCTGAAGTCACCTCGGTCAAGGACAGCCAGGGCTGGGCCAAACAGGTGGGGGCGCAGATTGAACGCGCCTTGCAGTTGCTCAAACAGCATCAAACCCAATTGAACCCCGCCGACCAGGCGTTGGTCACTCAACTGCTGGGGCAAAAAAAGGCGATTGCCAGCCATGTGCAGGACCTGGCGAAAGCCACGGTGGGCGGCTTGCGTATCCGGGTCCATGGTGATTTGCATCTGGGCCAGGTGCTGGTAGTCAAGGGCGATGCCTACCTGATCGACTTCGAAGGCGAACCTGCACGGCCGCTGCACGAGCGCCGGGGCAAGCACAGCCCGTACAAGGACGTCAGCGGCGTACTGCGCTCGTTCGACTATGCCGGCGCCATGGCCCTGAATGTGCAAGGGCAGGGGCTGGATCACTCGGCCGACGCCGATGCGGCACGCCAGCGTGTCGCCGATCGTTACCTGAGTGAAGCTCGCCAGGCATTTATCCAGGCGTATCAACAGGCTACGTCTACACTGGCGCATGGCTGGCAGGATGCCAAAGGGGCGGATGCGGCACTGGCACTGTTCAGCCTGGAGAAGGCTGCGTATGAAGTGGCCTACGAGGCAGAGAACCGCCCGACCTGGTTGGCGGTGCCTTTACGCGGATTGCACGGGTTATTGCAAGGTTATTAATGACGTTCAGTCCAAGCGCGCGAACGTCAAGGTGGGAGAAACCATGAGCTTTACACATAAAGAACCGCTGCAATCGAAGTTCGCTGTCATGCCTGCGCCCAAGGATATCGAAGCCCTGGTGCGTGCCGAACATCCGGATCCTTTTGCGATCCTCGGCCCCCATGACGATGAGCAGGGCGGCCAGGTTATCCGTGCATTCCTGCCGGAAGCCTTGAGCGTCCTGGTGCTGGCCCGCGACAGCGGCGATGTGCTCGGCAGCCTCGACGCGACCCCAGTCCCTGGCTTGTTTATCGGGCATGTCTCCACGCGCCAGGGCTACCTGCTGAAGATCCAATGGGCCGGCGGCGAGCAGATCACCGAAGACCCCTACAGCTTCGGCCAGTTGCTTGGCGAGATGGACCTGTACCTGTTTGCCGAGGGCAATCACCGCGACCTGAGCAGTTGTCTGGGCGCCCAGGTGATGAGTGTGGAGGGTATCCAGGGCGTGCGTTTTGCCGTGTGGGCACCCAATGCCCGCAGGGTTTCGGTGGTCGGCGACTTCAATATCTGGGACGGGCGCCGCCACCCGATGCGCCTGCGGCATCCCGCCGGGGTCTGGGAGATCTTTATCCCGCGCCTGCAACCGGGCGCCGCCTACAAATACGAAATCCTCGGCGCCAGCGGCATCCTGCCGCTCAAGGCCGACCCCATGGCCCTGGCCACGCAGTTGCCGCCCGACACGGCGTCGAAAGTCGCCGCACCGTTGCAAGTGGACTGGGCAGATGAAGCCTGGATGCAAGCCCGTGGCGAACGCCAGGCGCCCAGTGCGCCGTTGTCGATCTATGAACTGCACGTGGGTTCCTGGCAGTGCGAGCTCGACGAATTGGGCGAAGTGTCACGCCAATACGGCTGGCGCGAGCTGGGCGAGCGGCTGATCCCCTATGTGCAGCAACTGGGGTTTACCCATATCGAACTGATGCCGATCATGGAGCATCCCTTCGGTGGTTCCTGGGGCTACCAGCCGCTGTCGCAATTTGCGCCCAGCGCGCGCTTCGGCTCACCGGATGAGTTTGGCGCCTTCGTCAACGCCTGCCACCAGGCAGGCATCGGCATCATTCTCGACTGGGTGCCGGCGCATTTTCCCACCGATACCCACGGCCTGGCCCAGTTCGACGGCACTGCGCTGTACGAGTACGGCAACCCGCTGGAAGGTTTCCACCAGGATTGGGACACGCTGATCTACAACCTGGGGCGCACCGAAGTCCACGGTTTTATGCTGGCCTCGGCGCTGCACTGGCTCAAGCATTTCCATATCGATGGGCTGCGGGTGGATGCGGTGGCGTCGATGCTGTATCGCGACTATTCACGCAAGGCCGGCGAGTGGGTGCCCAACCGCCACGGTGGGCGCGAGAACCTCGAAGCCATCGACTTCCTGCGGCATTTGAATGACGTGGTGGCCCTGGAAGCCCCCGGCGCCCTGGTGATCGCCGAGGAGTCCACGGCCTGGCCGGGCGTCAGCCAGCCGACCCAGCAGGGCGGCCTGGGCTTCAACTACAAATGGAACATGGGCTGGATGCACGATTCGCTGCATTACATCCAGCAAGACCCGGTGTACCGCGCCCATCACCACAATGAGCTGAGTTTCGGCCTGGTGTACGCCTGGTCCGAACGTTTTGTGCTGCCCATTTCCCACGATGAAGTGGTGCACGGCAAACACTCGTTGATCGACAAGATGCCCGGCGACCGCTGGCAGAAATTCGCCAACCTGCGGGCCTACCTGAGCTTCATGTGGATGCACCCCGGCAAAAAGCTATTGTTCATGGGCTGTGAATTCGGCCAGTGGCGCGAGTGGAACCACGACCAGCAACTGGACTGGTACCTGCTGCAATACCCGGAGCACCGCGGCGTGCAAAAACTGGTGGGCGATCTCAACCGCCTGTACCGCGAAGAGCCGGCGCTGCACGAGCAGGACGCCGCGCCCCAGGGCTTCCAGTGGTTGATTGGCGACGACGCGATCAACAGCGTCTATGCCTGGCTGCGCTGGAGCAAGGACGGCAAGGCGGTGCTGGTGGTGGCCAACTTCACCCCGGTGCCCCGCGAGGCGTACACGGTGGGCGTGCCCTTTGCCGGCACTTGGAAAGAGCTGATCAACAGTGATGCCGACACCTATTCCGGCTCCAACTACGGCAATGGCGGTGAAGTCTTTACCCAGGACGAGCCGCGCCATGGGCAGCCGGTGTCACTGGCGTTGAATCTACCGCCACTGGGGGTGCTGATCCTGGGCCAGGAATGAAACCCCAGGGGCCGGCCAGCCGGCTCCTTGGGATGATCTGACGAACGTTGTTACCAATCCTCTGGAGCATCTTCTTACAGGCGCTCCACACAAGGGTGTCTGTGTATCCTTGCCAGAGGCGAAAGGCCATGACGTCTGTCCACCTGAATGCCCCACCTCCCGCTGTCGCTCTTTCTCACGTGCAGCCGGCCAACGCCCAGGCCAGTTCCGGCCTGGCGCTAGTGCAGCCGACCACGCAAACAGCCGATTCTTACCAGGCGCAACTGCGCGGAAAACTGGCGGATCTGGACGAAATATCTCGGGTGCTACACCAACTCAAAACATCGGACGGCCCCGGCGGCGATGTGAATAAAAGCCTGTTCCTCAACAAAGATTCACCGTTGATCCCGCCCAACGGCTCCACCCAGCCAGGCACCAATCGGCTGGACAACATGCTCAGGTTCTATGGGGTTGTGCCGGCCGATCCGAGGACGCCTGCGCAAGTGCAGGCGGCGCTTGATGCCACGCAAGATGCCCGCAGCGAAATTGCCCTGGGCCTGGATGATGGGGCCACTGATGTGGACGGTTTACTGCAACCGAGCACTGAGCCCGCTATCGCGGCATGGGTCGCCAAGCAGGAGGCCACGTCTAAAAAGCCCCTGCTCAGCCTGTTGACCGAGGGCCTCTCGCCACAGGCCCTGGCCAAAGCCCAGGGCACGCCGGCCGCCGTGCTCGAGCTAATACTCAAATCCCCCCAGGCCAAGGCGCTGCTTGAACAGTTGTTGAGGCACCTGGGCGGCGCGCCGTTTCCCCTCGATGGGGTGATTGCTCCCCAGGTAAAGGTCAAGTTGCTGGTGAAGGCCCTGAGCTTGAGCCTGGACCCGTTGCACGGGCGCAAACCTGGGCATATTGCCGGTTTTGATCTGGCTTCACGTGACCTGGCGAACCAAAGCTATCCGGCGATCAAGGCGCAATTTCGCCAGCACCTGGTCGACTCCAGGCAGTTGTCCGCCGACCAGGCGCATCTGGCGGCCTACGTTCTGCGCGCCCGGTTCCCGGCCGATTTTTCCGTACGTGATGTGCCCGCCGACCTTGCGTATCAAGGATCGGCAGTGTGGGTGAATTTCCAGCACGGCGTCAGTTTGGCGGAGGCGATCCGGCCCGGTTCGTCGCGCAGCATGGGCTTCCAGGAGCTGGTTGACCTGCCCGGCAAGTTCAGCGAACAAGCCACCACCGACGCCCAGTGGGCGCTTATCACATCGACCCGTATCCCGGCGACCCTGGATTGGGCGGTGGTGCAGGGGGTAATCGCGCACAAAGACAGCTATTTGCAGGAGGACATCAACAAGGCGGTCACGGCGTTTGATGCCCATCTTGATCGGGTGGTCGCGGCAACCCAGCAAATGGCAGCCGATGTGCCGATGCGCAAGGATTATTTCGAGCGCATGGAGAAGGGCACCTCGCGTACCGAACTGCTGAGCATGATCAGCCCGATTTTTGCCCTGTACCGGCACATGAGCGGTGAGAAAATCACCCCCTCGGACATCCGCTATCAATACCCTGTGTATGACGAAGATCAGTTCCAGGGCAAGTTTGACCAATACCTGGCCGACACCAAGGTTGCCTATTCACAACTTATCCGCAGCCAACTGACCCAGTTGCCCATAAAGGATCGCACAGCGCTTGAGCAGGGTGACGTCACGGTGTTTGCCCTGCGCACAAAGCCCGGCCCCGGCCATGAGACGGATGAAGAGAAACGGGCCGCCGTGACACGCCCGGCGTTTATTCTCAAGGCCGTGCATGACGGCCAGACAAACTACTACGAAATCAATCCGCTCAAGGGCATCGCCCGGCGCCGCGACGACTTGCAGCCGATCCTGGAGGCCTACAATCCTGCGGACAAAAGCTATGGCAAGGACTTCATCTCTGTTGAGCACGCCGCAGACGGCGTGCCTAGCGAAGAGTTGGTGGTGCGCAATACCCGCCCCGACAGCCGGGCCGAGTTCAAGCAGCAGTGGGCCGCCTACACGGCAGGCAAGGGGCCTAGACCCAAGAGTTTTTCGATCGTGGTGCCGCAACAGCTTGCGCACTTCGCCGCGACGGGAAACCCATCCAAAAGTTTGGTGCCGCGCACCTTTGACTCCGAGCGTTCGGTCGCCATTGCCAAGGCCATTACCACGGATCTGTTTTATGTCGATGAGGACACGCTCAAGCAATGGACCGCGTCGGACCCCGCCCGGGAAAGCGCAGCGCATAAAAACGATGAAGCATTCTGGGAGCGGGTCAAAGGCGTCGGCCAAATGGTTATTCCGTTCTGGAGTGGTATTGAGAACCTGGTCAACGGCAACACCAAGCAGGGCATCATGGAGCTGGTGGTCGATGGGCTACTGACCTTCGCCAGCCCGGCGGGCAAGCTGGCAGCAGGCTCGGTGCGCCTGCTGTCCCAGGCCGGCAAGATCGGCGTGCGCGCACTGCTGCCAAAATTTGCGCCCCTGGTGAAGAAGTTCGCGGTTTCCGTGGCGCGCAATCTCAACCCCCTGGACCCGGTGATGCCCGCGCTGAACAGCGTCGGGAACCGTCTGATGAAGCACGGGAGCCTCCAACTCAAGGAGGTCCAGGCCGGCATTGCGAAATTCAGACAATCGGCCGCCCTTGAACTGCCTGGCAGAGGCCGTTACGACATCACCCAGCAAATCCCCCTGACCGCCAGGCCCCTGGCGCCAGGCCAGACTGTACGGGTGGCCGAAGGCATCACCAGTGACCAGGCCCGCGTCCTGCATCGGCGCACGCACAGCGATGTGGTGGTCGGTGATGACGTCTATCGTTATCGCCCGAAAAACCCCGAGAGCCTGATCAAACTGGGCGGCCCCAGCGATACCGAGCCATTTGAAGGCTTCGTATTGACCTGTGGTGTCGGGGGCCGGCGTTTCAAGCGCGATCTGGGTGACCTGTGCTACACCAAGCAAATCGAACCTGGCGGCACTCCGATATTTCAGGACGCCCAGGCCCTGGAGCATCGCCGCCTGATTCCTGGCGCGGGCCCGGTGAAAGGGCCACGCACGGTGATTCACGAACACCGTCGCTACCGCGTCAACGAAGCAGGCAACCAGGAACTGCTGCCGATGGCCAGCACCCAGCCTGTCACCTACAAAAACCGTACCTCTGGCACCGTGGTCAATGAGCCGGACTTTGGTTACGACGACTTCGGCGTGCCCCGGGCGCTCAATCAGGAAACGCTGGTGATCAAAATGGATGCCATCAGCGATTTGAGCAACGATCAGCGCGTCGTCAGAGGGCTCAAGATCGACCATGCTGGCCAGCAATACGTGATGGTCGAGGGCGATACCGGGGTGTATTTCTTCGCGCCGCTGGACGGCACCGGCAAGCTGGACTTTCATCGTCTGACCCGCAGTGGCCCACTGGACCTGGAGTTCATCCGCCGGTACGACCACTACAAGGATGTCTACAGCTTTGTGGCGCAGGGACTGCCGGATAACCCGCTAGTGGTACTGCCCAGCCTTGAGACCCTGATCAAGAAAATTGTCGCGGATGAGCCCATGTCGCCTGCGGAAATCGACCACTTGGTCAAGGTCCTGCGCGCACTTCCCCCCGAAAAGCAGCGTGAAGTCTTGATGGGGGTGTATGCCGCCGGGAGCAACCCTGGGCATGTGGTGGTTGCGGCAAAACCGGTGCGGCTCTCGCCGATCAACAAACCGGCGGACTTCGCCCTGTTGCCGACCGAACAGCAGAACCATTTATATGCACAGGGCGGCAGCAAAGCGGTTGAAGAGCAATTCCAGGCCACGGGCATAAGGTCGGCCAATCAACAGGTTCCCGGCCTTCCCGCGGAGGTCGTTCGCAGCCAGACAGCCACGGAGATGGTGGGCTGGCTCTACACCCGCACTGGGGCGCCCAACTATTCGCAAATGGTCCTCAAGACCGGTGCCGGCAATTGCGACCAGATGGCCAAGGTGGCGGTGGATACGATCAACGCCAGTGGCGGCAATGCGCGGATCGCCCAGGTCAAGGGGCATACATTCGCCGTGGTCGGCGGGCCGCCCGGCCAGCCGCGCAGCAAAGGCTTCACGGGGCCGGAATGGGACGAGGCGTGGGTGGTCGACCCGTGGGCCGGCATTTCGTGCAAGGCCGCGGACTATCCGGCCCAATTCAAGGCGCGGATGCAGGAGTGGAGCCAGTCGGGCCGGCGCATCCTGATCAGCGACGGGGGCACGCCGCCGCGCTCGGTGTGGAGCGACCCCATGGAGCCACGCTGGATCCGCGCCACCGTCGATGGCGAGGCGCAGGTGTTTCAATAGGACTGCGTAACGCCGTGTGGCGTGGTGCTCCAAGGCATTACAGAAACACAATCTCGTAGGGTACGCGCATGCGCTCCAGCAGCACCGGGGGCAGCATCGGCGCCAGGCCGATCAAAGGGTCGCCGAGCAACTGGCTGGCGTAGGCATGGGCCGCGTGGCGTTTGCGCGCCACGCTCCAGGTGTCGAGGCGTATCTTGCGCGCGCACTGCCAGGGCATGCGCCCGGCTTCGCGGGCGGGCCAGTGCCAGGCCCAGATCGGCAGCTCCAGCAGGCGCGCGCCGGTCAGCGCGCAGGCGATGGCGGTGGCACGGCCGACGGCATCGTGGTCGTCATTGCCATCATTGCGCCAGGTGGTGAATACGACGTCACCGGGTTGCAGGTAGCGGGCGATAAATTGGCTCAAGAGCTGTTCGCGGCCCGCCAGGGCGTTGTCGCAAAAGCCCCCGCGAATCCACTTCAGGCTATGCATGGGCAAGCCGAGGCGGCGCAGGGCCTCGACACTCTCCTGGGGCCGGAACACGCTCAAGCGCTGCGCCGACCACTGGTTGGAGCCCGGATGGCTGGCGCTGCCGTCGGTGATCGAGATCAGTTTCAAGGGATAGTCGAGGGCGCTGAGCAGTTGCAGCAAACCGCCACAGGCCAGCACTTCGTCACCCGGATGCGGCGCCACCACCACCACTCGCGAGCCAGGAGGCACCAGTAGGGAAGGGCTGATGGTGGGGATTTGCGCCAATTGCGGCGCGCTGTTCCAGATTTGCGCCGGCGTGCGGCGAACGTCGTTCAAAGTGGCGGGATTGATCAATGTTACGTCCTTGTCCTGGTAATGCAGGTCGTGCCCCGTGGCCGGGTCGACTCTCCTTTTTGTCGCGCCGGCCTCATGGCCGGTGCGGCACGCTGGCATTCCGAATCCTAAGAGTGCCGTGCTTGAGTATTGTTCATCACCCGGATTTCGCCGGGCAAAGTTGTAAGTTTTTCAAGATGGCAACATCAGGCCTTTCAAATAGTCGCCAAAGCCTCCCTGTGCGCGGCAGTCCAAGCGGGCGCTGGTGATGACTTGTGGAGCATGGCTCCAGGCTATGGTTGCGCCGCAACGCTCCAGTTGGCGCACCAGTTGCACGTCCTCATGGCAGGCCAGGGGTTCAAACCCGCCAGCGCGCACGTAGGCGCCGGCGCTGACGCCGAGGTTGGCCCCATGAATGTGCCGGTGCCCGTCACTGGCCTGATAGGCCTGGTGGTAGCGGATCTGCGCCGCCTCGTCGAAACCGTCGCTCCAGGCATCGACTGTGACGGTGCCACAGACTGCATCCACCCCCAGGGCCAGTTGCGCCACCAGCCAATCGCCCGCCACGCGGCTGTCGGCATCGGTGCAGGAAATCCAGCGCGCGCCCTGGTTCAACAGATGCCGCGCACCGATTCCACGCACCTGGCCGACATTGCGTGCCGCAACGCTCAGGCTGTGTACCCCGAACGCCTCGGCAATGGCGGCGCTGCCATCGGTACAACTGTCGAGCACCACCAGTATCTGTACCTGCTCACCGAGCAGTCCCGGATGGCTGGCGGCGATCATCGCGGCTTTCAGGCACTCGGCCAGCAGCGCCTCTTCGTTATGCACCGGAATCAGAATGCCGATCATCGCAGCCCCTCAAGATGGGCGACCGAGGCGCTTTCGCGAGACCACAGGTCGAGTAGGAAATCACTGTCAGCGACCTGCGCCACGCGCGACATGCCCAGGCGTTGGTGCAGCAGTTGGTGGACCTGTTCGGCGGTTTGCGGGCAACCGTCGATGGGCGCTCGCCAGTGGCAGGCCAGGACCTGGCCATCCGGGCTGAGTGCGCCCAGGGCCTGATCGATCAGCACGCACAAATCGTCATGATCAAGGTAGTAGCACCACTCGCTGAGGACGATCAGTTCGAACGAGCCTTGCGGCCACTGTGCAGGCAAGCGCAGCCGCTCGACCTGGGCGTGGGCAAACTCCTGCAAGCGCGCTTGCGCGAGGGCTACCGCCGCCGTAGCGGTGTCGCAGCACAGCAGGCGCTCACAGCGCGTTGCCAGTTCGGCGCTCAATTCGCCATTGGCGCAGCCGGGTTCGAAAATCGAGGCGTAGCGTGGCCGGGTCAGCAGCGCCAGGGTCAAGGCGCGCTTGCGCTGCTCGTACCAGCGCTGGCGAAAGGCCCAGGGGTCGTCGTTGTCGACAAACAGCTGGTCGAAGTAAGCCGTGGCCACACTCATAGAAACACCACTTCAAAAGGTTGCAACAGCCGCTCCAGCACATGGGGCGGCAAGACGGGCGGCAGGTCGACCTGCGGGTCGCCTTCCAGTTGGCTGGAGAACGCGTGCAGGGCGTGGCGCTTGCGGGCCACGGCCGCGGGTGCCAGGGCAATCTTGTGCGCGCGGTGCCAGGGTACCCGTGGGTCCTCGGGGGTTGCCCAGTGCCAGGTCCACACCGGTAGCTCGATCAGGCGCGCGCCGACTGCCCGGGCCGCCTGGGCACTGGCGCGGCCAACCGCTTCGTGGTCGCAATGGCCGTCTTCGCGCCAGGTGGTGAACACCACGTCTTCGGGTTGCAGGTGCTGCTGGATAAACGCCGTCAGCGCAGGTTCGCGCGCCTGCACCTGGCTGTCGGAAAAACCGCCGCGCAACCAGCTCAGGCGTTGCTGCGGCCAACCCAGGCGCTGCAGGGCCTCGGCCGACTCACGGGGACGAACCTCGCGCAGGCGTTGCCTTGGCCAACGGGTTGAACCCGGATGGCTGGCGCAACCGTCCGTGACTGAAACCAGCAGCAACTCGCGGTCCAACGCCGCCAAGCCTTGTAACAAACCGCCGCAGCCCAGCACTTCATCATCCGGATGGGGCGCGATGATCACCGCGCGGCAACCTTCAGGCACCAGTTGCGCCACGCTGATCAGAGGCAGGCCGGCGACACGGGCAGAGCCTTGCCAGGCGCGCAGGGGCGTGCCTTGGCCGACAATCGGGTTGGCTTTCATAGTTGCCATGTCCCGCCAGCAGCGCTCGACAGATGCTCGCCGAGCGCTGCCAGGTCCCGCTCGGCATGGCTTTGGCGCAAGTACACCGGCAGGTCTGCGATCAATTGCGCGAAGTGCCGGTCCTGGCAATAGGGCCCGGCTCCCATGGCCCTGCCGACGTGATGGATGACTTCGTTGGCCGCCGCTTCAATCACTGCCCGCGTCCGGCGCGCCAGCAACTGGGCGTTGGCCTGGGGTTGCTCGTCGATCTGCCGCGCAGCGCTGCGCAGCACCGTGGCGGCGGCGAACAAGGCCATGTCCACCGCACCCAGATGGGCCAGGGCATGGGGTTCTGCACGACGGTCACAGTGTTCGCGCAGGGCCTCGGCCAAGCGCTGCGCCGCGCCGTACCAGCAGGCGGCGATGCCAACCCCTCCTTGCCAGAACCCTGGGCGTTGCAGGTAATCCCCTGGCTCGCCCACGGCCAGCGCCACGGCATTCTCGAACCGCACTTCGACACTGGCGCACGCGCCCATGCCCACGGCTTGCCAGCCTTCACCGGTGACCTGGACACCCGGCTGGTCCATCGACACTGCAACCAACTGCTGGCGCGCCTGTTCATCCCAGGCAGTCAACAACCCGTGGCTGACCACCGCCGCCCCGGAGCACCAGGCCTTGCGCCCATGCAGCAGCCACTGCGAGCCCTCACGCCGAACCTGCACCCGTGCCGTCGGCGGCTCGGCGGCCCACATGCCCCAGGTGCTACCGGCAGGTGGGGCCGGGCTGTCGAGCTCGGCCATGATCGCCAGTGCATCGGTGTGCCCTTCAAACAGCTTGCACAGGCTCAGGTCGTGGCCGGCCACCTGGGCCAGTTCGCTGAAGCGCAGCAGCGTCTGCCCGCTACCGGGGCGCGGCAATTGGTCGAGGCCCGCATCCACCAGGGCCCTCAGGGTCTGGCCAAGGCCTTGGGTGTCGGCCAGTCCCTGGGGATTGCGTTGCAAAAACCCGTGTAGAGCCATTTCACACCTCTTGCTCATGTTGCAGTTCAAATAGCAGCAACGAGCGTCCGGTCACCGCATATTCGTGGTCAAAATCGAAACGTTCCTGGCCACGCACGGCCGGTTGGTTGGTGTCGACCATGCAGGTCCAGAAGCCGCCATCCGGTACCTGGGGCAAGCGGAAATTCACCAGATCGTGGTGCGCATTCACCACCAGCAACAAGGTGGCGTCGGACCCGGGACGGCGGATCCCGGTTTCCTGGGCGCGCCCATCCATCAACATGCCCAGGCAGCGGCCCTGGCTGTCTTCCCACTGTTCGATGGTCATTTCGTTGCCGTCGGGAGCCAGCCAGGTCACGTCCTTGACCCCGATGTCTTCGTTGTAGTCACCCACCAGGAAGCGCCCGCGCCGCAGGATAGGGTAGGCCAGGCGCAGCTTGATCAGGCGCTTGACGAACTTGAGCAGGGATTTGCCATCTTCATCCAGCTCCCAGTTGACCCAGCCGATTTCGCTGTCCTGGCAGTAGGCATTGTTGTTGCCGTGCTGGGTGCGGGCGAACTCATCCCCGGCCACCAGCATTGGCGTGCCCTGGGCCAGCAACAGGGTGGCGAAGAAGTTGCGCATCTGGCGCAGGCGCAGCGCGTTGATCTCGGGGTCTTCGGTCGGGCCTTCGACGCCGTGGTTCCACGACAGGTTGTTATTGCTGCCGTCCTGATTGTTCTCGTCGTTGGCCTCGTTGTGCTTGTCGTTGTAGGACACCAGGTCGTGCAGGGTGAAACCGTCATGGGCGGTGATGAAATTCACCGAGCTGTAGGGCCGGCGCCCGCGCTGGTTGAACATCTCGCCGGAAGCGGTCATGCGCCCGGCAAAGTCGGCCAACTGGCCGTCATCGCCTTTCCAGAAGGCGCGCACGGTGTCGCGGAAACGGTCATTCCATTCCACCCAGCCAGGCGGGAAGTTGCCCACCTGATAACCGCCTGGGCCCACATCCCAAGGCTCGGCGATCATTTTTACCTGGCGCAGCACCGGGTCCTGGCGGCAGGCGACAAGGAAGCTGTGACGCTCATCAAAACCATCGTGATAACGCCCCAGAATGGTCGCCAGGTCAAAGCGGAAACCATCCACATGCATCTCCGTGGCCCAGTAGCGCAAGGAGTCGGTGACCATTTGCAGTACGCAAGGGTGGCTCAGGTCCAGGGTGTTGCCGGTGCCGGAATCGTTGATATAGAAGCGTTTGTCATCGGGCATCAACCGGTAGTAGGAGGCATTGTCGATGCCGCGCATCGACAGGGTCGGGCCCTGCTCGTTGCCTTCGGCGGTGTGGTTGTAGACCACATCGAGGATCACCTCCAGCTTGGCTTCGTGCAGGTGCGCGACCATTTCCTTGAACTCGGCGATCTTGCCGCTGGCCAGGTAGCGCGGGTCGGGGGCAAAGAAGGCGATGCTGTTGTAGCCCCAGTAGTTGGTCATGCCTTTTTGCAGCAGGTGCTGGTCATTGACGAAGGCGTGGATCGGCAGCAGTTCCACCGATGACACACCCAGTTGGCGGATGTGCTTGAGCACATCGTCGACCATCAACCCGGCGCAGGTGCCGCGCACCGCCTCGGGGACGGACGGATGGCGCATGCTGATGCCGCGCAGATGGGTTTCGTAGATGATCGTGCGGTCCCACGGCGTGCGTACCGGCTGGTCGTTGCCCCAGGTATGGGCCGGGTCGATGACTTTGCATTTGGGCACGAAGGGCGCGCTGTCGCGTTCATCGAAACTGAGGTCGGCATCCGGGTGGCCGATGGTGTAGCCAAACAGCGCTTCGGACCACTTGAGTTCGCCCACCAGCTGCTTGGCATAGGGGTCGATCAGCAATTTATGGTGGTTGAAGCGATGGCCATTGGCCGGGTCGTAGGCACCGTATACGCGGTAGCCATAAATCAGCCCCGGGTGGGCGTCGGGCAAGTAGCCGTGGAATGTCTCGTCGGTGTACTCCGGCAGCTCGATACGCTCCAGTTCGACTTCACCGGTATCGTCGAACAGGCACAGCTCGACCTTGGTGGCGTTGGCCGAGAACAGTGCGAAATTGACCCCCAGACCGTCCCAGGTCGCGCCAAGGGGGAAGGGCAGCCCTTCACGAATCCGCGATGGCTCGGTATCGGGTGTCTTGCTCATGGTGTTGCTCCTGCAAAGTTTTTCCGGGCCGAACGGGGCCGTGCTGACATCAGGTCAGATCAATAATCGAGCATTTTTTGTAGCAGCCGGGTGGCCGGGGATAGCGTCTCGGGTGGTGCTTGATGGAGACCTATCGCCGGCAAGCCGGCTCCTACAGGTGGGGTCAGCCGGCGGGTTTGCGTGGGGCTCGAGGCTTTTTCGCGGCGGCGGGTTTTTCCGCTGGCGGCTTGGCCTTGGCCTTGGCGCCGGCCTTGGGTTTACTAGGCGTCAGAGCCTCGGCTTCAGCCAACTTGCGGGCCATTTCCCAATGGCGGGCTTCCTGGCCTTCGGGCTTACCTTCGGACTCCCAGATCTGATACGCGAATTCACGAACGCGCTTGTCTTCGGTGCTCATCGCAATGCTCCTCACAGAAAATTTCAGCTTTCTTGATCGTCAGAATGGATAAAGACATTCACCGGGAGATCCCCCAGGGCAGCGCTGATCAGTAGCTCCTTGTTGGGTGTGACTGCGCCTGTTTGCAAAAGTCCCTTCCAATTTCGCAGCGTGGCGTCGAACGGTAATGTGATCCGGGTATCGCCCCAAACCTGCGCATCCACCCGGGGCTGGGCGCTGTTTTCAAGCAGGGCGTGAGTCCAGCGCGGTACCACCACCAACAGCCATTGGCCCTGGTACTCACGGCTGAAGGCGACAACCCGTTGGGCATGCCGGCCCAGCACTTGCAGCGGTACATAGCGCCCCCTGGCAAACAGCAGCGGGTGGGCCTTGCGCAGGTTCAAGACCTGGGCAATCAACGCCTGCTTGAGGTGGCCGTCACGCCAGTGCTCAAGCAAGGCATCGGGTGTTGCCGCCAGTGCCTGTTGCCGGGCACTGAAATCCACCGCCCGGCGGTTGTCCGGGTCCACCAGGCTCAAGTCCCAGAATTCGTCGCCCTGGTACAGGTCTGGCACGCCTGGCACGGTGTTGCGCAGCAAGGATTGCGCCAGCCCGTTCAACGCGCCGGCAGGGGCGATGGCCTCGGTTGCCGCGTGGATCGCCGTGCGCAAGGTCAGACCGGCGGGGTCGAGCAGCAAGCGGCTGAGGAAGGCTTCGACACCTTGCTCATAAACATCGTTGGGGGCGCTCCAGCTGCTGTGCAGCTTGGCTTCGCGCAGGGCCTTTTGTTGCCATTGCCAGAGGCGCTGCTGATAGTTGCCGGTGTTCTCAATGCCCAGGTCCAGGGGCCAACTGCCCAGCAGCACCTGATACAGGATCAGCTCATCACCGGCCGAGGGGATGGCCGGATCGTCGCGCAGGGGCGCCGCCAGCCGGCGCCACTGCTGCACCTGCTCGGCATACCACGGTGCGCACTCGCTGAGCACCGCCAGGCGCGCGCGGCTGTCTTCGCCGCGCTTGTGATCGTGGGTGGCGGTGGCCAGCAGGTTATCGGGGAAGGTGTGCAGGCGCTGCTGGTTGGCGGCATGGAAGTCGGCCAGGGGCGCGCTGAACTGTTCGGTACTGAAGCCCACGTCATTGCGTGAGAGCAACACTGCCGAGCGGTAGAAGGCCGTGTCTTCCACCGCCTTGGCGGCTGCCGGCGAGGTCAGTTGCTGGAAGCGCACGCAGGCGTGCTTGAGGATCTTGCGCGGTTGCCCCACCGGGCGCTCGCGCCAGGGTTGCCCGCCGAGCCACTGTTGCAGGTAGTCGAGCACCGGCCAGTCAGCTTCGCTCAAGGTCCCACGGGCGCCGGCCAGGGCCTGTTGGAACACGCGCTCGTCCGCGGCGCTACGGCCACCTGCGCTGATATAGGTGCGGTACACCGGGAAATGCACGACCAGTTCCTGCAAGGCGCGGCGGATTGCGCCCAGGGTCAGGTCGCGACTCATCACATCCGCGCGGGCCACTTGCAGCAGGGCCTGGGCCACGCTTTCAAAATCCCCGGCGAGGGAGCCGTTGAGGATTTGTTGCCGGGCCAGCCAGGCTTCCTCGATAAACGCCGAAGGCCGCTCGGTAGCCTCGCTCCAGAGCTGGGCCAAGGCCTCGAATCCCTGGGGATCATGCTGCATCAGCGACACCTGGTTCATGAACTCATAGCCGGTGGTGCCATCGACCCGCCAGTCTTCGCGCAGGGTTTCGCCGGCGCCGAGGATCTTCTCGACAAAAATCGGCAAGTGTCGGGTCGGCGACAACCCATCCACGCGCCGCCGCAACTTGCGGCAATAGCCCCGTGGATCGGCCAGGCCGTCGATATGGTCGATGCGCAGGCCATCCACCAGGCCTTCGCTGATCAGCTGGAAAATCTTGCTGTGGGTGGCCTCGAATACGGTGGTCCGTTCCACCCGCAGGCCACCGAGCTCGTTGACGTCGAAAAAGCGCCGCCAGTTGATGTCATCCGCCGCCGTGCGCCAACTGGCCAGGCGATAGGCTTGCTGTTCCAGCAGTTGATGCAGGCGCAAAAAACCTTCGCGCTGGCGCCCGTCAAACCATTGCAGGGCGTGCTCGATGGCTGCCAGGGTCAGTGGGTCGCGGGCCTGTTGTGCCAGTTGCTGTTTAAGCTCGCCCGCCAGGGGCCAGGCATCGGCCTGATAGGCCAGGGCGCTGAAGCGGTCGGCCAGCGCTTTGAGCGGGGCATGGGCGCGCAGGATATCGCCGTAATCACTGGGGCAGATCGGGAAGCGGTGTTCGTAGTGCTCGACAAAAAAGCTGCCCTGGGCCGGGTCAAACCGCAGGGGCAGGTTGCCACTTTGCAAGGCTTCGCCGTAGTCGCTGCCAAGGAAGGGCATCAGCAGTTGGCCCTTGAGCAGCGGGTCCGGTGAATGCCACTGGATGTCGAAGAATTCGCTGTAGGGGCTCAGGCGCCCCCATTCCAGCAAGTCCAGCCACCAGGGGTTGTCGCTGCCGCCGACGGCCATATGGTTGGACACGATGTCCAGAATCAGGCCCATGCCGTGCGCGCGCAGGGCCGCTACCAGGCGACGCAAGGCGGGTTCGCCGCCCAGTTCCGGGTTGACGGTGGTCGGGTCGACCACATCGTAGCCATGCATCGAGCCGGCGCGGGCCTTGAGCAGGGGCGAAGCGTACAGGTGGCTGATGCCCAGGCTGGCGAAATACGGCACCAGCGGCACCGCATCATCCAGGGTAAAACCCTTGTGAAATTGCAGGCGTTGGGTGGCCCGGAGCAAGACGGCGCTCATCGGTCACGCTCCAGGGCCTGATTGCGCGCCACCGCCAGCAACTCCAGGCGGCGCGCGGCGTTTTCATCGTCGAGCAGCTGCGCGGCGTCCCCCGGCAGGCGTCGGCGCCAGTTGGGGTGGGTGTCGATGGTGCCGGGCAGGTTGGCCTGTTCCTCGACGCCCAGGGCATCCTCCAGAGGTAGCAGTACCAGGGGCGCACGGGTGTGACCGAGGTAGCGCACGCTGGCATCGAGTATGTGGTCAGTTTCGTTGCGCAGCTCATCGCGAAAGTTCTGCGGGTCTTGCACCAAGGCCTGGCGCAGTGACTCGCGCTCGCGCTGGCGGTGCTCGCTCCATTGCTCCACCGTGGGCACGTCGATCAGCCCCAGTTGCACATTCCAGTCGATATCGCGGCTGTGCCACCAACCATTGAGTGTCGGCAGGTCGTGAGTGCTGGTGGTGGCCAGGGCGTTATCCGGCCAGTCGAGGATCGGCGTGAAGTGCCCGCCATGGTCCTGCTCGAACAACAGCACGCGCATGCCGAGCATGGCACGGGCGCTGAGTTTTTCCCGCAGGCCCTCGGGCACCGTGCCCAGGTCTTCGCCCAGCACAATCGCCTGGTGGCGGCTGGACTCCAAGGCCAGCAGGCGCAGCAGGTCGTCTACCGGGTAATACAGGTACGCGCCTTGTTTGGGTGAAGCATCCCGGGGGATGACCCACAGCTGTTGCAGGCCCATCACATGGTCGATCCGCAGGCCGCCGGCATGGGCGAAGTTGGCCCGCAGCATTTCGATAAATGCGCGAAAGCCGTTGCGCTTCAGGCCTTCAGGAGAAAACGCGGAGATGCCCCAGCCCTGGCCGGCACGGTTGAGGATATCCGGTGGCGCGCCCACGGTCAGGTCGGCCAGCAGCTCATCCTGACGGCTCCAGGCCTGGCTGCCGGCGCCATCGGCACCCACGGCCAGGTCGGCAATCAGGCCGATGCCCATGCCACTGCCGCGGGCGGCCTGTTGGGCGCGCGCCAGGCAGCGGGCGATCAGCCATTGGTTGAAGGCATAGAAACCGATCGCTTCGCCCTGTTCGGCGGCGAATTGCGCCAGCGCAGCGCTGGCGGGGTCGCGCCAGTCCTCGGGCCATTGGCGCCAGTCGAGGCTCTCACCGTTGGCGGCGCGCGCGGCCTGCAAGGCTTCGAAGCGGCAGTGGTTTTCCAGGGCCTCGCCACCGGCCTCGCGGAAACTGAGAAAGTCCGCCTGCTGCGGGTGCTCGCCCTGGCGAAAGTCCTCGTACAGGGCGCGCAGCAGGCGTTGCTTGGCCTTGGCGGCGGCGGGCCAGTCGATCAGGCTTTGTTGTTCCAGTTCGTGCAACTCGTCGGCCAGTCCCGTGGCCTCGATGGCGCTGTGCACGGCGCGTTCGCCGAGGATGCAACCGGGGGACGCATACAGGCTATTGAGAAACAGGCGGCTGGACGGCGAATAAGGGCTATAGCGCTCGGTATCGGCACTGAACATGGCATGCAGCGGGCTGATCGCCAGGGCGTCGACACCCCGCTCAGCGGCAGCGCGAGCCAGTTGTTCCAGGGCCTGGGTGTCGCCAAACCCACAGTCGCCGCTGCGGCGCAGGGCATACAACTGGGCACTCAGGCCCCAGGCGCGGGCAGGCTGGCTGTCCACCGCCTCGGCGACAGTGAAACAACGTTCAGGGGCCACGGCCAGGGTGAAGGATTGATCGGCGATCTGCACCCGGTGATAGCCCACGGGCAACACGCCAGGCAGGGTGGCCTGGGCATCCAGCGCAAGGTCCCGGGTACTGCCGTCCTCCAGATGAGCCTGGCACGGCGTACCCGGGGCAAAGTAGGCGGCCAGGTCCAGGCCTGCGCCCACGTCCACGGTCAACAGCGGCGCCAGGTGCCGATCTTGCTGCACGCGCTCCAGCTCTTGCAGGCTGGCGGCGATGGCGGCGTCGGTGTCGGCGGGGTGGCCAAGGCCATGGAGCACGGCACGCAGCGCGTCGGCGCTGACATGTTGCGGCCGGCCGTTGGCGTCGATCCAGTCCACCGCCAGGCCCGCACGGCTGGCGAGTATTTCCAATTGCGCTTCGCTCAAGAGTGCTCTCCAACAGATGATGAGGTGTCACCCGGCGCCAAGCTGACGCGGGCAGAGAAGGGCGTGAGTAACGCGGCGTCATTGCTGGTGCTGAACAGTTGGCCGATAGCGGCCGGGGGCTGCAGGGTGGCCGGCCCCAGGTTGAGGTCGATCTGCAATACGCTGCCATTGCCCAGGCGCCAGCGTGCAGACACCGCGCCCTGGCCCAAGACTTGGGCGCCGAGGGCGGTGCTGCCGGGCAGGTGCGGCACGATATGCTGCTGGCGCAGGCCCAGCAGTTGCCGGTATAGCGCAGCAGGTGCCTGGGTAAACCGGGGTATGGAGCGTTCGAAAGTCTGTAGCGCGTTGGGGTCGGGAATCTGCGCGCGGCGCTGGGGATCACTGAAGGCGGCAAAATCAGCAAATTCGTTGCGCCGGCCTTCGCGCACCGCCTCGGCCAGCTCGCCGTGATGGTCGGTAAAGAACAGGAAGGGCTGCTCGGCGTTGACTTCATCCCCCATGAACAACAGCGGGATCATCGGCGACATCAATAGCAGCACGGTCGCTGCCTGCAACGCCTGGGGCGAACACAACTGGTGCAGGCGCTCGCCGAGCGCACGGTTGCCGATCTGGTCGTGATTCTGCAAAAACAGCACAAAGGCACTGGGGGGCAAATGCCCGCTGGGCTCGCCGCGTCGGGTACCGTGGCGCGTGGTCTGGCCTTGGTAGATAAACCCTTCGCCCAGGCAGCGGGCCAGCTTGGCGGTGGGGTCGTCGGCAAAATCGGCGTAGTAGGCGTCGGTCTCGCCGGTCAACAGCACATGCAAGGCGTTATGCCCGTCATCGTTCCATTGCGCATCGAAGCCTTGCTGCAACAGGCTGGCCTGATTGAATTCGTTTTCCAGGACCAGCCATACATGGCGCGCCGGGTCGACCTGCTCACGCACCCGTTGGGCCAGCTCCTTTAGGAACGAGGGGTCGTTGATGGCATGCACCGCATCCAGGCGCAGGCCATCGAAGCGGTATTCGAGGAGCCACATCAGGGCGTTGTCGATAAAGAAGTCGCGCACTTCGCGGCGGCCAAAGTCGATCCCGGCGCCCCAGGGGGTGTGGGTGTCTTCGTGGAAAAAGCCCTTGGCGTACTGGCCCAGGTAATTGCCGTCGGGGCCGAAGTGGTTGTAGACCACATCGAGGATCACCGCCAGGCCATGCTCGTGGGCACTGTCGACCAGCTGTTTCAACTGCTCCGGCGTGCCCAGGGACGCTTGCGGTGCGTAGGGCAGGACCCCGTCGTAACCCCAATTGCGCTCGCCGGGATACTGCGCCAAGGGCATCAGTTCGATGGCGGTGACGCCCAGTTCCGCCAGGCGCGGCAAGTGCTGCTCCACTGCGGCGTAGCCCCCGAGTATCCCCACATGCAGCTCGTAGATCACCGCTTCATGCCAGGGCCGGCCTTGCCAGGTGCCGTGGCGCCAGGGGTAGGCCAGGGGATCGACCACCACGCTGTCACCCTGCACACCTGCGTATTGGAGGCGCGAGGCCGGGTCCGGCACATCCAGCTCGCCATCGATGTTGTAGTGGTAGCGGGTGCCAGCCCCACAGCGCACGTAGGCGACAAACCAGCCCTCTGCTTGGGGCAGCATGGGCACCGACTGACCCTCGTGCAGCTCGACGCTGACGTAAAACGCGTCAGGTGCCCACAGGGCGAAGCGGGTGTGTTGCGCATCCTGCATGATCGCGCCGTGGGGCCATGTTTCCAGAGTCCGTAACGGCATCTATCCTGACCTCTTTATACTTTCCCTGATTTTCCCAGCGCTTTCGCTACCAGTTTCTTGTAAAGTTCGGCATAGGGTTCCACCGCCTGGCACCAGTTGAACGGCGCGGCCATGGCCCGGCAACGCATGGCGTTGAGCAGGCCTGGGAAGGCAAACACCTTGAAGGCACGGGCGAGGGCGGCTTCGTAGCTTTGTACGGTGGATTCGTCGAACAGAAAGCCGGTCACGCCGTCTTCAATAGTGTCTGCCAGGCCACCGGTATTGCGCGCCACCGGCAGCGAGCCGAAACGCTGGGCGTACATCTGGCTCAAGCCGCAGGGCTCGTAGCGCGAGGGCATCAACAAGAAGTCGCTGCCGGCAAACATGCGGCGCGCGTCGGTTTCGTTGAAGCCGATGCGCACACCGATGCGGCCGGGGAATCGCAGGGCCAGGGCGCGCATGGCCTGTTCTTCTTCCGGCTCGCCACGGCCGATAATGGCAATTTGCCCGCCGTTTTCCACGATAAACCCGGCGACGGCTTCGGTCAGGTCCAGGCCTTTCTGGTACACCAGGCGCGAGACCACGGCAAACAGGGCGCCGGTGGACTCGTCCAGGCCAAACAGCTTGCGCACATGGCTGGCGTTGACCGCCTTGCCTTGCCAGTCGCCGATATTGAATGGGTGATCCAGGTGCGGGTCGGTGGACGATTCCCAGCTTTCATCGATGCCGTTGGGGATACCACTGAGCAGACCTTGCTGGGTCTTGCTGGCGAGAAAGCCATCCAGGCCGCAGCCAAACTCGGGCGTGGTGATTTCCCGGGCATAGGTGGCGCTGACCGTGGTGATGTGACTGGAATACGCCATGCCGGCCTTGAGGAATGACATCTTGCCGTAGAATTCCATGCCTTCTTGTTGCAAGGCATGTTCGGGAATCCCCAGTTCCGGGCACGAGGCCAGGCTGACCACACCCTGGTAGGCCAGGTTATGGATGGTAAACAGCGTAGGGGTGCGTGACCCACGCCAGTGCATGTACGCCGGGGCCAGGCCGGCTGGCCAGTCATGGGCGTGCACCAGGTCCGGGCACCAATGGATTTGCGCAAGGTTGGCGGCAATATCGGCGGCGGCCAGGCCCAGGCGGGCGAAGCGGATGTGGTTGTCGGGCCAATCGCGACCATTGTTGGCGCCATAGGGCGTGCCTTCACGCTCGTACAGTTCGGGGCAGATCAGTACATAGATAACCAGGCCGTCCTTGAGGTCCATGCGCCCGATCTTGCACGGCGGCAGCGCGGCATGCCCGCCCAACTCGCCGATGATGTGGATCGGGTTGTCGCTGTCCAGCACCTGGCGGTAGCCCGGAATCAGCACCCGCACATCGTGCAGGTGGGCCATGGCACGGGGCAGGGCAGCGGATACATCGCCCAGGCCACCGGTTTTCACCAGGTCGGCCAGCTCCGAGGTCACAAACAGCACTTTCTTGCGATTGGGGTTTTGAGACGAGACCGGCCGCACTGCGCCGGGCAGGTCAACCAAGGCGGTTGGCCCATCGACCGGCTGACTGAAACGCTGTCCCTGAATTCCCGAAGCGGCACTGATCATAGTTCTCTCCCATGTGGTGGTCAGCCGAGAGCCTGGCGCCCTCAGCGAAAGTCAACCGCGTCCTGCGGTCACGCGCACTAGCACTGCACAGACTGGCAAGGCTTATGCCAATTGCACCGAACTGATAAATAGATTGGATGGGCGGACGTCCGGCTGGCGCCGGTGGCGTGCGTCCTACCTTAAACCTGACCTACGGCAGAGTTGGAAAGTTTCGATTTATTGCGGGGGCTTTTGTTCTGATCGTGACCCATCGGTCATCAGTCTAGGACACAGCCCAGAGCCTGCAAGGCTTGTAGGATAATTTTGTAGGACAATATTATTTTTCAGGCAGGCGCCTCCCTTGCAGGAGCCGGCTTGCCGGTGATGGCGACCTTGGGGAGTGCGTCGCTGCTGAGGGCTTCATCGCCGGCAAGCCGGCTCCTACGGGGGGATCGCCTCTTGATGGGGCATCGGGGTTGGGCTGCTCGATAGTGGTGCGGGATGCTACTTAAAGTGACTTGTTAAGAGTTAATACCCATATAAATCAATATCTTGATGTATATATGTGAAGCTATTTATCATGTCAGGCTGCGCAAGACCCGCCCACTGGCCCACGCCTGGATATCCTCGATCATCTGCCCATAGAACTGCCGGTAGTTGCGCGCGCTGACATAACCCACATGGGGGGTGGCCAACACGTTGGGCAGATGGCGAAACGGGTGGTCGACCGGCAAGGGCTCCTGCTCGAACACATCCAGTGCCGCGCCCGCCAGTCGCCCATCGCGCAGCGCATCGATCAGGGCCGCCTCATCGACGATCGGCCCGCGCGCCGTGTTCACCAGGCGTGCGCCGGGTTTCATCCAGCCCAGGGCCTGGGCATCCACCATGCCGCGGCTGCGCTCGCTGAGTACCAGGTGAATCGACAGCACGTCGGCCTGTTCGAACAGTTCGCGCTTGCTGACCCAGGTCACGCCTACATCGGCGGCGCGTTGCGCAGTGAGGTTTTCACTCCAGGCGATCACGCGCATGCCAAACACCTGGCCAAACTGCGCGACACGCTGGCCGATACTGCCCAGCCCGAGGATACCCAGGGTCTGGCCATGCAGATCGCCGCCCAGCCCTTGCTGCCACTGGCCGGCACGCAAGGAGGTCGCTTCGGCCAGCAGATTGCGGGTGGAGGCCATGATCAGGGCCCAGGTCAGCTCCGGTGCCGCATGTTTGTAGCTGTCGGTGCCACACACCTGGATACCCAGGGCCTTGGCGGCGCCAAGGTCGATGGCGGCATTGCGCATGCCGCCGGTGACCAGCAACTTGAGCCCCGGCAGCCCTTGCAGCAGCGCCTGGTCAAACACTGTGCGCTCGCGCATCACGCAAATCACCGCAAAACCCTGCAAGCGTGCGATCAAGGTGGCGGTGTCGGCAGGGTAATCGTGAAGGAAATGCACTTGGCCGATCGCCTCCAGGGCGGACCAGTCCACCACCTCGCGGGCCACATCTTGCCAATCATCAATGACTGCGATCTGAACTGACATGCACGGTGCCTCGCTTAGTGGGAATTAGAGCGCCTTGAGCCCTTGCAGCAGCGCCTGGTGGAAGCGCGCGGGTTCTTCCATTTGTGGTGCGTGGCCCAGGCCCGGGAACTCCACCAGGGTCGAGTGGGGAATGAGCTTGGCCACTTGCTTGCCCAGTTCGTTGTACCGGCCGATCTTGGCCTTGACCTCGGGCGGCGCGCTATCACTGCCGATTGCGGTGATATCGGACGTACCGATCAGTAGCAGGGTCTGGACCTGCAGGTCCTTGAACTCGTAGTACACCGGCTGGGTAAAGATCATGTCGTAAATCAACGCCGAATTCCACGCCACCCGCTTATGGCCCGGGCCCTGGTTCAGGCCGACGAGCATGTCCACCCAACGCTCGTATTCAGGCTTCCAGCGCCCGTCGTAGTAGGTCTTGCGCTCGTACTCGCGCACGCCGTCGGCGCTCAGTTTCAGTTCGCGCTCATACCATTGGTCGACGCTGCGATAGGGCACGCCCAAGGCTTTCCAGTCTTCCAGGCCGATCGGGTTGACCAGCGCCAGTTGCTCGGTTTGTGTGGGGTAAAGCAGGGCATAGCGGGTAGCCAGCATGCCACCGGTGGAATGGCCGACCAGGGTCGCCTTGGGAATGCCGAGTTTTTGCAGGAGTTGATGGGTGTTGATTGCCAACTGCTGGAAGCTGTACTGGTAGTGCTCAGGCTTGGTGGAGGTGCAGAAGCCGATCTGGTCCGGTGCGATCACCCGGTAGCCGGCCTCGCTCAGGGCCTTGATCGACGCCTCCCAGGTCGCGCCGCAGAAGTTCTTGCCATGCATCAACACCACGCTGCGGCCATTGGCGGGGCCTTTGGCCGGCACGTCCATATAGCCCATTTGCACTGCTTGGCCCTGGGACTGGAAATCGAAATGTTCGACCGGGTAGGGGTATTGGAAACCTTGCAACTGCGGGCCGTAGCTTGGGTTTTGCGTGGCTGCCAAGGCAGGGAGGGCGCAGGTGGCCAGCAGGCCGGCAAGGAGAAACGAACGTGTCAGCGGCATGGGAAAGCTCCAGGGACGATGCTCCCGGATGCTGTGGCGGGGGGATTAAGCGGGGATTAACCCGTCGCCGCAGGCCCAGTGCAGCAACGCACATTGCTTACATCCAATGCAACGTAAGCATTGCCACCACCGCATACCGGGCCGCCTTGGCCAGGCTGACGATCAGCACAAAACGCCACAGCGGCTCCTTCATCACCCCGGCCACCAGGGTCAGCGGGTCGCCGATGATCGGCACCCAACTGAGCAGCAGTGACCAATGCCCCCAGCGGCGATAATGGCCGCGGGACTTTTCCAACTGCGCGGCGCTTAGCGGGAACCAGCGTCGATCCTTGAACAGCTCGACCGAGCGGCCCAGCAGCCAGTTGACCAGCGAACCCAGGACGTTGCCCAGGGTCGCGATCCCGAGCAGCAACCACACCGCGTAGTTGCCGTTGAGCAGCAGCGCGACCAGTACCGCTTCCGATTGCAGTGGTAACAGCGTTGCCGCGCCAAAGGCGCTGAAAAATAGCCCGGCATACCCAGCGAGCATTGATCAGTGGGCCGGGTATTGGGCTACCACTACATCTTTACCTTCGCGGGTCAGGCCGATGACTTGATAGGCGTCGCTCATGCCATCCATTTCCATGCCCGGCGAGCCCATGGGCATGCCTGGGGCGGCGATGCCCAGCAAGTCGTCACGTTTGCGCAGGGCCAGCACCTGATCAGCAGGCACGTGGCCTTCGACGAATTTGCCGTCGATCACGGCGGTATGGCAGGACGCCAGGCGAGGCGCCACGCCCAGGCGCTGCTTGACCGAACTCATGTCCGCTTCCACATGGTCGTTGACCTTGAATCCGTTGCTTTCAAGGTGGCTGATCCATTTCTTGCAACAACCGCAGTTGGCATCGCGGTGCACGTCAATCGGGATCAGTTCGGCGGCCTGGGCCAGGGTGGTCATGAACAGGGCGGACAGCAAAGTCAGGCGCAGGGTGGTTTTCATAGACAGGTCCCATCGGTTACGGAGTGCGCAAAGAGGGCGCATTGTCCGCGCTTTTGCGAATCAGGTGAGGTGGTTATGTTTCGAAATTATACGGACACGCGACAACCCCGCAGCTTAAGGTGCGCAGCTGTCAGCCAACTGAGGCAAAGATGACAATTTTGTCAGTTCAGGACGATTCCAGGCGCTGCTTGAGCTGGTCCATGGCCTGCTCCGACAGCTCTACCATGCGCGTTTGCAAGGTGCGCAGCTGCAGTTCGGTCTCATAGCTCAGCACCCGGGTGAACAAAGTGCCGCTACCTTGAGGCTGGAGTAAGTAATGAATGCTGCCATCGACCGCAAGGGAGGTGAACACGGTCTTGAATTCCCGGGGCGGCACGGCGATTTGCACCCGGTAGCTCATGGGTACACGTACCCCCAGTAGGTCGATCGTCTCGGTGAAGCGCTGACCGGCAGGCAGTGAACCGCTGGTGCCGGTGTCCGCGCCCAGGGACGTGGGATGCCATTCATGCCAGCGATCCGGCTGGGTCACGTAGTCGTAGACGGCTTCGATAGGGGCTTGGATGTAGCGTTCCTGGCTGATTCGCTCGACGCGGAGCGGGTGCTCGACTGCATTCATGACACACCTCCTGTGTGGCTAGGAACTGTCAGAATAGTCGCACTCCCGTACAACGCACGGGAGTCTTCAGGCTTTTTCGACGGGTTCGCAGCAAGGCCTATAGCTGATAGTTCTTCAGCTCCCGAGCAATCACCAGGCGCTGGATCTCACTGGTGCCCTCATAAATCTGCGTAATCCGCGCATCCCGGTAGTAACGCTCCACCGGGTAGTCTTCCAGGTAGCCATAGCCGCCATGGATCTGCATCGCAGATGAGCAGACCTTCTCGGCCATTTCCGACGCGAATAGCTTGGCCTGGGAGGCTTCGGACAGGCACGGCTTGCCCGCACTGCGCAAACGCGCGGCATGCAGGATCAGCAGCCGTGCGGCATTGAGGCGGGTCTGCATGTCAGCCAGCAGGTTGGCCACGCTCTGGTGCTCGATGATGGCCTTGTCGAACTGCACCCGGTCACGGGCGTAGGCCAATGCGGCTTCAAAGGCTGCACGGGCGATGCCCAAGGCCTGGGCGGCGATGCCGATGCGCCCACCTTCGAGGTTGGACAGGGCAATGGCCAGGCCCTTGCCGCGCTCGCCGAGCAGGTTGGCCTCGGGCACGCTGCACTGGCTAAGGGTTACCGCGCAGGTGTCCGAGGCACGGATGCCCATCTTGTGTTCGGTACGGTCCACGGTGAAGCCTGGGGTAGCGGTGGGCACCAGGAACGCCGAAATACCTTTCTTGCCCAGCTCCGGGTCGGTCACGGCAAACACAATCGCCAGCTTGGCGCGTTTGCCGTTGCTAACGAACTGTTTGGCGCCGTTGATCACCCACTGGCCATCGCGCAGTTCGGCGCGAGTGCGCAGGTTGTGGGCTTCGGAGCCGGCCTGGGGTTCGGTCAGGCAGAAACAACCGATGGCCTGGCCGCTGGCCAGCTCGGCCAACCAAGTCTCTTTTTGCGCAGGTGTGCCGTAGTTGAGGATTGGGCCGCAACCCACTGAATTATGGATACTCATCAGTGCGCCTACTGCACCGTCACCCGCAGAAATCTCCTCGACGGCCAGGGCATAGGCCACGTAGTCCACATAAGTGCCGCCC
Source organism: Pseudomonas sp. HC1(2025) (assembly GCF_058742075.1). NCBI lineage: Bacteria > Pseudomonadati > Pseudomonadota > Gammaproteobacteria > Pseudomonadales > Pseudomonadaceae > Pseudomonas > Pseudomonas sp. HC1(2025). Next base: position 2,890,044 of record NZ_CP196017.1, on the reverse strand, counting down.
CATTCTTCCGGCACCACCATGCCCAACAGTCCCAGTTCGCCCATCTTGGCTACCAGGCCGTCGTCGATCCAGCCGGCTTTTTCCCAGGCCTGGGCATGGGGGGCGATTTCGCCACGGGCAAAGTCGCGCGCCATGTCGCGGATCATGACTTGTTCTTCTGTAAATTCAATATCTTGCATGAGTTAGTTCCCGTTCTTCGCGAAGTCTTGGAAGAAGCTGTCGACATGGCGCTGGTCCAGTGCCGCTAACGTTGGCGGGTTCCAGCGCGGGGCTTTGTCCTTGTCGATCAACAATGCGCGTACGCCTTCGATCAGGTCGCCACGGGCGAACCACTGGCGGTCGAGGTGCAGTTCCAGGGCAAAGCAATCTTCCAGCGCCAGGTGCCGTCCACGCCGCAGCATCTGCAGGGTCACCGCCATGGCCAATGGCGAGCGGGTGTGCATCAGTTGCGCTGTGCTCACGGCCCATTCATGGCTGTCGGCAACGGTCACTTGTTGCAGCTGTTCGACAATGCTCGGTACGTCGGGCTGGGCAAAGAAGTGGTCGATGGCCGGGCGCAGGGCCGCCAGCGGCGCATCCGGCAATTGTTGCACGGCGAGCTTGGCCAGCAGGCCTTGCAGATCCTTGAGTGGCGAGTCGCGCCATTGCAGGTGGTCGAGTTTGTGGTCCAGCTCCGCCAGCCTGGCGCTGTCCAGGTACCAATCAGCCAGCCCGCAATACAAAGCGTCGGCGGCGCGGATCTGCACCCCGGTCACGCCCAGGTAAATCCCCAGTTCGCCGGGAATGCGCGGCAGGAAGTAGCTGCCGCCCACATCCGGGAAATAACCGATGGCCACTTCCGGCATGGCCAGGCGGCTGCGCTCGGTGACTACCCGCAGGTCGGCACCCTGGACCAGGCCCATGCCGCCGCCCAGGACAAAGCCGTCCATCAGGGCGAGGATCGGCTTGCGGTAGTGATGGATGGCCAGGTCGAGGGCATATTCCTCGACGAAGAAGTCTTCGTGCAGGGTGTCGCCGCTCTTGAAGCTGTCGTACAGCGAGCGGATATCGCCACCGGCGCAGAAGGCCTTTTCACCGGCGCCGCGCAACACCACGGCGTGCACCTCGGGCGCATCGGCCCAGACGCGCAAATGCGCCGAGAGGCTGCGGACCATGTCCAGGGTGATGGCGTTGAGGCCGGCGGGGCGGTTGAGGGTCAGGTGGCCGATGTGGTTGCGTACTTCGGCCAGGACGCTGTCCTGGGAGGACTCGGTGCTGCGTGTCGCCTGGGACTGAGCCTGAGCAGTCATCTGTAACTCCCTGCTTTTATTGTTCTTTATCAAAGTGTTCGCGGGCGAACCATCTCCGGATCGTACCAGTGCAAATTTGCCCAGTACAAGCCGGAATCCTGCAGGTCATCTTTGCATTTATGCAGCGAGGCATTCGATAAAAAACTGGGCAGGCTTGGCTAGACCCGGCTGGCCAGCACCTGGCTGATACTGCGGCGGCGGGCATGGTCTTCGGCGATATGGATCAGTTCCTCCAGTTCGCTGGGGGTAACGTCAAAAAACTGCTCCATTTGCGCCAACGCTTGTTCCAGGTCTGCGGCGGTGATTTTTGCATCCACCTCTGGGGACGGCGTCGGCACCACCACTGGGGTTTCAGCCGGGCCCTTGGGGTAACGGGTGCGGGTCAGGTTGTTGTAGGCCAGGGCCGACAGCAGCAAGGTGCCAGCGCCGAGCATGACCGGGCCGACTTCCTGCCAGCCCAGGGCGATGGTGGCCGGGTCGGCCAGCACCAGGGTCATGGCCAATCCACCGGAAGGCGGGTGCAGGCAACGCAGCCAGCACATCAGGATCAACGCCATGCCCGCCGCGAGGCAGGCGCTGCCCAGGGTCCGGCCCAAGACGCGGGCCACCAGCAAGGCCACCACACTGGCGCATAGATAGCTGCCAATAATCGACCATGGCTGGGCGAGGGCCCCCGATGACACCGCAAACAACAGCACGGCGGAGGCGCCCAGCGGGCCCAGCAGGTGCATGGCCACTTCCAGGCCATACACCTGGGCACAGAGCCATACGGTAAACAGGGTGCCCAGGGCCATGCCGATGGCGGCACGACTCCATTCGGCGGGACGGGTATTGATGGCAGCGGGGAACCAGCGAGCGAGCATTGCGGGGCAGTCCGATCTTGAAAGGCAAAAAAAGGGCTTTGCGGTTTCCCGTAAAGCCCTTCGAAAGTTCCAACATTTGGGGGAGGAACCGGCGCAGTGTGCCGATCAATCAACACTGGCGCCAATGCATATTAATGCAGGTTAAGTGCAGTAATTTTGCATCAAGCCCACCGGGGCCCTGAGCAGACCTTGCCCAGGACACGCTCGTGGTTCTCGGCATTGATCAGCGATTTGTGCACGCTTTCCCGCAACTGTGGGTCGCTGGCCAACGGCCCCTTGAGTGCGACCAGGGCGTCGCGCAGTTCCATCAGGCGGTCGAGGGTGGGCAGCGGGATATAGCCGACGTGTACAGGCTCGGCAGCAACAGGCAATTGCTCGTCAGGCACGGCAGCGGTCCTCTGAGGGCAGTAACGATATGGCGCGAATGGTGGCGCAAATGTAAAACGAGTTTACCGGTGGGGTCAGAGAGCCGGTAGGGGAACCGCTACCGGCATTTACGGATACAAACGTAGGAGCTTTCTTGATGACTCACACTCAAGGCGCAAGCGGCTCCAGATGCAGCAGCACATAGGGGTTTTTATCGAACTGCCCGACAAGCACCGGCGTTAATCCGCGCCAGCGCGGCTCCTCCAGGCCATCGAATTGCGCCTTGTCCATCACCAGCCACGCCGGCGCCGGCAGCGCTGCGAGGTCGGCAGGTGCCTGGGTGAACAGCGGCACCCGGTCACACTCCACATTGACCATGAATTTGATGGCCTTGGCGTCTTTGCCCAGGCCATGCAACACCAGCGGCGCGGGGTCCTGGCGAATCAGCGCCTGCGCCTCGCGGGCAAAGGTGCGAGTGTCATACAGGCGGCGTTCCAGGGGTTCGACCACCAGGATGTACACGCTCCACACCGCCAGCACCGCGCAAAACGCCGGCCCCACAGGGCGCCAGCGCCACTTCACAAGCATCGCGACGGCAACGACCTGCAAGCCGATCAACAGGCCCAGCGCGCCCTGGAAATGCTCCACCTGCGCGCCAAAACGATGCCGGGCCACCAGCAGCGCGCCGACCAGCAAACCCGGAGCCAGTGCCCATAACCCCAGCATCAAGCCCCGTAGCCCCTTGAACAGGCGCCCATCCGTCCGATGAAACGGATACGCGGCGATGATCGCCACCATGGGCATCATCGGTAACACATAGCGGGCTTTCTTCGCCTCGGGGATCGATAGGCCCAGCATCACGATCAACCCCGCAGCGATGCATCCCAGCAGCAATTGCCAGCCGCTATCGGACGCGCGCCGGCCTCTTTGCAGCACCGCCAGCAGCGTCAACAGGGCCAGCGGGTACGCCGGGGCGTAGTTGCCCAGGGAACTGCTGAAGTAATACAGCACGCTGCTGGAGCCTTCGCGGCCGTCCATGCGCCCAAGGAACTGCATGCGGATCACGTCCTGCATAAAGGCCTCGCCGCCACTGAGCTTGGCCAGCAACAGCAGCAAGCCCACGCACGCCACCAGCAACGCCAGGGCCAGCAGGCCGAAGCTGAACAACGGCCGCCATTGGCGGTTGAGCAGGTAATAGGCGCACAACACCCCAGTGGGGATCACCAGGCCGATGGGCCCGCGAATGGCAAACCCCAGCAGCAACAGGAGTAACAGCCACGGCAGGCGCCGGGGGCTGGCGAAATGATCATGGGCATAGCCCAGGTAAAACACCGCCAGGGTCACCGCCGCCAGCATCTGGTCCAGGGAAACCGAGCGGGTTTCGCTGATAAACGTGCTGCTGAGTAACAGCAACGCGATGCTCAGCAGCGCCCAACGCCGGGAGTAAGGCGCCGTCAGGCGGTAGACCAGGGCAACGATGACCGCCGCAGCGATGGCCGTCGGCAGCCACGCACTAAGGCTGGTGACGCGCCCCAGGGGCAGCGACAACAGCCAGGTCAGCAGGGTCGAGGTCGAGAGGTAATCGGCATATGGCTGGCCATAGGTGGTGGGGAAAAACCCCGGCCCGTGGCGCAGCATTTCCTGGGCGAACAGCACGAAGCGCGAGTCGAAACCGATAATTGCCTGGTCCCAGTTACCGGCGACAAACAGCAACAGGGCCAGCAGCCCGACGCCCCAGGACTGGCGGCGCAAGACAGGCGCGAGCAGCGTGTCCACGCCTCAGGCCTCCAGCAACCGCGGCACCCACTGTTGCTGGGGGATCGGCAACTCGCAGGACTGCCCACGGCCCATGGGGAAGTAGTCAAAGCCCTTGCGCGCCAGGCGCTCGGCGTCATACAGGTTGCGCCCGTCAAAGATCACCGGCGCCTTGAGGCGCGCGTGCAGCAGGTCGAAATCCGGTGCCTTGAACTGCTGCCACTCGGTGCAGACGATCAAGGCGTCGGCGCCCCCCAGGGTCGATTCCGGGGTGCCCATCAGCATCAGGCGCGGGTCATCGCCGTAGAGCTTCTGGGTTTCCTGCATGGCCTCGGGGTCGAAGGCCCGTACGTTGGCCCCGGCGGCCCAGAGCGACTCCATCAGTACCCGGCTCGGCGCGTCGCGCATGTCGTCGGTGTTGGGCTTGAACGCCAGGCCCCACAAGGCAAACGTCTTGCCGCGTAACTCGCCCTTGTAGAACGCCCGGATACGCTCGAACAGTTTGCTTTTCTGGCGCTGGTTGATGGCTTCCACCGCTTCCAGCAGGTCGCTGGAGCAGTTGGCTTGGCGGGCACTGTGGATCAGCGCGCGCATGTCCTTGGGAAAGCACGAGCCGCCGTAGCCGCAACCAGGGTAGATAAAGTGGTAGCCGATCCGCGAATCGGCACCGATGCCCAGGCGCACCGACTCGATATCGGCCCCCAGGTGCTCGGCCAGTTCGGCGATCTGGTTGATAAAGCTGATCTTGGTGGCCAGCATGCAGTTGGCGGCGTACTTGGTCAGCTCGGCGCTGCGCACGTCCATGAAGATGATGCGGTCGTGGTTGCGGTTGAACGGCGCGTACAGGTCACGCATCACCTCGCGCACTTCTTCGCGCTCGCAGCCGATGATGATCCGGTCGGGGCGCCGGCAGTCAGCCACGGCGGAGCCTTCCTTGAGGAATTCCGGGTTGGAGACGATATCGAACACCAGGCTGCGCCCAGCCAGGGCCTTGTCGATATGGGCCCGCAGGGTGTCGCCGGTGCCCACCGGGACCGTGGATTTCTCCACCAGGATCACCGGCTCGACACGATGCCGGGCCACCGCATCACCCACCGACAGTACGTATTTCAAGTCTGCCGAGCCGTCCTCGTCCGAGGGCGTGCCGACCGCGATAAACAACACTTCGCCATGCTCGACCGCGAGTTTTTCCTGGCTGGTAAAGGTCAATCGACCGTTTTCCAGGTTTTCCCGGACCAGGCTGGCAAGCCCCGGCTCGAAAATGCTCACATGGCCCTGTTGCAGCAGACGCACCTTGTTTTCGTCAACGTCCATGCAGATCACATCGTGACCGACCTCGGCCAATACGGTGGCCTGTACCAGGCCAACGTAACCACTACCAAATACGCTGATTTTCATGGGGCATTCCTGGGGCTTGTATTGCCGATACGACGGGAGTTGATGGTCAAAACGCCGAGGATGACCAGTGCCACCCCCAAGGTCCGTGACAGGGAAAAGGGTTCGTTGAAGCCGGGCAGGCTGGCGGCCAGCAGGTACACCAGGACGTAGCTGATACTCAGCAACGAATAGGCGCGGCTCAGGGGCAGGTGCGCCAGCGCACCGAGCCAGCAGAGCATCGACAGGGCGTAGGCCACGATGGCCAGGGCCACCACGCCCAAGGCCACGGGATCAACCATGGGCGCGGTGAGCCAGTCGGCGGGCAATGGCAAGCGTGTCATGCTCCAGCGCATGCCCAACTGGGCCGCGCTGACCAGCACCACGCTGGACAACGCCAGGGTGAAACCGCGCAACCGGCTCATACCTGGCCTCCCAGCAGCAGCACGCCGCCCATCACCAGGGCCACGCCGACCCAGTGGCGGCGGTCTACCGGCTCATGAAACACAAAGCGCGCCACCAGGGTGATCAGTACAAAATTCAGGCTGAGCATCGGGTAGGCAATTCCCACTTCCAGGCGTTGCAGCACCAGCAGCCACACCAGCAGGCCCAGGCCCAGGCACAGCAGGGCCGACCAGAGCCAGGGCGAGCGCAGTTTCAACGCCCAGCCCGCCGGCTGGCCACGCCAGCCTTCCACGGCATACTTTTGCGCGATCTGGCCCATGCAGGTCAGCAGGCACGCGGCCAGGAGCAGCAGCAGGCTGATCAAGGCGCCACCTGCGGGAACACCAGGATCACCATGTTGCCTTGCTCGTAGCGCTGGCCATCGCTGGGCAGCAACTCGACTTCACGCACTTCACTCTCGCCCTTGACGCGCATCACCACGCCCACCGAGCCCTGTTTGCGGGCCTCGGTCATCCATTGCTGGACTTGTGTGGTGTCGACCCGGCGCGCGGCGCTGTCAGGGTAGGCCAGGCCGTATTTGACTTCGCCCAGGGTGTCGTAAAGCGTCACATCCGGGCGCTTGAGCCGCCACGCCAGGGCGGCCGCTGCGCCCAGGTCGTTGCTCAGCAAACGATTGGTACCTGCCAGTTCCTGGGCGTGATCAATAATGAATTGGTCCGGGGTCTTGTTATTCACCACCGAGTGCGGCAACGCCGCAGGCACCAGGGCCACCAGCAACCAACTGCCCAGGGCCGGCGCCGCCCACAGGCGCAGCGGGCGCGCCGCCTGTAGCAGATTGACGATAATCCAGCCCAGCAACACGATAAACACCAGCACCAGGCTCGACAGTTCCTGCTGGTGGGCATAGATCGGCTTTTTCAGCTGGAAATACACAATTGCCAGCAGGCCCAGCACCCCGAGGATCAGGTTGAGCCAGCCATTGACTTGCAACACCCGGCCACGGGCCTGGGCCAGTTTGTCGGCCAGGGTATGGCCCATCAGCAATGCCAAAGGCAGCAGGCACGGCAAGATGTAAGCCGGCAGCTTGCCCTTGCTCAGGCTGAAAAACGCCAGGGGCATCAGCAACCACAACAACAGGAAGCCAGTGGTGTGCGCACGTTTTTCCTGCCACGCCTGTTTCAGGGTGGAGGGCAACAGGGCCAGCCATGGCAGGCTGAATGCGGCCAGCAACGGCAGGTAGTACCACCAGGCTTCTTCGTGCTGGGCATCTTCACCGGCAAAGCGCTGAATGTGTTCGTGCCAGAAAAAGAAGTTCCAGTAGTCGGGCTCCTGGGCATGCACCATCAGCGCCCAGGGCAGGCTGACCACAATCGCCACAGCCACCGCCACCAGGCCGTAGGCCAGCAGCTCACGCAAGCGCTTTTGCCAGATCATGTAGGGCAGGGCGATCAATACCGGCAGCAGCCAGGCCAAAAAGCCCTTGGTCATGAAGCCCATGGCGCAGGAAAACCCCAACAGGGCCCAGGCGCCTAGGCGCGCCCGCCGGCTGTGGCTGTCGATGCACAGCCACAAGGCCACGCCGCTGAGGTTGACCCAGAAGCTGAACTGCGGGTCGAGGTTGGCGTAGCCCCCCGACATCGCCACGCTGACAAAACTCATGTACAGCACGCTGCTGACCAGGCTCTTGCGTGGATCGTTCCACAGGCGCCGGGCCATGAAGTACACCAAAAGGATGCTCAAGCCCGTGGCCAGCGCAGAGGCCACGCGTACGCCGAACAGGTTTTGCCCGAACAGGGCCTGGCCGAGGGCGATCATCCAGTAACCGGCCGCCGGTTTTTCGAAATAGCGGATGCCCATGAAGTGCGGCGACGCCCATTTGCCGGTCAGCAGCATTTCCTGGCTGATCTGCGCGTAGCGGGTTTCGTCCGGGATCCATAGGCCATGGGTGACCATCGGCAGCAGGTAACACAGGCCGAAGGCCAGTAGGAGCAGGGGCAGGGCCCAACGTCGGATCATGCCTGTTGCACTCCCAGCCAGCCTTCGCGGCCACTGAGTACGCCGCGTGTCAGATGCGCCAGGGGCAAGCTCGCCGGATCGGCCGGCAACAGGTTGCCCAAGGGCTGGAATTGGATGCCGCGCTGCCCTGCCTGGGCGAGCAACTGGCGAAATTCATTAGCCATAAGAATCCCTTCGACTTCTGCGTGGATCGTATAGACGTTGAGTGTCGATTCGGTGAACCGATCAAGAATGAAGCCGTTGAAGTCCTTGGCCGCGACCTGGGGCCCGACCACTTCGTCGAAGGTCGGCAGGTCTACCGGGATCTGCGGCGTGCCGGCGCGGCCATCGGCGAGGATCGGACGGAACAGGCCGGTGCCGCGACAATCGCTGTTGTAACGCAAGCCAAAGCCTTGCTTGGCCTGCACCACCCGCTCATCGGCACGCCAGCCGGCGGCAGCGGAACATTCCACCGGGGCGCCGAGAATATCGCCCAACGTGTCGAGCCCACGGCGTACCTGCTCCACCAACTGCGCATCGCTCCAGCGCCCGGCATTGGCCTGCCAGCCATGGTGATCCCAGGCATGCAGGCCTACTTCGTGCCCGGCGGCCTTGGCCTGGCGCATCAGGTGCCCCAGGTCGCGGCCAATCGGCTTGCCCGGCCAGGCAGTGCCGGCCAGCAGGATGTCCCAGCCGTACAGCCCGGCCGCGTTGGAGCGCAGCATCTTCCACAGGAACTGCGGGCGGATCAGGCGCCACAAATGCCGCCCCATATTGTCCGGGCCGACACTGAAGAAAAACGTCGCCTTGATCCCGGCCTCATCCAGCAACTCCAGCAACCGTGGCACGCCATCACGGGTGCCGCGGTAGGTGTCGACGTCGATGCGCAGACCTGCCTTCATTATTTGCCTGCTTCGCTGGACTGGGCGAATTCCAGCATCGCTTCACGCAGGAAGAAGTCCAGGGTGTTGCCGATGGTTTCGCTCATCTGCACGCTCGGCTCCCAGTCCAGCAGGCGCTTGGCGTTGGCAATGCTCGGCTTGCGGTGCGCCACGTCCTGATAGCCAGTGCCATAGAACGCCTTGCTTTCGACATCACGGAACCCGGCGAATGGCGGGAAGTTACCGCGCAACGGGTGGGCCTCGAACTGACGCAGCAGTTCTTCGCCCAACTGGCGGATGCTCGCTTCGTTGTCCGGGTTGCCGATGTTGATGATCTGGCCGTTGCACGCGTCGTTATCGTTGTCGATGATCCGCGCCAGGGCCTCGATGCCGTCGGCAATGTCGGTGAAGCAGCGTTTCTGCTCGCCACCGTCAAACAGGCGGATTGGCGTGCCTTCCACCAGGTTGAGGATCAATTGGGTGATCGCCCGGGAGCTGCCGATACGCGCCGAGTCCAGGCGATCCAGGCGTGGGCCCATCCAGTTGAAGGGGCGAAACAGGGTGAAATTCAGGCCTTTGGCGCCATAGGCCCAGATCACCCGGTCCAGCAGTTGCTTGGAGACCGAGTAGATCCAGCGCTGCTTGTTGATCGGCCCCACCACCAGGTTGGAGGTGTCTTCGTCGAAATTCTGGTCCTGGCACATGCCATAGACTTCAGAGGTCGACGGGAAAATCACGCGTTTGTTGTACTTGACGCAGTAGCGCACCAGCTTGAGGTTTTCTTCAAAATCCAGCTCGAACACACGCAACGGGTTGCGGGTGTATTCGATGGGCGTGGCGATGGCCACCAGCGGCAGGACCACGTCGCATTTTTTGATGTGGTACTCGATCCACTCGGAGTGAATGCTGATATCGCCTTCCACATAGTGGAAGTTGGGGTGGCTGCGCAGGCGTTCGATGGCGTCGGAGCCGATGTCCAGGCCGTAGACCTCGTAGCGATCATCGCGCAGCAGGCGCTCGGACAGGTGGTTGCCGATAAAGCCGTTGACCCCCAGGATCAGCACGCGGGTGCGCCGTGGTTTACCGCCCGACTCGGCGCCGCGCAGGATCGAGCCGTCCACCAGGCCCAGTTCATCGGCCAGGGCCGGGCCGGTCAGGTACAGGCCGTGGTCATTGCGCTGGCCAAAGTTGATGACCAGGGAGTCTTCACCGCAGGCAATGCGCAGCGGGTTGACGCTGATCACGCGCCCCGGCGCCTGGCCTTCATTGCCCTTGAGCACTTCGGCTTGCCACACGATCAGCTTGTGCTCGCCCACCGCACAGAACGCGCCGGGGTACGGTTGGGTCACGGCACGCACCAGGTTGAACAATTCTTCTGCGGGCTTGCTCCATACGAGCTTGCCGTCTGCCGGGGTGCGGCGGCCAAAGCAGGTGGCCTGGCTTTCGTCCTGGGCGGTTTCGCTCAACTTGCCCTGGGCCAGTTGCGGCAGCGCGTCACGCAGCAACTGGGTGGCGGCCTCGCGCAGCTTGGCGTGGAGTGTCAGGCCGGTGTCGCTGCGTTCGATCATGACTTTTTGCTGGGCAAGAATCGCGCCGGCGTCGGCACGCTTGACCATGCGGTGCAGGGTCACGCCGGTTTCGGTTTCGCCATTGACCAGCACCCAGTTGGCCGGCGCGCGGCCACGGTACTTGGGCAGCAGCGAACCGTGCAGGTTGAATGCGCCCTGGCGCGCGGTGGCCAACAGCGCTTCGCCCAGCAGGTTGCGGTAGTAGAACGAGAAAATGAAGTCTGGGTTCAGCTTCGCCACACGCTCGACCCACAGCGGGTGGTTGGCGTCTTCCGGCGCGTGCACCGGGATGCCGTGGCGCGCGCACAGCTGGGCGACCGAGCCGTAGAAGGTGTTTTCCTTGGGATCATCGGCATGGGTGAACACGGCAGCAATCTGGTAGCCCGTGGCGAGCAGGGCTTCGATGCCTGCACAGCCAATGTCGTGGTACGCGAAGACAACAGCTTTTGAACTCATGACGAAACCTGACTGGAAGAGGAAGTGGACGATTGGGAAGAGGGCAGGCCATCAACGATGACCGCTGGCGCAGGGGCTGTCGGCTCGTTGCGCAGCACCTTTTCAATAAAGAAGCGTGGGCGGGCGCGCACATCGCTGTACATGCGCCCCAGGTATTCACCCAGCAGGCCCATGCCGATGAACTGCCCGCCAGTAAACACAAACAGCACGGCGAACAGCACGAACAGGCCATCGCCGGCCCAATCGGCACCAAAGGCCAGGCGCATGACGATCAGGGCAAAGGCAAACAGCATGCCCAGGGCCGCCAGGCTGAAACCGACGATGGACAACAGGCGCAGGGGCGTGGTGGTCATGCACGTCAGCAGGTCGAACATCAGGCTGATCAGGCGCATGGCGCTGTATTTGGATTCGCCGTGTTCGCGCTCGGCGTGGTGCACCAGGATTTCCGTGGTATGGCGCGCAAAGCCGTTGGCCAGGATCGGGATAAAGGTGCTGCGCTCACGGCAGGCGAGCATGGCGTCGACGATGGTGCGCCGGTAGGCACGCAGCATGCAGCCGTAGTCGGTCATGGCCACGCCGGTCGAGCGCTGCACGGCCAGGTTGATCAGGCGCGAAGGCCAGCGGCGAAAGGCCGAGTCCTGGCGATTGTTGCGCACGGTCGCGACCACGTCGTAACCCAGGGCGGCTTGCTCGACCAGGCGTGGAATCTCTTCGGGCGGGTTTTGCAGGTCGGCATCGAGGGTAATCACCACCTCGCCCCGGCATTGTTCAAACCCGGCCATGATCGCGGCGTGCTGGCCGTAGTTGCGATTGAGGATCACCGCTACCACATGGCTGCCGGGCTCGCTTGCCGCGTCTTCCAGCAGTTGGGCGGAACTGTCGCGGCTGCCGTCGTCCACCAGGATGATTTCGTACGCATAGGCCAACTGCTCGCATGCCGCACGGGTACGGCGCAGCAGTTCGGGCAGGCTCTGTTCTTCGTTGTAGACCGGGATAACGATCGACACGCAATGAATAGGGTAGGGTTTCAAAGATTCATGACCTCGGGTTAGAGCAACTTTGAGCGTAGAGATGACAACAAACAGCGGATGAAAGTGCAGGCAGTTCAATAAAAAAGAGCCGCGTGCAGAGCCACCCTGAGTAAAGCCCATAACGGCCAAAGGTAAAGCATTATCAAGGAGTTAGTCAGCAAAACCCGGCTTGCCCCAAGTATTGCGGCCAAGATTAAGCGCAAATTTGTCCAGCGAATATGAAAGGCAGATGAAAAACTCGTTTATTTGGTGGGCAGACAGCTAGTGTTCAGCTAGACAATAAAGAACGCAGACAAACGATAACTGTTTACACGTAGTCCTAATCCGTAAGTGCTTTAGTGCGTATTCGCGCTGATTTAATCGGGTTGGCAATCCATGGCGATTGAACAATCTTCTCAGCAACACCCTGCAAGTGCCGGTAAAGTAGGCGGTCTCTTGCCAGGGTAGTCGGATGAATAGCGTGCAGTTTTTACGGGGCCAGTTAAGGCCGGTGTTGATAGTGATGTGGATGACCCTGGGGGCTGCCCAGACTGCGGGCGCTGCCGAGCAAGTGAGCCTGACGCCGCTGGCCCAGGTTCCGCCCGGGGTCGAGGTGCAGGGCAAGCAGGTGGCAGCGTATAGCTGGGATGACCGCCAGGGTCATAACCTGCTGGTACTGGCCGAGCAGGAAGCAGGCGAGCGCGATGACGACGGCACGCAATCGGCGTCGATCTATGCCGCGCAGTACCTGTTGGAAGGGGATCGCCCCAAGCGCCTGTGGATGCTGCATGACGATGTGCAGCGCTGCGAGTTCGACGCCGGCCTGCACTTCGATAACGCCGCGACCCGCGTCACCGACTTGCTGGGTGACGGTCTGAGCCAGGTGACCGTGGGCTATTCACGCACCTGCACCAGTGATGTCAGCCCCCGTGAGTTCAAGCTGATCATGCACATCGGCAAGGCGCACAAGTACGGGCTGCGTGGGGTCGACCGCTACGGCGCCAGTTGGTGGGACGAGGAGGCCGGCGCGCTGCGCGGTATGCCGCTGCCCACCGATTGCACGGTTGCCGCGCAGCAGGCCCTGGTCAGTCAATACCAGGAGCAGGGCACCGACCTGCCATTGCCAGGCTGCTACAACGACGAGCAAGACTTCGCCAAGGCGCCCGCCAAGCTGCTGGTTTTCATGCGCCAGCAGTGGTTTGCGCTGATGCAAAAACAGGACGCCGACTGGAGCCAGCAGCAGAGCCCGGCACCGGCCGAGGATGAGCCCTAGTTTGGTATGCGGCGCCGACCTGCGTTAGACTCGGCGCTCGCCAAACCAATAAATACCGAGATTAAACATAGGCTTAGTCTCGATATTTAATCTCAAGGCTGATCTATTTTGACTGAGATTTCCCGCAACCCCCTGACCCTTTATCTCGCGCGCCTGGCGCCCTCCAGCCAATTGACCATGCGCTACGTTCTGCAAGACGCCGCCGACCGCCTGGGTTTCGAAGAGATCAACCTGGAAGATATCGACTGGCATCTGTTGCAACCCGAACACGTGATGGCCCTGGTCGCCGTGTTACGTGAAGACGGGTACGCGCCCAACACCTCATCGCTGTATGTCAACGCCGTGCGCGGGGTGATGAACGAAGCCTGGCGCATCAGCCTGATCAGCCAGGAACACCTGCTGAAGATGCGCTCGGTCAAAGCCACCGCCGGCACGCGCTTGAGCCAGGGACGCAACCTGCGCCGCACCTTGATCCGCGAACTGATGGACGTCTGCGCTGCCGATCCAAGGCCCCAGGGCCTGCGGGATGCGGCAGTGATCGCAATCCTCTATGGCTCGGGGATGCGCAAGTCAGAGTCGGTCAACCTCGACCTGGCCCAGGTGAACTTTGCAGAGCGCAGCCTGCGGGTGATCGGCAAGGGCAACAAGGAACTGGTCAAGTACGCGCCAGCCTGGGCGTTTGCCAAGTTGCAGGCCTGGCTGGAATTTCGCCGCGAGCATCTAAAGGACGGGGAACAGGACGATAGCTTCCTGTTCAACCGCATCCGCCGTGGCAGCCACATCACCCGCGAACGCATTACCAAACATGCGATTTACTACATCGCCCGCCAACGCGGCGAGCAGGTGGGCGTGAAGATCATGCCCCATGATTTCCGGCGATCATTCATTACCCGGGTGATCGAGGAGCATGACTTGTCGATTGCGCAGAAACTGGCGCACCACACCAATATCCAGACCACCGCCAGCTACGACGTGCGCGATGACAACGAGCGGCGGCGGGCGATTGATCGGTTTGATCTTTGATTTTTCAGACTCAGGAAGTAAGCATGACTACAAGCATTAATGATTTTTGGTGGGCGACCCTGCTTGCACTGAGCGGTTGGGGTGCGATCGCCTTTTTGATCGGGTGGCGGGTACGTTCCGGCAAGGTCTTTAAGGGCATCACGGCGGCGAAACAGAATATCTACCTGGGGTTGATTCTGGTGGTTGTTTCTATGGTCCCGCCTGGTGTTTCGTGGTTCAAGTACATGGATTTCAAAGAGCAGCGGCAAGCTGAGTCCCAAGAAACAGCGCAAATAAACCAGCGCCTGCAAGCCGATACCGACGAAAAAAAATGCGCTGCGCTCAAGGCTCAGAACCAGGAATGCGCGCCAAAAAAAGACGAGCAGAGGCAAGAGGATGATGGCGAAACGCTATACGCCATCATGGCCAAAATTGTCGATATGATCGGCGTGTTTGTGGGCTTTCTCGGGGGTGCGCTGGGGGTCAATATCTTGTCTGAAGGCCTGTTCAGGAGAGACAAGACACTGCCTGAGCCCCTGGAGCCTTCGCCGATGTCTGTGAAGCGAACCATCACCTACGAATGCGGCAAAATACACCATGAGACCATCATGGAATATCGCCCATCCAAACCAGAGTAGGGGATAGGCACAACCCCGCAGATCTGTCGAGCCGCTATCGCAGATTTGAGCGGTGTCGCCCTCGACAAGGGCTACGGCTTATTGGCATGTCAATGCCTGGCGCTCGTAGTTCAACGCCCTGTTTTGCGCGGGCAGGGCGTACGGCGCCGTACATTGCTGGTCACCCCACTTGATCGTCAGGCTGCCCTGGTCTTCTTCAACCAGCACCAAGGCATTGCCGCTGGGGTCGGCGATGGCCAATTGCTTGCCGCTGGCGTCTTCCAGGGAGGCGCCAAACGTCATGCGCTGGTGCTGTGCATCAAACAGTTCAAACAGCACGCGCCGCCCGCTTTTGCCGCTGTAGCGGGCCAATACTACGGCCCCACGGCGTGGCACCAGTTGCTGCGTGGCTTGGGTGATTTCGATGTCGCCGCCCAGGTCGCGGGTGTCGAGGCTGATCCAGTTCACTCGATAAGGTTGTGTCGAGGGGATAACTGCATAGCCGTTGCGCCCGGTTTCAACCCCGCTGTAGCTGCTGATCTTTGCCCCGCTGATGCCCGGCACCTGGGCCAGGGCGAAGGTCTCGCTGACAGTCTGCCCAAGGTTGATACCACCGGCGTGGGCCACCACCGAACCGGCAACGTTAAGGTTTTGCGAGTCATAACCACGCCCCTGGCTGTACCCCAGGCTGATATCGGCCATGGAGGTGCGGCTGTTGATGTTGGCTGATCCCGATTGGCCGCCCGTACTGCTATGGCCGGCCTGCACCGAATAGAACACATCGCTGGTATCGGCCACATAACCGTTGATACCGGCCTGGGTGCTGGTATCGCCTCGCTGGGTGCTGCTGGTGACGAACGCGCGCGGCGCCCGGGGCTGGCTGCCCAAGGGGAACGAAACAGACAGGTTGAACTGCGTGTCGGAGTCGGGTGCGCCCCAGCTGGCGATCTGTTTGGTGCGGGTCACGCCCAGGTTGTAGCTCAGGTCGCCCCAGTTGTTGTTGTAGCCAGCTGAAAAGCTCTGGGAGCCGCCACGGTTCCAATAGCGTTGGTCGGTGGCGTTCACGTAGAGGCTGCCGAACTCACGGTTGCGCCCCAGACTCTGGTTGATGGTCAGGTCGGTACGGGTTTTCGAGTTGCCGGTGCGCTTGACGGCCTCTTCGCTGGTGTCCTCGACGTGGTCGGTCAGGGTGCGGTAACCCTCGGTTGAATAACGATACGCGGCGAGGGTGAAATTGGTGTCGGTGCCGGCAAAGGTCTTGGCATATAACGCACGCACACTGTTGCCCTGGGTCGTTTGCCCTTGGGCGGCGCTCGACGAGTGAGTGACGTCCATGGACACGGCGCCCAGCGATGTGTTGCGGCCCACTCCCAGGGAGAACGCCTTGTAGTCTTCACTGGCTTGCAGGCCGACAATCGCGCTCAGGTTGCTGGTGAGGCCGTAGGCGAGGGTGCTGCTGACAAATTGCGGGCTCGCCAAGCCGTCAGCATTGCTGCTGAATTTACCGGCCGACACGCTGTATTTGACCTGGCCTTCACGCACCATGATCGGCAGGCTGGAGAACGCCTGGGTGCTCACGTGACGACGGCCGTCGGCCTCGATGATGGTGATTTCCAGGTCGCCGTTCGAGCCGCTGGGGTAGATGTCGTTGATCTCGAAGGGGCCGGGCGCGACGTTGGCGGTGTACAGGATGTAGTCGTTCTGGCGGATTTCTACGGTGGCGTTGGTTTGCGCTACACCACGGATCACCGGCGCATAACCGCGCTCGCTGTCGGCGCGCATGCCTTCGTCGGACGCCAGCTTCAGGCCACGGTAGCGCACGCTGTCGAACAGGTCGGTATCGGAAAAAATCTCGCCGGCACTGAACTGCCCCTTGAGCACAGTCACGTCATGCTGCACATAGCTGCGGTTGCTGGTGAAATTGCTCGGGCGCCCGGTACCGCTGCTCAGGTTCGACTCGTTACGCAGCCGCCAGCCCCCCAGGTTGATACCATTGCGCAGCCCCAGGTTGTTGTTGATGCGCGTTTCATAGTCGCCGCCTGTGCGGCTGCTGTTGAGTTGATAGTTGATAAACGCCGCCGGCACGCCGTCGTCCCAAAGCTCTGGGTCGACATAACCGCGCATGCCCCGTTGCATCGCGACCTGCGGAATGCTCGCCGCCAGGCGCAGGCGACTGGCGTCATAGCGCAAGGTCGCCTGGTCGATCAGCGTCGGCAGGTCGTAGCAGTCCTGGGGCTGGTTGGGGTCGAGCTTGCCCTGGGCCTGCAAGAGGGGCATGTCGATGCCCAGTTGCTTGAGCAGATCCAGGGTCAGGCAGGGATCGACCCGGCCGGTCTGCGGGTTGCGTTTGAAGTCGATGTCACGCCGGCCCACCAACACCTCATTGCTGTACAGGTCGACCCGGTAGTTGCCAGGCAGCACGCTGTTGGCCGAGAGCAGTTGCTGCAGGTCGACCGACGATTGTGCACCTTGCAAAAAAGTGGTGTTGAACACTTCCAGGGACGGTTCATCGGCAACGGCCCAAGCGGGCGAACCGGCAAGAATGGCCAGTGACAGCGTGCAAGTTGTCGACGCGCGTAAAGTGCGCTCGCTTGATATGTAATGATTGGGCCTGCTGCCTAAAAGAAAAAACATGCAATCATCCCTGCTTATCGGACAGGCGAGGCACGCGAGTACGCACTCGAATCGAACCTGAAGGGTTTAAGGGAAATGCTTATTGCTTGGTGCGCGCCTCAATGGCCTTGGCTGTCAGACGCGTGGAAAGTTGTGCGGTGTATTTATCTTGTGCGCCATAGTCGTTAATACTGGAAAAAGACAACTGCACAGCATCGTGACTATTGAGTTGTTTAACGCTGAACTGTTTTTCGGCACCCGGCGCAATCATTGTCGAGTCGGCAGCCAGTTCTGTTTGTTTACCGGCCTGCAGTTGTATGTCGGCCATGGACACGTGATACAGCGTCGGGTTCTTGACCGTCAGCAGCGAGTCAGCGCTGCGCTTTTGCAATTGCCACTGCAGTTGCGCGGGCGCCGACAGCGCGCTACCTGGCAACCCCGCTGGGCGGAAAAACACCTTGATGCGCTGGCGTACCGCCAACTGCAACGTGTTGTCGGAGGCGGCGGCCTGGGGAATCTCTTGCACATTGAGCCAGACCACGGACTCACGATCCGTTGGCATCCCGGCACCCTGGTAAAGAATTCGCAGCAACTGCTGCTCCTTGGCAAATATGCGTGCCAGTGGCGGGGTTACCGCGAAGGGTGCAGCACTGGCTTGCGCATCGTTGGTGTCGACCCAGGATTGAATCAATACGTCCTGGTTACCGTTGCGCACGGTGATATTGGCCTCCTTGTGATCGCCATCGAAGACGATACGGGTGGCACTCAGTGAAATGCTCGCGGCAGCCTGGGTCGCCATAAGCAGGGTCAGCAGCCCGAGGCCTGCTGCAATGGAACGAGGCAACATGATGTCTACCGTTTGGTGGTCGAATAAATGGCGAGGCCCGAAGGCCTCGCGCGTGACAGGCGCTGCGTGTCGTTTATTCGTATTGCAGGATGAACGGCAGGGTGGCGTCACCACGACCCGCGGTGGAGGCACCGGCTGCACCGGTGGTGACGTAGGCCGCAGCAAAGCTCAAGGTTGCGTCGCCGCCTACGGCACCTTGGCCGTGCATGGCGCTTTCGATACGAGCGGTGGCCGGGGAGCTGAGGTCGATCAGCGCGCCAGTGCTGTCGAGCAGTGCGATACCGACGTTGCTTGCGCTGCCGTTACCAGGGGTCAGGGCGAGGACTTTTTTACCAGTCACCAGGCCTGAACCACCACTTTTGGCGTCAAAGATCATCGCCACTTTAGTGCCCAGGTTGCAGTTCACGCTGAGGTTGAAGTCCTTGGCGGTCACACGGCCCGAGGCCGGGTTTTCAGCAGTGCCCATGTCTTTGATGGAGACGGTGCCCATGTCGACGGAGATCACGCGATCAGCGTTGGCACCGTCAACCGAGCAAGCGTCGTTGTTGATCAAACCGGTGAAGGTGATTTTGCCGCCGCCGCCCGGGGTACCCGTACCCGGGGTAGTTTCGGCAAACGCACTGCCGCTGGCGGCAATAACTGACACAGCGATAAGGGCCAGGGAAAACTTCTTCATGATGATGTCCGTTAGTGTTGGTTGTAGAGGCGGGTTGAAACTGCCAACGAACAATAGTGAATTTGTGCCTTAGAGAGAATAAGACGATTCTTATAAAGCACTACAGCGCGAGTTAGTTAAAAATGGCACTACTTGATAAAGTGCGAACTAGTTGAAGATATTCTGCTCCAGGCAGTAAGTTAATAAATCCTGATCACTGCTGACTTCAAGTTTGCGCATGGCCGAAATTTTTTGCGCACTGATAGTCTTTGAGCTTCTATTCTGGCTGCGCGCGATATCACTGACACTTTTGCCCGAAATGAATAAACGCAATATCTCGAACTCCTTCGGCGATAGCGTCGAGAAGCGTGCATCAATGGCAGTCATTGACTCGATCACCGAGGTCTTGGCCGGCTCCAGGCTGCGATACAGCGCCTGTTGCGCAATGGACTTGAGGGCGACCTGGATTTCGGTGTGCAACTGGCTTTTCTGGATTACCCCAACCACCCCCAACTCTTGCAGGCGGGTCAGGATCAGATGGTTGGAAATCATGGTCAGGATCAGAATCTGCACCTCGGGGAAGTGTCGCTTGAGGTACTCCACCAGTTTCAAGCCATCACCGTAGGGCGAATCGCCGGGCATGTTGTAATCGGTAATCACGATGTCGACAGGCTGCTGCTCAAGCAGGCCGATGAGGCCCGCCGAACAGATCGCTTCACCAACGACTTCAAAGCGCTCGTCTCGCTCGACGAGTTCTCGCACCCCCAGGAGCACGATGGGGTGATCGTCTGCAATAACCACAGTGAATGTTTTCATAAGGCGGGCCCGTAATGCTGGTTCAGTAAGTGAGGTGGTCCCACGCGCTTGCGCGCCAGGCGGTGCAATGCGCTCATAGCTGTGCCCCGAGCAAGGCTGACAGCCGAGTCATGACCTGTTTTGTCTCAAGCTCCAGCGTGGTACTGAGCCGGCCGCCGGCCAACTGGCTTTCCAGTTCGATACACGCCTGGGCCAGGTCGAGTGCCTGCACCGCCCCCAAGGCGCCGGCCACCGAATGCAAGGTTTCGGCCAGGCCCCGGCAATCACGTTGCTCGAGTGCGGCGCTGATGCGCTGCAGATCGTGCTGCACACTGCTGATAAACAGCGGGCGCATTTTGTCTGACATCTGCACCGTGTCAATTACCGCCGGCTCGGCGCGTACCGTGGGTTTGCACAGTTTGATCAACTGCGCACGCAGGGTTTGCAGGCTCAAGGGCTTGACCAGCCAGGCATTCATCCCGACCGCCAGGCAACGCTGGCCTTCCTCGCGCATGGCATTGGCGGTGACACCGATGATCGGCAGTTGCGGATCGTGCTCCCTGAGGGTGCGGGCCAGTTCATAGCCATTCATCAACGGCATATTGACGTCCGTCAGCACCAGGTCGAAGGCTTGGGGTTGCCATAGGTGCATGGCCTGCTCGCCGTTGTCCGCCAGGGTTACCGTACAGCCCAACGCTTGCAGCTGTTCCTGGATGATGGCCTGGTTCACCGGGTTGTCCTCAGCCACCAGGATGCGCAGCTGCAACTGCCCGGCACTCTGTTGTTCGGCGTGCAGCACGGCCTCCTGTTTACCCCGTTGCGCCAGTGAAACCACCGCCGCAATGGCGCGCACGTCATGCATATCCACTTCCCAGCCTTGGGCGGTGTGCAGCGGCGGGCTGTGTGCACCCGGCACACACAACACCCGTGGCCCGGACCAGGGCCGCGGCGGGCCTGCGGGCAGCATCTCGACCAGCACCGCTAGCTCGCTTTGTTGGGCCAGGGGCAGCGCTGCCACCGAGGCCTGGATGCCCAGGCGGCTGAGCCAGTCGCACAGCGACTCGGCCAACTCGCGCACGGGCGCCAGCACCTGCACCGGTGTGGTGCTTGGTTCAATGGGCGGCAGCCCCGGCAGCTCGCCACGGCCTGTCGGCAAGCTCATCTTCAGGGTGAAGCTGCTGCCCAGGCCGGGTTCGCTGACCACCTTGATCTGGCCATCCATCATCTCGGCCAGCCAGCGGCAAATCGGCAGGCCAAGCCCGGCGCCGCCTTGGCCGGCGGTGTCCGGGGCCTGGTAGAACAAGTCGAACAGCTTGGCCTGCTGCGCCTGGCTGATGCCCACGCCGGAGTCGGTCACTTGCCACTCCAGGTCGACGCGATCGTTGCCCCGGCGCATCGCCCTGGCACGAATCACCACGCGGCCTATGTCGGTAAACTTGATGGCATTGCTCACCAGATTGTTGAGGATCTGGCGGATACGCATCGGGTCGCCAACCACGCAATCGGGTAACTGCGCATCGATGCAGCCGTACAGTTGCAGGCCCTTGCGCTGGGCGAAGGCTGCGTAGGTGTGCAGGGTGTCTTCGAGCATGTCCAGTGGGCAAAACTCGATGGATTCGATTGCCATCTGCCCGGATTCGATTTTCGACACATCGAGCACATCACTGATCAGTTGGAACAGCGTGGCAGACGAGCGCTGAATGGTGTGCAGGTAGGTTTTCTGGCGCGGGTCCAGGGGCGTCAACCCGAGCAGTTCCAGGGTGCCGAGCACACCGTACAAAGGCGTGCGGATTTCATGGCTCATGGTGGCCAGGAACAGCGTCTTGGCTTCATTGGCCGCATCGGCGGCGCGCCGGGCGTCTTCCAGGGCCAGGGCGTCCTCGATGTGCCGGGTGACGTCGTTGAATGCATACAGGCGCACATCCTGGCCCTGGTAACGGGTGGAGACGAAGCCCACCTGCAAGTGCCGGCCCTCGATTTCCAGGTGGGTTTCGCCACTGTCGGCGTTGTCGTGGGAACGGCTGAGGGCCGCCACCAGCCTGGCGGTGCCAGGCCATTGCTGGGCGCGCTGGTTCTCGATCAATACCTGGCCATCCGCGCGGCCCACCACACACAGGCCGGTGGGCGCGGTGTCGATAATCACCCGGCTGAACGCCACGCTTTCGGCAATGCGCTCATGGGCCTGGCGCGCCGGGCGAATCACGTGCTTGCGGTACCAGCGGTTGCCCGCCCAGGCAATCGCCAGTACCGCACACACAAATAGCGCAAGGCTCGTCAGTGGCCACAGGGCATAGCGGAAAAAATGCTTGTAGCTGATCCCGTAGATCGCCGTCCACTGCGACTCAGTATTGTGGGTGATCTTGAACTCCAGGCCTTCAGCGCGAAAATTCAGCCCTTCGCCCAGGGACGACGCCATGGCCTGGGGGCCAGTCAACGTCTGGCCGGCCGGGGAGATCAGGGTGAACCGGTCATAGATGGACGACTCCATGGTGCGTTCCACATCGTTGACGTGCGCCATGTCCAGCAGGGTAGCAACCATCACCGGGTTATCGCCTTGGCCGGCGCGCAATACCTGAGGGTTGAGGGTCACCGCCACATACGCCAATAACTGAGGGGCCGCAGGGGGCGTGCCGGATGGGATGTAGGCCTCCCAGTAAAGGCGCTCGTCCACTCGGTGCAACTGGCCGAGCCTTTGCCGCACGGCCTCGGCCTGCTCGGGGGACGGGCCGTTGAATGGGGTTTTGCCGCCTCGCTGGTAGCCGACCGCAGGCACCGCCATGTCGTAGTTGACCAGGCGGTTGAAGATAAAGACATGGGGCGAAGCGTAGGGCGACGATGACCAGAACGCACTGTAGTAGCTGGCCAGGTGCACGCCGAGGGCAAAGATCTTCTGCTGCTCGGCGGGCGTGACCCGTTGTGCCTCGAACCGCGCGCTGAAGGGCACCGAAAACGCGAACTCGCGGCCTTCATAACGGGTGGTGTGGGCGTCCAGGCGTTGGCTCTGGAGGCTGGCCTGGACGTTCTTGTCGCTGGTCAACTCGCGTTGGATAGCCGGCTGCGCCAGGGTCCGGAGGAAGACTTCCTGTTCCTGGATGTTTTCCATCAGCCGCGCAAAATGAAAACCCACGGCAGCGTACTGTGCATCGATGATCCGCTGCAGTGCCCAGTAACTGGTGCCTGCCAGCAGCAACGCGACGCCGAGCACCACCATCAGCCCTTTGTTCAAGCGCAGTGAGCTGCGGGTGAATGCTTCGAGGATCGCGTTGTTGTGCTTCATGGAAGGTTTTCGCAGGCGGATGAAGAATCGGCGCTGGATGGAGTTTACTCCTTATACAGGTTAGACAAATCCAGGCCGCGGGCTAATGAGATGTCGCAGGGCCATCATTGTTCAACAGTTGCTGAAATTGTTCTGACGACACCGCGTGAGAGATCAGGAAGCCCTGGACCTGGGTGCAGTCGATTTTGCGCAGCAGCGCCAGTTGCTGGGGTGTTTCGACTCCTTCGGCGACGACGGTCAGCCCCAGTTTGCGGCCCAGTGCGATGATGCTGGCCAGGGCCGAAGCCATGCCCTCGTTATCATGGCAACCCTGCACCAGCGCCTGGTCGATCTTCAGTTCGGTAAACGGGGTCGAGACCAGGTTCAGGTAAGAGCTGTAGCCTTTGCCGAAATCGTCCTGGGACAGGCCAAATCCCTTGATCCGCAGGCGGCAGGCACCGGCGTAGAAGTTGCTGATGTCCTGGGGCACCGAGCATTCCATCAGCTCGAAGCAGATCATCCCCGGGATGCCCTGGTGCTCCAGGACAAACGCCAGCAGGCGGTCTGCCAAGTCATGGCTGTTGAGCAGGTGCGTCGGCAAGTTGATCGATACCGGGATTTCATACCCGCGCTGGCGCCAGCGCTCCTGGGCATGGATCGCTTGCTTGAGCACCAGCCACAACAGGCGCTCCTCCAGGTCGAAGGCCTTGATCGCCGGCAAAAACGCCGCGGGCAACAGTACCCCTTGTGCGGGGTGCATCCAGCGCACCAGCGCTTCGGCAGCGACGATCCGGCCGTTGGCCAGGGATTTTTTCGGTTGGAACCAGGCCTGGATTTGCCCGTTGCCCATGGCCTGGATGAGCGTATGCCGGTCAATCGCCGGGGCCGTCGCGGCCGGTGGGGAAGGGCTGCGGTCCTTGTGGTTGAGCTGGCTGACCAGGCTGCGCAGCGCATCAGCGGCGACCGGCTTGGAAATCAGCCCGATGACTTTCACATCGAGATTTTTCGCCACCAGGCTGGCCGCCATCAACATCCGCCGGGACGCGGCACTCATGATAGCCAGGGCAGGCTTGCAGCGCAGGGTCGCCAGGCTCTGGATAAACTGCACACCGTCCATGCCCGGCATCAGCAGATCCGTCAGTACCAGGTCGAAATCACGCTGGCGCAGGCGCTCCAGCGCCTCGTTCCCATCCTGGGCAGCCTCCAGCAGGAAGTCACCCAATTCATTGAGCAGGTTCTGCAGGTACAGGTGCTGCAGGGGATGGTCCTCGACGATCAAAATACTATAGGGCTTCATGGGGGATCCGTGCGTAAGGCTCCAGGTAGTTGAAGAGGGCCCGCAACGCAAAGGGTTTGACCAGGCAATGGTTCATTCCGGCGGCCAGGCACAGGTCGGCCTCGCCGCGCATGGCGTTGGCAGTCGCGCCGATGATGGGCAGCGCGCAACCTTGGCTGCGCAACTGCCTGGCTAATTCGTAACCGTTGACTCTGGGCATATTCACATCCGTCAGTACCACATCGAAGTGTGAGGCCTTGCACAGCTGCAGCGCTTCATGACCATCGCAGGCCAATTCCACGGTGCACCCAAGTTCCTCAAGCTGATCGCGCAAAATCAATTGATTGATAACGTTGTCCTCGGCCACCAGCACATGCAGGTTGAGCTTGCGCAGTTCACGCTTTTGCGCCTGCTCATCGACCCGGGCGACCCACAATCCCTGGGCCTGGCTGACCGCCTGGTGAATCGCACTCAATTGGTTGAGGTTGGCGTGCCACGTACCGGTCTCGGGTTGCTGGCCATTGCCGCTGTTGCTACTGACCAGGATCACCGGCCCCGGCCAATCGGGCACCAGGGGTTGTTCGATGGCGCCGGGGTGTAGCTCCAGCAGCAGTTGACCATCGGGGTGGGTCGGCTGGCCGGTCTGGGCCCGGGCGCCCCAGCGGCGCAGCCAGCCGCTGATCGATTGAGCGAGTTCGGGAATCGGCGAGACCACATAGACAGTCTCGGCAAGCAAGCTGCTCATGGGCGCACAGTGCGCCACTTCCAGTGGCAGGGTCAGGCTGAAACTGCTGCCCAGGCCCAGCTCGCTGACCATGCGGATATGCCCATTCATCAATTGCGTCAGGCGCTGGCATATCGGCAGGCCAAGCCCGGTGCCGGCCACCACGTTGGTATTGCCCTCGCTTTGATAGAACGGCTCGAAAATCATCGCCTGGTCTTCCTGGGCAATGCCTTTGCCGGTGTCGGACACTTGCCACAGTACGCTGGAGCGCTCGTCATCGCGGTCAAGCAACTTGACCCGCAGAACCACGCGCCCGTAGTCGGTGAATTTCACCGCGTTGTTCAACAGGTTGTTGAGGATCTGCCGCAGGCGTGTGACATCGCCCATCAGCCGCTCGGGCAGCTTGGGATCAAAGCAGGCGTAGAGCTGCAAACCCTTGCCCCTGGCGGCCGCGGCATAGCCCTGGATGATTTCATTGACCAGGTCCAGGGGCGAGAACTCGCTCAGCTCCAACGCCAACTGCCCGGCCTCGATCTTCGACACATCCAGCACATCGCAGATCAGTTGCAGCAACGTGGCCGAAGAACCCTCTATGGCATGCAGGTAGTCTTTTTGCTGGGCATCGAGCTGAGTGCGGGCCAGCAGTTCCAGGGTGCCCAGCACGCCGTACAGCGGTGTGCGGATCTCGTGGCTCATGGTCGCCAGGAACAGGGTTTTCGCGGCATTCGCCGCATCCGCTGATTGCCGCGCGTCTTCCAGGGCCGCTTCCACTTGTTTGCGCGCACTGATGTCGCTGAATGCACAAAACAGCACGTCCTCACCTCTATAGCGGGTGGGCGCGCTGCTGAGGTAAAGGTGGCGACCGTCGACGGTCTCGAAGTAATCCGAATGCCCGCAGGAGGTGCCATCGAAGGCCTGACGGATCCAGCCGGCGCACAGCGCTTCACGCTCCAGGCCGGTGCCCAGCCACTGCTGGGCCAGGGTGTTTTCCAGCACCACCTGGCCGTCGGTGCGACGCAGCACGCACAACGCCACCGGCGCGGTCTGGATCACGTCGCGCCCGAAGGCCTCGCTTTCGATCAGCGCCTGGATGCCATTGATCGACGGGATGATGAAGCGTTGATTGACCCGGCGCATCACCAGCCAGATCAGGGTCACGCTGAACAGGCAAAACACCAGCGAGCCAAGCAGTTCGCGCCACAATCCGCGCACTACATCGCGCAAGTTGATCGAATACATCAGTTGCCAGTCCGACGACTTCAATTGCTTGCGAATCACCAGGTGATCCGGCACCAGGCCACCGCCGACAAAACCGAAAAAATTCTCGCCCTTGGGCTTGAGCAGGGACTGGTCCAGCCGTGGGTCGTGGCTATTGGTAAACACCAGCATGCCCTGGGAGTTGAGCATCATGAATTCGCCTGCACTCTGGTCATTGAGGGTCGTGGACACTTCATGGCTTTCCATCTCCAGGCCCAGCCAGCCGGAGTCGGGGTCGCGCTCATCCAGCAGAATGAACAGGTAGAGGTGGGAATGGCCTTCGGTCTGGTCGCTGAGCCAGAGTTCGCCGGGGTCCAACGGGTTGTGCTTCTTCAGCGCCCGCAGGCGATTGAGCATGCACTGGGAAAACGGCAGTACCTGGGGCGTGGAGTCGTAGAGCCGGGTCAGTTGCGGATCGGGGCCGGCGGTCACGTAGAGCAGGTTGACCTGCTTGGTCTTCAGGTAACTGCGCATGCGCGAGGTCAGCCAGATGCTCCACTGATGGCTTGGCGTGTTGCCCAGCAGCAGGCGCTGCTCTTCGCCCACGGTCGGGTAGACCTGGGCCTTGGCCTGCGCGGATTTGCGCACCGCCGACAGGCTCAGGCTTTCAAGCAGCGCTTCACGGGTGGTGAAGAAGGTATGCGCCTCGGCAATGGCGCTGCTCATATAGCCGCGCCGCTGGGAGATGTCATTGTTGAAGGTGGAGAGCAGAAACGTATAGACACCGCTCAAGATGCCAACCAGCAACACGGTGGCGAAAAGACGAAGCAGCCTTCTGGCTGCTTCGGGTCGGGACAGGACGGGATTGATTTGCAACAGATAACTTTTAAATCGCATCGGCGGATTTTAATCGGCCGCCCAGCGCCTGGGCATAAGACGATCCTTAAAAGCGCCGGTGCCGTTACTTGTAGAACATATCGACCACGACCGCCGCATCGAACGCGCCGGGAATGGGCAGGCTGCGCCACTTCAAGTCCGCCCTGAAGTCTTGGCGGAAGGTCTGATTAGCACCATTCATTCGGGCCAGGGGGAACCATTCATTAAAGGGCAGATGCTGATTGGTATAGTCCCAGGCCAACGAAATGCCCACGGAACTGTTATTGGCCGGCACCAACAGGCCATTGATCACGTTCCCGCCGCCCGGGGTGGTGGCGAAGCGCGCGCTCACCGTATACGGGGTGTCGCAGGCTTTGCGCAGGCTCAAGCTGAAGGTGGCGGTGCTTGCCACCTCGCCGATCTGCGCCTTGCGCGAGGGCTTGGGAAAGTTCACCACGTTGGGCGTGATCGTCAGGTCTGGCGTGCAGGGCACGAAGCGGATGTCGTTGACGCCGGTGACGATGTAATTGAGGTTGCTGTTGGGGCGGTTGTTGAGCCCCGTAATACCGTCCAGTTGAAAGACCCGGTATTGCGACAGGGTACTGGCCTGGCCGTTTTGCGGCGTGGTACCAAATTTCTCGATAAACACGCTGAAGTTGAGGGTGAACCGGGCCTTGTCCCAACCGACGCAGTTTGACAAGTTGCAACCGCGGTCGGAGTAGAACCCAGTACCGTACTTGCCACTGCTTTGGGTGATCGGCACCGAGTTATAGCGAATCCCGGCACGAATGCCCTGACCGATACTGACGCTTGCCGGGTTCAGGTAAAAAAACACTTCTTCGCGGCCATGCTCAAAGTCATCCTTGCAAATCACGTTCACCGAGCGTGGGCCCGACTCCCAGATAATCGTGCCATCCGGCGCATCGGCCGCTACTGCCAATGCCGTGCCCAGGGGCGCGGTGTCAGCGACAGAACCGCTACCGTCCACCCGACAGGCCAGCGCATAGCTGGTAGCGGGGAGGGCGGCGCAGGCAAGCAAGGTGGCCAGGAGCAGGTATTTAAGGTGTGACATAGGTCGGTGTTCCCCACGAACCATCACTTGAGGGCCGCACGATGGCGGGCCTGCAAGCCGATATCGGTGATTTCGGTAAAGTTGATTTGGCTCCCGGCGCTGATGGGGGCCTTGGCACTGAAGACTTTGCGTTCCCCGGGCTTGAGCAATGCGTAGTCATCCAGCGCCTGAACCTGGCCGCCGGCGTCGATTTGCACATCGATCAGGGACAGGTGAAACGCACTCGGATTGGTGACCGCTATGGACTGCCCATCGGTGCGCTCCCACATCAAGCGGGGCACCGCCTCTGACGAGCTGCCGACAAGCCCAGGCGGGCGATAGAACAGCTTGAGACGCTGGCGCACGGCAAATTGCACGCTGTCGGTGGCTTGCGGCTTCAGCGGGATTTCCATGACGTTGAGCAAGAACATCGATTCCACGTCGTCGGGCAAGCCTTCGCCGGCATACAGAATACGCAGCAGGTGATGCTGTTGAGCATCCAGGCGAACCAGCGGCTGAACCACGGCAAAGGGCACCGGCGAAGTTGCATCATCGTCCTCGCGGGTGACCCAGCTTTGCACCACCAGTTCGCCGGGAGACTGATTGACGATGTTGATGCTGGCTTCTTTATATTGGCCAAAGTAGATCAGGCGCGTGCCTTCAATCTTGACCGTCGCCTGCGCGCAGGGCGCCAGGGCCAGCAGCGCTGCAAGCAGCGCACTGATCCAGAGCAGGGACCGGCAGAATGGCAAATGCTTGAGTGGTGACATGAGGGCCCGCAGCTTCCCTGGATAGGTTTGGAATGGCTTCGGGGCTCATGTTAGGAGGTGGGCGCTGGGGATTCTCTCAGGCGATTCTTAAAAGCCACATTTGCAGGCTCAGGGCTGGGGCGCGTTCTGCTTGTCTGCGCCGAAAGTGACGCTCTTGTTTGGGCGTGCCTGCCAATCACGCAGCCATTGCAGGCCCTTGGATGTGTTGCCGCGCGGCCGGTATTCGCAACCCACCCAGCCGGTATAGCCCAGTTGGTCGATCAGTTCGAACAGATAGGGATAGTTCAGCTCGTTATGCAGGTCCGGCTCGTGGCGATCCGGCACGCCCGCGATCTGGATGTGGCCGATACCGGCAAAGTCCTGGCGCAGCTTCGTCGCCACGTCGCCCTCGACAATCTGGCAATGGTAGATGTCGAACTGGACTTTCAGGTTGGCATGGCCGACGGCTTTGCAGATGGCGTGCGCCTGATGCTGGTGATTGAGGAAAAACCCCGGTATGTCCCGGGTGTTGATCGGCTCCAGCAACACGGTGACGCCGCTCTTGGCGGCTTGTGTGGCCGCATAGTCGAGGTTGTCCAGGTAGGTTTGCTGGTGCCTGGCGCGATCCGCTTCGTTTGCCAGCAGCCCGGCCATAACGTGAATGCGGTCGTTGCCCAGGACGGCGGCATATTCCAGGGCCTGGTCGAAACCTGAGCGAAACTCCGATTCACGACCAGGCAGGGACACGGTGCCTTTCTCGCCCGCCGCAACATCGCCGGGCGGCGCGTTGAACAGGGCCTGGACCAGGCCATTGTCGTCGAGCCGTTGTTTCAACTGTTGCGCGGGGTAGGCGTAGGGGAACATGTATTCCACGGCCTGGAAACCATCGGCAGCGGCGGCGGCAAAACGGTCGAGAAAATCATGTTCGGGGTAAAGCATGCTGAGGTTGGCAGCGAAACGAGGCATGAAGACTCCAGGGGTGAACAATCAATCGTATGGCCGGTGTTACCACTGAACACCAAAGGCCGCGTGCAACTCATCCAGTGCCGACTGGGGCAGGGGAGCGGGGCGCGGATCGGTCATCAGCCACAGGCGTGCGGTTTCTTCCAATTCTTCCAGGGCATAGCTGGCTTTGGACACCGAGCTTTCCCAGATCACCGGCCCGAGGCGCTCAAGCATCACCCCGCGCACACGGTTGGCCAGCTGCGCCACCCGCTCGGCCACCTTGGGAGAGCCGGGGCGCTCATAGGCGATCTGCGGGATGCGCCCGACTTTCATCACTTGGTAAGGGGTCAACGGCGGCAGGATTGTATCCTCCTGCCAGACCCCGGACAGCGTCAACGCCACCAGATGGGTCGAGTGGGTGTGGACCACACCGCCCACCCCTGGGTTGCGATCGTAGACCTGACGGTGCAGGGCCAGGGTCTTGGACGGTTTGTCGCCGCTGACCCATTCCCCGGCCAGGTTGACCTTGGCAATCGCCGCCGGGTCGAGACGCCCCAGGCATGCGTCCGTGGGCGTGATCAACCAGCCGTCCTCCAGGCGCGCGCTGATATTGCCGGCGCTGCCCACCGTGTAGCCACGGGTGTACAACGAAGCGCCGACGTCACAGATCTCTTCACGCAGGGTATTTTCGTTGCTCATGTCCGAACTCCTGCCAGTTGCTTGAGGGCCTTGTCGAAGAAATCCACACCGCCGAAGTTACCCGACTTGAGCGCCAGTGCCAGGGGTTCCCCGGGCATGCTGACGCAGGCGGGCACCCCTGGGTCGATTTGCGCGCCGATCTGCAATAGCTGGATATTCAGCGCCTGGACCACGGCGCCCGAGGTTTCCCCGCCGGCAACCACAAAGCGCCGCACACCGGCCTCGCGCAGCCCGCTGGCGATCCGCCCCATGGCTTGCTCCACCAGGTGCCCCGCACGCTCGGCGCCTAATTCGCGCTGGACCGCCTTGACCTCATCGGCCGTGTTGGTGGCGTAGATCAGCACAGTTTGCGCATGGTCGGCGGCGAAGGCCAGCGCCTCCTCGACCACCGGTTTTCCCGCCGCCAATGCCAGCGGGTCAATACGCAAGGCCGGGCGACCTGCCTGCAACCAATTCGCGACCTGCCCCCTGGTGGCCTGGGAAGCGCTGCCCGCAAGCACCACCTCAGCGCCTTTGACGGCGGGCACTTGTGTAGCGTCCAGCGCGCGCAATTTGCCGGCACGCCGAAAGTTGCCCGGCAAGCCCAGGGCCAACCCGGAACCGCCAGTGAGCAGCGGCAACTGCGCACAAGCCTCGCCCAGCAGATAGAGATCGGTATCGCACAGGGCATCGGCGACAGCCATGCTGACCCCGTCGGCGCGCAACTGAGCGATGCGCGCGCGGATGCTCTCGACGCCGCCGGCCACGCTGTCATAGCGCAACAGGCCGACCTTGCCTTGGGTCTGCGCCTGTAACACGCGAACCAGGTTGGCGTCAGTCATTGGCGTCAGCGGGTGATGCTGCATGCCCGACTCGCTGAGCAATTGGTCTTGCACAAACAAGTGCCCGCGAAACACCGTGCGCCCGTTTTCCGGGAACGCCGGGCAGGCGAGGGTAAAATCGCTACCCAGCGCGTCCAGCAAGGCGTCGCTGACCTGGCCGATATTGCCGGCCGCCGTGGAGTCGAAGGTCGAGCAGTATTTGAAAAATATCTGCTCGCAGCCACGCTCGCGCAGCCAGTGCAGCGCTTCGAGGGACTGGGCGACGGCATCGGCGGCCGGCACCGTGCGTGACTTGAGGGCAATGACGATTGCATCGGCGTCGAGCTGGCTGGCAACATCGGCAGCGGGTATGCCGATGCTCTGCACAGTACGCATGCCGCCGCGCACCAGCATGTTGGCCAGGTCCGTGGCTCCGGTGAAATCGTCGGCAATGCAGCCCAGCAGCGGCCGGGCAGGGGCGTTCAACATGGTGCGCTCCTCAATCGGGTTTAGCCGGGCTGGTATTCATGGATGAATTGCTCGATCACATCAGTGAAATGCTCGTCTGCGGTAAAGCCCAGGTCCCGGGAATAGGTGGCGCAAAAGGCGCCGGGCCAGGAGCCGACGATGCGCTCGATCGCCTGGTTGGGCTCCATGCGAATCCGTTCGGCCACTTGCGCACCGGCGATCTGGCGCAGGGCATCGATCATGCGCTCAACGGTGATCGACAGGCCCGGCATGTTGATCACCCGGCCCTGGACCAGTTGCTCGCCACCCAGTTCATGGCCATGAATCAGGTTGCCAATGGCCTGTGCCGGCGACATCAGCCACAGGCGGGTGTCGAGTGGTACCGGACACACGCTGGGTTGGCCGTTGAGCGGCTCGCGGATAATCCCGCTGGCGAAGCTGGAGGCCGCCAGGTTGGGTTTGCCTGGGCGCACCACGATGGTCGGCATGCGCAGGCTGCGACCATCGACGAAGGCGCGCCGGCTGTAGTCGGCGAGCAGCAAGTCGTTCATGGCTTTTTGCGTGCCGTAGGAGCTTTGCGGCGCCCAGACCTGATTATCCGGCACCTGTTCCGGCAACTGTCCGCCGAACACCGCGACAGAGCTGGTCATCACCCATTTGGGGCACGTACCGAGCTGGCGCACGCGCTCCAGCATGTTCTGGGTTGCGCTGAAGTTGATGCGCATGCCCAATTCAAAGTCGCCTTCGGCCTGACTGGAAACCACCGCAGCCAGATGGAAGATGCTGTCTGTGTTGGCATCGATCAGGCTTTCCAGCACTTGCGCGTTGGCGATATCGCCACACACCACTTTGACCCGGGGATCAGCGATCCCTGTGAGTTCGACCATGTCGAAGGCGAGGATCTGCCCGATGGGCCGCGACTGGCCAGTGCGGTCGGTGAGCGAACCACGCAGCAGCAGCGCTTCGATCAGGCGCCGGCCGAGGAAGCCGGCTGCACCGGTCACGAGAATATTCATGAGTTACTCCAAACGTCAGCGGTTGACGAGTTTTCCGGGAATTCTGAAGACCAGCAGGGCGCCGAGGAACAGGGCGCTCGCCATCACGTACATGCCGATTGTGGTGCTGTGGGTCAGGTCCTTGAGGAAGCCCATCAGGTACGGCGAGACAAAGCCCGCCAGGTTGCCCCAGGAGTTGATCAGCGCAATACCAGCAGCGGCAGCCGTGCCGCCGAGGAAGGCTGTCGGCAGGCTCCAGAACAAGGGCAGGGTGCTCATGGCCCCCATCGAGCCCAGGGTCAGGCCGATCATCGACACGGTGAAGTTGTCGCTCCAGGTGGCGGAGATGAACAGGCCGATACCCCCGAGCACGGCGGTCAGCGCCAGGTGCCAGCGCCGTTCGCGCAGCCGGTCGGCACTGCGTGAAACCACGATCATGGTGACTGCCGCGGCGGCGTACGGGATGGCGGTGAGCATGCCCACCTCAAACACATCGCTGACGCCGGCCTGGCGGATAAGGGTCGGCAACCAGAAACCGACGGTGTAGAACCCGGCGATCATGCAGAAGTAGATGGCCGTCAACAGCCAGATACGCGGTTGCAGGAACACCTCTTTAAGGCTTTGTTTCTGGTGGCCGACGGCTTCGGCGTCAATGCGTGCCTGCAGCAGGGTTTTTTCTTCGCGGGTGAGCCAGCCGGCGCTGGAGATCCGGTCGCTGAGGCAGAACACCACGAGGAAACCGACGGCAATCGAGGGCAGCCCTTCAAGGAAGAACAGCCATTGCCAGCCGGCATATCCATGCATACCGTTGAACGCGCTCATGATCCAGCCGGACAGCGGCGCGCCAATCAGCCCGGACAGCGGCACAGCGGTGGCAAACAGGGCATACATTTTGCCGCGGCGGTGGGTCGGGAACCAATAGGACAGATACAGGATGACACCCGGATAGAACCCGGCCTCGGCAATCCCCAGCAGGAAACGCATGATGTAGAAGGATGTCGGCGTGGTCACCAGGGCCATGGCCGAGGAGATGATGCCCCAGGTGATCATGATGCGGGCGATCCACAACCGCGCGCCGACGCGATGCAGGATCAGGTTGCTGGGCACCTCGACGAGGAAGTAGGCAATGAAGAAGATCCCTGCACCGAGGCCGTAGACGGCTTCGGAAAACTGCAAATCGTCAGACATCTGCAACTTGGCGAAACCGACGTTCACCCGGTCCAGGTAGGCGACCAGATAGCACAGCAGCAACAGCGGCATGATCCGCCACGCCACTTTGCGATACGCCAGGTTCTCGAAGCGATCTGCGGGTACGGCAGTACTGGTTTGAATCACTGACTCAGTCATGTGTTTCCCCCATCCTTATTTTTATAGTGGGTGGCGTTGTGTGTGTCGGATTACATGATGGGGCGTTTTTATCATAATACGTCATACGAATTCAACGACTAAATCCCCAGGGGACGCCGGGTCTAAAATGCAGTACCTTTCACAGATTTGAGCCAGAGCTTTCTATGCCCACTGCTGACAAGTCTTCCTGTAGTGCCGATGCGCTGGGCATCCTCAAGGACGCCGCCAAGGGCACACTGTCCGACCAGGTGACGGCGGCCCTCAAGGCCTACATCGCCAACGGCGAAGCACTGCCGGGCGATCGCCTGCCCACCGAGCCCGTACTCGCCGAGCGCTTCGGCGTGAGCCGGACGGTTATCCGTGAGGCCATTTCACGCCTCAAGTCAGCCGGCCTGGTGGAGGTGCGCCAGGGCAGCGGCACGGTGGTCAGCGAAGGTGCGCACATCAAGGCGTTCACCATTGACCTGGATGTGGGCGGGTCAATCGAGGCGGTGTTGCGCGTCACCGAACTACGCCGTGGCATCGAAGGTGAAGCGGCGGCACTGGCGGCGCAACGGCACTCACCGGCGCAACTGGAAGCGATCCACCAGGCGCTGAAGGCCATTGATACGGCCGAGCAGGGGAGTCGCGACGGGGTTGAGGAGGACTTGGCGTTCCATCACTCCATTTCCAAGGCGACCGGCAATCCGCTGTATCCGTCATTGCACGAATTCATCGCGCAGTTCATCAAAGAAGCGATCCGCATCACCCGCTCCAACGAAGAGCGCCGCCGCGACCTGGCCAAGACCGTCCGGGCCGAGCACTTTGCGGTGTACGCCGCCATTGCCGCACGCGACCCGCAAGCCGCGCGCCAGGCGGCGCTGGAGCATATCAATAATGCGGTGGAGCGGCTCAAGAGTGCTGATCCTGCGTTTTGGCAGAGTCCGGGGGCGAGGAAGGGTTAGCATTTTAGCTTGGGAGTGTGAGTGGATTATTATAACTAAACTAAACAGTTATTTAGTTTAGTTATACTCAAGAGCATAGCTAAACGTTTGGCATCATATAGGGACGAACTATATGCGGGGAAGGCTTACGTCAGGTCTGTGGGTGGCATGTTTCGTGATCAGTGCTACGGCGCTGGCGGATGAACTACCGCGTAGCGAGCAGTTAAAAGCATTCCGCGCTGCTGGATTTAACCAAGAGACGTCGGAGTGCGAAATCGAGACAACAGGTAGCTACACGCCGGTAACCATGGAATTGGTTGAGGACCTGAATGGTGACGGCCGGCCGGATGCGTTGATTACCGAAGGCAGCACTTACTGTTATGGGCAAGCGGGTACTGGATTTTATCTAGTCAGTCAGCAGTCTGACGGCCACTGGAAACTCATGCTCAAAGAAAGCGGCGCCGCTGAGTTTCTCGCTAGCAAAGGCAGTAATGGTTGGCCTGATGTCAAGGTCGGCGGCCCGGGCTCTTGTTTCCCAGTACTGCGTTACGACGGGCAACGATATCGATTTCATCACAGTGTTGGTGAACGGTGTGCTGACTCGCCGTAAACGTCAGATGGCTCAAGACTCAAACGAAGGCAGGTCAGCGCCGGCGACGGAGGCTGCTTTTGAATCTGGCACGCAGAGGTTCTAGGTCGCTTAGTGAAAAGCAGCCTCCCAGAGCCCCTCAGCTCCGCATAGGATAGTTCGCATAATGTATATTATGTTAAATGAAGGATGTTTCGCTCGAGTCGCGGGTTCGTAGGGTGACGTGATCGATATGCACGATGTCGTTCCTCAAGAGTGAATGCAGAAACGATATCCTTGAAGCCCAAGGCGTAGAATCTATTCAAAAGCACAATCATATTCAGGGAAATCCGGATAATGCTCTTCGAGAACCTCGCGCTGTTTTTATTGATTGTCGAGAAAGGCGGATTGTCGGCGGCAGGCCGCGAGGTCGGACTTTCGCCCACGTCTGTGTCGGAACGGCTCGGGGCTCTGGAAAGGCACTACGGCGCAACCCTGCTGACCCGTACGACACGTTCGATCAGCCTGACGGACGAAGGACGGATGCTGATGGACGGCGCCCGGCGCCTGCTCGCCGAAGCTGAAGACATCGAGAGCAATATCAAACTGGGCACCGAACGGATCTCGGGCCTGATACGCCTGAGCGTCCCCGTCGACCTGGGCCGCAACCGCATCGTGCCGATCCTTGATGACTTTCTGCAGGAGCATCCCAACGTCAGCCTCGACCTGAACCTGACCGATGGCTACCTGGATCTCGCGGGGCAAGGGATTGATTTCGCCATTCGATATGGCGCCCTGTCCGACAGCACCCTGCGCGTCAGAAAGCTCAGCGAGGGCCGTAGGGTCGTGTGTGCATCCCCCGCTTATCTCACGGCCCACGGCACGCCCCAACACCCATCGGACCTGGCGCAACAGCAGTGCATCCTGATGCGCTTTGGCAGCAGCATCCACCGTGAATGGCAGTTCCGCGCCGATGGCCGTACGTTCAAGGTGCTGGTGTCGGGCAGGCGTATTGCCAATGACGGTGATCAAGTGCGCCAGTGGTGCCTGGCCGGTCACGGCATCTGTATCAAGTCATACATCGATGTGCGTGATGACTTGGACGCAGGCCGACTGGTCGAGGTGCTGGAGAGCTACTCTCTGCCGGGCGTGGACTTGCAGATTGTCTACCCTTCCGGCCACGTAGTGCCGCGCCGGGTCAAACTGCTGATGGACGAAATCTCCTTGAAACTGGCAACTTGAGCGCGCTCCAAGGAGATGTTTCAGAGCTGACCTGAGAGCTTGCGCCCTACTGAGCCCAGGCGGAAAAATCCGAGTAGCCACGTTCAGTACCGCCAAATAGCTCGGCACCTTCGAGACCCGCTAACGGGTACCCCTTCTCCAACCGCAGAGGCAGATCCGGATTGGCGACAAACTTGCGTCCGAAGGCAACATAATCTGCGTAGCCTTTTTCCAGGACCCATTCTGCGAGTTCCAGGTCGTACTTACCGGCCACCACAATCGCATTGCGAAAGCGCTCGCGCACGGCTTGGCGGAAGTCCTCGGGAAACTTGGGGGCATCATCCCAGTCCGCTTCGACCAGGTGCAGGTAGGCAATGCCCTTGCCTTGCAAATAGCTGGTTGCTTCCAACAAGGTGGGCAGAATGTCCGGGCACGCCATGCCACGTGCCGTAAGAAACGGCGCAACGCGGATCGCCGTACGGGCGGCTCCCACTTCATCAATCACTGCATCCATGACTTCCTTGAGAAAGCGCAGGCGGTTCTCGCGCGATCCGCCGTACTCATCTGTACGAATATTAGACGTGGTACGTAGGAACTGGTCGATCAGGTAGCCGTTGGCCCCATGCACTTCGACACCGTCGAAACCCGCGGTCATGGCATTACGCGCAGCCTTACGATAATCGTCGACGATGGCGTGGATTTCGTTACGCTCCAGCGCCCGTGGTGTCGGGCACGGGGCCATGCTGCCGACACCCGATTCGGCGTCCACTTTCCAGATGCTGCCGTCAAACGCAATTGCAGACGGCGCGACCGGCAATTGGCCATTGTGGAAATCAGGGTGCGACATACGCCCTACATGCCACAACTGCAGGAAAATTCGCCCGCCAGCGGCATGCACCGCATCGGTCACCAGGCGCCAGCCGGTGACCTGTTCGTCACTGTAAATACCTGGGGTGAATGAATAGCCCTTGCCCTGGGGCGAGATCTGCGTGGCTTCAGTAACAATGAACGCGGCCGACGCCCGTTGTGCGTAATACACCGCGTTCATGGCGTTCGGCACATCGCCAGGCTGGGTGCTGCGCGAGCGAGTCATGGGCGCCATGACTACACGGTTGGGGGTGTGCAGCTGGCCAACAACGCCAGGGGTAAAAAGTGTGGACATCAGTGTCTCCTCGTAGATAGTCGGTGGTGCCAATGACCACAGAATATCTATGAGGGGATTTCTTGATAATCGACTCAGTTCGGGAAATATATTCCGGTGAATCCGGATAATGCGATGGTAGGCAGACGCAAAGCCAGCATGATCAAAAGAAGGTGGGTAACTCAAGCGCCAAAATTAAAGGCAATAGAAATGCGCGGACGCGTCCCTTCAAAACGTCTTACGGAATGCATCAGCCACGACGGGAACATAATGAACGTTCCGCTGGTAGCGGCATAAGTCGTACTAAAACCGGCGGTAAGACAATCTTCCACTCTCATGCGCAACGCAGGATTGTAGGTCGATGCAACCATACCGCGTGGGTCGATAAACTCCAGGTCACCGCCAACAGCCGGATCCTCCTCTCGCCCGCCCGCATCCACCCAATAAACCCCCGACCAAAATGCCCCCGGGTGGCCATGCAACGCATTGCTGTGGCCCGCCTGGTTAACGTTTACCCAGGCATTGAGTTTCCATGCAAAACTCGGTTCAGTTAAGCCGTACTGCTCGCTATGCACCGCCGTCAGTTGAGTGGCGAACTCCTTGGCAAAGCCGACCAACGTATCGCAGGCCTGCCCGCCCCATTCCGGGAAGTCGCTGGCCGACTGCCAGCCGCCGTCGTTACTACGCTGCGTGCCGCCCTGATCGCTCGTCATGCGACAGGTGATCAGGGTTTTGAGCTCTGCATTGAGTTCTTCTGCATCGGGGTACTGGAGACAGGCCAGGGGAGTTGCAAACAGTCGCCTGATGTTTATCAGCTCAGGGTTTACCGGGTTATTGCTGGAGTGCATTGAGCGTCGACCAAGTTGCGTTAATTGCAGCAGACCTTACCTGACGAACTAAAGCACATATGTAAACCTTTGTTAAAAATTTATGGACTTCAGTCAAACTACATAAGTTGATCAGCTTTCATCCCGCGGCTAACGATCACGCCTCAATCGCGCGAAGTTCGCAGGTAATTATCAACAGAAACAAGACCGTCTCCCGTGTTAACCCGGCAAACACCACAAAATACTCTGGATACGGTAAACCTATACTTCCAAAGTAATCACGAGACACTAAGTACTCTATAGATCTCAGCAACCACCTGCCTTGTTGCGTCCTCGATCGATCCTTCATTCCGACATAAAACCCAACCGTGATTCGCAACCGCTCGCTCGAACGCCTCGGTACACGCCACATGTTCTTCCAACCTATGGATCACCGTGCTGCTCAGCCCACGCCGTCGCGCCGCAGCCCTCGCCCATGAAACCCCAGGTGCGGTGACAATCCCCACATGCAAGTCCGGTACTTGCACGTTTCGGTCAATGTTCAATTGCAGAATCTCTGCAAACGGCACTATGCGGCGAAACGCTGCATCGGATGGGTACCAGCGATCAATCAACACAATGCTACCGGGTAGCTGTTTAGCCAGGACGTGTTGAGAAATCCACGCACGGCTGTCCGCGAGGCGTTCACAAATCTCCCACTCCAGGTCCCGCGAGGGATTTCTGACCAGCGTGTTAACGAGGGCCATTGTTTCCCGTCTAAAGGGATCGCTTTTTTTCTCGCACAGTCGGATGACCTTTTTGTTGTCCGCCCTTAGTGCTTTGGTAACGGCTTCCAACAGTGTGGTTTTGCCGGTGCCCTTGGGCCCATCCAGAGAAACAAACAGCAGACGATTCATTGCTGCAGTTCAACCAACCGCTGCTTGTAACTGTCGCGCACGCAGGCCTGTTTGTCGTCAGCCTTCCAGCAGTCGTTGCGGCCCTTGATCCAGCCACGTTGTTCGGCCTTGAGCATCTTGGCCTGGCTACCGGCCTTTTTCAGCGCGGCGCTGTAGGTGCTCGCCATTTGGCGATCAAGGGCGCCAAGCGCTTCGCTGGCGCAGATCAGCGTCTCTATTGAGCTGCTCAAGTTCGCGCTGCACTTGAACGAAGGCCCCGTCTGGGCGTGTGCGTCGAGGACAAAAATGGCCACTGGCAACAGCGCCGCTCGGATAAATAAATGCATGAGGGGGTTCCTAACGGTATTTGGTTCGCCTACCAGGATAAGCCTTGATGGATAATGTTTAACCTTCATGCCTTTAAAGCTCCAATGTCCAGGCCAGCAAAGTACTTGTGCGCAATAGTGGCATTTTAGCCAGCCGCTTTCGACATCATCTAACTCTCAAATCAGCTGTGGCACACGTTGCCCCCAGGTAAACTGCCGGCCTGATCCACTTCTTGAATAAAAGAGCCCCCATGAGCCACCTAGACTACACCCCCGACCTCGACCCCGATTCCATCTCATCCGACGTGATCGGCTTCAACGGCATCCTGGTTTCCACCCAAATCCCCGTGCGTGCCGATGGCAGCCTGGAACTGGGCGATATCACCGTGCAAAGTGAATGCACCTTGCAAGCCCTCAAGGTCGCCCTTGAACGTGCAGGTAGTTCCATGGACCGGGTCATGCACTTGACCATCTACCTCACTGACATGGCCGACCGCGCCGCATTCAACGAGGTGTACAAGCGCTTCTTCGGCAAACCCTGGCCGGTGCGTGCGGCTGTTGGCGTGGCCGCATTGGCGGTCGAAGGCATGCGCGTGGAAGTCACGGCGATGGCCGCCAAGGGCTGAGCCCGGCAGGTTATTGGGCATCCAGCGGGTGCCGGTCAGGCGATTCACGGCTACAATGCGTACCTCAACCGTGACAAGCCTGACTAAAAAAACTATGTCCTTGCCCAAGCATCATCTGGAATTGCTCAGCCCTGCCCGCGATGTCGCCATCGCGCGCGAGGCTATCCTGCACGGCGCCGACGCTGTGTATATCGGCGGCCCGAGCTTCGGTGCGCGCCACAACGCCTGCAACGACGTGAGCGAGATCGCCCAACTGGTGGAGTTCGCCCGTCGTTACCACGCCCGCGTGTTCACCACCATCAACACCATCCTGCATGACGACGAACTGGAGCCAGCGCGCAAGCTGATCCACCAGTTGTACGATGCCGGGGTTGATGCGTTGATCGTCCAGGACCTGGGCGTGATGGAGCTGGATATCCCGCCCATCGAGCTGCATGCCAGCACCCAGACCGACATCCGCACCCTGAACCGGGCCAAGTTCCTCGACCAGGCCGGGTTTTCCCAACTGGTGCTGGCCCGCGAGCTGAACCTTCAGGAAATCCGTGCGATTGCCGATGAAACCGATGCCGCCATCGAGTTCTTCATCCACGGCGCGTTGTGCGTGGCGTTCTCCGGGCAGTGCAATATTTCCCACGCGCAAAACGGCCGCAGCGCCAACCGTGGCGACTGCTCCCAGGCCTGCCGCCTGCCCTACACCCTCAAGGATGACCAGGGCCGCGTCGTCGCCTTTGAAAAACACCTGTTGTCGATGAAAGACAACAACCAGAGCGCCAACCTGCGCGCCCTGGTGGATGCCGGCGTGCGCTCGTTCAAGATCGAGGGCCGCTACAAAGACATGGGCTATGTGAAGAACATCACCGCCTATTACCGCCAGCGCCTGGACGAAATCCTCGAAGACCGCC
This sequence comes from Pseudomonas sp. HC1(2025), assembly GCF_058742075.1. Lineage (NCBI taxonomy): Bacteria > Pseudomonadati > Pseudomonadota > Gammaproteobacteria > Pseudomonadales > Pseudomonadaceae > Pseudomonas > Pseudomonas sp. HC1(2025). Next base: position 2,848,488 of record NZ_CP196017.1, on the reverse strand, counting down.
CGGACCTGGCCCGCGCCTCCAGCGGCCGCACCGCGCATTTCTTCCTGCCAGACCCGGAAAAGACCTTCCACCGCGGCAGCACCGACTACTTCGTCAGCGACCGCAAGATCGATATCGGCGCCTTCGACACCCCGACCTTTACCGGCTTGCCGGTAGGTGTGGTGGAAAAAGCCGGCAAACGCGACTTGCAGGTAATCACCCACGAGCCGCTGTCCAACGGTGACGGCCTGAACGTGCTGATCAAGCGCGAAGTCGTAGGTTTTCGCGCCAATATCGCCGAGCCTAAAGGCGAGTTCGAAGAAGACGGCGAAAAGCGCTACCGCTACCGTGTCGAGCCCAACGAAATGCCGGCGGGCCTGCATCAACTACGACCGAATCACCCGCTCAACCGCAACCTCGACCATAACTGGCAGCAAGCGTTGCTCAAGACCTCGGCCGAGCGCCGGATTGGCGTGTCCTGGCAGGCGTGCCTGCGCGAAGACCAACTGCAACTGACCGCCACCAGTGAAGAAGGCGTGAGCGCCAGCACCACCCTGCCCGGCCCGTTCGGCGTGGCCAACAAGCCGGAACAGGCACTGGACACCCTGCGCGACCTGCTTGGCCAACTGGGCACCACCCAGTATCACGCCACGGCGATCGAGCTGGATGCGCCGCAGGCGTACTTCATTCCCAACTCGCAACTCAAGGCCTTGCGCCGCGATGTGATCGAAGCGCTGACCTTGGCCCGTGTCGAGGCCCACCCCCGTGGTGGCCGCAAAGCCGAAACCACGCCGCCGCCGGTGTACCCGGAATCGCACCTGTCGTTCCTGGCCAACGTCTACAACCAGAAGGCCCGCGATTTCTATCACCGCCACGGCGTGAAGTTGATCGACGCAGCCTACGAGGCCCACGAAGAAACCGGTGAAGTGCCGGTGATGATCACCAAGCACTGCCTGCGTTTCTCCTTCAACCTGTGCCCCAAGCAGGCCAAGGGCGTGACCGGCGTACGGACCAAGGTCGCGCCGATGCAGCTGATTCATGGCGACGAAGTACTGACCCTGAAATTCGACTGCAAACCTTGTGAAATGCACGTGGTGGGCAAGATCAAGGGCCATATCCTCGACCTGCCGTTGCCGGGCAGCGGTGTGCAGCAGCAGGTCGTGGGGCATATCAGCCCGGCGGACCTGCTCAAGACCATTCCCCGCGCACCGCACTGACCCACGCCCTTGTAGGAGCCGGCTTGCCGGCGATAGCGCCCTCCAGATCGCCATCGCCGGCAAGCCGGCTCCTACAAGGGGCGCCTGGATGGCGGCAGATCGTGTTCAGCACGCCACCACCAGCCTCGCTGCAATCCCGCCGCCGCTAGCAATATCGCCGCAACCCCCAGCCACTGTGCCCAGCCCAGACGATGCCCGTAGGCCATCCAGTCAACCAGGATCGCCGCAATCGGGTAGATGAACGACAGCGCCCCGGTCAATGCCGTCGGCAGCTTTTGAATCGCACCATACAGCAGCACATACATCAGGCCGGTGTGCACCACCCCCAGTGTCAACAGCGCCGCCCAGGCATCAACCGGCGCCCAAAGGCTGTGCCACGAAACCAGCGGCACCAACAGCACTGCACCGGTACTCACTTGAATCAGCGCCAGCAGATGGGGCGGCACAGCCTTCAGGCGCTTGATGATCAGTGCAGCGATGGCATACAAAAGGGCCGCGCCCAGCGCCTGGGCCACGCCCCACAGGTATTGATCACCGCTGCCCTGCTGCTCGCCATGGGCGGTGACGATAGCCAACATGCCCATGAATGACACGCTCAGCCACGCCAGCTTCTGTACGGTGATTTTCTCGCCAAGCAACAGCGCCGCGAGGATCACCAGCATAAATGGCTGAACGTTATAGACCGCCGTGCTGATGGCAATCGACGCCTTGGCATAAGACGCAAACAGCAACAGCCAGTTACCCACGATGGCCACGCCGCTCAACATGGCCCAGCCGAGTGTTGAATAACTCAGCCATGTACTGCGCAAATACCCCAGGCGCCAGCACACCAGCAACAGGGTCAAGGCGCCAATGACGCAACGCCAGAACACCACCTCAATGACCGGCACGCCAGACACCAGCACGAACCAGCCGATCGTGCCGGAGATCAGCATGGCACCGACCATTTCCCATGAGCCGCGACGTAGGGATGTGTCCATGATTAAGCTCCTCGAATGAGGCTAAATTATGGCAATCTGCGTCGATCAGGCTCCAGCGCCTGAAGAAGGCCAAAGGTAGTCAGCGCCTATTCTTATTAGGTGAAATAGCAGATTTGGTTAAGGAGCCCAGGATGATTGATGTTATTGACCAACAACTGATTGCCGCCCTGATGGACGACTCGCGCTGCACGCTCAAGACCCTGGCGGGGATTACCGGCCTGTCCTCGCCCAGCGTTGGCGAGCGATTGCGACGTCTGGAGGAACGCGGTGTTCTGAAGGGCTATACGGTGGATATCGACCCCAAACACTTCGGCTATTTGCTGCAAGCCATCGTGCGCATCCGCCCCCTGCCCGGCCAATTACAGGAAGTGGAGCGGCAGATCCAGGCAATACCGCAGTTTACCGAGTGCGACAAAGTCACCGGCGACGACTGTTTTATCGCACGGCTGCACGTGCGCACCATGGACCAGTTGGATACCTTGCTTGACCGGCTCAACGGCTATGCCGAGACCAACACCGCCATCGTCAAGAAAACCCCGGTCAAGCGTCGGTTGCCGCCCTTGGATGGCGCGTAGAAGGCGGTATAGATCAATCGGAGCTGACCTCTTCTGGGGCGTCATCCCCATCAACCAGCGGCACCTGCGCATCATCCATCAACGATCCGGGGTCTTCATTGCCCGGGTCATTGATCGGCTCCTCTTCGGTTGGGGTATGCATGGCCCTAGCCGCCCTGGGTATCAATGTCAGCGTCGGTCTTGGGCTTGGGTTCGCGTTCGGGCTTGAAGTCCGGGCTGTACTCGTTGTCCCTGGCCACCTTGTCGGTGGCGGGTTGCGGGTCCTTGGGAGCCGTGGCCCCGTTGCTTGGAGTGGGCACTTTGCGGGCATCGTCAGCGATGGCTGGATCGTTCCTGCCGCTGGTTTGCAGGTCTTGGCTGTCATTAGTGCTCATGGGAACCTCTTTATTCGTTGGTGTAAGGTTAAGGTGCCGCGCGGCGGGATGAAGTTCATTGCGCAAGCGCCATGCTGATCAATGGTCACCCCCCCGGGTTGTCTACCTGGATATAGAACGCAAACGCTGCCAGCAGCATCCAGAACACGGTGAACAACCACGGCGTGCGCACGGAAAACAGCAATGACTTGCGATAGCCTTTGTGCGACGACTCGGTCTCGCAGAACAGCGGCGACTCATCGTAGGCCAGGCCCATCACCGGCTCGCTGCGCAACAGTTCGCTCTGCTTGAAGTGCCAGTGGTCAATGATGTCGTAGGCCGCCCGGATGCCCGGCCAGGCATTGAGCGAGCTGAACACGCCAAGCATCGACAACATCAGCGGCACCACCAGGGTAAACAGCTTGCCCCACTCCGGGTTGAGGTTGCCCATGCAGGACACAAAGGCAATCACCAAAAACGACTGCGCCGTCAGGTAGGCATCGGTACGGTTGGCGAGGATGGTGGTTTCGTACTGGATTTCCCGACGATAGAAATCCAACCGGTCCTTGGGCGAGCCGAAGATCTTCGCGTTGTGTTCGGTGTGGTCGGCCAGCGCCGATTCCGGGCTGTGCGGGGAGATGATCCTGGGCACAATCGATATTCCTCAGAGGGCGTAATCCACTTAGAAGAACCGGCGGTGCGCGAAGTTCAGGTCAATCGCCTGCACCGTTATGAAGCAAATGCTGCGCCTATCACGCACCACGCTTGCCCAGGCCGCTCCTGTAACGGGCTGATACATCGTGTAATCCCAATAAACACGCTTGCGGCACAGCCATTGCTTTACTCCTGCTACTGCCTACTTGCCAGGGTGAACACAGGAGCAACTGTTACCCCCCGACTCAGAGCCGACTCCACAAGAAAGTAAGGACAAGGTCCGTTGGCGCCAAAAGCCACGGGCTCATAACAATGCGTTTTCTAAAGCGGCAGTGCCTGCAGCGTTTTACCCGGCACTGACAAGGTAATTGGAATGGCTCGATCTTTCTTCGATGAAATGAATGACGCAAATGGCGTGTGCCGTGCGCACTACCAGGATTTTTCCCGCTGGCTGGCCAACACGCCGCCGGAACTGCTGGCCCAGCGCCGCCGCGAGGCCGACCTATTGTTCCACCGCGCCGGGATCACTTTCACCCTGTACGGTGACGAGCAAGACACCGAGCGCCTGATTCCCTTCGACATCATCCCGCGCAGCATTCCCGCCAGTGAGTGGAGTGTGATCGAACGCGGCTGTATCCAGCGGGTCAATGCGCTGAACATGTTCCTCGCCGATATCTATCACGACCAGCGCATTATCAAGGCCGGGATCATTCCCGCCGAGCAGGTGCTGGGCAATGAAGGCTATCAAAAGGCCATGATCGGCCTCGACCTGCACCGTGATATCTATTCGCACATCTCCGGTGTCGACCTGGTGCGCGATGGCGACGGTACGTATTACGTCCTCGAAGACAACCTGCGCACCCCCAGCGGCGTGAGCTACATGCTCGAAGACCGCAAGATGATGATGCGCCTGTTCCCGGAAGTATTTGCCAAGCAGCGCATCGCGCCGGTGGACCACTATCCCAACCTGCTGCTCAAGACCCTGAAAAGCGCCAGCCGCCTGGACAGCCCCAATGTGGTGGTGCTGACCCCCGGGCGCTTTAACAGCGCGTTTTTCGAACACGCGTTCCTCGCCCGGGAGATGGGCGTCGAGTTGGTCGAAGGTGCCGACCTGTTCGTGCACGACCTCAAGGTGTTCATGCGCACCACCGACGGCCCGAAACCCGTGGATGTGATCTACCGGCGCATCGACGACGCCTTCCTCGATCCCCAGGCTTTCAACCCCGAATCCATGCTCGGCGTGCCCGGCCTGGTGGCCGCCTACTGCGCCGGCAATGTGGTGCTGGCCAATGCCATCGGCACCGGGGTGGCCGACGACAAATCCATCTACCCCTATGTGCCAGAGATGATTCGCTTCTATCTGGATGAGGAACCGGTGTTGCAAAACGTACCCACCTTCCAATGCCGCAAACCCGATGAACTGTCCCACGTACTGGCGCACTTGCCCGATCTGGTGGTCAAGGAAACCCAGGGTTCCGGCGGCTACGGCATGCTGGTGGGCCCAGCCGCCTCGGCGGCCGAGATCGAGGACTTCCGCCAACGCATCAAGGCCCGGCCCCATGCCTATATCGCCCAACCGACCCTGAGCCTGTCCACCTGCCCGACCTTTGTCGAAAACGGCATCGCGCCCCGGCATATCGACCTGCGCCCGTTCGTGCTATCGGGCAAGGAGACCCGCCTGGTGCCGGGCGGCCTGACCCGGGTGGCATTGCGTGAAGGCTCGTTGATCGTCAACTCGTCGCAAGGCGGCGGAACCAAGGACACCTGGGTGGTGGAGGGCTGAGTATGCTGAGTAGAACCGCCGCAGATCTGTATTGGATGTCGCGCTACCTGGAACGCGCAGAGAACCTGGCGCGCATGCTGGAGGTCAGTTATTCGCTGTCGCTGATGCCCCAGGCCGGTCGCAGTGATGGCCTGGATGAACTGGCGATGTCGCTGCTCAGCAGTGGCACCCTGGACAACTACCTGGAGCGCCATCAACAACTGGACGCCGAGCGCATGCTGCACTTTTTCGCCCTCGACGAAGAAAACCCAGCCAGTATCTACAACTGCCTGCGCGCCGCCCGGGGCAATGCCCATGCGGTACGTGGACGGATCACCGCCGACATGTGGGAAAACCTCAACGCCACCTGGCTGGAAATGCGCAGCATCGCCGCCGGCGGCCTGGCCCGCCATGGCATCAGCCACTTCTGTGACTGGGTCAAGCAGCGTTCGCACCTGTTCCGGGGGGCCACGTCCGGCACCATCATGCGCAACGATGCCTATCGTTTTATCCGCCTGGGCACCTTTGTCGAGCGCGCCGACAACACCTTGCGCCTGCTGGATGCGCGTTACGAGATGTTCGGCGAGGAGTCCGAAGAAGTCAGCGACCTGTCCGCCCGCGGCTACTACCAGTGGAGCGCCCTGCTGCGTGCCTTGTCGTCGTTCGAGGCCTACACCGAGCTGTACCCCAATGCACTGAATGCGCGTTCGGTGTCGGAGTTGCTGCTGCTGCGCAGCGATGTGCCGCGCTCATTGCATGCGTGTATCGAGGAGTTGAGCCATATCCTCGCCGACCTGCCGGGCAGCTACGGCCGCACGGCCCAGCGCCTGGCGGCGGAATTTGAAGCGCGGCTGCGCTACACCGGTATCGATGAGATTCTCGAAGAAGGCCTGCACAGCCGGCTGACCGAGTTTATCGACACCGTGCGCGAACTGGCGCGGGCGATCCACAGCTCCTACCTGGAGGTGGTGTAACCCCCACATCCCCCCAGCCTGACAGCCGTGCGCGTTCTCCTGTGGGAGCTGGCTTGCCGGCGATGGCGGCAGGTCAGCCAATAGATTTATCGACTGATACACCGCCATCGCGGGCAAGCCCGCTCCCACAGGCGGGATGTTTGTTCCAGGCATATAACTGTCAGTTTGGATCATTGATCCCATCTCGCGGCTGCTCTTATGGTTGCCAGACACTCATAAGAACAGGTACAGACCATGTCCGAAGCTCTGCAATTATCCAGCCCGGCCGCCCATACCCTAAAGCGCTGGCACACCATGCTGGCCACTGCCGACCTCAAAGCACTGCCCGAACTGCTGGCGCCGGATGCCGTGTTTCGCTCGCCCATGGCGCATACCCCCTACCCCGGCGCACCCGTGGTGTCGATGATTCTCAACACTGTGTTTACCGTGTTTGAAGACTTCCAGTACCACCGCGAACTGGCCAGCGCCGACGGCCACAACGTGGTGCTGGAGTTCAGCGCGCGGGTGGGCGACAAGCAGCTCAAGGGTATCGACCTGATCCGCTTCAACGAACAGGGGCAAATCATCGAGTTTGAAGTGATGGTCCGCCCCTTGAGCGGGCTACAGGCCCTGGGTGAAGAAATGGGCCGGCGCCTGGCGCCGTTCCTGGCCAAGGCCAAGGGCTGACCTTCAGCGCCCGAGGAACTCCAGCAGCCGGGCGTTGACCTGCGCGCCCTGCTCCACCTGGATCCAGTGCCCGCAGTTGGCCAGTACCTGCTGCTGCAGCTGCGGCACCACCTGGGGCATGCGCTTGAGCGTATGGGCCTCAAACACTCCCACCGGATCACGGTCGCCGATCAGGAACAACGTCGGTTGCAGCACCTGCCGGCCCGCCAGGAACTCCGTGCGCTGCCAGTTGCGCTCAAAGTTGCGGTACCAGTTCAACGGCCCGCGAAAGCCCTGGGCGAAGGTTTGTACATAAATATCCAGGTCGTGCTGGCTGCACCAGGCCGGCAAGGCGCCAGGCAATGCAACACCTTCCAGCAAGGTGGCCGTGGCCGGTTTCTGCTGCAGGAATACATCCTGGTCCTGCATAAACAGGCGCAAGCTGCGCTCGATATCCGCCTCCAGCTCCTGTTCGGCCACGCCGGGCTCCTGGAAATACAGAATGTAGTTGAACCGCTCGGCATACAGCTCGCGCATGATCTCGATCACCGGCCTGCGGGAACGACCGGCGAAGGGCACCGACATCGTGACCAGGGCGCTGATGCGCTGCGGCTCCAACAAGGCCAGGTGCCAGGCCACCACCGCGCCCCAGTCATGGCCGACCATCACCACCCGACGATGCCCGAACAGGTCCATGGCACCCTGGATATCCGCGCACAGGGTCAGCAGGTCGTAGTCGGCAATGGCTGCGGGGGCGCTGCTGTGCCCGTAGCCACGCATCTGCGGCACGAACACGCGATAGCCAGCGGCAGTCAGCGCCGGTATCTGCTGGCGCCAGGAGTGCCAGCACTCGGGAAAGCCGTGGAGCAGCCACACCGGCGGGCCTCTCTCGGGGCCGGCGATGTGCAGGCACAATTGAATACCGTTGACCTGGATCGTCTGTTGTTCGATAGCACTCATCGCACCGCTCCATCAGGGGACTGCTGCAGACTGCCCCAGCGATACGGCCTGCGCCAGCATCATTGATGGGGCAAATACCTCAGGTCACCGACCACCAGCGCGGCAGCAGTGGCCGCACCTTGGGTTCGGCAAAACGGTCATCGATCAGCATCACTACCCCTTGGTCCTGCTGGGTGCGAATCACCCGGCCGGCCGCCTGTACCACCTTCTGGATCCCGGGATACAGGTAGGTGTAGTCGTACCCCGCACCGAAGATCGCACCCATGCGCAGCTTCATTTGCTCGTTGACCGGATTGAGTTGCGCCAGGCCCAGGGTGGCGATAAAAGCCCCGATCAGGCGCGCGCCCGGCAAGTCGATACCCTCACCGAACGCCCCGCCCAGCACGGCGAACCCCACGCCCTGGCTGTGCTGGGTGAACTGGTCAAGGAACGCCTGGCGTTCGGCCTCGGCCATGCCCCGCGATTGATGCCAGGTTGGGATCGACGGATGCCGCTCGGCCAGTAATTGCGCCACTTGCTGCTGGTAATCGAAGCTACTGAAAAACGCCAGGTAGTTGCCCGGCGTGCGTTCAAACTGCTCGGCGATCACTGCGACGATGGGTGCCAGGGACGCCTGGCGATGCACAAAGCGCGTGGAGATGCGGTCGATGATGCGCACCTGCAACTGTGCGGCATCGAAGGGCGATTCCACGTCGACCCACGCGGTATCCGCCGGCAGGCCCAGCAGGTCGGCGTAGTAATGCCGGGGGCTGAGGGTCGCGGAAAACAGCACGCTGCTGCGGGCGGTCGTCAAGCGTGGGCGGATAAACTCGGCCGGCACCACATTACGCAGGCTCAAGCGCGAGAAGCGACGCTTGGCCAGTGGATCGCGCTGGCTGATATCAAAAATAAACTGCTCGTTGAACAGCTCCGCCACCTTGGCGAACTGCAAGGCCTCGAAGTAAAAGCCTTGCAGCTCGCCCGTGAGCGCCTGCGGGTGATCGTTGAAATACTCGCCCATGGCGCTGGTGCACAGGGCCAAGGCCTGCAACAGCTTGTCCGGTTTGCTCGGATAGGCCTGATACACCGTGACCTGCTCTTTGTGCAGCGCGTTCCACTCACGGTTGAGCCGCTGCAACGGTTTGCGCAACGGCTCGGGGGCGCTGTCGCGCACGGTCTTCAGGGCAAATTGATCAAGGTCGGCGCTGTACATCGCGCGGCCCCGCTCCACCAGGTTATGGGCTTCGTCCACCAGCACCGCGACCCGCCATTGGTTGAGCTGGGCCAGGCCAAACAGCATTGCGCCAAAATCGAAGTAATAGTTGTAGTCGGCGACCACCATGTCGCACCAGCGCGCCATTTCCTGGCTCAGGTAATACGGGCACACCCCATGGGCCAGTGCCACCTCGCGCAAATGGCGCTGGTCCAGCAGCCGCACCTGGGCTGCCGCCTCGCGCGCGGCGGGCAGGCGATCGTAAAAGCCCTTGGCCAGCGGGCAGGAATCGCCATGACAGGCCTTGTCCAGGTGCTCGCAGGCTTTGTCCCGCGCCACCAACTCCAGCACGTGCAACGGCAGGTCGGCACTTGCGTGCAGTATCTGCACCGCGTCCAGCGCCAGTTTGCGGCCAGGGGTCTTGGCCGTGAGAAAGAACAGCTTGTCCAACTGCTGCGGCGCCATGGCCTTGAGCACCGGGAACACCGTGCCAATGGTTTTACCGATCCCCGTGGGCGCCTGCGCCATCAGGCAGCGTCCGGTGCTGACGGCCTTGTACACCGACTCGGCGAGGGTCCGCTGGCCCAGGCGAAAGCCCGCGTGGGGAAAGGCCAGGGCCTTGGTCGCGGTATCGCGGGCCAGGCGCCGCTGTGCCTGTTGCTCGGCCCAGTCGAGGAACAACCCACACTGGCGATTGAAGAACGTCTCCAGCTCATCAACCGCACACACCTGGCGGATCACGGTTTCGCGCTCGCTGACGATATCGAAATACACCAGCGCCAGCTCGATCTCAGGTATCCCCAGCTTGCAGCACATCAGCCAGCCATAGACCTTGGCCTGGGCCCAGTGCAGTTGCCGGTGGTTGGCCGGTTGCGCATCCAGGTCGCCACGGTAGGTCTTGACCTCTTCCAGCACATTGCGATCCGGATCATAGCCATCAGCGCGGCCGCGCACGGTCAACTGTTGGTAGAGACCTTCCAGGGCCACTTCACTCTGGTAGTGCGCACTGCGTCGGGAGGCCACGGTGCGATGGCCGAGCATGCCTTCCTGGGCACTGGGCGAGGGGGTAAACCGCAGATCGAGGTCACCCACCTTGGCCGTGAACTCGCACAGTGCCCGTACGGCAACGGTGTAGCTCAAGCGCCCTGCTCCGCCCAGCGTACGTAACACACGGTGACCGGCATCTGGTGTTCGCTACAGAACTCCAGCCAGCGCAATTGGTTGTCCTGCAGGCGGTCGCCCGGGCCTTTGACTTCGATCATGCGATAGGTTTTTTGCGCCGGCCAGAACTGGATCAGGTCCGGCATCCCGGCGCGATTGGCGCGGATATCCAACAACAACCGGTCGAACCAGTGCCGCAGGTGCGCGGCGGGCAGGCAATCGAGCGCCTGCTCGAGCAGCTCTTCGCTCAACACATTCCAAAATACAAAGGGCGACTGGATCCCCCACTTTTCGACGTAGCGCTGGCGGATCGTGGTTTTGTAGCGCTCGTCGTGCAGTTGGTCCAGGCACGCGGCAAATAGCTCGGCGCGGCGCTGCTGGAAGTCCTCACTGTGCAAATCCACCGGCCCGCGCTGGAACGGGTGAAAGAACGAGCCGGGCAACGGCGCGAAGATCGCCGGCCAGCACAGCAGCCCGAACAGCGAGTTGACCAGGGTGTTCTCCACGTAGTGCACCGGCCCCTCTTCATCTCCCAGATGCGCCTGCACGCAGAACTCCACGGCCGCCAACGGTTGCGGGAACGGCAGTTCCAGGTCCAGGCGCTGGATCACCTGGGGTTTGGGCTTGGGCAACGCCGGCTCGCCCAGCTTGCGCCGCAACCGCGGCAAAACCCGCAACAGGTGCTGCTGCTCGGCCGCGCTTTGTGGCGCGGCCTGGGCCTCCAGCGCCAGGGCCATGGCCTGGGCGAAATCCTCCTGGCGCTCCAGTACGCGGATCAGCCGTGCACGAGCGCCGGGGTAGGCACAATCGCGGTAGATCACCTCGGCCAGGGCCAGTTCGGCGAGCCGCTCGCAATGCTGGCCAACCTGGAACAGCAGCTTGGCCCGACGTTTTTCCAGCCAGGGGTTATCGGTGGCCAGGGTGGCAATCTGCGCCAGCACAGCCTCCAACGGTTCGCCCGCCTCGAACGCCTGCTGGCATTGGTGCAGGAACAGCAGGCCAGATACATCGTCGCGATGGCGCAGCCCGCGGGATTCGGCGCAGAACTCGACCTTTTCGTAGGTGTAGATCCCCAGGTCCGCCAAGACAAACTCCGACCAGTCCTGGTACAGGTTGCCGAAGAACATCAGGCGCAGGCGCTCACATAAATCCATCACCGTGAGGCTGTACAGGCGCTCGTCCAGCTGCGGGGACCACTGCGCAAACGTACGCGGCTCGGTGAACTGGCTGGACAGGCCGGGCAGCCAATCGGACTTCTTGCCCCTGGGCTGCTCGATCCATGGCTTGAACGCTTGCAGTACCTCGCCTTTTTGCAACTGCCCCCACAGCTCATCAAGCGACAGCAGGCCTTGCTCGCTGACCCAACCGTGGGCCAGCAACGGCTGCACGGCCACGTCAACCGGGCCGATCTCGCCGTAGTTGAGCTTGCTCGCCCGAAAATGCACGCCCTTGCGCATAACCATGCGCACCAGCAACGCCTGGGCCGGTTGCGGCAACTGGGCGAACTGCGCCATGAAGCGCTGCTCCTGGTCGTCCAGCACATCGGCATAGCGCTGCTCCAGCCAGTCGAGCACTTGCCGGAAGTTATGCAGGTAGTAGAACGGGTCTTCGAGGGGATTGGACATGACAGGCACTTGGACAAACACTGGTTATGCATACAGAGTGCCGTCCCAAGACTTGCCTTGCAATGGCTAATAGATCAGTGGCGCACGCAACTTTTTGCATAAAAGTGATCAGATGGGGGTGGATCCGCGTAACATTTGTTGCCCGCAGCCGTTGAGCACGGGGTTTTCGAAGGATGAGAGTAAGGGTTATGAACATGAAGAACTGGGGCCTGCCGCTGGCCGTACTGACGTTTCTGGCATTGGCCGGTTGCTCGACGCCGACCGTCGTGACCTTGCAGAACGGTACTCAGTACCTGACCACAGACACGCCGAATGCCAAGACACCCGATGGTTTCTACGAATTCACCGATATCGCCGGCAAGCGCGTACGGGTCAAGGCGGCGGATGTCGCAACCGTGCGCAAGGAAGACTGACCGCATAACCGTAGGAGCCGGCTAGCCGGCTCCTACGGGTTGTTTCAGGTGATGACGAACGCCTCTGCCGACAGGCTGCCAAGCCCGACCCCCACCAACGTCACCGAGTTATCGCCAAACGTCAGCAACGTATCACTGCCCACCGCCTTGGCATGGTCGAGGTAGTTGTACTGCCCGTCCACCCCCGCCACGCCCATGAACACCAACTTGTCTGTCGACTGGTAGCCCAGGATCCGGTCCTGGCCAAAGTCGCCGTCGAATAGGAAGGTATTACGCCCGCCGCCCGCCTCCAGCAGGTCATTGCCAGCCCCGCCGACCAGCACATCGTTGCCTTTGCCGCCGATCAGATGGTCATTGCCGTCCAGGCCAAACAACCACTGCCCGCCATCGCCGGCCTTGAGCACATTGGCACCGGCATCGCCCTTGAGCGACGCCGCGTAGGCCGTCAGGTCGCGGCCCGCCAGCAGGCCGTTGTCGGTCACGCTGTGGGTCACCTCCTTGCTGAACAGCAACAGATAGCTTTCCTTGCTCACTATCGCGCCCATGTCGCGGGTCATGCTGATGCCGCCTTGGCCGTCGCGGACATACAGGGTGCCTGCACCGTCGTTGGCCACCTCGACGTTTTTCAGTGACTGCTGCAGGTCCAGGGTGTTGAACCCCTTGCCGCCCAACATGATGTTGTAGCCACCGCCATCACGGAAAGTATCGTTGCCTTCGCGGCCTTCCAGGTAGTCGTTGCCCCGGCCGCCCTGGATCAGGTCATTGCCGTCGCTGCCGATGATGAACGTGCTGCCCTTGTGCGCTTCGGCATTGCGGTTGAGGTCTTGCACCCAGGTAGTGGCGCGCGCCGGGTCCGACAGGTTGGCGACGATGATTGTCGAATCACGGCTGGTCAGGTCATAGAACTTGGATTCAAGGATGCGGCTCATGCCATCGCCATAACCGGTGGGTAAATGGGAGATCCATGTCGGCAGGTTGAGGATGGAAAACGGCAGGATGTTCCACAGCGTCGAGGCGTAGTGGTCGTTGAAGCTGACGATGTTATCGGCGCTGGATTCGTGGGGTTTATCGTGGGCCCAAAGCGAGGACCCCGTGAACGAGGAGCCGTCGAGGGCGCGATAGACCGGGTCGTTTTCGTAGCCGATGTTCAGCACCTTGTCGCCGCTGCTCTGGGTCGGCGAGGCATAGGCCACGTAGTTGGCGTCCTGGTAGAACCCTGCCCAGTTGTCGTTGCTCAAGTCCGCCATGCTGTTGACTGCCAGGCCACCGAGGCTATGGCCGCTGACCACCACATCCTGGCCGCTGAGCCCCTGTGCACTGGCATACGCGGCGACTTTGCCGAGCAAGGTGCCAAACGCTTGGCCCGCATAGTTTTTCGCATAGTCCGCAGGGCCGAACGCTGCCAGCAAGTCACTGATCACATCGCCGATGGAATCAAGGATCAGGTTTTCCCTGGGGCCCGAAGTCCCACGGAAGCCGATGCCGATTTCCAGCAGTTTGCCGGCGTCATCGTACTTGCCCAGGACTTCGACCTGGGCGCTGGTATAACCGGCTTTTTCGCCAAAGAACGTGCCCCGGGCGTCGACCTTGCCGCCATACTCAAGGGTGCTGGCGCTGATGGGCGTCCAGCCGGCCTTTTGCACGGCGTCGAGGGCGGCCTTTTCCGAGTCGGGGTTCCACGGGATCCCGGGAATCACGCCTTGGGAATGGGTGCTGCCAATCAAGGCCTGCACCAGGGTGGCCGGCAAACCCAGGCCCAGGCCGTGTTGCTGGTACCCCACGGCAAAGCCGTTATCCAGGTTGTGGTAGGAATACAAGGTGATCGCCATGGCATCGGCGAACAGTGCTTTGGAGTCCTCGGTAGTAAGGTTTTTGTAGTCATAGACACCCATGGTATTGCCTCTCTTTTGTTGGAATTGTCGAGAAAGCCAAAACAGTTGGAATGCTGTAACGGTGGGAGCAAACCTGCTCCCACCGTTTGGAGCTGCGGTGTTTAGAAGGCCCAGTCGAGGCTCAAGCCCACGCCGTGGATTTTCTCCTTGCTGGCCAGCAGGCCGTTGTAGTCGAAGTTCACCCGCGCATCCTTGGTCAGCGCCAGGCTGGCGCGCGCGCCGACCAAGGCCGCGTCGCGCACCATCGGCGAGCTTTCCACGGCAAACGCGGTACTGCCTGAAGCAAACGCCAGGTGGCGCTCGGAATCGGTGGTGCTGAGGTTGTGCTGCCAGCCCAGGGTGCCGGAAACGTCCAACGCCTGATGGTCGCTGAGGTTGAAGGTCTTCAACGCCCGCACGCCGAGGGTGCTGAGCACCAGGTCGCGGGTGTCATCGCCGCCCTTGAGCGCTGCTGCATCGCCTTTCTCGCTGAAGCCGTCGCTGTCCAGATGCACATAGGCCAGGTTGGCGAACGGCTCCAGCGCCAGCGGTTGCAGGTTCAGGCGATAAGCCGCTTCGGTGAAGAGCTGGGTGCTACGGGCATCGACCTTGGCTTTCTGCTTGCCGGCGACTTCGCCGTATTGCAGCTCACGTTTCACATCAGCGCGGTGCCAGCTGTAGGTCGCCCCGCCGCTCAGGCGCCAGGCGCCGATGTCGTGACCGGCATAGGCGCCAAAGTGGTAGCTGTCCACCGATGCCCGCGAATGGGTGCCATCGCCCATGTTCAGCGAGGTATCGCTGTAACCGGCGACCAGGCCCAGGCGTGTGTCTTCGTCCAGCGCACCGTCCACACCCGCCAGCAGGCCGCCGATGGAGGTGGTGTAGCCCGCCGTATCGCTGGCGCTGTCGGTTTTACCCCAGGCGCCAAGGGCCTTGACCCAGACGTTGCCGCGCGTGTCGATGGTTTGTGGCGAGGAGCCCATTTCACCCTGTTGCAGGCGCTCGCCCACCGCTTCACGCAGGTAGCGGTTGTCATTGACAAGCGCGGTTTCCAGGGCTGGGTAGATTTCCCCCGACAACTGTTGGAACGCCCCTTGCGCCGAGGCCGCACTCGGTGCCAGCAGCAGGCTTTCATACACCCCGTTACCCGCGCCCAGTTGCTCGGCCGCCACCGCCACCGCGCGTTGGTTATCGGTCGCCGCAACGCTGGCGAAGCTGTTGGCCGTGCGCGCAACATCCAACTGCACGCCGTTGGCGCCGTAGTTCAGGTTGCCGCCGACAAACAGGTAGTTGGGCAGTACCGAGGCAAAGCTGCCGGTAATTCCCCCGGCCGCCTGCAGGATGTTGTACTGGCGACCGATCAGGCTTTGCGCCTCGGGCTGGCTGAGCAAGGTCGGGCTGTTTTCCAGGGCCAGGGTCACGGTGCCGCCGTTGAGGGTGGCCTTGCCACCGGCGACGATGCGGTCGCTGCTGGTAGTGGACAGTTCCACCGCATAGGTAGAACCCGCGTCGAAGTTGACATCCCCAGCCACGTTCAAGGTGCCGATGGAGTTACCTGGCGCGACCGTACCGCCGCTTTTCGCGTGCAGCGCGCCGATGCTGCCGGAGCCGCCCAACACCCCGCTGTTACTCACCGTGACTTGCGATGCCAGCGAGCCATTGACCGCCAACAGGCCTTGATTGACCAGGGTTGGCCCGCTGTAGGTGTTGTTGCCGGTCAGCACCAGCGTCCCAATGCCCTGCTTGGTCAAGCCGCCGTGACCGGCAATGTCATTGCTCCACACATCCCGCCCGCAGTGCACATCGTCACACACGCGCTGGGTGGGCTTGCCGGCGTCAACCACCGCCCCAACCCCCGGCAAGTCCGCAACAAACTGCCCGCTGCCATAGCCACCGTCGATACGGAACTCGGCCGGGATATCCTCTGCGGTGATAAACATTCCCGGTCCGCTGACCGCCTTGCCCAGGTTGATCATGCCCCAGCCGTACAGTGCGTCGATGCCCGGTGCGCCAAGGTCGGTGGCGGTGGTCTTGAGCAACGTGGAAATCTGCTCGCCGCTCATGTACGGGAAACGCTCCATCAACACGGCGGCGGCGCCTGCCACATGGGGCGCAGCCATGGAGGTGCCGTTTTTGTTGTTCCAGCCCAGGGTCATGTTATCGACCGTGGTGCCCACCATCACCGAGCTGTAGATCGCCGTGCCCGGCGCCGACACGCAGAAGCTGGCGGCATAGCCACAGCGCGACGAGAAGGTGCTGATCACATAAGGGTTGGGGCTGTTGGCATCCGGGTTGCGTTGCAATGCGGCCACCGACAGCCAATTGGGTGCGATCTCGGGCACAAAATACGCCAGGCCGGAGATCGCATCGGGGTTGTTCAGGTTGTAGTCGTTGCCGGCTGCGAAGATCGTCAGCACCCCGCTGCGCGCCGCGTTGATCGCACCGGTATAAGCCCCGCCTGGTGCGGTGCCCAACAGCGGCTTGATCTGGTCGAACTGCGCCTGCGCATCGCTGAGAGCAAAATGGGGGAACGCCGGGTCCTTGCCGCCCTTGGCAAACTGATCGCCAATGCCGATGCCCCAGCTGTTATTGATGATGCGTGCGCCGTTGGCCACCAGGCTGTCCCAACCGGCCTGGTACACCGCACCGTCGTTACCCAGGATGATCCCGTCTTCGGGGCCGGGGTCGCCGTTCTCGGCGCTGAGGATCTGTGCGTTGTAGGCCACGCCGTGCATCGGCCCGCCGTTACGGTCGCCGGCGGCAATGCCCCCGACATGGGTGCCGTGGTCGCCCAGCTTGCCGTTGGAACCCAGGGACGGTGTGCCGTCGTAGCGGAACGGGTCACCGGCCTTCACCGGGATATACGGGTCGGTGTACTGGCGGATCCCTTCAGTGACCAGGGTCTGTACCTTGCCCGGGCTGGAAAACTCAGGATGCAGGGCGTATACCGGCTGGTCGAAAATTCCCAGCTTCACGCCCTTGCCGCTGTAACCGGCGGCATATGCCACATCGGCATTGACTGCGCCCAGGCCCCAATCGGCCTTGAACTCATTGCTGCGCCAACTGGCGACATCCCCCAGCTTGCCGGTTTCGACGTAGGGTGCGGCCTGGGCGGTACCCAGGCTGGCCAGGCAACACAGCAACGCGCCGTATGGCACGCGACTCAAGGCCTTGAGCGGGTAGCCCGGGCCTGTTGGGATGGCGGAGTGAAACCCTCGTTGTTTTGCGTTCACGGTGACCTTCCTTAGTTTCATTGCGTTTGTTGTTCTTTTTGTTGGCGCGCTTCAGAACTGCCAGTCGAGGCTCAGGCCCACGCCCTGGTTGCTCTCCTTCGCACCCAATTGGCCGCTGTAGTCGAGGTTGACCCGTGTGGTGTCGTTCAGTGCCAGGCTGGCCTTCAAGCCCACCAGCGCGGCATCGCGCTGAAGCGGTGTGCTGCGCACGGCAAACGAGGGGCCGCCTGCGACGAACGCCAGGTGTTCCTCGGATTCAACCGGCGTGAGGCTGTGCTGCCAGCCGAGCGAGCCGGAGAGTTCCAACTGCTGGCGGTCATTCAGAGGCAGGGTCTTGAGAGCGCGCAGGCCCAGGGTGCCGAGGGTCGCGTCGCGGCGATCACTGCCCCGTTGCAGGGCGGCGCCATCGCCTTTCTCATGGAAACTTTCGCTGTCCAGGTGCACATAGGCCAGGTTGGCAAACGGTTCCAGGGCCAGCGCTTGCAGGTCCAAGCGGTAGGCCGCCTCGGTGAACACCTGCAGGCTGCGCGCATCCAGCTTGGCTTTTTGCTTGGCGCTGACGTCAGCGTATTGCAGGTCGCGCTGCACATCGCCGCGATGCCAGCTGTAGGCGCCGCCCACACTCACACGCCAGTTGCCCAGCTCACGCCCGGCATAGGTGCCCAGGTGATAGCTGTCGACATCGGCCGACGCATGGGTGCCATCACCCATGTTCAGCGAACTGTCGCTGTAGCCCGCCATCACACCGACGCGGGTCTGTTCGTCCCATTGGCCATCGACCCCCAGCAGCATTCCACCGATAGAGCGGGTGTAACCAGCATATTCACTGCTGCTGTCGGCCTTGCCCCAGGCGCCGAGGGCCTTGATCCACAGGTTGCTTTCGCCGGTGGCAGGCACATGGCGCAGGCGCTCACCGACGGCATCGCGCACCTGGCGGCTGTCATTGATCAACATCGCGCCGACTGCCGGGTAGATCTCGCCGGACAACTGCTGGAAGGCCTGGCGGGCCACCACACTGGAGTCGGCACTCAGCACGCTTTCATACACCGGGTTGCCGGCCCCCAACTGCTCGGCCGCAGCGGCCACGGCGCGCTGGTTGCGGGTCGCCGCGACGCTGGCAAAGCTTGCGTCATTGCGCGCGATAGCCAGTTGCACGCCATTGGCGCTGTAGTCGAGGTTGCCACCGAGGAACAGGTAGTTGGGCAATACCGCACCGAAACTGCCGGTGACCCCACCCGCCGCCTGCAAGATGTTGTACTGGCGACCGACCAGGCTTTGTGCCTGGGGCTGGCTGAGCAAGGTCGGGCTGTTTTCCAGGGCCAGGGTCACGGTGCCGCCGTTGAGGGTGGCCTTGCCGCCCGCAACAATGCGATCACTGCTGGCATTCGACAGCTCCACCGCATAGGTGGACCCGGCGTCGAAGCGCACATCCCCAGTCACATTCAAGGTGCCGATGGAATTGCCCGGCGCAATCACGCTGCCGCTATTGGCCTGCAACGCGCCGATACGTCCGGAGCCGCCCAAGGTCCCGCCATGGTTGACCGTGACCGCCGAGGTCAGCGCACCCTCGACCTTCAACACACCGCCATTGACCGTGGTCGGGCCGCGATAGGTGCTGTCGCCGCTGAGCACCAGGCTACCGGCGCCGGACTTGATCAAACTGCCTTGGTAAATGCGCTGGGCCGCCGCCGCATCCCGGGCCATGCCCACTGCGTAGTCGGTCTGTTCCTGCTGGCTGGCGCCGACCCCCGGACCATTTCCCCAGCCCTTGTCCTGCACGGTCTGTTGCCATGCCAGGCGCTCGGCACTGTCTTCGGCCTGGCGTTGCAGCAGCGCCTTGTCGGAGATGCCATTGCTCCACACATCGCCCTGCCCGGCCGCCAGATTGACGTCCATGGCACCCAGCAACTGCCCCGGCCCATGCATCGCCCGGCCAAGGTCCGGCACGCCCCAGCCGACCCTGGCGGTCGGCGCGTCGGTCATTGAACCATCCAGTTGCGTGGCCGTCGTCAGCAACACCTGCAAGGCCTGCTCGTTGTTCAGGTACGGGTAGCGTTCCATCACCAGCGCCAACGCACCAGTGGCGTGGGGTGCCGACATCGAGGTGCCGGACTTGATCCCATAGCCGCCGCCAGGAACGGTGCTGTCGATCAGCGCCCCCGGGGTGGCAATACACCAGTACTTGGCGATGCCGCACTGGTTGTATTTCTGGTTATTGGCCTTGTCCAGGCCGGACACCGCCAGCCAGTGGCCTTCCAGCGCCGGTTCAAAGTAAGGCAAGGCCGAGCGCACGCTGGCGTTGGCATAGCCGCTGTTGCCGGCGCTGAACACATTGATCACCCCGGCGCGGGCCACATCGGCGGCGGCGTCCAGCCAGGTGCCCTGGTTGAAGTGCTGGGCGTAGGCCGCGTGCAGGTCGCCCAGGGTCTGGTAGCTGACATCCTTGGGCTGGCTGCCCCAGCTGTTGTTGATCGCGCGCACCCCGGAATCGACCATGGCGCTGTACACCGCCTTGAAGTACTGGGGGTCGGGCGTCGGGCCAAACAGGAAGCTGTCGTTGGCGTTGGTGTTGCCCACATAGATCTGCGCGTTGTAGGCCACGCCATGCATGCCGCTGCCGTCCCGCGCCGCCCCCATGGTGCCGGTGACGTGGGTGCCGTGGGAGTCGTTGTTGGGGTTCAGGGCGCCGGTGGTGGAAAACGGGCTGCCATCCACATAAGTGCCGCTGGCGGTCACCGGGTGGAAGCGCTCCGGGGAGGCTTGCGGGTGGCTGGCATCAAAACCCGAGTCCAGCGCACCGATCTTCACCCCGGCACCGCTGATCCCCGCGGCGTAAGCCTGATCGGCCTGCATGCGCCCCACGCCCCAGTCCCGCTGGTATTCCGTCGAGCGCCAACTGGCGGGGTCGCCCAGCTTGCCGGTCTCCACATAGGGCGCGGCCTGGGAGGTACCCAGGCTGGCCAGGCCACACAGCATGACGCAGTGATAGCTTCGTTGTTTTGCGTTCACCCAGACTTCCTCTTTTTATTGTGTTTATCAGCCTGTAGGAGCGGGCGTGCCGGCGATGGCGGGCTCAACGGCCTCATCGCCGGCACGCCGGCTCCTACAGGGTCAGCGTTGGGCCGGGCCGAAGGCTTCGTCGACCTTGGCCAGGTCGGTGTCGCGCAGGTTGCCCGCGTAGTAGTGCAATTTGGTCCAGGCCATCAAATAGTCGTAACGGGCCTGGGCCAGGTCGCGACGGGTGCTGTACAGCTGCTGTTCGGCGTTGAGGGCATCGAGGTTGACCCGCTCGCCACCCAGGATGCTTTGCTTGGTCGACACCACCAGCGCTTCGGCAGAGGCCAGGGCCTTTTGATAGGCGCGCAGCTTGCTCACCCCCGACAGGCAGGCGCTGAACTGGCGCCGTAGCTCGATCAGGGTCTCGCGGGTCTTGCCCTCCAGCTCATATTCGGCCTGCTCCATGGAGCGGCTGGCCTGGCGGGTGGACGCCGCGACGCCGCCACCGGCATACAACGGCACGCTGACTTCAATGCCGATGGTGTTGGTGTCGTAGCGCTGGTTGTAGGTGTTGCCGCTGTCGGACTCCTGCTGGCGCGAACTGGCGTACGCGGTGATGCGCGGCAAGTGCCCGGCGCGGTTGCGTTCCACCTCATAGCGCGCCACCTCCACGGCCTGGCGCTGGGAGGCCAGGGTCGGGTTGTTGGTCAGCGCCAGTTCGTGCCAGCTGTCGTAGTTGGCCGGGGCCAGGGTGAAGGCAGCAAAGTCGTGGTTCAGAGGCGCCAGGTCGGCAATATCGACGCTCTGTACGCCGAGCAGCGCCCCCAGTTCGCGCAGTGACGCATCCTGCTCGTCGAGCGCCTGGATTTCTTCGGCGGTGGCCAGTTCGTAACGGGACTCGGCCTCCAGAATATCGGTACGCGTGCCCTCGCCTTGCTGGAACAGGTGCTGGTTCTGCTGGAACTGTTGCTCGTAGGCCTTCTTTTTGGCCCGGGCGATGTCGATCTGGTCCTGGGCGAACAGTGCCTGGGTGTAATAGGTCAGCACCCGCACCAACAGCGCCTGGCTCTTGTCGCGAAAACTCTCGTCGGCAAACAGCGCCTGGGCCACGCCCTTGCGGTAGTTGGCATAGGCTTCGTAGTCGAACAGCGGCTGTTGCAGGGTGAAGGTCGAGCCGAAACTGTTGTAGTTACGGTCGTCGTGATAGTGGCCACCACGGCCATCAGGCAGGTTGGCCTGGGAGTTGTTGCGGCCCTTGTTGTAGTTGTACGACAGCCTTGGCAACAGGCCAGCGCGGCCGATGGTGCGGTTTTCCAGGCCGGCGTCACGCTCCTTGATTGCACCGAGGAACACCGGATCATTGCGCAGCGCCTGTTCATACACATCGAACGGGCCCATGGCGGCCTGGGCGCTACTGCACGCCATTAGCAAGGCGATGAACACTGGTTTCATGCTCATTCCTCGGTCAACGCCGAGCCGGCACGGTCGAGCAGCGGCTTGAACAGGTAGTTGAGCAGCGAGCGCTCGCCGGTGCGCACAAACATCTCGGCGGGCATGCCGGGCTTGATCACCAGGCCCTGGAGTTTTTCCAGGGCGACATCGCTGACCGTGGTGCGCAGCACGTAATACGGCGCACCGGTTTTTTCGTCGAGCAACTGGTCGGCGGAGATCAGGCTCACCTCCCCTGGCACCCGGGGTGTACGGCTCTGGTTGAAGGCGGTGAACAGGATATCGACCGGCAGATGGCTGCCGACCTTGTCCACCAGGTTCACCGGCAGGCGCCCTTCCACTTCCAGGCGCGTGTCCTGGGGCACGATTTCCAGCAGGGTCTCCCCGGCCCGCACCACCGCACCGATGGTATGCACGCCGAGGTTGACCGCAATGCCATCGGCCGGCGCGTTGATTTCACTGTGTTGCAGGTCAAAGCCAGCAGAGGTCAGTTGCTGCTCCAGGGTCAGGCTGCGCAGTTGCGCGTCGGCCAACTGGCTGCGGACCTCCTTCTGGTACTCCTCGCTGTGCTGTTGCAACTTGAGGCGCGATTCGAGGATGCCCTGCTCCAGGCGCCCGCTTTCGCCGCTGTTCTGCGACAGGTCCTGCTGCACCTGGGACAGTTGGCGCTGGTACTCCAGCAGGCGGTTGCGCGGGATATAGCCGTTGTCGGCCAGGGGTTGCAGGTTGGCCAGTTGATCACGCAGAGATTGCGCCTGGGCGCTGAGGTCGGTGCGGGCGCGGCGCATGCCGTTGAGCTGGGCGCTGGCGCCTTCGATACTGGCGCGGATCCCGGATTGCTCGCGGGCAAAGGCGTCGCGCCGGCTGCTGAACAGCTGGCGCTGGCCTTCGAGCACCAACGCCAGCGCAGGATCGGGGGCGCTACTCAGTTCAGCCGGAAAGGCCACCGCCGGCAAGCTGTCGCGCTCGCTCTGCCAACGGGCGACGCTGGCCCAGGCCATGCGGTATTGGGCTTGCAGGGAATGTACGTCGGCCTGGCTTTGGGTCGGGTCGAGGCGAAACAACGGCTGGCCCTGTTTGACCACCTCGCCTTCGCGCACCAGGATCCGGCTGACGACGCCGGGGCTCAGGGTTTGCACGGCCTTGCGCTTGCCGGACACCACCACCGTGCCCTGCACCGGGATCCCCTGGTCCAGCGGCGCGAGGCTGGCCCAGAGGAAGAATCCGCCGGCGCCAACCACCGTCATCACCCAGCCCAGGCGGGAGAAAAAGCGCGCATCGCGCTCGGGAAAGGTCTGCTCGAGTGGCAGGCTGTTATCGGTATTCATTGGCCTGGATTCCTTGCCGCAGGATATTGACGGTTCAAGCTGACGCCGGCCTTTTCACGGGGTGGCTCCGCTTGCCCGGACAGCGCCCGCAGCACCTCCTGGCTGGGGCCAAACGCTTGCAGGCGGCCTTCGTTGAGTACCAACAGCTTGTCGGCCTGGGCCAGGGCCGAGGAGCGGTGGGTCACCAGGATCACGCTGCTGCCCTGGGCTTTCATCTGCATGATGGCGCTGGCCAGGGCGGCCTCGCCCACGGTGTCGAGGTTGGAGTTGGGTTCGTCGAGCACGATCAGGCGCGGCCCGCCATACAGTGCGCGGGCCAGGGCCACCCGTTGTTTCTGCCCACCGGACAGGCCGCTGCCGTCGTCGCCCAACACCGTGTCGTAGCCCTGGGGCAAACGCAGGATCAGGTCATGCACCCCGGCTTGCTGCGCGGCCTGCACCACCCACTCGGGGTCAGCCTGGCGAAAGCGCGCGATGTTGTCGGCGATGCTGCCGCTGAACAGCTCGATGTCCTGGGGCAGGTAGCCGACATGGGGCCCGAGGTCGTCGCGGTCCCAGCGATGGATATCGGCGCCGTCCAGGCGCACCGTGCCCGCCAGGGTCGGCCACACGCCCACCAGCACTCGCGCCAACGTCGACTTGCCGGACCCGGAGGCCCCCAACACCCCCAGTACTTCACCGGCCGCAAGGTTGAAGCTGACCTGATGCAAAGTCGCCACCCGCCGCCCCGGCGGCCCGGCACTGACCTGTTCGAAACTCACCTGGCCCTTGGGCGCCGGCAACGCCATGGCCTGCGCCCCGGGCGGGAACTCCTGCAACAGCTCATCGAGGCGTTGATAGGCCAGCTTGGCCGAACTCCATTGCTTCCACACCGCAATCAACTGGTCGATCGGGCTCAACACCCGGCCCATCAGGATAGTGCCGGCAATCATCATCCCGGCGGTCATCTGGCCCTTGATCACCAGCAACGCACCCAGCCCCAACACCAACGACTGCAGGAGCAGGCGCAGGGATTTGCTCAGGGAGCTGATCACCGAGCCGGTGTCGCTGGCCTGGTTCTGCAAGCCGAGAAACCGCGAATGCACCTGGAACCAGCGACTGCGCAGCGCCCCCAGCATGCCCATGGCCTGGATGGTCTCGGCGTTGTGCAAGTGGCTGGTGGCCAATTGGGTGGACTGCTGCGAGTAGCCGCTGGCTTCGCGCAAGGGTTTTTTGGTCAGGTATTCGTTCAGGCATGCCAGGGCGATCAACAGCACGGCGCCGGCCGTGGCCAACACCCCCAGCCACACGTTGAACAAAAAGATCACCAGCAAATAGATCGGGAACCACGGCGCATCGAAGAACGCAAACAACGCCGGCCCGGTGAGGAACTGGCGGATATGGGTCAAATCCCCGAGCGATTGCCCAGCATGGCCTTCGCCCCGTTGCAGGTTGCGCTCGAAGGCGGCCTTGTATACCTGCAAGTTGAAGCGGCGCTCCAATTGGCTGCCGATGCGGATCACGATAAAGCTGCGCACCACTTCCAGGGTGCCGATAAAAGCAAAGAAACCTACGACCATCAGGGTCAACATCACCAAGGTGGTTTCGTTCTGCGATGACAGGACCCGGTCATACACTTGCAGCATGTAAATGGACGGCACCAGCATCAACAGATTGATCAGCGCGGTGAAGCAACCGACGCTGATCAGGATACTTTTATAATCGCCGAGGGCTTTAAACAGTGGTGCAGTGGGAGTGGTCTTCGCCATGTTGCCTGATCTTCCCTGGGCTGGAATACGCGCGATAGTCTGCCGGGCGCCCCAATGGATGGGGCGGGCAACTATTTCAATAGTGTTTAATGCGCTGGAAGTGACAGGTGGATATAGGTCACGACCAACAAACAGCTCTATACCTGGTAGTTATAAGCATATAACCGTAATAGTTAATTATTGTGTGCGTTGCAGTAACAGCTCTAATCCAGAAGCAGAACGCGCGGTATATTCGCCTTCTTTCTGCCGATTCAAATGAGTAATACCGGTGCCCTCGGCATTCATTAGCCAGATGCCATCCGGGGTGGGCAGCCACGTCAGGGGTTTTTGCCCCAGCCACTGTTGCGCGCACTCAATATCACCCGCCAGGCTATTGGGCTGGGCGATCAGATCCAGCTCGCACACCTGCTCCTGCTGGTGTAGTTGCCAGTGCCCAGCCAGTTGCGCGGTGCTGGGTAAAACAAGACTGCTTGCCATTGCGTTGGCTCCTGCCGACACGAGCAATGCCGGGATCACCCAGGCGATTGCATTGCGAAAAATAGTCATCACCATTACCCGTTTACGGGGCTGTTGCAAGGAAAGAGCGGCGCCGGGGCGCCGCCCTTCGTTACGCCTTGATCAAGCCACGATGTCGCTATAGGCCGCCTGGCCCACGGTGGTGACGAGGAAATCCGCCACCCCGTGCCCAGAGAAGTCCACCGCCAACGTGCCCAGGTTGGTACCCGAGGCGTAGGTCAGCACGGCATCGCCGGCAGCGCCGGTAAAGGCGTTGACGAAATGCAGGCCGCTGCCCTTGGTGATGCCGGTCAGGTCGATCTTGTCCGAACCTGAGGTGAAGTCGAGGATCTGGTCCGCCGCACCTGGCCGGGAGTCAGAGCTGGCACCGAACACAAAGGTGTCCGAACCCGCACCGCCCCACAGTTTGTCGGCACCGCCACCGCCGTAGATCAGGTCATTGCCGGCACCACCCTTGAGGGTGTTGGCCACTGCGTTGCCGATCAGCAGGTCGTTGCCCGAGCCACCGAAGGCGTTTTCCACGGTCACGCCCTGGGCGATCGACACGTTACCCACCAGGCCGCCCACGTCGGAGAACGAAGTCTCGTTGAGGTTGATTTTCTGGTTCTGGGTAAAGCCGGAGAAGTCCAGGGTGTCGTTGCCACCGCCGTCCCACACCGAGAACACCAGCTTGTCGGCATTGGACGTGGCGCTGAGGTGATCACGCCCGGTGTTGGAGTTGAAACCGTAGGTGGTGTCACCGGCACGGGTGTTGAAGTTGGCGCCGTAGAGCTTCTGGATCGCCGCGATATCGTCGATCAGCGGGCCGGACGCATAAGCCTCGACCCCGCCTTTGGTGAAGTTCTGGTTGGTGTTGTTTTCACCCCAGTAGCTCATGACGCTGTAGCCACGGGTGTCCTGGCCGTAGTCCGCGTCCTTGTAGGACGGGTTGCCGGTCCCGGCGTTGTAGTCGCCAGGGTGATCCAGGCCCAGGGTATGGCCGATCTCGTGGGTCAGGGTCTGGCGCCCGTAGTTGTTCAGGCCAGGGTTGATGTTGGCGGTGTAGCTGTTGTTGATCAGGTACCACGAGGTGCCATCCGTGCCGCTCGTGTGGTACTTCTCATTGGTGCCGGGCAGGTAGGCAAAGGCCGCTGCGCCGTCCTGGCCTGCGCTGTAGTTGCCGAAGGTCATGTGGAAGTCGCCGCCCGAGGCTTTCTCGGTGAAGGTGACATTGGCCACATCGGCCCAGGATTGCATGGCCAGTACGGCCTGGCCTTTTTGCAGGTTGCTGAACTGGCTGAACCCGGAGATACCATGCTTGTTCATGGTCGCCGAGGAAGCCTGGGTCAGGAAGGTGTAGGTCAGATCGATCCTGCCGTTGCCGTCAACGTCCCGGTATGCCGCGTTTTCGCGCAGCAAATGGTCGGCTGCCTGGTCGACAGAGAACGAAGGTTTGCCATTGACCGTGAGGTTGCCGCCACGGTCATACAAATGGCTAAAGCTATCGATTTGTGAATAGGCACTACTTGCTTGAGCTGCCGAGACAATAGCTTTGTCTTTTACTTTCGACATAAACGTACTTCCTTGTTTGCAAGTGGAACAGTTTTTGTCCGATATGACGCTCTCGGGCGAGATCGTCCTATCACTCGCCTCTTATGAAGGCGAAAGAAAACTGACACAATTCGAAATCACACGTCCAGTGATTTTTTTGTTGGAAAAGTTCATGGACGGAATAACGGCTGCAAACATTGGGAATTAAGTGTTTATATTCTTTGTTTTGGGGCGAGTGACAGAGAATCGGCTATTTAAATATTAAATAGTGCTAAATAATTAAATGCCAGACGGGTCACACTTATTGCGTAATGGATCCAATATATTGATTGGGCGGCACTTTAAAAGTGCCACCGTGTCATTCGCAAATATTAAATAGCCACTGTTTTATTATTGACAGCCAGCGCCGGCAAGCCGGCACCTACAAGGTGATAGCGGCCTCAGGCTTACCCATGCCAGCCCGTCTGGCGCAGCGCCTCCAGCAGCGTCTGCCCATCCAGCCCCGGCACCAGCACGCCATCGGCGGTGGTCATGTCTTCCCCGGCGAGGATCGCGTTGATGATCGCCTCTTCCACCGCCTCGGCCGCGGCGCTGAACAAGGGCGAAATATGATCGTTATTGACCATGCTCAAGGTTGTGCTCAGGGGCAAGTCCTTGCGCCCGTAATCTGCCGGCGGCAGGTGGTGATTGCCGGTGGCGAAGGCCAGGAACAGATCGCCACTGGAGTCCTCGGTGCCGCCGCCGGTGCGGGCAATGCCGATGGATGCGCGTTGCGCCAGGCGCTGGCACTGGTGCGGCAGCAACGGTGCATCGGTGGCGATAATCACCACGATCGAGCCCATGCCCGGGGTGCCCCGGTCGGCAAACGGCGAGGCAATGTCCATCAGGTGGCGCCCCACCGGATAGCCATCCACCCGCAGCTCCTGGCGCTTGCCGTGGTTGGCCTGCACCAGCACGCCAACGGTCCAGCCGCCCTGCTCCACCGCCAGCTTGCGCGAGGCGCTGCCGATGCCGCCCTTGAACTCATGGCAGATCATCCCGGTGCCGCCGCCCACGGCGCCCTCTTGCACCGGGCCGGACTCCGCGCTCGCCATGGCTTGCAGCACATGTTCGGGGCCGATGTGCTGGCCCCAGATATCGTTGAGCAGGCCGTCGTAGGTTTCCATCACCACTGGCATGCACCAGTACACCGCCGGGTCCGCCAGGCTGTCGCGCTCCAGGGCAATCAGGGTGTCGCGCACAATGCCGATACTGTGGGTGTTGGTGATCGCCAGGGGCGTCGTCAGCAGCCCGGCTTCGCCGATCCACTCAAGGCCCGTGGCGTCGCCGTTGCCATTGAGCACGTGGTACCCGGCAAAACACGGTTGTAGCCGCGCCGCACCGGCCCGCGGCTGGATCAATGTGACCCCGGTGCGCACCTGCTTGCCGTCGATCTGCTCCTTGAGCGTGCTGTGGCCGACCCGAACCCCGGGGACGTCGGTAATCGCATTCAATTCGCCGGGCGTGCCCAACCCCAACGTAATGCCCAATTGACGTGCGCGCATAACCACTCCTTACAGTTTCTGAAACGCCGGACTCGACCGGCCGCTGATGCAATAGAGGATCACCGACATTGCCAACAGGCCGATGATAATCATGATGTCGCGCATGGAGGCCGCGATAAACAAGGTAAACAACAGATAACCCGCGCCCGCCACGGCCAGCAACGCCGGCACCGGCCACAGGGGCATGCGGTACGGGTGCTCGCGGTCGCGCAACAGCACCCGGCTCATCAGCGCGCTCAGGGCCACGATCAGGTAAACCAGCATGATCAACAACACACTGAAGGACGTCAGGTCTGCCAGGTTGGAGCTGAAGCTGAGCAGTGCCGAAGGTATCGCCAGGAACAGCGTGGCCAGCCATGGCGAATCCCAACGCGGGTGGATGCGGGTGAACAATTTGTTGATGGTCGGCGTCCACAGCGCATCGCGGCCACTGCTGAACACCACCCGGCCGATCTGGATCACGATGGCGACGATGGCGTTGAACACCGAGAGGAAGATCCCGGCGCTGACCAGGCGTGACAGGGTTTCATTGCCATGACTGGTCAGCAGGTAGCCGATCGGGTCCGGGCTGCTGATCATCTCACTCAGGGAGGGCGCGCCGATCAACAGCGCGGTGATCGGCACCAACTCGATCACCACCACCAGGCCCAGGGACCACAGGACCGCCTTGTGCACGCCCTTGCCGCCGCATTTCATGTCTTCGGCCAGCAGCACCGCCGGGCCGTAGCCGTTGAACGAGAACAGGCCGATGCCCACCGCGCCGATCACCAGCGCCCAGGGCGCCAGGTGCAGCACGCCGTTTTCGACGATCTGCGGTTGGAACAGCACACTGGCCGGCTGCACCGGGTTGCCGAAGCCAATAAATACGATCACCAACAACGCCGCCACTTCCAGCAGCAGGCAGGTGCCGGTGATCCAGGCGTTGAGCTTGATATTGAGAATGCCCAGGGCGTAACTGCACACCACAATCACCAGGGCCACGGTTTGTGAATCGAATTTCGTGCCCAGAGCGTTGTTGAGGTAAGTCGCCGCGCCGGTGGCCAGCACCGGCGGGATAAACAACAGCATCACCAGCACTGTCAGGAAGGTCGCGTAGCCGGCCATGCCGCCGAACACGCGCTTGGCATACACATACTCGCCACCGGCACTGTTATGGGCGCGCCCAAGCTCCGCGTAGCAAAAGGCGAACATCAGCGCCAGCAGCCCAGCCATCACAAACGCCAGGAACACCCCGCTGCCGGCTTGCTGGATCGCAAACGGTGCAATCACAAATACGGAACTGGCCGGAGTTACCGCCGAAACGGTAATGGCCACCACATCGAACACACTCAAGGTAGGTTTCAGCACGCCATCGGGTGCGGGGGTTGCGCTCATGTCGTTATCCTCATGGTTATTCTTTTTATTGGAAAGCTGGTTGAGGCAGAAACGAAAAAGGGAAAGCGGGTGCGGGATATGTTTCCCGCTGAATGCCAGGGAATCTAGGCGCTGTGCCGGCGCCCGCCAATTCCCCTATTGGAGTACTCCCCTTGACGGGCTCGTGCAAAAGCCGAACCCTTGGCCGATCTTTCAGCCATCGGAACCCATCACATGAGCCTGTTCAGGGAAATCGGCATGCATGCGGGCCTGGGTCGCACCGTGTCGCAAATTGGCACCGAGCGTTTCTGGAAGCAACTGGTGTTGCTGCTGCACCAGAACCTGGCCTTCGATAACGCCCTGGCGATCTTCTACCCGATGGATGGGCCGCCCCAGGCGCTGGAGGAATACGACGCGCAGCCCACCAGCAAGCCGGCGTCGATGCTGGTGTACCTCAATGGCTTGTACTTGCTCGACCCGTTCTTCCAGGCCTGCCGCGAAGGTTACGCCAGTGGCGTGTATCGCCTCGAAGAGGTGGCACCGGACCATTTCCGCCAGAGTGAGTACTTCCTCAATTACTTTCACGACAACGTGCTGGAGGATGAGGTGCAATTCATCCTGCAACTGCCCGGGGTGGGCACCTTGTCGTTGTCGTTGGGGATGCAGCGCGTGTTTACCGCCACGGAAACCGGGCTACTGACGCTGCTGGCGGCGTGGGTGCTGCCCTTGATGCAGCAACATTGGCAGCAGAGCACCCAGCGCGCACCGGCCGGCGCGGCCATGGCCAGCCAGATCCGCGATGCGTTGAGCCATTTTGGCAGTGGGGTGTTGTCCGAGCGCGAACTGGAAATCGCCCGCCTGGTATTGCGCGGGTTCTCGTCCAAGGCCATGGCCGAACGCCTGAGCATCTCGCCGGACACGGTCAAGGTGCATCGACGCCACCTCTACGCCAAGCTGGATATCTCGTCGCAGCCGGAGCTGTTTTCGTTGTTTATCCAGTCGTTGGGGCATGACCTGGATAACCCATAGGCAGGCCATGTATCGACTGGTCCACCGCTATCGCAGCGATGCGGCGACCCGACAAGCCAGCTCCTACAGTTGGTGTGTGGTATGTGCAAAGTCCTGTGCCCAACCGAGATCTCGTGTAGGAGCGGGCTTGCCCGCGATGGCGGTGGGTCATGTAAGGATGTGTTGAATGGCCTACAGCTATCGCTGGCAAGCCAGCTCCTACAGTTGGTGTGTGGTGTGCAAAGTCCTGTGCCCAACCGAGATCCCCTGTAGGAGCGGGCTTGCCCGCGATGGCGGTAGATCAGTCACAGGTATCTAGCGCCCGGTACGGATGGTGTTCCAGATCCGCGTCCGAATGCGGTCGATCTTCATCGGCATGGCTTCAAGGGCGAATAGCTTGCCCATCATTTCTTCGCTCGGGTACACCTTGGTGTCGCTCTTGATCACCGGGTCTACCAGGCTGTCGGCGGCGCTGTTGCCGTTGGCGTAGTGCACGAAGTTGGTGATGTCGGCCATCACGTCCGGGCGCAGCAGGTAGTTCATGAAGGCATAGCCGGCCTTTTCATCCGGGGCGTCGGCGGGCATGGCGACCATGTCGAACCAGATCGCAGCGCCTTCCTTGGGAATGTTGTAGCCAATCTTCACGCCATTCTTGGCTTCCTTGGCGCGGCTTTCGGCCTGCAGCACGTCACCCGAGAAGCCAACCGCCACGCAGATGTCGCCGTTGGCCAGGTCGCCGGTGTATTTCGAGGAGTGGAAGTAGGCAATGTACGGCCGCACCTTGATCAGCAGCGCCTCGGCTTTTTTATAGTCCTCGGGGTTCTTGCTGTGATGGGGCAAGCCCAGGTAATTCAGGGCGATCGGCAGAAGTTCCGGGCCGTTGTCGAGGATCGCCACCCCGCATTTGCTGAGTTTTTCCATGTATTGGGGCTTGAAGATCAAGTCCCAGGAGTCGACCG
Organism: Pseudomonas sp. HC1(2025); assembly: GCF_058742075.1. Lineage (NCBI taxonomy): Bacteria > Pseudomonadati > Pseudomonadota > Gammaproteobacteria > Pseudomonadales > Pseudomonadaceae > Pseudomonas > Pseudomonas sp. HC1(2025). Next base: position 2,816,462 of record NZ_CP196017.1, on the reverse strand, counting down.
GCGCATCCTCGCCCAACACTGCCTTGACCTTGTCGATGTTGTAGCCGATGCCGGTGCTGCCCCACAGGTACGGGAAGCCATGCTCATTGCCCGGGTCGTTGGTTTGCAGGGCCTTGAGCAGCACCGGGTTGAGGTTTTTCCAGTTCGGCAACTGGCTCTTGTCGAGCTTTTTCAGGGCCCCGCCCTGGATCTGCCGGGCCATGAAGTGGTTGGACGGGAACACCACGTCATAGCCCGAGTTGCCGGTCATCAACTTGCCGTCCAGGGTCTCGTTGCTGTCGTACACGTCATAGCTGAAACCGATCCCGGTTTCCTTCTGGAAGTTCTTGGTGGTGTCCGGCGCGATGTAGCTCGACCAGTTGTAGATTTTCACCGTTTCGGCGGCCTGGGTCAGGGAGGCCACTAACATCAAGGGCAACAGGGCAATGGGTCTCATGGTTCGATTTCCTGGCGGTTATAGGGCTGTTTTTATGGCAGGCGATCAAGGATCAAAAGATTAGAGGATCAATACATAGGTCTTGCGCACGGTCTCCTGGATATCCCAGATCCCCGTGCTGTTGGCCGGCAACATCAGTGCATCGCCGGCTTCGATATGCAGGGTTTCGCCGTCATCGGGGGTGAACGTGCAGCGGCCCTGGATAAAGTGGCAAAACTCCTGCGCCACGATCTGGCGCCGCCAGCGGCCCGGGGTGCATTCCCAGATGCCGGTTTCGACGCCATCATTGCGTTCCACACTGAGGGTGGAGGCCACGGCGACCGGGGTGCCCAGGGGCACGGCGACTGGACTGGAGTCCGGCAGGTGGCGGTTTAGTGTGTCTTTGAACTGGGTAATGCTCATGGTCATACCTGTGGTGAATGAAGCGACTTAGTGCATGAAACCTTCCATGAAGCCGGCCATCCCGCTGGCCAGCTTGCGCCGCCAGGGCGCGGTGTTCGGGTCGGCGAGGGTCTGGTCCTCATGGACAAAGCTGCGGATGATCGCGTTGTAGCCCAGCCAGCGGCATGGCTCCGGCTCCCAGCCCTTGAGCGCCGTCAGGCCGCCATCACGCAGCACCCACGGCTGCCGGACCAGCGGCGTGTCACGCCCCAGGATCAGGTCGGCCAGGGTCCGCCCGCCCAGGTTGCTGGCGCCCACGCCCTCCCCGCCATACCCGCCGGACAAGGCGATGCCGCTCTGTTGGTCGCACAGCATGTGCGGCCGAAAGCGCCGCGACATACCGAGGTTGCCGCCCCAGGAGTGGGTCACGCGCACGTGCTTGAGTTGCGGAAACAGCTCGCAGAACAGGTAGCGACGCAGTTCCACTTCGCTGTCGGTGAGGTCGAAGTTGTGGCGCAGCTTGCCGGCAAACTGATAGCCGCCACGGGCACCAAATACCAAGCGGTTATCGGCGGTGCGTTGGCCGTAAGTGACCTGGCGGCTGCTTTCACCAAAGGCCTGGCCCTGGTTCAGGCCGATTTCTTCCCAGGTACTGGCCGGCAGCGGTTCGGTCGCCACGATCAGGCTCTGCACCGGCAGTTGATAGCGCCCCAGGGGCTTGAGCGTCGGCGCATAGCCTTCTACCGCCGGCACCACCCACGAGGCCCGGACCTGGGCTTTGTCGGTGCGCAGGCTGCCGGACTGCCAATGGGTGACCGGGCTGTTTTCGTAGATCGCCACGCCCATGGCCTCGACCACCCGCGCCAACCCGCGCACCAGCTTGGCTGGGTGGATCGTCGCCACATGGGGCGTGTAGACCGCGCCATAGGCCGAGGCAATGCGGATCTGCCCGGCCAGTTGCTCGGGGCTGAGCCAGCGGTAGTCCTCGTCGGTCAGGCCTTGGCCATGGAGCTTGGCCAGGTATTCGCGCAGGCTGGCTTCCTGCTCGGGGTAACGGGCGGCGCAGTGCAGGGCCCCGCCCTTGCGGTAGTCGCAGTCGATGCCTTCGCGCTGCAACACCTGCCCGACTTCATCGGGGATGCCGTGCAGCAGATCAAACGAGGCCCGGCGCTGCTCGGCAGGCAACCCCGCCAGCAAGCGGTCTTCGCCCAGGAGGTTGCCCATCAGCCAACCGCCGTTGCGCCCGGAGGCTCCGAAGCCCGCGGTCTGCGCCTCGACGATCACCACCTTGAGCTGCGGTGCATGGCGCTTGAGGTAATAAGCGGTCCACAACCCGGTGTAGCCGGCGCCAATAATGGCCACATCGACATCCAGGTCCTGCCCGAGGGACGCACGCGCCTCCAGCGGCTCTTGCAGCTGGTCCATCCATAAACTGATCTTGCGCCATGCCGGCATGCTGAAACTCCACCACCAAACGTCGATGGCGTGATCCTAGTGCCTGGCTTCAGTCGTCGTCTTGCGCGCGTGCACGCAGGGAAATTTGTTTGACGTAGGCCTTGGGCGACAGGCCGGTGTGCTGGCGGAAACAGCTGTAGAACGCCGACAACGAGTTGAAACCGGCGGCAAATGCCAGTTCATCGATGCGGATCGGCGGCGTGGCGCCATCCAGTGCCGCCAGTAAATGTTGCAGGCGGGCCTGGTTGACGTAGCGGTAGAAGCTTTGCCCCAGCACCTGGTTGAGCAGGTAGGAAATCTGGTTACGGCTGTAGCCACATTCCTTGGCCACCCGTTGCAGGTCCAGTTCGGGGTCGAGATAGGGTTGCTGGCGCTGGAAGTACTGCTGCAAATCGTTGGCCAGGTAGCTCAGTTGCTGGGGCGACAGGCCCAGGCGGCTGACGGTCGGCCGTGTGGCCTGGGACTGGGAACGGCTGGTGGCGGGCTCGTGCACCAGGGACGCGTATTCGTTGACGCGCCAGATCAGCCCGTCGCGCACGGTAATCGCCTCACTGGTGCGAAACGACACCAGGCCCTGGCCACCGCGCAAGGTCACGCGATACTGGATAAATGCGGTATCGCCGTCGGTGCGGATGCGATCGGTGTGCTCAATCGCCTCGTCGGGGTCGCGCGGCATGCTGGCTTGCAGGTACTCACGCAACTGGTCGAAGCACACTACGCGGTTCTGGAAGAAGTCGTGGTACTGGATATCCGGGTGATAGTGCGCCATTACCCCGTCCAGGTCGCGGTGCTTCCAGCACAAGTGATGGCGCAATACCACGTCGGCAGTCGCTTGGGTCTGTTGCGGGCAATCGGCCGGGACGGTCTGTGGCATACAACACTCGAAAACGGCTAAAGCCTGGAGCTTGCACAACTTTACCGGGTGCTTCAATGGCCAAGTGACAGTTTTAAGTAATGGCCTTTTGCCTAAGCATTTGTAAGACATGACCCACGTCAAACTTCTCGCAAGGAAGCGCCGAACGGACAGAAAAAACCCCGGTACTTATTGCCAGTGAGTGCTATTTTTTAAGCTTCACCGTCAGGACTATTGATGGACCTGACGCCCTTGCCGCGAGCTAAAGGAAGTGCTCAATGAACAAGGTTGGCAACATGAACAAAGTGACGTTCCCCAATGCATGCCAGTTGATGCGCTGGCACTTTCACCCGGTTGGCTTTGAAGGCAGCATGGACGCGCCTGGCAGCATGATCGCGCGATTGTTTGACCGAGAGAGTGGCGAAACCCTGATTGCCATCGCCGGCATTCCTTGCGCCACGGTGATGAACGCTACGGATGTGGAGCGGATTATCGAGGCAATCGAGGCTGAGCTGGACTCGTTTGTGCGCCCGCAACTGCGGCAGGCCTGAACTGCGTAGGGGCTGTTTCGCTTCGCGAGGCAGCTCCTACAGGGATCTAACGGCGGCGGTCATCGAAGAACGCCTTGCTCCCCACCACCCGATCCGACGCCTTCGGCGCATTCGTGCCCTGGCCATCCTGCCCTTCGACATACCAATAGCAATGGCTCACCGCCCGGGTAATCCCGACATAGGCCAGGCGCAGCACCTCGTCTTTTTGCGCATTGTCGTAGGGCTCGGCATCACCGTCCTTGCCCAGGCCGGCCATGCGGTACACCTGGTTCTTGTACGGCGAGCGGGTCAGGTGCGGGCAATCGCCGAGCAGAAACACCGCATCCGCCTGTAGGCCCTTGGCGCTGTGGTAGGTCAGTTGCTTGAGGCGGCGCATGGCGGGAGGCAAGCTAGAATCAAGATTAACTACAGATTGAATATGCTCTTGAATCAATAGCTTATCGCTACTTTTTCGATACAACATCAATACCGATTCGCCACGCTGATAGTGCGCCAGCAACTGCTGGGCCAAGGCTGCCTCGTCGCGATCAAGCACCTGTACCGGCACCAATGCCCGATCTACGCCGCTGGCCTTGGCCTTTTTGCCGCTGATCGCCGGTGCGGCTTTAACGATGTGTTCGGCAGCATCGATGATGTGCTGGTGACTACGAAAGTTCTCCCCGAGCATCACCCGAGTGGTGGCCGGTGACGGGAACTCCTTGTTGAACTCCATGAAGTATTTGGGCGAGCTGCCGCGCCAGCCATAGATCGACTGCCAGTCATCACCCACGCAGAGCAGCGAGGAATGCTGGGCACCGCGCCCCACATGCATCGCCGGCCCACGACTGCGGATTTCGCGCAGGCTGGCGCGGATCCACGAGACGATCTGCGGCGAGACATCCTGGAATTCGTCGATCATCAAGTGCGACAGCGGCCGCAACAGCCCATCGTTGAGCAACTTGAGGTTTTCCGGGGTGTTCTCGCCAAACAGCGAAAACATGCGGTTATAGGTCATGATCGGCGGCGACTGGTCCAGCAGGTGATCTTCCAGGGCCTTCCAGAAAATACCCAGGGCCTCGAAGAAACCGCGATCCGGGTCATCCTTGGCAAAGCTCATTTGGCCCACAGCCGTGGGCACGTCCAGGCCGAGGTTTTCGATAAACCCGGCGGCGGTGACGAAACAATCCAGCAGCGGCGCCGAAGCCAGTTCACCCTTGACCTTGTAATCAAACCCCGGCCCCGAGGTGGTATCTGCGGCCAGGCTGCTCAACAGGCGCCTGGATGACTCGTAGCTATCTATCCATATCAATGGCTTACGACAGAAAGCTTGAAACAAGGTGCGCTTGACCGCCCATTCCGCGCGTACCGACAGCTTGGCCCCAGGGCGAGCAATCTGCGGGTTTTCCCGGGAGTCGAAACCCAACACCACCCAGGCATCCAGTTCGGCGCAGTAGCCATGGCAATGGAACGACGCACCATTGATTTCAACGCTCTGGCGGTTTGGCTCGATGCCCTGGATCGGCCATGCGCCGGCGCGCAACCACAGGTCCTCGATCACATCGCACAGCTCTTCGTCGCGCTTGGCTGCCAACTCGGTAACCGCCACGCGCTTTTGTACATCCGGGTGGTCGCGCTCCAGCTCCTTGAGCTGCAGGGCGTGGCGGGCCATGGGCGTCATCAGCTCGCGAAAGCGCGCATGCCGGCCATGGAGCCCGTGATAACAGGCGTTGAGTTGCTGGCGTTGGGCATCGTTGATGCGCAGGTCGAAGGGGTTGCTATCGGCCTCCTCGTCGTAAGTGCCGTGGTGCAGGTTCTCGAACGCCTGCAACCGCTCAAAGCCCGGCAGGCTGCGGACCATGGGCAGGATGCGCGAGTGAAAGGTGCGCACCACAGCCTGGGCTTCTTTCAAACCAAGGGGTTGGCCCCACAGCTGGAGAATCTGCATGAGCTTGTTGATGAAGTCCTTGCGCGATTCACGGGTGAAGGTCACCACGGTCATGGAGCTCAGCTCAAAGCCCAGGTAATGCGTCAGCAGCAGGATCCGCAGGACCAGCGACGTGGACTTGCCGGCACCGGCACCGGCAATCACCGAAGTGGACGGGGTGTCGCTGAAGATCATCTTCCACTGGGCTGCGCTGGGCTGCGCATGAGCCGGTAGCAGGCGGGCCACATCGGCCTTGATACGTTTTTTCAGCTCCGCGGTCAGTGGCAGGCGCCAATCGTCGAACAGGCTGTCGTCGACACCCGGGACGCGATGCTCATCGCTGCGATAATCACGGATCAACAGGACCTGGCGCCCTTCCTCGATGCCATCGCGCCTGCCCTCCTGGTAGCCATACTCCACGCCCGCCTCATGCCCGCTGCGAAAACCGTCGGCCTGGCCATGCAGCCACGAAAAACGATGCTGGGCCCGCAGGCGCGTTAAACCATGGCCAAACAGCCGGGCAGCCAGGCGCTTGAATAGCGGCATTTGCGCCAGCGGGCGCAGTTCGGGGGGCAGATCGGGAGTGTGTTGCGGCACGCGGACTCCTGCGGGGGCTTGAGCGGACAGAAACGCTATGGTCGCCGGAAACCTCCGACAGTTCCAGCCAATTGCTTTGGCTTCATGTGGTTAGGCGATGAAGTGAAGATCGGGTCGAGTTTTCGCGACCACAAACCAATCGAATAATTTGATTGAAATAAGGCATTTTTTACGCTTTTTATCGATGATGACCTGATAGAAGATAGGCCCATCAACAGGAGACGATCATGCTTGAACTTCGACCTTTTACCTCCCTGGGCGGTGCCAATCACGGTTGGCTGGATGCCCATCACCACTTTTCATTCGCTGAATACCATGACCCTAAGCGTATGCACTGGGGCAACCTGCGGGTGTGGAACGACGACATCATCGCGCCCGGTACCGGTTTCCCTCAGCATCCGCATCGGGATATGGAAATCATCACCTATGTACGTGAAGGTGCCATCAGCCACGCGGACAACCTGGGCAACAAAGGCCGCACCGAGGCTGGCGACGTACAGGTAATGAGCGCGGGCACCGGGATAGCCCACAGTGAATACAACCTGGAAGCCACGGCAACCAAGATTTTCCAGATCTGGATCATTCCCAATGAAGCGGGTTTGCCCCCTTCCTGGGGTGCCAAGCCGTTTCCCAAGGGCGAGCGCGAAGGCTTCGTGACCCTGGCCAGTGGCAAGCACGGCGACAATCAAAGCCTGCGGATCCGTGCCGACGCGCGCCTGGTGGCGGCCAACCTGAAGGCCGGGGAAAGTGCCGAGTATCACCTGGATGCAGGACGCCGGGCGTATCTGGTGCCGGCCACTGGGGTGATCGATGTGAATGGCTTGCGAGCGCATGCGCGGGACGGCGTTGCGGTAGAGGATGAACGCGTGCTGCGAGTGACCGCGCTCGAAGACAGCGAAGTAGTGCTGGTGGACCTGGCCTGATCCCAAGCCTGGCACTAAACACACTGTGGGAGCGGGCTTGCCCGCGATGGCGTTGGGTCAGTCACCGATACATTGACTGATCCACCGCCATCGCGGGCAAGCCCGCTCCCACATTTTTTACAACTGTGTGTCAGTTCGGGGTGATGGCGCCGTCCACCAACACCTGCGCCTCTTCCACCAGGCGCTTGAGGTGATCTTCGCCAATGAAGCTCTCGGCATAGATCTTGTAGATATCCTCGGTGCCCGATGGCCGTGCGGCGAACCAGCCGTTTTCGGTCATGACTTTCAACCCGCCAATCGCCTGGTCGTTCCCCGGTGCATGGCTGAGGATCTGCTGGATGCTTTCCCCGGCCAACTGCGTGGACGTGACCTGCGCCGGCGCCAGCTTGCCCAGTAGCGCCTTCTGCGCCGGCGTGGCCTTGGCATCCACACGAATGGCGAAGGGTTCGCCCAGGGCGTCGGTCAGGCCTCGGTAGATCTGGCTTGGGTCCTGGCCTTTGCGCGAGGTCATTTCCGCGGCCAGCAAGGCCGGGATCAAGCCATCCTTGTCCGTGCTCCAGACAGTGCCATCCTTACGCAAAAACGAAGCCCCCGCGCTTTCTTCGCCGCCAAAGCCCAGCGAGCCTTCGAACAGGCCATCGGCAAACCACTTGAAGCCCACCGGCACTTCGTACAGGCGCCGGCCAATGCGCGCGGCCACGCGGTCGATCAAGCCACTGCTGACCACGGTCTTGCCAACGGCAGCATCAGCACGCCACTGGGGACGGTTCTGGAACAGGTAGTCGATGGACACGGCCAGGTAGTTGTTCGGCGCCAACAGCCCGCCCGACGGGGTAACGATGCCGTGACGGTCGTGGTCCGGGTCGCAGGCAAATGCCACGTCGAAGCGGTCCTTGAGGCCGATCAGGCCTTGCATCGCATAGCTGGAGGATGGGTCCATGCGAATCTGGCCGTCCCAATCCACGCTCATGAAGCGGAAAGTCGGGTCGACTTCGGTGTTCACCACTTCCAGGTTCAAACGGTAGTGCTCGGCGATGGCCGACCAGTAGCGCACCCCGGCTCCGCCCAGCGGATCCACGCCCAGGCGCAGATCGGCACTGCGGATGGCGTCCATGTCGATCACATTGATCAGGTCGGCCACGTAGGTGTTGAGGTAGTCATGGCGGTGGGTGGTGTCGGCTTTCAACGCCTGCGCGTGGGTAATGCGCTTGACCCCGGCCAGTTTGGCCGCCAGCAGCTCGTTGGCCTTGGCCTCGATCCACTTGGTGACATGGGTATCGGCCGGGCCACCGTTGGGCGGGTTGTACTTATAGCCGCCGCTCTGGGGCGGGTTGTGGGACGGGGTGATGACAATGCCATCCGCCAGCCCGCTGGTGCGGCCACGGTTGTAGCAGATGATGGCGTGAGAAATCGCCGGGGTGGGTGTGTATTCATCGCCCTCGGCGAGCATTACATGCACGCCGTTGGCCGCCAGTACTTCCAGCGCACTGGCGCCCGCCGGGGTGGACAGCGCATGGGTGTCGAGGCCGACAAACAGCGGGCCATTGATACCTTGCGCCTCGCGGTACAGGCAAATGGCCTGACTGATGGCGAGCACGTGCCATTCGTTGAAGCTCAAGTCAAAAGAGCTGCCACGGTGCCCGGAGGTACCAAATGCCACGCGCTGAGTGGAGATTGCTGCATCGGGCTGGCCGGTGTAATAGGCCGTTACCAGTCGCGGGATGTCCACCAGCAATTGAGCCGGTGCCGGTTTGCCCGCAAAAGGACTGAGAGTCATGCAAAAACCTCTGAAAAGAAGGATTCGGAAAAGGAATGCAGTTTACTGGGAGTTCGACCGCCATGCGACGGTATCTATCCCACAATAATTAGGGATATTTCCCGCAACACCAAATCATCCATTCTGCCCCTGCTTGAGTGCCCGCGCCAACTCTTCCAGGACCAGGTCCAGGCTATGGTGGGAGCTGAACACATGACTCAAACGAAAGTGCTGCTGGTACAGACCACTGACACTGAACAACTCACCAGGGGCGATCACCACCTGGCGCGCCAGCATGTTCTGGAATACCCGGCGCATATCCACAGCCTCGGTCGAGCGCAACCAATAGGTGGCGCCTGCCTGGGGCTGGCGGTATGTCACGCGCTCGCCCAGATGCTGCTCCAGACGCTTGTGCATCGCTGCCGCGTGTTCCTTGAGCAGTGCGCGCAGCTCCAGCAAGTGCTGGTCCAGGCGGCCATTGTGGTCCAGCCGGGCAATCGCCCGCTGGCGAATGGACGACAAACGAAACGCGCGCAACAGGAACTGGCGCTGCAATTGCGTGCTCATGTGCCGCGACAGCAGGTAACCATAGGGCGCTTCCGGGCCATGAGTTTCTCGAAGGTAGAAAACACCATCAACCGCTCAGGATTCACCAGGTCCCGCAAGTAGCCGGCGCACGCCTCGAATTCCAAGCCGCCATGGATGTCGTTCTCCAGCAGCCAACAGCCATGTTGCTCCAGCAACCCTGCCAGTTGCGCCTGCTCGGCCAGGGTCAAGGCTTTGCCGGTGGCCAGGCCGGGGGTCGAGGATAGCAATGCCAGTTGCACGCCCTCGCTACGCAACTGCTGCTCCAGATACGCAAGGTCCAGCCGTCCCTGCTCGTTGCACGGCCACTCGATCACCCGCACTTCGGCGTCTTGCAGCAGCCGTAGCACGAGCCAGTCACACGGCGACTCCACCAGCACCGCCGCCCCTTTGAGGGCCAGGACTTCGATCAGGATGGCCAGCACGCCCCGCAGGTCAGCGCCGATATAGACGTCATCCGCTTGCCAGCATCGTGTAGGCGAACGGGTGTAGCGCGCCGCCAAAGCCGCACGCAGTTCCCAGATACCACAGGGCTGGGAATAGGGCTGCAACTGGCGCGGGTACTGGCGCACCAGCTCACGCTCCAGTTGCAGCAATGGGCCGTCCAAGGACAGCAGTTGCGCCGGCTCATCGGCACTGAGCACCAACATCCCCGGCCTGCGCGCCCCGGCATACAAGCGCTCGAGCAAATCACCGGCGGTGCAGCACGGGGTAGTGCTGGCAATGGGCAAGGCGTAGTAACCGGACTTGGCCACCGAGTACACCCTGCCCTCCTTTTCCAGCAGCGAATAAGCGTATTGAATGGTGGAAATCGACACGCTCAAACGCTCGGCCAGGTGTCGCAACGACGGCAGCTTGACCCTCGCCTCACCGCCCACTTCATTGATCAGGTTGATCATGTAGCGATACACAGCCTGATAGGCGAAGTCTGCCTGTTTGTCCTCACTCATGACGTTTTCTGCCGTCGCACACCCACCTTCAGCGTCCTGGCACGCCGTGCGGCCCTGTGACCGGCTCCTCGCTGTTGATGCAGGCGGCATTGGCCGCCAGATCGTTGCGGTACAAATGCTGCAACAACGCCAGCGGCAAACCGCTGGTATCGACAATCCAATGCTGGATCAATTCGGCCGACGCCTTGCCCTCCAGGGCTTTGTGCAGTTCGGGCAGCGCCACCAGCATGCCGGGGTGGCAGCGGCGCAAGAACGCTTCCAGCCGCTGGCCTTGTTGGATAAACGGTGAAAACAACAGGCAGACCAATTGGCTTTCTTCCAGGCCAAAAAACTCACGCGCGTAAGTCGTCGCCAGCATGCGCCCGTCCGGAGTACCGGCTTGGGCAATCAGCAGTTCGGGGATTCTTTTGCGGCGCATAAAACCGATGGCCTGTTCGATAAACCCCCTGACACCCTGCTGATAGTCAATGCCCAGCAACACTTCGGCGTGCAGGCCATGCATGTGCGCCATCATCAATGGGTTGGCGTAGGCCGGGGTGCTGAACTGAAAGGCAAACTCATCTTGCTTGTAACCCATGAAATCGTTGAGCAATGCGGTGCAGTCCAGCTCCCCGGTGCATAACAGGTCGGCTACGCCGATGTAGGCCAGGTGGCGATGCACTTCCTTGGAAGATGCATCCTGTGCTGCATAGTGCTCGCCATACACATCGCGGTAATAGCCAACGCTGCAATCGTCCATGCGAGTAAACAGGGCGGTGAGCGCCAGGGGCCGGCCAGAGTGACCTTTCATGCCCGCCGCGCGGGTAGTCTTGACCAGCCACGCCAGGTATTGGTTTTGCTTGCGCGGCGAATCACTGCTGACCAGGGCGTGCACCCCACCGTCCCAGGCGGTAATGCGCCGATAGAAATCCCCCAGGGACAAGTAGCCGTCGTTACACAGGCTGGTGCGAATATCCCCGCAACTCCTATGCCCGACCATCAACATATTGCGCCGGCCGATATCCTGCCCAGTTGTCGAAGCCGGACGCAGGTGGTTGAAGGGCAAGACCTCCTGGTTTTCCACCATCATCAGCTCGACCCGGGGGTCGTCATGGAAAAACAATGCGCTGTAGCCACGATGAATGCTGTCCAGCGCGGCTTGCGTCATTCCCGTATGCCGCAGGGTTGCGACGCGCAACTGGAAACTCCTCGGCGCCCGGCCGGCGATGGTCAATTGGGCGGCACGCAGGAAGGCCAATGCATAACTGCTGCCTCTGCCGCCCCCATGGGCGACCAATACTTTGTAGTCACCGATCTGTTCGATGCCGCCTGCCGCCACAATCAACCGCTGAATCAATAATTGAAGTGCAGTTCGCTCCGCTCGCGAGAAGTAGCCCTGTAAGCGTTGCAATACTTGCTGGTAAACATAATTCATGGCTTGTTCGTGAATAGCGCTCATAGCTTTACTACCTGAAGTTAACTGTCAGTTCCGGGCAAGCAGTTAGGCGTGCCTGTCCGTCCTGCGGTTTGCTTGGAGTTGGCGCCTGTTGCGACTAAGGCTGATAGCTAAATGTTAGCACCGCACAACAAAGCGCCAGTCGGAACATCCCTGCGAAGATGCCATCAGCTGTTGAAGAAAGCCCCTACACCGGCCTGCTGGCCAGCCTAGGAACGGTCTTACAGCTTCCTAGTGGAATTTAACTCAGACAATCAAGAATGGTCTGACATATACAGCGCAGGGAAACTACCGGATTTAGTTCGCACTCTATCTACCGACCAACATCCTTTGCCCGGCATACAAGGCGACTTACTAGTTACAGCGAACCGCTGTTGTGATTTGTTTTCTGCAATCATTGCTCAGTCCTTGAGATGAAAGTGACCGGGCAATTATCAGCGCTTGCTTGATGATTAAAAGATACAGACTCAGCGTAAAAACCAGTGCAGATCAACAGCTTGGCACTTGTTGCGGGGCCCACGCAAAACGCCGCGGCTCTGGGATTCAGGGCGGCGGCGGCTTAAAAGGCAGGTTTTACAGGGGGGAAACGGTGACAGTCCTGGTGCCAAGGGCGTAGGTACCGTCCTTTCAAATGGCGTATTTGCCCCATGGGCAGCGTAGGCGGAATGTCCGATTACGAACATTCCCACAGATCAAACGGCTTCAACCTGCAACGCCACCCGCTCGCGACATGGGCATTCGTCCATATAGCGGTGTGCATCGACAAATTCGCTGAAGGCAAATACCCGGGTCTTGAGAGGTATCAGCAGCCCGTCGGCAGTCAATTGGTTGATCTCACGTAGCGCCCGTTGCAGCGCAGCCTGGTCCTGGGCGATGCCCAGCTCCGGCTTGCCAGTGAAGTTGCCGATGCAGTGCACAAAGAACTGGATGTTCTTCTGGAACGCGGCGCAGGCCGGGAATGGCGTCTGGTTGCCGCCTTGCAGGCCATACAACACCAGGCTGCCACGTGGCGCGAGCACATCGCCCAGCAGCGACATCTGCGGGCCACCCAGGCCGTCGAACACCACATCCACGCCGCGCCCATCGGTGAACTTGTTGATTTGCATCAGCAAGTCCTGCTCTTCGGTGACGATGACCTTTTCGGCGCCCAGGGACAGCAGGTACTCGCGCTCGTCCGGTGATTTGGTGGCCGCGATCACCCGCACCCCCAGGGCCTTGCCCAATTGCACGAACGAAGGCCCGGCACAATGGCTGGCATCGGTGACCAGGGCGAACTGCCCAGGCTTGGCCCGCGCCAGGTCGATATAGGCAAAGTAGGCAATCAACAGTGGCGTGTAATGCACGCTGGCCTGCACCGGGCTCAATACGTCCGGGTAACGGGTCAGGGCCGAACGGGGCAGCACAATCAACTCGCCATATACCGGGTAATCATTGGGGCTTTCGGCCGGGAAGCTAGCGACCTTGTCGCCCACCGCCAGGTCCTCGACGCCCTCGCCCAGCGCCACGACCACGCCGGCCATTTCATGGCCAAGGCCCGAAGGCAGCCGCGCGTGGGACGACGCCAGGTTCTGGCGCCAGAGAATGTCGTACCAACTGATGCCAATCGCCTCGACACGCACCTGCACTTCGCCCGGTGCGGGCAACGTGGCTTCATGCTCTTCGCACTTGAGCACCTCGGCCGGACCAAACTTGTGAAAACGGATCGTGCGGGACATCGCAAACCTCGCCAAAGTAACCTCTAATGCCATGAACTTTATCTGGGCTTTCGGGGCAAGGCCACCGGTCGCCATTAATAGTCGTCATGTCTGTCATTGATTCCACCGCCTAGGAAAAAACACCAGGCAGCGTAGGAAATCTGAATTAGCCGGTGCAGAGTACCAGCCTTTCCCCGTAAGATTCACGCCGGCCATTGTTATCATGTGGCCGTTCACGTCAAGTTCGCTGAATCTGCCAGGACACAAGATGAACCGTAACGACCTGCGTCGTGTCGACCTGAACCTGTTGATCGTATTCGAAACCTTGATGCACGAGCGCAGTGTGACCCGCGCGGCCGAGAAATTGTTCCTCGGCCAGCCGGCCATCAGCGCTGCCTTGTCGCGCTTGCGCGGGCTGTTCGATGACCCGCTGTTTGTGCGGACCGGGCGCAGCATGGAGCCCACGGCCCGAGCCGTGGAGATTTTCGCCCTGCTGTCGCCGGCCCTGGATTCGATTTCCACCGCCGTCAGCCGCGCCGCCGAGTTCGACCCGGCCACCAGCACCGCAGTGTTTCGCATCGGCCTGTCGGACGACGTCGAGTTCGCCCTGCTGCCGCCACTGCTCAAGCGCCTGCGCGCCGAAGCGCCGGGCATCGTGCTGGTAATCCGTCGCGTCAACTACATCCTGATGCCGGGCCTGCTGGCCTCCGGGGAGATCTCCATTGGCGTCAGCTACACCGCCGACCTGCCGGCCAACGCCAAGCGCAAACTGCTGCGCCGCAGCCTGCCCAAACTGCTGCGCGCCGACAGCGTACCCGGCGCCCTGAGCCTGGACGACTTCTGCGCCCGCCCCCACGCCCTGGTCTCGTTTGCCGGCGATCTCAGCGGGTTTATTGATGAAGAGCTGGAGAAACTTGACCGCAAACGCCATGTGGTGCTCGCGGTCCCGCAATTCAACGGCCTGGGCACCCTACTGGCCGGCACCGACATCCTGGCGACCGTCCCCGACTACACCGCCGAAGCCCTGACCGCCGCCGGCGGCCTGCGCGCCGAAGACCCGCCGTTGCCGGTGCGCAGCTTTGAACTGCACATGGCGTGGCGCGGCTCCCAGGATAATGATCCGGGGGAGCGGTGGTTGCGGTCGCGGATTCAGATGTTCTTTGGCGACCCCGATAGCCTGTAATGCAATTCCACTAAACTCCATAAAAGCGTTTTATAACAACGACTTATTGATAATTTAAGTCTACTTCCGTCTGTCTAAATCCGATGGATTCCACGGCTCATAGGGGCATAACTGGGGGCAAATTTCGGTTCCTTAAAAGGATGCCCCCAGCGATGCCCCAGATAATGCGGTTGTTTTCAAACGAAAACTCAGCGATGCCTTGATCCGCTCGCTGACCGAACCCAGCAAACACGCCGATGGCGAAGTCCCTGGGCTCTACGTGGAGGTAAGGGCGTCGAGCAAGGTCGGCAAATCCCCTTCCAAGGTTTGGCGATTGAAGTATCGCCTGCAAACCGCTTCTCCATCGGCGCTTACCCCGACATTGGTCTCAAGGAGGCGCGCGACATTGCCCGCGGCGCACGCCACGATCATTACCGAGCTGCGCCGCCAGCGCACACTGGCGATGGCCCGGCGCGTGCGCACCATCATCCGCGCCGTCCTGGGGTTTGCTGAAGGGCGCGGCTGGATTGATCGCAACGTAGCGCTCAGCAACATTGAGGAATTGAAGATCCGCCATGTCGTCACCAGCAACCCGGCGATCGAACGGCCGGCCGATCTAGGCAGGTTTTTTCTACACCTTGATGACTGCAACGACGGCAGCGTTGCCACCGCAATGCGCCTGCTGGTCATGTTACCGGTCCACCCAGGCGAACTGGTTCAGATGCGCTGGGAAGATGTCGACTGGGTGGGCGCCGATTGGCGTTATATGGTGAGCAAGACCAAACACTTGGACAAGAGCAAACACATAGTGCCGTTGCCTGAGCAAGCCTTGGTTCTGTTACGCGAGCTACATAGAATTCGCGTGGTGGATGAAGAAGGCAAAGGCTGGGTGTTCGTCTCACCGGTTTACTTACCGAAAGACTTAACGGACATCTGAAGAGGCGCGGGAGCTGTGCAGGTTACTCAGATAAGTCTCGTTATCGCGAAAGTCAGCAGGGCAGATCCGGTACAAACTGAACACACGGCTTTCTGGCGTTTTGCGCAGGGGCGTTCGTAAGTTTCCGTTTCTAATAGCCCCCCGCTCCACGAGTTCAAGCATCCGCAGGCCTATGAGTAAAAAAGAAAAACAGCAGACCTGATATCGCCAGGCATGCCAGGCCTGCACAGATCATGACGAGACCAAAGCCACCCGCCATCGCTGACCTGTAAAGATCGACAACCCAGGGCTGAGTCGACGGGAAAACATGGTCCACTATCGCTCGTCGAGCCAAATAAGCTGCATGACTTGGCCCACTGTCTTGTATTTCAACAGTGAGCCTATTGACCGCATAAACACTCATGGTGCTACCTAAAATGGCGATTCCCAAAGCCATTCCGGTCTGCCTCAAGGCGTTCATTGTCGCGGATGCAATGCCGGCACGTTCAGGCGGGACGCAGCCCATGACCATCATGCCGGTTGCGGGTACTGATAACCCTGTTCCAAAACCCAGTACGGCAAGGATCAATCCAATCCCGAGATAGGGAGTCCATGGATTGAAAACGACCATGGCGCACAAGGCCAGACCTATCAGCGCATAACCTGTGACCATCAGGAACTTCATCGAGAACCGCGCCACGAATCGCCCGAAAAACAAGGAGGCCAGTGCCATCATGACGAACTGCGGCATTAGTTTCCAACCAGTAATCTCCGGGCTGCTCCCCTGTACTTGCTGGAGAAAAAGGGACAAAAAGAAGAGGCTGCTGTAACTGGAGAAGCCGAGAATAAACGACGCCAGATTGGCCAGCACCAGCGGGCGACTACGGAATAATTTGATCGGAAACAGAGGCCGTTTGACGCGCAACTCAACCCATACGAATGCGATGAAGCCCACTGCGGCAGTAAGCAAAGGGATTAAAACCCTATCGGGCGAACTGCCATGTTCCCCGATTCCAATGAGGCCATAGCTGAGGGCCCCCAGCCATAGCATGCTAAGCGCCTGCCCTGCTGGATCGAACGCCGCGTGATCGAGATGCTTGCGCTCGGGAATACCATACGCACCCAGCACAGTTGCCAGAATGCCAAGCGGGACATTGACCAGGAAAATGCTCTGCCACCCGACACGCTCGACCAATATGCCCCCCACTAACGGCCCGCAAATCAACGCGAGTGCGCTAAAAGCGGACCACCCGCCAATCGCCCGCGCCCGCTGGCCGGGATCAGGGAATGCGTGAGCCAGAATCGGCATTGCCCCCGGTATAAGCATAGCGCCGGCAACGCCTTGGACAGCTCGCCCCCACAAAAGCATCGGCAGTTGGCTAGCCAGCGAGCAGATGACCGATCCAACCACAAAGAGCAAAACGCTACCAAGCCAAACCCGTTTGTGCCCATAGCGATCACCAAGAGGTCCGGCAGATAGCATCACCGCGGACAATGCGACTGCATAGATGTTGACGACCCATTGAAGACCCGCCAAGTCAGTTTGTAACGCTGTCTGAAGGGTAGGCAGTGCGACGTTGACGATGCTGATGTCCAGCGTCGCGAGAAATGTTCCGAGATAGGCGGCAGCGACCAAGGCGTGAATTCGATATTTGCGCATCGGAGTCCAATTTACGTTAAAGAACTTACCTTGATCCTATCCACTGACTGACAGTCAGTCAACAAGAAGACTTCGCTTGATGCCGTCGCCAAGATACAATTGACCGACCGATAGTCAGGGCTGAAAGGCTCGTACAGATGCCTCTTCCTCTCCTAGCCAGTCAACTTTTATGCAGGGCCCCAAACAGCGATGAAATATAAGAAAAGCCAAGTCGAGCCACCCACCTCGAAAACGCCGCGAACCAAGCCTGCGCACATACGCCTCGATGAATTGATGGCCGCCGCAGAAACGCTGTTTTTAGCGCAGGGCGTCGAAGCCACTACCATTGACGGGATCGCCGAACTGGCGCAGGTAGCGAAGGGTACTTTTTATATTTACTTTTCTTCCAAAAATGAGTTGCTTGAAGCGATGGGGCAACGTTACACCGCGCAGTTCCTGCGTCGTCTTGAGGAAGAGGTGGATAAGTGCGCTCCCGGAGATTGGCTGGCGCGCCTGCGCACCTGGATCCATACAAACGTTATTGCCTATGTCGAAACGTATAGAACGCACGACATCGTTTACACAAACCACCATCACCACAATCGTAGCAATCAAGAAAAAAATGCCATCCTGGAACAGTTGCAAGACATTCTGCTGGGAGGCAATGAAGCAGGCACCTGGCGATTTGATCAGCCCCGAATCACGGCCTTGATAATCTATGCCGGCGTGCATGGGGTCACCGATGATGCGATCGCTAATGAGGGCACCGATTGTGAGCAATTTGCTCGTGATGTTACCTCCGTGTGCCTTCGCCTGATTAACGTGGCTGAGGAGTCCAACTGAAAGCCCGGCGGCTGATGTTGAAAATCAGTGGCAAGCGTTATCTCCAAAGCGGCACCTATCGACTCCGCTTTAACCCCGGTGGCCGCCTCTTCCCTGACCTTGCGGAACGTTACGTGATCGTTTTATCGGCGTCAGTGGCGTTTTTCCGCCCAGGCGATTCAGGTTCGTCGCTGCGTCCGCCCCCATATCCAGCGTCAATTCGTCGTTCTCGTGCCCGTCGGGCGTTGCAGCGATCCGCGTTAACTCAAGTCCTCGCCGATTCGCTGTAATCGCGACCTACATTAACGCTCGTCCCAGGCTCAAGGCGCAGCACTTGCCTGCGTACCACTTCGCCTTCTTCGGTAGAACTCACAAAAGCCGCGAATCCTGTGTTGCCCCCTTCATTTCCTGCGACCCAAAAAAACTCATAAACGCCTTGTTGACTGACCGGCAGTCATGAGTTAATAATTCTCATTAAGGATTAATCTGGAGTTCAAGGAATGACGTCGACACAGGTAATTGTGCTGCTGAAGGAAATAGGGTTACCGCCCGAGCTGCTCGCGTCAGCCGCCGGTGACTGGAGGCTGCGCACTGATCTGGGCCTGAGCTCGGCGGAAACGCTGGAGTTGCAACTGATGCTGGAGCAGTTGGGATGTGGCGGATTTTCGCTTTGGGATACGCATGACCATACCTTGCGAGAGCTTGAGCGACTGATCGAGTCAGCACACGCAACTGACGGCCCTCGTGCCGGGGGTACGAAATGAGTCCTCATCCTGCATCACTGAACGAACAGTTGGCCGTGGTCCTAAACAAGGGCGGAGATGCACCTGCCTTAATTGCCGATGGCGAAATTATTTCCTATGCGCAATTGAAGTCGCGAGTTGCCTCTACAGCCGCACGGCTGCGAGCCCTAAGCATCTCGAAAGGCGATCATGTCGCGTTTCAGTTACCCAACTGCGCCGATGCTGTCATCTTGATGCTTGCGACGCTGATAACCGGCGCGGCTCCAGTGCCACTCCTTCCCGCCTATCGCGAACAAGAATTGCGACACGTCCTGAAAATGGTCAGGCCTCGTGTCATGGCCATGACCAAAGGTAACCGTCGCTTCAGCGCAGTGGGTGTGGCCAGCACTGTCAGTCGTGAAGAAGGTTTGGACGTGGTGCTGGGTCTTATTGATGAGCCTGACAACGGCGACAATTCAGACTGGCTAGCGCTCAGGGAATTCTGCTCAGCGTCATGTGACAACGCGTCAGCGCATGAACTGCGCGCGACACAGATGGGTGCAGAAGATACAGCGATGATGCTGCTGTCGAGCGGGACGACAGGACTCCCGAAGCCCATCGCTAGAAAAAACGCAGGCTACAGCTACATGATCGCTGAAGCTTGCCGGGTATTCGAACTCAGTCACTCCTCCTCCTATCTGGCGGTGCTGCCCATATCTCACGGTTTTGTCATCAACTGCCCAGGCATTCTCGGCACCCTCCTTTGCGGGGGAACCGTGGTTCTGTCCCCGGACACGTCCGCGCAAACGGCTTTGAGACTGATAACAAACCATGAAGTAACACATTCGACGCTGGTTCCAGCATTACTGGCCCAGTGGCTTGATCGAGTGAATCAGCAAGGGATTGCACCTCAGACATTAAGGCACATTCAAGTCGGTGGGTCGCGCCTGCCTGCTGATCTCGCAGCCCTTGCTGAATCAAGGTTAGGGATGCGTATCCAGCAGTGCTACGGGATGAGCGAAGGGCTTCTTTGCTTCACCCGCGGGACTGATTCGGACAGCGTCCGATTCAACTCACAGGGCCGCCCGTTGTCCGAGCAAGATGAGGTCCTGATTGTGGACAGCGACGGCACGCCGGTCCCGCTTGGCCAATCGGGTGAATTAATCACCCGCGGCCCCTACACCATATCTTCGTATTTCAACAATCCGCTGGCGACTTCCCGCGCCTTCACGCAAGACGGGTATTACCGAACCGGCGACATGGCCCACCTTGATTCGGCGGGCAACGTCTATATCGATGGGCGATTGACCGACTCAATCAATCGCGGTGGAGAAAAATTCAGCCCGGAAGAGATTGAAGCGCTTACTAAACAGCACGCGAAGATCCAGGACGTCGCGGTGGTGGGTATATCCGACCAGCGCTTCGGCGAAGTGCCTTGCCTGTTTGCCGTAGTGCACGAAGGAGAACAGCTTTCGTTATCCGAAGTCCGACGGCACCTGGAGATTGTTGGTATAGCGCAATTCAAACTGCCGGAGAGGCTAGTCCTGATAGAGGCGATTCCGCGCAAAGGCATCGGCAAAATTGACCGCGCGTCTCTACGCGCTCAAATCTACGGCGAGCGCCAAAGCGAAGCACAAGCATCCGGGTCGGGTGAGCTATGAAGCTCATACAAGCCCAGGCCGAAGGTGCCATTAGATTTAGCTTCGCGGCCTCAGTGCCTGTGCGACATCAACTGGTTGTGTTCCCTCACGCTGGCGGTAGTTCCGAGTTCTATAGAGCGTGGCGAGACCACCTGCCTGCGGACGTGGACCTCGTAATAATGCAATACCCTCAACCAGGCACGAGCAACGCGACAGTGAACTGGAGCGACCCACACGCAGCTATCCAACGCTGCATGAGGGGGTTGGCCAGTCTTCTTGGCATCGCGCCCACCACACTCTTTGGGCACAGCATGGGCGCCTTGCTCGCACTGCATATAGCGTCCTCCCTGGCATCGTCGAGATTCAGGGTGGCTCAACTCATCCTGTCGTCTCAGATGGCACCGGTGTCGCTGCAGACAATCCTTCAATCACAGCAGGATGTCGACCAGCTTGCAGAGCGTGCGATGGGGCTTGGCGAAGTGCCCGAGTTGAGCACCTCCGCTGACACCGCTCAGACGGTTGTTGCTTCAGCTGTTCGTCAAGACCTGGCGCTTCTTCAAAAGCTTGCGAAGTTGCCGGTGGGTGACTTACCCACGACCCGCCTATTCGCGGGCGACAACGATCCGTTGATCGACAGAAAGCAGTTCTTCGAGTGGTCTCAATTGCTGCCCAAACATCCAGTGCTAGAGGTTTTTCCAGGCGGGCACTTCTACTTTCTCGGCAATGAGCCGTTGGTAGTGGACACCATCCTGGGCCCCTCTCGTACGGCGTGACCTCTACGTTCATTCAATCCAAACGCGTAATGGGAAATTTGTCATGGATTTCGACCTTTTCAATGCTCAATCAGCAGCTCCCAGCCCTGCCAAAGCGCTGGATATGTTTCCCCAACTCAGGGACTTCAGTGCGTCGCTGGGAAACACCCCGCTCGTGGAAGTGCCGGGGCCACAGAACGGAGGTCGAATCTTCGCCAAGCTGGAGTCGAAGAACCCTTCCGGGTCGATCAAGGATCGCGTGGCCTTCGGCTTGTTTTGTGATGCGATCAATGCTCACGACTTTGATCAGGGCCCGCTCAAGCTTCTTGATTCGTCGGGTGGCAACATGGCCAAGGCTTTAGCTCATTTGGGGCATCTATGCGGCCTGCCCGTGCACGTGGTGATACCCGACTCAGCGCCAGAGGTATTGCTTCAATCCTTGAGCGATAGCAACGCGATTGTCACGAAGGTGGACAGCAGCCATTTTCTGCTTGGCATCATCGCCCGCAGCCAGCAGATCGCCTGCACGGAGCCAGGCTGGACCTTGCTATCCCAGCATCTGAACTTGGTAAACACATCGGTGCATCAGTATCACACCGGCGCCGAGATCTGCCGTCAGCTCGACGGCCGACGCCCCGATGCCTGGGTAGCAGCCATCGGCACTGGAGGTACGCTTGCCGGCGTATACGCAGCGCTGGCGCAGCAAAACCAGGACCTGCGCGTCGTCGGGTGCACGCCTCGCGAACTGCCATTTGGCACGATGGAACCTCCAAACCGAACTGCCAGATTCGCAGGCGCAGGAGGATTTGGTTTCGGGTTCCGGCAACCGTTTGTCTCGTTGATTCCCTACGAAGTGCCGTTCCAGACCGTCTCACATGAGGAGTCTCTCAAAGCCATGTTCCGGTTCTTCGAGGAAACCGGCATCCCAATTGGCGGTTCGGCCGCGGCCAACTGGATCGTCGCGTGTAACGTCGCCTCTGAACTCGACAAGGAGGCCAGTGTAGTCACCATCTTCCCCGACGCCGGCAGCGACGCCGACCGCGAGCGGGGCCGGCAGTTGCTCGATAACGAGCGTCAAACGACAAGGAGCTAATGCTATGCCCATTAATGAACAGGACATGATGTCAAATCTGGTGAGCCTGGCCGATCTGGCCAGAGCTCAATTGGACCTTCCCGACGGGCTCAACAAAGCCCGGCAGATTGTCGCAGAGCGCATAGGCACCGATCGCTTCGTCATGCTGCCACTGCTTGAACTCAGCGATATTCAGTTCAAGGCACAGGCTGACGACAGGCCCACTGTGGGCGATGTCAACTCGCATATTGATCGATGGATCGGGGATGACGGCGTCGAAATCGGCACCATCAGCGGCGAAGGTTGGAAGATCGCAAGCCTGGATAAAGACGTGATCTCCTATTATCGGGAAACCGCAGATACACGCTTGGGCAGAATCGAGACAGCGGGGGTCTGGAATTCATCCGCCATTTGGCAAGGGCGATGGCAATCATTGTTTGCCACCGGTGTCACCGGTGAGGTGACCGGGATGATTGGGGTACGGCAACTGTATCAAGAGGTCCCGCGCGAGCGCTATCGGGCCTTTGTATTGCTGATTCCGATCGAAGCGGCCGACGAAGCGATTCAGGGCCGGGTACGCCGCGGATACACGACTGATTGAATTCGGAGGTCGCATGTACGATCAGCACGTGGACCGCGACATTGCAGTCATTGGTATGGCTTGCAGGTTTCCTGGCGCCAACACCCTTGAGCAGTACTGGCACAACCTGGTGAACGGCGTCGAGTCGGTAATCGAACTCGGTGATACGCCTACCGATGCGCAGACCATGCCATTTGCCGCACCGTTGAATGACAACGTACTGTCATTCGATGCCACGTTTTTTGGCGTGGGTCATCGTGATGCAGCCTTGATGGACCCTCAGCACCGACTATTCCTCGAGTGCGCGTGGCATGCGCTCGAGCATAGCGGTATCAAGCCCGGGCAAATGCCCGACACCGGTTTGTTTGCCGGCTGCAGTAGCTCAGCCTACCTTGGCCACTTGCAAGCGTCCGACCTCATGGAAAAATTCCAGCCGTCAGGGTTCGAGCTGCAAATTACCAATGATAAGGACTACTTGGTCACGCGGGCGGCGTGGCACCTGGGCATAGAGGGGCCGGTACTCGGTGTGCAGGCAGCCTGCGCTACATCGCTCGTCGCCGTCGCAGAGGCCGTCGAGGCCTTACGCGCAGGGCGATGTCGAGTAGCGCTGGCCGGTGGATGCACGTTGCGGTTTCCGCAACGTGCACCTTACCGGACTCAGCGAGGCATGATCTACGCACAGAATGGCCACTGCATGCCTTTCTCCAGCAAAGCGACAGGGACGGTGTTTGGCAGCGGTGTCGCGCTAGTGGTTCTGAAACCGTTATCCCTGGCGCTCGCTGAGGGGCAACGCGTGTTAGCCGTAATCAAAGGCTGCGCCGTCAACAACGATGGCGCCCGCAAGGTGGGTTTCACCACCACCAGCGTCGACGGACAACGACGCGTGATCAGCGCGGCCATGCTCGATGCCCATCTCACGCCCATGGACATGCGGGCGATGGAGGCGCACGGGACCGGGACAATTGCCGGTGATCCCATTGAGTTCAACGCATTGAACGACCTGTTTGCAATGCCCGGGAAAGGACACAACTCCTGCGCACTTGGCTCAGTGAAGGCCAACGTAGGGCACCTGGAAACATGCGCGGGCATGGCAGGGCTGATCAAGGCCGTGCTCCAGATCCAGCATGGTTTCATAGCGCCACAGATCCACATGGACGAGGTAAACCCTTCGATAGCATTGGATACCAGCCCGTTTTACTTTCCCGCAATCGCTGAGCCGTGGCATACAACGGATAGTCGCAGTGCCATTGGGGTCAGTGCTTTTGGAATCGGCGGGACAAATGCGCACGTAGTGCTGGCGCGTTCGCCACAAGCTCTCGATGAGACGACGACCGCCGCGACCGATTTTCCTTCAGTCATTCCCGTAACCGGGCAAAGCGAGGCTGCCTGCCACAGGTTGATACGGGCCTACCGCGCAGAACTCGCCGGGCTCCCCGCGGACCGCACGGCGTGGAGCGCCCAAACCACGCGTCGAGCGCTCAGGTATCGCGCAACCTTGTGTGCGGACAAGGACGGCGCACTGCAGGTCGCTGACCCGGTACGCGATACCGGCCGCCGCAAGCCGGACATCGTTTTCCAGTTCCCGGGCCAGGGCAGTCAGTTCCTCGGCATGGCCACCGGCCTGGCCAAGTCGAACCGACATTTCGCAAGTGATCTTCATGCCTTGGTACGTCTGCTGCGAGAACAAGCGGATGTCGATGTCTCCTTCCTGCTGGATGGAAATGCTGACACCGACCTGACCGATACCGCGACGGCACAGCCCGCGCTCGTTGCAGTTCAAATCGCGATGGCCCGGTTCCTCATTCGGCACGGCGTCGTACCTGACGCAATCGTCGGTCACAGCGTGGGCGAAATCGCAGGCGCCTGCATCGCCGGAATGCTGACCGCCGAAGAAGCACTGCTGTTCGCTGCTCGACGGGGCAGGTTGATGTCTGAATTGCCAGCTGGCTCCATGCTCGCCGTCTCCATGAGTGAGCAAGCCTGCCGGGATTGGCTCGCGGACGACGTTTCGCTAGCCGCCGTCAACGCCACAGAGGCCTGCGTTCTCTCCGGTACCAAGGCCGCGATCGAGCGCATACAGCGCTCATTGACCAGCCTCGGCATACGTTGCCGTGGTTTGACGGTATCCCATGGGTTTCACTCGTCCATGATGGCCCCCATCCTGGACGAACTGGCAGCCGCCGCGCCGACCGCCAAGGCGGCGCCTTCGGATATTCGCTTCCACTCGACCCTGCACGGCACAGCATTCGACTCGTCAGACCGCCTCGACGGAGCCTACTGGGCGCGGCACGCGCGTGAGCCGGTGAGATACCTGGAGGCGCTTACCTCCATTGCGGTTCGTGAAGGGACGCTATTTGTCGAAGTGGGCCCCGGCACGACCTTGACGGCCTTGACAATGGCACTGCGGCCGCGAGACACCGCGATTCGCACGATGCGTGGCGAGCGAGACAAATCGCCAGAGCATGAGGTGTGGCATACCGCGCTTCAGAAAATCTGGATGGCCGGTGTGGACATTGACTGGCGCCCGGCGTGGAACCTGCCAGCCAGAACCATCCCGTTAACGCCCTACCCCTTCGACCGACAACGTCACGGCGTGACGCTTGAGACGCAGGGCAGCACACCTCGTACGGCCGAACCCGCACAGCAGCCTGAGTCGCGAAGGTACAACAGCGTTGCACAGGCCGCTGCCGCACTTTGGGAGAAGGTCACCGGGACGCCTCCATCCAGCCAGTATCAGTTGTTCAGTGACGATGGCGGGGATTCCTTGGCGGCGTTCCAACTGATTGCATTTGCAGACTCCGAACTCGGGGTCGTGTTGAACGTATCTGACTTCCTGGCTGATCCCACACCGTCGGGCCTATGTACATGCCTGACGGATGCCGGCGCCGCTAACAGCATTCACATTCATCCTAAAGAAGGGAACGCATAGTCATGGCAACCATCACTCATCCAACGTTCGGTGTCTATGAAGTCGAAACTGTAGTGGTAGACAGTCAGAGTTCATTCACCATCGCCTGCTCGCCCCACCGGCATGCGATGCCCAGCAATGGAGGTATCCGTTGGAGTCGATATAAAACACTGTCACATCAAAAAGATGAAGCAATCATGTTGGCAAGTGCGATGGATCTGAAACATGGTTTTTATCGAACCGGCTTCAGCGGCGGGAAAATCGTCGTAAATAGCAGTGCGCTACCTGATGAGGCCCCACACGTATTCGATGCCATCGGAGAAACCCTGAACCGCTATGCCGGCTCGATGTACACAGGGTGTGACATCAATACAAGCAGTGCGCATATGACGTACCTGAGAAAATCCACCCCGTGGATTCTGGATGCCATGGACAGCCCTCAGATCAGCACGTCAATTGCCACCGGATTTGGTGTCTGGAGTGCCCTGAAGGCGGTACTGAAGTGCTCTCCGAGAATCAACGGAACGCCTCTTGTAGCCATTCACGGCATGGGCAAGGTGGGCTTTGAAGTTGCCAGGCAATGTCTCGCCCATGGGTACAACGTGATCGGCTTCGACGTAAAGCCCATTAGCGATATTCCGGCCGGCCTGTGCATGTTGAGCGAGGAGGATTTCTGGTCAAGCGCCCCGGATGTGCTGTGCATTGCGTCCCTCTCCAGAATCCTTGATCTGCCCACGGTTGAACGTATACGCGCGCGCTGGGTTATCAGTAGCTCCAACACACCGTTTGACAGTACTCAAGCAGAAGCGAGGCTTCTGGCGCGTGGGGTTGGTTATGTTCCTGATTATGTAAGCAACGCCGGAGCGGTTATCTGTGACAGCATCGAGCGATCGTTCCCTGATGTTTTTCGTGCGATGACACAGGATCAGGCAAACAACTATACAGGGGCATTGATCGGTACCAAGACCGGCGAATTGATCAAACGGGCAGAACTGCTGGGATGCAATATTCCCACACTGTTATCGCGAACCTATTTTCATGCCGGAAATAATGTAGACCTCGACGTATCCCAACGGCACGATCCGTCTATCCACGCTGATATAGACGCGCGCAGCTTCGCGGTTTAGACATAAGAGGACAATGAAGGGGATAGCTGTGGGTTTGTTATAACTTGGCGGCACCGCTGGCCCATCACAAGCATTTAAACTTTAAAGATCTCGCACATACCCAACTTATCTGGAAGATCTATTCTTCCAACGTATTTAATTTGCTTGACGCGTCACGCAGTAACCGGGACTTCTATTACAACCGAGTCACTACGACCCACGCGCGTATAACGCCGCTCGATTACCTGACGAACCCCAAAATATAACTAATTGCAGTGACGTTTTTTGTCGCCCACTCTAATTATCAGGAAGATACGATGTCCCCCAATACGCCAGAGACACACTACGATGTATTAATCATCGGCGGAGGAATACTCGGTCTCGCCAGCGCTTACTATGCGACAGCCAGAGGATTAAAAACATTGGTTGTCGATCAGTACGGAATAGGCAACGACACCAATAGTTCCAAAGGCCTGGAGCGAATGTTCCGCTTGATGCAAGACAACGAGTCCGAAGCCCGGCTGGCCGAAGCGTCACTTGCAATATGGACAGAACTGCAGCGCGCGAGCGGAAAAAACCTGCTTGCTTCGGACGACCTTATCTTCTTTGGCCATCGGGATGCGCCGATGACTACCGAAGGTAACGTGCAACACATCAAACACACCATGGATAGCATGGGCATGCCCTAC
Source organism: Pseudomonas sp. HC1(2025) (assembly GCF_058742075.1). Taxonomy (NCBI): domain Bacteria; kingdom Pseudomonadati; phylum Pseudomonadota; class Gammaproteobacteria; order Pseudomonadales; family Pseudomonadaceae; genus Pseudomonas; species Pseudomonas sp. HC1(2025). Next base: position 2,788,935 of record NZ_CP196017.1, on the reverse strand, counting down.
GAATACCTGGACTCCCCCGCCGCTATTCACAAAAGATTTCCGATGTTCAATCTGGCAGCCATGCCTGACGACTACGTAGGCCTGGTGCAAGCGGCAAGCGCGTCCATCAACGTGCAGGAAGCGGCCAGGACTTTTCTATTCGCCGCCCGGCAGACGGACCTCCTGCACGTATTGGATAAGCATGCCGTGATCCAGGTCGCCCCTCTTAAGGACCAGGCTGGCTATACGCTGCTGACTGAGGCTGATGGTCGCTCCGTGACCGTCCACGGAAAACATTTGATCACTTGCCCGGGAGTATGGGCAGATTCGGTGTTGAAGGGCTTTGGTCTCAAGCAAGCGCCCGGTTGGAAGATCTGGAAGATGAGTTACGCCTATTGGCCACTCAAGGAAAACCCTCCGAAGATTCCTATCTGGTTTGAGTTCGGGAATATCGATGCAAGCGACCAAGGTACGTTTTACGGCTTCCCACCCCTGGACTTCTCGCCAGACCGGCACAACATGGTAAAAATGAGCGCCGACTACACCTACGACACTTACGATGCGCCGTCAGCAATTCAACCGGGCGTGAACCCAAGATTGATGGAGGAACTCGTTGCGCACCTGGATCAACTGATTGCCCCCAATGCCGTCGACGCCACTCAATACCAGCATGCGGGGACATGCCTTTACTCGATGAGCCCGGACGGCAAGCTGGTGATCGGGCGTATCCCGACGGCACCCGGCCAGCAGTCATTCCATGCCGGCGCCTCGATGTGCGTTATGGAGTCAGGCCGAGCCTTCAAATACGCGCCATTGTTTGGACGTATATTGGTTGAACTGGCTGTCGATGGGCACACCCGGTATCAGCACGACCTGGATGTATTCTCGTCCACTCGTGATGGGCTGTTCGAACCTTCAACGTAACAGCGCTAAAACGGGGCCCACTACGAAGCGCGGTTGGTGCTCTCCCTTTCGTCTGCGCATCGTCAACACCGGTAGGTGCCCTGCTTCCAGGCAAGGGCACCGTTCACCCTGCACGCCAACAGCCCCTGAAGTACCGCCCAAAGAACAACCAGGCTACGGCTTGACCAGGCCCAGGTTTTCCCGGAAGCAGCGTCCTTCGTAACGCCTTCTGAGCAGCCCGCGCTTCTGCAGGAGCGGAACGACCTGCGCCACGAACTCGCTCGCGCCTCCCGGTAGGTGGGAGAACATGACGTTGAATCCATCGGCGGCCTCCTGCTGCAGCCACAGTGCCATCTGGTCAGCGACCATTTCGGCGGTCCCCACCATTTCCAGGCCCTGGTAACCGCAGACCCGCCTTGCCAACTCAAGAACGCTTAAGTTTTCCCGCGCCGCGAGCCGCACCACACGATCACGGCCGCTCTTGCTCGCATTGCTCTCGGGTATTTCAGGCAGTAGGCCTGCCGGATCGTAGGCAGAAATGTCGTGCCCCAACGCAATGGAGAGCGTCGCGAGGCAACTCTGATCATCTACCAGCTCATCCAGCCTCGATCTTTTGCGTTGCGCCTGCTCAAGATTGTCGCCTAATACGACAAGGACTGCGGGAACGATTTTCACCGCATCCGTGCGCCCTGCTGCCATAGCTCGTGATCGCATGTCAGCATAGAAAACCTGCGCAGATGCAAGATCGGTCTGATAAGTAAAAATGACTTCGGCCGTCTCTGCCGCAATCTGCCGCCCCGCTTCGGACGCACCGGCTTGTACTATGACGGGGCGCCCCTGAACAGGTCGAGCTACATTGAGCGGGCCTTTCACCGCGAAGTGAGGGCCTTGGTGATTGAGTGTATGCAGCTTGGCAGGGTCAAAGTAGATGCCATTGGCTGCATCCATGCAGAAGGCATCCGCCTCCCAGCTTTCCCAAAGCCCCTCCATCACCTGCGAGAACTCTCGGGCGCGGCGGTACCTTGCGCCATGCTCAAGGTGGGACTGCGCGCCGAAATTGGCTGCCTCGTTCGGATTACTCGACGTGACCAGATTCCACCCAGCCCTACCTGCACTGATGACATCCAGTGAGGCCAGGCGGCGCGCGAGCATGTACGGTTCGTTATAGGTGGTACTGGCGGTTGCGATCAGCCCGATGTGCCGCGTCACTGCCGCCAACGCCGGAAGCAGTGTCAATGGATCAAGCGTAACCACGCTGGAGCTTCGCATGAGCGTGTCGACGGAACCTGCGCGAACCGCAAGTGAGTCAGGCAGAAAGAGTCCATCAAACCGACCCTTCTCAAGGGTTTTGGCGAACCACTTCATGTGCTCGAAGCGTCTGTGGAAGTCGGGTATGGCACCCGGATAGCGCCAAGCGCCAGCATGAATGCTGGGCATGGCCAACAGGATGAGTTTCTTGAGTGGTCTGGTCATTGTAGGGTGCTCGTCATGGAATTCGGTGCTCGCAAAGACCGATCCACAATCAGGAATGGAGCCCCTTGCGAGCAGTATTCGAGGCGCGCTTGCACGCCGTAGACTTTTTCCAGCAACGCCGGTGTCAGGACATCGAGGGGGCGGCCGGTGGCATGCACCCGCCCTTGATGAAGGACCACCACGTGGTCCGCGAAGCGCAATGCGTGATTGATGTCGTGAATGGCCATGACGACGCACATCGAGCGCGCTCGCGCCAACCGACGCAATAAATCGAGCACATCGAACTGGTTTTGCAAATCCAGTGCGCTCGTGGGCTCATCCAGTAACAAGACACTGGGTGCGCGGATCATTGCCTGGGCAATCGATACAAGTTGCCGTTGGCCACCGCTCAATGCGGCCAGCTCGCGGTCGGCGAGCACGTTAATCTCCAGCGTCTGGAGCATACGGGTGACCTCATCCAACTCACTGCCATCAACGCCCCAGCCGCTGCCCTGCTTGCTCGCAAGCAGCACTGCTTCAAACACTCGCAGCGAGGAGTTCATGGAAATATCCTGGGGGACGTGTGCGGGGCGGTTGCGATGATGAATGGACCAGGTCTCGACAGCCTGCCCTGCCACAGTCACGGTGCCTGCGCCACCCAACTCGCCCGCAATCCGGCGCAGCAGCGTGGACTTACCGGCAGCGTTCGAACCCAGCAGCGCCGTGATGCTACCCGCTGCCATGGGCCCGAAGCTGACGTTCTGCAATACCGTATGGCCGTCGAAGGCTACCGACACGTCAGCGATGTTGAGCAGTGCAGTCATCGCGTCTTCGCTCGCAGAATCAACGCAAAAAACAAGGGCACGCCCACCAGGGATGTCACTATTCCAATCGGCAGGGTTTGCCCGGCGACCAGCGATTTGCTCAGTACCGAGGCCGCCGACAGCATGCATGCCCCACATAGCGCAGAGGCCGGGAGGAGAAAGCGCTGGTCCTCGCCTACCAGCATTCGGGCAATATGCGGCCCCACCAATCCAACGAACCCGATGGTGCCCACAAAAGAGACGCAGATAGAGGCGAGCAGACTGCTGAGCAGAATGCCGCGCAGGCGCAGGCGCGCTACGGGAATCCCCAAAGCCGTCGCCCGGGCCTCTCCGAGTTGTAATGCCGTCAACGCCCAGGACTGGCGGGCGAACGTAAACGATACGATCAGGAGAATGACACTCATGATGCCGAGCTTGGGCCACGTAGCACGCGAAAGACTGCCCATTGTCCAGAAGACGACAGCAGACAGCGCCTGTTCGGGACCGATGTACTGCAGCGCCTCCAGCAGTGCCGAGAACGTGAAGACCAGGGTCGTGCCCAACAGTATGATCATTTCGGTGGTGATACCGCGTTTGCGACTCAGGCGATGAATGAACAAGGCCGCTGCCATCGAAACGAGGAACGCATTGACGGGGATGGCGTAGGCGACAGCCGAAGCAGGCAGAACGCTTACCCCCAATATCAGACCGAGTGCGGCGCCAAAACTCGCCGCGGCCGACAAGCCCAAGGTGAACGGGCTCGCCAGGGGGTTGCCGAGCACTGTCTGCATTTGCAAACCCGCAATCGACAGACTCGCGCCGACGACCAGAGCCGATAGCGCCACGGGTAGTCGGATGTCCCAAAGTATCACGCTCACCTGGCTCGACGACGCGTCTTGCATCAAGACGGACAGCAGCTCCATCAACCTGTAATGCGCCGGGCCTATGGAAAGGTCGATCATGAAAAACACAAGGGTAAGCAGGCCAATGCCGACGATCATGCTCAAGCGGCGTTTCGCCAGGCGGCTGTATAAGCTCCGCCCGCGGGTGAGTTCGGCCTGTGTGCCGATGGCTTGCTTCGTCATAGTGATGCTCCATCCAGGCTCAGCCAATAACCGGGCTGATAAGGAACCGGAAGAAAACGCGCGTGGAACTCGCGAAACGTAGCGTCCGGATCCAGCGATGCGAAGAGTTCGGGATGAAGCCACTTTGCTATCCGCTGCAGTGCGACAAAGTAATACGGATTGTCATAGAAGGGATGCCAGATGGCGTGGACCCTCCCCGCCTTCACCGCCGACAACGAACGATATGCCGGCCGGCGCATCAACCGGCGCAAACGCGCGAGCCCTTGCGCGGAGTCGGCGCCGGGTCCGAGGTTGACCCAGTCTCCCGCAGGCGAATAAAGCGACCAATTTGCGCCGGTCACCAGGATGACATCCGGGTCGCTGGCAATAACCTGCTCGGGATGCAAGGTACCAAAAGTACTGTGCAGGAAATGAGAACCGAGGTTGTCACCTCCAGCGACTGTCACAAGCTCACCGAAATTGCCTTCGCCGTAAGTCAGGCAGCAGTCGTCATACAGACCTGCGGCACGCTCGACCATTACACGAGGCCGCATTCGAACGTTTTCCAATGGCACCGTGACACGTTCGATCTGCTCTTGGCGAAAACGCAGGAATTCGTCGGCACGATCGGTTCGCCCAAGCAGTGCACCGAGGATCTGCACGCTTCGCACGGTGTTATCAAACATCTTGGTGCGAAAATCAACGAACACGATCGGAATGCCCACCTGTGTCAACCGTGCCATCAGGCCCGACGACTCGGCGGCGGCCTTTGAACTGAGGTTCATGATCACCACGTCCGGCGCCAACGAAATCGCTAATTCGCTACCAATGGAGTCGAGCGTCGCGGCCGGAAACGATGGAATGCGGCCCATCTCGGGAAACTTCCGCAGATATGCCCGATAGCCATCCAGGTCCGCAGCCTTGAAGTTCTCGCCCCAACCCACAACATCAGCAAATGGCCGGTCCGGAAGCAGCACCGCCAAGACGTAAGCCAGCGTGCCGTCCCCCAGCAGCATCCGCCTCACAGGTCGATCTATGTGTACATCACGGTCAGCAACATCCTTGAATGACACACATGCGGGCGCAGCGGTGAGACTTCGAGAAAGGCTGATCAACATTCCAGCCGCCATCAGGCGCCCCAGAACACGGCGCCTTGAATACAGAACATCGCCCATTTGGCTCACCAGCGGTAAGTGAGAGAAGTGGTGGCCGTGCGATCCTGCCCGACAAAGCAATACAGGGCAGAGGTACAACTTGCGACGTATTCCTTGTTAGTCAGGTTGCTGACATTGAGCGCCAGCGAAGCGCCTTCAAGCGAAGGCGCAATTGAACCCAGTTCATAGTTCAACGCCAGATCAAAAAGCGTGACCGCCGGAACCTTGAACGTGTTCGCTGGATCGCCGTACGACGCGCCCAGGTAACGCGAGCCTGCTCCGATTTTCAGGCCGGACAAAGATCCGCGCCCTATGAGGTAATCAAGCCACAGGGCAGCGCTGTGTCGGGGAGTTTGTGTCAGGCTGTTGCCTTGGTAGGTCGTATCCTGGACCAAGGCGTTATCCAGGTAACTGTAACTGGCAAGCAGATTAAGATTTTCGACCAGCTCGGCAGTGGCTGAAAGATCGACACCACGGCTGCGCACCTTGCCCGCCTGGGTGTTGAACCCCAGATGGGCCGCATCGGCGGTTTTGACGTTGGTCTGTTCCAGATTGTAAATGGCGGCCGTCAGCAATGTTCTGGAGTCGGCGGGGTGAAACTTGATGCCTATCTCCGTTTGTGTCGTTTCAGTCGGGACGAACGCACTCCCGTTGTAACCGCTGCCTATCAACGGATTAAAAGACGTGGCATAGCTCACATAGGGAGAAATGCCGTTATCAAACTGGTAACTCAGGCCTGTTCGCCCCGACCACTTCCCGTTGTTCATCTTGGTGGAGACCGAAGTAGGGGAATAACTTCGCGTCACGTCGTCTGTTTCGGATTTATCGTAGCGTGTGCCCAACGTCAGACGCCATCGGTCATAAGAAATCTGATCCTGTACATAGACGCCCAAGCGATCGAACTCCTGTTTCTCGGACCAAGGTGCTGCGCGGCTTGCCGTGAAGTCTGGTTTGACATGCGGGCGATAGTCCGAGCCGTAGGGGTCAACAAGATAAGGGCCACTGCTATAGAGGGCACTGGTTACAGTGCCCGAGGCAAAATCGGCACCCACGATAACGTCGTGCTTAGTAGCCCCGAGTTGGAGGCTGCCACTGACATAGTTGTCCATCGAGAACGTATTGGAACTGGAAGGGGAAATCTCATAAGTGTTTTTTAGCAGTGGCTTGCCATTGACCACCGAATACCCGTAGACAACGCTTCTTTGCAAATCCGAGGCGATATGCATGTAGCGCATAGTGCTCGTCACCTTCCAGTCGTTGTCGAAAGAGTGGGTGAAGTTGGAGCTGATGTAATTCTGTTCACGGGACGAGTCATCAAACGACATATCCCGGTAGTTCCTGTCCCGATCTATTGATGGATAGGGACTTTTATTCAGCCCAAGCAGATTGGCTGGCAAAGAGTTGTAGTTCGGTATTTCGGGCTCCCGAGAGTGAACAAGCTGGACAGTCCAAGAGGTTTGCTCCGTCGGCTGCCACGTCAGCGAAGGCGCAAGATAGAGCCTTTTGTGGTGTACATCTTCGATCTGGTCATTCGCCTTCAACCCTGTCGCGGTAAAGCGATAGAGCAGCGTCCTGTCACTGTCGAGTGGACCGGTTGAATCCACGCCAAGAAACGTACGGCCGAAGCTGCCAAATTGTGTCGTGACCTCATGCGACTCCACCTCTTGGGGCTTGCGAGTTACCTGGTTGACTATGCCTCCGCCGGTTGATTGCCCATAAAGATAGGACGACGGTCCTCGCAATACTTCGACACGCTCCAGTGTGTAGGGATCGACCTGGGGCGACCAACTGCCAGGGTTACTGATTAAGCGCAGCCCGTCCAAATAGTAATCGGCTTCGACGCCGCGGATTTTTGTGAAGTCGAGCTGATCTCCGAAGGCCCCGTATTTTTCGCTATTGGCGCCTGCCGTATAGCGCAGTGCCTGGCTGGTCGTTTTTATTTGCTGGGTATCCATCTGCTCGCGCGTGACTACCGACACGGATTGAGGAATTTCCAGGATCGAAGTGTCGGTCTTGCTGCCCAACCCGGATTGTTCCGCAACATAACCGTGTACGAGACCGGATTCGCCTCCCTTGGTGCTCACCCCAGTGACACTGGTGGCCGGCAAGGTGACCACACCTGCAACGGGTGGGATTGGATCATTCTCGGTCGTGCGCTGCGCAAGGTCATCAGCGTGAGCCATTTGATAAGCACACAGGGTTAGCGCAGAGGCGATCACCGCACACTGCTGGGCGGTGCGGCGAAAGTAGTTTGGTTTCGAGCTTGGGGAGGGATGAATCAGCGGCCAGTTGTTCATTCTGTACACGGCGTCAAGCGGATTGGGAGGCAAATCCTATCCACTGACTGACTGACAGTCAATGTAAATGAGAAGTAACATTAACTGTGCCTTGCGTGCTTGTGTAACCACCGCAGCTCAATTATCGGGCGCGACTTGTATGGACCCGTGCAACGAGGGTGCTGCCGCGCCTGCGCAACGATGCGAAAATGCCCCCAAAGCCACCATTTTACGCAGAAGGGATAAGGCATCATGTCGATGCCCATTGGCCAACAGTTCAATATCATGGGGTGATCCAAGACATGCATGAACTTGGTGATGCTTACCACCGCGTAGCGTGCCCGGGCCACCCTTTGATGAGCGATCAACGACGACATTCTGTCGGAAATCGCCACTCAAGAAACTGATACACCTGGGGGCAAAACGGGGGCATATCTGAAACTTATCTGCCTGAGAACACAGCGCTAGAGCCTAGTCAAAATGTTCTTCGGCGATTCTGACAGCCTCTGAAAAACGCCTGCGCAAACCGCTAGTAGCCAAACAACGACTTACTCTCCAGATACTCATCAAACCCACACTCCCCCCACTCGCGGCCGTTGCCCGACTGTTTGTAGCCGCCAAACGGTGCAGCCTGGTCGGCGCGGGCGCCATTGAGGTGGACCATGCCGGTACGCAGTTGACGGGCAATCCCCAGGCTGCGTTCAAGGCTGGCCGAGGTGACGTAACCGGACAGGCCGTAGGGGCTGTCGTTGGCGATGGCGATGGCCTCGGCTTCGCTGTCATACGGGATGATTGCCAGGACCGGGCCGAAGATTTCCTCACGCGCCACCAGCATGTCCGGGGTGACATCTGCAAATATCGTCGGCTGCACGTAGTAGCCACGCTCAACGCCTTCAGGCCGACCTGGCCCCCCGGCGACCAATCGCGACCCTTGGGCAATGGCCTGGGCGATCATGTGCTGTACCCGTTCGTACTGCATGGCGTTGGCGATAGGGCCAATGGCCGTGCTGGGGTTGCTGTCGTCGTAACACACCTGCGCGAGCACGTGCTGGGCAATCTCAATCACCGCCTGTTGCTGTGCACGTGGCACCAACAGGCGTGTCGGTGCATTGCACGATTGGCCGCTGTTACGCATGCAGCCCAACACCCCATGGCGCACTGCGCTGGGCAGGCTGGCATCGTCGAGCAGGATGTTGGCGGATTTGCCGCCCAGCTCCTGGGACACTCGCTTGACCGTCTGTGCCGCCGCCTGGGCCACTGCAACGCCGGCGCGGGTGGAGCCGGTGAAAGACACCATGTCCACCTCGGCATGGCGCGCCAGCCCAGCGCCCACCCCCGGGCCGTCGCCGTTGACTAGGTTGAATACCCCTGCGGGCACCTCGGCCTCATGCAGCACCTGGGCAATGATCCGGGCTGACAACGGCGCACGCTCGCTGGGTTTGAGCACCACGGTGCAGCCCACCGCCAGCGCTGGCGCGAGCTTGCAGGTGAGCTGATTGAGTGGCCAGTTCCAGGGCGTAATCAGGCCGCACACGCCGATGGGCTCGCGCACCACCAGGGTGCTGCCCAGGCGCCGTTCGAAGCGGTACTCGCGCAACACTTCCAATGCCTGCATCAGGTGGCCCAGGCCAGCCGGCACATGGGCGCTGCGGGCCAGGGACAGCGGCGCGCCCATCTCCAGATGAACCGCTTCGATCAACGCTTCGCTGTGGCGCTTGTAGGCTTCGATAATGCGTTGCAGCAGTTCGATACGCGCCTTAAGCGAGCTGGCGGCGAACCCCGCAAACGCTTGCCTGGCCGCGCCGACTGCACGCTCCAGATCATGGCTGTCGCCAAGGGTGATGCGTGCCAGCACCTGCTCGGTGCGCGGGTTTACCACGGATTCGATGGTGGTGCCGTGGGGCTTGACCCAGGCGCCGTCAATGTAGAACTCAAACAGATCCGACATCCCTTGCACTCCCTTCAGGCAACGTGTTTCAGGGCGCTGCCCAGGGTGTCGAACACCAGGGCAATCTCCTGCGGGCTGATGAGCAGTGGCGGCGAAATCACAATTGTGTCGCCCGAGCCGCGCACCAGTACGCCATTCTCGAAACACCACTGCGCAACTTCGCTGCCCCGTGCGCCTGGAAACCCTGGGCGCGGCTCCAGTTCGACGGCGCAGAGCAGGCCGATAGCACGTACGTCCAGCACCGCGCTGACGCCCTGCAGCGCAAGTGCACTCGACTGCCACAGCCCACTCACGGCGTTGACGTGTTGGTTGAGGCCCAATTCGCGATGCACCTCAAGGGTCGCCAACCCGGCTGCGCACGCCAGCGGGTGCGCTGAATAGGTGTAGCCGTGCATCAGTTCGATGACAGTGGCCGGCCCGGCCATGAACGCCTCATACACCGCACCGCTGACCAGTACGCCGCCCATGGGCACCGCGCCGTTGGTCAGGCCTTTGGCGGTGGTGATCAGGTCCGGGAGCACGCCGAAGGCTTGCGCGGCAAAGGGGGCGCCGACGCGGCCAAAGCCGGTGATCACCTCGTCGAAAATCAGCAGCACGCCGTGCCGCGTGCAGATCTCGCGCAAACGTTGCAAATAGCCCAGGGGCGGCGGATAAACGCCGCCGGAGCCGGTCACTGGCTCGACGATCACGGCGGCCACGGTGCTCGGGTCCTGGATATCCAGCAACTGTGTCAACGCATCGGCGTAACTGGCGCCCTGTTGCGGCTGCCCGACGCTGAAACGCATGCCGGCGTCATAGGGCAACGGCAGGTGCGAGACCTCGCCCAGCAGTGGGCCAAAGTCACGCTTCTGACGGCCGATACCAGAGACCGACAGCCCACCGAAGCCCATGCCATGGTAGCCCTTGGCGCGCCCGATAAACTTGGTCCGGCGGCAATCGCCACGCGCCTGGTGATAGGCCCGCGCGATCTTCAGCGCGGTGTCCACCGCTTCAGACCCTGAGTTGGTGAAAAACACCTGCTCCATGCCGGCGGGGCTGACGTCGATCAGGCGCTCGGCCATCTCCAGGGCCTGGGGGTGGCTCATCTTGAATGACGAGACAAAGTCCAGGCGCCCCGCCGCTTCGCGAATCGCCTCGACGATTTTCGGCTGGCCGTGCCCGGCATTGACGCACCACAGCCCGGCCATTGCATCGAGTACACGGCGCCCGTCGGTGGTGGTGTAGTACATGCCATCGGCACTGGCGAACATCATCGGCTGTTGCTGGAACTGGCGCATCGGCGTGAATGGCGCCCAGAACCCGCGATTCACGCGCGCTGAAGGCTGGGAAAGATCGTTCATAGAGACTCCTGCAAAGCAATGATGGGATGGCCGGTCAGCGTCGGGCGCTGCAACGGGCCTGCGTTAACGTTGACGCTGCGGTCCACAGACAACCTGCCGTGTTCGATACGGCAGGTGACCCGGTCACAAAACGCCGTCTCGACAAACTGCCAGGTCATGCTCAACACCCCCGCTTCGGTCCAGCGCGCCTGCGCCACCACCGGGGTGAGCTCCGGCTGGTATTGGTGATGCAGATAGTGGCCGGTCATGCTGGTCCGGCTTTCGATGCCGGCCACGAGCCCGGCACGAATGCAATGGGTGCCACGGGGGTCGGTGAGGTAGAAATCACAATGCTCTGGGCCAAACTCCAGGCGCACTTCGCTGACCTGGTCTTCGTTGGCCTGCATGACGAACGTGCCACTGAATTCGGCCTGGCGCGGCGAACTCGCGGCGCCAGACATGACGGGCCGCTGTTGCCGCGCCAGCAGCGCCGCCAACCCGGCATCCGTCGCGCCGTCAGTGGGCACACCCAGCGCCGGCACCAGATGCTCCCACAGCAGGCTGTGCAAGCGCCGCTCGCCCAGCGCCAGCCCGGCGGTGAAGGCAATCACCGCGTTATGGCGCGGTAACACGATGCACTGCTGGCCAAACACTCCGGAGGCGTAGTAACCACCGTGCAGGGTCATCCACCACTGGTAGCCGTAGCCTTCGCGGCGCGTGACAGCCGCGTCGCTCGACTCGTCACGGCCCAGGTAGCGCTTGCCATCGAAGGCGCCCATCCATACATCGTCGACATGCCCACGGGTCGCGTCGGCCACCCATTCCCGGGACAGCAATTGCTGCCCTTCCCAATGACCTTGTTGCAAGTGCAGCACGCCGAACTTGAGCAAGTCCTCGGTGCGGCAACTGAGGCCGTTGCCCCCGGTGTTGAAGCCGCCCGGTGCAAGGTCCCACTCGATGGGCCCCATGCCCATGGGCTGGAAGATGCGCGCGTTGCACAGGGCGTACGCCGTCTGGCCGCTGACCACACTGACAATCGCCGAGAGCATGAAGCTTGACGCACTGCTATAGATGAACCGCTGCCCTGGCGGGTCTTCGACCGGCTCATTGAGGAACAACCGCACCCAACTGTCAGTGCGCCCGCGCCAGGCGCCACCGGAGATGCCCTGGCGATGCCCGGTGCGCATGGTCAGCAGATCCCGTACGGTCATGGCCGCCAGGTTAGCGCTGATGGAGGCCGGGCAATCGGCGGCAAAAAAGTCCACCACCTTGGCATCCAGCGACAACACACCGTCATCCACCAACAGCCCGACCGCCATGGACACCCAGCTTTTGGTCGCCGAGTGCTGAACATGCAAGCGTGCGGCGCTATAAGGCGCCCAGAACGCTTCGGCCACTACCGCGCCATCGCGGTACAGCATGAAACTGTGTAACTCCAGGCCCGCAGCGCTCACCGCATCGATGAAATCACTCACGCCACGCGCCGATACACGTTGTTGACTGGGCAGTGCCCGGCGCAACGGCAAACTCGTCATCTGATCTATCCCCTCATTTGCACTGCTTGGGCGTGCAACAGGCTGCTGTTGCACGCCATTACCGCTACCAGAGCGCCACGGTGTAGCCCAGGATCACTCGGTTTTCGTTGGTGTCACGGGCGAAGTTGCTGGTGGCGCTGGCGTTCTGCCAACGCAGCGATACGTCCTTGAACGTACCGCTCTGCACCACATAGCCCAGGCTCAAGTCCCTCTCCCACTCGCGCCCTTCGCCGTCAAAGCCGATGACCTTGGCGTTATCGCCCTTGGCGTAACGCGTGGAGAACAGCAGGCCCGGAATGCCCAGCGCAGCGAAGTCATAGTCGTAGCGGGCATGCCACACGCGCTCACGGGTCTGGGAGAAGTTGGCCAGTTGGTACTCGCTGAACAGGTAAGTGTTGGTACCGTCCACATAGGTGAACGGCGTCGAACCGTACTGCTCCTGGTAACCGCCGCTGAGGTTGTGGCCGTACAGGCCATAGCCGATGCGCGTGCTCAGCGCCCGGTTATCCACCTTGCCGGCCAGGGCTGCGGCGTCTTCGCTGGCGCTGAAGTAGCGGATGTCCGTCTTCAGGGTGCCCGGGCCCCACTTGAGGCTGTTTTTCAAGCCCAGGTAATGCTGTTGGTACAGGCTTTCCAATTGCGCGTACTGGTAAGTCACGAAGGTCGTCGGCGTGAGTGCGTATTCGCCGCCGGCGAAGCGGAATTCATCGCTCTTGGCGCTGCTTTTGTAGGCGCCGTATTGGCTGGTAAGCCCCATGTCCTCGTAGTGGGTCGAGTCGCGCTGCTTGACCTGGTCCAGTTGACCGGCGGTCAGGGTCAGCTTGTCGATGTCCTTGGAGGTGAGTGCCGTGCCGCTGAAGCTCTGCGGGAACAGGCGGCTCAGGTTCGGCTGCAGGGTCGGCAGGTCTGGCACCATGTAACCCACGCGCAACTCGCTCTTGGCCAGGCGCGCCTTGCCGGTGAGGCCAAGTTTGGAGTAGTTGTCATGGGCTCGGCGGGCGTAGCTGGGAGCGCCGGGCTCGGCCATGCTGGAGCGCGCCAGCAGCCCGGTGCCGGAGTTGTCCGGGCTCGAATCGAGCTTGATGCCCAACATCCCGACCGCGTCCAGGCCAAAGCCCACGGTACCGTCGGTAAAACCCGACTCGAGCTTGAGGATAAAACCCTGTGCCCATTCGGCACGCTTGTTCTGCCCGCTGGATTCGCGGTAGTCGCGGTTGAAGTAGTAGTTCTTCAATTCCAGCGCGGCTTTGCTGTCGGCGATGAAGTCGGCCTGGGCAAACAGGGGCATGAAACCGGCCCCCATGACGCTGGCACTGGCGACGACTTTGTTGATGCGGTTATTCATGTGTAGGTTCCTGGCAGACAGGTTGAGTGGGGTTGTTTTTGTTTTCTTCGGCCATGGCTTCGCCCGCTTCGCAAATCGGCGATTTGCGAAGGGTTGGGTTTTGATGCCGTGGCCTGGGGTGCAGCAGTACCTAAATCACACTGGCACGGAGGCGGTAGCTGCCGTCCGCGCGTTTCTCCAAGGGGCTGGCCGCCGCAAGTAGCCGGCGGGTGTAAGGGTGTTGCGGGGTGTCGAAAATCGTGTCACGCGGGCCCATTTCGACCACCTCGCCCTGGTTCATCACCGCCACGCGGTGGGCGATGCGCTCCACCGCCGAGAGGTCGTGGGAGATGAACAGGCAGGCAAAGCCATATTGGCGTTGCAGACGCTCGAACAGTTCGAGGATCTGTTTCTGGATGGTCATGTCCAACGCCGAAATCGGCTCGTCGGCAATCACCAGCTTGGGCCGGCGCACCAGCGCCCGGCCGATCGCCACGCGCTGGCGTTGACCGCCGGAGAGTTGATGGGCAAAGCGCTCGCGAAACTGTTCGGGCAGGCCCACGTCGACCAGGGTGTCGGTGACCCGCTGGCGTTTTTGCGCAACCGTCAGGGCCGGCTCATGGCGCAGCGGCTCGGCGAGGATCTGGCCGACCGTCATGCGCGGATCGAGGGACGAATACGGGTCCTGGAAGATCATCTGGCATTGCAGGCGATGCGCGCGGTTGGCGGCGTTGAGGATATCCACGCCCTGGAACAGAATCGCCCCGGCGCACGGGTTGACCAACCCGACGACCGCACGCCCCAGGGTGGTCTTGCCCGAACCGCTGCCACCGACCAGGGCCAGGGTCTCGCCCGGCGCGATGCTCAGGTTCACCGAGTGCACCACGCGCTTGGGCACGCTGCGCCCCCAGAAACTCCGTGGCCCCGGGTGCTCGATACACACATCCCGGACCTGCAGCAACGGGCTGTCGGCCGCCGGCAATGGCCCCAGCGTCCCACGCCGGGGTAGCGCTTCGAGCAACTGCCGGGTGTATTCAGCCTTGGGGGCAAAGAGGATGTCTTCGATACGGCCCTGCTCCACCGCCTTGCCCGAGCGCATCACCACCACTTTATGGGCATACCGCGCCACCAGGGACAGGTCGTGGCTGATGAACAGGATCGCGGTGCCCTGCTCGCGGGTCAGCTCCAGCATCAACTCGATCACGTCCAGTTGCGCCAGGCAGTCCAGGGCCGTGGTCGGTTCGTCGGCGATCAGCAGCGCCGGGCGCAGCAACATCACCGAAGCCAGCATGATGCGTTGGCGCATGCCGCCGGAGAATTGGTGCGGGTAGGATGCCAGGCATTTTTCGCCGTCCTTGATGCCGATGCGTTGCAGCATGGCGATGCAGCGCCCGTGGATCGTCGCCGCATCCAGCGCGGTATGCAGCTTGAGCGCCTCGCTCATCTGCCGGCCAATAGTCAGCGCGGGGTTGAGCGAGACCATCGGTTCCTGGAACACCATGCCGATCCGCGCACCACGCACCGCACGCATGGCCTTGGCATCGCTGCTGTCCAGCGCTTGCCCCTGGAACAGGATGCGCCCGCCGCACACTTGCATGGGTGCCGGCAGCAAGCCAATGGCGGCGCGGGCGGCCATGGTCTTGCCGCTGCCAGACTCGCCCACCAGGGCGACGATTTCGCCAGGGGCCATGGTGAAGCTGAAGTCGTCGACGGCCAGCGGACCGTCCACGCCAACGCGAATCTGCAGATTTTCAACGGCCAGTAAAGGCACTGGAGCGCTCATGCTCATTTCCTCATGCGCGGGTCGAGACGATCACGCAACGCATCGCCGAACAGATTGATAGCCAGCAACGTCAGGCTGATAAAGATGCCCGGGAAGATCCCCAGCCACGGCGCCGTCGAGATATAGGTGCGGCTTGCCGAGAGCATGCTGCCCCAGGTCGCGGCCGGCGGTGGCACCCCGAGGCCGAGGAAGCTCAACGCGCTCTCCGAGAGCAACGCCCAGCCAAACATACTGGTGGCCAGTACACACAGGGGCGCCAGGCAGTTGGGGGTGATGTGGCGGAACATGGTGTACAGCTCGGAGTTGCCGATCACCCGCGAAGCCTCGATGAACTCCAGCTCACGCAGTGACAGCACGCTGCCGCGCACCACCCGCACCACCGATGGGGTGTAGGCGATGCCCAGGGCGAGCACGATGCCGTACTGGCTGGCGCCGACAATCGCCATGATGCCCAGGGCCATGAGGATGCCGGGGAACGCCAGCAACGCGTCGTTGAGCATCATCAGCACCCGGTCGGTCCAGCCGCGCAGGTAACCGGCGAGCATGCCGATCACCGTGCCGCAGATCACCGCCACGCTGACCGAGAGCAGGCTGATCCACAAGCTGGTACGCGCGCCAATGATCAGGCGGCTGAACACATCGCGGCCAAACTCGTCGGTGCCAAGCCAATGCACGGCACTCGGTGCGTGCAGGCGTGAGAGCAGGTCCAACTTGAGCGGGTCGTAAGGCGTCCACACCACGCCGAGCAATGCCAGTAACACCAGGACCGCGAGCAAGCTGCCGCCGATCAGGGCGTTGAGCGGCGGGTAACGCCGGCGCCGCCGAGGCGAGATCGCCGCCACGGTGGGCAAGGCAGGAGTCTTGAGGTTCATAGCTTCACCCTTGGATCGAACAGCGGATACAGCAGATCCACCAACAGGTTGACCAACACATAGATGCAGGTGACCAGCAGCAGGCACCCCTGCAGCACCGGGTAGTCGCGGGAGAAGATCGCATCGACCATCAACCGGCCGATGCCGGGCAAGGTGAACACGGTTTCCAGCACCGCAATGCCGCCGAGCAGGTTGCCCAGGATCAGGCCAATCAAGGTCCAGGTCGGCGCAAATGCGTTGCGCAAGGCGTGTCGCCACAGCACCGCGCTTTCCGACAAGCCCTTGGCCCGGGCATGGGCGATGTACTCCAGGCGTAGCACCTCGATGGTGCTGGCCCGGGCCATCCGGGCAATGGCGCCGAACTCCACCAGCGTCAGGGTGATGATCGGCAGCACCACATAGGTCAGCGCTTTCATAGGGTCGGTGGCGAAGCCGACGTAACCGATCACCGGCAACCAGCCCAACTGAATGCCGAAGACATACAGCAGCAGCAAGCCCAACCAGAAGCTCGGTACCGACAGCAACAACGTTGCCGTCGCCACCAGCCCCAGGTCCATCGCACTGTTTTGCTTCCAGGCTGCGAGCAAGCCCACCGGCACCGCGAGCAGGGTCGCCAGCAACACTGCCACCAGCACCACGGTCGCACTGACGCTGAAACGCTCGACCAGCAACTCCAGCACCGGCTGACGGCTGCTGATGGACACCCCAAGGTCGCCACTGAGCACCGACTTGATCCAGATCAGGTACTGGGTCACCACCGAGTGGTCCAGGCCCAGGCTGCTGCGCATGTCGGCCAGGCTTTGCGGGTCGGCCATGTCGCCCAGCATCAACAGCGCCGGGTCGCCGGGGATCAGGCGGATCAAGGCAAATACAATCACCGAGATCAGCAACAGGGTCGGCACCGCCATGCCGAGCCTGTGCAATATGAATCGAAACATAGCGCTACGCCTTACTTGGAAGTGTCGGCCAGCTTCACGCCCCACAGGCGCGGCTTGGCAACGGGCCAGGAACGATAACCCTCAACGCGCTTACCCATGGCGCCGATGGCAGTGCCGTTGTAGATGACCACCATGGGCACATCCTTGAGCATCAGCGTGTGCAGCTGGTCGAACAGTGGCCGGCGCTTGGCAGGGTCAACTTCCCGCTGGGCCTCGCGCAAAATCGCCAGGGCCTGGGGGTTGTCCCAGACTTTACGCGGCTCCTTGTCCTTGTCGCCGATCACCGATTCGTAGCTTTGCGCCGCATCGAAACGCCCCGAATAGGAGAACGACATCATTTGGTAGCTACCGCTCTGGTAACGCTCCAGCTGCGTGCCCCACTCCAGGGTTTCCATCTCGATGTTCAGCCCTGCTGCCTGGGTCATGGCCTGGCTGAGCAAGCCCATGTCGAACATCTGCGGGTAGCGCTTGTTGACCAGCATGCGGATTTTTTCCCCGCGGTAGCCGGCCTCTTTCAACAAGCGCCGGGCCTCGTCGAGGTTGTAGGTGTAACCCTGCTGCGCGATGCCGTCGTAGTAAGGGCTCGCGGTGGGAATCACTGAGTTGTTGACCACCGACAAGCCATCGGACAACGCCGCCACCATCTGCGCGTAATCCAGGGACAAGGCCACCGCGCGCCGGATGCGCACATCCTTGAGCAGCGGGTCGCGGGTCTGGAACAACAGGCCGCTGATGGTCATGATCGGGCTGACCTGGATCTGCAGGTTCTTGACCTGCTTGAGTTGCGCGGCATCCATCGCGGTCACGTCCGGCAGCAGGTCCACGCCACCTGACAGCAGCGCGGCCTTGGCCGAGGCTGCATCGGGGATCACCTGGAAGCGCACGGTGTCGACAAACGCCTGCTTATTGCCGGTGTAACCGTCCGCCTCGCCTTCGGCACGCGGGGTGTATTGCTTGAAGCGATCCAGCTCGACGTACTGGCCCTTCTGCCATTTGCCCAGGGTGAACGGGCCGGTGCCAATCGGTGCGCGCCAACTGCCATCGGCGGCCAGGGAGTCTGGGTGCAAGATGCCGCTGCCGGCACAATCCGGACGGGCCATGGCGGCCAGGAACAAGCCATTGGCCTGGTCCAGGGTGAACACCACGGTTTTCGGGTCTGGGCTTGAGACATCGACGATCTTGGCCGCGCCGCGCCCATCGAACTCCGCCAGGCAACGCCACTGGGTCTTGGGATCGAGGTAGCGCTGCCAGGTCCATTGCACCTGCTTGGCCGTCAATGGCTGGCCGTTCTGGAAGAGAACGCCGTCGCGCAGGGTAAAGGTGTAGCGCAGGCCATCGGCCGAGACGGCAACCGCACTGGCCAGCATCGGTGCGATGCTGGTGTCTTCGCGGTACGCCACCAAACCTTCGACGATATGCATCATCACCGCGTCGGTATTGTCGTCCCGGTTGACCCCTGGGTCGCTGCTGCGGATATCACCGTTGATGCCGACACTGATGACCTGGTCTTGGGCAACGGCCATGGAAAAGGCGCACGCCGACATCGCAACGGCCACTGCCGTCTTTACGTAACTATTCACGGGAGAAAGACTCCTTGAAGAAATTTTCCGGTCAGTGGCGAGGGCCAAGGCAGGACCGGCATCAGAATGAGTGAATCCTTGGTTATTGTTATACGGTCTGTTCTGAGTGCATCTACCTACGGTGTATCAGCCCAGGCTGCGCTTGTGGCGCAACACCTTGGCAAAAAAGTCCTGGGCGGCCGGCATGGCCTTGACGCCCTGGTGCGCGACGTTGGGCAGCAAGTCAAAGTGCACCTGCACGCCGGCGGCTTCGAAGCTCGCCTTCAAGGTGGCCAGGCGCTCAGGTCGCGTGCGCCCGGCAGCGTTGGCACCGGCCATGTAGTGTTTGCCACCTTCACGGTGGGTGATTTCCCAGGTTTCGAGGTCTGAATCACCCACCACCATGTGCACCGGCAAGCGCTGCAAGGCTGGCAGGTTCAGCGGCTTGCCGAAGCGCGTGGCAAAGTCCCGCACGCCGACCCACCAGTCCTGATCGGCATCGAGCAGGGTCACCGAGCCCGGTGCGCCGATGGACGCCGCCCAGAGTTTCTCGGGGTGCAGGTAGCAGAAGCGATGGGTGAATTGCCCCCCACCGGAATAGCCGAACAGCGCGAAGGTTTCAAAGCGGCGGCCGTAACGCTTGCCGACACTGGCAATCATGTCGAGCAACACCTGGTCGTAGCGGATATCGCCTTCGACCATCTGCTTGTAGCCATCGCCATTGCCGTCCCCCAGCACGCCGACCGGGAACAGCGGCGACAGGATCACACAATCGTTCCAGCGACCAAATTCGGCGAAGCCATTGCGGTAAATCTCCATCGCACGGGTTGAACCGTGCAGCGACACCACCAGGTCGATTGGCCGGGTGCTGTCCTCGATGGCTTCAGGCACATAGAGGGTGTAGGCAAACCGGCTGTCCCCATGATGGGAGTACACGGTGGTCGCGCCGAGGTGATACACGTTCTTTGCAGCACGCAATGCTGCGTGTTCAGGGCTGATATCTGGATTGCTCATTGGGTAAGTTCGCCGAGTCAGTTCGGGCTTGAGTATTGGCCGGGCTCTATAAAAAGAAAAACTAATTTAACTTTAACCTGAGTAAACAAAACCTTTACGATTCAGGCACACCCATGACCACGGGCCTGCCCATGAGCAACATTCGCTTCTTCAAGACGTTTATCGCCGTCGCCGAATACGGCAGTTTCGCTGCCGCCGCCGACCGGGTGGCCCTGACCAATGCCGCTGTCGGCCAGCAAATGCGCGCCCTCGAAGAAGAGATGCGCCGGCCACTGTTCGACCGCAGCCAGCGGCAGATCAAGCTCAGCCGCGATGGCGTATTGTTGCTGCCCAAGGCCAAGCGCCTGTTGGCGGACTACGAGCAAATGATCGCCGAGGCGCCCGATGGCATGGCCATGGAGGGCGAAGTGTCCATCGGCGGTATTACCTCCGGCATGGGCCTGCTCGCCAATTGCCTGGTGCAACTGAAAAAGCTGCACCCGCGCATCTCGGTCAACCTGATGACTGCCCGCTCCGACGAGGTGGTCAACCTGGTACACGCCGCCAAGCTCGACGCGGCGTTGTTGATCGAGACGGCGCGGCAAAACTTCGACGGCTTGAGCTGGACCCTGCTCTACAACGAGCCCATCGTCATGCTCGCCAACACCGCGCAGACCGCGGGTATCAACGACGCCGTGGAATTGCTCAGGACCCAGCCGTTCATTCGCTATGACCGGTCCACCGCCGTAGGCCGCAAGGTGCAATCGATCATCAAGAGTGAATCGGTCGAGCCGCTGGAAATCCTCGAATTGAACTCGATCATCGGTATCGCCGACCTGGTCCGCCAGCAAGTCGGTGTGGCAATCGTGCCGCTGTTGAAGAACTTTGACTGGCACAAAGACCCCAGCCTGCGCGTACTGCCGCTGCCTGGAGACTTGGCGGTACGCCGGGTGGGGATTCTGGAGCAAGGCACCAAAAGTGCGATTACCGGGGAGATTCGCAAGTTGCTGATGCAGGCAGTGGCGAAGTGAGCCTTACCTGGCAGATTGCCGAGCGTGGCCGCCCCTAAGGCTCACGCTCGGCCAGTTCTTCCAGCAGATCCGCGGACGGCACAAAAAACAAGCCACCGGTGACCGCCGTACTGAAATCCAGCAGCCGGTCATAGTTGCCGGCAGGCCGGCCGACAAACATGTTCTCCAGCATCAGCTCCAGCGGCTGCGGCGTGCGCGCATAGCCGATGAAATAGGTGCCGAACTCCCCCGCTCCCGGCCGGCCGAAGGGCATGTTTTCGCGCAGGATCTTCACTTCCTCGCCATCCTCGGTGATGGTGGTCAAGGCACTGTGGGAGTTGCTCGGCTTGGCCTCATCCGCCAGTTCGATATCCGCCAGTTTGGTACGCCCGATCACCCGCTCCTGGGCCTCGGTGGACAACGCGTTCCAGGCACCCATGTTGTGCAGGTACTTTTGCACCAGCACATAGCTGCCGCCACTGAACGCCGGGTCTTCGTCAGCGACGATGGTGAAACCGACAGCCTTGCGCCCGGTCGGGTTCTCGGTGCCATCGACAAACCCGATGATGCTGCGCATGTCGAAATTGCGAAATCCCTGGACCTCATCCACCACGACCACCGCATCCCCCAGGGCCGCCATGATTTGCGTGGCCAGTTCAAAACACAGGTCCATGCGCTCGGCGCGAATGTGCAGCAACACATCCCCAGGCGTGGCAACCGCCATGCGCCCCGCTACGCCAACTGCCTGAAACGGATGCAGGGACGCCGGGCGTGGGTTGCCGAACAGCGCGTCCCAGGCCGTCGAGCCGAAGCCGCAGACACAGGTCAGGCTACCGTCGGGCACGCGCTTGCCCACGGAGCGCGTAAGGGCGGCGATATCGCCGCAC
The DNA here is from genome assembly GCF_058742075.1 of Pseudomonas sp. HC1(2025). Classification (NCBI taxonomy): domain Bacteria; kingdom Pseudomonadati; phylum Pseudomonadota; class Gammaproteobacteria; order Pseudomonadales; family Pseudomonadaceae; genus Pseudomonas; species Pseudomonas sp. HC1(2025). The sequence goes on along the minus strand of NZ_CP196017.1, from coordinate 2,767,136 downwards.
CACTGGCGTACCGTCCTGGCCGCATCGCTACCGGGAGCAAGTGTGGCGACCATGAAAATGGCCGCGCGGGTGATCGGAGTGCACACAGCCTGAGGTTCAATATTCGGGTTCATCGTGACGGATTCCACACGCAGCTCCACGGTTAAAGGAGAGAGTAAAAAATCCTACACCCATTACTAAACGATATAAACGACTGTGAGATTTGACAGTTACGTGCGCGTTCGCCGTCGCGTAGTTTTTGAACAGGGTAAAAATCAAGGAGAGGATGATGGCGCACAACCCCATGGGCACCGACCCAACCGACGACGAAAACGATCCGATCTTCAATGCCACCACGCAAAAGCGCAATGTCGTGGACCCACGCACGGGGTTGTTTGAGGTTTACGTGCCCTTGCCGTCGCTGACGGGCAATGCCGGCAACGGGCCGGTGATCGAAATGAGCCTGCACAATACGCCCGTGGTCAATAACGAGGCAGCGCTGGGGGATGGCTGGTTCTATGCCATGACCACCTACAGTGAAAAGCACAAGAAGCTCACGATGCATTCCGGTGAAGTGTTGACGGTGGAAAAGGATAAAGATTTGAAGCAATCCGCCGTGATTGCGCAATGGAACAACGGCAAGTTGACCGTGCACCGCAAAGGTGGCCGCAAGGAAGTGCTGGTACTGCTGCCAGATACCGGCATCTACGTCCCCGAGTCCCTGACCACCGATGGTTACAACAGCGTGACCCTGAGCTGGATGACCACCGCCCATGTGATCGGCGGCGCAACCTACTACCAGATCCAGTTGACCGAAATCCGCGACGCCACCCGCAGCCTGCTCAAGGTGCAATACACCCCAGGGGACCCGGCCGCCACGCCGGTCATCAGTTCGGCCACGTTGACGTTCTGGCCCGACGACGCCGCCGAAACCCTGAGCTACAGCCTGGCCATCGAGAATTACGCCCTTAAATCCGTCAGCCTCGCAGCAGATATCAAAAGCAGTTTCGAGTACCTCGATCACCCGACCTGTGGCTGGCTGCTGACCAACATCACCAGCTTTGACGGGCTGCAGGAGCAGGTGGAGTATCAGGACAACGGACTGACCTTCCCGGACAACCCCAAGCTATCTGCCCTGCCCTGTGTTAGCACCCATACCCTGACGCCCAATGGCGGCGGGACACCGGTGGTGACCACCTATGTGTACCAGCGCCAGGACCCGGATCACTACCGCACGATCATGAGCGAGGGCGTGCCGGCCATTCGCACCACGACCTATAACTACAATGAACAGCACAACGTCACCTCCGAAGTGCTCGTACAAGGGGCGGCACAAACACAAAAAAAATACACGATGACTGTGCAAGAAGAACTACTAAGTCGCACGACATCGACGATATACAGCAAGGCCGGCAAGAGTCGGGAAGAGAAAAACGAAAACCGCTTCAATACCCACTCTGCACTTGTCAGAAATCGACAAGAAAGAGTAACTACAGTAGTGGACTACATACCTGCCCCAGAAAAAGGTGAAATTAAATCTACTGAGAGCGAGACTACCTTAACAAACTTGCTGAATCAGATCGCATTAACTTCCGAGCAGCAGACCGACAAAGAGCCTGATGAATCATGGACGCCTATCCTGACACTCCCCACCCAGCTGTTTCCTTCCACTTACGTTGATACTGAAATCGTCGACGATCCAGGGCTGCTGGCAATAATTCCAGAACTGCTGCCAGGGACATTCCCCCAACTATTAAATATTTTCACCTTTAAATACCACGCCTATAAACAAATACCCAATCTAAGCGAATCTAAAATCATCAGTACCTTACAAGGTAGTCTCGCCAGCGAACTGAACTACAATGCAGCACTCATCGGCCAGCTTATCGAATACTTCGAAGGTGACGACTTTCGCAAGGGTCGCGTGAAGACCCTTACCCAGAGCACCCTGGGGACCAAGGACCGGCGCCCCGTGCAGACCGATCCAATACGCACCTTTGACTACACACTGGGAGGGGTTGGTAACACCGAACTGACCACCACGACCACCGACACCGACACAACCGGCAAGACCCGTACGTCTTCACAAACCCAAAGCACCCTCAGTGGCCGCCTCCTGCGCCAAGTCGACGCTGATGGCAATCGCACCGAGTTTACCTATAGCCAATACGGGCAGTTACTCAGCCTGACCGTCTGCGCGCACAGCACCACGTATCGCCAAGTCACCGCCTATGCCTACCCCGCGCCCGGGCAAGTGAAAGTCACCGAGCCCAACGGAAAAACCCACTTGACCCAATACGACGGCCAGGATCGGCTGGTGAGTGAATACTTGCTGGAAGGTAACCTGCGTAAGCAAACCAAGGCCGTTACCTATGACAGCCTGGGACGTGAGCTACGGACATCAAGTTTTGATTATGACCGGCACGGGACCCAGCTCATCCAATGGCAAGAGATGCGATACGACGACTGGAATGAAGTCAGCAGCCAGCACTACAGCGATGGCCGGGAAGACTTCAATCAATATGACCCCGTCGCCATGACCCGTACGCAATGGACCGGCAAGGCCGCCGACAAGCACACCACCGTGACGACGTACAACTCGGATGAAACCATCAAGAAAATTCAATGGAAAGGCCAGAACGGCGCCGTCTTTCAAACCCAGACAGCCAGTTACAATCGGGCCAAGCAAATTAAACAGTTGGTTACCGACAGCGAGTTCGGAATTATCACCATCAACTACATCTACGATGCCAATGGTCGCCTGCTGAGTGAACGGCGCAGCGAAAAAGGCCGTGGGTTGCTCGACGTGCCCTTCATCTATACCTACCACTACACCTACCCGCAGCACTGGCTATTCAGGGACGCCACACAAATCGAGCTTGAGTCCGGTGGCAAACGGCAGGTCCTGGGCAAGCGCAGCTTCGACACTTGGGGCCGGGTAACCTCGCTGACACGCGGCTCTTGCACCGAGACTTACACCTATAGCGGCACAAGCACAGTACCCGCGACCACTGTTACCGCCGACGGCCGCGTACTCAAGCATGACTACATCAAGGAGCTGGGCAATCGCCTGGCCAAGACCAGTACCGCAGATGCCAGCGCGCAAAACACCTTTACCTACGCCTATGGCACACAAGGTATTGCCACGGCGACCGAGGGCCAACAGTTCCTCCAGTACAACCATGACCTCTATCTCAGTATCACCCGGCAACAGGTGCAAACCGAGCCAGGTCAAAGCAAGGAAGTGCTTTACACCCACTCAATGAATGGGCGCTTGCTGGACAGTACCGACGTACTGAGTAACCAGACACTGTTTCTCTACAAGACTAACGGGCAGCGCTATGCCAGCAATAACTTTCACTACACCACTGACCACATTTACGATGATCAAGGGCTGTTTCAGGAGGAAGTCGTTGCCGGCCCCTACAACCTTGAGCCCACTTCCCCCATCACATTCCATGTGAAGTACACCCACGATCTGCAACAACGTGAGACCAGCCGCCAATTCATACTCCCCGGTAAAGTTGACCTCCTGCTGGAGCAAACTTATTACGCCGATGACAAATTGAAATCGGCCCAATTGAAACAGGGCGCCACCCTCCTCGGCTCCCGCAGCCTGACCTATACGCCGGGCGGCCGGGTCAAGTCCTGTACCACCACTGGCGTCTGGCGGCCAAGAACGCCGAAGAACAAGGAGATCGACAAACAGGAATTTACCTACGATGCACTGGGTAACGTGCTTACCCGCATCACCACCATCGGCACCGCGAAAAACACCGCAACCTATACCTACGACGCTGCCAATGGCTACCGCCTTACAACAGTCAAGAACAGCCACGCGGACTACATCGCGTCTGCCAGCTTGAGTTATGACGCAGCGGGACGGGTAACCCAGGACCAGACGGGCAAAAAATACAGCTATGACTGGCTCGGGCGGCTCATCCAGGCTGGCAGTGCGCGTTATAGCTATGACCCGTCCAAACGCCTGATGACCCGTAATGGCGGTGACGAGCCAAGTCAAGTGATCTACGACGGCCTCAAGGCTTGCGGGGATTACGCCACCGCCAGTAACGACAACAGCCGCAACCTCAACCCCGGCAGCGCCGCCTGTACGGTCCAACAAATCAAGCGCTCCGGGGTCGACAGAACACTGTTTGAACTGCGGGATCTCAACGGCAGCGTGTTGGTCAGCTACGATGTCCAGGCCCAGACCCTCAAGCATCATGCCTATACCGCCTACGGCGAGCATTTTTCGGATGAGCCCGACTCGGTACTGGGCTTCAACGGCGAATACCGTGACAGCACCACCGGCCAGTACCCGCTGGGCACAGGCGAACGCTGGTATGACGCATCCAGCATGCAGTTTCTTACCCAGGATGACCTCAGCCCGTTCGGTAAGGGTGGACCCAATCTGTATGGCTATTGTGCCGAAGGGGACCCGGTCAATTATCAGGACCCCACCGGGCATTTTTCCGTGGATAAGCAATTACGGGCGATTTGGGGGGACGACCTGCCTGGCCCGGAGGGCTTGGGCGAAGGAGGATCTTTGATTCATACGTACCTGTGGGGCGCGGTCGGTGTATTGACCGCCGTGATGACAGGAGGGACGGCACTGTTACTGACGGCGGCGATTGTTGGGCTCGCCGCCACTTCGCTCGCGACCGGTATTGCCTCAGTGGTTATCCAGGACACCAATTCCGCGGCTTCCGGCATCCTGGCCTGGATATCCCTGAGCACCGGAGCAGCAGCAGGGCTGACCACGCTGGCAGCCAAAGTTGTGAGGGTTGGCGCGTATCTGGGGCGGTCTCTCCCAGCAGTCGCCAGGAACCTCATGAGCAAGACATCCAACGCCGTGACCGGCACCCTCAGGCAGTCGCGGCTAATCCGAGGAATGGAGCGCGTCTGGGCAAAATCATTCCCCCGCCCAACCGTGAATTGGCAGGTCCGCTACAACGATGCGTCACTACTGCACCCCCGGGGGACTTCGAGTCTGTTCGATACCGGTGATGTAAATACGCTTTCGTTCGTGACCTCGGGGGTCCTGGGAGGTCTGGGGGTCCTTGAGTCTGAGCCCGCTCAGTTTGCCGATACATTCATCGGTGATATTACTTGGTTGCCCTTCGGCAGTTTCAGGGGGTTGTGGTTGACCAGTAAAGGTAGATGATTCGGTACACCCTGCGCCTTGCAAAAAACTGACCGAGCAAGGCCTGGGGCCCTGCTCGGTCAGGGTTTAAAGCTGCGGCCAGGTGTAACGGAGGTTCAGCCGGTTCTCATTGAGGTCGCTGCGGTAGTTTGAGCGCGCCGTCACATTGCGTATTCGAATGCCCAAGCCAGTGGCACGGCAGACCCTGCAGGTAAAAGGCAAATCAACCAAGGTCGCCCCCCCCTACCGGCAAGGTCACGCCGGTGATGTAGGAGGCCTCGTCAGAGGCCAGGAACAGGATCGCGCCCACTTGTTCGTCGATGCTGCCGTAACGCTTCATCGGGCTGCTATCCAGGGTCTGGTCGACGATTTGTTGGTACCACGCGCGCTCCTGCGCGCTCTGCGGCTGGTTATTGCGCGGGATGCGCCGGGGCGGTGCTTCGGTGCCGCCGGGTGCGGTGGCGTTGACGCGGATGCCGCTGCCGGCAGTTTCCAGGGCCAGGCAGGCGGTCAAGGCATTCACTCCACCCTTGGCCGCGCCATAGGGCACGCGATTGACCCCCCGTGTGGCGACCGACGACACATTGACGATGGCGCCAGTGCCCTGCTCCAGCATGTAGGGCAGCACGCAATGGCAGCACCACAGCGTGGGGAACAGCGAACGGCGCACTTCGGCCTCGATTTGCGCCTCCGCGTAATACTCGAAGGGCTTGGCCCAGATGGTCCCGCCGACGTTGTTGATGAGGATATCGATGCGCCCGAAACGCACCTTGGCGGCGGCCATCACCTGGGCACACTCGGCATGCTGCTCCAGGTCGGCGATGAGGGTCAGCACCCGGGCATGCTGCAACTCGTGCACCAGTTCCGAGCGATCGATTGCGACCACCCAGGCGCCCTCCGCCAGCAAACGCTCGGCGACGCGCCGGCCGATGCCCTGGGCGGCACCGGTGACCAGCGCAACCTTGGTGTCAAAACGTAGATTCATGCTGGTTTCCTCAGGCGGCATCGCAGTTGGCCATGGCATTGGCGGTGAATTTTTCGTAATGGAAGCTGGCCGGGCTCACGCCCTGGTGCTTGAAGTGCTCGCGCACCGCATCGACCATCGGCGGCGGCCCGCACAGGTAAACGTCGACATCACCATCGTTGAGAACGTCGCCGGCCATATACTGGGTGACATACCCCTGGCGCGGGTGCGCGGTCTGCGGATCGGCCACGCAGGTGACAAGCGTGAGGTTGGGCAACCGCGCAGCGAAGGCCTCCAGGGCCTCGACCAGCACCAGGTCCTGATCCCGCGTCACCCCATAGATCAGCGTGATCGGCCGGCTTTCCCCCCGCAGGGCCAGCACTTCAAGCATCGACAGGAACGGCGCCAGGCCGGTGCCACCGGCCAATAACAGCAGCGGCCTGTGCACCTCACGCAGGTAAAAACTGCCCAACGGCCCGGTCATCGGCACGCTGTCGCCCGGCTGGGCGCGCTCCAGCCAACTGCTCATCAACCCGCCCGGTACATGCTTGATCAGAAAACTGGCGTGCGTGTCGCCAGGGCGGCTGCTGAATGAATAGGAGCGCGTCTGCCCGCTGTCGGGCACACCGATGTTCACGTACTGGCCGGGTAGAAACACCGGCGCCTGATCCAGTTCGAAACTCACCTGCAGTGCGGCATCGGCGTGGCGCGTGATGCTGGCCAGCGTCGCGACGAACTGCGTGGTGCCGGTCTTGCACGCGCTGGACGGTACCGGCACGGCAATCACGCAATCGGACTGCGGCACCATCTGGCAGGTCAGTACCTGGCGCTCCTGGGCTTCATTCGCGCTCAGGGCGTCTTCGATATAGTCATCGCCCAAGTCATAGGCGCCGGTTTCACAACGGCACTTGCACGTGCCACAGACACCGTCCGAGCAGTCCATGGGCAGGTTGATGCGTTGGCGGAAAGCAGCATCGAGCACCTTCTCCCCCACCTTGCAGTCGATAAAACGGGTAACCCCATCTTCGAAGTTCAGGGCAATGGCATACGTCATGGCGGTGTCCTCAGATGTGGTAGATGTCGATGACCTGGTGGATGTAATCGTTTTTCAGCACCACCTTCTTGTGCGTGATCAGCGGCTGCTCGCCGCGGATGTCCAGGCTATAGAAGGAGGTGCCGAAATAACTGTCCGTGGTCTTGTAGCGGTGGCTGAGGGTGTGCCAGTTGAAACGCAGCTGCACCTGGGCGCCATCGTCGGCCAGTACTTCGAGGTTGCAGAGCAAGTGCACGGTGCGCGGCTCGGGCGTGCTGGCGCTGGAGCGTTCGGTCTTGATCCGGAAGATGCGGTCTTCCAGGCCATCGCGGCTGGGGTAGTAGATCAGCGAGATTTCGCGTTGCGGGTCTTCGGTGAGGGTGTCGTAGTCGTCCCAGGCGGGCATCCAGAATTGCACCTTGGGCGAATAACACGCCAGCCACTCATCCCACTGGCGGTCATCCAGCAGCCGCGCCTCGCGGTACAGAAAGTCCAGCAGGCAGTCACGGGACAGGCTCATGGCTGCAGCTCCCGGTCGCTGGCGATCAGGCCTGGCTGTTCACGCTCTATTGCACGCTGCAGGCTTGCGGCCCAATGCGCATGCTGGCGCACGAACAAGCCTTCGTCTTCGGTTTTGCCCCCGCTCAATTGCGGGTGCATGCCCATGGCCCTGGCGTTGTCGTCGGCCCCTTCCACCCACTGCTTGGCGCCACGGCTCAGGTCATTCCACAGGGTGGTCGCGCCCTGGTAGCCGGTCTGGCAGGCGCGGAACTCTTCCAGGTCATCCGGCGTGCCCATGCCGCTGACGTTAAAGAAGTCTTCGTACTGGCGGATCCGCGTTGCCCGCTCCTCGGCGCTTTCGCCAATTGGCGCCATGCAATAGATCGTCACTTCGGTCTTGTCCACCGCGAGGGGCCGCACCACACGGATCTGCGTGGAGAACTGATCCATCAGGTACACATTGGGGTAGAGGCACAGGTTGCGGGTCTGGTCGACAATAAAGTCAGCACGCGCCTGGCCCAGGCGCTCGGCCAGTGCCGCGCGGTGGGCATGCACCGGGCGCACCTCGGGGTTGAGCAGGCGCGTCCACAGCAGGATATGCCCGTGATCGAAGGCGTAGACGCCGCCCAGGCTTTTCGACCAGCCATTGGCATCGACCGTGCGCGTGCCTTCGGCCTCGTAGTTGCGCCGGCCCATGGTCGCCGAGTAGTTCCAGTGCACGGAGCTGACGTGGTAACCGTCTGCGCCGTTCTCGATCTGCAGCTTCCAGTTGCCGTCGTAGACATACGAGGAACTGCCGCGCAGCACCTCCAGGCCCAGGGGGGCCTGGTCGACCATCTGGTCGATGATGACCCGGGTCTCGCCCAGGTAATCACTCAGTTGCGGCACCGCCTCGCTGAGGCTGCCGAACAGAAAGCCACGGTAGTTTTCAAAGCGCGCCAGGCGCGTGAGATCGTGGGAGCCGTCGCAGTCGAAGCTGTCCGGGTAGGCGCCGGTTTTGCCGTCCTTGACCTTGAGCAGCTTGCCGGCGTTGCTGAAGGTCCAGCCGTGGAATGGGCAGGTAAATGAGCCCTTGTTGCCCTGTTTGCGCCGGCACAGCATGGCGCCACGGTGGGCACAGGCGTTGACCAGGCCATGCAAAGTACCCTGTTTGTCGCGGGTGATGACCACCGGCTGGCGGCCGATCCAGGTGGTGTAGTAGTCGTTGTTTGCCGGCACCTGGCTTTCATGGGCCAGGTACAGCCAGCCGCCTTCGAAGATGTGCTGCATCTCCAGGGCGAACAGGTCGGGGTCGGTAAAAATGTCGCGGCGGCAGCGAAATACCCCGGTAGCGGGATCTTCCTGAACGGACTCGCGCAATTGTGCAGCGAGGCGGTCGAGTGTAGTGGTCATGGGGCAGGCCCTCCGTTGTTCTTGTATCAGGCGCCCTCACCGTACGTGCTCCTCCCACTCCTCAATATCCGCTTCCTGCACATCAGTATCCGGCTGGCGCGAGCCGCTTAGCGATGGCGCTTCCAGGTCTGCGAAGGCAGCTCGCCAAAGCGTTTGCGATAGGCCTCGGAGAACCGCCCCAGGTGCATGAAGCCATGGTCCAGCGCCACTTCCGTCACACTGCGCGCACTGCTCAGTTGCAAACGCGCATGCACCCGCTCCAGCTTGCGCCGGCGCACATAATCACGGGGCGACAGGCCGACCTGGCGCGCAAACAGGCTATACAGCGACCGCTCGCTGACCTTGGCCACCGCCATCAATTGCTCGATACCGATGTCCTCGCCCAGGTGCTCCTCGATAAACTCGCGCACCGCCTCGAAACCACCGCCATGCGCCGCCTGGGGCACCACCCGCAACACATTGCTGGCCAGCAGCGCCAACAGCTTGTTGGCGACAATCCGCTCATACAGGTCCTGCACTTGCGGCTCGACGGCGTTTTCCGCCTCATGGCAGATCAGCCCCAGTAACTGCAGAAAACCGTCCATTTCACTCAGCGCATGGCGCGCCGCCGCAAAACGAATACCCGGTTGCGGCAGCGTCCAGTGCTGCGCCAGGCAAGCGTTTTCCAGCAGGCGCACCGGCAACTTGATGATGAATTTTTCGCAGTCGGCGGAATAGGTCAGGTCCACCGGGTCATCCGGATTGATCAGCAGGATCTCCCCCGGCCCGAAGACCTGCGCGTTGCCCCGGGAGTTGGAGCGGCAGTGCCCGCTCAGCAGGATCTGCAAGTGATAGATGGTTTCCAGCGCCACCGACGTCACCTGCACCGGCGCGCCATAGCTGATACGGCACAGGTCCAGGCTGGAAAAGGTCCGGTGGCTGATACTCGCCAGGGGCCGGCCCTTGGGCGGCAGACGGATACAGTGGTTGCCCACGTGCTGGTTGACATAATCCGACACGGCGTAGGCATCGGCACCCTGGAAAATCTGGCTGCGCTCACTCAATAGCACGGTCATGGTGCGCCTCTTTATAGTTATTGGCCTCAGGCTGAGGCGTGATGTCGCGAGCGTCCAATATGGATAAGGTCTACATGGATACCCTTAAGGTATGGTGAGCTTTTCGCGACTCGGTAGTCCGCACCAGGCCGGCGATCACGCAGCGCATGCAGTCCATTGTTACTGTTTCATCAATAATGCTTTTCTACCTTGAGTATTTATCCGGAAAAACCCTGCGCCTAAACTGCGCGCAATTTCCAGGCAGCCATAACGCGCTAACTCTTATAAGGCGATCCAACGCCAAACCTCCTTTCCTAGAGCCCTCGGCGGCGACCGCGTCGATTGACTACCCCCTCCCCGCCAGCCTCGATCAGCGCGACTGCCTGCTGCCGACTGAATGCCTTGCCCCTGCACATTGATTGCGTGCACTTTCCATTGACTAACGGAACGTATTAAAAAAATGACGGATGATCATCAACCCAAAACTCGCAAAGTTGCACTTGGCACGACCGCGAGGGTGCTGTTTTGCTTGCTTGTGCTGCTCGTAGCGCTGGCAATGATTTACGGCGGTTTCAAACTGGTTGCGCTGGGCGGCTCGAGTTACTACTTGATCGCGGGGCTGGCGTATTTGCTGCTGGCGGCGCTGATGTTCTTGCGCAAAGGGATAGGCCTTGCCCTTTCAGTCATCATCGCCTTGGCAACCTGTGCCTGGGCGTTTTACGAAGTGGGCCAGTTCAGTTACTGGGAACTGCTGCCGCGCCTGGTCGTTCCGGCAATTGTCCTGGCGCTCAGCCTGTGGGTCGGCGCTACGTTCCCAACCACCTCATCACGCGCCCGGCGTTTGGCCAACGGCATGGGGCTCGTTGTGTTTGCGGGGCTGATCGCAACGTTTGTGGCGGCGCTCTATCCGCACGGTGCGATTTCCAATCCAGTCGCCGCGAAAGCTGCGCCCGCACCCACGGAGCCCGCCTCGGCGTCCGAAAACTGGGCATCCTTTGGCCGTAGTGCATCAGGCACCCGCTTTGCGCCGTTCAACCAAATCACCCCGCAAAACGTCAAGGACCTGCAAGTTGCCTGGATCTACCGAACCGGCCGCAGAACCACAGGGGGCGGCGCCGGTGTGGATGAAAACACTCCGCTGCAGATCGGCAACGTCTTGTATTCGTGCACGCCGGAAAACCTGATCACCGCCCTCGACGGCGATACTGGCAAGCCGATCTGGAAGTTCGATCCCCACGCCAGCAGCGCAGAGCACGTAACTTGCCGTGGCGTGGGCTATTACGACATCGATAAGGACGACAGTCTGAGCGCTGAAGTCAAAACGTCGTACGGCGACCAGCAACAATGCCGTCAGCGCATTCTGGTGTCGTCTGTGGATGCCCGTTTGTTTGCCCTTGATGCGCACACCGGCAGCCTGTGCGCGAACTTTGGCGACAAGGGTTACGTCGACCTGAAAAAAGGCATGGGCCCGACCGAGAACAGCAAGCGCTATCACCCCACATCGCTGCCGGTGGTCATGGGCCATCTCACCGTGGTCGGCGGCTGGGTGCGTGACATCGTCGCCAAAGAGCCTTCTGGCGCTGTGCGTGCCTTCGACGTGCTGACCGGCGCGCTGGTGTGGGCATGGGACATTGGTGCGCCTGAGGGCCAGGATGCAACCGCTGGCGACCAAGAGTTCACCCTGGAAACCCCCAATGTATGGACCATTCCTACCTACGACAAGGCATTGAACCTGGTCTACCTGCCCACCGGTAACGGTCCGCCTGACTATTGGGGTGGCGACCGCAACCAGGCCAAGGAAAAGTATGGCTCGGCTGTCGTCGCCGTCGATGCTTCGACCGGCAAAACCCAATGGGTTTACCAGACCGTTCACCACGATGTGTGGGACTACGACCTACCCTCCCAACCTGTGCTGTACGACATCAAGAACGCCCAGGGCGAAAAAACACCGGTGCTCATCCAGACCACCAAAACCGGCAATATCTTTGTCCTGGATCGCCGCACCGGCCAACCGGTCACTGAAGTTCAGGAGCGGGCGGTGCCTACTTCGCCAGCGGCCGAAGGCGAGCACCTGTCGCCGACGCAACCCCATTCGGTAGGCATGCCGGTGATTGGTGCCGAGCCACTGACCGAAAAGTCCATGTGGGGCGTAAGCACCTTCGACCAACTGTACTGCCGGATCATGTTCAAGGACTCCGTTTACGTAGGGCCCTTCACTCCGCCAACTGAAAAGCCCTACATCGAATGGCCGGGCTTGCTGGGCGGCATGAACTGGGGTGGCATCTCTATCGACGAAAACACCGGCATGATGTTCGTCAACGACATGCGCGTCCCTTTGCGCATGGCGCTGGTTACCAAGGAAAACACCAAGAAGTTCAAAGTCTCGACCGATGAAGTGCCTGGCTTCATGGGCACCATTCGCCCACAAGTTGCCGGCATCTATGGTGGGGTGAAAATCGACATCCTCCAGTCGCCCCTGGGCGTGCCGTGCAACACCCCGCCATTTGGCAGCATGAGTGCCATCGACCTGAACACGCGGAAACTGGTCTGGCAGGTTCCGTTGGGCACCGTGCAGGATACCGGCCCGCTGGGTATCAAAACCCACCTGCCGATCCCGCTGGGCATGCCAACGCTGGGGGGCCCGACCTCGACGGCCTCGGGGCTGGTGTTCTTTGCCGGCACCCAGGACTACTACCTGCGGGCTCTTGAGTCGGCCACCGGTAAAGAGGTGTGGAAAGCCCGCCTGCCAGTGGGTGCGGTTGCGGCACCGCTGATCTACAAGTCACCGGCCACCGGCAAGCAGTATGTGGTGATCTCGGCGGGTGGCATGAGCCATTCGCCGGATGTGGGTGACTACATCATTGCGTATGCGCTGCCAGAGAGCGCCGATAAACCATAAATCGTTGGTTAGCGCCGTCTAAAAATAATCCCCGGTTTCGGGGATTATTTTTGCTGGCTGGGAGGCAGGCCTGGACACTACTCAACCATAAGCCCGCGACGCACTCGCCCTGCCCTTTTATAGGCTCTGACCACCGTGTTGGTCTCACAAGAAATGATCCCCTCCAGGGACCCCATCCGCGCCGTTGAAACGGCCCACAGATCATGAATATCACGACACAACACATGCCAAAACAACTGCGAACGTCCGCTGGTACCGAACAGGCAACGCGTGTGCTCATCCTTTGCCAGCTCCAGGGCAATGCCATCTGCCGCACCCGGTCGGGTTTGTAACGACAGGATCGCCTCTACCCCATAGCCAACCAACAGCGGTTCGAGCTCCACACGAAAGGTCAGGGCATTACTGTCGACCAGCCCACTCAACATCCGCTGAACCTTCGGTTCACTGACGCCACAGGTTTGGGCAAGCACGCCCAGGCTGGCCCTTCCATCGAGCATTAACGCGCCCAGTAGGCGCATCTCATCGGCATTCAGGCTCACAGGCCCGGCCAGCACCGGTTCAGTAGGCACCGAACCGTCAATCCGCCAGCGACTCGCTCGTCGGAACGATCTGAGCACCACCTGCGATTGAACCTGCCTTACTCCCGGCACCAGCGGCAACGCTCGCACCACCATGTCAGACAGCGCTTCCACATTCGGCAAGTTGATCTCGGTGAAGATGTCGAACTCTCCAGTTGTCGCCATCACCACCTGCGTCTGTGCCAGTTGCGCCAAGTGCTCCGCTACTTCCTTCTGCCGCCCGTCGGCTACCCGAATCCACGCATGCAGCACCGGGCCACTCCCGACGACAACCGGATCAAGCTCGCCGATCACCCGGATATATCCACTGTCCATCAAACGTTGCAGGCGACGCGAAAGCGTCCGCTCGGCCACATCGCAGCACGTACTCAAATCCCGCCAAGTGCCACGGGGATTTGCCTGTAGTGCAACCAGGCAGGCCAGATCGGTTTCATCCAGCGCAAAATGTCTTTTTTCATCCGACTCAACGGTTGACGAGACCATATTCTTACAATACCTTCGCTCAAGTGGCCAAATTAAAACAAAACAAACCAGCAAATGTCTAAAAATAATTACAATTCAAAAACCAAAGGCACAAGCCAATGAATTATGCGACTCAAACGTCCCAAGCGGTAAAGCCGCAGGTATCAATCGCGCGCAAAATTGCGGCTGGCAGCATTGGGAACGCGGTGGAGTGGTTCGACTGGACGATCTATGCGTCGTTCGCGGTGTTCTTTTCTACACAGTTTTTTCCGAAAACTGACGAAACGGCGTCCCTGCTGGCGACTTTCGCTATTTTCGCCGTAGGTTTCTTCATGCGTCCAATCGGCGGTTGGGCGCTGGGGATCTACTCTGATCGCTATGGCCGCAAATCAGCATTGGGCGTCACCATCATGTTGATGGCTGGCGGCTCACTGATGATCGGCATTACCCCCACCTATGAGCAGATCGGGCTGCTAGCGCCGGTGTTGCTGGTGGTTGCACGACTGATGCAGGGTTTGTCGTTGGGCGGTGAATACGCGTCGGCCTCTACTTACCTGGCCGAGTTAGCGCCAGACCACCGTCGCGGCTTCTTTTCCAGCTTTGTCTTCTTCAGTTCCGCCGCAGGCATTCTGACCGCATCGGCGATCGGCTGGGCCCTTACTACCCTGCTCACCGACGAACAAATGAGAGAGTTCGGCTGGCGCATTCCGTTCTTGCTCGGTGCCTTGGGCGGTGTCGCGGGTATTTGGCTGCGTATGTCGGTGCCTGAAACCGAAGCCTGCACCTCGCAACCGGCTAAAAAGGTAGAGAAGCAACCCCTACGCACCCTGCTGCGGGATTATCCGCGCGAGACCCTGCGAATTGTCGGCTTTTCGATCCTCAGCACATTTGCCTTCTACCTGTTCGTTATCTACATCCCCACCTATGCCATCCGAGCACTGCATGTGGAGTCCTCGACAGCCTTTGCGGCAAATACGGTTGCCATGGTTGCGTTCATGCTCGTGCACCCACTGTTCGGCATGCTCTCCGACAAGTTCGGGCGCAAGCCGCAACTGATCGTTTTTGCCCTGGGTTACCTGCTGTTTTTCTACCCGATTATCACCAACATGCAGCCGACGTTCTCGTCGATCCTGATGGTGGAGCTGTTCGGCCTGTTGCTCTACGCGCTGTATACCTCGATCGCCCCAGCCATCATGTCTGAACAATTCCCGAGCAGCGTTCGCGCCGTCGGTATTGGTGCGCCCTACAACCTGATGGTGGCCTTGCTCGGCGGTACTACGCCATACCTGCTGACCTGGCTGCAGAGCCACGGCCAAGAGAGCTGGTTCTTCTATTACGTGCTCGCAGGCGCCGCGCTCACCCTTCTGACCTTCATCAAAATGCCAGAGACCGCCGGAAAACCACTGAAATAGGCACTGGCTCGAACAACGCGATGCGATCCCCGTCAACGCCCGTCGAACACGGGGATACCGACTCACAAATCTTAGAATCCAGAAATTATGTGCGAACGATCCGAAGCCCTTTGTTTCCAGACTGCCCTGCAGATTGCCCATCTGATCGCTACCCGGCAGATCACCTCGCGCGCCGTCACGCAATACTTTCTGGACCGTATTGCACGCAGCAGCGCGCTTAACGCCTTCACGATAGTGTTCGCAGAGCAAGCCTTGGCGGCCGCCGATGCCGCCGACAGTGCACTCGATACAGGCCAACCCTTGAGCCCATTGCATGGCGTGCCGGTTGCCATCAAAGACAACATCGAAATCGCCAACACCCTGGCCTCGGCAGGTTCGTTAAGCCGCCTGACCACTATCAGTTCCGCGACCAGCGCCGTCGCGCAACGTTTACAGGCGGCGGGAATGGTTATCGTCGGCAAGACCCAGATGACCGAATTTGCCTTCGGCTTATCCGGGCAGAACCCGACCCGAGGCACGCCCTGGAACCCCTGGGACGCCAAGTTGCATCGCGCCCCGGGCGGGTCCTCTTCAGGCGCGGCGGTTGCAGTTGCAGCAGGACTGGTACCGATTGCCGTCGGTGGCGATACCGGCGGATCGATACGAGCTCCCGCATCGCTTAATCATTTGGTTGGCTTCAAACCGTCCAGCGGCCTCATCAGCCTGGACGGTGTCGTTCCACTGGCTCCAAGCCTGGATGTGCTGGGCCCAATCGCCCGCGACGTAAACGACGCGCATGCGCTCACCGCCATCATTGCCAGCCCGTATACGGGCAATGGGTTGAAGGTTGAGGCTGAACTTGCCAGTGAGTGGGTGCCCACCAAGCCGGGCACCGTATTCGTACTGGACCAGAGTGCGTTCCCCAGTGCGCTGTCCATTGGCACCCGCCGGGTATGGGACCAGGCCTTGGGCAATCTGAACGCGGCCGGCTGGACGCTCGAAAGCTGGGTTCCCAATGATGAGTTGGATATCGCTCAGCTTTCCGAATGCAACTCGATGATCATTGCTTATGAGGGCTATCGCGAGTTTGGGCACCTGGCCCATGACCCCGCGCAGCTACTCTGGAAGGTGGTGCGCAATCGAATCCTGGCGGGTGCGGATATCAGCCGTGATGCCTACGAACACGCCGTTGCGCAGCGTGCAACGGCAGCCGCGGCATTCACCCGTGCGATCGGCTCATTTGGGGTGTTGTTGATGCCTGTCAGCAGCCACGGTGCCTTGCCCCTGGATGACGAGGACGTCAATCACGCCAGTATTGGCAAGTTCAGCCGAGCCAGTAATTACCTGGGCACTCCGGCAATCGCCCTGCCCGCCGGATTCGATGAGGCCCAGATGCCGATTGGCGTGCAGCTGCTAGGCCCGGTATTTACAGATATGCACTTGCTGAAAACAGCGAGCGCCATGGCGCCTTCGCTTTTACTTGACGGGCGCACGCCTGAGCTTGAGCGATGGGGGCTTTAAACCAGGTACAAACAGCAATCGCCCAAGACGACCAGTCCCAGTCACAGGCCGATCGAGATGGCAGCCCAAGAAAAGATTGTTAATGCGAAGCACTATCATTAAAGTGCAGGACTTTCCTCTGCGTGATCTCTGCTAATGTCGAGCATGACCACCGAAGAGCTTGAGGTGGCGTTTCGGGCCCATGCCACCGAGTTGCGTTCGTTTCTTCATCGTCAGTTGCGCAATCCTGAGACTGCGGCCGATCTGACCCAGGAAACCTACCTGCGCCTGCTCCGCCAGCCACCCCGCAAGCCGGTGCTCAATCTACGCGGCTTTATCTTTAAAGTTGCGCGCAACTTGGCGATTGATCATGCGCGCAGCAGGCAGACGCGAGAGCGCCTCGACGAAGGCACCGCCTACCTCTACGAGGTGACCGGCGAGAGCCCGGCGCTGTTCGATGTGGTGGTCGCGCAACAAGAACTGGCCGCGATGGCTCACGCACTGCACCGCTTGCCTACCCAGTGCCAGGAGATATTCACGCTGTGTCGGCTGCAAAACCTGCCCCACAAGGAAGTGGCCCTGCAACTGAAGGTTTCGGTCAGTACGGTGGAAAAACAATTGGCTATTGCGCTCGACTTTCTCAGCCAATGCCTGCAACGATAGCCGGTATGCACGATCAACCCCACACCACGCCATCCCTCAGCGAAATCCAGCGCACTGCCCACGCGTGGGTGATTCGCCTCACCTCGGGTTCGGTGCAGCCATCGGATGTGGCGGCGGCGCGGGCATGGTGCGAACAGGCGCCGGAGCATCAGCAGGCGTTTGTCGAAGCGCGTCGGATGTGGAGCTTAAGTGCGCATCTGGCCCAGCCTGCTGCTTCGGCACGGCCGTCCGCGCGTCGCCTGTGGGCAATGGGTATCGCGGCGTCGTTGGTGCTCGGGCTCGGCGTGACATGGGCGCAACGAATGGCATTGGATGCCGACTATTACACCGGCACCGGTGAACGTCGACAGGTCGTGCTAGCTGATGGTTCGCAGATCACCTTGAATGCCAACAGCGCCGTTGATGTGAAATTCACTGACGATGGGCGGCGCATTACCCTGCGCAAAGGCGAGGCCGTGTTCGACGTGAAGCCGGACCCGCAGCGGCCCTTCAGTGTGCAGGCGGGAGCCTTGAGCGCGACGGCCCTGGGCACGATCTACGCCGTGCGCCGTGATGCAGAGCACGTGGATGTCACGGTGCGCCGCGGGCGTGTGGCCGTCACGGGCGTGCCTGACAAGGTGACGCTCGGCGCTGGCGAGACCGTTGGCGGGCGTGCCGATGGCCTGGGCGCCAAGCAGCGTGTGGACGTCGACACGATGCTGGCCTGGGAGCAAGGTCGCCTGGTCTTCGAGCTGACACCGCTGGCGCAGGTGCTTGAGCAACTCGAACGCTATCGTCCGGGAATCATAGTGCTGCGGGACTCGCGCCTGGGCGCACTCAAGGTCAGCGGCACCTTTCAGCTCAACGACCTGGACGAGGGCCTGACGACGCTGGAGAACGTCTTTGCCCTCAAGATCGAGCGCTACACCGACTATCTGCTGGTGATCTCCTCCAAGACTTGACTATTTTTACGGGTGTTGGCGTGTCAGCCGTCTTCCTTCCCTAGAACGATAATGCTTCGTATTAGGGAGACCACTGATGCACCATCCGTTACCTGAAGGGCTGCACATAAAATCGTTGTCCGCCGCCCCGCTCGCCCTCTTGTGCGTGCTGATATCCGGCCTGGCAGTGGCTGACCCTCACTCTTTCAACATTGCACCGCAACCCCTGGCGAGCGCGCTGAACCGCCTGGCTGCTCAAAGCGGTTTACAGGTGATTTTTGATGGCACGCTAGTAGTCGGCAAGAACAGCCTTGGAGTCGTCGGCCCCAAAGAGCCAGAAGCGGCACTGGCTGACGTCTTGAAAGGCAGCGGCTTGACCTGGCGCGCGACCGGCGCAAACAGCGTGATGCTGGAAAAGGCCCCTGAATCGAGCAGCACCCTGCAATTGGGGGAGACGGCAATCGTCGGCCAGCAGATGGGTGAAACCACCGAGAACACCGGCTCCTACACCACCGGGGCCATGCAGACCGCCACCAAGCTCCCCTTGACCTTGCGGGAAACGCCGCAGTCGGTCAGCGTGGTCACGCGCAAACGCATGGACGACAAGGCCATGACCACCATCAGCGATGTGGCCCAAAGCGCGCCGGGTTTTTTCCTGAATAACTCCGGAGGCGTTGGGCGACCCACGTTCAGCGCGCGCGGGTTCGACGTCGACACCATTATGTACGACGGCTTTCCCACCAGTTTCCTCACCTACCTGCCCAGCAGCGAAGCCAATCTGGCCATGTATGACCGGGTGGAAATCGTGCGTGGCGCCACCGGCCTGGCCCAGGGCGCGGGCAGCCCGGCTGGCGCGATCAACCTGGTGCGCAAGCGCCCGACCCACAAATTCCAGGCCGTGCTCACCGGCAGTGCCGGCAGTTGGGACGATTACAGCAGCACCCTGGACATTGGCGGCCCGCTCAACGAAAGCGGCACCTTGCGTGCCCGTACGGTGCTCTCGCGGCAGGACTCGAAAAGCTTTCGCGAGTCGGTAGAGAGCGACGCCGATCTGTACTACGGCGTCGTGGACGCCGACCTGACGGATACCACCACGCTGACGCTGGGGGCCTACCGGCAGAAGGACTACACCAACTACGTCTGGGGCGGGTTGCCCATGGCCCGTGGCGGTGGTCATCTAGGACTGCCCCGGGACACGTTCCTGGGGCATGACTATGAATACATGGACAACCGCACCACCGGGTATTTCGCGACCCTGGAGCATGGTTTCGCCAATGACTGGAAGCTGCGCATGGCAGCCATGCAGTCGATGACCAACACCGACGTGCTGGCCTCCTCCATATGGGGATACAACCGCCACTATCTATGGACGCAAGCCATGGAGCAGAAAGAGAAAGGCTATGACCTGGCCCTCAGCGGCCCCTTCCAGCTACTGGGCCAGGAACATGACTTCACCGTGGGCGTCAGCAAGCGCCAGCTGGATTATCGTACCGGTAAGATTTGGGAAAGGTTCATCGACAGCAACGTCGATCTGTTCGCGTGGGACCCGCGTGGCCACACCAAGCCCACTATCGTCAAAGGCCCCGACGGCCGTCTCGAGACGACGACGCAGGACAGCCTCTATACCAGCACCCGCCTGCGCTTGACCGACCCGCTGTCGCTGATTCTCGGCGGCCGTCTGGACTGGTACGAATTCCAAAGCAGGGCCAACCCTGCCAGCAGCTACAAGGTCACGCGCAATCTGACCCGCTATGCTGGCCTGGTCTATGACCTGGACACCAATCACTCGGTCTATGTCAGCTACACGGATATCTTCAAGCCACAGACCGAAAAAGGCCTCGGTGGACAAGTGGTGGTGCCTATCGTGGGCGAGAACTACGAGGTGGGTATCAAGGGCGAATACTTTGATGGCGCACTGAACGCCAGCCTGGCGGTTTTCCAGATTGACCAGAAGAACCGCGCCCAGCAATTGCCGGATGTCAAAGGCTGCGGTGCAACCGCCAACAGTGAGTGCTATGAGTCTTCCGGCCTGGTGCGCAGCCGCGGTGTGGACCTGGAAATCCAGGGCGCCCTGAGCGAAAACTGGCAACTGGCCGGCGGGTACACCTACACCCAGACGAAGTACGTCAACGACGCCACTGCAACCCTGGAAGGCCAGGACTTCAACCGCCGGCTGCCGCGCCAGCTATTCAAGCTGTCCACCCTCTACACCCTGCCCGGCGACCTGCAACGCTGGCGCATTGGCGGTGATGTTTATCAGCAGAGCCAGATCCGCACCGCAGGGGGCAGCGGTACCAGTGCATGGCAAAACCGGCAGGGCTCGTACACCGTGGCCGGCCTGGTGGCAGGCTACAAGGCCAGCGAGCAACTGGATTTGCAGGTCAACGTAAACAACCTGTTCGACCGTACTTACTACGTCAGCATCGCCAACGGCGGCTATGAACCGTATGACGTCTACGGCGACCCGCGTAACTTCAAACTGACTGCCCGCTACAGCTTCTAAGAAGCGGCTCGACGCTCATGTCCAAGGACGGACATGAGCAGGATAGATAGGGCGCGGGTTTGTCGACCTTATCCTCAAGTGACGAGCTGCAAAGGCAACTGATAAATGAACGCCCCTTCAAAGCGCCGCATAAACAAGCGCGGATAGCCGGCCAGGACGCGGATCAATCATCGTATGGCTGCCCGAGGTCGTGGTGACAAAGCCAAAGCTCACGCGACTGTCGGGATCGGCAAAACTCACCGGGCCGCCAAGGCCCAGATGACCAAAGGCGCGGGGGCCCATTGCAAGGGAAGCCGTTGGGTCGACTTGCTGCTCCAGCATGCAACCCAGGCCGTAGCGCATTGGGCGCATCCATGAGCGATCCATGCCGTGACTGTGCTCTTGGGTGAACTCACGGAGCATTTCGCGCCCGATAAAGTTTCCCGCCAGCAACGCACTGTAGAAACCGGCGAGGCCGTGAGCGGTACCGTGTCCACACACAGCCGGTTGGCGATAGGCCCACCAGCGAGGGTCGCTGGTGCGTCTGGGCACCATTCCGGGATTGGTGAAGGCATATGTCGCGATGTGCGATGGCTGGTTTTTCAGCACTGCTCGCAACGCTTGCGAGTAAGGATCGCCGACTCGTCCGGTGGCACTGTCGAACCGGGCGATACGATGAAAGTGCTGTTCGTCCACGCCAAGGTGAACGTCCAGGTCATGAGGGTCCAGAATCTCGTCATGGATAAAGACGCAGGCATCGCGGCCGTCCACCCGACGAATCAACTCACCGAGTATCCAGCCAAAGGTGGTGGTGCCGTACCCCAGGTCGGTTCCCGGCTCCCACCACAGCGGCTCGGCCTCCAACACCCGTATCATGTGTTCCCAGTCAAACATCATGGGGTTGTGGTCGGGGGCGCGCAGCGCCGGCAGGCCCGCGGTGTGATTCATCACCTGACGCAAGGTCACCCGGGCTTTGCCGCTCTGGGCGAACTCAGGCCAGTAACGGGCCACGGGTGCATCCAGCTCCAGCTTGCCCTGCTCGACCAACATCAGCACCGCCACCGCCACATAGGGCTTTACTACGCAAAAGGTATTGGCCAATGTATCGCGCGTCCACGGCTGGGTGCCCTCTTGATCCGCCATACCGGCCCACAGGTCGACGACCATCTCCCCGCCTACCTGCACGCAAAGCCCGGCTCCACGCTCCTGCGGATCATCAAACATCTGCTCGAAAGCCTGCTTGACCGCTTCGAACTGTTTTGCACACATCCCTTGTGCCTTCATACCTCAGACTCCTCGCATTTGAAGTATTGCTATTGAGCATTAACAAAGTTGCCAGGCGACAAGAAACATGCCGCCTGGCAGCCCCATTTACGGATTACGATTGGGCTGTAACTATCAGCTGATAGTACTTTGCGCGAACTTCACCCGCGCGACCGTGTTTGCGAGTGATCCAGGGAAAAACGGTTCGCACGCTTGTATGTGCCGAAGTCATTGAACCTGACACCTGCCTGCGCCATGACTTTATGGGCATAAGGCGCCGTCATCTGACGCAGATAGAACGGGTCCCTCACAACGAAGTGATGAATACTGTGCGTGCTGCCAAAGTTAAAACAGAACATCTGGAACGGCCACAACCACCAAGGGTTCATTACCTGGGTTTGTTGTAACGCATTACGCGGGGCGACGTCGCCATAGTAATGCATATTTGAACTTACAAAGAACAGGCAGAACTGCCTTATCAGGTTTGGAGCGATAAGAATGACGACTACATTATTGACCACCTCCATTAGCGCCAGCGTTGCCGCAGAACTATGAACCTGCGCCCCGCTGATTGACCCAAGCCAGACATACAGGTGGTAGCCGAGGAACACATACCAGCACCCCCAGTACACAAGGCCGAAAGGTGTGTTGAGTCGAATGATTTTGCCTAACAATCTTACCTTTTGCCGCCATCCCGGAGCAAAAACCGCGTTTAGGAAACCAAAGACAAATCCATCCATCAGTTTCAACAACCGCAGGATTCCCCAAGGGCTACCACTGGTAGTGATCCAGGCCTCGACATCCGAGTCAGTTCCGGATTCTTTATGGTGATGAAAGTGCAGGCTGCGTCTTAACCACGGGCTGGGCATTCCCGGTCGCGCCAACCAGCAAAAAAACATCATGGCATTATGGGCCAGCGGTTTTTTTCTGAAATAAAGCCGATGAATCAAATCATGTTCGATTTCATGAATAAAAGAAGTCAGCAGCGCGTTAATAAAAATACACATCCAGCCAGGGATAAAACCCTTGATATAGAGCCCTCCCGTGACCACCATGCCTACCAGGGAAAACACCATGACACTCGCTCCCAGAGCATCCTGATGCTGCAGGATCGGGTAGCGCTTGCGTAGGTCGTTCCCATGTTCGGTAATGCGCCGGGTTACATGATCAATCTTTTCCTGATCGGTATTTAGGCGATCAATTTCGATGGCTTCTTCCAAGACCTTCATCCATTCATCCTCTGCTTGCATCGGGGAATTACCAGCTTCGTCAAGCCGGTCACATCAATTGTTTGAGCGATAAAACAGTAGACATTCAAATTCACTGCGCGAATTCACGCGCACCGCTCAATAAATATGAAATCGACTGTTTACGGAAAACTTGTTAGGATCATTCCAAGCTTCAAAATGATAAGATAAGTTCAATTCTTTGCAACTGTGTATTTTGGGCGAGCTCAGTGTTACAGGAATTTGTGTAAGTTTTAATAATTTAGTTACAGTTTGTACAAGGATAAAACAACTGCGTACAAGTATTGCCAAGGAGGCACTATGAGATTGCATCGCATCAAATATTTCCGGCTCTCTCTACAAGAATCCGAGGGTAGCGCGGAGAAAAAAACGAGCCATGATGTATTTGACGCAGTGTTTTGCGATGAGGCTGCAGACAATGCCGCAAATCGCCCAGGCCTTGAACGGCTGATTCGCTATACACAGTGCGGGGATACCGTGGTTGTCGACAGCATGGCAGCGCTCACCTCCAGCATCGAGCAACTGTGTACCCTGATTCGCCGGTTGATTGAAAAGCAGGTAAACCTGGAATTTTTGAGCGAAAACCTGGTTTTCCGACACGACTGCTTTGAAGTTATGGAGCCCATCATTGCGGTAATGGAGATGATCGCAGAGTTCGAACGCACTGCGACGATGGAAAGACAGGCAATAGGCATTGCCCGCGCAAAGATGCGGGGAGTTTATAGAGGGCGCAAGAAAAAACTGTCCGACAATCAGGTTGTAAGTTTAATTGACCGTGCCTGTGCGGGAGAAAGTAAATCTAAACTAGCGCGCGATTTTGAAATCAGTCGCCAGACACTTTATCGGTACTTGAAATCTACATAGCGGACTTGTCAGTCACATAATGAAGAGTCCATGGCATGGACCTTAAATGACCGGCTCCTGGGCTATTTGCGAAACCGCATGCAGCACATCCGCAACCATGTGCTCGGCAGCGCTCTCCCCGTTGATAGGCAACACCGGCACCACCTGCCTTGAAATCCACGCCTCATGCCGCGCTCGATTGCGTCCGCTAAAAAGTGGGTCGTCATACTGCGAGGCCCACTCGCGAAAGGCGATATGTATTTCATGCATATCGCCACCTTGGGCAATACGTTCGCCAAAACGCGCCTTTTCACGCAGGTCCAGGCGCTGTAGGCGCACAGGTGTTGGTGTCGTCACAAAGACGATCAGGCTGGCATGGCTGATAAGCGCTTCTCCCCAGCCATCAGCAGAGCCGGTCAACACCCAGCCTTGATCGCCAAGTGTTCGCTTGATCAAACAGACGCGCTCGTTGGGTGGTCGCTTGGTTGTGAAAGGCGGATTGGTGGGTAACCAGTAAAAGTCGTCCACATCGACATGGGGTACGCCCAACGACGCTGCAAGGGTTTGCCCCAAGGTCGTGACGCCTGCACACGAAGCGCCGGTGATATAGATGCGCACTGTTCTCTCCATGAATGTAAGCGGCTTTGGAGTCTACGAGTTTTATCCACGCAGCGGGAATGGGGGCGGATCTGTTTAATTAAATGGATCTGTCCCCTTTTGTTCTTGCTGAACCCCGTCGCCCCGCACTAAGATGCGACAAATTCTCAAATGCATTCAGTTATCGCGCGGAGGCTTTTCGTGTCGTCGCCACCCACTCCTTCAGCCCCTCACGCCGATATCCGCGCGCTGTACATCGATCATCACGCCTGGTTGCTGGACTGGTTGCGCAAGCGACTGCGTCACGGCGACAACGCTGCCGACCTGGCCCAGGACACCTTTGTGCACATCCTCGGCAAGCCGCAGCGGTTGCAGGAGTTGCGTCAGCCACGGGCGTGGCTGAGCACAGTGGCCCATGGGTTGCTGGTGGATCGCGTGCGCCGCCAACGGGTCGAGCGGGCTTACCTGCAAGCCATTGCCCACCTGCCGGAAGCTGGGGTGCCGTCGCCGGAATCGCAACTGATTCTGTTGGAAACCCTGGTGCGCGTCGACGCCCTGCTCGATGGCCTGCGGCCCAAGGTGCGCATGGCCTTCCTGATGTCGCGGCTCGAAGGCCTCAGCTACAAGGACATCGCCGAGCGCCTGGCGATCAGCCTCAGCTCGGTGGAGAAGTACATGGCCACTGCCATTCGCCACTGCTACCTGGCGCAACGATGAGCGTTCCTGATGGCGTGCTCGATCAGGCGATCGGCTGGTTGGTGCGGATCGAATCCAGCGGCGCCACCCCCGAGGTCCTGGCAGCCTGCCAACGCTGGCGCCAGGCCGATGCGCTGCATGAAACCGCCTGGCAAGCGCTGCAAAAAATCGACGCGCCCTTCCAGAGCCTGGTCGCGCTGCCCGGCAGCGTGGCACTGGACACGCTGGAGCGCCTGAACAGCGGGCAGCGCAGCCGGCGCCAAGCGCTCAAGTTGCTGGGCATGGGGCTGCTTGCCAGTGGCGTTACCGGCTGGTCGCTGCGCGACAGCACGCTGGTGCCCTGGGGCGCGGACTATGCCACCGGGGTCGGCGAACGACGCCAGTTCCTGCTGGCTGACGGCACCCGCCTGCAACTGAACACCGCCAGTACGGTGGATGTGCAATTCAGCGCCCAGCGCCGGCTGATCACCCTGCGGCGTGGCGAGATTTTCATCGACACCGGCAAGGACAGTGCCGCACCCGGCGGGCGCCGCAGCTTCTGGGTCAGCAGCCGGCATGCACAGCTGCAAGCCATCGGCACCGCCTTTGCGGTGCGTGACGAGCCGCATGGCACGCGCCTGCGGGTCGAGGACGGAGTGGTGGCCATTCATGGAAAAGGCGAGCCGATCCAGGTCGCTGCCGGTGAGCAATACCTGATTGATGCCAGCGGCAGCCACCGTGTCGAAGCCAGCCCCCTCAACGCCAGCGCCTGGACCCGTGGGCAGTTGGTGGCCAAACGCATGCGCCTGCACGACCTGACCGCCGAACTGGCGCGTTATCGCCACGGCTGGTTGCACTGTGACCCGGCCGTCGCGCAGTTGGAGGTGTCGGGCGTGTTCCAGCTCGACGACATCGACCGTGCCTTGAGTGCCCTGGGTGATTCGCTGCCGGTGCGCATCGAGCGCTTCACCCCGCTTTGGACCCGTGTCCTCGCTCGTTAAGCCGGATGAGAAAAAATCGCAAAAACTTTTACGGGTTTTGCCAAGCCCTTCGACAGACAGGCAATACACCTCGTCATTCGAAAGGAGCTTACCGTTCATGTCCCACCCTTTGAATCCCCCCCGGCCCCTGCAACGCAGCGTTCTTGCGCTCACCCTCCAGAGCATTTTGCTGGGTGGCATGAGCAGCCTGGTGCTGGCCAGCTTTGCCGTGCAGGCCGAACAGGCCGATAGCCGCCACTACGACCTGGCCGCGGGGGCGCTGGAAGAGTCGCTCAACAGCTTCGCCCAGGTAGCCGGGATCACCCTGCCCTTTGACCCGGCCCTGGTGCAGGGCAAGCGCGCGCCGGCGCTGCGGGGTGACTTTGGGGTGCATGAGGGTCTGGACCGCCTGCTGGTTGACAGTGGTCTGGCCGTTACGCGCAATGCCAGCGGCAACTACCTGCTGATACCGCGCAGCCAAGCCACCGGCGCTGTTGAACTGGGCGCGACCACCGTCAGCGGCCTGGCCCTGGGCTCGACCACTGAAAACAGCGGTTCCTACACCACAGGGGCGATGCAGACTGCGACCAAGCTGCCGTTGTCCCTGCGCGAGACGCCGCAGTCGGTGACGGTGATCACCCGCCAGCGCATGGACGATCAGGGCATGCGCAGCCTTGACGATGTGGTCCAGGCCACGCCCGGGCTGCGCTTGTCGGCCTCGCGCCCGGCCAACAGCGAGTATTTCGCCCGTGGTTTCCCCATCACCAACCTGATGTTTGACGGCCTGCCCACCACTTACAACGCCGACTGGGTCGCCACTGCCGACCTGGCCCCCTACGACCGCGTCGAAGTGGTGCGCGGCGCCACCGGCATGATGCAGGGCGCCGGCAACCCGTCGGCCGCCATCAACATGGTACGTAAACGCCCCACCAAGGAATTCCAAGCCAGTATCAGTGGCAGTGCCGGCAGTTGGGACAACTACCGCAGCGAGCTGGATGTTTCCGGCCCGGTCAATGCCAGCGGCACGGTACGCGGGCGCTTTGTCGGCGCCTACAACGACAAGGACAGCTATCAGGATTACGCCGGGCGCGAACGCGGCGTGTTCTACGGCATCAGCGAGTTCGACCTGAGCGACAGCACGACCCTGACCGTGGGGGCGTCCGACCAGAACGACAATAACAACATCAACTGGGGCGGCTTGCCGGTGAACCCGGATGGCAGCCATATGGGCTTCTCGCGCTCCAAGACCTTCGGCTATAGCTGGTCGCACCAGGACGTCGACAATAAGACGGTGTTCGTCGAACTGGACCAGCGCTTCGACAACGACTGGCGCCTGCACCTGGGCGCCTCGAAGAACTGGTCGGAATTCAAGATGATGGGCGCCGTCCTCGAACGCAACAACGACGCCACCTACCGCCAGCGCGTCTTCAACCAGGGCCGTGATTTTGATCAGTCCACCTATGATTTTTTCGCCAGCGGACCTTTCTCGCTGCTAGGTCGCCAGCATGAATTGGTGGTGGGCGCCAGCAAGCGCCAGCTCAAGACCGAGGCCACCGGCGGCCACGTGTTCATCAGCGTGCCGGACATCAACGGCTTCAGCCCCAAGGGCCTGGCTAGACCGACCGTTCCGGACGTTTACTCCCTCAATGACAAAGTCGATCAGGAAGGTCTCTACCTGACCACCCGCTGGAACCTGGCCGACCCGCTGAAAGTCATTCTCGGCGCGCGCCTGGACTGGTACGACGCCACCTCGATCTATGACCAGACCAACGACCAGTACTACACCTCGGGCAAAACCCGGGAAGTGCGCCACGTCACCCGCTATGCCGGGGTTATCTATGACCTGGACGACAACCACTCGGTGTATGCCAGCTACACCGACATCTTCCAGCCCCAGACCGAGAAGAACGGCGAAGGTGCCGGGATCAAGCCGATCACCGGCGAAAACTACGAAGTGGGCATCAAGGGCGAGTACTTCGGCGGCGCGCTGAACGCCAGCGCTTCGCTGTTCCAGATCGACCAGCTCAACCGTGCAGCGGAAGTGGCCGACGCCAGTGTCTGCCGAGTGATCCCCGCCGGCAGCTACGGCTGCTATGAAGCCGCCGGCAAGGTGCGCAGCCAGGGATTGGAACTTGAGATCAACGGCGCCCTGACGCCCAACTGGCAAGTGGCTGCCGGCTATACCTTCGCCCAGGCCAAGTACGAAAAGGATGCGGACAAGAGCAAGGAAGGCAGCCTGTTCGACACCGACGTCCCGCGCCATATGTTCAAGGCCAATACCACCTACCATCTGCAAGGCGACATGAGCCAATGGCGCATCGGTGCCAACCTCTATAGCCAGAGCGCAACGTTCAACAAAGGCAGCAACGTGTTTGGCAAGTTCCATATCGAACAGGATGCCTACGCCTTGGTCGGACTGATGGCGGGTTACCAGGTGAATAAACATCTGGATACCCAACTGAACATCAATAACGTCTTCGACAAAAAGTACTACCAGGGCATCGCCAGCAACTCGACCTGGAGCCCGTACGACGTGTTTGGTGACCCGCGTAACTTCACGGTAACGGCCAAATACTCCTTCTAAGCACCAGCAGGAGAATTCGCACAGACCCCAAGCTGGATTGCCTGCAATGGCGGTCTACCACGAACCACCGCCATCGCGGGCAAGCCCGCTCCTACAGGGGGCGCGGCAGGGCTGAGAATCTGCGCCACATCACCAATCAAATGTAGGAGCCGGCTTGCCGGCGATTAGCGGTCTACCAGCCACCAGATGCAGCGGCTGAACCACCGCCATCGCCGGCAAGCCCGCTCCTACAGAGGGTGCGGCAGGGCTGAGAATCTGCGCCACATCACCAATCAAATGTAGGAGCCGGCTTGCCGGCGATAGCGGTCTACCAGCCACCAGATACTGCGGCTGAACCACCGCCATCGCGGGCAAGCCCGCTCCTACAGGGGGCGCGGCAGGGCTGAGAATCTGCGCCACATCACCAATCAAATGTAGGAGCCGGCTTGCCGGCGATAGCGGTCTACCAGCCACCAGATACAGCGGCTGAACCACTGCCATCGCCGGCAAGCCCGCTCCTACAGGGGGTGCGGCAGGGCTGAGAATCTGCGCCACATCACCAATCAAATGTAGGAGCTGGCTTGCCGGCGATTAGCGGTCTACCAGCCACCAGATACTGCGGCTGAACCACCGCCATCGCCGGCAAGCCGGCTCCTACAGGGGGCGCGGCAGGGTTGAAAATCTGCGCCACATCACCAATCAAATGTAGGAGCTGGCTTGCCGGCGATTAGCGGTCTACCAGCCACCAGATACAGCGGCTGAACCACCGCCATCGCGGGCAAGCCCGCTCCTACAGAGGGTGCGGCAGGGCTGAGAATCTGCGCCACATCACCAATCAAATGTAGGAGCCGGCTTGCCGGCGATAGCGGTCTACCAGCCACCAGATACTGCGGCTGAACCACTGCCATCGCCGGCAAGCCCGCTCCCACAGGGGGCGCGGCAGGGTTGAAAATCTGCGCCACATCACCAATCAAATGTAGGAGCTGGCTTGCCGGCGATAGCGGTCTACCAGCCACCGGATGCTGCGGCTGAACCACTGCCATCGCCGGCAAGCCGGCTCCTACAGGGGGTGCGCGGCAGGGTTGAGAATCTGCGCCACATCACCAATCAAATGTAGGAGCTGGCTTGCCGGCGATTAGCGGTCTACCAGCCACCAGATACTGCGGCTGAACCACCGCCATCGCCGGCAAGCCCGCTCCCACAGGGGGCGCGGCAGGGCTGAAAATCTGCGCCACATCACCAATCAAATGTAGGAGCTGGCTTGCCGGCGATAGCGGTCTACCAGCCGCCATCAGCGCACATTGCGGTACAGCATCAACCGCGCGCTTTCATGCAGGCCCCGGGTCAGGTCGACCAGGCGTTGGAATTGCTCGGGGTTTTGCGCCGCTACATTATCCAGCGGGGTCAGGGAGCGCAGGTCATGCAGGGTCGGCGCGCTGCCGTCATGCTGCATCTGCAACAGATAATCCTGGGTGACCCCGCCGATCAGCGGGAAGGTACCTTCGCGCAAGACCAGCGGCACCACGCGTTCACCCTCCGGGGCAGGTTGCTGGATATCGCGTCCCATCGCCCCATTGTTGAACGCCACACCCACCATCCCGGCGACCGTCGGCAGCAGGTCGGCCAGCCCCACGGCTTGCTCTATCACCCGGGGCTTGAGCAGGCCCGGGGCGTGAATCAGCATCGGCACATGGTTGCTTTCCAGGCCTAACTGTTCGAAAGCCGGCGGCATATGGGGGATCTGGCTGATACGGGTGTTGTGGTCGCCAAAGAACACGAAAATCGTATTGTCGTAATAACCGCCCGCCTTGGCCATCTCCATCAGCTTGCCGATATTGAAGTCCAGCAGGCGTACTGCGTTGTACTGCTCGACGCTGCGCGAGCCGGCGGCTTGCACCTGGTCCAGGGACAGGTTGCTGCGCTTGAAACCGTCATTGTCCGGGGGAATGGTGAACGGGCGATGATTGCCCGAGGTCTGGACATAGGCAAAAAACGGCCGGCCCTGGGGCAGATCGCGCAGGATCCGGTCGCTTTCCTTGAACAGGTCCAGATCGGAGATGCCCCACACATCCACTCGCGGCGATTGCCAATCGCGTTCTTCATACAAGCGCACGCCATCGATACTTTGCTGGATCAACGCATTGATATTGGCCCACCCGGCGTTACCGCCAATCATGTACAGCTTCTGGTAATCGGTGAAAGCGTTGATCAGCGTGTGCTGGCGAGTGATCAGAGGGTGGCGGGTCGCCGTCTCCTGACGCGTGACATCCGGTACGCCCGTGATGCTCGCCCACACAGTCTTTGCGGTGCCGGTGACCGGCACATAGAAATGCCTGAAGAACCAGCTCTGGCTCGCCAGCCGGTCGAGGTTTGGCGTCGGGTCCAGAGGGTTGCCATAGGCGCCGACCGCACTGGTGCCAAGGGATTCAAGCATCACAAACATCACGTTCGGCGTGGTGCCAAGCCGGTACGGCTGCGCCTTTTGCTCACGCTCGAACGTCAGGCTTTGCGGGTCTGGGCGGTCCACGCCCAGGTAATGGGCAACCACCGGATAATGCTCGCGCACCTGCGGCTCATCGAACTGCGCCTGCCCGGCCTTGAGCGTGTCGTAGAAAAACAGCACCGGGTTCAAACCCAGTGCCGCGATCTTGCCGTTGCCGGAGAAAAACGCATCGCTCCAGCGCAGCGGCACCGGGTTTTGCAAGTTGAGGTTTTCGACTCGACCCAGCAGCGCCAACAGCACGGCGATCAAGCCCAGGCCGCTGCCGAACGCCAGTGAAGTGCGTCGAATGGCTCGCGGCGTACGCCCCAGTGTCCGGCGTTCGAGCCCCACGAACGCGCAGAACCACACACCCAGCACCAGCAGCCAGCCGAGGGCGATCCATAGTACCGGGTAGGTTTGCCACACCATCTGCTGCGAGATCTGTGCATCGTCCAGGTAACGCAGCACGCTGGCGTTAAGCCGCACCCCAAGGTAGGCGTAATGGCCAAAGTCGATGATGTACAGCCAACCGACGATACCCAGTGCCAGCAGCCAATAGCCCCGCGCCACTGCGCGCAACCCTGCGACGCGCACCAGGTTCCAGCGCGGTATCCATGCCAGCACCGCCAACGGCAACGCCAGCAGCACCGCCAGGCGCAGGTCGAAACGCAAGCCGATGCCCAGGGTGTCGAGCGCTTGTCGGTTGTCTGCTAACTGCGCAGGATCGAAGCCGGAAAACCCCAGCACAAACACCAGCCGCAGCCCTGCAAACAGCAAGAACGCCAGGCCTATCGCCACTACGCCATAGCGCAGGCGCCGCGATTGCAACCACCCCATCATTGACCTCTATGTAATTTGACGCTCTTCAGGCAGAGCACGCCGCCCGCCACCAGGCAATAGCCCACCAGCAGCGGATCGATCAGGTAGTCCCAGTAGTTTTCCGACGCCTTCAGGCGTAATGCAAAGGCCAGTGTGCCGAGCGCCAGCATCCACACCGCCAACCCATTGCGTAGCCACAACAGCCCCAAGGCGAGCAGCGCGACAAGCACAATCATCGGCCTTGGGTTAAAGCCCCAGCGATAAGGGTCGAAGTACGTCAGGCCCATGGTGGCCGGGTACAACAGCGCCGCCAGCAGTCCAAACAGCAGCAGCACCTGGGCGTGCGCCCGAGGCGCTTGCGGCTCGACCAGCCCCAGCCGCACCAGGCTTGCCCCGCCCAACAGCACCAGGGTGCTGATTGCCAAATCGTCGGTAAAGCTGCGCACGTAGGCCGCCAGCGGCAGGTCATTGAGGGGGATGAAGCTGACCAACGCCAACCCGGGCAACAGCCACGGGCGCCAGGACTGCAGGCAACGCAGCGACCCGAGCAAGACAAAACCCAGGAGGATGAAGGTTAAATGGGCCTGCCACAGCATCACAGGCGCTCCGCCAGCCAGGCTTCATTGAAGCTGACATGCTTGATGAAGGTGTTATTCCATGAGTAAACCAGGTGATACACGCCGTCCTGGCCACGGCTGAAATACGGGTATTCGTACTCGAAATCACAGCCCCGAGGCTTGCACACCCGGTAATCGAGGCTGCTCAGGAAACGTTGCTCCAACGGCAGGCGCCGCGCACCGCTGGAGGCTCGGAAACCGGCGCCGATGATCGCCTTGTAGGCCTCGGGGGCGAAGGGTTGGCCGAGCGGATCCGGTGACTGGTCCAACTCGATCACATTGCGCCAGTCATTGAGGTCTGCGTCGGTGCCATACAGGCTGAGTTTGAAGCGCCCGTCACGCAGATCGTTGAGCGCCACCAGCAGGCCGTTGCCGGCAGTACCGACTGCCGCCAGGGACGAGTTGGGGTTGGCCGGTTCCAGTGGGTACGGCTCACTCCAGGTCTGCCCGGCATCATCGGTGCGGCTGGCCAGCACGCGGTGATGGGTGTCGCCGGCATAACGCAGCATCGCCACGGCGCGCCTTTCATCCAAGGGCACAATGGTCGGCTGTAGCGAATGTTTGCCCCGGCTGATGCGAAATTTATCAATCACCGCGCCGTCCGCGCTCAGGTACAGGTACTCGGAAAACTTACCCATGAGTTCGTGATAGACCGGCAAGCCAATCGAGCCATCGGCATGAAACACCGGCGCGGCGCGGACCAGCGTGCTGACATTGAAAAACGGCGAGGTGATCAGTTGCCGCGGCGCCGACCAGTTGCGCCCCAGGTCCTCGGAAACCATCACATTGATCGCACTGGTGGCCCAGCCTCCGACAGACACCGACACATAGAACATCCACAGGCGCTGATCCGGCGCGAGGGCGATCACCGGGTTGCCCAGCTTGCGGATGTAGCGCCCGGTGCCATCACGGGTCGACTCGCGGGTCGCCAACACCTGCTCGGCGCCCCACTCCGTGGTCTTGGCGTCGAACCGTGCGGTGCGGATCTGCACATCGGCGGCGCCTTCGCGCGAGCCGGCAAACCACACGGCCATCAAGTCGCCGCCCGGCAGTGCGGTGACCGACGACGAATGCACAAAGTCATCCAACTGCGAGGACACGAACCGGCTGTTGTAGACCGGCTCGGCGCTGGCGGCCACAGGCACGGCAGGCCGTGCGAAAGGCGCCAGGACATGGGCCGGATGACTGCGCCAGGCCGCCCAGAAGACCAGGCATAGCGCCAGGCTGGCAACAATCAATTTCAAGCGAAAAGACAGCATGCGCATAGTGGACTCATGGCAAATGCAGGGTGGGGAGTAAACACAGGACAGCGGCTTCAGTGCGCAGCATCATCCGGCAACCGACGCCGGCGACCGGTCAGCATCGATAACGGCAAGTTGTCGCGTACCTGGACACTTTCAACTACCGCCGCTGCGATATGCAGGCAGACCAGCACCAGCAGGCCATCGACCGCGGTTTCATGCACCTGCAACGGCCAATCGGCGCCCCACAAGGCATCGACCTCCTCCATGGCCCAGCCGCTCAGGCCCGCCGTCAGCATCGCCAGCAGCATCAACAGCATTACCAGTGCGCCCAACGGCGAGTGCCCGAGGCGATGCTCCGGGCGCCTGGCGCGCAGGGCACGCACATGGGCGGCGAGCCTTGCCGGGGTCGGCCAGAAGTCCGCCCAGCGCGCACTGCGTGGCCCGACAAAACCCCACAGCAGCCGTACCAGCAGCCAGCCCATGGCGTAGTAGCCAAGCCAGACATGCCAGTCGTCACCGGCTTCAGTAAAGAAGTAGTTGGCGACAAAGACCCCGGCGATGGACAGGTGAAACAGCCTCACCAGCGGGTCCCACAGTGCTATGGAGTTGCCCGGCATCAGCCCTTGATCTCGGTCTTGACCGCTTTGCCGCTGACCGGATCGTGGTAGATCTCGACCTTGCGCTTGTCCTTGTCGAACCCGTAGATCTCGTAGCAGTTACCATCGGTGACCTTGAACTTGCTGATCTGGTAGCCCTGGGCCTTCAACTGCTCCTGGAACGCCTGCGGGTCTTGCCATTGCGAGCGTTCGGCAGTGGTGCATTGCGGGCCGGCAAGGGCCAGGGGGCTGGCGACAATCAGCGACAACAACAGAATTTTGCCCATGGAAACACTCTCGCTCGGTGAGGAAGGCCCCACTGTGCAAAACCAATCTTAACCAAGTCTTAGTTGGACATGAGTGGTTACATGTTTCTCGTCACCCGGGCTGCCACCACCGCCTCGCCAGCGGCATGATGCCGCCGATATCACACCCGGGAACACACCATGCGCCTATTGTTGGTCGAAGATGATCGGGCCCTCGGCCAAGGCATCCGCGTCGCCCTGAGCAGCGAGGGCTATACCCTGGACTGGTTGCAGGACGGCGCCAGCGCGTTGCATGCGTTATGCAGCGAAAGCTTCGATCTGTTGCTGCTCGACCTCGGCCTGCCACGCCTCGACGGCCTGGCCCTGTTGCGCCAACTGCGCGACAAGCCACTGAACCTGCCGGTCTTGATCCTCACTGCCCGTGACGGCACCGCCGAACGGATTGCCGGTTTGGATGCCGGGGCTGACGACTACCTGGTCAAACCCTTCGATGTCGACGAACTCAAGGCACGCATCCGTGCCTTGCTGCGGCGCAGCCACGGGCGCGCGCAGCCACTGCTGGAGCATGCGGGCGTGTGCCTGGACCCGGTTGGCCAACAGGTCACCTGGCATGGCAACCCGGTGGTGGTGACGCCGATGGAGTACCAACTGCTCCACCAACTGTTGGCGCGCCCCGGCAACGTGGTGACCCGCGAGCGCCTGTCCCGCGCCTTGTATGGCTGGCAGGAAAAAGTCGAGAGCAACACCCTGGAAGTGCTGATCCATAACCTGCGCAAAAAACTTTCGACCGAGTTGATCCGCACGGTGCGCGGCGTCGGGTATGTGATGGAACTCAAGCCATGACCTCGATACGCACACGCATCCTGGTGCCGGTGCTGATCCTCGTCCTGTTGGGCGATGTGCTGATCAGTTGGCTGGTGCTGCGCGACAGCCACCACGAGATCGAAGAAGTGTATGACGCCCAGCTCGCGCAAAGTGCGCGCCTGCTGCAAGGCGTGCTGGCACAGCGCGCGCCGGGTGACAACGACTGGAACCGGCTCTACCAGGCCTTCGACGCCGCCATGAGCCGCGTGGGCGAAGATGGCGCGGCGCACCCTTACGAGACCCGCCTGACGTTCCAGGTATGGCGCAGTGACGGCCAGTTGCTGGTGCGCTCGGCAGAAGCCCCGGAACTGAAGGCACCACCCGCGACCCTCGGTTCCCACGACTTGGTGGAGAACGGTCATGACTGGTGCGCCTTCCTGCTCAAGGATCCGCAGCAAGGGCTGCTGATCTGGGTGGGCGAGCGGGATGACATCCGCCAGGACCTGATCCAGCGCATCGTCGGCCATACGCTGTGGCCCAGTGTGATTGGCGTGCCGCTGTTGGCCGCCTTGATCTGGCTGACCATCGGTTGGGGGTTGCAGCCGTTACGCGCAATGGCCCACACCATCCGTGGACGCAATACCGAAACCCTCAAGCCGCTCAACCTGCGCCCCCTGCCCCACGACCTGGAGCCCATGCAGACCGCGCTCAATCGCCTGTTGCAACAGATCGACAACCTGCTGGCGCGGGAGCGCCGTTTTATCGCCGATGCGGCCCACGAATTGCGCACGCCCCTGGCGATCCTGCGGATCCATGCGCAGAACGCCCAGTTGGCCAGCACCCCACAACAACGGGAGGAAGCTCTCGAGTTCCTGGTCAGCGCCGTCGACCGCGCCACACGCATTGCCAGCCAGTTGCTGACCATGGCGCGTATCGAGCCGCGCCTGGCCAACCCCGATCGATGCGATGTGGAACTGACCGCGCTGGTGCGTGAGGAACTGGCCGAACTGACGCCCCTGGCGCTGGCAAAGGGTATCGAGTTGATCCTCGACAGCGACCACCACTGCCTGGTCAAGACCGACCCCGTCGCCCTGGCGATCGCCCTGCAGAATCTGGTGACCAATGCGCTGAACTTCGCCCCACCCGGCAGCGAGGTTCGCGTGCAGGTGCAACCGCAGGCGTCGGGGGCGGTGTACATCAGTGTCGAGGACGCCGGCCCGGGTATCGACGAAGGTCAATATGCGCGCCTGTTCGAGCGGTTCTACAGCCAGGGGCATGCCAATGGCGCCGGGCTGGGCCTGGCGATTGTGCAGATGATCGTCAGCAAGATCGGCAGCACCTTGCAGCTGTACAACCTGCCCCAGGGCGGGCTGTGCGCTGAACTGCGGATCAACGAGGGCGCGCCGCTTCCTAAAGGTTGAGCAGCCCGCGGGGCGGTTTTGACGTTTTTTTCATGTTTGCCCGCATAAGATCCCGCACCTCGTTGGGGAGTAGCCTGCTTGCGAGTCTTTCGCAAGCGTTCGTATCAACATTCTCGGCAACCTGCCGTGGTACGAACACCTTTTGGTTGGTGAGACCAGCGACACATCCATGCCTAAAGTCGGGCGTGTGGTTGTGTCGTTGACTCATAGCCCGACTGG
The DNA here is from genome assembly GCF_058742075.1 of Pseudomonas sp. HC1(2025). Lineage (NCBI taxonomy): Bacteria > Pseudomonadati > Pseudomonadota > Gammaproteobacteria > Pseudomonadales > Pseudomonadaceae > Pseudomonas > Pseudomonas sp. HC1(2025). Next base: position 2,729,559 of record NZ_CP196017.1, on the reverse strand, counting down.
AAGAGCGCCCGTGAATCCTGTTTCCCTCATTCTCCTGGCCCTGGCCATGTCCACCGACGCCTTTGCCGCCGCGATCGGCAAAGGCTCCAGCCTGCACAAACCACGCCTGTCGGAAGCGCTGCGTACCGGTTTGATTTTCGGCGTCATCGAAGCGATCACCCCGATTATCGGCTGGCTGATCGGCCAGGCCGCCACGCGCTGGGTGGCAGACTGGGACCACTGGATCGCCTTCACCTTGCTGGTGGTACTGGGCCTGCACATGATTTACAACGGCCTCAAGCACGAAGACGAGGCCGAAGAGAAAAGCGCCCAGCACTCCTTCCTGGTCCTTGCCGTCACCGCATTTGCCACCAGCATCGATGCCCTCGCTGTGGGCGTCGGCCTGGCGTTTGTCGATGTGAACATCTGGGTGGCCGCTGCCGCCATCGGCCTGGCGACCATGACCATGGTCACCATTGGTGTGATGCTCGGCCGGGTCCTCGGCACGATGTTCGGCAAACGTGCAGAGATCGTGGGCGGGGTCGTGCTGATGATTGTGGGTGCAACGATTTTGTATGAGCACCTGTCGGTCTAATCCTCCATCTTTCCTATAGAAAGGGACCGACTGCCCCTTTCTATAGGTGACTTATAACAACTAGCCAACACTAAAATTACACTTTGGCAATATGAGCCACTTCAAACATCTTTTTCACATTTGCACATTCATGAGTCGTTAAAGTCAGCACCATACAGACTCTTGAATACGTGTAACTCTCTCGATGACAGCCCCTGCGTCCCACAACACCTGCGCGCGACTACCTTGTTATTTAACAGTTGGAGTACTTGCCACCGGCGCTCACTACCTAACACTTTTGTTATTGTCGTTGGCGCTACCGGCATTAATAGCGACTTTACTGGGCGGACTAATCGGCACCGCCGTAAGTTACCAAGGCAACAAACGCTGGACGTTCACACCCCCCCGCCCACCCGATACTTATCAATGGTTGCGCTTTTGCATCACGGCCCTCGCCTATAACGCGGCAAACCTGGGGCTGATGGCCTTGCTGCTGGCGCTCTGGCCCCAGCACCTATGGCTGATGCAAGGGCTGACCACCCTCGCCCTGACGTTGCTCACATACCGAATCAATCAGCACTGGAGCTTTCGCCATGAACCCATCAAGACCTGAGCGCCCTCTGCGCCCGCTGCTCAGTGTGGTTGTCTGCTGTTATAACGAAGCCAAGGTACTGCCACTCTTTCATAAACGATTAATGGCTGTGCTGGACACATTAACCATTCGCCATGAAGTGTTGTATGTAAACGACGGCAGTCGCGATGAAACACTGGCGCTGCTGGCGGGTTATTGCCGGGTACCGGGGGTTCGCTGCCTAAACCTGAGCCGCAACTTCGGCAAGGAAGCGGCGATGGTCGCCGGTATTGATTATGCCGGTGGCAATGGGTTGTTATTTATTGACGCAGACCTGCAAGACCCACCCGAACTTATTCCATTAATGGTTCATCATTGGCTGACTGGCAGCGATATCGTCAATATGCAGCGCCGCACTCGACTGTCTGATACGTCAAGCAAACGGATCAGTGCCCATCTCTACTACAAACTGATGAACTTCCTGGCCGACAAGTTTGATGTGCCTGCCGACGTCAGCGACTTCCGTCTGATTGGCCCTGCGCCCCTGGCAGCGCTGCGATGCATGCCCGAGCGCACACGGTTCATGAAGGGCCTGATCAGTTGGCTGGGGTTCAATACTATCGAGCTGCCCTACGACCGTGAACCACGCAGCGCCGGCCTCAGCAAATGGGGGCCGCTGGCGCTGATCGACCTGGGTATCGAAGGTGTATTGGCCCTCTCGCGCAAGCCGTTGCGCTGGTTCAGCCTGCTCAGCCTGGTGATTTTCATCGCGACCCTGGTCCTGATCATCTATCAGGTCAGCGTCAATACCTTCAGTTCCCATCACGTGATCATGGGCATCGCCGCGTTCATCGCCCTGGGCATCGCGATGATCGGCGAATACCTGGGCGCGACGTTGAGCGAGGTCAGGCAGCGTCCCATCTACCTGCTCGACAGGCTGCTCGGCGAAACCCCCGAACGCCCGGAACACACCTGCCCCACACACCCTCGCGAACAAGAAAACCGCTGATGACTATGACGACCCGTACGCTATGGCTGCTATTGATCGCCATTTTGGGCCTGCGCCTGGCAAGCCTGGGGCTCTACCCGCTGATGGACACCTCAGAGGCCCGCTATGCAGAAATGGCGCGCAAGATGCTGGTACTCGGTAACTGGGTAACCCCGCTGTTCGAGGTGGATGTGCCGTTTTGGGGCAAGCCGCCGCTGTCGTTCTGGAGCCAGGCGCTGGCCATGCAGTGGCTGGGCATCAATGAATTCGCGATTCGTGTTCCGGCGTGGCTGTTTCATGTGGCCAGTTGCCTGATCATCATTCGTTTTGCCCGTGAGCAAGCGGATGAAAAAACCGCCGTGCTGGCGGCGATTATCTTTTCCAGCTCGACCCTCGGCCTGCTGTCAGCGGGGGTGGTGCTGACTGATCCGGCACTGAGTTTCTCGGTCCTGCTGGCCACCTACGGCTTTTGGCGCGGCGTGGCACAAGGCGACCGGCGGTGGGCGCTGGCAGGATTCGCCGGCCTGGGTCTTGGCCTGTTGGCGAAGGGGCCATTGGCAGTGGTCTTGGTCGCCATTCCCGCGTTCGCCTGGACCGTTGGTTATCGCCAGTGGCGCGCTTTTTTGCGCTTGCCCTGGCTCACCGGCGTTTTGCTGATGCTGCTGATCGCCGTGCCCTGGTACCTGCTTGCCGAACAACGCACCCCCGGCTTTCTTGATTACTTCCTCGTGGGCGAGCATTGGAAGCGCTATGTCGTCAGCGATTGGGCCGGCGACTTGTACGGCAGCGCCCATGCCCGGCCAATCGGTGCCATCTGGCTGGATCTGCTGCTGGCGTTTTTCCCGTGGACCCTGCTGCTACCCGCGCTCTACATTGGCTTTCGCCGCTCGGTGCTGTCGGGACGCTACTACGCGTTCATCACCCTGTGGGCCCTGGCAACCCCGGCCTTTTTCACGTTCTCCGGCAATATCCTGTGGACTTACCTGTTGCCGGCCCTACCGGCCTGGAGCCTGTTACTGGCAGGGGCGCTCAATCAGGCGCGCTGGAGCACCGGGAAAATAGTCACTGGACTGATGCTGGCACTGCTCTTGCCCGTGTGGCTGCCGATTGCCGCAATCGATGGCCGTGCCTTTGATCGGCCCAACAACCAGCGCGACCTCGCCTACGCCTGGCAGCAACTGCAAGCCAGCGCGCCGGGAAGCCTTTACTACTGGGGCCGCCGCTCCTATTCGGGAGAGTTCTACACAAAGGGCCAGGCGCGCCAGATCGACGACTTGAGCAGCCTGCCCGATGACCGGACGTTCTACATCGCCCGCCGCGAACGTGACCTCAAGCGCGGTCTCCAGGGGTTGCTGCCGTTGAACTGCGTCGAACAATTGCGGGCCAGCCAGAGTGTGTTGTTTAAGTGCGGTACAGGATCTGTAAATGCCATACAAAATGTACCAAGCAGTTAATTAGCTTGCTATCATTACTCCCCTGGACCATCACCCTCGGGTTTTTCGACATGAAACACACACCCCGCGCCGCTGGCGCCTCTCGATTCCTGTTGCTGGGCTTGGGCGTAATCATCGCCCTGCTCGGCGTGGCGTTGGCCGTCGGCGGCGCAAAACTGCTGAGCCTGGGCGGCTCCGGCTACTTCCTGATCGGCGGCGTGGCCATGGCCATTTCCGGCCTGTTGATTGCCAAGCGCAAACGAGCAGGTGCCTGGTTGTTCGCCGCATTTTTGCTTGGCACTGCCGTGTGGGCTGTGGTGGATGTAGGCCTGGTGTTCTGGCCACTGTTTTCGCGGTTGTTCATGTTCGCCGCCATTGGTCTTGCGGTGGCGCTGGCCTATCCGTTGCTGGCACCGGGCACCCGCCGTGGCGCCTTCAGCGTGGCGGGCGTGCTGGCGCTGGCATTGGCCGTGGCGGCGGGCAATATGTTTGTCGCCCACCCCAGTGTCGCGCCCAACGGTAAAGGCCCGGGCTTGACCCCCGTGGCCCCGGCAGAGGCGCAGAAGGACTGGGCGCACTACGGCAACACCGAAGGCGGCAGCCGTTTTGCAGCGCTGGACCAGATCAATCGCACCAACGTCGACAAGCTTAAAGTGGCCTGGACCTATCACACCGGTGATGTGGCCATCAGCGACGGCAATGGCGCCGAAGATCAACTCACACCCTTGCAGATCGGCAACAAGGTGTTTATCTGCACGCCCCATAACAACCTGATCGCGCTGGATGCCGACACCGGCAAAGAGCTGTGGAAGAACACCATCAACGCCCAGTCGGCGGTGTGGCAGCGCTGCCGTGGCATGGCCTATTTCGATGCCACCGCACCCATCGCCCAGCCAACCCAGGCCAACAGCTCGCCGATCATTGCCGCCAGCGTGCCGGCCGGTGCGCAGTGCCAGCAGCGCCTGCTGACCAATACCATCGATGCTCGATTGATTGCAGTGGATGCCGATACCGGCGAGTTCTGCGAGGACTTTGGCAACCACGGCCAAGTGGATTTGAAAGCCGGCCTGGGCAATGTGCCGGACAGCTATTACCAGTTGTCCTCCGCGCCATTGATCGCCGGCACCACCGTAGTAGTTGGCGGGCGCGTCGCCGATAACGTCCAGACCGATATGCCGGGCGGCGTGATCCGTGGTTTTGATGTGATCAGCGGGCAGATGCGCTGGGCATTCGACCCGGGCAACCCTGAAGACAAGCAGGCCCCCGCTGCCGGCAGCACCTATGTGCGCAGCACCCCCAACAGCTGGGCGCCGATGTCCTATGACCCGCTGATGAACACGGTATTCCTGCCGATGGGCAGTTCGTCCACCGATATCTATGGTGTGGAGCGCACCCAGCTCAATCACAAGTACGGCGCCTCGGTGCTGGCACTGGACGCTTCCACCGGTGCCGAAAAGTGGGTGTACCAGACCGTCCACAATGACCTCTGGGACTTCGACTTGCCGATGCAACCGAGCCTGATCGACTTCCCCCAGGCCGACGGCAAGACCGTACCCGCCGTGGTGATCGGCACCAAGGCCGGGCAGATCTATGTACTCGACCGCGCTACCGGCAAGCCGTTGACCGAGGTACAAGAGGTACCGGTCAAGGCTGCGGACATTCCCAATGAACCGTACTCGCCCACCCAGCCAAGGTCCGTGGGCATGCCACAGATCGGCGCGCAGACCCTGGGCGAAGCGGACATGTGGGGCGCAACCCCCTATGACCAGCTGCTGTGCCGCATCGACTTCAAGAGCATGCGCTACGACGGCCTGTACACCGCACCGGGCACCGATAAATCACTGAGCTTCCCCGGCTCCCTGGGCGGAATGAACTGGGGCAGTATTTCCACCGATCCGGTGCATGGCTTTATCTTCGTCAACGACATGCGCCTGGGCCTATGGATCCAGATGATCCCCTCGCAAAACAAGGCCCAGGCCTCCTCCGGTGGCGAGGCGTTGAACACCGGCATGGGCGCGGTGCCGCTCAAGGGCACGCCTTACGCGGTGAACAAAAACCGCTTCCTGTCGGTGGCCGGCATTCCGTGCCAGGCGCCACCGTTCGGCACCCTCACCGCCATCGACATGAAGACCCGGCAGATTGCCTGGCAAGTACCGGTCGGCACCGTTGAAGACACCGGCCCGCTGGGTATACGCATGCACCTGCCGATCAAGGTTGGCCTGCCGACCCTGGGCGGCACTCTGTCGACCCAAGGCGGCCTGGTGTTTATCGCCGGCACCCAGGACTTCTACCTGCGCGCCTTCAACAGCGCCAATGGCGAAGAAGCCTGGAAAGCCCGCCTGCCCGTGGGTAGCCAGGGTGGGCCGATGACCTATGTGTCGCCAAAAACCGGCAAACAGTATGTGGTCATCACTGCGGGCGGCGCGCGCCAATCCACCGACCGTGGCGACTACGTGATCGCCTACGCCCTGCCTTGAGCCCCGCGCGGCGCTGATGCGCCGCCATTTGAATGTGGGAGCCGGGCTGCACGGCTCCCACAGGTATCGTGATTTTTCCAGGAAGACCCCGCATGTCCCCCGCGTTTAATACTCTGTCTCTGCGCCTGCTCGCCAGCCTGCTGCTGGGCGCCACGCTGCCCGCCTACGGCAGCCCCCTCACCGTTGACTGGGGTGGCCTGCGCCATCAGCTCGACGAGCAAGGTATCAAGTTCACCGGCGACTACAGCGGCGAAACCGCCTATAACGCCAATGGCGGCCAGCATCGTTCGGCGCGCTACTCGCAAAACATCAAGCTTGGCGTGCAACTGGACCTGGGCAAATTGTATGGCCTGCACAACGGCGACAAGATCCAACTGACGATCAACGACCGGCGTGGCAACAGCGCCTCCGAAGACCTGGTGGGCAACCGCCTGCCGATCCAGGAAAACTACGGCGGGCTCTACACCCGTCTGACCGAACTGAGTTATGAGCGCACCCTGTTCACGCCCGCCCTGAACCTCAAGCTCGGCTACATGGCCATGGGCAACGACCTGGGCGGCCTCGACAGCGGGATCCTGTGCAACTTCATGAACGCCGGTTTCTGCGGGCACCCCCTGAACATGTCCGGCGGCAGCGGTTGGACCAACTACCCCAACGCTCACCTGGGCGCACGGGTGAAGTATGACTTCTCGCCGGCCTGGCAATTACGCGTGGCGGCGTTCAATGTCGACCCGCAAAGCAACGGCAACTCCAGCCGCGCCTGGCACCTGGGGCCCAAGCACACGACCGGCACCGTGGTGCCCATCGAGCTGGTCTACAAGCACGCCAGCGATCTGCCCGGCGAATACAAGCTTGGCTACTACTACGACAGCTCCAACGTGCAGCGCATCGGCAGCGCCAAGTACGTCAGCGGGCGCGGCGGCCATTATCTGCTGGTCGACCAGGCCCTGTGGAACTCCCAGGCCTCAGAGGGCCGGACCTTGCATGCGTTCGGCCAATACTCGGCCGCCAGCAAGGCGGCCTCGCCGTTCAGTCGCTGGTATGGCGCCGGCCTGGTGCTGTACAAGCCGTTCGCCAGCCGACCATGGGACACCGTAGCCCTGGGGTACGGCCGCGCCGTACCCAACCCGCGCAGCCGCGATGTGCTGCAGCAGGCCGCCCAAGCCCAAGACAGTGCCTTGCCAAACCTTGACAGTGCCGAACAGTTGCTCGAACTGAGCTACGGCTACCAGGCCACGCCCTGGCTGACCCTGCGCCCGGATGTGCAATACATCATTGAGCCAGGGGCGTTCGCCGCAAAGAAGATCGACAACGCGCTGATACTGGGATTGCAGGTGAAGGCGACGTTCTGAAGTGCTGACTTCCAGGCAGTTGGATCGAGCTTGATCTGGGTTGCCAGGTTGGCACACGATGGCGGACCTCAATCGTTGACGAAAGGACTGCCGTTATGTTCCCCCTGGATATCTGGCTGACCTATACCGCTGCCTGCCTGTTACTGGTGCTCTCCCCCGGCCCGGACAACCTACTGGCCATCGCTAGGGGGCTGAGCCAGGGACGCCTGGCGGCGGCCGTTTCCGGAGTTGCGTCGGGCACCGGCATTCTGTTTCACGTGGCGACGGCATCGCTGGGCCTGACTCTGCTGATGCAGACCTCCGCCGTGGCCTTCTGGGTGGTCAAAGTCATCGGCGCCAGCTACCTGCTGTGTCTGGGCATCAAGGTCTTGCGCTCGCGCAGCCTGATCAACTTCAAGCCGGCGGCGCGCCAACCGCTCAAAAGCATCTTCCTCACCGGCTTCCTGTCAGCGGCGCTGAACCCCAAGCCGGGGCTGTTTGTGCTGGCGTTCATTCCGCAGTTCGTCAACCCGTCATTGGGCTCGGTCACCTTGCAAATGATGGTCTATGGCGCCTGGTTCGCCGCATTGACCGCCCTGGGTTTTGCGCTCATGGGGATTTTTGCGACGCGCCTGTCGACATGGCTGCAGCGCAAGCCCAAAGTCGTCAATGGCCTGAATGTGGGTGCCGGACTGACCTTCGTCGCGTCCGGGCTTTCGGTGGCGGCACTCAGTCAAAAATGAGTGCCTGGTTTCGGTTACCCTGCACGGCGCGCACAGCCCCCCGTGACAAGGACACCCCGTGACCCGAGAACAACTTGAGCAGAACCAGATCCCCGTCTACCTTGTCGCCGTTATCGGCGCCGCGCTCGGTGGCCTGCTCGCCCCGCAGGCCGCAGCGGGGCTTGGCGCCCTGGTAACCCCGGCAATCGCCGTGCTGATGTACGCCATGTTCCTGCAGATCCCGTTTCTGCAACTGCGCCAGGGGCTGGCCAATAAACGCTTTATGGCGGCGCTGCTGATCGCCAACTTCGTGTTGATCCCGCTGCTGGTCTGGGGCTTGACCCGTGGTTTGAACGAGCGCCCGGCCATCCTGATCGGCGCGTTGCTGGTGCTGCTGACGCCGTGCATCGACTACGTGGTGGTGTTTACCCACATTGGCAAAGGCGACGCGCGGCTGACGCTGGCCGCCACCCCGGTGTTGCTGTTGCTGCAACTGGCCCTGCTGCCGTTGTACCTGGCGCTGATACCTTCCGGTGACGCCGCGGTGGCGATCTCAATCGGCCCGTTTGTCGAGGCCTTTTTGCTGCTGATCGTGGCGCCACTGCTGCTGGCGGTGCTGACCTGCGCGGGCGCCCGGCACTCGCGCCTGCTCGAGCGCTGGAACGATGGCTGGGCATGGATGCCGGTGCCGGCCATGGCGGCGGTGCTGATCGTGGTGATTGGCTCGCAGATCGCGTTTGTCGCGCAGCAGATCGAGCAGTTGTTGCCGGTGGTGCCGGTTTACTTAGGCTTTATGCTGTTGGCGCCAGTGGTCGGGGCACTCACGGCGTGGGCCTTTCGCTTGCCGGCAAGCACCGCGCGCGCGGTCACGTTCAGCAGCGCGACCCGCAACTCACTGGTGGTCTTGCCGCTGGCGCTGGCCCTGCCGGAAGATATCCGCGCCCTGGCCGCCGCCGCCGTCATCACCCAGACCTTGATCGAGTTGGTGTTCGAGCTGGTCTATATCCGGGTGATCCCGGCCCTGGTCTGGCGCAGCCGCTAGGGTTGCGCCCGTGTCGCGTGCCAGCACACCAGCGAGCCCGCGGTCACCAGCACCGCACCCTGCCAGAACTGCGGGGTGAGGTGAGCGCCCAGCCATAGCGCTGCAAAGGCCGACGACAGCACCGGCGCGCCATAGGACGCGGTCGCCAGCAAGGTCAGGTTGCCGCGCAGGATACCGATATTCCACAGTGCATAGCCGCCCGCCATGGCGATGCCCGTGGCGAGCAATTCCAGGCTACTCCCCAAGGTAAAAGCCGGCAGCACTTGGGCACTGAAGGCGAATTTTGCCCATAGCAGCGCCGCCGTCAGGATGAAAAACAACACCACCAGGTTCTGCCCGCCGGCGTAGCGCCGCGTGACGTTGCAATACAAGGCAAAGGTGATCGCACAGCCCAGGGCCAGGCTGTAGCTCAGGGGGTTGGATTGCACATTGGCGACGATGGTTGCCAATGCCAGGCCATCGCCACTGACCACCCACAGGATGCCAAACAGCGCCAGCGCCGAGCCTGGCACGATAATCCAGCGCGCTCGCTGGCCATTCATGACGATTGCCAACAACACCGTCAGGCACGGCCAGAGGTAGTTCACCACCCCCAGCTCAATCGCCTGGTTGCGGTTGCTGGCAAAACCCAGGGCCAGGGACAGGCAGACCTCGTAGGCCACGAACAACCCGCTGCCCATGATCAGGTAGCGCCAGGACGTGGCGCGCAGGCGCGGCCGTCCCAGCCAGGCCAGCAGCAGTATCGCGCCTACCGTATAGATCAGCGCCGCGCCCCCCAAGGGCCCGAACAGTTCACTGACACTGCGGATCAAACCGGCGGCGGTGCTCCATAAAACAATCGCGACCAAACCACACACCGTCGCGGCCCGCTCCCCCCTGATCTGCATGGATGCCTCTCTGAGAATGTCCACAGCCACAGCACCTGCGGCACAAAGGCCGCAACGGTACACGCTGGGGTATTGCTTGTCTCCTTGTGGGAACCACAACCAAGCAATCTCATTGAGAGCAGAAATCATGACCACGCCACACATCAACTGTAGGAGCGGGCTTGCCTGCGATGGCGGTGGGTCAGCCGCCACATCCTTACTTGACCTACCGCCATCGCGGGCAAGCCCGCTCCCACAGTGGGAACTCAGCGAGTAGAAAATTGTGGCCATACCACAATTCAAATGTAGGAGCGGGCTTGCCCGCGATGGTGGTGGGTCAATCGCCAAAAATAGTGACTGAACAGCCGCCATCGCGGGCAAGCCCGCTCCCACAGGGGGAACTCAGCGAGCAGAAAAATGTGGCCATACCACAATTCAAATGTAGGAGCGGGCTTGCCTGCGATGGCGGTGGGTCAGCCGCCAAAAATAGTGACTGAACAGCCGCCATCGCGGGCAAGCCCGCTCCCACAGTGGGATCACTTTAGGGCAAGGCTGTTTGGTTGGTTGCAGTTCGCGCAACAGTGTCTTGTCATTAACGGGATTGATAGCACCCTAACGAAAGCCCCATGCTAGAGGGCTTGGCTGGCGCTTATATCATTCCGAATGATAGTTACCTTTGTTTCATTCGATTCGTGAGATAGCACACTGCCGAGCATGATCCGCCCATCTCAAATACATTGGCGGATGCACCTCATGGAACAGTCACTCAAACATTTGCGCTATCCCCTGGCCCTTTTGGCCGTGCTGGTGATGAGCGCATGCGGCAAGGCCCCCGAGCAAGCGGCCGCCATGCCCGCCAGCAAAGTCAGCGTTGCCAAGGTCCTGGAACAACCGGTCAATGAATGGGACGAGTTCACCGGCCGCCTCGAAGCCCCGGAAACCGTACAGATCCGCCCGCGTGTATCAGGCCAGATCGACCAGGTCGCCTTCACCGAAGGCGCGCTGGTAAAAAAAGGCGACCTGCTGTTCCAGATCGACCCGCGTCCATTCCAGGCTGAAGTGCGCCGCCTGGAAGCCCAGCTTCAACAGACCAAAGCCGCTGCTTCGCGCAGTGACAATGAAGCCCAGCGTGGCGAGCGCCTGCGCCAGAGCAATGCGATTTCTGCCGAGTTGGCCGACTCGCGTACCACCGCCGCCCAGGAAGCCCGTGCTGCCGTGGCCGGAATCCAGGCGCAACTGGACCTGGCCCGCCTGAACCTGAGTTTCACCCGTGTCACCTCGCCCATCAGTGGCCGTGTCAGCCGCGCCGCGATCACCGCCGGCAACCTGGTCACCGCCGATGTCACCGAGCTGACTAGCGTGGTCTCCACCGACAAGGTCTACGCCTACTTCGACGCTGACGAACGCGTGTACCTCAAGTACACCGAGCTGGCGCGCCAAGGCCGTCGCGGCGCCACCACCCCGGTGTACCTGGGCCTGTCCAATGAAGACGGCAACCCGCACCTGGGCCAGATGAACTTTGTCGACAACCAGGTCAACCCCGCCACCGGCACCATCCGTGGGCGCGCGGTGTTCGACAACAGCGACGGGCGTTTCACCCCTGGCCTGTATGCGCGCCTCAAGTTGGTCGGCAGCGGCACCTACTCCGCCGTGCTGATCACCGACGAAGCCGTGGGCACCGACCTTGGCAAGAAGTTTGTGCTGGTGATGGACGCCGACAACAAGTCCGCCTACCGCGCCGTGGAACTGGGGCCGAAGATCGAAGGCTTGCGCATCGTGCGCAGCGGCCTGAGCAAGGACGACACCATTATCGTCAAGGGCTTGCAGCGGGTGCGCCCGGGTTCGCCGGTTGCCCCAGAAACCATCCCGATGGCCAGCCAGGCAATCCTCGCCGCCCTGGCCCAACAACGACAAGCGCTTGAAGCCAGCAACCTGGAGCAAGTGGCACCGGATAAAACCGCGCCCAAGCTCGCCAGTGTCGCGACTCCACGCGGTTAAGGGACTACACACCAGATGAATTTTTCCAAGTTCTTCATATCGCGGCCGATCTTCGCAGCGGTGCTATCGCTGCTGATCCTGATCGCCGGCGCAATCTCGCTGTTCCAACTGCCGATCAGCGAATACCCGGAAGTGGTACCGCCGACCGTAGTGGTGCGCGCCAACTTCCCCGGCGCCAACCCCAAGGTCATCGGTGAAACCGTGGCCTCGCCGCTGGAACAGGCGATCACCGGCGTCGAGAACATGCTCTATATGTCCTCGCAGTCGACCGCCGACGGCAAGCTCACCCTGACCATCACCTTCGCCCTGGGCACCGACCTGGATAACGCGCAGGTGCAGGTGCAAAACCGTGTGACGCGCACTCAGCCCAAACTGCCTGAGGAAGTGACACGCATTGGTATCACCGTGGACAAGGCCTCCCCCGACCTGACCATGGTCGTGCACTTGACCTCCCCGGACCAACGCTACGACATGCTGTACCTGTCCAACTACGCGATCCTCAATATCAAGGATGAGCTGGCGCGGCTGGGCGGCGTGGGTGATGTGCAGTTGTTCGGCATGGGCGATTACTCGCTGCGGGTGTGGCTGGATCCGAACAAGACCGCCTCGCGCAACCTGACCGCCACCGATGTGGTAACCGCGATTCGTGAACAGAACCGCCAGGTGGCCGCCGGTGCCCTGGGCGCGCAACCTGCGCCCAACGACACCAGCTTCCAGTTGTCGGTCAATACCCAGGGCCGCCTGGTCACCGAGGAAGAGTTCGAAAACATCGTGATTCGCGCCGGCGACAACGGTGAGATCACGCGCCTCAAGGACATCGCCCGCGTTGAGCTGGGCTCCAGCCAATATGCCCTGCGCTCGCTGATCGACAATCAGCCGGCGGTGGCGATTCCGATCTTCCAGCGCCCGGGCTCCAATGCCATCGACATCTCCAATGATGTGCGCAGCAAAATGGCCGAGCTGAAAAAGAGCTTCCCCGAAGGCATGGATTACCGCATCGCCTACGACCCGACCGTGTTTGTGCGCGGCTCGATCGAGGCGGTGGTGCACACCTTGTTCGAGGCGTTGATCCTGGTAGTGCTGGTGGTGATCCTGTTCCTGCAGACCTGGCGTGCGTCGATCATCCCCCTGGTCGCAGTGCCGGTGTCGCTGATCGGCACCTTTGCGGTGATGCACTTGTTCGGCTTTTCCCTCAATGCGCTGTCGCTGTTCGGCCTGGTGTTGGCCATCGGGATCGTGGTGGACGACGCCATCGTGGTGGTGGAGAACGTCGAACGTAATATCGAGCTGGGCCTGGAGCCCTTCCCGGCCACGGAAAAAGCCATGAGCGAAGTGACCGGGCCGATCATTGCCACGGCGCTGGTGCTGTGTGCGGTGTTTATCCCGGCCGCCTTTATCAGCGGCTTGACCGGGCAGTTCTATAAGCAGTTTGCCTTGACCATCGCCATCTCGACCGTGATCTCGGCATTCAACTCCCTGACCCTGTCGCCGGCCCTTGCCGCAGTCTTGCTGCGCAGCCATGACGCGCCAAAAGACCGGTTCTCCAGGTTCCTCGACAAGCTCTTCGGTGGCTGGCTGTTCCGCCCGTTCAACCGCTTCTTTGAAAAGGCCAGCCATGGCTATGTCGGCACCGTGCGCCGGGTGATCCGTGGCACCGGTATCGCGCTGTTCGTGTATGGCGGCCTGATGGTGCTGACCTTCTTCGGGTTTGCCCACACGCCCACCGGTTTCGTACCGGCCCAGGACAAGCAATACCTGGTGGCCTTCGCCCAACTGCCGGACGCCGCGAGCCTAGACCGCACCGAAAACGTGATCAAGCGCATGTCTGACATCGCCTTGAAACAGCCCGGCGTCGAAAGCGCCATCGCTTTCCCGGGCCTGTCGATCAACGGGTTCACCAACAGCCCCAACAGCGGCATTGTGTTCGTGACCTTGAAACCGTTCGGCGAGCGCAAGGACCCCAGCATGTCCGCCGGGGCGATTGCCGGGGCGCTGAACGGCAAGTACGCCGACATCCAGGAAGCCTACATGGCGATCTTCCCACCGCCGCCGGTACAGGGCCTGGGCACCATCGGTGGGTTCCGCCTGCAAGTCGAAGACCGCGGCAACCTGGGCTATGAAGAACTGTACAAAGAAGTGCAGAACGTCATCGCCAAGAGCCACAACGTGCCGGAACTGTTTGGCCTGTTCACCAGCTACACGGTCAACGTGCCCCAGGTCGATGCTGCTATCGACCGGGAAAAGGCCAAGACCCACGGCGTGGCGATCAGCGACATCTTCGACACCCTGCAAATCTACCTGGGCTCGTTGTATGCCAACGACTTCAACCGCTTTGGCCGTACCTACCAGGTCAACGTGCAGGCTGAACAGCAGTTCCGCCTGGACCAGGACCAGATCGGCCAGTTGAAAGTGCGCAACAACAAGGGCGAGATGATCCCGCTGGCGACCTTCATCAAGGTCAGCGACACCTCGGGGCCGGACCGTGTGATGCACTACAACGGCTTTATCACCGCCGAGATCAACGGCAACGCCGCCCCCGGCTACAGCTCGGGCCAGGCGGAGGCGGCGATCGAGAAACTGCTCAAAGAGGAACTGCCCAACGGCATGACCTACGAGTGGACTGACCTGACGTATCAGCAAATCCTCTCGGGCAATACCGCGCTGTTCGTGTTCCCACTCTGCGTACTGCTGGCGTTCCTGGTACTGGCCGCTCAGTACGAAAGCTGGAGCTTGCCACTGGCGGTGATCCTGATCGTACCGATGACCCTGCTGTCGGCCATCACCGGGGTGATTCTGTCCGGTGGCGACAACAACATCTTTACCCAGATCGGCTTGATCGTACTGGTGGGCCTGGCCTGTAAGAACGCGATCCTGATCGTCGAATTCGCCAAGGATAAACAGGAAGAAGGCCTCGACCCGCTGGCTGCGGTGCTGGAAGCCTGCCGCCTGCGTTTGCGGCCGATCCTGATGACCTCGTTCGCTTTCATCATGGGCGTGGTGCCCCTGGTGTTCTCCAGCGGCGCCGGTGCCGAGATGCGTCATGCCATGGGTGTGGCGGTGTTCTCCGGGATGATCGGTGTGACCTTCTTCGGCCTGTTGCTGACGCCGGTGTTCTACGTGTTGATCCGCCGCTATGTGGAGCGCAGCCAAGCGCGCAAAGCGGCCAAGGCCTTGCAGCTGGAGACACAGCAATGAATGTGAAAGTGTTCCTGCCGAGCCTGTTGGTATTGGCGCTCGCCGCCTGTGCCGTGGGCCCGGACTATAAAACCCAGCAACTGGAGGCGGCCAACATCACGGCCGCCGCCGATGCCAAGCAATACGACCACGCCAAGTTCGAAGGCATCTGGTGGCAGCAATTCGAAGACCCGATCCTCAACCAACTGGTCAGCCAATCGTTGAGCGGCAACCGGGACCTGCGGGTCGCGTTTGCCCGCCTGCGGGCCGCCCGGGCGATTCGCGATGACGCCAGCAATGACGCGATGCCGACCATCACCAGCCGCGCTAGCAGCGACTTGGCCAAGGGCCAGATCCCTGGCCAGACCACACGCCGGGTCAATAGCGAGCGCTATGACCTGGGCCTGGACATGGCCTGGGAGCTGGACCTGTTTGGCCGCATCCAGCGCAATCTCGAAGCCAGCGACGCAGACCAGCAGGCCGCCGAAGCCGACCTCTACCAACTGCAAGTCAGCCTGATTGCCGAACTGGTAGACGCCTACGGCCAACTGCGCGGTGCGCAACTGCGGGAAAAAATCGCCCTGGCCAACCTGAAGAACCAGCAGGACTCGCGCACCATCACCGAAAGCCTGCGCGATGCCGGCGTCGGCGACCAACTGGACGTGGTACGTGCCGATGCGCGCCTGGCAGCGGTCGAAGCCAGCGTGCCGCAATTGCAGGCCGAGCAAGTGCGCGAGCGCAATCGCATCGCCACCCTCCTCGGCCAGCGCCCGGACAAACTCAGCGTGGACCTGAGCCCAGCCAACCTGCCGGCAATTGCCAAGGCCTTGCCGATTGGCGACCCGGGGCAACTGCTGCAACGGCGCCCGGACATTCTCAGTGCCGAACGCAAACTGGCAGCGGCTACCGCACGTATCGGCGTGGCCAAGGCCGACTTGTTTCCACGGGTCAGCCTCAGTGGCTTCCTTGGGTTTACCGCTGGCCGTGGCTCGCAGATCGGTTCCTCCGCCGCCAACGCCTGGGCCCTGGGCCCGAGCATCACCTGGGCGGCCTTTGACCTGGGCAGCGTACGCGCCCGCCTGCGCGGCGCCGATGCCGAAGCCGACGGCGCCCTGGCCACCTACGAGCAGCAAGTATTGCTAGCGTTGGAAGAGTCAGAGAATGCCTTCAGCGACTACGGCAAGCGCCAGCAGCGCCTGGTCTCGCTGATCCGCCAGAGCGAATCCAGCCGTGCCGCGGCCGACCTGGCCGAAATCCGCTACCGCGAAGGCACTGCCGACTTCCTCGTACTGCTCGACGCCCAACGTGAACGCCTGCTGGCCGAAGACGCCCAGGCCCTGGCCGAAGTAGACCTGTATCGCGGCATCGTGGCGATCTACAAGGCATTGGGGGGTGGCTGGCAGCCGGAGACGGTGGTCGCCAGCGCAAAGTGATGTAAAGAGCTCCTTTGGTTGGTCGCATCCAGCCAATTTTTAGCCCCGTGGTCCATTCGGTCACGGGGCTTTTTTTTGCCTGTTAGGGCCCCGCCAGACACGTCGCTCAAGGTCGCTAAGATCAAAGGTGGGAGCTGTCTCGCTCTGCGAGGCTGCGATAGCGGTGGGTCAGGCGATACAAAGACTGGCTGTGCCACCAGTATCGCAGCCTCGCAGAGCGAGACAGCTCCTACAAGGTTCAGTTTCGCCGATCTGACTCAGTTGGCTTCAGTGAGAATCAAGCTGCGGTAATGCCCGGGATTGGAGCCCGACCATTTGCGAAAGGCCTTGTAGAACGAACTCACATCGGCGAAACCCAGGCGGCTGGCGATCTCGGCGAAGCTGATATCGGCCTCGGCCAGCCACACAACCGCCAGTTCCTTGCGCACGCTGTCCTTCAGGCCCTGGTAGGTCTGCCCTTCTTCCGCCAGGCGCCGGCGCAGGGTCGAGGCGGACATGCACAACTCCTGAGCCAGGCTTTCGGTTTCCGGCCACTGTTGGGCCGGGCGTCGGCGCAGGTCATGCTTGATGCGCATCGCCAGGCTGTCGGGGTCGCGGTATTTGACCAGGATGTTAGCCGGCGCCTGGGCCAGGAAGCGCTTGAGTTCCTCGGGGCTGCGCTTGACCGGCAGGTCGAGGCAGTCGGCAGAAAAGATCATGCGTGTACGCGTGCGATCAAAGCGCAGGTTGTCGGAGAACATCACCTGGTAGTCGTCGCAGAAGTCCGGTTGCGGGCAGCGCAATTCAATGGCCAGGATCGGGATGCGTCGCCCGGCCAGCCAGCAGGCGACGCCGTGGACGATCATCCAGTAGCAAAAATAGGTGAACGCCCGTCGCGGTTCGGGTTCGGGCTCCAGCAAGACGATTTCCGCCAGGCTTTGCTGGCGCACCAATTGCGCGGGCAGGTGCTCGAGCATCAACGACAGGAAGCCCAGGCCGGTTTCCAGGGCCTCGCCCAGGGTAGGCTGGGCCATGGACGCGCGACACAGGAACCCCAGGCTGCCGGACTTGAGCTTGCGCGGGTCCATGCCAAAAAACTCATCATCCCGACGCCGCGCCAGCAAGCGCCAGAGCCGCGCGTACGCCAGCGCCGGGACGCGGGCGGCAGGCTGCTCCAGCAAGGCAGGCTCGATCCCGACCTTGTTCAGGGCCTCCCGCGTCGCCGCACCGGGGGCGCAACTCTGCAACAGGGCTTCACGAACCAGGTGGATGGAGATTGTGTCTTTTTCCGACATGGGCCAGGGCTCAATCTTGTAGGTCGGCCATTGTAGGAGCGTGTTGGCTTGATAAGGAACACATACCCAACGCTGCAACGACTTAGGCGGCTGTTCAGGCCGTGTTCAGAAAACGTCAAGATCCGCTGTTTAGTAATGAGTATCATTATGTTACAACTTAGCACCCTAACTAATTACGTTGCGGTGCCCGATGCTCGTCCCCTTTCTCATCATGCTGCGCGAAGGCATTGAAGCCGCATTGATCGTTGGCATCATCGCCAGCTACCTGCAACAGACCGGCCGTGGCCAATGGATGCCGGCGGTGTGGATCGGCGTATTTCTGGCAGCCGCCCTGGCCCTGCTGGTCGGCGGTGGGCTGGAGTTGGTCAGCGCCGAGTTCCCGCAAAAGCAGCAAGAACTGTTCGAAGGCATTGTCGGCCTGGTGGCCGTGGGCATTCTCAGTTCCATGGTGTTCTGGATGCGCAAGGTCGCGCGCTCGATCAAGCATTCCCTGCACCAATCCCTGGATCATGCCCTGGCCGGCTCACGCAACCAGGTAATTGCGCTGATTGCCATGGTGTTTTTCGCCGTAGCCCGCGAAGGCCTGGAAACGGTGTTCTTCCTGCTGGCAGTGTTCCAGCAGAGCGAAGGCCCGGCCGCGCCCATCGGCGCCCTGCTCGGCCTGGTGCTGGCGATTGTCGTGGGATTCTTGATCTACAGCGGCAGCATGCGCCTGAACCTCGGTGCGTTCTTTCGCTGGACCGGGCTGTTCATCCTGGTGGTAGCCGCCGGCATCCTCGCCAACTCGGTGCAGGCCCTGCATGAAGCCGGGGTGTGGAACCACTTGCAGACTGTACTGTTCGATTTCAGCGCGACGCTACCGATGGATGGCCCGCTGGGCTCGGTGCTGGCCGGCATGTTCGGCTATCAGGACGCGCCGACCGCCAGCACCCTGGGCGCCTACCTGATTTACCTGGTGCTGGCGCTTGTGATGTTCTTCATGCCCGCCGCGCCGGGCACCCCCACTTCCGTTTCCAGCCAGTAAGGTCGTCCCTTGCCAAACCAAGCCCCTGCCTCGCCACCCCGCGCCTTGCGTTGGGCGGTCGCCGGTTCGGTGATCGTGATGATCGCCGCCGGCGGCCTGTTCTACTACGCCTCGCAATTGGCCGCAGCCAAGCGCCAGGTCAATCACAACGAAATCGCCGTGATCATCCATGCCCACGCCTGCGAGCCCAACGCCCTGACGGTGCCGGCAGGCCGTGCGAGTTTTCGCATCATCAATCGCTCGGATCGCGCGGTGGAGTGGGAAATCCTCGACGGCGTGCTGGTGGTCGAAGAGCGCGAAAACATTGCGCCGGGCTTGAGCCAGGTGATCAACGCCAACCTGCTGCCGGGCGACTACGCCATCACCTGCGGCCTGTTGAGCAACCCGCGCGGCACCCTGCACGTAACGCCGACCGCCGAGTCCGACGCCCAGGCCAAAGCCAAGCCGTCGATGGTGGCCTTTGTCGGCCCGCTCTCGGAGTTTCGCGTGTATCTGAACACCCAGGGTGGCGCCTTGATCAAGACCGTCAGCGCCCTCCAACAGGCGATTGCCGCAGGCGACCTGAGCCAAGCCCAGGCCCTGTACCTGCCGGCTCGCGAGGCTTACCAACGACTGGCCCCGGCCGCCCAGCGCCTGGCCGAGTTGGACAACGCGATCAATGCCCGCGCCGATTACTTCGAAAAACGCGAACAGGACCCGGCCTTCAGCGGCTTCCATCGCCTGGAGTACGGCCTGTTCGCGCAACACAACCTCGACGGCCTGGCACCGATTGCCCAGCGCCTGCTGGCCGATGTCACCACCCTCAAGCAACAGCTGCTCGCGCAGTCGCTGCCGCCCGAGCAACTGGTGAGCATCCTGGTGCGCAACCTCAACAGCCTGGCCGACGTGCGCGCCGCCAGTGGCGAAGAGGAGCGCTACAGCCACCTCGACCTCAATGGCTTTGCCGCCAACCTTACGGTGACGCGCAAAGTGGTGGACCTGATGCGGCCGCTGCTGGGCAAGTCCGCCGCCGACCTGTTGCCGGGGATCGATAGCGCGATCAACGCTTTCGCCGCGCAACTCGACGGCCTGCAGGTCGATGGCCACTACCCCACCTATGACAGCGTTACCGCCGATCAGCGCCAGCAGATCGCCGACAAGGCCAAGGCTCTGGCCGCCGCACTCGATGGAATCGACCCAGCCCTTGGCCTCTCCGGCCTTAAGTGAAGACGACCAAATAGATGAGTGATTCAGAACAGTTCAACGCCCAGCGCCGCCGTGTGTTGCTGGGAATGGCCGCCACCGGCGCGGCAATTGCCGGCAGTAGCCTCAGTTGCCCGGCGATGGCGGCCGGCGCGGCCCAGGTCACCGCTGCCCCCAGCAGCGAAAAAACCCAGGACCACCATGCCTTCCACGGCAAGCACCAGAGCGGTATCGTCACCCCGCGCCCGGCCTGCGGCATGCTGGTGGCGTTCGATGTATTGGCCAGCGACCGCGAGGACCTGGAGCGGCTGTTTCGCACGCTCAACGAGCGCATCAGCTTTTTGATGACCGGTGGCAGCGTGCCGCAAGTCGACCCGAAACTGCCGCCCACCGACTCCGGGATCCTCGGCCCGGTGGTCACCCCGGATAACCTGACGATTACCGTGTCCGTGGGCGCGTCGTTGTTCGACGAGCGTTTCGGCCTGGCCGACGCCAAGCCCAAGCGCCTGACCCGCATGGTCGGCTTCCCCAACGATGCCCTGGAACCGGCGCAGTGCCACGGCGACCTGAGCCTGCAGTTGAGTTCCAACACCCCCGATACCAATATCCACGCCCTGCGCGATATCGTGAAAAACCTGCCGGACCTGCTGCTGGTGCGCTGGAAACAGGAAGGCAGCGTACCGCCCCAGGCCCCTGCCCGCGCCGGGCAGCCGGCACAGAGTGCGCGCAACTTCCTGGGCTTTCGCGATGGCTCGGCCAACCCGGACTCCAACGACGCCAAGGCCATGGACCAACTGGTCTGGGTCCAGCCCGGCAGTGACGAGCCCGCCTGGGCCGCCCATGGCAGCTACCAGGCGGTGCGGATTATCCGCAACTTCGTCGAACGCTGGGACCGCACGCCCTTGCAGGAACAGCAGAGCATCATCGGCAGGATCAAGACCAGCGGCGCGCCCATGGACGGTCACAGCGAAGCCCAGGTGCCCGACTACAGCAAGGACCCAGAAGGCAAACTGACCAAGCTCGATGCGCATATCCGCCTGGCCAACCCGCGCACAGCGTCGACCCAGGCCAACCTGATCCTGCGCCGGCCGTTCAACTACTCCAATGGCGTCAACAAGAACGGCCAGCTGGACATGGGCCTGTTGTTTATCTGCTACCAGGCAGACCTGGAGAAAGGCTTCATTACTGTGCAAACCCGGCTCAATGGCGAGCCTCTGGAGGAGTACCTCAAGCCTGTGGGCGGCGGCTACTTCTTCACGCTGCCGGGGGTCACCGGGCCCAAGGACTTTATCGGCCGCACCTTGCTGCACACCACTGCCAACACCTAACCCCCTCCCCACAGCGGAAACCGTCCCATGAAAAAGTCGTCTCTTGCGTTGTTGTTGACCCTTTCTCCGCTCGCAGCCTTTGCCGCGACGGCGCCCCTGGACCTGGTGGGCCCGGTGTCGGACTACAAGATTTATGTCACCGACAAGATCGATGAACTGGTGACCCAGACCCAGGCCTTTACCGACGCGGTGAAAAAAGGCGACCTGGCCACCGCGAAAAAACTCTATGCGCCGACCCGTGTGCACTATGAGTCCATCGAGCCGATCGCCGAGCTGTTCAGCGACCTCGATGCCTCGATCGACTCACGGGTCGACGATCACGAAAAAGGCGTGAAGGCCGAGGATTTCACCGGTTTCCACCGTATTGAATACAGCCTGTTCGCCGAGAACAGCACCCAGGGCCTGGGCGCCCTTGCCGATGGCTTGAACAAGGACGTCAAAGACCTGCAAACCCGCGTTGCCGGCCTGACTTTCCCGCCGGAAAAAGTCGTCGGCGGCGCTGCCGCGTTGCTCGAAGAAGTGGCGGCCACCAAGATCTCCGGCGAA
Organism: Pseudomonas sp. HC1(2025); assembly: GCF_058742075.1. NCBI lineage: Bacteria > Pseudomonadati > Pseudomonadota > Gammaproteobacteria > Pseudomonadales > Pseudomonadaceae > Pseudomonas > Pseudomonas sp. HC1(2025). Next base: position 2,707,617 of record NZ_CP196017.1, on the reverse strand, counting down.
GAGGACCGCTACAGCCACACCGACCTGTATGACTTCCAGGGCAACATTGACGGGGCGAAGAAGATCGTCGACCTGTTCCGTGGGCAGATCGAACAGCAGGACAAGGCGTTTTTGGCCAAGGTCGACAAGAACTTCGCCACGGTGGACACCATCCTGGCCAAATACAAGACGGCCGATGGCGGTTTTGAAACCTATGACAAGGTCAAGGAAAACGACCGCAAGGCCCTGGTCGGCCCGGTCAATACCCTGGCCGAAGACCTGTCGACCCTGCGGGGCAAGCTGGGGTTGAACTGATACCTCGACGGTAGCGGCTCTGAGCCTGACACACCGCCATCGCGGGCAAGCCCGCTCCCACAGGGGGGCTCAGCGAGCAGAAAATATTCGCCACACCGCCAATCAAATGTGGGAGCTGGCTTGCCTGCGATGGCGGTGTGTCAGTTACCGAAGAGGGTGACTGAACCACCGCCATCACAAGCAACCCCACTCCCAAAGCTGTAGATCCCTATCATCTAGGTTAATCGCGCTGTGCGTTTAACCGTCTTACCTATAACGTTCCATTGATCCCACTCACGGAAGATTCCCCATGCCCGATTCAGCCACTAGCATTGATGCCGCCTTGCCCACCTCTGTGTCGTTCAACCTGCGTCCCCTGCTGATCGCCAACATGGCCTGCACCATGGCGATGATGGCGTTTGTCTCGCTGATTGGCCCCATCGCCCGGGTGCTGGGGCTGGCGACGTGGCAGGCGGGTGCGGCGGTGACGGTGTCCGGGGTGATCTGGATGTTGCTGGCGCGGCCTTGGGGCCAGGCCAGTGATCGCCTGGGGCGCCGGCGCGTGCTGCTGCTGGGCACGGGCGGTTTCACCCTGGCGTACTGGGCGCTGTGCGTGTTTATCGACGCTTCCCTGCAATTACTGCCCTCGGCCATGCTGGCGTTTATCGGGCTGGTGCTCGGGCGCGGGTTGATCGGGGTGTTCTACGCCGCAATCCCGGTGGGCGGCTATGCGTTGATCGCCGACAATATCGAGCCGGCCCACCGCGCCAAGGCCATGGCCTCGCTGGGGGCGGCCAACGCCTGCGGCCTGGTGCTGGGGCCGGCGGTTGCCGCGCTGCTGGCCCGCTACAGCCTGAGCCTGCCGTTCTATGCCATGGCGCTGTTGCCGATGCTCGGCTTCCTGGTGTTGCTGGTGAAACTGCCGCGCCAGGAACTGCACCTCAAGCAACCACCCAAGGCCGTCAACCTCTCTGACCCACGCCTGCGCCGGCCCCTGGTGGTGGCCTTTGCCGCCATGCTCTGTGTGTCTATCGCCCAGATCACCGTGGGCTTTTTCGCCCTCGACCGCCTGAAAATGAACCCGGCCGATGCCGCACAAACCGCCGGGATTGCCCTGACGATGGTCGGCCTGGCCTTGATCTGCTCGCAATTGCTGGTGCGCAAGCTCGAATGGCCGCCATTGCGGATGATCCGCGTCGGCGCCACTGTTTCCGCCCTGGGCTTTGCCGGCAGTATGTTCGCCGATACCGCGTGGATCCTCTGGCTGTGTTTCTTCGTCTCGGCGGCCGGCATGGGCTGGATCTTCCCATCGTTCGCCGCCCTGGCGGCCAACGCAGTGGAAGCCTCGGAACAAGGCGCTACTGCCGGGTCGGTGGGTGCCGCACAAGGCTTGGGCGTGGTGGTCGGGCCCCTGGCCGGGACCCTGATCTATGCCGTCGAGCCGCGGCTACCGTACCTGGTGGCCGCTGCCCTGCTGCTGCTCATAGCGATCTGGCCGGCACCACGCCACTAGAGAATCCGATACAACAACCGCTCGACCCGTACCCGGCTGACCCGGCGCAAAAACTTGCCGACGGCCTCGGGGTAATCCACCAGCGTCTGCAACTGCTGGTAGCCCTGGATCCGCGTGGTGTGCTGGAAAATCTGCGCAAGCTCGTCACGCCGTGGTGCCAGCCACTGGCCCTGGGGATCGTCGATCAGCAAGGCGTTTTCCAGGTCCAGGCGGAAAGCCCGGGGGTTGAGGTTGTTGCCGGTGAGCAAGGTATAGCGTTCGTCGACCCACATGCCCTTGAGGTGATAGGTGTTATCCCCGTCGCGCCACAGATGCAGGTTGAGCTGGCCGCTGTCGATCATGCGCTGGTGGCGCTTGGCAAAGCGGCGCAGGCTGATCTCGTAGAGATAGGGCAGCGCGGCGATGATCCTGAAGGGTTCGCTGGGCGGGATGTAGAAGTCGTTGGCGGTCTTGTCGCCGACGATGATGTCGATCTTCACCCCCCGGGCCAGCGCGCGGTTGATTTCCCGGGTGACTGGCAGCGGCAGGTTGAAATACGGGGTGCAGATGGTCAACTGCTGCTGGGCGCTGGCGATCAGCTCGCAGATCACCCGGCTCAGCGGGTTGTTCTTGCCCACCCCCAGCAGCGGGCTGACCGACAACCCGCCAATGCCCGCCTGGCCGGCCGTGGTGTCATAGGTCGCGTGCTTGAGACGGCTGCGCAGGTCGCCGATGTCATTGCGCAGGCTGCGGGTACTGGGCAGGTTGGGCAGGTCCAGGCGGTGCACCGCCTTGGACGCCACCAGGCCGTGTTCCACCAGGTGTTGCAGGGAGTCGGCCAGGGGCTTGCTGTGGATCAAGTGATAACGGTCGAAGCGGTATTTGTCGAACTTGTGCAGGTACACATTGTTCAAGCTGGCGCCGCTGTACAGCACACTGTCGTCGATCACAAAACCCTTGAGGTGCAGCACGCCGAACAGCTCGCGGGTCTGCACCGGCACGCCGTACACCGGCACTTGCGTCGGGTGTGACTGGGTCATCGCTTGGTACCAGGCGCTGTTGCCCGGCTGCTTGCCCGCGCCGATCAGCCCGCGCTGGGCGCGCAGCCAGTCGACCATCACCACGATATCCAGCCCGGGCCGTGCGGCCTTGGCGGCATGCAGCGCGTCAAACACCTCCTGGCCCGCTTCGTCCTGTTGCAGGTACAGGGCAACGATGTAGATACGGTGCTGGGCCTGGGCGATTTTCTCCAACAGGCAGCGGCGAAACTCGGCAGCGCCAGACAGCACCTCGATCGCATCGGTGCTCAGGGGAAAACCGCGCAATTTGGGCAACAGGGAACGTTTGAATAACGACGGCATAGGGCTCGCAATGATCGAATCCGAAGAGCCCGAGAGCTTACACCATGGGGGTCCCCAGGTCTGCCCACGGGCGGCTGAAAATAAACGATTGACCAAGAAGAACGATCGTTCTACTGTTCGCAGCATGAACGATATGACCAACAATGAAACCCGCGACATTATCCTGGACGTCACCGAAAAGTTGATCTACCGGCATGGCATTGCAGCCACCGGCATGGATCTGCTGGTGAAAACCGCCGGTGTCTCCAGGAAGAGTATCTATCGCTACTTTGCCAATAAGGACGAACTGGTGATCGCCGCCCTGCAGCGGCGCGACGCGCGTTGGCTGCTGTGGCTGCGCAGCGAGGTCGAGCAATACGCCGGCAGCGGCGCCCGTTTGCTCGGCGTGTTCAGCGCCCTCAAGGCCTGGTTCGGCTCTGCGGACTTTCGCGGTTGCGCCTTTATCAATACCAGCGGCGAGACCGGCAACCCGCAAGACCCGGTTCGCTTACTGGCCAAGGCGCACAAACAGAAACTGTTCGAGTACCTGCTTGAACTGTGCAAGGCCCATGGCACCCCGGCCCCGGAGAAGCAGGCCGCGCAACTGCTGATCCTGGTCGATGGCGCCATTACCATCGCCCTGATCATGGGCGATGTCACCGCCGCTGATAATGCGCAATGCATGGCGCAGGACTTATTGGCACTTTGAAAGTTGTCTGGGTTTAACAACTAACGATCCAAAGGAGCAGTCAAATGACCGCCAATGTACACGTGCGTCCGCCCTTGCCGCCCTTTACCGAGCAATCGGCCATTGAAAAGATCCGTCTCGCCGAAGACGGCTGGAACTCCCGCGATCCGCAGCGCGTGTCGCTGGCCTACACCCTGGACACAAAGTGGCGCAATCGCGCCGAGTTCGCTCATAACCGCGAGCAGGCCAAGGATTTTCTCACCCGCAAATGGGCCAGGGAACTGGACTACCGCTTGATCAAGGAGCTATGGGCGTTTACCGGCAACCGCATCGCGGTGCGTTATGCCTATGAATGGCACGACGATTCCGGTAACTGGTTCCGCTCCTACGGCAACGAGAATTGGGAGTTTGACCAGGACGGCCTGATGTCCAATCGGCATGCGTGCATCAATGACATGCCGATCAAGGAAAGCGAACGCAAATTCCACTGGCCCCTGGGACGGCGCCCGGATGATCATCCGGGGCTGTCCGAACTGGGGCTGTAGGAGCCGGTCAATCCTGCTTCAAGCCCACCTGATACAACACGCCATCATCCTCATCCGTGAGTACGTACAGGAAGCCATCCGGGCCCTGGCGTACATCGCGGATGCGCGCCTTCAACTCGCCCAGCAGGCGCTCTTCGTGGACCACCTTGTCGCCGTCGAACTGCAGGCGGATCAGCTCCTGGCTGGCCAGGGCGCCGATAAACAGGTTGTGCTGCCAGGCCTTGAAGCGGTCGGCGTCGTAGAACGCCATGCCGCTGATGGCCGGTGACTTTTCCCACACATGATGGGGCCCGACCGTGCCTTCGGCAGTCTTGCCCTTGGCCTCGGGAATCGGCAGCAAGGAATAGTTGATGCCATGGGTCGCCAAGGGCCAGCCGTAGTTCTTGCCACGTTCGATGATATTGATCTCATCACCGCCGCGTGGGCCATGTTCGTTTTCCCAAAGAGTGCCGGTCCACGGGTTCAGCGCAGCGCCCTGGGGGTTGCGCTGGCCATAGGACCAGATTTCCGGCCGCGCTCCTGGCTGGCCGACAAACGGGTTGTCATCCGGTACGCGGCCGTCGGGGTAGATCCGCACTACCTTGCCCTGCAACTTGTCCAGGTCCTGGGCCGTCGGGCGATCATTGTTCTCGCCCAGGGTCACAAACAGGTAGCCATCGCGATCAAACACCAGGCGCGAGCCAAAATGGTTGCCGGTGGAGAGCTTGGGCTCCTGGCGCAGGATCACCTGGAAGTCCTTGAGGCCGCTCAGGTCGTCGCTCAAGCGGCCACGTCCTACCGCCGTGCCGGCCGTACCGCCCTTGCCACCCCCTTCGGCGTAGGACAGGTAGACCAAGCGGTCCTCCTTGAAATCCGGTGACAACACCACATCCAGCAAACCGCCCTGCCCCTTGGCCCAGGCTTGCGGCACGCCACTCAGCGGCGCGGACAATTTGCCATCACTGCTCACAAAACGCAGCGCGCCCGGCCGTTCGGTGACCAAAAAGCCCTGTTTGTCGGGTAAAAACGCCACCGCCCATGGGTGGTCCAGGCCTTTGACAATCGGGGTCGCGGTGATGCTGCCTTGCTCGCTGGGGAACTGCCGGGTCTCGGCGGCCAACGCGGGCAACGCGCTTGCCAGGGCGCTGGCGCAGCAGGTCGCTAAAAGAGTTGTGCGTAGAAACATACCGTGGGGTTCCTTGCGTTCAGGGCCGGCGATTGCCATTGGCATCTTGCGTCGGGGCTGAAGGTTGGGTGGCGGGACGTGCAGGTGCTGCATCACGTTGCGGATAGCGGTTGCCGATACCGCCATTTTCCAGGGTCGGCGGCCGAGGCACCGGCGCGGTGTAGGTACCGTGGGTGGCGGGCGTATTGGGCTGGGTGCCCTGCATGCTGTTGGGATTGGCCCGTTTGATCGGGCTGTTATACGGGTTGTTGTTGCCAGGCAGGTTCTGCGCCTGCACCCCGCCACTCAAGGCAAGGCCCAGAGCCAGCACTACAAGGCTGCGCGTACGGCTGTTCATGACAAAACCTCTGTAGGGTGAGGAATACCTGCATTCGATAACACGCTACGCCCTGGGTTCGGATTTGGTAACCAAATACTTTCCATGCAGGTGTAACACGGCTTTTCGAATGCCCCTACGCCAACCGGCAGCGGCTCAGCAAGAAGATAGGGCAGAAACTGGGGACCCAGCCGCCTGAGTAGCCCCTGCCAGTGGCAAGGGGCCTTACTCTCAGATCAATATGAAAATCACTGCCAAACCAGCAAAGATCGCCCACTTCTCCAGGTAATACCGGGTGCGGTTACGCTTTTTCAGCTCCTTGCCGCGCAGGCGGATCTTGTACAGGCGGGTAAAGGCGCGGTTCAAGCCGCCGGTCTTGTCCCCGGCATCATTGGGCGAGCCGGCGGCGGCCATGACATTGCGGCTGAACCAGCGATTGAACGCCGCAGCCCAACGGTATTTCATCGGTCGCTCAATATCGCAGAACAAGATGATGCGGTTTTGCTGGGTGGTGTTTTCGGCGTAGTGAATGTAAGTCTCGTCAAACATCACCGCCTCGCCGTCGCGCCAGTGATAGTTTTCACCGTCCACGTTGATATAGCAGCCTGGATCGTTGGGTGTATCCAACCCCAGGTGGTAACGGTAGGAGCCAGCATAAGGATCGCGATGGCGCACCAATTTCGAGCCTGGAGGCAGTTCGGCAAACATCGCGGCCTTGATCGAACCGATGCTTTGCACAAGCTCCGTAGTACGCGGGCACAGCTTCATGGCCGAGGGATGGCTGTCGCCGTACCACTTGAGGTAGAAGCGTTTCCAGCCCGATTTGAAAAACGAGTTGAAACCCACGTCGTTGTATTGGTCCGAGCGCTTGATCTCGCCGGCGCGCATCAGGTTCTGGCCCTCCTCGCGAATCTCCTGCCAGTGCTCCTGGAGCGGGCTCAGGTCGGGGAAATCGCTGGGCGAGAGATACGGGCGGCCGGGCAGTTTGGAGAATAGGTAAAGGAAGCAATTGACCGGGGCGAGGAAGGTCGAGTGGTCGCTTAATTGACGGCCCAGCTTATGTCGCACCCGGCCACGCAGATGGACATACGCGATGGAGACAACGTAGAGAGCAACAATGATGAGTTTCACGGGAATTCGTCACATGTCAGAAGAGTACAGGCTGCTCCTCCAGGCCGGGCCAGGGAGGGAAAATGCAGCACCTGAAATCACAATTCGTTAACAGCCCACGAGTGCCTTGGAGACAGTTCGGATAGTGGCCAATGGCAGTTATTTTAGCCATAGATTGTAACCAAAGGTTAACTAAGAATTGTGAAAAGGTGTCTTCCAACTGTATAGCCGCGCCACCTCGGACGCGGGGTGGCGGGTCTTGCGGGCTGCGACGCAGCCCGGCAAAGGAGCGGCGTGACTCAGCCCAGTGGCTGGTCATCCTTGCGTTCGCGCTTGGTAAAGCGGTCGTCGTCCAGGGGCGAATAGGCCACTGGCTTGCCGCGTGCCAGCACCAGATGGCGAACCAGCGCGATCAATATCCCCAGCAGCAAACCGCCCAGCAGGCTCAACGCAACCACCAGGATTTTCTTCGGCTTGACCGGGCTCAGGGGCTCCTGGGCGCGCCGGTCAATGGTCACCAGTTTCAAGGCGCTCATATCGATATTCAGGCTGCGCAGGCGCGCCACTTCAGCGCGCAAGGGCTCGACATCCTGCAGGAAAATATCTTCATTGCCCCGACGCTTCATCACCTCGACCTGGCGATTGACCTCCAGCAACTGCAGTTCCTTGCCGATTTCGGCGACACGGTTGTTGGTGAAGTCATCACTGGTACGCTGCTGCAGGGCCGTGCGCTCGGCTTCCAGGGCGTCGGTGCCGAGGAAGTACAGGGGAATCTGCTGGTTGTTGACCTCGGTGCGCATCACCTGGCTCGTGCCACTACGCCCGGCATCGGCCATGGACGACGGCGTGGTCGGGTTCTTGATGCCCATGGATTTGGCAATCGAGATGGCCTCGTTCAACTCTGCCAGGCGGTTGGAACGCTGCATTTTCATCTGTAGGCGCAGGGCGCTGAGTTCGTCTTCAAGCTGTGCGCGCTTGAGCTTGTCGCCTTCCAGCAGCTTGGCGATCTTCGATTCCTTGTCGGTTTCATAATTGGCGCGCGCCGCGTCAATCTTGCCCTTGAGCTCGGTAAGGCGGTTGTTGACGATCACCTTGAGATCGGCGCCCACTTGCTCGCGCTCGGCTGCAATGGCGTAGTCGACAAAACCGTTGAGAATCGCGACCCCGTCTATATCAGTGGGGTATTGCAGCTCAAGACGGATATAGCTACTGAGGGAATCTGCTTTCTTCGGATCGGGCAGGATCAGCTTGATCGAGTTGCGGTTGAACGCTTCGAAACTCTGCTCAAGGCTGCGGCCCGGCTCCTGAAACGCCTGGAACAACGCCGGGTTGGCTTTGAAGAAGCTCAGTCGCGCGTCGTACGAATCCAACTGCGCGCCCACTTTGGCCAGCGCGTCCGCCGGTGGCAACTTGTAGACCTCGGAACGATTGAGTGCGTCCAGTTCATTGATAGCTGCCGGCCTCAGCACGCTGCTGACCTGGTACTCACGGGGAGCGAGCAGCGCGTAGCCAACACCAAGCAGGCCGGCAAAGAAGGTACAGCCGATGACCAGTTTCTTCTGCCGCCAAATCGAGTGAAACAGCTCAAATAAATCAATTTCGTCAGACACCACGGGGGCGTGCACCTGGGGAGTTCTATTCAAAATGGGGACACCCTTCAAAAAGTGGACGCTGGCTGTCCACTACACGATAGATCTGAATAACCAACTGAAAATGCAGGGACAACGCCCTGTATATGGCTCGTACGACACGAGACAACGGTCATCCGACCATTTAGTCACTGAAAAAATCCCTATCGCATGGAGTTTGTTTTCCTTCACAAAAATCAATGTCATCCATGACATTGATCAGCGTAGACGACATATCGAGCAGCATCGTTCTTACGATATGTCAAAATCGCTGCTTGCAAGGGGGAGAACTCAACTACTTGGCTTTTTTGAGACATTTCTTGCAGAAAGCTCCATGCCAGTTTTTAAAAAAATTGGCTGGTAGACAAACCGCCCTGCCCGGCCCATCAATAAAAGGAGCTTTTGATGCCATCACCCCTATCGAGCCCAACGCAACTGGATAGACAGGCCCTGCAAGGCACCTGGGAACAAATTGCCCTGGAAGACAGCGGTGTCAGCAATCCACCGGACGAGCACAGTGCGCCAGGTGCGCTGACCACGATTGACGGTGATCGATTCCGGGTCGAGACCGTCGACGGCAACGTACTGCTAGAGGGGTGTTTTAGCCTGGACGCCAGCACCACGCCCAAAAGCATCACTTGGATAGATTCCATAGGGGCCGACGCCGGCAAATGCCTGCCGGCCAGCTACACCTTGGATGACAGGCACTTCGTGTTCATCGCGGCGGATGAAGGCATGCCCCGGCCAACGCGTTTCAGTACGACGCCAGGGCAAACCATGCGCACCTTTGTGCGCAGGTCTTGAGCAGGCAGGTTTTTGCGACAGGATTTTCACAAAGTGTTCACCTTTGACGCGTTAGGTTAAACCCAACTCCTCAGATGAATCCCTTGGCCCGCCGCCCCAGCGGGCCTTTTTTTGCCTTCAGGCCGAGCGTTTTACCGCAGTCAGCGTGTAGCACATGGGCAATTGCGCGGCCTGGTTTTCGTACCGGTCGTACAGTTCTTCGCGATTGGAGTGCGGGTATTCCTGCAAATGACTGATCTGCAGCCCTGCCGCGATGGCCGCGCTGACAGTCTCCCCCAGGGTATGCACAAACCAGTAGGACGTGGCGGCGGCACTTTTGCTGGTGCCTTCATAGACGATTGCCTCGTTCTGCACAAAAGGCTCGCGGCGAAAGTAGGAGGTGGCCGGCAGCATCGGGTTGGCCGCTTCGGGGTCGAACACTTCCAGGAATGGATGGGTCTCGTAGATCACCAGCGTGCCCCCCTCTTTCAGGGTGCTGGCAACATGCCGCATAAACAGCCCGATATCTGGCATCCAACCCAGCACGCCGATGGTGATCAGGGCGATATCAAACCGCCCCAACACACGCTCGGGCAAATGATGAACATCGGCTTCGATAAATTCAGGTGCATGCGGCGAGCGGCTCGCCAGTTCCGCCGCCTGCGCCAGAAACGCATCGGACTGGTCGACCCCGACCACACTGCGGGCGCCAAGCCCATACAGCGACAGGCTCTCACGGCCGTTGTTGCAGCCCAGTTGCACGGCGTCCCGACCCTGTATGCCCACCTGCAACAACACTGAGGTCAGGGTGGGATCCAGGCAGCTGAAGTCGGGCTCGCCGACGCCGGCGAGCAGGCCTTGCCAGTGCTCGGTGGTTTTATGGTGTTCGGCGGATTCGTTCCAGGCGGCCTTGTTACTGGCGATCGCCTGTTGAGCAGACAGCGTGTCCATTGCGTCTCCAAACCATTGAGCGTGCGCAACAGGATGGCAATGAGCGCCGTCAAAAAAAGAAGGTGGTTCGCCCCGCACCGACAGCCTCGCCATCCTTGAACCGGTAAAGAGCCATCACTGCAGGGCGAACGGTGGAAACTTAATCCACGGCCATTGGATGTTCAACTGTTATCAACCACAAACCTGACAATCGATACAATTTCGATACAACTCGATGAATTTTGTAGAATTTCCCGCCAGAAAAGACCCGCGCCGCACTTCTTGGCGCCGGACAAGCCTGCCTGTCATATAACTCGCGCCTCACATATGCGACAATGCGCGCCAAATTCCAACATGCACCCCATATTTTCTGCTCGGCGACTGGGCTTCACGCCTTGATGTCGCTGTTGACGCATGCCCGTTGGCCCGGGCTCCGAATGGGTCCCGGCCCAAATAAGCGCACCCCAAGCTATTGATAGGTAAAGTAATTGATCTCCACAGCTAACATCACCATGCAGTTCGGCGCCAAGCCGCTGTTTGAGAACGTCTCGGTCAAGTTCGGCGCCGGTAACCGTTATGGTTTGATCGGTGCCAACGGTTGCGGCAAGTCGACCTTCATGAAAATCCTCGGTGGCGACCTCGACCCGTCCGGCGGCCAGGTCATGCTGGAACCGAACGTGCGCCTGGGTAAGCTGCGCCAGGATCAGTTCGCCTACGAAGAATTCAACGTGATCGACACCGTGATCATGGGTCACGAAGAGCTGTGGAAGGTCAAGGCCGAGCGCGATCGCATCTACTCGCTGCCGGAAATGAGCGAAGAAGACGGCATGGCCGTGGCCGAGCTGGAAACCGAATTCGCCGAAATGGACGGCTACACCGCCGAATCCCGTGCCGGTGAACTGCTGCTGGGCCTGGGTATCGGCATCGAGCAGCACTTCGGCCCGATGAGCGAAGTGTCCCCAGGCTGGAAGCTGCGCGTACTGCTGGCCCAGGCGTTGTTCTCGGATCCGGAAGTGCTGCTGCTCGACGAACCGACGAACCACCTGGACATCAACACCATCCGCTGGCTGGAAAACGTCCTGACCCAGCGTAACAGCCTGATGATCATCATCTCTCACGACCGTCACTTCCTGAACAGCGTGTGCACGCACATGGCTGACCTGGACTACGGCGAGCTGCGCCTGTTCCCGGGCAACTACGATGAGTACATGACCGTGGCCACCCAGTCCCGCGAGCAGTTGCTGTCGGACAACGCCAAGAAGAAAGCGCAGATCTCCGAACTGCAATCGTTCGTCAGCCGTTTCTCGGCCAACGCCTCGAAAGCCAAGCAGGCCACTTCCCGCGCCAAGGCGATCGACAAGATCCAGCTGGCCGAGGTCAAGCCTTCGAGCCGTGTGAGCCCGTTCATCCGCTTCGAGCAGACCAAGAAGCTGCATCGCCAGGCGGTCATCGTCGAGCGCATGGCCAAGGGCTTTGACGGCAAGACCCTGTTCAAGGACTTCAGCTTCCAGGTTGAAGCGGGCGAGCGCGTGGCGATCATCGGCCCGAACGGTATCGGCAAGACCACCCTGCTGCGCACCCTGGTCAACGAACTGACCCCGGACGCCGGCAGCGTGAAGTGGACCGACGCGGCTGAGCTGGGCTACTACGCCCAGGACCATGCCCACGACTTCGAAGACGACGTCACCTTGTTCGACTGGATGGGCCAGTGGGCCCAGGGCGAACAAGTGATCCGCGGCACCCTCGGCCGCATGCTGTTCTCCAACGACGAGATCCTCAAGTCGGTCAAGGTCATCTCCGGTGGTGAGCAAGGTCGCATGCTGTTCGGCAAGCTGATCCTGCAAAAGCCCAACGTGCTGGTCATGGATGAACCGACCAACCACTTGGACATGGAATCCATCGAGGCGCTGAACCTGGCGCTGGAGAACTACCCGGGCACGCTGATCTTCGTCAGCCACGACCGTGAGTTCGTATCGTCCCTGGCCACCCGTATCATCGAGCTGAGCCCAAGCGGCGTGATCGACTTCAGCGGCACCTATGACGACTACCTGCGTAGCCAGGGCGTGGTGTTTTAAGGGCAGCCAATAGCGGCTGGCTACACGCTGCAAGTAAAAGCCCCGTCAGCAGTGACGGGGCTTTTTGCATTTCCAGGCTCGACCAACGGAGCGTCAAGCCGATGATTGTTAGCCTGCTTCCTTTTCTCCCCAGCCCTTGCCATGATGCGCTCACCGCCCTGCCGCGAATGAGCCTCCATGCCTGCCGCCCCCAGCTCCCTGTCGATCACCCTGCAGATCGTCTCCATCGTCTTCTATACCTTTATCGCGTTTATCTGCATCGGCCTGCCGATTGCGGTGATTCCCGGCTACGTCCATGAACAACTGGGCTTCAGTGCGGTAGTGGCGGGCATCACCATCGGTTCGCAGTACCTGGCCACCCTCCTCAGCCGGCCCATGGCCGGGCGCATGTCGGACAACGTCGGCACCAAGCGCGCGATTGTGCTCGGCTTGAGCGGCATCCTGCTCAGCGGCGTCTTGACCCTGCTCGCCACTGCGCTGCAAAGCCTGCCCAATCTGAGCCTGGGAATTCTGATTGTCGGCCGCGTGCTGCTGGGCGTGGCCCAGGGCCTGATCGGTGTCGGCACTATCAGTTGGTGCATGGGCCAGGTCGGCGCCGAACACACCGCCCGCTCGATCTCCTGGAACGGCATCGCGTCCTACGGCGCCATCGCCATTGGTGCGCCGCTGGGTGTGGTGATGGTTGCGCAATATGGCTACAACAGCCTCGGTATCGCGCTGGCGGTGCTGGCCGGGCTGGGCCTGGTGCTGATCCGCAAAAAGCCCTCGGTGCCGGTGGTGCGCGGCGAGCGCCTGCCGTTCTGGGCGGTGTTCGGGCGGATTGCACCGTTTGGTGCCAGCCTGTGCCTGGCATCCATTGGCTACGGCACCCTGACCACCTTCATTACCCTGTTCTACCTGAGCCGCGGCTGGACCGGCGCCGCCTGGTGCCTGACGGTGTTTGGCATCTGCTTTATCCTCTCGCGCCTGCTGTTTATCTCCAGCATCAACCGCTTTGGCGGGTTTCGCGCAGCGATTGCCTGCATGACCCTGGAAACCCTCGGCCTGGCCCTGCTATGGCTCGCACCCTCTCCCGCCATCGCCCTGGTCGGCGCCGGCCTCACCGGCTTTGGCCTGTCCCTGGTGTACCCGGCATTGGGCGTCGAAGCCATCAAACAGGTGCCCAACAGCAGCCGGGGCGCGGGGCTGAGTGCCTATGCGGTGTTTTTTGACCTGGCGCTGGCGATTGCCGGGCCGTTGATGGGCGCGGTGGCGTTGAACCTGGGCTACTCGTGGATTTTCTTTGGCGCGGCGCTACTGTCCGTCACCGGCCTGGGCCTGACCCTGCTGCTGATGCGCCGGGCCTATTGATCGGCGGTCTGTAGGCCGGCCCGCGAGTGCTGGCCAAGGGTGCGCCCGAAAAAACGCCCGGCCTCGGAAATCAGGTCACGGTGAATGCCCTCGCGGTCCACCCCATCGGCATCCGTACACAGCGCCGGCATCAGCGCCAACTGCTCATCATCGCAAGGGGCCATGAAGATAAAGTGCCCGGCCCCGGCCAACAGCTTGAAATCCGGCGGCTGCGGCAGCTTGCGCGCCAGGGCGGCGGCGTTTTTATCCACGGCTACCAGCTTGTCACCGTCGCCGCTATACAGCAGCACCGGCACATGCACGTCGCCCAGGGTGTGCCGACCAAACATCAGGCTCAGCGGGGCCATGAGCATCAACGCATGGATCCGGGAGTCGGCCTGGGGTTGCAGGTCATCGCGGTCGACCACCAGCTCGCCCTTGGTCGTGCAAGCGTCACGGTCTTCGGGGCGTTCCATGCAATAGCGGCGCAAACGCTCGAAATCCGGCTTGGCCCCGGCCAGGATCAGCGCCGTCTCGCCGCCTGCCGAATAGCCGATCACGCCCACCTGGTCGACATTGACGAACGGCGACAGCATTGGGTCGCCCAAGGTGGCGCTAATCGCTGCCGAAATCTGGATCGGGCGGCCATACAGGTTGCTCAAGGTGCCCAGGCGGCTGTGGTCCTTGTAGTTGTCGCCAGGATGCAGCACCGCCACCACCACAAACCCCTTGCGCGCCAGCGACGTCGCCAAATCGTGCAAGGCCAGGGGCGTGCCGGTGTTGCCATGGGACAACATCAACAGCGGGAAGCGGCCAATGGCGACCTTGGCATCCTCGGTGGCGGCGACGCGATAGGCGCCCACCTGGCTGATATATTCGCGGCCGGTGGACGGATAAAAGGCGATGGCTTTCATCGGCTGCGAATCCAGCGGGTCGAGAAAGCTCATGCGGTGATAGCCCACGCTCCAATGGGGGTGCGGGGCCACGGCAGCGTGCACTGGAACGAGGCCGCCGAACAGGGAAACCAGCAAGACTGCACAAAGACGCATCATGGGGATGTCCACCTGTGCTGCGTGACGCCTGCGAGTGGGCGGTATGGCCCTGTGTTGCATAACCTGCGCCAGATTCGCCCACCCAAAACAAAAAACTCCGTAATCCGCTGGTTTTCAGGCCAGCAGAATACAGAGTTTAGGCGCCTCGAATCAGATTGATAGCGAGCCGCGGTGAAATCTCTTACGCAGCGACGAACAGTTGCTCGCTGATCTGCGCATTGGCGTCGTTCAGCGCCTTGCTGCGTGCTTCGTCACCATAGGCCAGGCCGTGGGCACGTACGAACTCAACGTCGGTAATGCCGAAGAAGCCCAGCAGCACCTTCAAGTAGTCCTCGTGCGCCACACCGGTCGGCTGACCCACATGCAGGCCACCGGCGGTGGAGACCACGATGACTTTCTTGTTGCCGCACAGGCCTTGCGGGCCGGCTTCGGTGTAGCGGAACGTCTGGCCGGCAACAGCAATGCGGTCGATCCAGGCCTTGAGTTGGGTGGGGATGGTGAAGTTGTACATCGGCGCGGCGATGACCACCGCGTCGGCCGCCAGGAACTCGGCCAGGGTCGAGGCGCTCAGGTCGGCTTCGTGCTTCTGCACCGCATCACGCAGTTCGGCAGCGGTGCCCAGGGCGCCCAGGGTGATCCCGGAAAAATGGTTGATCCCTTCGCTGGCCAAGTCGCGGTAGGTGACTTCCACACCCGGCTCGGCCGCTTGCCAGGCCTTGACCACTTCGCGGCTCAACTGACGGGATACCGAGTTGTCGCCGAGGATGCTGGAATCGATATGCAAGAGTTTCATGTGGGATCTCCAAGTGAGGACCGCCACCGGGCGATCTGATGGAGAGAATCCTACAGATCAATCCAATAGCCGATTAGCCGGTTAAAATGCGATAGTTCGTCCCACTGACAGGACAATAGGCCCAACATGCAAGACCTCAATGACCTCTACTATTTCGCCAAGGTGGTGGAAGCCGGTGGCTTCGCGGCCGCTGGCCGGCTGCTGGGGATCCCCAAGTCGCGGCTGTCACGGCGCATTGCCGAACTGGAGGAACGCCTCGGCGCCCGCCTGTTGCAGCGCACCACCCGGCAACTGACCCTGACCGCCGTCGGCGAACGCTACCTGGGGCATTGCCAGGCGATGCTGCTGGAAGCGGAAATGGCCGACGAAGCCGTGGCCAACATGTCCAGCGAGCCCCGTGGCCGCCTGCGCGTCAGTTGCCCGGTGGGCCTGGCCCACGAAATCCTGCCGACGGTGGTGGCGCAATTTCTCGCAGCCCACCCGCTGGTGCAATTGGAGATGATGCTGATCAATCGCCGCGTCGACCTGGTAGCCGAGGGCGTGGACGTGGCCCTGCGCGTGCGCGAACTGGGGGACGAAGACCCGCTGCTGGTGACCCGCCGCCTGCGTCAGGCGCAGACGGCCATGGTCGCCAGCCCCGAGTTTGTACGTGGCCATCAGATCAACACCCCGGCCGACCTCAAGCACCTGCCGGTATTGGGCGCCCTGGAAGCCGACCGCATGGTCCACCTGCGCATGCTCGACCCTGCCGGCAATGCCACCGACCTGGCCATGGAGGCACGCCTGGGCATCGACGACTTCCTGGTGCGCAAGGCCAGCGCCCTCGCCGGCCTGGGTTTCACCGTGCTGCCGATGATGTACTGCGAGCAGGAGTTGGAAACCGGCCAGCTGGTGCAATTGCTACCCGAATGGTCACTGCCTGGCGGCTGGCTGCAAGCGGTGTACCCGCACCGACGCGGCGTATCCCCAGCGGTGCGCGCCTGGATCGACTTTTTGGCCCACGCCTTCAACAATTGCGGAGATCGCCAGCTATGAACACCCGGATCATGACCGAAGACGACGTCGCCCAGTTCTGCCTGGGCCTGCCCGGTGCGCGCGAGGATTACAAATGGGGTGGAGTGCGGGTGTTCTCGATTGCCGGCAACAAGATGTTCGCGTTGCAGAACCTGCGGGGTGACTCCCTGGCGTTCAAGGTCGACAAGGAGCTGTTCCTCGGCCACGTGGACCGCCCGGGCATCCACCCGGCGCCGTACCTGGCACGCGCGCAGTGGATCATCATGCAACTGCCCTACCCGCTGGGCGGCGAGGAGTTGCGCGGTTTGCTGCAGCGCTCCCACCAGTTGGTGGTGAGCAAACTGCCCAAGCGTACGCAGATCGGCCTGAGGCTGGACGAGTAAGCCAGTCCAGGTCGTCTTGCACACAGCTTGATCATCGAGACATGCACATACCCCTGTGGGAGCGCAGCTTCGCTCCCAAGCCCCACACAGCTAGAAGACCGCCAGCAGCGTGCCACCCAGAAACAACTGATCGATCCAGAACACCTGGTGCAGCACCACGATCAACCAGAACACCACCTGATACGACACCTTGCGCGTCTTGTGGCGAAACACCTGCTGTGCGACCAACGCACCGGGCCAACCACCGGCCAGCTCCATCGCGTGCAGGATCTTTTCCGGGGTGCGCCAGCTGTCGCTCTGGGCCTTGCGCTTGTCGCTCCAGTACAAGCAAAACGTCACCACACTGACCAGCCCATAGGCCGCCAGCGGGATCAGCGACACCCCGCGATACGCCAGCAGTGCCGCGCCAAACAACGGCACGGCACACAACAGCACAAACACCAGGGCCTTGAAGCGCGGATGCTGGATGGTCATCACGCCTTGGCCGCCGCCCAGTCAATCCAGCCGAACTGCCAGGTGGCCAGGATCAGCAAGCCGAACGCAATGCGGTACCAGGCAAACACTGCGTAGCTGTGGCTGGCGATGAACTTGAGCAGACCGCGCACCGCAATCATTGCGAAGATGAACGAGACCACAAAGCCGAGGGCGAACACCGGCAGGTCCGCAGGCTGGAACAGCTCACGGTACTTGTAGCCCGAATACACCGCCGCGCCGACCATGGTTGGCATTGCCAGGAAGAACGAGAACTCGGTCGCCGTCTTGCGCGACAGGCCGAACAGCAGGCCGCCGATGATGGTCGAACCGGAACGCGACGTGCCCGGAATCATCGCCAGGCACTGGGCAAAGCCGACTTTCAAGGCGTCTTTCCAGGTGATGTCATCGACGGTTTCGGCATGGATGACATGCTCGCGGCGCTCGGCCCACAACATGATCACCCCACCGATCACCAGCGCAGTGGCCACGGTGATCGGGTTGAACAGGTATTCGTGGATCAGGTCGGCAAAAATCACCCCCAGCACCACCGCCGGCAGGAAGGCGATCAGCAGGTTGATGGTAAAGCGCTGGGCGTTGCGCTGGGTCGGCAGGCCGGTCACCACGTCAAGGATCTTGCGCCGGAACTCCCAGACCACCGCCAGGATGGCGCCCAGTTGAATGATGATGTTGAACGCCATGGCGCGTTCGCCACCGAAGTCGAGCAAATCGGCGACGATAATCTGGTGCCCGGTACTGGAGATCGGCAAGAACTCCGTCAGCCCTTCGACAATGCCAAGTATCAGTGCCTGAAAGGCGGTCCAAAGATCCATTATTCCCCCAAAAGGTCATGCGACGGCATGCCTCGTTGATATTTTCTAGGTGTTCACTAACGATGAGCACGCTGCAAGGCCGCGCGCAGGATCAAGGCTGAACTGCAAAAATTCTGTGAAAAATCAGGCAGCACTCAGGTTTTTTGATTCCGGGCCGAAAGCCTATCAGACAAGCCCGGATTTCGCTTCGCGTTATCACTGGCTGATCAACGCAGCACCGAAAATTATAAGAACGCGGAGTGACAAGACTATGAATAGTTTGCGCAATATGTCGATCAGCCGGCGCCTCTGGATGATCCTGATAGTCGCCGTGTTGATGTTGCTGACCCTGGGTTTGCTGATGCTCAAGCAGATCCACGACGACCTCTACCAGGCCAAGAGCCAGCAGACCCAGCATGTGGTACAGACCGCCAGCGGGATTCTGAATTTTTATCACAGCCTCGAAACCACCGGCGTACTGACCCGCGAAGCCGCGCAGAAGCAAGCCCTGAGCGTGGTGCGTGGGCTGCGCTATGACCAGGATGACTATTTCTGGATCAATGACCTGACGCCGGTGATGATCATGCACCCGGCCAACCCCAAGCTTGACGGCCAGAACCTCTCGGCCATCCGTGATCCGGACGGCTTTGCGGTGTTCAACGAATTCGTCACCCTGGCCAAGGCCAAGGGCGCCGGCATGGTCGATTACCGTTGGCCGAAACCTGGCGCGGCTGAGCCCGTGGCCAAGACCTCTTATATCCAGTTGTTCGAACCCTGGGGCTGGATCATCGGCTCCGGCGTCTATGTAGATGATGTGCAGGCACAGTTCCGTGGCCAGGTGTGGGAAGCCTCGCTGATCGGCCTGGGCATTGCGCTGATCATGGCCCTGCTGGTGGTGCTGATTGCCCGCAGCATCGTGCGCCCGCTGCAAGAAGCGGTGCATGCCATGGCCAACATCGCCAGCGGTGAAAGCGACCTGACCCGCAGCCTCGACACCCATGGCCAGGACGAGGTCACGCAACTGTCGCGGCACTTCAACACCTTCACTGCCAAGCTGCGCCAGGTGGTCAGCCAGTTGCAGGTGTGCGCCAATGCCCTGGGCCAGTCGTCCGCCGAACTGGGCAGCAACGCCAGCCAGGCCCATGACCGCAGCCAGCAGCAGTCCCAGCAGATGGAGTTGGTGGCCACCGCTATTAACGAAGTGACCTACGGCGTGCAGGACGTGGCCAAGAATGCCGAACACGCCGCCAGCGAAATGCGCGATGCCCAGACCCAGGCCGAACAGGGCCAGGTCAATATCGACGGCAGCCTGCAACAGATCGACGCGCTGTCCGGCACCATCAGCCAGGCGGTGGAAGTGATCCGCACCCTGTCCACCGAAAGCACGCAGATTGGCGGGGTGCTGGAGGTGATTCGCTCGATTGCCGACCAGACCAACCTGCTGGCCCTCAACGCCGCCATCGAAGCCGCCCGCGCTGGCGAACAGGGCCGTGGTTTTGCCGTGGTTGCCGATGAGGTGCGCCTGCTGGCCCAGCGTACGCAAAAGTCCACCGCCGAAATCCAGAGCATGATCGAACGCCTGCAAGGGCATTCCGAAGCGGCAGTCAAGGTGATCAGCGACAGCCACCAGGCCTCGCAACTGACCATCGAACAAGCCGGCCAGGCGGGCGCCAGCCTGAATGCCATCGGCCAGGCCCTGCGCAACCTCAACGGCCTCAACGCCTCGATTGCCAGCGCAACCCTGCAACAGGCCCATGTGGTGGAAGACATCAACCAGAACGTGACCCAGGCTGCCGGCCTGTCCCACAGCACTGCGCTGGCGGCCCAGCAGTCGAGTGTGGCCAGCGTGCACCTGAAGGACTTGAGCGAAGAGCTCAACGGCCTGCTGCGCCAGTTCAAGGTCTAACGCCCACTGTGTAGGGGCTGGCTTGCCAGCGCCTACAGGGGTTCTGCATTTGCCTGGGAGGTTGGGTACAATCGCCCTCCTCTTCGACTCTTCCAAGGAATCCCATGTCCGGGCTTGAACTGTTTGCCGCCGCGCTGGGGGTGATTGCCGTCTGGCTGACGGTCAAGCAGAACCCATGGTGCTGGCCGATCGGCCTGGTCATGGTGCTGCTGTACACCTGGGTATTCTTCGAAGTGAAGCTGTATTCGGACATGCTGCTGCAAGTGGTCTACGCCGGCCTGCAAGTCTACGGTTGGTGGCAGTGGACCCGCGCCGGCGAGGTCAAGCAAGGGCGCCAGGTCACCCGTCTTGGCGGCCAGGCCATCCTCCTGAGCCTGACCATTGGCGCCGTGGGCAGCCTGCTGCTGGGCGCCGCCATGGCCCACTGGACCGATGCCGCGCAACCCTGGCTGGATGCCGCCCTGACCGGTTTCAGCCTGGTGGCGCAGATGTGGATGGCGCAAAAACGCGTGCAATGCTGGGCGCTGTGGATTGTGGTCGATGTGATTTTTGTCGGCCTGTTTGTCTACAAAGGGCTGTACCTGACAGCCGCGCTCTACGCCTTGTTCACCGTGATTGCCGTGCAAGGCTGGCGCGAATGGCGCGCCGACCCGGCGTTGCGCACATGAAGGTGCTGGTGATGGCAGGCCCCGAGTCCAGCGGTAAGAGCTGGCTGGCCGAGCAGCTGCAAGCGCATTTCGGCGCGGTGCTGGTGGGCGAATATGTGCGCTATTTCATCGACCATTACCAGCGTGACACGACCCTGGCCGACATCCCGGACATCGCCCGTGGCCAACTGGCCTGGGAAGATGCCGGCCGCGCCCGGCAGCCGCAACTGTTGATCCTCGACACCCACTTGCTGACCAACAAGCTGTGGAGCCTGACCCTGTTTGGCGATGCCCCGGCATGGCTCGATGAGGCGCTGCTGGCACGCCACTACGACCTGCACCTGCTGCTGTCGCCCGAAGGCATTGGCTGGACCGCCGATGGCCAGCGCTGCCAGCCGGACCTGGCAAACCGCCAGGCCTTCTTCCAGGCCAGCCGCGACTGGCTGGAGCAGCATCACCAGCCCTTCAAGGTGATTGGCGGCGATTGGCAGGCGCGGCATGACCAGGCCTTTGCCGCCGTGACGCGCCTGCTCGCCGACTAAATCCCCTACTCGTGGATCACCTGCCGTTGATACTGCGGATCAGCCTTGATCTGCTGCTCGGTAAACGGCAACGGGCTGAGCTTTTTCGCGGAGAACGCCTGGGTCTGGTCCTTGAAGTGGGGCGACGCCGGATCGCTGGACAGCGAGAACGCCAACACGCCTTCGGCCTTGGGCCCCTGGTCGTCGAAAGTGACAATCTGCAAGTAACTGCTGCCGCTGACCACCTCGCGCTTGCCATCTGCCCTCGGCACGCTTTGCATGGCGTTGTAGATGCCCAGCTCCTGCGGCCCGCCATGCATCGGCGTGCTGCCCGAGACCTGGATATCGCCCCAGCGCGCGCCCTCCTGCAAGCCCGACTCGCTCACTTGGGCGATTGACGCCATCATCGCCTCACGCAATGCCTTGGCCACCTGCGGCTGTTCGAGGAGCAAGCCGCGTGGGGTGGTTTGCGCGTGATCCGGGTCGAACGCAACGCGCCACACATCCGGCACTTGCTGCATGTGCTCCATGACCTGGATGAAATGCACCAGGCCCAGGCCGCTGTCGAGGTTGGCTTTCTGGTCCCAGTCCTTGAGACGGGTGCACAGAGGTTTCAGGGGTTCATCCGTCTGTTGCGCGCAGAACTTGAGCAAATCCGGCATCACCTGGCCGGCCAGGTACACCTGGTTGTCCAGCACCATATGTTGCAGGTCAGCGATGGTGATCGGCTGTTTGTCCAGGTCCTGCAAGCGCTGCAAGGCAAAACGCGAACGGGCGCCCAGGGCTATGTGATCCTGGCTGATCACCGGCGAGAAGCCGGCCAGCGGCGCCTTGGGGTTGGCCATCCAGGCCGAATCATTGGAGTGCTGTACGTAATCCCGGCGTTCCAGCTGCGGCAGTTGATCAGCGGCGAAGGTCCCCGGCTGCGCCGCGCGCGGGTCGATATCCCAGGCGCAGGCACTGTGGGCACCGTCGAGCATGATCATCTGCAGGCCTGCACGCGGGTCGCTGCATTGCTCGAGTTTTTTTGCACTGACGTTCGGTACCACCGACAGGTTCATGTACAGGCTCTGCCCCTGATCGTCCGCTGCCAGGGTGTTGACCCAGGGAATGCCTTGCAGGCGGTGTACCGAGGCTTGCAAGTCCTTGAGGCTGCGGGCCTGGTTCATCGCGTACCACTGTTGCAGTACGCGGTCATTACCCAGGTTGGCATCACGCAGGCTGAAAGCGTATTGCCCGTTCCAGTCGAGCTTGCCCGGCCATTGCACCACCGGCCCGAACTGCGAACTGTAGACCGTCTGGGTGTGGGGCTCGGCACCCTTGACCTGCACGGTCACCTGGGTTTTCTGCAGGGGGATCGACTTGCCGTCAAGCAAGTAGCGGGTCGGGTCCTTCGGGTCCAGGGTCAGGCGATACAGGGTGAAATGTTTGGATGTGTCCACCGTATGGGTCCAGGCCACATGCTGGTTGAAGCCGATATTGACCACCGGCAGGCCCGGCAAGGCGGCGCCCATTACATCCAACTGGCCAGGGATGGTCAGGTGCATCTGATAAAAGCGCATGCCGCCGATCCATGGGAAATGCGGATTGGCCAATAACATGCCGCGCCCATTGAACGAGCGCTCGCTGCCCACCGCCACGGCGTTGCTGCCGCGATCCAGGGCAAAGCGCTGCTGCTTCAAGGTGGCGACCTCAAACGCTCGCGCATTGCCCTGCACCGCCACGCCTGGCTGGGGCGGTGTCGCCCCCGCCAAGGCCTCGGCAAATTGCCCCACCCCACCTTCCACCAACAACCTGCGGGTCAGCTTGACCAGGTCATTGGTAGTGATTGGCCGCACCCAGGCGCCCTGGCACTGCATCGGCCGGTCCTTTGTCCCGCGTTCTTGCAGGTAACGGTTGTACCCCGCCACATAACCTGCAAGACGCTGCTGCATCTGCGGGGTCTGAGCCTTCCAGAATGCCGTCACTGCTTCGGGCGTATTGAGCCAAGTAAAGAACACATCGCTGGTCAGGTTGTTGCGCTCTTCCAGGGTCGCCTGCTCGGCACCGAAGTAGCGAGCGCGCTGGCCATTGACCGTCACCACTTCGTTGGCCAACAGGCACAGGTTGTCCTGCGCGTAGGCATAGCCGATGCCATACCCCAGGCCTCGCTCATCGTTGGCGCGGATATGCGGGATACCAAACCCGGTGCGGCGGATATCGGCGCTCAGCGCACCCGCCTGCACGTCGCTCACCTGGCGGGCCGTCGCACACAGGCTCACCCCCAGCAACACACCCGCCACGCAAACCCTGGACAACCCGTTGGAAATAATCACGCAGACCCCATCATCAAGCCAAATTGAACGCCCAAGGCGGGGCCGACTCGCCAATGCCAGCCCATGGATAGAGACGTAGAAATCCGCAGAAATTTAGGCCGCGCGCGGCTTATTTACCGGCGCCAGGAATGTGACAGACGTGATACTGACAAAATTTATACAGGTTGGACTTCATGATTTGCGCGACTCATACGTCTTATTAACTAAGAGCACCATCATTTTCCTGATCAGGCTCTGATAAGGAGTTTTTGCATGTACAACCCGCAACTGCCCACGGACGGACATTTTATGGCACACGACGCCGCTTTCGGCGCGGATACCCAAGCCTTCGCCAAGGCAACCGAGCATCAAGGCAACCAACGCATCCGGCATCTGCTCAAGTGTTTTGGGTTGCGCACCAGCCTGATCCGGCTGAAAGTCATCGACGCCCTGCTCACGGCAGCCGACAACGGCCGCTCGCTGGGGGTACGGGGCGTGCACAGCCATTTGCTGGAACTGGGCATCCCGTTATCGTTTCTCAGTGTGCGCGAGGTGCTCAAGCGCCTGTGCAGCGAGGGCTTGATCACCCTCAACAGCGATAAAAGCTACAGCCTCCATGAAGAGGCTGTGAAGGTCCTGGATTCCGGTGCCTGACTTACAGGTTGGGCTTGACCTTGCGGCGCATGATGCCGTTGATCACCACCACAATCACTGCCACGGCAATGGCGATGTACTGGAACGTCTTCTCACTGATGGCGCCGATGTTCTGCAAATAGGACAGGCCAAACATCGTGCCGAGGACGACCAGGGAAATTAGAATCGAGTAAATCAAGCGTTGCTTCTGGGTCATGACGGGTTCCTGAAACCTGAAAGTTGTATCCACTGTTTATCGCAAGCCATGCCAAGGGCATACCCTATTTCGGGGATGACTCAGGGTGGGCGTGAATTCATGTTACAGGCGATCAGCCACTTTGGCTTGTCTTGCACCCGATCACCTGCCAGTTATCTCTGTTGACAATTCACCGTGGGATAAATCGGACCAGCTTCGCCACTTAGCCTGGGAAAACTGAAGGCCTGAATGCTTTCAGAAGTGTCGTCCCACACAGGTGAACCGCGATGCCCCCAATTGCAGTAATACCTTTCACTCCAGGTTTTGCGACAAACGGAATATCCCCTTCCCCCAGGGCGCTCCAGGCAGCGGTTGAGCCATCAACCGTCGTGCACAACACGCCACCTACCCAGGCAGAAACCCGCAGCCCCGACCTGAAGCGGGCCCTTGGGGACCAGCGTAACTGGCAATCCCTGACGCAGCTTCTTGACCAGGCGGCCCAAGGCCTGGCACCCGAAGCCGACGCGCAAGCCGTGGCGTCAGCGTTGGCCGGGGTGACGTTTACCCCTGACGTCGACTCTTCGTATGTTCAGCAACAACCTTCCCGGGATACAACCACCGTCGACCTTGAACGGTTCTTGATAAAGAGCGAGGTCAGACTGCCGCGTACCCGAACCGAATTGTTGGACCTGGCTAAAGCTATGACAATTCAGGCGTTGCAGCCGCCATACGGCAATTACGGTGGTGGACTGTCCTGGCCTTTACCCCTGAGCGTTTCGCAACAGCAGTCTATCCTCACGCTCTTCACGACCAACTCGGCAGGCTTATCAGACCTCCCCTTGATAGACCATCGCGCCGGGCCGCTGGGTTATCTTGCCGACGCCGTGCCGTTGTCCGGGGCCGAACTCCAGGACCCCGGCCAGGCGCTGGAAAAACTTATCCAGTCACCCCGCGGGCAAGCGCTGGGGCAGGCAATCCAAACTCATCTTAACGGTGTCCAGACACCAAGCAGCACCCGCGACTACGTGTTGACAGCAATCAACCTGGGGCTCGATTCAGAATCCATCAGCCACCCCCAGAGAAATACAGTCGCAGGCTTTGACCTCGCCCAGGAGCAACATTGGGGCAAGTCGCCCTCCTCTATTGTCAACGCCCTGCGCAACCATCTGGTCACGACCGGCAAGGCCACCATGGCGACCGCTCAACTGGGAGCGCATCTGTTGCTGGCGCGTCTTGCACCTCAGTTCCTGGTCAAGGATATCCCTGACAAAGTGACCTATGGCAGCCAGTCCTGGGCCAGCTTTCACCTGGCGGTGGCAAAGATAGAAGCCAGCACACCAGGCGTTACGCCACAGATGAGTTACGCCCAGGTCATGAGCATCGCCGATGCCAGCGATGCATCTGTTTACGATGCAACCCAAACGGCTGTGTTAATTGACTGGGCGGTTGCCAACGGCGTTCTCGATAAAAAAGATGACAGCCTTTACAGCAGCGCTGAAATCGAACGCGCCCGCAGCGACTTCAACCAGCAACTGGATGAGCGGGCAACTGCTTCGAGCCAGCTGCGCACGCCCATACCCGACCTGAAGCAAATCGCGCTGGCCAAGCTTGAGCAACAATTTGGCAAAGGCATTCCCTTCGAAGAAAAATGCATCAAGGCTGATTATTACTTTCGCAGCGCCAAGATTCATCAGGGCACCTACTCGATGCTGGACATCGCGATGATGGACCATCACGACGTTCCCAAATGGAAAACGACGGACAGTCGTATCCCGATCGACAGCCTTAACGCGCGCGAGAAAGTCAACGTATTCGACAGTTTCAAAACAGCATTCGACGACACTATCAGAATACAAAAACAAGGCATTAAAACCGCGATAAAACACATGATTGCCCAGTTACCGTTAGCCGATCGTAAAAACCTTGAGTCGGGGGAGATCCACTTCTATCAAGAAAGGACGTATACCATCGCGACGGATTTTTTTTCGCCGCCCGCCCTCACTTCAAAAAGCAAAAAAATGCTGATCAAAGTCGGACGCGATAACCCTCCAATCGTGTATGAAGTTGATCTGGCAAAAGGTGCTATCGCCCGGGGAAAACTGTCGCTGACAGAGTTCCGTAACGCCAACAGGCTCCATAGAACAGAGGAGTTCAACATCGGCGATGCCGAACGCCCAGCGCGGTTGGACGCAACTCCCGGCAGTGCGTTGCCGCCACAGAGTTTTTCCAGCGTCAGGACGCAGGATATCGCTGATGCGTTTGTCGAGGCCTTTGACCTGGATAACGCAGACGTGCTCAAACAGGCGCGGGGGGTCACCACCTTTGACGAGGAGCAAGCTTCGCGAGACAAGGTCAATGAATTGCTGTTGAACCTGATTCCGCTGAGATCGGCCATTGTCAACTTTCAACAGGGCAACTACGCCGACGGCGTGATGGATTTGGGGCTGGACCTGCTGGGTTTTCTGACCGCAGGCGCGGCAACGTCTGCCAGGGCAGGGAAAGTGGTATCGACGGCAACGTCCAGCACGGCCAAGGCACTGGGACTGGCAAGAGCGATTGGCGTTAGCGCTATCGAGGCCCTGAACCCTCTGAGCGGCGTAGGAGACTTGCTGATGGGCACAGCGCGACTCGCCAAAACGGGCGCCAAGGGAGCAGCCCATAAGATACAAGCGCTGCGGGGCAGCGCAGACAGCTATGACTTGGTGGCCGCCAGCCAAAAATACGACGCTGCAGCAACAGGCACATTCAAGTACGCCGACCAATCCGGCGACACGCTCGCGGTGCAGCAACAGGGCAAATGGTACGCCTACGATGACGGTACCCAACAGGCCTATGGCAGCCCTCTTGAAGATTTCACCCCCTTGAACACGTTGATGCCAGTCAATCGTGATTGGCTCACCCTGCATCATCCACACTCTCGGCGCTACAACCCGCTGCAACGAATCTGGCGCAAGGTCTACCCAGCGGCCCCACCACCGCCGCCAAAAGCACTACCCACTGGGGATTACGCACTCAGCATGAAGGGAAAATGGCAGGGTAAGCACTTCTCAAGCCAAAATGCGTTAGTTGATACCGCGTTGAAATTTGAGAGCGATATGCATGCCTACTTCAACTCGGCAAATGCAGGCAACATCCCACCACGGCCTGCGATTCCATCTATCCCCACCCCCGTTCCATCATCAGAGGTAATCACCAAAGGATTACAGGCATCCGATGGCCTGGTGTTTGGAGAGAACCATGGAGAAAGGGCCAGCTTCCAACTCCTCTACGACAACATGGATTTATTCGTTCGGCAAAAAGTAAAAAGGGTCTATATCGAAGGCGTGGCGGATTACCCTTCAGGCATCAGGGACGACGGTATCGGCTGGCTTGGGGACACAAACCAGAAACGCACCCAACCGAACTTTGAAGAACTTAAACGCAAGTTCGAAGAAAATGGCATAGAGGTGCTTCCTCTGGACCATGTCTATTTAACACAACGATATAACCCAACACTCTCCACAAAAGAATACAGCGTTGCTGATGCCAAGGAGCGGCTCGAACGATTCAACTATTACGCCGCACAAACCATCAAGGCAACCAGCGGCGGTGAGAAGTGGATCGCCTTGGTCGGCCGGTTCCATACAAATACCCAGTTGGGGGTGCCCGGCATGGCTGAATTGACTGGAGGCCTGAGCATCGGCATTTTTCCAAAAAAAATGACCGGTCCCAGCGATGGATTGACCAATACGTTTGTTGTGCCACCGGGCCACGTACCGGGTCCGACGACTCCGATGGGGGACCTGACAATCTCGTTTCAGGTCAGGCACCCCCAGCCTTGATCAGCATATAGATATGAAACACAGGTCCTACGCCGGACCTGTATTTCAGATGATTCTACCCGCGCATTACTTGTCCTTGAACTCTGGAGTGCGCTTGGCCACGAACGCGGCCATGCCTTCCTTCTGATCCTGAGTGGCAAAGGCTGCGTGGAACACCCGGCGCTCAAAACGCACACCTTCCGAAAGGCTGACTTCAAAAGCGCGGTTCACGCTTTCCTTGACCATCATGCTGATCGGTACCGATTTGCTGGCGATCAGCGCCGCAACCTTGAGCGCCTCGTCCAGCAGTTCGTCCGCCGGCACAATCCGCGCGACGATGCCGCAACGCTCGGCCTCCACCGCATCGATAAAACGCCCGGTCAGGCACATTTCCATGGCCTTGGCCTTGCCCACCGCACGGGTCAGGCGCTGGGTGCCGCCCATGCCCGGCAGGACGCCGAGGTTGACTTCCGGCTGGCCGAACTTGGCCGTATCGCCGGCCAGGATAAAGTCGCACATCAACGCCAGTTCGCAGCCGCCACCCAGGGCAAAACCGTTGACCGCCGCGATGATCGGCTTGCGGCGGTTGGCCACACGGTCGCTGTCGCTGAACAGGTCGTCGAGGTAGATCTGCGGGTAGGTCAGCTCGGCCATTTCCTTGATATCGGCGCCAGCGGCAAAGGCTTTCTTGGAGCCGGTCAACACGATGCAGCCGATCTCGGGATTGGCTTCCAGGCTGTCCAGGGCCTGGTTCACTTCGCTGACCAATTGCGCGTTCAAGGCATTCAGCGCTTGCGGGCGATTGAGGGTAATCAGCCCGACACGGCCTTGAACGTCGAGCAAAATGGTTTCGTAACTCATCGATCCGTTCCTCTTCAAAGATTGCGCGAAATGACCATGCGCTGAATATCACTGGTGCCTTCATAAATCTGGCAGACCCGCACATCACGGTAGATCCGCTCCAGCGGGAAGTCGCTCAGGTAACCGTATCCGCCCAGGGTTTGCAAGGCGGCAGAACAGACTTTCTCAGCCATTTCCGAGGCAAACAGCTTGGCCATGGACGCCTCCACCAGCGCAGGCTTGCCGCTGTCGCGCAGGGCGGCGGCGTAGTGCACCATCTGCCGGGCCACGGCGATCTGGGTGGCCATGTCCGCCAGGCGAAACGCCACGGCCTGGTGCTCGATCAGCGGCTTGCCGAAGCTTTCCCGCTCGCGGGCGTAATCACGGGCCGCTTCAAACGCGGCGCGGGCCATGCCCACCGATTGCGAGGCAATGCCCACGCGACCGCCCTCAAGGTTAGCCAGGGCGATTTTGTAGCCTTCGCCCTCCTCGCCCAGGCGGTTGGCGACCGGCACCTTCACATCCTCAAACAGAATCTGGCAGGTGTCGGATGCATGCTGGCCAAGCTTGTCCTCGACCCGCGCGACGGTGTAGCCAGGCGAGTCGGTGGGCACGATAAACGCGCTGATCCCACGCTTGCCGGCCGCAGGATCGGTCACGGCAAACACAATCACCACCCCGGCGTTCTGCCCGGAGGTGATGAACTGTTTGCAGCCATTGAGCACGTAGTGATCGCCCTCCAGGCGCGCGCGGGTCTTCAGGCTGCTGGCATCGGACCCGGCCTGGGGCTCGGTCAGGGCAAACGCACCGAGCATCGCGCCGCTGGCCAGGGGCTTGAGGAATTGTTCTTTCTGCTGGTCATTGCCGAACTTGAGGATGGGCACGCAGCCCACCGAATTGTGCACGCTCATGATGGTCGAGCAGGCGCCATCACCGGCCGCAACCTCTTCCAGGGCCATGGCATACGCCAGGTACCCAGTGTCGCAGCCGCCCCACTGTTCCGGCACGAGCATGCCGAAAAAGCCCAGCTCGGCCATCTCAGCGATAGCCTCCCTGGGGAAGCGATGCTCGCGGTCCCACTCGGCAGCGAACGGTTTGAGCCGCTCCTGGGCGAATTGCCGGGCCGCATCGCTGATTTGCAGTTGTTCGTCATTGGGCAACATATAGCTTCCTTAATCCAGGCACTCGATAGCCATGGCCGTGGCTTCACCGCCGCCGATGCAGATGGCGGCAACGCCGCGCTTGAGGCCCCGCTGGCGCAGCGCCGAAAGCAGGGTCACGAGGATACGCGCACCGGATGCGCCAATCGGATGCCCCAGGGCGCACGCGCCACCGTGGACGTTGACCTTGTCGTGGGGGATTTCCAGCTTGCTCATGGTCACCAGGCTGACCACGGCAAAGGCCTCGTTGATCTCGAACAGGTCGACGTCACCCAGGCTCCAGCCGGTCTTGCTCATCAGCTTGCGAATCGCCCCCACCGGTGCCACCGGAAACAGCCCCGGCTCATCGGCAAAGGCCGCGTGGCCGTGGATCACTGCCAGGGGCTTGAGCCCGCGCTTTTGCGCTTCGGACTGGCGCATCAAAAGCAAAGCCGCCGCACCGTCGGAGATCGAGCTGGAGTTGGCCGCCGTCACCGTGCCGCCTTCGCGGAACGCCGGCTTCAAAGTGGCGATCTTGTCCAGGCGCGCCTTGGGCGGCTGCTCGTCGTCAGTGATGGTCTTTTGTTCCTTGCCCACGGTGACCTGCACCGGGACGATCTCGGCGCTGAAGCGCCCGGCACTGATTGCCTGCTGCGCGCGGGTCAGCGAGGCAATGGCAAAGGCATCCTGGGCTTCGCGAGTAAAGCCATTGGCTTCGGCACAATCCTCGGCAAAGGTGCCCATCAGGCGGCCCTTGTCATAAGCGTCTTCGAGGCCATCGAGGAACATATGGTCCAGGACCCGGCCATGGCCCATGCGGTAGCCGCTGCGCGCACGGTCCAGCAGGTAAGGTGCGTTGGACATGCTCTCCATGCCGCCTGCAATCACCACCTGCACGCTGCCGGCCAGCAGCGAGTCATGGGCGAGAATCGTCGCTTGCATGCCCGAACCGCACATCTTGTTGAGGGTGGTACAACGTGTCGATTTATCCAGGCCGGCCCCCAGCGCTGCCTGGCGTGCCGGCGCCTGACCGAGACCTGCGGGCAGCACGCAACCGAACAGCACTTCATCCACGGCGTCGTGGGCGATACCAGCGCGCTCGACGGCAGCGCGAATCGCGGCGGCGCCCAGTTGCGGCGCGGTCAGGCCCTTGAGTTCGCCCTGGAAGCCGCCCATGGGTGTGCGTACGGCGCTGACAATAACAATCGGGTCGTGGAGCTGAGTCATGACAAATCCTCCTTACTTGGCCGCCATGCGCAAGGCACCGTCAAGACGGATCACCTCGCCATTGAGCATGCTGTTTTCAATGATGTGCCGGACCAGCGCGGCGTACTCGGCCGGCTTGCCCAGGCGTGGCGGGAACGGCACACCGGCCGCCAGGGAATCGCGAACTTCCGGGGTCATGCCGGCCATCATCGGCGTTTCAAAGATGCCCGGGGCGATGGTCATCACGCGGATGCCGAAGCGCGCCAGTTCACGGGCGGCCGGCAGGGTCAGGCTGGCAATCGCGCCCTTGGACGCCGCATACGCAGCCTGGCCGATCTGCCCGTCGAAGGCCGCCACCGAAGCGGTGTTGATGATCACGCCGCGCTCACCGTCGGCATCGGCCGGGGTTTCGGCAATCGCCGCCGCCGCCAGGCGCAGCAGGTTGAAACTGCCGACCAGGTTGACGTTGATCACCTGGGCAAAGCTGGCCAACCCATGCGGGCCGTTCTTGCCGAGGATTTTCTCGCCACGCACCACGCCTGCGCAGTTGATCAGCCCATGCAGGCCGCCAAACGCTGCAACCGTTGCTTGTACTGCCCCTTCGGCGGCGGCTTCCTGGCTGATATCCGCCACCACGCTGCGCGCCTGCGCGCCCAGCTTTGCAGCCTGGGCCGCCACGGCGTCGGCGTTCAGGTCCACCAGCATCACCTTGGCGCCCGCCGCCACCAGCATCTGGGCAGTGGCCGCGCCGAGGCCCGAAGCGCCACCGCTGACCATAAATACCTTGTTCTCAATCTGCATCATTGTTTCCTTGAAGAGGGATCAAGCCGTGGTCGCTGCCTGGACCTTGGCGATTTCCTGGTTACGCAAAATAAACCGTTGCAGCTTGCCGCTCGGGGTCTTGGGCAAGTCGCTGACAAATTCGATTTCCCGTGGGTAGGCGTGGGCCGCCAGGCGCTTGCGCACATGCTGGCGCAGTTCTTCGGCCAACTCGGCATCGGCGCGGTACTGGCTGTTGATCACCACGAAGGCCTTGACCAACTCGGTACGCTCGGCGTCCGGCTTGCCGACCACCGCGGCTTCGATCACCGCCGGGTGCTCGACCAAGGCGCTTTCCACATCGAACGGCCCCACGCGGTAGCCGGAAGTGGTGATCACATCGTCACTGCGCCCGACAAAACTGATGCTGCCATCGGGGTTCAACTCCACGGTGTCGCCGCTCAAGTAGTACTTGCCGACGAAGGCCTTGGTCTTGACCCCGTCGTAGCCTTCGAACCAGCACATGGGTGACTGCTCGCGGTCGATCGCCAGGATGCCCGGCTGGCCGGCGGGCAATTCCTGGTGGTTGTCGTCCAGCACCACGATGCGGTGCCCCGGCGAGGCAAAGCCGGCCGAGCCGACATGCACCGGGTGTTCCAGGCCGTGGTGGTTGCACAGGACCATGCCCAGTTCGGTCTGGCCGTAGTGGTCGTGGATAGTCACACCCAGGTTATCGGCAAACCAGCGGATCACTTCCGGGTTCAACGGCTCGCCAGCGCTGCTGACGATGCGCAACCGGCCCTTGATCGAGCGCGCGAACTGCTCGCCACCGGCGATCAGCAGGCGGTAGGCCGTGGGCGAGCCGGTCAGGTTGGTGATCCCGTATTTGTTGATGACCCGGCAGGTGCTTTCCAGGGTGAACGGGCCATCGTAGAAGGTGATCGGATGCCCCATGGACAGCGGCCCGGTCACGCCGAAGTAGATGCCATAGGCCCAGCCCGGATCGGCGACGTTCCAGAACGCATCTTCGGGGCGCAGGTCCACGGCGTCACGGGTGTAGCTCTGGAACGCGACCAGGGCCTTGAGCGGCACGGCCAGGGCCTTCGACGGGCCGGTGGTGCCAGAGGTGAACATCAGCAGGAACGGATCGTCTGCGCCCAGCAACACCGGTTCGCACACATTCGAATAGTTGGGCAACTCGGCCCAGAAACTGAAATCGCCGCGCACAATGCCTTCGCCCTTGGCGCCGGCCACGGTGACGATGGTCGGGCAGTCGGTGACTTCGGCCAGCTTGCTGCGGTTGACCGCGTCGGTCACCACCAGCGCCGCGCCGGAGCTGTTCAAACGGTGTTCGATGGCCTTGGGGCCGAACGCGGTGAACAGCGGCTGGTAGACCGCGCCGATGCGCCAGGTGGCAAGCACCGTCACCAGCAATTCAGCAGTGCGCGGCAACAGGCCGGCCACCTTGTCGCCACGCTTGACGCCCTGGGCCAGGAGGAAGTTGGCCAAACGCGCGGCCTGATCCTGCAACTCGCTGAAGGTGACGGTGGCGCTGCGACCATCCTTGCCCTCCCAGAACAAGGCAATGCGCCCCGGCAGCACGTGCCGGTCACAGCATTCGACGCAGGCATTGAGCCCTTGCAGGTGGCCGGCCAGTGCGGCCTCGACGGTTTGCTGGTAGTTGAACTGGGTGGTCGCAGCCAAATAATCGCGCATCGTGGCAAATCCCTGTGTCTTTTGTTGTTTTGGGGGGCGTGCTTTTGCGGGGTGAAGCTGCGCAAATAGTGGCGCCAGAGCGGCGCATGGACAATGGTCAAAGCTTTCAATGTGGCTGACTGGTTTGGCCAATGGCGCCGTGGAACAAACCGTTGCGTCATAGAGGCCAACAATCAGCCGGTCAACCCAAGCGATTGGACGCCCCGCCCACCAGCTTCTAATCTGAGGGCCTGCGCCACCGAAGAAGCCCCCTCGATGATTGTTCGCCCCAAACCCAACCTGTTCGGCATCCTGTTCTCCCTCAAGGGCTCGATTGCCAAGCGCATTGCCCTGCGCAGCCTGCTGGTCACGCTGCTGGCCTCGGTGATCGTGTTGGTGGAAACCCTGCACCCAGCCTATTTCTCCAAGGTCAACGCCACGCCGTTCACCCTGCTGGGGCTGTCGCTGTCGATCTTCATGAGTTTTCGCAACAACGCCTGCTACGACCGCTGGTGGGAAGGCCGCAAGCAATTGGGGCAGATGGTCATTGAAATCCGCTCGCTGATCCGTGAGAGCCAGGTTTTTACCCTGCCCGGCGAGCGCGAAGGCCTGTTGCGCGGCCTGTGCGGCTTTGCCCACGGCCTGGTGGCGCGCCTGCGCCTGGAAGACGAAGCCAGTGCCATCAAGCCGTGGATCAACGTGGAACCCCGCCACCCGAACCCGCCCGACCGCATCCTGCAAACCCTCGGGGCCCACTGCTCGGACGCCGCGCAACAGGGGCGGATCAGCGACTGGCGCTACACCCAGCTGGAAACCCGCCTGGTCGGCCTGAGCCAGGTACAGGCTGCCTGCGAGCGGATCAAGAGCACGCCGCTGCCCTTCCCCTACACCTTGCTGCTGCACCGCACCATCTATCTGTTCTGCATCCTCCTGCCGTTTGCCATGGCCGAGCCCCTGGGCTGGCTAACGCCGATTTTCACCGCCATTGTCAGCTACACCTTCTTTGGCCTGGATGAGATCGGCGACGATCTCGAAGACCCTTTTGGCTTCGATGAAAACGACCTGCCGTGCAATGCCATCGTGCGTACCCTGGAGCGGGAGATCCTCGCGGCTCTCGGCGAAACCACCCTGCCGGCGCCCCTGGAGCCCGTGGACTACGTGCTGACGTGACACAGGTTTGACACTCGTCGGTGTCTGACCGAAGCTGACCACTTTGCACTAGCTGCCCAGCTTTCGGACGCCTGCATGTCAAAGTCACGCCGTTACGCGATCATCGGCCTGAGCGCCCTGTTGTTTGTCGCACTGATCTTTTGGTATTTCTCCCGCACCCCCAGCGTGTCCGTCCCGCCGGCTGTTGCCCACGGTTACTCCAAGGCCCTGAAACAGGCACATAACGGCGAGCCTGGCGCCGCGCGCGTGTTGTATCAGCAACTGGGCCGGCCGGACCTCTCCGACATCCGCCGCGCCGCCCTGCACGGAGAATTGCACAACTACCCAAGCCCCCAGGCCTTGAAGCTGGCGGACAAGGACCTGAGCCACGAATCCCCCCTGGTGCGCCAGGCGGCCATCGCCAGCATCGTCGGCCTGGTGCCCAGCGGCCAGCGCACCCTGTTGCTCGGCCCATTGCTCGATGATGACGAACAAAGCGTACGGTTTGCCGCCGCCAATGCCCTGCTGGGCCTGTCGCCCGACACCCTGGGCCTGTACTTCGGCCCCTTGCAGCTGGTGCTGGATGAATATGTGAAGTACCTCAAGACCCAGCCTGAAAGCCCCGAAGGCTGGATCCAGCTGGCACGCCTGTACATTCACAGCGCCCTGCTGCCCGAGGCGCAACATGCGCTGGAACAGGCATTGCGCCTGGATCCGCAGAACCTGCCGGCAGTGGTCGCGCGCATCGAGCTGCTGGACAGACAGGGCAAGGTCGATGACTCGCGCCAGGTGCTCGCCACCCAGTTGCAAGCCCACCCCGAGTCAGCCTACCTGCAACATGCCCTGGGCATGTGGCTGCTGCACCATGGCGAGCGCGAGTACGCGCTGCTGGGCCTGTCCAAGGCGGTGGAGCTGGAACCCGACAACCAGGATTACCGCTACGACCTGGCCACCACCCTGCACGACCAGGAGGAACTGGAAGCCGCCCAGCGCCAGTTGGAAGAAATCGTCCAGCGCCACCCGGCCAACCGCAAGGCGCGGGTGCTGTTGATCAACTATTGGAAAGAAAGCGGCCAGTTGCAGAACGTGCAGGTGCTGCTGGCCCAGCTGGAGCAGCAAAACCCGGACGATCCGGCCCTGCAACAAGGCCTGTGACGCGCGCCAGGCATTGAAATCTGTGGACTGCCTTGCACAAAAACAAGAAAACGTTGAACCGCCCCACAGCCCAACGGTCAAGTGAATATGGCGCGCCTTGACCGGCGCGCCCCTCAACTTATACGTGACCCGAGGGCACTTCTTGTCTACATCCAAAGAGCTGTTCACAGCAAAGGCGGCCACCGGCATCGAAGGTCTTGATGACATTCTTGCCGGGGGGCTATCGCGTAGCCATCTGTTCCTGCTCGAAGGTGAGCCCGGCACCGGCAAGACCACCGTGGCCCTGCAGTTTCTCCAGGCCGGCGCCAAGGCCGGGGAACGATCGCTGTATATCACCCTGTCGGAAACCGAGCGCGAGCTGCGCCAGGGCGCCAAGTCCCACGGCTGGGACCTGGATGAGCACATCCATATCTTTGAACTGACCCCACCTGAAAGCCTGCTCAATGCCGAGCATCAGCAAAGCCTGCTGTACTCCTCCGACCTTGAGCTGGGCGAGGCCACCCGGCAGATCTTCGAGGTGGTAGAACGGGTCAAGCCCACCCGCGTGGTGATCGACAGCCTCTCGGAAATCCGCCTGTTGGCCCAAAGCTCGTTGCGCTATCGAAGGCAGATCCTGGCGATCAAGCACTACTTCGTGCGTTACGAAGCGACCGTGCTGCTGCTGGACGACCTGACCACCGAATCCCTGGATAAAACCGTACACAGCGTGGCCCACGGGGTAATCCGCCTGGAAGAACTGACCCCCAACTACGGCGCGGAACGACGCCGGGTACGGGTGGTGAAGTACCGTGGCCAGAAGTACCGGGGGGGCTTTCACGACTTCACCATTATGGAAGATGGCGTGCATGTGTTCCCCCGCCTGGTGGCGGCCGAGCACCGCAGCGGTTACAGCCGCCAGACCCTGACCAGCGGCATTCGCGAGATGGATGCGCTGCTCGGCGGCGGGATCGAGACCGGCTCCAGCACCCTGATCCTCGGCCCTGCCGGTACCGGCAAATCCTTGATCTCGATGATCTTCGCCGCAGCAGCAGTGGCCCGTGGCGAAAAGGCCGCGCTGTTTATCTTCGATGAAGAGCTGGGCCTGCTGTTCGACCGCATGAAAAACATGGGCATTGACCTGGCCGCCCTGCAAGCCACCGGCAACCTGCTGATCGAGCAGGTGGATGCCGCCGAGCTGTCGCCCGGCGAGTTTTCCCACCGGGTGCGGCGTTGCGTGGATGAGCGCCAGATCAAGACCGTGGTCATCGACAGCATCAACGGTTACCAGGCAGCGATGCCTGAGGAAAACGCCCTGGTGCTGCACATGCACGAGCTGTTGCTGTACCTCAACCGCCGTGGCGCAGCGACCTTCATGACCGTGGCCCAGCACGGCCTGGTCGGCGACATGCAAGCGCCGGTGGATATCACCTACCTGGCAGACACGGTGATCCTATTGCGCTACTTCGAAGCACTGGGCAAGGTACGACGGGCAATTTCCATCATCAAGAAACGCACCGGCAGCCATGAATCGACCATCCGCGAATACCGCATCGCCAGCCGTGGCATGACCATCGGCGAACCCCTCGAAGCCTTCCAGGGCGTGCTGCGCGGAGTGCCCACCTACATGGGTGCCGGCAAGCCGCTGCTCAAGGATGAGAGCTTGTGAGTAGCCTGCCGGCCGTTTCCGAGCGCGCGATCATTCTCGCGCCCTTGGGACGGGACAGCTCGCTGGCGCTGATGATGCTCAACGAGGCAGGTTTCAGCGGTATCGCCGCCCCCAACCTGCCCATGCTCTGCGACGAACTGGAACAGGGCGCGGGCCTGCTGATCATCGCCGCCGAAGCCTTGCACGGGGTCGGGCTGGAACCGCTGCTGGACTATCTGCACCAGCAGCCAGCCTGGTCGGACCTGCCCATCGTCCTGATGACCCACCATGGCGGCACCGAACAGAACGCCTCATCCCACTTGAGCGCCAGCCTGGGCAACATCACCTTACTGGAGCGGCCGTTTCACCCGGTGACGCTGATCAGCCTGGTGACCACCGCCCTGCGCGGGCGCCGACGGCAATACGAAGCCCGCGACCGCCTGATCGACCTGAGCCAGAGCGAACTGCGCCTGCAACGCACTCTCGAAACCCTCGAACAGCAAGTCGAAGAACGCACTGCGCAACTGCGCAGTAACGAAGAAGCCTTGCGCCAGTCACAAAAAATGGAAGCCGTGGGCCAGTTGACCGGCGGTATCGCCCACGACTTCAACAACATGCTTACCGGGATTATCGGCAGCCTCGAACTGCTGCGCCGGCGCCTGGCCCGGGGCCGCCTGGACGACCTCGACAGCCTGATCGACCTGGGCGTGACCTCGGCCAACCGCGCCGCCGGCCTGACCCACCGCCTGCTGGCGTTTTCCCGCCGCCAGTCGCTGGACTCCAAGCCGGTGGAAATCAACCAGTTGGTGACGTCCATGGGCGAATTGCTGCAACGCAGCCTCAATGAAAGCATCGTGCTGGAGATGCAATTGAGCGGGCAGCTGTGGACCGCCGAAGCCGACCCCAATCAGCTGGAAAGCGCCCTGCTCAACCTGGCGCTGAATGCCCGCGACGCCATGCCTGACGGCGGTCGACTGGTGGTCGAAACGCGCAATCGCCACCTCGATAACGTGTTCACCGCCGCCTACGGCACCCTGACCCCGGGCGACTACGTGGAGCTGAACGTCAGCGACACCGGCTGCGGCATGCCGGAAAACGTGATCAGCCGCGCCTTCGACCCGTTCTTCACCACCAAACCCATCGGCCAGGGCACCGGCCTGGGCCTGTCGATGATCTACGGGTTCGCCCGCCAGTCCCGTGGCCATGTGATCATCCACAGTGAGGTCGGCAAAGGCACCACGGTGAGCCTGTTCCTGCCCAGGTTTGTCGGTGAAGTCACTGCCGATTCCCCGCAGGACCCGGCATTGCTGCCGTTTGCCAACGCCGGCGAGTGTGTGCTGATTGTCGAGGATGACCCGGCGGTACGGGTGTTGGTGAGCCAGGTACTGAGTGAGCTGGGCTATGCCTTTGTCGAGGCGGGAGATGCCGACAGTGCGCTACCGATTATCGAATCCAGCCAGCGCATTGACCTGATGATCAGCGATGTGGGCTTGCCGGGCATGAACGGCCGCCAATTGGCGGAGATCGGCCGGCAGATCCGTCCGGACCTGAGGGTGTTGTTCATTACCGGCTATGCCGAGCACGCGGCGGTGCGCGGCGGGTTCCTGGACCCGGGCATGCAGTTGATCACCAAGCCCTTTACCTTCGACCTGTTGACGGCGAAGGTGCGGGAGATGATTCAGGCCTGACATGCGGGGGCATTTGCAAAAAACGCTCCCGCGTCGCTGCACGGTCAGGACCTGCCAGCACGCGCCTGAAGCTTCAGGCCAGCAGCCGCTGGATATGCTCATGCAGCGTATCCAGATCAAACGGCTTGGCCAGGATCGGCGCGTTACGGGTGATCGGGCTGTTGCAGTCGAGGATCTCCTGCGGGTAACCGCTGATAAAGATCACCTTCAATTCCGGCCGCAGCTTGATCGCAGGCTCAGCGATCTGCACCCCGGAAATCCCGCCAGGCAGTCGATAGTCAGTCACCATCAGGTCCAGGTGCGGCTTGGAAGCGAGGATTTCGAAAGCCTGCTCGCCGTCGATGGCCTTGAGAACCCGGTACCCAAGGCCCGCGAGGTACTCGCCCAGCACGAACATGATCGACTCGTCATCCTCGACGATCAGTACAACATCTTGCGCATCTTCACTCATGGGAAGCCTTTGTCCGGTCAATTGCTGCTGATACGACCATAGGGTCACGCAGAGGTTGCGTCGGGGTGACGATTGATTTCACGCCCCGGCCCCCAGGGGCAGGCACACACGGAACAATGCGCCCTCTCCTATCTGGCTCTCGACTTCAATCGTGCCGCCGTGGGCCGCAACGATCTGTTCGGAGATAAACAGCCCAAGGCCAAGCCCGGCCACCGCATGGTTGGCCGATACGCGCTCGAACTGCTGGAAAATCCGCTTCTGGTTGTCTTCGCTGATACCGATCCCGCGGTCCCGGACTTCCACCCTGGCCTCGCCATGTTCGGCATACACCCGTACCGCCACCGGGCTCTTGGCGCCGTAGCGCAGGGCGTTGGTCAACAGGTTGGACACCACCTGCTCGATGCGAAACTCATCCCACTTGCCCTCCACCGGCTGCGGCGCATCCAGTTGCACCGACGACTCGGCCGCCGCCACTTGCGGGGCAAAGTTCTCCAGCAGGTTACGCACCAACTGCGCCAGGTCGAACTGCCCCGGGCGGATCGACAGCTTGCCGGTGCGGATCCGCGACACATCGAGCATGTCTTCGATCAAGCGGATCAGGCTCTGGATCTGCCGTTCATCGCGATCGACCATGGCGTGCATCTTGTCCAGGGTAAAGGCAGCGGCGTTGTCCCGAGCCAGGTGCATCTTGCGCAACTGGGTCTCCAGGATCAGGCCGTTGAGGGGCGTACGCACCTCATGGGCGACGATGGACATGAAGTCATCGCGCATGCGCACCGCCTGCTCCAGCTCGGCCTGGGTCGCCTGCAGGCGGTTGAGCAACAACTCCTGCTCGCGCCGGCTTTGCTCCAGGGCTTCGACCTGCTGCTTCATGGCCTTGCTCTGGCGGTGCAGGTCGACGAATACATTGACCTTGCTCTTGACCGCGTGGATGTCCAGGGGCTTGTGCAGGAAATCCACCGCGCCACTCTCGTAGCCCTTGAAGGCGTAATTGAGCTCACGACCGGCGGCACTTACAAACACGATAGGAATGTTCTTGGTCTTTTCGGTGCCACGCATCAT
Organism: Pseudomonas sp. HC1(2025); assembly: GCF_058742075.1. Classification (NCBI taxonomy): domain Bacteria; kingdom Pseudomonadati; phylum Pseudomonadota; class Gammaproteobacteria; order Pseudomonadales; family Pseudomonadaceae; genus Pseudomonas; species Pseudomonas sp. HC1(2025). The sequence goes on along the minus strand of NZ_CP196017.1, from coordinate 2,666,653 downwards.
CTCGGCCAGTTCGAAGCCGTTCATGCCGGGCATCTGCACGTCGAGAATAGCCATGGCGAACTCATGCTCGAGCAGCAGCGACAAGGCTTCGTCCGCGCTCAATGCCTTGTAGACCTGGCGGTCCTCGCGCTTGATCAGTGCCTCAAGGGCCAGCAGGTTTTCCGGCAGATCGTCGACGATCAGCAGTTTGGCCTGGATAGTACTTAACATGGGGAAGATTCCAGGGAAGCCAGCAAAGCGCCAATCCGGCTCAAGGTAAGAATTTGGTCAGGTGCATGCAATGCCAGTGCCGCCTTGGGCATCACCGCCACCCGGGCCTCGGCAGGGTCCTGGACCACGGTGGTGCCGCCACGCAGCTTGACGTGGGCCAGGCCACGCGCGCCGTCCTGGTTGGCGCCGGTCAAAAGGATCGCCAGCAGATGCGGGCCATAGGCATCGGCGGCCGACTCGAACAGATAGTCAATGGCCGGGCGCGAGTGATGCACGCGCTCTTCCTGGCTCAAGGACAGGCTGCGGTCCTGCTCCACCGACAGGTGGTAGCCGGGGCCGGCAAAATACAGGGTGCCGGGCTGGATCATCTCCTTGTCCCGCGCCTCCACCACATGCATTGCCACGCGCCGGTCAAACACCTCGGCCAACTGGCTGCGCCGCTCATCCGGCAGGTGCAGTACGGCAATGATCGGCAGGTCGAACCCAGGCGCCAAGGCCCCGAAAATACTCAGCAACGCCTCGACCCCACCGGCGGATGCGCCAACGACAATGGCTTGGACACCCGACACACGGGCCGGGCTGGCAGTTGCTTGGTTCATGATTTGCGGTAGATCCGTTCTTGCTTGACCAAGGGTTCGAATTGCTTGCTGTAGGCGGAGAAATCCAGGGTTTCCTTACTGCCCAGCACCAGGAAGCCGCGATGACACAGCGACTCATGAAACAACCCAAACGCCCGATCCTGCAATTTTTTATTGAAATAAATCAGTACGTTACGACATGAAATTAATTGAGTTTCCGAAAATACGCTATCGGTCGCCAGGCTGTGGTCGGCGAACGTTACGTTCTCGCGCAGGGTCTTGTCGAAGATCGCGTAATCGTAGGCTGCCGTGTAGTAGTCGGCAAACGAACGCTGCCCTCCGGCCTGCTGGTAGTTGTGGGTGTAGGCACGCACGTTTTCCAGGGAAAAGATCCCCTGCTTGGCCTTCTCCAGGGAATTGGGGTTGATATCGGTGGCGTAAATGATAGTGCGTTCCAGCAAGCCTTCCTCGCGCAGCAGGATGGCCATCGAATACACCTCCTCCCCGGTGCTGCAGCCGGCGATCCAGATCTTGATCGACGGGTAGGTCTTGAGCAGCGGCACCACTTCCTGGCGAATCGCCAAAAAGTGCGATGGGTCGCGAAACATCTCGCTGACCGGGATGGTCAGGAACTGCAGCAACTGCATGAACGCCGTGGGATCGTGTAGCACCCGCTCCTGCAAGGCCGAGATGGTCTTGCAGTCGAACTGGCGCAAGGCGTGGGCCACACGGCGCTTGACCGAAGCCCCGGAATAGTCGCGAAAGTCATAGCTGTACTTGAGGTAAATCGCCTCGATCAGCAAGCGCAGTTCAATATCATTACTTCGATCCACTTAGTGTATTTCCACTTAAATGCGTTCCATCTTGGGCAACCACACCCGGATCAGCGAAAACAGCCGGTCCAGGTCAATCGGCTTGGCCAGGTAGTCGTTGGAGCCCGCCGCGAGGCAGCGCTCCTGATCGTCCTTCATGGCCTTGGCCGTCACCGCGATGATCGGCAGCTTGCGCCAGCGCGGGTCCTGGCGGATCAAGGCGGTGGCCTCGTAGCCATCCATCTCCGGCATCATCACGTCCATCAATACCAGGTCGATGTCCTCGACCTCATTGAGCCTCTCGATCGCCTCACGGCCGTTGCGGCCAATGACCACAATCGCGCCCTTGTGCTCCAGGGCGCTGGTGAGGGCGAAGATATTGCGCACATCGTCGTCCACCAGCAGCACCTTGCGCCCCTCGAAGACCTTGTCGCGGCTGCGGGCGGTCTTGAGCATCTTCTGTCGTTCCTGGGACAGCTGGGATTCGACTTTGTGCAGAAAGAGTGTCACTTCATCCAGCAACCGTTCCGGCGAACGGGCGCCCTTGATGATGATCGAGCGTGAATACTTGCGCAGTTCTGCCTCTTCGTCGCGGGTCAGGTTGCGCCCGGTGTAGACAATCACCGGCGGGAACGAGCAGATATCCTCGGTGGCCATGCGCTTGAGCAACTCGTTGCCGAGCATGTCCGGCAGCTTGAGGTCGATGATCATGCAGTCGTACACCGTGCTGCGCAGCAGGTCCAAGGCCTCCTGGGCGAAGCCAACGGCGGTGATTTCGATGTCGTCATCACCGATCAGGCGCGCGATGCTGTCGCGCTGCAAATCATCGTCTTCCACCAGCAGGATGCGCTTGACCTTCTGCGTCAGCTTGGCCTCCAGGCGCGCAAATACGTCCTTGAGCTCTTCGCGGGTGGTGGGCTTGACCGCATAGCCGATGGCGCCCATGTGCATGGCGGCTTCCACGCGATCCTCCACGGAAATCACATGCACCGGGATATGCCGGGTCTCGGCGTGTTCCTTGAGGCGTTGCAGCACGGTAAGCCCGGAGTGGTCGGGCAGGCGCATGTCCAAGAGGATCGCGTCGGGCAGGTACTGTTCGGCGAGGCTATAGCCCTCGTCCGCACCATGGGCCACCAGGCAGTGGTAACCCAGCTCATGGGCCAGGTCGAAGAGGATGCGCGCAAAGTTCGGCTCATCTTCCACCACCAGGATGCAACGGGTAACGAACGGTGCCTGCTCGCGGTCGTCGGCAAAGCGCGGGATCAACGCTTCATCCGCCACCGGCAACGGTGAAACCCGTACCGGCGCCACAGGGGCCGGGGCGGCCACCATGGCCCGCGGCTGCTCGATCGGCGGCGCGTCTTCGTCGCGCTCCACGTACTGCTCTGGCAGCACCAAGGTAAAAATGCTGCCCTGGCCCGGCTCGCTGGTGACGTTGATGTAGCCGCCGAGCAAGGTCGCCAGGTCGCGGGAAATCGACAGCCCCAGGCCGGTGCCGCCATAGCGGCGGTTGGTGGTGCCGTCGGCCTGGCGGAAGGCTTCGAAGATGCTTTGCTGCTGGTCGGGCGCGATGCCAATGCCGGAATCGCGCACGGTAAAGGCAATGCCCTCCCCCGGCTGGCGGGAAATGGTCAGGCTGACCTGGCCCTTCTCGGTGAACTTGACCGCGTTGGACAGCAGGTTCTTGAGGATCTGTTCCAGGCGCTGGCGGTCGGTGAACAGCATCAGCGGCGCGCCGGCCTGCACTTCCACCTGGAAACCCAGCTTGCGGTCGCGGGCCAAAGGCTCGAACATCCCGCGCAGGCCCTCGACCAGGCGTGCCACGCTGGTGTTCTCGGGACGCATATCGAGCTTGCCGGCCTCGACCTTGGCAATGTCCAGGATGTCATTGATCAGGTTAAGCAGGTCGTTGCCCGCCGAGTAAATCGACTCGGCAAACTTGACCTGTTCGGCACTGAGGTTTTCCTCGGAGTTTTCCGCCAGCAGCTTGGCCAGGATCAGCGAACTGTTGAGCGGCGTGCGCAGTTCATGGGACATGTTGGCGAGGAACTCGGACTTGTACTTGCTGGAGCGCTGCAACTCGTCGGCGCGGTCCTCCAGCTCGACCTGCACGCGATTGAGCTCGACGTTCTTGCGGTCCATGGCGTCGCGCTGGTCGGCAAGGATCTGGGTCTGCTCGGCCAATTGCTCGTTGGTCTGCTCCAGCTCCGCCTGCTGGGTTTCCAGGTGCGCCTGGGATTCCTTGAGAATGCGCGACTGCTCTTCGAGTTCCTCGTTGGCGGTCTTGAGCTCTTCTTGCTGCACTTGCAACTCTTCGTTGAGCTGCTGGGTCTCGGCCAGCACTTCCTGCAAGCGCTGACGATAGCGCGCCGCCTCGATGGAGGTGCCGATATTGCCCGCGATCAGCTCCAGCAGCTCCACATCGCGGTCGTCCAGGGGGCGCAAGAAGCCCAGCTCGATCACCCCATTGACCCGGTCATCATCACTGGTCGGCACCACCAGCACGCTACGCGGCGCGCCATCACCCAGGCCCGAGCTGACCTTGAAGTAATCCACCGGCACATCGTCCAGGCGAATCAAACGGTGCTGCTGTGCCGCCTGGCCGACGATCCCCTCATCGCGGTAGATCGCCTGCTCCTGCTGCTCCTGCTCCCGGGAAAAGCCATACGCGGCCACACGCTTGAGGCCGCCATGTTCTTCGCGCACATACAGCGCAGCCACCACCGAGCCCATGTACTGGGCACAGAATTGCAAAATATTGCGCCCCAGCAGGTTCAGGGTCAGTTGGCCAAGCACCTGTTCGGCCAGCCCGGTCTGCCCGTTGCGCAGCCAGGCCTGCTGTTCCAGGCGCTTGGCGATCTTCATCTGCGAGGCCAAGTTGGCGCTGTAACTGTCGGAAAGCACCAGCAGATTCTTTCTGCCGACGTAGGCCAGGAAACCACTCAGGCCCAGCACAAACAGCAGGTAGAAGGTCACGCTCAGGACTGTGGTGCGAGTCACGTCCTCATTGCGGTCGATGCGAAACTGCTGCTCCATGGCAACCGCGGCGTCGTATTCCTTGCGAATTTCGTCGGTCAGGCGCTTACCCCTCCCGGCTTTCACCGCGCCACGGTAATCACCGTTCTGCCGTTGCAGGTCAATCATCGTCTGGGCGTAGTTGTTCCACTCCAGTTGCAGCGATTCCAGGCGCTTGAGTCGGTCCACTTGCTGGGGGTTATCCGCCACCAGCGCCTGCAAATTGCGCAGGTCGGAAATGATCCGTGGCTTGGCCACTTCGTAGGGGTCGAGAAAATGCTCATCCCCGGTAATCAGGAAACCGCGCATGCCGGTTTCCTGGTCGACGGTCAGTTTCGCGGTTTCATTGAGGTTATTGATCACCCGATCGGTGTGCTCCACCCACTGGATCACCGATAGCAGGTAGGTGATCAGGCACACGAAAAACACCGCGCTGAGCACACCCACGCCCAATGGCAAGGCCACGTTACGGCTCAGGAGTTTGCGGAAACTGTTTTCATCGACGGACGATGCGGGAGTCATGGGCGTGCCTTGGCCAAGAGCGGAAAAACCGGGAGTTTGCCCCAAAATCGTCGGTAAGGGCTACGTTTATGACGTATTTCAACGACACACTCAGGACATTGCGCCGGATTATCGGCACAATACCCACCCCGCTTGGGGAACTTGCCGGGATCGACGCAACTCACTAGAGGATGGTCTCGTTAACACCATCATCTGGGAACCCTCATTATGTCCGCTGCCTCCACCATCCTTGTCGTCGAAGACGATGCCATCGTGCGCATGTTGATCGTCGATGTGCTCGAAGAACTGGAGTTCAAGGTGCTCGAGGCTGAACACGCCGAAGCCGCCCTGGTATTCATAGAAGACAACATCCATGTGATCGACCTGATGATGACCGACTGGGGCCTGCCGGGCATGAATGGCAAGGAGCTGGCGCAGCGAACACGCACATTGCGCCCAAGCCTGCCCATCCTGCTTGCCAGTGGCTATGCCGAAAACATTGAGCTGCCCGCAGGTGTGCAGATGATTGCCAAGCCATTCTCCATCGATCAACTGCGCGATAAAGTCAAAAGCATGCTGGGTTGACTCCCCCCCCCTGTATCCCCGCAAACAAACCGTGATTGCCCCCACACAAAGTCATTAATTCGTTCGAGTGACTAGCGAGTCTGAATTTAACTGCTAGCTTCAAACGACATGTCCTACCAGGTTTTCGAATAAGGACTACCGGCAGCCCTACGAAAGCGCTATCGGGTCAGTGACCAAGGAACTGGGGAATCATCATGTTCACAGCACCGCGACTTCCAGCATGTATGTTGGCCGCTTTACTGTTGCCCGCGTGTTCTGCCCAGGCCGATAACGCCGAAACCGCCAACAAGAGCAACAACCCGCTCAACATGGCACCCGGCGCCAACTTGCAGGACTACTACACCCCCAGGCTGTACGACACCAATGCCCATACCAATGACGTGTTGCTGCGCGGCACCCTGCCCATTGCCCCCTCGGACTTTATCGGCGTGCCCCAGCTGCTGCGCGCCACCCTGCCCCTGAGCACTCGCCCCGATCCCCATAGCGGCTACAGCACCGGCATCGGTGACCTGAACCTGTTCGATATCTTCCTGCTCAAGACCGAAGGTGTGCAGTTGGGCATCGGCCCGCAGCTCACCGCGCCGACTGCCGAGCACGATGAACTGGGCACCGGCAAATGGCAGGCCGGCCTGGCAGCCGTGGCCATCGACGCCTCGCCCCGTGGCCTGCTGGGCGCGCTGGTGCAGTACCAGAGCTCGTTCGCCGGCGACCGCGACCGGGCCCACGTGGAAAGCGCGACCTTCCAGCCCTTCATCATCCATAACCTGCCCAAGGGCTGGTACCTGCGCTCCACGGGCACCTGGACCTTCGACCTGAAGAACGACACCCACTACATCCCCATCGGCTTTGGTGCGGGCAAGGCCTGGAAAGCCGGCAGCAATATTCTCAACGCCTACGTCGAGCCGCAGTGGACGGTGGCGCGCAAGGGCGATGGCCTGCCGCAGTTCACCCTGTTCGCCGGGATCAACGTGACTTTCGGGAAATAAGGACGATTTATGCAGGCCCTGATGCGCAATGCCGGCTTCACCCTCCTGGCTCTGTCCGCCAGTTGTGGAGTGGGCGTGCATGCCCAGACCCTCGACACCCGCATCGGCCCGATCACCATGGAGGGCGAATTGCCCGCCCACAGTGAAATCGCCAAGCTGTACGGCGAGCTGGATTTCCAACAGGCCACCCAGAGTTTTCTCTGGGCTCTGCCGCTGGTGTCCTACGCCCAATGGCAGGACGAATTCAGTACCAAGCTCGGCGCGCGCAGTGGCGACCTGATGGTGCTCACCACCTACGAAGACAAGCTCGGGGTGATCACGGCCAATGCCACCACCCCGTATATCCTGGGGTTTGTCGACCTCAACGAGACCGGCCCGCTGGTGATCGAGTTGCCACCGGGGCCTACCGCCGGCGGCATTGGCGACTTCTGGCAGCGCGCAATCATCGATATGGGCCAGACCGGCCCGGACCAAGGCAAGGGCGGCAAGTACCTGGTGCTGCCACCGGGCCACGAACCGCCCGCCGATGCGGGCAAGTATTACCTGGCCAAGTCGCAAACGATGAACGTGCTGGTGGGCTTTCGCGTGCTCGACCCCGACCCGGCCAAGGGCAAGGCCCTGGTCGAGCAATTTCGCATGTACCCCTACGCCCAGCGCGCCAACCCTGGCAAAACGCGCTTGCTGTCACCCGCTGGCAAGCCGTGGTCCGGCACCCAGCCGCGCGGCATGGCGTACTGGGAGCGCCTGCACGGGATCATCCAGAAGGAGCCAGTCAACGAGCGCGACCGTTTCTACATGGCCATGCTCGCCAGCCTGGGCATTGAGAAAGACCGGCCGTTCAACCCCAACGAGCACCAGCGCCAGGCCCTGGAGCAAGGTGCGCAGATGGGCGAGTTGATCGCCAAGGCCAACGCCTTCGCCAAGCGCTTCCCCCAGGCCCAGTACTGGCCGGACCGCCAGTGGGATACGGTGCTGAACATCGCCGACCCCTCCCAGCGCGTGACCTTCTACGACCAATTATGGGAGCGCAGCGCCTGGTTCTATGAAGCGGTGACCAACACCAAGGGCATGGTCTCCAAGACTCCGGGCCTGGGCCAGACCTACCTCGGCGCCTACACCGACCAGAAGGGCCAATGGCTCGATGGCGCCAAGCACTACAAACTGCACGTGGGCGCCAACCCACCGGCCAAGCAGTTCTGGTCGATGACGGTGTACGACATCGACAGCCGCTGCCTGATCGACAACCCACAACGCAAGGCCGACCTGTCTTCTCGCCAGGACCTGAAGAAAAATCCCGACGGTTCGGTGGATTTGTACTTTGGCCCCACCGCGCCAAAAGACTTCGAGAACAACTGGGTGCAAACTCTGCCGGGCAAACACTGGTTCAGCTACTTCCGCTTGTATGCCCCTACCGAGGCCTACTTCGACAAGCGCTGGAAGCTCGACGACATCACCCCTGTTCCCTGACGGTTTGAAGGAAGGACGCACCAACATGATTGGAAAACCGACGCGCCTGCTGCTGGCGAGCCTCTCGATACTGCTGAGTACCGGCGCCTGGGCGGACTTTACCGCCTCCCCCGGCGAAGCCCGGGCCATTGCCAAGGAAGCGTACCTGTATGGTTTCCCGGTAGTGGAAATGTACAAGACCCTCTACACCCAGGCGGTGGACAAGGGCGGCGCCAACTTCAAGGCGCCGTTCAACCACATCGGCAACACCGCCAAGGTTTTCACCCCCAAGGACACGGCCTTCGTCACCCCCAATTCGGACACCCCTTACTCCTTTGTCTGGCTGGACCTGCGCCGCGAGCCGATGGTGCTGACCCTGCCGAAAATCGAGGACAACCGCTATTACTCCGTGCAGTTGATCGACCTCTATACGCAGAACTTCGCCTACCTGGGCACCCGCAGCACCGGCAACAATGGCGGGCACTACATGGTCGCCGGGCCCGACTGGAAGGGCCAGCAACCGGTGGATGTGGACCGTGTGGTCTACAGCGAAAGCAATATCGCCTACGCCCTGTATCGCACCCAGTTGTTCGATGACAAGGACCTGGCCAAGGTCAAGCAGATCCAGGCCGGCTACAAGGTCCAGCCCCTGAGCGGCTACGTCAAACAGGCAGCGCCGGCCAAGGTGGCGAAGATCGAGTGGCCCAAACCGGTCGCCGAGATGAGCGACAGCCCGCAGTTGTTCCGCTACCTGAACTTCATGCTGGCCTTCGCCGCGCCCCAGGACAGTGAAAAAGAGCTGCTGGCGCGTTTTGCCAAGATCGGGATCGCCCCTGGCGCGCCGTTCAAGGTTGCCCAGTTGAGCGCCGAACAACGCAAGGCCCTGGAAGACGGGATCGCCGATGGCAAGGCCGAGTTCGCCACCTTCAAGAAAGACAAGGTCGACACCCATCAAGTGGCCAGCGGTGACCTGTTCGGCAGCCGCGACCACCTGCAAAACAATTACCTGTACCGCTACGCCGGTGCCGACATGGGGATTTTCGGCAACTCCACCGATGAGGCCGCCTACATGGGCTACTTCGTCGACAGCGAGGGCAAGCCGGCCAACGGCGCCAAGCACAGCTACACCCTGCACTTTGCCAAGGGTCAACTGCCGCCCGCCGACGCGTTCTGGTCACTGACCATGTACAACGGCAAAAACAAGCTGTTGGTGGCAAACCACAAGAAACGCTACCTGATCAACTCGCGGATGTTGCCCCAGCTCAAGCTCGATGCCGATGGCGGCCTGACGCTCAAGGTCCAGCATCACGAACCGCCCAAAGCAGAACAAAGCAACTGGCTGCCAGCACCACCCGGTCCGTTCTACGCCGTACTGCGCATTTACCTGCCCAAGCCTGAGGTGGGTAACGGCCAGTGGAAACTACCGGCGCTGACCCCGGTGAAATAACCGCCCCGACACCCCTGACATCAGGCCCAGACAAGGAGTAGCGCCATGGTTTCACGCAGTCGACTGAGTGCATTCGCCGCCGCCACGCTGGCGCTGGTGCCAGGGATAAGTGTTGCGGACAATGCCAGGGATTGGCAGAACACCCCTACCGATCTGAATATGCTGTTCGGCTACTACAACCGGGTGGACACCAACACCCCCATCGACACCACGCTGCCCATCGATGGCCTGTCGCTCAACGCCGATGTGTATCTGTTGCGCTACGCGCGCTCGTTTGGCATCGACGGGCGTAACAGTGCCATCCAGTTTATCCAGCCCTATGCCGATGTTTCGGCGTCCTTCGATAACGCGCGCTTCTTCGATGGCACCAAGCACAACGGCGGCATGGGCGATGCCCAGGTGGTGTTCGCCCATAACATCTTCGGCGGCCCGGCCCTCACGGCGGCGGAGTTCGCCAGCTGGAAACCCGAGACCTTCCTGACCGGTGCCCTGTGGGTCACCGTGCCCACCGGTGACTATGACAAGGACCGCGTGATCAACATCGGCGCCAACCGCTGGGTGGTCAAGCCAGAACTGGGCTTCGGCACGCCGTTGGGCCCCACTTGGCTTGAGATCAATACCTGGGTCTCGCTGTTTGGCGACAACGACGAGTACCACGGCGACAGCAAGCTGGAGCAAAAGCCGCTGTACGCCATCGAGGGTCACTACAGCTACACCATCAATCGCGCGCTCTGGGCCTCGCTGGATGCCACCTACAGCCGGGGTGGTGAAAGCAAGATCGACGGCATCTGGCAGGACAACAAGCAGGAAAACGGCCTGTTGGGGGCAAGCCTGGGCTTTATGCTCACGCCGCAATTCGGCGGGTTGCTGGCCTATTCCGACACCATTGCCGAGCGACGCGGCTCGCCCGACGTGAACACCTGGACCTTGCGCATGCAATACGTCTGGTAATCGCATTCGTGAGGTACGCCATGTCGCGCTTTCATCGTATGTTGCTGGGCCTGCTGCTCGTCAGCGGCGGTGCGGTGGCCGGCGAACTGGAGCCCAAGGCCCTGGCCGCCCTGGAGCAGATGGGCAGCTATCTGCGCAGCGTGCAGCAGTTACGGCTCGATACCGACAGCCGCACCGACCAGGTCCTGGAGGACGGCCAGGTCATCGAGTTCAATCACCAGACTCACCTGCAGGCCAGGCAGCCCGACAAGCTGCGGGTGCAGGTGGAACGCAATGGCGAGCGCCGCAGCCTGTTCTATAACGGCCAGCGCTTCACCCTCTACGACAGCCGCAGCGGCTACTTCACCGAGCAGGCCGCTCCCACGGATATCGCCAGCCTGCTCGCCCAATTAAGTGAACGGTACGGCATCGAACTGCCCCTGGCCGACCTGTTCCGTTGGGACGCCACTACCGCCAAGGCCGCCGGTCTGAGCGACGCACTATGGATCGACAGCCAGACCCTCAATGGCCAGGTATGCGATCACTACGCCTACCGCCAACCGGACATCGACTGGCAACTGTGGGTGCGCCAGGGCCCGCAGCCGCTGCCGTGCCGCCTGGTGATCAGCCGTCGCGACAGCGCCGGGCAGCCGCGCCACAGCGTCGATTATCGCTGGCAGCTGGACGCCCCGAGCAACGACCGCGACTTTGAATTCACCCCGCCAGCCGGTGCCCGGGCAATCCCCCTGGCCCCCGCAGGAGCACAACCATGAAGCCCGTGGCGGCGGTGCTCACTGCCAGTTTGCTGCTGACCCTGTTCGACCCGCTGACCGCCCACGCCTGGCAGATGCGCGGCGGCGGTGGCGCACGGACCTTCGTCGTGCCCCATGGCGGTGGCGGTTTCCATCCACCGCCGCCGCACCCGATGCCGGCGCCCCGGCCCATGCCGCCTCATCCCGAGCCACACCCGCAGCCGGGGCCGCATCCGTATCCAGGGCCGCCGCCCGGCCCGCATCCGCCGCCGTATCCCGGGCCGGGACCAGGGCCTGGGCCGCATCCTTACCCGATGCCGCCACCGCCGCCACCACCGCCGCCGGATGATTGGTATCACCCCTGGGCCACGGCCGCCGTGATCGGCGCCACCACCGCGACGATCCTGGCCATCGGCACGCGGGTCAACACGGTGCCGGTCGATTGCGTGTCGGTCATCGCCAATGGCGTGGCCTACCAGCATTGCGGGCCGACCTGGTACCAACCGCAGTACGTCGGCAGTTCCGTGCAGTACATCGTGGTCGCCGCACCCTGGTGACCCAATGCTTCAAGGATGATTGTGATGACAGCGCTCAACGATCTTAACGCCCTGCAAGCCAGCATCGCCGAAAGCGTGCTGGGCCAGGACCAGGTTATCCGGCAGATCCTCCTGGGCCTGCTGGCCAACGGTCACCTGCTGCTGGAAAGCCTGCCGGGGCTGGCCAAGACCCGCACGGTCAAGGCCCTGGCCAGGCACCTCGACGCGCAGATGAGCCGGATCCAGTTCACCCCCGACCTGCTGCCTTCGGACATCACCGGCGCCGAGGTGCTGCACCAGGTGGACGGGCAGAACCAGATCCGTTTCCAGCCCGGCCCCTTGTTCGGCAACCTGATCCTGGCTGATGAAATCAACCGCGCCCCGGCCAAGGTCCAGGCCGCCCTGCTCGAAGCCATGGAAGAGCGGCAAATCACCGTGGCCGGCGCCAGCCACGCGCTGCCCGAACTGTTTATCGTGGTCGCCACCCAGAACCCCATCGAACAGGAAGGCACCTACCCACTGCCGGAAGCGCAGATGGACCGCTTCTTGCTGAAAATCCTCCTCGACTACCCCAGCGCCGACGATGAGAGCCAGGTGCTGCGCTTGCTGCGGGCCGAAGAACAGGCAGGCGACGCCCCTGTCACTCAGGGCTTCAACCTGGCACAAGAGGTGATCTTCGCCGCCCGCCGGGAAGTCAGCGCCGTGCAGGTCGCGCCGGCCATCGACCGCTACCTGATCGACCTGATCAACGCCACCCGCCATCCCGGCGACTACGACCCGGACCTGGCACGCTGGATCAGCCTCGGCGCCAGCCCCCGTGGCGGCATCGGCCTGGACCGCTGCGCACGCGCCGATGCCTGGTTGCAGGGCCAGGCATTCGTCACCCCGGCCAACGTGCAAGCGGTGGTGCATCCAGTACTGCGCCATCGCCTGCAACTGAGCTACGACGCGGTGGCCGATGGAGTCAGTGCCGATCAGGTGCTCGACCGCCTGCTGGCCAAAGTGGCGATCCCGGCATGAACGCCGACGGTCAGGTCTACGTGTCCCTCGGGCAGTTGATGGCCCTGCAGTTCCAGGCACGAGGCTTGAGTTTTGTGGCACGCCAGCCCCAGGGCAGCATCCTGGCGGGCAACCATGCGTCACGCCTGCGCGGGCGCGGCCTGAACTTCGATGAACTGCGGCGCTACCAGCCCGGTGACGACCTGCGCCACCTCGACTGGCGCGCCTCGCTGCGCACCGGCAAGCCGGTGGTGCGCGCCTTTACCGAAGAGCGCGACCGCCCGGCCTTGATCGTGGTCGACCAGCGCATGTCGATGTTCTTTGGCTCGGTGCGCAGCTTCAAATCAGCCGTCGCCGCCGAACTGGCGGCGCTCGCCGCGTGGATGGTATTCAACGCAGGCGACCGGGTCGGCGGCGTGGTGTTCAACGATGAGCGCATCGACGCCGTGGCCCCGTTGCGCAGCCGCAAGCGGGTCGAGGCCCTGTGCAGCCGTATCGTGCAGCACAACCAGGCGCTCAATGCGCGCAATCCGGACCATGAGGGCGACGGGCAACTGGACAAGGTCTTGCAGCATTGCCTGGCGCTGGCCGGGCATGACCATTTGATCTGCATCGTCAGCGACTTTGCCGGCGCCGGGCCGCGCACCCTGCAACTGCTGCGCCAGCTGTCGGCCCATAACGATGTGCTCGCCTTGCAGGTCTACGATCCCCTGGCCCTCAACGTGCCCAAAAGTGGCCAACTGCGCGTGACCCAGGGCCAGTTGCAGGTGGAGTTGGCCGTGCAAAAACAGCAGGTGCGCCAACCCCTGGGGGATTTTCTCGGCGGCCGCCTCAAGGATGTCGCCAACCTGTTGCGGCGCAGCCAGGTGCCCGTGCTGATGTTCAGCAGCGCCCTGCCCGCCGCCGAGCAATTGCGCGACGAACTGGGCAGGCGCCGTTGAACGCCCAGGTGCCGAGCATCGAACAGCTGCAAGAGCTGGGCTTGCCCGCGCCCGTCAGCTACTGGCCGCAGACCTGGGGGTGGTGGCTGCTGCTCGGCCTGCTGATCCTCGGCCTGCTGGTGTGGGCCGCCAGGGCCTGGCTTGCGTGGCGCCGCAATGCCTATCGCCGTGAGGCCCTGGCACGCCTGGATGCGCTGGAGGATCTACGGGAGCTGCCGGTGTTACTCAAGCGCGTGGCGCTGTCGATGCCCCTGGCCCCCGAAGAGCTGCAACGCGTGCCGACCTTGAGTGGCGCCGACTGGCAAGCCTTCCTGCAACGCCATGGCGCTGGGCAGGTGCCGGCAGACCTCAGCCGGCAACTGGCCGAACTGGCTTACGCGCCGCCCGAGGCGCTGGGCGCCGAACAGCGTGCACGCCTGCTGGCCCAGTGCCGAACCTGGGTGGAGGGGCATCATGTGGCAGCTTGATTACCCTTGGTTGTTGCTCCTGCTGCCAGCGCCCTGGCTGGCCTGGCGTTACCTGCCCGCCTACCACGAGGCGCGCAGCGCGGTGCGGGTGCCGTTTTTCGCCGGGATGAGCCGCGCGGTGGGGCAAGCCCCGGCAGCCAGCGGCAGCCGCAGCAATCGCGGGCAATTGCTGCTCAACCTGCTGGTCTGGGCCCTTTTGGTGCTGGCCGTGGCGCGCCCGGTCTGGGTAGAAAAACCTATCGAACGCCAACAGCCGGTGCGCGACCTGATGCTGGCCATCGATATTTCCCAGTCCATGCAGACCCAGGACTTCACCGACGCCAGCGGCCAAAAGATTGACCGCCTGGCCGCAGTCAAACAGGTGGTGCAGGGGTTTATCCAGCGGCGCAAGGATGACCGCCTGGGCCTGATCCTGTTTGGCAGCGGCGCCTACCCCCAGGCACCGCTGACCCTGGACCATGCCAGCCTGGCGCTGCTGCTCGATGACAGCGGCATCGGCATGGCCGGGCCCAACACGGCCATTGGCGATGCCATCGGCCTGAGCCTGAAGCTGCTGGACGCGGCCCACGAGCAGGAGAAAGTGCTGATCCTGCTCACCGACGGCAACGACACCAGCAGCGCAATCACCCCGGACCACGCCGCCAGCATGGCTGCGGCCAAAGGCGTGGTAATCCATACCATCGGCATTGGCGACCCCGGCGCGTCGGGCGAGGCCAAGGTCAACCTGGGCGCCTTGCAACAGATTGCCGACGCCACCGGCGGGCGCTATTTCCGTGCAGAAAACCGCGACACCCTGGACCAGATCTACAGCACCCTCGACCAGCTCACCCCCCATCAGGTCCAGACCCTCAGCCACCAACCCAAGCGCGATCTGTTCTGGCTGCCCCTGGGCGCAGCCTTGAGTGTGTTCGCCGTATACCACCTGATCGCTGCAGCATGGCCGTACCGCACCAGACGGGAGGTGCCGGATGGCATTCAACCTCAGTGACTTGCACTTCCTGCGCCCCGCCTGGCTGCTACTGGCCTTGATCGGCGTGCTGCTGCCCCTGCTCTGGCGGCGTAACCGCGACCTGCAACGCCGCCTGCGCGGCAATATCGCCCCGCACCTGTTGCCGCACCTGTTGCTCACGCCCAGCGATACCCATCGCCTGCGCCCGGTGCACCTGGCCAGTGCGTTGCTGGTGCTCGGCGCCCTCGCCGCTGCCGGGCCGACCTGGGAGCAGGACCGACCGGCTTTCCTGGAGAATCGCGCACCGTTGATCATTGCCCTCGACCTGTCCCCGTCCATGGACAACATCGACGTGCCGCCCACCCGCCTGGAAGCGGCCAAACACAAGGTGCATGACCTGGTTGCGCGGCGCAAAGGCGCAAGAACCGCACTGATCGTCTACGCCGGCAGCGCGCACCTGGTGTTGCCGCCCACCGATGACCCGGCGCTGCTGGACAGCTTTATCCAGGCCCTCGCCAGCGACCTGATCACACGGCCGGGCAAGGACGTGGCTGCGGTCATCGAGCAAGCCAGGCGCCTGCTCGACGCAGAAAAGTCCCCCGGCACCCTGCTGCTGCTCAGCGACGGGGCCGACGTCACCCAACTGCCCCGGCTCAAGCCCCTGTTGGCCGACAGCCCGCTGCAAGTGTTGGTCCTGGCGGTGGGCAGCAACCCCGGCAGTTTCGACGCCCCGGCCTTGAAGCAACTGGCCGCCGCCACCGATGCGCCGCTGGGCAGCTTGACCCTCAATGACGACGACCTGGACTGGGTGGAGCTGCACGCGCAGCAGCACTTCCAGGCGGCCGATGAACAACAGCGCGCCCTGCAATGGAAAGACGAAGGCTACTGGCTGTGTTGGGCGCTGTTGCTGGTGGCACTGTTCGGCGTGCGCCGGGGCTGGAGCCTGAATTGGGCCGCCGTGGTGATGCTGGGCCTGTTCCTGCAACCCGCGCCGGCCCAGGCCAACGGGCTGGCCGATGCTTTTCTGACAGCCGATCAACAAGGGCGCTGGGCCTTCGAGCACCACCACTACCCCGCCGCCGCCCGCCTGTTTGTCGACCCCTACTGGAAAGGCATCGCGGCCTATAACGCCGCCGACTACGATCTGGCCCAGGCCACCTTCGCCCAACTCGACAGCGCGCAGGCGGCGTTCTACCTGGGCAATATCCATGTGCGCCGCTTCAAGTTCGACCAGGCCATCAGCGCCTACCAGCAAGCCTTGCAGCGCCAGCCACAGTTCCCCGAGGCCAGTGCCAACCTGGCATTGGCCATGGCCCTGAAAAAAGACACCGAAAGCGCCGCCGACAACGCCCCCGAGGTCAAGCCCGACGCGATCAAGTTCGACAAGACGCCCGGCAAGGGCCAAACCAAGGCGGTGCAGACCGAACAAGCCAGCAGTGACGCCCTGTGGTTGCAGAACCTGACCACCTCGCCGGCCAACTTCCTGCGGCGCAAATTCAGCCTGCAAGACCAGGGCGGCGCCCATGAATAAGCCCGCCCTGCTCGGCCTGCTGTTCTGCACACAGCTCATGGCCGGCGAGCCGCAACTCAAGGTGCACGTGCAACTGCTGCCCGGCCCGGCAGTGATGGTGGGCGAGCAAGCGCAGTTGCAGGTGGACGTGCTGACCGACACCTGGTTCACCGCCGCCGCCAGCCTGCCCGCCCTGCAATTGCCGGGCGCCCGGGTCGAGGCACCGGGGGGCGAGGCCGAGCACCTGACCCAGGTGATCGACGGCCAGAACTTCTATGGCATGCGCTATCGCTACCGCATCACTCCCAACGTGGCACAGCAGTTCAACGTGCCGTCCCTGGCCGTCAGCGCCCAACCCGGTCAGGCCAGCGCCCCTCTGACTGCGCACAGCGCGCCACTGGCGTTCAAGGCCACGCTGCCACCCGGATTCAACCCCGGCGAGAACCTGCTGGTGGCCGAAGGGGTGCGCCTGAGCCAACACCTCAGCACCTCGGCCACACCGCTAAAGGTGGGCGACAGCCTGACCCGTACCCTCACCCTGCAAGCCGACAACACCCCGGCGCTGTCCTTGCCGGCGCCGCCTCAAGCCTCGATCGAAGGCCTGCGCGCTTACCCGCAGGCGCCGTTGATCAGCAATCTGGACGACGGGCGCGGTACTGTCAGCGGCGGCCAACGCGTGGACCGTTGGGTATACCGGGTCGAACAGGGCGGCCATTACCAGTTACCGGCCATCAGCGTGAAATGGTGGGACAGCCGCAACCATCGCCTGCAAGTGGCGCAGTTGCCCGCCATCAGCGTCGAAGCCCTGGCTGGCAGCGACTACCGCCCGACCTTTTCGATCGCCCAGGACCTCAAGGACCTGGGCCAACACACGCGCTGGCAACTGTCGCGCCACGGCCTGGCCTGGAGCGCGGCGCTGGTGCTGCTGCTATTGGCCGGCTACCTCGGCCACTCGCTCTGGCCACGGCTGCCAGCACTGTGGCGCCGCGCCTGGGCGACATTGCGCCGGGTCTGCCGTCGACTACGCTTGCTACCACTGAACCCCCGTCGCGAAAAGGATTTCCCATGACGTCTCTGCGCCGCTCCCTGCCCCTGCTGCTGTGCCTGAGCTTTCCCGCATTGGCCAGCGACCCGCTGCCATCATGGAGTGAAGGACCGAGCAAACAGCACATCATCGAATTCGTCCAGGCCGTGACCGCCGAAGGTTCGACGGACTACGTCAAGCCCGCCGAGCGCATCGCCGTGTTCGACAACGACGGTACCCTGTGGACCGAGCAGCCGGCGTACTTCCAGGTGCTGTTCGCGTTCGATGAAATCAAGCGCCTGGCGCCCCAGCACCCGGACTGGAAAACCACCCAACCGTTCAAGGCCGTGCTGGAAAACGACCACCAGGCCCTGGCCCAGAGCGGCATGGACGGCCTGCTGAAAATCATCGGTGCGACCCATACCGGGATCAGCACCGAGACCTTTATCGCCAATGCCAAGGCCTGGCTGACCCAGGCCCGCCATCCGAAAACCGGCAAGCCCTACACCGAGATGATCTACCAGCCGATGCTGGAAATGCTCGACTACCTGCGCAGCCAGCAATTTAAGACCTACATCGTGTCCGGCGGCGACACCGCCTTCATGCGCGCCTTTGCCGACGTGGTCTATGGCGTACCGCCGGAACAGGTGATCGGCAGCAGCTTCGTCACGCAGTTCCAGATCAACGACGGCAAGCCGCAGATCCTGCGTACCGCCAAGCTGGCCCATAACGACGATGGCCCGGGTAAGCCGGAAAGCATCGATGCGGTGATTGGCCGGCGACCGATCCTCGCCTTCGGCAACTCCGACGGCGACTTGCAGATGCTGCAATGGACGGCGGCAGGCGCGGGGAAACGTTTCATGGGGCTGGTGCACCACACCGACGCTGCGCGGGAGTGGGCGTATGACCGCAACTCTTCGGTGGGGCGCCTGGACAAGGCCCTGGACGAGGCCAATACAAAGGGTTGGACCGTGGTCGATATGGCCGCCGACTGGCGGCGTATCTACCCGTTCGAACCGGTTGTGCAAAAGCAGGTGCAATAAGCAAAGACGTCGCGATGGACTGTAGTAAACGTTGGTCGCAGCAGTGCGACTCAAGCCGATAAAGGAGCAGGTCTCATGACTCGCATATGCAAGTGGCTACCGAAACTGGCCCTGGTGGCGGTTTCAGTGATGGGGGTCGGGGCGACAGCCCTGGCCGCCGAAAAGCCGAATATCCTGGTGATATTCGGCGATGACATCGGGCAAACCAATATCAGCGCCTATTCCATGGGCGTCGTGGGCTACAAGACCCCGAACATCGACCGTATCGCCAAGGAAGGCATGATGTTCACCGACTATTACGCGGAGAACAGTTGCACCGCCGGGCGCTCGTCCTTTATTACCGGCCAGACGCCGTTGCGCACTGGCTTGTCCAAGGTCGGCATTCCCGGTGCACCGGTAGGCCTGCAAAAGCGCGACATCACCATCGCCCAGGCGCTCAAGTCCCAGGGCTACGCCACCGGGCAATTCGGCAAGAACCACTTGGGCGACCGCGATGAGTACCTGCCCACCAACCATGGTTTCGATGAGTTCTTCGGCAACCTGTACCACCTCAATGCCGAAGAAGAGCCGGAACGTCCTTACTGGCCCAAGGACGACGCGGCCTTCGTCAAGGCCAACACCCCACGTGGGGTGATCCACAGCTTTGCCGACGGCAAGATCGAAGACACCGGCGCCTTGACCACCAAGCGCATGGAAACCATCGACGACGAAACCACCGCCGCCGCCCAGGCGTTCATCAAGAAACAGGCCGAGGCCGACAAGCCGTTCTTTGTCTGGATGAACACCACGCGCATGCACGTGTTCACCCACGTGCGCGACTCGATGAAGGGCCAGAGCGGCATGCCCGGCAACGAGTACGCCGATGGCATGCTGGAGCACGACGGTGACGTCGGCAAACTCCTGCAGACCCTCGACGACCTGAAAATCGCCGACAACACCATCGTGGTCTACACCACCGATAACGGGCCCAACCAGTTCTCCTGGCCGGACGCGGCAACCACGCCGTTTCGCAACGAGAAGAACTCCAACTGGGAAGGCGCCTACCGGGTGCCGGCGATCATTCGCTGGCCGGGCAAGATCAAGGGCGGCGAAGTCTCCAACGAAATGCTCTCGGGCATGGACTGGTTCCCGACCCTGCTCGCGGCGGCCGGCGATACCGAGGTCAAGGACAAGCTGCTCAAAGGCTGGGCCCCGGTCGCGGGCGGCGCCAACTTCAAAGTGCACCTGGACGGCTTCAATCAACTGCCGTACCTGACCGGCCAGCAACCTAAAGGCGCACGCAACGAGTTCTACTACTTCAACGACGACGGGGTGCTGGTATCGATGCGCTTCGACAACTGGAAAGTGGTGTTCTGCGAACAACGCCAGCCTGGCGGTTTCCGGGTCTGGAGCGAGCCGTTCGTGTGCCTGCGGGTGCCGAAGATCCTCAACTTGCGCATGGACCCGTACGAGCGGGCGGACGTGGTGTCTGACCAGTATTACGACTGGAGCACCAAGAACGTGTACCTGGCGGGCGTCGCGGTGACCAAATCGGCGGCCTTCCTCGAAACCTTCATCGAGTACCCACCCAGCCAGAAACCGGCGAGCTTCAGCATCGACCAGATTCGCGCGGCGGTGGATGCGAAAATTGCCGAGAAAATGAAGGCAGCGCCGGCGCAGTAAAAGGTCGGAGCAGGCTTGTGTGGGAGCGGGCTTGCCCGCGATAGCGGTGGATCAGTCACCTAATGCATTGATTGACACTGCACTATCGCGGGCAAGCCCGCTCCCACACTAAACCCGGTTTTCACCGGGCATCTTCGCCAGTTTTGAAATATTTGTTCCCTTTGAACAAGGCAATCTGCAATGTCTTCACGCACTGCCAGCCAACCCCTGGCCCGTCTCCAGACCTCCACCCTGCTGATCCCCGCCCTGCTGCTGTTCATCTCCGGCAGCGCCGCTCTGGTGTACCAGGTGCTCTGGATCAAGCAGCTGTCACTGGTGGTTGGGGTCGAGGTCTATGCCATCACCACCGGGATCAGTGCCTTCTTTGCCGGGCTGGCCCTGGGTAGCTGGCTGTTTGGCCGCTGGGCCGATCGGCTCGCACGGCCGCTGGTGCTTTACGCCGCTCTGGAAATTCTCGTCGCCGTGCTCGGAGTCAGCGCCACGCTGGCCCTGGGCATGGCCGCCAGCCCGTTTGCCTGGCTGGAACAGCGCATCGGCCTGTTGGCCTGGGTCCTGCCTTTCGCCCTGGTGGGCCTGCCTGCGCTGTTGATGGGCGGCACGCTGCCGGTGCTGGTGCGCGCCCTCAACGTCGATGCCAAGGACCTGGGCCAGGCCGGTGGCCGGCTGTATGCGGCCAACACCGCCGGGGCCATCGTTGGCACCTTGCTCACGGCCTTTGTGCTGATCGCCACCTTTGGCGTGCGCGGCAGTGCCCTGGTGGCCGCCTTGCTCAACCTGCTCGCCGCCGTCGGCGCCTTGTTGTACGTGCGCCATCGCGCAACGTCGGTCAATGCCCCGTCCAAGACCCAACCGGCGCGCCTGGCGCTGGTGCTGTATGCCATCGCCGGCGGCGTGGCCCTGGGTTATGAAGTGGTCTGGTCGCAGTCCATCGTGCAATTCATGAGTACCCGCACCTATGCCTTTGCCGTGGTGCTGGCCACCTACCTGGCCGGGCTGTTTATCGGCAGCCAACTGATGGCGCGCCGGGTCGCACGCATTCGCGATCCGTGGGGCGTCTTCGGTCTGCTGATTGCCGGTGCCGGGTTGGTGGCCCTGCTGGAAATCGCCTTGCTGGGCCGTTGGCTGGTGCTCCTGCAAACCCAGGCTGAAGCGCTGGTACTGAGCTTCGGTGGCAGCGAATTGCCAGGCATGAGCGCACGCTTTGCAATGGCCGCCTTGTGCATTGTGTTTGTGCCCACCTTGTTGCTCGGCGCGGCGTTTCCCCTGGCGCTGCGCCTGAGTGTGGGCGGCGCGCAGGTAGGCCGGGACGTGGGCGCGGTGGTGGCGTTCAACACCCTGGGCGGGATTGTCGGGGTGATGCTCTGCGGCTTTGTGCTGATCCCCTGGCTCGGCCTGGTGCGCACCCTGGGCCTGCTGGCGGTGATTGCCGGCGTGGTGGGCTACATCGCGGTGCGCCGTGGCCATGGGGTGAAAAAAGGTCGCCGCCAGGCCGTGGGGGCCATCGGCCTGTTGTCATTGGCCGTGGCCCTGCTGACCCCGGTGGACCGCCTGGCCAACCTGCTGCCCGGCGCACGCAATGCCAGCCTGGCGTTTTACCAGGAAGGCCGTGGCGCGACCGTCGCGGTGGTCACCCAGGGCAAGGGCACGCGGGCCTTTCAGCGCCTGTACATCCAGGGCGTGTCCAACACCGGCGACGCCATGCCGTCCCTGCGCTATATGCGCATCCAGGCCCTACTGCCGTTGCTGATCCATAACGCCGAGCCCCGTGCGGCGCTGGTGATCGGCTTTGGCACCGGCATCACTGCCGGCGCACTGTTGCGTTATCCGGGGCTGGAGCAACGGGTCGTCGCAGAACTGCTGCCTGCTGTGGTGCAAGCGGCGCCGCTGTTCAAGGGCAACTACAACGCTGCCAGCGATTCCGGCGTGCAGGTGCGCTTGCGCGACGGTCGCCAGGAACTGCTGCGCAGCCCCCAAGCCTATGACTTGATCACCCTGGAACCACCACCGCCCTCCGCCGCCGGCGTGGTCAACCTGTACTCGCGCGACTTCTACCAACTGGCCGCGCGGCGCCTGGAAAAACACGGCCTGCTGGCCCAGTGGCTACCGCTGCCGACGCAGAACATCGAAGACTCGCAATCATTGGTGCGCAGCTTCCTCGACGTGTTCCCCTACGCCACGCTGTGGACCAGCGAGTTCCACGAGATGCTGTTGGTGGGCTCCATGGAACCGATCGAGCTGGACGCCGCGCGTATTCGCCAGCGCTTCGAGCAAGCCCCGGTGCGCAGCGCCCTGGCCGAGGTTGGCATTGATTCGGCCGCGACCCTGCTGGCGACCTGGGTTACCGATCGCAACGGGCTGGAGCGCTTTGCCGGGCAGGCCCTGGCCGTCACCGATGACCAGCCGCGTATCGAATATGCCCCGTGGGTGCGCAGCCAGGAGATCAAGCGGGTGTTGCCGGCCTTGCTCGACTTGCGCGTGCCTGCGCCCTTGCAGAATGCCGATGGGGCATTGCTGCGCACCCTGGATGCCGAGCAACAACGCCTGATGCAGTTCTACCGCGCCAGCCTGCACGCCTATAACGGTGATCGTGCGGCCTGGGGCCGGGATATCCGCCAGGTGTTGCAGGAGGATGGGGCCAATCCGTATTACCGGTGGTTTGTCGGGGATTGATGGGGGGGCTGGCTTGCCGCCCATGAGCATGAGTATCTACACAACTGTGTAGTGGTTCTTGGGCTTGTGCACATATCCATTGCTGCGATAACGGCCACTCATGGCCGTGTCGCGGCTACCCCGGTATCCATGCCGGGGCGCCCAAGATCAGGATCAAAAGCAGAGCTGGAGCGCGAAGCCCCATTCCCTGTAGGCGTTGGGTGGGTTACTTGGCCTTGAGCTTGAGGTAGGACTGGTGCAGATCCGCCGCCCAGCCATCCATCACCGCCTTCACATCCGCCGCTTTCATCACCTGGGTATCGTTGTCCAAAGGCTTGCCCGTGCCTTTGCGCACGACCTGGGCGATCACCCGGCCACTGTCGCCATCGAGAAACTGCGCCTCGGTGCCCAGGGTGGTTTCCTGGTCACGAATCCCGGTGCCGGTGCTCACCGCTGCTGCCACCAGGGCGACCGGAATGTACTCGTACGGCTTGAGGCTTTCGGTCTTGCGGCTGACCGCTGTGATCGCCGCCCGCACCACAATCACCCCAGGTCCCGGGGCGTTGGCCAATGGCAGGGACTTGACCAGCTCACGCTTGAGCGCCTGGTTGTAGTACTCGTTGATGCTGCGCAAGGTGTCTTCGGGGATTTGCGCGGTGGCCTGGGGCTTGGGGAAAAATTGAGTCGGCTCGATATACACCGAGGTGTAGCGGTTCAGATTGAGCTTGGGATCGACCCAGCGCATCACCTCTGCGCCCGACGGCGACTTGGCTTCGCGCAACTGGCTGTAGTCGGACAGAAATCCCGAATACTCATCCGGCTGCGGGACTTTACTTGCACACCCGGTCACCCCGAGTGAGGCAATACACAGCGTACTGATCATGAGCCCTAGCTTCATGGCGCAACTCCTTGGCGTTTATCGTCGAAACGTGAAGTAACAGGTATAGCCAACTCTGGAAAAATATCCTACTACTGGCACATAAGTGCGGCTTATTTCACACCCCTGATTTGACAGGGCCCTGACCTGCGTCAAAGCTGCACACAGCTTAAGCACGCCATAGAGCGTCAATGCATCGGACATCGGAAGTCGCATGCCCAAGGTCAGCCACCGTGATTCATCCCGTCGTTATCTCTACCCACTGTTGATTGCCGTTTTGCTACTGGCGATGGCCGCGATCTGGCTGTTCCTCCAGGCCAGTACGCCCAAGCTGCCGCTGCCGGCGCCCACACCGGTGGCTGTTGTGGCTAAACCGCCGACGCCGCCTGCGCACATGGTGGACGAGCAGCAATGCCAGGGCTGCCATCAACCCCAGGCCAAGGACTGGCAAGGTTCTCACCATCAACTGGCAATGCAGCAGGCAACCCCCCAGACGGTACCGGCCGATTTCAACAATGCCTCGTTCCAGGGCGAAGGCGAAACCACTCGCTTCCTGCGCCGGGGCGATGAGTTCTGGGTCAACACCCCGGGGGTCGATGGCAAGCCTGCCGACTTCAAGGTCGCCTACACCTTCGGCATCGCCCCTTTGCAGCAGTACCTGATCGAGGTCGGCGACGGACGCTTGCAGGCCTTGAGCGTAGCCTGGGATACCGAAAAAAACCGCTGGTTCCACCTCTATCCCGGCCAGGGCGTGAACTTCAAGAACCCGTTGCACTGGAGCAAGCCGAGTCAAAACGCCAACTTCATGTGCGTGGAATGCCACACCACCGGCTACCAGCGCAATTTCGATGCGCCCAACAACCGCTTCGACAGCCAGTGGAACAGCCTCGGAGTCGGCTGCCAGGCCTGCCATGGCCCGGCCTCGAACCATGTGCAATGGGCAGCGAAGAAAGGCGACCTGTTGCATGCAGGCTTTGCCGTGGACTTGAAGGACAAGGACGCCACCGTCGAGCTTGAAACCTGCGCCCGCTGCCATGCACGCCGCGCCCCACTGGGTGACGGCTATACCGTGGGCAAGCGCCTGATGGATGATTACCTGCCCAGCGTGCTGACCCGCGAGTTGTATGCCCTGGACGGCAAGATCAAGGACGAAGTGTTTGAGCACGGCTCCTTCGCCCAGAGCAAGATGGCCGACAAGGGCGTGCGCTGCACCGACTGCCATAACCCCCATAGCAACCAGTTGAAAGCCCCCGGCAACGGTGTGTGCCTGCAATGTCACAACACGGCGGGCAAGACTGCGGTTGCCTCGGTAGATGGTCGCGGGTTGCAGGCCAGGAATTACGAAGCGCCGGAACACACGCGCCATGTCGCCGGGCAGCCTGGCTCGTTTTGCGTCGATTGTCATATGCCCGGCAAGTTCTACATGGGCAACGACTTTCGCCATGACCACAGCTTCAGCATCCCCAACCCCGAGCGCGCCGCCAGGCTCGGCACCCCGGACGCCTGCCTGAGCTGCCACCAGGGCAAGGCCGGCGACAAGATCAGCGCACAATTCAAACTGTGGGACCACAGCCAGACACTCCAGGCCCCACGCTACGACGAAAGCCTGGCGCTGATTCGCGGCGGCCAGCCGGGTGCGGCCCACGCGTTGTATGAGCAATTGGCGCGCAGCAACCTGCCGGCGATCCAACGCGCCACGCTGCTGGCCGAGTTGCCCAACTACCCCAGTGAGCAGGCGTTGAAGCTGGCGACCAAAGACCTGGGCCACCCTGCCCCACAAGTGCGCGAGAGTGCGCTTCGGGCGGCCAGCGCCTTGCTGCCGCCTGCCGAGCGCGTGGCGCTGTATCGCCCCTTGCTCAAGGACCCGGTGCGGGCGGTGCGCATTCTCGCCGCGCGGGATCTGCTCAGCGTCGCAGCTCAAGGCCTGGGCCCGGCCTGGGAACAGGCCATCGGTGAATACGAGAACGTGCAACGGAGCCTGCAAGAGCGCGCCGAAGCCAACCTCAACCTGGCCATGCTGTACCAGGCCAGCGGGCGCGCCGGCCTGGTCGAAGCCCAACTGCGCACGGCGCTGCTGCGCGACCCGGACTTCTACCCGGCGCTGGTGACCCTCGCACAGTGGCTGGAGGCCAATGGCCGGGGCGAAGAAGCCCGCCGCCTGGTTGCCGAAAACCTCAAGCAACATCCCGAGGCCGCGCTGCTGCAACATACCCAAGGGTTGATGCTGATTCGCCAGGGCCATACGCCGTCGGCGCTGACGCACTTGCGCGAAGCCGCCCGCCTGGAACCGGGCAATGGGCAGTACAGCTTTGTGCTGGCGGTGGCGTTGCACGACGGTGGTCAGGTCGACAAGGCCTGCCAGCAGTTGGAAGCACTGCTCCAGCGCCAACCGTATAACCGTAACGCGCGGCTGTCGCTGATCCAGTACTACCTGGAGAACAATCAGGAACCCAAGGCGCAAGTGGTGATGCAGGGCTGGAAAAAACTCAATCCTGGCGACCCGGCATTGAAGTAAGCACCTGCCGCCGCCGAAACAGCGGCCGCGGCTCAATCACCGAGCGACCATAGCTCACGCTCATGCCCGCCAGGCCCTTGAGTGCGTCGACGGCCGACTTGTCCTCGCGCACGGCGAACCCGTCGAAACCACACTGGCGCATATGGCTCAGTTGGTCGCGCAGCACATCCCCCACCGCCCGCAACTCGCCCTGCCAGCCCATGCGCGTGCGCAGCAGATAGGCCTGGCTGTAGGCCCGGCCATCGCGAAAGCTGGGGAAGTCCAGGGCAATCAGCGGCAACACCTCCAGCCACGGCTGCAGGTGTTCGACTTCATCGTCCGGGCCGAGCCACACCGCGTCCTGCGGCGGCTCTGGCACAATACGCCGGCTCAGCCACAGGGCCAGCGGCAGGATCAACGGGCCAGCGGGCAGCGGTACGGCGGCGTCGCGCACCAGGGTCCAGGGGTCATCCTGCTTGATACGGGCCACGCCCTGTTCCAGGCTCAACAGATTGTTCATACCGGTTGCACCACGCTGCCATACACCCGCTCCTTGAACGGCTCCAGGCCGATGCGTTGCACGGTGTCGATAAAGGGTTCGTCGCTCTCCCGGTAGCGGACGTAGGTGGCGATCAGGCGTGAGATCACATCCGGGATCTGTGCGGCGCTGAACGAAGGGCCAATCACCTTGCCCAGCGCACTGGCCTTGCCCTGGGCGCCGCCCAGGGTGATCTGGTACCACTCGCTGCCATTTTTATCGACGCCCAGGATGCCGATATTGCCGATGTGGTGATGCCCACAGGCATTGATGCAGCCGGAGATATTCAGGCTGATATCGCCCAGGTCATGCAGGTAGTCGAGGTTGTCGAAACGCTGCTGGATCGCCTGGGCGATGGGGATCGACTTGGCGTTGGCCAGGGCACAGAAGTCGCCGCCGGGGCAGGCGATGATGTCGGTCAGCAAGCCGACATTGGCGCTGCCCAGGCCCTGCTCACAGGCCAGGGACCACAACGCATGCAGCCGCGCCTTGGGCACATCCGGCAGTACGATGTTCTGTTCATGGGCGATGCGGATTTCGCCAAAGCCGAACTGCTCGGCCCACTGCGCCACGGCGTCCATCTGCTCGGCCGTCACGTCGCCCGGCGGCGCGGCAATCCCCGGCTTGGTGGACAGCACCACACTGCTGTAGCCCGGCACTTTGTGGGGCTGCACGTTGCGTGTCACCCAGCGCGCGAACGCCGGGCTGTCAGCCATGTGTGTGCCAAAGTCCAGGTCGGTGTCGGGCAGCGCCTGATAATGCGGTGGTACAAAGGCCGAGGCCACGCGCTGGTACTCATCCTCGGTCAATTGCGCCGGGCCGTCGCGCAGGTGCTGCCACTCCTCCTCCACCTCCCGGGAAAACGCCTCGATGCCCAGGGCCTTGACCAGGATCTTGATCCGCGCCTTGTACTTGTTATCGCGCCGGCCATGGCGGTTGTACACGCGCAGCACCGCCTCGACGTACGACAGCAGGTGCTGCCAGGGCAAGCCGTCGCGAATCTGCAAGCCGAGGATCGGCGTGCGCCCAAGGCCGCCGCCTACCAGCACGCGCAACAGCATGTGGCCGCCGGCGTCCTGGTAAAGATAGAGGCCGATGTCATGCATCATGATCGCCGCCCGATCCTGGCGCGCCGAGCAGATGGCGATCTTGAACTTGCGCGGCAAGAACAGGAATTCGGGGTTGATGGTCGACCATTGCCGCAGGATTTCCGCGAGCGGGCGCGGGTCCAGCAACTCGTCGGCGGCCACCCCGGCAAAGGCTTCGGTGGTGATGTTGCGCACGCAGTTGCCGGAGGTCTGGATCGCATGCATGTCGACTTCGGCCAGGCGCTGGAGGATGTCAGGCACCTGCTGCAACTCGATCCAGTTGAACTGCATGTTCTGGCGCGTGGTGAAGTGGCCGTAGCCGCGATCGTAGTCCCGGGCAATGCTCGCCAGGGTGCGCAACTGCTGCGCACCGAGGGTGCCGTAGGGGATCGCCACCCGCAGCATATAGGCATGTTTTTGCAGGTACAGGCCGTTTTGCAGGCGCAGCGGCAGGAATTCTTCTTCGCTCAGGTCGCCAGCGACAAACCGTTCGACCTGATCACGAAACTGCGCCACACGCTCGAAGACCAGGGCCCGGTCGTACTCATCGTACCGATACATCTCGCTACCTCATCATGGCTGACCGCGCTCGACGGCAGCGGTTTCTATGGGAGCGACTATGCACTTACAGCTCAATGCGTCACAGATTCAGCTAAAAACTAAAAAACCATATCAGCCGTGCAATACCCCATGTTTTAAGGGATAAATTCTGATCCGTATTAATGTAGTTTTTCTGAGCCTGTTTTGTTTTTCATGGATTTCCTACAGTGCCCGGGACTTGAAACCGTGGAAGACTGACCATGAGCACAGCATCAACCGGGCAGGCCTATAACTATAAGGTTGTCCGTCAATTCGTCATCGCCACCGTGGTATGGGGCGTTATCGGCATGGCCATGGGCGTATGGATCGCCTCCCAACTGGTGTGGCCGGACATGAACCTGGACCTGCCCTGGACCACCTTTGGCCGCTTGCGGCCACTGCACACCAGCCTGGTGATTTTCGGCTTTGCCGGCAGCGCGCAATTTGCCGCCAGCTACTACGCGGTGCAACGTACCTGCCAGGTGCGCCTGTATAGCGACTGGCTCGCAGCCTTTACGTTCTGGGGTTGGCAGTCGGTGATTGTGATCATGCTGATCACCCTGCCCCTGGGCTACACCACCACCAAGGAATACGCCGAGATCGAATTCTCCGGCGCGGTGTGGATGACCGTGGTGTGGGTGGCCTACGCCATTGTGTTCTTCACCACCGTGGTGCAGCGCAAGACCCAGCACATCTACGTCGGCAACTGGTTCTTCGGCGCGTTTATCGTGGTGATCGCCATGCTGCATGTGGTCAACCACCTGTCGATCCCGGTGGACTGGTTCAAGTCCTACCCGGTGTATTCCGGCGCCACCGACGCCATGGTGCAGTGGTGGTACGGGCACAACGCGGTGGGGTTCTTCCTGACCACCGGGTTCCTGGGAATGATGTATTACTTCGTGCCCAAGCAGGTCGGGCGGCCGGTGTATTCCTATCGCCTGTCCATCGTGCACTTCTGGGCGCTGATCACCCTGTATATCTGGGCGGGGCCCCACCACCTGCACTACACCGCGCTGCCGGACTGGGCGCAGTCGTTGGGCATGGCCATGTCGCTGATCCTGCTGGCACCCAGCTGGGGCGGCATGATCAACGGCATGATGACCCTGTCGGGCGCCTGGCATAAATTGCGCACCGACCCGATCCTGCGCTTTCTGGTGTTGTCGTTGGCGTTCTACGGCATGTCGACCTTTGAGGGGCCGATGATGGCGATCAAGACGGTCAACGCCCTGTCCCACTACACCGACTGGACCATCGGCCACGTCCACGCGGGTGCCCTGGGCTGGGTGGCGATGATCACCTTTGGCTCGCTGTACCACATGATCCCGAAAATCTTCGGTCGCGAGCAGATGTACAGCGTGCCGCTGATCAACCTGCACTTCTGGCTGGCAACCATCGGCACGGTGCTGTACATCGCCTCGATGTGGGTCAACGGCATCACCCAGGGCCTGATGTGGCGGGCGGTCAACGACGACGGCACCCTCACCTACTCGTTCGTAGAGGCCTTGCAGGCCAGCCACCCGGGGTTTGTGGTGCGATTTGCCGGTGGGGTGTTCTTCCTGGGCGGCATGTTGCTGATGGCCTACAACACCTGGCGCACCGTACGGGTCGCGGACCTGAAGGTGGCGCACAATGATGCGCAGATCGCCTGATGTGGGAGGTCATTTTCAACCTGGCGGCGGTGATCTGCCTGTATGGCGCCGTGGAGTACTGCTTGCGCGGGCAATCGGGGGAAACCTTGGATGAGGCGAGCTTGATTCCGTTTGCCGACGACCCGGAAGTGGCGCGGCGGGTGGAGCTGGCGACGGGCAAACAGGTCAAGGCGGTGGCGCCTGAGGAGGCCAAGCCGGGCTGGGGTAATGTCGAGCTCTAAAGCTCGGTGTTGGGCTTTTTGTGGGAGCGGGCTTGTGTGGGAGCGGGCTTGCCCGCGATGGCCATAGGTGTCTACACAACTCGCTCTTTTTTTGTAGTTGGGTGTGAGTACATATCCGTTGCTGCGGTCATGGCCGTGTCGCGGCTACCCCGGCATCCATGCCGGGGTGCCCACTGCGCAATACCTGCCTGCGGCCATCGTGGTTTGACGGGGCACCTAAGATCAAAAGCCAGATCAAAAGCAGAGCAACAGCAGAACCAGAGCGCGAAGCTGCATTCCCCTGTAGGAGCTGGCTTGCCTGCGATGACGCCCGAAAGAACACATCAGAGTATCTGGTATTCATTCGTCATCGTTAACGACCATCGCAGGCAAGCCAGCTCCTACAGGGGTACGCGCACGCCTTGACGATCAGGTCGGCTGTCAGGCCGCCTCGCTTTGCTTGTGATTTTGATCTTAGGCGCCCCGTTAAACCACGCTGCCCGTCATCCGATATTGATTTGGGGGGCAGGAGCCCTTTTGGTTACTTTTGGCTGGGCCGGCACTCCGGGCTCTTTTCCAAAAGTGACCCGCCGTAAGGGCAGAACCAATAGCCGCCGTGACCGCAGCAACGGATATGTACACAAACCCAGAAAAGAGTGGTGTAAATACTCATGCCGCGATGGCGGTATATCAGGTCAGGAATACTTGCCTGACACACCGCTATCGCGGGCAAGCCCGCTCCCACACAAGCCCACACAAGCCTGCTCCCACATTTGCCTGGGGATCAGCCGCGCTCGCGCGGAATCAGGCTCTGCAACTGCAAGGCCAGGAAGTTGGCATCGAAGGCAAAGGTGTCCGGGTCTTTCAAGCCATTGGTTTTCTTCCACAACCAATCATTGGACCCCGGCAGCAGCACGAGGGATATGCTGCCGTAACGGGCCGCGGTCAGCCCCATGACCGACAACGAAATCAACCCACCCGCCCCCATCACATCCGGCACAAATTCCACCGGTTTGCCCGCGATATGAATGGTCAGTTTCTCGGTCTTGAAGGTCGAAGTCTCCACCGGCACGCTTGGGCCAGACGCCACATAAGCCTCACGCTGCACCTCCAGCAAACCATCACTCTTGACCGGCGCCAACCACTGCTCGATCTCGCCGTACAGCTCAGTGATTTTCTGGGTCCAGCGGGCTGACTGCACCTCGAACTGCTGGCGCTTGTGCGCTTCGCTGTCGGCGTAATGACGAAGCATCTCGCCCAATTGCTGTACATCGTCCATTGCGGTGTTCCTCGGGGGCTGCAAACAACGATCATGGCAGATGCTGCACCGGCGCGTATGACTAACGCTCGCGTGTTGGGTAAGGTGTAGCTTTCGCCCAACAGCTTGAGGAGCTTTGCATGCGCACCATCGGCCTTATCGGCGGCATGAGCTGGGAGTCCAGCGCCGAGTATTACCGGATCATCAACCAGCAGGTACGCGACCGGTTGGGGCCGCTGCGCTCGGCACAAATCCTGCTGTACAGCGTCGACTTCGGCCCGGTGGAACAAGCCCAGCACGCCGGGCGCTGGGATGACGCGGCGCTGATCCTGCAAGACGCCGCACGCCGCCTGCAGGCCGGTGGCGCGGACTGCATCGTGCTGTGTACCAACACCATGCATCTGGTGGCGCCGCAGATCGAAGCTGGCGTGTCGGTGCCGTTCCTGCACATTGCCGATGCGGCGGGCGCGGCAGCGGTCAAGGCCCAGACCCTGACCGTTGGCCTGCTGGGCACGGCGTTTACCATGGAACAGGATTTTCTCAAGGCGCGCCTGGCAGCCCAGGGCTTGCACGTGCTGGTGCCCGACGCAGCAGAACGCCACGCCGTGCACCGGATC
The DNA here is from genome assembly GCF_058742075.1 of Pseudomonas sp. HC1(2025). NCBI lineage: Bacteria > Pseudomonadati > Pseudomonadota > Gammaproteobacteria > Pseudomonadales > Pseudomonadaceae > Pseudomonas > Pseudomonas sp. HC1(2025). The sequence goes on along the minus strand of NZ_CP196017.1, from coordinate 2,634,311 downwards.
ATTTATGAAGAGTTGTGCGTCGGAGTGATCAACGAAGCCTCACGCCAGGTTTACCAGCAGGCCATCGCCAACCTCGCGGCCCGTGGCGCCCAGGCGATTATCCTGGGGTGTACCGAGATCGGCCTGCTGATCAAGCCTGAGCACAGCGAGCTGCCACTGCTGGACACCACCTTGCTGCATGCGCAGGCTGCGGTGGCGTTTGCCCTGGGCGATCAGGCGGTCTGACGCAGGCGGGCCATGCTCAGGGCATCGACAAATACGCCGTCGCGCACGGCGTAATCGCGCAGCCGGCCTTCAGTCTCGAAACCGAACTTGCGGTACAACGCCTGGGCCGGCTCGTTGTCGACATACACCGTCAGTTCCACCCGGTGCAGGTTCATCCAGTTGTCGGCCACCTCCAGCGCCGCGCCCAGCAACTGGGTGCCCACCCCCTTGCCCTGCCAGGCCACCGCCACACCCATGCCGATGCTGCCGACATGGCTTTGCCGACTGCGCGCGTACTGCTCCAGGGTGCAACTGCCAAGCACCTCACCCGCCTGCACCGCCACCAGCCTGAGCAGTCGCTCATTGGTATCGGCCAGGCGCTTGCGCCACACCTCCAGCGACTGGAACGGCATCTGCAGCACCTGACGGCACACGGCCGGATCGTTGTAGAGCGCATGCATGCCTTGAAGATGGCTTTCGGCAAAGCGCTGGATCACGATATTGGTGTCAGGTGTAGGCATTGTGTTTCATCCTTTGAAAGACAAGTGGCCGATCAGTATAGGCGGCGATAACAAGCGCTGTCATCCGCCACTGCGCTGCGCGCCCAAGCGCCACACTCGCGCAATGTCCGCCGCCCGCTCACGCAGCAACCGCGGCGCTTCGCTGCAGGCCTGCTCCAGGCTCATCGGCCCGCCAGGCAAGGCAAACGCGGCGTCGACGCCATGGGCATACATCTGCTCGTAGCCCTCGCCCAGCGTGCCGGCGATAACGATCACCGCAACACCGTGCTGCTTGGCCACCCGCGCCACGCCAAACGGGGTTTTACCACGCAGGGTCTGGGCGTCGAAGCGGCCTTCGCCGGTGATCACCAGGTCGGCGCCGCGCATGGCGTGTTCCAGGCCTACCAAGTCGGCGACCACCTCCACGCCCGCACGAAACCTAGCGCCGAGGAAGGCCTTGGCGGCAAAGCCCAGGCCACCGGCCGCGCCGCTGCCCGGCTCGTCGCGCACGTCCCGGGGCAAGACTTCGGCGCAGTGGTCGGCGAAGTGTCCGAGGGCCTGGTCCAGCTGCTCGACTTGCTGGGGGTTGGCGCCTTTTTGCGGGCCGAAAATCGCCGAGGCACCGTGGGGGCCGCACAGGGGGTTGTTGACGTCGGCGGCGATATCGAAACGCACCTGGGCCAGGCGCGGGTCCAACTGCTCAAGATTGATCCGTGCCAGGTGCGCCAGGGCCAGGCCGCCACGCGCCAGGCTGTGGCCTTGGGCGTCGAGCAGTTGCACGCCAAGGGCCTGCATGGCACCGGCGCCGCCGTCATTGGTGGCACTGCCGCCAATCGCCAGGATGATCCGTTGGGCCCCGGCATCCAGGGCGGCGCGGATCAGCTCACCGGTGCCAAAGGTGCTGCTGGAACAGGCATCGCGCTGCTCCCGTGGGACCAGTTGCAGGCCGCTGGCTTCAGCCATTTCGATGATTGCCGTGGCACTTTCGGCCAACCAGCCCCAGCGCGCCTCAACGGCGCCGCCCAACGGGCCTTGCACGGTGCAACTGCGCAACTGGCCATGGCAGGCCGCGAGCACCGACTCCACCGTGCCTTCACCGCCGTCCGCCATCGGGCACTGGATCAATTCGGCCTGCGGCCAAACCTCAGCCAGGCCTTCGGCAATGGCCTGGGCCACGCCTTCGGCACTCAGGCTGTCCTTGAACGAGTCGGGGGCGATGATGACTTTCATGGGCTTTCTCCGGTTTTTATGACGCCCATGCTGCCAGTTGGCACCGGCAATGACGCCTGTCCGATGCACAAGCGCGGCTGGGGTTTGTTGTTCATTTCTACAAAAGCGCCTCCTAAGGGGTTTGGGGCAGCAGTTGCACGCCCAGGTACAGCGCGAGCATGCCATCTAAGGTCAACGGGTCGACACCGCTCAATTCGGCGATGCGCTCCATGCGGTAGCGCAGGCTGTTGCGGTGGATGCCCAATGCATCGGCACAGGCCTGGCTTTGCCCGTCGTGCTCACACCAACTGCGCAGCGTCGCCTGCAGTTGGCCGTTGGCGTCCTTAGCCAGGACCTTGCGCAATGGGTTAAGCAGTTCGTCGAGGGCATCGTCGTTGCGATGGCGCCAGAGCATCACCGGCAACCGGTAGCGATTGAGGGTCAGCAGGCGCGACTGCGGCAGCACGTCACGGCCATAGGCGAGCAAGTCCGCCACCCGCCGATAACAGCGGCGCAAGCCGGCCAACCCGTCGGCCTGGCCACCGACGGCCACCCGCAAGATGTTCCAGCCCGAGGCCTCGAGTTTTTCCAGCAGGCGCGGGTTGTCCATCGGCACCGCCGCCGGGCGACACCACAGCAACGAAAACTGTGCGCTGCTGACGCACCAGCTGTCCGGATAACGCGAAGCCAGCCAGGCAGCCAGGGCTTCGGCAGTCTGGCCCGGGCCCAGCTCAAACAGATAGGGGGTTCGCGGCAACTGCGGCTTGAGCCCCAGTTGCTGGGCCTCGTCCACCAGGCGCGGCGACTCGCCGCTGTCGGCCAGCAGCAACGCCAGCAGATCATCACAGCGTTGGCGCCGCCACTGCTGCTCCGCCTGCTGATGGCGCTGGCTGACCAGCATCTCGGCAGTCATGCGCACCAGTTCGGCATAAGTGCGCAGCAACTGCGGTTCACCGCTGATGCCCAGCACCCCGATCAGGCGCTGGTCATGCAGCAGCGGCAGGTTGATCCCCGGCGCCACGCCCTTGAGGTGCTTGGCGGTCTGGCTGTCGATTTCCACCACGCGACCGTTGGCCAACACCAATTGCGCGCCTTCATGACGGGTATTGATGCGCTCCGGCTCGCCGCTGCCGAGGATCAGGCCCTGGCTGTCCATGACGTTGACGTTGTAGGGCAAAATGGCCATCGTGCGATTGACGATATCCTGCGCCAGGTCATGATCGAGTTCGAACATGGGGCTAAATTCCTTGAAAGCGCTGCATTAAGCGATTGTTCAAAGGCACAGCGCAATGGATGGATCGCTGTGCGGGGGCACAAAGACACGACACCGTCCCGTGACCGAGACTCTTGGGGCGATCAACGTTACCCTCGCATCGCGAAAAATCATAATAAAGAGAGAACGCCATGTCACAGAGCGCCGCCGCTACCCTGGCCAACGATGACGACAAAAACGCCGTCTACAAGCGCATCACCCTGCGCCTGATCCCCTTCATTTTCATCTGCTACCTGTTCAACTACCTGGACCGCGTCAACGTCGGCTTTGCCAAGCTGCAGATGCTCGACGCCTTGAAGTTCAGCGAGACCGTGTACGGCCTCGGCGCCGGGATTTTCTTTATCGGCTACGTGCTGTGTGGCGTGCCGAGCAACCTGGCGCTGACCAAGTTCGGTCCCAGGCGCTGGATTGCGCTGATGATGATCACCTGGGGCACCCTGTCTACCTGCCTGCTGTTTGTGACCACACCGACGCACTTCTACACCTTGCGCCTGTTTACCGGTGCCGCTGAAGCGGGCTTCTTCCCGGGCGTGGTGCTGTACCTCTCGCAGTGGTTCCCGACCTTCCGCCGTGGGCGGATCATGGCGCTGTTCATGTCCGCGATCCCGGTGTCGGGCCTGCTCGGCAGCCCGTTCTCCGGCTGGATCCTCAACCACTTCGCGGCGGGCCAGGGCGGTCTCGCGGGCTGGCAGTGGATGTTCCTGCTGCAAGGTGTGCCGACGGTGATCCTCGGTGCCCTCGCCTACTTCCTGCTCAGCGACAGCTTCGCCAACGCCAAGTGGCTGACCGCCCATGAGCGCGCAGTGCTCGAGGCCGACCAGGCCACCGACCTGGCCAACAAGCCCAAGACCACCACTGATTCGCTGCTGGAAGTGTTCAAGAACCCGGCAATCTGGGCGTTCGGCCTGATCTACTTCTGCATCCAGAGCGGCGTGTACGCCATCAACTTCTGGCTGCCGTCGATCATCAAGAACATGGGCTTTAGCGATAACCTGGTGATCGGCTGGCTCAGTGCGATCCCCTATTTGCTGGCGGCGGTATTCATGCTGCTGGTGGGCCGCTCTGCCGACCTGCGCAAAGAGCGCCGCTGGCACCTGGTGGTGCCGATGCTGATGGGCGCTGTCGGCCTGATCATCGCGGTGAACTTCGCCACCACCCCGGCCATTGCCATCCTTGGCCTGACCATCGCCACCATGGGCGCCCTCACCGGCCTGCCGATGTTCTGGCCGGTGCCTACCGCCATGCTCAGCGCCGGCGCGGCCGCGGGGGGCCTGGCATTGATCAACTCCATGGGCCAGATGGCGGGCTTTTTAAGCCCGTATGTGGTGGGGTTTGTGAAGGATGCGACCGGCTCCACCGACCTGGCGCTGTACCTGCTGGCGGCGGTGATCGTCGCGGGTAGTGTGCTGGCGCTGCGCATGACCCGTACCCTGAAGGCCTGACACTGCACAAAAAATGTGGGAGCGGGCTTGCCCGCGATAGCGGTGGATCAGTCAGCCTATGTATTGACTGACACGCCGCCATCGCGGGCAAGCCCGCTCCCACATTGGGTTCGGTGTTTACAGCAATCCACCGCCGTCGATATCGATCACGCTGCCAGTGATAAAGCCATTCTCCATGGCCATCAAATAACCCGCCGCCACTTCCTCCGCCTGCCCCACCCGCCCTACCGGCAACGCCCCGCCCACCTTGGCGAACATGCCCTGACGCTGTTCCTCAGGCATCCCCGCGTATGCCGGCGTGTCGATCACCCCAGGGCTGACCACGTTGACCCGCCGTGGCGCCAGTTCCTTGGCCAACTGCTTGCCCAACGCTTCGGTCGCGGCATTGATGCCGACCTTGATAAATTGCCCCGGCACCAGCTTGCGCCCCAACTGCCCCGAGGTCAGGACGATGCTGCCGCGCTCGTCGAGAAAAGGCAGCGCCTGCTGGATTGCGCGCAAGGCGCCCCAGAGCTTCACATTGAAGTTGTCCTGGGCAAGTGGCAGGTCGGTGTCCTGCAGGTGTTTGGCCTGGACCGCAGGGCCCGAGGTGAACACCAGGTGGTCAAAACGCCCCACCGCTTCGAACAGACGTTGCAGGGAGGCGCTGTCGGTGACGTCTACCGGCTCGCTGCGCACGCCGTTGTCGACCGTCGACGTAAGGCGTCGCCCGGCCAGTACCACCTGCGCGCCACGGGATGCCGCCTGTTGGGCGACTTCGGCGCCAATGCCGCTGCTACCGCCAATCACCACCACGGTTTTGCCCTTGAGGGGAGATGTCATGGGAACTGCCTCGTGCGGAAAAATGAGCGTTCATCTTCCCAGCTTGGCAATCGCGGAAAAATCCCGGTAAAACGACAGGATCTTTAAGGGATTTTTACAAATGAGCTCAATCCTCGACCTGGAAGTGTTTGTACGCACCGCCGACAGTGGCAGCCTCTCGGCGGCCGCCCGCAGCCTTAGCCTGACCCCGGCCGCCGCCAGTATTGCCCTCAAACGCCTGGAAACCCGCCTGGGCATGCGCCTGCTGGCCCGCTCCACACGCAGCATGCGCCTCACCGAAGAAGGCCGGCGCTACCTGGACAGCGTGCGGGTGGCCCTGGAAGCCCTGGCGGAAGGCGAACAGGCGATCAAGCAACACGGCCAGAGCCTCAGCGGCTTGCTGCAACTGTCCGCGCCCTCGGATTTCGGGCGCAATGTACTGCTCGGTTGGCTGGATCAGTTCAAGCGCGAGCACCCGAATATCCGCCTGCAATTGCTGCTTAACGACAGCAACGCCGACCTGTTCCGCGAAACCGTGGACATCGCCCTGCGCTTTGGCGTGCCAAGGGATTCAAGCCTGGTGGCGCTGCCGGTGGTCGGCGATCACCGCCGTATCGCCTGCGCCAGCCCCGCGTACCTGGCGCGCCACGGCACACCCCAGGTGCCGGCCGAGCTGGCGCAGCACAGCACCCTGCGCTACATGCGCCAGGGCCGGCCCAACAGCACCTGGTATTTTCGCCAGGGCACGCTGCTTGAGGAGGTCGAAGTGGGCGGCGATTACCTCAGTGATGACGGGGAAATCGTGCGGCGCTGGGCCCTGGCCGGCCACGGTATTGCCTACAAGGCGAACCTGGACGTGGCCGGCGATATCAAGGCCGGGCGCCTGGTGCCGTTGTTCGGCGAATGGCAAGGCGAACCCACGCCCTTCAACCTGATGTGCCCCCATCGCCTGCAAGTGTCGGAGCGGGTCAAAGTCCTGCATCGCTTCTTGCAGGCGCGCGCTGGCGAATTGCTCGCCGAATCAGCGCAACACAGGGCAAAAACGCTCTAGTGCGGGCCCCTCGGCACTGTTCAAAATCCAACAGCAGTTCAACACAGGTGTGGTTTTTTGGCATAAGAGACCCGCTGATTAAAACCAAATACCCCGCAAAAACCCGCTTTGGCGCTTGGCATGCTTTCTGCTCTATCCCTGCCAGAGATTGACTATACGAATAGAAACTCGCCTCCACTCGTAGCCAATCACAGGGAATGCACAATTGAAGTTGATCTCAAGGCCTCTGCCGCCACTCGCCTCCAGTTCGTTTAAAACCGTCAGCGCCCTGACATTGATCCTCGCCGCCCAATGGGCCCACGCCGAAGATTCGCGCCTGCAGACCGTAACGGTGCAGGCCAGCAAGGTCACCGCCAGCGAAGAAGCCCAGCTCAAGCTCGACGAGGTGGCCGGCGGCGTCAGCCTGGTCAAGGCCGCTGACGTCGAACGCGGCCGCTCGGCAACACTGGAAGACACCCTCGCCTATCAGCCCGGCGTGTATGCGCAGTCGGCGGGTGGCAACGATGCAATCAAGATTTCCATCCGTGGCTCCGGGGCCAATACCTCGCCGGGGTATTTTCGCGAAGGCACCAAGTTCCTGTTCGACGGCCTGGCCCTGACCGGCTCCGGCGGCACGCCGTATGAGCTGCTGGAAACCCAGGGCCTGGACTACACCGAAGTGCTGCGCGGGGCCAATGCCTTCCAGTACGGCGCGCTGTCGTTGGGTGGCGCGATCAATATGGTGACCAACTCCGGCCTGACTGCGCCGGGCAATCACGTGCGCTTGGAGGCCGGCAGTTTTGGCTGGCGCAAGCAACAACTGAGCACCGGCGGCGTGGTGGACAACGGCGACTACTACGTCAGCCTGAGCAACTCCGAACGCGACGGTTACCAGGACTGGACCTTCACCAAGGCCAAAGGCGTGGTCACCAACTTCGGCTACCGCTTCAACCCCAAGCTGGAAACCCGCCTGTTCGTACGCTACCGCGAGGAGTATCACGAAAGCTCCGGCACCCTGACCAAGGCCCAGCTCAAGCACGACTCGTCGCAAACCAACCCGGTGGCCCTGGCCAGCCGCGATGATTCGACCAAGCGTGGTTCGACCTGGGTCGGCAGCAAGACCACCTATACCTTCGACGATGACGCCACCCTGGATTTTGGCCTGGTCTATCACAACTATCCCCAGGTGCTGTACCGCAAGAGCACGGTCAACCCCAACTACTGGGACTGGCGCGACCTGAACCTGTCGCTGACCTATAACCGCAGCGACCAGATCCAGGGGCACACCAGCAACACCTCCCTGAGCCTGACCAGCACCCAGCACCTGCAGGCCGGGGTCAAGACCTACAACGGCAACCCGGCCTCCAGCACCTACGGTGCCTTGCAGAAACAGGCACGCTACACCGGCTCGTTCGACCGCGTGTTTGCCGCCGGCAATGACCTGCAACTGACCGACCGCCTGTGGCTGTCCACCGGCCTGTCGTTGAGCCAGATCAAGCGCGATATCGAGGTGCGCTACTCGGACCGCGCCAATACCTCGCCCTACCCGGACCACTACGACTACGACAGCTGGAACGTCGCGCCGCGCCTGGGCCTGCGCTACGAGATCACGCCGGACTTCCAGGTGTTCGGCAACGTCAGCCGCTCCATCGACCCGCCCAGCAGTTGGTCGTCGTCGGGCTCCGGGGTGGCCAGCAACTACGCCAAGACCCTCACCGAGCAGAAGGCCAATACCGTTGAGTTCGGCGTGCGCGGCAAAGCCGGGATTTTCGATGGCAGCCTGGCGGTGTACCGCTCGTGGATCAAGGATGAACTGCTCACCGTCGAAGTGATTCCGGCCACCCGTACCACGGCGGCGGTCAACTCCACGTCCAACGCCAGCCCGACCATCCACCAGGGCATCGAAGCCGGCCTGGATACCGCGCTGTGGCAAAGCGCGCGCGGCGAAACCGTCAGCCTGCGCCAGGCCTACACCCTCAACGACTTCTACTACCGCAACGACGCGCGCTTTGGCTCCAACGAGCTGCCGGGGCTGCCCAAGCACGTGTACCAGGCCGAGCTGCAATACCGCCATCCGGACGGGTTCTACGCCGGGGTCAATGTGCGCTCGGTATCGAGTACCGCCGTGGACTACGCCAACACCCTGTATGCGCCCTCCTACACGATTTTCGGCGCCAAGCTGGGGTATGAAGCCCCGAGCAAGAAATGGCAGGTGTACCTGGACGTGAAAAACCTCACCGACCAGAACTACGTCACCGCCATCCAGCCGATCTACGACGCCCAGGGCAAGGACGTTGCCGCGCTGTATCCGGGGGACGGCTTTGGCGCATTCACCGGCGTGGCGTTCAACTTCTAAGGTGGGAGCCTTCACGATGCCGATCAATCACTGGAGCAGGTACGCCCTGCTCCTGGGGTTGCTGCTGGTGGGCGCCTGCTCGCCGGACGCCCCACCGCCCAGCTCGGTGCAGCGGGTGGACGGCCACCTGGACGCCCAGGGCCTGCTCAGCTACGACCCCAGCGACTACCACGAAACCCGCCAGGGCACGTCGGGCGGCACCTTGCGCGTGTCGGCCGCGCTGGATACCGGCACCTTCGATGTGCATTCCAGCTACCACGGCAACGTGCAATGGCTGGCGCGCATCGTCTACGACTGCCTGTTGTACCAGGACGAAAACGGCAAGCTCTCGCCCTGGCTGGCCAAGTCCTGGGACGTCTCAGAGGATGGCAAGACCTACACCTTCCATTTGCGCGACGACGTGACCTTCAGCGACGGCGAAAAATTCAACGCCCAGGCGCTGCGGGCCAACCTGGAACATATGCGCGACCCGGCTACCAAATCACCGCTGGCGGCGGCGTACATCGCGCCCTACGTCGATGGCCGGATCATCGACGACTACACCTTTGAGGCGCACCTGCGCGAGCCTTACTCGCCGTTTTTGTATGTGCTGGCGCAGTCGTGGCTGAGCATGGTCTCGCCCAAACAGATCCGCGAAGCGCCCAAGAGCATCGCCGAGCACCCCATCGGATCCGGGCCGTTCGTACTGCAAAGCTATACCCGCGAACAAGGCGCGACCTTTATCAAGCGCGCCGATTACCACTGGGCACCGCCGGTGACCCGGCACATCGGCCCGGCCTACCTGGACCGTATCGAGCTGAGCATCGTCCCCGAGGCCATGACCCGCTACAGCACCCTGCAATCCAAACGCTCGGACTTCACCCTGGATGCACCGGCGCAAAATACCGCGGCGATGCGTGCTTCGCAGAACCTGGTGGTGCGCAACCGGATCCGCATGGCCAGCCCTTACCGCAGCCTCACGTTCAATACCCTGCGCTTTCCATTCGACGATGTACGGGTGCGCAAGGCCATCGCCCAGGCCATCGACCGTGACGGCCTGGCCTGGATTGCCGGGTTCGGTGAGTTCTTGCCCAAGAGCGATTACCTGGCGGTGAACACGCCGTTCTATGACCCGGCCTACCGCGACGTATTGAAATACGACGTCGACGCCGCCAACCGCCAACTGGACGAAGCCGGCTGGACCCAACGCGATGCCCAGGGCTATCGGGTCAAGGACGGCCGGCGCCTGTCGGCGCACTTGCTGGGTTTTGAAAGCCCGCCGTTCCCCAGCAGCGTCGCGGTGGCGGTGCAGGCGGATGCAAAGAAAGTCGGCATGCAGTTCATTATCGAAATGATGCCCCTGGCCCAGCTCACCGACCGCCGCACGGCGGGCAACTACGACGCCATCGGCGGCGGCTATTGGCACACCAACACCCCCGACGGCCTGTACATCCTGTACCACAGCGACTCGCGCGCCTCGCCAAGCAAAAGCGGCAACAACCTCAGCAACCTCAGCGACCCGCGCCTGGACCAGTTGCTCAGCGACGCCCGCCGCTCCCATGACCCGGTGCAACTGCAAGCCCTGTACAGCGCCGCGCAACAACGCCTGACCGAAGTGGTGCCGGCGGTGCCGGACTTCGAGAGCCAGGTGCTGATTGCCTATCGCACGGCGGTCAAGGGCTTGATTTTCGACACCGTGCACAACACCCCATTCTTTACCAGCGTCTGGCTGGACCAGGAGGCACCATGAAACGGCTTGCCGCTCGACTACTGGCCGGTGTGGGCGTGCTGTGGGGCGCGGCCACCCTGACCTTCGTTGCCATCCATTTCAGTGCCGGCGACCCGGTGCTGGCGATTCTCGGCGGGCCGGACGCCATCCCCACCCCGCAGCAACTGGCCCAGGTCCGTGAGGAATACGGCTTTGACCAACCGTTGTGGGTGCAGTACGGGCGCTATGTGGGGCGGATCGCCCACGGTGATTTCGGCGAGTCGTACCGCTTGCGCATTCCCGTCACCGAGGCCATCGGCAAGCAGATTGGCGCGACGCTGCAACTGGCCCTGAGTGCCGCACTGCTGGCTATCGGCCTGGCGCTGGCCAGCGCCGTGCTTACCGCCAAGCGCAACCCCTGGGTGCGTCGCGTGGCTTCGGCCAGCGAGCTGGTGCTGTCGTCATCGCCGTCATTCGTGCTGGGGATTTTGCTGTTGCTGGTGTTTTCGTTCCAGTGGCCGGTGTTGCCGCCAGCCGGCTCCAACGGCTGGCAAACCCTGATCCTGCCGACCCTGGCCCTGGCCCTGCCGATTGCCGGGATGCTCAGCCAGGTACTGCGCCAGGAACTGGAAGACATCCTCGAACAACCCTTTATCGCCATGGCCCGTGCCCGCGGCCTGTCGCAGACCGCCGTGCGCCTGCGCCACGCATTGCGCCATGCGCTGGTGCCGCTGGTGACCTTGTCCGGGTTCATCTTCGCCAGCCTGCTGGGGGGTGCGGTGGTCACGGAAATGCTGTTCGCCCGCCAGGGTATCGGGCGAATGATGCTTGATGCAGCCGTGGCCAAGGATGCGCCGGTGGTGCTGGGGATCACCTTGTTGGCGGCACTGGTTTATGTGGTGGTGAACCTGTTGGTGGATGTACTCAACGGGTTGATTGATCCACGGGTTAAACCGCGATGACGGCTGATTCACACAGGCTGCTTTATGTGGGAGCGGGCTTGTGTAGGAGCGGGCTTGCCCGCGATAGCGGAGGGTCAGTTGATAAATAGTTGACTGATACACCGTCATCGCGGGCAAGCCCGCTCCTACACAAGGCTGCTCCTACAGTGGATCACCGACAGCTTCAGATACTGTATTCAAGTAAGGAATCGAACATGAGCGACACCCCACTGCACGAACGCTTCGCCCCGGTTTTCCAGCGTATTGCCCAGGGCGCGGTGCAACGCGAGCAAGAACGCACCCTGGCCTTCGACGCCGTCGATTGGCTGAAAACCGCAGGTTTCGGTGCCCTGCGCGTGCCCCGCAGCCAGGGCGGCCTGGGCGCCAGCCTGCCGGAGCTGTTCGCCCTGCTGATCGAGTTGGGCAGCGCCGACTCGAACCTGCCACAAATCGTGCGCGCGCATTTTGGCTTCGTCGAGGGCCGGCTGGTGAGCCAGGACCCCGAGTCCCAGGCGTACTGGTTCCCCAAGGTGGTCGCCGGGCAATTGTGGGGCGCAGCCATGGCCGAGCGCAGTGACACCACCACCAACTCGGTGACGCTCAAACCCACCGCCGAAGGCTGGCAACTGGACGGCCAGAAGTACTACTGCACCGGCACCTTGTATGCCGACTGGATCGCCGTGGCCGCCGCCGACGGGCCCGACTTTATCAGCGTGGTGGTGCCCACCGATGCGCCCGGCGTGACCCGCGTGGATGACTGGGACGGTTTTGGCCAGCGCCTGAGCGGTAGCGGCACCACGCGCTTTGAGCAGGTGGCGGTGCCCGAGCATCAGGTACTGCGGCGCTTCAAGCCCGGCGAGCTGCGTGCCGAGTCGTATATCTCGGCGTTTTACCAGCTGTTCCACCTCGCGACCCTGGCCGGGATCGCCCGCGCCGCGTTGCGCGACGCCGTCGATTTTGTCCAGGGCCGCACCCGCGCCTTCGGCATCCCCGGGCAATCCAGCCCGCGCCTGGACCCGCTGGTGCAGCGGGTGATCGGCAAGCTGTCGAGCCTGTCCTATGCCGCCGACAGCCTGGTACAGGCCACCGCGCAGGTCCTGCAAAGCACCCATGAGGCGGTGCTCGACGGCTCCATCAGCGAGGCGCAATACGTCGATGCGGATGTGCGCACCTACCAGGCACAGCAAGTGATCCTGCCGCTGGTGCTGGAGGCCACCAGCCTGCTGTTCGAAGTCGGCGGCGCCTCGGCCACCAGCCAGGTGCGCCGCCTTGACCGGCATTGGCGCAATGCCCGCACCCTGGCCTCGCACAACCCGGCGATCTACCGCGAGCGGGCCCTGGGCGACTTCTACCTCAACGATGTCAGCCCCGCTGCCGCCTGGCGCGCCGCCCAGGAACAGGCCGTGGCCGACCACCCCGAGCATGCCAGCGCCCGCGATGAAGCCAGCGCCGTCTAACCCCAGGAACCTGCATGAAAAAGCACATGAGCATTGGCATGAACATCCTCGGTTTCGGCGCCCACGCGGCGGCCTGGCGCGTCGGCGAAGTGCCGGCCGATGCCTACCTGGATGTGGAGTACTACCGCACTATCGCGCGCATCTCGGAACGTGGCTGCCTGGATGCGATCTTCCTCGCCGACGGCCCGGCCCTGGCGGGCGATGTGGCCACGCAACCGGTAGGCCGCCTGGAACCGACCCTCCTGCTGACCGCCGTGGCCCTGGCCACGCAGCACATCGGGGTGATCGCCACCGCCTCCAGCACCTACAACGACCCCTACAACCTGGCGCGGCGCTTCGCCTCCCTGGACCATATCAGCGGCGGCCGCGCAGCCTGGAACGTGGTGACCAACGCCACTGACGCCGCCGCGCAGAATTTCGGCCTGGCCAACCAGTTGCAACACGGGGAGCGCTACGCCCGCGCCGAAGAATTCATCGACATCGCGTGCAAGCTCTGGGACAGCTGGGAAGACGACGCGATCATCGGCGATGCCGGCAACGGCCGCTACGCACATCCCGACAAAATCCACAGCCAGGACTTTGTCGGCCGGCATTTTTCCATCAAGGGCCCGCTGAACCTGCCCCGCTCGCCCCAGGGCCGGCCGGTGCTGGTGCAGGCGGGCTCATCGGAGGGTGGCAAGGCCCTGGGTTCGCGGTATGCCGATGCGATTTTCACCACCCAGACCAGCCTGGAAGATGGCCAGCACTTCTACCGCGACATGAAGCAGCGCGCGCGCCAATGGGGGCGCAACCCCGAGCACCTGAAAATCATGCCGGGCCTGTCCACGGTGATCGGCAGCAGCGAGGCCGAAGCCCATGCACGCTTTGATCAACTCAATGCCTACCACGGCGAACATGGCCTGATTCAGCAAGTGGCCGCGCGGATCGGCATCCCCGCCGAGGAACTGCAGTTGGATGCGCCGCTGCCGTGGGCGCGGATCGGTGAAGTGGGCACCTATGAGAAAGGCTCCCAGGGGTTTCTCGAAGCCCAACTCAACCTGGCCCGCCGCGAAGGCCTGACGGTGCGTGAACTGTCGCGGCGCATCCTGGTCGGCCATCGCCTGCTGGTGGGCACCCCGGAACAGGTGGCCGACACCCTCGAACACTGGTTCCTCGCGGGCGCCGCCGATGGCTTCAACATCATGCCGGACATGTTTCCCTCGGGGGTCGAGGTGTTTGTCGATGAAGTGGTGCCGCTGCTGCGCAAGCGCGGGGTATTTCGCCATGAGTACAGTGGCAGCACGCTGCGTGAGCACTTGGGGTTGCCGTACCCACAGAGTCAGTATGCGAGGAGCCTGGCATGAGCACCTATAACCTGCCCTGGCGCTTGCCCTTGGCGCTGCCGAGCACCTTTCGCCCCGGCCTGTCACTGGCCTGGCTGTTTGTGATCGGCTTGTTGATCGCGGCGCTCGTGCCGCACTGGCTGACCGGCGTCGACCCCCTGGCCGCCGCCGCCCGCAACGCCTACCTGCCACCCAGCGCCAGCCACTGGCTGGGCACCGATGAAAACGGGCGCGATGTACTTGCCCGCTTGATCCACGGGGTGCGCCCTTCACTGTTGATGGGCCTGGTGTCCACGGCCATCGGCCTGGGCGCCGGGATCATCCTCGGCTTGGCGGCCGGCCTCGGCCCGCGCCTGATGGATGGCGCGATCATGCGCCTGATCGACGTTTTGCTGGCCTTTCCCGACCTGCTGTTGGCCCTGGTGATCATCACGTTCTGGGGCCAGGGCCTGTGGATCACCCTGATTGCAGTGGGCGTGGCGAGCATCCCGCGCTTTGCGCGGATGGTGCGCGCGCAGACCCTGGTGGTGCGCGATGCACCCTACGTCGAAGCCGCTACCACCCTCGGCCGGCATCGCGCAGCCGTGGTGTTGCGGCATGTGCTACCCAATGCGATCAAGCCGATCCTGATCCTCGCTACCATTGGCATCGGCCACAACATCATCACCGGCGCGGCGCTGAGCTTCCTCGGCTTTGGCGCCTCGCCGCCCGCGCCGGAATGGGGTTCGATGCTCGCCATGGGCCGCAACTACCTGGCCAATGCCTGGTGGCTGGTGGCCTGGCCGAGTGTGGCGATCATCCTGACGGTGGTGTCGATCACCGCCCTTGGCCGGGACTGGCTGGCGCGCAGCGAGGGTAAATCACGATGAGTACGTTAGTGGAGGTACAAGACCTGCGGGTACAGTTTGGCCACACGCCGATTATCAAGGGCATATCGTTCAGCCTGGCCGCCGGTGAATGCCTGGCGCTGGTGGGCGAGTCCGGCTCGGGCAAGACTGTCACCTCGCGCACCCTCAGCGGCCTGAGCGGCGCCGGCTCGCGCGTACAGGCCGCGCGCCTGGCGTTTGCCGGCACCGACCTGCGCCAGTTGGACGACCGCGCCTGGCAAACCCTGCGCGGTGCGCAGATCGGCTTTGTGATGCAGGACGCCCTCGGCTCCCTCGACCCGCTGCGCCCGGTAGGCAAGGAAATAGCCGAACCGCTGCGCCTGCACACGCCACTGGGTCGCGATGAGCGCCAGGCACGGGTCATCGAACTGCTGCGCGCGGTCGGCGTGCCGCAGCCCGAGTTGCGCGCCTTGCAGTACCCCCATCAACTGTCGGGCGGCCTGCGCCAACGGGCGCTGATCGCTTCGGCGATTGCCGCCGGCCCGCGCCTGTTGATTGCCGATGAACCGACCACGGCGCTGGACGCCACGGTGCAGGCCCAGGTCCTGGCGCTGTTGGAGTCCCTGCGTTCCCAGGCCATGGCGATGCTGGTGGTCAGCCACGACCTGGCGGTGGTGTCGCGCCTGGCGGACCGGGTGGCGGTGATGCATCACGGGGTGATTGTCGAGCAAGGCCCGGTGGAGGCGATCCTGCATGACCCGCAGCATCCCTACACCCAGTCGCTACTGCGGGCCGGGCGTGCGGTGCATTTCCAGCGCCCGGCCCTGGCGGCGCCGAAAGTGGCCAGCGTCGAGCGCTTCGACCTGCCGTTGATCGAGGCGCGCAACCTGCAAAAAACCTTTATCGGCCCCGACGGCCAGCCCCATGTTGCAGTGCACAACGCCAGCTTCAGCCTGCGCGCCGGGGAAACCCTGGGAATTGTCGGCGAGTCCGGCAGCGGCAAGACCACCCTCACCCGCATGCTGTTGGGCCTGGAGCGCCCGGACGCCGGCGATGTATGGCTCAACGGCCGGCCCTGGAGCGCCCTGAACGATCAACAACGGCGCCAACTGCGCCAACGCATCCAGGTGGTGTTCCAGGACCCGCAAAGCTCGTTCGACCCGCGCTACACCGTGGCCCGCGTGCTTAACGAGGCGTTGCAGGTGGCCGGCCTGCCCCGCAGGGAATGGCCGGCGCGCACCCTGGAGCTGCTGCAACTGGTGCGCCTGGACGCCAGCGTGCTCGAGCGCCGCCCCCTGGAGCTTTCCGGCGGCCAGCGCCAACGTATCGCCATTGCCCGCGCCTTGGCGCCCAACCCCCAGGTGCTGGTATGCGACGAGCCGGTGTCGGCCCTGGATGTGTCGGTGCAGGCGCAGATCCTCGCGTTGCTGGCCGACCTCAAGTCACGCCTGAAACTGGCCTGCCTGTTCATCTCCCACGACCTGGGGGTGATCAACCAGGTCAGCGAACGGGTGCTGGTGATGAAGGACGGCGAGGTGGTCGAAAGCGGCCCTGTGCGCGATGTGTTTGACCACCCGCAGCATGCCTACACCCGCGCCCTGCTCGATGCCATCCCGCAGATCGACCGGCCCGCCCCGGTGCCCGAGCACCACTTCATTACCTACGCCATTGCCATATAAGGATTGTCATGAGCTTTTTGTCCGTGCCAGAGCTGTTGCAGCGTGCCGCTGTGTTATTGCCGCAGATCGCCGAGGGCGCCGCCGAACGCGAGCGCACCCGGCAACTGCCCCATGAGCAGATCCGCCAACTGGCCGCAGCGCGCCTGCTGACCCTGCGCATTCCCCAGCGCTACGGCGGCAGCGAGTCCAGCGTGCGCGAGGTGGTGCAGTTCGTCATCGACCTGGCGGCGGTGGACTCCAATATCGCCCAGTCCCTGCGCCCCAGCTTTGCCTTTATCGAAAGCCTGCTGGTGCAGCAGTCCGAAGCCGAGCGCCAGCTGTGGTTTGCCCACTACTTGCAGGGCGAGGTGTTCGGCAACGCCGGCTGGGAAATCGGTGGCGCCAACGGCCAGGTCAGCGCGCGGATTGTGCCCCAGGGCGAGCACTTTCGCGCCAATGGCAGCAAGTACTACAGCACGGGCGCGTTGTATGCCGACTGGGTCAGTGCGGTGGCACTGGATGAAAACGAGGAGCCAGTGTCGTTCGTGGTGCCCCGCGACCGCGAAGGCCTGGAGCTGGTGGATGATTTCGACGCCATGGGCCAGCGCCTGACCGCCAGCGGCACCACGCGCCTGAACAACGTGCTGGTGCGCCGCGAGGAAATCCGCACGCGGGTGGTGGAGGAAGGCCAGCGTTCGATCATCACGCCGTTCCTGCAACTGTTCCTCGGCGCGGTGCAGGCCGGCATCGCGCGCAATGCCTTGAACGATGCGGTGGCCTTTGCAAGGGACCATGCGCGGCCGATCAAGCACAGCAGCGCCAGCCGCTCGGTGGACGACCCCTTTGTGGAGTTTTCCGTGGGTGAGATCTCGGCCCGTGCGTTTGCCGCCGAAGCGGTGGTGTTGCGCGCCGCCGACACCCTCGACGCGGCCTGGGCCGAGGAGTTGAGCCATGAGGCCGTGACCCGCGCAGCCATCGATGTGGCCCAGGCCCAATACATCGCCGCCGAGTCGGCACTCAAGGCTGGCGAGCTGCTGTTCGACGTCGGCGGCGCCTCCACCACCGGGCGCAGCCATAACCTCGACCGGCACTGGCGCAATGCGCGCACCGTGGCCAACCACAATCCCCGGCACTGGAAAGCCGCGGTGGTCGGCGCCTATCGGCTCAAGGGCACCGAGCCACCGACGTCGGGCTTGTTCTAGAGCCTTGCTCTCTGGTATTGCATAGCAACTGTCTGCGCTTTTGAGGAGTTCACCATGATTTACCGCACACTGGGCCAGTCCGGGCTCAAGGTCAGCGCACTGACCCTGGGCACCATGATGTTTGGCGAACAGACCAACACCGAAGACTCGCTGCGTATCATCGACAAGGCCTGGGACCAGGGCATCAACTTCATCGATACCGCCGACGTCTACACCGGCGGGCGCTCCGAGGAAATCGTCGGTGAAGCCATCAGCCGCCATCGCGCCGACTGGGTCGTCGCCTCCAAAGTCGGCTTTGGCCCGCCGGACGGCCTGCCCAACCGCAGCGGCCTGAACCGCAAGCGCATTTTCAACGCGCTGGAAGCCAGCCTCACCCGGCTCGACACCGATTACCTGGACATCTACTACCTGCACCGCGAAGACCACGACACCCCACTGGAAGTCACCATTTCGGCGATCGGCGACCTGATCCGCCAGGGCAAGATCCGTTACTGGGGGCTGTCCAACTATCGCGGCTGGCGCATCGCCGAAGTGGTGCGCGTGGCCGAGCGCCTGGGGGTCGACCGGCCGATCATCAGCCAGCCGCTGTACAACATCGTCAACCGCCAGGCCGAGGTGGAGCAGATCACCGCGGCGGCGGCCTATGGCCTGGGCGTGGTGCCCTACAGCCCACTGGCCCGTGGCGTGCTCAGTGGCAAGTACGCACCGGATATCAGCCCCGAAGCCGGCAGCCGCGCCGCACGCCAGGACAAACGCATCCTGGAAACCGAATGGCGCGTGGAGTCACTGCGCATTGCCCAACAGATCCAGCAATACACCCAGGGCCGTGGCGTGGGGATTGTCGAGTTTGCGATTGCCTGGGTCTTGAACAACCAGGCGGTCAGCTCGGCGATTGTCGGGCCGCGCACCGAGGCGCAGTGGGATGCCTATACCGGGGCGCTCGATGTGAAGATCAGTGCGGAGGATGAGGCGTTTATTGACTCACTGGTGACGCCGGGGCATGCGTCGACACCGGGGTTCAATGATGTGGGGCACTTTGTCTCGGGGCGCATTCACCGCCCCTGACCCCCTGTGGGAGCTGGCTTGCCTGCTCCCACATCAACCCAGCGGCACATCCAGGCTGACCTTGACCCGGTCCATCACCACGATGCTGCGAAACCATTTGATATTGCGGTTCTCGTAGAACAGCGTGCGGGCCAGGGTTTCGTAGGCCTTCATGGTTTCCACCACGATCACCAGCATGAAGTCGGCATCGCCGGTGACGTAATAGCACTGCTGCACCTCGGGGATCGACATCTGCACCTTGAGCACATCGAGGTCTTCGATATGGGTGCGCTCGGCGTGCACCTCCACCAGGATCGTGATCGGCTTGCCCACTGCATCCTGATTGACCACCGCCGTATTCGCGATGATCGCCCCGCTCTGCTCCATGCGTTTGATGCGCCGCTGTACCGCTGCGGTCGACAGATTGACCTGCTCGCCAATCACCCGCAGTGCGGTGGTGTTGTCGCGTTGCAGGTGCTTGAGAATCGCGCGGTCGAAATCATCCAGGGGCGGCTGGTGGCTGACGGGCATGCTGGCGAACCTTGGGCGTGAGAAAATTTCCCATAAGATGCCGCAAAACAGAGCAAACGTCTCACCTCAAAAGCAATATATTCCCACCTGAAATTCCCCCCTCTTTTGTTTGAATCGGTTTGGCGAGGACTGCGTGTCTAAAGGCGTTGTTTTATCGGTAGCGGCCTCGGTGTTGTTTGCCGTGATGTATTACTTCACATCACTGCTCACGCCATTGAGTGGCCTGGAGATTTTCGGTTGGCGCATGTTGCTGACCGTGCCGTGCATGACCGTGTTCATGGTGGTCAGCGGTGAGTGGCGCCAAGTGTGGGAACTGCTGCGATTGCTCGCGGGCAAGCCACGACTGATCGGTGGGATTGTGCTGTCGTCGGTGCTACTGGGCGTGCAACTGTGGCTGTTTATGTGGGCGCCGCTTAACGGCCGCAGCCTGGATGTGTCCCTGGGCTACTTCCTGCTGCCGCTGACCATGGTCCTGACCGGGCGCCTGGTGTATGGCGAAAAGCTCTCGCGGCTGCAACTGATCGCGGTGGTGTTCGCGGCGATTGGCGTGCTCAACGAGCTGTACCAGGTGGGCGGTTTTTCCTGGGCCACGCTGCTGGTGATCATCGGTTACCCCATCTACTTCGTGCTGCGCAAACGCCTGGCGACCGATCACCTGGGCGGCCTGTGGCTGGACATGGCGCTGATGCTGCCGGTGGCGCTGTGGTTTGTCCAAAGTGGCGAACAGGGCTTCGCCGTGCTGGATGCACACAAAGGGCTATATGGGTTGATCCCGATGCTCGGGCTGATCAGTGCTTCGGCGTTGGTGTGCTACATCATCGCCAGCCGCTTGTTGGCGTTCAGCCTGTTTGGCCTGCTCAGCTATGTGGAGCCGGTGCTGTTGCTGGGGGTGGCGTTGCTGCTGGGGGAAAGCATCGGGCCGGGTGAATGGCTGACCTACATCCCGATCTGGCTGGCGGTGATGGTGCTGGTGTTCGAGGGTTTCAAGCACCTGATGCGCCAGCGTAGAGCCTGACCCGATAACTGCAGGAGCGAGCTTGCTCGCGAAGGACTCAAAGACACCGCGCCACCTCAGGCAGTACGCGTTATCGTTGACGTCCATCGCGAGCAAGCTCGCTCCTACAAAAAGCCATGTCAGTCGGTGGTCAGTACGCCACGACGAACCTGGTCACGCTCGATGGATTCGAACAGGGCCTTGAAGTTGCCTTCGCCGAAGCCGTCGTCACCCTTGCGCTGGATGAACTCGAAGAACACCGGGCCCATCAGGGTTTCCGAGAAGATCTGCAGCAGCAGGCGCTTGTCGCCGGCCACGGACGAGCCGTCCAGCAAGATACCCCGCGACTGCAACTGCTCCACCGGTTCGCCGTGGTTTGGCAGGCGGCCTTCGAGCATTTCGTAGTAGGTGTCCGGCGGCGCAGTCATAAAGCGCATGCCGATCTTCTTCAACGCGTCCCAGGTCTTGATCAGGTCGTCGGTGAGGAACGCCACGTGCTGGATGCCTTCGCCGTTGAACTGCATCAGGAACTCTTCGATCTGGCCTGCGCCCTTGGACGACTCCTCGTTCAACGGGATGCGGATCATGCCATCCGGGGCGCTCATGGCCTTGGAGGTCAGGCCGGTGTATTCGCCCTTGATGTCGAAGTAGCGCGCTTCACGGAAGTTGAACAGCTTCTCGTAGAAGTTGGCCCAGTAGACCATGCGCCCGCGATAGACGTTGTGGGTCAGGTGGTCGATGACCTTGAGGCCGGCGCCCACCGGGTTGCGGTCCACGCCTTCGATAAACACGAAGTCGATATCGTAGATCGAGTTGCCTTCACCGAAACGGTCGATCAGGTACAGCGGCGAGCCGCCGATGCCCTTGATGGCCGGCAGGTTCAGTTCCATCGGGCCGGTTTCGATATGGATCGGCTGGGCGCCGAGTTCCAGGGCGCGGGTGTAGGCCTGTTGCGAATCCTTGACGCGAAACGCCATGCCGCACACCGACGGACCGTGCTCGGCGGCAAAGTACGAAGCGATGCTGTGGGGTTCGTTGTTGAGGATCAGGTTGATCGCGCCCTGGCGATACAGGTGCACGTTTTTCGAGCGGTGGGTTGCCACCTTGGTGAAGCCCATGATCTCGAAGATCGGCTCCAGGGTGCCCGGGGTCGGCGATGCGAATTCGATAAATTCAAAGCCCATCAGGCCCATTGGGTTTTCGTATAGATCTGCCATGATTTGGCGCCTCATCATCTTTTTTAGAATTAAGTAAATTAATTGCCAGCAAGGATGAGGTGGGCAGGTGGCGCACAGGAAATGCCCCGCACGCTGCGGGCGAGGAAGTCACCGTAGATGAGTTGGAACCCGAGTAGCTTCATGGTTGAGTCATTCTCTTACGGGCGTCTCTGACGGACGAGGCCTGCATGGAAACAGGCGCTTATTCTTGTATGCGTAAACGGATTCTACACAGCGTAAACAGCTTTGTCCGTATTCCTTATCAAATCCTTATGCCCGTACGGACGCAAGGGGTTTATTGCACAGTGCGCGCTACATGAGTGCGGCTGTTGCCATGGTCGTCCAGGGTGGTGAAGTGCACCAGCGCCGCGCCCGACGCCTGCCCCGGCGCGCCATGCAGGGTAACGATTGCACTGGATCGGGGAGCAAGCATCGGCGGGTCATCGTTGCGGTACTGGCGCCCCTCGCTCCCCAGCACAATGCTGGTCAAGCTCACATGGTAGGCACTGGCGTTGTGCACATGCAGGGTGCCCGCCTTGGGCAAGCGCCACTCCAGGCCTTCGGCGGCCTCCTCCGCTCGCCCTGGCATCAGTGGCGGGCGCAGGAACAGTTTGATACGGCTGCGCAAGGCGAACTGCACGCTGTGGGACGCATCCGTCTGCGGCGGGATACCCAGTACGTTGAGCCAATACACCTGCTCCACGCCCCCCTGCGCCGGCTCGCCATCATAGGCCACGCGCAACGCCTGGGCCTGGCCGGCGTCCATGCGCAGAATCGGCGGGGTCACGGTGAACGGTACGTCACTGTATTCAGGGCGCACCAGGGGGTCGCCTGCGTCAATCCAGACCTGTACCAGCCGTGGGTTATCCGCCTCATTGCTCAGGTTGAGCGTGACCTGGCCCACGGCTGCGGGGTAAATCAGGCGGGTGCGGTCAAGCACGATTTCCCCATGGGCACTCCAGGCCAGCAGCCAACCCAGTACGCCCGCTGCCAGACGTGCCCAGGCCCCGCTCATCGGTAGCTCAAGGTAAAGGTGGCCAGTCCCTTGGCCGTGCCGGGATGCACGGTAGGCTCGGTTTGCAGGTACCGCGCCGTCAGCGGTATGCGAACCGTGCCATTGCCCGTACTGCCGGCCGACCATTGGTTGGGGTTGCCAATACCACTGGCGTCCGGCCCGTAGCTGACGACGGCGTTGCCGTGCAGCAGTTGCAGGGCGAGGCCACGGGCGGTGGAATCTTGCGTCAGCGTCAGGCGCTCGCCACGGTTGGCCGGTTGAGTTTGGTCGGTGAGTGTCACCCACACATCCAGCCTGCCCCCTGTGCCGCCCGCGCACTGCAACTCAATCTCGCGGCTAGCACCACCGGCGACGCTGCCCACGCCGGTGAACGCGGTGGCTGCCACGCTGCCCAGATCG
Source organism: Pseudomonas sp. HC1(2025) (assembly GCF_058742075.1). Classification (NCBI taxonomy): domain Bacteria; kingdom Pseudomonadati; phylum Pseudomonadota; class Gammaproteobacteria; order Pseudomonadales; family Pseudomonadaceae; genus Pseudomonas; species Pseudomonas sp. HC1(2025). The sequence continues at coordinate 2,611,202 of NZ_CP196017.1, read as the reverse complement.
ATCGGCACCGAGGGTGTGGATACCGAACAGGTAGGTTTCAACGGCGGCCCCACCACCACGGTGGCGAAGGTGAACAAATGGACCGCGTGAAAATCAGGATGGACCCTGAACTCTGCAAAGGGCTGCGCGAATACCACCCCACCCTGGATCGTACCGGTGACAAAAAACACCACGCGCACGCGCACGCCCCAGGAGGCCAGGCCGGGACGTAGCGGCCCGCGCAGGATCGACACGCCTTGATTGATGCTTTTCCATTCACCGCCATCGCGGTCCTGTGCCATCAAGCCATAGCCCACACCTTGCAGGCCGGTGGTAAAGATCGGCAGCGATAACCCGGAGTGGCCAAAATACTTGCCGGTAAAGCGCATGTTCCTTGCCACGCTGATATACGACCAATGATCCACGCTCACGCCCACGCCATAGGTGCAATCCTGCGCGTCTGGGGATTGCAGCGCATAGCCCTGGGGGTCGCCCAGCACTTGGCCCACCCGGGGGTTAGCCGGCACGCTGATGGAGGCAATCGAAAGCGCCACGGGGGGCGCGGGCGTGCAACTGGCATTGGCGTGCACCTCGGCGGCGGCCAGCAGCGCGAGCAGGCCAAGAAGGCATGCCTTGGCGCTCATCGTGCGGTCACCTCGCGCCCGGCCGCCACGCCTACGCATTGCCCTTGCAACAGGTCGGCGTGGGCTTGGCGCCGCGTTGCCTGGGGTTGCAGGCGATAGTGGATGTAGCAACGGTCAGCGGCGGTCTCGCTCCACTTCACAGTGAGCGTGCCCTGCTCGGCAATGCCCCTGACAAAGGCCTTGCTGGTCTGGCCAATCACCCCGACTTCGCTGCCGTGCTCATCAAACACCTGGGCGGCGAATGGCAACGGTTTGCCGTTCTCGCGCAGGGCCTTGACCACCACTGCCCGCCCGACCACCGTGGCAAAGCTCAAGCGGGCGATGGCCCCGGCGGTGGGCACGATGCGTTGGCTGGTCTCTTGCAGTTCCACGTCATAGGCGCTGCCCTCGGGGTCGATACCCACGGTATTGGCCTGGAACGCCCGCAGCGACGGCACCACGGCGTAGCCGTTGCGGTCGACCCGCAGGTGATTGCCATTGCTCAACCGTGCACCCTGGGCAGCGGGCACATGGACCAGGGCGGCCGCCTCGCCGAGGTAGTGCGAGAACGTCAGGCCGTCTGCATGGGCCACCAGGCCGCCGTCGGCGCTCAATGAAAGCTGGCTGCTGTCGCGGTTCTGCCCATACCCCAGCCGCAGGGCGGCCGTGCTGGCGTTGTACCCGGCATAGGCATTGAAACTGCCCTGGCTCGCCCCCTCGGCCGAGGCGCGGGTGCCGGCGATGCCGTAGTTGAGCGTGGCGTCATCATCGAGCATGCCGTTGATGCCCAGTTGTTGCTGGCTGCCGCGACTGCCTCCGGTACTGCGAATCAAGGTGCTGGTCAGGCTCGGTGCGCGCGGGCTGCTGCCCAGGGGCAGGGACACTGTCAGCATCACGCGATTATCGACGTGGCCGGCGTTATCCGAACGGGCCAGCAATACCGGCGCGTGTTCGTCTTGATGATTGCTCCGGTCTGGGGCTTGGACCCGCGAACGCTGGGCGCTGAGGTTCCAGTTGAGGCGGCGCCAACTGGCGCCATAACTCAGGTGATACGCGGTTTCGCGCCCCAGGCGCGGGCCCCAGTATTGGGTCGAACTGGCATAGAACCCCAGGGTGCCCGCCCCCGCCTGCTGGCTGATGGTCAGGTCCAGGCGCGTCTTTTGCCGGGCGTAGCTGCCAATATCCTGGCCCCGGCGCCCCAGCTCCCGCACATTGACTGCGTCGGTGAGGTTCAGGTAGCCCTCGGTGGAAAAACGATAGGCGCCCAATACCAGGTGCGTACCGGTTTGCGACAGTTGCCGGTCGAAGCCCAGGCCGACGTTCTGCCCCGACACCCCCCCCTGCCCAGGGACATGCGTGCGCGAATCGGTGGCGTCCAGCGAAAATGCACCCAGGGTGGTGTTCAGTGCCACACCCGCTTTGCCCTGGGCGTAACCTTCAGAAAAACTGCTGCCGCCATACAGCGTCAGGTCGTCCAGCAGACCATGCTGGAGTGTCCCTTCAAACGCCAGGGGGGCCCGGCCCTCGACGCCATTCTGGCGGACCTGGCCCAGGGTCATGCCGTACCGGCTGGCGCTGCGCCGCAGCAGGTGCGGTGCCACGGAAAACGGCACGCTGTAACTGTATTGGCGACCGTCGACTTCCTTGACGCTGACGCTCAGGTCGCCGCCACCTGTGGGGTACAGGTCGTTGATCACAAACGGACCGGGGGCCACGGTGGTTTCGTAGAGCGTATAGCCGTTCTGACTGACGGTGACGGTGGCGTTGCTGTCGGCCATTCCTCGCACCACTGGCGCATAACCCTGTTGCGAAGGCGCCAGCATTTGCTCGTCGGTGCCCAGGCTGAGGCCACGCATGCGGGTACTCTCCAGGATCTGCCCGCTGCTGAAGCTGTCGCCCAGGGTCAGGCGCGATTGCCAGGCCGCGAGGCTGCGTTGCACATAGATCGCGCTGCTCTGGTAGCGCTCGGCACCGCTTCGCGAGTCCCAGGCCTGCGCGCCCTGGTGGCGCAAACGCCAACTGCCGAGGTTGAGGCCGGTGTTGAGCCCCAGGTAGGCCCGGTCTTCGCCACTGCCGGCGGTCATGGTCGAGGCGCTGAAGTTGTAGCTGAGCAAGCCGGCATTGATGCCTTCGTCCCATTGGCGGGGGTCGATGGCATCACGGGCCGTCGGGGTCAGGTAGAGCTGGGGCACGCTTAGGGCCAGCTGCAGCGCACCGCTATCGACGCTGCTGGAGGCCATGGGGATCCATTGGCCAAGATCCCCGCACAATGGGCCTGGGGAGACGGGCTGGTTTGGCACCACGCCCAGTCGGGTCAACAGCGGCCAGTCCAGGCACGGCACGACGTCGTCCTGCACCGCAATAAAGTCCAACGCATGGCGCCCAGCAGGCGCGCCGTTGAGCGTTACATCGACCCGGTACTTGCCGGGCGCCAGGGTGTCGTGGCGGTTGAAGCGGGAAATATCCACGCCCGCTGCAAGGCCACTGGAAAACGCCTCAAGGTCGAAGGTGACCGAAGCTGCCAGGACCTCGGGGCAGATCAAGGCCACCACCATTGCGGGAAAGTACAGGGCACGCAGGGCAATCCCCCCCCGCGCCCACAGTTGCAGGTAAAAAAACATAAGTCAGGCTTCGCGTTACTAAAGAGGCGCCCAGCGCGGCACGGAGAAACCACCGAAATCGTCGATGTACTGGAATTGCACCCGGGCGTCGGCGGGCACCGTCTGCACCAGAGGAGGCAGGGCAAGGTCGAGGCTGGCATAGGGCGCGACCATGCCTTGCTGTTCGGTGGGCACCGCTTGGCCACCCATCACCAGCGCGACCTCATGGAATGTCACATGGAAGGGCGACGGGTTGGTTACCCGCAGCACCGCCGGCTTGCCGGTATGCAAGGTCCAGGTCAGTTGCCCCGGCGCATCATGGGCGTTGCCCGCCAGGCCCCGGGGCCGGAAAAACACCTTGGTGCGAATGCGAAAGGCAAACCGCAGCTGGTTCTGGCGCTCCTCCTCGGCCTCGGTTTGCGCCGGTCGGGTCTGGGGCGGCACCTCCAGCACGTTGAGCCAGAACAGCGACTCCCTGTCCCCGGCCAGCGGCTCCCGGGTATAGGCCAGGCGTATGGACTGGCTCTTGCCCGGGTCCAGGCGAAACACCGGCGGGCTGATACTGAACGGTACCTCACTGTGTTCCGCCAACTGCCGTGCATCACCGTCGTCCATCCACACCTGCACCAGGCGTGCGGCCTGTTGATCATCGTTGCGCACCTGTACGGTGATTTCCCTGCGCACCTCGGCGTAGACCTGGCGTGTACCACTTAGGATCACCCCGGCCTGTGCCTGCGCGAAGGCCAGGCACAGGCACAGCGCAACCTTTAGGCGTGATAGGCAACCCATGCTGCGTACCCTCGGTTTTTCAGGCGATCAGGGAAAGATCACCGAGTACTGCACCGCCGTAGTCACCAGCCCGACTCCCGCCGCGCCGCCGGTGGCGATATAACGTGCCGCAAAGGGCATGGTCGCCAGCCCGCCGGTGACCGTGGCCGTGGTCGAGGCGTGGCCGCTGCGCAAATCCATGGGCCTTTGGGTTGCACCGTCGACAATTTGCACTTCCACTTTGGCCGCCGCAGTCTTGGGCGCGGTATTGCGCAAATTGCCCGTGGCCGGGTTGATGGCCGGGCTGGTGCTCTCATACAGCACCGCCACTTTGGTCGCATCTGCGCAACTGGCGCCGCCGCCCACGTAGATAAAGAACGGTTTGGAGCTGGCGGTTGCCCCCGCCGTGGACAGGGCGCTGGCCTGGACCTTGTCGAGGACTACCGGGAAGTTCGCCCCGGAGCCTGGGGCACCGCCGGTTCCACCGCTGATGGTGCAGGTGGTGCCGGTGATTTCGCCGGTCAGGGTGATGGTGCCGTCGGCAGCAGAGGCCGTAGGTATGACGAAACCACAAGCAAGCAGCAGGGCAATGGCCAGGACATTGTTTTTCATTACGCACGTGTTCCTATGTGTTAGATCGAGCCCCGCTCAAACGCCACGCAGGCATAAGCCCGCCCGCGAAATTTGGGCTTGATGACGCGAAAGAGTTGGTTTTTGAATGCAGCGTCTATATGGGGCTGCAGTTTTTTTGACAAGCATTGATCCAGGCAATAACGCAATAGACCAATCAGCTTTTCCTCGTCAAAATATGTTGCAAAGTTTGGCAAGGTTGAAAAACACGCACAACTGGCCAAGTAGCTAGGTCAACGCGTTTAAAGTGCTTATTTCCATAGGGCAACTATCATTTCATTCGTGTATCTGACGCCTCGCCTGTAGCCGTTGCCAGGCCCCTCCCTCATTCTGCTACAGGCCGCGTAAATGCCACTCACCATCAAAGGCCCGCGCAAGCGCGCCGCCCGCTACTTGATCACGGTCCTGTGCGGCATGCTGCCGATTCTGCTAGGGGTGGTGATCCTGTACCTGCAGGCCCAGCGCACCCTGGAAAACAGCACCGCGCAGACGGCTATCGAGGCCGTGCGCCAATTCGACCTGATGCTCGACAACACCGCCCTCGCCGCCCAGGACCTACTGCCGCTGGCGGGCCAGGACTGTGACAATGCGGCAAAACTGGCGCTGCGCGAGCAAGTCACCCGGCGCCCCTTTGTCCGCGCAACCACCCTGTCGTTTAAAAAGTCCATTTATTGCAGCTCTTTGTTTGGCGGCGACTATGTGTCACCGGTCAACCCGGACGATTACGTCAATGGTCGCCTGTGGCTGATGAAGGGCAACCCCGTCACCCCCGATACCGCCTTGTTGGTTTATCGGCTGGTGGACGGCGACAAAGCGGCGTTTGCCTCGATTGACGGTTACCACCTGACAAACGCCCTGCGCCTGATCAGCCGTTATGCCGACCTGGTATTGCAGGTCGGGCCCAATTGGCTGGGTAGCGACGGCAAAGTGCGCGACACTGCGCTACCGGTGTTTGCCGTGGCCCATCACCACCTCGACTCCCAGCGTTACGCCTACAGCGTGGAGGCCGGCATGCCCGAAGGGGAAGTCTGGCGTTACATGCAAGCCCGCTACCCGCCACTGTTCAGCCTGCTGGTGTTTTTCGGCGTATTGGCCGGCGTGCTCGCGCACTGGCTGCAAAAGCGCTCCAGCGCACCGACCCATGAACTGCAGCGGGCGCTGGGCGCCAATGAATTCGTGCCCTATTACCAACCGGTGGTGCGCGGTGACAACCTGCAATGGGCCGGCTGTGAAGTGCTGATGCGCTGGAAGCATCCAAAAGAAGGCCTGGTTCGCCCGGACCTGTTTATTCCCCTGGCCGAGCATTCAGGGCTGATTGTGCCCATGACCCGGGCATTGATGCGCCAGGTGGCCACACAGCTTGCACCCCATGCCGATCGCCTGGGCGGTAATTTCCATGTGGGGATCAATATCACCGCCCGGCACTGCCAGGACCTGGAGTTGGTGCAGGACTGTCGGGAATTTCTCGCGGCCTTCCAGCCCGGGCAAGTCCTGTTGACCCTGGAGCTGACCGAACGCGAACTGATCGAGCCCACCGACGTGACCCGCCAGCTGTTCCAGGCCCTGCATGAACTGGGGGTGATGATCGCCATTGATGACTTCGGCACCGGCCACTCCAGCCTGGGTTATTTGCGCAACTTCAATGTTGACTACTTGAAGATTGATCAAAGCTTTGTGGCAATGATCGGGGCCGATGCTTTATCGCGGCATATACTCGATAGCATCATCGAGTTATCGGGCAAGCTTGACTTGGGCATCGTCGCCGAAGGCGTGGAAACCCAAGAGCAATGCGATTATCTGGCAGCGCAAGGCGTGGACTTTTTGCAAGGTTACCTGTTTGGCCGCCCAGTGCCTTTTGACGCATTCATTAAGTCTTTGCGTGGTGCTTGAATATCGATCTAGCATCATCATGAAATATTGTTATTTATACAAAGGACATGATTTACTCGTGGCTCATTAACTACTACAATTTTTCCTGCCTGTGCTGAATCGGCAGGAGAGCCACTTTTACCGAGTCATGCTGAGGCTCTTGGCTTATAGCTTTGTTTACAGTTGGTATCAGCCAAATACACTATTGGAGTAAATATTTTGTCCAGACTCGCCGAATTTCGTGCCGCAGAAAAAGCCCTTCAAGAGCAGCTCGCCCAGCTGGAATCCCTGAAGAACGATGCTGGCTTGAAGAAAGAAATCGAATTTGAAGAAAAGCTTCAAGGGCTGATGAAAACCTACGGCAAGAGCCTGCGTGACATCATCTCCATCCTTGATCCAAACCCGGGCAAATCGGGAATCCAAGCGGCAGCCGCACCTAAAACCCGCCGCGCACGCGTGGTCAAGGTGTATCACAACCCACACACTGGCGAACTGATTGAAACCAAGGGCGGCAACCACCGCGGCCTGAAGGCCTGGAAAGAACAGTATGGCGCAGCCACTGTAGATTCCTGGTTGCGCGGCTAATACCGGCGCACTAATAAAAAGCCTCGCAGATGCGGGGCTTTTTTGTTTGTGCACTGCGATTTCGCGGCCCGTGGCTTTGGAACGTGGACTTCTAAACACATTCCACTTGGTACAAATTCACCGACCAGTGGCTGTACGCTGCGCCCTTATAGTTATGTGTTTTTTTGTAACTGCGCCATGTCAGGCATCTAGCCATCGCCCATCAAAGTTTCAGGCTTGCACGTACCTCACTGACTTCTTCCTTGCTCGACTCATAGGCTTGAGCTTGCCCGGCGTATGAAAAAACATAGGCCTTATTCGCATCAACAGCGCCTATCAGTGTTTGCGAGAGCACATGCCGACCATTCTCGGTAATCACGCAGGTAGTTTCCAGGGCCTCAAGATGACTCAAGGTAGTCGGGTGCATCTTGTTGCAGACACTTTGATAACCACTGCGGGCAAAGTCCTTCTGGATGGACTTGCGCATTTCCAGCAGCACACCTTGCAGATTGACCACATGCCCAGGCTCGATCGGGGTGCCCGTCAGCTCCATGACCATCTGTGTCTCGCCGTTTTCGTTGTTCTTTATCGCACGTTGGCGAGATACCGGCGACGGCGTGGCCGGTGCATCGGCATCCGCCACCACTTCCTCCACCTGCCAGCCGCTGGGCCAGTGAATCTCGGGATCTGCCGCCAATACAGCAGTGCTGGCCAAGATCAGGCACACGGTGCTCAACAGCGGTTTGTTCAGTCGGCTCATTGCAAAAAACACTCGGAGTTCAAGCCGCAAAGTTTGAGCCTGCACGTAGGATAGTCGCAAGGCCCGTGTCAGCTTTTTCATTTGGCGTGGCTGGCGCGGCTTGCGTATCATGGCCCGGCTGCACGGATGCCTGTCAGCCGCAAGCCAAAGGACCGCTCAAGTCACGAGCCGCGTCTGCCCCATTTTTTCTGGAGGGCCCATGAGCCTGCACGAATTGAACACCTTCCCGGGCGTCACCGCCCAACCCGACACCGCCACTGCGAACTTCGTGTTCAACCACACCATGCTGCGGGTCAAGGACATCACCAAGTCGTTGGACTTCTACACCCGCGTCCTGGGCTTTTCCCTGGTTGAAAAGCGCGACTTCCCGGAAGCCGAATTCAGCCTGTACTTCCTCGCCCTGGTCGACAAGGCGCAGATCCCAGCCGATGCCGCCGCACGTACCCAGTGGATGAAGTCGATCCCGGGCATCCTGGAACTGACCCACAACCACGGCACCGAGAACGATGCCGACTTTGCCTACCACAATGGCAACACCGACCCGCGCGGGTTTGGCCATATCTGCATTTCGGTGCCGGATATCGTGGCGGCGTGCGAGCGGTTTGAAGCGTTGGGCTGTGACTTCCAGAAGCGCCTGACGGATGGGCGCATGAAAAGCCTGGCGTTTATCAAGGACCCGGACGCGTACTGGGTTGAGATCATCCAGCCAGCACCGCTGTAAAACGGCTTGATGCCCCAGCAGGAGGGTATCACCGTGGTGTTTGCCTGCACCGCAGGCAAACCAGCGCCCACAAAAGCAACGGCCACAAAAAACCCATGATCTCTCATGGGTTTTTTAGTTTCAGGCCTTACGCTCGGATCAGGTGATCAAAAGCACTCAAGGAAGCCTTGGCGCCCTCGCCCACCGCAATCACGATCTGCTTGTACGGCACCGTAGTCACGTCACCGGCGGCAAACACGCCTGGCAGTGACGTCTCGCCACGGGCATCGACAATGATCTCGCCACGGGGCGACAACTCCACCGTGCCCTTGAGCCAATCGGTGTTGGGCAGCAAACCGATCTGCACAAAGATGCCTTCCAGGTCGATGGTCTTGAACTCGCCGGTATCGCGGTCCTTGTAGGCCAGGCCGGTGACTTTCTGGCCATCACCCTTGACCTCGCTGGTCAGCGCACTGGTGATCACGTCAACGTTCGGCAGGCTGTAGAGCTTGCGCTGCAATACCGCGTCGGCGCGCAACTTGCTGTCGAACTCGAGCAACGTGACATGGCTGACAATACCGGCCAGGTCGATGGCCGCTTCAACGCCGGAGTTACCGCCGCCGATCACCGCCACGCGCTTACCCTTGAACAGCGGGCCATCGCAGTGTGGGCAGAAACACACACCCTTGGCCTTGTACTCCTGCTCACCCGGCACGCCCATTTCGCGCCAGCGCGCACCGGTGGCCAGGATCACGGTCTTGGACTTGAGGGTCGCCCCGCTCTCGAAGCGAATTTCGTGCAGCTCACCGGGATTTTTCGCCGGGATCAGGCTGCTGGCGCGCTGTAGGTTCATGATGTCCACGTCGTACTGACGCACGTGGGCTTCCAGGGCGCTGGCCAGTTTCGGGCCTTCGGTTTCCTGTACCGAGATAAAGTTCTCGATGGACATGGTGTCCAGCACTTGCCCACCAAAACGCTCGGCGGCCACCCCCGTGCGGATACCTTTACGCGCGGCGTAGATAGCCGCGGCAGAACCTGCCGGGCCACCACCGACGACGAGTACATCAAAGGCGTCCTTGGCGCTGATTTTCTCGGCCGCTTTTTCGATACCGCTGGTGTCGAGCTTGGCGAGAATTTCTTCCAGGCCCATGCGGCCCTGGCCGAAGTTCACACCGTTGAGGTAGACGCTGGGCACTGCCATGACCTGGCGCTCGTCGACTTCAGCCTGGAACAGTGCGCCGTCGATAGCGACGTGGCGGATGTTCGGGTTGAGCACAGCCATCAGGTTCAGCGCCTGGACCACGTCCGGGCAGTTCTGGCAGGACAGCGAGAAGTAAGTCTCGAAGCTGAACTCGCCTTTCAGGCTGCGAATCTGCTCAATCACTTCGACACTGGCCTTCGACGGGTGGCCACCGACTTGCAGCAGGGCCAGCACCAACGAAGTGAATTCATGACCCATGGGGATGCCGGCAAAACGCAGGCTGATATCGGCACCCGGGCGGTTGATGGAGAACGATGGCTTGCGCGCGTCATTGCCATCGGTTTTCAGGCTAATCAACGTGGTGAGGCTGGTTACGTCCTGCAAAAGGGCAAGCATTTCCTGGGATTTCGCACCGTCATCGAGGGAGGCGACGATCTCGATCGGCTGGGTGACCCGTTCCAGGTATGACTTCAACTGAGCTTTAAGATTGGCGTCCAACATACGGGCGATTTCCTATTTCAAATCAATTCGGTAAAAAAAAACGCCCGAGCGAATCTCGCCCGGGCGTTTTTGAGGGCGGTGCGGCTTACTTAAGGTGCGGCAATCCGCCCTTGATACTTCACAGACTTAGATCTTGCCGACCAGGTCCAGGGACGGAGCCAGGGTAGCCTCGCCTTCTTTCCACTTGGCTGGGCACACTTCGCCTGGGTGGGCAGCAACGTACTGGGCCGCCTTGATTTTGCGCAGCAGTTCGGAAGCGTCACGACCAACACCGCCGTCGTTCAGCTCAACGATCTTGATCTGGCCTTCAGGGTTGATCACGAAGGTGCCACGGTCTGCCAGGCCAGCTTCTTCGATCAGCACGTCGAAGTTGCGGGAGATGGTCAGGGTCGGGTCGCCAATCATGGTGTACTGGATCTTGCCGATGGCTGGCGAGGTGTTGTGCCAGGCAGCGTGGGCAAAGTGGGTGTCGGTGGACACGCTGTAGATCTCGACGCCCAGTTTCTGGAATTCGGCGTAGTTGTCAGCCAGGTCTTCCAGTTCGGTTGGGCAGACGAAAGTGAAGTCGGCTGGGTAGAAGAACACGACAGACCACTTGCCTTTCAGGTCAGCGTCCGACACGTCTACGAAGTTGCCGTTTTTGTAAGCGGTGGCTTTGAACGGTTTTACTTGGCTGTTGATGATAGGCATCGTTGACTCTCCGTCAGGGGTTAGTAAGTTGATGGGTGAATCCTACCCAGTCTCATCGCCGATGGCTCATTGGCAAACCTGATGCTTGCGATTGGTTTTGGCTATCAACCAGCTGTATTAATAGAAGAAATCTTAAAGCAGCGGTTCGCGGGCCTGAGTCATGCCAAGAAAGGGCGTCGCTTCAACATAGCGCATGGCTGACTTCATGTCCTTCCAGCCGACATACGTCATCAGCGACTTCAAATCCCAGCCGCTGCGATGGGCCCAGGTGGCAAAGCCACGGCGCAGGGAGTGGCTGGTGTATTGCTCGGCGGCAATGCCGGCCCGCCCGAGGGCCTGGCGCAGCAGCGGGATCACGCTGTTGGCATGCAACCCCTCCTCACGCAGGTTGCCCCAGCGATCGATCCCGCGAAACAGCGGGCCGCGCACCAGGGCCGAGGCACTCAGCCATTCGCTATAGGCCTGTACCGGGCACAGGCGCAGCAGCGCCGGGGTTTGATAGGTCTGGCCGAGGTTCTCGCGGTCGCTCTTGCTGCGCGGCAGGTACAGGGTGATGCCCGCGCCTGGTACCGCCTGGACATGCTCGATCTGCAAACGGCACAGCTCATCACTGCGAAAGCCGCGCCAAAAGCCCAGCAGGATCAAGGCCGTGTCGCGCTTGGCACGCAGCCAGCGCGGTCGATCGCCCTCTGCCCGCGCCTGCTCGGCATCGCGCTCAAGCCAGCCGACCACCTGCTCCAGATGCTGGAGCTGCAAGGGTTCGGCCTGTTTTTCCTGGGCCGGGTGCAAGGCGCGAATGCCCTTGAGCACCTTGCGCACCACCGGCGCCTTGGTCGGATCGGGAAAACCCTGGCTGGTGTGCCATTGCGCCAGCGCCGAGAGCCGCAGTTTCAGCGTATTGACCGCTAGCATCCCGGCATAGGCCACCAGGTATCGCGCCACGCTGTCGCTGGTGGCGGGCAGGAAGCCGCCCCAACTCACCTCAAAGTGCTCGATGGCAGCGCGATAGCTGCGACGGGTGTTATCGCGGGTGGCGGCGTTCAGGTATCGATCTAGTTCACTCATGCCGCGATCGCCGGCAAGCCGGCTCCTACAGAGGTTGGTGTACGGGAACTGCGCCCGGAGAGGGTCCGGCAAGTCATGACACGGGATAATACGCCAATATCCCATCTGTTAAATGGTGAATTTCAACGTGTTTTAATTCGTGATATAGTATGTATATACATAATACATACCACAGTATCAAATCGACGGAGACCCTATGGCTCGCGGCGGCATCAACAAAGCAGTAGTTCAGACGGCACGCCTGGCAATTCTCGCCCGCGGCGAAAACCCCAGCATTGATGCGGTGCGCATCGAAATGGGTAATACCGGCTCGAAAACCACCATTCACCGCTATTTAAAAGAGCTCGACGAGAGCGAAACCCGCCTCACCATCACCGAAGCCCCCATCGACGACGAGCTCGGCGAACTGGTGACACGCCTGGCCCAGCGCCTGAAAGAGAAAGCCCAGGAGCCCATCGACCTGGCCCTGGCCCAGTTCGAACAGCAAAAAAGCGCCCTGCTCGCCCAGGTAGAAGCGCTTGAAGCCGCACACAGCCAACTCCAGCAGCAATTTGATATCCAGGGCACCGCCCTCGCCGAAGAAAGCGCCGCGCTGCAAACCGCCAGCACCAGCCTGCAGACCGAGCAAACCCGTAACGCCGGGCTTAGCCAGGCGTGCAGCGACTACGAGCTACGGCTCTCGGACAAGGACGAACAGATTCGGTCGCTGGAAGAAAAGCACCTGCACGCCCGCGATGCCCTTGAGCACTACCGCAATGCCATCAAGGACCAGCGCGAACAGGAGCAGCGCCGCCACGAAGGCCAGCTGCAACAACTGCAGGCTGAATTGCGCCAGGCACAGCAGAGCGCCCTGGTGCGCCAGGACGAGATCACCCAACTGCATCGCGACAATGAGCGGCTATTGATTGAACACCGGGTTACGGCGAAGGAATTGGCTGCCCAGCAGGAGCAAAGCCGCAAGGCTCAGGCCCAGCAACTCAAGCTGAGCGAACAGGTGAGCGTGATCGACAGCGAACGCACCCTGCTCCAGGAGCGCCTGCGGGTAGCGGTGCTGGACAGCCAGTCACGCCAGGAGGCACTGGCCGAGCAACAGCACAGCTACAAAGCCGTGGAACTGGACCTGATCAAGGCCCAGGCCACCATCGAGGCGCTGCGCCTGGCTGCCGTCGTTGCAACGACGCCAGAGGCAGCGGCCCAGGCCTGATCAGCCAGCCACTGGCGTGCGCATGGTGACGAATTCTTCCGCCGCCGTAGGATGCACGCCGATGGTCTCGTCGAAATGCTGCTTGGTCGCCCCCGCCTTGAGGGCGATCGCCAGGCCCTGGACGATCTCGCCCGCCTCCGGCCCGACCATGTGGCAACCCAACACCTTATCGGTGTCGGCATCGACCACCAGCTTCATCAGGGTGCGCTCCTGGCACTCGGTCAGGGTCAACTTCATCGGCCGGAAGCGGCTTTCGAAGATCTGCACGTTATGCCCATCGGCCCTAGCCTGCTCTTCGCTCAAGCCTACGGTGCCGATGTTCGGCAGGCTGAACACCGCCGTCGGGATCATCGCGTAGTCTACCGGGCGGTATTGCTCAGGCTTGAACAGGCGACGCGCCACGGCCATGCCTTCGGCCAATGCCACAGGCGTCAACTGCACGCGACCGATCACGTCGCCAATGGCCAGGATCGAAGGCTCGGCGGTCTGGTACAGGTCGTCGACCGCGACAAAACCACGCTCGTCCAGCTTGACCCCGGTGTGCTCCAGGCCCAGGTTATCCAACATCGGGCGCCGCCCAGTGGCGTAGAACACGCAATCGGCCTCCAACACACGACCGTCCTTCAGGGTGGCCTTGAGGCTGCCATCGGCCTGTTTGTCGATACGCGCGATATCGGCGTTGAATTGCAGGTCCAGGCCGCGCTTGGTCAGTTCTTCCTGCAAATGCTTGCGCACCGCACCATCGAAGCCACGCAGGAACAGATCGCCGCGATACAGCAGCGATGTCTGTGCGCCCAGGCCATGGAAAATCCCGGCAAACTCCACCGCAATATAACCACCGCCCACCACCAGCACACGCTTGGGCAGCTCTTTAAGGAAGAACGCCTCATTGGAGCCAATAGCGTGCTCGTGCCCCGGAATCTCGGGAATCTGCGGCCAGCCGCCAGTGGCGATCAAGATATTCTTGGCGGTGAAGCGCTCTCCATTGATCTCGACCTCGTGCGCCCCGGTCAGGCGCGCGTGGCCTTCGTGAAGGGTCACGCCACTGTTGACCAGCAGGTTGCGGTAGATGCCATTGAGGCGATTGATCTCGCGGTCCTTGTTGGCGATCAGCGTCGCCCAATCAAAGTCCGCCTCGCCCAGGGACCAGCCAAAACCGCTGGCCTGCTCGAAGTCTTCGGCAAAGTGCGCGCCATAGACCAGCAGCTTTTTCGGCACACAGCCCACATTCACACACGTCCCGCCCAGGTAGCGGCTTTCCGCCACGGCGACCTTCGCGCCAAACCCTGCGGCAAAGCGTGCCGCCCGAACGCCACCGGAACCGGCGCCAATTACATAAAGATCAAAATCGTAGGCCATTTCACTCTCCTCGGCAGGGCATCAGGATACCCGCTTGTACCCAAAAAACCAGAAAGCCACCCGAAGGTGGCTTTCTTGAGACTCAACAGGCCATGCTTAATCAGTAAGCCTTGCCAGTCTTGTAGAAGTGCTCGTAGCAGAAGTTGGTCGCCTCGATGTAGCCTTCGGCGCCACCGCAGTCAAAACGACGACCCTTGAACTTGTAGGCAATGACGCAACCGTCCTTGGCCTGCTTCAACAATGCGTCGGTGATCTGGATTTCGCCGCCCTTGCCTGGCTCGGTTTCTTCGATCAGCTTGAAGATATCCGGGGTCAGGATGTAGCGACCGATGATCGCCAGGTTCGACGGGGCATCTTCCGGCGCTGGCTTCTCGACCATGTCGCGCACACGGATCAGGCCATCGCCAATATCGTCGCCAGCGATCACGCCGTACTTGTTGGTTTCCGAAGGATCGACTTCCTGCACTGCAACGATGGTGCAGCGGTATTTCTGGTACAGCTTGACCATCTGGGTCAAGACGCCGTCGCCTTCCAGGTTCACGCACAGGTCGTCCGCCAGGACCACGGCAAACGGTTCGTCACCGATCAGCGGGCGACCGGTGAGGATGGCATGACCAAGACCTTTCATCTGGGTTTGACGGGTGTAGGAAAACGAGCACTCGTCGAGCAGCTTGCGGATACCGACCAGGTATTTTTCCTTGTCGGTGCCCTTGATCTGGTTTTCCAGTTCATAGCTGATGTCAAAGTGGTCTTCCAGGGCGCGCTTGCCACGACCGGTGACGATGGAGATTTCGTTCAGGCCGGCATCCAGTGCCTCTTCGACGCCGTACTGGATCAGTGGCTTGTTTACCACCGGCAGCATTTCTTTAGGCATGGCCTTGGTCGCTGGCAGGAAGCGAGTGCCGTAACCGGCTGCTGGGAACAAGCATTTCTTGATCATATAAGTCCTTAATAAGGGCTGTGCGTACGAAATTCGGCGCAGTCTAATCAGGCCGCAGCCACCTTACAATGGGCGCTGCTGGCGTTGCGATGTCAACATAGAGAAAAAATGTCGGCGTTAGTTCCGCCCATGTTCAAACAAGCGGCCCCAACGGCACCGGAGAAAACCCAGCATCCCCTGATTTCAAAGGGCCATATCCTTTTTAGCACGCTTTATGGGGTTCGGCACTGACCTGCAACAACTTACGCGCCCCCATGGCATTTGGCGCTATCATTGCCAGCTTGAACACCAGACCACGAGATTGTTAATAGATGTCAGAACCCAAAGGCGTAAACGGCTACCTGATCACCAAGCGAGCAGACGGCTGGCACCTGATCAACTTTCACGGCGACAGCGTTGCCGGCGTATTCGCCACCGAAAGCCAGGCGATTGCAGTAGCCGAAGTATTTGTGGATGAAGCCGGCCACGCGTCGAGCAAGCGACCAAAGGGCAAGTAAGCCTCTGCGGTTGCGCATGAAGCCCCGGTGAACGGGGCTTTTTTGTGATTGTCTGTACCTTGATGGCCGTTCGCTATAATCTCGCTGAAACGCCCCACAACAGTGTCAGCGCGCCCCTTAACACTTCTCAACGACGAACTTTACATGAACAAGATCCTGGCACTGACCTCGGTACTGGCGCTCGCCGGCTGCACCACCACTTCCGACATTTACCTGAAAAACGGCGAACAAGGCCTGACCATTGACTGTTCGGGCGAGGCCAATTCCTGGGCCAGTTGCTACGAAAAGGCCGATGCCTCCTGCGCCGGCACCGGTTACCGCATCGTCGGCACCGAAGGCACGCCAGCCTTGAAGGAAAGCGACAAGACCCTGGGCGCCGATGTGGGCAACTTCAAGGGTCGCAGTGTAGTGGTGGTCTGCAAGTAAGCTGGGCGGCTACATGTGAATCTCGGCGAACTTGATGCCGAGGCTGCGAATGGTGTCGATCAGGTCATCGAGTTTTTCAAAGGATTCGACCTCGTCCTGGTCATCCACCAGGAAAAAGCTGCGCCCGCCGCTTTTCTTGAAAAACACGATCCACTCCCCCGAATTGGCCGGATTTTGAATCACATGGGTCGCAGAGATATGACCCTCTGCATGCCGCTCTTTGACGCGCTCACGTTTCATAATTGCTTTTCCAGAATGACAATGCCGCTCAAACCCCGGGGTTTGAGCGGCATTTTTTGTGTTCAGACAACAGTTTAACGGATGCCTTGGCCAATCAGCACGCCGTCTACCGTTTGCCCGTACAGGTTCACCCCATCATTGGCATGAAACTTCACGCGGGTTTTCTCCACCGAGCCATCTACCAGGCGCGGATCCTGCGGGCGCTCATGGCGATTGACATAGGCCGCTACGTCCCAGGCCTGCTGGTCGCTCAAGCTGCCGCCCTTGCCCAGCGGCATGTTGTGCTTGATGAAGGACGCTGCGGTGTTGACCCGATGCATACCGGCGCCCCAGTTGTAGGAATCCTTACCCCACAACGGTGGCATCACGTAGCTGTCGCCCACCTTCTGCCCCTGCCCTTCGGCGCCATGGCACACCGCACATTGCGCCTTGTACACCTCGGCACCCTGCGCGAGGTTGTAGCCTTTGGCCGGTTGTGGCACCTCCGGGTAACCACGCCCCGGCAACTCCACGCCCAAGGGTGCCTTGCTCGCCAGCCAGTAGGCATAGGTCGACAGCGCGGCAATCTCATGGCTGTCCGCTGCCGGTGGCGTGCCGCCATCCATGCTGAACTGGAAACAGCCCTGCAGGCGCTCGGCAAAGGAGTTGACCTTGTCATTCTTCTTACGATACGCCGGGTACATAGGGTACGCCCCCCACAGGGGCGTGGAATTGGCCAGGCGCCCCTGATCCAGGTGACAGTTGCTGCAATTGAGGCCGTTGCCGACAAACTGCGGCGCCAGGCGCTTGGTATCGACGAACAACGCATAGCCCTGCATCACCAGCTTGCCGTAGGCGTTGTCAGGCAGTTCGCTTTCCTGGGGCGGCTGGAACGCCTTGGCGGCGGGCACCGCAGCCGGCACCTGCAGTTGCGACTGATCTTCCATGGCAATCGGTGCGGCCAACGCCGGCACACTGATCAACGCGGCCAACACGGGTGCAAATGACAGATTCTTCATGGCTTGACCTCCTGGCCAGGCAAGGAGGCGAAGTAATTGGCGATACCCTGCACTTCGTCATCCGTCAGGGATTTGGCCACGTGCCCCATCAGGTCATTGGGGTCGTTGTGCCGAGTGCCACCGCGCCAGGCATTGAGCTGGGCAGCCAGGTAGGCCGCGGACTGTCCGGACAGCGGCGGGAACGCCTCGCCAACCCCCACGCCCGAGGGGCCATGACAGCTGACGCACGCCGGAATCTGCCGTTCCCAGGCGCCTTGCAGCGCCAGTTTTGCAGCGGGACTGTTCGGCGTAGCACTACGATGGCCGACGGCCACGGCAGGTGCCGGCATCGCCGCCAGTGTCTGGGTCACCGCCGCGATTTCTTCCTCGGTAAGCGCCTTGGCCAGCGACGTCATCACCGGGTTGCTGCGCGTGCCACTCTTGAAATCATGCAGTTGCTTGCTCAAATAAGCCGCCGGCAACCCCGCAAGCCTCGGAAAACCCGCAGCAGCCAACCCCAGGCCATCCGCCCCGTGGCATGCCATGCACGCCGCCGCGCCAGGCTGCGCGCCACCTTCACTGAATATCTTGTTGCCCTCCAGCGCCTGCGCGCTGCCGAGCATGAGTAGCAAGGCGCCACCCATCAACACTCTCTCCACAGACATCATCACGACTCCATTTTTATAGTTATATGCTTAGACCTACAATGCATAAGCCTACAAATGGTAGGGTAATGAGCCGACAGTCACAACCGCCATGTAAGAAATTGCCGACAATAAAAAGCCCGGCACTGCAACCGCAGGCCGGGCTTTTTGATCGGAGTTGATCGCGTATGAGCGGCGTCGTGGACTCAGCCGGAAATACAGTCTTCCGCAGCTTTTTTCACGTCACCCGGACGAATCGGCACATTGGACATGCTCTCGTAGAGCTTGATGCTGCTTCCGCTGGAGCGGTCTTCAATCTCGAAAATGGCCGACGGGTCAGCCGAAAACTTCTGCGGCACAATCACCCGAACACCTTCCTTATGAGGCTCGATCTGCGACGGACGACGGGTCGACGACAGTTTCTGCACCACACACGCCGCGTATTCCTGCGGTTTTTTCCCGGAGATAACCGCCAGGGTTGGCGGTGTCTGCTTGATGTCTGAAACCGAAGCACATCCACCTATTGCCAGGGCCAGAACCAATACACTCCACTTCATACAAAACCTCCGATAAAGACCCTACGACAGCGGAGATGGTATTTTTCTCCCGCCCACGTAGGATTTATCCCTGATATATCGGTAAATAACTGTTTTAAATTGTCGAAGACGTCGACGACGACCCGATAATAAACGTGCTGGGGCTGATAAACTCCATCTTAACCTACGTATCGTTCTGATTTTTCAGAAAAAGCCCTTCTGGAGACACCCCCCCATGAAATTCATCCACCAGCGCGAACACTTGAACGAAGGGGATATTGTCGTCATTGAATGCTCTCAGACCTGCAATATCCGCCTGATGAGCGATGCGAATTTTCGCAGCTTCAAAAATGGCGGTCGCCACACTTATCACGGTGGCGCCTTCGACAAGTTCCCGGCCAAGATCACCGCGCCAAGCACCGGGTTCTGGAACATCACCCTGGATGTGGTGACGCGCCGTGCCATCAGCGTTACCCGCAAGCCAGCGTTGTCCCATAAGATCCGCATTGTTCGCCGCACCAGCACCAAACTCAGCTGATTGCCACCCAAGCCACAGGAATCACCGTGACTCAAACCACCAAATACGTCATCAAGTACAAACTCAACGGCGAACGCCGCTTCGAATTTGCCCAACTGCACGCGGCGAGCATCGAAGAGGCCCAAGAGGCCTTGGCGAAAATTCACGATGCCAGTGACGAAATCACTGAGATCACCGTGAGCAAGGCCCTGTAAAACCACGACCAGCAGCGGAGTGATTGTGCAACCTGATTCCACGGGTGACCTGTTCAGCGACGAGGCCTTGCAACAACCGGCCCGTCGCGAGCAAATCGGCGAACAATCCTACGTCCTCAGGGGCTATGCCCTGCCCTGGCTTGAGCGTGTATTGCCCGAGCTTCGTGCCGTCCTCGCCCAGTCACCGTTCCGGCAGATGGTCACCCCCGGTGGCTTTACCATGTCGGCAGCCCTGAGCAGTTGCGGCGAACTGGGCTGGACCACCGACCGCCAGGGCTATCGCTACAGCCCTCTGGACCCCGAGCGCCAACAACCCTGGCCGAGCATGCCGGCCGTGCTGCGCGAACTGGCGATCGACGCGGCCAGGGCTGCCGGCTTCGACGGCTTTGCACCCGACGCCTGCCTGATCAACCGCTATGTACCCGGCGCCAGAATGTCCCTGCACCAAGACAAGAACGAGCGCGACTACAGCGCCCCGGTGGTCTCGTTGTCCCTGGGGCTGGCGGCGGTGTTTCTGTTTGGCGGCCATGTGCGCAGTGACAAGACACAGAAGATCTCGCTGTTCCATGGCGACGTGGCGGTCTGGGGCGGCGTCGATCGCCTGCGCTTTCATGGCGTGTTGCCGATCAAGGAAGGCGTGCACCCGCGCATGGGGCCGCAACGGATCAACCTGACGTTTCGCAGGGCCGGCTGACCCCGGTGAATTCCACCGCAAGCAACGGAGTGCCCGGGCGCCCGCGGTTTATTATCCTGGCCACTGATCCATTGCCGAGCTATTGCCATGAGCACTGAAGATGATCTGCGCTGGGCAGCCATTGTCGCCCGCGACGCCACGGCCGACCTGACCTTCGTCTACGGGGTCAAGACCACCGGCGTGTATTGCCGCCCCAGCAGCAGCGCACGTCAGCCACTGCGCAAGAATGTCGAGTTTTTCGACACACCGCAGCAAGCCGAAGCCGCCGGGTACCGCCCCAACAAACGTACCTCGGCCGACCAGACCCAGGTTGCGCAACGCCATGCGCACCTGGTTGCCGCCGCTTGCCGTCATATCGAACAGGCCCAGACCCTGCCCGCCCTGGAAGACCTGGCCAACGGCGCCGGCTTGAGCCCGTTCCACTTCCACCGCGTGTTCAAGACCCTGACCGGGCTGACACCCCGGGGCTATGCCCGCGCCCATCGCTCACGCAAGGTCAGGGCGCACCTGCAGGACAGCCAGTCGGTGACCGATGCGCTGTACGACGCGGGTTTCAACTCCAACAGCCGCTTCTACGCGTCAGCCGACCAGTTGCTCGGCATGAAGCCCAGCGACTACAAAGCCGGTGGCATCCATAACGATATTCACTTTGCCGTCGGCGAGTGTTCCCTGGGGGCGATTCTGGTGGCGCAGAGCAATCGCGGGGTCTGCGCAATCCTCCTGGGTGACGACCCGGACCAACTGGCGCGCGACCTGCAAGACCAGTTCCCGCAGGCCAATGTGATCGGTGCCGACCCCGGCTTTGAACAGTTGATTGCCCAGGTGGTGGGGTTTATCGAGGCGCCTGCCCTGGGCCTGAACCTGCCCCTGGACCTGCGCGGCACCGCCTTCCAGGAGCGGGTCTGGCAGGCACTGCGGGAAATCCCGGTGGGCAGCACCGCCAGCTACGCCGAGATTGCCAAGCGCATCGGCGCACCCAGCGCCTTTCGTGCCGTTGCCCAGGCGTGCGGCGCCAACAGCCTGGCCGTGGCGATTCCCTGCCACCGCGTGGTACGCAGCGATGGCCATCTATCGGGTTACCGTTGGGGCGTGGAGCGCAAACAGCTGTTGCTCCAGCGCGAACGCCACACCCCGCATGAACCACAGCCGGCGTCCAGTGAATAATACAGACTGGCCTTGCCCCGGCCGGCCCTGTTAAAAGGGCCGGGCAGCCCTTCCTGAGCGTTCCATCATTGGAGAAGCGATCCATGAGCACCTGGCCAGACACCCGCATTCTCGACCTGCTGGGCATTGAATTGCCGATCATCCAGGCGCCCATGGCCGGCAGCACCAGCCCCGAGATGGTGATCGCCGCGAGCCAGGCCGGGGCGCTGGGCTCGATGCCCACGGCCACACTCAGCATCGAGCAATTGCGCCAGGCGTTGACCACCATTGCCCAGGCCAGCGCCCGCCCCTTGAACGTCAACTTCTTCTGCCACCGGCCACCGGCCCCCAACCCCGAGCGGGATCGCCAGTGGAAGGATTTGCTGGAGCCCTACTACCGTGAGCTGGGCGCAGATTTTGACGCGCCCACCCCGCTCTCCAACCGCGCACCGTTCGACAATGCCAGCTGCGAGGTGGTGGAAGAATTCCGCCCGGAAGTCGTCAGCTTCCACTTTGGCCTGCCGGAAAAAACGCTGCTGGACCGGGTCAAGGCCACAGGGGCGAAAGTGCTGTCGTCCGCCACCACCGTCGAGGAGGCGATCTGGCTGGAGCAGCACGGCTGCGATGCAATCATCGCCATGGGGTATGAGGCCGGGGGGCATCGCGGGATGTTTCTCAGCGACCGCCTCACCAGCCAGATCGGCACAATGGCCCTGGTGCCGCAGATCGTCGATGCAGTCAGCGTGCCGGTAATCGCCGCCGGCGGGATTGGCGATGCGCGGGGTATGGTTGCCGCGTTCGCCCTCGGCGCCTCGGCGGTGCAGATCGGCACGGCCTATCTGTTCACGCCCGAAGCCACTATCACCCCCGCCCACCATCAGGCATTGCACAGCGCCCAGGCCAGCGAAACGGCACTGACCAACCTGTTCACCGGCCGCCCGGCGCGGGGGATCATCAATCGCGTGATGCGCGAACTTGGGCCAATCAATCCCACCGCCCCGGCGTTTCCCTTGGCCGGTGGTGCATTGCTGCCGTTGCGCGCCCTGGATGCAGCCGACTTCAGCAGCCTGTGGGCCGGCCAGGCGCTGCGCCTGGGGCAAGACCTGTCCACCCGCGAGCTGACCCTGACCCTGGCCCGCCAGGCGCTGGCGCAACTCAACAAGGGCTAGACCCCTGAGACAACTTTGCACTGTACCGACGATGGCGAACCGCTATATATTCCCATACATAGCGATTAACTATAACAAGCCGCCACGTCGGCACCCCAAGGAGCTGCTTCATGATGATTCGCGCCCAACGCCTGGCCCCCACCGGCCTGGCCACCCTGATCGCCCTCTTTACCTTGGGCACAGCCCACGCCGATGAAGTACAAGTGGCCGTCGCCGCCAACTTCACCGCGCCGATCCAGGCGATCGCCGCCGACTTCGAAAAAGACACCGGGCACAAACTGGTCGCCGCCTACGGGGCCACCGGGCAGTTCTATACCCAGATCAAGAACGGCGCGCCGTTTGAAGTGTTCCTCAGCGCCGACGACACCACCCCGCAAAAGCTCGAAAGCGAAGGCGACACCCTCAAGGGCTCGCGCTTCACCTATGCCGTGGGCACCCTGGCGCTGTGGTCGGCCAAGGAAGGTTATGTGGATGCCAAGGGCGCGGTGCTGCAAAAAAATGAATACCAGCACCTGTCCATCGCCAACCCGAAAGCCGCACCCTACGGCCTCGCGGCTACCCAGGTCCTGGCCAAGCTGGGCCTGACCGACAAGGTCAAGAGCAAGCTGGTCGAAGGCCAGAACATCACCCAGGCCTATCAGTTTGTGTCCACCGGCAATGCCGAGTTGGGCTTTGTCGCCTTGTCGCAAATCTATAAAGACGGCAAAGTCAGCAGCGGCTCGGCGTGGATTGTGCCGGGCGAGATGCATGACCCAATCAAACAGGACGCGGTGATCCTCAACAAAGGCAAGGACAACCCGGCCGCCAAGGCACTGGTTGACTACCTCAAGGGGCCGAAAGCCGCTGCCGTTATCAAATCCTACGGTTATCAACTGTAAATGCCACTATCGAGTGCCGATTTTTCCGCGATCTGGCTGACCCTGAAACTGGCGTCGCTGACCACCGTGATTCTGCTGATTATCGGCACTCCCATCGCCCTGTGGCTGTCGCACACCCGTTCCTGGTGGCGCGGGCCGATTGGCGCGGTGGTCGCCCTGCCCCTGGTGCTGCCGCCGACGGTGATTGGCTTCTACCTGCTGCTGACCATGGGTCCCCATGGCTACCTCGGGCAGTTCACCCAATGGCTGGGCCTGGGCACCCTGACCTTCAGCTTCGCCGGCCTGGTGATTGGCTCGGTGATCTATTCCATGCCGTTTGTGGTGCAACCGTTGCAAAACGCGTTCTCGGCCATCGGCAGCCGTCCCCTGGAAGTTGCCGCGACGTTGCGGGCCAATCCCTGGGATACATTTTTCACGGTGATCCTGCCGCTGGCCCGCCCCGGCTTTATCACCGCGTCGATCCTCGGCTTCGCCCATACCGTGGGCGAGTTTGGCGTGGTGCTGATGATTGGCGGCAATATCCCCGACAAGACCCGCGTGGTCTCGGTGCAGATCTACGACCACGTCGAAGCCATGGAATACGCCCAAGCCCACTGGCTGGCCGGGGCCATGGTGGTGTTTTCTTTCCTGGTGTTGCTGGCGCTCTACTCCAGCCGTAAAACCAAAGCGGGTTGGAGCTGATGTCGATGATCGAGGTGCGCCTGCAACTGCACTACTCCGGATTTGCCCTGGACGTGGACCTCAAGCTGCCAGGGCGCGGCGTCACCGCGCTCTACGGGCATTCGGGTTCGGGCAAGACCACGTGCCTGCGCTGCATTGCCGGGCTGGAACGGGCCGGCGATGGATTTGTGCAAATCAACGATCAGGTCTGGCAAGACAGCCGCAACGGCGTGTTTGTGCCGCCGCACAAGCGCGCCCTGGGTTATGTGTTTCAAGAAGCCAGCCTGTTTCCCCACCTGTCGGTGCTGGCCAACCTGGAGTTCGGCCTCAAGCGGATCCCCAAGGCCCAGCGTCGCGTGGACATGGCCCACGCCACGCAATTGCTGGGGATCGGCCACCTGTTGGATCGCCACCCCCAGCATTTGTCCGGCGGTGAGCGCCAACGCGCAGGCATCGCCCGCGCCCTGCTCACCAGCCCGCAGCTATTGCTGATGGACGAACCCCTGGCCGCCCTCGACAGCCAGCGCAAAGGCGAGATCCTGCCCTACCTGGAACGCCTGCACGATCAACTGGAAATCCCGGTGCTGTACGTCAGCCATGCCCAGGATGAAGTGGCGCGCCTGGCCGATCACATTGTCCTGCTCAGTGAGGGCAAGGCCCTGGCCAGCGGGCCGATTGGCGAGACCCTGGCGCGGCTCGACCTGCCGCTGGCCCTGGGCGACGATGCCGGCGTGGTGATCAACGGCACGGTCAGCGAGCATGACGCCCATTACCAACTGCTGACCCTGCAATTGCCCGATGGCCCACTGCAAATGCGCGTGGCCCACGCGCCGCTGGAGCTGGGCAAACACTTGCGGTTCAAGGTGCAGGCCCGGGACGTGAGCCTCAGCCTGCAACCTGGGGAGCACAGCAGTATCCTCAATTGCTTGCCCGTGACCGTGACCCAGGAGATCCCTGCCGATAACAGTGCGCATGTGCTGGTACGGCTCGACGCGGCGGGTACGCCGCTGCTGGCGCGCATCACCCGTTATTCCCGGGACCAGTTGCAAGTGCATCCCGGCCAGGCGTTATGGGCACAGATCAAGGCGGTCGCCGTACTGGCTTGAACGCACGGCCCGGTGCTGCGGTCAATCAGGCATACCGGCCTGATTTGTTGCCAAGGACTCTGCCATGCCCGACTCCACCCTGCCCGTCGACCTGCCCCGTGACCTGCACTACGTTGACGACAGTCAGCCGGGCCTGAGCCGCCGTAAACTGCGGGGCAAGTTCCAGTACTTCCAGAGCGACGGCCAACGCATCAGCGACGCCGACGAAATCCAGCGCATCAACGCCCTGGCCATCCCGCCGGCCTATACCGATGTGTGGATCTGCGCCGACCCCAAGGGCCATCTACAGGCCACCGGCCGCGATGCCCGCGGCCGCAAGCAATACCGTTATCACCCACGCTGGCGTGAAGTGCGCGACAGCGACAAGTATTCGCGCCTGCAGCAGTTCGGCAACGCGCTGCCCAAATTGCGCAAGCAGCTACAAGCGCAAATCGATGCGCCGGGTTTCAACCGCGAGAAGGTCCTGGCCACCGTCGTGCTGTTGCTCGATGCCACGCTGATCCGCGTCGGCAACAGCCAATACGCCCGCGATAACCGCTCCTATGGCCTGACCACCCTGCGTACCCGCCACGTGGATATCAAGGGCAGCGAAATCCAGTTCCAGTTCCGTGGCAAGAGCGGCGTCGAGCACCAGGTCAGTATCAAGGACCGGCGCCTGGCCACCGTGCTCAAGCGCTGCCTGGAGTTGCCGGGGCAGAACCTGTTCCAGTACCTGGACGAGAACGGCGAGCGGCATACCGTCAGCTCCACCGACGTCAACGCCTACCTGCACAGCCTCACCGGCGCCGACTTTACCGCCAAGGACTACCGCACTTGGGCCGGCAGTGCCCTGGCCCTGGCCGTGTTGCGCGAACTGGCATGGCAACCGGAGTCGGATGCAAAACGGCATGTGGTGGAGATGGTCAAGAATGTCGCCCGGCAACTGGGCAATACCCCGGCGGTGTGCCGCAAATGCTACATCCACCCGGCCGTGCTGGAGCACTTCAGCCTGGGCGGCCTGGCGAAACTGCCCCGGCCCAGGGTGCGCAAGGGCTTGAAAGCCGAAGAAGTGGGGTTGGCGATGTTTCTTGAGCAACTGTAGGCACTGACGCCACCGATGTAGGAAAAATGACTGAACTGCGCTAGGCTACCAATCCCTCCCGACTGCAGGACGACCGCCGACGTGAACAACTAAGCCTTCCAACATGTAAACGCAACGAGCCGCCTGGCGCGCTTGTTGGCTTGTGCCACATTGTTCTGGAGGTGCTGATGACTGACGTCAACCGGCTGCCTGTACTTGTTTCCTTGCATCACCTGGGTTTTCAGTTCGCCGATGGCGAGACTTTGCTGGAAGACCTCAACCTGTCCATCGATTGCACCCCGACCGGGATTGTCGGCCGGAATGGCATGGGCAAGAGTGTGTTGGCGCGCCTGCTGGCCGGCGTGCTTGAGCCATCCCATGGGGTTATCAAATCCTCGGCGCGTATCGCCTATGTCCCACAAAGCATTGAGCTGTTACCGGGGCAGACTGTGGCCCAGGTCTGCGGTTGCGCGCCTATTCTGGCGGCACTTGAGCGCCTGGCCGCGGGCCGCGCGCAGGCCGACGACCTGGAACTGATCGATGATCGCTGGGACCTGGCCGAACGCCTGCGCCAGGCCCTGGACGGCGCCGGTCTGGCCGAGATCGACCCCGATCAGCCCGCCGGCCAACTCAGCGGTGGGCAACTGGCCAGGATCGCCCTGATTGGTGGCCTGCTGGGCGCGCCGCAGTTGCTGATTCTCGACGAACCCACCAACCACCTCGACAGTGCCGGCCGCGATTGGCTGCTGGCGACCCTTGGCGCCTGGCGCGGCGGCCTGGTGGTGGTCAGCCACGACCGACGCCTGCTCAATACCCTGGGGCGGATCATCGAACTGTCGCCCCTCGGGGCCCGGCTCTATGGCGGCAACTACGATGACTATCGGGCGCAGCGTGATGCCGAGCAACAGGCCGCTCAGGCCGCCCTGGAACATGCCCGGCTGGATCGGCGGCGCGAGCACCAGCGCCTGAAAAAGGCTATCGACAGTTTCCAGCGCCACGCCGCCAGTGCCCGTAAACATGCAGAGACCGCCAATGTCGATGCCTTCACCAAATCCCGCTGGAAAGGCGCCGCCAATGAAATCGTCAGCAACGTGCGCAGCGCCCATGTGCAGCACAAGCAGGCCTTGAACGAACGCGTGCGCACGGCCCACGAACGGGTGGTGGACGAAACGCCGACCTTCCTTGCCTTGCCCGGCACACCCCTGCCGGCTGGCCGCCAAGTGCTAACCCTGATCGACTGCCAGTTGCCCTGGCTCGATCCCCGCGCGCCGAGCACCCTGATCAACGCGAGCCTGTGCGGGCCGGTCCGGGTTGCGGTCCACGGGCCCAATGGCTGCGGCAAGTCCACCCTGCTCAAGCTGCTGGCGGGGCATTGGCAACCTGTCAGCGGCGCATGCACGGTTCATGTACCCAGCGCCTATCTCGACCAGCACTTGACCCTGCTCGATGACCAGCAGTCGATCGTCGAGCAACTGAAATTGATGGACACGCCACTGGCCGAAGCCGAACTGCGCACCCGTCTGGCGCTGTTGCAACTGGATGCATGGCGCGTCACCCAGCCCATCGGCCAGCTCAGCGGTGGCGAGCGCTTGAAGGCTGCCATGGCGATTGCCTTGTGGCGCAAGGTTCCCGCGCAATTGCTGCTCCTGGATGAGCCGACCAACCATCTGGACCTGGAGTCGGTGATGGCCTTCGAACAGGCTTTACAGGGATTTACCGGGGCGCTGATTGCGGTCTCCCATGACGCAGCGTTTCTCAAGGCACTGGCGCCGACTCACGTTCTGAGCTGGGACGTCATGGGCTGGCGCTTGGAAGTGAACTGAAGGATGTGCCAAGTCATTGCAGTCAACCGGAAAGCGCCCTACGGTAGTGGCCGGATAATCTCATAGAGGAACCTCTCGCCGTGCTGCCCTCTTCCCCTAAGCCCATGGTCAATACTGCCTTGCAGCACCAGCACAAATGGCGGGGGCGCATCGGCCTGACGCTGGTGGCCAGCCTTTCGGTGCTGGCCGGCATGACCGACGCCATCGGTTTCATGGCCAGTGGCGATTTTGTCTCGTTCATGAGCGGCAATACCACGCGGCTGGCGGTGGCAATCAGTGAGGGTGACCTGGGGCTGACCGGGCGCCTCACCCTGTTGGTGGCAACGTTTATCCTGGGCAACGCGCTGGGGGTGATCATCAGCCGCGTGAGCAAGCGCCATGCGCTGCCGTTGTTGCTGTGTATTGCCACACTGTTGTGCGGCGCCGCGGCGTGGCCGATGGCGGAGCAGTTGCCGGCAGTACTGGCTGCGATCATTGCCATGGGCATGCTCAATGCGGCGGTGGAACAGGTCAATGGCTTGCCCGTGGGGCTGACTTACGTGACCGGCGCGTTGTCGCGTTTCGGTCGCGGCCTGGGGCGCTGGATGCTGGGGGAGCGCCGCAATGGCTGGCGCGTGCAGTTGATTCCCTGGGCCGGAATGTTTGTCGGCGCGGTGATCGGTGCTCTGCTGGAGCACCAGATGGGGATCCGGGCACTGTTGGTCAGCGGCCTGCTGTCGGCGCTGCTGGGCCTGGTGTCGCTGAAGATTCCGCGGCGCTGGCACCTGGGCTATATGCCACGTTGAAAAGGTGCTTGCCCGACATTTAGGCCTCGACATCCATGTACTGGTAAAGAGCCATCATGTCGGGCAAGCGCTGGCATTTTAAGACAAAGCCGGCGCAGTGTCCGCTGGGCATTTCTGAAGATTTCTAAAGAAACAACCTACAGGCAGGTCGCCAAGGCGGCCAGACGGCGCTTGGCGGCCCAATTGTCCTGCACTGCGTAGTAACTGACCGTGGTGCTGGTACCGGCGCTGCGCACATCGACAAAGTAGTCACCGCCCGTGGTGTACACCGTATGGCCACCGCCTTGCGCAGGCTCCATGAAGCCGCCGGCGTCGACGCCGAATACCGCCTCGTCCTGCCAGCCAAACTGGATGCATTGGGCTACGACCAGGGCCGCCTTATCAGACGCCAGGGTTTTATAGGGCGCGCCAGCGCGTGCGTCTTTCATCTTCGAACCTGCGCAACCGGCCAGCGCCGCCACGACCAACGCACCTATCACCACCTTCCGCATGCCATCGCTTCCTTGAAAAAAACGCGACTGTACCACTGCCTACAACAACCAGCGAAACAGATAGAACAGCGCCATGCTCAACAGCACCGTGGTCAACACGCTGCGGGTCCAGAACATCAGGGCCACCGCACAGATCCCGGCCAGCAGGTAGGGGTTGGTGGGGCTCAGGTTGAGCTTGTGCTCGGCGAGGAAAATGATCGGCCCGCAAATCGCCGTCAACATGCCGGGTACCGCAAACCCGAGAAACTCCCGGGCGCCGCGGTTCAGGCGCACCGGCAAGCGCGGTTCAAGAAACAGATAACGGTTGAAAAACACCGCCAGACCCATGCCGATAATCATCACAAAAATCATCGCTGCCCCACTCCCAAGCGTTTGCAGGCATACCCTGCGCTCATCCCCAACAACCCCGACACCACCACCGCCGACTCCCAGTGCCAGTAGCTGAGCAGCACCGAAAACAGCAGGGCCACTGCCACGCACACCACCGTCGGCACATCACGCACAACCGGGGTGATCAAGGCGATGAAGGTCGCGGCGATGGAGAACTCCAGGCCCAGTTGATCGAGGTTGGGGATGCTCTTGCCGAGCACGATGCCGGCCAGGGTGAACAGGTTCCAGGCCACGTAGAACGTCAGGCCCACGCCCAGGGCATACCAGCGGTTGAAGGTCTGGCGGTCGTATTGGCTGACCAGGGCGAAGAATTCGTCGGTCAGCAAAAAGCCCAGGCTCATGCGCCAGCGCGCCGGCAAGGGCGACAGGGTGCTACGCATATGCATGCCATACAGCAAGTGCTGGGAGGTCAGCAGCAAGGTGGTGAGCAAAATGGCGATCAGGCTCGCGCCGCTCTTGACCATGCCAATCGCCACCAACTGTGCGGCACCGGCAAACACAATGGCCGACAGGCCCTGGCTTTCCAGCGGGGTGAATTGGGCGTCAATCGCCAGGGAACCGGCGAGCAGGCCCCACGGGGCGCAGGCCAACGACAGGGGAATAATCGCAATCGCGCCACGGGCGAAGGCGTAATGCGGCAAGGCAGTAGGCATGGACAACAGGCTCATCGACAGACAGTCGGCAAGCATGGCAGCGCCAAACAGGATTGTCTTGAACGATCTTGCAGGCAACACCCCGACGCCAGGAAGGAATGTTGCCTGCCTGATTTATGGCTGCAGGGCCGTGGCGGCCTTGTCGATAAATGCCGCCACTTCGCCAGCCCTGGAGGCCAGCGAGGCGTGACTGGCGTCCAGCGTGAGAATCTCCCGGGGCTTGATGCGCTCGGCCATGCGTACCTGGTTATCGGGGTGAATCATGTGGTCCTGGGTGGACACCTGATACCACGACGGCTTGTTCTTCCAGGCCGGATTGCTCACTTCATCGCCAAAGGTACTGGCCAGGGGCGCCTTCTGCGTAATTCCCAGCACGTCGCCCTCTGACTGCGGCAAGTCCTGGCAGAAGCTCTCATGGAACAACTCGGGCTTGACCCACAGGTAGCCATCGCTGTCCGGCACCAGGTTGGCGGCGGCCTCGGGCAGGTGTTGCTGGGTGATTGCGCCCGGACTTTCCCCCGCATCCGGGGCAAACGCGGCAATAAACACCAGGCCCTGGACGTTGGGCTCGTTGCCTGCCTGGGAAATGACCGCGCCCCCATAGGAATGCCCGACCAACAACACCGGCCCCTTGACCTGGGCCACCATCTTGCGTGTGCGTTCGGCGTCGTCGGCCAATGAAGTCAGGGGAATTTCCACCGCGTGCAAGTCGCGATAGCCCTTTTTCTGCAGTTCGACGATCACTCGGCTCCAATGGGCTGCGCCGCCCCAAAAGCCGTGTACCAGGACAATTGCCGGTTTTTCACTCATTCGATGACTTCCTGTGGATTGAGCATGGGATCTTGCGGACAACCGCGACCATGCCCAGTGTCAGCGCAGCCGGCTCGATCGTCACCCCCCAATCGCCGAACGGCTACGTGCCATTATCAGGCCAGCTTGACCGACACCCGCTCTACCGCATCCCGGGCCTCACGCAGTTCATGGGCATCCTGGTTAAGGCGGTGAATGGTGTTGAGCAGGCGCTGACGCAGCACTTCATCGCTGAGTTTTTCGACGGCGCGCATCAAGTCAAAAGCCGCGGTTTCGTTGTTGTCCGCGACAGAATCGAGGGTCTTGCGCAGGTTGCGAGTGGCACGGGTCACACCGTTACTTCCTTTATCACCAATGGCGGGCACTTTAGGACAGTTGTGTTTCATTTTAATTTCAACCACTTGGCACAGAACCTCGGTACCTTGTCACAGGTCAATCAAACCTCGAATCCCCCCCACAGAGAATGCCTTGATGCTTGCTGCCCTCGCCATCTTCCTGTTCACCATTGTCCTGGTCATCTGGCAACCCAAGGGTCTTGGCGTAGGCTGGAGTGCAACCATGGGCGCGATCCTCGCCCTGGCCTGTGGCGTGATCAGCCTGGCGGATATCCCGGTGGTGTGGCAGATCATCTGGAACGCCACCGGCACTTTCGTCGCCCTGATCATCATCAGCCTGATCCTCGACGAGGCCGGCTTTTTTGCCTGGGCCGCGTTGCATGTGGCGCGCTGGGGGCGGGGCCGGGGCCGCCGGCTGTTTGCTTATATGGTGTTGCTGGGGGCGCTGGTCTCGGCGCTGTTCGCCAATGACGGGGCGGCCCTGATCCTCACGCCGATTGTCATGTCGATGCTCCTGGCCCTGCGCTTCTCACCCGCTGCTACCCTGGCCTTCGTGATGGGTGCAGGGTTTATCGCCGACACCGCCAGCCTGCCGCTGGTCGTCTCCAACCTGGTGAATATCGTTTCGGCAGACTATTTCAACATCGGCTTCAACCAGTACGCAGCGGTGATGGTGCCGGTCAACCTGGTCAGCGTCGCCGCGACCCTGGCGGTGCTGCTGTGGTTCTTCCGGCGCGATATCCCGCACAGTTATGACCCCGCCGACCTGCCCGAGCCGGCCAGCGCGATTCATGACCCGGCAACCTTCCACGCCGCCTGGTGGGTGCTGGGCATTCTGCTGGTCGGCTGCTTTGCCCTCGAGCCCCTGGGCATACCCATCAGTGCCATCTCGGCCGCCTGCGCCCTGCTCCTGCTGGTGATCGCCGCCAAAGGCCACAAGATCTCCACGCGCAAGGTACTCAAGGAAGCGCCCTGGCAGATCGTGATTTTTTCCCTGGGCATGTACCTGGTGGTGTACGGCCTGCGCAACGCCGGGCTGACCACGTACCTGGCCACCTGGCTCGACGCCTTCGCCAATTACGGCGTGTGGGGCGCCGCCCTGGGCACCGGCTTGCTGACGGCGCTGCTGTCTTCGGTGATGAACAATCTGCCGACGGTGCTGCTCGGTGCGCTGTCGATCGAGGCCAGCCATGCCGTGGGCGTGGTCAAGGAGGCAATGATTTACGCCAATGTGATCGGCAGCGACCTGGGGCCTAAAATCACGCCCATTGGGAGCCTGGCAACCTTGCTCTGGCTGCATATCCTGGCGCGCAAGGGCATCCGGATCACCTGGGGCTATTACTTCAAGGTCGGCATCGTGCTGACGCTGCCGGTGCTGCTGGTCACCCTGGCCGCGCTGGCCCTGCGCCTGACTATCTAAACAGGTATGCTTGGCCGCACCCGCCGCCACTGAGCCCACCCCATGAGTTCCCTGCACCACGCCTGGCTGGGCCATTACGAAATCAGCAGCACCACCTGCAGCGGCCTGACGTTTGCCCGCCATAGCCACGACGAATGCGTGATTGGCGTCAACCTGGTGGGCACCGAACAGGTGTGGCTGGACCGCCGCACTTTCGAGGCCGGGCCCGGCAGTATCACCCTGTACAACCCTGGCCAGATCCAGGGCGGCGGTGCGGCCGAGGGGGCGCCCTGGCACTTTGTCAGCCTGTACGCCGGTGCCGATTGCCTGGCCGACGACCTGGGGCTGGCGCACCTGGAGTTTGATCGCGCGCTGTGTTTTGCCCCTGCCCTGGCGGCGCAACTGGCGCACGCCGCCAAGGGCGCGCTGAGCGCCGACCCGCTGCTGCGGGGGCTGAACGAAGATGCCCTGGTGGTGCTGCTGGGCGAGGTGGTCAAGCTCAGTGGTGTGCGCCTGCCGGGTGGCGCCAGCGCCGGGTCACGGCTCGTCGCCCAGGCCCAGGAGTTGCTCGCCGCGCAGTTGCATCAGGGTGTGGCACTGGACGCCCTGGGTGACGAGTTGGGCCTGTCGAAATTCCACGTATTGCGCACCTTCCAGAAAGAAACCGGCCTGAGCCCCCGCCAGTGGGCCATGCAACTGCGTACCCGCCGCGCGAAAGGCTTACTGCGCAGCGGCCTGAGCGCCGCCGAGGTTGCCCATGACCTGGGCTTTGCCGACCAGAGCCATCTCAACCGGCACTTCCGTGCGGCGTACGGAATTACCCCTGGCCGCTATCAGAGCGCAATCTGGTCCAAGACCCCTGCGTGCCCCCAGCCTCAGACTGACCTGTAGGAGCCGGCTTGCCGGCGATGGCATTTATGGGGATGGCGATGTTGACGATCTTTTTTTGCGCACTGGTATTCGGCTTTGTGTTTTGCCTGTCCCCTGGCGCGGTGCTGGCGGAAACCCTGCGCCGCGGCCTGTTGCATGGGTTCACCCCAGCGCTGCTGGTGCAAATAGGCTCGCTGGTAGGCGATGCGACCTGGGCGGTAATCGGCCTGACCGGCATGGCCCTGCTGATCCAGCACGAAGCGGTACGTGTGCCGCTGACCGCCGTTTGCGCGCTGTACCTGGCCTGGCTCGGCCTGCGCAGCCTGCAAGATGCCTGGCAGTTGCCGCAACCCGCCAGCGCACCCCCCAGCACCGGGCGCAATGCGCTGATGGTGGGGGCCGCCATCTCGTTGGCCAACCCCAAGAACATCGTGTATTGGGGCGCCCTGGGCAGTGCCTTGTCAGGCATCGTCGGCACCACGCCGAGTCATGGCCAGACCCTGGTGTTCTTCGCCGGTTTTATGCTGGCCTCGCTCCTGTCGTGTTTTTTGATTGCAGGCTTGGTCAATGTCTTGCGAAAGAACGCCTCGGCAACTTGGCAGCGAGTCAGTCATGGTGCCTGCGGCTTAGTATTGATTTATCTCGCACTATTGGCCGCATACAGTCTATGAACTTATATAGCCAATCAGGCCAATCTGAATAAAGTCTGAACGAACAACAAACAAGTTCATTACAGATTGACATCCCCTGCCTGCCTGAGTAAATTGCCCGTGCCTGCAACTAGGGCCTTTTTTTCAACCTCACAAAAGAAGCCAATGGACACAGTATCTAGTCGCTGTCCGCTCCCCGTGAATACAGGGGTCGGGCGCCAAACCCAGAGTAATGACGGGACTCGCCTTCCAGGCCGGGTAAGCTGCGCTAGAGCTTGATGCTCCAACGTAACTGCCTTGAGCCGGCGCAGTCCGGTCCCGAGGTGTGTTATGAATTTCCAGACCCTTGTTCTACCTGATGTACGCACGCTGGCCTCAGCCCTGCGTGCCAAGCTGTGCCGTGCTTCCATGGGCGTTGCCCCGGTGCGCCTGGCCTTGGCTTCCCCCTCCCCGCGTATCAATGTGCAACACCTGCAGGCGCACTGGCGCCTGTGCCCCACCACCGGCCATCTGGTCCAGCATTGGGACCATGCCGACCCTCAAGATCCGCAGAGACGGAACGTTTCCAGCCTGCTTGCCCAAGTGCGCCTGAGCCTGAGCGCGCGCGGCATAAGCCGACTGGAAACAGCAACTTCCTGATTATTGGTCAATTAATTAACTGGCGTTCCTTGCGAACTAAGCCAGCCGTAGTTTTCTGCGCGCCCGTTAATTAACTCGCCTCGTTAAAGTTATTAGACCCGATCGCAAAAACTGCGACTCGGCGTACCTGTGTTCGCCTGCCTGACGGCAAGTAACGGGTATGTCGACAGGAGTAAAAATCATGAGCGCCGTAAAAACCACGCAACTTGCAAACAAAAACAGCACCGCCCACGACAGCAAACTGTCGATGCGTGCCGCCCGCGAAGCGCAAAACGGCCTGGCAGCGACCCTGGCCAACGTCCGGGCGACCAAGGACGGCCTGACCGAACTGGATGCCAGCGCCCGCCTGCAACGCGAAGGCTATAACGAGGTGGCCCACGACAAGCCGCCCCACGCGGTGGTGCAGTTCCTCCAGGCCCTGAACAACCCGTTTATCTACGTACTGCTGACCCTTGCAGTGATCAGCTTTGTCACCGACTACTGGCTGCCGCTGCGCGCCGGTGAAGAAGTGGACCTGACCAAGGTCATTATCATCATGACCATGGTCGCCCTGAGCAGCCTGCTGCGCTTCTGGCAGGAACACCGCTCGGCAAAATCCGCCGAAGCCCTCAAGGCCATGGTACGCACCACCGCCACCGTGCTGCGCCGCGAGCAGGTCGGCGCCAAGCCCACCCTGCGTGAAGTGCCGATGCGTGAACTGGTGGCCGGCGATATCGTGCAACTGTCGGCCGGCGACATGATCCCGGCCGACATCCGCCTGATCGAGTCCCGCGACCTGTTTATCAGCCAGGCCGTGCTGACCGGCGAAGCCTTGCCGGTAGAAAAGTACGACACCCTGGGCGACGTCACGCAAAAATCCGCCACGCTTCAAGCGCCAGACCAGAGCAACCTGCTGGACCTGCCCAACATCTGCTTCATGGGTACCAACGTGGTCAGCGGCCGCGCCCAGGCGGTGGTCGTGGCGACCGGGCCGCGTACCTATTTCGGTTCGCTGGCCAAGGCCATCGTCGGCTCCCGGGTGCAAACCGCCTTTGACCGTGGGGTGAACAGCGTCAGCTGGCTGCTGATCCGCTTCATGCTGGTGATGGTGCCCATCGTGTTTTTCCTCAACGGCTTTACCAAGGGCGATTGGGGCGACGCGTTCCTGTTTGCCCTGGCGGTGGCCGTGGGGCTGACCCCGGAAATGCTGCCGATGATCGTCAGCGCCAACCTGGCCAAGGGTGCGAATGCCATGGCCAAGCGCAAAGTGGTGGTCAAGCGCCTCAACGCGATCCAGAACTTCGGTTCGATGGACGTGTTGTGCACCGACAAGACCGGCACCCTGACCCAGGACAAAATCATCCTCGAGCACCACGTCAACGCCTTCGGCCAGCGGGACGACCAGGTGCTGTCCCTGGCCTGGCTCAACAGCCATCACCAAAGCGGCATGAAGAACCTGATGGATCAGGCGGTGCTCGCGTTCTCCCAGCACAACCCCAAGTTCCAGGTGCCGTTTGCCTACAGCAAGGTCGATGAACTGCCCTTCGACTTTGTGCGCCGGCGCCTGTCGATTGTGGTCAAGGACAGCCACGGCGATCACCTGCTGGTGTGCAAGGGCGCCGTGGAAGAAATGCTCGGCATTGCCACCCATGTGATGGAAGGCGCTAGCGCCCTGGCCCTGGACGAGGGTCGTCGCCAGGAATTGCTGCGCACCGCCAACGAGTTCAACGAGGACGGTTTCCGCGTGCTGGTGGTGGCCACCCGCAATATTCCCAAGGCCCTGGCGCGCCAGCAGTACACTCCCGCCGACGAACGCAACCTGGTGATCCACGGTTTCCTGACCTTCCTCGATCCGCCGAAGGAAACCGCCGGCCCGGCGATTGCCGCGCTGCAAGAGATCGGGGTCGCGGTCAAAGTGCTGACCGGCGATAACGCCGTGGTCACCCGCACCATCTGCCGCCAGGTCGGCCTGGAACCCGGCGAGCCACTGCTGGGTGTGGACATCGAAGCCATGGACGATGCCACCCTCAAGCAGCAGGTCGAACAACGCACGGTGTTCGCCAAGCTGACCCCGCTGCAAAAGTCCCGGGTGCTCAAGGCCTTGCAGTCCAATGGTCACACCGTGGGCTTCCTCGGCGACGGCATCAACGATGCACCCGCCCTGCGCGATGCCGACGTCGGCATCTCGGTGGACAGCGCGACTGATATTGCCAAGGAATCGGCCGACATCATCCTCCTGGAAAAGAGCCTGATGGTCCTCGAAGAAGGTGTGCTTAAAGGTCGCGAGACCTTCGGCAATATCATGAAGTACCTGAACATGACGGCCAGCTCCAACTTCGGCAACGTGTTCTCGGTGCTGGTGGCCAGTGCGTTCATTCCTTTCATGCCGATGCTGGCGATCCACCTGCTCCTGCAAAACCTGATGTACGACATCTCCCAACTGGCCCTGCCGTGGGACAAGATGGACAAGGAATACCTGGCCAAGCCACGCAAGTGGGACGCGCAGAACATCGGGCGCTTCATGATCTGGATCGGGCCGACCTCGTCGATCTTCGACATCACCACCTTTGCCCTGATGTGGTACGTGTTCTCGGCCAATAGTGTGGAAATGCAGACCCTGTTCCAGTCCGGTTGGTTCGTCGAAGGGCTGCTCTCCCAGACCCTGGTGGTGCATATGCTGCGCACCCGCAAGATCCCGTTCTTCCAGAGCACCGCCGCCTGGCCGGTGTTGCTGATGACCAGCCTGGTCATCGCCCTGGGGATCTATGTGCCCTTCTCGCCCCTGGGCACGATCGTGGGCTTGCAGCCGTTGCCGTGGGCGTACTTCCCTTGGCTGGTCGGCACCTTGCTCGCCTACTGCTGCGTGGCACAACTGATGAAGACGATCTACATCCGCCGCTTCAAGCAGTGGTACTGAGCCGGAGCATAATCCCATGCACAAACACACCTTCCTGGCTGCCTTCGAGTGGCTGCCGGCGTCGCGGCAACGAGCGCTGCGCCGCAACCTGGTCTTTATCGGCGTGACCCTGGCCGTTGGCCTGGTGTCCAAGGCGATCGCCGCAGGCGGTTCCTACGTGGTCGATGATGGCGCCATCAACGCACCCGGCGAATGCAATGTCGACGCCGGCTACACCCGTTCAACACAGCGCACCACGCTCTCTACAGCCTGTACGTCGAGGGCATTGCCCAACCTGCAATGGGGCACGGCCCTCGAGGATGACCCTGAGCAGACCCAGCTCAGCCCGCAACTCAAGGGTTCATTGTGGGCCTGGCAGGATGCGGGCGTGGAGATCGCCTGGGCGGCGGCGGCGCATATCGCGCTGGATCGCCGGCACCCGTTCGACGGCGCCGACCTGGGACTGCCGCTGACCTGGCAAGCGTTCGAGACACTGAGCTTGAACCTCAATGCCGGCTGGGCCCATGCCTATGACAATGGCGAACAAAACCACCGACTGACCTGGGGCACAGGCCTGGAATACCGCTTGGCGGACTCATTGACGCTATTGGCAGAACGCTATGGCCAGCAAGGCGGCGACCAGGCCTGGCAAGCCGGGCCGCGAGTGCATCTGGGTCAGCAAGTGGATGTGGACCTGGTGGTCGGGCACAACCTGACCGGGGATCGCGACCGCTGGCTGACGACGGGGGCTACCCTGCGGTTCTGAAACATGGGAGGGA
Organism: Pseudomonas sp. HC1(2025); assembly: GCF_058742075.1. Classification (NCBI taxonomy): domain Bacteria; kingdom Pseudomonadati; phylum Pseudomonadota; class Gammaproteobacteria; order Pseudomonadales; family Pseudomonadaceae; genus Pseudomonas; species Pseudomonas sp. HC1(2025). The sequence goes on along the minus strand of NZ_CP196017.1, from coordinate 2,572,488 downwards.
AATCAATGTAGGAGCTGTCTCGCCCAGCGAGGCTGCGATAGCGGCGGCATGGCTGGCATTGATGTTGGCTGAGCCACCGCTATCGCAGCCTCGCTAAAGCTCGACAGCTCCTACAGGGTTCATCGGGGTTTGCGGGATCTGCGGACCCTTGACGCTGGCGGCCTACAGCGACCACGCCATGCCAGCCGAGCAAAAATAATGTAGGAGCTGTCGAGCCCCGGCGAGGCTGCGATGGCGGCGGTATGGCTGGCATTGATGTTGGCTGAGCCACCGCTATCGCAGCCTCGCTGGGGCTCGACAGCTCCTACAGGGTTCATCGGGATTTGCGGGATCTGCGGATCCTTGACGCTGGCGGCCTACAGCGAACACGTCATGCCTGCTGGGCAAAAATAATGTAGGAGCTGTCGAGCCCCAGCGAGGCTGCGATGGCGGCGGTATGGCTGGCATTGATGTTGGCTGAGCCACCGCTATCGCAGCCTCGCCGGGGCTCGACAGCTCCTACAGGGTTCATCGAGGTTTGCGGGTTCTGCGGATCCTCGACGCTGGCGACCTACAGCGAACACGTCATGCCAGCCGGGCAAAAATAATGTAGGAGCTGTCGAGCCCCGGCGAGGCGGCGATGGCGGCGGCATGGCTGGCATTGATGTTGGCTGGGCCACCGCTATCGCCGCCTCGCTAAAGCTCGACAGCTCCTACAGGGTTCATTGGGGGTTGCGGGATCTGCGGATCCTTGACGCTGGCGACCTACAGCGAACACGTCATGCCAGCCGGGCAAAAATAATGTAGGAGCTGTCGAGCCCCAGCGAGGCGGCGATGGCGGCGGCATGGCTGGCATTGATGTTGGCTGAGCCACCGCTATCGCAGCCTCGCTGGGGCTCGACAGCTCCTACAGGGTTCATCGGGGTTTGCGGGATCTGCGGATCCTTGACGCTGGCGGCCTACAGCGACCACGCCATGCCAGTTGGGCAAAAATAATGTAGGAGCTGTCGAGCCCCAGCGAGGCGGCGATGGCGGCGGTATGGCTGGCATTGATGTTGGCTGAGCCACCGCTATCGCAGCCTCGCGAAGGCTCGACAGCTCCTACAGGGTTCATCGGGATTTGCGGGATCTGCGGATCCTTGACGCTGGCGGCCTACAGCGAACACGTCATGCCAGCTGGGCAAAAATAATGTAGGAGCTGTCGAGCCCCGGCGAGGCGGCGATGGCGGCGGTATGGCTGGCATTGATGTTGGCTGAGCCACCGCTATCGCCGCCTCGCTAAAGCTCGACAGCTCCTACAGGGTTCATCGGGGTTTGCGGGATCTGCGGATCCTTGACGCTGGCGGCCTACAGCGACCACGCCATGCCAGCTGGGCAAAAATAATGTAGGAGCTGTCGAGCCCCGGCGAGGCGGCGATGGCGGCGGTATGGCTGGCATTGATGTTGGCTGGGCCACCGCTATCGCAGCCTCGCTAAAGCTCGACAGCTCCTACAGGGTTCATCGGGATTTGCGGGATCTGCGGACCCTTGACGCTGGCGACCTACAGCGAACACGTCATGCCAGCCGGGCAAAAAATAATGTAGGAGCTGTCGAGCCCCAGCGAGGCTGCGATGGCGACGGTATGGCTGGCATTGATGTTGGCTAAGCCACCGCTTTCGCAGCCTCGCTAAAGCTCGACAGCTCCTACAGGGTTCATGCTGCACTCAAAATCTACAACCGGGCAGATCCATGGGGGAGCTTGCCTGCGACAGCGGTCAACCAGCCGGCAAAAATGGTAACTGCACCACCGTCATCGCGGGCAAGCCAACGCTTACACTGCCTGGGCTATCGCGCTATAACGGCAAAGGCTCCCGCGAGCGCAGTAACATGCCCTGCGCCGGCACTCGCGCATGCCATTTCACCACGCCCTGCGCTTCGACACGGTACTGGCTGCGAAACCGCTGGCCATCCAGGTCGATGTCCAGTTGCAGCAGGAAGTGGTCACCATTGAGCTGCAGACCTTCGCTCAAACGCTCAAACATCGCGTCATCCATCGCCCCCAGCGCCTGGCGCAGTTCGCCTGCATCGCGATAGCCCCCCGCCGGGCGGGCGCTGACCAGGCGGGTCAGCACCGAACGCGACACTTCGCCCTCGTACAACGCATCCAGCAGCGGCAGCATTTCCAGGTTCAGCGCATTGGCGTTCAGGCGCCAGCCGGCGGTCTCGTCCAGGCTGCATAGCTGCGGGTAGCGCAACGCCCGCAGTGGGTCGGGCAGCGCCAGCAGGTTCAGCTCGCTGATATCGCGCATGCGTTGATTGGCCGCCAGGCGCGGTGGCGACTGGCGCAGGTATTCGTTGCTTTCGGCACCTTGCAGGCGGGTCTGCTGGTCGGCGTCGAGCCAGTCGGCCAGGGTCTGGGCCAGGCGTTCGGCAGCCATGTCCGCCCCCAGCAAATGCACCAACTGACGCTGGGCACGCTCGGCTTCAGGGCCGATCAGCGCGTTGACGTTGAAGCAGGTGTGCAGGTCGCGAATCTGAATGCTCGCCTTGCCCCCCTTGAAGTCATAAGCCAGCGGCTGCCCGCGTATGGCCTGCCAGAACAACGGGCTGGCGCGCCACAACGGGTCTTGCAGGGCCTGCTCGGTAAAGGCCAGCGCCGCCCGCTCGATCGCCCGCGCCTGCACGCGCTGCTGCACCAGACGCACGCTGTCGACCTGCTGGCGCCCCTGCTCGACCATCCAGGCCATGCCGCCCGCCAGCATCGCCAGGGCCACCAGCACCATCAACAACGCCGCCCCCTGCTGCCGATTTCTGTCCATTGCCCAGCCACCTTTTATGTAGATCCTGGCGACAGTCAACACAGTGGATGTTTCAACCAGGTGGCAGGCTCACACAATTCCCGCAAAAACGTCACCGCGCCGTCATAAAGCCTCGGCAAACTGCGCCTTCATATTTCAAATCAATGGCTTGGAGTGGCGTTATGGGTGGTATAGGGATTTGGCAACTGGTCATCGTGCTGCTGATCGTGGTGATGCTGTTCGGCACCCGGCGCCTCAAGGGCCTGGGCAGTGATGTGGGTGAGGCCATCAAGGGCTTTCGCTCCTCCATGGGCAACGAGCCCGGCGCCCAGGCGGCGCAAAAGACCAGCCTTGAGGTGCAAGGCGAACCTCAGCGACCTGCAGACAGCAAACACTGATGTTCGATATCGGGTTTAGCGAACTGCTGCTGGTGGGCCTGGTGGCTCTGCTGGTGCTGGGCCCCGAACGCCTGCCGATTGCCGCGCGCAATGCCGGGCTGTGGCTGGGCCGGGCCAAGCGGGCGATGAATACGCTCAAGGCCCAGGTCACCCAGGAACTGGACCACGAGCACCTGTTGCAAAGCATCGACCAGCAACCCTTGCGGCAACTGGAGCAGCAACTGCGCGACGGTATCCGCCTGGAGGCCCCGCCGCCGCCAGCCACCACCACCTCCCCAGGACAACCTGCCCCATGAGCGACCTGCCCTTGTCTGCCCCGCGCCTGTCGGTGACCGGCCACCTGACCCGGCTGCGCTCGCGCCTGGTGCGCTGCGTCCTGGCGATCCTCCTGGTGTTTTGCGCGTTGTTCCCCTTTGCGCAGCAGCTCTACAGTTTCGTCTCGCAGCCGTTGCGCGATTTCCTGCCCAGCGGCGCAACCATGATTGCCACCGGGGTGACCTCGCCGTTTCTGGCGCCGCTCAAGCTGACCATGATGATCGCCCTGTTCATCAGCATGCCGCTGTTGCTGCACCAGGCCTGGGGCATGATCGCGCCAGCGGTGTACCGCCAGGAACGCCGCACCGCCGCCTGGCTGCTGGCCGCCAGCGTAGTGCTGTTTTACGCGGGCATGGCGTTTGCGTTTTTCCTGGTGTTCCCGATGATGTTCGGCTTCTTTACCAGCGTGACCCCGGACGGCGTGGCGATGATGACCGATATCGCCCTGTACCTGGACTTCATCCTCGCGCTGTTGCTGGCGTTCGGCTTGGCCTTTGAAATCCCGGTGGCCACCTTCCTGGTGATCTGGGCCGGGATTACCGATGTCCAGACCCTGCAAAAGAGCCGGCCCTATGTGATCGTCGGCTGCTTTGTGGTGGGCATGCTGCTGACCCCGCCCGATGTGTTTTCGCAAACCATGCTGGCGGTGCCGATGTGGATTCTGTTCGAGCTGGGGCTGCTGGCCAGCCGGTCGGTGAGCAAGCCGCGCACCGAGGTGACGTAGGGGCCTCACGGCGCATGGGAGCGCCGCACCAATGAGGCGCTACGCCATGATCACAACGGTAGCGGACGGTCCTGGATCACCCGTTTCATCACCAGGGTCGAAGTCAGGCGCTGCACGTTGGGCAGTGTCGACAGGCTCTCATCGTAGAGCCGTTGAAAGGCCGGCAGATCCTGGGTGATCACATGCAGCAGGTAATCCGGCTCGCCGAACAGGCGCTGGGCATCCACTACCTGGGCAATTTCCAGCAGCGCCGCTTCAAAGGCCGCCACTGCGGGCCGGTCGCCTTCGCGCAGGGTGACAAAGACCATTGCCGAGAAGTTCAGGCCGACTGCGCCGGGGTCCAGCAAGGCGCGGTAGCCGAGCAGTACCCCGGACTCCTCCAGGGCCTTGACCCGTCGATGGCACGGGGAAAGGCTCAGCCCCACACGGTCGGCAAGCTCGGTGACCGACAGGCGCCCGTCTTTTTGCAGCTCGCAGAGAATCTTTCGATCAATTCGGTCCACTTAGAAGATTCTCCCAATTCAAGGCCTTGTGCCAGGTATCTTTGAAAGCAAATTCTAACTGCATTTCATTATTCTTCCTGCACATTCCTACAGGGAGAACGAAACAATGACGTGGACCGCTGTGCTTGCCTTTTGGGCAGTGTCGATTCTGTTTGTGCTGACGCCCGGCGCCGATTGGGCCTACGCGATTGCGGCGGGCTTGAAGGGGCGCAGGGTCATCCCCGCAGTGGCTGGGCTGCTGTGCGGCCACTTACTTGCCACCCTGGTCGTGGCGGGCGGCGTGGGTAGCCTGGTGACCCGTCACCCTGCTGCGCTGTCAGTGCTGACGGTTGCCGGGGCCGGCTACTTGCTGTGGCTCGGCATCAATATGCTGGCCCACCCTGCCACACCCCATGCGCACGCCAGCCGGGAGGCCAATAGCTGGCAGCGCTGGATGCTCAAGGGGTTGTGCATCAGTGGGCTGAACCCCAAGGTTTTCCTGCTGTTCCTCGCGCTGTTGCCCCAGTTCACCGAGCCTGGCGCCACCTGGCCGGTGTCGCTGCAGATGGTGCTGCTAGGGCTGATTCATACCCTCAGCTGTGCGGTGGTCTACCTGCTAGTGGGGTTTGGCGCGCAGGCCGTGTTGCAGGCACGTCCGGTTGCCGCGCGCTATGTCAGCGGCGTTTCGGGCGCGGCAATGATCGTGATTGCCGGGGTGCTGCTCGGCGAAGAACTCCTCGGTTGAGCGCGGTCAGTAGTTGCCGGCCACTGACAATGCTCGCCCAAAAACTGGCATCCGCCTCAAACATACTCACTGTGGTTTTGCACCACAAACCTTGCCGATCGAAGCGCCCTGCCCCGTGCTTGCAACGAAGAATAAACAAAATGTTGACTTAGTAAGGCACCAAGATAAACTGCGCCTTATGAATATTTTAGAGAACAAACACCACATCATGCTGCGCGAGCTTGACGGGGTGCCAGCCGAGGTCAGGGACAGCGTCAAGCTGTGCTTCGAGCTGCTGTCGGCTGCGGCCGCGATCAATCGTGTGTGTGCCATCCGCCTGGCCCGCTACAACCTGTCGGAGGGCCGCTTCGTAATCATGCTCACCCTCAAGAGCGCCGGCGGGAAACTGTCGCCACTGGAATTGGCGACGCGCCTGTCGATCACCACCGGCACCGTGACCGGCTTGCTCGATGGCCTGCAGGGCGACGGCTTTATCAAGCGCAAGACCGACCCTACCGACCGGCGCAAGCTGATCATCAGCCTGACCGCCGACGGTAAGCGCGTGGTCGATGAAGTGTTTGCCGAACACACCGATTGGATCAGCGGCATCATCCAGGGCCTGAGCCCTGAGCAGCGCCAGGGGTTGTCCGAGTCGCTCTATTGCCTTTCCACCAGTCGTGCACTGTCCCCGTCACTGCCGGATGGGAAGAGGCCTTGCCCGGGGAGCAGCCCATGAACACAGCGGTGGGATCTATATGAGTGAAGAACGCAAAGCCCTGATCGACCAGGGCCGCCTGCCAACCCGCAATCTGGGCGAGTGTCTGGCAGTCGACCAGGTGGCGCTGGCGCAGGCGCTTGCCTCGCAGCTGGAGACTTCCCTGGCCCAGGCACTGCTGAGCGCGGCCCAGGCCGGCCAGGCACTGGGCATTTCGAAGAAAGTAGCGGGGCTGGGCCTTGCGCTGGGCCAGTGGCTTGAAAGCGGCGCCCTGCCCCTGCGCGAACAGAGCTGGCAGTTGCTGCTGGAGCATCCTTCGGACACCGTGCGTAGTTGGGCGGCCTTCGCCAATGCCTTCTGCGCACGCGACACGCCCCTGGAACAGGCGTTGCTGAGCCAGTTCCGGTTCGCCACCGACAGTCACTTTGGCGTGCGCGAATGGGCCTGGATTGCCTTGCGCCCCTTACTGGCCCAGGACCTGACGGCGTCGCTGGAGCTGTTGCGCGGTCATGCCCGCAACGACGACCCGCTGATCCGCCGCTTCTGCGTTGAAATCCTGCGGCCGCGCGGGGTCTGGTGCGAACACATCGCCCCACTCAAGGCCGAGCCGCAAATCGCCGAACCCTTGCTGATTGCCATGCTCGATGAAACCGACAAATACGCCCAGGACTCGGTGGCCAACTGGATCAACGATGCCAGCAAGACCCGGCCGGACTGGGTGCAGGATTTGTTCGAGCGCTACCCACCCAGCGGCAAGGCCGCCACCAGGATTTTTACCCGGGCGACCCGCAACCTTTCTCAAAAAAAGTGAACAGCCGCTGGTGCGGCTCACCCAAGGGCCTTAGAAGTGCCACTCAAGGTGCACGGTGGGGGCGTAGGTTTCGGTGCCGGGTTTATGGATCGCGCCGTACTTGTGCTTCCAGTACTCATACCCCGGACCGATCAGCATGGTGTTTTTGCGGGCAAACGCCAGTTGCCCGACATCGACCATCAATGAGGCGCGAACCAGGCTTTCCTCGGCCGTGTCCTGCTTGAAGTAATCCTTGCCCTTCGCGGTCTTGTAGCTAGCAAAGCCCTGGAACTTGAGGGGCACGCTGCCCACCTGGAACGGAATGCCCCAGACCATGTGCAACACGTAGTACGGGTCGAACTGGATGTTCTCGGTGTGGCACGCGCTCAAGCCGCAATGGTTCCACTCCATGGCATACAGCAGGCTGATATCCAGGTAGCCGGGCACGTCGAACTTGAGCGTCGGGCCGGCCACCAGCATGCGCTTGCGGGTGGCAAACCCGGTGTTCTTGTAGTTGAGTTCAACCCCACTGCTCAGTGCCACTTCCTTGACCGGGCCGAACGCCATCGAGCGCTCGAACACCTGGCTGAGGAACAGTTGATGGCGATAGACCAGGTAGGCCTCGGTCGCGCCTGAGTCGCTGTCTTTCTTCGGGTCGTTGCTGTCGGACTTGAGTACGTCCAGGTTGAAGAAATTGGACCCCGCCTGATTGCCGCTGGCGTGGCCCAGTTGGTAGATCTCCTTCTGCACCTTGCCGCGGATACCGGGTTCGGTGAAGTCGGAGCCGTAGCGAAAACCGATGAAGGTATCGCGCAAGGCCTCGGCCTGCACCGGGCTTGAAGCCAGGCTCATTGCGCCTGCGGTCATCAGAAGGGCCTTGCAATACGTTTTTTGTAATTGTTGTACGTACATATTCAGGATTCCATCAAGTCAAAGTGCCGGCCACGCGCACGCCCTGCCCGGTCAACCACCAGGGCCGGGGTCCAGTTGCCGGTTGTTGAGGGGCTTACCGGGATTCAGCTGTGGGTGTAACGCGTCGATTGCCAGGCAATCATTTGCCAGCCGTTATTGCCGGCCTTCCACACGCTGATGTAGCGCGAGTTGAGGAGCATGGGCTCGCCACGGATCACCACATCCATATCGATCAGCCCGGTGACGAGCACACAGTCCCCGGCCCTGCGCATCTGCTCGTCGCGGCTGGCGAAACTGCGGTAGCGCCAGACCCCCTCTCGCATGCCTTGCAGGTAACTGCGCTTGCTGTCGCTCTTGCCGTCCGAGTGGCTGTAGGTCAAGTCGCGGGGATAGAGGCTTTCCAGGAAGTCCAAGTCGCCGTCGACCATGGCCTGGCGGCGGCGCATTTCCAGGGCCTGGATCTGTTGTTCTACGGTTTGCTGTGACATGTCTTAGAACCTCGATTATCGGGAATCCATGGTTTTCAACGGCATGCCCGCCATACCGGGCAGGTCTGACTCGACCTGGGGCATGAACCACAGGGTGATGGTGGACAGGGCAAAGAACCCGGCGCACACCAACAAGCCCCACGCCAGGCTGTAGTGGGTGGCAATCCCGCTTAACAGCAGCGGCGCAAAGGCCGCCAGGCCGCGACCAAAGTTGAAACAGAACCCCGCGCCGATGGTGCGCACCCGAGTGGGGTACAGCGCACTGAAGTAGGAGGCAAACAGGCTGGCAAAGGCATAAAAGAACGCATAGATCGGCCCCAGCCAGAACAGGATGGCGTTCTGCGTCGTCAGTGCATAAATCGACAACATCACCGCACTGCCGAGCAATGACAGGAGCGTGGCGTTGCGCTTGCCGATACGGTCGGCAATCAAGCCAAAGGCGTTGATACCGATAAAGGCACCGACGTTGAGGATCGCCATGAAGTTGGCCATCGCGCCGATACCCAGGCCACGCTCCTGGATCAAGTAGGTGGGCAACCAGGTGCTCGCGCCCCAGAAGCCAATCACCGCAAAACTTGCCGCCAGGGTGCCCAGCAGGGTCAGGCGCAGCAGTTCGGGGGAAAAGATTTCGCGCACCGAGACGTACTTGCGTACGCCGGGGCGGGCTCTCTGCGCGCTCCACTCCGGCGACTCGGGCATAAACAAAAACACATACGCCAGCGGAATCAGGGTGGAGATCCCGGCCACCATGAACAAGGTCTGCCAGTCCGGCAGATAGTTGGCCGCCACCATGGCCGCGATGGCGGCGCCAATCGGGAATGAACTCAGCACGAATCCGATCGCCCGCGCCCGCTGGTGGGCAGGCCAGGTCTCCGTCACATAGGCCGAGACAATCCCCCACACCCCGCCCAGGCCCAAGCCGGACAGAAACCGCAGGAGCAGGAGCAAGGCCCAGTTGTGTGTGGTGGCGACCAGCGTGGTCAACACGCCAAATACGATCAACGAGATCAGCAGGGCTTTGCGTCGACCGTAGTTGTCGCAGTACCAGCCCGTGGTGATACCGCTCAACCCGATACCCAGCAGGGTCGCCGAGGCGAGCATGCCCGCTTCATTGAAGGTCAGACCCAGGTCCTGGCGGATCACCGGAAGTGCGATGGTGAGCAAGATGATTTCCATCGCGTCAAACAGGTACGCGAGGAAACCGCCGACAAGCACATGCCATTTGGAAAGAGGTCTCATTGCAGGATTTTCCTTATTGTTGTTGTTTTGCCAGGCCGATCGACAGGCGTGACGCGTCGCAGCACGCTCGATCGGTCTGGAGGATTTACAGGTCGTCAGTTACAGCAGCGCGCAGGCTTCGTCGAAATCCAGGCGCGGACTACGGGCAAAGAGTTTCTCGGGGTCGCCATAGCCGAGGTTGCACAGGAAGTTCGACTTGATCTGCATACCGCCAAACGCCTGCATGCCATCGGCGCCGGGGGCGAAAAACGCCTGGTCGACCTGTGCGTGGTCAAACCCGGACATCGGGCCGCAGTCAAGGCCCAGGGCACGGGCCGCGAGGATGAAGTAGCCGCCCTGCAGCGAGCTGTTGCGAAAGGCGGTGGATTCGAGCAGCTCCGGCTGGCCGGCAAACCAGTCGCGGACCGTGGGGTTGTGTGCAAACAACCTGGGCAACTGGGTGTGGAACTGCGTGTCGTAGCCGATGATCGCCGTCACCGGGGCGCTCAGGGTTTTCTCGACATTGCCTGCGCTCAGGGCCGGCAGCAGGCGTTGCCGGGCTTGGGTACTGCGCAAGAACACAATACGCGCCGGGCAGCCGTTGGCGCTGGTCGGGCCCCAGCGCACCAGATCGTATAGTTCCCTCAAGGTGTGATCATCCACCGGTTTGTCCAGCCAGCCATTCTGGCTGCGGGCCTGGCGGAACAACCTATCGAGTACCTGCTCGCTGATTACTTGACTCATGGCATCGGTCCTCAACTGCGTCGCTGACGGTCTGAAATCGACCGGGGTACGGTCTGTTCGGCGGCACACTCCCCGCCCAGGAAAAACTCCACCGACATCGGCGGGCCCCATTGGTAGAGGCTGGCGTCGCACGCCTGGGTGTAGCCCGAGGGCGAGTCCTGGTTGAACAGGTCGCCATCGGTGAAGTGCTCGATCAGGTTGCCGGACGGGTCGCGCCAGTAGTCGAAGATCTGGCTGCCCAGCATGTGCCGGCCAACCCCCCAGAACGGCGACCAGCCTTGCAGGGTCATCCACTCGTGACCCAGGCACTGCGCATCAAAATCCTGGACTTCAAAGGACACGTGGTGGACGAAGTCCCGTGGCGCCTGGAACAGCGCGATGGTGTGATGGTCGGTCCAGGCGCTGCCACGGTTCAAGCGCAGGAAGGCCGCGCTCGGGCGGTCGCGATGCGGCTCCTCGACCACCAGGTCCGAAGGCAGCATGCCGAGCATCTGCTGGTACCAGGCCAGGTGCAGGGGCATGTCCTGCACGCCAATCGCCGCATGGCCCAGGCGCAGGACCTGGGCTGCGCCCTTGGCGGGGCGCTGCACGTCGCCAAAGCGCTGCTTGTGTTGGGCCGAGTTGAGGGTCAGCGCGGCGCGATGGGGCAGCGCGCCAACGGTTTCGATACCGTATACCAGCTCGATGCGGCGCCCCGAGGGATCCTGCAAGGCGACGTACTGCCCGCCTCCCGGGCCTTGCAGCGCCTGGATCGGCGAGGCGCCCGGCAATTGGGCGGCCTGGTGCAGGTCATCAAGGCTTTCGACGGCAAACGCGATGGCACCAAAGCTGGCGGCTGCGGCCTTCTCGGCGATGTACACATAGGGCAGCGAACAGGTACCGCGAAAATACAGGCGCTGTTCAGTCCGGTGCATGACCACCAGGCCGAAATCGGTCAGGAAACGCTCGACCACCCCAAGGTCGGGATGACGGTAGAGCACGTGGTTGATGTCTTTGATCTGCAGCACGGTAGTTGCTCCTGGGCATTCAATGGGCCGCACAACCGCGGGTCAAAACCAGGGCAGCCGGGATCGCTGCCCACCGTGGTGACGGTCGGTTGTTCGACGCTGGTGAAACCTGACGCGTGGACTCAGGCCGCTGGCGGCTCGTCGGCGATCAGGTTGCTCAAGGTGCCAAGGCCTTCGATCTCCACGGTGCAGAGATCGCCGGGCTTCATGAACAGGGGTGGGCGTCGCGCCCAGCCAATCCCGGCGGGGGTACCGGTGACGATCACGTCACCGGGCTCCAGGGTCACCGCTTCACTGAGCGCCGCAATCAGTTCGGCGACGCCAAAGATCATGTCGGCGGTGTTGCCCTGCTGCACCACCGTGCCGTTGAGGCGTGTCACCAGGCTCAGGCCCACCGCGCCCGGTGGCAACTCATCGGCACTGACAAAGGTCGGGCCAAATGCGCCGGTGGCGTCGAAGTTCTTGCCAATGGTCCATTGCGGCGACTTGAATTGGTAATCGCGCACCGACGCCTCATTGAAGATCGCGTAGCCCGCGACATGCGCCAGGGCCTGCTCGCGGCCGATATGCCGGCCACCGGTGCCGATCACCACCGCCAACTCCCCCTCGTAATCCAGTTGTTCGGAGACCCGTGGACGCAGGATGGGTTCGCCATGGCCGATCAGGCTGGTGCAAAAGCGCGGGAAAAAGGTTGGGTAAGTCGGCTGTTCGTACGGGCTCTCCTTGGTGTGATCGGCGTAGTTCAAGCCGACACATACAATCTTGCCCGGACGCTCCAGCGGTGGCAGGTAACGCAGCTTCGAGGTATCCAGCAAGCGCGCGTCGCTCAAGCGCCGATGGGCCGCTTGCAACGCCTCGGGGCCGGCGTTGAGCAGGTCTTCCAGGGTGCCTGGGTAACCGCTTTCCTGTTCGCTCAAGCCCCGCAGGACGCCCGCTTGCTCAATCGCCAGCCCTTTGTGGGAGCCTTCCAGAAAATGCACGAAACGCATGATCAGTACCTCTGTTGTTTTTATGGAATGGTACGGTACGTTACCGTACCCTTTCGCCAAAAATGCGCCCAAAACAAACACGCGTCAAGGGTGATGCGCGGGCTTTTTACAAAAAATATCGCAGGATGACTGGGTGATTCTTCCCGCCGTGTGGCTGGAAGGCTTATGCAGAGCGGCGTAGGCTATGGCTTCTTTCACCGTGTTCTTTCAGGAATATCCGATTCACATGCAAACCCCTACCCCGAGGCAAGCAGCAAAACGTCAAAGTATTCTCCAGGTTGCGACTGAGATGTTTCTCGCAGAAGGCTATTCCGGGGTCAGCGTCGACGGGATCATCGCCAGCATTGGCGGCTCCAAGCGCACGCTGTACGCCTATTTCGGTGGCAAGGAGGGGCTGTTCGCGGCGATTATCGAGCAGCTGTGCGCAGAGAACGTCAGCCCGCTTACCCACATGAATCTGGCCCAGAAGCCGCTACAGGAAGCGTTGACCACCATTGCCCGGGTCTTTCTCGACGTGGTGTTATCACCCCGCACCCTTGCCCTGCATCGCCTGATCGTGTCCGAAGCCCTGCGCGCGCCGGAGGCTGCAAAGTCGTTTTTCGAAGCGGCGCCCGCCACGGCCTACACCTGCCTGGCCGAGTACTTCACCTGGGCCGAGGAAGCCGGCCTGATTATCCCGGGCGACCCGCAGACCCGCGCCAAGATCTTCCTCGATGCACTGACTGGCGACATGCAGTTGCGTTGCCTGCTGGGGCTTTGCAAAAGCCCCGGAAAACCGGCACGCGAACAACTGATCAAAGAGACCATATCTATATTTATCAATGGCTTGTCAGCTGATAAGGCCCAGTAAGACGCCTATGGGGGCGCCTTCATTTGTGGCAGATCAGCGCCGCACCCGTAATCTCGGCACCGTCGGGAGTTTCCTTACCGTCAGCCACCGCCATGCTGTCGGCCCCCAAAGCGCCAGCTTCGTTAAAGGCCATGCGCAACGTTTCATCAGCACTCGCCCCCCTGACGGTGAACACCCTGACCAGGTTGCATTGATTGGATGATGTTGCGGTGACCAGATTAACGTTGAGACCTTGCTCAGTCAGTTGGGTAGAGCACGCGCAGAGCGTGGCCATCGCCAAAAAGGTCAGAAACGCTTTGGACGGAGTCTTCATAACGGATGCTTCCCTGGGTTTGCGCGACTGATTCAACCGGCGTTTGCAAAGCCGCTAAAAAACGCTGAACGGATAATCGACAATCACCCGGTATTCATCAGCGTTGGAATTGCCACGGGTATTGCCCGGTGCGGTATACCCCTGCCCCGTGCGGTGGGCCGCCCAGCGCAGTGTGACGTTCAAGCCCTTGGCCTTGCCGCCCGGCACGGCGTAGCGCAGGGCAATGTCCCGCTCCCAGTGATGGGCATCCTTGCCGGCGGCGTTGTAGATGTAGCCGTAGCCTTTGCTGTCGGGATCGACCCGGGTCAGGTCCGCTTCGCCACGGGTATAGGAGGTACTGAGCTGGAAGTCGGGCGCGTCGATGAACGCCAGGCTGGTCTGGTACTGGATCTTCCAGGAGCGTTCCCCTGGCGCGTTGAAGTCTGCGTACTGCTGGGAGTTGTTCAGGTAGAGGAAGGTCCGGTCGTCCTGCACCACGTAGTCGAACGGCGTGTCGCCATCAACCTTCTGCAGCCCCAGGGTCAGGCTCTGGCCGGCGCCGGACAGGGTCAGGCCGCCGGTGTAGGTGTGGTTGTCAATACGCCCCAACTGGCGCTGGCCCTGGTCGCGGGTGTTGAAGTAATGCACATACGGCGTCAGCGTGACCCCTTGAGCCAGGATGAACGGTTGGCTCACACCGGCGTAGTACTGATTCCAGATATCGCTGAGTTGCCCGCCATACACCGTCAGTGTCATCCCGCCCGGCGCACTGTAGACACCCCCCAGCCAGGCCATGTGCGGGCTTTCACGATCGGCGGCCAGCCCGGCCTTGTTGCCGTTGCCATAACTGGTACCCAGGTGGCTCTGGCCACTCTGGTTGCGCAGCCGCGTGGAGTCGACCCAACCGCCGTCCAGGGTCAGGTTCTGCAGGCTGTAGTTCTTCAGCGTCACCCCGCGAAAGGTCTGTGGGAACACCCGGCTCACACCGCTGGCCACCAGCGGGTTCTCCAGGTACTGGTCACCGGCCTGCACCAGGCTGTCAAAGGCGCGCAGCTTGAGGGCCGCGCCCGCCGCCGAGAAGTCGGCCTGCGGGGCCATCTGCGAATCCAGCGGCAGCAACCCCGCCCCGCCACTGCCCCCGCCGCCGTCGAGCTTGAGTCCATAGAACCCATGCACATCCACCCCGACCCCAATCGGCGTGTCGGTGTACCCCGAACGAAAGGACAGGTACACCCCCTGCACCCATTCGCGCTGGTCCAGCCGTGACGGCGTGTTGTGGTTATCGCGGCCCAGGTAGTAATTGCGCAGCAAGCCATTGAGGGACGAACCGCTGACAAACCCCGGCGCGACCGCCAGCTCAGCCTTCTGCCGCTCATTGATGCCCGTGCTGAGGTTGTCCCGTTGGCCCAGGGAGTTATCGGCGTACACGCTCGCTGCCGACAGGGACACCGTCAGCGACATCGAAACCCGCACCAGCCGCCCCATGGCAAACCCCATCAGCGTTGCTCCTGTTGTTGCAGTACAGTCACCGTCGCCGTGGTGCCCGCCCGCAAGCGGCCCTGGCTGGCGTATTCAGGATCGATGCCGATTCTGACCGGCACCCGCTGTGCCAGCTTGACCCAGGTGTAGCTGGGGTTGATGTTGGCCAGCAGGCGACTGCCCGGAGAGTTCTCGCGGTCGGTGATGGCGAAGGCGATGCTCTGCACCGTGCCGCCAAAGGTTTCGCCGCTCATCAACTGAATCCGTACGCGGTCGCCCTCGGCGATCCGGGGCAGCTTGGTTTCCTCGAAATAGCCACTGACATAGAACGAGTCGCTGTCCACCAGCGCCAGCAAGGCACCACCGGCCGTGGCGTAGTCGCCCTGGCGCGTCAACAGGTTGGTGACATAGCCACTGACCGGCGCGATCACCCGGGTACGCTGCAAATCGAGCTCTGCCTGGGTCAATGCGGCCTTGGCCAACTGCACGTTGGCCTCGGCCAGCCCGAGATTGGCCTGGTTGCTCAACAGTTGCGCCTGGGCGACCGCCACGTCGGTACTGGACTTCTCCCACTCTTCGCCGGAGATCGCGAACCCCTGCTTGAGGGTGCGCCGCCGCCGCTCCTCGCTCTGGCGCTGCTTGAGCTGGGCTTGGCTGGCAATGATCGCTGCCTGGGACTGGCCCAGGGTGGCCTTGGCCACGTCCACCGAGCGCCGTGCATGCTCGACCGCCAGGGCGTAGCGCGCAGGGTCGATTTCCAGCAGCACGTCGCCCTTTGTCACATGCTGGTTATCCTGCACCCGCAGGCTGACGATCAGCCCGGAGACATCCGCCGGCAGCGTCACCACGTCGGCACGCACGCGCGCATCACGGGTCCAGGGCGAGCGGGTGTAGTGTTCCCAGGCGAACCAGCCCAGCACCACGGCCAGCAAGACCACCACCAGGGTAATCACTTGGGGAATGAATTTTTTCAAGATCATGGGGTTCCCATCACTAAAATCACCACCGCACATACGCAGACATACAGGGCGCCCTCAAACAGCGCCTCATGCCAGACCAGCCGCAACACGCCGAGGCGGCGCAAACCCCAGTCCAGCAGCATGAACACTGGCAGCGCCAACAACAGGACCTGGGCAATCGGCGGCAGGTACACGCCGCCCACCTCGAAATCAATCGGCAAGGGCCGGCACTCCTTCTTCCACGGGTTCAAGAAATTCGCGATAGCGCTCAAGGAACGACGCCACGATCAGCAACGCCACCCGAATGCGAAACACCGACCACAGCTGCCCATGCCCTGAAGGCAACGCGCTGGCATGCAGCTGGTCCAACTCGTCGCCCAACTGGCGCAGGCTCGTGGTCAGAGCTTGCACGTCGACACCCGGCCGGCCGGCCACATAACGCCCGGACTGCTCCAGGACCGACTGCAAGCGAGCCTTGGTTGCAGGCGCGAGCAGCGTATTGTCCTGGCCTTGTTGCTTGAGCTGGTTCAGGGCGATCCCCAGGGCCATGCACGCCAGGCTGACCTCGAACAGCGCGTTGGAACGCCGGTCGTTGGCCGCCGGCAACAGCCCCAGCATCATGGTCAGGCGGTCCATCATCCGGCTTTCAAAGGCAAACTGGTGGGAGTCCGCCGTCGAGGCCCGGAGCAGCGCGTAGACCTGGCCACGGCTCTCGTCGTACAGGCGCTGGATACGCCGCGCAGGGTTAAACGCAAACACCCACGAATACACTAGCAACGACAGCGCGCACGCCCCTATATAGGCGCCAGCGAATTCGAACCACTGGCTCGCGCTGTTCTGCCAGGCCCCGATATTCTGCGGCCCTACCATCAGGAAGGTCGACAGGCCCAAGCCCATGCCGATCCCGGCGGTCATCGGGCTGGCCAGGCCTACCGCAATTACATACAGCAGCGGCGCGAGGATCAGAAACAGCATTTCCACATCGCCAATGGCCGGCACCAGCATGAACTGATAGACCGCCGAGACCACCAGGGACAGGCCAAACCCGCGCGCATAGTTCTGGCTCGCGGCCAGGGGCCGGGGAAAGGTCGCCATCAACGAACAGAGAATGCCCACCAGGATCATCCCGGCCCGGGCGCCGTCCCACGCGGTCTCGATCCAGATCAGGCCGCTGACGAACAAGGCAATGAAGGCCCGCGCCGCGTTCATCCCGGCCAGGCGCCAGTCCAGGTACAGCGGATTGCTCTGGCCCTGGCGGTGCGCACAGCTGGCCTGGCGACCGTCCTGGATGGCATCGCTGAGTTCGAGGATTTCCTCCAGTTGCTGCAACAGGCGCGCCTGCTCCCACCGCAAGGCCCACGCCAGTGCGCGCAAGGTGCCGGTCATGGGCCCGGCGCGCTGCTCGGCGTTTTTTGCCTGTTGGTCAAACCGCTGCTGGAGCGCGGTAAAGCCCTGGCGCGCTTCGGCCGACAGCGAACGACCGGCCACCGCCAACTGGTCGAGAAACGCCAGCTCGTCAGCCCGCAACTGCTGGATATCCTCCGGCAGATCGCCTTCCCAGCGCTCACCGATCAGCATGCGCTGGCGCCGCAGCACGGTCAGCCGCGAGGCCAGCAACACCAATTGGTTGCCGAGCAGTTGCACCAACCCATTGGCGCTGCGCAGCCGTGGCGCATCGAAATACAGATGCCGGCGCAGGCCTTCCAGGGCGCTGATTTCCCCCAGCAACTGCATCTGGCGCTTATGAAAGTCCGCCTCGCTCTCTTCGGTGCGGATCACCGCTGCGGCGTGAGCGGCCATCAATTTCAACACCTGGTCGACCTTGGCGAAATAGCCCCGTGCAACCGCTTCCGGGCGCGCTGTGAGCAGGCTCACCAGGCATACACAGGCCACCGCCAGCAGCGTCTCGGTCAGCCGGGTGATCGCCAGCATCAAGGTGTTGTCCTGCTCCGGCACCGCCAGCAGCCCCACCACCACGGCGGTAAAACCACTGAGCACAAACGCATGGGAACTGGTGTAGCGCAACAACGTGCCGCCAGCGGTGCAGAACGCCAGCCACAACGACAGGGTGATAACAAAGGGCAGCGGCGCCTGGGGGAAAATCCCCATGATTACCACTGCCACGGCGGCACCGACCAGGGTGCCGATGATCTGCGAGAAACTGCGCTGCAACGCCATGCCGCCCAGGGGCTGGCTGACGATAATCACGGCCATCACCGACCATTTGGGTTGATCCAGGTCGAAGATAAAGGCCAGGTACAACGTCAACAGCCCGGCCGCGACGGTGCGCAGGGCAAACAGCAACACCCCGAGGCCGGGGTTGAACACAACTTTGAAATAGTTGATCAGCGGCTGCATGGGCGGCTCATGCGTGCGGCCAAGGCAGCTCAGGGGCTAGCAGACGATCGCCGTCAAACCCCTCGACATCACCAAACCGTTGCAGGTCACGGTTGTTCCACGCCAGTAAAGCCTCGACGATATCGGCCTTGTCGTGCGCAACAAAATTCCACCACAGATAAATCTCCTCGGTTAGAGGCACGCCCCCCAAGAGCAATGCACGCGAGGCTGCAAAAGACTGCAAGCTCAGCTCGCTCAAGCCACGCCCCAGATAAGCCAGCTCGTTACTGGCAAAGGTTTGACCATTGATGCTGAAGGCGCCTTCCAGCGGCAAAATGCCGTACTCGAACTGCGGATCAAGGCTCAAGTGCACACTCGCGGCGGCGTCACACCGCAGGTCGATACCCACCAGTGGCGAATAGAATCGACCCGGTGCGGTTCGGCCTGCAAAACCTCCGGCCAATAACGTGAGCTGCAAGCCTCCTTCAGCCCAGGTCGGCAAATCGGGGTAGTGGTCAAATGCCGGTGCGCAGTCTTTATCGGCCTGCGGCAAGGCGATCCATAGTTGCGCCGCATGCAGGTGATGCTCCTGCGCCAATGACTCTTCGGTGTGGGTAATGCCCCGCCCGGCCGTCATCAGGTTGACCTGGCCCGGACGAACAACCTGCTCATTGCCCAGGCTGTCTCGGTGCAGGACTTCGCCTTTGATCATCCAGGTAAAAGTCTGCAGGCCGATATGCGGATGCGGGCCGACACGCAACCCCGCATTGCTCTCAAACACCGTAGGGCCGGCATGATCGAGAAAACACCAGGCGCCAATAGTGCGCCGCTGCCTGGAGGGCATCAGCCGATTGATCGCAATCCCACCGCCCACCTGTGCAGTGCGCGCCGTAATACGCTGAATCTCGCGAACACCCTCAGCCCTCGGGCAATCAGATGACGTGGACAACTGATTGAATGGCTCCTGATTACTCATAGCTGCTCCTTTACCGCCAATTGACTTCGGATGCTGACACTGGCGCTCAGCAATTTATAAATCGGGCAAGTATTGGGGACCGCCAACAAGACTGATAAAGCTCTGCGTGCAATTCGATGCGGCGCAGGATTTGCGCAGCGCGCGGCTCCTGCACAACACGCCACTCGACATTAACTCTTTCTATCGAGTGCCTTCTTTCAGGCCCAACAGTTGCCACTCCCAGCGCAACCCTTGACCAAAGGCACCGCCCAGCTCAGCAAAGAGCTTGGCCACCTCACCTGCCGTTTCTTCATGGGACCAGTCGCGTTGCAACTCACTGATGTAGACCGCCGCCGTCAGCGGCCGGGCACCGGCTTGTACCATGCGTTGTACACCCCGCTCATGGCCTTCGGTGCTGCCCCCGCCCGCGGCATCGGTGACGATATACACCTCATACCCCGCCGCCAGTGTGCTCAACACCGCGAAGCTCAGGCAGACCTCAGTCCACAAGCCCGCAATCACCAGCTTTTTCTTGCCGGTGTCCTCGACCCACTTGCGCACCCGCGGGTCATCCCAAGAGTTGAGGCCAGTACGGTCGATCGGTTGCTGTTCGGGAAACACCGCCTGCAGCTCCTGGAAAATCTCCTGGCGCTCGGCGTAGGCCGTGGTCAATAGCGTGGGAACATTGAAGATCTTCGCGCCCTTGGCCAACAAGGTGGTATTGGTGACGACCGTATCCGCCGAGTGAGAACGCACTGCCAACAGCTGAAGGTACTGATGGTCAATCAACAGCAATGCGTGATTGTCAGCGTTCAATAGCGGGTCATTGGCTGGAATTTGGTGGTGTTTTTGCATCTGGACGCTCCTCGTCTCGGGCTGAAGTGGAGGCCGCCTCTCGCAGCGCAGCCCCCACGCCTGGGCTTACTTGCGCTCGGTCAACGCGTTGTAGCTGGTGAACAGGTTGCGATAGTCCGGGATGTGGTTGGAGAACAAGGTCCCCAGGCCTTCGATATCGTTGCGCCAGTCGCGGTGCAGCTCGCACGCCAGGCCGAACCAGGTCATCAGTTGGGCGCCGTTGGCGGTCATGCGGGCCCAGGCCGATTGCTGGGTCAGTTCGTTGAAAGTGCCGGAGGCATCGGTCACCACAAACACGTCATAGCCTTCGGCCAGGGCCGACAGTGCCGGGAACGCCACGCACACCTCGGTCACCACGCCAGCGATGATCAGTTGCTTCTTGCCGGTGGCCTTGATGGCCTTGACGAAGTCTTCGTTGTCCCAGGCGTTGATCTGCCCAGGGCGGGCAATGTACGGCGCGTCCGGGAACAGGGCCTTGAGCTCGGGCACCAGCGGGCCGTTGGGGCCGGTTTCGAAGCTGGTGGTGAGGATGGTCGGCAGCTTGAAGTATTTGGCCAGGTCAGCCAGGGCCAGGACGTTGTTCTTGAACTTGTCGGGCTCGATATCGCGGACCAGTGACAGCAAGCCAGCCTGGTGGTCAACCAGCAGGACAGCTGCATTGTCTTTGTCCAGGCGAACGTAAGGTTTAGACATCATGATGCTCCTGATAAAAAAGGTGCTTGCCCAAATGGACTGCACCGGGGAAGGTCAGCCGTATTTACTTGCGCTGGGAGTCTAGCTCTTCGTGATTGTTTGCCACTTGCTGGGCCTTGATGTAGCTCTCGATCAGCAGTTGGTAGTGCGGCATGGCCTGGGTGTAGACGTTCGCCCACTCCTGGGCATCCGGACGGTTCCACGAGCCTTGCAGTTCCGACAGGGTGCCCATGATGTCGATCGGCACCACGCCGGCCTGGGCCAGGCGCGCGACGGTCAGGTCGGTGGCCAGTTTCGAGTGGTTGCCCGACGCGTCGACTACGGCGAACACCTTGTAGCCTTCATGCACCGCCGCGATGGACGGAAACGCCAGGCACACGCTAGTCAGGGTGCCGGCAATCACCAGGGTCTTCTTGCCGGTGGCCTTGACCGCCGCGTGGAACTCGGGGTTATCCCAGGCATTGATCTCGCCGCGCCGGGCCACGTACTGGGCATGGGGCGCCGCCTCGTGGATCTCCGGGATCAACGGGCCGTTCGGCCCCTGGGGCACTGAAGCGGTGGTGATGACCGGGATTTTCAGCAGGGTCGCGGCCTTGGCCAAGGCAATGGCATTGGCGCGCAATTGAGGAACATCAATGTCCTTGACGATCTGGAACAGGCCACTCTGGTGGTCGATCAGCAACATGGCGGTGTCGGTGGGGTCAATCGTCGGCTTCTGACCATTAAAGTTTGCAGCGTTACCTGAAGCGCTCATTTGCATTTCCTCTTGCGTGGATGAACCTCCCTGGCATGACTGCCTGCCAAATGCCCGGCAGGCTCTGCACGTCCTGTGCAGATATGAATGGGTTACGACTCGCCAGGTTCGTTCGCTTTCGGACCTCAGGCCTCGAAGCGCCTGGCAACAGCTGACAATTCCAACAATGGAACGCCTGCGCACAGCAATTTTTGTTAGCGCAAGGCGATCATTTTTTGCATTCCTGCAGATTTACCCTGAACGGAGCCAACGCTAATGGCCCACCCGAGCCAGTCCAGCCCACCGAGTGCCAGCCCATATGCCCCCTGCCGCTACCGTGATTCACTGCGCGTGTGTGGCCTGAAACAAACAGCGGCTCCACCTTAGTCATCACTCTAGGTGTTCGGTAGTGGTTGAATTAGACTTCACCATCTCAAAATTGGAACGATGCGCATGTTCGACCTGAATGAACTCTTCCTCTACGCCAAGGTGGTGGAGCATGGTGGCTTCGCGGCGGCCGGTCGGGCACTCAACATGCCCAAGTCGACCTTGAGCCGCCGGGTCAGCCAGTTGGAGGCGCGGCTGGGGGCACGCCTGATACAGCGCTCGACCCGGCAGTTCCAGGTCACCGACATTGGCCTGGCCTATTACCGCCACTGCGTGGCGATGACCGCCGAGGCGGAGTCGGCCGAGGACCTGATCGCCTTCAACAAGGCCGAGCCCCGTGGGGTGATTCGCCTGAGTTGCACCACCGCCCTGCTCAATTACTGGGTGGCGCCGATGCTGGGCCAGTTCATGGCGCAGTGCCCCAGCGTCGAGCTCAACGTGAAGAGTTTCAACCGTAAGGTCGATGTGATCAGCGAGGGCTATGACATTGCGCTGAACCTGTGCTTCCCACCGTTGGAAAGCAGCGACCTGGTGATGAAGCTGCTCGCCAGGAGCACCCAGGTGCTGGTAGCGAGCCCGGGTTTTTTACAGGAGCATCCACGGCCCCAGGTCCCTGCCGATTTGTCAGGACTGCCGACCATCTGCTGGGGCAACCCGACAGCGCAGTACGTCTGGGGCCTGACCGGGCCAGCAGGCGAGACGGCCGAGATCTGCCACGCACCACGGCTGATCAGCGATGACATGCCCACCCTGAAAAGCGCGGTGCTCCAGGGCGTGGGCGTCGCCAACCTGCCGCTGGCGGTGGTCGAGGATGAGATCAGACACGGGCGCCTGATCAGCCTGCTCCCCGATTGGCGCCCCACCGAAGGCGTGATCACCGCCGTCTTCCCTTCAAGGAGGGGACTGTTGCCGTCGGTGCGCACGTTGATCGACTTTCTGGCGCAGGCGTTTGCCGCGCAGCAACAGCAGCACAGCTGAGGCCGCGCCCAAGGTGACGAAGTGTGACCGCGACCACCAACCGTGTTTCCAGGCCCCCTGCTCGGCCCACATCCTGCGTACCTCCCACGGCGTGAAAAGCACTGCACCCCGGGCAACCTCCCTTGATCGCCCCCGGCGTCTGTGACTGGACGCCAGTGGGGGGAATTACATCAGCGCAATAAACGTTATGTATAACGACCAGTTAACCATGTCGCGCATTTTGTAGGATAAGTCGTCTATCCCCCGCTTTACACCATCGTAGTTACCGAACAAGAATGAACACCCCACGCAGTACCATTAACTAATTCAACCAGAAAAACATTTTTCCGGAGAATACAGAATGGCCAGCGAAAACTATGCAAGCAATGGCGTCGCAACTGCACCATTAACTTCCGTGAATCAGGCACTCAACTTTGGTCGTGACTATTCGCGTCTAAAGAACTACTACGAGACCTGGTCAGCCGATTATGACAATGATGTCTCTGAAGAAAATTACTGCGGCCCCAGCATGCTCGCAGATCTCTTCGACTCATTGCGCCGAGCCCCGCGGGAGCGCCAGTCGCTGCGTATCATGGATGCCTGCTGCGGCACTGGCCTGGTGGGTAAAGAGCTGATGCTACGGGGGTTTTCGCCGGTAGACGGGTGTGACCTGTCGCCGGCCATGACCCACCTGGCGCACAAGACCCAGGCCTACGCCAGACTGTATGGCGGGGTGGATCTTACGGAACACAATCCATTGATTGCAGATAACCAGTATGACGCGACCTTTTGTTGCGGTGCGTTTATCCAGGGCCACTTACCCATCGAGGCGATCCATGAACTTATGCGCATTACCACGCAGGGTGGAGTGATTCTGTTCAGTACTCGCTGTAGTTTTTATCAAGACGAACACTTTGATAAATTCCTGGACAAGTTAACCGCCTCTGCACAACTTTGTGCACTGCCCTCCTTTATGAACGCTGCTTACTTAAACGATGTGCAAGCCCACTACTTGGCGTTCGCCGTCAACAAATAATCAGGAGTCGAACATGGATGTGCTCAAAAGTATCTCCCTTGAGCGCCTTGCATCGACCCAAGCAGATTATGAAGTCAGCCGTTTGCGCGATTGTTGCGTCAATGATGGATTCTTCTACCTGGCCGATCATGGTATCCGGCTCTCGTTGATAGAGGATGCCTTGGCCACGGCGCGCCAGTTCTTTGCGCTGCCACTGTCGATCAAAAAGCAGTTTGGCCAGGACCGCCAAGTAGTCAGCCCCAAGACGTGCCGTGGGTATGTCGATACGTTTGGCGAGACCCTGCATGCGCCCACCGGCCCCGACCGCAAGCAGCATTTCGACATGGGCCGGGAAGCACCGGCCTGCGACTTGCCTTTTACCGGGCCGAACCTGCTGCCCAGCGACGACCAGGCGCCCGGATTTGCCATGGCCATGCTGGCTCTGCAACACGAAGTTATGAGCCGCGTAGTGCCCGCGCTGCTGCGCGGCCTGGCCCGGTCCCTGGGGCTGGATGGCGAATTTTTCCAGGGCTTTTTTTCCGACCCGGTGTTGATCCAGCGCGCCCTGTATTACCCGCCGTCGGGCAGCGGCGCGGGCAAGCACACCGATAACGGCATGTTCACCTTGCTGTTCCAGGACCCGCGAGATGCCTGCGCCCTCAGTGCGTTTTCCCAGGGGCGCTGGATCGACGTGCCGTGCCGCAAACACGAGGTGGTGGTCAATCTCGGCGATATGTTGATGAAGTGGAGCAACGGCCTGTTCACCAGTACACCGCACCAGGTCATCCACCGCGCCAGCACCGCCAGAGTGTCGTTGCCGTTTTTTGTGTACCCGAACATCGATGCGGTGTTCACGCCCCTGGGCGGCGACGCAACGGTCGCCTGCCAACAGGTGATGCTCGACAACTTTAATTCCATCTGGGTGTCCGGCCAGGGCGCCGGCAGGGCGCGCGAGTTCGCTTGAAGCAGCCCCACAGGAGAAGCGATATGGACAGCGCAACGCCAAGCAAAATCGCCTTCATCGGCGTCGGAAATATGGGCCGCCCCCTGGTGGAGCGCCTGCTGCACGCCGGCTACGCCGTGCAGGTGTATGACATCGACGCGGCACACGCACGCTCGGTGATCGCCGCCGGTGCCTGCTGGAAGGCCACCCCGGCACTGTGCGCCAGTGGCTGTGAGGTGGTCGTGACCTGCCTGCCTCTGCCCCATCATGTACTGGAAAACATGACCGGGCCGCACGGCGCGCTGGCCGGGATGGCGGCGCATTCGGTGTGGATCGACACCTCCACCACCGACTACCACAACACCCGCTACATCGCCGGGCTGGCCCGGCAAAAATCCATCTACAGCCTGGAAGCCCCTGTCAGCAACCTGTCGCACATGGGGGTGGATTTCGCCAACGTGTGCTTTTACATCGGGGGCGATGAACGCGGTTATCAATTGAGCCACAACGTGTTGGAGACCATGGGCCGCAAGGCATTTTACGTGGGCGAGATCGGCGCCGGGCAGTCCGTCAAGCTGCTGACCAACCTGCTGTTCTACGCTGCGACCGCCGTGTGGGCCGAGTTACTGGTATTGGCCAGGGCCCATGAGATCCCGCTGCATTGGCTGTGGGATTTCGTCAAGACCTCCCGTGGCAACTGCTTTGTCAGCAACCAGTTGACCCCCTTTATGCTCGACGCCAGCTATGACCATTCCTGCACCCTGGAGATCACGGTCAAGGACATGAACCTCACCGAGGCGCTGGCCGATGAGCTGGGAGTGGCGATGCCGTTGGGGCGCATCGTCGCTGAGCGTTATCGACAGGCAGGCGCACAGTTCGACAGCCAGGACAATCACGTCAAGATCGCCGCCTTGAGCGAACAGGAAAATCGCATTGCCCTTGCCCTGCCGGGCTTCCAGGCGCCCTCGCCCTACGGAGCCAATCGCGCCTACCGCCATAGCGGCGCCTTTACCGAGGATGCCTTCGGTCGCATCACCCCCACCCTGCCGCACGCGTTCCATTGCGGCATCACCTTTACCGACAATCAGAAGATCAAGCTGGCGGCGCACCTGGTGGAGTTTCTCGCTTGCATCAACCGGGTCATCCTTGGCGAAGCGGCTGAGATCGGCAGCGCCATGGGCCTGTCACCGACGCTGATCACCCAGGTGGTCAACTGGAGCTGTGGCCCCAGCTGGGTGGCCGAACACCTGGACAGCTACGAGCCGTGTTTCGACAGCATCGCGGTGGTCGAGCAAAAACGCCACGCGCTGCAACTGAGCGTGATCAACCGGATCTTCCAACAATCGATCCTGGATGCGGCCATCCCACGCCGGATACCGGGCCTGGCCCTCGCCGAGGGGGTATGTGCGCCATGAAAATAACGTCGATCAAGGTCTATCAGTTCGATGTGCCGCTCAAGGAAAAATACAGCCTCAGCGGCGGGCGCCTGCACTATGCCGCGCTGGACTCCACCGTGGTGGTGATCGGCACCGACAGCGGCTTGCAGGGGGTGGGAGAAAGCTGCCCATGGGGCGCCACCTACCTGCCGGCCTATGCCAAAGGCGTACGGGCGGGGATCGCGGAACTGGCGCCGCACCTGCTGGGGGAGAACCCGCTGTACCTGGAGCAGATCAACGAGCGGATGGACGTCATGCTGCCCGGGCACCCCTATGTAAAAGCGGCCATTGACCTGGCCTGCTGGGACATTCTGGGCAAGCACTGCCAGTTGCCGGTGTATGCCTTGCTGGGAGGCAAATTCCAGGCCTCGATTGCCTTGCAGAGCAGCATCCCCACAGGTGATCCCGAGCACATGGCAACGCACCTGCAAGCCGCCCGCCAGCAGGGTTATCGTACCCATTCGTGCAAGGTGGGTACCGGTGTCGTGGAGGATGTCGCGCGGATCAACAGCCTGATCGAGCAACGCCTGCCGGGCGAGGTGATCACCTTCGATGTCAATCGCGCCTGGACGGTGGCCGATGCCGTCGCGGTGATGAACAGCGTGCAGGATCCCACGGTATGTTTCGAACAGCCCTGTGAGTCCATGGACCAATGCCGCGCCGTGCGCGAGCTGACCCGCAACCCGATCATCCTGGATGAGTCCATCGTGACCCTGGCCGACCTGGTGTACGCCCAGCGCCATAACATCACCCAGGTCATCGGGCTGAAAATCGGCCGGGTCGGCGGCTTGACCAAGGCCCGGCAACTGCGCGACTTCTGCCTCCATCACGGGATCCAGATGAACATCGAGGACGTCGGCGGCACGCTGGTGTCCGACAGCGCCGTCATGCACCTGGCCACCGCGACGCCGGCGCGTTTTCATCGTGCGAGCTGGAACTGTTGCCGCCACCACGATGTGCAACTGGCCACGGGCGGGTTCGATATTCGCCAGGGCCGCGCCTATGTGCAGGACAGGCCGGGGCTGGGGCTTGACCTTGACCCCCGGTGTTTCGAATCGGCGCTCGCCCAGTACAACTGAGCCCCCCACCCCTTTATCCCCGTTGATCCATGGAGGTTCCATGTCCAGCGCCCCATCGTCCCCGCACCTGGCTCGAGGCTTTGCCGCCGACCCCTTTGCATCCTTCACCTTGCCCAGCGAACACTATGTGGACAGCGGGCTGTTCGAGCAGGAAATGCAGCTGATTTTCTGCAAGACCTGGCAGTACGTATGCCACGTGTCAGCCCTGGCCCAGGTCGGCGACTATTACGTACGCGACCTGGGCCGCCAGAGTGCCCTGGTGGTAAAGGACCAGGATGGCGCCTTCAAGGCCTTCCACAATGTGTGCCAGCACCGTGCACATCGGCTCGTGGAGGGCCGCGGGCATGTGCCCGGGCTGCTGACCTGCCCTTACCATGCCTGGGCCTACAACACCCAGGGCCAACTGATCAGTGCGCGCAAGTCCGAACACGTCAAGAACTTCAGCACCGCGCAGGTGCAACTCGCACCCATCCGCCTTGAGGTATTTTGCGGGTTTATCTTTATCAACTTCGACAGCCACTGCGCCTCCATGCAAACCCTGCTGCCTGGCCTGGAGGACTCCATCCGCGCGTTCGCCCCCGCACCGGAACGCTTGGTCCATGCCTACTCCAAGGACTACAGCGTGCAGTCGAACTGGAAGGTCTCGGTGGAGAACTATTCGGAGTGTTATCACTGCCCGATGTGCCACCCGACGCTGTCCATGGCCACCCTGGACCTGAAGAGCTACCACTTGGCGATCCATGAGCATTACCACGCCCATGTCAGCCACGACAGCGGTGAGAACCAGGGTTATACGATGAAGCAGACCTCCGCCCAGTCCCGCCAGTTTGGCGCCTGGTACCTATGGCCGAATTTTTGCCTGGAGGTTTACCCAGGAGGCTATATGAATGTGCTGCATCACATCCCGCTCGCGGTGGATCACACCGTGCAGGTGGTCGAATGGTTCTGCGAGGCGGCCACCCCCACGCGCGAAGAACAGGAAGTCATCGACTTTGTGGCGGTGATTCGTGAAGAAGATGTGCCGCTGTGCGCCAGCGTGCAGCGCGGCTTGAGCAGTGATGGCTACCAGCAGGGGCGCTTTATCGTCGACCCAGGCCTGGGCGCCAACAGCGAACACGCCGTGCATGACATCCAGAAAAAAACCCTGGCAGCGCTCGGCCTGCTGCTCGCCGAAGATCGCTAAGGCCCGTGTAGGCCGATGCCCCCTGACTGAGCCGGCTTGCCGGTTCAGCCAGGGCACAAACGCTCCCCCCATGTGCTGGGCAGCGCTTAGCCTCAGTCGGCGAACGACGACTTCAACCATTCCAGCAACTGCCGGGCTGCCGGGCCCAGGTTGGCGTCTCGCCACTTGTAGACGCTCAGGGCTTGCGGCAAGTGGGTCGATTGCGCAAAGGGCCGCACCAGCTCACCGCTGGCCAGCATTCTTTCAGTGGTCCTGCGCCACCCCAGGGCAAAACCGAAGCCCGCGACGCAGGCCTGCATCATCACCGGATAGCTGTCGAAGAACTTGCCCTTGGGGTCGCCCAGCTTGATGCCGTACTCCAGCAACCAATCGTTCCAGGTGCTCCAGTCCTGCGGCACCGCGACATGGTGCAGCAGCGGCAGGTTGGCCAGGTCTGCCAGGGCCAGCGATGTACTGCCAAAGGACGCGAGATAACGGGGGCTGCACACCGGGTAGATTTCGTCGCTCAAGGTAAACAACCGCGTGTGGTCACCAGATGCCCGGCCCGAGGTCTGGATGGCGATATCAAATTTTTCCGCGGTTTCGGTAATGGGCTGGGTCGATGCGTTAAGCCGCACTTCGATCTCGGGGTGCTTGTTGTGCAACGCGGGAATATTGGGAGTCAGCCAATAAAAGGCTTCGCACAGTTGCGCCACCAGCACCACTTCGCTGTTGTCCCGGCCTTTTTTCAGGTCTTCGGCTTGCGACGCAATGCCCAGGAAGGCGGTGCGCACGGTATCGCGAAATTCGACCCCCGCCGCCGTGAGGAACACCGCGCGGTTTCTACGGGTAAATAAAGCAACACCGAGAAATTCTTCGAGGGCACGGACCTGTTTGCTGATGGCTGCCTGGGTCAGGTGCAACTCTTCTGAGGCTTTGGAAAAGCTCTCAAGTCGCGCCGCCGCTTCAAAAGGCACAAGGCTGGACAGTGGAGGCAGTGAGCGTTTGAAATTATCCATAATTTTCAGTCCTTCTGCGTAACCATAAGTCACTTTAAATACAACCAGTGCTCACCCAGAATCCTTACTGCAGGCCAATCAAGGAAAACTCATGTCTGGAAGCACTACGATAACCGCCACCGATAACCGACAAAGCATTCTTATCGTGGTGGGTTCGGTATTTTTGCTGTCGGTGTCAGACGCCATCATCAAGGCGACCAGTCCCGATACGTCAATGTGGCAATTGTATGTGATCCGCTCCGTCCTGGCCTGCGCCATTCTGCTGGCGTTAGTGGTGCACATGCGCGGCGCCGCGCAGTTGCGCCCACTGTCCCCGCTGTGGGTGGTGATAAGAAGCCTGCTGCTGTCGTTGATGTGGATCGCCTTTTACGGCGCCCTGCCCTTTATCAGCCTGACCATCGCTGCCCTGGCAATCTACACCACGCCCCTGTTCATTGCGTTGTTCGCGGCCCTTTCACTGAAGGAAGACGTGACCCTGCGCAAATGGCTGGCGATCGGCCTGGGGTTTGTCGGGGTCTTGATCACCCTGGCGCCGAGCACCGAAGAATTCAATACCTATGCCCTGCTGCCGGTACTCGCCGCCATCCTGTACGCCCTCGCCGTGGTGGTGACCAAGGGCAAATGTGCCGATGAGGACCCCATGCTGCTGGCACTGGCCATGAATGCCGCGCTGCTGGTGATCGGTGTGCTCGGCAGCCTGGTGGTGATGCAGACCGGCCCGCATTTCCCGAGCAATGAAGGTTGGCGCTTCCTGATCGGCGGCTGGTCGGCCATGGGCCAGGCCGACTGGTGGATCATGATCGTATTGGCGGTGTTGATGGTGCTGGTCAGCATCGGGATCGCCAAGGCCTATCAAATTGGCGAGACCTCGATCATCGGCGCGTTTGACTACACCTACCTGATTTTCGCCATCGCCTGGGGCGCCCTGCTGTTCAACGAAATGCTCAACGGCCGAACCGCCACCGGCCTGGTCCTCATTCTGCTCTCGGGTTTCCTTGCGCTGAAAAAACCCGCTGGCGAGCTGTAGATACCTCACGTGCACAGGCCCTGCCCAGGAGCTGTTTATGCTGACGTCATCTCATCTGCCCAATGTGATTGTGTGGGCCGTTTCCAGGAGCCGCTCAACCGCCTTCGAGCGCGCCGTGATGCAACACCCGGGCGTGAAGGTGCTGCATGAACAACTGTCGGAGCCGTTCCTGGCCCGACACTTCCCGGCAAAGCATGCGCTGATCGAGCGCAACCGCCAGGCCGCGCAAGGCCCTGCGGGCATCACCCACTACAGCCAGGCGCTGGCCCTGCTGAGCCAACGTCCGGCCGAACCCCAGCACCTGCAATGTGCCAAGGAGATCGCCTATTTCTTCGACTTCCAGGCCATCGATGGCGCCTGGTTGACCGCATTCAAGCATGTGTTCCTGGTGCGCCAGCCGCTGGCGGTCATGCAGTCGCTGTATCGCGTCAGCCAGGGCGGCGGCACCACCTATTTCGATGCCGACGAGTCGGGTTTCGATGAACTGGCACGCATTCATGGCCTGGTGCTGGAGCATTGCCCCAGCGATCACGTGCTGTACCTGGACAGTGACGCCGACTTGATGGCAGACCCCCAGGGCACCCTGCTGCGCTTCTGCGATTTTGCCGGCATCGAGTATTCCCCAAGGCTGTTGGCGTGGCAGCCGGAACAGGTCGCGCAATGGCAGTTTTTCAAGGGCTGGCATGATGACGCCGAGCGCTCGTGCGGGTTCGCCCAGGTGACGCACCCGGCCATGGATTTCCCGCCTATCGTCGAACAGACGGCCCGGGACAAACAGGTGATTTATCGGTTTTTCCAGCTGTGCGCCACCTGGCAACGCCAGGCTGATACAGCCGATCACCTCAAGTGCCTGCATGAACCCGCCACCACGCGGCTCCAGGTGCTGTTACTGGCCCACACCGACGAGCAGCGCCAGCGCGCCCTGCAACTGGCGGCGCATTTGCCCGACGACTATGCCCTTTGGCTGCTGGACAGCGCCAGCCACACCCTGAGCGACCAGACCCTGCGTGAACTGGCGCTGTTGCAGGACGGGCCGCTGGTGCTGCTGACGGCCAACGAGCACTTGACCTATTGCTCTCCCGAGCAGGCGCGCCAGCGGTTCCTGTGCCTGGTGGCCCCGGATACGGCCTCGGCCAGGGCCCTTGGCCTGCCACTGATTACCCTCGAGCCAAACACCCCTGCTGCACAGGGGCCGCGAATCAGTGCTCAGTTGGCCACCCTTGCGCGCAACGCAAGCCTGCACAGCCGCGCACGCCAAATCGCCAGCAACCGCTACGCCAGCGCGGCCATCGCACCGGGCCTGTCGTGGCAGCAACATTTCTTGCGCCTGCTGGAGCAGGCTCCCGAAAGCCTGGTCGCGATGACGCCCCACAGGCAGCTAAATGCGCGGCAGCTACACGCCCATGCCGTGACGCTGGCCGAGCGCCTGTCGAGCCAGTGTGCCCACGGCGGCTGGGTGGCGATCCGCCTGGACAAGGACCTGCGCAGCCTGATCAGCATGACCGCGTGCAGCCTGCTGGGCTGGCCCTACCTCGACATCCCCCATTGGTATGGGTTGGAGGCCACTGCCAAGGCCCTGGCCAATCTGCGGCCGGTGGTGGTGATCGGCGACAGCAGCAGCCTCAATGACCTGCCGCCCGGCTACCCCAGCCTGGTGTTCGATGAACTGCCCGCCACGCCCGCCCGGCCCGCCACCTTGCCCCACCGGGTACCGGGGACAAATGACCTGGCCTACGGCCTGCTCACGTCCGGCACCACCGGCACGGCGAAGATCGTCACCATCGGCGAGCACGGCCGCCTGGACTCCCTGGCGTTGTGGCAACAGCACATCCGCCCGGGTGATCGGGTGGGCCTCAACGCCTGGATGGCCGGGTATGTGTATTACCCGATTTTCAGCGGCGCCACCGTGTGCCTGATGCCCGACGCCATGGTGCTCGACCCCCAGGCCCTGCGGGCATTCGTCGAGCATGGCCAGCTTAGCCAATTGATGATCACCCCCAGCCTGGCCGCAGGCCTGATGCACGATGAGCCCGCGTTCAAACAGGCCTTTGCCGGCGTGCGGTGCCTGTGGCTAAGCGGCGAACAACTGCCGCCGTCCACGCGGCAGAACCTGGTGCGCTGCCTGCCCAATTGCCGGGTGATCGACCTGTATGGCTCCAATGAAGCGGGCGACGTCGCGTTAGTCGCCCCCGACGGCCATCTGCAATGGACCCCTGGCACCCAGGCCTACGTGCTCGACCCGGCCCTCGATTGCACCCCACTGGGTGGCCACGGCGAACTGTACGTGCAGACCCCGGGGCTCAGCGTCGGCTACCTGGAGGACGATGCGGCCAACCGCAGCGCATTCGTGGCCAACCCACTGGCCCAGGAGTGCCCAGCGCTGGCCCCGCGGCTGCTGCGCACCGGCGACAGAGTCCGCCTGGACGAGGCCGGCGAGGTCTACCTGATCGGGCGCGCGACCACCCACCTCAAGGTGCGCGGCTTCAAGATCTTCAGCGCCGACGTCGAGCGCGTGTTGATGGCCCATCCCGAGGTGCGCAGCGCCCTGGTCACCACCCGTGGCGAAGGCCCGGACTTGCAGCTGGTAGCGTTTATCTGCGCCGTGGACTCCGGCAAGCCCCCCACTGCCGGCGCCCTGCGCCAGTGGGCGGGCCAGCACCTGCCCGCCTTCAGCGTGCCGCTGGGGTATTTTTTGGCCGCCTCGATTCCGGCAGGTGCCAGCCAGAAGCGCCTGGGCGCCCAGGCCCTGCTGCAACAGCCACTGACACCGCTGGCCGACGAGCAACCGCCGTTGACGCCGCTGCAAACCCGCCTGGCCCGGTTATGGGCGCGCTGCATGAACCTGCAAGGCGTCACCCTGGGGCCGGACAGCGACTTTATCGAGATTGGCGGCAGCCTGTTGCTGCTGGACTTGATCAATCGCATCAACCGCGCGTTCGACACCGACCTGACGATTGCCGACATCACCCGTGACTCGACATTGGCCGGGATCAGCCGGCAGTTGGCCCATCGGCTGCAAGGCGCGCCGCTTTTGGAAGTGGCCTTTTCGGTCACGGCACACGCCGAGCGTTATCTGGCGCACTTGAACACGGCCGTGGCGAACCTGCCCCAGGTGCCACCCCGCCTGGCCCGACGCACACTGCTGGTCACCGGCGCCACCGGGTATCTGGGGCGCAGGGTGGTTGCCGAGCTGCAACACAGCGCCGGGGTGCAGACGGTGTTGTGCCTGGTGCGTGCCGATGATCCGGCCCTGGCCCAGCGGCGCATCGCCGAACTGGGCCTGACACCTGGCAGCACACGGGTCGTGGGCCTGGCCGGGGACCTGGCGCAACCACGGTTGGGCATGTCGAGCGCGGCCTATCAAAGCCTGTGCCAGGAGGTGGACTGCATCATTCACTGCGCCGCCGACGTCAACTGGCTAAAAAGTTATGAACGCCTGGCCCAGACCAACGTCGGTGGCGTAGTCGAGGTATTGGGCCTGGCCGCCGCCAGCGGTGCGGCCGTGGTGTTCGCCTCGACCCTGCCAGAGCCGGTCCCCTCCACCGGCTATAACCGCGCCAAGCTGGTGGCCGAACAACTCGCGCTGGGTTTTTGCCAAAGCCGTGGGCTGTGCCTGAACATCCTGCGCTGCGGTGACATCAGCGCCCCCGCCAACCCGGGCAGTGGTTCATCGATCAACCAGGAAGACTATGTGGGGCTGCTGATTCGCAGCTGCCTGGCGCTCAAGGCCTGGCCTGACGAAGCCCATTGGTCGCTGAACCTGACCCCCGTGGATTATGTCGCACAGGTGTTCACCCACACCGCCCTCCACGGCCAGGCCCTGGGTTTGCCGCCGCTCCAGCACCTGTACAACCCCGCACCGAACCTGCCCTGGACGCAGCTATGCGCCTGGATGCAAACGCTGCTGGGCCACGCGCAGTTCGCGCCCCTACCCCTGGCGCAATGGCAAGCCCGACTCAAGGCGCAGGCCCCGGGCCAGGCCGTGCTGCAACGCACGCTGCTGATCCTGGCAATGATCATCGACGACTTCAGCCACTTCCACCCGCCACCGCCGCTGCTGCTCGATCACCTCAAGTGCCCGGCAATCGACGCCGAATGGACCCAGCACTATCTCGCGGCCTTAACCCTTACACAGGAGTGACCCCATGACACGCACCACCCACGGCTGGGCCGCCTATGGCCCGGGCTCGCCACTGGAACCTTTCACCTACCCGCGCCCGGACCCGGGGGCCAACGACGTGGAAATCCAAGTGACCCATTGCGGCGCCTGCACCAGTGACCTGCACCTGATTGAAGGCCATTGGGGCGAAGCCTCCCAATACCCTCAAGTGTGCGGCCACGAGGTCGTGGGGCGGGTGGTGCGTTGCGGCTCGGCGGTCACCCACCTGGCTGCCGGCCAGCGCGTTGGCGTGGGCTGGTACAAGGGCGCCTGCCTGGCGTGCGAATGGTGCCTCAAGGGCGAGGAGCAACACTGTGCGGCGGTGGTGGCGACCTGCGCCGATGGGCAAAAAGGCGGGTTTGCCGACTTCATGACCTGCGACAGCCGGTTCGTGTTCCCGATCCCCGACAACCTGCCCTCCCATGTCGCCGCTCCGTTGTTCTGCGCCGGGCAGACCGTGTTCACCGCGCTGCTGCGCGGCACCCGCCCGGGCATGCGCGTGGGGGTGCTGGGCATCGGTGGGCTCGGCCACCTGGCCATCCAGTTTGCGGCCAAGTTCGGCTGCACCGTCACCGCACTGTCGAGTTCCACCAGCAAAAAAACCCAGGCCTTGCAGTTGGGGGCCCGTCATTTCCACGGCCTGGACCCGGCCACCTTGCAGGCCCAGGAAAACACCCTGGACTTCCTGCTGGTCACCGCCTCCAACGACCAGGACTGGGAGCGCGCCATCGCCCTGCTGCGCCCCCACGGCACCCTGTGCTTTGCCGGGATGCCCGGCCCGGTCACGCTGGATATTGCGGCCATGACCTACAAGACCCTGACCGTCAGCACTGCCAACGTCGGCGGGCGCCACGACATGCTCAAGATGCTGGAATTTGCCAGCGAACATCATGTGTGGCCCCTGGTGGATATTTTTCCCACGGCGCAGATCAACCAGGCCCTCGACGCCCTACGCAACAACACTGTGCGCTACCGCGCGGTGATCGAGTTTTGACTGGCGTGCGCGCCCCCAGGAGATGCCCCTGATGCCTCCCTTCGCTCGCCCCCAGGAAACCCCGGACCTGGTGCCCCACCCGTTCGATGTCGAGCGCCAGGCCCAATGCAACCTTAAAGGGCATCGCTCATTGCTGTTGTGGTTCACCGGGATGTCGGGCGCCGGCAAGTCCTGTATTGCCAATTGCGTGCAGGCCAGCCTGCACGCGAAACAGCTGCACACCTGCCTGCTCGACGGCGACCGCCTGCGCCAGGGCTTGACCGCCGACCTGGGCTTTGCCGACAGCGACCGCAAGGAAAACATCCGACGCACCGCCGAGGTCGGCAGGTTGATGGTGGATGCCGGGGTCATCACCCTGGTGTGCCTGATCTCGCCCTTCGAACAGGAAAGACGCATGGCCAGGGCGCTGTTCGCCCCTGGCGACTTTATTGAAATCTTCATCGACGCACCGCTGCCGGTCCTCGAACAGCGCGACCCCAAGGGCCTTTATGCCAAGGCCCGCAAAGGCCTGATCAAGCACTTCACCGGCATTGACTCACCTTACGAGCGCCCGGTAGCCCCCGACATCGTGATTGACAGCGCCAACACCTCGATCGAACACGCCGCCCACACCATCGAGACGTTTGTCCTGCGCCAACGGCTGTGGACTTGACCCACCAATGGCCACCCCTGCCAACTGAGGCGTATTGACCCTCGCCTGGTGTTTGAGACCGGTCTTATGGTCGCCGTGGCCATGGTCACGATGAACCGCGCCAACTGGCGTAATTCACGAAAGAAAACCACCACCATGACACTTTACGCACCGCAAGTAGAGGTCAGTTGATGGGGGGCGCAATAGGAGTTAGAAGGGTCGGGGCAACCCCTAGGACTTGTCTCAGTCCGGCCCAAGGGCCGGCTTGAATCGACGAACGGCCCCCCAGTGCAGGAGCTGGCTTGCCAGCGATGGCGTCCGGCAAGCCAGGTACCTACAGGCCCGTCACCTGCTCCAACAACCATTGCTTGAACGCCTGCATCGCCGGGGTTTCGGCGCGTGATTGCAGGCGCGTCAGCCAGTAGCTACCCGTGGTGATGCCCACGTCGAACGGCTGGCGGATCACGTCCTGGGCCAGTTGGCGGGAGAACATCAGTGCCGGCGCCAGGGCCACGCCATTGCCCTGCAAGGCCGCTTCCATCATCGCCAGGGACGAGTCGAACACGATGCTGCGCGGCACCAGGGTGTCGGCGGGCAAGCCCGCGGCCTGGAACCACAGGCTCCATTCATCCGCCCGGTAAGAGCGCAACAGCGTGTGCTTCAACACATCGCCCGGGCCTTGCAATTGGCGGGCAATCGCCGGTACGCACAGTACGGTCAGCGGCGCCGCCAGCAACTCACAGGCGTGGGTGCCATGCCACGCGCCGGCGCCGAAGCGGATCGCATAATCCAGGCCTTCAGCCGCCACATCCACGCGGTTGTTGTGGGTCGACAAACGCAGGTCGATAAACGGGTAGCGCGCCTGGAAATCCGCCAGGCGCGGCAGCAGCCAGCCCACCGCAAACGTGCCCACCGCGCCCACCGTCAGCACCTCGCGGTAATGCCCGGCCTGGAACTGGCCCAGGGTCTGGGCGATGCGATCGAAGGACTCGCGCAATACCGGCAACAGCGTCTCCCCTTCGCGGGTGAGCATCAGGCCACGGGGCAGGCGCTTGAACAGGGTGACGTTGAGTTGGGCCTCCAGGCTCTTGACCTGGTGACTGACCGCCGCCTGGGTCACGCACAACTCGATGGCCGCCCGGGTAAAGCTCAAATGCCTGGCAGACGCTTCGAACGCGCGCAGTGCGTTAAGGGGTAAATGGGAACGCAACATGGTCTTAACCCAAATTTTTCTAATGACTGGTGCGAGATATCATCGGTTGTCCGGGACCGGCAAACTGCCTATCTTGGCGGCGCCTGCGCAGGCCGTGATTCCCCCGACAATCCTCAAGGAAGCGACCTCATCATGTACCAACACGTGCGCAACGTCACGATTCTCAGCCTCTTGCTCGGCGCCGGCAACTGCCTGGCCGCCACCGACCTGCGCCAGGTGGTGGACGCCACCGTCAAGCCGCTGATGCAGCAGCAGGCAATCCCAGGCCTGGCTGTCGCCATCGTGCAGGACGGCAAGGCCCGATACTTTAACTACGGTGTCGCCGCGCAGGACAGCCAGCAGCCCGTCAGCGAAAACACCCTGTTCGAGATCGGCTCGGTCAGCAAGACCTTCACCGCGACCCTGGCCGGCTATGCCCAGGCCACCGGTAAGTTGAAGCTCTCTGCCCCGGCCAGCGACTACTTGCCAGCCTTGCGCGCCAGCCAGTTCGAGCACATCAGCGTACTTGACCTGGGCACCTACACCGCAGGCGGGCTGCCGTTGCAGTTCCCCGGCGAGGCGGACAATGCGCAGCAGATGATCGGCTACTTCCAGCACTGGAAAGCCACTTTCGCCCCCGGCACCCACCGCCAGTACTCCAACCCCAGCCTGGGCCTGTTCGGCTATCTGGCGGCGCAGAGCCTGCAGCAACCGTTCGACGTGGCGATGGAACAGACCCTGCTGCCCAAGCTCGGCCTCAAGCACACCTATCTCAAGGTGCCCAAGCCCCAGATGGGCTTGTATGCCCAGGGCTACGACAAGGCCGGCAAGCCGGTGCGCGTCAGCCCCGGAGCGTTGGACAGCGAAGCCTATGGGGTGAAGACCAGCCCGGCAGACCTGGCCCGCTACATGGCGCTGAACATGGACCCGACATCGCTGGAGCAGCCGCTACAACAGGCCATCGCTACCACGCATACCGGTTACTACACCGTGGGCACTACCACCCAGGGCCTTGGTTGGGAGATGTACGCCTACCCGCTGAGTGTTGACGCCTTGGTCGACGGCAATTCCACACCCATGGCCATGGAGCCGCATCCGGTCCACTGGCTGACCCCGGCACAGCCGTTGCGCGCCAATACCCTGGTGAACAAGACCGGCTCGACCGGCGGTTTTGGCGCCTATATCGCTTATGTACCGAGCAGAGGCATCGGCGTGGTGATCCTGGCGAACAAGAACTACCCCAATGCCGAGCGGGTGAAAGCCGCCCACGCGATCCTGCAGGCCATGGAGCAATAGCCCAGCTTTTTTGAACCCGTCATCTTCCCAATGTGGGAGCGGGCTTGCTCGCGAAGACGTCGGCCCAGCAAACATTGATGTTGACTGACACACTGCTTTCGCGAGCAAGCCCGCTCCCACAGGGGATCTGCGCTTGACTGACTGGCATTAGGGCTTGCCCGCTCCCACAGGGGCGCAGCTACGCGGGCTTGATCTTCAGGCCGCCAGGCCCTTGCCGGCTCGTTCCAGGTTGCGCCACAACCAGGGCGGCAACACGTCTGGGTCGAGGCTGTCGATCAGATTCTTCAGGCTCAACCCCAGCTCCGTGTCACCCTCGATCACCAACCGCCGGCGGAAGAACAAGGTATCCGGATCCTCCTGGCGGCTGGCCAATAACAGGAACTCGCGCCAGTTGCCGCTGATGGTCACCTGGGCCTGGGCCTGTTCGGCGATGCGCAGTCCGTCGCGGCCCAGGGTCAAGTACCAGCGCAAGCCCAGGTCGGGAATGCGCAGGCACATCCAGCGCCCGCGCAGCAGTTCAAAACCACCATCGCGCAAAGGTTCGGCCAGGCAGCGGTTCAGCGCCTGTTGCAAGGCCAGGCGCTGCACCACGAACGGCACCTTGCGCATCAACGGCAGTAAGCGGTCGGCGCCCTTGAGCAGCCATTGCTTGCGATTCAGCACAGTCCCACCTCCTCGACCCGCAACATCCCGGCCTGGCCATGCCAGTAGCCATTGCAGCCTTCGACAAACACCGGCGGCGTGGCGCCCTGGCGGACCCGGTCAAAGGCTTCGACGATGCCCACCATGCCTTGCGCCCGTGGGCTCAGGCGCAGCAGGTCGGCGCCGCAGCTGATCAGTCCCGGGTAATCGGCCAGCAGATTAGTGACCTCCGCCGACAGGGTCTGGATACCATTCAAGGTAAACAGCGCCTGCCCTTCCTGGCTGGTCAAGGCCATGCCATCGGGGTAGTTGAGGCAGCAGAACTGGCAGTCATCCTTGGGCCGGTTTTCCGCCCGCGCCGTAAAGCAGCGCGCCGAATAGGCCAGGGGCAGATGCCCATAGGCGAAGACTTCGACTTGCGGCAACGGCCGGCCCAGTTCACGCACCTGCTCCAGCACATCGCCAATCAGCGCCGCCGAGCACTCCACCGGCGGCACCCAGCGCATCATCCCGGCATCCAGCAGTTGCACCAGGGCGTGGCCGTTATACAGATTCAACGCTGGCCCACCGACAAAGGGCAGCTTGCGCTCGGCGAGCAGCTGCACGGCGCCCATGTCATTGGCCTCGACCAACACCTCGCCGTTGTCACACAGGCGACGCAGGCTCGACAGCTCCGAGGCGGCCTCGATCAGGGTCAGGCTCGACAGCACAATTTGCGCATGGCCCGCCGACTGCAATTCGCGGCCCAGGCCCAACCACTGGTCGAGGTTGAACGCGCGGCGCTTGGAGCACACGGTTTCCCCCAGGTAGATCACATCCAGCGGCAGGCTGGCCATCTCGCTGTAGAACTGCCCCAGTTGTTGCTTATCCCAATAAAACAGCACCGGTCCCAGGCTGAGTTTCATGTGCGGTTCCTCATTGCCACGAACGATGGTAGGCGCCCAGGGTGGTCTGGCTGCCTTCGGATAGACCGGCCAGCACGCTGCGCCACTGGTCCTTGACCACAAAGCGTTGCGGCGCGCTGCGGTGCGCGTCCAGTGCCGCACGCCAGACCCCGGTGACTTGCTCGACATACGCCGGGCTGCGCTGGCGGCCTTCGATTTTTACCGCTTCGACGCCCATGGCGATCAACTCGGGGATCAAGTCCAGGGTGTCGAGGCTGGTGGGTTCTTCGAGGGCATGGAAGCGCTTGCCATCGACCATGAAACGGCCCTTGCACAGGGTCGGGTAGCCCGCCGGTTCGTCCGGTGTGTAGCGGTCGATCAGCACTTCGCTCAGGCGCGCGCTCAGGCCGTCGGCATCTTCGCTCCAGCGCACCGCCTTGGCCGGCGAGCACACGCCGCACAGGTTCGGTGACTCACCGGTGATATACGAAGACAGGTGGCAACGGCCCTCGGCCATGATGCACAGGCTGCCGAAACCGAAGACTTCGATGGGCACCGAACTGCTGGCGGCTACGTGTTTGACCTGGGCCAGCGACAGCACCCGGGGCAACACCGCGCGGCGGATGCCATAGCGCTCGGCGTAGAACTGCAACGCCGCCGCATGGGTCGCCGAACCCTGCACCGACAGATGCAAGGCCATCTGCGGATGGCGGCTGCTGGCGTACTGCAGCACCCCCGGATCGCCGGCAATCAGGGCATCCACGCCATGGTCGGCAGCACGGTCCACCGCCCGTTGCCAGCGCTCCCAGCCCTTGGGCTGCGGGTAGGTGTTGACCGCCACATACAGCTTGCGCTGGTGCTGGCGGATGTGGGCGACGGCGCCGTCGAACTGCTTGTCGTCCATGTTCAGCCCGGCAAAATGCCGGGCGTTGGTGTCATCGCGAAAACCCACATACACCGCATCGGCACCTTGGCGCACGGCGGCTTTAAGCGCAGGCAGATTGCCTGCCGGGCAGACCAGTTGCATGGTTGATCCTCATCAGAAAATTCATCATCAACACCGCATATCCCTTGTGGGAGCGGGCTTGTGTGGGAGCGGGCTTGCTCGCGATTACGGTGTGTCAGGCAATTTAAATGTTGACTGATCCACCGCTATCGCGAGCAAGCCCGCTCCCACATTGACCATCACCACCATCGGCACCGCCGGCAGTTATTGCATCAGTTCGGCAAAAGACACGAACCGCACCAGCCCGCCCTTCTCCACCAACTGCTCACGCTCCACAATCGCCAGGCCATCGGCCCAGCACGCGGCGCTGAGCATCGCCGAGCTTTGCCGGGGGTGCAGCGTGACCCGCGCCTGGCCGTCGATGCCCGGGGTCAGGCGTGCGCGCAGGTATTGGCGGCGGCGGTTGCGCTGGGCCCAGGTAAAGTCGGCGGGCAGCAGCATCGGCACCGGGGTGACGTCAGTCACACCCTGGGCGCGCAACAAGAACGGGCGCACCACCACCAACGCGGTAATCAGCGCCGCCGAAGGGTTGCCGGGCAAGCCGATCCACGGTTTGCCGGCCACATCGCCAAAGGCCAGGGGTTTGCCCGGCTGGATTGCCAGGCGCCAGAAATCCACGCGCCCCAGCTCCTTGATCGCCTGCTTGAGGTGATCTTCCTCGCCCACCGACACCCCGCCAGACGTCAGCAGCAAGTCGCATTCCGAGGACGCCAGGGTCAACGCATCGCGGCTGACGGCCAGTTCGTCGGCCATCACCCCATAGTCATGTACCTCCACGCCCCAGCCTTGCAGCAGCGCAGCCAGGCAATGGCGATTGCTGTTGTAGATTTGCCCCGGTGCCAGGTGATCGCCCGGCTCGCGCAGTTCATCACCGCTGCTCAACAGGCACACCCGCAACGGCCGATAGACCTTGACCTGGGCCAGCCCGGCCGCCGCCAGCAGGCCCAGCTCCTGGGCGCGCAGGCGCTTGCCGGCCGGCAGCAGCAAGGCGCCCTGGGTCACTTCTTCACCCTGCTTGCGCACATGCTCGCCAGTGCGCATCGGCGGGCACCAGATGCGTTGGCCGTAGACCCGGCAACGCTCCTGGGGCACCACGGTGTCAGCCCCGGCCGGCAAGGGTGCGCCGGTAAAAATGCGCATGGTTTGCCCACTGCTCAACGCTGTGGCTGCGCCCTCGCCAGCGGCGATGCGCCCGGCCAGGCGCAGGTAGCCGCCCTCGGCCGGCAGGTTGGCGGCGCACAGCGCGTAGCCGTCCATGGCACTGTTGTCCCAGGCCGGCAGGTTGACCGGGGAAAAGATATCGCTGGCCAGCACCCGGCCCAGGGCCTGGGCGGTTTTCACTTGCTGGGTGGACGGTGGAGGGGGTGCCTGGGCCAACAGTCGTTCGATGGCCTCGTCCACCGGGATCAGTTCGCCGCTTTCACACACCGAGGTGCTCATGACCGCGCCTCGCAGGGTTCCAGCGCTTGCGCGGCCTGGGCCTTGAGGTGCGGGGCGAAGTTGCACGGCCCGGTGCGGCTGTCCAGCTGCCCCAAGAGGATCTTGTCCCAGCCCGTGCGGCAGGCCCCGGGCGAGCCGGGCATGCAGCACACCAGCACGCCGTTGCTCATGCCGGCCAGGGCACGCGATTGCAGGGTCGACATGCCGATCTCTTGCAGGGACACCTGGCGAAACAGCTCGCCAAAACCTTCCACATGCTTATCCAGCAATGGCAGCACCGCTTGCGGGGTGTTATCGCGCGCGGTAAAGCCGGTGCCGCCGGTGGTGAGGATCACCTGCACCTGGGGGTCGGCAATCCATTGCGAAATCCGCGCGCGGATCTGGTAGATGTCGTCCACCACCAGGGCCCGGTCGATCAGCGCGTGCCCGGCC
This sequence comes from Pseudomonas sp. HC1(2025), assembly GCF_058742075.1. Taxonomy (NCBI): domain Bacteria; kingdom Pseudomonadati; phylum Pseudomonadota; class Gammaproteobacteria; order Pseudomonadales; family Pseudomonadaceae; genus Pseudomonas; species Pseudomonas sp. HC1(2025). The sequence continues at coordinate 2,529,371 of NZ_CP196017.1, read as the reverse complement.
CCTTGCACGCGGTCGCACAGGGTTTGCCCGGAGGTGTCGTTGTCAAAGTTGCGGGTATCGCTGATGGTCAATACGGCGATGTTCAGTGAGACAAAATTGCGTTGAGTCAGATGTGCCATGGTGAAAATCCCGGGATAAATGAGCAATGGCCCCAGCCTGCACCGCAAAGGCCGGCGGGCCTATTCCTCCGAGGAGGTACCTCTAGGCGGATTCAGGGCGCCAGGCGGCTGCGCTGCCAGGTGCCGTCGTGCCGGTGATAGTCGAGGCGGTCGTGCAGGCGGTCGGGGCGGCCTTGCCAGAACTCCACGCGCTCGGGTTGCAGGCAGTAACCGCCCCACTCTGCCGGGCGCGGCGGTGGTTGCCCGGCAAAGCGCTGGGTGACATCACGCAGGTGCCCCTCCAGCTCGGCGCGATGGGCCAGGGGCTGGCTTTGCGGCGACGCCCAGGCGCCGATCTGGCTGGCCAGCGGCCGCGAGTGGAAATACTCGTCGGACAGCTGTGGCGCCAGGCGTGCGACCGTGCCTTCGATGCGTACCTGGCGCTCCAGGCCGGGCCAGAAAAAGGTCATGGCCGCGCTGGGGTTGCTCGCCAGTTCCTGGCCCTTGGCGCTCTGGTAGTGGCCGAAAAAGGTAAAGCCCTCGGCACCAAAGCCCTTGAGCAAGAGGATCCGGCAATGGGCACGGCCCTGGGCATCGACCGTGGCCAGGGCCATGCTGTTGGCCTCCACCGGCGCCACTTCGGTCTTGCGCGCCTGCTCCAGCCACTGGCCGAACAACACGAGGGGATCGTCCTGTACCAGGTCATCCCGCAAACCGTACAGGGTGTAGTTGCGGCGCATCTGCGCCAGGGAAAGGGGCATGGGGCAAACCTCCGGTCAATTCGCCACAGTCTGATCAGCCGACGCCCTGCGCACCTTGATCGCGATCAACTGCGCGCCGCGGCATGGGGTCGCAGCCCGGCTACTTGAGCCCCAGGCGCCGCGCCAGTTTGTGCAGGTTGCTGGAGTCCAGGCCCAGCATGCGCGCAGCGCTGGCCCAGTTTTCGCCGGACAGGCTCAACGCCTGGCGCACCTTCTGGCGCTGGCAGTCGTCCACCGCATCGCTCAAGCTCTGGAATGCTGGCGCCGGCACTTCAGGCACAGGGGCCTGGGCCAAGGTGGCGCTGTCGAGATCCAGCAGCTCGGCTTCCAGGGTCATGATCTGGTTGCGATTGCCGCCACGGCTCAACTGCTTGAGGGCAGCGCGGCTGATCACGTGTTCCAGCTCGCGCACATTGCCCGGCCAGGCATAACGAAGCAGGCTCTGCTCGGCTGCCGGTGACAGGCGCAAGCCGCGCAGGCCCAGGCGCGCGCGGTTGAGCTCCAGGAAGTGCCCGGCCAGCAGCAGCACATCGTGGCCGCGCTCGCGCAATGCCGGGATCGGCACCGGGTACACCGACAGCCGGTGGTACAGGTCGGCGCGAAACAGCCCTTGGCGAATGCTCTCGGGCAGGTGGCGGTTGGTGGCGGCGATAATCCGCACATCCACATGCAACGGCTTGTCGGCGCCCAGGCGCTGGATCTCACCGTTCTGCAAGGTGCGCAGCAGTTTGGCCTGCACACTCAACGGCAACTCGCCCACTTCATCGAGGAACAGCGTGCCGCCGTTGGCCGCGTCAAAACGCCCGGCACGGTCGCTGGTGGCGCCGGAGAACGCGCCTTTGACATGCCCGAACAACTCGCTCTCGGCCAACGACTCCGGCAGCGCCGCGCAGTTGACCTGGATCAGCGGCTTTTTACTGCGCCGCGACAGGCGATGCAGGCGCCGCGCGAACAGCTCCTTGCCGACCCCGGTTTCACCAAGCAGCAACACCGGCAGGTCCGAATCGGCGAGCACATCCAGCTCGTTGAGCAACTGGTGCAGGACCGGGCTCTGGCCGAGGATTTCGCCATCTTCGACCCTGGGCAAACCCGCCAACGGTTCATGGCGTGACAGGCGCAGGCTGCGGTTCTCCTGCTCCAGCCGCGTGACCCGCACCGCAGCCTCGATCTGCAACGTACAGCGCTTGAGCTGCTCGCGGGCATTGGCGTCAAAGGTCCCGGCGTGCAGGGCATCCAGGGTAATCGCGCCCCAGGGCCGGCCTTCGACGAACAGGCTCACGCCCATGCAGTCATGCACCGGCAGCGGTTCGCCGACCTGGGTGTCCAGCAGCCCGTCGTACGGGTCCGGCAGGCGGCTGTCGGGCTCGAACCAGGTCGGCTCGCGGGACGCCATGATCGCCGCCAGCCGTGGATGCTGGGCAATCACAAAACGCCGGCCGAGGGCCTCATGCACCAGCCCCACCGTGGCCACCGGACGCAGGCTGTCGTCGCCATCCAGGCGCAACAGGCCCACGGCGCCGCTATGGAAATATTCGCGCAGGGTCTGCACCAGGCGTTGCAGGCGCACCGCGTTGGGCAATTCGACAATCAGGTCGGCCGACAGACTTTCACGCAACATGGTCATTACTACCCTTGTATGGTCGGTTCTACCGTGCAGCATCAGGGTGATCCTGACCACTACAAAAAATTAAATGCGGTTTTTCAATGGGTTGGCAATGGCACACGGCATGCAATCAGCGGTGTATCTGTTCACTTGATGAGGAAAGCCGATGAACACCATCGCCCCGGACAGCCTGCCCCAGGCGCAACTGATCGAACATTTGCTGGAGCGCTACCACGCTCGCCACCGCGAGCAACTGCCGGAACTGATCCGCCTGGCCAGCCGTGTGGAGCAGGTCCACGGCCATCACCTGGCGTGCCCCAATGGCCTGGCCGACCTGCTGCGGGATATCGAACAGGAACTGGAGGGCCATATGCTCAAGGAGGAACAGGTGCTGTTCCCGATGCTGCAAATGGGCATGGGTCCCCAGGCCGCGCCGCCGATCCAGGTCATGCGCTATGAACATGAACAACACGGCCAGGCCCTGGAGCAGTTGCTGGCGCTGACCCATCGCATCCAGCCGCCCGCTGACGCCTGCAATACCTGGCGTGCCCTGTATCACGGGCTGGAGGTGTTTCATGGGGATTTGCTGGAGCATATTCATCTGGAAAATGACGTGTTGTTTGTTCGTGCGCTGACAGCCTGACCCCTGCCTGTAGGCGCGAGCTTGTTCGCGCCTACAGGACTCAGCGCAGCATCAGCTTGGCCAGGATCACGATCAGCACCATATGCCCAAGGATGCTGCGGCGGATCCACACCGCCCGCAGCGGGCTCAGGCGTTTTTGCGCCAGCCAGTACGCGAGCAACAGGTAATGCCCGATGATGCTCAGCGCCAACACGATCTTCAGGCTCAACATCGCCGAAAACTGGCTGGCCCAGGGCGCGCCCAGCACGCCGCGGTAGTGCCAGGCCAGGCCGATGCCCGCGCCATACAACAGCACCACCACGCCATGCAGCACCTGCCGCGAACGCCGGGCAATCGCCTGGTCGCTGGTGAACTGAGCCGACCACGCCAGCTCATCACGGGCGCGGTGCCAGATAACCACCTCAAAGAACAGCGTGCCGATAAAGGCGATGGCCGCCAGCAGATGCACGATCAATAACCACGAATAGAGCATTCCCGTTCTCCTAGCCCGGATGGCCGTCAACCCGCGCACGCCACAGCATTGGGGCATAGCGCCATAGATACACACCCAGGCCCAGGGTCCAGCACAGGCCCGCCAGCCACAACGCGGCATACGGCCAGATCAGCACCAGCAGCACCCGGCTCAGGCAGGCCAGGTTCAATAGGCTGAAGGCCAGGGTCATGCCCTTGGGTGGCGTCAGTGGGCGGCCGGTATGGCCCAGGCTGACCCGCGCGATCATCGCCAGGATCAACCCGCCCATCGCCCCCACCGTCAGCGCATGCACCGCCAGGCTCGGGTTCAGCGGCACGCCGAAATGCCACAGCGCCATGCCCAGGCAAGCCACGGCCAGCCAGGCATAGGCCAGGTGCAGCGACCACAGCAGCGGCACGCGCCACAGGCCTGGGTCGTGCCAGCGCACCAGGCGCAGCAGATGACCGAGCCCCAGCAGGGCAAACACCAGGCCAACCCAAAGGCTGGGCATCAGCGCCACACCGCTGGCATACAGCAGCGCCACCAACGCCGAGCCTGCCAACAGCAGGTAATCCAGCCACGGCCAGGGCTTCACTGCTTCAGTACGCCCCAGGCCGCGCTGGGTGAAGAACGGAATCACCCGCCCGCCGATCAAGCCCATCATCGCCGCCACCAGCCACAACCCGGTCAACACCGCCTGGCGCTGCCAGCCTTCGTCACCGCGCAGCAGGCCATACAGGGACAGGCCATCGGCCAGGGTCAACAGCAGCAGCACCAGCACAATCGGGTAGTTGCGTTGTTGCCGCACTTTCCACAGGGTCCAGCCCATCAGCCCGGCGACCGCCAGGGGAAAGCTCAGTTCCAGCACAGCCAGCAACGGCCATGGCAGGTTGAACAGCCACGCCAGGCGTGCGCCCAGCCATAACCCGGCCAGCGCCGCGAGGGGCGCGCCACTGATGCCGGGGCGGCCGGTCCAGGTCTGCACCGCCGTCAGCAGGAACCCGCCGATGATTGCCAGGGCGAAACCGAACAGCAGTTCATGTCGATGCCACGCCAGCCAGCCACCCGCCGGCTGCCAGCCCGCATCGCCGGCCAGGGCCAGCAGCCACAAGGGAATCGCCAGCAGCGCCAACAGGCAGCCACCGAGGAAAAATGGCCGGAAAGCCAGGCGAAACAACGGGGTTATCGACATGGCCTTGCGTCGATCCAGCACGTGCATACCACCACTCCTCAAGTCATTGCCGGCCCGATCATCCGGGATTGCCCGCCCCTGGCCCTTGTCGCAGATCAAGCAGGGCTCCTGGGCGGCCCACTATCCTTGGGGCCGTCGCGCAATCAGTGTTGCAAAGGCCGGGCCGAATTCCCCAGTGCGCCGCCCTACACCTGTAGGAGCTGGCTTGCCTGCGATGCAAACACCTCGGTCTGGTGGTTACACCGTAGCGATGCCATCGCTGGCAAGCCAGCTCCTACAGGGGTTAGCGTTGTCCAGGAGGGTTTAAATGACCATTAGAGGGTTATTTAAACCCACAAAGGCAGGGTCATTTTGACCATGTAGGCGCTACAGCCCAGGTTTTACAGGGCCCGTGCCTTGGCCCAGCTCTTGCTCTAGCCGGTTATCCCTTATTACTGCCCCCACGGAGTCCCCATGAAAAAAGTCATCCAGCCCCTGGCCTGGTTCGTGATTCTCGGTTCGATGATGGCGGCGGCCAGTGGCCTGTCGTTGTGGCTTGTATGATCAGCGACACGCCGAGGGTCCTGCACCGCGTGCATCATCAGATCCTGCGCAGCCATCACCTGTTCGAGCCGCTCAACGAAGAGCAGATGGACGAGCTGATGGCCAGCAGTCAGTTGCTCAGTGTCGACAAGGGCGAGCCGCTGTTCCGCCAGGGCGAACCGGCCGATGGCTTTTACTTTGTGATTGCCGGCGCGGTGAAGATCTACCGCCTGACCCCGGACGGCCAGGAAAAGGTCTTTGAAGTGATCGGCGAGCGGCAGACCTTCGCCGAGGCGATGATGCTGATGGACACGCCCAACTACGTGGCCTGCGCCGAGGCGGTGTGCCCCACGCAGTTGTATCGCCTGTCCAACGCCACCTATATGCGCCTGCTCCACAGCAACAGCCGCCTGACCTTCGCCCTGCTGGGCAAGTTGTGTGTGCGCCTGCACCAGCGGGTCAACGAGATCGAGACCCTGTCCCTGAAAAACGCCACCCACCGCGTGGTGCGCTACCTGCTGACGCAACTGGTGCGCCTGCACAGTGTCGACAGTTCGTTCGAACTGCCCATGGCCAAGCAGTTGATCGCCGGGCACTTGTCGATCCAGCCGGAGACGTTCTCGCGGATCATTCGCCGGCTGATCGATGAAAAAATCATCACCCAGGACGGTCGGCAGATCGCCATTCTTGATCGCCTGCGCCTGGAGCAATTTGAATGAGCGCAGCGCGAGTCTGCCTGTATTGCCAGCATGCCAACCCGCCACCCCACGCGGCCTGCGAACGCTGCGCCATGCCCCTGCCCGCCTCCACCGCCAGCCTTGAGGCGCGGCGGCTCAAGCGCTTCCAATGGTTCTGCCTGGGGCTGGCGGTGTTCTGCATCACGATGTTCTTCTGGCTGCCCCGGGACTTTTACTGATCTTCGGTCAACTGCCGGTAGAGCTGCGGCAAGCGCAGCGGCAGTTGTTCCGGCTGGCGGATCAGGGTGTAGCCGTGGGCGCCGAACATGTACGGCAGGTACTCCCCGGCCTGTTTATCGATCGTGATGCAGAACGGCACCAGGCCCTGGCGCCGCGCTTCTAGCACGGCCTGGCGGGTGTCCTCCACGCCATAGCGGCCCTCGTACAGGTCCAAGTCATTGGGCTTGCCATCGGTCACAATCAGCAGCAGTTTGCGCCGTTGTCTACAGGCGCCCAAGGTCTGGGTGGCCTGGCGGATGGCGGCGCCCATCCGTGTGTAGTAACCCGGTTTCAGGCCCTGGATGCAGCCGCGGGTGTGGTCGTCGTAGGGCTGCTGGAATGACTTGAGCTGTTGCAGGCGCACCTGCTGGCGACGCAAGGACGAAAAGCCATACAAGGCAAACGCATCGCCCAGGCCCGCCAGGCTTTCGCCAAACAGCAGCAGGCTGTCGCGGATCACGTCGATGACCTTTTGCGTATCGTTCAAATGGGCGTCGGTGGACATCGACAAATCGGCCAGCAGCAAACAGGCCAAGTCGCGCCGGGTGCGGCGCTGCTCCTTAAACAGGCCACGCTCGGCGCATGCGCCGTGCTGGCGCTCGACATAAAAATCCAGCCACGCCTGCAGGTCCAGTTCCGCGCCCTGGGGCTGTTGGCGCAACCATTGGCGGTCGGTACGCAGTTGCTGGAACTGGCGGCGCAAACGCGCGGCCTGGGGCAGCAGGCGAGCCGGCAGCGGCTGGGGCGCGCTGTCGCGGGGTTGCAGCAGTTGCAGGTTGACGAAGTTGGCTTGCAGGCGCTGCTGACGGTAGTCCCACTCTGGCAGCTTGATGCCTGCGCCCAGGGGGATGTCATCGACATCGGCCGGCGGCAAATCCAGGTGCAGCTTGAGCCCGCCGCTCCTGCGCACGCGCTGGCGTGACAGGCTCAACTGGTCGAGGTCTTCGGCGACCCGCGCGGCATCTTCGTCTTCGGAATCGTCGGCCCAGCGGTCCAGATCGACGTGCTCGGTCCAACTGAACAGGTTTTCCAGGCGCACCACCAACAGGCCACCGTCGCGGCTGTTGTCGTCGACCCGGTTGGCCTGCTTGGGCGCGCCCTGTTGTTCGCCAGGCCGCGTCGTCAGGTCGTCGCCCTCGTCGTCCTGATCTGCGGCCTGTGGGCTGTGCAGGTGCAAGGGTGGATACAGCCACAGCGGCAACGGCCAGGCGGCGCGCTCGCTGCGGGGTAGCTGGCGCACGCTGCCGGGTTCACGCAGGGCCTTGCGCAAGGCCTTTTCCACGGCGGCTTCGGCGGGGTTGAGGGTGGCGGGATCGGGGCGCAATTGCAGGTGGGCGTCCACCAGGCGCTGATAGCTGGGGAGCATGGCCGGGTAACGCTGCAACAGCAGCCAGGTCCAGCGCTGGTTATCCCGGGCCCAGTGGGTCATCGGCCCGGCATGTGCGGCCAGCAGCGCCAGCCAGCGGTACAGCTCCAGGTTCAGGGCCACCGAGGGAAACACCGCCAGGCTTGCCGGCAGGCGCAGGCGATGGCCGTCGCACGAGGCCAGGGGCGCCTGCCGGCAGGTGCCGGCGATGCGCATCAACAGGTTGCGGCGCAGCAGCAGGTCGCGCTCGCTGGCGGCTTCCACGGCTATCCCATGGGCACCGCCCAGGGCGCGGAACAACAGGGCCAGGCTGCGCTGGCGGTCGACCAGATCGACCCGCGCCTCGGGGAAGTCGGCACTGGCGCGACGGGTGATAAAGCGGTGCCAGACACTGCCGACCCACTCTTCCAACTCAAGGGTAAAGGCCATGTGAAGTGCTCCAGACGTAAAACGGCCCGCAGTACCTGCCGGGCCGCCCTCTTGGGGATTAACGTTGACCGCTCAAGCAGTCACGGGGGTGGCAGAGTCCAAGCCTTTGCCCCGCTGCCGGAAGCTCCACAGGTAGCAGAGCAGGCCCAGCAGGAACACCACGCCACTGGCCAGCCGTGCCCAGAACAGCACCGACAGGTGGTCCATGGTGGCCATGAACGGCAGCGCCACACCGTCCACTTGCCAGCGTTGCAACCAGACCTGCACGGCACCGGCAGCGGTGAGGAACAAGGTGATCATCACCATCGACAGGACCATCATCCAGAAGCCCCAGATCTCCAGGGTCTGGGAGCGTGCATCCGGTGCTTCACCGATACCGCGCAGGCGGGGCATGGCGTAGCTGATCAAGGTCATGACGATCATGGCGTAGGCGCCGAAGAACGCCAGGTGGCCGTGGGCGGCAGTCAATTGGGTGCCGTGGGTGTAGAAGTTGACCGGTGCCAGGGTGTGCAGGAAGCCCCAGACCCCGGCGCCGAAGAACGCGGTGACCGTGGTGCCCTTGGCCCACAACGTGGCCGCCCGGTTCGGGTGCTGGCGCCGACGCTGTTTGACCATGGTGAAGGCGAACATCACCATCGCCAGGAACGGCAGCGGCTCCAGGGCCGAGAAGATCGAGCCGACCCACAACCACACCTCGGGCGCACCGATCCAGAAGAAGTGGTGACCGGTGCCGATGATCCCGGTGATCAGGGCCATGGCGATGATCACGTACAGCCATTTTTCCACGACCTCGCGGTCGACGCCGGTGACCTTGATCAACACAAAGGCGAGCATCGAACCCATGATCAGCTCCCACACGCCTTCAACCCAAAGATGCACCACCCACCACCAGTAGAACTTGTCCCGCGCCAGGTTGCCGGGGTTGTAGAACGAGAACAGGAAGAACACCGCCAGGCCGATCAGCCCGGTCATCATCACCATGCTCACCGTGGTCTTGCGGCCCTTGAGCAGGGTCATGCCGATGTTGTAGAGAAAGCCCAGGCACACGACCACGATGCCCATCTTGGTGATGGTCGGCTGCTCCAGGAACTCCCGGCCCATGGTTGGCAGCAACTCGTTGTGGGTCAGCTTGGCCAGGGCCGCATAGGGCACCAGCAAGTAGCCGAGGATGGTCAACACGCCGGCGACGGCGAACACCCAGAACAGCAGGATTGCCAGCTTGGGGCTGTGCAACTCGCGGTCGGCCTCTTCCGGCACCAGGTAATAGGCGGCGCCCATGAACCCGAACAGCAGCCAGACGATCAACAGGTTGGTGTGGACCATGCGGGCCACGTTGAAGGGGATCAACGGGAACAGAAAGTCGCCGACCACGTATTGCAGGCCCATGATCAAACCGAACAGCACCTGGCCCAGGAACAGGATCAGGGCGAATACAAAGTAGGGTTTGGCCACGGCCTGGGATTGGAATTTCAGATATGGATTGACGGTACGCATCCCTTAGCCCTCCTTGTTTGGCGGCCAGCCATTGGTGTTGATCTTCGAGCTCCATTTGAGGAACTCGGCCATATCGTCCACCTCCTGGTCGCTGAGGTTGAATTGCGGCATCGCACGCCGGCCGGGAACGCCCAAGGGTTGCATCTTCATCCAGGCGTGCAGGAATGGCTTGAACGCTTCCTCGCCGCCGCGGCGGTTGAACACATTGCCCAACTCCGGCGCAAAGTACGCACCCTCGCCCAGCAGGGTGTGGCAGCCGACGCAGTTGTTGCGCTCCCAGACGCCCTTGCCGCGTACCACCGATTCGGTGAGTTGGTCCTGGTTACTGCGCGAGGGAAAGGTTTGTTCGGTGTGGTAGGTCAGGGCCAGGAATATCAGGAAGAAGAACACGCTTCCTCCGAAGTAGATATTCCTGGCCATGCCCTTGGTGAAGGTCTCTGACATGGTCGCTTCCTCATTGCTTGGCAGGGGCCATGATAGAAAGCTGGGGGGTAAAAGCTGCTTGATGGCGATCAAGAAATGCCGATGGTTTTGGTCGGGTATTGATTGTCGAGACGTACGCGCCCCTGTAGGAGCCGGCTTGCCGGCGATGCCGGCGATGGCCGCGATGACGGCGGCCCAGTCAATACCTGTGTCGACTGATACACCGCCATCGCTGGCAAGCCAGCGCCGACAAAAGTTTTGTGCTGCCCGCTGAACAGCCACTGCTGCTCAGGTGTTGCTACAGACGCAATCCCCACATGGCTCCTGCCCCCCATCCGCAGGCATCCCCCCGCCCGCAGGGGCCGCAGCCGCCATGGCATGGCCGTTGCACTCGCTGCTGCAACAGGTCCTCGCACCTTGCATGACTGAATCAGGAGCACCCATGAGCACTGAATTTTTCTGGCGCCTGCCGCTGGGCACCGATGGTCCGCAGTTGACCACTGACAAACACAACCGGGGCAATGCGCAATACCGCCCCGGCCATATCGCCCCGGGGCGCTTGCCCAATGGCGAGCCGGACGGTTTCACCTACATCGACTACATCGCCCAGGTGGCCAAGGCCGCCGAGTTGGCCGGCTTCGAAGGGGCATTGCTGCCCACCGGGCCCGAGCCATGGATCGTCGCGGCCGCGCTGGCCCGGGAAACCCGGCGTATCAAGTTCCTGATTGCCTTCCAGGCCACCTGGACCCTGCCCGCCTACGCCGCGCAGCAAGCAGCGATCCTGCAGAACCTGAGCCGGGGCCGCCTGGACTGGAACATCATCACCGGTGGCAACCCGGCCAGTCAGCGGGCCAATGGGGATTTCCTCGAACACGACCTGCGCTACAAACGTACCGGGGAGTTCCTCGACATCATCCAGGGCCTGTGGGAGCAGGAAAAGTTCTCCTATGACGGTGATATCTACCAGTTGGAAAACGGCGCCCTGCCCCCTGGCCTGCACCATGAGCGCAAACCGGGGGTGTACTTTTCCGGGTTCTCCGATGCCGCTCTGGACGTGGCCGCCAGGCATGCCGATGTGTACCTCAATTGGGCCGAGCCCATCGACAAGCTCAAGCCGCATATCGAGCGGGTGCGCGAGTTGGCCGACAAACAGGGGCGCAGCGTGCGCTTCGGCCTGCGGGTCGACCTGTTTGCCCGGGAGACCGAAGAGCTGGCCTGGAAAGACCTGCGCCGCCAGTTCGACAAACTCGAAGGCCAGGGCAGCGCGCTCGCCAAAGGTTTCACCAACGGTTCGGATTCGGTGGGTGCGGCGCGCCAGACGGCCTATCACCAGAATGTCGACCGCTTCGACGACCTGATCATCGGCCCCAACCTCTGGGCCGGGTTTGCCAAGGCCAAGCCGGGGCCCACCGTGGGCCTGGTGGGCAGTCACGAGAACATTGCCGAGCGCCTGGTGGAGTACCGCGACGCCGGGTTCTCGACCTTTATCCTCGCCGGCAACCCGCACCTGGAAGAGGCCCTGCGCATTGGCCAGGAAGTCTTGCCGCTGGTGCATCGACAGGCGGCCACCCAACCTTTGCGCGCCAGCGCCTGACTGCTGCGGGAGACCCTGAATGAGCCAACACCTCGATACCCTCTGGTACACCCGCTGCCCGGTGCCCACCGGGCTGGGGATTGCCGTGCAAAAAGGCTGGCTGCAAGAGACCGTCGGCGCCCTGGGCGCCGAGGTGCAGTCGCTGCGCGAGTCCAACGACCAGGCCGTGCGCGAGTCGCACTTTGATCACAGCTTGCGCAACTCGGTGCGCCACGGCGGCAATATCCCGGCGATCTGGGCCCGTGCCCAGGGCCGCGAGACCCGGGTGATCGGCTTGTCCTGGGCCGATGAAGTGCAATTGATCCTGACCCGCCGGGGCAGCGGCATCCAAACGGTCAAGGACCTCAAGGGCCGCACTTTCGGCCTGCCCGACTGGTCCGGCGCGCAGATCGATTTCACCCGCGCCCAGGCCTTGCGCGGCCTGGAAAATGCCCTGTCGCTGGAAGGCTTGCAGGTCGGCGATGTGAAGCTGGTGAACTTCCGGTATGGCGGCACCTTCAGCGACAGCCCGGTGCGCAACATCGCCGGCACGCAGGTCTCTGCGCCGCTGGCCGAACGCAACCTGGAGTTGATCGGCCTGCTGCGCGGCGAGGTGGATGCGATCTTTCTCAAGGGCGCCAGCGCCGCCCAGCACGCCCATGACTTTGGCCTGCACACGGTGATCGACACCGGTTCGCACCCGGACCCGCTGATCCGCAGCAACAACGGCACGCCGCGCACCCTGGCGGTGGACCTGAACCTGTTGGACAACCACCTGGATGTGGCCACCGGTATCCTCGATTCGGTATTGCGCGCCGAGCAATGGGCCCACACCCACCCGCAAGAAACACGGCGCTACCTGGCCCGGGAAACCAACAGCAGCGAATACTGGGTCACCGCCGCCTATGGCGAGGATGCCCACCTGCGGCTGCATACGGCCCTGGATGAACAGGCGATTGCCGCGCTGCAGGACTTTGTGCAGTTCCTGCACCGCTGGCGCTTTATCCCCAACAGCTTTGATGTGCGCGCCTGGATCGATGCGCGGCCCCTCAACCACCTGACATCGTTGTAGGAGCCCGGCTTGCCGGGTTCCTACAGGGCATAGGGATTTGAACGAAGACCTTTATGAGCAAACCACTCGATACTCTCTGGTACACCCACAGCCCGGTGCCCACCGGGCTTGGCATTGCGGTGCAGTCCGGGCGACTGGCCGAAGCCTTCCAGCCATTTGGCACCAATATCCAATCCCTGCGCGAGTCCACCGAGCGCGAAGTACGCGAAGCCCACTACGACCATCACCTGAAGAACTCGGTGCGCCACGGCGGCAATATCCCGGCGATCTGGGCCTACTCCAGCGGGGTCCAGACCCGTGTGCTGGGGCTGTCGTGGAGCGATGAGGTGCAGTTGATCCTGACCACCGCCGAAAGCGGCGTGAGAAGCGTGCGCGACTTGAAAAACCGGCGCTTCGGCCTGCCCAAGTGGGCCAACGTGCAGATCGACTTCACCCGCGCCCAGGCCCTGCGCGGCCTGGAAAACGCGCTCAAGCTCGAAGGCCTGAACGTGGCGGATGTGGAGTTGGTGGACTATCCCTACGGCGGCACCTACAGCGACAACCAGACCCAGTACGTGTACGGCACCCCGGCCAGCCTCGGGGTGAGCCGCTTCAGCCGGCGCAACAACGAGTTGATCGGCCTGCTGCGCGGCGATATCGATGCGATTTTCCTCAAGGGCGCCCACGCCGTACACCTGGCCAATGAGTTCGGCTTGCATGTGGTGGTCGATACCGGCTCCCACCCGGACCCGTTGATCCGCAGCAACAACGGCACGCCGCGTACGCTGACGGTAGATACCCACCTGCTGCACGAGCATTTCGATGCCAGCGTGAAGATTGTCGATACGGTATTGCGCACCGAGCAATGGGCCTGGGCCAATCCCGACGAGACCCGGCGCTTTCTCGCCCAGGAGCTGAACACCAGCGAGTACTGGGTGACGGCGGCCTATGGCGAGGATGCCCATCGGCGGCTGCGCACCACCCTGGACTCCCGCTCGATCGAGGCCTTGCAGGACTTCACCGATTTCCTGCATCGCTGGCACTTCATCCCACGGCATTTCGATGTGCGCGACTGGATCGACTTCAGCGTGCTGGAAAAAGTCATCGGCTCCACCTCCCGCGTCGCAGTCTGACCCCCTCAACCCCTGTAGGAGCCGGCTTGCCGGCGATGACGTCCCTGAGTGATGCAGTGCTTGCAAGGGCGCCATCGCCGGCAAGCCGGCTCCTACAGTGTTGGCCACGCAGCACTTTCTGTGCTGCTCCAGCAGCACTGGCCACGCAGTTTTTGCTGGATCCCCCACAGCCCTGGCCCAAAGCGATTTGTTACGCGCAAAAACAAACATTTTTTCCTTTTATATCAACAATATAAATACTCGTATCGGGATTGGCACGATCTCTGCTCTAACCCCTTCAAGGACACTTTTCCGGGGGAGATTTACATGCACAAACTTAATCCAATCACCAAGGGCCTGTGGCTCGCATTGCTGTTCACTGGCAGCGATCACGTGCTGGCAGCCGACACTGAAAACGAGCCGGCACTCAAGACCGTCACCGTCACCGCGCAACACCGGGAGCAGACCTTGCAAGAGGTGCCGGTGGCCGTGTCGGCGGTCCAGGGCACCAGCATCGTGGCCGACGGCGTGCGCTCGATGGGCGACATCACCACTTTCATTCCCAACGCCTCGGCGAAGAACCCCGACGGCGACGGCCGCCCACGCTGGTACATCCGCGGCCTGGGCACCGGCGACACCGGGGCGGCCACGGTGTACCCAGTGGGCATTTATGCCGATGACGTTTACCTCAACGCACCGATTGCCGGCGGCGGCCCGCTGTTTGACCTGGAGCGCATCGAGATCCTGCGCGGGCCCCAGGGCACCCTGTATGGCAAGAACACCACGGCGGGCGCGGTGAATATCATTTCGAAAAAACCCGCGTTCGACACTGACGGTTTCGGCACCATCGGCTTTGGCAGCAAGAATGAAAGGATCCTCAGCGGCGCCCTTGGCGGCGCGCTGGTGGACGAAAAACTCGCCGCGCGGATCTCGCTGTACTCCGAGGAGCGCGACGGCTTCCAGAAAAACCTGGTGGACGATCACACCTACGGCGACGTCAACAAAAAGGCCGTGCGCCTGCAGTTCCTTGCCCAGCTCAACCCGGACCTGGACGCGCTGCTGAAGATCCACAGCCGCGAGTTCAAGGGCGACGGTTCCAACGGGGCACTGACCCTGGGCCGCTACTACAACGTCGGCTACCAGCGCCCCGAAGGCCGTAATATCGCGCTCAACGTCAAGGACGATTCCAAGCTCAACCATGACGGCACGTCCCTGACCCTCAATTGGCACCTGGGCGACTACACCCTCACCTCCATCAGCGCCTATGACTACATTCGCGGCCAGTCCAGCAGCGATGCCGACTACACGCCTTATGAGGTCAACGGCACGTCCACCAGCGATAACAAATACACCCAGTATTCCCAGGAAATCCGCCTGGCCTCGCCGCAGCAGGAAACCTTGCGCTGGCTGGCCGGTGCGCACTACTTCCACGAAGACCTGGACAGCAGCGGCGGACGTTTCATTGCCCCCGGCCCGACGCCCAATGGCACCGGTTCCAACCAGATCAATGGCGCGACCGACCTGCGGGATCTCAATTACGACCACAAGACCAACAGCTACGCGCTGTTTGGCAACCTGACCTACGACTTCACCGACAACTTCACCGTGACCGGCGGCCTGCGCTGGACCCAGGAAAAGAAAGACATCGACCTGAACCTCACCCAACTGACCCGCAATACCGCCAACGGCCCGCTGGTGCCCCTGGCCGGCAGCGGCACCAATGGCAGCCGCCAGGAGAACAAGACCTGGGAAGCCTGGACCTACGATGTCACGCCCGAATACCGGATCAATGACAACGTACGAGTGTTCTTTCGCTATGCCCACGGCTTCCGTTCCGGTGGTTTCAACACCGGGCTGTCCACCAGCCTGGCGCAGTTGACCACGGTGGACCCGGAACAACTCGACGCCTATGAGTTCGGGGTCAAGTCCGAGTGGTTCAACCGCCGCCTGACCGCCAACGCGAACATTTTCTACTACGACTATTCGGATATTCAGGTCAACCTGCTGACAGTCAACAACGGCGTGCTGACCACGGCCCTGACCAATGGCGCCAAAGGCAAGGTCAAGGGCGCCGAGCTGGAACTGGAAGGCCAGCCCACCGACTCCCTGCACCTGCGGGCGGCGGTGTCGTTCCTCGATACCGAATACACCGACTTCAAGAACACCAACCCCAACACCGGCGCGGTCACCGGTGACTACAGCGGCAACAGCTTTGTGCGCTCGCCGCGCAATGTGGTGTCGGTGGGTGGCGACTACACCATCGCGCTGCAGATCGGCGGCAAGTTGGTGGCCGGGGCCGACGCCAGTTTCCGCGACAAGGAATACTTCCTCGCCGACCGCCAGAGCAGCGCCGACAAGACCCTCAGCCAACCCCACTACACCCTGGTCAATAGCCGCCTGAGCTGGTACAGCGCCGATGAAAAACTCAGCGTCACCGGCTTCGTCAACAACCTCACTGACCGCCGCTACCAGGTGCATGGCCGGCCAAACGGTGGACTGGGGCAGTACGTGATCACCTACGGCGACCCACGCACCGTGGGCGTGAGCGTGACCAGCCGTTTCTAAGCCCAAGCCCCTCTCCCAAACAACACAGACCCACTGTAGGAGCCCGGCAAGCCTGCGATAGCGTCCTTGAGCTCGCCATCGCAGGCTTGCCGGGCTCCTACAGGTGATCTGCATTGTTTGGAGGGCCAGCCTTGTTTGAAAGGAATACGTTTATGTTCCAGCACACTCCACTGGCCGGCGCCATCGCGCTGGTCCTGGGCAGCCTTGCCGTGCCCGCCATTGCCGCACCAATCCAACCCACGGCCAAGACCGACCACCTCGACACCGTGGTGGTACTGGGCACCCGCCGCAGCGACCTGACCGCCCTGCAAAGCGCCGCGCCGGTGGATGTGCTGTCCGGCGAGCAACTGCAAGAGACCGGCGCCAGCGACCTGTCTGGCGCGCTGACCGCCCTGTCGCCGTCGTTCAATTTCCCGCAGTCACCCCAGGGTGCCTTCGCCGGCTCTATCGCCCAAGGCGCATCGCTGCGCGGCCTGGCGTCGGACCAGGTGCTGGTGCTGGTCAACGGCAAGCGCCGCCACAGCAGCGCCAATATCACCCGCCAAAGCCTGGTCAATGGCCGGGGCGCAGCGGCGGTGGATTTGAGCCTGATCCCCCTGAGTGCGATCCAGCGCGTGGAGATCCTGCGTGACGGCGCGGCGGCGCAATACGGCTCGGATGCCATCGCCGGGGTGATCAATATCGTGCTCAAGGAAAACGACGACGGCGGCAACGTCGGCTACCGTTTTGGCGGCTATGACAAGGGCGATGGTATCCAGCGCAAACTCAGCGGCTGGAAAGGCTTCAGCCTACCCAACGACGGTTTCCTGACCCTGAGCTTCGACGCCGGCAGCCAGGATCCGGCCAGCGACACCAACCCCGACAACCGGATCTTCTATCAAGGTTCCACCAGCATCAACACGCCCCGGGAACAGAACAACCGCTACCGCACCTGGCGCTGGGGCTCGGGCAATGTCTCCGACCAGTACAACTTCGTGGCCAACAGTGAGATCGGCGTCGGCGACGGCCTGACCGCCTATGGGTTTGCCACTTACGCCCACAAGAACACCGACGCCGAAGGTTTCTTCGACCCGCCGACCACCCTGCGCAGCAACTACGGCAGTACCGCGTTGCAGCGTTACCCCGACGGGCGCCTGCCGGTGACGCGCTACAGTCTGCAGGACTATGCGGTGACCGGCGGCCTGCGCTACGAGCACGAGCAACTGGGCAAGTTCGACCTGGCGCTGAACCACGGTAACAACACGCTCGAATCCACCGATCGCAATGCGATCAACCCCAGTTGGGGCACCAACAGCCCGTCGAATATTTACACCGGCCAGCGCGAAAACGAGCAGACCAACCTGACCCTGGACTGGGTGCGCGACTTCCCCACCGACCTGCTGTTCAAGCCGCTGACGCTGTCCGCCGGCCTGGCCTGGCGCAAGGAGAACTACCAACTGAGTGCCGGTGATGCGGCGGGCTGGCAGAACGGGCCGCTGTTCAACACGGTCGACCCGATCACCGGGCGCCGCATCCCTGGGTATTACTCGGGCATCACCCAGGTCGATGCCGCGTCCCTGGAGCGCAAGGTGCTGGGCGCCTATATCGATGTCGAAGGTCAGGTCACCGAGAAATTCCAGGCCGGGGTGGCAGTGCGTACCGAGCACTATTCGGACTTCGGCGACACCACCAACGGCAAGCTGTCGCTGCGCTACGACTTCACCCCACAGATCGCCGCGCGCGCCACCGCCAGCACCGGCTACCGCGCGCCGTCGCTGGTGCAGAGCGGCATGTCGTCGTTCAGCGTGCAGGTGGTGGAACAGCCGCCCGGCAGCGGCAACTATGTGGAAGTGCAGCAACGCACCCTGCGTGCCGACAGCCAGGAAGCGCGGTTGCTGGGCGGCAAGGCACTCAAGCCCGAGGAGTCCACCAACTACTCCCTGGGCCTGGTATGGCGCCCGCTGGACAACGCCTCGGTGACGGTGGATGCGTACCGGATCAATATCGACAACCGCATCACCCTCTCCGACCAACTGCCGTCTGCGGTGGTCACGCCGATTTTTGCCGGCACGCCCTACGCCAATATCCAGAGCGCGGCGTTCTACACCAACGTCGCCGATACGCGCACCGATGGTATCGAGCTGACCGGCAACTATCAGTGGAACCTGCAGCAATGGGGGCGCCTGAACCTGAGCAGCGGCTTTGCGAAGAACCGCACCACAATCACGGCGTTGCGCGACGTGGGCAATATCAAGGGATCGCAGATTGTCGGGCGCAACACCCAGGGCCTGATCGAAGAAGGCACGCCAGAAACCAAACTGACCCTGAGCGCCAACTGGCTGTATGAGAACTGGGGCCTGACGGTTGCCCAACGCCGCTATGGCCAATGGATCAGCCGCAATGCCACCAACCCCAGCCTGGACCAGACCTACAGCCCGCAGTGGGTCACGGACGTGGACCTGTCGTACACCTTCGACAAGGGCCTGAAGGTCTCGGTAGGCGCGATCAACCTGTTCGACAGCCACCCGGACAAGGCCGATGGCGCGCAGTTGTACGGCGTGCCGATCTACTCGATCACCAGCCCAGAAGGTGCCCAGGGCGCGTTCTACTACACCAGCGTGAGTTACGACTTCTAGACGCGACTGCTGAACGGGTGTTGCCACAGCAGCACCCAACCACCATTTCCCCCTGTCGGAGCCGGCTTGCCGGCGATTGCGGCCTCATGCCCTGCGCATGGCAGAAGGGCGCCATCGCCGGCAAGCCGGGCTCCTACAGGGTTTACGGGTTTATGGCACATGTCTTGCGATGGTGGCTGGGTACTTCGCTGAAATAAGACCTGCCATGCGCCTGAATCACTTACTGAACCCTCTTACCTGGCTGATCTCCCCCCTGGCCTTGCTGGCAGTGTGGGCGTGGGTCGCGCACCTGGGGCTGTTCCCGCGCAACCTGCTGGTGCCGCCCGCGCAGGTGCTGCAGACCTTTGCCGATCTGCTGGCCAGCGGCGAGTTGCAGGAACACCTGGGCAACAGCCTGTCACGGCTGGGCATTGGCTTTGCTATCGGCTCGCTGTGTGGCCTGGGCTTTGGCGTGTTGATGGCTTTGTCGAAAACCGTCGAGGCTTATTGCGGGCCGCTGTTCCATACCCTGCGCCAGATCCCCAGCATCGCCTTGATTCCGATGTTCGTGCTGCTGTTTGGCATCGATGAAACCTTCAAGATCATCATCGTGGCCAAGACCGCGTTTTTCCCGGTGGCCCTGGCGGCCGGCGAAGGGGTCAAGGGCATCCCGCGCAGCTACTTCGAGGTCGCCGACGTGTACCGCCTGCGCTGGCCGAGCTTTGTGCGCCTGGTGGCCCTGCCCGCCGCCGCGCCGCCGATCATCACCGGTTTTCGCATCAGCCTGACCCGCGCCTGGGTGGTGCTGGTGGCCACCGAGTTGCTGGCGGCCGACAGCGGCCTGGGGCAGATGATCGAGATGGCCCGGCAGATGCTGCGCATCGACATTGTGATGGTCGGGGTGGTGGTCACCGGCGTGATCGGCTTTGCCATCGACTACCTGTTGCGCCATATCGAACAGCGCCTGTTTCGCTGGCAGACGCGCTAGGAGCCCTCTATGACGAACCTGCTGAAAAAGTCCCGCGGGCTGTTGCTCCCGCTGCTGCTGGTCCTTGCCTGGGAATACGCCTCGCGCCAGGGCGCGGCCGGTGCCTATGCGTTCGTGCCGCTGTCGGCGATTGGCACGGCCTTGCTGGATATGCTCGGCAACGGCGAGTTGCTGGTCAACCTGCTGGCGAGCCTGGCGCGCACCAGCAGCGGCCTGGCCCTGGGCATTGTGTTCGGCGTGGCGTTAGGGGTGCTGATGGCGTTGTCCAGCGTGGCCAACCGCTTGATCGGGCCGCTGTTCCATAGCATTCGCCAGGTGCCGATGCTTGGCTGGATCCCGCTCATCGCCATGTGGTTCGGCAATGGCGAGTTCTCCAAGGTGCTGATCGTCAGCCTGGCCGCGTTTTACCCGATGGTGCTGAACACCTGGCAGGGCTTTACCCATGTCGAGCAGCGTTACCGCGAAGTGGGCCTGGTGCTGGTGCTGAGCCCCGTGCAGCGCTTCACCCAGGTGCTGCTGCCGGCCGCGCTGCCGAGCATCGCGACCGGCGTTTTGCACGCCCTGGCCTTTGCCTGGGTCACGACGATTGGCAGCGAGTTATTCCTGTCTTCCGCAGCGGGCCTGGGCAACTTGATGATGAATGCCGAGGCCGGCTCGCGCATGGAAGTCATCGTGCTCTGCGTGTTGTGCATCGGCCTGCTCGGCTACCTCATGACCCTGTTGTTTAACCGCCTCGTGCGCCACCTGCTGCGCTGGCGCCACCTTCGTTGAAAGGCCCTGACATGAATGCAATCGCTCACCACGCCTTACACCAGCACCTGCAAACCGGCGCCTTGCAGATTCGCGGCCTGAACAAGGCCTACCGGATCGAAGGCCGCTCGTTGCCGGTGCTGCACAATATTCACCTCGACGTGCAACCCGGCGAGTTCGTCAGCATCGTCGGCGCCAGTGGCTGCGGCAAATCCACCTTGCTGCGCCTGATTGTCGGCCTGGAGGCCGAGTACGAGGGCGATATCCTGCTCGATGGCAAACGCATCGCCGCCACCAGCCTGGAGCGCGGCATCGTGTTCCAGGACCACCGGTTGTTCCCGTGGATGACCGTCAGCCAGAACATCGCCCTGGCCCTGAAAAACCATGACCTACCCCAGGCCGAGAAAAACCGCCAGGTGGCCGAGCACATCGCCCTGGTCAACCTCGGCGGTTTCGAGAATGCGTACCCCCATCAGTTGTCCGGCGGCATGGCGCAACGCGCCGCGATTGCCCGGGCGCTGATCAACAAGCCCAAGGTCCTGCTGCTGGACGAACCGCTCGGCGCCCTCGACGCCCTGACCCGCGTGCACCTGCAACGGGAACTGCAGCGCATCTGGGTGCAGCAGCGCTGCACGGTGCTGATGGTCACCCATGACATCGAAGAAGCACTGTACCTGGGCGACCGGGTGATTGTGATGGACGCCCATCCGGGGCGGATCAAGCACGAGATCCGTGTCGACCTACCCCACCCACGGGATCGTGCTTCAGCGGTGCTGCAACAGCACAAGCGGCAATTGCTGGAGGAGCTGACAGGCCACTGAGGTCAGCCCGCCGCAACCTTCAGGCGCTGGATCTGTGGCGTGCCTGTGGATGATCCCGGTTTGCGCGGGTCAATGACACTCATCATCACCCCATCGCTGGTGATGAATACTGGCCGTGACTTGCCTTGGTCTTTCGGGTCATTGGAAAAAGCCCCCTTGAACTCGACGGACCGGCGTTGCTCGGCAGTGCCGCCGTCCAAGGTCACCTTCAGATCCCCCGCGGGCGTCACCTGCCAGTCCGAGATTTGGGCGTCGGTGTAGTCCAGTTGAACGGTACTGCCCTGCAGGTCTTCAATGTGAACACTGCCTGACCCCTTATTGATGATGTACGTATTGCTGCCGCCTTCAGCGACCACCCTGGCCCCCCCATTGATCACCACGACATCGGCCCCCTTGCCTGTGCGGGCAATGTCCTCGCGGCCATTGAGGGTCAGCAAATTATTCTGATCATCACCTTGAACATAACTTTCGCCGTTCTTCACCGTGGTGACATTGGAAAAGTTCTGCACACTGGCGATTTTTTTCACCCCCTCGGTGTTGGATTTTTCAGTTTTTACCGAGACGCTATGGTCTTTCAGATTAATGACATGCCCTACGTAGCTGACACTTTCTTTCTTTCCAACATCGTCGCGTGGCGAACTTAATTCTCCAGAAAAAACCAGGGTGTTACGTCCCTCGCCACCCTCCAGGGATATTTGCCTGGGACTGAAATCTTTGTTTCCCGTTTTCTCGACCTCCCGCGCCCGCTCCAGTGTCTGGCGTGCATCGGCATTCATGACCACCGTGTCATCAGCGCGCCCGCCACTGACCACCTTCTTGCCGGTACCTAGCAAGAAGACGTTGGGTTTGTTTTCCACCCCTCTTACATAATCATCACCACCACCCAGGTCCCATAACGTGGCTTTTCCATCACCCAACTCGCCTTCAACCTGTTTGACCGGTTTGCCGTTAAATGATGAATAGCTTTCATCCACGCCTACCCGGTCAGTGCCATCACGAACCGCCACCGACGGGACCTTGCCGGGTACTGGAATCAGATTCAGCAGCCAGGTGACCGGCGAAAACCAGACTCTTGGCGTCAGTGGGACTTTGCCGTCCACTTGCTTGACCTCAACCTGCGACGAGCCGTAGACCACCCGCTCGAAGGTGTTCTTTGCATCACCGCTCAGGAACGCTTTATAGCGAGCTTGGCGTTGCTCATCGATTTCGTGGGTGTATTGGGTCTGCAGGTAAGGCTTGAGCACATCAAATCCAGGCTCCAGACCCAGGAACGCCCTCACACCGGTGACGGCCTTTTGTTCGCCCGAAAGCGGCGTGACCTTATCCAGGTCTTCCACGCTGCGCACGGAGTGGTAAATCATCTGGCTCATCATGAGCGTCCCGGCCACGACCAGGCCCACCGGCCCAGCCGACGCCGCCCCCATCATGAATGCGGCGCCCAACGTTACCGAGGTCGCGGCGTTGGCCACCGCGAAAGCACCGTCAACATAATGGTCCTGGGCTTGAGCACCGCTGCTCTTACTGGCCTTTTTAAAGGAATCGACAGCACTGTAGATATCAAACGGCACGCTGACCGCCGCACCCGCCCCGGTGCCGACTTTGCCAATCAGTTGCCCAACACTCGACGCTTTAAATCCCATGATCGAAGGCGCAGCCTTATGAATGACACTTTGCCCCAACTTGTTGAGCGAAGCCCCAATCGCGTCGCCCCCATACTGGGCAGCCACTGCACCTAAACTGATACTGCCTTGGGTCACGTCTCCATTGTGAAAAGACTCTATCGCGCTGCGCAGCCCCTGGAATGTACTGAATGCCTGGAAACCCAAGCCGGCAGCCCGCGTTTTTCCAAACTTGTCCACCCCACCTGCATCAAAGAAATTCGCAGGCATCGCTTGTTTAGTGCGAACCATCTCTTGAATCTGAGCCGAAATCTTGTGCACTTGCTGCATCTGCTTTTCGAAGTTGTCAGGCACCTTCGACACTTCGGTACTGGGGATCAGCGGTCCAGCGGACGGATCACGATGAATCGCAATTTCAAAGAACAGCTTGGTTGCCTGGTCACTGAACCGAACATCACCGGAATCGGACCATGCCTTGAAACGCGCAAAATCAATTTGCAGGTTATTGGCCAACAGCTTGCCATTCGGGTCACCTGCAGGCTGAGCAACTATCGGCTTGCCGTGGATATGGATGCCCATTTTGTAAAGATCGACGCGACTGATATCCAGGGTGCCGATACGGATCGGCGCCTGGCTGTCATCGAGGGCCTGAAGGCGCTGCACTTCCCCCGTATTGTTGATGACAGCGGGTGCAGCCATCCTGGCAAGAGGCGTCCCCCCCTGGTGTGTGGCAAACAACTGGCGATCGCGCTGCATCTCTTTGTCGATGTACGGATAACCGGGAGGTGGGGTTGCTTGGGCTAAGGTGCGCAGCAACTTTTGCTCAAGCCCCTGCATGCTGCCAATGTACGGGGAACCGGGGTACTGTTTTATAAAGCCCTGAACGGTTTTCAATGAATCGAAGGTGGCGTGATACTGGGCCATACCTTTCTTGGCATGTATGTTGTCCACGCTTTCCAGAACATTTTGATAAACCGCAGCTTCCATACCCGCAACAGGCCTTGCATGTTTTCTAAAATCAGCCGAGGAAGGCAGGTGCGCACTATCAACTACTTTTATCGTATCAAGATCGGCCAAGGGCGCATTATATGCCAGTTGCATCCGCGTGGACGTCGGTCTAATCCCCGAGACATGCTCTGGATTAAATACGCTGAACCTGTATTTAGGGTTATCCAGATCGTTGTTGTATGGCCTAATTAATTTTTTCAGATCTGGATCGGTAAAGATTTTTTTCATTCCGCTTTCAAATGCCTTGGCAGAAGAAAACCTGACCAAGCCAATATTGGGGTCGGCGTAGTAATAGGTCCGTTTACCGTCCGCTCCCGCCGTCACTCCTGCCGATAGACGATGCCCACTGGCAGAAATAATCAACGTCGTCGGGGCTGGGGCTTTGAGGAGCTGCGCTACGATTGACTTGTAAGACCCGAGCCTGTCAGTGGCCGGATCATGAGCCTTGTCGGCATACCCGGCGTACTTCTGGGCCCTGGCAACTGCAGCAAAGAATGCTTGAGATTCAGGCGTATCAGGAGAAGCCAGCGCCTGGTAAATATTGCCCAGGAAAATATCAGCCTTGCCCTCCCTTGTCGCCAAGGACAGCAGGTGCGATATGCCCGCACACTCTCCGTCGCTCGATTGGTTAATCATTGCCAGATAATAACTTTGCGGCATGGGTGTCAACTTAGTTTCTTTACCCGAAACTACGTTCGAAAACTCCATCACCCTTTCTTGTGTTTTGATAATAGTGCGCTTTTCGGCCAAGTGTTTGAGCATGCCTAATTGCTCATCGGTCACCCCGGGCTGCAATGCCATTTTATAAAACTCGGAACTACTCATCAAATCCGAATAACCAGCCGGCAGCGGCACTGACCCCGGTGAGTTATACCCTCGCATATAGGCCACTCGGCCCTGGCTTTGTTTGACACTTTCTACTTTTGAAAAAAAATCATCTGCGCTGCCCGTCTCGCGAACAGCTGCCGCCGGTACTCCCCTACGCAGGCGGCGCTTGTCTGGTACATCGTTCTGCGTCGTCAGTTGCCCCGATGATGGTTCTCGACGTTCTTCATGGGAAGTTGGAGGGGCGGTTTGAGCGGACTGATTTTGTCTAATAAACGACAAGGTATTGGGCAGGGACGATACGTGCATAATCACTCCAGCTAACAGGTTTTGTTCATTCAATATCCTTTTATGTGAAGGGCTCCTGGAGTGATAAAACCTAGCACCAGACGCAATGCCACCCTGACAGACAAATCTGAGAGCAAACCACAAGGTATTACCAAATGCAGCGCGCCCCTCACTACAGAATGCGCGCCATCTTGATGATCTCGATAGACACCGGGCTGTTGCCACGGCTGAAGGTGCCTTCGCCAATCTTGCGAAAACCGCACGCGGCGTAGAATTTTTCGGCGGTCAGGGTCGCTTCCAGGTAGGCGCTGGTATGCCCGGCTGCGGCGATCTGCTGCAAAGCCTCGGCCAACAGGCGCTTACCCACCCCCTGCCCGGCCGCCTCGCCACGAATAAACAACTTGCTGACTTCCAGACCCTCGATCTCCACGAAGCCCTGGAGCACATCGCTGCAGGCCAGCCACAGGTTGCCGGCGGCGATGGCCGGGCGGTAAGTCTCAGGGGAGCGGCCATCAAGCCACATGGCGATCTGTTCGGCACCATAGTCGGCGGTGCACAGGTTTTCGACGGAGTTTTTATGCACCTGGAAGATGCTCTCGGCGTCGTCCTGGGTGGCTGGGCGGATCAGTAGATTTTTCATTCCTTTGAGATTCCGAGCAGGGCCAATAAACCCAGGCGTTATAGCTGATCTTGCGCCGGGCAGCGACCGAAGACCGCACATCTTGTGCGTTGACCAGCTTTCCCACACACCATATAGTGTGCCCACACACGCAGCCGACCACTACATAGTGTGCGATGCCGGCAACTATCAAGTTTTTTGGACGGTCTCACACACCGTCAGAACAGACCAGGAAGGAGTATTTCATGCTGAGTTGGGATGAAGTCGACACCGAAGACACCGGTGCAGCCGTGATCCGTGGCGCCAACGCCGGCCACGCCACCGAAGCCAACATGGACCGCCTCGACGGTGCCGGCGCCGCCGCCGCCATCGAGGCCCGCGCCGTCACCGCCAATGACTCCGCCGCCATCGTGCGCGCCAAGGCCGCCCTGGACAAACTCGACGTCGCCGAAGGCCTCGCCGAGTTGGAAGGCGCCTCCGCCCGTGTCGCCGTTGACGAAAAACGCATGATCAACTGCCGCGCCGACCTCAACCAACTCGTGCCCTTCAAGTACGACTGGGCCTGGCAGAAGTACCTCGACGGCTGCGCCAACCACTGGATGCCGCAAGAGGTCAACATGACCGCCGACATCGCCCTGTGGAAAAACCCCGAAGGCCTGACCGACGACGAACGTCGCATCGTCATGCGTAACCTGGGTTTCTTCTCCACCGCCGATTCGTTGGTCGCCAACAACCTGGTGCTGGCCGTGTACCGCCTGATCACCAACCCGGAGTGCCGCCAGTACATCCTGCGCCAGGCCTTCGAAGAAGCGATCCACACCCACGCCTATCAGTACTGCATCGAATCGCTGGCCATGGATGAAGGCGAGATCTTCAACATGTACCACGAGATCCCGTCGGTCGCGAAAAAAGCCGCCTGGGGCCTGAAATACACACGTTCTATCTCCGATCCGAAATTCGAGACCGGCACCGTCGACACCGACAAAGAACTGCTGCGCAACCTGGTCGCCTACTACTGCGTGCTGGAAGGCATCTTCTTCTATTGCGGCTTCACCCAGATCCTGTCCATGGGCCGACGCAACAAAATGACCGGCGTGGCCGAGCAGTTCCAGTACATCCTGCGCGATGAGTCGATGCACCTGAACTTCGGCATCGACGTGATCAACCAGATCAAAATCGAAAACCCACACCTGTGGGATGCCGAGATGAAGGAAGAAGCGACCCAGATGATCCTGCAAGGGACCCAGCTGGAGATCGAATACGCTCGCGACACCATGCCGCGCGGCGTGTTGGGCATGAACGCGGCAATGATGGAGGACTACCTCAAGTTCATCGCCAACCGTCGTCTGTCGCAGATCGGCTTGAAGGAAGAATACCCAGGCACCACCAACCCGTTCCCGTGGATGAGCGAGATCATGGACTTGAAGAAAGAGAAGAACTTCTTTGAGACCCGGGTGATCGAGTATCAGACCGGTGGGGCGTTGAGCTGGGATTGATCGCAGGCCATCGCCGGCTTGCCGGCGATGGCGCACGCATCAGTTGGAGACTTGCTCAAGAAAGATCAGCTTCAGAGGTTCCAGCAGCAAGTCATCCGCCGTGGCGGCAAAGCGCTGGAAGTACGGCATCGCAAAATGCGCATCGAGGGCCGCCTGGTTCTTGAACGCTTCACGCATATAGAACGTGCCTGGCTCATCACGCAGTTCGAACAGCACATAATCCAGGTTGCCTGGCTCGGTGCGGGTCGGCTCGACCAAGGCCAGCAGGCCGGCCTTGAGCGCTTGTTCCTGGCCCGGCTTGGCCTTGAGTACGGCGATGGATATCAGGGGTTTGCTCATGCTGGCGACTCCATTGGTAGGTTGGCTGGCGCATGCGGCGAGCATTACACACAGCGATAAGCCCAGGGCTTTGATCAGGGTGTTCATTGGAAATCCTCAAGCACAATCTTGCCCCGCGCCTGGCCGCTTTCCACCAGGGCATGGGCGCTGCGCATGTTGGCCGCGTTGATCGCACCAAAATGCGCACCGAGAGTGGTGTGCAACACGCCTTGGTCGATCAACTGCGCCACCCGGTTGAGCAGGTGGTGCTGCTGGATCATATCCGCCGTTTCAAACAGCGAGCGGGTGAACATCAGCTCCCAGTGCAAGGACAGGGATTTGAGCTTGAGCGGCATGACGTCCAGGCTGTCCGGGTCATCGATCAACCCCAGCCGCCCTTGGGGGCGCAGCACTTCGACCAATTGCGCCAGGTACTCCTCGGTATGGGTGAGGCTGGCGACATGGCTGACCCCATCGACCCCCAATGCCTGGAGCTGGGCCAGCATGGGCTGGCTATGGTCGATCACATGATGGGCGCCCATGCGCTGGACCCACTCGATGGTCTCCGGGCGCGAGGCGGTGCCGATCACGGTCATGTTGGTGAGTTGGCGGGCCAGTTGCACCAGGATCGACCCCACGCCACCACCGGCCCCGACCACCAACAGCACATCACCCTCGCCTGCGCCTTCAGTCACACCAAGGCGGTCGAACAGCAACTCCCAGGCAGTGATCGAAGTCAGCGGCAAGGCAGCGGCGTGGGCCGCGTCCAGCGTGCGTGGCCGGTGGCCAACGATGCGCTCATCGACCACCTGGAATTCGCTGTAGCTGCCTGCGCGGATCAAGGAACCTGCGTAGTACACCGCATCGCCTGGCTTGAACAAGCTCACGTCGCTACCGACCTGGCGCACGATACCCGCTGCATCCCAGCCGAGGATTTTCGATTCCTGGGCGTAGGTACCAGCGCGCACCTTGGTATCGATCGGGTTGACCGCCACAGCCTGCACTTCCACCAGCAGGTCCCGAGGGCCTGGCTGGGGGGCGTTGATGTTCACGTCGATCAGCGAACGTGGGTCGTCAATGGGCAGGCCATGTTCGGTAAAGGTGATTGCTTTCATGGGAACTCACGAGTGATGAGGGACGATGGCCCTCGATGGCGTGCATTTTTACCGTTCCCAGGACGAAGAAAAATCGACAAAATGCAGCAACACTTTCATTGCTGGAGTGAAAATGATCCGCATCGATGATCTCGGGCTGTTCCTGCGCAGCGCCGCCCTGGGCAGTTTTACCGCCGCTGCGGTGGAGGCCAACCTGTTGCCGGGCCAGGTCGCGGCAGCGATCAAGCGCCTGGAGCGGGAACTGGAAGTACGGCTGTTTACCCGCACCACCCGCAGCCTGCGCTTGAGCGCCGAAGGCGAACAGTACCTGCCCACCGCCCGCAGCGTGTTGGAGCAGTTGGAGCTGGGCCGCGAACGCTTGCGCGGCGATGACGCGCCGCTGCGGGGCACGTTGCAGATCGCCGCGCCGTCGGACCTGGGGCGCAACATCCTGCTGCCGATGCTCACCGAGTTCCGCCGCCTGCATCCAGAACTGACCTTGCGCTTTTTGGTGTCGGACCAGGTCACCAACCTGTTTCGCGACCCGGTGGACGTGGCTCTGCGTTATGGCTGGAACGAGGACGCCAACTACATCGCCCTGCCCCTGGCGCCCTGGAACCGCCGGGTGCTGGTGGCCTCGCCGGACTACGTGGCGCGCCACGGCGCCCCCGCGTCCACCGACGAACTGACGCACCACCCGTGCCTGCTGTACCTGCAAAACAGTCGTCTGCATGACCGCTGGGAGTTGGGCGGGCAGACCGTGCAGGTCGCGGGCCCCTTGTTCAGCGACGACGCCGATGTGGTACGGCGCTGGGCCGTGGCCGGCGAAGGCATCGCCTACAAGACCTGGCTGGATGTGTACGCCGATGTCCAGGCGCAGCGCTTGGTGGTGCTGCTGCCAGAGATTGCCGGGGATGTGTACCCCTTGAGTTTCGCCTGCCCCCATCGCGGGCAGATGTCGCGGGCGGTCACCCAGTTGTATCAATGGTTGAACCAACAGTTCAGCGCCATGGAGCGCCCGTGAACCCTTTTGTAGTGGATTAGGAAAGACGCGGTTTTTATGTCCAATCAAACCATCAAGACGCCGTGCGTCGGCCTGTGTTCCACCGTGTATGGCGACCTGGTGTGCCGTGGCTGCAAGCGCTATCACCATGAAGTCATTCAGTGGAATGGCTACAGCGCCGAGGAAAAACAAGCGGTCTGGCTGCGCCTCGAACAGTTGCTGGTGCAGGTCATGGCCAGCAAGCTGGAGGTGTTTGATCCTGCGCGCCTGCGCCAACAGTTGGAGGAGCGCAAGATCCGCTTTATGCCGCACCAGTCGCCGTATTGCTGGGCCTATCAGTTGATTGCCAGGGGCGCACGGGTGATTTCCCGGCTGGATGCGTACGGGTTGGTGTTGCTGCCCGAGTTTCGTGAGCGGCACCTGGCGGATTTGCGTGATGCGATTGATCGGGAGTTTTTCCTGCTATCGGAGGCGCATTACCAGCGCTATATCGCGCCGGATTTTTTGCGTGAGGCGTTTGGGCCTCAGTTGATAGCCACTCTCTAAAGCACACCACAAACCCCTGTGGGAGCGGGCTTGTGTGGGAGCGGGCTTGCCCGCGATGGCGGTGGGTCAGTCACCTATGCATCAACTGACACTACGCCATCGCGGGCAAGCCCGCTCCTACAATGAGTCCTCATATACCTTGAGGTGTCAGTGGGTCCACGACGCCGCACGCTCGGTGTGCAGGCCGTACCGTTCAATCGCCTGCTGGCACACCTGCGCCTCCAGGCTGCCCTGCTCCACCAGGGCGGCCAGCGCGGCAAGCACGATGTGGTGGCGGTCCACCTCGAAGAAGTCGCGCAACGCCGCACGGGTGTCGCTGCGCCCGAAGCCATCGGTGCCCAGCACGGTGTAGCTGGAACCCAGGTAGGAACCGATCATCTGTGGCACGGCGCGTACGTAGTCCGACACTGCAACCACTGGCGCACCCTCGGGCAGGCAGGTCGCCAGGTGGCTGCGCTGCGGTTCTTGTAGCGGATGCAGGCGGTTCCAGCGCTCCACCTCGCGCGCATCGCGGGCCAGTTCGCTGAAGCTGGTCACGCTGAACACCTCGCTGGCGATCTGCCAATCGTCTGCCAGCAACTGCGCGGCGGCCTGGGCCTCGCGCACCAGGGTGCCGGAGCCGAGCAGGCGCACCTTGGCCCCGGCGCTGCCATCGAGGCGGTACATGCCCTTGATGATCGCCGCTTCGACGCCCTCGGGCAGGCTCGGCTGCGGGTAGTTTTCGTTCATCAGGGTCACGTAGTAGAACTCGTCCACATCGTGCTCAAGCATCTGGCGCATGCCATGGTCGAGAATCACCGCAAATTCGCCGGCGAATGCCGGGTCGTAAGCGCGGCAGTTGGGCACAGTCGCGGCCATCAGATGGCTGCTGCCGTCCTGATGCTGCAAGCCCTCGCCGCCCAAGGTGGTCCGCCCTGCCGTGGCGCCGAGCAAAAAGCCCCGGGCGCGCTGGTCGGCGGCGGCCCAGATCAGATCGCCCACGCGCTGGAAGCCGAACATCGAGTAGTAGATGTAGAACGGCAGCATGCGCAAGCCATGCACCGAGTAACTGGTAGCCGCCGCGACCCAGGAACTGATAGCACTGGCTTCGCTGATGCCTTCCTCAAGGATCTGCCCGTCGGTGGCTTCGCGATAGCTGAGGATCGAGCCGATGTCCTCGGGCTCGTAGCGCTGGCCGACGCTGGAGTAGATGCCGATCTGCTTGAACAGGTTGGCCATGCCGAAGGTACGTGCCTCGTCGGCGACAATCGGCACGATCCGCGGGCCCAGGGCCTTGTCCTTCAGCAAATTGCTGAGCATGCGCACAAAGGCCATGGTAGTGGACATTTCCTTGCCTTCGGCCTGGGTCGCGAAGCCGCCGTAGCCACTCACCGGCGGCACAGGCACCGGCTCGGCGTGCTGGCTGCGGCTGGGCACATAACCGCCGAGGGCGGCGCGACGCTGGTGCAGGTAGCGCATCTCTGCGCTGTCGGCGGCGGGTTTGTAGAAGCTCAGGGATTCGGTCTGCTCGTCGCTCAAGGGCAACTGGAAGCGGTTGCGAAAGGCGATCAGCGCATCGCGGTCGAGTTTTTTCTGTTGGTGGGTGGTCATCTTGCCCTGCCCGGCTTCGCCCATGCCAAAGCCCTTCTTGGTCTGGGCCAGGATCACCGTGGGGCGCCCCTTGACCCGCCGCGCGGCGTGATAGGCCGCATGGATTTTCAGCATGTCGTGGCCGCCGCGCTTGAGACGGTCGATCTGCTCGTCGCTCAAGCCGGCCACCAGTTTGGCCAGGGACTCACTCTGGCCGAAGAAGTGCTCGCGGTTATAGGCACCGTCCTTGGCGGCAAAGGTCTGGAACTGCCCGTCCACGGTCTGGGACAAGGTGCGCACCAACGCACCGTCTTCATCCTTGGCCAGCAAGGCGTCCCAGTCCGAACCCCACACCAGCTTGATCACGTTCCAGCCAGCACCGGCAAACAGCGC
Organism: Pseudomonas sp. HC1(2025); assembly: GCF_058742075.1. Classification (NCBI taxonomy): domain Bacteria; kingdom Pseudomonadati; phylum Pseudomonadota; class Gammaproteobacteria; order Pseudomonadales; family Pseudomonadaceae; genus Pseudomonas; species Pseudomonas sp. HC1(2025). The sequence continues at coordinate 2,497,201 of NZ_CP196017.1, read as the reverse complement.
CTCCAGTTCGTCAATGATCCGCCCATTGCCACGCACCGGGCCATCGAGGCGTTGCAGGTTGCAGTTGACCACCCAGGTCAGGTTGTCCAGGCCTTCGCGGGCCGCCAGGGTCAGGGCCGACATGCTTTCCGGCTCGTCCATCTCGCCGTCGCCGAACACGCCCCAGACGTGGCGGTCGGTGGTGTCCTGCAAGCCACGATGGTGCAGGTAACGCATAAAGCGCGCCTGGAAAATCGAACTGATCGGGCCAATCCCCATGGAGCCGGTGGGGAACTGCCAGAAGTCCGGCATCAACCATGGGTGCGGATAGCTGGACAGGCCACGGGCACCGGCCTTGACGGCGCCCAGCTCCTGGCGATAGTGGGCCAGGTCCTGCTCGCTCAAGCGGCCTTCAAGAAACGCCCGCGCGTAAATACCAGGCGCGGAATGCGGCTGGTAGAACACCAGGTCGCCGCCGACGTTGTCGTGGCGCGCACGGAAAAAATGGTTGAAGCCCACCTCGAACAGGTCCGCCGCGCTGGCATAGCTGGCGATATGGCCACCCAATTCGCCATAGGCCTGGTTGGCGCGGACCACCATGGCCAGGGCGTTCCAGCGCACCAGCGAGGCCAGGCGCTCTTCGGTGGCCAGGTCGCCGGGAAAGTGCGGCTGCTGGGCAACGCTGATGCTGTTGATGTAGGACGTGCCATGGCGCGGCTTCCAGCCGATGGCCGGGGTGTTGCCGGCGTCGGCCAGCATATCGAGGATCTCCCGCGCACGTTCGGGGCCGGCGTGGCGCACCAGGGAGTCCAGGGCATCGCGCCACTCGGTGAGCTCTTGCTGGTCAATGGCTGTTTGATTGACTGTCTTTACGAAACCGTTCATGGGCACCTCCGAGCTGTTTTTTCCAGTTTATGTCTGCCCAAAAGGATTTTTTGACTGTTCTGGCCAGGTGACGCGGCGATTTGCAGCACAAAACGCTTAAACACAGCTGATTAAAAGCACGTTGTGCTCCAACCACCTGAAACACCGCAATTGTGTTTAAAATGCCGCCCGTTTAATGATCGACGCTGCCCGATGACCCCAGACGCCCTCGCCCTGCTCCATTCCCATCTGCTCGAAGCCCTGCGCGACGTGCCCACAGAAACCCGGCGCCTGTTCCACGGCCGGGGCCGCTGCTGGCCGGGCCTGGAACAATTGACCGTGGATTGGTTGCAAGGCGTGGTGCTGGTCTCGTTGTTCAAGCAGCCAGAGCCTGCGCAGTTGCAAGCCTTGCAACACCAGTTGCGCGAGCTGTGCGAAAGCGGCGAATGGCAACAGGCCGGCGCCCACACCCTGGCTCTGCAACATCGCTACCTGCCGCAAAGCACCACCGAATGGTTGTGGGGGCAGATGGTCGACGAATTGACCATCACCGAAGGCGGCCTGCGTTATCGCATCGACCTGGGCAAAAAGCAGAACAGCGGGCTGTTTCTGGATATGCGCTACGGGCGCAACTGGGTGCGCGAGCACGCCCATGGCCTGCGGGTATTGAACCTGTTTGCCTACACCTGCGGGTTTTCCGTGGCCGCCATCGAGGGCGGCGCCGAGCATGTGGTCAACCTGGATATGGCCCGTGGCGCCCTGAGCCGGGGTCGCGACAACCACCGGCTCAATGGCCATGACCTGGGCAAGGTGAGTTTCCTGGGGCACGACTTGTTCAAGTCCTGGGCCAAGGTCACCGGCAACGGCCCCTACGACCTGGTGATCATCGATCCGCCGTCCTTCCAGAAAGGCAGCTTCCTGCTGACCAAGGATTACCAGCGCGTACTACGCCGCCTGCCGGACCTGCTGACGCCCCAAGGCACGGTACTGGCCTGCATGAATGACCCGGCGCTGGGCGAAGATTTCCTCATCGAGGGCGTCACCCGCGAAGCACCGGGGCTGCGCTTTGAGCAGCGCCTGGCAAACCCGCCGGAATTTCCTGATATCGATCCGCAAAGTGGCTTGAAGGCCCTGGTGTTCCGTCAGGGCTGATGCCGAATCCGTCAACGCTTGCTACCCTAGACCTAACGCCGTGGTGGTGAACCTTATCCCCACCTTCCCGGTCGATACTTGCATCCCTTGGCCAGATTCGACGCTAACTCGCCGTCGGCTGCCCTGTTTCACCTTTTGGAGAACGCCCCTGTGATATCGACCCTGCATGTAGCCAGACTCAAAGCCTGGGGCGCCCATGGTTTTACCGCCACCGGCGTGGTGCTGGCCTTCCTCGCGACGCTGGCGCTGCTGGAGAACCAGCCCAAGGCCTGCCTGCTGTGGCTGGGCCTGGCGTTGATCGTGGATGGCGTGGACGGGTCGCTGGCGCGGCGGGTCAATGTGCAGACCGTGTTGCCAAGCTTCGATGGCTCGGTGCTCGACCTGGTGATCGATTACCTGACGTATGTGTTTATCCCGGCGCTGTTCATCTACCGCTATATCGACCTGCCGGACTTCACCCACCTGTTCACCGTCTCGGTGATCCTGGTGTCATCGCTGTTCTGCTTCTGCAACGTCAATATGAAGAGCAAGGACAACTACTTCCAAGGCTTCCCGGCGGCCTGGAACGTGGTGGCGCTGTGTGTCTACATCATCGATCCGGACGGCTGGATCACCCTGGCCACGGTGATCGGCCTGGCGCTGCTGACAGTCACGCCGATGAAGTTCCTGCACCCGTTCCGGGTCAAGCGCTTTATGCCGATCAATATTGCGGTGACCACGGTGTGGCTGCTGTGCAGCCTGTTGCTGGTGATCGACCGGCCGTACACCAACACGTTGACCATGGGCCTGTGGTTGTTGATGTCGGCGTACTTCCTGGGGATTTGTATCTGGCGCACGGCAGTGGAGTGGTTGGATAAATCGCGTAAGGCATGATGTGCGGCGCCATCGCCGGCAAGCCGGCTCCTACAAAAGCACAATCCCTTGTAGGAGTTGGCTTGCCAGCGATAATCCTCAACGATAACGCTCGGTACCTGACACCCTGCGATCGATAACAGAGTGTGGGCAGGGTCAGAACGCCAGCTTGAAACCAATCAACCCCAGCATCACCGCCAGGCACGGGCGCAGCAGTTCGTCCGGCACCCGGCCTGACATGTGGCTGCCAACGTAGATCCCCGGCAGCGACCCCATCAGCAAGAACCCCAACAAATGCCAGTCCATGTTGCCCATGCTCGCGTGCCCTAGGCCGGCGACCAGGGTCAGCGGGACTGCGTGGGCGATTTCGGTGCCCACCAGGCGTTTGGTGGCCAGGAACGGGTACAGGATAAACAGCGCCACGGTGCCCAGGGCGCCGGCACCGATGGACGTCAGGGCGACCATGGTGCCGAGGATCGCACCGGTGAATACCGTCAGCCCGTTGAGATTGCGCGGGCTCATATGGTAGTGGTCGCCTGCATGGTGCTGGGCAAAGGCCAAGAGTTTTTTCTTGAACAGAATCGCCAGGGCCGTCAGCAACAGCACCACACCCAGGGCTTGCTTGATCACCTCGTTCATCGCGCTCGGATCGGTGTGCAGGCTCTTGAGGAACCACAACGTCAGCAACACCGCCGGCACGCTGCCCAGGGTCAGCCAGCCGGTGATGGTCCAGTCGATATTCCTGTTCTTGCCATGCACCAGCACCCCGCCGGACTTGGTGATGGCTGCATACAGCAGGTCGGTGCCCACGGCCGTGGCCGGGTTGATGCCAAACCACAACAGGATCGGAGTCATCAGCGACCCACCCCCGACGCCGGTCATACCGACGATAAAACCAACGATCAGGCCTGCAACTACAAAACCAAAATTACCCACATCCATTACAACTACCTGCGGCCTTATAAAATTCTGGCGGCAGCATAGCGATTTTTCTTATAACGACTTATATCAATACGATCTGACTTTATTCCTTTTTCAGCTCACAGATTTATTTGTCGCGCCGTGCATCCAGTCAGCCGCGCCATGAGTAGTACAGGAAGTAGCCCTTGCGCTGCTTTGCTGTTCACCCTTATGGAGAGACACCAATGAACACTAAACCGCTGCTCTGCCTGACCTGCCTGCTTATCGCCGCCCCAACAGCCTTTGCCCAGGCCACCCTGCCCGACAGCATCAAAGTGCCGGATGGCCACAAGGTGACCATGCAAACCACGGGTGTCGGCGAAATCACCTACGAATGCCGCGACAAGGCCAACGCTGCCGGCCAGACCGAATGGGTGTTCGTCGGCCCCAAGGCAGTACTCAATGATCGTAGCGGCAAGCAGGTGGGTACCTACTTCGGCCCGCCCGCCACCTGGCAGGCCCAGGACGGTTCGAAAGTCACCGGCACGCAACTGGCCGTAGCGCCGTCCAGCGCGGGCAACCTGCCCTATCAACTGGTCAAGGCCAACCCCGCCGAAGGCAAGGGTGCAATGAGCGGTGTCAGCTATATCCAGCGCGTGGCACTCAAAGGTGGCGTGGCGCCGAGCGCCGAATGCAGCACCGCCAACAAGGGCAAGCAGGAAGTGGTGAAGTACCAGGCGGACTACATCTTCTGGGCGGCCAAATAATGCGCCTGGCAAAAAAACTCGTCTAAGCTGCTGCGCTAGCACCCCGGCCATTCGCGGCCGGGGATTGACCCTGAAAAGGCGGCCCCAGTCCTTGCCCGAACCTCTCTTTGACTATGAAGCCTGCCTGTTGGCCTGCGCCCGCGGCGAACAGCACGCCTTGCGTCAGTTGTACGAACAGGATTGCGCCCGGCTGCTCGGCGTGGCCAAGCGCATTGCGCGGGATACGGCGCTGGCGGAGGACATCGTGCATGAGGCGTTTATCAACATCTGGAACGGCGCCGGCGGCTTCGACCCGCGCCGGGGTTCGGCCCGTGGCTGGGTGTATAGCGTGACCCGGCATATGGCGCTCAACGTCATGCGTAAAACGGGCCGTGAAGTCGCGCTCAGCGACGAGCATGAACACACACTGGTGGCTGAATCCAGCGCCGCGCATTTCGAATACCGCGCCCGTAGCGCCAAGGTTTACCAGTGCCTGGAACACCTGGAGCCGTCGCGCCGCAGTTGTATCTTGCATGCGTATGTCGACGGCCTGTCCCACAGTGAAATCGCACAGAAACTGGGCACCCCGCTGGGGACTGTCAAAGCCTGGATCAAACGCAGCCTCGCGGCCTTGCGTGAGTGCATGGCATGACTCCCGACGAATTGGACGAACTGGCCAGCGAATACGTGCTGGGCACCCTGGCAGCCGAGCAACGCCTGCACGTGCAGCAACGGCTGGAGCACGATGGGCCCTTGCGGGCGGCGGTGGATGCCTGGGAACAGCGCCTGTTGCCGCTGACCGAACTGGCCGCGCCGGTGGCGCCGTCGCCCTACCTGTGGCGGCGCATTGAGCGCAGCCTGGGCCATCGCGCGGTGGGCGATACGCCGTCGGTGCCGTGGTGGAACCTGCTGGCGCTGTGGCGTGGCCTGGCCGGTGCTGGCTTGTTGGCCAGCCTGGTCCTGGCCGCGCTGCTGCTGGCCCGCCCCGCTGCCGTCAACCCTACCGCCTACGTGGTGGTGCTGATGGCCCCGCAAAGCCAGGCGCCCGGCTGGGTAGTCCAGGCCAGCGACAGTCAGCAAATCCAACTGATCCCCCTGGGCGTGATGGAAATACCGGTAGACAAGGCACTGGAATTCTGGACCAAGGGTGAGGACTGGCAAGCCCCGGTTTCCCTGGGGCTGGTCAAGCCGGGGCAGAGCCTGTCGATCCCATTGGACAAACTGCCACCGCTGGCGCCGAACCAGTTGTTCGAGATGACCCTGGAAGGCCCCAATGGCTCGCCGACCGGTAAGCCGACCGGGCCGATCCAGGCGATTGGCCGCGCGGTGAAGGTGATCTAGCACTGGATTAAAACGCCGACTCGCGCCATCCTCCGCGTTTTACGCCGCCTTAACTGCGGCGCTTGACGCTCAAAGGATATGTTCATGCACGACCAAGCCCTCGCCCCTGCCGATTTCGAGTTCATCGAAGACATTCTGCTCAAGTACGGCGACGACAACTCGGTGTTGAACCTGGCCGAGCTCGATGGTTACTTCACCGCCCTGGTGTCCGGCCCGGCACCGGTGGAGGTTGCCATCTGGTTCCCGGCCATCTGGGGAGGCCAGATCCCGGCATGGGAAAGCAAGGAAGAGCTGGGGCAATTCATCGACCTGTGCACCCGCCATCTCAATAGCATTGCTCTGCAGTTGGCCACCGATGCCGAGGGTTTCCAGGCGCGTTTTGAACAAACCGAACACCAGGGCCTGCCGTTGACCCTCGCGGAAGAATGGTGCTTTGGCTATATCCGTGGCGCCGCGATCAGCGAATGGCCGCCCCTGCCGAGCGAACAGGCGGCACAGTTCGAAGCCATCTCCTGGTGCGCCGAGCAGGACAACTTCGAATTGCCGGCCGACCTGGATGTCCCGGCCCACCAACAACACGTCGCGCGCATCGAACCGGCCGCCAGGGCCTTGCATGCCTATTGGCTGAGCCAGCGCGGTTAAACCTGCGCCACGATTTGACCCTGCCGTGCCGGATGGTCGATTATTCGTCTCCGCCAGCCGGCCACTCCCAGCCACCGCGCCTTGAATCAGGAGCCTTGTACCTTGAGTTCGCAGAAAACCGTGACCGTGACACCGCCCAACTTTCCATTGCACGGCAAGGTAGCGCCTCCCGGCTCCAAATCCATCACCAACCGCGCCCTGCTGCTGGCGGCCCTGGCCAAGGGCACCAGCCGCCTGAGCGGCGCGCTGAAAAGCGACGACACCCGGCATATGTCCGTGGCCTTGCGCCAGATGGGCGTAACCATTGACGAGCCGGATGACGTGACCTTTGTCGTCACCGGCCACGGCAAGCTACAACTGCCGGCGCAACCGTTGTTCCTGGGCAACGCCGGCACCGCGATGCGCTTTCTCACAGCCGCCGTGGCGACCGTGGAAGGCAGCGTGGTACTGGATGGCGACGCGTACATGCAAAAGCGCCCGATCGGCCCGCTGCTGGCGACCCTGAACCAGAACGGCATCCAGGTACAAAGCCCCACCGGCTGCCCGCCCGTGACCGTGCATGGTCGCGGCAAGGTGCAGGCCAAGCGCTTCGAGATCGACGGCGGCCTGTCCAGCCAGTACGTGTCGGCGCTGTTGATGCTCGCGGCCTGCGGCGAGGCCCCGATCGAGGTGGCCCTGACCGGCAAAGACATCGGCGCCCGTGGTTATGTCGACCTGACCCTCGATTGCATGCGCGCGTTTGGCGCCCAGGTGGACGTGGTCAACGACAGCACCTGGCGCGTGGCCCCGACCGGCTACACCGCCAATGATTACCTGATCGAACCCGACGCTTCTGCCGCCACCTATCTGTGGGCCGCCGAAGTGCTGACCGGCGGCAGCATCGACCTGGGCGTCGCCGCACAGGATTTCACCCAGCCCGACGCCAAGGCCCAGGCCGTGATCGCCCAGTTCCCGCAGATGCCGGCCACGGTGGTCGGCTCGCAGATGCAGGACGCCATCCCGACCCTGGCGGTGCTGGCGGCGTTCAACAATACGCCGGTGCGCTTCACCGAACTGGCCAACCTGCGGGTCAAGGAGTGCGACCGCGTCCAGGCGCTGCATGACGGCCTCAACGAAATTCGCCCGGGCCTGGCGACCATCATCGGTGACGACTTGCTGGTCGCCAGCGATCCGGCGTTGGCCGGCACTGCGTGCACCGCGCTGATCGACACCCACGCCGACCACCGCATCGCCATGTGCTTTGCGCTGGCGGGGCTGAAAGTCTCGGGCATCAAGATTCAGGACCCGGACTGCGTGGGCAAGACCTATCCTGAGTACTGGAACGCCCTGGGCAGCCTGGGCGTGCAACTGACCTACTGAGCCGTCAGCACCAGCGTGGGGAGGGAGTGATCATGACAATTCGCCAGCCCTGCCCACCTGCTGTATGTGACTGCGAGCGCGAGCAACTGCTCGAGGCGCCCGGCACCGACCAGCGCATCCTGCAACTGACCCGCCAGGAAGAAAAAAAGCTGCTCGAACGCCTGGAAAACCTGCAAAGCCTGGCCGACCTGGAACGCATGCAACAGCTGATGCACCAGCAACTGGGCATCCGCGTGCACATAGCCCCAGGGCATACCGAAGTCAAAAGCATGCGCGGGATCCAGATCGTCATCGACGAACTGCCGGGCCTGTGTCGCAAGACCCGGCAGTCGATTCCGGCAGCAATCCGCAAAGGGATGGAGAAGCGGCCGGAGATTGCCTATCGGCTGCTGGATGCCCACGACCTTTTCCGCGACAGCCCAACCCTGTAATGCCATTCAGTTAAGCGAACGCAATGCTCAAAGCAGCGCAGATCAAATGTGGGAGCGGGCTTGCCCGCGATAGCGGAGTGTCAGTCGACAGATATACCGACTGACATGACGCCATCGCGGGCAAGCCCGCTCCCACAGGGGATCTGCGCTTAACTGAACGACATTACGGCTTGCCGTCTCCTACAGGGCGGAGCGGGTTTGCACGAACAGTTGGGCCTTGCGGGTCATCTGGTCAAAATGCCGGTCACGCTGTTTCTCGGCATCGATCATCGCGCGCTTGCCGTGTTTGTGTAGCAGGTAGGTGTGGATTTGCCGCACCTCCAGCGAACTGTAGATCGACGCCACATCCAACACGCCCATCAGGCCATCGGTGCTGTAGTCGCGGGTGTTCATCAACACCTGGGTGCCACGCACGCCGCGCACCTGGAAACCCATGGCTTCGAACGCCGGGACTTTTTCCACCGCGCAGGTCAATTCACCATGGGGGTAGCGGCCGAGCATCTCGTCCATCATCGCCCGCGCCACGCCCTGGCGGCGGTGGCTGGCATGCACGGCCATATAGGCCACGCCGCAGGCCTCGGGATCGTCCTTGACCGGCAGGTACAGCAAGAAGCCGATGACCTTGGCCGGGTCCTGCTCATCCATCGCAACGATCAGCTCGACCGCAATTCCCTTGGCCCCGCCCACCGCCTCCAGGTACAGGTGCACTTCGTAGCCGATTGCATACTGGTAGACGTTGTACAGCAGGTTGCTCGGCGGGATGGCGACCATGCTGATATCAGTCAGGTAGTCGACCACCATCTGCAGGATCTGGCTGTTGACGGGCTCGGGGCATGGGCTGGCGTAGTGGGTAAGGGTGAACATCGAATTCCTGTTTCCTGGTCTTTCGCAATCAAGGCAGCGGGGATTGTACCTGTTCTGCGCCACACACCTCGCGCAAACAGCCGCGCAACCAACGATGCGCGAGGTCGGCATCCAGGCGTGGGTGCCAGAGCATCGCCACGCTGAACTCAGGGACTGGCACCGGCAGGGCAAAACTGCACAGGCCATCGCGCAGGCCGCGGGTATAGCGCTCGGGAACGCTGGCGATCAGGTCGGTCCTTTGCGCCAGGGCCACGGCCGTGGAGAACCCGGTGACGATGGTCGCCACGTCCCGCGTGAGGTGCAAGGCCTCAAGGGCATCGTCAATCTGCCCACGCTCGCGCCCGCGCCGCGACACATAGATATGCCGGCCGGCGGCGTAGCGCGCGGTGGTGATGGGGCCCTGGCTCAGTGGGTGGCCGGCGCGTACCACGCCGATAAAACGGTCGCGAAACAGCAACTGGGTCAGCACTTCCGGGTTGGCCGTGCTATCGACCACACCGGTTTCCAGGTCCACCCCACTGTCGCGCAGCGCTGCACCGGGCTTGTGCACAAAGTGCAGGCGCACCCCGGGTGCCTGTTCGGCGACTCGGGCGATCAGCGCCGGGCCGAAACTTTCGACAAAACCTTCGCTGGTGCGCAGCACAAAGGTGCGCACCAGGCCCTTGAGGTCCAGGACCTGCAGCGGCCGCAACAGCGCTTGGGCATCTTGCACCAGTTGGCTGACCTGCTCGCGCAGTTGCAGGGCGCGTGGTGTCGGTACCAGGCCGCGGCCGGCGCGCACCAACAAGGGGTCGCCGGTGGTTTGGCGCAGCCGCGCCAACGCGCGGCTCATGGCCGAGGGGCTCAGGCCCAGGCGCTGGGCGGCACGGACGACGCTGCCTTCGGTGAGCAGTACGTCCAGGGTAATCAGCAGGTTGAAGTCAGGCAGCGACACGGCGGCAATCCTCATCAGGCGTTTGACGCATGTATAGAGTGCAACCGATGCGTCTTCCGCCATGTTAGGCGACGCCGTAGATTGCGGGCAACGGCCACGGTGCAGCACGAGGACATCCCATGACATCCCCTTCCCCACGCGGCGCACTCGCCGGTTTGTCGCTGTGCATGTTGTTGGCCTCGCTGGGCACCAGCATTGCCAATGTCGGCCTGCCCCAGATGGCCGAGGCCTTTGCTGCAACCTTTGCCGCGGTGCAGTGGGTGGTGCTGAGCTACTTGCTGGCGACCACTGTCGTGCTGGTAGGGGTCGGCCGTCTGGGCGACCGCTTCGGCCATCGCCGCCTGCTGCTGGCGGGCCTGCTGGTGTTCGCCGTGGCCTGTGCCCTGTGCAGTACCGCGCCGTCCCTGGGCATGTTGGTCGCGGCGCGGGCACTGCAAGGGTTTGGCGCGGCGGTCATGCTGGCAATGACCATGGCGCTGGTCGCGGCCACCGTCCCCAAAGAGCAGACCGGGCGCGTCATGGGGTTGCTGGGGACCCTGTCGGCGGTAGGCACCGGCCTGGGGCCGGCCATTGGTGGCGCGCTGATTGCCGCGTCTGGCTGGCGCGCGCTGTTTCTAGTGATGCTGCCGTTGGCCGCCCTCGCTTGTGTGCTGGTAAGAGGCACACCGGCCGATAGCGACCCGCAAGCCTTAGGCGCTGGCCGCTTCAGTGTATTCGCGACACTCCATGACCGCGCCCTGGGCGCCGGGCTTGGCATGAGTACGCTGGTGGCGGCGGTGATGATGACCACCCTGGTCGCCGGGCCGTTTTACCTGAGCCATGGCCTCGGACTCGACCCCGCGCAAATGGGCCTGGCCATGGCCGTCGGCCCCTGTAGCGCGGCGCTGGCGGGTGTACCGGCCGGGCGCCTGACCGACCGCTGCGGCAGCTACGCCACCACACTGGGTGGCCTGCTGTGCATGCTGGCCGGCTGCCTGGTGCTGGCGTTGATGCCCCTGGACGCCGCCGGTTACATCGGCGCGCTGCTGATCCTCACCCTGGGCTACGCGCAATTCCAGGCGGCCAACAACACGGCGGTGATGAGCAATGTGTCGGCGGGTCGACGCGGGGTGATTGCAGGCTGGCTGAACCTGTCGCGCAATCTGGGCCTGATAATCGGCGCGTGGGCACTGGGTGCAGTGTTTGCCTGGGGCACGGGCGATATCCATTCTGCCCTGCCACCAGCGGTCGGCCAGGGCTTGCACATGGCCTTCGGGGTGGCCTCGGGGCTGGTCGTGCTGGCGCTGCTGTTGGCCTTCACGCGCCGGGTAAAAACGCTGCAAGCCAGCACGGCGCCTTGACAAGGGAAAATCGTAACGGCTATTGTCTGACAACCTGATTACCTAGGTTTTGCCATGCTTGAGCTCCAGCGTCCAGATTCCCTCGTCGTGCGTGTTGTCAGCGCCATACGGGCCGAGATTGACTCCGGACAACTGGCGCCCGAGTCGCGCCTGCCTACCGAGCAGCAGTTGGCGGAACAGCTGAATGTCAGCCGTTCGGTGGTGCGCGAGGCGATTGCCCAGCTCAAGGCCGATGGTGTACTGACCGCCCGGCGTGGCCTGGGCTCGTTTATTTCGCAGACCCCGGCCGGCACGGTGTTCCGCTTTCCGGAAAAGAACGGCCGGCGCCCTGACCTCGCGCAAATGTTCGAGGTGCGCCTGTGGATCGAAACCCAGGCGGCCTCCATTGCTGCCCAACGCCGCGACGCGGGCGACCTGCAACGCATGAAACGCGCCTTGCAGGAAATGCACGACAAGCGCGCCGACTTTGAAGCTGCAGCGCTGGCCGACGTGGAGTTTCACCGGGCCATCGCCGACGCCAGCAAAAACGAATACTTCGTCGCCTTCCACGACTTTTTGCGCAGCCAGTTGGCCAGCGCGCGCAAGACCGCCTGGGAAAACTCCGCCTCGCGCTTTGCCAGCGGCTCGGCCGATGCCACCCAGGAACACCAGGCGCTGTACCAGGCCATCGTCGACGCCGATCCCCAAGGCGCCGCCGCGGCCGCCGAAGCGCATTTGCGCGCGGCCGCCAAGCGCCTGCAACTGGAGCTGCCCGCTACCCACTGATCGACCCAAGACCGATAAAGCGTGCCTGCGGGCGCGCCGTTTTTTTAACAAAAACATTAGTCTGACAACCTGATAAGCAGACTGAAATGTACTGATTTAGGTAGCCCACATGATTTATGACTTTTGCATCATCGGCGGCGGCATTGTCGGCCTGGCCACCGCGATGGAGCTGCTCAAGCGCCAGCCCAACGCGTCCCTGGTGATCCTGGAAAAGGAAGCGTTGCTGGCCAAGCACCAGACCGGCCACAACAGCGGCGTGATCCATGCCGGCATCTATTACGCGCCGGGCAGCCTCAAGGCCGACCTATGCAAGCGCGGCGCCGAGGCCACCAAACAGTTCTGCCGCGAACATGGGATCAAGTTCGAGGTGTGCGGCAAGTTGCTGGTGGCCTCCACCGCCCTGGAAGTGCAGCGCATGGAAGCACTCTATGCGCGCTCGCAACTCAACGGGATGAAGGTCGAGCGCCTCGACGCCGAGCAGTTGCGTGCCCGCGAGCCGAACATTGTCGGCCTTGGCGGGTTGTTTTTGGATGCCACCGGGATTGTCGACTACCGCCAGGTCTGCGAAACCATGGCCGGGGTGATTCGCCGCAATGGCGGTGAGATCTGCCTGGAAAAAACCGTGATGGCGATTGCCGAAGACAGCGACAAAGTCACCGTCAGCACCCTCGACGGTGCCTGGCAGGCGCGGCACCTGGTGGTGTGCGCCGGCCTGCAATCGGACCGCCTGGCAACCCTGGCCGGGATCGATATCGACCACCAGATCATCCCGTTCCGGGGCGAGTATTTCCGCTTGCCCGCGTCGAAGAACAACATCGTCAACCACTTGATCTACCCGATCCCCGATCCGGAACTGCCGTTTCTGGGGGTGCACCTGACCCGCATGATCGATGGCAGCGTCACCGTCGGCCCCAATGCCGTGCTGGGCCTGGGCCGGGAGAACTACAAGAAGTTTTCCGTCAACTGGAAGGATGTGGCCGAGTACGCGCGCTTCCCCGGGTTCTGGAAAACCATCTGGCAGAACCTTGGCTCCGGCAGCGTGGAAATGAAGAACTCGTTGTTCAAATCCGGCTACCTGGAGCAATGCCGCAAGTATTGTCCGTCCCTGGAACTCGACGACCTGCTGCCCTACGAAGCCGGGATCCGCGCCCAGGCGGTGATGCGCGACGGCAGCCTGGTGCACGATTTCCTGTTCGCCCAGACGCCGCGCATGTTGCATGTGTGTAACGCGCCCTCACCGGCAGCCACCTCGGCCATTCCGATTGGCGAAATGATCGCCGACCGCATGTTCAGCCCCAACTAAATACCCCTGTAGGAGCTGTCTCGCCCCGCGAGACTGCGATGGCGGCGGCACAGGCAACCAATATATCGCTCGAGCCACCGCCATCGCAGCCTCGCCAAGGCTCGACAACTCCCACATTTGAGCGCGTTCGCAACACCCTAATAAATATAATGACTGAGAAGGAAGTACAGCATGACGGCAAAAGCCCACAACCCCGCCACGGTGGAAACCCCGGCACAAACCAAGAAACGCCTGCGCAAGGTCGCTGCCGCCACGATCTTCGGTTCGATGCTGGAGTGGTACGACTTCTACCTCTACGCAACCATGGCGGCGATTGTCTTTTCGAAGATCTTCTTTGATAACAGCGACCCGAAGACCGCGACCCTGATGGCGTTCTCCACCTTCGCCATCGGCTTCATCGCCCGCCCTTTCGGCGGCATTCTGTTCGGCTACCTGGGTGACAAGTTCGGTCGTAAACATGTGCTGGTGTTGACCTTCTGCATGATGGGCGTGTGCACCACGCTGATCGGCCTGATCCCCAGCTACGCCTCGATTGGTATCTGGGCGCCGATCATTCTGGTGTTTATCCGTATCATCCAGGGCCTGGGTGCCGGCGCCGAGTTGTCGGGCGCGGCAGTCACGTCCTACGAGCATGCGTCAGAAGGCAAGCGCGGCAGCCAGGGTGCCTGGCCGGCGCTGGGCTTGAACCTGGGCCTGCTGCTGTCATCGCTGACCGTGTACCTGCTGACCATCAATGGCAATGAGTTCCTGCTGGCCGGCGGCTGGCGCATCCCGTTTATCTGCAGCATCGCCCTGGTGGGCGTGGGCCTGTGGGTACGTAACAGTATCCCGGAAACCCCGGAGTTCAAGGAGCTGAGCAAGGAGCCGGCCAAGGCCAAGGTTTCGCCGCTCAAGGCACTGTTCAAGAACGACCTCAAGGGCCTGGCGGTGGTGTTCTTCGTGGCAATTGGCTACAACGCCCTCAGCTACATCTTCAAGACCTTTTCCCTGGCCTACCTCACCCAGTTCAAGGGTGTGGATGTGCACGTCACTTCGCTGTCGGTGACCATCGCCAGCCTGGTGGCGATTGTCGCCGTGCCGTGCTTCGGCTGGCTGTGTGACAAGTGGAGCAGCAAGTCGGTACTGGTGCTGGGCGGCGTGCTGTCGCTGCTGTTCGCCTACCCGTTCCTGGCGCTGCTGAACACCGGGGAAAGCCTGATGATCTACCTGGCCATCGGGATCGGCACCGGGATCCTCGCCCCCATGATGTTCGCGCCACAGGGTTCGTTCCTCAGCCGCCAGTTCCCGACCCAGACCCGCTCTTCAGGCTTCGGTACCGGGCGTGAAATCGGTACGGCCATCGCCGGTGGCCTGGCGCCGCTGGGTGCCTTGTCGATGGTGGCCGCCTCGACCACACACTCGACGGATGGCGTGGTGATCATCCTCGCCATCGCCTCGGTGCTGGTGGTGGTGTTTGCCCTGTGTGACCAGGGCCGCAAGCACTCGGCATTCAAGAACTAGGGGCAAAATGTTGTCCAAGGGGTGCATCTGCGCCCCTTGATCGCGCATCATGGGCACTTTCATGCTCAAGGGAAACGTCCATGCGCGTTCTGTCATTGATGATGGGTGTTACCACGCTGGCCGCCAGTCTGGCGTTTTGCGCCACGGCGTCGGCGAGCGAAGAGAGTCAATTGATCGACTCGATCAACCAGTACCGCAGCCAATTGCAGCGCTGCGCCGACCAGGGTTCCCAGGAGTTGCCGCCGCTGGCGGTCGACCCGCGCCTGGTACTGCCGGTCAATAATGTCGGCGATTTGCAGCAGGACCTGGCCCAGGCGGCCTACCCGATGGTGAATGTGCAAGCGATCAGCCTGTCCGGCCCGCGCGATGCGCAATCGGCGATGAAAGCGGTGCGCGAGAGTTTCTGCCGGGTAGTGCTGGACCCGCAATTCGTCGATATCGGCGTCAGCAACAATGGCCAGGACTGGCGCATTGTCCTCGCCCGCCCGCTGTTGAGCCGGGGCCTGGCCAGTTCCCAGGAGGCCGGCCCGCAGCTGCTGGAGATGGTCAACGCCGCCCGCAAGCAACCGCGCCAATGTGGCGAGAAGGCCTTCGCAGCCACCACCCCGCTGGCCTGGAACGCGCAACTGGCGAGCGCCGCCGACAGTCATGCACGCAACATGGCCAACCATAACTTCTTCGACCACCTGGACCGTGACGGCCGAACCCCGGGCGACCGCGCGGAACTGGCCGGTTATGCCGCCCAGCAGATCGGCGAAAATATTGCCGCTGGCCTTGATACGCCGCGCAAAGTGGTCGATGGCTGGCTCGCCAGCCCCGGGCATTGCGCCAACCTGATGAACCCGCAATTTCGCGAATTGGGCGCGGCCTATGGGCTGGATCCAAAAAGCGACGCAGGAATTTACTGGACCGCGCTGCTAGGCGTGCAGTAGCGCTGAACTGCCGGGCATTGCCCGGGTCTGTTGTTTGATATTGCGGTGCCATATCGCAGCGTGGGACGAACTAGGTGTTGAGTAGATGACAGACTGGCTACAAGGCTGCGGTGAAATGGCCGAACGGGTTCGCCGCCATGACTGGGCCAGCACCCCTCTGGGGCCAATGGACCAATGGCCGGATGTGCTCAAGACCACCGTGTCACTGAGCCTTGCTTCGCATTTTCCCCAGGCGGTGGTCTGGGGGCCGGGTTTGGTTACCCTGTACAACGACGCGTTCCTGCCGATCCTCGGTAACAAGCCCGACGCACTGGGCCAGCCCTTCAGTACCATCTGGCAGGAAGCCTGGAGCCAGATCAGCCCGATCGCCGACGCCGCATTTGCCGGGCACGCTACGTTTATCGAAGATTTCCCGCTGATCATCGAGCGCGGTGACGCACCGGAACAGGCCTATTTCACCTTTTGCTACAGCCCGATCCGCGATGCCGGCGGCACGGTCGTGGGCATTCTCGATACCGTCACCGAAACCACCAACTCCGTGTTCATGGCCCGCCGCCTCGCCGTGCTGGATGCAATCAGCAATGGGGTGGCCAATGCCACCGATCCGGCGGCGATCATGGCCGCCACCACACGGATCCTGGCGACCCACCTGAACCTGTCCAACTGCGCTTATGCAGACATGGAGGCCGATGAAGACGGCTTTACCATCCGCGACAACTGGGCCGCAGAAGGCTCGCCGAGCATCGTCGGAAATTACCGCCTGGCCGACTTCGGCCAATTGGCGGTCGAGCGCCTGCAGGCCGGCGAGCCGTTGATCATCAACGACAACCTGACGGAACTGACGCCCGAGGAAGCCGCGACCTTCCAGGCCATTGGCGTGACGGCGACCATTTGCATGCCCTTGATCAAGTCCGGGCGCTTGACCGCGCTGATGGCCATTCACGACCGCATCCCGCGCCGCTGGTCTTCCTACGACCTGGCGCTGCTGGGTGAAGTCACCGAACGCTCCTGGGCCCATATCGAACGGGTGCGGGCCGATGCCATCGTTCGCGAGGGCTTGTCGGCGCTGGCCGATTTGAATGCGACCCTGGAGCAGCGGGTGGTGGAACGCACCACTCTGCTTAACCAGACTGAGGCGGCGTTGCGTCAGTCGCAAAAGCTGGAAGCCATTGGCCAGTTGACCGGTGGTGTGGCCCACGACTTCAACAACCTGCTGACGATCATTCGCTCCTCGGTCGACTTCCTGCGCATGCCCAACCTGCCCGAAGAACGCCGCCAGCGTTATATGAGTGCCGTGACCGATACCGTAGAGCGTGCCAGCAAGCTGACCAGCCAATTGCTCGCCTTTGCCCGGCGCCAACCGCTGAACCCGCAAGTGTTCAATGTCGGCGTGCGCGTAAAGAACATCGGCGACATGTTGGAGACGGTCACCGGCGCGCGGATCCATGTCAGCGTCGAACTGCCTGAACTGGCCTGTTATGTCTGCGCGGACTCCAGCCAGTTTGAAACCGCCCTGATCAACATCGCCCTCAACGCCCGGGACGCGATGGACGGCCAGGGCACGCTGGTGCTGCGCCTGGAAAGAGACCAGCCGCTGCCGTGCATACGCGGGCATGGCGGCTCGAGCAAAGCCTTTGTCGCGATCTCCCTGGCGGACACCGGCAGCGGGATTGCCGGGGCGACCTTTGAACGCATCTTCGAGCCGTTCTTCACCACCAAGGAGGTTGGCAAAGGTACCGGGCTTGGGTTGTCGCAGGTATTCGGGTTCGCCAAGCAATCGGGAGGCAACGTCGATGTCGCCAGTGTGCTCGGCAAGGGCACCGTGTTTACCTTGTACCTGCCGCAGGTGGAGCCCGAAGCGATCCACGACTGCACCCTCCAGCCCCCCCTGGAACTGGACCCGGACGCCGTGCGCCGGCGCATCCTGATCGTGGAAGACAACCTGGAAGTGGGCCGCTTCGCCAACCAGATCCTGCAGGACCTGGGCTACCAGACGGTGTGGGCCACCCATGCCGAAGAAGCCCTGGAGATGATCGGCCCGGATGCCCGGGCGTTCGACGGGGTGTTTTCCGACGTGGTGATGCCGGGCATGGGCGGCGTGGCACTGGCCAGGGAATTGCGCCGGCGCCGGCCCGAGCTGCCGGTGATCCTCACCTCCGGTTACAGCGAAGAGCTGGCCAAGTCCGGCTATGACGGCTTTGAGTTCCTGGCCAAGCCCTACTCCGCCGACCAGATTTCACGAGTGCTGGCCAGGGCGATGGGCAAGGATTGAGGCTAGGACGCGACCGCCACCTGGTTGCGCCCCATGGCCTTGGCGCGGTACAGGGCCTTGTCGGCGCTGTTCAGTAAATGCTGCAAGTCGTCACCCACGGCATGGGTCGAGGCCACGCCCAGGCTCGCGGTCAGGTCCAGCCCAGGGTCGGTAGTCAGGCCCGCAATGGCCAGGATCAGTTGCTCGCCGATCTCCCGGGCCACTTCCAGGGTGGTGTCTGGCAACAACACCGCAAACTCCTCGCCCCCCAGGCGCCCGTACACGTCAGCCTGGCGGAACGACGCCCTGATCACCTGGCCAATCTGCCGTAACACCCGGTCTCCAGCCTGGTGGCCGTAGGTATCGTTGATCGTCTTGAAGTGATCCATATCCAGCATCAGCGCGCTCAGTGGCTGGTGCGTACGCTTGCATTGGTCATACAGCACCTGGGCCTGCTCGAAAAACGCCCGGCGGTTCATCAGCCCGGTGAGTTCGTCGGTCTGGGCGGCGCGCGTTGAAATACTGTGGGCCCGCTCTATTTCGCGGGTCAGGCGAAACGCCGTCTCCAGTGCCTGCGACAACTTGCGCGAGGCGCCCACGACAAATGACGAGAACACTAGCACCGCGACCGCCATGCCCGTCTGCATCTTGGACGGTTGAAGCAGCAGCCACAGGGTACAGGGCAACAACACCAGGGCCATGGACACTATGGTCATGTACCGATAGGCCGAGTAGCACGAGACCGCGCTGACCGACATGCCCACGGCAAAGAGCATGACCAGCGCCTGGGTCAACCGGTCATCGGCGGGCATCACCGCAAAGGCGCCCAGCCCCCAGATTCCAGCCGACAGCACCAGGGTGAGCCAATAATGCCGCTCCCAACGTTGCGGCGTGCGCTCATTTTTGGGGCTGCGAAAATACTGGAGGAACATCGACAAACGCAGCAGCGACGAGCCGGCCAGCAATGCCAGCCAGCCGATCATCAGGCGCGGTTCAAGCCGGTCCCAGCACAGCCAGCACAGCATGCCAGCGGCCAGATAGCTGCCAAAAACCGCAGAAAAGGATTGGCGAAACAGCTGATGCAAGCGGTCGGTACGCACCTGCTCTTCGATAAACAAATCCTGGTCCTGCTCACGCCCAAGGCCATTCATTTGATTCGCCTGATCCCTAGTGCTGCGACAAAATGGCATTGTGGCACCCTGCCAGCACGCAGAACAGCAAAATCACCTGCCTGTGTCGCGGCAAACACCGGTGTTAAAGCCTTTGGATTATCACCATCACTGGCAAGCCAGGTTTCGCAGTTTAGTCTATGGGGCCTCAATCCTGAGCCATGGCCAACGAGCCTGATAGCTCTTGGCCTTGTGCTCGAACAGCTCTGGCTGCGGGGTGATGGGGTTGAGTCGAAGTATTCCCTGCCCGATGTCGGCCAGGCCGTAGGGCGCATAGATTTCGCCAGTGTCCACGGCCAAGGCGATACAGGTGCCCGCCACCAGGTAGCGATCCACCCCGCCACGGGCTGTGTGCAACTGCGGGTAAGGCATGCCGAACCGCTGTGGATACCACAGGTGCACGCGCGCCTGGTTCCTCACTTCAATGTTCGCATCCAGGTCGCGCAAGAGTTCGCTGGCGCGCTCAATCACCTCATTCTCGGCTTCCCAGGACATATCGGTGTCAAAGTAGAACACGTCGTAATCCTTCACCCCCCAATCGGGGCTGAGCCCGGCCTGATGATTCCATACCGCCTGGAACAGGCAACCCGCCGTCAACAGGCATTGGTCCAGGCCAAGGGCTGGCAGACGCGCGGTCAATTGAGCGTTGATGGGGTTGGCCATCGCCAGCTCGACCAGCCTCTGGGCCGTCAGTTTCATCTGCATTCCCTTGCCGTTCCTGTATTGAAAACGCACGTTATACCAGGGTTTCATCAACCCTTGAGCGCCGCCTCGATGCCCGCGATGTCGATTTTCACCATGCCCATCATTGCACCGAATGCACGCTTGGCCGCCGCGGGGTCGGGATGGATGATCGCCGCCATGAGCATGCGCGGGGTGATTTGCCAGGAAAGGCCCCACTTGTCGCGGCACCAGCCACAGGCAACTTCCTCGCCGCCATTGCCGACAATCGCCTGCCACAGGCGATCCGTCTCAGCCTGGTCGTCAGTGGCCACCTGGAATGAAAACGCCTGGTTGTGCTGGACACCCGATCCGCCATTGAGGCCCAGGCATGGGATGCCCATGACGGTGAACTCCACGGTCAGCACATCGCCCTGCTTGCCCGCGGGATAGTCGCCCGGCGCCTTGTGTACGGCCTCGACTATGCTGTCCGGGAATGTGGCGGCGTAGAACCTGGCAGCCTCCAGTGCGGCGCCGTCGAACCAGAGGCAGATGGTGTTTTTATGGGGCATCTGGAGTCTCCAAAAAGGAAAGTGAGCCCTTGAGTCTAGCCCCTGTTTTCCAACATCAGCGCGTGCTGCGTGACGCCGACCTCATCTCCAGCCACGAGAGCGCACGTGCGGCGCTCATGGGCCGCGCGCAGAGATAGCCCTGCCCCTGATGGCAACCCAACTTGAGCAAGCGTTGGCGCTGGCTTTCGTGCTCTACGCCTTCGACCACGACCGCCATATCCAGCGCTTCAGCCAAGGCCAGGGTGCTGCTGATCACCGCACGGTTGCGGGGGCTGCGGTCAAGGTCGCGAACGAAGCGCGCATCGAGCTTGATTTCGGTGAACGGTAACTGGCACAGGCGCTCCAGTGAGGAGTAGCCGATACCAAAGTCATCGATGGACAGGCCGGCCCCCATCATCCGCAGGCGGATCAAGGTTTCGAGCACCCTGGGAGAGACTTCCAGCAGGCCGCTTTCGGTGATTTCGAAAGTCAGGCGCGACGCAGGTATGGCGTAGCGCTCCAGCGCCTTGCACAGCTGTGGCAGCAGTGACTCATTAGACAGTTGCTCGGCCTCCAGATTAAACGCCAGGGACAGCACGTGCCCTTGTGCCTGCGCCGTTTGCACAAAGGCCAACGCCTGTTCCAGCAGGGCAAAAAACAAAGGGTCCATCAGCCCGAACTGGCTGACCTGCGGCAGGAAATCCGCCGGGCATAGCACGCCGTACTGCGGATGCTCCCAGCGCGCGAGCACTTCAAGGCTGCCGACTTCACCGCTCGCCAAATTGAACTTGGGTTGAAAGAACGCCTTGAGCTCATGCCCTGCAATGGCCTGTTCCAGGCCGGCCTGGCTGGCGAGCGTGTGGCGTGCCTTCTGAGCGGCATGCCCGGGGGCGACAGTGGTTTCCAGGTATCGGCTTAAGAGCGGGGTGATCGCCCCTGCGCGCACTGGCACATCGACATACCCGAGGACACTGACCCCCAGCATGCCGACCATACGGTCGATGGCGTCTTGCAGGTCGGGGGCAAGCACGCTGCAAATGATGAGCGACTTGACCCGGCGGGTACGGCTGAGCAATTCGAGCGTAGTGAGCCCCTGCATGCCCGTCTCGTCCAACGCACAGAGCACGATATCCACCGGTCCTGCATGGTCCAGCAACTGCAGCGCAGCCTTCACGTCGGCCACGCCCTCCACGCTGTCACAGCCGGCGTCCTTGAAGGCCTGAATGGCAACGAGCTGCTTGAAGGGGTGCTCTTCGAGGACCAGAACACGAATCGGTAGAAAGGACATGACACATCACAGATGAGATAGAAGTGCGCTCATTCTCACGACATCTCCTACCGACGTATTTAGGAAAGCTCTTAAATGGAAAGCGAAAAATCCATGGTTTGAAAACGCCGCCAATCAACTGTGGGAGTTGACTGGCCAGCGAATCATTACCCTACAGGTCGTAGCGCAACGCCAGGCCCACTGTGCGCGGTGCGCCCACATCGACGATATCGCCGCTGCGGTTGTTGGTGATGTATTCCTTGTCGAAGGCGTTTTTCACGAAGCCGGAGAGCGCGACATTCTTGGTGACTTTGTACTCGGTGCTGAAGTTGACCAGCCAGTAGTTGTCGCTGCGGCGCTCGCCCGTGACTTTGCCTGCAGTATCGAACTCATACTCCGACGGCGCGGTGCTCTGGTACACCAGGTCGGTGTTCAGGGTCAGGCGCTCGTTCCAGCGGTAGAGGCCGCCCAGGGACAATTTGTACTTGGGCGAATAGAGGAAGTCCTCGCCGCTCATATCGCGGCCATCACCGGTCACGAAGTCCTTGTACTTGCCTGCGGTGATCGAGCCACCGGCAGTCAGGGTCAACTGCGCGCCGAGGTCTTTCTCGACAAACACTTCCAGGCCCTTGATATCGCTGCTGCCGGCGTTGAACACCTGGACGAAGTCGGTGTTGCGCTCGAGCACGCTGACCTGCTGGTCTTTCCAGTCGGTGTAGTACAGGTTGGCACGGGTCCGCAGGGTTTTGTCGAAGAACGAGCCACGGTAGGACAGCTCGTAGTTGGTGGTGTATTCCGGGTCGTAGCCTTCGTGGCCGCCACCGGCACGCACGTTGACGCCACCACCGCGATAGCCTTTTTGCACCATCACGCCAAGGTACTGGTTAGCGGCCAGTTCGTAATCGAGGCCCAGTTTCGGCAGGAGCGCATCAAACGACTTGCTGACCTTGCCAGGGCTGGAGAAATCGTCCTGTTTGATGTGGGTGTCGTTGGTTTCGTGGTCGTAGCGCAGGCCGGTGATCAAGGTCCACTGCGGGGCGAATGTCCAGTTGATTTCACCGAACACAGCCTTGCTTTCAATGGTGGTCTCGCCCTTGGCGGTGCCGAACAGGACGTTATTGAACAACAGGCGGTCGTGGAAGTTGTTGGTGTTGTGGCCGTAGTAGGCGCCGACAAAACTCTTGAGCGTGTCGCCGCTGTAGTTCAGGCGCAGTTCCTGGCTGAACAGGTCGCCATCCTGGGTGCGCAACACCACTTGGTTGGCGTCGGCGGACTGGTCGAAATCCAGGCGCGCGTCGTAGTCGGAACGGGTATTGGCGGTCAGGCTGGTCAGCGACCAGTTGTCGTCCAGGCGGTAGTCCACCTTGGCGCTGAGCGTGTCCTGCTCGAGCTTGTCATAGGCCTTGGTGTTGGACGTCATCTTGTAATAACGGATCTTGTCGTTCTGGCGCATCGCCGAGTTGTCACCCTTGCGGCTTTCGCTATGGGCGTAGGTCAGCAGCACATCCAGATCGTCGTTGGGCAGGATCAGCAGCTTGCCCCGGGCATTGGCGGTGCGGTTAGGGTTGGCGTCGTCATGCAGGGCGACGTTGTCGATGTAGCCGTCGCCCTCCTGGTAATCCACGGCAATGCGCCCGGCGATCTTGTCATCGACCAGCGCGCCGCCACCGGCCACCGCTGCACCGCGCTCGCCATAGGTGCCCATGTTGGTGCGCGCGGAAAAACTCGGTTCGAAGGTCGGGTTGCGGGTCTGGATCACCACCGCGCCGGCCAGCGAGTTACGGCCCTGGGTGGTGGATTGCGGGCCGAGGAACACTTCGACCTGGTCGACGTCCCACAGCGGCATCGGGCTGAGGGTCAGGGCGCGGTTCGGTTGCACGGCGCCGTCGACGAATACCGACACCGCACCGTTGAGCGTGGCCGGGCCCTGGTCGTCGAAACCGGAGACGGGCACGCCGCGAATCCCCCAGTTTTCATTACCGGACTGGTTGTACACACCTGGCGTACGCGCAAACACATCCACCAGGTCACGGTCGTGCTTTTCACGCAGTTGCTGGTCGGTCACCACCACCACGCTGGACTGGGTCTGCTCCAGGCTACGGTTGATCTTTTCACCGGTGACGGTGATCGGCGCAATCTCCAGAGCACTCGCAGGTTCTGCGGCCCACGCAGCGTTGCCCAGGCAGATCGCCGAACCCACTGCCACCGCCATTGTCGTTTTGTTGAAATTCACGCCCTGCTCCCCTACGCCTGTTTTTGTTTTTTCTGATGCTCAGAACGCTGTTTGTGCCCAGCGGGCGCGAGTCTAATCCAATCTTGAATTTAAAGAAATACAATTGATAACGACTCTCATTCACTTGCAGCGATCACGTTGTATCGCTACCGATACTCACGGATTCATGGCGCCTCTGCCCTGTTGACCGATCTAAAAGGGGCCGTTAACATCCGCACAACCTACCGACCGGTAGGATGTTTTAGTATCTGGAGTCTGTATGAATTCGCAACCCACCCCCGGGGTTCCCCTGAGGCTGGCTATCGGCCTGGGACTGATCGGCGCCCTCGGCCCGTCGGCTGTCGATATGTACTTGTCGAGCCTGCCCGAAATTGCCCGCGAGTATCAGAGCAGCTTCGCCAGCGTGCAGTTGACCCTGACGTTCTTCCTCCTGGCCATGGGCGCTGGCCAGTTGATCTTCGGGCCCATCGTCGACGCCTACGGACGCCGCCGCCCCCTACTGGCCGGCCTTGTGGTGTTTACCCTGTGCTCGTTGGGTGCGGCGTGGGCGCCAACCCTTGAAACCTTGATCGCCCTGCGCTTCGTCCAGGGACTTGGCAGCGCACTGACGCTGGTCGTGATCATGAGCATGGTGCGGGATGTCAGCGAAGGCGTAGCCGCGACCAAGCTCTTTGCATTGCTGATGACCATCGAAGGGGTTGCGCCGATCTTCGCCCCGGCACTGGGCGGGGTGATCGATACCCACTACGGTTGGCGTGCGGTGATGCTGGTACTCGCCGCGTTTGGCCTGGCAGTGCTGGGCAACAGTTGGCTGTCGCTGCCGGAAACCCTGCCCGCCAGCCACCGGGAACCGCTGCGCCTGGGCGCCGCATGCCGGACGTACCTGACGATTGCCAGGGACCGGCACTTCCTGCGCCCGACCCTCGCCGTGGCCGCGGTGTTCTTCTTTCTGTTTGCCTACATCGGCGGCGCAACCCTGGTCTACCAACAGACCTACGGCCTGAGCCCGCAAGCCTTTGGCATGCTGTTCGGCGTGACCGGCGTAGCCATCCTGATCGGGGCGATGAGCGCCGGGAAGCTGGTCAGCCGCCTGGGCTTGAACCGTCTGTCGATGATCGGCGTGACGTGCATGGCCGCAGGTTCGGCAATCGCGGTGGTTTGCACCCTGACCACCCTGGGCCTGCCCGGTATAGTGGCAGGCATGGCCATCGCCCTGTTTGGCCTGGGCATCGCCGAATCCACGCTGATGTCGCTGGTCATGTCTTCGCAAAAACGCGCGCTGGGCTCAACTGCCGCACTGCTGGGCGCGTTCCAACTGTCGATCTCCGCCAGTGCAACGCCACTGTCGGCATTGGCCCTGAACCATGGACCGGTGGCCTGGGCCACGCTGCTGTTGGCCAGTGCGTTGCTGACCTGCCTACTGACAACGCTCAGCCTCCCTCGGGGTGCAGGCGCAGCCTATGACCTGACCGGGCACTGATTGAGGAACCCCACCATGACATCCAACACCCTGACCTCGGCCGCCGAACGCATCGCGTACCTGGCGCTGGACCAATTTGCCGAGCATGGTTACGACGCGGCCTCGCTGAATGACATCGCCGTACGCGCGGGCATCAAGAAGGCCTCGCTGTACGCCCACTTTGCCAGCAAGGACGCGCTCTACGGGGTCGTGCTCGAACTTGCCTTGCAGGCCGAGCGCGACTACGTGCAAAGCCAGTTTGCAAAAAACGCCCGTTCGATCAAGGCCCCCGGCGAGGTCTACATCGACAACCTGCAGCGCCGCTACAGCGCCCATGCATCCCTGCGGTTCTTGTTGAGGGCCGCGTTTTACCCACCGGCGCCGCTGAGGGGCGTGGTCATGTCCGGATTCAATGACTATATGGCCATGATCCGCAGCCACTTCCAGCAGGGGCTACTCAAAGCCTATCCGGCCGTAGACGAACAGACCGGGGAAGTACTGGCGCAGGCCTACCTGGTGATGATCGACAGCCTGCATGTAGAGCTGACCTACGGTGATGCACAGGCCTACTCGCGCCGACTGGAGGCGCTGCAACGGTTGTCACGGGCGGTGGGTTACGCTGAGATTATTCGTCGGTTGCGTGAGTAAGTATCTGATAGGGCTTGGCGAACATCTCGCACAAGCCCCCTCGGTTTACTTGTTCACCTGCCTGTCTCGTTCAATGCGTATCGAATGACACTGGGGACACAACAACCCCAACCGCACCGCACGAGTGAAACGGTGCTCACACTTCTTGCAACGGAAGAAGTACGGAGGGCCGTCGATAAAACCACTCATGACTGTTTCTTTTTAAGGACCATTTTTCCCTTCTCAAAGGAGATCTCCTCGTAGCCTTTGAACAGGGCGATGATCAGACCCAGGCCAAGAGACGCCGCAGCAATAATGGCTGCTATCTCAAGTCCCGTCAGTGCCGCGATAGGTGCCGCCGCCGCCATCGATAGCCCACCGGTAAAAGGCACAGCCGCCAGTGCGGCAGTCAACAACCCAACGGTGATCGTTCCCGCTACCGCAATCTTCTTGGACGACTTGAGCTTGTCTGCAAGCTCACCTTGGACAGTGATCTGCTCGTAACCGGCATTCTTGGCAGATTCAAGTTCCGTTTTGGTTCTCACCGTGATGACGCGCATGTCACTACCCTACTCGATTGATCTAAACGTAGATGATCGCACAATGCCATGCGCTAAACAGCTGCTACAACGCCTGCGCGATGCCAGCCTTGAAAGTGCGCCAGGGCGTCGCATGCCCCTCCAGGGAAAATGTAGATCACTGATATAGCGGGCTTTTTTTCAAAGCTGACACGCCCGATCGAGCAGAAAAAGAGCACATGCAAACTTGCGCCAAGGTGCCTGGATCTATATATTCCCTAGCCTGCTGCACCGCTCAAGCGCTTTGTTCGACAAAGCCTATTGAGTTGCTTCATCGCGCTGCCGCCCGAATGGCGAAACTGGTAGACGCATGGGACTTAAAATCCCCCGCTCGTAAGGGCGTCCCGGTTCGATTCCGGGTTCGGGCACCATAGATATCAAGGGCTTGCATGATGAACTTCATGCAGGCCCTTATCTTTTCTGTTCCGCTATTTGACTAGTGGCGCCGCAAATCCCTCGCCTGCGAACTCTCGACATCCCGCAAACTCGCAAACTCAAGAACCACCGTAAAACGCTGTTGCTCAAGAATCACATCAATCTGCCAGCCCAGTTTTGCGCACAGCTGCCGCATCAACTGCAGCCCCAGGCCGTAGCCGTAATCGCTGGATTCCTCCCTCGGCTTGGCCTCCCTGATGTGGTTGGCAATTACCAGGCGCGGGTAGTTGAAGCTGATTTCTACCTGGCCCTCTTCCGCGTATTGCAGGGCGTTGCGCAGGAAGTTACCGATCACGATGCGGCACGCGGTGGGGGGTAGTCGGCAGGGTTCGCTGTGGATGTCGACAAGCAGCTCGATATCACGATTGCCGATCAGGTAGCGATGCTTGTTAATCAGCTCGCCGACCAACGCGCTCAGGTCGATGTCTTCTTCGGGCAGCGGTTCGGGACGTTCGCGGCTCATCCACAGCAAGGTCTCGGCGATAAGTTGCATGTTCAACACCGAGCGTTCGATACGCTGCAGGGAGGATGGCAGGACACCGCCGGCCTGCAGGGCCAGCAGTTCTATATTGGCCTTGAGCACCGCCAGCGGGGTTCGCAGTTCATGGCTGGTGTAGCGCAACAGGCGGCCTTCACGCTGGCTGGCGGCCTGCACTTGCTCGACACTCTGGGCCAGGGCGTCGGCCAGGGTATTGAACTCCTTGAAGCTGAAATCCGGGCGCGCGCTGGCCATTGCGTCAGGGTTTTTCAGGGTGCTGGACCATTGCACCAGGCGCCCCAGCGGCCGCACCAGCCACCAGACCAACAGGGCGATGATGATCAGCGCCGGCACGAACACCGCCAGGCTGACGAACACCACGCCTTGCAGCACCTGGTCAAAGTAGGCATCGGACAGCGGCGTCTCGACCTCGCCGCCCTCTTCGTGGTCATGGTCGATGTCATACATATAGAGGGTCTTGCCGTCGCCCAGGTCTTGGGAAAGAACCGCCCGGACCTCGGCGTCGTCGTCATCGGAGTCGGTATCACCGAACACCTGCACGGCACCGAAAGACATGCTCGGCGGCGCCTTGAGCAACTCACGCACGCTCGCCGGCAAGGCTTCCTTGCCAATGACGCCCTCGAAGAAGTAGTTGTGCGGAGGGGGTGTGGTCGGGTCCTTTTTATAGTGCCTGATGAAGTACTGCGCCTCTTCTTCCATCATCGCACTGGCGGTGTAGAGCAGGCCGCGCACGGTGTATACCGGCAATAGTTGACTGTAGATCAGTAACACCACGGCAATCAGCAGCAGGAAGCTGCCGCTGATCACCCACTTCAAGCTCAAGCCGTTACGCATGGGGTTTTACCTGGATACCGACCCCAGGCAGGGTGTGGATCAACGGCCGGCCGAAGGGTTTGTCTACCGCCTTGCGCAGTCGATGCATGTGCACTTTGAGGGTATTGCTGTCCGGCGGTTCGTCGCCCCAGACTGAAGTTTCCAGGCGTTCCCGGGGGACGGGTTCAGGGCTGGCGCGCATCAGGTATTCCAGCAAGGTCCAGCAGATGGGTGACAAATGCAGCGCCTGCCCGGCGCGACTGACTTTGCGGGTGGTGAGGTCCATCACCAGATCGTCTACCTGCAGGCGGCTGGTCTGGCTGCTGCGGCGCATGCTCAGGGCGCGAACCCTGGCCACCAGCTCGGCCAGCTCGAATGGCTTGACCAGATAGTCGTCAGCGCCCGCTGCAAAGCTGGCGAGCTTGTCCGAGAGCGCGTCCAGTGAAGTGAGCATGAGGATGGGCGTCTGGATGCCTTGCTGGCGCAACCGCTCGCACACCTGCTGGCCGTCGAGGCGCGGCAACATGATGTCCAGGAGAATGACGTCGTAATGCTGGGCGAGTGCCAGGTTAAGGCCAGCCTGGCCATTAGTGACGTGGTCGCAGACCATGCCGCTGATCTCCAGGTACTCGATGACGGTGGTGGCCAGATCCAGGTTGTCCTCGACCAGCAGCAGGTGAATATGCACTAAAAAGTCCCCTCGGACGGGTGTTGCGCAGAGGAGTGAAGGATAACGGAAGTCGAGCGATTTCCAGCGGATGTTTACCTCGCGTTAACCCGGCACTCTCTAAGCTGGGGCTCTTCAAATCCTGAGGTCAGCACCGTCATGAACCTTTATGCGATCGTCAAAAGAGTCCTGTTGGCCCTGATTTTATTCGCCCTGATGGCCAGCGTCCTGCCTTCGCGGGGGCAGTTGGTCAACCTGGGGGGCGGTAGCGGGTTCCTGGTGGGCCAGAGCATCGAGCAGGCAGCTGCATGCTGTGTCGCCAGTGCATTGCGATAAGGCGGGGGCCAGCTACACCTGGCAGTTGGTGCTATGCCTGGGGCTGATTGTGGGCGTGTCGCTTGCCATGGGGGCCTACATCGTCCAGTTGAATGCGCGCGTTGATAAGCAACGAGAACTGTCGCCGGTATACCTGCACCAATGTGGCAGCGGGCGCGGCGGTTTTATTGTGTACCGCGACGGCAGGCGCAGCAGTGATGACTGCTACCCCATCGACGAAGCTCAATCGCCGGGCATCGAACAGATGCGCGACCAGCCAGGCCCGCACCGCGCGCAGTGGTTCAAATACATCCTGCCTGCCGTCGAAAGCCTGCGCCGGCTGGACGCCAATCCCAGGCGCGCTAAAGTTGCCCGGACAGTCTGATCGGCACCTCCACGCCCCAGCCGAAACCTCGGTACAGCAGCGTGCAAGCTGCATCTGATACGCTTTTTTCTTTAACACCTGCATCTGTACCGAACAGACCACAACCGTGACAATGGCTCATCGGCAGGAACTCTCCAGCCGCCCTTCTTCCTTTTGGAGGCCCCATGGCTAAGATGGCATTTTTTCTTCTCGGGTTTCTGGCACTGACCGTTGGAATCGGCCTGCTGGCTACGATCTCGCCGGTCTGAAACCCGGGTCAAGGTGCGCGTGATACACCGCTGTACCCAGCGCACGATTTGGCGTGTTTAACCGCTAGTTGATCAACTCGGGATGGACGCTCATCAGGCTGTCTGGCTTGTCCTTGAGGCCATTGCAACAGACGTAGCCATTATGCAGATAGAGCCCCGGGTATTTTTTAAAGCTCACGGGGTCGAGGGTCACGTATCTCGCATTACTCCAGCCCGAATAGGCGTAGAGGTAGCTGCGGTCGGTAAACGAAAGATACTCTGCGGTATCGACCGTCATAATGTACCAATTCCCGTCGCCATAACTGATAACCAGGAATTTCGAGGCCTGGTTAATATCCTTGGTGGTCATGACGTATCCGCTGGACATCATCAAGTACCTGGCTGGGTTAACCGAGTTGTCTTTGAGATAGGCCAACTGAGAGGGCGGGGCTTTGAACCCCTCTGCAGAACCTCCGGCTTCGGGATGGGGTTGCAACGCGTCCGCGCCCGGCGGGCTGATGAGTTCCTTAGACATTGGGTGACACTCCATTGACTCAAGATTGATGGTTTAACGACGCCCCAAAAACAACATTCGTTGAAAGGCTCGAAAACCGTGGACAGCAATTGATAGTGGGCAAGCCACTGACTGTCCGATACTGTCAATTCTCACAGTTCATTAGAGTCATTCACGATAGCCCCAAGGCTTGATATCCCGAACCTGTCACCCGAGGAAAAACATCGGGTACAACGACAACACCAACAACCCCGCCATCGACCAGTTGAATAGCTTCAACCAGCGCGGCTCACGCAAGACATTGCGCAAGCCGGTGCCACACCCGGCCCACACGCACACACTCGGCAAGTTGACCACAGCAAACACCACGGCAATGATCAGCACGTTAGTGAAGTAACCTTCCGCCGGCGTATAGGTGGTGATCGCCCCCAACGCCATGACCCAGGCCTTGGGGTTGACCCACTGAAACACCGCAGCGGCGAGAAAGGTCATGGGCTTGCGCTTGCCGTCCGTGTCATCCGACATCGCGCTTGAAGTCGCGATCTTCCACGCCAGGTACAACAAATACGCCGCGCCGATGTAACGCAATGCGGTGTAGGCCCAAGGCCACGCCTTGAACACTTCCCCCAGGCCCAGGCCGACCGAAATCACCAACACCATAAAACCCACGCTGATCCCCAGGGCATGGGGAATCGAGCGGCGAAAACCGAAGTTCACTCCCGACGCCAGCAACATGGTGTTATTGGGCCCAGGGGTAATCGAAGACACGAAGGCAAACAGCGCAAAGGCCGACAGCAGGCTGGTGGACATGAACATGGGGCGTTATCCAGGCGATTTATTGTTGCACTGACAGTAGAGGGTTCTGTGGCGCCTCGCCCCGTACAGCTGGGGGCAGATCGAGAGATACAATTCCCGATCAACGATGCTCCATCCTCGTGCCCTGCCCCCGCACAAATGGCACGATCGCTATTTAGCGCTGGCGTAGAATCAAGCCAACGTCACGATCATATTCAGGGGACTGCGGACAATGCTCAGTGCTGATAATCGCGGCCGATGGCTATAGCGCAGGTGCTGATTAGAAAGTAATTGATTGGGCTGGATAGAAGAGCATATTGAGCACAAACAGAATCATCCAGAAGCCGATCTCCAGGGTTTCAGTAATAGGCTGGATACGCTTCAAAGCCCCGTACACATGCACCACAAACATCAATGAGAAAACTACGAACAGCATATCGAACGCATAACTAAAGCTGGTGCCCGTAGTTGCCGAGCGCAACATCGCCACTTCTACCACCAGGATAAACGCCCCCAGGCAGCGCCCAAAATAAATGGCCAGATGCTGATGCTCGGGAATCGTCCAGCGCATCGCCCGGGCCCAGGCAATCGGCGCGATAAAGATCGGCAAGGCAAAAAACAGGGTGGTGAAGAGCATCAGCGTGGTGATGTAATACTGGCTGTAGTGCGCATAGTAACCGAGCATCAGGCGATTCCTTATCCTTGAGAATAACCCCTTTGGGGTAGAGCCCAAGAATTACAGCCAGCAATACCGGTGTCCAATGTAAGCAGGTCGCGCAACACCAAAGAGAATGGACTTGGGTAAAGGGGATTACTACCTAAGATGCACTGTGTAATCCCCTACGCTGCCAAGGCGCCCCGGACGACAACAAAGTGTATAGCCTGCATCGCGGCGATATATGAGCCAGCTTGCGGGCAATAGCGATCTGAAGATCGTCATGGTCTGCAAGCCGACTACAAGGCGGGGGTTACCAGAAGCGCTGTTGGGTCAGGCGGCTCCACCAGGTCAGCAGTACCCGGTCTACCGAGCCGCTGGCCGCCAGGCCCACCCGCTCTTGTAGGCTTTTGCGCTCGGCATAGTGCAGGTGGAACAGTTCGGCGGTCTTGGCCCTGGTGGCCAGGTATTCGTCACTGGTCTGCAAGGCGTCCACCAGTTGCTTGTCCAGCGCCGCGACGCCCAGCCAGACTTCGCCGGTAGCCACTTCGTCAATGGCCAGTTGCGGGCGGTAGCGCGACACGAAGTTCTTGAACAGTTGATGGGTGATGTCCAGGTCTTCCTGGAACTTCTCCCGGCCCTTCTCGGTGTTTTCGCCAAACACCGTCAGGGTGCGCTTGTACTCGCCAGCGGTGAGTACTTCAAAGTCGATATCGTGCTTTTTCAGCAGGCGGTTGACGTTGGGCAACTGGGCCACCACGCCAATCGAGCCGAGGATGGCAAACGGCGCGCTGATGATCTTCTCGCCGATGCACGCCATCATGTAGCCGCCGCTGGCCGCGACCTTGTCGATGCACACCGTCAAGGGCACGCCCGCCTCGCGGATCCGCGCCAATTGCGAGGACGCCAGGCCATAGCTGTGGACCATGCCACCGCCGCTTTCCAGGCGCAGCACCACTTCGTCCTTGGGTGTGGCCAGGCTCAGCAACGCGGTGATTTCATGGCGCAGGCTCTCGGTGGCTGAGGCCTTGATGTCCCCGTCAAAATCCAGGACAAACACCCGTGGTTTGGCCTCGGGGGTTTTCTTCTGTTTTTTCTCGGCCTTGCCCTGGGACTTGCGCAGGGCCTTGAGCTGATCCTTGTCGAGCAAGGTCTGCTCCAGCCGCTCGCGCAGGCCTTTGTAGAAATCATTGAGTTTGCTGACCTGCAACTGCCCGGCATTCTTGCGCCGGCCCTTGCTGCGCAACGCCGCAAAACTGATCAGCACCACCAGAATGGCGACGACCAACGTAACGGTTTTAGCCAGAAAACTTGCATACTCAGCCAAAAACTCCATGGGACTCCTTACAGAAACGGTGCGCCAGGCGCGGATTGCCCCAGCATACCGATGGGACTGCCGGTGAGCCAGAGCTGAAACCCCTTGAAGCGGGCCTCTAACGAGCTTTTAAAACAAGCGTATGTTTTTTCATTGACAGCTTCCCGGCATCCTCATAACCTCGCCAGACTTTCAACGTACCGGGTGAACGGACGTGGGCAGCATCTATTTGATTCGACATGGCCAGGCCTCCTTCGGTGCAGACGACTATGACGTCCTGTCGCCCGTCGGTGTGCAGCAGGCCCAGGTACTGGGCAGCCACCTGGCGGACCTGGGCCTGACGTTCGACCGCTGCGTATCGGGCGACCTGCGCCGCCAGCAGCACACGGCCAACGCCGCGTTCGAAGCCATCGGCGCCCAAGGCTTGCCGGTGCCGCCCCTGGAAATCGACAGCGCCTTCAACGAATTCGACGCCGACGCGATCATCCGCGCCCTGCTCCCGGACCTGCTCGACAGCGAGCCCGAAGCCCTGGAAATCCTGCGCAACGCCCCACACAACCGTGGCGAGTTCCAGCGCATCTTCGCCCTGATCATCGAGCGCTGGCTGAGCGGCACCTATGACACGCCCGGCCTGGAAAGCTGGCTGGGCTTTGTCGAGCGCGTCCAGGGTGGCCTGCAGCGCCTGCTCGAGACTGCCGACAATTCCCACAAGATTGCGGTATTTACCTCTGGCGGCACCATCACCGCCCTGCTCCACCTGATTACCCGCATACCTGCCACCCAGGCTTTCGAGCTGAACTGGCAGATTGTCAACACTTCGCTCAACCACTTGAAGTTCCGTGGTCGCGAAGTGGCACTGGCTTCCTTCAACAGCCATACCCACTTGCAACTGTTGAAGGCGCCGCAGCTCATCACTTTCCGATGACTGCGGCCAACCGTGACCCCAAGGTCACTGGCACCACCCATAAAAGGATCGAACCATGACTGACGTAGCTAAAGCCGTAGAAGCAATGAAAGCCAAATTCAACCCAAGCGCTGCTGCCGGCGTGGACCTGGTGTTCGGTTTCCGTATCGACGATACCCAGAACTTCTCGCTGATCGTCAAGGACAGCACTTGCGAATTGCAAGAAGGCGAGAACCCTGACGCCCAGGTGACTCTGGTGATGGATGCTGAAACCATGAAAGGTATCGTCAGCGGCGAAACCGATGGCATGCAGGCCTTCATGGGCGGCAAGCTGCGCGCCGAAGGCGACATGATGCTGGCAATGAAGCTGAGCGAATTGTTCCCAGGCTGATCCAGGGCAACCTGGGTTGACCAATCCCGCCTACCCAGGCGGGATTTTTGTTTATGCCTGTGGCGCTCATTCATTTGCAGAATGAAGTCCAGAGGAATCTTCGTTTGCACCCAAGGGCACCGCCCAACAAAATCTGGCTCACGGCCCATACCACCGTTATCGCAGCCAGGAATTTTTCTATGCCTACCCCTCGCCATATCAGCCCCGACGACATCCGCAAAGACTTCTCCAGGGCCATGTCCGACATGTACCGCGAGGAAGTACCGCTGTATGGCGCGCTGCTGGAGTTGGTGGCCCAAACCAATGCCCGGGTACTGGCCAGCGATACCGACCTGGCGCAGCAACTGCAGCGCACCGGTGAAATCCAACGCCTGGACATGGAGCGCCACGGCGCCATCCGCCTGGGCAGCGCCTATGAGCTGGCAACCATCCGCCGCCTGTTTGCGGTGATGGGCATGCAACCGGTGGGCTACTACGACCTCACCCCGGCCGGCGTGCCGGTGCATTCCACCGCCTTTCGCGCGGTGCATGAAAGCGCCTTGCAGGCAAGCCCGTTCCGGGTCTTTACCTCGCTGCTGCGCCTGGAACTGATCGAAAACCTTGAACTGCGAGCCTTTGCCGAAGCCGCCCTGGCCAAGCGCTCGATCTTCACCCCACGAGCCCTGGCGCTGATAGAGCAAGCTGAAACCGACGGTGGCCTGAATGCCAGCGATGCCCAGGCCTTTGTCCAACAAGCCCTGGAAACCTTTCGCTGGCACCACACCGCCACGGTCAGCGCAGCCCAGTACCAGCAACTCAGCGACCAGCACCGGCTGATTGCCGATGTGGTGGCCTTCAAGGGCCCGCACATCAATCACCTGACCCCACGGACCCTGGACATCGACCGCGTACAAGCCGACATGCCCGGCAAAGGCATCACCCCCAAAGCCGTGATCGAAGGCCCGCCCCGCCGCCAATGCCCGATCCTGCTACGCCAGACCAGTTTCAAGGCCCTCGACGAAGCCATCGCCTTTACCGATGCCAAGGGCAGCCACAGCGCCAGGTTTGGTGAAATCGAACAACGTGGCGTGGCCCTGACACCCAAAGGCCGGGCACTCTACGACCAGTTGCTCAACGCCGCGCGGGATGAACTGGGCGCCTTCCCCAACGAAGCCAACGCCCAGCGCTACACCGAACTGATGGCGCAGCATTTCCAGGCCTTCCCGGATAATCACCGGGCCATGCGCGAACAAGGGTTGGCGTTCTTTCGCTACTTCGTGACCGACACGGGCCGCGCAGCCGACAAGAGCCCGCAACCCAATCTGGACGCACTGCTTGCGGCCGGCTGCGTGGCAATCGAACCATTGGTGTACGAGGATTTTCTGCCGGTCAGCGCGGCGGGGATTTTCCAGTCGAACCTGGGCGATGCGGCGCAGAGTCACTACACGGCCAACGCCAACCAGGCCGAATTTGAACAGGCCCTGGGCCGCCGGACCCTTGATGAATTGCAACTGTATGCAGACACCCAGCAGCGCTCGATCGACGCTTGCCTACAGGCGCTACGCACCTAGAAAAGAGAGTTCGCCCGACACCACAACGCATTCCATGCGCAGTCAACGTGCCCCAGGGTCGGGCGAACGGTTGGGATAATAGGCAGTGGAGGGGCTGCTGTCCTTCGGTCAATTCTGAACAAATATGGACACCCCCGCTCCCAACGTTGGCTAGTGCCCCTTGGTCTGTTCCAGTTGTTCGACGATTTTATCTTTGATCAACAGGCGTTTCTTTTTCAGGTTCTCTACATCATCGTCATTGGCACTTGCGGATTCTGCTTCCAGCACCTCCTTGTCGGCGACGTCATACTGGGTGAGCAATACATCTAACCGATGGTGGCTTGCCCGACGCTGCTGAACGTCTTCCTTGCTCAACCCCAAATCCTGATAAAGATCATGTTTCACTGGCATGAAGTACCTCCGCAAGTTAATCAATGACTGGTACACCTTGAAGCTAGCCCATCCATGGGCCTCTTGTCATGCCCAAGGTCAATTCCCCTGGCCCAGTTCCCGTGCGAGGAACGGTGCGGTGCGGCTGGTTTTGTTCTGGGCGAGGTGTTGGGGCGTGCCGCTGGCGACGACTTTACCGCCACGGTCGCCGGCGCCTGGGCCGATGTCGATGACCCAGTCGCTCTGGGCCACCACGCGCATTTCGTGTTCGACCACGATCACCGTGTGACCGGCGTCCACCAGGTGGTTGAGTTGCAGTAGCAGGCGGTCGACGTCACGAGGGTGCAGGCCGGTGGTCGGCTCGTCGAGCACATACAAGGTCGCGCCCCGCGCGGTGCGTTGCAGTTCGGTGGCCAGCTTGATCCGCTGGGCCTCGCCGCCGGACAGTTCCGTGGCCGGCTGGCCCAGGCGCAGGTAACCCAGGCCGATGTCGCGCAGGACTAGCAACGCACGCAGTACGCCCGGTTGTTCGGCGAAGACGTCCACCGCCTGCTCGACGGTCAAGCCCAGCACCTGGGCGATGTTCAGGCCCTGCCAGGTAATCGCCAGGGTCTGGGGGTTGTAGCGCGCGCCGTGGCAGATGGGGCATGGTGCGTAGACGCTGGGCATAAACAGCAATTCGACGCTGACAAAACCCTCGCCCTCGCAGTTCGGGCAGCGGCCCTTGGCGACGTTGAAGGAGAACTGCCCGGCATCGTAGTGGTGTTTTTTCGCCGCCGGGGTGGCGGCGAACAGCTTGCGCACGTTATCGAACAGGCCGGTATAGGTCGCAAGGTTGGAGCGCGGGGTGCGGCCGATGGGCTTCTGGTCCACCTGCACCAGGCGGCGGATCTGCTCCAGGCCCGCGCGGATGCGCCCGCCGCTGGTTTGCGGTGCGTCTTCCAGATCGGGCTCGTCGTCGCTGACCACCACCCGCCCCAGGCCCTCCCCCACCAGGTCCAACAGGGCCTGGCTGACCAGGCTGGATTTACCCGAGCCGGAAATCCCCGTCACCGCGGTAAAACAGCCCAGGGGGAAGTCCACGCTCACCCCGTCGAGATTATTGCGGCTGACCCCTTCCAGGCTGAGCCAGCCACTCGGCGCACGGTGCGAGGTGTTCAACGGGCGCGGCTCGGCAAACAGGTACTCGCGGGTCTGTGACGCTTCAATCTGTGCCAGGCCCGCCGGTGGGCCGCTGTATAGCACCTGGCCGCCTTGCTCGCCGGCTGCCGGGCCGACATCGATCAGCCAGTCGGCGCGGCGCATGGTTTCCAGGTCGTGCTCCACCACAAACAGCGAGTTGCCGGCGGCTTTCAGGCGTTCCAAGGCAGTGAACAAGGCTTCGCCATCGGCCGGGTGCAAGCCCGCCGACGGTTCATCCAGCACGTAGATCACGCCGAACAACTGCGAGCCCAATTGCGTCGCCAGGCGCAGGCGCTGCAACTCGCCAGAGGACAGGGTCGGCGTGCTGCGCTCCAGCGACAGATAGCCCAGGCCCAGGTCGGTCAGGGTGCTGACCCGCTCCAGCAAATCCTGGGCGATGCGTTGGGCGGCCAGGCGTTTTTCTACCGAGAGTTTTACCCGCCCCTTGCCCTCGGCCACCGGGCGTAAAAGCTGTGCCAGTTGCAACAACGACAGCTGCGACAACTCGCCAATATCCACTCCGGCGAATGTCACCGACAGCGCAGCCTTGGTCAGGCGCTTGCCCTCGCACAAGGGGCACGGGCTGCCTTGCATGAACTGCGCGACACGCTTTTTCATCAGCGCACTCTGGGTGTGGGTGAAGGTGTGCAGGATGTAGCGCCGGGCGCCGCTGAAGGTGCCCTGGTAACTGGGTTCGAGTTTGCGCTTGAGGGCGTCGCGGGTTTGCGCCGGGGTCAAGCCGGCATACACCGGCACCGTGGGCGTGTCCTCGGTGAAGAGGATCCAGTCACGCTGTTTTTTCGGCAGCTCGCGCCAGGGGACATCGACGTCATAGCCCAGGGTCACGAGGATGTCCCGCAGGTTTTGTCCTTGCCAGGCCAGCGGCCAGGAGGCGACGGCGCGTTGGCGAATGGTCAGCGAGGGATCGGGCACCATCAGCGCCTCGGTCACCTCATACACGCGGCCCAGGCCGTGGCACTGCGGGCAGGCGCCCTGGGGCAGGTTGGGCGAGAAGTCTTCGGCGTACAGCATCGGCTGCCCCGGCGGGTAGCTGCCAGCGCGGGAATAGAGCATGCGAATCAGGCTGGACAAGGTGGTCACGCTGCCCACCGATGAGCGCGTGCTCGGCGTGCCCCGCTGCTGTTGCAAGGCCACGGCGGGCGGCAGGCCTTCGATCGAGTCCACATCCGGCACGCCCACCTGGTCGATCAGGCGCCGGGCATAGGGCGCCACCGACTCGAAGTAACGCCGCTGCGCCTCGGCGTACAACGTGGAAAACGCCAGGGACGACTTGCCCGACCCCGACACCCCGGTGAACACCACCAGGGCATCCCGTGGGATGTCCACATCGACATTGCGCAGGTTGTGTTCCCGGGCGCCCCGCACCCGGACAAAACCGGGGCGCGCGGCAGGCAGATCGGTGGCAGGCGGCAAGTGGCGCTGTGAAGTCATGGTCAACCTTATAGGAGGCGGCAAGTCCAGTGGTGGATCCGGCACCTTGGCAAACGTTCAATCGCAGTGGTTTATCCGCGTGGTCAGCACCGAGCGTACCTGTTGCGTCAGCTCTTCGGGGCTGTAGGGTTTGCCCAGCAGATGTATTTCGCTGCCCAGCAAGTGGTCGCTGGAAAGAATGTCACGGGTATGCCCGGAGGTGAACAGTACCGCAACCGGCGGCTGTTGCGCCTTGGCCCACTCGGCCAGGTCGGTGCTTTTGATTCGCCCCGGCATCACCACATCGGTGAAGATCAGGTCCGGCCGCAAGCCGGTGCGCAGCATCAGCATCGCATCATCGCCATCCTCGGCGGTGAGCACTGTGTAGCCGGACTGTTGCAGCAACTCCACGGCCGCGCCGCGCACACCTTCGTTGTCCTCCACCACCAGGATGGTTTCCCGGCCGCCTTCTTGCAGTGCCACGGCGGCAGGTGCCTCCTGGCTTTCCGGCTCAAGGCTGTGGGGAAAGTACATCTGCACCACGGTGCCCTGCCCTGGCTCGCTGCTGATCTGCACGTGCCCGCCGCTTTGCTTGACGAAACCAAACACCATGCTCAAGCCCAGGCCGGTGCCGTGACCGTCCGGCTTGGTGGTAAAGAATGGCTCGAAGACCCGCCGCAGCACCGCCGGCGGCATGCCCGCCCCGGTGTCACTGACCGACAGGCGCACATATTCACCGGGGGCAATCCCGTTGCGGCTGCCATCCTCGGGTGACAGGGTGATGTTTTCACCGGTGATGCGGATCACCCCCTCGCCCTTCATGGCATCCCGGGCATTGATCGCCAGGTTGAGCACGGCGTTTTCCAACTGATTGCGATCGACATGGATGCACCATGGATCTTGCGGTAATTGCACATCGATCTGGATGGTTTCCCCCAAGGCCCGCTGCAGCAATTCACCCAGGCCTTCATAAATGCGCCGGGGGTTGAACACCGCCGGTGACAGGGGCTGGCGCCGGGCAAAGGCCAACAGTTGCGAGGACAGCTTGGCGCCGCGCTCGACAGCCGCCAGGGCGGCACCGACGCGCCGTTGTACCTGGGGATTGTCCCGTTCATGGCGGGCCAGCAAGTGCAGGTTGCCGGCAATCACCTGCAGCAGATTATTGAAGTCATGGGCCACGCCCCCGGTCAGCCCGCCAATGGCCTCGAGCTTTTGCGACTGGCGCAACTGGTCCTCGGCGGCCGAGCGCGCCTGGACTTCGGCAGCGACGCGCTGCTCCAGGTTATGGGTGAGTTTGAGCAGGGATTCTTCGGCAATCTTGCGCACATGGATATCAATGATCACCCCCGGAAAACGCAGCGGCCGCCCGCCCGCATCCAACTCGCAACGCCCACTGGCCAGTACCCACAGATAGCTGGCGTCAGGGCGCCGCACGCGAAACTCGACGTTATACGACCCACCGGTTTCCAGGGTGCGGGCAATCAGGCGGTTGACCCGCGCCAGGTCATCGGGGTGGATGATCTGGGTGGCAACGGCAATGGACAGGCCCTGCTCCACGTCATCCATAGACAGGCCCAGGGTGCGGGCAAAACGCTCGTCGCCCGACAGCCGATCCGGCAGCACATCCCAGACAAAGGAGCCCAGCAGCGCCCCGGCATTGAGCGCCAGTTGCAAGCGCTCGTCCGCCACGCGGTAAGCGCCCTCGGCTTCCTGGCGCAAACGCTCGGACAGCACATGCGCGGTGGTTTCCACGACAATCGCCAGCACCCCGGCCGGCTGCTGGTCGTCACCGGCCACCGGGCTGTAATAGAGGTCGAGCCACAAGTCTTCGGGGCTGCCATTGCGCAGCAGCATCAAGGCCTTGTTGCGATAGGACAAGGTGCCGCCAGCCAGGCAGGTGTCCATGACATGCCGGTTGAAGTCGGCCACTTCCGGCCAGCCTTGCTCCACCGGCACGCCCAGCAGAAACGGGTGGCGCCCGCCGGCGAACACTGAGTAACTGTCGTTGTAGATCATGTGCCCGGCGCGCCCCCAGAGCATCACCATCGGCACCGGCGAAGCCAGGAGCATCTGCACGGCGCAGGTCAGGCTGGTGGACCAACTGTCAATCGAGCCCAGGTCCGTGGTCGACCAGTCAAAGGCACGAATCCTTTGGGCCATTTCACCGCCCCAGCCGTCACAACCATGGGTATTGGATAAAAATTGCATGGATCAACTCGGTGCAGAGAGAGGGCAGTCGCCAATGTTGGAGCATAGCCGGACGCGATGGTTTCACTGCATCTGCGAACCATTGCAGGAGCAAGCTTGCCGGCGATGGTCGTTAACCATGGCGTGGGCCCTAGGTGTTCTTGCTGGCAAGCCTGCACCCACAGAGGATAGCGCTCCGCGCGCAGGCTCTGCCCGTTACACCACGATGGCCGCAGGAAGGTTGCCCCCCTCAGCGGAAATCCCGGCTACGCACGCTGATCCCCGCCAACAGCGGCGTCAGGTCGCTCAAGCGGCCAGCGATCAAATGGCGCACTTCGCCTACCGCTTCCCAGCGCCCATCCACCTTGAGCAGCCGTGAGCCCACCAGCACCTGGCGCTGACGCTCGGCCAGGTCGCGCCAGACCACCACGTTGATGTTGCCAAACTCATCTTCCAGGGTCACGAAGGTCACGCCGCTGGCGGTGCCCGGTCGCTGGCGCCCGGTGACCAGGCCGGCAACGCTGACATTGCGCCCATGCTCCACCGCCTGTAGCTCCTGGGAACTGCGACAGCGCCGTGCGCGCAGTTGATCACGCAGCAGCGCCAAGGGATGGGGCCCCAGGGTGGTGCCCACGCTGGCATAGTCGGCGTACAGGTCTTCGCCGACGCTGGGGGCCGGCAGTTGCACCGCCTCTTCCTGCGGGCTCGACACCCCGGCAAACAAGCCCAGCTGTTTTTCCACCCCGGCCACGTCCCAGCGCGCCCGATGCCGGTGCCCGGCCAACTGGCGCAAGGCCCCGGCATCTGCCAGTAGTTCCTGGGCCCGGCTGTCCAGTTGGGCGCGTTCACCCAGGTCGGCGATAGTCGCAAACCTGGCGCCCTGGCGAGCTTTTTCGATACGCCGGCCCTCTTCTTCGCGAAAGCCGCTGATCATGCGCAACCCCATGCGAATCGCCGGTTGCTGGCCGTCGATGGGTTCCAGGCTGCAATCCCAGTCACTGGCGGTCACGTCCACCGGGCGAATCTGCAATTGATGGCGGCGTGCGTCCTGCAGGATCTGGTCCGGGCTATAGAAACCCATGGGCCAGCTGTTGATCAGGGCACAGGCGAATGCCGCCGGTTCATGGCATTTGAGCCAGCAACTGGCATAGGTCAGCAAGGCGAAACTGGCCGCGTGGGACTCCGGAAAACCGTAGCTGCCAAAACCCTTGATCTGCTCGAACACCTGGGCGGCGAAGGCCTCGCTGTAGCCGTTTTTGAGCATGCCGGTGCGCAGCCGCTGGCGATGGGGCTCCAGGCCGCCATGGCGCTTCCAGGCCGCCATCGAGCGGCGCAACTGGTCTGCTTCGCCAGGGGTGTAGTGCGCCGCGACAATGGCGATCTGCATCACTTGCTCCTGGAACAGCGGGATACCCAGGGTGCGCTTGAGTACCGCCTCCAGCTCGGGCGACGGATAGGTCGTAGGCTCTTCCTTGTTCCGCCGCCGCAGATATGGATGCACCATGCCGCCCTGGATCGGCCCGGGGCGTACGATGGCCACCTCGATCACCAGGTCATAGAACGTCTTGGGCCTGAGCCGGGGCAGCATGGACATCTGCGCCCGCGATTCGATCTGGAACACGCCTATCGTGTCGGCGCGGCTGATCATTGCGTAGGTTGCCGCATCGTCCGGGGGCACTGTCGCCAGCGTCAGGTCGCGATGGCGATGGCGGCGCAGCAGGTCGAAGCAGCGGCGGATCGCGCTGAGCATGCCCAGGGCGAGGATATCCACCTTGAGTAGGCCCACCGCGTCCAGGTCGTCCTTGTCCCACTGGATGATGGTGCGCTCGGCCATGGCGGCGTTTTCCACCGGCACCAACGTGTCCAGCGGCTGCTCGGAAATCACGAAGCCGCCGGGGTGCTGGGACAGATGGCGCGGAAAGCCGATCAGTTGTTGGGTCAGCCCCAGCACCCGCCGCAATACCGGGCTGTCCGGGTCGAAACCACCCTCGCGCAAGCGTTCCAGGGGCGGCGCCTCATCGCTCCAGCGCCCACAGCAATCGGCCAGCGCGTTGACCTGATCCGGTGGCAGGCCCAGGGCCTTGGCCACATCCCGCACTGCGCCGGCACCGTGGTAGCTGCTGACCACCGCGGTCAAGGCCGCGCGACGCCGGCCATAGCGCTGGAACACGTATTGCAGCACCTCTTCGCGGCGTTCGTGCTCGAAGTCCACGTCGATGTCCGGTGGCTCGTTGCGTTCGCGGGACAGGAAGCGTTCGAACAGCATGTTCATCCGCCCCGGGTCGATCTCGGTGATGCCCAGGGCAAAGCACACTGCCGAGTTGGCCGCCGAGCCACGGCCCTGGCAGAGGATCGAACGGCTGCGGGCGAAGCGCACGATGTCGTGCACCGTCAAAAAGTAGCTTTCGTAGCCCAGTTCGCTGATCAACTGCAGTTCATTATCGATCTGCTCCAGGGTCTTGGCTGGCGCGCCCTCGGGCCAGCGATGGGCGATGCCCTCTTCGGTC
The DNA here is from genome assembly GCF_058742075.1 of Pseudomonas sp. HC1(2025). NCBI lineage: Bacteria > Pseudomonadati > Pseudomonadota > Gammaproteobacteria > Pseudomonadales > Pseudomonadaceae > Pseudomonas > Pseudomonas sp. HC1(2025). The sequence goes on along the minus strand of NZ_CP196017.1, from coordinate 2,453,361 downwards.
AAGGCACGCAGCCAGGATTGTGGGCTCTGCCCTTGCGGCACCAACTCCCTGGGGTATTGATAGCGCAACTGGCTCAGGTCGAAAGTGCAACGGCTAGCAATGTGCAGCGACTCCGCGAGCAAGTGCGCCGGGTACAGCGCGCGCAGGGCCTCCAGGCTGCGCAGGTGCCGCTCGCCATTGGGGTGCAGGCGCTGGCCGGCCTGCGCCACCGGCAGGTGGTGGCGGATGGCGGTCATGGTGTCTTGCAAGGCGCGCCGGCTGCGCACATGCATATGCACATCGCCACAGGCCACGGCCGGCAGGTGCAGGCTGGCGGCCAGTTGCAGGCGCTGCGCCAGGCGGCGGGCATCGTCCTGGGCGCAATGCAGCTCTACCGCCAGCCATAGCCGCCCGCTGAAGGTCTCGCACAGCCACTGGCCGTCGGCAGGCGTATCGCCCTCCTCGGCCAGCCACAGCACCAGCAACCCCGGCAGCGGGTCGGCAAAGTCTTCGCGCAACAGGCGGTACTGGCCTTTTTCGGCACGCCGCCGGGCCAGGGTGATCAACCGGCACAGGTGCTGATAGCCCTGCAGGTTCTCCACCAGCAACACCAGTTTCGGGCCGTTTTCCAGGCGCACCTCACTGCCGACGATCAACCCCAGCCCGACCTCCTTGGCCGCCTGCCAGGCGCGCACGATACCGGCCAGGGTGCATTCGTCGGTGATTGCCAAGGCCTGATACCCCTGCTGTTTGGCGCGCTCGAACAACTCGCGGGCACTGGACGCGCCACGCTGGAAGCTGAAGTTGGACAGGCAATGCAGTTCGGCGTAGCCCTCCATCATGCAAACCAGCCTTGCAGCCACAACCCGGCGCTGTCGCCCACGGTGCGATAGGCCCAGCCTTGCTGCCCGGCGCGAGTGCGCACCAGGTAGTAATCGCGGCGGATATCGGCGCCATCCCACCAACCGGATTCGATACGCTCCGGGCCCAGCAGGATCTGGATGCCCTGCTCGGCCAGCAAGGTCGGTTCGTTGAGCAGCCAGCCAGGGCGTTGCACCGGGCTCAAGGCTGGGCAGGCGCGGCTGTCGGCGCCCGGCAGCCAGGCACACTCGGGGCGGTGGTCAGCATTAAAGCGCAGGCCCTGCACCGCCTCATCCCCCAGGCGCGCCCGCAGACGTTCGCGCAATTGCACCCACGGCAGGGTTTGCTGCGGGCGCTCATCGAACAGGTCCTGGCGCTGTGGCACAAACACCGGCAGGTCCTCGGCCAGCAGGCGCAGGCCACGCACCGGTGCGGCCACTTGCACCTGCTCCAGGCGGCCACGGGCCAGTTCAAACAGCATCGAGGGTTCGCGCTCAGCACTCAGCAGGCCCACCGTGATCACGCTGTCTGGCGCCTCGGCATGCTCCAGGTGCAGGGCAAAACGCTGCACGCCACTGTCGCGGCCACAGAGAAACGCGGCGAGGTCGCCAGTCAGGCGCCGCAAGGGAAACAGCAACGCCTGGTGGGACTGCACATCGAAATTCAATTCGATGCGCAGGTCAAACCGATCCGGCGGCTGATAAAAATCCAGGCCCAGCGGCCGCAGCCCGGTCAAGGCATCCAGGTGCTTGAGCAACCCGGCGTCGAAGCGCCTGGCCAAGGTATGCCGGGGCAACGCCTGGACCTGGGCCAGGGTCCGCAGGCCCATGCGCGACAAGGCTGTGGCGGCTTGCGGGTCGATGCCGACGCGATCGATCGGCATCGGCCCAAGGGCTTGCTGGAGCGCCTCGGCATCGGCCACCGCCAGGCCATCGTAGGCATTGGCCAACACCCGCGCGGCGGCCGGGTTGGGGGCGGCGACGATACGGTGGCGAAAGCCCAGGTCGCTCAGTTCCTCGCGCAAGCGTGCTTCCAGCAGCGGCCACGGCCCGAACAGGCCCAGGCTCGATTCGATTTCAAACAGCAAGGCCCGTGGATAGAACACGCTGACCTGGGAACTGAAACGGTAGGCCCAGGCCGCGAGCAGTTGTTGGCAGCGCTCGATATCCACCGGGTCGTATTCGACGCAGGCAAAGGCCTTGGTCAGGGCATGGGCCGCCGTCAGGGATAGGCCGGGGCGCAGGCCCAAGGCACGCGCGGCGCCATTGACGGTTTGCAGCACCCGGCGTTGCGGCGGGCCGGCCAACAACGCCAAGGGTTGCTCGGGCTCGGGACGTCGACGCAAGACCCCGTCCAACGCCAATTGCGGGAAGACAATACACACCCAGCGCATATCAACCTCAGTGCCCGCTGGCCAGGGCAATGGGTGCGGGATGGGCCAGGCCACCGCGGCACTTGAGCACCCGCACCTGGCTCGGCTCGACGGCCAGGCGCAGGGCGGCCGGTGACGGGTTGATCGCCTCGCCCATGGCCCGCCAGGCAAACGCCAGGGTCTGGCCGGTCTCGGCGGCCACCTGCAAGCGGCGCAAAGCCCGGTCATCCGCCTTGCGCGGCCAGCACAGCACCGCGCCGCAACTGCCGGAGCGCAGGCACTGCTCGGCCGCCCACAAGGCATCGCGCTCATCGGCCTGGATCACCGAGAGCTGGCGCAGGTCCACCCCGGCGTTCTGCCAGGCGTGGGGGTATGGGGTATACGGCGGCGCCACCAGCACAATGCGCTCGCCGGCCGCCGACAGCCGCGCCAGGGTCGGCCAGACCAGTTGCAACTCGCCCACGCCCTGCTGGGCCACGAGGATTTCACTCAAGGCCGCCGGCGGCCAGCCACCGCTGGGCAACACCGCATCCAGGGCCACCAGCCCGGTGGGATACACACTGGCCGGCGGCGAGGCCTGCCGCCCCTTCCACACCCGCCCGCCATTGAACAGCGAGTCCAGTGCAACCACGGCGCCCATCACCCTTGCCTCACCAGGCCACAGAACACGCCTTCGATGGCCAGGTCCTGGTCGGCACGGACCACGATAGGTTGATAGGCCGGGTTGCGCGGCAACAGGCGCACGCTGTGGCCCATCCGCTCGAAGCGCTTGATGGTGACCTCGCCGTCCAGGCGCGCGACCACGATCTGCCCGTTCAGCGCCTCGGCACTGCGGCGCACGCCCACCAGGTCGCCATCGAGGATGCCGTCTTCGATCATCGAGTCACCCTGGACCCGCAGCAGATAATCCGGGACCCGGGCAAAGGTCGCCGGGTCCAGCATCAGCCGCGCATGCACTTCGGCGTCGGCGCCGATGGGCAGGCCGGCGGCCACGCGGCCCAGCACCGGGACCTCCAGCCATTGCGGGCGCGCCGGTTGATTGAGCAGGCGAATACCCCGGGCCTGGTTCGGGTTGACCTCGATAAACCCGGCCTCGGTCAGCGCCAGCACGTGTTTGCGCGCCACACTGCGCGAAGCAAAACCGAAGGCCTCGGCGATCTCGGCGAGGCTGGGGGACTGACCTTGCTGCGCGATACGTTCGCGGATGAAGTTCAGGATGGCGGAGCGGCGGGGAGTGAGAGTCGTCATGGAGTACATTTGTACTCCTGTGGGAAATTTCTGACAATAGCCGCCAGTCAGACAAACACCTTGGCGGCTCCGACAAGGGTGGGCGGGGTCAGGGCTTGCGCTGCAACACCCGATCCATGATGCGGTCGGTCTTCAAGGCCTCGATCGCCAGTGCCGGGTGTACGCTCTCGCCACGGATATGCGCGTTCATGCCCAGCACGTGATGCCACTGGATATGGGGGTGATGGGCAATATGCAGGGTCTGGCTGACCTCGGCCTCAAGGTGCAACGGCTGCTCGTCGAACACTGCAAAGCTGATCCGCCCTTTGCTACCGATCAACTCGACCCGGTCTTCACGCCGGTCCGCCACAAAGTTCCAGCAGCCCATCCCCAGCGCGCCCGAGCTGAAGCTCCAGCAGGCGGTGACCGCATCTTCCGCCGCATAGCGCCCGGCCTGGCGCGCGGTATACCCCGTGACCTCGACGATATCCCCCGCCAGGTACTGGAACAGGTCGAAACCATGGCTGGCGAGGTCGGCAAAATAACCACCGCCGGCAATCGCCGGGTCGGTGCGCCAGTTGCTGGCGTTGGTGTCCGTGGGCGATGGCGGCTTGCACAACGTCCAGCTCAGGTGCCGCAACTCACCGATGCGCCCTTCTTGCAGCCAGGCACGGACCTGCTGGAAGCGCGGCAGGGAACGGCGGTAATAGGAAACAAACAGATGCAGCCCGGCCCGCTCGAAGGTGCGCTGCATCAACGCGCTCTGCTCGGCATTCAGCGACATCGGTTTTTCTACACAGCAATGCTTGCCCGCCGCTGCCACCAACAGGCTGTACTCCAGGTGGCTGTCGGGTGGCGTGGCGATGTACACCGCATCCACTTCGGGGTCATCGATCAGCGCCTGGGCATCCGTGTAAAAGCGGGCAATCCCGTGGCGTGCCGCATAATCGCGCACCGCTTCCTCGCGACGCCCCATCACGGCCACCAGGGCCGAGCCTGGCGCTTTGTAGAAAGCGGGTCCACTCTTGAGTTCAGTAACACTGCCACAACCGATCATGCCCCAGCGGATGGTGCTCATCAGACTTTCCTTCAGCGGTATTTTTTCAGTCGGGCAGTATCGGCGTTTTCCTGCGTGGTCTCCAGCCTCCCCCTATAAAGACCTAGCATGACAATTGCATTACACTTTTATGACAATCATCCAGCTGCGGGGGCACAGACGATGAAAATACGCGCAACGGTGATTTGCGAACACGAGGGGCACATTCTGTTCGTGCGCAAGGCCAGGTCGAAATGGGCATTGCCCGGGGGCAAGGTCGAGCGCGATGAGCGCCCGGTCGGCGCGGCCGAGCGGGAGTTGCAGGAGGAAACCGGGCTGAACGTGGATGGGTTGCTGTATCTACAGGAATTGAAAGCCAGTGACACGCTGCATCACGTGTTTGAAGCCTCGGTGGTGAACATCGACCAGGCCCGGCCCTGCAATGAAATCATCGATTGCCAGTGGCATGCCTACAGTGCGTTGGAGCAACTGGACGCCACCGACGCCACCAAGCGCATTGTGCGCTCGTTTCTGCGCCGGCTCTGACGCCTAGCCGAATGCCGCAAACCCACGGCGCCCGGCCTTGAGCTCGGTGCGCAGCTCGCCGATCAGGTTGGAGATGGCACGGATGCTATCCAGGCCCTGGGGCGACACGCCGGTCAACAGCAGGTCGACGCGACCGGACTCCGGTTCAAAGACACGGATGGTCAAGAAACCCTGGGGGTTGACGCTACAGTCGCACGCCAGCGGGACGAAACCGGACGCCATGATGCGGCTCAACTCAACGATCGGAATCATCCTGGGCACCCTTGCTCGCACATGACGCGATGGACGTGATCCATGCAGGGTAGATCAGGTTGTGCAACGCGTGTAGGCAATCCTACGAAAGTGTTAGCTACCCCACACTTTTCCCCGAAAGCGCCGGCGCAATGACGCCAGAAAAACCACGAACACTTATCTGCCAAGCAGGTATGAAGGTCAAATCCCGGGCAAAAAAAATCCCAAGTAGCTGATGGAAACTTGGGATTTAAAAATGCATAAACCGTGGGAGGTGAACGCCCGGTCATAATAACCACCGAGACAACCTGTAACAAGTTTATTATTAGCCTTTCGTCGGATTGAAACAGCGCTAAGTCATTCAATAACCACACATTTTTCATGGTTCGCGATATCTTTAGTGCCACTTTTTGGTGCAACTTCCAAACTTGCCGGGTTAAAACCCTAATAACTATCAGGTTAATAAACCAGTCTGCAGCGTGTCTATCTACGCGCCAGTTTGTAGCGCACGCACTCTTCATAAAAACTCGAACGCACCGCCGTCGGCTTGAGCCGCGAGGGGCTGTCATAAGTCTGCTCGGTGATGCCCATGGCCATCATGCGCATCCACGACTTGTCGAACTTGTACCGCTGGATCTTCTGCCGCGCCGCATACAACGAAACGCCAGCCAACTTCAGCTCCTGGGCCCTGGCCGCCGTACCCGCGCCCCAACTGCACATGTACCGATCCCCTTCACGCAGCGCCTTGCCCTGGGCTGCCGCTGCCCCGCCCGCCAGGGCCAAGGCAATCAGCGTGATTTTTACGTTGCGCATTGGCATCCACCTAACCACCTGAAAATAAAAGTGATTTTGGCGAAACATGCGGCAGATGGGGGCCAGCAAAATGCCTTCTTGGCGATCTCCCCTTCCCGCGCGGGTTGCCGCCCTACCAGCGGCTGACCATAATCGCGCCCCCCTACCCCCCTCACGCAAGGAAATGCCGTGAAGAAGTTTCTTATGTTGGCCCCACTGGTCTTACTGCTGCTGCAAGGTTGCGGCGTGACCATGACGCAATACGAGCCCAATTTCGACAACGTCCAGCGCCTCAAGCAGACGCCAGCGCTGCAACCCATCAGCCAGGCCAAGGTTACTGCCGCCTCGGGCCAGGGTTCGTTGATGGTCCGGGCCAATCCGATCAGCTCGCCCACCGGCAGTATCCCGGCCCATGTGCAGGCGGCGCTTACCCAGGAACTGTCCCTGGCCGGCCTGCTGAATCAAAGCGCGCCGCGGCGCCTTGACGTACTGCTGGTGAAGAACGAGCTGACAGCTGGCGTGGGTTCCGGCCACGGCACACTGGCCGCGCGCTTTACGTTGCTCAAGGATGACGCCGTGGTGTACGACGCCACCAAGGAAGTGACCAGCGTATGGTCCAGTTCATTCTTCGGCCCCATTGCGATTCCGAATGCGGCGAATGCCTATAACCCGCTGGTGCGTGACTTGCTCAAGGCCTTGTACAGCGATCCGCTGTTCATTCAGGCACTCAAGTAAAAACCCGGGTAAAAAAAAGGGAGCCGGTCAGCCGGCTCCCTTTTTTTGCGGCCAAAATCAGGCCCGCGGCACACCGGCATCCAGTGCCGAGTACTTCAGGTTATTGCTCTCGACCATCTGTTTGAGCAGCGCATTGACCTGGCGCGTGAAGGTATCGGTCACCGCTTCTTTTGGCGTGTAGGCCATCATCGGGATAAACCAGATACCCAACCAGGTGTTGATCGCATCGTGGTTGCTGCCTTTGCTCAGCGCCTGGCCCTGTGGGTCCAGGGCCTCCAGGCTCATGGTGTACTGGTCGGTACCCAGCGCCGGGATAATGGTGAAGGTGAAGCCGCTGATAAACGCCAATGCCATCTGACCGCCACCTGGCGGATGGTTGTAGACCTTCAGGCGCAGGCTGTAGTCGCCCGGCTGCTTCTGGAACTCATCCAGGGTCACGCGGCCGAACAGGCCGGAATCGGTGAGGATCTTTTGCAGTTGCGGACGCAGCATGTCCCGCGCCTGGGGGACTTCGGCAGCGGCAGCGTTGGTCGGTTCGCCCTGATAGAAATCAAAGTCGACATAGACGTTCGGCTTGTTGGCGAAGCTCGCCTTCGATGGCAGGGTGACTGGCGCGACTTCGTCCTTGGTGAAGCTGGCGCAGCCACTCACTGCCAACATCATCAGGGCCAACCCCAGCATTTTTCCAATGTGCATTACGACTTCCTTAGTTGATGGAGCGTCTCCATGGCCGGAGGTGCTGGGGGCGGATAATAGAGAGTCAACGGCCCGGGTAAAAGGCCGCCGTAGGAAAAATCCTCACTCGTTATCGGCATTTACCACTGATACGTCGCACTGGCCTGCACCGTGCGTTGCGAGCCGTACCAGCACCACGAGTACGAATAGCAGGACGCCACGTACTCTTTGTCCGCCAGGTTGGTGGCGTTCAGCGCCAGGCGCAGGTTGTCGCCCAGGGTGTTGATGTGCGGGATGTCGTAGTGCACCGACGCATCGAACAAGGTGTAGCCGGGAACCTTCAAGGTGTTGGCCGTATCGCCCCAGGACGAGCCGACATAACGCGCACCCGCGCCGACGCCGAAGCCCTTGAGGTTGCCGTCATGCAGGGTGTAGTCGGCCCACACCGAAGCGGTGTGGCGCGGCACAGCGTAGGTGGTGGTGCCCTGGGTCGGCACGGCCGGGCCTACGCCGATGTCGGTGATCGGCGCGTAGCGCACGGTGCTGTTGGATTTGCTGATGCGGTTATCGAGGTAGGCATAGGCCGCCGTGATATCCAGGTTGTCGTTGAGGCTGGCCTTGCCTTCGAGTTCAAAGCCACGGGAGCGCACTTCACCGTCCTGGACCTGGCAGCGACCGTTGCCACACAGGTGGGTGGGATCCGGGTCCATGGTCGGCACGTTGTTCTGGCGCAGGTCGAAGATGGCGGCGGTGATAAAGCTGTTGCTGCCTGGCGGCTGGTACTTGATGCCGATTTCGTACTGCTTGCCTTCGGTGGGCTTGAACACCGAACCGCCGTAGCCGGTACCGGTTTGCGGCGAGAAGGATTCGGAATAGCTGGCGTAAGGCGCCAGGCCGTTATCAAAGAGGTAAACCACGCCCAGGCGGCCGGTGAAGGCCTTGCTGTCCAGGGAGGATTTGGTTTTCTTGCCGTCGGTCAAGCTCAACGAGCTGTTATCCGTGCTGGCCCAGTCATAACGACCGCCCATCAACAGTACCCATTTATCCCACTTCGCCTGCTCCTGCAGGTACACACCGGTCTGCTCGCTACGCTGGGTCGCGTCGCTGGAAAATGCCGGGGTGGTCACCGGCGCACCGTACACCGGGTCGAAAATATCCAGGTCCGGTCCCTTGCCGTAACCGGCCTTGGTATCGACGCTGGTGTTCTGGTAATCAAGCCCCATCAACAGCGTGTGCTGCACCGGGCCGGTGTCGAACTTGCCCTGCAACTGGTTATCCAGGTTGTAGGCGTCCATGTCGACATCGGTGGCGATGGTCGAGCGGTTCAAGGTGCGGTAATCGGCCTGCAGGTTGCTGCTGTAGATACTGCGGTAGATCCCTTCGCTGCGCATATAGCGGGCGTTCTGGCGCACGGTCCAGACGTCGTCGAGGTGATGCTCGAAGGCATAGCCGATGGAGTAATGCTCGCGGTCACTCTTCTCGAAGTTTTTCTCGCCATCGTAGAAATCGACATCGATCTTGCGCCCCAGCGGGCTGTGCAACACCGAGCCCCACGCCGGCATCGAGCCGTAGGAAGCTCCCTTGGGATCCTTCTGAAAATGCCCCAGCAGGGTCAGCGAGGTGTCCTCGTTCGGGCGCCAGGTGAAGGCCGAGGACAGCGATTGACGACGGGTCTCGGTGTGCTCCACCTGCCCGTCGGCATCGTCGAACAATCCGGCGACGCGGTAGGAATACACCCCTTGCTCATCCAGCGGGCCGCTGAGATCGAAGGTGGTGCGCTTTTTGTTGAAGGTGCCGTACTCCACGCCGACTTCATGGAACGGCGTATCCAACGGGCGCTTGGTGACCATATTGATCACGCCACTGGGGCTGCCCTGGCCGTACAACACCGAGGCTGGGCCGCGCAGGACCTCCACGCGCTCCAGGTCGAAGGCATCCTTTTGCGGCGAGGCATCGCGGCTCGATGCCACGCGCAGGCCGTCGAGGTAAGTCACCGGCGAGAAGCCGCGAATGGTCAACTGGTCCAGGCGCGAGGCGGTGGCGCCACGGGTTTCCGGAACAACCGCGGCGCTGTAGCGCAGGATCTGGTTGAGGCTCTCGGCATTCTGCGCACGCATCTGGTCTTTGGTGACCACCGAGATCGATTGCGGGGTCTCGATCAGCGCGGTGTCGGTCTTGGTGCCCGACAGGCTGCGCGTGGCCACATAACCGGACACCGGGCCGACGGGGCTTTCACTTTGAGCAGCGCCGCTGATGGTGGTGGCCTGCAACTCCACCGAGCCATCCGCCTGGGGAATCGGCTCGATACGATAGCGCTGGGCAGACAGCGCCTGGGCACGCAAACCGCTGCCCGCCAGCAACTGGGCGAGTGCCGCGTCGCTGCTCAACTGCCCATTCAAACCACTGCTGCGCTTGCCGCGGGTCAAGACCGGATCAAAGGCCAGGACCAGCCCGGCCTGTTCGGCAAAGCCGTTGAGGGCCTGGCTCAGGTCACCGGCAGGGATCGAGAAATGGCTGCTTTCATCAGCCCATGCGGTGTGAATGGTCAGGGGCACAGCGGCAAAAGCCATCGCCACTGACAGCGCCAGCGGGTGCAACGGACGAGCAAAGCGTGACATGAGAGGTCCTGGAAAAGAGGGTTCTATATTCCATGACGGCCATGTCGGGAAATCGGGTATGAATGAGACCGGTTTTTATTTGAACGGGCGTCTTCAGGCAGATCAGAGGGGCTTGATCACCACCAGCAGGTCGGTGAAATACTCCACCTTGATCGGCAGGTTATCCGCCAGGGTCGCCAGCGCCGCGTCGCTGTCATCGAGCTTGAACACCCCCGACACACGCATCCCGTGCAACGCCTGGGCATCAAACCGCATCACCCCATGGCGATAGCTGGCCAGGGTTTGCAGGACTTCGCTCAACGGCCGGTCATCCACCGTGAGCAAGCCCCGGGTCCAGGCCGCCGGGTCGCCGCTGCCGACCGCTTGCGCTGGCTGGGCGTGCCCCTGCCTGAGAATCGCGCGCTGGCCTGCCGTCACCTTCACGGCCTCGCTGTCAGTGCCTTTGGCGGCCACCGCTGACTCGATCACCGTGACCACGGTCGAGCCATCCACCGCACGCTGCACCAGGAAACGCGTGCCCAACGCGGTCGCCGTGCCCTGATCGGTGCGCACCACGAACGGCCGTTGCGCATCCTTGGCCACCTCGACCCACATCTCGCCCTTGAGCAATTCGATCACACGCTGTTGGCCGTCGAACTTCACGTCCAACGCCGAGTTGCTGTTGAGCTGCACCTGGCTGCCATCGGTCAATACCACCTGACTGCGCTCGCCGACGCCGGTGCGTTGGTCGGCCATCCACAGCGGCAGTTGCTCGACGCTCGCCCAGCCGGCCACCAACACCCCCAACAACGCCAGGGCTTGCCCGCCGCGCACGGCGTACCCGGCTTTGCGTGGAATGAAGGCTTGCTTCAACGCCAGGCGTGCAGGTTCCGCAGGCAGTTCATCGAGGCTGCCCCACAACGCCCCCATGCGCTCGAAGGCCACCCGGTGGCGTGGATCGGCCGCACACCAGGCTTCAAATGCCTGACGGTCGGCGGCGCTGACGTCCTCGTCATTGAGCAACGCCAACCATTGCGCTGCCTCGCTGACAATCTGTTCGGCGGGCATCAGAGCGGGTCCGCGCCATAAAGGGTCTGGTAGCAATGCACCAGCGCGCTGGAGATGTAGTTTTTCACCGTGCTGGACGAGACCTGGAGCTGGGCCGCGATTTCACTGTAGGTCAGCCCATCCAGGCGACTGAGCAGGAACGCCTCGCGGGCCTTGTCCGGCAGGCCGGCGAGCATCAGCGCAATGCGTTCCAGGGCCTGCAACGCCACATGAATAGTCGCAGGGTCAGGCATGCCGACGTCTTCGTATTGGATGGCCAGGGCTTGCATATAGGCTTTCTCGATCTTGCGCCGCCGCGCACCGTCAATCAGCAAGCGCCCGGCAGTGGTCGCGAGAAATGCCCGAGGCTCCTGAATGTTGTGGGGCTCGGCCAGCAGCAACACCCGCACGAATGCATCCTGGGCCAGGTCCGCCGCATGCTGCGAACAGCCGAGCTTCTTGCGCAGCCATCCCTGGAGCCAGGAATGGTGGTCGCTGTAGAGCGCGGTGAGTGTCTGCTGGCGGCGGGCTGTATCACAATCGGCCACGGGAAAGTCATGCATGCGCAAAAATTTCTCAAACAAGAAAGATTACCAATCGCGCAAACGATGACAGTAAAACGATGGCAGAGCAAGGGCCCAACGATGGCGCCTGGGTATCGGCGTAGGCACCGGCTTGCCGGCGCCTGCAAGGGTTTAGCGCAAGCTCCAGGAAACGCCGGCGTACACGCCCATGCCGTCACCCGGCGTCGAGCGCGCCATATCGCTGCCATGATCGTCATAACCCGGGGTCACGGTATTGGCGTAGCGCTGGTTGGTCAGGTTGCGCAGGTCGACCCAGGCTTGCCAGTCCTGTTTCGGTGCGTCGTAACCGAGGGTGGCACCCAACAAGCCATAGGCCGACGCGTAGTAGGAGTTGGCATAGTCCACCGCCACCCGCGAGGAATACTCGCCATTGAGGCTGCTGAAAAAGCCGCTGGGATGGCTGTAGCGCAACTGCGCCTGGTAATAGTGCTTGGGGATACCGGGCAATGTGTTGTCGCCAAAGCGCGGGTCGTCGCGGTAGTGGAAGTTACTGAAGGTGTAGGCCTGGCGCAGGGCCAGGCGACCGGTATTGCCACCGTCCCACAGCGCGCTGGTGAGGCTCAGTTCCAGACCTTGGTGGAGGGTCGGGCTGGCGTTGGATTCGGCGACCACCTGCGACAAGTTAGGCGTAGCCGCCTGGGTTTCGACGCTCAGCAGTTCATGGCGCACCAGCGAGTGGTACAGCGCCAGGTCCCATTGGCCGAACCACGCTTCGCCGCGCCCGCCCACTTCCAGGGTGGTGGCCGTCTGGTTTTGCAGCTTCACGCCTTCGCGGGTCAAGCCGGCCTCCGGCCTACCCGAGTCTTTGGCAAAGAACTTGTTGGAACCCCAGATCATCGACCAGGCATGCGGCGGCTCCACCGAGCGGCTCAGGTTGCCATACACCTGCAACTGCGGGTTGAAGTCATAGCGCAGGCCCACGCGCGGGGCATAGTCCCAGTCATGAGTGCTCAAGGGGGCATGGGTGTCGGGATAGGTGACTTCGGTTTCGCGACGGGTATAGATCGCCGCCAGGCCGGTGGTCAGCCACAGGTCGGGCAGCAGCTCCAGGTCGTTGCTCACGTGCAGCACGGTATCCGACCCCAGGTAACTGTAGTCACGGGTCTTGGTCCCCGGGGCGAAACCGGCGGTGGCACCGGCAGGCACCCGCACGTACTCCGACACACCGTTATTGGGCAGGCCCTGGGTGGTGCGCAGGCCGACTGTGGTCTTGCTGTCGCGCCCCAGCAGCGTGTCCTGGCGGATGTAGTTCAAGGTGCCGCTGATATCGGTATACGCCACCTTGAGCCGGTTGGTGCCTTCGCGCAGGTCCATGGGGTAGTCGTGATACACCAGCCCCGCTTCGACGCGGGAGTTATCGTCCAATTGCAGCGTGGTCTTGTTGGCGATCCAGGTAGAGCCCGGCTGCAAGCGCTTGGAGTCGCGTGCCAGGTTGAGGGCGTTGGCTGCGCGCGGGCTGTGCTCGATCTGCTGGCGCGTGAGTTTGCCGGGGCTGTCGTTGGCGGTTTCGCGGTAACGGAAATAGAAGCGGGTTTCCAGGTCCGGGTTGAACCGGTAGCCGAAGTTGGCCGCCACGCCTTTGCCGCTGCCGGCGCTTTGTTGCTGGAAGCCATCGTAGTCAGTGTCGGTCAGGCTGATGTAATAGTCGGCATCGCCCAGCACTTGCCCGGAGCTGATTTCCCGCTGGGCATACCCATGGCTGCCGGCCTCGTAGCGCACGCGCAACTTGGGCGCATCGTAGCCGGTGTGGGTGACATAGTTGACCGCCCCGCCCAGGGCCAGTGCGCCGCGATCAAACCCGTTGGCGCCGCGCAGCACTTCGACGCGGCTGAGCCACAGCGGGTCTTTGAGCTCATAAGGCGTTCCGCCGGGGCCGGTCAGTGGCAGCCCGTCGATGGTTTCATACAGGCCGGATGCATGGCTGCCGGGGCCACGGTTGATGCCCGAGCCACGAATGGAGATTTTCACCCCTTCGTTATTCGCCGCCTTGGCGTAGATGCCAGCCTGGTACTTGAACACATCTTCATTGCTGCTCACCCGCCCCTGCTCGACGCTGGCCATGTCGACGTAATTGGTAGCGCCGGGCACCTGCTGGAGTTGCGCCTGGGCCGCTTCGCCTTCGCTCAGTTCGGTGCTGGTGACTTGCAGCGGCGACAACTGCAGCGCCTCCTGGGCCTGGGCCAGATGGGTGAATGTCAGGGCAACGCCAAAACCGAGCCAACGAGGAGGGAGAAACAGCAAAGGTTGTGGCAGGCGCATGGGGCCGAATCCTGGGAAAGTTCAAGCGTTGGAAGAACATCGGATACGGCAGGTCACGTCTGTTTTTAAGTCCAAAATAGAATTAATAAATGCAAACTCAGTATTTAAGGAAATAAGCTGCGCGCAGTAATGTGGAGCAACCGAGTCACCACCGTCACCCGAGACTGCGCCATGTCGATATCCGCCAACGTCATTGATTTCACCCTCCACCGCAAACGCCGCCAGGCTCGTGCAGCGGCCCAGTTGATGTGGGCAATGTACGCCGCGCGCGCCGGGTTGTCGGTATTCACGTTGCAGGCCAGTAACGCGCCCAGCGACACACGCCGGGCGTAACGCCGATGAGTTTTCTCCAGGCCCTTCCCGACGTGCTGCCCCCCATCGCTCAACCCAAGGATTGCGCCAGCCGCGACGACGATGCCATCGGCCAGTGCGTCGCGCACAACCTGCATCGCCTGCGCAGTAAACGCTACCTGTCCCTGGATGCCCTGGCCCGAGCCTGTGGCGTCAGCCGGGCGATGCTCGCGCAGATCGAGTCCGGGCGCAGCGTACCGTCGATCAAGGTGCTGTGCAAAATCGCCAAGGGCCTGAAAGTGTCGGTGGCGGCGTTCCTGGAAAACCGCTCGTTCGAAGGGGTCGAATTACTGCCCGCCCACCAAAGCAAACGCCTGGTGAGCGCCGACGGCACATTCGTCAGCCGGGCATTATTCCCCGACGACATGTCGCGCCAGTCCGAATTCTATGAGGTACGCCTGAGCGCACGCGGTGAAGAGGTGTGCGAAGGCCGCCGGCCTGGGATCCAGGCAAACCTGGTGGTGGCCCAGGGCGTGCTGGAGGTCAGCGTCAACGAGGAACGATACTTGCTGTCCACCGGCGACTCGATCCTGTTCTATGCCGACCAGCCCCACCGCTATCGCAACCCGGCAGACAGCGATGCGCTGGCGTTCCTGGTCATCCTCCACCCCGAACGCTTGGACTGAACGCAAAAAGCCCCGCCTGATTGCTCAGGCGGGGCTTTTTCATGCGCACGAAACGTCGGTTCAGCAGGTGCAGCACATCATCGGCATGCCGTTGCAGCTGATCATCATCGGCATGGCGCAATCGTTCATCATTTTCTTCATCAGCATGCACCAGTTGTCCATCATCACCATGCTCATACCAGGCATCGGCATCATCTTGCAGGTCATGCCATCGGCTTGCAGGGTGCATTCCATGACGCACTTCATCATCGGCATGGTCATCGCTGGCATGTTGTTGAGCATTGCCATGGTGTCCTGCGACATGCACATCATCGACAGGTTGGCGCACTGCATCATCATCGGCATGCCGCAGTTCATCATCATCGCCATCATTTCGGCGTTGTTCTTGAACATCGCCATGTCCATACCGGCGGCCGGCTTCATGGTGCACACCATGGCATCGCCGGTCATCTCGCACTGCATGGTGGCCATCATCATCGGCATGCCCATCATCGGCATCATGGGCATCGTGTTGTTCATTGGCATCTGCATGGCATTCATCATGTTCGAAACTCCGTAATCGACAGGAAAGGTCTAAATTCTGGGGCCGATTCTAGAGATGACGCGCCGCGCTGCAAGACGCTGGCCGAGCAGCAGGAATCGACGCCAGACCGTCCACTTCTGATTAAAAGCAGACTGCAAAAACGTTACAGCAGACGGGCGTTTGTTATTGCATCCAGCGCCTTTGCTGCGACCAGTAAATGGACGCAATGGATATTCACTAAAATGCTATGCACCTTCGATAAGGAAATAAACGATCTAACCCTGATGAAAATAAGCGTCTGATGCAGGCTGGGGCGCAATACTGCGCTACTGTGCCGGGCCTGATCGTCGATCCGCGACCGCCATTTTTGAGGCCGACTCTTTTTATGCGTCTTATGAATTTCGCCGGCGTATGCCTGCTTTCTTCGGTGCTGCTGGGCTGCCAACAGCACCCACCCGCCAACGATCAACTGGATGCGGTGCTGTGGACCCAGACCTCTATCGAACACGAGATGATCTATCGCCAAGTGTTCGCCGACGCCACCCGCCAGCTCGATGTGGCCCTGGCCACCAAGGACTGGGACGCCCTGCCCTTTGCCCCGCGAAACCTCAGCGGCCTGCCGCCGGCAGTGATCGTCGATATCGATGAAACCCTGCTGGACAACGTGCCCCTCAACGCGCGGGACATCGTCAACAACCAGGTCTACTCCTATGACCGCTGGAACACCTGGGTCGACCAGGCCAAGGCCCAGGCCCTGCCCGGCGCCGTGGCGTTTTTGCAGGCGGCGCAGCAACGGGGGATCAAGGTGTATTACCTGACCAACCGCGAGCACAGCCAAGTCCAGGCCACCGTCGCCAACCTGCGCCTGCGCGGCTTCCCGGTGCAGAGCAACGAATACGTACTGGCGGCCGCCACCCCCACCGGCCATTGCGCATCGGCGGGCTACGGCAAGAACTGCCGTCGCCAGTGGGTCGCCAGCCAGGCACGGGTGTTGTTAATGGTCGGGGATTCCCTGGGGGATTTCGTCCAGGCCGAACACAACACCCTGGCCGCCCAACGCCGGGCGGTCGAACCTTATGTGGGCTGGTTCGGCCAACGCTGGTTCCTGCTGCCGAACCCAACCTACGGCAACTGGTACAGCGCGCCCTATGGCGACCGCGAAGAGATTCCATTTGAGCAGAAGCGCTTTTTCAAGCGTGAGGCCCTTCAGTTGCAGCAATGAGGATCAGATGGGGCAGCTGAAATGCAATCCTCCAAACCCTGAGGATCAATGTAGGAGCTGTCGAGCCTTGGCGAGGCTGCGATGGCGGCGGCATTGCTGGGATTGATGTTGGCTGACCCACCGCTATCGCTGGCAAGCCAGCTCCTACATTGGATCATCGTACATTGAGTACCGTGTGCATCCTGCGGTGGCAGTGAAATGCAATCCTCCAAACCCTGAGGATCAATGTAGGAGCTGTCGAGCCCCGGCGAGGCTGCGATGGCGGCGGCATTGCTGGGATTGATGCTGGCTGACCCGCCGCTATCGCTGGCAAGCCAGCTCCTACATTGGATCGTCGTACATTGAGTACCGTATGCATCCTGCTCTAGCAGTGAAATGCACTCCTCCAGACCCTGAAGATCAATGTAGGAGCTGTCGAGCCTTGGCGAGGCTGCGATGGCGGCGGCATTGCTGGGGTTGATGTTGGCTGACCCGCCGCTATCGCTGGCAAGCCAGCTCCTACATTGGATCGTCGTACATTGAGTGCCGTATGCATCCTGCGGTGGCAGTGAAATGCAATCTTCCAACCCCTGAAGATCGAGGTGGAAGCTGTCGAGCCTTGGCGAGGCTGTGATGGCGGCGGCATTGCTGGGATTGATGTTGGCTGACCCGCTGCTATCGCTGGCAAGCCAGCTCCTACATTGGATCGTCGTACATTGAGTACCGTATGCATCCTGCGGTGGCAGTGAAATGCAATCCTCCAACCCCTGAAGATCAATGTAGGAGCTGTCGAGCCTTGGCGAGGCGGCGATGGCGGCGGCATTGCTGGAGTGGATGTTGGCTGACCCACCGCTATCGCTGGCAAGCCAGCTCCTACATTGGATCGTCGTACATTGAGTACCGTGTGCATCCTGCGGTGGCAGTGAAATGCAATCTTCCAGACCCTGAAGATCGAGGTGGGAGCTGTCGAGCCTTGGCGAGGCTGCGATGGCGGCGGCCTTGCTGAAGTTGATGTTGGCTGACCCGACGCTATCGCTGGCAAGCCAGCTCCTACATTGGATCTTCAGTACATTGAGTACCGTATGCATCCTGCACTGGCAGCTGAAATGCAATCCTCCAATCCCTGAGGATCAATGTAGGAGCTGTCGAGCCTTGGCGAGGCTGCGATGGCGGCGGCATTGCTGGGATTGATGTTGGCTGACCCGCTGCTATCGCTGGCAAGCCAGCTCCTACATTGGATCGTCGTACATTGAGTACCGTATGCATCCTGCGGTGGCAGTGAAATGCAATCCTCCAATCCCTGAGGATCAATGTAGGAGCTGTCGAGCCTTGGCGAGGCTGCGATGGCGGCGGCATTGCTGGGGTTGATGTTGGCTGACCCGCCGCTATCGCTGGCAAGCCAGCTCCTACAGGGACGTGCGCCCACTCATTAGCGGGTGGCCTGGCGATACTGGCGTGGCGTAAAGCCGGTCAACGCCTTGAACTGGCGGGTGAATGCACTGTGGTCGGTGTAGCCGCATTGCAAGGCCACTTCGGTGATCGGCAACTCGGTATGCAACAGGCGATGGGCATGTTCCAGACGTACTTTCTGGATCATTTGCCGGGGAGTCAGGTGGAACACGCGCTTGCAGTAGCGCTCCAGCTGAGCCACCGACGTGCCGGCGATGCGCGTCAGTTCACCCAAGGTCACGCGCCGGTTGAAATGGGCCCGGATGTGCTCGTCCACCGCCGCCAATCGCTGATAGGCCGGGTGGGTCTCGCTGGCGGATTGCAGGTCGACCGAGATCCCCGCCAAGCCAATGATCGCGCCCTCGCGGTTGTATAACGGCCACTTGTGGGTCAGGCACCAACCGGGTTCGCGGCTGCCGTACAGGTGCAACTCCAGTTGATCCTCCAGCACCAGGCCCTGTTCGAGCACGCGCCGGTCCTGCTCGGTGTAGCCCGGCCCCAACTGCGCGGGGAACACCTCGGCGCTGGTCTTGCCCAGTAGCGGGCGCCGGTCTTTCAAGCCACAACGCTGTACCAGGGTGTGGTTGGCCATGACATAGCGCGCCTGCACATCCTTGATAAACATCGTCGCATTGGGAATCACGTCGAGCATCGGCAACAGCATGGCCACGCCCGCCAGCAGCTGTTCGAGGCTGTGTGGCCGCTGCTCGCCACCTTGGCACAGGGTTGCAAACGCGTTGTGCATCATGCCGCTCACCGCCTTGTTTATAGCCTCGCCGGGCCAGCAGATTGCCCGATGGCCATGGCCCTGTCGAGCACCGCTGCGCATCCGGCAATTGTGCTGAATTCGTCATTGATGACCGCGCAAAACATCAATCGCCAGCGGGCTGATGGGTTCACTGTAGCGCCACTGCATGCCTATCCAATAACCCACAAGAAGGCGCCGCTATGTCAGCCCAAGGCAAGTTCAAGAAACAGCTGTCTCTGATCGACCTCACTTTTATCGGACTGGGAGCCATCTTCGGTTCCGGTTGGTTGTTTGCCGCCAGTCACGTGTCGTCCATCGCAGGCCCGGCAGGGATTTTTTCCTGGTTGCTCGGCGGTTTTGCGGTGCTGTTGCTGGGCATTGTGTATTGCGAATTGGGCGCGGCCCTGCCCCGTGCCGGGGGCGTGGTGCGCTACCCGGTGTATTCCCACGGCCCGTTGCTGGGCTACCTGATGGGCTTTATCACACTGATCGCGTTTTCCAGCCTGGTGGCGATTGAAGTGGTCGCCTCAAGGCAATACGCCGCCGCCTGGTTTCCCGAGTTGACCAAGGCCGGCTCCAGCGACCCCACCACCCTCGGCTGGCTGGTGCAGTTCGGCCTGCTCTGCCTGTTTTTCGTGCTCAACTACCGCAGCGTCAAGACCTTCGCCATCGCCAATAACCTGGTCAGCATTTTCAAGTTCATCGTGCCGCTGCTGGTGATCGGCGTGCTGTTCACCTTCTTCAAGCCGGCCAACTTCCACTCCCAGGGGTTCGCCCCGTTCGGCCTGTCGGGGATTGAAATGGCAGTGTCCGCCGGCGGGGTGATTTTTGCCTATCTGGGGCTGACGCCGATCATCTCGGTGGCCAGCGAAGTGAAAAACCCGCAACGCACCATTCCCATTGCCCTGATCCTTTCGGTGCTGCTGTCCACGGCAATTTATGTGCTGCTGCAAGTGGCCTTCCTCGGCGGCGTGCCCACCGAAATGCTCGCCAATGGCTGGGCCGGCATCAGCAAGGAACTGGCTCTGCCCTATCGCGATATCGCCCTGGCCCTGGGGGTGGGCTGGCTGGCCTACCTGGTGGTGGCCGACGCGGTGATCTCCCCCAGCGGCTGCGGCAATATCTACATGAACGCCACGCCACGGGTGATCTATGGCTGGGCGCAGACAGGCACCTTCTTCAAGATTTTCACGCGCATCGATGAGAAATCCGGCATCCCGCGCCCGGCGCTGTGGCTGACCTTTGGCTTGTCGGTGTTCTGGACCCTGCCGTTCCCGTCCTGGGAGGCGCTGATCAATGTGGTGTCCGCCGCCCTGGTGTTGAGCTACGCCGTGGCCCCGGTGTGCGTGGCGGCGCTGCGACGCAATGCGCCGGACATGCCGCGCCCGTTCCGGGTCAAGTGGATGAGTGTGCTGGGCCCGCTGTCATTCATCATCGCCGCGCTGATCGTCTACTGGTCGGGCTGGAGCACCGTGTCCTGGCTGCTGGGCCTGCAAATCGTGATGTTTGTGGTGTACCTGCTGTGCCGTCGCCTGGTGCCGACCCAGCACCTGAACATCGCCCAGCAAGTGCGTTCCAGCGCGTGGCTGATCGGCTTCTACGCCGTAACCATGGTGCTATCAAAACTCGGCAGTTTTGGCGGCCTGGGCGTGCTCAGCCATCCCTTCGACACCCTGGTCGTCGCCGCCTGCGCCCTGGGCATCTACTACTGGGGCGCCGCCACCGGCGTGCCGGCGCACCTGGTGGAACTGGAACACGAAGACGACGAAAGCGAAGCCGTGCTGCCCGCGAGCGGCATGCACCCGGCGAACGCATAACTGGCCAATCACCAAGGAATAGCTGGATGAAACGACTGCATGTGATTGACTCCCACACCGGCGGCGAACCGACGCGCCTGATCATCAATGGCTTCCCGCAGCTGGCCGGCCAGACCATCGCCGAGCAGCTCGACAGCCTGCGCACCACACACGACCAATGGCGCCGCGCCTGCCTGCTGGAGCCCCGTGGCAACGATGTACTGGTTGGCGCGCTGTACTGCGAGCCGGTCTCGCCGGGGGCCACCTGCGGGGTGATTTTCTTCAACAATGCCGGCTACCTCGGCATGTGTGGCCACGGCACCATCGGCCTGGTCGCCTCGTTGCACTACCTGGGCCGCATCGCGCCAGGGGTGCACAGCATCGACACGCCGGTGGGCCAGGTCAGCGCCACCCTGCATGAGGACGGCGCGGTCACCCTGCGCAACGTGCCCGCCTATCGCTATCGCCAGCAGGTGCCCGTGGAGGTGCCGGGGCATGGCCGGATCTACGGCGATATCGCCTGGGGTGGCAACTGGTTTTTCCTGGTGTCCGAGCACGGCCAGGGTGTGCACATGGCCAATGTCGAGGCCCTCACCGACTTCACCTGGGCGATGCTCAAGGCCCTCGAAGCCCAAGGCATCCTTGGCGCAGACGGCGCGTTGATCGACCACATCGAACTGTTCGCCGATGACGAGCAGGCCGACAGCCGCAACTTCGTCATGTGCCCCGGCAAAGCCTACGACCGTTCGCCCTGCGGCACCGGCACCAGCGCCAAGCTGGCGTGCCTGGCCGCCGACGGAAAACTTCAGGCCGGTGAGCCCTGGGTGCAAGCCAGCATCACCGCCAGCCAATTCGAAGGCCGTTTTGAATGGGAGGGCGAACACATCCGCCCCTTCATCACCGGCCGCGCCTATATGACCGCCGACAGCACCTTGCTGATCGACGAACAGGACCCTTTCGCCTGGGGCATTTGAGCACCCGGCAGCTTTTAAACAGACCCTTCCAAGGAGCTAGAACCATGAGCGATAACATCTTCACCGGCTGCATCCCTGCCCTGATGACCCCGTGCACCTCCGAGCGCCAGCCGGACTTCGACGCCCTGGTCGCCAAGGGCCGCGAGCTGATCGATATCGGCATGAGCGCCGTGGTGTACTGCGGCTCCATGGGCGACTGGCCGTTGCTCACCGAAGCCCAGCGCCAGGAAGGCGTGGCGCGCCTGGTGGCGGCGGGCATCCCGACCATCGTCGGCACCGGCGCGGTCAACAGCCGTGAGGCGGCCTCCCATGCGGCCCACGCGGCCAAGGTCGGCGCCCATGGCTTGATGGTCATCCCACGGGTGCTGTCCCGTGGCGCTTCAGCCAGCGCGCAAAAAGCCCACTTCGCGGCGATCCTCAGCGCCGCGCCGAACCTGCCGTCAGTGATCTACAACAGCCCCTACTACGGCTTTGCCACCCGCGCCGAGCTGTTCTTTGAACTGCGCCGCGAGTACCCGAACCTGATCGGCTTCAAGGAGTTCGGCGGCGGCGCCGACCTGCGCTACGCCGCCGAACACATCACCTCCAAAGACGATGCCGTGACCCTGATGGTCGGTGTCGATACCCAGGTGGTGCACGGTTTCGTCAACTGCAACGCCACCGGCGCGATCACCGGCATCGGCAACGCCCTGCCACGGGAAGTCCTGCAACTGGTGGCCCTGAGCAAGCAGGCCGCCAAGGGCGATGCCAAGGCCCGACGCCAGGCCCGCGAGCTGGAGGCGGCGCTGGCGGTGCTGTCGTCCTTCGATGAAGGCTGCGACCTGGTGCTCTATTACAAGCACCTGATGGTGCTCAATGGCGACCTGGAATACAGCCTTCACTTCAACCAAAGCGATGTACTGAGCGATGCCCAACGCCGGTATGCCGAGCATCAGTACGCGCTGTTCCGCCAGTGGTACGCCAACTGGTCGGCAGAACAGAACGTCGACTGACTGCTCGCACGCCGCTGTTGCACAGCGGCGTTCCTTCTTATTTCAGGAACAGGCCATGACTCTGACAGGCACTATGCTGATCGGTCAGCACTCCATTCCCGGCACCCGCGCAGCCATCCGCGCGATCAACCCGGCCACCGATGCTGCGCTGGAGCCGGCCTATCCCGGCGGTTCCACCGAGCAGGTGGCCCAGGCTTGCGCGCTGGCGTGGTCAGCCTTCGACAGCTACCGCGAGACATCCCTGGCGGCGCGTGCTGAGTTTCTCGAAACCATCGCCAATGAAATCGAAGCCCTCGGCGATGAGTTGATCGAGCGTGCCGTGGCCGAAACCGGCTTGCCCCACGCGCGGATCCAGGGCGAACGGGGCCGCACCTGCCAGCAACTGCGCACCTTCACCCGCACCGTACGCGCCGGCGAATGGCTGGACGTGCGCGTCGATAGCGCCCAACCAGGCCGCCAGCCCCTGCCCCGTGCCGACCTGCGCCAACGCCAGGTGCCGCTGGGGCCGGTGGCCGTATTCGGCGCCAGCAACTTCCCGCTGGCGTTCTCGGTGGCCGGCGGTGATACCGCTTCAGCCCTCGCCGCCGGTTGCCCGGTGATCGTCAAGGCCCACGGCGCCCACCCCGGCACCAGCGAACTGGTGGGCCGTGCGCTGGCCCGTGCCGTGAAGCAGTGTGGCCTGCCCGAAGGTGTGTTCTCGCTGCTGTACGGCGCTGGCCGCGAAGTGGGGATTGCCCTGGTCAGCGACCCACGGATCAAGGCGGTGGGCTTTACCGGCTCGCAAAGTGGCGGCATCGCTTTGTGCCAGGCGGCCCAGGCGCGGCCGGAGCCGATCCCGGTGTATGCGGAAATGAGTTCGATCAACCCGGTGTACCTGTTCCCGGCCGCCCTCAAGGCGCGCGGCGAAGCGCTGGCGCAAGGGTTTGTCGCCTCGTTGACCCAGGGCGCCGGGCAGTTTTGCACCAATCCCGGGCTGGTGATTGCGGTTCAAGGTCCGCAACTGCAGCAGTTTGTCAGCCTCGCCAGCGACTTGCTGCAACGTAGCCCGGCGCAGACCATGCTCACCCCGGGCATCTTCCAGGCCTATGAAGCGGGCGTCGGCGCACTGGCCGAGCATGCCCATTGCGTAGCCAGCGGGTTGCCGGCGCAAGGGCCGAACCAATGCCAGGCGCAGCTGTTTACCACCCACGCGCAAGACTTCCTTGCCAACCCGCATTTGCAGGCCGAAGTCTTCGGCGCCGCCTCGCTCCTGGTGCAGTGCGCCGACAACGCGCAAATGCGCCAAGTGACCGAGCACCTCGAAGGCCAGTTGACCGCCACCTTGCACCTGGATCAGGACGATCTTGAGCAGGCACGGGCATTGCTGCCGGCCCTTGAGCGCAAGGCTGGCCGGCTGTTGGTCAATGGCTGGCCGACCGGGGTCGAGGTGTGTGATGCCATGGTGCATGGCGGGCCCTTCCCCGCGACCTCGGATTCGCGCTCGACCTCGGTCGGCACCGCCGCGATCCGGCGTTTCCTGCGGCCGGTGTGCTACCAGGATTTCCCCGACAGCCTGCTGCCCGCAGCCCTGAAACAAGACAACCCGCTGCGGCTGCGACGCTTGCTCGACGGCCAGAGAGAAGCCTGAACATGCAAGACAACCGTCAACCCGAGATCGACATTGCAGTGGTCGGCGCCGGCATCATCGGCGTCGCCTGCGCGCTGCAACTGGCGCGCCAGGGCCGGCGCGTGGTGGTCATCGACCAGCAGGAACCGGGGATGGGCGCCTCGTTCGGCAATGCCGGGCATTTGGCCACCGAACAGGTGTTCCCCATCGCCGACCTGTCGATCCTGATGCGCCTGCCCGCGATGCTCATGGACCCCATGGGCCCGCTGCGCCTGGACTGGAAATACCTGCCCCGTGCGCTGCCCTGGTTTGCTCGCCTCTTGTTAAACCTGCGCCCGGCCGCTTACCAGCGCACGGTCGCCGGTATCCGTGCCCTCAACGAAAGCAGCCTGGGCGCCTGGCAGCGCTTGTTGGCGAACATCGACCGGCCCCAGTTGATGCGCGAGGACGGCTCGCTGCTGGTGTTCGAGCGTGCCGAGTCGCGACAAGCGATTGAAGGTTTGCAAGCACGCATGACCCAGCAAAACGTGCCGGTGGATTGCTGGTCGGCCAGCGCCGTGCAACAGGCGGCACCGCAGTTAAGCGAGCGGATCCAGGGGGGCTTGTTCTTTCCCCGCACCGGGCATTTCCTCGATCCGTATCGCGTGGTGTGCGAACTGGTCGAGGCCGCCAAGGCCAGCGGCGTGACCTTTCTCAAGCGTCAGGTCCAGGATGGCCAGCTTCAGGCCCAGGGCGTTGCACTGATCACCGACCAGGGCCGCTTGGCCGCACGCCAGGTGGTGATCGCCTGCGGCGCCCACTCGGCCAGGCTCACCCAGGCGCTGACGGGCAAAAAGGTGCCCCTGGACACCGAGCGCGGTTATCACCTGATGCTGCCCCACGAGCAAGACCGCTTGCCCTTCGCCGTCACCTCGCTGGAGCGCAAGTTCATCATGACGCCCATGAGCGGTGGGCTACGGCTGGCCGGCACCGTGGAATTCGCCGGCCTCGACCGCCCGCCGAACATGCGGCGCGCCTGGCAGTTGCACCGGCTCAGCCGCGGCCTGTTGCGTAACGAACTGAGCGCTGAGGACGCCACGCCGTGGATGGGCTTTCGGCCCTCGTTGCCGGACTCGCTGCCGATCATCGACCGGGTGTGCGACGGCAAGGTGTTGCTCGCTTTCGGGCATCAACATTTGGGGCTGACGCAAGCGGCCGTCACTGCCGAGCTGGTCGCCCAGTTGGTATCGCCGATCTCCCTGCCCCTGCCCCTGGGATTGCCGGCATTGGCGGCCTATCGGTTGGATCGGTTCTGACGCAGGCCTTGCAGGAGCAATCACTGGTAAATAATCGTAAACGTCGCCGAGGCATTCGCCGGGCCGGGGGTTACCTTGCTCGCCGTCTGCAGGTAACGGGCGCGCAAGGGGATCGTATAACTCCCCTCGTTGGGGCGCAGGGTGAGGCCGCTGCTTTGGTTGGCCCCAAGGATGACCGAGTTGCCGTTGCGGTTCTGCACCTGCACGCCAACCCCTGTGGCGGCGGGCGCACTGCCCGTGGCGCCAGGGTCGAGGCTCAGTACACCGTTATTCGTGTTGATCGCCGTACGCGCGGGGTCGATGCGGTACTGCAGGGTGTTACGCACCAGAGAGCCACTATCGACGTTCGTACCAAGAGGCGACGTGCCACTTTGCGATGACCAGGCCGGCCCCGTTGTCGTATAGATCCCGTTGAACGCCGGGCAGTCATTCAAAGCGATGGAAAAATCCGTCCAGCCCGTGCTGCTGTTGAGCCCGGTGAACTTGGAGGTCAGATGAGAGCCCATGGGCACCGAGACATCCGGTGTACGACAGGTACTCGAGACAATCTGGATATTGCCGGAGATCCCCATACTGAAGCCGCGCATTCTCGCATCGCCGAAGTTGCCGAACAGACTGACGACCGGCAACGTACTGCCCACCAATACACCAGGCGTTACATCGCCCAGTTTGATCAAGATCAGCTCAAAGTTCGAAGGCCCGTCAAATGGGACCAAACACCTGTAGCCAGATGTGCATGTGGTCCATGCCTTGCCAGATTGCCTTGGCAGCAGGCCGCCCGAGCTGTTGAAGGCAACCCCCAGCCCCGGAATGCTGGTTCTATAGACCTTGTTGGCGTAGGTCCCGCTGGACACATTGGCCATGGCATAACTGGAGTCGACTGTCATCTCAGTCCACTGCTGATACGGGGCATAGAGGCATTCAAGCTTGGGCGCCTGGCCCGCAGCCATGCTGAAGCGCTGACGATATACCTCGGTACCCACCGGCAGATCGCGCCCGATAGTGATCGCCGAAATCTGCAATGGCATGGAGCCCACGGCCGGCTGGATACCCTCCATGTAGGTGCAGGTGACCGCCATGGCCGTCCCCGCCGCCGCCCACAATGCCGCGACGGCCAGGCCCGCCTTGATCAAAGCGCCAATATTCATAACTGTACCTTTTGAAGAGTGTTGGGCTGCACGCTGCCAGCGACTTGCTTACCGGCCGCACAAACCGCGTCTACCTGTTGCAATTGCTGCCCTTCGCCGGGGCCCGCCGGGATGACCAGTGCGCACTGTTGATGGGTCTTGCTTCCCCAGTTGATCAGTAACTGACGGGTTTGTGGCTTGATCCGTGCGTAGAGCTGGCCACCCTGCCCGACCACACCGACCGAGGTGCCGTCGATATCTGTCACGCCAGCACCAAAGGGCAGGCTGCTGCCATCGTCGAGGCGTACGTTGAGCAACACTGCGCGGCCCTGGTTGGTGGTGTACTTGAGGTGCACCACCGCACCGGCACGCGGGGCCACCTGTTGGCTGGTTTCGCTGAGCTCGACGTCCAGCGAGCTACCAATAGGGTCGATTGCCACTTCGTTCAACTCATATGGCCGCAGGTACGGCACCACGGCATTGCCGCGGCTGTCGAGCTTGAGGCCAGGGTAGCCGGACACCTTGGCCCCCTGCGCACCCGGGGCACTGACCACCGCCATGGTTTCACCGCGATAAGGAGTCATGGTCACCCCATCGGCATGCGCCACCACGCTGCCGCTCGCGCCCACCGAGGCGCTGGTGTAGCCATCACCGCGTCCCAGGGCAGCGCTGAGCATGGCGCGCGCGCCGGTGTATTGGCCATTGAGGGCCGCGCTCTTGCTGTTACTGGCACCGTCATGGCCGACTGTCGCGCCGTAGCCATATTGACGGTCCTCGCCAGCGGTGCCGCTGATGCCGGCCTGCTCGCTGTAGTTGCCTTGGGAGTCACGTCCTACCTGTGCGGTCATTTGCGGGCTGAAGCCTGGACCGCCAAATTCCAGAGGCATGCTCATGGTCAGCAAAAAGCTGTTTTCCATGTCCCCCAGGCCCATTCGGCTGCGGTTGGCGTTCACACTGAAGCTGATGCGATTGAACTGCTTGCTGTAACTGAACTGGTACTGCAAATCACTGCCCGGCAGGTTCCAGTAGTTCTGCGCATAGCCGCTGATTGCCACTTGCCCCCACTCCCCCAGGCTCTGGTCGGCGGTGACCGAAAAGCGACTGCGCGGGCGCCCGAACATGCTGGTGTCCCACCCCGTTTTCTCGGCATCGAGCAGTTGCATGGCGTTACTGAAGTCCAGGTATTCGCTGGTAGAAAAACGATAAGCCGCAACGGTGAAGTTACTGCCCGTGCTGAGCACATTTTTGCTGTAGGACACCCGCATGCTCTGCCCTTTGGCGGCACCGGTGGCCAGGTCGGTCTGGGCGTGAGTCAAGTCGATGGCCATGGCACCGATCGGCGTGCCAAACGCCAGGCCGGTGAGCACGGCGGTGTAGTCATCGCTGGACTGCATCCCGGCAAATCCGGTGAACGTATTGTTCAGGCCATATTGCACAGTGCCTTGTAGCAAGCGCGATTGCTTGTCGACGTAGTTGTTGCGGGTCTCGCCTGCGGTCAGGCTGAAACGCGAGGTACCGGGGCGCAGCAACTGGCTGACCGAGGCATAGGGCACGATGAAGTTCTGCTCGGTGCCGTCGGCTTCCGCCACGCTGACGCTGAGGTCGCCGCCGTAGCCAGTTGAATACAGGTCATCAATCACAAATGCCCCGGGCGCCACGGTGGTTTCCAGCAGGATGTTGCCGGCCTGGCGAATGGTCACACGGGCGTTGGTGCGTGCAATCCCACGGATCACCGGGGCATAGCCGCGCATGGAGTCGGGCAGCATGCGGTCGTCACTGGCCAGTTGCACACCACGGTAGGCCAGGGTGTCGAAGATCTCGCCGGTGGTGTTGGACTCGCCCACCGTCAGTTGGCTTTTCAACGCGGTGATGTCGCGTTGCGCATAGGAGTCCAGGGCTTGGTAATTATTGCCCTGACGTGACTGCCAGCTCATCGACGCGTTGTGGCGCAGGCGCCAGTCACCCAGGTTGAGGCCGGTGTGCAGGCCCAGGAATGCCGAGTCAGAGTTGCCACTGCGGGTACGGTTACGGCTGCCATTGAAGCTGTAGCTGAGCATGCCTGCGGTCACGCCGCGATCCCACAGTTCCGGGCTGACGTATCCCCGGACATTGCGCCGCAGCGCCGCCTGGGGAATGCTCAGGTCGAGGGCCTGGTTTTCCGGGGAAAAATTCGCGGTTGCACCCGGGATCAGACTGCCCACGGCGGCACAGCCCTGGCTGTCCAGCGCCAAAGTGCTTTCAGGCGACAGCTTGCTCATCTCCACGCCCTGACGCTCAAGCAAGCTACGCGTCATGCAGACCACCGGCTTGCTGCCGTCGGCCTGGGCGTCGATGCGAATGTCCTGGCGGCTGTTCAACTGGCCGTTAAGCACTACGTCTGCACGGTATTGCCCGGGCATCACCGGGTTGCCGGTCTGGTAGGCGCCCAAGTCGAGATTGCGCGAGTCTTCAGGCAGGAACGCATCGTTGAACTGCACCTCTTGCGCCAGCGCACCCTGTATACCCCATGCACCTGGGGCGATGGCCAATACCCTGAGGATCAAGGCAGAGAGCGGATTCAAGGCGAAGCAAGGCCGCGCCCGCAGAGAAAGCCTGCAGCTGGAAGAGGTCGACATAAATGACTCGCGACTAAAAAACTTGAGGTTTAATCAGGGCTTGAGTGCTTTACGGGTCGGGATCAGTGCGCCGTAATCGTTGATAGCGCTGAACTCCACCTGAGCACCCGCAGCCGGTCGGACCTTGAGCGTTGGGAGCACAAATTGGCGGGTTTCACCCGGAGCGATCATGCCGTCTTCACTGCGCTCACGCTGGGCGCCAGCCACCAGTTCCAACTCGATCAGCGAAACATGGAACGCCGACGGATTGAAGGCCTGCAAGGCCAAGCCTTGCCCATCGCGTGCGGGCACCAATTGCCACTGCACCTGCTCGATCGCCTCGCTGGCAGTGCCTGGCAAGCCGGTCGGGCGATAAAACAATTTGATCCGCGAACGGAATGCCATTTGCAGCGTATTGATATCTGCACCCGCCTCGGGCTTGGGTGGAATTTCCAATACGTTGAGCCAGAACACCGACTCTTTGTCCTGGGCCATTGGAGCCCCGGTAAACAACACCCGCAGGCTTTGGCCCTTGGTCGGATCGATGCGCGCCACCGGCGGTGAAAGCAGGAACGGCGCCTTGGAGCTGGTCGGAGTCGACTCGACGCTGCCGGTGTCGATCCACGACTGGATCAGCGCTGGCTGCGTGCCATTGTTGTTGAGTTTTACCGTGATTTCTTTCTGGTCCGCCGGGTAGAGCAGGCGTGTTCCGGTAATCACTACACCCCCGATAGCCTGGGAACACGTCAGTGTCACAAGGCTTGCCAGGAGCAATTGTCTGAGGGCAGATGTGCAAGGCATTACGTAATCCCGTTGCTGCCTGGAAGCACGCCCTTTTGTTGCTGAACAGGGCGTGTATCCATGAGCGGCGACTTACTGATAATTGATGGAGTAAGTCACGGAGCCAACTACGGTACCCGGAGTGGTCGGGGCTTGAGCGTAGTACTGGACAGCGTATGGCAGGATGGCGGCCTTGGAGGTTGCATTGATGGCAATACGGCTGGTGGAAGTGACCTGCGCAGTGTTGCCGGCCTTGATCGCGTTGCCATTGGTTGCGTCAACCAATTGCAGCTGAACCTGGGTGGCAGTACCGCTCACGTTCTTCAGGTTGCCGCTGGTTGCATCAACGCTGCCGCTCGACTCAAAGAATGCAGCCGCTGTTTTCAGCGCGGCAGAGCAATCGCTCAGCTCGATATTGAAACCGGTCTGGCCTGCCACTTGGCCTTTTGCTCCCAGGGCAGCGGTAGAGATGGTTGGCAGCGTGACAGTCGACGGGCTCGCACCAGCCGCGCCGTTAACCGCAACCTTGCAGGTTTCGGCTTTCAGTTCGCCGTTGAAATCGATTTTGCCGTCTGAAGCCAGAGCAACGGTAGAGGCGGTGGCAGCGACCAGTACAGCGAGGGCGCGGGCTTTGTAATTCATGAGTAACTCCGAGAGAGCGATGTTCTACAGTAAGTTGTAAAGCCTCCGTTTATCGGAGAGCTTCTGTGCTGTTGCGGGGCTAAGTTTAGGGAGCCCACATCGAACTCAATATAGGAGTGCTCTGAAAAACAATTGAGCACGGTAAATTCCCAACAATTAAAACCACTATAAAACTTACTGTTGCACTGCACTGTTTAATGGAAAAACATTAATAGCCCGTCTATAGGAGCACTCCTAAAAACAGGCGCTGCAATGTTTATCAATAGAGAAGCTGCGAACAACCGGTGGCCGCCATCGAGCTTTATCGAGGCGGTGAGGCATATGTTGCGGCAGGGCATGCAATTCGCGGCGATTGCATCATTCCCAGAGCAACCTGTCCTGCTGTGAAGCCCCTACTCTGCCTAGGCTCCACAGGGAAGCCCGGCCCTGTGCTCAAGCAGGCTACGGGCATGACCCGCAACCGCTTCTGCTGGCCAGCTCACTTCGTCCTGCAACAGCACTTCGATACGCTGCGCCGTGGCCGCGAAGTCCTCCCAACCGACGTCCAACGCGGCAGTGCGCAGCCTGTGTAGCGCCTCCAGCGCCATGCTGCGATCGCGCAGGGCAAGTAGTTCTATGAGGCTGTTAAGTTCCTGGCGCACGGCCTCCGGCGACCCTGGAGTTTCCAGGTACTCTGCAACTTGCGGCGCCGGGGTTACTTCGCACCAGAGTTCAATCATCTGCTGCAACATGGCCTGTTGGAGCGGTTTGCTCAGTACACCATCCATACCGGCATCGAAACAACGTTGCAGGTATTCATTCCCGCTAAATTGCGAGAGCGCGATGATCGGGCAATATGAGCGTTCCTGTTGGAGCTGCGACTCACGAAACGCGCTGACCATGCGCTCGGCGTCGCCCTCTGGCGAGTCACAGTCGATCAGCACCATATCGACCCGGTGCGCACTGAACAACGCCACCGCCTGGTCGGCATCAGCCGCCAGCAGCACCGCGCAACCAAGGCTGTCGAGTTGTGCCTGCAACACTTGCCGACTGGGTAGCGAGTCGTCCACCACCAACACCTGCAAACCGTTAGCCGATTCCGCGCTCGGCGCAGGCTCAGGTGCCGGCAGTTGCGGGGAAACAGCCCGTTCAACTGGCAACCGTACCTCGACCTGGGTACCGACCCCCTGCAAGCTGCTGAGCACCAACCTGCCACGCATCAACCTGACCAGGCGCCGGCAGATCACCAGGCCCAGGCCGGTACCGCCAGTGCGCCGATAGGATTGCGTGGCCTGGGCATACGGCCGGAACAGCGAGGCTTGCGCCTGCTTGGACAAGCCTATGCCCGTATCGATGACCCGGATCACCAGTTGTCGCACCTCGACCGCAGGCTTTTCCAGCTGTAGCAACTGCACCTCTACCCGACCCACATCGGTGAACTTGACGGCGTTGCAGATCAGGTTGCGCAGCACCTGCGCCAGACGCAGTTCGTCCAGCAACAATGGGTCGCCGGGACGCTCGCCGGTGACGAGCAGCTCAATGCCCTTTTCCTGCGCTTGCGTTCGATGCTCGTCGACTACCCGCAAGACCAGCGCCCATGGGTCCACCGGTTCAAGATTGAGGGCCAGTTGCCCGGCTTCCATCTTGGAGATATCCAACACATCATCCACCAGCCGCAGCAAGGTATTGGCGCCGCTATTGGCCAAGCCGGTGAAATGTCGCTGCTGCTCATCGAGCGGGGTGTGCTCCAGCAGTTCCACGGCGGCCAGCACTGCGTTCATCGGCGAACGCACTTCATGGCTGATGACCGCCAGGAACATCGCCTTCTCCCGTTCGCTGTTCATGGCCTGGCGCCGTTGCAGGCGACTTTGCACGACCAGTCCGACGAGCACTGCCACCACGGCCAGCAGCAACCACAGCTCACCTTGGTAGTGCTCGGCAATGGCCTTGACGGTAGGAATGTCCAGGTCCATATCCGCAAACCAGGCGTCATAGATCGCCTTGCGCTCTTCGCCGCTGATGGACGCCAGCACCTTGTCCAAAATAGACAGCAGGAGCACATCGCTGTCACGTACTGCCATGCTCACACCGGTATGCAGCAACGGCAGCACCCCAGAAATCTGCAGTACCCCATGATATTGGCGGGACAGGTAGGGAATCAGCAGCCATTCCGAAGCAATCGCCGCGTCCGTGCGGCCGTCCTTGACCATCGCCATCATGTCCAGCGCATTCAGGGCAGAAACAATGGTTATCCCCGGGGCCTTACGCTTCAAAAAAGCGACGTAATCCTCCTCGCGCCCCAGCATCACCACCCGCTTGCCGGCGAGTTGCTCCAAGTCGGCAAACGGTTGATCGCCAAAACGGCTGACGATAACGGTCGAGCTGGTGTTGTAGGGCGTGGTGTAACGCAGCCCGAGATCCTTTGCCGGGTCATCGTCCCGGCGCCGGGTGGACAAGATATCGACTTCGCCGCTGATCAGCATGTCCTTGCGGGCGCTGCGCGTAGTGGTGGTGACGGGTTCGAAATACAGGCCCGTGCGCGATGCAATCAACCCCAGGTATTTGGCTGACAACCCTCTGAGTTGGCCATTGCTGATGTATTCAAAAGGCAGCAAGTTATCGAATACGCCAACACGCAGCACCGGATGGGCAGCAATCCAATCACGCTCCTGCTGGGTCAGCTCCAGCGGCGTCGGGCCGGCCTGCACCCCGACGCCCAGGTTTCCCAGCACGAACGCTATCAGCAGCAGGCGTAGCAATTTGGCGTTCATCGCTGGGTCACCCGCGTGGCACGCGCGGGCGGCAGCACTTCCAGGGGAGCATCCCCGCCCAAGGCCCGCCAATGCTCAACCAACGCCCGCAGGGCCTGGGCGTAGGCCGGGCTATCCCAGCCCTCCTGCGCACGCAGCAGGCGCTCCAGATACTCGGCACTCTGCCCCAGGGCCAGCCACTCCATAATCAGCGCAGCACCGTGCAGACGATGGGCAACGTGGACGGCGCTGGGGCGGTCACAGAGCGCTATGGCCTTGATCAGGCTCCCCAGGTCACTGGCCATCTCCCGATTGATCGCCGCCTGATCCAGCTGTGGGGCCATCAGGCTCGCACGGGGTGCAGCCAGGGTGACGTCGCACCAGCGCTCGATCACTTCGCGCAGTTGCCCAAGGCGTATCGGCTTGCTCAATGCGGCGTCCATCCCAGCATCCATGCAACGTTTGAGGTGCTGTTCACCGGTCAGGGCAGAAATGGCAATGATTGGGCAGCGTGGACGCCCCAAGCCGCGCTCGAACTCACGCAGTTCGCGAACCAGGCTGTAACCGTCCTGGTCCGGCAGGTCACAGTCCATCAGGATCAATTGGTAGGCCTGCTGCGCGAACAAGCTGTGGGCCTGGGCGGCATCGGCGGCGATCACCGCCTCGCAGCCAAAGCCGCCGATCTGCGCCCGCAGCACTTCCTGGTTGGCCAGGGTGTCTTCCACGACCAGGATTTGCAGGCCGCCCGTCTCGGCCTCTGGCGCGGACTGCTGAATCTGCGGTGGTTCAGCAGTCTGGGGGGCAACCGTTACCGGCATGCAGAGGATGAAGGTCGTGCCAACCCCCGGCTCACTGCTGAGTGTGAACGACCCCTGCATCAAGTTCGCCAGTTGCTGGCAAATCACCAGGCCCAGCCCGGTACCACCGGAGCGCTTGTAGGATTGACTGGCCTGGGCATATGGCCGGAACAACGACGCCTGTACCGCTTCGCTGATACCGATCCCGGTATCGCGCACCTTGACTTGCAACTGTTGACCACCGGCCGGTAGGTCCAACAGGCACAGCTTGATGTCGACACCGCCGGCATCGGTGAACTTGATGGCATTGGAAAGCAGGTTATGAAGAATCTGCGTCAGGCGGGAGCTGTCGAGTAACAGCAAGGGCAGCGCGGTGTGGATGCTCACATTCAGGCTCAGGTGCTTTTCCCGGGCGCGCAGGCGGTGCAAGCCCGCTACGCCCTGCACCAGCGCCGTCACATCGGTCGGTTCAATGCTCAGGCGCAACGCCCGCGCACCCGAGCCTGGCGTGTCCAGCACGTTATCCAGCAAACGCACCAACGCATTGGCGCCGCCATTGGCAAGGTGCACAAAGTGGCGCTGCTGCTCATTGAGCCGGGTGTGCCCCAATAACTCCATGGCCGCCAGCACGGCATTCATAGGCGAACGAATTTCATGGCCCATGACCGCCAGGAACATGGTTTTTTCCTGCTCGTTGCGCACAGCCTGACGCCGCCTGCGATGGCCGCGATAGACCAGCACACACAGGCTGGCCAGCACCAACGCCCCCATGATCAGGACATGCCAGTAGTGGCTGGAGATGGCAAGCAGGGTTGGAACATCCAGATCCAGCTCGTGATACCAGTGGTCGTACATGTCATTGCGTTGCTCGGCAGTGATCGAGCCCAGGACTTTTTCGAGGATCGAATGCAGCAGTGCCTGGTCCGAGCGAACCGCCATGCTGACATCCAGCATCTGGCTGCCGACCACACCTGAAGCCTCCAGGATGCCCTGGAACTGGCGGTACAGATAAGGCATCAGGAAGGTTTCCGTGGCAACGGCCGCGTCAGCACTGCCGTCCTGGACGCGGGTCAGCATCTCCAGGGCCGATTTGCTTTTGATCAGCGTGACCTCGATTCCTGATGCTCCGACGATCTCTTCGTAATGATCCACGTCAGGAACCATCACGGTTTTGCCATGCAGTTGGTCGAGGTCGAAAATATCCGGGCCTTCGAAACGCGTCACGATGATCGGCGAGGTGGTCTGGTAGGTCAGCAAGGCAAGGCCCTTGGTGGCCGGCTCAGACCTGAAACGCAAGTAAGAGGACAGCAGATCCACCTGGCCATCGAGGAGCATTTGCTCGCGTATCTCAATGGTCTTTCCCGGAACATAGGTGAATTCAAGGCCGGTGGCATCGGTCACCAATTGCAGGTAATGCACTGAGCGTCCCTGCAGGGTGCCATCACGCAGGTACTCAAAAGGTATCAGGTCTTCGACCACGCCCACCCGCAACACCGGATGCTGCTGTATCCAGCGCTGCTCCTGCTCGCTCAACTGAACCGGGCCAGCAGCGAAGACGGCCCCTCCAAGCGACCACAACAACAAGCCCCCCAACCACCACCGCCTCATGG
The DNA here is from genome assembly GCF_058742075.1 of Pseudomonas sp. HC1(2025). NCBI lineage: Bacteria > Pseudomonadati > Pseudomonadota > Gammaproteobacteria > Pseudomonadales > Pseudomonadaceae > Pseudomonas > Pseudomonas sp. HC1(2025). The sequence continues at coordinate 2,417,580 of NZ_CP196017.1, read as the reverse complement.
CGAGCCAATGATTTTGTTGAGCTTGAACAGTTCGTTGTTCGACGTAACCCCCAGCTTGCGAAACGCCGAGGTTTTCTGGGTGCTGATGGTCTTGATGCTGCGATTGAACTTCTCGGCAATTTCAGTGATGGTCATGCCCGCCAGGTAACAACGAATGACCTCCTGCTCGCGACTGGTCAACTCCGCCAGGATCAGGGCGTCCGGCACTTCGTCAGAGCCTTTGCGGGTATCACTGGTGACGGTTTCGGCCAGGCGATAGGTCATGTCGGGACTCAGGTACACCGCCCCCGATGCCACTTTGCGGATGGCCTTGACCAACTGGTCCATGTCCTCACCCTTGCCGACAAACCCGCGGGCTCCGACGCGCATGGCCAGGCCCACGGTCGCCGGGTCGTGGTGGGTGGACAACACAAGGATGTGGCTAGCGGGAAACTTGACTCGCAAGGCACGGATCAATGAGACGCCGTCCAACTCCTCGGGACTCAGGGAGAAATCCAGTAGCAACAAGTCTGCAGGCGCCGTGGCGAGACCGGCGATCAGGTCGCGGCTGCGCTCATAAATGCCTACCACTTCAAAGTTCGCCTCGGCCGCCAGGGTATTGGCCAGACCATGTCGAACAACCGCGTGATCATCCAACAAAGCAATACGTATAGATTTCATTATGATCGAGCCCACTCAACCCAGCGCAAGCCGCGCTGCCGAAAACAGGGATACCCAACGATAGAACAGTATATGCAACAAGCGGCAAATGACACGGCGCCAACCCGCCAGGTTCAGATACCTTCAATGAGGTGCTTGATCTTGAATAGCTCGTTGTTCGATATCACACCCAACTTGCGAAAAGCCGAAGCCTTTTGGGAGCTGATGGTCTTGATGCTACGGCTGAATTTCTCAGCAATTTCGGTGATGGTCATGCCCGTCAGATAACAGCGAATCACTTCTTGCTCACGGGCAGACAGACTGACAAAGCGCAACGCGTCCTCGCGATTGCGCGCCTCGCCGTCATAGTTGACCGCAGTGGCTTCGGCAACCCTGTAGGCCATGTCCGGGCTCAGGTAAACCGCCCCCGACGCCACCAACCGGACGGCGTCGACCAACTGACCCATATCTTCACCCTTGCCGAGAAATCCCCGGGCACCGGCACGCAAGGCCAGGATCACGGTGGCGGCGTCATGGTGCGTAGAGAACACCAGGATGCGGCATTGTGGAAACTTCACCCGTAACGCTCGAATCAGTAACACGCCATCCAACTCGCTGGGCCCCAGGACATAGTCCAGTAACAGCACCTGCGCCGGGTCCTTGGCCAGCCCTGCCAATAGTTCACGCGTACGGGCGTAGACACCGACCACTTCAAAATCAGGTTCCTGCAGCAATCGATTGACCAGGCCATGTCGCACGATTGCATGATCATCCAGCAAAGCAATTTGTAAGCGTTTCATAGATCACAGGACACTCTGTATAACGAGCAAAAAGATGAAAAATAACGCTATCTCATCATTGGTAAGTTGCCGCCAGGGAAGACGGACCTACAACATCAATTCCATCCGTGCAACTGAGCCATCGCACATTAAAAACAAACAGGCGAACTTTCGATCAGGCAATACAACACCCACCGGCAAACTTTAAGTTGCCAGGCAAGTAGTCGACTTTTTGAGATTCAAGACATCCAGCAGTGGTTATCGAATGGGCAGAGCAGTTAACTCCAGCGGCATACAATTTAAAAAAATCGATGATGGAAATTTAAAGCCATGGCGAAACAATTGAAATAAGAGCACTCCTAAAAACCGCCTCCTCCCAGAGCCACACAGACAGAAGTATGTTTACGGGTGTTTCCCCCGCTCAATCAGGAAGCTCAAAAAGGCCTCGATTTCCATCGGCCGCGCCAGCGCATAACCCTGCCCGACGCGGCAGCCCAGGCGATGCAGCAGAGGGATCGTGGACTCATCCTCAATGCCCTCGGCCACCAGGTTCAGATTCAGCAGGCCGGCCCAACTGACGATACCCGCAATCACCTTGCGTGATGACGAGTGCTGCTCTACGGCACGCACGAATGAGCCGTCGATTTTCATCTCATCGAACGACAGGTTCGCCAACAGGTTCAACGTGGCCGCGCCGGTACCAAAATCATCCAGGGACACCTGGAAACCCTTGGCGCGGATTGCCGTCAGCGATGCGGAAAGATGCAGTTCGTCCGGTTCGGGTACGTCCTCGGTAAGCTCGATTTTCAGCAAGTGGTTTGGCAATTCGGCCTGCTGCATCCGTGTGGCGAGGCGGTCGGCAAAATATGGGGTGCAAATGGTTTTTGCCGAGGCATTCACCGCGATGGGGATCAGAATGTTTTCACGCTTGAGGGCCAGCATCGCCCGGATGCTCCACATTTCCACCAGGCTGAACAGCAACAGGTCCAGGCCCAGTCGGTTAACCAACGGCATCAGCACCGACGGCGGGATTTCACCAAAGCGCGGGTGCTTCCAGCGCACCAATGCCTCGGCTCCCACTACACGCCGGCTCAACAGCTCGAATTGTGGCTGGAACACAAAGCGTAAGCCCTCCCCCGTGGTCAGCGCATTGATCACTTCATCCTCGGCCAAGGCGTCGAATGTGGTCATGTGCAACTGCGGGTCCGGTTTCGCGCGGGTCAGCATCACGGCTCGCAAGGCATCGCCCAGTTCCAGGGTTGCGCCTTCGCGCAGGATCTCCACCAGAATCCCGGCGGCGCGGGCCAATCGGGCATGGGACTCCAACGCACTGATGGCGACCCCGCCCATGTGCTTGATCCAGCGCTGCGGGGTGCCGCCATGCAGGGAAGCCACGCCGCCCTCTTCCACAGCACGCACCTGCGCATTCAAGGTGGTTTCACCGGTCCAGAAGATGCTCGGCAACTGCGCCACGGCGCCGGCTTCGTGCAGCCCCTTGAGCAGGCTTGGCAGCATCAGCCCATCATCAGACCCCGGACGAATTTCGCAGCAGATGACGTCCACCGGCTGGTCGACCAGCCAGGCCTCTACGTCGCTCAAGGATTTAGCGTTGGCCAGCGCTGTAACGCCCATACTGCTCAACGCGCCGGACAGCCAATTGGCACAGGTGGCGTCGGTTGCCAACGTGATAACGCGTAGGGCGTTGAACTCGTTGGGTACGGCGGCATTTACGATCATGACAAGAATTTCCCGATACTTTTCCAGGAAAAAAGCTTATCAGTGGCAAAAAAGAAGCAAATAGGATTGGGACTAAAAGCACCCTTGTCTGCGGGGTGGGCGACCATAACGGAGCGCTGTGCGGTGGGTATCAGGGCAGTTGTGCTGCGTCAGCGTTGACGAATATCGCCGGCAAGCCGGCTCCTACAGGAAAAAAAACATTAAGCGGTGAATTATTTCGTGTCCTCATGTATCTGACCGAGTAGACCATGCCATTAAAACAATGGCATCGACACCGTTCAGTGACAGAGTGACCTGTATGAAATCACGCAAGAAAAGTGTCAGCCCAATCGGGTTGAAAGACATCACCATTGTCGACGACGCCAAGATGCGCAAGGCGATCACCGCCGCAGCACTGGGCAATGCCATGGAGTGGTTCGACTTCGGGGTGTATGGCTTCGTGGCCTATGTGCTGGGCAAGGTGTTCTTCCCCGGCGCCGACCCTGGCGTGCAGATGATCGCGGCGCTGGCGACCTTTTCCGTGCCGTTCCTGATCCGCCCACTGGGTGGCCTGTTCTTTGGTGCGCTGGGGGATAAGTACGGGCGGCAGAAAGTCCTCGCGGCCACCATCGTGATCATGTCCATCAGCACCTTTGCCATCGGCCTGATTCCGTCCTATGCCTCGATTGGCATCTGGGCCCCGATCCTGTTGCTGTTGGCCAAGATGGCCCAGGGCTTCTCGGTGGGTGGTGAATACACCGGGGCCTCGATCTTCGTCGCCGAATACGCCCCCGACCGCAAGCGCGGCTTCCTCGGCAGTTGGCTGGACTTCGGCTCCATCGCAGGCTTTGTGCTCGGTGCGGGCGTAGTGGTGGCGATCTCCAGCGTGCTAGGTGAAGAACAGTTCCAGGAGTGGGGCTGGCGCCTGCCGTTCTTCCTAGCCCTGCCCCTGGGCATGATCGGCTTGTACCTGCGCCACGCCCTGGAAGAAACCCCAGCCTTCCAACAGCATGTCGAAAAGCTTGAACAGGGCGACCGCGAAGGCCTGGCACGTGGCCCGCGCGTATCGTTCAAGGAGGTCGCCACTCAGCATTGGCGCAGCCTGCTGACCTGTGTCGGCGTGGTGGCCGTGACCAACGTCACCTATTACATGCTGCTCACCTACATGCCCAGCTACCTGACGCACAACTTGCACTACAGCGAAAACCACGGGGTGCTGATCATCATCGCGATCATGGTCGGGATGCTGTTCGTGCAACCCATGATCGGCTTTATCAGCGACAAGGTCGGGCGCCGGCCCTTTATCATCGCCGGCAGTATCGGCCTGCTGGCCCTGGCTATTCCGGCCTTTATGCTGATCAACAGCGGCAAGCTCGGGCTGATCTTCGCAGGCTTGCTGATGCTGGCGGTGGTGCTGAACTTTTTTATCGGCGTGATGGCGTCCACCCTGCCCGCGATGTTCCCCACCCACATCCGCTACAGCGCCCTGGCCAGTGCGTTCAACATCTCGGTACTGATCGCTGGCCTGACCCCGACCGCCGTGGCCTGGCTGGTGGAAAGTACCAACGACCTGTACATGCCTGCGTACTACCTGATGGTCATTGCCGTGGTGGGCCTGGTCACCGGCCTGACCATGAAGGAAACCGCCAACAAGCCCCTGCGCGGCGCGGCCCCGGCAGCGTCGGACATGGAAGAGGCACGGGAGCTGTTGCAGGAGCATCACGACAATATCGAACAGAAGATCGAAGACCTCGACGAACAGATCGCCGAGCTGGAAGCCAAGCGCCAGAACCTGGCGCAACAGCATCCGCGGATTGACTGATTGCGCTACACAACAAATGTAGGAGCTGGCTTGCCAACGATAGCGGTGGGTCAGCCGCCGACAATGGTGACTGAACCACCGCCCTCTCGAGCAAGCCCGCTCCTACAGGGGATGACGGCGGACCAGTCGACAGTATCGCCGACTCGCCGGGGCTCATCTGATTTCGGAACCTGTGGCTTAGAAAGCGTATTGCAGGCGCATCACCACCCCATCACCGGTGTCATCACCCAGGGTGTTGCTGACGTTGTCCGTGCGGGCCTTGACGTAGTTGGCGCTGACCTTGACCGCCTCATTGGCGTACCAGTTGACGCCCAGGGTATGCGCCTTGCCCTGGCTGTCACCTACCTGGCGCACATTGGTGCTGACCACGACATTATCGTCTTCGACGGTAAACGCGTCGTAGCGGTAGAACACCTCCCAGGCGCCGATTTGTTTGTTTTGCGGTTTGATGGAGTCGAACTTGGCGCCATCGAGTTTGTAGATGCGAGGCTCGCCGGTCAGGGTATAGGCCAGTTGTGCGTAGTAGCCGCTGGCCTTGATGTCACTCTGTGCTGCATCGGCCTTGAGGGTCCGTCGCAGGTACTCACCCTGCACCGAGAACGCATCCAGCGCCCAAGCACCTTCCAGGCCCCACACCGAGTCGTCCTGCCACAAGCCTTGCTGGGCCGCACTCCCGCCAAATACCGAGCGGGTGCCATTGGTGCCGGCACTGTTGCCGCCGTTGGTCTCGACGCCACGCATGCCCATGCGTGAGCGGATGCGCGTGTCGATGGCGGCGTCCTTGAGGTCTCGGTAGGCGTATTGCAGCCCTACGTGCAACACATTGCCGGATTCGTGCAGGGGCGCAAACACGCCGCGCAGGTTGTAGCGCTTGACGCTGTCGCCGTCAGTGTCGTTGTTGTTTTCGCTGAACACACTGCCGGACAAATAGGCCATCTGTCCCACCACGCCGTTGGCCTGTACGCCCATGCCGACGTTGTCGTTGACCCACTCGGCCACATCGTAGGAAAGGTTACGCTCCAGGGCCGTGACCCATTTGGAACTGGTGGCTTTCTCCAAGCCAAAATCGGTGTAGAAACGCCCTACTTTTACATTCAACGGATTGAACCCGGTGTAGGTCACGCTGCCTTCGTCGAAGTAACCTGCGCTGTCATTGCCCACGTTACGGGACAGGTCGTAGTTGATCTGGTATTTCCAGTCCTTGTAGACCGTGCCGCCAAACTCCAGATAGGCACGCCGAAAATACGCGGCGTCCGCCGTGTTGCCGTTACGGGTGTAGTAATCATCAAACCGGGCGTAATCGGCCTGGATACGCCCGCCCAGCTTGAAGCTGAACTCTTTGTCGGCAGTGGCCACTTCCAGGCCGCCCTTGGTTTTGAGCACAATATCGGCGCCATCGGTGGTTACCGTGCCTGCCTGCGCCGAAATGGCCAATACGCTCCCCGCCACCGCCAGGCTGAATTGAGTTAACCGAACGCACTTTGAATAACTAATCGACATCAACTTCCCCTCACTATCGTTAAGTATTACTTGGCGACGGGGAGTTTCCAAAGACCAAATGACATTTTGGATTTATTCACAAGACAGTTTTGTGACCATGGATATTTCTTGCCCTTTAACCGCGACAAGGACCTTATAAACAAGGGAATTACAAGTTACACAGGCATTCACATCGAATATTTCAGAATGGTTAAAACCAATACCAACTTAGATGACTCTTTCAAACCAGTCACGCCGTTCTTCGAACACTTTGTGAATCAACGCCACCAGCGCTTGCACATGGGGTTGCTCAGCGGTCAAGGGCGCCGTGGACAGCCATGCCAGCCGTTCCATAGGCTCACCAAACAAGGGGGTCAGGGCCAGCAGGTTTTTATCCAAATGGCCGATGTAGTCCGGTAACAAACCGACACAGGCACTGTGCCTGACCCACTCCTGCACCCACGCCTGGGAATGCACCTGGGCCACTGCGCGCTGGCGCTGTTTGACCAGGCGGTTCCAGGGTGCAAACGCCGCAACCGGCGCATTCGTACGGCCTTGCACCAGCATAAAGTCGGACAAGTGCGCAATTTGCGTCGGCAAACGGTTGCCGCGACAGTAACGCTTGGCCATATGCGGGCTGAAGTCAATGCGCGCCAGACGTTGCGGCGTGGTCATGGCAAACCCCGGCGCTGGACGAGGACGGTCAGCATCCGCCAACCACACCATGACATCCGCCTGGCGTGTTGGCTCGCCCGTCAGCGGGATGACTTCCAACTGCATTGCCGGGTGCTTGCGCATAAAATCCAGCACCTCACGCGCCAGCAGGTCGTGCATGAGGGAGTCTTCCACGGCAAGACGCAACAGCGGTTGAGGCACGGCGCCCACTTGTGGTTGAACATCGCCAAACCGCGCTATCAGCAGCGCTTGCAGGCGCTGCCCCTTGAGGGTCAGGCGTAGGGCATTTTCTCGTAATACAAACAGCGGGCTACCCAGCCGCCCCTCCAACTGGGCCAGTTGCTTGCGCAGTTCTGCAGTACGGATATTCAGGCTACGGGCAGCCTGGCGAAAGCTGGCACAGCGTGCGCATGTCAGAAAACGCTGCGCCAGCTCGCGGTCAATCAACGGTGCCTGCGCAGTCATAGGGCAACCTTTCAGCGGCCATTATTACGGCAATGCCCCATGACTTGATATTCGATAGTGTTGAGCTTGCCGCTCGAGTCCTCGTAAGTCATGCGCGACGGGACGATGTCGCAGGAGCTGATCTTAGGGGTCACGTTGACCACCTTGGCGATGTCCAGTTTCATGCCATAGCGATAGTCCTGGATCTGGGGTTGTTCCTTACCTTGTTTTAGCGCATAAGCAGCCATGGCTTGCTGGTTATCGCTCATCAACTTCTCATACCCACGATCACCGCCGTTTGTGGCGAACGCGACCGTGGATAATGACAACGCCAATGCAGCAATACTTAGTTTCAACAGGTTCATCAGATTTATCTCTCAAGTCATTTTTCCAGACTTGAGATTAACTAACCGACCCTTTCACCAAGGTAGCTTAAAGATTACCTTTCTGTTATGTGCAACTAAGCCTGACGATAATCACCGCCCCAGTGCCGCCGCCGCCAGGTGCGCCACCCCGAGGGTGATTCCCGGCTCTTCACCGTCTTCGAGCATCCAGGTCGACGACAAACCTGCCCAGGCGAGCACCCATTGCAGGAGCCTACGCCGCTCGATTCCAGAGGCTTTGGCGACCACTTCGATCCGCCGCGCAAAGCACTCGGGAGCCAGGGCGCTTTGATCGGGGTTGCAGAAGAGGTTGGCGTAATCAAAGCCGCGCTCGCCGTAGAGGCCCTTGGGGTCGATAGCCAGCCAGCCGGCCGCGGCAAAATCCAGGACATTGCCATGGTGGATGTCGCCATGCAGTACCGCGACATCCTGGGGCGCCGCCAGCAGATCGCGGGCGGTGCTGGCGCACTGCGCAAGGATCCCGCCGTGCCTCGCCGCCCCCGGCCATAGCGCTTCGAACCACCGCGCCAGGGGAACCAGCGCGGGAATCGGCTTGGCCCGTGGCGCATGCAGGCGCGCGGCCACGCCACAAAGGATGCGCGTGGCCTCTTCATCGCGACCGCCGTTGGCCATCTGTACAAGCGAAGCCGAGCCCAGCGCACGCACCATCAGCAAGGCCTCCCCGTCATAGGCCAGCACCGGCGCTGCACCGTCACCGTCCCACCAGGCCATCAGCACGCTGCCGGCTTGCTCCTCGGCCACTTGGGAGACCTTGAGCATGGCCGGCACACCGTCCTGGCGAACAGGCAATAGATTGCCGTTGCGCGAGGCGAATGCATCGCCATCGACGGTCAGGTCCCATCGCTCCAGGTATTGATCAAATAGACACATCATGGCTGAGGCGGGAACTTCACAAAGCCCATGGCAAACAGCCAACCGCTGAGCATGGACAGGTAGATGGAGGTATATGAAGCAACGGTGTAGTCCAATAAGAAGTTGAGCGCGGTGAACGCAATGGCAGCGCACAGGAACTGCGTGCGGGTAAACCGCCTCACAAAGCGTTCCATTGCGGCATTCAAGGTGCGCAGGTACTTCATTGGTTTTCCCCTGGAAATGGTGACGGCATCTACACACTTGCGCCCGTCGGTCCTGAAAAGCGCAAGAACAGTGCTGCATGGAGTTGACGAGAATCAACCACCGAGATGCCCTGGTGGCCCGTACAGCAAAACTGGCCGAGGCTGCGATAGCGCACGCGTTGCCAGCCCTAGGCCAGGGTATTCCACACCTGCGCCAACCCCACCAGGTGCACCAGCCCGTACACCACGCAAATCCCCGAGCTGATCATGATAAAGCGCGTACTACGGCCCGTGCCGGCCAACACGAACGGGCCCAGCAGACCACGCAACAGATACACCAGGGTGATTACGCACAACGCAGGGCGCAGCAGGGGCAAGGGGCCGATCACTCCGGCGCCGGACAGCGCATAGGCCGACCACGCGGCGAGCACCAGGGCAATCCCCGCCGTCACCACCGCCGGGAAGCGGCGACCGGCCTTGGCTGCACGTACAAAGCGCTCGCCCGCGCCAAACAGGTGATACCAGGACGGCCCTTTGATGATGACCCCGATATGCATCAGCGCCACCAGCAGGTTAAGCCCGGCAGCGACCAGCAGTGCCGTGTTGTATTCCATTCCATCACTCCCTGATGCCAATTAGCCACATTGCGCGCAAAGGTATCATGCCCCCTCTCCCACGGCGATCAGCGCATTAAAATCGGCCCCGCAAGCCTGATCACTATCGACTGCCGCGAGACTGGACCGACCGGCGGCAACCCTTTCGGCCAGTTGATGCCGCACTATATCCGGCATGCCTCTACGCCCGACTCTCCCCGCCCCACCCTTTGAATACCCTGCCCACCTTCGCGCCCAGGCCGAGGCGGCACCGCGTGCGCCCGGCGTGTATTTTTTCTACGCGCAAGGTGAATCGATGCCGCTGTACATCGGTAAAAGTGTCGATATCCGCAGCCGCCTGCTGGCGCACCTGCGTACCCCCGAAGAAGCGCGCATGTTGCGCCAGGCACAGCGGATCGAATATCAGCAAACCGCGGGAGAAATCGGTGCGCTGTTGCTGGAGTCGCGCCTGATCAAAGAGATGCAGCCTTTGAAGAACAAGCGCCTGCGCCGGCAGCGCCGCCTGTGCTCGCTACGCCTGCACGGGGGCAAACTGCAGATCATCGACACCACCGCGCTGGCCGAGGGGCCGCAGTTGTACGGGCTGTTTCGCAGCCGACGCATGGCAATCGAAGCGTTGATCCTGCTCGCCGACGAGCACCGCCTCTGCCATAGCCTGCTGGGTATAGAACCACCCAGCGCGAAGGGCTGTTTCCGTGCGCAGATCCGTAAATGCGCCGGGGCATGCCGGGGCGATGAAACCCATGCAGCCCACACCGAGCGTTTGCTGCAGGCGTTGGCCCACTGGGCCGTCCATCGCTGGCCATACCCCGCCGCCATTGCACTGCACGAACGCCATGGCCAGTTGGAGCAATACCACGTCGTGGATAACTGGCGGTACATCGGGACTTACGCCTGCGAGGCCGAGGCCCGATTGGCGCCGGCCTTGCCATCGCAGTCGTTCGATGCTGACAGCTACAAAATCCTTGTACGGCCCGTGCTGTTCGAGAGTGCTCGTGTGGTGCTGCTGTCGTAAGAGGCGCCTTGCAGAGCCAGCGCGCCAGGAACCTTTTGCACAATCGGGAATCAGTGCTGCATGTTTTCACACCAACAACTCAGCGAATTCCCAATGATTTTCAGAAGATCCCTGCTCTGTATCGCCTTGGTGGCCATCGGCTTTATTGCCGGGTACGCCGCAAAACCCAATGATGTGCTTCAACTGACCGCTGGCCAACTCATAGAGTGTGGCGAGGTGACCATTCCTACGCTGGGCATGTGAGCCCGAAATCCGGCCGCTTTCGGTAGAGGTTACTCAGGCTTGGATTCCGGAACCCGCAGGTGCGCGCCGCAACCATAGCTGCCTGAACTACTTTGATAAAACGTCTCCCCCGTATGATGAGCGGCATTCTGTTTCAGGAAATCAACGCCGTTAAGATCGCGAGATACTGGTTCATGGACTCGTGGCGAGCGATCTGCGGGAGGAAACTTAATGCACAAGATGCCTATAATTCTGGCACCGAGGATAGAGAGCAGCAAAATTGAAAAAGAACTCGTACCTTTATTTGGTGCCTATGATTTTTGGAACGATGCTGACTATTTCATTGCTTTTCGCATGGCGTAGCCATATTTACTCAGTGATTTTTTTCAAGCCGAACTTTCAAAAAATCTATATCACCAGCTCATTAATCTTGGCAGCTATAAGCTCGTTAGGCTTTATCATCTTTAAAAAAGACATATTGTCTGGAAGCCTCATAAACACTCTAAAAAAGATTACAGTACTTCCACTGGCATTATTTTTAGTGTGCCTGCTAGCCCTACAAATTCCGCTCTCACTTTTAATTTATTTATCCGACGGAACTCAAAGCACTTACACAACGGCATATACACAATCCCCTGCCGGTAGAAATAGCTGCCGCGGCATTGAGATTTTTGAGCCAGAGCTAAACAAGGAAATAAAAATATGTCACTCCAGTGGCGACAGCAATAAGGGTTTAGTCAAGATTTATAAAACCAGCAATACGAAAGGCATCGTCATAACAGGCGCCGCATTTTATTGACGGTTTTCCAGGTTTGAGATGACTGGCTGGAACAGCTGGACTCCCCTAACCTGCCTTCAAGCTGCGATGCGTAGTAAGCACGCCTTTGTCGTCAAACAGGAAAATCATCTGGTTCCCCCCATTATCCTGGCAAACCACACCTTCAGTTTCCCCGTCAACAATCCCTTGGCAAGCCATGTTCCAGACATAAGGACGGATTTGGCACTTCAGCGTCTTACCGTCTTCAATCACCAGATGATGGGTGGCGGAGATGCTTTCTGGAGCGGGTTTTGGGCAGGCTCCCTCCCCCCAGTTGATACCTTGGTGATTAGGTTGGGAAACACAACCAGCCAGCAGGAGCATGGGCAACAGGCATTTGTAATTCATGATCACCATCCTTAGTTGTTGCTCTGTAACAGGGCGCGGGATGCTCGACCCCGTAAAGATGTAGCAGATACTCTAGAACCCCGGCGGAATGTAACCAGGGACGTAAGGAATATTTTTACACTTATTACTGACTATACGGCCATTATCAATCTTGAAATCCACAATCTTGCCAAACGGGTTGACGGTGGCCTCAATCGTACAATCAGAACTGTGCCCTACAGTTTCATAATACTCCGTGTACACCATGCCGTTACCGGTATGATTCATCGAGGTTCCTGCAGCTTCGGTATTGGTCCAGCTTGAAGACTTCTCCCATGTCAGGACAATAAGTTCCTCTCCATTCGCGCCCTTTACCTTCTTGACTGCTGCTGGTTTACCAAATAGGTTCAAGGCTTCCTGATCTGACCTTCCCACCCATCGCTCCTGAGCAATCACCCGGCAACCATTAACAAGCAAGATAACCGGAATTATTGTGGCAACCAGCAACACCTTCGAGATGCGATTAAACATAAAACCTCTTTCACAATAAAAACAAAGTAAAAAAGTTAGCATTGATGCCCTTGCTGGGGAATTAGCACAGATGTGCTAATGGCTCATTGCCCCGTTGTAAAACAAGTAGTGATTGCGCCGATTGTTTAGCTGATACCCTTGCGGTTCAACGTGCTACCTACTCAACTGTTTTGCCCCCCCTTCCCGGCGTCCTGCCGACAGAACACAAGCTCCCGAATAGCACACGAGTCCTGAGACTTATCGTATGCCCGCGCTCAAAAAAGTGTAGGCCGAGTATCGTCAGCCGTCCTGCAGAGCGGCTCCTGCCAGCCACATAAGGAACGCACTCACAGGCTCCTGCCGCTCCCGTCCTGGCACGCACACCGCAACGTAACGCGGACCAAGCAGGCTTACTTCCGGTCTATAGGCTACTAATTCTCCATGCCTGAGGCTGTCGGCGACCAGTACATTGCTTGCCAGCACCAGCCCATGACCAGCAATCGCAGCGCTCAAGGCAAAATACTCATCGTCGAACTCACGCATCTGCGCCGTTTCAAGCCAGGTCTGGCATTCTGCGGCCGCGCACCAGCTTTCCCAGTTGATTGAGAATGCTCCCGGAATTTTCCAGTGTAAGTTGATCAGTTCGATCTGATTTACATTCAACGAGGCCACCAGGCCTGGGGCGCCGTAAACAGAGAATTGCTCTTTCATTAGCTCCTGACAGAATAACTTCGGGTCGTCGCGGCTGACTGAACGAATAGCGACATCGATACTGGAATCACGCAGTAGATCGACTAGTTCGTTACCTGTATCGACCCGCACCTTGACTTGTGGAAAGCTTCGATAGAAACCACCCAGTCGTGGAATTAGCCAGGCAGCGGCCAAGCCCGGCGTAGTAGAAATGGTTAGGGTTTGGGGAACGGTGTCCGGATAAAAAGCCTCCAGGCTGCGGCGAATGTCTAACAAGGCGCGGTGAGTCTGGCGATATAGCAACTCGCCCTCTTCGGTCAATGCGACGCCTTGTCCAGCTCGCTTGAACAGCATCGCTCCGAGGCGGGCTTCCAACATCCTGACCTGGTGGGAAATGGCCGCGGGGGTGACTGAGAGTTCCTCAGCTGCCGCTTTAAAGCTACCCAGTCGCGCAGCCGCCTCGAAGGTGCGCAGCGCGTTCAGCGGAAGAGTCGAAAACACGCATCGTTCCCTAGATGAATTGAATTGATGAATATTTAATTTATCTCATTTTTCTTGGTGTGTACGCAGCGATACCGTCGCAGGTATTCGATCTCGCCACCCTTGGGAAAAAACCATGCAAGGACCTTCGCGAAAAATTCTTCAAGCCATCCTCTATGAATCAATCGCTGTTGCGGTGCTATCGCCTAGCATCTCGTTGATATACGACGAAGGTTTGGCCCATGCGGGTGCGCTGTCGGTGATGTTATCTGTATGCGCGCTGCTGTGGAACGTGCTGTTTAACTACGCTTTTGAACTCTGGGAAGCGCGTCAGCCACAGCGTGCTCGCACGTTGGGCAGACGCTTGCTGCACTCACTGGGCTTTGAGGGTGGGCTAGTTCTAATGTTGGTACCACTGGTGGCATGGTGGCTGGAGATTTCTTGGTGGGCTGCACTGGTCACCGATCTGGGGCTGTTCGTTTTCTTCTTCTTTTACGCGCTGGCGTTTCAGTGGGTCTTCGATAGGATGTTCGATGTACCAAATTCCGCGAAGGGGGAAGTTTCGGTTAACCCATAATTCACGCGGAATCCAGATTCGCCAATCTGTAGCAGCATCAGGATTTGTCCATGAAAAATGCCACCAGAGCGATTGAGAGCTACATCTTCGGTAAGGACGGAAATCGGCCTGACTTATTGCAACATGCTTTCAGTCTAGACGCAGCTCTTAACGTGCTAGTGCAGAGAGGCAACGTCCTTTTTCCTCCCAACGTCCAGGGGCGCGAAGATATTGCTGAAGTACTAGTACGCAGCTTTAGCCTGCAATATGAGAACGTTTATACATTCTGCCTCGGTGACGCGCCAAAGCCCGACGCCAATGTTCATAAGTGCAAATGGCTGGTTGGCATGTCAACAAAAGCGACTGGGGAGTTACGTGTAGGCTGCGGGGAATATCATTGGATCTTTTCACCGCAAAGCGGCTTGGCCACTCAGCTGTCCATTACCATCGAACACATGTTGGAGTGTCCTTCCCAGCATATGCGAAAAATAATGGACTGGCTTCAAGGTCGCAGCTATCCATGGTGTGAACCTACCGAAATACTTGATTCGGCACCGCCGCTCACTTGCCTCCAGCCGGTTCTTGTCTACGTTGCTACATGACCCCTACTGATATAAACGTAAGCGTTTGGCCGATTGCGGACCTCATGATAGGCAGCAAACGGCCAAAAGCAGCCTCTCAACGCGTCGCACATTGACCTCTGCGAAGAAAATCTTTAAGCGCCGCCTGATAGAGCGTCAATGGCTGATTGCCCGTATTGAGAAGTGCAAACGGAATCATCGTCAGATGTGAAAACGACGTGGAGTTTATCGAGTAGGTTTTCTGCCTGCAAAAGCGCTGGTCCTTATTCAATATAAAATCAAACTTGAAAAGGTTTGTCCGCGTACACCAACTGGGGATCAAACCCAGACTCAGACCCGTCAAGTAATCTTGTCCGCAAGCGCCGCCAGATGAAAACTCCGAGATCTTAATTTCTAATGCTGGCAGGCTCGGGGCGGCAAGGCTGGAGTTCTTATCCTGCGCACCGGGAATAACGTTGAGTGTCGCTGCGTATGCGTCCTTGCCGAAGCGACTGTCTTTCCATGGAGAATTTATTGCGTAACTGAAGCTGGAGATAATTTCTTGTGTTTCGGGTTCAACGGGTTCGTTGATTGTCGGCTGGGACGAATAAGATGTGCAGCTGCAACAGAGTATAGCAATGCTGACAAACACAAACCCGTTGGCTATTAAACGACGCATACTCAGTTTTCCCTAATTATCAATTAGCCAACATACCTGTCACTTACTGCCGTATAGCATCTTATCTACACGCCGGACGGCTGAATCAGCATAACAGGACAGACTGTACACGCGCACTTCGGGAGAGAGAAAAGGCCGCCGCTATGCTCTCTTTGCCCCAACCCAGTGCGAACCCGCGAACGTTGAAGGCAAACGCTGAACGACAACACCTGCCCAAGCTGTCCAGCGGCTCCTATTGGCCGCAAGCTGACGTTGATCATACCGTGCAAAAGCAGGAAAAAGTGGACGTTAGGCACGAGCCTGTTGAAACTGACGTTGAATTGACCCAGAGGCCTATGCCACTGCCCCATCCCGTCAGTAAATATCTAGCGCTGGTAATAGTTCACAGGGTAGGATCCTGGATCAGTAAAGTTTCTGTAACAGGGCCAATCCAGCACTGGCGATAATAATCTCAGGCGATATACACGTTTTACCAGAGGTGAAGTAATGCCGTTAGATAAAGATTGGCAGCCAAGTTTTGGGACTATCTTCACGTGGTTCGCCATGGATCGACATGGGCGTATAGCTGTAATGGTGAATAACTGTTTCGGTCCTATCCCTTCGAGCTTGTTGGCTATTCCAGAGCTAGAGGAAAAACTCGACAGTATAAATGAGTTTATGTGGGAAGAGTCGCGTGAGTTTCAAAGTTATCCAAAAAACAAGGAAGGTCGAACTCTTTTAGATATATATAGGTTTCGCAGGCACCTCAAACCCTCGTCGCGCGACGAAATGGAACGCATAGTCTTAGAGAGTTCGAACTTTTATCAAGAGCTCACGGAGTATTCACTTCCATCAATAAAAGGCTTCTATGTTTATCACGCGCTAGAAGATTACGTGTCCAGCGAAGACAATCCGATTGGTTATGAGGGAGACGCGGAAATTGGAGACTACTTTCGATATTTGATTCCAACGGTATGCGCTAGCATCGAAGACTTCCCTGAAGAGTTAAGGTCACTAATCGCCGTATCCGACACATTAGATTTCACAGTTGACCGAGCCATATTTAGTATGTCAATCAATCAGAGTTTTAAGCGATTTTTTAATCAACGGAAGTGAAAGATTAGCAGTTTTTAAAAAGTAGTCGTTTCATCGGCTACGCAGTGAAGCGCTCCTGGATTTGTAGACAAACGGAGTGTCAGCTATTGGCCGTTTTCAGTCGGTTGTCACCGGCAGAAATCGGCCAAAAGCGGTCATCGAGAGTCTCCAAAAACAGGAGCGATTCTGGCAGCTGAAATGCAGGGCCGAGATTTGATATCTCAAATTACTGAGCTAGGATCTTGGCTAAATGCCATCACTCGAAAAGGAAATCACCTTGGCCTTACCTGATACCCTCCGCCTCGCTGTGCTCGGTGTTTCAGCGGACACTCCATTTGAAAGTGCATAGAGCAATGTCAATACGAGGGCATTGGATATAAACCCTTTCATTACTCAGAACCATTTAATGATTGAAAATTAAAGTCCGTGAGCCATGGTAAGCGATTACTGGAAAGGGCGTCGAACCGCCTAAAACGGAGTGTCGGTGAGAGGCTGCCATTGATCGAAAGGAGAAACCCCTAAAGCAGGCGTACCAAACACCAACTGCTACGCTGTTCACTCCAAGGAGGAACACCGATGCCGAGCTCAGACCTGCCCCCCTCCCCGCGGTCCAAAATCAACGAAAACCAACTCACCCTTGAAGCAGCCATCATGGAGCTTACAAACTGGGTTGAGCAGTGGGGCCGATATCCAGGCTGGCACAGACCTCGGTAACCGGCTGACCCTCATCAAGCACCATGCTGGCAGCCTTGAGCTTGAACTCACTCGAAGACGATTGACGCATATCCAGACACCTCAGATTTGGGCGCTATCATAGCGCCCGATTGAAGTGTCCAAGATCATTAGGTCACCAGCAAACTCGCCGAACTCCAAGCGATGGCCGACGCCAGGAAGAACACCGTCGGCAAGCTCGTCGAGTACCTGCGCAAAAACATGGAGGCCACCGATATAAAAACGATCAGGCGGCCCTTGTTCACGATCACTTTGGCTCTAGCGCCCGAAAAGATCATCGTCGATAAAGAGGACGATATCCCGGACGACTTCATCGACACTAAAACCGTGTTCTCTCCCGACAAGCGCACCATCACGGCCAACCTCAAGGAAATCCGAGAGCACAACGTAGCCGTACGAAAACGCATGGCCGCCGGTGAAGATGCAGAACACGAACTACTCGAAGAGCCGATCTGGGCACACCTCGAGCGCGGTGACAGTTCCATACGGATCAAGTAAGACAACAGGGTTTTGTAGCAAAAGTGGCGTTATGACGGCGATCATACGCTTCGGGCCAGTTCGGCCTGCACTCATAAGCACTTCACTTAAGGATGAGTAACATGAACGATGATTTGAAGCAGTCAGGCTCTACTACCACCTCGCAAACCACCACCTCGTTAGAGCAGGTTAAAACCGGCAGGGTCTTGGATTTCACCTGGGCGCCAAACGCCAACACAACGACCACCACCGTCTCGGCGGACTTTGTCGACTACAAGGTCGACACCTCCCAGGGCAGCCCTACTGGAGACAGCCACTCCATTGCGCGGTTTACCTATGTCCAAGGTAAGGGTGGTGGCCAGATCAGTCAGCTGTTCCTTGAAGAGATGCGTGCCGGCGTACGTGCCAACACCCAGATCGGGCTGATGGTAGGACGCAAATGGGTTCTGGATCCCAACGCTGAAGTATCAGGCAGCATCGGCACCTACGTGGTCGAGCAATTCGATGACATGCGCGCCAGTGTCAATTATGTCGGCGCCTTCGCCCGCGTCTTCGCCGACCCACGAATGGTCAGCTACCACGCCGGGGGCCACGTACACACAAACGTCTCCATCACCGGCAGCAGACCACTGACTATGGCGGACTCAGGTAAGTCGATTCTGGTTATCAGCGATACAGACGTCACGCTCACCATTGGTGATGACGTGGCTGAAGGGTTCAGGGTGAATCTGATCCAGGCGGCCGCCGGCAAGGTCAACATCGCCGTATCAAGCAGCCATGTGATCTACAGCAATGCTGGGAGTCGCACACACACGCTCAACCCACTGGATGAGCTGGAAGTCAGTACCTTCCCATTCGGCCCGGTGTTCCTGGCCTTCCGGGTCAGACCTACTGCCTAACGATCCATTGCGCGCTGGCAGAGGTGGTTCTTACTGCCAGCGCCGTAATCACCGACAGTCCTGGCTCGCACTGCCGGCCAGCGGAATAGAAGAGGCAGGCTAGTTCGGGAAATTTCAGGGAGGAATGCCGCCCATCCTTCCAAGTATCTGCTGATCAACAAGCAGGGAAAAAGGATGACGAAGGGGATGCTGCGCTTGCGCTGGGACAAGGCACGAGAGATGGCTTGCGAGAAAGCTATCGAACAAGGAGATCCGACGCTCGCCGCGAAGATCGGCGGGTTTCAGTTGCGAGATATTCGACCCAAGGCG
Source organism: Pseudomonas sp. HC1(2025) (assembly GCF_058742075.1). Classification (NCBI taxonomy): domain Bacteria; kingdom Pseudomonadati; phylum Pseudomonadota; class Gammaproteobacteria; order Pseudomonadales; family Pseudomonadaceae; genus Pseudomonas; species Pseudomonas sp. HC1(2025). Next base: position 2,398,606 of record NZ_CP196017.1, on the reverse strand, counting down.
GCGTCGGAAATCGTGGATATCGGCGACGCAAGCCTGCTGCTGGGGCACAGCAATCAGGAAATCACAAAATGCGTTGACAGAAGGCTCGGCGCCACTACGAAGCCGTCAAAATAGAAAAGTTATGGAACGGTTCCGTAAAAATACAAGCCAGCCACAGCCGAACCCCAGAAACACAAAAGCCCCGCATAAGCCGGGCTTTTGTCTGAATCTTGGCGGGAAACCAGGGACTCGAACCCTGGGAGCGCTGTTAACGTTCGCCGACTTTCAAGACTGGTGATTTTTTTCTTTAAATTCAGCAAGTTAACCATTTTAGCGCTTTCGCATCCCTCCATATTTCGATACGCTGAAAGCCCCATAACTCAAGGGGTGCACATCAGGTTGCGGAAATGATTTACTCCCCGCCCCGACGTCCTGCCCACCAGCACACAAACTACCAAATTGCCCACGATTCGTGGCCTTTGTCCTATGGCCCCCCAGCGGCGTTTGTAAAAGGCAAAGGGGTAAATACGTCTGAAAGGTAGGGTTGATCGGTCAGTCAGCAAAATGAGGGTAAAAATCGCCTCATGAAACGCCCAAGGAGTTATCGCCTGGCCCTCCCGCACCACCTCTATGCATTTATTTTGTGAATAACGCTGCATTCCCCACGTTTTACGTAAAAAATCCTACAACTGATGTAGCAGACAGTTTAATGATGGCTCAACTGTGCAAGATCCCTGAGTTCACCGTTTGGCTAGGGGTATGGATTGTGTGTATTTCTACGTTAAGGATGTCGAGTGCCGAATCAGCCCTCAACCCAACGCCTGTGTTGTATCCAGAGCCTGGGCGTCGCCCTGCTCTGCCTGTGCGCGCTGCCGGCCGCCGCCGATGGGCGGCAAGCGGGCCAGGAAGCGCTGCGCTTGCAGCAGCAACAACAGCGCGACTTGCAGCAATTACACCTGGAGCAGCGCCAACGGCAGATGCAACGCGGTAGTTTCAGTACGCAAGCGGCCACGCCGGCCTTGCCAACAGACATAGCCAAAGACGAACGCTGCTGGCCGCTAAGTGGCACGCGCCTGGCCGGGGTCACGCTGTTCAGCAAGGCTGAGCTGAACCAACGCATCGAACCCTACGTGGCGCCGTGCATGGGCGTCACCCAGATCAACCGCCTGCTGGCCGAGATCACCCAGCTGTATGTGCAAGCCGGCTATATCGCCAGCCGCCCGTACCTGATCAGCCCGCCAGCGGCCGGGCAGTCGCTGGATATTCACGTCGAAGAGGGCTACCTCGAAGCCATCGAACTGGCCGACCAGAGCCTGCCGGTGTCGTTAGGCGGCGCGTTCCCCGGGATGCTCGGCAAGCCGCTGAACCTGCGCGATTTGGAACAAGGCCTGGACCAGCTCAACCGCCTGCGTTCGGTGGACCTCACCGCCGACATCGCCCCTGGCAGTGAAGCTGGCGCCTCGCGCATCATCCTGCGCTCGCGCAGCACGGCGTCACGCTGGGGGCTGGGGCTTGGAGTGGATAACCTCGGCAGCGCCGGCACGGGGCGTGATCGCAATGCCATCAACCTGAGCCTGGACAGCCCGCTCACGCTCAACGATTCGCTCAACCTGAGCTTCAGCGACACGCTCAATCACGGGCCGCGCTACAGCCGCAGCAACAGCCTGTTTTATTCCATCCCTTACGGGTACTGGACCTACAGCCTGTTCGCCAGCCACAACGAATACCGCTCGCCGTACAAGCTCAGCCGCGCCACGTTTTACAACAGCGGCCGTACCGACCAGGTCAGTTTGCGCACCGACCGCGTGCTGTGGCGCGACCAGGGCCATCAACTCAGCGCCAACCTGCAACTGGCCTACAAAGACGTCGACAGCTACCTGCAAAAGGTTCGCTTAGGCATCCAGAGCCCGACGCTGACAGTGGCCGAGGCTGGCCTGAATCTGTTCTGGCTCAACAGCGCAGTGTGGAACCTCGACGTCAATTACGCCCAAGGCCTGACATGGTTCGGCGCCGACCGTGATGCTGACCACACGCAAAAAAACCTGCCCCAGGCGCAATTCCATAAGTACCGCGCCAACCTCACCCAATGGCGCAACGGCCAATGGCTGGGGCAACCGTGGCAGTGGCAGAGCCAGCTGTCGGCGCAATACAGCCCGGATGCGTTGCCTGCCATCGAACAACTGCTGGGCACCGACGATTCGGCGGTGCGTGGCTACCGCGAAAACATCGCGTCCGGGGCCATCGGCGCGGTATGGCGCAACACCTTGCGCCTGCCGCTCACCAGCGACCTGCCGGTAACAATCACCCCGCGCCTGGGCCTGGACAACGGCTGGATCAAGCGCGAACACGGCGCTCAAAGCCAGCGCCTGAGCGGTGCCAGTGCAGGGCTCAACCTGAGCTGGAAAAACGTGCAACTGGACCTCGATTACCAACGCAACCTCAACACGCCCACAGGGTTTGGCCAGGAGCGGGAGGTCTGGCTGACGCGCCTTAGCGTGCAGATTTGAGCAACACCTGTTTAGCCTGAGTTTACCGCCGTACCTGACCACCACAGCAGCGTTGCAACGAACAACGCACGTCGCGGATCAGCCAACACAGAGCGAATTTATTTATGCCGACTGACACCCATACGTTTCACCTTTCACCCCAGGGCAAACTGCGCTGGGCCATCGCCAGCCTGTTCCTGCTACCGCAGCTGGTACTGGCCGGTGGCTTAACCGTCGTCGAAGGGCCTGGCGGTACGCCGCAGCTGCAAAACCAGGGCGGCGTGCCCATCGTCAACATCGTCGCGCCGAATGCCGGCGGCCTGTCCCATAACCAGTTCCTGGACTACAACGTTGACCGCCAGGGCGTGGTGTTGAACAACGCCTTGCAGGCTGGTCAATCGCAACTCGCCGGGCAGCTGGCGGCCAACCCGCAGTTCCAGGGCCAGGCGGCGAGCGTGATCCTCAACGAAGTGGTGAGCCGCAACGCCTCGGCCATCAACGGCGCTCAGGAGATTTTTGGCCGGGCTGCCGATTATGTGCTGGCCAACCCCAATGGCATTTCCGTCAACGGCGGCAGTTTCATCAACACCCCCAATGCCAACCTGGTAGTGGGCCGCCCTGAGCTCAACGACGGCAAGCTGCAAGGCTTGACCACTCGCGATGCAAGCGGCCAACTGACGGTGCAAGGCCAGGGCCTGCAAAACGGTGCGGGTTCGATCAACCTGATCGCGCCGCGTATCGACAGCGATGGGCGCCTCAGTGCGCGTGACCAATTGAACCTCGCGGTCGGCCGCAATCAGGTCGACTACGCCAGCGGCCAGGTGCGCCAGGTCGACCCGGCGAGCAAAGCCCAGGACCAGCGTATCGACGCCCGCCTGTTCGGGGCAATGCAGGCCGGCCGTATCAACATCATCAGCACCGCCGAAGGTGCCGGGGTGCGCGTGGGTGCGGTGCAAGTCGCGGGCCGTGATGGGGTGAAGGTCAGCTCGGCCGGCAACCTCGATATCAGCGGCCAGGTCTACGCCAACAGCCTCGACGCCACCCGCGCCGGTGTGCAGAGCCGCCAGGGCGATGTCGACTTGCACAGTGCCAAAGACTTGAGCCTCGCCGCCACCGACGTCGGCGGGCGCAACGTCAAGCTCGACGCCGGCCGCAACCTCACCCTCAGCAGCCTGGAAAGCAAAAAACTTCAGGAAAAACGTGAGCAGTGGAACAACAGCAACTTCCTGTTCACCTACGAAACCTATGACCGCACCACCACCGACAAGGACTCGCGTCAGCACGGCAACAACGTCGTCGCACAACAACAGGCCACGCTGTTGTCCGGCGCCAACACCCAGATCAAGGCCAGCAAGGTCGAAGTAGGCGACGCACTGCGCATCAACAGCGGCGCCGACCTGCAACTGAGCGCCGCCACCGAAACCCACGAAACCCGCGACCAGGGCAACCACCGCAAGCACCTGTGGAAAGCCAACTGGGACAATTCCAGCAGCGAACAGCGCAGCGTCACCAGCAGCCTCAAGGCCGGCAAAGCCCTGGAGCTGACCAGCCAGCAAAAACTGCAACTGCAAGGCGCCGAACTGAAATCTGCGGGCGACATTCAATTGGCCGCTCGGCAAGTCGACATCACCAGCGCCAGCCGTACCCAGCGCAGCAGCGACAACGCTTACTCCGGCGACCTGACTGGCGGCAGTTTCTTCGGCAAGAACGGCGATGGCGATAAGGGCAAGACCCTGAACACCGGCAGCAAGGTCAACGCCGATGGCAAGCTGATCGTCAAGGCGGACGACGTGCGCATCAATGGCAGCCAGGCGCGTGGTGGCCGACAGGCCAGCGTCATCAGCGACAAAGGCTCGCTGGTGATCGACGGCGTGCAAAACACCTCCCACGACAATAGCTACAGCAACGACAGCAAGTTCTTTGGTATCACCAAGGATGAAAGCCGCAAGAACCTCAAGGACAGCACCGTCGTCGCCAGCAACCTGCGCTCGGACAGCAACCTCAAACTGCAAAGTGCCAAAGACATCAGCGTCAGCGGCTCCAAGGTCTCTGCGGCAGGCGAACTGCAAGCGAATGCCAAGGGTGACATCAAAGTCGCGTCGGCTGAAAACACCTCTCACACCACTACCAGCACTCACACGCGGGGTTTCGATGGCTACGCCAAGGAGACCGCCGACGGCACGCGTCAGTACCGCGCGGGTGTGAACTATGCAGACCAGCAGCACGCCAGCAAGACCGACACCACCCAGCAGCAAGCTTCCAGCCTCAGCGGCGGCAGCCTGGCCGTCACGGCCGGTGGCGACGTTAGCATCAAGGGTTCCGAGCTGAAGGCGACCCAGGGCGATGCGACCGTGAGCGGCAAAAACGTCGAGCTATTGGCGACCGATGACAGCACCCGGAGCCAAACCGACACCACCACCACCGCTGGCGGCGTGTATTACACCGGCGGCCTGGACCGAGCCGGCAATGGTGCGCAGTTCAGCCACCAGAGCAGCAATGACACCAGCCACAAAACCACCGCGCAAACCAGCAGCGTGGCGTCGGCCGGCACGCTGACGATCAACGCCGGCAACACCCTGACCAGCCAGGGCGCGCAGGTGAAGGCCGGTTCTGAGTTGCAGGTCAACGCGGCGCAGGTCGATAACCAGGCGGCGCATAACACCGAGACCGGCACCCACAAAGAGAACGGTTGGACCGCCGACGTCGGCGCCAATGTTGAATACAAAGGCATCACCCGGCCGATCGAAAAAGCCGTCAACGGCGTGGCCCAGGCCAAATTCCATCAGCCCGGCCTGCTGGATGCCTTCGAGCAACCGAATGTCGGGCTCGATGTGGAAGTCGGCCATACCAACAAGACCCGCACACAGCAGGACAGTACCGCCGTGGTCAGCCAGTTCAGCGGTGGCACGGTGCAGGTCAATGTCGCCAACACCGTGAAAGATGAAGGCACCCAGTACCGCGCCAGTGAGGGCGGGCTGAAGATCAATGCCGGCGAGCACCTCGCCACGGCGGCCGCCAACACCCACACCAGCAGCGAGCAAAGCGTTGACGCCAAAGTGGGCGTGCGCGTCTACACCACCACCGGTGAAGACTTGAACGTGCGCGGCAATGGCGCAGGCGGCAGCAGCGATGTGCGCGAATCCAGCAGCACGGCGGTGGTCGGCAGCTACGCCGGGACCCAGGGTGTGAACATCGAGACCCAAGGCGACGCGCGTTATGAAGGCAGCCAGTTCAACGGCGGCCAGGCGGGCGTCAACCTCAAAGCCGGTGGCGAATTGGCGCTGAACCAGGCCAGCGATACCCAGAGCAGCACCAATACCAGCCTGCGTGGCAGCGGTTCATTGACCGTGGGCACGGCGCCGGGCAGCAACGGTACGAACGTCAACCTCGGTGCCGGTGTGCAACTGGACGACAAGCGCCTTAACACCCAGGACAGCCAGGCGCGTGTCGCGACGCTGCAGGGCAACGGCCCGATCCAGCTCAGCAGCGGTGGCGACATGACCCTGCAAGGCACCAAGGTCGGCAGCAGCACCGCGAAGACCGGTGACATCAGCCTCAACGCTGGCGGCAAGCTGAACCTGCAAGCAGCCACCGATACTCATGTGAGCAGCGGCAGCAACCTGGGCGGCGGCCTGACGGTCGGTGCCGGCAAGACCAGCAGCGCTGAAAGCAGCGGCACCACCGGCAGCCTGAGCGCCAACTTCAACATCGGCAAAGTCGCCGAAAACGACCAAGGCGTTAGCGTCGGGCAGTTGCACAGCAACGGCAAGGTGAGCCTCACCAGCGGCGCCAACGCGGCGGATGCGATCCACCTGCAGGGGACTCAGGTGGTGGCTGACAGCGTCAATCTGGATGCGCAAAACGGCGGCATTCTGCAAGAGTCGGCGCAATCGACCCAGGCGCATAACAGCTGGGGCGTGACCCTGGGCGCAGGCGGCAGCGGCGGCAAAACCACCCTGGCCGACGCCGGTGAACATGACACCCCCAAGACCCAGCACGGCATCAATGCGCGGGCCAAGGTCGACGTGGATCACCTGCAAGGCTCCACCCAGCACGACAGCCTGATCAAGGCGAATAAGGTGGTGATCAACAGTGCCGGTGACACCCATCTGGCCGGCGCGCGGATTGAAGCCGAGCAGGTCAGTGGCAATGTCGGCGGCGACCTCGTCATTGAGAGCCGCAAGGATCAAGTCAGCAGCACCCAAGTCAACGTCGACGCCAAGCTTGATGTCGAGAAAAACCAGCCCGGTGTGGTCAACAAACTGGCCAAGGCTAGCGGCCCGCTCAAGGACAAGGTGCAAGCCAAGGCCGAGGGCGCGTTTGACAAGCACCGCGAAAAGCTCGAGAACGCCGTGGACAAGGGCACCAAGCACCTGGCCTCGGCCAAGGACAGCGTGGTCAACAGCGTTGGTAACGCCAAGGAACGCCTGGGCGAAAAACTCACCCGCAGCGGTAGCTACGACGTGAACCCCGAGCCCCGCGGCGCCTTCGGTACGAGCGTGGACAAAGCCAAGGCTTACCTGGCGGACAAGAAGGATGCCGTGGGCACTCGCCTGTCCGACCTCAAGGAAAAGGCATGGCCAAAATCCACTGACAGCTACGCCGTCAGCGGCAAAAACACCACCGGCAGTTCGGTGGCCAATACCACCGAAAACGTGCTGTTCGGCGACAAGAGCGGCAACACGTCCTACACCCCGACGTTGAACCTGGACGTCAGCCATGTGGTGAAAGATAGCGTCACTCAAGCGTCGGGCATCCGCACGCAAGGCGTCAACCTGCAGGTGAGTGGCGAAACCCACCTGACTGGCGCCCGGATCAGCGCGGACCAGGGCAAGGTCGACCTGGGTGGTTCCAAGGTGACGGCAACGACGTTGGCCGGCAGCGATTACCGAGCGGATGTCGGGCTGAACCTGTCGAAGTCACCGGTCAACTTGGTGCTGGGCGCCAAGGACGAATTGACCCAGAAACAGGACGACGCCATACGTAAGGATCAAGCCTTCAACCTTGGACCGCTGAGAGTCGGCGGGCACAGTGATCGCCAGGCGTTACAGGCCGGGATTGATCAGCAAACCAATTAACTAGCAATCCACTCGTGGAAGCAGGAGGCTATCCTGCTTCCACTACTGATCGCGTAAACACCAAAATCCGTATGCGTGAATTAGAGTTTTTCTATGTTAACCAACCCTCGCTGAAATCCATCGACTTCCACGAAAAGCACATCTGCGCCATCATCAGCCTACGCTGTTCACTCAAAGGAGGAACACCGATGCCGAACGCTGACTTACTCCCTTCCCTGCTGTCCAAAATCAACGAAAACTAACTCGCCCTTGAAGCAGCCATCATGGAGCTTAAGAACTGGGTTGAGCAGCAAGGCGGCACCGAAATGGCCGACAACGTGCGTGGTGCACTGGATACCATCGACCGCAACGAAGAGTTCAACAAGCTGACCCTGGCGGTCCTTATGACGCCTGACTAATCAACAGAGACCGTTAGCTCTTAACGCCCCCACTCCCCGGTCAGAAAGGTGGGACTCTTTCGAGCGCAGCGCTGCGAGAAGCTCATTATCATCAGGAGGGTTGCTGACCTTCCGGGTCAGACCTACTGCCTAACGATCCATTGCGCGCTGGCAGAGGTGGATCTTACTGCCAGCGCCGTAATCACCGACAGTCCTGGCTCGCACTGCCGGCCAGCGGAATAGAAGAGGCAGGCTAGTTCGGGAAATTTCAGAGAGGAATGCCGCCCACCCTTCCAAGGATCTGCTGATCAAAAAGTATGGAAAAAGGATGACGAAGGGGATGTTGCGCTTGCGCTGGGACAAGGCACGAGAGATGGCTTGCGAGAAAACTATCGAACAAGGATATCCGACGCTCGCCGCGAAGATCGGCGGGTTTCAGTTGCAAGATATTCGACCCAAGGCGGCGTCGGAAATCGTGGATATCGGCAACGCAAGCCTGCTGCTGGGGCAGAGCAATCAGGAAATCACAAAGCGCGTTGACAGTAGGCTCGGCGCCACTACGAAGCCGTCAAAATAGAAAAGTTATGGAACGGTCCCATAATAGTTATGGAACACCGAGCAAATACAAGCCAGCCACAGCCGAACCCCAGAAACACGAAAGCCCCACATAAGCGGGGCTTTCGTATGAATCTTGGCGGGAAACCAGGGATTCGAACCCTGGGAACGCTATTAACGTTCGCCGGTTTTCAAGACCGCTATGCAAACTCCAGCGGGCTGTGGCTTTGAGGGCTCGCGGAGTTCCATTACTCAGCATTAGCGACCAGGCTGGAGGCCCCATTCTACAAGGGGTTAGTTTTTAGTTTAGGAACTGTTCTCGCCCCCATCCCCGGCGTCCTGCCGACCGAACACAAACTACCAAATTGCCCACGATTCGTGGCGCTTGTCGTATGGCCGCGTTCGGCCGCTAGCGGTCATGGCGTGCCTGTAAAAGGTGGGGCCATTTGTAGCCTCACTCGCGCTGAGGGAATACAAATCTTTGATGCAGACAAGAATCGAAATATTCCGTAATACATTATAGATGCTTTTCCCCCTAAGTTTTCTCCCTCCTCGTTTGTCCTGTATCTGACCGGGACCAAAAGTCACGACTGCTTGAATTGTGTGAATGAAAACTGTAACGCAGTGAAGCCAATTACGGCATTTCAACCAGAGGGATGCACGATGTCGGAGCATTATATTAGTGTAAGGGGTGAAGAGGGATTAACCACGATAACAAACCCTACCCCAGGATTTAACAGCTCACACCGATCTTCATTTACTATACATGCCGCAAAGTCAGGATCTAGTTACGGAAACAGTACAACTGAAACAGGTCATGTATTTTTAGAGATCAATACTCCGTCCTACAGAGGATCCATAGGATTTAGTCCTGGCGAGAGAACCGACACCTCACGAGACAACATTTCAACAACCGATCACTTACTATACACAGAAACAAGCTCTCACCGATTTGAAGTCCCTAACACACCTAGATTTCAAAGTATGATGGATAATCTGTCTGCGCAAGCCAACGGTTACGCAAACGGATCCGTAGACCCTGGAAACTACAATCTAGTATTTAACAATTGTATACATTTTGTAGAGCGCGTACTTTCAAAGGCCGGTGTAAGCATCGAACTTTCCGCAACACCAAATGGTGTTGCAAAAACAATAAAAAAATGCCCTGAGCCATTCAAAACACCACTTCTCATTGATTTGAGTGGTGAAGGCATAACTACTTTGTCAATCGAAGATGGTGTGAAGTTTGATTTCAAAGGAGAGTCAGACCCGATTCATACAGGGTGGGCGGGGAAGAACACTGGATTTCTGGTTATGGATAGAAACAATGACGGATTAATAAATGATGGCAGAGAGCTTTTCGGTGATCACACTCCTCTGCCGAATGGCGGTACAGCTTCAGATGGTGCAATTGCTCTCACCGCACTAGACAATAACCAAGATAGGCGGATCGACAGAAATGATACCGTGTGGGAGAATTTGAAAATTTGGCAAGACATCAATAGCAATGGAGCTTCAGAACACAATGAGTTGAAATCACTTATCGACATAGGGCTGAAAAGCATTAATCTTTCATTTGCGAAAGATTCATCATTAGATCAAAGTGGAAATATCCATGAGTTGAGCTCAACGGTAGAATGGCATGATGGTCGAGTAACTGACATAACAGATGTTCTATTTAGAACATCTGATTCGAGGCCAAATGATGATGCTGGAGCTTTTATTTTCCAAGATTCCTCTGTCGAGCTCGTCGGTTCAAGATACAGTGCAGATGAGGTATGGTCATGAGTAAATCAACCTACTCGTACCCTATTCAATTTGTTGCGCTTTTACTGTTGTCACTGTCAACGCCAGTAATCTCGGATGAAAATATGAAAACCACTAGCTCAACGTTGCCCCCAGCTATTTTTAAGCAACTCGACTATCCACCTGACTCAACACCAAACTATTACCCTAAAGATAGCGAAGAGTTTTCCAATCTACTAAATTTATCCAATGCAGGCTACGCACAATTTAACTATATTCTTGGTAAAATTTATAGTGACTATAGACTGACCGAGTCAGAAAAAGACTATAAGACCAGCTTATTTTATTACGAGAGAGCAATTAAATTATATGCGCGCCACGCGGACGCACTTACAGATCTAGGCTTTCTTTATCAGCGCGGATTAGGAACGACAAAAGATATCAACAAAGCAATTGCGCTGTATGAAACAGCCGGCGCAGCCGGATCAATTAGAGCCTACAACAACCTAAGTTCCATTTATATTGTAGGCGATGACATCCCACAAGATTTTTCAAAAGCAAAAATATACAATCAGTACGCCGCACACATGGGGCATGCGAACAGCATCGAAGTGCTGGAGCACTGGGATTACTTTGTCGAAATATCTTCAACGCAAGACGAAAAAGAAATGGCTAAAATTGTAGAAAAATACAAACAAATCGAACTGAAAAACATGCAAAAAAAATAAATGTGGCTTTATATAAAAAAATAGAAAAATTAGCCCCCTCATCAAAATAACGAGAGGGGGCTAACAAATAATTACAACTCCGGACTTGCTTGAGTCCTAGCTTGATTACTTGCCTGTAGGCTGACTGCTCTCGACAGATTCTGTTGAAAAAGTCGGCCTTGGTTTCCATGGCAGAAAAGTGCGCATCTGAGATTGAAATTCTTACTTTTGGCTGAGGCTTCCGGGCTCAGATTTCACGTAGCAGCGTGCAAAAATTGCGTTTTCCCGGTCATTTTCCGGGCAGTTTGAGCGGAGCGACTTTTTCAACACTATCGGCCGACTGCTGCCCTTCGCGAAGGACACCTTAGGGTCGAAAGTGGACACCCTTAGAGCAGCCGTACCGAACATCAACTGCTACGCTGTTCACTCCAAGGAGGAACACCGATGCCGAACTCTGACCTGCTCCCTTCCCTACTGTCCAAAATCAACGAGAACCAACTCGCCCTTGAGGCGGCCATCATGGAGCTTACGAACTGGGTTGAGCAGCAAGGCGGCACCGAAATCGCCGACAACGTTCGCGGCGCGCTGGACGCCATCGACCGGAACGAAGAGTTCATCAAGCTGACCCTGGCCGTTCTCAATGCTCCCTAACTGATCGTCGGGAACACCTGCAGTTCGTCGCCTCGCAAACTCAGTCCGCACAAATCTCGATTACTGTACATATATACAGATTCGGGTTACCCCTCCATGAACATCGACGAAGACACCTGCGAGTGGCTTGGATGCCCTACGCCTTTAGAAATGCACAAGCAACACGCCCTGCTCCTGGAGAACGAGATTCAGGAACTGCACCTGCTGCTTCGCAAAGCCCGAGAGGACATCTACGGCCTGGTACGAATGCACGCTGAGCTGTCTATCGAACGCGACAAGCTTCGGACAGAGCTCAAGGCCTCCGATAGCGCTCTTGCTAGTTGCAAAACTGACCTGAGCTTTGTCACAAGCAAGCTCAACTCACTTGAATGGGCGCTTGCGCGGGCTACAAACGGGGCCTGGGGAAGCAAACCCGTAGAAATTTTGCCGCGTGATCTAAGCTGAAATTTCTACCGAGGGCTTGCCGATGTGCGGAAGACTTTCACAGTACAGCGGAATTCATGACTTCGTTGCAGCACTGAGCATGCCCAACGCCCTGGCAAACTCAGTGGGTGAGGCTCCGCTTGAGCGGTACAACGTAGCACCAACCACCCAGGTCGCCCTGCTCCACCAGCAGGATGAAACGCTGCACGCAGACCTGGTGCGGTGGGGTTGGCGGCCGCACTGGGCCAAGGACCGTGCCGCGGCGATAAACGCTCGAGTCGAGAAAGTGGCCCACGGCCCATTCTTCCGAGCTATTTGGCCACACCGGGCAATCACGCCCGTGGACAACTGGTTTGAATGGGTTGATGAGGGCGGGCCGAAGAAACAGCCCTACCTGATCCGCCGCCGGGATGGCGCGCCTGTGCTGTGTGCGGCCATAGGCCAGCTACCCGACGCAGATGAAGGCCCAGGCGAGCATGACGGCTTTGTGATCATCACCGCCGACAGCGCCGGTGGCATGGTGGACATTCACGACCGGCGGCCCGTGGTGCTGACGCCCGAACTGGCCAGGGAATGGCTGGACCCGGCCACGCCCAAAGAGCGTGCCGAGCAGATGGTGTTTCACCAGGGTGAGCCGGCCGAGGCTTTCGAATGGTTCAAAGTCGGCACGGCAGTGGGAAATGTGCGAAACAACGGGCCTGAATTAATTGCACCAAGGCTCTAGTCACAACCTGATACTGCAACAGTATGTACTTGAGCAGCGCATAGGCCACACAGTGCTTGGCTTTGAGAGATTCGCTGTCTAAAACCTCAATCGCCCCGGGTTCCGTAGACACCTCTTTGCCTTAAACTGGACTGCCCCGACATCGTAGACATCTCCAGACTAGCTCGTCTGCTTACCGATACCACTTTGAGCCAACGCGGAAGGAGCCAGACTTTTGGCAATCACAGAAGCATTTTGATTGTTGAGCGTTTCCGCGGCCAACGTGGCCATATTTTCGGAGGTTTTCTTGATGTTCGTACTCATGGTGCATTTCCTTTGCGATGTAGGAATTTCCACCTGAGAAATCGTCGAGACCGAAAGATAATGCGTTCCATACAGGGAGCGCAATTCGCTACCTGTATGGAACGTTTTGGAAGTGTGTATGAAAAGCGTGACGGTCATGTAGTGCCCACTTCACACCGCTTCAAATCAGATTATTGCGCCTGGCAATGTCCGCCAAGTCCACCACCGACTTCACGTTCAGCTTCGCCAACAGACGCGCCTTGTAGCAACTCACCGTCTTGCTGCTGAGCAAAATATTCTGCGCAATGTCCTTATTGCTCATGCCTCGGGACAGTTGCTGAAACACCGACAGTTCGCGATTGGACAGCGAGGAAATAAGCTGCGCTTCATCCACTGCCAATTTGTGCTTCTTCGAAAACGCCACCACTGTTTCCGGGTAGTAGACGTAGCCCTTCATCACGGTTTTCATCGCTTGGGCGAGTACGCTCAACTCATCGGTCTTGCTGATAAAACCCGAGGCGCCGGTACCGATGCAACGCGTGGCGTACTGCTCTGAGCTGAGGGACGTGAGCACGATAATCCGGGTGTTCAACTCCAAGGCTCGGATCCTTTCGATCACCGAAATGCCGTCCAAGCGCGGCATGGTGATGTCCAGCAACACCAGGTCCGGGACCAGTTGACGCACCAGGCTGATGGCATCGACGCCGTTGTCGGTTTCGCCCACCACTTCATAGCCTTCCTCACTCACCAGCGTGCGCAGCGCGGTCCTGATAAAAGGGTGGTCATCGACTAGCAGGACTTTATACATCTGCAGCCTTCCTCGGTTTTTAGTAGTGCATCGTCGGCAATAATGGCGACAATGTACCATAATGCCTTAATGCCACTACTAACTTCCGGGCGAGTTACGCCCGAGACTACAATGGCGTTATGCTGATGCCACCATCGGTTTTCGACCTCTCTGCACCGCATTAAGGACCATTGATTTGAAGCTGTTCGCCGCCATGCTGTTGTTATGGACAAGCATTCACATGGTGTGGGCGGGTGATGCGCCAGTCACGTTAACGGTGCTGGGAAGATCCTCCCTACAAGACAGTCAACTGCCATTGAGCCCCGCCGATTTAAAGCTGCTGGGCGCTAAAAAAAAGCTGCGCGTGGGCACGTCCGCCCCCGACTATCCTCCGTTTGACATCACTAACCATAACCATGAGTTCGAGGGCATCAGTGCGGATTACCTGGCACTGATTGGCCAACTGCTGACGGTACGCATACAGGTACTGCGTTATCCCAATCGCACCGAGGTGATCCGGGCGCTCAAACATGGTGACATCGACTTGCTGGCGTCTGCCAATGGCTTTGAGGCCGCAGACCCGGACCTTCGGCTGTCGCAACCCTACACCCTGGATCAGCCGACGCTGGTGGCGCACAGCAACGATTCGCCGCTGGTCGACCCGACTCTGGCTGGCAAAACGGTTGCCATGGTGGATCACTATCTGCCCCTGAACACGGTGCAAGCGTTCTACCCCGACGCCACCTTCAAGCTGTACCCCTCGATTCTCAACGCGGTGGGCGCAGTGGCGTTTTCCAAAGCTGACCTTTACCTGGGCGACTCGGTGACGGCCAGCTATCTGATCAACAAGAGCTACCTGAACAACGTGCAGCTGGTGGACTTCTCGCGCATGGAGGTCAACAACTTCTCGTTCGCCGCGACGCGCGGCAACACGCAGCTGTTGCACCTCGTCAACACCGCCCTGCAAGCGATTCCCGCCAGTGAACAGATGACCATCGCGCGCCGCTGGAATGCCGGCGGCGTGAGTATTTCCGGTACCCATCAAGTGCAGTTCAGCGTCGAGGAACAGCGCTGGCTGGCGCAGCATCCCCGATTGAAAGTGGTCGTAAACGAAGACTTTCTGCCGTTTACCTTTTTTGATGAACATGAACGTTTCAGGGGCCTGAGTGCTGACGTGATCGCCAAAATCAGCCTGCGGACCGGGTTGAAATTCGACCCGCAAAAAGGCGCTTCGGTCGATGCGATGATTACCCGCGTCAAACAGGGCGAAGCCGATTTGCTGGCAGCACTGACGCCCAGCATCGACCGGGAACGCCGCGTCAGTTTCAGCCGCCCCTACCTGTCAACGCCCTTTGTACTGGTGACGCGCAACGTGCCCGAAAGCCCGAACAGCCTTCAGGACTTGTCGGGAAAGCGCCTAGCTATAATCAGTGGCAACGCCAGTCAGGAGATGATTGAACGCGAGTTTCCAGAGGTGCAGATCGTCGAGGCGAAGAATCTCGCCGATGCGTTTTCGCTGCTCGCCAAAGGTAGTGTGGATGCCAGTGTCAGTACGCTGATCAGCGCACGTTACCTGATTTCCCGAAATTACCCTGACCAACTCAAAATCAGCGCAACGGTCGGTGCTCGCGCAGCCCAACTGGCGTTTGCGGTTGATTACAACTCGCCGCTTCTGCTCTCGATCCTTAACAAGGCACTGCTCAGCATCTCGCCCGAGGAAATGGACGAATTGACCAATCGCTGGCGCAGCCCGGTGGTGCTCGACGACAGCTACTGGAGTAAACACCGCGCGGCAATCCTGAAGGGCTTTGCGTTGGCGGCCGTGCTATTGCTGAGCGCCTGTGTGTGGATTGTGTTGCTGCGACGCCAGGTGCTACGCCGCAAACGCGCCGAACGCGCACTCAGCGCCAGGCTGGAATTCGATCGTGTACTGATCAACGGCACGCCCCATCCCACCTATGTGCGGGACCGCGAGGGGCGCCTGCAGCTGTGCAACAAGGCTTACCGGCAGGTGTTTGGTGTCGAGGACGAGCGACAATTGCTGGGGACCACGGTGATGGAAAGCCTGCTCTCCGGCGAAGAGCAGGCCCGGGAATATCACCGCGACTACCTCGCCGTGATGGCCGCCGACGAACCGATGTTACGTGATCGCCTGATTGTCTTGCCAAGTGGCGAAGTGCTGACGATCTATCACTGGATCCTGCCATTTCGCGGCAGTGAAGGCCGTGTCGATGGCTTGATCGGCGGCTGGGTCGACGTCAGCGACCGCCAGCGCCTGGTGGAACAACTGCACGCGGCAAAGCAGGAAGCAGACAACGCCAATCGGGCCAAGACCACGTTTCTGGCGACCATGAGCCATGAGATCCGCACGCCGATGAATGCGGTACTGGGCATGCTCGAAATGGCCTCGCGCAAATCCGAACAAGGCATCTTCGACCGGGCCGCCATCGATGTTGCGTCGGGGGCCGCCAAGGAGCTGCTGGCGCTAATCGGTGACGTACTCGACATTGCTCGTATCGAATCCGGGCGACAGTGCCTGGCACCCGAGAGTGCAAACCCGCACCAGCTAGTGACCTCGGTGACGCGGGTGTTCGATGGCCTGGCACGCGAGAAGGCGATCGCACTGAAGCTGGAGATCGATCCAGCCCTAGACCGCAACGTACTGATCGATACGATGCGTTTCAAACAGATTATCGCCAACCTGCTGAGCAATGCGATCAAGTTTACCGCTGTAGGCGAAGTGCGTATCACCGCGCAAGCACGACAGGCTGAAGCCACTCAACCTATGCAGTTATCGGTGAGCATCGTCGACACCGGCGTGGGCATCTGCAAAGCCGATCAGCAGCAGTTGTTTTCGCCGTTCAGCCAGGCTGGCAAACAGCAACAGGGCTCGGGACTGGGGTTGGTCATCAGCCGGTCACTGATCGAAATGATGGGCGGCAGCCTGGAGTTGATCAGCACCCCAGCCACAGGCACGAGGGTCACCGTAACGCTGGTTCTGCCCGCTGCGGACGTACCGTCACCGCAGATCTGCGAACCGCTCGACAGTCTGCCGGGGATGCCGTTGAGCGTGTTGGTCGTCGATGACTACGCCGCCAACCGCCTGGTGCTTTCACAGCAACTCGCTTACTTGGGCCATGAGGTGCGGGAGGCTTGCGACGGCGCCCAAGCCTTGGCCTTGTGGAACGAGCAGCCTTACGATGTGGTGGTGACAGACTGCGATATGCCTGGCATGAACGGTTACCAATTGGCCCGGGCGATTCGACAGGCTGAGGAGGCGAGCGGTGAACCCAGCTGTTTACTGCTGGGCTTCACCGCCAACGCCGTCGCCGAAGAAAAACAGCGCTGCCTGGATGCCGGCATGAATGACTGTCTCTTCAAACCCATCAGCCTGGACCAATTGAGTGCACGGCTTCAGCAACTGCAAACGGACTACTTTAGCGACCAGACGAGCACCGAGCTGACGGGCGAATCACTCGACGCGCATTTGAAAGCGCTGACCCTGGGCAAGTTATCGGCGCTGCAGTCGTTGCGTGAAGAATTGGCGTCAAGCACCCATGCGGATCTGCAACAGCTCGCCGAGCTGCTTGCCCGCGATGACCGCCAAGGCTTGGCCCACTTCGCGCATCGAGTGAAAGGCGGGGCAAGGCTTATCCGCTATGAGCAACTGATCCTCACCTGCGAGAATCTTGAGGCTGATTGCGCAAAGGAAGCCGAGCGAACCGTACTGGTTGCCTCGACGACAGCAATGGAAAATTGCATGCAGCGGCTTCTGGATCTGCTGCAGGCGAGTGCCGGTGGAAAATCATCTTAAGAAATTTCTTGCAAAGACGTAAGGGATTTCGAGATTAAAAGGCGATCAGTCTTGGGCAAGCTAGCGCCTTAGCCTTTAGATGAGCCCTTCTAATGTCAATGTCCACACTTCGCGTCCTGGTGCTGGAGGACCAGCCAGTACAGCGTCGTTACGCAGTCGCGCTCCTCGCGCAGCTTGGTTGTACACGCATTCTGGAAGCCTCGGACGGTTGTGAGGCGCTGCAACTCCTGGAAACCAGTGGGCCGGTAGACATCGCATTTTGCGACATCTGCATGGATGGCATGGACGGCATTACCTTCATGCGACGAGCGAGCCAACGGCACGCACTCAAATCGGTGGTGATCACCAGCAGTATTGCCCCCGAGTTACGCCAGGCCATCAGCGGCATGGCGACATTGCTCGGCCTGCGCGTGCTTGGTCAGCTCTGCAAACCCTTGTACGAGCAGGATGTGAAAAGACTGGTCGGTAAGTACCTCGACCACAACCCGCGCAATCCCTACCCGCTGCACGTCGCCGATGAGAGCAACGAACACCAGGTGCTTAGCGCCTTGGAAAACGGCGAGCTGGAAGTTTATTTTCAGCCAAAATTCGATATTCGGACATTACAGGTTACCTCCGTAGAGGCACTTGCACGCTGGAACCATCCTGAGCGGGGCATCTTGGCGCCCACTGCATTTATCCCGGCGCTCGAACGCCATGGCCTGCTCGACAGCTTGCTCTATCGACAGGTGGACCAATGCCTGACGCTGCGCAAGGCCGCACTGGCCAAACAGCTGTCAATTACCTTCGCGGTGAACGTCAACGCAGGCCAGTTCGCCAACCCGCAGATGAGTGCGCACATAGCCCTGTTGCTCAAACGCTTCGACGCACCCGGTTCCAGCCTGTCATTTGAGATGACCGAGACCGGCACGCTCGATCCCGGCTCGCTCAGCGTGGAGAACATGGTGCGCCTGCGCATGATGGGCTGCGGGTTGTCCATCGACGATTTCGGTGGTGGGTATTCCTCCTTGCAACGCCTGTGCAGTTTGCCGTTCAACGAAATAAAAATAGAGGCTGAATTCATCCGCGACCTATCATCGGAACCGCGTAGCCGCGCGGCGATCTCCAGCGTTTTGTCACTGGCTCGCGAGCTGAACATCGGCGTGGTTATCGAAGGCATCGAAACCACTGAGCAACGCGACATCCTGCTCAACCTGGGGTGCGAAACCGGCCAGGGCTACCTGCTTGCTCGCCCCATGCCTGCATACCAACTGTTGCCATGGCTGATCGACAGAAACGTCGCCACACAGCGCTCGCCCATGACGCACAGCACTGGCCATAGCCCCTTACCGCATCATTAAAACAACCAAACCAACAGAGTGACGCACCCGTTGCCCCTGCGATTTCGCGCGGACAAACCAACACTGCGGCCACTTATTTTTCCTGTCACCGGGGGAGTTCATGAGTTTAAGAAAGATGAAAATAGCGTTGCGGTCGGCCTTTGGCTTTGGCCTGGTCGGACTGCTCGTGGTGTTACTGGGCTTGTTCTCTTTAAGCCAGATGCGCGACATGGCCAGCCAGTCGGATGAAGTCGACAAAAACTGGCTGCCAAGCATCTTGGCCCTGGGCGATCTGCAGACCACCATGTCCGAGATCCGTGTCGCAACCTACCGGGTCATGTTGCTTGACAGCCCGGAGCAGGTAAAGGCCAGCCAGCGCGTTTTTTCGCAACTGCGCGAGAAGGTTCAAGCAGACAACGCGCTGTACACCAGCAAACTCACAGTGGATGCCGAGCGGGATACGTTCGAACGTTTCAAGTCGGTCCAAGCGCAATACCTGCGGGTACAGCAACAGGTATTAGCCTTGGCCGCAGAAGGGGAGCGACCACAAGCACTCGCGCTGCTCAATGGCGAGCTGATCGCCCTGGGCGACAGGCTAGGGTCAGAGTTGGCGAGCCTGCTCGTCATCAACATCCAGGAAGCCGACGACGCGGCGACGAGCTCCGACGCAACGTACACCAGCGCAGTGAAATGGGTGTTCATCGCCATGCTGCTGGCAACACTGCTCACCGCCCTCCTCGCCACCCTGTTTACCCGCAGTATCGTGGTGCCGTTGCACCAAGCGGTAAGCATCGCCGAACAAGTGGCTAAGGGCGACCTCACCGTGCAGATTGTCGTCGAGGGCCAGGACGAACCTGCCCAGCTATTGCGCGCCCTGGAAACCATGCAATCGGACCTTCGCGAAACAATCCACCAGATAACCGACTCGTCCAATCAACTGGCATCGGCTGCAGAGGAGCTGTCGGCGGTGACCGAAGAGTCGACCCGTGCCTTGCACGAGCAGAACGGTGAAATCGAACAGGCCGCCACGGCGGTCAATCAGATGACCGCCGCGGTTGATGAAGTGGCGCGCAACGCAATCAGCACCGCCGACGCCTCCCGCGACGGTGACACCTTGGCAGGCAACGGCCGCAGTCATGTCATGGACACCGTGGCGTCGATCTCGTTGCTGGCAGAGGAAGTGACGACGGCAACCGGGGAAATCCAGAGCCTGGCCGACAGTGTCCAGGACATCACCAAGGTTCTAGATGTGATCCGCGCGATTGCCGAACAAACCAATCTGCTGGCCCTGAACGCCGCCATCGAAGCCGCTCGCGCCGGTGAAGCAGGGCGTGGTTTCGCCGTGGTAGCCGACGAAGTCCGCGCGCTGGCCCATCGAACCCAGCAATCGACCCAGGAAATCGAACAAATGGTCAGCGGCGTGCAAAAAGGCTCGACGCAGGCAGTCTCGGCGATGCACAGCAGCAATGAACGCGCACGCTCGACACTGACCGTGGCCCATAGTGCGGGAGAGTCCCTAGAGCAGATCACCCACGCAATAACCCGCATCACCGAAGGCAACCTGATCATCGCCAGCGCCTCCGAGGAACAGGCCCAAGTTGCCCGGGAGGTGGATCGCAACCTGACGAATATCCGCGACCTGTCGGCCCAAACCGCCGCTGGCGCAAACCAGACGACTGCCGCTAGCCAAGAGCTGTCGCGTTTGGCGGTGGACCTGAATACGATGATTGCGAAGTTTGTGGTTTAAAGCTTAAAGCCATTACATAGAAAAAGCCCCGCAGCTGAATAAGCTGCGGGGCTTTTTCTATGTAATGTCGAAGAGATAGGTAGCTACCTGCCAACTGCCCGACACTGATGAAGGCCCAGGCGAGCATGACGACTTCGTGATCATCACCGCCGACAGCGCCTGCGGCATGGTGGACATCCACGACCGGCGGCCCGTGGTGCTAGCGCCGGAGTTGGCCAGGGAATGGCTGGACCCGGCCACGCCCAAGGAGCGTGCCGAGCAGATGGTGTTGCACCAGGGCGAGCCGGCCGAGGCTTTCGAATGGTTTAAAGTCAATACGGCCGTGGGCAACGTTCGAAACAAGGGGCCAGAGCTGATACAGCTAACGTGATCATTTGCTGAAAACCCACATCACGAAGATCACAGAGGCAACCCAGCTAAGCGTGAGAAATAGTGAAAGACCTGCCAGCTGCTTGTCCATAAGAGCCTGTCAGTTTTAATGGAAAATTGTTGTCCTGAACATCCAAGCCAAAAGAGTAGCTCATCATCCTTAATGCACAATGGCTCTTACATACGCCTGGCACGCCCGCAGCGCGATCAATCCTTGGTCGCCGGCATCGGTGATGGCGACAATTCGTTGAGCATGCGCTGGGTCAAGTTGGGCTCTACGGGCTGCATGAACCAAGCCGACGGCGCCGGAGGCGGCAGGCACGTTGCAGCCACTGGCTGAATCCGTGGCGTCGAGAAGGACTGACAGCCGCAAATCAGTAGTAGCAAGGCGGTCACGCAGCAGAACCTGGTTGCGTTGAGCATCGGAAAGCTCTCGGGTGTGTTGTTGATCGGAGGTGGCCAGCGTCTGCTCCAGGGCCAGGCGCCTGCCCTGCTCGGCGCTCACCTGTTCGGCGGCGGCCGCGCTGACGGCAGCCAGTTCGCCCTGGTGCAGGCCGGCCTGCTCGGCCAGCATCTTGCCCATGCGCCATTCCTGCACCTGCCAGGTGACGCCGGCGGTGCTGGCCATCAGCACCAGGATCAGCACCACCAGCCCGGCCAACTTCTGGACGGGCGTCATCACGGAACATCCTTGAAAAAGACGTGGTGCCCGAGGCGCAACGTCTGCTTGGCCTTCGCCGCCCAGGCCGGGGCCTTGGGCATTGTGGTTGCATAGTAGTGCGTGGCCCCGCCGGTTGGATCCGGTACCGCGCCGGCCATCACCTGGTCAGCAGCACGCTGGGCCTGGGCGAGCTGCGCGGCCGGGATCGGCTTCGCACCGCTGAGGTAGGCGTAGTTCGGGTCGTTCTGGTTCCAGCAGCTGAACTGCCATGGCTTCAGGCACACACCGGCGTAGCCCTCGCCCCACCAGGACTTGGCCTTGCCGTCGAACACACGGTTGCGGATGGTCCATGCCACGGCTATCTGGCCGGCCAGACCTTCCCCGCGGGCCTCGCCCCACAGCGTGCGCGCTAGGATGTCCCGGTCTTTATCGGAAGTGGTCATGCTTTTCTCCAGGCAAAAATAAACCCGCTCGACGGCGGGTGTGGTCGACTGCGGCGCGACGCTATGGCGCGGCGGGCCAATCAATGGCGAGTGGGTACCCGTCCTGCTCGGGCACTCGGTTCAGGGCCACGCGGTATTTCTTCCAGGCCTTGAGGGTCGCCAACTCTGCCTCGGTCCCTTCGTCGATATCGACGGCGTCCTGAAGTGGCGCGATTGCGTAATCCGCCTCGGCTCGCAGGTGCACGATCTGGGTTTGTGCAGCCACCACAGGATCAAGCGCCGGCGGCGGCAGCTCTTCCTGTGGGGGAAGATCCGGCACCAGGATGTGCAGCGTGATCATGACCTTCAGATCGTACGGCTCGCCCTCTTTGGTCACGGTGACCGTGAGTAGGTCGCCCTCAAACGAGATGTTCACCTCGGCGGGATTGTCCGAGGGGTGGAGCCCGTAGCCCCAGCCCTGATCGATGGGCGGGAACGGGACCATGCCCTGGGTGCCGGTGACGCAGTAGACGCCAACGTCCTTGCGATAACAGGTCACATCCACCCCACCGAGCGAGACGAAATCAAACTTTTCACCCGCGCCGGTGATGTTAATTGCTGCTCTTGCCATGATCAGATCGCCCTTAGTGTGTTGTCGGCCATGCGGGTGGTGTTGCCGGTGTGGTACATCCGCACCCACGGAAGGAACCCGTTGAATGCCGAACGAAAGAGGAACTGGTTATCACCGTTGTAAATCATGATCTGAGCGCCAACGCGGCCAGAACGCCTCAAGGTGATACCTGTTGCGTTGATCGACTCCCCGGTGCCGCCGGGAAAGATCGCATTACCGGCGATAAGCGCGCCGCCAAGTTCATCGTAGGCGGCAGTCCAATCTGAAATCCCTACACAGTCTGCACCAAGGCCAAGGTCTCCATTTTTCAGCACTCGCCCTGGTGTGGTATCCGCATTGCCCACGGTCAGCGCCGCTGTTGCAGCAGTGCCCAGCCCCAGGCCTGAGCGCCCCTCAGCCGGGTTTCTGCCACCGGTACCGCCCATGGCCACCGGCACGACATCCTGAGTGGACACATCACCCAGGCCCGCGAGTGTTGCGCCCCACTGCTGAACAAATTGGTTCACCGCGTCGGCCAGGGCTTTGGGGTAGCCATTGACGGGCACGATCCCGTACCCGGCGCCGCCAACGGCCGGCCCACGGTACGCCGGCGAAATGGCAAGCGACGTATCGCTGGCTGGGTTGATCACTTGATAGATGCCCTGGTCAGGGCCGACGAACATATCCCCGGCACGGCAGTTCGAGAACTTGGTGCCGACGCCCGTTATTGTCGGGCTCCCGTTCTGCACGCTCACAGTCCCTTCTGAAAACCAAGAAGCCATAGGTTTCTCCAGTTGAGTGCCCACATCGGCACTTGAAATTAGTTGTAGTAGCGTTCTATTGGAAATTTACAGACGGGAATACTTAGGCAGAAGCCATCCGATCCTTGCCAGTAGAATCGCTCCAAGTAGTGCTTCTGATTGAAAATATGCAAAACCTGAACTCCGCCCTCTAAAATTGTGATGCCCGCATATTTCGAGGCGTTTGCAAACCACATGATTCCTCGATCAAGACTTGACACACTTATAAAATCATCAGCATCAACCGTTACATCGCTGTAGTAGATATCGACAAAAGTCCCTCTGCCAATAGTCCAGTTCTTTGAGAACTTCCCATAGCGAACCACCCTGTCGCTGGACACAAACATTATTCGATTTTGCGCATCGCGCACTTCAAGTCCGTATTCAGATGAACTGCTTTGGTCGGAATATTTGCAAGACACAAACTCCATTAAATAGTCTTGCAACACGCTTCCGCCCCGAACTGCTGATGTGACATGAAACCCGGTCCAGTTACCGGAAGATCCTTCAATGGAGGTATACAGTCCAAGGCTGGCGTGTGATGCCGATATCGTCCTCAAAAATATTTGGGGGGGTTCCACGGTGCGAATAGGTTTGGCAAAGGTAAACTGACCTTTGCCTTCCTTATCAGTGTAGCGAGACTGGATTCTGAACTGCCCTCGCTCGGAGAACACCAGAACTTTGTACACGCTGCTGATGCTGACAGATCCGTGATCGTTTACAGCGACAAAACCGTAGTCATCCATATCAATTTACCTTGACCACTTCTACGACGCTCTCCACAACATTGCGCGTCCACATCTCGCGGTTTTTCCCGCCGCCACCACCGTCCGGCTCGCGGTAATTGATTTGTGTGTAAATCGCAATTCTTGTCCCGCCCAAGTTTGTGTAAGTCGGTAAGCCACCCCAAGTATCAGGGTAACCACGCTGATCATACGGCGCGTAAACTTTGGGGGTGATCGTGACAAAGCAGGTGGCGGGGTCATAGCCTGGAACATCCATAAGGATGTACTCATAGTTAGAACCTCTTCCACCACCAGTTGCCGCCGGAACTATCAACACCGCCAACTTCTGTAGCGTGAAATCCTCCATACCTAATGTTTTAACGCCGTTAGCGTCAAACACACTTAAACCAAAGTCCATGCCCGCACCTCCCCTGCAACTTCAATCCAGTCAAAGTCTTAGATTGCCGGTCATTGTCCGACGTACGTCATTACCGTCATACACAGCAAGGCCGTTGTTATTGAGCAAGATCGAGCCGCCAGTACCATCGCCGCGCAGCACGAATGTGCCCGCCTTCACATTGATCTCCAGCAGCGGGCGCCCCCTGGAGTCGATGGCCTCAGATCGCAGCGTCATGCCCAGGATGATCTCCTGGATAAATGCCTTGTTGATCACCGCCTGGTTGATGAACACCTGGCCGCCGCTCACAACGAACGGCGTAATCAACTGCCCACTGACCTCGTCGACAATCGCAAAGCGCTGCGCAAACGCCAGGATCTCCGACGTTTCCCCGTCACTGCCCAGCGCCAGACCGGCCATCACCTTCTTGCCGTTGGCAATGGTTTGGGCCTTGATCGTCGTTTGGGCAGATACCTTGCCGTTGAGATCAACAACCGTCTCGCTCACTTGCTGAACCGAGGCGTTGGTCTCGCCGATACTCGACTGCAGGGTTTCCGATGTTCTGGCCAGCGCCTGATTAGCGGAAGCCTGCACCTTCTTCTCGACCTCAAAGCTGGTTGTCGACTCCCAGGCCTTAATCGCACCGGCAAGATCGCCGGAACCATCATCGCCGCGCACCGAGGCCCGCAGCGCCTCATTGCTGGACGCTTGAGATGTGACCTTGCCGTCGAGGTTGGTGACCTTGGTGTCGAGGCCGGTAATGGCCTGCGCATTCCCAGCGACCTTCCCTTCGGTCAACTCCAAGTCGCTTTTGAGCTGCGTCAGTTGGGTGGCTGCCGTCTGCTTGTTGTTGGCCACCACCTGCTCCAGCACGGTCAGCCCGGACTGGTTCGCCCCCACCCGCGCCTCCATCGTGGTGAGTTGCCGCGCCATTGCATCGCTTTCCGTGGCCCAGGTGCGCTTCTCAATCCCGAGATCAGCGGTCGATTGCCACCCTTTCACAGCGTCCGCCAGGTCACCCGCGCCATCATCACCACGGGCGGCCGAACGCAGCGCCTCTACCGATGTAGCCGTGGCCACCACCTGGCCCTCGATCTCCTCGATCATGCTGGTAACCAGTTGAACCTGCTGGGCCAGCGCGTTGGTGGTTTGCAGGATCGTGCCGATATCCTTCCAGTACAGCGGGTTTGGCGGCGCTTCGCCGGCGGGTACCGGGCCAGTCGCCTGGTACAGGTGCCCATCCTTTTGCGTGAATGCGCCAGCGGTGAAGTGCTCGTTCGGATTGTACGGCTCTGCCCCGGTGATCTGGCCCAGTAGCCCCTCCAGCTCTGCCTTGGCCTCTTTCAGCCGTTCGTTGACCGACCCGTCGCTGTCCCCCGAAATCAGCGCGATCTCTTCTCGCAGCCCTGGATACAGCGCACCCTTGCCGATCTTGTCGGCAAAGTACTTGTCGTACTCAGTCTGGTCCGAGCTGGCCTGGCCATTGACCGCGCCAGGGATCGGGAAGAACGGGCCAACGTTGCCAGTACGGTCCACCAAGCGCGCCCAGAAGAACAGGCTCGCACCTGCTAGCAGGCTGTGCATTTCATGCTTGGCCTGCGGATAGCTGAAGTCGCTCAGCTTCGCGGCCGTTGTCAGGTCCGGCGATTCGCTATACCAGACCTCCGTGCACTGGGTGTCCTCAGCACCTAGTGGAAAACCCCACTGGATGCCGATGCCGTAGACCAGGCTGGTGGTGGTCAGGAATGCCACCGCCGGCGGCAGGCCTACCTTACCTTCCAGGTTGGTCAGGTTTGAACTCTTCCAAATCGAAGATATCTCGAATGCACTCACCGAACGCACCCGGGCCAGATAGGCGCCCGAGTAGATTCCCGTAACGTCCACGCTGGTCGAACCAGTGCGCTGCAGCTTGATCCAGTTGCCGCTGTCCTTGCGCCACTCCACGTCATACGCGACAGCGCCAGCCACGGCAGGCCATGAGATGTTCATGGTGCTGATCGCCAGGCCCTGGTCAACGGAGTAGTTCGACGTGATGTCGACGCTCGCCGGCGCCGGAACCACGGTGATTGGCACAACGCTGATCGGCCGTTCTTCCAGGCGCGCGCCAGTGTCGATGTGCGCGAATTTGCTTGGGTCGTACTGCACGGCCGAGATTTCAAAGACGCCGGGCTCCGGCCGGGCCACGCTCACCACCCTGTACAGAGGGATTGCGAGGTCATCGGCATCCAGCGCCCACACCAGCTCAGGTTCCGGCACCACGGAGTAAGCAACAGTCACGGTGACCTCCCGGCCGCTGACCAACTGCACGGTGCGCCCCTCGCACTTGCCGTCGGGCAGGTTGAGGATCAATCGGTCACCGGGCTTGGCCTGGGTGTCGCGGTCCAACTTGATGACCTTGCCGTTCACCGCCGAGATGCGTCCGCCCACCGGGCGTCCAGCCAGAAGCTCGTCGGCGATCGGGATCACGTACCCAGGCAGCGGAATGCGCCCGTCGAGGCCGACCTTGAAGGTGACCGCCCGATCCTTGGAGTTTGTGAGCAGCGCCCATTTACCGCGGCGCTGGGCCTCCGACTCGCGGGTACACCCGATTGCACTGATCTCCAGCGGGTTGTCGCCGTAGCGCCGCTGTAGCTTCTGGTCAGTCACTGCTGTGACGTCGGTGTCGTAATTATTGAGCGGGTTGTCGTAGCTGATCAGCGCGCGGGTGTAACGGGTGCGCTCCGACGCACTGGAGTACGTGAACTTGCCGTCGATGACGTTTGCCCGGGTGTAAGCGAAGTCGAAGTCAGTAGCGCGCGGCATATCCGAAAGGGTGAACACCTGGCCCTGGGCCCAGTAAGTCATGCCCCGGTAAATCGCCGAAATGTCGCGCAGCAGCGACCAGGCATCAGCCTTGCTCTGCAGGTTCAGGTTGCAGATGAAGCGCGGCTCCTGACCGCCCTTCCCGTCCGGCACCAACTGGTCACAGTACTGCGAGATCCGGTACAACTCCCACTTGTCCACCATCCACGGTTTGATGCGTCGCCCCAGGCCGAAGCGACCGACCGTAGTGATCCCGTACGTGGCCCAGACCGGGTTATTGGTGTAGGCCTCTTTGAGCGTTCCGTCCCAGATGCCGTTGTATGTCCGCGACACTGGGTCGTAGTTGCTTGGTACCTGCCATTTGCGAGCCTTACAGCCAACGGTGACGGCCGGAATGCTGCGGAACTGCTCGGCCGAGAACTCGATGTAGAGCAGCGCGGTATTGGGATAACGGATCTTGGCGTCAATAACCTCGGTGAAACCCGCTATCTGCATGATGTCGGAGAACTTGCCCGGACTGTTCTGGTTGACGGTCAGTCGCGTTATCCGCATCAGCCAGCCGCTGGCTGCCTTGGGCAAATCAATACGTCGGGTTCGCTCGTAAAGATTGGTTGTCTTGCCGTCGACTACCTCACTCAGGACTTCCTGATAGGCCCCACCATCGGTTGCCAGTTCGACCTTGTACTGGATCCGGTAACCATTGATGTTGTTGTTCGCGTCCACGGACTGTAGCGCCGGCCAGGCGAAACGTACTCGCACGGCAGAAAGCTGGGTGTTGCTGATCGCTCGAACCCACGGTGTACCGCTACGCAGCTCGGTGCTGATCGTGGTTTCGTTCTCGATCGAGGGGATGCCCTGGATATAGGTCTGATCCACCGCCCCGGTGCGCCACTCCCACTTTACGTTCGGGAAGTTCATGTTGCCCTGAGGGTCTTGCAGCGGAGTGTTGTCGAGGTAGATGTCCCGCGCAGTAGGCGTGCCTTCGAACTCGCCCTCGCCGATAGCAATGAGCATTTTTGCGATAGCGACAGAGCGCAGGCTGTCCGGTGCTTCGGTTGGAGTCTTGGGCTTCTCGGAGCCGCCCTTCGCGCCATAGACATCAATCTTGCGTGCTGCGCCCATGCTTTCCTCCAGGCAATAAAAAACCGCCTCTGGGGCGGCTGCTGTAATTCGGGTGATAACTACATCTGGTCTTCGGCGTAGATCGCGGCGCTGATAATCGCCCCGCCCCAGCGGCGTTCGCCAATACAGAGCGGTACTGGGTTGCCGGAGGCGGTGGTGTTCTTTGCGCTGCCGAAGGCGTACCCAGGTGTGTTTTCAGGTGCTGCACTGGTCTTGAGGCCCCCTGCCTGCGGGCTGAGCATTTGGATCACGCCGCCAGCGACAAGGGCGATACCAGGCGCAGCGAGAACCTGAAAACCAGGGATGAAAGAAACAGCGATTAGGATCGCGCCGATGATCGTTTGAAGGATTCCGGCGCGCTTGCTGCCGGTGATGACTGGAGCTATTCGAATTTCACCATTACCGGCAAATCCAAGTTCCCCCTCCCCCAAAGCCTTCTTGCCCCGGAATACAGCGAACTCAATGCCTCTTGACTTCGCATTGGACAGAAACCGCTCGAAGCCTGGGATTTGCACGCAGAGCGCTTTTATTGCTTCCGCCGGCGACCGCACGGACAGCCTGAACGACCTTCCGAACTGCCTTAGCTGCCCGTACAGCAAAATCGTGGTCATGGGTTGGTAATTGATCGCGAGCGCTGACATTCTTTTCTCCAGGACAACAAAAAGCCCGCTAAAGCGGGCTGTATATTCGATTTAATTTACAGGCAGTTGCGGACTGCGGCCTCGATCGCTGTGCGGCCAACTCCTGGCGCCCATGCAGATCGTTGATAAAAAATTACTGAGCTGCCGCTGGAGGTCTTGTTGATCTCAAGTAGCTCATCGGTCAACTGCATCGCGCCGATCACGAGGCGGTAACCGTTCTCGGTTTCCGACATGGTCGCCTCTGATCTTGCATCCTGCCAGTGAGGAAATACGCACAGGGCATACTTCTTCGGTTCTTTTTTCGTCGTCGCGCTGACGGTAGGTGTGTTCGTACGCAGGTCGCTGGGTGACACGCACCCCGCCAGCATCGCCACCGCTACCGCCGCTATCAAAATCCGCATGTCGTTCCCTCTTTGGTTTGGCGGGACTGTAGTATTTCCGGCATCGAAATCTCTCAAGCAGTAACTTTGTCCAATGCGTCGTCGGTGCTGAAGGCTAGCGCTTCAGAGCATCACACTGCGCACGCAGGTCGCTGTCGGAGATAGAGCCGCAGCTACCGTTGTTGGTTTTGGCGTTACACAAATAGCGCTTATCACTGTCATCGATGCTATTGCAGCTCCCACCATTGGTTTCAGCATTGCAGGTATAGCGAAGGTCGCGGTCGGAGATCGAATTGCAGCTACCATGATTGGTCTTGGCATTGCAGTAATAGCGCTGGTCACTGTCGCTGATGCTATTGCAGCTACTCCCATTAGTTTCCGCGTTGCAGGTATAGCGCAGGTCGCTGGAGGAGATCGAATTACAACTACCACGGCCTTCCTTGGCTTTGCAGTAGGCGCGCTGGTCCGAATCACCAATGCTGTCGCAGCCGGCAAAGGCATAGCCGCTGATCATCATCAGCAATACAAAAAACACTCTCATCGCTTTCTTCCTTGGTTTGCCGGGAAACTACCCGCTATTCTCGGCCCGCTTTGGCGCGCCTCATTCATCGTAGACGCCGTGCACATCGCCAACTTAGCTACCGCTTCCGCTACTGCCATATCAAAATCGCATGTAGCTCCATTGGTTTGGCGGGACTGTAGCACTGAGGGGTAGGATGTAAAAAGCATCGCGCACAACCTCTGCGCATTACAACCGAGCAAGGGCACATGACTCAAACTCTTGAGCTGGAAATCAACGGCACACCTCCGGACATAACAGGCCTGGTATGCGACTCCTTCATCTGCGAATCATTTGCCTGTGACGGGAAAGTGATCGCCCCGGCGAACGTGAGTCACATTAGTTTCGGTGGTCGACGGTACCGGGCCTATTTTGATTGCGGCATTATCTTCTGGCGATCGTCCTCAACACCACCGGAACCGTGGAGCGATTCGGAAGAAGGTTGGGATTGCCCACATATCGATGTTGGTACGCTCGCAGGCGTTGTGGGCGTAGCGTTAAACGGATACGTCATGGCACCAACCGTCACCGGAAGCGTCATAGCATTTCACTTCGAAAATGGAGTGCAGATCAAGCTAGAAGATGTGAACGATGAAACCCATTTCAGCATCCTGTGAATGCTGTTCGCCGATTCAGGCGAATCACACTGAAAGCGCGAGTTTGGCCTGGCATCCACTTCATTGAGGGGCGGATGCAAAAAGCCCAGCGCGAGCTGGCTACAAATGGTCGAAACTCCATTTTTCTAGCGTAATTCATAAACCAAAACTGCTTCGGCTAGCTCGACGTCACTAACTGAGCTTGTTTCATTCTGAGTACGCAAAACTTCGAACGCAGCCTCCAGGCTCGCGCCTCTAATAACTCCATCACTCGCGACGAAAGCTGCGGCATCATTGCGAGCGGCAAGTATCTTTCGGTCCCCCCTCTTTGAACTATTCTGGCTACTTTCTTGACTGTCTTCGGTAAGCGTGACGGGGGAAAGAGTCACAGCAAGGCTCGATGAGACAATCGCTCCAAAGGCCGAAACCTTGACCGGCCTGCCATCACCAGCGATTACGGGAAAACTGCACGGAAAACCGAGCATAAGCACAACAATCAGTTTGCGCAAAATCCACTCCACGGGCGTTCATCATCCTTTGGAGCTGAATCTACAGTCTTCCTGTCTAGGCATCCAGTGTGGATGGAAAGCCAGTGGCGGATGCGCAGCGCAGCGTAGTAGCGTTATGCCTTCTTCAGCCAATGCCTCGCTGAGGAATATCGGACAACTAATCAAGGAACGAATATGCAATATCACAGCGAAGAGCATTTAGAGCGAAAGGCCGAATTTAATAGAGTTCTGATCATTGCCGCTCAAGGTGCTCAACAGCTTCTTATTGTTACACCAGACAAAATGGACACCTTGGAAGACTACCTCAAGGTTGCATTTGGCGAAAAACCGGCTAAAGAGCTGAGAAGTAAAAAGCTACTCAAGGTGAATGAAGGCCTCACCGTATTCCTTGAGGGGAAAAAAGACGCATCAGGTTTCTCGAAAGGGAATGTTTTTTTGCCTTGGGCATCGATGACCACAGTGGATCGGGCAGTTAAAGATTACCGTGCCACGAACACGTTTTTCATTCCGCACTCCGGCCCGGACTCAGGTCCAGGAACGAAAGACGAGCTAGCCCTGTACCTCAGTAACTATCCATCTTCACAGCCTGTTTGATGCTGAACGGTCCTAAGCCTGCCAGCCTAAGGACGGATTGCGCCAATTTCGGCGCGTTTATGACCTGGAGGTCAACGTGAGCAACGAAACCAACATTCAAGATATTCTGAATTACACAGGATCATCTCTCCTGAATCTGAACTGCATTCTTTCGGGACTCGCAAATCAGCTAAAGGAGACACAGGGCACTAGCGCTATCGAGGCCGCCCAAGCTTACGCCGTTGAATTAGCTAAGACCCATCCGGCCGGCCCCGTCAAACCCGATGTTGCGGCTATTGCAAAGTTCTTCAACGATCACAAATAGCATCAAATCCCAAGGCATCCTCCAGCCTTGAAAGCCGACGCTCAAACAGGTCGGCGTTTTCTTGGGGCCTCGCGGCAAGATCTTCTGGTAAACCCACGCCAACTCCAGCGAACCGGCCGGCATCAATAATTACACAATGCCGAAGGCTCGTTTTGCTGTCTCCTATTTCAAATGGCTGATTCATAACTTTCTCCTGCGGCCATGCCGCGTCATGTTGGTTGTATTGCGTCTTTATGCCTGAGGATCAAACATGTTCTGTCATGCCACGGGCCGCCGAAAACGATGATCTCGGACGGCCTTCCGTAAAGATGGTGCAACAGGAACGGCCCGGGGCCAAACGCGCCCGACTCTTCCCCTGGTAACGCCAGGTCGGTACCCAGATAAATCCCCGCGTGGTTGGGATGAGCAGTCCGCCCGACGTGCATGACGATCAGGTCGCCTCGTTCTGGCCGGTCGACGCGCACAAAGCCGGCAGCCTCGTAGTGCTGCTCGTACAGGCTGACGTTCTCCGCACTCTCCCACCAGCCATCGACGCGCTGGAAGGCTTCGAACTCAAGCCCCCATTCCCGCGCGTACCAGTCAGCGCAGACCTGCCAACAGTCCCAGGCGCCGTGCACGAACGGGCGCTTGAGCAGCGGAGTGCTGCCGGTCGGCGTGATCGTGCGCAGGTCGCCCTCTGGCCAGCTGAGTATGTGCCATGGCAGCGCCGTGGCCTCGCACATGGCCATGTCGTGCGGTGACGGCCTGCTGGTAGCGTCCGGGTGGGAGTGAACGATGCCAATCACCTCACCCATGTCTTCCGCCGCGGCGTAGTCCTCGGGGTCAAGCCTGAACTCTTCGTTCGGCTCCGTGGCGATGTTCTTGCACGGGAAGTACTTCTGCGCGCGGCCCAGGGCAAGCAACAGACCGCAGCACTCCTTGGGGTACTCGGCGGCCGCATGCGCCTGGATGGCCGCGATGATGTGCTTGCGCATAGTCAGCTCCGGGCAATCAAGGATACGGCGGGGAATCCACCGAATGAGAGTTCGTTGTTCTCGCCGAAGCGCAGTTTGCAGGACGATAGACAGCCCTTGCACTGATCCTTTGCAGGGTCATCCGTAGGGTTGTCCTCGTCGTCAAACATGGCTGCGCCGGTGTAGCCGCAGTCGGGCCCGCGATAACCGTTGGTCATGGCCCAGTGGCAGAAGGTCGTCATTTGCCGGCCGGGCAGCCCGTGGTTGTCGATCTCGCCCGGAGAGGACAGCTCCCAGACCACCGCCTCGCCGTCCTCACTAGTTTTCTGGTCGATGTACCAGATCTCCATCGCTTCCTGAGTAGGATCAGCAGTTGGGTTTCCCTCCGGGAAGTTCGCTGCATCCAGGTACTTGGCCAGCGTCTCGCGAACCGTCAGCTTGAACTTCAGCAGGTCCTCGAAGGCCAGGCAAAGCGCCGTGACGCGCCCATTGACGTTGCCGGCGGCGAAAGTCGGTCGAGAGGCGGCGCCGTCGCTGCTCGAGGAAATGCCCTCAATCTGCACTGGCCAGGCCGCATACTCCTCGCCCTGCCACCAAATCGACTTGGCCGGGAGCTCCTCATCGGAATGCTCGTAGGCCAGCAGTTCTTCGGATGTATGCGGAATAGCATGCCCATGGAAGCGCAGGTAATCGGCGCCGTACTCGGTCCCGTCAATTTCAAACAGGCGAATTTCGCCGCCGGGCTCCAGTTTCTGGATGTCCGTAATCAGTGCCATGGGCGGTTATCTCAGGGGTGAAAGGTTTGCTGAAAGGTGGCGGTGATGGCATAGACCTGGCCGCCGCGGTGCACAGGCTTGTAGCCGTTGCATTTGTAGAGGCCCAGATCCCCAAGGGGAGGCGTCCAGAGAAACGCCTTTGCCCCCTTGTGCCGATCAAGGAACGCCTTGATCAACATCACCCGAGGCTTGGCGCCAGTGAAGACGAGCGGCCAGGACTGGGACTGGTTGTTGAGGCCGTCCTCGACCGACTGCTCGTACCCGTCCCCGAACTGCTTGGTTCGGACGCGCTGGGCGACATCCCCTTCCGCGCCCTTCTCCGTCTCCCAGATGAATCGTTCGATGGCCATCAGCGCCCCTTGATTGCTTTGTTGATGACGCCGCCTTGGCCCATGTCCTTGTTGCGCATCTGTTGGTACTTCTGCTCAACGAACGCGGCCAACTCCTTGCCGAACAGGTCATAGCCGGGAGCATCAGCCGAGGACGAAGCGTTGCCCTCGCCATCGATGTGCACTTCGACGTTGATCTGCGTTACACCCGCCCCGCCGCCGCCCATGGCTATAACACCCAACTTGCCGCTGGAGGTTCTGGTCAGCGGCATAATTGCCTCTTCTCCAGCCTCCCCCATGACGCCGGTCTTGCCATTGACCATGCCAAAGGCCGTGGGCTTGCTGACGATGGAGTTGGTAAACGCGCCGCCGTCGGCGAACATCTGAACGCCGCCGGACCAGGCACCACCCTTTGCCTGGGTCACACCGGACCAGCCAGCCAATACTTCAGGGCTATACCCGGCAGCTGTCGACCCTGCTGATGTCGCGGCGCCGCCGCCAAAGTACGAGCCAGCAGCAGACACACCGAGCCCCACAAGGGAGCCGAGAAGACCAGAAGCTGCTTGACGTGTCGCGATGCGAGCCATATCCGCCAAAATCGACTTGGTGAAGTCAGCAAACGAGAGCTTCCCGGTCATGGCGAAGTTGACGATTGAATCCTCCATCGAGCTGAACGCGTTGCCGAACAGGCTCTTGGTCTGCCCGGCGATGTTTTGCGCCGAATCCAGGTAGTTGGCCCAGGCCGATGTTGCGCCCTTCGTCCAATCGCCCTGGGCGGCCTCCACATCAGCGTAGTTTTGCCGGATCTGATCGGTCGCCTTCTTATTCGCATCGGCGAGCGCCTGCGATTTTCGGGTGAACTCTTCGTCCGACATATTGCGCGATGGATCGGAGCGCTGGTTTTCCAGATCAAGCGACTGCTGTGCAAACCGATCTTGCTGACTGTTCAGCTCCCCGTTGAGCGCGTTTTGCCGATCTCCCTGGCCAACGCCGAGCACCGCACGCTGGCCGGCAAGCTCCAGGGCTCGCTGTTGCTGCCCTAGCGCCTGCACGTACGAGCTGACCGCCCGCTCCTGCTTGGCGAGTCGCCCGGTCTCATTGGTAGCCAACACTTCAAGTTGGCTATCGGCGTCCTTCTGCGCCTTTACCATCCCTGCTCGCGCGTCTGCGATCTTCTGGTCCAGCTGGATGCTCTGCGCGGCCGAGGTGGTCTTCTTGCCCTTGGCGGCCTCCAGCGCGGCGATCTCAGCCTCGTAAGCGGCCGTCACCTCGTCGCGTTCATTGCCGATCATGGCTTCGCGCTTCAAGGCGTAATCCGACTGCGATACCAAGCCAGCCTTCTGTGCGGCGTCCAGTTCCTTCTGGGCGTTTTTGTACTCTCCAAGGATCCCCGACAGGGTGTTCTTGGCATCGTTGAAGCCGGTCAGGTCGATTTGATTGCTGGCCGCTTTCGGATCTTTGAACTTGGCATTGATGTTGGAGATGTTTTTGTCGATCGCCACCTGGTTGAGCCGGGAGTCGTTCGGATTCTCCTTGCGGATATCGTCGAGCTGCTTCTTGTACTCCTTCAGGGCGTCCGTGCGTTTCTGCTCGCTGGTCCAGGAGGACTTGGTGAGAGCATCGACCTTTTCCATCGCTGTGACGGCGGCCTGCTGGGACTTTCTCCGCTCGCCGACATATTTTGTCTGCCGCTTTTCGATCTCGATGTACATTTCGAGCAAATCGAGCTGCTTTTGATCCTCGGCAGTATTTCGGGTTTCTATGCCCAGTGCCGCTGCCCTGCCTCCCCGCCCCTTGTTATTTGCGAGCCGTTCGCGAATCTCCTGGGCTTGCTGTTCAAGTGTTAGCTGGCGGCCAACAGAAAGAGTTGCGTCAAGAGCCTCTTTCGCTGCATCGCGGACGAAATTCCATCCTCGTTCAATCAGTCCAAGATTCTGGGTGATTTCTCCCGCACGAGTTTCAACCGCGCCGGCATAGGTGTCAGTCAGCAGCTTTACGGCGCCTACCGTATCGCCCTGCTCCTTCAGCGCGACAATTTGCGAATAGACCGATGCTGTAAGGAAGTGGTACTGGTCGTTCAGCTCTTTGGCAGCAGCTACTGGGTCCTTAGCGATCTTTTCGAACTCGGCAACCGTCTCGCTGACGGCCTTGCCTGTGGACTTCTGCATGGAGACCGCAGCCAGAGTGATATCGGCAAAGCTTTCGCCAGCGATTTTTCCATTGCCCGCCAGCAGAGCCAGAACCTCGGCTGCTTGCCCGGTCGTGCCAACAGTGGCACTCACCTGACGGGCCATATCGCCAAGCTGCCCAGCACTGATACCAGCGTAGTTACCGGTGAGGATCAGTGATTTGTTGTAGCGGTCCTGCTCATCGCTACCTTTGTAGTAGGCAACAGCTAGGCCGCCCACGGCTGCTGTGGCCAGGGCCAGCGGCCCCAGAATGGCAAGCAGCCCCGCGGCACCCGCCCCGGCGCCCGCGCCCAACTGAGCCACGGCGCGTACGCCGCTACCCCAGTCGCCAGAGGACAGCGCATTACCCAGCTGCACAACGTTTTCCTGCGCCTGACGGGTGCCGAGGCGCAGCTTGTCGAATCCCGTGGCGGTCTTTTCGAGCTTGGCGTAATCCTTGTCGATCTTGCCCAGGGCCTTGTTGTAGTCCTCCTGGCTCAGGCGCCCCTCGTCCAGGTGCTTGCCAAGTTGCTCGACCTGGGTATCCAGCTTCGCCAGAGCAGCGCGGGCGGGGTCGATTGCACCGAGAAGGCTGTTCAGGGCCTTCTGCTCATCAAGGGCAGACTTGGCCAGAGCCACCTGCTGCTTGTCGAGCTGCGCGGAGATCTTCGCCGCCTCGGCCTCGCCATAGGCGCCGGTCTTTGTGAGTTTGGCGAGTGCATTACGCTGCTTTGCCAGGTCCTGTGTGGTCTTGGCACTGGTGGAAAGCGATTTCTCCAGCGCCTGCATTTCGTTCATCAGCGAAACGGCGGACTGCTCGGCCCGGCCGCCGGCCTTCGCCATTTCATCCAGGCTCGTTTTTGCCTGGATCGCATCGGCCGAGTCGATCTTGACGCCGAGTTCTGCAATGTTCATCGACTCACCTTGAATAAGTGCCCGTGGTTACGGGCTGTTTTCCCTTTCCTCCGCCATGACGCGCAGGGCTTCGCCTTCCAGGACTTGAAGGTCAGGGAAGATTTCAGCGAGCTGCTTTTTTTTGATGCCGAGGAACCCGGCCACGTCGCGGATGCAGCTGTAGTCGAGACCGATCGCGCCGCCGGCGCCTGCTCGCCACTGAGTGGACATTCGGTTGAAAAGAAGGAATGCAGGCCAGTTACAGGGCCAGACCTCCACCTCCTCAACCAGATCTCCCGGGGCAAGGCCGAACATCCCGATAATCGCGTCGGGCACGCTCGGCGAGTACATCGCGCGGGCGGCGTCAGTCAGTTTCCCAGGCGGGCCTGGTTGTATGCGCCTTCATGGGCTTTAACGACCGCCTCAGCGGCGCCCTGGCAGGACTTCACGAATGCAACGATGTTGTCGTCGTTGTATTCGTCGTCGAAGCCCCAACCGACTACCAGGTCCTTGATTTGCTGGGTTTGCTGCTCGGTGTCCACGGCGACCACTTCCGACCAGGACGGTTTATCGCCAAGTGCGGTGCGTGCCTTGTCCCGCTTCTCGTTCCATCCATCGAACAAAGCGGCAAGCTCGGCGCGATCCCGGTACTTGAAGGTGAACTCAACCTTCTCAGGCGCGCTGCCGACGATTGGAATCAGTACTGGCGCAGTGAAGGTGGCGTTCTGCGCGATACGGATCTTGGCCATGGGTTACACCACCGCAGTCAGATAGCGAGTCGGCTCGGCCTGCAGCGCCAGGTTGACGGTGCGGGTCAGCAGGTTGTTACGGGACACCGCCGGCTGTTTGGAGAACGACGTGTAGGCGCCGTACAGCAGCGTGTCATTGCCCGGCAGGTTCAAACGTGCGGCCTCGACCTGCTTGCCCGCATCAGCCTTCATCAACACCTTGTTGAAGTCTTGAATCGGATCGTCGGCGAGGGTCAGTACCATGCTGGCAGCCGACTTATCGGTGGGAATCTGCTTGCCCTGGTCGTCTTCGAGAAAAACCACGTCGAGGTAGTTCTGCTCGCCACCGGAGAAGGCCACATCGGAGATTTGCGGGATTTGAACCCAGGTCAGCACCTTGCGCATGGTCCCGGCGCCACCACCGACAGGGAAGGCCTGGGTGTCGGTAGTGTCGATACTTTCCAGGGTGATTGCAGTAGCAGTCGCCGCCTTCACGCGCACGACCTTGCTATCCAGCTTGCTCCAGCCGGAAGTGAGCAGGACGATGTCGCCAGCAGCCAGGGTGCCGCCGACAACGGTGGCCAGGGCCTCAGCGGCGTTGGTGATAGTGGCAAATGCCAGCGCAGCGGCATAGGTCGCGGCGTGCTGGAAGGTGCCGCCGTTCGGGATTTTGTAGCCCATGGGTATTTCCTCTTTGCAGATATGAAAAAACCCGCTTAGTGGCGGGTTCGTGGGGTTGCCCAATGGGCGGTGATAGTGCTAATCCGATAACCTCGGAATGGGGCGCAAGGGAAAACCAAGATGACAGAGGCCACGCTACTCAATCTGCTTCAAAACTTGGAGGTCAGCTTGCATCAGGCGAGCGTGCGAAATGACCATGATCAGCTGGATATTCTATTGCACAAGGAATTTCATGAAATTGGTCGGTCGGGGACCTTCTATACAAAAGCCGATACGGTTGAAAGCTTGCCCCTCCAAGAGTCTCACCCTGAAATCCTAGCGCGAAATTTCAAACTGACCGTGATATCCAAGGATGCTTGCCTGCTGATATACGAAGCGGCCCAATCCACCCGTATCGGTGAGCCAACGCAATACGCGCGGAGATCGTCAATCTGGAAACTTGAGGATGGCGAGTGGAAAATGCTATTCCATCAAGGGACACCTACTCACCCCTTTGGTCCTGCCTAAATGGTGTCGGCTCGGTACGAAAACGAAACTGGAACGGTGTAGGTGGAGTCGCCGGCGATACCAGGCCCAGGATCTACCGGCGACATGGTCACCGCGGTGACCGCCCCCTTCGTGTCCCGCGCGTAAAGAGGGAACAGCTCGGTCAGTTCGGCTGCTATCGGGTTCGTCTTGGTCTTCCCGGTACCCGCCGGCGCGATGATGCTCACCTGGAAAACGCCGGTGAACAGCCGATGATCGCCGCCGAGCGTATTGCTCGCGGTGTCGCCCGGGATCGTGTACGCCCGCAGGTAGGTTTCGCCCGCCACCGGCGTGTAGGCTGTGTTCTCGAAGACGATCTTCAGCTTCTCCGGCCTGGCAGCGTTCCAGGCGATCAGCTTTGCCTCATAGATCGAGGTGATGATTGCATGGCTCATACTTGGTTGTTCCTGATGGCCTCCAGCACGATCTGCTGAAAGCGAGCCACGGTTACCCGAACCATGCCGCCGGGGGCCTGGGTCGAGTGGCCGAACTCCAGCGGGATCGCGTAGGGCAAGTTGTTGATGATGTAGGCCATCTGGCCCGCGGTGAAGTCGCTCATTGCGGCGACCAGTGCGGCAGTGGTTTCGGCGCCGCTCGGATCCACCTCGTCGAAGGTAACGCTCTCGACCACGCCCAGCGAGATGTGCCAGTTCGCGCGGAACCGGCCGCCGACGTAGCCTTCGGGCGCCTTGATGTCCATGCCGTCGTTGAGCTTGCGGCCCTTCTTCAGCCTGCCACCTTTCGTGAGGTTGGCCGGATCGCTGCGCAGCGCGCTGTTGTGGTCGTCGACGGCCTTGTTGTACTGGGTCGCTACGGCGTTCTGTGCCCATATCTCTGGGTTGCCCACAGGAGACATGCGGATCAGGCTGCTGCCAACCTCGATGATGATCTCACGTACGCTCGCGTCGATGGCTTCGCTGGCCTGGGTGGCGAATTCGGCCAGGCTCAAGGCGAAGCTGCCGGACTGTCCGGCGCCGGCCAGGCTCACGACCGTACCTGCAGTTCATACAGGATCGGAGTGCCAGCAGGGTTGACCTCTTTCAGCGGAGGGACGATTGACCAGGTGCGGCCCTGGGCCACAACTTTGTCGAGTAGGCCGGGGACCCAGGCCAAACCCTGCGCGGCGATCTTGAGCTTCTTGTCGCCCTGTTTGATCAGGCTGTTGTTCTGGAATTCGAGACCGGTGAAGTCGAGCAGGATACCCTGGGCGATTTGCTCGACAGTTGCTCCCGGCGCTTCGCCGCCCGTCTCCGGGTCGTACTCGCCCGGTTCAGTCTTGCTGATAGTCACAGGCTGGCCGAACTCTGTGATCATCTCCAGAGCCATCACGGCCATTTCGTCGTAGAAGGCCATGGTGGCTCCAGTAGGGCTTAAATGTTGAATGTGCCCAAGTGATATTCGGGTACCGGTTTACGCTTGCGACGCTCATCAATCATGTTGTCGGCGATGTTCGCTGCTTGTTTCAGCACCTCGGTCCATGACCCGGCGACATTATTTCCAGTCGCCTCACCCTCTGCCTTGGCAAGCGGAAGCGCAGCAGAGAAATAAACATCCCAAGCTTTCTGCTCATCATCGCTGTATTTGTCGGACATGTTCAAACTCCCTATAAGTGAGTCTTCACGCTATCACTAAGCCCTGACTGCGAACAGACCGCGCTTTTGTAGGTAGTCGGCAAACTGCGTAGCACTTGGCCGATCCGGTGCCGCTGGCAGTAGCCGGTTGCTGGTGCTTGGGATCGCCGCGTACTGCCGGGTCACCGCCCCTTCAACACGATCAAGCAGAACCGCGCCCTTGCGTTTTTCCACCGGGTCGATATCGTCCTGATGGATTTCGGCGGCCAGGGCCATCTGGCCGTACTGAATCCGCGCCGGCAGGTAGTTGTTCGGCTTGATCTCGTGATCAAGCAGCACTTCACGGCGCGGCCAGGACAAGCCCTGCTCGCTATTGGTCTTGCGCCCTTTCCAGGTCATGCCATCCATAGCCAAAGCGGCCCGGCGCAGCAACGCTTCCTGCGCTGGAACACCCTCAGGAATGACCGTGCCGAACTTCACGGCATACATGGCCAGGTCCTCGGCGCTCGCGTAGCTTTCAGCGTCAGGAAGTCCCTGTCCGGTCTCGATGATGAGTGTCATGCGTCAACTCGCTGGAATGGCTTGAAGATTAGCCGCCGGATAACCGACAGCCAGCAGTATTACTCCTTGGTCAGCTCAGCGACGAGCTTTTCCAGGGATTCTTTAGAAGCGTTGGCCCGGTACGGAACCTTGGCCTCATCGAGCTTTGCTTTCAGCGCGGCGATTTCACCAGCCTCTCCAGCCGGCGGCATGACGGCGGCCTCCTTCAGCGCTTCAACCTCATCACGCAGCCCGTCGACAGTAAGAAGCAGGCCGTCACGCTCGGCGGTCAGTTCGCCAACTGAGGCATGAATGGTGCCCAGTAATTCATACAAACGCACCGCCAGCTCGCCCGACTCGGGACGGTGAATCTCGCCAGCTTCCAGGCCGTCAACTAGGATCTGGATCGATCCATGTTCAGCCCGCAAAGCCGCGATGATTTTTTCCAGTTCGACCTGATTGGCGGCGCCAACAATCTGCACCCGCTTGGCCTCCTTCACCGACACGTCAATGCCGGCCGCTTCAT
The DNA here is from genome assembly GCF_058742075.1 of Pseudomonas sp. HC1(2025). NCBI lineage: Bacteria > Pseudomonadati > Pseudomonadota > Gammaproteobacteria > Pseudomonadales > Pseudomonadaceae > Pseudomonas > Pseudomonas sp. HC1(2025). The sequence goes on along the minus strand of NZ_CP196017.1, from coordinate 2,356,749 downwards.
ACGCATCAACAACGCTCGGCCAATGGCCGATTACCAGCACACTGGTCACTCCCGCTTCTGGCTTGTCGAAGTGTTCCGGGTTGCGGTAACGCTTCTCCGGGTCGAAGCCGGAGAGTTGGTTGCTGTAAGTCAATTCCATGTGTTTCTCCAAGGCGGCCATCGCTGACCGCGCGTTGAGTTTCAGACTTAGTCGCCAGAGGCAGGAGGAGTCGCAGTGAGCTTGATCATCACGCCGGCGGTGACCTTGTTGCTGCCTGCGTGTTTTACCCAGTTGGCAGCGGAGCCGACGGCAGCCAGTGTTGGGTTGGATCCGCCAGTGGTGGCTTTCCAGCTGTAGCCCAGCACGTCGATGTTCACGGTGCCCTCCGCGCGGTAGCCAATGCTCAGGTTCTCTTCGTCGTTAACTTCGTACGAACGGAAGCCCGGAGCCTGCGACTCGGTGATTGTTACGGCATTCGGCAACAGACCGAAGATGACATCCGCCGGCGCGGTGTCGGTTACCAGTACAGGCTTGCCCAGGGTGCCAGGAAGGCCGCCGTAGATCACGACGCCCGCTTCTTCATAGATCTTGTTGGTGATCGCTTCGTCGACAATGTCGAAGTAGGCGCTGGAATGCATGACCCACAGGGCGATCCGGCCGAACTTGTCGCCGAACTTGCGCATGCCGCGAGTCAGGGTCTTCTTGCCGTCGGTTTCGATGTTGGCCGAAACCACCATGTCAGCGTTGGAGCCGATGGCGGCACGCAGACCAGCAGTTGCGTACTGGATGAAGCCTTCCAGGGTCGCGTCAGCAACATCGGCACCGACGATCTGGGAGAATTCCTCAACCGGACGACCGCGGCGCTTGAACGCCTCTTCGGTGGTCTGGTACGGGCCGTACTTCCAGGGAGCCTTGACGCCGACAGCTTCACCAGCGCTGATCTTCTTGGCAGTTACCTTGCCTTCGGAGTTGACGTCACGGTGTTCCAGGGAGCCGTTCAGCTTGTAGAGGGCGCGCTTGCGGAAGTCGCCCTCGATCAGTTCGTTGTCCAGCACCATCGCGCCATTGGAGGATGCGTTGAACACATCCAGGTTGTCCTGGACTCGCTCCAGGTATGCGGTCTGCGCCTCATCGTTGTAGATGATCAGGTCGCCGTTAACGGTTGTAGCCATGGGTTAATCCCCTTACTTGGGCAATTGCAGATATGCGGTCTGGCCGTGCTTGCGCTGAAAGTCGCGCTTCTGCTCGGAGGTCATTTCGGAGCGCTTGAATGCAGCCTTGCCGCCACCCCCGCCCGGGGCAAATGTCCCTGAAGCCCTTGGCCACAGGTGAGGTGCGCTTTCACGCAGAGATTCCGCCCATTCGAGCGGAGTCAGAGGGGTCTTGCCGTCTTTACCGAGGATGACCTGGCCGGATTCATCAACGGCGACCGCATCGCCATCTTCGTTAAGGGTGAACACGCCTTTGGCGCGCAGGATGATGTCGTCTGTTGCTTCGGGGAGAGCGCCGGCCTTCAGTGCTGCGCCGCGCACCGAGTCGCCCAGGACTTTGCCCTTGAACTTGGCGGCGAAGGATTCGGCCTTCTCGGCGCGCTCGCTGATGGCCTTCAACTGCTTGTCGTAGTCACCGCGCAGGCGCTCAGTGCGGCGGTTGAAGACCTCGTCCACCTTGCCCTCGGTCAGCAGCTTGGTTTCTTCGTCCTGGCCGGCACGACTGAGCAAGCCTTTGACGGCGTCGATGTCGATGCCTTCAAACTGGGTTTCGAACTGGGTCAGCTTGGTGGAGGTGTCCTTCAGCTTTCCCAGCAGCTCTGTATTCTTGGTTTTCAGCCCGGTAACAGAGGCTTCAACGGCAGTCGCGATAGCGGCCTTGATTGCCGGGTTTTCCAGGTCGATTTCGTTTTCTTCTGCCACGTTGATGCACCCCTTGGGTATGTTTCGCCCGTTTTGCAGGCATAAAAAAACCCGCCGAAGCGGGTTATATTCATAATCGTTTATTCTAAATACATCTCTAATGTCTCAAGTGTTTCATCATCTTGAGCGAACTCGCATATAAGGTCTGTGATCGCAATTAAGCTGCGTCGCGCCTCAACTTCCTCATTGCTACCAGAGAGGGCAAAAATAAAAGTGTGGGCTTGTTCGCGTACGTGCAATCTTAACCATCTATTATTCCGAATACTTGCCAGCACCAGCAAAATATCATCCTTATACTGGTGGGAATGGGCAAACACTTTAATGCAGAAAATAGCATTGCGTTGATTCCACAGCCGATCACCAAAACTATGAAATCCTGCTAACCCAAAAGCTCGCACAAAATCATTGAGAAGGTCTCCTTGCTCTTGTCCTTGGAGTTTACCCAGCATCCTAAACCTTCCTTGATATAGCGCTAAAACAATCAGATTAGCAGACCAGCCCTTTCAAATGATAACGGTTCTAGAGCGCGCATCTGTACCAGAGTCAACGGGGCGAAGTTGCGATCAAGCTGCAGCTCGGCGAAGCGCTCTACGGTCAGCCCGCCCTCCCGGAACAGCTTGGCCCGGACTGGGCCGATAGCAACGTCCTGGAACGAAGCTGGCTGCTGCTGGAGCCAGTGGTAGTAATCCAGGCTTGCACTGACCTGCTGGCCGCCATTGGCACCCACCGAAGCGCGGGTAGCTCCCTTGGCGAACATCTCGCTAAGTTTGGTTAGCAGAACGAACGTCGTACGGCAATTCGGGTGAAACGGCGGCCGTGGGCCTGAATCGACTGGAAACCGGCGTTTGTCCATCGAGCGACATAGCTGGCTGGTCTTGCTGTCCAGCGTGGCCACCATCTGGATCTCTTGCACGATATCCGTGTTGGCCTTGGCGACCTCCATGCGCGCCTGGGACGACACATGCTGAATCGCGGTGTGCACAACCGTGCTGGCATTGCGGTTGGTGGTGGCAAGAATACCGTCCTTGTAGCCGGCCGCCTTGGTACCGCGAATGTTGCGGATGATCTGGAAATTCGTCTGCCCTTCGAAGAAGCCCTGCCGGATGGTGCCGGTGACGCGCTCACGTTCGGCGCCAGTCCACCCCTTGATGAAGGCCTTGAGCAGCTTCCCGCCGCCGGTGCCGCGCACACTGAGCGGGTTCGTCAGCACTGCGGTGCGGATTGCAGCGGCCGTTGGGGCGACCACATCCAGCGACACGCCAACCGGCGCTGATCGGGCCAAGCTCGTCGCTTCGAACTGCGCTTCGTAGTTGGCGATGTCCACTAGGTCGAGGTTCAATTGCGCGCTGTAACGGTCGAAGATGCCCAGTAGCAGACTGTCGACCTCTTTCAGCAGCGCTTCCAGGCGCTTGACGTTGTACTCGGTCAGGTCCGACTGGATCAGCCGCTCACGGATAGACCGGTCAATCTCCTTGAGGAAGGGAGCGAACTTGCCCACCTCCCCAACCTTGAGCTTTTCGAGGAAGACTGCGTGCCGGATGGTCGCATCAAGTATCGCCTGGTTCACCGCCATCTACTTTGCCCTCGTCGTCCAGTCCCAGGCCATCGCCCTGTTCTTCCAGCTCGCCGTCGATCTGTTGGTCGGTGCGCTCTGGTGCGATCAGTCCAAGTTTGCGCAGATATGCTCGAAGATCCGCTTTCGCAAAGCCGCCGTTCTGCCACAGGCCCACCAAGGCCGTGATCATCTGCGGATCTGCCGTCAGCTCGACGAACTCTTGATTGACCTGGTAGGCGACCTTCTTGTCGGTGATGCCCATGTAGGCGCAGCACCACATGATTGCCCGGGTGTATGCCTCGCTGACGTTGGCCACGCAGCCGGCCAGCACCGAAGTAGACGCCGATTGATCGCCGCGGGACTCCGTAGCGGTCTTGGTAGCAAGTGACGCAACCACCATCCGGGCGCCCAGCTCGATCATCATCTGGTTCTTGTCGGCCATGGCCTCTTTGACCAGGGTGTTCGGAGCAGGCTGGGCATAGGCGAAGGCGCCGCCGGCAGGAAGCAGCATTGGCGCCCGGGACCCGACGTAAATGCCGTTTTTCTCCATGTGGTCACGCCATTGCTCATCGAGCCCAGAGATATAGGGCTGAGCCTGCCCACACCAGAAAACGCTATCTTCGTAGTCGGCACTGTTCCGGTAATGGCCCAGGTTGATCATGGCGATGTCGTAGAGCGGCGACTCGTCGATGCTTGGGTCGTTGTTCTGTGCGCCGACGAAGGTGAACGGGATCTCCTTGAGGCGACCGGTTACACCCTCGGGCTTGAACTCGTCGATGACTGCCAGTGGACCACCACCTTTCGGCCCAGACCGTCGCCAAACGCGGCAAACGAAACCGTCGTCTTCCAGCGCCAGCTCCCGGTACTGCTCAACCGTCTTGAAACCAAAGCCTTCAGGTATCTCGGGCGACTCGCGCAGCACCACCAGGGTCAACACGCTATGGCCGTTAACCATTCCCGTGCGCCAGTTGATGATGTCCTCGGCGCAGTAGGAAAGGATCACCGAGTGCCCGCCGACACCATTGTCCTGGTGATAGTCGACGTACAGACCGTGGCGACCAGCCTCAAGCACCTTCTCCAGAGTGCCCTGCGAGTGCTGGTAGATGCTCACGCCCGAGCCATTGGCGTTGTCCTGCAGGTACTCCAGCTTCTTGGATACCGTCAACGTTGGGTCTTTGTGGAAGGCCAGGCCGAGCAGCCCGTTACGGGTGTGCCCGGTGGCGTTCTTGAATACCGCACGCTCGCGATAGGCCTTGTTCCGGTCTACGTTCTCAGGCGACTTGTCGTGTGAGTTGATGTACGGCAGTCGGTCGACAACCCGGTGCTGACCGGCGCAGACGTCGCGAACGGTCGCCCAGCGATCCAGCACAGCTATGTATTCCGCCCGCTTGAAGGAGACGTCGTTGCTCATCGGGCGTATCCCATTTTGATGGAGGTGACGATTGCTTTGATCGGGTAACGCTTGGCGATGAAGTAGCCCGCCGCGTCGTTCATGTGGTCATGGCCCTTCTTCGGGTCTTTGTCAGGCTCACCCTTGTCGGTGTAGGTCTGTCGCTCCAGGCACAAGGTGAGCTGAGGGCACTGGTCGATATTGACCTTCAGTCGTCGCTCGCCGTAGGCGTTCAGGAACATGGCGTTCACCGAGTTCACGCGGTCTTTCACCCCAGGGTTTGTGGAGTCGACGATCACCGTGAATTTTGCTTTTTTCAGCAGCGACAAGTCGGACTCGCTCGCGTTTTTGCTGCTGGTGTTCTGCCCACTGGCGTCGGGATAGACCGCCACCGAGTGACCAGGGAACCGTGCCTGGATCTTCTCGATCATCTCAGGCGTATCCCGAACACCATGAAATTCATCCAGAGCCATCGGCAGATCGTTACGCACGACATAGACAACGGCCGCCATCTTCATGACGTTGAAGTCCATGCCAATGTGCAACGCCTCGCCCGGCTTGATTCGCTCGCTGGTTCGGCACTCATCTCGATTGAACGTGTAGTAGACGACGCCCGCATAGTTCTCGAAGCCGGCTTCGTACTCTTGCCGGAAGGTGCGCGGGTCCATCTTCCGGCGTGCCGCCTCAAGCTCTTCAGGAGGAACGTTGCCGCCTTGTAACGAGGTGTACTGCCAGCTCTTGTGGTCTGGCTCCCCGCCTGGCCTGCCGTCCAGATAAGTGTCGTAGCAGTGGTTGAAACCCTTCGGAGTGCCAATGCGTAGCGCATGGCCGCCCTTTCGCATGCCAACGCCTGGAATCTGGTACTGACAAGTCGATAGCATCGGCCGCAGCACTTCTTCCCACGCCGCCCACGGACAGTCTGCCCATTCATCCACCAGGACGAAGAACAGGCCGGAGCCGCGCAGGTTGTCATAGTTATCGAGCCCCACCACGCGCATAACGTGGCCGGACTTGAGGGTGATCGAGCATTCCGTCTCGTTCGGGCGGTGTGCACGCCATGCTTCGGGGATAGCTTGCTTCAGGCGACGCCAGAACACGCGCTTTGCCTGTTTGAACGTCGGCGCGCCGTACCAGATCTCGTCCTCAACGCTCACGCCCCACTCCGCAGCAAGGCGAGCGGCACGGCGCATTTCGGCCTTGCCCAGGAATGTCTTGCCGAACCGACGGCCACACACCGCATCGCGGAAGCGGGCCTCAGGCTGGAAGCCCCAGCAGTAAATGTTCGCCTGTTTGGGCGTCAGCTTCACCGGCGGGTCAAAGGTACGGGGTAGCGGGGACATTCTCATCAGGCTCCAAGGTGTACTCAGCAACGGCGTGCTGCTGGTCCGCTTGGGAGCCCAGAGGTTTCTCAGGTTCGAGGCGGCGATTCACGTAAACGTCGCCCACCTCCTTGGCGGCCTGCTCGTACAGCTGAGCGGTCAGCGCCAGGTTGCGCATGCTCTCGGCCTTCTCAGCCATTCGCCCCAGGCCACGAAGCCGATAGGCGCGGTTGGCGATGGGTATCTCGGCAGTCTCTTCGCGGAATCGCTTACGGGTGTCGTGGAACAGGGTCTCCCACTTCACCGCAAGCCCCTTCCCCGCAGCCTTGGTTGGGTCGTGCGTCTCCACCTGCTGGCGGCTCACCACAACCCCGTATTCGTTCTTGACGGCTTCCACCACCTGGGAAGGGGTGTCAAAGCACGCAAGCGCCTGAACGATGAAGCTCTTCACCTCATTTTTCAGGGCTGCCATAAATTCTCATCCGTCTAGAGCCTGTCAAGAATCAGGCCGATCTCAGCAGACAGGTTCCGCAGGCCCTCGCAATGTTCAAATTCCCCACCTCAGCGGGACTGTTTGCAGCATCCACCAACGCTTGAACGTTAGGGCTCGCACCATAGCGGCGGACCACACCGACGAACTCTTCCACGTCGTGGCCCTGCAGCTTGATCTTCGGTGCACCGTCTTGGGTGAATGCTGGTTGACCGTACTTGTCGGTCGCGTGAGCCAGGTGATAAAGCTCATGTTCGATCAGGGCGCAGAACTCAAGGTCGCTGCACTCGGCGCAGTAGTCAGCAGCAAGAGTGATGATGAAGGCCGGCACGTCGCCGAACCAATCACGCATCTGTTGTTCCATGCGAGCTTTCTGCCAACCACCGGCGCGGAACGCTACCTGCTCGGCCTGGCCCAGGACTGTACGGCCCTGTTTGGAGAAGCTCGACGACGCCCACATGATCCGGATGTCTGCATCCAGTAGGTGGGCATGGTCTTCGTTGTGAATGCTGCCTGTGTCGGCAACGATCTCAGTTTGCAGCCATTCCCACACCTCAGGCGCTGGAGTAAGGCGGATACCGAAGTCGGAGAGGTCAGACAGCTCAAGCAGTGACGATGGAGGGTATGGCCTGTCCATGAATCACCTTGAGCTTGAAATAGTGAAGCGTTGACGGTATTGGTGATGCAAATTAAAAAGTAAGGAAGCTCAATTCAATGTCCCGCACCAAATCCACTTGCGTTATTGCTATCACTGCTGCAGCTCTGTCCGGGTGTATTAGCACTCCAACATGGACCAATTTGGGACCAGTGGATCTGGATGTCTCAAATGGTCTGACCGCCTGCCATGTTGACGCCAACATTATCGATGGAGAGCGTATTGAGGGCATACTCTGCTCTACATACGAATCCGGTTTTTTTGGCGGTGGAGAACCAGAAATTTACTTCTCACCACAGAACCGAAAATTCATGCGAGAGCCGGTGAGCACAACCACCACCGGAGTTACTAAAGACTGGAAGGGGAAGAAAGCATTTTTACAATGCGCCCCTACTTTCGCCGTTGATGGCAAAACAGTTGAGAAGCGCTTTTGTAAGGTCACCATCAATGATCAATTGCTGGTAAGTGCGACCTTCAAATACGTGAAGTAAAGGCCTCCCCACCTCATAGCAACCCAGCGAGCACCTACGAGCTCCGGAACTGGGTTCACTCAAACGGCCCCAGCTGAAGGATACTGCCCCTAATGAAGTCAATCGTTAATGCTGCCGCCTTACTCTTGGTGGCTGGCCTGATCACAGCCTGCCAGAGCGGGCCGCACACACCACCGGCAGTGAAGACAGAAGTCCCCACTCATAAAATGAGCGTTGGCAACTTCATTTCACCGAAAGCGTGTACGAGTGGCAGCAATACGCTGAATGGCAAATTGATTGGGGCCAGCCTATGTATCCGATCGCAGAAATATGAAGTCTTCGGCGGCCCAGATATCACCCTGAGCTTCAATCGTGAGCTCGTTACGGTGCTTACCCCTGAGGAGGCAGTCAAAGGATTCACAGCTACAAAATACGGCATCACTGTTTCATTCAAGTGTGAAGATATTCCGAAAAAAGACACCGATGATGGGCGGTCGTATCATTGCTCCTACGATGCAAGCAATCTTCCTTTGATCAGGGCCGACATCACATTTCCATAGACGAGCATGAACTCCAATCTCGCGCCACGATTTAGCGCATTCGAAAACGTGGCGCGGATTAACTGGTAGAACCAAACACATACCCGCGCCTTGCCCAGGCATAAGCCACCACGCCAGCATGAAGCATCACGCCGAACGGGTTAACCCAATGCCACTGGATGGCGGTCACGAAGGCGCCAAACGCGCCAATCGCCACCAAATAGAAGGCCGTGCAAAGAAGTGGCTGATCGACCGGGCGAATCCGGCGAAGGTAGTCACACGCAGCCAGGGCCACCAATACGCACAGAAGCGCATCGAATACCCCTAGCGCTGAAACAAGGATGCTGTTCATGTCAGGCACCTCGCGCAGTCGGGAACGATCCCGCTACTGCTTTGATTGCCGGGATGATGTTCATCGCTGTCAACCCAAGCACGAATGCCACGCCACACAACAGATCTTCAGTCACTGCCATCTCAAGCTTTGGGGCGAGCCAGATCGTTACGGGCTGCGTCAGGTACACCGAGAACAGGAAGCCAGTGAGGACAGCTGAGGCCGCCTGCCACCGGGTCAAGTCCCTCAAGAAACCCAGGGACAGGATCGATGACCACGCCGTATTTGACCAGCACTACGCTGGCGGCAGTGCTCGCGGGTTCTGCCATTGCTGTTACTCCGTAAATTATTGTTCTCCCATGCAGGGAGCGAGGCCATCAAATGCCCGATGAATAAACAGGGACTTTCCGCAGTAAAAAACAGGAAATTTCCTACATCTTTTATGCAAAACGTATGCGATGAGTAGCATCTCTCTCGGTATAAAAGCCCAAAGAGAAAGACACGCACAGAGTGTGATGGTGACTTGATAGGAATGGACCGCCATGAAGCATGTAATTTTTCTCCTTGCAACCGTAATCCTTGGCGGCTGCTCTGCATTTAGCAAAGAGCAAAAAGCCATTGACACAGACTCAGAAGAGCCACCTGTCTTCTGCGATACCGCACCTATAAACCAGCCTGGCTGCTACCCGGGATCGTCAGGGCCCACTAAACGCTACCGTGTCGGACGCGCAGCAAGCTGAGCTAAGGATCACACCGGAAAAGGCCATAAGTAGCCCATCCCCCAAGAGGCCCACACGTGATATCCATCACTCGAAAAATAGGTCAATCCCTCCATATTGGCGATGAAGTTCTGATTAAGGTGACGAAGATCAACCGCAACTATGTGTCGTTGGGCATCGAGGCTCCGCGCCACATCAGAATTGAACGGGCAAACTCGTGCCAAGAAATTGAAAGCTTGGCCGGGGAGAAAAAGGACGAGAGCACTCTCGACTTGCTTAACTCCGTGGGACTTGTTTGAAATAGGTCAACCCCAGCAGCACTCCCAGCTCAGAGCGATGGGTGTGGCGGGGCCGAAAACGAGTAAGCCCAACACGATGACTGGGCTGACAATAAGTGGGCGGCGGTCGCCCACGAGGTATAACTCATCGCGAATTTTCAACGCGCTACGGACAGGTAAATGAAGGGATCAGAATATTTTGCAGTACTGTTGGCATTACTCTGCCTCCCATTGCATGCAAGTGAGAGCGACCACGAGATCATGTTCAAGATGCAACGATGCACGCTTGCCTATGCGTATGGCGTCCATTCCGATATGAAGGTTATCGACAAAGCTGGTATTGCAACTGCCATATACATGCGAGATCACGGCGTTAAGAGCTATTCAGAGATATCTGCCATTGGCGACAAAGCCACAAAAGAGATATTGGGCGCCCCCGGTTCCTCAGCTGAAGAGCGAGAGGAACGGGCCAAGGGAATCAACGAGTCAGAATTTTGCAAAAAATTCATGCGCAGCATTCAGTCGAATTAGGTGTGCGGTCTTTCCTGCCGTCCGCCGAAGACCTTCTCAGTGTCGACGCCCTAATGCACTGATCGCGCTGATCTGGTCTCGCGCTACCCTGGAAGCACAGTGAGGTCAGGGTGCGCGGGCTGCCGGTGTTCTTTCGTGACGCGTGACTTCCGGCGATACCGCGTCCAGGGGTTCCCGAAGGCTGTCCTGGCTACAGGTAAATTCATTTATTTCGCCCACAAAAAAGCCCGGCGCAGTGGCCGGGCTATTTCAGCAAACAAATATCAAGCCTCTCCTAAGCACCGCCAGCCTTCGCCTTATCCGCTCTGGACTTATCGCAAGCCAGCCTGAGCGCCTCATGAGCCCTTGGCGCCATCGGGGCAGTTGCCATGGATCTGTACGTTTCGCACTCGGGAGTATCTGAGACAGGCCCAACGTACTCGGCTGGCTTCTCAGATGATGCGCACCCTGCTAGAGCGGCCAACGCTACAGTTCCGATTAAAGTTCGCATGTGATCCCTCCAGCTAAAAATATGACTGTAGCACTGGAAGGTGACCAATAAAAAACCCGGCGCTTGGCCGGGCTCTTATTATTCAGTCCTACACACGCAGGAATGACAGGATGCGTGAATAATGGCTCACTGGATCAGTCGTCGTCAAGCGACTTCTGATATCACAAGGCCTTCCCGCTCAAGGATGTGCTGAGCCTCGACCAGGGCCAGGTCTACACAACTCTCCAGCGCCTTGCGAATATCCCGTCTCCACCGCTCCTGGGTCTTGATCGGGTGCGGCTCATTCGACCAGTTGTCCATCTCGTACCAGCCGGCCGGCAGGACGTTCGTTGAGCGCTTCCCGTCCACGCCTGGCAACCGGGGCAAGGCCCAGGTCACCACAGCGCAATGCAGGAACCGCTCCGGCGCGGGCGATCGCATCACACGGGTCAACTCAGCAATAGCCGCGTGTTTGCGCTCGGTGTGAGTGGAAAACTTCGCCACGAGTGCCCGCCAGTGCGCCGGGGCCAACGCCTTGTGCAGCCGCCCAAACACCCAGCAGTCGGTTAGGAATGCTGCCTCCTTGCCTACGATTTCCCCCTTCTGCTTGGCGCACTGCACCTTGGGCTCGAAATCGAAGCCACCGGCAGAACTGATGGTCTCGGCCGCGAGGGCTCGAACTACAGCTGAAACAACGTTGCGATAGGTCATGCTGCGAGCCCCTTCTTCAGTTCTCTGGTCTTTGCCCGGTAGTCGGCCTTGATGGCCTTAATTTCATCCACGGTGTACTTGCGAACGCTTTGGTCGGATTCCAAGGCGTCTACGGCCTCCTGGCCAATGCGCGCGATCAAGCCGATCCGATAGTCCACGGCATTCCCAGACAGGAACCGGTTGTCCTGCTTGCTCTGGGCATGGCAGTTGCGCTCATCAAAGCGCAGGTGCGGCGCAGAACCGACGCTGCGGTAATGGCCGGCATCTACTGCGTTGCCGCTCCAGTCCAATGGCTTGCCGCTGGATATGCATAGGTGGCCGGCGGCCTGGTCCCGGGTGCGGATGTACTCGTTGAATGCCTGCTGGGCCTCGCGCATGTGATCGCCGCGACTTTTCAGGGCCTCCTTGCGCACCTTGATGTCCCGGCGACCAACATCAGCTAGGGCCTTCTTGGCGCTCGCCTGCCCCTTCTCCGACTTGCCGTAAGCGATGGCGCACTCGATCTCGCCGCATACCGCCTGCGAATCGCGCGTTTTCGTGAACATTACTCGGCACACAGGGCAGCGCTTGCGGCGTGACCCACCGGACGTGAGCGGGGTTTTGCGTTGTAGTGGGGTGCGCTTCATGCGGCCTCCTTGAATGCTTCAAACTCTGCCATTTCGGTCAGGCGCTCTTCCGTGAGCGTCGGCCAGTCATGCAGCACCAGGTACGCACAGCACTGGCGCCAGAAGTCTTGGAATGTCTCCTCCCCCATCGAATCGTAGGAAAGGCTGCGGGGTGTCTTGCGGGTAAGTTGGCCCAGGCCAGGGATGTCGAACTGCTCCTCGTCGCAGTACACGCCCGACTCAAGTTGCAGTGCCTTGATTGCGTCGTGGGACTGCTTGCCAGAGAACCGATCGATGTTCTGGCTCAGTACCCGGCCCAGGCCGTGGACCAAGCCATTGAACCTTGGGTTGCGCGGCTGCTTCAGGTCGGCGCGGATCTTGGTATTGATCCGGAAATCACGCTCACGAAGGATCGACCGGTCAGCGTCGGAGGACGGCACAAACGCGGCCACCTCCCTGCCGGTGGCAGGATCAATCAGGCGGCGCAGCACCAGGTACACGGGCATAGGGCGAGGCTTAGCTGGCTTGGTCATTGCGCCGCCCTCTTCTCTTCCAGTTCCTGGACCTGTTTGATCAGCAGCGCCCGGCGATCCGCCAACTTGTTGGCCGCTGCAATCCGCATCTCATCCTTCCGTTCTGCGCTGGCCTTGCGCATTTCCAGCATCGAGCTCTTAACGATCTCAAGCTTTTCGCGAATAGCGGGTTCCGGCCGGGTGACGGTACCGGTGAGCAAGCCAGCGATCGCGCGACCGTCTTCGGTGACCGGCTCGACGCTCAGGTCTGCCAGGTACTTTTGGCCGTGCTCGCGGGGAATACGCTTCAGCTCCATGGCCTTGGTTACGGCCTGGATTCGACGGTTGGCGTCGAAGCCCACGGATACATGCCAGTTGACCGGCTTCGCATCCTCACGGGCCTGGCTGACGAACCGCTGGTAGGCGTCGATGAACGCCATGCGAGCACCGATCTTGTCGCCACCATCCAAGATGGGTTTCGCAACAGCCAGAGCCAGCTGAATTTCATCAGTCAGCACCACAGTTTCGAATTCATCGTTGGTCATCATGGCGATGGCCCAGGCCTCGTCCTTACCCGGACGTCCGTCGGCGGTCTGGACGCGCTGCAGGATGTCAGCCATAGCCAGCTTGCCCTTCACCTCGAAACGGCAGGCCTTCAGGGCGGCTTTTACGACGGGCACCGAGTAAGCGCAGAGGTCTTCAGCCATCATCGCGGCGGTACCGGGGTTCATTTCCTGGCTCATGGCCTCGGCCGTTGCGCAGATGGCAGCAGCCAGTCCGGCAACCTGCTGGTCGTTCATTTCAGAGGTATTCATTGCGGTCACCTGCTTGGCGTTTGGCCAAGACCATCTGGGCGGCCTGCTCCGCTGCGGAGTGGTTCGCATCTGTCCGTTCCATCTGCCGGGCGGTCGTGCCGTTGATGCGCTGCCCGGTCACCCACTGGGTGTGGTAGCTCTCGGCGTTGGCCAGTAGCTCGTTGAGGCTGTGGCATTTGCGCAGGACGGTGGCATCGCTGGTTTTCAGGTAATGCGCGGCGACGTGGTGGGCTACGTCGGCACCCAGTCTGTCGACGAGCAACGCCATCTGCTTGCCAGCCTTGGCGTTCCACACCGGCCAGGCGCTGTAGCGCTTGCGGTAGGCCATGGCGTAGTTCGCCCAGACCTTGAAGGTCTTGCAGGCCTGGTCCTTCGGCCCCGGCATGTCGGCAGGAATCTCAACTCGTGGTTGCTGCGGAACGAATTGCACGACCTGCCCCGTCACGACCTTAGCGGTAGCCTGGGGCGTAATTGGTTCAATGACCGGTTCCATGACTGGTTCAAGAGAGTTACTGATTCTGGGTGCAGCTCCTGCACTACCCCCTAGTGCAGGAGATTCACTAGGGGGTGAACCTGCTGCACTACCCTGATGAATTTGCTGCACTACCCCTGGTGCAGGAGGTGCACCACCTCCCTCAAGGGTGAGGAAGTAAACGTTCGACGAATTCCCCTTAGGTCCGCCCTTACGAATTTCCTTACGCAGCAACCCCGCATCACACAGGGCTGTGATGTGGTTCATGACAGAGCGCTTGCTGATCTCGCACTGATCGGCGATGTGCTGATAGGACGGCCAGCACTCGCCTACATCGCTGGCGTTGTCGGCAAGCTTGATCAGTACCAGCTTGCGCAATGGATTCCCGACGCGAAGCTTCATCGCGGCGACCATAAGGCCCATGCTCATGCTGCACCTCCGACAAAGGCAAACAGCAGGGCCTGCTGAGAATTCAGCCCCCACTCCAGCGCCTTCACCTGGCTAATCGTGACGGTGTATTGCATGTCAGGCCGACAGTCGAACTGAATACGAGCATTTGCGCGCCACGTTTTCAGACTGCGAAAAACGTGGCGCGAGATTGGTAGAGCTATTGATACATGGCTGGGTTTGCATATAATCGGCCTCACAAAGTGTTATCGAATTAGCCGACCTCGACCGTCGGCTTTTTTGTGCCTGTAATTCAGCGCCGAAGCACCAACCTCCCCACCCTGCTCCCCGCTTCGCCTCTCTTAAAACCCACTGGATAAAACTCCAGCGACTTCAGGTTTCTTACTTCGCAAGCCGTCTGAGCCGATACTGGGTACACAGATTTGCGGATAGATATCTCGCTTAGGCGGCCATCTCGGCCCAGGGAAACGACGGACAAAGGGACTCTTTTTTGAAAGCACCTCCGGTCACCGCCTCTGCTCGCTTGGCAACCACTGGAGACATGCCGTGCTTCCCGCGAACCCAACCGGAAACGGTGCTTTGATCAACCTTGAGCTTTTCAGCGGTGACCTCCTGAGTACCAATGAAGGCAACGAGGTCCTTGTAAATACTGTTCATATCGCCCCTCCATACGGGAATACCCATATAGTAGGTTATGGGAATACCGATTTGCAAGGATATGGGAGCACCCGTAATACTCGCGGAATGGAATTCAAAGACCGTTTAAAGACAGCGCGCCGGCACGCCAAGCTCAATCAGGGCGAATTGGCCGCTAAAGCTGGTATCACGCAGACGTCGATTTCTGACCTTGAGCGTGGAAAATCGAAAGCCACCGCGCACGTCGTGAAGATCGCCGATGCATGCGGGGTGAGCGCCAAATGGCTTTCCGATGAGATCGGGCCAATGCTGGCCCCGGAGTCGAGTGCAGGCTCTGCTGAATCGAACATCTCCCCCGCTGCCCAGCCCACCAAATCATTCCGTTACCCAGTAATCAGCTGGGTTGCTGCTGGCGCCTGGGCGGAGGCCGTCGAGCCCTACCCGGCCGGTTTCTCGGACACCTACGAGTTCTCAGAGTACGACTCCAAGGGCACAGCTTTTTGGCTGAAGGTGAAAGGTGACTCGATGACAGCGCCCGCCGGCCAGAGCATCACCGAGGGCACTCTGATCCTGGTGGACACAGAGGCTGAAGTTGCACCAGGTAAGCTGGTGGTGGCCAAGCTCCCGGACAGCAATGAAGCCACATTCAAGAAGCTGGTCAGCGACGGCGGCCGACTATTCCTGAAACCGCTGAACCCGAGCTACCCGATCGAGGCAGTAGACGAGAACTGCCGGATCGTGGGCGTGGTTGTTCAGGCGCTGCAGAAGTTTTACTGATCAAGGGATTTGATTCAATTTTGCAGAACATCTGAAAAGGAAATCGAGATGCGAATGCCCGCAGTTCTAATCCTGATAGCAGCGCTTTCTGGCTGCGCCGACTCCCATCAATGGCTACCAAGTCAGTCTGGCTCTACTCAGCAGCTCAATCGAACAGACAAGATAATCATCGCTACTCCGGTAGATGGTGAATACGGCGACAACGTCTACAAAGGCTCCGGTCGTAACACAGCGCAAATCCTCTACGCGGCTTTTGCGCGGCGGTCGGCAGCAGTAACGGTGGATTCAGAAGCCTCGAGCTATGATCTGGCCTTGGAAAAAGCGAAGCGCACCGGGCAAGACATCCTAATTCTTCCGACCATCCTGCATTGGGAAGATCGCGCAACTGAATGGTCGATGATCCCTGACCAGGTAGAGGTCAAGATAAGCGTAATTCAGGTTTCTTCAGGGGCTGTAATCAGCTCCGGGATCGCGTCCGGTGAAAGCGGTATTGCAACATTTGGAGGGGATCACCCACAGGATTTGCTGCCCGAGCCGATTGAGGCTTTCGTCTCATCTTTATACTGAGCAGGCGCCAATATCCAGCGCCTATCACCTCGGAGGTCTCCATGCCCCTCACCAAGCCCAACCAGCAACTGCGCCGCGATCTCAAGGCGATCGCCTCAAACCTTGAGGAGTCCTGTATCGACCTGAGCAAGCTCGCAGAAAAACTCAGCGATGCAGACGCCATAGCCCTGATGGGGTTAGTAGGTACGCTTTATGAGGAAGCTGACAGGCTAGTGGGTTACGCGGATGAGGTGAAGACCGGCCTGATAAGCCGGGCTTCGAAACAGACAAAATGACTGCATGGCGAG
The DNA here is from genome assembly GCF_058742075.1 of Pseudomonas sp. HC1(2025). Classification (NCBI taxonomy): domain Bacteria; kingdom Pseudomonadati; phylum Pseudomonadota; class Gammaproteobacteria; order Pseudomonadales; family Pseudomonadaceae; genus Pseudomonas; species Pseudomonas sp. HC1(2025). The sequence continues at coordinate 2,340,320 of NZ_CP196017.1, read as the reverse complement.
AGCAGTCCTTCTGGAGCAAGGTTGGGGTCATTGCTTGCCTGGCTTTCCTTATGATGCTCCCAGGCTATTCCGACGTCGCTGGACTGGGCGGAGACTCATCCGGCCGCAAGCGAGTGTTCAGCCCTAATTTCATTGCTCTGTGCGTTTTCGTGGCGGTGATTGAGCTGATAGCGCTGAACCACTTCTACGGCAGCGGATGAGGTGAAGGGGGGAAGGTTTGAAGGCCTTCACAAGAGTACTTTTTTCGCATGAAAACATAGAGTCTTCTGTTTTTTTAACATCAAATGATGTATAAAAAGCGGAACACCCCTAGCTTTGGCGGTCACCATGCAAACAAACCAGCTTTCCTCGATTCCTCATTTACCCCCGGAGCAGGCGATTGAGCTCCTTCTGGGTGTGAGCATGAGTGATCTTTACGCTACCGCTACCCAGTACTATCAAAAGGTACTTTCCGCAGGGAAACTGCAACCAAACGGGTCAGGTGGCACCTTGGGATGGATTTATGGCACTGAGGCTATTCGGGCTCATCTGATCGGTAAGGGCTGGACGCCAAGTGACCCAAGCAATCAGCCACGAGTCGTCTCGCCAGATGGGAAACACGCTATTACCGTGATGCGCGGTGACATTCACACGGGTAATCCACATCGCACACCGTTGACTCGCAATAAGCGGGGCAACCGCACGGTTAAAAGCGTCCACTTTAACTCCCGTCAACAGGATATGTTCCCTGTCAGCCGTAATGAGCGACAAGCGTTAGTAGAGGCGACGGAGCAAACACTTTGGGTTCTTCTATTTCATGCTGACATCAAAAACAAAGTTGTTAACTACGAACTATCTCGACCAGTAAATATGGGCACCAATGGAAAAGTAGACGACTGGAAACCGAGATTTATTTTGCCACAGATCAACTTTAATGCACCTATTGACGACCTAGTACCAGAACCAAGTCCAGATCTAGACATTATGGTTACACCAAAAGCATGAGCAACACAGAAAACTTCAACCCTGCAAGGCTATTAATGGCTCGACAGAGACGTGGCTGGTCAAAAAAAGTCCTCGCTGATCTTTCCGGACTAACAAGTAAAACTCTTTCATCGTATGAGAGCTCAAACTCAACACCGACTGAAGAAAGTCTTGAAAGACTAGCCAATGCATTAGGATTCCCAGTCAGCTTTTTTAGTGGGGATGATGTAGAAGCGCCTACAGATCAAAATGCAAGCTTCAGATCTTTTTCGCGAATGACGGCAAGTCAAAGAGACGCTGCACTGGCAGCAGGCGGCATTGCATATCTTTTGAGCGACTGGATAGACAGCAAATTCAATTTGCCGGCACCAAGTGTGCCTGACTGTACGGGATTGAGCCCCGAAATGGCTGCCGAGGCAGTTCGGGCGGAGTGGGGTCTAACTCAGGCCCCTATAAAAAATATGATTCACCTTTTAGAGTCAAAAGGTGTACGTGTTTTCTCCTTGGCGGAAGAAACAAGCCAGGTTAACGCCTTTTCTTGCTGGAGACGTGGCACAACACCCTTCGTATTTCTGAACACAAAGAAGTCTTCCGAATCTAGTCGATTTGATGCTGCACATGAGTTAGGACACCTTGTTCTTCATCGGCACGGCGAAAATAAGGGAAAAGAGGTTGAGGGCGAAGCAAATGCATTTGCATCAGCACTGCTTATGCCCAAAGAAAGCATTCTCTCTAATGGCTGGAGATGTCGTTCTACTGAGGACATTATAAAGTTTAAAAAAATCTGGAACGTTTCAGCTATGGCGCTGGCATACAGGCTTCATAGCACGGGAATTCTTACCGAATGGCTATATCGTAGTATCTGTATAGATTTATCTACCCGCGGAGCGAGAACAAGAGAGATCGATCCCGCACCAAAAGAAACATCTCAGATACTCCAGAAAGTGTTTGGAATATTAAGGGATCAGGGTAAATCGATGCGCGCTATCGCAGATGAGTTGAATGTCGGCGGCGATGATTTGACACCGATTATTTTTGGACTAGCACCAGTCTCAATTTCCAATACGTCCAGCTTGCCTCCAACTGCAAAAAAAGGAGCTCTCCGCCTCGTTCAATGATTTCTCAGATTGCATTTCGATGCCCGGCCCAGCGCCGGGCTTCTGATATCTACCCTTCCACACTCCCTCTATTGTCATATATGATTGCTCTGCGCTCCCGGAAAGCACGCCGTCCGCAATGGCAAAGCTCACGCATCCGGTCCTTTCTCAGAAACTCATAACCCTTGGAATGCTTCGATTGCGGACGTCTAGCTAAGAACCTAGGAGTTATGCATGAATACCGTCTCATTCCAGCTGGAAGCCAATCGCCGCAATGAGTTCATCGACGAACTCAAGCGATCGATAAAGACCCTGCGCAAAAAGTCTGATAACGGCCTGTCGCTCACCCAGTATCAAAATTTAATAGCCCGGAGCCTGGGCTACCCTGCCTTTAACCTTCTGGCAGCGGATATCCCTTCCTGCAAGCAGGAGACGTTCTGGAGGGTGCTAGACATGGCCAGGCTGAAGGGCTTAGTCAGCGAAGACGTGGAAGATGAGCTCGATTTTTTCGACGATTATTGGTTTGATGCTTCTGGCGATTAATATGATCGTGAGCTACACACAATAGCCCGGCAAAACGCCGGGCTTCTTGTTTCTGGTAAGCGCCCTGCTCTGCTAAGGTGGCCCCCCCTGGTCGCAATGGAAGCATCGAAGAATGGACTCATGGAAGGCTCTGGCCATCGCCCTATTGGCATCGGTCAGCACGCAGGCCGTATCAGGTGATGGCGCCAACCCTATCGCTGCCGCGATATTTCTCACAATTTCCGCGCCAACCATTTTAATTGGGGCGACCACATCCCTCACGACCGAGCCGCCTGAGATTTTCAAGTCAGCCAAGACTGACGCCCTGGCGTTCATAGGTTCGGACGGCGAAATTCGCGGCGCCCAGTTTGAGCAAGTCTCCAGGTACTACCGCTCGACCAGCCCGCCGCCGCTGATGTCAGACACTCAACTGGCCCGGGCAATCGCGACGTCCTACTGAGCGCAATATTTCACATCCCTTTCACAGTCGGGCATTTATGGTTACCCCAGCTCCTAAAGAACATCCCTTTAAGCCCGCTACTCCCCATCGCGGGCTTTTCTTTGCCTGCGATTTGGAGGGCCGACTCTCGCCCTCCCCGACTTACCCGACGACGGCTATACACCCCCACCTTCAAAATGACACGATAACCCCTCGCCTTCGTAAGTAGGAATATAGGATGTTCAGTCACGTAACCGTTGGGACAAACGATCTTGATAAGGCATCTACCTTCTATGACGCGGTGCTGATCCCCCTGGGGCTCTGTCGCAGGCCTGTGACGCCTGATGGCGGACCACCTGCGGCATGCTGGATTAAGCCAGATAGCGTTCTCCCTCGCTTTTATGTGTACAGCCCTTATGACCGCAATGACGCCGGAGCAGGGAATGGAAGCATGGTGGCTTTCACCGCACCATCTCCAAATGCGGTAGACAGCGCCTATGCAGCTGGGCTTCTTGCGGGCGGATCTGATGACGGTGAACCGGGCCAACGTCCCCACTATGGTGACGGTTACTACGGTGCGTACCTACGTGATCCAGATGGCAACAAGGTACATATCGCTCATCGTGGTGATTTGGACTTGGCGCGGTAGCTGCCGCTCACCGTATTTGCTTGAAGCCCGCCCAACGCGGGCTTTTTCATGCCTGCCGGAAAGCACTCATCATAAAATATGCATTTATGCATGAAACTTCTTGCTGCCCTCTTGCCAATACATGACAGCATCAATACTGTGTATGCATACAGTACTCGCAAGGAGCGACGCATGATCCAGTCACCCTACTCCACACCGAAACCGAGAAATTCCTACGAGCTTGTTGGTCACCGCCTGCAACGCATAATTGCCTCCCCCAGAGTGCAGAGGATTCAGTTGGTTGAGGTGTCCAGGCGCGACGACGAAAGCCCTGAAGCCTGGCATCAGGTCATCCAAGACATCGGCGACACAGCCGGAATAAGGATTGAACATTTGGATGATGGCACCGTCCGGATCGGCTGGCGCGAGTACTGCGACACTTAGAAGAACCCGCCAGTGAGCGGGCTTTTTATTGTCCCCAATAAATAATATGGGAATACCCATTGACGAAAAATATGGGATTGCCTATATTTGCATCCAGGCCAGCAACAAACATCGCCGGTCAGTAGCGAAAGCTGCGCCGCTCTTTAACAGTCAGCGAAATACAGAAATACCAACAGACCGCATTGCCTCTACCGGCGACCGGCGATCAGACGGGTCAGATAGCCCGCCCACGACAGGAACACCCTGTACGGCTGATCGAGAGCGAAACGCTCGAACCGTGCGAATGACCTGGCAAGCAATGCGCCCCGCGAATCCCAGCGGAAGAAGGGAGATTCAACTGAACAGAATTAGCGGTCCCGATAGCCACGGCTGGGAACGCCGGACCTCATGCACCCTGCCCCACTCAACCAGGGCATTCAGAGCTGTAGCGTGCATGTTGTAAGGACCTGTGATCCACGGCGAACAGGTGCTGTTTGACGCCGTGAGGAGGAAGCTCGACGCCCACCCACGAAGACGACCGGCCAGCCCTGCAATCAGCAGCGGGCAACGAGCCACACCGCTGACGCAACAACCCCGGCCTGTCGCCAGTAGCGAGGCCGGGGGTTTCACCGATAGTCCTTGGCAACAGGGCCTAACGGGAAACCAACTGGGAGAAATGTATGGCCAAGAAAGTTGGCAGAACGACCAAGACAGAGCCGATCGGGGCCCGGGGCAACCCACGAACGCGGTACCTCATGGATGTAATGGGGCGAATTCAACGGCGATCTTTGACGGCGGTCATCGAAGCGGCTGTAGAGAGCTACGCGACAGAGGCGGAAAGCTCGCTAGCCGCCCACACCTGGTCAACCGATGAAGGCGAGCGCCTGCTTAATTTGTACTCGAAGGCACCGCACCTCTGCTCATTTGACGAGGAGATTGATGCCAAAGCAGCCCTAGCCGCGCGCAGCGAGTAATCGGAAATTTTCACTTCTGCCACCGCCTCGGTGGCAGCGGGAAACCAACCGAGGGTTACAACGATGGAAGCAACAATCATCAACGGTTCATGGAAAGGCCACCTCGGACGTGGCCTGGCGCCGCGAGAACTTCAGTTCCTGCTTTGGATTGCCCAGGGCTTCACCTCGAAAGAGATCGCCCGGGAAGCAGGGATTGAGGCAGGCACCGTCAAGAAGCGCCTGACCAATGCGATGTTCAAACTGGGTGTGACGAAGCGCACGGCCTTGGTAGCAGAGGCCATGAAGCGCCAGATCATCACGCCGGTGTGCTTTGTGCTGGCGGCGCTGATCGCCATGCACTCGATGGTCAGTGACGACTCCCTGCGTCGTGATCGCCGGGTGCCGGAAAGGCGAATGGCCCAGGTGCGGATGGTGCGCCGGGCTGAGTGCGCAAAACTGGCTGTGTGAAGACCATTATCGACGAGCGTCTTCATCTGTGTATGGCTTCTCCAACATCGATGTTTTTGCTTCCGCACCTACAGACAGGCACGAGTGCATCGGATCTTTTCCGATAGTACTCGTAGTCATTTGCGGGAGTGGTATCAAAGCCTTCCCACCACTCTTCGGTACGCCCCCAGTCATCTGAGCTCCTGACCTGAACACCCTCATGACCACAAGCACTGCAAGTTGCTTTGTACCTGCTTTCATCCCTGCTCATTTCGCTCTCCTTTGCGCCGAACACCTGGATCAAATATAGCAGCGATATTCCTGCACCCTTCCCCTCCTCTATTACGTCAGCACTCCTCCCCCGCGCCCATCGGCAACCAGCGGGAGGCATGAGTGTTGACGAATACAGGTGAACAACCCGCCACCTTGGAGGCGACCATGTCAGCACTACGTAAGGCTCAGTTTGAGCACGACGAACAACTGCCGCCTCCGGTGAGCGAAACCTCTCAGCAATTGGCCCGCAGCGAATGGCTGTACAACGCAGCCGAAGAGCTGGCCAGAGGTGGCAGTGTGGTGTTCAAGCGACACCTACACCCACAGCAAGGCGTCACGGCCTACCAGTTCGCACTGGCTGTCGATGAGTACGCCAACAACCTACTTGCCGACTGCGGCGTCGACGCTCCAGCCCTGGGCTACTTGCTGATCGCTGGGATGGCGGGCTCAAGGGTGAAGCCGGAGGCACTGGAGCTACTCGGCCGGAGCGACCACCCACTTGGGAAGCTCGGCGAGATTGCCGAACGCCTACTTCTGCCTTTGGCTGATGACGCACTGATCGCCCAGGGCGAGGACAACGAACTGTGAGCCCATACGTTGAGATCGATAAAGCGCTGTTTGCGCTTGAAGATCCAGATAAGCCCGCCATCGAAGAGATCTTGGCCGAGGGTTTGATCGTGCGCCACTTCACCTCGGGCGCCATCAACGCAGAAGAATTTCATTGGTATAGCGCACGCCTCCTGGATGTCAGCCGGCGGCGCAAGGAGAAGGCATGACTACCGCACCGGTTAAATCACTGATCGACGAGCAGCTCGAAGATATCAGCGCTCATAACCTTCGCGAGGCCTACAGCCTGGCCGAACGCCGCGGCTTCTTCGGTGCGCCAGTTGAGCAGTACGCAGAACCTGGTTACGACGGTCGAGTGCTTCAGGTACTTCGCTATCGGGTTCAGCAGCAGCGCTGACCTTACGCCCACCCCCTTCAATTCCCCCACCCACTCAGTCACTTTGAACGCTGCGATCAACGCGGCAAGGACTCCTCATGTCGACGAACATGCAGATTTGGGAAAAGGTCTGCACGACCGATACCCGCTATACAAAACCTGCCGAGGTTGGCGGTCAGAAGATCACCAGTCTGAACGGTACCGCGATGATCATGAAGGCAACCGAAGTGTTCGGTCCTGTAGGGATCGGGTTCGGCTGGTCAGTCATCGAGGAGCGCTTCGACGAAGGCGCTGAAATGGTCAGCGGTGAAGGAGACAAGCGCCTGGTACTGGGTCGCGAACTGAACCACACCATCAAGATCCGATTCTGGTTTGAGTTGGATGGCAAACGCGGCGAGATAGAGCAATACGGCTGCACGCGCTACCTCTACAAATCGAAGTTCGGCACGACTACCGATGGCGAGGCGCCAAAGAAGTCGCTCACCGATGCAATCAAGAAATCACTCTCAATGCTTGGCTTCAGTGCCGACGTGTTCCTTGGGATGTTTGACGACGCCGAGTACGTCAACCAACTGAAGGATGAAGAACTGATCGAGCAAGCTGAAGATCAAGAAGCTGAGAAAGCTCGCCAACAGCAGGAGCGCCTGGACTACATCAAATCAGTCATCGACACCATGGCCGGTGCCCAGTCTCCTCAGGAACTGAAAAAGATCCATGACGTGGCGGTGCGCAAACTCACCCTACGCAAAGACACCAAGGGCGCCGAGCGCGTCTCGCTGGAATGGAAGCGAATCACCGACGCCGATAAGGAGGCTGCAGCATGACCCAGCTCTACACCCTCACCGGCAAGCTCGCCGAACTACAAGCGATGGCCGACACCGACGACGAAGGCCTGAAAGAAGCTTTGCAGCACGCCATGGACGAGATTCAAGGTGAGTTCAGCGACAAAGCGGAAAGCGTTGTCATGTTGAGTCGGAACATCCAGGGAGATATCGACGCAATCGAAAAAGAGGTCGACCGGCTGAACGAGCTCAAGCGCATCCGGAAGAACACCGTCGGCAAGCTCGTCGAGTACCTGCGCAAAAACATGGAGGCCACCGATATAAAAACGATCAGGCGGCCCTTGTTCACGATCACTTTGGCTCTAGCGCCCGAAAAGATCATCGTCGATAAAGAGGACGATATCCCGGACGACTTCATCGACACTAAAACCGTGTTCTCTCCCGACAAGCGCACCATCACGGCCAACCTCAAGGAAATCCGAGAGCACAACGTAGCCGTACGAAAACGCATGGCCGCCGGTGAAGATGCAGAACACGAACTACTCGAAGAGCCGATCTGGGCACACCTCGAGCGCGGTGACAGTTCCATACGGATCAAGTAAGACAACAGGGTTTTGTAGCAAAAGTGGCGTTATGACGGCGATCATACGCTTCGGGCCAGTTCGGCCTGCACTCATAAGCACTTCACTTAAGGATGAGTAACATGAACGATGATTTGAAGCAGTCAGGCTCTACTACCACCTCGCAAACCACCACCTCGTTAGAGCAGGTTAAAACCGGCAGGGTCTTGGATTTCACCTGGGCGCCAAACGCCAACACAACGACCACCACCGTCTCGGCGGACTTTGTCGACTACAAGGTCGACACCTCCCAGGGCAGCCCTACTGGAGACAGCCACTCCATTGCGCGGTTTACCTATGTCCAAGGTAAGGGTGGTGGCCAGATCAGTCAGCTGTTCCTTGAAGAGATGCGTGCCGGCGTACGTGCCAACACCCAGATCGGGCTGATGGTAGGACGCAAATGGGTTCTGGATCCCAACGCTGAAGTATCAGGCAGCATCGGCACCTACGTGGTCGAGCAATTCGATGACATGCGCGCCAGTGTCAATTATGTCGGCGCCTTCGCCCGCGTCTTCGCCGACCCACGAATGGTCAGCTACCACGCCGGGGGCCACGTACACACAAACGTCTCCATCACCGGCAGCAGACCACTGACTATGGCGGACTCAGGTAAGTCGATTCTGGTTATCAGCGATACAGACGTCACGCTCACCATTGGTGATGACGTGGCTGAAGGGTTCAGGGTGAATCTGATCCAGGCGGCCGCCGGCAAGGTCAACATCGCCGTATCAAGCAGCCATGTGATCTACAGCAATGCTGGGAGTCGCACACACACGCTCAACCCACTGGATGAGCTGGAAGTCAGTACCTTCCCATTCGGCCCGGTGTTCCTGGCCTTCCGGGTCAGACCTACTGCCTAACGATCCATTGTGCGCTGGCAGGGGTGGGTCTTACTGCCAGCGCCGTAATCACAGACAGACCTGGCTCGCACTGCCGGCCAACGGAATAGAAGAGGTAGGCCATGGCAGCCGAACAGAAGGATCGCACAGCCAGGCTTGCCGAGAAGCGGCAGGAACTGGGCGAGCAGGAGTTACGCCACACGGTACCGCACGGCACCCGGCAGATGCTCGACGAGTTGATGCTCTGGCATGAGATCGAGGAAGCAAGCGAGGCCGTTCAGCTTCTGGTGCTGAATGGCCGGGCCGAGGATCTGCCCCTGGCGCCGCCGAGAGTCAAAGGGCCATCCGCCATCATCCGCCACTACTTCCGCCAGGGAATGCGTGACCGGTTGGCAGCGCTCACCGCCGACCTGGGCGAGACGAAAGACCGATCCACCATTTGGCGGTTAATCGCATACGCCCACTCGCTTGGCGCCGAGAAATCCGCCGACCTGCTCGCAATTCCGCGCCACGATATGACCGTATCTGAAACCGTGGCGCGGAAATTACGACAGGCAGGTTTCGCCGAATCGCTTCAGATGAATGCCAAGAACGATAGCGCAACTGGTTGAAAAATCATACTATCGAACAATCAAGGTCATAATTTTGACAAATGAACTTGATAGATGCCAGGTAGTTGCTCTCCAATTAAGATTTAAAATATCACCACAAGCCCTTGGTCAATATTGGGCTCAGCACATAACCTGCCATTGCAGTCGCAAGAGATATAACAACGACGGCGGAAGTCATTTTCAAGACCCTAAACGACTTCTCACCTGCCTTTACTCTTTCCCACTCTTTCTTTAGCTCTTCCTGTATCCTTACAACTAACGTCTCGATCTTCTGCAGCATCTCTTCTTTCGTGCCTCCGGTAGTTTCGTCCTGAAGCCAAGCGATCGCCTCTAATATGTCTGTATGCTCATCCACATTCAGGCGAAGTCTAATTCTTGACAAAAGATAACTTGTCTCCGCCAAATCACGAGATATCGATAGCACATAATCTTTAATTTCATCATTGGACTTTTTATTTACTATATCTGCCGCACCAACTAAAGAATGAGCCGTTCCAACAAACCTCGATATATCATCTCGAAGCGCATCTATCCAAGCCTGGCGAAATTCTGATGTTTTTTGATCCTTAGACAAAATGGCCATTACCAGAGATACGATGCCAGCAATGAGCGCAGTCAGTATTGCACCCACAAACGGTACGATTAACTCCTCCTTCATATTACAGATCCTTAAAAACTCTAGAGACTAGATATCCGTGTCGATTTCTAGGGGGAACGTAATACCCCAACCCAAACCAAATTGCCACCACCGGTCACCGGAGGGCGGCGCCTACCTGAGGTAAACGCAATGCCCGTACTTCACAGCGCGATCCACAAGATCGACAAGAAGCCCGACGGCACCCCGGCCGTTCTGTTCCTTGGCAGCTCCGAGCAAGTAGAGAGCCAGGCCCGCGACGATCTGATGCACCAGTTCAACGAAAGCTACAACAGCACCGCCGGCAAGGGTTGGGGCTTCTTCCATTCTGAATCAGGCGCCTTCCCACTCAGCGGCTGGCTCGGCAAGTACCTAGCTGGAGTCGGTGACTTCCTCAAGTTCAGCACCATCGCTGTCGAGCACCTGGTCAGGCTGATGGAAGAGTCAAACCTGACCACCGGCGGGCACGCCCTCTTCTGCCACTATCAGCAAGGCCTGACCGAGTACCTGATCATCGCCCTGGTGCAGGAAACGGAAGCGGTGACCATGACCGAAGAACTCAGCCTGCTGACGATCAAGCGCCTCGACTTGGACCACATCCGCCTGGCCGCGCGCATCAACCTCAGTGAATGGAAAGGCAATCCGCAGTCGAAGCAATACATCTCGTACATCAAGGGCAAGCAGGGCCGCAGGATCAATGAGTACTTCCGCGACTTCATCGGCTGCCAGGAAGGGATCGACGGCCCAAGCGAAACCCGGACCTTGCTCAAGGCGTTCAGCGACTTTGTTGAAAGCGAGGATCTGCCAGAAGAGTCGGCACGCGAGAAGACACACACGCTTGTCAGCTACTCCATGGCCCAGGCCAAGCTTGGCGAGCCGATCACCCTCAACGAACTGTCTGGCCTGATCGACGAAGAGCGCCCAAAGAGCTTTTACGACTTCGTCAAGGCGAAGGACTATGGGCTTTCCGAGAGCCTTCCACCGGACAAGAAGACCCTCAACAAATTCCGGCGCTACACCGGCCGCGCTGAGGGTCTGTCGATCAGCTTTGAGGCGCATCTGCTGGGTGACAAGATCAAGTTTGATGAGGAAGGCGGCACGCTAACACTACGCGGGCTTCCCACTCAGCTCACCGAGCAGCTCAAGTGCGCCTCAGACTGAAACTGTCGCGCTACTCGCCAGCAGCTCTCAATCTGCATCACTTTTTCAGAGCGACAGCACCGAGCAGGCCAATAGTGACGCCCGCTAGAGCGACAACTGCACCCGCGATTACTTTTCCATTCTCCTCAAACCAGGAATCAAACGCCTCCTGTGATGGTCCGGGGGCTTCAATCTCAACATCGCGCCATTTGACTTTAATTTTGTCACCCTTTTGGGAGACATCAATGTCTTCAAGTCGGACCAGATTTGGATCGAGGCCCAACCTTTTAGCCTCAGCTTTCAGTTGCTGAAGTAGTGCTTCATTGACAGTTGTTGCCACGGACCAGACTCCCTTCTCGAAAGATAAGCTTGCTTCTAGTGGCAGGATGCCACCCTATCAAATATGAAGCAATTCGCCCGTACCTCAGACGTTGCACCCTGCGCCCCCTAATAGAACCGAATCACGCCAGCCGGCGAGGCAGGCGCACGCTTGGAGATAACCCATGAGCACCTTTGCAGTGTTTGGAATGACCCTCGATGTCGCCAAGACAGAGGCCCGCAAGAAGACGGCTGGCACCAGGAAGAACGCCAAGGCCCCTGGCGGCGTAGAGCCAATCCCTGAAGTCGAGTGGCTGGAGTTGGTCGCCAAGCGCACCGAGAAGATTATGGGGGGGGTACGGTTCGCCAGCTCTCACCGCTCTTCGACGCGCCGCAGTACGCCGAGCAGTTCATTGAGCTGGCCCGCAAGACGCTGAGATGCCGTGACATGCAGATCAGGGCCAAGGCCGTACTGGTAGACGCTAAAGGAAAGCCGATCATCAACCCGAAAACGAAGGCGCCCCGCGTAGGATTTTCGGAGTGGCCATCAAAGCAGGAGATTCAGGCAGCCTAATCAAAAGGCAGATAGGTACCGGCTACTGGCGGTCTTCTTCAGGAGTGCAGAGATAGCTCCTCCCCTCAATCACGCGGTTGATGTACTTGATGGTTAGTAAAACCTCTTCTGGCACCAAATAGGGTGACAGGAGGTTTGATGACGTTAAGGCAAATGCTCTCCAGCGAGGCAGGGAGCGATTCAATATTCGAAGAGTTACAGGGTAGTACTCCGGAAAGTTTCGAAGTTCGAAAATTATTGCCATCTGCCGGTCTACATATTGGGCGTCCTTATCCTTCCCGATGTTCAGATCTTGAATAAGGTTGTGGTAGGTGGAAAAGCGCCGCGCCTCCTCTTCCGACCTTTTGATACTGATGTAGTGATATAGAGCAAATCCACCGGTGATTAAGGAAATAAGAACAGCAACTGTTCCATTGTATTCCTTGAGCCATTCCCAAACAGACATCCCTACCCCTCCAGAAAATTGATGTCGCAATATACCGGCGAGGAGCCATCATGCCCATCACTTACGGAAGCGTGTGCAGCGGCATTGAAGCCGCGACCCAGGCCTGGCACCCGCTGGGCATGCGCGCCGCCTGGTTCGCCGAGATTGAGCCGTTCCCCTCGGCGGTCCTGGCCCACCACTACCCGGACGTGCCGAACCACGGCGACATGACCAAGCTGGCCGCCCAGGTGCTTGCCCGCAAGATCCCTGCGCCGGACGTGCTGGTCGGCGGCACCCCGTGCCAAGACTTTAGCGTTGCCGGTATGCGAGCGGGTCTCGGTGGTGAGCGAGGGCAACTGACAATCAAATTCGTGGAGTTAGCAGATGCAATTGACCATGTTCGAACCGCAAGAGGAGAAGCTGAGTGCGTCCTTACCTGGGAGAACGTCCCCGGCGTCCTCAGCGACAAAGGGAACGCCTTCGGATGCTTTCTTGGCGCGCTTGCTGGGGAAGACTGCGAGCTGCAGCCTTCAGGGAAGAAATGGCAGGACGCTGGTTGTGTGTATGGACCCAAAAGAACAATCGCGTGGCGGGTTCTGGACGCCCAATATTTCGGCCTGGCCCAACGACGCCGTCGTGTGTTCGTTGTCGCAAGTGCTCGAGACGGATTCGATCCCACTGAGGTACTTTTTGAGCGCGAAGGCGCTCGCCGGGATAGCCCGCCGAGATGGCCGGCGAAGCTTGCACTTCACCCTACTCTCACGGCACAAGGGGGAGGCTCTCTCGATGATCGAGAGGCATATGTGCTGGAGCCCGAAGGCGTCCGCCGGACCAGTGTGATCGAGTGGGAGCGCTGCCAAGGCTTTCCCGATAACTACACGCAAATCCCCTGGCGCGGCAAGCCTGCAAGTGAATGTCCTGACGGGTCCCGCTACAAGGCAATCGGTAACAGCAAGGCCATCGCGGTGGTTCACTGGATAGGCGGGAGAATCGTCAAGTTTGTTGAGCTAAGCGGCGCACGATCACCTCTTTAATTACTAAGTAGTCCTCGGTGCCCGATCGCATATGAGCGTGCACGGCAGAATGACAATTCGAACACAGTAATGCTAAATCTTCTAAAACCACATCTACCTTCACAGCCTTCGTAGAGACTGGCACTTTGTGATGAGCCTCGATATATTCAAATCCGTATCTAACTTTAAAATCATCACTGCAAATTTCACAGACGCATGATCCGGACGATTTTAGCAGCTTAACTATTTGAGAGTTCCTCTCATACAACAGATGCGTAACATAACTTTTTCCACCCTCCATAAATCCTTGGCCGACCTTGCTCGTAACTACAAGAGTTTCGGCTTGACGACCAAGAACAACATATTCGTCAGCGCATTCAACCAAGCCAAACAACCCTTCAAAAAACCAGCCCTGCTTTTGCTCGCTATAAAGGAGTACTGGGTAACCGAACTCAGGCTGATTCAGCAACGAAAGGTTCGCCTTTTCCTTAAGTGATACAACACCTTTTCTGGCTTTAAAGGAATAGCGGTAAAAATTTCTTTCAGCATCTACCCAACCATCGTGACTATAACTTCCCGGGTACACTTTAACTATGACCCCTGCAAGAGCAGGAAGTGAACCAATCCAGTTAATACCCTGTTGCGGAGTATTATTTATCACGAAATTTTCACCACCCCAATATTCAGATCCTTCTACCTTTGAATACTGAATTAATTCATATAGCTCTTTTTTTGAAACCATTGATCCAACTGGAGCATTTAGCAGATCATGAACGCTTATATTTGCCATCGTTGTCCCTAACAAAATTCCCGTGTACTCACCTCTCATTATGGCACTGCGTATTTAAAGCGCGAAGTCTTCAATTTCAACGTCCCCCCAACTCTACTTCCCGGGCATCACCCGGCAAGAGCTCCCCGTGAAACGGATTTACCTCAGCGGCCCCATCAACGGCCTGCCCGACCTCAAATTCGCCGCCTTCCACGCCATGACCACCAACCTGTGCGCCGGCGGCCACACCGTCACCAACCCCGCCGAGATCAACCCAGATGGCGGCACATGGAGCGACTGCATGCGCCGCGACATTGCCGCCCTGATGGACTGCGACACCGTCGCCACCCTGCCCGGCTGGCAAGAATCGAAAGGCGCCCAGCTCGAAGTACTGATTGCCCAGCACCTCGGCATGACTGTTGTGAATGCCCATGATTTGGCTTCGGGTAATTTAAGAAGCAAGCTTTTTCAAAAGTAAACGAGAACTATCTTCAAGTTCTCGATATTTTAACGCAATAATTTCCGCACCACTTGCAGCGCGACGAGCAAGCTTCAATCGACGATTAGTCTCGGCCTCCTCGTAGGCAAGATCCATAACCTCGCTAACAAGGTCCTTTGTAAGATTATCTATGATTCCCGGAGAAGTCGTAAAAAGCTTAGCCTCTTCGTCGCTCAACAAGTCATTCATATTTCGCCATGCGTACTGCATTGAGTCCATATGTCGCCACCACGCTCTCATTTCCTCTCCCGGTAACGGGGCATGGGGCAGAGGCGCTCCAGAATGCTCGGCGTCAATGACTTCGATCAACTTATCTTTGAGAGTATAAATAAACTCTCTAACCAAATCAGACTTTGCCGTTACATGTTGGAATTCTTTTATGAGCTTGTATTTTTCTGCGTGCTTAAACTGTGGATACCAAGCATGCAATGCATAAATTGCCGTCAATGCAGCGCCAACTGTAGCCAAACTCGATGCCGCGCTAAGGAAGACAACGAAGCCGACCTCGCCCCCCTTAGTAAATAGAAATCCGAAAATAATCCCCGCAGAAAACAACAAGCAACAGTAGCAAAAAATAAGGTAACCATTTGCTCGACTCATAACCAGTGTCGCCATCCATTGGTGAGGCATTGAGTTTAGCTCCTCAACCCTCCCCCTTCAAAGTCAGCCGCTATAGCGGCAAGGACGAAGTCATGACCACTGAAAACCAAAGCCCTGAATTCGAATTGGACGGCTCCCAGACTGCACGCCTTGACCTGCGTTGCTACAGCGTCGGCGATCAAGACTGGGTTGCAGCTACAAGCGAAGACGAAGCCCGGCGTGTACTGGCGGAGATGAACGGCGATGACCCTGCCGACTACGAAGACTGGGACGTCGAGTTGACCAGCGAAACCATGCTTGATCGGCAGTGGACAGACGAGGATCCGCCGCACGTTGAATGTGGGTGCCTTCGCGACTGGCTGGCTGAAGCAACCGAGCCCACCTACTTAATGGGTACGGAGTGACGCCATGAAGGCTTTATCAATTCGCCAGCCCTGGGCCTGGCTGATCGTCCATGGCGGCAAGGACGT
This sequence comes from Pseudomonas sp. HC1(2025), assembly GCF_058742075.1. Lineage (NCBI taxonomy): Bacteria > Pseudomonadati > Pseudomonadota > Gammaproteobacteria > Pseudomonadales > Pseudomonadaceae > Pseudomonas > Pseudomonas sp. HC1(2025). Next base: position 2,324,339 of record NZ_CP196017.1, on the reverse strand, counting down.
CGAAAACCGCAGTTGGCACACCAAGTTCCGAGGCCGGTTCCTGGTGCACGCATCCCAAGGCATGACCAGCAACGAATTCACCCAGGTGTTGCTGTATTGCGCGGAGCGTGGCCTACCAATGCCGGACCGGGACGAAATGCAGCGTGGCGGCATCATCGGCTCGGTTGAGCTGGTCGACAGCCTCGATACCAGCAGCTCGCCCTGGTACATGGGACAGAAGGGGTTCTTGTTGCGCGATCCCAAGCCGCTGCTCTTCACGCCGTGCAAGGGGCGACTGGGCTTCTTCGAAGTGCCTGACGAACTGGTGACGCCATGATCGCCCCCTCTGGTTCGCCTACGTCTTCATCGACAGGTGACTGGACAAGGATGTGACCAGCGGACCAAGGCGTTGAGTTACTAGCCCAGAGGAAGGGAGTTGTTTAACTCGCAGCTAACTACTTCGGTCCACTGATTCACTGCCCACTGCTTCAAGAGCACGCTCCAATGACTTGATAGAGCGCCAGTCGGCGAAGTACTTCAACAACACATATCTGAAATACATGCGCGACATGTCATTTCTAGCACACCTCTGGATCTAGTCCAGGGTCGACTTCAAATAAATCCTCCCTTCAAAAGAAGCCGCTATAGCGGCGATAACCCAATTCCCCTTCATGCCTGCCGGTGAGCGGCGGGCAGCGAATCACGCAAAAGAGTTCACCCAGCCATCTGAGGCCACTCAGCGTTTGCTCTGAAACATCTGGCTGGGCGAACAACAGAAGACTAGCTGCCTTTGATGGCCGCGTCCCTATCCACTTTCTGAACAATTCACCCTCACCTTCTGCCGTCCAGCGCGGCAAGGACACCCCATGTACGCAACGAAATTCACCCTGCTCATCACGGCCATCGTGTTGTACGTGGCGGGGTCCACCTTCTGGTTTTTCTGGCAGGTGCCGGAGCTGATCTCCACCGGTACCGATCAACCCCTGATCGCAGCATTCGCCGGCACCGTCGCCTGGATGCTGCTCACCTTCGGCTTCATCATCCACATCATCAAGACGGCGCGGCCCACTGCGGTCGACGGGAGGTAGGTATGCAAGCAGAGATCCTGTCGGACGACGAGCTCGCCGACCTAACTGGCTACAAGCAGCGCGCTCACCAGCGCAAATGGCTGAAAGACCGAAACTGGGTATTCATCGAGAGCCGTGGCGGCCGCCCTCTGGTAGGCCGGATGTTCGCGCGCATGAAGCTTGGCATGGTTAACGCCGCGATCGCAGATCCAAACCCGCAGCCGACGCGTCCGGCTTGGACGCCTGATTTCTCCAGAGTGAACTGATATGCGCCCCCGGAACACGGAAAACAGGGACTTGCCGCCAGGCATGGTGCGCCGTAAGCGCCCAAGGAAAAATGGCAAGGTCTGGATCGGCTACTACTACCGTGACTCAGCGGGAAAAGAGATCCCGCTTGGAACAGACCTGAGCAAAGCCCGTTTGAAGTGGGCCGAACTGGAGGCCAAAGAAAAGCCGGCGGATCTGACAACGATGAAGGGCATCTTCGACCGGTACGTGCGCGACGTCATCCCAAAAAAGGGAGAGCGGACCCAGAAGGACAACATAGCCGAACTGAAACAGCTCCGCCCTACGTTTGATGAGGCGCCCATCGATTCAATTACGCCGTTCAACATCGCCGGTTACCGTGATGCCCGCTCAGCGAAGGTTCGTGCCAACCGCGAGATCGCGCTCCTGTCCCACGTTTTCAACATGGCCAGGGAGTGGGGGCTCACGGAGCGGGAGAACCCTTGCCAGGGCATCAGGAAGAACAAGGAGGCGCCGCGTGATTACTACGCCAACGCGGCTGTTTGGGATGCCGTCTACGCGGTTGCCGAACAAGAACTCAAGGAAGCCATGGACCTGGGCTATTTGACCGGTCAGAGGCCTGCTGACGTGCTGATCATGCGCAGCGACGATACCGAGGGTGACTACTTCTTGGTAACGCAGGGCAAGACTGGGCAGAAGCTCAGAATCCTGATGCGTACGGAAGCCGGGGAAAACAGCTTAGGGAGATTGGTTAGGGAGATCAGCGAAAGGAATGTCGGTCATTCGTCCAAGTACCTGTTGATCAACAGACACGGAAAGCGGATGACGAAGGGGATGTTGCGCTTGCGCTGGGATAAGGCGAGGGAAAAAGCCAAGCAGAACGCCATCGAACAAGGCGACCCGCTGCTCGCTACCAAGATTGGAGGGTTTCAGTTCCGCGACATCCGGCCGAAGGCCGCGTCGGAAATCATCGATATCGGGGATGCCAGCCTGCTACTGGGACACAGCAAACAGGAGATCACAAAGCGGGTTTACAGGAGGATTGGCGCCACCGCGAAACCCTCCAAATAGGCAGAGTTTCGGAACTCCTACCCGAAAGTTTCGGAACTCCAGCCAAAAGCAGGAGAAACCTTCTCAAACCCCAGAAACACAAAAGCCCCGCAATCGCGAGGCTTTCGTCTGAATCTTGGCGGGAAACCAGGGATTCGAACCCTGGGAACGCTATTAACGTTCGCCGGTTTTCAAGACCGGTGCATTCAACCACTCTGCCAATTTCCCTTGTGCAACACAGGATTATAGTAGCCCATCCTGTCTCAGCGGGCGCCATAATACCCGAATGAAACACACTGTCAAACTCTCTGCATAGCTTGTTACAGAGCGTCTGTTATGATCTTTGCGACTGAACGTTTCAAAACTGAAGGAGTGTCGCCATGCGCGAACAGGATTACGCAGTTAATAGCAACGTGCAGGCTGAGCAGCTAGAGGTTAGCCGCGTCCTGCGCAATACATACGGCCTGCTCGCCCTCACCCTCGCATTTAGCGGCGTGATGGCGTATGTGGCGCAACAGATGCGTGTCGGCTACCCGAATATCTTCGTGGTACTGATCGGTTTCTACGGCCTGTTTTTCCTCACCAACAAGCTGCGCGATTCGGCCTGGGGCCTGGTGTCGGCGTTTGCCCTGACCGGTTTCATGGGGTTCCTGCTCGGCCCGATCCTTAACCGTTACCTGGGCATGCAGGGCGGCGCGGAAGTGGTCAGCTCGGCATTTGCCATGACGGCCTTGGTGTTTGGTGGCCTGTCGGCGTATGTGCTGATTACCCGTAAGGACATGAGCTTCCTCGGCGGCTTCATCACTGCTGGTTTCTTCGTGTTGCTGGCGGCTGTGGTGGCGAGCATGTTCTTCCAGATCAGCGGCCTGCAATTGGCAATCAGCGCAGGTTTCGTGCTGTTTTCCTCGGTCTGCATTCTGTTCCAGACCAGCGCTATCATTCATGGCGGCGAGCGTAACTACATCATGGCGACCATCAGCCTGTATGTATCGATCTACAACCTGTTTGTCAGCCTGTTGCAGATCTTCGGCATCATGAGCCGCGACGACTGATCCCTGCCTTACCAAAAAGCCCGCTTCGGCGGGCTTTTTGTTGCCTGCGGCTTTATCATTGGCAAAGGTTTGCCAACAGAGTGTTCCATGAAGTTCGCGATTGCGCTTTTTTCCGCCGCCCATGCGCCCTCCTCGCGCCGCGCCCTGCAGTTTGCCCAGGCTGTGCTGGCCGGTGGGCATGAGATTGTGCGGCTGTTTTTCTATCAGGACGGCGTCTACAGCGCCGCCAATTCGGTGGTCACGCCCCAGGATGAGCAGGATATCGCCCAACAATGGAGCGCCTTCGTCAGCAAGCATCAGCTTGATGGCGTGGTCTGTATCGCTGCGGCGCTGCGCCGTGGGGTGTTGAATGCTGAAGAAGCTGCGCGCTACCAGCGCAGCGCGGTGAATCTGGATGCGCCGTGGGCGCTGTCAGGCCTTGGGCAGTTGCATGATGCCATCCAGGATGCCGACCGCCTGATCTGCTTTGGAGGGCCATGAAATGTCCAGATCCTTGTTGGTAATCAGCCGTCAGGCGCCGTGGTCCGGACCCAGTGCGCGAGAAGCGCTGGATGTGGTGCTGGCCGGCGGCGCATTCGACTTGCCGATTGGCCTGCTGTTTCTTGATGACGGGGTGTTTCAACTGGCAACCGCCCAAGATGCCAAGGCCGTGCAACAAAAGGACGTGACGGCCAACCTGCAGGCACTCTCGCTGTTTGGCATCGACGACGTGTTCGCCTGCAGCCACAGCCTGGCGGAGCGTGGATTGACCGCCCCTGATAGCGCGCAGCCACTAAGCAGCGCACAGATTTCCCAGATGATTGACCGTTACGACCAGGTGATGACCCTCTGATGTCGACCTTGCATGTGTTGTCCCACTCCCCTTTTTCCGACAGCCGCCTGGACAGTTGCCTACGCCTGTGTGGCGCGCAAGATGTGATCTTGCTGTGCGGCGATGCAACCTATGCCCTGCAAGCCGGCAGCGCGCCCTTCCAGGCCCTGCAAGCCAAGGCCCTGGGCATCTTTGTACTGGCCGAAGATGCCCAGGCCCGCGGCCTGGTGTTGCCGCAGTGGGCCAAGAGTGTCGACTACCCGGGGTTTGTGCAGCTGTCGATCGAGCATGACAAGGTCAACACCTGGCTATGAACACCTTGACCGTAGGCACACACACCCTTGAGCTGGACAAGGATGGTTACCTGGTTGACCTGGATGCCTGGTCGACCGAGGTGGCCAACGCCCTGGCGAGCACCGAAGCGCTGGAGCTGACTGACGAACACTGGGAAATTCTTGAGCTGCTCAGGGGTTTTTACCAGGAGTTCCAGTTGTCCCCGGCCACCCGCCCACTGATCAAGTACACCGCCCTGAAGCTGGGCCCGGAAAAGGGCAACAGCCTGCACCTCAACCGACTGTTCAAAGGCACTCCCGCCAAACTTGCCGCCAAGCTGGCGGGCCTGCCCAGGCCGACGAATTGCTTATGACCGACTTTGCTCCGTTGATCACCGAAACTCCCGCCGAACACCCCTTTGCGCCGTTTGTGCGGATCCTCGGCAAAGGCAAGCGCGGGGCCCGCAGCCTGACGCGCGAAGAAGCCCGGCAAGCCATGGGCATGCTGCTCGACGAGAAAGTCGAGGACTCCCAGCTCGGTGCGTTCCTGATGCTGCTGCGCCACAAGGAAGAAAGCCCGGAGGAACTCGCAGGCTTCACCGAGGCCCTGCGCGAGCGCCTCAACCCGCCATCTCTGAGAGTGGATGTCGATTGGCCCACCTACGCCGGGAAAAAGCGCCACCTGCCGTGGTACCTGCTGGCCGCCAAGTGCCTGGCGCAGAGCGGCGTGCGGATTTTCATGCACGGCGGCGGCGCACACACGGCCGGCCGGCTGTACACCGAACAGTTGCTGGGTGAACTGCAGATTCCACTGTGCCGCAATTGGCAACAGGTCGAGACCGCCCTGGAGCAAGGCAGCCTGGCGTTTATGCCGCTGGGCGACTGGGCCCCACAGCTGCAACGCATGATTGACCTGCGCAATATCCTCGGCCTGCGCTCGCCCATCCACTCCCTGGCCCGCATCCTCAACCCGCTGGGCGCACGCTGCGGCCTGCAAAGCATCTTCCATCCCGGTTACCAGGGCGTACACCGCGATGCCAGTGGTTTGCTAGGTGACAACACCATTGTGATCAAGGGCGATGGCGGCGAGATCGAGATCAATCCCGACACCACCAGCCACTTGTACGGCACCACCGGCGGCGCAAGCTGGGATGAGGAGTGGCCTGCCCTCTCCGCCCAGCGCCACGTCAAGCCGGCCAGCCTCGACCCCGAGCATTTGAAGGCGATGTGGCGCGGCGAGGTGCAGGACAGCTACCCGCAATTGGCGCTGATCGCCACCATGGCCCTGGCCTTACGCGGCCTTGGGCAACCACGGGAACAGGCCTTTGTACTGGCCCAACAGTACTGGGACGCGCGGGATAGATCGATTTAATCGATCATTAACTCTGACCCTTTGCGCTATTTGTTCGAACCCAGACGATTAGACTGCACTCCAACGCTTAATAGCCAAGGAGTCAGTCATGGGTTTGCTGATTGAAGGACGCTGGCACGACCAGTGGTACGAAAGTAGCGCAGATGGCGCCTTCCAACGGGAACAGGCGCAACGCCGCAACTGGGTCACCGTCGACGGCCAACCTGGCCCGAGCGGTGATGGTGGCTTCAAGGCCGAAGCCGGCCGCTACCATCTCTATGTTTCACTAGCCTGCCCGTGGGCGCACCGCACCCTGATCCTGCGCAAGCTCAAGGGCCTGGAAAGCCTGATCGACGTGTCGGTGGTCAGTTGGTTGATGCTGGAAAATGGCTGGACCTTCGACAAGGCCCATGGCTCAACCGGTGACAGACTAGACGACTTTGCCTACATGCACCAGCGCTATACCGCCGATACCGCCGACTACACCGGGCGTGTCACGGTGCCGGTGCTGTGGGACAAGAAGCTCAAGCGCATCGTCAGCAATGAATCGGCGGAGATCATCCGCATGCTCAATAGCGCGTTCAACGGGCTAACTGGCAATAACCTGGACTTCTACCCCGAACCACTGCACCCCACCATCGATGCGCTGAACGAGCGGATCTATCCCGCCGTGAACAATGGCGTGTATCGCGCAGGCTTTGCCACGTCGCAGCAGGCGTATGAAAGCGCATTTGATGAGGTGTTTGCCGAACTGGATCACCTGGAACAACACCTGGGCAAGCATCGTTACCTGGCCGGTGAATACCTGACCGAGGCCGATGTACGACTGTTTACCACGCTGATTCGTTTTGATGCGGTGTATTACAGCCACTTCAAATGCAACCTACGGCGGATTGCGGATTATCCGAATCTGTCGAATTGGCTGCGGGAGCTGTATCAATGGCCGGGGGTGGCCGAGACCGTGGATTTTGCGCATATCAAGGGGCATTACTATGCCAGCCACCGGACGATCAATCCGACAGGGATTGTGCCGAAGGGGCCGTTGCAGGTGTTTGATAGCAAACATGATCGAGAAGGATTGAGCGGTAAAGAGATCTGGCGCTGATGCGCCAGCCTCATCGCGGGCAAGCCCGGCTCCCACAGTGGGTCTGTGTGCAGCCGGGCGAACAGGTTATACCTGGGACTGGGCGCCTTCAAACCACTTCAGCTTCTCACGCAACACCACCACTTCGCCTACGATCACCAGCGTCGGCGCATGCACTTCATGCTCCGCCACCAGGCGCGGCAAGTCGGCCAGGGTGCCGGTAAACACACGCTGGTTGGACGTGGTGCCTTGCTGGATCAGCGCAGCCGGGGTGTCCGCCGAACGACCATGGCGAATCAATTGCTCGCAGATGACCGGCAAACCGATCAGGCCCATGTAGAACACCAGGGTCTGCGACGGTCCCACCAAGTCATTCCAGGGCAAATCCGAGGTGCCATCTTTCAGGTGGCCGGTGATGAAGCGTACCGATTGCGCATAGTCGCGATGGGTCAAAGGGATGCCAGCGTAAGCCGCGCAACCACTGGCCGCGGTAATCCCCGGCACCACCTGGAACGGAATGCCATTGGCCGCCAGCTCCTCGATCTCTTCACCGCCACGCCCAAAAATAAACGGATCGCCGCCCTTGAGGCGCAGCACACGCTTGCCTTGCTTGGCCAGGTTTACCAGTTGCTGGTTGATCTGGTCCTGCGGCACCGCGTGATCGGCGCGGCGCTTGCCGACATACACGCGCTCGGCGTCGCGCCGGCACAGTTCAAGAATCGCTGGCGCCACCAGGCGGTCATACAGCACCACATCGGCTTGCTGCATCAAACGCAGCGCGCGAAAGGTCAGGAGGTCCGGGTCACCAGGGCCTGCGCCCACCAGATACACCTCACCTGGTGCATGGGGCGGCTTGCCGTTGACTTTTTCCACCAGCAAACGCTCGGCTTCATCGCCTTGCCCAGCCAGTTGCCGATCAGCAATCGGGCCCTGGAAAACCTCTTCCCAGAAAGCCCGGCGTTGCTGCACATCAGGATACAAACCCTTGACCTGGGCGCGAAAGCGCGCGGCCAGCCCGGCCAATTGGCCGTAGGTGGACGGAATCCATGTTTCCAGCTTGGCGCGAATCAAGCGCGCCAGCACCGGCGCATCGCCGCCGCTGGACACTGCAATCACCAAGGGCGAACGGTCGACAATCGCCGGGAAGATCACGCTGCACAGTGCCGGCGCATCGACGACATTGACCGGTACGCACCGGCGCCGGGCATCGCTGGACACTTGCGCGTTCAGCGGCTCGTCGTCGGTTGCCGCGATGATCAGGGTGCAGCCATCAAGATCCGCCTCCTGGTAACCACGCACAATCAGCTCACCGCCACTGCCCTGCACCAGTTCACGCAACTGGTCTTCGATCAGGGGAGCAACCACCCGCAACAACGCGCCGGCATCGGCCAGCAGCCGGGATTTGCGCAAGGCAATCTCCCCGCCACCGACGACCAACACACGACTGCCGCGCAGGTTATGAAACAGTGGCAGAAATTCCATTTAGCCGATGACCTCAACGCCCGCCATGTACGGCTTGAGCACTTCAGGTACGCGGATCGAACCATCGGCCTGCTGGTAGTTTTCCAGCACCGCGACCAGGGTCCGCCCTACCGCCAGGCCCGAGCCGTTGAGGGTGTGGACCAGCTCCGGCTTGCCGGTTTCCGGGTTGCGGAAACGCGCCTGCATACGTCGGGCCTGGAAATCACCGCAGTTGGAGCACGAGGAAATCTCGCGGTATTTGTCCTGGCTCGGCACCCAGACTTCGAGGTCGTAGGTCTTCACCGCGCTGAAACCCATGTCGCCGGTGCACAGCGCCAATACGCGATACGGCAGCTCCAGCAGTTGCAGGACGCGCTCGGCGTTGGCGGTCAGGCCTTCCAGGGCTTCCATGGAGGTCGATGGCTCGACGACCTGCACCATCTCGACCTTGTCGAACTGGTGCTGGCGGATCATGCCGCGAGTGTCACGCCCCGAGGCACCGGCTTCGCTGCGAAAGCACGGGCTGTGGGCGACGAACTTGATCGGCAATTGCTTGGCGTCGAGGATCTCGCCGGCCACGATGTTGGTCAGCGACACTTCGGCGGTCGGGATCAGGTACAGATCGGCCTCGCCGTCGCGGCTGATCTTAAACAGGTCTTCTTCGAATTTCGGCAGTTGACTGGTGCCCATCAGCGCCGGCGCCTGCACCAGGTACGGGGTGTAAGCCTCTTCGTAACCATGCTCGCCGGTGTGCAGGTTGAGCATGAACTGCGCCAGGGCACGGTGCATGCGCGCGATCGGGCCGCGCAGCAAGGCAAAGCGCGCGCCGGACATTTTGGCCGCGGTTTCAAAATCCAGGCCGCCGGTCAATTCGCCCAGGGCGACGTGGTCCTTGATCTCGAAATCAAAGGTTTTTGGCGTGCCCCAGCGGCGTACTTCGACGTTGCCGTCTTCATCTTCGCCAACCGGTACCGACTCGTGCGGCAGGTTGGGAATACCCAGCAGGATCGAATCCAACTCGGACTGAATCTTGTCCAGCTCGACTTTACCGTCGGACAGCTCGCTGCCCATGCGCTCGACGTCCGCCATCAACGGCGCGATGTCTTCACCACGCTGCTTGGCCTGACCGATGGATTTGGAACGTGCATTGCGCTCAGCCTGCAGTGCTTCGGTGCGGGTCTGGACGGTCTTGCGCTGTTCTTCCAGCGCTTCGATGCGCGCAACATCCAAGGCAAAGCCACGGGATGCAAGGCGGTCCGCTACGTCCTGAAGGTTGCTACGTAACAGTTTGGAATCGAGCATGTCGGTCTCTCGTTTATCAAAGTTTGGTCAAGGACAGGCCAGCCCAGGTGGCAAGCAGCCCGCCGAATACACTGATGGCCACATAGCTTAAAGCCAGCGGCACTTGCCCGCTTTCCAGCAGGCGCACGGTATCCAGTGAAAAGGATGAAAAAGTCGTCAGGCCGCCAAGGAAGCCCACCATCAACCCGGCGCGCACTTCAACAGGCACTTCCGGGCGTAACAGGAACAGGCCGTATAACACCCCGATCAGCAGGCAGCCCACGATATTAACGGCCAGCGTCGCGGTATAGAAGTGTTTCGGCCAATTGGCGTTGATCCAATTGCCGGTGGCAAAGCGCAATAGGGTGCCGGCCACACCGCCTACGGAAACAGCAATCACCAAGGGAATCATGGTTTTCTCCGCCGTTTGGGACTCAAGCGGTCAAGTTGCGCCAGGTGGTTGAGCTTTTCCCCGATCTTCAACTCCAGGCCACGAGGCACCGGCTGGTAGAACGGTTGCGGCTCAAGGTCGTCGGGAAAGTAGTCTTCACCGGCGGCATAGGCATCTGGTTCATCGTGGGCGTAACGGTATTCGTCGCCGTAACCCAGTTGTTTCATCAGCTTGGTCGGCGCGTTGCGCAGGTGCAGCGGCACTTCCAGCGAGCCATGCTCGGCCGCCGCACGCAGCGCCGACTTGAAGCCCATGTAAACTGCATTACTTTTCGGCGCGCAGGCCAGGTAGGTGATGGCCTGCGCCACCGCCAACTCGCCTTCCGGGCTGCCCAGACGCTCCTGGACCTCCCACGCCGCCAGGCACAGGCTCAGGGCCCGCGGGTCGGCGTTGCCAATGTCTTCGCTGGCCATGCGCACCACACGCCGGGCCAGGTACAACGGATCGCAGCCACCGTCGATCATGCGCGCAAACCAGTACAGCGCGCCGTCCGGGTTGGAACCGCGCACGGATTTGTGCAGCGCGGAAATCTGGTCGTAGAAGGCCTCACCACCCTTGTCGAAACGCCGCCGGGTATCGCCCAGCAGGCTTTGCAGCAGGTCGACGCCAATCTCGCTATTGTCTTCAGCCAGGTCAGAGGCGTTTTCCAGCAGGTTGAGGAAACGTCGGCCATCGCCGTCAGCCGCCGCCAGCAGGATCTTGAAACCCTCGTCACCTAGGCTCAGGTGGCGCTTACCCAACCCCTTGTCCTCGCCCAGCGCCCGCTGCAGCAACCTCTGCATCGCGGCTTCGTCGAGGCTCTTGAGCACATACACCCGTGCCCGCGAGAGCAAGGCGTTGTTCAGTTCAAACGAGGGGTTTTCCGTGGTGGCGCCGATAAAAATCAGCGTGCCATCTTCCACGTAAGGCAGGAATGCATCCTGCTGCGACTTGTTGAAGCGATGCACTTCGTCGACGAACAGGATAGTGCGCCGGCCATACTGCCCCGCCTGCTGCTTGGCGACTTCCACCGCCTGGCGGATCTCCTTGACCCCGGCCAATACCGCCGAGACCGTTTCAAAGTGCGCATCCGAGACTTTCGCCAGCAGCCGCGCCAGGGTGGTCTTGCCCACGCCCGGCGGCCCCCAGAAGATCATCGAGTGCAGGGCACCCTGCTCCAGGGCCTCACGCAGGGGCTTGCCGCGGGCCAGCAAGTGCTCTTGCCCGACATACTCATCCAGGTTGGTCGAGCGCAAGCGCGCGGCCAGGGGCTGGGCAATCGGGTCACTGCGAAACAGGTCCATGGGCAGCGATTTACTCCTGGATCACATCGGCACCCTTGGGGATGTCGAACTTGAACGTGGAGGCCGGGACCGGCTCATTGGCCTTGACCCCGGTGAACAAGATATTGGTGCGCTGGCCGACGCTGTCGACCAGTTGCATATCGTTGATCACGCCATTGCGAAACGACAGGCGCAGGCTGTCGAACAACGTGTCCTTGGACTTGGGCTTGAGGGTGAAGTCGATCACGTTGCTTTGTTGCTTGGAGGTAATCTCGAAACTCTCGCTGATCTGCGACACATCACCCGACAGCAGCAAGGCCGGGGTCTGGCTCAGGCGTGGGTCGAGGGTCTTGATGGTCGCCTGCTCCAGGTCCGGGTCCCACAGCGTGACTTTCTTGCCATCGGAGACGATGGTCTGCTCGTTGGGCGCGTCGGTCTTCCAGAAGAACAGGCCTGGGCGTTGCACGGCCATTTCACCGGCTGTTTCCTGCAACTGGGTGCCGCCACCGTCCAGGGTCAACTGGGAGAAGCGCGCAGTCAGGGTCTTGGATTTGTCCAGCAGGTTGGTCAGGCTCGCGACGGATGCCTGGTCTGCGTGGGCCGAAAACGCGGTCAGGGCCAATGCCGGCAACAACAGCATGCGGATAAGACGCATGGGAGTCCTCATAGAATAATGTGAAAGGCGCGCCGCATGCTGCCACGCGGCACGAGGTCAGTCGCGCATCGGCCCTGGCGCGATCACTTCGCGCGAGCCGTTGGTGTTCATGGCCGTGACGACGCCGGCCATTTCCATGGATTCGATCATACGCGCGGCGCGGTTGTAGCCGATCTTCAGTTTACGTTGCACCGCCGAGATCGAGGCGCGACGGCTTTCCAGCACGAACGCCACCGCTTCGTCGTACAGCGCGTCGGTCTCGGCATCATCGTCGCCGCCGCTGCCACCGTCGAAGCCGCTGCCGGCCTCCTCGACACCGGCCAGGATATCGTCGTTGTATTCCGGCGCGCCGCGCAGTTTCCAAGCCTCGACCACACGGTGCACTTCGTCATCGGAAACGAAGGCGCCGTGAACACGGATCGGCAGGCTGGTGCCGGGCGGCATGTAGAGCATGTCACCATGGCCCAGCAGTTGCTCGGCGCCGCCCTGATCGATGATGGTCCGTGAGTCGATCTTGCTCGATACCTGGAACGCCATACGGGTCGGGATGTTGGCCTTGATTAGGCCGGTAATCACATCCACCGACGGCCGCTGGGTCGCGAGGATCAAGTGGATCCCGGCCGCACGGGCCTTCTGCGCGATACGCGCGATCAATTCTTCGACCTTCTTGCCGACGATCATCATCATGTCGGCAAATTCGTCGACCACCACGACAATGGTCGGCAGCTTGGTCAGTAGCGGCGCTTCATCGTGAATGCTTTCGCGCTTGTACAGCGGGTCGGTCAGCGGTGTGCCGGCGTCCTGGGCTTCCTTGACCTTGGCGTTGAAGCCAGACAGGTTACGCACGCCCATCTTCGCCATCAGCTTGTAGCGCCGCTCCATCTCGGCCACGCTCCAGCGCAGGGCGTTGGCGGCGTCCTTCATGTCGGTCACCACCGGGCACAGCAGGTGCGGGATGCCTTCGTAGATCGACAGTTCAAGCATCTTCGGGTCGATCATGATCAGCTTGGCGTCTTCCGGGCCGGACTTGAACAGGATCGACAGGATCATTGCGTTCACACCCACCGATTTACCGGAACCGGTGGTACCGGCAACCAGCAGGTGAGGCATTTTCGCCAGGTCCGTGATCACCGGCTTACCGCCAATGTCATGCCCGAGAGCCAGGGTGACCGGCGATTTGAAGTTGTCGTATTCCGGGGTCGACAGCACTTCGGAGAAGCGCACGATCTGCCGGTCTTCGTTGGGAATCTCGATACCCACGGTGGTTTTGCCGGGAATTACTTCCACCACGCGCACGCTGGTCACGGCCAGGGAGCGCGCCAGGTCTTTGGCCAGGTTTGCAATACGGCTGACCTTGACCCCAGCGGCCGGCTGGATTTCGTAACGGGTGATCACAGGGCCCGGGTGAATCGAGTCCACCGACACCTCGACGCCAAACTCCTTGAGTTTGATTTCCAGCAGATGGCCGACCGCCGCCAGGGATTCCGGGGAATAGTTGAGCTGTTTCTTTTCTGCCGGATCGAGGATCGAGATCGGCGGCAAGGTGCCTTCGACGGCGCTGTCGATAAATAGCGGCGCCTGCTTTTCCTTTTGCACGCGATGGCTTGGCTCGGGCGCCTTGACCGGAACCGGGGCGATAACCGGCGGCACTTGCTTCTCGCGGTCGGACATGTGCTTGGTCAGGGCCTGCTCGCGTTCGATCAGGCGCTCCTTGACCTTGGCCTGCTCACGGCGGTCCGGCGTGCTCGGGGCCACTACTTCGTTGACCCGGGTATCGACTTCACGCAATTGCGCAACCATGCGCTTGCGGTCCACACGGGCGGCCCACCAGCGGTTGGCGGCACCCTGGAACAGCTCGAACAGGTCGAGGGTGATCTTGCCGGTCACATCCATGACCTTGAACCACGACAAGTCGGTAAATACCGTCAGGCCGAACAGGAACAGGGCGATAAACATCAACGTGCTACCCTGGATATTCAAGGTCTTGCGCGCCAGGTCACCCAGGCTTTCGCCCAGGGCACCACCCGCACCCGCCGGCAGGCCAGTCGGCGCATGGAAATGAATATGTGCCAGCGCCGCGCCCGACAACACCAGGAACACCAGGCCGATCAGGCGCCAGGAGAACAGCCAGCCGCTCCACTGCCACGGTTCATGGCGCTGGCGGAAGATCTGCCAGGTCTTGATCGCCAGCAGCAGCGGGAAGATATAAGCGAAATAGCCGAGGATCATGAACAGGATATCGGCGCTGTATGAGCCCACGGGCCCGCCGAAGTTCTGCACATCGTCGATCTTGCTGTTATGGCTCCAGCCTGGATCATCCTTGCCATAGGTCAGCAAGGCCATCATCAGGAACAGGCATAAAGCACCGATGGCAATCAGCGCGCCTTCCTTGAGCCGATAGTGCAGGTGCTGGCGCCAGGCCGGTACCACTGCTGTTTTGGGTGCTGCGGCGGATTTCTTCAAAACGGGTCTTTTCCTGCGCCTTAAGCGCGTCCAACAGTTGAATGACTATAAAAATACTGCCCAATCCGGGCAGATGAAAAGTGAACGAGCGTCGTCAAACGTCCTTTAACACTCCGTGACTCATTCATGAACGGGCGTTAATGCCGGCCCACAAGGACATAGTGCCGCCATTGTACGGGTTTGTGTGCCCGTTGCCACGCCGCCGGCCTCGCTCATGGAGCATAGACAAGCGCATTGCTCATACGCTTCAATTTGAGCATGCATTGTCTTTACTGACAAAGGCTTATGAGCTGTTTTTATCAGACTGGACAAGCTTTACCCAGCATTCCCGCCCAACGGATGGCGACATGACGCGATTACGACCGCACCACCGCTATAGAGTTGCAGAAACACGCGCTCATGCATCAAGGCATTGATTACATGATCGGGCTGGCCGAGTGGCGCCGGGTCGACAATAATCACTGCTTACACGACGGTCCCTGGCCTGTCACCGCCCTCCCCTTCCGTAAGCCTGACTACCCATGCTCACCTGGCTGCAACGCAACACCCTGACGTTTCCACCGCTGGCCAAAGCCATGCGTGAACCCAACGGCCTGCTGGCTGCCGGTGGCGACCTGTCTGCCGACCGCCTGGTCCAGGCCTATCGCCATGGCTGCTTCCCCTGGTTCTCCGAAGGCCAGCCCATCCTGTGGTGGTCGCCAGACCCGCGCACGGTACTGTTCCCCACAGAGCTGCACGTGTCCCGCAGCCTCGCCAAGCTGCTGCGCCAGCAACGCTACGAGGTGACCTTTGACCAGGACTTCGCCGCCGTCATCCAGGCCTGTGCTGCGCCTCGCAGCTATGCAGACGGCACCTGGATCACCGAGGCCATGCAGAATGCCTACCTGCAACTTCACCAACGGGGCTATGCCCATTCCGTCGAGGTATGGGACCAGGGCGAACTGGTCGGCGGCCTGTATGGCCTGGCCATGGGCCAGCTGTTTTTTGGCGAATCGATGTTCAGTCGCGCAGACAACGCCTCGAAATACGGCTTTGCCACGCTCGTCAGGCAGTTGCAGGCCTGGGGCTTTGTGCTGATCGACTGCCAGATGCCCACCGATCACCTGCACAGCCTCGGTGCCCGCGCCATTCCCCGCAGCGACTTTGCCGGTTACCTGCGCGACCATCTTGATCAAGCCAGCAGTGGGCCATGGGTTTCTTAGGCGACTTGCGCGCACCTGGCTTACACTTATTTCAAAGCTTATCCGAGGGTTGATCATGACCGAGTTGGCGCGCTTGAAGTTTTATGCCACTCAACCCCACTCTTGCAGCTACCTGCCCGAAGAACAGGCCACCACGCTGTTCCTCGACCCCAGCCAGCCGATGGACGTGCATGTGTATGCCGATCTGTCAGAGATGGGGTTTCGGCGCAGCGGCGACCACCTGTACCGGCCGCACTGCCAGAACTGCAACGCTTGTGTGCCGGCGCGCATCCCCGTAGCGCAATTTTTGCCGGATCGTAATCAAAAACGCATCCTCAAGCGCAATGCCGACCTGATCGTGACCCCCGCCAAGCCCGGCTTCAGCGAAGAGTACTTCGATCTTTACCAGCGCTATATCGAACAACGCCACGCCGACGGCGATATGTTCCCACCCAGTCGTGACCAGTTTTCCACGTTCCTGGTGCGCGATCTGCCGTTCTCGCGCTTCTACGAGTTCCGCCTTGAGGGAAGGCTGCTGGCGGTCGCGGTCACCGACCTGCTGCCCAATGGATTGTCGGCGGTCTATACCTTTTATGAACCCGCCGAAGAGCGTCGCAGCCTAGGGCGTTTTGCCATTTTGTGGCAGATCGGTGAAGCATCCAGGCAAAATCTGGAAGCGGTGTACCTGGGATACTGGATCAAAAACTGCAAAAAGATGAACTACAAGACCCAATATCGGCCCATTGAGCTACTAATTAATCAAAGATGGGTCACGCTTAACTAGAACCCCTTGGCTTAAACACCCTTTTTCGGGCACAATGCACGCCGCTTTTGCCTGGCGCAGTTGCACCGGGCCATTCACTGGATACCGAGGGCTTTACTGCATGTCGAAAGAAGACAGCTTCGAAATGGAAGGCACTGTCGTCGACACCCTGCCCAACACCATGTTTCGTGTGGAGTTGGAAAATGGGCACGTCGTAACCGCGCATATCTCCGGCAAGATGCGCAAGAACTACATTCGTATTCTTACCGGTGACAAAGTGCGCGTCGAGCTGACGCCCTATGACTTGAGCAAAGGGCGCATCACTTACCGCGCCCGCTAAAC
The DNA here is from genome assembly GCF_058742075.1 of Pseudomonas sp. HC1(2025). Classification (NCBI taxonomy): domain Bacteria; kingdom Pseudomonadati; phylum Pseudomonadota; class Gammaproteobacteria; order Pseudomonadales; family Pseudomonadaceae; genus Pseudomonas; species Pseudomonas sp. HC1(2025). The sequence goes on along the minus strand of NZ_CP196017.1, from coordinate 2,307,568 downwards.
AAGTCAATACAAGACGCCCGGTTATGCCGGGCGTTTTTGTGTGTGTGGGATTTAACCAGCACCGCAGAATGAGTGTGGGAGCAGGCAAGCCAGCTCCCACATTTGATCTTCATTGACTGGGATTTGGCGGGCAGCAAAAAGGCGCCTTTCGGCGCCTTTTCTACTGCTGTGAAGCATCAGGCCATTTCAGCAGTGGTCTCGAACTCGAAGGTCAGCTCGCCGTCCTTCAAATCGATATGCACCACGCCGCCATGGTCGGAGAGCTCGCCAAACAGGATCTCTTCGGCCAACGGCCGCTTGATCTTGTCCTGGATCAGACGCGCCATTGGACGAGCGCCCATTGCCGCGTCGTAACCACCCTCGGCGATCCAACTGCGTGCCGCTTCCGTCACCTCCAGCTGTACGCGCTTGTCTTCCAACTGCGCCTGAAGCTCGGTAAGGAACTTGTCCACCACGCTCTTGATAACCTCATGACTGAGGCGACCAAACTGGATAATGGTGTCCAGGCGGTTGCGGAACTCCGGCGTGAAGCTCTTCTTGATCACTTCCATGGCGTCGGAAGAGTGATCCTGATGAGTAAAGCCAATGGAAGCCCGCGCGGCCGTCTCGGCACCGGCGTTAGTGGTCATGATCACGATCACGTTGCGGAAATCCGCCTTGCGCCCGTTGTTGTCGGTCAGGGTCCCGTGGTCCATCACCTGCAACAGCAGGTTGAAGACTTCCGGGTGAGCCTTTTCGATTTCATCGAGCAGCAGTACGCAATGCGGCTGCTTGGTGATCGCCTCGGTCAACAGGCCGCCCTGGTCGAAGCCGACATAGCCCGGAGGCGCACCGATCAGGCGCGACACAGTGTGGCGCTCCATGTATTCGGACATATCGAACCGCACCAGCTCAATGCCCATGGCCTTGGCCAACTGCCGCGCGGCTTCGGTCTTGCCGACGCCGGTAGGGCCGGCGAACAGGAACGAACCCACCGGCTTGTCCGGCGACTTGAGGCCGGCCCGGGACAGCTTGATCGCCGTCGACAGCGAATCAATCGCTGCATCCTGGCCAAACACCGTCAGCTTGAGGTCGCGCTCCAGGTTACGCAGCAGCTCCTTGTCGGAACTGGTGACGTGCTTTGGCGGAATACGCGCGATTTTCGCCACGATATCTTCGACCTGGGCCACTTCGATGCGCTTCACGCGCTTCTCTACCGGCTGCAGGCGCTGGTAGGCACCCGCTTCGTCAATCACATCGATGGCTTTGTCCGGCATGTGCCGGTCATTGATGTAGCGCGAAGCCAGCTCGGCGGCTGCACGCAGCGCCTCATCACTGTATTCGATGCCGTGGTGTGCTTCGAAGCGTCCTTTCAGGCCGCGCAGGATGCCAATAGTGTCTTCAACCGAAGGCTCGGACACGTCGACTTTCTGGAAGCGCCGTGCCAGGGCACGGTCTTTTTCGAAGATCCCGCGAAATTCCTGGAACGTGGTCGAGCCGATGCAGCGGATATCACCCGAAGACAGCAGCGGCTTGAGCAGGTTGGACGCATCCATCACCCCACCGGAAGCCGCACCGGCGCCAATGATGGTGTGGATCTCATCAATGAACAGGATCGCCTGCGGACGCTTTTTCAGCTCGCCAAGCAAAGCCTTGAAACGCTTTTCAAAGTCGCCACGGTACTTGGTCCCGGCGAGCAGCGCCCCCAGGTCCAGGGAGTAGACGACACTGTTGGCCAGCAGGTCAGGCACCTGGTTATCAACAATGCGCTTGGCCAGGCCTTCGGCAATCGCGGTCTTGCCCACGCCCGCCTCGCCCACCAGCAAAGGGTTGTTCTTGCGACGACGCGCGAGGATCTGCGCAACACGCTCAACTTCCATCTCGCGCCCCACCAGCGGATCGATCCGCCCCTGGCGCGCCAGTTCGTTGAGATTGCTGGCGTAGGCATCCAGCGGGTTGCTTGAAGAAGAAGACTCACCGCCCTCGTCGTCCTGCATATCCTGCTCACCCTCGGAGTGATCGCCATGCCCTGGCACTTTCGAGATGCCATGGGCGATGTAGTTGACGACATCGATACGCGCCACGCTCTGCTGCTTGAGCAGGAATACCGCCTGGCTTTCCTGCTCACTGAAGATGGCAACCAATACATTGGCGCCCGTCACTTCCCGCTTGCCGGAGCTCTGCACGTGGAAGACAGCACGCTGCAACACCCGCTGGAAGCCCAGAGTTGGCTGGGTCTCGCGGTCCTCGTCATGCACGGGGATCAGTGGCGTGGTGGAGTCGATAAACTCCTGCAAATCATGCTTGAGCTTGTCGAGGTTGGCGCCGCACGCACGCAGGACCGTGGCGGCAGCTTCGTTATCCAAAAGTGCCAGCAGCAGGTGTTCGACGGTCATGAATTCATGACGCTTCGAACGGGCCTCCTTGAAGGCAAGATTGAGGGTGACTTCGAGCTCGCGGTTTAACATAGCTTCACCTCATACCCAAGTGGTCGGAGTTAACCGTCCTTCTCGATTTCACAGAGTAGCGGATGCTGGCTTTCCCTGGCGTACTGGTTGACCTGCATGGCCTTGGTCTCGGCGATGTCGCGGGTAAACACTCCACATACTGCCCGTCCTTCTGTGTGAACGGCCAGCATTACCTTGGTCGCCAACTCGCGGTTCAGATTAAAAAACACCTCGAGCACTTCGACGACGAAATCCATCGGCGTGTAGTCATCATTGAACAAAACCACCTTGTACATCGGCGGCGCCTGTAAAGCAGGCTTGGCCTCCTGAACAGCGATGCCTGCAGAACCGTCATCGTCTTCTAGATGATCCGGGCGATCCTGATTGAATGTTAGTCGAATCTGGCTGAATGCATGCATGGAAAGAAAGGTTCGTCTGTTGTGCATTTACAGTGATGGGGGCGACCTGTCAGAAATTCAACTCCGACCGACTGGTCACCTTGACTATCGGCAAAACGGTGTTACAACCAATAGAACCCACAGTGGGTAAAAAAGGTCCGCGCAGTCAACCTTATTTATTCGGGTTAGGACGGATAAACTGGATGATACTCCAGTGATGGAGTCTGGTGCAGAGGGATATGGGTATGTCTGGCGTCAAGATCAGTGGCAAGGTCAAATGGTTCAACAATGCCAAGGGGTACGGCTTCATTAATGAAGACGGCAAGGAAGAAGACCTTTTTGCGCATTATTCGGCAATTGCCATGGAGGGCTATAAAACGCTGAAAGCAGGTCAATTGGTGTCCTTTGAAATCATCCAGGGGCCCAAGGGCCTGCATGCTGTAGCTATCAGTGCAGCAGGCGCGACCGCACCCGGGAAACAGCACGAAGACAAGCACAACAATAAAGGTAAACCTGCTCATTCCAAAGAGCAGCAAACGGCCTGATCAGCCACTGCGCATAAAAAAACGGCCACCCTGAGTTATCAGGATGGCCGTTTTTTATAGCCTTCGACTTACATATGTGAAATCAGCGCATCACCGAAACCCGACGACGACACCAACTTGGCGCCGTCCATCAGACGCTCGAAGTCATAGGTCACGGTCTTGGCCGAAATCGCCCCGTTGGTGCCCTTGATGATCAGGTCGGCCGCCTCGGTCCAGCCCATGTGGCGCAGCATCATTTCCGCCGACAGAATCAGCGAACCAGGGTTGACCTGGTCCTTGCCGGCGTATTTTGGCGCAGTACCGTGGGTGGCTTCGAACATTGCCACGGTGTCGGACAGGTTGGCGCCCGGCGCAATACCGATGCCACCCACTTCTGCCGCCAGGGCGTCGGAGAGATAGTCACCGTTGAGGTTGAGGGTGGCGATCACGTCGTATTCGGCCGGGCGCAGCAGGATCTGCTGGAGCATGGCATCGGCAATCGCATCCTTGACCACTACATTGCGGCCAGTGCGCGGGTTCTTGAACTGCATCCACGGCCCGCCATCAAGCAGGGTTGCGCCGAACTCTTCGGCCGCCACTTCGTAGGCCCATTCCTTGAAGGCACCTTCGGTGAACTTCATGATGTTGCCTTTGTGCACAATGGTCAGCGACTCACGGTCGTTATCCACTACATATTGCAGGGCTTTGCGCGCCAGGCGCTTGGTGCCCTCTTTGGAAACCGGCTTGATGCCAATCCCGCAATCCTGGTCGAAACGAATCTTGGTAACACCCATCTCTTCCTTGAGGAACTTGATGACCTTGATGGCCTCAGGCGAACCGGCCTTCCACTCGATGCCGGCGTAAATATCCTCGGAGTTCTCACGGAAGATGGTCATGTCCACATCGCCAGGCTTCTTGACCGGGCTTGGCACACCTTCGAACCAACGCACCGGACGCAGGCATACATACAGGTCCAGTTGCTGGCGCAGGGCCACGTTCAGCGAGCGGATACCACCACCGACCGGCGTGGTCAGCGGGCCCTTGATGGAAACTACGTAGTCCTTGACCGCGTCCAGGGTTTCCTGGGGCAGCCAGGTGTCCTGGTCGTAAACTTGAGTCGCCTTCTCGCCGGCATACACCTCCATCCAGGAGATTTTGCGCTTGCCGCCGTAAGCCTTGTTAACAGCTGCATCGACCACCTTAATCATCACCGGGCTGATGTCGACGCCAATACCGTCACCTTCGATGAAGGGAATGATCGGGTTGTCAGGAACATTGAGAGAATGGTCTGCGTTGACGGTGATTTTGTCGCCGACTGCCGGAACCTGAATCTTCTTGTATCCCATGCTGAACTCCGTTTGTGGATTGAACATCTGGCTGTGCCCGAGCCTACTCCAGTTGTATGTGGACTGGAACCTTGCACCCGGCACATTTGCTGCGAAAACCGTAGATTTAGTCGCCTACAACCTTGAAACAAAAGGGAAAAACGCCAAACTTGAGCACTGTGTGCGACTTTAGGCGCAATCCGGTCCCTGCGACCTTTAGACCAATGGACGACCCACCTTTTGTATGAAGGCTCGGCGTAAGCATAGCGACCTATGTATAATGCCGCCGCTGACCAAAGAGTCACGACGGCCGACCGCTCTATATCGAGCACCTGCGCCTGAAAAAGCCGGGCTGCCACCGTAGCCCACCCGCTTGACGCTCGACTGATGCAACCCAACATCACCGCGAAGAAACATCGACATTCGGCTCATGGATGACTTTGAACGAACGCGCTTTACCCGGCGCATCTCGAGTTTCCGCGCACGCTTTTAGCAAAGAAGAGAGTTAATCCGAATATGCCCACCCGCTCGAAGATCATCTATACCTTCACCGACGAAGCCCCAGCCCTCGCCACCTATTCACTGCTGCCTATCGTAGAGGCCTTCACCGCTTCCGCTGATATTGAAGTGGAAACCCGCGACATCTCCCTCGCAGGGCGCATCCTCGCAAGCTTCCCCGAGCAACTGGGCACCAAGGCCGTTGCGGACCACCTCGCCGAACTGGGCGCCCTGGCCGTTACCCCTGAAGCCAATATCATCAAGCTGCCTAACATCAGCGCCTCGACCCCGCAGCTGCAAGCCGCGATCAAGGAACTGCAGGCCCAGGGCTACGCCCTGCCAGACTACCCGGAAACCGTAACCACCGACGCGGAAAAAGAAACCCGTGCACGTTACGACAAGGTCAAGGGCAGCGCCGTGAACCCGGTCCTGCGCGAAGGCAACTCTGACCGCCGCGCGCCACTGTCGGTCAAGAACTACGCACGCAAGCACCCGCACAAAATGGGCGCTTGGGCTGCTGACTCCAAGTCCCATGTGGCTCACATGAGCAACGGCGACTTCTACGGCAGCGAAAAAGCCGTACAGATCGAAGCCGCCGATGCTGTCAAAATCGAGCTGGTCGGCAAGGATGGCAGCACCACCGTCCTGAAAGAAAAAACCTCCGCACTGGCCGGCGAGATCCTCGACAGCGCCGTGCTGAGCAAGAACGCCCTGCGCGCGTTCATTGCCGCCGAAATCGAAGACGCCAAGAAACAAGGCGTGCTGCTGTCGGTCCACCTCAAAGCCACCATGATGAAGGTCTCCGACCCGATCATGTTCGGCCAGATCGTTGCCGAGTTCTATAAAGACGCCCTGGCCAAGCACGCCACTGTGCTGGAGCAGATCGGCTTCAACCTGAACAACGGCATCGGCGACCTGTACGCCCGCATCAAGGCCCTGCCGGCCGACCAGCAAGCGCAGATCGAAGCTGACATCCAGGCGGTCTACGCCGCTCGCCCTTCCCTGGCGATGGTCAACTCCGACAAAGGCATCACCAACCTGCACGTGCCGAGCGACGTAATCGTCGACGCCTCGATGCCGGCCATGATCCGTGACTCCGGCAAGATGTGGGGCACTGACGGTCAGTTGCACGACACCAAGGCCGTGATCCCGGATCGCTGCTACGCCACCATCTACCAGGCGGTCATCGAAGACTGCAAGGCCAATGGCGCCTTCGATCCAACCACCATGGGCAGCGTGCCAAACGTTGGCCTGATGGCGAAGAAAGCCGAAGAGTACGGCTCCCACGACAAGACTTTCCAGATCAAGGCCGACGGCGTAGTCCGCGTCACCGACAGCCAGGGCAAGCTGCTGATGGAACAGTCGGTTGAAGCCGGCGACATCTTCCGCATGTGCCAGACCAAAGACGCGCCGATCCAGGACTGGGTCAAACTGGCCGTCAACCGCGCCCGCGCCAGCAACACCCCGGCCATTTTCTGGCTGGACCCGCTGCGCGCCCACGACGGCGTAGTGGTCGAGAAAGTCCAGGCCTACCTGAAAGACCACAACACCGAAGGCCTGGACATCCGCATCATGTCGCCGGTCGACGCGATGAAGTTCACCCTGGAACGCACCCGCAAGGGCCTGGACACCATCTCGGTGACCGGCAACGTACTGCGCGACTACCTGACTGACCTGTTCCCGATCATGGAACTGGGCACCAGCGCCAAGATGCTGTCGATCGTGCCGCTGATGAACGGTGGCGGCCTGTTCGAAACCGGCGCTGGCGGTTCGGCGCCAAAACACGTGCAGCAACTGCTGGAAGAAAACTTCCTGCGTTGGGACTCCCTGGGCGAATTCCTGGCCCTGGCAGCCTCCCTTGAGCATTTGGGTGTGAACTACAACAACCCGAAAGCCCTGGTACTGTCCAAAACCCTGGACCAGGCTACCGGCCAGTTCCTCGACAACAACAAATCGCCATCGCGCAAAGTCGGCAACATCGACAACCGCGGCAGCCACTTCTACCTGGCGCTGTACTGGGCACAAGCCCTGGCCGCCCAGACTGAAGATACCGCGCTGCAGGCGCAGTTCGCTCAACTGGCAAAAACCCTGGCCGAGAACGAGGCAACCATCGTTGCCGAACTCAACGCCGTACAGGGCAAGCCAGTGGACATCGGCGGCTACTACGCGCCGAATGCTGAGCTGACCAGCAAGGCCATGCGTCCGAGCGCTACTCTCAATGCGGCCATCGCTGCACTGAAGTAATGCTGTAGGGCGACATCACAAACCCCGGCCATGTGCCGGGGTTTGTGTTTTCAGCGAAAGTGAGTTTAGTCACACCGAAGCATTGGCGTACTCTGAAATCCATACGGAGCGAATCAACTCAAGCACCTCGCTTCTGTAAACAGGATTCCAACCGGCTCGCTCTTTAGACATCACAGCAAATTGAGGTAGCACCGGCAAACTGGAAATGCCTTCGAGACTCTTTAAACCCGAAACCTGTGCGACAAAAGGCAGCAATGTAATACCGACTCCCGCCTGCACGGCAGACCGCAGCGACATCAAGTCTTCCGACTCATAAACGCAATGCCATTTGATACCGCACTCCTCTAAACTCCGAATCGCCAGACTGCGAAACCCACAGGGCGGCTTGAACAAAGCGAGCGGGACATCATGTGGCTTATCGATCACGTCAGCGCTATCGCCAGCAAACCACCTGACCGACAATGTGTGCCAAGGACGCTCATGCATTTTTTTCAGTTCATCTATCACAAGACATAGGTCGATCTTACCCTCACTTACCGCATCCAATAGCAAACCAGACCTAGCGACCTTCACCACCATCTGTATTGTTGGAAAGTAAGTGGCCATGCTGGAAATGATTTTTGGGAGCACCCTCTCACAAAAATGTTCTGGCATACCCACTATAATCGTTTCCCTCTTTTCAACCTTTTCAAATAGCCTGCCGACTTTATCGTTACAAACAACAATATCCTTGGCATAAGCGAAAAGCTTTTCCCCCTCCAATGTCAACAATACCTGCCGATTTTCCCTTGTAAATAATTCCACACCCAATAAATCTTCTAATCGTTTGATCTGTTGACTAATAGCAGGCTGAGTGAGGCTTAACGCTTCGGCCGCGCGCGTAAAACTTTTGGCCTCACCTACTTTGATAAAGCTTCGCAACGACTGAATATCAAGATTGACCCTCACGATACGCCACCTACCGAAATTATTAATCCGATTGTGGCAAATCAAGGCCTCACACACCACTAGCTATTCGGCTAGGCGCGAGACAAATCCAGGTGTAAAAATACAAACAAAATGTTTAATTAGAGACCTCTCGGTCATCCTACGCCAACAATCTAGCTTTAAGGCTATTGAGATAACTATCGGAGGTTAGTGCCAATCTTGCCAAAACGTACTCTGCACGCATCGTCGAATGGCGAGCATTTATTTCTAAAGCGCTGGTAAAAAAGAAAGCGCCGCTTGTCAATTCTCCCAAAACAGTAATTCTTTCATCCACATACCCCAAATGATTTATCAATCCGCCTGACTCTGTAGACACCTTCACTCCGCCGAATGGGTCTGGACACCCAATTCCCTGCTGAAGCATATTTTGTACTAAAGGGTTATCAAACTTACTCACATCACGGGGCGTACCTGTAGCCACCACAACGGAATCGTAATTTCGGCAACTTTTATCCGACTTGTTAACCACTTCCAGGATAAATCGCCCATTGTACTCTATCGTTTCAAGCTCACCTTTAACGATTGATAGCTGCCCAGATTCGAGTAATGACTTAATTTTTAATGCATTCTCAACCGGAATTGAGACACGGTAGACCATCCACCAACTCGAGTAACTCAGAAATATTTTCTTGTCCTCATCTGGCATTGCGGGCCAAATCAAATCAAGTACAGCATTTGTGGAATAGAGAACGGATTGCCAAAACCGCGCGTGATGGGCAGCAGCTATTTCCGCCTCAAGAAATTCCGCTGCTGGTCTTTGGGAACACATTGTAGGCCAATCCGCCATACCAATCGGCTTGCCCCCCAAGGCCAATTCCTGCGCCGTCCAACGAAGTACGTCTTCAAGTCGCACTACGCCAACTCGAGAAATACAAGATTTAACAGTTTCCGGCGTCAGTATCCTCGGTTTATAACGCCCCTGAGCCCCTCTGACACTAGGCAGGGCTCCCGTGCGTGAATGCAGCGTAATGGGCCCTTCATGACCATTAGCAGTAAGCCCGATCACCGCATCGATAGCACTCAATCTTGAACCGACAATTGCAACACTCGCTTGCTTTTTAATCAGCCGGCATGTGCGCTTGATAGGGTAAGGGCTGGAGAAGAAACCTTCAGCACCAGCAAGGTGCCGATGCTCCAGACTGCACGCATTTCCACAACTTAACACTACATGATCACTGGGGAACGATAGATTCCCCTTTGTCGAAACCACGACCCTCCCGTCATGCGAGAAACTCATATTGACGACCTCGTCATGGACTGGAATCAAATGGCAACCAAGCTCTACAGCTTTTTTGACTAGAAACTGAATCATGTACGCAAGATATAACCCAAACAAGGACCGAGGCAGAAAGGCCTGTGGGCACAGTTCAGTATCGGGAAAATCATCCTCCCAAACCTCACGATTAGCCAATAACCACCTGTAGAAATGTCCAGACTGATCAGGGAAAGGCGAAATGAATTCCGCTCGCGTATTTAAAATATTTGTGCTGCAATCTTCAGAATAGGCTAGTCCTCGGCCGCATTGAGATTGCTTGTCGACCAAAAATATCGACACATTCGAACGGCAGCCATATTTCTCCAGGCCATTTAAAATCGCGTAGATAAAAGAGACACTTGAGGCGCCACCACCGATTACCGTAATTACGCTACCAGACATAACAACCTCCCACAAAATTTGTTTTTCGGGATGCAATATCTTATTGGTCAAGAAATTTAATCCACCCACCTACAACAAAAACACGTCCTCCGACATAGACTTGCAGCTGCCAGACACTACAAATCCACCCTCTATGAACGGCATAATATCCTGTTCTATACTTATACCTGGGGCAACCTCTTCCAAATAGACCACACCACCCCTTAATGCAAAAACAGCACGCTCTGTAACAAATACAACTCTTTGCCCCAAGATTTGAGAATAGCCACCGTTAAACGTCAAGTGCGAGACCTGACGAACAAATTTATTTACACTGCCCTCCCTGACTATGCAGACCTTCCCTTCACTTACATTCACAACCAACCCTTCCGCTGTAAAAGTCCCACAAAAAACAATACATCGAGCCGACTGAGAAATATTTATGAATCCACCTGCACCTTTTAACTTACTACCAAACTGCGAGACATTGACATTGCCAAAGCTGTCCATTTCGGCAAAGCCCAAGCAGGCCACATCAATTCCACCACCTTCGTAAAAATCAAACAAAGCTGCCTGCTCAATGATACTGACTGGACGATAGCTGGCCCCAAATGACAATCCGGTTGCCGGCCGACCACCTATAACGCCGGACTCAACAGTAAAGCTCATCGACTCAGCACAGCCCAACTCTTCTGCCACTTGAGCAACGACTACCGGTATACCAATACCAAGATTGATAACCAGGGCATTTTCATGTCGAATTTCCTGCAAAGCTCTTTTAGCAATAATTCTCTCAGCACATGAAATCGAACGCTCACCGGGAGTGACCACTCCTGGACGTGTAAACGCTGAATTATATGCAACACCGTAAGTTTGAGGATGCTCACCAGGACGCGACACTGTCACATAATCCACCAATAGTCCGGGCACCTTCACATCCTGCGGCTCAATCTCATAAAAGCCTACTAAGCTTTCAACCTGCACAATCACTATTCCACCACAGTTCTTAACTGCCATTGCCTGCGCAAGTGCGTCACTATGAGAGACTTCCCGCTCCATCGAAATATTCCCTAAAGGGTCACAAGATGTCCCTCTTAGTAACGCACAATCAACCTTAAGTGCAGGGTAAAAAAGCGTCGACTCTCCATTAATGACGATCTTCTGAACGAGCGTGCGCGCTCCCCGCAGGTTTAAGCGTGCCCCCTCATGATCAGGATCAACGAAGGTATTGAGGCCAACATTTGAGATCACACCCGGCTTCTTCGCCGCGATCGCGCGGAATAACTGGCTGATAACCCCCTGCGGCCAGTTATGCGCCTCTATCTCTCCTAGGCGTGCCATAATTCCCAGCCGCGGTACAAGCCCCCAGAACCCTCCAATTGCTTTAGCCACCAGCCCACTCTGGGCCAGAACATCTACTCCCCTTTTTTCAAGATCCCCAGAAGCAGAAGCGAAGAGCAGACCAAGCTTACGAGGCCGCCCCTCCCGCTTGAAACGCTCACTGATTGCTCGAGTAAGTCCATCAGGATGTCCGCAGCTACCAAACCCTCCCGGAATGATTGTCCATTCATCTTCAATCAACTCTGCCGCTTGCTGTTCGTTGATGACTTTCATGCTGCAGCCTCTGAATCCTGACATGGGGCGGGCTGAACTGGCTGCTCCCAAACGACTAAAAACGTACAACCCGTAGCAGAAGAAAGTTGGTGAGTAGAGCCAGGCGGGTAAATTTGCAGCGCACCTACAGTATGTCGCCCTCTGTCATCGACAAGTTCACCTTCGACCACCAGAACTAACTCCCATCCTAGATGCCTATGCCTCGGCGTTAGAGCTCCACCGGCGTAACGAACCAATGCGGCTACTGGCCCTTGCGCATTATTCCGCGCATCATAAAGACAAAATATTGAAACACCTTTGCGCCCATCCACTTCATAAGGTTCAAAATTTAAACAATCAATATCATCAACGTGTAGCCCCCCTCCGCACCGGCAAATTTCATCGCTATATAATTTTTTATCAACCATTTCGTGCTTAAACATTATTATTCTCCTGATAAACAGCCTTCAATATTCGATACTTACTTTGCTCTCGGTTGATTCATCAAATAAACTCCCATCCCCGACACGATAAAACCCACAATCGCCACCACACTCGGCACTTCACCCAACACTAACGACGCCATGATCTGCGTAACAGCCGGAATAACATGAAACAAGTTCGTCGCCTTACTCGCCTCCCCTCGCCGAATCATCAGGTACAGCAGGGTCAGCGCGCCGACTGAGTTCATTACAGTGATCCACGCCACCGAAGCAGCGAAGGGCACCCATTCTGTGACGTGCATGGTTTCTGTGGTGTAGGCCAGCGCCAGCATTACCAACGACGCGGTGACCATCTGAATGAAGCAGCCCACCCACAGGTTGACCCCACCCAGAAAGCGCTTTTGATAGAGCGTGCCAAGCGTAATCCCGACCAGCGCTAGACATACTGCGCCGTAACCGCCCATTGACGCCCCGGAGCCAAAAAAACTGTTGGCCACAACGATGGCGACACCGCCCACGCCCAGGATCGAGCCCGGCAGATCACGCCAACTTAATTGTTCACCCAGGCAGAAATAGGCACCGATTACCACGAACACTGGCATCAACCCGACAATCAGCGCAGCTTGCCCAGCCGGGACGCCCTGACTTATCCCGGTGTATAGGCCGCCAAATTGCAGAGCCTGCAAGAGCAAGCCCACGGCTGCCGCGTGAAGGTAAGGTGTAAGCCGCCTGGGCCACTCAGCCTTGATGGCGAGCGCAACCCCCAGGAAAACCAAGGCCGCCAGAGCAAAACGGTAGAACGTCATGGTGAAAGGCTCGCCATAACGCACACCAAAAGCGCCACCGATATAACCAGAGCTCCACAGCAGGATGAAGGCAATGGGCAGCGGGGAGGTAAGACGCACCTCGTAGCTTTTGTGGGCAATCGGCTTCATGACACTCTCCAATAACGACTGTTCTGGAGAGGTAAACTGCGCCCCGGCTTGCCAGCGGTAAAATCATATAATGTGCGGCGCAGCATGCATTTTGCTTATGCACCACCTGCCCACTGCGCAAACCGAATCAGAATGCGGGAGCTGGCTTGCCGCTCCCCCATTGATAGCAACCCTGTCCAAAAACAGCGCCATCCCTTGAACCGAGGCACTCCATGACCTGGCAACCCCACATCACCGTCGCCACCATCGTCGAAGACAATGGCCGCTTCCTCATGGTCGAAGAGCTCAAGGGCGGCCGCGCCGTGCTCAACCAGCCTGCCGGCCATCTCGACCCGCACGAAACCCTGACCGAAGCCGCCGTGCGCGAAACCCTCGAAGAAACCGGCTGGGACGTCGAAGCCACCGGCATCGTCGGCATCTACCTGTACACCGCCCCCAGCAATGGCGTGACCTACCAACGGGTGTGCTTCATCGCCAAGGCCCTGCGACACCACCCGGACTATCAACTGGACGAAGGTATCGTGCGCGCCCGCTGGCTGAGCCGTGACGAGCTGATAGCCTTGCGCGACGACTGGCGCAGCGAGTTGATCATCCGCTGTATCGATGACTATTTGGCCGGTCAGCGCCATAGTCTCGAGCTGATCCGCCCTTCTCTTTAGCCTTGCGGGCTCGGGCCTGCTAGAATCGCGTCCTTTTTAAAGACACCCGTTGAAATCCTATGCGTGATCCAGCCCCTTCTGACACACAAAAGAAGCGCGTCATCGTCGGCATGTCCGGCGGCGTGGATTCTTCCGTTTCCGCCGTTCTGCTCATGGAGCAGGGTTATGAGGTGGAAGGCCTGTTCATGAAGAACTGGGAAGAAGACGATGGAACGGAATACTGCACCGCCATGGACGACCTGGCGGACGCCCAGGCCGTGTGCGACAAGATTGGCATCAAGCTGCACACCGCCAACTTCGCCGCCGAGTACTGGGACAATGTGTTCGAGCACTTCCTGGCCGAATACAAGGCCGGTCGTACGCCGAACCCGGACATCCTGTGCAACCGCGAAATCAAGTTCAAGGCATTCCTCGATTACGCCATGATCCTCGGCGCCGACCTGATTGCCACTGGCCACTACGTGCGCCGTCGCGATATCGATGGCCGCACCGAATTGCTCAAGGGCCTGGACCCGAACAAGGACCAGAGTTACTTCCTGCACGCCGTGGGCGGTGAACAGATCGCCAAGACCCTGTTCCCGGTGGGCGAACTGGAAAAGCCCGAAGTGCGCAAGATCGCCGAGAAACATGGCCTGGCCACCGCCAAGAAAAAGGATTCCACCGGGATCTGCTTTATCGGCGAGCGCCGCTTCAGCGACTTCCTCAAGCAATACCTGCCAGCCCAGCCGGGCGAGATCAAGACCACTGAAGGCGAAGTCATCGGCCGTCACCACGGCCTGATGTACCACACCATCGGCCAGCGCCAGGGCCTGGGTATCGGCGGCTTGAAGGACGCCGGTGAAGAGCCGTGGTACGTGCTGGTCAAGGATCTGGAGCACAACGTGCTGATCGTCGGCCAGGGCAACGAGCATCCCCTGCTGTTCTCCGGCGCGCTGCTGGCTTCAGAGATTTATTGGGTCAACCCGATCGACCTGAGCAGCCCACGCCGCTTGACCGCCAAGGTGCGCTATCGCCAGAGCGACCAGCCCTGCACCCTGGAAAAAACCGCCAATGGCTACCGTGCCACGTTCGATGACCCGCAACGCGCGGTCACGCCCGGCCAGTCCGTGGTGTTCTACGACGGTGAGATCTGCCTGGGGGGCGGTGTGATTGAAGTCGCCGAACCCTGGAGCACCCTGGCATGAGCCCGACCCAGGAGCAATTGACAGCACTGGGCGGGGTGTTTCTCGCCGCCGTGCTGGTGGACAAGATCGCCAAGACCGGCCAGGTGACCGAGGCAGGCCTGACCTGCATGCTCGGCAGCCTGCTGGTGGTTGACCCGAAGGACACCCTGGATGTGTACGGTGGCGATGACCTGAGCCTGCGCGAAGGTTATCGCGCGCTGATCGGCGCCCTCGAGCGCGACCCCAGCACCCTGCAGCGCGAGCCGCTGCGCTATGCGTTGTCGATGCTCGGCCTTGAGCGGCAACTGGCCAAGCGCGACGACCTGCTGGAAACCATCGGCAAGCGCCTGCCGCAGATCCAGTCCCAGGTAGAGCACTTCGGCCCGGCCCACGAGAACGTGATCGCGGCCTGTGGCGCCTTGTACCAGGACACCTTGAGCACCTTGCGCCAGCGGATCCAGGTCCACGGCGACATGCGCAACCTGCAACAACCCAACAACGCCTCGAAAATCCGCGCCCTGCTCTTGGCCGGTATCCGTTCAGCGCGGTTGTGGCGGCAGTTGGGCGGTCATCGTTGGCAGTTGGTCATCAGCCGTCGCAAATTGCTCAAAGAGCTTTACCCGTTGATGCGCAACGAATAAGTCGCAGCCGCGGGCTATTTTCAAGCCGTTACGCGTAATACGCCGGTCAGTTGGCAACGGACCGGCGGATTTTTTCATGTATGATACGCGCCCCATTTCGTTGCCCGACTGTCCGAGAACACCCCATGCAGCTCTCTTCGCTCACTGCGGTTTCCCCTGTTGACGGCCGCTACGCCGGCAAGACCCAGGCCCTGCGCCCTATTTTCAGCGAATACGGCCTGATCCGTGCTCGCGTACTGGTTGAAGTGCGCTGGCTCCAGCGCCTGGCCGCTCACCCTGCCATCAGCGAAGTGCCGGCGTTCTCCGCCGAGGCTAACGCTGTACTGAACACCCTGGCGGAAAACTTCTCCCTGGAGCACGCCGAGCGTGTGAAAGAGATCGAGCGCACCACC
Source organism: Pseudomonas sp. HC1(2025) (assembly GCF_058742075.1). Taxonomy (NCBI): domain Bacteria; kingdom Pseudomonadati; phylum Pseudomonadota; class Gammaproteobacteria; order Pseudomonadales; family Pseudomonadaceae; genus Pseudomonas; species Pseudomonas sp. HC1(2025). The sequence goes on along the minus strand of NZ_CP196017.1, from coordinate 2,291,704 downwards.
AACCACGACGTCAAAGCCATCGAGTACCTGCTCAAAGAGCAAGCGGCCAAGCTGCCGGAACTGGCCCAGGTCAGCGAGTTCATCCACTTTGCCTGCACCAGCGAGGACATCAACAACCTGTCCCACGCCCTGATGCTGCGCGAAGGCCGTGATGACGTGATGCTGCCACTGATGCGCCAGACCGCCAACGCCATCCGCGAACTGGCCATCCGCTTCGCCGATGTGCCGATGCTGTCGCGCACCCACGGCCAGCCGGCCTCGCCGACCACCCTGGGCAAAGAACTGGCCAACGTGGTGTACCGCCTGGAGCGCCAGATCGCGCAAGTGGCTGCCGTGCCACTGCTGGGCAAGATCAACGGCGCCGTGGGCAACTACAACGCGCACCTGTCGGCCTACCCTGAGATCGACTGGGAAGCCAACGCCCGCGCCTTCATCGAAGACGAGCTGGGCCTGGGCTTCAACCCGTACACCACGCAGATCGAACCCCACGACTACATCGCCGAGCTGTTCGACGCCATTGCGCGCTTCAACACCATCCTGATCGACTTCGATCGCGATATCTGGGGCTACATCTCCCTGGGCTACTTCAAGCAGCGCACCATCGCTGGCGAAATCGGCTCCTCGACCATGCCGCACAAGGTCAACCCGATCGACTTCGAAAACTCCGAAGGCAACCTGGGCATCGCCAACGCCTTGTTCCAGCACCTGGCCAGCAAGTTGCCGATCTCCCGCTGGCAGCGCGACCTGACCGACTCCACCGTACTGCGCAACCTCGGCGTGGGCTTTGCCCATAGCGTGATCGCCTACGAAGCCAGCCTCAAAGGCATCAGCAAACTGGAACTCAACGCGCAGAAAATCGCCGCTGACCTGGACGCTTGCTGGGAAGTCCTGGCCGAGCCGATCCAGACCGTAATGCGCCGCTACAACATCGAAAACCCCTACGAAAAGCTGAAAGAGTTGACACGCGGCAAAGGCATCAGCCCCGAGGCGCTGCAAACTTTCATCGACGGCCTGGACATGCCAGCCGCGGCCAAGGCCGAGCTGAAACTGCTGACCCCGGCCAACTACATCGGCAACGCTGTAGACCAAGCCAAACGCATCTGATTGCGGCTTGATCCCTTGAGACGCCCGGCAGCGCCGGGCGTTTTTATTCCCGTCTGAAAAGTGCTTTTTTTCAATAGGTTACACATGAATCCTGATATTCCTCTTCAACTTCTGGGCGGCATCACGGCACGGGAATTCCTGCGCGACTACTGGCAGAAAAAACCGCTGCTGATCCGCCAAGCCATCCCTGATTTCGAAAGCCCGATCGACGCCGACGAACTGGCCGGCCTGGCGCTGGAAGAAGAAGTCGAGTCACGCCTGGTGATCGAGCACGGCGAGCGCCCATGGGAACTGCGCCGCGGCCCGTTTGCCGAAGACGCCTTCAGCACCCTGCCAGAGCGCGAGTGGACCCTGCTGGTGCAGGCGGTCGACCAGTTCGTACCGGAAGTGGCCGAGTTGCTGGAGCAGTTCCGCTTCCTGCCAAGCTGGCGCATCGACGACGTGATGATCAGCTTTGCCGCCCCCGGTGGCAGCGTAGGCCCACACTTCGATAACTACGATGTGTTCCTGCTGCAAGCCCAGGGCAAGCGCAACTGGAAGATCGGCCAGATGTGCAGCTCGGAAAGCCCGCTGCTGCAACACGCCGACCTGCGCATCCTCGCCGAATTCGAAGAGAGCGCCGAATGGGTGCTGGAGCCGGGCGACATGCTCTACCTGCCGCCGCGCCTGGCGCACTTTGGCATCGCTGAAGATGACTGCATGACCTACTCGGTAGGCTTCCGCGCACCGAGCGCCGCTGAAGTGCTGACCCATTTCACCGACTTCCTCAGCCAGTACCTGACAGATGAGGAGCGCTACACCGACGCCGACGCCCAGCCTGTCAGCGACCCGCACCAAATCCAGAGCGACGCCCTCGACCGCCTGAAAAGCCTGCTGGCCGAGCACATGAGCGACGAACGCATGCTGCTGACCTGGTTCGGCCAATTCATGACCGAGCCACGCTACCCGGAACTGGTCGCCGGCCCTGAAGAGCTGGCGCAGGATGAAGTCATCAGCAGCCTGGAAGACGGTGCAGTCCTGATCCGCAATCCGAGCGCACGCCTGGCCTGGTCGGAAGTGGACGACGATGTACTGCTGTTCGCCAGCGGCCAGAGCCGTTACCTGCCGGGCAAACTGCGCGAGCTGCTGAAGCTGATCTGCGCGGCCGACGCCCTGCACGTCGACAACCTGGGCCCGTGGCTGGCCGATGAAGATGGCCGCGACCTGCTGTGCGAACTGGTCAAGCAAGGAAGCCTGGGGTTTGCCGATGAATAAAATTCACGTAAGTGTCGCAGACTGGCAAAAGGATATCGCCGAGATCCGGCGCATTCGTGAAGCGGTATTTATCGCTGAGCAATCGGTTCCACCTGAGCTGGAATGGGACGCAGACGACGCCGGGGCCATGCATTTCCTCGCATTCGAAGGCGACTTTCCGATTGGCACTGCGCGTCTGCTACCCAGCGGTGAGATCGGTCGCGTTTCGGTCCTCAAGGACTGGCGCGGGCTGAAAGTCGGCGACAAGCTGATGGAAGCGGTGATCGGCCAGGCCGAAAAACGCGGCCAGACCCGGCAGTTCCTCAGCGCGCAGGTGTATGCCGCGCCGTTCTATGAGCGGTTGGGGTTCAAGATCGTCAGCGGGGAATTCCTGGAAGTCGGGATTCCCCATGTTGATATGGAGCGCGAGGGTTGATTTAAGACCATGGCGCGACCATCGCAGGCAAGCAAGCTCCCACATTCGACCGCGCATGCCTCGAGCGACGCAGTCGGTGTGGGAGCTGGCTTGCCTGCGATGACGATATCAGCAACACCCAAAAAGGCCCTGCCATCCCCGATGCCAGGGCCTTTTGCCGTCTACGATTCAACTCGCGCCCCTCCGGGCCGATAAACTGGCACCATCAAGCCCAAATGACTTGCAGAGATAACGGACATGTCCCTACGCACCCTAGTCGCCAGCCTGCTCATGGCCGCCAGCTTTTCAGCAATGGCAGCCACTGAAGTCGTACCCCTGAACAACCGCACCAGCGCCGACCTGTTACCCGTGGCGCAGAATTTCATTGGCAAGGACGGCACGGTCAGCGCCTACGGCAATCAACTGATCGTGAATGCCGAACCCGACAAGATCCAGGGCCTGCGCGCCCTGCTCACACAGCTGGACACCCCGTCCAAGCGCCTGTTGATCACCGTCGACACTAATGAGAACAATCAGCAGGCCAACCGCCAGGTCATTACCTACAGCACCGAAAGCCGAGAGGGCGGGGTCCAGCAGATCCAGGCCAGCGAAGGTGTGCCCGCGCTGATCCAGGTGGGCCAGAGCGTCCCCCTGACCACCACCCAGCCCGACGCCTACGGCCGCCCGCAAAACCAGACCCAGTACCGCAACGTCACCCAGGGCTTCTACGTGACCGCCAGCGTCACCGGCGAGACCGTGCACCTGAGCATCAGCACCAATCGTGACCGCATGAGCCAGGAACGTCCTGATGTAGTGAACGTGCAAAGTACCGACACAACCGTCAGCGGGCGCCTGGGCGAGTGGATCACCCTGGCCGGCATCAATCGCCAGACCCAGGCCGACAAACAGGGCACAACCCGCACCTACTCGACCCAGGGCCGGGATGACCTGACAGTGCGGGTCAAAGTCGAGACCTTGAACTGAAGCACCAAAAACTGACTGATTAGTCGTATTAGACCAAAGATGTAGTGCCATAAAAAAAGCACTACAAAACATTTGACGATCCAAAAAAGCATGGGCATGATGGCCTCGCTCCCGCTAATCAGGGGCCCTGGCAAGGGCCTTCGGATCGTCGCTCCAAGTTACCCACCTGAGCCGATTCGTGTCTGTACCGCCCACAAGGCGTGTTTGACGAGGTTGCGACTGGAACGAAGTTGTCCCGAGGGACGGAAGCTAACCAGGTAACCCGGCAACACACTGATGGATCGTACCAAGGCCCACGACGCCCGAAGACTGTTCTCGGTTCGCCTCTACCTGCTCACTTTCTCCCTTGAGCCTATCGTTCATCCCGTCGCCTTCCCCGCCAAGCCAAACTTGACCGCCTAAGCTTCTGGTCAGCGAGCAGCCATAACCACGCACTGAATACGTGGCTGGCAAACGGAATTTTCAACCCAGTAGTTTTTCCACAAAAGACGCGACGAGGTTTTTCCCCATGGCACTGACACGCGAACAGCAAATTGCAGCCCTTGAAAAAGACTGGGCTGAAAACCCACGCTGGAAAGGCGTGACTCGCGCTTACTCCGCTGCTGACGTCGTCCGCCTGCGCGGCTCGGTTCAACCTGAGCACACCTTTGCAAAACTGGGCGCCGAGAAGCTGTGGAAGCTGGTTACCCAGGGCGCCAAGCCGTCCTTCCGCCCCGAGAAAGATTTCGTCAACTGCATGGGCGCCCTGACCGGCGGCCAGGCTGTGCAACAAGTCAAGGCCGGTATCCAGGCGATCTACCTGTCCGGCTGGCAAGTGGCTGCGGACAACAACTCCGCCGAGTCCATGTACCCTGACCAATCGCTGTACCCGGTGGACTCCGTGCCAACCGTGGTCAAGCGCATCAACAACTCGTTCCGCCGCGCCGACCAGATCCAGTGGAAAGCCGGTAAAGGTCCGGGCGACGAAGGCTACATCGACTACTTCGCGCCAATCGTGGCGGACGCCGAAGCCGGTTTCGGTGGCGTACTGAACGCCTACGAGCTGATGAAAAGCATGATCGAGGCAGGCGCCGCCGGCGTGCACTTCGAAGACCAACTGGCTTCCGTGAAAAAATGCGGCCACATGGGCGGCAAGGTTCTGGTTCCGACCCAGGAAGCCGTACAGAAGCTGACCGCTGCCCGCCTGGCAGCTGACGTAGCCGGCACGCCGACCATCATCCTGGCCCGTACCGACGCCAACGCCGCTGACCTGCTGACTTCGGACTGCGACCCGTACGACCAGCCGTTCGTGACTGGCGAGCGCACCCAGGAAGGTTTCTACAAGGTGCGCGCAGGCCTGGATCAAGCCATTGCCCGTGGCCTGGCCTACGCGCCGTACGCCGACCTGATCTGGTGCGAAACCGCCAAGCCAGACCTGGACGAAGCCCGTCGCTTCGCCGAGGCGATCAAGAAGGAATACCCGGACCAACTGCTGTCCTACAACTGCTCGCCGTCCTTCAACTGGAAGAAGAACCTGGACGACGCGACCATCGCCAAGTTCCAGCGCGAACTGTCCGCCATGGGCTACAAGCACCAGTTCATCACCCTGGCCGGCATTCACAACATGTGGCACAGCATGTTCAACCTGGCGCACGACTACGCCCGCAACGACATGACTGCCTACGTGAAGCTGCAGGAGCAGGAATTCGCTGACGCCGCCAAAGGCTACACCTTCGTGGCGCACCAGCAGGAAGTGGGCACTGGCTACTTCGACGACATGACCACCGTGATCCAGGGCGGCACCTCGTCCGTGACCGCGCTGACCGGTTCGACCGAAGAAGAACAGTTCCACTGAGTAAACTGAGTACACGGCCATTGCGGGCCCGATAGAAAGCTAACCGCAGTGCCGCACGATCTGACGCCCCGACTGGTTCGGGGCGTTTTTTTTGCCTGAAAAATCGCTCCGGACCCAGTGAAGATCAAAATGTGGGAGCGGGCTTGCTCGCGATGGCGATATGTCAGTCAAGAAAGTGCTGGCTGACACACCGCTATCGCGAGCAAGCCCGCTCCCACAATGAAAATGCGCTCAGCCTGGCGTTTTTTGCGCAAAACCTTGATCCAGAGCGGTATTCGCCCAGAAAAAATCAGTTAAAAGTTGCGCGCTGGCAACTTGCGCCAAACGGGCAAGTAACAACAACTTTCCCTGCGCCCCGCTCATTATCCGCTTAAAACTCTTGCAAACAATATTCATTATCATTTAGAGCAATAAAACTTCGTTACACCCTAAACAAAACACAATTGATTAAAATCAAGCTAATGCCCGCAGCGTCTGGGCTACAGCCCCATAAAGGTGCACTATGTCCTTATTTCAGCGAATAATTTAGCTACAGGAATTTTACTTGCTAGGTGTTTAGCCATAAAATCACCGCGATTGATTGCGCTGCGACATATCGTCACTGCGTCGTTACTTTTTCGAGCTCAGAGACCTTTGCTCTCTGTTAAGGATTTCCAGCATGACCGAAGCGACAGGACTCATGGCCCACAACTGGGGCTTTGCCATTTTCCTCCTCGGTGTTGTCGGCCTCTGCGCCTTCATGCTCGGTGTCTCCAGCCTTCTCGGGTCAAAAGCCTGGGGCCGCAGCAAAAACGAACCGTTCGAGTCCGGCATGCTACCTACAGGTGGCGCCCGCTTGCGGCTCTCAGCCAAATTCTATCTGGTCGCGATGTTGTTCGTGATCTTCGATATCGAAGCCCTCTTTCTCTTTGCCTGGTCTGTGTCCGTCCGCGAAAGCGGCTGGACCGGATTCGTCGAAGCCCTCGTTTTCATAGCAATTCTGTTGGCAGGCCTTGTCTACCTATTTCGAGTGGGCGCCCTTGACTGGGCTCCGGAAGCTCGTCGCAAGCGGCAAGCGAAGCTGAAACAATGAGGCTTTGGCGATGCAATACAATCTCACCAGGATCGACCCGGATGCTCCTAACGATCAGTACCCCATCGGCGAACGGGAAACCGTCTCCGATCCGTTAGAAGACCAAGTCCACAAAAACATCTACATGGGCAAGCTGGAAGACGTGCTGAGTGGCGCGGTCAACTGGGGGCGCAAGAATTCCCTGTGGCCGTACAACTTCGGCCTTTCGTGCTGCTACGTGGAAATGACCACCGCCTTCACGGCGCCCCACGACATCGCGCGCTTTGGCGCCGAAGTTATCCGGGCATCACCGCGCCAGGCGGATTTCATGGTTATCGCCGGCACCTGCTTTATCAAGATGGCGCCGATCATCCAGCGTCTCTACGAGCAAATGCTCGAGCCGAAGTGGGTTATCTCCATGGGTTCGTGCGCCAACTCCGGTGGCATGTACGACATCTATTCCGTAGTTCAGGGGGTGGACAAGTTCCTGCCTGTGGACGTTTACGTGCCTGGCTGCCCGCCCCGCCCTGAAGCTTTCCTGCAAGGCCTGATGCTGTTGCAGGAATCGATTGGCAAGGAGCGTCGCCCACTGTCCTGGGTCGTCGGCGATCAAGGCGTGTACCGCGCCGAGATGCCTTCGCAAAAGGAACAGCGCCGCGAACAGCGAATCGCAGTCACCAACCTGCGCAGCCCCGACGAAGTCTGATCCAGCCCGCTTCTTTTATAGAACGAAAACCTGGCCTCATTCTTTACGTTGACCGAAAGCGATAAAAAACCATGACTACAGGCAGTGCTCTGTATATCCCGCCTTATAAGGCAGACGACCAGGATGTGGTCGTCGAACTCAATAACCGTTTTGGCCCTGACGCCTTCACCGCCCAGGCCACACGCACCGGTATGCCGGTGCTGTGGGTGGCGCGCGCCAAGCTCGTCGAAGTCCTGACCTTCCTGCGCAACTTGCCCAAGCCGTACGTCATGCTCTATGACCTGCATGGCGTGGACGAGCGTCTGCGCACCAAGCGCCAGGGGCTGCCGAGCGGCGCCGACTTCACCGTGTTCTATCACCTGATGTCGCTGGAACGTAACAGCGACGTGATGATCAAGGTCGCCCTCTCGGAAAGCGACCTGAGCATCCCGACCGTGACCGGTATCTGGCCGAACGCCAGCTGGTACGAGCGTGAAGTCTGGGACATGTTCGGGATCGACTTCCCGGGCCACCCGCACCTGACGCGCATCATGATGCCGCCGACCTGGGAAGGTCACCCGCTGCGCAAGGACTTCCCTGCCCGCGCCACCGAATTCGATCCGTTCAGCCTCAACCTGGCCAAGCAGCAGCTTGAAGAAGAAGCCGCGCGCTTCCGTCCGGAAGACTGGGGCATGAAGCGTTCCGGCACCAACGAGGACTACATGTTCCTCAACCTGGGCCCGAACCACCCTTCGGCCCACGGTGCCTTCCGTATCATCCTGCAACTGGACGGCGAAGAAATCGTCGACTGCGTGCCGGACATCGGCTACCACCACCGTGGTGCCGAGAAGATGGCCGAGCGCCAGTCCTGGCACAGCTTCATCCCGTACACCGACCGTATCGACTACCTCGGCGGCGTGATGAACAACCTGCCGTACGTGCTCTCGGTCGAGAAGCTGGCGGGCATCAAGGTGCCAGACCGCGTCGACACCATCCGCATCATGATGGCCGAGTTCTTCCGGATCACCAGCCACCTGCTGTTCCTGGGTACCTATATCCAGGACGTCGGCGCCATGACCCCGGTGTTCTTCACCTTCACCGACCGTCAGCGTGCGTACAAGGTCATCGAAGCCATCACGGGCTTTCGCCTGCACCCGGCCTGGTACCGCATCGGCGGCGTGGCCCACGACCTGCCGAACGGCTGGGAGCGCCTGGTCAAGGAATTCATCGACTGGATGCCCAAGCGTCTGGACGAGTACCAAAAGGCTGCGCTGGACAACAGCATCCTCAAGGGCCGGACCATCGGCGTCGCTGCCTACAACACCAAAGAGGCCCTGGAATGGGGCGTCACCGGTGCTGGCCTGCGATCCACCGGTTGCGACTTCGACCTGCGCAAGGCGCGCCCGTACTCCGGCTATGAGAACTTCGAGTTCGAAGTTCCGCTGGCAGCCAATGGCGATGCCTACGACCGTTGCATCGTGCGCGTCGAAGAAATGCGCCAGAGCCTGAAAATCATCGAGCAATGCATGCGCAACATGCCGGCAGGCCCGTACAAAGCGGATCACCCGCTGACCACGCCGCCGCCAAAAGAGCGCACCCTGCAGCACATCGAGACCCTGATCACGCACTTCCTGCAAGTCTCGTGGGGCCCGGTGATGCCGGCCAACGAGTCCTTCCAGATGATCGAAGCGACCAAGGGTATCAACAGTTATTACCTGACGAGCGATGGCGGCACCATGAGCTACCGCACCCGGATTCGTACCCCAAGCTTCGCCCACTTGCAGCAGATCCCTTCGGTGATCAAAGGCGAGATGGTCGCGGACTTGATTGCGTACCTGGGTAGTATCGATTTCGTTATGGCCGACGTGGACCGCTAAGCATGAACAGCACGCTTATCCAGACAGACCGTTTCACCTTGAGTGAAACCGAGCGCTCGGCCATCGAGCACGAGCTGCATCACTACGAAGACCCGCGCGCGGCGTCGATCGAAGCCTTGAAGATCGTTCAGAAGGAACGTGGTTGGGTGCCCGACGGCGCCCTCTACGCCATCGGCGAGATCCTCGGCATCCCGCCCAGCGATGTGGAAGGCGTGGCGACGTTCTACAGCCAGATCTTCCGCCAGCCGGTCGGCCGCCACATCATTCGCGTGTGCGACAGCATGGTCTGCTATATCGGCGGCCACGAGTCAGTGGTCGACGCGATCCAGAGCAAGCTGGGCATCGGCCTAGGCCAGACCACTGCAGACGGGCGCTTCACGCTGCTGCCGGTATGCTGCCTGGGCAACTGCGACAAAGCGCCGGCGTTGATGATCGACGACGACACATTCGGCGACGTGCAGGCCTCTGGCGTCACCCAATTGCTCGAGGGCTACCCATGACCCTGACTTCCTTTGGCCCGGCCAACCTGATCAAGCGTTCGGCCGAAACCCACCCGCTGACCTGGCGCCTGCGTGACGACGGCGAGCCTGTATGGCTTGACGAGTACCAGGCCAAGAACGGTTACGCCGCTGCGCGCAAAGCCTTTGCCGACATGGCTCAGGACGATATCGTCCAGACCGTGAAGGACGCTGGCCTCAAAGGTCGCGGCGGCGCAGGCTTCCCCACGGGTGTGAAGTGGGGACTGATGCCAAAAGATGAATCCATCAACATCCGTTACCTGTTGTGTAACGCCGATGAAATGGAGCCCAACACCTGGAAAGACCGCATGCTGATGGAGCAACTGCCCCATCTGCTGATCGAAGGCATGCTGATCAGCGCCCGTGCGCTGAAAACCTACCGGGGCTACATCTTCCTGCGGGGCGAATACACCACCGCCGCCAAACACCTGAACCGTGCCGTGGCCGAAGCCAAGGCCGCAGGCCTGTTGGGCAAGAACATCCTCGGTTCGGGTTTTGACTTCGAGTTGTTCGTGCACACCGGCGCCGGGCGTTACATCTGCGGTGAAGAAACCGCACTGATCAACTCCCTCGAAGGCCGCCGCGCCAACCCGCGCTCCAAGCCGCCCTTCCCCGCCGCCGTTGGCGTGTGGGGCAAGCCTACGTGCGTGAACAACGTCGAGACCCTGTGCAACGTGCCGGCGATCATCGCCGACGGCGTGGACTGGTACAAATCCCTGGCCCGCGAAGGCAGCGAAGACATGGGCACCAAGCTCATGGGCTTCTCCGGTAAGGTCAAGAACCCTGGCCTGTGGGAACTGCCATTCGGCGTGACCGCCCGCGAGCTATTCGAGGACTACGCCGGCGGCATGCGCGACGGCTACACCCTCAAGGCCTGGCAGCCAGGCGGCGCCGGCACCGGTTTCCTGTTGCCCGAGCACCTCGACGCACAGATGTATGCCGGTGGCATCGGCAAGGTGGGCACCCGGATGGGTACCGGCCTGGCGATGGCGGTGGACAACACCGTGAACATGGTCTCGCTGCTGCGCAACATGGAGCAGTTCTTCGCTCGCGAATCCTGTGGTTTCTGCACCCCGTGCCGCGATGGCTTGCCGTGGAGCGTCAAGCTCCTGATGGCGATCGAGAAAGGCGAAGGCCAGCCGGGGGATATCGAAACCCTGCTGGGCCTGGTCGGTTTCCTCGGCCCTGGCAAGACCTTCTGTGCTCACGCACCGGGCGCCGTGGAGCCACTGGGCAGCGCAATCAAGTACTTCCGCTCGGAGTTCGAAGCCGGCATCGCGCCCAAAAGCGCCGCCGTCCCGCCTCTGGCAAAGCCGATCGTAGTCGGCGCGTAACGCTTCAATAGGCGAAGGGTCCGTGCCCTTCGCCTTGTCATGTGCTGACGCCGTGAAGGCTGTGTTGATGCACATGAATAACAAGATTCCATTAGCCACGCCCGCTGACAACGGGCCAACGAAGAACTTTGAACCATGGCCACTATCCACGTAGACGGCAAAGCGCTCGAAGTCGATGGGGCGGACAACCTGTTACAGGCGTGTCTGTCACTAGGCCTCGACATCCCTTATTTCTGCTGGCACCCCGCGCTTGGTAGCGTCGGTGCCTGTCGCCAGTGTGCGGTCAAGCAGTACACCGACGAAAACGACACCCGTGGTCGTATCGTCATGTCCTGCATGACGCCGGCCACCGACAACACCTGGATTTCCATCGACGATGATGAGTCCAAGGCGTTTCGCGCCAGCGTTGTCGAATGGCTGATGACCAACCACCCCCACGACTGCCCGGTCTGTGAGGAAGGCGGTCACTGCCACCTGCAAGACATGACGGTGATGACCGGCCACAACGAGCGCCGTTATCGCTTCACCAAGCGTACCCACCAGAACCAGGACCTCGGCCCGTTCATTTCCCACGAAATGAACCGCTGCATCGCCTGCTATCGCTGCGTACGCTTCTATAAAGACTACGCCGGCGGCACCGACCTGGGCGTATTCGGCGCCCATGACAACGTGTACTTCGGGCGCGTTGAAGATGGCGTCCTGGAAAGCGAGTTCTCCGGCAACCTCACCGAGGTCTGCCCGACCGGTGTGTTCACCGACAAGACTCACTCCGAGCGCTACAACCGCAAGTGGGACATGCAGTTCTCGCCGAGCATCTGCCATGGCTGCTCCAGCGGTTGCAACATCTCCCCGGGCGAGCGCTACGGCGAACTGCGTCGCATCGAAAACCGCTTCAACGGTTCGGTCAACCAGTACTTCCTGTGCGACCGTGGCCGCTTCGGCTATGGCTACGTCAACCGCGAAGACCGTCCTCGCCAGCCATTGCTGGCCGATGGCGCCAAGCTAAGCCTGGACGAGGCGCTGGACAAAGCCGCCGACCTGCTGCGCGGGCGCAACATCGTCGGTATCGGTTCGCCACGCGCCAGCCTCGAAAGCAACTACGCGCTGCGTGAACTGGTGGGTGCCGAGCACTTCTACAGCGGTATCGAAGCCGGCGAGCTGGAGCGTATCCGCCTGGTCCTGCAGGTGCTCAATGACAGCCCGCTGCCAGTGCCGAACATGCGCGACATCGAAGACCACGACGCAATCTTCGTGCTCGGTGAAGACCTGACCCAGACCGCCGCGCGTATCGCGCTGTCCCTGCGCCAGTCGGTCAAAGGCAAGGCCGAAGAAATGGCCGACGCCATGCGCGTACAGCCTTGGCTCGACGCTGCGGTGAAAAACATCGGCCAGCACGCGCTGAACCCGCTGTTTATCGCAAGCCTTGCCGAAACCAAGCTCGACGATATCGCTGAAGAATGCGTGCACGCAGCACCTGACGACCTGGCCCGTATCGGTTTCGCCGTGGCCCACGCCCTCGACGCCAGCGCCCCTGCCGTCGAAGGCCTGGACGCAGAAGCCGTGGCCCTGGCCCAGCGTATTGCCGACGCGCTGCTCGCGGCCAAGCGTCCTTTGATCATTGCCGGTACCTCGTTGGGTTCCAAGGCGCTGATCGAAGCCGCCGCCAACATCGCCAAGGCCCTCAAGCTGCGCGAGAAGAACGGCTCCATCAGCCTGGTCGTGCCGGAAGCCAACAGCCTTGGCCTGGCCATGCTCGGTGGCGAGTCCCTGGACAGCGCCCTGCAAGCGGTGATCGACGGCAGTGCCGACGCCATCGTGGTGCTGGAAAACGACCTGTACACCCGCACCGATGCGGTCAAGGTCGATGCCGCGCTGAGTGCTGCCAAAGTGCTGATCGTCGCCGATCACCAGAAGACCGCGACAAGCGACCGTGCCCATCTGGTCTTGCCAGCCGCAAGCTTCGCCGAAGGCGACGGGACCCTGGTCAGCCAGGAAGGCCGCGCCCAGCGCTTCTTCCAAGTGTTCGATCCGAAGTACATGGACGCCAGCATCCTGGTTCACGAAGGCTGGCGCTGGCTGCACGCCCTGCGCGCAACCCTGCTGAACCAGCCGATCGACTGGACCCAGCTCGACCACGTCACCGCAGCCGTCGCCGCGAGCGCACCGCAACTGGCGCGTATCGTCGACGCCGCACCGTCCGCCGCGTTCCGTATCAAGGGCATGAAGCTGGCCCGTGAACCGCTGCGTTATTCCGGGCGTACCGCCATGCGTGCTGATATCAGCGTGCACGAACCGCGTACCCCACAAGACAACGACACCGCGTTCGCCTTCTCCATGGAAGGTTACTCGGGTTCGGTCGAGCCCCGTCAGCAGGTGCCGTTTGCCTGGTCGCCGGGCTGGAACTCGCCGCAGGCCTGGAACAAGTTCCAGGACGAAGTCGGTGGTCATATCCGCGCTGGCGACCCGGGCACCCGCCTGATCGAAAGCACTGGTGATTCGCTGAACTGGTTCGCTGCAGTACCGCGCCCGTTCAACCCGGCCCAGGGCACCTGGCAGGTTGTGCCGTTCTTCCACCTGTTCGGCAGCGAAGAGACCTCTTCCAAGGCCGCGCCGGTGCAACAGCGCATTCCCGCCGCCTACGTATCCGTGGCCAAGTCCGAAGCCGATCGCCTGGGCGTCAACGACGGTGCCCTGCTGAGCTTGAACGTAGCCGGCCAGACCCTGCGTCTGCCGCTGCGCATCAACGACGAGCTGGGTGCTGGCCTGGTTGCACTGCCAAAAGGCCTCGCCGGGATTCCTCCTGCGATCTTTGGCCAAACCGTTGACGGTCTGCAGGAGGCAGCGCAATGACCTGGTTCACCCCTGAAGTGATCGACGTGATCATCTCGGTCGTCAAGGCCATCGTGATCCTGTTGGCCGTGGTCGTCGCGGGCGCCCTGCTCAGCTTCGTCGAACGTCGCCTGCTGGGCTGGTGGCAGGACCGTTACGGTCCGAACCGCGTTGGCCCATTTGGTATGTTCCAGATCGCCGCCGACATGCTGAAAATGTTCTTCAAGGAAGACTGGACCCCGCCGTTTGCCGACAAGGTGATCTTCACCCTGGCGCCGGTCGTGGCCATGAGCGCCTTGCTGATCGCCTTCGCGATCATCCCGATCACCCCGACCTGGGGCGTGGCGGACCTGAACATCGGCTTGCTGTTCTTCTTCGCCATGGCCGGTTTGTCGGTCTATGCGGTGCTGTTCGCCGGCTGGGCCAGTAACAACAAGTTCGCCCTGCTGGGCAGCTTGCGGGCCTCGGCCCAGACTGTGTCCTACGAAGTGTTCATGGGCCTGGCGCTGATGGGCATCGTGGTGCAGGTGGGCTCGTTCAACATGCGCGACATCGTCGAGTACCAGGCTCAGAACCTGTGGTTCATCATTCCGCAGTTCTTCGGCTTCTGTACCTTCTTCATCGCTGGCGTGGCCGTGACTCACCGTCACCCCTTCGACCAGCCGGAAGCGGAACAGGAACTGGCCGACGGCTACCACATCGAATACGCCGGCATGAAATGGGGCATGTTCTTCGTCGGTGAGTACATCGGCATCATCTTGATCTCGGCCCTGCTGGTCACGCTGTTCTTCGGCGGCTGGCACGGTCCGTTCGGCATCCTGCCGCAGTTGGCGTTCTTCTGGTTCTTCCTGAAGACCGCGTTCTTCATCATGTTGTTTATCCTGCTGCGCGCTTCCATTCCGCGCCCACGATACGACCAGGTGATGGATTTCAGCTGGCGCTTCTGCCTGCCGCTGACCCTGATCAATTTGCTGGTGACTGCTGCCGTTGTGTTGTTGAACACGCCAGCGGGCGCGGTTCAGTGAGGATTTGACCCATGTTCAAATATATTGGCGACATCGTTAAGGGTACCGGTACCCAGTTGCGAAGCCTGGTGATGGTGTTCGGTCACGGCTTTCGCAAACGCGACACCCTGCAATACCCGGAAGAAGCGGTGTACCTGCCGCCGCGCTATCGCGGCCGGATCGTACTGACCCGCGACCCCGATGGCGAAGAGCGTTGCGTAGCCTGCAACCTGTGCGCCGTGGCGTGCCCGGTTGGCTGTATCTCCCTGCAGAAAGCTGAAACCGAAGACGGTCGCTGGTACCCGGACTTCTTCCGCATCAACTTCTCGCGCTGCATTTTCTGCGGCCTCTGCGAGGAAGCTTGCCCGACCACCGCGATCCAGCTGACACCGGATTTCGAGATGGCCGAGTTCAAACGTCAGGACCTGGTGTACGAGAAAGAAGATCTTTTGATCTCTGGTCCCGGTAAAAACCCTGATTACAACTTCTATCGTGTTGCAGGTATGGCCGTTGCCGGTAAGCCGAAAGGCGCCGCACAAAACGAAGCCGAGCCGATCAACGTGAAGAGCTTGCTGCCTTAAGGAAGAAAGATGGAATTCGCTTTCTATTTCGCATCGGGTATTGCAGTGGTGTCCACGCTTCGCGTGATCACCAACACCAACCCCGTGCACGCCCTGCTCTACCTGATCATTTCGCTGATCGCCGTGGCCATGACCTTTTTCAGCCTCGGCGCACCGTTCGCCGGTGTGCTGGAAGTGATCGCCTACGCTGGCGCCATCATGGTGCTGTTCGTGTTTGTGGTGATGATGCTCAACCTGGGGCCGGCTTCGGTCGCCCAGGAACGCGTCTGGCTCAAGCCCGGCATCTGGCTTGGCCCGGTGATCCTGGCAGCGCTGCTGCTGGCTGAACTGCTGTATGTGCTGTTCGCTCACCAGAGCGGTCAGGCCATCGGCCACACCACCGTAGACGCGAAAGCCGTGGGCATCAGCCTGTTCGGCCCGTACCTGCTGGTGGTCGAACTGGCTTCGATGCTGCTGCTCGCGGCAGCCATCACCGCCTTCCACTTGGGCCGCAACGAAGCCAAGGAGCAATGACGATGCCTGCTATCCCTTTGGAGCATGGTCTGGCGGTCGCCGGCATCCTGTTCTGCCTTGGCCTGGTCGGCCTGATGGTTCGCCGCAACATTCTGTTCGTGTTGATGAGCCTGGAAATCATGATGAACGCTGCCGCACTGGCCTTCATCGTTGCGGGCAGCCGTTGGGGCCAGCCGGATGGGCAAGTGATGTTCATCCTGGTGATCAGCCTGGCAGCCGCCGAGGCCAGTATTGGCCTGGCGATCCTGTTGCAGCTGTATCGTCGCTTCCACACGCTTGATATCGACGCTGCCAGTGAGATGCGCGGATGAACATGATCTTTCTGACTTTCGTATTTCCCCTGATCGGTTTCCTGCTGCTGTCGTTCTCCCGTGGACGCTGGTCGGAAAACCTCTCGGCCCTGGTCGGCGTGGGTTCCATTGGCCTGTCGGCGATTGTCGCCGCCTACGTCATCTGGCAGTTCAACGTGGCGCCGCCCGAAGCCGGTCACTACACCCTGGTGCTTTGGCAATGGATGGCGGTCGAGGGCTTCAAGCCTGACTTTGCCCTCTACGTCGACGGCCTGTCGATCACCATGCTCGGCGTGGTGGTGGGCGTGGGTTTCCTGATCCACCTGTTCGCGTCTTGGTACATGCGCGGTGAGGCCGGTTATTCGCGCTTCTTCGCCTACACCAACCTGTTTATCGCCAGCATGCTGTTCCTGGTGCTGGGCGATAACCTGTTGTTCCTGTACTTCGGCTGGGAAGGCGTGGGCCTGTGCTCGTACCTGTTGATCGGTTTCTACTACAGCAACCGCAACAACGGGAACGCGGCCCTCAAGGCCTTTGTCGTGACCCGGATCGGCGACGTGTTCATGGCCATCGGCCTGTTCATCCTGTTCCAACAGGTGGGCACGCTGAACATCCAGGAACTGCTGGTGCTGGCACCGCAGAAATTCCAGGTCGGCGACTTCTGGATCACCCTGGCGACCCTGATGCTGCTGGGCGGCGCTGTCGGTAAATCGGCGCAACTGCCACTGCAAACCTGGCTGGCAGACGCCATGGCCGGTCCTACCCCGGTGTCGGCACTGATCCACGCCGCCACCATGGTGACCGCCGGTGTCTACCTGATCGCCCGTACCCACGGCCTGTTCACCCTGGCGCCGGAAATCCTGCACCTGGTGGGCCTGGTGGGCGGCGTGACCCTGGTGCTGGCCGGCTTCGCCGCGCTGGTGCAGACCGACATCAAGCGGATCCTCGCCTACTCGACCATGAGCCAGATCGGCTACATGTTCCTGGCCCTGGGCGTCGGCGCCTGGGACGGCGCAATCTTCCACCTGATGACCCACGCCTTCTTCAAGGCCCTGCTGTTCCTTGCGTCCGGTGCGGTGATCGTTGCCTGCCACCACGAGCAGAACATCTTCAAGATGGGCGGCCTGTGGAAGAAACTGCCGTTGGCCTACGCCAGCTTCATCGTCGGTGGTGCCGCGCTGGCAGCCCTGCCACTGGTGACCGCAGGTTTCTACTCCAAAGACGAAATCCTCTGGGAAGCCTTTGCCAGCGGTAACCAGGGCCTGCTGTACGCCGGTCTGGTTGGCGCGTTCATGACCTCGCTGTACACCTTCCGCCTGATCTTCATCACATTCCATGGTGAAGCCAAGACCGAAGCCCACGCAGGCCACGGCATTTCCCACTGGCTGCCGCTGTCGGTGCTGATCATCCTGTCGACCTTCGTCGGCGCCATGATCACTCCGCCACTGGCTGGCGTACTGCCACAAAGCGTCGGGCATGCCGGCGGCGACGCCAAGCACAGCCTGGAAATCGCCTCGGGCGCCATCGCCATCGCCGGTATCCTGCTGGCGGCCATGTTGTTCCTCGGCAAGCGTCGCTTCGTGACCGCCGTGGCCAACAGTGGCATTGGCCGCTTCCTTTCGGCCTGGTGGTTCGCCGCGTGGGGCTTCGACTGGATCTACGACAAACTGTTCGTCAAGCCTTACCTTGCGATCAGCCATGTACTGCGCAAAGACCCGCTCGACCAGACCATCGGTTTGATCCCGCGTGCCGCCAAGGCCGGCCACACCGCCCTGAGCCGCACCGAGACCGGCCAATTGCGTTGGTATGCAGCTTCCATGGCGGCCGGTGCCGTGTTGGTGATCGGCGCCATCGTAGTGGTAGCGGTCTGATATGAACTTTGCGAACTTGCGAAAGGAAACGAGCCCGTCATGATTCTGCCCTGGCTAATCCTGATCCCCTTTATCGGCGGCCTGCTCTGCTGGATGGGCGAGCGCTTCGGCGCTACCCTGCCCCGCTGGATTGCGTTGCTGACCATGTCCCTGGAACTCGCACTCGGCCTCTGGCTGTGGGCCCATGGCGACTATTCATTTGCTCCGGCACCGGGTGTCGATCCAACCTTCGCGCTTGAATTCAAGCACGTCTGGATCGAACGCTTCGGCATCAACGTGCACCTGGCCCTCGATGGCCTGTCGCTGTTGATGATCCTGCTGACCGGCCTGCTGGGTATCCTCTCGGTACTCTGCTCCTGGAAAGAAATCGAGCGTCACGTGGGCTTCTTCCACCTGAACCTGATGTGGATCCTGGGCGGCGTTGTCGGCGTGTTCCTTGCGCTGGACCTGTTCATGTTCTTCTTCTTCTGGGAAATGATGCTGGTGCCGATGTACTTCCTCATCGCGCTCTGGGGTCACAGTTCTTCGGACGGCAAGAAAACCCGGATCTACGCGGCGACCAAGTTCTTCATCTTCACCCAGGCTTCCGGCCTGATCATGTTGGTGGCGATCCTGGGCCTGGTCCTGGTCAACTTCAACAACACCGGCGTGATTACCTTCAACTACGCCGACCTGTTGAAAACCAAGATGTCGATGACCACCGAGTACATCCTCATGCTCGGTTTCTTCATCGCCTTCGCGGTGAAACTGCCGGTGGTGCCGTTCCACTCCTGGTTGCCTGACGCTCACGCCCAGGCGCCCACCGCAGGTTCCGTGGACCTGGCCGGTATCCTGTTGAAGACGGCGGCCTATGGCCTGCTGCGTTTCGCCCTGCCGCTGTTCCCGAATGCTTCGGCCGAGTTCGCGCCGATTGCCATGACCCTGGGCCTGATCGGGATCTTCTACGGTGCGTTCCTCGCCTTCGCACAAACCGACATCAAGCGCCTGATTGCCTTCTCGTCCGTTTCCCACATGGGTTTCGTACTGATCGGCATCTACTCCGGCAGCCAACTGGCGTTGCAAGGCGCGGTGATCCAGATGCTGGCTCACGGTGTTTCGGCAGCCGCACTGTTTATCCTCAGTGGCCAACTGTACGAGCGCCTGCACACCCGTGACATGCGTGAAATGGGCGGCATCTGGTCGCGTATCGCCTACTTGCCGGCGATCAGCCTGTTCTTTGCAGCCGCCTCCCTGGGCTTGCCGGGCACCGGTAACTTCGTCGGTGAGTTCCTGATCCTGATGGGCAGCTTCGTCAGTGCGCCATGGATCACCGCGATCGCCACCTCCGGCCTGGTGTTCGGTTCGGTGTACTCGCTGATCATGATCCACCGTGCGTACTTCGGCCCGACCAAGTCGGACGCCGTCCTCAAAGGGATGGATGCTCGCGAACTGATCATGGTGCTCGGCCTTGCGGTATTGCTGGTGTATATCGGCGTGTATCCGCAACCGTTCCTCGACACCTCTGCCGCCACGATGCATGGCGTGCAGCAGTGGTTGAGCACCGCCTTCACTCAACTCGCTTCGGCCCGGTAAGAGCGCTATGGAATTCACGATCCAACACTTTATCGCGCTTGCGCCGCTGCTGATTACCAGCCTCACCATTGTGGTGGTGATGCTGGCAATCGCCTGGCGCCGCAATCACTCACAGACGTTCCTGCTGTCCACCGCAGGCCTGAACCTGGCCTTGCTGTCGATTATCCCGGCACTCAAGGTAGCCCCGCTGGCGGTGACCCCGCTGGTCATGATCGATGACTTCGCGCTGCTGTACACCGCGTTGATCTTGGTTGCGACACTGGCCTGCGTCACCCTTGCCCACGCCTACCTCGGCGAGGGCGGCACCGGCTACCCGGGCAACCGCGAAGAGCTGTACCTGCTGATCCTGCTGGCTGCAGCCGGCGGTATCGTGCTGGTCAGCGCGCAGCACCTGGCCGGCTTGTTCATCGGCCTGGAACTGCTGTCGATCCCGACCTACGGCCTGGTGGCCTACGCCTTCTTCAACAAGCGCTCCCTGGAAGCCGGCATCAAGTACATGGTGCTGTCGGCCGCAGGTTCCGCGTTCCTGTTGTTCGGTATGGCCTTGCTCTACGCCGAAGCCGGCAGCCTGAGCTTCAGCGGTATCGGTCACGCCCTGGCCACCACCAGCATGCCTGCGCCAATCGCCCAACTGGGCCTGGCCATGATGCTGATCGGCCTGGCGTTCAAGCTGTCGCTGGTACCCTTCCACCTGTGGACCCCGGACGTGTACGAAGGCGCCCCGGCGCCGGTAGCCGCGTTCCTGGCTACCGCGTCGAAGGTTGCAGTGTTTGCGGTGATGGTGCGTCTGTTCCAGATCTCCCCTGCCGCCAACACCGGCGTACTCAGCGACGTACTGACCGTGATCGCCATTGCGTCGATCCTGTTCGGTAACCTGCTGGCCCTGACCCAGAACAACCTCAAGCGTCTGCTGGGTTACTCGTCCATCGCGCACTTCGGCTACCTGCTGATCGCCCTGGTGGCGAGCAAGGGCCTGGCGGTGGAAGCCATCGGCGTGTACCTGGTCACCTACGTGATCACCAGCCTCGGCGCGTTCGGCGTGATCACCCTGATGTCCTCGCCTTACAAAGGCCGTGACGCCGACGCCCTGTACGAATACCGCGGCCTGTTCTGGCGCCGTCCGTACCTGACCGCCGTACTGACCGTGATGATGCTGTCCCTGGCTGGTATCCCGCTGACCGCAGGCTTTATCGGCAAGTTCTACATCGTCGCGACCGGTGTCGAAGCCCACGAATGGTGGCTGGTGGCATCCCTGGTACTGGGCAGCGCCATCGGCGTGTTCTACTACCTGCGCGTGATGGTCACCCTGTACCTGATCGAGCCAAACCTGCGCCGTGTGGACGCCGAACTGCACTGGGAACAGAAAGCCGGTGGCGTGATGCTGCTGGCCATTGCCCTGCTGGCGTTTTTCCTGGGTGTCTACCCACAACCGTTGCTCACCCTGGTGCAGCATGCGGTGATGGCGGGTTGATCGCTTAGGCTCAAGCAGTAAACAGAACGGCACCCTTGGGTGCCGTTTTGCGTTTCTGGGGGCAGATATGCGGTGCCACTGGCGTCGCCATCGCGGGCAAGCCCGCTCCCACATTGATCCGGCTCCATCATGAGAATACGGTCAAGTGTGGGAGCGGGCTTGCCCGCGATGGCGGCAGCAGCGACACCAAAAAAAACGGCACCTCACGGTGCCGTTGTGCTATCTGCCCTACCTCACTTACGTGCCGCCTCCCAGGACTTGAGCAAGTCGGCATAGTTGACGGTTTCACCCTTGGGCTTTTCGTTCGCCAGTTTCGGCTTGGGCGCGCCCGGCTGATCGAACCAGTACTGGGCATCACGCTCGGGGTTCATCTTCGGCCCACAGATCGGCTGCACCTTGGAGCGTTCCAGGCGCGTCATGATGGCGTCCTGGTCCTTGGCCAGGCCATCCAGCGCCTGTTGCGGGGTTTTCTCGCCGCTGGCGGCTTCCGAGATGTGGCTCCACCACAGTTGGGCCAAGCGTGGATAGTCCGGCACGTTGGTGCCGGTCGGCGTCCATTGCACCCGCGCCGGGCTGCGATAGAACTCCACCAGGCCGCCGAGTTTCGGGGCCAGGTCGGTCATGGCCTGGGAGTTGATGTCCGATTCGCGGATTGGCGTCAGGCCGACGATGGTTTTCTTCAAGGACACGGTTTTCGACGTAACGAACTGCGCATACAGCCAGGCCGCCAGTTTTTGCTTCTCAGGCGTGGATTTGAGGAAGGTCCAGGAGCCCACGTCCTGATACCCCAGCTTCATGCCCTCCTCCCAATACGGACCGCGGGGCGACGGTGCCATGCGCCACTTCGGCGTGCCATCGGCGTTCATCACTGGCAGGCCGGGTTTGGTCATGTCGGCGGTAAAGGCGGTGTACCAGAAGATCTGCTGGGCGATGTTGCCTTGGGACGGCACCGGCCCGGATTCGGAGAAGGTCATGCCCGCCGCTTCCGGTGGCGCATAGGCGCGCATCCAGTCGACATACTTCTGCGTGGCAAACACCGCGGCCGGGCCGTTGGTGTCGCCGCCACGGGTCACGCTGGAACCCACCGGGTGGCAGTCCTCGACCCGAATCCCCCACTCGTCCACCGGCAAGCCATTGGGCAAGCCCTTGTCGCCGCCTCCAGCCATGGAGAACCAGGCATCGGTAAAGCGCCAGCCCAGGGACGGATCCTTCTTGCCGTAGTCCATATGGCCGTACACGCGCTTGCCGTCGATTTCCTTGACGTCTTCGCTGAAGAACTTGGCGATATCTTCATAGGCCGACCAGTTCACCGGCACGCCCAGCTCATAGCCGTATTTCTCCTTGAACTTGGCCTTGAGGTCGGCCCGCTCGAACCAGTCGGCGCGGAACCAGTACAGGTTGGCGAACTGCTGGTCGGGCAACTGGTAGATCTTGCCGTCCGGCGCAGTGGTAAACGAAATGCCGATAAAGTCCTTGAGGTCCAGGGTCGGCGAGGTGAAGTCCTTGCCTTCATTGGCCATCAGGTCGGTGATGGATTCGGTCTTGCCATAGCGAAAGTGCGTACCAATCAGGTCGGAATCGTTGACCCAGCCGTCATAGATGTTCTTGTCCGACTGCATCTGGGTCTGCAGTTTTTCCACCACGTCACCTTCCTGCAGCAGGTCGTGGGTCAGCTTGATCCCGGTGATTTCACTGAAGGCCTTGGCCAGTACCTTGGATTCGTACTCGTGGGTGGTGAGGGTTTCCGACACCACATTGATCTTCATCCCACGAAACGGCTCGGCGGCCTTGATAAACCACTTCAACTCTTCAAGTTGCTGGGCTTCGCTGAGGGTGGACGGTTTGAACTCGCTGCCGATCCATTTTTTCGCGGCATCTTCATAGGCATCGGCCCAGGCTGCAGCACTCAGGCCGCTGAGTGCCAAAACCGCGGCCAATGAAATGCTATGTCGCAGCTTATTGTTTTTATCGAACATAGAGACCTCCTGGTTGGGATCAAAAGGGATGCCTGTGGCTATCCCCAACGCATCACAGACAACAGCCACACCACAGACAGCGCGGACGCCACCCAGATGCTCCAGCCGGTTACGCCAATCACCAGCAGATGCAGGTAGGCGCTCCCGAGAAGACCGATAAACAGGCGATCACCACGGGTGGTGCTGATCGGTAACAAACCGCGCCGAGGGATGCTCGGCGAGCGCAATTCCCACGTGGTCATGCCCGCCAGCAACAGGGCAATCGCCGCAAAAAACAGCGCAGTCGGGGTGGTCCAGGCCATCCATTCCATCATCGTTTCCTCAGACCCGGCCGAGGGCAAAGCCCTTGGCCACATGGTTGCGCACAAACCAGATCACCAGCATGCCCGGCAGGATGGTCAGCACCCCGGCGGCCGCCAGCACGCCCCAGTCAATCCCCGAAGCGGACACGGTGCGGGTCATCACGGCGGCAATCGGCTTGGCATTCACGGACGTCAGGGTGCGCGCCAGCAGCAGCTCGACCCAGGAAAACATAAAGCAGAAAAACGCCGTGACACCGATCCCCGAGCCAATCAGCGGGATAAAGATCTTCACGAAAAACTTCGGAAAGCTATAGCCATCGATGTAAGCCGTTTCGTCGATCTCCTTGGGCACCCCGGACATAAAGCCTTCCAGGATCCACACCGCCAGCGGCACGTTGAACAAGCAGTGGGCCAGGGCCACGGCGATATGGGTATCGAACAGGCCGATGGACGAATACAGCTGGAAAAACGGCAGCAGGAACACCGCCGGCGGCGCCATGCGGTTGGTCAGCAACCAGAAGAACAGGTGCTTGTCGCCCAGGAAGCGGTAACGCGAAAACGCGTAGGCCGCCGGCAGTGCCACCGTCAGGGAAATCACGGTGTTCAGGCTCACGTAGTACAGCGAGTTCAGATACCCGGTGTACCAACTGGGGTCGGTGAAGATCACCTTGTAGTTGGCCAGGGTGAAGTCCTGCGGAAACAGCGTCAGGCCGCCGAGGATTTCGGTGTTGCTCTTGAAGGACATGTTCAGCAGCCAGTAGATCGGCACCAGCAGGAACAGGATGTAGATCAGTAGCGGAATGACCTTGCGCTTGCTCATGTTGGCGACCTCAGCGGTTGGCGTCGGAGTGGGTCATGGCGGTGTAGAACAGCCAGGACACCAACAGGATGATCAGGAAATACACCAGGGAAAACGCGGCTGCAGGCCCCAGGTCGAATTGCCCTACCGCCATCTGGGTCAAGGTCTGACTGAGGAAGGTCGTTGCGTTACCCGGCCCGCCTCCCGTCAGGACAAACGGCTCGGTATAGATCATGAAACTGTCCATGAAGCGCAGCATCACCGCGATCAACAGCACGCTCTTCATCTTCGGCAACTGGATATGTCGGAAAACCGCCCAGGCCGATGCCCGATCAATCCGCGCAGCCTGGTAGTACACATCCGGTATGGCCCGCAGCCCCGAGTAGCACAGCAGCGCCACCAAAGAGGTCCAGTGCCATACATCCATCACCAGCACCGTGACCCAGGCGTCCATGGTGTTGGCGGCATAGTTGTAGTTGATGCCCATGGCATTCAGGCTCGACCCCAGCAGGCCGATATCGGCACGGCCAAAAATCTGCCAGATGGTGCCGACCACGTTCCACGGGATCAGCAGCGGGATGGCCATCACAATCAGTACCAAGGACGACCAGCGGCCCTTGGTGGGCATGGTCAGGGCGATGGCAATGCCCAGCGGGATCTCGATCAGCAGCACACACGCGGAATAGATGAACTGGCGCAACAGCGAGTCATGCAGGCGCGGGTCCAGCAATACCTGCTTGTACCAATCGGCCCCGACGAAATAGCGGCTGGACTGGTCGAAAATGTCCTGCACCGAGTAGTTGACCACAGTCATCATCGGGATCACCGCACTGAACGCCACCAGCAGGAACACCGGTAACACCAGCCACCAGGCCTTGTTGTTCTGCACCTTGTTCATGGGCGCGCCTCCAGCAGGTAATCATCGGCATACACCATCAACCACTGCGCCGGGAAGCTGATCGACGCCCGCCCTTCGGGCACCGGTTTGTCTTCGGCCAGGCGCACCTTCAAGGGCGCGCCGTCGAGGTTGAGGGTCAGGATCTTGTAGGTGCCCAGGTCTTCGACATGCATGACCTCGGCCTGCAACGCGTCGGGATTGGGCTCATCCCACACATGAATGAACTCGGGACGTATGCCGACCTGGAGTTTCTTGTAGTCCTTTTCCGATATCTGCCGTTGCTGCACTTCGGACAACGCCAGATGTGTCCCGGCAAACCGCACCCCACCGGCATCGGCCTGCACCTCAATCAGATTCATTCCAGGGCTGCCGATGAAATAGCCGACAAAGGTATGGCTGGGACGCTCGAACAACTCCCGTGGGGTGCCGAACTGCACAATCTGCCCGCCGTACATCACCGCGATCTTGTCGGCAAAGGTCGAGGCCTCCAACTGATCGTGGGTGACGTAGACCATGGTGATATTGAACTGCTCATGGATCTGCTTGAGCTTGCGCCGCAGTTTCCACTTCAGGTGCGGGTCGATCACCGTCAGCGGTTCGTCGAACAGGATCGCCGACACGTCATCGCGCACCAGGCCACGGCCCATTGAGACCTTTTGCTTTTCATCGGCACTGAGGTTGCGGGCTTTTTTACCCAGCAGGTTCTGCAGGTCGAGCACCTCGGAAATTTCCTGCACCTTGCTGTGCACTTTCGCCTCGGCCATGCCCTGGTTGCGCAGGGGGAATGCCAGGTTATCGAACACCGTCATGGTGTCGTAGACCACCGGGAACTGGAACACCTGGGCGATATTGCGCTTTTCCGGGGTGAGGTCATTCACCACCTTGCTGTCGAACAGCACCTGGCCTTCCGAAGGGCTGAGCAGGCCGGAGATGATATTGAGCAGGGTTGATTTGCCACACCCCGAAGGACCGAGCAATGCGTAGGCACCGCCCTGCTCCCAGATGTGGTTCATTTCGCGAATGGCGTAGTCTTCAGGCCCTGTGGGTGTAGGGCTGTAGCTATGCGCCAGGTTCTGCAAATGGATCTCGGCCATCAGGCAACCCTCGCGACACGGCGCCCGGGAGCCTGGACCAAACGACCCTGGCCATCGAACACAAACAGTTTATGGGTCGGTATGTAGATGCGGATCGGCGCATCCACGTCGTACTCGTGTACTCCCGGTAGGTGCAACACCAGCAAAAAATGCTCGCTGCGCACATGCAGGAAGGTTTCCGAGCCGCTGATCTCCGCAACTTCCACGGTGACCGCCAGTTCCAGGTCATCGTCGTTGCTGGGCACCAGGCTGATATGGCTGGGACGCACGCCAAAACGGAACTCGCCCTCGCCGACCGGCCGCAGGTCTACGTTCAACGGGAAGTGCACATCGTTGGCGAAACTCACTTCGTTGCCGCTGATGCGCCCCGGCATCAGGTTGATCGGCGGCTCGGAAAACAGCTCGGCGGCCAGCACGGTCTGCGGTTGGTGATAGACCTCGGCGGCCTTGCCGCTCTGGATCACCCGGCCTTCGTGGAGGATGGTGGTGGTGCCACCCAGCGCCAGTGCCTCGTTGGGTTCGGTGGTGGCATAGATGGCAATGGTGTTGCGGGCCTTGAACAACTCACGCATTTCCTGACGCAGCTCTTCGCGCAGTTTGTAGTCCAGGTTCACCAGGGGCTCGTCGAACAAAATCAGTTCGGCATCCTTGACCAGCGCCCGAGCCATGGCCGTGCGTTGTTGCTGGCCACCGGACAGCTCCAGGGGATGACGTTGCAGGAACTTGTCGATGCGCAGCATCTTCGCGGTTTCCAGCACTTTGCTGTGGATCAGCTCGCTGCTCACCCCGGCCTGGCGCAGCGGCGAGGCGATGTTCTCGAACACGGTCATGGTCGGGTAGTTGATGAACTGCTGGTACACCATCGACACATTGCGCAAGCGCACCGGCTTATGGGTGACGTCGACGCCGTTCATCAGGATGCGCCCGGCATCAGGCTTGTCCAGGCCGGCCATCAGGCGCATCAGGCTGGTCTTGCCGGACAGCGTACGGCCCAGCAACACATTGAAAGAGCCAGCTTCAAAGCGCAGGTTGGCGTCGTCGATCCAGGTCTGGCCTTCGACGACACGGGTCACATGTTCCAGGGTCAATGACATGACACGCCCTTTTTCTTATTGGAATTGTTCTTCCAGGGACAGAGCCAGTTTCGTGCCAATAATAAAAAGTGTTGATTTACCAGCGACTTGAGCAAAACCAGTGCTCAGTGCTGAACAGAAATGAACATTCACAACTGAACAATTGAACAACCAGCGGGTTGACAATGAACAGTTCTGAACAACACTGAGTAAGCCCAGTAAAACCGTTCAACCTGTGGGAGCTGGCTTGCCTGCGATAGCGATCTCACGGACGCCATCGCAGGCAAGCCAGCTCCCACAAGGTGAGCGGTGCACGGTTCATAACAACAATAAAAAGAAGGTCACCACCATGGCCGCACCTGCCCCGCTTTTGCCCCACGACACCATCATCCAGGACTCCTGGCGCCGCTGCCGCGCCTTTGGCCTGGATCACCAGAGCACCCCCAGTTTCGACCAACTGCCCGCCGAGGGCATCAGCCAGTTGCTGGAGAGCCAGCACGCGCTAGTCCAGACTACTCACCAGGAAGTGCTGCCCTATTACGAGAACATCCTCAGCAATTCCAACTGCCTGATCATGCTCGCCGACAATCAGGGCCAGGTCCTGACCTCCTGGGGCACCCAGCGTTTTATCGAACCCAAGCTCGCCCGTGGCTTCAGCGCCGGGGCCAGTTGGATGGAGCGCGCCACCGGCACCAACGCCATCGGCACCGCGCTGGCCTGCGCCCAGGCAGTGCATATCGAGCATGACGAGCATTTCCTCAAGGCCAACCGGTTCATGACCGGTTCGGCCGCGCCGATCTTTGATGCCAACCGCGAAATCATTGCGGTACTGGATGTGTCCAGCGACAGCTACCTGCCGCCCTCCCACACCCTGGGCATGGTCAAGATGATGAGCCAGACCGTGGAAAACCGCCTGATCCTCAACCTGTTTGGCGGCGAACACTTCCAACTGACGTTCAATACCGGCCTGAACAACCTCGACAGCCAGTGGGCCGGCCTGCTGATTTTCGATGAAAGTGGCCAAGTGCTGTCGGCCAACCGCCGCGCCGACAATCTGCTGGGCATCAGCCTGTCACGGGTGATGATCGACAGCCTGTTCAAAGTCTCGCTGCTGGAGCTGCTCAACCAGCCCGAGGGCCTACCCTTTGCCCTGCAAGCCGCCGGGCGCAACCGTTTCCAATGCCTGCTCAAACGCCCCAGGCAGGCGCCGGTGCAGGCCAGGATCTTTACCGAGCCGGCCCCCACCGTCATCGGCCTCAAGACCCTGCACTTTGGCGACAGCCGCGTGGAAAAAGCCGTGCGCCAGGCCGAGCGCCTACTGGAAAAAGACATCCCGCTGCTGATCCACGGCGAAACCGGCGTAGGCAAGGAAGTCTTCGTCAAAGCCCTGCACCAGGCCAGTTCCCGCAGCCAGCAGGCGTTTATCGCGGTCAACTGTGCGGCAATTCCGGCGGAGCTGGTGGAATCGGAACTGTTTGGCTACGAAAAAGGCGCGTTCACCGGCGCCAATCAAAAAGGCAGCATCGGCCTGATCCGCAAGGCGGACAAAGGCACACTGTTTCTCGATGAGATAGGCGACATGCCCCTGCCCACCCAGGCCCGGCTGCTGCGGGTGTTGCAGGAGCGTTGCGTACAGCCGGTGGGCAGCAGCGAATTGTTCCCGGTGGACCTGCGCATTATCTCGGCCACCAACCGCTCGCTGCGCGAACAGGTGCAGCTCGGACGGTTTCGCGAGGATTTGTACTACCGCATCGGCGGCCTGACCCTGGAGCTGCCGCCCCTGCGCGAGCGCAGTGACAAGCAGGCGCTGTTCAAGCAACTGTGGCAACAGCACCGCGAACCCACGCAGTGGGCCGGGCTCAGCGCCGAAGTGCTGGAATTGTTCGAGCAACATCCCTGGCCGGGCAACCTGCGCCAGGTCAGCAGCGTGATGCAGGTGGCACTGGCCATGGCCGAAGACCAACCGATCCGCCTGGAGCATCTACCGGATGATTTTTTTGTCGACCTGGGGCACGCCTCACCCAGCAAGCCGGTGGTGATGGGCGATCTGGACGATAGGCAAAACCTTCAGCAAAGACTGGCAGCGGTCGGCGGCAATATCTCCCATCTGGCGCGGGAGCTGGGGGTTAGCCGCAATACGCTATACAAGCGGTTGCGCGCCGCTACGTAACGGTAACCGCCCCAACATGCATCTACCCTCAGATTTATCCGACAGCGTTTTAGGGTTGCTGCTCGGAAGATGCCCCAATAATCTTCGGTAGTCGCTGCAAATTCAGCGACCGGGTTTCGCAGCCCGGTTAAACTCTAGACGCACAGCGTCCACCATAAGATAACGGGCGCTTTTTTATGCCTGATGTTATGGCGGCTGTGCGCGGGATACCTTTGGGTATGCCGGGTTCCTAGAGTCCCGGTCTGCGAACCTGCGTACAGCTGCCACCCGGGTATCGTTTCGCAGCGATGGGTAGCGGCTCCATAACTCTGGGAGCTTTACCATGATCAAACACAGTCCAAACCCGCCGTTAGACTCAACCTCGCTTCAGGGGGCTGCTCAACGAGCGATTGACTACTACCTGAACCCTCCTGCCGAAACCAAGCGGCCTGCTGAAGATCACCGCCTTTTCACCGTGCGCGAAGGGTTAGATGCAGAGGTGTTGTTGATTAACGCTTCGGAAGACCTTGCATCGCTTCAAGTATTAGCAACCCATTTGGCTTTTGAAGTAGACGGCACTGCACGGCGTGTGGCACTAGGAATTTGTCGGATGCTCGAAGGCGTTGAGCTATTGGTAAACAACGCCGTCGTTCAATATGGAACAGAGCAAGAAAGAGGAAGGCCGACTCACCATCCAGATTAGTCTGCGATCGCCGGTCCGCCATCGCTGGCAAGCCAGCTCCTACAGTTGAGCGGTGCTGATTTGCAAACCAGCACGCACAAAAACGCTCCGAACCAGGCGGGGCGTTTTTATTCAGTGTGAGCCATCAGTCGGCCAACCGCCCTGTCGTTGCGCCATCCGCCGCCGTTTGTAGGCGTCAAAGTGATACCTTCCTGATTCCACTTGGTAAAAAAGGAGTGTTACCACCCATGAAGATCAAATGTTCCGTCTTTATCGCGGCAAGTATCGACGGTTTTATTGCCCGCCCGGACGGTGATATTGAGTGGTTGCACCGACCGAAATATGAAAGCTCGGGCTTGAACGGCATCACCTATGACAGCTTCATCGCAACGGTTGACGCGTTGGTCATGGGACGCAAAACCCTGGAGAAAGTACTGTCCTTTCCCGAGTGGCCCTATGAGGGCACGCCGGTCATTGCGCTTTCTCACAAGACCTTGGAGATTCCTGTGCACCTCCAGGGCAAGGTAGAAGTGCTGGCCGTCGATGTGAGCACACTCGTCGAACAGCTTGCCGAGCGCGGTATGAAGCATCTGTATATCGATGGTGGCCAGACCATCCAGGCATTTCTTGAAGCAGGCCTGCTCAATGAGTTGATCATCACTCGCATCCCGATCCTGCTGGGCCAGGGGGTTCCCTTGTTCAGTCAAGACGGTCGTGAATATGACCTTCGCCACATCGATACCTGCGCCTCGGACAATGGCTTTGTCCAGAGCCGGTATGCAGTTGAGCACCGTTGACTGATAAACCAGCACACACAAAAACGCCCCGAACCAGTCGGGGCGTTTTTATTCAGCGTGCAGCCATCAGCCGTCAGTCAGCCAAGCGCCATGTCGTCCCGCCCTTGCCGTCTTCCAATACCACGCCCATGGCGGTGAGTTGGTCGCGGATGCGGTCGGATTCTGCCCAGTCCTTGTTGGCACGGGCATTCAGGCGGGCCTGGATCAGCGCGTCGACTTCGGCTGCATCCACACGCCCTTCGGCGCCGGCTTGCAGGAAGTCGTCGGCTTCCATTTGCAACACGCCCAGCACGCTCGCCAGTTCCTTGAGACGTGCCGCCAGGCCGGCCGCAGCGGTGAGATCGCTGTCGCGCAGGCGGTTGATCTCGCGGACCATCTCGAACAGCACGGCGCAGGCTTCGGGGGTGCCGAAGTCATCGTTCATCACCGTGGTGAAGCGCTCGACAAACGCCTCGCCACCGGCCGGCGCTACAACCGGCAGGCCTTTCAACGCGTGGTAGAACCGCTCCAGGGCGCCCTTGGCGTCCTTGAGGTTGTCTTCCGAGTAGTTGATGGCGCTGCGGTAATGGCTGGATACCAGCAGGTAACGCACAACCTCTGGGTGGTACTTTTCCAGCACGTCGCGGATGGTGAAGAAGTTGTTCAAGGACTTGGACATCTTCTCGCCATTGATGCGAATCATGCCGCAATGCATCCACGCGTTGGCGTAGGTCTTGCCGGTGGCCGCTTCGCTTTGGGCGATTTCGTTTTCGTGGTGCGGGAACTCAAGGTCGCTGCCGCCGCCATGAATGTCGAAAGTCTCGCCCAGGCAGCAGGTGGACATCACCGAGCATTCGATGTGCCAGCCCGGACGCCCGGCGCCCCATGGCGACTCCCAGCTCGGCTCGCCAGGCTTGGTGCCTTTCCACAGCACGAAGTCCAGCGGGTCTTGCTTGGCTTCGTCGACTTCGATGCGGGCGCCGATGCGCAGGTCTTCGATTTTCTTGCGCGACAGCTTGCCGTAGCCCATGAACTTGGCGACGCGGTAGTACACGTCGCCATTGCCCGGGGCGTAGGCATAGCCCTTGTCGATCAAGGTCTGGATCATCGCGTGCATGCCCGGGATGTGGTCCGTGGCGCGCGGTTCCATGTCCGGCTTGAGGATGTTGAGGCGCGCCTCGTCCTCGTGCATCGCGGCGATCATGCGCTCGGTCAGCGCGTCGAACGACTCGCCGTTTTCATTGGCGCGATTGATGATCTTGTCGTCGATATCGGTGATGTTGCGCACATAGGTCAAGTCGTAGCCGCTGAAACGCAACCAGCGGGTCACCAGGTCGAAGGCAACCATGCTGCGGCCGTGGCCGATGTGGCAGTAGTCGTACACGGTCATGCCGCACACGTACATGCGCACCTTGTTGCCATCCAGCGGCTTGAAGACTTCTTTGGTTTTGCTCAGCGTGTTGTAGATCGTTAGCACGATGCTTCCTTTTCTCTCTATGCAAGCCGCTCACGGCTGCATCACTGGCCCCACGAATCACGCAAGGTCACGGTACGGTTGAATACCGGATGACCAGGTTTGGAGTCCTTGATATCCGCGCAGAAGTAGCCTTCGCGCTCGAACTGGAAACGGTCTTCCGGCTGTGCGTCGCCAAGCGATGGCTCGGCACGACAACCCGTAAGTACTTGCAGGGAGTCAGGGTTGATGTTGTCGAGGAAACTCGCGCTGTCTTCGGCCTTTTCAGGGTTCGGCGAGCGGAACAGGCGATCGTACAGGCGCACTTCGCACTCGACGCTGGCAGCCGCCGGCACCCAGTGCACCACGCCCTTGACCTTGCGGCCTTCAGGGTTCTTGCCCAGGGTTTCAGGATCGTAGGAGCAACGCAGTTCGACGATGTTGCCCTCGGCATCCTTGATCGCTTCATCGGCACGAATCACGTAGCTGCCGCGCAGACGCACTTCACCGTTCGGCTCCAGGCGCTTGTAGCCCTTGGGCGGCTCTTCCATGAAGTCATCGCGGTCGATGTAGATTTCACGGGCAAACGGCAGCTTGCGCACGCCCAGTTCTTCTTTTTGCGGGTGACGCGGCAGTTCGAGGTTCTCGACCTGGTCTTGCGGGTAGTTGGTGATCACCACTTTCAACGGACGCAGCACGCACATGGCGCGCGGGGCGTTTGCGTCGAGGTCCTGGCGGATGCTGAACTCAAGCATGCCGTAGTCAACCACGCCGTCGGAGCGGTTAGTGCCGACCATCTCGCAGAAGTTGCGGATCGATGCCGGGGTGTAGCCGCGACGACGGAAACCCGACAGCGTCGACATGCGTGGGTCGTCCCAGCCGAACACGTGTTTTTCATCGACCAGTTGCTTGAGCTTGCGCTTGCTGGTGATGGTGTAGTTCAGGTTCAGGCGGCTGAATTCGTACTGACGCGGGTGCGCCGGTACCGGCAGGCTGTCGAGGAACCATTCGTACAGCGGGCGATGGCTTTCGAACTCCAGGGTGCAGATGGAGTGGGTGATGCCTTCGATGGCGTCCGACTGACCGTGGGTGAAGTCGTAGTTGGGGTAGATGCACCACTTGTCACCAGTCTGGTGGTGATGGGCATGACGGATGCGGTACATGATCGGGTCGCGCAGGTTCATGTTCGGCGAGGCCATGTCGATCTTGGCCCGCAGTACACGGGCGCCGTCCGGGAACTCGCCGTCGCGCATGCGGGTGAACCAGTCCAGGTTCTCCTCTACCGAACGATCGCGAAACGGGCTGTTCTTGCCAGGCTCGGTCAGGCTGCCACGGTATTCCTTGGCCTGCTCCGGGGTCAGGTCGTCGACGTAGGCCTTGCCGGCCTTGATCAGCTCCACGGCCCAGTCGAACAACTGGTCGAAATACTTGGAGGCGTAGCGCACTTCACCGGACCATTCAAAGCCCAGCCACTTGATGTCGCTTTCGATGGCGTCGATGTATTCCTGGTCTTCCTTGGCCGGGTTGGTGTCGTCGAAACGCAGGTGCGTGACGCCA
This sequence comes from Pseudomonas sp. HC1(2025), assembly GCF_058742075.1. Lineage (NCBI taxonomy): Bacteria > Pseudomonadati > Pseudomonadota > Gammaproteobacteria > Pseudomonadales > Pseudomonadaceae > Pseudomonas > Pseudomonas sp. HC1(2025). The sequence goes on along the minus strand of NZ_CP196017.1, from coordinate 2,257,779 downwards.
CCGAACTCCTGGGCCAGGCCGAAGTTCACACAGATCGACTTGGCGTGGCCGATGTGCAGGTAACCGTTGGGCTCAGGCGGGAAACGGGTGACGATCTGCGTGTGCTTGCCCGAATCCAGGTCCGCCTGGATGATCGGGCGCAGGAAATTGACCGGGACGGCAGGTCCGGCCTTGGAATTCGAGGTAGGGTCGACAGTGGGCTTGCTCATAGGATCCTTGAACAGACAGGTACGTGGCCGGGTCGGGCCAGACAAACAAAGGGCTTATCATAGCCGATGCTGTCAAGCACCTGACAGGGCATGGCCAAAAACTGCTGCATTTATTGCATGGGCGGTGAAAAACCACCTCGAAATTCCTGCAGGGCACGCTAAACTGCGCGCCTTGGCCGCAATTTAGCCAACCCGGTAAGGTGCCCAGGCGGCCGAACCCACGAATTCCCTGAAAAGAGTAATGAACATGACTCAAGTCAAACTGACCACCAACCACGGTGACATCGTCATCGAGCTGAACGCCGAGAAAGCGCCGACCACCGTCGCCAACTTCATCGAATACGTTAAAGCCGGCCACTACGAAAACACTGTTTTCCACCGTGTCATCGGCAACTTCATGATCCAGGGCGGCGGTTTCGAGCCAGGCATGAAAGAAAAGAAAGACAAGCGTCCAAGCATCCAGAACGAAGCGGACAACGGTCTTTCCAACGACAAGTACACCGTCGCCATGGCCCGTACCATGGAGCCGCATTCGGCCTCCGCGCAGTTCTTCATCAACGTGGCCGACAACAGCTTCCTGAACCACAGCGCCAAGACCGTACAGGGTTGGGGTTACGCGGTATTCGGTAAAGTCACCGAAGGCACCGACGTCGTGGACAAGATCAAGGGTGTTTCCACCACCATGAAGTCCGGCCACCAGGACGTACCAGCAGAAGACGTGATCATCGAGAAAGCCGAGATCATTGCGTGATATTGCTGATTTCAGATTTGCATCTGGAAGAGGAGCGCCCGGACATTACCCGGGCGTTTCTGGATTTACTCCACGGCCGCGCCCGTGGCGCGCAAGCGTTGTACATCCTGGGGGACTTTTTCGAAGCCTGGATTGGCGACGATGGCATGACCCCGTTCCAGCGTTCGATATGCGCGGCTCTACGTGAGCTGAGCGACAGCGGCACCCAAATATTCCTGATGCACGGCAACCGCGATTTCCTGATCGGCAAGGCATTCTGCAAAGCAGCAGGCGCGACCTTGCTCAAGGACCCCAGCGTCGTGCAGATGTATGGCGAGCCCGTGCTGTTGATGCACGGCGACAGCCTGTGTACCCGCGACCTCGGCTATATGAAGCTGCGGCGCATCCTGCGTAACCCCCTTGTGCTGTTTATCCTGCGCCACCTGCCCTTGCGCACCCGCCATAAGCTGGCGCGCAAGCTACGCAGTGAAAGCCGCGCGCAGACGCGCATGAAGGCCAACGATATTGTCGATGTAACGCCCGAGGAAGTGCCACGGGTAATGCAGGCCCATGGCGTGCGCACCCTGGTCCACGGCCACACCCACCGCCCGGCCATTCACAAATTGCAGATTGGCGAGCAGGCGGCCAAACGCATTGTGCTGGGGGATTGGGACAAGCAGGGTTGGGCGTTGCAGGTGGATGAGCAAGGTTTCCAGCTGGCGGCGTTTGACTTCGTCAATCCGCAATTGGCGTTGCCTGGCGCATAACCCAGACACAACACCGATCAATATGTAGGAGCTGGCTTGCCTGCGATGCAGGCACCTCGGTACATCAGTCACACCGAGGTGATGCCATCGCAGGCAAGCCAGCTCCTACAGTTACTGCATTGCAATTCAAGATCAGTGCCCTGACGCCGCCGGCCCCGCCTTTGCGGTAAACGGCGGCTTGGCCAGCCACACCAGCAGGATCAAGCCCATGAACATCCACCCCAGCAAGGTGAAGTAGTCCACGGTAGACATCATATATGCCTGGCTGGTGAGGACCTGGTCCAGTTGCGCATAGGCCTTGTGACCCGCACCGCCCAGGGTGTTCAGGGCATCGCGGGTGGCCGAGTCGTACACACTCATGCTCTCGCTCATGTAGGCATGATGCTGGTCAGCCCGGCGAATCCAGATCCAGGTGGTCAACGATGCCGCAAAGCTGCCACCCAGGGTCCGCAGGAAGGTCGCCAGGCCTGCGCCGTCGGCGATCTGGTGCGGCGGCAGGTCGGACATCAGGATGCTCAAGGTCGGCATGAAGAACAGCGCCACGCCGATGCCCATGAACAGTTGCACCAGGGCGATGTGCTGGAAGTCCACTTCATTGGTGAAGCCGGCGCGCATAAAGCAGCTCAGGCCAATCGCCAGGAACGCCAGGCCGGCCAGCAGCCGCAAGTCGAACTTGTGTGCGTACTTGCCGACAAAGGGCGACATCAGCACCGGCAGGATACCGATCGGCGCCACGGCCAGCCCGGCCCAGGTGGCGGTGTAGCCCATCTGCGTCTGTAGCCATTGCGGCAGGATCAGGTTGATACCAAAGAACCCGGCGTAGCCCAGCACCAGCACGATGGTGCCGATGCGGAAGTTGCGGTGGGCAAACAGGCGCAGGTTGACCACCGGGTGTTTGTCGGTCATTTCCCAGATCACGAACACCGCCAGGGCGATCACCGAGATGGCCGCGCCGATGATGATGAAATTGGACTCGAACCAGTCCAGGTCATTGCCCTTGTCGAGGATGATCTGCAAGGCACCGACCCCGACGATCAGGCTCAACAGGCCAACATAATCCATCGGCTGATGGCTGGTGACCACCGGCCGCTTCTTGAGCTGCGCACGCACCACCATCACCGCAAAAATCCCGATGGGCACGTTGATAAAGAAGATCCACGGCCAGCTGTAGCTGTCGGTGATCCAACCGCCAAGAATCGGGCCTGCAATTGGAGCGACCACCGTGACCATCGCCAGCAATGCCAGGGCCATGCCCCGCCTGGCAGGCGGATAGACCGCGATCAACAGGGTCTGGGTCATCGGGTACAACGGCCCCGCGACCAAGCCCTGCAGGACCCGGAAGCCAATCAGCTCGGGCATCGAGGTGGAGATACCACACAGGAACGAGGCCAGCACAAACAAAATGGTGGCCCACAAAAACAGCTTCACCTCGCCAAAGCGCCGGCTCAACCAGCCGGTCAACGGCAGCGCAATAGCATTGCTCACGGCAAATGAGGTGATGACCCAGGTGCCCTGCTCCGAACTCACCCCCAGGTTGCCGGAGATGGTCGGCAGCGCCACGTTGGCGATGGTGGTGTCGAGCACCTGCATAAAGGTCGCCAGGGACAGGCCAATGGTGGCCATCAGCAAGCTGGGCGGCGTGAAGGAGGCGTTATTGCTCATCAGCGTTGCGCAGCCTTCGGCGCGGCCACACTGTTGTCATGGATCAACTGGGTGATCATCGCGTCGGCCTCGGCCAACTGGCGGTCATACACAGTGGTGCTGAACGAGGCTTTTTGCGGCGGTTGTTGTGCCAGCACCGGGCCGCTCTGGTCATGCAGGTTGACTTGCACCTGAGTCGACAGCCCCACCCGCAATGGGTGCTCGGCCAACTCCTGGGCATTGATGTGAATGCGCACCGGCACCCGCTGCACGATCTTGATCCAGTTGCCGGTTGCGTTCTGCGCCGGCAGCAAGGCAAAGGCGCTGCCGGTACCGGCGCCAAGGCTGTCGACGGTGCCGCTGTACTTCACGTCGCTGCCGTAGAGATCGGCCTCGATATCCACCGGCTGGCCAATGCGCATCTGGCGCAGTTGGGTTTCCTTGAAGTTGGCGTCGATCCACAGTTGGTCCAGGGGAATCACCGCCATCAATGCGGTACCCGGCTCGACCCGCTGCCCCAGTTGCACGGTGCGCTTGGCGACGTAGCCGGTAACCGGTGCGATCAGGGTGCTGCGCGCATTGGCCAGGTAGGCCTGGCGCAGTTGCGCGGCAGCGGCCTGTACATCCGGATGGGAGGAAATCACCGTGTCATCCACCAACGCGGTGGAGGTATTGAGTTGCTGTTGCAGGTTGGCCAATGAGTTGCTCGCCGCGCTCAGGGCGTCGCGGGCATGGGACAGTTCTTCCAGGGAAATCGCGCCACCCTGTGCGAGGATTCGGCGGCGGTTGAAGTTGTCCTGGGCGGTCTGCACTTGGGCTTTTTGCGCCTGTACCTGGGCTTTCATGCCATCCACATTGCTGTACAGGCCGCGCACCTGGCGTACCGTGCGCGCCAGGTTGGCCTGGGCACTTTGCAGGCCGACGGCTGCGTCGTTGGGGTCGAAGTTGATCAGCACCTGGCCTTCGTGGACCAGGTCGCCATCGTCGGCGCCAATGCTGACCACAGTGCCGGTGACCAACGGGGTGATTTCCACCACGTTGCCGTTGACGTAGGCATCGTCGGTGCTTTCGCTCCAGCGGCCATACAGTTCGTACCAGCCCCAGACGCCCACGACGCAGAGCACGACGACCAGCGCCAGGCCCAGCAACATGATTTTGCGTTTGCGCGGGTTGCTGTCGTCGGGTTGGGTTTGAGCGGTGTTGTTTGCTTGGGCAGTAGCCATGACAAGTACCTTGCGTTATTCAGCGCGCGTGACTGGCGTGTTCATTGAGTCCCGACCCGCTGCAGCGTGATGGGGTCACCGGCGGCGATCAGGATTTTCTTCAGGATGTATTCCAGGGTCTGCAACTCCCCCGGCTCCAGCACCCCAGCCAGCTGGTTGAGGGCCTGGGCGCCGATCTGCGGCAACATGTCCGCCAGGCGCTGGCCTTCTGCGGTCAGCACCAGTTGCACCTGGCGCCGGTCCTGTTCGGAACGCTTGCGCGCCAGCAGGTCTTTTTGCTCCAGGCGATCGAGCATGCGGGTCATCGAGCCGCTATCCAGGGAAAGGTTGCGGCATAGCTCCGCCGGGGTATCGACGCCGAACTGGGCCATGATGATCAACACCTTGAACTGCGCGGCAGTGATGCCGTGGGGTTCCATATGGGTGTCGATGATGCGGTCTTTGAGAATCGCGGCGCGCCCCAGCAACAGGCCGAGATGGCAGTTGTGGAAGTTTTCCGGGGTGAAGTGTTTCATCGAAAGTCACCTTATTACTGCCTAGGCAGTGAATATGTGACCAAATATTACTGCCTAGGCAGCGAATGTCAAACAAATAGTTAGGTTGCTTGGTATACCCCACGACACAACTGTAGGAGCTGGCTTGCCAGCTCCTACAGGTTGGTGTGGGCTAAACGTCAGAAATCCCGTTTGTAGAAGATATCCAGGGAGCTGGCTACGCCGCTGGCCACTTCCAGGTACACCCGCTTGCTCAGCAGGTAACGCAAGGCGATGGTACTGGCCGGTTCGAATACCCCGACCCCGTAACGCAGGCTGAGTTTCTCGGTGATCTTGCCGCTGGCCACCACGGCGGTGTTGTTGCCACTGCCCTGGGTGTCCAGTTCAAAGTCCTGGATCCCCAGGTTCTTGGCAATGTCCGAGGTCACCCCGGCACTGCCCATCAACCCCAGGCCCAGCGCCGCTTGCGCCAGCATGTTGTTATCTTCGCCAGTAGTGCTCAACGGGCGGCCCAGCACCAGGTAGGACAACGCCTGCTCCTGGCTCATGGCCGGTTCCGAAAAGATTTGCGTGGTCGGTTGCTCGGCACTGCCGCTCAGGCGGATACCGGCGATTACGTCGTCTGTCTTGCGGATGGCTTCGATATCCAGGTACGGCTGGTCGAGCGGCCCGGCGAACAGCAGGCGCGCACGCCGTACATCCAGCCTCTGGCCGTAGGCGCGGTAACGGCCGTCGTTGAGCCAGAGTTCGCCACGGGTGTCCAGGTTGTCGCCGATGTGCACCCGGCCCTGGACCTTGGCGGTCAGGCCGAAGCCGGCAAAGTTGAGCTGGTCCTCGCCCACCACCACGTTGATATCCATGGCCATGGCCATCGGCGGCTTGCCCTCTTCGGTCTGGCTGCCAACGATCACTGTGTCATCCGAAACCTTGACCGTGGACGGCGGCAGTTCGCGCACGGTGATATCGCCGCGCGGGATGTGCACATTGCCGGCAATTGCCAACTTGTTGTCCTTGAGGGTGATCTTCAGGTCGGGCGCCACTTCCAGCTTGGCGTAGGGTTCGACGGTCACCGGCAACTGGGAACCTTGCAGGCTGAGGTCAACGACCAGCGCCCGCCCCCAGTCGATCTGCCCCTTGAGGCTGCCCTGCCCGGCCTTGCCACTGCGCCAGCCGCCGTTGAGCTGCACGCTTTCGCCGGCGATCAACGCCTGCACGTTCAGGCCTTCAAGGCTGATGGGCAGTTCGGGCCCGGAAATCTCGCCGGCGATCAGGTTGATGCTGCCGTTGACCTGCGGCGCCAACAACCCGCCGGAGATACGCCCGCTGCCATTGAGCTTGCCATTGAGTTTTTCCACCATCGGCACAAACGGCCGCGCGACCGCCAGGTCCAGGCCGGTGAGGCTGAAGTTGCCGGAGATCGGCTTGTTTTTCGCCACCGGGTTGATCTGCGCCTGTAACAGCAACTCACCCAGCTTGCCACCGCGAAAATTCAGCTGGGTATCGATGCGCGTGGGGTTGAGCGTGGTTTCCAGCTTGAGGGTGTCGTAGGGGAAATCCAGCCATTGGTCCTTGTCCTTGACCCGCAGCGTGCCGCCACTGGCATCCACCGCGATCAGGCCTTTGGGGCCGCTGGCCGGCAGGTCGAGTTGGATATCGGCGTTGAGCTTGCCCTGCCAGGCAAAATCCTTGGGCAGCCATTGCGCCAGGCTGTCGATGGGGAACTGCTTGAGGTGGTAACGCAGCTTGGGATCAGGCATCAGCCGCTGGTCTTCGCCACACAGGCTGGCGGGCCCGGAGACCCAGCAGTGGGCGGCGAACGTCAGCTTGCCGTCGGCCATGCGCTCGATTTTTGCCGGGGCCTGCAGTTTCCAGTCCTGGCCACCGGCCTGCACATCGCCACTGGCCAGGCGCCCGCGCCAGTTACCCTTGTCAAGATTGCCGTCCAGGGCCAGGGCCAGCTTGACCAGGGGGCCCATCAGCTCCAGTTGGACTTTCTGGCTTTTGATATCGCCCTGAGCACTGGCGGCCAGGGTACCGAGCTGGGTGTCACCGGCCTGGATGCCGCTGCCCTTGAGGTCGATCTTCGCCCGCTGTGCGCTATCGAGCGTCGCGTCCAGGCTGAGGGCTTGCAGGCGGTTTTCTTCAAATACCAGTTGCTGGCCCTTGAGGTCGAGCTTGCCCTGGGGTGCGTTCAACGTACCGGCCACATCGAGCCGACCGTTGACCTGTCCACGCAACTGCGGCCACAGCTGGGCCAGGCGTGCGAGCTTGATGTCGATCTGCCCGGCCAGGCGTTGTTGCAGGCTGCCACTGCCATTGATGCGGTTGTCACCCAGGCGGATATCCAGGTTGGCCAGGGTCCATTGCTCGCCCGCGCCTTCGGCCTTGGCCGCCAGCACCGCAGGCTGGCCGCGCAGGCGGCCCTTGAGGTCGAGGTCGGCGTTGAGCTTGAGTTGTTCGTTCTTCAACTCACCTTTGCTGCGCAGCGGCCCAGCCAGGGTGCCCGGCAGCTCTGCGACCCAGTACGCCGGGTTCAGGGCCGACAGGTCCAGCGCCGTGTCCCAGGCGATGCCCTCGGCAAATTGCAGGTTCAGGTGGCCTTCGGCCTTGCCCTGGCCAGCGGTCAATTTCAGCTCGGGCAGGAACACTTGCTTGAGGTCGCCGCTGAACGGCGTGACCAGGCTGAACTTGCCGGCCGGGCCGTCGAGGTCGGCCTTGAGATTGCCCAGGTAGTTGCCGTCCTTGTAGGAGACTTCGCCGTTGAAGGTGCGCAACACCACTTGCGGCTCGTCAATCAGCGGATACAGGCGATGCCAGGGGAAGTCCAGCCAGTCGATTTTTGCGTCTGCGCTCAAACCCTGCTGCCAATCCAGCTGGGCACTGAGCTTGAGGCTTTGCTTGTCCCCGGCGTTCAGGTCCAGGCCGGCGATCTGCGCGCCCTTGGCATCGACCCGGCCTTGCAGCAACAGGTCAACCGGGCCTTTTTCTGCGGGTAATACAGCCTTGCCCAGCAGCTGATAGCCCGTGCCCAGGTCGCCCTTGGCAGTCAGGTCAAGTTGGTTGAGTTGCAAGGTGTCCGGCAGGTCGGCGGCGGGTTTGAAACCATCGGCGGTGATGCGCAACTGCGCGGGCAGGTTCTCAACCAGGGGTTGCAGTTCGCCGCTGAGTTTGGCGGGCAGGTAGCCCGTGCTGTCGGCGTCGAGCTTGAGGGTCTTGAGCAAATCACCGGTGACGTTCAGCGCCACCGCCCACGGCGCGCCGCCCGGGGCGTAGGGCAGGCTCAGGTTACCGCTCGCCGTCAGCGGCCAGTCACCGCTGGGTTGCAGCACGCCGTTGAGGTCCAGCACCAGGCCGTCGCGTTGCAGGTGCACCGCGTCGATCTGCATCCCCGCGGCCGTCCAGTGCGCGGCCAGTTGCAGGCCCTGGAGTTCTTCGCTGCCGTTGAACAACAGACTGCCGACGCGCACGTCGCCCAGTTCGATGGCCACGGGCAGGTTCAAGTCCGGCAGGGTAATCGGGCCGCTGCTGTCTTCGGTGCTGGGTGGCAATTGCAGGCTGACCTGCTCCACATCCAGTTGCCGGATGCACAAGGTCATTCGCAACAGGCACGCCGGTGACCAATCGAACTTCGGCGCGTTGAGCTCCACGCGGCTGCTGTCTTGTTGCCACAGCACCTGGTCGGCGCTCCATTGCCCGCCCAGGCGGCCCTGGAAGTTATCCACGGTCAACCCCGGGACTTGGCCGAGGGCCCAGCGACTGCCGACTTGCGTACCCAGTACGCTCCAGACAGCCAGCGGCACCAGGGCTGCAACCGCCACCACACTCAGACCCGCTATTTTCAAACCACGCTTCACAGCTCAGGCCCCATGGAAAAGTGCAAACGAATGCCGCCCGGATCTTCCAGGGCATGGGCCAGGTCAAGGCGAATCGGGCCGACCGGCGACACCCAGCGCACGCCGACCCCGACCCCGGTTTTCAGGCTCGGCAATTCCAGGCTGTTAAAGGAGTTGCCCTGGTCGACAAAGGTCGCGATCCGCCATTTTTCGGCGATGGAATATTGATACTCGGCGCTCAAGGCCACCATGTAGCGGCCACCGATGCGGTCGCCCTTGTTGTTTTCCGGGGACAGGGTCTGGTACTCGTAGCCACGCACGCTCTGGTCGCCACCTGCAAAAAAGCGCAAGGACGGCGGCACCGACTTGTAGCCATTGGTGGCGCTGCCGCCAAACTGCGCACGGCCGAGGAAGCGGTGCTTGTCCCACACCGTGGTCAAACCCTTGATCATCGCCGTGCCGTACAGCAAGTTGGTGTCCGAACCCAGCCCTTCCTTGGCCACCTTGGTATCGAACTGCAGGCGATAGCCGTTATGGGGGTCGATGCGGTTGTCGCTGCGCAGGTAGGAATAGCTGATTCCGGGCATCAGCAGATTGCTCAAGCCGGAGTCGTCCCCCAGGCGATATTCTTCGCGCTGCCATTTGAGCGAGATCACCCGTGTCCAACCGCTGGGCAACTTGCTGTGCCATTCCGGGCCGAGGGTGAGCAACTTGCTGAGGGTGTCGGTGTTGGCCATTTCTTCGTTCTGGTAGCCACCGGCAAAACGCAGCTTGTCAGTCAGCGGCGGATCGAGGGGAATGTCGTACCACAGGCCGACGTTCTGCCGGGGCGCCGACAATTCGGCCTCCCAGCCATAGCTGTGCCCTTGGGGGTTGACCCAGTGCCGCGTCCAATTGGCCTTGCCACGCGGGCCGACGTCGGTGGAAAAACCCAGGCCCAGGCCCATGGTTCGCGGTTTGCGGGTTTCCAGCTGGACCGCCACCGGGATCACATCATTGGCCGCCGCGGCCGGGGCGGCATCCACCCGCACACCCTCGAAATAGCCACTCGATTGCAGGGCCTGGTTCAGCTCGGCAATCAATTCGGAATCGTAGGGGGTGCCACTTTGGAACGGCACCATGCGCTGCAACAGTTCTTCATCAAACGGGGTATCGCCAGCAAAGTTGACCTTGCCGAGGGTGTAGCGCGGGCCGCTGTCGTAGACCAGTTCGATATCGGCCACGCCCGCCTGGGGGTCGACGGACAGGGTCTGACGCGTGAAGCGGCCACTGAAATAGCCGAAGCGCGAGGCCTGGTTCTGGATCAGGCGCTTGGCGTCTTCGTAATGGCCATGGTTGAGCACGGCGCCGGACTTGAGGTCTTGGCTGTCAGGTACGCGAAAGGATTTGAGCTCGGCCGCCGGGCCGTCCACCCGAATCGTGACATTACGCAAATGCACGGGCTCGCCGGGGTCGATACTGAGGATCAGGCGCGGGTTCTTGCCGGGCTTCACCTCGCTGGCAATCTGCGGCTGATAATAGCCCAGTGCCTGGGCGGCCTTGCGCGCCTGCTCCTCGGCACCGCGGCTAAAGCGCAGCAAGGCCTCCTCGTCACGCTCGCCAACCCCGCCGATATAGCCTTCGATATTGGCCTTCAGCGCATCGTTTGAAGGTTTGACCCGCACGTCCAACTCGCTTTGCGCCAGGGCGCCGCAGCTTGTGAACAGCAGAATCAAGCCGCTGGTAAATCTATTTGAAAACTTCATAGGCGCGGATGCTACACGAGCTGGGGAGCACCTTAGAACCGGGAATTGTCTGAATAATTCTGTGTTAAGGCGTTGCAGGTTGTAACACCTGGGGATTCGGGTGAAAAAACACATGCTCCAGGATGGGTCCTACAGCCACCTCTCCGACTTCGTCATAGCCCTGGCGCTTGTAGAACTCCAGGTAAAGCGGATTGCCAGTGTCCAGCACCACCCCTTGTGAATGCGGGTCCTGCGCGCACCAGTTATGCACGGCTTCCAGCAGTTGCTCACCGTAGTGCCTGCCCTGGAATTGCGGGTGGATCCCCAGCAGCGGCAACACATGCACCGACTCTGACGGCAGGCAAGCCAACACCGCCTGATGATATTCGAGGTAACGCCGGGTGCAGCGCACACCGGTGCTCAGACACATGCGCAATTGCCAGGCCCAGCTTTCCGTGATGCCCAGGCGCCGTTGTGGCGGGGCAATCAGGGCGATGCCGATCAGCCGGTCATTGACCAGCAGGCCGATCGCCGGCAGTTCCTGGAGAAAATGCTGCTTGACCAGCTCGCGCACGGTGGCCCTGACCCGCTGCTCATAACCGGAGCGTTCGGCTTCGAACAGATAGGCGAAGGTCGGCTCATGGCGATAGGCGTGGTACAGCAGCGAACGCGCTTCGCGCGAATAGCCGCGGTCGAGCATATGAACCTGGGCAATGGCGGTCGAGGTATCAGGCATCCGGTGTATCTCCCCTGGGCGCAACTCAAAAGGCCGCGCTCTTATTGTTACGAGCCCGGGGCAACTGAGTCGTTCCCTGCCATCGGCTCCTTGAGAGACATTAGCAGTGCATCTGTCCTACCGCCACGCTGGCCCCCGTCCGACTTGTCGGCTAGCATCGCCCTTTTGCCAGACTGGACTGCCGACCATGAAAATCGTCTCCTTCAATATCAACGGGCTGCGCGCCCGGCCTCATCAGCTGGCGGCCCTGATCGACAAACATCAACCGGACGTGATCGGCCTGCAGGAAACCAAGGTCCACGACGACCAGTTCCCGCTGGCCGAAGTCCAGGCCCTGGGTTACCACGTGTACTACCACGGGCAGAAAGGCCACTACGGTGTCGCCCTGCTCTCGCGCCAGGAACCACTGGCCCTGCACAAGGGCTTTGCCAGCGACGAAGAAGATGCCCAGCGCCGCTTTATCTGGGGCACCTTTGCCGATGAACACGGCAACCCGATCACCATCATGAACGGCTATTTCCCACAGGGTGAAAGCCGCGACCACCCAACCAAGTTCCCGGCCAAGCAGCGCTTCTACGAAGACCTGCAAAACCTGCTGCAAACCCAGTTCAGCAATGACCAGGCGCTGGTGGTGATGGGCGACGTGAACATCTCCCCCGAGGACTGCGACATCGGCATCGGTGCCGACAACGCCAAGCGCTGGCTGAAGACCGGCAAATGCAGCTTCCTGCCGGAAGAGCGCGAATGGATGGCGCGCCTGAAGAACTGGGGCCTGACGGACAGCTTCCGGCACCTGAACCCGGATGTGGCCGATCGCTTCAGTTGGTTCGATTACCGCAGCCGCGGTTTTGAAGATGAACCCAAGCGGGGCCTGCGCATCGACCTGATCATGGCCTCCAATGGCCTGCTGCCACGGGTCAAGGACGCGGGTGTGGACTACGAGCTGCGCGGCCTGGAAAAACCATCGGACCATGCGCCGATCTGGCTGGAACTGAGCTGATCTTTGCGCCGACACCATAAAATGTGGGAGCTGGCTTGCCAGCTCCCACATTTGGATAGGCTGGGTCTCAGTCATATTTTGGCAACCTTACTGACTTAATCTGCCCGCACTTCCTTTGGCTTGAGAAGGTGGCGGCATGATGCTGCGCGTTCTGTACCTGCTGGCCCTCTGCGGCGCTTTTCCTCTTGCGGCGCTTGCAACGCCCCTACCCTTTCCCGAACATGGTCCGGCCTTGCGCATCCAGGGTTCCAATACCATTGGCGCGGCGCTGGGCCCGGCGTTGGTCAAGGGCCTGATGGAGCAACAGGGCCTGAAGGCCGTGCACCGTGAACCGGCCAGCCGCCCCAACGAACAGCGCCTCGTCGGCACCAGCCCCCAGGGCAAGCGAGTGCTGGTGGAAATCGCCGCCCACGGCACCAGCACCGGCTTCGCCGCGCTGAAAAATGCCGAAGCCGACCTGGCCGCCGCGTCGCGCCCGGTCAAGGACCGCGAGCTGGTCGAGCTTGAACCCCTGGGCGACCTGAAAAGCCCCGGCGCCGAACAGGTGATTGCCATCGATGGCCTGGCGATCATCCTGCATCCAAGCAACCCACTGCAGATGCTGACCACCGACCAACTGGCGAGGATTTTCAGCGGCGAAATCAGCACCTGGGAAGCCTTGGGCGGCAGCGGCGGGAAGATCCGGCTGTATGCCCGCGATGATCAATCCGGCACCTTCGACACCTTCAAGGAACTGGTGCTCAGCCGTCGCGGCAAAACCCTCGACAGCACCGCCAAGCGCTTTGAGTCCAGCGAACAATTGTCCGATGCGGTCAGCCACGACCCGCAAGGCATCGGCTTTATCGGTCTGCCCTACGTGCGCCAGGCCAAGGCCGCAGCCATCATTGACGGTGACTCCCAAGCCATGTTGCCGCAGAGCAGCCTGATCGCCACCGAGGACTATCCGCTGTCGCGCCGCTTGTTTTTCTACCTGCCGCCCAATAACAGCAACCCCTGGGCCGAGGCCCTGGTGGACTTTGCCCAAAGCGCCCAGGGCCAGGCCATCGTGGCCGCCAATGGCTTTATCGCCCAACAGGTCCAGGCCATCACCGTGCAGCCTCGGGCACCGATGCCCGAGGCCTACCAGGCCATCGCCCGCGAGGCGCAGCGCCTGAGCGTGAACTTTCGCTTCGAAGAAGGCAGTGCCAGCCTGGACAACAAGGCACGCCAGGATCTGGCGCGGGTGGTGGCTTATATAGGCAGCCACGACAAACGGGACAAACGGGTCACGCTGGTGGGGTTTGGTGATGCCAAGGATGACCCGCAGCGCGCCGACCTGCTGTCCAAGCTGCGGGCGATGGCAGTGCGCCGGGAGTTGGTCAAGAGTGGCGTGGTGTTGCGCGATATTCGCGGCTTTGGCGCCGAGATGCCGGTAGCGGCCAACACCGTGGATGAGGGGCGGATCAAGAATCGCCGGGTGGAGGTCTGGGTTTACTGAAGCCTGCAGACGGGTGTTGATTGGCCCACCGCAATCGCGGGCAAGCCCGCTCCCACAGAGGTCAGTGTGGGAGCGGGCTTGCCCGCGATGCAGGCGACGCGGTCCTACTGGCCGCTGCGCATCAGCTCTTTAGGCACATACTTGCCAATCTCGAACTTGCCAATGGCCGCGCGGTGCACTTCATCCGGGCCGTCGGCCAGGCGCAGGGTGCGCTGCATGGCGTACATATAGGCCAGCGGGAAGTCATTGGAGACCCCAGCACCGCCGTGGATCTGGATCGCCCGGTCGATCACCTTCAGGGCCACATTCGGCGCCACCACCTTGATCTGGGCGATTTCACTTTTCGCCACTTTGTTGCCGACCGTATCCATCATGTAGGCCGCCTTCAACGTCAGCAGGCGCGCCATGTCGATTTCCATCCGCGAGTCGGCGATTTTGTCGATATTGCCACCCAGGCGTGCCAACGGCTTGCCAAAGGCGGTGCGGCTGACCGAGCGTTTGCACATCAATTCCAGGGCGCGTTCAGCCATGCCGATGGAGCGCATGCAGTGGTGGATACGGCCCGGGCCAAGGCGCCCCTGGGCAATTTCAAAGCCGCGACCTTCACCCAACAGGACGTTTTCGTACGGCACACGCACGTTGTCGAACAGCACTTCGGCATGCCCGTGGGGCGCGTCGTCGTAGCCGAACACCGGCAGCGGCCGGACGATTTTCACCCCCGGTGCATCCACCGGCACCAGGATCATCGAGTGCTGCTGGTGGCGCGGCGCATCCGGGTTGCTCAGGCCCATGAAGATCAGGATCTTGCAACGCGGGTCGCACGCGCCGGAGGTCCACCACTTCTTCCCGTTGATCACCCACTCGTCACCCTGGCGCTCGGCGCGGGCGGCCATGTTGGTGGCGTCGGAAGACGCCACATCCGGTTCGGTCATGGCGAATGCCGAGCGGATCTCGCCGCGCAGCAGCGGCTCCAGCCAACGTTGCTTCTGCTCTTCGTTGGCATAGCGCACCAGCACTTCCATGTTGCCGGTGTCGGGCGCCGAGCAGTTGAAGGGCTCCGGCCCCAGCAGGGAGCGGCCCATGATTTCGGCGAGCGGCGCGTATTCCAGGTTGGTCAGGCCGGCGCCCAGTTCGGACTCCGGCAGGAACAGGTTCCACAGGCCTTCGGCCTTGGCCTTGGCCTTGAGCTCTTCCATGATGGCGGTGGGCTGCCAGCGATCACCTTCGCTGACCTGGCGCTCGAACACCGGCTCGGCGGGGTACACGTAAGCATCCATAAACGCGGTAACGCGTTCACGCAGTTCCTGAACCTTGGGCGAATAGGCAAAATCCATGAGCAGCTCCCTTCTTGGAGAGGTTGTTTAGGTCATGCAATCGATGCTAGAACAGCGTTGATAATTTACCTAGCCTATTCTCGGCGTGTATTAACATTCATCACCGATATATGATCGGCGCATGAAAACCTAACAAGAAGAGCGCAACGAAATGAATCTGAGCAAGGTCGACCTCAATCTTTTCATCGTGTTTGACGCGATCTACACCGAAGCCAACCTGACCCGCGCCGGGCAGATCGTCGGCATCACCCAGCCGGCGGTTTCCAACGCCCTGGCACGCCTGCGCGAGACCTTCAACGACCCGTTGTTCGTGCGCACCGCCCAGGGCATGGTGCCGACTCCCATGGCCCAGAACATCATTGGCCCGGTGCGCAACGCCTTGTCGTTGCTGCGGGTGTCGGTGCAGGAAAGCCGGATCTTCAACCCGTTGCAGGCGGCCAAGACCTACCGCATCAGCATGACCGACCTCACTGAAGCGGTGATCCTGCCGCCGCTGTTCCAGCGCCTGCGCCGCCTGGCGCCCACGGTGATCATCGAGAGCTTTTTGTCCAAACGTCGGGAAACCACCAAGGAACTGGCCGCCGGCCGCCTGGATTTTGCGGTGGACGCGCCGCTCAACACCGACCCGCAAGTGCGCCACGTCAAGCTGATGGAAGACCGCTACGTGTGTGCCATGCGCAAGGGCCACCCGATGGCGGGCAAGGAAAAATTCAGCCTCGATGACTACCTGGCGCTGACCCATATCCATATTTCCAGCCGGCGCAATGGCCTGGGCCACGTCGACCTGGCCCTGGGCAAGATGGGCATCCAGCGCAAGATCGCCCTGCGCTCCCAGCATTACCTGATGGCCTCCCAGGTCCTGCAGCAGACCGATATGGTGATGACCGTGCCCGAGCGCTTTGCACGGCGTAACGATCTGCACTCATTCAACCTGCCGGTCAATGATGTGCCGCCGGTGGAAACCCACCTGTACTGGCATGAAAGCACCGACCAGGACCCGGCCAACCGCTGGATGCGCGAGCAGATGATCGAGTTGTGCCAGCAGGTCACGGCGCGCGAGAAGAAGTTGGATAACGCGTAGGTGGTGATTTGCTTGACGTTTACGTCAAGCAGCCATTAGCGTAGCGCCAAGACCCTCCTTGAGCGCGACCATGAGCACGACCTACAGCATTTCCGACCTGGCCCGCGAGTTGGACATCACCACCCGGGCCATTCGTTTCTATGAAGAACAAGGCCTCTTGAGCCCTGAACGCCGAGGCCAGGAGCGTATCTATTCGCCCCGGGACAAAGTCAGCCTCAAGCTGATCCTGCGTGGCAAGCGCATCGGTTTTTCCCTGGCCGAATGCCGCGAACTGATCGAGCTCTACGACCCCAGCAGCGGCAATCAAAAGCAATTGCACAGCATGCTGGCGAAGATCAGCGAACGCCGTGAGCAGTTGGAACAACAGTTGCTGGACATCGAACAGATGAAGCTGGAACTGGACACCGCCGAAGAACGTTGCACCCAGGCCCTGGAACAGACGATCCAGAGCCAGGTCGGCCAACCCCAATAAAAAGGTAGATCCCATGTCTCTCCCCTCTCATGTGCGCCTGGTCGAAGTCGGCCCGCGCGACGGCCTGCAAAACGAAGCACAGCCGATCAGCGTGACCGACAAGGTGCAACTGGTCGATGCCCTCAGTGCGGCAGGCCTGGGTTACATCGAAGTCGGCAGTTTTGTCTCGCCCAAGTGGGTCCCGCAAATGGCCGGCTCCGCCGAAGTGTTTGCACAGATCCAGCGCAAGCCCGGCGTGATCTACGGCGCGCTGGCGCCGAACCTGCGTGGGTTCGAGGACGCGCTGGCGGCCGGGGTCAAGGAAGTCGCGGTTTTTGCGGCGGCGTCCGAGGCGTTTTCCCAGCGCAATATCAACTGCTCCATCAGCGAGAGCCTGGAGCGCTTTGCGCCGATCATGGCCGCGGCGCAGCAGCATGGTGTGAGTGTGCGCGGCTATGTGTCCTGTGTGCTGGGTTGCCCTTACGAAGGCCGGGTTGCGCCGGAGCAAGTGGCCGCCGTGGCCCGTGAGCTGTATGCCATGGGCTGTTACGAGGTGTCGTTGGGCGACACCATCGGCACCGGCACCGCAGGGGCTACGCGGCGCATGTTCGAGGTGGTGGGCAAGGACGTGCCACGGGCAAAGCTCGCCGGGCATTTCCATGACACCTACGGCCAGGCCATCGCCAATGTCTATGCCAGCCTGCTGGAAGGTATACAGGTGTTCGACAGCTCTATCGCCGGCCTTGGCGGCTGCCCCTATGCCAAGGGCGCCAGCGGTAACGTGGCCACCGAGGACGTGCTGTACCTGCTCGATGGCCTGGGCATCGAGACCGGTATCGACATGGACCAGTTGATTGTGGCGGGCCAGCAGATCTGTACGGTCCTGGGCCGCCCTACCGGCTCACGCGTGGCCAGGGCCCGCAATGCCCATTGAGTAGCGCTTGTGTTACCTCGCGGCTACACATCGGGTAACACGGGAACATATCTTGTCGCATTTTCTGAAGTAAATTTCCCCCATAAAAATCAAGCCATTGATTTTAAAGGACTTTTAAAAGTTGGCACGGCTTCTGCTATCTCTATTGCATAACAAGAATAAAAAGCACCAAACCTAATAAAAATAAGACGTAACGACTCTGACATAACAAAAACAACACGGCAGAGACGCAGCTAACAGATTTTTTTGGAGAAGATGTGCTTCGCAGGGTACGGCGCAAGCCGCCACTCGCAACCGGGCAGAGAACAATAAAACTACCTCAAGGTAGCTACCCACTGGTTGGATCGCGTGCGAAGAAGCAGATCAGCGCTCAAAAAAATACGTTTGCTCTTGACCCCGGATGGGGGTCGCCAAAAACAGCGGTAAAGGGCCACGGTTGCCAAAAACAACAACAGACCGCCCCTCAATAATAAAAAAAGAGCACGTAACAACAAATTAAAGGGGAGCTTCGGCTCCCCTTTGTGCTGTCTGGATGAAAACAATACCTACTGACACTCCACCGTTAATGTGGGAGCTGGCTTGCCTGCGATAGCGGTGTGTCAGCTACTTAATTGTTGACTGATAAACCGCAATCGCAGGCAAGCCAGCTCCCACCCTTTAGATCGGGGCGATCAGGGTTTCAGCGTTCGCAGTTGCTCGATCGTGATCTCACGCATGCGAAACTTCTGGATCTTCCCCGTCACCGTCATCGGAAACTCTTCGACAAAGCGGAAATGCTTCGGCGTCTTGAAGTGTGCAATGCGCCCCTTGCACCAGGTCTGCAGTTCCAGCTCGTTGGCCACCTGCCCCGGGTGGAACTTGATCCAGGCCACGATCTCTTCACCGTAACGCTCGTCGGGAATGCCGATGATCTGCACATCCGCCACCGCCGGGTGGGTGAAGAAGAACTCCTCCAGCTCCCGTGGGTACACGTTTTCGCCACCGCGAATGATCATGTCTTTGTTACGCCCGGCGATGCACACGTAACCCTGCTCATCCATGGTCGCCAGGTCGCCGGTGTGCATCCAGCCGGCGTCGTCGATGGCTTCGCGGGTGCCCTCGGGGTTGTTCCAGTAGCCGAGCATCACGCTGTAGCCTCGGGTGCACAACTCGCCGATCTGCCCACGCGGCACGGTGTTGCCGGCTTCGTCGATGATCTTGCTTTCCAGCTGGGGCTGGGTGCGCCCGACCGTGGTCACGCGCCGCTCCAGGTCATCATCCGCACCGGTCTGCAACGACACCGGGCTGGTCTCGGTCATGCCGTAGGCAATCTGCACTTCGCTCATGTGCAGGTCGCTGATCACCCGGCGCATCACCTCGATCGGGCAGGTGGAGCCGGCCATGATCCCGGTGCGCAGGGTCGACAGGTCGAACGTGCTGCGTTGCGGATGATCGAGCACCGCGATAAACATCGTCGGTACGCCGTACAGGCCGGTAGCGCGTTCTTCGGCCACGGCGGCCAGGGTCAGTAGCGGGTCGAAGCCGTCATTGGGATAGATCATGGTGGTGCCATGGGTGATGCAGCCCAGGTTGCCCATGACCATGCCAAAGCAATGATAGAGCGGCACCGGGATCACCAGGCGATCCTGCGCGGTCAGGCCCAGGCTTTCGCCAACCATGTAGCCGTTGTTGAGGATGTTGTGGTGGCTGAGGGTGGCGCCCTTGGGGAAGCCCGTGGTACCGGAGGTGTACTGGATGTTGACGGCTTGATCGAAGTGCAGGCTGGCCTCGCGGTGGTGCAATTGTTCCGGGGGTGTACCCGTCCCCAGAGCCGACAATTGCGACCAGGGCAGGAACCCCGAGGGCGGTCGCGCCTCCAGGCTGATCACCCCGCGCAGTTGCGGCAACAGATCACAGCGCAACTGGCCGATGCCCTGCTCCGCCAGTTCCGGCACCAGCGCCTGCAGCATCCCGTGGTAGTCGGAGGACTTGAACGCGCCGGCACAGATCAACCACTGGCAACCCGACTGCTTGAGCACGTATTCCAGTTCGCTGCTGCGGTAGGCCGGGTTGATGTTGACCAGGATCACCCCGAGCTTGGCGCTGGCCACCTGGCTGATGCACCACTCGGCGCAGTTCGGCGCCCAGATGCCCAAGCGATCCCCGGCCTGCAACCCCAGGGCCAGCAGCCCGCGTGCATGCAGGTCCACGGCTTGGGCCAGTTGCCGCCAGGTGTAGCGCAGTTGCTGATGGCGCACCACCAGGGCCTCGCCCTCCGGGTGCTGCGCCACGGTGCGGTCAAATGCCTGGCCGATGGTCATGGCCAACAGGGCCTTGTCCTGTGGGCCACGGCTGTAGCTCTGATTCGGTTGATCCATGACGACCCCTATTGTCTTTTTTGTAGGTGGACGGTGCGCCGGTCAGGCGCGAGCTTGACGTTAACGTAAGCTACGATTGACAGTCATGCAACGCAAGTTTACGTTAACGTAAAGGTGATCGCCCAATGGCGTCGCCAGCCCCACAACAATAATGTTTATAGGTGCCCTCCCATGAGTTACCCGACCCTGAACTTCGCCCTCGGTGAAACCATCGACATGCTGCGCGACCAGGTGCAGGCCTTCGTGGCCAAGGAGCTGGCGCCACGGGCAGCGCAGATTGATATCGACAACCTGTTCCCCGTGGATATGTGGCGCAAGTTCGGTGACATGGGCCTGTTGGGCATCACCGTGCCGGAAGAATACGGCGGGGCCGGCCTGGGTTACCTGGCCCACGTGGTGGCCATGGAAGAAATCAGCCGTGGCTCGGCCTCGGTGGCGCTGTCCTACGGCGCGCACTCCAACCTGTGCGTCAACCAGATCAACCGCAACGGCAACCACGAGCAAAAACTCAAGTACTTGCCCAAGCTGATCAGCGGCGAGCACATTGGCGCCCTGGCCATGAGCGAGCCGAATGCCGGTTCCGATGTGGTGTCGATGAAGCTGCGCGCCGACAAGCGTGGCAGCGTATATGTGCTCAACGGCAGCAAGACCTGGATCACCAACGGCCCCGATGCCCACACCTATGTGATCTACGCCAAGACCGACCTGGAAAAAGGCGCCCACGGCATTACCGCGTTTATCGTCGAGCGCGACGCCAAAGGGTTCAGCCGCAGCAACAAGTTCGACAAGCTGGGCATGCGCGGCTCCAACACCTGCGAGCTGTTTTTCGATGACGTCGAAGTGCCCGAAGAAAACATCCTCGGCGCGCTCAATGGCGGGGTCAAAGTGCTGATGAGCGGCCTGGACTACGAACGCGTGGTGCTCTCCGGTGGCCCTACCGGGATCATGCAGGCCTGCATGGACCTGATCGTGCCGTACATCCACGACCGCAAGCAGTTCGGCCAGAGCATCGGTGAGTTCCAGTTGATCCAGGGCAAGGTCGCCGACATGTACACCCAGCTCAACGCCAGCCGCGCCTACCTCTATGCCGTGGCACAGGCCTGCGAGCGTGGCGAAACCACGCGCAAGGACGCCGCCGGGGTGATCCTGTACAGCGCCGAACGCGCAACGCAGATGGCTCTTGATGCAATCCAGATTCTCGGCGGCAATGGCTACATCAATGAATTCCCCGCAGGCCGCCTGCTGCGCGATGCCAAGCTGTATGAAATCGGCGCGGGCACCAGTGAGATCCGGCGCATGCTGATTGGTCGCGAACTGTTCAACGAAACCCGCTGAGGGAGTGCACCATGGCCACCCTGCACACCCAACTCAACCCGCGTTCGGCAGAATTCGCCGCCAACAGCGCGGCGATGCTCAAACAGGTCGATGCCTTGCACACCCTGCTCGCCCAGGTCCAGCAAGGCGGCGGCAGCAAGGCCCAGGAGCGTCATACCTCCCGTGGCAAGCTGCTGCCGCGCGAGCGCATCAACCGCCTGCTCGACCCGGGCTCGGCGTTCCTTGAGCTCAGCCAACTGGCGGCGTATCAGGTCTACGGTGAAGACGTACCGGCTGCTGGCGTGATCGCCGGGATCGGCCGCGTTGAAGGCGTGGAATGCATGATCGTCGCCAACGATGCCACGGTAAAAGGCGGCTCCTACTACCCGCTGACCGTAAAAAAACACCTGCGCGCACAGACCATCGCCGAACAGAACCGCCTGCCGTGCATCTACCTGGTGGATTCCGGCGGCGCCAACCTGCCGCGCCAGGATGAGGTGTTTCCCGACCGCGAGCACTTTGGGCGGATCTTCTTCAACCAGGCCAACATGAGCGCGCAAGGCATCCCGCAGATCGCCGTGGTCATGGGTTCCTGCACCGCTGGCGGCGCCTATGTACCGGCGATGGCCGATGAAGCGATCATGGTGCGCCAGCAGGCGACTATCTTCCTCGCCGGCCCGCCACTGGTGAAGGCCGCCACCGGCGAAGTGGTCAGCGCCGAAGACCTTGGCGGGGCCGACGTGCACTGCAAGATTTCCGGGGTGGCCGACCACTACGCCGACAGCGACGAACACGCCCTGGCCCTGGCCCGGCGCAGCGTTGCCAACCTCAACTGGCGCAAGCAGGGGCAGTTGCAACAGCGCACGCCGGTCGCGCCGCTGTACGCCAGCGACGAGTTGTACGGGGTGATCCCGGCCGACGCCAAGCAACCTTTTGATGTGCGCGAAGTGATTGCGCGACTGGTGGACGGCTCGGTCTTCGATGAGTTCAAGGCGCTGTTCGGCACCACGCTGGTCTGCGGCTTTGCCCATTTGCATGGCTACCCCATCGCGATCCTCGCCAACAACGGGATCCTCTTCGCTGAAGCTGCGCAAAAAGGCGCGCACTTTATCGAACTGGCCTGCCAGCGCGGGATTCCCCTGTTGTTCTTGCAGAACATCACCGGCTTTATGGTCGGGCAGAAGTACGAAGCCGGTGGCATCGCCAAGCACGGCGCCAAGCTGGTCACGGCGGTGGCCTGCGCCAAGGTGCCGAAATTCACGGTGATCATCGGCGGCAGCTTTGGTGCCGGTAACTACGGGATGTGCGGACGCGCCTATGACCCGCGCTTTTTGTGGATGTGGCCCAACGCCCGCATTGGCGTGATGGGCGCCGAACAGGCCGCCGGCGTGCTGGTGCAGGTCAAGCGCGAGCAGGCCGAACGCGGTGGCCAGGCGTTCAGCGCCGAGGACGAAGCGCAGATCAAGCAGCCGATCCTCGACCAGTACGAAACTCAAGGCCACCCCTACTACTCCAGCGCCCGCCTGTGGGATGACGGCGTCATCGACCCCTTGCAGACCCGTGACGTGCTGGCCCTGGCCTTGTCCGCCGCGCTGAATGCCCCCATCGAGCCGAGCCGCTTCGGCGTGTTCCGCATGTAATTGGAGCTGCACCCATGAGCGATTTCAACACCGTTGAACTGGTCAACGACCCCCGTGGCTTTGCCACGCTGTGGTTGAGCCGGGAACACAAGAACAACGCGTTCAACGCCGAAATGATCCGCGAGCTGATCATTGCCCTGGACCAGGTGCAGGCCGATGCCTCCCTGCGCTTTTTACTGGTACGCGGGCGCGGCAAGCATTTCAGCGCCGGCGCGGACCTGGCCTGGATGCAGCAGTCGGCCGAGCTGGACTACCACACCAACCTCGACGACGCCCGCGAGCTGGCGGAGTTGATGTACAACCTGGCCAAGCTGAAGATCCCGACACTGGCGGTGGTCCAGGGCGCGGCCTATGGCGGCGCCCTGGGCCTGATCAGTTGCTGCGACATGGCCATTGGCGCCGATGATGCGCAGTTCTGCCTGTCAGAAGTACGCATCGGCCTCGCACCGGCTGTCATCAGCCCGTTTGTGGTGCAGGCGATTGGCGAGCGTGCGGCACGCCGCTATGCCTTGACCGCAGAACGCTTCGACGGCCAACAGGCGCAAGCCATCGGGCTGTTGGCGCAAAGCTACCCGCTTGAGGCGCTGAATCAGCAAGTCGAACTATGGACCGCCAACCTGTTGCTCAACAGCCCGGCCGCCATGCGCGCCAGCAAGGATCTACTGCGCGAAGTGGGTAACGGCGCACTCACCCCGGCGTTGCGCCGTTACTGCGAAAATGCCATCTCACGCATCCGCGTCAGCGCCGAAGGCCAGGAAGGCCTGCGCGCGTTTTTGCACAAGCGTGCGCCCAGTTGGCAGTCCCAGGAGCCGCGCTCATGAGTGCACCGTTGATTACCTGCGTACTGGTGGCCAACCGTGGCGAAATCGCCTGCCGGGTCATGCGCACGGCCAAGGCGTTGGGCATGACCACCGTTGCCGTACACAGCGCTACGGACCGCGATGCGCGCCACAGCCGCGAAGCCGATATCCGGGTGGACCTGGGCGGCAGCAAGGCCGCCGACAGTTACCTGCAGATCGACAAACTGATCGCCGCGGCCAAGGCCAGCGGCGCCCAGGCGATTCATCCCGGCTATGGCTTTCTTTCCGAAAACCCGGGTTTTGCGCGGGCGATTGAAGAGGCTGGGCTGATTTTCCTCGGCCCACCTGCCTCGGCCATTGATGCCATGGGCAGCAAGTCGGCGGCCAAGGCATTGATGGAAACCGCCGGCGTGCCGCTGGTGCCGGGTTACCACGGGGCCGGCCAGGACCTGGAAACCTTCCGCCAGGCTGCCGCGCGCATTGGCTACCCGGTGCTGCTCAAGGCCACGGCCGGCGGCGGCGGCAAGGGCATGAAAGTGGTCGAGGACGAAAGCCAACTGGCCGAAGCTCTGGCCTCGGCCCAGCGCGAGGCGCTGTCGTCGTTTGGCAACGCGCAGATGCTGGTGGAGAAATACCTGATCAAGCCGCGCCACGTGGAGATCCAGGTATTCGCCGACCAGCACGGCCATTGCCTGTACCTCAATGAACGCGACTGCTCGATCCAGCGTCGCCATCAAAAGGTCGTCGAAGAAGCACCGGCCCCCGGCCTCAGCCCTGCCCTGCGCCAGGCCATGGGCGAGGCAGCGGTGCGTGCCGCCCAAGCGATTGGCTATGTGGGCGCCGGCACCGTGGAGTTTCTGCTGGATGCGCGCGGTGAATTCTTCTTCATGGAGATGAACACCCGCTTGCAGGTGGAACACCCGGTGACCGAGGCCATCACCGGCCTGGACCTGGTGGCCTGGCAGATTCGCGTGGCGCAAGGCGAGCCGTTGCCAATCACCCAGGAGCAGGTGCCGTTGCGCGGCCATGCCATTGAAGTGCGGCTGTATGCCGAAGACCCGGCCAATGACTTTTTGCCGGCCACCGGGCATCTGGCGCTGTACCGTGAATCAGCGCCAGGCCCGGGACGCCGGGTGGACAGTGGCGTCGAGCAGGGCGACGACGTTTCGCCCTTCTACGACCCGATGCTCGGCAAGCTGATTGCCTGGGGCGAGGACCGCGAACAGGCGCGCCTGCGCCTGTTGAGCATGCTCGACGAGTTTGCGGTCGGCGGTTTGAAGACCAACCTGGGCTTTTTGCGGCGCATCATCGGCCACCCGGCATTCGCTGCGGCGCAGTTGGATACCGGCTTCATCCCGCGCTATCAGGAGCAATTGCTGCCAGGCGCCAGCGCCTTGAGCGATGAGTTCTGGCACGCGGCTGGGCACGCGTTTATGCAAAGCCAACTGCCTCGGCTGCGGGACGACGACCCCGCCTCGCCGTGGGCTGCGACGCAGGGCTTTCGTGCGGGCCTGCCCGCCGAGACTTCACTGCACCTGAGCTGCGACGGCCAGGACCGCTTGGTAACGCTGCAAACGCACGCTGTGCCGCAACTGCGCGACGAACACTTGGTGATCGCGGATGCCGGAATCCGCCGCTCGCACATGGCCGTGCGCCATGGGCAGACGCTGTTCCTGCGCTGGCAGGGTGAGATGCGCGGCGTGACGCTGTTTGATCCGATCGCCGCCGTCGATGCCGGACAGGCCCATCAGGGCGGCCTCACTGCGCCGATGAACGGCAGCATCGTGCGGGTGCTGGTGGAAGTCGGGCAGACGGTCGAGGCTGGCACACAACTGGTGGTGCTCGAGGCCATGAAGATGGAGCACAGCATCCGCGCGCCCCATGGGGGGGTGGTCAAGGCGCTGTATTGCCAGGAAGGCGAAATGGTCGGCGAAGGCAGCGCCTTGGTGGAGCTGGAGGCCCTGGCCTAGAACTTCACCGTGGCCTGTACCACGACGCCGATGATCTGACAGTCATCGGTGAGCAGGGCCTTGGGGTAGGTCGGGTTGAGCGGCATCAGGTAACGCTGGCCGCTTTCCTCGATCAACTTGCGAAAGGTCGCCTGGCTGCTGCCGGCCCATTGGGCTACCACCAATTTGCCGGGCTCGGCGGCGAGAGCCGGGTCCACCAGGATCATCATCCCTTCGGCGATGCTCGGCCCGCTCGGTGCCGTCATCGCATCACCGCTCACCTGCAGCCAGAACGCCTCGCCATCGGCGTCGTAGTCGCTCGCCTCAAAACGCGCAGGGCCGTAGGCCGGCCGCGATTCATGGACCCGGCCGGGCTGCTTCCAGTCCCTCACGGGGTAGCGAAAATACGGGTTGTATTGAACGGCCGGCGCGGCTTCGTCGGCCGGGGCCTCGCCCTTCTCGCGGATTACCAGTGCCGCTTCCAGGTAACCCAGGCCCAGTTCCTCGAGCACCCGGTTCATGTCGTCGAGGCTCGGTACCCGGCGCTTGCCCAGCCAATGGGCAACACCGCCCTGGGACATGCCCAGGCGCGTGGCCAGTTGGTTTTGCGTGACCTGGCGGGCCTTCATGTTGGCTTTGACCAACGCTATCCATTTATCCATGGGGCATGACAATACCGGGTGTATTCGCGGCGACAATAAACAGTTTGTAGTAATCAATCAAATGACATAAATACAGATCGTATTATTATCAGCTCCACCTGTTCACCTTCCCACCCAGAGCACCGACCACATGACCACAACCCCGGATCACCTGCCTGGTACACCTGATGACGATGAAATTAAGTGCTTGCAGGGCAGCGACGCAGCCCGGCGCGCCTTGGACTACTACTTCAAAGAAGACGCCGAGCCCACATCGGACGATGTGGCCTGGTTCGAGGCCAGCCCCACTGTCAGCCATGAAGAAGCCCTGGTCCACGCTTCGGACCTGCTACGCAGCGCCGCCGCCATCGCGTATGAGCTGGCGAACAACAAGCTGGGGGGCACCCGGGACCTGGCGTTTTCGGTGGTGTATCTGATTGATATGGCCAAGGCCATGCTGGAGCGTCCACTGCAACTGGTCGGCGGGAAAACCCCTTGACCCGGTAGGCGTGCAGGAACAGAAGGAAAAATATTTCTATCTGGCAGATAAAAACATTTGACTTGCAAATGATAATGATTATTATTGCATGCAGCTGGTCGCGAGATCAGTCGATAGACCAAGGGACCTTAGGTCGGACTCTTGGAATATCTCCTCATCAGGCTAATCACGGTTTTTGACCCGGCTCTTTGGCCGGGTCTTTTTTTTGCCAGTTATTCTGGCGTGGCTTCAGGCTAATGAAGACTGTGTGTTGCTTGATGGCGCGCATGGTAGCAAAAGACCATCGCCGAAAGAAAGCCGATAAAGCGCTCTAGCCCGGATCTTTCCAAATTAGCACTTGAGAATCAATCTCATAGACTCTAAGCTGCTGCAGCGTCAAGGATGACGCCCCCTTCTTTTTCGCATTAATTTGCGTCCAGATTTTACCCCGCGCCTGTGTAAACTGCCCGCCACACCATTTAAATTCAGGCAAGCAGACTATGACCGTGGCCTTGACCTCCATCAAAATCAGCAGCGACTTCGACAGCGGCAATATCCAGGTGCTCGACACCAGCGATGCCCATCAGTTGCTGCTGGCAATCAAGCCGGATACCCGCAGCCAGCACTTCCAATGGTTCCACTTCAAGGCCGAAGGGATGCACATTGGTCATACCCATACCTTCCGCCTGAGCAACGCTGGCCAGTCTTCCTACAAACATGCCTGGAGCGGCTACAACGCCGTGGCGTCCTATGACCATATCAACTGGTTCCGGGTGCCGACGCGCTTTGATGGCGAAACCTTGCACATCGAATTGCAAACCGAGCAAAAACACGCCTGGCTCGCCTACTTCGAGCCCTACAGCCGCGCGCGCCACGCCTGGTTGATCGACCAGGCGCTGAACCGCGCCGGTACGCAACTGCTGGCCACCGGCAAGAGTGTCGAGGGCCGTGATATCCCCCTGCTCCGCCGTGGCAAGGGGGACGCGGGGCAGCGCAAAGTGTGGATCATTGCCCAGCAGCACCCCGGCGAGCACATGGCCGAGTGGTTTATGGAAGGCATCATCGAACGCCTGCAACAGGACGGTGATGATGAGCTGAAAAAACTCCTGGCCACCGCCGACCTGTACCTGGTACCGAACATGAACCCGGATGGCGCGTTCCATGGCCATCTGCGCACCAACGCCATGGGCCAGGACCTCAACCGCGCCTGGCAGAGCGCAAGCCAGGAACTGAGCCCGGAAGTGCTGTTCGTCCAGCAGCAGATGGAGAAGTACGGCGTAGACCTGTTCCTGGATATCCATGGCGACGAGGAAATCCCCTACGTGTTCGCCGCAGCGTGCGAAGGCAACCCCGGCTACACCCCGCGTATCGAAGGCCTGGAAAAACACTTTCGCAGCCACTTGAGCGAGCTGACCCGCGACTTCCAGACCACCCATGGCTACACCCGCGACCTGCCTGGCCAGGCCAATATGACCCTGGCTTGCAACAGCGTGGGCGAGAAATTCGACTGCCTGTCCCTGACCCTCGAAATGCCCTTCAAGGACAACGACGATGCGCCCGATCCGCGTACCGGCTGGTCTGGCAAACGCTCCCGGCAACTGGGCAAGGACGTGTTGAGCACCGTGGCGGACATAGTCAACGTACTGCGCTGACCCTGCCCCAATAAGTATCGCTAACCCTAAGCCTCGGACTGCGCCGCCACCCGCAGGCAGTCCTGAGGTCCGAGCACCCGGCCATCCGCCGCATGCACCTGCAAAGCCTGCAGCGGCTGACCGTGCTCACGGTCCAACAGCACCGAATGGGCCTCGCCTTCGGCGTAGAAAAACCCCTCGCCCCATTGCCGCAACCCAATGATCACCGCAAACAGCCCCCTGCCCTTTTCCGTCAACACGTACTCCTGATAAGCGCTGCCATCCGAGGCCGGGACAATCTCGAAAATTCCGTGACCGACCAGGCTGCGCAAGCGCGTGGCCAGTATGTTCTTGGCCATGCCCAGGCTGCGCTGGAACTCGCCAAAGCGGCGGATGCCATCGAATGCATCGCGAATGATCAGCAGCGCCCAACCATCGCCAATCGCCTCCAGTGAGCGCGCCACCGGGCATTCGGCAGTTTCAAAGCGGGTGAGTCTGACCATGGGTAACGCCTGCCTGACAAAAAATGTAGTTGCAATATAAAACCGCAATACCTACCGTACAACCAGTTTCATTTAGCAACCACATTGAGAATTGAGCATGCCCCCATCATCGTTAAGCGCCGCCGTGGTGCTGCTGTTTGCCATTGCCTGTGGCCTGTCGGTGGCGAATGTCTATTACGCCCAACCCCTGCTCGATGCCATGGCCATGACGTTCGCCATGGACCCCGCCACCGTCGGCATCGTGATCAGCCTGACCCAGGTTGGCTATGGCGTTGGCCTGTTACTGCTGGTGCCGCTGGGCGATCTGCTCAATCGCCGGCATTTGATCGTCGGGCAGTTACTGCTGTCCACCGGTGCGGTGTTGCTGGTCGGCCTCTCCAACAGCCTCGTCGGGTTTCTGGCCGGCCTGCTGCTGACGGGCCTGCTCGCCGTGGTGGCCCAGGTGTTGGTGGCCTACGCCGCCAACCTGGCGCGGCCCGAGCAACGGGGGCATGTGGTGGGCCTGGTGACCAGTGGCATCGTGGTTGGCCTGCTGCTGGCGCGCACGGTGTCCGGGATCATGGCGGACCTGGCCGGCTGGCGTTCGGTGTATCTGCTGTCGGCGGGCTTGACCCTGTTGATGGCACTGCTGCTCTGGCGTGTCTTGCCCACCACCGAGCAGCCTCGGGCGTCAGGCTCCTATCGCCAGTTGCTGGTTTCAGTGTTCAGCCTGTTACGTGAGGAAAAAGTGCTACGCGACCGCGCAGTGCTGGCGTTTCTGATTTTTGCCGCGGGTACCGTGCTCTGGACCCCGCTGGTGCTGCCCTTGAGCGCCCCACCCCTGTCGTTGTCCCACACCCAGATCGGCCTGTTCGGCCTCGCCGGTGCCGCCGGCGCATTGGGCGCGGCCCATGCCGGGCGCCTGGCAGACCGCGGCCTCGCCCAGTGGACCAGCGGCGCGGCCCTGGTGCTGATGCTGCTGTCATGGCTGGCCATCGCCTTGACCCAGTCTTCGTTGTGGGCTCTGCTGCTTGGGGTGATTACCTTCGACCTCGGCCTGCAAGCCGTGCATGTCACCAGCCAAAGCCTGATCTACAGCGTACGCCCCGAAGCCCAAAGCCGCCTGGCAGCCGGCTACATGCTGTTCTACTCGGCGGGCAGCGCCCTGGGCTCGCTCGGCGCGACCCTGATGTACGCCTGGGCCGGCTGGCTCGGCGTGTGTGCCTTGGGCGCCGCCATCAACCTGCTGGCGCTGGTGTACTGGCGGGCGACCCTGGGGCCTCAGTCCTTGCCGAGCATGCTTTGCAGCACGCCATCCCGGCGAACCCAACCATGGAACAACGCCGCCGCCAAATGCAGCAGCACCGTGAGGAACAGCAAATAAGCGAGATACCCATGGGCCTTGCGCAGCACCGCGAACAACTGCGCGTTGGCCGGCACCCACGAAGGCAACTGCAGCGCGCTGGACAGCATCACCGGGTCACCCGCCGCCGAAATCATCGCCCAGCCCAGTAGCGGCAGCACCAGCATCAAGCCGTACAGCAGCAGATGCGACGCCTTGGCCGCCAACACCTGCCACGCCGGTAAATCGGCAGGCAACGCTGGCTGACGGGTAGAAAAACGCACCGCCAGGCGCACGATCACCAACAGCAGAATCGCAATGCCCAACGGCTTGTGCAGGTGCAACAACCATTCATGGCGCTGGGACACCGAAGCCACCATGCCAGCACCGATAAACAGCATGGCGATGACCATCAGCGCCATCAGCCAGTGCAGCAGGCGCGCCAGCGGGGCGAAAAACCGCGGTTGGGCATTCATGGCCGGGACTCCTGAGGGGGGTTGGGCAACTGGCTGACTTCACCGGTACGGCGCAGGTATGAACTGGCATAGGCAGCGGAACGTGCCGCCAGCAGCGGGTCATTGGAGGCTTCGATACCGCTGGGCAGGATCAGCGGGTCAAAGTTGATATCGCGGCAATCGCCGTCCAACTGCGGCTGGCTACGTTCGAGCACCAGGGTGCCGGCGTTCAACACCGTGTGCGCGCCGGCCCAGGCCTTGCTGGCGTCATCCACCGGGTCCGCGGGGTTGGCCAGGGTGATCTGCAATTGCCAGCGCAAGGGTCCGGCCGCCAACCGCTGCTCCAGGTCGGCCTGGAGAAAATCCGCCCCTCCTGGCGCAACGGCGCCACTGACGTCCTGGCTCATCGGCACCACGCCCCAGCGCACGGCCTGGCGTTGCCCGTTGGCGCTGACCAGGTAAAACGCATTGATGCCGTTGTAACTTTCGCTGGCATAGCTGGCCGAAGGCCTGGCGGTCTTGACCCAGGCCAGGAACGGCGCGGTCTCGGGATGACTGGCAAAAAACGCCGGCAGACTGGCCGGGTTGGGCTTGCCGGTCGCAGGGTCCGCAGCCCCCGCCTTGAGCATCTGGTAGAAGGCCTCGGGGGTGCCCACCGGGAACACCGGCATGCTGTTCATCCCGCTGCGCCATTGCTGGCCGTTGGCCTGGTTGAACTGCACGGCCAGGCTGCGGATCGGCACGCTGCTGTCCGGGGCATAGGGGTTGCCGCTGGGTAGGGCGAAACGCCCGATCACCGGGGTGCGCGCTTCACTGAATACCTGCGCGCTGGAATAGGCACGCGCCGCAGGGCTGCTTTCGAAATAACCCGCCACGCATACGCCCTTGGCATGGTTGCGCCGGTAGCCAGGGTGCAGGCCGTTGTTGGTTTCCAGGGCATTGACCAGGGTCTTGGGGCGCAACCGCTGTGGGTCGAGGGTACCGTTAACGTAGGCAAAGGCCCCGGCAACGACGCCGACGACCACGCCGATAGCGGCCAGGCGCAGCACCAGGCTGGCGCGCCCCAACGGCGTGCGGGGTGGCGATGGATGATCTGGCATGAAGTGCTCCGAGGCCAACGGCCACAGGTGGAAGGTGCAATGAGACGCCGCTCACGCAGGCTTATTCCACCAAGGCCGTAGGCTTTTTCGCAGCGGGTGATTCAGGAGTCCCAGATCGCGCCATAGGCCGGGATCCCCCGCGCCTCCATTTGCGCCACCACCCGGCGCGTCAACGCCTGGTTGGCGATACAGATCACCGCTTCGGCACCAAAATCCTGCACCGCCGCGTACGCCAACTGCACCAGGTCTGGCTTGCCGCGCACGTCGGTGTCCCAAATCACTGCGTGCGGTTGCGCCCGCAGGATTTCGGCGACCAGCTCTTCACCATAGGTCTTTGCCGGGCTGCGGGTGGACCACACCAACTGGATCGGCACCTGCCCGGCCAGCAAGTGCGGCATCACCGGGCCAATCCCGCTGCCGGTGGCGATATACACCACCGACTTGAACAACGTCTCGATATTCGCCACGCCCGCCGTGGTAATGCCCTTGACCCAGACATGGGCTGGCATGTGCTCGATAAAACGCCCCGTCCAGTCCCCGGCCCTGGAAATAATCAGGCGAAAGCCCGGCTGGCCCGGGGTCGGGATATTGGCAAACGAGTGCCACTCCAGCAGCGGCTGCAGGCTGATCGCCGTCGACGAGCCGGCAAAGGGCGTGGTGTGGCGCAATGTGGTGATCACCGCATGAGCGCAAGGCCGCTGATGACTGACTGCCACTTTGCGCAAGCGCAACCAAGGCAGGGCAATGCTCAAGGTCAGCACCAACAGCATCCCGAATGCAACCGGATGAGCCTCGGCCAGCAGTGCCTGCACCCAGAACAACAGCAAGGCCCCCACCCCGCAAAGCGGTGCACGCGCTCAAAGCCATTGTGAAAACGCCTGCGAATCCCCGGCTGCGCCATGACCACCATCAACAGCAACACTCCCAACAGCGCCGCACTGACCAACAACCACGGCGCAGAAACACTCTGCGGCTGTTGCAGGTAACGCCAGCCCTGGCTGGCGACCAACAGCGCGAACCACAGCGTCGCCGCCAGCGCACCGCCGCTGTGCAGCCCGCCCAGGTGATAGACCTTGGCAGCATGGCGACGCAGGTACAGCGGCCAGCTCAGCGGGATGCGCGTGGCCAGCCAAAACAGCCCGTTGATCACGTACTGCTGGCGCACCAGGATCGCCAGGGACAGGTTGATCATCACCAGCATCGACAGTTGCTGCGCATCGATCACGGGCAGCTTCAAGCCAGACAGTGCAAACCACCCGTTGCCCAGCAGCACCAACGCCACCAGCCGGTTGTAATGGGAAAATATCGGCAAGCCACGCCACCGCCGCCACCCGCCAGGCAGGGCGGGCACTACCGTCGCCATCCACCGCTCAATCATGCTCGGCCCCCTGCTTTGAGGGCGAGTTGGCGACCCTCCTCGCTGTCACAGGCCCATTGCCGCAGCAGGGTCTTGTCGATCTTGCCGCGTGCCGTCAGGGGCAAGTGCTCCAAGGCAAAAATCACCGCCGGCACACAGTAGTAGGCCAGCCGCTGCGCGCAGAACTGCCTGGCTGCCGCAATGTCCGCCGTGGCCGGTGTGACGAATGCCACCAGGTGCTGACTGTCGAACTTCAACGCCACCGCCCGGCTACAGGCGCCACTGGCCTCCAGCGTGCTGGCCAGCGCGTCCAACTCCACGCGAAAACCGCGCACCTTGACCTGATCGTCGACCCGCCCCAGATGCTCCAGGGCCCCATCATCCGTCCAGCGCCCCAGGTCGCGGGTACGGAACATCATCCGCCCCGCCCCCAGGAACGGATCAGGCCGATAGCGCTGCGCAGTCAACAACGGGTCATGCAGATAGCCCGCCGTCACCCCGTCGCCCCCGGCCCACATCTCGCCCACTTCCCCCGGCGCGCAGGCCTGGCCGTGTTCATCCAGCACATACACGGTGTTGTTGGGCGTCGGTTGGCCGATGGTCAACGGCGCCCCTGGTACATGCCGGTGCAAGGTGTTGACGATGGTGGTTTCCGTGGGTCCGCAACCGTTATAGAAGGTGCAATGGGCCGCCCAGCGATCCGCCAGGGCCTGCGGGCATGGCTCGCCCGCCACTGCGACCACCTCAAGCGTGGCGCACTGTCGTGGGTCCAGGGTGGCGAGAATCGACGGGGTGGCGATCAGCACTTGGCAATGGCGGGCCGTTTCGCCGATATCTTGCTGACGGATATACAACGTCGCCCCGTGGGCCAGGCAGCCGAGGATTTCCCAGGCGGCCATGTCAAACGCGATATTGAGGATTTGCCCAACCCTCATGCCCGGCTTGATGCCCAGGTTGCCCGGTGCCGTCAGCACGATGTTGCACACATTGCGGTGCGTCACCCGCACCCCATTGGGCCGCCCTGTGGTGCCGGAGGTGAACAGCACAAAACACAGGCTGGCGGGGTCTGGCGCGGCGACATTCAGCTCGCAGGCCTGCGCCACCCACGGCTGTTGCGCCAGGAACTCGTCCAGGCACACGCACAAATGCCCCGCTGCCAGCGGCAATTGGTCCTTGAACCCCGACAAGGTCAGCACCACTGCACTCGACAGCGCCTCAAGGATCATCGCCAACTGCGCCGGCGGAGTGATCCTGGCATCCTGCGGCACATAGGCCGCGCCGATCTTCAACACCGCGAGCATCCCCACCAGCATGGGGATCGACCGCTCGACAAACAACGCCACCGTATCGCCCGCCATCACCCCCTGCGCGAGCAGGTGCCGGGCCAGCCGATCGGCCTGGCGGTTCAACTGCTCATAGCTGATGCTCTGGCCCGAGCAGAGCGCGGCGATCCCATGGGGGGTTGCCGCGGCGTGCGCCTCGAATGCCTGGTGGATACACGCGTACGGCAGCGCCCGCGCCGGCCCGCAGCCCCAGGTTTGAAGGGTATGACGTTGGATGATGGGCAAATGGCCCAGTGCCTTGGTGCAAGCAAAACCGCTATCCGCTGCTGTCGTCGATATCATGGGTCAACTCCTCAACTGGCCCCTGCCTCACACTGTTCGGGCAGGCAGGGGCCTTGACTGAGGACCATTCACGGCATTACAGGGCTGCGAGAGCCCACAAAAGACAGAGACCAAGGCTATCTACAGCGCTTATTTTTCCCACAGATGGAATAACCTTTGCCCCTAGGCGTCTTCCTCAACACCGCCCACGACACGCAGGCCCTCCATGCACGAACTCGACGACCAGTTGCGTGAACTCCTCCCCAGGCTGCGGCGCTTTGCCCTGTCCCTGACGCGCAACCCCAGCAGCGCCGACGACCTGGTGCAGGCCAGCCTGGAGCGCGCCATCGTCAGCTGGCGCCACAAGCGCGTCGACGGGGATTTGCGCGCCTGGCTGTTTTCGATCCTCTACCGGCAGTTCCTCGACGCGCACCGGCGTTCGCGGCGCTATGCGCGGATGCTGGAGTTCTTTACCGGCCGCGATGACGCGCAACCGTCAGTCGAACGCACGGTGATCGCGCAATCGACCCTGCAGGCCTTCGACCAGTTGAGCAGCGAGCAACGCGCCCTGCTGCTATGGGTCTCGGTGGAAGGCTTGAGCTACAAGGAAGTCGCCCATATCCTCGACGTGCCCATTGGCACCGTGATGTCACGCCTGTCCCGCGCCCGCCAGGCCTTGCGCCAGCTCAGCGACGGCGATATCACCCGCCCTACCCTGCGGATACTCAAATGATCAGCCTGCCCCCCAATGAACGCGACCTGCACGCGTACGTCGATCACCAGCTCAGCGAGCCGGATCGCCGCCAATTGCAGATCTGGCTCGCCGCCCACCCCGAGGTCGCGGCCCAGGTCCACGCCTGGCAACAGGATGCCCAGCACCTGCGCGCGGCCATCGGTGCGCCGCCAGCGGTCAACCCCGAGCTGGATCCGGCGCTGCTTCGCCAGCGCCTCAAGCGCCAGTCGCGCCGCCACCTGGCCACTGCCGCCATGTTGCTGGTCGCCATCGGCCTGGGCGGCCTGGGTGGCTGGCAAGCGCGGCAGGCCACCCTGCTCGCCAGCAGCCTGCCGATGACCGACGCCATGCAGGCCTATCGCCTGTTTGCCCAGAACCCGATCATGCCCGCCGACTACCAGGTGCAGGGCAATGGCGATATGCAAGCCTGGCTCGACCGCTACTTCGCCCAGGCCCATCGCCTGCCAGACCTCAGCCAGGCCGGCTTCAGCCCAGTCAGCGCGCGCCTGCTCAGCACCGACCAAGGCGCGGCGGCGATGGTGCTCTACGAGAACCCACAAGGCCGGCGCATCAGTTTCTACATTCGCCCGCCGGGCCCGCAGAACACCCTGCTGCCAAGGGGCAGCCGCAGCGCCGAGGGGCTCCAGGCCGAGTACTGGTCCAGCCCCGGCTACAACTATGCGATGGTCAGCCAAGAGGACGAGCCGACCACCCCATTGCTCAAGCAAACCACTCGGTTCTAGGACTCCACCGCCATGCCTTTTCGAGATAGCCGCCCGCGTCGCCTGCCCTTGCTCAGACGCCTGTTCGGCAAAACAACCGCCAGTGACAGCGCGCCAGCCATTCAGCGGTTCTTCGCGGACAAGGCCCGGCAACAGGGCTACACCCTCAGCCCCAGCCAATTACAGGTGATCGACGCCATGGCCCGGCAGACCGCGTACCTGCTGGACCGGCGCCCGACCCGCAGCCTGTACCTGCACGGCGCCGTCGGCCGGGGCAAAAGCTGGCTGCTGGACGGGTTTTTCCAGGCCCTGCCATTGCCTGACAAGCAGCGGGTGCATTTCCACGACTTTTTCGCCCGCCTGCACCGTGGCATGTTTGCCCACCGCCAACAGGCCGATGCCCTGGGCGCCACCCTGGCCCAGTTGCTCGACGGCTGCCGGGTGCTGTGTTTCGACGAATTCCATGTGCATGACATTGGCGATGCGATGTTGATCACTCGTCTGTTCAAGGCCCTGTTCCAACGGGGCATCCTGGTGCTGGTCACCTCCAATTACCCGCCCCAGGGCTTGCTGCCCAACCCGCTGTATCACCAGCGTTTCAAGCCGGTGATCGACTTGATCGGCGCGCACATGGACGTCATGCAAGTCAGCGCGCCCCAGGACTACCGGGGCCTGGCGCAGAACCACCAGCAGCAGCGTTTCACCCACGGCCAATACGTGTGGCCCGGCACCCCGGCCCAGCGCCGCGAACTGGCGCTGCCCGCCACCGCTGGCCCGCCCCTGGCGCTGGCGGTCGGCTCGCGGCAACTGCAAGTGCGCTGGCACCAGGCGCGCAGCCTGGCCTTGACCTTCAACGACCTGTGCGAACAGCCCACCGCTGTGATGGACTACCTGTTGCTGTGCGAGGATTTCGACCACTGGATCATCGACGATCTGCCGCTGCTCGGCGAATGCCCGATTGCCGTGCAACAGCGCTTTATCAACCTGATCGACGTGCTGTACGACCAGGACAAGCACCTGACCCTGCTTGGCCAACAACCCCTGGATACTGCCCTGCAAGGCCAGGCAATTGACCTGGCGCGTACCCGCAGCCGCCTGGGGCAGTTGCAACAAGTCAGCCCGCTGGCGCTCAAGTCGCTATCATGAGCGCCTTTGACCTTGTCGAGTGACCTAAGCTGTTCATGGATACCCTTGCCCAACTCAAGGCCGGCCAACTGGCTGGCATCAAGCGCCTGGACCTGTCCTGCGGCCTGACGCAGTTCCCCCGGGAAATCTTCGACCTGGCCGACTCCCTGGAAATCCTCAACCTGAGCGGCAATGCCCTGCGCAGCCTGCCGGACGACCTGCACCGCCTGCCCCACCTGCGCGTGCTGTTTTGTTCGGACAACGCCTTTACCGAGCTGCCCTCGTGCCTGGGCCTGTGCCCGCAGTTGAGCATGGTCGGCTTCAAGGCCAACCAGATCGAGCAGGTGCCCGCCGCCGCGCTGCCACCGCAGTTACGCTGGCTGATCCTCACCGATAACCGCATCCGCCAGTTGCCGGACGCCCTCGGTGAGCGGCCACTGCTGCAAAAACTCATGCTGGCCGGCAACCGTCTGGAGCAACTGCCCGCGAGCCTGGCCCAGTGCCATAACCTCGAACTGCTGCGCATCGCTTCCAACCGCCTGACTCAGTTACCCCACTGGCTGCTGACACTGCCGCGCCTGACCTGGCTGGCCTATGCCGGCAACCCGGTGGAAAGCGCGGTGGACGTGGCAACTGATGACGCGACGCCGAACATTCCCTGGGCCGAACTGGAACTGGGCCAGGTGCTGGGCGAAGGCGCCTCGGGGGTGATTCGCAAGGCACTGCGCAAACCGTCGAACGAGCCAGTCGCGGTCAAACTCTACAAGGGCACCATCACCAGCGACGGCTCGCCGCTGCACGAAATGCAGGCCTGCATTGCCGCCGGGTTGCATCCCAACCTGATCAAAGTGCAAGGCCGCGTGGTCGGCCACCCCGATGACCAGGCCGCGCTGGTGATGGACCTGATCGACCCGAGCTACCGCAACCTCGCCGGCCTGCCCAGCCTGGCGTCCTGCACCCGGGACATCTACGACCCCGCCACCCGTTTCAGCGTGGAGGTAGCGTTGCGCATGGCGCGCGGCATCGCCTCCGTGGCCGCGCACCTGCACCGGCACGGCATCACCCATGGCGACCTGTATGGCCACAATATTTTGTGCAATGCCCAGGGTGATTGTTTGCTTGGGGACTTTGGCGCCGCGTCGTTCCATGCCACGGCCGACACCCTGGAGACCAGGGCATTGCAGCGCATTGAAGTGCGGGCGTTCGGGGTGTTGCTGGGGGAGTTGCTGGAGCGGATTGACGCGGGTTTGAGCGCTGAACAGCGCCAGGTGCTGGAGACACTGGGTGACAGTTGCTGCCAGCCGCAGGTGCTGGCGCGTCCGGCGTTCGAAGAGATCGAGGCACTGCTGTCCTCACTCTGAAACGCCCTGTAAATGTGGGAGCGGGCTTGCCCGCGATAGCAGTGGGTCAGCCAGCTGATGTGCCATCTGATACACCGCTATCGCGGGCAAGCCCGCTCCCACACAAGTCTGCGCCCATAATTCCAGGCCGGGTTTAGCCCGCCAGGCCGACGAACATATCCTGCACGTCGTCATGGTTGTCCAGGCCTTCGAGGAAGGCTTCGACTTCAGCCATCTGCTCATCGCTCAAGCCGCTGACCGGGTTTTTCGCAAGGTAGCCCAACTTGGCCGACAACACGGTAAAACCCTGCTCCGGCAAAGCCTTCTGCACCGCGTCCAGGTCGGTGGTCTCGGTGATGAACAGGGTCGTGCCCTCTTCTTCACCTTCTTCAAAGTCCTGGGCGCCGGCTTCGATGGCGGCCATTTCCGGGTCGGCGTCCGGGGTATCCGGCGAGGCTTCGATCAGCCCTACGTGGTTGAAGTCCCAGGCCACGGAGCCCGAAGCCCCCAGTTGCCCCTTGCGGAACGCCACGCGGATTTCCGCTACGGTGCGGTTGATGTTGTCGGTCACGCACTCAACGATCAACGGCACCTGGTGCGGGGCAAACCCTTCGTAGGTCACGCGATGATACTGCACGGTCTCGCCCAGCAGGCCCGCGCCTTTCTTGATCGCGCGCTCGAGGGTTTCCTTGGGCATCGAGGCCTTCTTGGCCTGCTCGACCACCAGACGCAGGTGGGCGTTGGTCGCGGTGTCCGCACCGTTACGGGCGGCAATGGTGATTTCCTTCACCAGCTTGCCGAAAATCTTGCCCTTGGCATTGGATGCCGCTTCTTTATGTTTAACCTTCCACTGTGCGCCCAT
Organism: Pseudomonas sp. HC1(2025); assembly: GCF_058742075.1. Lineage (NCBI taxonomy): Bacteria > Pseudomonadati > Pseudomonadota > Gammaproteobacteria > Pseudomonadales > Pseudomonadaceae > Pseudomonas > Pseudomonas sp. HC1(2025). The sequence continues at coordinate 2,218,213 of NZ_CP196017.1, read as the reverse complement.
GACTCACTCTCTTGATATCCGTGGCGCCGAGACGTCTACTGGCCGGCGCTTTGGCCGCAGAGTTTATAGGGCAAGAACCCATCGTTCCACCAAAAAACCGGCCAGCGTTGCAGGGGCCTCAGGTGCGCAGGGGTTTGATCGCGACGGAACGATCCGGCACAAAGTCACCCACTTGCGCCAGAACCGCAGGCCGCGCGTTCCAATAGGGCATCAGCACCAGCGCCGAAAACAACGCGGCGCCGGCGAACACGATAAACACCGTCACCGTGTCGAAGTAGCCCGGCAGCAGGCCACCGAGGATCGCCCCCACCGAACCGCAGCCGTTGACGAAGCCCGCTGCCGTGGCGCCCGCCTTGGCCGTACCGAAGTCAATCGCCGCCGTGCTGCTGATCATCGAGTCCGGCCCGTACAGGGTCAGGCCCATCACAAACAGCAAGGCCATCACCAACAGCACGCTACCGGTATGCAAGGCCCCCATGAACAGCGCCAGCGACACCGTCAGCGCCAGCAGGCTGAGGACACAGGCCGGCATGCGCCGGGCGCCGAACAGTTTGTCGGACGCCAGGCCAATCATGATCGGCCCCAACAACCCCGCCAGCTCGAACGCCGTCGGCACAATCGCTGCGCCGACCTTGCCCACCGAGGGCATCTGCTCATAGACAATCACCGGGCCCCACAACAGGATCGCGTAGCGCGCCGGTTTCAACAGGAAGTACGCCAGGCCCAGGGTCAGCACCGTGCGGTTGCGCAAGATCTCGCGCAACGGCTCAAGGATGCTGATTTTTTTCGCCGCTGCCTGCTCTTCAGCGCTCATTGCCGGCTCGGGTTCCACTTGCGGCAGGCCGACGTCCTGTGGCGTGTTGCGCTGGAAGATAAAGAACAGCACCGCCACCACCGCCACCACCGCGGCACTGGAGATAAATGCCGCGTGCCAGCTGCCAATCAGGGTGTAGGCCCACCAGCCGGCAAATGGCGATGCCACCAGCCCGCCAAACGCGTAACACGAGCTCCACAACCCCAACACCCGCCCGCGCTGCTGCGCCGGGAAGAAACTGCCAAGGTTCTTGCACAGCCCCGACCAGCCGGTGGACTGCGCCAGCCCCTGGATCAACATGCAGGTGACAAAGATCGGCAAAGTGGCAAACGTGCCCATGACAAGGGCGGCGGCCGCCGAAATCACCAGCCCGCCCAACACCACCACCCGTGGGCCGAAACGGTCGGCAAGCATGCCCCAGGTGAACTGGCCAACGGCATAGGCCGCCAGGTACAGGCCATCCAGGTTGGCCATCATCATCTTGTCCAGCGGGAAACTGGGGTCGTCGACGAGCCCCAACTTGGCCACGGAAAACGCTTTGCGGGTGAAATAGAAGGCGGCATATGCCAGCCAGGTGATGGCGAAAATCTGCATGCGCCAACGCTTGATGCTACCCATAGGGATATTCATGGTGGTTCTGACCTCAGGTGTGAGTGTGCCGGCAGAATCGAGAAGCAATTGCCTGTGTTTTTATTGTTTTGCACTGCAGTACCGGGGCGCAGGGCGCTGGGTACTGGTCAGATGAGTCCTGCAAGGGTGCACGCAAGGGCCCATGATCGCCGAAGTTGTAGGACTCAACCTACGGCGACTGAGCGCTATCAAAGCAATGGCTGACTAATAGGTAAAATCGATTTATCGTATTTCAAATATAAGCTTAGCTTGTAAGAGGTCGTGCCATGTCGGTTTCCCATGCCCAACTCAAAGCCTTCCATGCCGTGGCCGTCCACGGCAGCTTTACCGCGGCGGCGCAGCGGCTGTTCCTCACCCAGCCGGCCATTTCCGATCAGGTGCGCAAGCTTGAAGAGCGTTTTGGCGTGCTGCTGTTCCATCGCAACAAGCGTTCGGTACGCCTTACCGACCTGGGGGAGCGCCTGCTGAGTATCACCCAGCGCCTGTTCGTGATTGCCGCCGAAGCCGAGGAACTGCTGCAAGACTCCAAGGCCCTGCAGACCGGCAGCCTGACCCTGGCCGTGGACGCGCCAGTGCATGTGCTGCCGCAGATCGCGCGGTTTTGCGAACGCTATCCGGGGATCACCGTAAGGATCGAGACCGGCAACACCGATGATGCGCTGTATCGCCTGCACAACTATCAGGCTGACCTGGCGCTGGTGGGGCGCGATGTCGACGATGAGCGCCTGCTCTCGATCCCCCTGCGCGATGACCCGATGCTGGCGTTTGTCGCACGTAACCACCCATGGGCCGGGCGCGAGTCCATCGACCTGGCGGACCTGGACGACACGCCCCTGGTGCTGCGGGAAATCGGCTCGGTGACCCGTCAGACCCTGGAGCGCGAGATGCATCAGGCCGGGCTGCGCATCCGCCCGGCGATCCAGGTGGAAGGCCGCGAAGCCGCGCGTGAGGCGGTGGTGGTGGGGATTGGCGTGGGGGTGGTCTCGGCGTCGGAGTTCGGCGCGGATTCACGGGTATATGCCATGCCCATCCGCGACTGCACCCAGCGCATGAAGGAAACGCTGGTGTGCCTCAAGGAGCAGAGTTCGCGGCGGGTAGTGGCGACTTTCCTGGAGATTGTCCGGGAAAGCCTGCGCGACGATTAGCTGAGTAATTGCATTGAGTTGACCCGTGCACAGGCTGTCGATGGCTGGCCAGACTCGACCCAACCTCGTTCCTGAGCCTGCACGCCATCATGAGCGTGACTAATACTCTTTTGAAATCAATTCGTTTTTGTTCATGTAGCCTCCTTGCTTAAAATACGTGCAGCTCTTCACGCTGGCCGATCTACAAGCCGTCGAGTGAAGAAACAGCATGTTGATCAAATCTGAAAGAGGCCAGGCGCCATTTCAGGTTTGTCCAAAATACGGGTGCAGGTCACGATGAACAACGAATTCACATTTGCTATCAAGAGCATTTGTTTTGATGAGAATTACTTTCCTTCAGACAATACGCGCATCACGACCAACTTTGCCAATCTGGCGAGGGGGGAGAGTCGTCAGGAGAATCTGCGCAACACGTTGAAGATGATTGATAATCGCTTTAATGCGTTGGCGCACTGGGACAATCCTACGGGTGATCGTTACACGGTCGAGTTGGACATTATCTCCGCTGAAATGAAAATTGATACTGAAGGTCGCGGCCACGCTATTCCTTTGATTGAGATTTTGAAGACCACGATTGTTGATCGAGAAACCAATCAACGCATCAGTGGCATAGTGGGAAATAACTTCTCATCCTACGTACGAGACTATGACTTCAGTGTGCGGCTGCTGGAGCACAACAAGAACCAGTCACAATTCAGCACCCCACACGACTTTGGCGATTTGCACGGCAAACTATTCAAGTGCTTCGTCAACTCCAGCGCTTACAACGAGCACTTCGACAAGCCACCGGTCATCTGCCTGAGCGTATCCAGTACCCGGACATACCTGCGAACCGAGAACCAGCACCCTGTGTTGGGCTTTGAGTACCAACAAGATGCCTACTCTTTGACAGATGAGTACTTCAGGAAAATGGGCTTGAAGGTTCGCTATTTCATGCCGCCGAACAGTGCCGCGCCACTGGCTTTCTACTTCTCGGGGAATTTGCTCGGTGATTACACCGATCTTGAGTTGATTGGCACCATTAGCACCATGGATACGTTCCAGAAAATCTACCGCCCTGAGATTTACAATGCAAACTCCGTAGCTGGAAAGTCCTACCAGCCTAGTTTGAAGCATCAGGACTATTCATTGACTCGAATTATTTATGATCGAGAAGAGCGAAGCCGACTGGCTACTGAACAGGGCAAGTTTGCCGAAGAGCAATTCATCAAGCCCTACAAGGTCATTCTTGATCAATGGTCTATTAGCTGCGCGCTTTAATTAATTTCAAATCAAGGTCTTCTTTAATGAAAAAGCTGTTGCCTACTTCGACCGCTGGGAGCTTGCCTAAACCTTCCTGGCTTGCACAACCTGAAACGCTTTGGTCGCCCTGGAAATTGCAGGATGAAGAACTGGTTGAAGGTAAACAGGACGCTTTGCGCCTCGCCTTGCAGGAGCAGCAGTTGGCCGGCATTGATATCGTCAGTGATGGCGAACAGACCCGTCAGCATTTTGTGACGACCTTCATCGAGCATCTCGAAGGGGTCGATTTCGAGAATCGTGAAACCGTCCGGATTCGTGATCGCTACGATGCCAGCGTGCCGACGGTTGTGGGTGCCGTTTCTCGGAAAAAGCCGGTGTTCGTGGAAGATGCCAAATTCTTGCGCCAGCAGACGAAGCAGCCAATTAAATGGGCCCTGCCCGGCCCCATGACGATGATTGACACCCTCTACGATGCTCACTACAAAAGCCGTGAAAAACTGGCCTGGGAATTCGCGAAGATTCTCAATCAGGAGGCCAGAGAGTTGGAGGCTGCCGGGGTAGATATCATCCAGTTCGATGAGCCTGCATTCAACGTGTTTTTTGACGAGGTAAATGACTGGGGTGTGGCCACCTTGGAGCGAGCAATCGAAGGGCTCAAATGCGAAACCGCCGTGCATATTTGCTATGGCTATGGCATCAAGGCCAACACCGACTGGAAGAAGACGCTGGGTTCGGAGTGGCGCCAGTATGAAGAAGCGTTCCCCAAGTTGCAGAAATCCAGCATCGATATCGTCTCGCTCGAATGTCACAACTCTCACGTCCCGATGGATCTGATCGAGCTCATCCGGGGTAAAAAAGTGATGGTGGGCGCCATTGATGTGGCAAACCATGCCATCGAGACGCCCGAGGAAGTCGCCAATACCCTACGCAAGGCACTTCAGTTCGTAGATGCCGACAAGCTCTATCCTTGCACCAACTGCGGCATGGCTCCGTTGCCTCGCCAGGTGGCAAGGGGCAAGTTGAATGCGTTGAGCGCAGGCGCAGAGATCATTCGAAAAGAGCTGTCGAACTAGGAACCGCGATGTCACTCACTGCCACTACCACTGCTACTTCCATCGAGCCCCTGAGCTTTCGTCAGGCGCTCGGGCACTACGCTTGCGGTATCACGGTGATTACATCGCACACCGGTGATGAGCCGATTGGCTTTACTTGCCAGTCGTTTTATAGCGTATCGATGAACCCGCCACTGGTCTCGTTCAGCGTCATGTGCAGCTCGGCCAGCTATCCGAAGATTCGTGAGGCAGGTCGATTCGCAGTCAATATTCTGTCCGGTGAACAGGTTGGGATTTCCAACCAGTTCGCTCGCCGAGGCACGGATAAGTGGCATGGAATCGAATGGCAGGAATCACCGCTAGGTAATCCCGTCATTGCCGACAGCCTGCACTGGCTCGACTGTGAAATCCACGCTGAGCACGTCGCAGGCGATCACGTGATAGTGATTGGTGAGGTGAAAGCCATGGATCTGCAAAAGGCCGATACCGCACAGCCATTGCTGTATTTCAAAGGGCAGTATCGCAACCTGGCGGCGCATGGCGCAGTTTGAGCGACGAGGGTTTTCCTGCGTAAACGCACTGGCCACAAGCCACTGCGTTATGTTGCGTTAACGCACACTAGACACCTACAGCCCTGCGAGAGGGGTACGGGGCCAACTCGAAGTCGAATGCAAACGACTGGTCAAACGGGGTGCAACGTCCCAATCAGCTTGAGGCCAACTCGAAAAACGCCTGAATCAAGCGCAACTCGCGGCGTCGTTCCATGCAGCCGAGCATGTGCTGGTTCAGCAGCCCATCGCCACGGATCGCAATCGCATGCACCCGCGGGTCCCGGCTGACTTCCATGGAGGACACCACCCCCACCCCCAATTCGGCGGCCACCGCTTCCGCCACCGCTTCGCGGCTATCGAGTTCCAGCAACACCTTGGGCTGCACGCCGGCCTTGGCACACGCCTCGTCGAAAGTGCGGCGGGTGATGGAACTGGGCTCGCGCAGCACCATGATCACCTGATCCAACTGCTCCAGGCGAATACCCGCCGGGTCCGCCAGCCACGGATGGCCAGCCGGTACCAACGCGCAGATACGTGACTCGTTCAACGGCTGCAGGTGCACGCCCTTGCGCGGCTCGACTTCGGTCAACACCGCCACATCCGCATGCTCGGAGAGCAGCGCCGCCAGGGTTTCCTGGGCATTGCCCAGGCGCAGGTTGACGGTGATCCCCGGGTAACGGGCACGCAGCTTTGCCAACATCGGCATGACCATATGCGGGCCATCCGCCGCCACCTCCAGGCGTCCGGTGAGCAATTGGCGGTTGGCTTCGAGCAGGGTCTGCGCTTCATCCACCAGGCCGAAGATGCTGCGGGTGATGGCCGCCAGCTTGATGCCCTGCTCCGTCAACTCCACGCGCCGCGCGGTACGCCGCAGCAGGGTGATCTGGTAGTGCTCTTCCAGCGCCTTGATATGCCCGGTCACGGCTGGCTGGCTGATAAACAGGCGCGCGGCGGCACGGGTAAAACTGCCGTCCCGGGCCACGGCGTCAAATGCACGGAGTTGGAAAAGATTCATAGCTATCGGCCTCACTGATGGCTGGCATAACAACAAACAATTTGATTGATGACAAGCCAAACTGCAATTTATGTCCCGTAGCGTCATCCCACTGCTTTGCGAGGACAAGAGAATGAGTACTGCCGCGCCGATCCTGCTCACACCTGGGCCCCTGACCACCTCTGCCCGCACCCGCCAGGCGATGATGGTTGACTGGGGTTCGTGGGATGACCGCTTCAACCAACTGACCGCCAGCCTCTGCGAGCAACTGCTGGTGATCATTAACGGTGGCGACAGCCATCACTGCGTGCCCTTGCAGGGCAGCGGCACGTTCGCCGTCGAAGCCGCCATCGGTACCCTGGTGCCCCGCGATGGCAAAGTGCTGGTGCTGATCAACGGCGCCTACGGCAAGCGCCTGGCGAAGATCTGCGAAGTACTGGGCCGCCCGTTCAGCACCTTCGAGACCGCTGAGGACCAGCCCACCACCGCCGCCGATGTCGACCGTCTGTTGCAGGCTGACAGCAGCATCACCCATATCGCGCTGATCCACTGCGAAACCAGCACTGGCATCCTCAACCCGCTGCCGGAGATCGCCCAGGTCATCCAGCGCCATGGCAAGCGCCTGATCATCGACGCCATGAGCTCCTTTGGCGCGCTGCCCATCGACGCCGCCCAAGTGCCGTTTGACGCCCTGATCGCTGCCTCCGGCAAATGCCTGGAAGGCGTGCCCGGCATGGGTTTTGTCTTTGCCAAAAAAGACGCACTGGCCGCCGCCCAGGGCAACAGCCATTCCCTGGCCATGGATTTGTTCGACCAGCACGCCTACATGGCCAAGACCGGGCAATGGCGCTTTACCCCGCCGACCCACGTGGTAGCCGCCCTGCATGAAGCGCTGCTGCAATACAACGAAGAAGGCGGCCTGCCAGCCCGTCATCAGCGCTATGCCGCCAACTGCCAGACGCTGCTGGACGGCATGGCCGACCTGGGTCTGCGCAGCTTCCTGCCGGCCGCGATCCAGGCGCCGATCATCGTCACCTTCCACGCGCCAAACGATCCGCGCTATCAGTTCAAGGAATTCTACGAGCGGGTCAAGGCCAAGGGTTTCATTCTGTATCCGGGCAAATTGACCCAGGTAGAAACCTTCCGCGTGGGCTGCATCGGTCACGTCAACCAGGCCGAGATGCAAGCGGCGGTGGCGGCGATTGCCCAGGCGCTGCAAGAGATGGAAGTGCTCGAAATCTGACTCCCTTCGGCGATGGGGCCTTCAGGGCCGCTATCGCCGGCAAGCCGGTTCCTACACATTATTTACAGGATTTGAACCATGAACTATCAGAACCCCAACACCCTGCAGGCCGCCATCCTTGATTGGGCCGGTACCGTGGTCGACTTTGGCTCGTTTGCCCCCACGCAGATTTTTGTCGAGGCGTTTGCCGAGTTCGACGTGCAGGTTTCCATCGAAGAAGCCCGTGGCCCGATGGGCATGGGCAAGTGGGACCACATCCGCACCCTGTGTGATCAGCCGCAAGTGGCCGAGCGCTATCGCAAGGCCTTCGGCCGCACGCCGACCGATGATGACGTGACCGCCATCTACGAGCGCTTCATGCCGTTGCAGATCGAGAAGATCGCCGAACACTCGACGCTGATTCCCGGCGCCCTGGAGACCATCGCCGCGCTGCGTGCGCAAGGGATCAAGATCGGCTCCTGCTCCGGCTACCCCAAGCAAGTGATGGACAAGGTGGTCGAACTGGCGGCTACCAACGGCTACATCGCCGACCATGTCGTGGCCACCGACGAAGTGCCCAATGGCCGCCCATGGCCGGCCCAGGCCTTGGCCAACGTGATCGCCCTGGGCATCGATGACGTGGCGGCCTGCGTGAAGATCGACGACACCGTGCCGGGCATCCTCGAAGGCCGCCGCGCCGGGATGTGGACCGTGGCGCTGACCTGCTCGGGCAACGCCCTGGGCCTGACCTACGAGCAGTTCCGCGCCCTGGACCCGGCGACCCTGGCCAGCGAACGCAAGCGTATCGAAACGATGTTCGCCGGCTCGCGCCCGCACTACCTGATCGACACGATCACCGACCTGCCCGGCGTGATCGCCGACATCAATCAGCGCCTGGCACGTGGTGAAATGCCGCAAAGCGCCTGATCGAGATCAATACATCGCCCCTCACTCGGGCAAACCTTGCATAACAGGTTTAGGCTTTAGGGACTCCGTCGCCAAAGAACGGAGGTTTGCCCCTGATGAGTGAGGAAAGACGCGATGCCGTGGAAAAACAGCGAGTCCCGTTACAGTACGATGTCCATCGCCTTGCACTGGCTGATGCTAGTGCTGCTGGTGGCGGTCTACGTCACCATTGAATTTCGCGGGATTTTCCCCAAAGGCAGTGGCGGACGCACGTTAATCAAGGAACTGCACTTCATGTTCGGCCTGACCGTATTCGTACTGGTCTGGCTGCGCCTGTTTGCCCGCAGCCTTGGCGTGGCGCCGAAGATTTTGCCCGCGCCGCCGCAATGGCAAGCGCTACTGGCGACCTTGATGCACGTGGCGCTGTATGTGTTCATGATCGGCATGCCGATCTTTGGCTGGCTGATTGTCAGTGCCGAAGGGCATTCGGTGTGGTTCTACGGGATCGAGTTGCCACCGCTGATCGGTGAAAACAAGGACCTGGCCAAGCAGATCGAAGGCTGGCACGTATTGGGCGGCACCATCGGCTACTGGCTGATCGGCCTGCATGCGGCGGCGGGTCTGTACCACCACTACTTCATGCGGGATAACACCGTGTTGCGCATGTTGCCCAAGCGTTAATCCACAAAACCCCGGCGGCCCTGCAAGCCGCCGGTGTGCACAAAGACCAGGCGAGTGCCGGGGGCAAAGCGCCCGGCCTCGATCTGCTGCTTGAGCGCCAGCAGCGCCTTGCCGGTATAGAGCGGCTCCAGGGGCAAGCCACTGGCCTGCTGCGTGGCGTCGATGAAGGCCAGCAATGGCGGGTCGACTTTCGCAAAACCGCCACGACTGGCGTTCAACAGTTCATACCCGCCCTGCACGATGGCCCGCACGTTCTGCACGACACCGTGGTCATCCGACACCGCCATGGCCCCGTAAACAGGATGCGCGCCCGCCTCCGCCAGCACCAAACCCGCCAGGGTGGTACCGGTGCCGGCTGCCAGCCACCAGGCGTCGTAGTCGGCCCACCCCAGGGCGGGCAACTGCCTGCGCACCTGCTCGACCAACACGCCACAGCCCAACGCCCCGGTCATGGCGCCGCCGCCCTCGGGTACGGGATGAAGGTGCGGATACCGCTCGCGCCAGGGCAACCAGAAGTCCGGCGCATGACGCGCACGGTAACCGCCGTAGCCCAGCCAGTGCAGTTGCATGCCGAAGGCTTGCAGGTCGAGGACCGTCGGGGTGTCTTGCGGGTGCCCGCGCAACAGGCCGACGGTGGCAAAACCGAAGCGTTTGCCGGCCGCCGCCAGGGCATGCAGATGGTTGGAGTAGGCGCCGCCCAGGCTGATGATGCCGCTGGCACCCGCCTGTCGCGCCTGGGCCAGGTGCCCGGTGAGCTTGAACCACTTGTTGCCGCTGATCAGCGGGTCGATGCGGTCCAGGCGCAGCACGGCCACCTCGACCCCGTTCAGCCAATCCAACTGCAAGGGTTCAAGGGGCGCGTGGGGAAGCCAATCGAAAGGACCCATCAGGGCATGTCTGCATGAAAAAAGGGGCGGTAGTCTAACACCGCCCCTGCGCGGCCCTTACAACTCGGCGGCCAGGCGCGAGCCCTGGTTGATGGCGCGCTTGGCATCCAGCTCGGCGGCCACGTCGGCACCGCCGATCAGGTGCACGTTCTGGCCAGCGGCGACCAGGCCGTCCTGCAGTTCGCGCAGCGGGTCCTGGCCGGCGCAGATCACAATGTTGTCCACCGCCAGCACCTGCGGCTCGCCCTCGGCACCAATACGGATATGCAGGCCCTCATCGTCGATCTTCAGGTATTCAACGCTATTGAGCATCTGCACCTGCTTGTTCTTCAGGCCGGTACGGTGGATCCAGCCGGTGGTCTTGCCCAGGCCGTCGCCAACCTTGGAAGCTTTGCGCTGCAACAGGTAAACCTCGCGCGCCGGGGCGTGGGGCTGGGGTTTGATCCCGGCCACGCCGCCGCGGGCCTGCAACAGGGTGTCGATGCCCCACTCCTTCCAGAACGCTTCGCGGTCCAGGCTGGTGGACACGCCCTGGTGCACGAGGAACTCCGACACGTCAAAGCCGATACCACCGGCACCGATCACGGCAACGCGCTTGCCCACCGGCTTGCGCTGCAGGAGCACGTCCAGGTAGCTGAGCACCTTGGGGTTTTCCACGCCAGGAATCGCCGGGGTACGTGGCGCGATACCCGTGGCGAGGATGATCTCGTCATAACCGCCAGCCACCAGTTGCGCCACATCCACCCGGGTGTTGAGGCACAGCTCGACATGGGTGGTCTGCAGCTTGCGCTTGAAGTACCGCAGGGTTTCAAAAAACTCTTCCTTGCCCGGCACGCGCTTGGCCACATTGAACTGGCCGCCGATCTCGCTGGCCGAATCGAACAGGGTCACCTGGTGCCCGCGCTCCGCCGCCACGGTGGCAGCGGCCAGTCCGGCTGGGCCGGCGCCGACTACGGCGATTTTCTTGATCTGCTGGACCGGCAGGTAATTGAGCTCGGTCTCGTAGCAGGCGCGCGGGTTGACCAGGCAGGTGGTCAACTTGCCGCCGAAGGTGTGGTCCAGGCAGGCCTGGTTGCAGCCGATGCAGGTATTGATCTCATCGGCGCGCCCAGCGGCGGCCTTGTTGACGAACTCCGGGTCGGCGAGGAACGGCCGGGCCATGGACACCATGTCGGCATCGCCCTCGGCGAGGATCTGCTCGGCCACTTCCGGGGTGTTGATACGGTTGGTGGTGATCAACGGGATCTGCACCGCGCCACGCAGCTTGGCCGTGACTTTACTGAACGCACCGCGCGGCACCTTGGTGGCGATGGTCGGGATGCGCGCTTCGTGCCAGCCGATACCGGTATTGATAATCGTCGCGCCCGCCTGTTCGATGGCCTTGGCCAACTGGACGATTTCTTCCCAGGTGCTGCCGCCCTCCACCAGGTCGAGCATCGACAGGCGGAAGATGATGATGAAATTCGGCCCCACGGCTTCGCGCACCCGGCGCACGATTTCCACCGGCAGGCGCATGCGGTTCTCGTAGGCGCCGCCCCAGCGGTCGGTGCGGTGGTTGGTGTGGGCGGCGAGGAACTGGTTAATGAAATAACCTTCGGACCCCATGATTTCGACGCCGTCGTACTCGGCGACCTGGGCCAATACCGAGCAGGTGACAAAGTCGCTGATCTGCTTCTCGATGCCTTCCTCGTCCAGCTCCTTGGGCTTGAACGGATTGATCGGCGCCTGGATCGCGCTGGGGGCGACCTGCTTGGGGCTGTAGGCATAACGCCCCGCGTGGAGGATCTGCATGCAGATCTTGCCACCGGCCTCATGCACGGCCTGGGTGACGATCTTGTGCTTGAGCGCCTCGGCTTCGGTGGTCAGCTTGGCGGCCCCGGAGTACACCCCGCCTTCATCGTTCGGGCCAATACCGCCGGTGACCATCAGGCCCACGCCGCCACGGGCGCGCTCGGCAAAATACGCCGCCATGCGCTCGAAGCCGCCAGGTTTTTCTTCAAGGCCGGTGTGCATCGAACCCATCAGGGTGCGATTGCGCAAGGTGGTAAAACCCAGGTCCAACGGGGCCAGCAGGTGCGGGTAGGCAGCAGCGGTCATGGTACAGCTCCACAACGGATCATCACGGGACGTGACAGGCTCGAATGGCCGGCCATCGGTTTATGTTCCACAGACTAAGAGCCACGCCGTTAGCGCTCAATGACTGAAACTGACAACTTATTGATCCAAATGCGCAACGCCCCTTGGCAAGCGTGGCGACGCGCCCTACCCTAGGGGCGAACCCTGCACACGGCCTGTTGTCTGTTCCCCCATGCGTAAATTACTTGCTTTGACCCTCACCATGGCCCTGGTCGCCGCCGTTTCCGCCTATCTGGTCTGGACCCAGGAGCGCCCCGTGGGGCATTACCTGTCGGACCTGCGGATCAACCTGGCTGTAAACGAGGGCACTCCCGCCGATCACGGCAACCTGCTGGGCATCCAGCCGGAGCTGTTCCCCGCTGACTACCAGAGCCTGGAACGCTTGCACCTCAAGCTCTCGGCCTACCTGCGCAATGCCCAGGAACTGGGCCTGCTCAATGATAAAACCATCGTGGTCCTGCCCGAACATGTCGGCACCTGGCTGATGGTCAGTGGCGAAAAAAACGAGCTGTATCAGGCGACTAACTTCAAGGAGGCGATGAACTGGCTGTCGGCGAGCAACCCTTTGCTGTTCCTGCGCGCATTGATCAGCGCCCAGGGCGATAACCGCCTGGACGATGCCTACCTGCGCATGAAGGCGCCGGCCATGGCCCGCGATTACCAGGTGCTGTTTGGTGGCCTGGCCAAGGAGTTCGGGGTGACCCTGGTTGCCGGCTCCATCGCCCTGCCCAACCCCAGTATCAGCCAGGGTCAACTGCAGGTCGGCCATGGCGCGCTGTACAACACCAGCCTGGTGTTCGACCGCGATGGCCTGCCGCTGGGCCAACCCCAGCGCCAGCTCTACCCGATCTTCGATGAGCGCGGTTTTATCGCCCCGGGCGACGAAAACGCGGTCAGCGTGATCGACACCCCGGCCGGGCGCCTGGGCATCCTGATCGGCAGCGACAGTTGGTACCCCGACAACTACCGCAAGCTCAACGAACAAGGCGCGCAGCTGGTGGCCGTGCCGGCACTGGTGATTGGCCGAGACACCTGGGACAAGCCATGGCGCGGCTTCAAAAGTGTGTCCACGCCCCCGGAAGTCAGCCTCAAGCCCGAAGAGCTCAGTGAAGGCGAAGCCTGGCATCGCCTGAGCCTGATCAGCCAGGCCCCCATCAGCCTGGCCGGTGCCGGCATGAGCGTATTCATGCGCGGGCAGTTCTGGGACCAGGGCACCAGCGGCCAGAGCTTTCTCAGTGCCAACGGTCAAGTCTTCGCCGACGGCAACGCACGTGGTGCGCGCCTGCTGAACGTGTGGCTATAAACCCATGAAGCCGGCACCGATGCGCCTCGGGGACTTATCGGTGGGCATCGTGCACACCCTGGCCGACGCCATCCTCAGCCATGGCCTGGACCCGCAGCCGTTGCTGTTGCAATACGGCCTGGACCCGGCGCGCTTGAGTGAACCCGGCGCGCGCCTGTCGATCCCGCGCTATATGCGCCTGGGCCATGCGGCCATCCAACTGACCGGCGACCCCGGCCTGGGCCTGCGCATGGGCCAGTTGAGCCGTATGAATCAACTTGGCCTGGCCGGCGTCACCGCCGCCCAGGCTCCCAACGTGCGCGAAGCGGCACGCACCCTGACGCGCTTCGAAGCCTTGTACGGCGCCAACTATCGTGGCCAGTCGAGCTTTCATGAAGACGCCCAGGGCGCTTGGCTGCGCTTCTATTCCATCAGCCCGTACAACGCTTATAACCGCTTCGTGGTGGACTCGATTCTGGCCGGCTGGCTGCATCAGATGGCGAACTTGTGCCAGCAGCCGGTGCTGGCCGAGCGCATCGAAATCGAATTCGCCGCACCGGACTACAGCGCCAGCTACAGCGTGCTGGGCGAGTGCCCGGTGCAGTTCGGCGCCGAGCTCAACCAACTGCGGCTGAGCCAGTACAGCCTGGGCCTGCGCAACCCGCAGCACTGCCCAAGTACCTGGCACTTGCTGGTGCAATTGTGTGAACGGGAGTTGGAACAACTGACCCGCACCCGCAGCCTGCGCGAGCGCATCATTCGTTTGCTGGGGCCGATGCTCAATGGCGGCCGGGAACCCGACCTGGAAGAAGTGGCGGCGCGCCTGAAGCTGCCAACCTGGACCTTGCGCCGCAAGCTGGCCGAGGAAGGCACGCAGTTTCGCGCGATTCTCAACGACACCCGCCGCGACCTGGCCATGACCTACATTCGCGACACGGAACTGGCGTTTGGTGAAATTGCCTACTTGCTCGGTTTTGCCTCAGCGGAGGCCTTTCAACGGGCCTTCAAGCGCTGGAACAGCCAGACCCCAGGGGAATTTCGCCGCAGTCAGCGGCATTCCGCCTGACGCCTGCCTACAGCTCGGTGGCGTCGTCGGCCGGGTGCGAAGGGTCCAGTTCAAATGCCTGGTATTCCAGCAGCTCTTCTTGATAATCGTCCATCGTCGACTCCTTGTGTCATCAAAGCAGGTTGTTCAAGTGACCTGCATCACCAGCCTAAAGTGCCGTGGTGACGAAAAAAAGACAGGGTCATGACATTCCTGCGCTCCAAGATTAAACGTAGCGACGGGCAACGGATTTAATTCATCAAACTTGACCTTCTCGGCCCGCGCGTAATTATTCGCCGGTAGCCGGCAGCGGTGGAATCACCTCTGTCGGTGCCGGCAGCACAGGCGTAGTCGGCACTTCTGCTGGAGCTTGCGGGGTAATGGGCACGGCCTCTACCGGCGGTGCAAGCGGTTCCGAGACCGCTGGCGCGACAGGTACCGGCGGCACTTCTTTCGGCGCTTCTACCTTGTCCACCGCCGGCGCGGGCTTGGGCTCCGGTACGCCGAGATCGGCCTTTGGCGCTTCGGGAATGTGCTCGGCGGCTTTCACTTCCTGGGGCAGGAACACATCCACCAAGGAAAAGTAGCGGTCATAGAACTTGGGCGAGGTGACCGTCTCGCTGGCCACCTTGACCATGGAGTCGTCGGTGGAGCCGATCGGCATCGACACCGAACCGAGCACGCCCACCCCCAGGCTGGCGGAGTTGTTGACTTTCTTCAGCGCGTAGCGATCCTGCAGGGCGTTAGCAAACATGGTGGCATGATGCTCGGCGCTGCCATCTTCGGCACACACCACGTTGAAACTGATCTGTAGATGGGTCTCACCGGTCTGCTGGAAACTTTTGTTACCGCTCACCAGCTTCGGGTCGCTGCTGGTGATGATGTAGCCCTGGCTTAGCAACGCCCGGCGTGCCGCTTCGCAGGCCGCGATATCGCTGACCGGGTAATTGCGCGAAAACGTACCGGAGTCGTCGAAGTTCTCATGTTCGTAGATAGCGGTCTTGGGCGACGAGCAGCCCGTGGCGCCTGCCAGCACCAGCGCGAGCGCGAGGCCACGCAAGTGAAATGAAGTCGACATTGATCATCCTGAGGAAAACGGTCAGGGCGGTATTGTGCAACAGATCACCGGCTGCGCGCGCGGATTCCTGTCGGTAAAACGTCACCAGCCGGCTCGACGCGCGGTGCAGGAAAAAGCCTGGCGCTCATATGATCGATAAACACCCGCAGTTTGGCCGAGGCATGTCGGCTCGACGGCCAGAGCATCCAGAAGCTGCCACTGTGCTCCAGGTAATCGTCCAGCACCCGCTGCAGGCGGCCCTGCTCGACGGATTCGCGGACCATGAAGTCCGGCAGGCAGGCAATCCCAAGGCCTTCGTGCACTACGTGCTTTAGCGACTCGATGGTCGTGCTGACCAACGGTGCACGCAGCACCGGCTCGGGTTCGCCCGGTAAATGGCGCAGGGGCCAGCTCTCCAGCTTGCCGGTGGCGCAAAACTTGTGAAGTAGGCATGCATGATGGTTGAGATCCGTAGGACAGGTCGGTACGCCGTGTAAAACGAAGTACTGCGGCGCTCCCACCAGCACCAACCGATAGTGCCCCAGCAGCCGCGCCGACAGCCGCGAGTCCTCGGGCTTGCCGGTGCGCACCACAGCGTCGAAGCCTTCCTCGATCACATCCACCATGCGGTCGGAAAAATCCACGTCCAGCTCAATCTCTGGATAGGACCGCATAAACTCGGTCAGCACCGGCATCAACAGGCCCCTGACCTGGGGCAAACTGATGCGCAATTTGCCACGGGGGGTGGTCGCTGCTTCAATCAACTCCTGCTCGGCCGCTTCAACCTCGGCCAGGATCCGCCGTGAACGCTCGAGAAACAGCGCGCCCTCGGCCGTCAGCGTGATACTGCGGGTACTGCGATGGAACAGCCGCACCCCCAGACGCTGCTCCATGCGCGCAATGCTTTTGCCCACAGCCGAGGACGACACCCCCAGCAGCCGACCGGCCTGGGTAAAGCTGCGGGTCTCCGCGACCTGCACAAACACCGACATACTGCCCAGACTGTCCATTGTCACTTCCTGCGAATTGCGGACATAAACGTCCGATAAGTTCGGAACCTTAGCCCATTTTTCCAAGCGGTTCAGCCCCCTACTCTGCCCCGATGTCCTGATGCCTTGAATACGGAGCCGAGCCACATGAATGACTGCAGTACACCGCAATGCCTGCCCAGCCAGCGCGAACGCCTGCCCATGGCGGGCTTGCTGGCGCTGGCCACCGCCGGCTTCATCACCATCCTCACCGAGGCGATGCCCGCAGGTCTGCTGCCCCAGATGAGCGCCGGCCTCGGGGTGAGCGAGGCGCTGGTCGGCCAGCTCGTCACGCTGTATGCCCTCGGCTCGTTGCTGGCCGCCATCCCCCTGACCATCGCCACCCGTGGCTGGCGCCGCCGCCCCTTGCTGATGCTAGCCATTGGTGGCTTCGCGCTAGTCAACAGTGTCACGGCACTATCAAGCGTGTATTGGCTGACCCTGGTTGCACGGCTGTTGGCCGGGGTGTTCGCGGGTTTGCTCTGGGCACTGCTGGCAGGATATGCCAGCCGCATGGTGGCCCCGCACCTACAGGGCCGGGCGATTGCCGTGGCAATGCTGGGCGCGCCCCTGGCGTTATCCCTTGGAGTGCCTGCCGGAACGTTTCTGGGCACTGCAGTGGGTTGGCGCTTGAGCTTTGCGATCATGAGCGGGCTGACAGTGCTGCTACTGGCGTGGGTACGCTGGCAGGTGCCGGACTTTGCCGGGCAACGTGCGCAACAGCGCCTGGGCTTGCGCCAGGTCCTGCGTTTGCCGGGGGTGCGACCGGTGCTGTGGGTGACCTTTACCTACGTGCTGGCGCATAACATTCTGTACACCTATATCGCGCCGTTCCTGGCGCCCGCCGGGCTTACCGCCGACATCGACCGGGTGTTGCTGGTATTTGGCCTGGCCGCGCTGATGGGGATCTGGATCGTCGGCCTGTTGATTGACCGCCTGCTGCAGGTCCTACTGGTGAGCAGCTGCACCCTGTTTGCCGCTGCAGCATTGGCCCTGGGGCTGTGGATCGCCTCTACCGAGGTCGTCTACCTGTCAGTCGCCATCTGGGGCCTGGCGTTTGGCGGCTTGCCTGCCTTGCTGCAAACCGCGCTGGCCAAATCGGCCGGTGACTCGGCGGATGCAGCCCAGTCGATGCTGGTGACGGTGTGGAACCTGGGGATTGCCGGCGGTGGGCTCCTGGGCGGCGTACTACTTCAGGGATGGGGCGTCATGTGGTTTCCCTGGGTCGTTGCCGCCTTGGCTACGCTGGCATTGATCACCACCCTGCAGCCTCGCCGCACCTGACAAACAGGCAAAAAAAGACCCCGGTTTCAGGCCGGGGTGTTTTTTTGAAACGGTATTAGTACATCAGAACCGCTTGATGTCAGCCTTGGTTTCCAGCTCCTTGCGGAACGCAGCGAAGTCCTGCTGACCGACCCGCGAAGCGAGGAAGCGACGATATTGCTCCTTCTCTTCATCGGTTGGCGCAGCGCCTTCGTTGACGTTGTTCAAGCGCAGGATCATCAAGCTGCCATCCGGCAGGGTCACGTCGGTGAAGGTCGGTTTGTCCTTCGCCGCCGGCTTGGCCATGCGGAACAGCGCTTGCAGCACGGCAGGCTCGACGCCTTCCTGGCCACGGGTAGCAGCTTCGGTGACTTTCCAGGCCTGGCCATCAACCGCCTGGTCCAATGCCAGCTTGCCGTCGCGCAGGTTAGCGATCAGCTCGTCAGCATGGGTCTTCGCCGCAGCGCTTGCACGCTCCTTTGTCAACTGGGCACGGATGGCGGTCGCCACGCTTTCCAGCGGCAGTTGCTCCGGCTTGCGGTGCTCCTTGGCGCGCAGGACCACGATGGTTTCCGGATCCAGCTCGATGGCGGTGCTGTTGGCACCCTCATCCAGCACTTCAGGGCTGAAAGCCGCCTGGATCACAGCACGGTTGGCCGCGATGCCTTCGCCACCTTCACGGCCAAACGGCGCCGAAGTGTGTACGGTCAGCTTCAGGTCCGAAGCTGGCTGGGCCAGGTCGGAGGCTTCGAATGCCGCATCTTCCAGTTGCTTGGTTGCCTCGACGAAGCGCTGTTCTACTTGCTGGGTCTTCAGCTCGCGGGTCAGCTTGTCTTTCAGGCTGGCGAACGAAGGCACTTCTGGCGCTTCAACACCCAGCAGCTTGATCAGGTGCCAGCCGAAGCTGGAACGTACCGGTGCCGAGACCTGGTCCTTGTTCAAGGCGTACAGGGCACTTTCGAACTCAGGATCGTAGACGCCAGGGCCTGCAAAACCCAGGTCGCCGCCGCTGTTGGCCGAACCCGGATCCTGGGAGAACTCCTTGGCCAGGGCCTCGAAGCTTTCGCCCTTGGCCAGGCGCGCCTGGACTTCCTCGATCTTGGCCTTGGCCTGGGCCTCGGTGACCTTGTCGTTGACTTCGATCAGAATGTGCGCGGCACGACGCTGTTCAGCGAGGTTGGCGGTTTCTTTCTCGTACAGGGCCTGCAGCTCATCGTCCTTGACCGCTACCTGGTCAAAGAACGAAGACTTCTTCAGCTCCAGGTAGTCGATGACGACCTGGTCTGGAGTCATGAACTCTTTGGCGTGTTGGTCGTAGTAAGCCTTGACCTCGTCGTCGGTGAGTTTCACGGCTGCCGGGTCGGCCTTGATGCTGACGGTGGCGAAATCACGGGTCTGTTTTTCCAGACGCGCAAAGTTCAGCACTTCCTGGTCGGTGACAAAACCGCTGCCGGCAATGCCTGCGCGCAGTTGGCCGATCAGCATTTCCTGGGTCAGCATCTGCCGGAACTGCATACGGCTGTAGCCCAGTTGACGGATCACCTGGTCGAAGCGTTCAGCGCTGAACTTGCCGTCTTCCTGAAACTCCGGGGTCTGCAGGATCACTTGGTCCAGTGCAGCTTCCGAGAAGGAGAACTTCGAATCGGCCGCGCCTTGCAGCAGTAGCTTGCGATCGATCAGGCCTTTGAGGGCCGCCTCGCGCAGCATTTTTTCATCCAGCAAGGACGCGTCGAAGTCCTTGCCCAGTTGTTGCATCAGCTGCCGACGTTGCATGTCGACGGCCTGGCTCAGCTCGTTTTGAGTGATTTCTTCACCATTGACCTTGGCCGCGTCCTGGCTGTTGGTCGTGGCCTGGAAAATGGCCTCGATACCGGTGAAGGCCATCAATACAACGATGAGCCCGATAATGGTCTTGGCAATCCAGCCTTGTGAATTGTCCCTGATATTCTGCAGCATGCGTCCCCCAGAAACGGTTGAACTTCAAAAATTAGGCAACCGTGGAGCGTGGGTAGAATCCGGATAGAAGAAAGGCGCATCCGAGGATGCGCCTTCTCGTAACTGGCGGAACGGACGGGTGTTGAACCCGCCCCCCGGCGTCGCGACCCAATGGATACTCAGGTCAGTTGCCGCTCCGCTGCCAGGCCAGACCTGCGTCCAGCCCGGATAGGCAAAGGCTTGAACGAAGCTTAGTTGACGGCTTCTTTCAGGGCTTTACCGGCTTTGAAACCTGGTTTCTTGGCAGCAGCGATTTGCAGTGCTTTGCCAGTCTGTGGGTTACGGCCAGTGCGGGCTGGACGATCGGTCACAGAGAAAGTACCGAAACCTACCAGTACCACGGAGTCGCCGGCCTTGAGAGCGCCAGTGACGGATTCGATTACTGCGTCCAGCGCACGGCCAGCAGCGGCTTTCGGGATATCAGCAGATGCGGCGATAGCATCAATCAGTTCCGACTTGTTCACTCTAAGTCCCCTTATATCTATTGAGTATGATTCTAAGTTTTTTGGTGAAAGCAAAAACCAGTGCTGAATGGCCTACAGGCACTTATAAGAGCCGCTTTATAACAAGGGCTCTAAAAAGCTGTCAAGGAAGCCACCAAGCTTAAACGTATTAATGCGTGCTAATTCTTTCCTTAGAGTCAGTCTCGCGTTTTTCGTCCTTCGCGACTATCTCGGGAGCCACATCCGGCAAGGGCTCCGGCGCGTATTGCAGCGCAATTTGCAGGACCTCGTCAATCCATTTAACCGGTTTAATCTGCAGATCCTGCTTAATATTGTCAGGAATTTCCTTCAAGTCGCGAACATTCTCTTCAGGAATGATCACCGTCTTGATACCACCACGGTGTGCAGCCAACAGTTTTTCCTTCAGGCCACCAATGGCCAGTACCTGACCACGCAGGGTGATTTCCCCGGTCATGGCCACATCGGCGCGCACGGGGATGCCGGTCAGGGCCGATACCAGGGCCGTGCACATGCCTACGCCAGCGCTAGGGCCGTCTTTGGGGGTCGCCCCTTCCGGCATATGGATGTGGGTGTCGTGCTTCTCGTGGAAGTCCAGGGGGATCCCCAGGCTGCGGGCGCGGCTGCGCACCACGGTCTGCGCGGCCGTGATGGACTCGACCATCACGTCACCCAGGGAACCGGTCTTGATCAGTTGCCCCTTGCCCGGGATCACCGCGGCCTCGATGGTCAGCAATTCGCCGCCCACCTGGGTCCACGCCAGACCAGTCACCTGCCCGACCTGATCCTGCTGCTCGGCCAGGCCATAGCGGAATTTGCGCACACCCAGGAAGTGCTCCAGCGCATCGGCCGTAACCTTCACGGAGAAGCGTTTCTCCAGGGCATGTTCTTTGACTGCCTTACGGCAGATCTTCGCCAATTGACGCTCAAGGCCCCGTACACCTGCCTCGCGGGTGTAGTAGCGAATGATGTCGCGGATCGACTCGACATCAAATTCGATCTCGCCCTTCTTCAACCCGTTGGCCGCAATCTGCTTGGGCGCGAGGTACTTGACGGCGATATTGATCTTCTCGTCTTCGGTGTAACCCGGCAGACGAATCACCTCCATCCGGTCCAGCAGGGCTGGCGGGATGTTCATCGAGTTGGAGGTGCACAGGAACATTACGTCGGACAGGTCGTAGTCGACTTCCAGGTAATGGTCGTTGAAATTGTGGTTCTGCTCGGGGTCGAGCACTTCGAGCAAGGCTGATGCAGGATCGCCCCGCATGTCGCTGCCCATTTTGTCGATTTCATCGAGCAGGAACAGCGGATTGCGCACGCCAACCTTTGTCATCTTTTGAATCAATCTTCCCGGCATCGAACCGATGTAAGTCCGGCGATGTCCACGGATTTCCGCTTCATCACGCACGCCACCGAGGGCCATGCGCACGAATTTTCGGTTGGTGGCGTTGGCAATCGACTCGGCCAGCGAGGTTTTACCCACGCCCGGAGGACCGACCAGGCACAACACCGGGCCACGAATCTTCTTCACGCGCTTTTGCACGGCGAGGTATTCGAGGATGCGTTCCTTGACCTCTTCCAGGCCGTAGTGATCGGCGTCGAGGATATCTTCGGCACGCGCCAGGTCCAGGCGCACCTTGGTCTGGGCTTTCCACGGCACCTGCACCAGCCAGTCGATGTAGGAGCGAACCACGGTGGCTTCGGCCGACATCGGCGACATTTGCTTGAGTTTGTTCAACTCGGCGGTGGCTTTGGTCAACGCATCTTTTGGCAGGCCTGCGGCATCGATGCGCTTTTTCAGCTCTTCGATTTCGTTGTGACCTTCCTCGCTGTCGCCGAGCTCTTTCTGAATGGCCTTCATCTGCTCATTCAGGTAGTACTCGCGCTGGCTGCGCTCCATCTGCTTCTTGACGCGACCGCGAATGCGCTTCTCGACCTGCAGCAGATCGATCTCGGCATCCAGCAGGGCCAGGACGTGCTCGACCCGGGTCGACAGGTCGATGATTTCGAGGATGTCTTGCTTCTGCTCGATCTTCAGCGCCATGTGCGCGGCCATGGTGTCGACCAGGCGGCTTGGCTCATCAATGCTGTTGAGGGAGGACAGGACTTCAGCCGGGACTTTCTTGCCCAGTTGCACGTATTGCTCGAACTGGGACAGCAGGCTGCGTACAAACACTTCGGATTCGCGCTCAGGCGCATCGACTTCGTCGATCAACGCCACTTCTGCACGCAGGTGGCCATCCACCTCCATGAAGCGCTCGACCGCACCGCGCTGCTCACCCTCGACCAGCACCTTGACGGTGCCATCCGGCAGCTTGAGCAATTGCAGAACGGTGGCAATGGTGCCGACGCGATACAGGGCGTCTTCGCCTGGATCGTCGTCAGCCGGATTTCTCTGGGCCAACAGCAGGATCTGCTTGTCGCCCGTCATCGCGGCCTCGAGGGCTTCGATAGACTTCTCGCGCCCCACGAACAGCGGGATAACCATGTGCGGATACACAACCACATCACGCAATGGCAAGAGAGGCAATTCAATGGTTGTCTTCATGATTTCGCCTCTATGACAGATGAAAGTAAGCTTGAAACAAAGATGGGGGCTGCGTGTAAAAAAAACAAGCTCAATGCTGGCAGTTACACACAGTAAAAATCCCTATGAAAAACAAAGGGGCCCCTAGAGGCCCCTTGTTTGTACCGAAACTGCGAAACGCTTACGCGTCTGGCGCAGCCTTGGCAGCCGGCTCACTGTTTTCGTAGATATACAGTGGCTTGGACTTACCTTCTATAACGCTTTCGTCGATCACCACTTTACTCACCTCGGACTGCGAGGGGATTTCGTACATGGTGTCGAGCAGTACGCCTTCGAGAATCGAGCGCAGGCCACGTGCGCCAGTCTTGCGCTCCAGTGCCCGCTTGGCCACCGATTTGAGCGCATCGGCACGGAACTCGAGGTCTACACCTTCCATTTCGAACAGCTTGGCGTATTGCTTGGTCAGGGCGTTTTTCGGCTCGGTGAGGATCTGAATCAGAGCAGCCTCGTCCAGTTCGTCCAGCGTAGCCAGGACCGGCAGACGGCCAACGAATTCCGGGATCAGACCGAACTTGACCAGATCGTCAGGCTCGACTTCACGCAGGGACTCGCCCACCTTCTTGCCTTCTTCCTTGCTGCGCACTTCTGCACTGAAACCGATGCCGCCACGGGTGGAACGGTTTTGAATAACCTTTTCCAGGCCGGAGAACGCACCGCCACAGATAAACAGGATGTTACGCGTATCAACCTGCAGGAATTCCTGCTGCGGGTGCTTGCGGCCACCTTGGGGCGGTACGGAAGCGACCGTGCCTTCAATCAACTTCAGCAAGGCTTGCTGCACGCCTTCACCGGAAACATCCCGGGTGATCGACGGGTTGTCGGACTTGCGCGAAATCTTGTCGATTTCATCGATATAGACAATACCCATCTGGGCCTTTTCTACGTCGTAGTCGCACTTCTGCAGCAGTTTCTGAATGATGTTCTCGACATCTTCACCCACGTAGCCAGCCTCGGTGAGGGTGGTGGCGTCGGCGATGGTGAACGGAACGTTCAGCAGGCGAGCGAGGGTTTCTGCAAGCAGGGTTTTACCCGAGCCTGTAGGACCGATCAGCAGGATGTTGCTCTTGCCGAGTTCGACCTCGTCACCTTTCTTGTCACGCTGGTTCAAGCGCTTGTAGTGGTTGTACACCGCTACGGCCAGAACCTTCTTTGCACGCTCTTGACCAATCACGTACTGATCAAGGATGCCGCTGATTTCTTTAGGCGAAGGCAATTTATGCGCGCTGCTTTCGGCCTGTGCCTCCTGCACCTCCTCACGGATGATGTCATTGCACAGGTCGACGCACTCGTCGCAGATAAAGACCGAGGGGCCGGCAATCAATTTGCGCACTTCATGCTGGCTTTTGCCACAGAAGGAGCAATAGAGCAGCTTGCCGTTGTCCTCGCCGTTGCGGGTGTCAGTCATTCGTTCGATCCAAATCCGATAGGCTTGCAACACAAGATGAAGGCTTATGCGGGCTTTTTCAAGCCCGCCGGTGGTCGGACATGCCGACCAGCCCTATTTTGAGCGGCTTATATTAAGCGGGGCGCTTGTCGATCACGGCGTCGATCAGCCCGTATTCACGCGCGGCTTCGGCACTCATGAAGTTGTCGCGGTTGGTATCGCGCTCGATTTCTTCCAGGGTGTGCCCGCTGTGCTTGGCCATCAGCGTATTGAGACGCTCACGGATAAACAGGATTTCCTTGGCGTGGATTTCGATGTCCGACGCCTGGCCCTGGAAACCGCCCAGTGGCTGGTGAATCATCACGCGCGAGTTAGGCAGGCAGAAACGCTTGCCTTCAGCACCTGCGGTCAGCAGGAATGCACCCATGCTGCAGGCCTGGCCAATGCACGTGGTGGATACGTTCGGCTTGATGAACTGCATGGTGTCGTAGATCGACATGCCCGCCGTCACCGAACCGCCTGGAGAGTTGATGTAGAGATGGATGTCCTTGTCCGGGTTTTCCGCTTCAAGGAACAGCAGTTGCGCACAGATCAGGTTGGCCATGTAGTCCTCTACCGGACCAACCAGAAAGATCACTCGTTCCTTGAGCAGGCGCGAGTAGATGTCGTAGGCGCGTTCGCCACGAGCAGATTGCTCGACAACCATCGGGACCAGGCCGCCTGCGGCCTGGATATCAGAGTTCTGCTGAATATACGAATTACGGAACATGCTCTGCAGTTACTCCCAAATAGTCATGTCTTGAATACGCATAAGCCAGCGCGAGGCTGGCTTATGGGTGTATTTTCAAACGAGTTGGACAATCAGTCGGCTTGTGCTGCTTCTGCCGGCTTGACTGCTTCTTCGTAAGAGACCGCTTTGTCGGTCACCTTAGCCTTCTGCAGAACAGTATCCACAACTTGTTCTTCCAGCACAACCGAACGGACTTCGTTCAACTGCTGGTCATTCTTGTAGTACCAAGCCACGACCTGCTCAGGCTCCTGGTAGGCCGAAGCCATTTCCTGGATCATTTCGCGAACGCGGTCTTCGTCAGGCTTGAGGTCGAACTGCTTGACCACTTCAGCCACGATCAGGCCCAGCACGACGCGGCGCTTGGCTTGCTCTTCGAACAGCTCGGCCGGCAGTTGGTCAGGCTTGATGTTGCCACCAAACTGCTGAACAGCTTGTACGCGCAGGCGGTCCACTTCGTTGGACAGCAGAGCCTTAGGCACTTCGATCGGGTTGGCGGCCAGCAGACCGTCCATGACCTGGTTCTTGACCTTGGACTTGATGGCCTGGCGCAGCTCACGCTCCATGTTCTTGCGAACTTCGGCGCGGAAACCTTCGATACCGGTTTCCTTGATGCCGAACTGGGCGAAGAACTCTTCGTTCAGTTCTGGCAGCTTAGGCTCGGAAACACTGTTGACAGTCACGGTGAACTCGGCGGCTTTGCCAGCCAGATCCAGGTTCTGGTAGTCAGCAGGGAAAGTCAGGTTCAGAACACGCTCTTCACCGGCTTTAGCGCCAACCAGACCGTCTTCAAAACCCGGGATCATGCGATTGGAGCCCAGTACCAACTGGGTGCCTTTGGCCGAGCCGCCAGCGAAGACTTCGCCGTCAACCTTGCCTACGAAATCGATGTTCAGTTGGTCTTCGTTCTGGGCAGCGCGATCGGCCACTTCAAAACGGGTGTTCTGCTTGCGCAGGATTTCCAGCATGTTGTCCAGGTCGGCATCAGCCACTTCGGCGCTCAGGCGCTCGATTTCGATACCTTCGAAGCCAGCGACGGTGAACTCTGGGAACACTTCGAATACGGCAACGTATTCCAGGTCCTTGCCAGCTTCCAAGGACTTAGGCTCGATGGAAGGCGAACCAGCCGGGTTCAGCTTTTGCTCGACAACAGCTTCGTAGAAGGAAGCCTGGATCACGTCACCTACGGCATCTTGACGCGCGTCAGCACCAAAGCGGCGCTTGATTTCGCTCATCGGCACTTTGCCTGGACGGAAACCAGCGATCTTGGCCTTCTGGGCAGTCTGCTGCAGACGCTTGTTGACCGCAGTCTCGATGCGCTCTGCCGGCACGGTGATGCTCATGCGGCGCTCGATAGCAGTAGTATTTTCAACAGAAACTTGCATGGATATTCCTCGTTGCACAGACGTTAGCCGGCCGTTTCCGACCCAAGAATCAAGGGCATGCATTCTAGTGGGTCAAACTCAAGAAGTCACCCTACTGAAAACGGGTTAAAAAACAGCAGGCATTTTACAGGTACGAATGCACGAATGCTCCTCGCCCCAGTGACAAATACAGCCAATCACGCCAGGGCTCTGTACCAACCCTTCTATATATAGAAGAAGCTGCCAACCATCTCCCTGGCTGCCAACCTTGCGCACAAGGCCGGCGGGTAGTACGGCATCATCGAGAAACAAAAATACGACGAAGCGCCCACCCCTGCGACCCAGAACCTGCAGTCGCCGAATACGTAAACCGCTAAAACAAAAAAGGCGCCAGACTGTTAAATCTGGCGCCTTTCGGAATATGGGGTGGACGAAGGGGATCGAACCCTCGACAACGGGAGTCACAATCCCGTGCTCTACCAACTGAGCTACGCCCACCATATTGCGTGACAAAGAAGCCAATCGCCTTCTCTGTTAAGCACCAACCCAGCCCATGGCAAGGGTGACGCTGTATTTGGTGCGGATGAAGAGACTCGAACTCTTACGCCTCGCGGCGCTGGAACCTAAATCCAGTGTGTCTACCAATTCCACCACATCCGCGGCTTGAAGCTTTTAAAACAAAGGCGCCAGACCGTTAAATCTGGCGCCTTTTGAAATATGGGGTGGACGAAGGGGATCGAACCCTCGACAACGGGAGTCACAATCCCGTGCTCTACCAACTGAGCTACGCCCACCATCTTGCGCTACTTGTGCCAAAGCTGCCTAATGGCGCACCCGGCAGGACTCGAACCTGCGACCATCCGCTTAGAAGGCGGATGCTCTATCCAGCTGAGCTACGGGCGCCTGATTAATCTGTACTCTTGGAGGACTACAAACTAAATGCTTCCAGCCTCACCCAATAAAACCACTATTGCGCTCGACCTTCTTAACCAGTGCTAGGCTGTGCCCGACAAGTGCGACGAATAGTATAGACGCCCCCAGGGGCCGTCAAATCTTTTTTGAAAAAAATTCATTTTATTTAAGGGGTTAGGGGAATTTGCAGACCAAGCGCCTTTGCCCTCACGTCCTGGCGTGCGAGAATGCGCGCACTTTTCCTCCCCCTCTCGATGGTTAATCACGCGTAATGACTGCACAACTTATCGACGGCAAATCAATCGCCGCCAGCCTGCGCCAGCAGATCGCCAAACGTGTCGCCGAACGTCGCAAGCTTGGCCTGCGCACGCCGGGGCTCGCGGTGATCCTGGTCGGCAGCGATCCTGCCTCCCAGGTTTATGTCTCGCACAAGCGTAAAGACTGTGAAGAGGTCGGCTTTGTTTCCAAGGCCTACGACTTGCCTTCCGACACCACCCAACAGGCGCTGACCGACCTGATCGACGGCCTCAACGACGATCCGAACATCGACGGCATCCTGCTGCAATTGCCGCTGCCGGAGCATCTGGATGCCTCCCTGCTGCTGGAGCGCATCCGCCCCGACAAAGACGTCGACGGTTTCCATCCTTATAACGTCGGTCGCCTGGCCCAGCGTATCCCCCTGCTACGCCCCTGCACGCCAAAAGGCATCATGACCCTGCTGGAAAGCACCGGCGTGGACCTGTATGGGCTGGATGCGGTAGTCGTTGGCGCTTCCAACATTGTTGGCCGCCCGATGGCCATGGAACTGCTGCTGGCCGGCTGCACCGTGACCGTCACCCACCGCTTCACCAAGGACCTGGCAGGCCACGTCGGCCGTGCCGACCTGGTAGTGGTCGCCGCCGGCAAGCCGGGCCTGGTCAAGGGCGAGTGGATCAAGGAAGGCGCCATCGTCATCGACGTCGGCATCAACCGCCAGGAAGACGGCAAGCTGGTGGGCGACGTAGTGTATGAAACCGCCCTGCCCCGTGCCGGCTGGATTACTCCGGTGCCGGGTGGCGTAGGCCCGATGACCCGTGCGTGCCTTCTGGAAAACACCCTGTACGCGGCCGAAACGCTGCACAGCTAATAACCCGCCGCACTAAAGAAGCCCTGCCTTATGGCGGGGCTTTTTATTGCCCGCAAAAAAAGTCGTTTTTTCTTTGTTTTTAAGAGCTTTCGTCTGGTTTTAGAAGAACATTCGACAGTTTCTGGCCCATACTAATAATATGTAACGTCATTTTTCATAAAGCCGGTCGCACCCGGTATTTTTCTATCTTTTAGCGAGTCCATCCGCGTGAATATTCGTCTCTCTCTCGTCAGCCTGTTCTTCGCATTCGCAGGCACTGTCGCCAACGCCAGTGAAACCACCCTGGCCCCACGGGATACCTCGCAGCTGCATATCGCTTCGGGTAGCGCGATGCTGGTGGATTTGCAAACCAACAAGGTGATCTACGCCAGCAACCCCGACGTAGTCGTGCCGATTGCTTCCGTCACCAAATTGATGACCGGCATGGTGGTGCTGGACGCCAAGCAGAACATGGACGAGTACATCTCCATCAACATCAGCGACACCCCGGAAATGAAAGGCGTGTTCTCACGGGTCAAGCTCAACAGCGAGATGCCGCGCAAGGAGATGTTGCTGATCACCCTGATGTCCTCGGAAAACCGTGCCGCTGCCAGCCTGGCCCACCACTATCCGGGCGGTTATGCAGCATTTATTGCCGCGATGAACGCCAAGGCCAAGGCCCTGGGCATGAACAGCACGCGCTATGTCGAGCCCACCGGCCTGTCGATCCATAACGTGTCCACCGCCCGCGACTTGAGCAAGCTGGTGCAAGCCGCGCACAAATACCCGCTGCTCACGCAACTGAGCACCACCAAGGAAAAAACCGTGTCGTTCCGCAAGCCCAGCTACACCCTGGGCTTTTCCAATACCGATCACCTGGTCAACCGGGCCAACTGGGATATCAAGCTGACCAAGACCGGCTTCACCAACCAGGCCGGCCACTGCCTGGTGCTGGTGACGAGCATGGGCAATCGTCCGGTATCGCTGGTGATCCTCGATGCTTTCGGCAAGTTCACGCACTTTGCCGATGCCAGCCGCATCCGCAAGTGGATTGAAACCGGCAAGAGTGGCTCGGTGCCGGACGTGGCCCTGCAATACAAGGCCGACAAGAATCTCAAGGCCCGCCAGACCGGGGTCGCCCAGTCCCATTGATACACGATTGGCAGGTACAAAAAACGGCGCCCTCGGGCGCCGTTTGCTTTATGGCTGCTTCGGTCTTTCGGCCATCACCTTGAGTGCCTGGGCTGCCGCCTGCTCCTGGCCGGCCTGGGCGGTTGCGTTAGCGGCCTGCTGCCACCGCCCCGCATCCAGATTGGCCGGCAACTGGCTTGGGCGCTGGACCAGCACCGCCCACTGCCCGGCGCTGTTCCAGGCGGACTCGAAGTCGCTGAACGCCACCGGGCGTCGCCGGTCCCTTGCGACTCGCAGCAATACCGTACTGTTCTGCTGGTTAAAGCCCACCAGTACCGCATAACGCGGCTCGGCCCAGAGTGTCGAGCCCTCGGTGATGCGCACCATCACCGGATACCCCGCCGCCACCTGCGCCAACAGCGCGGTTAGCTTGGCATCCAGCGGATACACCAGCATCCCGTACTCACGCGCCAGTATCTGCATATTGCGCTCAAGGTCCGCTTCCCCACCCGGCAGGTGCAATGGCTTATCCAGCAAGCCCGGTGTAATCACAATGCCTTGTTGCGACAGCATGCTGGCCAAGGCGGCTGGGCCACCCTGGTAGGTGTCGCCACGAAACGCCGGCACACCGTTGAGCTCTACACGTTCGGGCAGACCGTGGATTTTCGAGGGGGTGGGATGCCCGGCACACGCGGCCAATCCGAGGACGCAGGCAGCCACCAGCGAGGATTTTTTGAGACTCGACCGTAAACGCAACTTCTTCACTCTCTTGATCATCTGCGGGCTGGGGCGTTGATCATAGGGCGCTCTTGGACGCCGGTATAGCCTTGGGCAGCAGTAAAAAGCCCGGGATAGAGCAAACAAGTTGGACGGACACGACCATTGGTCAATAGCACGCAACCGGGAGGCAGCTAGACTGTCCATTGCAAAGACAGTGTGTGCCCTGCACAGGGCAAAAGGAGGCACTCATGAGCCTGACAACCACGATTTTCCTGCTGGTGCTTGGCTGGCTGGCCGTCGCCGGCGCCATGTTGTGGGGGGTATTGCGCGTGACCCGCCGGCATCATCATCCACAGCCCAAGGCCGCGACACGCGCCAAGGCCCATAAGCCTGTCGCCCATCACGCCTGATAAATAATGTAGGAGCCGGCTTGCCGGCTCCTACAGGTTCAGGCCACCCGCTTGTTGGCCACGGCCGCCGAAGCCGCCACCATCGCCCGCAGCAATACCGCGCACCCCGCCGCCAGGTCATCCGGCGCCGCGTTTTCGATCTCGTTATGGCTGATCCCGCCCTCACACGGCACGAATATCATCCCCGCCGGCCCCAATTCGGCAACGAAGATCGCGTCGTGCCCGGCGCCACTGACAATATCCATGTTCGACAGGCCCAGGCCATTGGCCGCCTCACGTACAGCATCGACACACCCCTTGTCGAAATACAGCGGTGGAAAATCGGCGGTAGGCACCATTTCGAAGGTCAGGCCGTGCTTGGCGCAGGTGTCGTCGATCACCTGGCGCACCTGGGCAATCATCGAGTCCAGGCGTGCCGGCTCCAGGTGGCGGAAGTCCAGGGTCATGCGCACCTCGCCAGGGATCACATTGCGCGAGCCCGGGTAGGCTTGCAGGCAACCCACGGTGCCACAGGCATGGGGCTGATGGCCGAGGGCTGCTGCGTTTACCGCAGCCACCACTGCCGAAGCACCGACCAGGGCGTCCTTGCGCAGGTGCATCGGCGTCGGCCCAGCGTGGGCCTCGACCCCACGCAGGGTCAGGTCGAACCATTTCTGGCCGAGCGCCCCCAGCACCACGCCGATGGTTTTGCGCTCATCTTCAAGGATCGGGCCTTGCTCGATATGGGCTTCAAAATAAGCCCCTACCTTGTGCCCACTGACCGGTCGGGTGCCCGCATAGCCAATCGCATTCAGCGCATCGCCCACCGTGACGCCCTCGGCATCGGTTTTGGCCAGGGTGTCTGCCAGGGTGAATTTCTCGGCAAACACCCCGGAGCCCATCATGCATGGCGGGAAGCGCGAGCCTTCTTCGTTGGTCCACACCACCACTTCCAGCGGCGCCTCGGTTTCGATCTGCAGGTCATTGAGCGTGCGCAACACCTCCACTCCCGCCAATACACCGAAGCAGCCGTCGAACTTGCCGCCAGTCGGCTGGGTGTCGATATGGCTGCCGGTCATCACCGGCGCCAGCGCCGGGTTGCGCCCAGGGCGACGAGCAAAGATATTGCCCACACCATCGACGGTCACGGTGCAACCCGCATCCTCGCACCATTGCACAAACAGATCGCGAGCCTGGCGATCCAGGTCGGTCAGGGCCAGTCGACACACACCGCCCTTGGGGGTAGCGCCAAGCTTGGCGAGGTCCATCAACGACTGCCACAGGCGGTCGCGGTTGATGTGCTGATGGGTCGATTGTAGAACGTCGATGGCAGCGTTCATGGGGATCTCCTCGGGCAATATTTCTTATGATTGACGCGGTCCAACTGTGGGATCGGGCTTGCTCGCGAAGGCGGTGTATCAGTCAATATATCCATCACTGACCCACCGCCTTCGCGAGCAAGCCCGATCCCACAGTTGATTGCATTCCACATCGCTTACAGGGATGTCTTGGCAGCGACCGGGCTGGTTTTGCGCTTGCTGCACAGGCCGTAATACAACACCCCGCCCAACGCCGAACCGGTGAACCAGCCATAGCTGTAGAACCAACTGAATGCATCGCTACCCAGCGACAGCAAGGTCAGCACCACCGGCACGCCAAAGGCGATAAACCCCGCCACATTCCACGCCGGGTACACGTCATCGCGGTACAACCCCGCCAGGTCCAGTTGCTGGCGGCGGATCAGGAAATAGTCCACCACCATGATCCCGGCAATCGGCCCCAACAGGCTCGAATAACCCAGCAGCCAGTTGGAATACACGGTTTCCAGGCTGACATCGGACACGATCAGGCCGAGTTTTTTCAGCAGTTCATGGGCCATCAACGCCAGCCCCACCAGGCCGGTAAGCACCACGGCGGTGGCGCGGTTGATCAGCTTGGGCGCGATGTTCTGGAAGTCATTGGTGGGCGAGACAATATTCGCTGCCGTGTTGGTCGACAGCGTGGCAATGATGATCAACGCCATCGCCACCGCCACCCACACCGGGCTCTGGATGTGGCCGATCAGGGTCACCGGGTCGGAGACGCTGATCCCCACCAGCTTCACCGAGGCGGCGGTCATGATCACGCCCAATGCGGCGAACAGGAACATGGTCAGCGGCAGGCCAAAAATCTGCCCCAGGATCTGGTCCTTCTGGCTTTTGGCATAGCGGCTGAAGTCGGGAATATTCAACGACAACGTGGCCCAGAACCCGACCATCGCCGTCAGCCCGGCCATGAAGTAACCCGTCAGGCTCGCGCCTTCGGGCCGCTTGGGCGGAATCGCCATCAGCTCGCTGAGCGACACATTGGGCAACGCCCACACCAGCAGGCCGATACCCACCGCCACCAGCAGCGGCGCCGACAGGGTTTCCAGCCATTTGATCGACTCGGCGCCACGCAGCACCACCCACAGGTTCAGCACCCAGAAGATCATGAAGCCGATCACCTCGCCGGTGCCGCCCAGGCTCTTCCAACCCTCGAAAATCGAGCCGAGGAACAAGTGGATCGCCAGCCCGCCGAACATCGTCTGGATACCGAACCAGCCACACGCCACCAGCGCACGGATCAGGCACGGCACATTGGAACCAAGGATGCCGAAGGATGAGCGCAACAGCACCGGGAACGGAATGCCGTACTTGGTCCCGGGAAAAGCGTTGAGCGTCAGGGGGATAAGCACCACGATATTGGCCAGCAGGATCGCCATCAGCGCCTCGCCCACCGACAAACCGAAGTACGCGGTAAGCACCCCACCCAGGGTGTAGGTCGGTACGCAGATCGACATGCCGACCCACAGCGCCGTGATGTGCCACTTGTTCCAGGTTCGTTCGTGCACCTTGGTCGGTGCCATGTCGTGGTTGTAGCGGGGGCTGTCGAGGACGTCGCTGCCGGCGTCGAGTTCATACAGGCCGTCGCGTTCTATGACTTGCGATCTGTTCTGTTGCATGGCCGCTCCACGGTTTTTTTTAAAATTATTGTTGCTCATCCGGCGCTCAACGCTGGATGGCCGTAGTCCCGCATGGACAACATGACATCACGGACCCGGCCAACCGCCAGCGCACTCAATTACCGTGCCGCAAGCCGTCACCCCATCCGTACCGCTTATATAACTGGCTGATGTTTATCAGCTTTATTTTATTTACCGAAAAGTCCCACGGCACTTTCAACGTTACTCAGGCCAAATAACGCAGAAGTTGTCCGAACAATCAGGACTCAATCTGGTGCAACACAATTATTTTTATTACTACCCGCCGTCAAGAGGCAACTCTCAAGCGTCTGATTTGCAATAGGAAATGTTGCTCATATTGGGAACCTGTCAAGTGCGTCAAAATGGTGAATGGACGCTACATTTTGGTGATTTGAGATTTTTATCTATATATTTCAACAACTTAATCTGGATATATGTTTATAAAAAATAATCTTGATCATTCGAAAAACTCGGGCTAGTTTCTATTCCTGTCACAACTGACAAGAATAAATCTTGCACGGTGTGCAGCACTACAACACTTAGAACTGGCATAAGCCGGTCAAGCCTCTGAGGAACTCGGCATGTCTCTGTTGATCCGTGGCGCTACCGTTGTTACCCATGATGAAAGTTATAAAGCCGATGTCTTGTGCGCAGACGGTCTAATCCGCGCTATTGGCACTGATCTGGATATTCCCGCCGGCACCGAGATACTCGATGGCAGCGGCCAATACCTGATGCCCGGCGGTATCGACCCCCATACCCATATGCAACTGCCCTTCATGGGCACCGTGGCCAGCGAGGACTTTTTCAGCGGTACGGCAGCGGGCCTGGCGGGCGGGACCACGTCGATCATCGATTTTGTGATTCCCAACCCACAGCAGTCGTTGCTGGAAGCCTTTCACCAGTGGCGTGGCTGGGCCGAGAAGTCGGCGGCCGACTACGGGTTTCATGTGGCGATCACCTGGTGGAGCGAACAGGTGCGCGAGGAAATGGCCGAGCTGGTGAGCCATCACGGCATCAACAGCTTCAAGCACTTCATGGCCTACAAGAACGCGATCATGGCCGCCGACGACACCCTGGTCGCCAGCTTCGAGCGCTGCCTGGAACTGGGCGCGGTGCCCACCGTGCATGCGGAGAACGGCGAGCTGGTGTATCACCTGCAACGCAAGCTGATGGCACAGGGCATCACCGGGCCCGAGGCCCATCCGCTGTCGCGCCCCTCACAAGTGGAAGGCGAAGCCGCCAGCCGCGCGATCCGCATTGCCGAAACCATCGGCACGCCGCTGTACCTGGTACACGTCTCGACCCAGGAAGCCCTCGACGAAATCACCTACGCCCGCGCCAAGGGACAGGCGGTCTATGGCGAAGTCCTGGCCGGGCACCTGCTGCTGGACGACAGCGTGTACCAGCACCCCGACTGGCAGACCGCTGCGGGCTACGTGATGAGCCCGCCCTTCCGCCCACGCGGGCACCAAGACGCGCTGTGGCGCGGCCTGCAATCGGGCAACCTGCACACCACCGCCACCGACCACTGCTGCTTCTGCGCCGAACAAAAGGCCGCCGGGCGTGACGATTTCAGCAAGATTCCCAATGGCACCGCCGGCATCGAGGACCGTATGGCGCTGCTGTGGGACGAAGGGGTCAACACCGGGCGCCTGTCGATGCAGGAGTTCGTCGCGCTGACCTCCACCAACACGGCGAAGATCTTCAACCTCTACCCGCGCAAAGGTGCGATCCGGGTCGGCGCCGATGCCGACCTGGTGCTGTGGGATCCCCAGGGCT
This sequence comes from Pseudomonas sp. HC1(2025), assembly GCF_058742075.1. Taxonomy (NCBI): domain Bacteria; kingdom Pseudomonadati; phylum Pseudomonadota; class Gammaproteobacteria; order Pseudomonadales; family Pseudomonadaceae; genus Pseudomonas; species Pseudomonas sp. HC1(2025). The sequence continues at coordinate 2,182,657 of NZ_CP196017.1, read as the reverse complement.
CGCGAACCATCTCGGCCAAGACCCACCATCAGCAGGTGGACTTCAACATCTTCGAAGGCAAGACCGTACGCGGCGTGCCCAGCCACACCATCAGCCAGGGCAAGCTGGTCTGGGTCGACGGCGACCTGCGCGCCGAGCGCGGTGCCGGGCGCTATGTCGAGCGGCCGGCGTATCCGGCGGTGTTCGAGCAGTTGCGCAAGCGTGCGGAGCATTCCAAGCCAGCCGCGGTGAAACGCTGACATCGCCGATCGCAGGCAAGCCAGCTCCCACACTTGATCGGGTTCACACAGTTCAAATGTGGGAGCGGGCTTGCCCGCGATGAGGCCAGTGCAAACAACAAAAAAATCAATGCCCGCCAGAGGCAAAAAACCGTGAGGACACTACCGTGATCCAGACCCTGAACCACCTCCCCCACCCCGACGAAGACAAGGCGACCCTCGCCAGCCATTTCACCGATCTGGCACCGCCCCTCAACGCCCGCCAGGCGCACCTGGAAGCCTCGCGCTGCCTGTATTGCTACGACGCACCGTGCGTCAACGCGTGCCCCAGCGAGATCGACATTCCGTCCTTCATCCGCAACATCCACACCGACAACGTCCAGGGCGCAGCGCAAAAGATTCTCTCGGCCAACATCCTCGGTGGCAGCTGTGCCCGGGTGTGCCCGACCGAAATCCTCTGCCAGCAGGCCTGTGTGCGCAACCACAGCGAAGAATGCGCCCCGGTGCTGATCGGCCTGTTGCAACGCTATGCCATCGACAACGCGCACTTCGAGCAACACCCGTTCCAGCGCGCCGCCCCTACCGGCAAGCGCATCGCGGTGGTCGGCGCCGGGCCGGCAGGTTTGTCTTGCGCCCATCGCAGTGCCTTGCATGGGCATGACGTGGTGATTTTCGAAGCCCGGGAAAAGGCCGGTGGCCTCAACGAATACGGGATCGCCAAATACAAACTGGTGGATGACTTCGCCCAGAAGGAGCTTGATTTCCTCCTGCAGATCGGCGGAATCGAAATCCGCCACGGTCAGCGCCTGGGTGACAACCTGAGCCTGAGCGACCTGCACCAGCAATTCGACGCGGTGTTCCTCGGCCTGGGCCTGGCCGCCAGCAAACACCTGGGCCTGCCCCATGAGGACGCCCCCGGCCTGCTCGCCGCCACCGATTACATCCGCGAACTGCGCCAGGCCGACGACCTCAGCCAACTGCCCCTGGCTGACCGCTGCATCGTGCTCGGTGCCGGCAACACCGCCATCGACATGGCCGTGCAAATGGCCCGCCTGGGCGCGCGCGATGTCAACCTGGTCTACCGCCGTGGGCTTGCCGACATGGGCGCCACCGGCCATGAGCAAGATATCGCCAAGGCCAACCAGGTGCGTCTGCTGACCTGGGCCCAACCCGACACGGTGCTGCTGGACGACCAGGGCCAGGTACGCGGCATGCGCTTTGCCCGCACGCGCCTGGAAAACGGCCGCCTGCACCCCACCGGCGAAACTTTCGAGCTGGCGGCAGATGCGATCTTCAAGGCCATCGGCCAAGGCTTCGACGACCAGGCCTTGCACGACCCATTGGCCCAGCAACTGCAACGCCAGGGCGAACGGATCTTTGTCGATGCGCAGCTGCAAACCAGCATCCCCGGCGTGTATGCCGGTGGCGATTGCGTCAGCCTCGGGCAAGACCTCACCGTCCAGGCCGTGCAACACGGCAAGCTGGCCGCCGAGGCCATGCACGCTCAACTCATGCTCAATGTGGAGGCTGCGTAAATGGCCGATCTATCGATTGTGTTCGCCGGTATCAAAGCCCCCAACCCGTTCTGGCTGGCCTCCGCACCACCCACCGACAAAGCCTACAACGTGGTGCGCGCCTTCGAGGCCGGCTGGGGGGGGGTGGTCTGGAAGACCCTGGGCGAAGACCCGGCGGCGGTCAACGTCTCGTCCCGTTATTCGGCGCACTTTGGCGCCAACCGTGAAGTGTTGGGTATCAACAATATCGAGCTGATTACCGACCGCTCCCTGGAGATCAACCTGCGGGAAATCACCCAGGTGAAAAAGGATTGGCCGGACCGCGCGCTGATCGTGTCGCTGATGGTGCCGTGCGTCGAAGAGTCATGGAAAAACATCCTGCCGCTGGTGGAGGCCACCGGTTGCGACGGCATCGAGCTGAACTTCGGGTGCCCCCACGGCATGCCGGAACGGGGCATGGGTGCGGCCGTGGGCCAGGTGCCGGAGTATGTGGAGCAGGTGACACGCTGGTGCAAGACCTACTGTTCGCTGCCGGTGATCGTCAAGCTCACGCCCAACATCACCGACATTCGCGTGGCCGCCCGTGCCGCATATCGCGGGGGCGCCGATGCGGTGTCGCTGATCAACACCATCAACTCCATCACCAGCGTCGATCTGGAGCGCATGGTCGCCCTGCCGATCGTCGGCACCCAGAGTACCCACGGCGGCTACTGCGGCTCGGCGGTCAAACCGATTGCCTTGAACATGGTCGCTGAAATTGCCCGTGACCCCCAGACCCAGGGCTTGCCGATCTGCGGGATCGGCGGCATCGGCAACTGGCGCGATGCCGCAGAGTTCATTGCCCTGGGCTGCGGCGCGGTGCAGGTATGCACGGCGGCGATGCTGCATGGCTTTCGCATTGTCGACGAGATGAAGGATGGCTTGTCGCGGTGGATGGACAGCCAGGGCTACAACAGCCTGCAGGATTTCTCCGGGCGCGCCGTGGGCAACACCACGGACTGGAAATACCTGGACATCAACTACCAGGTCATCGCCAACATTGACCAGGCCGCCTGCATTGGCTGCGGGCGTTGCCATATTGCCTGCGAAGACACCTCGCACCAGGCGATTGCCAGCCTCAAGCAGGCCGATGGCACCCACGTGTACCAAGTGATCGACGACGAATGCGTGGGCTGCAACCTGTGCCAGATCACCTGCCCGGTGGCGGACTGCATCGAGATGGTGCCGATGGACACCGGCAAGCCGTTTTTGAATTGGACGCAGGACCCACGCAACCCCTACCGAGAGGCGGTGTAGCCTTTTAAATCGCTATCGCAGGCAAGCCAGCTCCCACATTTGATCGGGTTCACACAATCAAAATGTGGGAGCTGGCTTGCCTGCGATAAGGCCCTCAACCGCACCACAAACTCAGGGCTCCAAGCCAATCCCCCGCAAAATCACACTGGTCACCGTCTGCACCGCCCGTTCGAACTGCATATCCGACAACGCCTGATGGTCGTTGAGGATCATCACCTGATGATCAAAGTCGGCATAGTGCTGGGTCGAGGCCCAGATCATATACAGCAGGCTCGACGGCTCCACCGCGAGGATGCGTTTGTCTTCCACCCACTGGCGGATTTTCGCTTCCTTCATCTTGGCCCAGTCGTACAGGCTTGCATCCAACGCTTCACCGAGAGTCGGCGCACCGTGGATGATTTCATTGGCCCAGACTTTGGAGCCATAGGGGCGACTGCGCGAATGCTGCATCTTCGCCCGGATGTAGCTGCTGAGGACCACCCGCGGGTCATCGAACATCTCGAAACACAGGGCGTCCTGCTTCCACACTTCCAGCAGGTCGAACAGCACCGCGCTGTACAACTCGCTCTTGGTGCTGAAGTAGTAATGCAGGTTGGAGCGCGGCAGTTGCGCCTGTTCGGCAATGTCGGCCATGGCGGTGCTGCCGTAGCCCTTTTCGGCGAAGACCTTCTCAGCCGCCAGCAGAATCTTTTCGACGTTGACCCGACGGATACCGATCTTGTGATTGCCCATAGGGGCTCCCTGACAACGACATGCCTTGAAGACTACCATCCGCTCTAGATCGGGGCGACAGCCCGAGTGGAAACTTCGTACACTGCCCACTCCTCCCATTGATAGGTAGTGCACGATGTTGATCAAGAAAACCCTGACCACGGTGACCTTGCTGGCCTCGCTGCTGGGCGCTTCGGCGGCTTTTGCCCATGCCCACCTGAAAAACACCACGCCGGCGGCCGACAGCACCGTCGCCGCGCCCGCCGACCTGCGCCTGGTGTTCTCTGAAGGTGTCGAAGCCACGTTCACCAAGGTTTCCCTGAGCAAGGACGGCACCGAAGTGGCGGTCAAAGGCCTGGAAACCCCGGACGCCGACAAGAAAACCCTGGTGGTGACCCCTGCCGCGCCGTTGGCTACCGGCACTTACAAAGTGGAGTGGCATGCGGTCTCGGTCGATACCCACAAGAGCGAAGGCAGCTACAGCTTCAAGGTCGGCCAATAACCCATGGCAACCCTGCTGGTGCTGTGCCGTTTCCTGCACTTTCTGGCGGTGCTGCTGATGTTCGGGGCTTGTGTGTTCCGGCCCGTGCTCCTGGGCAACAAACCCCAGCCGGCACTGGATCGGCAATTGGCGCGCATCACCACGCTACTGGCGTGGCTGGCCCTGGGCAGCGGCGTGGCGTGGTTGCTATTGATCAGTGCCAGCATGGCCGGCAGCGAACTGCTGGCGCTGGACCTGGCCACCGTGCAATTGGTGCTGGGCAAGACCTTCTTCGGCCAGGTCTGGAGCGCGCACCTGCTGCTCAATGGCTTGTTGGTGCTGGGCTTGCTGACGCCCTGGAGCCGCCTGCGCCTGCCACTGACGGTGCTGCTTTTGGCAACCCTGGCCCCGGTGGGCCACGGCGCCATGCTCAGTGGCCTGAACGGCCAATTGCTGATCCTCAATCAGGTGGTACACCTGCTCTGCGTCGGGGCCTGGCTCGGTGGGTTGCTGCTGTTGGTGTTGATCCTGCGCCAAGCGCAGCGCACCGCCCTGGAGGAGGTCCTGCGGCGCTTCAGTGGTGTCGGTTACGGGCTGGTAGCGGGTTTGCTGGTCAGCGGGCTGATCAATGTCCGCGTGCTTACCGGGCAATTGTGGCCTACCCCGCTGTTCAGCGGGTTTGCCTTGATCCTGTTGATCAAGGTGCTGCTGGTGGCGGGCATGCTGGGCCTGGCATTGCTCAACCGGCTACGGATCAAGGGTTGCCAGCAACGTCCGGGCCAATTGCAGGCCAGCGTGTTGCTGGAATGGCTGCTGGGCGCGGCGGCCGTGGCGGCCGTTTCGCTGTTGGGCACCCTGCCACCGATGCTCATGACCCCATAAACAAAACCTCTGCAGGAGCCGGCAAGTCGGCTCCTGCCAGGGGTCAGGGCGGGCTGTTCTTCAAGCGCCCCGCCGTGTCGATACTGACCACCACCGACAACCCCGGCCGCAAGCGTTCGCTCTGCTCCTGATCCGGGTCCACCGTGATCCGCACCGGCACCCGCTGCGCGATCTTGACGAAGTTGCCGGTGGCGTTATCGGCCTGCAACAGGCTGAACTCGGCTCCCGTGGCCGGCGAGATACGCTGCACCGTGCCGTGGAATTTGCGGTGGTTCAGGGCATCGACGGTGAACGTCACCGGCTGGCCCACCTGCACGTTGTCCATCTGGGTTTCTTTCATATTGGCGATCACCCACAGCTGGTTCGGCACCAGCGCCATCAACTGCGCGCCGGAGTTGACGTAGGCCCCCAGGCGCACGCCGATCTGCCCCAACTGGCCGTCCCTGGGTGCGAGCACACGGGTGTTCGACAGGTCGATCCGCGCCAACTCCACGGCGGCCTCGGCGCTGGCGACGGCGGCTTCCAGCGAGCCGCGATTGACGATCACCGTCTGCAGATCCTGGCGGGCGATTTCCAGGCTGGCCTGGGCCTGGGCCACGGCGGCGATGGTCTGCGCGTTGGCGGCGCGGGTCACGTCCAGTTCGCGGCGCGATACCGAGCCGTCGCTGATCAGTTCTTCGTTGCGGCGCAGGTCGGCGGTGCTTTTGCGCGCCTGGGCCTGGCTGTCGGCCAGGGCCGCCTGGCGCAACTTGATGGTCGCCTCGGCGCTGTTGCGCTGTTGCACCACGTTGGCCAGGGACGCCTGCTGTACCGCCAGTTGCGCCTGGGCCTGGTCCAGGCGCTGCTTGTAGATGCGATCGTCGAGGCGCACCAGCAGATCCCCGGCCTTGACGTACTGGAAATCCTGCACCGGCACCTCGAACACATAACCGCTCAATTGCGGGCCGATGATCGTTACCTGGCCGCGCACCAGGGCGTTCTCGGTGGTTTCGACGGCACTGCTGAAAGGCGGCAATTGCCAGGCGTACAACACGATCAACACGCCGACGATCGCAATCGCGGCAAAGCCCAGGGACGAGATGACACGCACCCCCAACGAACGCTGTTCGGTGACCGTGGCACCGGGCGGCGTGGTGCCCTCCGGGGTGGAAGCAATGGCATTGGTGGTCGTGGTGGTAGCCGTAGGTTCGCTCATGAAGGAAGTGCGCCGCTAGGTTGAACGGAAGGCGCTGCGCTGGCGGCAGCTTTCTTGGTGGTGCTCATCAGCCACAGGCTGCGGGTAAAAATCCACAACATGGTGAGGATCGCGATGATCGCGATCAGCATGAACACGTCGTTATAGGCCATGACATTGGCTTCACGGGTGGCCGCCGTGGCCAGGCTGCGAATGCCCATCAGGTTGCGCAGTTCCGGGTCGGCAATTACCGAGCCATAGGCCGAGCCACCGCTCTGCACCCGGGCGGCTACGCGCGGGTCCAACAATGTCAGGTGTTCGACAATCATGCTGGAGTGGAACTTCTCCCGCACGATCTGGAACGTGCCGAGCAACGCCGCCCCCATCAGCCCGCCAAGGTTCTGGCAAATACCGAATAACACCGAGAAACTCACGAGGTTGCGCGGGTTGGTCAGCACATTGCGCATGCCCAGCACCATGGTCGGGCCGAGGAAGAAGGTACCGCCAAACCCCAGCAAAAACTGGCTCAGGTACATGTTGTGCGGGCGAGTCAGGTTGCTGGAGAAGCTGTCCATCACCGAACCTGTGGCCATCAGGGCCAGGGATATCACCAGCGGCATCAGCAGGTGTGCCGGGTTGATGGTCAACGCGCTGATCACCAGGCCACTGATCGCCCCCAGCAGCATCACCAGGTACAAGGTGCGCATCTGCTCGCTGCTCATGTTCAGCGCCTGCAAAAAGCCGACGGCGCCGGTGGACTGCTCGGACAGCACCATGCGGATCAGGATCACCGCCAGGGCCAGGCGAATCATCACCCCGCCGCCCAGCCAGCGGGTCATCAGCAACGGGTTGGCGCGGTTATGTTCGATGGCCAGGCCGGCCATGATCAGCACTAGCGAACAGGCAGAAGCGACGCCAATCCACGGCGCTTCCAGCCACCAGTCGATACGCCCCAGGGACAGTACCGCGCAGAGCAACGCCACCCCCGAGGCGAGCAAGGCGAAGGTCAGGAAGTCGAGCTTTTCAAAGGTCTTGAAGCGGTCGCCCGGTGGCAACTTGAGCAGGAATACACAGCCCAGGCAGGTCAGCGCCATGCCCAGTTCAAACAGGTAGAGGCCGCGCCACTCGGCAATTTGCAGCAAGTCCTCGGAAAACAGCCGTGCCATCGGCAGGGCCAGTTGCGCGGTGCCCAGGCCCAAGACCAGGGCCTTGAGCCGCCACTTTGCGGGGAACGCCTGGACCATGTAGTACAAACCCAGGGAACTGAGGGCCGCGCCCACCATGCCGTGGGCCGCACGCACGGCGATTGCCGAGCTGAGATCATTGACGAACAGATGGCCAAAGGTGACCAGGGCGTAAAGCACCAGGAACACTTCGGTAAACGCGCGCAAGCCGAACTGCTGGCGGAACTTCACCAGCAGCAGGTTCATCGACACGTTGGTCATCACGTAGGCCGCGGGCAGCCAGGCCATTTCGGCGGTGGTCGCGCCCAATGCCCCTTGCAGATACGGCAGGTTGGCGATCACCAGTGCATTGCCCAGGCCGCCGGTGATTGCCACCAGCACGCCAACCAGGGCAAAGGCCCAGCGTTTGAGCGTGGGGTGATGGGGCGTCGACGGCGACCCCGGCAAGCTCGGACGCTCGTGGGGTTGCCAGGTATGCGGGGTGTATTTATCCATTCGTGACCTTGATGACCGACGCACGAGGCCGGTAAAACCATGACTCAGAGCGTAGTAGACCTGAGCGGGGTTCATCTTGTCATCTTTGTGGGAGCTGGCTTGCCTGCTCCCATATTTGATTTGCGATGTGGCACAAACTATATGCCCAGCCCAGCCCCCCTGTGGGAGCGGGCTTGCCCGCGATAGCGGCGGTTCAGGCGATATTTCCAGTGGCTGACACACCGCCATCGCAGGCAAGCCAGCTCCCACATTTGATTTGCGATGTGGCACAAATTATGTGCACAGCCGAGCCCCCCCTGTGGGAGCGGGCTTGCCCGCGATGGCGGCGGTTCAGGCGATATTTCCAGTGGCTGACACACCGCCATCGCAGGCAAGCCAGCTCCCACATTTGATTTGCGATGTGGCACAAACTATATGCCCAACCCAGTCCCCCTGTGGGAGCGGGCTTGCCCGCGATGGCGGCGGTTCAGGCGATATTTCCAGTGGCAGACACACCGCCATCGCAGGCAAGCCAGCTCCCACATTTGATTTGCGATGTGGCACAAATTATGTGCACAGCCGAGCCCCCCTGTGGGAGCGGGCTTGCCCGCGATAGCGGCGGTTCAGGCGCTATTTCCAGTGGCTGACACACCGCCATCGCAGGCAAGCCAGCTCCCACATTTGATTTGCGATGTGGCACAAACTATATGCCCAGCCCAGCCCCCCCTTTGGGAGCGGGCTCACACTGGGGCTTTTAGATCCAGCCCAGCCAGCTCCAATAGGTGGCGGCAAACACCAGCATCAACAGGTAGCCAATCAAGGTCACCAACAAGCCCACCTTGGCAAACTGCCTCGCGGTAAAGGTGCCGGTGCCCAGGCACACCATGTTCTGCGGGGCGTTGATCGGCAGGATAAAGCCATAGCTGACCACAAACCCGAGCAACATGGTCATGCCCAGCCGGCTGAAGTCCCCCGGCAGGGTTTGCAGCACCGCGATCAGGATCGGCAGCAAGGCCGAGGTCAACGCAGTGGCGCTGGCAAAGCCCAGGTGGATCACAATCAGGAATGCCCCAAGGATCGCAAACACCCCCAGCGGACCCAGTTGATCCAGGCCGGTATGCCCCACCACCTGCGCGCCCAGCCATTGCCCGGCCTGGGTGGTCAGCAGCGCCGTACCGAGGCTGATGCCCACGCCAAACACAATCACCGTGCCCCAGGGGATGCGCGACTGCACGTCTTTCCAGGTCATCACCCCAATCCCCGGCAGCAGCAGGAACACCAGGCCGGCGTAGGTGGTGGAGGTGGTATCGAAGCTGTGCAGGCGCCCTTCCGTGGCCCAGGCCAGCAGCAGCAATAGCGAGACCGTCAGCAGGCGCTTCTGCGGCCCGGTCATCGGGCCGATATCGGCCAGAGATTGCGCCACGGCCTCCTTGCCACCGGGGATGCTGTTGGTTTCCGGAGGCAGCAACTTGAGCACCAGCAACAGCAATACCGCCGACATGATCAACGCCCACGGCGCCCCGGCGATCAGCCAGTCGATCCACGACACGCGCTGGCCGAGCATCTTGTCCATAAAGCCCACGGTCAACAGGTTCTGCGCCGCCGCGGTCTGGATCCCGACGTTCCAGATGCTGGTGCCCTGGGCGACGACGATCATGATCCCGGCGGCGATATTGGAGCGTTTGTCCACGCCAAACGCGGCGATCACCCCCATCATGATCGGCACTACGCAAGCACTGCGCGCCGTGGCGCTGGGCACTACCAGGCTGAGCAGGATGGTCACCGCAATCGCCCCCACCAGAATCCCGCGGGTGCTGGTGCCAACCCGGGTCAGGGTGACCAGGGCGATACGCCGGTCGAGGCCTGTGTGGGTCATGGCGGCGGCGATAAACAACGCACCGGCCACCAGGGCCAGGGCCGGGTTGGCAAACCCGGTAAGCGCCATGCTGATGGCGGGGCTGGAACCGATCAGGTGCGTCGGGTCCTGCAGGGACGGCGCGGTGCCCAGCAGAAAGGCCATCAACGAGGTGATCATGATCGCACTGGCTTCGTAGGACACCGCCTCGGTGATCCACACCACCACGGCAAAGGCCAGGATCGCCAGCATCCGATGCCCGGCTACCGGCAAGTCGGCGGGCAACGGCAACAACAGCACGCCGATCATCACCAGCACGGCGATCACCAGGCCCATGGGCAGCTTGAAAGAAACAGCAGGTGTTGCGGGGGCACTCATGGAAATCTCCGTCGGCCGTGACAATCAAGGCCCGCAGCATGAGGCAAAGCGTCGCGGCGGGTTTTGACAGGTATCAAGGCACACGCGATTTAAACCTGTGGGAGCAGGCTTGCCTGCTCCCACATTCAGGCCGTCGTGTCAGGCGCGGCACCCAGTAGCTGGCTCAACACCGCCCGCAGCTTGCCCGGCTTCACCGGTTTATTGAGCAACGGCGCCTCCAGGCGCTGCAACGAACGCCGGCACTGGTCCGTGCGGTCGGCCGTGATGATCACCGCAGGGATCCTGCGGTCGAAATGCTCGCGCAACTGCTTGACCACCTCGCAGCCGACCACACCATGATCGAGGTGGTAATCGGCCAGGATCAGCTCCGGCGCCCTACCCTGCAACGCCACCAACGCGCCCGCCTGATCAGTGGCGGTCACCACTTCGCAGCCCCACTGCCCAAGCAACGCGCGCATGCTCTCCAGGATGCTGGTTTCGTTATCCAGCACCAGCAGGCGCCGCCCCGGCAATGGGTTGCCGGCACCGGCCTGGGGTGGCGCGAGGCTGATGGGCAGCGGTATTTCCTCGGACAGCGGCACCTCGATACTGAACATCGAGCCGCGCCCCGGCCATGAGCGCACCCTCACCTGGCAGCCGAGGATCTTCGCGATACGCTCGACAATCGCCAGGCCCAGGCCTACGCCCTTGCGATCCGCCGCCCGGCCGACGTCCAGTTGGTTGAACTCGAGGAAAATCGACTCCAGGCTGTCGGCGGCAATCCCACGGCCGGTGTCCCACACCTCCAGGCGCAGGCGATCACCGCGCCGCCGCGCCCCCAGCAGGATGCAACCCTGCTCGGTATAGCGGCAGGCATTGCTGAGGAAATTGCGCAGGATGCGTGTCAACAGGCGCAGGTCGGTGCGCAGCGCATAGCGGCCCATGTGCACACGCAGGTTCAACCCGGCCGCCGCCGCCACCGACTGGAACTCCGAAACCAGCGGCGCCAGCAGTTCGTCGAGGCGATACAGGGCAATGTCCGGCTTGACCGCCGCCTGGTCGAGGCGGGAAATATCCAGCAAGTCCGCCAGCAGGTCTTCCGCCCCTTCCAGCGCCTGGTGCGTACGCTCCACCAGGACTTTTTCCACGCTGGGCAGCTCTCGCTCGCGCAAGGTAGAGATCAACAAGCGCGCGGCATTGAGCGGCTGCAACAGGTCGTGGCTGGCGGCGGCGAGGTATTTGTCCTTGCTGCGGTTGGCGGCCTGGGCAGCGTCGCGGGCGTCGCGCAGGTCCTGTTCGATGCGCTCGCGCCGGGCGATCTGCTGTTGCAGGTTGTGGTTGGCGTCGAGCAGTTCATCGGTGCGTGCCGCGACCCTTTGCTCCAGCTCATCGTTGAGGCGGATATAGCGTTTGCGCTCGGCCTCCAGCTCATCCAACCGCGCCGTCAGCTCGGGATAGTGGCTCTTGCGTGCCGAATGGTCGCCCAGCCCCAGCAGCCCGGCCAGGGCCCGCTGTTGATCGTCAGAGAGCTTCGCCATAGACGACCTCGACGTCACGCTGGCTCGACTCGCGCGGGTTGGTCAGGATGCACGGGTCGTGCATGGCGTGTTGCGACAAGAACGGAATATCCGCCACCCGCACCCCGTGCAGGCCCAGGGTTTCATGGAAGCCAATGGCATGCTTGAGCGCAATCAGGTGCTCCACCAACCGCCCGCAGATCTGCCGGTGGTTGAGCCCCCGGCAGTCGATGCCAAAAGTCTCGGCAATCACCTTGAAACGCTCCGGCGCCGAGTTGTAGTTGAACGCCACCACATGCTCGACCAGCACCGCGTTGCACAGGCCATGGGGCAAATCGAGAAAACCGCCCAGGCTGTGGGACATGGCATGCACCGCACCCAGGATCGCATTGGAAAACGCCAGGCCCGCCTGCATGCTACCGAGCATGATTTTCTCGCGCAGGGCGATATCGCTGGGGTTGGCGATCATCTGCACCAGGTTGCCATTGATCAGGCGCATAGCCTCCAGCGCATGGGGGTCGGTCAGCGGGCCGTGGCCGGTAGACACAAAGGCCTCGATGGCATGCACCAGCGCGTCGATCCCGGTACAGGCCGAGAGAAACGGGTCCATGCTGGCGGTGGTTTCCGGATCGATCAGCGACACATCCGGCACCACCGCCTTGCTGACGATGGAAAACTTCATGCGTTCCTGCTGATTGGAAATGATCACGAACTGCGACACGTCGGCGGAGGTGCCGGCGGTGGTCGGGATCAGGATCAGCGGCGGGCTGGGCACGCGGATGGTGTCCACCCCTTCGAACTCAAGGATGCTGCGCCCATGGGCAACCACAATGCCAATGGCCTTGCCGCAATCCATCGGGCTGCCGCCGCCGACGGCGACGATCACATCGCAATGGTGCTCGCGGTAGACCTCGGCGCCCTGCATCACTTCTTCCACACGCGGGTTGGGTGACACGGCGGTGTACAGGCAGTACTCGATACCCAGGGCCTGCAGGCTGGCCTCCACATCTGCGACCCAACCGGCAGCCACTACGCCGGGGTCGCTGACCACCAGGACCTTGCGCGCACCAAAGGTCTTGGCGTAATTGCCGACATTGTGCCGGGAACCGGCGCCGAAGATGATTTCTGGGGAAACGAATTTACGCAGTTGGCTGAGACTCTGGCTCATTGGTAAGCCTGTTTTTATTGTTTTTGGAAGATACGGGCCACACTAACGCATCCGCTGGCGAATGCAATCAGACCAATGGGTGGCCCACATCCCCGTTGAAATTTCAGCGATTGGCGAAATACATCGTCACTTCAAAGCCGATACGCAGGTCGGTGTAGGCGGGTTTGGTCCACATGGGGCGTTCCTCTTGTTATGCCGGGAAAGTCCGGTACAGGCATTAATGCATGGGTGGGCTGGCGGGCGAATGCTACTTTCGAACGAGCCGGCAGCCTGCAATGGTCGCGGGTGTACCCCCATCAAAAATGTGGGAGCGGGCTTACCTGCGACGGCCATCGTGGTTTAACGGGGCGCCCAAGATCAAAAGCCAGATCAAAAGCAGATCAACAGCAGAGCAAGAGCGCGAAGCTGCATTCCCCTGTAGGAGCTGGCTTGCCTGCGATGGCGGTGTATCAGCCAATACATTTATCGACTGATACACCGCTATCGCAGCGATCCGACAAGCCAGCTCCCACACTTGATTGCATTTCAAGCAGGGAGGCTGATGTCTGCCCATCAAAGGGTGGAAGCTGGCAGTTCAATCAGGCGATCAGAAGAACCCCAACGGGTTGATGTCATAGCTCACCAGCAGGTTCTTGGTCTGCTGGTAATGGTCGAGCATCATCTTGTGGTTCTCACGGCCCACGCCGGACTTTTTGTAGCCGCCAAATGCGGCGTGCGCCGGGTACAGGTGGTAGCAGTTGGTCCACACGCGCCCGGCCTTGATCGCCCGGCCCATGCGGTAGGCGCGGTTGATGTCGCGGGTCCACAGCCCGGCACCGAGGCCAAATTCGCTGTCGTTGGCAATCGCCAGGGCTTCGGCTTCGTCCTTGAAGGTGGTCACGCCCACCACCGGGCCGAAGATTTCTTCCTGGAACACGCGCATTTTATTGTGGCCCTTGAGCAGGGTCGGCTGGATGTAATAGCCGCTGGACAGGTCGCCCTCCAGGTGTTCGGCGGCGCCACCGGCCAGCAGTTCGGCGCCCTCTTCCTGGGCAATGGTCAGGTACGAGAGGATCTTGTCGTACTGCTGCTCGGACGCCTGGGCGCCGACCATGGTTTCGGTGTCCAGCGGGTTGCCGCGCTTGATCTTGACGATCTTCTTCATGACCTCGGCCATGAACGGCTCGTAGATCGACTCCTGCACCAGCGCCCGCGACGGGCAGGTGCAGACCTCGCCCTGGTTGAAGAACGCCAGCACCAGGCCCTCGGCGGCTTTCTCGATAAAGGCCGGTTCCGCCTGCATGATGTCTTCAAAGAAGATATTGGGCGACTTGCCGCCCAGCTCGACGGTAGACGGAATAATGTTCTCGGCCGCCGCGTGCATGATGTGCGCGCCCACCGGGGTGGAGCCGGTAAAGGCGATCTTGGCGATGCGCTTGCTGGTGGCCAGGGCTTCGCCGGCTTCGCGGCCAAAACCCTGGACGATGTTCAGCACGCCGGCCGGCAACAGGTCGGCGATCAGCTCGGCAAACACCATGATCGACAGCGGCGTCTGCTCGGCCGGCTTGAGCACGATGCAGTTGCCGGCGGCCAGGGCCGGGGCGAGTTTCCAGGCGGCCATCAACAACGGGAAGTTCCACGGGATGATCTGCCCGACCACGCCCAGGGGTTCGTGGAAGTGATAAGCGGTGGTCAGTTCGTTGATCTCGGCAGCGCCGCCCTCCTGGGCGCGGATACAGCCGGCGAAATAACGGAAGTGGTCGGCGGCCAATGGCACGTCGGCATTCAGGGTCTCGCGCACGGCCTTGCCGTTGTCCCAGGTTTCGGTCACGGCCAACACTTCCAGGTGCTGCTCGATGCGGTCGGCAATTTTCAGCAGCACCAGGGAACGATCCTGGGCCGAGGTCTTGCCCCAGGCATCGGCGGCGGCATGCGCGGCGTCCAGCGCCTTGTCGATATCGGCGGCGCTGGAGCGCGGGAATTGGGCAATCACTTCGCCGGTGACCGGCGAGGTGTTGGTGAAGTATTCACCGTTGACCGGGGCCACAAACTCGCCACCGATAAAGTTGCCGTAGCGTGGCTTGAAGGTGACGATGGCGCCGGGGGTGCCAGGTTGTGCGTAGATCATGATGAGGCCTCTTTCGGGGGGATGTTGTTATTGATCTATCCGTTGCATCTGGGCGCGTTCATAGCGCGGATACAGGTGGCTGACACTGCGGATCAGTTCGTAGCGGCTCAGGCTGATGGCCGCAAAACGTTCGGGGATGGGGCTGCGGATCATCTCGCCCATGGCACTGCCGTTGGCGGCACCGGTAGCCATGAGCTGGTCGAGCCAGCCCAGGTAGTCACGCATTTGTGCAAAGGGCTGCGCGTCGCTGGCCACGGGGCCGTGGCCGGGCACAATGAGCTTGCAGGGCAGGCCTTGCAGGGTGGCGATATCCGCCAGCCATACTGCAAGGCCGGGGGTATTGGGGGTGGTCAGGGCGCGCTGGTAAAACACCAGGTCGCCGGCAAACAGCACGCCGCTGGTCTCGTCGAAAATCGCCAGGTCGGCGCCGGTATGGCCGCTCAGGCTCAGCAGGCGCAAGGAGTGCCCACCAAAGGTCTGCACGCCGGGGCTCAGCGTCTGGCTGGGCAGCAGCACTTCAGTGCCACGCATCCAGTCGCCGACCATGCGGTACATATTTTCCGCCATGCCATCGCCCTGCTCGCGCAGCAGCGTGGTGGTGCCTGCCAGCGCGCCGATGGGCACATCCTTGAACGCCTGGTTGCCCAGTACATGGTCGGGGTGGTGATGGGTCAGCAAGACCTGGATCACCGGTTTGTCGGTGACCGTGGCAATTGCCTGGCGCATCGCCTCGCCGTAGCGCCGGGACGGCCCGGTGTCGATAACCACTACCCCGGCCTGGGTCACGATAAAGGCGGTATTGACGATATTGCCGCCGTTGGCCCTGGCGAAATTGTCGGTGCTGCCTTCCAGCAGCCAGGTGTCGGCAGCGATCTGCCGGGGGTTGAGGGCGTAGTCGAGGTCGGCCAGCGCGGGCAGGCTCAGGCCGAACAACAGCAGCCATAGCCACTTCATGGGATGGCTCCGGAAAATTCGCTGCCGCTGGTGTCGCGCAACAGTAGGCGCACCGGCCCCGCTCCTTGCAGGTCAAACGCCAGGTCGGGGTTCTCGCTGACCGCCGCGAACAGCTCCAGGCGCGCCAACACCCGGTCCTGGGCGTCGCGCAGCTCGGCGTGGTTGATGTAGAACTCAGGGATGCCGCTGACCATGCCATTGTCCATCGGGTGCGCCACTTGCAGGCGCAGCCGGCTGAAATCCGCGCGGGGGTAGCGACCGCCCAACACTTCTCCCAGGTGCTCTTCCCAACCCGGCTGGCTGCGCACCACGCTGGGCGCGGTGCAGCCACCGCCGGCGGCGTCGATCAGGGTCGAGCCCACATGCCACAGGCCATCTTTGGTCAACACGGCCGCGCGCAACGGCGTGGCCTGTTCGATGCGGATACGAATCGCCAGCCAGGGCAGCACGCCCTCGCCCGGCTGGAAGTCGACGATTTTCGGCAGTGGATTGAGTTCGGCCCAGGCGATGATCTTCACTACCTCGCCCTTGAAGGCGCGGGCATCGATTTCCAGCGGCACCTGCCGCGCATCTTCGGCAAAGGGCGGCGCCAGCAGTTGGACCCGCTCATCAAAGACAAACGGCGCATTGCCGAGCAACTGCTGGTGAAAATAGCTCCACATCACCGATGGCACCGGGTCTTTGCCGGGGTCCATCCCGTAGGCGGCCACTGGCAACCAACAAGCCAACAGCCAACGTGCGCGCCAGCCCATGGCTTACTCCTCGACGTGCACGCTATCAAGATAAGTGCGTACCGCCCATAAGGCTTCCTGGCTCAGGTAGTCGGCCATTTTAGGCATGTACACCCGGCCATCGCGCACGGCACCGTGGCGCACCCGTTCGACGAACCACTCGTCCCCGGCATCGCCCTCATCGAGCATGCGCAGGTCCGGCGCGATCCCGCCGGACTTGGCTTCCAGGCCATGGCACGCGGCGCAGTTCTGGTTATAGGCCGAGGCGCCGACTTCCACGGCCTTGTCATGTTCCGGCGACTGGCGATACGGGTTCACCGCCGCCCAGCCGTCCGCATCCAGCGTCACGCCGGCATCCTTGACCGGCGTCAGTCCCTTGGTTTCCACGGCAGTGGGTGTGACGTTGCCATGAGCCCAGGCGGAGCCTGCGCCGATCACCCCGGCCAACAGGCCGGCAACCAGCAAGGCGTTGCGTTTTGTTGTCATTATTGTCCCCTCAGGATTGCACGCAAAACCTCTCTACAGAGGCTATGGCAACCATCATAGGAACGCCTCGCCAGGGCCCGTATGCTGCTTTGGTGGCCGGGTTCTACTCCCTTCGTAGTAAGGCTTGCGGGCCCCTGCTAAATCAGATGCGGTTCGGGAAATTGTCCCGGCTACACCGGGATATTTTCCGTATCCCTGTGCCCCGTCCAGCCAGCAACCTGTGCAGGCCAAAACCTCCACTGGGAACTGCAACCATGACAATAAGATCGCTACCCGCCCTCTCGCCGCTGAGCCTTGCCGTGCAGGCTTTCCTGCTGGTCGGCAGCCTGTCCTTGAGTGCGGCGAGCTTCGCCGCTGCCGAACCTGCCAAGCAGACGCGCAACGTCACCTGGGAAGACATTGCCAACGACCACCTGACCACCAAGGACGTGCTGCAATACGGCATGGGCACCAACGCCCAGCGCTGGAGCCCCCTAGCCCAGGTCAACGACAAGAACGTTTTCAAGCTCACACCGGCCTGGTCCTACTCGTTCGGTGACGAGAAGCAACGCGGCCAGGAATCCCAGGCCATCGTCAACGACGGCGTGGTGTATGTCACCGGCTCCTACTCCCGGGTATTCGCCCTCGACGCCAAGACCGGCAAGCGCCTGTGGACCTACAACCACCGCCTGCCCGACAACATTCGCCCGTGCTGTGACGTGGTCAACCGCGGGGCGGCGATCTTTGGCGACAAGATCTACTTCGGCACCCTCGATGCGCGCCTGATCGCCCTCGACAAGAACACCGGCAAAGTGGTGTGGAACAAGAAATTCGGCGACCACGCCGCCGGCTACACCATGACCGGCGCCCCGGTGCTGATCAAAGACAAGGTCACCGGCAAGGTCCTGCTGATCCACGGCAGCTCCGGTGATGAATTCGGCGTGGTCGGCCAGCTGTTTGCCCGCGACCCGGACACCGGCGAAGAAGTGTGGATGCGCCCGTTTGTCGAAGGCCACATGGGCCGCCTCAATGGCAAGGACAGCACCACCACCGGCGATGTGAAAGCACCGTCCTGGCCGGACGATCCAACCACCGAAACCGGCAAGGTCGAGGCCTGGAGCCACGGCGGCGGCGCCCCTTGGCAGAGCGCCAGTTTCGATGCCGAAACCAACACCATCATCGTCGGTGCCGGCAACCCAGGGCCGTGGAACACCTGGGCGCGCACCTCCAAGGACGGCAACCCCCACGACTTCGACAGCCTCTACACCTCCGGCCAAGTGGGTGTCGATCCAAGCACCGGCGAAGTGAAGTGGTTCTACCAGCACACGCCAAACGATGCCTGGGACTTCTCCGGCAACAACGAGCTGGTGCTGTTCGACTACAAGGACAAGGACGGCAAAGTGGTCAAGGCCACCGGCCACGCCGACCGCAACGGCTTCTTCTACGTGGTCGACCGCAACAACGGCAAGCTGCAGAACGCCTTCCCGTTTGTCGACAACATCACCTGGGCCAGCCATATCGACCTGAAGACAGGCCGCCCCGTGGAAAACGAAGGCCAGCGTCCGGCCAAGCCGCTGCCGGGTGAAACCAAGGGCAAATCGGTGGAAGTCTCGCCGCCGTTCCTCGGTGGCAAGAACTGGAACCCCATGGCCTACAGCCAGGACACCGGCCTGTTCTACATTCCGGGCAACCAGTGGAAAGAGGAATACTGGACCGAAGAGGTCAACTACAAGAAGGGCTCGGCGTACCTGGGCATGGGGTTCCGCATCAAGCGCATGTATGACGACCACGTCGGCACCCTGCGCGCGATGAACCCGACCACCGGCAAGGTGGTATGGGAACACAAGGAAGCCCTGCCATTGTGGGCCGGCGTGCTGGCGACCAAGGGCAACCTGGTGTTCACCGGCACTGGCGATGGCTTCTTCAAGGCCTTCGACGCGAAAACCGGCAAGGAGCTGTGGAAGTTCCAGACCGGCAGCGGCATCGTCTCCCCGCCGATCACCTGGGAACAGGACGGCGAGCAGTACATCGGCGTGACGGTTGGCTACGGCGGCGCGGTGCCGTTGTGGGGCGGCGACATGGCCGAGCTGACCAAGCCGGTGGCGCAAGGCGGGTCATTCTGGGTGTTCAAGATCCCGAGCTGGGATAACAAGACCGCGCAAAAATAACCCCCGTTGATGATCGTTCCCACGCTCTGCGTGGGAATGCTTCCCAGGGCGCTCCGCGCCCCAACGGCCACCACGAGATCCCCGCCATGAACTACCTGCCCCTCTTACTTCTGCTGTCCCTCCCCCTGGCCTACGCCGACGATGGCGACGACCAACCCCTGGTCATCAACGGCTGCACCATCGCCCCCCACAGCCAATGCCCCGGCGCCAACCTCAAGGGCGCCAACTTGCGTAACGAGGATTTGAGCAAAATGAACCTGGCCGGTGCCGACCTGCGCGAGGCCGACCTGCGCCACGCCAACCTCGACCTGGCCAACCTGGAAAAAGCCCAACTGCAAGGCGCCAACCTGACCCGCGCCAGCCTGCAACAAGCCAACCTGCGCCTGGCGGATTTCAGCGGTGCCACCTTGATGGCCGTGCAAGGCTGGGGCATGTTCGCCCAGGGTGCACAGTTCGAAAACGCCAACCTCAGCGCCGCCTACCTGCAATTTGCGCGGCTGTCGGGGGCCAAGCTGCACAAGGCCAACCTGCGTGCCGCGGACCTGGAAATGACCTGGCTGAGCAAAGCCGACCTGCAAGGTGCGGACCTCAGCGATGCCAACCTGCAAGAAGCCAAGTTCGGTGAAAGCAATCTGGAACAGGCCACCCTCACCGGCACCCGCCAGCACTATGCAAACTTCCAGGATGCGAATATGGAGGGCTGCAAGGACTGCCCCACCACTTGGGACCGTTAACCTCTGTAGGCGCCGGCTTGTCGGCGCCTACAGAGGTGCGATTTATCCCGCCGCCCGCACCACGCCCATATCAATCCCCACATGCACTAACTCCGCATGGGAGCTGACCTGCAATTTGCTCTTGAGCAAGGTCAGGTGATTGGACACGGTCTTGCTGCTGATGCTCAGTTGATCAGCAATGGCCCGGGTGGGCGTGCCCTTGGCGAGCATCAGGAAGATCTCCAACTCGCGGGCGGTCATGCCCTGCAGGCGATGATCGACCGGGTGATAGGCCAGCTCGGTGGCCAGGGCCTGTTCGATATAGGTGTGGCCGTCGAGAATGCGCTGCACCGCCTCGTTCATCACCGCAGGCGTCGCGCCCTTGGTGATGTAACCCGCAGCGCCGACCTCCAGGGCCTGGCGTACCAGGGGCAGTTCCTGATGCTGGCTGAAAAACAGCACGCGCAATTGCGGCAGGCGCTGGCGCAGGCGGCGGGTGGTCTCCAGGCCACTGATGCCCGGCAGGCCAAAACCGGTGATCACCAGGTTCGGCACCGCCTCCTGCACCCGCGCCAGCGCCTCTTCGCCACTGCCCGCCTCGCGCAGCTCCACGCCCGGTAGCAGCGCCCGCAACAGGCTGCTGTAGCCCAGGCGCACCACGGCGTGTTTGTCGACCAACAGGATATTCATGAGGCATGCGCCGGCATCACCAAAACTGGCGCCGGTCGCGGGCCGTGGAGCTTGTCCACGCCGATCAGGCTGACAATCAGCAAAAACGGCAAGAGCAGCGCCTTGAGGATTCGCATGATCGTACAACTCCCGGGGATGATCGTTGCCTTGCATGCTAGAGCCCCCGGGCACGCGGTGAATTACTACTTTGGTACTGGTTTTGCTGTCTATCGTCGCATTCCCAAGGCAGCGCGACTGGCATGTAATGGGCGCATAACTATAAGGATCGTACCTGCCATGCTGCCCGCCCGACTGACCCTGGTTGCCGTGCTGTCGCTGACCCCGCTGCTGGCGGCTGCCCAGCCGCCCACTGCGCTGTTTTCCAGCGATGGCTACCGCATCAACCTCTATCGCAGCCCCACGCCTGCGCACCTGCCGGGCGCGACCATCGTCGACACCCCTGCCCTGCAAGCGCTGCTGGCGCAACAACCGCGCCCGGTGCTGATCGACGTCTACCGCCGACAATGGCTGCACGGCCAGTTCATCGAAGACCAGCCCCACGCCAACCTGCCCGGCAGCCATTGGCTGGCCAATACCGGCGATGGGGAGCTGACGCCAGAATGGCAAAGCTACTTTGCCCGCCACCTGTATACCTACAGCGGCGGTAACCTTGCACACCCGTTGGTGTTCTACTGCCGCTCAGATTGCTGGTTGAGTTGGAACGCGGTAAAACGGGCCAATGCCTTGGGCTATAGCGCTGTGTATTGGTATCGCGATGGCCTGGACGCGTGGGAGGCAGCCAAGCTGCCAGTCGCCGCAGCACACCCTGAGCCCTTTGAGCTTGCCCCCTGAAAAACCACAATAAAAAGGTGAACGGCCATGTATAAAATTCTGATTGCCGACGATCACCCGCTGTTTCGCGAAGCGATCCATAACGTCATCAGCGACGGTTTTGCCGGTAGCGAAGTGATGGAAACCGCCGACCTGGACAGCGCCCTGGCCCTGACCCAGGAGCATGACGACCTCGACCTGATCCTGCTGGACCTGAACATGCCCGGCATGCACGGCCTCAACGGCCTGATCAACCTGCGCAACGAAGCACCGACGATTCCAGTGGTGATCGTCTCGGCCGAGCAGGACAAGCAGATCGTGCTGCAGGCCATTACCTACGGGGCGGTCGGCTTTATCACCAAGTCCTCGCCACGGGCGCAGATGACCGAGGCGATCCAGCAGATCCTCAATGGCAACGTGTACCTGCCGCCGGACATCATCCGCACCCAGAAAAACCCCGGCCAGCGGCGCATGCACGACAACCCGGCCTTCGCCCCGGAACTGCTCCAGGCCCTCACGCGCAAACAGCTGCTGGTGCTGGAACGCATGACCAAGGGTGAGTCGAACAAGCAGATTGCCTACACCCTGGAAATTGCCGAGACCACGGTGAAGGCCCATGTGTCGGCGATCCTGCGCAAGTTGAATGTGCACAATCGGGTGCAGGCGATCTTGAGCGCCGGGGACATCGACTTCGGTTCCTATCTGCGACGCTGATTATCCTGACGACTGAGATCAAAATGTGGGAGCGGGCTTGCTCGCGAATGCGTTGGATCAGTAATGAATGTATTGACTGACCCACCGCATTCGCGAGCAAGCCCGCTCCCACAGGGGATCTGCGCTTAACTGACTGACATTAGGGCAAGCCCGCTCCCACATTTTTGATCGAGATTGTGTCAGGGGCGACCCAAGAGGTGGCTCATGGCAGTCTTGAGTTTCATCGGCCGCACCGGCTTGTGCATCAAGGTGTGCCCCAGCTCGCGGATCTGCAGTTTCAGCTCGTTGCTGTAGTTGGCGGTGATCATCATCGCCGGAATCGCACTGGCCCGCCGCGCATTGATCCTGGCCACCGCGTCCACGCCGTTCTGTTCGTCATCCAGGTGATAGTCGGCAATCAGCAGATCCGCCTGGGCATGGTAGTTGTCCACCTGGCGTGCCAGGTCCTGCTCGGACAAGGCCGTCACCACCTGGCAGCCCCAACCCTCCAGCAAAGTGCGCATGCCGGCGCAGATCGCCGCGTCGTTATCCAGCACCCACACCCGCGCGCCCTGCAAGCGCTCGAGCATCGGCTCGCTCATCACCGGCATAGGCAAGACCCTGGGTGCGGTGCTGCTCAACGGCACCTCCACACTGAACATCGAACCCCGGCCCGGCCATGAGCGCACGCTGATCCGGTGCCCGAGAATCCTGGCGATTTTCTCCACAATCGCCAGGCCCAGGCCCAGCCCGCGATCCTGGTCGGGACGTTGCACATCGCCGCGCTTGAACTCCTGGAAAATCTCCTCCAGACGCTCCTCCGCGATGCCCATACCAGTGTCCCAGACCTGGATCGACAAACGCTGATGCTCGCGCCGGCAACCCAGCACCACGCGCCCGCCGTAGGTGTAGCGAATGGCATTGCTCAACAGGTTGCGCAAGATCCGCGCAAGCAACTGGATATCGCTGCGCACCAGGGCCGAGCAGCCAATAAAGTGCAGCTGCAAGCCTTCGCTGCGCGCCACTTGGGTGTATTCGGCGGCGAGGTTGTCCAGCAGTTCGCTCAAGGCAAATGGCGCGATATCGGCCTTGATCACCCCGGCATCGAGCTTGGAAATATCCACCAGGGTGCCCAGCAGGTTTTCCACATCTTCCAGGGAATTGCTGACGTTGCGCACCAACGTTTCGTTGGCCACCGGGTCACGGCGTTCCAGCAAGGCCCCGGTAAACAGGCGGGCGGCATTCAGCGGTTGCAGCAGATCATGGCTGACCGCCGCCAGAAACTTGGTTTTCGACAGGTTGGCCTGCTCGGCTTCCAGCTTGGCTTCGCGCAGGCGCGACTCCACGCGGCGGCGCTCGTCGATTTCCTGCAACAGCTGGTCGTTGAGCGAGGTCAGCTCGGCCGTGCGCTCGCGCACTCGCAGCTCCAGGTTCTGATACGCCTGGTGCAGGGCCTCGGCGGTGCGCCGGCGTTCGGTGATGTCGCGGATCAGCACAAAGATCCCCACCACCTCGCCACTGGCCAGGCGATTGGGCACATAGGAGCGCAGCATGTAGCGCTCCTGGTGGTTGATGTTGGTTTCGGCGAACTCAAAGGTCACGCTCTCCCCCGCCAACGCCTGCGCCACGTAGGCTTCCAGGCGCTGGTAATGCTGTTCGCTGTGGGCCTGGCGCAGGCTTTTGCCGAGCATCGCGCCCTGCGCCCAGCAATACCATTGCTCGTAGACCTTGTTGGTGAACTCGTAGACCAGGTCGGCATTGAGGTAGGCAATCAACGCCGGCACATGGTCGGTGATCAGGCGGATCCAGCGTTCGCTTTCCTGGGATTTCTGCGCGACGGCCTGTTCACGGCGCAGGGTTTCCGCCAGTTTGACGTCGGTGATATCGGTAAACAGAATCACCCGCCCGCCGTCCTGGGTCGGCCTTTCGCTAACTTGCAGCCAACGGCCGTTATCCAGGCGGTAAAACAGGGTTTCATCGGCATGCCCATGGGCTTCTTCGGTGAACAGGCCGTTGACCGTCATCAACCGCTTGACCTCGCGCAGGCCCATGCCCGCGACAATCTGCACCGGGCTATTGCTCCAAAATCCCTGGAAGCGGCTGTTGAACAACACGATGTGCTGGTGTTGGTCGAACAGCACAAAGGCATCGGAAATGCTCTCGATGGCATCGATCAAATGCTGGTGCGCGGTTTCCGCCCGCAGCCGCGCCTCGCGCAGCAGATGGTTGCTGGCCTTGAGTTCGGCCATCGCCTGGTTGAGCGCATCGGTACGTTCGCGCACCTGCTCGGCCAGCACCACCGAATGCTGGAACGCCGCATAGGGGTCGTTGCCACGGGTCGCGCCGGACTCGACGCGCTCGATCAGCGCGGCGTTGATCCGCGCCAGCTTGCGATTGTCCTGCTGCAGGGCGCGGATCTGCGCGTGCAGTTCAGCGCTGTCCAGGGGTTCGACCACGGGCAATGGCGACCCCGGTAAAGGTCTGGTTGATGTGCATGCCATTGAACTGTTCTCCGTAGGTGTTGAACCCCATCACCCGTTGCTCGCGCAAAAAGGCGCCGATCGGCTCCAGGGCGCCGTGCTCTTCGAGCTCCAGGCGCCGCAGGAAACAGTCGCAGCCAATGGTCAGCAGCAAGTCGCCAAGGCGCGCTTGCAGGCCGTCGAACAGGGTCTGCAGGTTGGGCAGGATCGGCCCCGGGGTCATGGCGGTGAGGACGATGCCGTTTTCCACCGCGCAGTAGAAACTCAAGCTCAAGTCGTCGTGGACCTGCTGGATCGCCCGCACGTAGTACTGATCATTGACGCGCACCGCCAACGGGTGGGCGGCGAAGATCCGGTGATCAAGTTGCGCCACGGCCACGCCGATATGCCGCGCGTATTCCTCGGCGGCAGGTTCGGCGTTCAATTCAAAGACCCGTCGCGAGGCGCTGTCCGCCCCTGTCACCACCAGCTTCTGTGCCAAGGGCAGGATGTGGTGGGTGGTGAACACCTCGAAATCCAGCCAGGTATTGACCAGTACCACCACCGCCGCGCCGCTGTGAAAGGCGCCGTCGAAATACACGTGGGTGTGGGTCAGGTGGTTGTCATCGCCGGCCGAACCGCCGAAATGGGGGATATCACCAAGCGCCGCGCTCAGGGCGGCGAGGACCATTTCTTCACGGCTGGACAGGCCATCGAGCAGGGTCAAGGCAAAGCTGTTGCCCTTGATCGGCGCCAGGGTGTTGCTGCGACAGCCGCCCACCAGGCGTTCGACCATTTGTTGCGCGTCGATCAGGCTGAAGTGCTCGACCTGGTCGATCAGCTCGGTGGCGATGGAAAAGTGCGCGTGGTCAAACCCCACCGCCGTCACGCAATTGCGCCCGTACCCCTGGGGTGTGATCTCGCCGGCACTGGTGCAACCCACCACACGAACACCACCGAAACTGTGTTGCAGGGCCTGGCCGAGGGCCTGCAGGTCGTAGGTGGCAGAGCAGAAGAACAGCACGAAACCCAGGTACGGGTGCAACAACTGGCGCGCCAGCTCATCGGCCACCTGCCGCGCCTCGCTGGCCTGGGACATGGCTGTGACTACGCCTTCGCTGTGCACCTGCTGCATGGTCATCTCCCCGTTGAAGCTCAAGTGTACGAACGCGCGGGGTGGCGACCTATGCTACTTGGGTACTGGGTCGGGGCTTCGATGGGATGAGAGCCACCGAGCAACAGATGAATCTCTGTGGGAACAGGCTTTGTGTGGGAGCTGGCTTGCCTGCGATTGCATCACCGCGGTGTAACTGATCCACCGAGTCGCAAGCATCGCAGGCAAGCCAGCTCCCACATAAGCCAGCTCCCACACGTTTGACCGTGTTCCAGGTCATTACCAGGTCAGCACCGCCCCCACCGCAAAGGTATCGGTATCTTCATTCTGCGCACTGGTGTCGTGGCCGGTGATTTCGAACTGGTTGTACTCGGCCACCAGCTTCAGGTTGTCGTTGATGTCATGGAACAGGGCAATGCCACGGGTTTGGTAGTCGGCACCGCTGCCGACCACGCCGTTGCCGTCGTCCTTGGTCTTGCCGTAGGACAGCGCCAGGCGGTTCTTACCCAGTTTGTAGGAGCCCTGCAACAGGTAGCCGTTGCTGTCGACATTGCGCAAGGTGGCTTCCCCGGCGTTGTTGGTAAAGAAGGGGTTGATGCCCTTGGCCTGGAAGCCGGAACCGGTGAGCGACAAGCCGCCCATCTTCGCCTGCACGCCATAGCCCAGGCCCTTGGAGGTCACCGACTCGACGCTGGAGTCGGTGTTGTCCGAGGTCTGGTAGCTGCCGTTGAGCCAGCTGTAGATCTTCGCCCCGCCCACGTCGAACTGGTAGGTGATCTCGCTCTCGGTGCGCGGGTTCTTCTGGTAGGCCTTGCCCAGCGCGCTGCTGTCGTTGGTGTCAACCGGGTCCATGATGCCCACGGCCACCCGCAGGCCTTCCATTACCGGGGTGCGGTAGGTGATCTGCGAGGTGGGGAACGGGTACGGGTAGCCGCTACCGATGTTGCCGAACGAGACCCCGCCGCCGTCCACCAGGCCCAGGCTGTCGCTGACTTGGCCGTAACCTGCGAGCAGTTCGTCGAGCAGGATGTTGGAGCGGGCGAACAGACCGAAGTCCTTGCCGATCAGCACTTCGCCCCACTCGGGGTTGGCCACGGTGCCGTAGAACTGGCGCACGTCGATGGCGGTGTCGGTGCCATTGGTTTCACTGTCGTTGATGGTCACCCAGAACGAAGCACGGGCGCCGAGCTTGAGGTCATCGACCTGCTTGCCCATGTTGAAGCCCAGGTAGTTGGGCAAAAAGCCCATCTTCACCCGCGACTGGCGCCGGTCGTACTGCTCGCCGGCACGGTCCACGTCGCTGTTGACGTAGAAGGCGTTGATATAGCCGTCGGTGGAGAAGGTGGTCTCGTCCTTGTCGTACAGCACGATTTCGGCCTGGGCCAGCGAGCTCAAGCCGAGGCTGGCGATAAAGGCTGGCAACAAACGACGGGGGAAGTTCTTATTGTTATGCATGGCGCGCTCCGCGACGGGGGTCTGGGTGTCGGAGGCGATTATCGAAAGTCGGGCAGCGCGGTTAAACGCTGCCTTGGAGGGGGATGCGCGGTGCTTTGGAGGGCGCCGAGGGCCCGCCACTTAAGGCTTACACCGGTAGGAGCGAGCTTGCTCGCGAAGGTCGTTAACGATGACGTTGGGTATCTGACACCCCGAGGTGTTCTTGCTGGCGTAATCGCAGGCAAGCCAGCTCCCACAGGGGAATGCAGCTGCGCGCTCTGGCGGTGCTGTTGCTGTTGCTGTTGCTGTTGCTGTTGCTCTGTTTTTGATCTGGTTTTTGATCTTAGGCGCCCCGTCAAACCACGATGGCCGCAGGCAGGTATTGCGCAGTGGGCACCCCGGCAGGATGCCGGGGTAGCTGCTGTAAGAGCGGCACCTTAAGTGGCCGTGATCGCAGCAACGGATATGTACACACACCAAGAAGATAGTTGTGTAGATACCTATGCCCCGCGTGATCGTTTACGACCTTCGCGAGCAAGCTCGCTCCTACAGGTTGGGTGGTGTGCAGGTTAGAGGGCGTTGAACAGCATCCCGCCGGCTACCACCACACACAGGCTGGCAAAGCCGATCTGCAAGGCCCTCGCCGGGACCCGCGACCCCAGGCGCCGGCCAGCGAGCATGCCGACGATGCTGGCAGCAATAAACACCCAGCCCATGGTGTCGATCACTACCCCAGCATGGAACGCGCCGACCACGCCGATCAGCGAGATCAGGCTGATCACCATCAACGACGTAGCAACGATCCCGCGCATCTGCACATCGGTCAGTTGCTTGAACGCCGGCACAATCAGAAAGCCGCCGCCCACGCCGAGCAGGCCCGATACCGCCCCCGTCACCGCACCCAATGCCGCCAGGGTCGCGGTGCATTTGGCGGTCCAGGAAAAGCGCCCGGTCTGTTGATCAAGCATGCAGTTCTTTTGCCCCCAGGAGGCTGCGCCATGGTCGCTGGGGCCGGCCTCGACTTTCTCGCGCCGCAGCATGCGCCATGCCACCAGCACCATCAGCGCGCTGAACAGGCCCATCAGGATCTTGTCCGGCAACTGATGGGCAAAAAACACCCCCAAAGGCGAAAACAGCGCGCCGAGCAACGCGATCAACAGCGCCGCGCGGTAACGCACCAGGCCATGGCGCAAGCCATCAAGCGCTCCAACTGCCGCTGCCGCGCCGACCGCAAACAACGACACCGGCGCCGCTTCGGTCATGGTCAAGCCCAGCCCCAGGACCAACGCCGGCACACCGAGAATCCCGCCCCCGGCCCCGGTCAACCCCATGACCAGGCCCATCAACACACCCAAAAAACTTGCCAGCAGCATAGGGTTCTCTCACTCCACCTTGGCCAGACGGGTCAGCCATTCGCGGCCCTTGAGCATGCCGTTCCAGTAGAACCACGGCAGCAGCGTCGCCTTCAAGAACCACGCCGAACGCCGCGCCACGGTAGGGTCGAGGGCAAAGGTCGGCAGCAATCGGCCGCCATAACCGAACTCGGCCAGCACCACCTTGCCCTTCTCCACCGTCAGTGGGCAGGAGCCATAACCGTCGTACTTGAGCGGCAACGGCGCCTGTTTGCGCAGGGCCAGCAGGTTCTCGGCCACCACCACGATTTGCTTGCGCACCGCGGCGGCCGTCTTGGCATTGCTGGTGGAGCACACGTCGCCCAGGGCGAAGATGTGCGGGTAACGCACCTGTTGCAGGCTGTGGGGGTCGACCTCGCACCAGCCAGCGGCGTCGGCCAGTGGGCTGTGGCGGATAAAATCCGGGGCCACTTGTGGCGGCACGACGTGCAGCATGTCGAAGGATTTCTCCTCGATGCTGATGTTGCCTGCGCCGTCCTTGACCTCGAACCAGGCCTTGCGCGCCGGGCCATCAACCTTGATCAGGTTGGAGTTGAAGGCCAACTGCGCGCCGTATTTCTCGACATAGTTCATCAACGGCGGCACAAAGGTCGCCACACCAAACAGCGCGGCACCGGCCAGGTTGAATTCGACGTCGATGTTGTTCAGATCACCCTGCTTGAGCCAATGATCGCAAGACAGGTACATGGCCTTTTGCGGCGCGCCGGCGCATTTGATCGGCATGGCCGGCTGGGTAAAGATCGCCTTGCCACCCTTGAGCTGCTGCACCAGTTGCCAGGTGTAGGGCGCGTGCTGGTAGCTGTAGTTGGAGGTGACGCCGTTCTGGCCCAGGGTCTGCTCCAGGCCTTCGATTTTCTCCCAGGCCAGGCGCAGGCCGGGGCAGACGATGAGGTTGTTCCACGTCACGCGCTGGCCGCTGTCGAGCACCAGGGCCTGTTCGTCGGGCAGCAACTGGCTGACCGCCGCCTGCACCCAGGTCACGCCATCGGGCAATACCCGGGCCATGGGGCGCATGGTCTTGCGGATG
Source organism: Pseudomonas sp. HC1(2025) (assembly GCF_058742075.1). Lineage (NCBI taxonomy): Bacteria > Pseudomonadati > Pseudomonadota > Gammaproteobacteria > Pseudomonadales > Pseudomonadaceae > Pseudomonas > Pseudomonas sp. HC1(2025). Next base: position 2,153,049 of record NZ_CP196017.1, on the reverse strand, counting down.
TCATGGGCGCCGCCGCCCACCAGGGTCCAGGCGGGCTGGTAGTAATGTTCGGCGCTGGGTTCGATCAGGATGATATTGAGTTGCGGGTCGCGCTTGAGCAGGCTGGCCAGCAGGCCGATGCCTGCCGAGCCGCCGCCGATGACCACGATGTCGCCACTGATGGTCGGTCCCCAGTGTTGGTCGTTCATAGTCCTGGCCTTTCTTATTTCAACAATGCACACAAGGGTCGTTGCCGTTTGGCGTCACGCCCCGTTCAGAATCGATCCTTTGCTTCGGGTCGTTTGTTTCACTAAGCTCGCAAGCCTATGTGGAAATCACCTCGAATGTAAGCTGCTATCAGCTACCCAGGACACCGTCATGCCCGCGTTGATTCAATCCTTTCTGGACGAGGCATCGTCAACCTACACCTACGTCGTCTATGAAACGCCCGGCAGCCCCTGTGCCATCGTCGATTCAGTGCTCAACTACGACCCGGCCTCGGGGCGTACCGACACGACCCAGGCCGACAAAGTGATTGCCTTCGTCCGTGAACGAGGCCTAAAGGTGCAATGGCTGCTGGAAACCCACGCCCACGCCGATCACCTGTCCGCCGCGCCCTACCTGCGCCGGCAATTGGGCGGCAAGATTGCAATTGGCCAGTCCATCAGCAAAGTCCAGGATGTGTTCAAGAACCTGTTCAACCTGGAGCCGGAGTTCCGGGCCGACGGGTCGCAGTTCGACCATCTGTTTGCTCCCGACGAGATCTTCCACATCGGCAACCTCAAGGCCCAGGCCCTGCACGTGCCTGGGCACACTCCGGCGGACATGGCCTACCTGATCGACGACCAGATGATCCTGGTGGGCGACACCCTGTTCATGCCTGACGTCGGCACCGCCCGCTGCGACTTCCCCGGCGGCGATGCACGCCAGTTATATGCCTCGATGCGCACGTTGCTGGCCTTTCCCGGCGAGACGCGCCTGTATGTGTGCCACGACTATCCGCCTGAAGGCCGCGCGGCCAAATGCCTGACCACCGTGGCCGAACAGCGCGCGGGCAATATTCATGTGCATGACGGGGTGGACGAGGCGGCGTTTGTGCAGATGCGCACCCAGCGCGACGCCGGGCTTGGAATGCCGACCCTGTTGCTGCCGGCGATCCAGGTGAATGTGCGGGCGGGCAATATGCCGCCGGCGGAAGACAATGGCGTGACCTACCTGAAGATCCCCCTCAACCAGCTTTGATGCAGGAGCTGGCTTGCCGGCGATGGTGGCCTGCCTGATCCACCGTCATCGCCGGCAAGCCGGCTCCTACAACGGTTTGCGTCAGGAGCCCAGGTTGATGCCATTGGCCGGCAGAGGCAGCGCCGTCTTGTAGCGCACCTGCTTGAGCGCAAAGCTGGAGCGGATGTTCGCCACCCCCGGCACCTTGGTCAGGAAATCCATCATAAAGCGCTCCAGCGACTGGATGGTCGGCACCAGCACCCGGATCAGGTAGTCCGGGTCGCCGGCCATCAGGTAGCACTCCATCACCTCCGGCCGGTCGGAAATCGCGCCCTCGAACTGCTGCAGGGCTTCCTCGTTCTGTTTCTCGAGGCTGACGTGGATAAACACGTTGACGTGCAGCCCCAGCAAATCGGCATCCAGCAGCGTGACCTGGTCACGGATCAAGCCCAATTCCTCCATCGCCTTGACCCGGTTGAAACACGGCGTGGGCGACAGGTTGACCGAGCGTGCGAGGTCGGCGTTGGTGATGCGGGCATTCTCCTGGAGGCTGTTGAGAATCCCGATATCGATACGGTCCAGCTTGCGCATGAGACAAAACCACCTGTTTATTATGTTTATGCAGATTTTTTATCCTCAAATGATCTCAGGCGCAACCAAACAGAGATAAATATTCTCCGCGGCCCGGCCTATGATTGTTGTAGGACAAGATTTCTCCTACCCGGGGAATGACTGTCAGCTAAGCGCGCCCACTACAAGAAATTCACAAGATCGAGCGTAGAAAGCCATGACCCAGCATTACGAACCGCTGCGCCTGCACGTTCCCGAACCCTCGGGCCGTCCTGGTTGCAAGACCGACTTTACCTACCTGCGCCTGACCGACGCCGGTACGGTGCGCAAACCCGCCGTAGACGTGGAACCCGCCGACACCGCCGACCTGGCCAAGGGCCTGATCCGCGTGCTCGACGACCAGGGCCAGGCCCTGGGCCCATGGGCTGAAGGTGTGCCGGTAGAGATTTTGCGCCGTGGCATGCGTGCCATGCTCAAGACGCGGATCTTCGACAACCGCATGGTGGTCGCCCAGCGTCAGAAAAAGATGTCGTTCTACATGCAAAGCCTTGGCGAAGAAGCCATCGGCAGCGCCCAGGCCCTGGCCTTGAACATCGACGACATGTGCTTCCCCACCTACCGCCAGCAAAGCATCCTGATGGCCCGCGAAGTGCCGCTGGTCGACCTGATCTGCCAACTGCTGTCCAACGAGCGCGACCCGCTCAAGGGCCGCCAGTTGCCGATCATGTATTCGGTCAAGGACTATGGCTTCTTCACCATTTCCGGCAACCTCGCCACCCAATTCGTACAGGGCGTGGGCTGGGGCATGGCCTCGGCGATCAAGGGCGATACCAAGATCGCCTCGGCGTGGATTGGCGATGGCGCCACCGCTGAATCAGACTTCCACACCGCCCTGACCTTCGCCCACGTATACCGCGCGCCGGTGATCCTCAACGTGGTCAACAACCAGTGGGCGATCTCCACCTTCCAGGCCATCGCCGGTGGTGAAGCCACCACCTTCGCCGGACGCGGCGTGGGCTGCGGCATCGCCTCCCTGCGGGTCGACGGCAACGACTTCATCGCGGTGTACGCCGCCTCTGCCTGGGCTGCCGAACGCGCTCGCCGCAACCTCGGCCCGACCCTGATCGAATGGGTCACCTACCGCGCCGGCCCGCACTCCACCTCCGATGACCCGTCCAAATACCGGCCTGCCGATGACTGGAGCCACTTCCCCCTGGGCGACCCGATTGCCCGCCTCAAGCAGCACCTGATCAAGATTGGCCAGTGGTCCGAAGAGGAACACGCCACGGTCAGTGCACAGCTGGAGGCCGAAGTGCTCAGCGCGCAGAAAGAAGCCGAACAGTACGGCACCCTGGCCGGTGGCCAGATTCCAAGCGCCGCGAGCATGTTCGAAGACGTTTATAAAGAGATGCCGGAGCACTTGAAGCGCCAGCGTCAAGAGTTGGGGATCTGACATGAACGATCACAACAATAAAATCGAGCTGGAAACCGCCATGACCACGACCACCATGACCATGATCCAGGCCCTGCGCTCGGCCATGGATGTGATGCTTGAGCGCGACGACAATGTGGTGGTGTTCGGCCAGGACGTCGGTTACTTCGGCGGCGTGTTCCGTTGCACCGAAGGCTTGCAGACCAAGTACGGCACCTCGCGGGTGTTTGACGCACCGATCTCCGAAAGCGGCATCGTCGGCGTGGCCGTGGGCATGGGCGCCTATGGCCTGCGCCCGGTGGCCGAGATTCAGTTCGCCGACTACGTGTACCCGGCCACCGACCAGATCATCTCGGAAGCGGCGCGCCTGCGTTACCGCTCGGCTGGCCAGTTCACCGCGCCGTTGACCATGCGCATGCCTTGCGGCGGCGGCATCTACGGTGGGCAGACTCACAGCCAGAGTATCGAAGCGGTGTTCACCCAGGTCTGCGGTCTGCGCACGGTGATGCCGTCCAACCCCTATGACGCCAAGGGCCTGCTGATCGCCTCCATCGAAAACGATGACCCGGTGATCTTCCTCGAGCCCAAGCGCCTGTACAACGGCCCGTTCGACGGCCACCACGACCGCCCGGTGACCCCGTGGTCCAAGCACCCGCAAGCCCAGGTGCCGGACGGTTACTACACCGTACCGCTGGATGTAGCCGCCATCGTGCGCCCAGGCTCGGCCGTCACGGTGCTGACCTACGGCACCACTGTTTATGTGTCACAGGTGGCCGCCGAAGAAACCGGGATCGATGCCGAAGTCATCGACCTGCGCAGCCTGTGGCCGCTGGACCTGGAAACCATCGTCAAGTCGGTGAAAAAGACCGGCCGTTGCGTGGTGGTGCATGAAGCCACCCGTACCTGCGGTTTTGGTGCCGAGCTGGTGTCTTTGGTGCAAGAGCACTGCTTCCATTACCTGGAAGCGCCTATCGAGCGTGTGACCGGTTGGGACACCCCCTACCCCCACGCACAAGAGTGGGCGTATTTCCCTGGCCCGACCCGTGTGGGCGCGGCTTTGCAACGGGTCATGGAGGTCTGAATGGGCACGCACGTTATCAAGATGCCGGACATTGGCGAAGGCATCGCAGAAGTGGAATTGTCGGTCTGGCACGTCAAGGTCGGCGACATGGTCGTGGAAGACCAGGTGCTGGCGGATGTGATGACCGACAAGGCGATGGTGGATATTCCCTCGCCGGTCCACGGCAAGGTGATCTCACTGGGCGGTGAGCCGGGTGAAGTCATGGCGGTGGGCAGTATCCTGATCAGAATTGAAGTCGAAGGCGCGGGCAATACCCGGGAGTCGGCATTGTCGGCCGTGGTTGAAGAAGCCGCGCCGGCCCCGAAAGCCGAAATCAAGGCGCCGGTGGCTGAAAGCAAACCGGCCGCCAAGCCGGTGGTAGCGGCCCAGGCTCCGGTGGCCCGGGAAGCCAATGAGCGCCCGCTGGCCTCCCCCGCCGTGCGCAAGCACGCGCTGGACGCCGGGATCCAGCTGCGTCTGGTGCAGGGCTCGGGCCCGGCCGGGCGCATTCTGCATGAAGACCTCGATGCCTATCTGCAACAGGGCAACACCCGCGCCTCGGTCGGCGCCAACCCGTATGCCGAGCGCAATGACGAAGAGCAGATCCCGGTGATCGGCATGCGCCGCAAGATCGCCCAGCGCATGCAGGATGCCACGCGCCGCGCTGCGCATTTCAGCTACGTCGAAGAGATCGACGTGACGGCCCTGGACGACTTGCGCGTACACCTCAATGAAAAACACGGCGCCAGCCGCGGCAAGCTGACGTTGCTGCCGTTCCTGGTGCGCGCGATGGTCGTGGCGTTGCGCGATTTCCCGCAGATCAACGCGCGCTATGACGACGAAGCCCAAGTCATCACCCGCCTTGGCGCGGTACATGTGGGCGTTGCCACCCAGAGCGATGTCGGCCTGATGGTGCCGGTAGTGCGTCACGCCGAGGCCCGCAGCCTGTGGGGCACCGCCGAAGAAATCACTCGCCTGGCCACTGCCGCGCGCAATGGCAAGGCCAGTCGTGACGAACTGTCGGGCTCGACCATCACCCTGACCAGCCTTGGCGCGTTGGGCGGGATTGTCAGCACCCCGGTGCTGAACCTGCCGGAAGTGGCGATTGTGGGTGTCAACCGCATCGTCGAGCGGCCAATGGTGATCAAGGGGCAGATCGTGATCCGCAAGATGATGAACCTCTCCAGCTCCTTCGATCACCGGGTGGTCGATGGCATGGACGCGGCGCAATTCATCCAGGCCATCCGTGGCCTGCTCGAACAACCCGCCAGCCTGTTCCTGGAGTAAGGGCATGACTCAGACATTACAGACCACCCTGCTGATTATCGGCGGCGGCCCCGGCGGTTATGTGGCGGCGATTCGCGCCGGCCAACTGGGCATCCCGACCATCCTGGTAGAAGGCCAGGCGTTGGGCGGCACCTGCCTGAATATCGGCTGCATTCCGTCCAAGGCGCTGATCCACGTCGCCGAACAGTTCCAGCAAACCGTGCACCTGAGCCAGGGTTCGGCCCTGGGTATCGACGTGGATGTGCCAACCCTGGACATCCGCAAGAGCGTCGAGTGGAAAGACGGGATCGTCGACCGCCTGACCACCGGGGTTGCCGCACTGCTGAAAAAGCACAAAGTGCAGGTGATCCACGGCTGGGCCAAGATCGTCGACGGCAAGACCGTGGACGTGGGCGACCAACGTATCCAGTGCGAGCACCTGCTGCTGGCCACTGGCTCGAAAAGCGTCAATCTGCCGATGCTACCGATTGGCGGGCCGATCATCTCGTCCACCGAAGCCTTGGCGCCGAGCCGTGTGCCAAAACGCTTGATCGTGGTCGGTGGCGGTTACATCGGCCTGGAACTGGGGATTGCCTATCGCAAGCTCGGTGCCGAGGTCAGCGTGGTCGAAGCCCAGGACCGCATCCTGCCAGCCTACGACGCCGAGCTGACGCAACCGGTGGCCGAATCCCTCAAGCAATTGGGGGTCAAGTTGTACCTCAAGCACAGCGTGACTGGCTTTGAAGGCGGCAGCCTGCAAGTACGCGATCCGGAGGGCGGCACCCTGGCCCTGGAGACCGATCAGGTACTGGTCGCCGTTGGTCGCAAACCCAACACCCAGGGCTGGAACCTGGAAGCCTTGAACCTGGCGATGAACGGCGCGGCGATCAAGATCGACAACCGCTGCCAGACCAGCATGCGCAATGTGTGGGCCATCGGCGACCTGAGCGGCGAGCCGATGCTGGCACACCGGGCCATGGCCCAGGGCGAGATGGTGGCCGAGCTGATCAGCGGTAAGTCCCGCGAATTCAACCCGGCGGCGATCCCGGCGGTGTGCTTTACCGACCCGGAACTGGTGGTGGTCGGCAAGACCCCGGACGAAGCCAAGGCCGCAGGCCTGGACTGTATCGTCTCGAGCTTTCCGTTTGCGGCCAATGGCCGGGCCATGACCCTGGAGTCCAAGACCGGCTTCGTGCGGGTGGTGGCACGTCGCGACAATCACCTGATTGTCGGCTGGCAGGCGGTGGGGGTCGGCGTGTCCGAGCTGTCCACGGCCTTTGGTCTGAGCCTGGAAATGGGTGCACGCCTGGAGGATGTGGCGGGCACCATTCATGCCCACCCGACCCTGGGTGAAGCGGTGCAGGAAGCGGCGCTGCGGGCGTTGGGGCATGCCCTGCACCTGTAAAACCGTGGTGATGCTATCGCCGGCAAGCCGGCTCCTACAATCGAGCGCGTTACGCCGACCAAATGTAGGAGCCGGCTTGCCGGCGATAGCGGTGGATCAGCCAAAACAGATGCTCAATGGTCCCCCCACCCGCTCCCACACAGGCCAAGAATGAAGTATTGTTGCGCCCATCCAGAAATAAACCGAAAGCCTGCCTTCGACCAGGCGGTTGAAAAAAGATAGAGGGTGTCATGGGTAACGAAAGCATCAATTGGGACAAATTGGGTTTTGACTACATCAAGACCGACAAGCGTTTCCTCCAGACCTGGAAAGACGGCGCCTGGCAAGAAGGCACCCTGACCGAAGACAACGTGCTGCACATCAGCGAGGGCTCCACCGCCCTGCACTATGGCCAGCAGTGTTTTGAAGGCCTGAAGGCCTATCGCTGCAAGGACGGTTCGATCAACCTGTTCCGCCCGGACCAGAACGCCGCCCGCATGCAACGCAGCTGCGCCCGCCTGCTGATGCCGCAAGTGCCGACCGAAGCCTTCATCGAGGCGTGCAAGGAAGTGGTCCACGCCAACGAGCGTTTCATCCCGCCGTACGGCACCGGCGGCGCGCTGTACCTGCGCCCGTTCGTGATCGGCACCGGTGACAACATCGGCGTGCGCACCGCGCCCGAGTTCATCTTCTCGATCTTCTGCATCCCGGTCGGCGCCTACTTCAAGGGCGGCCTGACCCCGCACAACTTCCTGATCTCCGGCTATGACCGCGCCGCGCCGAACGGCACCGGTGCCGCCAAGGTCGGTGGCAACTACGCGGCCAGCCTGATGCCCGGCTCCCTGGCGAAAAAAGCCAACTTTGCCGACTGCATCTACCTGGACCCGGCCACCCACTCGAAAATCGAAGAAGTCGGTTCGGCCAACTTCTTCGGGATCACCCACGACAACAAGTTCGTCACCCCGAACTCGCCATCGGTGCTGCCGGGCATCACCCGCCTGTCGCTGATCGAACTGGCCAAGACCCGCCTGGGCCTGGAAGTGGTCGAAGGCGACGTGCTGATCGACAAACTGGCAGACTTCAAGGAAGCCGGCGCCTGCGGTACCGCAGCGGTGATCACGCCGATCGGCGGGATCGAGTACAAAGACAAGCTGCACGTGTTCTACAGCGAAAAAGACGTCGGCCCGGTGACCCAGAAGCTCTACAAAGAGCTGACTGGCGTGCAGTCCGGCGACGTTGAAGCGCCGGCCGGCTGGATCGTCAAGGTCTAAGCCGACTCTGATTGTAGGCGCTGGCTTGTGTGGGAGCTGGCTTGCCTGCGATAGCGGACTATCAGTCAACGCATTGGTGACTGACATATCGCTATCGCAGGCAAGCCAGCTCCCACATTTGTTTCGCGGTGGTTTCAGGATTTTGGCAGGTTCTGCGCAATCTTCTTGCCCATGCTGATCCTCGGCTCCACGCCATACCCCAGCGCCTCGTAGAACCCCACCACTGTCTCGTTGCCCAGATTGATCTGCAGGTTGATCTTCAGGCAGCCCAGGGCGATCAACGCCTGTTCCCCATGGCGCACCAGCGACGCGCCCAGGCCTTGCCGGCGATAGTCCGGATGCACGGCCACCGAATACAACCAACCACGATGCCCGTCGTAGCCTGCCATCAAGGTGCCGATCACGGTCTTGCCGTGGGTGGCGACAAAAAACAGCCCGTCCTCCACCGCAAGCTTTCTATCAATCGCCAGTTCCGGCCGGTTATGCGGGGTGTCGTAGCCAAACGCCAACTGCCAAAGCGCCGCTACCTGGGCACGATGCAGGCGGTCGCGGTAAATCCCGATGGGGTGGCGGGACGACAATACCTTCTCCATCACCAGGGTGCGCTCGTTGCCGTGGTACACATCGCGCACGGTCTGGAACCCCAGCTTGGTATAAAACGGCTCGGCGGTGAGGGACGACGGTACGCTCAATACCGTGACCCCAGCCTCACGGGCCCGCTGTTCGATAACGACCATCAGTTGGCGGCCGATGCCCTGCCCTTGCAGCGCCGGGTTGACGAACACCGAACGCACCACATTGGCGTCCAAGGCGGCGGTAGCGACGATTGCCTGATCCTGGAGTGCAACCAGCACGGTACGCCGCGTGAGCAATTGCAGCACCGCCTCTGGCGTGAAGTTGCTCGCCACCCGCGCAATCACGTCCGCCGGGTAGTCGCCGGCGTTGCTGCTGTGCAGGGCCGCCAGGATGACTTGGCTGATGCCTTCGGCATCGGTGGGTTGGGCGAGGCGGACGGCGGTAGACATGACTCCTCCTGACGGGCAGCGTTATGACAGCCACCACAATACCCATGTGTGGGCTTGTGTGGGAGCCGGGCTTGCCCGCGATGCAGGCACCTCGGTGTGTCCGCCACACCGCGGTGATGCTATCGCAGGCAAGCCAGCTCCCACACAAGCCAGCTCCTACAGGTTTGAGCGCCCCTGACAGCCGATTCGGCTGCCACACCGCTCTTTTCAGCTTTCCCGGCTGGGCCGCTCCCCTGTTTCAGCCGGGATTCTGCGGCCAGAGCGCACAAAATAGCCGCAATGCCCAACCCCATGGACCCGTGCCCCCATGCAAACCACCAATACCGTCCTGATGATCCGCCCGGCGCACTTTGCCTTTAACCCGGACACCGCGATCAACAACCGCTTCCAGCGCGCGCCCGTCGACCCGGTGGCCGCACAGCACAAAGCGCTGCAAGAGTTCGACGGTTACGTCGCCACCCTGCGCGAGCATGGCGTGGAAGTGTTGGTGGTGCAGGACACGCCCGCACCCCATACCCCGGATTCGATCTTCCCCAACAACTGGTGGAGCAGCCACGCCGACGGCAGCCTGGTGCTGTACCCGATGGAAGGCCAGAACCGTCGCCTGGAACGCAACAAAGGTGTGCTGCAAGTACTGGAGCAGCGCTTCGCGATCAAGCACACCATCGATTTCAGCCACCTGGAACAACAGAACATGTTCCTCGAAGGCACCGGCAGCATGGTCCTCGACCGCCAGCACCGCATCAGCTACGCCTGTCACTCTGGGCGCACCCATCGCGATGCGCTGCGCCAGTTCGCCGAGCGCCTGGACTATCAGGTCTGCGCCTTCCACGCCGTCGACCGCCATCACGCACCGATCTACCACAGCAACGTGATGATGAGCGTCGGCCGCGACCTGTCGGTGGTGTGCCTGGACGCGCTGCCCGAAGCCCACGAACGCCAAGGCCTGGAACGCTCCCTGCGCGACACCGGCAAAGACATCCTGGCCCTGGACTTCGACCAGTTGGAAGCCTTCGCCGGCAACATGCTGGAACTCCACGACCGCGACGGCCAGCCGCTGCTGGTGATGTCCGCCAGCGCCTGGCGCTCGCTCAAGCCGGCGCAGCGCCAGCATGTGGAGCGCCACACCCACCCAGTCGTGGTGAATATCGACAACATCGAACGCATCGGTGGCGGCAGTGCCCGCTGCATGTTGGCCGAAGTGCATCTTCCGGCCCGCGCCTCATTCCAATAAGGAGTTTTTCCATGACCCGTTACATCGACGTCAACGACCTCAGCTACCTGGTATCGCAAAAAGGCCTGCAAACCTGCATCACGGAGATGGCCGAGTACATCCGCGCCGACTACCTGCGCTGGAATGACTTCGAAAAATGCGCGCGCCTGGCCAACCACTCGCCCGAGGGCGTGATCGAGCTGATGCCGGTCTCGGATGCTTCGCTGTATGCCTTCAAATACGTCAACGGCCACCCGAAGAATACCCAGAGCGGCATGCTCACGGTCATGGCGTTCGGCGCCCTGGGAGATGTGGACACCGGCAAGCCGGTGCTGCTCAGCGAGATGACCCTGACTACCGCGATCCGCACTGCCGCCACTTCGGCCCTGGTCGCGCGCTACCTGGCACGGGACAACAGCCGCAGCATGGCGTTGATCGGCAATGGCTCGCAAAGTGAATTCCAGGCCCTGGCGTTCCATGCCTTGCTGGGCATCAATGAGATCCGCCTGTTCGATATCGATTCCAAGGCCATGCACAAGCTGGCGAACAACCTCAAGGCTTTCCCGGCGATCAAAGTGACCCTGGCCGCAAGCGTTGCCGAGGCGGTGAAAGGCGCCGATATCGTCACCACCGTCACTGCCGACAAGGCCTACGCCACCATCCTTACCGACGACATGATCGAGCCCGGCATGCACCTCAATGCCGTCGGCGGCGACTGCCCCGGCAAGACCGAGCTGGACCGGCGCATTGTCGAGCGCGCGCGGGTGATCGTCGAGTACGAACCGCAAAGCCGTATCGAAGGCGAAATCCAGCATATGCCCGAGGACTCGCCGGTCACCGAGCTGTGGCAAGTGATCAACGGCCAGAAGCCGGGCCGGGAAAACGCGCGCCAGGTCACCCTGTTCGACTCGGTGGGTTTTGCCCTCGAAGACTACTCGGCCCTGCGTTATGTGCTGGATGTGGCCAAGGCCCTGGACGTGGGCAGCGAGCTGGAACTGGTGCCGGACCTGGCCGACCCCAAGGACCTGTTCGCACGCCTGGCCCAGCAACCGGTCGCACAGCACAAAAAGCGCGCCTGAAACCGCTCTGGCCTGCCGCTTTGCGCGAGCGGCGGGCCGTAAATCCTGATTTGAAAAGCCGATATACAGGGTGTTGCAGCCGATTCTGCTGCAACCGGTGTTTTAACAGCGTATTCCGCGTGCCAACGCCTAGGTAAACGACACAAAAAACGCACCATCATGAAGCATTCTGAGCGCGACCAAAGAGTCAGCAAATGAATGCATGCCGCACCCTTTCTACTGCCCTGACATCAATTACAAAATATAGGGAAAACACCATGACTCCGCTCCGATCACTCGTCGCCGCGCTGCTCCTGCCTTTGTGCGCCACCGCCGTCCAGGCCCAGGAATGGAAAGAAATCCGTTTCGGCGTGTTCCCCGAGTACCCACCCTTTGAATCCGTGGCCGCCGACGGCAGCCTGCAAGGTTTCGACATTGAGTTGGGCAACGCCATCTGCGCCAAGCTTGAAGTCAAATGCACCTGGGTCCACAACGAATTCGACGGCATGATCCCGGCACTGCGTGCGCGCAAGTTCGACGCCATTATGTCCTCGATGGCCGTGACCCCGGCCCGGCAAAAACAGATCGACTTCAGTGACCGCCTGTTCCTCAGCCCCACCTCAGTGATCACCCGCAAGGGTGCAGGCTTCGGCGACACCCCAGAATCCCTCAAGGGCAAACAGGTGGGTGTGCTCCAGGGCTCGCTGCAAGAAGCCTACGCCCGTGCTCACCTGGCCAAGCTCGGTGCCCAGGTCAAGGCGTATCAGTCCCAGGACCAGAACTACGCCGACCTGCAAAACGGCCGCCTCGACGCGACGCTGACCGACAAGCTCGAAGCCCAGCTCAACTTCTTGTCCAAGCCTGAAGGCGCCGACTACCAGTCCGGCCCGGCCTTCAAGGACCCGACCTTGCCGCTGGACATCGCCATGGGCCTGCGCAAGAACGACCAGGAGTTGCTGGCGCTGATCAACAAGGGCATCGCGGCCATCCAGGCTGATGGCACTTACTCGCTGATCCAGAAGAAATACTTCGGTGACGAAGATATCTATCACGAATAACGTCAGCAGATAGCCTCTCCCCCTGTAGGAGCGAGCTTGCTCGCGAAAAAATCAAGATCTCCACCGGGTACCCGTTTTACCCGGTCATCGTTGACGATTTTCGCGAACAAGCTTGCTCCTACAAAGGGAAACCGTGCCCATCGAGATCTCCCTTCATGAATGAACTCCTCAACCTGCAAGGCTTCGGCCCGCTGTTGGCCCAGGGTGCCTGGATGACCATCAAGCTGGCGTTCCTCGCGCTGGTCCTGAGCCTGACCCTGGGCTTGATCGCCGCAGGTGCCAAGCTGTCCAGCCACAAGCTGTTGCGCATCCCGGCCACGCTCTACACCACCTTGATCCGCAGCGTGCCGGACCTGGTGCTGATCCTGCTGATCTTCTACAGCCTGCAGCTGTGGCTCAACGACCTGACCGAGATGCTCGGTTGGAATTACTTCGAAATCGATCCCTTCACCGCAGGCGTGATCACCCTGGGCTTTATCTACGGTGCGTATTTCACCGAGAATTTTCGCGGTGCCATGCTCAGTGTGCCGGTGGGCCAACTGGAGGCGGCAACCGCCTACGGCTTGAGCCGCTGGCAGCGCTTTCGGCTGGTAATGTTCCCGCAGTTGATGCGGTTTGCGTTACCGGGGCTGGGCAATAACTGGCTGGTGCTGCTCAAGTCCACGGCGCTGGTGTCGATCATCGGCCTGGCAGACCTGGTCAAGGCCGCGCAGAACGCCGGCAAGACCACCAATGACCCGCTGTACTTCCTGATCCTCGCGGGCCTGGTGTACCTGGTGATCACCACCCTTTCCAACCGCATCTTCAAGCGCCTGGAACGGCGCTACAACGTTGGCATCAAAGGGGTGGCGCGATGATTGAACTGATCCAGCAATACGGCCTGGCGTATCTGTGGACCGATGGCTCGGGGTTTTCCGGGGTGGCCATGACCTTGTGGCTGTTTATTGTGTCGGTGATCCTAGGGTTTTTCCTGTCGATCCCGTTGGCAATTGCCCGCGTCAGCGAGCACTTCTGGCTACGCTGGCCGGTGGAGGTCTACACCTACCTGTTTCGCGGCACGCCGCTATATATCCAGTTGCTGATTTGCTACACCGGCCTGTACAGCCTGGAGGTGGTGCAGGACAACGCCCTGCTCAACCAGTTTTTCCGCAATGCGTTGAACTGCACCCTGCTGGCATTTGTGCTCAACACCTGCGCCTACACCGTGGAGATCTTCGCCGGGGCCATTCGCAATATTCCCCACGGCGAGATTGAAGCAGCACGGGCCTACGGCTTGCACGGCTGGCGGATGAACCTGTTCGTGGTAATTCCCGCCGCGCTGCGCCGCGCGTTGCCGGCCTACAGCAACGAAATGATCCTGATGCTGCACGCCACGTCCCTGGCGTTTACCGCAACCATCGCCGACATCCTCAAGGTAGCCCGCGACGCCAACGCCGAAACGTTCCTCACGTTCCAGGCCTTCGGCATTGCCGCGCTGCTGTACATGCTGCTGTCCTTTGCATTGGTGGGCCTGTTCCGACTGGCCGAACGACGCTGGATGCGCTTTCTTGTCCCGACCCGAGGCTAACCCATGAATCAGTCCGCACAGGCCCTGGCCGCTCATCCCACCCACGTTGCCGCGCCCCGCCCGAGCGTGGTGGCGGCCGGCGCCAACGTCAAACTCAAGGTCGAAGACCTGCATAAAAGCTATGGCGACCATGAAGTGCTCAAGGGTGTTTCGCTCAACGCCAGCAAGGGCGATGTGATCAGCCTGATCGGCGCCAGCGGCTCTGGCAAAAGCACCATGCTGCGCTGCATCAACTTCCTCGAACAACCCGACGCCGGGGTGATCACCCTGGACGGCATCAGCATTGAAATGCGCCCGGGCCGCGCAGGCGTGCAGGCGCCGCACCAGGCGCAACTGCAGAACCTGCGCACGCGCCTGGCCATGGTGTTCCAGCACTTCAACCTGTGGAGCCACATGACCGTGCTGGAAAACATCTGCATGGCGCCGCGCCGGGTGTTGGGCGTGAGTGGCGCCGAGGCAGAAAAACGCGCGCGGATGTACCTGGATAAAGTGGGCCTGCCGGGCCGGGTCGCCGACCAATACCCGGCATTTCTCTCCGGTGGCCAGCAACAGCGCGTGGCCATCGCCCGGGCCCTGGCCATGGAGCCGGAGATTATCCTGTTCGACGAACCGACCTCGGCACTCGACCCAGAGCTTGTAGGGGAAGTCCTAAAAGTCATACAGACGTTGGCAGAGGAAGGTCGTACCATGCTCATGGTCACCCACGAAATGGGCTTTGCCCGGCAAGTGTCCAGCCAGGTGCTGTTCCTGCATCAGGGCCGCGTCGAAGAACAAGGCAGCGCCGAGATCCTCGACCATCCCAACAGCGAACGCTTGCAGCAATTTCTCTCCAACCGCTTGAAGTGAACACAGAATCGACCATGGATACCAAGGCCAACGGACCCCATTCCTCCCCTGCGCTGGATCGCATCGATGAAGCCATCATCGATGTACTGCGCCATCAGGGGCGCATCACCTACGAGAAGCTGTCTTCGCTGGTGCACCTGACGCCCAGGCCCTGCCTGGAACGGGTGCGCAAGCTGGAACGGCGCGGGGTGATCCGCGGCTATGGCGCGATCATCGATGTGCAGATGGTCTCGCCGGGGTTGTCGTTGCTGGTGCTGGTGGCCCTGTCCAACCAAAGTGGGCGCTCGGCGCAAAAAGCCTTCGAAGCTTGCGTCAAGGCCTGCCCGCAGGTGTTCGAATGCCAACTGATCAGCGGCCCCTTCGACTACAGCCTGCGCATGCGCTGCCGGGACATGGAGCACTACCGCGTGCTGACGGAAACCTGGTTGAACAACGACGAGCTGCACATCGACAAACTGGTGGCCCATCCAGAGCTGGCGGTGGTGAAAAACACCGCGACTGAGCTGGCCTGAACCCCATCGCCTCACACGATGCAGATCAGATGTGGGGGGTGGGCTGGTGTGGGGGCTGGCCTGTGTGGGAGCTGGCTTGCCTGCGATGCAGACGCCTCGGTCTATCAGCTATACCGAGGTGATGCTATCGCAGGCAAGCCAGCTCCCACACAAGCCAGCCCGCCATATGCTTCCCATATGTTTCCCACACGTTTTAACCCTGCCCGCTTGAAATCCGCTTGCCAGGGCGCTCACCAATCAGCTTCGCCTGCCCATCCCGCTGCTTGCCCGTCCGCGCCTCGCTGATCAACCCCGGTATCAACTTGCCCTCCGGCAAATTTTTCCAGAACCGGCTCGGCAGGTGCCCTTCCATGACCTTGGGATTCAACCGCGCCGGGTTGAAGATATGGCTGTAATAGGTCAGCCACATGGCACTGTGCGGGTCTTCGACATTCTGCGCCAACTGCTGCCATTGCTCCGGGCACTGGCGTTGATGGATCAACTGCTCACCGTCGTAATACACCCCATCCAGGGGCGTCGCGATCATCCAGCGATGGCGGCCCATGCGCCCGACAAAGTGCTGGCTGGCACTGTGCAGAATGTCGTGGGCCGGCTCGTGCCACGCCACATACTCCGGCAGTTGCGGTCCCGCGGCTTGCGGCAGGGCAATAAAACGTACAAACGCATGCAGGTGATGGGCCTCACGCCGTACCTGCTTGATCCGCCGCTGCAGCTCGCTGCCCAGTTGATCCCCCGCCATCATCGCCGTGCGGTCACCATGGCTGACGCGCCACAGCACTTCATACAACAGGCTCCAGCGCTGTTCGCCGTGGTAACAGGCGGCGCTTTCCAGCAGCTCCAGCAGGGCCTTGGGAATGCGCGCCTGGAACGGGCCATTGTGCGGGGGGTAGTGCTCATCGGTGGCGAACAGGTCCGCCACTTCCGCTTCGCCCCAACACACATGGCTGGGGTCGATCTGATGACTGAGCAGCCAGCGCGCCTGCTCGCGCCAGGTGCTGAACAGGTTGTCGCATTCCAGGCTGATCATCCCCACAACCCCATCTGTTGCGGTTGCGGGCGGTCGCGCAGTTGCTCGCGCAGCAGCACGCTGGTGCTTTCTGCTTGCTGGGGGTGGTAGTCGCTGGTGATGAAAAACGGCTTGGCCTTGCTCAACACACAGCGCATGCGTGCCAGGTCTTCAAAACGGATCTTGCGTTGCCGGCGCAGCTCCACCAGGCGCTCGGTGGTGCGCAGGCCAATCCCTGGGATACGCGCGATCAACGTCGCCTCGGCGCGGTTCAGGTCCAGCGGGAACACCTCGCGATGTTCCAGGGCCCAGGCCAGCTTGGGATCGATGTCCAGCGCCAGATCCCCCGGCCCCGCGAACAACTCATTGGCGCGAAACCCGTAACTGCGCAGCAGGAAATCCGCCTGGTACAACCGGTGCTCGCGCATCAATGGCGGCGCCGCCAGAGGCACGCTTTTCGGGCTATTGGGAATCGGGCTGAAGGCCGAGTAATACACCCGGCGCAGCTTGAAGTTGCCATACAACGCCTCGGCCCCGTGGAGGATGGTGCTGTCGTCCGTGTCATCGGCGCCGACAATCATTTGGGTGCTTTGCCCGGCCGGGGCGAAACGCGGTGCCCGTGGCTCGTTGAGCACGGTTTGCTCACCGGTGAAAATCGTCTGCATCGCCTGCTTGATCGAACCGATCTGCTTCTCCGGCGCGAGAATCTGCAGGCTTTTATCAGTGGGCAACTCGATGTTCACGCTCAAGCGATCGGCATACCGCCCGGCCTCGGCAATTAACGCAGGATCGGCTTCGGGGATGGTCTTGAGGTGGATATATCCGCGAAAGTCATGCTCCTCACGCAGCAATTTGGCGACCCGCACCAATTGCTCCATGGTGTAGTCCGCCGAACGGATGATCCCCGAGCTGAGAAACAGCCCGCTGACGCAATTGCGCCGGTAGAAGTCCAGGGTCAGGCTCACCACCTCCTCCGGGCTGAACCGCGCACGGGGCACGTCGCTGGAGCGGCGGTTGACACAGTATTGGCAGTCGTAGAGGCAGAAATTGGTCAGCAGCACCTTGAGCAACGACACACAGCGCCCGTCGGGCGTGTAGCTGTGGCAGATGCCCATGCCATCGCTCGACCCTAGCCCGGCCTTGCCCTCGGAGGTGCGCTTGGGCGCCCCGCTGCTGGCGCAGGACGCGTCGTACTTGGCGGCATCGGCGAGGATGCTGAGTTTTTCGATCAACTGCATGGCGGGCCACCCGATACTGTATTTTTGTACAGTATCAGCAGCAGCACCCGCCATTCAAGGGGAGACAGGCGAACGGTAGAACAAATCACCGTAGGAGCAAGCAAGCCGGCTCCTACGATTGCATGGTGTCAGGCCGTCAATCGTCGCGCGTCAGCACTTCCAGCAACTCAATCTCGAAATGCAGATTGCTATGGGGCTTTATATGCGCGCCCATCGTCCGCTCGCCATAAGCCAGATGCGCCGGCACAAACAGCTTGCGCACGCCACCGACCTTCATCCCCATCAGGCCCTGGTCCCAGCCTTTAATAACGCGACCGCTACCGATCACACACTGAAACGGTTTGCCCCGCTCCCAGGACGAATCAAACACCGTGCCGTCTTCCAGGGTGCCGGTGTATTGGGTGGTGATCAGCGCACCCTTGACCACGGTTTTGCCGTCGCCTTGGCGGATGTCGGTGATTTGCAGTTCTTCGGTGCTCATTCATTACTCTCATTGTTTCTGTATGGGATCGCCCAGACAGGTCTTTTCTCAGAACATGGAAGGATTGGCAAGCAGAATCCCAGTCTTCACTATTAGTTTCTCATAGAGCTACAAGAGACGCTCTTACAAGTAGTCGCGAATATACTTTTTAAAAAACACCACAACACTCATATTAAATCTTCAAGAAAAAACGGACGATAAATCCCTAAAAACCTAACTAGCACTTATGGAGTCTCCACATGACTATCGGATCAGACTTTAACTACCCTGCGGATATCGCAGCGCGGCGCATGCGCTCAAAGAGATCTCCAAACAATAAATGGCGTGGACGTTTCCCCAACCCCCCTGACTTATGTTTCGACTATAGGGCGCTGGTAGAACTTCACGGGGGAATAGCAAACGCCACTGATCACAATCATAAAATCTGCATAATTGGTGCTGGAGTAACAGGACTGACGACCGCACGGGAATTGTATCGCTGCGGCTTTACCCATATTACGTTGCTGGAGAAGTCAAAACGGATAGGTGGCAGACATCTTACCGTTTTGGGAAACCAAAACTCCAGCAATATAGGTCGCCCACCATTTGAGATGGGAGCTATGCGCATGCCTTTCTTTAACAGGTCAGACGAAACTCCTAACGAAGGTCGATCCCTTATGGCTTACTACGCCAACAAATTTGACCTGCTCTCCACCAACTTCCCTAACCCCGGAAGCCCATGGGTTAAATCAACTGGCATTTATTTGCGCGAAGGAAGGGTTGACAACGCGACTCAGCCGACCATGCTAATTTGGAAGAATGAAAATGGTACGACCTCACCCCCTGGAGAAGAGATAGGAAAAGTTTATGCCAAGTGGAAAGTATTCGTCGAACGCTTCACACAAAAAATTGAGCAGCTTTATGGTGATGACCAATGGGAAAATTTTTGGAACTCTATAGTTAATAGATATGAGAGCATTTCATTTCGAGATTTGGTGAAAATGCCAACAATTGCAGATTGGAGCATGAATAACCCAGGAGACTTTGGAGGGATGGGAATGACCGCGCAAGAATCTGCCGTTTTCTATGCAATCGGCATCGGCGATGGTAGCTGGGGGGCATTTTACGACATTTGCTCACTTTACCCCTTACGTACCGCAGTCTTCGGCTTTAGCAGCCATCTACAGTTGATACACGGCCGCGTAAGGCCAGACAATAGTGTTCTAGATTCGCCTTACCTGCACAGCGCGGCTGTTTTCGACTCAAAAGGACTGCGATTTAACAAGCCAAACTATATAGGGCTCGCAGCACTTGCAGAGTGCCTCCTATTTATGAAAGACGCCGAAAATGATAGATCATTGTATGAGCACCTAAGAGAATCCGAAAATGGCTTGCTTACCGACTCAACGGTCACAAAACTGACCAAACTACACAACAAAAAAATACGAGTAAGCTATGACTGGAAGTCAAGCTCAGGATCCGATACAGAAAAACACACGAAGGACTTCGACTCCGTAATAATTACACTTCCATCATGGATCATAGAAACCCAGATAAGACTTGAAAACTTTGACCAAAATATGCTTCCGTTCGAAACAGTAAACGCCTACAAAACCGCTCACTGGGAAACCAGCTGCAAAATATACGCACCATTAAAGAAATCCCTACTTTCAAAAAATAGCAAAATCCCTCAAGTGATAATTTCCGATAGCTTTATTCATGACACATACATGTACCGTTACAACGAAAACACCACCTATGACTGCATCCTCCTTAGCTACACCTGGGAAGACGACGCTACAAAGCTATCACTTTTCGACGACAAAGAACTGGTTAGGCGCTGCATTGACGAGCTGGATAGAATACTTATGAACTCCGAAAACATAAAAGAAAAAATTTCACCTTACATAGGTCATGAACAGGCAGTCGTCCAGCGATGGATGGCTGATAAAAACTCATTCGGCTGCGCCAAACTGTATCGCCCTGGCACCTACTACGATGCGGTAAGCCTAATGAAATACAACAGAGACTTCTCACACAAATCCGGCCTTTATCTTTGCGGTGAGTCATTTTCAGTTGATGCAGGCTGGACAGAGCCCTGTTTCAGGGGAGCCGTAGATGCAGTCATCAACATCTGCAATAAAACCAAGGCAAATTTCAATGGAGGTTTCACTATGCAAGATTATCCAGAATATTCAACCGCTCATTAAGCCCTTAACACCTTAACAAAGTTCACCTTCAGAAAAAAACCACACTTCAACAGGATCTATCTGACTTTCATTTAAACATGTAGTTGACTCTTATAAACACTCAACCACCCCGGTTGTATAAAAATAAGAGGTCACCCCCAATGAACGAATCAACAAGCCCCGTCCGTGTCGCTGTGGTGCAGTTCGATCCCCAGGTCGGTCTGGACAACCGCGAAGACAATCTTCAGCGCAGCCTGGCCTTGGCCGCGGAGGCGGTCGGTGGTGGGGCTAATCTGATCGTGCTGCCGGAGTTGTCGAACTGTGGTTACTTCTTCCGCAGCCGCCAGGACGCATTCGAGCATGCCGAGGCCATTCCCGGCGGGAGCAGTGTGCAGGCCTGGATGGCGTTTGCCGCCACCCATCAGGTGTATCTGGTGGCGGGCCTGAATGAGATCGATGGCCGGCAGTTGTTCAATACCGCAGTACTGCTGGGCCCGGATGGGTTGATCGGTAAGTATCGCAAGGCCCATTTGTGGAACCTGGAAAAGTTGTGGTTCACCCCCGGCAACCTGGGTTTTCCGGTATTTGAAACGCCTATCGGGCGCATTGGCCTGTTGATCTGCTGGGATATCTGGTTCCCGGAAGTGCCACGGATCCTTAGCCAGCAAGGCGCCGATATCATTTGCAGCCTCAACAACTGGGTGTGGACGCCGCCGCCGCTGTTCGACGAGGCCGGCAAATGCATGGCGTCGTACCTGACCATGACCGCCGCCCATGTCAATAACGTGTTTATCGCCGCTGCCAGCCGTATCGGTGAGGAGCGCGATGCGCGCTACCTGGGGTGTTCGCTGATCGCCGGGACCAATGGCTGGCCTATCGGCAAGGTGGCGTCGGCCAACCGCCAGGAAATCCTGTTCGCCGATATCGACCTGACCAGCGCCCGCAGTGCGCCGATCTGGAACAGCCTCAACGACCTGCACCGTGACCGGCGCCATGATCTGTACGATCAGATGCTCGGCTATTCCCATCACCCTGCCCTGCCACGCTGAAGGGAGGGTGGGTCATGGAAAATCTATTCATCAAGCCCGGGACCGCGCGATCTCAAGTCGATAAGGCGATCATCGCATTGGTGTTCATCAGTGCCGTGCTGATCCTCTGGACGACCCTCACACATCAGGGTTCCTGGCCCGGCTACGGCGATATGGTGGCAGGCTTACCCGAGCCAATCGCCTGGCTGCGCTGGGTATTGGGGGATATCAGCGAGGTAGCCTTCTACAAGCATGAACTGGCTTCCCTTGGGTTGCTGACGGGTGCGTACCTGGCCTGGTGGGCCAGCCGCACCGGCAGGCGCTGGCAGGGTTTTGCGATTTGCTACGGCAGTGGGCTGTGGCCGTGGCTGGTGACCAGTTCCCTGCTGGGCCTGCTGTTGAGCAATCTGTTGTGGGGGTGGACGCTCACTGCGGACACCTGGCAGCCCACCTTCGCCGCGTTTGTTTCCCTGCCGGCGGCGATGGTGCTGATGTTTGGTGGCGGCTGGAAGGTCACCCTCAACGGCGCGTTGCTGGGTGCGCTGTTGGTCACGCCGATGTGCTTGCTGATCGTCAATTTTGTCTGTGTACCGCTGGAGTTACCGGTGGTGATTGGCAACGTACTGGGCATGGCAGCGGGCAGTGTGATGGCCTTTGTCGTTTGTCGTCGCGTTCCGATTCTGGTGCGTTCGGACTTTATCGCCACGGACAAACCGTTGCCGCTCAAGCCGCCAACCTATGGCCTGGGCTGGAGTTTGCGCAGGGTCTTGGCGGACTTTTCCGAAGCGACGTTCTTCGGCAATGAGTGGGCCAGCCTTGGCCTGCTGGCGGGGGTCCTGCTGGCGTATGCCTTGAACCCATTGAGCGCTGCCTATGGTTCGGGACTGGTGCTGCAACTGATCGGTGCCCAGGCGCTGACATCGGCATTGGGCGTGCTGATCTGGCGCAGTCAGTGGATCAAGCGCGGTTGGTATCCCACCTATGTGCCGCTGGTGTCGGTCGTACCGGCGGCGGTGTTGACCCATGGCGGAAGTTGGATGGTGGTCGGTTCGAGCGCGTTGCTCGGCGCGCTGATTGCACCACCGCTGGCCTGTGCCATTGCGGGCCGGCTGCCGGCATACATTCATCCGTATATCGGCAATGTGATCTCGATGGCGCTGAGCACCTTATTGATTGTGCCCATCGTTGGCAGGCTGATCGCGTAAACACGCGGGTCAGGCTCATGAGCCTGACCCGCTGGCCTCACAACCAGCGCCAGAACCGCCCCCAGAACCCCCGCTCCAGATCCGCCTTGCACCCCGCATACTGGCGCGCATACAGATCGGAGCGGGCCTTGACCTTGCCGGCTACCGGCAACAGCCACGCCTTGCTGGCGTAGGTGCGGTTACGGTAGCCGCCCCAGCCTTCGTGGTAGTTGAGGTATTGGCCATAGGCGTCGTATTTGTATACGCCGTTGATGCTGGCGGTCTTGTCCATGTACCAGCCGACAAAGTCGATGGCATCGTCGAAGTCCTGGCGGCTGGCCCAGTTGCGGCCGGTGCTTTTCTGGTAGTCGCCCCACACTTCATCCTTGGCCTGGGCGTAGCCGGCTGCGGTGCTGACGCGGCCCCAGGGAATGATCCATAGCAGGTACTTGCGCGGGGTCTTGGCGTTCTGCCGGAAGCCCGATTCCTGATACATGATGGCGAACGGCACCTGGATCGGCACACCCCAGCGCTTCTGGGTGACTTTGGCCGCGTCGTACCAGTCGTCCTTTTCGCGGAAGATGCCGCAGATGTCGTCAGGGGTGCGTGGCGGTGAAGTGCCGCACGCCGCCAACAGGGTGGTGAATAGCAGGAGGGCTGTGGTTTTTAGCGGGGTCAAAAGCGTACCTTTGCATGAGCGCGTAAAAAAGCCGACATTTTACGCGCTCACGCAAGGTGTTGTGGTCACGACATCAATGGACCTTGATCAAGCCACGGGCACTTTACGGGTCGAAATGGCCAGGCGACCGATGCCAAAGCTCAATGCGGCGCCCAGTACCAACATCAACAAAGTGCTCCACGCCGCGCGGGACAGTTGCTTGGCCGCCACTTCGCCAGCTTCACGAGCCTTTTGTTCGGCTTGGGCTTTCAGTTCTTCGACTTTCTGCACGGCCTGCTGATACGCCTGGGCATAGTTTTCGACGATCTGGCTAGCCTCGGCCTGGCTCTTGCCGGTGCGGGCAGCGACGATGTTGACCAGCGCCTCTTTGTCCGCGGCATTCAACGCAGGCTCACCCGAAGCTTTGACGCGTTCGAACCATTGCTTGAGCTCAGTCGCAGCCTGGGCCGGGTTGGTGGCGGCATCAGTAGCCGCTTGCTGGCCGTCTGCCGCTGCCTGGTCGGCTTTTTGTTCGACATTGGCCGGATCCAGTTCAGCCTTGCCGCTTTGCTTGAGCAAGGTGTCGAGTTCGCCCTGCAAGCTGTCCCAATCCAGGCTGATGCCCTTCTCGTTCAACTGCTGCTTGACGCTGTCGCTGATGCCGGGGGCTACCGCAGCAATTCCGCTGCCGGCCGCCGACAGGCCTTTGCCGACCACATTGCCCGCTGCGCCGACCACGCTGGTGGCCAATGCCGCCAGCAGCCAGGTGGTGAGCAAGGTGGTGATGGTCCAGCTCAGGACGCCGTGCAGGCCGCCGCGATCCGGGGCGGTGCGGCCGGCGACGAAGGCGCCCACGCCAATCGCCAATAGTGTGGAGACAAACAGCCAGATCCCGGCACCGGTGCCAAAACCGCTCAGCGGGTTACCCGCCGCCATGGGGTCGACTGCACTGGCGCCGATGGCGGTACCCAGCACGCTCAGCACCAGGTAGGTCACCAGGGCAATTGCACTACCGGCCAGTACCGAGCCCCAGGACACTCGAAAAGGCGAGCGGTTGGTTTCATACAAAGTGGTCATGATCGTTCCTTGGACAAGTGAGTAGGCCGTCAGTGTGTCGAGGCCGGAGGTTGCGGTCTCGGCACAATTGCACTAGGGCAACTGGTGCATTCGCACCCCGCCAAGCTGAATCGGTCTGCACTATGCTCAAGGCCAGTTGTCGTACTCCACACACACCACCTGTAGGAGCCGGCTTGCCGGCGAAGACGGCCGTAAGGCGTGCGATGAGGCTTGGGGCCTCATCGCCGGCAAGCCGGCTCCTACGCGGATTTTTTTGGAGAAACCATGAGCCAGGCCGTCCTCGCCCAAGAAACCAATCGCCGCCAATTGCAGCAGATCATTTCCGGCCTGTCCGATGGGGTGATTCTCGCCGAGATCGACCAGAGCATTCTGTGGGCCAACGAAGCCGCGCTGGCCATGCATGGCCTGGATGACATCGCCGGGCTGGGGGCCAACACCGCCGAATACGCCGAGCGCTTTGCCCTGCGCTACCGCAACAATCACCCGCTGCCCCTGGAGGCCTATCCCCTGAGCCGGGTGGCCAACGGCGAAGAGTTCAGCGATGTGGTGGTCGAAGTCACGCCCATCGCCGACACCGACCGTACCTGGGTCCATCGTCTGCGCAGCCTGGCGCTCACCGACAGCGCCGGCAAGCCGGAATTGCTGGTGCTGATCTTGAGCGATGCCACCGAATGGGCCAGCGCCGAGCAGCGCTTTGAAAAGACCTTCAACGCCAACCCGGCGCCGGCAGTGATCTGCCGCCTGAGTGACTTGCGCTATATCAAGGTCAACCAGGGCTTCCTCGAAATGACCGGCTACAACCGCGACCAGGTCATCGGCCGTTCGGTGTACGAACTGGACGTGCTGGAACAGGCCGAGCGCAAGGAGCTGGCAATCCAGCGCCTGGGCGAAGGTGCGACCATCCCGCAGATGCAAGCCGAGCTGAAGCTCCCCGAAGGCGGCAGCAAGCTGGTGATTGTCGCCGGCCAGCCGCTGGATATGAACGATGAGGAATGCATGCTGTTTTCCTTCACTGACCTTGAGCCCCGGCGAAAGGCCGAAACCGCCCTGCGCCAGAGCGAGGAGCGGTTTGCCAAGTCGTTCCGCCTGACGCCGGTGCCAACCCTGGTGTGCGACGCGGGCAATCAGCAGGTGGTGGACGTCAACGATGCGTTCATGACCATCACCGGCTACACCAGCGAAGAGTTGATCGGCAAATCCATCAGCGATATCAACTTTATCGACAGCAGCGAGGCCTGCACGCAGTTGTTCGCCACCCTGGAAAAGGCCGGCAGCCTCGAAGGCCAGGACCTGAAGATCCGCAAAAAAGGCAATGAGGTGATTGACTGCGTGGTGTCGGCCGACACCGTAACCATCCAGGACACCGCCTGTTACCTGCTGGTGATGATGAACATCACCGAGCGCAAACGCTCGGAGCTGGAGTTGGTGTCGGCCATCGAGGAAGTGATGAAGGACGCCTCCTGGTTCAGCCAGACCCTGATCGAAAAACTGGCCAACGCCAAGAGCGTCAACAGCCCCAACCAGCCGAACATCGCCTTCACCGACCTGACCGCCCGTGAGCGGGATGTACTGGGGTTGATCTGCGAAGGCCTGGCCGACAAGGAAATCGCCTCGCGCCTGAAGCTGGCGCCCAATACCGTGCGCAATCATGTGGCAACGGTGTACTCCAAGCTCAACGTACACAGCCGCAGCGCCGCGATTGTATGGGCGCGGGAACGAGGGCTGTTTGCCGGCGAGCGACGGGTAAAAAAACCATGACGCAAGTGCAAATGCACTAGCCCTACCAGTGCAAATTCGCCTTATTGCGAGGGGATGGGCTGCTTAACCTTGAAGGGTAGCCACAGGGTTTGACGCTCTGTGCCATGGCGATTGTTGCCCTTGAAGGAGACATCATGAAAAGTGAACAAATCAAAGGCCGCGTGGAAAAGGCCGTCGGAAAGGCCCAGGACTTTCTTGGCGACATGACCGATGACGAACAACTCCAGGCCCAGGGCGTAGCGCGCCAGGCGGCCGGCCAACTGCAACAGACCTATGGCGATGTGCTGGACAATGTCGGTGACTTTGCCCAACGCAAGCCGCTGGCCACCGTGGCAATCGTCGCGGGCGTGGGTCTGGTCCTGGGCCTGTTGCTGCGTCGTCGTTAATGGGGGCCGGCATGTTTACCTTGTCCCAACTGCGTAATTGCATCGAAGAAGCCTTGTTGCCACTGACTTGCGAGTTCACCCTGTGCCGCGATTCGTCACTGACGTTGAAGGTGTTTGATGCCGAGAGTGGGCGCGTGGACCTGGTGGTCACCGGGATCAGCGTGAACAAGCTCAAGACCCCGCAGGACGTCGCGACGATGGTCGAAGAATTGCGCTACGAATTGCACAGCAACACCGTGGGCGGTGCCATCTCCATCTGACCCCACCCCCTTGTAGGCACTATCCCCTGTGGGAGCGGGCTTGCCCGCGATGGCGGCGGCTCAGTCAAAGATGCATTTACTGACAGGCCGCAATCGCGGGCAAGCCCGCTCCCACAGGGACGCAGACGTTTACCCAGGTGGTGGGATGTCAGGGCGCGGCTTCAACGACGCCCCGATAAAGTAGAACAGCCCTCCGGCCACGATAAACCCCGCCAGCATGTAGAACATGTAGTGCGCCGGCAGGCTGGCCAGCACCAACCCGCACAACACCGGCCCCAGCGCGGCGCCGAGGTTGGAGAGGTTTTGCGCGCCGTAGTACATGCCCCGCAGGTGGTCCGGGGCGATGCGGTCGATAAACATGTACTCGGCGGGGAATACGATGATTTCCCCCACGGTAAAGATCGCCATCGACACCACCCACCACCACACGCTGGTGGACAGCGCAAAGCCGATCACCCCCACCATGAACATCGCCAGCCCCAGGAGCAGCCAGCGGCTCAGGTGACGGTGGCTGATCTGCCGGCCAATCACGTATTGCAGGGCGATCACCAGCAGTGCGTTGGTGGTCAGGATGGCGCTGATCACGGTGTAGGTGTATTCGGCGTCCGAGGTGGTCACCAGGTACTGCGACAGGTAGGCCGTGAACTGCCCGAACACCACGGCGCTGAGCAGGCCACCGAGGGTGAAGCACACCAGGCGATGATCGCGCAGCAACACCCGGCCCACCGCGATGAAGGGCACCGGCTTTTGCGCGGCGTCGACCGTGGCCAGGCTGCGGTCGCCCCAACGCCAGTACAGCAGGAAGAAACCCAGCCCCAGCAGCACCGACAAGACAAATGGCAGGCTCATATCGACCTTGGCCACCATCGCCCCTAAAAACGGCCCTACCGCGTAGCCGATATTGGTCAGGGTGTACTTGATGGAAAACACTTCGCTGCGCGCGTCGACGGGCAACAGGCTGGCAAAACCGGCCTTGACCGCGACGTCGATCACCGCATACGCCAGGTTGATCAGGATCAGGCAGCTATAGAACAGCCACAACTCGCGTGCCAGCAGCGTGCCGACAAACCCGAGGACGAACAACAGGCTCAGGCCCAGCAACAGCCGGTAGCTGTTGACCCGGTCCACAAGGAACCCGCCATACACACTCAGCAGGGATCCGACGATCAGCGAACTGCCGATCACCAGGCCCACCTGGCTGATGCCCAGGGCAAAGTGGCTGGACAGGTAGATCACCATGTAGGGAAAGGTGATCGCCTTGGCCAGGGTCAGCACCAGCGTGGCCGACAGCAGCAGGTTCACACTGCGGGGGTAGTTTTTTATTGTGTTCAGCATCCTGCTCTCGTTTCCTGAAAAGGAGTCGTTGCACACGCCATGACGGGCGCGAAGCGCAGCTACCTTAACTCAGGATGAGCGGCAAAAAAGACTGTTTTTATGCATTCGTGCATGCAATTTTTAAATGCGCAGCACAAAGGGGGAAGAAGGGCGCGGGCCCCTTCCCCCAACCCGGTTACTTGGCAGGGGTGATATCGAGAATGGTGCCATTGGTGATTTTCACCAGCACATAACGGTCATTGACCCGCGCCCACTGGCTGTCGTCATGGGGGGCTTTGAGCCCGCGCTTTTTCCAGTCTGCAAGGGCCGATTCCTTGCGCACCAGGATATCCGGCGCACGGTCTCCCACTTTCAAGTCTCGGGTATTGATGTTTGAAGGCTCCACGGTTTTCTGCGGATTGTCCTCGGCCTGCACGGTAAGGCTGGTGGCGGACAGGCTGGCGGCAACCAGCAGGCTGGCAATCAGGGACGTTGCTTTCATGGGCATTCCTTCAATAAATGATGTGTACCCAGGTTCCGACAGCAGGGCTGGGCAATCATTCACCGGCAACCCAGGCACCGATTGCCTGCCGGAAAATCCCGCGGTGGATGGCAAGCCGGCTCCTACACTGGACCGCCTATTGCGCTGGTGAAATTAATCCTGTAATTTTTCATGAAATTTTTAGATAAGAATTTCACGAAATCCCCATGGACAAACAAGAAGAACTGGACGCCCTGGCGATCCTGATTCACGACCTGCGCAAGTACAAAAAGCTCACCCTGGCCCAACTGGCACAGAAGATCGAGCGTTCCGTGGGGTTCCTGTCCCAGGTCGAGCGGGGGTTATCGCGCCCCACCGTAGCGGACCTGACTGCCATCAGCCATGCCCTCGATGTGCCCACTACTTATTTCTACAGCCTGTCCAAGCCCAAGGCGGTGGACTGGGTCACGCGCCCCAACGAGCGGCGCACGGTGTATTACGCCAATGGCATCACCGATATCCTCGTCTCGCCGAGCATGCAAGGGGCGTTTTCGATCCTCGACAGCCTGCTCGAACCCGGCGCCAACAGTGGCGAACAGACCATGAGCGACCGCGCCGAACAGGCCGGTTACGTACTTGAAGGCCACCTGACGCTGTGGGTCGAGGGCGAAGCCGATGCGGTCACCCTCGGCCCCGGCGACAGCTTTCACCTGGCCAGTTTCGCCCACTGCCGCTATGGCAACCTGACCGACCTGCCGGCCCGCGTGCTGTGGGTCTATAACTGAGGCACACCAAGGAGCGTCACCCGTGAAAAGCCATTCCTCCACGTTACTGGCCGAAGTGCGGACCTTTCGCCAGAACCATCCGGATGTACGTTACGTCGACCTGATTTGCCTGGACATCCCAGGGCGGTTCTACGGCAAGCGCTACCCGGTTGAAATGTTGGAAAAAGTCGCCGCCGGCAGCCCCCTGAAGCTGCCACAGAACGCGGTACTGCTGGGCGCCCAGGGCGGTTTGTTCAAGATCGGCGACTATTGCTTCCACGACGGCGATCCCGACGCCAACCGCCGCCTGGTGCCCGGCACGCTCAAGCCCTTGAGCTGGGAAGCGCAGCCCCTGGGGCAGATGCTGATCACCTCTGACGGCACCGAGGCGCCCATCGAATTCGAGCCCCGGGAAGTACTGGCCAAAGTCCTGGAACGCCTGCACGGCAAGGGCATTCACCCGGTGGTGGCGTTCGAGCTGGAGTTCTACCTGTTCGACCGGAAACTGGCCGACGGCCTGCCGCAATTTGCCCGCGACCCGTTGAGCGACGACCCCGATGACCAACCGACCCTGCACATCGAGCGGCTGTCGCGTTTCGCCCCGGTGCTCGATGACATGGTGCAGACCGCCCAGGCCCAAGGGATCGACATTACGGTGATCACTGCCGAGTTGGGCCCTGGCCAGTTCGAAATCAATTTCGGTCACCTCGACGACGGCCTGCGCGCCGCCGACTGGGCCGCCCTGTTCTGCCGCAGCACCCGTGGCGTGGCGCTCAAGCATGGCTATCGCGCCAGTTTCATGGCCAAGCCCTACCTGCAACATCCGGGCAGTGGCATGCATGTGCATGTCAGCCTGTACGATGCTGCCGGCAACAACCTGCTGGCGGCGCACCAGCAGCAACCGTTGCGCCACGCGGTGGCGGGTTGCCTGGAACTGCTGCCCCATTGCATGCCGATTTTCTCACCCAACCACAACGCCTTCCGCCGCTTGGGCGGTACGGTCAATGCCGCCACCAAAGCCTGCTGGGGTTATGAAGACCGCGATGCCTGCGTGCGCATTCCCGAGTCCGACCCGCGCAACCTGCGAATCGAACATCGGCTGGCCAGTGCCGACGCCAATCCATACCTGGTGCTGGCGGCAATCCTGGTCGGGCTTGAACATGGCCTGGAGGCGGCGCGCGAACCTATCGCACCGCTGAACGAGGACCGCGACAGCGGCCACGACTTCCCCCTGGAAATGCTCGAGGCCGTGCGCGCCATGCAACAGCAACCTGCGCTGCGCGAGGGCTTGGGCGCGGAGTTTGTCGACGTCTACTGCGAAAACAAACGCCAGGATCACCTGGCTTTCCAGCAGGAAATCAATGCGCGCGAATATCGCTGGTATCTGTAAATACCGAGCACCCTGCCCCACCTTGTGGGAACAGCTTGCCTGCTCCCACATTTTGAGCTTCGCGGCCTTGAGCAAGGTGTTACCTTGAAAAAGCCCGACGAACGCCCTCTCCAGCGGACTCCCCATGACCGAGCAAAGCACCCCTGCCCTCAAGGAAATCTTCAACCTCGAACGCCTGCAGCACATCGCCGATGAGATGAGCGCGGTGTACCCGTCATTCGATGCCAAGGGGTTTCTCAAGCACGCCACACGCGACCTGGACGGGTTGTCGGTGATGCAGCGCATGGCCCGCGTCAGTGAAAGCCTGCACGCGGTGATCCCCCTGGACTATGCGCACACCCTCAAGCATCTGTATGCCCTGGCCCCGCGCCTGAACAGCGGTTTTGTCAGCCTGTTCCTCGGGCACTATGTGGCCAGCTATGGCCTGGATAACTTCCAGCGCTCGATGGCAGCACTCAAGTACTTCACCACCTTTGGCTCTGCCGAATTTGCCGTGCGGGCTTTTCTGCTCAAGGACTTCGAGCGCACTCTGGCGGTGATGCAGCAGTGGTCGCTGGATGACAATGAACACGTACGCCGCCTCGCCAGCGAGGGCTCGCGGCCGAGGTTGCCGTGGTCGTTTCGCCTGGCCCAGGTGCAGGCCGACCCGCGCCTGTGCGCATCGATCCTGGAGAACCTCAAGGCCGACAGCAGCCTGTATGTGCGCAAATCCGTGGCCAACCACCTCAACGACATCACTAAAGATCATCCCGACTGGGTGCTGCAGGTGATCGAGAGCTGGTCCCTGGACAACCCCCACACCGCCTGGATCGCCCGCCACGCCCTGCGCAGCCTGATCAAGCAAGGCAACACCCGCGCGCTGACGATCATCGGCGCAGGCGCGCGGGCCGAGGTGAAGATCCACCAGTTCAAGGTCGAGCCGGCGGTGATTCGCCTGGGTGAGCGGATCAATCTGTCGTTCACCCTCGAATCCCTGGCCAGTGCCCCACAAAAACTGGTGGTGGACTACGCCATCGACTACGTAAAAAGCGCCGGCCATAGCGCCGCCAAAGTGTTCAAGCTCAAGGCGTTTACCCTCGGCGCGGGTGAACGGCATACCGTGCTGCGTGGCCAACACATCCGCGACATGACTACGCGCAAGCACTACCCCGGCCAGCACACCGTGCATGTACTGGTGAACGGCGAACGCTTGGGCAGCACCGGCTTTGAGCTGATCGACTGACCCTTCCTACTCATCCGAAGGCTCTATCTCGGGCCTTTCGGCGATATTTATTGTCCTACAATGCTAGCCTTTGGTGTTGCGATCCATTATCATCTGCTGCCTTCTCGGTACCCGCCAGGGTATCTGTGTCAACGTTCCACCTGAGGCGCCCATGCACCGTTTCTCGTTTTACCGCCCTTTGATATGCGCCAGTCTGGGGCTTGTTTCGCACACCGCCCATGCCGCGTTGCAACCCATGGCCGAAGCTGCACTTGCCAACGAATCCGAGCTGCACTGCCACTTCAACCGTGACGCCAGCACCGATTGCACCACCACCTATCACTACACCATTCTCCAGCCCAGTGGCCGGGAGATATTGTCGCGAATCGACTTCAACTACGCCGAAGGCGATGGTTTTGAAGTGCTGCACGCCGAGTCCACCCAGCCCGGCGGCAAGCCCCAGGCGCTGGACGAGGCGCAGATCGATACGCGCACCGCGCCCAACCCCGACCAGGGGTTTTCCCGCCTCAAGCAAACGTCCCTGGCCTTCCCCAACCTGCGGGTCGGCACACAGATCCGCTACACCGTGCGCGAACATCACCCGGCCAAGCCGCTGATGACCGAATTCCACTACGCCCTGCAGTTTGGCCCCAGCAACGCCCGCCGCGATCGGCTCAAGGCGCGCTTCACCGCCGAACGGCCCATCGAGTGGCGCGCCGAGTCGATGGATGGCTTCACCATCACCCCTTCGGTCAATCGCAAGACCCTGGACATCGAGCAAAAAGCGCCGAGCTATCTCAACTACATCAACGAATCGGGCCACGCCTATATGCGGGTGATCCCCCGGATCGAAGTGGGCAGCAGCCTCGATGTACAAAAGCACTTTGGCGGCTTTGCCCAGCGCTACAACCAGATCCTCGCGGCCAACCTGCCGGCCGCAAGTGCCGCTGCCGTGGCGGCGGTGAAGGGCCTGGCCCCGGCCCGACAAGTGGCCGGGCTGATGCAGCACATCAACGATCACTACCGTTACCTGGGTGACTGGCGCGCCACGGATCGCGGCTATGTGCCGTTTAACCTGGCAGAGATCGAACAGCACGGTTACGGCGACTGCAAGGACCTGGCGATTCTCCTGACCGCCATGCTCAAGGCCAGCGGGATCAAGGCCGAGACCGCCTGGGTCAGCCGTGGGGATGTGGTGGATTCACTGCTGGTGCCGGGCACTGGCGCGCCCAACCATGCGATCGTGCGCGCCGAAGTGGCCGGCCAGGTGTGGTGGCTGGACCCGACCAACCCGGTGTTCGCCCCGGGCCAGACCATGCCCGACATCCAGGATCGCTGGGTGCTGGTCAACGATGCACAGGGCCAGGTACGCGAGGAACACATCCCCCTGGCGCGCCCTGACACCAGCATCCGCCTGGACAAGCAGGTGCATTACGACAAGCAGGGCAACGGCACGACCCGCGCCAGCGTCACCTTCAGCCGCCTGACGCTGATGCAATTGAGCATGGCTGACCGCGAACAGGGCGCCACCGCCACCGACCAGAATATCTGCGACAACTTTGGCCGCGAGATCAGCGATTGCCAGGTCACCCGCCAACCCACCGGGTTTGTGCAGCCCGACAGCTACACGGTCAAGGCCAGCATGACCGACCTGCGCGCCCTGGAAAAACTCGACGAAGGCTACGTCTACACCGACCAGTCGCTCAAGGAGAAGTGGGACGGCCTGCTCAACTACCGCCGCAACGGGCAACGGGGCGACCTGTACCTGGGCAATCCGGACACCGTCGACTACACCTTTACCTTGACCGGCGGGAAGATGGACAAGCCGGTTCAGGGCTGCAAGATCAGCTCGCCCTGGTATGACCTGGAACTCGATGGCGAACCGCTCAAGGATGGCTTGCGCTACCACTACCGACTGACCCAGAAAGTGCGCTGGTTGAGCCATGATGAAATCGTCAGTGCGCCGTTTGAAAAGATGATCAACGATGCCCGTGCGTGTGGTGAACAGGTGCACCAGACGGTGAAACTCTAAGCCTGTGTGGGAGCTGTCTCGCCCTGCGAGGCTGCGATGACGGCGGTACTGCCAGCATTGATGTTGACTGACCTGCCGCCATCGCCGCCTCGCAGGGGCTCGACAGCTCCCACATTTGATCTCTGTAGATCCCCCTTGCCCTTCGCTACTCGCCCAACAGCAGCCCCTGCTCCTTGGCGCACAACTCCACCACGTAATCCCACAACACCCGCAACCGTACCGACTTGTGCAATTCGCGCCGGGAGCTGATCCAGTAGCTGCGCTGGATGCCCTCCTCCGGCAACAGCGGCACCAGATCCGGGTCGCCGGCGGCCATAAAGCATGGCAACACCGCAATCCCCAGCCCTGAGCGCGCCGCCTGGTGCTGGGCGATCACGCTGGTGCTGTGGAATACCACCCTGGGGTTGCGGCAAAAGCTGCTGAGGAATTTCAATTCCTGGCTGAACAACAGGTCGTCGACATAATCGATCCAGGCATGGGCGGCCAGGTCTTCGCGTTTCTCGATGGCTGGCGTGCGCGCCAGGTAGCTGCGGCTGGCGTAGAGGGCCAGGCGGTAGTCGGTGAGTTTGCGCGTGACCAGTTGATCGACGCTGGGCCGCTCCAGGTGGATGCTGATCTCGGCCTCGCGGTTGAGGATGCTGACGAACCGCGGCACCGCCACCAGTTCCACTTCCAGCCCCGGATAACGCTCGAACAGGCCACCCATGCGGCTGGCGAGAAACATCACGCCCAAGCCTTCGGCCACCCCCAGGCGAATCTTGCCCAGGGGCGCGGCGGAATGGGTCAGTTCTTCTTCGGCCAGCAGCGCCACGTTCTCCATGGCTTCGGCATGCTTGAGCAGCGCTTCGCCCGACGGCGTCAGTTCATAACCCTGGGCGTGCTGCACAAACAGCGCGGTGCCGAGGCTTTTCTCGATGGCCTCGATGTGCCGGGCCACGGTCGCATGCGTGGTTTTCAGGCGCTGGGCGGCGGTGAGCAAGCGCCCGCTGCGCTGCAACTCCAGGAAGTACCGCAGGTCATTCCAGTCGAACATGCCACCTCCCCTCTCGGCCATGAGCACAGCGCTGTTTAAAAACGCACAGCAGCTGGGTAAAAACTAACATTTTTAAGACGAAAACTAACAACTAGGATGGAGCCAATAAGAAAAACAAGCGAGACCCCAGATGACTATTGCACCTGCGCAATACGATTACGTGGTGGTAGGCGCCGGCCCTGCGGGCTGCCTGCTGGCCAACCGACTGTCCGCCAACCCTGCCCATCGCGTGTTGCTGCTTGAAGCGGGCGGGCGCGACAACTATCCCTGGATCCATATCCCCGTCGGCTACCTGTTCTGCATCGGCAACCCGCGCACCGACTGGTGCTTCAAGACCGAGGCCCAGTCTGGCCTGCAAGGCCGTGCGTTGAGCTATCCGCGGGGCAAGGTGTTGGGCGGTTGCTCGTCGATCAACGGCATGATCTACATGCGCGGCCAGGCCAATGACTACGACGGTTGGGCCGCCGAAGGCAATCCCGGCTGGGCTTGGGACGATGTATTGCCGCTGTTTAAACAAAGCGAAAACCATTTTGCCGGTGCCTCGCCGCTGCATGGCGACAGCGGCGAATGGCGCGTGGAACAACAGCGCCTGCACTGGCCGATCCTCGACGCCTTCCGCGAAGCCGCCAAGCAGAACGGCATCGCCAGCATCGACGACTTCAACCAGGGCGATAACGAGGGGTGTGGCTACTTCCAGGTCAACCAGAAAGGCGGCGTGCGCTGGAATGCGGCCAAGGCGTTTCTCAAGCCCATCCGCCAGCGCGCCAACCTCACGGTGCTCACTGGCGTGGAAGTCGACCGCGTACTCCTGGAAAACGGCCGCGCCAGTGCGGTGGCGGGCCGCCAGCAAGGGCAAGCGGTGACGTGGCAAGCGCGCAAGGAAATCATCCTGTGCGCCGGTGCCGTGGGTTCGCCCGGCATCCTGCAGCGCTCCGGGATCGGCCCTTCGAGCATCCTCAAGCCCTTGGGCATCGAGGTACGGCACGAACTGCCAGGAGTCGGCGGCAACCTGCAAGATCACCTGCAACTGCGGCTGATCTACAAGCTGGAAAACGCCCGCACCCTGAACCAGATCGCCGGCTCCGTGTGGGGCAAGATGGGCATGGGCCTGCAATACCTGTATGACCGCAGCGGCCCGCTGTCCATGGCCCCCAGCCAACTCGGCGCCTTCGCCCGCTCGGGGCCGGAACAGACTTCGGCCAACCTCGAATACCACGTGCAGCCGCTGTCGCTGGAGCGCTTTGGCGAACCGCTGCACGCGTTCCCGGCATTTACCGCGTCGGTCTGCGACTTGCGCCCACAGAGTCGCGGACGCATTGATATCCGCTCGGCCGATCCGGCGGCGCCGCCCCTGATCCAGCCCAACTACCTGAGCCATCCCGAAGACTTGCGCGTGGCCGCCGCAGCTATCCGCCTGACCCGGCGCATTGTCGGCGCCCAGGCCCTGCGCCCCTTCAACCCGGTGGAATACCTGCCCGGTGAGGCGTTGCAGAGCGACGAACAATTGCAGGAAGCCGCCGCGCGGATCGGCACCACGATTTTTCACCCGGTCGGCACCTGCCGCATGGGCCAGGATAAGGACGCGGTGGTCGATGCCCAATTGCGCGTGCACGGCGTGCCGGGCCTGCGCATCGCCGATGCCTCGATCATGCCGCGTATCACCTCCGGCAACACCTGCTCACCCACGTTGATGATCGCGGAAAAAGCCGCGCAACTGATCCTGTCCCCGCCAACAAGGAACCTCACCCCCGAAAGAGAACAGACAACACCGGCATGACCTGTAGAAGCCGGCAAGCCTACAGGGCAAGAGCGGCGCTGAAGTTGGCGCCGACAGTGGAACAACAATAAATAATCACTGTGAGGGCTACCCCATGTCAGAACGTGCTCAACCCCTGGACGCCACTCCTGGCGCCACTGTCTCCAGCAAGGAGTCGCAAAAGGTCATCTTCGCCTCGTCCCTGGGGACGGTGTTCGAGTGGTATGACTTTTTCCTCTATGGCGCCCTCGCGGCGGTGATCAGCAAGCAATTTTTTGCCGGGGTCAACGACACCACGGCCTTTATCTTCGCCTTGATGGCCTTTGCCGCCGGTTTTGTGGTGCGGCCGTTCGGCGCGCTGGTATTCGGCCGCCTGGGGGACATGATCGGGCGCAAGTACACCTTCCTCGCCACCATCGTCCTGATGGGCGTGGCGACTTTCTGCGTAGGCCTGTTGCCCACCTACGCCAGCATCGGCATCGCTGCGCCGATCATCCTCGTGGTGCTGCGCATGCTCCAGGGTCTGGCCCTGGGCGGTGAATACGGTGGCGCCGCGACCTATGTCGCCGAGCACGCCCCGGCCGGCAAACGCGGCTTCCATACCAGTTGGATTCAATCCACCGCCACCCTCGGCCTGCTGCTGTCGTTGCTGGTGGTGCTGGCCTGCCGTTACTTCACAGGCGATCAGTTTGAAGTCTGGGGCTGGCGCCTGCCGTTCCTGCTGTCCATCGTGCTGCTGGGGATTTCCACCTGGATCCGCATGAGCCTGCACGAATCGCCCGCGTTCCTGAAAATGAAAGAGGAAGGCAAGGCCAGCAAGGCGCCGATCCGCGAGTCGTTCGGCAACTGGGAAAACCTCAAGGTGGTGTTGATTGCACTGTTCAGCATCAACGCCGGCCAGGCCGTGACCTTCTACGCCGCGCAGTTCTACGTGCTGTTCTTCCTGACCCAGTTCCTGAAGATGGACCCGGCCCTGGCCAATATGCTGCTGATCATCAGCGTGGTGATTGGCGCGCCGTTCTTTATCTTCTTCGGCTGGCTCTCGGACAAATGGGGGCGCAAGCCGGTGCTGATGGTTGGCCTGCTGCTGGCCACCGCCCTGTACTTCCCGATCTTCAAGGGCCTGGCCCACTACACCAACCCGGCCATGGACCAGGCCAGCCGCCAGGCCCCGATCACCGTACTGGCGGACCCGGCCACCTGCACCTTCCAGTTCGACCCGGTGGGCAAGGCGCGCTTTGACAGCCCATGCGACAAGGTCAAGACCTTCCTGGTCAAACAGGGCCTGCCCTACAGCAGCGAAGCCGCACCTGCCGGCAGCGCCGTGCAAGTGAGCATCGGCGATGTGCGCATCGACGGCTACGACGAAGACGCCCTGCGCGGCGCCGTGACCCTGGCTGGCTACCCGAAATCGGCGGACGTGGCCCAGGTCAACAAAACCATGGTGGTGGTGCTGATCGTCGCCCTGATCCTGATCGCCGCGATGTGCTACGGCCCGCTGGCCGCGCTGATGGTGGAACTGTTCCCGACGCGCATCCGCTACACGTCCATGTCGCTGCCCTACCACATCGGTAACGGCTGGTTTGGCGGGTTCCTGCCAACCGTGTCGTTTGCCCTGGTGGTGTACACCGGCGATATTTTCTACGGGCTGTGGTACCCGGTGGTGATTACCGGGGTGAGCCTGATCGTCGGGCTGCTGTGCCTGAAGGAAACCAAGAATGTGGATCTGGATAAAAACTAATATCCCGCAAAGCCTGTAGATCCCTTGTGGGAGCGGGCTTGCTCGCGATGGCGGTAGGTCAGTCAATGAATGCAGTGACTGGCACACCGTCATCGCGGGCAAGCCCGCTCCCACATTGGTTTGCCGGCGCCCACACAAATTGCTGTATATCCATACAGATAAAGGTTGCTCAATTCCCTTCTTTTGCCCATCCTGCTCTCCATTCAACTATGTAACGAATGGGCTGAGCATGCGGCTGTTCCTCTGTGAAAAACCCTCCCAGGCCAAGGATATCGCGGCCGTGCTCGGCGCCCGGCGCCGGGGCGACGGTTGCTGGCTGGGAACCGACGTCACCGTCACCTGGTGCATCGGCCACCTGCTGGAAACCGCCCCGCCCGATGCCTACGACGCCAAGTACAAGCGCTGGGTGCTGGCCGACCTGCCCATCGTCCCGGAAAAATGGAAGATGACGGTCAAGCCCAAGACCGCCAACCAGTACAAGGCGGTCAAGCGCCTGCTCGGGGAAGCCCGGGAATTGGTGATTGCCACCGATGCCGACCGCGAGGGCGAGATGATCGCCCGGGAGCTGGTGGAGCATTGCCGCTATCGCGGGCCGATCCAGCGCCTGTGGCTGTCGGCTCTGGATGATGCCTCGATCCGCAAGGCCCTGGCCTCGTTGAAGCCTGGCGCAGACACCTTCAGCCTCTACCATTCGGCCCTGGGCCGCTCCCGTGCCGACTGGCTGATCGGCATGAACATGAGTCGCCTGTTTACCCTGCTCGGCCGCCAGTCCGGCTATCAGGGCGTATTGCCAGTGGGCCGGGTGCAAACCCCGACCCTGCGCCTGGTGGTGGACCGCGACCGCAGCATTGCCGACTTCGTCCCGGTGGCTTACTGGGCAATCGACGTCGAACTGCTGGACCAGCAGATGCGCTTTATCGCGCAATGGCGCGCCGCCGACGATCTCTGTGACGATCAGGGCCGCTGCCTCAATCCGGAGCGGGCACAGCAGGCGGCAACGGCGATGAGCAACGCAGCCAGCGCGCGCCTGGTGAAGCTGCGCACCGAACGCATGCGCGAAGTGGCACCGCTGCCCTTTGACCTGGGCACGCTGCAGGAGATCTGCTCGAAGAAGCTCGGCCTCGGCGCCCAGGAAACCCTGGATATCGCCCAGTCCCTATACGAAACCCACAAGGTCATCACCTACCCACGCAGCGACTGCGGCTACCTGCCCGTGAGCCAGCATGGCGACGCGGCGACTATTCTCGCGGCACTGGGCCGCGCCGACCCGGCGGTAAATGCGCTGATGCCACACCTCGATGCGCAACGCCGCTCCCGTGCCTGGAACGACGCCAAGGTCAGCGCCCACCACGGCATCATCCCCACCGGTGCCGGCAAGGACCTCGCGCAACTGACCGGCAAGCACCGCGCCGTCTACACCCTGGTCCGCGCCCGTTACCTGGCGCAGTTCCTGCCCATCCACGAGTACGACCGCACCCAGGCGGATTTCGACTGTGCCGGTGAAGCCCTGCGCGCGGTAGGCAAAGTGGTGGTGGAGCCGGGCTGGAAGCGCGCCTTGCCCGAAGCCCTGGCGCCCAGCAAGGGCCGCGAGGCGCCGGCGCCACAGCCTTTGCCAGCGTTGGTGCAGGGCCAGGATTATGCAGTGGCGAAGGTCAACCTCAAGGACCTGTGGACCCAACCGCCCAAGCCTTTCACCGAAGGCGACCTGATCAAGGCGATGAAGAACGTCGCCAAACTGGTGGAGGACCCGTTGCTCAAGCAAAAGCTCAAGGACACCACCGGCATCGGCACCGAGGCGACGCGGGCCGGAATCATCCAGGGCCTGCTGGACCGTGGTTACCTGGTGAAAAACGGCAAGGCACTGTCTGCCACACCGGCGGCCTTCAGCCTTATCGACGCGGTACCCAGGGCGATTGCCGATCCCGGCACCACCGCCATCTGGGAGCAGGCCCTGGACATGGTGCAAAGCGGTGAGATGAGCCTGGAAGAGTTTGTCGCCAAGCAGGCAGCCTGGATGAGCAAGCAAGTGGCCCGCTGCAATGGTATGCAAATGACCATCAGCGGCCCGGCCAGCCCGGCAGGCCGTGGCGCCACCCCCTGGAAAAACAAACGCAAGCCGGCCAAACGCAAGGC
Organism: Pseudomonas sp. HC1(2025); assembly: GCF_058742075.1. Taxonomy (NCBI): domain Bacteria; kingdom Pseudomonadati; phylum Pseudomonadota; class Gammaproteobacteria; order Pseudomonadales; family Pseudomonadaceae; genus Pseudomonas; species Pseudomonas sp. HC1(2025). Next base: position 2,112,498 of record NZ_CP196017.1, on the reverse strand, counting down.
CGGCGCCAGCCCGAAACGGGCGGCAAAACCGGCAAACAAGGGCTGAAATACCGAAAAAAGTCGGGTAATGACGCTTTTCAAGCGGATATACGCCGCTTTAGGTCTTGCTCTGGCGCCAGCGGTCTAGGATTCTGTAGGAACTGCCTAATAACAAAACCGGGGTGGCCACCATGAAGACCGTCGCACAGTTGCTCAAGTCCAAGGACCAGAAGAATCAGGAAGTCCATACCATCCAGTGGAACCACACCGTGTTTGAGGCGCTAGTGGTGATGGCAGCGAAGAACGTCGGCGCTTTGCCGGTGGTCAAGGACGACAAGGTCGTTGGCATCATCAGTGAGCGCGACTACGCGCGTAAACTGATTCTCCATGGACTGTCCTCGACGAGCACACAGGTCCACCAGGTGATGAGTTCACCGGCAATCACCGTGGACACCCACAAAAGCGTCGAAGACTGCATGGGTATCATGACTGACGGCCACCTGCGCCACCTGCCCGTGGTGGAAGGCGGAGAACTGCTGGGCCTGCTGTCCATCGGCGACCTGGTCAAGGAAGCCATCGCTGAACAGGCTGCCCTTATCCAGCAATTGGAACAGTACATCCGCGGCGAATAGCATCTACCAAAACACCTCGAAGCCAATGTGAACACAGGCTTATGTGGGAGCGGGCTTGCTCGCGATAGCGGTGGATCAGTCAAAAAATTACTGACTGATCCACCGCTATCGCGAGCAAGCCCGCTCCCCCATTAGATCACTGGAAGGGTCCAGCATCGCCATGCTTACCCCGACTCCCCGGCACAAAAAATGACGCCCAAGTCACCTTTTCCCAGACCGCCCTCTCTTCTGCAAAAAATATGTAGTGATCAAAAATAATCACTACATAACCGTTGACGTAACCATTTTGACCTTGCATGATTCAAGCGTCTCCCGGATCGGGAGCGTTGGTAACACGCGTTTTGAACAAGCTCGTCTGACCGCCGAGCTGTTTTTCCGGATGTGCACTGCCCACAAGGCAGATTGATGAAGCTGACCGGCCCGAAAGGATCGGTACAAGAAGCTCAAATGCTGCTTGTCTTCGTTATGAAACCATTGCGTAGCAGTTCATCAGAAACACTACATGCATCAGGTTCAAGACCCTGCCCGTATTTGGCAGACCGTTTCTGACGCCCGGTTTTCGCAACCGGAGACAACTAACGTGGATTAACGAATCAACTGAAGATCGCCAACTGGTCAAGGGGCTTACACATGAATCTGAACAACCAACCAACTATCGATGAATTGGCTGAGATGTTCGCAGCGCAGAAAGACACACTCGACGACCATATCCTGTGGATTGGTAAATCGGGCGAAGTGCAAATTGACTGCCTGGCGCCCCATACCGAAGAAGCCGAGTTCGACCGCAATAACCGTGAACTGGCGGCGCGCCTGAAGATGTACCGCCGCGGCCAGGGTTATGTCGGTAAAAAGGCCGCTGCCGATCGCAACTTTATTGAGCAGGTCTTCGATACACTTAACAATGCCTGGGAGTCGTTCAAGGACAACTCGCAAGTTAAAGTGATTGACCGCTACTACTAAGAATAACTAGACCTTTGTGGGAGCTGGTTTGCCTGGGATAACCGTTTAACGATCAACAGAGTTGTTGAATGTTAGATAGCTATCGCTGGCAAGCCAGCTCCCACATTTGTTTGTGTTGACTTAAATCCCCGGGAATCGCCCCTTCTGCGCTTCGCCCCTGAAGATATCAAACAGTGCCTGCGCCGCCGCCGACAGCTCATGTCCTGGTTTGGTCAGCACCCCAATCGGCCGCTCGATCACGGGATCACCCAAGGTGATGCAACGGGCACCTGCCTCTTCCATCTGCTGCGCGCACAATGCTGGCACGGCGCTGACGCCCAGGCCGCTGGCGACCATCTTGCCCACCGTCGCCAATTGATGGCTTTCCAATGCCACCGGCAGCTTCATCTGCAAGGCACCCAGGTGCTCTTCCAACATCACCCTTACCGTCGAAGGCCGCTGCAAGGTAATGAAGGGTTGTGCCAGCAGGGTTTTCCAATCGATCTCGGTCATGTGTGCCAGCGTTGAGTCACCGGGCACTACCGCGACAAAGCGGTCCAGGTACAGCGGGGTAAAGGCCAACGACGATCCCGATGAGGGTTCAAATGCCACACCCAACTCGACCTGGCGATCGCGGACCATTTCCAGGACCTGTTCGTTGATCAGGTCGTGCACCGTGACATTGACCTGGGGAAACCGCGCGCGAAAGATCTTCAGGATCGGCGGCAGCAGGTTGCCGGCAAACGACGGCATCGCCGCCACCGTCACTCGCCCGCGCTGCAGGGTGAAACGCTGGCGTAGTTCATCCTCGGCATTGTCCCAGTCGGCAATCAAGCGCCGGGCCAGGGGCAGCAGGGATTCGCCTTCCGGGGTCAGCGCGACGTTGCGCGTATTACGGCTGAACAGCCGCCCGCCCAGGCCTTCCTCCAGGCCTTTGATAGTCAGGCTCAGGGCCGACTGGGACAAATGCAGGCGCTCACAGGCGGCGGCAAAACTCAAGGTCTGGGCCACGGCAAGGAAGGCCCGCATCTGTTTAACTGTCATGACGCTGCTCCAATGGCCGGGTAATTGTGCTGTTTTTTAAATCAATCAACCTTAAAAAACAACTTAACAAATCAATCCCCCGGCGCAACACTCGGTTCACTGGCTGGACCACAAACAATAAAAGAGGTGCATATGGCAGGTTTCGATAAACGCGTGGCGTCCTATGAAGAAGCGCTGGCAGGCCTGGAAGACGGCATGACCGTACTCTCCGGTGGTTTTGGCCTGTGCGGCATCCCGGAAAACCTCATCGCCGAAATCAAGCGCAAAGGCACCCGCGACCTCACGGTAGTTTCCAACAACTGCGGCGTCGACGGCTTCGGCCTGGGTGTATTGCTCGAAGAAAAACAGATCCGCAAGGTCATCGCCTCCTACGTCGGTGAAAACGCCCTGTTCGAGAAGCAACTGCTCAGCGGTGAAATCGAAGTGGTGCTCACGCCCCAAGGCACCCTCGCGGAAAAAATGCGCGCAGGCGGCGCCGGCATTCCAGCGTTCTTTACCGCCACAGGTGTTGGCACGCCCGTCGCCGAAGGCAAGGAAACCCGTGAATTCAACGGGCGCCCATACCTGATGGAAGAATCCATCACCGGCGACTTCGCCATCGTCAAAGGTTGGAAAGCCGACCATTTCGGCAACGTGATCTACCGCCACACCGCCCAGAACTTCAACCCGCTGGCCGCCACCGCCGGCAAGATCACGGTGGTCGAAGTCGAGGAAATCGTCGAACCGGGCGAGCTGGACCCGGCGCAGATCCACACCCCTGGCATCTACGTCGACCGGATTATCTGCGGCACCTTCGAGAAGCGCATCGAACAGCGCACTGTCCGCAAATAATCTGCCTCCAGCCCGAACAATAAGGACTCATAAAATGGCTCTTACCCGCGAACAAATGGCTCAACGCGTCGCCCGCGAAATGCAGGACGGCTTCTACGTCAACCTCGGCATCGGCATCCCGACCCTGGTGGCCAACTACATTCCCGAAGGCATGGAAGTGATGCTGCAATCGGAAAACGGCCTGCTGGGCATGGGACCGTTTCCTACCGAAGACACCATCGATGCCGACATGATCAACGCCGGCAAGCAGACCGTCACCGCACGTATCGGCGCGTCGATCTTCTCCTCGGCCGAATCCTTCGCGATGATTCGCGGCGGCCACGTTGACCTCACGGTGCTCGGCGCCTTTGAAGTGGACGTGCACGGCAACATCGCCTCGTGGATGATCCCCGGCAAGCTGGTCAAGGGCATGGGCGGCGCCATGGACCTGGTGGCCGGTGCAGAAAACATCATTGTGATCATGACCCACGCCTCCAAGGACGGTGAGTCCAAGTTGCTCAGCCAGTGCAGCCTGCCGCTGACCGGTGCCAACTGTATCAAGCGCGTGCTGACGGACTTGGCCTACCTGGAAATCGAAAATGGCGCTTTCGTCCTCAAGGAACGCGCACCTGGCGTCAGCGTGGAAGAGATTGTGAGCAAGACCGCCGGTAAACTGATCGTCCCGGACCACGTTCCAGAAATGCACTTCCAGTGAGGACAGATTCCATGCAAGACGTCGTGATTGTTGCTGCCACCCGCACCGCCGTGGGCAGCTTTCAAGGGGCCCTGGCCGGCATCCCGGCACCGGAACTGGGCGCCGCCGTGATCCGCCGCCTGCTGGAGCAGACCGGCCTGGACCCTGCGCAAGTGGACGAAGTGATCCTCGGCCAAGTGCTGACCGCAGGCTCCGGCCAGAACCCGGCGCGCCAGGCGTCGATCCTCGCCGGGCTGCCCCACGCGGTGCCGAGCCTGACCTTGAACAAGGTCTGCGGCTCGGGCCTCAAGGCCTTGCACCTGGGCGCTCAGGCCATCCGTTGCGGTGATGCCGAAGTGATCATCGCCGGCGGCATGGAAAACATGAGCCTGGCCCCTTACGTGCTGCCAGCCGCGCGCACCGGCCTGCGCATGGGGCACGCGAAGATGGTCGACAGCATGATCACCGACGGCCTGTGGGATGCGTTCAACGACTATCACATGGGCATCACCGCCGAGAACCTGGTGGACAAGTACGGCATCAGCCGTGAAGCTCAGGATGCCTTCGCCGCCGCCTCCCAGCAAAAAGCGGCCGCGGCGATTGAAGCCGGGCGCTTTGCCGATGAAATCACGCCGATCCTGATTCCCCAGCGCAAGGGCGACCCGATTGCCTTTAGCGTGGACGAACAACCCCGCGCCGGTACCACCGCCGAGTCCCTGGGCAAGCTCAAGCCCGCCTTCAAGAAAGACGGCAGCGTCACCGCCGGTAACGCGTCGAGCCTCAATGACGGCGCCGCCGCTGTGCTGCTGATGAGTGCCGATAAAGCCAAGGCCCTCGGCCTGCCAGTGCTGGCGCGTATCGCCAGCTACGCCAACGCGGGCGTCGACCCGGCGATCATGGGCATTGGCCCGGTGTCTGCAACCCGTCGCTGCCTGGACAAGGCCGGCTGGCAGTTGGCCGACCTGGACCTGATCGAAGCCAACGAAGCCTTCGCCGCGCAAGCGCTGGCAGTGGGCAAGGAACTGGAGTGGGACGCGGCCAAGGTCAACGTCAACGGCGGCGCGATTGCCATAGGCCATCCGATTGGCGCATCAGGCTGTCGGGTGCTGGTGACCCTGCTGCATGAAATGATCAAGCGCGATGCCAAGAAAGGCCTCGCGACCTTGTGCATCGGCGGCGGCCAGGGCGTGGCACTGGCCCTTGAGCGCGACTGATTCAACGAGCAACACGAAAAAGGCCTGGCTCCACGAAAAGCCGGGCCTTTTTTTGCCTATTTTGATTGGCGAACACCGTCCAATGTAGGAGCTGGCTTGCCTGCGATAGCGGTGGGGCAGTCACCGGCAGCATTGACTGCTACACCGCTATCGCAGGCAAGCCAGCTCCTACATTAGATCTCTATCGTCAATTGGATTGCGGCACGGCGAACACCGCATTGGCCCGCACCACCACCTTCTCCCCCACCTGCAAGCTGACCGTGGCAAACGCCATCTGCCGCCCGCGCTTGTGATGCTCCAGCTGCACCTCGATCCACTCGCCGACCTGCACCGCCCCCAGATAATCAAGGGTCATGCTGGCGGTAATCAACGGCACCGGTGGGTCGCTGGAAAACGCCATGGCGTAGCCCATACCGACATCCGCCAGGGTTGCCAATACACCACCGTGCACCGTACCGCGCCCATTGGCATGGCGGTTGTCGGCGCGCAGGCCCAATTGCAGCCGTAGGCCCTCACCACGGCAATACACCGGGCCCAGTAGATCCAGGAGCGGGCTGCTGCGGGTTAAGGGAGCAAAACCTTCAGGGACGTTCGTCATGGTGGATCTTCCTTGTGACCGGGCATGAGGTTTAACCTGCATCGCTCGATGCGGCCAGCATGATCAACCGGGGAAATCTGGGCCGATAAGCCTGCGCCAGCTTTGCGTTCGCCGGGCAAACCGGCTTTAATCGCCGCGCATCTATCCCGCACAGTTGAAGGAACCGTAATGCGCCACCTGGAAGGCAGATCTACTGCGTTGATGTTATTGGCCGCCCTGCTGCTCGGCGGCTGTTCGCCCAAGGAATATTCCGAAGGCACGCCGATCAATGGTGAACAGGGCCGGGCCGGCGCGCTGTTGGCCTATGAACACGAGTTGAGTCTGGCGATGCCGCTGGCGCTGCTCGCGCCGCGCATGCAGGCCACCCGCCAAGCCTGCGAGTCGGCACAGTTCGGCGCCTGCAATATCCTGCGTATCGAAGAAAACAGCGACGGCGGCATGATCGTGTTGCGCATCGCCCCCAGCGGGGTCGAACCCTTGGTGAAGATGGCGGCCGAGGGCGGGCAACTGGGCCAGCGCATCACCAGCGCCGAAGACCTGGCCGACGCAGTGGCCGATGTGCGCCGCCGCCAGCAACGTTTGCAGGCCCAGCAAAAGCGCCTGGATGAACTGGCCGCACGCAAGGACATCACCGTGGGCGACCTGATCACCCTCACCAAGGAACAGGCCGCCATCGAAAACGAGCTGCAGGAGTTGGCGCAGATCGCCGCCGGCCAGCAGCGGCGCCTGGACACCAACCGCGTGACCCTGAACTTCAGTCCATCCGACGGCGAGCATCAGCAATCACGTTTTGCCCGGATGTTCGGCAACCTGGGCGACAACCTGGTCGACGGCACCGCCGATGCCCTGGAGCGCTCCAGCTACGTGCTACCGTTCGTGATCCTCGCGTTCCCGGTGTTGTGGCTGTGGGTCTGGCTGTGGCGCAAGCTGGTCAAGCGCCGCCCCTGACCTCAGCGCTTCATGCAGCGCTGGTAACGCTCATCCACGCGCTTGGCGAACCAGGCCGTGGTGAGGTTGCGGGTGATCTTCGGGCTCTTGAGCACAATCCCCGGCAGGATCGCCCGTGGCAGCGGCTTGCCTTCGGCTTTTTCGGCCAGGGCAAATACCCGCTGGTACAGGGTGGTCTGTTCAAAGTCCAGGCGATCGCCCTGCTCCAACTGGCTGCGAATGCTCGGGTTGCGCATGTCCAGCTTCTTGCCCAGTGAGCGCACCGCCAACTCCGTGGTGCCGGGCATGATCGAGCCATAGCGGATCAAATCGCCATCCAGCGCCAGGCGGGTACCGGAAGCGCGGCTGACTGCGGCCTGGAACGCGGCATTGCGGCTGGCGTACCAACCGGCGTTGAAGTCGGCAAAGCGGTACAGCGGCTGCTCGTAGCTCACCGGATAACCCAGCAAATGGGCAATGCCGAAATACATGCCGCCACGCCGGGTGAACACTTCGCGGCGAATGCTCCCGTCTACGGTGTAGGGATAATTGCGCGCCTGCTGCTCGGCGAAGGCAATGCTCACCTGCATCGGGCCGGCGGTATGCACTGGGTTGAAACTGCCAAACAAGGTACGGCCCAACGGCACGGTGCCGATAAAGTCGTCAAAGATCCCACTCAGGTCCTTCTCGGTTCGCGCGGCGTTCAGGCGTTCGGCGTAGGACTTGCCCGTGGGCGAGCGCAGTTGCAACGCGGTGCGCACCAGCACCGCCGGCACGTGGACCTTGGCCGCGCGCTTGAGGATTTCATCCTGGGCGATCTTGCCCATGTTCGGCACCGGCGGGTCCACCTGATAGGTGGACTCTTGCTCGGTGACCGCCAGCACCGCACAGATATTCTCGGTGCTGGGGTAGATTTTCTGGCTGTCGAGTGCCGTGTAGATATCCTGGGCCCAACCGGCGCGATCCAGCACCTTGGCCGGCATCAGTCGCACGATCTGCGCCTTGACCTCGGCCTCGCTGCGCTCAGGGAGCTGCTGGCTGCGTTGCGTCGAACAACCGGCCAGCACCAGTAAGGCGGCCAGGCACAGAGTCAGCCGGGATGAAAACATGCGGGGGGTTTCCTGTGAGTCGCTGAAAGCACCCACTATCTCACAAACCCACACCCATCCCTGTAGGAGCGGGCTTGCCCGCGATGGCATCCTCAAGCCGGCCCCCACAGTACGGCAAGCGCCGGGATCAGATACCGGCGAGCGCCAGGTCCATCGCAAAGTAGGTGAAGATCAGGTCCGCACCGGCACGCTTGATCGAACCCAGGGTTTCGCGCACCACACGGGCTTCGTCGATGGCACCGGCCTGGGCACCGAACTTGATCATCGCGTATTCGCCGCTGACCTGGTACGCCGCCACTGGCAAGCGCGAGGCTTCGCGGATGTCACGGATGATGTCCAGGTACGCACCGGCCGGCTTGACCATCAGCGAGTCGGCCCCTTCCTGCTCATCGAGCAAGGATTCGCGCACGGCTTCGCGGCGGTTCATCGGGTTCATCTGGTAGCTTTTGCGGTCGCCCTTCAGTGCACTGCCACCCGCCTCGCGGAACGGGCCATACAGGGCCGAAGCGAATTTGGTGGAGTACGCCATGATCGGGATATGGCTGAACCCGGCCGCGTCCAGGGCCCGGCGAATGGCCTGGACCTGGCCGTCCATCGCGGCCGACGGCGCGATCACATCGGCACCGGCACGGGCTGCCGCCACCGCTTGCTTGCCGAGGTTGGCCAGGGTGCGGTCGTTGTCCACTTCATTGCCGTGCATCACGCCGCAATGACCGTGGTCGGTGTATTCGCAGAAACAGGTGTCAGACATCACGATCATTTCCGGCACTGCGTCCTTGCAGATCGCCGACATGCGCGACACCAGCCCACGCTCGTTCCAGGTATCGCTACCGCTGGCGTCCAGGTGATGGGACACGCCGAATGTCATGACCGACTTGATCCCGGCGCGGGCAAAACGCTCGATTTCACTGGCCAGTTTCGATTCGGGGATGCGCATCACACCGGGCATGCTGGTAATCGGCACGAAATCGTCGATTTCTTCTTCGACGAAGATCGGCAATACCAGGTCATTGAGGGTGAATTCGGTTTCCTGGAACAGGCTGCGCAGCTCGGGGGAACGGCGCAGGCGGCGGGAACGGGCTTCGGGGAACTGACTGGACATGGGTTTTCCTACAATTTCCTACAAAAAACGCCAGGGCAAGTGGCAAGGCCGCTAGCTTAAAGGCGAAAGCTTATGCCTGGATTGACCGAGAGCACAAATACGGCGGCCATAACGGTGTTTTGCCGTTCACGTAACAATGCGCCCAGGCGGAACAGGCAGCAGCAACGAGTGACCTGCAGCGACCGGGCTGGCCCGTTCCCCACAGGTGCTTTTCGGCGTTACAGGGTCAGGCGCCCTTCGATACACAGCGAGACGGCGCCGCCGATCCAGATCTCATCGCCCTGCTGCTGCACCCGGATACGCCCGGCGCGGCCAATGGCCGTGCCCTGGCTGACCACATACTGGCTGGGGGCCAGGCCCGCACTCAGCAGCCATTGCGCGACGCCCGCATTCAGGCTGCCGGTGGCCGGGTCCTCGGGTGCACCGTCACCGGCAATAAACCCGCGCACTTCGAACTGCGCATCGACGTCATCGCGTGTCGGATCGCACGGGGCAACCACGCCCACCGCCAGCCCGAGCAGTTTTGAATAGTCCGGCTGCAAGTCCAGCACTGCCTGGCGATCCGGCAACATCAACGCCAGCCAGCCGGCGCCGTTATCGACCCATTGGCTGCGCACAATCGCCTCAGGCTCAAGGTTAAGCGCCAGGCGTACACGCTCCAGCAGCACGGCATCCAACGGCCCTGAGCGCAGCAACGGCGGCGCGATAAACGCCAGCTCCTCGCCCTGGCGACGGATGCGCACCAGGCCAATCTCGCACTCCTGGATGATTTCGCTGCCCCGGGGCACGCCACCGGCTTGCAGCCACGCCTGGCAACTGCCCAGGGTTGGGTGACCGGCGAACGGCAGCTCCTGCACGGTGGTAAAAATACGCACCCGGTAATCCGCACGCGGGTCGCGCGGTTGCAGCAGGAACGTGGTTTCGCTGAGGTTGGTCCAGTTGGCGAAGTCGGCCATCTGCTGGTCGCTGAGGCTATCGGCGCCCAGCACCACTGCCAGTGGGTTGCCCTTGAGGGCCACGCTGCTGAATACGTCCAGTTGCTTGAAATCGAAAGTCGGCATGGGTCAGCTCGGAATATTCAGGCCACGGATCACCGCCGGCCGGGCGACAAAGCCATCCAGCGCGCGCAGCACATTGGGGAAGTCACTGATGCCCACCAGATCGCCCGACTCATAGAAGCCAATCAGGTTGCGGATCCAGGGAAAGGTCGCGATATCGGCGATGGTGTACTCATCGCCCATGATCCAGCTGCGGCCCAGCAGGCGTTTTTCCAGGACGTCCAGCAGGCGCCGGGCTTCAGCCGCATAGCGATCACGAGGGCGCTTGTCTTCGTAGGCCTTGCCGGCAAATTTATTGAAGAAGCCAACCTGGCCGAACATCGGCCCGATCCCGGCCATCTGGAACATCAGCCATTGCAGGGTTTCGTAGCGCGCGGCGGGTGCCTGGGGCAGCAGTTGCGCGGTTTTCTCCGCCAGGTAGACCAGGATCGCCCCCGACTCGAACAACGCCAGCGGTTCACCGCCCGGGCCGCTGGGGTCGATGATCGCCGGGATCTTGTTGTTGGGGTTCAGGGACAGAAACTCTGGCGAGAGCTGGTCCTGGGTGTCGAAGCTGACTTTGTGCGCCTCATACGCCAGGCCCACCTCTTCGAGCATGATCGAGACCTTGACCCCATTGGGCGTCGGCAACGAGTACAGCTGCAGGCGCTCGGGGTGCTGGGCTGGCCATTTGGTAATAATCGGAAACGCTGCAGCTGAAATCATCGATATACCCCAAGGTGAGAAAAACCCATGATAGCCATCCGGCGGCACGCTTGCATCGGTCTTCAATTCGCAACATCCGCCGGCTAATCTCCTGTACCAAGCGAACCAAAACGCCCTGACGCACTCTTAGAAGCGCTTGAACGGTTGAATGGAGGCATACCGCCATATCTGTCACGGAAAACCGCACGATGCTTGGAGCGTCGCTGTGGCTGGGCCTTCCAGCCTTGATCCGACGCACTGAAGACTCGAACCCTAATGACTATCAAGCCTTTGTGCATTGGCAAACGTTTTAGAAAATGTGCTTATTTCCTGGTGCCGACACTGTTTGTCGGTGGCGCCTTGATGCTGGCCTTTGAAGCCCGCGAAAGCAGCGCCGAGCCGAAGAACGGCGTGCAGACCCTGGTGTTCCTGCGCCATGGCGAGAAGCCCGTGGGCGGCCTGGGCCAACTCAATTGCCAGGGCCTCAACCGCGCGATGAACCTGGCCACCGTATTGCCAGAAAAATTCGGCGCCGCCGATTTTGTATTCGCGGCCAACCCGACGCGCAATGTCGAGGAAGGCGAGTTCGACAATTCCTACAGCTACATTCGCCCATTGATGACCATCAGCCCCAGCGCGATCAAACTCGGGCTGCCGGTGAACATCGAGTTTTCGGCCAACGACACCAGCGATCTGGCTGACGAGTTGATGGAGGACAAGTACCACAACTCCACCATCTATACCGCCTGGTCCCACGGCTACCTGCCGGAATTGATCAACAAGGTCGCGAGCGAAGCGGTCGGCGAGAAGTACACCATCACCGAAGACTGGTCCGGCGGCGATTTCGACACCTTGTACGTGTTGACCCTGACCTGGCAGAACGGCAAGGCCAGCCTGCTCAGCCGCAACTACAAGCAAGGGCTGGATAACGGCTTGCAGACCTGCCCGGATGCGACGCACGTAGCCGCCGACACCTGACACCGGGACCGCGTATGATGCGTCGCTATCGACTTATCTGCGGATCTTGACCATGTCTAACCTCACCTCTGCCAGCCCTGTACGCGGCTGGTCCTTCTGGTGGAAGCCGGCGCTGTTCCTGTTGGTGGCCTGCGTCGGCCTGTATTACGTGAAGTGGTCACCCTACTACTTCAAGGCGTTCGTCGCGGCGGACAGCCACAGCATCGGCAACTCGATCCTCAATGACCAGCAAGGCTCGCCATTGGCGGCGGCCCTGGCCTATGCCCAGGTGTATTTCCTGGCGATCTGGAAAGCCGCCGTGCTGGCGGTAATTCTCGGCTCGTTGCTGCAAGTATTGATTCCACGGGACTGGCTGTTGCGCCTGTTCGGCCGCGCCGGGCTGGGCTCCACGGTGCGTGGCGGGCTGTTCGCCCTGCCGGGCATGATGTGCAGTTGCTGCGCCGCGCCGGTGGCCGCCGGCATGCGTCGCCAGCAAGTATCGGTGGGCGCCGCCCTGGCGTTCTGGATGGCCAACCCGGTGCTCAACCCCGCGACCCTGGTGTTCATGGGCTTTGTGCTGGGCTGGGATTTTGCCGCCCTGCGGCTGGTGGCCGGGATCGTCCTGGTGATCGGCGTCGCCCTGATCGCCCAACGTATCGCCCGCCCCGAGCAGGTGCCACAGGTGGCGCTGGAGGCCGTGGCCGACGTCAGCGGCGCCGAGACCCAGCCCTTCCTCAGCCGCTGGCTGCGCACCTTGTGGCAGTTGTTCTGGAGCACCATCCCGATCTACATCCTCGCGGTGTTGCTGTTGGGCGCGGCGCGGGTGTGGTTGTTTCCCCATGTGGACGGGGCGATGGCCGACAGCCTGCTGTGGCTGGTGCCGCTGGCGATTGTCGGCACCCTGTTTGTGATTCCGACTGCCGCCGAAATCCCGATCGTACAGACCATGATGGCCCTGGGGCTCGGCACCGGGCCCGCAGTGGCACTGCTGATGACCCTGCCGAGCGTGAGCCTGCCGTCGCTGTTGATGCTGCGCAAGGATTTCGACACGCGGGTGCTGGTGACGGTGGCCGGGTTGACCATGCTGATGGGCGTGGTGTGTGGGTTGGTGGCGGTGGTCGTCCTGTAGGGAGGGGTTGACTGTCAGGGCCTCATTGCAGGCAAGCCAGCTCCCACATTTGGAACTGTGAATACATTCAAAATGTGGGAGCTGGCTTGCCTGCAAATGAGGCCCGAAAACCAGCCAATCACCCGCGCCGGGCACCACGCTCGCGCAGATACTCCAGCACCGCCCCCCGCTCCCCGGCAAACTCGATCCGCGCGCCCTTCTTCTCACGCTGGAACGCGTACATCGGGTCGTAGTATTCACGCAGCCCGACAATCCAGCCGCGGTGCAAATCCACGTTCCCCGAGCGGGCCTGCTCGGCCAGGGCGTCCTGCATCAGCCCGTGCAAGCGCTGGTAGCGCTCTCCACCCAGGCGCTTGTGGATATTGGCCAGGCTCTGCACCAGGCGCTCGGCGAACAGGCTGAAGCCCGCTTCGCCAAACTCGGCCTCGAACTGCGCGCACAGGTCGATCACATAGTCGCGCAAAACCCGCTCGACGCGGTTTTCCAGGCTTTCTTCCAGCCATACCATCGGGTACGCCTGCATGCCCCGGTGCAGGTTCAGCGGCAAGGCGCAGCTGCCGATCATGCGGCTTTCGTCTTCAAGCACAAACTGCTCGATCCCTTGCGCACGTTTTTTCAACACGTCCACCGCCAGGCGGTTTTCAAAGTCGATATTCGATGGCTGGCCCGTGGCGCGCTTGCCAAAGCTGGAGCCCCGGTGATTGGCATGACCCTCCAGGTCCAGGCCATTGCGCAACTGATGGAGCACCTCGGTCTTGCCACTGCCCGTCAGGCCACCCAGCAGGACAAAGTCACACTGCTCGACCGCCTGCTCCACAGTCTCCAGCAAGAAGGTACGCATGGCCTTGTAGCCACCGCCGACCCGGGGATAGTCGATCCCCGCTTCGTCCTTGAGCACCTTCTGCACCAAGTGCGAACGCAAGCCGCCACGGAAGCAATACAGGTAACCGTCAGGGTTGGCCTGGGCAAACGCGGTCCAGCGCGCCAATCGCTCCTGCAAAACTGCGCCGCTGACCAGTTGGTGCCCCAGCACAATCGCCGCCTGCTGCCCCTGCTGCTTATAACAAGTGCCCACCCGCTGGCGTTCGTCATCGTTCATCAACGGCAGGTTGACCACACCGGGGAACGCGCCCTTGACGAATTCGACCGGTGCGCGGGTGTCCATCATCGGCCGGTCGTTGAGAAAGATATCGCGGTAATCGGTAATGTCGATGGGCATCAAGACACCTCTACCGCGTTGCTCTGTCGCTCAACCAACTGGCCAATCGGCGCCAGGTTCAAGCCCAGTTCGGCAGCTGCCGCCAGAAACTCGGCTTCGCCCTCGAGCGTGACCGCCACCAGCAGCCCGCCACTGGTTTGCGGGTCGCACAGCACACGTTTGTGCAGTTCATTGATACGGCCCAACTGGCTGGCGTAGCTGTCGAAATTGCGCAGGGTGCCACCGGGCACGCAGCCCTGGTCCAGGTAGTACTCCACCCCCGGCAGGCGTGGGACTTTTTCGTATTCGATAAGGGCAGTCAAACCACTGCCGTCAGCCATTTCCACCAGGTGCCCGAGCAGGCCGAAACCGGTCACGTCGGTCATGGCGCTGACCCCGGCCAGCTTGCCGAAGCGGCTGCCGGGCTTGTTGAGGGTGCACATCCAGTCCCGCGCCAGGCCGATATCCGCCTGCCGCAGCTTGCCCTTCTTCTCGGCGGTGGTAAGGATGCCGATGCCCAGGGGTTTGGTCAGGTACAAACGGCAGCCAGCGGTGGCGGTGTCGTTGCGCTTCATATGGCGTTTGTGCACCAGCCCGGTGACGGCTAGGCCGAAGATCGGCTCCGGGGCGTCGATGGAATGGCCACCGGCCAGGGGGATGCCCGCTGCGTCGCACACCGCGCGGCCACCGCGAATCACTTCGCGGGCGATTTCCGGGGCCAGCACGTTGACTGGCCAGCCGAGAATCGCGATAGCCATCAACGGATCGCCGCCCATGGCGTAGATGTCGCTGATGGCGTTGGTGGCGGCTATGCGCCCGAAATCGAAGGGGTCGTCGACGATCGGCATGAAAAAGTCAGTGGTGGACACCACCCCGCGCTCGTCGTCGATGGCGTACACCGCCGCGTCGTCGCGCGAGGCATTGCCCACCCAGAGCTTGGGGTCGAGGTTCTGCGCACCGCTGCCGGCGAGAATCACTTCCAGCACCTGCGGCGAAATCTTGCAGCCACATCCGGCACCGTGGCTGTACTGGGTCAGGCGAATCGGCTCGTTCATGGTGGACCTCAAGCTATCAAGTGCGGGGATTCTAACAGACAGCAAAAAGCCGGCTGGGCTCATGTGAGCGCAGCCGGCCTTTGGGTTCCAGCGGTTACTGGCGGGCAGCGAGCAAACGCTTGTGGCGATTGCGCCGCGCGATGTTCAGGCACTCGATGGCAGCCGAGAAAGCCATGGCCGCATACACGTAGCCTTTAGGCACATGGGCACCGAAGCCTTCGGCGATCAAGGTCATGCCGATCATGATCAAGAAGCCCAGGGCCAGCATGACTACGGTCGGGTTGTCGTTGATGAACTTGGCCAGGGGTTCAGCCGCCACCAGCATCACGATCACCGAGGTCACCACGGCAATGATCATGATCGGCAAATGCTCGGTCATGCCAACGGCGGTGATGATGCTGTCGATGGAGAACACCAGGTCAAGCAACAGGATCTGCCCGATCGCCGCGGCAAAGCCGATCGCCACGGTATTGCCGACGCTGGCTTTCTCTTCGGGCTCCGGGTCCATGCTGTGGTGGATCTCGGTCGTCGCCTTCCACACCAGGAACAGGCCACCGGCGATCAGGATCATGTCCTTCCACGAAAACGCCTGGCCGAACACTTCAAACACCGGCGCCGTCAGTTGCACGATAAACGCGATGGTGCTCAACAGGCCCAGGCGCAGTATCAGCGCCATGCTGATGCCGATGCGCCGTGCCTTGGCCCGGTGTTGCTCCGGCAGCTTGTTGGTGAGGATCGAGATGAAGATCAGGTTGTCGATCCCCAGCACGATTTCCATGACGATCAGCGTCGCCAGGGCCACCCAGGCGGTGGGGCTGGCGGCCAGCTGTAAAAGGTAATCCATAGGTCAGTCCTGACTGGGTGTACGGGAAATTAAGCTTCTTTGGAATCTGGCTCAGGCTTGGAATCCTGCTCTTGCTCGTCTTCCTTGGGGGCAATCAAACCCTGGGTCGCTTCGCTCAACGCCTGTTCGGCGGCTTTATGGGTGTCATCAATGGCCTGCTTGGCCGCTTCGCTGGCTTTGCCCAGCACCTGCTGGGTGCTCTTCTCGACCTGGTCGCAACCACCGAGCACCACTAATGAAAGCGCAAGCAACGACGCCGCGCCCAGGGAATTGAGTTTCATGATGTATTCCTCGTTAGAACCGTTGGACCCAAGCATTGGGCCCGCGATAGCGAGGCATTCTAAGGAAGCGAACACTTCAGGAAAATTCGTATTTTTTTCGCTTATACTTCGGTTTACACGAAGTAATACTCTGCAACCGAGGCGCCTGATGCTCAATTACCGACAACTGCACTACTTCTGGGTAGTCGCCAAGACCGGCAGCATCGTGCGTGCCTGCGAGCAACTGAACCTCACGCCGCAGACCATCAGCGGGCAAATCAGTCTGTTGGAGCAGACATTTGGTATCGCACTGTTTCAACGAGTCGGCCGCCAACTGGAGCTGACCGAGGCTGGGCGCCAGGCCCTGCCCTATGCCGAGCAGATGTTCCAGACGGGCAATGAGCTGGAAGCGATGTTGCGCGCCCAGCCCAATGAACAGCAGATTGTGTTTCGCGTTGGCGTGGCGGACGTGGTGCCCAAGTCCATCGTCTATCGCCTGATCGCGCCGACCATGGAGTTGAGCGAGCCACTGCGCATCACCTGCCGTGAAGACAAACTCGAACGCCTGCTGGCCGACCTGGCGATCCAGCGTCTGGACCTGGTGATCTCCGACAGCCCGATGCCGACGCACCTGGACATCAAGGGCTACAGCCAGAAGCTTGGGGAATGCGGCATCAGTTTCTTCGCCACCCAGGCGTTGGCGGACCGGCACGGTGGTGATTTCCCACAGTGCCTGCACGGTGCACCGCTATTGATTCCCGGTGCCGAAACCGTAGTGCGCAGCCGTTTGCAGCGCTGGTTCGCCGAGCAGCAGATCCGCCCGAAAATCATCGGTGAGTTCGACGACAGCGCCTTGATGCAGGCCTTCGGCCAGTCCGGCAGCGGGATTTTCATTGCCCCCAGCGTGATTGCCGAGGAAGTGCTGCGCCAATACGGCGTGGCATTGATTGGCCAGACGGACGCGGTCACCGAGTCGTTCTATGCCATCTCGGTGGAACGTAAGGTCAAGCACCCCGGCATCGTGGCGATTACCGAAGGTGCTCGCCGCGAACTGTTTACCGCGTTGCCCGCCTAGGCGCAGGCGACCCGGGTCTTGGCGGTCATCAGCCACAGGGCCAGGAGAATCGACAGCAGGATAAAACCCGACGCGGCGAACCCCAGGCTGCCCAGGCCCAAGGTGTCGATCACCCGCCCGCCGACCATCGCGCCCAGGCCAATGCCCAGGTTGGCCCCGGCAATGTTCAAGGACGCGGCAAATGCCGGCGCATGGGGCGCCGCCTTCATCAAGCGCACATGGCTGACCAAAAACAGCGCCGCCTGGGTCACGCCCCAGATCCCCATGGCCGCAGCCAGGCCGAGGGTGGAATGGATCGCCGGTACCAGCGCCACCATGCCGGCAATCATAAAGCCGCAGAACACCATGGAGGCGATCAGCGGATGCTTGTCGACCATGCGTCCGCCCAGGGAATTGCCGATCAGCCCCACGGCGCCAAAGCCCATCAGGCACCAGCCCACCAGCGTGCCATCGAAGCCGGCCAGGCGCTCGAGAATGTCGGCCAGGTAGGTATAGGCAGTGAACATGCCGCTAAATACCAGGATCGACAGCAGTACGTGGCCCTGCATCAACGGGTTGCGCAGGATCTTGAACTGCGAACGCAGGGTCACCGCGTCCTTCTTCACTGTGGTCGCCGGCAGGTAAATCAACAGCAGCAATGCCTTGAGCACCGCCACCCCGGCGAGAATGCCGAAGGCGCTGCGCCAGCCGAACATATCGGAGATCAGCGTACCCACCGGGATGCCGAAGACCGTGGCGCAGACGATGCCGAAACCGATTTTGGCAATCGCCCGGCCAGCGTAGTCCGGCCCAACGATGTCCACCGCCGTCTCGCTGGCCAGGGCCCAGAACACCGGCAATCCGAGGGCCGGAATCAGGCGGGCCACGGCCATTACCCAGATATTCGGCGCCAGTGCCGCGAGGGTGTTGGCCGCGCCGAACATCAACAGAATGCTGATAAACAGGCGCTTGCGCTCAAAGCGTGCGAAATACGCGGTGAGGAACGGCCCAAACGCGGCTACGGTGAAGGCAAACAGGGTCACCAGCAGACCAGCCTGGGACACGCTCACATCCAAATCACGGGCGATGGAGGGCAACAGGCCCACGATGACAAATTCGGTGGTCAACACCGTAAAACCGGCTGCGGACAGCAGCAGGATGGGCAACAACATGCACAACTCCAGAAACGGCGACGCCAGCGCTGACCCAAGGGCCCGCTGACATAGAGATAAGAAGAGGATGGCGAATCTTAACAGAATGTGACCGGACCACACACGGCCTTGGCGACTGAATGCCGCAGCAAACGGGATGTTTCCTACAGCATGTTAGACTTCGCGCCCTGCATAGCGCTGCACACATTAAAAAAACTAGAGACACTCTTATGACTGCTGCTCCTTCGCTGCTTCAACGCCTGCTGCGCGTCAGCCTGGTGACCCAAATTGTCATCGGCCTGGTTGCTGGCATCTTGCTAGCCCTGCTGTCGCCCAGTGCTGCCCTGTCCACCGCGTTCATCGGCAAGGTATTTGTCTCGGCGCTCAAGGCCGTGGCGCCCATCCTGGTGTTTGTGCTGGTGATGGCCTCGATTGCCAACCACAAGCATGGCCAGGAAACCCATATCCGGCCGATTCTGTTCCTGTACCTGCTGGGTACCTTTTCGGCGGCGGTGGTCGCGGTGATTGCCAGTACCCTGTTCCCGTCGAGCCTGGTGCTCAGCACCCATGACGTGGCCATCAGCGCTCCCGGCGGGATCGGCGAAGTGATGCAGAGCCTGTTGCTCAGCGTGGTGGACAACCCCGTCAGCGCGTTGATGAACGCCAACTTTATCGGGATCCTGGCGTGGGCCATCGGCATGGGCATCGCGATCCGTCATGCCGGGGAAACCACCCGCACCGTGCTGGACGACCTGTCCAACGGCGTCACGCTGATCGTGCGCGTGGTGATTCGCTTCGCACCGCTGGGGATTTTCGGCCTGGTGGCCTCGACCCTGGCCGCTTCTGGCTTTGATGCGCTGCTCGGTTATGCGCACCTGTTGCTGGTGCTGATCGGCTGCATGCTGTTCGTGGCCCTGGTGGTCAACCCGGCGATCGTGTTCTGGAAATTGCGTCGCAACCCCTACCCGCTGGTGCTGCTGTGCCTGCGTGAAAGCGGGATCACCGCCTTCTTCACCCGCAGCTCCGCGGCCAACATCCCGGTCAACCTGGCGTTGAGTGAGCGCCTGGGCCTGCACGAAGACACCTACTCGGTATCGATCCCGTTGGGTGCGACCATCAACATGGCCGGCGCCGCCATCACCATCACCGTGCTGACCCTGGCCGCCGTGCATACCCTGGGCATCGCGGTCGACCTGCCGACCGCCGTGCTGCTCAGCGTGGTGGCGGCGATCTGTGCCTGTGGCGCGTCGGGTGTGGCCGGGGGTTCGCTGTTGCTGATTCCACTGGCGTGCAGCCTGTTCGGCATTCCGAGTGAAATCGCCATGCAAGTGGTGGCCGTGGGCTTCATTATCGGGGTGTTGCAGGATTCGGCGGAAACCGCGCTGAATTCGTCTACCGACGTGCTATTCACCGCAGCGGCGTGCCTGGGCCACGAAGACAAGAACCCGGCCTGACACAACCCGGCAAGCAAGTAGGAGCTGGCTTGCCTGCGATAGCATCACCTCGGTCTATCAGTGATACCGAGGTGATGCTATCGCAGCGATGCGGCGATCCGACAAGCCAGCTCCCACACAAGCCCGCTCCCACATTTGTTTTTGCAGTGTTACTCAGGGCTTAGAACGCGCCCATGTAGTCACGCTTGCCCACTTCCACACCGTTATGACGCAGCAACGCGTAGGCGGTGGTGACGTGGAAGAAGAACTGCGGCAGACCATAGGTCAGCAGGTAGGACTGGCCGCTGAAGCGCTTCTCTTTAGGGGTGCCTGGGCGGGTGACGATCTCGATGCCTTCCTTGCCGTCGATCTGCGCCGGGGTAATGGTGTCGATGAAGGCCAGGACCTTGGCGATCAGCGCTTGCAGGTCGGCGAAGGTGACTTCGGTGTCTTCGTATTTCGGCACTTCAATCTCGGCCAGGCGCGCGGAAACACCCTTGGCAAAATCCACGGCGATCTGCACCTGGCGTACCAGCGGGAACATGTCCGGGAACAGACGCGCCTGCAGCAAGGCGTTCGGGTCGATGTTCTTGGCAGTGGCGTGGGCCTCGGCCTTGTTCAGCACATCGCCCAGGGCGTTGAGCATTTGCTTGAAGACCGGAAGGGAAGCGGCGTACAGGGAAATAGTCATGACAGTCTCGACAGTGGTGACAGGGTTTGAACAGCCGCGATTATAGACATGAGCGCTGCTTGTCTTTTATTTTTTCGGGATTAGGCTAGTGGGCTCACTGCATAGGGAAAGCGCGATGACCGCCGAGCACGACACCACCTCCTCCGAGCCGCGCCTCAACAGCACGGAAATCCGCGTTCTGGGCTGCCTGATCGAGAAGCAGGCCACCAACCCGGAAACCTACCCGCTGACCCTCAATGCCCTGGTCCTGGCCTGCAACCAGAAAACCAGCCGCGAACCGGTGATGAACCTCAGCCAGGGCCAAGTCGGCCAGAGCCTGCGCGCCCTGGAAGGCCGTGGCTTTACCAAACTGGTGATGGGCAGTCGCGCCGACCGCTGGGAACACCGCGTAGACAAGGCCCTGGAGCTGGTGCCGGCGCAGGTGATTCTGACTGGCCTGCTGTTCCTGCGCGGCCCGCAGACGGTCAACGAATTGCTGACCCGCAGCGGGCGCATGCATGACTTTGAAGATGCCGAGCAGGTGGTGCACCAACTGGAACGCCTGATCGCTCGCGATCTGGCGGTGCTGGTGCCCAAGCAGGCCGGCCAGCGCGAAGACCGCTACACCCACTCCCTGGGCGACCCGGCGGATATCGAGGCGATCCTGGCCGCCCGTGGCAGCCCGGTGGAGCGCAGCAGCGCTGGCAGCGGGGTTCCTCTGGAACGCATCGAAGAGCTCGAAGCACGGATTGCGGCGCTGGAAGAGCGCCTGTCGCGGCTCGAATAAACACCGCGTCCCCCTGTGGGAGCGGGCTTGCCCGCGATAGCGGTGGATCAGTTAACACATAGTTGACTGACACTCCGCCATCGCGGGCAAGCCCGCTCCTACATGGGCCCGCAGTGTTTTTGAGATTTTTTACTGGCGGGCGAAATTCACCGCCTTCTGGAACTGTTCGTCGGTCGGCCGGATGCCGGTGTACAGCACGAACTGCTCCAGGGCCTGGATCGCAATCACTTCCAGGCCGGTAATTACCCGCTTGCCCTGGGCCCTTCCACGCACAATCAACGGTGTTTCGGCGGGGATCGCCACTACATCGAACACCGTGTCGGCCGCATCAATCGCGTCGGCCTCGAATGCCAGGTCCTGCACCTGGGCGCCGCCGGTCATGCCGATCGGCGTCACGTTGACCAGCATCTGCGGGCGCGCCTTGCCCAATGTCGCCTGCCACTCATACCCCAGGTTGTGCGCCAGGGCCCGGCCCGCCGTTTCATTGCGCGCAACGATCAGCCCATTGGCATAGCCACCATCACGCAAGGCGCTGGCCACGGCCTTGGCCATGCCGCCGCTGCCGTGCAGGGCGAAGGTCGAGTCTTTGGGCACCGCGTGCTTTTGCAGGAGTTGCTCGATGGCGATGTAGTCGGTGTTGTAGGCCTTGAGGTGCCCGGCGGTGTTGACGATGGTGTTGATCGAGGCGATGGCGCGGGCCGAGTCGTCGAGTTCGTCCACCAACTCGATACAGGCCTCCTTGAACGGCATCGACACCCCGCAGCCACGGATACCCAAGGCCCGGATGCCGGCCACGGCGCCGTTCAGGTCTTGGCTGCTGAAGGCCTTGTAATAGAAGTTCAGCCCCAACTGCTCATACAAATGGTTATGAAATCGCAGGCCGAAATTGCCTGGCCGGGCCGACAACGACATGCACAGCTGGGTATCCTTGTTAGGGTTCATCAGCATCGGTAACGCCTCTTCAAGTAAGCAAATCGGTACAGACCTTACACAACCTTTACCTAGTGGTAGTGCTGTTTTCCTGAAATACGTTGTCTTAAAAGTATCCCCGCGACAATCCTTGAGTCTATTGATTGCAGACCACAAGCGCAGGGGCCAACCGAGGAAAGACCATGATTCGTAAAATCCCCAGGATCGCCTTGCTGATCGGGGCACTCGCTGTAGCCGGCCAAGCCTGCGCCCATGGTGGCGGTTGGGGTGGCCCGGCCGTATTGGGTGCGGTTGTCGGCGCAGCCGTTGTGGGCTCAGTGATCGCCAGCCATGATCGGCCGGTATATGTGCAGCAACAACCGGTGTATTACCAACCGCAGCCGGTGTATGCCGCCCCGCCACCGGTCTATTACCAGCCGGCGCCGGTGTATGTACAGCAGCCGGTGTATTACCGCCCGGCGCCGGTGTATTACGGGCCACCACGCGGTTATTACGGCCCGCCCCGCGGCTATTACGGGCGCGGCTGGTAAGCCCAGCAGAAAAAGCCTCGCCCTCCAGGCGGGGCTTTTTTATGGGCTGCCAGGTCTGAATAAATCTCGCCAAGGTCGCTATCGAGACAACGCCGACTGTTAAATCCGACATTATTAAGGCCAAAGTGCACTTGCCCAACCGGGGGGCGCGCTGTCATGTTTGTGTCACGCGGCACTCTCACTATCGAAACTGTCCCCCATAACAGGTCATAACAACAAGGACGACCCAGCATGCCCACACAAAACCCGCACCGTACCGCCGGCCTCTGCACTTCGAGCAAGGTCTACAGCGCCTTGACCGAACTCAAGCACCTGGAGGGCCATCGCAGCGCCAAGTTTCTCTCGCTGCTGGCAGAAAACCTGGTCCACAAGGGCCTGCTCAATGAACAGGAAGTGCTGCACATGCTGGACCAGGTGGTTGACTGAACCCCTGCCGGCGCAGTCTCGATCGCAGTGATGTTGACTATCGAGCAGGGTGATTTTCCCTCGCCGCCTGGCCGCCGTAAGGTGACCTCCATCAGCAATGGAGGTAGATATGCCCACTATCCAGATCATGTCCGTCATCGGCAGTGCCGTCCCCGGCCCCCTGCGGGAACTGGGTTTGCTCGCCTGCTGGTACCTGGTACGCGACGGTGAAGCCATCAGCGGCCCACTGACTTCACTACCCGATGCCCAAGCCCTGTCACGCAAGATGGCCCATTGCTTCTCAGCCTAGGGCAATGGCAGCCGCACCCGTGGTTTGGTCTCGACAAACAGCGCCCAGCTGGAGATAAACAGCGCGGCAATCAACGGCCCGATGACAAAGCCATTGAGGCCGAAGATCGACAGGCCGCCCAGGGTCGAGATCAGGATCAGGTAATCCGGCATTTTGGTGTCCTTGCCTACCAGGATCGGGCGCAGCACGTTGTCCACCAGGCCGATCACAAACACCCCGAACAAGGCCAGCACCACCCCCTGCCAGATTGAACCGCTGAGCAGGAAATAAGCGGCCACCGGCCCCCAAACAATCCCCGCACCCACGGCCGGCAGCAACGACAGAAACGCCATCAATACCGCCCAGAGCAACGCGCTGGGGATATCCAGGAACCAGAAGATCAGGCCGCCCAACGCGCCCTGGGTCACCGCCACCAGCACATTGCCCTTTACGGTCGCGCGCACCACGCGGTTGAACTTCAGTTGCAGGCGACGCTTCTGCGGCTCGGCCAGCGGCACCGCCGTGCGCACTTTGCGCACCAGGTCGGGGCCGTCGCGCAGCAGGAAGAACAGCAAGTACAGCATGATGAAAAAGCTCACCAGGAAATCAAAGGTGCCCTGGCCAAAGCTGAACGCCTGGCTGGCAAAGAACTGGCTGCCCTGCATCGCGCCCTTGACGATTTTCTCGCGCAGGCCTTCCAGGTTGCCCATGCCGAAGCGGTCCAGCAGGTGCTGGAAGTACGGCGGCAGGAAGTTCTTGAATTGTTCGATGTAGCCGGCCACATCCAATTTGCCGCTTTCGACGTTCTTGTACAGCGTCGCCCCCTCCTGCACCAGCAAGGCGCTGGTGATGATCACCGGCAAGATCGCGATCACCAGGCACACCATCAGGGTACACAACGACGTGAGGTTGCGGTTCCAGCCAAACTTGAGCTGCAGGCGGCGCTGCATGGGCGCAAAGATGATCCCCAGGATGACCGCCCAGAACACCGCGCCATAGAACGGCAACAGGATCCAGAAGAACGCGAGGGTCACGATGACCAGCAGCAACAGCAGGGTTTTGAATTGCAGATTCGTTTGGTTCATGTCCGATCCGTACCAGAAAAACGCCGGGCGCCCAGCGCGCCCTGTTGCTTAGTCCGCCGGGCGTCGCACGAGTGCCATCTTTATTTCTACAGCGTAGACCCAGATCAATAAGCGCCCGCCCCGGCTCGGCTACCCTGCCGCCCTTTTGCGACCCAAATCCCCATGCTCCCTGTCCTTGCCCCCGAATTGCTCGCCCCTGCCGGCACCCTGAAAAACATGCGCTACGCCTTTGCCTACGGTGCCGACGCGGTCTACGCCGGCCAGCCGCGCTACAGCTTGCGGGTGCGCAACAACGAGTTCGACCACGCCAACCTGGCCCTGGGCATCGCCGAGGCGCAGGCCCAGGGCAAGCGCTTTTATGTGGTGGTCAACATTGCGCCGCACAACGCCAAGCTCAAAACCTTTCTCAAGGACCTGGAACCGGTGATCGCCATGGGCCCGGACGCGCTGATCATGTCCGACCCGGGCCTGATCATGCTGGTGCGCCGGCACTTCCCGCAGATGCCGATCCACCTGTCGGTACAGGCCAATACGGTGAACTGGGCCAGCGTCGAGTTCTGGCAGCAGCAAGGCATCTGCCGGATCATCCTGTCGCGGGAATTGTCCCTGGAAGAAATCGCCGAGATCCGCCAGCACGTGCCGGCCATGGAGCTGGAAGTGTTTGTGCATGGCGCACTGTGCATGGCCTATTCCGGGCGCTGCCTGTTGTCGGGCTATATGAACAAGCGCGATGCCAACCAGGGCACCTGCACCAACGCCTGCCGCTGGAAATACCAGGCCACCCCGGCGGTCGAAAACACCGTGGGTGATATCGTCCAGCAGTATCAACCCGAGCCGACCCTGGGCCTTGGCGCGCCCACCGACCAGGTGTTTCTGCTGCAAGAGGCCAATCGCCCGGATGAGCAGATGCCGGCTTTCGAGGACGAGCACGGCACTTACATCATGAACGCCAAGGACCTGCGGGCGGTGCAGCACGTCGAGCGCCTGACGCAGATGGGCGTGCACTCGCTGAAGATCGAAGGCCGCACCAAATCCCACTTTTATGTGGCGCGCACCACCCAGGTGTACCGCCAGGCCATTGATGATGCAGTGGCCGGGCGCACGTTCGACCGGGGCTTGATGACCAACCTTGAGTCCCTGGCCCAGCGCGGCTACACCGAAGGCTTCCTGCGCCGCCATGTGCACGACGAGTACCAGAACTACCAGAACGGCAGCTCCGTCTCGGAACAACAGCAGTTTGTCGGGGAATTGACCGGCGAACGGCGCGGGGAACTGGCCGAGGTCAAGGTGAAGAACCGCTTTGCCGTGGGCAATCACCTGGAGTTGATGACCCCGGCGGGGAATTTCCACTTTGATTTGGGGATGATGCATAACGCCAAGGGTGAGGCGATCGAGGTGGCGCCGGGGGATGGGCATACGGTGTATGTGCCGGTGCCGTTGGAGATGGATATCGGGTTTGGGTTGTTGATGCGGGATGTGTAGCGGCTGTTAGGGCCTCATCGCGGGCAAGCCCGCTCCCACATTTTGACCGTGTTCACCGATCAAATGTAGGAGCTGGCTTGCCTGCGATGAGGCCAGAACCAGCACCGCAATTGCCAGATCAGATCCTGAACTGCCCCACCAACTGCCCCATTTTGAACTGTGAATACATTCAAATGTAGGAGCTGGCTTGCCTGCGATGGGGCCAGCACCAGCCCCCCAATTACCAGGTCAGATCCTGAACTGCCCCACCAACCCCCACATTTTGAACTGTGAATACATTCAAATGTAGGAGCTGGCTTGCCTGCGATGAGGCCAGAACCAGCACCCCAATTACCAGATCAGATCCTGAACTGCCCCACCAACTCCCCCATTTTGAACTGTGAATACATTCAAATGTAGGAGCTGGCTTGCCTGCGATGAGGCCAGAACCAGCACCCCAATTACCAGGTCAGATCCTGAACTGCCCCACCAACTGCCCCAACCGCTGCCCCAGTTCCGCCAGGCTGCGGGAGGTCTGCGCGCCCTGTTGGGTCTCGTCCGCCACGCTGTCCACCGCCACGGCAATCTGATGCACGCTGCGGTTGATCTCTTCGGCCACGGCGGTTTGCTCTTCAGCGGCGCTGGCGATCTGCGCGTTCATCGTGTTGATGGTGCCGATCAGCTGTGCCATGGTATCGAGGGACGCCCCGGCTTCATTGGCCTGGGCCGAGGTGCCGTCGCCGGCATCGCTGGAGCGGCGCATGGATTCCACGGCCGCCTCGGTGCCTTTTTGCAGGCGGTCGATCATGCCCTGGATTTCCTGGGTACTTTGTTGAGTGCGGCTGGCCAGCGCGCGGACTTCATCGGCCACCACCGCAAACCCACGCCCGGCTTCACCGGCACGGGCCGCTTCAATGGCGGCGTTGAGGGCCAGCAGGTTGGTTTGCTCGGCAATCGAACGGATCACCCCAAGCACACTGACAATCGACGACACGTCCTGTTGCAGGCTGTCCAGGGACACGCCACTGCTGCGGATGTCATTCACCAGCGCATGAATCTGCGCGATGCTGCCATCCACCACGCGCTTGGCGGCCTGACCTTCGGCGTCGGTCTGCTGGGCCGCCACCGCCGCGCCCTGGGCACTGCGCGCCACTTCATGGGCGGCGGATGACATTTCATTGATCGCGGTTGCCACCTGGTCGGTTTCCTGGCGCTGGCGCTCCATGGCCTGCTCCGAACGATGGGCCTGCTCGGACACCTGGCTGACCAGGCCGGTCAGTTGCGAAGTCATGTCGGTGATCTGGCGCACCAGGCCGTGGATCTTGTCGACAAACCGGTTGAACGAGCCCGCCAGTTCACCCAGTTCGTCCTGGCTGGTGATTGCCAGGCGGCGCGTCAAGTCACCTTCACCGGCGGCGATGTCGTCGAGGTTGGCCTTCATCAGGTGCAAGGGACGCAAGATGGTATTGGCCAGCAGCATGCCCACTGCCGCGATCAGCAACAGCAACACCGCCGCAATACCGATAATGCTCAACAACACCCCTTCCATACGCTCGTTGACCTTGGCTTCCACCTCGCTGACCAGGGCGTCGATACCGTCGAGGTTGACTGACGTACCGATCACCATGTCCCACTTGGGCAGGTATTCGGTGTAGCCGAGCTTGGGCACCAGTTCGGTTTGCCCCGGCTGGGTCGAGCTGTATTGCAGGTAGTGGCTGCCGTCCTTGCCGACCTTCACCAGGTCGCGGTTGACGTAGACACCGTTGGGGTCGCGGTTGTCCTTGAAGCTTTTGCCCACGCCGTCGGGGCTGTTGCCCTTGAACAGGCGGATGGTTTCGGAGTCGTAGCCAAAGAAATAGCCGTCCTTGCCGTAGGTGGTGTTGGACAGCAACTTGACCACCTGCGCCCGCGCCTCTGTGTCGCCAGGGGCTGCGGCGTCGTACAGCGGCTTGATGGTGGTCATCGCCACCTCGACATAACTTTGCAGGGTGGCCTTGGCGTTGTTGAGCAGGCGCTGGCGGGTTTCGGCCACCTCGGTGCGCGCCTGTTCCTTGAGAATCCACACCGTGGTCAGGCTGATGACCACCGCAAACAACAACACCGGCAATACGGCAAGGGACAGGACTTTGGCCTTCAGACTCAGACGCATGGATCTTCTCTCTTGTAGGGCAACGTTAAGAGGTTAACGGCCCGCAGAGAAAAAACTGTAGGAGCCGGCAAGCCGACTCCTACAGGGGGTGTTACAGGGTCATCGCGGCAAACCAGCCGAACACCAGCAACGGCAGGTTGTAGTGCAGGAAGGTCGGGACCACGGTGTCCCAGATATGGTGATGCTGGCCGTCAATGTTCAGACCCGAGGTCGGCCCCAGGGTGGAGTCCGACGCTGGAGAGCCGGCGTCGCCCAGGGCCCCGGCGGTGCCGACGATGCAGACGATGGCCAGCGGGCTGAACCCCAGTTGCACACACAGCGGCACAAAAATCGCCGCAAGGATCGGCACGGTGGAGAATGACGAGCCAATGCCCATGGTCACCAGCAGGCCCACCAGCAGCATCAACAACGCCCCCACGCCACGGCTGTGGCCGATGAACGCGGCGGAGGCCTGCACCAGCGTCTGTACCTGGCCGGTAGCCTTGAGCACTTCGGCAAACCCTGAAGACGCGATCATGATGAAGCCGATCATCGCCATCATCTTCATGCCTTCGGTGAACAGGTCATCGGTGTCGCGCCAGCGCACGATGCCCGATACCGAGAAGATCAGGAAACCCGCCAGGGCGCCGATGATCATCGAGTCCAGCCACAACTGGATAATAAAGGCCGAGGCAATGGCCAGCCCGGCCACCAGCAGGGTCAGCGGGTTGTATTGCACCGCCACTTGCTCGACCCGTTCGATTTTCTCCAGGTCATAGACGCGCTTTTTGCGGTAGCTGATAAACACCGCTACCAGCAGGCCGAACACCATGCCCAGCGCCGGGATGCCCATGGCATGGGTGACATTGACCTGGCTGATATCCACCCCGCTCTTGGCAACGTTGGCCAGCAGGATCTGGTTGAGGAAGATGTTGCCGAAGCCCACCGGCAGGAACATGTACGGGGTGATCAGGCCGAAGGTCATGACGCAGGCGATCAGGCGCCGGTCAATCTGCAACTTGGTCAGCACATACAGCAGCGGTGGCACCAGCAGCGGGATAAAGGCGATATGGATCGGCAGGATGTTCTGCGAGGCAATCGCCACCGCCCCCAGCAGGCAGATCAGCAGCCATTTGACGTGACTGCCGCCGGTAGCCTCCTGGCGGTCCACCAGCAGCAGGGCCTTGTCCGCCAGGGCGTGGGCCAGGCCGGACTTGGCAATCGCCACGGCGAAAGCACCGAGCAACGCGTAGGACAGCGCCACTGTGGCACCGCCGCCCAGGCCGCTGTTGAACGCGCTGAGCGTCGCGTCGATCCCCAGGCCGCCGGTCAAGCCGCCGACCAGCGCGCCGACGATGATCGCGATGACCACATGCACGCGGGACAGGCTGAGCACGAGCATGGTACCGACCGCGGCGATTACTGCGTTAATCATGGTTACCTCAAGACAGAAACATAAAAACAACACGCGCCGGCGCCCTGGCCAGATGGCGACCACGGCACACGCAGAAAGGGAGTTTTATTAGAGGGCGCGCACTTTGCAGCAGCCGGCGCGTCATGTCAAAGCGCGACGTCGCAAACAGAATTCAATTGATCGTATGAATAAAGAAAAAAACCACGCGGCCGATACAACGGATCATCTCTGTCGTAACGAAAGGTTAAGGATCTCCATGTCGCTCAGGCAGCTGTCCATTCAATGGAAAATCACCCTCCTCGCCGGCCTTTGTCTGTTGGGGATCGTGACCCTGCTGGTGGGTCTGTCGCTGTATCGGATGGACCAGAGCTCACAAAGGGTCCAGACCTCCAGCACGCAGATGCTCAATGTCGCGGCCCAATCGCGCATCGAAGCCCAGGGTGAAGTCCAGGCCCTGGGCATCCGCCAGCAATTTATGGACGCCTATCAGTACGGCCATGGTTTTTCGCGCCAGGTGCTGTTTTTGCGCGAACAGGCCGAGAAGCGCTTTCTCGATGCCTTCGACCTGCGTGAGGACCTGACCCGCCAGGTCAAGGCTGCCCTGCAAGCCAACCCGGACCTGCTGGGCCTGTCCCTGGTCTTTGAAGCCAACGCCCTGGATGGCAAGGATGAGCTGTTCGCCGGCCAGGCGGAGCTGGGCAGCAATGAAAAGGGACGCTTTGCCCTGTACTGGTCGCAGCCGACACCCGGCACGCTGACCTCGATGGCGCTGCCGGAAAGCGATATGTCCGACACCAGCGTCGGCCCCAGCGGCGAAAAGGCCAACACCTGGTTCACCTGCCCGCGTAGCACGCTCAAGCCGTGTGTGATCGAGCCGTACTTCTATGTGATCGACGGGCACAACGTATTGCTGACCAGCATCGTGTTCCCGCTCATGGTCAATGGCAAAGTCATCGCCTCGCTGTCGGTGGACATCAACCTCAACAGCCTGCAGGCCGTCAGCCAGAACGCCAGCCGCAAACTGTATGACGGCCAGACCAACGTCAGCATCATCAGCCCGGTGGGTTTGCTCGCCGGCTACAGCCCGGATGCCAGCAAGCTCAGCCAGCGCCTGGACAGTGTGGATACCGCCAGCGGCGCGCAACTGATCAGCGCCATGGCCAGCAGCACCCAGACCTACAGCCTGCGTACCGATCATCAACTCAAGGTCCTGGCCCCCTTCCAGCCCATTCCCAATGGCAAGTCCTGGGGCGTGTTGCTGGATGTGCCGGAAAAAGTCCTGATCGGCCCCGCGCAAGCCCTCAAGGCCGAGCTGGATGCCGACAACACCAAAGGCACCCTGCTGGAACTGGGCCTGGGCCTGCTCGCCGCCATCGTCGGCTTGCTGTTGGTGTGGCTGATGGCCCGCAGCGTGACCCGGCCGATCCTCGGCGTGGCCCGTATGCTGGAGGATATCGCCAGCGGCGAAGGCGACCTGACCCGGCGCCTGGCCTACGACAAGCGCGATGAGCTGGGCGAGTTGGCCAGTTGGTTCAACCGCTTCCTCGACAAACTGCAACCGATCATTGCCGAGGTCAAACGCTCGGTACAGGACGCGCGCAGCACCGCCGACCAATCGGCGGCGATTGCCAGCCAGACCAGCGCCGGCATGGACCAGCAGTACCGCCAGGTGGATCAGGTGGCCACCGCCTCCCACGAAATGAGCGCCACCGCCCAGGATGTCGCGCGCAGCGCCGCCCAGGCAGCACAAGCCGCCCGCGATGCCGACCAGGCCACCCGCGAAGGCCTGACCGTGATCGACCGCACCACCACCAGCATCGGCCACCTCGCCGCCGACATGAGTACGGCGATGGCCCAAGTCGAAGGCCTGGCGGCCAATAGCGAGCAGATCGGTTCAGTGCTGGAAGTGATCCGCGCGATTGCCGAACAGACCAACCTGTTGGCGCTCAACGCCGCCATCGAAGCCGCCCGCGCCGGTGAGGCCGGGCGCGGTTTTGCGGTGGTGGCAGACGAAGTGCGCAACCTCGCGCGGCGCACCCAGGAGTCGGTGGAAGAAACCCGCCAAGTGATCGAACAGTTGCAAAACGGCACCCAGGAAGTGGTGAGTTCCATGAACAACAGCCACCGCCAGGCCCAGGGCAGTGTCGAGCAGGTGGGCCAGGCCGTCACGGCATTGCGCCAGATCGGCGACGCCGTGACTGTGATCAGCGACATGAACCTGCAGATCGCCAGCGCCGCCGAACAGCAAAGCGCGGTGGCCGAGGAGATCAACAGCAACGTGGCGACGATTCGCGACGTGACCGAGTCGCTGTCGGAACAAGCCAATGAATCGGCGCGGGTCAGCCAGACGCTGAACAGCCTGGCCAATCAGCAACAGGGGTTGATGGACCAGTTCCGAGTCTGATGGCGCCTTAAAATGCGCGGGGCCTGGCGCTGGATGCAACATCCAGCTCACACCCCCACAGCTCCAGCGCCGGTCGGCTCGCGTGTGGCGGGCCGAGCCAGGCACTCAGCCAGTGGCAGCGCTGGTTGAAGCACACTTGATAATCCCCGGCCTCGGGGGCTCGCCCCACACGTAACGGTTGCACAGGCGGCAACTGACGCCGGTAATGCCAACTGCCCTCGCGCAGTTCGGCGCCGTGCGGGATTTCCATGCCTGCCCCGGAACCCTTGACCCGCGCCTCGCCCAGCAGCAATCCCTCGGGCGTTACGCGGTAGTCCTCCTCCCAGCGCACTTTCTCAACGGTATGGGTCCAGGCCAGGGTGAAGGCTGGCGTGGGGATTTGTGCCCAGACCGCGCCGGCCAACCCCAGGCACAGGCCGATCACGCAGTGGCCACCTGAGCTCGGCGAGCACGCCAGCAGTGCTCTGCGATCAACAGTACGGCCAGGGCGAAGCCGATTTCATCGCTTAACGGCGTCGCCAGAATCAGGCTGGCACCGGCGGCAAAGCCCAGCATGCGTTCCCACCCACTGAGCCGGGTCTGCAGGTAACCGGTGAACACTGCGCCCCAGATGCCAATGGCCAGCAGCGCCTTGGCCACCACATACAGTGTGGCCAGCAGACTATCGCCCTGGAGCATCAACGCCGGCTCGTACACCGCCATGAACGGCACGACAAACCCGGCCACCGCGATGCGGATCGCCCACAGGCTGATGTTCAGGCCGCTTGCCCGGGCAATCGGCGCCGCCGCGAAACAGGCCAGCGCCACCGGTGGCGTGAGGTCCGCCATGATGCCGAAATAGAACACGAACATGTGCGACACAATCAGCGGCACCCCCAGGTCGAGCAAGGCCGGGGCGGCAATCGAACTGGTGATGATGTAGTTGGGAATGGTCGGGATGCCCATGCCCAGCACCAGGCAAGTGAGCATGGTGAGCAGCAGCGACAGGAACAGGCTGTCCTGGCCGATGGCAAGGATGTAGCTGGCAAAGGTGGAGGCCACCCCGGTCAGCGACACCACGCCGATGATCACCCCCACCAGAGCGCAGGCGATGCCCACCGGCACGGCATGGCGCGCGCCTTCGACCAGCGCATGCAGGCAGAGGCCCAGGGTGTCGCGGCCGCCCTTGATAAACCAGCACACCGCCACCAGCAGCGCCACCACCCCGAACACCATGCCGATACCCAGCCGGAAGAACCCCGCGCAGAGCACGCCCAGGGCAATCCAGAAGGCAAAGCGCATGACCCTGGATGAAACACGCAGGATGATCGCCGAACCAAGAATCACGATGGACGTCAGTGCCAGGCCGACCATGCCCGAGAACAACGGTGTGCGCCCGGAAAACAGCAGGTAGATCAGCACCAACAGCGGTATCAGCAAGTACCAGCGCTGTTTGACCGCCGCCCAGGGGTTTGGGCATTCGCTCTTGGGCAGGCCACACAGGTTGGAGCGCCGGGCTTCCAGGTGAACCATCCAGAACACCGAGCCGAAGTACAGCAAGGCCGGAATCAGCGCGGCCCTGGCCACCTCGAAGAACGGCACGTTGATCGTCTCGGCCATGATAAACGCCACTGCACCCATGATCGGCGGCATGATCTGGCTGCCCATCGACGAGGTCGCTTCCACGCCGCCGGCAAACGCCGATTTGTAGCCAAAGCGCTTCATCAACGGGATGGTGAACTGACCGGTAGTGACCACGTTGGCCACGCCCGAACCGGTGATGGTGCCCATCAGCGCCGACGACACCACCGAAACCTTGGCCGGGCCACCGAGCTTGTGGCCGAACAGGCCCATGGCGAAATCGGTGAACAGCTTGATCATCCCGGCCTGTTCAAGGAATGCGCCGAACAGGATGAACAGGAAGATGTAAGTGGCTGAAACATAGGTCGGCGTGCCATACAGCCCCTCGGTGCCAAAGGCCAGTTGGTTGACGATCTGGTCGATGGCGTAGCCACGGTGCATCAAGTCGCCCGGCAGGTACTGGCCGAACAGGCCGTAGGCCAGGAACAGCGCACAAATCAGTGGCAGGGCAATGCCCATCACCCGTCGCGCGGCTTCAAATACCAGCACGATCAGTAGCAGGCCGACGAGCATGTCACTGCCAGTCAGGTCGCCGGAGCGTTGAATCAGGTCGGCTTCGAAATACCACTGGTAGAACGCCGTGGCCATCCCGGCCAGCCCCAGCAGCCAGGCCAGCGGTTGCCAGGGCTGGGCCCTGCCCCGCGCCGGAAAACACATAAACACCACCAGTAACAGGAAGCCCACGTGCACGGCCCGCAGAATCTGGCTGGAAACCGGGTGGAAGGCGGCGGTGATGATCTGGAAGGTGGAAAACAACAGCGCGACATAGAACAGGGCTCGGGGCCAATTCCTGGGATTGGCGGCGAGGCTTTGGTCTTGCTCACTCATGGAGGCACTCCCACATTACAACGTCGATAGGCCAATAAAACCTGGCGTACGGTGTACGCAGGCTTTACTGGCAGCCCTGGCACGTGGTCTACAGGGCGCCCACTTCCCTGTAGAAGCGCTCGGCGCCTGGATGCAGCGGGATCGGCAGGCCCTTGGCCGCGCCTTCGAGCTGGATATCCTTGGCGGCCGAATGGGCATTGCCCAGGCGATCGAGGTTGTCGAACATGAGTTTGGTCATCTGGTAGGCCACGTCATCGGGCACACCGTCATGGCTGACCAGGAGGTTGGTGATGGCCACCGTCGATACATCGCTGGCCTGACCGTCGTAGGTGCCCGCCGGGATCGTGCCGGCCTGGTAGGCCGCGTTGCCGATCTTGGCGATGACATCCGCAGGAATGGCAACGAAGGTGACCGGCAGGGTCGCCGCCAGGTCACGAATCGCCGCCATGCCCAGGCCCGACGACTGCAGGGTGGCATCCAGCTGGCGGTTCTTGATCAACTCCACTGACTCGGCATAAGGCAGGAACTCGACCTTGGCCATGTCTTCGTAGCGCAGGCCAGCCGCCTTGAAGATTGCGCGGGCGTTGAGCTCGGTGCCGGACTTTGGCGCGCCGACGGAGATGCGCTTGTTTTTCAGGTCGGCCAGGGTGGTGATGCCGGACTCCTGGCTGGCAACGATCTGAATGTAGTTGGGATAGGTACCGGCAACCGCCCGCAGTTTTTGCAGCGGAGCTTTGAAACCGGCGTCCTCTACGCCATTCCAGGCATCAGCTACCGAGTCACCGAGGGCAAAGGCCAGCTCGCCGCGACCGGCTTGCAGCAGGTTGAGGTTTTCCACGGAAGCCTTGGTGGCCTGCACCGAGGTCTTCGACCCTTCGATGCCGTTGCTGTAGAGCTGCGACAGGCCCACGCCAATCGGGTAATACACGCCGCTGGTGCCGCCAGTCAGCACGTTGATAAATGTGGGAGCGGCGAGTGCCGCCGTACTTGCGGCAAAGGCTGCGACAGCAGCAAACACGCACAAACGCTTGGTCATTCGCATGGGAGTCACCTT
Organism: Pseudomonas sp. HC1(2025); assembly: GCF_058742075.1. NCBI lineage: Bacteria > Pseudomonadati > Pseudomonadota > Gammaproteobacteria > Pseudomonadales > Pseudomonadaceae > Pseudomonas > Pseudomonas sp. HC1(2025). Next base: position 2,077,022 of record NZ_CP196017.1, on the reverse strand, counting down.
TTATCGTTCTTATTAGGTGCCGAGCAAGCGAGTGCCCGGCTGACAAGTGCTCTGACAGATGCCATGGGTTGCGAGCGGGAAAACCCGCTCGACGTGGCCAGCCAGGCGGCTGTTATAAGCGAAATAGTCCCAGCCAGGCGTTACAGGAAAAGCCTTGTTGCAAATTCCTACAGATCGGAAGCAAGGTGCCATCAGGCCTGGCGTCGGGGCAGCTCGATCAGCACCTTGAGGCCGCCCAGTTCACTCTCGTGCAACTGCAATGTGCCACCCCATACCTCGACGATATCGCGCACGATCCCCAGCCCCAGGCCGTGGCCATCGGTCTGTTCATCCAGGCGGGTGCCGCGGCTGAACACCTGGGTGCGCTGGGCCTCGGGAATCCCCGGCCCGTCATCCTCGACCCGCAACTGAAAACCGTGGGGCGCCTCGTCAATGCTCACCCGCACTTCGGCATCCGCCCATTTGCAGGCGTTGTCCAGCAGGTTGCCCAAGAGCTCCAGCAAGTCCTCGCGGTCCCACGGCAGTTGCAGGCCGGGGCGAACGTGGTAGCTCAGGTCCAGGTGCTCGCCGTGAATCATGTTCAGGGTCGCCAGCAGGCCCGGCAATTCGCTGTCGCAGTCGAACAACGCACCGGGCAGGGTTTCACCGGCAAGGCGCGCGCGATTGAGTTCGCGGTTGAGGCGTTGCTGCACCTGCTGTAATTGCTCGCGCAGCAGCTTGGCCAGTTGCGGCTGGTCCTTGAGCTGCTCGCTGGAGGCCACGCTCAACAGCACCGCCAGGGGGGTTTTCAGGGCATGCCCGAGGTTGCCCAGGGCATTGCGCGAGCGCTTGAGGCTGTCTTCGGTGTGGGCCAGCAGGTGGTTGATCTGCGCCACCAGCGGCTCCAGCTCCACTGGCACCTGGGTGTCCAGTTGTGAGCGTTGGCCTTGTTGCAGTTGCGCAATCTGTTCGCGCGCGGTTTCCAGCGGGCGCAAGGCCCGGCGCACGGTGACCCGTTGCAGGATCAGGATCAGCAGCAACGCCGCCAGCCCGAGGACCAGGCCGACCTGGCGCATCAGGCGGAAACTTTCCCGCACGGGCGTGTAGTCCTGGGCCACGCTGATGGAAATCGACTGGCCAAAACGCTTGTAGTCCGAACGCAGCACCAACAGTTGCTGGCCTTCCGGGCCCAACTGCAGGTTGCCCTGCAGGCCGGCCTGGGGCAGTTGCGGCAGTTCCTGGTCCCAGAGTGAGCGCGAGCGCCAGTGGTGGTCGCTGAAGTCGATACGGAAATAGTGCCCGGAAAACGGCCGCTGATAGGCCGGTGACAAGCGCTGCTCATCCAGTTGCACGCCGCCAGGGCCGCGCACCAGGGCCACCAGCAGGTTTTCGCTGTCATTGCGCAAACCCGACTCCAGGTAGCGCTGCAAACCCATTTCAAACAGCCACAGGCTGGTTTGTGCCAGCACCAGGCCGACGATCACCATCACGCTGATCAGCCCCAGGCTCAACCGCCGCTGGATCGACCTCACGCGGGGCTGGCGCCAAAGCGATAACCCTGGCCGCGCCGGGTTTCAATCACGCTGCGCCCCAGCTTGCGCCGCAGATGGTTGACGTGGACCTCGAGGACATTGGAGTCGCGCTCGGTCTCACCGTCATACAAATGCTCGGCCAGGTGGCTTTTGGAAAGGATCTGTTCGGGATGCAGCATGAAGTAACGCAACAGGCGAAACTCGGCAGCGGTCAGTTGCACCTCGGCACCGTCGCGCATCACGCACTGGCGGCCTTCATCCAGATGCAAGCCTGCCGCCTGCAAGGTCGGCTGGTTGGCCTGGCCATGGGAGCGGCGCAACAACGCCTGGATGCGCAGGTACAGCTCTTGGGGGTGGAACGGCTTGCTCAGGTAATCGTCGGCCCCGGCCTTGAGCCCTTCGATGCGCTCGGCCCAGGAGTCGCGGGCGGTGAGGATCAACACCGGCGTCGCCAGGGCGGCGGCGCGCCATTGGCTCAACACCTCAAGCCCAGGCAGCCCGGGCAGGCCCAGGTCAAGGATGATCAGGTCATAGGGCTCGCTGCGCCCCTGATACACCGCGTCACGCCCGTCCGCCAGCCAATCCACGGCATAACCCTGGGCTTTGAGCCCGGCCAGCAGTTCATCGGCCAACGGTACGTGGTCTTCCACCAGAAGCAGGCGCATCAGTCATCTTCCTCGTCTTTAAGCAGTGCGCCAGTGGTCGCGTCCAGTTTGATTTCCCGGACCACGCCATCGGTGGTCACCAGTTCCACTTCATAGACATAGCTGCCGTGTTTGCTCTCAAGCTCGGCCTCCAGCAACCGGGAGCCGGGATGCCGCGCCATGGCCTGCTGCAACAGTTGTTCAAGGGACAGGATCACCCCCTGCTGGCGCAGTTCCAGAGCTTCATCCTGGTTGAGGTCCCGGGCAGCCACCACCGAGCAAAAGGCCAGGAGCACCAGCGCCAATCGACTGCCGGTGCGTAGATTTACCTTCATTACGTATCCTGATGATCCTTGAGGACTTGCCCGGTGACAGCGTCCAATTCCACATCCCACTCGACGCCTTGGGCATCGCGCAGGTCAACCTGGTAAATATATTTGCCGTATTCCTGCTCCAGTTCGGTTTCATGCACGGTGCCACCTGGATGTTTGGCCAGGGCGGCGGCATTGAGCTTCTCGAAGGACTGGATGGTACCAGCGTCACGCAATTTCAGCGCTTCATCCGGCCCCAGGTCCCGCGCCTGGGCCAGGCCGGTGGTCAGGGCGATGATACTGGCGGCGACAATTGCTGTGAGGTTTTTCATGACAAGTCTCCATTTCACAATGTTTTACCTACGGCCCCCACAGTACGACGCGCAACTTAACTGAAACTGAATTGCCACTATGGCAATTGTCCCACAACACCTTGCCAGCCCCCTGGGGAAATTTCCTATACTGCCCTGCTCGCCTGCACAGAGATCGGTATGACGGCCATCCACATCAAGTTCCCAGCCCTGACGCTCAAGGCTGGCCAGCGCGCCTTTACACGCATTCGCGAGCACGGCCTCAAACCTCAAGACGTGGGGATTCTGCCCGGCGCGGCCGGGGGCCCCAAGGCCTTGGGCATTCAGGGCCTGGACCTGGCGTTGTTCGGTGACTGGCTGGCACGCGCGCCCCGCGAGCGCGCGCTGATTGGCGCATCGATCGGCTCCTGGCGCTTTGCCAGTGCCTGCCTGCCCGACCCGGTACAAGGCTTGCTCGACCTCGGTCGCCTGTACAACGAGCAACGTTTTGCCAAGGGCGTGACCATGGCCGAGGTCAGCCAGAGCTGCCAGCGCATGCTCGATGACTTGCTGGCCGGGCGCGATGCAACGCTGCTGGATAACCCGCACTATCGCCTGAATATCGTGGTGGTCAAAAGCCATGGCCTGCTCGCCGATGACCACCGTGGGCGCCTGGGCCTGGGCCTGTCCTCGGTGATCGCCGACAACCTGCGCGGCCGTGCGCGACTGTCGCGGCACTTTGAGCGGCTGATCATCCACGACCCGCGCCAGGCCCCACCGCTGCACCCACTCAAGGATTTCCCGTCGCGCTTCCTCGACCTGGAACTGGGCAACCTGCGCCAGGCCTTGCTGGCGTCCGGCTCGATCCCCATGGTGATGCAAGGCGTGCGCGACTTGCCGGGCGCCGGTGCCGGCACCTATCGCGATGGCGGCCTGCTGGACTACCACCTCGACCTGCCCTACCACGGTGATGACATTGTGCTGTACCCGCACTTCACCGACAGAGTCATCCCCGGCTGGTTCGACAAGAGCCTGCCGTGGCGGCGCAGCAGTCCGCAGGGTTTGCGCGATGTATTGCTGGTGGCCCCTTCACGGGACTACCTGGCCCGCCTGCCCTACGGCAAATTGCCGGATCGCAGCGACTTCAAGCGCTTTATGGGGGACGACACCCGGCGCAATCAGTACTGGCAAACCGCGATGAATGAGAGCCAGCGGCTGGGCGATGAATTCCTTGAACTGGCCGATAGCGGTCGATTGGGTGAGCGTTTGATTGCACTCTAAGCATCGGCCACTGTTTTTTTCGCAAAAAATTATTGTAATTCGATAATTATTCATGGATTATTCTTCCATCAACCCCGTATGGATCAACCCATGAGCAATCACCTGCATACCGTCTCCACCAACACCCGGCTGCGGTCCATAGGCGCGTTTGCCGCACTGTTGGCGTGGTCGGTCGCGCTGATCGAATTCGGCGCGCCGATTTTGTACTGGATCTTCGACTATCCCACCGCCCTGGCAGAGTATCTCAATGCCTACGGCGAGCAGATGCCTTCGCTGTTAGCCCCTGGCTACCAACCGGCCCCCTGGATCATGGGCCTGGTCCTGGCCCTGGAAATGCTGCCGATCAGCCTTACAGTGCTGGCGCTGGTGCTGACCGGGATCTTTTTCATGCGCCTTTCCAAGGGGCACATCTGGACCGAGGCCAATATCAAGATCCTGTGGTGGATGGGCCTCCTATTCATTGCTACCCCGCTGCTGGCACCGGTTGTTTCCACCCTGCAAGGCTTGGCCCTGGCGATTGAAATGCCGCCTGACGAGCGCACATTCAGCCTCAGTGTGGGTGTATCATCCGCAGCCATCTATGCAATCATACAAGGCATCTTTCTGTGCGCATTCTCATTGATAGTGGCCGAATCAAAAGTTATCGACGATGAAAACAAAAGCATCATCTAACCCATGACAATCATTATTCGATTGGACGTCATGATGGCGAAGAAAAAGATTCGCTCCAACCAACTGGCAGATGCCATTGGGATTACCGAAGCCAATCTGTCGCTATTGAAAAATGGAAAGATCAAAGGCTTCAAACTTGAAACCCTGAACAAGCTGTGTATCGCCCTGGATTGCCAGCCAGGCGACTTGCTGGAGTTCGAGAGCGAAGACGCCTAGCTCTGGAATGGGCTGCCTGGCTTGCGGGCAACCCTGTAAGATACTGATCAATTTAACGCGGACCTCCTCCCTATGACACCCATAAAGTTCCTGGGCCTCTTCACTATCGCCCTGATTACTGGCTGCAGTAACAGCAGTTACACCCCTTCCTCGTTCAAGTTTTATGAACCAGGCACGCAGTTCGGCAACCGCTACGGTTCATCTTTCTGGTTGAATACTCCCTGCCCTAAACGTGGTTGCGATAACAACAAGTTGTTCTTCAATCCAGCCCATCAAGAAACAACTTTGGAAAGATACAACCATGCATTCTAATCGCAAAAAACTGTATAGCCTTGGCATGTTCCTGCTTCTGGCGGCCGGCCACGCAAACGCGCAGGACTTGCCCAATCTCTCGCTTCTCACTCGCTATGGCGTCACCGAAGACCAGTTGCCGGCAGCCCCCACCGACCTGGCACTGAACACCGAGCCGACGAAAAGCCGCTTTGAAATCCAGCCCGAACGGCCATTGATCCGGGTGGAGAAAAACGGCGACCTGGTGTCCGAAACCACCGGCAATATCAGCATTGATAATGCAGCCGCCCAAGGCCAGGTGCAGTGTGCTCGTGCGCACGCAGAACTGGAGCGCCGCGGGTCGCAGAGTTCATTGGCCTGCGGGGATGGGGTCAAGGTCAGTACTACGCTATGGTCCCAGGAATAACCGTGCTTTACACACCACGCCAGGTCGCCCGATAAACAGGTTAGAATGCGCGCCACGTCGGTCGCCTGGGCCCATCAAGCGCTCACCCGACCCTGACAATCGCACACCGCCCTAGAAACTCCTGCCTTACAGGTCATACCGTGGAAATTTTCAAAGAGTTCACCTTCGAGTCCGCCCACCGCTTGCCTCACGTCCCCGAAGGCCATAAATGCGGGCGCCTGCATGGTCACTCCTTCAAGGTGGCCATCCACCTGAGCGGCGACCTCGACCCGCATACCGGCTGGATCCGTGATTTCTCGGAGATCAAGGCGATTTTCAAGCCGCTCTATGAGCGCCTCGACCACAACTACCTCAACGACATCCCCGGCCTGGAAAACCCTACCAGCGAAGTGCTGGCCAAGTGGATCTGGAATGAGTTGAAGCCGTTGTTGCCGGAACTCAGTGCTATTCGCATCCATGAGACCTGCACCAGTGGCTGTATTTATCGCGGTGAGTAATTCGCTGCTGTGCTCGGTGGCAACAGCGATTAAAACCAGGCCTTGAAGTACACCAAGGAAGCCCACCATGGAATCCACCTGGCTGGCCCAGGCCAAGCGCTTGCAGGCATTGGCCTCTACCGGGCTGCACTTTTGCACGGATGACTTCGAGCGCGAACGCCTCGAAGAGATCGCCCATATCGCACACAGTATGCTCGCACAGTTGGGGCAAGTGCCTCTGGAGCGCATTACCGGACTAGTCTCGGATTTTGCCCAGCGTTACTCAACGCCGATGATCGATGTGCGTGGCGCACTGATTGAAGGCGAGCGGATCCTGCTGGTGCGCGAAGCCACGGACGGCTGCTGGGCGTTGCCGGGCGGTTATGCCGATATCGGCTTATCGGCGGCAGAAAATATCGTCAAGGAGCTTCGTGAAGAAGCTGGGCTGAGTGTTACCGCGCGGGCGCTGTACAGCGTGACCCACAAAGCCAAGGGGCTGTACCGGCCCGACGTGCGCGACTTCTACAAGTTGTACTTCCTCTGCGAACGCACCGACCAGGCCGCCCCCGTGGCAGGCTTTGAAACCACCGACGTTGGTTTCTTCAGACTCGACGACCTGCCACCGCTATCACGCGGGCGCACCATCGAGAGTGATCTTGCAGCAGCCTTCGCCTTTCACCGCGGCGAAATCAGCCAGACCCTGTTCGACTGACACCCTGGCACGGTGATCCAACTTGTATCACCGCTGCACCGCTTTTGTGCCTGGCTGGGCCTAACCAACAAGCAATCCCAGCCTCCTGCCCTTCCCCGCGCCCGAATACTGTGCAACCTGCACAGCCCCCACTTGGCACGGGCGCTGCAACAAGCCCTGGGTCACTCACAGGGGAACGGCACATGACGCAGAACGAACCGGGCAACGATTACCCTCTCAGCGAAGTGCCCATGCATGCACGCAAGGGCCTTGGCTCCACGGCCATGGTGTTGCTGGGCTTCACTTTTTTTACCGCAACCATGTTTGCTGGCGGCAAGCTGGGGGTGGCCTTCAGTTTTACCCAGATGCTCGGTGTCGTGGCCCTGGGTAACCTGCTATTGGGTATCTACGCCGCAGGCCTGGGTTATATCGCCTTCAAGAGCGGCTTGAACTCGGTGCTGATGGGGCGTTTCTGCTTTGGCGAAGTGGGTAGCAAATTAAGTGACCTGATCCTGGGGTTCACCCAGATTGGCTGGTACGCCTGGGGTACCGCCACGGCGGCCGTGGTACTGGGCAAATATTTCGAATTGGGCCAGGGCAGCGTACTGGCACTGATGGTGCTGTTCGGCCTGGTGTTCTGCGCCACGGCCTACGTGGGCTACCGGGGGCTGGAAATCCTCTCCTACATTGCCGTCCCGGCCATGGGCCTGCTGCTGTTGCTGTCGATGTGGGTGGCCACCGTAAAAGTCGGCGGGCTGCAAGGCTTGCTCGCGGTGGTGCCCAGCGCGGAGCTGGATCTGTCTACGGCCATTACCCTGGTGTTCGGCACCTTTGTCAGCGGTGCTACCCAGGCCACCAACTGGACGCGCTTTTCCCGCTCGGCCAAGGTCGCGGTACTGGCCAGCCTGATCGGCTTTTTTGTCGGCAACGGCCTAATGGTGCTGATCGGTGCCTACGGCGCCATCGTCTATCAGCAACCGGATGTGGTGGAAGTATTGCTGCTGCAAGGTTTCGCCATGGCGGCGATGGCCATGCTGCTGCTCAATATCTGGAGCACCCAGGACAACACCATCTACAATTTCGCCGTCGCCGGCTGCAACCTGCTGCGCACCAAACGCCGCAAGACCGTAACCCTGGTCGGCGCCTTGATCGGCACCCTGCTCGCCTTGCTGGGCATGTACGACATGCTGGTGCCCTACCTGATTTTATTGGGCACCGTGATACCACCGATTGGCGGGGTGATCATGGCCGACTTATTCTATCGCTATCGCGGTCACTACCCTCGGCTGGCAGACGTGCGCTTGCCGGCCTTCAATTGGCCGGGGCTGATTGCCTATGCAGTGGGTACGGTGCTGGCGTTCAGCTCGCCATGGGTCGCGCCCCTGGTGGGGATTATCGCGGCAGCCGCTACCTACATTGCACTCACTGCCGCCCTACGGGTGCGCGTACCATTGGCTGACATCCAGGCATGAGCCTGAGAGCCCCGACACTCCAATGACCGTCGGACATCGGCGTCGCGCTGATGATCTGGCGGCTGTCTGCCTGATTGCTGTTTGCCCAAGAGGAACTTGCCCATGCATATCATCAACGCCCGCCTGCGCAACCGTGAAGGCCTGCATGATCTGCACCTGGAACATGGCCGGATCGCCAGCATTACCCCACAAACCGTCACGCCGCCCCTGGGGCCGGACGACCTGGATGCCGCTGGCAACCTGGTAGTGCCACCGTTTGTCGAGCCGCATATCCACCTCGACGCCACCCTCACTGCCGGCGAGCCGCGCTGGAACATGAGCGGCACGCTGTTCGAAGGGATCGAGTGCTGGGGCGAGCGCAAGGCCACCATCACCCAGGCCGACACCAAGACCCGTGCCAAGCAGACCATCCAGGCCCTGGCAGCCCATGGTATCCAGCATGTGCGCACCCACGTCGACGTCACCGATCCGGACCTGACGGCGCTCAAGGCCATGCTCGAAGTGCGCCAGGAGAGTGGCCACCTGATCGACCTGCAGATCGTGGCGTTTCCCCAGGAAGGCATCGAGTCCTACCGCAATGGCCGCGAACTGATGGAAGAAGCCATTCGCCTGGGCGCCGATGTGGTGGGCGGCATTCCCCATTTTGAGTACACCCGCGACCAAGGGGTCAGCTCGGTCAAATTCCTCATGGACCTGGCCGAACGTACGGGCTGCCTGGTGGACGTGCATTGCGATGAAACCGACGACCCGCATTCGCGCTTTCTCGAAGTGCTGGCCGAAGAAGCGCGCAGCCGCGACATGGGTAGCCGGGTCACGGCCAGCCACACCACGGCCATGGGCTCCTACGACAATGCCTACTGCGCCAAGCTGTTTCGTCTGCTGGGGCATTCTGGCATCAGCTTTGTGTCCTGCCCCACCGAAAGCATTCACTTGCAGGGCCGCTTCGACAACTTCCCGAAACGCCGGGGCGTGACCCGGGTCAACGAGCTGTTGGAAGCCGGCATGAACGTGTGCTTCGGCCAGGACTCCATCGTCGATCCGTGGTACCCACTGGGCAACGGCAATATCCTGCGAGTGCTCGAAGCCGGGCTGCATATCTGCCATATGCTCGGCTACAGCAACCTGCAAAAAGCCCTGGACCTCGTCACTGACAACAGTGCCCAAGCCATGGCCCTGGGCGACCGCTACGGCCTGGAACCCGGGCGGCCGGCCAACCTGCTGATCCTGTCGGCAAACAGCGACTATGAAGTGATTCGCAGCCAGGGCCTGGCGCTGTATTCGATCCGTAATGGCAACGTGCTGATCAAGCGCCAGCCTGCGCAGGTGGAGTTCATGTAGGTCAGCCCCATTCGCACGCTATCGCCGACACCGCACACCACCTGCACCATTGGTGTGCATGACCCTGGCAAAAACAGCCACTCGCCCTACACTCCTAGTTCCCCTGGATGGACGTTTTCATCAGGCCGAAGTCCGTGCGCAGTCGAGCAAACGCCGTCCTCATTTTCTCGGAGGATGCACCATGAAGACCCTTGCCCCGCAAAGTCCCGTTGAAACGCTTTACCGCGAAGGCCGCAAAACGTTCATTGAGCTGGTACCTGATGGCGGCGCACGCCTGGATGCGTTGTTCCATACCGCACCGGCCCTGGGCGAATTGGCGGTCGGCGTGGTGTATGGCTATCTGCATGATCGCCCGGGCCTCGATCCGCGCCTGCAGGAAGCGGCGATTTTTGCCGCGATCGTCGCCGCCGGCATGGTCGGCCCACCGTTGAGCGTGCACTTCAAGACCAGCCTGGCCCAAGGCTTGGCGCCTGGGGAGTTGACCGAACTGCTGCTGGTCGCCTCGGCCTTTACCGGCTTCCCGCGCGCCGTCGCCACCGCCGATCAACTCAACCTGCTGTTCGCCGGGGCCAACCTGCCCTCGCCACCACCACCGACACCCCGCGCCGTGGCGCTAGCGTTTTGCGACAGTGTGCGCCGCGGCCACCCCTCATTCCCGGTGGACGCCCAGGCTCGCAAGCTGCTGCGCAAACCCCATAAGCTATCGCTGCAAGCCACGGCTGCGGACCGAGTAATGGTAGAGAGCTACATCGGCCAGGAAACGACGCCCCGTGGCACGGTCGTGGTGCGCGTCGACGGCGCCGACGTCGTGCAAGTCAGGGCGTATCTGCCGGCAACCACCTGACCCGAAGGCCAGCAGTATCCGCTGCTGCTGCAGGAAAGTTCGCGATCGCCAAGGGAACCTGGCTCGCTCCACAGGGCCTGATGTGCAAGGATGTCGCGCCGGACATCGTTCGCTGAACGCAAAAACCAAGGACTTTCATGACTGCCATTCCCACCCCTGCGCCCGTGGTTCCCGGGCGCCTGGAACAAATGTCGACCCGTATCGCGTTTTTTATTGCCGGCTTCGGCATTGCCGCCTGGGCGCCTCTGGTGCCCTATGCCAAGGCCCGCGCAAATCTCAACGAAGGCACCCTGGGCCTATTGCTGTTGTGCCTGGGGGTGGGCTCGATCATTGCGATGCCGGTGGCCGGCGCGCTGGCTTCACGCTATGGCTGCCGGCGCGTACTCAGCGCCGGCACGCTCCTGCTCTGCGTGGCCTTGCCGATGCTGGCCACCGTCAGCTCGATACCCTTGCTGATGGCAGGATTGTTTCTGTTTGGTGCGGGCCTGGGCACGGTGGACTCCACCGTCAACCTGCAGGCGGTGATCGTCGAACGGGCCAGTGGCAAAACCATGATGTCGGGCTTCCACGGGTTGTTCAGCCTGGGAGGGATTGTCGGGGCGGCGGGGGTCAGCGCGTTGCTGGGCTTGGGGCTGTCACCGCTGTCGGCCACCCTGGTGGTCATCGTGATTACCCTGGCCGCCCTGCTCAAGGCGGCCCCGCACTTGCTGCCCTACGGCAGCGAAAGCTCCGGCCCCGCCTTCGCCATCCCCCACGGGGTAGTGCTGTTTATCGGCTGCCTGTGTTTTATCGTGTTCCTGGCAGAAGGTGCCGTGCTCGACTGGAGCGCGGTGTTCCTCAGTGACGAACGCGGCCTCGACGAAGCCTATGCGGGCCTGGGTTATGCGGCATTTGCCCTGACCATGACCATCGGACGCCTGACCGGCGATGCCATTGTGCGTCGCCTGGGGGCCAAACGGGTGATCGTGATCGGCGGCTTGCTGGCCACTGCCGGCATGCTCCTGGCTACCCTGCTCCCAGCCTGGGAAACCGCGCTGCTGGGCTATGCCCTGGTAGGCGCCGGCTGCTCCAATATCGTCCCGGTGTTGTACACCGCAGTCGGCAAGCAAACCGTCATGCCGGAGCATATTGCAGTGCCCGCCATTACCACCTTGGGGTATGCCGGTATTCTCGCCGGCCCCGCGCTGATCGGCTTTATCGCCCATGGCAGCAGCTTGAGCGTGGCCTTTGTGTTGATCGCCGCGCTCCTGCTGGGGGTGGCGATCAGCGGGAAAATCCTGCGGGTGTAACGCGCTCAAGACCCTACAGGGTCTTGTTGTTTTCCAGCCAGCCATCAAGGTCCTTGTTGCTCAACCAGCCCTTCTGGTAATGGCTGCCGTAAAGGCGTCGCCAGCCAGAATGGATGCGTTCCAGCGAGTTCAAGAGCCTGGGGCGGTCCACCAGGTTTTTTGACATGTACACCAGTTGTTCGCTGTACATTTTTTTCGCTAACCCCGTGACGGGGTCCCGGATAACGGCGCCTTCCTGGTCCGTTTCGTCCGGGTCCTTGCTGATTGAAACAAGCCGCTCGATCTGCACGTAGCCGACGCTCTCGAAAAAGCCCGTGCGATCCCGGGACCTGTCACGCAGTTCATCAAATGCCGCCCTGAACGCCTGCACCAGTTCGACGTTGGTCTTGGCGTGAAAGGGATCCGAACTGAAGGCATTCGGGTCGCTGTTGCCAAACACTCCCTGTACCGCTTTGGACAGGCTTTGCCGCGTAATCAAGCCCTCCTCGTCGAGGATCGCGTCGATCAGTCGCGGGCGCTGGAGCAGGGCCTTGGCCAGCAGAATGGCGTTATTGAGCGCTGGTGTGTCCGTCATTTTTTCACCCGCGATCCGTCGCAACGCCACCAGTTTCAAGCCTTCAGTTTTCATGAAAGTTTTCCAGCACGGAAAAATGATCACCCAAGGCCTTCACCAACTGGCTATCCGGCAATTGGGTATAGGGGTTCATATGGGAGGTACGCGCCGAAGGCGTGTTTCTGAGTTCCTGATGATGCAGAGTGACTTCGTCAGGCGTGGCCCACCGCAAGGGGCGCCGGAAACCCGAAGATCGAATCGTGCTGGGCAGAGGCTGATTATCAACCTGCCACCCACGCGGCGTGCTCTCGATTGAAGCAGCATGAGCTTTCTGTTGTGCGTCATCCGGTATCGCATCATGGCGGCTCGTAACATCAGGCCGCAGGAGAGGTACCCCACCGTCAATTGCCATGTTTCATATCCACCTTTTCTAGATCCATACTCAGACCGGCTATCACCACCGTCACTACAAGGGTGGTTTCCAAAAAGCGCAAAGTATGTGGCCAAGCACCGGCAATGGTTCCGGGGCGGTCGATCATTTTCGATGACTACATGTAAACAACGGAGGGGGCCTGGGCGCGGCTTCAGTCAGGTTTTTGGGGCGGCAATGCCACGGATTTCGAAACACCCAGCATGGCCTTTATTGCATTGATCAACCCCACCGTGGTACCCGCCGTTGTCGACACATCAGAGCCTGGCGTCGCGGTGGCTCGGTGAGCAAGCATGCCTTTGGCGAAGTCATCCGCCGCCGGGGCCTTGAATGTGTACTGTGCGGAAAAACCCTTCGCTCGCTGAACCTCGGCACCTCCCTCGCCAGCCACGCCCTGGTGCTGAGCATCGAAACGTGGGCACTGCGCGCGGGTTTCGCAAGGTGGTGCAAGAAGGGATTGTGGCAAGCCAGGAGTTTGAGTTCCAAACGACGTAGAAGTCATGTCAACACCCTCTCTTTGAGTGAAACCGTCGGCGTCATAAAGGCCGTCAGTTACAAGCTATGTGGCAGACCGCTGAAAACAGTTCCTGTTCATTGAAGTGGCAGGCGATGAGCGGACGCTGGCACTTTCAGCCAGCCCTGCCATCGTTAATGGCCGAACCGGGAAACACCGCGTAATACTCGCGGCCCATCCCGGTTCTATGCTTGCGCTGCAATACCCGCGGCTTAACGGGACAACTTCTTCAAGGCTTGTCTGCTGATCCTGCCGTCATAATCGGGGCTGGCCGTATTGTCCATTTGTTGGCGCAGGTTCGAGCGGTTATTGACCTCCCTGGCCAGTTGGGTGAGTTGGTCCCGGTACGGGTCACCCGTCAGCGGGCGCTGGGCCTTGGCATCGAGATCGGCGAACTTGATGTCTTTGTTCCAGAAATTTCCTTTCAACTGATTGAAGTTATTCAGCATGTCCTTGGCCAGCTGTGCGTCGTCCTTGAACTTCAACGGGTTGTCCGAGCGTATGACGTCATAAATGTTTTGTCGGGTGAGTTGGGCATCCAGCGCCCCCGTACGACCGTCACGGTCTAGCGCCTTGAGCAGGTCCGGACGTTTCAGGATCTCCCTGGCCAGCCGGGTGTCCTGATCCTTGCTCGAGTAGCCGGTCAGGGGCATCTGTGCCTTGTCTTTCAGACCTTGGGGCGTGATGTAGGACGGGTTGCTCGGATCCTTGAACGACTGGAAGTTATCCAGCAGTTGCTGGGCCAACTGATCATGGCTGCGTTTTGAGTAGATAGGATCGGGCTTCTGCGCAACAGGCCTTGGCGGCGGCCCCCCATAGGACGCAGGCGCAGCCCCCCGAGCTGCATCGCCCTGTGCCATCGGCTGCGGTGCTGCGAACACCGGCCCCGACTGACTCTGCGGCCCGCTGAAACTGGGCCCCTTGGAGGCTGCCCCGGCGGCCGGCGCCGCAGCGCCCGAGGTGCTGGCCTTTGCCTCAGCCCCTTGCGGTGTGGCGTCATTCGGTAGTTTGACGACAGGCTGATTGAATGCAGTTACCGACATAATGTTCTCCAGTGCGGCTTGTTGACACAGTTCACCTCACGGTCCCAGGCACCCAGACAATGGGTGCCCGCACACGATGAGCTGAAGGTGTGTGGCAGGCCTACGGAGTTCGGTTCCGCAAAGTGCAGAAAATCACAAAATAAAGGTAGGAAACGCGTCCCTACGACCCTTCGCTTTCGTCAGAAGGATCGTAGGAAGCACGCGTCAGAACCCCACGCTCGCCTGCACAAAGAACGTACGGGGCTCACCCAGGTAGATCCCGGAGTTGTTATCGCTGGACCGGGTGTAGTGCTGCTGGTCGAACACGTTTTTCACCCCCACGCCCAGCTTCAGGTTCGACAGTTGCGCGCCAAAGTCATAGCCACTGCGCACGTTGACCGACACATACCCCGGGATATCACCGTACTGGCCGTCCGCAGTCGGCTGGGTGATATAGGTGCTGGTGGTACCTGGCGCCCGCTGCCCGGACTGGGCATACGCATCCAGGTTATGGGTCCAGCGGTTGACCGCATAACGCAGGCCCAGGGTTGCCACTTGCCGCGAGTACAACGGCAGGTCACGACCCTTAAAGGCCACATCACCTTCGGAGGTCGCCTTGGTGTAGGTAAAGCCGGCATTTGCGCTCAGGCCATCCAGGCGCGGGTCAAGGTTGGCCAGGTCGTAGCGGGCAGAGGCTTCGATACCCGCATGCTTGGTGGCGCCCAGGTTGGTCCAGCCCACGTCATTGCTGACGTACTGCAATTCGTCGGAGAAGTCGATGTAGAACAACGTCACTTCGCCGCCCCACACATTGTCGTTGTAGCGGGTGCCGACCTCGTAGGTCTTGGCTTTTTCCGGTTGCAGGCCATTGGCCGTCTGGTCGCCATTACCGCCCTGGCCCAGCTGGAAATACTGCAGGCTGCCGAAGGACGTTTCGTAGTTGGCGAACAGTTTCCAGGCATCGGAGACGTGGTACATCACGCTCAGTGCCGGCAGCGGTTCGTTGTTCTTGATCTCGCGGCGCTTCTCCTGGACGGGAGTGCCATTGAGTGCCAGCACCGGGCGGTCATGCCATTGGGTGCGGATGCTTTCAAAGCGGATACCGGGGGTAATCGTCCATTTGCCCACATCGATCTTGTCATCGATATAGAACGCGTTGGCTTCGGTGCCACCGGTGCGGTCCTGGTACACATGGCCATCACTCTGCGGCCCCGGCGTAGGGACGTTATTGGTCAGGTTCAGGCGTGTGGCCTGTTCGTGCATGCCTTCTTTCAAGTAGCGGTAGCCCACGCTGACTTCCTGGCTGGTGGGCCCCAGGTCAAAGACATGGGACACCTGTGGCTCGATACCGAAGGTGTAGTAGGTACGCGGATAGGAACCGATAGTAGCCAGGTCACGGTTGGCGATGTTGCTGCCACGGAAGCTGTCGGAATAGTAGGTCAGCACTTGCGCCTGGGTACGGTCGTCGATCTGACGGATGTACTTGAACGAAACATCCTTGCGCCGGCCGCTGAAGTTGTCCCAGTCGCGCACCGACTGGTAAGGGTTGGCGTCGAACTGCTTCTGGGTCAGGCCGCCGGGCATGTCGGCAGTGGCGTCGTAGTAATGGAAGTTGAGGGTGAAATCGTCCTGATCGGTCGGCGCCCAGTGGGTCTTGAGGATCACATCGTCGATGTCGTTCCCATTGTTGCTGTCGCGATAACCGTTGCCATTGACCCCGGAATACAGGAGCGCCATGCCAATGCCATTGTCTGCGGTGCCACCGATGAAGGCGTTGTCGACATGTTTCCAGCCACCGTGGGAAGAGGTTTGCAGGGTGGTGCCGACCTCACCGGAAAAGGTCTCGGGGATCGCCCGGGTCACGAAGTTGATCACGCCGCCGACGTTCTGCGGTCCATAACGCACGGAGCCGGCGCCGCGTACCACGTCGATGCTCTCCAGGTTGCCGGCGGAAATCGGTGCCATCGACAACTGGGGCTGGCCATAGGGCGCGAACGCCGCAGGAATACCGTCGATCAGGACCGTGGAGCGTGGCGACAGGCGCGACGTCAGGCCACGTACACCGACGTTGAGGGAAATATCGCTGCCGCCGGTACCGTTGGACTCCTGCACCTGCACCCCGGGAACCCGGCGCAACACGTCGCCGACATTCATCGCGCCCTGCTCCACCATGGCTTCACGCCGGATCACCGTACGCGCGCCGGGATGGTTCTGCACCACTTCGGCATTGGCATCGCCCAGCCAATCACCCACGACCTTGATCGAGGTCGCGCCAAGCTCCAGGGGCGAGCCGGCTTCACCAGTGCCCGTGGCGGCCGGATGCAATGTCACCGAGCCCGAATCGATCTGGTACTCCAGGCCGCTGCCTTGCAGCAACTGGCGCAAGGCCTGTTCCGGCGACAGGTTGCCATCGACGGCCGGGGCTTGTTTGCCTGCCACCATCTGCGGGCTGAAAAACACTTGCAGCGAGGTTTGCTGGCCCAATTGGCTCAGCGCCGCGCCCAAAGGCTGGGCATTGATATGGATGGCATCGTCGGCATAGGCCGCAGGCAGTGCGGCATTGATCGCCAATGCCAGGGCCAGGGGCGCCCAGCGCCAGGTTTTATTGTTGTTCGCAGCGAGTTTTTTCACGTCGTAATCCCAGGAAAGCGCGGCTGTTAATGCAAACCAGTTGCAGTTGGACAAGAAGACGAAGAACTCGGAAAAAACCTGAATCTAACGTGAAATTATTTCCTGGCTGCCGTCCGGCAGCGTGCGCAGAGCCACCGGCAGGATGTGCGGCAAGGCCTTGAGCAAGGCATCGGTGTCGTTGGATTTGAACACGCTGGTCAGGCGCAACTCGCTGGCCGCGGTGCTGACCCGCAAGGGTTTTTCGCGGTAGCGCGAGACTTCCCGCGCCACCTCGGCCAGGCTGACGTCGTTGAACACCAGCTTGCCGGTCTGCCAGGCCAGCAGTGCCTGGGCGTTGACCGGGCGGGCCGCCGCGACCTCGCCCTGGTTGTCGATGGATGTCCCCAGGCCCGCCGTCAGTGTGACCACCGGCTGCGCGGCATGCCCTTGCACCTTGACCGTTCCCGCCTCGACCACCACGCGGGTCTGGTCATCGTCGCGGCGTACATCAAACCGCGTGCCGGTAACCGTCACCTGCCCGGCCCCGGCCCGCACCACAAAAGGCCGGCTGGTGTCGTGCTCGACGCTGAACAGCGCCTGGCCCTGCTTGAGCTCTATCCCACGCCGGCCCTTTTCGTAGTGCACCGCCACCACGCTGCGGCTGTTGAGGTCCATCAGCGAGCCGTCGGGCAACGCCACTTGGCGACGCTCACCCAACACCGTGCTGAACTGCGCGTCGTACACCGCCGGATGATCCAGGCCGCTGAACAGCCCAAGACCCACGGCCACCGCCAGCACACTAGCCGCCATGGCATAGCGCACTGCTCCACGCCGCTTGCGCGGCACAGGCGTATCGACCAGGGCCTGCAAACGGCGCTTGGG
The DNA here is from genome assembly GCF_058742075.1 of Pseudomonas sp. HC1(2025). Taxonomy (NCBI): domain Bacteria; kingdom Pseudomonadati; phylum Pseudomonadota; class Gammaproteobacteria; order Pseudomonadales; family Pseudomonadaceae; genus Pseudomonas; species Pseudomonas sp. HC1(2025). Next base: position 2,059,279 of record NZ_CP196017.1, on the reverse strand, counting down.
CAGCAGGTCGGCGGCGCTCCACAGCCCTTGCAGCACCTCGAATTCGTACTGGTGCGCGGGATGCTCCCCACACCATGTGTCGAAAAGACACTGGTCCGCATCGCTCAGGGGCTGATCCTGCAAACGCACGAACCACAGCGCCGCCTCGTCACGCACCGCTGCGCTGCCACAGGCACACTCACGGGTATCCATCATGGAAGATCCTGTTTCAAAGCGGGCATAGGTCATGGGGCCAGCGCGTCCAGGCGCTCGCGCAGATGCCGCAGGGTGCGGATCATATACTTTTCCACCATGTTTTTAGACAACCCCAGGCGCTCGGCGATTTCCTGTTGGGTCAGGCCCTCGACCTTTTGCCAAATGAAAATCTTGCGGCAATTGAGGGGCAATTCGGCCAGGGCCCGCTCGATGGAGTCCGCCAACTGCACTGCATGCATGAAATGCTCCGGGTCGCCACTTGGCGGCGCACTCTGGTCAAGGCCTTGCAGCTCCATTGCTTCACGCCGGTCGGCACGGCGATAGGCATCCACCGCAATATTGCGCGCCGTCTGGTGCAAATAGGCACGCGGCTGCTCGACCAGCGCCGCCTTGGACTCCAATACCCGCACGAATGTATCGTGGGCCAGGTCCTCGGCCTGCTGGCGATTGCGCAAGCGACGCGTCCAGGTCCCGACCAACTCCTCGTAGTACGCGAAAAAGCCTGGTCTGCGGGGCGGCTGAGGAGTCATCGAGGATGCACTGGGTAGGCGGGGCGTGAATAGTAATGCTTCCTATTAATGGGAGCAATTACTGACCGTCGCCCTGGCTGCGATTGCCGCCAATGTCGATCAGTTATGGTGAGAATCCAACAGACACCGGTAAACCCGGTGGGAGCTGTCGAGCCCCTTGGATTTTCACGAACGTTGACATTGCGCTCACTTAACTAACCGTTGATGCATCCACGTTGCGACGGTTACATCATCAAGGTAGCCCGCAATACCATGCCGATTGGCCATATGGTTACTCACGCCGTTGAAATTCTCGATGCCGGGTGTGATGTTCCAGCGGGTAGCGTCCAGTGGATACAACGCCACCGCATCGCCCGGATCATAGGCATTGAACCACTGCTGCACACCCGCAGGCATCGACAATGCAGGGGGGGTGAGCATCTCGCGTACCGTATTCAGGCCCAGGGGCGAGCCAACCGTCACCAGCCCCACCACGTTGGCTCGACGCCCGAGCTGTTGCAACGCGCGGTACGCAACAATCGATCCCAAGGAGTGGGCCACTATCACACAGGGCTCATCGCCAATGGCCGCCTCTACGATGGCGGTAATGCGGTCCGAGACTACGGGGTAAGCCAGATAGAGATAGACATCACGAGTGAAGCGATCAAGAGCGGCTTCACCCAGGGCGGTGCGCTGATCCACTGCACGTAAAAGCGCCTGAATCCAGGGCGAACTGCCAAGGCCTTTCTCGGTGCTGTCCTCATCGAGAAAAGCCTGGATCTGCGCATCGGTCACGCCATTGGCGGTCGCGATGTCCTGCAAAAATTTTCCACGAAAATCATCCTGCGCCTGTTCATCGCCACGCAGGCGCACCCCACGCGCCAGCGGGGTGCTGAGGGCCCGGGTCAGCTCATCCAGTACGTCGGCGTAAAACGCCATCGTCACAGACAGCCCTTCGGGGAGTGGAAGACCGGACTCCCCCCAGCCGATATACAGCGAGTCCAGCCATAATTTTTCCAGGGCTTCCCGGGTGCTTTCCTGTTGATCTCGCCCGTGGATGAATACCAGTTTCATGGGAAACCCCTACTGAAATATCGTTCTAGAATCGCCGACCCCTTACCGGAGAATGTCGTCCACAGTGACGGCTCCAGATAACGCCCAGCCTCCAGCAACTGCTTGGGCATTGTCTCAGTCAGATTCCCCAGCAACGACCACCCCTGCGCCAGCATGGGCACACCGGGCATGCACTTATGCACGGCCTGCTCCTGATCGGTGCCCGCCCACGCAAGCATTGCCACATCGAAAGGAATGGGTTGCAGGCCATCTGCCATATGCTGGTAAATCCCTCTGACACTCTGCTGATCGCCTGCCTGGTGATAGGCATACGCGGCATAAATGCCCAGCGTTGGGTCCATGCGCCTGAAGAAACGCAGATAACTGGGCAACACAGCTGTTGTATCAGGCAAGTGGAAGCTGCCTTGACGCGCAGCCACCGCGACAAAAGAACGTCGCATATCCAGATAGTGATAGTTACGCATAGGAATACCGGCGGCCGACGGCGTGTAATTGACCGTAGCAATACGCCCATCCTCAATAATCACGGTGCCGATAAATCCGGGAATAACTGACAGCAAGCTACTGGTGCCATTTTTGAAACGCAGGTAAAGCGCCCCTGGCTCCAAACCGCTGATCAGGATGCTCGGCCCATTGCCGCGAAAGGTGATCTGGTTCTGTTTGATTACGTAAATAGCCTCGACTTCGTCGCCCTTGATGTGAAACCCCGTGTGCATGTCCGTCTGTTGGTCATCCATCGCCGCCATTAATCGCTCCATCTCGGCATCCAAAGCCTCGCGGGGCAGCGGTCGACCAGGTTTGGGGATCAGCAGCACCTTCCGATACCACTGCATGCTCCCTCGATCAGGCTCGGGCTCAGTCAGGGCTGTCTTAGCGACATCAATCGCTCGCTCGGCACCGGCATCAATCGTTGCCAGAAACTTGGGCAACGCCGACTCCACCCGCGAGTCCGGGCGCTGGAACAGCGCCACAGACACCGCCGCTGCCGCTCGGGGAATAGCGTCCTCAAGGTGCAGTTTAAGCGGACGTGATGCAACCACATGCTTTTGCACGCCGTCGTCGCTTTTCACGGTTTCGATCACAGTTTCAATATCGCCCCGCAAAGCGGTCAGCATGCAATCGGTCAGCAGCCCATAGTGACGCTTGTCCGCATCGTCAGCCGAGACCTCCAATGCCGGATCTCCCGGCAGCGCTGCATAAAACACATCCACTTCGGGTGCTTTGCCGCTCGAGCGATGAGCAGGAAATATCCGGTAGCCGTCGACCATGCTCACCTGAAGGGTTCCCGCCAGGGACCGGCATGCATCCGAAATGATCACAACGTGTTCGATACCGCACTGACGCGCCAGGCTGATCGAGCCATTGACGTTGATGGCATGGTTGGGATTCCTGCCCACCTCGGACAATAGCCACAACTCACAATCCGGGGCTCTCAATACACCATGGCCGGAAAAGAACACCACCAGTTGAGAGCACGTCCTGCTCTCCACGATCTTACTGATCGCCTCGAATATCTCCTCAGGCCCCACGACCTTGCCGTCAGCATCGGAAAAAACTGTGGTCTCGAAACCTTGTTCCCTGCCCCATTCCCCCACCTGCTCAGCCCCAGAGGCCGCGCCACGCAGTACAGGAAAATGGCCGGCGCGGTCGACGCCGATTGCGATTAATGCTTTTTTCATAGGTCTCTCTCCATGATGACACTATGCCATCCAGCCCCTCGCTGCCTCAACTCACACCAACCGCTTGATCTGCTTATGCCGCCACACCAACCGGTAATAAGCCGTCTGCAACCCCAACATCACCAGATAAGTCACCGGGAACGCCATCCACACCCCTTCCAGGCCAAAGTGTGCATTGAGCAGGTACGCCATCGGCAGCTCCACACCCAGCACGCAGAAGATCGAGATCGCCACCGGCATCAGCACCACGCCGCTGGCGCGCATGATGCCGCCAATCACCGCCTGGAAGCCGAACACCAGAATGCTCCAGAGCATGATGTGCAGCAGGTGTTCGGCCTGGACCCGCGCCTGGTCATCGGTGATGAACAGGCCCAGTAGCCAGTGGGACAACACGTAGCCAAGCACGATCAGGCTCCCGGTCAGGCACAGGTTGATGGCAAGGCCGGTGCGCAGGATCGGCCCGATGCGTTCCAGGCGCCCGGCGCCAATGGCCTGGGCGCCGAGGATCGAGGCGGTGATGGCAATCGACAGCGCCGGGAATTGCACATAGTTGACGATCTGCGTCACCGCGCCATACGCCGCCGTGGCCTGGGAGCCGTGGCCGTTGACCAGTGCCAGGATCACCAGCTCCGACAACGACAGCACCACCATCTGCAAGCCGGTGGGCAGGCCAATGCGCAGGACTTTGCCGAGGATCGCCCGGTCCAGGCGCAAGGCCGCCAACAATGCGCGATCCGGCGCCATCACATGGTTTTTATGGCGCAGGCGCAGCACCAGAAACAGCATGGCCACGGCGTTGGCCACGAGGCCAGCATAGGCCGCGCTCTGGATGCCCATGGGCGCCAGCCCCAGCCAGCCGCGGATCAGGGCCGGGGTCAGCAACAGGCCAACCACCGTCGAGACCATCAGCGCCAGCAGCGGCGACACCGTATCGCTCACGCCCCGCAGCAGTTGGGTGTAGAGGATGAACACCAGCAGCAGCGGCATGATCAGCATCATCACCTGGGCATAGCCGACGGCGTCGTCCAGCACATCCAGCGGCGTGCCCAATGCCTGCATGGCCGGGCGCGCGAACAGGCTGCCGAGCACGGCGGCGAGGATCCCGATCAACGCGCCCAAAGTCAGGGTCGCGCCAGTGATGACTTTGACCAGCGCCGTTTCCCCCGCGCCCCAGGCCTGGCCGATCAGCACCGAAGCGCCCGCCCCCAGGCCGATCACCAGGGCGATAAAAAAGAACACGATGGGAAACATCCCCGACACGGCCGCCAGCGCCTGGGTGCCAAGCATTTGCCCGACATAGATGCCGTTGAGGGTGCCGGAAAAACTCTGGAGGAAGTTGGACAGCACCATCGGCGCAAGAAAGAACAGGTACACCTGCCACAGCGGGCGTTGCAAAGGGTTCTGCATGAAAAGCGGGGCCTCGGAATGACACAGCGACCGAGGGGTTATAGCGTATTGGATCCGATCCTGCTGTGTTTTAAACCGCTACCCACCTATCCCAGCATTTCCCGAAGCCGATACCACAACATGCCCAGCGCCAGTAACGGCGAGCGTAAAGCCTTGCCGCCGGGAAAGGTCATGTGCGGCACCCGGCTAAAGGTGTCCAGGCCCTGGCTGACACCTGCGTGGATCCCCTCGGCCAGCAACCGCGCGCACCAGTGCGTGACATTGAGCCCATGCCCCGAATAACCCTGGGCGTAAAACACGTTGGGGTACTGCTGCAACCGTCCAACCTGGGGGAAACGATTGGCGGTAATCCCGATTTTGCCGCCCCATTGGAAGTCGATGGCGGTGTTGGCCAGTTGCGGGAATACCTTGAGCATCTTCGGCCGCATATACGCAGCGATATCCACCGGATCACGCCCCGAATAATGACAGGCGCCGCCGAACAACAGCCGACGGTCCGCCGAAAGCCGGTAGTAGTCCAGGCCGACTTTCTGGTCGCACAGCGCCAGGTTCTGTGGGATCAACTCGTCGGCGAGCGCAGCCGGCAACGGCTCGGTGGCGATGATATAGCTGCCGGCCGGCAGCACCTTGCCACTCAGGCGTGGCTCCAGTTCGTCGAGGTGTGCATTGCACGCCAACACCAGGCTGCCGGCCCGTACGGTGCCACCGGCGCAGCGCACCTGCACGGTGTCGCCATGGCTCAGTTGCAACGCCGGGCTGTGCTCGAAAATCCGCACGCCCAGCGCCTCGGCCACGCGGGCTTCGCCCAACACCAGGTTCAGCGGATGCAAGTGGCCCGAGCCCATGTCCACCAAACCACCGGCGTACAGGGTTGAGCCGACCACCTGCGCCATGTCCTGCGCCGCCACCAGCCGGGTTTGCGCCATGTAACCCAGGGTGGCCAGGCTGTCCAGCTCGCCCTGGAACGCGGCGAATTGCGCCGGCGTGTTGGCCAACTCGCAAAAGCCCCAGCGCAGGTCGCAGTCGATCCCGTGCTCACGGATGCGCTCACCCACCAAGGCCACCGAATCGATCCCGGCCCGTTGCAGGTAACGCACGCCCTCCTCGCCCACGTACCGGGTAAAACCCGAAACGTCATGGCCAATACCCCGGATCAACTGCCCGCCATTGCGCCCGCTGGCACCCCAGCCAATGCGCCGGGCTTCCAGAAGGATCACCGACAGGCCGCGCTGGGCCAGTTCGATGGCGGTGTTGACGCCGGTAAAGCCGCCGCCGATCACACACACATCGGCACTCAGGTCCGCAGCCAGTGCCGCGCGCTGGGGCATGGCATTGGCCGACGCCAGGTAATAGGAACGGGCATGGTCTTGGGACTGGTTCATCGGTTGGACTTCACTTTGCTCCAGGCCCGGGTCATCACACGCATGATGGCGGGGCTGGGGGTGGTGGAAATGTACAGTTTGTCGAGCACGTCCTGGGGCGGGTACACCTCGGGATTGTTCACCAACTCCGGCGCCATGAAGGCCTTCGCCGCCAGGTTGGGGTTGGCGTAGCCGACGTAGGTACTGACCTTGGCAATCACCTCGGGGTCCAGCAGGTCGTTGATAAACGCGTGGGCCTGTTGCGGGTTGGTGGCGTCTACGGGAATCGCCAGCAAATCGAACCACAGGTTGCTGCCCTCCTTGGGAATCGCATAGGCGATGTTCACGCCGTTCTTGGCTTCCCTGGCGCGGTTGGCCGCCTGGAACACATCGCCGGAGTAACCGAAGGCCACACAGATATCACCGTTGGCCAGGTCCGAGATGTACTTGGAAGAATGGAAATAGGTGATGTATGGGCGCAGCGTCAGCAACTTGGCTTCGGCCTTTTCATAATCGCTGACCTTCTCGCTGCGCGGGTCCATGCCCATATAGTTGAGGATCGCCGGGAATGCTTCATCCGCCGAGTCCAGGAATGCCACGCCGCATTGCTGCAGCTTCTTCAGGTTCTCGGGCTCGAACATCACCGCCCACGAATCAATGTGGTCGATGCCCAGCACTTGCTTGACCTTGTCGACGTTATAGCCAATGCCATTGGTGCCCCACAGGTACGGCACCGCATGGGCATTGCCGGGGTCGTTCTGCTCCAGCAGCTTGAGCAGCTTGGGGTCCAGGTTCGGGTAGTTGGGCAATTGCGCGCGGTCCAATTCAAGAAACGCGCCGGCCTTTACCTGACGCCCCAGAAAGTGATTGGACGGCACCACCACGTCATACCCGGTGCGCCCCGCCAGCAGCTTGCCCTCCAGGGTTTCATTGGAGTCGAACACGTCGTAGACCACCTTGATCCCCGTCTTGGCCTGGAAGTCGGCCAGGGTGGTCTCGCCGATGTAATCGGTCCAGTTGTAGACACTGACCGTCGGCGCGGCATGGCTGGCGCTGCTGAACACCGCAGCCAGGGCCAGTGGGAGAAGCTGTTTGACGAGACGCATATCGACACCTTTTTTATGGTTGATGGTGGAGTCAGACACTCAGCAGCAGGAACTCACGCTCCCAGGAGCTGATCACCCGCTTGAAGTTTTCATGTTCGGCACGCTTCACCGCGACATAGCCCCGCACGAACTTGTCCCCCAAGTACTGCTTGACCGTATCGCAGGCCTCCATGCGCGCCAGGGCATCTTCGATGGTGATCGGCAGGCGCAGGTTGCGGCGCTCATAGGCACGGCCTTCGACCGGGGCGCTCGGTTCGATCTTTTCGATCATCCCCAGGTAGCCGCACAGCAGGCTGGCGGCGATGGCCAGGTAGGGGTTGGCATCGGCCCCCGGCAGACGGTTTTCGACGCGCATCGCCTCGGCGCTGGAGGTCGGCACACGCAGGCCGACGGTGCGGTTTTCTTCGCCCCACTCCACGTTGACCGGGGCCGAGGTGTCGGGCAGGAAGCGGCGGAACGAGTTGACGTTGGGCGCGAACATCGGCAGCAGCATCGGGATGTATTTCTGCAGGCCGCCAATATGATGCAAGAACAGCGGGCTCTTCTGCCCGTCGGCATCGACAAACACCGGCTTGCCCGTGGCGATCTCCACCACGCTCTGGTGCAGGTGCATGGCGCTGCCCGGCTCGTCGGCCACCGGTTTGGCCATGAAGGTCGCGGCCACATTGTGCTTGAGCGCCGCTTCGCGCAGGGTGCGCTTGAACACGGTGATCTGGTCGGCCAGGTCGAGGGCGTCGCCGTGGCGGAAGTTGATTTCCATCTGCGCCGGGCCGTCTTCGTGGATCAGCGTGTCGAGGTCCAGGCCCTGGGCTTCGCACCAGTCATAGACATCTTCAAACAGCGGGTCGAACTCGTTGGCCGCGTCGATGGAGAACGACTGGCGCCCGGTTTCGGCACGCCCGGAACGGCCCACCGGGGTTTTCAACGGCAGGTCCGGGTCTTCGCAGCGCTGGGTCAGGTAAAACTCCATTTCCGGCGCGACAATCGGCTGCCAGCCCTGGTCGGTATACAGTTGCAGGACTTTTTTCAGCACATTGCGCGGCGACAACTCGATGGGGTTGCCCTGCTTGTCGAAGGTGTCGTGGATCACGATGGCGGTGGGTTCGATGGCCCAAGGCACCACGTAGGTGGCGTTGGCCACCGGGCGGCAGATCATGTCGATATCGGCCGGGTCCAGCAGGTCGTAATAGATGTCGTCGTCGACAAAATCCCCAGTTACCGTTTGCAGCAACACACTTTCCGGCAGGCGCATGCCACGCTCATGCAAGAACTTGTTGGTGGGCGCAATCTTGCCGCGGGCAATGCCCGTCAGGTCGCTGATCACGCATTCGACTTCGGTAATCTTGTGTTCTTTCAGCCAGGTGGACAGCTGATCGAAAGGGGCATTCATAAAGACCTCGGCATGGGTTGGGTGCTGCGCCGGCTTGTACTTGCGGCGCATTGAGGTCTATCTTGGGCCAGCCTTACCCAGGCATCTATCCACTTTGCACGACCCACAACGCACCAATAGAGTGCGCACGGATCACCCATGACACAGGCAACCGCTTTGCGCGTACAGGCCTTCACCACCGGTGATGTGGCCGCCCAATGCAGTGCGACACCCGGTTGGGTGCAGCAGTACCAGCAGATGTCCCCGGGGCATTTTGCCGGGCAGATCCGCTACCTCGACCTGCAGGGGGTGCAGGTGTACGAAGAGTGCATGAACACCCGCGTCGAGCAGCACTTCAACGCGCCGCCAGGCGCCCTGGCCTTCTGTTTCGACGGCAGCGACAACGCGCTGTACCTGCTCAATGGCGAAAGCCGCAACACCTGGATCACCCCGGAAAACTACCGGGAAGTGGCGGTGGTGTTCGGCCCGCAGTTCGTGCAACGCCATGGCCTGGATGTGGCCAGGCTCGAAGGCCTGTTCATGGCGCCGTTGACCTGCCAACAGAACGCGCTGTTCAGCCGCTGGCTCAGTGGCACCCTGACGCGCTTGTCCTGCGAGATCGACCCGATCAGCCGCGACGCCCTCACCCGGCAACTGCTCGACGATTGCCTGTTTATCCTCGACAACGCCTGTGTGTGCCTGGACCGCCACTCATTGCAGCGCCGCAGCGAAGAACGCCGGTTGATGGCGCGCATTGGCGCGTGGGCGGCGGATGCGCCGGATGAAACCGTCAACCTGCTGCAACTGGCGCAGATCGCCGGCGTGCCGCTGCGCCAGTTGCAGCAGGGCTTCAAGACCTACACCGGGATGAGCCCGGCGCAGTGGTTGCGCCTGCGCCGGTTGAACGGCGCGCGGCGCGAGTTGTTGAGCTCAGCGGGTTCCACCGTGGCGCAGGTCGCGATGAACTGGTCGTTCTGGCACCTGGGGCGGTTTTCCAACAGCTACCGCGCGTTGTTCAAGGAACTGCCCAGCGAAACCCTCAAGCGTCATGGTTGATACACGCTCAACCCTGTAGGAGCGGGCTTGCTCGCGAAAGCGGTGTGTCAGGCAATGAATGTCTGACTGACCCACCGTATTCGCGGGCAAGCCCGCTCCCACATTTGATTGCTATCAGGCTGGAGATTTGAGGAAGAGGCTCAGCAACTGATTCACCTGCTCCGCCGCCTCCAACTGCACCATATGCCCCTGCCCCGGCAAGATCTCAACCTGGGCCTGCAACCCCTGGGCATGCCGCACCGGAATGATCGCATCGTCACTACCCCAGATCACCAGGCTGGGTTGCTGCCCCACCACTGCACGCAGGTCAAGCATCTGCCGACCGCCATCAAACAGCTTGGCATTGAGTTGCCGCAACGCCTGGTCCACCCCCTCCAGGCGCTTGAACTTGAGCATGTCCTCCAGCATCTGCCGCGTGACCAACGCCGGGTCGCTGAACAGTTGCACCAGTTGCGGCTTGAGCGCGTTGCGGTTGTTGGCTTCGGTGAAGCCTTGCAAGTAGTCACCGTTGATATCCGCACCCAGGCCGGCGCTGGCGATCAATACCAGCGAGGCAACCCGCTGCGGTGCCTGGCGCGCCACCGTCAACGAAACCAATCCGCCCATGGAATGCCCTGCGAGGTGCACGCGTTCAAGCTTGAGGTGATCGAGCAACGCCAGTACCGCCAGGCTCAACTCCTCGGCATCGCCACTGTGCAAGTGCTTGCCCGACTCGCCATGCCCCGGCAGGTCCAGGGCGATCACCCGGCGCTCGGCAGCCAGGGCCGGATGGTTGAACAGCCAGTTGTTCAAGTCGCCACCAAACCCGTGGATCAGCACCAGCGGTATGCCGCCCTCGCCAAGGTCGAGATAACGCAGCAGGCGCCCGCCCAACTCGACTTTCTGCGCACTCGGCCCCGACGCCTGCGCCTCGGCGCTGCTGGAGACAAAGCCGGCATTGAAGCGGTCGATCACCGTATCAATCTCTGCGTCGGTGGCTTCGCCCTCCACCACAATCGCTAGCAATGCGCCGACCGGCAACGTCTCGTCGCTCAGGGCCAAAACCCGGCGCAACACCCCACTGAACGGCGCCTCGACACTGCTGGAGATCTTGTCGGTCTCCACGTCGAGCACTTCCTCGCCCTTCTCTACCCGGTCGCCCGGCTGCTTGAGCCAGACATCGACCCGGCCTTCGGTCATCGACAGCCCCCACTTGGGCATGGTCAAGGTATGGATCATGCCGCAGTCCTCTTGTCAGCGATCTTGCGCACCGCGGCCTCGATCTTCGCCGCGTCGGGGATGTACAGGTCTTCCAGGGCATCGGAAAACGGCACCGGCGTGTGCGGCGCGGTGACCATCTCGATTGGCGCGCGCAGGCAGGAAAATCCGCGCTGGGCCACCAGGGCGCTGATATCCGTGGCGATGGAGCAGCGCGGGTTGGACTCGTCGATCACCACCAGGCGCCCAGTTTTCTCCACGCTCTCGAGGATGCTGTCTTCATCCAGCGGGCTGGTGGTGCGCAGGTCCAGCACTTCGCAGTCGATACCCTGGCGCGCCAGGTTGGCCGCAGCCTCCAGGGCGATATGCACCATGCGCCCGTAGGTCACCAGGGTCACATCGTTGCCTTCGCGCACAAAGTTGGCCTCGCCGAAGGGCACGGTGTACAGCTCCTCCGGCACTTCGCCTTGCAGGCTGTAGAGCATCTTGTGTTCGAGGAAAATCACCGGGTCGTTGTCGCGGATCGCCTGGATCAGCATGCCCTTGGCGTCATAGGGCGTGGCCGGGCACACCACCTTCAAGCCCGGGATGTGCGTCCACATCGAGGTGAGCATCTGCGAATGCTGGGCCGCTGCGCGCAGGCCGGCGCCGTACATGGCGCGTACCACCAACGGCGTGGTGGTCTTGCCGCCGAACATGTAGCGAAACTTGGCGGCCTGGTTGAGCAACTGGTCGAGGCAGCAGCCGATAAAGTCGACGAACATCAACTCGCACACCGGGCGCATGCCCCGGGTGGCGGCGCCGACGGCCATGCCCACGTAACCGACTTCGGACAGCGGCGCATCCAGCACGCGGTCAGGGAACTGCGGGTACAGGCCCTTGGTCACCCCCAGTACGCCGCCCCAGGCATCCTGCTCGCCAGGGGCGCCGGTGCCGCCGGACACGTCCTGGCCGATGATAAAGACACTCTGGTCGCGTCGCATTTCCTGGGCCAGGGCTTCGTTGATTGCCTGCTGATAACTGATTTTACGAGCCATGAAATTCTCTCCGGGTCTTGTTGTTATGAGCGGTAGGCGACGTAGACATCGCTGAGCAGGTCGGCGGCCTGGGGCTTGGGATCGGACTTGGCCAGGCGCACGGCGTCGTCGATCAACTGCGCGACTTCGGCGTCGATGCGCTCGAACTGCGCCGCCTGCAACCAGCCTTCGGCGCTGCAGCGCTGGCGGAACAGCGCCAGGCAATCCTGGGTTTCGCGCAGGTTTTTCACCTCGTCACGGCCGCGATAGGTTTGCGCATCGCCTTCAAAGTGGCCGTAGAAGCGGTGCAACTTGACCTCGACCAGGGTCGGCCCCTCGCCCTGGCGCGCCCGCGCCACCGCCACGCCCAGCGCCGCGTGGACGGCAAAAAAATCATTGCCATCGACAATCACCCCCGGCATGCCAAAACCTACGGCGCGCTCGGCAATGTCCTTGCACGCCACCGACCAGCCGGAACCGGTAGCTTCGGCATAACCGTTGTTCTCGGCGACGAACAGGCATGGCAGCTTCATGATCGCGGCCAGGTTCATCGCCTCGAACACCGCGCCTTCGTTGGAACCGCCGTCGCCAAAAAATGCCACGGCCACGCCCTGGCTGCCCTTGAGCTTGGATGCCAGGGCCGCGCCCGCCGCCAGCGGTGCACCGGCGCCGACAATGCCGTTGGCGCCGAGCATGCCCTTCTCCTGGTCGGCAATGTGCATGGAGCCGCCCTTGCCGCCGCAGACCCCGGTTTTCTTGCCGTAGATCTCGGCCATCATACCGAACACATCCACGCCCTTGGCGATGCAATGGCCGTGGCCACGGTGGTTGGAGGCGATGCAATCTTCATCGTTGAGATGGGCCATGACTCCGGCGGCGCAGGCTTCCTGGCCGGCATACAGGTGCACGAAACCGGGGATCTCGCCGGTGGCGAATTCCACGTGCAGGCGCTCTTCGAAATCACGGATGGTGCGCATCACGGTGTAGGCATGCAGCAGTTGATCGGTGGACAGGTGAGTGGACATCTTGTTGTTCTCCAGGTTGCCTCGACACACAAAAGGCTGGCTGCGGCCAGCTGCAACCTGTTCAGCACAGCCTGTGCCAAGGCGCGGCAAAACCTGGCAAAGCCTTGATCCAGAGCAGTGCCGTGCGGTTGTGCCGGTGCGGCATGCCACCGCACAATGAGACGGCGCATTGCAGCGTGCAGGCTGCGTCTCAGGCAGGATGAGACGTTGCGTCTCAAGGCGGGCAGTTGGTCAGGCCGCCCTTGTCCCCCTGCGCCCGCGGGCGCTTAATGGCGGGCATAACAACAAAGATCGAGAACCGGAGGCCTTATGCTCGCCGCGAACTCCAGAGAGCACGTCGACTGCGTCAGTCGCGTGGTCCGCAATGCCGACCGCCTGCCCCAGGCACCGGTGCCGTCGCTGATTTTCGATTCATGGCGCCGCTCCATGGAACAACACCACCTGGACCCCGGTTCCCTGCAGGGCCCGCGGATCCTCAGCGAGCCGCTGCTCAAGGAATGCCGCGAGCGCGCCGAACTGTTCATGCGCATTGCCAGCGAGCAAGTCAGCCAACTGCACCACCGCGTGCGCCACGCCGACTACTGCGTGATGCTCACCGACGCCCAGGGCCAGACCATCGACCACCGCGTAGACGCGGCCATCCGCAGCGACTGCCGCAAGGCCGGCCTGTACCTGGGCACCTGCTGGTCGGAAGCCGAAGAAGGCACCTGCGGCGTGGCCACGGTGCTGACCAGCAAGGCAGCGGTGACGGTGCACAAACGCGACCACTTCCGCGCCGCCTTTATCAACCTGACCTGCTCCGCCGCGCCGATCTTCGACCCCCAGGGCAACCTGCTGGGGGTGATGGATGCCTCGGCGCTGCAATCCCCGGATGACCGTCGCAGCCAGCACCTGGTGCGGCAGATGGTGGCGCAGAGCGCCCAGGCCATCGAAAACGCCTTCTTCATGCACAGCGCCGCCAAGCACTGGGTGCTTCAGGCCCACAGCACACCAGGTTATGTCGACAGCCAACCCGACCTGCTGCTGGCCTGGGACCACGACGGGCGCCTGCAAGCCTTGAACAGCAAGGCCCGCCAGGCACTGCGCCGGCGTTTTGGCCAGGTGCCGGTGCATATCGGCGAGGTGTTCGACCTCGATGCCCTGCGCGCAATGACCGATCAGTCGGTCCAGCAACTGCAGTGGCTGGGAGAACCTGGGGTGCTGCAAGTGCGCGTCAACACCCCGCGACGCCAACCGGCGCGGGCGCTGCCGAGCTCCCAGGTCGACCCACGCGTGGAAGAACACCTGCGCCTGGCCGTGCGGGTCAAGGATCGCAACCTGCCGGTGCTGGTGCAGGGTGAGACCGGGGCCGGCAAGGAAGTCTTCGCCCGCCAACTGCACGCCCGCAGCGCGCGCCGCGACGGGCCATTCGTGGCGGTGAACTGTGCGGCGATCCCGGAGAACCTGATCGAAAGCGAGTTGTTCGGCTATGTCGCCGGCGCGTTTACCGGGGCGTCCAGCAAGGGCATGACCGGGCTGTTGCAGCAGGCCCACGGCGGCACGCTATTTCTCGATGAAATCGGCGATATGCCCCTGGCCCTGCAAACACGCTTGCTACGGGTGATGGCCGAAGGTGAAGTGGCCCCGCTGGGCGCGGCAAAAACCCGCGCGGTGGATATCCAGGTGATCTGCGCCAGCCACCGCGACCTGGCGACCCTGGTCAGTGACGGGCGTTTCCGTGAAGACCTGTACTTTCGCCTGGGCTGCGCCCGCGTCACCCTGCCGCCCCTGCGCGAGCGCACCGACAAACTGGCGTTGATCAACCGGCTGCTGGAACAGGAGGCCCGCAGCAGCGGGGTCACGGTCGGCATCGGCCAGGCTGCGCTGGAGTTGCTGCTGGGCTATGCCTGGCCGGGCAATGTGCGGCAACTGCGCCATGTGCTGGCGTATGCCTGTGCGGTGTGTGAAGGCGGCACGATCCAACTGGCGGACTTGCCGGTGGAGGTGCGTGGTGAGCGGCTGGAGCTCGAGCTTGAGCAAAGTATGAGCCCGGAGCGGCAAGTGGTGCTGGATGCCCTGGTACGCCATCGCTGGAAGCCATTGCCGGCGGCGCAGGCGCTGGGAATTTCCCGCGCGACCCTGTATCGCCGGGTCAAGCAGCTGGGCATTGATATGCCGGGTAAACACCCCTGACCCAATGCAATCCAAATGTGGCTTGCCAGCGATAGCGGTGGGTCAGCCAACTTCCATCCCAGCAATGCCGCCGCCATCGCAGCCTCGCCAAGGCTCGACAGCTCCTACATTGATCCTCAGGGGTTGGAAGATTGCATTTCACTGCCACCGCAGGATGCATACGGCACTCAATGTACTGAAGATCCAATGTAGGAGCTGGCTTGCCAGCGATAGCGGCGGGTCAGCCAACATCAACTCCAACAATGCCGCCGCCATCGCAGCCTCGCCAAGGCTCGACAGCTCCTACATTGATCCTCAGGGGTTGGAAGATTGCATTTCACTGCCACCGCAGGATGCATACGGTACTCCATGTACTGAAGATCCAATGTAGGAGCTGGCTTGCCAGCGATAGCGGTGGGTCAGCCAACATCAATCCCAGCAATGCCGCCGCCATCGCAGCCTCGCCAAGGCTCGACAGCTCCTACATTGATCCTCAGGGGTTGGAAGATTGCATTTCACTGCCACCGCAGGATGCATACGGTACTCAATGTACGACGATCCAATGTAGGAGCTGGCTTGCCAGCGATAGCGGTGGGTCAGCCAACATCAATCCCAGCAATGCCGCCGCCATCGCAGCCTCGCCAAGGCTCGACAGCTCCTACATTGATCTTCAGGGTCTGGAAGATTGCATTTCAGCTGC
Organism: Pseudomonas sp. HC1(2025); assembly: GCF_058742075.1. Classification (NCBI taxonomy): domain Bacteria; kingdom Pseudomonadati; phylum Pseudomonadota; class Gammaproteobacteria; order Pseudomonadales; family Pseudomonadaceae; genus Pseudomonas; species Pseudomonas sp. HC1(2025). Next base: position 2,043,434 of record NZ_CP196017.1, on the reverse strand, counting down.
CAGTGCAGGATGCATACGGCACTCAATGTACGACGATCCAATGTAGGAGCTGGCTTGCCAGCGATAGCGGTGGGTCAGCCAGCATCAATCCCAGCAATGCCGCCGCTATCGCAGCCTCGCCAAGGCTCGACAGCTCCTACATTGATCCTCAGGGTTTGGAAGATTGCATTTCACTGCCACCGCAGGATGCACACGGTGCTCAATATACGAAGATCCAAGCCCGCTCCCAGATTTTTTACCGAGTCGAGTCTGGGGGTTAGCGGTACACGAGGCCACCGTCGATCAACGGCGCCTGCCCGGTCATGTAGTCCGAATCCGGGCCGGCCAGGTAAGCCACCAGCCCCGCCACATCCTCCGGCGTTTCTGCACGGCCCAGGGCAATCCCATCCACGTACTTCTTGTACGTCGCCCTCACTGGCGCGCCGGTAATCTCGGCCATGCGCTTGTCGATCTCGACCCACATATCGGTGCCCACCACGCCCGGGCAATAAGCATTCACCGTCACCCCCGCGCTTGCCAGTTCCTTGGCCGCCGCCTGGGTCAGGGCGCGCACGGCAAACTTGGTCGCCGAGTACACGCCCAGCAGGGCAAAGCCTTCATGCCCGGCAATCGAGCAGGCATTGATGATCTTGCCCTTCTGCTTGAGCGCCTTGAACTTATTGCCGGCAGCCTGGATGCCCCACAACACGCCCTGCACGTTGATGCCCAGGGTGCGTTCGACCTGTTCCGGAGTCACGTCCAGCAGCGAATCGATCTGCGCCACCCCGGCGTTGTTGACGATGATGTCAAAGCCACCCAGGGTCTGGTGCGCATGCTCGACCGCCGCGACCACCTGTTCACGCTTGGACACGTCGGCGATGAACACCGAGGCCTTGCGCCCAAGTGCCACCACCTCGGCCGCCACGGCTTCGAGCTTGGCGCCATTGATGTCGACCAGCGCGATATCCGCCCCGTCCCGCGCCAGGCGCAGGGCGATGGCCCGGCCAATGCCTTGCCCGGCACCGGTCACCAGTGCAACTTTTCCAGCGATACCCATGATGATCTCCTGCAACGATAAGCGAAGCCTTGTCTATCGCAGGTGTGGGGTCACGCTGTCGAGGCCCGGACGGATTGGCGTGGGGCTTGAGACGCAACGTCTCAAACAGCCAGGCCAAGGCGAGTACTTGTAAAGACGCGCACTTATGCCTAGCTTATGCGCCCCCGCCCCGCGCTTTAAGGCCTTGCCCCCATGGTTTTGCGTTTTCGCCCCGTCGTCACCTCACATTTGGCCTTCGGCCTGCTGCTCAGCGGCGGCATTGGCAACAGCCTGGCGGCTGAGCTGGAACTGCCGGCGCTGAACATCCAGGGCCAGGATGAGTCCGGTTATCGTGCGCAAAGCGCGTCGGTCGGCGGCTTCGATGAGGCGCCGCTGCTCGACACCCCGGCCTCGATCACCGTGATCAATGCCGCGCTGATCAAGGACCAGCAGGCACGCCTGCTCAGCGAAGTGCTGCGCAACGACGCCTCGGTGGGCGAAAGCTACGCACCGATTGGCTACTACGAAAATTTCGTGGTCCGGGGCTTTTCCCTGAATGCCGCCAGCAGCTACAAGATCAACGGCCGCACCATCACCGGCGAGCAGAACGTGGCCCTGGAAAACAAGCAGCGGGTGGAGTTGCTCAAGGGCCTGGCGGGCCTGCAAAGCGGGATTTCCGAGCCCAGCGGCGTGATCAACTACGTGACCAAGCGCCCGGAAGACGTGCGCTCGGTCACGGTGTCCACCGATGATCGCGGCAGCGGCTATATCGCCACCGACGTCGGCGGCTGGTTTGGCAGCGAGCAGCAATTTGGCTTGCGCGCCAACGTCGCCCATGAAGACCTCAATTCCTATGTCGAGCACGCCAATGGCCAGCGGGACTTTGTATCCCTGGCCTTCGACTGGAACATCAGCCCCGACGCCGTGCTGCAACTGGATGCCGAATACCAGGACAAACAACAGCGCTCGGTGCCCGGCTACCAGTTGCTCGGCGGCACCGAAGTGCCCCACGACGCCTCACCGAAAAAACTGCTCGGCCACCAGAGCGGCGCCAAGCAGGTGGGGATCGACTCGCTGAACCTCAACGGCAAGTTCGAGTACCGCTTCAGTGACCAGTGGAAAGGCAGCGTCAGCGCGGCCCGCAGCAAGGTGGTGATTGATGACTACAGTTCGTTTGCCTGGGGTTGCTACGGCTCCCCAAGCTGCGAAGGCGTCAAAGTGCCGAACTACTTCAGCCCGGAAGGCAACTACGATATCGCTGACTACCGCAGCCCTGACGACACCCGGCGCAATGATGAAGTCCAGGCGGCCATGACCGGCCTGTTCAGCACGGCCGGCCTGAGCCATGAACTGACCTTCGGCACCAGCGCTTTTCGCCGGGTGATCGACAAGCGCAAGTCAGTCAATGAATACGTCGGCAGCGGCAATATCGATCAGGACCCGGAAACCTTCCCGCCCACCGACAAGCCCCTGCACGACAGCCACCGGCGCCTCGACAGCCGCCAGTACGGGTTGTTCGTTACCGACCGCATCAGTTTCAACGAGCAATGGCAAACCGTGCTCGGTGGCCGCGAAGTGCGCCTGGATGAAAAAGCCTTCGATCGATATGGCGTGCAGGAGCGTCACACCCAGCAGTACGAGTTCCTGCCCAACGCTGCGCTGATCTACAAGCCAGTGGAAAACATCTCGCTGTACACCAGCTACAGCAAGGGCCTGTCACTGGGCGGTGAGGCACCGTGGTATGCGAGCAACGATGGGGAAATCCTCGCCCCGACCGTCTCGCGGCAGATCGAAGCCGGGGTGAAATACGACTGGCGCCGCATCAGCTTCGCCGCCGCAGTGTTCCAGACGCGCCAGGCCTACCAGTACGCCAAGCCAGACAGCGCCGGCGAATTCACCTACGTGCAGCAGGGCCAGCAGAAGAACACCGGGCTGGAACTGTCCGCCAACGGCTGGGCCACCGAGCGTCTGCAGATCGCCACCAGCGTGGCGGCGATTCGGGCACGGGTGAACGGTAGCGGCACCCCGCAGTACGAAGATCACCAGACAATCAACGTGCCCAAGCTGCGCGCCAGTGTGTACGCCGACTACGCCCTGCCCTGGGTCAACGGCCTGGCAGTGCTCGGCGGCGTGCAATACAGCGCCAGCAAGAACGCCAACCGCACCGGCAATGTGGAAGTGGGGGATTATGCGCTGGTCAACATCGGCAGCCGCTACACCACCAAAGTCGATGGCTATGAAACGGTGTTGCGCCTGAGCGTCGACAACCTGTTCGACAAGCGCTACTGGCGTGATGCGGGCGAATACATGGGCGATGACTACCTGTTCCAGGGTGCACCATTGACGGCGCGCCTGAGTGCTTCCATCAACTTCTAACCCCGATCCAATGGGAAACCTGGCTTATGTGGGAGCTGGCTTGCCAGCGATGGCATCACCTCGGTGCATCTGTAAGACCTAGGCGCCTGCATCGCAGGCAAGCCAGCTCCCACACAAGCCAGCTCCTACATTGGCCAGCGCCTACCCTTGAATGTCGTTACTTGGGCATCTTGCGAAAGCCCACCGCCAGGCGGTTCCAGCTGTTGATGGTGGCGATGGCCACGCTCAGGTCAACCTGCTCGGCGGCGCTGAACTCGGCATTGAGCAACGCATAATCTTCATCCGCCGCGTGGGTCTGGCTGATCAGCGTCAAGCTTTCGGCCCAGGCCAGGGCGGCACGCTCGCGCGGGGTGAAGAACGGCGTTTCGCGCCAGGCCGAGAGGGTGTACAGGCGCCGTTCGGTCTCGCCGCCCTTGCGTGCATCGGCGGTGTGCATGTCCAGGCAGAAGGCGCAGCCGTTGATCTGGGAGACGCGCAGGCGCACCAGTTCGAGCAGCGGCAGTTCAATGGACAGTTTGCCGACGGCGGCTTCCAGGGCGAGCATGGCTTTCATGGCGTCAGGGGACGCGGTGTAGAAATCGGTGCGGGCGTGCATTGTGTGACTCCTGGACAGTGGGAATTGGCGCCCAGCTTAATCACCCCACTGCCTCGCACAAATAGCCAATCCTGACGAAGAACAGGTAGCCAATGCCAGGCGCTTCAGGCCCGGCTGCGCAGCCAATGCAAGAAGCCCTTTTTCACCGGCACGATGGGTGCGTCCTGGGTCAGGTGCTGGGCGGCGTGCAGGCGGAAATCCAGGAGGTTCTGCATGGCCTCGCTGATGTCGTGGCGCGCGTCCAGGCACGGCTTGAGGTATTCCTTTTCGATGCGATAGAGGGTGCAGTAGGTCTTGGCCACAAAGTCCGCGGGCACGCTTTGCTCCCCCAGAATCCCCGCTTCGCCAATCACCTCGCCCGGCCCCATGCGCCCGGCTTCGAATTTGTGCCCGGCCTTGACCAGCATCACCGAAACCACCCCGGACTCAATGATAAACAGGTGATCGCTGACCTCCCCGGTCGGCAGGATCATCTCGCCGGCGCGGAAGGTGTGCAGGGTCATGTTCTGGCTGAAGGTTTCCTTCTCTTCCTGGCGCAGGGTCGAGAAGATATTCGAGCTTTCCAGCAGTGCACGTGCGGGCGTGGTGGCCGGCGAGGTCGGGCTTTCGGCGCTGGACAACAGGCTTACGCCGGCCGCCTGCAAATGCCGGTAGGCCAGGTCATAAAGCTGGTTGCGCACCTCGCGCTTGAGGGCCATGGCCGGCACAAAGCCGCTGATTTCATATTCCACGCCCCCCCCGGTGGAGGTCTTGAACGCCACACTCGGCGCCGGCTTGGCCAGCAATTGCCGGCAACCTTGCATGGCCCGTTCCAGGGCTTCCAATACCGTTTGCGGGCGCGCGTGAGGGCTGACTTGCAGGCTCACCGCCAGGCCGAACATGTCGGCCGGGCGCGAGAAGTTGATGATCTTGGCCTTGGCCGCCAGCGAGTTGGGGATCACCGCCATGCTGCCCTGGGAGGTTTGCAGGCGCGTGGCGCGCCAGTCGATATCCGTCACCCGGCCTTCGGTGCCGTCGATGGAGATCCAGTCATCGAGTTGGTAGGGCTTGGTGGTGTTGAGCACAATCCCGGAGAACACGTCGCTCAAAGTACTTTGCAACGCCAGGCCGACGATGATCGCCACCGCGCCGGAGGTGGCCAGCACGCCCTTGACCGGCAGGTCGAGCACGTAGGCCATGGCCGCGATGATCGCGATCAGGAAGATCACCGCGCCCATCAGGTCTTGCAGCAAGCGCCCGGTGTGGCCGACCCGCTGCATCATCAAGGCCCCGAGCAACACCGTCAGGGTGCGCGCGGCGAACAACCACCAGCCGATCTGCAAGGCGGTGGCGGCCAGGTGCAGTGGGGTGTTGTCGGCATAGGGCGCCAGTTGCATGGGGTTCATGCCGTCGTTGAACAGCACGGCACTGAACACGGCGAAGATGCCCAGGCGCGCGATCAGTTTCCAGTTGCCGGAACTGGCTGAAAACAGACGCCAGACGACGATATCGATAAGGATCAGCGCCAGGGCGCACAGCATCGGGTGAGCGGAGATGAAAGACAGCATCCAGGCGACTCCAGGGCGAATGCCCTGAAGATCGCATGAAATGGCGTTGGCGGGTATAGGACACCCCCAATCAGCGGGAGGCGCCGTGCATTTGGCCGAACTGGCCAGACTGGAAGTCGGCGAAGGCCTGGTGAATCTCTTGCTCGGTGTTCATCACGAACGGGCCGTGACCGACGATGGGCTCGTCGATGGGTTCACCACTGAGCAGCAGCACCATGGCGTCGGCGTTGGACTCCAGGCTGATCTGCGCGCCATCACGCTCGAACAGCACCAATTGCCCTTCGCGTGCCAGTTCCTGACCGTTGACTTGCACGGTGCCTTTGAGCACCACCAGCGCGGTATTGCGCCCGGCGTGCAGGTCCAGGGTCACGGCCTTGCCGCCGTTGAGGCGCAGGTCCCACACGTCAATCGGCGTGAAGGTGCGCGCCGGCCCTGTGCGGCCCGCGAACTCACCGGCGATCAGGCGCAGGCTGCCGGCGCCATTGGCCAGGGGCAACGACGGGATATCGCCGTCGAGGATGGTCTGGTAGCCGGCCTCGCTCATTTTGTCCTTGGCCGGCAGGTTGACCCACAGTTGCACCATTTCCAGGGCCCCGCCCCGTTTGGCGAAGGCTTGGGAATGGAACTCCTCGTGCAGGATCCCTTTGGCCGCAGTCATCCACTGCACATCGCCCGGGCCGATGGTACCGCCGGCGCCGGTGGAATCACGGTGCTCGACTTCGCCTTCGTAGACGATGGTCACGGTTTCAAAGCCGCGATGGGGATGCTGGCCTACGCCACGCCGCTGGTTGGTGGGGGTGAAATCCGCCGGGCCGGCGTGGTCCAGCAGCAGGAACGGGCTGATGTGCTTGCCCATGGTGTCGTAGGAAAACAGCGTGCGAACCGGGAAACCGTCGCCTACCCAGTGGCTGCGTGGGCTGGTGTAGATACCGATGATGTTTTTCATGAGGGTCCTCCAATGTGCATACACCTTAAATCCAATACCAATAAGGCGGTAGACAGCGGATTTGGCTCGCATCGTTCCATACATGGGACGACTTGATGGCGGCGTGTCATAAAATACGTGAATGATAATGACTCGTAGTAATATCCCCGCTCTCCCGCTCAACTCCCCCGAGGGCCGCCATGCCATTTGCCCCTGCGCCTGTAGCGCCGCGCGTCCTGGTGGTGGACGACCACCGCAAGATCCGCGAGCCGCTGGCCATCTATTTGCGTCGCCACACCTTCGAGGTGCGCACCGCTGAAGATGCAGCGGGCATGTGGCAACTGCTCAAGACCCAGGCCTTCGATGTGATCGTGCTGGATGTGCTGCTACCCGATGGCGACGGTTTTGAGCTGTGCAACCAACTGCATCGGCGCAGCAACACCCCGGTGATCCTGTTGACCGCCCGCGACGCCGCCGCCGACCGCATTCGCGGCCTGGACCTGGGCGCCGACGACTACATCACCAAGCCCTTCGAACCCCGTGAACTGGTGGCGCGCATCCACAGCGTGCTGCGCCGCCAGGGCCGCAGCCAGGCCCCCATGGCGCCGGCCAGCCGCAGCTACGGCTTCGCCGGCTGGCACTTCAGCGCCATCAGCGCACTGCTGACCCGCGCAGGCTGCCCGCCGATCCAACTGAGCACCGCCGAAAGCCGGCTGCTGCAAGTGTTCCTCGAGCATCCCAACACCCTGTTGCCCCGCGAGCGCCTGATCGACCTGACCGCCGCCGCCGACAGTGATGTCAGTGACCGCACCATCGACCGCCAGGTCAGCCGCCTGCGCCGCAAACTGGCCCACGACGGCGCGGCGGCGGACCTGTTGCGCACCATCTGGGGCGGCGGCTACCTGCTGGCGGCCGACGTCACCCCGTGCGCCGCTTGAACCGCTGGCGCCGCCTATGGCCGCGCACCCTGGTGCAGCAACTGAGCCTGTTGTTGCTGCTGGCGCTGCTGGCCTCCAACGCCATCGCCATGCTGTTCCTGCAACGCACCGGCAGCCTGATCCACCCGCTGTCGCGCAGTTTCAGCCTGGAACGCCTGGTGATCGCACACCATGCCGCCGGCCTGGGCGGCGAAGAGCCGGCGCACCTGTTGGCCGCGATGAACACCGAGAACGCACGTTTCTGGATCGCCCCCCGGGCCGAAGTCGAGCCGTTTGAACTGCGCCCCGAAGAACGGCGCCTGGCCAACGAACTGCGCCAACACCTGCAACTGCCGCCAGACGTGCCCATCGGCATGCAATTGGAACGCATCAGTGGTGCCAACGCCCGCACCCATGTGTTCAGCCCCGCCGGCTGGGCGCCCTTGCGGTTGCGCAGCAGCATCGCCCTGCCGGACGGCCAGTACCTGAATGCGCTGCAGCATCCCGCCGGGGCGTATGAATGGGGCCGCGTATTGGCCTACAGCCTGCCGGTGACCACGGTGCCGGTGCTGCTGATCGTGATGTTTTTCATCGCGCGGGTGGTGCGCCCGGTGAAAACCCTGGCCCAGGCCACCGAACGGGTCAGCCGGGGCGAATGGATCGCACCGCTGCCCTTGAGCGGCCCCCAGGAAGCCCGTGACTTGACCACCGCCTTCAACACCATGCAGGCCAACCTGGCGCGGCATGTCGAAGGGCGCACGCGGATGTTGGCGGCGATCAGTCACGACCTCAACACCCCGCTCACCGAACTGCGCTTGCAGGTTGAGTTGCTGGAGCCAGGCCCTGAGCGGGACGACATGCTCGACAGCCTCGGCGAGCTGAGCGCCATGGTGCGCGAAACCCTGAACTTCGTGCGCGACGACGCCGTGCAGGAAGCCACCCGCCGAACCTCGTTGAGCGCATTACTGGATGACCTGGCCAAGCGTTACCGGCGCCTGCAACAACCAGTGACCTGGCTGGGCGCCCCGCCGCTGCTGCTCGATTGCCGGCCGCTGGCGCTCAAGCGCGCCCTGGCCAACCTGATCGACAACGCGGTCAAACATGGCGGCGATGCCTGTATCAGCCTCAAGCGCGAGGATACGGGGGTGCTGTGCGTGGAGATTCTCGACCATGGCAGCGGCCTGCCCCAGGACTGGCTGAACAAGGTGTTCGAACCCTTCGTACAGCTGGGCGCCAGCGGCGGTGGCCTGGGGTTGGGCCTGGCGATTGCACGGTCGTGCATCCAGGCCCATGGCGGCGAACTGCTCCTGGAGAACCGCCCACCGGCAGGTCTCTGCGCGGTGGTGCGGTTGCCTGCAGCGCCTTAGAAGTTGAGCGTGGCCCCCATCCACAAGGTGCGCCCGTAGTTCACGGTGCCGTAGGTCTCGTCGTCCAGGCGCTTGTTGGCCAGGTTATTGAGGGAGGCATTGAGGGTCAGGGATTCGGTCGCATCAAAGGAGCCGCCCAGGTCGGCGGTGGTGTAGCCCGGCGCCGGTTTTTCACTGGTGATGGTGTTACCGGTTTCCTCACCGTAATAGCTCAACGAAGCCCAGGCCTGGGCGCGGTCGTTGATACTCCATTCGCTACGCACATTGGCCTTTTGCTTGGGGGTCAAGGCCAGGGGCGCGCCAGCGTTGGCACCGGTTTTCTGTTCGGAATCGGTGTAGGTGTAGTTGGCCTTGAGCAGCACGCTGGGGTTGATATCCCATTGGCCGTTGAGCTCCACGCCCTGGATGATCGCCTTATCGACGTTGACCCGCTCCATGATGGTGTAGCCGTTCCAGCGCTGGTCGGTGGTGACGGTGGACAGCTTGTCCTGGAAGTCGTTGTAGAACAGGGTCGCGCCCGCCGACAGATCGTCACGGTTGCTCCACAGCGCCGAGACTTCGTAGTTGGTGCTGGTTTCCGGCTTGAGGTCGGGGTTGCCGAACATCACGAAACGGTTGCGCCGCAGGTAGGCGTAGTCCGCCACCACCGCGCGGATCTCCGGGGCCTTGAAGCCACGGGCGATGCCGCCCTTGAACGTCCACTGCTCGCTGGCGCGCCACACCCCATACAGCCGTGGGCTGACATGGGCACCGTATTCTTCGTGATGATCCAGGCGCAGGCCGGTGGTCAGGGCGAAGCTATCGGTGACCGACCATTCGTTCTCGGCAAACAGGGCTTTTTGCACCACCGAGAACTCGTAGTCCACACGGTCGCCCAGGCCCTGGTTCCAGTCGGTCAGCTGGCTTTCGTTCCACTGCATGCCCACGGTGCTGACGTTATGGGCCGTGGGCACCACCAACTTGGCGTCGAACACACTGTTCTTGACCTCGGGCTTGCGTCCGAAAATATCGGTTTGGGCCGGCGTGGCGCGGCCTTCGCGGGTGGAAGTTTCCTGGGCAAAGGCAATGTCCGAGGTGGCCCAGCCCCAGCGGCCCTGGTGCGACAGCGACCAGTGATCGCGGTTGTTTTCCTGCTCGCGGGTGGCCCAGTTGGCGCTGATCCCATCGCCGTTTTTCAGGCGCGTGGCGCCGGCTTCAAGAAGAATGTCGTGGTCGATGCCCGGGGTGAAGGCCAGGCGCGCGGTGAGGTCGCGGTGATCGGCTTTACTGAAGCCATTGGTCTGCTCAATATCGTCATCGGCCTGGCGGTCGAGGTAACGGCCCCACACCTGTAAGCCGAGCAGGTCTTCCTTGAGCGGGCCGCTGAGGTAGAACTGGGTCTGGCGCGCATTGCCCTGGTCGCTGTGCTGGCGGGCCGAGTAGTCATAGCCAATGGAGCCGCCCCACTGCGGCGACACCTTGCGCGTGATCACGTTGATCACCCCGCCGATGGCATCGGAACCGTACAGCGACGACATCGGCCCGCGCACCACTTCGATGCGCTCGATGGCGGCCGCCGGCGGCACAAAGCTCTGCTCGTAGCCACTGTTGCCATTGACCCGCGACTCCCGGGCGCTCTGGCGTTTGCCGTCGACCATGATCAGCGTGTAGTCGGCGGGCATGCCACGGATCGAGATGTCGGTTTCATTGGCCCCGCCATTCACCGTGACGCCCTCGACATCCCGCACCGCATCGCCCAGGTCGCGGTACGACTTGCGGCGCAAGGCCTCGCCATCGATCACCGTGACCGAGGCCGGCGCGTCTTCGACATTCTGTGCAAAGCCCGAGGCGGTCACCACCACCTCATTGAGTTGCAGTGACGCAGGCTCATCGGCGTGAGCGTTGAGACTGCCAGCCACCAGCAGGGCCAGCGGCGCAAAACGAAAAGCAGGAAGCATGGGCGTAGACCTTCAGGATTCATCTCAAAAGAGAATCGTAATCATCTACGCCCGGATAACTTGGACAAAGTGTGACAACTGCACCGGCATGCGCTTTTGTAGGCGCTGGCTTGCCAGCGATGGCGGCAGGCCCGCCAATGGATTTATCGACTGATACACCGCGATCGCCGGCAAGCCGGCTCGTACAAAACCTGATCGAGGGCTGGCTTAAATAATATTTCGGTCGTAATATTCATGGAAATATTACGACCGTAATTTTATTCGCCCAGCGCCACCAGGAGCCTGAAATGAGCCCACGCCCTCCCCTTCACCGCCTTTTCCCGCCCCTGGCGCTGTTGATCCTGCTCAGCGGCTGCAACAGCCAGGCCGACCCCAGCGCCAACGCCGCCCCTGCGCGCCCGGTGCTGGCGGCCAAAGTCGAAGCCGCCGCCAGCCAGCAGAATGCCTATACCGGGGTGGTCGCGGCGCGTACCGAAAGTGACCTGGGTTTTCGGGTCAGCGGCAAGGTGATCGAACGCAAGGTCGATCCCGGCCAGCATGTGTCCCGGGGCGACACCCTGCTGGTCCTGGATATCGGCGACTTCGAGCTGGCACTGCGCTCGGCAAAAAACCGCGTCAACGCCGCCCAGGCGCAACTGCGCCAGCGCCGCGATGACGCCAACCGCTATCAACGCCTGGCCAGTACCGGCGCGGTATCACGGCAGATCTTCGACCAGGCCGCGACTAACCTGCAGGTCGCTCAAGCGCAGCTCGCCGCCGCCCAGTCGGATGCCAGCCAGATCGAAAACCGTCGCACCTACTCGGTGCTGCGGGCCGATGGCGATGGGGTGATCACCGATGTGCGGGTGGAACGCGGACAGGTGGTGGCCGAAGGGCAGATCGTCGCGCGCCTGGCCCACGACGGCGCACGGGAAGCGATCATCCACCTGCCGGAAAACCTGCGCGACCGCGCCTCGCAAAAAGCCCTGGCCCTGCCGTTCGGCGCGCCGGACCAGGCTGTCAACGCCACCCTGCGCGAACTGTCGGCCAGCGCCGATCCCGTCACCCGCACTTACCGCGCGCGCTATGTGCTGCACGGCAGGGTTGAGCGTTTCGCCCTCGGTTCCACCATCACCCTGCGCCTGCAAGGCAACGGCCAGCCGCCACACACCCGCGTGCCGATCGGCGCCCTGCACGATGCGGGTAACGGAACCGGCGTGTGGCTGATTGGCGCGGATGACAAAGTCAGCTTCGCCCCGGTCACGGTGGCCAGCCTGGGCCAGGAAGACGCCCTGCTTTGCGGCGGGGTCAGCCCCGACCAACTGATCGTCGCCCTCGGTGCGCACCTGCTGCACCCAGGGGACAGCGTACGCCTGTTGCCCGCCCAGGCACTGACCCTCAATCGCCGCCAGGAACCTTGAGCATGCATGGCCTCAACCTTTCCGCCCTGGCGGTCAAATACCGCGCCGTCACGTTGTTCCTGATCCTGGCGATCCTCGCCGCGGGGATATTTTCCTTCGCCAAGCTGGGGCGCGCCGAAGACCCGCTGTTCACCGTCAAGGTCATGACCATCACCGCTGCCTGGCCCGGCGCCACGGCCCAGGAGATGCAGGAACAAGTGGCCGACCGCCTGGAAAAGCGCCTGCAGGAGCTGGACTACTACGATCGTGTGGAAACCATCGCCCAACCGGGGTTTGTGTCGATGCGCATGACCTTCCTCGAGTCCACGCGCCCCAATGAAATCCAGGACCTATTCTACCAGACCCGCAAAAAACTCAGCGACGAGGCTGCCAAACTGCCCAAGGGCGTGATCGGGCCGTTCTTCAACGATGAATATTCCGATGTGTACTTCGCCCTGTACGCCCTGGAAGCCGAACACCTGCCCCATCGCCAGCAGGTGCAGATGGCCGAAACGATGCGCCAGGACTTCCTCAGGCTGCCAGGGGTGAAGAAGGTCAATATTCTCGGCGAACAGGCGCAGCGGGTGTTTGTCGAGTTTTCCTATGAGCGCCTGGCGACCCTGGGGATCAAGCCCGAGCAGATCTTCACCGCCCTCGCCGCGCAAAACGCCGTGGCGCCGTCGGGGTTTGTCGAAACCGCCGGCCCCCGCGCCTATATCCGTATCGACGGCGCCTTCGACAGCCTGGCGCTGATCGAGAACGTGCCGCTGCCGGTGGACGGCAAAGTGTTGCGCATCGCCGATGTCGCCACCGTCAGCCGTGGCTACGAAGACCCGCCCAGCTACCGTATCCGGCACCAGGGCGACCCGGCCTTGATGCTGGGCATCATCATGGAGAAACACTGGAACGGCCTGGACCTGGACAAGAGCCTCAAGGCCCAGGAGGGCAAAATCCAGGCGGACCTGCCCTTGGGTGTCAACTTCGCAAAAGTCTCCGACCAGGCGAAAAACATCAGCCTGGCGGTCGATGAGTTCATGCTCAAATTCTTCGTCGCCCTGGCCGTGGTGATGGTCATCAGCCTGCTGGCCCTGGGCTTTCGTGTCGGTTTGGTGGTGGCGGCAGCCGTGCCGCTGACCCTGTCCATGGTGTTTGTGATCATGCTGCTGACCGGCCGCGAATTTGACCGCATCACCCTCGGTGCGCTGATCATTTCCCTGGGCCTGCTGGTGGACGACGCGATCATTGCCATTGAGATGATGGTGGTCAAACTCGAAGAAGGTTTCGACCGCATCCATGCTGCCACCTTCGCCTGGAGCTCCACCGCCGCACCGATGCTGACCGGTACCCTGGTGACGATCATCGGCTTTCTGCCGGTGGGTTTTGCCCGTTCGGGCGCGGGCGAGTATGCCGGCAATATCTTCTGGATCGTCGGTTTTGCCCTGATCGCCTCCTGGTTGGTGGCGGTGGTGTTTACCCCGTACCTGGGGGTCAAGCTGCTGCCCAATATCAAGCCGGTGCCCGGCGGCCACGACGCGATTTACGCCGGCCCCTGGTACCAGAAACTGCGCCACCTGGTGCAAACCTGCGTGCGCCGGCGCTGGCTGGTGACCGGGCTGGTGGTGTCGGCCTTTGTACTGTGCGGCTTGGGCCTGGGCGTGGTGAAGAAGCAGTTCTTCCCCAACTCCGACCGCTCCGAGCTGATTCTGGAGGTGTACATGCCGCCGGGCAGTGCCTTCAAAAGCACCGAGGCGGTGGCGGCGCAGTTGGAAAAGGCGCTGCTGCAAGAGCCGCAGACCCGCATGGTCGATACCTATGTGGGCGGCGGTGCACCACGGTTTTTCCTGTCGCTGAACCCCGAGTTACCCGACCCGGCGTTCGCCAAGCTGATCGTACAAACCCCCGACGCCCATGCCCGGGACGCCTTGAAACTGCGTATGCGCGAGCGTATCGCCAGCGGCGAATTCCCCGCCGCGCGGGTGCGGGTCACGCAATTGCTGTTCGGCCCGCCGGTGCCCTTCCCGGTGGTGTTTCGCGTGTCTGGCCCCGACGTGAACGTGTTGCGCAGCCTGTCCGAGGAAGTACGCCAGGTGGTTGCCGCCAACCGCCTGACCAAGGACGCGTTCCTCGACTGGGGCGAGCGCAGCAGCGGTTATCGCCTGGTGCTGGACCAGGATCGCCTGCGCCTGCTGGGTTTCACCCCCAACGAAGTGAAATCCCAGCTCAACGCCCTGCTCAGCGGCAACCCCATCACTGAAGTGCGCGAAGGCAACCGCACCGTGTCGGTGGTGGCCCGCGCCCAGGGCAGCCAGCGTGAAGACCTCGGCAACCTCGACAACATGACCCTGACCAACAGCGCCGGGGTATCGGTGCCCCTGGCCCAGGTCGGGCATTTCCAGGCGGTGATGGAAGAGCCGATCCTCAAGCGTCGCAACCGCGCGAGCACCGTCGAAGTGCGCGCCGACATCATCGACGGCGTGCAACCGCCCGACGTGGAGATGGCGGTCTACAAAGACCTGCAACCCCTGATCGCGCGGCTACCGGCCGGCTATCGCCTGGACATCGGCGGCCCGGTGGAAGAAAGCGCCAAGGCCAACGTGGCCCTGGCGGCACTGTTCCCGATCATGATCCTGCTGACCCTCACGGTGATCATGTTCCAGGTGCGCTCGTTCGGCGTGATGTTGATGGTCTTCGCCACCGCCCCGCTGGGCTTGATCGGCGCGGTGCCGACCTTGCTGCTGTTCAACCAGCCGTTTGGCTTCAATGCGATCCTGGGCCTGATCGGGATTGGCGGGATCCTGATGCGCAACACCCTGATCTTCACCGACCAGATCCGCCAGAACCAGGAACAGGGCATGGCAAGTGGCGAAGCGATCGTCGAAGCCACCGTACGCCGCGCGCGGCCGGTGATCTTGACCGCGCTGGCGGCAGCGTTGGCGTTTATTCCGCTGACCTTGTCGGTGTTCTGGTCGTCCCTGGCGTATGTGCTGATTGGCGGGGTGTTGGTGGGGACGTTATTGACGCTGCTGTTCTTGCCGGCGCTGTGCAGTTTAGTGTTGGGGCGCACGAAAATCCTGCACACATCATAAAAACCCCTGGGTGCGGGCGGGCCGCCGCTGGCGCGCTGAGCGCGGATTCAGTTCCGGCAGTTCAAACCGACCGCACCCACCCGCCCTGCACCGAACGCACCCGATTGCGCCCGCTACTCTTGGCCTCATACAACGCCTGGTCGGCATCATTCAACCAACTGGTCGCATCACCGTGGGACGCTTGATACGGCGCCAGGCCAATGCTCAGGCTGGCGCGCAAGGTCGGATCCTGGGCGTAGCCCAGGGAGCTGAAGCGGTCGCGTAGTGCGTCCATCACTTCGGTGGCGTGGCCCAGGGGCATGTCCGGCAGGATCACGCAGAATTCGTCGCCGCCGTAGCGCCCGGCCAGATCGGTGGCGCGCAGGTTCTGGCGCAGGATCTTGCTCAGTTGGCGCAGCACGATGTCGCCGGTGACGTGACCGTAGGTGTCGTTGATGATCTTGAAATGGTCGATATCGATCAGGGCAATCGCAGCGCCCTGCTGGCCGCCCCGGCAGCGTTCGAACTCGATTTCCAGGTGGTCTTTCCAGGCGCCATGGTTGAGCAGGCCGGACAGGCTGTCGGTGCGGCTCAGGGCCAGTAGTTCACGCTTGTGCCGGGCCAGCGTGATGGCCTGGCGATAACAGATCCAGCCCAGGGCCAGCGGATAGAGCATCAGGATCGGCAAGCAGGCGTAAAGCTGGGCGGGCGTGGTCAGGGCGATGTAAGCCGGGGCGAACAGCAGCAGCGCCACCCCGATGCCCAGTGCCTGGGCCACCCAGCCCATCAACATGAACCGCAGCCCACCGATGGCGACGTTGTTCATGGTCATCATCGACAGCGTGGTGACGCTGGGCAGCGGGTTGAAGTGCATGGCACCGACCCAGAAGCCGCCACAAAACGAGTCCACCAATAGATGACGGCGTTCGGCGCGCAGGGAGTTTTCGGCGCGGCGTGCCAGTTGGTAGGCCAGGTGCGGCCAGGCGAAGGCGTTGAGCAGCATCCAGGCCCAGACCCAGCCTGGCGGATCCAGCGGGTACATGCCGGCCAATACACAGACGAAACCGAGCGTGAGCCCCAGGGTCCGCGATTTGTACAGGCGTCTGGCGAGCGGAAGTCCTTTTCCTCCTGCGGCTGGCATGATCTGGCTGATCCTGGATGAATGCTGGAAGTCTATCAGGGGACCGGCAAATAGCCACTACCGCTCAGAGGGTTATCCCAGGCGCCCATCACCTTGCCAAACCCTTGACGCCAGGCGCCTAGCTGGAGAATCCACGGGCCAGTAACATCGCCACGGCCAGCAGCAACACCGCCGTGACCTTCTGCAACAGCACCCGCTTGCGCGGCGACTCGAGCACATGCTTGATGCGCTGGCCGAAGTAGCAATACAGGCAGCCGCTGGCGAACTGCAGGACCAGGAAGGTCAGGCCGAGGATCGCGATGTCGCCGGCGGCGCTGTCCTGCCCCACGGCTGCAAACTGCGGGAACACTGCGCTGAACAGAATGATCGCCTTGGGGTTGGACAGGCCGGTCAGCAAGCCCTTGCCGAACAGGCCACGGGGCGTCTCTGGCCCTTGCCCGCTGGTGTTGATCTGCACGCCGCTGCTGGTCCACTGTTTGTAGGCCAGGTACAGAATGTAAGCCACGCCCACCAGTTGGATGCCCTGGGTAATCAGCGGGTAGCCCTTGATCAGCTCGGAAAAGCCCACGGCAAAGATCAGGATCGAAATCAGGTACGACACACTGGCCCCGAACTGTGCCGGCAAGGAGTGGCGCAGGCCGTCCTTGAGCCCCAGGCTCAGCAGCAGCAGGGTCATGGGGCCGGGGCTGAAGGCCAGGGTGCTGCACAACACCAGGAAATACAGGAACGAAGACAGCGTAAGGGCAGTGACCATGGTGGGTAATTTCACGGCGGCAAGGAATGTTGCGCAGTCTAGGGCGCAGATCCGGCGCCGGGCAGGTAAACTCGGCGGTTATTCATGCAGGCTTTACCGGTAAAGTGACCGGCAAACTTCAGGACATCGCGATGGCCCTTCCGCAGATCCACTTTCATGAGCGCGCCCCCAAGGTCCAGCAGATCGTCGAGGCGTTCGCCCGTGCCATCGAACAAGGCGAATTGGCCGCTGGCAGCAAACTGCCGTCGGTGCGTGAGCTGGGGCAACAGTTGGGTGTCGGAAAATTCACCGTCAATGAGGCCCTGGACCGCCTGCGCGGCCAACACCTGCTGACCTCGCGCCAGGGCCGCGGGCACTTTGTGGCCCAGCGCCAGACGCAGCCATCGTCCAGCAACTGGGTGGACCTGCTGCCCCAGGATTTGCTCAGTGTGCTGCGCCGGCCGATGCTGACCGGCCAGGGCGAACTGCGCCCCGGTGGCGGCCACCTGCCCGAAGACTGGCTCGATTCCGAGACCATGCGCCAGGCCCTGCGCAGTGTGGTACGGGCCCCGTCCCTGCGGGTTGCCGGCATGGGCACGCCGGCGGGTTTCCTGCCGCTGCGCCAGGCCCTGCAACAAAAACTCCTGGGCGATGGGCTGGCGGTGCCGGTGGAACAGATCATCACCACCCCCAGTACCCTGCAAGGCCTGGACATGTTGATGCGCCTGCTGGCCCGCCCCGGTGACACGGTGCTGCTGGATGCGCCGTGCTATTTCAACTTCCACGCCAACCTGGCGTTGCATGGGGTCAAGGTGGTGACACTGCCGCGCGGCCCGGATGGTTTCGACCTGGCGGCCCTGGAGCAGTTGCTCAGCGAGGAACGGCCCAGCCTGTATGTGACCACCAGCATCCTGCACAACCCCACCGGCCATTCCTTCAGCGCGGCCCAGGCCTTTGGGCTGCTGCAACTGATGCGCCAGTATCACTGCCATATCATCGAGGACGACCTCTACGGCGACCTGCACCCCAACCCGCCGCCCCGCCTGGCGGCACTCGCCGGGCTGGAGCAGGTGACCTATCTGTCGGGCTTCTCGAAAACCCTCAGCGCCAATACCCGGGTCAGCTATGTGGTGGCGGCGCCGCAACTGGCGGCCAACCTGACCAATATGAAGTTGATGAGCGGCGGCGTGACCTCGGAGTTGTTCGAGCAACTGGTCTACCGCCTGCTCAGCGAAGGCAGCTATGCGCGGCACCGCAAGCGCATGGTCCAGCGCCTGCTGGAAGCCGGTGCGCGGGTGGAACAGTGGTTGCGCCGCTGTGGCTGTGAGCTGCCCATGGGGTATGAAGCGGGGATGTTTATCTGGGCGCGCCTGCCGGCCGGGGTCGAGGGTGAACAACTGGCCGAGGCCGGGCTCAAGCGCGGCATGGTGTTGGCGCCGGGGGCACTGTTTGGGTATGAGCCGGGGCTGCATGATTTTATGCGCTTCAATGTGGCGCATTGTGATGATCCACGGGTGTGCAAAGCCATCGAGCAATTGTTGCGCTGATCCAGTGTGGGAGCGGGCTTGCCGTAATGCCGATCAGTCAAGCGAACGCAATGCTCAACGCAGTGAAGATCAAATGTGGGAGCGGGCTTGCTCGCGAAGACGTCGGCCCAGCAAACATTGATGTTGACTGACCCACCGCTTTCGCGAGCATGCCCGCTCCCACAAGGGATCTGCGTCGGGGCAAAAGCTTGGGCCACACCACAAATCAAAGGTAGGAGCTGGCTTGCCTGCGATGACGGTATACCAGCCGCCAAAAACAGTGGCTGAACCACTGCTTTCGCGAGCAAGCCCGCTCCCACAGGGGATGTGCGTCGGGGCAAAAGCTTGGGCCACACCACAAATCAAAGGTAGGAGCTGGCTTGCCTGCGATGGCGGTATACCAGCCGCCACAAATAGTGGCCGAACCGCCGCTTTCGCGAGCAAGCCCGCTCCCACAGGGGATGTGCGTCGGGGCAGTAGTTTGGGCCACACCACAAATCAAAGGTAGGAGCTGGCTTGCCTGCGATGACGGTATACCAGCCGCCACAAATAGTGGCTGAACCACCGCTTTCGCGAGCAAGCCCGCTCCCACAGGGGATGTGCGTCGGGGCAGAAGCTTGGGCCACACCACAAATCAAAGGTAGGAGCTGGCTTGCCTGCGATGGCGGTATACCAGCCGCCACAAATAGTGGCCGAACCGCCGCTTTCGCGAGCAAGCCCGCTCCCACAGGGGATGTGCGTCGGGGCAAAAGCTTGGGCCACACCACAAATCAAAGGTAGGAGCTGGCTTGCCTGCGATGGCGGTATACCAGCCGCCAAAAATAATGGCTGAACCGCCGCTATCGCGGGCAAGCCCGCTCCTACAGGGGATGTGCGTCGGGGCAGTAGTTTGGGCCACACCACAAATCAAAGGTAGGAGCTGGCTTGCCTGCGATGGCGGTATACCGGCCGCCACAAATAGTGGCCGAACCACCGCTTTCGCGAGCAAGCCCGCTCCCACAGGGGATGTGCGTCGGGGCAGTAGTTTGGGCCACACCACAAATCAAAGGTAGGAGCTGGCTTGCCTGCGATGACGGTATACCAGCCGCCACAAATAGTGGCCGAACCGCCGCTATCGCGGGCAAGCCCGCTCCCACAGGGGATCTGCGCTTGACTGACTGGTATTAGGGATTGCCGGCGCCCAGAGTCGTGACAATTGAGTGCACACAAAAACGCAACACTGCACCGCTTCGAATGTGATGGTCGCTGCTGCCCAGGGTTTATATAGTCGGGTCCAACAGCCACCCGCCATGAGCCCCAGGGCCCATCACCAGGAAGCGCTCAATGACCGATCTTCACGACCTCACGGCCACGCAATTGCTGGCGCAGTTCGCCAGCCGCCAGCTCTCCCCCATCGACTACTACGACCACCTGCTGGGCCATATCGACCGCTGGGAGCCGCAGATCCGCGCGCTGTACGCCTTCGATCCACAGCAGTTACGCCGGCAAGCCCAGGCCGCCACCGAGCGCTGGAACAAAGGCCAGCCCAACGGCGTGCTCGATGGTGTGCCCGTGACCATCAAGGAACTGATAGCCACCGAAGGCACGCCGATTCCCCTCGGCAGCGCCGCCACCCGCCTGACCCCGGCCCTCAGGGACGCCCCGCCCGCCGCGCGGATGCGCGAAGCCGGGGCGATTGTGCTGGCCAAGACCACTGTCCCGGATTTCGGCATGCTCTCCTCCGGCTTGTCGAGCTTCCATGGCATCACCCGCAACCCGTGGAACACCGCCAACAACACCGGCGGTTCCAGCTCGGGGGCTGGCGCGGCGGCCGCCGCCGGTTACGGGCCGTTGCATATCGGCACCGATATCGGCGGCTCGGTGCGCCTGCCCGCCGCCTGGTGTGGCCTGGTGGGGTTCAAGCCGACCCTGGGGCGCATCCCGATCGACCCGTACTACACCGGCCGCACCGCCGGGCCCATGACCCGCACGGTGGACGACTGCGTCTTGATGATGCAGCACCTGGCCCGCCCCGATACCCGCGACGCCACCAGCCTGCCGCCGCTCACCAGCGAGTGGAGCAACCAGCCGCTGTCGGTCAGGGGCCTGCGGGTCGGGCTGATGCTCGAGCCAGGTGCCGGCCTGCAACCGGAAGGTTTCGTGTGTGAGGCGGTGGAGCACGCCGCACGCCTGTTCGAAGCCCATGGCGCCAGGGTCACGCTGATCCCGCCGATCATGGACCGCGCCCAGCTCGACGGCCTCGACCAGTTCTGGCGCGCCCGGCAATGGGGCGACTTGTCGGCCTTGAGCAGCGAGCAGTTCGATAAAGTCTTGCCGTACATCCGCGACTGGGCCGCCCCTGGTGCCGACATCAGCGGCGTACAGGCGGTGCAGGGGTTCAACCAGACCTTCGAGATGCGCCGCCGCGCCGCCCAGGCCTTCAGCGACCTGGACCTGATCCTGTCGCCCACCAACCAGGTCAACGCGTTCCCCGCCCAATGGCCATCGCCGAGCAATGACCCGCAATTGCCGTTCGAACACATCGTGTTCACCGTGCCCTGGAACATGGGCGAGCAACCGGCGCTGTCGATCAACTGTGGTTTCGCCGCCGATGGCATGCCCATCGGCCTGCAGATGATCGCCCCCCGCTTTGCCGATATCTGGCTGCTGCAAATCGCAAAAACCTATGAGAGCTGGCGTGGCGCAATCCACCAATGGCCGAACCCGAGCTGACCTTGACGCTGTAACTGAACTGCCCACCCACACGCCCGCTCCCCGGCCACAAGGCCGGGGCCTGGGCGACCTATAACTAAAACCGAGGGGCTGGTATGCACACTGAACAATTGACTCGCGAGGGTCCCGAGCACACACCCGAAACGCCATCGCCGGACGCCGGCCGCAAGAGCATCTTCGCCGTGGTGCTGGGCAATGCCGTGGAGTTTTTCGACTTTGGGGTCTACGCGACCTTCGCGGTGATGATCGGCCACACGTTTTTCCCGTCCGACAGCGCTTTCGTCAGCTTGATGCTCTCGGTCACCGCCTTTGGCATCGGCTTTATCGTGCGGCCCCTGGGCGCGGTGCTGATTGGCGCCTACGCCGACCGCGTCGGACGCAAGCCGGCGATGTTGCTGACCCTGGTGATGATGGCGGTGGGCACCGGCAGTATTGCGATATTGCCCGGCTACGAGACCATCGGGATTGCCGCGCCGATCCTGCTGGTGGTCACCCGCATGATCCAGGGCCTGGCCTGGGGCGGTGAAGCCGGGCCCGCCACCACCTATATCCTGGAAGCCGCGCCAGCGCACAAACGCGGCACCTATGCCTGTTGGCAAGTGGTGGCCCAGGGTGTCGCCGCCATGGCCGCAGGGCTGGTGGGTTATACCCTGACCAAAGTGATGTCCCCCGAAGACCTCAACAGCTGGGGCTGGCGCGTGCCGTTCGTGTTTGGCCTGCTGGTGTTGCCGATTGGGATCTATATCCGCCGTAACCTGGCCGAGACCTTCCACGGCCAGGGCGAAACCACCAGCACCGGCGATCTGGTGCGCGAAGTCTGCGGCAAGCATCGGCGCGCGCTGGTCCTGGGTTTGCTGATCCTCTCGGGCAGCACCATCACCCAGTACTTCCTCAACTACATGACCACCTTTGCCCTGACAGAGCTGAAGTTGCCCACCAGTATTTCCATGCTCTCGACCCTGGTGGCCGGCGCGGCCATGGCAGTGTGCGCGGTGGCCGGCGGCATGTTGTGCGACCGTTTCGGGCGCCGGGTGATCCTGATGACGCCCCGGGTGGTGCTGTTGCTGATCCTGTTCCCGGCCTTGCAATTGATGACCGAACACCCCAGCCCGTCGACCTTCCTCCTGACCCTGGCAGTGCTCTCGGGCCTGCATGGCATGAGCGGCGCGGCGTTGATCGTGCTGTTGGTGGAGAGCTTCCCCAAATCCGTGCGCTCCACCGGTTTCTCCATCGTCTACGCGTTTGGTGTGGCGGCGTTTGGCGGCACTGCGCAGATCATCATCACCTGGTTGATCGGCACCACGGGCGACCCGATGTCACCGGTGTGGTACCTGCTGATCGCCAACCTGGTGTGCCTCACCGCTGCCTGGTTCGCCAAGGAAACCCGGCCCGTGCTGCCCGGCACCCCGGCCCGCGAAACCCGGCTCACAGAAGCCCCGGTTCGCTGAACAGCGCGTATGCACCCTTCATGTAGGAGCGAGCTTGCTCGCGAAGACCGTCAACGATAACGCGCGCATTCTGGATGCACGCGGCGGTCTCCGGCTTTTCGCGAGCAAGCTCGCTCCTACAGTTTCTTCTTTGTGTGGGGATGAACCATGTATCCACGTCTTTTCCTGGCCGCCACCCTGGCGACCGGCACCCAGGCTTATGCGCAAGAAAACGCCCAGGCCAGTGCCCCCGGCTTTATCGAGGGCAGCAGCCTGGACCTGAACCTGCGTCACTACTATTCCAACCAGCACACCCAGCGCAGCACCTACCTGAGCATCAAGAAACCCGGTGGCATCGAACGCACCCGCGTGCGCGAAACCTGGGTGCAGACCGCCATGCTCAAATACAGCTCCGGCTACACCCAGGGTGTGATTGGCGTGGGGGTGGATATCGGCGTATTCAGTGCGGTCAACCTGCAGCGCGGGCATGGCAAGGTGGCCAATGGCGGCGACCGCGTGCTGGTGGACAGCGACGGCGATGCGATCCCGACCTGGAGCCGGCTGGGGGTGGGCGATGTGCGGTTGCGCCTGTCCAATACCGAGCTCAAGGCCGGGCGCCTGATGACCGACAACCCGATCCTGCGCTACAAGGACAACCGCGCCCTGCCCTCCAGCTTCCAGGGCGTGGGCCTGTACAGCAACGAACTGGAATGGCTGTCGATCCAGGGCGGCAGTTTCGACCGGGCCATCCCGCGCACCGGCACCGGCGCCGAGCGCCTGACCACCACCTTCGGCAACCGCGCCTACAGCGGCGCGCGCATCAGTTACCTGGGGGCCACGCTCAAGCCGGGCTACGGCCTGGAAGCCAGCCTCTACGGCTCGCGCTTCGAGGACATGTGGGACCAGTACTACCTGGGGCTGACCCATCGCATCGGCGACAAAAACACACTCGCCCTCAAGACCGCCCTGCACTACTACCACACCGAGGACTCCGGCCAGCAGCGCCTGGGCTACATCGACAACGACGCCGCCAGCCTGGCCGTGACTGCCAACCACCAGGCCCACAGCCTGACCCTGGCCTGGCAACAGGTGTTCGGCAACGAGTACTTCGACTATGTGTGGGAGTCCACCGGCAACTACATGGCCAACTCGCTGTACTCGGACTACAACGGCCCCAACGAAAAATCCTGGCAACTGCGCTACGACCTTGACCTGGCCGCCTACGGCGTGCCCGGCCTGACCGCCAGCCTGTGGCACGCCAAGGGCTGGGGCATCGACGGCACGCACTACGAGGGTGATCGCAACGGCCACAACACCGGCTACAACGTGCGCGGGCTGGACAACGCCAAGCACAACGAAAACGGCTTGATGCTGGCGTATGTGGTGCAATCGGGGAAGTTGAAAAACTCGGTCTTGCGCACCATCGTCTACAACCACCGCGCCAGTGGCGGGCAGATTGACGGCAGCTATGACGAATTCAGGATCGTCGGCAATTTCCCCATCAACCTGTTCTGACACCCGCCCGTCGGCATCAGCAGTTGCCGACGGGTAAAATTCAGAATTCTTACACCCTACATGCGACTGCTCCGGCATTGGCTCGCCGCCGCCCTTGGTAAAAAGCCTGTTCCCTATGGACGGTTACCCAGGAACGCGGATGAAACCTTTGAAAGCAGCAGCGCTTTGCCTCATCAGTGGATGGATGATGCTCTTGAGTTCTCCCGGCCATGCCGCGGCGCCCGGTATCGAATGGTTGGTGGATTGCCCGCGCCTGCCCGGGCGGGCGCTTGACCAGGAGGTGGTGGCGCGTACCCAGTGCGGCATTGTCACCGTGCCGCTGGACCACCAGGCCCCTGACGCACGCACCTACCGCCTGACCCTCACCCGGGTCGGTGCCCAGCAGCCCCTGGAGCGCCGGGGCGTGATCTTCGCGCGACCGGCCACGGCCCAGGCGAATTTGCATGGGGTGTTCGCGGTGCATCTGGCAACCGTCTGGAAGTACTACAACACCGAGGCATACCGCACGCTGACGCGCCTCTACGACGTCGTTGAACTAAGCCCGCGCAAGGGCGTGGCCAATGAACAATCGGCGTGGGACATGGAGTTCGTGCGCCAGCAACTGGGGGAGCAACGCGTCAGCTTCCTGGGCATCGCCCAGGGCAATCTGTTGGGTGCCGAGTACGCCCAATTGTTTGCCGACCGTGTCGAGCGCATGGTGCTGATCGAGCCCGACGCAAGCACCGCCCAGGCATCCGACACGCTGCCCGCCACCCTGCGGCTCAAGGGCCCCTATCTACAGAGCACCACCACCGATGCCAGCCAGTGCGTGAACCGCTGGGCCGGCATCTACCTGGCCCAGGGCAGACAGCCGCCGTCGTCGACCCGTTGCCTGGCCGATTAGTCCACCAGCGCGCAACGCTGCATGGCGCTGGCCAGCATGTCCTGGCATTTGAGGACCGCCACCGAGCGCGGTCGGTTGCGGTAGCCGCACAGGTCAATGCGAATCCGCCCCAGGTGCTCATCGGCAATCGGCACCGCCACCAGGCCATCACCCAGGTCGCGGGCATCGGCATCCACCTGGGGCAGGATCAAGACCGCCGCCCGTTGCCGGGCCAGGCTTTTCTGCACTTCCAGGGAGCTGGTGGTAAACACCGGCTGGATCGTCACCCCACGCTTTTTCGCCGCCGCCTCCAAGGCCTGGCGCACGCCGTACGCCGAGTCGGGAATGGCCAGGGGCTGGCCTTCAAGCTCGCGCAACTCAATGCTGTCGCGCTGGGCAAACGGGTGTTCGGCGCTGACCAGTACGCGGTGCCACAACTCGCATTGCGCGGTGACTTCCACATCGGCCCGCTCCTGCAGATAGAACGCCAGGCCCAGGTCGGCCTCGCCACTGCACAGTGCATCCAGAGTGGCCGAGGCGCTGGCGATCACGATATTGAACGTGACCTTGGGGTGCGCCCGGTAGAACGCCGCGAGTACCGGCGCCAATACCGTGGAAACGATACTTTCTGACACATGAATGCTGATGTTACCCGCCACCTGGCTTTGCCGGCTGGCGATCACATCGCGCACCTGATCGAGGCCGCGCAGGGTACTGGTGACCTGCTCGGCCAGGCACTCGCCCTCTACCGTCAGGCGGATACCGCGCGGGCCGCGCTCAATCAGCGCGGCGCCAAAGAAGTGCTCCAGGTGTTCGATCTGCCGGCTGACGGCAGTGGGCGTGACGTACAAACGCTCGGCCGCCTTACGCAACGAGGCGCAGCGCGCCACCTCGTGAAAATACCGCAAGGCTCGTAATTGCATGCTCGGGTGCTCCTGCACAAAGACTGGAGCACCAAGGCACGCAATTACTGCGCCAGGCTCAATCTGCCTAACTGCACAACTCAACTGTAGGAGCTGGCTTGCCTGCGATAACGGTGGCTCAGGCAATATTTTCTCAGTTGATAAACCGCTATCGCAGGCAAGCCAGCTCCCACAGTTGATTTGAGTTGGCCTGCTAGTCCAAAGGTGGTTTACGACCTGTTTTACCTGAAAACGACCCCCGCCGTTGACGCCCCGTCCCAACCCCTATTAAGTGCTATTTATCCGCATTAATACGATAAATAGAAAACCATGCTCAGCCGCCCCCTGCGACGCAAACGCCAGAAGCTTTCCGATGTGATTGTCGAGTCGGTCAAGCGCTCGATCGTCACCGATGCCTTGAAACCCGGCGACCGCTTGCCCACCGAGCGCGAGCTGATGGAGAGCTTCCAGTGCTCCAAGGGCTCGGCCCGCGAAGCGCTCAAGGCCCTGGAGGTCGAAGGCCTGGTCAGCACCCGCACCGGCCCAACCGGTGGCGCGTACCTGAACCAGGCCGGCACGGAGCCGGCCAGCCGTGCCTTGCGCAACTACCTGCACTTCCAGCACCTGGATGGCGAGCAGGTGTACCAGTTGCGCAAAGTGATCGAGGTGGAGCTGGCCGTGTCGGTGCTGGGACGCCTGAGCGAAGACGACTATCGCGCCCTGCAAGACAACGTGGACTTTTGCAGCGCCCCGGAAGACAGCGAAGCCGGCCAGCGTGAGCAACGCCTGGCGGAACTGGAGTTCCACAATTTGCTGGCCAGGGCCTGCCCCAACCCGCTGCTGAGTTTCATGGCGCAGTTCCTCAACGACCTGCTGCGCGACCTGGTGGTGCTGAAAAAGGCCTACAAGCCCAAGCGCAAGCAGTTCGACGCGGCCAACCTGGACTATCACAAGCAACTGTTGAGCGCGTTTCGTGCCAACGATGAAGCGGCCGTGCGCAGCCTGATGCATGAACACATGTGCGACGCCGAACACCACATGACCGCGCTGGAAGGCCAGGTCAGCCCGCATTTTTTGCTGGAGTTCGACCACTCCTGAACACACCACAAATCCCTGTAGGAGCTGGCTTGCCTGCGATAGCGGTCGGTCAGGCAAATTTTCTCAACTGATCAACCGCTATCGCAGGCAAGCCAGCTCCTACAGTTTCAACCGTGTTTGACTTCAATAAAAAGGCCTGCCCACAGGCCGTGCTCCACCGTATCGCCATTGCCACTCCTGCCAATAACTAAACCAGGGAGTCACCCCATGCAGCGTCGTACGTTGTTGAAAGCCAGCCTCACCGCCGCCGCCGCGCTCAGCCTTCCGCTGAGCGTGCGCGGGGCATTCGCCGCCGAACCGTTTACCTTTTACGGCCTCAAGTCCATGTCTGGCGCCTTTGCCAGCTATGGCAAGTTTGCCGACATGGGTTCACGCCTGGCCGTGGCGCAGTACCCCGAGCTCCTCGGGCGCCCACTGAACTACAAGGTGATCGACACCGAAGGCAACGCCGGCAAGGCGGTGCGCAAGGTCCAGGAGGCGATTGGCCAGGACGGCGCGCGGTTCTTCCAGGGCTGCACCCTGTCGTCCTCGGCGCTGGCGGTGGCCAAGGAAGTCGATAAGGTTGGCGGGGTGTTCATGACCCCGGTAGGCGCCGATGAAGTCACCGGCAAGGACTGCAACGGCGCGACCTTCCGCTGGTCGGTGCCCACCTATGGCGCGATCCGCGAAACCCTGGTGCCGCTGATCAAGCTGCTGCCCGAGGCCAAGCGCTGGTACACCATCACCCCCCAATACGTGTTCGGCGAAGCGTTGCTCGAAGGCGCCAAGAGCGTGCTGGCCGAAAGCGGCCTGGAGCACGTGGGCAACAGCTATCACTCATTGCAGGAACAGGAATTTTCCGGCTACCTGACCAACGCCATCGCCGCCCGGCCCGATGTGCTGGTGTTGCTGAATTTCGGCAGCCAGTCCTCCAACACCCTGCGCCAGGCCGTCAACTTCGGCATCAAGGAGCGCATGAAAGTGCTGTTGGTGTGGTCCGCAGGCCTCGACCAGTTCCAGGAACTGGGCAGCGATGTGCTCGAAGGCGTGTACCTCGGCGCGCAGTACTGGCACCAGGTCGACACCCCGCTCAACCGCGAACTGGTCAAGCTGACCCAGGCCAAGTACGGGATCAACCCCACCTACCCGCTGGCCGCCGACTACATCAGCACCAAGGTCATGCTCGACACCATCAAGGCCACCGGCAGCTTCGACGGCCCCACCGTGGCCAAGGCCATGCAGGGCCTGAGCTACGACGGCCCGACCGGCAAGGAAACGATCCGCGCCGGCGACCACCAGGTGATCAAGGATTACTACCTGCTGGTGGGCAAGGCCACGGGCGACATGGCCGACAAGGATGACCTGGCCAAAGTCCTCAGCGCCGGCCAGTCGTTCCCACCGGTAGAAGCCACGGGCTGCAAGCTCGGCTGATCCGCCCACTTTCACCGGTAACACACGACAGGGCCGTTGACCGCGGCCGCCTGTTGGAGGATTCCTGCATGCTCAATCTTTACCTGTTCCAGATTCTCAACGGCCTGGGCCTGGGGATGATCTACTTTCTGATTGCGGTCGGGCTGACGATCATTTTCGGCCTGTTGAACTTCGTCAACTTCGCCCACGGCGCGTTCTTTTTGCTGGGCGCGTACATCTGCTACACCGTCGTCAGCCTCACCGAAAGCTTCTGGCTGGCCCTGCTGATCGCGCCGCTGGTGGTGGCCGCACTGGCGTGGCTGATCGAGCGATTATTGATCCAGCGCATCTACCACCTGCCGCACATGTTCCAGATCCTCGTGACCCTGGGCATTGCGTTGATCATCCAGGAAGCCAGCGTGATGATCTGGGGCCCGGTGGGCAAGAGCGTCGCCGTGCCGGAACTGCTGCGCGGGGTACTGGTGGTCGGCGACTTCGTGTACCCCTACTACCGCCTGTTTTTGATTGTGTTCTCGGGGCTGGTGGGCCTGGGCCTGTGGCTGCTGCTGGAGCGCACGCGCTTTGGCGCCCTGGTGCGGGCCGGCAGTGAAAGCACCGAGACGGTATCCCTGCTGGGCACCAATATTTTCCGCCTGTTCTCCATGACCTTCGCCCTTGGCGTGGCCCTGGCCGGGATCGCCGGGGTGCTGTTTGCCCCGTTGCGCGGTGCCCAGCCCTTTGTCGGCCCGGAGATCCTCGGCATCGCCTTCGTGGTGGTGGTGATCGGCGGCATGGGTTCGTTCGGCGGCGCCCTGGTGGGCGGCCTGCTGGTGGGCGTGGTGCAGAGCCTGATGACCACCCTGTGGCCCCAAGGCGCGAGCCTGATGATCTACGGCGCCATGGCCGTGGTGATTCTGGTACGCCCTTATGGCCTGTTCGGGAGAGCTTGAGATGAGTGAGAAAAACCCCCTGCCGTTCGCCAAGACCCAATCCAGGGCCATGTTGCTGTGGGTGCTGGCGGTGTTGATCGGCCTGCCGTTGATCCTGCCCTCGGCGACCCTGGCCACCGAGATCCTGATCTTTGCCCTCGCCGCCCTGGCCTGCAACCTGTTGCTGGGCTACACCGGGCTGCTGTCGTTCGGCCAAGGCATCTTCTTCGGCGCCGGTGCCTATTGCGCCGCCTTGCTGATGATCCACCTGCAACTGGGCCTGTTCAGCGCGCTGCTCGGCGCGGCCCTGGTCGGCGGGTTCCTGGCCTTCCTGGTGGGCGCCCTGGCGATCCGCCGCACCGGCATCTACTTCGTGATGCTGACCTTGGCCTTCAGCCAGATGGCCTACTTCCTGGCCTACACCCTGAGCGACTGGACCGGCGGCGACAACGGCCTGCTCAGTGTGCCGCGCCCGGAAATCCGCATCGGTGACACGGTGCTGCTGTCCCTGGCCGACGCCCGGGTGTTCTACGGGTTCGTCGCGGTGCTGTTCCTGCTGATCTTTATCGGCGCACGCCGGGTCATCGCGTCACCGTTCGGCAGCACGCTGATGGCGATCCGCGAAAACGAAACCCGCGCCTCGGCCATCGGCTACGACACGCGCCACTTCAAGATCCTGGTGTTTGTGCTGTCTGGCGCGGTCACCGGGATTGCCGGGGCGCTGTACGCCATGCTCCTGCACTTTGTGCCGCTGTCCAATATCGACCTGGTGATGTCGGAGAACATCCTGATCATGACCATCGTCGGCGGCACCGGCTCGCTGTTCGGCTCATTGCTGGGCGCCGGCTCCATTGTGCTGCTGGGGGACTTTCTCTCCGACCTGTGGCCACGCTGGCTGATGCTGCTGGGGGTGATCCTGATCCTGGTGGTGATCTTTATGCGCGGAGGCTTGTGGGGCGGCCTGTCGGCGCTGTTCGAACGTGTGCGTGGCAGCCGCAAGGCCGCCGCCGTGACCAAGGAGGAGCTGCTATGAGCATCCTGTTGGAAACCAAAGACCTGGAACTGGCCTACGGCGCCTTCCATGCCGTCAACGGCGTCAATCTCAAGGTCGAGGCCGGTACCATCCACACCATCATCGGCCCCAACGGTGCCGGCAAGACCAGCCTGTTTCACTGCCTGACCGGCGAGCGCCAGGCCACCGCAGGCGCAATCCACTTCGACGGCCAGAACCTGATGCGCAAACCGGCCCACGGCCGTGTGGGCCTGGGCATGGCCCGTTCGTTCCAGCTCACCAGCCTGTTCCAGAACCTCAGCGTGCGCGAAAACCTGCGCCTGGCCGCCCAGGGCCGTGACGGCGCACGGGCCCTGAACTTCTGGCGGCGGGTGGATAGCCAGCGCGAACACCTGGAGATGGCCGACCAGGTCCTGGAGCGCCTGCAACTCACCGCCCGCGCCGAGACCCTGGCCGGTGAACTGTCCCACGGCCAGCAACGAGTGCTGGAGGTGGGCATGTCGATCTGCTCCAAGCCCAAGCTGTTGATGCTCGACGAGCCCACGTCGGGCATGGGCATCGATGACATCCCGATCATGACCCAACTGATCAGCGACCTGGGCCGTGACCATACGGTGCTGCTGATCGAGCACAACATGAGCATCGTCATGTCCATCAGCCAACGCATCACGGTGATGAGCCACGGGCAGATCCTGGTCGAAGGCACACCGGAGTTCGTGCGCGCCGACGAACGCGTACGCACTGCTTACCTGGGAGAGGCCGCCTGATGCTGACCGTCGACAATATCCATTCCTACTACGACAAGAGCCACGTCCTGGAGGGCGTGTCCCTGACCGTCAACCCCGGCGAACTGGTGACCCTGCTCGGCCGTAACGGCGCCGGCAAGACCACCACCCTGCGCAGCATCCTGGGGATTATCTGCCCGCGCCAGGGGCAGATTCACTTCAACGGCAAACCGCTGGTGGGGCAGAAAATCTTTGAAATTGCCCGCCAGGGATTAGCGCTGGTGCCGGAGAACCGCGGGATCTTCCGCCTGCTCACGGTGGAAGAAAACCTGCGCATCGCCGTGCGCAAGACCAGCCGTTGGCAAATGGAGGACGTGTACGCGATGTTCCCGCGCCTCAAGGAGCGGCGCAAAAACGCCGGCCATGCGTTGTCCGGGGGCGAACAACAGATGCTGGCCATCGCCCGCGCCCTGCTCAACGATCCCAAGCTGCTGATCCTCGACGAACCCACCGAAGGCCTGGCCCCGGTGATCGTCGACGAACTGGTGAAGATCCTGCGCAAGATCAAGGAGGACGGCCTGCCGGTGTTGCTGGTGGAGCAGAACCTGTTGGTCTGCGACAAGCTTGCCGACCGCCACTACGTGCTCGAACAGGGCCGCGTGGTCTACGAAGGCAGCGCCGAGGCCTTTCGCGCCGACCCCACGATCAAGAACCGCTACCTGGCCCTGAGTGCCTGACCGGAGACTGCTGATGAATAGTTTTGCGCAACCGCTCAAGAGCAACGCCCCGCTGATCAACCGCGACCGCCTGTGGCAGTCGCTGATGGACCTGGCCCAACTCGGCGTCACGGCCAAGGGCGGCGTGTGCCGCCTGGCCCTGACCGACCTCGACCGCCAGGCCCGCGACCTGTTTGTGCAGTGGTGTACGGCGGCCGGGTGCAGCGTCACTGTGGATGCGATCGGCAATATTTTTGCCCGCCGCGCCGGACTTAACCCGGACCTGCCACCGGTGATGACCGGCAGCCATATCGACACCCAGCCCACCGGCGGCAAGTTCGACGGCTGCTATGGGGTGATGGCCGGCCTGGAAGTGATCCGCACCCTGAATGACTTGCAGATCCAGACCCAAGCGCCGATTGAAGTGGTGGTGTGGACCAACGAAGAAGGCTCGCGCTTCCCGCCGTGCATGATGGGTTCGGGAGTGTTTGCCGGCAAATTCGACCTCCAGGAGACCCTCGACAAGCAGGACGAGCAAGGCCTGTCGGTGGGCGCCGAGTTGCAGCGCATTGGCTACGCCGGCCCGCGCGCGGTACTCGGGCACCCGGTGGGCGCCTATTTCGAGGCGCATATCGAGCAGGGCCCGGTGCTGGAAGATCAGGCCATCACCCTTGGCGTGGTCATGGGCTGCCTGGGCCAGAAGTGGTTCGACCTGACGCTCACCGGCGTCGAGGCCCACGCCGGCCCCACGCCCATGCGCCTGCGCAAGGATGCTTTGGTGGGTGCCGCGCAGGTGGTCAGCGCGGTCAACCGCATTGCCCATCAACAGCAACCTCACGCCTGCGGCACGGTCGGCTGCCTGACCCTGCATCCGGGCTCGCGCAACGTGATCCCAGGCCAAGTGCAGATGACCATCGACCTGCGCCACCTGCATGCCGACAAGCTGCAGGCCATGGTCGATGAAGTGCGCCAGGTGATCGAGGCCACAGCCCAGCAGCATGGCTTGAGCTATGAACTGACGCCCACCGCCGACTTCCCACCGCTGGACTTTCATCCCACCTGCGTCAACGCCGTGCGCGATGCCGCCCAGGTGCTGGGCCTGAGCCACATGGACATTGTCAGCGGCGCCGGGCACGACGCAATTTTTGTCGCTGAACTGGGCCCGGCCGGGATGATTTTTGTGCCGTGCGAAGGCGGCATCAGCCACAACGAAATCGAAAATGCCGCGCCGGATGATTTGGCCGCCGGCTGCGCGGTGTTACTGCGGGCCATGGTCAACGCAGCCCAGGGAGGTCCCGCGGCATGACTGATATCGCCAACCTGACGGCCGTGCAACTGCTGGCACGCTACCGCGATAAAAGCCTGTCGCCGGTGGAAGTGACCGAAGACACGTTGCTGCGTATCGAGCGCTACAACCCGGTGGTCAACGCGTACTGCCACGTCGACCCCGAGGGCGCCTTGAACGCCGCACGGGCCTCGGAACAGCGCTGGTTCAAGGGCCAACCCTGCGGTGCGCTGGACGGAGTGCCGGCGTCGATCAAGGATTTGACCCTGACGGCCGGCATGCCCACGCGCAAGGGCTCACGCACCTCATCCGCCACCGGGCCGTGGGACGTCGATGCGCCTTTTTCGGCGTTTATGCGCAAGGCCGGTGCAGTGTTGCTGGGCAAGACCACCACCCCGGAATTCGGCTGGAAAGGCGTGACCGACAACCCGCTGTACGGCATCACCCGCAACCCCTGGGACACGCGCACCACGGCCGGTGGTTCGTCCGGCGGCGCGGGCGCGGCGGCGGCGCTGAACCTTGGCGTATTGCACCAGGGCAGCGATGCCGGCGGCTCGATCCGCATTCCCTGCGCCTTTACCGGCACCTTCGGCATCAAGCCGACCTTTGGCTACGTGCCGCAATGGCCGGCCAGCTCGATGACGATCCTCTCGCACCTGGGACCGATGACCCGCACCGTGGAAGATGCCGTGCTGATGCTACAAACCGTGGCCCAACCGGATGCCCGGGACGGCCTGATCGGCGCCCCGCGCAGCACGCCGTGGCTCACGCCGGGCACGGACCTCAAGGGCCTGCGCATCGCCTACAGCCCTGATTTTGGCTACGTGGACGTCGATCCGCAGGTGGCCAAGGTGGTCGCGCAGGCAGTCGCGGGCCTGGTGCAACTCGGGGCGCATGTGGAACAGATCGACCCGGGGTTCAGCGACCCGCTGGAGGTGTTCAACACCCTGTGGTTCGCCGGCGCGGCGCGCCTGACCGGGCAGTTGAGCGGCGCCCAGTGCGACCTGCTCGACCCCGGCCTGCTGCGCATTGCGCAACAGGGCGAACGCCTCAGCCTGGGCGACTTCAACGCGGCCCTGGAAGCCCGGGCGGCATTGGTGGCGCGCATGGCGGCGTTTCATGAGCACTACGACCTACTGGTCTCGCCGATGCTGCCGATCACCGCCTTTGATGCCGGGCATAACGTGCCACCGGGCTCTGGGCTGGGCGAATGGATGGAGTGGACGCCGTTCAGCTATCCGTTCAACCTCACCCAGCAGCCGGCGGCCTCGGTGCCGTGCGGGTTGGCGGCCAATGGATTGCCGGTGGGCTTGCATGTGGTGGGTGCGCGGTTTGCCGATGAGCAGGTGTTGCGGGTGTGCCAGGTATACGCCCAGGCATTCCCGACCCAGCACTTGCAGGCGCCGAAAGACTTGGGCTGACTCCCAAGCAAATGGGGGGGCTGGCTTGGCTGCGATGCGCATGGGTATCTACACAATTTTTTGATGGTTCTTGGGGTTGTGTACATATCCGTTGCTGCGGTCACGGCCACTTAGGGTTCCGCTCTTACAGCGGCTCACTTTTGAAGAGCGCAAAAGTAAGCAAAACGCTCTTGCCCCACCACTCGGTGCCTCGCCTAGGCTCGGCATGCCCGCAGTCAGGCATTGCTCCGTGGGCCCGCCGCGATCGGCCATCCATGGCCGTGTCGCGGCTACCCCGGCATCCTGCCGGGGTGCCCACTGCGCAATACCTGCCTGCGGCCATCGTGGTTTGACGGGGCGCCTGAGATCAAAAGCCAGATCAAAAGCAGGGCAACAGCAAAGCCAGAGCGCGAAGCTGCATTCCCCTGTAGGAGCGGGCTTGCCTGCGATGACGGCAGGTCAGCCAACAGATTCATCGACTGATACACCGCCATCGCAGGCAAGCCAGCTCCTACAGGGTACGCGTACGCTTCGACGATCAGGTCGGCTGTCAGGCCGCCTCGCGTTGCTTGTGATTTTGATCTTAGGCGCCCCGTCAAACCACGCTGGCCGTCATCCGATATTGATTTGGGGGGTAAACCGGCAGGACGCCGGTTTAGCCGCGCTGGGCCATGGATGGCCCATCGCGGCGGCCCCCCAAATCAATGTCGGATGACGGGCACACCGAGCCTAGGCGAGGTGCCGAGTGGTGGGGCAAGAGCCCTTTGCTTACTTTGGGGCTTTTCCAAAGTGAGCCGCCGTAAGGGCGGAACCCTAAGTGGCCATGACCGCAGCAACGGATATGTACACACACCCAAAAGTGCGAGCGGCGTAGAGACTCATGCCCATCGCAGCCAAGCCAAACCAGCTCCCACATTGAAGCGCATTTCACAGACCGATATGCGATTGTCACACTACAATGCCCCTCCACCCCCTCCGGAGCCGACATGGACATCGAACTGGCACGCACTTTCCTCGAAATCACCCGCTGCGGCAGCCTGGCCGCAGCCGCCGAGAAGCTGCACGTCACCCAGACCGCCATCACCGCTCGCGTGCAAAAGCTCGAAAGCCAGCTCGACAGCACCCTGTTTGTGCGCAACCGCGCCGGGGCGCGGTTGACGGCCGATGGCGAGGCGTTTGTGGTGTATGCCAATCAACTGGTGCAAACCTGGGAAGCGGCGCGCCGTGACCTGCCGTTGCCCGAGGGTTATCGCAATGTGCTGCATATCGGCGGCGAAGTCAGCCTGTGCAACCCGTTGATGCTCGGTTGGGCCAAGGCCCTGCGCGAACACATCCCCAGCCATGCGCTGCGCACCGAAGTGCGTGACGGTGAATACCTGTTGCGCCAGCTGGAGTTGGGCGTGCTGGACGCCGCGCTGGTGTTCCAGCCGCAGTACTGGCCGGGGTTGCAGGTGGAGCAGGTGCTGGAGGAAAAACTGATCCTGGTGCGCCTGGCCAGCCGTACCGATCCCTATGTGTATATCGACTGGGGCCCGGGCTTTCGCCAGCAACACGACGCCGCCCTACCGGACAAGGCCCGTGCCGCCGTGAGTTTCAACCTCGGGCCGCTGGCCTTGCAGTACATCCTGGAGAATGGCGGCAGCGGTTATTTCCGCACGCGGGTGGTGCAGAGTTACCTTGAAAGCGGGGTGATGGAACGCGTGCCCAAGGCCCCGGAGTTCAGTTTCCCGACTTACCTTGTGTACTCGCGCGAGCGTGATTCGGCGATCCTGCAACAGGCCCTGGTGCTGCTGCGCGGGGTGGTCAAGGCCGAGAGCGATTGGTCACAGCGTTGGGATCCGGTGCTTTGAACCGGTGCCCATGTTAGCCTCCTGATGTTTTCTCCTGGTCCCACCTGCCGATGAACAAGAAAAAATCCGTCACCATCAGCGACATCGCCAAACGGGTCAACATGACCACCATCACGGTGTCGCGGGCGTTGAGCAAACCCGACCTGGTCAAGCCCGCCACCCTGGCGCGGATCCTTGAGGTGGCGCGCGAGCTGGACTACGTGCCCAACGCCTTCGCCCGCGGTCTCAAGCGCAGTGAAAGCCTGATCATCGGGGTGATCACCGCGTCAGTGGACAACCCGTTCTACAGCGAAATGATCAAGGCGATTTCCCGCGAGGCGAAAAAGCACGGCTACACCATCATGCTGGTGGACACCGACGAGCTGGAGGAATTGGAAAGCAAGGCCGTGGACACCCTGCTCGGTTATCGCGTGGCGGGGATCATCCTCTCGCCGGTCTCCGACGAGCCCGACTACCAGCCCGATTACCTGGAGCGCCTGGGCAACGGCAAGACCCCGGTGGTGCTGCTCGACCGCACGATCCACGACAGCCCGTTCAGCCGCGTGGTGCTGGACAACTACCACAGCGGGATCGAGGCCGCGCAGTACCTGTTGCGCCACAACCCCGCGCTCAAGCGCCTGCTGGTGCTGACCGGGCCCGAGCATTCGCGCATCACCGTAGAGCGCCTCAAGGGCCTGCGCGAAGTGCTCGCCGAGCATCCCCAGGTGCAGGTCCAAGTGTGCGCCGGCGACTACACCTTGATGCCCTCCTACCTGCACACCCTCGACTACCTGGCCGCCCACTGCGCGCCGGATGCGATCATGGGCTTCAACCAGTTGATCACCCTGGGCGCCCTGCGCGCCTTGCGCATGCACAATATCCCCCACGACAGCCTGACCATCTGCGGCATCGACCGCCTGCCGTTTGCCGATATCTTCGGCGTGCCGATTGCCTGCGTGGCCCACGATGCGTCGCTGGCCGGCAGCAGTGCGGTGCGCCTGTTGCTCGACCGCCTGCAAGACCCGTACAAACCCCGGGACAAGGTGGTGATCGCCGGCAAGCTGGAGAACGGCTAGCGGCTGGTGTAGCCGCCATCGATCGGCAGGCTGACCCCGCTGATCATGCTCGCCGCGTCACTCAACAAAAACAGCACCGGTAACGCCACTTCCCGGGGTTGGGCAAAGCGCCCCAGGGGAATCGCCGCCAGGGCCGGGTC
Organism: Pseudomonas sp. HC1(2025); assembly: GCF_058742075.1. NCBI lineage: Bacteria > Pseudomonadati > Pseudomonadota > Gammaproteobacteria > Pseudomonadales > Pseudomonadaceae > Pseudomonas > Pseudomonas sp. HC1(2025). The sequence goes on along the minus strand of NZ_CP196017.1, from coordinate 2,005,894 downwards.
GCGCTTGGCCGGGTCGGCCCAGGCCTGTTGCGCCATGGGCGTGAGGGTCACGGTGGGGTTGACGCTGTTGACCCGGATCCCGAAACGCCCCCATTCGGCACATTGCACACGGGTGATCGCATCCAGGGCGGCCTTGGACGCGCAATAGCCCAGATGATCGTCCAGCGCCACCAGCGAGGCCTGGCTGGAGACGTTGACGATACTGCCGGCGATGCCTGCCGCGATCATCGCCGCCGCCACCCGGCTGGCGACTTGCGCGGCGGCGCGGGCGTTGACGTTCATCACGTGGTCGAAGGCGGCGCTGCTGATCGCCGCTGCCGGTTCCAGGCGCGAGATCCCGGCGCAATTGACCAGGCCGTGCATCGGCGGCAGGTCCTTGAGGGCCAGGTCCAGGGCGGCGCTGTTGGCGATGTCCAGGCACAGGGTTTCACAGCCCAATAGGGACAGGGCCTGGGCGTCACGGCCGATGGCGCAGACCTGGGCGCCGCTGGCGATCAGTTGCAGGGCGATTTCCCGGCCAATGCCGCTGGTGGCGCCCGTGACGAGGATGCGTTGGTGGGTGAAATCGAAGGTGGTGGTCATCAATGAATATCCCAAAGCAATAGAGAGCCCATGTGGGAGCTGGCTTGCCGGCGATGGCGGCGTGTGCGCCAACACATTGGTGACCGATACACCGCTATCGCAGGCAAGCCAGCTCTCACATTTTGGTCCGTGTTCACTTAACTCGTTTGCAGGCTGTGCATCACCGGCTTGAGTGCCGGATACAGCTTCAGGTAGTCCGCAAACGCCCGGTCATACGCCTGTACATTCTCAGCCCCAGGCTCAGCCCGCAGCTCCAACTGCACCCACCCCTGCGCCATCTGCCCCTCGTCCACCAACCCCACCGCATGCGCCGCCAACAACGCCGCGCCCAGCGCCGCCTCCACTTCCTGGACGATGGTGTACACCGGGTAACGGGTGACATCCGCGATAATCTGCATCCACAAATCCGAATGGCTCGCGCCACCCACCACGATCAGCCGAGGGTCCAGTGAATGGGCGCCGCGCATGCCCGCCTCGATGTTGTGCCGCAGGGCAAAACTCACGCCTTCGAGCACCGCGCGGTACAGGTGGATGCGGCTGTGATACAGGTTCAGGCCGACAAAACTGCCGCTGGCCTGGTCATCCCACACCGGGCTGCGCTCACCCATCAGGTACGGCAAAAACAACAGCCCTTCACTGCCCGCCGGGATCTGGCGCGCGCTCTGTTCCAGCAGCCACAGGCTGTCCTGGCCGGTGTCCCGCGCCTGTTGCTCCTCGGCCTGGCAGAACTGCTCGCGAAACCAGCTCACCGAGGCCCCGGCGGTAATCGCGCCGCCAAAGATGTACAGGTCCTGCTGGCCGTTGTAGACATGGGGCATGCTCACCAGGCCATGCCGGGCATCCACCTGCTGGTTGAGGTAGCCCCAGCACATGCTGGTGCCGATCATCGCCACGTGGTTGCCCGGCTGGGTGACACCGGCCGCCAGGGTCGCCATGGCCGCATCGACGCCCCCGGCCAGCACCGGCATGCCCGCCGCCAGGCCCAGGCGTTGTGCCCATTCCGGCAGCAGGCCGCCCACCACTTCGCCCGAATACAGCAGGTGCTCGGGCATCATCGCCAACGGGATATCCAGCGCCGCCAGCATCTCGGCCGACCAGCCGCGCGCGGCCACATCGTAGACCCCACCGATATTGCCGGCGCTGCTGTGATCCACCGCCACCTCACCGGTCAGGCAGTAATTGATGTAGCTGTTGGGCGGCAACAGGTAGCGGGTGTTGGCCCAGACCTCGGGCTGGTGCTGCTTGAGCCAGAGCATTTTGGTGAAACCGTAGTAGCTGTCCAGCGAGTTGCCGGTGACCGCGAACAGGCGCTCCAGGTCGACCTGCTCGCGCACCCAGGCCACCTGATCGCCGGCGCGGCGGTCCATCCAGATCAGGCAGGGGTGCAACGGTTTCATGGCGCCATCCACGGCTATCCCCGAGCCGCCGTACAGGCTGCTGATGCACAGCGCCTTGACCTGTTCTTTGGCGACCCCGGACTTGCCCATGCACTCGGCCACGCAGACCTGCACCGCGTCCAGCCAGACCTGTGGCCATTGCTCGGCCCAGCGCACTTTTGGCGTGTCCACGCGATAGCCCTGGCTGTGCTGGGCGATGATCCGCCCCTCGCCATCCACTAACAGCGCCTTGGTGCTCTGGGTGCCAATGTCCACGCCAATCACGTATTTCATACTCATTGCCCCGGCTTGAGCAGCACCTTGATCGACTTCACCGAGTTGGCCAGGTCGAACGCTTCGGCCCAGTTATCCAGGGGGAAGTCATGGGTGACGATGCCCTTGGACGTCACCAGGCCACGCTCGAACAGGTCGATGGCCACCGGGTAGCAATACGGCCCCAGGTGCGCGCCGCGTACGTCCAGTTCCTTGCGGTCGCCAATGATTGACCAGTCGGCACTGGTCTCGGCGCCGAACACGCTGAACTCGACAAAACGCCCCAGCTTGCGGATCAACTCCAGGCCCTGGGTCACGCCGGCCGGCACGCCGGTGGTCTCGATATACACGTCGCAGCCGTAGTTGTCGGTCAGGCCATTGATGATCGCGCGGGCGTCGTCCCGGGCGGGGTTGATCACTACATCGGCGCCGTATTTTTTCGCCAACTCCAGGCGTTCGTCGACCATGTCGATCACTACCAGTTTTTTCGGGGTCTTCAGCGCGGCCACCTGCACCATGCACAGGCCCAGGGTGCCGGCGCCGGCGATCACCACCACGTCATCGAGTTGCAGGTCGCCACGGTTGACCGTATGGATCGCGCAGGCCATGGGCTCGATCAACGCCGAATCCTCCAGGGACACCGCCTCGGGAATCTTGTGCACGATGGCGGTCTTGGGGATGCGCATGTACTGGGCCATGCCGCCTTCGGCCACTTCGCGCTGGAAGCCGAAGATGTTGTGCACCTCGCACATCCAGTACTTGCCGGACTTGCAGAAGCGGCACTTGCCACAGGGCACGATCTGCTCGGCGATCACCTTGTCGCCGACCTTGACCTCGAAGTGTTCCTCGGCGCCCTCGCCCACTTGCTCCACATAGCCGAAAAACTCGTGCCCCGGCACCACCGGCGCCTTGACCCACGGGTTGTCGCCGCCCCAGAACATCGCCGCGCCCGAGTGGCATTTGCAGTCACTGGCGCAGATCCCGCAGGCGGCAATGCGGATCACCAGTTCATTGGGCCGCGCCTGGGGTTTGCTGATGCGCTCCAGGCGGTAGTCTTTGGGGCCGTGGCAGACGACGGCTTGCATTTGGCTGTGCTTTTCCATGAGGTACTGACCTTTATTGAAGATGAGAGAGCCCGTCGCGGCCACGGCGGCCGCGTTGAGGTACTGCGTTTTTTTACTTGTGGCGCTGACGGCTGATAAAGATCGCCAGCAAAATAATTGCGCCCTTGATCACGCTCTGCACATAGGGCGAGACCCCGAGCATGTTCAGGCCATTGTTCAACACGCCCAGCAGCATGGCGCCAAGCAAGGTGCCGACAATCACCCCGCGCCCACCGGCAATCGAGGCACCGCCCAGGACCACCGCGGCAATCGCATCCAGCTCAAAACCGATGCCGGCGTTGGGCTGGCCGCTCATCAGGCGTGAGGTCAGCACCAGCCCGGCAATCGCTGCGGTCAAGCCGCTGATGCCATACACCAGCAATTTGAAACGCGCCGCGCGCACCCCGGACAGGCGCACCGCTTCTTCGTTGCCGCCAATGGCGTAGATGTAGCGACCGATGCGCGTGTGTTGCAGCAGCACATAGGCCACGAGGTAGGTGACCAGCATGATCAGGATCGGCACCTGGATCCCCAGCAGGCTGGCGCGACCAAAGAAGCCGAACCACTCCGGCAGCCCGGAAATCGGGTAGCCATCGGTGTACATCAGGCCAAAACCCCGGGCGATGCCCATGGTCGCCAGGGTGACGATGATCGGCGGCATATGCAGGTACGCCACGAACAACCCGTTGCCGATACCAAACGCCACGCCAATCAGCAGCCCGGCGCCAATCGCCAGGCCCGGCGGCAGGCCCGCGACCATCAGCCCGGCGGTCAAGGTGCCGGACAAGGCCATCACCGGCCCCACCGACAAGTCGATGCCACCGGTGAGGATCACGCAGGTCATGCCCACCGCGATGATCGCGTTGATCGACACCTGGCGGGCGATGTTGGACAGGTTGCTGGCGGTGAGGAAGTTGTCGCTGGCCACGATCATCACCGCCGTGACCAGCAACAGCCCGATAAACGGATAAAACGCCGGCGAGCGCACCAGCCGCGCCAGGTTCGGGCGTAGCCCCTGGGTGCCTGCGCGGTTAATGGACGTATTCACTTGAGCCCCCTGTTGCATGGCGCATGACCTCTTGTGGGTTGACGGCAGACGCTTCCAGTACCTTGACGATGGCGCCCTTGTGGAACACGGCGACGCGGTCGCACATGCCGATGATTTCCGGCAGTTCGGAGGAAATCATGATGATTGCGTAGCCTTGCTCGGTGAGTTTGCGCATCAGCGCGTAGATCTGCGCCTTGGCGCCGACGTCGATGCCACGGGTGGGTTCGTCGAACACCAGCACGTCGCAGTGATGGTTGATCCAGCGCGCGATCACCACTTTTTGCTGGTTGCCGCCACTGAGGTTGAATACCCGGCTTTCGCCGCTCGGCGCCTTGATCGACAGCTGCTGCATCAGCTCATCGACACTGGCGCACTCCTTGCCCTTGTCGATCAGGCCGCTGGCGCCCTGGTACTTGTGCAGGTTGTTGATGGAGATGTTTTCACGAATGCTGAAATCGGTGATCAGGCCCTCGCTCTTGCGGCTTTCCGGCAACAGGCCGATCCCATGGGCCAGGGCCTGGGCCGGGTCGTCGAGGCTGACCTTTACCCCGCGCAGCCAGACGTCCTTGGTCACCGACGCCAGCGCGCCCATCATGCCCAGGGCCAGCTCGGTGCGGCCCGAGCCGACCAGCCCGGCAAAACCGAGGATCTCGCCCTGGTGCAGTTGGAAGCTATTGTGCGGGCCATTGCGCTTGAGCTGGATGTCCTTGACCTCCAGCAGCAATGGCCCGCGCTCGGTGCTGGGTTTGGCTGGGAAACTGCACTCCAGGCGCCGGCCGACCATCATTTCCACCAAGCGGTCGATGTCGCTGTCGGCCACGTCGGTGACGCCGGCATTGCCGCCGTCGCGCAACACGCTGATGCGGTCGCACACCTGGAAAATTTCTTCCAGGTGATGGGAGATGAAAATCACCGCCACACCCTGGCGCTTGAGTTCGCGCATGATCTCGAACAGCAGTTCGGCCTCGCTTGGCGTGAGGGTCGCGGTGGGTTCATCGAGCACCAGCAGCCGCGCATCCAGGGCCAGGGCCTTGGCGATCTCGACAAACTGCTGCTCGGCCACGCTCAGGTGCTTGACCGGGCATTGCAGGTCGATGCTCACCCCAAGCCGTTGGAACAGTGCCTGGGCGGCTTGCTGCATATCGCGCTTGCGCAGCAGGCCGAAGCGGTTGTTCAGTTCATGGCCGAGGAAGATGTTTTCTACCGCCGTGAGGTAGGGAATCAGGCTGAACTCCTGGAACACAATGCCGATGCCGGCGGCAATCGCATCACGATAGGTCGCGAACTGCTGCGCCTGGCCATCGATCAGGATGCGCCCTTCGTCCTGGTGCTCGACCCCGCCGAGGATTTTCATCAGGGTCGATTTACCCGCGCCATTTTCCCCGAGCAAGGCATGAATCTCGCCACGCTCCACTTGCAGGTTGATGGACTTGAGGGCCTGCACCCCGGGGTAGCGTTTACAGATGTTTTCCAGTTGCAAAAGACTGCTCATGCCGCCGACCTCTCGTTCAGAAGGGAGCCCCGCGCCCCACGATTGACGCGGGGCGTGGACGGTTTACCAGCTGAAGTCCTTGGCCTTGGCCTGGTCGATCAGGGCGATATCCACCGGGATACTGGCGGGCACGTGTGAGCCCCACTTCTTGGCCAGGGCAATGCCCAGGGCCAGGCGGATCTGGTCGCGCGGGTACTGCGCCGAGGTGGCGATGAACTTGCTGCCCGGCTTGAGGATGGCCTTGATCGCTTCCGGCGCACCATCGACGCTGACCAGCTTGACGTCCATGCCGCTGGCCTCGATGGCCGACAGTGCGCCGAGGGAGCCGTTGTCATTGACGCTGAAAATCCCCTTGAGGGTGGGCTGGGCCTGGAGCATGTTTTCGGTGACGGTCAGCGCCTGGTCACGCTCTTGCTTGCCGTTCTGGATGCTGACGATCTTGATATCCGGATGCTTGGCCACGGCCTCCTTGCAGCCGCGGACCCGCTCCAGGATCGGCACCACGGCAATGCCGTCGAGGATCGCGATATTGCCTTTGTCACCGATGTTCTTGGCCAGGTATTCACAGGCCTGGAAACCGGCGTCGAAGTTCTTTGAGCCGACGAAGGAATCCAGCGGGCCATCGGCCTGGGCATCCACCGCCACCACCACGACACCTGCTGCGTGGGCCGACTTGACGGCGGACTGCACGCCAACCGAATCCGTGGGGTTGATCAGCAGGATGTCGATGCCCTTTTGCAGCATGTCCTCGACGTCACTGACTTGCTTGGACACATCGTGGCGGGCATCGGTGATGATCAATTGCGCACCGATGGTCGCCGCCGCTTCTTGCAGGGCGTCTTTCATGGTGACGAAGTACGGGTTGTTGATTTCCTGGAAGGATGCGCCGATGCGCATGGGGGCAGGTTTGGTGTCGGCCAGGGCGACGGTGGAGATGCTTAAAGCCAACAAACACAGGGTTTTGCGAAGCATTTTCATGGCGTGGGTCTCTGTTTTGTTTTTATTTTTAGAGCAAATGTTATCGTTAACATTTTGCCAGAAGCTAACAAGGAAATGAGGCTGGCGCAAGCCCCTTGCGCTTTCCCTGTAGGAGCCGGCTTGCCGGCGATGGTCTTTCACGATGACGGGGCATTATTTGACGTTGTGGGTGTTCTGGCTGGCGCCATCGCCGGCAAGCCGACTCCTACAGGGGCAAGCTCAGTTCGCAAAATCGGCAGGCCGGGCTAAGCTCACTCACCAATAAAAAATATAACAGGCTGCGCCATGACCCATCCCACCGAGGCCTTTCGCCACCGCTACCGTGCCGCGGTCCACCCGCGCTACAACCCGTGGCTGCATGCCGGTTTTGTGCTGATCTACGGTTTGTCCTGCATCCTCCTGGCCTGGGGCAGCACCCAGCACATCCAGGCCTGGGAATGGCTGACCATTCCCCTGACACTGGTGTTTTTCAATCTGTGCATCTACCTCGTCCACCGTCACCTCGGCCATCATAAACACGGCCTCGCCAAGCTGTTCTATGCGCGCCATACCGGCGACCACCACAGCTTTTTCACCCCAAGCCATATGACCTATGGCAGCCCCAGGGACTGGCGGGTGATCCTGTTTCCGGCCTGGTTGATCGTCCTCCACAGCCTGGCCATCACCCTCCCCGCCTGGTGGCTGCTCAAGCAGTTCAACCCCAACGTCGCCGGGTTGTTCGCCGGGTGCATGATCCTCGGTTACCTGCTCTACGAAACCTTCCACGCCTGCGAGCACCTGCCTGCCGCGCATCCCCTGGCCCGCTTGCCGTGGATCCGGCACATGCACCAGCTGCACGCACTGCATCACCGCCGTGAGTTGATGCAAGGGCGCAACTTCAACATCGTGCTGCCGCTGATGGACTATCTGTTCGGCACGTTGCACTGGGAGCCCGCCACACCCTCCTCCAAAGACCCGCGGGAAGCACCATGAGCCAAACAATCCGTCATCTGCTGTTGCTGGTGTTGATCCTTGTCGCCGCCTTTTTGCTGCTGATGCCCACCGAGGTGCAGCCAGTCAATTGGGCTGCGCCCAAGGCGCCATCCATGCGGGATGGGCCCTACAGCGAAAACCAGCGCCTGAAGGATGTCCAGCGGGTTGGCGCCCAGGGCATCGCCGGGCCCGAGGCGTTGCTGGTGGATGCCCAGGGTTTACTGGTCACCGGCCTGCATGACGGGCGAATCATCCGCACCGCGCCAGACAGCAACACCCTGGACGTGCTGGTCAACACCGGCGGCCGCCCGCTGGGCCTGGCGCAACACCCGGACGGGCGCCTGATCATTGCCGATGGGGTCAAGGGCCTGCTGGCATTGGACGGCCAGCGCCAACTGAGCACCCTGAGCACCAGTGCCAATGGCCTGCCCTTCGGCTTTACCGATGATGTAACGGTGGATGCTGCCGGGCGCTACGCCTACTTCAGCGACGCGTCGAGCCGCTGGGGCTATGGCCAGGATGGTGAAGCGGTGATCGAGCATGGTGGCGATGGCCGGTTGTTGCGTTATGACTTCAGCAACGGCCAGACCGAGGTGCTGCTGGACCACCTGCAATTTGCCAACGGCGTGGCGCTGGGGCCAGATGAAAGCTATGTGCTGGTCAATGAAACCGGGGCCTATCGCATCAGCCGCTTTTGGCTCAAGGGCGACAAGGCTGGCACCCACGATCTGTTTATCGACAACCTGCCGGGGCTGCCGGACAACCTCACCTTCAACGGCCGGGATCGGTTCTGGGTGGCGCTGTATTCGCCGCGTAACCCCCTGCTCGACGGCTTGGCCGGTTACCCCGCGATACGCAAGATGATGGTGCGGGCGCTGATGGTGGTGCCCAAGCCCATCGAGCGCAAAGCCTTTGTGCTGGGGTTGGATGTGCATGGCCAGGTGGTCGCCAACCTGCAGGATGGCAGCGCGGGCAACTACTCACCCATTACCAGCGCCCGCGAACACGGCGAATGGCTGTACCTGGGCTCACTGAAGAACACCAGCATGGCCCGCTTGCCGCTGAAACTGGCCCTGTAGAAGCTGGCTTGCCGGCGGGCGCCGGCAAGCCGCTTTCTGGTTAGCGCACGATGGTCTGGCTGCAGATATGCCCCAGGCTTACGTACTGCGTGATATTGCCGCCTACACCAACACCCGGGAACTCCTTGAGCTCGATGCGCCAGCCGCCCATGTTGAACCAGGTCCGCCAGTTGTACGTCTGGCCGGACGAGCTGTCCGGGTAGACCACATTCAGATCGCCGGAGCAGGTGCCCAGGTCGACGTTGCCGGAAGCCGCGCCGGTGATACCGGTCTTGGCCTCGTAGTCGACCCAGTGGTAGTTGATGGTGTTATCGAAGCGTTTGTCGACCCGCAGCACCGGGGTCACGCCGCGCAGCGGCTCACCGGTGCTGTCCGACCATTGGGTGCTCCAGCTCAGGCTACGGGAGGCCTGGGTGGCCAGTTGCATGATCGAACTGGGAATGCGCACCACGTTGTCGCCATTCACATTGTTCTGGTTCAGTCGTGGTGCCGAGCCAAAGGACAAGATGTATCGCGCCTGCGGGTTGAGCGCCACTGCCGGGTTGGCCCGTACCCGCACCTTGACGGTGTAGCCAGGCGTGAGGTTGGGGTACGTGGAGGTGTTGTTTGGCTGGATCACCACCCAGTTATTGCCATCGAAGCGCTCGAAAATCCACTGGTTGCGGGTGCCCGCACCGTCATCGCCAAGGAACATGCCCACGCCCTGGCCGCGCAGCGCGGTGAAGTCGAAGTAATCGACATCGTTGACGCTGTCGAGGTTGCCGGCCACCTGGTTCAGCGCATCTGGCAAGGCGAACGCGGTTTGCGCGGTGTCGTTGGGCTCGAAGGCGTCGATGTTGCTGTCCACCGCCACGCCAAAACTGAACTGCGAATTGCTCGCGGTGTTGGCCACCATGTACCAGTAGTAATCGCCGGCAGGCATCACGCCGTTGAGGTATTCATCGGCGCTGCCGGCGTTATCAGAGGTGCCCGCCAGCGTCAGGTTACCCTGGCCGTCGTCATGGAACAGGCTCAACGACATATCGGTACCAGCGCTCTGGTTCAGCAGCTGAACCTGGATGCGCGCGCTTTGCGCGAGGTTGAAGTGGTAGGCCACTTGCGCCCCGGTTTCCACACCGCTGACGGTGTACAGGGTGTTGATATCCAGGGTTGGGAACAAGGGAGTGAAAGCGGCAATCGCTGCACCTTGCAACTGCTTCTCGCCAGGTTTTTTCAGCTCATCAACCCGCGTGTCCACCGGCACGCTGCTGGCTGCGGCCTTGCTTGCCAGCGCCTTGGCCTTACCCGCCTTGGCCGCCTTGAGTTTTTGCGTAAGTTCGGCCGAAAGCTTCGAGGACTCAACCTTGCCCCCCACTTTAAGCGCCTGGTCCACCGCTTGCTTGACCGCCTGGGCGGACAGTTTGGCGGGGGCTTGCGAAGGGTACTGCTCGGCCAGGGCAAAGGCCGAAACGAAGCAGGAGGCCGCCATGGCCGCGCCCAGCATAAAGGCTTTTTTCGATTTCATTTTTTATCCATCCATAGTTAAAAAATTGTGGCGTCGGTGCGCGGTGAAATCCGTTCACCTGGGATGGACTGTAGGATATGACTGTATATTTGTACAGTATTTTTTAAGATGAATGTGCGAAAGACCGTCACCGCCAAGGCAATTTTTTCACATCGATTTCACTGGCCGACCACGCCCCTGCCCCTACATTGCCCGGCAACACAAACAGCTGTACCTCAGGTGCCAGGGTGAAGAGCGTGGTTGAAATGAATTGCCCGGATGAACGCCGGGCGAAAACCCTCAAGCAGTCAGGGCTGCGTTTCGGTGCGCTGATCGCCCTGAGCCTTGTGGTGATGGGCGCCATGCTCTGGCCCACCACGCCGCAGAACCTGGGCGTCGACAATCGCCTGGTCACTTCCGGGGCCCTGGCAGCCTGGCGCAGTGGCAACCTGATCGTGCTGGTGCGCCATGAAGAACGCTGCGACCGCTCCAGCAACCCGTGCCTGGGCCCTGTCGATGGCTTGACCCGCCCCGGCAGTGTCTCGGCAGTGGCGGTGGGTAGCGCATTCCATACCCTGGGCATGTCCCACAGCGATGTGTTGAGCAGCCCCACCACGCGTACCGTGCAAACTTCGCAGTTCATGTTCGGCGACGTCCACGTGTTACCCGACCGCTTGACCTTGTGTGGCACCGCCCTCGCGCATGACCTGCCGGCACGCAAGATTGCCGGGCGCAACCTTTTGCTGGTCACCCATAGCGAATGCATCGGCGACCTGGAGCGGGTGCTGGGCTACCCCCACGCCGACGGTGCCGAATACGGCAGCTCGCTGTTTGTCCGGGTCGGCACCAACGGCAAGCTCAAGGTACTGGGCGTCTTGAACAGCCAGGACTGGGCCGCCGCCCTTGGCCACCTCTAGCGGTCAGCTCACAATATCGCTGCGCCGCAACTCTCCCTGCACCTGCAGCATGAAGGGCGCCTCGCTGGGCTTTCCAGCAATCTGCAACGTGCTCATGTTCGACTGGCGGTCATAACTGACGATGGCTTCGCCGCTCGCCCCAGAAAACCTGCTGACAAACTGCAACGGTCTGCCGCCCAACTGCGCGGTGATCCCTGACACATCGACTTTGTCCTGGCCACTGACAAAGTCCTGGACCCGGTCCGGTGCCGCAGCATTGGACTCGTTGATTTTTCCATAGACGAAGGTGTCGTTGCCCTTGCCGCCCCACAGCGTGTCGGCACCTTCAGCGCCGTAGAGCACATCGTTCCCGTCACCACCGCGCAACTGGTTATTCGCTGCGTTGCCCACCAGCCAATCGTTGCCTTTGCCACCCGTGGCATGCTCGATCGTGACGCCATAAGCAATGCAAACGTTGCCTTTAAGGCCACCCACATCGGAAAACGTCCCCGCCTTGAGGCTGATTTTCTGGTCCTGCTCATAACCCGAAAAGTCCAGCGTGTCGGTCCCGCCGCCATCCCAAATAGCAGCGACCATCTTGTCGTTCTTGCTGTGGATACTCAGGAAGTCACGCTGGGTATTGGAGTTGAAACCGTAGGTGGTGTCGTCATTGCGCGTCTTGAGATTGGCGCCATATCGGGACTGGTAAGCCGTTATATCGTCCAATTGTGGCGCCGATGAACGAAAGCCGTCATGCCGCATGTAGGCGGTGCGCTCGCCCCTGTAGCTCATGCCGGTGTGGCTTTGCGAATCTTCGTGGGAGTCGAGTTGGTTGCGCGTGAAGCTGCCGTCATAGCGCCCAGGATGCTGTAACCCCATCGCATGCCCCAGTTCATGGACAATCGTGTGCCGGCCGGCATCGCCAAGGGCTGCGTTGGCAACGCTGTGCTCCTCAGGCGTGCTTACAAACCACACCTCACCCCCACGGCCACTGCCCGGCAGCACCGCATGGGGGTTACCGCTCTGGGAACGGCCGTTGCGGTCGACCTTTTGCCCATAGTTGCCAATGCTGATATGCCCTTCGCTTTTTGCCGTCCTGGGCCCTTCGCTGAACTTCACGTTCGCCACATCTGCAATCGACTCAAGGCTGCGCCGGGTCTGCTGCCTCTGGTTCTCGAGGATATGGCTGAACCCGGTCTTGTTCTGCCAAACCTGCTTGGGGTCGGCGGGCGGGGCGCGGAACTCGTAGGAAACCAAGCGCGTGCCATCAGCGTTCGTGTCCGGCCAGCCCGAACTGGAACGCCACAGCGACTTGGCCGCATCCCCCGTGGTCTTGGACGCCAGCCCATTGTGCTGGATGCCATTGCCACGATCATCGCGATGGCGAAACTGATCAATCGTCTGGAACAGTGGACTTCCTTGCATTGCGGGGGTCGACATGGCTCTGGCTCCTGGGTCGTTTCAGATCCGAGAGGCACCGTTGCGTGCGCTCTACCGGCCGAACCTTGAAGGAGCCTGGCTGGCTGCGGTATCACGAAAAGTCTGCATTTGTTATGGGAAACAGCGACGCGCAGGCTGGTTGTTTCAAACAAAGACCGTCGTCACCCCGGCAACGGAATCACCCGCAACGGCCTGACCGACTTGTAGGAAAAGCTCGAATAGATTTCCTTCACACACGGCAATGTCTGCAACACCTCCCGGGCAAATTCGCCGAAGGACTCCAGGTCCTTGGCCACCACTTCCAGCAAAAAATCATAGCGCCCGGACACGTTATGGCAGGCGACGATTTCCGGGATGTCCAGCAACCGCTGTTCAAACGCCCGGGCGATTTCCTTGGAGTGGGTGTCCATCATGATGCTGACAAACGCCGTGACCCCATAGCCCAGGGCCTTGGGCGAGAGAATCGCCTGGTAGCCGCCGATCACGCCGCTGTCTTCCAGGTTCTTGATCCGGCGCCAGCACGGCGAGGTGGTCAGGGAAACGCGCTCGGCCAGTTCGGCAACGGTCAGGCGCGCGTTGCCTTGCAGGGCGTTTAACAGGGCTTTGTCGGTACGGTCCAGGCTGCTGGGCATGTCTTGCCTCAAATTGTTATTTTTATGGGACTTCATCCTTCGCCAGCGGTTTTTCTCGGCAAAGTAGGCAACGTTCGGCCTCGGTTATGAGCATAGCATTGTAGGAAATAAGGAGCGTCCGACATGCACAATAAACACAATACATTCGGCTTTTCTACCCGCGCCATTCACTACGGCTACGATGCGCAAGACCATCACGGGGCCCTGGTGCCGCCGATCTACCTGTCGGCGACCTTTGCCTTCCCGACCGCCGAATACGGCGCGGGGTGTTTTGCCGGTGAAGAAAGCGGGCACTTCTACACGCGCATTTCCAACCCGACCCTGGCGCTGCTGGAGTCACGCATGGCCACCCTGGAGGGCGGCGAGGCAGCAGTGGCATTCAGTTCCGGCATGGGCGCGATTGCCGCGACCTTCTGGACCCTGCTGCGCCCCGGCGATGAGGTGATCGTCAGCCAGACCTTGTACGGCTGCACTTTCTCCCTGCTGCACCATGGCATCGGCCAGTTCGGCGTCAAGGTGCGCCATGTCGACCTGTCGGACCTCGACGCCCTGCGCGCCGCACTCTCCCCCGCGACCCGCATGATCTACTGCGAAACCCCGGCCAACCCCAACCTGCAATTGATCGACATTGCCGCCGTGGCCAAGATCGCTCACCAGCAACCCAACATTACTGTGGTCATCGATAACACCTACTGCACCCCGTACCTGCAACGCCCGCTGGAAATGGGCGCCGATGTGGTGGTGCATTCGGCCACCAAGTACCTCAGCGGGCATGGCGATATCACCGCCGGGATCGCCGTCAGCCGCCATGACCTGGCACAACGCATCCGCCTGCAAGGCTTGAAGGACCTGACCGGTGCCGTCCTGTCGCCCCAGGACGCCTTTTTATTGATGCGCGGCCTCAAGACCCTGGCCCTGCGCATGGATCGCCATTGCAGCAATGCCCAGGCCGTGGCCGAAGCCTTGCAGGCGCACCCGGCGGTCGCGTCGGTAACCTACCCCAGCCTGCGCTCCTTCCCACAATACGAGTTGGCGGCGCGGCAGATGAAACTCTCGGGTGGCATGATTGCCTTTGAACTCAAGGGCGGCATCGCCACCGGCAAGCGCTTCATGAACGCGCTCAAGCTGTTCAGCCGCGCGGTCAGCCTGGGCGACGCCGAATCCCTGGCCCAGCACCCGGCGAGCATGACCCATTCCACCTACACCCCAGAGGAACGTGCCCAACACGGAATTGCCGAAGGGCTGGTGCGCTTGTCGGTAGGGCTGGAGGATATTGCAGACCTGCTGGCCGATATCCAGCAGGCGCTGGCGCATTGCGTCAAGCGTGCGCCGGCGAGCAAACCGGCGACCCATTCTGTGTAGGAATGGGGGTCACTTCACCAGCCGGGTTTCCTTCGAAGGCCGGTAGCCGAAGTAGGCGCTGTAGCATTTGCTGAAGTGGCTGGGCGACACGAACCCGCAGGCCACCAGCACATCGACCTGGGACAGTTCGGTGTGCTGCAGCAGGCGCCGGGCCTCGGTGATGCGCAACTCCATGTAATAGCGCTGCGGTGTGGTGCCCAACTGCTCGCGAAACAGGCGCTCCAGCTGGCGCCGCGAACGCCCGGCATACACCGCCAGTTGCTCCAGGGCCAGGGGTTCTTCGAGGTTGGCATCCATCAGGCGCACCACCTCGCGCAGCGGCGCACTGACGCAGATATTTTCAGCGGGCTTGATCCGCCGGTAACGCGACTCCTCGAACGCCAGGATATCTTCGATACCTTCCACCAGCGCCTTGTCGTGCAGGCTCTTGATCCAGTCCAGGGCCATATGGAACGCACCGGATGGGCTGGATGCGCTGAGACGGTCACGATCGATCACATAGGGCTCGCTGCTGACTTCGGTGGCCTTGGCGATTTCCGTCAGGGCCGGGCGATGCTCCGGGTGGATGGCACAGCGATAGCCATCCAGCACCCCGGCCTTGCCCAGGAACCACGCCCCGTTCCATAGCCCGGCGAGGATCACGCCCTGCTGCGCGGCGGCCTTGAGCAGTTCGATAAAGCTTTCACCGGCCTTGAGCTGGGTCCGATAGCCACCGCAGATCACCAGCAGGTCGAGCTCAGCCAGCGCGCTGTGCTCAAGGCGCGCGTCCGGGCGAATCACCAGGCCCAGGTCGCTGATCACCTCCTGCTCGTCCAGGCCGAAGGTGCGCGAGGTGAACAGCCCAGGACGCAGCAGGTTGGCGGTGATCAGAGTGTCCAGCGCCTGGGTGAAGGCCGGCAGGGAAAAATGTTCCAACAGCACAAACCCCGCGCGAACCAGGCGTGGGGCCTGGCCCGGGGTTTCGTTCAGGTAGCGCAGGTTCTTGCCTTTCATCCCGCCGCTAAATTGCCGTCTTTCCATGAGTGTTCAACCTGTCTGCGGCGCTGTATGAGGCGCCATCGCCGGCAACAGCTTAGGGCTTGATGTTTTTCAACTGGTTGAGCAATTCGAGCAGTTGCTGCAATTGCTCTTCGCCGAACTGTTCCTGGATCTTCTGGTAGTTGCTTTCCATCCCCGCGCTCATCTCGACGAAGCACTGTTGCCCCTGCTCGGTGAGGTTCACGAACACGCGGCGCTGGTCTTCGCTGGACTTGCGTCGGCGCACGATGCCGTCGCGTTCCAGGCGCGTCAGCACGCCCGTCATGCTCGGCTTGAGGATGCAGGCCAGGTGCGCCAGTTGATGGCTCTCCAGTTCGCCTTGCTGGCGCAGGATCCGAATCACCCGCCACTGCTGTTCGGTCAATTGATGTTCATTGAGCAACGGGCGGAAAAACGCCATGGCGGCTTCACGGGCCTGCAGCAGGGTCAGCGTCAGGGAAGGTCTGGGAGTGGACATGGCTCACGCGCATAAGAGATCGAAGCGTCGAAGCTTAGGGTCGGCTCCACGGGCATGCAAGCCGGCCGCCGTACAAACTCGTTAATCTCGATACGAATTATTTTATGACGACGCAAATTGTCTACCCAGAATAAATATAACATGTTAACAATATGCCACTCCCTTCAGTGATCCGAAGGGCGATACCTACAAAAACAACAAAAGGAATCTGTCATGCATTTGCGCCTCCTTCCCCTGGCGGCCAGCGCGGGCCTGTGCGCTACGTTCAGCCCCCTGAGCGCCTACGCCGAGTTTATCCAGGACAGCAAGGCCAGCCTCGACCTGCGCAATTTCTATATGAACCGCGACTTTCGCCAGACAAACGCGCCGCAGAACAAGGCCGATGAGTGGGCCCAGGGCTTTGTGCTGCGCCTGGAGTCGGGCTACACCGAAGGCCGGGTGGGCTTTGGCGTGGATGCCCTGGGTGAACTGGGGGTCAAGCTCGATTCCAGCCGTGACCGTCGTGGCACCGGCCTGCTGCCGTATGGCGCCAGCCAACAGCCCGTCGACAACTACAGTGAACTGGGCCTGACGGCCAAGGTGCGAGTGTCGAAAACCGTGCTCAAGGCCGGCACCCTGCAGCCGCAGCTGCCGGTGGCCGCCTACAACGACACCCGGCTCCTGCCCTCGACCTATACCGGCGAGTTGCTCACCTCCCAGGACATCGCCGGCCTGACCCTGAACCTGGGCCGCCTGGAAAAACAAAACCTGCGCGATTCTTCCAGCAACGACCAGATGAGCTACGCCGGCGTCGACAGCAGCCACCTGGACCTGGCCGGCGGCACCTATGCAATCACCCCGCAGTTGGCGACGACTTACTACTACGCACAGATGCAGGACATCTACCGCCAGCACTTCATCGGCCTGGTGCACGACCTGCCGCTGGGCAACGGCATGAGCCTGCGCAGCGACCTGCGTTACTTCGATACCCACGAGCAAGGCAGCCATGATTTGCGCGGGGCATCGCGAGTGGACGGCGGGCGCATCGACAACCGGTTCTTCAACGGCATGCTGAGCCTGTCGGCGGGGGCCCACAAGTTTGGCCTGGGCTATCAGAACCTCTCGGGCGACGGCGATTTCGCCTACCCCGGCATGGACCCCTATTCGGTCAACCTGGTAACCATCAACGTCTTCACCAAGGCCCAGACCGATGCCTGGCAGGCGCGTTACGACTACAACTTCGCCGCCCTCGGCCTGCCGGGGCTGACCTTCATGACCCGCTATGTGGATGGCAGCCACGTGCAGACCGCCAGCGTGCGTAATGGCCGCGAATGGGAGCGCGATACCGACCTGACCTACACCGTGCAGAGTGGGCCACTGAAAAACGTCAACGTCAGGCTGCGTAACGCGACCCTGCGTTCGAGCAACGGCCTGACCAGCGATATCGACGAAAGCCGCATCATCGTCGGCTACAGCCTGGCGCTGTGGTGATCAACGCAGGCCTGCCTGGCGCAGGCGGTACTCCCCCGGTGTCATGTGCGCATAGCGCTGGAAGAACCGGCTGAAATAAGCCGGGTCCTTGAACCCCAACTGATAGCAGATTTCATTGGCTGAACCGCCGGTAAACAGCAGCAGGCGCTTGGCTTCCTGCATCAGCCGTTCAAGCACCAGGCGCTTGGACGGCAGGTCGGCAATGCGCCGGCATACGTCGTTGAGCCGCGCCTCGGTCACGCCGATTTGTTCGGCGTACGCCGACAGCGGCCAATGCCGCAAATAGTGGTCTTCGATCAGCTCATTGAAGCGGTGGAAGATGCGCAGGTCTTCATGGCGCGCCGGGCGTGCTTGCAGGGAGTTGGCGCACAGGCGCAGCAGGCTGATCATGATCAACCGCGTCAGGCTTTCCAGGGCCGCCGCCCGCCCCGCGCCGGTGCTGTTGATCTCGCCGCTCAACTCGTCGAACAGCCAGTCCAGCCGCTTGATCTCGGGCTCAAACACAGGTGCCAGGCGGGCCAGCGCCACGCAGGCGGGTGGGATCTGTGGGCCTGGCGCCAGGCTCGGGTCGGCATCGACCAGCGCCCGCACCCACTGCTGGCGCACGGTCAGTACGTGGCCATCGGCGTCGGCTTCAGTGACAAAGGCATGGGCCACCGTGGGCGGCGTGAGGAAAAACATCGGCCCCGATTCCAGGTACTGCTGATCGTCGAGGTAGACCCGCACGGCGCCGCTCTTGACGTAATGCACCTGGAAGAACCGGTCATGCCGATGCACGGGCATGTTGCGCCCGAAAAAACCCGCCAGGTTGCCGAGCCGATCGTAATGCACGTCGGCATCGCTGTAGCGCTGGTCGTAGACCTGGCCGATGTTGATGTTGGGGATCGGTTTCACAGGCTTCTCTTTATTGTTTTTTGCACCCGATGATTTTGCCACGCTTGACGGTAGTTAACATATTAATTATAACGTTAACACATTAACGAACTGCCTCCAGAGCAGTCGCCATCGCCAGGAGAAATCCATGAGCCGTACCCTGCATGATGTTGCCAGCGGCACCCTGTTCGGCGTCGCGCTGAACTACCAGGGCTTGCTGAACCAGCGTCTCGCCGAATTCGAGCAGCCGCCGTACCAGAAGCCCCCGGTCAAGCCGGTGCTGTTTATCAAGACCCCCAACACCCGCAACAGCCATGACGGCATCGTGCACCAGCCCCACGGCGAGCGCCTGCAACCGGGCCCGGCCCTGGGCGTGGTGATCGGCAAAAGCGCCAGCCGCGTCAGCGTGGAAAATGCCCTGGAGCATGTGGCGGGCTATGTCATCGTCAATGAGTTCAGCCTGCCGGAAGACAGCTACTACCGCCCCGCCGTCAAAGCCAAGTGCCGCGACGGGTTCTGCGCCCTGGGCCCTGAACTGGTGGCCCGCGAACAGATCGCCAACCCCCATCAGTTGAGCCTCAAGCTGTTGGTCAACGGCGAGTTGCGCCAGCAGAACACCACGGCCAATTTTGTCCGCGACATTCCCCGGCTGATCGCCGAAATCAGCGAATTCATGACCCTGCATGCAGGCGATGTGCTGATCACCGGCACGCCCGAAGGCCGGGTGGATGTGCAGCCCGGCGACACCGTCGAAGTCCAGATCAGCGGCCTGGGCCGCCTGGTCAACCACATCCAGGCCGAGGAACAGCCATGAAGCACGCGCGTATCCGTTTTGAAGGCCAGATCCATCAGGTCCACGTCGAAGAGTTCAATGCTGTGCGCCTGGCCGATGGTCGGTTGCTGGCCGAAGACCAGGTGCAGTGGCTGCCACCGGCCACCGGCAATATGTTCGCCCTGGGCCTGAACTACGCCGACCATGCCGCCGAACTTGCCTTCGCCCCGCCGACCGAGCCGCTGGCATTCATCAAGTCGCCGGGCACCTACACCGGGCACAACCAAATCACCTGGCGCCCGGACAACATCGCCTACATGCACTACGAGTGCGAGTTGGTGGCGGTGATCGGCAAGCCGGCGCGCAACGTCAAGCGCGAGGACGCCCTGGAGTACCTGGCCGGCTACACCGTGTGCAACGACTACGCGATCCGCGACTACCTGGAAAACTACTACCGCCCCAACCTGCGGGTGAAAAACCGCGACGCCACGACCCCGGTCGGCCCGTGGATCGTCGACGTGGCCGATGTGCCGGACCCAGGCAACCTGACCCTGCGCACCTGGATCAACGGTGAGTTGCGCCAGGAAGGCAGCACCCGCGACATGATTTTCGATATCCCCTACCTGATCGAATACCTGTCCAGCTTCATGACCCTGCAACCCGGCGACATGATCGCCACCGGCACCCCCGAAGGCCTGGCCGACGTGGTGCCAGGGGATGAAGTGGTGGTGGAAGTGCAAGGCGTCGGCCGCCTGGTCAACCGAATTGTCAGCGAGGCGGACTTTTTCGCCGCCCGGAAAGAGGCTTGAACCCCATGATCAAACACTGGATCAACGGCCGTGAGGTCGAAAGCAAAGACACCTTCATCAACTACAACCCCGCCACCGGCGAGGCGATTGGCGAAGTGGCCAGCGGTGGCGCCGAAGAAGTCGCCCAGGCCGTGGCTGCGGCCAAGGAAGCCTTCCCCAAGTGGGCCAACACCCCGGCCAAGGAGCGCGCGCGCCTGATGCGCAAGCTCGGTGAGCTGATCGAGCAGAACGTGCCGCACCTGGCCGAACTGGAAACCCTGGACACCGGCCTGCCGATCCACCAGACCAAGAACGTGCTGATCCCACGGGCTTCGCACAACTTCGATTTCTTCGCCGAAGTCTGCACGCGCATGGACGGCCACAGCTACCCGGTGGACGACCAGATGCTCAACTACACCCTGTACCAACCGGTGGGTGTGTGCGCGCTGGTATCGCCGTGGAACGTGCCGTTCATGACCGCCACCTGGAAGACCGCACCGTGCCTGGCCCTGGGCAACACGGCGGTACTGAAGATGT
The DNA here is from genome assembly GCF_058742075.1 of Pseudomonas sp. HC1(2025). Taxonomy (NCBI): domain Bacteria; kingdom Pseudomonadati; phylum Pseudomonadota; class Gammaproteobacteria; order Pseudomonadales; family Pseudomonadaceae; genus Pseudomonas; species Pseudomonas sp. HC1(2025). The sequence goes on along the minus strand of NZ_CP196017.1, from coordinate 1,985,243 downwards.
CCGAGCTGTCGCCTTTGACTGCCAACGAACTGGGGCGCCTGGCCCTGGAAGCGGGGATTCCCAAGGGCGTGCTCAACGTGATCCAGGGCTACGGCGCCACCGCCGGCGATGCCCTGGTGCGTCACCCGGATGTGCGGGCGATTTCCTTTACCGGCGGCACCGCCACCGGCAAGAAAATCATGCAGACCGCCGGCCTGAAAAAGTACTCCATGGAGCTGGGCGGCAAGTCACCGGTGCTGATTTTTGAAGACGCCGACCTCGAACGGGCCCTGGATGCCGCGCTGTTCACCATCTTCTCGCTGAACGGCGAGCGCTGCACCGCCGGCAGCCGGGTGTTCATCCAGCAGAGCGTGTACCCGCAGTTCGTCGCCGAGTTCGCCGCCCGCGCCAAACGCCTGATAGTCGGTGACCCGCAAGACCCGAACACCCAGGTGGGCTCGATGATCACACAAGCCCACTATGACAAAGTCACCGGTTACATCAAGATTGGCCTCGAAGAAGGCGCCAACCTGGTGGCAGGCGGCCTGGAGCGGCCGGCTAACCTGCCGGCGCACCTGGCACGCGGGCAGTTTATCCAGCCGACCGTGTTCGCCGACGTCAACAACAACATGCGCATCGCCCAGGAAGAAATTTTCGGCCCGGTGGTGTGCCTGATTCCCTTCAAGGACGAAGCCGAGGCCCTGCAACTGGCCAACGATACCGAATATGGCCTGGCGTCCTACATCTGGACCCAGGACATCGGCAAGGCTCATCGCCTGGCCCGTGGCATCGAGGCCGGCATGGTGTTTATCAACAGCCAGAACGTGCGCGACCTGCGTCAGCCGTTCGGCGGGGTAAAGGGCTCGGGGACCGGTCGCGAAGGCGGCCAGTACAGCTTCGAAGTGTTCGCAGAAATCAAGAACGTGTGCATCTCCATGGGCAGCCATCACATCCCGCGCTGGGGCGTGTAACTGTGGAAGCGGGCTTGCCCGCGATGCTCGTCAACGATAACGCTGACTTTCAGGGTTAACGCGCTGACCTTGGGTTTTTCGCGAGCAAGCTCGCTCCTACACAGTCCGTAGCGCACCAACAAGAATAATGAAATCAGGAGAATGATCATGGGTGAAGTAGTCCTGGCGGCGAAAATCTGCCACGTGCCTTCCATGTACCTGTCGGAACTGCCGGGCAAGCACCACGGTTGCCGCGCAGCAGCGATTGCCGGGCACAAGGAAATCGGGCGCCGCGCCCGTGAACTGGGGGCCGACACCGCCGTGGTATTCGACGTGCACTGGCTGGTCAACAGCGGTTACCACGTCAACAGTGGCGAGCGATTCCAGGGCACCTACACCAGCAACGAACTGCCGCACTTCATCAAGAACATGGAGTACGCCTACCCCGGCTGCCCGCAGCTGGGCGAGCTGATTGCCGCCGAGGCCAACCTGGCCGGGGTGCGCACCATGGCCCACAACATCCCGAGCCTGGAGCTGGAATACGGCACCCTAGTGCCCATGCGCTATATGCACATGGACGTGCCCCAGGAGCAGAAATTCAAGGTGATCTCCATCGCCGCCTGGTGCGCCTGGCATCGCCTGGAAGACAGCTTTGCCTTCGGTGCCGCCGTGCGCCGGGCCATCGAGAAGAGTGATCGCAAGGTGCTGGTGCTGGCCTCCGGCTCCCTGTCGCACCGCTTCTCCGACGACCGCGAAGCCGAAGCCAACATCCACAACTGGACCCGCGAGTTCGACAAGCAAGTGGACATGCACGTGGTGCAGATGTGGCGCGAAGGCCGCTTCAAGGAGTTCTGCGCGATGCTCCCGGACTACGCCGAACACTGCTTTGGCGAGGGCAAGATGCACGACACCGCGATGCTCCTGGGCTTGCTCGGCGGGCCTGAGTACAACCGCCCGGCAGAGATCATCACCGAGCCGTTCGGCAGCTCCGGCACTGGCCAGATCAACGCCATTTTCCCGATTTAACACGGTAGGAGCCGGCTTGCCGGCGATCGCGGTGTGCCTGGCACCCACGCGCCTGCAGTCCGGCCGCCATCGCCGGCAAGCCGGCTCCTACAAGGAGAGCAAAATGCCGCATTTCATCGCCGAATACACCGACAACCTCGAACACCAGGCCGACCTGCCGGGGCTGTTTGCAAAGGTCCACCAGGTGCTGGGAGACAGTGGCGTGTTCCCTCTCGGCGGCATCCGCAGCCGCGCGGTGCGCCTGGACACCTGGCGCATGGCCGATGGCAAGCACGACTACGCCTTCGTCCACATGACCCTCAAGGTCGGCCACGGTCGCGACCTGCCTACCCGTCAGGCGGTGGCTGAAACCCTGTTCAGGGTGATCACCGAGCACTTCGCCACCCTGCAGGCACAACGGCTGCTGGCCCTGTCCTTCGAGATGGTCGAGCTGCACCCGCAGTTGAATTTCAAACAGAACAACGTCCACGCGTTTTTAAGCAACCAGGCGGGTTGACCCCGCCTCCCCCAACGGCCTCTCAGACAAAAAGTACAACATCATGAGCACAGCCAATACCGCCCACAGCGTCACCCTTGCCGAGCATGATCGCACCCACAGCACCGTCACCTGGCGCCTGATGCCGTTGCTGCTGATCTGTTACCTGTTTGCCCACCTGGACCGGATCAACATCGGGTTCGCCAAGATGCAGATGAGCAGCGACCTGCACTTCAGCGACACGGTGTATGGCTTCGGTGCCGGCCTGTTCTTTATCGCCTACGCGCTGTTCGGCGTGCCCAGCAATATCGCCCTGGACCGCGTCGGGCCACGGCGCTGGATCGCCTGCCTGATGGTGGTGTGGGGCATCCTGTCCACCAGCATGCTGTGGATCGAAAGTTCCACCGGCTTCTATGTCCTGCGTTTTTTGCTGGGCGTGGCCGAGGCGGGTTTCTTCCCGGGGATCCTGGTGTTTCTCAACCGCTGGTACCCGGCGCGCCGACGCGCGCAGATCACCGCCCTGTTCGCCATCGCCGTGCCCATGGCCGGGGTGATTGGCGGGCCGCTCTCGGGGGCGATCCTGGAAAACTTCCACGACTTTGGCGGCATGCGCGGCTGGCAGTGGATGTTCCTCATCGAAGGCGCCCCCGTGGTGCTGCTGGGCCTGGTGGTGCTCAAGTACCTGCCGGACAGTTTTGAAACGGTGAAGTGGCTGGAACCTGCGCAAAAGCAACAATTGCGCGAGCAACTGAGCACCGAGGAACAGCGCAAGTCCATCACCTCCTTCGGCGGCATCCTGCGCGACCCGCAAGTGTGGCTGCTGGTGGCGATTTACTTTGCGGTGATGCTGGCGGTCAACACCCTGGCGTTCTGGATGCCCACCCTGATCCATGGCGCCGGCATCGGCCGCGACAGCCAGGTCGGCCTGCTGAGCGCCGTGCCGTATCTGGCCGGCTGCTTCTTCATGATCGGCTGCGGGCGCTCTTCGGACCGCAACCGCGAACGCCGCTGGCACTTGTGCGTGCCGCTGCTGATGGCCGCCGCCGGGATTGCCGTGGCTGGCCTGGCACCGGGCAACTCGCTGGTGGTGATGGGCGGCCTGATCGTCGCCGGCATGGGCGCCAGCGCCGCGCTGCCGATGTTCTGGCAACTGCCGCCGGCCTTCCTGTCCAACTGCACCCAGGCGGCCGGGATCGCCATGATCAGCTCGTTTGGCAGCATCGCCTCGTTCCTTGCGCCCTACCTGATCGGCTGGATGCGCGACACCACCCAAAGCGCCAGCCTCGCCCTGTACGTGCTGGCGCTGTTTATCGCCCTTGGCGGCCTGCTGGTGTTGCGCACCAACGCCGCCATCGTCAACCCTCAGTAAGAGACCCTTGTCATGCTCGATCCACAGCTCATCCTGCAAGCCGCTGCCCAACTGGACCATGCCGAACGCAGCCGCGAACAGGTACGCCAGTTTTCCCTCGATCATCCGGCGATCACGATCGAGGACGCCTACGCCATCCAGCGCGCCTGGGTCGCCCAGAAGATCAAGGGCGGGCGCAAGTTGGTCGGGCACAAGATCGGCCTGACCTCGCGGGCGATGCAGGTGTCGTCGAACATCACCGAACCGGACTACGGTGCGCTGCTCGATGACATGCTGTTTGAGGAAGGCACCGACATTCCGTTCGAGCGCTTTATCGTGCCGCGGGTCGAGGTCGAACTGGCCTTCATCCTCGGCAAGCCGCTCAAGGGCCCCAACTGCACGATTTTCGATGTGCTCGACGCCACCGAGTGGGTGATCCCGGCCCTGGAGATCATCGACGCGCGCATCCAGCAGGTCGACCCGCACACCAAGGCCACGCGCAAGGTGTTCGACACCATCTCCGACAACGCCGCGAATGCCGGCGTGGTCATGGGCGGCCGCGCGGTGCGGCCAACCGAGATCGACCTGCGCAAAGTGCCGGCGGTGCTGTACCGCAACGGCGTGATCGAAGAGTCCGGGGTCTCGGCCGCCGTGCTCAACCACCCGGCCAAGGGCGTGGCGTGGCTGGCGAACAAGCTGGCGCCCTACGACGTCACCTTGCTGCCAGGGCAGATCATCCTCGGCGGCTCGTTTACCCGGCCGGTGGCCGCCAGCCCGGGCGATACCTTCCATGTCGACTACGACATGCTCGGCTCGATTTCCTGCCGCTTCGTCTGACACCTGGAGAACTGATTCATGGACATGCCTGTCAACCGCTTCAAACAGCGGCTCACCTGCGGGGAGCCGCAGATCGGCCTGTGGCTGGGCCTGGCGCACGCGTACTGCGCGGAACTGGCGGCCAATGCCGGTTTCGATTGGCTGCTGATCGACGGTGAACACGCCCCCAACGACTTGCGCGGCATGCTCGGCCAATTGCAGGCCGTGGCGCCCTACGCCAGCGAGGCGGTGATTCGTCCGGTCATTGGCGACACCGCATTGATCAAGCAGGTGCTGGATATCGGCGCGCAAACCTTGTTGGTGCCGATGGTCGAAAGCGCCGCCCAGGCCCGGGAACTGGTGCGCGCCATGCGCTATCCACCCCAGGGCATCCGCGGCGTGGGCAGCGCCCTGGCGCGGGCTTCACGCTGGAACAGCATCGACGGCTACCTGGACCAGGCCGACGCACAGATGTGCCTGCTGGTGCAGATCGAAAGCTTGCAAGGGCTGGCCAACCTCGACGCGATAGCGGCTGTCGAAGGCGTGGATGGCGTGTTTATCGGCCCGGCGGACTTGAGTGCATCCATGGGCCACCGGGGCAATCCGGGGCACCCTGACGTGCAAGCGGCAATCGAAGATGCCATTGCGCGGATCCGCCAGGCGGGCAAGGCGGCGGGGATTCTCAGTGCCGATGAGAAACTCGCCCGGCGGTACATCGAGCTGGGCGCGGGGTTTGTCGCAGTGGGGGTGGATACCACGGTGCTGATGCGTGGGTTGCAGGGGTTGGTGGGCAAGTTCAAAGACAAACCCGCGCCAGCGAGCACTGGCGGCGTGTACTAATCACCTTCAAACGCCGCAGGACCCAATGTGGGAGCGGGCTTGCTCGCGAAAGCGGTGTGTCAGTCAATATATTCGGTGACTGAACCACTGCTTTCGCGAGCAAGCCCGCTCCCACATTTTGGATGTGTGGTGTTTGAGAGATCGTGTTTCAGCGCCTGATGTTTTTCAGCTCATCGAGCAACCCCAGCAAGGTCTGCAACTTCTCCTCCCCCAACTGCTCCTGCAAACGCTGGTAGTTGGCCTCCATGCACTGGCTCATGGACGCAAAACTCGCCCGGCCCTTGTCCGCCAGGGTCACCAGTACCCGTCGCTGATCCTGCTCGGCCTTGCGCCGATGGATCATCCCCGCCGCTTCCATGCGTACCAGCACGCCAGTCATGCTCGGCTTGAGGATGCAGGCCAGTTCCGCCAGTTGGTAAATCTCCAGTTCGTCGTGTTGATTGAGGATGCGGATCACCCGCCATTGCTGCTCGGTCAGGCCGTGTTCGTTCAGCGAGGGGCGGAAAAAACTCATGGCCGCTTCGCGGGCCTGTAACAGGGTGAGGGTCAGGGACTGCCGGGGTTTGAGCATAGAGTCAGGGTCACGTGATATTTAGTTAATGTTTTAACGAAACTCTAACATCCCCGCTCCACGCTCGCGCTATAACTTAAGGGTCGCGCACGTCCATGGCGCGCTGAATCAAAAGCCCCGGCAGGCAGGATCAAGACATTGATCGCGCCAAGGCCCCTAATGAAGACATCTGCTTTAGAGCCTTCCTTCACTTTTCAGGCTGCGCCATGATCACTATTGAAACCCCCACGTATTACACCGCTACCAAGAAGTACAACCTGAGCTTTCCCACCCTGGAACAGGACATCGAGGCCGACGTCGTGGTAATTGGCGGCGGCTTTTCCGGGATCAACACGGCTCTGGAACTGGCAGAAAAGGGCATCACCAATATCGTCGTACTGGAGGCGCGCTACCTGGGTTTTGGCGGCACCGGGCGCAATGGCGGGCAGATCATGGCCGGCATTGGCCACGACCTCGAGAAGATCAAGCAAGACGTCGGCAAGGACGGCCTGCGCCAGGTGTTCGAGATCAGCGACCTGGGCGCCGACATCATCAAAGACCGGATCGCCAAGTACAACATCGATGCCGACTTTTGCCACGGCTACGGCTATATGGGCTTCAACGCCCGCCAGGAAAAAACCCTGCGGGCCTGGGAAAAAGACTTCAAGTCGATCAACAGCAAGCACGAAATCCGCTTCCTCGGCGGCTCCGACGTGAAGCAGATCATCGGCTCCGACGCCTACGGCAGCGCCCTGTTGCACATGGGCGGCGGGCATGTGCATTCGCTGAACCTGCTGCTGGGCGAAGCCACCGCCCTGGCCGGCCATGGCGTGCGGATCTTCGAGAACAGCCCGGCGCTGGAAGTCCGCTATGGCGAGCGCATCACCGTGCGCACCGGGCGCGGCTCGGTCAAGGCCAGCAAGCTGTTGTGGGCGTGTGACAGTTTTCTCAACAAGCTGGAGCCGGAGCTGCATCGCTCGACCATCAACACCTACGCGTTCCAGATGATGACCGAGCCGTTGAGCGAAGAGCTGATCCAGCGGATAAGCCCGATTCGCGGGGCCTACAGCGATATCCGCCCGGTGATCGACTACTATCGCGTGACCAATGAAAACCGCCTGCTGTTCGGCGCCGCCACGCCATTGGTCGAGCACATTCCCGGCGATTTGAAAGCCTGGAACCGCAAGCTGATGCTGAAGATTTTCCCCTACCTCAAGGACGTGAAGATCGACCTCGCCTGGGGCGGCCCGATGGCCTGCAGCCCCAACCTGTTCCCACAGATCGGCACCTTGCCGGGGCGCAGCAATGCGTTCTTTGTCCAGGGTTACTCGGGCTTTGGCGTCACCCCCAGCCACATCATCTGCAAGGTCCTGGCCGAAGGCATGAGCGAAGGCTCGGCGCGCTATGACCTGGTCAGTTCGATCCACCGTCCGACGATCATCGGCAAGGACGCAATCCGCCCCTTGCTGCTGACCGCCGGCAAATCCTGGCACCAACTGTCCGGTTACTGGAATGGTCGCCGCTAACCCCGTTTTTATCCCTATGGAGCAACTGCCATGACCCTCGTCACCCTCAAGAAAGATATCCAACTGTCTGAACTCGATGCCTGGGGCACCGTTGCCGATCTCGGCAGCGAAATCCTCGCCGGCGAACTCAAGGCCTTCGGCAAAATGACCTTCGGCGCGCCGACCGACCCGGTCAGCAGCGCCTACTTCGGCACCACCCAGGGCACGTTCCGCATGGTCTACCCCTTTAACGAACAGGCCACCGTGGTCACCGGCGAGGTGCGCCTGACCGACGAGTCCAGCGGCCAAACCACCACCTATAAGGCGGGCGACAGCTGGTTCGTGACCAAGGGCACGCCAGTGCTGTGGGAAGTGCTCAGCGCAAGTTTCGTCAAACACTACTTCGCGGTCGTATGAACGGAGGCCGGTGATGACTCACCCATCTGACTGGATCACCGTCGGCGCCCTCGCCGACGGCTTTGCCCCCCAGGCCTTTATCCTCCCCAACCTGGCAGACCTGGACGGCAAGATGTTCACCCTGCACTTCGCCAATGGCTGGCAGATAGCGCATCATTTCGCTCAGCAGAGCCTGTCCTGGAGCGCCCTGGACGGGCACTCCAGCGGCACGGCGCCCTACCGTGCCACGTCGATCCGCCCCGGCCTGTACCTGGTGGACTTCATCAAGCATGAAGGCGGGCAGGACTGGTCCATCAGCCTGGTGCTCGACACCCACAGTGCCTCGTTCACCGCCGTCATCGGCCGCCTGCCCTCCCCGGCAGACACCGCCGAGGGCCTGTACAGCCGCGCCCTGGCGGGCAAGCCGTTAACCGCGGTGGCCGTGGACTTCCTGCATGGCAGCCTCGACCGCCCGTGGCAGGAAGGCTTGTGCCCCCACACGCCGACACGCGAGTTGGTGGGCCTGCGCAACCAATACCGCTACAGCCCGAGCGAGGTCTACGAGCACCTCTACCTCAACGACCAGTTCTATGCCTGGCAGTGCCTCAAGGGTGTCGAGCAAGGCCTGTGCGACACCGATCGCTGCCATTACTACAAGATTGCCGATGAGCTGTACCTATTTGTCTGGCGCGAAAAAATCATTCCCACCCTGGGCCTGGTGCTGATTGACCTGCAACAGCACCGCAGCGACGGCAAGATCTTCGGCTACGCCGGTTCCTCGTTCGATGCGCTGTCGAACTTCCCCATCAGTTCCTATTGCCAGGTGCTCAACCGCACGGAGTATGCCGATGACTGAGCCACGCACGGTGCTGATCACCGGGGCCGGCACCGGTATCGGCGCCGCGTGTGCCCGGCTGTATGCGGGCGAAAAGGCACAACTGGTACTGATCGGCCGGCGTCGCGAACCGCTGGAGCAGGTGGCCGCAGACACCGGCGGGCTGATCCTGGTGGGCGACGCGGCCTGCCCCGTGACCTGGGAAGGGTTCATCACGCAGATCCGCCAGCGCTATGGGCGTCTCGATGTGCTGCTGGCCTGCGCCGGCGGCCATGGCGTGGGCAGTGCCACGCAAACCCCACCGGCCACCTGGGAAACAGCGTTGCGCAGCAATCTCGACAGCGCCTTCTACAGCGCGCGGGCCTGCCTGCCGCTGTTGCTGGAAAGCGCCGGCAATATTGTGCTGATCGGCTCCATCGCCTCACTAGCGGCAGGCCCCGAGGTGTGCGGCTACACCACCGCCAAACATGCGCTGCTGGGGCTCAACCGCTCGTTGGCCCGGGATTACGGGCCGCGCGGGGTGCGGGTCAATGCGGTGTGTCCGGGCTGGGTGCGCACGCCCATGGCGGATCAGGAAATGCAGCCGTTGATGCAGGCCTATGACGAGAGCCTGCAGCAAGCCTATGCCCGCGTGTGCGCCGATGTACCGCTGCGCCGCCCGGCCAGTGCCGACGAGATCGCCAAGGTCTGTCGCTTCCTGGCATCGGCTGACGCGTCGATCATCACCGGCGCAGCCCTGGTGGCCGACGGCGGTTCAAGCATTGTCGATGTGCCGACACTGGCCTTCGCCCATCTGGAGCCCACTCATGCCCCATGACCTGGACTTCAGCGGCCAAGTGGTTCTGGTCACTGGCGGCGCCCAGGGCATCGGTCGTGGGATTGTCGAAGGGTTTGCCAGGCGCGGCGCCCAGGTGCTGATTGCCGACCGTCAAGTCGCCACGGCCCAGGCCCTGGCTGACGAACTTATAGCCCATGGTTGCCAAGTCGCGGCCGTTGGTATCGACCTGGCGGATGCCAGCGCGGTGTTCGCGCTGATGCAACGCCAGGAACGACTCGACGTACTGGTCCACAACGCCGGGTACTTCCCGCTGACCTGCTTTGAGGACATCACCCCGGCCATTCTCGAACGCACCCTGGCGGTGAATCTCTCGGCCCTGTTCTGGCTGACCCAAGGCGCCCTGCCGATGTTCCGCCGCCAGGGCCACGGCTGCGTACTGGTGACTTCATCAGTGACCGGCCCCAGGGTGGCGTACCCCGGGCTGAGCCACTATGCGGCGTCCAAGGCCGGGGTCAACGGCTTCATTCGCAATGCTGCGCTGGAACTGGCGGGGTTGAATGTACGGGTCAACGGGGTTGAACCGGGCATGATCGCGACACCGGCAATGAGCAACCTGGGAGATGGCCAACTCAACGCCAGTATTGCCAGCCGCGTGCCGTTGGGACGCTTGGGCAGCGCCGCCGATATCGCCGGGGCCATGCTGTTTCTGGCTTCGGGGCTGGCCACCTATATCACCGGGCAAACGCTGGTGGTAGATGGCGGCTCAACCCTGCCGGAAGTCTGAAACCCAACCTGTAGGAGCCGGCTTGCCGGTGATGGCAGTCTGTCAGCCGGCTCCTACGTTCAATCTACTGGGCGGGTCAGATCCTGTTCAGGCCATTCGGCTGGATCGAAACGCCTTGGGTGACTGCTCGAACTGCTTCTTGAACGAGCGGCTGAAATGCGCCGAATCGGTAAAACCCCACTTATAGGCAATCGAGGTAATCGATTCGCTACGCAGGAACGGGTTGGTCAAGTCATCGGCGCTGCGCTTGAGCCTTGCGCGCTGGATGTAGCGGCAGACGCTATCGTCCTGTTCTTCGAACAGCCGGTACAAATGGCGTACCGAGATGTTCAAGCGGCTGGCCAGGCCGACGGGGCTCAGGCCAGGCTGGCTGAGGGACTCATCAATGACCTTCTGCACGTAGCTGCGCAGGTTGTTACCTTGCAACGCGCCGGTGTCATCGCGCGCGTCGTCGTCCTGCTCCAGGGCTGAGCCCAGCAGCGACACAAAGGCACACTGCAACGCCTCGACCTCATCCTCGGCACCTTCGCCGCCCTTGCACAATTGGTCCATCAACACATGCAGCATGCGCCCACAGGCTTTGCTGGAGGAAATCTTGCCAAAGGTTTTTGCTTGGCTGCCCATCTGCTTGCACACCTGGGCGCGCGGCAACGACAGCGAGATATGTTCGATCAAGCCGAACGGGGTGATTTCAATGGAGCCCACCGAGTCCATCAGCAGCAGTTCGCCAGGGGCCAGTTGTACGCGCTGGCCGTTCTGCACGACCTGCGAATAGCCGCTGCGCTGGCTGACCAAAAAGCAATCCTGGTCATTGTCATGGTCGGGGTTGCTGACCTGGCGCTTGATCAGGCCGGCGTTGGTACGCAGGCTGGCCAGGGGCAACCCGCCGTTTGAAAGCATGGAAAACTCGCCGATAAACAGCGAACGGTTAAAGGCCAGTTCGGTGTCGAAGTGGCCGCACATCGCACGCAAGTCGCGGTTCCAGGTGTCGAGCCCCTGTTGTGCACTCTGTTGGATACCCATGGGTGTCTCCACAATGGCTTATTGTTTTTGTCGGGCAATAGTTAACATGTTATCTATATGCGCGCAACAAGTACCTGTCCACCCTTGTGTTTGCACTAATGATGCCAATCAGAGCGTGCGCAATACGCGCTGCAAGCCGAGCAGCGCTGCCAGCAGCACGTCCCGCTGTTCGCGGCTCAGGGCGATGTAGCGGCGAAAGGCAGGCATGCGGTTGACCACCTCGCTGCCGCCCATGTGTTCCAGGCGCACGTGCCAGTGCCGGGCGTGCAATTCAATGTGCAGGCGCTTGAAATCCAGGGGCATCAATGCCTGGTGCAAGGCACTGTCCTGTTGCAAGCGCACCTGCAGCTGCCCCAGCAATGCACCCTCGCCCGAGCGTTGCCGGCAGCGGATCCCGGTACGTCGAACGGCCCCGCCATGGTGCAATTCAAAGCGTGCCGCGCCCTCTGTCGAGGCGGGCAGGCACAAGCTGAACTCGGTCATGACCAGGTGCATCAACAGCTGCGATTCGGTGCGCTCGCGGATTTCCAGGTGCAGGCTGCCGTCGTCCAGGGCAGCCCGCGCCAAGGTCGGCGACACCTGCTCGAAACGCGCCAGCCCCAAATTGCGCCGCAGTTGCCCCAGGGTGCGCCCCGGCTGATAGCCCGCTGGCGCCCGTTGTGCGCTGAACAGCTCAGACAGCTTTTGCCGCAGTGCTGACATAGCCGTTGTGAGAGTGACCCGGTTCATTGGCAAACTCCTTGGCCAGCACGTCTTCCACCGACGCCGGCGTGAATGGATTGACCTTCTGCACCACCAGGGTCCAGAACAGCGCATACACCGCAGTGCCGCCCAGCATCACGCCGAACGGGACATAAATATCCGCCGGGTCCATCCCCGGCGGTGTGATAAACCACATCCCCAGCAGGATGCCGGCGCTGGACAGCAGCTGCGGCAGCGGGAACCACGGCGAGCGGTAGGCCCGTGGCAAGTCGGGACGGCGAATGCGCAGGATCACCACCGACACCGTGACCAACAGGTAAGCGAAGCTCCACGCACACACCGCCGCCAGCACCAGGTGCATGATGTTGTCGGTGTTGCCGCCCAGGTACAGCGCGTGCAGGCAGGGAATCAGCATCGCCACCAGGATGCACAGCACCGGGGTCTTGAAGCGTGGGTGCAGGTAGGTGAATACCTTGGGCAACGCGCCATCCACCGCCATGCCGTAGAGAATCCTTGGCACGCCGGCCATCAAGGTATTGATGGTGGCGGCGCCGGCAAACAGAAAGCCGATCCCCAGCCACAGCGGCCCGACCTGCCCCATCACCTGCTCGGCAAAGCGTGGAATGGCCATGGGCGTATCCAGCAAATGCACGCCGCTGGCCGCGTCCAGCACTACGTTTTGCACCTGGCGCTTCATGGCCGCGCCGTAGATGAACATGCACGTCGCCACCCCCATCAGGCCGAGCATCATCGCCCGCGGCATGACCTTGGCCGACTGGCGCAGGTCCGGGGCCAGCGGGGTGACGAATTCGCAGCCGACAAACATGAACATCGCCATGCCCACCAGGGACAACACCGTCACCAGGTCGCTGCCCACCATGGACTGGCCAAACCAGCCGTCCAGTTGTACCGCTGGCGCGGCGATCAGGCCGAGCACGCCAAACACCATCAAGGTGGTCCACATGCCGAAAGTGAGGATGATCTCGGCGCGGCCAAAGGCACTGACGCCAAACACATTGAGCAGGCCGAACACCAGCACGAAGCCCACCCCCAGCAACCAGGAGCCACCGGCGGATTCGGCCAGGGTATTGAGGTGTTCAAAGTTCACCAGGGCCATGACCCCGGCCAGGATGGTTTCGGCGGTGCCGGCAAACACGTGCACGATCAAATAGGCCGACAAGGTGCCGGTGATCGCAAAAAAACGCCCCATGCCGCAATTGATGTAGTCGTACACCGAGCCGGTGGTGGGCAGTATCGAGGCGGCCTCGGCGAAGGTCGTGGCCTGGGCCAGCATCATCACCACGGCAATCAGCATGGCCAGCGCAAACGCGCTGCCGCCGATGCCAAAGCCCATGGTCGCGGTAAGGATCACCGGGCTTGCCATGATCAGGCCAATGGTGCTGGCCAATGCGGTGGGGAAACCCACCGTACCCCGGTTCAGGTGCGCGGTGAGTCTGTCATTGATCGACATGGTGCAGATCCTCGAAAGGGATTTTTTAGAAGTGTTTGCACTGTGCGCCCCGCCCAACCTGATCGTCTTGCCCCTGGCTGCCGCCGGTTTTGTTGCTCCCTGCCAAGGCCTGCGGCCTGGCGGCCAGGATCAATTGCCTGGCACGCAGGTGAAAGACTTGCGCCGCCGACGCTCGCCCTAATGCGCCCTCAACTTAACCCTTGGGGACTATAACAATGGAGCACACACTAAAAACCCGCCACCTGCGCCCGGCTGTCGGCCTGGGTCTTGCGCTGTTGATCGGCCAACCGGCGGCCCAGGCGATTGAACTGTATGCCGACGACGACACCACCGTCACCGGCAACTTCCTGGCCGTTTACGGCATGTTCAATAGCCGCAAGAACTACGAAGGCAGCCAGGGCGGTTCGACCTGGCGTGAAGGCTTCATCAAGTACGGCTTGAGCATCGACCAGACCCTGGCTGGCCTGGGCAGTGTGTACGGCACCGCCAACCTGGTGAGCTCCGGCACCTGGGGCGATGGCGATGCCTCCCGCGTGACCGACGGCAGCGAGCGCACCACCAAGTTCGAGGAAGCCTTTGCCGGCTGGCGCTCCGGGGACCTGTTGCCAGCACTGGGCAAGGATGGCCTGGACCTGTCGTACGGGCGCCAGATCATTACCGTGGGCGACGGTTTTATCATCAACGACGACGGCCCGAACCTGGGCAATGGCGTGGCCGACGGTCAGTTCGACCGTGGCGGTGCCTATTACATCGCGGCCCGGCATGCCTTCGACAAGGCAGCCGTGGTACGCCTGGGCGGCAAGGACGGCCTGCATGGCAGCCTGATGTGGATCGAGTCCGACAACCGCGCCCAGGCCCTGACCGAAATGGCCATCGGCACCCTGGAGTACAGCGCTGCGCCAGGCACCCTGGGCCTGACCTACCTGCATGGCATCGATGTGGATGAGCGCTTTGCCAACGACCTGCAAAAGCAACGCAAGGGCATGAATCTCTACAGCCTGCGCGGCACCGGCAACGCCGGGATCGACAACGCGCACTTCTCGTTCGAGTACGCCTGGCAAGACAAGGACCCCGGCCCGGAAAAAGCCTGGTACGCCGAGGCCGGCTATACCTTCGCCGACCTGCCCTGGTCGCCGGACCTGACCTACCGTTATGCGCGCTACTCGAAAAACTGGGACGCGCTGTTCGCTGGCTTCAATCGAGGGTTTGGCACCTGGGTCCAGGGCGAAGTGGCGGGCAACTACTCCGGGCCCTACAACAGCAACACCTCGGTGCAGCACGTGGCGCTCAAGGTCAAGCCGCTGGACAACCTGACCCTCGGCGCGCTGTTCTTCGACTACCAGACCGTCAGCAAGCGCAACATGCTCGACCTCGATGGCCGCGAGCTGGACCTGTATGCCGAATGGGCGGTGAACGAGCACCTGATCATCACGCCATTGATTGGCCTGTACCAACCGGACAAGGACCAGGACACCGGCGGCAACCAGGTCGGTGGCAACGGCACCAACGTCTATAGCCAGTTGGTGGTGGCGGTGCCGTTCTAAGACGTGGGTTGCCCCTGAACCACCGCACTTCCCCTGTAGGAGCGGGCTTGCCCGCGATAGCGGTAGTTCATCCGCCGAATGTATCGACTGACACTCAGCCATCGCGGGCAAGCCCGCTCCTACAGGGGATCCGCGCTTAACTGAATGGCATAAGGCCAGCCCGCTCCCACAGGGGCATGGCAGCCACAGACATACGCCCCGGCAGGCACAGTCAAGCTCTAGCTACCCGCGTTGGTTAGCCTCGGGTTTTCCTTTCTGATCAGGAACACCCCCATGAGCGATATCGCGCTGCTGCCCACCGTCGAAGCCTTCTTGCGTCGAGACCACGGCCTGTTTATCGACGGTGGCTACGTCCCCAGCCAGTCCAGCCAGACCCTGGAGGTGATCAACCCAGCCACCGGCCAGGCCATCGCCACGGTCGCCGATGCGCAAGCCAGTGATTTCGAGCGGGCCGTGGCCTCGGCGCGGCGCGGCTTCAAACAGTGGTCGCAGACCGCTCCGGCGGTCCGTGGCAATGTGCTGCTCAAACTCGCCGACCTGCTGGAGCGCAACCGCGAGGAACTGGCGCAGATCGAGACCTGCCAGTCAGGCAAGATCATCCAGATTTCCCGCGCCTTTGAAGTGGACCAGGCCGCGCATTTTTTGCGTTATTACGCGGGCTGGGCAACCAAGATCAGCGGCCAGACCCTCACCCCGTCACTGCCCTCGTTTGCCGGCGAGCGCTACAGCGCCTTCACCCTGCGCGAACCGGTGGGCGTGGTGGTGGGCATCGTGCCGTGGAATTTCTCGACCATGATCGCCATCTGGAAACTCGCCTCGGCCCTGGTGACCGGTTGCAGCATCATCATCAAGCCCAGCGAATTCACGCCGCTGACCCTGCTGCGCATTGCCGAACTGGCGGTGCAAGCCGGCCTGCCCGCTGGGGTACTGAACGTGCTGACCGGCGGCGGCCAGGTGGGCAAGGGGCTGATCGAACACCCAGGCACTGACAAGGTGTCGTTCACCGGCTCGGTGCCCACCGGCATTGCGGTCGGCCGCGCGGCCATGGGCGCCGGCCTGACGCGCGCGACCCTGGAGTTGGGTGGCAAGAACGCGGCGGCGTTCCTGCGCGATGTGAAGCTGGAAACCGCCGTCAACGGCATTATCGAAGCGGGTTTCCTGCACTCGGGGCAAATCTGCGCGGCGGCCGAGCGGTTTTTCGTCCACCGCTCGCAGATCAACCCGGTCATGGAAGCCCTGGCCCAGCGTTTGAGCCGCCTGAATATCGGCTCGCCACTGGATGAGCGCACCGAGTTTGGCCCGGTTACCCATCGCCAGCACCAATTGAAGCTGGAAGGTTTTTTTGCCACCGCCCGCGCCGAAAACAACACGATCATCCACGGCGGCCAACCGATGGAGCGGCCCGGTTGCTATGTGCAACCCACGATCATTCTCGCCAACAGCATCAACGACACGCTGCTCACCGAAGAAACCTTCGGCCCCATCGCCACGTTCCTGCCCTACGACGACGAGGACGAGTTGCTGGCGTTGATGAACCACACCGCCAGCGGCCTCAGCGCCAGCCTGTGGACCAACGACCTGGGCAAGGCCCTGCGCATGGTCCCGGCGATCAACGCCGGCACGGTGTGGGTGAACATGCACACCCTGCTCGACCCCGCCGTGCCGTTCGGTGGCAACAAGTCCTCGGGGATTGGCCGGGAGTTCGGCAGCGCCTTTATCGAGGACTACACCGAGCTCAAGTCGGTGATGATGCGTTACTGATCACTGCGGGATCAGCGCCTCCGCCTCGATCTCGATCAACCATTCAGGCAGTGACAAGCCGCTGACGATGATCCACGACGAGGGCGGCGGGTTTTCGGGAAACCGCTCGCGCAATGCGGCAGCGATAGGCTCCTGCTGATCGCGGGCGGACTCGACGATATACAGGCGCAGCATGATCACATGGGACAGATCGCCCTCGGCCGCCGCCAGGACTTTTTCGATATTGTCCAGGGCGGTCGCGGTCTGTTCGGCGATGCCAGGGCCGACGGTGCGCTCGTCAGCGTCCACGCCCACCTGGCCGGACAGCAGAATCCGCCGACCATCGCGCACTTCCATGGCCTGGCTGAAACCGTATTGCAGGGAGTTGAAGACGGTCGGAGGGTTGAGGGTTTTTCGCTGCATGACGACTCCTTGTTATCTGTAGGAAACAAGGCTACCCCAAGGGTTTTGCCAACTCCTGGAGAAACTGCACATTTCAACATCCAGAAACAGAACGCCTTGCAATCAACCGTGCAAGGGCCGCGCCCAGGACATGCCTGCAGACCTCATCACCACGACTCCCAACCTTAAAGCGCGCAAGGTTTGTGCAAGCAGGTCGTGCCCGGCCACTTGCTGACGCGGGCGTGCCAACCTGGCGAGGCTAACGCCCCTGGCTGAGCATCTGCAGGGTATAGCGCAAGGACGCCGGCAACATCAGCCCATGCCCCAACCCGGCAAAGGTCAGGTGGCGCACCTGTAGCCCATCCACCTGATGCAGTGTGCCCAGCAGCGCCTTGAATGCCGTGTCACTGGCCTCTTTGGCCGGCGCCGCGGCGGCCGGGCTGGCCGGTTCCTGGTCGCCACGCATCAGCAGCAAGCGGGGCTGGCTGCCCCGCAGGCGTTGCGCCAGGCCGTGGGCCTCTGCCGTCACCACCCCTCGGTTCCACCACAACGAAGGGCTCGCCGCCGCGTAGTCATCAAAGGCATGCGGGCGTGTCATCAACGCATGCAGCACCAGCAAACCGCCGTAGGAGTGGCCCCACAGCAATTGCCGCTGCGGGGTGATGCCCAGGCGCTGATTGACCAGCGGGCGAATGTTCTGCGTGAGCAAGTCAAGAAACACATCCGCACCGCCACTGGGCACCGCAGTCAACGGGTCCCGTTGTTCCACGGCGCTGCCGACGCTTGGCGTGTAGTCAAAGGTGCGCGCCGTGCGCTCGATCCGCAGTGGCGTGGCATAGCCCACGGCAACCAGCACCGGCGGCGCCACACTGTGCGCCAGTTGCTCCAGGCCCTGGTGGTCCAGCGCGGCTATCGCGGCGTTGCCATCGAGCAAGTACGCCACCGGGGTGGCCGCACTCACGGCAGGCGGCTGCCCCAGCCAGATCCGGTAATGGCGCGCGCCATCGGCCGAATCCAGCTCCAGGGTGCTGAAGCTATAGGCGCTGGCTTCGCGCAACACCTTCGCATCCATCAACTGGTCCGGCGCAGGCCGGGCGACGGCGGCCTGGGCGATCAACAGCAGCGCCAGGCTGATTAAGCGCCCCATCAGAAGGATGCCGTCAGGCTGGTGTACAAGGTACGGCCGGACTGGTTATAGGTCGCGGCCCCCGCCCCTTCGATATTGGCCACGCCCTGGGCGTTGCCTTCACGCCACAGGCGTTTGTCGAATAGGTTATCGACGCCGGCCGTCAGGCTCAGGTTCTTGCTCAAAGCGTACGTTCCGCTGACGCCGGCGATGGCATAGGGCGACAGCTGGTTATTGCCCGAACCCGTCACGCGGTTGCCGTGGTAATCGTATTTTTTCGGGGTTTGCTTGCCGTACCAGGCCACGCTCATTTGCAAGGACAGGTCATCTGTGGCCTGCCAGTCGAGCATCGAGTTCAGGGTGTACTTGGGCGCGACGGACAGCACATCGCCGGTCTGCTTGTTTTTCGATTGCAGCATGTAGGTGAAGTTGTTGGTCCAGTTCAGCTGCTCGGTCAGTGGCAGGGCCAGGGTGCCTTCCAGCCCTTCGACCAGAGCCTTGGGCACGTTCTCCCAGCGGAAGATGCTGGCGTTGGCCGTGCTGCCGGTGCCGCCGCTGGCGTTGCCGACCGGGGTCAGGCCCGACTCGATTTTGTTTTTGTAGTCATTACGAAAGTACGTCAGGCCGGCCACGACCCCGTCATTGCGGTACTCGATTCCCAGCTCCTTGTTGACGCTGGTTTCGGCGTCCAGCTCGGCATTGCCTTGCAGGTAGCAACTGGTGGTCTGCCCGTAGCAACCCTGGCCGTTGCTGTACAGCAGGTAGTTGGGGTTGAGCTGGTAGAGGTTGGGCGCCTTGTAGGAGCGGGCGATCCCGGCTTTCAGGGTCAGGGTGTCGGTGAGCACCTGGGACAGGTTCAGCGACGGGCTCCAGTTGTCGCCCACGATGTCGTGGTGATCCAGGCGCAGGCCGGGGGTCAGGCGTGTGCCGGGGCGCAGTTCGATATTGTCCTCGACAAATACCGAGAAGATCCGCGCAGAGGACGAGCTGCTGCGGTTGGTCCCGGCAAGCCCGGCGACGTTGCCGCCGGCAGTGGTGGTTTGCCCGTTGGAGCTTGGGTCATCGAGTTGCTGCTCGACCCACTCGGTGCCCACGGTCAGCACCTGGTCCACCCCGGCATGCAACGGCAGGCTGACTTCGCCATGGGCGGTCAGGTCGCGCAACACCGTGGTGTTGAAATTGCTGCTGGAGAAGATCCCTTCGGTACCGCCCGCCAGGCCCTCGCTGATCCGGCTGTTGCGGGTCTTTTCGTATTGCAGGTAGGCCAGGCTGGTGCCCAGCTCCCAGTCGCCGCGATGGGTCACGGCGTAGGTCTCGCGGTACAGCACATTGGTCTCGTGGCCGAGCAGTTTTTTCACGTTGGCGTTGCTGTTGGTGTTCTGCGTATCGCCGGTATAAATGTTGCCCTGGCGGCTGAAACCGGCTTCCAGGTCGAGGGTTTGTTCGGGCGTGATCTTCCAGCTCAACAGGCCGTTGATGTCCTTGTTGCGCACCCCTTCGCGCCCCGCAGGCAAGGTGCCGATCTGGTTCCCGGTGCGTTTGGATTCATGGCCGCTGTTGATATCGGCGTCGTCGGCATTGGTTTTCGCCACATTGCCGTACACCCGGTAGCTGAGGGTGTCGGTGAGCGGGCCGTTCAGGCCGAAGTTCATGCGCTCGGTCTCGCCTTCGGCGCTGTGCTGGGCGAAGTTGTGATAGATCGTCGCCGAGCCGTGGGTCTCGGTGCCGGGTTGCTGGGTGATGATGTTCACCACGCCACCGGCGGCGCCGTTACCGTAACGGGCGGCAGCCGGGCCACGGATGACCTCGATACGCTCGACCTGGTCGGCCGGCACCCAGTTGCTGTCGCCACGGCTGTCACGCTCGCCGCGCCAGCCATAGCGCACGGAGTTGCGGCTGCCCACCGGCTTGCCATCGATCAGGATCAGGGTGTTTTCCGGGCCCATGCCACGGATATCGATCTGCCGGTTGTTGCCTCGCTGGCCGCTGCTGGAATTGCCCGTGAGGTTGACGCCGGGCATGGTGCGGATGATGTCCGACAGGTCGTTGGCCGGTGGGCGCTTCTTGATGTCTTCGGCGGTGATGATCGACACACCGGGCGCCTGCTTGATCTCTTCCTGCGCCGTGCCCAGGACGGTCTGGGTTTGCAGTTCAAGACGCGCAGGGGTCTCGGGCTCGGCAGCAAAGCCGCTGGCGGGCAGCAGGCTGCAAATACTCAGGGCAAGCAGGGACAGGGGCGGCAGGCGGTGCATGAGGTATCTCCGAAACGTCAAGCCCACCGATAGCGGTAGGCCAGCAAAGATCGCAGATGATAATCAGATGCAATTGCGAGTAAAGAACATTAACTTTCTAAACATTTGCCGCCGCCACCCGCAGGTTCATGCGCAAACCCTGCGTGCCGTGGCTGGCCCATAGCTGCCCGCCCTGCAACTGGAGGGCGCGGCGGGCAATGCTCAAGCCCAGGCCAAAGCCAGTGCCGGGTGCGCCGTCCAGGCGCAGGTAGGGTTCAAAAATCCGCTCCAGATCGGCTTCATCGACGCCCGGGCCCTGGTCCTCGACGGTCAACAGCCACGTATCCCCTTCACGCTCGCCGCTCAAGCGGATGACGCCCCCTGGAGGTGAATGGCGGATCGCGTTGCGCAAGACGTTTTCCAGGGCCTGGGCGAAACTGTTGAGATGGACCCTGATTTCACAATCACCGCCGACTTCGCACACCAGCGCCTGCAATGGCCAGTCCGTTTCGAAATGCGCGTCCTGCACCAGCGCTTCCCACACCGAGGCCACCCGCACGTCCTCAGACTGCAACCGGGGCTTTTCGGTATCCAGCCAGGCCAGGTTGAGGGAGTCATCCACCAGGCGCCGCATCTCCTCGACTTCCCGCGCCAGCCGTTGCTCCAACTGCTGGCGCGCCAGGCCGCTTTCGCTGGCGATTTTCAAACGGGCCAAGGGCGTGCGGATTTCATGGGACAGGGTGCGCAGCAGTTGGCGTTGCTGCTGCAGGCTCTGGCGCAGGCGTTCGGCCATGTGCTCGTAGGCTCGCGCCAACTCACCCAGCTCATCGCCGCGTCGGGTCACCGAACTGCTGGCCAGCGGCGCCAGGTCACCGGCACTCAGGGCGTTCGCGCGCTCGCGCAATTCGTTCAATGGCAACACCAGGTGGCGATACAGCAACAGCCCCAGGCCCAAGGCCAACACCACCGGCACCACGCCGTGGGTAAACAGGTGCGTCCAAGGCGTGAGCCCCGGTGGCAGCAAGCGCTCGGGCAACTGCATGACCAAACGGCCGCGCTCCGGGTGCTGGGGGAAGGCGATGCTGACATAGGGCAGTTCATCCTCCAGACGCTTGCTCATGGGCCAACTGGGCTTGCGCATAAAGGTCAGGTGACTGACTTCGGCCGCCGTCAGCGGTTGGGTGCCGAGGCTTTGCAGGAACGGATCGAGCACACCGACCCAGGTCTGCTCGCGCTGTTGCAGGGCGAGTCGCCATTGCTCCACGGCCCGGGCATCGCCGGTGGCGGCCACCTCTTCGGCCTGGGCGGCGTAGGCACTCAGGGCATCGCGGTCGGGTTGTTCAAGAAAGTAAGTACTGCGCTCGACCTGCAAGCCCCAGCCCCACACCAACCACACCAGCAGCAGGCAGAAACACACTTGCAGCAGTGCCATTTTCCACAGCAGTGGGTGCCGGCGCTGCATCAGCTCAAGCCTTCGCACAGCAACACATACCCCTGATGCCGCACCGCTTCGATGCGCACCCCTTGCAGGTTGATCGCCGCGAGCTTGCGCCGCACATTGCACACATGCACATCCAGGCCGCGATCCAGCCGGGTATAGGCGCGGTGCAACACATGCTGGTACAGGAACGCCTTGGACAAGGGTTCGCCGGCGTGTTCATGCAGGGTGCACAGCAAGCGGAACTCCGAACCGGTCAGGCCTGCCGGGCAGCCGTTGAACATGAGATCCCGGGCGCCTGCATCCAGGTCCAGCAATGGCGGCCTGCTGGCGGGTGCGCCGCGATCAAGTGCCACACGCCGCAGCAACGCGTCGATACGCACATCCAGTTCGGCGAGGCTGAAAGGCTTGGGCAGGTAGTCGTCCGCGCCCTGGCTGAAACCGGTGATGCGATCCTGCTCGGCGCCCAGTGCCGACATCAGAATCACCGGCGTACCCCGCTCGCTGCGCAAGCGCGCCAGTACTTTCAGGCCGTTTTCGTTGGGCAGCATGATATCCAGCAGGACCAGCTCGACCGCTGGATCCAGGGCCATGCTCAAGCCTTCATCGCCACGATGAGCACTGCTCAAAATGAAGCCGCGCCGGCTCAGATGGCTACAAAGGTGGGCGCACAGTTCGACGTCATCCTCGATGACCAGGATGCGTGCGGAAGAAGATGGTTTAGGTAGTGGATGATAACTGTTCACAATTAGGCCAGTTTCTCATCCGGAGAAACATTGCGCAACGAACGTTGCGTGTTGAGCTGCTTGGGCGCGGATTATCAATATTTTGAAGAAACTGAATCCGTGGAACCTGGGCTTTTTCAGTTAAACACCAACAATCAAGCTATCTCCTCGTTAGGTCACTTCACCGGATGCAGGAGAATCATCATGTCCAAAGCCACCGTCAGCCAGTTCATGCACACCCTCCATCAACGTCTCACCGAGTTGTGGGATACCTGTGCCCGCGCAGGGGGCGCTCGCTCATGACCCGCTTGCTGCTGGGCGCCGCCATGCTGGCACTGCTTGCCGGGTGCGCCACCGTCAAACAGCCCGAGCTGGACGTTGCGGTCCAAAGCTCCGGGCAGATCTGGAACGCCGTAGCGCACTACAGCGGCCGCACGTTTCTCTCTGGGCCACGCTGGACCGGGACCCAGGGGCCACAACTGACGGCAATCGACCAAAATGGCCAGCGCGCTGCCTATCCAAGCGGTGCCTGGAACAGCTGGGCACCAGGGCGGGATGCTGCCAACGTCTTCGTGAACATCAATGCCCTGCGCCTGGAAGGCGACAAACTGTGGGTCGTGGACACCGGCTCGCCCGAGTTCGGCGGCAACCCCGTCAGCCAGGGTGCGAAACTGGTGTGTATCGACCTGCGTACCAACCAGGTGGTTCGCACCTACTTCTTCGGGCCGGATATCGCCATGGCCGGCAGCTACGTGGATGACGTCCGCTTCAGCGCCGGTAAGGCCTTCCTCACCGATGCGGGCAATGCCGGCATTATTGTCGTCGACCTGGAGACCGGCGCGGCCCGACGCGTGCTGGACCAACACGCCTCAGTGGTCGCCCGGCCTGACCGGGACTTGATCCTCAGCAACCAGGTAGTCAAGGCCCCCGACGGCCAACCCCTGCGCGTCAACGCCGACCCGCTGGAAGTCAGCATTGACGGCGTCTGGCTGTATTACGGCGCGCTGCAAGGCCCGTGGTTCAAGGTGCGGATCCAAGACCTTACGAACCCGGCCCTGCCCCCGGAACAACTGGCTGCACGGGTGGAGTTCTTTGCCGACATCCCGGCAACCGGCGGGTCGGTCATGGATGCACAGGGCAACCTGTACTTTTCCGACCTGGCCCACGACGCCATGCGGGTACGCCGACCTGACGGACAGATCGACACCCTGATCGTGGACGAGCGCCTGCATTGGGTTGATGCCCCCTTCCTGGACAAGGATGGGACGTTGTGGCTACCCACCCCACAGATGGACCGGGTAGCGCTGTTCAACAAGGGTAAATCCCTGGTGCAGTGGCCAGTGGGGGTTTATCGCTTATCGACACAGCGCTGATCGCCTAGCGCTTTCACATCCCTTTCACAGTCGGGCGCCTAGGGTGGTCCCAGCTCCTAGTGAAACCCTTTAAGCCCGCACTCCCCATCGCGGGCTTTTCTTTGTCTGTAGGGTTTGGCTGAAAGCTGGGTGAACCGTCGCCGGCATGGGCCAGCCTGGCGGTGACTACCTCGCTGTAGATTGCACAAAACTCACCGATCACCATCAACCCTAGAGCAAAAACTCCGAGTAGTTCTTTGGACATATCAAAAACTCCTTCGTATTCAGCGCAATGTTTTTCAGCTCCCAGCGCGCGATGCCGCTCACCAGGGAGTTGTTGCAGTGATACGAAGCAGCCTTGAACAGGCCTGGAACTACCGAAGTGCTTTTCCATGCCCATGTCCTTCAATGGGTGTGAGTCGGCGCAGCCCTAACAAAGGACGGCTGGCTCAGCGATCATACGTTCCGTTGAGCGGCGTGAACAACCAGCACTAGAGCGCCTATAGCGGTGAAGCTGCGATCGCCAGGGCCAGTTGTGCGTCGGACATCAGCGGTGGCGTGTAGGTCGAGCGGTAAAACCTGCACGCCTGCTCGAACTGTGCTCCACGGATCTCGCCATCGGAGCCGATGAACGCCAGGGCATCGCTTTTGGATGATTTGAAAAGCTCTGGAATGTATGAAGTTCCTGCGGTGGCACCCGAGGTAATCACGAAGGGCGCTACCGAGGTGAGCATAAGCGCCCCCTGGAACGGGTTGTTGTTTTCCGCGGCTACCGCCAGATTGCCAACCGATACCAGTAGGACGATTGCCAGGGATTTGCGCAAATGCATGGGTGATTGCTTCCTTGCGTTCAGAGGGGCGCCACGATAACAGAGTTGGGCCATCCACCACGCAGGAGTCGCAGGAGCATGCCCGGGAACGTGTACGACACGCCCCCGGGCACGCTAGATCACGGCTTGAGTTCAAACAACGCCGGCATCGGCGGCCATTCGGAAGGTACCTTGCGAAAGTGGCTGAACCCGGCGGCTTGCGCCATTTGCCGTGCGCGCTTCTCGCCCATGAACGCCCCCAGCCCTGCCCCGCCGTGGGACAGTGAACAGGTCATGCAGTACAGGGTGCTCTGCGGGTACATCACTCGACCGAACAGGTTCATGTTCTCGTGAAGCTCATCGGACAGGTTGAGCTCAACCATCAGGTAGGTGCCGTCTTCGGCCGTCGCTGCGCGCAGGTCCTTGAGCATCTGCTGGGGATCGGTGGCATCGTGGATCACCACAAAGGTGGTCACAAAGTCGAATTGCTGGCCTCGCAGGGCATCCGAATCGTTCACTTCAAATTGCACCCGGTCACCGACCCCGGCGGCCTTGGCGTTGGCACGTGCCAGTTCGATGGAAGGCAGGTGGAAGTCGCAGCCGACAATACGGGCCTCGGGGTACGCCTTGGCCATGGTGATCGCCGCCAGGCCAGCGCCACAGCCGAAATCCAGCACGCTGCCGCCGGTCTTGAGTTTTTCTTCAACGCCGTCCAGGGAGGGAATCCAGTGCTGGACCAGGTAGTGCTTGTACCAAGGCATGGTCATGCGTTCCATGCCTTTCCAGGTTTCCAGCGGAAACGCCTCTTCGGCGCAACCACCGCCATGACGAAAGGCTTCGATGACCTTGGGCGCCATGCTCACGAACGGCACACTCAGCTGGATGATCCCCCCGGCAAAATACGGCGAGTCTTCGTCGGCGAGTACCGGCACAAACTCGGCGGGCATCTGGTAGCGGCGGGTTTGCGCGTCGTACGTCACATAATTGCCGGTAACCATGCTGCCCAGCCATTCGCGCAAATAGCGTTGGTTGTAGCCACTCTTTTGCGCCAGTTGCTCCAGGGTCACGGCCTCGCCGTCGGCCAGTGTCTTGAACAAGCCAAGCTGGTCGCCGATGTAGAGCATCGCACCGCGCAGCGTGTTGCCGTAATCCTCCATGATCCGTGCGGAAAACTGCTGGACCTTGGCTTTATCAACTTCCATAACGTTTGACATCTGTCTCTCCTTGATAAGATTGCAAGCCTTCTCAGTAAGCAATAGTCAGCGGGCCGTCACGTTGGACAGCACGTTATCGACAATGCGTTCGGACATCCCCAGATGGCTTCGGGGCTCGAACAGCCGCGCCAGGACGCCCGCATCCATGACAGCGACAACCCGGGCATCGGCCTCGATCGCCGTGCGAATCGACACGTGATCGCGCTGGCTCGCCTGGGACACTTCGAAGATGATCTGGTAGGCACTGCTCTTGCCGAGCTTGCGGGCCATTTCGAACACCACGGCTTCGGTGCAGATCGCATCGCCATAGGCCTGGGCGGTGCATTCCATCTTCTTGACGTTAACGGTCAGCCCGTCGATGGTCTCGGTCAGGATCGAGAGTGCCATCAACGCATAGTGCGAAACGTCCGCCACCGCACACCATTCCAGGCGTGTGCCACGGTAATCGCGCTCGTGTTCGAGGATCATCGCATCCAGCGCCAGCATGACCTGGGCCTTGGCCAACCGCGCAAGGACCACGACCTGCTCGCAGCCTTCGGGGTTGCGCTTGTGGGGCATGGTGCTGCTGCCAATCTGCTGGTCGCTCCAGCCCACTTCAACTTCGCCGATTTCCCAGCGATTGAGCGTGCGGATTTCGTCGGCCACGCGGGCCAGCGATGCCGTGACCATGGCCAAGGTGCTGACGAACTCTGCGACACGGTCTCGGGACACATGCCATCCCGCCAGGGGCACTTGCAGCGACAAGCGCTGCGCGAAGCGCTCAAGCATAGGCATCGCGTGCGGACCAAACGCTGCCATCGTGCCCACCCCACCAAACAGCTGCACCACCAGCACTCGCTGGCGGGCCTCGGACAGGCGCTGGCGGTGGCGCAACAGTTCGTCGATCCAGCCGGCGACCTTGAGTCCGAAGGTGGTCGGCAACGCAGGGATCGAATGGGTCCTGGCGACCATCAGCGAATCCCGGTGCGCATCGGCCAGCGTCGACAGTTTGCCCAGCAAGGTCTCCAGGGCCAGGTCCATCGCGTCGAGGACGTCGCGCATTTCCAGGGACTGGGCGGTGTCCTGGATGTCTTGGGTGGTGGCGCCGTAGTGCACGAATTCACGGGCACTCGGGCTGCAGTTTTTTTGCAGGGCGCTCAGCAATGGCATCAGCGAATGGCCGGTGGCAGCCACGCCCTCGGCCAGCTGGCGCACATTGATACCCGACAGCAAGGCGGCTTTTTCGATTTCCAGGGCCGCCTCGCGCGGGATGATATTGACATCGGCCTGGGCCATGGCCAGCGCGGCTTCCACATCCAGCCAGCGCTGCAAGCGGCAGTGACTGCAGAAAATCTTGCGGCTCTGCGGGCCGGCATAGCCTGAGCCATGGGTTTTCGAGTCGAGAATGTGGCTGTGTTCGTGGCGGCATTGCTCGCCGTCATGACCAAGGCCGAGGTGTTCCGAACGTGCGGTGCAAGACGCACGGGCTGCCATTTCCATCGTTTGCGAATCCATCACATACCCTCCATCGCGTACTGGGGCTGACCGGGGTTTCCTTGGGTTGCCATCACCGCTTCAAGGCCTTCGCTTGAACAGCGGGGTATTGCTTTGTTCGCCACCAGGTCGACCATCTGTGCTGCAAGCCCGGTGTAAGTGGTCGGGTCGAGCAGGTCGTCGAGCGCTTGGCGGGTAAAACAGCCGTGCAGACGCTTGTCGTTGAGCAGGGCCTGGCGAAAAGAAGCGCCCGCGCCCTGGGCCTGCTGGGCGATTTCGTGGACCAGGTGATGGGCCGTCTGCTTGCCCAAGCGAGGCGCCAGCGCGAGCATCACCCGTTCCGACAGGATCAGCCCGCCCAGCAAATCCAGGTTGCTGCGCATGCGCGCTTCGCGTACATCCAGCCCGGCCAGCAGCACGCCCTCCATACGGGCGAGCAAGGCACCGGCGTAGATGAACAGCTCCGGCAAGGCCGCCCATTCGATGCGCCACGTGGTGCCGTCGCGTTCATGCAGTTGGAACGCCGCATCGGTCAGCGCGAGCATCTGTGCGCGCACCAGCCGCGAAAGCGCGCTGATCAGATCCACCGTCGACGGGTTTTGCTTGTGGGGCATGGTGCTGCTGCCCACCTGCCCTGCCCGGCGGCCTTCGCGCACTTCATCAATCTCGGTGCGCTGCAGGTGGTAGATCTCATTGGCGACCCGGCCCAAGGTCGCCGAAGCCTGGACCAGCAG
The DNA here is from genome assembly GCF_058742075.1 of Pseudomonas sp. HC1(2025). NCBI lineage: Bacteria > Pseudomonadati > Pseudomonadota > Gammaproteobacteria > Pseudomonadales > Pseudomonadaceae > Pseudomonas > Pseudomonas sp. HC1(2025). The sequence continues at coordinate 1,956,977 of NZ_CP196017.1, read as the reverse complement.
CCAGGCCGCCTCCAGGATCCGGTCGCGGGCGCTGTGCCAACTGCTCAACGGCGCCCCCAGGCCAAGGCTTTCCAGGGTCCGGCGCTGCACCTCAAGCCCCTGTGGGCCAAACGCCGCCAGGGTGCCCACCGCGCCGGTCAGGTTGCCCACCATTACCCGGGCATAGGCCTCATCGAAGCGCTCAAGGTGTCGATCGATTTCATCGACCCACACCGCGACCTTGTAGCCGAACGTGGTGGGCAGTGCTTGCTGCCCGTGGGTCCTGGCGACCATCGGAGTGTGCTTGTGCCGCAGGGCGAGCGTGAGCAAATGCCCACGAATCCCCCGCAGGCGCTGCAACACCAGGCCCCAGGCATCGCGGACCTGCAAGATAAGCCCGGTGTCGAGGATGTCCTGGGTGGTCACGCCGTAATGCACGTACTCACCCAAGCCATCGGCACACAAGGCCTCCAGGGCGCGAATGGTCGGCACCAGGATGTGCCCGGTTTCCATGCTCTCGCGACCCAAGGCGTCAAGGTCGAGCAGCTCCACACTGGCCACCCGGGCGATTTCCCGTGCCGCTTCGTGGGGGATGATGCCCATCTGCGCCTGGGTCGCCGCCAGCGCGGTTTCAACATCGAGCCACTTCTGCACCTGATTGGCATCAGAGAAGATCGCGGCAAATTCCGGGGACGAGTAAGCGCCCCCGTGGATACGGGACTCTGTTATATGACTCGGCATGTCTGGGTACTCGCGTTGTCCAGGGAGGGCTACTTAACGCGCTGCACGTGTGCCCAGACAGCGTCGTAATAGGCCCTCTCGAGCCGGAAATGCTGGGCCAGGGAGGTCAGGAATGAATTCTGGAACGCGAGGTCCGGAATACGCCGTGAGATCAGCGCCCACTCACGCTTGGCCCGCGGCGGGACCAGGCTGATATGCACCTCGTAGTACTCCGCGTCGTCCTGGCTCAGGCCAGCGTTGCGCAAGGCGTTGTACAGCTTGCCGTGATTGCCGGGGACCACCAGCTCGGTGATGTAGAACACCGCCAGGCCCCAGCCGACATCCGGGTTGCGAAAGCATCGGGCCCGGTTGTTCAGGTAGGCGACTTCCTCGGGCATGCTCGAGATGGCCTCGAAATCGGCAGACAAGCCCACGGCGCCGAGGAGCTTGGCCAACAGCCGGGGGTGGGAGCGCTGCTCGTCCTCTTCGCCCAGCTCGCCGTACAGGTAACGGCCAAGCGCGGCCGCCTCGTCCACGTCGGTCAGGTTGACCAGCAGGTCCGCGGCATCGCGGTACAGGCGGAAGGTGCGGAACCACTGGTGATGCAGGAACACCTGCAGTTGATCACGGGAGGCCTTGCCTTCAAATATGTACTGCGACATCGGGTGGTTTTCCCGCGACTGCGCGGCGATCTCTTCTTCCAGGCGCTGCTGGAAACCGGCTTCGGACAGGGGCGATGCCAGGTCCACAGACGGCATGAAGCGCTCTTGCACGCTATAGATGGCATTGGCCAGCCAGCGCCGGGTCGAGGCTGTCGCAACGTCATCGCTCAGCGACAGGATGTACAACAGTTGCTGGCACTGCGCGGCGTTCGCAGCATCGCCCTGGTGGCCCGATTCACACAGGGCGCGCAGCATATTGGCAGCGATTTCGATGCGGTTGAACGTCGCATCGGGTTTGAGCGCCTCGGCCAACAGGCGGGCTTCAGCGGTGTGAATATTCTGCAATTGCGGCAACGAGAAATTACGTGGGCTCATCATGTGCTCCATTTTTTTGTTCTGGGGTCGCTGGGAGGATCACGCGGACAGGCGTTGTGCCTGCATCTGCTGCCACAGGCTGTCGAAGTAGGCCTTGTTGATCTCGAAGTGACGCTTGAGCGCACGCATGAACGTGCGCTGGAAGCCGTCGTCGCTGGCGAACTTGGCAATCAGAGCCCACATTTCCTCGGTATCGATCTCATCCTGGGTGCCGTGCAGGCGGTGGAATTCACTAGGCCCCTCTGGCACATCGAGGCGCTGCAACAGCTCATAGATGCGCCGATGGTTGACGCAACTGACCGACTCGACGGCGTACAGCAGCGCCAGTCCCCAGGCCACATCGGTGTGGCGCACACAACGAATGCGATTGTTCAGGTAGGCCTTTTCCAGGGGATGCAGTGCCGGGAAATCGATTGCCAACGGAATATCGAAATACTCCATGAGGTGGGCCAGCATCGCCGGGTGCGAGCGCTCAGGTGTCTCCGCCCCCGCTTCGCCGTAGAGGTTGCGGTAAAACACCGAGGCGTCCTCGATGGCTTCGAAGCGAAAGGCCAGTTCCGCCAACAGGCTGTAGAAGTTGTAGGAACGGGTCCAGTGGTGTTCCAGGAAGAAACGCACGTCTTGCGCAGGCGGCGTGCCCTGGAACAGGTGCAGCGACATGGGGTGGTTGACCCGGCTGCGAGCGGCGATTTCAGCGTCGACCTGCTTGCGGAACTCATCCACCGGCAGCGCGGTGAAACTTGGCAGGTCGGCGGCGAACTCATCTTCGACGCGGTACACCTCACTGGCCATCCAGCGCCGGGTCGGCTCGGTGCGCGGATCGCCGGGAATGTGCAGTTGCAGCAGTGCTGACTGGTAGTGGGCGTAAGCGCCGGTGTCTCCCGACAGGCCTTGGCGGGTCAGGGCGAGCAGCGCGTCCAGCGCGCCAGTGACTTGGGCGTATTGCGCGCCGGGCTTTAAAGCATCAGCCATCAGCGCCGAAGCGTTGTTGCACTGATGGGCGTCCGAGCGTTGTTGCAGGGTAGCAGTATCCATTGATAACCCCTTGATCCTTGTTTTTATGATTTTTTGCGTACTCGAAAAAAAAGCCTAAAGGTTCCTCCAGTGGCAAGGTCAATACCTGTAGGACAATTCTTTTTAATAGAGTTGAAACAGCCAGCATCCATTGGTGATTCACTCGCCGATGGCTGACCAACGGCGAGGTGAACAGGCTTCAGGACGCCGCGGGAACCGTCACAAGAAATGGCACGGTACGAATCTGATCGCCGCCCTTGAATTGAATCCACAGGGCGTAAGGGCCCGCATGCGCAGGTTTGGCATGCAGCATCAACTGCGCCGACACCGCGCCTGGCTCGCCATGCCCGGCGTGTGCGGCCTGCCCTGGCATTGGCGCCGCCATGGCATGCGCGTGCACGTAGTCCAGCTCATCGGTACTGACGAACACCGCATGGGCCGCCACCCCCAGGTAGGTGTCCAGGTCCTGGGCCGGCTTGCCATCCTTGAGCACCGTCAGCGACATCATGCTTTCGCTGCCGGCACGCAGGGCCGAAGTGTCCAACTTGACCGTGTAGGGCCCATCGCTACCTTGCTCCGGTTTGGCCGGCGCCTGGGCCACCGCCTCGGTGGCGCCCTGCACCGGCACCTCGAAGCGCACCACCTGCTGGCCGAGCCCGCTCGGTACGGCATCGGCATAGACGTAATAGGTGCCCGGCCGAGGAAACTTCATCGCGACCTTGAAACGACCGTCAGCGCCCAGCTTGGCCGCATGCTCATGGATAAAGCTGGTGAAATGGCTGTCGGTCGCCAGCACATGAAGGCGCTGGGTCAGTTCTTCGTCAAACTGCACAATCGGTTGCCCGGTGGCCTTGTCGGTAAAGGCGATCGACAACTCACGTGTCAGCGGCCCGGTTTCCTTGACGATCAGCGCTCCCACGGCCTTTTCACTCTCGCCGGGCAAGGCGAACGTGCCTTTGATGCTTTCCTGGGCAGCCATCGACGGCATTGCCGCCGCGCCTAGCACTGCCAGGCCAACGGTCAGAACCTGCTTGGTATCCATATGGGTGACTCCTCATTCGATAAATGGTGGCCTGCGCCAGGAAATCTGCCGCCTAGCCGTCCTTCGCCGAACACCGCAAGCACAGCGCTTGCGTACAACAACGGCGTCTAACGCAGCGCCGCAGCACCGCTGCACACCTGCCCCGCCTGCTCGCAGATCTGCCAGCCACCGCCGAGCGCCTTGTAGATGCCGACCACCGCCAAGCGCTGCTCGGTGCGCGCCACGGTCAGTGCGCGGCGGCTGGTGAAGTCCGCGCGCTCTGCCTCCAGTACGTCCAGGTACACCCCCTCACCGTCCGTGAAGCGCGTGCGGGCCAACCTCGCCGCCTCGCGATTGGCCGCCGCCTCCAGCAGTCGCAGGCCCAGGGTGCTGCCCGCCGCACTGTTGGCCTGGAACGCGTCATCGGTTTCCTGCAGGGCGCGTAATACGGTCTGGTCGTAGCTGATCAATGCCGCCTGGGTGCGCGCCTCGCTGGCGGCAATCCGCGCACGTACGCGCCCAGTGTCCAGCAGCGACCAGCGAATGACTGGTGCAATAAAGTTCGACTGCATGCCCGAATCGCCCAAGGCGCCGAGGCTTCCGGCCAGCAGGCCGATGGAGCCCTGCACCTGGATGTCCGGATACAGACCGGCTGTTTCCACGCCGATCTGCGCGGTCTCGGCCGCCAGCACACGTTCGGCTGCGGCGATATCGGCGCGCCGGGCCAGCAAGCCGGCCGGGTCGCCCACCTGCAGGGTGCGCAGGTTCAAGGTCTCACGACCGGGCCTGGCCTGCGGTGGCTTGAACCCTTGCGGCGCCTGCCCCAGCAAGACCGCCAGTGCATTGGTAGTGGTTGCGCGACGCCGCTCAAGGCCGGGGGCGACCGCCTCGACATTGCGCAGCAAGGCCTCGGCTCGCAGCCGATCGAACTCGGTGGCGGCCCCCACACTGACCAAGTGCTCCACCAGGCCCAGGCTGTCGCGCTGGCTTTGACTGATGTCCGCCACCACCGCCTGCTCGGCTTCGACTCCTTGCAGCTCGAACCAGGTCGCGGCAACCGTGGCGGCAACGCTCGCCTGTACGCTGCGTAGCAACGCCTGGCGCGAGCCCGCCTGGGCCTGCGCGGCCTCCACCGAGCGCCGGACGCGGCCAAACAAGTCGATTTCCCAGGCGGCATCCAGCGCTGCGCGCGTGGTTTCAAGGGAGCGCTGCTGGCCGGACGGCGTCTCGACTTCGCTGCGCTGTCGGTGCTCATACCCTAACGCGGCACCGCCGCTGGGCAAGAAGCCCTGGCGGCTCTCGCGCAGCATCGCCTTGGCTTCGTCGAGCCGCGCGGTGGCGATGCCGATATCGTGGTTGGCCGCCAGCGCCTGCTGGATCAGTTGGCTGAGGGCCGGCTCATCGAACACACGCCACCACTGCACCTCGACATCGCCCGTACCGAGACCGGCGATGGGTGCGCCGAAGCTCGCCGGCCGTTGCGCGGCGGGCAGCACCGGCGCGGAATAATCGGGCCCGACTGCGGTGCAGCCAGTCACCAGGAGCGACGACAACAGAAACGCTTGATAGGCCAATCTCATGACGCGCTCTCCTCCAATTGCAGCTTGGGACTCGCGCCCTTGCGCTGCAAACGCAGGGCAAGGCTGCGCATCACCACATAGAACACCGGCGTCAGGAACAGACCGAACAGCGTCACCCCCAGCATCCCGGCAAACACCGCAACCCCCATGGCATGGCGCATCTCGGCCCCGGCTCCGCTGGCAAATACCAGCGGCACCACGCCAGCGATGAACGCCAGCGAGGTCATCAGGATCGGCCGCAAACGCAGTTGGCACGCGTGGATAACCGCTTCCAGCGGGCTGGCGCCTTCGGCTTCAAGGCTGCGGGCAAACTCGACAATCAGGATCGCGTTTTTCGCCGCCAGCCCCACCAGCACCACCAGCCCGATCTGCACGAACACGTTGTTGTCGCCGTCCACCAACCAGACGCCAATGATCGCGCTGAGCAGACACATGGGCACAATCAGCAAGACCGCCAGGGGCAGCAGCCAGCTGTTGTACTGCGCGGCCAGGATCAGGTAGGCCAGCAACACACACAGCGGGAAAATAAACAGGGCCGATGACCCGGCGAGCTTTTGCTGGTAGGTCAAGTCCGTCCATTCAAAGGTCACGCCCTCGGGCAGCACCTCCTGCGCCAGGCGCTCCATGAGCGCGACGGCCTGCCCCGAACTGACCCCCGGCATCGCTCCGCCGGAGATGTCGGCCGAGGGGTAGCCGTTGTAGTGAATCACCCGATCGGGTCCGGAACTCGGTGTGACGGTGACAAACGCCGACAACGGCAGCATGTCCCCGGCCGCGTTGCGCACTTGCAGGCGGCCGATGGCTTCGGCCTGCATGCGATGGTCCGCGTCGGCCTGGGCCGTCACCTTGTAGGTGCGGCCGAAACGGTTGAAGTCGTTGACATACAGCGAACCGAGGTAGACCTGCAAGGACTCGAACACATCGGCCAGCCGCACCCCCTGGCTCTTGACCTGGGTGCGGTCGATATCGACATTCAACTGAGGCGCGTTGACGTCAAGGCTGGTCATCAACCCAGCGACCTGGCCCGACTCGGTGGCTTTGGTCATCAGCACCTGGGTCTGCTGCACCAGAGCCTGGAGCCCGACCCCGCCACGGTCCTCGACCTGCAGCTTGAAGCCGCCGGTCACCCCAAGGCCGGGCACTGGCGGCGGTGGGAATACGCCGAGGAAACCGTCGGGAATGTTTGCGAACTTGGCTTGCAGGCGCCCGGCGATGGCAACCGCCGCCATGTCCGCAGAGGTACGCTCTTTGAACGGATCAAGCATGATGAACATCACGGCGGCATTCGGTACGTTAACGAAACCGTTGACCGACAACCCAGGGAATGCCACCACGCTTTCGACCCCTGGTTCATCCAGGGCGATTTTCGACATTTGCCGCACCACTGCGTCGGTACGATCCAGGGAGGCCGCGTTGGGCAATTGGGCGATGCCTACCAGGTAGTACTTGTCTTGCATCGGTACGAAGCCCGCCGGTACAGCACTGAAGCCGAACCAGGTCAGCGCCAGCAACCCACCATAAACCAACAGCGCCACGCCGCGACGGCCCACCACCTTGCGCACCGTGTTGCCATACGCCTGCGGTGCCCGCTGGAACGGCCGGCTCAGCACCTGCACCAGGTGCGCGGCACGGCCGCGCAGGCTACGCGGGTCATGTACCACGGCGGCACCGCGCGGGCGCAGCAACAGTCCGGCGAGTGCCGGGCTGAGGGTCAGGGAGTTGACCGCCGACAGGATCGTGGAAATCGCGATGGTCAGCGCGAACTGCCGATAAAACTCACCTTGCAAGCCACTGAGGAAGGCCGTGGGGATGAACACCGCAGCCAGTACCGAGGTGATCGCAATGATCGGCCCGGTCACCTCGCCCATCGCTCGTCGCGCAGCCTGCGTCGGCTCCTCGCCGTTCTCGATATGCCGCTCGACGTTCTCCACCACCACGATTGCATCGTCGACCACGATCCCGATGGACAGCACCAGGCCGAACAACGACAGGGTATTGAGGGAAAAGCCCATCAGATGCATGACTGCGAAGGTGCCGATAATCGACACCGGCACGGCCATCAACGGGATCAGGGATGCGCGCAAGTTACGCAGGAACACCACCACCACCAGGACCACCAGCAGGATCGCTTCCATCAGGGTGATGGCCACTGACTCCAGCGATGCACGCACAAACACTGTCGGGTCATAGGCAATCCGCGACACCATCCCCTCGGGGAAGTTGGCCTCCAGGCGCTGCATGGTATCGCGCACCGCCTGCGCCACATCGAGCGCGTTGGCGCCCGGGCTCTGGATGATCTGCAAGGCAACGGCCGGCTCGCCATCCAACAGGCTGCGCAACGCGTACGCATCGGCGCCCATTTCCACACGGGCCACATCGCGCAGGCGCGTCACCTGGCCGTTATCGCCGGTGCGGATGATGATGTCGCCAAACTGCTCCTCGTCCGTCAGGCGCCCGAGGGTATTGACCGTGACCTGGAATGCCGCACTGGAGTCAGGCGCCTGGCCGACCGAGCCGGCCGCCACTTGCACGTTCTGCTCACGCACGGCGCTGATCACGTCGCCTGCGGTCAAGCCACGGGCGGCGATCAGGTCCGGGTCGAGCCACAGACGCATGCTGTACTCGCCCGCACCCCACACCAGCACGTCGTTGATCCCCGGAATCCGCGACAGCTCATCGCGCACCTGGAGGTAGGCATAGTTGGAGATATAGAGCGGGTCGTAACGTTGGTCGGGCGACAGCAGGTGGACCACCATGAGGATGTCCGGGGAGGTCTTCTGCGTGACCACGCCGAGGCGCTGTACCTCTTCGGGCAAACGCGGCAGGGCCCGCGAGACGCGGTTTTGCACCTGGATCTGCGCCATGTCCGCGTTGGTGCCCTGGGCAAAGGTTGCGGTCAGGATCATGCGGCCATCGGTCGCCGATTGCGACGTCATGTACAGCATGCCCTCGACCCCGGTGATCACCTGCTCAAGTGGCGCCGCCACCGTCTCGGCGATCACCTGGGGGTTGGCGCCCGGATAGGATGCGGTCACTTGCACGGTGGGCGGCGTCACGGCGGGGTATTCGCTGAGCGGCAAATGAAAGAAGGCCACGATGCCAGCGATCATCATCAACACCGACAGCACGATGGCGAAGATCGGCCGGTCAATGAAAAAGCGTGGGAAGCTCATTGCACGCCCCCCATGACCAGCGGTGCATCCAACGGCGCGCCGTCGATGTTGGCGGCCAGCGGCGTCACCTGCATGCCGGGGCGCACCAGCCCCTTGACCACAATGCGCTCACCCGGCTGCAGGCCCTGCTCAATCACCCGCAGGCCGTTGGCCATCGGCCCCAGCTCGACGGGGCGGTATTCGGTCTTGTCGCCTGCGCCGACCACCAATACATAGCGGCGACCCTGGTCAGTGCCGATGGAGTGGTCGGCCACCAACACCCGGGGTTGCGGCGCGCCGGTGTCCAGCTTGACCTTGGCGAACAGCCCCGGCGTCAGGCGCCCGTCGGGGTTATCGACCACTGCACGCGCACGCACTGTGCCGGTCTTGCGGTCGGCCGCATTCGCCAGGAAGTCCACCCGCCCGGCCCGCGCATAGTTTGCATCGTTAAGCATCGCCACCATGACCTTGGCGGCCTTTTCCCCCTTGGACGCGGCATCCTCCCGAGTCGCGGCGAGCGAGCGCAGGTAGGTGCGTTCATCGACATCGAAATACACATGCAACGGGTCAATGGAGACGATCGTCGTCAGCGGCGTCACCCCACGGGTGACGTAGTTGCCCTCCGTGACCAGGGCACGGTCCACGCGACCGCTGATGGGCGCGGTGACACGGGTGTAACTCAAATCCAGTTGGGCGGCGTCCAGCGCTGCCCTGGCGGCATCAACCTGGGCCCTGCCGGCGTTCAGCGAAGCAATGGCAGTGTCGAGCCGATCACGCGCCACCACTTTTTTGGCGAACAGTTGCTCGGCTCGGCCATGCTCGGCCTGGGCCAGCAATGCGTTGGCCTGCGCCTCACGCAAGCGCCCCTTGGCAGCGTTCAGCGCGGCCTGGAATTCCCGTGGGTCAATCACAAACAAAAGACTGCCCTTGGCCACGGATTGGCCTTCGGGCACGCTGACCTGTTGCAGGTAACCACTGACACGCGGGCGCAGCTCAACCTGCTCAATCGCGGTCAAGGAACCGGTGTATTCGACAAACGGAGTCACCGGCTGCGCAACCACCTCGGCCACCGGCACACCAGGCGGCTTGGCGGCATCAGCCACAGGCGCGCTCTCCTTACAGCCACCCAGCGTGAACACGACAGCTATCGCCACGGCGCCCAGGGTTATTCGCTTGCCGTACATCGTGTACCTCCTTGTAATTTTCAGGACAAACCAACACTTGAGGTTTTATCCGGCTTGCCATGAGGGGAAGGTCAAGTGTTATGAAAATGACAGGTGGGGTTTGTTTGAGGCTTGAGCGTGCGGGGTGATTTTCGAGCACATGCAATCTCGGGTGCGCGGCTGCAGGGGCTAGACGCAGATCGATGAGAGATATCTGACGCGCGCGCTCAAGGAGGATCGGGAGGAGGCGGTTGTTATAAGGGATGGAAGGCTCAAGAGATGCCGGATAGTTTTGCGCGGGTTTTGCGCAGGCACAAAAAAGCCGATCTAGCTGATCGGCTTAAGTGTCTGACTTTAGTCAGGAAATATGGTCGGGACGGAGTGATTCGAACACTCGACCCCTAGCACCCATGCTGGCGGGAGTCATGAAAACCCTTAAATAGCAACGCCTTAGGTGGACGCCCACTGCAATCGACGTCTAACAAGGTAGGGCAAGGCTTCATAAATCCCCGCAAAACTCCCTACTGACTTTCAGTCAGAAAGTCCCTACGCCCCGGCGTTCTGCCGAACTATCCCCCCCTAAATCGTATCAACCCTGACATCCCTATCGTTCGCTTGTAGAATCCGCCGAAATCAAAATCGAAGCCCTGGCAGCCAATCAAGGGACTTTCTTCACAACATGGAGCCATAAATGCAGAGCCGCTACAGAGACTTAATTTCCAGCACCAGGGCGGTATCAGTCCTTGGCGTTATCGCAATGCTCGTTGTTGCAGGGCTGGTCCTGACGCTCAGGAACCTTGAGCCGCTGACAAACAACATTGCCTACACAGAGGATGGGGTATGGCTCGGGACGGCCATGACCAAGGGCTGGTGGTACACCATAGTCAATGCCAAGACAGACTACTTTGTCTGGGGCAACCTGCTGTTCGTTTACCTGGCGACCCTGGCATCTGATGTTTTCTGTGGTGACAAGCTGGCCTGCTACCCACAAGCACTATCCTTCTGGTCTTACTTTTTCTACGCCTCAGTAAGCGTCCTTTGCTACTACGTCACGAAAGGGTTTCTGCCGACAGCAATCCGTTGGGTGGTGTTTCTCCCCACGCTGATGATCCCGCTGGGGGATTCTTCGGGCGAGGTGTTCGGAAAGATATCGAACATTGGGTTCTACTTTGTGTTCATCACTACGCTGCTGATGTTCGCAAAAAGCAGAAGCACCAAAGCGACCCCAATTACAGATATAGCACTGCTGCTCTGCGCCTCGACGAACCCGGTGTGCCTGGTGCTGACCCTGGCGTTTTCTGTTTTCACGCTGATTGATCGTGATATCAAGAAGTGGATCAAGAAGTATGGCGCTGTAACGGCTGGCTGCCTTGTCATTGGCGCTCTCATCTTTTTTAGAATGATTGCCTCACCAGCCAAAGGCGTTATCGGCAACTTTAGATTTGAAAGCCTGATCGAGGTCAGCCTTGCGCGGTCTTTCATATATCCGTTCGTGTTTCCTTTCTACAACCAGCTCACCGACACCATCGTTGTGATTTTGTCGTTGCTGCTACTAGCGTTGTTCGCCGTCTTGCTGACAAAGGAAAAGTCCAGAGAGGTCAAAAGCCTCATTTCCATGTGTGCAATTGCATACGTGATTTATGCATTCTTCACCGTGTATATGCGCAAAAACCTGACAGAAGTTCTTGGGGGTTACGCGGGAACATTCCCAGACCGCTACTTCATGGGGCTGAACATAATCGTTACCTTCTCCTTCCTGGTGCTCGCCGGCTCGGCTCTGCGCGGCAGCAAGGCAGTTCGTGTTCTGGGCGCACTGTGCCTGGCTTCGTTCGCCGCGCTGTACCTGGCCAACATCGGCTGGTTGTTTGAAGGCAAGACGACCCGCACATCAATCGCTGGTGCAGAGAGCTTTCAGGATCAGCTTTGCTCGGCATCGCTGCTGCCTGCGGATGCTGCGGGGAATGTCACCGTTGCTCTGTACCCGATAGGCTGGGCTGCATTGTTTCCGAAAGACATGGTGACGGCCTCGGCGGGAACGGTCACATGTATGCAAGAAGACACGTCCTACTATGTCACCGACCCTAACTGGGCAAACGGCATTGCAAGGCGGTGGCCGGGGTTCTTCCTGCACAACACGCCTGAAAATGCTGCTGCCTACAAGATCGGGAACACCGTTCAGTTCGCCGACAAGACGACACGCAAAATCACAAACACATCAATCACCGATGACCGGCTAAACGTGTTCGTGGAAGGCGAAATACTGCAAGCAAAAAATACCGGGTTCCCATTCAGGTTCACGGTAATAGAGAAAGAATAAAGCCCCGCAAAAAAGGGCCCAGGCATTTCAGCCTGGGCCCTTCGCATTATCCCTCTTCATCCCGTTCGCGCCTTGCTAAAACGCTACCCAAGAAACGCGTCCCCCCTGACACAGGATAGTATTCGCTTGGAGAATTCGGCTCGATATCAATTTGCCCCCGGTTACGCCGGAGAAAGGGAAGTCATGTAAACCAAAAATACAGGCTTCAGGTCTGACATAAGCGGCCTGCGCGCCATAGCGGTCATTGCCGTGGTCCTATACCACTTTGGTGTTAAGGGCTTTTCTGGCGGGTTCGCCGGGGTAGATATCTTCTTCGTGATATCCGGCTTCCTCATGACCGGTATTATCTTCCGGCAGACCGACGCTGGGAAATTTCGCCTTATCGGCTTTTACCTGTCGCGCGCCAAGCGGATCATCCCCGCCCTAGCCGTGCTGTGCCTGGCACTACTAGTTGGCGGATGGTTCCTGCTGATCCCGAGCGACTATAAAGAGCTGGGCAAGCACGGGGCATCGAGCATCGCCTTTCTATCGAACATGGTTTACTGGAAGGATGCCGGCTACTTCGATACGGCGTCACATGAGAAATGGTTGCTTCATACCTGGTCACTGTCCGTTGAATGGCAGTTCTACATGGTATACCCACTGATCATCCTTGCAGCCCGCAAGCGTTCAACTTCAACACCACCAGGATCCTACTGGTTGCGCTCGGCGTGGGCTCATTCGCACTTTGCCTATACGCAAGCACGCACTACCCGAACACGGCTTTCTATACCCTCCCTGCCCGCGCCTGGGAAATGATCGTTGGTGGCCTTGTCTACTTGTTCCCTGTGCAAATGAAGCAATCTCACAAGCAGTCGGCCAGCATCATTGGCCTGATCATGATCGCGGCCAGTGTCTGGTTTTTCACAGCGGCAGATGTTTGGCCCGGCTGGCTGGCGCTACTCCCGGTGCTGGGTACCGCCCTGATGGTCTGCGCGGCAGATCAAACCTCGATCGTCACCAACAACAAAATAGCAGGCTGGATCGGTGAAGCATCGTATTCAATCTACCTTTGGCATTGGCCGGTTGTGGTTTTGATCGGCTACTACGGCATGGCGAACAACGCCCCAGTCGTAGCCGCGGGGATTGCTGCGTCTGTGATTCTTGGTTTTGCGTCTCTGTACCTGGTGGAAAAGCCTTCTCGGACCATCAAGGTACCGCTCTCTCAATTGCCGCACCTCGCCTGCTACGCGGCCCTGGTTCTTATAGTTGGCGCCTCGGCCTCGCTTGTATTCGTCAAGTGCGGGGTTGAATCCCGGGTCAGCGACATGGTTGCGGCAGCGGATCGAGAGCGAACCAACCCTCGGGACTTGTCAATTGAATGATGTTTGTCATGATTCGTCTCGCTGAGGTGCTGTAGAAAAAGCCACCCTCGTCCGGTAGTTTTTTTGTGCCTGGAATTTGGTGTTTCAGTGCTTCTTGCGGAACGCTTGAATCGTTCCTGTCATGGCTCTTGGTCTGGTCCGTCTGGTCAGCTCCTGCTGGATTCCAAGCTTTGCCAGCTCTGCGGGGTTCATTCCCCGTTTCGCCGCCTCGGCTTCCAACAGTCGAATCTCATCTGGATCAAGTAACTCCCCAAGCTTCATGCCTTTTTCTTCTGGCATATCGCCTCCAGTCCCTACGCGGTCCCTACTGAGTACCTACGGTTTCGCTTCAAGCTGCGCGGTCGTCGCGGATAGAATTACCAACAAGGTCAAGCAGCCAGGACTTGAAGACTTCACACGCCAGCACGGATTTTTTCGTGCCGTGGATCTGCACGGCGTAGTCCAGAAGGCCGAGATACTTTTCATCCAGCAGGACTTTCATCTGGTTGACGTGTTTTTCGTTTAAGCGATCTTCATCTGCCATTGGTAATGGCTCCTTGGCGTATTGGGTTTCGCCTGTGTACTCGGTGCGCGGCAATGCGTCGGCAACAAGCCACTTGTAGATAGCGCGCGGAGTTTTCCCGCAGGCCAAGGCCACAGACGGAACACCACCAGCATCGTCAATCGATTTCTTGAGCGGCCGCATAAGGCCTCCGCGCCAAATATGAACTTGCGGTACACTTTGTGCCAGAACTGAAAGTACATACTCGCCATGCAGAGCCAGTCAAAAGGAACGATCGTTAAGCGCTTGGTTAAGTCTGATTTTGATGGATGGATCATCCGTAGCGACAACCCCGACAAGACGCGCTATGGCGATGAAACGCTGCGCGATGGCGAAATAAACGAAGTACGTATCATTGGGCGGGTTGTTTGGCGAGGCGGTATGCTATGAGCCATCTTCGTGCCGCATGGAATGCTGTTTAAGGAATTTTGATGATCAATCGCACCAACCAGTCTGGAGCAAGTCGCGTTTCGGGGACAGCTATCAGCCAGTCGCCGGGCCAGGGTAAAAAACCGAAATGGCTCTTGGGGATCGTCGCGACCGTCGCCCTTTTTGGTGTCATTTTTGCGGTCGCATGGATTTCTGGACCAATGTCCGATCAAGAACATGCGCAGCACGAGATAGAGCTTTGCTGGGGAGACCGCGATGCTAATCCAGTACCGGCGGTTAGGGACAATATCCAGTGGACGTGCCTGGACATGCTCTATAAGTACGAATCCAAATACGGGAAATTAGCAGGCGCGAGACGCGGCTGACCCACCACACAGCATAAGCAAGCCCGCCACTGAGCGGGCTTTTTTGTGCCTACGATAAAACATGTACTTTTGATACTTGACCGATATGAACCATTGGCACGTATTCACTCCATCGCAGCGCTTCAGGGGCTGCGATGGGCCTCACAAGACCCGCCGCTCTTTAACAGCACGGGAACCTCGCAGATCGATCCCCAGTAATGGGCATAGCACTCGCGACTTGCCGGACTAAACCCGCTACTTCATTCCAGTAGGCACTCATGGAATCTCTCCTTTACCTGCTGACAAATGAACAAACAAGCAGCGAGGCGCCAAGCCCAAGCAGGGTTGGCCATGTGAACAACAAACCAAGAACCAAAGCAGGTACACCAACCCAAAACCATGGATCTATAAAAAAACTTAGCAACTTCATCAACGCACTCCGTAGCGATCGATGAAGTTTACTAACCGATCGGCACAGACTTAAAGAAAGTTAGCCGGTTTTCAATTCCCGATGGACTCTGGCGCCAGCTATCTGCACAGCCGAGACCACCCCAACTCAACACCTAACCACTCACAACAGCACCAGCCGGCGACAGCCTGGTGAGGTATTTCTATGGCCAACACAAAGCTGGCGACGGTCCTAGAGACCGCGCCGCGTTTCATCCGCGCTTCCGCAGCACCCGCATATCTCGGCCTGTGCCGAGAGGTTTTCAAAAACACCGTCCGCCCTCACGTCCGTGAATTCCCCATTGGAAAACAGGCCGCTGGCTTTGACCGCCACGAGCTGGACCAGTGGGCAGACGCCTACGTCGAAGCCATGGCGATTGAAAAACAGGTCGATCAGGACAACAATCCGCCCCGCAGTGGGCGCCAAGGAGCAAAACAATGGCGCGAAAAACAATGTCGGGCCTCTACGAGAGGAACGGGATTTGGCACATCGACAGAGTCGTCAGAGGTTGCCGACTTCAAGAAAGCACTGGAACAAGTGAGAGGGAAGAAGCCGAGCAGTACTTGATCCATCGGCTGGAAAAGCTGCGCCAGGAGAAGGTTTACGGCGTGCGCGAGGTTCGTACCTGGCGCGCAGCCACAACCCGACTCCTAGTTGAGTACAAAGATCAGGCGTCGATTGCGCTATCCATATCGCACATTGAACAGCTCGACCCGTACATCGGCGATCTGCCGACCAGGACAGCACAGGGAAAGGTCAAGCCAGGCGTATCGAACAGGACGGTGAACATCGCCCTACAACGAGTCGTCAGGATCTTGAACCTATGCCACCGCAAGTAGCGGGATGCAGAAAAGCGGCCGTGGCTGGAAAGCGTGCCGATGATATCGATGATGGAAGAAAAGAAGTCCAGCAGGAAACCTTACCCGCTGTCATGGGATGAGCAGTCAATGCTGTTCGCCGAGCTGCCGGACCACCTTTTGAGGATAGCCCTCTACAAAGTGAACACCGGGGAAGTCTGCAAATTGCGGTGGGATTGGGAGATACGCGTGCCGGCGCTGAACACCAGCGTGTTTCTGATACCTGCCGGGTTCGGCGGGCGGAGTGAGAAAGCTGGGGTGGAGAATGGCGATGACCGCCTGGTGATTCTGAACAAGGTGGCCATGTCGATCATCGACAAGCAGCGCGGCCTGCACAAAGACCTGGTGTTCCCGAACGGGCAACCAGATCAGTCCGGGCCAACGGCAATGCATCGCATGAATGACTCGGCCTGGAAGAAAGCCAGGGGGCGCGCAGCGGACAAGTGGGAAAAGAACCACCAGGCGCCAGCACACCCTGGGTTCAGATCGATCAGGATGCACGACTTGAAACACACCTTTGGCAGAAGGCTACGTGCAGCAAGCATGACAGAGGAAGATCGCAAAGCGTTGTTGGGGCATAAGAACGGCAGCATTACGAGCCACTATTCTACCCCGGAGCTGCAGCATCTGATTGAAGCTGCGAACAAAGTATCTGCAACCGACTCTCGCGGGCCGGCGCTGACAATCTTGAGGAGAAAAACGGGATGATCCCCCGCAAAAGTCCCTACGCATGAAAAAGCCCAACTCGCTAAAGTTGGGCTAAGTCATTGAAAAATATGGTCGGGACGGAGTGATTCGAACACTCGACCCCTAGCACCCCATGCTAGTGCGCTACCGGACTGCGCTACGCCCCGACTAGGCGTGAAACTGGGTTCGCTTCATAACGAAGCGATCAGGAATATACCGCAAGCATTTGAAATGTGGAAGTATTTTAAAGGCTTGTTTCACTTTTTCAAAACCACCAGTACATCTTCCAATTCGGAGATCATCTGGCGGATCAGTTGCTTGTATTGGGTGGTGTCGTCTTTGGCTTCATCACCAGACATACGCTGGCGTGCGCCGCTGATGGTGAACCCTTGGTCGTACAGCAACGCGCGGATCTGTCGGATCATCAGCACATCCTGTCGCTGATAATACCGACGGTTCCCGGTGCGTTTGACGGGGTTGAGTTGAGGAAACTCCTGCTCCCAATAGCGCAACACATGCGGTTTTACCGCACAGAGCTCGCTGACTTCACCAATGGTGAAGTAGCGTTTGCCTGGGATGACGGGTAGCTCGTCGTTATGACTTGGTTCCAGCATAAGCCTCAACTCGGGCCTTCAACTTCTGCCCTGGACGAAAGGTGACCACACGGCGAGCCGTGATCGGGATTTCTTCTCCCGTTTTTGGATTGCGGCCAGGCCGCTGGCGTTTGTCCCGCAGGTCAAAATTGCCGAAACCGGACAATTTGACCTGTTCGTTGTCTTCCAGAGCGTGCCTGATTTCTTCAAAAAACAGCTCGACCAATTCCTTGGCCTCGCGCTTGTTCAGACCCAACTCTTCGTACAGACGTTCCGCCATCTCAGCTTTCGTCAAAGCCCCCATACGTCACTTCCTTAACGTGGCGTTCAACCTTTGTTCGAGCGAGGTGAGGATATTTTGCGTCGTGGTATTCACCTCATCGTCATTAAGAGTGCGCGATGGATGCTGCCAGGTCAAGCCAACTGCAAGGCTTTTTCTATGCGGATCAATGCCTTTACCCTGATAGACGTCAAATAGCCTGAGGTCCGTCAGCCATTCGCCTGCATTTTCTCGGATTACTTGCAGCACGGCGCTGGCCGCGACATCACGATCCGCCACCAGGGCCAGGTCACGACGCACTTCCGGGAAACGCGACAGCTCGCTGAATTTAGGCATCTTGCCCACAGCGACTTCAGCCAACACCAACTCGAAGACGAACACAGGACGGTCGAGACCGAGGGTTTTCGACAGTTCAGGATGGATCGCACCGACGAAACCGACCAGGCGACCTTCGCGCTCGATGCGCGCAGTCTGGCCTGGATGCAAGGCCGGGTGGCTGCCAGGGACAAACGCGAAGGCATCCAGCGCGCCGGCAAAGCCCAGCACCGCTTCCACGTCCGCCTTGACATCAAAGAAGTCCACTGGGTCGCGACCCTGCGCCCAACCTTCCGGCAAACGGCTGCCGCAGACCACACCAGCCAGCATCGGCTCTTGCTTCAGGCCGTCCAGTTGGCCGACAAAGCGCAGGCCGCTTTCGAACATGCGCACGCGGTCCTGCTGACGGTTCAGGTTGTGGGAAAGTGCTTTCACCAGGCCTGGCCACAGGGACGAGCGCATGGCTGCCATGTCGTTGGAGATCGGGTTGGCCAGTAACAGCGGCTCGACACCCGGGGTGAACAGTTCGAACTGCTTGGGATCAATGAAGCTGTAGGTCACCGCTTCCTGATAACCACGGGCGACCAGCAGGCGACGCAGCTCAGGCAGGTGTGCACGGGCTTCGGTCTTGGGTTGCGGGGCCAGGCGCGCTTGCGGGTAACGAACCGGAAGGCGATTGTAGCCGTACAGACGGGCCAGCTCTTCGATCAGGTCGACTTCAAGGCTGATATCGAAGCGATGGCTTGGCACTTCTACACGCCATTGCCCTTCCCCATCAGCGCTGATGCCCAGGCCCAGACCGGTCAGCAGGCGCACGATTTGCGCCTCTTCAATCACCAGGCCGAGCATTTGCTCGACGCGCTGAGCGCGCAACGTCACCGGTGCAATCGACGGCAAATACTGCTCGCTGACCGTCTCGATGATCGGGCCAGCTTCACCGCCGGTGATTTCCAGCAGCAGGCCGGTGGCGCGCTCCATGGCTTCACGGGCCAGTTGCCAGTCCACGCCACGCTCGTAGCGGTGCGAGGCATCGGTGTGCAAGCCGTAAGAACGAGCCTTGCCTGCCACAGCGATCTGGTCGAAGAACGCGCTTTCAAGGAACACGTCACGGGTCGTCGCGGACACACCACTGTGCTCACCGCCCATCACACCGGCAATGGCCAGGGCGCGGGAATGATCAGCAATCACCAGGGTATCGCTGCGCAGGGTGACTTCCTGACCATCGAGCAAGACCAGCTTTTCGCCTTCCTCGGCCATACGCACGCGGATCCCACCGTTGATCTCGGCCAGATCGAAGGCGTGCAGCGGTTGACCCAGCTCCAGCATCACGTAGTTGGTAATGTCGACAGCGGCATCGATGCTGCGCACGTCGGCACGACGCAGGCGCTCGACCATCCACAGCGGGGTCGGCCGGGACAGGTCGACATTGCGAATGACACGACCCAGGTAGCGCGGGCATGCGTTTGGTGCCAGCACTTCGATGGAACGCACTTCGTCGTGGACTGCCGGGACCGCTGTCACTACCGGACGCGTGACAGGCACGCCGTACAGCGCACCGACTTCACGGGCCAGGCCCGCCAGGGACAGGCAGTCGCCGCGGTTCGGAGTCAGGTCGACTTCGATGCTGGCGTCTTCCAGGTCCAGATAGACACGGATGTCCTGGCCCACTGGCGCATCAGCCGGCAGCTCCATCAAGCCATCGTTGCCTTCGCCAACCTGCAACTCCGACTGGGAGCACAGCATGCCGTTGGACTCGACGCCACGCAGCTTGGCTTTCTTGATCTTGAAGTCACCGGGCAGCTCGGCACCGATCATCGCAAACGGGATTTTCAGGCCCGGGCGCACGTTTGGCGCACCGCACACGACCTGGAAAGTTTCCGCGCCATTGCTGACCTGGCACACACGCAGCTTGTCGGCGTCCGGGTGCTGCTCGGTGCTCAGCACCTCGCCCACTACCACGCCACTGAAAACACCGGCGGCCGGCGTAACGCTATCGACCTCAAGACCGGCCATCGACAGACGAGCAACCAGCTCATCGCGATTTACCTGCGGGCTTACCCAACCACGCAGCCATTGTTCACTGAATTTCATCCTGCTCTCCTAAAGGTTCGTTACGACTAGCGAAATTGCGCGAGGAACCGCAAGTCGTTGTCGAAGAACAGGCGCAAGTCGTTCACGCCGTAACGCAGCATGGCCAGACGCTCGACGCCCATGCCGAAGGCAAAGCCCGAGAATTCTTCTGGATCGATCCCGGACATGCGCAGCACGTTGGGGTGAACCATGCCGCAGCCCATGACTTCCAGCCAGCCAGTCTGCTTGCAGACCCGGCAGCCTTTACCGCTGCACATCACACACTCCATATCAACTTCGGCGGATGGCTCGGTGAACGGGAAGTAGGACGGGCGGAAACGTACCGCCAGCTCTTTTTCGAAGAACACCCGCAGGAATTCTTCGATGGTGCCTTTGAGGTCGGCGAAATTGATATCGCGATCAACCAGCAGGCCTTCGACCTGGTGGAACATCGGCGAGTGGGTGATATCGGAGTCGCTACGGTACACACGGCCTGGGCAGACGATGCGGATCGGCGGCTGCTGCGATTCCATGGTGCGGACCTGTACCGGCGAGGTATGGGTGCGCAACAGCATGTTCGCATTGAAATAGAAGGTGTCGTGCATCGACCGGGCCGGGTGATGGCCTGGGATGTTGAGCGCCTCGAAGTTGTGATAGTCGTCTTCGACCTCAGGGCCTTCGGCAATGCCGTAGCCGATGTGGGTAAAGAACTGCTCGATACGTTCCAGAGTCCGGGTAACCGGATGCAGACCGCCAGAGGTCTGGCCGCGGCCAGGCAGGGTCACGTCAATGGACTCGGCGGCGAGCTTGGCCGCAAGATCGGCCTCCTCGAACAACGCCTTGCGCGCATTGAGAACCTCTGTGACACGCTCCTTGGCAACGTTGATCAGCGCGCCGACTTGCGGGCGCTGTTCGGCCGGCAGATTGCCCAGGGTCTTCATCACCTGAGTCAATTCACCTTTTTTGCCAAGGTAGTGAACCCGGATTTGCTCCAGGGCATTGATATCTTCAGCGCTTTGCACAGCCTCAAGAGCTTGAGCGACCAGCGCGTCCAGGTTTTCCATGTACAGACTCCAGATACAAAATAGGGGAAGAGCTTGAAGGCTCTTCCCCTATTTATGACGTTTACCACCTTGGACTACGGCGTAGCCCAGGGTGACTGTCGGGGGTACTTAAGCCAAGGTGGCTTTAGCTTTCTCGACAATCGCAGCAAACACCGCTTTTTCGTTCACGGCCAGTTCAGCCAGAACCTTACGGTCGATTTCGATGGACGCTTTTTTCAGGCCAGCGATGAAACGGCTGTAGGACAGACCGTTAACACGAGCACCAGCATTGATACGAGCGATCCACAGAGCGCGGAACTGACGTTTTTTCTGACGACGGTCACGGTAGGCGTATTGGCCTGCCTTGATTACCGCTTGCTTGGCAACACGGAATACGCGTGAACGCGCGCCGTAGTAGCCTTTAGCGAGTTTCAGAATTTTTTTGTGACGCTTACGGGCAATGACGCCACGCTTTACACGAGCCATGAGTTACTTCCTCTATTCTTGATCCAAAATTAACGAAGGCGCAGCATGCGCTCGACTTTTGCCACGTCAGACGGATGCAGCAAGCTGCTACCGCGCAGTTGACGCTTACGCTTGGTCGACATTTTGGTCAGGATGTGGCTCTTGAAAGCGTGCTTGTGCTTGATACCGTTAGCAGTTTTCAGAAACCGCTTAGCAGCACCACTTTTAGTCTTCATCTTTGGCATGTTCGGATACTCCGCATTCAGTTGATAAACATAATCAGAAGGCCTGCCGTGCCCTATTGATTACTTCTTCTTTTTCGGGGCGATGACCATGATCAGCTGGCGTCCTTCCATCTTAGGATGCTGTTCGACGGAACCGTACTCCAGCAGGTCAGCTTCAACCCGCTTGAGGAGTTCCATACCCAGCTCCTGGTGGGCCATCTCACGGCCGCGGAATCGCAAGGATACCTTGGCCCTGTCCCCATCACTCAGGAAACGTACCAGGTTGCGCAGTTTTACCTGGTAATCCCCTTCCTCCGTCCCTGGACGAAACTTGATTTCTTTAACCTGGATCTGCTTCTGGTTCTTCTTGGCTGCGGCAATCTGCTTCTTCTTTTCGAAGATCGATTTGCCGTAGTCCATCAGCTTGCAGACAGGAGGTACAGCATCGGCGGAAATCTCCACCAAATCGAGCTTGGCTTCTTCAGCCTTAAGAAGCGCGTCTTCAATTGACACAATCCCAAGCTGCTCACCCTCAGCCCCAATTAACCGAACCTCGCGTGCCGAGATATTCTCGTTGATCGGGGCTTTCGGTGCAGCTCGTTTATCTTGTCTCATTTCACGCTTAATAATAATTACTCCGAATCTGGGCGACCACGCCGGGAAACCGCTTGCGCGAGGAACTCAGCGAACTGGGCGACGGGCATCGAGCCCAGGTCAGCACCTTCACGAGTACGCACAGCGACAGTCTGCATCTCGACTTCCCGATCTCCGATAACCAAAAGATAGGGAACCTTGAGCAAAGTATGCTCGCGGATTTTAAAGCCGATCTTTTCATTTCTCAAGTCGGACTTGGCACGAAATCCGCTTTCGTTGAGTGTTTTTTCAACTTCAGCGGCAAAATCGGCCTGTTTATCAGTGATATTCATGATCACTGCCTGGGTCGGAGCCAACCACGCAGGGAAAGCGCCCTCGTAGTGCTCGATCAGGATCCCGACGAACCGTTCGAACGAACCGAGGATCGCCCGGTGCAGCATAACCGGGTGTTTACGGCTGTTGTCTTCGGAGACGTATTCGGCTCCCAAACGGATCGGCAGGTTAAAATCGAGCTGCAAGGTACCACATTGCCAGACACGGCCAAGGCAATCTTTCAGCGAGAACTCGATTTTAGGACCGTAGAACGCGCCCTCGCCCGGCTGCAGATCGTACGCAAGGCCCGCACTGTCTAGCGCTGCGGCCAGTGCAGCTTCGGCGCGATCCCACAGCTCGTCGGAGCCAACGCGTTTTTCCGGACGAGTGGACAGTTTCATTTCCACTTCGGTAAAGCCGAAATCGCGATAAACGTCCATGGTCAGCTTGATGAACGCGGCGGACTCGGCCTGCATCTGCTCTTCAGTGCAGAAGATGTGGGCGTCGTCCTGGGTGAAGCCGCGCACGCGCATGATGCCGTGCAGCGCACCTGATGGCTCGTTACGGTGGCAGGCACCGAATTCGGCCAGGCGCATCGGCAGCTCGCGGTAGCTCTTCAGGCCCTGGTTGAACACCTGCACATGGCACGGGCAGTTCATCGGCTTGATGGCGTAGTCGCGGTTTTCCGACTGGGTCGTGAACATGTTGTCGGCGTAGTTGGCCCAGTGCCCGGACTTTTCCCACAGGCTACGGTCAACGACCTGCGGAGTCTTGATCTCCAGGTAGCCGTTTTCGCGCTGAACCTTGCGCATGTATTGCTCAAGCACCTGGTACAGGGTCCAGCCGTTCGGGTGCCAGAACACCATGCCCGGCGCTTCTTCCTGGAGGTGGAACAGGTTCAGGCGCTTGCCGATCTTGCGATGGTCACGTTTTTCGGCTTCTTCGATGCGCTGGATGTAGGCAGCCAGCTGCTTCTTGTCAGCCCAGGCAGTGCCGTAGATCCGCTGCAGTTGCTCGTTCTTCGCATCGCCGCGCCAGTAGGCACCGGACAACTTGGTCAGTTTGAACGACTTGAGGAAGCGCGTGTTCGGCACGTGCGGACCCCGGCACATGTCGACATATTCTTCGTGGTAATACAGGCCCATGGCCTGCTCGTCCGGCATGTCTTCCACCAGACGCAGCTTGTAGTCCTCGCCACGGGCGGTGAACACGTCGATCACCTCGGCGCGCGGCGTGACTTTCTTGATGACGTCGTAATCTTTCTCGATCAGTGCGTGCATGCGCTGTTCGATGGCTGCCAGGTCGTCCGGAGTGAAAGGACGCTCGTAGGCGATGTCGTAATAGAAGCCTTCGTCGATGACCGGGCCGATCACCATCTTCGCGGTGGGGTACAGCTGCTTGACCGCATGGCCAATCAGGTGCGCGCAAGAGTGGCGAATGATCTCCAGCCCCTCTTGATCCTTGGGCGTGATGATTTGCAGGCTGGCATCGGAGGTGACCAGGTCGCTGGCATCAACCAGCTTGCCGTCGACCTTGCCGGCCACGGTGGCCTTGGCCAGGCCTGCACCGATGGATGCGGCGACCTCGGCTACGGAAACCGGATGATCGAATGAACGTTGACTGCCGTCGGGAAGAGTAATAGTTGGCATGGCGCCTCCTCTCCTAGTGGTGACCCCTACCAAAGGTCACGTGGGTTGGGATGAGCCAGTACAAGATCCAACACCAGGCCGCTCATTGCTGAGCGCCTGCCTTACAGCGGCAGGAGCCTTTCGGCCAACCGATAATCGAACCAGAGTGACTGGAGTTAAACAAAAGAAGCCTGGCATGAAAAAAGCCAGGTCGTGGATGCTAGCACAGATGAACGGTCATGGCGCTGCCCTACCGCCTTGTAGCGACAAACTCCAGGCTTTTGCAGCCAAAAGTGAACTTGGGCTGTACGACGGGCCTCAAACACACTGAAAATCGCCGTTCGTCATATCGACTCAAGGAGCATCTAACCATGCGCAGCACCTCGATCTTCGCCCTTGCCGCTTCCCTGGCCCTGTTCTCCATCGGCGCACAAGCCGCCGCGCCCTCCAACTGGCCTGCCGGCGCCCGGGACAGCTTTGTTCAGGACTGCAGCGCTGCTGCAAGCCAGAACGTTGATGCCAAAACCGCCAAAGCCCATTGCGAATGTGGCGCGGACAAGATCAACGCAGAATTGAGCACCGCGGAAATCAAGGAGCTGATGACCAACCAGAACGCCAGCCCGGAGCTTAGAAACAAAGCAGTCGCGGCTATTTCGTCCTGCAAGGTCGTAAAGAAAAAGTAAGCACGACGAGAATTCAGTCCATCAAAAAGACCTGAAAACCCTGTGAAAACTGCTATTTCGCACAATTTACACAGCTTTTACGGCTTTTTTTACTAGCGGATATTTCGTGCTAAAGCCCCGTAAACCGGGGCTTACAGCCAGCCAGGGCACTGAAGAAAACGCGATTGATTAGCAAACAGTGCCTTGGGGGGGCTCCCAAGCCGAACATTTCGACTATGATAGCCCAGTGTGCCCAGTTGGCCTGAGCAGCACAGTACTACTGAAAATATATGTTTCTTGGAGATACACCATGTCTAATCGCCAAACCGGCACCGTTAAATGGTTCAACGATGAAAAAGGCTTCGGCTTCATCACTCCTCAAGGTGGCGGTGACGACCTGTTCGTACACTTCAAAGCTATCGAAAGCGACGGTTTCAAAAGCCTGAAAGAAGGCCAAACCGTTTCCTTCGTGGCTGAGAAAGGCCAAAAGGGTATGCAAGCTGCACAGGTTCGCGGCGAGTAATTCTCCGCTGAGCTAAAAAACCCCGTCCATGTGACGGGGTTTTTTATGGGCGATACAAAAGCGCTGCGTTATCAGCCGCAGTTGACGCGGGTGATCACCAGGTTGTCATCGGTATTGAGGTTCAGGCGATCGGAGCGGTATTCAAGGGTGATCATATCGTTGGGCTTGAGAATGCGTGCATTCTGCGCACCTGCGCGGGTACGGGCCTGCTCCAGCAATTGCGGCGAGGCTTTCTGCCCGATTGCAAACTCCGCAGCCTTCGATTCACAGCGTGTATGAACAGCCGCAGCCGTGTCTTTGGCCGGCTCAGAGGTACCCGAAGTGCTGCAGCCCGCCAGGACGGTTGCCGCCAACAAAGTACCGAATGATGCGAGCTTCCAAGGCATGAAGCCTCCTATGATAAAAATGGACAGAGATCGTGCGACCGTGATTTGGCCAATAGGTTTCAGAATTGTCACAATTGGCCGTAAGCGAGTCTGCCTGACTCGGCCCTACGGCCGGATGAATCATTCGTCACCAGATATGAACAAGTGTCAGTAGACGTCGATGTAGTCAAACGGCGGATTCGGCCAATTCTGTTTCAGCGCGTTATAAATCTGTGTCACCCATACCTCATCACTGGCCGCTATCCGGCCCACATAGCCAGACCCTGCCGCCCAGGTCTCCAGGCGAAACAACAGGCCGTTGACGTCCATCCCGCCCACCACGCAGGAGGAGATATAGGCGATACCAGCCTTGGTCACCCGCAATTGGGTGTGCTGGTCGTCGCTGGCACTGGCAATCATTTGGCGAACGGCTTCCAATGTGAGGCTCTTGGGGTTGGTCAAATCGATGTGCACGTGGCTTGTCCTGGCAATTAAACAAAGTACCAGTGTCGCACAGCCCTCCCCTCATGCCTAAGTAGCAGTGCCAAACGCGGCGCAAGATGGTTAACTCTGCAGGCCATTCCAGCCTTTGCGAACCGCGAGAACCCGATGACCATCGTTACCATCAATGCCGATATCAAAGCCAAGTGGCCCCAAGGGCAAAGCTCCTACAGCCCAGGCAGCCCGGAAGAATTGGCAATCATCGGCATAGACCTGCTGGTCAAGGAACTGGGCACCCAGGCCGCACAAGCCTTTATCGGCCAGATATTCGAAAAATACCCGGCCGACCATATGGGCGTCGAAGACCCCCAGCGCGAATAGAAACCCGCCAACAGGCCGCTTACTTCAGGCGCGCCAGGCGTTCGGTGAGCAGGTCGAAGAAGCCCTGGGCATCGCCGCTTTCCACCCAGAACACGTTCTTGTCGTGCTTGAGGCCATCGTACCAATCGACGATGGTCTGGCCGAACGTCGGGCCTTCGCGGCTATCGACCACCATATTGGCCTGGCGCCCGGTGAACAGCTCAGGCTTGAGCAGGTAGCCGATCACGGTGGCATCATGCACCGGGCCGCCGCTCATACCGTAGTGCTCCATATCGCCTTTGACGTATTCATTGAGAATATCGCCCACCACTTTGCTGGCGTTGTTGTTCAGGTCGGCGATCTTCTTCAGGCGCGCGTCGCTGGTGAGTATCTTGTGGGTCACGTCCAGCGGCAGGTAGGTCAGCTTGACGCCACTTTTGAGGACAATTTCAGCAGCCGCCGGATCGGCAAACAGGTTGAACTCGGCCACCGGGGTAATGTTGCCGCCATTAAAATGCGCGCCGCCCATGACCACCACCTCCTTGATGCCCTGGGTGATTTGCGGCGCCTGGGTCAGTGCCAGCGCCAGGTTGGTCTGCGGGCCGAGCATGGCAATGGTGATGCTATGGGGCTTGGCGGTGCTCAGGGTCTTGATCAGGTAGTCCACCGCATTGCCTTCGGCCAGGCCTTTTTTCGGCTCATGTACGGTAACCCCGGAAATGCCTTCCTTGCCATGGATATTCTCGGCATAGATCGGCGTGCGCAGCAGCGGCTGCGGCGCGCCGGCATACACCGGAATCTCTTCACGGCCCGCCCACTCACGGGCCAACCGGGCATTGCGCGAGGTCTTGTCCAGGCGCACGTTGCCGGCCACGGTGGTCAATGCCCGGATATTCAGTTCCTGTGGCGACGCCATCGCAAACAGCAGCGCGACCACATCGTCTGCACCCGGATCGGTATCAATGATCAGGTCGATTTTTTCCGCCGCCTGGGCGCTTGCAGCAGTTAGCACGGACAAAAGCAGCACACTCCGAAACAGGTGTCGCAGGGTTGGGGTTCTACGTTGCATGACGCACTCCTTGTCATTGTGGGAAATGTTAGAAAGTCACGCCAGACACCAGCGCGATATTACAGTAGGGCTGGCACTCGCCTGTACGCACCACCGCGCGCGCCTTGTGGCTGAGCAACTTGAATTGTTCATGACTGAACAGGCGACGCTCACCCAGGCCACCCTGGTCGAGCGCGTTGAGATCCGCCAGCGCCGGCGGCTGCTTGAGCAGGATTTCCTCGGCCAATACGTGGCTTTCAACCTGCATCTCGCTGAGCACCACGCGCAGGGTGCTGATGAAATCGGGAATGCCCTGGGTCAGCGCCAGATCGATCAGTTCCACGCCCGGCGGCACTGGCAGACCGGCATCACCGATCACCAGGATGTCGCCGTGGCCAAGAGAGGCGATCAGCCGCGACAGGGCAATGTTGAGCAATGGAGTCTTTTTCATGGGCGAGCAACGCCTTGAACGTCATGCAGTGTAGGAATGGAGGGTTGCGCTCCGGCACGGGTGACCGACAGGGCCGCCGCGACCTGGCCGAAACGAATGGCCTCGGCCTCACCCTGACCATTGGCCAGTGCCGCGGCAAAACCACCGACAAAGGTGTCGCCCGCCGCTGTGGTATCCACGGCCTGCACCTTGGGCGCCAGCAAATGCTCGAAGCCCTGGCCATCGGCGAACAGTGCGCCCTGCGAGCCAAGGGTCACAATGACCTTGCCTGCCCCGGCTTTTAGCAAATGGGCAGCTGCGACCTTGGCTGTTTCCAGCGAGTCCACCGGCACACCGCTCAAGGCCGACGCTTCACTCTCGTTGGGGATCAGGTAATCGATCGCGGCGTACCAGTCTGCCGGTAACGGGCCACTGGCGGGCGCGGGGTTGAGGATTACCGTCTTGCCCAGTTCACGACCGCGCTTGAGGGCATACCCCACGGTATCCATCGGCACTTCGAGCTGGCAGACAATCACCTGCGCCGCTTGCAGCACGGCGTCGAACGCCAGCAGCGACGCGGGTGTCAGCTGGCCGTTGCTACCAGCGACAATCACAATCGCATTCTGGCTACTATCATCGACCACAATCAGCGCGACGCCACTGGAGCCCTGCACCTCACTGACCGCCTGGCAGTCGATACCCTCCACCACCAGCGCATCGCGCAGTTGGGCGCCGTAGGCATCACTGCCCACACAGCCAATCATCGCAACGTCAGCCCCCAGACGCGCCGCAGCGACCGCCTGATTGGCGCCCTTGCCGCCCGGCACCGTGGCAAACGACTGGCCCACCAGGGTTTCACCGCCGCGAGGCAGCCTGCTGGCCCGGGTCACCAGGTCCATGTTCAAACTGCCTACTACCACTACTGTTGCTGGCATACATCAATACTCATCAATTCGTTCAGCGGTTTGAGGCAAACACGCCAGCCAACGGCGCCGTTGACTCACGCAAGACAATGCTCGGCGTGACAATGCGCTGGTCAGCCGGCAATTGTGGTGTCGCAATCCGTCGCAATAACAACTCCGCCGCCGTTTCCCCCAATTGCAGGATCGACTGGCCCACGGTGGTCAACGCGGGGTACACATAGCGGCTCATTTGAATGTCATCAAAACCTATCACCGACAGCTCGGCAGGCACCCGCAGGCTGCGCTCGGCGGCCGCGCGCAGCACACCGAAACCGATCATGTCGTTGCCGGCGAATATCGCGCTGGGCGGTTGGTCCGCCAACAACTGCACCGCCGCCGCATAGCCGCCGGTACTGGTAAAATCGCTCTCCAGCACGCGACTGGCAGACACGACAATCCCGGCCTCCTGCAACGCACGCTGGTAACCGGCCAGGCGCATCTGCGCGACACGCGTGTGCGCGGGCCCACCGATACAGGCGATATCCCGGTGCCCCAGCTCCAGCAAATGCCGGGTTGCCAGGTACGCGCCCTGCTCGTGATCGATGCGCACCAGATCCACATCAACGCCCTCCAGGCCCCGGTCGACAATGACCATGGGCGTGCGCACCGCCTTGAGGCCCGTGGCCAGGCCACTGTCATCACCGCCGACCGAGGTGACGATCAAGCCGTCGACACGCTTCTCCAGCAGCACCCGCAAATAATTGCGCTGCTTCTCGGCGTTATCGTCGGAATTGCACAGGATCACGCAGTAGCCATTGCGCTCGCAGTAGTCCTCGATGCCCCTGGCCAGCTCAGCGAAATACGGGTTGAGGCTGTTGGGCACCAGCAAGCCGATGGTCGCGGTGGTCTTGGCCTTCAGCGAGCGGGCGACCGCACTGGGTACATAGTCCAGCTGCTTGATCGCAGCTTCGACCTTGAGCCGCACGGGCTCGCTGACCGGACGGGTCCTGTTCACCACATGGGATACCGTGGTGTAGGAAATGCCCGCCAGCGCCGCCACATCCTTGATGGTTGCCATGGCTCAGCCCCGCCGACTGGCGCGTTGACTGCGGTAGGTGTCGAGCACCACTGCAATCACGATCACGGCGCCGGTAATGATGCGCTTGGTCGGTTCGGTCGCGCCGATCTGCGCCAGGCCGGCCGCCAATACCGAAATGATCAGCACCCCGAAGAACGTGCTGATCACCGAGCCACGCCCGCCCATCAGGCTGGTGCCGCCGATCACCACTGCGGCAATCACCTGCAGCTCCAGGCCGGAGCCCGCATTCGGGTCAGCCGCTTCCAGGCGGGAAATCTGGAACAATGCTGCCACCCCAGCCAACAGCCCCATCAGGCTGAACACCAGGATCTTGTAGGGTTTTGGATTGATCCCCGCCAGACGCACCGCTTCTTCATTGGTGCCGATGCCGATCAGGTAGCGCCCAAAGACGGTACGCGTCAGCACTGCCTGGGCGACGATAATCACCAGCAGCGCAATGATGAATGATGGTGAGATACCAAAGGCCACCGGGTTGGACAGCCAGGCGAAAGAGTCGCCGATATAGGCAGTGCGCGACCCGGTCATCTGGTAGGCCGCGCCACGGGCCATTTCCAGCACGCCCAGGGACACAATGAACGACGGAATCCGCCAGGCCACGGTGATCGAGCCGGTGATGGTCCCCGCCAGTGCCGCGCAACCCATGCCGAGCAGCGCTGCCGGGACCACGCTCCAGCCCCAGCCGAGGATCGCCACGCTGACCGCAGACGCGGCCAGGGCCAGCACCGAACCCACCGACAGGTCGATGCCGCCAATGATCAGGATGAACGTCATGCCCACCGCCAGCACCATCAGGTCGGGAATCTGGTTGGCGATGGTGCTGAACGTGTCATAGGACCAAAAGTGGCTGCTCAGAGCCGAGAACAGCGCGATCATGGCCAGCAAGGCGCCGGCCAGGCCCAGGTAAGTGCCCAGGCCGTAGAAATTACCGCCGGCTTTTGCGGTTGGAGTAGCTGTTTTCATGGGGTTGTCCTGGGCGCCGCTTCATTGAGCAGCGCATCACGTTTCTGATAGCCGGCAAATGCGGCGGCAAGCAATTCGTCCTGGGTCCAGCTGTCCCGCTCAAAGGTCTCGATCAGGCGCCCGGCAGACAGCACCCCGATGCGGTCGCAGATCAGCATCAGCTCGCGCAGGTCACTGGACACCACCACCAGCGCCTTGCCCTGGCGGGTCAAGTCACCAAGCAGCGCATAGATATCGAACTTGGCGCCCACGTCGATGCCACGGGTCGGTTCATCAAACAGCATCACCGCACAATCGCGCTCCAGCCAGCGGCCAATCACCACCTTTTGCTGATTGCCGCCCGACAACTCGGACACCAATTGCGCCGGGCTGGAACTGCGGATACGCATCGCGTCGATCTGGCGCTTGGCCAGGGCCGCTTCATCGCGGCCATTGACCAGGCCGGCGCTGGACACTTTGGCCATATTGCCCAGGGCCGTGTTGGCGCTGATGGACTGGCTGAGCAACAGGCCCTCGCCCTTGCGATCCTCGGTGATCAGCGCAATGCCATGCCCCACCGCGTCCACCGGCGAGCGAATGCTCACCACCCGCGCCGGCGAGCCAAGGGCGACCGTGCCACTGTCGGCCAGGTCGGCACCAAAGATCAGGCGCAGCAACTCAGTACGGCCGGCGCCGATCAACCCAGAGATGCCGTAGATTTCACCGGCCCGCACTTCAAAGGACACATCACGAACCTTGTCCGAACGGGTCAGGCCCGTCACCGTCAAGGCCGGCGCGCCGATGGTGCGCGGGCCGAGGTCGATGTGCTCGCCCAGTTCGCGACCGACCATCAACGTGACCAGTTGCTCGCTGTTGTAATTGGCCATCGGCTCGACACATACCAACTGGCCGTCACGCAGCACCGCAATGCGCTGGGCTACCCGCGCCAGTTCTTCCAGCCGATGGGAAATATAGATAATTGCCACACCCCGGGCCTGCAGGCGGGTGATTTGTTCAAACAGCATCTCGACTTCACGGGCGGTGAGCATCGCGGTCGGCTCGTCGAGGATCAGCACATGACAGTCGCCGATCAGGTTACGGGCGATCTCGACCATCTGTTGATGGCCGATGCCCAGGCTGCCGACCAGGGTGTCTGGATCGATGGCATCCAGGCCCACTTGCGCCATGGCCTCGATCGCGGCCTTGCGCAGTTGCTTGCGGCTGATCCAGCCACCACGGCTGGGCAGGTTGTCGAGGAACAGGTTTTCGGCCACGGTCAGGGTCGGCAGCAGGTTGAGCTCCTGCATCACCATGCGGACCCCCTGCTTTTCTGCCTGGGTGCGGCTGGCCGGGGCATAGTCCTGGCCGTTGAACTGCATCTGCCCAGTGGTTGGCGTGACCAGGCCACCGATGATCTTCGACAGGGTGCTTTTGCCCGCGCCATTCTCGCCGGTCAGTGCCAGCACCTCGCCGCGATTGAGCGTCAGGGTGATGTCGGACAGGACGGGCTGGGCATAGGTCTTACCGATACCGCTGACCGAGAGGACAGTGGCCGGTGCGGAAGATGACATAGGAAAATCTCCAGGCGCCCGCTCGACCTGAGCGGGCGCTGTAGTGCGCCGCCAGGGATTATTGCTTGAGGACGAGTTCAACCGGTGTTTCGATCACACCGTCCACGGACTCGACTTTTTCACCCTTGACCAGCTTCAGCGCATTCTGGATACCAAACACTGCTTGTTGTGCAGCCGCCTGGTCGGCGGTAGCCAGGACGCGACCGTCGTTGAGCATCGGCTTGATCGCGGCAATGTTGTCGTAGCCAACCACCTGCACCTTGCCCGCCTTGCCCGCCGCGCGCACCGCAGAAACGGCGCCCAAAGCCATATTGTCGTTACCGGCCAGCAGTGCCTTGAGGTCCGGGTATTCGCTCAACATGGCCGCCGCGACCTTGTTGCCCTGGTCAATTTCCCAGTTACCGGACTGCACGGAGACAATCTTCATGCCGGCCGCATCCATCGCATCCTTGAACCCGGCGGTGCGTTGCTGGGCGTTGGTGGTGGTCGGCACACCTTCGATGATCCCAACCTTGTCACCGCTCGCCAGTTGCTTGGCCAGGTACTCGCCGACCAGGCGCGAACCCTTGCGGTTATCCGGACCGACAAAGGGAACGTCGAGGTTTTTGCTTCTCAGCACTTCAGGGTCGAGGCGGTTATCGATGTTGACCACCTTGATCCCGCCGTCGGAGGCTTTCTTCAGCACGTTGACCAACGCCTTGGAGTCGGCGGGCGCGATGACGATGGCGTTGACTTTGGCGAGAATCATTTGGTTGACGATATCGATCTGCGCCGAGGTATCGGTTTCGTTCTTGATGCCGTTGGTGATCATGTCGAAATCAGCGGCGTGGGCTTTCTGATAGTCCTTGGCACCGTCTTGCATGGTGACGAAAAACTCGTTGGCCAAAGACTTCATCACCAGGCCGACCTTGGGTTTGACGGCGGTGTCATCAGCGAATGCAGAGGAGAGAGGCAGGGTAGCGGATGCGGCAGCCAGCACAGCGGCAGCCAGTAAACGTCCAGCGAATGGCAGCTTCATGGGTTCACTCCGATCTTATGATTATTGTGAGCAACGCCTGCACCTTCACCTCACTCATGGAGTGCTCGTGAAACAGCTCGCAAACGTTTGCGCTAAACAAACTATGCGAAGACTGCTGAATTTTGTCAACGAGAGAAATGTGCTTTTCCTGCGCAGGCTCTAGCGCCTGCCTTACAACTTGACCGCGTGCGGGCTAAACATTCGGGTTGGGTAATCGTTCTCCAAAACGACAGTTGCGCAGGAACACTTCAGGAGGGTGACGCTGATTTTTCCAGGGTGATTTTCGGACAACCGAACGCCGAAGCCGCCAGCGTTCGGAAATTCGGACACGAGTTAAAGCCAGCAAATTTTCTAAATGTAAAAAAATGATTTAAATCAATAAGTTAAAATCAAACTTAGAACAAAATCCGCCTGGTACAAATCCTGCTCTTAAACAGCACCTTGTGGCGCTCAGCGCAGCCCTGGGTGTTCTGGATGAACCTGCACACGCACTCATCAAAACTAGAGAGAAAAATAATGAAATCTGCACTCAAGAACTTTGTTCCGGGCGCCTTAGCCCTGCTGCTGCTCTTCCCGGTTGCCGCCCAGGCCAAGGAAGTTGAATCCAAGACCAAGCTGTCCAACGTGGTCGTGCTGGCCACTGGCGGCACCATCGCCGGCGCCGGCGCCAGCGCTGCCAACAGCGCCACCTACCAGGCCGCCAAAGTCGGTATCGAACAACTGATCGCCGGCATTCCCGAGCTCAGCCAGATCGCCAACGTGCGTGGTGAGCAGGTGATGCAGATTGCTTCCGAAAGCATCACCAACGAAAACCTGCTGCAACTGGGTCGTCGTGTCGCCGAACTTGCCGACAGCAAGGACGTGGACGGTATCGTGATCACCCACGGCACCGACACCCTTGAAGAAACCGCCTACTTCCTCAACCTGGTGGAAAAAACCGACAAGCCAATCGTAGTCGTGGGCTCCATGCGTCCAGGCACTGCCATGTCTGCCGATGGCATGCTCAACCTGTACAACGCCGTGGCTGTAGCCGGTAGCAAAGACGCACGCGGCAAAGGCGTACTGGTGACCATGAACGACGAGATCCAGTCGGGTCGCGACGTCAGCAAAATGATCAACATCAAGACCGAAGCCTTCAAAAGCGCCTGGGGCCCACTGGGCATGGTTGTAGAAGGCAAGTCCTACTGGTTCCGCCAGCCGGCCAAGCGTCACACCATGAACTCTGAGTTCGATATCAAGAACATCAAGAGCCTGCCGGATGTTGAAATTGCCTACGGCTATGGCAACGTCAGCGACACCGCCTACAAAGCCCTGGCCCAGGCTGGCGCCAAAGCCATCATCCATGCCGGCACCGGCAATGGCTCGGTACCGGCCAAGGTAGTACCTGCCCTGCAGGAACTGCGTAAGGAAGGCGTGCAAATCATTCGCTCTTCCCACGTCAATGCCGGCGGTTTCGTTCTGCGCAACGCCGAACAGCCTGACGACAAATACGACTGGGTCGTGGCTCATGACCTGAACCCGCAAAAAGCCCGCATCCTGGCCATGGTCGCCCTGACCAAGACCCAGGACAGCAAAGAACTGCAACGCATGTTCTGGGAATACTGAGTCACTGATATAACCCTTGCCGGCGATGGTGGTCCCAGGGATGCCATCGCCGGCAAGCCGGCTCCTACAAAAAATCCTCGCTGTACACCAATCCGCGTAAACCGTTGTCACACGGACTTCTTGAATTTTAAGCAGTTGCGAATTTCCTCACAGTTAAATACTGTATGTTCGTACAGCTAATTAAGGACTCCTCCGTGGCCAAGCCCTCCTCCGCAGCACCGACACCTCCCGACGCCTATCAACGCCTGGCGATCCGCGTGCAAAAAATCATCAATTCCACCAACGCGCAAAAAAACAAGGCCGCGCTGATTTTTCGCCTGCCCGAGGAACCCGAGGACGAATGGGCACGACTACTGGAGGAAATCGCAGAAAACGACAACGTCACCCTCGCCTATCGCGATGATGGCGGCGTGCAGATTTTCTGGGTCGTACCGAAGGAAGATTGAGTCAATGAGTGTCCGTTTTATCGCCCTGCTCTGTGTGTTTTTTGCCACCACCGCCCACGCCCAAGCCCCACGCACCTTCAGTGAAGCCAAGAAAATCGCCTGGAAACTCTACGCCCCGCAATCCACGGAGTTTTATTGCGGCTGCAAATACACGGGTAACCGGGTAGACCTGAAAGCCTGCGGCTACATTCCCCGTAAAAACGCCAACCGCGCGGCGCGCATCGAGTGGGAGCACATTGTCCCGGCGTGGCAGATCGGCCATCAACGCCAGTGCTGGCAGGACGGTGGTCGCAAGAACTGCACACGTACCGATAGCGTCTTCAAACGCGCCGAAGCTGACCTGCACAACCTGGTGCCGAGCATCGGCGAGGTCAATGGTGACCGCAACAACTTCAGTTTTGGCTGGTTGCCGGTGCAGGGTGGGCAATATGGTTCATGCCTGACCCAGGTGGACTTCAAGGCCAAGAAGGTCATGCCCAGGCCATCCATCCGCGGCATGATTGCCCGGACGTACTTTTACATGAGCAAACAATACGGCCTGCGCCTGTCGAAACAGGACCGCCAGTTGTATGAAGCCTGGAACCGTACCTATCCCGTTCAGCCCTGGGAGCGCCAGCGCAATCAGACCGTGGCCTGCGTGATGGGGCGTGGCAATGAGTTCGTCGGCCCGGTGAACCTCAAGGCCTGCGGATAAACGCGAGCGGGATCCACGGATCCCGCCAACCACCGTATTACGGGCGGGCCTTGTGCTCGATCACCAGCGACTCGGCGTCAGTTTTCTTCTTTTTCACCAGCCTTTCCTGCAATTGGGCCTGCTTTGCTTCGGCCTCGGCCTTGCTGGCGAACGGCCCTAACAGCACCAGGTCCTTGCCGTCTTCCTTGGCCAGATAGAACGTGAAGCCGTTTTCCAGCAACCAGGCGGTCAGGTCACTCAGCGCCTGCAGCTTGTTGTCGGGCGAGCGCACCAGGATGTCCCACTGCACAGCGGCAACCGCAGGAGCCTGGGCCTTGGCGGCTTCAGCCTTGTCTCGGGGGGTGTCGAGATTGGGCCCGTCACCGCATCCGGCCAACGCCAATACCACAATTGCCATCGCTACTTTACGCACTGCCCTGCCCCTTTAAGGATCAAAGAGGCAACTTTATCATTCACTGTCTATTCTGGCCGTCATAAACGTTGGCTTAAACATTGCGAAGGATGTTTCCCAGACCTGTATGATGGCGCCATGGGAATTAATGCCGCCTCCATGCGTCCTAAAGAGGCAGCCACAGGGAAGCGCTTCACAGTAAGCTACACACAACCGACATCCGCCCTGTTAGAAACATGCGTCCTTCAAAGCAATCAAGGAGAAGTCCATGCTGATACTCACCCGCAAAGTCGGTGAAAGCATAAATATCGGTGATGACATTACTATCACCATTCTGGGCGTTAGCGGCCAGCAAGTAAGAATCGGCATCAATGCTCCCAAGGATGTTGCCGTGCATCGCGAAGAGATTTACCAGCGCATCCAGGCAGGCCTGACTGCACCGGACAAACGCGAAACACCTTGAAGCCTCCCCAGTAGCCAGCCCGCTCGCCCCTGTAACGGCTGGCGAAAGCCCCTTGGCCTGCCCACGGAATCCCGTGATCCGCGCAACTTGCGCCAGGCCCCGCCACCAGTGGTCAGCACACAGGTTCAGCCACGGAACTTGCTGCACATTTAGCAGACAAATCTCTCCAGGAACGTAACAAAACCTTACGGTGCATTCGGAGCGCGTTGATGAGGCGATCCCTCAAAGAGCCTTATGCCTACAAATCCTGGATGATTGCCCTACTGATTGCCCTGGCTTTCGTGACAATCGGATACGGCCTCAGGTTTTACATGGAAGGCAGTACCCCCGCGCAGGATGCCGATTCTTGGCCTGACCTGGCGCTGTTTCTCGGTGGCTATCTGTTCTGCTTCTGCCTCAAGCCCCTCCAGGCTGCGATCCAGCGCAAACTCAACCGCCGCGCATTTGGGCGTGATCGCCAGAAAACCCCCTCTTGAAGCACCGATTGGATCCTATATTCAAACTATGAGGAACTATCCACGTCGGTAGCACCCATACCCATATCTTTCATAAAAAACATTATCGATATGGACATAGAACATAACGCCAAGCACCTACAGTCCCTGATCGAACAACTCTCGGTAGATAACCCGAAATCCTCCAGCGAACTGCGGGGCAAGCCCGAAGAAATCCTCGCAGGCCTGCGCGAGCTTTATCTGCTGAAACTGATCACGGGCACCTTCACCCTTGGGCACATTGTCGACCCTCTGGGCCACCAGTGGATTGGCGCGCAAAACATCCTGCTGACCCGGCGCGGCATGGCATTCAAGCCGTTGTAGACGGCAGCAGGCGCAGCCGGCCATCAGCATCGCACTGGGCACGCACGTCGTCATAATTTGCAATAGTCCCATGCTCCGTCAGCATCGGCTCGCCATGGGTGGACGTCACCACTACCACGTCCGCGCCCGCCGCCTCGCCTGCACGAATGCCCGCCGCTGCATCCTCGAACACCAGGCACTCGCCTATCGGCACTCCCAAACGCTGCGCGCCGAGCAGATAACAGGTCGGGGCCGGCTTGCCATTGGTCACATCCTCAGCCGTAACCATGACGGCCGGCGGGACCAGGCCTGCGGCGTGCATACGGCTCAACGCAAGGGCCTTGGGCGCAGAAGTGACCACGGCCCAGCAGTGCGCAGGCAAGCTCTGCAAAAAGGCCACGGCACCCGGGATTGCCACCACGCCCTCCACGTCCTCGATCTCTGCCTCGGTAATAGCGCGCGCTTGCGCTTGCGCGTCCACCCCTGGCAAGGCCTGGCGGCTGATCGTGTCGATAGCCCGCACGCCATGGATGGTGGTCAGGAACGCCTCGACGTCCAGGCCATGGCGCAGCGCCCAGGCAGCCCAGACCCGCTCTGCGGCGGCGATGGAGTTAAGGAGCGTGCCATCCATATCAAACAGAAATGCACGGTACTGGCGATCAAATACGGCCGGATGTTTGGCGGACACTGCTGGGTTTCCTCGTGCGCTCGTCGCCCGTGGTTGGGCCGTGATGCAATCTACGGATCAGCCCAGGCGTTGTAAACGGCGGATCGGCCGTCATCAGCAGACCTGGCCAGCGCTCTCGGCGATGTCACGTGGCGTATTCCAGGCGGCCAGGATTGCCACCCGCAGCCCTTCAACCGTTGTCGCCAACGCCATCGAGGGCTGAGGCTCGGCCGCCTGCCCTGGCAGAAAAGGCACATGGATAAACCCACTGCGCACTCCTGACCCCGCCAACGCATGCTGCAAGCTGTAGAACACCTGATTGCATACGAAAGTGCCCGCTGTGTGCGAGACCGAGGCGGCAATTCCGGCCGTGCGTAGCGCCTTGACCATGGCCTTGACCGGCAAGGTGCTGAAGTAGGCAGCAGGCCCCCCAGGAATCACTGCCGTATCCACGGGCTGGGCACCGAGGTTGTCCGGGATCCGTGCATCGTTGAGATTGATCGCAACCCGCTCGATGGAAATATCACTGCGCCCAGGCCCCAGCCCGGTAGCAATCACCAGTTGCGGTCGATGCTCGGCCAATAACTGTTCCAGGCAGGCGCCGGCAGTGGCGAAGGCACAGGGCAATTGGCGGGCGACGATTGTCACCCCGTCTTGCAGTTGCACCCCATCCAGCAGGCGCACTGCCTCCCAGGACGGGTTGATCAGGTCTTGATCGAACGGCTCGAAACCCGTCAGCAGCACAGTCCCCATCACCACCTCACATCAATACATAAAGAAGGACGATATTGACCAGCAACATCATCAACGCCGTGGGCATCTGCGCCTTGATCACCGCGTTTTTGTCCGGCAACTCCAGGAGCGCCGCAGGCACAATATTGAAGTTCGCCGCCATCGGGGTCATCAGCGTGCCGCAGTACCCGGAAAACATGCCGATGGCCGCCATCACCGCCGGGTTGCCGCCATAAATGCCCACCAGTACCGGCACGCCAACCCCGCCGGTCATGACCGGGAAGGCGGCGAAGCCGTTACCCATGATCACGGTGAACAGCGCCATGCCCAGCACGTAGACCATCACCGCCACCAACTTGTAATCCAGGTTGATGTAGGTGGTGGT
Organism: Pseudomonas sp. HC1(2025); assembly: GCF_058742075.1. Taxonomy (NCBI): domain Bacteria; kingdom Pseudomonadati; phylum Pseudomonadota; class Gammaproteobacteria; order Pseudomonadales; family Pseudomonadaceae; genus Pseudomonas; species Pseudomonas sp. HC1(2025). Next base: position 1,917,301 of record NZ_CP196017.1, on the reverse strand, counting down.
GACATGAGCCACGGCCGTGCCAACGCCGGCTTCGTTGAACAGCAGGCCGAGCATGGCCAGCATCTGCGGCAGCACCATGGCCCAGCCCAGGGCTTCGGTCAGGCGTCGCGATTCACGCAAGGCCTGCACCGGCGTATCGCGGGTCAGCCAGCAGGCCAACCCCAGGGCAATCAGGCAACCGAGCCCCAGGGACACGAACGTGGTGTTCTTCGGATCCAACAGCGGCACGCCACCAATCTCGGTGTGCTTGAGCAGCACCGAGCCAATCACCGTGGTCAACGGAATGGCCAGGGCCGGAATAAATAGTTTATGGCCCAGCCGGCCAGCGCTGGCGCGGGACGCCTTGTCATGCAACTCGGCATGGGTGCCACGCCCTACCCCGCCGAGCCCGGCGATCAGTGCCATCAGCACCACGCCAACACCCACCACCACCGACGGCAGGTGCTCGCCCACCAAAAACGGAATGGCGAACAGCAACCAGAACAACGCGCTTGACCAACGCTTGGGATGGGTCCGGTCAGCCAGGATCATGCCCGCCGTAATCAGCAACAAAACGCCGGCGAGCCAGTACAGGTATTGGATGGAAATGATCATTGCGCGGCCTCCGACTGAGCGGTGACTGGCGCAGTGGCCGTCAGTTCACGCGTCAGCCTTCGGTCAAAGCGATACAAGCGTATGGCATGCACAATGAACGCACAAATCGCCGTGGGGATGCCCCACACCGCAATATGCAGCGGCTCGACATCAATACCCGAACCCAGCAGGAAGGTATGCATCAGGGCAATCGCACCAAAGGCCACGAAGATGTCTTCACCAAAAAACAGCCCCACGTTGTCTGTGGCGGCGCACATCGCCAGGACCTTGTGCCGCACCTTGTCCGGCAGTTTTCCGAAGCGTTTCTCGGCAGCGCCTTCCGCCATGGGCGCCAGCAACGGGCGCACCATTTGCGGGTGCCCGCCAAGGCTGGTCAGGCCCATGGCCGCCGTGGACTCACGAACAAACAGATAGATGATCAGCAGGCGCCCGACGGTGGCGCGCTCGAAGCGCGCAATCCAGTTCTGCGCGTGCAGGCGCAGGCCATGGCGCTCCAGCAGGCCGATAACGGCCAGGGGCAGCAACAGGATCAGTTGCAAGGCGCGGGTCTGCAGGAAGCCATCGCCCATGGTGGCGAGGATTTTTTCCAGGGGGAAGTGCGCAGCAAATCCGGTGGCAATCGCCGCCGCCGTTACCACCAGCAACGGATTGAAGCGCAACACAAAGCCGACCACGATGACGAGCACGCCAATCAGCGGCCACAGGTTCACAACAGTTTGCATGGCGTTGAGTCCTTGATTGCGTGCTGCGACGCCTGCATCGCCGATAAACGATAACGGGCAGCCCGACGCGGATTTTTATTATTGACCGGGTAGGTCGAGGGTCACTGGCGGGCATCTTTGCCGCTTGGAGCGGAGGGTGTCCAACAAGAAAAATTGTTGCTGCAAATCAATAAAGTTTGTGAGGGGATGTAATCCAATCAGGGCTTGCCACGATGTGCAAGGCTCAAACCGTGGCAAGCCCTTTTGGGTCAACCTGCTTGATCAGGGCTGCCAAGCCTTGGAGCCGGCTGCAGCCTTGAATTTGGCGCTGTTTTGCGGTGTGGCGGGCGGCTCGGAATCACCAAAGATGGCTTTGAGCCAATGCCCATCGGTGGGGTTGGGGAAGAGAATAAACTTGCGCCCGAACTGTTGTTTATCCTCGGTCATCAACGCCATGCGTTGCTGCACATCAGACACGTAGTACTTGCGTTTGAAGTCATTGAGGTTGTCGCCCAGCATCACGACCACCTCATAATCCTTGGCAATTTCTATCTGCCGGGGCTCTTTATTGGAAGAGTCGCGATAAACCGTCAGGTGCTTTTCATCGGCAAAGGGCAGCTTGTTCTTACGCAGGTTGGCCAAGGCGTACTCATAGGTTTTTTCGCCCTGGTCACGGCTCGTGACGTAGAAAACCTCGACCCCTTTGGCTTGCGCATAACTCAAGAACTCCACTGCACCGGGGGTGGCCACCGGGCCGTTTTCAGCCACCCATTGGTCCCAGGCGGCATCATCGAAGAACTCTTTGTCCGAATTGATCATGTAGCCCCAATAGCTATTGCTGCTCAACACGGTGTCGTCGATGTCACTGATGATCGCCAACGGCCGATCACCGGCCTTATGCGCTTGCAGAGCGCTGTCCAGGCGCATCTTGGCGACGTTGAAACCTTGATAGTAGAGCGCCTCGAATTCAGCAGCCGTCTGCCTCCAGGCAACGGCTGCCGTCAAATCATTGGAAACAGCGCCTGTGACTTGCCCGGACCATGCGGGCGCGCACTGAAGCATCAAAAGCGAGAAGAGAATGGGAGCGGCCAGGATCTTGTTGGTTTTCTCTACTTTCATTTTCAAACCCATAGTTAAGCTCTAGACAGCCTCAGCAGGCACTGCAAGGGTGTTGTTCTATAACACCCGGCAGGCCGGCTCAATATGGGTGTCGCGATCATGGATCAATCAGACGCAACTTGCGCACACACTGTGCGGTTTACCACTGATGTGTGTAGCTCGCCGTCAGTACGGTACCTGGCGCAGGCAGGTGGCTGGTGTTGTTGCTGCTACGCATCAGTTGACTGTAAAGCGGGTAGTAACTGCGATTGAACAGGTTCTGGATCCCCATGCTGACCTGATCATTTTCACTGAATTGGTACTGGCTGATCATATCGACGGTGGTGTAACTGTCGACCTTGCGCCGCCCAAAGCTGGCAACACCATCCAGGCGATAGTCGGCGCCGTCAAAAAAGTTGGCCTGCAAGCGGTTGCTCCAGGCTTCAGTCGGCTTGAACTCCAGGTACGCGGTCAGTTTGAGCGGCGGGATGCGATACCCGGTCATGTCTTGCCAGCCACGGCCTTCGGGCTGCTCCCGGCCTTTGATCCAGGTAAAGGTGCCGCCGGCGCCCCAGCGCTCATCGTCGGTCAGCCAGTCGGCACTGCCTTCCACACCGTAGATTCGCTCTTGGGTGCGGGTCAGGATCAGGCCATTGTTGAAACTCTGCACATCCCCAAGCTTGGACGTGGTGTAGAACACGGCCAGCGAGGCCAATGTCTGCTCGCCCAGCGCGCCGCGCCAGCCCAGTTCGTAGTTGTTGGTTTTCACCGGCTCAAGGTTGGAGGAGCCGATATCGAATCCACGCCGGGCATTGCGCATTTGCACCCCGATATCGGGCAGCTGGAAGCCCTGGCTGAACGCCGCGTAGACCTCCTGGCCCGCTACCGGCGAGTAGGTCAGGCTGATGTTGGACAGCACCGAATCATAATGCACCTTGCCCCCGCGAACAGTGGCCGGCTGGGTCGCTGCCGACTCCGAGAGCGGGATAAAGTCATCGTACTGGGCAGTGGCATATTCGTAGCGTACGCCGCCTTCCACCGACCATTGTTCGTTGAGCTTATGCTGCAACTGCGCAAAGCCGCCAAGGCTGCGGGTTGTCAGGTCGGGCATGTAGGTGAGCTTGCCGATCTTGTCAAACACCCTGCCGCCGCTGGCGTCAAAGGCTCGCGGGTCGAAGATGTCGATGGGCATGTCGCTGCGCTCCTGGTTGAAGTCAGCGCCCCATAACAACTCTGTGTTGCCCTGGCTCCCCAGCGGCGTGCGTAGCGTGACCCGGCTGCCAAACACTTCACTGTTCTGCATGACCTGGTCGACATTGCGTCCACGGGTCGCCACTGCGCGGGCATCGAACGGCGTGAACCGGGTGAAGTAGTCCCGGTAGTAGATCTGCGCATTGAGCGTGCCGCCCAGCACGTCGGCATGGGCGTACTCCAGGTTGAGCAGGGTGTTTTTGATCTGGTTCTGCTCCTCCAACGAAAGGCCGGACAACGGGCGCGCAGGCACCGAGCCCGCAGGAAGCCTGGCCACGGACGGGTCGGAGGTGTAGTCGCTGTTTTGCTCGGCGTTGTAATGGCTGGCAGAAAGCTGGATGCGCTGCACATCATCAAGGCGCAAGCCCAACTTGCCGCCGACATTGAAGGTATTGGAGTCGAACAGATCGCCCTGGCTTGGCTCTGGCGCAAGGCGGTGCCCCTTGGCGTCGTAGGAGGCGCCAATGTGGCGGGCACCAAAGTCCAGTGCGTAATCCACCCGGCCCTGGGACCCGGCAACATGATGCTGCAACTGGCCGCCCAGGCCATCGCTACCCAGTTTGCTCAAGGGCGAGACGGCGCTCAGGCTGGTGGTCGCTCGCGGCTCGCCGCCTGCCGGACGCGTCGTGATGGAGATGATGCCTCCAGTCGCACCGGCGCCGTAGATCGCACTGCTGCCACGGATCACTTCGATACGCTCGATCAGCGCGGGGTCGATGTTCGCCAGGTTGCGCGAGGAATCGCGGTTGGTATTGAGCGGAACACCGTCGACCAGCACCAGCATCGTCCGCCCGCGCAAGGTTTGCCCGTAGTCGGTAATGGTCCGGCTTGAGTCGGCCATGCCCGGGATGCTCTTGGCCAGCAAGGTGGCCAGGCTGTCCGAGCCCTGGCGCAGTTGCTCCAACTGTTTGTGTTCGATGACATTGACCTGGCGAGCCTGGGGCACCAGGTCGCTGTCGAGCCGCGAGGCGCTGATGGTCAGGCTGGACAGCTCCATTGTGCCTGGCGTGGGGGCCGGCGCCTGGGAGGTGTTGGCGGTATGCCCCTGGACCACCAGGAACGTTTGCTCATCACGCGCCTGCACCGTCAGCCCGCTTTGGCCGAGCAACCGTTCAAGCGCTTCCTGCAATGTGTAGCGCCCGCGCAAGGCCGGTGCGGTCTTGCCGGCCGTGATTTCACTGGCGAACAGGATCTGTGCCGAAGATTGCCGGGCTACGGCATTCAGGGATTTCTCCAGCGATGCGGCCGGGACATCGAAATCAACCGGTGCAGATTCTGCCAACGACCATTGGCTCAGGAGCAAGCTGCTGGCCAGCAAGGACATGCGCACCGGCGCGCGCAGGAAGGACTGACTCACGTTTTTATTCTCCACGAAGTAGGGTTACAGGGAGATAGCCGTCAGCACTGCGGCGCAACCCTACCTCGGTTGAAGATTATTTTTTCTGGCCGGGGGAATCGATCAGGACCGAGCCATCGGCCGCAGTGGAAACGCGCACCGGCAGGATCCCGGGCAACAGCGCCAGCAAGCGATCAACGTGACCACTGTCAAACACACCGGAAACCGGCAGGCGCGCAAGCCTGGGGTCCATGAGCCTTATGGGCTGGCGGTGATAGCGCTGCAGTGTGTCGATGACGTCTTCGAGCGGAGTGCTTTCAAAGACCAGCCGGCTTTGTTGCCAGGCGGTGACGTCATCCACGTCCACCCGTCCCAACCGAGCCTCTTGCCCCTTATGCACACGCAACTGCTGCCCGGGCTCCAGCGCAGCCACTGCCCCCGTAGCGGCCGCACGCACGGCGACCCTGCCTTCAGCCACCGTGACCTGCACATCCTGTTCCTGGCGCCTGACGTTAAAACGGGTGCCCACCACTCGCACCACAGCCAACCCGGCATCGACCAGAAACGGCCGGTAGACCATCGGCGACACTTCAAACAACGCCTGCCCCGCCTTCAGCTCGACCTGGCGGCTGCGCAGGTGCCAACTGATCGTCATCTCGGTGTTGCTGTCGAGCAACACCTGAGTGCCATCAGCCAGCAGCAGCGCCTGGCGCTGCCCTACCTGGCTGGCAACATGCTCGCTGCGGTAGGCAGGATCAATCCAGGCCACACCTGCAACAATCGCCAACAGCAGCAGCCCGAGGGTTTTTCCTGCCGGGCGTTTGTTTTTCGCGGGCGTCGGCGGGGGCAACGGAAATCGTTGCTTGAGGTCCTCACGAACCCGTGCGATGGCCTCGTCTTCCTGGCTGAAGTCCTTGCTCTTGTGCGGGTCGCGACTCATGGCAAGACCTCCGAGCCTAGATGTGCGCGGCACATCCCCATGCCCAGGCGCAGGTGCTTTTCGACGGTTTTCAGGGAAATACCCAGGCGCGCAGCCACTTCGGCCTGGGGCAGTTCATGCACTTTGTGCATGACAAACACCATTTGGCAGCGCGGCGGCAGACTGGCAATCGCCTCGGTCAGCAGCTCCAGGGCCCTTTCCCCATCAAGATGACGCTCCTGGCTCGGCGCACCGCAGACCACTTGTGGCAACACCGAAACACCGACCACCCAACCCTGGCGCCGACGCTCGCTGCGATACCGGCTGATCGCCATATCGCTGGCGATCTTGCGCAACAAGGCCACTGGCGTGCGCACACCTTGCTTTTCATCCTGCTCAAGCAACTGCAGGCACAAGTCGTGTATCACCTCACGAGCGAAAATCCGTTCGCCAAAACGCCGGCGCACATGATCCACCAACTCGTCGTAGTGCCGAACCAATGCTGCCAACAGTGTGGGTTTTGGAGGGTCGGCCTGCACAATGACCTGCGCGATGAGAGGAACGGGAGACCTGGAGAAAGGTGCGATTGCGCGCAGTATAAATGCGAATGTTTTACATTTGAAGCGTAGAGATGGACCTTTAGGCGCAATCGCTAAGCGGGTCAGAAATGGCAAATTTCTCGGGATGAGCAACGCTACCTCCACCGGGTAGGTCGTCGGCCTTCAAGCGCAGAAACATGAAGCTGAAAGCCGACCTGAAGGTGCAGTGCAATTGTCGGCGCGAAGCTTTGCATGAAATCCCAGGCAACAAAAAAGGGCCCACCTTTCGGTGAGCCCTTCTAGACCGCCCAGCAGAGCGGATTTTGTTTGGTAGGCGCGATTGGACTCGAACCAACGACCCCCACCATGTCAAGGTGGTGCTCTAACCAACTGAGCTACGTGCCTGCTGTGAGGCGGCATTCTACGGAATTCCCGAGGGGTGTCAACACCTTTTTTGCAGCTAAGCCTATGAATATGCGAATTTTTTATTTTTTATTGGCGCCGCTGCTTTTTCCGGGTGGCTGGCAGGGCATTTTCAACTGAGGTAGGATCGGCGCACTCGTAAAAAATATAAAACAGAGGTTCCAGTATGGCGAACACCCCCTACCCCCAGTCCTATTACGCCGCGTCCGCCAATGCGGTACCTCCCCGGCCAGTGCTGCAAGGTGAAGTCGAAACCGATGTATGCGTGATCGGTGCGGGCTATACCGGGTTGTCGAGCGCGCTGTTCCTGCTGGAGAACGGCTTTCGTGTGACGGTGCTGGAAGCCGCGAAGGTAGGTTTCGGTGCATCCGGGCGCAATGGTGGCCAGATCGTCAACAGCTACAGCCGTGATATCGATGTGATCGAGCGTAGCGTCGGTGCGCAGCAGGCACAGCTATTGGGGCAAATGGCATTCGAGGGCGGCAGGATCATTCGTGAGCGGGTCGCCAAGTACCAGATCCAGTGCGATTTGAAGGACGGCGGTGTATTCGCCGCGCTCAATAGCAAGCACATGGGCCACCTGGAGTCGCAGAAGCGCTTGTGGGAACGCTACGGCCATACTCAATTGGAACTGCTCGACGAGCGGCGCATCCGCGAGGTGGTGGCCTGTGAGAACTACGTGGGCGGCCTGCTGGACATGAGTAGCGGGCATATCCATCCGCTCAACCTGGCATTGGGTGAAGCGGCAGCCGTGGAGTCCCTGGGTGGCACGATCTACGAACAGTCCGCCGCCGTGCGCATCGAGCGTGGCGCCAACCCTGTCGTCCACACCGCCCAAGGCAAGGTGAAGGCCAAATTCATCATCGTCGCCGGCAATGCCTACCTGGGCAACCTGGTGCCCGAGTTGGCGGCCAAGTCGATGCCTTGCGGCACACAAGTGATTACCACAGCGCCCCTGGGTGATGAGCTGGCTAAAAGCCTGCTGCCCCAGGACTTCTGCGTCGAAGATTGCAACTACTTGCTCGACTACTACCGACTGACCAGCGACAAGCGCCTGATCTTCGGCGGTGGCGTGGTGTATGGCGCGCGGGACCCGGCGAACATCGAAGCGATCATCCGGCCGAAGATGCTCAAGGCCTTTCCACAATTGAAGGATGTAAAAATCGACTACGCCTGGACCGGCAACTTCCTGCTAACCCTCTCGCGCCTGCCCCAGGTCGGCCGCATCGGCGACAACATCTACTACTCCCAAGGCTGTAGCGGCCACGGCGTGACGTATACGCACCTGGCAGGCAAGGTACTGGCCGAAGCCCTCAGAGGCCAGGCAGAACGTTTTGATGCGTTTGCCGACCTGCCGCACTACCCGTTCCCGGGCGGCCAACTGCTGCGCACGCCATTTGCGGCGCTGGGCGCGTGGTACTACGGGCTGCGGGACAAGCTGGGTTTCTGATCGATACCCTGTAGGAGCCGGCAAGCCGGCTCCTACAAGTTGCATCATCAAATCGCAGACACAAAAAACCCCGGTCTTTCGACCAGGGTCTTTGCTATCGATCCAATCAAGCATAAAGCTCTTCTTGGCGCTCTCAGGGTGTTCAGTGGACCCTGGAACAGATATGGCGCAGCGGACGGGACTCGAACCCGCGACCCCCGGCGTGACAGGCCGGTATTCTAACCGACTGAACTACCGCTGCGTATCGCTCAGACTGCCGAAGTGTCACCTTCAACCGCCTTCAAACATCTGACTGAGCAGCCTTGGCTGTTCAATCTCAAATCCGAAACATCGGACCTGGAAAATATGGCGCAGCGGACGGGACTCGAACCCGCGACCCCCGGCGTGACAGGCCGGTATTCTAACCGACTGAACTACCGCTGCGCGTCGGTGCAACCTTTAACGTTGCGTCTTGCCCTAGGGCAAAACTCTCAAGAAGTGGTGGGTGATGACGGGATCGAACCGCCGACCCTCTGCTTGTAAGGCAGATGCTCTCCCAGCTGAGCTAATCACCCTTTGCTTCGTTGAGGCCGCGAAATTTACGCAGGTAGCGGACCTAAGTCAAGAGCCTGCTTGAAGTTTTTCTGAAAAAGACAAAATCGCTTCAAGACCGCTCCCCGCTCTACTCGCTGTAAATCATCTTCTTGCTCATGCCACCATCCACCACGAACTCTTGCCCGGTGACAAACCCCGCGCTACGCGACAGCAGCCATGCCACCATAGCCGCCACATCCTCAACCGTGCCTACCCGGCCCGCAGGATGCTGCGCATGATCGGCGTCACTCAGTGGCTCTGCACGGCGCGCAGCGGGATCACGGGCGTCGATCCAGCCAGGGCTGACGGCGTTGACCCGCACCTCCGGCCCAAGACTGATGGCCAGCGCGTGCGTCAGGGCTAACAGGCCGCCCTTGCTCGCCGCATAGGCCTCGGTGTCCGGCTCCGACTGCCGGGCCCGGGTCGAGGCCAGGTTGACGATGGAGCCACCATGGGCCCGCAGATAAGGTGCGCAGTGCTTGGCCAGCAACATCGGCCCACTGAGGTTCACCGCCAGCACCCGGTTCCAGTACGCCAGGTCCAGGCTATCCAGCGTGATATTGCGCGGATCAGCCACAGCAGCATTGCACACCAGCGCATCCAGGCGCCCGAACTGGCCCAGCACCTCGGCAACTCCCAGCGCCACCTGCTGCTCATCGGCCACATCCATGGTGATAAACCAGGCGTTATCGCCCAGCACCTTGGACACCTTGGCGCCCCGCTCGCGATCCAGATCGGCCAACACCACTTGCCAGCCTTCGCTGACCAACCAGGCCGCGATCCCCAGGCCGATACCCCGCGCCGCACCTGTCACCAACGCGACCCTGCCATTACTGGCGCCAGCCGCCTCCAGGGACCACTCGATCACAAGGCAGCCAGCCCGCGAGCCAGGTCGGCCTGCAAGTCAGCCACGTCTTCCAGCCCCACCGCAACGCGGATCAGGCTGTCGCGGATACCGGCCGCCTCACGCTCCTGAGGGGCCAGGCGGCCATGGGAAGTGGTGCTTGGATGGGTAATGGTGGTCTTGCTATCACCCAGGTTGGCGGTGATGGAAATCAGGCGCGTGGCGTCGATAAAGCGCCATGCGCCCTCCTTGCCACCCTTGACCTCGAAACTGACCACCGCACCGAACCCACGCTGCTGACGCTGGGCCAGTTCGTGTTGCGGATGGCTCTTCAAGCCGGCGTAGTGGACTTTCTCGATGCCGTCCTGCTGCTCCAGCCACTCGGCCAGGGCCTGGGCGTTGGCGCAATGGGCCTTCATCCGCAGGCTGAGGGTTTCCAGGCCCTTGAGGAAAATCCAGGCATTGAACGGGCTCAGAGTCGGGCCAGCGGTACGCAAGAAACCCACTACTTCCTTCATTTGCTCGCCACGGCCGGCCACCACGCCGCCCATGCAACGCCCCTGGCCGTCGATGAACTTGGTGGCCGAATGCACCACAATATCTGCGCCCAGCTTCAGCGGCTGCTGCAAGGCAGGCGTGCAGAAGCAGTTATCCACCACCAACATCGCACCTTTGGCGTGGGCCACTTCGGCGAGGGCGGCGATATCCACCAGCTCTGCCAACGGGTTGGACGGCGATTCGACGAACAGCAATTTGGTATTGGCCTTGATGGCCCCATCCCAGGCAGAAAGGTCCGCCAGCGGCACGTAGTCGACTTCAATGCCAAAGCGCTTGAAGTACTTCTCGAAGAGACTGATGGTCGAACCAAACACACTGCGCGACACCAACACGTGGTCACCGGCACTGCACAGGCTCATGACCACCGCGAGGATGGCCGCCATGCCAGTTGCCGTGGCGACGGCCTGCTCTGCCCCCTCCAGTGCCGCGATGCGCTCTTCGAAAGCGCGTACCGTCGGGTTGGTGTAGCGGGAATAGACGTTACCCGGCACTTCGCCAGCAAAGCGTGCCGCCGCGTCTGCCGCAGTGCGGAACACGTAGCTGGAGGTGAAGAACATCGGGTCACCATGCTCACCTTCCGGCGTGCGGTGCTGGCCGGCGCGCACAGCCAGGGTATCGAAAGCCACGCCATCGAGGTCGCTGTCCAACCGACCGGCATCCCATTCCTGACTCATGCTGCCACTCCTTCACTCAATTCTTTATTTAAGATACAAAACCGGCCCCTCAGGGCCGGTAGTTACTCAGTTGTTGTACAGATCGATGATCGCGCTGACCGCCTGGGTCTTGATCTTGGAGGAGTCGTTACGCGCCTGCTCGATCTTGTTCAGGTAAGCCTCGTCGACATCACCGGTCACGTACTTGCCATCGAAAACTGCGCAATCGAAATGCTCGATCTTGATCTTGCCGCCGCCAACCGCTTCGATCAAGTCAGGAAGATCCTGATAGATCAGCCAATCAGCGCCGATCAGGTCAGCCACATCCTGGGTCGAACGATTGTGCGCAATCAACTCGTGGGCGCTCGGCATGTCGATGCCGTACACGTTCGGGTACCGCACCGCAGGCGCAGCGGAACAGAAGTACACGTTCTTCGCCCCGGCTTCACGGGCCATCTGGATGATCTGCTTGCACGTGGTACCCCGCACGATGGAGTCATCCACCAGCATCACGTTCTTGCCGCGGAACTCCAGCTCGATGGCGTTGAGCTTCTGGCGTACCGACTTCTTGCGAGCCGCCTGGCCCGGCATGATGAAGGTGCGGCCGATGTAGCGGTTCTTGACGAAACCTTCGCGGAACTTGACGCCCAGGCGAGTGGCCAGCTCCAGCGCGGCGGTACGGCTGGTATCCGGGATCGGGATGACCACGTCAATGTCGTGCTCCGGACGCTCGCGCAGGATCTTCTCGGCGAGCTTCTCACCCATGCGCAGGCGCGCCTTGTACACCGAGACACCGTCGATGATCGAATCCGGACGCGCCAGGTAGACGTGCTCGAAGATGCATGGGGTGAGTTTCGGGTTGATCGCGCACTGACGGGTATGCAGCTTGCCATCTTCGGTGATGTACACCGCTTCGCCCGGCGCCAGGTCACGCACCAGGGTGAAACCCAGCACATCCAGGGACACGCTTTCGGAGGCGATCATGTACTCGACGCCTTCGTCGGTATGGCGCTGGCCGAACACGATCGGGCGGATGCCGTGGGGGTCGCGGAAACCGACGATCCCGTAGCCGGTGATCATTGCCACGACCGCGTAGCCACCCACGCAGCGGTTGTGCACGTCTGTCACGGCGGCGAACACGTCTTCTTCGGTCGGCTGCAACTTGCCGCGCTGGGCCAGTTCGTGGGCGAACACGTTAAGCAGCACTTCCGAGTCGGAATTGGTGTTGACGTGGCGCAGGTCAGATTCGTAAATCTCCTTGGCCAGTTGCTCAACGTTGGTCAGGTTGCCGTTGTGCGCCAAGGTAATGCCGTATGGCGAGTTGACGTAAAACGGTTGAGCTTCGGCCGAAGTCGAGCTACCGGCAGTCGGATAACGCACATGGCCAATGCCCATGTGCCCGACCAGGCGCTGCATGTGACGCTGATGGAACACGTCACGTACCAGGCCATTGTCCTTGCGCAGGAATAACCGGCCGTCGTGGCTGGTCACAATACCGGCAGCGTCCTGGCCGCGGTGCTGGAGGACGGTTAGCGCGTCATACAGCGCCTGATTGACGTTCGACTTACCGACGATACCGACGATGCCACACATGCGACGCAACCCCTACTTAATGAATCTTGACTGAACACTACTTACTGCGGCGTGTTGCCCGGCAAGAGGTGCTCCTTGAACGGAAGATCAGCGGGTACGCTGATTCCGCTGGCCAGCCACTGACTGCTCCACCCCAATATGAGGTTCTTGGACCAGTCTGCAACTAATAGAAATTTTGGCACGAGACTCGACTCCTGCCACCACGAATCCTGCTGTACCGGGCCCAGGCTCAACAGCCCGACCGCAATAACCACCAGCAGCGCGCCACGCGCGGCACCGAAGGCCATGCCGAGAAATCGATCGGTCCCGGAGAGGCCGGTGACACGTATCAATTCGCCGATAAGATAATTGACCATTGCTCCCACCAGCAGCGTGGCGATGAACATGATGGCGCAGCCCGCGATGACACGAGCCGAAGGTGTTTCGATATAACCGGCCAGGTAAACGGCCAGGGATCCGCCGAACATCCAGGCGACGACTCCTGCAACGATCCAGGTCAGCAGCGATAATGCTTCTTTGACGAAGCCGCGGCTTAGACTGATCAATGCGGAGATGGCGATGATGGCTACGATCGCCCAATCAACCCAGGTAAATGGCACAGTGCAGCCTACAGACGGATAAGGCGGCGCATTTTAGCAGAGCGCCGGGCTATCGGTAAGCGGTGTTTGGTGGTCCATTGCAAATCAATGGGTTGTGGCAAGCTACGACCATCTCAAGACAGGCACAAACCAATGTGGGAGCGGGCTTGCCCGCGAAAGAGGTGTGCCAGCCAACTAAAATATCTGCTGATGCACCGCTATCGCGGGCAAGCCCGCTCCCACACAAGCACGCACAGTGTATTGGCAGAATCAGCCGCGCTCTGGCTGGAAGCGCACCACAAAACCTTTCAGGTTCTGCTGGCGACCCAACAGGTCACGCAGGCGGTCCGCCTCGGCGCGCTCGATCAGCGGCCCGACAAATACCCGGTTCTTGCCATCGGCAGTCCGGATATACGCGTTATAACCCTGGCTGCGCAGGGTTTTCTGCAAGGCTTCGGCACTTTCGCGATTGGACAGGCTGGCGAGTTGCACCGACCAACTGATCGGCAGGCCGTTAGGATCGATGCGACTTTGCCCCACATCAGGCTTGCCCGGGGCTGCCGGCTGCGGCGCAACTGGCTTCGGGGCCGGAGCAGGTGTAGCAGGCTTGGCCGCCACCACCGGTGCAGGAGCAGGCTTTACCACCGGCACACTCGGCTGGATCGGCGCCGAAGATGCTTGCTGTTCGGCAATTTCCGTATCAGTCGGCACCGGCTCTTCCTCGGGCAACGCCTGCGGCTCAGGCACCACCACTGGCTCGACCTGGACCTGCGGCATCACCGGGGCCTGAGGCGCGGCCGGGGCCTCAACCGTGACCTGGCGCTGCTCGTCCTGGCGAGAAAACAGCATCGGCAGGAAAATCACCGCCAATGCCACCAACACCAGGGCTCCGACCATTCGCTGCTTGTATGCGCTATCCAGTAATGCCATGTGCAGCTTCCTCCGTGGAGCGCCGGGCCAACCACTCAAGCGCCTCGGCAACACAATAAAATGATCCGAACAACAGAATTTCGTCCTCGGCCGTTGCCACCGCGCATTGAGCCTCCAATGCAGCGGTTACGCTTGCATGGGACGTCACCGTCGCGCCAAGGTTCTGCAACACCGCCTGCACATCATCGGCCGTACGGGTGCGCGGCGTATCCAGCGGGGCGACTGCCCAGGACTGCACACTGCTCAGCAAAGGCGCGACCACACCGTCCAGGTCCTTGTCCGCCAGCAGGCCGAATACCGCCAGGCGCCGACCCGCTGGCACCTGGCCGGCCAAACGGCGTGCCAGGTACTGTGCAGCATGCGGGTTGTGCCCAACATCCAGCAACAGGTTCAAGCGCTTGCCTTGCCATTCGAACGAACGACGATCCAGGCGCCCGACCACCTGCGTACGCTGCAAAGTATCGGCGATCTGCGCGCCATTCCACGGCAGATCCAGCAACAAATAGGCCTGCAGCGCGAGTGCCGCGTTTTCCATGGGAAGGTTCAGCAGCGGCAGGCCGTGCAACTCGACGCCCTGGCCCCGCGTATCGACACCGCGCCACGACCATTGGTCACCAGACACCTCCAGGGCAAAATCACGGCCCCGCAGGAAAAACGGGCAATCCAGCTCGCGCACCTTGTCCAGCAAGGTATGCGGCGGGTCCAGGTCACCACACAAAGCCGGCTTGCCCTGACGGAAGATCCCGGCTTTTTCATAGGCCACGGATTCGCGGGTATCGCCCAGGTAATCGGCATGATCCACACCAATACTGGTGACCAACGCCAGGTCGGCATCCACCACATTGACGGTATCCAGGCGACCACCGAGGCCGACTTCCAGCACCACCGCATCCAGCTGTTCACGCTCGAACAGCCAGAACGCGGCCAGGGTGCCCATCTCGAAATAGGTCAGGGAAATTTCGCCACGCCCGGCATCCAGCGCCGCAAAGGCTTCGCACAACTGCTCGTCAGTGGCTTCGACGCCGTTGAGTTGCACGCGCTCGTTGTAGCGCAGCAGGTGTGGCGAGCTGTAGACGCCAACCTTCAAGCCCTGGGCCTGCAGCAACGCCGCGACAAAGGCGCAGGTAGAGCCTTTGCCATTGGTGCCTGTGACCGTGATCACCCGTGGCGCAGGCCGACCCAACCCAAGGCGGGCCGCTACCTGTTGCGAGCGCTCCAGGCCCATGTCGATGGCTGACGGATGCAACTGCTCAAGGTAGGCGAGCCATTCGCCCAGGGTTCGTTGGGTCATAGGTTTGCAGGCACCGGCGGCACAACGATGGGTTCGACCTTGGGCGCGACGTACACCGGTGTCGGCAAGCCCATCATCTGTGCCAGCAGGCTGCCCAGACGCGGACGCAGTTCGGAACGGGCGATGATCATGTCGATGGCGCCGTGTTCCAGCAGGAACTCGCTACGCTGGAAGCCTTCGGGCAGCTTTTCACGCACGGTCTGCTCGATCACGCGTGGGCCGGCAAAACCGATCAGCGCCTTGGGCTCGCCGACGATTACGTCGCCCAGCATCGCCAGGCTGGCGGAAACGCCGCCGTAGACCGGATCGGTCAGCACCGAGATGAACGGGATGCCCTCTTCACGCAGACGCGCCAGCACCGCAGAGGTCTTGGCCATCTGCATCAGCGAGATCAGCGCTTCCTGCATCCGTGCACCACCGGAGGCGGCGAAGCAGATCATCGGGCAACGGTTTTCCAGGGCGTAGTTGGCGGCGCGTACAAAGCGCTCACCGACAATGGCGCCCATGGAGCCACCCATGAAGGAAAACTCAAACGCCGACACCACTACGGGCATGCCCAGCAGCTTGCCACTGACGGAAATCAGCGCGTCTTTCTCGCCGGTCTGCTTTTGCGCAGCGGTCAGGCGGTCCTTGTACTTCTTGCCGTCGCGAAACTTGAGGCGGTCCACCGGCTCCAGGTCAGCGCCCAGCTCGGCACGGCCATCGGCGTCGAGGAAGATGTCGATACGGGCGCGGGCGCCGATACGCATGTGGTGGTTGCACTTGGGGCAAACGTCCAGGGTCTTTTCCAGCTCCGGGCGGTACAACACCGCGTCGCAGGATGGGCACTTGTGCCATAGACCTTCAGGAACCGAGCTTTTCTTCACCTCGGAACGCATGATCGAGGGGATCAGTTTGTCTACTAACCAGTTGCTCATGCTTTCTTTCTCCAGTACCGGTGGCTTGAACACAGCCCCGCGTATGCCCTTGAGCTAAATTCATTGATGTGGCGATAACA
Organism: Pseudomonas sp. HC1(2025); assembly: GCF_058742075.1. Lineage (NCBI taxonomy): Bacteria > Pseudomonadati > Pseudomonadota > Gammaproteobacteria > Pseudomonadales > Pseudomonadaceae > Pseudomonas > Pseudomonas sp. HC1(2025). The sequence goes on along the minus strand of NZ_CP196017.1, from coordinate 1,900,973 downwards.
ATCACAGGACGGGGTCAGACGTTCGACCAGCCATTTCCTGCACCTGCCCTCAGCCTTCCAGACAACCCGCCAGTGCGTGGCTGCCACTTCATTGGCGCCGCCCGAGGGCAACGCCGGCCTGTTTTACACAGTGGTAGTTACTGACGGCGGCAGACTGCCAGCCGTCACATCGCGCCACTGCTGCTGCGCACTGCCTGCATGAATGCGTGAATCTTGCCAGGATCCTTGATGCCCTTGGCCTGCTCCACCCCGCCGCTGACGTCGACGGCATACGGGCGAACCTGGGCAATGGCCTGCGCCACATTGCCAGCGTTCAAACCGCCCGCCAGGATGATCGGCTTGCTCAAGCCCTGGGGAATCAGCGCCCAATCGAAAGCCTCGCCTGTACCACCGGGAATGCCCTCGACATAGGCATCGAGCAATATCCCACTGGCCCCGGCGTAGGCGGCGCAACTGGCGGCGATATCGTCACCGGCCTTGACCCGCAACGCCTTGATATACGGGCGATGGTAGCCGGCGCAGTCCTCCGGGGTTTCGTCGCCATGGAACTGCAACAGGTCCAGCGGCACGGCATCCAGGGTTTCATTGAGCTCGCAGGCGCTGGCGTTGACGAACAGCCCCACCGTGGTCACGAACGGCGGCAAGCCGGCAATGATCGCCCGGGCCTGCTGCACCGACACCGCGCGCGGGCTCTTGGCATAAAACACAAAACCAATAGCGTCAGCCCCCGCCTCGACTGCCGACAGCGCGTCTTCCATGCGGGTAATCCCGCAAATCTTGCTGCGAACGCCTGACATATCGTCAAAACCTCAGGGGGCTGTCCAGGAAAGTCCCGGATGGTAACAAATGCTTTTCCGGGCGTCAGCCGCCAAGTTCAGTGAAACCTGTGAGGAAGTGTGGCCCGATGAAACGCTGCGGCAGCTCGAACTCATCTCGGTACTCCACATCCACCAGATACAGGCCGAACGGGTGCGCCGTCACCCCGCCGGTCCGCCGCACCCGGCTCTCCAGCACTTCCCTGGCCCACTCCACCGGGCGCTCGCCAGTACCAATGGTCATCAGCACCCCGGCGATATTACGCACCATATGGTGCAGGAACGCCCCGGCGCGGATATCCAGGACAATCATCTTGCCGTGACGTGTCACCCGCAGGTGGTGGACTTCCTTGATCGGCGACTTCGCTTGGCACTGCCCGGCGCGAAAGGCGCTGAAATCGTGGATCCCCACCAGATGCTGGGCCGCCGCGGCCATGCGCTCGGCGTCCAGCGGGCGGTGGTTCCAGGTGATTTCTTCGTTCAAGTGCGCCGGACGGATCTGATCGTTGTAGATCACATAGCGGTAACGCCGGGCAATGGCCTTGAACCGCGCATGGAAGTGCGCCGGCATGACTTTGGCCCAACTGACGCTGACATCGTGGGGCAGATTGATATTGGCGCCCATGACCCACGCCTTCATCGAACGCTCGGCCTGGGTGTCAAAATGCACCACTTGCCCGCAGGCATGCACGCCCGCGTCGGTGCGCCCTGCGCACATCAATGAAACCGGCGAGTCGGCGACCTTCGACAGGGCCTTCTCCAGGGTTTCCTGCACAGTCGGCACGCCAGAGGCCTGGCGCTGCCAGCCGCGATAGCGCGAACCTTTGTATTCCACGCCCAGGGCGATTCTGAAAAAGCCGGCGGCCGCCATTTCGGCGGCCGCGTTATCTATATTTGCCAAGAGCTGAGAGCCTGATAGTTGCGCAAAGGCGGCCATTATAAAGTGCCGGGCCTGGTCCTGGGGCATTTTGTGGGAGCTGGCTGGCCTGCGATAGCCTCGCCTCAATTCTACCGAAGGACCGAGTCGCCTCTATCGCGGCCAAGCCCGGCTCCCACCTTTGAATGCAAAACGGCGACCCGAAGGCCGCCGCTGCGTTAATTGCCAGTAATCACGCCAGGCGGCTAAGCATTTCCTTGGCTTCGCTGCGTTGGCCGTCGTCGCCTTCGGTGAGGACTTCGGCCAGGATGTCACGTGCACCACCCTCATCGCCCATGTCGATATAGGCCTGGGCCAGGTCGAGCTTGGTGGCAACTTCGTCGGTGCCCGACAGGAAGTCGAACTCCGGCTCATCGTCGCCCTTGGCGGCATCTTCAGCGGTGAAGCTCGGCTCGATCGACGGGCTTTCCAGGCTCTGGGACAGGCGCTCCAGCTCGGCGTTGACATCGTCAAGCTCGGAGGTGAACGCATCAGGCTTGTCCGATGGCGCAGGTTCGTCGGCCAGGGACAGGTCGAAGTCTTCCGGCAGGTCAAAATCTTCCAGCGCGGCGGGTGTCAGGGTCGGCGGCTCTACCGGTGGCAGGTCCTTCATCTCTTCTTCCAGGCCCGAGAGGAAGTCGTCGTCGGACTGGGAAGCCGGTGCATCCAGTTGCAAGTCGAGATCAAAGTCAGACAAGTCGTCCTCGCTGGCCTTGGCTTCGGTCTGCTGCTGCAAGACCGAGTCGAAGCTCAGGTCATCGACCTCGGGGGCGACCACCGCCGGCGACGCCGCCTCCAGGTCGTCCAGGCTCAGGTCGAAGTCGGTGTCGAACGCATCGGTTTGAGGCGTGGCGGCAGGCGCCGGTTCTTCCTGGAGCAGATCCTTGACGTACTGCGCATCCAGCGCGGCAGCGGCGACTGCAGCACTCACGCCCGCAGCCAGCACGGCCATGGCCGGGTAGCGATTTTTCAACAGTTCGACCTGGGCGTGGTTCTCGCCATTGGCGACCAGTTGGCGCTCCTGGGTCACGAAACCATCCTTGTCGCCCTGCTGGCCGTAGACCTCCAGGAGTTTGAGGCGCAGATCGCTGCGCTTGGGCTCCAGCTTGATCGCTTCTTCCAGCACCGCAGCGGCCTGGTTCAAGTGACCACGGTCCAGATGGGACTGGGCCTGGGCCAGGGCATCAGAGGAACCGGGCTCGATGATGGGCTTGCTCGGCGGCGCCATGCTGGTCGCAACTGCAGCTACAGGCGCCACGGCAACCGGAGCTGGAGCTGGAGCTGGAGCTGGAGCCAGCTTGACGTTTGCCGCCGGGACTTCAAGGCCTTCGAAGCTATCGAGCGACAAGTCTTGTTCAAGTTTTGCGGAAAACTCTGGCTCTTCCGCCAGCGCCCGCGCCATGCGCAGGTGTTTTTCCTCTTCCAGGCGCGCATTGCGATGACGTGCCCACAGCAGCAGGAGCAACAGCACCAAGAGGCCGGCAGCGCCGCCGATCACCCCGAGAACAATGGGGTTGGTCAGCAGGTCATTGAATTTGCCTTCGGCGCTGGCCTCGGGCGCAGGCTCAGCGGGGATTTGCACGGGCGCAACCACCGGCGTTTCGGCCGCCGGAGCAGGCGCAGTCGGCGCCGCAGCCAGTTCGGCAGGTATTACCGCCGGTTGCGCCGGGGCGCCGCCTTCGGCCTGCAATTTGGCCAATTGGTTGTTCTTCAGTTCGATCAGCCGCTGCAGCTTGTCCAACTGACTTTGCAGGTCAGACATGCGGCTTTTGAGTTCTTCGTTTTCGCGGCGGGTCGAATCCAGGCTTTCCTGGGTCACGGCCAACTTGTTGTTCAGGGCCTTGCTGTCACCTGCGGCGCCTTTGACGCCGGCCTTGGCAGCCTCAGCCGAGACAAGGCTCAGGTTGTCCTTGGCGGCCGTTTGCGACGGCGCTGCGCCAGCCTGGGCGCGCTTGGTGGCGTCCAGTTGCTGACGCCCCGCTGCTTGATTAGCGGCACCGCGACGCCCCTGGCGCCAAGCCGCATTCTGCGCGGTCACTTCGGCAATCGCCTGGGGTTGCGGCAGGCTGGTGCTTTGTACCGGATCCGGCAGGCGCAATACCTGGCCGGTCTTCATACGGTTGATATTGCCGTCGACAAAGGCGTCCGGGTTCAGCGCCTGGATCGCCAGCATGGTCTGCTGGATCGAGCCGCCATTGCGGTTTTTCGCGGCGATTTCCCACAGGGTGTCGCGAGAAGTCGTGGTGTGTTCAGCCGCCTTGGTCACGCTGGCAGCAGCCGGCGTGGCAAGGCGCGGCGCTGGGGCAATGACCTCTGGAGCCTTTTGCTCGAACTTGGCCGGGTCCAGCAAGACGCTGTAGTCCCGCATCAACCGGCCATTGGGCCATTGCACCTGCAACAAGAAGCGTACGTAGGAGTCGGGCAACGGCTTGCTGGAGGTGACGCGCACCACACTGCGGCCACTGGGGTTGAGCACCGGGGTAAAGGTCAGCTCATCGAGGAACGCCTGGCGATCGACACCCGCATCCACAAAGGCCTGGGAAGACGCGAGGCTGGGCACGATATCGGAGGCGCTGAGCCCGCCCACATCGAGCAGCTCGATCTCCACCGACAACGGCTGGTTCAACTTCGACTTGAGGGTCATCTCCCCAAGTTGCAGCGCTTGCGCCATACCGGAGGACAGCGCCGAGACGGCCGCTATTGCTAACACCAGTTTGCGAACTTGAACCATAGCCTCATCCTTTGTTTGAACACTCCTCGGCCCGCGAGAAGGTTGGGTACCGCTGCCATTCGGCATGGCGAGCCGATAGGTCACCGACGCGCAACTTTTCCTGCATGGGGCCAAGCATAGCGCTTGGCTAGAATCAATCTACAAATTGCCGCCAAGTATCTTTTACACAAGGTGTTTTATCAACAACTGTGCCAGTTGCACCGCGTTAAGCGCCGCGCCTTTGCGTACGTTATCTGACGTCAGCCACAAGTTTAGTTCCGCCGGGTCATCAATACCGGCCCGCACCCGACCCACGTAGACCACGTCCTGACCGACCGCATCCCCAACAGCGGTGGGGTAATCGCCCTCTTCCACCAGTTCGATGCCCGGCGCCGCCTCCAACACGCGATTGACTGCGCCAAGGTCCACGGCCCCCGCCAGTTGCAGGGACACGCTCAGGCTATCGCCAAAAAACACCGGAGCTTGAACGCAGGTTGCGGAAATCTTCAGTAAAGGTAATTCAAGCAGGCTACGCAGTTCGTGGACCAGGCGTTTTTCCAGGGCGGTGTGGCCCTGCGCATCCGGCGTGCCGACCTGGGCCAGCAGGTTGAAGGCCATCTGCCGATCAAAGAACTTGGGCTCCAGGGGCCGCACATTCAGTAGCTCGGCGGTTTGCCGGGCCAGTTCGCTGACGGCTTCACGGCCCTGGGCAGACACGGCCAGGTTGGCGGTGACGCTCACGCGCTGGATGTCCAACAGGCCGCGCAACGGTGCGAGCACCACCGCCAGGTGGGTGGCGCAAGGGCTTGGGCTGCCCACCTGGAACGGCTTTTTCAAGCCGTCCAGTACCTGGGCATTGGCTTCCGGCACCACTTGGGGCGCCTGTTCGGCCGGCAGGGCGCCGGACAGGTCGATCAATGAGCAACCGGCTGCCGTGGCGCGCGGCGCGAAACTCAGGGTGACCGCCGGGCCTGCGGCGAAGAAGGCCAGTTGCACCTTGCTGAAATCGAACTCATCGACTTCCCGTACCCGCACGTTTTTGCCGCGAAACGGCACCGACGCGCCGGCCGACTCGCTGCTGGCCAGCAGGTGCAGGGCGCCTACCGGGAACTCAAGTTCTTCGAGGATCTGCACCAGGGTTTCGCCCACCGTGCCGGTGGCGCCGATCACGGCGATATCAAAGGTCTGGGTCATGGAGGCTGCCTCGGGCATTGCGGGGGGAGCGGCACTTTACCGGGTGGTGGGGGGTGAGGCAATTGGCCTGGGGTTTGTGGTGTGGCGCGGGCCGTCATCGCGGGCAAGCCCGCTCCCACATTTGGATTTGTGAACACATTCAAGTGTGGGAGCGGGCTTGCCAGAGATGATGGCCTCAGGCGCAATAAAAAACCCGCGCCTGTCACCAGAACGCGGGTTTCTTCAACACCACTAAGCGATCAACGCTCCAGCAGAATCCGCAACATCCGACGCAGCGGCTCGGCCGCGCCCCACAGCAATTGGTCACCTACAGTGAAGGCGCCCAGGTACTGGGTGCCCATGTTCAGCTTGCGCAGACGGCCCACCGGTACATTCAGGGTGCCGGTGACCTTGGTCGGGCTCAGCTCCTGCATACTGATATCACGGCTGTTGGGCACCAGCTTGACCCATGGGTTGTGCTGGCTGATCAGCCCTTCGATATCGGCGATCGGCACGTCTTTATTGAGCTTGATGGTCAGCGCCTGGCTGTGGCAGCGCATGGCGCCGATCCGCACGCAAATACCGTCCACCGGGATCGGGTTCTTGAAGCGCCCGAGGATCTTGTTGGTCTCGGCCTGGGCTTTCCACTCTTCGCGGCTCTGGCCGTTCGGCAGTTCCTTGTCGATCCATGGGATCAGGCTGCCGGCCAAGGGCACGCCGAAGTTCTCGGTCGGGTAGGCTTCGCTGCGCATGGCCTCGGCCACACGGCGGTCGATATCGAGGATCGCACTGGCCGGGTCGGCCAGTTGATCGGCGACGGCCGCGTGAGTCGCGCCCATCTGCTTGATCAGCTCGCGCATGTTCTGCGCGCCGGCACCGGAGGCCGCCTGGTAGGTCATGGCACTCATCCACTCCACCAGCCCGGCTTCGAACAGGCCACCCAGGCCCATCAGCATCAGGCTGACGGTGCAGTTGCCACCGACATAGTTCTTGGTGCCGGCGTCAAGTTGCTGGTCGATGACCTTGCGGTTGACCGGGTCGAGGATGATCACCGCGTCGTCCTGCATACGCAGGCTGGACGCTGCATCGATCCAGTAGCCCTGCCAGCCGGCTTCGCGCAGCTTGGGGAAGACTTCACTGGTGTAGTCGCCGCCCTGGCAGGTCAGAATGACGTCGAGGGTCTTGAGCTCTTCAATGTTGTAGGCGTCCTTGAGCGGGGCGATATCCTTGCCCACGGACGGCCCTTGGCCACCGACATTCGAAGTGGTGAAAAACACCGGCTCAATAAGATCGAAATCCTGCTCTTCCAGCATCCGCTGCATGAGCACGGAACCGACCATACCGCGCCAACCGATCAGACCTACACGTTTCATCGCAACTACACCTTGTTAAAAAGTGGGCCGCCTTGCAGCAACAACTGCAAGCGGGCCCGAGAGATTACAGATTCCGCAGCGCGGCGACTACTGCGTCGCCCATTTCCTGCGTCCCGACCTTGGTGCAACCCTGCGACCAGATGTCGCCGGTACGCAGGCCCTGGTCCAGCACCAGGCTCACCGCTTGCTCGATGGCATCCGCCGCTTCGCTGAGGTTGAAGCTGTAGCGCAGCATCATCGACACCGACAAAATCGTCGCCAGCGGGTTGGCAATGCCCTGGCCCGCGATGTCTGGCGCCGAACCGTGGCATGGCTCGTACATGCCCTTATTGTTGGTGTCCAGGGACGCCGACGGCAGCATGCCGATGGAACCGGTGAGCATCGAGGCCTGGTCGGACAGGATGTCGCCGAACAGGTTGTCGGTGACGATTACGTCGAACTGCTTGGGCGCACGCACCAACTGCATGGCGGCGTTGTCGACGTACATGTGGCTGAGTTCGACGTCCGGATAGTCCTTGGCCACTTCTTCGACGATCTCGCGCCACAGCTGGCTGGAGGCCAGGACGTTAGCCTTGTCCACCGAGCAGACCTTTTTGCCGCGCACGCGGGCCATGTCGAAACCGACACGGGCGATACGGCGGATTTCACTCTCGCTGTACGGCAGGGTGTCGTAGGCCTGGCGCTCGCCATTTTCCAACTCACGCACGCCCCGTGGCGAGCCAAAGTAGATACCGCCGGTCAGCTCACGCACGATCAGGATATCCAGGCCCGCCACCACTTCCGGCTTGAGGCTCGACGCGTCGGCCAGTTGCGGGTAGAGGATTGCCGGGCGCAGGTTGCCGAACAGGCCCAGTTGCGCACGGATTTTCAGCAGGCCGCGCTCCGGACGGATGTCACGTTCGATCTTGTCCCATTTCGGCCCACCCACGGCGCCGAGCAGCACCGCGTCGGCAGCACGGGCACGGTCCAGGGTTTCGTCGGCCAGGGGCACGCCATGCTTGTCGATGGCAGCGCCGCCGATCACGTCGTGACTCAGTTCAAAGCCCAGGCTGTACTTGCTGTTGGCCAATTCCAGGACCTTGACCGCTTCGGCCATGATTTCCGGACCAATGCCGTCGCCAGGGAGAATCAGAATCTGCTTGCTCATGGGTTCCTCATTTCATCAAGCGACCCGCCCTCGGGCAGGTCGGGAAAATTATTAGCGTTCGGCCCAGACCACCAGCACGTCGGTGCTGAAGGTGCCATCGGCTTGAATCTCAAAATAATCGCGCACTTCCTGGCCCATCGCCTTTTGCAACTCCAGGATCGCGGCGCGCAATACCTCTGGCGTGCGCATGCGCTCGACCCACGAGGTGTATTCCAGGCGCAGGCGCTGGCGATTGCTGTTACGTACATGCAGGCCGGCTTCGCTGAGCTGGCGCATCCACTCGCCGGCGGAATAATCGCGCACATGGCTGGTGTCGCGCAGCACCTCGACGGTTTGCAGGTAAGTGTCCAACAGCGGGCTGCCCGGTGACAAGACATCGACAAACGCCGCTACGCCGCCCGGCTTGAGCACCCGGCGCACTTCGCGCAAGGCCTGGCCCAGGTCGCTCCAGTGATGGGCCGAGTAGCGGCTGAACACGAAGTCGAACTCGCCATCGGCGAATGGCAGGCGCTCGGCGGCGCCGTGCCGGGTACGAATATTGTCCAGGCCACGCTCTGTGGCAGCGGCGGCGACCACGTCGAGCATCTGCTGCGACAGGTCGTAGGCCACCACTTCCTTGACCAGCGGTGCTACGTGGAAACTCACGTGACCGGCGCCACAGCCCAGGTCCAGCAGTCGTGCAGCGCCCTGCCCGGCCAGTTCGGCCTGCAGCAGTGCGAATTCGCTGCCCTGGGCGTGCACGGCACTGCTCAGGTAGGCCGAGGCCTGTTCGCCGAATTGTTTTTGCACGACTTGGGTGTGGGCGGTGTTGGTCATGGTGATGTTCCTGGCTTTTGTGGTGTTCATACAGGCCCTTTCGCGAGCAAGCCCGCTCCCACATTCGACCGAGTTCCTTCAGTTGAAATGCGCTCAAATGTGGGAGCGGGCTTGCTCGCGAAGGGGCCAGTCCAGCCTACATAGAATTACGCATCACGAAACAACCAAGGCTGGCTGGCCCGGTGCTTGGCTTCAAACGCGGCAATTGCCTCGCCGTCCTGCAAGGTCAGGCCGATGTCGTCCAGGCCGTTGATCAGGCAGTGTTTACGGAAGGCATCCACTTCAAAGTGGTACACCTTGCCATCCGGACGGGTCACGGTCTGTGCAGCCAGGTCGACGGTCAACTGGTAGCCCACGTTGGCTTCCACTTGCCCGAACAACTCGTCCACTTCGGCATCGCTCAGGATGATCGGCAACAAGCCATTCTTGAAGCTGTTATTGAAGAAGATATCGGCGTAGCTCGGCGCGATGATGCTGCGAAAACCATATTCTTCCAGGGCCCACGGCGCGTGTTCGCGGCTGGAGCCGCAACCGAAGTTTTCCCGGGCCAGCAACACGCTGGCGCCCTGGTAGCGCTCGGCGTTGAGTACGAAATCCTTGTTCAACGGGCGCTTGGAGTTGTCCTGGTAGGCGTAGCCCACGTCCAGGTAGCGCCACTCATCGAACAGATTGGGGCCAAAGCCGGTGCGCTTGATCGACTTCAAGAACTGCTTGGGGATGATCTGGTCAGTGTCCACGTTGGCACGGTCCAACGGCGCGACCAGACCTGTGTGTTGGGTAAAAGCTCTCATCGGGTATTCCTCAGATCAATTCGCGAACGTCGATGAAACGACCGTTGACGGCAGCCGCAGCGGCCATGGCCGGGCTGACCAGGTGAGTACGACCACCGGCGCCCTGACGCCCTTCGAAGTTACGGTTGGAGGTGGACGCGCAATGCTCGCCGGACTCCAAACGGTCCGGGTTCATCGCCAGGCACATCGAGCAGCCCGGCTCGCGCCATTCAAAGCCGGCTTCGAGGAAGATTTTGTCCAGGCCTTCGGCTTCCGCCTGGGCCTTCACCAGGCCCGAACCTGGCACCACAATGGCCTGCTTGATGGTCGAGGCCACCTTGCGGCCCTTGGCGATCACCGCCGCGGCGCGCAGGTCTTCGATCCGCGAGTTGGTGCAGGAACCGATAAACACACGGTCCAACTGGATGTCAGTGATCGCCTGGTTGGCTTTCAACCCCATGTACTTCAAGGCGCGCTCGATGGAGCCGCGCTTGACCAGGTCGGCTTCCTTGGCCGGGTCCGGCACGTTCTGGTCAACGGCCAGGACCATTTCCGGCGAGGTGCCCCAGCTGACTTGCGGCTTGATCTGGGCCGCGTCGAGTTCAACCACCGTATCGAACACCGCATCCTTGTCGGACACCAGGTCTTTCCAGGCTTCTACGGCGGCATCCCAATCGGCGCCCGCCGGTGCAAACGGACGACCCTTGACGTATTCGACGGTTTTTTCATCCGCCGCCACCATGCCCACGCGGGCACCGGCCTCGATGGACATGTTGCAGATGGTCATGCGGCCTTCGATGGACAGGTCGCGAATGGCGCTGCCGGCGAATTCGATGGCATGGCCGTTGCCGCCGGCGGTGCCGATCTTGCCGATCACCGCGAGCACGATGTCCTTGGCGGTGACACCAAAGGGCAAGGTGCCTTCGACCAGCACCAGCATGTTCTTCATTTTTTTAGCAACCAGGCACTGGGTGGCGAACACATGTTCCACCTCGGAAGTGCCAATACCGTGGGCCAGGGCGCCGAACGCGCCGTGGGTCGAGGTATGGGAGTCGCCGCAGACCACGGTCATGCCCGGCAAGGTCGCGCCCTGCTCCGGGCCGATTACGTGGACGATGCCCTGGCGCACGTCATTCATCTTGAATTCGGTGATGCCGTACTCGTCGCAATAGTCGTCGAGGGTCTGGACCTGCAAACGCGAGACCTGGTCGGCAATGGCTTCGATACCGCCCTTGCGCTCCGGGGTGGTCGGCACGTTGTGGTCTGGGGTGGCGATGATCGAGTCGACGCGCCATGGCTTGCGCCCGGCCAGTCGCAGGCCTTCGAACGCTTGGGGCGAGGTCACTTCGTGGATGATGTGACGGTCGATGTAGATCAGCGACGAGCCATCATCGCGCCGTTTCACTTCATGGGAATCCCAGAGTTTGTCGTAAAGCGTTTTGCCGGCCATCAGTCGGTCCTCATCAGCGTCTTTCTATGCCCTGGGCGTTGAACGATTCAATAACCCTTTGGCTTGTGAGGCTGATGCTATGGCGTTACATTAAATAACTCAAATTCATATTTTTCATGCTTTGGATAACCAACTGGAATACTACCATGGACCTGGCCAACCTCAATGCTTTTATTGCCATCGCCGAAACCGGCAGCTTCTCCGGGGCCGGGGAACGCCTGCACTTGACGCAACCGGCAATCAGCAAGCGCATCGCCGGCCTTGAGCAACAACTGAAGGTGCGCCTGTTTGATCGACTGGGCCGGGAAGTGGGCCTGACAGAGGCCGGGCGTGCCCTGCTGCCCCGCGCCTATCAGATCCTCAATGTGCTGGATGACACCCGCCGCGCCTTGACCAACCTGACTGGCGAAGTCAGCGGACGCCTGACCCTGGCGACCAGCCATCACATCGGCCTGCACCGCCTGCCCCCGGTGTTGCGCACGTTCACCCGGGAATACCCGAACGTGGCACTGGATATTCAGTTCCTGGATTCGGAAGTCGCCTACGAGGAAATCCTCCATGGCCGTGCCGAAGTGGCCGTCATCACCCTGGCCCCGGAGCCCCACAGCCTGGTGCGGGCCACCCCGGTGTGGGACGACCCCCTGGATTTCGTGGTGGCGCCCGAACATAGCCTGGCCAGCAACGCCAGCATCAGCCTGGCCGACATTGCCCGGCACCCGGCGGTATTCCCCGGTGGCAACACCTTTACCCATCATATCGTGCACCGGCTGTTCGAGGCCCAGGGCCTGACACCGAACATCGCCATGAGCACCAACTACCTGGAAACCATCAAGATGATGGTCTCCATCGGCCTGGCCTGGAGCGTGTTGCCGCGCACCATGCTCGATGATCAAGTGGCCAGTATCGCTTTACCGGGCATACAGCTCAGTCGCCAGCTAGGCTATATCGTGCACACCGAAAGGACGCTGTCGAACGCTGCGCGGGCTTTCATGAGCCTATTGGATGCACAGGTCGATCCGGCTGGGATGCCGGCATGAGGCCGTGCGGCCTGTAGACCCTGCTCCCGCGCCGAACGCCCATCGAGCCAAGGCCCCTTGATAATGCCCAACCCTGTCGATCCCGTGCCGCCGCTGCCGCGCATTCACGCCCTGGACCCCCAGCAGGCGGAACAAAGCTGGGAAAACGCCCCGCAACTGCTGGCGGCGCTCAATGCCGCACGGCTTGGCGCCTGGAGCTGGGATATCGACAGCGGGCGGATCAGTTGGTCGCGCGGCACCCAGGCGCTGTTCGGCTTCGACCCCCGGCAGCCATTGCCCAAGGACCTGGACTACCTCGACCTGCTGGCCGCCGAGGACCGCGGCCGCGTGATCCGGGCGTTTCACGCGGTCCTGGCCGGCGCACCCTTCGAACAAGCCATGCATCACCGCATCCAGTGGCCGGACGGCAGCCTGCACTGGCTGGAAATCAATGGCAGCCTGCTGCCGGATGCGTCCGGGCGCCGGCGCATGATCGGGGTGATCCGCGAAACCACCCAGCAGCGCGAACGCGAACATGCCCTGGGCCACTCCGAAAAACGCTTCGCCACGCTGTTCCACCTGTGCCCGAACATGGTCCTGCTGACCCGCCAGGAAGATGGCCTGATCAGCGAAGCCAACCAGTATTTTGAAAGCCTGTTCGGCTGGCCGGTGGCCGATGCCATTGGCCGCACCACCCTCGACCTGGGGCTGTGGGTCCACCCGGAGCAACGGGCCCTGTTGGTCAGGGCGACCCAGCGCAAGGGCGAGCCCATCACCATGGAGGTGCAATTTCGCGCCAGCAACGGGCAAATCCATGACGGCACCCTCAGCGCACAAAAGGTCGAGCTCGAGGGCCAGGCCTACCTGATCAGCACCTTCCTCGACACCACCGAACGCAAGAACGCCGAGCAGGCCCTCAAGGACAGCCAGGAACGCCTGGACCTGGCCCTGGACTCGGCCCAGTTGGGCACCTGGGACTGGCATATCCCCAGCGGCATGCTCTACGGCTCGGCGCGGGCCGCGCAGTTGCACGGCCTGGATCCGCACCCGTTCCATGAGTCGTTCGACGCGTTTTTTGAAGGCATGCCCGATGAAGAGCGCGCCAGCATGCGCGATGCCTATCGCACCTTGCGTGAGGGGCCGGCGGGCAACTACCAACTGACCTACCGCGTGCAACTGGAAGACGGCAGCTCGCGCTACCTGGAAAGCCGCGCCCGCCTCTACCGTGACGCCCAGGGCACGCCGGTGCGCATGGCCGGCACCTTGCTGGATATCACCGACCAGGTGGAACGCGAACAGCGCCTGAGTGCCTCTGAAGAGAAATTCGCCAGCCTGTTCCTCGCCAGCCCCGACCCGATCTGCGTCACACGCCTGGCCAGCGGCGAGTTCATCGAAATCAACCCCAGTTTCAGCCAGACCTTTGGCTGGGCCGCCGCCGAAGTCATCAACCACACCGCCGAGCAGATCGGCCTGTGGGATCAGCCAACCCAGCGCCTGCAGCGCATCGAGCAGGTGATCCGCGAGCAGGCGCTGAACAACGTGGCGATCATCGTCCACCACAAGAACGGCCAGCGCCTGACCTGCATGATTTCCAGCCGGCTGATCAAGGTCGGCAACCAGCCCTGTGTGGTCACCACCCTGCGCGATATCACCCAGCAACAGCGCTCGGAGGCGGCGCTCAAGGCCAGTGAGGAGAAATTCGCCAAGGCCTTCCATTCCAGCCCCGATGCGGTGTCCATTACCGAGCGCGACACCGGGCGCTATGTGGAGGTCAATGACGGCTTCTGCCGCCTGACCGGCTACCGCGCCGAAGAAGCCATTGGCCTGACCCTGTACCAGATCGGCATCTGGGCCGATGAAAACCAGCGCGCCGCGCTGTTGGCCGAATTGCAGATCAAGGGCCGCATCCATCACCTGGACATGCTCTGGCACAACAAGCGTGGCGAGTTGCTGGCGGTGGAAGTGTCGGTCGAGCCGATTACCCTCAATGAAACCCCGTGCCTGCTGCTGACCGCACGGGATGTCAGCCTGCTCAAGAGCGCGCAGGCGCAGATCCGCCATTTGGCCTATCACGACCCGCTGACCAACCTGCCCAATCGCGCCTTGCTGATGGACCGCCTGAGCCAGCAGATCGCCCTGCTTAAACGCCACAACCTGCGGGGTGCGCTGCTGTTTCTGGACCTGGATCACTTCAAGCACATCAACGATTCCCTCGGCCACCCGGTGGGCGACACCGTGCTGAAAATCGTCACTGCGCGCCTGGAGGCCAGCGTGCGCATGGAGGACACCGTGGCGCGCCTGGGAGGGGACGAATTCGTGGTGCTGCTCAGCGGGCTGGAAGGTACTCGGTTAGAGGTCAGCAAGCAGGTGCAGTTGCTGTCCGACACCCTGCGCGAACTGTTGTCCGAGCCGATGTTTCTCGATGGCCAGCGCTTGCAGGTCACCCCCAGCATCGGCGTGGCGCTGATTCCCGACCACGGCTCGACCCCGGCCGACCTGCTCAAGCGCGCGGATATTGCCCTGTACCGGGCCAAGGATTCGGGGCGCAATACCACGCAGATGTTCCATAACAGCATGCAACGCACCGCCAGCGAGCGCCTGCGCATGGAGACAGACCTGCGCCTGGCGTTGTCGCGGGGCGAGTTCAGTGTGCATTACCAACCCCAGGTCGATGCCCGGGGCAATCGCATTGTCGGCGCCGAGGCCCTGGTGCGCTGGCAGCATCCGCAGTTGGGTGCGCAATCGCCGACGGAGTTCATCAAGGTTCTGGAAGACAGCGGGCTGATTCTCGAGGTGGGCACCTGGATCCTCGACGAAGCCTGTGGTGCCTTTGCCCGGCTGATCGCCGAAGGCCTGGTGGAGCCGGACGGCTTCAGCCTGTGCGTGAATATCAGCCCCCGGCAGTTTCGCCAGAACGATTTTGTCGAACGGGTAGAGCGCAGCCTCAAGCAGCATCAACTGCCGTTCACCTTGCTGAAACTGGAAATCACCGAAGGCATCGTGATCCAGAACCTGGACGACACCATCGGCAAAATGCGCCGCCTGAAAAAACTCGGGGTCAGCTTCGCCATGGACGATTTCGGCACCGGTTATTCGTCATTGACCTACCTCAAGCGCCTGCCAGTCGATGCCTTGAAGATCGATCAATCGTTTGTGAGGGACGCCACCCACGACCCGAACGACGCCGAGATCATCCGCGCGATCGTGGCCATGGCGCGCAGCCTGAACCTGGAGGTGATTGCCGAAGGCGTAGAAACGCCCGAGCAACTGGCGTTCCTGCAGGGGCTGGGTTGCCATCTGTATCAGGGTTATTTGCACAGCCGGCCGTTACCCCTGGATGCATTTATAGAGCTGTTACGGCCAGGCGCCGGGACCTGAAGAGCGCTCTGGGTCCCTGCGCCGGGTATCACACTAATTTCAATGCCCGGTGGAAGTGCCCCTGCCAGTGCGAGTTTTCCAGGCTGAGTTTTTGCCCATACAGGTCCAGCTTGCCGTCGATCACCGCCACCGAGTGGTAGGTGTTGGCCAAGGTGCCCGTGGTGCCACGAGCCAGCTCTTCCACCGTGCTTTCACGGATATAGGCAAACAACCCAAGCCGACGCAATGCGGCGCCGGGGTATTCACCGTCGTTGAGTGTTGCCATGGCAACCTCGTAACTTTGGTTGCCACGCGAATCGTTGTTTTCCACCTGGGCCCGCTTGGCACTCACGGCGTACAAGAAGTTGGCATCGTCCAGCAGCGCCGGATTGCTACCCTTCAAGTTGGAGGCAGCCTTGGCCTGTTTCAGTTCATCGTGGGTCAGGGTCAGCTTGAAGGAATCCCTCATGAGCACTTCATAACCCTCAGCCGTGGCGGTGATCTTTTTAAAGATGCCTTGGGGATTTTGTCCAAACCGCATCATGGCCGCCTTGATCGCTGACACGGTGACACAGTTGCCTTCTGCCCCCTGGTAAAAACCGTTCCAGATATCTGCGGGCTGGGTGCCTATGGGCACACTGGATAATTTCAGGTCAGGTAAATCGACGGTTGCGGGCGATACGCAAGGCACAGTCTGGTCATTGAACAACATATAACCGTAACTTCTATCAACCCGCTGTTTTTGCCCATAATTATGTTGGGTATTGTCCATGACAAACGCGGAGCCAAAATTATGGGTTTCCACCACACCTACGGCGCCGCTGGCGGCCATGTAAGTGGCAGGCACAAACTGGGCAAAACCAATCATCCCCATGCCCCGCAGGCAGTTCTGCATCGTTTCACCCTCAAGGCTCTTGTGCAGGACCTTGTCGAAACTGTCATAGCCACCTGCTTGTTGTTTGCGCTTGGCAAAAGCGGCGAGTACAACGTTGGCGTCGTTGATGGCTGATTGGTCGTTGCCGGAAAATCGCGAGGCCTGCGCCGTAAGTTTTAGTTCATCATGGGACACATGAACCTTAAACTCATCTTTCATCGTAATGTCATAACCATCACCGGTCGATTTAATCTCATCAAACATATCGCGGGGGCTTTGACCAAAGGTCATCATCATCATTTTGATAACAGCCGCATGGGTACTATTGTCAAAATGCTCACCGAATCCACGGGGGGTGGCGGTAAAGGCATTCACGATATCTTGGGGCTTCTCCCCGCTACTAGTTGAAAAAACGTCAGCAGAAACAGCATTGACAGGTTTATCACCCAGCCTATAACTGTCAGTAAATGACCGATTGAGCATATTCACATTCATGACAACCTCCTAACCACAGACTTATTAAAAGTATGACAAGCAAGACATCGCGCAAACCCGCGCATGCCAAGCATCAGGAAAACCCAAAGTAAAATTAACGTTAAAAACCTGCGCAGGAAAACAACAGCCACTCTTATAATTTAAAACGACAACTACACAACACTACTGATCACCCGATTAACGCCACTGCATCCCCATACCGCGGCGCCCTGCCTTTTCGACCCCATAACTCTTCCTTGCCGTCGATCACTGCGACCGAATGCCGGGCACGGTTGACCATCCCGACCTGGCCGCGGGCCAAGGTATTTACCGGGACATTTTTTATATGCTTCTTTAAGCCCAAGCGCTCGAACCCTTCCCCTGCGCCACGCTCATCTTCACCATCATTGAGACTGCGGATGGCCGCGCTGAAACTTCTCGCCGCTCGACCATCGTTGTTTTCTATCTGCGCACGCTTGGCACTGGCAGCAAACAAAAACTCAGCGTCCTTGAGCATGCCCCTGTCGCGCCCAAAAAAACGTGCGCCCGCTGCCGCCTGTTTCAACTCCTGGCTGGTCAACGTCAAATGAAAACCGTCACGCATCGTCACGTCATAGCCGCGCTCGGTTTTACTGACATTTTTGTAGATATCAGTGGGGCTTTGTCCAAACTTGTGCATGGCGGCCTTGATCGCTGAAACCGTTACGCAATTGCCATCCGGCCCTTGGCGAAAACCACCCCAGATATCATCGCATTTGGCCCCATTGCGCTTGGTCGACAAATCCGGAAGAGGTGTCTGGGGCTTTGGCACTAACGGTAAGGGCTTGATTTCAGGCGTGACAGGCGCGGGAACAACCTTGGCTTTATCAAGCTCCTTGCCACCCGACAGCAGCGCTGTAATTTGGCTCATGAACGTACTGAACATTGAAATGATGGTTTGCAAGTCCGCCGCCTGGTTTGCCCCACAGCCGTCCAGTTCAGCGACATGCCTAGGCGAGTGCTGATGGGAAAACCTGCTGACAGCCGAGCCCTGTAGCGAGGGGCTAGCGGTCTCAATACTAAAGGCTCCTGCCAAGTACCCGGAACCATTACACATGACGCTGGAAGCACGGTTAACGCTTGAAACAGACATGTTTTTTCTCGCACAAAGTGCCCCTCCGGCCGATCACTGACCGGAGAAGCAACTGATTGAAGTTAGAGGTCTATTGGCCCAAGAGGCGCGTTAAAACCGGCGATAGGGACGCGCCGACCACCCCATTTCATCAGGGCGGCATTCCGGCCCCGCAGCGGTCACATCCGGCTCAGGCCCAGGCTTATCCGGTAGCACTTCAGGGTTTGGCAGCGGGGATACCTCAGGCTTTACGCGGCTGTCATTCGGGACGGTCGGTTCAGGCACCGCGTCGGGTGTCACCGCTGCAACACGGTTGGGCACCAAGCCCGGCCTCGCCCGACCATCACTCCCAGGCACCTGGGTATCAGGCGTCACCTTCGCATCGTTATCGGGCACTACCGTCGGCTTGGACTGCGGGCCAGGCCTCACCTGAGCGTCGTGGCGTATCACCACACCTGGCTCGGGTTCGAAACGAGGCGTCACTGTGACGCCGCCGCGCGGGCTGGGTGGCTGGTGAGTCGATGGGCAGTGGCAGTTGTTCACATTCACGTTCACCTGCACATGGTTGTCCGACGACACCTTGGCCTGCGCTTCTGGAGTCCCTGGCATAACCTTGACCTGCGGCAGCACCACAGGTTGTTTGCCGCCATCCAACATTACCTTGACTTCTTTGCCGGGAGTCGCGGGCTTGGTGTCCGTGTCCAGTTTTTGCTCGGGCTTCTTATCGGTATCAACCAGGACCTTGGCGTCCTTGCCCGCAGGCACGGGCTTGCTTTCGGCGTCCGGTTTTAGCTCGGGTTTCTTGTCGCTATCAACCAGGACCTTGGCGTCCTTGCCCGCAGGCACGGGCTTGCTTTCGGCGTCCGGTTTTAGCTCCGGTTTCTTGTCGCTATCAACCAGGACCTTGGCGTCCTTGCCCGCAGGCACGGGCTTGCTCTCGGCGTCCGGTTTTAGCTGGGGCTTCTTGTCTGTATCAAGCAGTAGTTTGGTGTCGTTGCTCGCAATCGCAGGCTTGCTCTCAGTGTCGGGTTTCTTCTCGGCTAGCTTGTCCGCATCGAGCTGCTTTTTTAAAGCCTGGCCTGAAATCAACAGTTTGCCGGTGGTCTGCGGTGTGTGCGTAGTAGGTTTGTCTCCACCCACCTGTGCCTTTGCATCCTTAGTGGTAATGGCGGCTCTGTCCCCAAGAGCGGGTTTGGTTTCAGACGGTTTATCCGCCGTGGGCAAGGCCTCGGAAGGATGCTTTTTACCCGACAACACATCTCGCATTGCCTTGAAGAGCAGTTCGAACATATCCAGCAGCTTTGCAAGAGCATCCGTACTGACAGTTGTATTTTCCCGCCCAACTTCAACATGCCGAGTGTGTTCCGGCACTACGCTCGACTTAGTATTTAACAACTTACTCACATCACCACTTCCAGGCGGCGCGACCAGATCAAGCTGATGATTAGCAATCATTGACGCTCGGAGGATTATTAACAGACAGATAAGACATTATTCATCCCTCTTTCAGAAAAGCACCAGGACGTTCAGACGCCCATGACAAACACTGTTTTTTTATGACTTGAAACGGCAGCGACCGTATCGAAGTCACTGGATTCGTGGGGAAATAAGCGTTCTGGTTCCAGATATCGCGGAAAACATAAGGACACTAAAAGGTAACTTAGGACTTTTACCCATGGACTTCTGCCGAAAACCTGCTTTTCTACGGCTTGTGCCTGATAAAAACACGTCATACCCGTTAATAAACTGCTGCGAGGAAAAAAACCGTTATGATTCACCGAGTGTGCATGACAGCGCCCATGATATTTCCCGCGCGACTAAGACTGCTGCCATGCCTCCAAACAAAGAAACACTCTAACTATGCAAACACGCATCAAACCAAGAAAGTTACACACACCTGCTAGCAAACAAATAAAACAACACACCCTCAACTAAACAAAACTCCCCTCGCTATCGATTAAAACACCTGCAACCTCCTTCAAGACCCTAAACAAAAAAAGGGCGCCAGAGGCGCCCTTTTTGCAGATGATGAAAGATTTAAAAATATGCGCTTAGTGTTGCAGCGCCGGCTTCTGCGCCCCATTGATCGGGATACGCTTGGCCTTTGCTTCTTCCGGCACGACCCGCAACAGATCGATGCTCAGCAAACCGTTACTCAGGTCCGCAGCCTTGATCTCGATATGGTCCGCCAAGCGGAATGACAGCTTGAAGGCCCGCTGGGCAATGCCTTGATGCAGATAGGTGACACTCTCAGCCCTGGTGTCGCGCTTGCCGCCGCTGACGGTCAACACGCCCTTCTCCACCTGCAACTCCAGATCGTCTTCCTGGAAACCGGCGGCCGCGATCACAATGCGGTATTGGTCTTCGCCGTGTTTCTCGACGTTATAAGGTGGGTAGCTGCTGCCCGGCTCATTGCGCAATGCGGTCTCGAACAGGTCGTTGAAACGGTCGAAACCCACGGAAGAGCGGAACAACGGCGCCAAGGAAAATGCGGTACTCATAGGTCAAATCTCCTGAAATATCAGCAAGGTTCTTTATCTCCACGACCCGAGTTCGGCATCGTGTAATCCCTAGATAAGGACCACCCATTACATTTCAAGAGAGGCTGTAAGAAAAATTTCAGGCCGCTTGCGGGTGAGGCATACCGAGCAAACGACTGACCTGCAGCAGATCGGTTTCCCGGCGCAGCGCGGTAAACAGCTCCACGGCTTGCGGGTAATTGCGCGTCAGCATCGCCAGCCACTGCTTCAAGCGGCCAGGAGCCTGGCGCTCAGTCAGTTGCGCTACAGACTGCGTCCAGAACTCCCGGAGCATGGGCTGCATCTCCTCCCAAGTCATCTCTACCACCTCCTCACCTGCACGCGCAGCGGCGATTTGCCGGGCCAGGTCGGGACGCGCTACCAGGCCGCGGCCGAGCATGATGTCTTCGACCCCACTGATCTCGCGGCAACGCCGCCAGTCCTCGACGCTCCAGATATCACCGTTGGCAAATACCGGCACCTTGACCACGTCCTGCACGCGCGGGATCCATTCCCAATGGGCGGGGGGCTTGTAGCCATCGGCTTTGGTCCGCGCATGCACCACGATGTGCGCCGCGCCACCTTCGGCCAGGGCCGTGGCGCACACCAGCGCGCCATCCGGGCTGTCGAAGCCCAGGCGCATCTTGGCGGTCACCGGGATATGCGCCGGCACCGCACGACGCACGTGCTCGACGATCTGGTTGAGCAGCTCCGGCTCCTTGAGCAGCACCGCACCGCCACGGGATTTGTTGACGGTCTTGGCCGGGCAGCCGAAGTTCAGGTCGATTACCTGCGAACCCAGCTCGCAGGCCAGCGCGGCGTTTTCCGCCAGGCACACGGGGTCGGAACCAAGCAACTGCACGCGCAACGGCACGCCCGCAGCGGTCTTGGCGCCGTGCAGCAGTTCAGGGGCAAGCTTGTGGAAATAGGCCGGGGTCAGCAGGCGGTCGTTGACCCGGATAAATTCGGTCACGCACCAATCGATACCGCCCACCTGGGTCAGCACATCCCGCAGGATGTTGTCGACCAACCCCTCCATGGGCGCCAAGGCAATTTGCATGGAAAACACTCAACGAAAAACGTGGCGCAGTTTACTGGGTTTCCCACAGTAACCGTTAACCCCCTTGTCAGATGTGCAACGCCACGCCATAGCCCTCGATAAACTCCGCCGGCATGCGCTTGGGCTTGCCACTGGAGAGTTCGATACAGACAAAGGTGGTTTGTGCACGCAGCAAGGTGGTGCCATCACTGGGGCGTATCAGTTGGAAGCGCCGGGTCATTTTCAGGCGCTGGTCCCAATCGACGATCCAGGTCGCCAATTGCAACTCATCACCTTCGTAGCCCGCCGCCAGGTAATCGATTTCATGGCGCACTACCGCCATGGCCCGATCCAGGCGCCGGTACTCGCTGAGGTCCAGGCCCAGGCGCTGGGAATGGCGCCAGGCGCAACGCTCCAGCCAGGAAACGTAGACGGCATTATTGGCATGCCCCAGGCCGTCGATATCCTCAGGGGCCACCTGCAGATCGATGATAAACGGCTTTGCCAAGTCCCAGCCCATGCCCTGCTCCCGGTCGATTAGTGTCGGCGGCGAGCAGTGTAACCCATCGTTCGGCTCAAGCGGTTTGCCGCGCTGGTTCACGACAGCCGGCCAGTAGCGCCAGTACGCCTTCGACCACCCGGGGATCGGCCAGGACTTTCTGGTGCCCGCCTTGCTCCAGGCGCAACAGGCGGCTGTCGAACCAGGCCTCGTGGATCATCTGCGAAGCTTTGACCGGGACGAAGGTATCGTCTTCGGCATGCACGATCAGGCCCGGGATGTTCATTTGATAGTGCGCCACATCCAGGTGCTTGAGCGGGATGCCCAGGGAGTACTCGACCTCCTGGATAAACGCCGCCCGTGCCCGCGCCGGCATGCCGACCACTCCGGCAAAGCCGCGCAATACATCGAGCAAGCGGGAAGGCGCGGCAATGCTCACCAACGCATTGGTGCGCAGGCCCAACTGGATGGCCAGCATCGCACTGGCGCCGCCCATGGAGTGGCCGACCACCGCGTGCAACGGCGGCAACTCAGCGGCAGCCTCCAGCATCGCCCGGGCAAACAGCACCACGTGGGCCTCGCGGCCCGGCGAGCGGCCATGGGCCGGACCGTCGAGGGCAATCACCGAGTAGCCGGCACCCACCAATGCGTTGATCAGGCTGGCGAACTGCGTCGGGCGCCCTTCCCAGCCATGCATCATCAGCACCGCCGGGCCCTGGCCCCAGCGCAGGGCCGACAGGCCAAAGCGCAAGGTGATGCGCTCGGCCTGCGCCAGCAGCGGCAATTCCCAATCACGCGGCGGCAGGTCCCGCGGCGTCATGAAAGCGCGACGCATCTGGTTGGCGATGGTCTGCGGCGCCAGCCTGCCCACGGTGCCGTTGACACGACGAATCCAGCTCAAGGTGCTCATCCATTCACTCCCCAGGCCCGCAAGCCTTGTTCAGCGCACTGCCGACTTGGAGGCGCGTAATACACGGTCCGACAATTCGCCAGGCCCCAGCGCCCGGGCCAATGCCAGACCACCAATCATCAAGGCCATGTCGGCCAGGGCCTTATCGGTGTCTTCCGGGCTGGCAGCCAGTTGTGCGGCCATCAGTTCGACGTGCCGGTTCAATACATCGCGAAATTCATCTGGCAGGCGGCTCATCTCGCCGACCGTGGCCGGGATCGGACAGGCCTGGGCGGTGGAATCACGGTGCTTGCGCGACAGGTAGAACGCCGCCACCAGGGCTCGGCGCTCTTCGCCTGTCAGGCTGGGGTCCATATCGTCGATAGACGCCCGACGCGTGGCCAATAGCTGCTCGAACGCCTCCAGCATCAAGGCGTCCTTGCTTTCAAAGTGGGCGTAGAAGCCACCAACGGTCAGCCCCGCCGCTCCCATGACTTCACCCACACTCGGTTCGGCCGGGCCACGCTGGATCAGCGCGGAGCTGGCGGCCTGCAAAATACGTTCACGGGTTTGCGCTTTCTTATCGCTCATGACGGCCTCCGAATATTACGGTTAAAATATTATCTTCATAATAATTTTTAGCAAGCACTGAATTCGACCGTTGGTCAGAAGAAGTTCTTTGAAAGAGGGAGGGAGAAAACCCAAACGCCAGACAAACAAAAGGGCCATTCAATAATTGAATGACCCTTAAAAATCCCGCAGAGCGGGTAATCGTGGCGTCCCCTAGGGGACTCGAACCCCTGTTACCGCCGTGAAAGGGCGGTGTCCTAGGCCACTAGACGAAGGGGACACAAACCTTCTATACAACTGATCAGGCTGAACCTGATCGATCCAAGGACGGTGTGGCCGGAACCTTGAACCTGTAAATTGGTGGAGCTAAACGGGATCGAACCGTTGACCTCTTGCATGCCATGCAAGCGCTCTCCCAGCTGAGCTATAGCCCCGATTTTTCGCCTGGCGGCGCAGCAGACCTTGCGAGCTGCTTGTTGAAACTGGCGTCCCCTAGGGGACTCGAACCCCTGTTACCGCCGTGAAAGGGCGGTGTCCTAGGCCACTAGACGAAGGGGACAAAACCTTCTGTACAACATGATCAAGCTGGGCCTGATCGATTCAAGGACGGTGTGGCCAGACCTTGGACCTGTAAATTGGTGGAGCTAAACGGGATCGAACCGTTGACCTCTTGCATGCCATGCAAGCGCTCTCCCAGCTGAGCTATAGCCCCTCATCGGTGAGGACGGGGCGAATCTTAATGGCGCTTTGAAAGGCTGTCAAATTTATTTTCAACAATTTCCAAAATTTTTTGCCGGGATAACAATCACTTACCGTCAAAACCCCGCAAAGCCGGGGTTTTGCCCTCACCAGCGCTTAACTAAGCGATAGCAGCCAGCAGCTTTTCCCATTCCTTGTTTTCTTTCTTTGATACACCGCCAAGCAAATCAAGGGCTTGGCGCAGACGGAAACGGGTCAGGTCCGGACCGAGGATTTCCATCGCATCGAGTACCGACACCGAGCTGGCTTGCCCGGTAATTGCGGCAAACATCAGCGGCATGGCATCGCGCAGCTTCAGTTCCAGGGATTCGACCACGGCCTGGATGGTCGCGGTGATGGCCTCTTTTTCCCACTGGCGCAGGCTTTCGAGCTTCCACAGGATCAACTGCATCAACTGGCGAACCTGGTCAGCCGAGAGTTTTTTCGACTCGAACAGCTTGGCATCCGGGTTCACGCCACCGGCAAAGAAGAAGCTGGCCAGCGGGGCGACCTGGCTGAAAGTCTCCACCCTGCCCTGCACCAGCGGTGCGATCTTCATCATGTACTCGGGGTTCAACGCCCACTGCTGCACACGGCTGGCGAACTCTTCCACCGGCAGGTCACGCAGCCATTGGCCATTGAGCCACGACAGCTTCTCGATATCGAAAATCGGCCCACCCAGCGAGACACGGGACAGGTCGAAGTTATCGACCATCTCCTGCAGCGAGAACTTCTCGCGCTCGTCCGGCATCGACCAGCCCATGCGGCCCAGGTAGTTGAGCATCGCTTCAGGCATGAAGCCCATACGCTCGTAGAAGGTCACCGAAGTCGGGTTCTTGCGCTTGGACAGCTTGCTCTTGTCCGGGTTACGCAGCAGCGGCATGTAGCACAGCTGCGGCTGTTCCCAGCCGAAATATTCGTAAAGCAGGATCAGCTTGGGTGCCGACGGCAACCATTCTTCACCACGCAACACGTGGGTGATGCCCATCAAGTGGTCGTCGACCACGTTGGCCAGGAAGTACGTCGGCAGGCCGTCGGTCTTCATCAGCACTTGCATGTCCATGCGGTCCCACGGGATCTCCACGTCGCCACGCAACATGTCCGGCACCACGCACACGCCTTCGCTCGGCACTTTCATACGGATCACGTGCGGCTCACCGGCGGCCAGGCGCGCGGCCACTTCGTCCTTGGACAGCAGCAGCGCGCGGCCGTCGTAGCGCGGGGTTTCGCCGCGGGCCTGTTGCTCGGCGCGCATCTGGTCCAGTTCTTCGGCAGTGCAGAAGCACGGGAAGGCGTGGCCCATATCAACCAGTTGCTGGGTGTATTGCTTATAGATGTCGCTGCGCTCGCTCTGGCGATACGGGCCGTGCGGGCCGCCAACATCCGGGCCTTCAGCCCAAGTGATGCCCAACCAGCGCAGGGCATCGAAAATCTGCTGTTCCGACTCACGGGTCGAACGCACCTGGTCCGTGTCTTCGATCCGCAGGATGAATTCACCGCCGTGCTGCTTGGCAAAGCAGTAGTTGAACAAGGCGATGTAGGCAGTACCGACGTGGGGATCCCCAGTAGGCGATGGCGCGATGCGCGTGCGGACGGTGGTCATGGCGGGTCTCGAATGGGCAAAAAAGCTGAAAATAAAACAAGGGGCGAATGGTAACAGCCCCAAGCCCCCTGGCTCCAGCGTAGGCCGATCAACAAAGGGCATATAAGCCAAGGTTGGGGCTGGAACCTCGACATGGCTATTTGCCAGATCGTTAGCTGGCTATATTCCATTACCTTTTGTAACTGACACTGCGCCGCCATGCCTGCCCAACTCAAACGCCGCCTGTTTATCTTCCTGTTTATCGTCGCCCTGGTCGCCGCGGGCTTCTTTGCCCATTGGTTCTTCAAGGGACGTTTTTATGAAAGTACCGATAACGCCTACGTGCAGGGCGAGATCACCCGGGTCTCCAGCCAGCTTGGCGCGCGCATCGCCGAGGTGAAAGTGGGCGATAACCAGCACGTAGAAAAAGGCCAGTTGCTGGTCATCCTGGAGCAGGACGACTTCCTGCTGGCCATCGACCGCGCCAACGCCGCCCTCGCCACCCGCGAAGCCGAGCGTTTGCAGGCCACGAGCAAGCTGACCCAACAAGCCAGCCTGATCGCGGCCGCCGATGCCCAGGTGGCGTCCAGCCAGGCGACCCTGGGCCGCGCGCAGATCGACTTGTCCCGCGCGCAAACCCTGCGCAAGCCCGGCTATGTCTCGGAAGAACGCGTCACCACCCTGTCTGCCGACAACCACATCGCCCGCTCCCAGGTCGCCAAGGCCCAGGCTGACTCCCAAGGCCAGCGCCAGCAAGTCAGCGCCCTGAACGCCGAGATCAAGCGCCTCGACGCGCAGATCGCCAATGCCCGCGCCGACATCGCCCAGGCCGAACTGAACCTGACCCGCAGCGAAATCCACGCGCCCATCAGCGGCCTGGTTGGCCAGCGCGCCGCGCGCAACGGCCAGTATGTGCAGGCCGGCGCGTACCTGCTGTCCATCGTTCCCGACCAGGACATCTGGATCCAGGCCAACTTCAAGGAAACCCAGATCGGCCATATGGCCCCTGGGCAGACGGCCGAGTTGACCTTCGATGCCTACGGCGATACCCCCATCGAGGCGCGGGTCGACAGCCTGTTCGCCGCCTCCGGCGCGCAGTTCAGCCTGCTGCCGCCAGACAATGCCACCGGCAACTTCACCAAAGTCGTACAACGGATCCCGGTAAAACTCACCTTTGCCGCCGACAACCCACTGCACGGCAAGATCCGCCCTGGCATGTCGGTGACCGTCAAAGTGAAGATCCAAGACCCTGACCATGGCCGGTGATCAACTGCTGCGCCCGGTCGGCGAACCGACCCGGCGCGACTGGATCGCGGTAATGAGCGTCATGCTCGGCGCCTTCATGGCGGTGCTCGACATCCAGATCACCAACTCCTCGCTCAAGGACATCCAGGGCGCGCTGTCGGCCACCCTGGAAGAAGGCTCGTGGATTTCCACCTCCTACCTTGTAGCCGAAATCATCATGATCCCCCTCACCGCCTGGCTGGTGCAGTTGCTGTCGGCACGGCGCCTGGCGGTGTGGGTCTCGGTGGGGTTCCTCATCGCTTCGCTGATGTGTTCCATGGCCTGGAGCCTGGAAAGCATGATCGTGTTCCGCGCCCTGCAAGGCTTTACCGGCGGTGCGCTGATCCCCCTGGCCTTCACCCTGACCCTGATCAAGCTGCCCGAACACCATCGCGCCAAGGGCATGGCGATGTTCGCCATGACGGCCACCTTTGCCCCCTCCATCGGCCCGACCATTGGCGGCTGGCTCACGGAAAACTGGGGCTGGGAATACATCTTCTATATCAACGTACCGCCAGGGCTGCTGATGATCGCCGGCCTGCTGTATGGCCTGGAGAAAAAGGCCGCGCACTGGGAATTGCTCAAAAGCACCGACTACATGGGCATCCTCACCTTGGCCGTGGGCCTGGGCTGTTTGCAGGTATTTCTTGAAGAGGGGCATCGCAAGGACTGGCTGGAATCGAGCCTGATCGTCAGCCTGGGCAGCATTGCCCTGTTGAGCCTGATCACCTTCGTCATCGTGCAGTTGTCCAAGCCCAACCCGCTGATCAACCTGGGCATCCTCGCCAACCGCAACTTTGGGCTTTCAAGCATTTCCAGCCTGGGCATGGGCGTGGGGCTGTATGGCTCGATCTACCTGCTGCCGCTGTACCTGGCGCAGATCCAGAACTACAACGCCCTGCAAATCGGCGAAGTGATCATGTGGATGGGGGTGCCGCAGTTGTTCCTGATCCCGCTGGTGCCGAAACTGATGAAATACGTGTCGCCGAAGTGGCTTTGCGCGGTGGGATTTGGCCTGTTTGGCTTTGCGAGTTTTTCCTCGGGCGTGCTCAACCCGGACTTTGCCGGCAGCCAGTTCAACCAGATCCAGATCATCCGTGCCCTCGGCCAGCCGCTGATCATGGTCACCATTTCGCTGATCGCCACCGCGTACATCCTGCCCCAGGACGCGGGCTCGGCGTCGAGCCTGTTCAATATCCTGCGTAACCTGGGCGGCGCCATCGGTATTGCGCTGCTGGCGACGTTACTGGATGCGCGGACCAAGACCTATTTTGACTACCTACGCGAAGCCATTGTGCCGACCAACCCGCAGGTGGCCGAGCGCATGGCGATGCTGACCCAGAAGTTTGGCAATGAGACGGCAGCGCTGGGCAAGCTCAGTGAGATTGCGCATCAACAGGCGCAGATCATGGCCTACAACGATGCGTTTCACTTCGTGGGGTTGGCGTTGGCGGTGAGCATGCTGGCGATCTTTTTGACCAGGGCGTTGCCGGCGGGGCTCAAGGCTGGGGAAGCCCACTAGACCGAGTTGCCCCTATCGCGAGCAAGCTCGCTCCCACATTCGACTGCATTCCAAAGGTGGAACTCGATCAAATGTGGCAGCTGGCTTGCCTGCGATGAGGCCCGAGCAGTCACTGCAAATTCAGACCGCCAGCAACCGCTCGCGCAACTTGCCAATCTCATCGCGCGTCTGCGCTGCCGCTTCAAACTCCAGGTCCCGCGCCAACTGGTACATCTTCTCTTCCAACTGGCGGATACGCTTGGTGATTTCACTCGGCGAGCGCAATTCGTTTTCGTACTTGGCGCTTTCCTCGGCAGCCTTGGCCATGCCTTTGCGCTTCTTGCTGCGCGAACCCGGTACGGTGGCGCCTTCCATAATGTCGGCGACGTCCTTGAACACGCCCTTGGGGGTGATGCCATTGGCCAGGTTGAACGCAATCTGCTTGTCGCGGCGGCGCTCGGTCTCGCCGATGGCGCGTTCCATGGAGCCGGTGATGCGGTCGGCGTACAGGATCGCGCGGCCGTTGAGGTTACGCGCCGCACGGCCGATGGTCTGGATCAACGAGCGCTCGGAGCGTAGGAAACCTTCCTTGTCCGCATCCAGGATTGCCACCAGCGACACCTCGGGCATGTCCAGGCCTTCACGCAGCAGGTTGATGCCCACCAGCACATCGAAGGTGCCCAGGCGCAGGTCGCGGATGATTTCCACGCGCTCCACGGTGTCGATGTCCGAGTGCAGGTAACGCACGCGCACGCCGTGGTCGGCCAGGTAATCGGTAAGGTCTTCGGACATGCGCTTGGTCAGCGTGGTGACCAGCACCCGCTCTTCCAGGGCCACGCGCTTGGTGATTTCCGACAGCAGGTCATCGACCTGGGTCAGGGCCGGACGGATCTCGATTTGCGGGTCGACCAGGCCGGTGGGGCGCACCAGTTGCTCGATCACCCGGCCCGCATGCTCGGCCTCG
This sequence comes from Pseudomonas sp. HC1(2025), assembly GCF_058742075.1. Lineage (NCBI taxonomy): Bacteria > Pseudomonadati > Pseudomonadota > Gammaproteobacteria > Pseudomonadales > Pseudomonadaceae > Pseudomonas > Pseudomonas sp. HC1(2025). The sequence goes on along the minus strand of NZ_CP196017.1, from coordinate 1,871,386 downwards.
TAGTTGCCCGGCGTGGCGGACACAAAGATGGTCTGCGGGCTGATGCTTTCCCATTCGTCAAAGCGCATCGGCCGGTTATCCAGCGCCGAAGGCAGGCGGAAGCCGTATTCCACCAGGGTTTCCTTGCGCGAGCGGTCGCCTTTATACATGGCGCCGACTTGCGGCACGCTGACGTGGGATTCGTCGATCACCAGCAAAGCATCCGCCGGCAGGTAGTCGTAGAGGGTCGGCGGCGGCGCACCGGACTCACGGCCCGACAGGTAGCGCGAGTAGTTTTCGATGCCGTTGCAGTAGCCCAGCTCGAGAATCATCTCCAGGTCAAAACGCGTGCGCTGCTCCAGGCGCTGGGCTTCCACCAGCTTGTTGTTGGCGCGCAGGTATTCGAGGCGCTCGGCCAGCTCGGCCTTGATCCCTTCCATGGCATCCAAAAGGGTTTCACGGGGCGTCACATAGTGGCTTTTTGGATAGAAGGTAAAGCGCGGCAGTTTGCGGATCACTTCGCCGGTCAACGGGTCGAAGGCCGACAGGCTCTCGACTTCATCGTCGAACAGCTCGATCCGGATCGCTTCCAGGTCCGACTCTGCCGGGTAAATGTCGATCACATCCCCACGCACGCGGAAGGTCGCGCGGGCAAAGTCCATGTCGTTGCGGGTGTACTGCAAATCCGCCAGGCGTCGCAGCAAGGCGCGCTGGTCGAGTTTGTCGCCGCGATCGACGTGCAGCACCATCTTCAGATAGGTTTCCGGGCTGCCCAGGCCGTAGATGCACGAGACCGTAGTGACGATGATCGCGTCCTTGCGTTCCAGCAGCGCCTTGGTCGCCGACAGCCGCATCTGCTCGATATGGTCGTTGATCGACGCATCCTTCTCGATAAAGGTATCGGAGGACGGCACATAGGCTTCCGGCTGGTAGTAGTCGTAGTAGGAAACGAAGTACTCCACCGCGTTGTTCGGGAAGAACGCCTTGAACTCCCCATACAACTGCGCGGCCAGGGTCTTGTTTGGCGCCAGCACCAGGGTCGGGCGGTTGATCTGCGCGATCACGTTGGCGATGCTGAAGGTCTTGCCCGAACCGGTCACCCCGAGCAACGTCTGGTGAGCCAGGCCGGCCTCGATGCCTTCGACCATCAGGCGGATGGCCTCGGGCTGGTCGCCAGCAGGTTCAAAGCGGGTGACTAGTTGGAAATCCGACATAACGTACCTCTTGAAGTCACCCCAGACTGTAAACCCGTCGGGGACGAAAAAGACCACAGCCCGCGAAGTTTCAGAGCAGACCGTAGGAAAAAACCATGATAGCTGTAGAAGTGGAGGCGAATGTGACGGGTTTCAAGGCACTCGCCCTACATGCCTGTGGCCATCAATGTTGCAATAAGACTAACGGTCGATAAATAAACCGAAAAACTTGGCCGAAAAGCCGTTTCGGCTGTCGCCGCGAGCGGTGTTGGCCTCTATACTAGCTCCCCGTTTGTGCACCGCTCTAGTGCATTCGGCTGGAGCGCGACACGTCCCTCCATTCCCCCATAGAGCTGCCGCAAAAATGAGCCTGTTCTCCGCTGTCGAAATGGCACCACGCGATCCTATCCTGGGCCTCAACGAAGCATTCAACGCCGATACCCGTACTACCAAGGTCAACCTTGGCGTAGGCGTTTACTGCAACGAGGAGGGGAAGATTCCACTCCTGCGTGCCGTTGCCGAAGCGGAAGCCATTCGCGTGGCGCAACACGCCGCTCGTGGCTACCTGCCGATCGATGGCATTGCCGCCTACGACCTGGCCGTACAAAAGCTGCTGTTTGGCGCCGAGTCGCCACTGCTGAGCGCTGGCCGGGTGATCACCGCCCAGGCCGTTGGCGGCACCGGCGCGCTGAAAATCGGTGCCGATTTCCTCAAGCAGTTGCTGCCCAATGCCGTGGTTGCCATCAGCGACCCGAGCTGGGAAAACCACCAGGCGCTGTTTGAAAAAGCCGGCTTCCCGGTGCAGACCTATCGTTACTACGATGCCGCCACCCACGACGTGAACCGCGCCGGCCTGCTGGAAGACCTCAACGCCCTGCCCGCCCAGTCCATCGTCGTGCTGCACGCCTGCTGCCACAACCCGACCGGCGTCGACCTGAGCCCGGCCGACTGGAAAGACGTGCTGGAAGTGGTCAAGGCCAAGAACCTGGTGCCGTTCCTCGACATGGCCTACCAGGGCTTTGGCGACGGTATCGACGAAGATGCCGCCGCCGTGCGCCTGTTCGCCGAGTCGGGCCTGACCTTCTTTGTGTCCAGCTCGTTCTCCAAATCGTTCTCGCTGTACGGCGAGCGCGTGGGCGCACTGTCGATCGTCAGCGAGTCGAAAGAAGAAAGCGCGCGCATCCTGTCCCAGGTCAAGCGCGTGATCCGCACCAACTACTCCAACCCGCCGACCCACGGCGCGGCGATTGTGGCGGCGGTGCTCAACAACCCAGAGCTGCGCGCCCAGTGGGAAGCGGAACTGGCCGAAATGCGCCTGCGCATCCGCGGCATGCGCGAGCAGATGGTCAGCGAGCTGGCCAAGGCAGCGCCGGGCCATGACTTCAGCTTCGTCGGTCGCCAGCGCGGGATGTTCTCCTACTCCGGCCTGACCGTAGAGCAAGTCACCCGCCTGCGTAGCGAGTTCGGCATCTACGCCCTCGACACCGGCCGCATCTGCGTGGCGGCGTTGAACCAGGCGAACATCGCTGCCGTGACCAAGGCGATTGTGCAGGTGCTGTAAGCCTGAGCGCGGGGTACGAAGGGGGAAGCCAATGGCTTCCCCTTTTTTGTGCGAGACTCTGTAGGAGCCGGCTCCTACAGAGGCCGTGTTCCTTCACCATTGATATGAGCCGCCTATGAGAAACGACGACCTGGACCTGCGTGCCGACCGCGACGAACTGGACCACTTCACCCCGCGCACGCCCCCAGCCAAGCGGCCAAAAAGCCTGGTCCTGCAAGTCGCCCTGGGCGTCTTCCTCGGCGGCCTGGCCCTGTGGCTGGTACAGCTGGGCGCCACGGCGCTGATGGCGAAACTGGCGATGGGCACCCTGCAATTTGGTGGCTAGCTTGCCGCCTCCTGCAGAGGAATGCGTTCCTCCAGCAGTTGCACAAAGCTGTCCAGACTCTGCGACACCGTGCCCCGGCGCCAGATCAGCCAGGTGTTGAGCAGGCGGAACTCGTCCGCCAACGGCCACACGCTGACCGTGGTAAACCCCGGCATACTCTCCAGCATACTGCGTGGCATCAGCGCCAAACCGGCGCCGGCGCTGACGCAGGCGAGCATGCCGTGGTACGACTCCATCTCGAAAATCTTCCCCGGCACCGCGCCATCCTGGGAAAACCAACGCTCAAAGTGATGCCGGTACGAGCAGTTGGAGCGAAAGGTATAGATGCTCGCCCCGTTCACATCCTGCCCACGGGTGATCGGCCCGTGATGCAACGGCGCAATCACCACCATTTCCTCTTCAAACACCGCCACGCCTTCCAAGGTGGGGTGCAACACCGGGCCGTCGACAAATGCCGCCGCCAGTCGGCCCGATAGCACGCCTTCGATCATCGTCCCCGAGGGCCCGGTGGTCAGGTCCAGCTCGACCTTGGCGTGTTTCTGGTTGTAGGCCGCAAGCAACGCCGGGATGCGCACGGCGGCGGTACTTTCCAGCGACCCCAGGGCAAATGGCCCCTGGGGTTCCTCCCCCGCCACGGTGGCGCGAGCCTCTTGCACCAGGTCGAGGATGCGCCGCGCATAGCCGAGGAAATTCCAGCCGGCAGGCGACAGGCGCAGGCGACTTTTCTCACGGATAAACAACTCCACACCCAGGTCCTGCTCCAGTTGCTTGATACGCGTGGTCAGGTTCGACGGCACCCGATGAATCAATTGTGCGGCAGCGCTGATGCTGCCTTGCTCGGCCACGGCCTTGAAAATCTCCAGTTGCACCAGATCCAAGTCATTCTCCAATCGTGAACGTATTGCTTAATATTATTCAGTTCCCGGAAAAGATACAGCCCCGTACGCTGGGCATCTTCTCCAACACTGCGCAGGACGGTGCCATGACCGCTATTTCTCACCAGACCCATGCCTTGTCGATCAACCCCGCCAATGGCGAAACCGTCGGCAGCTACCCGTACGAATCCGCCGCACAACTGGACGCCGCCCTCACCCGCGCCAGCACCGCCTTTCGCAAGGGTCGCCATACACCTGTGGCACAGCGCGCCGAATTGCTCCTGGCCCTGGCCGGCGCTCTGCGCGAACAAGCTGAAGAAATGGCGCAAATGATCACCCTGGAAATGGGCAAGCCCATCGCCCAGGCCCGTGGTGAAATCGAGAAATGCGCCTTGCTGGCCGAGTGGTACGCCGCCCACGGGCCGGCCATGCTCGCGCCGGAGCCGACCCTGGTCGACAACGGTAGCGCCCGGATTGAATATCGCCCGCTGGGCCCGATCCTCGCCGTAATGCCGTGGAACTTCCCGGTCTGGCAGGTACTGCGCGGTGCCGTGCCGACCATGCTCAGCGGCAACACCTACGTGCTCAAGCACGCGCCCAACGTGATGGGCAGCGCCTACCTGATGCAACGGGCCTTCCACACAGCCGGTTTCGCCGAAGGCTTGTTTGAAGTAATCAACGTCACCGCGCACGGTGTGTCCCAGGCCATCGCCGACCCGCGCATCGCCGCCGTGACCCTGACCGGCAGCGTGCGCGCGGGTATCGCCATCGGCTCCCAGGCCGGCGCTGCGTTGAAAAAATGTGTGCTGGAACTGGGCGGCTCCGACCCCTTCATCGTGCTCAACGACGCCGATCTCGATGCCGCCGTGCAAGCCGCCGTGACCGGCCGCTTCCAGAATTCCGGCCAGGTCTGCGCCGCCGCCAAGCGCCTGATCATCGAGCAAGGCGTGGTCGAGGCCTTCACCGCCAAATTTCTTGAAGCCAGCCGGCAACTGGTGATGGGCGACCCGACATCGAACGACACCTATATCGGCCCCATGGCCCGCTTCGACCTGCGCGACGAACTGCACGCACAAGTCCAGGCGACCCTGGCCGAAGGCGCCAGCCTGCTGCTGGGCGGCCACCCCATCGACGGGCCAGGCAACTATTACGCCCCCACCGTCCTGGCCGATGTCACCGACCAGATGACCTCGTTCAAGCAGGAACTGTTCGGCCCCGTCGCCTCGATCATCACCGCCCGCGACGCCGACCACGCCGTGGCCCTGGCCAACGACAGCGAGTTCGGCCTCACCGCCAGCGTCTTTACCCGCGACCCGGCCAAGGCACGCGAGATCGCCAACCAGTTGGAAACCGGCGGCATCTTTATCAACGCCTACAGCGTGTCCGATCCTCGGGTGGCGTTTGGCGGGGTGAAAAAGAGTGGGTTTGGCCGCGAATTGTCACATTTCGGCGTGCGCGAATTCTGCAATGCGCAGACGGTATGGGTAGATCGGCGGTAGGCCGATCATCAAGATTCCTCATTGCCAGCTTGCGGGTTCAGGATATGATCAGGCCGTTATTTGAACCGGACTGCACTGACCCATGCCCGTTGACCTGCAAGCGCTCTATCCCAAACTGATCCATCTGATGCTGGATACGGTTTTCGTGGTCGACAGGGACAACCAGATTGCATTTGTCAGCGACGCCTGCGAGGCACTGCTCGGCTACCGTGCCGACGAGCTGACCGGCAGCCTGATCACCGACTACATGCACCCCCAAGACCTGGCAGCCACCCGGGCCTCGATTATTCGGGTGATGAACGGCCAGCCCCACGTGGATTTCCGTAACCGCTATATCCGCAAGGATGGCAGCCTCGTCCATATCCTGTGGGCGGCGTTCTGGTCCGAGGATGTCGGCGCGCGGATCGGCGTGGCACGGGACATCACCGCCCTCACCCAGGCCGAGGAAGAACTGCGCTTCCTCGCCCATCACGACCCGCTGACCGCCCTGACCAACCGCTCGCTGTTCAATGATCGCCTCGATTCGGCCCTGCGCAACGCGCGCCGGCAGAAGAGCACGCTGGCGCTGCTGTTCCTGGATATCAATGACTTCAAAGGCATCAACGATGTGCATGGGCATGTCGCCGGCGACCGCGTGCTGTGCACCATCGCCAGGCGCCTGGAAGCCTGTGCGCGCGAGACCGACACGGTGGCGCGAATGGGTGGCGATGAGTTCACCGTGCTGTTGACCGACCTTCATTGCGAAAACGCCGTGGCCGAGAAGGTGCAGCAGATCCTCGCCATCATGGCCGCCCCCCTTGGCCCTGAGTTTGGCCCGGTGAAAATGCCGTCGTGCAGTATCGGCGTGGCGCGTTACCCGGATGACGGGGAAGATGCCGACACCCTACTCAGCCATGCCGATGGCGATATGTACCGGGTGAAAAAACTGCACCGCGCGGCGGGGTGAAAGTCGCCCCTGCCCTGGCGATTACCCACGCTGGCCATCAACGGTTACTGCGCAGGATCGAAAAATTCAACGCCACGGCAACACACAGCCACGCCAGGTAAGGGAACAGGATCAACCCGGTTATCAGGTCTAGGCGCACCGCCAGCACCACCATGGCCGCCACGGTGAGCCAAAGCAGGGTGATAACCACCATCGCGGCGAAAATCCGATGTGCGCCGAAAAACACCGGCGTCCACAGGGTATTCAACGCAATCTGCGCCGCCCACAAGGCCAGCACTGTTTGACTGCCGGGGATCAGGCTCAGGCGATAACCGGCCCAGGCGAGCAGCAGGTAAATCAGCGTCCAGGCCACCGGGAACAGCCAGTTGGGCGGGGTGAAGCGGGGTTTGACCAGGGACTCATACCAGGCACCGGGCTTGAACATGATGCCGGTGCTGGCAGCGGCGGCGCAGGCGAGCAGGAAGATAAAGAAGGTCATTGGCGGTCCTTGGCTCAAGTCAGCAATCTGGAAAGTGTCCCAGGATTGGACGCCCCGGGGGCCCTGAAAAGTTCAGTATTTCCCGGTACGACAATCTGAACCGCAACCGTACTGGCTAGCCCTTCAACTCGCCGGCGCGATTACTCGCGGCGTCGTCATAAGCCACATACAGCGACTCGGCGATCTGGCTCTTGATGGCCTTGCTGGCCTCCAGCCCCAACACAAAGCCTTCGGCCTTGCCGCCAGCGCGGTTCAGGTCTTCGGCGGTGCTGGCGCCAGTGATCGCGTCCAGCAACTTGGTAGCGTGCGGGCCAACGCCCTTGGGCAGGCTGATCTGGTCGATGCTCATTGCGCCACCTCGCAGAAGGTTGGGGATGGGGTGCTGCGGGTAAACGAGGTCATATGCGATACCTTGATGGCTTGGGGCCGATAGCGCGTGGAACCACTGCCGGGCAGGCATGGTAGACCGGGACGGAGGAAAAGGGTTGTATAAACGATCAGGCGCCGATGCTGTAGGATCTTTCACCTTTCGTCGCATCGCCAAGGTAATGGAGCGCAGGTCTAAATGGAAAACCCGCAGGGCAAACGAGTCGTGGTGATTGGCGCCGGTATCGTCGGCGCATCCCTGGCCTATCACCTGGCGGAAAAGGGCGCGCAGGTCAGCCTGGTCGAGGCGCATGAGATTGCGTCAGGCGTCACCGCCACGTCATTCGCCTGGCTCCACGCCACCCATCCGGGGCCCGACCCCATTGCCCAATTACGCGGCGCCGCCATCCAGGAATACCACCGCCTCCAACCCCAACTGCCCGGCTTGCAGATCCAATGGACGGGCGCCTTGTCTTACGATGGCTCGCCACCGGCCTCGACAAACCGGGTATCACGCGCGCAGATTCTTGAGCTTGAGCCCAACCTCAAGCAGCCCCCTGACTATGCAACGTACGTAGCCGAAGAAGGTGCCCTCGACGCAGTGGCGGCAACCCATGCGCTGGTCGCCGGCGCCCAGGTGCATGGCGCGAAGCTGCTCACTCAGACGCCGGTGCTGGGGTTTGTCACCGAGGGCCAACAGGTGACCGGCGTCGAAACCTCACGGGGCATCATCCACGCCGATATCGTTGTACTGGCAGCCGGGACAGGCACCACCAGGCTGACAGACATGTTGCACGTATCCCTGCCGATAACCGCATCGCCGTCCATCTTCATCCGCTACAAGCCACAACCCAAGCTTGTGCACACCCTCATTTCCAACCCGCACATGGAAGTGCGGCAAAACGCGGATGGCGCATTGCTGGCAGCCGAGGATTACCTGGGCGACGCCGAGGAAAACCGGGCAGACGCGATAGCACTACGCACAGCCAAGGCGATCGACCATGAGCTCAATGGGCTGGTGTGCCTTGAGCCGGAGTTGGCCTGTGTCGGGCTCAGGCCAATTGCTGCCGATGGCATCCCGATCATTGGCTATCTGCCCCAGGTGGCAGGTGTGTACGTTTGCACCATGCACCCTGGGGTCGCACTGGCTGCGATCGTGGGTCGGCTTGCCAGTGAAGAGATGCTTGAAGACAAGCCAGCAGAGGCGCTTGGGGGATGTCGTCCGGGTCGATTTTTCCGCGGGTAGGCGCCGGCTTGCCTAGGGCAAGGTCGCGCTCTTGAAAATCGGTTCGCTGTGCAGCACTCGCACCCCATCCGGACCGCTTTCAAGCAGCCGGCGCTCGCTATCGGCGACCAGCAGTTCAAGGCCGTACCCTGCAGCCGCCAGGCACCGCGCGATTTCCTGCGCGGCGTCGTGCGCCCACGGGGTGGCGGATTCGAAATGCCCCAGCAGCCTGTCGTTGCTACTAATCATGAGTCGGTATCTATTCATTCTGTTCTCACACGTTCAATGCGGCCAAAACTGACGTTAAGGCCAAGCGGGGAAATGGCCAGCAATTGGTCAAGTCGCACCTCACACTGGCCACTGTCGCGGGCCAGCAGCAAAAACTCTTCCTTGCTCGCCGCAGTTCGCGTAGTCAGCGCCCTGGCCACGAAGCTGCGCCCGTCGATCAGTTCTACCTGCAGGCGGTAACGGTGCATGCAGGCGATCTCCAGGTAGTCATGCACATCGCAGTTCAGGGGCTGATACGCGGTCATGATATTTTCCAGCGCCTTATTTCAGGTCATCGATGGACGCACCGAAATTCAGGTGCAACACCTGGCCGTCGTGAACAAACGCAGGGACTGACTTGACCCCGGCCAGTTCGGCTTCGCCAATGCGCTGGGGTTGTTGGCCAAGGTGGACGACCTCGACCTTGAGTGCCGGGTCCAGCAGGTTGAGCAAGGTCTGCTCAGCGGAAATACAGACGGAGCAACCAGCATGGTAGAAGCGTGCGTTAGACATTTTGCGTCTCCTTCATTGAGTTGGTATCGATTCGATACCTAATCAAGAATTACCCGCGCGTCGCTATTTGTCAATATAGTATTTAATCGATACTATATGTCGACAGGAGTGACTCATGTCCGACACAACCCTTTTCGAGCTGCTTGAACGGCTTGCCAGCCTCAGCCGCATCTGGTTCCGCCAGCACCCGTTGCTGGCCGATTTGCAACCCATCCAGTTGAGCGCGCTGATGTACCTTTCGCGCTGCAACCGCTACTCCAATACACCGTTGGGCGTGACTGACTATTTGGGCCTGACCAAAGGCACAGTGTCGCAGTCACTCAAGGCGCTGGAGGCCAAGGGGCTGATCGTCAAAACCCAGGATGTGCACGACAAGCGCAGCGTGCATCTGCAGTTGACGGACACGGCGCGCGGCCTGCTGGACGCATTGTTGCCGCCGGACTTCCTCGCCGCCGGTGAGGCACGCATAGGCGCGCGCGGCGGGCAACTGCAGACACTGCTTGGCGAGTTGCTGCGCGAAGTGCAGCGCAGCGCGGACGTGCCCAGCTTTGGCCTGTGCCGCACCTGCCGCTTCCATCAGCACGTCGACGATCTGCCGTTCTGCGGCCTGACCCAGGAACCCCTGGCGCCGAGCGATGCCGTGCTGATCTGTCGTGAACATCAACCCCCGCAGGTGCCTGCATGAGCCTGACCACGATTCGCCTCGACACCCTGCTCACCGGGCGTGCGCAGCCTTTCACCCGGCCCGGCTCCCGCAGCGCCATCGACAAACAGCCGCGACCCGGCCCCCTGAAGGTCGCCACCCTGGGCCTCAGTGGCGACGAACAGGGCGACCTGCGCATCCATGGCGGAATAGAAAAAGCCATCCACCACTACCCGCTCGAGCATTACGCCCGCTGGGCCGAGGAATTGGGGGCCCATCCATTGCTCGCCCAGCCGGGAGCCTTTGGCGAGAACTTCAGCACCACCGGCTGGAGCGAGCATGACGTCTGCCTGGGCGATCGCATCCGGGCCGGGACAGCGTTGCTTGAGGTGTCCCAGGGGCGTATGCCGTGCTGGAAACTCAGCGACCGCTTCGCCGTGGCCGAACTGGCCCTGCGCGTGCAGCAGTCGGGGCGCACCGGCTGGTACTACCGGGTGCTGGAGGAAGGTGTGGTGAGCGCCGGCGACAGCCTGCAACTGGTCGAGCGGCAATTTGCCGACTGGTCATTGGCACGCTTGTCCGCTGTGCTGTTCGACAAGCGAATGGAGAGCGAACTGTTGCGCGAATGCCTGGCGCTGCCGTTGGTGCCGTCATGGCGGCGCACGCTGGAGCGGCGCCTGGAAAAAGGCATGACCGAAGACTGGGGGCCCCGCCTGTTGGGTTGAAGCGCGGCGCGGGAGCTAGTGCTGCTGCCCCGCCAGATTGTGCGAACAACCCGGCAGATGCCCAGGTTTTTCGCCGCAAAGCCGGCGCCTACTGGGGGTTGAGCTGATATCATCCAGGCATTAACGCGCTGAGTAGAAAGCATGAACCGTCGTAAGAAACTCAATCAGATATTGAAAGCCAACGCCAAAAAGGCCAATGCCAAACTGGCCCCCAAAAGCAAAGAGAAGTACATCAGCAAGGCCGATCGCCTGAAACTGGAGACCGAGCCCGCTCAGGACGCGCCGATTTCCTCTGACACGCCCAACTGATTCAGGGCACTCTACGCCGGCGCAGCAGTCTGCTTACAGACACCCCACTCTCGCCCGGCGGAGCTTCCCATGATGATTGTTCACCACCTCAACAACTCACGCTCGCAGCGCATTCTCTGGCTGCTCGAAGAACTCGGCCTGCCCTACGCGCTCAAGCTCTACCAGCGCGACCCAAAAACCAACCTCGCCCCACCGGAGCTCAAGGCGATCAACGCGTTGGGCAAATCGCCGGTGCTTGAAGACGGCACCCGCGTGGTGATCGAGTCCGGCGCCATTGTCGACTACCTGATCCGCCGCCATGGCCAGGGCCGCCTGCAACCAGACCCCGCCACGGCCGCCTACGACAGCTACGTGCAATGGCTGCACTTTGCCGAAGGCTCGGCCATGCTGCCGCTGATGCTCAACCTGTACGTCGGCCGCCTGGGTGAAGCCGGCGCGCCGTTGCACCCGCGGATCGAATCGGAACTGGCCAACTACCTGGGTTACCTGAACGACGCCCTGGCGCAGTCGCCATACCTGCTGGGCGAGGAACTGAGCGGCGCGGATATCCAGATGAGCTTTATTGGCGAAATCGCCAAGGCCCAGGGCAAGTTGCCGGCGTACCCGAACCTGGCCGCGTGGGTCCAGCGGTTCCAGGCCCGGCCGGCCTATCGCAAGGCGCTGGAGAAGGGTGGGGAATACGCGTTTGCCCAGTAAATCACCGGGCGTTTGACTCCTCTTCCAGAGCCGGCATAATTGCCGGCTTTTTTCGGGACGTCCCCATGCAACGGATTGTAATTCTGGGCAACGCCGGCAGCGGCAAATCCACCCTCGCCCGCGCCCTTGGCCAGCGCCTCGGCCTGCCCGTCGTGCACCTGGACACCCTGTTCTGGGAACCCAACTGGGTCGAGACCGACGCCGAACAATTCCGCACACGGGTACGCGAAGCCGTCGCGTCGGACACCTGGGTGTGTGAAGGCAACTACGCCCGACGCACCTTCGACCTGCGCCTGCCCCGTGCCGACCTGATCATCTGGCTGGATACACCGCGACTCACCTGTTTCACCCGGGTACTGATACGCAGCGCCATGAAACGCCCTCGCGCGGATCGGCCCGTGGGGTGTACCGACAAGCTCGACCGGGAGTTCCTGACGTTTCTGGACTTTGTATGGAATTTTGATCGCGGCTATCGGCCGGGTATCGAGGCGATGCGCCTGGCAGTGGGGCCGGATGTTCCGACAGTGCATTTGCGCGGTAACCGGCAGGTGGCAGATTTTCTCGACCGCTTGCCTGGCCTTGCCATCGGCGTGTGATAACGTGCCCCAGGCCCACTGTGCAGGCACCCGCCCCATGCCCATCGCCGATAATCTGCTCGCCTTTACCCTCGCCGCCACCCTACTGACCCTCACTCCCGGGCTCGACACCGCGCTGGTGTTGCGTACCGCCACGGTGGAGGGCAAGCAGCAAGCATTGCGCGCAGCGCTGGGGATCAATGCGGGCTGTTTCTTATGGGGTGCGGCGGTGGCCTTTGGCTTGGGGGCGTTGATCGCAGTATCGGAGCTGGCGTTCAACCTGTTGAAGTACTGCGGCGCCGCTTACCTGGCCTGGCTGGGGCTGAATATGCTGCTGCGCCCACGTACTTCCCTGACGGTCGGCGACGCCCATGCCACACCCGGCACCCGCTGGTTCTTGAAAGGCATGCTGGGCAATGTGCTCAACCCCAAGATCGGGATTTTCTATGTGTCGTTCCTGCCGCAGTTCATTCCCCAGGGCCATTCGTTGATCGCCTGGACATTCGGCCTGGTGAGCATCCATGTGGTGCTCGGCCTGGCATGGTCCTTGACCCTGATCGGCGCTACCCAGCCACTGGCCGCAGTGCTGCGCCGGGGCAAGGTGATCACCTGGATGGACCGCAGCACCGGCCTGCTCTTTGTGCTGTTCGCGGCCCGCCTGGCATTGAGCAAACGCTAATCAGGGCTTGGACAAAGATCCAGCTGGGCGCTGGGGATCACTACGGCTTCGGGGCCGTCATGTACTGGCTGAAGTTGTTGATGTGATCATCCAGATTGTCTTCGAGCATCATCCGGTACTGCTCACAGAAGTACTTGAGCATCGCTTCTCGCGCCTCGGCCATCTCGGCGCCGGACTTGAAGTTGCGCGCACTCGCCCAGGCGTTGAAACGGGTGGTGCCGAACATCATCGAGGCGCTGACCTGGCCCAGGTTCTCGAGGGTTTTGAGTTGCTCGTTCGACAGCTCGATGTGCGCGTCGGCGCGGTCGTAGAAGGCTTGGTCGGTAGCGTCTGGCATGGTGGAACACCTGGGTTGGATAAATGAGTCATTGAAACATTTGCAGCAGGCAAGACCCTAGACCGGGTGCGTCGCCTCCAGCAACTGGGTAATCCAGCGCACCTCTTGCGCCAGTTCCTGCACTTTCTGTTCGGGCAGCGCCTGTCGCGCCTCGGCGAGCTGGCCCAACGTGCGTTGTTTGTAGCGCAACAGGCGCTGCCACTTGGCCAGGAAGGCCGGACTGCGCGCCTGCATCTGCAAGGGGCCGAAGTACAGTTGCTCGGCGCTGTAGCTCACCGGCCCGCTGCGCTCGGCGACGATGATTTCGTAGTCGAAGCGGTTTTCCCGCAGCAACTCCTCGCAAAGGATGCGGTAGCCGTTGTCCATCAGCCACACACGCAACGGTTGTTCGCCGCCGTTGGGTTGCAGGATCAGGCGTTCCCGGCCGCTGAGATGCGCCTTGCCGCGCTCGAGGATGTCGCGGATGGTCTCGCCGCCCATGCCGCAGATACTCACCGCATCGAGCAGGTCGGCCGGTTCGATAGCCGCCAGGCCATCGGCCAGGCGCACGTGGATGTGCAGTTCGTGGCCGTTGTCGCACACGGTGCGCTGGGCCGCGCGAAATGGCGTCAACGCCACCTCGCCGGCCACTGCCGCGACAATCGCGCCGCGGTTCATCAACGCTACCGGCAGGTAGGCGTGATCCGAGCCGATGTCGGCCAGGCGCGCACCGGCTGGCACCTGCGCCGCCACGCGCTCCAGGCGCTTGGACAATGTGTTGTGGTTCAACTGCTGTTCCTTTTCAAGGCACCGTTGGCCTCGCTGAGGGCCGCAGGGTAAAGCCTCGGCGCCCGCCAGGCCAGCGCCTTGTACAGGTCCACCGCATTGCCATAGGACGCAGCCTGCGCCTGGGCAATGGCCTGGCGCAGGTTGAGCAGGTCGCGCAGGCTTTGCTGCACCGACAGGTAACTGCCGGAACCCGCGCCATAACGTCGCTGGGCGATGTCCAGTGCAGCTTCGGCATGCCGTGCCGATTGCACCAGGTTGAGCAGGTGTCGCTGATGCTCGGCCAGTTGGGTGATGGCACCCTCCACTTCTTCCACGGCCACCAGCAGCACCTGTTCAAAGTGCGCGGTCTCGCGCTGCGATAGCGCCTGGGCGCCCCGCAGGCGCGCACGCACGGTGCCCAGGTTGAGTGCCGGCCAGGTCAGGCCTGGGGTCAGCTCGAATGCCCGGGATGCACTGCCCAGGTCACCGTCGCGCAAGGCGAAAAAACCGACAAACCCACCCAGGTTCAAGCGCGGGTACAGGTCGGCAGTCGCCGCGCCCACATCCTCGACACGCGCCGCCAGCAGCCGCTCGGCCTGCACCACGTCCGGTCGATTGCGAATCAACTGGTCGACATCTCCCAACGGCAATTGTCGCGCTACAGGCCCCGGCGCCAGGGCGTCGAGGTCGACGCTAAAACTGCCCGGCCGCTGCCCCGCCAACACCTGCAAGCGGTACAGGCTGCGTTGCAGCTGGCTTTGCAGCGGCGCAATCGCCGCTTGGGCGCGCAGCGCATTGCCGCGGGCGCTCTCCAACTCTTCAGGCAAGCCACTGCCGGCCTGGCTTTGCGCCTCGGTCAGGGCCACCGTCTCTTGCCAACTGCGCACCGCATCCTGTGCCAACCGTAGTTGTTCGCGCTGGCCCTGCGCCGCGTAATAGGCATGGGCCACTTGCGCGGCAATGCTCAATTGCACCTGCTCAAGGTCAGCCTGCGAAGCCTCGGCACGGGATTGCGCGGCACGGTTCAAGTGATCGAGACGGCCAAACAGATCCAGCTCCCATTGCAGGTCCAGGCCGGCACGCCAGGACTCGGACAAGCTGCGGCTCGGCCGCGCGCCCGTCACCGCCTGCTGCTCCAGGCTGCGCTGGTACGCCGCCGTACTGGTGACCGTGGGCAGGCGCTGCAACGCTTGCTCGTCGACATACGCGCGAGCCAGCAGCAGGTTTGCGCGCGCCTGGCGCACATCGTGGTTGTGGGCCACGGCGCTATCGATCAGGCGCGCCAGTTGGGCGTCGTCGAAAAAAGTCCACCACGCGGCCACCGGCTGCACCGCAGGCCCGGAGAATTCCCGGGCCTGCGGGCTGGCCAGTTGAATCGGCGCGATCTCGGGCACGCGGTAGTGTGGCCCCACCGAACACCCGCCCAGGCCGGCCAACGCGCCAAGCAACAGCGGGTAATGGATAAACGTCTTCATGGGCGTACCTCGACATGCCCGGGCGCCAGGTACTGCTCGGCATCGGCCAATTGTTGCTGGCGCAGGCCCCGCACCCGGTGATCACGGGCCAGCCAGGCATAAATAGTGGGAAGGACAAACAGCGTAAACAACGTACCAACCAGCATCCCGCAGACGATCACCACGCCCAGGCCAAAGCGGCTATTGGCCCCGGCACCGTTGGCGAACAGCAGCGGCAGCACGCCGAAGGTCATCGCCGCCGTGGTCATCAGCACTGGCCGCAGACGGATCTGCGCGGCGCGGATGATCGCGCTGGCGCGGTCGAGGTTCTCGCGCACCTGGAGCTCATTGGCGAACTCCACCATCAGGATCCCGTGTTTGCTGATCAGGCCGATCAAGGTCACGAGCCCGATCTGCGTGTAGATATTCAATGTGGCCCAGCCCAGCGCCAACGGAATCAACGCGCCGCAAATGGATAAGGGCACGGTGACCAGAATGATCAACGGATCGACCAGGCTCTCGTACTGCGCCGCGAGCACCAGATAAATCACCACCAGGGCGGCGAGAAACGCCAGCACCAGCGCACTGCCCTCCTGCACGTATTGGCGCGACTCGGACTGCCAGTCGTGGCTGAACCCCGGCGGCAATTCGCCGGCCAGTTGCTCCAGCAGGGCTACCGCCTGCCCCTGGGAAACGCCCGGCGCCGGAATGGCTTGCAAGGTGCTGGCGTTCTGCTGATCGAACTGCAGCAAGCGGTTCGGCGCCACCGTGATATCCAGGTGCACCAGCGCCGACAGCGGGATCAACTGCCCGCCTTCGGTGCGCACATACTGGCGGGCCAGGGCCTGCGGGGTCAGGCGCTGCTCCTCGGTGCTTTGCGCAATCACATCATAAGAGCGTCCATACAAAGCGAAGCGGTTGATGTACTGCTCGCCCACCAGCACCGCCAGCGAATCGCCGATATCGCGCATGCCAATGCCCAGGCTCGCGGCCTTGGCCCGATCGACCGTGACTTTGACCACCGGGTTGTTGTAGTCCAGGTCGCTGTCGACCACGGCAAACAGGCCGCTGTCACGGGCACGCTGCTTGAGGGTTTCCATGGTCTGGTACAGCACCGGGTAGTCCTGGGCGCTGCGCAGCACCATCTGCACCGGCAGGCCGCCGCTGGAGCCGGGTAGCGCCGCCACCTGGAAGGCAAAGATGCTGCTGCCCTCGACCTCGCCCACGGCCTGCTGCAACTGGGCCTGGACCTGCTCGGCCGAGCGCTCGCGGGCCTGCCAGGCGCTGAGGTTGATCCCGCCGAAACTGGCCGCCGGCCCGTCGGTACCATTGATGATCCAGGTGTCGGTGGTTTCCGGCAGGCTTTCCATGACCCGATTGAGCTTGCTCGCAAAGCGTTCGGCGTAGTCGAGGTTGGCGTACTGCGGTGACTTGATGGCGGTCAATATCGCCGCCTGGTCCTCGGGCGGCGCCAGTTCGCGCTGCGGTAGCGTGTACAACCACGGCAGGCTCAGGCACACCAGCACGGCGACGCCGCCGCTGATCCAGCGTCGCGCCAGGGAGTAGCCCAACACCCGGCCATAGGTCGCGGCCAGTGCGCCAAACACCCGCTCGGCCAACTTGGCCATGCGCCCTTCTTGCTGCCCGGGCTTGAGCAGCAGCGAGCTCATCACCGGCGACAGGGTCAAGGCGACCACGCCCGAGACAATCACCGCCCCTGCCAGGGTCAGGGCAAATTCGCGGAACAGCGTGCCGGTCAGCCCGCCGATCAGGCCGATGGGCGCATACACCGCCGCCAGCGTCAGAGTCATGGCAATCACCGGCCCGGCGATCTCGCGGGCGCCGACCAACGCGGCGGCCACCGGCGTCAGGCCTTCTTCGATATGCCGGTGGACGTTTTCCACCACCACAATCGCGTCGTCCACCACCAGGCCGATGGCCAATACCATCGCCAGCAGGGTCAGCAGGTTGAGGCTGAAGCCGAAGAGCAGCATCAAGGCCGCCGCGCCGAGCATCGACAACGGAATCGCCAGCACCGGAATCGCCACGCTGCGCAGCGAGCCCAGGCACAACCAGATCACCAGCACCACGATCAGCATGGCCTCGAGCAAGGTATGCAGCACCTCCTCGATGGACGCCTCGATAAACCGTGCGGTCTCGTAGGCCAGGGCCACATTGACCCCCGGTGGCAGGGTCTGCTGGATTTGCGGCAGCAGTTTGCGGATCCCATCAACGATCACCAAGGGGTTGCCCGAAGGCGTGGGGAATAACCCCAGGTGCACCGCCGGGCGGCCATTCATGGTGGCGCTGGTCTGGGTTGCCGCAGCGCCCAGCTCCACGGTGCCGACATCGCGCAGGCGTACCAGGGCCGTGCCATCGTTGCGAATCACCAGGTCACGGAAGGCCTCGACGCTGGTCAGGTCGGTGTCGATGTGAATGTCGGCCAGCACGAACTGGCCACGGATCTGCCCCGGCGTGGCCTGGTAGTTATTGCGGCGCACCGCTTGCGCCACGTCGGCGGCGGTGACTCCGCGCCCGGCCATGCGATCACTGTCCAGCCACAGGCGCATCGCCAGGTTCTGCCCGCCGAAGGTCTGCACCTTGGCTACCCCGTCGATCCCGGACAGCTGCGGTTCGACCACCCGCGACAGGTAGTCGCTGAGCTCGGGAATCGACAGCGTGTCACTGGCAAACCCCACGTAGGCCACGGCGGTGGAGTCGCCGGCCGACAGCTCGACCACCGGGTCGTAGGCATCGTCGGGCAAGCGGTAACGCACCTGATTGACCTTGGCCATGGTCTCGGCCAGCGCCTGGGTCGAATCGCGGTTGAGGGTCATGCGCAGGGTGATCACGCTGCGCCCCTGGACCGACGACGACGCCAGGTAGTCGATGCCCTCTACCGACGACACGGCCTGGGTGATCGGCTGGGTGACGAAGCCTTGCATCAATTCGGCCGAGGCGCCGGGGTACTCGGTGCTGACGGTGATGGTCGAGCTTTCCAGCAGCGGGTACTGGCGTACCGGCAACTGGCCGAGGGCAAACAGGCCGGCGAGGACGATCAGGCTGCTGACCACCAGCGCCAGCACCGGGCGCCGCACAAAACTGTCGGTGAAGCTCATGAGGCGGGTTTCCCTTCAACGTCCAGGGTGTTTTGCTCGACCGCTTCGACGGGCATGCCGTCGCTGAGCTTGAGCTGCCCGGAGACCACCACCTGGTCGTCCAGCGCCAGGCCCGAGGTGACTTCCACCACGCCCTGCCAACGCTCCCCGGTAGTCACCTGGCTGCGACGCACACTCAAGGCGCCGGCCGGACCGGCATTGGCGACAAACACGGTCTGCCCGTAGGCGGTATAGGTGATGGCCGTTTCCGGCACCACCAGCACCCTGGGCGACTGCACCGCCGACAGGCGCACGCTGGCATACATGCCGGCCTGCAACGGCCCGCCGGGGTTGGCCAGGGTCGCTTGCACCCGCACCGAGCGTGACTGGCCGATCAGCGGGTCAATGGCGTTGATCTGCGCCGAAAAATGCTGGCCGGGCAAGGCATCCACCGTGAGTTCGGCGGTCTGGCCGATGCTCAAGCCTGGGGCCGACTGTTCACTCAGGGCGAAATTCACGTGCAGGCGCTGGGCATCCACCAGGCTGGCGATGGCTTCGCCGGTCTGCAGGTATTGGCCTTGATGCACACGGCGGATGCCCAGTTGCCCGGCGAACGGCGCGCGGATGGCTTTTTGCGCAATCCGCGCGTCGACCTGTTGCAGCTCGCCCTTGGCCATGTCCAGGGCGGCGGTGGCGTTGTCCAGTTGCTCCTGGGTCGCGACATTCACGGCCTCAAGCTTTTGAATGCGCTGGAACAGAGTCTGGGCATTGCGCAGTTGCGCGTGCAGGCGCAAGCGGTCGGCCTGCTCGGGGGCGTCATTGAGCTGCACCAGCAACTGCCCGGCCTTGACCGCTTGCCCGGACTCGAACGCGATCCGCGTGATCCGCCCTGGGGTTTCCGCCGCCACCTGCACCTGGTTGGCCGCTTCCAGTTCCCCGGCGGCAAAGGCCTGGCGAGGCGCCTCGCCCTGGCGCACCTTGGCCAGCGCCACCTTGGCTACCGGCCACGCCGCTGCTGCCTGGGTTGAGGATTGATTGCCCCATAACGTGATAACCAGGGCCAGCACCGCTACCGCTGCCACGCCCCCGCCCACTAGCATCCTTCTGCCCATGCCCTGCTCCGCTGATTTGTGGTGTGTTCGCTGCCGCTCCACCCCACACAGGCGCAAAGCGGTTGCAGCAAAGATCGGGCAGGACTATAAAACCTCAACTTAACTTGAGGGCAACCCCCATGGCAGCAGAAAAGCACCCGGACGGCGTGCGCTCACTCACCATCGGCGAGGTGGCCAAGCGCAGCGGCGTACCGATCTCCACCTTGCACTTCTACGAGTCCAAGGGCTTGATCGCCAGCACCCGCAACGCGGGCAACCAACGGCGCTTCCCGTCGCTGGTGCTGCGCAGCATCGCGATTATCAAAGTGGCGCAACGTACCGGCATCCCTCTGGAAGAGATCAAGCGCGCCCTGGGCCGCTATCCGCCGAACAGCAAACTGACCGCCGCGCAATGGTCAGAAATGTCCTCGGCCTGGCGCGACAACCTCAACGAACGCATCCGAACCCTGCAAGCCCTGCGCGACAGCCTGGACAACTGTATTGGCTGCGGTTGCCTGTCGCTTAACGACTGCCCGTTGCGCAACCCCGGCGATACCTTGAGCCAGGAAGGACCGGGCCCGAGGATCCTCGAGCGCGCCGCTAGCGCATCTGAAATGCAATCATCCAATCCCTGAAGATCAAGGTGGGAGCTGTCGAGCCTTGGCGAGGCTGCGATGGCGGCGGCATTGCTGGGGTTGATGTTGGCTGACCCACCGCTATCGCTGGCAAGCCAGCCACATTTGATCTTCAGGGCCTTGCCAGGTCGGTGCTGACTACGCCGATGACACTTTTGAAGTAAGCCGCCCCGGGCGCTTTCCCGATAATCGAGGGCTTACTGACAAAATGCCGAGGCCCCGCCATGACGCGCGCATCTACCGAACAGGTCCCGCCGCAAACCCTGAGAAAAGTCATCGTCGCCGCCGGTATCGGCAATTTTGTCGAGTGGTTCGACTTCGCCGTGTATGGCTTTCTCGCCACCACTATCGCGCAACAGTTTTTCCCCAGTGGCGATGCCAGCGCGGCGTTGCTCAAGACGTTCGCGGTGTTTGCCGTGGCTTTTGCCTTTCGGCCCCTGGGCGGGATTTTTTTCGGCATGCTGGGCGATCGCATCGGCCGCAAGCGCACCCTGGCGATGACGATTTTGCTGATGGCCGGGGCCACCACCCTGATCGGCCTGCTACCCACGTATGCCGCGATTGGCGTTACCGCGCCGATCCTGCTGTCGTTGATCCGCTGCGCCCAGGGCTTTTCCGCCGGCGGTGAATACGCCGGCGCCTGCGCCTACCTGATGGAACACGCGCCCAGCGATAAACGGGCGTGGTACGGCAGCTTTATCCCGGTGTCGACCTTTGCCGCCTTCGCCTCGGCGGCGGTGGTGGCCTATGCGTTGGAGGCCTCGCTGTCGGCCGAAGCCATGGGCAGCTGGGGCTGGCGCCTGCCGTTCCTGATTGCCGCACCACTGGGCCTGGTTGGCCTGTACCTGCGCTGGCGGCTGGATGAGACCCCGGCGTTCCAGGCGGTGAAGCAGGAGCATGCGGTGGCCCATTCGCCGCTCAAGGAAACCCTGCGCAACCATGGCGCGGCGATCTGCTGCCTGGGCGCCTTTGTGTCGCTGACGGCGCTGTCGTTTTATATGTTCACCACCTACTTTGCCACGTACCTGCAAGTGGCCGGTGGCCTGAGCCGGGCGACGGCGTTGCTGGTGTCGCTGATTGCACTGATCTTCGCTGCGGCAATGTGCCCGCTGGCCGGCTGGTATTCCGACCGCGTCGGGCGGCGCGTCACGGTGATGACCGCCTGCGGGCTGTTGATGGTGGTGGTGTATCCCTCGTTCCTGATGGCCAGTTCCGGCTCGTTCGCCGCGTCCATCGTCGGCGTGATGCTGCTGGCGGTGGGCGCGGTGTTGTGCGGTGTGGTCACGGCGGCCCTGCTCTCGGAAACCTTCCCGACCCGCACGCGCTACACCGCCTCGGCGATTACCTACAACATGGCCTACACGATCTTTGGCGGCACTGCGCCACTAGTGGCGACGTGGCTGATCAGCACCACCGGCAGCAACCTGTCCCCGGCGTTTTACCTGATTGCCGTGGCCCTGCTCGCGCTGGCCGGGGGCCTGGCCTTGCCGGAGACCTCGCGCATTTCCCTGCACGACGCGTAAGGCGCGGCGAACCTTTCTTGCGCAAACACCGTCCGAGCTAGGGCACTGATGCTTTTCGCCCGCTCGGAGGTTTGTGTTTGAAAGCTGCCATCGTCAAAAAGTACCGCCTGATTATCAAGACCATGGGTTATGTCGGCTGGGCACTGTTCTGGCTGCTGCTTTGGGATATCGCGGTCACCGTGGACTTCATGCTGTTTCTCAACGCCAAGATCAACCTACCGCTGATGCCCCTGACGCTGCTCGGTTCAGCGCTGGTGGTGCTGATCAGTTTTCGTAACACCAGCGCCTACAACCGCTGGTGGGAAGCGCGCACGCTGTGGGGCGCGATGGTCAACAATTCGCGCAGCTTTGCGCGGCAGGTGCTGACGTTGCTCGATGACCCAGGCAGCGAGGTCAACCCGATCAAGTCGACCCTGCTGCGCCGCCACGTGGCCTATGTGAACTGCCTGGCGGCGCACCTGCGGGGCGAGCCGTGCCCGGAGGAAGTGCGGGCGTTTATTCCTGGGGATGAGTTTGCGCGCAACGGTGCTACCAACAACTTTGCCAACGACATCCTGACCGGCTCCGCCGCCCTGCTGGCGCGCGAGTACAAGGCCGGGCGCCTGGACAGTATTCGCCTGGCGCGGCTCGAATCAACCATGGTGGACTTGTCCAACAGCCAGGGCGGCATGGAGCGCATTGCCAATACGCCACTGCCCTACCCGTATGTGTATTTTCCACGGCTGTTTATCTCGCTGTTCTGCCTGATCGTGCCGGTGGGGCTGGTGGAGTCCCTGGGCTGGTTCACCCCGCTGGCATCGACGGTGGTGGGGTTTATGCTGCTGGCCATCGAACGTATCGGCACTGACCTGCAAAGCCCGTTTCGCTCCAGCGAACACCAGATCCAGACCGAAGCCATCTGCGAAACCATCGAGAAAAACCTGCAGTCGATGCAGCGTGATTCGTTGGGGGATGTTCGCAGGGACCACTAAAAAGCCTGCATTTTTCGAGCATCTATATAATAATGCGTCGCATTAAACGATTCGTTTATCACACCGCGCTCTTCCCCGCCGAGTGAGCGTCGCATTAGTCAGAAGGATCTCTATGCAAGGCTTTTACCTGCCCTCTGTGCGCCTGCTGGGCGCACTGTTTTTGGCTGTCTGTTCGCTGATGACCCAGGCCGCTACCGATGAAACCGACCACTCGGCCACCTTCGAAAAAAACCAACAGTCCTACGTGATCAATGCCGATGGCAGTTTCGTCCAGACCATCGAGCTGGTCACGCGGATCAACGAAGAACGGGCGATCAAGCACAACGCGCAACGTTCGCTGAGCTACAACCGCTCCCTGGAAAACCTCGAAGTGCTGCAAGCCTTCACCCAGAAACCCGATGGCCGCAAGGTGAAGGTGGGCGCCGAACAGATCAAGGAGCAGCAGGAAACTGCCTCTTCCCAGGCGCCGATGTTCCAGGACTCGCGGGTCAAGGTGGTGATTTTTCCAGAGGTGGCGGTCGGTGACCGGCTGGTCCTGCGCTACCAGCGCCAGCGCACTACGGCGCTGTTCCCGCAGCAGTTCGAAGACTTCTTCGTGCCGGACTTCTACGATGCCGAGCAGTTGAGCCTGAGCTACGACTTGCCAGCCGACAAGCCGCTGTTCGTCGATGCCCGGGGCTTCAAGGCCAGCACCCCGGCCGCGGCAGCCGGGCGCAAGGTGTACCGTTGGGACTACGTACCGCAGGAAAAAGCTCGCATGGAAACCGGCGCGGTGTCCTATGTCGATTACGGCCAATTCCTCGCGGTCTCGACGTTCGCCAGCTACAAGGACTTCGCCCAGGCCTATGAGGCCAGGGCCCAGGTCGAAGTGACGCCGGCCATTGCCGCCCTGGCCAAGGAACTCACGGCCAACCTGAGCACCCCGCGCAGCAAAGCCCTGGCCCTGAGCGACTGGGTGCGTAAGAACATTCGTTATGTCGCGGTGTATGTCGGCGCGGGCGGCGTAGTACCGCATCCAGCCCAGGCCGTGCTGGACAACCGCTATGGCGACTGCAAGGACCATGTGGCCCTGCTGGAAGCCATGCTGCGCGCAGTAGCGATCGAGAGTTCGCCGGTGCTGGTCAACCTGGGTAACAGCTACACCCTGGCCAAAGTACCCACCCTGGGCGTGCTCAACCATGCGATCACGTATGTGCCGGCCCTGGATCTGTACCTGGACTCTACCGCCACGGCCATCGCCGCCGGCTACCTGCCGATCCCGGTGCTGGGCAAGCCGGTGCTGTTGACGCAATCGGGCGAACTGGCCAAGACCCCGGCCGCGCAAACCGGCAAGGTTACCAACGACCTGCTATTCAAGGTCGACAGCAACGGCGCGGCGGACTTTGTGCATGCCACCACCGTGGAAGGCTGGGGCTCGGAGTTCAATCGCTACCTGCTCAATGCGATGAAACCGGCTGACCGCGACTCGATGATCCGCAACGTCCTCGGCTGGTACGGGCAAACGGGCCAGGGCACGTTCAAAAGCGACTCCCTGCAGGATGAAGGCAACCCGTTCAAGAACACCCTTGAAGGGCGCACCGACAACCTGGTCAACCTTCCAGGCCCCACCGGCGTGCCAGCGCTCAGCAGCCTGGTCGGCGGCATTGCGCAGAACGTGTTTGCCTTCGCCTCCGAGAAAGACCGCACCCAAGGCTTCGGTTGCCTCTCCGGAGAAACCCAGGAGCAGGCCCGCTTCGAGTTCCCCAAGGAAGTCACCGTGCTCGCCGTGCCCAAGCCGCAGTCCCTGCAACAGGCCGGCTTTGACTACCAGGCCACCTACGCCAAGGAAGGCAACACGGTGCTGATCACCCGCCACTTCAAGTTCGCCCATGCCAATACGGTGTGCAGCCCCGAGGACTTCAAGGCGATGAAGCCGGTGATCGAAAGCATGGTCAACGACCTCAAGAGCCAGATCATCGTGCAGACCCTGTAAGCAGGAGCAGCGCCCAGGCGGCCAGATACAGACCCACCCCAAACACCCCATGGGCCACCGTGCTGCGCAACCGCGCAGTATTGGGCCTGGGGGTTCTGGACGCTGCGATGCCGGCACCCATCGCCGGTTGCAAGATGAAGAACGGCGCGACCACCGATAGCACACCGAAGGTCAGGGCCGGCAGCAACGTAGGCTGTCGCGCCCATTCAAGACCCACCATCAACAGCAGCAACGCCGCAAAGAACACCCCGATCAGGTAATGGGTGACCCAACCCAGCAGCCCCTCCCCCGGCACGGGTGATGATTGGGCGATACCGGCATGCATCCAGCGCCCACGCGGCAGGTGGCCGACCCAACGACCGACCATGGAAAAATCCAGGGACGGCATGCCAAGGCAGCGCTTGAGCAACAACGCCCAAAGATCCATGACCAGGGTCGCACCGGCCCCGATAAACACCGAAAACCCAACAAACTCAAGCACGTCCCTACTCCCTTTGACCATTGGCGGTGAGCGCAGCAGCGGTGCTGAAGCGCCAGCAAAAAAACATTCAATTAATTGATTGAATGTTTGGCCGATGCTAGGATCTTTGCCATGAAACCGTCAAGCCCCTTATTCCCCGCCGATCACTTCATCGCCCTGGCCGACATTGCCCGGACCCTGGGCCACGCCCATCGCCTGGCGCTGCTTGAACACATTGCCCAGGAGGAGCGCTCTGTCGAACAACTGGCGCAACTGTCCGGCGTGTCTGTGGCCAATGCTTCGCAGCATTTGCAGCAACTCAAGCGCGCGGGCATCGTGCAGACGCGCCGTGATGGCAAACGGGTGCTGTACAGCCTGGGGGCCGGTCCGGTGGCGCCTTTGCTGGAAGCATTGCGTGGCTACCTGGCGTTCCAGCATGCCGAGATACGCGAGGTAGCCCTCGATAGCCTGTCGCGACGTGACCGCCTGGAGGGTATATCCATCGAGGAGTTGCTGCTGCAGATGCAAAGCCAGAGCGTGGTGCTACTGGATGTGCGCCCCGAAGACGAGTTCGCTTCAGGGCACTTGCCAGGCGCGCTCAACATCCCGGCTGAGGCCCTGCAACAGCGTTTGGCAGAGCTGCCCAAAGGCAAGCACGTGGTCGCCTACTGCCGCGGGCCTTATTGCGTGCTGTCCACCGATGCCATCAACACCTTGCACGCCCATGGCTTGCCCGCACGCCGGCTGCGCGCCGGGTTTGACGACTGGAAAGCGGCCGGCCTGAGCGTCGAATAACCCATCGCAAGACTTAAAAAATGATCAGACCCCTTGACCCCAAAGACCTCGATTGCGTCCTGCAGATCTGGCTGGATGCCTCGCTCATAGCCCACGACTTTATCGACGCCGCCTTCTGGCAGTCGCAGGTCGAGAACATGCGCAACCTGTACCTCCCTGCATCCCAGACCTTCGTCATTGAGCGTCAATCGACGGTGGTGGGGTTTTACTCGTTGCTCGAGCAGCAGATGGCCGCGCTGTTTGTCGCCCCCGACTGCCAGGGCCAGGGCCTCGGCAAACAGCTGGTGGCGCACGCCAGGAAGCAGCAGCCCGTACTGACCTTGGCGGTTTATAAAAACAACAGCGCCAGTTACCAGTTCTACCTGTCACAAGGGTTTGTGGTCACCCATGAGGAGATCGATGAGCACAGCGGCCAAGCGCAATACTGGATGAACAGCGTCGCCAGCACACCTCAGTAATCCGTCATCACCACCATCACTTCAGCGTCCACCTCGCTTTCGGCGAGGTAGATATGGCCGATGCCGCTATTGAAATAAGCGGTTTCGCGACAGCCAATGCTGATGGACTCGCCCGTTTCGAATTGAATCCGCACCCGTCCGGACAGCACCACCGCGAACTCCTGGCCGGGGTGGCGGATGTAGTCGTCAAACTGGGTCAGTTCACGGGCGAAGATGCGTGCGTACATCGGCGTCATGCGCCGCCCGGGGAAGTCCCCGGCCATCGGGTGATAGTCATAATTGCCCGTGCTGTAGCCCGCCGCGCTATCTATGGCGGTGCTGACCACGGTGGGCTGGACCTGGTTGGGCGCGGTCGTTTCCGGGATGAATAACTGCGCAATATCCACGCCCAGCGCCCGCGCCGCCGCCGCCAGTTTTTCGTAGCTCACCGATACCTGCGCCAGTTCCATCTTCGACAAGGTCGACAGCGCCACGCCCGAACGCTCAGACAATTGCTTGAGCGTCAGCTGCTGGTTTTTGCGGATCCCCCGCAGGCGGGCGCCTACCTGGCTGCGATCTATCAGCGGATGGGCCGTGGAACACGAAGCGGGCGCTGTCTGATCGGAACTCATGCTGACTCTCTGTCGTGGACCAAGCCCGGAATATTAACCCACGAGGAAGGCTTGACTGGGAAATTCTCATACCCTACATTTCTCTTATGTGAGAATTATCAAAAACGAGAAAAACCCATTCGCACACAGAAGGTACTCAGGCATGCAGGACCGCGATTGTTTCGATTTCGCCATTATCGGCGGGGGCATTGCAGGCGCTTCACTGGCCTATCGCCTGGCAAGTGAGGCCAGTGTGGTGGTGCTCGAGCGTGAGAGCCAGCCGGGTTATCACGCCACTGGCCGTTCTGCCGCCATGTTCATGGAAACCTACGGCACCCCGCAGATTCAAGCGCTGACCCGCGCCAGCCGGGCCTTCTACGAGCAACCACCGGCAGACTTTACCGAGCACGCACTGCTTGAACCTCGCGGCTGCCTGTATGTTGCCAATCACGGACAGCAGCCATTGCTGAAAAAAACCTTCGACAGCCACTTGGCTACCGCAGCCAATGTGTCGCTGATCGATCGCGAACAGGCGCTGTCACTGGTGCCTTGCCTGCGCCCGGAGGCGATCGCCGGTGCCATGCTTGAAACCGAGGCCCGTGACCTGGATGTGCATGCGCTACACCAGGGTTTCCTGCGGGCGATGCGCCGTGCCGGTGGGGTCTTGCAGTGCAACGCGCAGTTGAGTGGCGCCACCCGCCAGGGCCGTTACTGGCTGCTGACATTGGCCGACGGTCGGCAAATACGCGCACGTAACCTGGTCAACGCCGCTGGCGCCTGGGCCGACCAGGTTGCACAGCTATGCGGCGTAGCACCGGTCGGCTTGCAAGCGTGCCGCCGTACCGCATTCACCTTCGATGGCCCCGAGGGCGTCGACTTTTCACGCTGGCCCGCCGTTATCGGTATCGATGAAAGCTTCTACTTCAAACCCGACGCCGGCCAACTGCTGGGCTCACCGGCCAACGCCGACCCGGTCCCGCCACAGGACGTGATGCCCGAAGAGCTGGATGTTGCCACCGGGATTTATCACATCGAAGCCGCCACTTCCCTGAGCATTCGACGGCCACGCCACAGCTGGGCCGGCCTGCGCTCATTCGTGGCCGATGGCGACCTGGTGGTCGGCTGGGACGAACAGTGTGAAGGCTTCTTCTGGCTCGCCGCCCAGGGCGGTTATGGCATCCAGTCGGCGGCAGGCGTCTCGCAACTGGCCTGCGCCCTATTGCTCGATCAACCCTTGCCTGAAGCGCTGCGGCGCCAGGGCGTAGAACCACAGCGCCTGGCTGCGGCCCGCTTGCGCTGATCATTCACTCTGCCGAGGTTCCTTGTCATGCCAGAAAGTCTCCAGCGTTATCCCAGTCACCTGCCCTACCCGTTCTCCAAAGCCATTCGGGCGGGCGATCTGCTGTACCTCTCCGGGCAAGTGCCCATGGACCCAAAGGGCGAAGTGGTACGCGGTGATATCCAACTGCAAACCGAAGCCGTCATGAGCCGCATCGGCGAAACCCTGGCCGAATGCGGTGCCGGGTTTGACCAGGTGGTGAAGGCCACGGTGTGGCTATCAGATATGCAGCATTTCGCCGGTTTCAACGAGGTGTACGCACGCCACTTCAAGCAGGGATTCCCGGTGCGCTCCACGGTCGGTGGTACGCAACTGGCGCTGGGGGTCGATGTAGAAATCGAAGTCCAGGCCTGGGTCGGCCCGCCTACCCGCTGATAGTTCGCCACAAACCTCAAGGCAACGCGTTGGTTCAAGGACTGCGCGTTACGCCTGCGGTGTTTCACAAGCAAGCTCGCACGCCCCTTAACAAAAACAATTCAAGGGAAGTCGTCATGAAAGAGAGTCTGAAGATTGCCGGTGCATTTGTCGGCGTGATCGTTGGTGCGGGATTCGCCTCGGGTCGGGAACTGTTGCTGATGTTCGTCGATTTCGGCGTATGGGGATTGCTCGGCGCAGTGCTCAGCGCGGCATTGTTCACCTTCCTTGGGATGGCGCTGGCGGGCATGGGAAACCGCCTGCGCGCCACCTCCCATAAAGATGTGGTGTATGCGTTATGCGGGCGGCACCTGGGGGTGCTGGTCGACCTGATGATCACCTTTTTCATGTTTGCGGTAACGGTGGTGATGCTCGCGGGCGGCGGCGCATTACTGGAACAGCAGTTCGGCATCCCGGCCACCCTGGGCAGCGTGGCGGTCACCCTGGTGGTGATCATTATTGTGTGCCTGGACGTGCACAAGGTCATCGGCCTGATCGGCTCGGTCACCCCGTTCTTGATCCTCACGGCAGTCGGCGTGGCGCTGTACGGCGTTGCCTCCCGAGGCCTGAGCTTCCCTGAGCTGAACCAACTGGCCGCCCGCCAGAGTGCCGGCGCCAGCCATTGGCTGCTCGGCGCATTGCTGTACGTGTCCTACAACATTGTGGCCGGCGTACCGATCCTGGCAATCATGGGCGGCGCGGCGAAAAGCGAAAAACAGGCGGTCTGGGGCGGAATTCTCGGCGGTGCCATATTGGGCCTGCTGATGCTGGTCATGAGCCTGGGGTTGTTGTCGCGCCTGGACAGCGTGGCGGATCTGCCGATGCCGATGCTGTCCATCGCCAGCGAAGTCTCGCCGGCGCTCGGGCTGCTGATGGCGGTGATTATCTTCCTGATGATCCTCAATACCGCCGTCGGCACTTTGTACTCCTTCTCGGCCCGCCTGCTGCCACCCGGCACCCGTACATTCCGGGTCGGTTCGGCGGCCTTTGCCACACTGGCCTTTGCCGGCAGCCTGATCGGTTTTATCAGCCTGGTCGGCCAGGTTTACCCGCTGTTTGGCTACCTGGGTTTCTTGCTGATCGCGGCCGTGTTGATTGGCTGGTTGCGCCTCGGGCGCCTGGCCGGGGCCACAAGCTAAACCCAAGGCTGATGGCTGGTCACGCAGTGAATGCCACCACCGCCGGCCGCAATGGCGTCGATATCCAGCTGCACCACCTTGCGTCCCGGATAGAGCCGGGACAGCAGGTCGAATGCCTTGCGGTCGGCGGCCTTGTCGCCAAACTGCGGGGCGATCACGGCGCCATTGATCACGAAGTAGTTGATGTAGCCGGCGGCGTAGTCCGGATTGTCACGGCTGAAACGGTTGCTGCGCGGGTTGAGCGGCGGCGATACGGTGTGTATTTGCAACGGCCGGCCATCGGCATCGGTGGCCTGCTTGAGAATATCCAGGTGGGCCAAGGTCACCTGGTGGTCGTAGGACTGGGGGTCGGTGTCCAGGTTGGCGATGACCACGCCCGGCGAGACAAAGCGTGCGTAAAAGTCGACATGGGCGTCGGTAATGTCCTTGCCCTTGATGCCCGGCAACCAGATGATCTTGCGCAAGCCCAGCCGGCTCTTCAGTTCGGCCTCGACGTCGGCCTTGCTCCAGCCGGGGTTGCGGTTGGTATTGATCCAACTGCTTTCGGTCATGATCCCGGTGCCGTGGCCGTCCACTTCGATGGCACCGCCCTCGCCCACCAGTTCGCTGCGGATATAGGTGGCGCCTGCCAGCTCGGCAACGTGAGCTGCCAGTTCGGCATCGTCGGCGTGCTGCTGCTTGTTGCCCCAGCCGTTGAAGTTGAAGTCCACCGCGCCCAACTGGCCATTATCATCCACGACAAAGTTGGCGCCGGTGTCACGCATCCAGATGTCATCCAGTTCGGTGTGCACGAAGGTGATGTTGCGGGTGCCGCATTTTTCTTCGGCCAGCTCACGCTCTTCTTCGCGGCAGAACACCGTGACCGGCTCGTACGCGGCAATCGCCCGGGCGATACGGCCCAGGGCGTCCTGCACAGCGGGGGTAAAGTCCTGGTGAATCGCCTCCTGGGCGCCGAAGGCGATAAAGGCACGCTGGTGTTTCTCACCCTCGTCGGGCATGAACCAGCGGCCCAGGAGTGCCGCCTGCACGGGCAGCCCCATGGAGGCGGCGGCGCCCAGGCTGGCCACCACCGCGGCCTGTTTGATGAATTGGCGACGTGTGCTCATGTGTACCTCTGTAGGTGCCGTCATTGACCGACGGCCGTCTTGAATTTAGTCCAAACCCGCATGCGTGCGCGCATATCGGCCTGGGGAATATCCTGGCCGGCCACCAGTCGCTTGAAGGTGGCGTCGTCCGGGTAAATGTCCGGGTTGTTGCCCATGGCCGGATCCACGCTGGCGCGGGCCTTGGCATTGGCCGTGGGGTAGCCGGTGAAATTGCTGATGGCCGCCATGTTCTCCGGGCGCATGACAAAGTTGATAAACGCGTAGGCATATTCCGGATGCCGCGCATCCACGGGGATGGCCATGGTGTCCATCCATACCGTCGTGCCCTCGCGGGGGATGTGGTATTGGAAGCGCGCCTTTTTACCCGCCGCATCCGCCGCCCGTTGCGCCTGGGTCATGTCGCCGCTGTAGCCCAGGGACAGGCACAGGTTGCCATTGACCAGGTCAGTCACCGGCTGCGACTGGAACTTGCGGATGTATGGCCGCAGCTTGAGCAACAGGGCGCTGGCCGCGGCCAGGTCTTCGGGCTTGGCACTGCGCGGTTCGCGCCCCAGGTAAATCAGCGCGACGGCCAGTACTTCGTCGGGCGAGTCGATCAGCGAGATGCCGCAATCGGCAAATTGGCGCGCCAGTTCCGGCTTGAACAACAGGTCCAGGCTATTGACCGGCGCATTCGGCATGCGCTGTAGGATTTGCTCGGCGTTATAGGTCAGGCCAATCGTGCCCCAGGTGTAGGGCACTGTGGCCTGATTGGACGCGCGGTAATGACTGCGCAGTTGTTGCAGGCCTGGTTCGATATCCTCCAGCGCCGCAAGTTTCGCCGGATCCAGCGGTTGCAGGCTGCCGGCGCGCATCAAGCGCTCGCCCACCGTATCGCCGGGGAAGATCAGGTCATAGCCACTGCCACCGGCCATCAGCTTGGCCTCCAGGGTCTCGCTGCCATCCATCACGTCGTAGATCACCTGGATCCCGGTTTCGGCAGTAAAGCGAGCCAGGGTGTCTTCGGCAAAATAGTCGGCCCAGTTGTACAGGCGCAGGATCTTTTCGTCGGCCTGTACCGTCGGGATGACGATGCTCAGGGCCAGGGTGCAGTGGATCAGCTTCATGTCATACCCCTTGGGTCTGCCAGCGTGGATGCAGATGGCGACCGTCCTGGGTCAGCAAGCCGCCATACATGTCCGGGCGGCGGTCGCGGTAGATGCCCCAGGTCAGGCGCTCTTCGGCCATGGCCGCCAGGTCCAGGCACTGGAGCAGCACGCCGCTGCTGGCGCGGTCGGCCTCGGCCAGCAGTGCGCCTTTGTGGTTGCAGATAAACGACGAGCCGTAGAATGCCATCTGCAAGGCCGGGTCGCTGGTCGCCACTTCCCGGCCGACACGATTGGCCGCCACCACCGGCAACAGATTGGCGGCGGCGTGCCCGCGCATGGTCATCTGCCAGTGATCACGGGAGTCCAGGCTGGCACAACCCGGCTCGGAGCCGATGGCGGTGGGAAACAGCAACACCTCGGCGCCCAGCAACGCCAGGCAACGCGCGGTCTCGGGGAACCACTGGTCCCAGCAGATACCCACGCCGAGGCGGCCGAACGCGGTGTCCCAGACCTTGAAGCCAGTGTCGCCGGGGCTGAAGTATTCCTTCTCCTGATAGCCAATGGCGTTGGGAATATGGGTCTTGCGATACACCCCCAGCAGTTGCCCGTCGGCATCGGCCACGCTCAGAGAATTGAAGTAGGCGTTACCGGCCTTTTCGAACCAGCTCAACGGCAGCACCACGCCCAGCTCCCCGGCCAGCGCGGCGAAGCGCTTGAGCACCGCGCTATGGCGGTACTCCTCAGCCAAGGCCAGGTGTTTGTGTTGCTGTTCGATGCAGAAATACGGCGTGGCAAACAGTTCTTGCAGCAGAATGACCTGGGCGCCCTGGCTGGCCGCTTCACGCACCAGCCGTTCGGCTTGATCAAGGTTGTGCGGCAAATCCCAGGTGCAGGGCATCTGGGTGGTGGCGATGGTCAGCAAGGTCATGGCATCAGCCCTCCACCGGCCAGGCCGGCTGCTGCTGGGTGATGCAATGCACGCCGCCGCCGCCATGGGCCAGGTGGTTGATACGCACCGGTACCACCACGCGATCCGGGAATGCCTGGGCCAGTACCTCGGCAGCCACCTGGTCGGCCGCAATGCCATAGGCCGGCATGATGATCGCGCCGTTGGCGATGTAAAAGTTGGTGTAGGACGCGCAAAACACCTCGGCGTCGGCATCTACCGCCTCGCTGGCCTCAAAGAGTTCGATCAACTCGAACCGGCGGCCCTTGGCATCGGTGGCCAACTCCAGGGCGCGGCGGTTTGCCCGTGCCACCTCGGCGTACACCGAACCCTGGTCGTGGGTGGCGTCCACCAGCAACACGCCGGGGCGGGCAAAGGCGCACACACCATCGACATGGCCGTCGGTCATATCCCCGGTGACGTAATCCGGATCGCCCGGCAGCCAGATGGTTTTTGTCACCCCCAGCCAGCGCGCAAAGAACGCCTCCATCTCGGCCTTGCCCATGCCCGGGTTGCGATTGGGGTTGAGCAACACCGACTCGGTGGTAATCAACGTGCCCTCACCGTCCACATGAATCGCCCCGCCTTCATTGCTCAACGGTGTGCCAAAGCATGGCAGGCCCAAGTGGTTGAGGGTGCGCCGGGCCAGGCTTTCGTCCAGGTCGTGGGCCGACTTGCCGCCCCACGCGTTAAAACGCCAGCTCACACCGGCCAGGCCCAATTGCGGGTGGCCAATAAAGCTGGGGCCGGAGTCGCGGCACCAACTGTCGTTGACCGCCAGCGCGATCAGTTCGATGTTGGGGCCGCACAGGGCTTTGGCCGTGTCGAGTGCACAAGGGTCAACCACCAGCTTCACCGGCTCGAACCGCGCGATGGCATTGGCGACCCGCGCAAAATCCGCCTGCACTTGGGCCAGGGTCACGCGCCATCCCGCCTCCCAGAGTGCCTGGTTATGGGGCCAGACCATCCAGGTCGCGGCATGCCTGGCCCATTCCGCCGGCATCCTCCAGCCGCTGTGTGGCATCTCGTTCTGCAGCATGACAACCCCCTTCTGAGTTAAGCCTTTGTGTTCACCGAAAACGACGTACACGCTATGGGGATCCATGCTACGTTTGGCCAAACCGCCAAACAAACGATGGATTTTGCAGGCAAATGATTAGAGAAACTTATCAGCATGCTTAAACACTGGCCGCCCCTGGGGGCACTGCGCGGCTTCGAAGCGGCGGCGCGGCTGGGCAGTTTTCACAAGGCTGCCAACGAACTGCACCTGACCCAATCGGCCATCAGCCAACAGATCCGCAGCCTCGAAGCGTACCTGGAACAGCCGCTGTTCTTTCGCAACGGGCGCAGCGTCGCCCTGACTGATGCCGGCCATGATTTCCTCAGCACCACCCAGGCCCTGTTGCAACAGTTGTCAGTGGGCGTACGCCGGCTGGGGCAGTACCGCAAGGCCAATCAACTGGTGCTCAACACCACGCCCGCCTTTGCCCGCCACTGGCTGTTGCCGCGCCTGGCCGACTTCCGCCGACACCACCCGGACGTGGATTTGTGGCTGTTCAGCACCGACGAAGTACCCGACATGGCCACCCAGACCATCGACCTCGCCGTGCGCGACGACATCAGCGCCCAGGCCGAGTGCAGCTTCAAAGTGCTGCACACCGACCGCCTGTATCCCGCCGCGCACCCCAGCGTACTGGCCCTGCCCCACGAGCAACGCACGACCCTGCATGGCGAGCGGGAAATGGACTGGAGCCATTGGGCGGTGGAAGCCGGGATCGACGTGGGCCAGCAGGACCAGGGCCTGAACTTCTCCGACCCCGGCCTGCTGCTGGACGCAGCCTGCGGTGGCCTGGGCATCGCACTGGTCAGCCAGTTACTGAGCCAGCACGCGCGGGACAACGGCCTGCTGCAACCTTTGGTCGACGCGACCATTCGCGGCCCCAACTGGGCCTTGCTGACCCACCGCGACAGCGAAAACGACCCACTGGCGCGCAGCTTCAGCCAGTGGTTGCTGGACAACCTGGCGCAAGGTGCCCCCACATGAGTCAAGGACTGGAAGACATCCTGGCCGAGCGGCTGGCCGTGATTTTTTGCGGGATCAATCCGGGCCTGCTGGCGGCCGCCCAGGGCCATCATTTTGCCGGACGCAGCAACCGCTTCTGGCGCACCTTGCACCTGGCCGGGTTTACCCCACATCAAGTTCGGCCCGAGGATGATCGGACAATCTTGCAGTACCACTGCGGGCTGACGACCGTCGTGGAACGGCCAACGGCGCGGGCCGATCAACTGTCCCAGGATGAATTCAAGGCGGCGGCCGAGGGCTTTGAAAACAAAATCCGCCAGTATGCACCGCGCTATGTGGCGTTCCTGGGCAAGGCGGGTTATTGCGCGCTATCGGGGCAGCGCGAGGTCGCGTGGGGGCTGCAACCGCGGACGTTGGGGGATGCTGCGGTGTGGGTGCTGCCCAATCCCAGCGGGCGGAATCTGGCGTTTACGTTGGAGCAGTTGGTGGCAGCGTATGGGCGGCTCTGTTTGGCAGCATTCCCCGAGACGGGCAAGTAGCGTCAGGGACCAAATCGCGAGCAAAAAAAAGCCTGCATCGCTGCAGGCTTTTCTCTATCTGGCTCCACGACCTGGACTCGAACCAGGGACCCAATGATTAACAGTCATTTGCTCTACCAACTGAGCTATCGCGGAATGCGGCGTATCTTACTGATTGAAAAGGATAAGTCAAATATTTAATGCATTTGTACGTACGCGATTCCAGCGAATCTGGCAAATTTGGGGAGATTCAACTTTCAGCAGCCTCACTCACAACCTACAAAAAAGCAGGAACCCTCCGACTGGATCATCAAAGCGCTTGAGCTGAATATTTCGCCGGTGTCGCCGAAACTCTTTACCATCCCAGCCAACATTAACCCACCAAGACCTACCCATTCGACAAGGAGTCGGACTACGTGAAAAAACTGCATGACCATCCCTTTTTCAAACCGCGCCCCCCCACCACTCCCCTGACACCGGAAACACCCAAGCTATCTTCAGGCACGCTGCTCTCACTGGCAGCCGTGGTGATCTCGATTGCCGCCGCGTCGATTTCCTTCTGGCAACTGGACCTGATGCGTGAGCACAACCGACTGTCCGTACGGCCCTACCTGATGATCACTCCGCATTTAACGGCACAAAAAAGCGGCCTGTACCTGTCCAATGAAGGGATTGGGCCGGGCATCATCACTGCGTTCAGCATTCGCGTTGGCGATGAACACTTCGATGGGCTGGGGGACAGTCGCTGGCCCGCTGTGCTGGAGAAAGCGCGCTTGAATCCTGAATGTTTCGCCAAAGGCTGGCCCACCAAAGGCTCAGCCGTAAGGCCGGGAAACGACATCGTGATTCTGGAGCCGACTAAAAGCACCCAGTTCGGCCCCTTGTGCCTGCTGCAAATGAGCCTGTTCCTACAAAGGAATGACGTATTTGTGCAGATGGACTACGAGTCACTCTACAAGGAGCCCTTCACCTTTTCTGCGCCCTTGAAAATGAATGAAGCCATGGATATGGGCGCGTTGAGCAAAATATTTCAGTAGCAACCCAACGCGCGCCCATCACGGCAACTGCTCAATAACCCCGTTACTCTTCAGTTGCCCCAACTGCTCACCAGACAACCCCAACCGCCCCGCCAACACCTCATCCGTATGCTGCCCCAGCATCGGCGCTGGTCGCACGTACTCCACTGGCGTGCCAGACATCTTGATCGGGCTGCCAACCATGGCGAAGTCGGGGTTTTGCGGATGGGGGATCTTCACCATCAAGCCACGGGCAATCACCTGCGGCTCTTCCAGGGATTGCGCGATGTTGTTGATCGCACCCACCGGCACTTTCGAGGCATGGATGCAACTGACCCACTCATCTGCCGTGCGGCCAAGGAAGTGCGCCGACAGCAGCTCGACGATTTCGGCCCGATGGGCGACACGGTCGGCATTGCGCCGAAAACGCGGGTCGTCCGGCAGGTGTGGCAGACCGATGCTGTGGCATAAGGCGATAAATTGGCTGTCGTTGCCACAGGCGATGATGAAGTCGCGGTCGGCGGCGCGAAACACCTGGTACGGCACGATATTGGCGTGGGCATTGCCAAAGCGCTGGGGCACTTTGCCGGAGGCCAGGTAGTTCATGCTCTGGTTGGCCAGGGTTGCCACTTGCACATCCAGCAGGGCCATATCGATGTGCTGGCCGACGCCGGTGCGTTCGCGGCTGAGCAGCGCGGCCTGGATCGCCACGGTGGAATACAGCCCGGTCATCAGGTCAGAAAATGCCACGCCGACTTTTTGCGGGCCGCCGCCCGGCAAGTCGTCGCGCTCACCGGTAATACTCATCAGGCCGCCAATGCCCTGGATGATGAAGTCGTAGCCGGGCTCTTGCGCACGCGGGCCGGTCTGGCCGAAGCCGGTGATGGAGCAATACACCAGGCGCGGGTTGATCTGGGCCAGTGTCGCGTAGTCCAGGCCGTAGCGCGCCAGGGAGCCGGCCTTGTAGTTTTCGATCAGCACATCGGAGCTGGCCGCCAGCGCCCGTACCAGTTCCTGGCCTTCGGTACTGGCCAGGTCGATGGCCACCGACAGCTTGCCGCGGTTGGTGGACTGGTAATACGACGCCTGCCCGGACGACTCGCCGGTGTCGGTCTTCATCCATGGTGGCCCCCAGCCCCGAGTGTCATCGCCGCTCTGCGGGCGCTCGATCTTGATCACTTCCGCGCCGAAGTCCGCCAACACCTGGCCACACCATGGGCCGGCCAACACCCGGCTCAAATCCAGTACACGCAAACCTGTTAATGCACCCATTGTTTTTATTCCTGAAAGTCTGTGTCAGCCGATTGCCGGCTCTGGATGGCGCAAGGAAATCCCCAGCAACGCACGGCGTCTCAGCCAGGGGCTGGGGCGGTAGCGTGGGTCGTGGGTGATCTCGCACAGGCGCTGCAAAATCGTCAAAATCCTGCGGGGCCCGAGGGCGTCGCCCCAAGCCAGCGGGCCATGGGGGTAACCGAGGCCCAGGTGTACCGCCTGATCGATATCCTCGACGCTGGCGATGCGCTGCTGCGCAATGTCGCAGGCCAGGTTGACCACCATCGCCAAGGTACGCTGAGCCACAAAGCCAACACTGTCGCCAATCACCGTCACTCCCACGCCATCCCTGGCGAGCAAGGCGTGGGCAGCGTCACGCATCGGCGCGGCAGTCAGCGGGTTTTGCATCAGGGTGCGATGGCGCGACAGGTCGGGCAGAAGGTCAATGCACAAGGTGCGCGCCGGATCGGTGTGGAACCACTCGCAGGTGGCGGTCGCGTCGCGGCCGTAAGGTGCCAGCAGGCACAACGCAGCGGGCGACGGCTGCGCGCCCGTCTCCAATTGCGCGCCGAGGTTGATCAGCAAGGTGCTGAGGCGTTCGTGGTCTTCGGGGTTTTCCGTGGCGATCCACACCGCTGGCAGCGTGGTAACAGTCGGCACCGGCTGCGGCTGTGGGCCGTCGATCCTCTGGCCATTTTCGTAGCGGTAGAAACCCTGGCCGGTCTTGCGCCCCAGGCGCCCACCCACCAGCATCTGCCGGGTCAGGGCCGAGGGTTTGTAGCGCGGCTCCTGGTAGAACTGGTTGTAGATTGATTCCATGACAGGGTGGGAAACGTCCAGGCCGGTGAGATCCAGCAGCTCCAGCGGCCCCATGCGAAAACCCGCACCGTCGCGCAGGATGCGGTCGATATCGCCCCCCTCGGCAATGCCTTCGTCCAGCATCTTCAAGGCTTCGGTGCCGTAGGCACGGCCGGCGTGGTTGACGATAAAACCTGGAGTGTCCTTGGCCCGCACACCACGATGGCCGGTGCGCGCGACAAATCCCAGCAAGGCCTCGCCGACGGCTGGCGCGGTGGCCAGGCCGTCGATGACTTCCACCACGCGCATCAGCGGCACCGGGTTGAAAAAGTGCAGGCCGGCGACTCGCCCAGGATGCTGGCAACCCGCGGCAATCGCCGTGACCGACAGCGATGAGGTGTTGCTGGCGAGGATGCACCCCGGCGTCACGATGGCCTCCAACTGGTGCAGCAGGCCACGCTTGGCATCGAGGTTTTCGACAATGGCCTCAACCACCAGGTCGCAATCGTGCAAGGCGTCAAGGCTGGTGGCCACGTGCAGGTTGTGCAACGCGTTGTCCATGGCCGCCTGGGTGAGCTTGCCCTTGCCGACCAGCTTGGCGAAGGTCGCGTCGAGGCTGTCGCGAGCCGCCTGCGCCGCGCCATCGCGGGCGTCGAACAAGCGCACGCGCACGCCGGCCTGGGCGGCAATCTGCGCGATGCCGGCGCCCATGACGCCAGTGCCCACCAGGCCCATGATGTTGATCGAATCGGCCATGGTTATTCCCCGAGGTAGTTGGGTGTGCGTTTCTCGAAGAACGCCGCGGCGCCCTCCTTCTGATCCGCGGAATCGAACAGCAATTGGAACGCCTTGCGCTCCAGTACCAGGGCGCTTTCCAGCGGCAGGTCGGCGCCCGCAAGCATCACTTCCTTGATCTGCTCCACTGCCAGCGGCGGCAGCGCGGCGATCTGCGCCGCCAGCTCCAGGGCTCGTGGCAAGGTCTGGTCGTCGGCCACCACCTCACTGAGCATGCCCATGGCCAGGGCTTCGGGGGCCTTGACCATGCAGCCAGTCAGGGCAATACGCATGGCCTGGAATTTTCCCACCGCACGCACCAGGCGTTGTGTGCCGCCGGCACCCGGCATCAGGCCGAGCTTGACCTCAGGTTGGGCAAAACGCGCCGATTCGCCGGCCACGATCATGTCGCAATGCATCGCCAACTCGCAGCCACCGCCCAGGGCAAAGCCGTTGACCGCAGCGATCACCGGTTTCGGGCAACGGCTGATCGCTTCCCACAGGTACTCGGTGTGTCGGCGATACATCTCGATAGGACTGGCGCTGGCGAACTCCTTGATGTCGGCGCCCGCCACAAAAAACTGCTCGCCACCGGTCAGCACAATGACGCGCACATCCCGGCGCCGGGCCAAGGCACGAAAGTGCCCGGCCAGTTCCTCACGCACCTGGGCGTTAAGGGCATTTTTGACGTCGGGGCGATGGATGCGCACCACGGCAACGCCATTGTCCTGGACGTCGAGGTAGACCACGGGTTGATCAGGATTAGCCACATGTACTCCTGCTGCAATGTTCTTGTTAGTGCGATCAACGTTAGTTTCGCTATGCGAAATAACATTCCGTATTTAGCCATGATCATAGGTATCGACCCGGCGGGTGTAAATGCAAAAACCGCAACGCCCAATGAAATCTCGGTTAACTCATTGTTTATTGAAGGTTAATTAGGAACGCACGGAGAAAACCAATCAGTTGCTTAGTTTCGCACTGCGGAATACAATTTTGTTTTGTTGATTTTATAAAAAAAGAGGGACTACCATGCGCCGCACACCAGAGGCACCTGCAGGCAGCAACGGGTTCGAACATCTGCGGGTGGATCCGATGAATAGCGAGGAGGAGGAAGACAAGGACCGCCAGTTCATCACGGCCCTGGCCCGTGGCCTGGAACTGCTGCGCTGCTTTACCCCCAGCGAAAGCGTGTTGGGTAACCAGGAACTGGCGCGCAAGACCGGCCTGCCCAAGCCGACGATTACCCGCATGACGCACACCCTGACCCGCTTGGGTTACCTCAAGCACCTGCCGCAGTCGGGCCGGTACCAGTTGGATGTGGGGGTGATGGCGTTTGGTTACGCGATGCTTTCCAACCTGTCGGTGCGGGCCGTGGCCCACCCGCTGATGGAAACCATGGCCAAGTACGCCCAGGCCGCCGTCGCAATGGCCACCCGGGACCGCCTGGACATGGTGTACCTGGACGTGGTCCAGGGCGAAGCGAACATGACCATGCGCCGCCAGGTCGGTACGCGCCTGCCGCTGCACTTGAGTTCGGCGGGCCGCGCTTGCCTGGCGGCGATGCCGGAAAACGAGCGTGAGTTCATGCTCGACCATATCCGCCAGCGCCATCTGGAGGATTGGCCGACGATTCGCAAAGGGCTGGAGCGCGCGTTCAGGGACTACACCGACTTCGGCTATTGCATGTCGATCGGGGAATGGCACCGCGATGTCAACGCCATCGCCGTGCCCATGCTGCACGCACAACATGGGCTGTTGACGTTCAACTGTGGCGGGCCGAGTTTCCACCTTTCCCGGGAAAAACTCGAAGACGACATCGGGCCGCGTCTCAAGCACATGGTCAACAACATCGAGGCCGCCGCCCGCTAGACAGATCGGTGCACGGCCTCGGCAGATCAAACAACAGGCCCGCCGAACGGGCCGCCGAGGAATGCACATGATCCGAGACCCGCAAACGCTGCATCTGCTGCTGGACTCCATTCGCCAGTTCGTCAATGAAGCGCTGATCCCACGGGAAAACGAAATCGCCGAGACCGATGAGATCCCGGCGGACATCGTCCAGCAATTCCAGGACATGGGCCTGTTCGGCCTGACCCTGCCCGAAGCCTATGGTGGCCTGGGCGTGACCATGGAAGAAGAAGTCTGCATCGCCTTCGAGCTGGGGCGCACCTCGCCGGCATTCCGTTCCTACTTCGGCACCAATAATGGCATCGGCTCCATCGGCATTCTGCTGGACGGCACCGAGGCGCAGAAACAGCACTACCTGCCCAAGCTGGCCAGTGGCGAGTTGCTCAGTTCGTTCTGCCTGACCGAACCGGACGCAGGCTCCGACGCCGCCTCGCTGAAGACCACCGCCGTGCGCGATGGCGAGCATTACCTGATCAATGGCACCAAGCGCTTTATCACCAATGCGCCCCATGCCGGGATTTTCACGGTGATGGCCCGCACCAACCCGGATATCAAGGGCTCGGGCGGGATCAGCGCGTTTATCGTCGAGCGCGATACGCCGGGTGTGTCCCTGGGCAAGCGCGACCACAAGATGGGCCAGAAAGGCGCCCATACCAGCGACGTGATTTTCGACAATGTGCGGGTCCCCGTCGGGCAACTGATCGGCGGCGTCGAAGGCGTAGGGTTCAAGACCGCGATGAAGGTGCTCGACAAGGGCCGCCTGCATATCGCAGCGGTCAGCGTCGGCGCCGCCGAGCGCATGCTCGACGATGCCCTGCACTACGCCATCGACCGCAAGCAATTCGGCCAGCCGATTGCCGAGTTCCAGTTGATCCAGGCGATGCTCGCCGACAGCAAGGCTGAAATCTATGCGGCCCGCTGCATGGTGCTGGACGCGGCGCGCAAGCGTGACGACGGCCTGAACATCGGCACCGAAGCCTCCTGCGCGAAGATGTTCGCCACCGAAATGTGCGGCCGGGTGGCAGACCGCTGTGTGCAGATCCATGGTGGCGCAGGTTATGTGAGCGAGTATGCGATCGAACGGTTCTATCGCGATGTACGGCTGTTCCGGCTGTATGAGGGTACGACCCAGATCCAGCAGTTGGTGATTGCACGCAACATGATTCGCGAGGCCCAGCACTAACCCCGCCTCTACGGTGGGAGCCGGCAAGCCGGCTCCTACAAGCCCCCATAAACCGTGCCCTACAACTACAACAAGGTATCGCTATGGAAGTCGCCGCATCGGCGGGTGCGTTGTCGCCCGCAAAAAACAACCTGTGGATCATTGTTTTCATTTTCTGCTTCCTCGGCCTCTTGATCGATGGCGCAGATTTGATGCTGCTGTCCTACAGTCTCAGCAGCCTGAAAGCCGAGTTCGGCCTGACCAGTGTCGAGGCCGGCAGCCTGGGCAGTTTCACCCTGGCCGGGATGGCGGTCGGCGGGATTTACGGCGGCTGGGCCTGTGACCGCTTTGGCCGGGTCAAGACCGTGGTGTGGAGCATCGTGCTGTTCTCGGTGGGCACCGCGATCCTTGGCCTGACCCACAGCTACTGGCAGTTTGCGGCCACCCGTTTCTTCGCCTCCCTCGGCCTGGGCGCGCTGTATGTCGCCTGCAACACCCTGATGGCCGAATACGTGCCGACCCGCTACCGCACCACCGTGCTTGGCACCTTGCAGGCCGGCTGGTCGGTGGGCTATATCGTCGCGACCTTGTTGGCCGGCTGGATCCTGCCGGACCACGGCTGGCGCTGGCTGTTCTACGTGGCGATCATCCCGGTGATCCTCGCCGTGCTGATGCAACGCCTGGTGCCGGAGCCCCAGGCCTGGCTCAACGCCCAGGCCGAACGCGCGCGGGAAAAAGCCGAAGGCACCCAGCGCGTCTCGGCGAAAAAGCCCGATGGCATGTTCAAGCTGATTTTCAGTGATCCCAAGGCCAGCCGCATGTTCCTGCTCTGGGCGCTGACCGCAGGCTTCCTGCAGTTTGGCTACTACGGGGTCAACAACTGGATGCCGTCCTACCTCGAAGGCGAGTTGGGGATGAACTTCAAGTCGATGACCAGCTACATGGTCGGCACCTACGCGGCAATGATTTTCGGCAAGATCCTCGCCGGCCTCGCGGCCGATCGCCTGGGGCGGCGCGTGGTGTTTGCCTTCGGCGCATTGGGGACGGCGGTGTTCCTGCCGGTGATCGTGCTGTACCAGAGCCCGGAGAATATCCTTTGGCTGCTGATTGTCTTCGGCTTCCTGTATGGCATTCCCTACGGCGTGAACGCGACCTACATGACCGAGAGTTTCGAGGCGAAATTCCGCGGCTCAGCCGTGGGCGGCGCCTACAACATCGGGAGGATCGGCGCGGCGGTCGCGCCGGCAGCCATTGGCTTCCTGGCGTCCCACGGCTCGATTGGCGTGGGCTTTTTGGTGATGGGCGCGGCGTACTTCATCTGCGGGGTGATCCCGGCGCTGTTCATCCGCGACAAGCAGTTTGACCCGCAAAAACAATAACCCCGCTGTCGGTGCCGGCTTGCCGGCGATAGCGGCGCGTCAGGCCAATACGCTATCGCCGGCAAGCCGGTTTCTCCAATGGGCACTCGCACCAATCCCCCTGGAAAACCTAGCCGTTTTGCCAGTTACTTAAACGTTTTGTTCAAAC
This sequence comes from Pseudomonas sp. HC1(2025), assembly GCF_058742075.1. NCBI lineage: Bacteria > Pseudomonadati > Pseudomonadota > Gammaproteobacteria > Pseudomonadales > Pseudomonadaceae > Pseudomonas > Pseudomonas sp. HC1(2025). The sequence continues at coordinate 1,827,368 of NZ_CP196017.1, read as the reverse complement.
TATCGTGTACCCCACCAATTTTTGATGGCAGGGCCGGAAATGGAATTCATCGAACAGATCCGCCAGGGCTACGCCGCCTTTCGCGGCTACCAGACCTGGTACCGCGTGACCGGCAATCTCGACAGCGGCAAGACCCCACTGGTCGTCCTCCACGGCGGCCCCGGTGGCACCCATGACTACCTGGACGCCTTCAAGGACGTGGCCGCCAGTGGGCATGCGGTGATTCACTACGACCAACTGGGCAATGGCCACTCCACCCACCTGCCCCACCAGCCCGCCGGTTTCTGGACGGTTGAGCTGTTTCTCGAAGAGCTGGACAACCTGCTCGACCATCTGCGCATCAGCGACCATTACGCAATCCTTGGGCATGCCTGGGGCGGCAGGCTCGGCAGTGAACACGCGCTTCGCCAACCCCGGGGCCTGCGCGCCTTGATCGCCGCCAACCTGGCGGCCGGCTTCGATGACCAACCCTTGTGCCGGATCAACCCGTGGCCCGAAGAAGTGGCACGTACCTTCGCCCAGATGGCGGCCGATCCTACGGTTTACAACGCCCTGCACGGCCCGATCAGCATTGGCCGGCTGACGCAGATCCAAGTGCCAACCCTGATAATTTCCGGGCGGCATGACCAGGCCACACCGCTGGAATTCAAGGCGTTCCTCGATGAAATCGCCGATGTACGCGCAGCGCTGTTTGAAGACTCCAGCCATATGCCCCATGTGGAGGAGCGCCAGCCGTGCATGGGCACGGTGGTGAAGTTTTTGGATGAGGTGTGCTCACCAACGGTCTTCTAAACACCACCAATCAAATGTAGGAGCGATCCGACAAGCCCGCTCCCACATTCAGTTTTTTGCGGTGTTTTGGCTACACCTCGCTGGTTTCAGCCCGCCCCGCCACCGTCGCTTTCTGCAGTGATGCATCCACCAGCGGGATCTCCTTGCCCTCGGCATCAAACAATTTGCCCTTGCTGAAATAATCCCCGTCGCGCAGCGCCGCCACATCCTGGAAGCACAGGCTGCGCTCGGTGCCGGCGACGAACACCGACTGCTGGTCCGAGTTGCCGGCAGTGAAGTGGTTGAACGCCAGGTTCAGCAGGATCGCCATGATCGCCGAGGAACTGATCCCCGAGTGGAAGATGGTCGCGAACCAGCTGGGGAACTGATCGTAGAAGCTCGGCGCGGCGATGGGGATCATGCCGAAACCGATGGAGGTGGCGACGATGATCAGGTTCATGTTGTTACGGTAATCAACCTTGGACAGCGTGCGTATCCCACTGGCCGCCACGGTGCCAAACAACACGATCCCGGCGCCGCCCAGCACCGAGGTCGGTACTGCGGCAATCACCCGGCCCATGAAGGGCAGCAGGCCAAGGATCACCAGGAACAGGCCGCCCGTGGCCACCACATAACGACTCTTGACCCCGGTCACCGCCACCAGGCCGACGTTCTGGGCGAAGGCGCTTTGGGTGAACGAACCGAAGATCGGCGCGAACATGCTCGACAGCATGTCGGCACGCAGGCCATTGCCCAGGCGCTTGGAGTCAACCTTGGTGTCGATGATCTCGCCCACCGCCAGAATGTCCGCCGAGGTTTCCACCAGGGTCACCATGACCACGATGCACATGGACAGGATCGCCGCCACATGGAAGGTCGGCATGCCGAAATGGAACGGCGTAGGGAAGCCGATCATCGGGCCCTGGGTCACGGTAGAGAAGTCCGCCATGCCCAAAAACACCGCGATCAATGTGCCAAACACCATCGCCAGCAGGATCGACAAGCGCGAGATGGTGGCGCTGCCCACTTTGCTCAGCAACAGCACCAGCACCAGGGTGATGGCCGCCAGGCCGATGTTCGGCATGCTGCCAAAATCAGCGGCACGGCTGTTACCGCCCATGGCCCAGCGGGCGGCGACCGGCATCAGCGTCAGGCCGATGGTGGTAATCACGATCCCGGTCACCAGCGGCGGGAAGAACTTGGTAATTCGCGAGAATATCGGGGTAATCAGCAGCCCGATCAGCGACGCGGCCATCACCGCCCCCAGGATCGCCGGCACACCGCCTGCGCCATCGCTGCCGACAATCGCCACCATGGTCGCCACACCGGCAAACGACACCCCTTGCACCAAAGGCAACTGACAGCCAAAAAACGGCAGGCCCAGGGTTTGCAACAGCGTGGCCAGGCCACCGGCAAACAACGACGCGGCGATCAACAGGCCAATATCGGCGGGGGATAGCCCGGCCGCCTGGCCGACAATCAACGGCACGGCCACGATACCGCCGTACATGGTCAGTACATGCTGCAGGCCGTAAGCCATGTTGGCAGCGACGCCAAGATTCTCATCTTCTGGCCGTTGCGGTGACGCCTTCGGGATAGTCATGGTGAGGGGATCTCTGTTTTTGTTGTGCGCTCACTGTATGCAATAGAAAGATTGGATGTCCATAGAGCTGTATACAATCATTTCCACAAGATACCCGGCATCGACGTTACAAAAATCCATTCAGCCGCCCTGCCCCAAGGCTTGAAGCCGTGCCCACAAGGATCTGAAAAAAATGCTCAACCGCACGCTGCGCATCCACTCTGCGGCCATTTGCTACTTCGATATGGTCCGCCGCTGCCATTCGATCCGCGAAGCTGCGCGCCGGCTGAACGTGGCGTCGTCGGCGGTGAACCGGCAGATTCTCAAACTTGAAGACGAAGTCGGCGCGGCCCTGTTCGAACGCTTGCCCGGTGGGTTGCGCCTGACCGCTGCGGGGGAAATCCTGACCCGCCATGTCACCCTGGTGTTGCAGGATGTGGAACGGGTGCGCGGCGAACTGGAAGGCCTGAACCAGGTGCAGACCGGGCATGTGGAAATCGCCACGGTGGAAGGCGCGACAGTGGAGTTGCTGCCAGCCGTGCTCAAGCGCATGCGCCAGCGCTACCCGGCGGTGACCATCGGGGTGACCGTGCAGGGTTCACAATCGATTCCGGCGGCGGTGATCAACGGCCAGGCAGACCTGGGGCTGGCCTTTGCCCTGCCACGCAGTGCGGAAACCACACAGTTGTGTGTCGGGCATTTCCGCCTGGGTGCGTTGGTGGCACCGGGACATCCACTGGCCTCACACGCCAGCGTCAGCTACACCCTGTGCGCTGAACACGGGGTGATCCAGGCCAACAGCGAGCTGTCGATCCATCACCTGATTGCCCCGCTGCACAAACGTTCGCCGGCTGCGCACAAGCCGTTGCTGCAAAGCAACTCCATGGAACTGGCGCGGCAGTTGGCGCGCCAGCAATTGGGGGTGGCGTTCCAGACGCGGATCGGGATCGAGGCCGATTTGGCCAGGGGTGAGTTGCTACACATCCCCTTGAGCGACCAGGGCGGGATGTTCAGCGACCTGGGGCTGTATGCGCGCAAAGGTCGGGATTTGCCTACGGCGGTGGAGTCGATGGCCCACCTGATCAGCGAGGAAATCGCTTTGCGCGAACGCGAAGAATCACCCTGTACACCGCGTATTTCCTGACCTTCAGGCCAGCTTCAGTGCTGCCGATTCGGCAGCAGCCCAGTCGATATTCTGTTCTTTGAGCAGCACGGCGGTTGTGTCGATACTGCGCCCGGCGGCCCCTGCACGGCTGCCATGAGCCAAACGCCAAAGGAACTAAAACAATGAAAAAGGCACTGCACGGCGCAACCGTATTACTCACGCTCCTCGGCGGCGGGGAGGCTGTCGCGGTGGAATGGATGAACAACAGCGTAGGATTTCGCTACGGGCAACAGTTCACCAATCCGAACAACCCTGACGATTTCAGCAAGCGCATCTACAGCTTCACCCACGCCAGCGGCTACCAGTACGGCAGCAACTTCCTACATCTCGATGTATTCCTGTCCGACAGCCGCGATCCGCGCAAGGGCACCGATCACGGTGGCAGCGAGGTGTATGCGGTCTACCGGCACCAGTTGTATGCATCACGGGTATTCGACATGCCGCAGGGCACCGGGCTGATCAAGGATTACGCGCTGACCCTGGGGTTCGACGCCAACCGCAACAACAACCTGGCGTCGGCGAAAAAACGCGCCCTGGTGATCGGGCCGACCCTGAAGTTCAATACCGTCGGGGTGCTGGACCTGAGCCTGATGTACTACAAGGAAAACAACCATTCCGGCATCCCAGGCGCGAAAGATCCGAACCACACCTTCGACGACACCTACATGCTCAACCTGACCTGGATGCGCCCGTTCGAGCTCGGCAACCATGGCGCGAAGTTCCAGGGGTTCATCAACCATGTCGGCGACAAGGGCCACGACTACAACAGTCGCGACACCGCCGCAGAAACGCTGATGCGCACGGCACTGATGGTCGCCGTCCGGCCGGGCAAAAGCGTCAAGCCCAACCTATACCTGGGCGTGGGCTACGAATACTGGCATAACAAGTTTGGCGTGGACGGCGGCCGTGGCAGCCGCACCTCAACGCCAACCCTGAATATGGAAGTGACGTTTTAAGCTGCCGCCAACTGCGACTCGTCCGACTTGGGCCGCGCCAGCCAGTAACCCAACACCGCCAGCGGCGCGGTCGCCAGCATCACGATCACCGTGACCAGCAATGGCTGCTCCAGCAACGACGACACCAGCAGGCTGGCGACAAAGCACAAGCCCAGTTGCAGGGTGTTTTGCAGTGCCGCAGCCTTGCCGGAGTTTTCCGAAAACGGCATCAGCGCATTCGCCACTACAATCGGGTAGCTGGCGCCGTTGACCAGGGCCATCAAGCAGAACGGAATCAGCAAGGTGGTCAGCGTCGGCACCGTCAAGGTCGCTACCAAATACAGCGCCACCATGCTCACGCAATACGCCACCAGCAACCAGGGCAACAAGAGTTTGCCCTGGAACCGTTGCAAGGCGCTGCGGCAACTGTAGCCACCCACCAGAAACGCCAGGGTCGGCAGCACATAGCTCAGGCCGATGTCATTGGGGCTGTAGCCCATGCCACCGAGAATAAACGGCGAGGCCGTGAGCCAGGCGAAGAAGCTGGCGGAGCACGCGGCGAAGATCAGCACATTGCCGATGAACACCCGCGACTTGAACAGTTGCCCGTAGCTCAGCCGGGCTTTTTCGCCGTCGGCGGCCAGGCGTTTGGGCATGGATTTGAGAAACAGGGTCGGTAATAGCAGCAACAGCGAGATACCCAGCAACACGGCGAAGATCGCCTGCCAGCCCCAGTGATTCAATACCACCGCGCCCAACAGCGGCGCCAGCGCCGGTGACAGGGACATCAGCGGCATGATGCTGGCAAACACCCGGTGCGCCTTGTCAGCCGGGTACCGGTCAATCACCAGCGCCTGCCAACTGACTGCGGCGCTGCACACCCCAATCGACTGTACAAAACGCAAGGCCAGCAGTTGCGGCGCGGTCTCGACCCAGAACATCCCCAGGCAGCCGAGCACGAACAGACTCAGGCCGGCCAACAGGATCGGCTTGCGCCCCAGGCGATCAGACAGCGGGCCCCAGAGCAGTTGCCCCACGGCAAAACCGGCGAGGAAGATGCTCAAACTGGCCCCCACCGCACCGGGGGAAATCTGCAAGTGTTCGCCCATGGCGCCGAACGCGGGCAAGTACATATCCATGGCCAGATAGCCGAGCATGCTCAGCCCCGCTAGGTACCAGGTGAAACCAAAAGAGTTTTTCATTGAAGCCTTGTTAGTCCTGCCATCAAACAATTTGCTGACTGGCGCCTATTATGAGGCTGACAGTTGCGCTGTGAAGCGATAATAATTGAACACTCTTATCAATATTTTTGAAGGCAATGCCCATGTGGTCCGAATACTCCCTGGACGTGGTGGATGCCGTGGCCCGTCACGGCAGCTTTAGCGCCGCCGCCCAGGAACTGCACCGCGTACCCTCGGCCATCAGCTACACCGTACGGCAAATCGAAGAGTGGTTGGCGGTGCCGTTGTTTATCCGTCGCCACCGGGATGTGGAACTGACCCCCGCCGGCCGCCTGTTTATCGACGAGGCCCGTGGCGTGATGAAAACCATGCTGGGCACCCGCCGACTGTGCCAGCAAGTGGCCAATGGCTGGAGCGGCCAGCTGAAAGTGGCGGTGGATTCCATCGTCAAACAGCAACGCTGCCGGCAACTGGTGCTGGATTTCTATCGCCAGTTCCCGGAAGTGGAACTGCTGCTGGAGTACGAGGTGTACAACGGTGTGTGGGATGCCCTGGCAGACGAGCGCACCGATATTGTGATCGGCGCCACCAGCGCGGTGCCGGTGGCCAGCCACTTCACGTTTCGCGACATGGGCTTGTTGAACTGGCTGTGCGTGGTCAGCGCCCGGCATCCGCTGGCACAGGTCGAGGGTTTGCTCAGCGACGATCAATTGCGGCCCTTTGCGTCGCTGTGCATGACCGACACCTCACGCAACCTGCCCAAGCGCGACACCTGGACCCTGGATAACCAGCGACGCCTGGTGGTCCCCAACTGGGCCTCGGCCATGGATTGCCTGCAGGACGGGCTGTGCGTGGGCATGGTCCCGGCGCACCTGGTGCAGCCATTGATCGACAGCGGCGAACTGGCCGCCCTGGAACTGTCCCGGCCCTTCCCGGCCAGCCCGTCCTGCGTGGCCTGGGCCCAGGACAAACTGTCACCGGCCATGGCCTGGCTCCTGGACTACCTGGGGGATAGCCAGACCATGAACCAGGAGTGGCTCAACGGGCCCGTTTCACAGTAACCGAGCGATGCCCCGCACAATCATGGGCGGCTTGGGGTGAAGAGCTTGGCCACGCAGGCGCACCGATAGCCCGTCGCTGGCGGCCATGGTGCCCAGGGTGCGGCCGTGGAAGGCATGGGCATCGTGATGCTGCCCGACGCGCTGGTTGGCGCCGACCTGCAGGCCGGCCGGCTGGTGGCGCTACTGCCAGGCTATCAGTCACCCTCGCGCTCGATGCACCTCTTATATGCACAGGACCGCTATCGCCTGCCCAAGCTGCGGGCCTTCGTCGACTTTGCGATCGAACAATGGGCGCGCTAGAAACTCACTCCCAGGGCCTGTAGCTCACGACGGGTCTGCGCGGGTGATACGTGATGAATACCGTGCCAGCCCAGGGCGCTGGCGGCATGGGCGTTTTCGGCCACATCGTCGATAAACACCAGCTCCTCGGGCTGGATATCCGGCAGATGGGCGCACACCTGGTCGAGGCTGGCACGGTAGATCGCCGGGTCAGGCTTGATCAGCTTCACCTCGCCGGACACCACGATATTGCGAAAGTGTTTCAGGAAGGGATAGTTGGCGCGGGCGTAGGGGAAGGTTTCTGCGGACCAGTTGGTCAGGCCGAACAGCGGCACTTTGGCCTCATGCAAGTCTTCGAGAATCGCCACGCCGTCGGCGAGCGGGCCGCGCAGCATTTCATGCCAGCGGTCGTAGTAGGCCCGGATCAGCGCCTCATGTTGCGGGTGTTTGGCAATCAGGCTGTGGGTGCCTTCAGCCAGGGTGCGTCCAGCGTCCTGTTCGGTATTCCAGGCCTGGGTGCAGATGTTCTCGAGGAACCATTGGCGCTCCTCGTCACCGGTAATCAGTTTGCGGTACAGATGCTGCGGGCTCCAATCGAACAGGACACCGCCAAAGTCAAAAACTACTGCACGAATCGTCATGAAGATCCTCCGTTAGCCGAGTGTGATAACGGACGCAGTCTGGCACACCGAGGTCAAGAAGGGGCAAGCAAGGAAAGGTAGGACGGTTCCTAAATGTGAGCTTTTGTAGGAGCCGGCTTGCCGGCGAAAAACCCGAGAACGCCACGGGGCGCCAGGCACCCCGCGTAATCGTTGACGATTTTCGCCGGCAAGCCGGCTCCTACAAGGGGTTAAGCCTGGACCAGACCTTCGATCTTCACGGTCGGATTGACGTCAGCGTCGTAATCCACGCCATCAATCTCAAAACCGAACAGGCGCAGGAACTCTGCCTTGTAGCCGGCAAAATCGCTGATCTCGTTGACGTTGTCATCGGTCACCTGGTTCCACAGCGCCGCCACGGCGTCCTGGACTTTCGGTTCCAGCTCAGCCAGGTCGGCACGCAGGCGGCCATCGGCGTCAAGCTTCGGCTCGCTGCCGTACAGGCTGTCCTTGAACAGGCCGTAGACCTGCTCGATGCAACCTTCGTGGGTGCCCTGCTCTTTCATCACCTTGAACAGCAGCGACAGGTACAGCGGCATGATCGGGATCGCCGAACTGGCCTGAGTAACCACGGCCTTGAGCACCGAGACACGGGCATCGCCCTTGAGTGCGGCGAGGTTGTCGCGCAGGGTCAGGACTTTCTTGTCGAGGTCTTTCTTGGCCTCGCCGATGGAGCCATTCCAATAGATATCCTGGGTGAGCTTTTCGCCCAGGTAGGTGAACGCGGTGGTCTTGGCGCCTTCGGCCAGCACGTCGGCGTCACGCAGGGCGTCGATCCACAGCTGCCAGTCTTCGCCGCCCATCACTTTGACGGTGCCGTCGATTTCTTCCTGGGTCGCCGGCTCCAGCGTGGTGTCGACCACAACGCCCTTGTCGGTGTTGATCCCACGCAGGGTCACGGCCTTGCCGATCGGCTTGAGGGTGGAGTTGTGCACCACGCCCTGCGGGTCGGTACGGCGTGGCGCGGCCAGGCTGTAAACCACCAGGTCGATCTTGCCCAGGTCTTTCTTGATGGTTTCGATGGTCAGGCGCTTGATCTCGTCAGAGAACGCATCGCCATTGATGCTCTTGGCGTACAGGCCTTTTTGTGCAGCAAACTTGTGGAAAGCGGCGCTGTTGTACCAGCCGGCAGAGCTGAGCTTGCCTTCCTCGCCTTCTTTTTCGAAAAACACACCAAGGGTGTCGGCGCCACAACCAAAAGCGGCACTGATACGCGCAGCCAGGCCGTAACCGGTGGACGCACCGAGCACCAGGACTTTCTTCGGGCCGCCTTCGATGGCACCGTGCTGGGTCACGTAGTCGATCTGCTCTTTGACGTTCGCTTCGCAGCCAACAGGGTGAGCGGTCACACAGATAAAGCCACGAACCCGCGGTTTGATGATCATAAAATTTCTGCCTCTTCCAAGGTGCCGATGGCCAATGGTGGCCATTACGGCGTCAATCGTACTGGTCTATGACGTCCGAAAAACCGAAGCGTCACGATAGTCGCAATTCTTCTGTTCGCAAAATCCAATCCACACTGGCCAAAGGCACTATATTTTTCCGACAAGGGCGTGAATTCAGCAAATTCTGCGGCATGATGAGGCAGAGCGGAGTTTGCGTCCTGCCTGTAGGGCAGGGAAAATGCCCGTCCTGTGCGACCGTATTCGGCGCTCGTCATCCTCATGCCACTGGCTGTTCAGCGCCCGGTGGCTGCGCTTTCAGGGAATAAGAATGCCTCAACGCCAAGTCATCAATGCCTCCGTCAGCCCCAAGGGCAGTCTCGAAACGCTGTCGCAACGTGAAGTCCAGCAACTGAGCGAAGCCGGTTCCGGCAGCATCTATACGCTGTTTCGCCAGTGCGCCCTGGCAATTCTCAACACCGGCGCCCATATCGACAATGCCAAGACCATCCTCGACGCCTACAAGGACTTTGAAGTACGCATCCATCAACAGGATCGCGGCGTGCGCCTAGAACTGTTGAACGCGCCCGCCGACGCGTTCGTGGATGGCGAAATGATCGCCAGCACCCGGGAAATGCTGTTCAGCGCCCTGCGCGACATTGTCTACACCGAAAACGAGCTCGATAGCCAACGCATCGACCTGAGCACCTCCCAGGGCATCACCGACTACGTGTTCCACCTGTTGCGCAACGCGCGTACGCTGCGCCCCGGTGTCGAGCCGAAGATCGTGGTGTGCTGGGGCGGGCACTCGATCAATACCGAAGAATACAAATACACCAAGAAAGTCGGGCACGAACTGGGCCTGCGCAGCCTCGATGTGTGCACCGGTTGCGGCCCTGGCGTGATGAAAGGCCCGATGAAGGGCGCGACTATTTCCCACGCCAAGCAACGCATCACCGGCGGGCGCTACCTGGGCCTCACTGAGCCTGGCATCATCGCCGCCGAAGCGCCGAACCCGATCGTCAACGAACTGGTGATCCTGCCGGATATCGAAAAACGCCTGGAGGCCTTTGTGCGTGTCGGCCACGGCATCATTATCTTCCCGGGCGGCGCCGGTACGGCCGAAGAATTCCTGTACCTGCTGGGCATCCTCATGCACCCGGACAACCGTGACGTGCCCTTCCCGGTCATCCTCACCGGGCCAAAACAGGCAGCGCCGTACCTGCAACAGTTGCATGCGTTTGTCGGCGCGACCCTGGGTGAGGCGGCCCAGGCCCACTACCAGATCATCATTGATGACCCCGCCGAAGTCGCCCGGCAGATGACCGCGGGCCTCAAGTCCGTCAAACAGTTCCGCCGCGAGCGCAACGATGCCTTCCACTTCAACTGGCTGCTGAAGATCGACGAAGGCTTCCAGCGCCCGTTCGACCCGACCCACGCCAACATGGCCAGCCTGCAACTGAGCCATGCCCTGCCGCCCCATGAACTGGCGGCCAACCTGCGTCGGGCGTTCTCGGGGATTGTGGCGGGTAACGTCAAGGACAAGGGCATCCGCCTGATCGAACAGAACGGCCCGTACGAGATCCACGGCGACCCGAGCATCATGAAGCCGCTGGATGAACTGTTGAAGGCGTTTGTGGAGCAACACCGGATGAAACTGCCCGGTGGCGCGGCGTATGTGCCGTGCTATCGCGTGGTGCAGTAAGGCACATCGCCAGATCATAGGTTGGATTGCTTTAGGGCTGTCTGATGGGTGTCGAAGGTATGAAGGCGGACTAGGGTTTTACCTATTCAGACCAGCGACACCTACCATAGCGTCCAGGACCTCAAGGGCCTGATCCGCAAACCCGCCACGGCCGTCAGCATTGAACAGGTGAGCCAGGCAGTCGCCGCGCAGGGAGCAAAAGCGCGATGATTGGCCAAGATACCTTGGCGTTGCTGCAACGGACCTGCTTTGGTAAAACCTGTGTTCCACCGCCCTTATTAGAGACTGCCCAACGTGCGCACGCTTCTGCTCGCTGCCCTGCTCCTGACCCCCACCCTCGCCCTGGCAGAAACCATCGCCTGGCCGGACCTTCCAGAGACCTGTTTCGTCAGCGGCCGTTCTGCCACCAACGACGATGTCGACAATGGCTGTGCGGCGTTTCTGATCAATGTGAAAGGCAAGGCGGCAGGTACTCCCATCAAGCTGGATATCCCCCAATACGCCATGCACGTCGAAGCGGGTACAGGCAAGGAAACGCCGGTGATCATCATCCAGGCGGAAGAGAACGGTGAGATCAAGGCGGTTGGGTACAAGGAGCTAGGTACCGAACAATTGGGGGCGGCACTGCTCAAGGAAGTGCGGCTGCTGGGAACGAAAAAGCCGGGCTAAAGCCAGCCCAGTTGCGCTCCAATAAAGCTCCACAATCAAAAAACCCGCTGACCGTTACCGGTTCAGCGGGTTTTTAACTGGCGACTCAATCCTGTTTCAGGACCTCGTCAACCGCTTACAGCGCGATGTCAGCCGCCGGCTTGCTCGGCTCGGCCGCAGGCTTGGCAGCCTCGGTCGTCTGTGGGGCAGCCATTTGCGGAATGGCTGGCGGAGGCGTCAGTTGCAGAACCTTGGCAGTGTAGGCCCATTCTTGCGCAACGCGCTCAGGGCTGCCGTTCAGCTTGGTGCCATAGCTCGGCACGATCTGCTTCAGCTTTTCCTGCCAGGCCGGGGTAGCGACCTTGTCCTTGAACACTTTTTCCAGCACGGTCAGCATGATCGGCGCTGCAGTGGACGCACCTGGCGATGCACCCAACAGGCCGGCGATGGTGTTGTCGGCGGAGCTGACCACTTCGGTACCGAGTTTCAGGACGCCGCCCTGCTCTTCGTCACGCTTGATGATCTGCACACGCTGACCGGCTTGCCACAGGCGCCAGTCTTCTTTCTTGGCGTTCGGGAAGTACTCTTGCAGCGCCTTGAAGCGGTCGTCATCGGACTGCATCAGTTGGCCAGCGAGGTACTCGACCAGTGGGTATTCACGAATACCGACTTTGGTCATTGGCCAGATGTTGTGGGTGGTGGTGCTGGTCAGCAGGTCCAGGTACGAGCCTTCTTTGAGGAACTTGGTGGAGAAGGTCGCGAATGGGCCAAACAGGATCACGCGCTTGCCATCCAGCACGCGGGTGTCCAGGTGCGGTACCGACATCGGTGGCGCGCCAACCGAAGCTTTACCGTAGGCCTTGGCCAGGTGCTGCTCGGCAATCGTTGGGTTCTCGGTCACCAGGAACGAGCCACCCACCGGGAAGCCTGCGTATTCCTTGGCTTCAGGAATGCCCGACTTCTGCAACAAGTGCAGGGCACCGCCGCCCGCGCCGATGAATACGAACTTGGCGTCGGTCTCGGTCTTGCTGCCGTCTTTCAGGTTTTTGTAGCTGACACGCCACGAACCGTCGGCGTTCTTGGTGATGTCCTGCACTTCGCTCGACAGTTTCAGGTCGAACTTGGGCGTGGTCTGCAAGTGAGCGACGAACTGGCGGGTGATCTCGCCGAAGTTCACGTCAGTACCGATTGGTGTCCAGGTCGCGGCGATTTTCTGGTTCGGGTCACGCCCTTCCATCATCAGCGGAACCCACTTCTTGATCTGTACCGGATCTTCGGAGTATTCCATGCCAGCAAACAGCGGGCTCGCCTGCAGCGCTTCGTAACGTTTTTTCAGGAACTTGATGTTGTCATCGCCCCACACAAAGCTCATGTGCGGAGTGGAGTTGATGAACGAACGCGGGTTCTTCAGAACGCCTTGCTGAACCTGCCACGACCAGAACTGGCGGGAGATCTGGAACGCTTCGTTGATCTCGACCGCTTTCGGGATCTCAACGGTGCCGTCCTTGTTTTCCGGGGTGTAGTTCAGCTCAGCCAGGGCCGAGTGACCGGTACCGGCGTTGTTCCAACCATTGGAGCTTTCTTCGGCGACGCCATCCAGGCGCTCGACCATCTCCATCGACCAATCCGGCTGCAGCTCATTGAGCCATACACCCAGGGTCGCACTCATGATGCCGCCGCCGATCAGCAGCACATCGACTTTCTTTGCCTCTTCCGCCTGGACGGAAGTAATCCCCATCGACAAAGCCAGACCCAGCAGGGCAGTGTTCACTTTTTTAAACATCGTAGCACCTATGATAAAACGCCTTCCGCCCTACCGCCCTCGACCTTCCGGCAACCGTGGTGCGCCAAACATCAGGCAACGTCTGGCGGGTTCCCGTACTCGCAAGTACTGCAGGGTGGGCACACAAGGCCGACGTATCGACCTCACTTTTATGTCCCTTCTGCGCTGACTTCTTATCATTATTGGCTTCAGCTACCTCGGCGACAGCTACCCTGCCGGTACGCATTCGGGAGTGCGTACCAGAGAGAGAATAGACCAAGATGGCGCGCAGAATATCATGCTCCGGCGGGATCGGGCGTCTGTTCTGGACTTGACGGTCGGGTTGGCAACAGGCTCAGCGCCACCTCGACAGACTGGCGAAGACGCTCAGGTGTAACGCCATCCCTCGCCTGGATGGAAATACCGTGCAAAAAGGTCGCATAAAAGTCCCCCAGTGCCTGCACGTCGGCACCCGCGCCAAGCTCGCCGCTTTCCTGCCCGCGCTGCAACCTGTCGATAATCGACTGGGTACGTTGCAGACGGTGCTCGCGCAGCCATTGCTGAACCTCAGCGCCGTCCGGGCTGGTGCTGCTTGCGGCACTCACCACCAGGCAGCCGCCGGGCCGACCCGATTGCGTGTAAGTGCTGATGGCATTGTCCAGCATGCCCCTGATCGCGCTTTTCAGGTCTGCCTGCGCCAGCGCATAGTCGGCAAAACCACCCTCGCCGCTTTCATATAACGCCACCGCCTCACGGAACAGCGCCTGCTTGCTGCCAAAAGCGGCGTAAATCCTCGCCGAGGCAATGCCCAGCGCCTCAACCAGCGCCGACATGCTGGTGCCCTCGTACCCTTGCTCCCAGAACAACAACATGGCGCGCTGCAATGCCGCTTCCCTATCAAATTCGCGCGGACGTCCGGCCATTAATTGCTTACCTGTGGGTGTGATTTCATCACTTTAACCCATATCGAGTTGACGGTAATGAATGGACGGGCCTATTCTTTGTCAATCGACAAACAATAGGAACACATGATGCGTACGCTTAAAGGACCCAGTTTGCACCTGGCACAATTCAGTGCCGCCGAGCCGCCTTTCAACAACCTGGAGAACATCGCTCAGTGGGCCAAGGCGCAAGGCTTCAAGGCGCTGCAGATTCCGGCCTGGGACAGCCGACTCTTCAATATCGAACTGGCCGCGCAAAGCCAGGCGTACTGCGATGACATCAAGGGCATGCTCGGCGACCACGGCCTGCAGGTCAGTGAATTGACCAGCCATATTTTTGGCCAACTGGTGGCGGTGCATCCTGCCTACGACGCGTTGTGGGACGCATCCATTCCAGCGCCGCTGCGGGGCAAACCCCAGGCCCGTACCGAATGGGCGATCGAACGCATGAAATGGACCATCACGGCCTCGCAACGGCTTGGCCTTGAAGACCTGGGCACGTTTTCCGGCTCCCTCGCCTGGCCCTATCTGTTCCCCTTCCCGCAACGCCCGGAAGGTCTTATCGATGCCGCATTCGATGAGCTGGCCCGACGCTGGCGACCGCTGCTGGACCTTGCCGACGAGCAAGGCGTCAACCTCTGCTACGAAATCCACCCCAGCGAGGACCTCCACGACGGCACCAGTTTCGAGCGTTTCTACGAACGGGTTGACCAGCATCCGCGCTGTCGGATCCTGTTCGACCCCAGCCACTTCGTGCTGCAACAACTGGACTACTTGAGCTACCTCGACATTTACCAGTCGTTCATCCGCATGTTTCATGTCAAGGACGCCGAGTTCAACGCCACCGGCCGCCAAGGTATCTACGGTGGCTACAGCGACTGGGCCAACCGTGCCGGGCGTTTTCGCTCACTGGGTGATGGCCAGGTGGATTTCAAAGGCATTTTCTCCAAACTCGCCCAATACGACTATCCGGGCTGGGCCACGCTGGAATGGGAGTGCTGCTTGAAAAACCAGGAGGACGGAGCCAGCGAAGGCGTCGAGTTCATCAATCGACATATCATTAAAGTCACCGACCGGGCCTTTGACGACTTCGCCGGTGCGCCGGTCGATCAGCGGCAGATCCAGGCCATGCTCGGCCTTCAGCACGAGGCACGACCATGAACGCTCTCACCGCCCTATCCCTCGATACCAGTGACGATTTCACACACCACTACGTGCGAATCGACGGCAAGAAAATCCACTGCGTCATGGCCGGCGCCGGGCAACCGGTGTTGCTGGTCCCGGGCTGGCCACAAACCTGGTACGCCTTCCGGCATATCATGCAAGCCCTGGCAATTCAGGGCTTCCAGGCCATTGCCGTCGACCCGCCAGGCCTGGGCAACTCAGACCGTCCTGCACTGGGCTTCGACACCGGCAATATTGCCGACGTGCTCCATCGGACGATGCTGGAGCTCGGCATCCCGCGCTATCACCTGGTCGGGCACGATGTCGGCATGTGGATCGGCTATGCGTTGGCAAGTGACCAGCCACACGCCGTGCGCACACTGACCGTAACCGAAGCCGTCATACCCGGCCTGGCCCCGCCGCCGCCGATTTTTGTGGCGCCGGAACAAAACATCTTCCTGTGGCACTTCCTCTTCAACCAGATCCAGGACCTGCCCGAAGCCCTCATCACCGGACGGGAGGAAACGTACCTCAACTTCATGTTCGACCGCTGGTCATTTCACCGCGACTCCGTTGCGTCCGACGTCTACATTCGCGCCTATTCGACACCCGGTGGCTTGCGCGCAGGGTTCGACTATTACCGCGCGATTCCCGAAACCATCCGGCAAAACACCGAGCGCGCTACCCGCATGCTGGAAATGCCGGTACTGGCCATCGGCGCCGAACATGCCACTAACGACGCCCCCCTGGTGACGCTCCAGGGGCACGCAACCGACCTGCGCGGGGCGATCATCGCCGATTGCGGGCATTTTGTGATGGAGGAGGCACCGCAGGCATTCGTGGAACATCTGCTTGGTTTTCTGCAGGCGCATCCTGAAAGCTAAAGGCTCAGGCCAGAGGAGTGACGGAACAACCTCGGGCGTGCTGGAATCAGGAAAGTCGATGGGAATCATCAAGTTTTTATGGTTTTCAGCCCTGCCCAATTGTCGATAATCGCGCCTACTCAAAAGGGAAGCGCGTATCCAGATGACACAGGCAAAAAGCTATACAGCCACGGCAAAGTGGCTGCACTGGAGCATGGCGCTCATCTGGATTGCCGCCTGGCTGGTGGGAATCGTGGCCGTTCACTGGCGCGATGAATTAAACCCGCAGCATCAACTCACTTTTTTACACAAGGCGATGGCTAGCACCCTGCTGTTGCTTATCGTCCTACGTATCGCCTGGCGCCTGACCCATGCAGCGCCGGCGATGCCCGACACCATGACACCGATGGTCAAGCGTGCTGCGCTCATTGGCCACCTGTTGCTGTATATCGTGGCGCTAGTCGGACTGCCGATATCCGGCTGGTACTGGAGTTCGGTGGCGGACAAACCCATCCTGGTTGCCGGCTTATTCCTGCTACCGCCGCTGGTGGAGGCGGATAAGAGTCTCTATGACCTGGCAAAGGCAATTCATACCTACAGCGCGTGGTTATGCGGTGCTCTTGTGGGAGGGCATGTGATGGTGGCGCTGAAGCATCACTTTGTTGATAAGGACAAGGTACTGGCGGGGATGCTGCCGGGGCGCGTCGACTGATGTGGGAACGCCCCGGATACCTGGCCTCAACGAGGCCACTCCGTTCCTGATAAACTGATCGCCCTTCGCCTTCCCCGTCCAGATACTTCAATGCCCCTACAAATTGCATCAATGCCACTTTCCCGCCGGTTTTCGGTTGCGCCGATGATGGATTGGACCGACCGCCACTGCCGCTTTTTCCTACGCCTCCTCTCCAAGCACGCCCTGCTCTACACCGAAATGGTCACCACCGGCGCCATCCTCCGCGGTGACCACGAACGCTTCCTGCGTCACAACGAGGCCGAGCACCCACTGGCGTTGCAACTGGGCGGCAGTGTTCCAGCCGATTTGGCTGCCTGTGCCCGCATGGCCGAGGATGCAGGCTACGACGAAGTGAACCTGAACGTCGGCTGCCCCAGCGACCGGGTGCAGAACAATATGATCGGCGCGTGCCTGATGGGGCACCCCGCTCTGGTGGCGGACTGTGTAAAGGCGATGCGTGATGCGGTGTCGATTCCGGTGACGGTCAAGCACCGTATCGGGATTAATGGCCGGGATAGTTATGCCCAGTTGTGTGATTTCGTCGGGCAGGTGAAAGACGCGGGTTGCTCCAGTTTTACCGTGCATGCGCGGATTGCGATTCTGGAGGGGTTGTCGCCCAAGGAGAATCGGGACATTCCGCCGTTGCGTTATGACGTAGCGGCGCAATTGAAGCGGGATTTTGCCGAGTTGGAGATTATTCTCAATGGCGGGATCAAGACGCTGGAGCAATGCGAACAGCATTTGCAGGTGTTTGATGGGGTAATGCTGGGGCGTGAGGCTTATCACAATCCGTATTTGCTGGCAGAAGTGGATCAGCGGCTGTTTGACAGTACGGCGCCGGTGATCAGTCGGGCCGAGGCGTTGGCGAAGTTGCGGCCTTATATCGCCGAACACCTGGCCACTGGTGGGGCGATGCATCACATTACGCGGCATGTGTTGGGGTTGGGCACCGGTTTTTCGGGGGCTCGCAGGTTTCGGCAGTTGTTGTCGGTGGATATTCATAAGGCCAGCGATCCGTTGGCTTTGTTGGATCAGGCTGGGGCGTTGCTGGAGGGCCACTGACGGAGCCGGTCAGTCGGCTTATTGGACGACTGGGTCCAGCGCTATCGCGGGCCAGCCCCACATTTTGATCGCGGTGCAGGCGGAACCTGATGGCGATTCTGCCCTCCTATCTAGCAGCACGGCCGGTCATTCAAACGGCTGTTTTCAGGTTGTTGCCCTCGCAAACGATCGAACGCATTTGCGCCCTTGAGCGGCTAGCAACCCTCGGGTAATGTCATCAGACCCATAGGACAGAGCACGCCCATGACTTCCAAGCTGGAACAACTCAAGCAATTCACCACTGTAGTTGCCGACACCGGCGATTTTGAAGCTATCGCTCGCGTCAAGCCACAGGATGCCACCACCAACCCTTCCCTTTTGCTCAAGGCTGCGTCAATTCCAGGCTACGCCAAGTTGCTGGATGCCTGCGTGCAGGATTGCAACGGTGATGTGGGCCTGGCCAGTGACCGCTTTGCGGTGGCTGTGGGCCAGGAGATCCTGAAAGTGGTGCCAGGACGCATTTCCACCGAGGTGGATGCGCGCCTGTCGTTCGACACTGACGCGGTACTCAAGCGTGCGCATCGTCTGATCGACCTGTACGAAAAGGCAGGTATTGGCCGCGACCGCGTGCTGATCAAGATCGCGTCCACCTGGGAAGGCATTCGTGCCGCCGAGCAACTGGAAAAGGAAGGCATCCAGACCAACCTGACCCTGTTGTTCTCCTTCGCCCAGGCCGTGGCCTGCGCGGAAGCCGGGGTGTTCCTGATTTCACCGTTTGTCGGTCGTATCTACGACTGGTACAAAAAGGCCAACGGCAACGACTACATCGGCGCCGATGATCCAGGCGTGCAGTCGGTCACCCGCATCTACAACTACTACAAGGCCAATGGCTACAAGACTGTGGTGATGGGCGCGAGCTTCCGCAACCTGAGCCAGATCGAGGAGTTGGCCGGTTGCGACCGCCTGACCATCAGCCCGGACTTGCTGGAGAAGTTGGCGGCCGACAATGGCAAGCTCGAGCGCAAGTTGGCGCCAGGCCACGCCGGCGAACCTCGCGTGCATATGACCGAGGCGCAGTTCCGTTGGGAGTCCAACGAAGATGCGATGGCCACTGAGAAGCTGGCTGAGGGGATTCGTCAGTTTGCCCGGGATCAGGAGAAGCTGGAGGCGTTGTTGAGCGCCAAGCTGTAAAAAGCGAGCGCGGCAAAAAGGGCGGCATCTTTGAGATGCCGCCCTTTTTTGTACCCGCTCAATATGGGTGGTTGGGCTGGCGCTATCGCAGGCAAGCCAGCTCCTACATTTTGACCTTGCTCAACAGTGAGATCAGTGACGCTCCAGGGCGTTGACCAGGTCGTGAAATGCCTCGCGGTTGGATTCGTTCAGGCCCATCAGGATCTTGTGCGCTTCCAGCACCTTGAGCCGCACCACTTCCTCGGACTGGTCCTGGGAAGGCAAGTCGGTCAGGCATTCCGGACAGGGGATCGGGCGATCGACGATGTTGAACACCTGGTCGAAACCCATCGACTGCAACAGCCGGGTGATGTCTTCGTGTGTGGTGACGACGGTCGGCAGCAGTCCAACCTTCTGCCGCGACAGAATGGACAACTTGGCCAACAGCCCAAGGGTGGTGCTATCGATGCTGCGGGTTTCGGTCAGATCGATCACGATCGCCGAGAAATTCAAGGCTGTGAAAATCCGCTCAATCGTTGCATCCAGCGCCGAACACAAGGTCAGGCGCACTTCACCGACAAACTTCAGGACGAAGGTCCCGTCTTGCTCGGCGAATTGGATTCTTCCGGTACTCATCAAAGATTCCTGCTCAACACCAATAGGGCGATATCATCCGGCATCTCCCCTAGCGTGGCCAATCCAAAAACCTGCCGCAGGCCATCCAGGCTGCCGCCCGCCGACCTTACCCGTTGAGGCAAGGCGGCTTCTTTCTCTTTGAGTGTAGGCTCTGGAAGAAGGTCCAGGATGCCATCGGACATCAGCGTCAGGCTGAAGGCCGGTGGCAGTTCCAGGATGTGATCTTCATAGGTGGCTTCGTTGAACAAACCCACCGGCAGACCACGCCCTTCCAGATAACGCACACTGTCTGGAGTGTATAAAACCGGCAATGGCAGGTGACCGCCAATGCTGTAGGTCAAAAGACCCGTTTCTTCATCAATCACGCCGCCCACCATCGTCACGTGCTTGCCCAGCTTGCAGCTGATCAGACCCCGGTTGATGTGGCCCAGCACTTGCGAGGGAGTGAACTCCGGCAAAGTGCCGTTGCGCTTGGATTCGAACAACAGCCGTGTGGTCATGAACTTCAACAACACAGTTACGAATGCAGAAGATGCGCCGTGCCCGGAGACATCGGCCAGGTAGAACGCGACACGGCGCTCATCAACGCGAAAATAGTCGACAAAATCACCCGACAAATACAATGAAGGGATGATCTGGTGAGCAAATTGGAACTCGTCGATGCTCCACGGGCTGACCGGCAGCATGTTCATCTGCACCTGGCGACCGGCGTTCTGGTCTTCCTGGAGCAGGTTGAGGCTGGCTTCGAGTTCACGGTTGGCGGTTTCGAGCTTTTCGCGGTAGCGCTGGTTTTCCAGCAGCAGGCGGGCACGGTCCAGTGCACGGCGCACCGAGTGTTCCAGGACGGCCAGGTCTTCCAGGGGCTTGATCAGGTAATCGGCGGCGCCCAGGCGCAAGGCTTCCACGGCGTCGTTCATCACTCCGGCACCCGACACGACAATGACCGGCGTCTGCGGGGCAAGCTCGGTCACCTGGCGGATCAGCTCAAGGCCGCCCATCTGGGGCATGCGCAGGTCGCAGATCACCAGGTCGGGCTGGTCGCGCTCGAACACCTGGAGACCCTGAAGACCATTGCCGGCCTGCAGGACGCTGAAGCCACTGTCTTCCAAATAGGCCGCGAGGCTCGCGCGCACTACTTCGTCGTCATCGATTATCAGCAGCGTGGCACTGGTTTTTTGCATGTGGGCAAACGGCGCCAGAATTAGGTTGGCGTAGGCAGTCAGGCAATGGCCCGGCTCGCACTACTGGATTCGCTTTCTAGCCTCTCTGTCCTACAAAACATGAGCTGTTGGCCCACGCACAAAGGTAAAGCAGAGGTGCCCTTCTAAGGCGCAGACGGTACTCCCATCCGCCAGGGGTTTCAAGCTCATGCCGATGGTCGCTGGGCGTCTTTACATCGCAAATCACCGGGAGTTATAAGAACAGGCAAAACCACAACGCAATGGAAGGATGAAAGCTATGAGCGCAAATGAACGTGACTACGCAGAAAAGCGCGATTTCATCCGCATGCGGGTGGATGCGGACGTGTCGCTGATCCATGCCGGGCAAGAGATTGCCGGGGTCTGCCTGGACCTCTCCAGCTCTGGCATGCAGGTCCAGGCGCAGCATCCATTCAACGTTGGCGACCAACTGAAGGTGCGTATCGACTCAGAACACGCCGCGCTCAAGGGCCTTGAGGCAGACACCGAGGTGGTCTGGGCCAGGAAAGAAGGCGACGACCAACACCTGGGCCTGAAAATCCTCACGATGTACTGAAATCAATGCACACAAAAAAGGCGGCCTTAAGGGCCGCCTTTTTCATTCAAGGTTTAACCTTAAAAGTCATCCACTACATTGCCGTCCTTGACCTTGAACTCGCGGTTCTGCAGGTAGGCATTGCGAATAAAGGTGTATTTGTCGCCGTTGATCAGCTTTTCAGCCGACAGCAGGCTGGCGCGGGTATCGATGATATCCAGGCCCATGGCGCTGTTGCGCGTAGGAATGTCGTTCATGTAGCGGTACGGTTCGGTGTAGCTGTCGACATACTTGGACGGTGCATCACGCAGGGTGCTCGGGCCCAGCAGCGGCAGCATCACGTACGGACCGCTGCCCACGCCCCAGTAACCGAGGCTCTGGCCGAAGTCTTCATCGCTGCGCTGCAGCCCCATTTTGGTGCCGACATCAACCAAGCCCAGCACGCCAAACGTGGTGTTGACCAGCAAGCGCGCGGTATCGACACCGGCCTGATGCGGCTTGAGTTGCAGCACGTTGTTGGCCAGGTTGCCCACATCGCCGATATTGCGGAAGAAGTTGTGGATACCGTCTTCGACAAATTGCGGGGTGATGAACTGGTAGCCCTGGGCCAATGGCTTCAGTGCATAGGTATCAACGGTGTCGTTGAACGTGAAGATCGGGCGGTTGATGCTCTCCCACGGATCTTCTTCTGCGGCCTGGGCGGCGAAAGGCACCAGCAGGACACTGGCACATACCGATAGTTGAGCAAGACACTGGCTCCAGCGCATAGCTTGAACTCCTTGAATGATCTGTCATGGGCGCTATGCCCTGAATAAGGCGGCAGTATATGACGGAAGTGTAGGATTAGGCAGCTTGACGGAATTGTCATTCAGAAAATGTACAAATTCCCTACAATCTCATCAGGTGTCATCTGCCTGTCACGGACCTCCGATAGCGTCACAGCTATTTTCAGGGACGTCGAAATGCCCCACCCCCAGATCGTTGCAGACAACGCCCCTTCCCTGACCGCCGTGTTGTTTGGGCTCAGTGGTTGCCTGGTGGACTTCGGTTCCACGGCCCACGCCAACACCATCCCCGCAGCCGAAACCCTGGCCACCCCTGGTGCCCTGAATATCCTGCAATGGCTCAACACCCAAGGCACCCCCTGCGCCTGGCTGGATGAGTTGCCTTGCGCCGTCACCACCCCGCTGGCCGCAGCCCTGCCCGGCTGGGTGCATGGCTGCCGCCCTGCGACCGCCCCCTGGCCTGCGCCCCATGCCTGCTGGCAAGCGTTGATGGAGTTGAACATCGCACACCTGGATGGCTGCGTGCTGGTCAGTGGCGAGCCGCGGCTGCTGCAATCAGGGCTCAACGCTGGGCTCTGGACAATTGGCCTGGCGTCCTGCGGCTCCCTCTGCGGGCTCTCCCCTGGCCAATGGCAAGCGCTGGACGAACAGGCACGCGAACACAAGCGCGCCAAGGCCACCGTCGCGCTATATGGGCTTGGCGTGCACTCGGTGATTGATCACCTGGGTGAACTGGGCACCTGCCTGGCGGACATCGGCCTGCGCCGGCTCAAAGGCGAGAAGCCCTGATCAAGATCATGCACAGTCGCCGCCAGTGGATTAATCTACAGGTCGTCCCGTAGACCTTTCTCGGCGTGCCGTGGTCTATGCCAGTGCCTATTGATAAAAGGAAGAACGCCATGCCTGCCCGCGAAAAACTGCAAGAACAGGTTTCCATCCTGCGCGAGCAATTGAACCAGGACCCGCCTCTGTCGCTGGAAAAACGCGAAGCGCTGGAAGCGTTGATTGCCAAGTTTGAAGTGCAACTGGAACTAGAACCTGCCACTCAGAACCCCAGCCTTGCCGACGGTGTCAACCTGGCTGTAGAACGCTTCGAGCTGGAGCATCCGGGCATAGCCGGGACATTGCGCAATATTGTGGTGACCCTGGGCAATATCGGGATCTAATCCGCATCCAGGCCAAACCCAGAACCAAAAAATGTGGGAGCGGGCTTGCTCGCGATAACGGAGTGCCAGTCACCGAAGATATTGACTGAAACACCGCTATCGCGAGCAAGCCCGCTCCCACATTTGTGTGGTGTAAAGCTTACTGGCGAGCCAGGCGCAGGTTCTGGAACTGCACAGCCTCGGTACTGCGATAGGGGTTGATATCCAACCCACCGCGACGCACATACCGCGCATACACCGTCAACTTCTGCGGCTTGAGCAACCGCTGCAGGTCGAGAAAGATCCGCTCCACGCACTGCTCATGAAAGTCCGAGTGCTGGCGGAAGCTCACCAGGTATGCCAACAGGCTCGCATGGTCCAGCGCCGCGCCACGGTATTCCACCGCCACGCTGCCCCAGTCCGGCTGGCTGGTCACCGGGCAGTTGGATTTGAGCAGGTGGCTGTGCACGCTCTCCTCCACCACACGGGAATCATCGCAACGCAGCAATTCCGGACGCGGATGCTCGTAGTTGCTGACACTGATATCCAGGTCATCGATGCACACCCCCGGCAGGCGCACCACGCCTTCATCTTCCACCTCGGCCAGGCTGCGGATGCGCACACCCACGGGTTTGCCGGCCGCCGCGCTCAAGTCGGCACGCAAGGTCGCCTCAAGGTTGGACACATCGGCAAACGGCGTCTGGTTCAACGAGTTGAGGTAGAGCTTGAAGGACTTTGACTCGATGATGTTCGGCGAGTCAGCCGGGATGCTGAACTCACCGATAGCCACCACCGGCTTGCCAGACGGCAGCAGCCAGGACAGTTCAAAACAGTTCCAGAAATCCACGCCCTTGTAAGGCAGCGTCTGGGCGGTGAGGCCCAGCTCGGCCCATTTGGCGGCGCGAGGGATAGGGAACAGCAATGAAGGGGTGTAAGTGGAGATGTATTCACTGGACTTGCCCAGCGGCGAATGTTCGGCTGCGGGATGCATGGCGGAAACCTGGCTAAATAAACCCCGCCAGTCTACCAGCCTTTGCTCCCGGCCTTAACCCGCGCGTCAGGGGGCAACAGTCAGCTTGCCGACCATCCCCGCCTGGTAATGCCCGGGGAGGTTGCAAGCGAACTCCAGGGCCCCAGCCTTGCTGAAGGTCCAGGTCAATTGCGCGGTCTTGCCTGGCTCCACCAGCACGCTGTTGGGATCGTCATGCTTCATGCCACCCATATCACCATGGCCCATCGCCGCGTGATCCATCTGGCCCATGCCGGTGGAGGTCAACATGCCACTGGCTTGCATCTTGAGCATTTCTTTCTGGTGATCGGCATGCATGCTTGCGTCACCCAGGTTGAACTCATGCAGCAACTGTCCCTTGTTGACCAGCACAAAGCGCACCGTCTCACCGGCCTTTACATCAAGTGAGGTGGGTGCAAAGGAAATATCCTGCAGCACCACTTCCACCGTACGAGTGGCCTTGGTCGCCGGCGCCGCCTCGCCAAAGGCAAACGTGTGAGCGCCATCGGCCAGCGCCGGGACGCTCAACATCATCAAGCAACCTGCCAGCCACCCAGATTTACGCAAAAACATGTTTATCCTCCAAAGGTATAAGACCAGCCTGTGGGACACTCTAATAATGCACCGCTGCCAGTTACCTGACTGCTAGATTACAACTTTGTCAGGTTGCGCCAGCCCACCGGCGCACACGGTATAAAGCCCGCTGCTACCCCGCCATGAGTTGCCTATGAAACTGCTGATCGTCGAAGACCAACCCAAAACCGGCCAATACCTGCGCCAGGGCCTGGCCGAAGCCGGGTTCAATACCGAACTGGTGGCCGACGGCACCACCGGCCAGCACTTGGCGCTGACAGGTGACTACGACTTGCTGATTCTCGATGTGATGCTGCCGGGCCGCAGCGGCTGGCAGATCCTGCAGGCGGTGCGCAGTGCCGGCCTGGAAATCCCGGTGCTGTTCCTGACGGCACGGGATGCGGTGGAAGATCGGGTCCACGGCCTGGAGTTGGGCGCTGACGACTATCTGGTCAAGCCATTCGCGTTCTCCGAACTGCTGGCCCGGGTGCGCAGCCTGTTGCGCCGCGGCAGCAGCACACCCCAGGAAACCAACCTGCACCTGGCCGACCTGCGCCTGGACCTGATCCGGCGCCGCGTGGAGCGCAGCGGCCAGCGTATCGACCTCACCGCCAAGGAGTTCGCCCTGCTGGAAATGCTCCTGCGCCGCCAGGGCGAAGTGTTGCCCAAGTCGCTGATCGCCTCCCAGGTCTGGGACATGAATTTCGACAGCGACACCAATATCATCGAAGTGGCCATCCGCCGCCTGCGCTTGAAGATCGATGACGGCTTCCCCAACAAGCTGATCCACACCGTGCGCGGCATGGGCTATGTGCTGGAAGAGCGGTTCAGTTGATGAAACGCCTCTCCCTGGCCAGCCGCCTGGCCCTGCTGTTTGCCGGCTGCACCGCCGTGGTCTCGCTGCTGGCAGGCGTATTGTTCAGCCAGGCCAGCGAAAAGCACTTCATCGAACTCGACCAGCAATTGCTCGACAGCAAGCTGCTGGCCCTGCGCAGTGCCCTGCAAGGCGCCGACACCCCGGCGCTGTTCGCCCAACGCGTGGCGGCACTGACAGACGAACTGAGCCATCAACCGGACCTGGCCGTGCGCGTCAACGCCGCCGACGGCCAGCGCTGGTTTGACAGCGCGCCGCGCATCCCCGTCGACCTGCCCACCGCGCCCGGCCTGCACAGCCTGCAAAGCGCCGGCACCAGCTACCGGGTGTACAACGCTGCGTTGAACCCCGCCCAGCCCGGTTCTGCGCAGTTGGTCCTGATGCTCGACATCACCCATCACCAGCACTTCCTGCAACGCATGCAACACCTGATCTGGCTGACAGTCGGCCTGTCCGCCCTGGCGACCGCGCTCCTTGGCGCCTGGGCCGCGCGCAGCGGGCTGCGGCCCCTGCGGCGAATGACCGAAGTGGCCAGCAATATCCGCGCTCACTCCCTGACCCAGCGCCTGCCCCAGGAACAGATGCCCGCCGAACTGGCGGAACTGGCCCAGGCCTTCAATGCGATGTTTGGCCGCCTCGATGATGCGTTCCAGCGGCTATCGGCGTTCTCTGCCGATATCGCCCACGAACTGCGCACACCGTTATCCAACCTGCTGACCCAGACCCAGGTGATCCTCACCCAACCCCGGCCGCTGGAAGACTACCGCGAAGCGCTGCACAGCAATCTGGAAGAGCTGCAATGGATGGCCCAACTGGTCAACGACATGCTGTACCTGGCCAAGGCCGACCACGGTTTGCTCAACCCCAAACGCGAACCCCTGGCCCTGGCCGACGAGGTGGATGCGTTGCTGGAGTTCTTCGCGCCGTTGGCCGAGGACGCCCAGGTCAACCTGCTGCGCGACGGCAGCGCCAGTGCCGCCGGTGACCGCAGCATGCTGCGCCGGGCGTTTTCCAATCTGTTGGACAACGCCGTGCGCTTTACCCCGCCGGGTGGCGAAGTACGAGTGAGGATCAGCGAAAACGCCCAGGGCGTGACACTGAGTGTGGAAAACACCGGGACCGGGATTCCCCAAGGGCTGCTGCCCAAGCTGTTTGACCGGTTCTACCGCGCAGATCCGGCACGGCACGAAGGCAGCAGTGAGCATGCGGGGCTGGGGTTGGCGATTACCCAGTCGATTGTGCGGGCGCATGGGGGGAGGATTTTCTGTGAATCACAACCGGGGTGGACGCGGTTTGTGATTGAGTTGCCACAGGGGGGTTGAAGCAAGCTGGGCGGGCCTCATCGCGGGCAAGCCCGCTCCCACATGTTGATTTGCGAGCACCGTCAAATGTGGGAGCTGGCTTGCCTGCGATAGCGATCTCAAGACCTACGAATATCTCAGGGCATGCGCCGGCTCGATCTTCGCCGCCCGATACGCCGGGTAGATCGTCGCCAAAAAGCTCAACACAAACCCCGCGCTGCAAATCAGCAGCACATCGCCACCTTGCAGCTCCGATGGCAGGTTGCTGACGAAATACACGTCCGAACTGAAGATATGCTGCCCGGTCACACGCTCCATCCAGCCCACCAGCTCACTGACGTTGAGCGCGGCTATCACCCCCAGCACGCCGCCAATCAGAGTGCCGACGATACCGATCACCGTGCCCTGGACCATGAAGATCGCCATGATCTGCCGTGGCGTGGCACCGATAGTGCGCAGGATCGCGATGTCCGCGCCCTTGTCGTTCACCACCATGATCAGCGTGGCGATGATATTGAAGGCCGCGACGGCGACGATCATCAGCAGCAACAGGCCGATCATGGTCTTTTCCATCTTCATCGCGCTGAACAGGCTGCCCTGGGTATGGGTCCAGTCATCAGCCTTGTAGGCCGCACCCAGCCCACTGGCGATGTCTGCCGAAACCTTGGGCGCCGCATACAGGTCCTTGACCGCCAGGCGCACGCTTTGCACCTGGTTGGGCTGCCAACGCAGCATCTGCGCGGCATCGGCGACGTGGATCAGGGCCATCGAGCCGTCCAGCTCGGCACCGACCTTGAACACACCGACCACATTCAAACGCTGCATACGCGGGGTAATGCCGCCGGGAGCCGTGCTGATTTCCGGGACGATCAATGTCAGCTTGTCACCCACATTCAGGCGGAAACGGCGTGCGGTGATTTCCCCGATCACCACGCCGAACTCACCCGGTTGCAGGTCTGCCAGGTTCCCCCGGACGATATGCTGGGTGACGATGGAGACCTTGCCTTCCTGCGCCGGGTCGATCCCGCTGATCTGGATCGGCTGCATCGAACCCTTGTAGGACAGCATGCCCTCCATCTCGGTGAACGGCACGGCGGCGGTCACTTCGGGGTTTTTCAGGGCGGCGGCGGCCACGGGCTGCCAGTCGCTGATCGGGTTTACGCCGACGATGGTGGCGTGCGGCACCATGCCCAGAATGCGTGAACTCATTTCCCGCTGGAAACCGTTCATCACCGACAACACCACGATCATCGCCAGCACGCCCAGGGCGAGGCCGATCATCGAGGTCATCGAAATAAACGAGACAAAACGGTTGCGGCGCTTGGCGCGGGTATAGCGCGCGCCGATAAAAATCGATAACGGTCTGAACATTCGCTTGCACCGCCTGAAAAAAAAGAAAACCCAGGCACAGGCGCCCGGGCTTGAAACAGGTCAGATGGCGACCAAATGACCTTCCTGCAGGTGCAACACGCGGTCCATCTGCCGGGCCATGCTCATGTCATGGGTCACCACCAGGAACGCGGTGCGCATCTGGGTGCTCAGCTCCAGCATCAAGTCCTTGATGCCCTGGGCGGTGTGGGAGTCGAGGTTGCCGGTCGGCTCGTCGAGCATCACCAGGCCTGGGTTGTTCACCAGGGCGCGGGCAATCGCCACACGCTGGCGCTCGCCACCGGACAACTCTGAAGGCTTGTGCTCCAGGCGATGGCCAAGGCCGACGCGCTCCAGTAACGCCGTGGCACGCTGGCGCGCCTGCGGGATCGCGGTCTTGCCGATCAAGAGCGGCATGCACACGTTTTCCAGGGCGGTGAACTCTGGCAGCAAATGGTGGAACTGGTACACAAAGCCCAGGGAGCGGTTGCGCAACTGGCCACGGGCCTTCTCGTTCAACGCCGAGAGCTCTTCACCGGCCAGCCACACGCTGCCGTGGGACGGCGTATCAAGGCCGCCCAACAGATTGAGCAAGGTACTTTTGCCGGAGCCGGAACTGCCGACGATCGCCACGCGCTCGCCGGGATGCAGTTCCAGTTGCAGGTTGGACAGCACCACTACCGATTCCGGGCCTTCCTCGTAGGATTTGCCCAGGTTGCGGCAGCTCAGGATTGCTTTTTCACTCATGCCCGATTCACTCATAGCGTAAAGCCTGCGCCGGCTGGGTACGTGCCGCGCGCCAGGCTGGATATAGGGTGGCAAGGAAACTCAGGACCAACGCGGCGCCGCCGACCATCAGCACATCCTGGCTCTGCACCTGGGATGGCAAATAGTCGATGAAGTAGACGTCGGCGTTGAGAAACTTGTGGCCGATCAGGGTTTCGACGCCGGCGATGGCGGCGCTGACGTTCAGCGCGGCAAAAATCCCCACCGCCGTACCGATCAAGGTGCCGACCACGCCAATCACCGTGCCCTGGACCATGAAAATCGCCATGATCTGCCCCGGCGTGGCGCCAAGGGTACGCAGGATGGCGATATCGCCCTTCTTGTCGTTCACCACCATCACCAGGGTGGAGATGATGTTGAACGCGGCCACGGCGACAATCAGCAGCAACAACAGGCCGATCATGGCTTTTTCCATGCGGATCGCCTGGTACAGGTTGCCGTGGGTACGGGTCCAGTCGCGGGCGTAGTACTGGCTTTCACCCAGGTGCTGGGCAATTTCCCAAGCGCCGCGCGGCGCTTCGAACAAGTCGTTGAATTTCAGGCGCAGGCCCTGCACCTGGTCCGGCTTCCAGCGATGCAGGCGGGCCAGGTCGGTGAGGTTGGTCAGGCCGAGGAAGCCATCGATCTCGCCGGCGCCGACATGAAAAATGCCGACCACGGTAAAGCGCTTCATGCGCGGGAACATCCCGGCCGGGGTCACCGTGACCTCGGGGGCGACAAACGTCAGCTTGTCGCCGATAGCCACGCCCAGCTTGGCTGCCGCCCGGTCGCCAATCACGATGCCGAAGCTGCCAGGCGTAAGGGCATCGAGTTGGCCCTGCTGCATGAACTGGTCAATGATCGAGACCTTGCGCTCCTGCGCCGGGTCGATGGCATTGAGCAGGACTTTCTGCACCTTGCCGTCGTTGGTCAGCAGGCCCTGCATCTGGGTAAATGGCGCGACGGCCAGCACCTTGGGGTTCTGCTTGACCTTGTCGGCCAGGCCTTGCCAGTCACCCAGGGGCTCGCCGGACTCGATGGTCGCGTGGGGCACCATGCCCAGCACGCGGGTGCGCATCTCATGATCGAAGCCATTCATCACCGATAGCACCACGATCATCACGACAACGCCCAGGGCGAGTCCGATCATGGAGGTCAGGGAAATGAACGACACAAAATGATTGCGACGCTTTGCACGGGTATAACGCGTGCCGATAAATACGAAGAGAGGTCTGAACATGTCGGGGCTTGTTCGGAGGAAAAGAAGACGTCCCGGTGGCGGGGTCTGGTAAGCAGCTTTACACTCAGACCATTACCGTTACCTGGGGTTCGCCATGACGACATTAGATGAAGAAGATCGCCGCGAATACTACCGTATCGACGACATGATCGCACTCCAAATCAAAAGCCTGTCGGCCCCGCAAGCGGCGAGCAAGGAAGTGTTGCTGGATGATTCCCCGCTGTTCAACCTGCTCAGTGAACTGCACCTGAGCGAATTCGAGTCCCAGCACCTGCTGCGCCAGCTCGGCGAGCGCGACCGCACCCTCGCCGCCTTCCTCAAGGTGCAGAACAAACGCATGGACCTGCTCAGCCAAGTCATGGCGCAAAGCCTGCTGGGCGAAATCGGTGCGCCGCAGCCGGTGATCATTTCCGAAGGCGGTATCGACTTCCAGCACCCCACGGTGCTCGCGCCGGGCAGCCACCTGGCAGTCAAGCTGGTACTGATGCCCCAGGCGCTGGGCCTGTTGTTACGGGCCAAGGTCACCCACTGCGATCCAAAGGGCGATGGTTTTGACGTAGGCACCGAATTCGAATCCATGACCGACGCCCAGCGCCAGTTGCTGGCGCGCTATATATTGCAAAAACAGGCCCAGGAACGGCGCCTGGCCCGGGAACAAAGCGACGGCCAAGACACCTGATTTGATATTTATCCAGCCATACACCTGGCGAAAAGGAGCAACTGTGACCCTGATTTATGGCCACCGCGGCGCTAAAGGCGAAGCACCGGAAAACACCCTGACCAGCTTCCAGCAATGCCTCAAGCACGGCGTGCGCCGTTGCGAGCTGGACTTGCACCTGTCCATGGACGGCGAGCTGATGGTAATCCACGACCCAACCCTCAAGCGTACCGCCGACCGGCGCGGCAAGGTGGTGGAATATGCCGCCGCCGACCTGGTGAAGATGGACGCGCGCAACGGCGGCCCGGGCTGGGTCAGCCCCTGCCCGATCCCGCGCCTGGAAGAGCTGTTCGAGAAGTGCGACTTCGATCACTGGCAACTGGAAGTCAAGAGCGCCTCGCGCACCCGCGCCGCGACCACTGTGCTGGCGATCCGCGAAATGGCCCAGCGTTTTGGTCTGCTGGACAAGGTCACCGTGACCTCAAGCTCGCGGGAAGTGTTGAAGGCTGCCCTGGAGTTGACGCCGGACCTGTCCCGTGGACTGGTGGCCGAATACGCCTGGCTCGACCCGCTGAAGGTCGCGCAGAACTATGGCTGTGAGATTTTGGCGTTGAACTGGACGTTGTGTACCCCTGAACGCCTGGCCAAGGCCCAGCGCCAGGGGTTGCACGTGTCCGTGTGGACGGTCAACGAACCCGCGCTGATGCGCAGGCTCGCCGACTTCGGCGTAGATAGCCTGATTACAGACTTTCCCGGTTTGGCCACTGCCACTCTCGGGAATTACTGAAATCGGTCTCCCCGGCCGGCTCAGGCCACCGGCCGGAGCCGCTCAAAAAAGCCGGTTGAGGCCGTCGTAGGCCGCTACCCGATAGGCTTCGGCCATGGTCGGGTAGTTGAACGTGGTGTTGACGAAATACTTCAGGGTATTTTGCTCGCCCGGCTGGTTCATGATCGCCTGGCCGATGTGCACGATCTCCGAGGCCTGGTAGCCGAAGCAATGCACGCCGAGCACTTCCAACGTCTCGCGGTGGAACAGGATCTTCAGCATGCCTTGCGGCTCGCCGGCGATCTGCGCACGCGCCATGCTCTTGAAAAATGCCTTGCCCACTTCATAAGGCACCTTGGCCTTGGTCAGTTCGTGCTCGTTCTTGCCGATGGAGCTGATCTCGGGAATGGTGTAGATCCCGGTCGGCACGTCGTTGACGTAACGCCAGCTGCCGTTGTCGACAATGCTGCCAGCGGCAGAACGGCCCTGGTCGTGGGCGGCACTGGCCAGGCTCGGCCAGCCGATCACATCGCCGGCACCATAGATATTGGTGACGCAGGTGCGGTAGTTCTCATCCACCTCGATCTGGCCACGGCTGTTGACCTTGACCCCGATGTTTTCCATGCCCAGCTTGTCGGTGTTGCCGGTACGGCCGTTGCACCAGAGCAAGGCGTCGGCCTTGATCTTCTTGCCGGACTTGAGGTGCAGGATCACCCCGTTGTCCAGGCCTTCAACGCGATCGTATTCCTCGTTGTGGCGCACGGTGATGTTGTTGTTGCTGAAGTGGTAGCTCAACGCCTGGGAAATTTCCGAGTCGAGGAAACTCAGCAACTGGTCACGGTTGTCCACCAACTCCACCAGTACACCCAGGCCACTGAAGATCGAGGCGTATTCACAGCCGATCACGCCGGCGCCGTAGATGATCAGTTTGCGTGGGGTGTGGCCCAGGCTGAGGATGGTGTCGCTATCGTAGATACGCGGGTGGTGGAAATCGATATCGGCCGGGCGATACGGGCGCGAGCCAGTGGCGATGATGATGTGCTTGGCCACCAGTTTTTCGACCACGCCATTGGCGCAGACCACTTCGACGGTTTGCTCGTCGGCGAAGCTGCCGGTGCCGAAGAACAGGTCGACACGGTTACGGGCGTAGTAGCCGGTACGCGAGGCGACTTGCTTGGAAATGACTTTCTCGGCGCTTTTCAGCACATCCGGGAACGAGAACCAGCGCGGCTCACCAATGGCCCGGAACATCGGGTTGGTGTTGAACTGCATGATCTGGCGCACCGAGTGACGCAAGGCCTTGGACGGGATGGTGCCCAGGTGGGTGCAGTTACCGCCGACCTGACGACGGCTATCGACCATCGCCACCTTGCGTCCTGCTTTGGCGGCATTCATCGCCGCACCTTCTCCAGCTGGGCCAGAACCCAGTACCACCACGTCGTAGTTGTAGACAGCCATGCGTACTCCTCAGAACAGGCCAGGGCGCACGGTTGGGCGCCTGGCTAAATCATGCCGCGGCCAGCGGTCATGAAGGATCAAATAGGCTCAGGTGTGTGAGCCGGGGCACAGTCTATATAAGGCTCAACGCCGCGCACATTAACCCTTGGTCGCGTCGTAGGCCAGTTTTGCCTTTACTACACAGTATTGATTACGGCTTGACCGCCGTCAGTTGTTCGAACGCTTTGTTGCTGCGTGTGACGAAAGCATCCCCCTCTCGCATCACAAAAAACGCCGCGATCTGGTGTTTTTCTGCATAGTCCCAGCCTTCTTCAGGCCCCAGCACCAGCAGCAACGTCGACAAGCCATCGGCCATCAACGCCGAAGCCTCCAGCACCGTGACCGACGCCAGGTGATGGGTGATCGGCGCACCGGTTCGCGCATCGAGGGTGTGGGAATAGCGGCGACCATCCTGCTGGAAATAATTGCGATAGTCACCTGAAGTAGACACGCCAAAGCCGTCCACTGCGATAACGCGCTCAGCGACCTGCTGGTCATCGCGGGGCTCCTCCAGGGCCACACGCCAGGGCGTACCGTCAGGTTTGCGCCCGGCGGCCTTGAGCTCGCCGGTCACTTCGACCAGGTACCGCTCAATGCCCAACTGATCAAGCCGCTCGGCAATCCGGTCCACCGTATAGCCGGCGGCGATGCTGTTGAAGTCCACCTGTACCGCCGCATCCTTGCACAACTGGCCAGCGTCGATACGCAGGTGTTGATGGCCGACCCGCTGGCGCGCCAGGGCCAGCGCCATGGGCTCCGGGACTTTTACCTGGCGCGCCTGGGGGCCAAAACCCCACAGGTTCAGCAGCGGCTCGACCGTCAGGTCAAAAGCGCCGCCACTGGCCTGGGACAGTTGCTCGCCTGTGCGCACCAACCGCAGGATCGATTCGGGCATCGCCTGACAGCGGTTGGCCGGCAAGTCGTTGAAACGCTCGATATCGGAATCGCTACGATAGGTCGACATCTGCCGGTCGACCTCGGCAAGGATGCGCTCGACTTGCGGTTGTACAGCACTGGCCGCCGGCGTACCGGGGGTGCGGACGTACTTGATCGAATAAGTGCTGCCCATGGTCGGGCCGCCAAAAGCCTCCAGGGGCTCACCTTTACCGCAGCCCGCCAGGATCGCCAGTGCAGCGCCCACCACTACGTATCGCAAACCGCCCATAAGCCACACAACCTTCTCGCTGCTGAAAACCAAAATGATGCCGCACTCAAGCATATTTCCCGGGCGGGCCATTATGCGGCATGTCGTCGCCTGCTCAGGACCACTTGCGGCAAATAGCCAGCGTGCTAACGGTTTTTGTTGCTCGGCAACACGGATACACATATGGTTACAAAACTCTTTGGCGCCACCGCGCGCCCAGATTCTGCAGCACGGACGAACAACAACCAGGGATTTCCAACAAGATAGCCAGTTGAGTAAATGACATGTCCAGCACCACGGGCAAAGGCAAGGCGATCTTTCGCGTTGTCAGCGGTAACTTCCTCGAAATGTTCGACTTCATGGTCTACGGCTTCTACGCCAC
Source organism: Pseudomonas sp. HC1(2025) (assembly GCF_058742075.1). Classification (NCBI taxonomy): domain Bacteria; kingdom Pseudomonadati; phylum Pseudomonadota; class Gammaproteobacteria; order Pseudomonadales; family Pseudomonadaceae; genus Pseudomonas; species Pseudomonas sp. HC1(2025). Next base: position 1,792,449 of record NZ_CP196017.1, on the reverse strand, counting down.
GGCCATCGCCAAGACCTTCTTCCCTGCCGACAGCGCCTTTGCCTCCCTGATGTTGTCCCTGGCGACCTTCGGTGCCGGGTTCCTGATGCGCCCGCTGGGGGCGATTTTTCTCGGTGCCTACATCGACCGCCATGGCCGTAAAAAAGGCCTGGTGATCACCCTGGCCATGATGGCCGCCGGTACGGTGTTGATCGCCTGCGTGCCCGGCTACGCCACGCTCGGGGTGGCCGCGCCGCTGATCGTGCTGCTTGGCCGGTTGCTGCAAGGCTTCTCCGCGGGTGTCGAGCTGGGCGGGGTTTCGGTGTACCTGGCAGAAATCGCCACGCCGGGGCGCAAGGGCTTCTTCGTCAGTTGGCAGTCCGCCAGCCAGCAAGCCGCCGTGGTCTTCGCCGGCCTGCTGGGCGTAGGCCTGAACCACTGGCTAAGCCCCGAGGAAATGGGCGAATGGGGCTGGCGCGTGCCGTTCCTGATCGGCTGCCTGATCGTGCCGGTGATCTTCGTGATTCGCCGCTCCCTGGAAGAAACGCCTGAGTTCCAGGCGCGCAAACACCGCCCTACCCTGCAGGAAATCATCCGTTCCATTGGTCAGAACTTTGGCATCGTCGTGGCAGGCATGGCGCTGGTGGTGATGACCACCGTGTCGTTCTACCTGATCACTGCCTACACACCGACCTTTGGCAAAGCCGAGTTGCACCTCTCGGACCTGGATGCGCTATTGGTCACCGTGTGCGTGGGCATTTCCAACTTTATCTGGTTGCCGGTGATGGGCGCCGTGTCCGACAAGATCGGCCGCAAACCCTTACTGCTCGGTGCGACGATTCTGGCGATCCTCACGGCATACCCTGCGTTGTCGTGGCTGGTGGTCAATCCGAGTTTCAGCCACCTGCTGATCGTGCTGTTATGGCTGTCCTTCCTATATGGCTCGTATAACGGCGCCATGGTCGTTGCACTGACCGAAATCATGCCGGTGGAAGTCCGCACCACAGGTTTTTCCCTGGCCTACAGCCTGGCGACCGCAACCTTTGGCGGCTTTACCCCGGCCGCCTGCACTTACCTGATCCATGTGCTGGATAACAAGGCAGCGCCGGGGATCTGGCTCAGTGGGGCGGCGGTGCTGGGGTTGATTGCGACCCTAGTGCTGTTCAAGGGGAATCGGCATGAACTGCGCACTGCACAGGCTTCGGTAGTCGGTGGGGCCTGATAGATCGCTATCGCGGGCAAGCCCTAATGCCAGTCAGTTAAGCGCAGATCCCCTGTGGGAGCGGGCTTGCTCGCGAAAGCAGTGGGTCAGTCAACATCCATGTTTGCTGGGCCGACGTCTTCGCGGCGATGCGGCGATCCGACAAGCCCGCCCCCACATTTGAATGTATTCGCAAATCAAACTGTGGGAGCGGGCTTGCCCGCGATGAGGCCTTCAAATCCATCACAATCCCCCAGACACAAAAAAGCCCCGAACCAGTCGGGGCTTTTTCATCTACCGCTAATGCTTAGCGCGGAAACGCCGGCGGGTTGACCCCAGCCATGTCTTCCATCACGCGCACCACCTGGCAGCTGTAACCGAATTCGTTGTCGTACCAGACGTACAGTACAACGCGGTTATCCTGGGTGATGGTCGCTTCAGCATCGACCACACCGGCGTGGCGCGAGCCAACGAAGTCGGTGGACACCACTTCCTGGGAATTGACGAAGTCGATTTGCTTATGCAGATCGGAGTGCAGCGCCATGTAGCGCAGGTACTCGTTCATCTCTTCACGGGTGGCGGCTTTCTCAAGGTTGAGGTTGAGAATGGCCATCGACACGTTCGGCGTAGGTACACGGATCGCGTTACCGGTCAGCTTGCCGGCCAGCTCAGGCAGGGCCTTGGCAGCAGCGGTGGCAGCACCGGTCTCGGTGATCACCATGTTCAGCGCGGCGCTACGGCCACGGCGATCGCCCTTGTGGAAGTTGTCGATCAGGTTCTGGTCGTTGGTGTACGAGTGAACGGTTTCGACGTGACCGTTGATGATGCCGAACTTGTCATTCACAGCCTTGAGCACCGGCACGATGGCGTTGGTGGTGCAGGAAGCGGCAGACACGATCTTGTCGTCAGCGGTGATTTCGTTGTGGTTGATGCCGTGAACGATGTTCTTCAGCTTGCCCTTGCCAGGCGCAGTCAGCACAACGCGGTCGATACCTGGGCACGCCAAGTGCTGGCCCAGGCCGTCGGCATCACGCCAGACGCCGGTGTTGTCCACCAGCAAGGCGTTCTGGATGCCGTACTGGGTGTAATCCACCTCGGTCGGGTTCTTCGCGTAGATCACCTGGATCAGGTTACCGTTGGCGGTGATGGTGTTGTTTTCTTCGTCGATGGTGATGGTGCCATTGAACGAACCGTGTACCGAGTCGCGGCGCAAGAGGCTGGCGCGCTTGGTCAGGTCATTCTCGGCGCCTTTGCGCACGACAATGGCCCGCAGGCGCAGGCCGTCGCCACCGCCGGTTTTTTCGATCAGGATGCGTGCCAGCAGGCGGCCGATACGACCGAAGCCGTACAGCACCACGTCGGTACCTTTGCGGGACGCGGCATTTTGCTGGCCAACCACGTCGGCCAGCTCTTCACGCACGAACTGCTCGGCGCTGCGGCCATTGCCTTGAGCGCGGAATTTAAACGCCAACTTGCCCAGGTCTACCGAGGCCGCGCCGAGCTTGAGCTCGCTCATGGCTTTAAGCAGAGGGAATGTTTCGTGGACGGAGAGTTCGCTATCGTCGGCAGAACGATGGCGAGCAAAGCGATGAGCCTTGAGAATCGCGATGACTGATTGGTTGATCAGGCTGCGGCCATAGATCGAGCTCACCACATTGTTATTGCGGTACAGCTGACCGATAAGCGGGATCATCGCTTCTGCGAGTGCTTCACGGTCGATCCATTCACCAAGACACTGGTCGGGCTTCTGAGTCACGGGAACCTTCCACATGTAGGGGCTGAAAAAAGGGGCTACATTATGCCGCCCGACCGCCCCCTGAGCAATGCGCGTCACGCAACAAAAGCCCTTGCAAATAATTTTCACCGCGCTACAGGCCAGTAAATACGCGGCTTCCAGCGAACCCCTCGGAGAGAGCCACAGGCAACTTGTCCGTAACCCTCCGAAACATATGTGCATTTCGGCACTACATATTGAGTCAAAACCGCGCATTGTTTGTCTTAGCCACTACATTTCCTACAAACCGTAATAGGCACAGTCAGCAACTGACAGGCGGCACTCCAGGCCGTTACAATTACCGACTTTGTCGCAACGCTGGAGCTCAACCTTCCGTGCCCGTCCTGCGTCTACCGCTACTCCCTGCCCAGGCAGGTAAACAGCATTGGGGCAATCTGCCCGGTGCCGCCCTGAGCCTGGCCATAGCCGAGGCTGCCAGTGCAGCCAAGCGCTTTACCCTGCTCCTGACCGCCGACAGCCAAAGTGCCGAGCGGCTGGAGCAGGAGCTGAGCTTCTTCGCCCCCGATTTGCCGGTGCTGCACTTCCCGGACTGGGAAACCCTGCCCTACGACTTGTTCTCGCCGCACCAGGACATCATCTCCCAGCGCATCGCCAGCCTGTACCGCTTGCCGGAACTGGCCCACGGTGTACTGGTGGTGCCGATCACCACGGCGCTGCACCGCCTGGCGCCGACCAAGTTCCTGCTGGGCAGCAGCCTGGTGCTGGATATCGGCCAGAAGCTCGACGTGGAGCAAATGCGCACGCGCCTGGAAGCCAGTGGCTACCGCTGCGTCGATACGGTGTACGAACATGGCGAGTTCGCCGTGCGCGGGGCACTGATCGACTTGTTTCCGATGGGCAGCAAACTGCCCTACCGCATCGACCTGTTCGATGACGAAATCGAGACCCTGCGCACCTTCGACCCGGAAAACCAGCGTTCCATCGACAAAGTACAGTCGATCAAACTGCTGCCGGCCAGGGAGTTCCCCCTGCAAAAAGACGCGGTCACGCGCTTCAAGGCGCGCTTTCGCGAGCGCTTTGACGTGGACTTCCGTCGTTGCCCGATCTTCCAGGACCTGAGCAGCGGGATTACGCCCGCCGGTATCGAGTACTACCTGCCGCTGTTCTTCGACGAAACCTCGACCCTGTTCGATTATCTGCCCCAGGACACCCAGGTGTTCTCGCTGCCGGGTATCGAGCAGGCGGCGGAAAACTTCTGGAACGACGTGCGCAACCGTTATGAAGAACGCCGCGTCGACCCCTCCCGGCCTTTATTGCCGCCTGCCGAGCTGTTCCTGCCGGTAGAGGACTGCTTCGCCCGCCTGAAAAACTGGCCGCGCGTGGTCGCCAGCCAGCAGGATGTGGAAGCCGGCGTCGGTCGCGAGCGTTTCCCGGCCCAGACCCTGCCCAACCTGGCCATCGAGGCCAAGGCCAGCCAGCCGCTGCAAGCGTTGTCCGACTTTCTCGGTGACTTCCCCGGTCGTGTGCTGTTTACCGCCGAATCCGCCGGGCGCCGTGAAGTGCTGCTGGAGTTGCTGGAACGCCTGAAGCTGCGACCAAAAACTGTCGACAGCTGGCCAGATTTTGTCGCCGGCAAGGATCGCCTGGCGATCACCATTGCGCCGCTGAACGAAGGCCTGCAACTGGATGATCCGGCCCTGGCGCTGATTGCCGAGAGCCCGCTGTTCGGCCAACGCGTGATGCAGCGCCGGCGCCGGGAAAAACGCGCCGACGCCAACAACGACGCGGTGATCAAGAACCTCACCGAACTGCGCGAAGGCGCGCCGGTGGTGCACATCGACCACGGCGTGGGGCGCTACCTGGGCCTGCAGACCCTGGAGATCGACAACCAGGCCGCCGAATTCCTCACCATGGAATACGCCGAGGGCGCCAAGCTCTATGTGCCGGTGGCCAACCTGCACCTGATCGCGCGCTACACCGGCAGCGACGACGCCCTCGCACCGTTGCACCGCCTGGGCTCCGAGACCTGGCAGAAGGCCAAGCGCAAGGCCGCCGAGCAGGTGCGCGACGTGGCCGCCGAACTGCTGGACATCTATGCCCGCCGTGCGGCCCGCGAAGGTTATGCGTTCGCCGACCCGAAGGCCGACTACGCCACGTTCAGCGCCGGCTTCGCCTTCGAAGAAACCCCGGACCAGCAAACCACCATCGATGCGGTGCGCGCCGACATGCTTGCGCCCAAGCCCATGGACCGCCTGGTCTGCGGCGACGTGGGCTTTGGCAAGACCGAAGTGGCGATGCGCGCCGCGTTCATCGCGGTGCATGGCGGCCGCCAGGTGGCAATCCTGGTGCCGACCACCCTACTCGCTCAGCAGCACTACAACAGCTTTCGCGACCGCTTCGCCGATTGGCCGGTGACCGTGGAGGTGATGAGCCGCTTCAAGTCGACCAAGGAAGTCAACGCCGCCGTCGCCGACCTGGCCGAAGGCAAGATCGATATCGTGATTGGCACGCACAAGCTGCTGTCGGACGATGTGAAGATCAAGAACCTGGGCCTGGTGATCATCGACGAAGAGCACCGCTTTGGCGTACGCCAGAAGGAGCAACTCAAGGCCCTGCGCAGCGAGGTCGATATCCTGACCCTGACCGCCACGCCAATCCCGCGCACGTTGAACATGGCGGTGTCGGGCATGCGCGACCTGTCGATCATCGCCACGCCGCCGGCGCGACGCCTGTCGGTGCGCACCTTCGTCATGGAGCAGAACAACAGCACGATCAAGGAAGCCCTGCTGCGCGAGTTGCTGCGCGGCGGCCAGGTCTACTACCTGCACAACGATGTGAAAACCATCGAGAAATGCGCCGCCGACCTCGCCGAACTGGTGCCGGAAGCACGGATCGGCATCGGCCACGGGCAGATGCGCGAGCGCGAACTCGAACAGGTGATGAGCGACTTCTACCACAAGCGCTTCAACGTGCTGATCGCCTCGACCATCATCGAGACCGGCATCGACGTGCCGAGCGCCAACACCATCATCATCGAGCGCGCCGACAAGTTCGGCCTGGCGCAACTGCACCAGTTGCGTGGCCGGGTCGGCCGCAGTCACCACCAGGCCTACGCCTACCTGCTGACGCCACCGCGCCAGCAAATCACTGGCGACGCCGAAAAGCGCCTGGAAGCCATCGCCAACACCCAGGACCTGGGCGCAGGCTTTGTGCTTGCCACCAACGACCTGGAAATCCGTGGCGCCGGCGAACTGCTGGGCGACGGCCAGAGCGGGCAGATCCAGGCCGTGGGCTTTACCCTCTATATGGAGATGCTCGAGCGGGCGGTAAAGGCCATCCGCAAAGGCGAGCAACCGAACCTCGATCAACCCCTGGGCGGCGGCCCGGAAATCAACCTGCGCCTGCCGGCGTTGATTCCCGAGGACTACCTGCCGGATGTGCATGCACGGCTGATCCTGTACAAGCGCATCGCCTCGGCCACCGACGAAGAAGGCCTCAAGGACCTGCAAGTGGAGATGATCGACCGCTTCGGCCTGTTGCCGGAACCGACCAAGAACCTGGTACGCCTGACCCTGCTCAAACTGCAGGCCGAGCAACTGGGGATCAAGAAGGTCGACGCCGGGCCGCAGGGCGGGCGTATCGAGTTCGAAGCGCAGACGCCGGTAGACCCGCTGGTACTGATCAAGTTGATCCAGGGCCAGCCCAACCGCTACAAATTCGAAGGCGCCACGCTGTTCAAGTTCATGGTGCCGATGGAACGTGCAGAAGAGCGCTTTAATACATTGGAGGCGCTGTTTGAGCGCCTCATCCCGAAATCTGCTTGAAGGACGCCCCATGCGCCTGCTTCGTATCCTGAGCCTGTTGTTGGTGGTAGTTGCACCTTCGGCGTTTGCCGACAGCCTCTACCAGGTGGAAATGATCCTGATCCGCCAAAATGCGGAGCCGGTGATCAACAGCCGGCCAGCCCCGGAAGACTGGGCCGCCGGGGCGCCACGCCAAGGGATCGAGAAAATCAGCCCGCCGCGCCTGAACAACATCGTCGAGAAACTAAAGGCCAATGGCGACTACACCGTACTGCTGCACAAGGCCTGGGAACAGAACCTGGGCGAGCAGCCGGTGAAGGTGAAAATCACCGACGGCCAGGAACAGTTCGGCCAGTACCCCATCCAGGGCACCCTGGACCTGCAACTGGGGCGCTTTACCCGTATTGACGCAAGCCTGTGGCTCAATCAGTTCGACAACAACGGCAGCGTGATTGCCAGCGAACACCTGAGCCAGCCAGACGTGCGCACCAAGAACAACCAACTCAACTACCTGGACGGCGGCCACCTGGCCTTGCTGATCAAGATCACCTCCCTCACCGCCAAGCCACCGAGCGCACCGCCGCCCGGCCTCGCGGACTGATCCAGCGCCATGCCCCTGACGCCCTCGCTGACCAAGCCCCTGGCCCCCTCCTGGGCCAACCGCTTCAAGGAACAAAGCCTGGAGCGCGGCCGGCGCTACGCCCTGGAAAACCGCGTGCGGATTGTCGAGTCGGGCGACAGCACCATCATCGCCAGTTGCGAAGGCTCGGGCGGCAATGTGTATCGCCAGACCATCTCTCTGCGCGAGTCGGCCAAAGGCACCTTGATCCTGGTGGACAGCCGCTGCACCTGCCCCGTGCACACCAATTGCAAACACATCGCGGCAGTGCTGCTGCAGGTCCAGGAAACCCTGGCCTACCCGGCAGCGGCCAAGGATGCCGAACTGCTGGAGAAGCTGCAGGCCGTGCTGGATAACCGCGTGGTCCTGCCGCAAGTGGTGCTTGAGGACGTGCAGCCGATTCCACGGCTGTGGCTGGCCAGCATCGAGTTCAGCGCCTTTGAGCCGCGCAACGGCAAGATGCAGCGCTATATCCAGCACCGGGCGGCGCTGTCGTTCAATTACCTGGGCAATTACGTCAGCGGCCAGAAAAACGCCGATATCATCGTGCGCCAGGAAACCCAGAGCCTGCGGATCAAGCGTCACCCCGAGGTGGAACAAGGCTTTCGCGAACACCTGCGCCTGCTCGGCTTCAAGATCGCCACCCGCCAGAGCAAGGCCCTGCCGGAAAGCGCCGGCGAGTTGTTTGAGATGGTCAATGACAGCGCCTGGCTGAACTTCACCCTCAACGCCTCGCCGAGCCTGCGCGCTGAAGGCTGGGAATTGCAGATCGATGAGGATTTCGGCTTTGACCTGAGCCCGGTCGATGACTGGTACGCCAGCGTCGATGAAGTGCCGGAGCGCGACTGGTTCGACCTGGAGCTGGGGATCATCGTCAATGGCGAACGGCTGAGCCTGTTGCCGATCCTGTTGAACCTGATGCGCTCCCACACCGAAATCCTCAACCCGGAAAAACTCGCGCGCCGTCGCGACGACGAACTGATCCTGGTGAACATCCCCGGCCTACCCAACGGTGGCCACGGCCCACTGCAAGTCGCCCTGCCCTATGGCCGGCTCAAACCGGTGCTGGCGACCCTCGGCGAGTTCTACCTGCAAGAGCCCGGCACAACTACCTTGCGCCTGGCCAAGGCCGACGCCACTCGGCTCAACCCGCTGGAAGACCTGCCCCTGCAATGGGAAGGCGGCGAGCAGATCCGCAGCTTTGCCCAGCGCCTGCGCGACATCAAGGACTTCACCTGCATCGCCCCCGAAGGCCTGAACGCCACGTTACGCCCCTATCAGCTCGAAGGCCTGAGCTGGATGCAGTCCCTGCGCCAACTGGAAGTGGGCGGGATTCTCGCGGACGACATGGGCCTGGGCAAAACCCTGCAGACCCTGGCACATATTCTCAGCGAAAAAATCGCCGGGCGCCTGGACCGGCCGTGCATGGTGGTGATGCCCACCAGCCTGATCCCCAACTGGCTCGACGAGGCCGCGCACTTCACCCCGCAGCTCAAGGTATTGGCGCTGTACGGTGCCGGGCGCAAGAAACACTTCGCCCAGTTACAGGATTACGACCTGCTGCTGACCACCTACGCCCTGTTGCCCAAAGACATCGAGCAACTGGCCGCGCAGCCGCTGCATGTGCTGATCCTCGACGAAGCCCAATACATCAAGAACCCCACCAGCAAGGCCGCCCAGGCCGCCCGCGAGCTGAATGCACGCCAGCGCCTGTGCCTGAGCGGCACGCCCCTGGAAAACCACCTGGGCGAACTGTGGTCGCTATTCCACTTCCTGCTGCCGGGTTGGTTGGGCGATGTAAAAAGCTTCAACCGTGATTACCGCGTGCCCATCGAAAAACGCGGCAGCGAAGTGCGATTGCAACACCTCAACGGTCGGATCAAGCCGTTCCTGCTACGCCGCACCAAAGAACAGGTGGCCACTGAATTGCCGCCCAAGACTGAGATCATCCACTGGGTCGATCTCAACGAAGCCCAGCGCGATGTGTACGAAACCATGCGCCTGGCCATGGACAAGAAGGTGCGCGAGGAGATCACCCGCAAGGGCGTGGCTCGTAGCCAGATCATCATTCTGGAAGCGCTGCTCAAGCTGCGCCAGGTCTGCTGCGACCTGCGCCTGGTGAACGACGCCACCCCGCCCGCGCGCGGCAGCAGCTCGGGCAAGCTCGACAGCCTGATGGAGATGCTCGACGAACTGTTTGCCGAAGGGCGCAGGATTTTGCTGTTCTCGCAGTTCACCTCAATGCTCAGCCTGATTGAGATCGAACTAAAAAAACGCGGGGTCGCCTATGCCTTGCTGACCGGCCAGACCCGCGACCGGCGCACGCCGGTGAAGGACTTCCAGAGTGGCAGGCTGCAGATCTTCCTGATCAGCCTCAAGGCTGGCGGCGTGGGGCTTAACCTGACCGAAGCCGATACCGTGATCCACTACGACCCCTGGTGGAACCCAGCCACGGAAAACCAGGCGACTGACCGTGCGTATCGCATCGGCCAGGAGAAGCCGGTATTCGTCTACAAGATGATTGCCCGGGGCACCGTGGAAGAGAAGATCCAGGCGTTGCAGCAAGAAAAGTCAGACCTGGCGGCGGGTGTGCTGGATGGTCGTACCACGGGCGACTGGAAGTTGGGCAACGAAGATATCGAGGCGCTGTTCGCGCCATTGCCCCAAAAGCTAGAGAAGCGTTGATAGTTAGATAGCTATCGCGGGCAAGCCCGCTCCCACAGGGAGGGCTCACTGGGGCAGAGATTTTTGGTACCGCCACAAATCAAATGTGGGAGCGGGCTTGCCTGCGATGGGCGCAGCTCAATCTCATTCGATCAACTGCGCATCCCGAAGCGCGCCGAGCGCCGCCAACCAACGTGGGTCCTGCTTGTAGTCAGTCGACGCAATCGCCTGCCCACGCATACGGGCAATGCGCGCCGACGGCGTGACCTTCATGCGCTGGGCGGCACTCAGGGCCAGCTCGGCGGCCGCACGGTCATTGCACACTAGGCCCATGTCGCAGCCAGCACTCAACGCAGCCTCGATCCGGCTCGCCGCATCCCCCACCACATGGGCACCGGCCATGGACAGGTCATCACTGAAAATCACCCCGTCGAACTGCAACTCGCCGCGCAGGATGTCTTGCAGCCAACGGCGCGAGAAGCCGGCCGGTTGGTTATCGACCTGCGGGTAGATCACGTGGGCCGGCATGACCGCGGCCAATTGCTTGCTCAGGCGCGCAAAGGGCACCAGGTCGTGGGTGCGAATCTGTTCCAGGCTACGTTCATCATTGGGAATGGCGACGTGGGAATCTGCCTCCGCCCAGCCATGCCCCGGGAAGTGCTTGCCGGTGGCGGCCATGCCGGCGCTGTTCATACCCCGGATAAAGGCACCGGCCAGCAGCGCTGCACGTTCGGGATCACCTTCGAACGAACGCGTGCCTACGACGGCGCTGCGCTGGTAGTCGAGGTCCAGCACGGGGGCGAAGCTCAGGTCCAGGCCAACCGCCAGTACTTCCGTGGCCATGACCCAGCCACACTGCTCGGCCAGGTATTCGGCGTTCGGATTGTCCGCCAGCGCACGCATGGCCGGCAGGCGTACAAACCCCTGGCGCAGGCGCTGGACCCGACCGCCTTCCTGGTCGACGGCCAGCAGCAGGTCCGGGCGCACCGCACGAATGGCGGCGCTCAATTCCCGCACCTGGCGCGGATGCTCGATATTGCGCGCAAAAATGATCAGGCCGCCCACTTCAGGCTGGCGCAACAAGTGGCGATCTTCAGCTGTCAGCCAGGTGCCGGCGACGTCCACCATCAAAGAGCCTTGCAGGGCAGCAGTCATAAATTTTCCTTGAATGACGCGCGCACCCCGCCGCTTCGCCAGGTCGAGCCGGGCAAGGCGATGGGGTGCGGGTAACTAGTTGAAATCGGCATGGGCGGCTAGCTTAGCGGATGCAAGCGGTTGCGCCCAGACGCCAGTGGCTAAACCTTGGCCGCCACCGGTACGGACTTGCTGCGCGGGCGCAGTTGGGCGGCCGCCATTGCCGGGTCGGTAACACCGCTTTCAGCGCGCATGCCAGCGGCCAGGAACGGCACCATCAGGCGCATGACCTGCTCGATGGAGGTGTTGACTCCAAAATCGGTCTCGGCGATAGCGCGCAAGGCCTTGATCCCGGACATGCTGAACGCCGCTGCGCCGAGCATGAAGTGCACGCGCCAGAACAATTCGATAGGCGGAATACGTGGCGCCGCCTCGTTGACCAGCAACATATAGCGACGGAAGACCTTGCCGTACATGTCTTCGAGGTAACGGCGCAAGTGGCCCTGGCTCTGGCTGAAGGCCAGGCCCAGCAGGCGCATGAAGATCGACAGGTCATTGCCGCTGCGTGGCTGTACCACCAGGGCTTGTTCGACGAGGATTTCCAGCAGGTCTTCCAGGCTCGGCTTATTGTCGGGCTTGGCTTGGCGCCGCTCCAACTCACGGTCGAGGCTGATGCAGAACGGCCCCAGAAAACGTGAGAAGACGGCCTGGATCAGGGCTTTTTTCGAGCCGAAGTGATAGTTCACTGCCGCCAGGTTGACCCCGGCTTTGCTCGTGATCAGGCGCAATGAGGTTTCAGCAAATCCTTTTTCCGCGAACAACTGCTCGGCAGCATCGAGAATGCGTTCAACGGTTTCCGACTGGGCCATGGCTACTCCGCCTGACAAACACTTGTTTGAAACATACGTTTCACCTTGTGCAATGTCAAGCCTGCAGGTCCGTTTTCCGGCCGGGCAGTCACCCGATTCGCACCTATTTAATCACATCTTCAACGGCCTGTAGGCCGCGCTATCTCCGGGCTTTGCAAGGACCGACGGATGACCGTCCGGCGGAGCCGGCAAAAACGATGATTGCCAAGCACAGTTCACTGTATATAATCCCAGTCACTGTATAAAAAGACAGAGCGATCAACATGCTAAAACTGACGCCACGCCAAGCTGAGATTCTCGCTTTTATCAAGCGCTGCCTCGACGACAACGGCTATCCGCCGACCCGGGCAGAAATCGCCCTGGAGCTGGGGTTTAAATCCCCCAACGCTGCCGAAGAACACCTGAAGGCCCTTGCCCGCAAGGGCGCGATCGAAATGACCCCGGGCGCATCCCGTGGCATTCGTATCCCTGGCTTCGAAGCCAAGGCTGACGAATCGACGCTGCCGATCATCGGCCGAGTCGCTGCCGGTGCGCCGATTCTTGCACAACAGCACGTCGAAGAGTCCTGCAATATCAACCCGACCTTCTTCCATCCTCGCGCCGATTACCTGTTGCGGGTCCATGGCATGAGCATGAAGGACGTGGGTATCTTCGACGGCGACCTGCTGGCCGTACACACCACCCGCGAAGCGCGCAACGGCCAGATCGTCGTGGCCCGCATCGGCGATGAAGTGACGGTCAAGCGCTTCAAGCGCGAAGGCAGCAAAGTCTGGCTGCTGGCAGAAAACCCCGAGTTTTCGCCAATTGAAGTCAACCTGAAGGATCAGGACCTGGTGATCGAAGGCTTGAGTGTCGGCGTTATTCGCCGCTAACGGAGGCATCATGCAGTTCCCACATGCGCAACAACATACACAACTGCCACTGTTTGAGGCCTTTTTGGCCCAGCCGCTTGCACCTATCCTCAGCGAGACGGTGGAGTCCCCATGGACCGCCCCCGCCGAACCGGAGGTATTCAGTGAATTGTCGTTGCGTGGCGCTGCCGGGAACTGCCTGAGCTTGCTGGCGCCAATCCTACGTGACCTGAGCGAGGAACAGGACGCCCGCTGGCTGACCCTGATCGCCCCGCCGTCCAGCCTGACCCAGGCTTGGCTGCGGGATGCAGGCCTGAACCGCGAGCGTATCCTGCTGCTGCAACCGCGCGGCACCCAGAGCGCCCAGCAACTGACCTGCGAAGCGTTGCGCCTGGGGCGTAGTCACACTGTTGTCAGCTGGCTGAACCCGCTGGGTGCTTCGGCCAAGCAGCAGTTGATCAGCGCAGCGCGCACGGGCGACGCACAAAGCTTGAATATTCGATTGGGATAAGCCCGAGACTGACGCACAACGCGTTATCGGGAGTGGTACAGGTCGTCCGATTGCAGCCTGACGTCAGGTCAGTGCCTGCGATGGACGCAAGGCTTCTACAGAATTGAGAAGCCGATTGAACATTTGAATCTTAAAAACGACAAACGGACTCAGTGAAGAACCCGTGGACCGTCGTCTTTCTCTGGCTCACCTTCAGCCAGGCGCCCCGCCATCTGCACACCCACGCTCAACATGGCTTTTGCCACTTCCACATGCTGGCCTTGCAGGAACGCCTTGGCGTCCTCGGAAAAGTCCAAAGTCACCAGAGAACCCTCGTCCTCAGCCCTGCGCAGCTCAATTCGGCCGTCGGGCAATTCAACAATTTCCAGAAAGGACGTTGGCATAAAAATCTGTTCTCCACGAAAGGCCGGCATTATATCAGTCATCAACGCGGCCTCGCTCAGGATCTGAACAGCTTTCTTTACGGCTTGATGAATGGTCTGTAGGCGTTGGCTTGCCAGCGATAGCGCTCTGGCAGTCAACTTGGCATTGCTTGATCAATTGTTATCGCCGGCAAGCCGGCGCCTACATTGTCTTGCCGCTCAGCACTCGTTCAAGCCATCCCGAAAGCGGATCGCCAGCTTCTTCAGCTCCTGGCGCCAGCTCTCCAACTCAGCCCGGCTCAGCGGCTCCGGCCCTTCTTCTTCCAGGCTGACCGCAACGATCAACGGCTGGGTCACATCGCCCTTGGGCTTGTGCGGCACACGCGGCGGCTGGAACAGCGCCGAATGGGCAGCCAACAAGCGAGCCAGCCAACTGTCAGGGCTGCGGGCCATTTCCACCAGCTCGGCCAACTCGGGGATGGCCATAGACTCGAGCACCTCACGGGTCAGGATATCCTCGGCCCGAGGCGCATTCGCCTGGGGCAGGCGGTAGAAACCTGCAATTTCATGACACAACCCCAGCAAAGCCCCATATAGATGGAACAAGGCCGACTCTCGCCCCGCCTGGACCAGCGCAATAGCATTCATCTCCTTCCCTTCCTCGGCACGACCAAGGGCTTCCAGGGACAAACCCGCGAAGTAAATTTTCTGGTTGGTACGGGTATAGAGTTCGTTGGCCATGACGGCAGTCTCCACAACGACATAAACGTGATGCTGGCTGAACAGTGTCACGGATGAGACAAGCCCACTGCAAGCGCAAAACAAAAGGCCGCCTGTGAAGGCGGCCTTTATTTCAATGCAGGAGCGGGATCAAGCACCCTGGCGCTTGTCCTCGACCTTCCACTTGCCACCGTCGTAGAACGCCTTCCAGCCCGTAGGCTTGCCGTCCACTTCAGTCTGCACGTACTGCTCCTTGGTCTTGCGGCTGTAGCGGATCACGGCCGGACGACCGTCGGGATCCTTCTTCGGCGCTTCGCACAGGAAGTGGTACTTGGGATCGATCTCGTCCTTATGCGGCACGATCTCCATCACCAGTGGTGCACGGGTCTCGCGGTTTTTCGGGAACTGGCTGGCGGCCAGGAACAGGCCCGAAGCGCCATCACGCAGGATGTAGGTGTCGTTGACCTTCTCGCACTTGAGCTCGGGCATCTTCACCGGGTCCATCTTCGGCGGCGCCGCGTCACCGCTTTTCAGCAGCTTGCGGGTGTTCTTGCAGGTCGGATTGGTGCAACCGAAGAACTTGCCGAAGCGACCGGTCTTGAGCTGCATCTCGCTGCCGCACTTGTCGCACTCCAAGCTCGGGCCTTCATAGCCCTTGATGCGATAGGTGCCTTCTTCGATCTCGTAGCCGTTGCAATCGGGGTTGTTACCGCAGATGTGCAGCTTGTGCTTCTCGTCCAGCAGGTAGGCATCCATGGCCGTGCTGCAGATCGGGCAACGGTGCTTGCCACGCAAAACCAGCGACTCGGATTCACCCTCGTCGTCGGCGGCGATTTCATCACCCGGCACCAGGTTGACGGTGGCCTTGCAGCGCTCTTTGGGCGGCAGGCTATAGCCCGAGCAACCCAGGAACACACCGGTAGACGCGGTACGGATCTGCATCGGCCGGCCGCAGGTGGTGCACGGAATATCCGTCATCACCGGCTGGTTGGCGCGCATGCCGTTTTCCGGGCTCTCGGCTACTTCGAGTTTTTTCTTGAAGTCACCATAGAACTCGTCGAGGACGTTTTTCCAATCGCGCTCGCCCTGGGCCACGTCATCGAGGTTCTCTTCCATGCCGGCGGTAAAGCCGTAGTCCATCAGGTTGGAGAAACTCTCGGACAAACGCTCGGTAACGATATCGCCCATCTTTTCCGAATAGAAACGACGGTTATGCAGTGCCACGTAGCCGCGGTCCTGGATGGTGGAGATGATCGCCGCGTAGGTCGAAGGACGACCAATACCGCGTTTTTCCATTTCCTTGACCAGGCTGGCTTCCGAATAACGGGGTGGCGGCTTGGTGAAGTGCTGGCTCGGGTCGAGCTTGATCAGCTTCAGCGCATCGCCCTGGGCCATGTCTGGCAGGACGTCGTCATCTCCCGGCTTGGCAATTTGCGGCATCACGCGGGTATAGCCGTCGAACTTGAGGATACGACCCTTGGCGCGCAGCTCGAAGTCCCCGGCACCCACTGTGACGGTCGTGGACAGGTATTGCGCCGGCAGCATCTGGCAAGCCAGGAACTGGCGCCAGATCAACTCGTAGAGGCGCTCAGCGTCGCGCTCCATGCCGCTCAGCTTGCTTGGCTCGGTATTGGCATCGGAGGGACGAATCGCTTCGTGAGCCTCTTGTGCGCCTTCCTTGCTGCTATAGACGTTTGGCTTCTCCGGCAGGTACTTCTTGCCGAATTCGCTTTCAATATAAGTACGCGCCATCGCCACCGCGTCCACCGACAGGTTGGTGGAGTCGGTACGCATGTAAGTGATGTAGCCCGCTTCGTACAGACGCTGGGCCATCATCATCGTCTTCTTCACGCCAAAGCCCAAGCGGTTGCTCGCGGCCTGTTGCAGGGTGGAGGTGATGAACGGCGCCGACGGCTTGCTGCTGGTGGGCTTGTCTTCACGCTTGACGATGCTGTAGCTGGAAGCTTTGAGCTTCTCCAGCGCGGCCATGGCCTGGGCTTCGTTGAGCGGCTTGAAGGCCTCGCCTTTCTCGCGGGCCACTTCAAAGCGCACGTTATTGCCCTTGGCGGTGCCGAGGTCCGCGTGGACTTCCCAGTACTCTTCAGGGTTGAACGCACGAATCTCGCGCTCACGTTCCACCACCAGCTTGACCGCTACCGATTGCACACGGCCAGCGGACAGGCCACGGGCGATCTTCGCCCACAACAGCGGCGAGACCATGTAGCCGACCACGCGATCGAGGAAGCGCCGAGCCTGCTGGGCATTGACGCGGTCGATGTCCAGTTCGCCCGGCTTGGAGAAGGCTTCCTGGATCGCCTTCTTGGTGATTTCGTTGAACACCACGCGTTTATAGCGGCTGTCGTCCCCACCGATGGCTTCGCGCAGGTGCCAGGCAATGGCTTCCCCTTCGCGGTCCAAGTCCGTCGCGAGATAGATGGTGTCAGCATCCTTGGCGAGCCGGCGCAGCTCCTCGATCACCTTTTCCTTGCCCGGAAGGATTTCGTACTTGGCCTTCCAGCCATGGTCCGGGTCCACACCCATGCGCGAGACCAGTTGCTTGCGCGCTTTTTCCTTGGGCGAGAGCACCGGACCTTCGCCCGCAGCCGCCTTGCCGCGCTTGGCAGCAGGCTCCTTGCTGGCGCTAGCCGAACCGCTGGTGGGCAGGTCTCGGATATGGCCGATACTCGACTTCACCACGTACTCGTTACCCAAGTACTTGTTGATGGTCTTGGCCTTAGCCGGGGATTCCACAATGACCAGCGATTTGCCCATGGATCGGAAAATTCCTGAATTCGAGAAGAGAAAGGCGGTTGGCGCCTGACGCGGCAACGCTATATATAGTGGCAACACAGTGAGGTCAAGCACAGCATTCTGCGCAACCTGCCGTTATTGCCCTGAAAAAAGACTGGGTTCGACCTGCACCAAAGCAAAGCGCGGGACCTGCTTGCCGTCAACTTCGACGGTCTCCAGGAACATGCTCAAGGGGCGCACCCAAAAGCCGTAATCGCCATACAGTGCTTGGTAGAACACCACTTCTTCTTCGGTCTCAGAGTGCCGCGCCACATTAAAAACGCGGTACTTGGGACCTTTATAATGCTGGTAGAGCCCTGGTTCGACTTTCATGCTGTGGCCCTCTTACAAAATTTATAAAAAAAAATTAAAAATTCCAAAAAACAAAAGCCGGGGCACTGGGCCCCGGCTTCCGTCAACCCAACGCTTAGACGCGTTCGAAGACGGTAGAAATGCCTTGGCCGAGACCAATGCACATGGTTGCAACCCCAAGGTTGCCGCCATTTTGCTTCATCACGTTAAGCAAGGTGCCGGAGATACGCGCACCGGAGCAACCAAATGGGTGGCCCAGGGCGATTGCACCGCCGTGCAGGTTAACCTTCTCGTTCATCTTGTCGAGTACTTTCAAATCTTTCAGCACTGGCAGGGCCTGTGCGGCGAAAGCTTCGTTGAGCTCGAAGAAGTCGATGTCGGAGATACTCAGACCTGCGCGCTTCAAGGCTTTTTGTGTGGCCGGTACTGGACCATAGCCCATGATCGCCGGGTCCACACCCGCCACAGCCATGGAACGGATCACTGCCAGAGGCTGGATCCCCAGGTCCTGGGCGCGCTGGGCCGACATCACGATCATGCACGAAGCACCATCGGTGATCTGCGACGAAGTACCGGCAGTCACGGTGCCGCCCTTTGGGTTGAATGCCGGCTTCAAGGCCGCCAGGCTTTCCAGGGTGGTGTCCGGACGAATGGTTTCGTCGTAGTCGAACAGTTTCAGGAAACCGTTCTCGTCATAGCCGTTCATCGGGATGATTTCATCCTTGAACTTGCCTTCCACAGTCGCCTTGTGGGCCAACTGGTGGGAGCGCAGGCCGAAGGCGTCCTGGGCTTCACGGGTGATGCCATGCATCTTGCCGAGCATTTCTGCGGTCAGGCCCATCATGCCCGAGGCTTTCGCCGCGTACAGCGACATGTGCGGGTTAGGATCGACGCCGTGCATCATGCTGACGTGGCCCATGTGCTCCACGCCACCGACCACAAACACATCACCGTTGCCGGTCATGATCGCCTGGGCGGCGGTGTGCAGTGCGCTCATGGACGAACCACACAGGCGGCTGACGGTCTGGCCGGCAGCGGTGTGCGGGATCTGGGTCATCAAGGAGGCCATGCGCGCGATGTTCCAGCCCTGCTCCAGGGTCTGGTTGACGCAGCCCCAGATCACGTCCTCGACTTCGTTCGGGTCGACCTTGACGTTGCGTTCCAGCAGCTTGCTGATCAGGTGCGCCGACATGTCTTCGGCACGGGTGTTGCGGTGCATGCCGCCCTTGGAGCGGCCCATCGGAGTACGACCGAAGTCGACAATCACGACGTCTCTTGGATTCAAGCTCATAAATATTCTCGCTCTAGTCGTCTGGGCACTTAACCGAAGAAGCTCTGGCCATTCTTGGCCATCTCGCGCAGCTTCGCGGTCGGGTGGTACAGCGGGCCCAGATCAGCGTACTGATCAGCCAGGGCAACGAACTCGGCCACACCGATCGAGTCGATGTAACGCAGCGCACCACCACGGAATGGAGGGAAGCCAATACCGTACACCAGGCCCATATCGGCTTCGGCAGCGGTTTCGACGATGCCATCTTCCAGGCAACGCACGGTTTCCAGGCACAGGGCGATCATCATCCAGTTGATGATGTCCTCGTCGGACACCTCACGCTGCTCGTAGACGATTGGCGCCAGCACTTCGTGAACCGATGGATCGGCAACTTTCTTCTGCTTGCCTTTCTTGTCGGTCTCGTAGGCATAGAAACCCTTGCCATTCTTCTGGCCCAGGCGCTTGGCTTCGTACAGCGCATCGACAGCCGAGCGACGGTCGTCTTTCATGCGGTCCGGGAAGCCTTCAGCCATGACGTCGCGACCGTGGTGGCCGGTGTCGATACCGACCACGTCCATCAGGTACGCCGGACCCATTGGCCAACCGAATTTTTCCATGACCTTGTCGATACGCACAAAGTCCACGCCAGCACTGACCAGCTTGGCGAAACCACCGAAGTACGGGAACAGCACGCGGTTGACCAAAAAGCCCGGGCAGTCGTTGACCACGATCGGGTTCTTGCCCATTTTCTTGGCGTAGGCAACGGTGGTGGCAACTGCCAGCTCGCTGGACTTCTCGCCACGGATCACTTCTACCAGCGGCATCATGTGCACCGGGTTGAAGAAGTGCATGCCGACGAAGTTTTCCGGACGCTTGAGGGCCTTGGCCAGCAAGGTGATGGAAATGGTCGAGGTGTTGGAAGCCAGGATCGTGTCTTCTTTGACCTGGGCCTCAACTTCAGCCAGGACCGCCTGCTTGACCTTCGGGTTCTCGACAACGGCTTCGACCACCAGGTCGACGTGGCCGAAATCACCATAGGAAAGCGTAGGACGAATGCCGTTAAGCACTTCAGCCATCTTCGCAGCGGTCATGCGACCTTTATCAACGCGGCCTACCAGCAGCTTGGCGGCTTCCGCCAGACCTTGCTCGATACCGTGCTCGTTGATGTCTTTCATCAGGATCGGCGTGCCTTTGGACGCCGACTGATAGGCAATACCGCCACCCATGATCCCGGCACCGAGGACGGCAGCCTGTTTCACGTCTTTGGCAATTTCGTCGTAGGCCTTGGCCTTTTTCTTCAGCTCCTGATCATTCAGGAACAGGCCGATCAGGCTCTGCGCAGCAGAAGTCTTGGCCAGTTTGACGAAGCCGGCGGCTTCGATTTCCAGGGCCTTGTCGCGACCGAAGTTCGCGGCTTTCTGGATGGTCTTGATCGCTTCGACCGGGGCCGGGTAGTTAGGGCCCGCTTGACCGGCGACGAAACCCTTGGCGGTTTCGAACGACATCATTTGTTCGATGGCGTTGAGCTTGAGTTTTTCCAGCTTCGGCTGACGCTTGGCCTTGTAGTCAAATTCGCCGCTGATGGCGCCCTTGATCAGGTTCAGTGCAGCTTCTGCGAGTTTGTCCGGAGCAACCACGGCATCCACGGCGCCGACTTTCAGCGCGTCTTCAGCACGGTTTTCCTTGCCGGCGGCAATCCACTCGATGGCGTTGTCGGCACCGATGATACGCGGCAGGCGTACGGTACCGCCGAAGCCCGGGTAGATGCCCAGCTTGACTTCCGGCAGGCCGATTTTCGCGCTGGAGGCCATGACGCGAAAGTCCGCGGCCAGGCACATTTCCAGACCGCCGCCCAGAGCGATGCCATTGATCGCGGCAACGGTCGGCACGTTGAGGTCTTCGAAATCGCTGAAAATCTTGTTGGCTTCGAGGTTGCCAGCCACAAGCTCGGCATCGGGCAGCTTGAAGTTGTCGACGAATTCGGTGATGTCAGCGCCGACGATGAACACGTCTTTGCCGCTGGAGACGATCACACCCTTGATCGATGCATCAGCCTTGATGGTGTCTACGGCCTGACGCAGTTCGTTCAGGGTTAGACGGTTGAACTTGTTGACGGACTCACCCTTGAGGTCGAATTTCAATTCGACGATGCCACTTTCAAGAGCCTTAACCGTGATGGCTTTACCTTCGTAAATCATCAACTGATCTCCACGATATGGAAGCTGAACAGTACACATCGGACGCTGGCCCCTGGTCGGGCATTGATCACTTCGTCAATGCTCATACCAACGCGCCAGGCACACCCGCCAATGCGATAGTCGGGATTATGTATGAGATGCCTGACAGACAAACACTCAATTCATACGCCCGTTTGATTTGGGTACGCCACCTTCAGCCAATTCCGGGCAATTGTCAATCGCCCGAAAGCGCCGTAAAAACGCGACTTTTCAGTCATTTCATAACCGCCAAGGCTAATCAATGCGCAGGCATTCACCCGATCAATAATGCGAAAGAGCCAGCAACGGCCTGTACAGCGGCGGATATCCGGCTAGGCTAGCCGCATGTGAGAACGCCTGTGCGAATGCGCGGCGTGACGAATTACAGATTTACCGGCCTGCCTGGCCAGTTCCAGCCCGATGATGATGTCGGGCTTTTTATTGCCTACGTTTTATTGCCGGCGATGGCGTGCTCAACGGCCCTATCGCCGGCAAGCCGGTTCCTACGGGTGTGTCAGGCCAAGGCCTTGAGTAACGCACTGATGGCCTGCAAGTCGCTGGACTCGCCCTTCTCACCCCAATACACGGCGATCATTTGCTTGTCCGCCTCCACTTTGTAGACATTGGCCGGCAGCGTTGCAAAATGCGGCAACAACTTCTCGTCCACGCAGGTTTCCTGCCATTGGTTGACCCACACCCCCGGCTCCTGCTGCCAGTAAACCCAGAGTGCGGGTTTGCTGCCGCGCCGTGGCCGACAGTACTGCGCACAGGGGCTGGGCGGCTCTTGCTTGAGCCAGTGCGGCCACTCCTGGGGCGACAATTGCATCGCCAGGCCGATGCGGCGCGCCTCCATGCGCAGGGCCATGCGCCCGCTCTGGTGGCGCGACGGTCGCAACCATGCCAGGGGGCTCAAGACCACTAGAAGGATTGACACCACTATCCAGACCGTCATATGTGTACTCCCGAATTTCTAGATGAGCGGATTTGACCTGACTCAACCCCATCCGCTTGAAAGCAGCCATACTGAACTTATTGCAGTCCCCTGGAGGAACGCCTCATGACTTACGAACATATTCTGGTCGCCGTGGACCTGACCGAAGAGTGCGATCCGGTGATCAAGCGCGCCGTGGCCATTGCCGGCGATACCGTGAAGCTGTCCCTGGTGCATATCGTCGAACCCATGGCCATGGCCTTTGGCGGCGACGTGCCGATGGATCTTTCGCAACTGCAACAGCAGCAGTTCGACCAGGCCAAGGAACGCCTGGACCGACTGATTGACAAGTATCCCGCGCTGAAAAAAGACCAAAGCCACCTGACCTATGGCCAGCCGCGCCAGGAAATCCACCACCTGGCCAAGGAACAGAGCTGCGACCTGATCGTGGTCGGCAGCCATGGTCGTCACGGCTTGGCGTTGCTGCTGGGCTCCACTGCCAACGATGTACTGCACGGCGCGCCTTGCGACGTACTGGCAGTGAAGCTGGTAAAAAGCTCGTAAGAACACTGCAAATCAAATGTAGGAGCTGGCTTGCCTGCGATAGCAGTCTGTCAGTTGATACATCTGGTGGCTGGCATACCGCTATCGCAGGCAAGCCAGCTCCTACCTATTGAAGTGCATTTCATATAAAAAAACCGGTGCTCGTAAGAGCGCCGGTTTTTTTATTGCCGCTAAATCAATCAGGCATCCAGCTCGGCCCAACGCTCAACCAATACTTCCAGTTCCTGGTTCAGCTTCTCAAGGGACTCGATGACCTTGGCCGTTTCTGCCGCAGGACGCAGGTAGAAACCCGCGTCAGCCATGTCGGCCTCCACGCCAGCGATCTGCTTTTCCTTGGCCTCGATCTCACCCGGCAGGGCTTCGAGCTCACGCTGCAGCTTGTAGCTGAGCTTCTTCTTGGCGGCCGGAGCGGCTTCTTGAACCGGCGCAGCCGCCGCCGGTGCAACCACCGCAGAGTTCAAGTCGGCCTTGCCGGACTTGCTCTCGGTCACACCCAGCAGGCGCGGCGAGCCGCCCTGGCGCAGCCAGTCCTGGTAACCACCGACGTATTCGCGCACCTTGCCTTCACCCTCGAAGACCAGGGTGCTGGTGACCACATTGTCGAGGAATGCCCGGTCGTGGCTGACCATCAGCACGGTGCCGTTGAACGTCAGCAGGACCTCTTCCAGCAACTCCAGCGTTTCCACGTCGAGGTCGTTGGTCGGTTCGTCGAGCACCAGCAGGTTGGCCGGCTTGCTGAACAGCTTGGCCAGCAGCAGGCGCGCACGCTCACCACCGGACAACGCCTTGACCGGCGTACGCGCACGTTGCGGGCTGAACAGGAAGTCCCCCAGGTAGCTCAGCACGTGGCGGCTCTGGCCGTCGATGTCGATAAAGTCGCGGCCTTCAGCGACGTTGTCGATCACGGTCTTTTCCAGGTCCAACTGGTGGCGCAGTTGGTCGAAGTAGGCCACGTCGATGCGCGTGCCCTCTTCCACGGTACCGCTGGTCGGTTGCAGGCCACTGAGCATCAGCTTGAGCAAGGTGGTCTTGCCGGTACCGTTGGCGCCCAGCAGGCCGATGCGGTCGCCGCGCTGCAGGACCATGGAGAAGTCCTTGATCAGGAACGGGCCATCCG
The DNA here is from genome assembly GCF_058742075.1 of Pseudomonas sp. HC1(2025). Taxonomy (NCBI): domain Bacteria; kingdom Pseudomonadati; phylum Pseudomonadota; class Gammaproteobacteria; order Pseudomonadales; family Pseudomonadaceae; genus Pseudomonas; species Pseudomonas sp. HC1(2025). Next base: position 1,768,801 of record NZ_CP196017.1, on the reverse strand, counting down.
GGTGATGGAAGCTGACGTTCTCCAGGACCATGACCTGCTTGCCCGACTTGTCGGCGGTATCGAGCTGGATATTGGCCTTGCCAGTGCGTTCGCGACGCTCGCTACGCTCCACACGCAAGGCTTTCAGGGCCCGTACGCGGCCTTCGTTACGGGTGCGACGGGCCTTGATGCCCTGGCGGATCCAGACTTCTTCCTGGGCCAGTTTCTTGTCGAACAGCGCGTTGGCGGTTTCTTCGGCGGACAGCGCGGCCTCTTTGTGCACGAGGAAGCTGGCGTAGTCGCCGTTCCAGTCGATCAGGCCGCCGCGATCCAGTTCGAGGATGCGCGTGGCGAGGTTCTGCAGGAAGGAACGGTCGTGCGTGATGAACAACACGGCGCCCTGGAAGTCCTTGAGGGCTTCTTCAAGCCAGGCAATCGCGCCGATATCCAGGTGGTTGGTCGGTTCGTCGAGCAGCAGCAGGTCCGGCTCGGAAACCAGGGCCTGGGCCAGCAGGACGCGGCGACGCCAGCCGCCGGACAATTCGGCGAGGGTCTTGTCGGCCGGCAGTTGCAGGCGGCTCAGGGTGCTGTCGACCAATTGCTGCAAGCGCCAGCCATCACGGGCTTCGAGGTCTTGCTGGACGTGCATCAGTTTGTCCAGGTCGGCATCGGTGACGCAGTTCTGCGCCAGGTGATGGTATTGGGCAAGCAATGCGCCCACGCCGTCGAGGCCTTCGGCAACCACGTCGAACACGGTCCGTTCGTCGGCCACCGGCAATTCTTGCGGCAATTCGCCGATCTTCAGGCCCGGGGCGCGCCACACGGAGCCGTCATCGGGCTTCTGGTCGCCTTTTACCAGCTTCATCATGCTGGACTTGCCGGTGCCGTTGCGGCCGATGATGCACACCCGCTCACCACGGGCGATCTGCCAGGACACCTTGTCCAACAACGGCATAGCGCCGAAAGCAAGGGACACATCGCTGAATTTGAGCAGGGTCATACGCTTCTCCAAAAACTGGGCGCGCATTCTACCTGAGTTGGGGGGTGAAGCGGCCGGCATTTTCGTGCCCGACACGTTCTGTAGGACATTTCTTGAGAACTTCAGCGAAGCGGCCTGCAAAGCTTTCACCGGCTGCGGGCAAAAGGCTAAGCTAGGGGCAATCAGTGTCGGCGGCGCCGGCACTAGTCCTGATTTCTTTGCACGGACGTCTCATGCGCAGTCGCCTTTTCAGCTTTTTATCTTGCCTGCTTCTTTCCTCCACCGCCGTCCAGACCGCCCAGGCAGTGGACCTGACCACCCAACGCCAATATTACGACCAAGCCAAGCGCGCCCTGGCCAAAGGCGATACCGGTCCCTACATGCAATACAGCCAGGCCCTGGCCGATTATCCGCTGACGCCGTACCTGGCCTACGACGAACTGACCGCTCGCCTGAAGTCCGCGAACAACCAGGAAATCGAACAGTTCCTGGCCAAGCATGGCGACCTGCCCCAGGCCAACTGGATGAAGCTGCGCTGGTTGCGCTGGCTGGCCGAGCGTGGTGATTGGCAGACCTTTGAAAAGTACTACGACGCCAAGCTCAATTTCACCGAACTGGACTGCCTGCATGGCCAGTACCAGTTGAGCCACAACCTCAAGGCCGAAGGCTACAAGACTGCCGAAGCCCTGTGGATGACTGGCAAATCCCAACCGGCCGCCTGTGATGCCACGTTTGGCCAGTGGGCCGCCGCTGGGCAGTTGACCGAACAGAAAATCTGGGACCGCGCGAAGCTGGCCGCCGAGGCCCGCAACTATCCCCTGGCCAACAGCCTGGTGAAAACCCTGCCCACCCTGGGTGCCCAGGGCCGCCTGATGGTGGATGTGGCGCAAAAGCCCACCATGCTCAGCGACCCATCGCGCTTCCTGCCCGCCACTGAAGCCATGTCCGACGCCGTCGGCCTGGGCCTGCGCCGCCTGGCGCGCCAGGACCCGGAACAAGCCATGGCCCTGCTGGATGGGTATGCCAGCAGCATGCACTTCTCGCGCGACGAAAAAGTCTCTATCGCCCGGGAAATCGGCCTGACCCTGGCGCGCCGCTACGACCCGCGCGCCCTGGACGTGATGACCAAATACGACCCGGAGCTGCGTGACAATACCGTCTCCGAATGGCGCCTGCGCCTGCTGCTGCGCCTGGCCCGCTGGGAAGATGCCTATCAGTTGACCCGCAAGCTGCCCCAGGACCTGGCCACCACCAACCGCTGGCGCTATTGGCAGGCCCGTGCCCTGGAGCTGGCCGAGCCGAAGAACCCGCAAGCGCTGGTCCTGTACAAAGGCCTGGCAAAGGAGCGGGATTTTTATGGCTTCCTTGCCGCAGACCGCTCCCAGGCTCCGTATCAACTGAATAACCAGCCGCTGGTGATGAGCCAGGCCCTGGTCAACAAGGTGCGCAATACCCCGGGTGTACGCCGCGCCCTGGAGTTTTATGCCCGCGGCCAGATCGTCGACGGCCGCCGCGAGTGGTATCACGTCAGCCGTCACTTCAACCGTGACGAAATGGTCGCCCAGGCCAAGCTCGCCTATGACATGAAGTGGTACTTCCCGGCGATCCGCACTATCAGCCAAGCCAAGTACTGGGACGACCTGGACATCCGCTTCCCCATGGCCCACCGCGACACCCTGGTGCGTGAAGCCAAGGTCCGTGGCCTGCATTCGAGCTGGGTGTTTGCTATCACCCGCCAGGAAAGCGCGTTTATGGATGACGCCCGTTCCGGCGTGGGCGCCAGCGGCCTGATGCAATTGATGCCCGCCACCGCCAAGGAAACCGCACGCAAGTTCAGCATCCCGCTGGCGTCACCGCAGCAGGTGCTGGACCCGGACAAAAATATCCAGCTCGGCGCCGCCTACCTGAGCCAGGTCCACAGCCAGTTCAACGGCAACCGCGTGCTCGCCTCCGCCGCCTACAACGCCGGCCCTGGGCGCGTACGCCAATGGCTGCGTGGCGCGGACCACCTGAGTTTCGACGTGTGGGTGGAAAGCATCCCGTTCGACGAAACCCGCCAGTACGTGCAAAACGTGCTGTCTTATTCGGTGATCTACGGGCAAAAGCTCAATTCACCACAACCGCTGGTGGACTGGCACGAACGTTATTTCGATGACCTGTAGGAGCCGACCTGGCGATGGCGATCTCACGGACGCCATCGCCAGCCCCCCCCCTACACGGGTTCTTCGCTAAATTGCAGGGCCGCCAGCCGCGCATACAGCGGGTTGCTGGCAATCAGCTGCTGATGTGTGCCCACAGCCACCAATTTCCCCTGATCCATCACCGCAATCCGGTCGGCGTTTTTCACCGTGGCCAGGCGGTGGGCGATCACCAGGGTGGTACGCCCCTGCATCAATTGCGGTAATGCCTGCTGGATCAGGTGTTCACTCTGCGCGTCCAGGGCACTGGTGGCCTCGTCCAGCAACAGGATGGGCGCATCCACCAGCAAGGCCCGGGCAATCGCCAGGCGTTGGCGCTGGCCGCCAGAAAGGCCCATGCCGCCATCCCCCAGGTGGGTCTGGTAACCGTCAGGCATTTGCAGAATGAAATCGTGGGCGTGGGCAATGCGCGCCGCCTCTTCAACCTGGGCAAAACTGGCCTTTGGGTTGCCGTAGCGAATGTTGTCTTCGACGCTGCCAAAAAACAGCGCCGGGCTTTGGGACACCAAGGCAAAACAGCGGCGCAGGTCCAAAGGATCGAGGCTGGTCAGCGGTTGGCCTTCGAGCAGCACCTGCCCCTGTTGCGGGTCGTAGAAGCGCAGCAGCAAGTCGAACAGAGTGGACTTGCCCGCCCCGGACGGCCCGACCAGGGCCAGGGTTTCTCCGGCCTTGATACTCAGACTCAGGCCCTCGATGGCAAAACGATCGGGACGCGACGGGTAGGAAAAGTACAGATCCTGTAGCTCCAGGCGGCCACTGACCCGCTGCGGCAACGTGATCACGCCCGTGGCAGGCGCGTGGATGTCATTGTTCGACTGCAACAGCTCGGCAATCCGCTCCGCTGCCCCGGCGGCCCGTTGCAACTCGCCGATCACCTCACTCAAGGTGCCAAAGGCGCTGCCGACGATCAGGCTGTAGAACACAAAGGCCGCCAGCTCACCGCCGGAGATACGCCCGGCGATCACATCCATGCCGCCCACCCACAGCATCACGCCGACAGCGCCCAGCACCAGCACAATCACCAGGGTGATCAGCCAGGCCCGCTGCACGATGCGTTTGCGCGCCGTGGTGAACGCCTCCTCCACCGTCACCGCGAAGCGCTGCTCATCCTGCACCTGATGGTTGTAGGCCTGCACGGTCTTGATCTGGCCCAGGGTCTCGGACACGTAGCTGCCGACGTCGGCAATCCGGTCCTGGCTCTGGCGCGACAGGCTGCGTACGCGGCGGCCAAAGACCAGGATCGGCGCCAGCACCAGCGGCAATGCCACCACCACAATGCTGGTGAGCTTGGGGTTGGTGATAAACAACAACACAATCCCGCCGATCACCATCAACGCATTGCGCAGGAACAGCGACAGGGATGAGCCGATCACCGATTGCAGCAAGGTGGTGTCGGCGGTCAGGCGCGACTGGATTTCCGAGCTGCGATTGTTCTCGTAGAACCCCGGATGCAGGTAGATCAGGTGATTGAACACCTGCCGGCGAATGTCCGCCACCACCCGCTCGCCGATCCACGACACCAGGTAGAAGCGTGCAAACGTGCCCACCGCCAGGCCCAGCACGAGGATCATGAACAGACCGATGGACTGGTTGAGCAGGTGCGGCGACTGGGTCATGAAGCCCTGGTCCACCAACAGGCGGATGCCCTGGCCCATGGACAACGTAATGCCTGCGGTGACAATCAGCGCCAGCAAGGCGCCGACGGCCTGCCAGCGATAGGGGGCGATAAAGCGCATGGCCAGGCGAATGGCGCGGCGTTGACGGGCTGAAAGCATGGAGAGCATCACCTGAGGAAGACAACCTCAAGCCTACACCGCAATCGGATTGAACTTGGGTAAATCACAATGAGTCAGGTTAATTATGCCCGGCAAGACTAGGCCCTAGAGGCTATCGGTCTAAAGTGCGGCTGGAAATCCAAAGTGATTTCTGCTGGACTGGGCATTCGATCCGTCGACGGGCCATGGAGTTGTAACAGCTCGGTCACGCGGGGGAATTAGAGTAGGTACACAACCTGATGAGGAGACAGGCCATGTCCTTGCAAAACAGCAGCACTGACAAAGTTGAAGTAATCCGCCAGCCACAACAATTGCCTTGCTCGTACATCGATGCCCAGGGCCGCGAAGTGCAGATTACCGAAGAGATGATCCAGGGCGCGTGCGCCGAACTGGAGCAGAAACTGGTCAAGCCTGCCCAGCAAGGCTGATACGCCCCAGCTCTTTCAGACCCGGCCCCGGTGGCCGGGTTTTTTATGCCTGCGCTGTGTACATCAGCAAAGGTTTGCGCCCAGGGCGTTGACGAGGCTGTGCAACGCCGCCGACTCCCCGCTGATCCGCACCTTCAAGCCGTCAATCTCGCGGCGATCCGGGTAGTGCTTGCGCAGCAGGTCGAAGGCCTTGCGCTGCTGCTCCACAGTGCCCACCAGGCTGCGGCGAAAATCCGCATCGTCACGGCGCGGGTCGTAGACGCTGCGGCACAACGTCGCCAGGGCCCAGGCCGGGTCGGTGCTGGCATGCAGGTTGACCTCGGCCAGCCAAGGCTCGGGCAGCAAGTCACTCAGTTGGATGCTCGCCGGCTGGCCAAGGTGCGCGCACAGCGCCTGGTAGATCTGCGCCGTGCCGCGCTGCTTGCCGTCCAGGCTGTAGCCGGCGATATGCGGGGTCGCCAGCACGCACAACTCGGCCAGCTCGACATCCACCTCAGGCTCGCCTTCCCACACATCCAGCACCGCCTGCAGGTCTTCGCGCTCCAGCAACACCTCGCGCAGCGCCGTGTTATCCACCACCGGGCCACGGCTGGCGTTGATCAGCCAGGTACCGGGCTTGAGTTGCTCCAGGCGCTGGCGATCCAGCAGGTGCCAGGTCGAGCCACTACCGGACTTTTTCAGCGGGGTATGCAGGCTGATCACATCACATTGCTCGATGATCTGCTCAAGGCTGACGTAATCACCGTCTTCGACAATCTGGCGGGGCGGATCGCAGACCAGCACCTTCCAGCCCAGGCCCCTGAGCACCTTGACCAGGCGCCCGCCCACTTCACCGGCACCGACGACGCCATAGGTGCGCTGGTTCAGGTCCGCACCCTCGATTTCAGCCAGGGTCAGCAGGCTGCCCAGCACATAGTCCACCACCCCACGGGCGTTGCAGCCCGGCGCGCTGGACCATTGGATACCGGCCTTTTGAAAGTAGTCGAGGTCCAGGTGATCGGTGCCGATGGTGCACGTGCCGACAAACCGTACCGGCGTGCCTTCGAGCAGCGCCCGGTTGACGTTGGTCACCGAACGCACCAGCAGCACATCGGCCTGTTCAATGGCGGCGCGGTCGATGGCGCGGCCCGGCACCCGGCGGATCTCGCCAAAACCTTCAAAGAACGCATCGAGCAGCGGGATATTTTCGTCGGCAACAATCAACATGGCAGGCTCCTTTGGCGGACCCGCAGTGTACAGGCACCAGCCTGTGGCGCGTTTACAAATCCGCTACACAGGTATTTTCCTGACCTACCCGTCAAGGCGTAGAATGCGCCGTCCTGCGCTCCCCCTTATCGGACATCTGCACGTGAACACTGCCACTCTGCCCCTCTCCCGCCCTGCCCGCGTTCGCCGGGAAGTCCACAGCCTGCTGGCGCTGGCCCTGCCGATCATGATCGGGCAACTGGCAACCACTGCCATGGGGTTTGTCGATGCAGTGATGGCCGGGCGCGTGAGTGCGCGAGACCTGGCGGCGGTGGCCCTGGGCAATTCCATCTGGATCCCGGTGTATCTGTTGATGACCGGCACCTTGCTGGCCACCACCCCCAAAGTCGCCCAGCGCTTTGGCGCCGGCAGCCATACCGAGATCGGCCCGCTGGTGCGCCAGGCGTTGTGGCTGGCGCTGGTGGTGGGGTGCACCGCGGCATTGCTGTTGATCAGCGCCGAGCCGATCCTGCATGCGATGAACGTCGACCCCGAGCTGATCGCCCCCTGCATGGGCTACCTGCACGGCATCGCGGCGGGCATGCCGGCGGTGGCGCTGTATTACGTACTGCGTTGTTTCAGTGACGGCCTGGGCCGCACGCGCCCGAGCATGATCCTCGGCCTGGGCGGGCTGGCGTTGAATATCCCGCTGAACTACGTGTTCATCTATGGCCATTTCGGCGTGCCGGCCATGGGCGGCGTGGGCTGCGGCTGGGCCACCGGGATCGTGATGTGGGCAATGATGCTGGGCTTCGCCGCCTGGACGCGCTGGGCCCCGGTCTATCAAGCCAGCGAGCTGTTCAAGCGCTTCGACTGGCCGAAATGGTCGGTGATCAAGCGCATCCTGGGCATCGGCCTGCCGATTGGCATCGCCGTGTTTGCCGAGTCGAGCATCTTTGCGGTGATCGCCCTGCTGATCGGCAGCCTGGGCGCAACTGTGGTGGCCGGGCACCAGATCGCCCTGAACTTCAGCTCCCTGGTGTTCATGATTCCCTACTCCCTGAGCATGGCCGTGACCGTGCGGGTCGGCCAGGCCCTGGGCCGTGGCGAACCCCGTGAAGCGCGCTTCGCCGCAGGCGTGGGGATGGGCACCGCACTGGCTTATGCCTGCCTGTCGTGCAGCCTGATGCTGTTGTTTCGCGAGCAGATCGCCACGATCTACACCGCCGACCCGCAGGTGGTCCAGGTGGCGGCGATGCTGATTGTGTTTGCGGCGCTGTTCCAGTTCTCCGATGCGATCCAGGTGACCGCCGCCGGCGCCCTGCGTGGCTACCAGGACACCCGCGTGACCATGATCCTGACCCTGTTCGCCTATTGGGGCGTGGGCCTGCCGGTGGGTTACTTGTTGGGCCTGACCGACTGGCTGGGCCAGGCCAACGGCCCGAGCGGCTTGTGGCAGGGGCTGATCGTCGGCCTCAGCTGCGCGGCGGCGATGCTGGTAGTGCGCCTGGCACGCAGTGCGCGCAAGCGCATCCGCACGGCGGTTTAAGCGAGCTTCTTGCGGATCCAGTACAGGTAAGTACCGGCCTCTTCGCGCTGTTCTACCAGTTCATGGTCCAGGAACACGCAGAACTTGGGGATATCGCGACGGGTCGAGGGATCGGTCGCGATGACCTTGAGCAGGCCGCCCGGTGCCAGGTCGCGGATGTGCTGGTGCAGCATCATCACCGGTTCCGGGCAGTTGAGGCCGGTGGCGTCGAGGGTGCCGTCGACGGGTACATCCGAAAACTGACTCATACTTCACTCCGAAAACAGATCCGCCCCTGTGTGGGAGCGGGCTGCCCGCGATGACGTGGGCACATTCAACATTGATTTCGATTGTTATAACGCTATCGCGGGCAAGCCCGCCCCCACATTTTGGAGCGGTGCCCGCCACAGGATCAACGGGCCTTGGGTTTCTTTACGTCCAGGCGGCGCAGGTGGCAGGTCACTTCCTCGCGGTCGTGGTACAGCTGCTTGCAACCGATTTCCACGCGAATGCCTCGCGCCTTGAAGCCTTCTTCGATGCGCTCCAGCAGGCGCTTCACTTCGGCATAACGCTGTTTCATCGGCAACTTGAGGTTGACCACCGCTTCGCGGCAATGCCCCTCGCCAATCCAGGTTTCCAGCAGGGCTGCGTTGCGCGCCGGCTTCTCGACGATATCGCAGACCATCCAGTCCACCGGCTGCTTGGGGGTGAAGGTAAACCCATCCGCCATCAGGTGTTGCACCAGGCCGGTGTCCATCAGGCTTTCGGCCATGGGGCCGTTATCGATCGCCGTCACCAGCATGCCACGGTTGACCAACTGCCAGGTCCAGCCGCCCGGCGCTGCGCCAAGGTCCACGCCGGTCATGTCGCCGTGCAGGCGCTCGTCCCACTGGTCCCGGGGGATAAAGTGGTGCCAGGCCTCTTCCAGCTTGAGGGTCGAGCGGCTTGGCGCGTCACGGGGGAATTTCAGGCGCGGGATGCCCATCGGCCACATCGCCGAGTTATTTGACTCGGCCAGACCCATGAACACTTCGCGGCCGCTCTTGAAGGTCAGCAGCAGGCGCGGCTTGCTCGGGTCTTCGACCAGTTTGCCGGCGGCCAGCAGGGCCTTGCGCAGGTGCACTTCGAATTTCTTGCAGAAGTTCGACAGTTCCTTGCCGTCGTTGGTATCGACCATTTCCAGCCACAGGCTGCCGCACACCGGGAAATCGCGCAGGTGCGCGAGGATCACGCTGATGCGGTCGGTCTCTGGCAAGTCGATGAACACCCCACGCGCCCACTGCCTTGGGAAGATCAGCTCGGCAAACCGCTGGCCGCGCATCAGGCGCTGGGCGCCGTCTTCTTCGGTGCAGACAAATTCGGCGCAGGCGCTGCCGGTCTTGGCCTTGGCATAGCCGGAAACGTTCAGGCGCGCGGCGTGTTCCGCGATCTCGGAACAGACTTCGCCTTCAAAACCCGGGCGGCAGTGCATAAAAAGGGTGTTCATTGAATCTCCTGGCAACTGGCTTGCTCTATCGCAATGCCTGTCATGAAAACGCGCGCATGATAGCTGAGTTCGGAACCTTGGACTTGTCCATAGAGTCCAGTTATTAGCCTGCTACTGAAAACAGGGCTAAGTTGAAAGCTCTGTTCGTCCCGTCAGGTCCGTAGCCGTGCGGACCATAAGGAGTCATGTAATGTCATCCGTTGATAGCCTGAGAACCCTTAAGACCCTGCAAATCGACAGTAAGACCTACCACTACTTCAGCTTGCCCGAAGCCGCCAAGAGCCTGGGTGACCTGGACAAGTTGCCGATGTCCCTCAAGGTGCTGCTGGAAAACCTGCTGCGCTGGGAGGACGAAAAAACCGTCACCGGCGCCGATCTCAAGGCGCTGGCCGCCTGGCTCAAGGAGCGTCGCTCCGACCGCGAGATCCAGTACCGCCCGGCCCGGGTACTGATGCAGGACTTTACCGGCGTACCCGCCGTGGTCGACCTGGCCGCCATGCGCGCCGCCGTGGCCAAGGCCGGTGGCGATCCGCAGCGCATCAACCCGTTGTCGCCGGTGGACCTGGTGATTGACCACTCGGTGATGGTCGACAAGTTCGGCAACGCCGATGCCTTCGAGCAAAACGTCGATATCGAAATGCAGCGCAACGGTGAACGCTATGCGTTCCTGCGCTGGGGCCAGAGCGCCTTTGATAATTTCAGCGTGGTACCACCGGGGACCGGCATCTGTCACCAGGTCAACCTGGAATACCTGGGCCGCACGGTGTGGACCAAGGACGAGGACGGCCGCACCTACGCCTTCCCGGACACCCTGGTGGGCACCGATTCCCACACCACCATGATCAACGGCCTCGGCGTCCTGGGCTGGGGCGTGGGCGGGATCGAGGCGGAAGCGGCGATGCTCGGCCAGCCGGTGTCGATGCTCATCCCGGAAGTGATAGGCTTCAAGCTCACCGGCAAATTGAAAGAAGGCATCACCGCCACCGACCTGGTGCTGACGGTCACGCAAATGCTGCGTAAAAAAGGTGTGGTGGGCAAATTCGTCGAGTTCTATGGCGACGGCCTCGCCGACCTGCCCCTGGCCGACCGTGCGACCATCGCCAACATGGCCCCGGAATACGGCGCCACCTGCGGCTTTTTCCCCGTCGATGAGGTGACCCTGGACTACTTGCGCCTGTCGGGCCGGCCTGCGGCCACCGTCAAGCTGGTCGAGGCGTACACCAAGGCCCAGGGCCTGTGGCGCAATGCCGGTGAAGAACCAGTGTTCACCGACAGCCTGGCCCTCGACATGGGCACCGTCGAAGCCAGCCTGGCCGGGCCCAAACGCCCGCAGGACCGAGTCTCGCTGCCGGATGTGAGCCAGGCGTTCACGGACTTCCTCGACTTGCAGTTCAAACCTGCCAGCAAGGAAGAAGGTCGCCTGGAAAGTGAAGGCGGCGGCGGTGTCGCGGTGGGTAACGCCGACCTGGTGGGTGAAGCCGACTACGACTTTGAAGGCCAGACCTATCGCCTGAAAAACGGCGCGGTGGTGATCGCCGCGATCACCTCCTGCACCAACACCTCCAACCCCAGCGTGATGATGGCTGCAGGCCTGGTCGCGAAAAAAGCCGTGGAAAAGGGCCTGAGCCGCAAGCCCTGGGTAAAAAGCTCGCTGGCGCCTGGCTCCAAGGTGGTCACCGACTACTACAACGCCGCCGGCCTGACCCCCTACCTGGACCAATTGGGCTTCGACCTGGTGGGTTATGGCTGTACCACCTGCATCGGCAACTCCGGGCCATTGCCCGAGCCTATCGAGAAAGCCATCCAGAAAGCCGACCTGACCGTGGCGTCGGTGCTGTCCGGCAACCGTAACTTCGAGGGCCGCGTGCATCCGCTGGTGAAAACCAACTGGCTGGCCTCGCCGCCGCTGGTGGTGGCCTATGCCCTGGCCGGGACCGTGCGCATTGATATCAGCAGCGAGCCCCTGGGCACCGGCAAGGATGGTGCGCCGGTCTACCTGCGCGATATCTGGCCCAGCAGCCAGGAGATCGCCGACGCGGTGGCCCAGGTCAGCACCAGCATGTTCCACAAGGAATACGCCGAGGTGTTTGCCGGTGACGCACAGTGGCAAGCCATTGAAGTGCCGCAGGCCGCGACCTATGTGTGGCAAAAAGACTCCACCTATATCCAGCACCCGCCGTTCTTCGATGACATCGCCGGGCCGCTGCCGGTGATCAAGGATGTGCAGGGCGCCAATATCCTGGCCCTGCTTGGCGACTCGGTAACCACCGACCACATCTCCCCGGCCGGCAATATCAAGGCCGACAGCCCGGCCGGCCGTTACCTGCGCGAACAGGGCGTGGAACCGCGGGACTTCAACTCCTACGGCTCGCGCCGTGGCAACCATGAAGTGATGATGCGCGGTACCTTCGCCAACATCCGTATCCGCAACGAAATGCTTGGCGGCGAAGAAGGGGGCAACACCCTCTACATTCCCACCGGCGAGAAGATGCCGATCTACGATGCGGCCATGAAGTACCAGGCGTCCGGCACGCCACTGGTGGTGATCGCCGGCCAGGAATACGGCACTGGCTCCAGCCGCGACTGGGCCGCCAAGGGCACCAACCTGCTGGGGGTCAAGGCGGTGATTGCCGAGAGCTTCGAGCGCATCCACCGCTCCAACCTGGTGGGCATGGGCGTGCTGCCGCTGCAGTTCAAGCTGGACCAGAACCGCAAGGCGCTGCAACTGACCGGTAAGGAGAAGATCGACATTCTCGGCCTGACCGATGCCCAGATCGAGCCACGGATGAACCTGACGCTGGTGATTACCCGCGAGGATGGCCGCAGCGAGAAGGTCGAGGTGCTGTGCCGGATCGACACCCTCAATGAAGTTGAATACTTCAAGGCGGGTGGGATTCTGCACTATGTACTGCGTCAACTGATCGCTTCGTAAACCGCGCAGCACACCTCTCGCTGAGGGGTGTGCTGTTTGTTCAGCACAGGTTTATTGGTCTTTAAATCCCAGTTGTTTGAACAACGTGGCCATATTGTAGTAATCCGTGCACTCGATGATTTTACTATTGGCGGTTTTAATCACGCACACCCCGCGAACCAAAATCTCTTTATGGGTTGCAGCCCGATCAAACAACGTCCCTTTGTGCGTGCCTGTCATATGCCATTGAATAGTGCCGCCGCCCTCTCCCAGGCTGATCACTTCCTCGAACACCTTGAAGTCCGGCAAGGCTTGCCTGATCAAGTCGAAAAACCCGCCTAACTCGGGTTTTCCCTTCATTTTCATTTCAGCCGCGACATCCTCGTAAATGCAATCATCTGCAAAGATCGCGAGAAATCGCAGTTTGGAGGAAGTGGACCATGCGTCGGCCCATTCTTTAATCAGTTGATGATCATTCATTGTAAAAGCCTCTGAAAGTCGGGAACACGCCTCTTGCGCTGCATACTCCGCCTGACAGATACACCTTCAACTCCTGCTGAGCAGATACTCCCTCTGTTCGTAAGCGTGAAAAAAGCTTAGTTGCCGCCGCGCCATCCAACCAATGTCCAGATGGCGGTTTTTTCATTTAAGTGATCAATGGCGCTCCGTATAATCGGCCGCTGATTCCTGGGCGCCGATTAATGCTGAGCGCCCGCTTGACCGTCACAAGGACTTCTCATGTTTGCTGCTTTACCCTGGCTGTACCTGGCGCTTCTTTCGATTGGCTATGCGCTGGCCCTGACCTATGGACAACTGGGGTTGGTGGCGCTGGTATCGGTCGGTTTACTGGGGGGCGCCGGGTATGCCGTGCGCCAACAACACATCCCCTGGGCCCGCTACCTCGGCCATGGCCTGTTCATCGTATTGGCCCTGGGCCTGGCGATGCACTGGCTGCCCGGTTTCTACAACGGTCGCGGCATCGACCCACAGCGCTTCACGGCCGATGCCGTGCCCTTCTCGATGTACCTGAACCAGGACAAGCCGCTGATCGGCTTCTGGCTGCTGCTCGCCTGCCCGTGGATCGTCGCTCGCCGCCCGTTGCGCCTGTCGATCTACGCCACGGCCCTGGCCTTGACCCTGACCACCATCGCCGCCCTTGGCGGTGCGGTACTGCTGGGCATCATCAGTTGGGCCCCCAAATGGCCGGACCAGGCCTGGCTCTGGGTGTTGAACAACCTGTTGCTGGTGACCCTGGTTGAGGAGGCACTGTTTCGCGGCTACATCCAGGGCGGCCTGAGCCGGCGCTTCAAACAACTGCCCTACGGCGAAAACCTCGCCTTGCTACTGGCTTCGCTGCTGTTTGGCCTGGTGCATGTGGGCGCAGGTTGGCAGTGGGTGCTGCTGGCCAGTATCGCCGGCGCGGGGTATGGCCTGGCCTACCGCTTCGGCGGCCTGGGCGCAGCGATTGCCACGCACTTTGGCTTGAACCTCCTGCATTTCGGCTTGTTTACCTACCCGATGCTGGCGGGCTGAGCAGTCCCTCTGCACTGAACACAAAAGCCGCCTTCGGGCGGCTTTTGTGTGTTCGGCGCTCGATAAAACCTAGCCGGACGGTCAGTGGTCGCCCCTCCCCCCGTTCGGCAGAATGCCTAGGAGCTTTCGTACTCACCCAACCAGCAGCGTTTCAATTGCCGGGGTTGCGATGAGGCAACCCACGCCTGTGTGTCAGGCATCCAATAAGAACCCACGCCCATGCCTCTCAAGACCCTGTCCATCTTCGGCACTCGCCCGGAGGCCATTAAAATGGCACCGCTGGCGATCCAACTGGCAAGCGATGCCCATTTCGACTCGAGAGTCTGCGTCACCGCGCAGCACCGCGAGATGCTGGATCAAGTTCTCGAGCTGTTTGAACTGGTGCCGGACTATGACCTGAACATCATGAAAGCCGGGCAAAACCTGACAGATGTGACCACGGCCATCATCCAGGGGCTCCAGGCAGTGCTGGATGACTTCAAGCCGGATGTGATCCTGGTCCATGGCGACACCGCTACCACCTTCGCTGCCAGCCTGGCGGCCTATTACCGGCAGATTCCGATTGCCCACATCGAGGCCGGGCTGCGCACCAACGACCTGTATTCACCCTGGCCGGAGGAAGGCAATCGACGCCTGACCGGCAGCCTGGCGACGCTGCACTTTGCCCCCACGCAAACCTCCCGGCAAAACCTGCTCAAGGAAGGCGTGGCCCCGGACAGGATCCATGTCACGGGCAATACCGTGATTGATGCGCTGCTCAGCGTGGTAGAGAGGCTGATGCCGATGCGCGCCCGGCTTGATCGACAGTTTTCGTTCCTGCCCAAGGGGCAACGCATGGTGCTGGTAACCGGGCATCGCCGGGAAAACTTTGGCGAGGGCCTGGAGCGTATCTGCCAGGCCCTGGCAGACAGCGCCCGGTGCTTTCCAGAGGTGGCCTTTGTTTACCCGATGCACCTGAACCCCAATGTGCAGAAGCCGGTAAAACGCCTGTTGGCCGGGATCGACAATGTGTACCTGATCGCCCCGCAGGATTACCTGCCCTTCGTGTACCTGATGACCCGCGCCTACCTGATTCTCACCGACTCAGGCGGCATCCAGGAGGAAGCGCCCGCCCTGGGCAAGCCGGTACTGGTGATGCGCGATACCACCGAGCGCCCCGAGGCTGTGGCGGCAGGCACCGTCAGGCTGGTCGGCACCGAGGTCAGTTGCATCACCCACCACCTTAACCAGTTGCTGGAGAACGAGGCCGCCTATCGGCAAATGAGCATCGCCCATAACCCTTATGGCGACGGGAATGCTTGCGTGCGTATCCGGGCTGCGTTGCTGGACCTGCCGCAAAAAAGCGAGGCCGCTGCATGAATGTCGAGAAGATTTGCGTCATGGGCCTGGGCTACAGTGGCCTGCCCACCGCGGCCATTTTTGCCTCGCGCAAAAAGCAGGTGATCGGCGTGGATATCAACCAGCGCACCGTGGACATCATCAATCGCGGAGCCGTGCATATTGTCGAGCCCGAGCTGGAGCTGCTGGTCCACGGGGTGATCACCCAAGGCTACCTACGGGCAACCACTACGGTGGAGCCTGCCGAGGCGTTCCTGATCGCCGTTCCCACGCCGTTCACGGGCAACCATGAACCTGACCTGAGCTACATCCGGGCCGCTATCGAAGCCCTGGCTCCGGTGCTGAAAAAACACGACCTGGTCGTCCTCGAATCCACCTCACCAGTGGGCACCACCGAGCGCATGGCCCAGTGGCTCGCCCGGGCACGACCCGACCTGACCTTCCCGACGACCCACGGCCAAGCCAGTGATATCCGCGTTGCCCACTGCCCGGAGCGTGTGTTGCCGGGCCATGTACTGCGCGAGCTGGTGAGCAATGACCGGATCATCGGCGGCCTGACGCCGGCGTGCTCGGCGGCCGCCACCCAGTTGTACCGGACATTCGTCAAAGGCCAATGCATCGAGACCGACGCACGCACGGCAGAGATGTGCAAGCTCACGGAAAACAGCTTTCGCGACGTCAATATCGCCTTTGCCAATGAGCTTTCAATGATCTGCGCACAGTTGAAGATCAACCCCTGGGAGCTGATTCGCCTGGCCAACCATCACCCGCGGGTGAACATCCTCCAGCCAGGGCCGGGTGTGGGCGGGCACTGCATTGCCGTCGACCCGTGGTTCATCGTCAGCAAGAGCCCGGATCTGGCGCGTTTGATCCGCACGGCGCGGGAGGTCAATGAGCATAAGCCGCAGTGGGTGATCCAGCAGGTCAAGCTGGCGCTGGCATCCCTGCTGCTCAAGCGTACCGACCTGCAGGCCGGCAGCGTGCGCATTGCCTGCTATGGCCTGGCATTCAAGGCCGATATCGATGATTTGCGTGAAAGCCCGGCCTTGAGTATCGCCCGGCAACTGGGCCAGGAACTGGGGGTCAAGCTGCTGCTGGTGGAGCCCAACATCGAGGCGCTGCCCGCCGACATGGCCATGCACTCGCTGACCGACACCGCCGACGCCCTCGAGCGCGCACAGATTCATGTGTTGCTGGTCAGGCACCGCGAGTTCGCCTCGATGCCCGCCCTGCGCGATGGCCTTCTGGTGATTGATGCTGCCGGCGTGCTGGCAGCCTGAGAGGTACCGATAATGAATGCGATGGAACGCGCCGCACACAAGCAAGTGCGCCACGACCTGGAGGAGCAACGCGCTACCAGCGAACAGCTGCAGGCTGCCCTCAGCCAAGCCCGTGAGCAGATCGCCACGCTCAACGACAACCTGCACAGTGCCAATGCCAAGCGCCACCTGGCAGAACAGCGGCTGATCAAGACGCGCGCCAGCCTGACCTATCAATTGGGTTATCAATTGAAGGCCGGCACCCGCTCGCTGGGTGCATTGCTGCGCCTGCCAGCGATCTTGTTCAGGCTGTACCGCCAGGCCCGCAGGAGCCGTCCGATCACCCAGCAAGCAAGCGCTGAGCACCCACGGCAGCCGCTGCCAGCCACGGCACCGGTTACAGCGACACCCCGGCCCCGTCCGCTGACAGAGGCCGACTACATCCACGACCACCTGTTGCCAGGCGCCCAGGGCAATGCCCAGCCACTGAGAGTGGCCTGCGTGATGGACCCGTTTACCTACGATGCCTACCGCCACGAATGCCAGTTGCTGCAACTGACCCCGGCCCACTACCTGACAGAACTTGAAGCGTTCCAACCCGAGCTTCTGTTTATCGAGTCGGCTTGGCGCGGCAAGGATGACCTGTGGCACAACAAAGTGGGGCACAACTGCGAGGAACTGCGGGGCACCTTGCAGTGGTGCAAGGAGCACGGCGTGCCCACGGTGTTCTGGAACAAGGAAGACCCCGTGCACTACGAAACCTTCCTCAACACGGCCAAGCAATTGGACTTTGTATTCACCACCGATATCGACTGCATTCAGCGCTATAAAGGCGCATTGGGACACGAGCGTGTCTACCTGCTGCCCTTTGCCTGCCAGCCCGTGGTGCACAACCCGATTGAGCTGTATGAACGCAAGGACGGGTTCTGCTTTGCCGGTGCCTACTACGTCCGTTATCCCGAACGGACCCGTGACCTGGTCAATCTCATCAGCGAACTGCCACGCTTGCGCCCCTTGGAGATCTTTGATCGCAACTTCTGCAAACAAGACGCCAACTATCAGTTCCCCGCCGAATATCAATCCTACATCGTCGGCACGTTGAGCCCTGCACACATGGACCTGGCCTACAAAGGCTATCGCTACGGGGTCAACCTCAACTCGATCAAGCAATCCCAGTCCATGTTCGCGCGGCGCGTCTTCGAGCTGCTGGGCTCCAACACCCTGACTGTCAGCAATTTTTCCCGCGGCCTGCGCGTATTGCTGGGTGATCTGGTAATTACCACCGACAACAGTGCGCACATGCTCAACCGGCTCAAGGCGCTGGCGGATAACCCGCAACATAGCGCCAGACTGCGCCTGGCCGGCTTGCGCAAAGTGATGCAGGAACATACCTACGCCCATCGCTTGCGCTATGTCATGGCCAAAGTCAGCGGCACGCCCCAAGACGATCCCTTGCCCAAGATTTGCATCATCGCCAATGCGCTCAACAATGCCGAGCTGCTGGCACTGACCCGGCACCTGCAGCGCCAGCGCTACAGCAATATCATCATGAAGGTCGTGGTGAACACGGGCGTAACCGCAACAGACCCGCGATTACACCTGATCAGCCGCACGCAATTGAACGCCGTTACCGTGGCTGAACTGGCCAACGGCGCCGCCTGGGTTGGCGCGATGGTCGCGCAGGACTACTACGGCCCCCACTACCTGCTCGACCTGGCCCTGGCCACGCGCTACAGCCAGGCCAACGTGATCGGCAAGGCGGCGCACTACGTAGCCGATGAGCATGGCATCCACCTGCACAATGCCGGGCAGGACTACCGCTGCGCCAGCGCCATCGCCGCCCGTTGCGCGCTGATCAAGCCCTCATTGCTGGCCAGCCAAACGGTTGGCGACTGGCTCCACGCCCTGCCCTCCCTTGAGTACCGCAACCCGAAGGCCCTGGCGAGCGACGTCTTCAACTACTGCAAAAACGCGGCGGGCACCCACCCGCAGCAGGTCAGCGCCATGGTGGATGATCTTGCGGTGGATAGCGGTGTGAGCCTCGCCACCCTGCAACGGCACGCCGAAACCATTCCCCCGCTGCAAGCGAGCGCCAGTACGCCGTACATCAGTGGTGCAGCCCTGGCGAAACTGTTTGCCCCTATCGCCAGCAAGTTCCTGCAAACCAAGGTCGATGCCGATACCTGGCATATCTCCTCATCCCTGGCGGACGGTAGGCACGAGTACCATTACGCCAGGCAGGAACTGCCCGTGGCCCAACTGGCAACCGACGCGCCTCTGCAACTGTTCCTCGACGCCACCCCAGGCTTGAACATTCAGTTGGTCGTCCTGTTCCTGGATGCACAGAAACAACGCATCAGCCATCTGCTGCAAACGGCCAATCGCAACCAGAGCTGCGAGGTCCCTCCCGAAACCGCCTACGTGCGCCTGGGAATCCGTGCTTACGCAAGCGGCAGTTCCACGATTAAGGAACTGGTCCTCGGCCATCGTGATATCCAGCCATCCACACTGCTCGCCAAGGCCGGGCACCTACTGCTGACCAACCACTACCCGGCCTATGACGATCTGTACCGCAACGGCTTTTTGCACACCCGTGTGAGCGCCTATCAAGCACAAGGCTTGCCGGTGGATGTGTTTCGCCTGCGCGCAAATGAGCCGGTCAGCTATCAAGAATTTGAAAACGTCGATGTCATCACTGGCTCCCAGGCAGCCCTGGCCAACATGCTTGGGTCAAGGTGTTATCAATCGGTGCTGGTGCATTTTCTGGACCCGCAGATGTGGGAAGTCCTGCGCCTGCACGCCATCCCCACCATCGTCTGGGTGCACGGTTCCGAAATCCAGCCATGGTGGCGTCGGGCGCACAACTATGGCAGCGATGCGCAACGGCAACTGGGCAAGCTCGAAAGCGAGCGGCGCATGGGCTTCTGGCGCAAGCTGCTAAACCCCATGCCGGCCAATTTGCAGTTGGTGTTCGTATCGCATCACTTTGCCGAAGAGGTCATGGAAGACCTGGGCTTTCGCCTGCCAAAAAACCAGTACCGGATCATTCACAACCCGATCAATACCCAGTTGTTTTCCTATCAGGAAAAACCGCCGGAACAGCGCAAGAAAATCCTCTCGATCCGCCCTTATGCATCGCGCACCTATGCCAATGACCTGAGCGTCAAGGCCATCCAGTTGCTGGCGCAAAAGCCCTGGTTCAGTGAACTGCAGTTTCGCCTGATCGGGGATGGGCCGTTATTCGAGGAGACATTGGCGCCCCTGCGCCAATACCCCAACGTACAGATTGAAAGGGGCTACTTGAAACAGTCCGAAATCGCCGAACTGCACAAACACTATGGGGTATTCCTGTGCCCCAGCCGCATGGATACCCAAGGTGTCTCTCGTGATGAAGCAATGGCCTCGGGCCTGGTACCGATCACCAATCGAGTCGGGGCAATACCGGAGTTTGTCGATGACAACAGTGGTTTTCTAGCGGCCCCGGAAAGTTTCATCGAGCTGAGCGAAGCCATTGAAACCCTGTTCCTGCACCCCTGCACTTTCCAGGAAAAATCCCTGAGCGCCAGACAACGCGTGGTCATGCAAAGCGACACGCTGCAGATTTCAAAAGCTGAACTCAACCTCATACGAGACACAAATGACCATCGAGAAAGAGTCGACACTCCAGATAATCCTGCTATCGACACTCGGCTGGTGCATGTCATTGGCTCGTAAATTCATACGAGTCACTCCGACAGCAACTTTCACCGCCCATACCGCACATTTTTGTGCGCAAGGCCTATTGATCGTAACGTTTCTGTTACCGCTGAAAATCCTCATCCTGCTGGGCTCCGAGGCAATTCCCGAATATTTGCCGCAGGCATTCAAGTCGTTCAGCAAACCCTGGCTGATTATTGGCCTCAGTTTATTGACCGCTGTGTTTTATGGCCTCTATTTGCTGTCGGAAGTTATCGCGTCACGTTATTCAAGAACGGGCGCCTACCAACTAATGAACCACAACCAGAAGTCCAACAGTCTGGGTAACCAGCGACCTCTGGCAGTACTGGCGTTCTCCAGGTTCACTCGGGGCTTGTCTGCGGCCAGTTTTGTGACCATTGCCCTGAGCCTATTGCTTTACATCTACCCGGCGCTGCTGACCATTGCCCTGGCCTATATTGCGGGGGTCACGACACTGATCATCGTTTTATACAACCGTAAACACCGCATACGTTCAATTGTGCAGCGCCATCATCATGCGTTGCTCAATGCACTTTCGTCCCTGGGGTTCCTGGGGACGTTTGCCTTCATGGTCATGGACTTTCTGTACATGACACCTGCCCCCATCTCTATCGCGCTCATTTCATTGATTCTGGTCCGGCAAAGCCTTGCCCGGCTCAAGTCGATGATTGAGGACGCTATCTACCTGAAAAACCATCAACAGAAAATCAATGCGCTGTTCTTCGCCTATTGATTGCCAACGTGCCGAACAGGAGTGGGTTCCCGTGACTCGTATTGCCATGCTCGTATGGAACGAATTTCGCAACGACGCCCGCGTGTTGAAACAGGCCCAGACACTTCAGTCGGCGGGCTATCAAGTCACGGTGTTTGCCCTGCATACCCCAGGTATAACCTGCCAAAAAGAAACCCTCGCGGATGGCACTCAGGTGATACGAGTCGCGCGGCGTCCGTTATGGCGGTGGCGCAGCGCCAAGGCGCAACAATCGAGGGGCGCGTCGGCGACTGGCAAGCCAATGTCAGTGCTGCGCGTACTTGCGCGGGTATGGACACATATCGGCCTGGTGACCCGTATCGCCTGGCATCGCGCAACGGTGATCCACGCCCATGACGTCAATACCCTGCCCAGCGCCTGGCTCGCCGCCCGGCTCAGCGGGGCCAAGCTGGTGTATGACGCCCACGAAATCAGCACCAGCCGCGAAGGTTACGGGCGCTATCGCCAGTGGGTGGCGCGGGTCGAGCGCACGCTGATGCCCAGGACTGACGGCAACATCACCACCACCGAGACGCGGGCGAAGTTCTTTGCCCGCGCTTACGCCATTGCCCGCCCGCTGGTGCTGCAGAATCGGCCACGGTTGAGCAGCAGCCCGCCAACACAACGGATCCGCCATGAACTGGGGCTGGTGCAGCCCTGGCCGATCATCGTCTATCAGGGCGGATTGCAGCAGGGACGCGGGCTGGAGCGCCTGCTGCGGGTAGCGGCAAGCGTACGGGATGCCTATTTCGTGTTGATTGGGGGCGGAAATCTGTGCGGGCCGCTGCTGGCATTGCGCGATGAACTGGGCCTGGCCGAGCGCGTGCATTTTATCCCCGTGGTGCCCCTGGCGGATCTGCCCAGCTACACCGCATCAGCCGATATTGGCGTGCAACCCATCGAACACACCTGCCTGAACCACTTCACCACCGACTCCAACAAGCTGTTCGAGTACGTGATCGCCGGGCTGCCGGTAATAGCCACGGACTTCCCGGAGATTCGCCGGATTGTCAAAGCCCATGACATCGGGTTGCTGGTGCCGGCCGGTGACGACCTGCAATTGCGCGCGGCTCTCAGGCATTTGCTGGATGACCCGGTGCTACGCCGCAGGTATGCCGGCAACACACGAATTGCCGCCAGGTACCTGAACTGGGAACAGCAGGAGCCAGAGCTGGTGACGCTGTACTACCGGTTGACGGGCATGGGCCAGGTGCATCCATGACGATGCGTATCCTGTTGTTGAGCTATTACTACCCACCTGACCTGGCAGCATTTCGGGTCGAAGCGATGGTCGAGGCCCTGCTCGCACGCCCTGGCGGCGAGGTGCAGATCGACTTGCTCACCACTTGTCCCAACCGCTATGCCGCCTCTTACGTGGCAGGCAGCGATGGCCCACAACGACCGGGGCTTTGTATTACGCGCATAGCCCTGCCCAGGGCCCCCAACAACTTCCGCGATCAGGCAAGGGGGTTTGCGGCCTATGCCCATGGCGTACGCAAAGCGATAAAAGGCAAGGAGTACGACTTGATCCTTGCCTCCTCCTCGCGGCTGATGACCGCCGCGCTGGCGGCCTCTATTGCCCGGGCACGCAAGACCCCGCTCTATCTGGATATCCGCGATATTTTCGTCGATGTGCTGCCCGAGCTTTTCCCTGGCCTGCGCGGCAACATCCTCGCCCGGCTGTTTGCCGTGGTCGAGCGACTGACGATCAACCAGGCCTCGCGGATCAACCTGGTGTCACCGGGGTTTCTCGGTTACTTCGTCGCGCGCTATCCGCACAAGAGGTTTGCCACCTTTACCAATGGCATTGACGATCTGTTTTTCCAGTCAGCGCTCTCCCAAGGCATACCCTGCGCACCTGCCGGCCGATTGAAAATCGTGTATGCCGGCAACATCGGCGCCGGCCAGGGCCTGGAGAAAATCATCCCGCAACTGGCGCAACGGTTGGCCGACCGTGCCAGCTTTTATGTGATTGGCCATGGCGGCACACTGCACAAGTTGCGCGATGAGCTGCAACGCCTGCACATCACCAATGTCGAGCTGATTGCCCCCATGCCCCGCGCCCAGCTCATCAATCACTATCGCCAGGCCGATGTGCTGTTTTTGCACCTGAACACGTTCAAGGCATTCCTCAAAGTCATACCCTCAAAATTGTTCGAGTACGCCGCCACCGGCAAGCCGATCCTGGCGGGCCTGGATGGTTACTCAAAACACTTCGCCACCACCCATATCGCCAACACCGCAGTGTTTGCCCCCGCAGACCTGGAGTCCGCCATCGCCGCCCTGGCTCGACTCAGGCTCGAACCCACCGACCGTTCGGCATTCATTCGCGATTACGCGCGCACGACCATCCAGCAACACATGGCGATCGACATCCTGAGCACCCGTTAAGCGCCCGCCGATTATTGCAAAAATAAGTTAAATAAAAGCCCGTCGGGGCCGACAACCTGTCAAAGCCTTGCGGATTGATCAATCATGCGTAATAACCAACCCGTTACCCAGCGCGAACGTACCTTCCCCGCTCAACAACGGTTGATCTCCACGACCGATGCCAAAGGCGTGATCACTTACTGCAACGACGCGTTCGTCGAAATCAGTGGGTTTTCCCGGGATGAACTGATGCGCGCCCCGCACAACCTGGTACGTCACCCGGATGTGCCGGCCGCGGTGTTCGCGCATATGTGGGCGACGCTCAAACAAGGCTTGCCATGGATGGGCATCGTCAAGAACCGCTGCAAGGCCGGCGATCACTACTGGGTCAACGCCTATGTGACCCCGGTGTTCGACGGCGAACAGGTGATCGGCTACGAGTCGGTACGGGTCAAGCCGACCGCCGAGCAGATCCGCCGTGCCGAAGCGCTGTACCAGCGGATCAATCAGGGCAAGTCGGCCATCCCGCGCAGTGACAAATGGCTGCCGGTGTTGCAGGACTGGCTGCCGTTTATCCTGGTCAGCCAGTTGAGCTTCCTGATCGGCATCTGGTTCAACTCCCACTGGGGTTTTGCCCTGGCCGCCGCACTGTCGGTGCCGCTGGGCCTGCTCGGCCTGAGCTGGCAGCAGCGCGGTCTCAAGCGCCTGTTGCGCCTGGCCGAACAGACCACCTCCGACCCGCTGATCGCGCAGATGTACACCGACAGCCGTGGCGCGCAAGCACGCCTGGAGATGTCGATCCTCAGCCAGGAAGCCCGCCTGAAGACCTGCCTGACCCGCTTGCAGGACACCGCCGAACACCTCAACGACCAGGCGCGTCAGTCCAACACCCTGGCCCACAACAGCTCGACCGGCCTGGAACGCCAGCGCGTGGAGACCGAGCAGGTAGCCACCGCCGTCAACCAGATGGCCGCCACCACCCAGGAAGTCGCCAGCCATGTACAACGTACGGCTGACGCCACCCAGGAGGCCAATCGCCTGACTGGGCGCGGGCGTGATATCGCGGGCGAAACCCGCGAAGCCATCCAGCGCCTGTCAGTGGTGGTTGGGGAAACCGGCGTGACCGTGACCCAACTGGCCAAGGACAGCGACGAGATCGGCGGCGTGGTGGATGTGATCAAGGGCATTGCCGACCAGACCAACCTGCTGGCCCTGAACGCCGCCATCGAAGCGGCGCGCGCCGGTGAAATGGGCCGCGGGTTTGCGGTGGTGGCCGATGAAGTGCGGCAACTGGCGCAACGTACCAGCGAATCCACCGGGCAGATCCATGCCCTGATCGCCAAGTTGCAACAGACCGCCAGCACCGCCGTGCAGACCATGGATGCCGGGCATCGCCAGGCCGAAGAAGGCGTGGCGCGGGTGATGGAAGCGGACGCGGCGCTGGTGGGGATCAGCGAGGCGGTGGCGCACATTACCGACATGACCACCCAGATCGCCGCCGCGACCGAGGAGCAAAGCTCGGTCGCCGAAGAGATCAGCCGCAATATCAGCACCATTGCGCTGCTGGCGGACCAGACTTCGGAGCAGGCGTTGAATTCGGCGCAGTTGAGTGAAGAGCTGACCCATACGGCCAATACGCAATATTCGCTGGTGGAGCGGTTTAACCGCTAGATCGCTATCGCAGGCAAGCCAGCTCCCACATTTTGATCTGTGAATACATTCAAAATGTGGGAGCTGGCTTGCCTGCGATGAGGCCCTAACGGGTGCCGAGAAAACCAGCCACCTTCCCCGCCGCAGCTTCCAGATGCTGCTCATGGGTAAACCCCGAAGCCTTCAACGGCTTCAAATCGTGATCCCCCGCCACCAGCCACATCACCTCGATGCTCGGCGACAATACATACCCCTCCACCGCCGCCCGATTGCCCAGCGCATCGCGTTCGCCCTGCACAATCAAGGTCGGGGTCTTCAGCCCTGCCAGATGCTCGACCCGTGGCTTCTCTGGCTTGCCCACCGCATAGAACGGATACCCCAGGCACACCAGCGCATCTGCCGCCAATTCATCGGCCACCAAGCTGGCCATTCGCCCGCCCATGGACTTGCCGCCAATCGCCAAAGGCCCAGCGACATGACGTCGCACCTGGGCATATACCTCGCGCCAGCATTCCAGCAGTTTTGGCGCCGGGTTCGGCGGGCGTTTGCCGCCATCCACACGGCGCTGGGCCATGTAGGGAAACTCGAAGCGCAACACGTTCACGCCATGCCCGGCAAGGCGTACAGCCATGTCGTCCATAAAGCCCGAGTCCATCGGCGCGCCGGCACCGTGAGCCAGGATCAGCGTCGGTGATTGGCCCGCGTCAACGCTCGTGGCCGCATTCCACAACCACCCATGTTCACGCACACACTGCGCCCATTGATCCCCGTCAATACTGGCCTTGTGCTCTTTGCCCATGCTTGCCTCGCTTTTTAGTCTGCCTATAACTCCAGCCCAAGTGCCGCATCTGCTTGGGTTGAACCGTGGATGGGGAACCATGAACACTACTTTAAGTACCGCCTATAACTACAAGGTGGTCCGCCAATTCGCCATTATGACGGTGGTGTGGGGCATCGTCGGCATGGGGCTCGGGGTTTTTCTCGCCGCCCAGTTGGTATGGCCCGAACTCAACTTCAATCTGCCTTGGACCAGTTTCGGTCGATTGCGCCCACTGCACACCAACGCGGTGATTTTCGCGTTTGGGGGCTGCGCGCTGTTTGCCAGCTCCTTCTACGCGGTGCAACGCACCTGCCAGACCCAGCTGTTCGCGCCGAAAGTCGCCGCGTTCTGCTTCTGGGGCTGGCAGTTGGTGATCCTGCTGGCAGCAATCAGCTTGCCACTGGGCTACACCAGTTCCAAGGAATACGCCGAGCTGGAATGGCCGATCGACATCCTGATCACCATCGTCTGGGTCGCCTACGCCATCGTGTTCTTCGGCACCGTGGCCAAGCGCAACACCAAGCACATCTATGTCGGTAACTGGTTCTTCGGTGCGTTCATCATCACCGTGGCGATCCTGCATATCGTCAACAACCTGGAAATCCCGGTCAGCCTGACCAAGTCCTACTCGCTGTACGGCGGTGCGACGGATGCCATGGTGCAGTGGTGGTATGGCCACAACGCCGTAGGTTTCTTCCTCACTGCGGGCTTTTTGGGGATGATGTACTACTTCGTGCCCAAGCAGGCCGAGCGTCCGGTTTACTCCTATCGCTTGTCCATCGTGCACTTCTGGGCACTGATCACCCTGTACATCTGGGCCGGCCCTCACCACCTGCACTACACCGCGCTGCCGGACTGGGCACAGTCCCTGGGCATGGTGATGTCACTGGTTCTGCTGGCGCCAAGCTGGGGCGGCATGATCAACGGCATGATGACCCTCTCGGGCGCCTGGCATAAGCTGCGCAGCGACCCGATCCTGCGCTTCCTCGTTGTATCGCTGGCGTTCTACGGCATGTCGACCTTCGAAGGGCCGATGATGGCCATCAAGACGGTCAACGCCCTGTCCCACTACACCGACTGGACCATCGGCCACGTACACGCCGGCGCCCTCGGTTGGGTAGCGATGATCTCCATCGGCGCGCTGTACCACATGATCCCGAAAATCTTCGGTCGCGAGCAGATGTACAGCCTCGGCCTGATCAACGCGCACTTCTGGCTGGCCACCATCGGCACCGTGCTCTACATCGCTTCGATGTGGGTCAACGGCATTGCCCAGGGCCTGATGTGGCGTGCGGTCAACGAAGACGGCACCCTGACCTACTCCTTCGTCGAAACCCTGGTGGCCAGCCACCCAGGCTTCATCGTGCGGTTGGTGGGCGGTGCGATCTTCCTCAGCGGCATGTTCCTGATGGCTTACAACACTTGGCGCACCGTGCGTTCGGCACAACCTGCCGAAGTGGCCGCTGCGGCGCAGATGGCCTGAGGAGTCGATGATGAAACACGAAACGATTGAAAAGAACGTCGGCCTATTGATGCTGCTGATGGTGCTTGCCGTGAGTATCGGCGGCCTGACGCAGATCGTCCCGCTGTTCTTCCAGGACGTCACCAACAAGCCGGTCGAAGGCATGAAGCCCTACACCGCGCTGCAACTGGAAGGCCGTGACATCTACATCCGCGAAGGCTGCGTACAGTGTCACTCGCAGATGATCCGGCCGTTCCGCGCCGAGACCGAACGCTACGGCCACTACTCGGTCGCCGGCGAAAGCGTGTGGGATCACCCGTTCCTGTGGGGTTCCAAGCGTACCGGTCCGGACCTGGCCCGCGTTGGCGCGCGCTACTCCGACGACTGGCACCGCGCGCACTTGTACAACCCGCGCAACGTTGTGCCTGAGTCGAAGATGCCGGCCTACCCTTGGCTGGTCACCGCCCAGGTCGACAGCAGCCACACCGAAACCAAGCTCAAGGTCATGCGCACCCTCGGCGTGCCGTACACCGACGCAGACATCACCGCGGCCGTGGACAGCCTCAAGGGCAAGACCGAAATGGACGCCCTGGTCTCCTACCTGCAAGTGCTCGGCACTGCAATCAAGAGTAAGAGGTGAACCATGGGTTTTGAACTGGATACCGGAATGATCCGCGGCCTCGGCACCCTGGTGGTGGCAATTGCCTTCATCGGCCTGTCGCTGTGGGTGTTCAACTCCAAGCGCAACCCGGAGTTCGCCGAGGCCTGCCTGCTGCCATTTGCCGATGAGCCTAAGCCTGACGCCATCGACACCCCATCCGACGCTCAAGAAGAGCCTGTAACAAGGAGCATTCGGCCATGACTACCTTTTGGAGTACATGGATCTGTGTACTGACCCTCGGCAGCCTGATCGGCTTGACCTGGCTGCTGTTCGGCACCCGCAAGGGCGAGACCAAGGGCAGCGTCGACCAGACCATGGGCCACGCCTTCGACGGGATTGAGGAGTACGACAACCCCCTGCCCCAGTGGTGGTTCATGTTGTTCGCCGGCACCCTGGTGTTTGCCGTCGGCTACCTGATCCTCTATCCGGGCCTGGGCAACTGGAAAGGCGTGTTGCCGGGCTATGAAGACGGCTGGACCCAGACCAAGGAATGGGACAAGGAAATGGCCAAGGCCGACGCCAAGTTCGGGCCGATCTTCGCCAAATTCGCAGCCATGCCCGTGGAAGAAGTAGCCAAGGACCCGCAAGCGTTGAAAATGGGCGGCCGCCTGTTTGCCTCCAACTGCGCGGTGTGCCACGGCTCCGATGCCAAGGGCGCCTACGGCTTCCCGAACCTGGCGGACGACAACTGGCGCTGGGGCGGTTCGGCAGACGCGATCAAGCTGACCATCATGAACGGGCGCCACGCCGCCATGCCGGCCTGGGGTGAAGTGCTAGGCGAGGACGGGGTGAAAAACGTCGCGGCCTATGTACGCCACGACCTGGCCAAGTTGCCGCTGCCGGCTGACAGCAAGGTCGACCTGGCTGCTGGCAAGCAAGCGTTCGACACCACCTGCGTGGCCTGCCACGGCCCAGAAGGCCACGGCGTTGAAGCCATGGGCGCGCCAAACCTGACGCAGCCTGCCGGTTTCATCTACGGCACCAGCCTTGCGCAGTTGCAGCAGACCATCCGTCACGGCCGCCAGGGCCAGATGCCGGCGCAGGAAGCCCTGCAAGGCAACGACAAGGTCCACCTGCTGGCGGCCTACGTCTACAGCCTGTCGCAGAAAGAGCAGAAGTAAGCTTCAAGCTACACGCTGCAAGAGAAGAGTTCTCAACTCGGCTCTTGCAGCCCTCCCTCTCCCCGCTCCAAACCTGCCCCTTGCAGCTTGCTACTAACCACTGCGCCCTGCGCCAGATTGTCACACCCTTCTAAAGCACACCTTTCCCCTCTCGCCATTCGGGTCTACGCTTGTTTCCACAGTGGGCCGGCGTTGATCGGTCGCAGCTAGACTTGCACTCGATGAGTCAGACACTCCAGCAGGGTGACAGGCGCAAAGGCTGGCAGTTACCGGCTGTCGTGCCATTGACCATTCGTCACTTAGCCAGCTTGTTTGTACATACCTCGCTACAAGTACCTGCGCCCCCTCAAAATTCCTGTCCAACCCGTCAGCTTTTCATTTTTGATTTTGTCCTTACGCCAAACATGGAAAGGGCGCAGAATCTGGTTTGTAAAGCATTGACGCAGGTCAGCGTTACGTTGCAATGGCACCTCGCTTTCTCCATACTTGCGACCGATTTTTATCCTAATAAAACACCTAAACCGTGGAACCTTAGAATGAGCACAGCAATCAGTCCGACTGCTTATAACTATAAGGTAGTCCGCCAGTTCGCCATCATGACGGTGGTCTGGGGGATCCTTGGCATGGGGCTCGGTGTCTTCATCGCCTCGCAACTGGTCTGGCCGGAGTTGAACTTCGACCTGCCATGGACGACGTTTGGACGCCTACGCCCACTGCACACCAACCTGGTGATCTTCGCCTTCGGCGGATGTGCACTGTTTGCCACTTCCTACTATGTCGTGCAGCGAACCTGCCAGACGCGACTGATTTCCGATGGTCTCGCCGCCTTCACCTTCTGGGGATGGCAAGCGGTGATTGTCGGCGCCATCATCACCCTGCCAATGGGCTTCACCACCACCAAGGAATACGCGGAATTGGAATGGCCCCTTGCCATCCTTCTGGCGATCGTCTGGGTGACCTACGGCATTGTGTTCTTTGGCACCATCGTCAAGCGCAAGACCAAGCACATCTATGTCGGCAACTGGTTCTACGGCGCATTCATCGTCGTGACGGCGATGCTGCACATCGTCAACCACGCGTCCCTGCCGGTGAGTTTCTTCAAGTCCTACTCGGCCTACGCCGGTGCGACCGATGCGATGATCCAGTGGTGGTACGGCCACAACGCCGTAGGGTTCTTCCTGACCACCGGCTTTTTGGGGATGATGTACTACTTCGTGCCGAAACAGGCCGAGCGTCCGATCTACTCCTATCGCCTGTCCATCGTGCACTTCTGGGCGCTGATCACCCTGTATATCTGGGCCGGTCCGCACCACCTGCACTACACCGCACTGCCAGATTGGGCACAGTCCCTGGGCATGGCCATGTCGATCATCCTGCTGGCTCCGAGCTGGGGCGGCATGATCAACGGCATGATGACCCTGTCGGGCGCCTGGCATAAGCTGCGCACTGACCCGATCCTGCGCTTTTTGGTGGTATCGCTGGCGTTCTACGGCATGTCGACCTTCGAAGGGCCGATGATGGCCATCAAGACGGTCAACTCGCTGTCCCACTACACCGACTGGACCATCGGCCACGTCCACGCCGGCGCCCTCGGCTGGGTAGCGATGATCTCCATCGGCGCGCTGTATCACATGATTCCCAAGCTCTATGGCCGGGCGCAGATGCACAGCACCAGCCTGATCAATACCCACTTCTGGCTGGCCACCATCGGCACCGTGCTCTACATCGCCTCGATGTGGGTCAACGGCATCACCCAGGGCCTGATGTGGCGTGCGATCAACGACGACGGCACCCTCACCTACTCCTTCGTCGAAGCGCTGCAAGCCAGCCATCCTGGTTTCATCGTCCGTGCCCTCGGTGGTGCGTTCTTTGCCAGCGGCATGCTGTTCATGGCCTACAACGTGTGGCGCACCGTGCGTGCCTCCAACCCTGTAGAGGCTGAAGCCGCCACCAAGATCGCCGTCGTGGGAGCTCACTGATGAAGCATGAAGTAGTCGAGAAGAATATCGGCCTGCTGGCCTTCTTCATGGTCATCGCCGTGAGTATCGGCGGCCTGACCCAGATCGTTCCGCTGTTTTTCCAGGACGTCACCAACAAGCCGGTCGAAGGCATGAAGCCACGTACCGCCCTTGAACTGGAAGGTCGCGATGTGTACATCGCCAACGGCTGTGTCGGCTGCCACTCGCAGATGATCCGCCCGTTCCGTGCTGAAACCGAACGCTATGGCCACTACTCGGTCGCCGGCGAAAGCGTGTGGGACCACCCGTTCCTGTGGGGCTCCAAGCGTACCGGTCCGGACCTGGCCCGCGTGGGTGGTCGTTACTCCGATGACTGGCAGCGTGCGCACTTGTACAACCCGCGCAACGTGGTGCCCGAGTCGAAAATGCCGGCGTACCCGTTCCTCGTGGAAAACAAGCTCGACGGCAAAGACACGGCCAAGAAAATGGAAGTCTTGCGCACCCTCGGCGTGCCTTACACCGACGAAGACATCGCCGGTGCCCAGGCAGCCGTCAAGGGCAAGACCGAAATGGACGCGCTGGTGGCCTACCTGCAAGGCCTGGGCACCATCATCAAAAGCAAACGGTGATCTGAATGGATATCGGGATGATTCGAGGCCTGGGCACCGTTGTCGTGATGGTGGCCTTTATAGGCCTGGCGTTGTGGGTGTTCAGCCCCAAGCGCAAGTCAGAGTTTGAAGACGCGACCTTGCTGCCTTTTGCGGATGATCCCGAAGCCATCAAGCACGTCGAGCAAGCTTCTAGGAGTAACAAAGAATGACTACGTTCTGGAGTCTGTACGTCACAGTCCTCAGTCTGGGTACCATTTTTGCCCTGACCTGGCTGCTGCTGTCGACCCGCAAGGGCCAGCGCGCCGAACAAACGGACGAGACGGTTGGCCACTCGTTCGATGGCATCGAGGAATACGACAACCCACTGCCAAAGTGGTGGTTCATGTTGTTCGTCGGCACCATCGTGTTTGCCCTGGGCTACCTGGTGCTGTACCCGGGCCTGGGCAACTGGAAAGGCCTGCTGCCGGGCTATGCCTACCTCGATAACGACAAGCAAACCCCATTCGCCAACGGCCAGAGCGGCTGGACTGGCGTGCACGAGTGGGAAAAGGAAATGGCGCGCTCGGACGCCAAGTTCGGGCCGATCTTCGCCAAATTCGCGGCCATGCCTATTGAAGAAGTGGCCAAGGACCCGCAAGCCCTGAAGATGGGGGGCCGCCTGTTCGCCTCCAACTGCTCGGTCTGCCACGGTTCCGACGCCAAGGGTGCCTACGGCTTTCCCAACCTGACCGACGCCGACTGGCGCTGGGGCGGCGAGCCGGAAACCATCAAGGCCACCATCATGGCCGGCCGCCATGCAGTGATGCCGGGCTGGGCTGAAGTCATCGGCGAACAAGGCGTGGCTGACGTGGCCGGCTTCGTGCTGACCAACCTCGATGGCCGCAAGCTGCCGGAAGGCGCCAAGGCCGACGTGGCCAACGGCGAGAAACTCTTCGCCGCCAACTGCGTGGCCTGCCACGGACCGGCCGGCAAGGGTACGCCAGCAATGGGCGCACCCGACCTGACCCACCCGGGCGCGTTCATCTACGGCTCCAGCTTCGCCCAACTGCAGCAGACCATCCGTTACGGCCGCCAGGGTCAGATGCCTGCGCAAGAGCAACTGCAAGGTAACGACAAGGTGCACTTGCTGGCAGCGTATGTTTACAGCCTGTCGCACAAAGAGCAGCAAGAGCAGAAGTAAGCTGCAAGCCCCAATAAAAAGCCCCGTACAGCGCATGCTGGCGGGGCTTTTTTGGTTCTGGTGAAGCCTATCGACCGTTTGTAGCTTCAAGCTTGTGGCTTGCAACTGCATAGTAGTAACGTAACTACATTCACCCATCCCGCTGGGAGGCGCCCCATGACTATCACGACAATCTCCAGCCGCGAATTCAACCAGGACACAAGCGGTGCCAAAAAAGCCGCGCGCCAAGGACCGGTTTTTATTACCGATCGAGGCAAGCCTGCCCATGTACTGCTAAGTATTGAGGACTACCAAAAATTGACAGGTATCAACGCCGATATCGTTGACCTGTTGGTGATGCCCGAAGCGGCGGATATCGAGTTTGAAACCGAGCGTGCCGTGATTACACACCGACCCGTGGACCTCTCCTGATGTATCTGCTCGATACCAACGTCATTTCCGAGTTACGCAAACCCCAAGCCGACAAAAATGTGGTGGCCTGGGCCAGAACCATCGCCGCACCGCGCATGTATATTTCGGCGATTACCTTGAAGGAACTGGAGACGGGGGTGCTGCGAATGGAGCGCCGTGACCCCGCGCAGGGCAAGGTCTTGCGCACCTGGCTCAAACGCCACGTCATGCCGGCCTTCGATGCCAGAATCCTGCCAATTGACGCTGCCGTGGCATTGCGCTGCGCCAGCTTGCATGTGCCCGATTGTGCCAACGAAAGTGATGCGCTTATCGCCGCAACCGCTCTGGTTCATGGCCTGACCGTGGTCACCCGCAATGTCACCGACTTCCAAAGCAGCGGTGTGACACTGATCAACCCATGGGACGAATGACCTTCGAGCCCTGAAAAACCGTCCATACTCATCCTGTCAATTGATTCAAGTCACGTACACCATCAATTGATTTCCCCCAACGCGACCAAAGGTCGCACCCGTTCATCGGTACTACAGGCGTATCATTACGCCACTGCAAGACCCCTATTTTGACCCCGGCTGGCACGTACTGGCCGAGGCAAATCTCCACTGCCGTGGGATGCAATGATGAGCAACCAGATTCCGGTACATGACGTTACCCCGCCTGCCAAAAAAACCAGCGACACCGTCGATCTCTACGCCTCGCGGGAGAAAATCTACACCCGTGCGTTCACCGGGATGTTCCGCAATCTGCGGATGCTCGGCGGTGCCGGGTTGTTCCTGCTGTACTTCGGTACGGTGTGGCTGAACTGGGGCGGGCACCAGGCCGTCTGGTGGAACCTGCCAGAGCGTAAATTCTTCATTTTCGGTGCGACATTCTGGCCCCAGGATTTCATCCTGCTGTCGGGCATCCTGATCATTTCGGCCTTTGGCCTGTTCTTTATCACCGTGTACGCCGGGCGGATCTGGTGCGGCTACACCTGCCCGCAAAGCGTGTGGACCTGGATCTACATGTGGTGCGAAAAGGTCACCGAAGGCGACCGCAACCAGCGGATCAAACTGGACAAGGCGCCGATGAGCGCCAACAAGTTCCTGCGTAAACTCAGCAAGCACAGCCTGTGGCTGATCATCGGCTTTGTTACCGGCATGACCTTTGTCGGCTACTTCTCGCCGATCCGCGAACTGGTCTTCGATTTCTTCACAGGCCAAGCCGATGGCTGGTCGTACTTCTGGGTCGGCTTCTTCACCCTCGCCACCTACGGCAACGCCGGTTGGCTGCGTGAGCAAGTGTGCATCTACATGTGTCCGTATGCGCGCTTCCAGAGCGTGATGTTCGACAAGGACACCCTGATCGTCTCCTATGACCCGCGTCGTGGTGAAGTGCGTGGCCCACGCAAGAAAGGCATCGACTACAAGGCCCAGGGCCTGGGGGATTGCATCGACTGCACCATGTGCGTGCAGGTCTGCCCCACCGGGATCGACATCCGTGACGGCCTGCAGATCGAGTGCATTGGCTGCGCGGCCTGCATCGACGCCTGCGACACCATCATGGACAAGATGGACTACCCTCGCGGGTTGATCAGCTACACCACCGAACATAACCTGTCGGGGCAAAAGACCCACAAGTTGCGCCCGCGCCTGATCGGCTATGCGCTGGTGCTGCTGGCGATGATCAGCCTGCTAGCCACGGCGTTTTTCATGCGCTCGCTGGTGGGTTTCGACGTCAGCAAGGACCGCGTGCTCTACCGCGAAAACGCCGAAGGGCGGATCGAGAACGTCTACAGCCTGAAAATCATGAACAAGGACCAGCACGACCACACCTACGTGCTGGACGCCAGCGGCCTGCCGGACCTCAAGCTGCAAGGCAAGCGCGAGATCAAGGTCGCCGCCGGGGAAATCTTCACTATGCCGGTGGAGCTGTCGAGCGCGCCGGAACAATTGCCATCGAGCACCAACGAGGTGAAATTCATCCTCAAGGATGCTGACGATGACAGCGTCCACGTTGAAGCCAAGAGCCGGTTCATCGGCCCACAAATTCGTTAAAAGAGAGCAGAACAATGCCCGTAGCAACTGCCGCAAGCCCCTGGTACAAGCACCTCTGGCCCTGGATCATCATTGCCATCCTGGCCTGCTCGGTGACGCTGACCTTGTCCATGGTGACCATCGCGGTGAACAACCCGGACAACCTGGTCAACGACAACTACTACGAGGCCGGCAAAGGCATCAACCGCTCCCTGGACCGCGAACTGCTGGCCCAGACCCTGCAAATGCGCGCCACCCTGCACCTGGATGAACTGACCGGTGAAGTGGAACTGTTCCTCACCGGCAACAGCGGGCCGACTACTCTGGAGCTGAACCTGATTTCTCCGACCCAGCCGGAGAAAGACCGCAAGGTCGTGCTCACCCGCAGCCAGAGCCAGCCGGGGCGGTACATCGGCCAGGTGACCGACAAGGTCGAGGGGCGGCGCTTCGTCGAACTGCTGGGGGTCGAAGGCGACAGGACCTGGCGCATGTTTGAAGAGGAAGAAGTCAGCCATGGCACCGACTTGAAGTTAGGTGACGAGCCGTTGCAGGGTGCTGAAGACCTGAAGAACTGACAGCCGCGCTTCGCGCATCGCCGGCAAGCCGGCTCCTACAGGGAGTGTGCGATAACCTTGTAGGAGCGGGCTTGCCCGCGATGAGGCCCTCCCCGCCCACACAGATCCAAAACCATGACCACCCCAACCCCCTGCTACCACTGCGCCCTCCCCGTCCCGCCCGGCAGCCGCTTCACTGCGGTGATCCTTGGCGAGTCCCGCGAGCTCTGCTGCCCGGGTTGCCAGGCGGTGGCCGAGGCGATTGTCGCAGGCGGGCTGGAAAGCTATTACCAACACCGCAGCGAGGCCTCGGCCAACCCCGAAGCGCTGCCCGTGCAGTTGGTCGACGAACTGGCGCTGTACGACCGCGCCGATGTGCAAAAACCCTTCGTGCGCCACGACGGCGACCTGGCCGAAGCCACC
This sequence comes from Pseudomonas sp. HC1(2025), assembly GCF_058742075.1. NCBI lineage: Bacteria > Pseudomonadati > Pseudomonadota > Gammaproteobacteria > Pseudomonadales > Pseudomonadaceae > Pseudomonas > Pseudomonas sp. HC1(2025). Next base: position 1,732,501 of record NZ_CP196017.1, on the reverse strand, counting down.
CTGTTGATGGAAGGCATCAGTTGCGCCGCCTGCGGCTGGCTGATCGAAAAACACCTGCGCAGCCTGCCCGCCGTGGCCGAGGCGCGACTGAACCTGTCCAACCATCGCCTGCATGTGCGCTGGGCCGATGGGCAGTTGCCGTTGAGCCAGGTGCTCAGCGAGCTGCGCCAGATCGGCTACGCCGCCCACCCCTATCAAGCCGACCGCGCCGCCGAACAACTGGCCAGCGAAAACCGCCTGGCCCTGCGCCAACTCGGCGTCGCCGGCCTGCTGTGGTTCCAGGCGATGATGGCAACCATGGCCACCTGGCCGGAATTCAATATCGACCTGAGCCCCGAGCTGCACGTGATCCTGCGCTGGGTCGCGCTGTTTTTGACCACCCCCATCGTGTTCTACAGCTGCGCGCCGTTTTTCAAGGGCGCCATGCGCGACCTGCGCACTCGCCACCTGACCATGGATGTCTCGGTGTCACTGGCCATCGGCGGCGCTTACCTCGCGGGGATCTGGACCGCGATAACGGGGGTGGGCGAGCTGTATTTCGATGCCGTGGGCATGTTCGCCCTGTTCCTGCTGGCCGGCCGCTACCTGGAGCGCCGTGCCCGCGAGCGCACGGCCGCCGCCACCGCCCAGTTGGTCAACCTGCTACCGGCCTCGTGCCTGCGCCTCAAAGGCGATGGCCAGAGCGAACGCATCCTGCTCACCGAACTGGCCCTGGGCGACCGGGTGCTGGTGCATCCGGGCGCGATCCTGCCGGCCGACGGGGTGATCCTGGAGGGCCAATCGAGCATCGACGAGTCCCTGCTCACCGGCGAATACCTGCCACAACCGCGACAGGCCGGCGATAGCGTCACCGCTGGCACCCTCAACGTCGAAGGCGCGTTGACCGTGCAAGTGCGCGCCCTGGGCCACGACACCCGCTTGTCGGCCATCGTGCGCCTGCTGGAGCGGGCCCAGGCCGAAAAACCGCGCCTGGCAGAAATCGCCGACCGCGCCGCGCAATGGTTCCTGCTCTGCTCACTGATCGCCGCCGCTGTGATCGGCCTGCTGTGGTGGGAGCTGGATTCGTCGCGAGCATTCTGGATTGTCCTGGCGATGCTGGTGGCGACTTGCCCGTGCGCCCTGTCCCTGGCAACCCCCACGGCCTTGACCGCCGCCACCGGCACCCTGCATAAACTCGGCCTGCTGCTGACCCGTGGCCATGTGCTGGAAGGCTTGAACCAGATCGACACAGTGATTTTCGACAAGACCGGCACCCTCACCGAAGGCCGCCTGGCCCTGCGCGCCATCCGGCCGCTGGGCAGCATGAGCAGCGATCTCGCCCTGGCCCTGGCCGCCGCCCTCGAAAACCGCTCCGAACACCCGATTGCCCGGGCCTTTGGCCGCGCGCCGCTGGCAGCTGATGAGGTGCTCAGCACCCCTGGCCTGGGGCTCGAAGGGCGGGTCGGCGAACGCCTGCTGCGCATTGGCCAACCCGCTTTCGTCTGTGAGTTAAGCGGCTGTGGGATTCCCGATTCGCCGCAAGATGCCGGCCAATGGCTGCTGCTGGGCGATACCGGCGGGGCCCTGGCCTGGTTTGTCCTGGATGATCGCCTGCGCAGCGATGCTCCTGCGCTGTTGGCCGCGTGCAAGGCGCGGGGCTGGCGTACCTTGTTGCTGTCGGGTGACAGCTCGCCGATGGTCGCCAGTGTCGCCGCCGAACTGGGGATTGATGAAGCCCGTGGCGGCCTCCGCCCGGATGACAAGCTGCAGGTGCTGCAACAACTGCACAAGGAAGGCCGCAAGGTGCTGATGCTCGGGGACGGCGTGAATGACGTGCCAGTACTGGCCGCCGCAGATATCAGCGTGGCCATGGGCTCGGCCACTGACCTGGCGAAAACCAGCGCCGATGCGGTGCTGTTGTCCAACCGCCTGGACGCCCTGGTGCAAGCCTTCAGCCTGGCCCGGCGCACGCGCCGGGTAATCATTGAAAACCTGCTGTGGGCCGGGCTGTACAATGGCCTGATGTTGCCGTTCGCCGCCCTCGGTTGGATCACGCCGATCTGGGCTGCGATCGGCATGTCCCTCAGTTCGTTGACCGTGGTGCTCAACGCCCTGCGCCTGACACGCCTGCCGCGCGCCAGTGCCGCGAGCACCACCCCACAGCCCCGCCCGCTGCCGGCTTGAGCCGCGCGGGCATGGAGTAGCGATGCCAGCTCTTTACGTAATGATTCCAGCGGCGCTGCTGATCGTCGCCATCGCCATCTACATCTTCTTCTGGGCGGTGGACAGCGGCCAGTATGACGACCTCGACGGGCCGGCCCACAGCGTGTTGTTCGACGACCAGGACCCCAAGCACCTGGCCGCTGTCGACGAAGCCAGCAGCCATGCGCAACCACCGACCAAGCCTGACGAGCCGGCGCCGCCCCATGCTTGACCTCGCGCCGCTGCTGGTTTCTGCGCTGATCCTCGGCCTGCTGGGCGGCGGCCATTGCCTGGGCATGTGCGGCGGCCTGATGGGCGCGCTGACCCTGGCCATCCCCCCGGAGCAACGCAGCCGGCGCTTTCGCCTGCTGCTGGCGTACAACCTGGGACGCATCCTCAGCTATGCCTGCGCCGGCGTATTGATTGGCCTGGCCGGCTGGGCCGTAGCCAACAGCCCGGCGGCGATGTTCATGCGCATCCTCGCGGGCCTGCTGTTGATCACCATGGGCCTGTACCTGGCCGGCTGGTGGAGCGGCCTGACCCGTATCGAAAGCCTCGGCCGCGGCCTGTGGCGCCATATCCAGCCGTTTGCCAGCCGTTTGCTGCCGGTGTCCAGCCTGCCCCGCGCCTTGCTGCTGGGCGCGCTGTGGGGTTGGTTGCCGTGCGGCCTGGTCTACAGCACCTTGTTGTGGGCGGCCAGCCAGGGCAATGCGATGGATAGCGGGTTGCTAATGCTGGCCTTCGGCCTTGGCACCTGGCCGGTCTTGCTCGCCACCGGTCTGGCGGCGGAGCGTGTCACCGCGCTGTTGCGCAAGCGCAGTGTGCGCGTGGCGGGCGGCCTGCTGGTGATGGTGTTCGGGATCTGGACCCTACCCGGCCCCCATCAGCACTGGCTGATGGGCCACTAAAAGGCCATGTGGCATAGCGCCGCTCCCCTTTGATACAAATCAAGATGACCGCCCGGCCATGCCCCTAGACTCGGCCCACTAGCCAATCCGGGGAACGCCCGCATGCTCGACGCCATTCGTTGGGATACTGATCTGATTCATCGCTACGACCTCGCGGGGCCGCGCTACACCTCCTACCCCACCGCCGTACAATTCACCAGCCAGGTCGGCACTTTCGACCTGCTGCACGCCCTGCGCGACAGCCGCAAGGCGGTGCGCCCGCTGTCGCTGTATGTGCACGTGCCGTTCTGCGCGAACATTTGCTACTACTGCGCCTGCAACAAAGTCATCACCAAGGACCGCGGTCGCGCCCAGGCCTACCTGCAACGCCTGGAACAAGAGATTCAACTGGTCGCCTGCCATCTGGACCCCAACCAACGGGTGCAGCAGCTGCATTTTGGCGGCGGCACACCGACCTTTCTCAGCCACGACGAATTGCGCCAACTGATGGCGCAACTGCGCCAGCACTTCAACCTGCTGGATGACGACTCCGGCGACTACGGCATCGAGATCGACCCCCGGGAAGCCGACTGGGCCACCATGGGCCTGCTGCGTGAACTGGGCTTCAACCGCGTGAGCATCGGCGTGCAGGACCTGGACCCCGAAGTGCAGCGGGCGGTCAATCGCCTGCAAAGCCTGGAAGAAACCCGCGCGGTGATCGATGCGGCGCGCACCCTGCAGTTTCGTTCGATCAATATCGACCTGATCTACGGCCTGCCCAAGCAGACCCCGGAGCATTTCGCCCGCACGGTGGCCGAGGTCATCAGCCTGCAACCCGACCGCCTGTCGGTGTTCAACTATGCCCACCTGCCGGAACGCTTCCTGCCCCAGCGGCGGATCAACGGCGAAGACCTGCCGGCCCCCGCCGTCAAATTGCAGATGCTGCAGGAAACCATCGAACAGTTGACGGCGGCTGGCTACAACTACATCGGCATGGACCACTTCGCCCTGCCCGATGACGAATTGGCCATTGCCCAGGAAGAGTCCACCCTGCAGCGCAACTTCCAGGGCTACACCACCCACGGTCACTGCGATTTGATCGGGCTCGGCGTTTCGGCCATCAGTCAGATTGGTGACCTGTACTGCCAGAACAGCAGCGACCTGAATCACTACCAGAACGCCCTGGCGGGGGCGCAACTGGCCACCAGTCGCGGCCTGCTCTGCACGGCGGACGATCGCTTGCGCCGGGCGGTGATTCAACAGTTGATCTGTCACTTCAGCCTGGACTTCGAAAGCATCGAGCAGGCCTTCACCGTGGATTTTCGCGGCTATTTCGCCGAGCTTTGGCCACAACTCCAAGCCATGGCCAGTGACGGCCTGATCGAACTCGACGCCGAAGGCATTCGGGTACTGCCGGCCGGACGCCTGCTGGTGCGCTCGGTGTGCATGGTGTTCGATGCCTATCTGGAGCAACAGAATAGGCAGCGATTTTCGCGGGTGATCTAAGCCGGGTTACTTGGCCATCAACGAGGCGGCCTTCACCGCGTCTTCGGCGCTCAGGTTCTTCATCGCTTCGCTCAACGACGCATAGGCGCCGGTCAGCGAGGCTTGCAAGCCGCCCAACGCCGATTGCACGCCGCTCAGTTTCGCCAGGACCTGCTCCGGGCTGAGGCGCTTGTCGGACATGATCGCCGACATCTCTGCCATCTTTTCCGCGATCTGCTGCTTCAACTGGCGAATCATTTTCAGCAGTTTCTGCACGTTCTCGTCCAGCCCGCTTTCTTCGATATCGTCGTTGGCGGTCTTCTCGGCGCTGGCAGCCTTCAGCGACGCACCGGAAAAGGTCACGCTCACGCCTTCGGCAGGCTGGGTTTCACCCAGCGCCGTTGATTCGGTACCGGCGCCCACGGTGCTGGTTTTTTTCGGTTCAAGCAGCGTCGGCACAGTGGTGCGGGACGGGAGATTGCCGTCGATGGAAAGCATATCGTGAGCCTCCAAGCTCTTGGTCGTTAGCAGTTCATCGGCCGCGGGGTAAAATTCTTTATACCCCTGCCGGTTTTTTGTACAGGCTGGCCTGATAGTCCCTCAGTGCGGTACCCTTACGTCTTATGTGTGTTTTCCCACAAGGATTTAAGAAATGTCCGAGCCAGTTAAACTGCGCGCTCATAGCCAGGCTCACTGCAAGGATTGCAGCCTGGCGCCCCTCTGCTTGCCACTTTCGCTGAATCTGGAAGACATGGATGCGCTGGACGAAATCGTTAAACGTGGTCGCCCCCTAAAGAAAGGCGAGTTTTTGTTTCGCCAGGGTGACAAGTTCGATTCCGTCTATGCAGTACGCTCGGGCGCCTTGAAGACGTTCAGCCTGAGCGACAGCGGCGAAGAGCAGATCACCGGCTTCCACCTGCCCAGCGAGCTGGTGGGCCTGTCGGGCATGGACACCGAGATTCACCCGGTGTCGGCTCAGGCCCTGGAAACCACGTCGGTGTGCGAGATCCCGTTCGAACGCCTGGACGAACTGGCCCTGCAATTGCCGCAGTTGCGCCGCCAGTTGATGCGCGTGATGAGCCGGGAAATCCGTGACGACCAGCAAATGATGCTGCTGTTGTCGAAAAAAACCGCCGACGAACGGATTGCCACCTTCCTGGTCAACCTGTCGGCGCGTTTCCGCGCCCGGGGTTTCTCGGCCAATCAGTTCCGCCTGAGCATGTCGCGCAACGAAATCGGCAATTACCTGGGCCTGGCGGTGGAAACCGTATCCCGGGTATTCACGCGCTTCCAGCAGAACGAACTGATTGCCGCCGAGGGCAAGGAAGTACACATCCTCGACCCGATCCAGCTCTGCGCACTGGCCGGCGGCTCCCTCGACGGCTGACCGCCGGACCAGGGGCGCGACACTTGCGGCCAAGCCAACCGGCGAGGCCGCAGGTATACTGCGAAGTCTTTGCGCCCAGGACTCCCGACGATGGCTTTCGACTCCTTCGACATCAAATCCCTGATTCGCCCCGTCATCGACTTCCCCAAGCCTGGGGTGATCTTTCGTGATATCACGCCGCTGTTCCAGTCGCCCAAGGCCATGCGCCTGGTGGCCGATACCTTTATCCATCGCTACGTCGAAGCCGAGTTCAGCCATATCGGCGCGATGGATGCCCGCGGCTTTCTGATCGGATCGGTGATTGCCTATCAACTGAACAAGCCTCTGATCCTGTTCCGCAAACAGGGCAAGCTGCCAGCAGACGTACTGTCCGAGGGCTATCAGACCGAATATGGCGAAGCGTTCCTCGAAGTACACGCCGACAGCCTGTGCGAAGGGGATTCGGTATTGATGTTCGATGACCTGATCGCCACGGGTGGCACCTTGATTGCTGCGGCTAATCTGGCGCGGCGCATGGGAGCACGGATTTTCGAGGCCGCGGCGATTATTGATCTGCCGGAGCTGGGGGGCTCGCAGCGTTTGGAGGATATGGGGATTGCGACCTTCTGTTTGACGCAGTTTGGCTTGACTGAGCGGTAATTTGCGCTGGTCTTGCGGACCTCATCGCGGGCAAGCCCGCTCCCACCTTTGAATGGGTTCACAAATCAAAATGTGGGAGCGGGCTTGCCCGCGATGAGGCCAGTAATAACACCCTCAATCACAACCCCATCTGCTTACTGATGATTTCATTCATCACCTCCCGCGTCCCGCCACCAATCGACAAAATCCGGTTATCCCGGTACAGCCGCTCCACCAGGCTGCCGCGCATATAACCCAGGCCTCCCAGGATCTGCACCGCGTCATACGTCACCCGGTCGGCGGTGTCGGTGGCCAGGTTCTTGGCCATGGAAATCTCCTTGATCACACTCTTGCCCGCCGCCATCTTCGCGGCCTGGCGGTAGGTGAACTCGCGGGAAACCTCGACCGCCGTGGCCATCTCCGCCAGGCGGTGCTTGAGCACCTGGAACTTGCCAATCGGCTTGCCAAAGGCTTCGCGCTGCGCAGCCCACTTCAGGCTCTCTTCCAGGGCCATCTGCGCCGTCATGTTGGCCATCAATGCCAATGCCAGGCGTTCGCTCTGGAAATTGCCCATGATGCAGGCAAACCCCATGTTTTCGCTGCCGATCAGGTTGCCTGCGGGCACCTGGCAATTGTCGAAGAACAACTCGGCAGTGTCCGACGCCCACCAACCCATTTTCTTCAGCGGTTGGCCGACGGTGAAGCCAGGCGTGCCCTTTTCGATCAGCAACAGGCTGATGCCGGCAAAGCCCGGCCCGCCGGTACGTACGGCGACGGTGTAGTAGTCGGCGCGCACGCCACTGGTAATAAAGGTTTTGCTGCCACTGACCCGATAGCAATCGCCATCGCGCACGGCACGGGTTTGCAGGCTGGCCACGTCGGAGCCACCACCGGGCTCGGTGACGGCCAGGGCCATGATCTTCTCGCCAGACAAGACCTGCGGGGCCACGCGCTCGCGGATTTCGGGGCGGGCCCATTTGACGATGGGCGGCAGGCCGATATCCAACGAGCCCAGCCCCGCCACCACGCCGCCGGAGCCACAGCGCATCAGCTCTTCGCTGGCGGCCACCTTGGCGAACAGGTCGCCTTCATGGCTGCCGCCGAGAGCTTCGGGGTAACCGATCCCGAGAATCCCCGCCGCACCGGCCTTGAGGTACAGCTCGCGAGGGAAGTGTTCGGCCTCCTCCCACTGCTCGATGCCCGGCACAATCTCGCGCTCGACAAAACGGCGCACGCTGTCGCGGACCAATTGGTGACTGGGGTCGAAATATTCCTGGTAGGCAGACATCGGCAAGCTCCATGCAGAGATGGAGCGAACTTACCAAGCGCTTGCTTGGTTATCAAGCCGAACGCAAATGTAATGTGCATGCTTGTGTAGGAGCTGGCTTGCCTGCGATGGTATCGCCTCGGTCCCCCTGATACACCGCAGTGCCTGCATCGCAGGCAAGCCAGCTCCTACACAAGCCAGCGTGCTACAGGGAGTTTGGCTTACAGCGCGATAGGTTTACGCCCGGCAAACGAGTGCGCCAGGGTGCCGCCGTCCACCAACTCCAGCTCACCACCCAACGGCACGCCGTGGGCGATGCGCGAGGTGATCAGGCTTTTGTTGGTCAGCAGTTGCGCGATGTAATGCGCCGTGGCTTCCCCTTCCACCGTAGGGTTGGTGGCCAGGATCACTTCGGTAAAGGTGCCCTGCTCTTCGATGCGCGCCACCAATTGCGGGATACCAATGGCTTCAGGCCCCAGGCCGTCAAGCGGCGACAGGTGGCCCTTGAGCACGAAGTAGCGCCCGCGGTAGCCGGTCTGCTCCACCGCATACACGTCCATCGGCCCTTCGACCACGCACAGCAGGGTGTCGTCGCGACGGGGGTCGGCGCATTGCGGGCACAGTTCTTCTTCGGTAAGGGTGCGGCACTGACGGCAATGGCCCACGCCTTCCATGGCCTGGCTCAAGGCCTGGGCCAGCCGCGAGCCACCGCTACGGTCACGCTCCAGCAGTTGCAGCGCCATACGCTGGGCGGTTTTCTGGCCCACGCCCGGCAAGGTGCGCAGGGCGTCGATCAGTTGACGAATCAGAGGGCTGAAGCTCATGGGGCAAAAGTCCGACAAAACAACGAGACGCGGTTTATACCCGCGCCTCGGATAAGCGTCAAATACGCACGACCAACTTGCCGAAATTGCGCCCTTCCAACAGGCCGATAAAGGCCTCGGGCGCCTGCTCAAGGCCCTCGACCACGTCTTCGCGAAACTTGACCTTGCCGTCCCGCACCCACGGCGCCATGGCGCTGATGAATTCCGGGTGGCGGTCGCCATAATCGTCGAACACGATAAAGCCCTGGATGCGCACGCGCTTGGTCAACAGGGTGCGTTGCAACGCTGGCAGCCGGTCAGGGCCGGTGGGGGCCTCATGGGCGTTGTAGCCGGCAATCAGGCCACACAGGGGGATCCGCGCCTTGGGATTGAGCAGGGGCAGTACGGCGTCGAAGACCTTGCCGCCGACGTTCTCGTAATAAATGTCCACCCCTTTGAAACAGGCCTGGGCCAGCTCATCGGCAAAATCTGCGCCTTTGTGATCGATGCAGGCGTCAAAACCCAACTCTTCCACCACGTAGCGGCATTTGTCTGCGCCGCCCGCGATGCCAACCACCCGCAGGCCCTTGAGCTTGGCCACCTGGCCAACCACCGAGCCCACCGCACCGGAGGCCGCCGCCACCACCAGGGTTTCCCCGGCCTGGGGTTGGCCAATATCCATCAGGCCCATGTAGGCCGTCATGCCGGGCATACCCAGCACACCCAGGGCCATGGATGGGCTTGGCAAGCCGTTGGGCACCGGTATCAAATTGCGGCCGTCACTGATGCTATGGCTTTGCCAGCCGGTGGCGCCGACCACCAGGTCACCCACCTCGAACTTGGGGTTGCGCGACTGTTCGATGCGGCTGACAGCGCCACCAGTCATCACCTCGCCGATTTCTACCGGGGCTGCGTAGGACGGCGCGTCACTCATGCGTCCACGCATGTAGGGGTCCAGGGACAGGAACAGGGTCTTGAGCAGGACCTGGCCGTCTGCCAGGTCGGGCAGCGCCACGCGCTCCAGGCGGAAGTTTTCCGGCACGGGCGCACCCTGCGGGCGGGATACCAGGACGATGCGCTGGTTGAGGGTCATGGCTTGGGTCATCAGCGGGGCTCCTTTATATCGGTGATTGAATTCAGCGGTATAGGGTGCAGACAGCTGTTGCAGGGCTGACGTTCGATTGTGCCCGAGACAAACAAAAATGCCAGGCGCGATGCCTGGCATTTTCAGTCTTGCGCTGGCCGGTCAGAACGGCAGCTTCATGCCCGGCGGCAGTTGCATGCCCGCGGTGACGCCGGACATTTTGTCCTGGCTGTTGGCTTCGATCTTGCGCACGGCGTCGTTGACGGCCGCGGCGAACAGGGCTTCGAGCATTTCCAGGTCGTCTTCGCCAACGCCCGGCAATACGCTTGGGTCAATGCTCACGCGCTTGATGTCGTGACGACCGGTCATCACCACGCTGACCATATCGCCACCGGCTTTACCGGTGACTTCGGCGTTGGCCAGTTCTTCCTGCATCTTGGCCATCTTTTCCTGCATCTGCTGCGCCTGCTTCATCAGGCCGGCCATGCCACCTTTCATCATGGGAATCACCTCAAAAGTACGTGGATCAATACGGCGCCGAGCCTCGGGGCACGGCGCCTGCAATTATCAGCCCGCTTCAGCCTGGGCTTCGACAGGTTCAATAGTATCGTGTCGCACCACCGCGCCAAACTGCTCCATCATCTGCTGGATCAGCGGGTCGGCCTGGATCGACTCCTCGGCCTCGCGCTGGCGGTTGAGCCGGCGACGGGTGGCGGCCTGGGCCGGGGTTTCCTGCTCGGGCTTGATCAGCTCGATGGTCACCGTCAGGGTGCGTTCGTGGAACTGGTTCAGGGCATCGTTGAGCCGGCGCTGCTGGGTCGCGTTGAACAGGGCGCTGTGGGCCGGGTCCAGGTGCAACAGCCAGTGATCGCCATCGACAGCGATCAGCGTGCAGTTGGCGGCGATGCTGCCGGTCATGCCGGAAATCGGCAATTTCGGGAACAGCTCCAGCCATTGCAGGGCCAGGCCGGTGGCCGGCATGGCGGCAGGTTCCGCCTCGGGCTCGGGCGCAGGCTCGGCGGTGTGCTCGCTGGCCAGGTCGTCCAGGTAGCTGTAGGCCGAATCCATGTCCGGCTCGATGTAATCTTCGTCCAGGGGCGGTTCGTCATCCAGGTCGATGCCTGGGGTAGCGGCGTCCACTTCGGCAATAGTCGGCTCGGGCACGGGTGCCGAGACCCATTCCGGCGCGTCGGGTACCACGCTGTCGGGGGTTGGCGTCGGCATCGGCGTCAGTTCAGGCTGCTCGCCGGTGGTTTCGAGGACAGGCTCGACGGCAGGAGCCAGCTCGACCACGGCCTCTGCCGGCTCATTCCAGGGCAGATCGACTACCGGCGCGGGCTCGGGCTCGACCATCGGCTGCGGCGCCACTACAGGCGCCACAGGCTCCACCGCGACCATGGCTGGAGCAGCGGCCACAGGTTGCGGCGCGCTTACTGGCGCAACGACCGCCGCGCCAGCCACTGGTTTGGCGGAATCAACTGTGGCCTGGCTGATCCCCACTGGCTTTAGTGGCTGTCTCGGCGCGTCGGCGGTATCCGCGGGGCGAAACGCCAGCATGCGCAGCATGACCATTTCGAAACCGCCGCGCGGGTCTGGTGCCAACGGCAGGTCGCGGCGCCCGATCAGGCCCATCTGGTAGTAGAACTGCACATCTTCGGCCGGCAGCGCCTGGGCCAGTGCCAATACGCGGTCGCGGTCGCCGTGGCCGTTGTCGACCCCCTCAGGCAGGGCCTGGGCGATAGCGACGCGGTGCAGCACATTGAGAATTTCCGAGAGCACGCCATTCCAGTCCGGCCCCTGCTCCGACAGATGGCGCACGGCTTCGAGCAGCGCCTTGGCGTCGCCTTCGATCAGCGCATGCAGCACGTCGAACACTTGGCCGTGATCGAGGGTGCCGAGCATGGCGCGCACGTCGGCGGCCATTACCTTGCCTTCACCGAAGGCAATCGCCTGGTCGGTCAGGCTCATGGCATCGCGCATCGAGCCATCGGCGGCGCGGCCCAGCAGCCACAGCGCATCGTCTTCGAACGGCACGTTCTCCACACCCAATACGTGGGTCAAATGCTCGACCACCCGCTCAGGGGTCATGTTCTTCAGGGAGAACTGCAGGCACCGCGACAAAATCGTTGCAGGAAGTTTCTGCGGATCGGTGGTGGCCAGGATGAACTTAACGTAGGGCGGCGGCTCCTCCAGGGTCTTCAACAGCGCGTTGAAGGAATGGCTGGAGAGCATGTGCACTTCGTCGATCAGGTAGACCTTGAAGCGCCCGCGGCTGGGGGCGTACTGCACGTTGTCCAGCAGTTCGCGGGTGTCCTCGACCTTGGTGCGGCTCGCGGCGTCGATTTCGATCAGGTCGACAAAGCGCCCTTCGTCGATCTCCCGGCACACCGAGCAGGTGCCGCAGGGCGTCGAGGTGATGCCGGTCTCACAGTTCAGGCACTTGGCAATGATCCGCGCAATGGTGGTCTTGCCCACCCCGCGCGTGCCGGTGAACAGGTAGGCGTGGTGCAGCCGTTGGCTGTCCAAGGCATTGATCAGAGCCTTGAGCACATGGGTCTGGCCGACCATTTCGCGGAACGAGCGCGGACGCCATTTACGTGCAAGAACCTGATAACTCATCGAAAACCGTCGCAACTGGGAAGCGGAAGCCGGTAATGCTAGCGGAGCAGGGGGGAAATTGCATCCGGCACGCTCGCCTAATCTGACTAAGCTGGTAGTGGCACGCCCTGCAAAGGGCTGATCCCGGAGAGTTTATGCGCGTAGTCCTGGGCGCTTTATGGATGATCACCACACTGAGCCTGGCGGCGCCCGCCCCGTTGCGCTTCGCCATTTCCGACAGCTGGGCCATGCCCATGGTGCAGATCGAGGGGGCCCAGCCGACCCAGGGCATTTTGTATGACTTGATGCTCAGCCTGGCAACCCAGGTCGGCCACCCGGCGCAGTTCCAGGTACTGGCCCGGGCCCGTATCGCTCCAGCCATGGAGCACGGCGAGATTGATGTGCGCTGCTACGTCGCACAAGCGTGGCTGAATAATCTGTCCGGGGACTACGTATGGAGCATTCCGTTATGGGTGCAGCGCAATGTCCTGGCCAGCGCCCATGTGCCGCCGCTGTCGGTGAATGTGGCGCAGCTGGCGGCACAGAATATCGGCACAGTGCTCAACTACAGCTACCCGACCCTCGAACCGCTGTTTGCCAAGGGCCAGCTCAAGCGCGACGACGCCCGCAGCGAAGAGCAAGTGCTGCAAAAGCTGGTGGCGGGACGCTTCAAGTACGCGGTCACCAACGAATGGACCCTGGAACGCTTCAATCAGCAGCTACCGGCAGGTCGCAAGCTGCACGTGGTGGCCGTGATTGAAGAGCAGAGCCTGGGCTGCTACGTGCGCAACGACCCAGCCCTACCCGTGCAGCGGATTTTGCGCACACTGCTGCGTATGAAAATGTCCGGGGAGATTGACGCAATCATCCTGCTCTATACCGGCGACGCTGGGCGCCTGCCTCAATCCCCGCCAGCGCCATAGTTGAGCAGATCAAACCCCGCCGCCCAGGCCGGCACCTCGGCTGCCGGCATCGGTTGGGCGAAGTAATAGCCCTGCGCCACTTCACAGCCCATGCGCAGCAGCAACTGGCCATGCTCGAGGGTTTCCAGGCCCTCGGCGATCACTTCGCGACCAAATGCCCGGGCCAGGCCGATCACCGCCTGGGTCAGCGCGAGGTCATCCTTGTCATGCAGGATGTCGCGCACAAACGACTTGTCGATCTTGATGGTCTGGGTGGGCAGGCGCTTGAGGTAGCTGAGGGACGAATAGCCCGTGCCGAAATCGTCCAGGGAAAACCGCACTCCCAGCGCCTGGCATGCCGCCAGGTGCTCGGTGACGCGCTGGATATGATCGATGGCTACCGATTCGGCGATCTCCAGGTCGAGCATGTGCGGCGCAACGTCAGGATGCTGGGCCAGCAGCTGTTGCAAGCGCTCGACAAAATCCGCGCGCTGGAAGTGTCGCGCCGCGATATTCACGCTGACCGGCCAGCAGTGCCCGGCATCTTGCCACTGGCGTATCTGCGCCAGCACCTGGTCCATCACCCACTCGCCGACATCGACGATCAGGTCGGTCTGCTCGATCAACGACAGGAAATCCTTGGGCGACACCAGCCCGCGAATCGGGTGCTGCCAGCGCAGCAATGCCTCAAAACCCACGACCTGGCCGTGGCGCAGGTTGATCTTGGGATGGAAGTGCAGGCACAACTCCCCCGCTGCCAGGGCCTGGCGAATCTGCTGCACGGTCTGGTGGGTGGCCTTGACCTCCTGCTCCAGGGACACATCAAACAGCTGGTAGCGGTTACGGCCACTTTGCTTGGCCACGTACATCGCCTGGTCGGCATGGCGCAGCAGGGTGTCGGCATCCTCGTCATCCAACGGGAACAGCGTGACGCCAATGCTGGCAAACACGTTGATCTGCGCGCCGAGGATCGAGTACGGCTCGGAAATGGCCGTGAGGATGCGCCGCAAAGCGCGGTTCAACTCCTCGGCATCGCGCACGTAGCGCAGGATCAGCACAAACTCGTCACCGGCAAGCCTTGCGACCACATCTTCGCCACGGATGATGTCGCGCAGGCGGCTGGCGACCTCCACCAGCAACAGGTCGCCAGAGGCATGGCCGTAGCCGTCGTTGACCGCCTTGAAGCCGTCCAGGTCGAGCATGCACACCGCCAGGGGGATGTGCTCGCTGCGGGAAAACTCCAAGGATTGCACGAGCAGTTCAGACAGATAGGCACGGTTGGGCAGCCCGGTCAGCACATCATGGCCGACCCGCCATTGCAGGGTCTGCAACAACTGGCGCTTTTCGCTGACATCAAAACGAATCGACACGTACTTCTGCACCTTGCCGGTCCGCTCATCGACCAGCGGCACCATGGTGCTGTCGACCCAGTACAGCGAGCCGTCCTTGGCACGGTTACAGATTTCCCCGCGCCAGACCTTACCCTCGGTGATGGTGCGCCACATCCCCTGGAAAAACCCGGCAGGATGCAACCCGGAACTGAGGATCCGGTGGTTGCGCCCCAGCAACTCGTCGCGGCTGTAGCCGGACATGCCGCAGAATTGGTCGTTTACATAGGTGATGCGGCCGGTGAGGTCTGTCTCGGAGAAAATGGCGGCGGCATCCACGGCCCTGCGGTATTTCTCATCCATGAATGAGGCTCTAGGTGGCTAGCGGTTGAACCGCTCGACCAGGGCACGCAACCCGGAAGAGATGCTTTCAAGTTCCCGGCCCCGGGTGACTGCAGCGTTGGCATTGCCCGCTGTCTTTTGTACCGTGGCCGCGACGTTATTGATCTGTTGTGAAACATCCTCTGCGACGTGGGATTGTTCCTGCGAGGCAGCAGCCATTTGCTGACTCATGCCGGTAATGCGCTCTACTGCCTGGCGAATACCTAGCAATGCCTGTTGCGCCTGCAATACCTGCTGCACGCCCTGCTCGGCCTCATGGATACCGGTGCTGGCAATTTCCACTGCTTCATCGGCGCCCGCGCGTAGATTCTGGATGATGCCCTGGATCTGCTCGGTCGACTCCCGGGTCTTGCCCGCCAGCGCCCGCACTTCATCGGCCACCACCGCAAAACCACGGCCCTGTTCACCAGCCCGCGCCGCCTCGATGGCAGCATTCAGGGCCAGCAGGTTGGTCTGGTCGGCAATCGCCTGGATCATGCTCGCCGCCACGCGGATTTCCTGGGTCTGGCCGGCCAGGTGGCCCACCGCCTGGTTGATCTGGGTAACGGTGGCCGCCAGCAGTTGGATCGCGTCGCGTGTGGTTCCGACCACCTGGCTGCCATGCCCGGCCAGGTCGTTGGCGGTACGGGCTTCGCTGGCGGTCTGCTGTACATGTGTCGCCACTTCGGCGATGGAGGCGGCCATTTCGGTCATGGCCGCGGCGGTCATATCGGTTTCGGCGCGCTGTTCCAGCAGCGCCGACTCGGTATTGCCCGACAACACGCTGGAATCGGTAGCCGCCTCGGCCATCTGTGTGGCCAGGTCGCTGAGCCGCGTGAGGGCGGTTTTCAAGCGCGCCTCTTCGCTGATCAGGATCATCTCCAATTGCGCGGCCGGACCTAGCGCATCGCTGTAGGTCATGGCGCTGATCGGGTCGGAAAAGGTGTTGGGAGTGTGCTCGACAATCTGCTTGAGCTGCTGCCCCAGACGCAGGTGCGCCCAGGCGCCCAGACCGAGAAACAGCAGCGCAGTCGTCGCCTGCGCCCAGCCGCTGGGCAGCCATTGCACCGCGCCGCCAGCCGCCACCGCCGCCAGGGCGGGCACGGCCAGGGCATTGCCGAACTGGCCCAGGCGTTGCAGCGGCGAAACCGCCGAACGCCCGGCACGCAAGCGCGCGTAGAGCGCTTCGGCACGCCGCACCTGTTCGCGCGTCGGCTTGACCCGCACCGACTCATAGCCCACCAACCGGCCGTCTTCGAGGATGGGGGTCACATAGGCGCTGACCCAATAAAAGTTGCCATTTTTGCAGCGATTCTTGACCACGCCCATCCAGCTCTGGCCGGCCTTGAGGTAGCGCCACATCAGTTCGAAGACCGCCGGCGGCATATCCGGGTGGCGTACCAGGTTGTGGGTACTGCCGATCAGCTCGGCTTGGGTGAAGCCGCTCATGGCAGCAAACTCGGCGTTGCAGTAGGTAATGTGGCTATTGATGTCCGTCGCGGAAATGAGCCGTTGCTGCTCCCCGAAAGTCTGTTCAACTGTGGTGACCGGCAAATTGACGCGCACTTTAAAGCTCCATGGACAGCATTCGATCTACCGGCCCGGGATCGGGTAGATCCGGCAGGTAGAGGGGTATTTCCAGACGGGTAAACCGTCAATCGGCTGGCTGGCCCCATTCGGCGGCCAAACCAGGTTTTGCCCAGCACCTGAGCTTCGGTTTAGCGAAGATCAACTAGGCTTTAATTCGAGCGTCTGGTGTGAAAGGCGGGGGCTGCGGGGGCGCGCAAGAGCGAGCCTGGCGCTGCGGCCAAGCAACTGTTTTGCAACTACCTTTATGAAAGAGAGGAGAAAGCAATGATTTCCCGTTTCATAAAGGTGCCCTGTGAAACGACACCGCCAAATACTTGTCCTAAACGCCGATTCTACGAATTACATCACATTTTGCAAGAAAAGGTGATGGTGCGTGCCGTTGTCTAATGCCAATATTTATCGTTAAGTTCTTGATTCTAAATGGGAATTGAGCGATGCAAATTTCAAGTTTGGGTCCAGCCATCAGACGTTATCGAAAGGTAGCGGGGCTTACTCAGGCTGAACTAGGTGAGAAAACCGGTTTTGACCCTAAAACCATCAGCCGCTTCGAAACCGGCACCTATACACCCAGCGTTGACGCTCTCTTCTTGTTTGCAGAGGCTCTGGGAGTGAAGCTGAAAGTCTTTTTTGCCGATCTGGGCGATGAGGACGAACAGCGCGCTTATCTGTTCGGTGTCATTCATAAAGCCACCCCGAAGGATCTGGGAAAGCTGATAGCGGCGGTAGACCAGGCCTTGTCCAAGCCTTAGAGCTCGTACGACATAAAAAAGAGCAGGTCGCTGATGCTGCCTGCTCTTTGCTCTTTGCCTACTGACATGATCCGACCGGACAGCGCCTCTCCTGGCAGGCGCTGGGCCACGCCTTTTGCCAATATGCTCGCGCAGCCCAAGCGGACTCGGCATCCTTTCGCGCAATTACTTCAAAATGCAAGGGACTACCATGAGCTACCTCCGCCTGCTGGCGGTGGCTGGCACATAGAACCTGCCTGCAAGATCGGCATCTTCCTGCTGGCGGCGAAGAAGCTTCTGGTGATTGACGTGGTTGTGTTGCTGGCAGGCGTGCGCTAGTTCTTCAACCGCAATAAAGGCCGATAGCCAGACACGAAAACGCCGCGAAAAAAACGCGGCGTACAGACGGCTTCGACCGCTGCGCAATAACGCACGGCAAAGTGATAATTTTTGATCAGAGGGAGAGTTGTTACGAAGGGAGCGTTATGGAGGCAACCCCACCAGCCACACCCCGGCACACAATGTTCCCGCTGTGGCTGCTGCCTTCCGGCTCTGACCAGGTTCACGGGTAATCGTTGCGGGGGGACCGATGGGGTCACCATAACGACGCTGGCCTCTCGGCAAGCCGCGCCATTGTACCGATCTCATCGGAAGTTACAACCGTTGGTGCAGGATTAAAAAGCCAAGGGGCTCAAGTACTTGCCATAGCCCTGAAGAACACCCTCTATGTGGTGTGGGAGCGGGCTTGCCCGCGATGGCGGTGGTCACGTCATCGCGGGCAAGCCCGCTTCCACACTGGATCACTGGGCTTTCAATACCTCATCCGCCCGGCCGCCCTCCTCCTGGATCACCAGGTGGATGAAATGCAGCTTGGCAATCACCGCCGGTGGCAGCACGAAGGGATAGAAATCCGGTTGCCCCATGCTGCGGGACAGTTCGTTGAGCATGCCGGCCAGTTCGATCCAGGCGTTGACGAACGACAGGAACGCCGCCCCGCCAGGGTGTTGCGGATCGTAGAGCGTGGCGAGGGGAAACGGCTGGTAGTCCAGGTCCATCTCCCGCGCGCTCATGCCAAAGCCCAGGGCGGTATCGACCGCGTCCATCATGTGCAGGTAGTGGGCCCAGGTTTCCGCCCAGTCTTCCCAAGGGTGCATGGTGGCGTAGGCGCTGACGCAGGTTTGCTGCCAGCCCGGGCGCGGGCCGTTCTGGTAGTGCTGCTCGAGAGCATCGGCATAGCTGGCACGCTCATCACCAAACACCTGGCGGAACGGCTCCAGCCAGTGGCTGCCGGCGACCAGGCGATCCCAGTAATAGTGACCGACTTCATGCCGGAAATGACCGAGCAAGGTGCGGTACGGTTCACGCATCTGCACGCGAATTTTCTCACGGTGTTCGTCGTCAGCTTCCTTGATATCCAAGGTGATCAAGCCGTTGGCGTGGCCGGTGGTGGGGGCCTTGCCTTGCAGGTCGATACCGACGAAGTCAAAGGCCAGGCCATTGGCTTCATCGACGGACTTGGGGACCACCTGCAACCCCAGGCTGATCAGTTGCGCCACCAGCCGGCGCTTGGCGGTTTCGACTTTGCGCCAGCGCTCGGGGTTTTCTGCAATCGACAGGTCGGGGATGGTGCGATTAAGGCTACACGCCACGCACAGCGGTGCGGTGCTGTAGGCCGGGATCAGCCAGTTGCAGGCAGCAGGCGTGTCGAGGTTGGCGCAGCGGCGCGAGGCGCCCGCGTCAAGATTATCGTCCTGCAGCCAGGTATTGACGACCGGCCCAGGTTGCAGGGACGACAGCCGGCTTTGCTCGGGCAGATAGCCCAGCAGCGCCGAACAGGCCAGGCATTGGCTGTTGCGAAAGAACAGAGATTGCCCGCAACGGCACTGCCACACCTTGCTATTGCGCGAAGTCCCGGCCATGAACGGTGCGGCGATGCGCGAACTGAGCTGTTCGAAGAAGCGGTACATGGCGATCTCTCCAGGGGCGTGCCCAAGACTAGATCATTTACCACGCAAGATCGTTCCCACACTCTGCGTGGGAACGATCGTCATCATCAGATGGAGATGTTGTGGCGGGTCAGAAAGGCGACAAAAGCCTCTTCATCCATGACTTTCAACCCCAGCTCACTGGCCTTGGCCAACTTCGACCCGGCGCCTGGCCCCGCGACCACGCAATAGGTTTTCGCCGACACCGAACCGGCGACCTTGGCGCCCAGGCTTTCGAGTTTTTCCTTGGCCACGTCGCGGCTCATCAACTCCAGCGAGCCGGTCAGTACCCAGGTATGGCCCGCCTCGGGCAAGCCCTCGAGGACTTTCTTCTCGCTCTGCCAGTGCATGCCAAAGTCCTTGAGCTGCTGCTCGATGGCTTGCGCACGCTGGGCATTGTCCGGATTATCAAAAAACTCGCGCACGGCCTTGGCCTGTTTCTCTGGGAGTGCCTGGCGCATATCCAGCCAATCGGCCTGGATAACGCCCTCCAGGGAGCCGAACTTGTCCGCCAGCTTCTGCGCAGCCCCCGGCCCCACGGAAGGCACGTGCAGCTTGTCGAGAAAGCCGCCCAGGGTGGTACTGGCCGCGAACTCGGCGCTCAGTTCGCCCTGGTCCTGCAATTGCAGGCCGCACTCATCCGGCGACAGTAACGCGCCAATCACCTGCTGGTTATGGCTGTCTTCAAAGAAGCTGTGGATCTCGTGCGCCACCTCCAGGCCAACATCCGGCAAGTACGTCAACACTTCGGGCAAGGCTTGCTGCACGCGCTCCAGGGACGCCAGGGAGCGCGCCAGCACCTTGGCGGTTTCCTCGCCGACATCGGGAATGCCCAGGGCGTAGATAAACCGTGCCAGGGTTGGGGTCTTGCTGTTTTCGATGGCAGCGATCAGTTTCTTGCTGGAAACATCAGCGAAGCCTTCCAGGTCGATGATCTGTTCGTACTTGAGCTTGTACAGGTCAGCCGGCGAACCGATGAGCTTTTCATCGACCAGTTGCTCGATGGTCTTGTCGCCCAGGCCGTCGATATCCATGGCCCGTCGCGAGACAAAATGGATAATCGCCTGCTTGAGCTGCGCACCACAGGCCAGCCGCCCGACACAGCGATACACCGCGCCTTCGCTGACGGTTTCCTTGCCCTTGCTACGCTTGACCAACTGCGTGCGTTCCACATGGGAGCCACACACCGGGCAGGTTTGCGGGATCTGTACGGCGCGGGCATTTTCCGGGCGGCGCTCGGCAACCACCGACACGACCTGTGGGATTACGTCCCCGGCACGGCGGATGATCACGGTGTCGCCGATCATCAAGCCCAGGCGCGCCACTTCGTCCATGTTGTGCAACGTCGCATTGGACACAGTGACGCCCGCCACCTTGACTGGCTTCAAGCGTGCTACCGGGGTCACGGCGCCGGTGCGGCCGACCTGGAACTCAACGTCCAGCAATTCGGTGAGTTCTTCCAGCGCCGGAAACTTATGAGCGATGGCCCAGCGCGGCTCGCGGGCGCGAAAGCCCAGTTCACGCTGGTAGGCAATGCTGTTGACCTTGAACACCACCCCGTCGATTTCATAGGGCAGGCTACTACGCCGCTCACCGATATCGCGGTAGTACTCCAGGCAATCCTCAATCCCCTTGGCCAGCTTCAACTCGTGGCTGATGGGCATGCCCCATTTCTGCAACTGCTGCAGGTTGCCGATATGAGTGTCGCTGATATCCGTGGTCACGCCGTAGCAGCAAAACTCCAGGGGGCGACTGGCGGTGATCTTCGAATCGAGTTGGCGCAGGCTGCCGGCGGCGGCGTTGCGCGGGTTGGCGAAGGTCTTGCCGCCGACTTCCAGTTGCGAGGCATTCAAACGCTCGAAACCGGCCTTGGACATGAACACTTCACCACGCACTTCCAGGGTCGCCGGCCAGCCTGTGCCGTGCAGTTTCAACGGGATATTGCGCACGGTGCGCACATTGACGCTGATGTCTTCGCCCGTGGTGCCGTCGCCACGGGTCGCGCCGCGTACCAACTCGCCATTCTGGTACAGCAGGCTGACCGCCAGGCCATCGAGCTTGGGTTCGCAGCTGTATTCCACCGCCGCACCACTGCCAAACAGATCGCCCACCGGCAGGTCGAGGCCCTCGGTGACCCGACGATCAAATTCCAGCATGGTGGTTTCATCAAACGCGTTGCCCAGGCTGAGCATGGGGATCTCATGGCGCACCTGGGTAAACGCCGACAACGCCGCACTACCCACCCGTTGCGTTGGTGAATCACGGGTCACCAGGTCGGGGTGCTCGGACTCCAGGGCCTTGAGCTCATGGAACAACCGGTCGTACTCGGCGTCCGGGATGCTCGGCTCGTCGAGTACGTGATAACGGTAGTTGTGCTGATCCAGTTCAGCGCGCAGTTCGAGGATGCGGGTGTGGGCGGCGGTCATGGGTGTTCTCTCATAAAGCAAAAGAGCAGCCGAAGCTGCTCTATATGTTAGTGCGCTTAATTCTACTGACAACGCTGAAGACCAATCCTCAGCGTTTCTGTGTCAGGGCGCGACGCTCGAACTCGACGATGCGCTGACGGTAGTGTTCGATGGTCTGGGCGGTCAGTACGCTGCGCTGGTCGTCCTTGAGCTCGCCGTTAAGTTCCTGGGACAGCTTGCGGGCGGCGGCCACCATGACGTCGAACGCCTGTTTCGGGTGGCGCGGGCCTGGCAGGCCGAGGAAGAAGCTCACCGCCGGGGTGCTGAACAGGTCGATATCGTCCAAATCGAAGGTGCCCGGCTTGACCGCGTTGGCCATGGAGAACAGCACTTCACCATTGCCCGCCATGCTTTCGTGACGGTGGAAAATATCCATCTCGCCAAAACGCAGGCCGCTTTCCAGGATGTTCTGCAACAGCGCCGGGCCCTTGAAGCCGGCCGCGTCGCGGCAGATCACGCTGATCACCAGCACTTCTTCAGCCGCCGGCTGATCCTTGGAGGACTCACGCGGTGCGCTCTTGGCCGGGGTTTCATCCGGAAAATCACCGTCACGGCTGCTGAAGCTCGGGCCTTCGTCGACGTCGAGGTTCAGGTCGCCCTGATGCGGCTCGGCCACGACAGCACTGCCACGCTTGCCGCGCTTGGACGACGGCTCGCGGGACTCGCGCACCGGCGCGCTCATCGACGGCAGGTCGTGTTCGTCCAGTTGCGGCTCTTTATGGGTATCCAGGACACGGGGAGGCCCCAGCAGCTCGGCGGCGCCATCGTCGTCGGGCAGATTGGACAGGTTTCGGTCCAGGCGGAATTTCAGCTTGCCCTTGCCGCCGCGCATACGGCGCCAGCCATCAAAAAGAATACCGGCTATTACAATAATGCCGATGACGATCAGCCACTCGCGCAGACCGATTTCCATGTAATCCCTTGCCTCTATAAAAAATGCTGAAAAATAAGGGGTTTAGCACCGTGCAAACCGCTTTAAAACGTGGCGCCAACTCTATGTTCTGACTGACGTTTTGCCCACGCATACGAAAAATTGACATTAAACTAGCACGACCAAAGATAACTTTACACAGTTGGCGCAAAATGTGTCGGCTAACGCAGGAATCAGGCTACAAATCATAAGCTTCAAGCCGACACTCTGGCCCCTTGAAGCTAGCAACTTGCCGCTAACTTTCCACCATCGCCATCGCCTCTTCCACATCCACCGCCACCAGTCGCGAACAGCCCGGTTCATGCATGGTCACCCCCATCAATTGATCAGCCATTTCCATGGCGATCTTGTTGTGGGTGATATAGATGAACTGCACCGTCTGGGACATCTCTTTAACCAGGCGGGCATACCGTCCAACGTTAGCGTCATCCAGCGGCGCGTCAACTTCGTCGAGCATGCAGAACGGCGCCGGGTTCAACTTGAAGATGGCAAACACCAGGGCCAATGCGGTCAGGGCCTTCTCGCCGCCGGACAACAAATGGATGGTGCTGTTCTTCTTGCCCGGAGGCCGCGCCATGATCGTTACCCCTGTATCGAGTAGATCTTCGCCCGTCAGTTCCAAGTAAGCGCTGCCACCACCGAAAACTTTTGGGAATAAGGCCTGTAAACCGCTATTAATCTGATCAAAGGTATCTTTGAAGCGGTTTCGGGTCTCTTTGTCGATCTTGCGAATGACGTTTTCCAAAGTGTCGAGGGCTTCCACCAGATCGGCGTCCTGGGCATCCAGGTAACGTTTGCGCTCGGACTGCTGCTGGTATTCGTCGATGGCCGCGAGGTTGATCGCCCCGAGTCGTTGAATACGTGCGCCAATGCGCTCAAGTTCTTCCTCGGCGTCCTTCTCGTTGGCCTGGGCGGTCAGGGTATTGAGTACGCCGTGTAGGTCGTAGCCATCTTCCAGCAACTGGTCTTGCAGGGTTTTGCGGCGCACCGTGAGGGCTTGCCACTCCATGCGCTGCTGTTCGAGCTGGCCGCGGATCAATTGCGATTGCTGCTCGGCCTGGGTCCGGCGCTTTTCTGCGTCGCGCAGTTCGCGGTCGGCGTCTTCCAGGGCGATTTGTGCGGTCTTGAGTTCTTCGTCGACGCTCATGCGTTTATCGAGCAACTCTTCGAGCTTCAAGCGCAGCTCTTCCAGCGGCGCCTCGCCCTCCTCCAGGTTGAGGCTCAGTTGCTCGCGCTTTTCCGTCAGGCGTTCGGACTGCATCTCCAGGCGCTCCAGGGCCTGGCGCGTGGAATCGTGCTGGGCGCGCAAGGAGCCCAGGCGCACGGCCAACTGGTGGGCGTGATCCTTGTGCTGGCGCGCTTCCTGGCGTACCCGGTCGAGGCGCTCGCGCAGGCTGTCACGCTGGGCCAGCAACAGTTCGCGCTGCTCGGTATCGAGGGCCATGCTGTCGAGGGCCTCCTGCAATTGCAGGCGTGCTTCGCCGACTTGTTCGTGTTCGAGGGCGCGCTGTTCGCCCATTTCGGCCACTTCTTCGTCGAGCCGGGTGCGGCGCAGGGTCAGCTGTTCGGCCTTGGCCTTGCTGGCCGAGAGTTGGGCTTTCAATTCGCCCTGCTGGCGCGCTTCGTCCTGCAACAGGCGGCGCAAGTGTTCGCGGCCGGTCTCTTGCTGGCGCTGAGTGGCGCGCAGGGTTTGCAGTTGGGTTTCCAGGGACTCAAGGGTGGCTTCGCGCTCTTCACGCTCGGCACTCAAGTTGACGATTTCCTGGCCACGGGCCAATACGCCACTTTCGGCTTCACTGGCGCGGCGCACCCGCAAAAAGTGCCGGCCTACCCAGTAGCCGTCGCGGCTGATCAGGCTTTCGCCAGAGATCAATTGGCCACGCAGCGCCAGGGCCTGTTCCAGCGAGTCCACCGGTTTGACCTGGCCCAGCCACGGCGCCAGATCAATCTGCGCCTCGACTTTATCCAACAGGCTGCCGGGCACGCGGGTGCCATCGGCTGCCGGGCTGAGCAGACGCAAGTCACCTTGTGTGAAGCCCGCCAGGTCAAAGCCGCCAAAATCGTCCACCAGCACCGCTTGCAGGTCCGCACCGAGCACGGTTTCCACAGCCAATTCCCAACCAGCTTCAACCTTCAAGCCTTCGGCCAGGCGCGGGCGCTCGGCCAGGTGCTGGTCGCGCAGCCATTCGGCGGTGCCGGTGCCTGGGTCCAATGCGGCCTGCTGCAAGGCTTCAAGGGAGGCCAGGCGCCCGTTAAGGCGCTGTAAATCGCCCTGGGCCTGCTGTTGCGCCTGGGTCGCCTGCTGCAGCTCCTGACGCAATTGCTCCAGGCGTTCCACTTGTTGTTCTTCGCTGGCCTCCAGCTCTTCCAGGGTCATTTCGCTTTCGGCCAACTGCTCGCTCAGCGCCATGATCGCCGCGTCTTCCGGAGCGGAGGCGAGCAACGCGCGCTCCTCCAGGGCCCGGCGCTGACGCTCGGCCAGGCGTTCCATACTGGTTTCCAGTTGCTGGATGCGCGACTGCTGCACCTCAGCCTGGCGCCGTGGCTCGGCGGAGCGCAGGTTGAACGCGTCCCACTGCTCCTGCCAGCCGTGCATGGTGGTTTCCGACTCTTCCAGGGCGGCGGCGGCTTCTTCGGCGGCGGCGCTGGTGATTTCCTGCTCGGGGGTGAGCATGTCCAGCTCTTCGCCGAGGGTCAGCAGCAAGGTGCGGTCGTGGCCCAGGTGGGATTCGGTTTCCAGCCGCGCCCGCTCCGCTTCCTTGAGGTCATCCTGCAACTGGCGCAGGCGCTGCTGGCCGTGCTGGATGCTCTGCTCGACCCGCGCAATATCGCCGCCCACCGAATAGAAACGGCCCTGCACCAGATTGAAGCGCTCGGACAGATCATGGTGACCGTCACGCAGGCGCTCGATGCTGGCGTCGGCATTGCGCTGCTCGGCCACCAGGGCTTCGAAGCTGATTTCCTGGGTGCCGATGATCGCTTCGCGCTGGCCCACCTGGTCATTCAAGGCCTGCCAGCGCAGGGCCGAGAGTTGTGCCTTGAGCTGGCGCTCTTCGCCTTTGTATTCCTGGTATTTCTCGGCGGCCTGGGCCTGGCGGTGCAGGCGCTCCAACTGGCGCTCCAGCTCTTCACGCAGGTCGGTCAGGCGCGCCAGGTTTTCGTGGGTGCGGCGGATGCGGTTCTCGGTCTCGCGCCGGCGCTCCTTGTACTTGGAGATGCCGGCCGCTTCCTCGATAAAGTTGCGCAAGTCCTCGGGCTTGGCTTCGATCAGCTTGGAGATCATGCCCTGCTCGATGATCGAGTAGCTGCGCGGGCCCAGGCCGGTGCCGAGGAAGATGTCGGTGATGTCGCGGCGCCGGCACTTGGTGCCATTGAGGAAGTAACTGTTCTGGCTGTCGCGCGTCACTTTGCGGCGGATGGAAATTTCTGCGTAGGCCGCGTATTCGCCCACCAGGGTGCCGTCGGAGTTGTCGAACACCAGTTCGATGCTGGCCTGGCTCACCGGCTTGCGGCTGGTGGAGCCATTGAAGATGACGTCGGTCATCGACTCGCCACGCAGGTTTTTTGCCGAGCTCTCGCCCATCACCCAGCGCACGGCGTCGATAATGTTCGACTTGCCGCAACCATTGGGCCCGACCACTGCCGCCATGTTACTGGGGAAGTTCACCGTAGTCGGGTCGACGAAGGATTTGAACCCCGCCAGTTTGATGCACTTGAGCCGCACGCTTAGGCGTCCGCCAGGGCTGCGATAACCAGGGTGCAACTGCGCTGGCCATAGGCCGACAACACTTGGCGAATCTGCGGCAAGTCACGGGCCAATACGGCAGCGAGCAGTTGCTCGAACAGCACCAGGTACTCGCTCATGGACGCCTTGCGTTGATCCAGGGCCAGGTAATAGGCGCGATTCATCGCCGGCTGCAGGTTCTCGACGGTTTCCTGCAGGTACGGGTTGTTGGCAAAGGGGTATGCGGCGCGCATGACATTGAAGCATTCCTCGACAAAGGCGCGGATGTCCTGGCGTTCGAAATTGCTCACCAGTCGTTGCTGGATCTGCACGAACGGCGCCATGTCGACCTGGGTCTGCCAGCCTTCGGCAACCGCGTTGCCCAGCAGGATGTACAGCTCGCTCATCAGCGTGCACAGGCTCTGCACCTTGTGTGCGGTGAGCTCGGTGACGTGGGCGCCACGGCGCGGCAGGATGGCGATCAGGTGCCGCCGCTCGAGGATCAGCAAGGCTTCGCGCACGGAGCCACGGCTGACATTGAGTGCCAGCGTGACTTTCTGTTCCTGGATCCGCTCCCCAGGCTTGAGATCGCCGCGAATGATGCGTTCGGCGAGGTGGTGAGCGATTTGCTCGGCGAGACTATCCGGCGCCTTGAACGTCATGTTTTCCCTTCAAAATCGTCTATCGGTACAAGGGCGGCAGTGTAGCGCAATCACTGGGCCAGCAACGCCGAATTTGGCATGAAATAAGCAGACGATAAAGCCCAGGCGCCCCTGAAAACGGCGGTTACAGGGATCTGAACCATAATCAAAGGTGTTGCAATCGCATTTTCTTGACCTTCTGGTCAGAAAATCGTTGACCGAAAAGTCAGACATGACTAGATTCGGCGCAAAGCGGTTAACAACAATAATGAGTCTGCGAGGCCTTCCGTGATCCAGTTTTTACTAAACCAGGAGCTCCGTAGCGAGCACGCCCTGGACCCGAACCTGACTGTGCTCAACTACCTGCGTGAGCACCTGGGCAAATCCGGAACCAAGGAAGGCTGCGCCAGCGGCGACTGTGGTGCCTGCACCGTGGTGGTCGGCGAGTTGCATACCGACGAGCAAGGTGCCGAGCAGATTCGCTATCGCAGCCTCAATTCGTGCCTGACGTTTGTCTCGTCCCTGCACGGCAAGCAACTGATCAGCGTCGAAGACCTCAAGCACCAGGGCCAACTGCACAGCGTGCAACAGGCGATGGTCGAGTGCCATGGCTCGCAGTGCGGTTTCTGTACGCCGGGCTTTGTGATGTCACTGTTCGCCCTGCAAAAAAACAGCGACGCCCCGGACAGCGCCAAGGCCCACGAAGCCCTGGCCGGCAACCTGTGCCGCTGCACCGGCTACCGGCCGATCCTGGCCGCCGCCGAACAGGCCTGTTGCAACAAGCCCCAAGACCAGTTCGATAGTCGCCAGGCGCAGACCATCGCCCGCCTCAAGGCCATCGCCCCGACGCAAACCGGTGAACTGAACAGCGGCGACAAACGCTGCCTGGTGCCCCTGACCGTCGCCGACCTGGCCGACCTCTACGACGCCTACCCACAGGCCCGGCTGCTGGCCGGCGGCACCGACCTGGCGCTGGAAGTGACCCAGTTCCACCGCACGCTGCCAGTGATGATCTATGTGGGCAACATCGAGGCCATGAAGCGCATCGAGACCTTTGACGACCGCCTGGAAATCGGCGCCGCCACCGCCCTCTCCGACTGCTACAGCGCGCTGCACCATGAATACCCGGACTTCGGCCACCTGCTGCACCGCTTCGCCTCCCTGCAAATCCGCAACCAGGGCACCCTCGGCGGCAATATCGGCAACGCCTCGCCCATCGGTGATTCGCCGCCGCTGCTGATCGCCCTCGGCGCGCAGATCGTGCTGTGCAAGGGCAGCGTGCGCCGCACCCTGGCCCTGGAAGACTACTTTATCGACTACCGCGTCACTGCCCGCCAGGACAGCGAGTTCATCGAAAAAATCATCGTACCCAAGGGCCACGCGCTATTTCGTGCCTACAAGGTTTCCAAGCGCCTGGACGATGACATCTCGGCGGTGTGCGCGGCGTTCAACCTGAAAATCGACAACGGGGTGATCAGCGATGCCCGCGTGGCCTTCGGCGGCATGGCCGCCACGCCCAAACGCGCGCAACACTGCGAGACGGTGCTGATCGGCGCCACCTGGAACAGTGCCACCGTGGAGAAAGCCTGCGCGGCCCTGGCCGAGGATTTCACCCCGCTGTCGGACTTTCGCGCGAGCAAGGAATACCGCCTGCTCAGCGCCCAGAACCTGCTGCGCAAATACTTCATCGAACTGCAAACGCCGCACATCGAGACTCGGGTGACCGCTTATGTCTAACCATCACGCCGTGGTAAAAACCCAAGCCGAAATGGCCGCGCTGTTTGCCCAGGACCTGACGTCCGGGGTCGGGCGCAGCGTCAAGCATGACAGCGCCGCCAAGCACGTGTCGGGCGAAGCGCAGTACATCGATGACCGCCTGGAATTCCCCAACCAGTTGCACCTGTATGCGCGCATGTCCGACCGCGCCCATGCCCGGATCCTCAGCATCGACACCGCGCCCTGCTACGCCTTCGAGGGGGTGCGCATCGTCATCACCCACGAAGACGTACCGGGCCTCAAAGACATCGGCCCGCTGATGCCCGGCGACCCGTTGCTGGCCATCGACACCGTGCAGTTCGTCGGCCAGGTGGTGCTGGCCGTCGCCGCCCGCGACCTGGAGACCGCACGCAAGGCCGCCATGGCGGCGGTGATCGAATACGAAGACCTGGAGCCGGTGCTGGATGTGGTCGAGGCCTTTCGCAACAAACATTTCGTGCTGGACAGCCACACCCACCAGCGCGGGGATTCGGCGGGCGCCCTGGCGAGCGCGAAACATCGTATCCAGGGGACCCTGCATATCGGCGGCCAGGAACACTTCTACCTGGAGACCCAGATTTCCTCGGTGATGCCCACCGAAGACGGCGGCATGATCGTCTACTGCTCCACCCAGAACCCCACCGAAGTGCAGAAACTGGTGGCCGAAGTGCTGGACGTGTCGATGAACAAAATCGTCGTGGATATGCGCCGCATGGGCGGTGGTTTTGGTGGCAAGGAAACCCAGGCGGCCAGCCCGGCATGCCTGTGTGCAGTGGTCGCGCGCCTGACCGGCCAGCCGACCAAAATGCGCCTGCCACGGGTCGAAGACATGCTGATGACCGGCAAGCGCCACCCGTTCTATATCGAATACGACGTGGGCTTTGACGACAACGGCCGCCTGCACGGGATCAATCTGGACCTGGCGGGTAACTGCGGCTGCTCGCCAGACCTGTCTAACTCGATTGTCGACCGCGCGATGTTCCACTCCGACAACTCCTATTACCTGGGCGACGCCACCGTCAACGGCCATCGCTGCAAGACCAACACCGCCTCCAACACCGCCTACCGTGGCTTCGGCGGCCCGCAAGGCATGGTCGCCATCGAGGAAGTGATGGACGCCATCGCCCGCCACCTGGCGCTGGACCCGCTGGCGGTGCGCAAGGCCAATTACTATGGCAAGACCGAGCGCAACGTCACCCACTACTACCAGACTGTCGAGCACAACATGCTCGAAGAGATGACCGCCGAGCTTGAGGCCAGCAGCCAATACGCCGAGCGCCGCGAAGCGATCCGCCTGTACAACGCCCACAGCCCGATCCTGAAAAAAGGCCTGGCGCTGACCCCGGTCAAGTTCGGTATTTCGTTTACCGCCAGCTTCCTCAACCAGGCCGGCGCCTTGATCCATATCTACACCGACGGCAGCATCCACCTGAACCACGGCGGCACCGAGATGGGCCAGGGCCTGAACATCAAAGTCGCGCAAGTGGTGGCCGAGATTTTCCAGGTGGAAATCGACCGGGTGCAGATCACCGCGACCAACACCGACAAAGTGCCCAACACCTCGCCGACCGCCGCCTCCAGCGGTGCCGACCTCAACGGCAAGGCCGCGCAGAATGCCGCCGAGACCATCAAGCAGCGCCTGGTGGAATTTGCCGCGCGCAAATACGACGTCAGCGAGGCCGATGTTGAGTTCCACAACGGCCATGTGCGGGTGCGTGAGCTGATCCTGACGTTCGAGGAGCTGATCCAGCAGGCGTATTTCGCCCAGGTGTCGCTGTCCAGTACCGGGTTCTACAAGACCCCGAAAATCTTCTACGACCGCAGCCAGGCGCGGGGTCGGCCGTTCTACTACTTCGCCTTCGGTGCGGCCTGCTGCGAAGTGATCGTCGACACCCTGACCGGCGAGTACAAAATGCTGCGCACCGACATCCTCCACGATGTGGGCGCCTCGCTGAACCCGGCCATCGATATCGGCCAGGTGGAAGGCGGTTTTATCCAGGGCATGGGCTGGCTGACCATGGAAGAGCTGGTGTGGAACAACAAGGGCAAATTGATGACCAATGGCCCGGCCAGCTACAAGATCCCGGCGGTAGCAGACATGCCCCTGGATTTGCGGGTCAATCTGGTAGAAAACCGCAAGAACCCGGAAGACACGGTGTTCCACTCCAAGGCCGTGGGTGAGCCGCCATTCATGCTCGGAATTGCCTCGTGGTGCGCGATCAAGGATGCGGTGGCGAGCCTGGGTGACTATCGCCATCAACCCAAGATCGATGCACCGGCGACCCCGGAGCGGGTGTTGTGGGGGTGTGAGCAGATGCGCCAGTTGCAGGCGGCGACGGTGGGTGAGGCAGAGACCGAGATGGCTTCGCTCTAGACCCAGGTGCTGCCATCGCGGGCGAGCCCGCTCCCACATTTGGATTGCATTCCCTTGTGGGAGCGGGCTTGCCCGCGAAGACGGCCGAACTGACAACAGAAATGTTGAGGTAGACATGAACAACTGGATCAGCGCCCTCGCCGACCTGCAACACCAGGGTGAACCCTGCGTGCTGGTGACCATCATCGAAGAACTCGGCTCCACGCCGCGCAACGCCGGTTCCAAGATGGTGATCAGTGCCGCCCGGACCTTCGACACCATCGGCGGCGGCCACCTGGAATACAAAGCGATGCAGATCGCCCGCGAGATGCTCGCCAGCGGTCAGCACAACACCCATCTGGAGCGCTTCAGCCTGGGGGCCAGCCTCGGCCAGTGCTGCGGCGGCGTGACCGTGCTGCTGTTTGAGCCCATGGGCCAGGTGCAGGCGCAGATTGCCGTATTCGGCGCCGGCCATGTCGGCCGCGCGCTGGTGCCACTGCTGGCCAGCCTGCCGTGCCGGGTGCGCTGGATCGACTCGCGGGAACAGGAATTCCCGGAGCATATCCCCCAGGGCGTGCGTAAAATCGTCAGCGAAGAGCCGGTCGATGAAATTGCCGACCTGCCGGCGGGCAGTTACTGCATCGTCATGACCCACAATCACGCGCTGGACCTGGAACTCACCGCCGCCCTGCTCAAGCGCAATGACTTTGCCTACTTCGGCCTGATCGGCTCGCAGACCAAACGCGTCAAGTTTGAACACCGCCTGCGTGAACGCGGCTTCGAGGCCGCGCAGTTACAACGCATGCGCTGCCCCATGGGCCTCACCGAGGTGAAGGGCAAATTGCCGGTGGAAATCGCCATTTCCATCGCCGGCGAGATCATCGCCACCTATAACGCCAACTTCGGCCAGCACACCGCGAGTGCCGAACCCATTGCCAAACTGCTGCCGGCCTCGCGCCGCAGCCAAGCTATCAATTGAGACGACCATGCCTTTGACTCGCAAAGCCTACCGCGCCGCCATCCTGCACAGCCTCGCCGACCCTGCCGTGGTTGGGATCGACGCCTCCTACGAGTATTTCGAAGACGGCCTGCTGGTGATCGACAACGGCCAGATCAGCGCCCTGGGGCATGCCAGCGACTTGCTGCCGACGCTGGCGGCCGATATCGAAATCACCCATTACCAGGACGCGCTGATCACCCCCGGCCTGATCGACACCCATATCCACCTGCCGCAAACCGGCATGGTCGGGGCCTACGGCGAACAACTGCTGGATTGGCTCAACACCTATACCTTCCCTTGCGAAAGCCAGTTCGCCGACAAGGCCCACGCCGAAGAAGTGGCGGATATCTTTATCAAGGAACTGCTGCGCAACGGCACCACCACCGCCCTGGTGTTCGGCAGCGTGCACCCGCAATCGGTCAACTCATTCTTTGAAGCCGCCGAGAAACTCGACCTGCGCATGATCGCCGGCAAGGTGATGATGGACCGCAATGCGCCGGACTACCTGACCGACACCGCCGAGTCCGGCTACCAGGAGAGCAAGGCGCTGATCGAGCGCTGGCACGGCAAGGGCCGTTTGCACTACGCCGTGACCCCGCGCTTCGCGCCTACCAGCACACCGGAACAGTTGACCCTCGCCGGGCAATTGCTGGGGGAATACCCGGACCTGTACATGCAGACGCACATCAGTGAAAACCTGCAGGAAGTGCAATGGGTCAAGGAGTTGTTCCCAGAGCGCAGCGGCTACCTGGACGTGTACGACCACTACAAGCTGCTGGGGGAACGTTCGGTATTCGCCCATGGCGTGCACCTGTGCGACGACGAATGCGCGCGACTGGCGCAAGCGGGTTCAGCAGTGGCGTTCTGCCCGACGTCGAACTTTTTCCTCGGCAGCGGCCTGTTCAACCTGCCGATGGCCGAGAAGCACCAGCTCAATGTGGGCCTGGGCACGGACGTGGGGGGTGGCACCAGTTTCTCGCTGCTGCAGACCCTGAACGAGGCCTACAAGGTCATGCAATTGCAGGGCGCGCGGTTGAGTCCGTTCAAATCGCTGTACCTGGCGACCCTGGGCGGTGCCAAAGCGCTGCGCCTGGAAGACAAGATCGGCACCTTGCAGCCGGGCACCGATGCCGATTTCCTGGTCCTGGACTACAACGCCACGCCACTGCTCAGCTATCGCCTGAAGCAGGCCAAGAACATTGCCGAGACGTTGTTTGTATTGATGACACTGGGGGATGATCGGGCGGTGATGCAGACGTATGCGGCGGGCAATCTGGTACACCAACGCTGACCCAAAGAACACCACAAAACCCTGTAGGAGCTGGCTTGCCAGCGATAGCATCACCGCGGTGAACAGATACACCGCGGTGCCTGCATCGCTGGCAAGCCAGCGCCTACACAGTTTGATCGGGTTTACAGCTTGATCGAGGAGCGGCCCGGCTTCTTGGTCTGCAGCAAATGCGAGAACACCGCATGCAAATCATCCGACGCGCTTTCCTCATCGAGGTTGAGCTTGCTGTCGATGTGATCCATGTGGTGCATCATCAGGTTCACCGCCAACCCCACATCCCTAGCTTCGATAGCATCGATCAACTGGGTGTGCTCGTCGTAGGAACAGTGTGAGCGGTTGCCGCTTTCATACTGGGCGATGATCAGCGAAGTCTGGGACACCAGGCTGCGTTGGAAGCTGATCAGCGGGGCATTTTTTGCCGCCTCGGCCAGCTTGAGGTGGAACTCGCCAGAGAGCCGGATACCCGCGCCACGATCGCCACGGGAGAAGCTGTCGCGCTCGTCATTGACCATCTGCCGCAACTCGGCCAACTCTTCGGTGGAGGCATGCTGCACCGCCAGTTCGGTGATAGCCCGCTCGACCAGGCGCCGGGCGAGGAATACCTGGCGGGCTTCTTCGACACTTGGGCTGGCCACGACCGCACCCCGATTGGGGCGCAACAACACCACGCCTTCATGGGCCAGGCGCGACAAGGCGCGGCGGATGATGGTGCGGCTGACGCCAAAGATCTCGCCCAGTGCTTCTTCACTCAATTTGGTACCGGGCGCCAGGCGTTGTTCGAGGATGGCCTCAAAGATATGCGCGTAGACGATATCGTCCTGGGTTCCACTGCGACCGGCCTTACCGGCTCGCGGCTGTTTCTTGAGGGGCTGCAACTGTTCGTTCATGGGCACTCGGGTCGGGAGAACGGCGGCGAATTGACGTTGACTGTAATAAGGGTATAGCGGGTCGCTGGCAAGTATCGCGTAAAAACAGCGCACATTGTACACAACCCGTTGCGCCAACACACTGTACGGCTGTTTGCGCGGCCGGCTGTATTGCAACAGTCAGTTACGTTTGAGTTTAGGCTTGATTCCACGATTTCCCAGGTACAAGGAACACCGCCCCATGACCGACGCGACCCAGGCGCCCCTGCGCCCACTGGCCGACACTTCGCCCTCGGCCATTGTCGCCGGCTTCATCGCCATGATGACCGGCTACACCAGTTCGCTGGTGCTGATGTTCCAGGCCGGCCAGGCTGCCGGCCTGACCACCGGGCAAATCTCCTCGTGGATCTGGGCGATCTCCATCGGCATGGCGGTTTGCAGCATCGGCCTGTCCCTGCGCTACCGCACGCCCATCACCATTGCCTGGTCGACCCCCGGTGCGGCGCTGCTGATTACCAGCCTGGGCGGGGTCAGCTATGGCGAGGCCATTGGCGCCTACATCACCTGCGCGGTGCTGGTGACGATCTGCGGCCTCACCGGCAGCTTTGAGAAACTGGTGAGGAAGATCCCCGCCTCGCTGGCCGCCGCGCTGCTGGCCGGGATTCTGTTCAAGATCGGCAGCGAGATTTTCGTCGCCGCGCAGCACCGCACCGCCCTGGTACTGGGCATGTTCTTTACCTACCTGATCATCAAGCGCCTGTCGCCCCGGTATGCGGTGCTGGCGGCGCTGCTGATCGGCACCGCCTTGTCCGGGCTGATGGGGCTCCTGGATTTCAGCGGGTTCAGCCTGGAAGTGGCGACGCCGGTGTGGACCACGCCGCACTTCTCCCTGGCGGCGACCATCAGCATCGGTATTCCGCTGTTCGTGGTGGCGATGACTTCGCAGAACATGCCGGGGGTCGCGGTGTTGCGCGCCGATGGCTACGATGTACCGGCCTCGCCACTGATCACCGCCACCGGCCTGGCCTCGCTGGTGCTGGCACCGTTCGGCTCCCACGGCATCAACCTGGCAGCCATCAGTGCGGCCATCTGCACCGGGCCTCACGCCCATGAAGATCGCAACAAGCGCTACACCGCCGCGGTGTGGTGCGGGATTTTCTACGGTATCGCCGGGGTATTTGGCGCAACCTTGGCGGCCTTGTTCGCCGCATTGCCCAAGGAGCTGGTGCTGTCGATCGCGGCATTGGCGTTGTTTGGCTCGATCATCAATGGCCTGAGCATCGCCATGAATGAGCCCAAGGAGCGGGAAGCCGCGCTGATTACCTTTATGGTCACGGCATCGGGGCTGACGCTGTTTTCCATCGGTTCGGCATTCTGGGGGATTGTGGCGGGGGTGTTGACGCTGGTGATTCTGAACTGGCGCAAAGCCTGACTTTAATACCCTGAAACGAAAAAGCGACCCGGGAGGGTCGCTTTTTCATGACATCAGACAGCCGGGTTGATCGGCTTTTCTGGGTGCCAGGCGTCCAGCAGTTCGCTGACTTCAACGCGGGTCAGCTCTGGGCGAGCCTTGAGCCACGCTTCGACAGCTGCACGCTGCTCAGGGGTAACCGAACCACGGGTGGCTTTGCAGACCAGACCGAAGTCGTCGCCGCCCACGTAGTCCAGGCCATTGCCATCCATCGCTTCGGTCAGGAAGGCGTCGAGGAAAGCGTCAACCGCTTTGTCGTCCAAACCTTCTTTGAAATCCAGGTTCAGTTCGAAACCCAGCTCTTGAAATTCATCAACGCACAGTTTTTTGCGCAGACGCCGGGAACGGTTAGTCGCCATTGGAACAATCCTCTTAAGTATTAACGGCCGGCACTCTACCAGTTTAAGGCGCTGATTGCCCGGCAATCCAAGACGGGTGGCACGATAGCGCGAAAAAAAACCGTGATTTGCAGCTATCGTTGAGGCACAAGTAGCTCCACCTTGGGGCATAATGCCGACACTTTCATGACCACTGGGGGATTTTCTTACATAGCCCCCGCTATATTCACCCTCCTATGCAGTAGGGTCTTACTTCTTATGATCAAATCCTTGCGTCCATTGTTACTCGCCAGTTTCCTTTTGCCCCTGGCCCTCTCTGTCACCGCCGCCCCGATCAATACCACCTTGCCACCTAAAGTCCAGGAAGCCCTGCAGAAAGCCAAGCTGCAGAACAATGCACTGTCCCTGGTGATGATTCCGCTCAATGGCCCCGGCACTGCCACGGTGTTCAACGCTGACGTCTCGGTCAACCCGGCGTCGACCATGAAGCTGGTCACCACCTACGCTGCCCTGGAAATGCTCGGCCCCAATCATCAATGGAAAACCGAGTTCTACACCGACGGCACCCTCAGCGGCGGCGTCCTGCGGGGCAACCTGTACCTCAAGGGCGGCGGCGACCCCAAGCTGAACATGGAAAAACTCTGGCTGCTGATGCGCGACCTGCGTGCCAATGGCGTACAGCAAGTCACCGGTGACCTGGTGCTGGACCGTGGCTTCTTTATCCAGCCGCAATTGCCGGAATTCAACGACGACGGCAACGATGCCAACAAACCGTTCCTGGTCAAGCCGGACGCCCTGCTGGTCAACCTCAAGGCCCTGCGTTTCGTGACCCGCAACGATTCAGGACGGGTGTTGGTGTCGGTGGAACCACCGATTGCCAGCATCCAGATCGACAATCAGGTCAAGGCCACCAACGCCAAGCAGTGCACCGGTGACGTGCGCTACAACCCGGTCACAGCCGCCGATGGCAGTGTCACCGTGACCGTCAGCGGCCAGTTGGGCGATGGCTGCAGCTCGCAGACATATCTGTCGCTGCTCGACCATGCCACCTACACCGCTGGTGCCGTGCGCGCGATCTGGAAAGAACTCGGCGGCACGATCCAGGGCCGCGACGTGCTGGCCCCAGTGCCGAAAACCGCCAAGGTCCTGGCCCGGGCGTTCTCCCCGGACCTGGCCGAGATCATCCGCGACATCAATAAATACAGTAACAACACCATGGCCCAGCAACTGTTCCTCAGCCTCGGCGCGCAATACCGCAACGATGCCGATGGCGACGACGCCAAGGCTGCGCAGCGTGTGGTGCGCCAGTGGCTGGCGAAAAAAGGCATCACCGCGCCGCA
Organism: Pseudomonas sp. HC1(2025); assembly: GCF_058742075.1. Classification (NCBI taxonomy): domain Bacteria; kingdom Pseudomonadati; phylum Pseudomonadota; class Gammaproteobacteria; order Pseudomonadales; family Pseudomonadaceae; genus Pseudomonas; species Pseudomonas sp. HC1(2025). The sequence goes on along the minus strand of NZ_CP196017.1, from coordinate 1,695,102 downwards.
CCTGGTGATGGAAAACGGCTCCGGCCTGTCCCGTGCCGAACGGGTCAGTGCCCGGGAAATGGCAACCATGTTGCAGGCTGCCTGGAGAAGCCCGTACGCGGCAGAGTTCATCAGCTCGATGCCGATTGCCGGCAGTGACGGCACCATGCGCAAGCGCTTGAAGACCACGGCCCTGCGTGGCGAAGCCCACGTCAAGACCGGCACCCTGAACACCGTGCGCGCCATTGCCGGCTTCAGCCGTGATAACAATGGCAATACTTGGGCGGTGGTGGCGATTCTCAACGATCCGAAGCCTTGGGGTGCTTCATCGGTGCTCGACCAAGTGCTGCTGGACCTGTATCGCCAGCCGAAGCTGGCAGCAGCGGCACCAGGTCTATAGATGGGGACTCAATGTGGGAGCGGGCTTGCCCGCGATAGCTGTGGGTCAGTCAGCACATTTGGCACCTGATACACCGCCATCGCGGGCAAGCCCGCTCCCACACAAGCCTGCTCCCACATTCGGTATACGGTACTCAGGCAGGCAAGCGCTGCGCCTCGACCCGATCCCGGCCCGCCTGCTTGGCCGCATACACCGCCGAATCCGCACGCAGCAACAAGCTATCCACCCCCTCATCGACCCGCCAACTGGCCACGCCGAAACTGGCCGTTACCGTGCCGACGCCGTCCATTGGTGTACTGCGCAGCACTTCCCACAACTCAACGGCCAGGCTGTAGGCCTGAACGCCATCGGTGTTCGGACACAACACCATGAACTCCTCACCGCCCAGGCGACAGAACACATCGCTGCGGCGCACACGCAGGCGGATACGCCGGCACAGCTCCTGCAGCACGCCATCCCCCGCCGCGTGCCCATGCTGGTCATTGATACGTTTGAAGTGATCGATATCCAGCATGATCACTGCCAGTGCTCCCGACGTGCGCCGCACCCGGCTCATCTCGGCCTTCAGCCGGTCCTGGAAATAGCGACGATTATGGATACCCGTCAACGAGTCGGTGATGGACAACGCCCGCAACTCTTCCTCTACCCGCTTGAGATCGGAGATATCCGACACATAGCCATGCCATAGCGTACCGCCGCCAGGTAACTCTTCCGGCGTCGCCTCGCCGCGAATCCAACGCAGGCCCCGACCTGGCAGTTGCACCCGGTACTCTTCACGCCAGTGGCTCAATTGCAGCGCTGACAGGCGGATGGAGGCGCGGATGCGCTCGGCGTCCTGAGGATGAATTCGCTCGAAGACTTGCTTGGCATCCTGTTGCAGCAACCCCGGATCGATTTCGTAGATATCGCGAATACCGTCGCTGGCGTAGATAAACCGCCAATTGTCGTTAGGCTCCAGGGTGAACTGGAAGATCCCGCCCGGCACATGGGCGCTGAGTTTTTTCAGCAACCGATCCCTCGCCGCCAGGGCCTCATAGGCGCGTTTCTGTTCGGTGACATCCAGGCAGATCGCCAGGTGCCCGACCCACAAACCATGTTCATCAAGCAAGGCTGTGGCCAGCATATTCACGGTCAACTGGCTGCCGTCCTGGCGCACCAGCGTCCACTCCCGGGCCTCATGCAGGCTGTCGGCGCCCTCCACCAGCATCGCCTGGCCGGGCATGATCCGCTTGCCGAGAGCATGGCTCAGTTGCATGGCACGGGTTTCCAGCTCCACCGCCAGGTGCAGGCTTTCGAGGGTCATGTGGCCCAGCACCTGGTCAGCCGGATAACCCAGCATTTGCTCGGCGCCGGCATTGAAGGTGCTGATCACGCCCCGCAAATCGGTGGCAATGATCGCCACCTGGGTCGCGGCGTTGAGCACACTGCGCAACTGGCCGTGGGCACCGCGCAACTCGTACTCGCGCTGGTGCAATTGCCCGGTGCGTTGCTGCACCAGCCGCACCGCCCGTTGACGCTGGCTGACCAGCACATAGAGCAAGGCACTGAGTAACAGGCTGAGCAAACAGCCCATGGTCAGGATACTGGCGACGGAGGAATGATTGGCCTGGGCGAATACCTGGCTGGGGCGCAGGCTCAGGGCGTAGACATGATCCCCAAGGGTCAGCCGGCGGATCGCTTCCAGGCCACTATCGCCCAGGGCATTGTCCGACGCATACAACACCCGCTGCTGGGTATCGGAAGTATCCACAATCTGCATCACCAGGTTGTCCCGCGCAGGTTTGGGCAGACCGTCGGCGACCAATTGGCGCATGCTGATCACCGCCATGACGAAACCGTAGGGTTCGTTGTAGGGCATTTGCGCGGTGGGCGCTCGAGTGACGGGCGCCACCAGCAACACCCCCATGGCATACGCCGGCTCGACGCCCACCAGCGACATCGGTTGGGACACGGCGATGGTGCCGGAACGGTACGCCCGCTCGACCGTCGATCGGCGCAGTGGCTGCGCCAGTAAGTCAAACCCCAAGGGTGAGCCGAGCAGGCTTTGGGTCTGGCTGTACAACACCGGCACATATTCGTCGCGCTCGCCCGCCGTCACCAAAGTCCCGGCTTCGTTCAGCTCGCGAATGGAGAACGACATGCCACGCTGGAGTGACACTTGCTGTTCAAAAGCCTGGCGCTGATCGCGAAATATCCGTGGCGCCCAGGCGTAGGCACGCGCGCGCAACAGTAGCGGCTGGGCGAACCCATCGAACTCTTCGCGGGAAACATCATGGGAGTTGACGAAAAAACGCCGCAGGCTGCCCAGGCGCTGTTCCTGGTCTTCAAAACGCTCTTCCAGGCGGCTATAGCGTTCGTTGACCAACAACTGAAAACGCTGGCGGACCTCCTGGTGATGCAGGTCGGCCGTGGCCAGCGCCAGTACGCCGGTAAGCGCCACACCCACCAGCAAGACCACCAAAGCCACCAGCCAAGCCGACGCCTGTTCGCTGATAAATCCCAGTATTTTCGGGCGGACGGCTTGCAACGGCATAGGCAAAACTCGCAACACCAGCGTGCAGGGGCGCCACTTTGGCTAAGAGAATAGTTATAGCCATCGAGCCCACTTTTGACCAGCGCAAAAAAGCCGCGAGCCCGGAAAAATCCAGGCTCGCGGCTTCAAGGTCGATCAGCGTGCGGTGATTTTCCAGGCGCGGTGGATTTTCGGGTTACGGGCGAAATCCGGATCGATGGTTTTGTCGCTGATTTCCTCGACGGCATAGCGCTCGCCCAGGTTGTCTTCCAACTGGAACTTGCGGAAGTTGTTGGAGAAATACAGCACCCCGCCCGGCGCCAAGCGGGCCATGGCCAGGTCCAACAACTGCACGTGGTCACGCTGGACGTCAAACACGCCTTCCATGCGCTTGGAGTTGGAGAAGGTTGGCGGATCGATGAAGATCAGGTCGAACTCATCACGACTGGCTTCCAGCCACGCCATCACATCACCCTGCTCCAGGCGGTTCTTGTCGGAGAAGCCATTGAGGGACAGGTTGCGACGTGCCCAGTCCAGGTAGGTTTTCGACAAATCGACGCTGGTGGTGCTGCGCGCACCGCCTTTGGCCGCGTGCACACTGGCAGTGGCGGTGTAGCAATACAGGTTGAGGAAGCGCTTGCCGGCGGCTTCTTTCTGGATGCGCATGCGCATCGGGCGGTGGTCGAGGAACAGACCGGTGTCCAGGTAATCGGTCAGGTTGACCAGCAACTTTACCCCGCCTTCGCTGACTTCCGTGAACTTGCCCTGGGCACTCTGGCGCTCGTACTGCTTGGTGCCGCTCTGGCGCTCGCGGCGCTTGACCACCACACGGCTCTTGTCGATGTTCAGCGCCTGGGGAATTGCGGCCAGGGCATCGAACATGCGCGCCGAGGCTTTTTCCGGGTCGATGGATTTGGGTGCCACGTATTCCTGGACGTGCACCCAGTCGTGGTACAGATCGATAGCCATGGAGTATTCCGGCATATCGGCGTCGTACACACGGTAGCAATCCACACCCTCGCGCTTGGCCCACTTGCCTAGCAACTTGAGGTTCTTTTGCAGGCGGTTGGCAAACATCTGCCCGCCTTCGCTCAAGCGCGCCTGCTCGACCACCGGAGCCGGTGCCGGCGCGGGTTTGATCGGGTTACCGTTCTTGTTGTACTGGCGCTCTTGCGGCTCGGTCGGGGCCTGGTCGTAAGCGGCTTGCTCACGTTCGGCCTGGCGCTGTTCCGGGGTGCGGCGCTCGCCGGTGACGAACTGGTCCGGGTTGACCTTGATCAGCAGCAGCTTGCACGGCAAGGCGCCGTTCCAGAACGAGTACTGCTTGTGGCTGCGGATACCCATGCGCTTGCCCAGGTCTGGCGCGCCGGTGAACACCGCCGCTTCCCAGCCCATGCACGCCTGGCGCAGACGCTCGCCAAGGTTCTGGTAGAGGTACAACAGGCTGGCTTCATCACCCAGGCGCTCGCCGTACGGCGGGTTGCAGATGACCAGGCCTTTCTGGTTCTGGTCCGGGCGCGGTTCGAAGGTGCCGACTTCACCCTGGTAGATCTTGATCCAGTGGCTCAGGCCGGCGCGCTCAATGTTGTTGCGCGCAGGCTGGATCAGACGCGGATCGGCTTCGTAGCCACGGATCCACAGTGGTGGCTTGTTCATGCCGATAGCCGCACGCTCGCTGGCCTCGGTGTGCAGTTTTTTCCACAAGGCCGGCACGTGGCCGAGCCAGGCGGTGAAGCCCCACTGCTCGCGATTGAGGTTGGGGGCCATGTCGGCGGCGATCATCGCGCCTTCGACCAGGAAAGTGCCGACGCCGCACATCGGGTCAGTCAACGCGCCATTTTCAGCGGCAATGCGCGGCCAGCCCGCACGAATCAGAATTGCCGCCGCGAGGTTTTCCTTCAACGGTGCCGCACCCTGCTGCAAGCGGTAACCGCGCTGGTGCAGGCTATGGCCGGACAGGTCAAGGGAGAGGATCGCTTCGCCACGGTCCAGGCGCAGGTGAATGCGCAGATCGGGGTTGATCTTGTCGATGGACGGACGTTCGCCGGTCGGGGTACGCAGCTTGTCGACAATCGCATCCTTGACCTTCAGCGCGCCGAAGTGAGTGTTGTCGATACCCGAGCCATGGCCGCTGAATTCCACCGCGAGGGTGCCATCAGGGACCATATGGTCTTGCCATTCGATATCCAGCACGCCGTGGTACAGGTCTTCGGCATCCTTCATCGGGAAGCGCTTGAGCACCAGCAACACACGGTTGGCCAAGCGCGACCAGAGGCACAAGCGGTAGGCGGTTTCCATGTCGGCCATGCCGCGCACGGCCGAGGTGTGCTCGCGTGCTTCTTCAAGGCCAAGCCCGACGGCTTCCTCGATCAGCAGGCCTTCGAGGCCCTTGGGGCAAGTGAGGAAGAGTTCGTAACGGTCCGACATGGGCATTCCAGGCTTTTCAGCAATAAGTGAACGGGCGACGCATCGCGCGTTCGGTTTTCAATCAAGCGCTTTTCTTGAAGAGCGCTCGCGTGGCACGAATGTGTGCCGTTCCACCCCGGTCTCCTGGCCTATTGGCCTTGATTGCCGGGGCAGAGAGATATTTTGTGCAACAAAAGGAAATATTCTGACCCTTCGTCGAATAATAACCGACTGCAAGCGGCGGGTATTCTCACTAAAGGATTAAACCCATCCTCTATACAGGGCACATCATAGCTGGCTTTGCCCTGTAAATGGGGCGAAAAGCCATCCCAGCTTATGGCTATAGCATCGTTATCGTTACGTGCTTATGACAAAACGATCATTGAATCCATGTGACCTATTGGTTAGAACTCAACACAGGTTAGCGCCGCAACGACGCTGACACAGAGGCTCGCCACGCCGGCAGCGAGCCACACCAACGGCAGAAAAACTCTGCCCGGCCTCGGATGAGGTCGAAGGATATCAAGACAGTCAACAAGTGAGGGAAACACCCTATGAGAAGACTTAAGCGTGATCCGTTGGAAAGAGCATTTTTACGCGGATATCAGTATGGCGTTCATGGCAAATCCCGTGAGCTTTGCCCCTTTACTCTACCGTCGGTACGCCAAGCCTGGATTAACGGCTGGCGCGAAGGACGCGGCGACAATTGGGACGGTATGACCGGCACTGCGGGGATCCACAGACTCAACGAACTTCACGCCGTCGGCTAATCAGGGCACTTAATTCCGACAACCACCTTGAAGAATGTAACGACTTAACCACGCACGCCCCATCCGGGCGGCGGGCTTCGGCCCAGGGGCTCCTTCGAGGAGCCCTTTTTTATGGGCCGGCTCCTACAGGGGCTCAGGATTTGGGGAGCGCCGCGATAGCGTCGACCGATTGGCGAATCAGCGCTGGCCCCTTGTAGATAAACCCGGAATACAACTGCACCAGGCTGGCCCCTGCGGCGATTTTCTCGGCAGCGTGCTTGCCTTCGGTGATCCCGCCCACGGCGATGATCGGCAAACGACCGGCCAGTTCGGCCGCCAGCACCTTGACGATATGGGTGCTCTGGTCACGCACTGGCGCACCGGAAAGGCCACCGGCTTCGTCACCGTAGGCCAAGCCTTCAACGCCGACACGGCTGAGGGTGGTGTTGGTCGCAATCACCGCGTCCATCCCCGAATCCACCAGAGCCTGGGCCACCAGCACGGTTTCTTCGTCGCTCATGTCCGGGGCGATCTTGATTGCCAACGGCACGCGCTTGCCGTGGCGTACCGCCAGGTCTTCCTGGCGCTGGCGGAGGGCTTCGAGCAACTGTTTGAGGGAATCGCCAAATTGCAGGCTGCGCAGGCCCGGGGTGTTGGGCGAACTGACGTTGACTGTCACATAGCTGGCGTGGGCGTAGACCTTGTCCAGGCAAGTCAGGTAGTCATCCACCGCACGCTCCACCGGGGTATCGAAGTTCTTGCCGATATTGATCCCGAGGATGCCCTTGTACTTGGCGGCCTGTACCCGGGACAACAGGTGGTCAACCCCCAGGTTGTTGAAGCCCATGCGGTTGATGATCGCCTCGGCTTCCGGCAGGCGGAAAATGCGCGGCTTGGGATTGCCCGGCTGCGGGCGCGGCGTGACGGTGCCGATCTCGACAAAACCGAACCCCAGCTGCGCGAAGCCATCGATGGCCGCGCCATTCTTGTCCAGGCCAGCCGCCAGGCCCACCGGGTTGGGAAAATCGAGCCCCATCACCGACACCGGCATCTTCGCCGGCGCCTTGCACACCAGGCCATTGAGCCCCAGGCGGCCACCCGCGCCGATCAGGTCCAGGGACAGATCGTGGGAAGTTTCCGGGGAGAGTTTGAACAACAGCTGGCGGGCCAGGGTATACATGGGCGGGCTTGACTCGGATGGCGGCAAAAGGTGGCGGCGATTATAGCCGGGGTGGCGGGTCCGTGCGAGGCATGGCACACCGCCGGTCGATCATCCATTGCGATGGGCCATCAACTCTTCATAGCGGCTCCAGATCTTCTGCGCGTAGCGCAGGCGCAACGCGTCACGCTCGGTCCCCGCCCCAGGCCCGACGTTATAGGCGCCCACGGCAGTCCAGTTGTAGCCAAACTGCTTGATGAAGCCGGCCAGGATCGAGGCCCCCACCTCGACCGACAGACAGGGCTCATCCAACAGGCGCTGCTCGGTAATGCCCTGCTTGAGCAGGCGAGGCAGATGGATGCTGTTGATTTGCATCAGGCCAATATCATAGGTGCCGTTGTTATTGCTGTAGTTCATGGCCTCGGCACGGTAGCCGGACTCCACAGCGGCAATCGCCTGCAACAGTTCCGGCTCGATATCGTATTGACGAGCGGCCTCGGCCCAGCAGTACGCCCGGGCTTCGCCTGCCCCGCCCAGGCAAAGCAACAACAGTCCCAGCCGGCAGGCGCGTTTCATGCCCGCTCGCCATACCATCCACAGGCAGGGCACGCACCTGGCGCTTTGCCCGCCGCCTGCGCCGGGCCAGGTGGCTCGATCACCCGCACCCGGCCATTGAAGCGATAACCACGGCCATACACGGTCGCGATCAGCGCCCGGTCGCCCTCCAACTGCTTGCGCAGCGCGTAGATGCACCGGGTCAGGGACTCTTCGGCGATATCGGTATGGGGCCAGACCTGCTCCAGCAGGTGGTCCTTGCTGACCAGCACGCCGGGCGTGGCCAGCAACAGGCGCAACACGTGACATTCCTTGGGTGGTAGCTGAATGTCGCGACCTTCAGTGGTCAACCTGCCATCCGCCTGCAACCTCCAATGACCAAAGGCGAGGGACGCCGCCATCAAGCCCTCAACTGCAACAACCATTCAAACCTCTGTACCTGTCTGCGGACATTCACGGCGCCCTGATTTTCCATAGCGCACCGTCTGGGAGATAGGGCGACTATAGAAACCCGCAGCCAGTTTCACGTTAGGAAAAAGCCCGCTGCTTCGAAGTTTTCCGGGAGTGTTGCGTAGGAACTTTCGAAGTCTGTACAAACCCCGCTACGGCTCGGCGATCCGCGCAAATGCACGCCGCACACGCTCGTATTGCTCGGCACTCAAGGGCGTCGAAGTGACGGAATGCGCGGGTGTGTCCAGCTCAGCCACCAGTTTTTTGATCAGCCTCAACTGCTGCTCACTGCCTTTGACCAGCAGGCTGTTGGTCTCTGGGTAGGCGATTACCACCGCGCCGGTGCCGGCCTTGCGCCCCAGCGTGGCGAGCTGTTTCTCGAGCAGCGTGGCGACACCCGGCACGGTGATGGTCTGCGAGCCCATGTCATACCGACGGTCCGAGACGTCGGCATTCTGCACCTGGACTACGCCCACTTCAGGCGGGGCCTCGCGTCGCGCCGGGCGCGGGCGATCCATCAACTGGGCCAGGCGCAGGACGTGGTCGACGTAGTTGGCGGGCCCCGACACATAAAACAATCGGGCGCCGGCCTTGCGCAGGGGGTAACGCGCCTCTTCGAGCCCCGCGCGGCGCATGACCTGGCGCAATCGGTCGACGGTCATGTAGCGCAGGGTCACCCCGGAACTCTTGGCCTCGCTGGCGTCGTAGAGATGCAGCACCTGGCCGTCGCTGTACCAGATCAGATCGTGCTGTAACGCCACGCTCTCCAGGACCGCTTGTGCATGGGCAAAATCAAAATGCCCGGTAATGCGCTTGCCCGCCGCCAGTTTGCTGACCACGATGGGCTGGCCCAGGGGCACCGCAAGCCGTCTGAAGAAGCCTTGTAGGCTTTCGTCCCACATCAGATAGGACTCGCCCATGGCCGGCAAGGCATTGAGCATCAACAGACCGCCCAGCAGCCAGCGCTGTAAAAAGCCACGACAGGTCGTTGCAGTAGATCGATCAAGGAGCACGCCGGGTTTCCTGGACGGTGTTGCGTGAAAGAGCGCCATAGTGAAAGCCCACCCGGGTGCAATCTTGATGAAAACCTGATCAACCACCACTCGCCCGGGCGCCGTGGCATGTGCCTTGCTTTGCCCTACCCAGCGCAGCCCGCGCCAACGCCGGAACGGGCTCACAGACAAAGGCGTCGTTACCTGCCGCGGCTTGCATGCCGCCTGGCATGACGACGCCTTTTTTCATACAGAAGGTAGGTTTAAATGAGTGATCAGCTCGGCAACAGCCAGGCCAACAACCCTCTGGCCTGGGTCAACGGCAGCGATGCCCCGGAAAAGAGCAGCCTCGACCTGGGCTTCATGGCCTTGAGCGATTGTGCCTCGCTGGTGGTCGCGGCGACCCAGGGGTTTGCCCAGCCCTACGGCCTGACGCTAAACCTCAAGCGCCAGTCATCCTGGGCCGGCCTGCGGGACAAGCTGGTCAGCGGCGAACTCGACGCCGCCCACAGCCTGTACGGCCTGATCTATGCGGTGCATCTGGGCATCGGCGGCGTTGCGCCGACCGACATGGCGGTGCTGATGGGCCTGAACCAGAATGGCCAGGGCATCAACCTGTCCCAGGGCCTGCAACAACAGGGCGTGACCAGTCCTGAGGCACTGGCGCGCAAGGTGCACCAAAGCCGGACAAAACTGACCTTCGCCCAGACGTTTCCTACCGGCACCCACGCCATGTGGTTGTATTACTGGCTGGCTAGCCAGGGCATTCATCCATTGCGGGATGTGGACAGTGTGGTAGTGCCGCCGCCGCAGATGGTCGCGCACCTGCAAGCCGGGCGGATCGACGGCCTGTGTGTCGGCGAACCCTGGTGCGCCAGCGCGGCGCAACAGCACCAGGGTTTTACCCTCGCCACCAGCCAGGCGATCTGGCCGGACCACCCGGAGAAAGTCCTGGGCTGCACCCAGGCGTTTGTCGAGCAGTACCCCAACACCGCCCGGGTGCTGGTGATGGCGGTCCTGGAAGCCAGCCGCTTTATCGACGACAGCATCGAAAACCGACGTTCCACCGCGCAACTGCTGAGCGCCCGGGAATACCTGGACGCCCCGCTCGACTGCATCGAGCCACGGCTGCTGGGCGCCTATGCCGACGGCCTGGGCAACCACTGGCAGGACGCGCACGCGCTGCGCTTCCATGGCGAGGGCGAGGTCAACCTGCCGTACCTGTCCGATGGCATGTGGTTCATGACCCAGTTCCGCCGCTGGGGCCTTTTGCGGGAAGACCCCGATTACCTCGCCGTGGCCCGCCAGGTGCAACAACTGGATCTCTATCGCCAGGCCGCAAGCGCCGTGGGCGTGGCGGCCATGGACACGCAGATGCGCAGCAGCCAATTGATCGACGGCAAGGTCTGGGACGGCTCGGACCCGGCCGGTTATGCCCGCAGTTTCCGCCTGCATGCCCTGGCCGACGATGTCGTCCGCCAGGCATTGCGCTGACCGGAGGCCACCCATGTTGCGAATCCTGCTGATCAATGACACCCCACGCAAAGTCGGGCGCCTCAAGAGCGCGCTGACCGAGGCCGGTTTTGAGGTAATCGACGAGTCCGGCCTGACCATCGACCTGCCGGCGCGCGTCGAAACGGTGCGCCCGGACGTGATTCTGATCGATACCGAATCACCCGGGCGCGATGTGATGGAGCAAGTGGTGCTGGTCAGCCGCGACCAGCCGCGGCCCATCGTGATGTTTACCGACGAACATGATCCCGGGGTAATGCGCCAGGCGATCAAGTCCGGGGTCAGCGCCTACATCGTCGAAGGCATCCAGGCCCAGCGCCTGCAACCGATCCTTGATGTCGCCATGGCGCGCTTCGAGAGCGACCAGGCCTTGCGCGCACAACTACTGGCCCGCGACCAGCAACTGGCGGAACGCAAGCGCATCGAGCTGGCCAAGGGCTTGCTGATGAAAATGAAGGACTGCAATGAGGAACAGGCCTACACCCTGATGCGCCGCCAGGCCATGAGCCGCCAGCAGAAGTTGATCCAGGTGGCGGAGCAGATTATTGCCATGAGTGAATTGCTAGGCTGAGCCACACAACCGCAATCGCCCAAGGTGGGAACGGGCCTGCCCGCGAGGGCAATGTCACGGTTGGCGCAAGACTTGCTAACTAAACACCACAGGTAGCCAACGGCGGTTGCCCCTCCACGACAAAGACGTCGCACATCCGGTTTGCCCAGGCGAACCCGGTGGCGGCGTTTTTTCGTTTGGATGGGGCGGCCTTCGCTGGCCGTTCCATCACCAGGCCTTCTACAAGATCCCCAATCTGAGGTGCGTGATGAAATCAAGCTTCTGGAAATCCGGGCACACCCCGACCTTGTTTGCCGCGTTCCTGTATTTCGACCTGAGTTTCATGGTCTGGTACCTATTGGGCCCGCTGGCGGTGCAGATCGCCGCCGACCTGCAACTGACCACCCAGCAACGCGGGCTGATGGTCGCCACGCCGATCCTGGCAGGGGCGATCCTGCGCTTCTTGATGGGCATGCTCGCGGACAAGCTGTCGCCCAAGACTGCCGGCCTGATCGGCCAGGTGATCGTGATTGTGGCGCTGTTCTGTGCCTGGAAACTGGGGATCCACAGTTATGAACAGGCGTTGCTGCTAGGGCTGTTCCTCGGCATGGCCGGGGCCTCGTTTGCCGTCGCCCTGCCGCTGGCCTCCCAGTGGTACCCCGCCGAACACCAGGGCAAGGCCATGGGCATCGCCGGGGCCGGCAACTCCGGCACGGTGTTCGCCGCGCTACTGGCACCGCTGATCGCCGCCGCATTTGGCTGGAGCAACGTGTTCGGCTTTGCCCTGATCCCGCTGATCCTGACTTTGATCGTGTTCGCCTGGCTGGCACGCAATGCGCCTGAGCGACCCAAAGCCAAATCCATGGCCGACTATTTCAAGGCCCTGGGCGACCGCGACAGTTGGTGGTTCATGTTCTTCTACAGCGTGACCTTCGGTGGTTTCATCGGCCTGGCCAGCGCCCTGCCCGGCTACTTCAACGACCAATACGGCCTGAGCCCGGTCACCGCCGGTTACTACACCGCCGCCTGCGTGTTCGGCGGCAGCCTGATGCGGCCCCTGGGCGGCGCCCTGGCTGACCGTTTCGGCGGGATCCGCACCCTGCTGGGCATGTACGGCGTGGCGGCCGTGTGCATCGCCGCAGTGGGCTTCAACCTACCGAGTTCCTACGCGGCACTGGCACTTTTCGTGTGCACCATGCTCGGCCTGGGTGCGGGTAACGGTGCGGTATTCCAACTGGTGCCCCAGCGCTTTCGCCGCGAGATTGGCGTGATGACCGGGCTGATCGGCATGGCCGGCGGTATCGGCGGTTTCGCCCTGGCAGCGGGCATGGGCGCGATCAAGCAAAGCACCGGCAGCTACCAGTTGGCACTGTGGCTATTCGCCAGCCTGGGCGTGCTGGCGTGGTTCGGCCTGTATGGCGTGAAGCGCCGCTGGAGGACCACCTGGGGTTCGGCGGCCGTCACCGCCGCGCGGGTCTGATGAGCCTGCAATTGAGCGTGGCCCAGGCCAGCGCCATCGGGCCACGCGCGGAAAACCAGGACGCCCTGCGCCTGGTCACGCCGGCTCCGGAACTGGCCGCCAGCAAAGGCTATCTGTGTGCTATCGCCGATGGCGTCAGCCAATGCGCCGACGGCGGCCTGGCCGCGCGCTCGACCTTGCAGGCCCTGGCCCTGGATTACTACGCCACGCCACAGACCTGGGGCGTGGCCCAGGCCCTGGAGCGGCTGTTGCTGGCACAGAATCGCTGGCTGCAGGCCAATGGCGGCGGCCAGCCGTTGCTGACCACCCTCAGCGCCCTGGTGTTTCGCGGCCAGCGCTTTACCCTGGCCCATGTTGGTGATTGCCGGGTGTATCGCTGGTTTGACGGTGAGTTGCAGCGCATCACTCAAGAGCATGTCTGGGAGCAACCCGGCATGCAGCATGTGCTCAAGCGCGCCCTGGGCCTGGACCAGCATCTGGTGGTGGATTTTCTCGACGGTGAACTGCGCCAGGGCGAATGTTTCCTGCTGCTCAGCGATGGTGTGTGGGCGACCCTCGCCGACCACAGCATCCGCGCGATCCTGCGCGAACAGGCCGACCTGGACGTGGCCGTCAATACGCTGGTCAACGCCGCGCACCTGGCAGGTAGCCAGGACAACGCCAGTGCCCTGCTGGTGCGCATCGACCGGCTCGGCGCCGCGACCCTGGGTGATGCGCTGGTGCAGTTGCAACAGTGGCCATTGCCGCCACTGTTGAAGGCCGGGCAATCCTTCGAAGGCTGGCAGGTGGAATGCCTGCGGGCACACAGTCGCCAGTCGTTGCTGTACCGGGTGCGCGATGCCCAGCAGCAACCCTGGCTGCTCAAGACCCTGCCCCCTGACCACGATGATGACCACGATGCCGCCCAGGCCCTGCTCGCGGAGGAATGGTTTCTGCGCAGGGTGGCCGGGCGGGCATTTCCTGAAGTCCATCCGGGCGGCGGGCGTCAGCATTTGTACTACGTGATGCGTGAATACAGCGGGCAAACCCTGGCGCAGCTGTTCCAGCGGCAAGGCCCGTTGCCACTGGCGCAGTGGCAATCCATTGCCGAACGCTTGCTGCGGGCAGTGGGCATGCTGCATCGCCGGCAAATCCTGCACCGCGACATCAAGCCGGAAAACCTGCTGCTGGGCGATGACGGCGAACTGCGGGTGCTGGATTTTGGCCTGGCCTATTGCCCTGGGTTGTCCGAAGACCGCGCTCACCTGTTGCCGGGCACGCCCAGCTTTATCGCGCCCGAAGCCTTCAGCGGCGAACGTCCGACCCCGCAGCAGGATTTGTACAGCGCCGGTGTGAGCCTGTATTACCTGCTCACCGGGCATTATCCCTACGGTGAGATCGAAGCTTTCCAGCGGCCCCGGTTCAACACGCCGGTCAACGCCAGCCGCTACCGGCCGGACCTGCCCGATTGGTTGCAGCAAAGCCTGGAACGCTCGGTTGCCGCGCAAGCAGATCAGCGTTACGAAACCGCCGAGGAATGGCTGCTGGTATTGGAACAGGCCGACCGCCGCGAACTGAGCCTGCGCCCGCGGCCGCTGCTGGAACGCGAACCGCTGAAGGTCTGGCAAACCCTGGCGTTGGTGTCGCTGCTGATCAATCTGCTGTTGCTGTATCTGTTATCCCTGTAGGAGCCAGCTTGCCGGCGCAAAACCCACAATCACCGTATTCATCCAGGTACCTCGCGTTATCGTTAACGTCCTTCGCCGGCAAGCCGGCTCCTACAGGAGGTCGACGCGCCAGTTGTGGGCATCGCGCCTTTAAATGGTGCGAAACAGCCTTGTGGCAGCCGCCAGAACCTCAGTAAATCCGGCTTTTCACGACTTGGCACAACCGCTGCATTAGCTCCTGCAACACCCCCACATACAGCCCACCCTTCAACGACGAAGGTGGGGCTCTCCCGAGAGAACGGGACCAGGACAAAGGCGTCCTCGCTAGGCAACTAGCGGGGCGCCTTTTTTGTTTGCGCGTGATTTGTCGAGCCACTGCGGAGAACGACATGAAGAAACTCAAACTGGTGATGATCGGCAACGGCATGGCCGGGGTTCGCACCCTTGAAGAACTGCTGAAACTGAGCACCGAGCTGTACGACATCACGGTGTTTGGTGCCGAGCCCCACACCAACTACAACCGCATCCTGCTCTCGCCGGTGCTGGCCGGCGAGCAGACGTTCGAAGAGATCGTGCTCAACGACCTGGACTGGTACCTGCAAAACAACATCAAGCTGCTGCTCAACCGCAAGGTGGTGCAGATCGACCGGGTCAAGCGCAAAGTCATCGCCGAAGACGGCACCGAGGCCGAGTACGATCGCCTGCTGATCGCCACCGGTTCGACCCCGTTTATCCTGCCGATCCCCGGCAACACCTTGGAGGGCGTGATTGGCTACCGCGACATCGCCGATACCCAGGCCATGATCGACACCGCCAAAACCCACAAGCACGCGGTGGTCATCGGCGGCGGCCTGCTGGGCCTGGAAGCCGCCAATGGCCTGATGCTGCGCGGCATGCACGTGACCGTGGTGCATATCGGCGAATGGCTGCTGGAACGCCAGCTGGACAAGACCAGCGGCCAGTTGCTGCAAACCGAACTGGAAAGCCGGGGCCTGGTGTTTCGCCTGTGCGAACAGACCCAGGCCCTGCATGACGCCGGCAATGGCCGCGTGGGCTCGGTGCAGTTCAAAAATGGCGAAGTGATTCCGGCCGACCTGGTGGTGATGGCCGCCGGTATCCGCCCCAACACCGAACTGGCGGAACGGTCTGGCATCCCGTGCAACCGTGGGATCCTGGTCAACGACACGCTGCAAACCTACGACCCGCGCATCTATGCCATCGGCGAGTGCGCCAGCCATCGTGGGATTGCCTACGGCCTGGTGGCACCGCTGTTCGAACAGGCCAAAGTGTGTGCCAACCATCTGGCGCAGTTGGGCTTCGCCACCTACAAAGGCTCGGTGACCTCGACCAAGCTCAAAGTCACCGGCATCGACCTGTTTTCTGCTGGCGACTTCATGGGCGGCGAAGGCACCGAGACCATCACTCTTTCCGACCCCATTGGCGGCGTCTATAAGAAGCTGGTGATCAAGGACGACATACTGGTCGGCGCCTGCCTGTACGGCGATACCGCCGACGGCGGTTGGTATTTCCGGCAGATCCGTGAGAACCATGGCATTGGCGAGATCCGCGATCACCTGATGTTCGGCGAAAACGCCTTGGGCGATGTAGGCCACCAAGGCCAGGACAAAGCCATGAGCATGGCCGACAGCGCCGAAGTCTGCGGCTGTAACGGGGTGTGCAAGGGCACCATCGTCAAGGCGATCCAGGAACAGGGCCTGTTCAGCGTCGATGAGGTAAAAAAACACACCAAGGCCGCCAGTTCCTGCGGCTCCTGCGCCGGGCTGGTGGAGCAGATCCTGATCAATACCGTGGGCGGCGCCGCCGACGTTAAGCCCAAAAGCGAAAAAGCCATCTGCGGTTGCAGCGACCTCAACCACGGGCAAATCCGCCAGGCCATCCGCGACCAGCACCTGCTGACCATCGCCGACACCATGGGCTACCTCAACTGGCGCACGCCCAACGGCTGCGCCACCTGCCGCCCGGCCTTGAACTACTACCTGATCTCCACCTGGCCAGGCGAAGCCAAGGACGACCCGCAATCGCGCCTGATCAACGAACGGGCCCACGCCAATATTCAGAAAGACGGCACCTACTCGGTAGTCCCACGGATGTGGGGCGGTGTGACCAATCCTTCCGAGCTGCGGCGGATTGCCGATGTGGCCGACAAATACAACGTGCCGATGGTCAAGGTCACTGGCGGCCAGCGCATCGACTTGCTGGGCATCAAGAAACAGGACCTGCCCGGGGTCTGGAAAGACCTCGATATGCCGTCCGGGCATGCCTACGGCAAATCCATCCGCACCGTGAAGACCTGTGTCGGCAGCGAGTTCTGCCGTTTCGGTACGCAGAACTCCACGCAACTGGGCATTGAGCTTGAGCATGACCTGTTCAATATGTGGTCGCCCCACAAGGTCAAGCTGGCGGTCTCCGGGTGCCCGCGCAACTGCTCGGAAGCCGGGATCAAGGACGTGGGAATAATCGGCGTCGACTCGGGGTGGGAGATGTATATCGGTGGCAATGGCGGGATCAAGACCGAGGTCGCGGAATTTTTCGTCAAGCTCAAGACCGCCGAGGAAGTGCGTGAGTACAACGGCGCTTTCCTACAGCTGTACCGCGAAGAAGCCTTCTACCTGGAGCGCACCGTGCACTACCTGCAACGGGTCGGCATGGACCACATCAAGAAGGCCGTGCTGGAAGACCCGGCGCGGCGCCAGGCCCTCAATGAGCGCCTGCAATTTTCCCTGTCGTTTGAACAGGACCCGTGGAAAGAGCGCCTGGAGCAGCCATTGCTGAAAAAGGAATTCGACACCATCGCCGTCAAACAGCTGGAGGTAGTGCTATGAACTGGCTGGATATCTGCGCCCTCGAAGAAATCAACGCCCTGGGCTCGCGCATCATCAGCGGCCCGAAAGGGGAAATCGCGATTTTTCGTACCAGTGACGACGAGGTTTTCGCCCTCGACGACCGCTGCCCGCACAAGGGCGGCCCACTGTCCCAGGGGCTGATCTATGGCAAACGCGTGGCCTGCCCGCTGCACAACTGGCAGATCGACCTGGCATCCGGCGAAGCCCAGGCCCCGGATATCGGCTGCGCCCACCATCACCACGCCCGGGTGGAAAACGGCCGGGTGATGCTGGCCCTGCGGGACGCCGGTTGATGAACCGCCAGGTCACCGCATCGACCTGCTGCTACTGCGGGGTCGGCTGCGGCGTGCTGATCGAACATGATGGCACGCAGATCCTCGGGGTCAGCGGCGATCCGGCGCACCCGGCCAACTTCGGCAAACTGTGCAGCAAGGGGTCCACCCTGCACCTGACCGGCGACCGGTCGGCGCGGGCGCTGTACCCGGAACTGCGCCTGGGCAAGGGCCTGGCCCGCAGCCGCACCGACTGGGACACGGCCCTGGAACACGCGGCCAATGTGTTCGCCGATACCATCACCGAGCATGGCCCCGACAGCGTGGCGTTCTATATCTCCGGGCAACTGTTGACCGAGGACTACTACAGTTTCAACAAACTCGCACGGGCCCTGGTGGGCACCAACAATATCGACAGCAATTCCAGGCTGTGCATGTCCTCGGCGGTGGTCGGCTACAAGCGCAGCCTGGGTGCCGATGCGCCACCGTGCAGCTATGAGGATCTGGAGGCCAGCGATTGCGTGATGATCGTCGGCAGTAACATGGCCTACGCCCACCCGGTACTGTTTCGCCGGCTGGAAGAAGCCAAGGCGCGCCGACCGGACATGAAGGTGCTGGTCATCGATCCCCGACGCACCGACACCTGCGACCTGGCGGATATGCACCTGGCGATCCTGCCGGGGACTGATGTGGCGTTGTTCCATGGGATTTTGCATCTGTTGCTGTGGGAAGACTGGATCGACCGCGACTTTATCCAGGCCCATACCGAGGGTTTGGTCGAGCTGAAACGGCTGGTGCATGACTACACGCCGCAGATGGTCACGCAATTGTGCGGGATCAGCGTCGAACAACTGCGCCAGTGTGCTGAGTGGGTCGGCACCTCGCCGAGTTTCCTGTCTTTGTGGTGCATGGGGTTGAACCAGTCCACTGCCGGCAGCGCGAAAAACAGTGCACTGATCAACCTGCACCTGGCCACCGGCACCCTTGGCCGCCCAGGTTGCGGGCCCTTTTCCCTGACCGGCCAACCGAATGCCATGGGTGGCCGGGAAACCGGCAGCCTGTCGAACCTGCTACCGGGCCATCGCGACGCCGGCAACGCCGAGCACCGCGCCCAAGTCGCCGCTTATTGGGGGGTTGAGCAACTGCCATCCAGCACCGGCTTGACCGCCATCGAACTGTTCGAGCAGGTGCAGGCCGGCAAGATCAAGGCATTGTGGATCGCCTGTACCAACCCGGCGCAATCAATGCCGGACCAGAACAGCGTGCGCCTGGCCTTGGCCGCGTGCCCGTTCGTGGTATTGCAAGAGGCCTTTCGCACTACCGAAACCGCGACCTTTGCCGACCTGTTGCTGCCGGCTGCCAGTTGGGGCGAGAAGGACGGCACGGTGACCAATTCCGAGCGGCGCATTTCCCACGTCCGCCAGGCCATCACCCCACCGGGCGAAGCGCGACCGGACTGGGCAATCACCGTGGATTTCGCCCAGCGCCTGGAACGCCGCTTGCGCCCGCAGAAAACCGGCCTGTTCACCTTCGAAAACCCGGCGCAGGTGTTTGATGAATACAAACAGCTGACTCGTGGCCAAGACCTGGACCTGTCAGGCCTCAGCCACGCGCTGCTCGACCGGATCGGCCCGCAGCAATGGCCGTTTCCCGCAGAGGCCCAGGCCGGCACGGCACGCTTGTACACCGACGGTATCTTCCCAACCGCCAATGGGCGGGCGCGGTTTGTCGCCGACCCTTATCGCGCCGCCAAGGAGCAGCGTGATGCGCGCTTTCCCCTGACCCTGATCACCGGCCGCCTGCGTGACCAATGGCACGGCATGAGCCGTACCGGCACGGCGGCGCAACTCTTCGGGCACGTCAGCGAAGCGTTGCTCAGCCTGCATCCGGACGAATTGCGTCGGCATCGTTTCAAGGAAGGCGACCTGGTCAACCTCAAGAGCCGTCGTGGCAATGTGATCGTGGCGGTGAGCAGTGATGACAGCGTGCGCCCCGGCCAGGCGTTCCTGCCGATGCATTGGGGCGATCGCTTCCTCAAGGGCGGCGTCAACGCCCTGACCCAGCCGGCGTTCGATCCACTGTCGAAACAACCGGAACTCAAGCACAGCGGCGTGCGCCTGGAAGCCGTGCAATTGCCCTGGCACTTGTTCGCGCTGATCGAGGGCGATGTGCAGCAACACTTCGAAGCCTTGCGCCCCCTGTGCGAGGGTTTTGCCTATGTCAGCCTGAGCCTGGCCGGGCGCGAACGGCCTGCCCTGCTGGTACGCGCGGCACATAGCGAGGCGCCGGACCTGCAACTGCTCAAGGCCATCGACCAACTGCTGGGCCTTAATGACGGCCCGGTCATGGCCTATGACGACCCGCGGCGCTCTATCGGCAAACGGGTAAAAATCGAGAAAGGCCGGATTACCGCGATCCGTCTGGCCGGCGAAACCCTCGCCCGTCACTGGCTGCAAAGCCTGTGGCTGGAAGGTCGGGCCGACGAGCAATTGCGCCGTTGGCTGCTGGCACCGCTGAGTGCGCCACCTGGTGGTGAAATGACCAGCAACAGAACCCTCTGCAACTGCAAGAACGTCAGTGAAAGCGCGATATGCGCCGGCATCGGCCGTGGTTTGGATCTGGATGGGCTGAAACAAGCGTTGGGCTGCGGTACGCAATGTGGCTCCTGCGTGCCCGAAATCAAACGGCTATTGGCGAGCACCTCGCAGCCAATCGCTATCAGTGTGTGAGGGCAATACCTATGAACGCAAAAGTCTGGCTGGTGGGCGCAGGCCCAGGTGATCCGGAGTTGTTGACCCTCAAGGCGGTACGGGCCCTGCACGAGGCCGATGTGGTACTGATTGATGACTTGGTCAACCCTGCAGTACTTGAGCATTGCCCCGGTACGCGGGTGATAACCGTCGGCAAGCGCGGGGGATGTCGTTCTACGCCCCAGGATTTCATTCACCGCTTGATGCTGCGTTATGCACGCCAGGGCAAATGTGTGGTGCGCCTGAAAGGCGGCGATCCGTGCATTTTTGGGCGCGGCGGCGAAGAGGCGAGTTGGCTGAGGGATCGAGGGGTGAGCGTGGAGTTGGTCAATGGCATCACGGCGGGGCTGGCGGGTGCCACAAACTGCGATATACCGCTGACGTTGCGGGGAATCAGTCGCGGCGTAACGCTTGTCACCGCCCATACCCAGGACGACAGCCGCCTCAATTGGCGGGCATTGGCCGAGGGTGGCACGACACTGGTGGTGTACATGGGTGTGGCGAAGCTTTCAGAGATTGCCCGGCACTTGCTCGAAGGGGGCATGGCCCCTGATATGCCGGTGGCGATGATCGAGAACGCCTCGCTGCCCCAGCAGCGTGAGTGCCGCAGCGCCCTGGCGCACATGCAGGAGGATGCCAAGGCGTTTGCCTTGAAGAGCCCGGCGATCCTGGTGATCGGAGCGGTAGCTGGCAACGTGGTAGAGGTCGCCTTGCAGGCCAGCGCCTGAGGCAAATGGCAGGCGAAAAAAAGCCCGGCCTAAGCCGGGCTTTTTTCTACCACTCAGTAATTACTGAGCTTGAGCTTCAACCGACGCTTCTACACGACGGTTAACAGCACGACCAGCTTCAGTTGCGTTGTCAGCAACTGGGCGGGATTCGCCGTAACCTACCGCGGTGATGCGGTTGGCTTCAACGCCATCATTGGCCAGGACTTTCTTAACAGCGTCAGCACGACGCTGGGACAGCTTCTGGTTGTAGGCGTCTGGACCGACGGAGTCAGTGTGACCAGCAACTTCTACGTTGGTAGCTGGGTACTGCTTCATGAAGTCGGCCAGGTTTTTCACGTCGCCGTAGCTGTTAGGCTTAACAACGGCCTTGTCGAAGTCGAACTTCACGTCCAGCTCAACACGAACAACCTGAGCAACCGGAGCTTCTGGCTCTGGAACTGGCTCTGGAGCTGGTGCTGGGGTAGGAGCTGGAGCAACTGCGCCAGCGTTACCGCCGAAGTTTACGCCCAGGCCGACCAGTGCGGAGTAGTCCCACTTGCCGTTGTCCAGACCGTAGTCAGCTTCAACACCGGCACGAGCGTACAGGTTGTTGGTGAAGTAGTACTTAACGCCGGTACCAACGGTAGCGAAAGTAGTCTGATCGCGACCAGTGTGGCCATCAGCACGTACGTTGCCACGGCTCTGGTGACCGAAACCACCTTCTACGTATGGACGCAGGGAGTCGACGCCAGCTTGACCGAAGTGGTACTGAGCAACGAGGCTGCCGGTATCACCTTTGATCTTCTGGTTGCCAGTACCGTCAGTCGAACGGGTGTGGTTGGTCTTGTCGTAGGACAGGTTCAAGGACAGGTCGTCGGTCAGGAAGTAACCGATGCGAGCGCCAGGATTGAAGCCGTCTTCGATGTGCTTGACGCTATCGTTGTACTGCTTCTTGTAGAACAGCTCGCCTTCAACTGCGCCTTGGCCTTGTGCCAGAACGCCGAAAGAAGTAGCGGCAATAAGAGAACCAATGGCCAAGCCCAAGGTGTTTTTCAGTTTCATCCGTTAAATCCCCATCTGGTGATTGTAAAGCAGTCCCACATACCGGGGGACAACTCGGCGACAAGTCTAACAGAACTTGCCTACACGTAAGAGATATTTGCACCGAACTAAGTTTCAGTACTGTCCGCAAATTTCTCACGCAATTTATCAAGAGCACGTTTGTAACGCATTTTTGTAGCACTCAAACCCATATGCATAATGTCAGCAATTTCCTGAAATTCCAGTTCTGCGACAAATCGTAGCACCAGAATTTCCCGGTCAATTGGATTCACATGCACCAACCAGCGATCAAGCCCGCCCTTCTCCTCGGGTGCCGGCGTCTTTTCTTCAGACGCCTCCTCAAGGGGGTCCAGGCTCAACGCGTCCATCAAGCGACGCTTTCGCCGTTCCTTACGATACTGCGTGATGCACTCGTTGTACGTGATGCTGTAGAGCCAGGTTTTGAACTTCGATTTACCCTCGAAGTTCTTCAGGCCATACAACACCTTGAGCATCACTTCCTGACAGACATCATCCGCATCACGATCGTTCCCTAAATATCTTGAACAAACGTTGAACAGAGTGCGTTGATACCTGCGCATCAATTCTTCGTACGCGCGTGTTACGTGAAACAGCTCCGTGTGCGAGCGCGCGACCAACTCCTCATCAGAGAGCTCACGGGGGTCATAGCGCGTGGACAGCGTTTGGGCTTTATTCAAAACAAGTCGTGCCGACAGTCAGGTCAATGTCCGCCACAGCCTGGATACCCAGGTTTGCGGCGGCGTACATTAGCAGGGTTTACCGGGTTAGCGGCTATTGACCTGCTGTTCCAGCAGAACCCGATTGGACAGCGACACTAGTTCGCCATCATCGGTCAGCACCGTGGTTTTCACCGTACCGATCTCTTCAATCTGCCCTTCGACCTCGCCAACACGCACGTGTTGCCCAACCTGATACAACTCACGCACATAGATTCCCGCAAGAATCTGACCGGCAATTCCCCGGCTTCCCAACCCCATGGCCAGTGCAACGGCCAGACCAACGGTAATCAAAACGATCACAATCACATGGTTGAGTAGGTCAGTCTTGACCTCCAACTGGCTGATCGCCACCGAAATACTGATGATGATTACCAGCCCCTGGGCGATTCGCCCCAGGCCGCTGGCATAGTCCAGGCCCACTCCTTCGGCAGCGCCGCGTACCAGCCCATTGGCCAGTTGCGCCAGCAAAACCCCCACCAGCAACACCAGCGCGCCGCCGAATACCTTCGGCAAATACAGCGCCAGCATGTCGAGCGTAGCTGAAACTCGCTCAAGTCCAAGTGATTGCGCCGCAGAAACCAGAAAAATCAGCAAAACAAACCAATAGACGATCTTGCCGATCAGTGTCGAGATCGGCACTTGCAGCCCTGCACGCCCCAGCAGCTTGGTCAATCCGGTGCCGGCCATCAGGCGATCGAGGCCCAGCTTGGCGAGCAATTTTGAGAGCAGGGTGTCGAGCAGCTTGGCCACGACAAAACCCAGCAGCACCAACACCAGCGCACCAAACAGGTTGGGAATGAAATTCGCCACCTTGGTCCACAACGCAGTCATTGCAGTGACCAGACTCTGCGTCCAGAGATCAAGTTCCATATTCAATCAGCCTTATCAGCAGTGCGAGCAATAGGTTTACGACGAGAAACAGGTGATACGTGGGCCGAACCATTGTTCAGGGCCATCATCAATGCCGGCACCCAGCGGCCGAGCAGACCAAACAGATCGCCCGCACCTACCTGGCGGTTGGCAGTTTTCAGTACGCGGCCCAGGCAAGCGTCGTCGTCACGGTTGGACGGCGAAGCATTAAGCATGTCACGCAGAGACTGTTCAAACGGATCGTGCATAGGGACCTCTCGCAAGTGAGTTAAAAGACGAGGGCAAAATTCGTCGGGTCACATGACCTCTCCCGCCGTTCAGGTCACGTTCAGGTCAAACCCAGCGTAAACGTCGAAACAACCACCACTGCCCAAGGGCCACCGAGACCATCAACAGGCACGCTAGCGCGAAACCATATGGGCTCTCGGAGAACGGAATTCCGCCCACGTTGATCCCCAGCAACCCTGTCAGAAAACTCATCGGCAAAAAGATCCCGGTGATGATCCCGAAGCGGTACATGGTGCGGTTCATGCGCACGCTCAAACGCCGATCCTCGGCCTCCAGCACCAGCCCCACGCGCTCCCGGCTCAGTTCCAGCTCTTCCAGGTAACGGGTCAGGCTGTTATTCAATTCATTCCAATAGTCAGCATCGTCATCGGCAAACCATGGCAGTTTTATGCGTGTCAGTTGCGCGAAAATATCGCGCTGCGGCGCCAAAAAACGCTTGAGCGCGGCGGCACGCCGACGGATCTGCAGGACACTGCCATGCTCCGGGGTATACCGTTCGTCGGTATCGAGTTTTTCTTCTTCGATATCGACAATTTCAGACAGGTCACTGACCAGATCCTGCACTTTATGGGTCAGGTACTGCGCCATGTACAGGATCAGCTCGGAAGCAGTCCTGGGGCCTTTACCATCCGCCAACTGCACCAGCAACTCATCGGTGGCGCGCAATGGCCGCAGACGCAGAGAGATGACCCGGTCAGCCGAAGCAAAGATACGCACCGACACCATGTCTTCCGGCTCGGCTCCTGGGTTGAGGTTGATCCCGCGCAGAAACAGCAGCAATTCGTCGTCCGGCAACGGCAGCAGACGCGGGCGGGTGTTCTCCTCCAGCAGCAGGTCACAGGCAAACTCGCTCAGGCCACTGGATTTGCGCAACCAGGTCTGGGTCTGGGGATGACTGCGATCCCAATGCAGCCACAGGCTTTCCTGAGGCTGCAGTTGCAGCTCGTCAAGCTCAGTCCGGGCAATTGAACGCGCACCGCCTTTACCGTCCAGCACCAGGGCATGCACCAGCCCCCACTGCGCGTTTTCTTCCTCGAACATCCTCACCCCTGTCGGCTGCTGCAGTTATTCAGGCATTTTCAAAGGGCTTGGCGAAACAATCACGCCATTATTATCGGCATAGACATATTCGCCTGGACGCAATGTCACGCCGGCAAAGGTCACGGCCCCGCCCACGTCACCCACACCCTGGCGATGACTCTTTTTAGGGTGGCTGGCCAGGGCCTGCACGCCCAGGTCGGTCTGCGCCAGTACGTCAACGTCACGCACACAACCGTAGATCACCAAGCCCTCCCAACCATTCTTTGCGGCTCGATCAGCGATCATGTCGCCCAGCAAGGCGCAACGCAGCGAACCACCACCGTCGACCACCAGCACTTTGCCAGTGCCGTCCAGCTCGGCCTGTTCCTTGACCCGGGAGTTGTCCTCAAAACACTTGACGGTCACGATCTGCCCACCGAAGGAGTCCCGGCCCCCAAAGTTGGCGAACATCGGCTCCAGCACCTGCACCAGGTCCGGGTAGGCGTCACACAGGTCGGGGGTAACGTAATGGTTCATCGAGAAACTCCTGTCGGTGAAAGAAGGTGTCGAACATCCACAGCCACATCAAGAAAACGCATCGCAACGGGCATTCTTTAAGACCTGCCGCTGCAAGGGCGACAATGATCAGACCCACCAGACTGTAACGCAATAGCCACTGCGCGACTGAATATGACCAAAATAGCTCGGTGCGTCATATCTTAGCCGTAAGCCACTTCAAGCGAAACGCCCTCTTTAGAGCCTTTTCTCAGACAGTCGCAGGCACCTGCGCCTGTGCACCCACCGGAGGTGTCAGGGGATCTTTCAGCCAGCGCTGCACCAGTGGCCATACTTCGGCCTGCGCCGCTTTGCTGACCAGCATCTCGACATGCCCGAAATCACCGCTGAACCCATGCTTGCGCCCCAGGCACAGATACTGGCGATGCTCGCTGCCCACCTGCTCAAACAGCTTGCGGCAGGCCCAGTCCGGATCCTGATGATCGCCAGCGGCGCTCACGGCCAGTAGCGGCACATCGACCTCGGCCAGGCCTTTCCACCAGTCGCGCTCGGCATCGCCGAAACGCCCGAACAAGCCATGCCAGCGCATGCTTTCCAGGGCCAGGCCGATAGGCTCGTCTTCCGGACCACGCTTGAGGCGCGAGCCGGAGAGCTGGGCAAAGCGCTTGAGGATCAAGCGTCCACCCCACTCCACCGGCGGAATCTTCAACGGCCAGTAAGTGCGGCTGACCTGGCAGCCAAACAACGCCACCGACGCCACCGCCGGCGCGCCCAGATAGTGGCCGCCCAAGGCTGCCGCCAGAGTCGTGCCACCCAACGAATGGCCGATCCAGTGCGGGATCTGCGCACTTTGCTCACGCACAAAGGCGGCAATGGCTGGCAAATCGTAACGAGCATAGTCGGCGACACGATTCTTGGCGTAGTCCTGGTTGCGCTGGGAAAGCCCGTGGCCGCGCATTTCCGGGATCCATACATCAAAGCCCTGGCGCGCCAGGTACGCCCCCAGGCCGATACCTTTGGGCGAATACCAGAAGCGCCGGTTGGAAAAGCTGCCATGCACCAGCACCACCGGTATGCCACGGCTTTGCGCGACATCGGCCAGGCCCAGGCGTGTCACCGCCAGCTCTACGGTGCTGTCGGGGCTGTTGCCAGGCTTGAGGCGATAGACATCTTCACTCAGGTCGCCACGACGCTCAGCGCTGATCAAGGCGACGGGAAACAGGTTGCTGCTGCTTTGCATAATGTTCTTGCACAAAAAAGGGCGGCGTCCGGTAGGAGTTCCGCCCTGTACAGAATGAGAAATGCCGGCCAGCCGCACTGGCTGGCCGGCAAATGGCAATTACGCCGAGGCTTGACCTTCAGCCAGGAAGAACCAGGTTTCCAGCACGGAATCGGGGTTCAGCGAGACGCTTTCGATGCCCTGTTCCATCAGCCATTTGGCCAGGTCCGGGTGATCGGAAGGGCCTTGGCCGCAGATGCCGATGTACTTGCCGGCCTTGTTACAGGCCTGGATGGCGTTGGCCAGCAGCTTCTTGACCGCAGGGTTACGCTCGTCAAACAGGTGCGCGATGATCCCGGAGTCACGGTCCAGGCCCAGGGTCAACTGGGTCAGGTCGTTGGAACCGATGGAGAATCCATCGAAGAACTCCAGGAACTCTTCGGCGAGGATGGCGTTGGAAGGCAGCTCGCACATCATGATCACGCGCAGGCCGTTTTCGCCGCGGGTCAGACCGTTCTCGGCCAGCAGGTCAACGACTTGGCTCGCTTCGCCCAGGGTACGCACGAAGGGCACCATGATCTCGACGTTGGTCAGGCCCATCTCGTTGCGCACACGCTTGAGGGCGCGGCACTCGAGCTCGAAGCAGTCACGGAATGCTTCGCTGATGTAACGCGAGGCGCCACGGAAGCCCAGCATCGGGTTTTCTTCTTCCGGCTCGTAGAGCTTGCCGCCGATCAGGTTCGCGTATTCGTTGGACTTGAAGTCGGACAGGCGCACGATGACTTTCTTCGGCCAGAAGGCCGCCGCCAGGGTGCTGATGCCTTCCACCAGCTTCTCGACGTAGAAGCCCACCGGGTCGTTGTAGCCGGCGATGCGCTTGTCGACGCTGTCCTTGATTTCCACCGGCAGGCCGTCGTAGTTCAACAGGGCCTTGGGGTGCACGCCGATCATGCGGTTGATGATGAACTCCAGGCGGGCCAGGCCCACACCGGCGTTCGGCAACTGCGCAAAGTCGAAGGCGCGGTCGGGGTTGCCGACGTTCATCATGATCTTGAACGGCAGGTCCGGCATGGCGTCGATGGAGTTTTGCTTGATATCGAAGCCCAGCTCACCTTCAAAGATGAAGCCGGTATCGCCTTCGGCGCAGGACACGGTGACGCCCTGGCCATCCTTGAGCAGTTGGGTGGCGTTGCCACAACCCACCACTGCCGGGATCCCCAGCTCACGGGCGATGATCGCCGCGTGGCAGGTACGCCCGCCACGGTTGGTGACGATGGCGCTCGCGCGCTTCATCACGGGTTCCCAGTCCGGGTCGGTCATGTCGGAGACCAGCACGTCACCTGGCTGGACCTTGTCCATCTCGGACACGTCCTTGATGATCCGCACCTTGCCCGCACCGATGCGCTGACCGATGGCACGGCCCTCTACCAGCACGGTGCCGGTTTCTTTCAACAGGTAGCGTTCCATGACATTGGCCGAGGTGCGGCTCTTCACGGTTTCCGGACGGGCCTGGACGATGTACAGCTTGCCGTCGTCGCCGTCCTTGGCCCATTCAATGTCCATCGGGCACTTGTAGTGCTTCTCGATGATCATCGCCTGCTTGGCCAATTCGCTGACTTCAGCATCGCTGAGGCAAAAGCGCGCACGCTCGGCCTTGTCGACATCAACGGTTTTCACCGAGCGACCGGCCTTGGCCTCGTCGCCGTAGATCATCTTGATGGCCTTGCTGCCCAGGTTGCGGCGCAGGATCGCCGGGCGACCGGCCTCAAGGGTGTGCTTGTGCACGTAGAACTCGTCCGGGTTGACCGCGCCTTGTACGACGGTTTCGCCCAGGCCGTAGGCGCCGGTGATGAACACCACGTCACGGAAGCCCGATTCGGTATCCAGGGTGAACATCACGCCGGCAGTACCGGTTTCCGAACGCACCATGCGCTGTACGCCGGCAGACAACGCTACCAACTTGTGGTCGAAACCCTGGTGTACACGGTAGGAAATGGCGCGGTCGTTAAACAGCGAGGCAAATACTTCCTTGGCTGCACGGATAACGTTTTCCACGCCACGGATATTCAGGAAGGTTTCCTGTTGGCCGGCGAACGAGGCGTCCGGCAAGTCTTCGGCGGTGGCCGAGGAACGCACGGCGACGGCCATGTCCGGGTTGCCGGCCGACAAGGTGGCGAAGGCTGTGCGGATTTCGGCGTTGAGCTTCTCGGGGAACTCGGCTTCCATGATCCACTGGCGGATCTGTGCGCCGGTCTTGGCCAGGGCATTGACGTCATCGACGTCCAGCGCGTCCAGGGCAGCGTGGATCTGGTCGTTGAGGCCGCTCAGTTCGAGGAAATCGCGGTATGCCTGGGCCGTGGTGGCGAAACCACCGGGCACCGAGACACCAGCGCCCGCAAGATTACTGATCATCTCGCCGAGGGATGCGTTCTTGCCCCCCACATGCTCTACATCATGGACGCCGAGCTTATCGAGGGAAACTACGTACTCTACCAAGGTGATCTCTCCACTAACTGTGTTGGAAAAGCTCAGGGCGCCGGCGGCTCAGTAGGAGCATTTACCGGCGTTTGTGGCCTGGACCTGGAAAATAAGTGAGAATGCGGCCCACTGTGGGACGGCAAAATCGCGCCTATCATATCCAAGATTCGTCATCAGCTTAAGGCCCAAGGCTCAAATGAAACGATCTGCTTTCTTTATCTCCGATGGCACCGGCATTACCGCCGAAACCCTGGGTCAGAGCCTGCTGGCGCAGTTCGAAAGCATTACCTTTGCCAAATTTACCCGGCCTTATATCGATAACGTGGATAAAGCGCGGGCCATGGTACAACAAATCAATCTGGCCGCCGAAAAAGACGGTGTGCGCCCGATCATTTTCGACACCATCGTCAATCAGGACATCCGTGAGATCCTCGCGACCTCCAATGGTTTCATGATCGACATCTTCTCGACCTTCCTAGCGCCCCTGGAACAGGAGTTGAGCGAACACTCCTCGTACTCCGTAGGCAAGTCCCATTCCATTGGCCACAACTCCAACTATATGGAGCGGATCGAGGCGGTCAACTTCGCCCTGGACAACGACGACGGCGCCCGCACCCATTACTACGACAAGGCCGACCTGATCCTGGTCGGCGTGTCGCGCTGCGGCAAGACCCCGACCTGCCTGTATATGGCCATGCAATTCGGTATCCGCGCGGCCAACTACCCGCTGACCGAGGACGACATGGAGCGCCTGCAACTGCCGGCGGTGCTGCGCACCCATCAGCACAAGCTGTTCGGCCTGACCATCGACCCGGACCGCCTGACAGCGATCCGTAATGAACGCAAGCCCAACAGCCGCTATTCGAGCTATGCCCAGTGCGAGTTCGAGGTGCGGGAAGTGGAAAATCTATTCCGTCGGGAGAACATTGCGCACATCAATTCCACGCATTTTTCGGTGGAAGAGATTTCGGCGAAGATCCTTGTGGAAAAGGGCGTCGAGCGGCGCTTCAAGTAATTTGCATTGCTTGAGCCAGCTCCCATATTTGATCGGGTTCACACGTCAAATGCGGGAGCTGCGGTGGGACAATTCGACTTGCCTGCGATCAACGATAACCCAGCCTCACAGATGAAACCGGTCCCCACCCTGCCCCAGCGCCGTGGCCAGCGCATCAAACCCTGCCCTTAGCAACTGATCATCCCCAGACGTATTGCAGATACTCGCCCGAATAAACTGCGGCACGGCCGTCTGCCCCACGGCGAAGGCCTCGGCCGTGGCGATCAGGTAATTGTTCTGCTTGAGCTCAGCCTCTATTTCCGACGCACGCCATGGCTCCGGGACTTCAATCCAGAAGTGCGGGCTATTGGGGTGCGTCCGGTATTCCAGGCCGCTCAGCAGGTCCTCGACCAACGCCTTGCGCCGGCTGATTTCGTGGATCTGCTGACGCAACAGATGCGCTGCCGTGCCGTTTTCAATCCACTGCGTGGCCAGTTCCAGGGTCACAGGGGTGGCCATCCAACAGGTTGAGCGCAGCGCTGCGGAAATACGGCTGACCAACGCCGGCGGCGCATGCACATACCCCACGCGCAAGCCCGCCGATACCGCCTTGCTCAGGCTGCTGATCAGAATCGTGCGCTCCGGGGCAAAATGACTCAGGGGCGGCGGGCGGTCCTCCACCAACACACCATGGGCCTCGTCCTCCAGGATCAGCAGGTTGTGCTCACGGCAGACCCTGGCCAGCGCCTCGCGACGGGCAACCGACAAGACTGCCGTCGTCGGATTCTGGATAGTCGGCGTGCAGTACAGGGCAGAAACCCGGTGATTACGACACACCTCCTCCAGGGCCGTCGGCAGCACACCCTCCTCGTCCATTTCCAGGCCGATCAGGCGGATGCCAAGCATCCGTGCGGCAGTGATCAGACCGGGATAGGTCAACTGCTCGGTGACGACTGTATCGCCCGCGCGCACCAACGCCATCAACGCGCACAACAAACCATGCTGGCCGCCGTTGACACAGATGACCTGCTCGGGAATCGGATGAAAATCACGCTGCACCAACCATTGCGCGCCCGCCGCGCGGTAGCGGGGCAAGCCGGCGTCCGGGGTGTAGGCACTGATGTCCTGCAGGAACTTGGCATTGGTGGCCAGGGTTTCAAAGCTCTGGGCCAGGAACGTGGTCTCCTGCCCCGGGATGTGCATATTGCGGCTCATATCGAAGTACTGGCGCGGTTCCTCGCTGACGTTGCGAAAGCCTTCGTCGCGCTGGCGCTCCATCCCACGCTTGCGCACGAATGTGCCGTCGCCCACCCGCGCCACCACTAGGCCCAGGCGTTCCAGTTCGCCGTAGGCGCGGCTGATCGTGCCGATGGTCACCCCCAGGTTGTCGGAAAGCACCCGATGAGGCGGCAGTTTGCGCCCTGGTTCGATCAAGCCCTCGAGGATGCCCCGCTCCATCACATCAGACAGGCGTTTGTACTTCACGCCCTGCCCACTGGACAGTCCCTCTCGCATAATTGACACCATGTCAATATTTGTTTTGACAGCCATCATTCGCCCTAATAGTGTGCTTTTACGGGTTCAATCACCGGGTGAAACCTCTAATTACAAGTCCAATATAGAGTTCAATTCCGGCTCAGGGAAGCAATAAACGATGCCAATGTCCGCCGTTCTCGAAAATTCCGAAAAAACCAAATCCCCCAAACAATGGCTGGCTGGCCTGATCACCAGTGTGATGTTCCTGATTGTCTGCCTGAGCTGGGGCACCACCTGGCTAGGGATCAAGATCGCCGTGGAAAGCGTGCCGCCCCTGACGTCGGCGGGCCTGCGCTTTTTGATCGCCTTCCCGCTGTTCCTGTGTTTTGCCTTCCTGCGTCGCGAGCCGATCCTGTTTCCACGGGAAAGCCGCTGGTTCTTTGTGTTCGTGACCCTTTGCTATTTCAGCGTGCCCTACTACCTGCTCAACTATGGCGAGATGCACGTCTCGTCCGGCCTCACCGCCCTGCTGTTCAGTTGCATGCCGGTGTTCATCCTGATCTTCTCCGCGCTGTTCCTGCGCGAGCGCATCTACTTTTCCCAGGTCGTGGGGATCGGCATCGGTTTCGCCAGCCTGTACATGATCATCAAGAGCCAGGGACTGCACCTTGACCATGCCGAGTTCTTTGGCGTCCTGGCCATTCTGAGCGCCGCGATCATGCATGCCTTGTGCTATGTCATTACCAAGCAAAAAGGCAGCGCCATCAGTGTGATCACCTACAACACCCTGCCCATCGGGATTGCCGGGCTGATGCTGTTCGTCGCCGGGCTGTGGTTTGAATCACCGACCTTCGAGGCCATTACCCTGCGTTCCTGGAGCGCCCTGTTCTACCTGGGCCTGGTGGCCTCGGTCGGTGGGTTTATCGTGTACTTCATGCTGCTCAAGCGCCTGAGCCCGATCATCCTGTCGTTCGTCTTCATTATTTTCCCGGTGTTCGCCGTGATCATCGGCGCCTGGTACGAAGGCCTGGAACTGTCCCGGGACCTGATGCTGTATTCGGCGATCCTGCTGGTCGGCTTTGCCATCACCAAGTTGCCGATCGAAAAGCTGCTGGCAAAACCCAATTGACCCTTTCCCCACCACGCGAGAGAAACATGGACGTCCTCCGCCAAACCGCCCTGGCACAGATCTACGCCCACGCCAGCAGCACCTACCCCGAAGAGTGCTGCGGCTTTGTCTTCGCCGACGGCAGTGTGTACCTGGGCAGCAATATCCAGAACGAGTTACACCGCAAGAACCCCGAGGCCTACCCCCGCAGCGCGGCCAACGGCTACACCTTCTCGGTGACCGACACGCTGCTGATGAACAAGGCCTTTCGCACGGATAACCCGGTGGTGGTGATCTACCACTCCCACCCGGATGTCGGTGCCTATTTCAGCGACGAGGATCAGGACAAGGCCCTCTACATGGGGGAACCGATCTACCCCGTCAGCTACCTGGTGGTGGATGTCCGCCAGGGCAAGGCCCTTGGGTCGAAGCTGTTTGCCTGGGATGGCACGCACTTCGCCCTCAACCCCTTCAACGACCTGCAAACGGAGTTGTACATGAACGCTGTCTCTTTCCCCGACATCCTGGCCCGTGTGGCCAAGTTGCCAGAATCGACCCTCGAGGGTGCCGGATCGACATTGCGCGAAGTCATTGAAGGCCTCTGTGCCCGCTACCCGCATCTGCGGGCGCACCTGTTCCACGAGAACAACGGCCGGCTAAAGGAACACTTCCTGTTCACGACCGGGGAAGAACTGATCGATCCCGACGAGCCGCTGCCCGAAAAAGCAAAAATCGAAGTGCTGCTCGCCACCTCCGGCGGCATGGACATCGAGTCCCTGAGCAACGAGGAAGTGCAGCGCTATGTGCGCCATATCACCCTGCCCGGCGTCGGCCGCGAAGGGCAACTGAACCTGAAGAAAGCCAAGGTGCTGATCATCGGTACCGGTGGCCTGGGCTCGCCCATCAGCCTGTACCTGGCCGCAGCCGGCATCGGCACCCTGGGGCTGGTGGACTTCGATGTGGTGGAAAGCAGCAACCTGCAACGCCAGGTCGTGCACGGCAACAGCACCCTGGGCCTGCCCAAGGTCGAATCCGCCAAGCGCCGGCTGCAGGACCTCAACGCCCATATCCGAATCAACACCTACGACACCGCGCTGAATGCCGACAACGCCCTGGAACTGGTCGGCGCCTACGACCTGGTGATCGATGGTACTGACAACTTCGAGACCCGCTACCAGGTCAATGATGCCTGCGTACAGTTGGGCAAGCCGTTGGTGTACGGCGCGATCTACCGCTTCGACGGCCAGATCAGCGTGTTCAACTATCAAGGCGGGCCCTGCTACCGCTGCCTGTACCCCCACGCGCCACCCGCGGAACTGGCGCCCAATTGCAGCGCCGGTGGGGTGATCGGTGTATTGCCCGGTGTGGTAGGGATGATCCAGGCCACCGAGGCGATCAAGCTGTTGATCGGCCTCGGCGAGTCCTTGTCCGGCCGGTTGATGCGCTTTGATGCCCTGGCCATGAAATTCAGTGAACTGCGTTTCAAGCGCCGCGCCGACTGCCCGTGCTGTTCCGACTTGCGTGAAGAACACCAACCCGCCGCCGTGTGTGCCGATACCCTCCGCAGCACCCAGGGCCTGGCAGAAGAGCACTACATCAAGCCCCAGGTGCTCAAGCAACTGCTGGAGCAGCGCCGCAGCGCCGATATCCTGCTGGATGTACGCGACGCCAGCGAGCTGGAGGTCTGCCAACTGCCCGGCGTGGTGCACATCCCCCTGGCCCAGCTTGACGAGCAACTCGATACCCTCAGCCGTGACAACACCCATTACCTGATCTGCTATGCCGGCAGCCGCGCCGAGCAAGCCGCCAGTACGTTGCTGGCCGCAGGCTTTGCCAACACCCGGGTGCTGCAAGGCGGCATGAAACACTGGGTACGCGACGTCGAACCCGACATGCCGTTGTACTGACCACAGGCCTTGGGGTACTTATCCGATGCTGCATAACTCCATACTCGACGCCATTGGCCAAACGCCTATCGTGCGCCTGGAACAATTCTCCGAAGACCTCGGCATCGAGGTCTTCGCCAAGCTTGAATCCCTGAACCCGGGCGGTAGCCACAAGGCACGGATTGCCCTGGGAATGATCCTCGACGCCGAGCGCCGGGGCATCCTGATTCGCGATTCGGGACAAACCATCATCGAACCCAGCGGCGGCAACACGGGCATCGGCCTGGTGATGGCCGGCAACGTGCTGGGCTACAAAGTAGTGCTGGTGATTCCCGACAACTACAGCCCCGAAAAGCAAAAGCTGCTGCGCCTGTATGGCGCCAAGGTGGTGCTGTCCGATAGCCGCCTGGGCAATAACTCCCATGGCGAAAAGTGCATGGAGTTGCAGCTGGAAAACCCCAGCTTCGTCATGCTCAACCAACAGCGCAACGGCGCCAACCCCCAGACCCACCGCGACACCACCGCCCCGGAAATCATCCGTGCCTTTGGCGAGCGCCAGGTCGACTATTTCGTCAGCGGGATAGGCACCGGGGGCCACATCACCGGGATCGGTGAAACCCTCAAGGCCACCTGGCCGCAGATCCGCGTGATGGGCGTGGAGCCCGAGGAGTGCGACCTGCTAAGTGATAGCCATGCGCCGCATCATATCCAGGGCCTGTCCATCGGCCTGATCCCGAGCATTCTCAACCTGAACGTGCTGGACGGCATGCTCAAGGTCTCGCGCCTCGATTGCCTGGAAATGATGAAACGCATCATGCGTACCGATGCCATCAGCCTGGGGCTGTCGTCGGCCGCCAATATGGTGGCCATCGCCAGGCTCGCACCGGAACTGCCCACCGACACCGTCGTCCTGACCATGGTGTACGACAGCGCCGACAGTTATCTGCCCTGCTTCGAATAACGACAATTACGGGGGTGCCTTCCATGGGAGGCTTTATCGACATGCAACAGCTGCACGATGAGCTGCTGACCCACCTCATCAAGACCCTGTCGCCGGCGCAGATGGCACAGTTGCAGCCACACCTGGCGGCGTTGATCCAGCCCGCCGCGCAGGAGGTGGCCGAGGACTTGATCGCCTATGCCTGGCGCGATCCGGCGTCCAGGGGCCGCGGCGAACTGATCCTGGAGTCCTACGCCTCATTCAAGGCCGTGCTGTATTACCGGCTGGCGCATCGGGTATGGAATCTACCCGACCAGGCCCACGGCCAGTTCTGTGCGATCGCGCTGACGTTGAGCAACCAGGGCAAGATCCTGTCCGGCGCCGAAATCCACCCCGCCGCCCGCATTGGCCGGCGCTTCGTTCTGGATCATGGCTTTGGCACGGTGGTCGGCGAGACCTGCGAGATCGGCAATGACTGCTACATCCTGTGTGGCGTGACCCTGGGCGCCCGGGGCATCGCCAACAACCCGGACGGCAAGCGTCACCCACGCCTGGGCAACAACGTGGAAGTCGGCGCGGGCGCGAGGGTGCTCGGGTATGTGCTGATTGGCGACAACGTGTTTATCAGCCCCTCCTGCGTCATCACCCAGGACGTGCCCGCGGGCACCAAGGTCAAGGTGGTCAACCAGATCCAGTTGCAGAAAAACGACGAAGCTGACGCCAGCAATTACCTCGGGGCATTTGCTCTCGACGAGCGCCTGCACGTGGTCGGCGAAGTCAACATCAGCCACCGGGTCACGGTGCTGGATGCCGACTTCCACCCACTGTCAGGCCTGGTGCTGGAACCCACGGTCAAGGAGCGTCATCACCTGCAGTTTCGCCTGCGCACGCTGCAGGCCCCCACCTACCCCCCGCGCCTGCCGCTGAACCTGAAGGTGTGCGGACCGAGGTTCGAGGTCACCCTGCTCTCCCCACCCGGGCTGAGCGCAATGGTGCGGCGCCTGCTGCAAACCAGCCCACTGATCGTTGGAGGATGAACATGTCCGTACACACCATGGAAACCTTGGCGCTGTTCGACAGCGCGCCTTACCAGAACGCCTTCAGCGCCCGAGTAATCGCCGTCAGCGAACAGGGCGTGGCCCTCGAACACACGCTGTTCTACCCCACCGGCGGTGGGCAACCCGGCGATACCGGTTACTTCACCCTGCCGGACGGCAGCCGGGTCAATGTGACCGGCACCGTACGCGACCCGGTCCTGCGCTCGATCATCTGGCACCAAGTGGAACACTGCCCCGAGTCGTTGCGTGCGGGGGTACAGGTAGATGCCGGCCTGGACTGGGAGCGTCGCTACCAACACATGAAAATGCACACCTGCCTGCATCTGTTGTGCTCGATCATCGACGCACCGGTAACCGGTTGCAGCATCAGCGCCGACAAGGGCCGCCTGGACTTCGACCTGCCGGAAATGACCCTCGACAAGGAAAGCATCACCCGCGACCTCAATGCCTTGATCGAGCAGGCCCATGGGGTCAAGTCGCTGTCGATGCCGGCCTCCGAATATTCCACCCTGCTGCAAATCACCCGCACCCAGGCCGTCGCGCCTCCGGTGATCCAGGGCGCGGTACGGGTGATAGAAATTGCCGACATCGATATCCAGCCGTGTGGCGGCACCCATGTGGTCAACACCGAGGAAATCGGTCGGGTGTTCTGCGAAAAAATCGAGAAGAAGAGCAAGCACAACCGACGGGTGATCCTGCGGTTCGAGTGAATCGGCAAGCAGCCAACAGGGAGGCCCAGCCTCCCCTTATCGACACGTTTGCCCTTACTTCGACTGGGCTTTGACCTGGGCACTCAATTGCGCTATTTGCTGTTGCAGTTGGGAAATCACCTGGGTGAACTCAGTCATCATTTGATCGATGCGAGCGCGCAATTGCTCGTTCTCGCGCATAAGATCATCAACACTGCGGGCCGACGGCGCCGTGGCTTCATCGGCCTGGGCCGATGGGGTGGCGTCCCTGGCACGGGGCGCTTGCTCAGCCGGCGCAGAGTCCGACGCGGCATTGCTGTCAGCCTTCGGGCCTGCGCTAGGAGCCTGGTTTGCGGAAGTACCGGCCCCCGTTATTTTCTGGCTCAACGCCTGGATCTGCTCTTGCAGCCTGGTAACCACCGTCGTGAACTGGGTTTGCAACCGCTCGACCGTTTCACGCAGTTGGTCATTTTCAGCAGTCAACTGCTCAAGATTACCCGGCGCTTCGGGGCCTGAAGCCGGCGTACTTTCTGCGCGGGCCGATGCTGCAGGCGCTGTTCCGTCCTGCTGCACCGCTGTGCTGTCCTGCCGAGCCGCTGGTTTTTCACCCGCGCGCTGATTGGATGGAGCGTCCTCTTTCTGCGGTTTTTGCATCGTATTGACTTGCTGAGTCAGCTCAGCCACTTGCTGCTGCAGCGCGGTGATTATCGGCGAGAACCTGGCCACCAACTGGTTAAGCTGGTCGCGCAGCTGATTGTTTTGCTGGGAAAGCTGAGCGAGCTGGGCCGGGGCGGTATTGGTCGCAGATGACGGTGAGTTGACCAAGCCCTTGTGGGTCGCAAACTGACCGCGCTGCTGTGCAGTCATAGGCTTTCGAGGGGATGCTGAATCTGCTGGAGTCTGGCCGGGAGTCTGGGTTTTGGCACTGTTTTCTGGCTGCGCGGATGCAGGCTTGGAGGGCATTTCATAGCCGTGGTAGGGCGCGTACTGCTGCTGGTTTACGCTAGTCATGGCGAACCTCTCATTTAATTCACAGGTATTGCTTGCCAGACGACCCGGTACAAAAGGTCATCTGGCTACCTGATTGGCAATTATCTGAAGACGGTTCCGAAGATGTAGGACATACGATTGGCAAAGTGTGTCGACTGCAAATCCTGCCACCTTGCAGCGGCTTTTATTACATCACCCACAGATCCACAAACCGATTCACCGGCGTCCCTTCCAGCCGTGCCTGGTCCTTGCACAGTGCAAAAATCTCAGCGCTGCGCTGCGCGGTGAAGCGTGTTGCCAGGTTGGCCTTGAACTTGTCTTCCAGCAACGGAATGCCATCCGCCCGGCGCCGACGATGGCCGATCGGGTATTCCACCGCGACCTGTTCGGTGCTCGAACCATCGGTGAAAAACACCTGTACCGCGTTGGCAATGGAACGCTTGTCAGCTTCCAGGTATTCGCGGCTGTAACGCAGGTCTTCGACGATGACCATTTTTTTGCGTAACTCATCGATGATCGGGTGCGCGGCATGGAATTCATCTTCGTACTGCTCGGCCACCAGGTTGCCAAACGCCAGGGGCACGGCGGTCATGTATTGCAGGCAGTGGTCGCGGTCAGCCGCATTAGCCAGTTGGCCGACCTTGGAAATGATGCGAATGGCCGACTCGTGGGTGGTGATCACGATGCGCTCGATTTCATGCAAGCGCTGCTTGACCTGCGGGTGCAAGGTGACGGCGGCTTCACAGGCGGTCTGGGCGTGGAATTCGGCGGGAAAGCTGATCTTGAACAGCACGTTTTCCATCACATAAGTGCCATAGGGCTGGGGCAGGCTGAACGCGCGCTTGTCCTCAGGCTTGAGGGCCAGGTCCTTGTTGGTGTGGCTGAACAGCACGTCATAAAAACCCCATTGCGGCGCGCTCAACACACCCGGGATGCCCATCTCGCCGCGCAGGGCGATATCCGCCAGGCGCACGCCACGGCTCGACGCATCCCCCGCCGCCCACGACTTGCGCGACCCGGCATTCGGCGCGTGACGGTAAGTGCGCAGCGCCTGCCCATCGACAAACGCCTGGGACAACGCCGCCAGCAGTTGCTCACGATTGGCACCCATCAACTTGGCGCAGACCGCCGTAGAGGCGACTTTGACCAGCAGCACATGGTCGAGGCCGACGCGGTTGAAGGAGTTTTCCAGGGCAATCACGCCCTGGATTTCGTGGGCCATGATCATCGCTTCCAGCACCGCGCGCACGGTCAGCGGCGCCTCGCCATGGGCCACGCGTTTTTGCGACAGGTGATCGGCAACGGCCAGGATGCCGCCGAGGTTATC
Organism: Pseudomonas sp. HC1(2025); assembly: GCF_058742075.1. Lineage (NCBI taxonomy): Bacteria > Pseudomonadati > Pseudomonadota > Gammaproteobacteria > Pseudomonadales > Pseudomonadaceae > Pseudomonas > Pseudomonas sp. HC1(2025). The sequence goes on along the minus strand of NZ_CP196017.1, from coordinate 1,655,458 downwards.
CGAAGGATGGCCCCATTCGGCAGCGAGCCAGGTGTCGTTGTAATCGAGCCAACGCACGATGCAGCCGATGTCCCACGCGGCCTTGACCGGGTCCAGGCGATAGGACGTACCCGGCACCCGGGCACCGAACGGCACCACTGTGCCTTCGACAATCGGTCCCAAATGCTTGGTGCACTCAGGAAAGCGCAGGGCCAGCAGGCCGCAGCCGAGGGTGTCCATCAGGCAGTTGCGGGCGGTGTCCAGGGCGTCCCGTGAGTCGATGCGGTAGTTGAGGACGTAATCGGCGATGTCCTGCAAAACCTGGTCATAGTCGGGGCGGTTGTTCTGGTCGACGTTGGCGCTCATGGCAGTACTCCAAAATAGGTGGGGTGTGTTCCTTCCTCAGGCTCAGGGTTGGTCGTTTGTGGCAGGTCTGAATGCCTGCTCTCGTACATAAATCCAGAGGCCGCTGACGCTCCCTTGTGGGAGCGGGCTTGCCCGCGATAGCGCTGGATCAGTTGGTATCTGCGTGACTGACACGCCGCAATCGCGGGCAAGCCCGTTCCCACACAAGCCCGCTCCCACATTGGGGCCGGCTTTAGAATGCGTCGCCGGGCACGCGCACGTAGCCTTCCATCAAGACCCGCGCACTACGGCTCATGATGGCCTTCTTCACCACCCATTCGCCGTTGACCTGGCTGGCCTCTGCGCCCACGCGCAAGGTGCCGGACGGATGCCCGAAGCGCACGGCATTGCGTTCCACACCGCCCGCTGCGAGGTTGACCAGGGTCCCGGAAATCGCCGCCGCCGTGCCAATCGCCACCGCGGCCGTGCCCATCATCGCGTGGTGCAGCTTGCCCATGGACAGCGCCCGCACCAGCAGGTCCACATCGCCGGCCTTGATCGCCTTGCCACTGGAGGCCAGGTAATCCGCAGGCTTGGCCACGAACGCCAGCTTCGGTGTGTGCTGGCGCTGGGCCGCTTCGTCCAGGTGCTTGATCAGGCCCATGCGCAACGCCCCATGGGCCCGCACTGTCTCGAACATGGCCAGGGCTTTCGGATCGCTATTGATCGCGCCTTGCAGCTCGGTGCCGGTGTAGCCGAGGTCTTGCGCGTTGATAAAAATCGTCGGGATCCCCGCGTTGATCAGCGTCGCCTTGAAGGTGCCGACACCCGGCACTTGCAGGTCGTCGATCAGGTTGCCGGTGGGGAACATCGAACCGCCGCCGCCCTCTTCTTCGGCTGCCGGGTCGAGGAATTCCAGTTGCACTTCGGCCGCCGGGAAGGTCACGCCATCCAGCTCGAAGTCGCCGGTTTCCTGCACCGCGCCGTCGGTGATCGGCACATGGGCGATGATGGTCTTGCCGATATTCGCCTGCCAAACCCGCACCACGGCCACGCCGTTAGAGGGGATACGCGCAGCGTCCACCAGGCCAGCACTGATGGCGAATGCACCCACCGCTGCCGACAGGTTGCCGCAGTTGCCGCTCCAGTCGACAAAAGGCTTGTCGATGGACACCTGGCCAAACAGGTAGTCCACGTCATGCTCGGCGCGGGTGCTCTTGGCGAGGATCACGGTTTTGCTTGTGCTCGACGTGGCACCGCCCATGCCGTCGATCTGCTTGTCATAGGGGTCGGGGCTGCCGATCACCCGCAGCAGCAGGGCATCGCGCGCCGCCCCCGGGACCTGGGCCGATTCGGGCAAGTCCTTGAGGTTGAAAAACACGCCCTTGCTGGTGCCGCCACGCATGTAGGTGGCGGCGATCTTGATTTGCGCTACGTGTGTCATGGTTATCCTCTTCAGGCGGTCGCCGCCGATTCCAGGAAGTCCTGGGCAAAACGCTGCAACACGCCGCCCGCCTCGTAGATCGACACTTCTTCGGCGGTGTCCAGGCGGCAGGTCACTGGCACTTCGACACGTTCGCCATTCTTGCGGTTGATCACCAGGGTCAACTGCGCACGCGGGGTGCGCTCGCCGATTACGTCATAGGTTTCGCTGCCATCGATCTGCAGAGTCTTGCGGTCGGTGCCCGGCAAAAATTCCAGGGGCAGCACGCCCATGCCCACCAGGTTGGTGCGGTGGATGCGTTCGAAGCCTTCGGCGGCAATCGCTTCCACACCCGCCAGGCGCACGCCCTTGGCCGCCCAGTCGCGGGACGAACCCTGGCCGTAGTCGGCGCCGGCAATGATGATCAGCGGCTGCTTGCGCTCCATGTAGGTTTCGATGGCTTCCCACATCCGCGTGACCCGGCCTTCCGGTTCGATGCGCGCCAGGGAACCCTGCTTGACCTTGCCGTTTTCCTGGACCATTTCATTGAACAGCTTGGGGTTGGCAAAGGTCGCGCGCTGGGCGGTCAGGTGGTCGCCACGGTGCGTCGCATAGGAGTTGAAGTCGACTTCCGGCAAGCCCATTTTCGCCAGGTATTCGCCGGCGGCGCTGTCGAGCATGATCGCGTTGGACGGCGACAAGTGGTCAGTGGTGATGTTGTCCGGCAGCACCGCCAGCGGGCGCATGCCCTTGAGCGGACGCGCACCGGCCAGGGCGCCCTCCCAGTACGGCGGGCGACGGATGTAGGTGCTTTGCGGGCGCCAGTCGTACAGCGGGGTGACTTTCGGGCCGGTGTCTTCATGGATCGCGAACATCGGGATGTAGACCTGGCGGAACTGCTCAGGCTTGACCGATGCCTTGACCACCGCGTCGATTTCTTCGTCGCTCGGCCAGATGTCCTGCAGGCGGATTTCCTTGCCGCTCGCGTCCAGGCCCAGTACGTCTTTTTCGATATCGAAACGGATGGTGCCGGCAATCGCGTAGGCCACCACCAGCGGTGGCGACGCCAGGAACGCTTGCTTGGCGTACGGGTGGATGCGCCCGTCGAAGTTGCGGTTACCCGAGAGCACGGCGGTGGCGTACAGGTCGCGGTCGATGATTTCTTGCTGGATCACCGGGTCGAGTGCACCGGACATGCCGTTGCAGGTGGTGCAGGCGAAGGCAACGACACCAAAACCCAACTGCTCCAACTCGCTGGTCAGCCCGGCTTCGTCGAGGTACATGGCCACGGTTTTCGAACCCGGGGCCAGGGATGACTTGACCCACGGCTTGCGGGCCAGCCCCAGCTTGTTGGCATTGCGCGCCAGCAGGCCGGCGGCGATCACGTTGCGCGGGTTGCTGGTGTTGGTGCAACTGGTGATGGCAGCGATGATCACCGCGCCGTCGGGCATTTGCCCCGGCACGTCATCCCATTGCCCGGAAATGCCCTTGGCCGCCAGGTCGCTGGTAGCCACACGTGCATGCGGGTTGCTCGGGCCGGCCATATTGCGCACGACGCTGGACAGGTCGAAGCTCAGGCCACGCTCGTATTGCGCACCCTTGAGGTCATCGGCCCACAGCCCGGTGTGCCGTGCGTACTGCTCGACCAGGGCGACTTGTTCGTCTTCGCGACCGGTGAGCTTGAGGTAGGCGATGGTCTGCGCGTCGATGTAGAACATCGCCGCCGTGGCGCCGTATTCCGGGGCCATGTTGGAGATGGTGGCGCGGTCGCCCAGGGTCAGGGCCGAAGCGCCTTCACCGAAGAACTCCAGCCAGGCACCGACGACTTTCTGCTGGCGCAGGAACTCGGTCAGCGCCAGCACCATGTCGGTGGCAGTGATGCCCGGTTGCAGCTTGCCTGTCAGTTCGACGCCAACGCTTTCCGGCAGGCGCATCCACGACGCGCGGCCAAGCATCACACTCTCGGCTTCCAGGCCGCCGACGCCAATGGCGATCACGCCCAGGGCGTCGACGTGGGGGGTGTGGCTGTCGGTGCCGACGCAAGTATCCGGGAAGGCCACGCCGTCACGCACCTGGATCACCGGGGACATTTTCTCCAGGTTGATCTGGTGCATGATGCCGTTGCCCGGCGGGATCACATCGACGTTCTTGAAGGCCTTTTTGGTCCACTCGATAAAGTGGAAACGGTCTTCGTTGCGGCGGTCTTCGATGGCGCGATTTTTCTCGAAGGCCTGTGGGTCAGAACCACCGGCCTCGACCGCCAGGGAGTGGTCGACGATCAGTTGGGTCGGCACCACCGGGTTGACCTGGGCCGGGTCCCCCCCTTGCAGGGCGATGGCATCACGCAGGCCGGCGAGGTCCACCAGGGCGGTCTGGCCGAGGATGTCATGGCATACCACACGGGCCGGGAACCAGGGAAAGTCGAGGTCGCGCTTGCGTTCGATCAACTGGCTCAGGGACGCGTTGAGCGTCGCCGGGTCGCAGCGGCGCACCAGGTTTTCGGCGAGCACGCGGGAGGTGTAGGGCAGCGTGGCGTAGGCACCGGGGGTGATGGCCTCGACAGCCGCACGGGCGTCGAAGTAATCCAGGCGGCTGCCGGGGAGCGGTTTGCGAAATTCAGTGTTCATCGTCAGGACTCGGTCACGGTAGTTACAGAAGGAAGACCTGTACCGACCCAGAATTGGAATGAGGTCAAAATGTGGGAGCGGGCTTGCTCGCGAATGTGGTGTGTCATTCAACACATTCAGTGACTGTTACACCGCATTCGCGAGCAAGCCCGCTCCCACACTTCTGATTCGGTTACCAATTCGGGATTGTCGGTCTCCTCATTCAGCGACGTTCGATTGGCACGAACTTGCGCTGCTCGACGCCGATGTACTCGGCGCTTGGACGGATGATGCGGTTGTTGGCACGCTGCTCGAACACATGCGCCGCCCAGCCGGTGAGGCGCGAGCAGACGAAGATAGGCGTGAACAGCTTGGTCGGGATGCCCATGAAGTGGTACGCCGAGGCATGGTAGAAGTCGGCGTTGGGGAACAGTTTTTTCTGTTCCCACATGGTTTTGTCGATGGCTTCGGAGACCGGGAACAGCACCTTGTCGCCCACTTCATCGGCGAGTTTTTTCGACCAGCCCTTGATCACTTCATTACGCGGGTCGTTGTCTTTATAGATCGCGTGGCCAAAGCCCATGATCTTGTCCTTGCGCTCCAGCATGCCGAGGGTGCCTTTCACGGCGTCTTCGGCCGAGGAGAAACGCTCGATCATTTCCATCGCCGCTTCGTTGGCGCCGCCATGCAGCGGGCCGCGCAGCGAGCCGATGGCGGCGGTGACGCAGGAATACAAGTCGGACAGGGTCGAGGCACACACACGAGCGGTGAAAGTCGAGGCGTTGAACTCGTGCTCGGCGTACAGGATCAGCGACACGTTCATGACTTTTTCGTGCAGCGGGCTCGGCTTCTCGCCGTGCAGCAGGTGCAGGAAATGCCCACCGATGCTCGGCTCGTCGGTCACGCAGTCGATGCGCTTGCCGTCATGGCTGAAGCGGTACCAGTAGCACATGATCGCCGGGAACGCGGCCAGCAGGCGGTCGGTGACATCGCGCTGCACGCTGAAGTCTTGTTCCGGCTCGATGTTGCCGAGGAACGAGCAACCGGTGCGCATCACGTCCATCGGGTGGGCGTCGGCGGGGATGCGCTCCAGCACTTCCTTGAGCGCCTGGGGCAGGTCACGCAGCTTGCTCAGCTTGGCGCTGTAGGCCGCCAGCTCGGCCTTGCTCGGCAATTCGCCGTACAACAGCAGGTAGGCGACTTCTTCAAACTGCGCGTCGGCGGCCAGTTCACGCACGTCGTAGCCGCGATAGGTCAGGCCGGCACCGGCCTGGCCCACGGTGGACAGTGCCGTCTGCCCGGCCACCTGGCCACGCAGGCCGGCGCCACTGAGTACTTTTGCTTCAGCCATGGTTCTTCTCCAATTTTGTAGTTATCTGGGAGGCGCTGCGCTTATTTCTTGGCGGCGAACAGCGCGTCGAGCTTCTGCTCGAAGGTGTGGTAGTCAATGCGATCGTAAAGCTCCATGCGGGTTTGCATGGTGTCGATCACGTTCTGTTGGGTGCCGTCGCGACGGATCGCGGTGTAGACGTTCTCGGCGGCCTTGTTCATGGCGCGGAATGCCGACAACGGGTACAGCACGATGGAAACATCGGCAGATTTCAACTGTTCGGTGGTGTACAGCGGCGTCGCGCCGAATTCCGTGATGTTGGCCAGGATCGGCGCCTTCACACGGGAGGCGAACAGCTTGTACATCTCCAGCTCGGTGATGGCCTCGGGGAAGACCATGTCGGCGCCGGCCTCGATGCACGCGGCAGCGCGTTCCAGGGCAGACTCCAAGCCTTCCACGGCCAGGGCGTCGGTGCGCGCCATGATCACGAAGCTGTCATCGGTGCGGGCATCCACGGCAGCCTTGATGCGGTCGACCATTTCCTGCTGCGAGACGATTTCCTTATTCGGGCGATGGCCGCAGCGCTTGGCGCCCACCTGGTCTTCGATATGGATCGCGGCAGCGCCGAACTTGATCATCGACTTGACGGTACGCGCCACGTTGAACGCCGAGGAACCGAAACCGGTGTCCACGTCCACCAGCAGCGGCAGGTCGCATACGTCGGTGATCCGGCGCACGTCGGTCAGCACGTCATCCAGGCCGGTGATGCCCAGGTCCGGCACACCCAGGGAGCCCGCGGCGACACCGCCACCGGACAGGTAAATGGCCTTGAAACCGGCGCGCTTGGCCAGCAAGGCGTGGTTGGCGTTGATCGCGCCGACCACTTGCAGCGGGTGTTCGCTGGCTACCGCATCACGGAATCGCTGGCCTGGGGTGCTGTTTTTATCGGAACTCATGACTCACCTCTCGAGGGGGCGCCGTCGGGGAAGTGACGGGCGATATTGCGTTTGGAAGCGCCGATATGACGGCGCATCAACAACTCGGCCAGTTCACCGTCGCGATCGGCAATCGCGTCAAGAATGCGGTGATGCTCGGCAAATGCCTGGCGTGGACGATTGGGGGTGGCGGAGAACTGGATGCGGTACATGCGCACCAGTTGATACAGCTCGCCGCACAGCATCTGGGTCAAGGTGCGGTTACGCGCGCCCTGGATGATCCGGTAGTGAAAGTCGAAGTCGCCTTCCTGCTGGTAATAGCCCACACCGGCCTGGAACGCAGCATCGCGCTCGTGGGTGTGCAGGACCTGGCGCAGCTCCTCGATTTCTGCGTCGGTCATGCGCTCGGCGGCCAGGCGGCAGGCCATGCCTTCGAGGGATTCGCGGATTTCGTAGAGCTCCACCAGTTCCGCCTGGCTCAGGGACACCACCCGCGCGCCGACATGGGGCACGCGCACCAGCAGGCGCTGGCCTTCCAGGCGGTGGATCGCCTCGCGCAACGGGCCACGGCTGATGCCGTAGGTGCGCGCCAGCTCAGGCTCAGAGATCTTGCTGCCGGGGGCTATCTCGCCCTTGACGATGGCGGCCTGGATACGACGGAAGACGTTCTCGGACATCGTCTGGGAATCGTCCTGCCCTGCCACCGGAATTTCCAGCTGATCCAGCATGATTGTCGACACCTTTAAAAGCAATGCCGCAAAAACTAGCCAATCAGCCCCTGATAGTCAAAGAATAAATGCACATTGTCGACAATCGTCTAATAACCCGCTCTGCACGCGACAAGGCATGGCCGGCTGCCAGCGCTGGCGCCAGAAAACCTTCATGTTAGAATGCCCGCCGCATTTGCCTGACATCTCCGGATGAAAAGGCGCACGAGGGAGCTTGCGCAGCAATGCCAGTCGCCTTGAATCAAACATCGCACTGCACCGCCTCAGGATCTATGAGACTCAAGCCCTTCCCCCTATTGTTCTGCCTACTGATGTTTCCGGGCCTTGGCATCGCTGCCGAGAAGACGGTTTACGGCCTCAATGAATACGCCAAGCTGGCGGGCATTGACCTGGAAGTCGCCGCCAAGCTCGACACCGGCGCCAAGACTGCGTCCTTGAGTGCCCGGGATATCAAGCGCTTCAAGCGCAATGGTGAGTCCTGGGTCCGCTTCTACCTGGCCATAGACACCGCCCATTCGCACCCCATCGAGCGCCCCCTGGCCCGCGTCAGCAAGATCAAGCGTCGCGCCGGCGACTACGACCCCGATGAGGACAAGAACTACACCGCCCGTCCGGTGATTGCCCTAGACATCTGCATGGGCACCGCTTTACGCAGCATCGAAGTGAACTTGACTGACCGCAGCGCCTTCCAATATCCGCTGCTGATCGGCTCCGAAGCCTTGAAACGCTTTGATGCGCTGGTCGACCCCAGTCTTAAATACGCAGCGGGCAAACCTGCCTGCGCCACCGACGCTCATACCGCCGAGTAATTCCAATGCGCTCTCTTACTATGCACCTGAAGATTCTGATCGCCGTCCTGGTGGTACTGGGCATTTCGGTCACGGCCTATCAGATCTTCGTCCTCGGCATCCCGGTGACCGAAGACGCCACTGACGACCTGTGGAACATCGACGCCAAGGTCGAGTTCGTCGCCAATGCCAAGGACCCGGTCAAGGTCCAGATGTTCGTGCCGCCCCTGAGCCGCGACTTCGTCAGCCTCAATGAGAGCTTCATCTCCAATAACTATGGGGTGAGCGTCAACCGCATCGACGGCAACCGCAAGGTCACCTGGTCGGCCCGGCGCGCCAAGGGCAACCAGACCCTCTACTACCGCCTGGTGCTGACCAAGCGCTACAGCGGCGAGAAGGTCAAGGTCAAGGGCCCGACCTTCCGCGACAGCATTGCCGTGGAAGGCCCGGAAAAAATCGCCGCCGAGGCCCTGCTGGCACCGATCCGCCAGCACTCGGCCGATGTCGAGACGTTTATCAGCGAAGCCATCAAGCGCACCAACAACCTTAACGACGATAACGTCAAGCTGCTGCTGGCGGGCGATCCGTCGACGCCCCACAAGGCCAAGATCGTCGAGTTGCTGCTGTCCATCGCCCACGTGCCGGTAGAAAAAGTCCACACCATCCGCCTGGTGGCCGACCAACCGCAAACCCCGGAGCTGTGGCTGCGCAGCTTCAATGGCAACGACTGGCTGTACTTCAACCCGGAAACCGGCGAACAGGGCCTGCCCTCGGACCGCCTGCTGTGGTGGACCGGCGATGAAAACCTGATCACCGTCGATGGCGGCAAGAAAGCCGCCGTGACCTTCAGCCTGAACAACAGCGAGATGAACGCGATCCGCCTGGCCAAGCTGACGGACGAGAACACCGACGCCAACTTCCTCGAATACTCGCTCTACGGCCTGCCGCTGCAAACCCAGCAGACCTTCATGATCATGGTGATGATCCCCATTGGCGTGCTGGTGATCCTGATCCTGCGCAACCTGATCGGCCTGCAAACCCTGGGGACATTCACCCCGGTGCTGATCGCCCTGGCATTTCGCGAGACGCAGCTGGGCTTTGGCATCGTGCTGTTTACCGTGATTACGGCGCTCGGGCTGTCGCTGCGCTCGTACCTGGAGCACTTGAAGTTACAGATGCTGCCGAGGCTGTCGGTGGTGCTGACCTTCGTCGTGGTGCTGATTGCGGCCATCAGCCTGTTCAGCCACAAGCTGGGCCTGGAACGCGGCCTGTCGGTGGCGCTGTTCCCGATGGTGATCCTGACCATGACCATCGAACGCCTGTCCATCACCTGGGAAGAGCGCGGTGGCGGCCATGCGATGAAAGTCGCGATTGGCACCCTGTTCGCCGCGTCCCTGGCCCACATCATCATGAGCGTGCCGGAGCTGATCTACTTCGTGTTCACCTTCCCGGCGATCCTGTTGATCCTGGTGGGCTTCATGCTGGCCATGGGGCGCTATCGTGGCTATCGCCTGACCGAGCTGGTGCGTTTCAAGGCCTTCCTCAAGGCTGATTCGTAATGTTCGGGTTCTGGAAGACCTGGAAGGCCCTGGAGGCGCGGGGCATCATGGGCATCAACCGGCGTAATGCCGACTACGTGCTCAAGTACAACAAGCGCAGCCTGTATCCGATTGTCGATGACAAGATCATCACCAAGGAGCGGGCGATTGCGGCCGGGATCCATGTGCCAGAGATGTACGGGATCATTTCCACCGAGAAAGAAATCGACAAGCTCGACGAAATCATTGGTGGCCGTAGCGATTTCGTGATCAAGCCGGCTCAGGGCGCCGGCGGCGACGGCATCCTGGTGATCGCCGACCGCTTTGAAGGGCGCTATCGCACTGTGTCCGGCAAGATCATCAGCCATGAGGAAATCGAGCACCAGATCTCCAGCATCCTCACCGGCCTGTATTCCCTGGGCGGCCACCGTGACCGCGCACTCATCGAGTACCGCGTGGTGCCCGACCAGATCTTCAAGAGCATCAGCTACGAAGGCGTGCCGGATATCCGCATCATCGTGTTGATGGGCTACCCGGTGATGGCCATGCTGCGCTTGCCGACCCGCCAGTCCGGCGGCAAGGCCAACCTGCACCAGGGCGCGATTGGTGTCGGTGTGGACCTGGCCACCGGCCTGACCCTGCGCGGCACCTGGCTGAACAACATCATCACCAAGCACCCCGACACCACCAACGCGGTGGACGGTGTGCAACTGCCCAACTGGGACGGTTTCATGAAACTCGCCGCCGGCTGCTACGAGTTGTGCGGGCTGGGTTACATCGGCGTGGACATGGTGCTGGACCAGGAAAAAGGCCCGCTGATCCTGGAACTCAATGCCCGGCCGGGGCTGAATATCCAGATCGCCAACGATTGCGGCCTGACCTTGCGTACCCATGCGGTAGAAGCTCGCCTTGAAGAGCTGAAGGCGGCGGGCGTGACGGAAACGGCTGAAGAACGCGTGCGGTTTGCCCAGGAAATGTTTGGCCATATTCCACCGGTAGAAGGCTGAGTAACCCACCCGGCCGCGCCCCTCAACCAACAATCCCCGACATCCCCTCTAGGAGCAAATCCTACAGGGGACTACAATCCCCTCCCCCGCGCCCATGGCTGATACACCCCCGCATGTCGACCTGCTCCGTACACCCGCTGCCCTACCACGCCAACCCCGCCGAGTATTTTGCGGCGATCCGCCATGCGCCTGGCGCCGTGCTGCTGGACAGTGGCCGGCCGGCAGCCGAGCGTGGTCGTTATGACCTGCTCAGCGCCTGGCCGGAAGCAACGTTGGCGGTGTGGCCGGATGAAAGCGGTAGCGATTTCCTGGAGCGTCTGAGGGAAAACCTGACGCTGCTGGGTGACGCCAGCCTGCCCGCGCCTTATGAACTACCGTTTGCCGGCGGCTTGATCGGCTACCTGAGCTACGACTTTGGCCGCCACCTGGAACAACTCCCGCAGCAGGCAATCGATGACATCGGCCTGCCCGACGCACGTTTTGGCCTCTACTCCTGGGCGTTGATCAGCGACCACCAGGCACGCACCAGCCAATTGGTGTTCCACCCGAAACTGCCGCAAAGCGAACGGCAAAGGCTGCTGGACCTGTTCCGCCACCCTGCCGCCCACACCCCGGCCAGCTTCAAGCTGCACAGCCGAATGACCCCAGACCTGAGCGCCGCCGCCTATGAACAGGCCCTGGCGCGGATCCAGGACTATATCCAGGCGGGTGACTGTTACCAGGTCAACTTTGCCCAACGCTTTCGCGCGGCGTGCAACGGCGATCCCTGGGTCGCCTATTGCGCCTTGCGGGCCGCCTGCCCGACGCCGTTCTCGGGCTTCCAGAGCCTGCCAGATGACGGCGCGGTCGTAAGCCTGTCACCGGAACGCTTCGTGCGGATCAGCCAGCGCCAGGTGGAAACCCGCCCGATCAAGGGCACCCGCCCCCGAGGGCGAACACCCAACGAGGATGCAGCCAACGCCGCCGAACTCCTGGCCAGCCCCAAGGATCGGGCAGAGAACCTGATGATCGTCGATCTGTTGCGCAATGACCTGGGGCGCACCTGCCGCACCGGCTCGGTCAAGGTGCCGGAGCTGTTCAGCCTGGAAAGCTACCCGAATGTGCATCACCTGGTAAGCAGCGTCACGGGCGAGTTGGCTGACGACAAAGACGCCCTGGACCTGATCGCCGGCAGCTTCCCCGGCGGCTCGATTACCGGCGCACCGAAGATCCGTGCAATGCAGATCATCGACGAACTGGAACCGACCCGGCGCGGGCTGTACTGCGGCTCGCTGCTATACCTTGACGTACGCGGCGAGATGGACAGTTCCATCGCCATCCGCAGCCTGCTGGTCAAGGACGGCCAGGTCTGTTGCTGGGGTGGCGGCGGGATCGTCGCCGATTCCCAGTGGCAAGAGGAGTATCAGGAATCGATGACCAAGGTGCGGGTGTTGCTGGAGACGCTGGAAGGGCTGTAAGCGCCTATCCCAAGGAAAGAACCTGAATCAGAACCGCCGTGGACCGTACTGCAGCGCAACAATAGCGTCTGCCGTCCGTGAGGGATCACATGGCGCAACTGCTTGTTGCCCTGATCGTTTTTGTCGCTTGCGCCGTTGAAGCACAGCCCTTTTTCGAGGGCCTCATCGTGAGCAAGCCCACCTTCGACTGCGTTCCCAAAGGATAAACACGGTCGAAGGTGGGCTTGCTGGCGATGAGGCATCCAGCCCCGCTAAATCACTTACAGGCTCAACGAACGATTCGAAGCCTTGATGAACTCCCGCTTCAAGTCCTCAAAGGTATGCACCGCCGGAAATTGCGGGAACTCGCGGATCACGTTTTCCGGTGCATGGAACAGAATTCCACGGTCCGCCTCACCGAGCATGGTGGTGTCGTTGTAGGAATCGCCCGCAGCGATGACCCGGTAGTACAGGGCCTTGAAGGCCAGCACCGACTGGCGCTTGGGGTCTTTCTGGCGCAGTTGATAGCTCACCACCCGGTCATTTTCATCGGTAATCAGGCGGTGGCAAAGCAGGGTCGGAAAGCCCAGTTGACGCATCAACGGCTGGGAAAACTCATAGAAGGTGTCCGACAGGATCACCACCTGGAAGCGCTCGCGCAGCCAATCGACGAACTCGATCGCACCTTCCAGCGGCTTGAGCGTGGCAATCACTTCCTGGATATCCGACAGCTTCAAGCCGTGCTCGTCGAGAATCCGCAGGCGCTGCTTCATCAGCACGTCGTAGTCGGGAATGTCCCGGGTGGTGGCCCGCAAGGATTCAATACCGGTTTTTTCAGCGAAGGCGATCCAGATTTCCGGAACCAGCACCCCTTCCAGGTCGAGACAGGCAATTTCCACAAGACACTCCCATTTGGATTTTTTTTCAGTTGAGCGAGCAAAAGGACTGCCGAACTCTAGCGATTCGCGCTGGCCGCCGCAACGCAGAGCGGATTTTGTTAACATCCCACTCCTATAGAGCGCTCAGCGCCACTGACCTGTAGGAACCGTCCTGATGAACCAAGCCTTCGACGTCGCTGAACTCGCCGCGACCTATGCCAACAAGTCCGCCCAGGACATCCTCAAGCTGGCGTTCAGCCAGTTCGGCGATGAGCTGTGGATTTCCTTCAGCGGTGCCGAGGACGTGGTGCTGGTGGATATGGCCTGGAAACTCAACAAGAACGTCAAGGTCTTCAGCCTCGACACCGGCCGCCTGCACCCGGAGACCTACCGGTTTATCGAGCAGGTGCGGGACTTCTACAAGATCGATATCGAATTGATCTCGCCAGACCAGAGCAAGCTGGAACCCTTCGTCAAGGAAAAGGGCCTGTTCAGCTTCTACAAGGACGGCCATGGCGAATGCTGCGGCGTACGCAAGATCGAACCCCTGCGCCGCAAGCTCAGCGGCGTACGCGCCTGGGCCACCGGCCAGCGCCGCGACCAGAGCCCCGGCACTCGCAGCCAGGTGGCGGCCCTGGAAGTCGATAGCGCGTTCTCCACGCCCGAGCGCACCCTCTACAAGTTCAACCCCCTGGCACAAATGACCAGCGAAGAAATCTGGGGTTATATCCGCATGCTCGAATTGCCGTACAACAGCCTGCACGAACGCGGGTTTATCAGCATCGGCTGCGAGCCCTGCACCCGCCCGGTGCTACCGAACCAGCACGAGCGCGAAGGCCGCTGGTGGTGGGAAGAGGCAACCCAGAAGGAATGTGGGCTGCACGCGGGAAATATCATCAGCAAGGCCTGAAGCCTGGCCTGCCAAGCATGTCGCAACAAACTCGTGTGGGAGCTGGCTTGCCTGTGATCGCATCACCTCGGTGTAGTTGAATACCGGGATGATGCGATCACAGGCAAGCCAGCTCCCACATTTGTTTCCATCGACCATAAAACCTGTACACACAAACGTTACAACCAGTGCCATTTTTGTGTGCACTTTAATAATTACGCACCGAAAAGTTACACCCTGTTTTTGCCTACTTCCTACATCCTCCATTCCCACAATCCCGCAAAAAAATAAATACCTGTTCAAACGGTCAATTTATAACTGTTTAAATTCAGCCAATTATTAATAAACCCTGCAAAAACGAAATTAGCCGAACTTTTGATAGATGAAAACCTGGCACACAAGTGGCTAAGGGAGTTGAAGTCTTTGTATACAACTTCAACAACAAACCTCATACACTTTGTGTCCGCACGCTAGCCGCGCCTTACCCGCGTGCTCGCTGCAGATGCCAGGAGCTTGCCGGAATGCGTACAACTCTGCCCAACACTCTCGCACTGGATCTGCCCTCCTCCACAGCAATACCCACGGCCCCCAACGGGCCACTGGTACTCAGCCCGCGCCTGCATAACAAGGACCTGGCACCCACCAAGGCCGAAGGCCGGCGCTGGGGTGGCTATAGCATTTTTGCCCTGTGGACCAACGATGTGCACAACATCGCCAACTACTCCTTCGCCATCGGCTTGTACGCCCTGGGCCTCGGTGCCTGGCAGATTTTGTTGTCGCTGGGGATCGGCGCGGCGCTGGTGTATTTCTTTATGAACTTGTCGGGTTACATGGGCCAGAAAACCGGCGTGCCATTCCCGGTGATCAGCCGGATCAGTTTTGGCATCTATGGCGCGCAAATACCTGCGCTGATCCGGGCCGTGATCGCGATCGCCTGGTTCGGGATTCAAACCTACCTCGCATCAGTGGTGTTCCGCGTGCTGTTGGTGGCGATTCATCCAGGGTTCGCCGACTACGACCACAACTCGATCCTCGGCCTCTCCACCCTGGGCTGGGCCTGTTTTGTGATGATCTGGTTCGTGCAACTGGTGATCCTGGCCTACGGCATGGAAATGGTCCGGCGCTACGAGGGCTTTGCCGGCCCGGTGATCCTGCTGACCGTTGCGGCGCTGGCCGGCTGGATGTATTTCCAGGCAAGCGGCACTATCGCCTGGTCAATCCGCGAGCCCCTGAGCGGTGGCGAGATGTGGCGCAATATCTTTGCCGGCGGCGCCTTGTGGCTGGCGATCTACGGCACCCTGATCCTCAACTTCTGCGACTTCGCCCGCTCATCGCCCTGCCGCAAGACCATCAAGGTCGGCAACTTCTGGGGCCTGCCGGTGAACATCCTGGTGTTCGCGATCATCACCATCCTGTTGTGCGGCGGGCAGTTCCAACTCAATGGCCAGGTGATCGAAAGCCCCACCCAGATCATCGCGGCCATTCCCAACACCTTCTTCCTGGTGCTGGGCTGCCTGGCATTCCTGATCGTTACCGTGGCGGTAAACATCATGGCCAACTTCGTTGCCCCAGCCTTTGTGTTGAGCAACCTGGCGCCCAAGTATCTGAATTTCCGGCGTGCGGGGCTGATCAGCGCGTTCCTCGCGGTGCTGATCCTGCCGTGGAATCTCTACAACAGCCCGCTGGTGATTGTGTACTTCCTCTCCGGCCTGGGTGCGCTGCTGGGCCCGCTGTATGGCGTGATCATGGTGGATTACTGGCTGATCCGTAAGGGCCGGATCGACGTGCCGCAGCTGTACAGCGAGGACCCCAACGGGACGTATTACTACAGCCGCGGGGTGAACATGCGGGCGGTCGCCGCGTTTGTCCCGGCTGCGGTGATTGCCATTGTGCTGGCGCTGTTGCCGGGTTTTGCCAGTGTCTCGCCGTTCTCCTGGCTGTTTGGCGCGGGGATTGCCGGGGTGCTGTATCGCCTGATCGCCAAGCGCCAGCCGTTCTATGCCGATATCAGCGGCGAGAGCATCGCTGTCGACAACGTCAGTCATTGATCAGGGAGCATTCCATGCGCATTCTCGTCGTCAACGTCAACACCACCGAATCCATCACCCAAGCCATCGCCCAACAGGCGCGCAGCGTTGCGGCAGCGGGCACCGAAATTGTCGGCCTGACCCCGTTTTTCGGCGCCGAGTCGGTGGAAGGCAATTTTGAAAGCTACCTGGCAGCCATCGCGGTGATGGACCGGGTGATGGCCTACGACCAGCCATTCGATGCGGTCATCCAGGCCGGCTATGGCGAACATGGCCGCGAAGGCCTGCAGGAACTGTTGAACGTGCCGGTGGTGGATATCACCGATGCCGCCGCCAGCACCGCGATGTTCCTTGGCCATGCTTACTCGGTGGTCACCACGCTGGACCGCACAGTGCCGCTGATCGAAGACCGGCTCAAGCTTTCCGGGCTGTTTGAGCGCTGTGCCTCGGTGCGCGCCAGCGGTATGGCGGTGCTGGAACTGGAGGAACACCCGCTGCGGGCCATGGAGGCCATCGTGCGCCAGGCCGAGCTGGCCATCAGCGAAGACAAGGCCGAGGTGATCTGCCTGGGTTGCGGCGGCATGGCCGGGCTCGATGAGCAGATCCGCCAGCGCACCGGCGTGCCGGTGGTCGATGGCGTGACTGCAGCGGTAACCCTGGCCGAATCCTTGGTGAGGCTGGGGTTGTCGACGTCGAAGGTGCGCACCTATGGAACACCCCGGCCAAAGACCATCATCGGCTGGCCTGGCAGGTTCGCACGCTGAATCGCCGATCTCGATCAGTTCAAGACGTCATTGAGCACTTCATAAATGATCCCGGTGGCAATCGTCACCAGGATCAGGTTGGTGCCAGCCTGCTGCCATTCGTAGCCGTCGTAATGGGGCAGGCGCCCCAACAGGCGTCCATCGAGTTTCTTGGCGATTCCCGGTGGCAGGGGTTTGCCACGGGCCAGGTTTTTCTGGATGCCTGGCGGCAGGGACGAACCACCGCGCCAGTAGTCGCGGCTGTCACCAAGGATTACCCGCACACCCCCGATATCAATTTGCGGGCCGCTGTAATGGGCGCCTGCACCCTTCTTGCCACCACCCTGGACCTGATTACCCTGGCCGCCACCCTTATTGCCATGGGCACTGCCTTTGTCCTTGCCGTTGCCATTGACATTGCCATTGCCGGGATCGGCCAGCAGCGCCGGGGAGCCTGCAATCAACGCCAGGCTGGTAAATACGAGTAAAGCGCGTGATATGGACATGATCGGTCTCGACAGTCGCAAGCCCCACTGGCCCGTATCAGCTTAGAACACTAGCGGGCAGCAAGTTCAGCAGTGAGTGCTATACCGCGCTGAACCGCTGCGCCAACTGCTGCTGGGCAAACTGCTCGAGGATGAAGTCGACGAACACTCGGGTCTTGCCCGGCAGCAGTTTGTGCTCGGCGTAGTACAGGGAGATGTTGCCGTCATCGACGTACCAGTCGGGCAACACCCGCACCACGGCACCACTGTCGAGGAACGGCACGGCCATCGGCATGCTGACCAGGGCAATCCCCAGGCCTTGGGTGCAGGCGCAGCACGCGGCTTCGGAGTCGCCCATGGTCATGCGTGGCTTGAGCATCAGGGGCCGCTGTTCGCGGGCGCGGTTGGTCAGTTGCCAAGTGCGCACGCGGCCGGTTTGCGGCGAGCGAATCAGGATGCCATTGCACAAGCCCAGGTCTTCGGGAACACGCACGGGCAGGCGCTTGGCCAGGTAATCGGGCGAGGCCACCAGAATCCGGTGGGCCGGGGTCAACTTGCGTGCGACCACGCCCTGGGGTAGCTCGAACCCGCCGCCGATGGCGGCGTCGAAGCCCTGGCCGATCAGGTCGACCTGGCGATTATCAAAATGCCAATCAGGGCTGATATCGGGAAAGCGCCGCAAAAACTCCGCCAGCAACGGCACCACATAACGGTTGCCAAATACCGTCCCCATACTCACCTTGAGCGTGCCCACCGGCCGGCCTTCGGCGCTGGCCAGGTTGGCCACCGCATTCTGGATGGTGGTGAGGCTGGCGCTGACCTGCTCCAGAAACAGCTTGCCGGCTTCGGTCAATGTGAGCCGCCGGGTGCTGCGCTGGAACAGCCGCACGCCTAAACGCGCCTCAAGCTTGGCCACGCTTTTGCCGACGGCTGCCGGCGTCAGGCTCAGGTGCCGCGCCGCTTCGGCAAAGCTGCCGCCTTCGGCGCTGCGCACGAAGCATTCGATACTGCCGAAGCTCTCCATACCACCTCACTCTAAACTTTTGGTTTACACAGACTATAGCAATCACGGTCTACCGAGGGATGCCCGCGAGGTCGATACTCGGCAACAACACAAGGCATTCGCGCCTTGCCTAATTGGAGATCGACATGACCACGCAAAATCTCAGCGGCAAAGTTGCCTTGATCCAGGGCGGTTCCCGCGGTATCGGCGCCGCCATCGTCAAGCGCCTGGCCGCGCAAGGTGCAGCCGTTGCCTTTACTTACGTCAGCTCTGCCGCCAAGGCCCAGGCCCTGCAGGACAGTGTGATCAGCGATGGCGGCAAGGCCCTGGCGATTCACGCCGACAGCGCCGATGCCGTGGCCATTCGCAATGCGGTCAACGCCACGGTCGAAGCGTTCGGGCGCCTGGACATCCTGGTGAACAACGCCGGGGTGCTGGCGGTCGGCCCGCTGGAAGAGTTCAAACTGGAAGACTTTGACCAGACCCTGGCCATCAACGTGCGCAGCGTGTTTATCGCCACCCAGGAAGCGGCGCGGCACATGGGCGAAGGGGGTCGCATCATTAATATCGGCAGCACCAACGCCGAGCGCATGCCCTTTGCCGGCGGCGGCCCGTATGCCATGAGCAAGGCCGCGCTGGTGGGCTTGACCAAAGGCCTGGCGCGCGACCTGGGGCCACGGGGAATTACCATCAACAACGTGCAGCCGGGCCCGGTGGACACCGATATGAACCCGGCCAACAGTGAGTTTGCCGAGAGCCTGATTGGCTTTATGGCGGTGGGCCGTTATGGGCAGGTGGCAGAGATCGCCAGCTTTGTTGCCTACCTGGCAGGGCCGGAGGCGGGCTATATCACCGGGGCCAGCTTGACTATTGATGGTGGCTTTAGCGCCTGATTGCAGTGTGCTATCGGGCGCCATCGCCGGCCGCCGGCGCCTACGCAGGCGCCGATAGCTTTCAGCGCATCGGTGGCAGGCCGTAGGCCGCCAGGTCGAAGTCCGCGAGTTTGCGGATGATCTGGTCGGCATGAGCGTACTTGCTGTCGGCCATGGCCTCATCAGGCACGGCGATGGCCGTCATGTTCGCAGCCTTGGCTGCGGTCACGCCAAACGGTGAGTCTTCAAACACCAGGCAATCCTCGGGCGCAACGCCCAGGCGGCGGGCAGCGGTGAGGAAGATGTCTGGCGCAGGCTTGGCTGCGCCGACTTCCGGGTCGTCGGCGGTGACGATGGTGCCGAACAGGCCAAACCACTCCCGGTGCAGCGTGGTCTTGTGGCCAAACGAATTGCGCGACGAACTGGTGCCCACGGCTATGGGGATATTGTGCGCACTTAAATGCCGCACCAACGCCTCGGCGCCCGGCATGCCCAGCGCCTTGGGAAAACGCTCGCTCATCAACGGCTCACGGATGCGCAGGAACTCCTCGGGAGTGATCGGCAAGTCCAGCGCCTTGACCACATACTCGGCCAGGTCCTGGGCGCCACGGCCGATGATGTGCTGCTTGATGCCCCAGTCGTAGGTACGGCCATAGCGTTCGGCAATAATCTGCGTGACTTGGGTATAGATGCCTTCAGTGTCCAGCAACAACCCGTCCATATCGAAAATCACGGCCTTGATCGGGCCGACAGCAGTACGCGATGCGCTCATCACAAAAGATCCGTGGCAAAGGACTAAAAGGATTCAGCACAATAACGGCCCTGCCAGCCTGCAAGCAACCCATTATCCCTTAGACTGGCGCCCTAACCGTTCAAGCGACCCCGATATGCTTTTGCGCATTGCCGCCGACAGCCTGGTGCTGTTTCACCTGTGTTTTATCCTGTTTGTGCTGTTCGGTGGCCTGCTCGCCCTGCGCTGGCGCCGAGTCATCTGGCTGCACCTGCCCGCCGCCGCCTGGGGCATGGCCGTCGAGTTCTTCCACCTGCCCTGCCCCCTGACCCGCTGGGAAAACCTGTTGCGCCACCTCGCCGGGCAAGAAGGTTATGGCGCGGGTTTTATCGAGCACTACATCATTGCCCTGATCTATCCGGCGGGCCTGACACCCCAGATCCAACTGGGCCTGGGCGCCCTGGTCCTGCTGATCAATATTGCGGTGTATACGCGCCTGGCCAGGCGCTCGTAGCCTGGCTTCGTTGCATGCATGGGTATCCCGATCACTACCGCTCGCTATATAGTAAAAGATATAGCGATTAGCCAATAAAAATCGAGGATACCCCGTTGAACGCACCTTCGAAGGAAGCCGTGGGCGCCGCCTACAGCATCGACTCCATGCGCCATGCCCAAGCCATGACCTGGCGCGCCATCGAACAATTGTCCCAGCAGATCCGCCCCGGCATGCTCGAATCCCAAGCCCGGGAACTGGGCAAGCAGGTGCTTGCCGATCTGGACATGCAACGCATCTGGCACCCGCTGCTGGTGCGATTTGGCGCCAACACCCTCAAGACCTTCAAGCAACGCTCCGACGGCGACCCGGTACTGGCCGAGGACGACATCTTCTTTATCGACATGGGCGCAGTGTGGCAGGGCCATGAAGGCGACGCCGGCGCCACCTTCACCACCGGCAGCGACCCACAAATGGCCGCCTGTGCCAGCGCAGCCAAAGCGCTGTTCGAGCGGGTGCAGTTGCGTTGGAAAACCGAAAAAGTCGTCGGCCTTGAGCTCTATCGCTATGCCCAAGAACAGGCCCGGGACATGGGCTGGGAACTGAACCTAAGCATCAAGGGGCACCGCGTCAGCGACTTCCCCCATGCCATCCACCGTGGCGGCGACCTGGGGGATTTCGAACATTACCCCAATGAAGGGCTGTGGATCCTGGAGATTCAGATTGCCCACCCGAGCAAGGCTTATGGGGCGTTTTATGAGGATTTGCTGGCCTAGCCTGTTTAACGAGCCAGAAATTCAACAATCAGGGAAGTGACCTGCTGCTGGATCACCTCACGCGGGCGGGCACCTTCGCCATCGCGGCAGATCATGCCGTCGCCTGGCGAGCTTTTTTCAATCAACGCCTCCCCGCCCGGCTTGCACACGGCCATAAAACTGAAGTGAGTGGCGTCGCTGATTTCGACATAGCGCGTCGATGCCGGGGGCAGGCGCTTGGCCAAGTCAGCAGACTCCAACTCAGCGGGAAGCTCTGTTGAGGGCGCGCCCGCAGCAATCACCAACGTCGGCACCGGCAACGCCGCCAGGCTTTGATCGGTAAACCCACGCGACAGGCCCAGGTCCAGCGAAACAATGGCAGTGACCCGCTTGTCACTCAAATCCTCTGCCAACGGCGCCTGCGCGGGGTTCAACTGCTGGTAGACCGCGCAAGGGGCCAACTGCCGGTGAACCTTGCAGTCCTGGGCAAAACGCTCAGGGTCGAAACGGGCACCGGCGACTTCCAGCGCCGTCCAACCACCCAGCGAATGACCCACCACTGCAATTCGACCGGGCAGCACCTCGCCAAACTGGTTTGGCTGCGCCAGCACTGCGTCGATAGCGCGGCGGATATCCACCGGCCGCTGCCATAACTGCGCGGCGGCACGAGCGCTGCGGTCCTTACTGGTAGTGCCAGGATGATTGACCGCCGCCACGATAAAACCCCGCTGGGCCAACGCACTGGCCAACCACTCCTGATTGCCCCAACTGCCGCCGAAACCGTGGGAAAGCACCACCAACGGATGCTCACCCACCGCCGCAGGCGCATCACGCACGGCCAGGGCACTGAAAAACACCGGGTTGTCGTCGATCACCTTTGGCGTGGCGGTAATGGAGCTGGGATACCAGACCACCATCTCCAGCGGGCGCTCGTTGTTGGGGTCTGGCAAGGTGGAGGCTTGGAAGCCGACAGGGTTACTGGCAAAAACGGTGGAAGTAACGCAGGTAAGGAGCAGAGCGATTAGGGCTGCTTTCAATGGGAATCTTCCTTGATGGAATGCAATGCACGGCAGACACTGCGCGTGTGGCCACATTATTCCCATATCACTGGTTTTCATGCAGCAAAAACCACAACCCCCCGGCTTTCTCTAGGAAAACCGGGGCGATTCAAACGGCTTCGTCCGTACATTCACAGCATTCGCGGGCGATGGCGAGAGCAAAGTGCAACAGTCAATAGTTCCCTTAAAACTGGAAATCGACTGCGAGTCTGATGTTTTGTCCAGCGATGCATGGACGGCTTGATGCCGGAAATGGAAATGTCTACGAGCCCTGTTCGGTAATCGCTATAACGGTCTGAGTTCAAAGCACCCTGCGCAAACGAATACTACGTGTGGGTTGAACTTTTGGTGGGTCGATCGTGCGCATAAGGCTTCTTATCGCCCGCTCATCAGGTGTTCGCGTGAGTTTACTAATTACTTTTGATCCCGGCGCCGGGACTGTCGCCAGGTTGTCAACTGGGAGGCCGTCATAAACTAACGTATGACGAACAGCCGGACAGTTCATAAAAAAATCATCCAGGCTAAACGTTACATCTACTCCCAAAGCACTGTTTATCACCAAAAGGTCAAAGGGCTCGACGGCGTTTTCAACCATTGCCAACAATTCCGCAAATGTTTCCACGGGTGCGATTCGGTGATACCCCTGCTGATTCAGCATTTTCTCAATACTCAACCGTTGTGCAGGTTGATCGTCAACAACCAAAATTCGTAAATAGGGGGTCGGCATTCTTGATCCTTGTAAATTGCGAAAGCACGCAGTAACTGCATGCAGACAGCGATGCAGGCCTACAAACTGATGCCAACGTGTTATCGGGGTGTGAGCGAGCGCAACCTTCGCTCCTCGGGATTTGGATAACGCGATTGAAGCCAACTTTCCAGGCCGTGCTTCGTCATCGGTTTGGCAAAAAAGTAGCCCTGACCATGCACGCAGCCAAGATCCACTAATTGGTGGTGTTGTTCCTGGGTTTCGATACCCTCAGCCACCACCGTCATACCTAAGGACTCTCCTAACGCGATGGTGCTGCTGATGACAGCCCGGGAACGAGGCCCATCACCCAGTGACTGAACAAACTCACCGTCCAGCTTGATCTCGTTGAAAGGCCACTGACACAAACGTTGCAATGACGAAAAACCACTGCCGAAATCATCAATGGATAGCCGGCATCCCATCATGCGCAGCCGCACGAGATTTTCCATGCAGGTAGCTGAAGCTTCCACAAGGCCTGTTTCGGTCAGTTCGAAAGTGACGCCGGCTCCAGGCAACCTGAAACTCGCCAGGGTTGCTTTAATCCTTGTGACCAAAGCCGCATTGGAAAGCTGTGAAGGTTGCAGATTGAATGCAATGTTCAAAGGGGTTCCGTGCATCAAAAAATGCCGCTGCAACTGCAACCCTTGATCAAACTGGGCGAAAAACAACTCATCCATCAAGTTGCAACGCTCAAGAGTCGGCATAAAAACGACCGGTGAAACAACGCCACCGGTTGGGTGGTTCCAGCGCGTCAGAGCCTCGACACCTGATACCTCATTGCTCAACAGATTGATTTTGGGCTGAAAGTAAGTCTCCATCTGCGCGCATTCCATTGCACGGCGGACCTGCGCTTCATCAGCTACCAAATCGATGTTAGGGGAATCCGATGGGGTAGCCGGCTGATTCAAGTAGTTTTTCAGCAACCTGCTCAACGTATCAAACTGCAGAGGCTGCCCCAACTCCCCCAACATTCTCAATCCTAATAAAGGGATCAGTTTTGTGGCGGCTCTGCGCACGTCCTCCGCAAGCGAACTGTTGACAATGACCGACTTGACTAAACCGTTCTGTGCCGAGCACCGTAAAAAATCGAGGCTATCGAGGCCGTGCATACGTAGATCGCATAACACAACATCTACGGGCCCGACGCTTTGCAGGGTGTGTAGCGCATCCAGCGCCGAGAGAGCACTGAACACCGACTCACAGCCCAATTGCCGCAACATATTGACGGAGATTGCTCGTTGAAAAAAATTGTCGTTCAAGACCAGAACACGTAATGGTAGTACTTGCATGAATAGCTCTCCGGAATACGGTAAAACTTTAATTTTCTATACTCCTTAACTTTCGAGTGCTTTTCCCTTCCTCTAAACATGACGTACTACACGCGGGTCAAACACGTATCTTGGTGCTTTAGTACGATCTAGTTGGATTCCTTATTATCGCTATCCTTCACCGTGCAAACGCCTAGAAATCTCCCGCCACAACGTAGGAAATTTCTCACAGAAAGAAATACGGAATGACCGCTCGCGTCCGAACGTCACGAGGAAATTTCCTACAATTCAGAAGGAACGAGACTACACACACCTTCATTCCCCCCAGACAAACTATTGCCAATTCGATCTGCACCATACAACCACTACGCAACGTTAGTGCTCGTCGAAGTTGGTTTCTACTCTGCAGAGATTCACTGGTCTTGCAAGGTAAAAACCTAATACGTACCTTAACCAAGCAATGGAATTTTTATGATCAAGCACGCTTTCTCCCTGGTAGCACTGACCGCCGCACTGACCTCTGCAAATGTAATGGCTGCCGACAACGCCGCCGGTGGTGTTATTTCCTTCAGTGGCGCAATTACCGACACTACTTGTACTATTAACGGCGGTAAAAGTGCAGACTTCACCGTTGCCCTGTCGCCTATCTCTGTTAACGACGCCGGCACCACTGTTGGCCCGCTGACCAAAAACAAAAAATCGTTCTCGCTGACCTTCTCGGGTTGCACCCCAGCAGCAGGAACTGCTGGCACTCCATTGAAAATGTATTTCTCGTCCGCAGATAACATTTCCACAGACGGTAAGTTCTTGCTGAACAACACAGTCAACGAAAGTGATGCTGCTGTTGCCAAAAACGTCGGCTTCTCGTTGGCGAAACCAGGTTCCACCACACCGATCCAATTGAACGTGCCGTTCAACACGCTCATCAGCGGAGCCGGTACAACACCTGAAACACTAGTACTTGATGCGTACTACTACAAAACCAACACCGCCGCCGCCAAAGTTGGTGCCCTTAGCTCCAACCTGACCTACACCATTTCCTACTTGTAATACAACCCGTGTGCCAGGCCCATCCCATGGGCCTGGTTCAGGAAAACATCATGATAAAGCAACTAGTTTTAGCAGGGTTACTACTTGGCTCGGTGTCTGCGCAGGCCAACATTATCATCAATGGCACTCGGGTGGTTTATCCAGAAGCAAACAAAGATGTGATAGTTCAACTCATCAATAATGGGAGTGACTCATCCTTGGTACAAGCCTGGATAGATGATGGCGACATCAACTCCACGCCGGAAACAGCGAATGTTCCGTTTCTGCTATCTCCGCCGGTTGTCAAAGTTTCCGGCGATAGCGGTCAACAGCTCCGAATTACAAAAGTGGGCGCCCCACTGGTTGCGGATCGGGAGTCTGTTTTCTTTTTAAACGTGCTGGACATCCCGCCAACTCCAGAAAATTTGCAGGGTGCAAACACACTGCAACTGGCGATCAAGTCTCGCATAAAAATGTTCTATCGCCCGAGCGGACTAAAAGAGAAAGCCAGCAGCAGCGTCGAAAAAATCGAACTACAAGCGGTCGCGAAAGGTTTTAACGTGATCAATAAAAGCGCGTACTTTTTCACACTCGCCAACATTGACCAGCACGATAAAAAACACCTGCTCGTTGACTCAGTCATGGTCGCTCCTTTTTCCTCCGCATTCGTCGAGAGCAAAGAGTCCGTCAGTAAAAATACACCCTACACCATGATGTATATTGATGATTTGGGTGCCTACAAAACTAAAGCTGTAGTATCGCACTAAGGTGAAGCCCCAGAATGAAACAGCATAAACCCCTTATTAAAGCTCTCACGATGTCCTCGCTGTTTCTACTGGACAAAGCCTATGCAGAAACCTTTGATACTTCGCTTATGGCCGGTAAATCTCGCGAATCCGATCTTTCACGCTTCTATGCAAACTCCGAGATACCTGCGGGCAAACAAGATATTGATATTTATGTCAATAATACTTGGAAAGGTCGCTATTCATTAGTGTTTGGCGGCGTAAAAGACGACATCAAAATCAGCTACGAAGATAGCGCACTTCTTGGGATCAACATGGGTGGCTTGCCCGCTACGCAACCAGGCGCGGACAGTCTACAAATCAGCCAATTGGTTCAAGGCGGTTCTTTTATTTTAGATATTAGCACCCTGAGCCTGAAGCTGACTGTGCCCCAGTCTTATGTGAATCGTTCGGAAGCTGGTTATGTCGACCCGAAATTCTGGGATCATGGCGTGCCTGCATTTTTATTTGGCTACAATGCAATGCATTACAGCATACAATCGAAAAAAGGCGGCTCATCCAGCGACGAACTGTACTCTGGTCTGGATTTCGGTATCAACTTTGCTGGTTGGCAGTTCCGGGAAAATAGCTCGTTAAGAAAAAGCTCCTCGGAAAATTTAAAGTACCAAAAAAATACACGCTATCTTCAGAAGAACATTGCCTCCATCACCTCCAACTTCAAGCTCGGTGATTTTTACTCGGAAGGTGATCTCTTTGACTCGATTAGAGTTCGAGGTGTGGCGTTGACGTCCGACATCAATATGCTGCCTAACTCCAAACAGGGTTTTTCACCCATTGTGCGTGGCGTCGCACAAACCAATGCCCTGGTAAAAGTCATCCAGAACGGCAGCGTGGTTTATCAGGAGAGCGTACCGCCAGGCGCCTTTACCTTCGACAATATCCAGCCCACCGGCTCTGCTGGCGACCTGACGGTGGTGGTCCACGAGGCCGACGGTCGCGAGCAGTCGTTCAGCGTACCGTTTTCCGCCGTGCCTAATATGCTCAAGGAAGGGATCAGTAAGTACAGCCTGGTGGCCGGTAACGTAAACCAGACCAATACCGACTATAACCCTGGTTTTGTGCAGGGTACGTTCCAGTATGGGCTTAACAATCTGTTAACCGGATATACCGGCACAACCCTCAGCAATGATTACCGCGCCTACCTTGTCGGCAGCGGCTTGAACCTGCCGATCGGTGCAGTCTCTGTTGACGTGACCCAATCCAATACTCAGTTAAAAAACCAAAGCAAAAGCGGGCAAAGTGTACGGGTGTCCTACAGTAAGTTCCTGGATGTAACGGATACCAACTTTACCCTGGCGGCGTATCGATATTCTACCGAAGGCTACTACAGCTTCAGCGATGCCATTTATTCCCAAGAGGGATACCGTGAACTCGAAAGACAAATCAACGACTATCGAAACAGACTTGACGAAGATGATGCTCCGATCCTCGACTTGAATACTTGGGATGCTCTGCGAAGCGCACGCCCACGCAACACCTTCAATTTAAGTCTGAACCAGCGTTTGAAAGATAACTGGGGCACCGTGTTTTTTTCCGGAACACAACGCGACTACTGGACAAACAACACTAAAAGCCGTGAGTACCAATTTGGCTACACAAACGCTGCGGGGCAGGTTAATTACAGTATCTCTGCCAACCGCGTCAGAAACTCCAACCGTGACGAAGAGACGCGATTCTATCTCTCAATGACCATGCCCTTTGATATCGCCGGCAACAGGGTGTATCTCAACAGTGGTGCATCACTGGTGGACTCGCGCTACCAGCAAAGTAACGTTAGCGTGAGTGGCAATGCACTGGAATCAAACCGCCTGAGTTACACCGTAGCTGCCAGCAATCAAAACGGAGGGGATAACACCGCCAGCGTCAATACCTCCTACCGTAGCAATGTCACAACAGTAGGTGCCTCTTACGGTGAGTCGTCCGATTATCGGCAAACCGGCCTAGGTGCGCGAGGCAGTGTCGTGATGATTCCTGGGCATATATTGGCCTCCAATGAAATCGGCAGCACCATGATGGTAGTCGAGGCCCCCAAGGCCGAGGGCCTGATCGTCAATGGAGACCAAAGTATTGTGACCAATAAAGATGGCTTGGCGCTGATTCCGTACGCAACACCTTATCGGTTGAACTCAGTTACGTTGTCCGACAGCGGTAACAGTTCCGGCGCAGAGATCGTCGGAAACATTGCCAATGCAGTGCCCTTCGCCGGCACAGTCAACCATGTAAAATTTGAGACTGACCAACGCCAGTCTTACATCGTGCAGGCACGCAAGGCAGATGGTGGCCCTCTACCGTTTGGCGCGGAGGTATTAGATAAATCAGGCGAGTCTATCGGTTTCATCGGCCAGGCCAGCGTTCTGTATGTAAAGTCCAATGAAAAGCCAGAGTACCTTGAGGTTCGACTTAACAACGGCAGTTGCATTATTCACCGGCCTGACTTGGCCGAAACCACATCAAAAAATATCTGCCATTAATTCGAGACAATAAATTATCATGAACAGATTTTTTCTTATTTTTTTAGTAGCTGGACTATTCAGTAGCAATGGCTATGCACGTTGCTACGGTGAAACACCCACCCAATACGGAAACCCAATACTGATCGACATTTCAAATGAGTTGAGCGCAAAAAACCCTGTATTTGAGAAGACGTTTTATACCCAGTTTCCGGCAGCGTCTGTCAATTGCAATGGAAACTCAAAAATCGAAGTTTATTCCCCAATTGGCAATAAAAAATTACGCTTGGGATTTGATAAAGGGGCACGCTGGGTAGAAATGAGCATCGTTGGATCGTTCCCAGAGCAATCCATTCCGGCAGGTACTCACTCATCTGGAGAATTTAACACGCCTGTGACTCTGCGTTTTACTTTGGTGCCCCGGGGTGGTGGCGATCAGGTTGTAGCCGAAGAAGGCCAAGATACATTAAATATTAATGACGTAGCTATTGCGAGAGATACAACTAGCGGCGGTATGGGGTTTTTTGAATGGCTCGGGAAATTCCTCCGTTATGTAGGGAGTTTTTTCACCTATTGGCCAAAAGACTTCCAGGATATGTTTGCCCAGAACATAATAGTAAAATACACCCCAAGGATGACAACTTGCACCTTCAACAATGCAGGATTGATGGTAAATCTTCCTAAAATAGGCGTTGCGCAGCTGACAAAAATCCCTCAACCGGGTTATACGCCATTTACATTGAATTTCAGCTGTAACAACCTGCTGGCTAACGGCAGCACCGACCGCGCAATCGACATGTTTTTATCCAGCAATAACCTGCTTCCATCCGACAATAGCGTATTGATGGACAGCACGCCTGGCTCGGCGAAAGGCGTCGGTATAAAGGTAGCCAAACGCGACACTCCCAACGCACCGGTTGTCTTTTCCACCTCCACCTTAAACCGGGGAAGTGCCACCTCCATTTTCAGTGCCGCAGCAGGTGCTGTGGTTAATAGCAATTTCTCGGTTGGCATGGGCGCCTACTACTTCCCTTACAACCCCGCTCAACTTACCAGCGGTGAAGTCAGGGCAACTGCTACGCTGAACATCGTTTATCAGTGATCATCACCCCAGATCGATAAACGATTGACGATCAACAATGCCAACGACCCATTGATACAGCGGGGTCGTTGGCCATTCCCCAAGCTTCCGCTTCTGCGTAAACGCATCTGGTTCCCCTGACGCCTGGCTAGCCAGTACACTCCTCCAGACGCTGCGCCAATGCCTCCATTGCCTCGTGCAGAGCATCCACCGATTGGGTCAAACGCACGGCATCATGCCCGTTGCAGTCAGCTTGCAGTTGCTCGCAGCACTGGATCAGTCGATGCGCCTTGATGATACGTGCTCCCCCCTTGACTCGATGGCTCAGGTCAGACAGCCCGGTCAAGTCGTGATCACTGTAGAGCTTGAGCAGCCGTAACAAATCCTCTTCATTGCTACTGGCCAGATCCTTCAACAAGCTGTTAACCAGCGTGCGGTCACCATGAGCCAGTTGTTCGAGGCTGCTGAGGTCAATGTCGTCGGAGAGTGGTACTGACGCATCAGTGTCCCCTGCTTCCTCGAACACCGACTCCACGCCGGACAAGCGCGCAGTCAGGTCCTTCATACTGATGGGTTTGAATAGACAATCATCCATGCCCGCCTCCAGGCAACGATCCTTTTCCTCCGGTTGCGCGTTGGCGGTGAAACCCAGGATCAAGCAAGGCGCCGCGCCCGAATCAGCCTCCTCGGCGCGGATCGCCCTGGCCAGTTCGTAGCCTGTCATCACCGGCATGTTGCAGTCGGTAATCACCACATCGAAATGACCATTGCGCCAGGCACGCAAGCCGTGGGCTCCGTCCGACTCATCGGCAACCGTATGCCCCAGGTAACTCAACTGCTGCGACAACAGCAGGCGGTTGGCCGGATAATCATCAACCACCAGCACTTTTAACGGCTGGCTGAATTCGGGTAATACGGGGTCCGGCCGGATGAGCGGCAATGGCGCAAGAACCGCCAGCTCCAGTAACACCTCGGCCTCCGTGCCTTGCCCCATCACGCTACTCAAGTTCAACTCACCCTGCATCATCGAACACAGTTTACGGCTGATCGCCAGCCCCAAGCCTGAGCCTCCAGCCCCCGCATGACTGGCCTGGCTGAACGGTACAAACAGCCGCTGCTGATCGTCCTGGGAAATCCCAATGCCGGTATCGCGCACCAGCACACGAACACCCATGCTTTCGTCTGCGGCCGCACGCGTGACCTCTACACAGACCTGCACTTGCCCGACGTCCGTGAACTTGATGGCGTTACCCAGCAGGTTGGAAAGCACCTGTTTGAACCGTAGCGGGTCGATCAAGACCTCCTGGTTGGCGTCTTCATCGAATGACAGCGCAAGATTCAGTTGCTTCTGCCGGGCCAATCCCTCGAACATCCGTACCACCGACACCACCAGGTCTTTGAGTGCCGCCCGTTGCGGTGACAGCGTCAAGCGCTCGGACTCGATGCGCACCACGTCCAGAATGTCGCCGATCAGTTCCAAAAGCCCACGCGCGGCGCCCGACGCCACTTCGATGGCAAAACGGTCAAGAATGCCTTGGTCTGCCTTTTTCATGGCCAACTCCAGCATCCCCACCACTGCGTTCATCGGTGTGCGGATCTCATGACTCATGGTGGCCAGAAAGGTGGTTTTCGCCCGATTGGCCTTCTCAGCATCCTGCTTGGCGTCTTTGAGCTCCACCAGCAAACGCTCACGCTCACTGATATCGATCCAACCCGCAATGATGCCTTTGACCTCACCCGCGTTATTGCGAAACGGGAGAATCCAGTGATAAGCGGTAATCGTCTGCCCATTAAAAAACACAATCTCACGGTCGGTCAGCAGCTCCTGGCCGCCGTCCATCACCTCCAGATAGAGCTGCTCATAGGCCGCAACCTGGGCAGAATCGTCGTCCAGCGTTTGCGTTTCAGATAGGCGTTTACCAATAACTGTTTCAAGGGTGCTGCCAATCTCCTCCAGATAACGGCGATTGCACAATAACAAGCGTGTCTGGCGATCGCGTACGTAGATGGGATGAGGTAACCCATCAATAAGTACGCGCATGAACTCCATTTGTTCTTTCAATGCCTGTTCGGCCACGTCGCGCTTCTGGATCAGGCGTCGCAAATAGAGAATCCAGGCGAATGCCACCAGCAACAAGATCACAGCAATAGCAGAACCGCGGATGATTTCCGATTGATTGGCGTGCGTGCGCTTGTTATCCACCGCCACTTCACCGCGCCAGCGATTGGTCAGTTCGTCCAACTCCTTCGGGGAGATGCTGAGCATCACCTTGTCCAGGACCGAGTACAGTTCTAGCGATCCTCGATCGGTGGCAAGTGCCATCTGCGCGGGTGGAGCCCCCACGGCACCACTTACACGCAAACTGGATGGATACTGGGTAGCAATCAGATAGCGGGCATTGACCAGGGTCGTGACAGCGCCATCTGCTTTACCCTGTGCGACCATCGACAACGCTTCACCCGCCTCTCGCGCTTCAACCAAAACAATGCCCGGGTACTGCAGTTCAATGTAATTCCGGACGCCGCTGTCGTGCCTGATTGCCAAGCGTTTACCGGCCAGATCTTCCAAACGGCCAAATGCCCCATCGCCCTTACGAATACTCAATACATAAGGGTTGGTCAAATAGGACCGGGTAAAACGCAGGTCGCTGTTATCCGTATTCTGGTGAAACGCGGCAATGAAATCCACTTTGCCCTTCTTGACCAACGCCACCAGGCCATCCATCGAATCTGCACGTACCACCTCGAAGGTAAGGCCGGTACGCCGACGAATCATCGCCAACAAATCAGCGCTGATACCGCGAAAACTCCCCTGCTGATCGAAAAACGCCAGTGGAGGACTGCTCTCCAATACCCCTACCCTCAACTGCGGATGGTCTGCGAGCCAGCGCCTCTCCTTGGCGCTCAGGTCAACCGGGCCTTGGTCGCGTACGGTGATCGTATCTGCCCCCCAGCGTCGCAAGATGGTCATGCTTTCTTCGGCAGGAATCGCCGCCAACGCCCGATTGATGATTTCAAGAAGCTGACGGTCTTCAACCCGTAATGCAAAACCAATGCTGCTCACCTCCAGGCTCGCGAAGTCTGACAGGTGAACGTCGTGCAGGAAATTTCGGTTGATCAGATAATTGGAAGTAACCGCCCCTCCCAAGTACACATCAGCCTGGTCGAAAACCACAGCACTGATGGCGTCCAGATCGGTCGGGTAGATCTGCAGTTTAGCCAACGGGTAGTACGCCATGACCTCGGAAGGGGGTAGGCCATTCGCAGACATAGCCAAACGCTGCCCGCCAAGATCCTTAGGCAACTCCACGCCGGCATCACGCCGGCTAACCAACACCGGCTGATCATCGAAGTAAGACCTTGAAACTACAAGCTCGGGATCGGCCTCGTCGACATGCGTGGCGATCCCGAGCAGGTCAAACTCACCTCTTTTAAGTGCCTCTATCGCGTGTGCACGGTCGGGATAGCGTTGAACCTGGATGTCGATGTTCAACAGGTCCGAAATCAGCTCCACATAGTCAGCCGTCACCCCTTCGTAATCGTAGGTACTTGCACTCAAGCCCAAAGGCGCCGAGTCGGTGATGGCAACCCCGACTCGCACGTTTTTTTTATCGCGCAACAAACGGTTGTCGGCGTCCGACAACTTCAGGTTCAACCCGGTGAGATGGGAGCGTCCCAATAACCTCAACGGCTCGATATCGTCGTGAAAATGCACCGCCTGAACAAGAGGGCTGATACAGAGTAAAAAAAACAGAAACCCGATTGGCCGCTTCATGCTTAAAGAAGGTTGTTGCGTTTGGCAAACTCGGCAAGATAGACCACTGACTTGACGTTGAGCTTTTCAATCAGTCGGGTTTTATAGGTGCTGATGGTTTTGTTACTCAGAAGCATCGAGTCGCCAATTTCCTTGTTGCTAAAACCCCGAGCCAGTTGCTGCAAAATGGTCAGCTCACGGTCGGACAGTTGACCAATCAAGTCAGACTCACTGACCTGATTGTCACCAGCGCGCACCGAGCTGTTGGAGAGCAATGGAAAATAGCTGTAACCATCCTTTATCGCCTTGATCGCGCGAGTCAACTCCTCAAGGCTCCCCGTCTTGGAAACATAGCCCGAGGCTCCGGCTTTCATGCAGCGCATGGCATAAAAAGAAGCCTCCATGGATGTCAGCACCAGAATTTTACAGGGCAATCCAAGCGCCGAGATGCGACCGATCACCTCCAGACCATCAAGTAATGGCATGGCGATATCGAGCAGGATCAGATCGGGGACATGCTCTCGCGCTAGGCGTACAGCCTCCACACCGTTAGCCGCCTCCGCCACAATTTCAAACTGTTCGGCACCAACCAGTAACTTTACAGAGGCACGAACAAACGAATGATCATCAACGACTAACGCTTTT
This sequence comes from Pseudomonas sp. HC1(2025), assembly GCF_058742075.1. Classification (NCBI taxonomy): domain Bacteria; kingdom Pseudomonadati; phylum Pseudomonadota; class Gammaproteobacteria; order Pseudomonadales; family Pseudomonadaceae; genus Pseudomonas; species Pseudomonas sp. HC1(2025). Next base: position 1,621,629 of record NZ_CP196017.1, on the reverse strand, counting down.
AACATATGAACCTCTTCGGGAGACAACAACACACCATCACCAGAACAAGACATCCCGACCTTAAGCTCTATACAAAGTAGCTTAAAACGCGCCTGGCAAAATTATGGCATCTATTTTTTATGCAACCGAGGCGCGGCATTGCAACCACACTGCAAAGTCGTCAGCACTCATGGGGACCGCCAGATGAAAACCCTGGCCAAATGAACAGCCCAGATCGACGAGGGCGTTGAGCGTATAGGCATTTTCAATGTTCTCGACAACCAGATCCATCTTCAGCGCCCTGGCCAGCGCCACGCTACTTGAAATGACCGCCCTGTTCCCCAAATCGTCAACATCCCGGACAAAGACACCGTCTAGCTTGAGTTGGTTGAAGGGCAAATGCGCCAGTTGCGTCAAAGAGGAAAAGCCAATGCCGAAGTCATCGACCGACAAACCACAGCCGGCTTGATGCAGATGCAACAAATTTTCCACAGCAGAGGCTGGCAAATCCAGCAGACCGTTTTCGGTGATCTCGAACATCAGTGCAGCACCCGGCAATTCATATTGATGCAAGCGCTGGATAACGTGTTCGACCAGGTCGCTGCTCACCAATTGAGAGGCTGTCAGGTTGAACGCTAGCCCCGTATCAAACCCTTGCTCGCGTAGCCGGCTCATGAGTTCGAGCCCTTGGTCTAGAAGCCGCTTGAACATCTCATCGAGCAGGTCATAAGCCACCACTGCCGCCAACAGATCCCGAGGCAGTAAAAGCCCGCGCTGGGGGTGATTCCAGCGCACTAGAACCTCGGCACCAAACAATCGGCCATCGTGCAGGTTGAACTTGGGTTGGTACCAGGCCTGAAACTCTCCAGCCATCAAACCCAGCAGAACCTGCTGGCGAGGGATCAACTCAATCGCTGTCAGAGTCCCCCTCAGTGCAGAGCAGTACAACGGGGTGAAATCAGACAGGATCTTTTGCAAAGCCCGCAGTTGCAGGGGCTTTTCCAACACACCGAGTAAACGGATAGAAGATAAAGTGGTCAACTTTTCGACCGAACGCCGCAATGCCAGCGGCAACTCTCCATGTATAACCAGCGCACGTACGTTACCCAGTTCGCTGGCCACGCGCAGAAACTCAAGGTTGTTAATCGAACCGTCAGCAAGGTCAAAAAAAATGATGTCGATCACTGCTTGACTGCGAATGTGATCCACTGCTTGCATTGCATTTCCGGCCGACACAACGCTCGCCACCTGCAGATTCAGCAACCCGTTGACCAACACACTGCGTTGCAACGCATGGCTTTCTATGACGAGAACACACCCCTCAACCATCTGTTTCAACCTACCCATTATTAATGGGTAGGACTTTGCCAACTAACTATCCTGCGCCCTTAGAGAAACATCCTCCCGACATGTAGGAAATTTCCCAGGGATAGCCCTAATTACCGTGCCAGAAATTAAATAATCCGTAAGGCGACCTACGGTTGGATCACCTCACTCGCACGAGCGCCGTCGACATGTCCAGTAGAACTCACGCAAGGCCTCAGGAGGCCAGCCAGCAAATGACCAAGCGACATTCATTGCCAGCTTAACCGACACGCAAAAAAACGTAGGGGGGGCGGATGGGGGAACAAAAAACATCAGACATGAAAAAGCCCCGTAAAACGGGGCTTTTTCATAACAATATGGCGGTGAAGGAGAGATTCGAAAGTACCCGCACCCGCAATCTCGCAGCCGAGGCCCCGGAATACAAGGGCTCCAGCGGTGCCAGTTGCGCAAAAGCATTCCCACGCCATTCCCATGAGCATCAGCATGCATCTCTGTACGCGTGCGCATCACACGTATAGAGGCCTGACGTCCGGGGTCTGGAGGGGGGCAAAAAAAGAGTAACATAAGTAATCTTGACCGTTTTTTACGCTCAAGCTATTGAAATTAAAGGTTTTTATGTTTCTAGCAAAAGGTAATCTTTAAGTGATATTGAAGTAATCTGATTACTCTTTATAAATGTAATTCTCAACCTTTATAAACTCCTTTAAAATCAACAGCTTGGTAAAAAATTACCTTTTCAATTACTTCTCTGTTACTCCTTTTTGTAATCTAAAAACCCACGGGATACGTGGCCTCCAGACCGTTTCTGTGGGGAGATTACTGAAGTTACTCTTTTTGAGACTCCCCCCCTCCCCCTCAACAGCAGAGCCTTTAGACGCCTTCAACAAAATACCCCCTCGGTGCAGGGTTCCTCAGGCTTTTGAGCCCCCCACAACGCCGAGCAGCCCCCCAGCCAGTGCCGCGTTGGGCTGTCCGCAGGGCCGCAGAAAAAACGACCCATTTAGCCCGCAGGCGAGGTGGGGGGACGACGGCGCGCGCCAGGTGTAGATCGAGTTGCCGATCGCAGCCAGGCTGGGCAAACTGCTTGATGCCACACTCTGAACAAGACTTCGTAAGGAACGCACCGATGAGCATGCCCATACTGTTTGAGTTTGAAGCGTTGCCGGTGCGAGTCGTGACAGAAGAGAACGGAGAGCATTGGTTTTGCGCTAAGGATATTTGCACGATTCTCGGCTACAGCAACTCAAGACAGGTGATCAGCGACAACTGCCGCGAGAAGGATGTCCGTATAACGGACACCCTAACGGAAAAAGGTAAGCAAGAGCTGCAATTCATTGATGAAGGTAACCTATACAGGCTCATCATCAGAAGCCGGAAGGAGGAGGCTCAGCAGTTCGAGTCATGGGTTTGCGACGAGGTACTTCCAGCTCTGCGCAAGACCGGCAGCTATCAACTGGAAAACCGCTCGACAGCCTCAGCGCGCATTGCTAATCACCGACTTCGATTAGTGTTAGGTAAAGAACTCCATCGCACTCGTGATCCCGCGCTGCGCACGCTTATTCACCAGCAACTGGCTGACGTGTCCAATGCATTGGGCCTACCTACCCCAGAGATCGACAGCTTAGGTCTCACCACGCCCAACGTACCGGACGTTCTTAAGACCTTCTGGGAGGCTTTGACTTTTCTCGACGGCAAAGGCGTGCACTATAACCACGCTGTTCGCTCAAATACCCTGGCCGTCAATCTACGAGAGCTAACACGCTTGCTCAGCGAGAACGGCCAATTGCTACAAATCGACACCGTCCTACGCCAAGCCATGTGGCAAAGCCGGAGTCCCCGCTGCCTGCACAAGAACCATGCTGTTCACAGTCGACTAACCGGAAGGATCATCAAATGCTGGGTGTTTGAGCGACTGGCTGAATGAGAATGGGTGCAAAAAACTCGATACATTTAGTCGTCAGGCGAGGGAGGACGACGGCGCGCGCCAGGTGCTGGAGCACATCACAGCCCAAAAATGTAGAACGTCAATTTCCTCGCCAGACCTGTGACGCATCAACGTCCCTAGGCCAAGCGCCCCCCCCAGCAGGTGCCAGCGACTACAGAGTCTTTTACACCTGAAATTCCTGTACTCACCGGAACGAACAACCAAAAATTTTGCAGGAGCGCCCTTAAAATTTTGTATCTAAGTGGTTTTTTTCATAGTGCCGAAGGGCGAAACCTCATCACTCCAGTTCAGACTTTTGCCCTGGGAAAGCCAATCTCCAGTCAGCAAAAATCCACCTCATGCGTGGCCCTTTGTCCTGGCGTAGCCGTCAGATCAGAACACCACTCCCAACGCTGCCGGCTCCCAATTCATGATCACCAGTTCTTCACTGACGTCGGCCTTTCCTTGCTGCTGATTCGCCGTGCTATACAGAAGCTCCACTATTTCAAAATGGACTCAAGCGAACACTCGCCTTATGTCAGGATTGGCGTTGATGCTGAACATGACCTTATAGGAATAAATAGAGAAAGCGGATTTTTTGTACACTAAACCGTTGTTTTTTAGTAAATTAACGGGATACTTCAATGACTTAAACTTGCAAAATCTGAGGGAGCAATAAACATGAAAAGAGATTATTATTTAAAAAACTTAATGTGGGGAATCCTATTTTTCGGCCTTTCAGTTTACAACTATGATTGGGGCTCAAGCGTAACAATAGCCCCGAAGCTAATTCTTCACCCAATTGTATCAGGGATAAATACACTTCTTTTCCCGTTTTCAAAGCGACTTATAGAAAACATAGCTCTGCATTACACAACAAAAGAATTTTGGAGCAGAGGACTACTCATGGAAACCTCAGGAAAAAATGGCGCATACGCTGTTTTTTATTTATTTTGTTTTTTCTTTGCCATCCCCCTCGGATTAATATATCTAATATTTTCCCACTTCAAAAAACAGCACTACTCATAAGGGTAGTGCTGATACACCCATTTAAATAGTTGAAAAATATTTATTCATCATTTCAACTGTAGTATCGTTAATGACTGCCCCTGTCAAAGCCATTAAAGCTCCGAACCCTAGTATCCCCAGCGGCGTTACCGCTGCGAACCCAAAGACAACCCCAACAATGGCTGTCGCAGCTAATCCAAGCCCAATAGTTTCGAGCTTTACAAAAGCTGGCTTCCAGTCACCAGACCTCATAGCCTTACTAACTTCCAGATAAACATCTTTAACATCCATTGCTTTCCCTACATATCCAAATCCTTTGCCAAACTTGGCTGCAGCCTTACCGACAGCATCAAAATCCATTGAGTCAATCTGCTTTGCTGCCGCATCCCAATCCTTAGCACTAAATTTTTTATCCAAAATACTCTTATACTTATCAAATGCTTTAAATGCCTCATCGGCACTGCGAATACTTTTCCCTTTAGCGCTCTCTGCCAACTCTTGCGCTAGCGTAGAGGCCTTATTACCAAACTTACCCGCTACCTCTTCATAAAAGCTGGCGGTGGCCTTAATAGCATCTTCATATTTAGCTTGCTCATCAGCCGCCCGTTTCGCCTCTGCCACAGCCGCAGCCTCTGCGGCGACTTTCGCGATAGCCTCAGCTGCAACACGGGCCTGCTGAGCAGCTGTAGTAGCGTCCAACACTGATTTAACCCCTGCGGCATTAGCAGTTAACGCTGCAATAGCAGTTTCAAGCAGCTTTGCCTCGTAAGCCGCTGTCAGCGACTTATGCCGCTCATAAATTATATCGTCGTCAGCGGTCACTCCTTGCCTACGGAGACGAGACATACCTTTGGCAAAATCAATAGGTGTCTTACCAATAGGGTTGCTACCATAAAATACTTCGCTTGCTTTAATCTGCTCTTGGAGATCGGCACTCTTTTGTGCGATCAGAGCATTGTGCAAAGACAGCTCATGCGTAAGTTTCTCAACTGGCGTATTACCGGAATCTGGATTGCTTGCCTTTAATTCTTCAATCTCTTCCTTTAGCAAAGTTTCCTGATTTTTTAGCACCGCTTCATACTGCTGCTTGATTTTAGACTCTTGCGCACCAAGCGGCCCCCTTACCATGCCAACCCAACGCGCACCTCCAGGGCGATTTTCAGGATCAAATCCCAATAGCTGTGTCCATTTTTCATTGTGGGCACGAAGGGAATTATCACTATCATAACCCCCACCCATTCCATACATTGAAAACTTTGGAATTTTCCCTGCGGTGATAATAGTAGGCCCGATTTCTAATGGCCCCCCAGAAGTAAATCCACCGGTTCCACCGGACGTAGGCGGAGTAATAGGCACTTTTACAAGAATGTTCTTTTCTGTCATATCGATTTCCTTTTCAACTTAACTAAAGTAAACCTGGTCAAATGTTTAAACCAGAATTTCCGGGTTTCCTTACCTGACAGTTCTCAGCATCAGTGATGTTTAAGAGGGAGAAAGCAAGGAACACAAACACTGTACATAAACACAGTTAAAAACATCAAGAAAAATATGCACTGGTGCATATTTTTCCAGATGAACGGTATTGATATACGTTTGCATTTACTGCTAAGGCGACCGTCAAAACCAGTTTTTTGACGGCTAAGGACGGGCCGCAGTTGACGCGTAGGTTTGACTCCTCGTTTGCTGCGCAAGGGGTTTAAGCCCCTGCAGGAACTGCATAGGGGTTGAAGCGAACAACCTCCTCCCCGAGCCATTCATTCACTTGCGACATACGAGCCTGAATCGGCTCCAGCTCATTGGCCGCATAGATCTGCGCCGCCTCCCTGATCGATCCAAACCCACCCGCGTTTTGCGGCACGATGCCCATCAGTTGCGGAGGAATGCGCAAGCTTGCAAGCACGTCGTCACGGGTCTGATTTTTGATCGAGTTGAATTCGTCTTTGGCCACCCGTGGCCGGCACCTGCTGGACCAAATCAACAAGCTGCTGAACCACTACGGTTATGCAGTTGCAGAAACCACTCACGACTGCGGCGTAATCGGCGGCCTGGCCCAGAGCCGCAAGCGTTTCTTGCTCGTTGCCAGGCACATCGAGAAGGTGCCGCCCTTCCTGTACGAGCCACAGAAAAAGACGCTCAAGTCTGTGGGTTCGATCCTGGACCGCATGCCAATGGCTGGCGATGTTGCCGCCGCGGGCCCAATGCACCGGGTTCCGGCGCTGCAATGGAAAACGTGGGTTCGCCTCGCCCTGGTCGAAGCTGGTAAGGACTGGCGCTGCCTGAACGATTTAGCGATCGAGGACGGCTACCTACGCGATCTGGTCATTGTTCCCCAGTTCCGTGACGGTTTCCTGGGCGTGCATGACTGGAACGAAACCGCCGGTACCGTCGCCGCACGCAGCGGCCCAACCAACGGCAAGTTTTCGGTAGCTGATCCACGGGCCAGAGCCGGCGCACTGCAATACCAGCAGTACGGTGTCCGGCGCTGGGACGAAACCAGTGGCGCGGTAATCGGCGTCAAGTCACCCGGGCAAGGGACGTTCAGCGTTGCTGACCCACGTGACCCTGGTATCGGACACGCAAAATACAACGTGGCTCAGTGGGATGGCACCTCACGCACCGTAATTTCCGGCAGCACCACAGGCCAGGGCGCTTTCGCCGTTCAGGATCCACGCCCCGGCATGAAACGCACCAAAGGCGATGCCTACCTAACTGGCGGGCATTATGGCGTTGTGGGTTGGAGCGACCAGTGTGGGGCCGTTTCAGCCAGCGCCCGCCAGGATAATGGGCGGTGGTCCGTCGCAGATCCCCGCATGCCAGAAGCCAACGAGCGGCTGACCTGCGTTATCGAAAGCCTCGACGGCACCTGGCACCGGCCGTTCACCACGCTGGAGCTGGCAGCGCTGCAAAGTCTGGTTGAACCAGAAGAATGGTTTGAGCTGGACGGCCTGAGTGATCAGGCATGGCGAGAGCGGATCGGGAACGCAGTTCCACCGGCGGCCGCCGAAGCAATCGCCCATGTGATGGGCACCACCCTGTTGCTGGCCCAAGCCGGCGAAACCTTCATGCTCAACAGCATGCCAATTTGGGTACAACCGGTCGCGATTGCCCTGAGCGTGGCAGAGCGGGAGGTCGCTCTATGAACAACGGTAAATCCTTCCCATGGAACCTCGACTTAACCGGCGTCTGCGACCAATGCGGCAGATCGCGTGCCCACGGCAACCACCAGAAATGCAGCAAAACGCGCCAGGCCCTCAACGCCAAGCGCCGTGCCGAGGAGGCTCAAGCTGGGGCCACACCGGCACCTAGAAAAAGTGCCAGCCTGTTCTGGTTACTTCGCCAGCAGTGATCGGCAACACTAAAACCGCAATACATCAGGCCCGGCGACGGGCCTTTTTTCTTGCTGTTGGTAGAGTCTTTCAATATATCGCGTGGGGACGCATATGGCAGATGGCGTAGAGGCCCGTGGCAATTCGGTACGGGTCTATTTTCGTTTCAATGGCGAGCTGTGCGGGGAGCTGGTGCCCGGCGGCAACACGCCGGCCAACCGGGAGCACGCAAAGCGCCTGGTCACGGTGATCGAGTACGAAATTCAGGCCGGCACCTTCGATTACCGCCGGCATTTTCCAGAGTCGAGCAAATTGGCCGAGAACAGTTTCGGGCATTACCTGGACCTGTGGCTGACCATCAAGAGCAACAGCGTGGCGGCGACCTCTTTCCGTGGGTACAAGAACAAAGCCGAGGTGCATGTGCGCCCGCGCTGGGGTGACATTCAGATCGATCAGATTGACCACCTGGACCTGCAAGAGTGGATTCAAGGGCCGCTGTCGAAGCGTCTGAAGAACAAGACGATCCGCGACATCATCAGCAACGTGCGCCAGGTGTTCCGGCTGTACCGCACCCGGAAGAAGGTAGCCCACGACCCAACTGAAGGGTTATTCGTGCGTCTGCCCGATCCTGAGGCACCGGACCCATTCACCAGGGCGGAAATCAAGCAGATCCTCGAAACGCACACCAACCGCACCCAGGAACTGCTGATGGTGCAGTTCATGATTTGGGCAGGGCCACGGGTGTCGGAGACCATCGCGCTGGCCTGGGAGGATGTCGATCTGAAACAGGGGACGGTGACTTTCCGGCGTTCGAAGGTGCGCGGTGCCTATCGTGTGACGAAAACCCGGCGCTCTACGCGCAAAGTGCGTTTGCTGGAACCGGCGTGGGACGCCCTGCGCAAGCTGGATGCAATCAACCACCTCAAGACCGTGGACACGGTCGACGTCGTCGAGCGAGACAACAAGACCATCCGCAAGCACAAACTGCACTTCGTGTTCCTGAACACCAAGAGCGGCTTGCCGCACGTCAGCGACTTCGTCGTGAGGGATAGGTTCTTCAAAGCGCACTTGAAAGCGGCCGGCGTTCGTTACCGCGGGCCAGGCCAGTGCCGCCACACCTACGCCAGTCAGTTGCTGACCTCGGGCGTGGCCTCGGTAGACTGGATAGCTGAACAGATGGGGCATACCAGCGCAAATATGATCCGGCAACACTACGGTATGTGGATCAACGAAGATGGCCCGGATGTCATTGGTATGTTGCAAAACGCCCTCGGCATTCATCCATCAGGTGCTGACCAAATACCTTAGTCTCGGAGTCGAGCACAGGCGATACAGTAACCCGTATTCCATGGACATGGTTTTTTTGCCACCCTAAAGAATCGATTTTTCAGAGGCTCAGCCGTCTAATGCTTTGCAATGTAGGAAAGATCTTGCCCCCAAGTTAGCTAGGTGCTTGTAGGAAAGACTGAAGAAATCTATGATGGCTACAAGCCACCAAAATTAGACAATAGAAAAAGAAAGAATGAATATGTTAGATGACATAACAACCACTATAAAAGCCCAACTATATGAACGTGTATCCAGCCCACTTTTAGGATCCTTTCTTATTTCGTGGTCCCTGATAAACTACAAGCTCATACTCATATTATTTTCATCCCTTTCAGCGCCAGATAAAATAACTTATATCGAATTCAATCTTTTCTCATCCGTTGAAGATTACGTACTTAAAGGAGTATTCCTTCCACTACTGGCAACTCTCGCAATAATTCTAATTTATCCATACCCAGCAGCAAAAATTTATGAAATATCTCGAACAAACAGAAAAAAACTCAAAGAGATCCAGCAAAAAATTGACGATGAAACGCCAATCACCAGAGATGAAGCAAGAAAAATCAGAAAATCTACAGTTCAATTTCAAATAGACTTTGAAGAACAAACAAAAAGAAAAGATAGCGAAATTGAAGTATTAAAATCAGTTATTAATCAACTGACAGAAGATTCGAAAGCAGTTATACCTAGGGAAAAAGATCTATCGGCTAAAATCCTAGAACTAGAAGCCAAAACAAACATCCAAAACAGTGAAATCTCAACCTTAACAATTGAGAATGAAAACTTCAAAAACTACATTAATTCAACGTTTTTACCTGGCTCACACCACGACACCCCTAAACCCATCGACTCAGAAAACAAGATAAGCACTGAAAATACAAATAACTACTTATCACCCGAAAAGCTAATATCAAAAATCAAAGAATACTTAAAAGACACAGGAATGTTCCAACACCAAAACGCAACAATCAGAGCAATTAATAACTATGTACTCTTGGAGTACCCATACAAAGGCAAGATTGCAAACTACAAGCTTGGCGAAATAGATCCTGCGGATTTTGCAAAATCTCTGACAACGATGATGGACACTGCGAAACTGTGTTGGAAGGAACTTTCTTTGTAGAAAATTACTATCTCTACCTCTCTAGCGTGGTCTATTTAGAAACCACAAGTCTATGTAGATGGAAGACATGGCTAAGTTAGACAGCGAAACAAGCCGGCAGCGATAGCTGCACTTCGTATTCGTCAAAGCTAAGAGCGACCAGTCACGTGGAGCAACGTTGTCACAGAGAGCGGTTCTTAAAGACTTACTAGAAAACCCTCCCGTTCGATGCCGGAAGCATTGAAAATGCTGTCGGGCCCACTTACTTAATTTTATAACTATTTCATAGGTAGTCGGACTGACTGGATCAGCTCGCAGGAGGGCCAAATCTGCGGGACCTGGATACGACAACGCGGCGGCAAGCGGATCAACAGAGACAGCCCAGACCATATCCCATGCTGCAACGGAACCTGGACATTCCGCCACCAGGTGCCGACGAACTCCATTAACAGGGGTTCGAACGCGGGGAGTCCAGCAGCCTGTATTCCCATGGATGTTCCCATATGGGTCTTTTTTGCCTCCCTGAAAACACAAAACCCCTGAAAACTTTAACGTTTTCAGGGGTTTAGTCGTTTCGAATTTGGCGGTGAAGGAGAGATTCGAACTCTCGATACAGTTTCCTGTATACACACTTTCCAGGCGTGCTCCTTAAGCCACTCGGACACTTCACCGTATCTCGTCAAACTGATTCAGTCTGTCGAGGCGCGCTAATGTAGTCGAAAGCTTTTCCGATGGCAAAGGTTTTTTTCAGAATTTTCATGCGCTTAGACGGTTATCCCATGCCGCCTCCCTCTGGCGCGGTGTGGAGGGCGGCGATTGTGCCATTCTCAAGGCGTGTCGGTATGGGGCCAAGGTGGCTGGCGAGCCCTGACGTAGCCTACTCTGGGCCGGGCGGTTGGGAAAAGTCTGACTGGCCAGTCAGTCATGGCGCTTTACCGGGGCGGCCATGCTGGGTAACGTCTGCGGCCTGGCCTTCTATTAAACGTATTACAAGGAATCGCGTCATGAGTGAGTTGATTGCCTACCACCTCGAAGACGGTATCGCGACCCTGACCTTGAGCAACGGTAAGGTCAATGCCATTTCCCCTGCCGTGGTCAGTGCGTTTAATGAAGCGCTGGACCAGGCCGAGAAGGATCGCGCGGTGGTGATTATCACCGGTACGCCGGGGATTCTGTCGGGTGGTTATGATTTGAAAGTGATGACGGCCGGCCCTAAAGAGGCGGTCAGCCTGGTGACGTCGGGCTCGACCCTGGCGCGTCGCCTGTTGTCGCACCCGTTTCCGGTGATTGTCGCGTGCCCTGGGCATGCGGTGGCAAAGGGGGCGTTCCTGTTGCTGTCGGTCGATTACCGGATTGGTGTCGAGGGGCCTTTTAGCATTGGTCTGAATGAAGTGATGATCGGCATGACCATGCACCATGCCGGGATTGAACTGGCCCGCGATCGCCTGCGTAAGTCGGCGTTTCATCGTTCGGTGATCAATGCCGAGATGTTCACCCCGCAAGACGCCTTGAGCGCCGGTTTCCTCGATAAGGTGGTGGCACCCGAAGAGCTGCAAGCCGCGGCCCTGGAAGCGGCGCGGCAGTTGAAGAAGATCAATATGAACGCCCACAAGCAAACCAAGCTGAAGGTGCGTAAAGCCCTGCTGGATCTGCTGGATAACGCGATCATTCAGGACCAGGAACATCTGGGCTGAGTCTCCCGAGACCGCATCAAACAAAGCCCGACCCTGTGTCGGGCTTTTTCTTACAGCCCGTTCTGAATCACCTTGCAACCGCTCTAGATGGCATCTGTCTCCATCTGCTGAAACATGTACTTAAACATCGCCCATCTCCTACCTCTACAGGGGTAATTGCCGAATACAGTGCACGTCCGTACACTGCGCCACCTTTTGTCCCGATGGTCCGTGTCGATGCTCTATTGTTTACGCATGTTATTGATGGGCCTGCATTTTCTGATTGCCGGTGTGCTGGGCGTGCTGCTGGGGATCTGCCGGCCGTTCAACCCGGATAACAGCCGCCTGTGCGCACGCCTGTATGCTCTGCCGGCCATGTGGATCCTGCGGCTGCGGGTCAAGCCGCAAGTGGACTCGCTGCGCAACAAGCCGAGCAGTTGCGTGATTATTGCCAACCACCAGTCCAACTATGATTTGTTCGTGTTCGGCAATGTGGTGCCCTATCGCACCGTGTGCATCGGCAAAAAAAGCCTGAAGTGGGTGCCACTGTTCGGGCAACTGTTCTGGCTGGCGGGCAATGTGTTGATTGACCGGGGCAATGCGCAGAAGGCGCGGCGGTCGATGTTGACCACCACCCATACCCTGCAACACGAAGAAACCTCGATCTGGGTGTTTCCGGAAGGCACACGCAACCTGGGTGAATCGTTGCTGCCGTTCAAGAAGGGCGCGTTCCAAATGGCGATTGCCGCCGGAGTGCCGATTGTGCCGGTGTGCGTCAGTACCTATGTGACGCAGATGAAGCTCAATCGCTGGAACAGCGGCGATATCTTGATCCGGTCATTGGCGCCGATCCCTACAGCAGGATTGACGATGGATGACATGCCCGGGCTGATGGAGAAGTGCCGGACGCAAATGGTCGAGTGCATTGAAGCCATGGATCAAGCACTGCAAAAAACCTGACGGCAAGCCGGCTCCTACAATGTGGCGTTTCAGGCTAAGCTGGCCGGTTACTGCCACTTGTGAAGAAGCGATCAGCATTATGGGTAGAGTTGTTGCGGCGGCCGTCTATAGCGCCGGTAAAAAAGTCCGGGATATCACCCTCGATGAAGGCGCCGCCTGGGCGGCCAAGCCTGATCACTTTGTATGGATCGGCCTGGAAGAGCCCGACGCCCAGGAACTGGCCAACCTGCAACGCCAGTTCAACCTGCATGAACTGGCCATCGAAGACGCCCTCGAAAAACACAGCCGGCCGAAGCTGGAAACCTTTGGCGACGCACTGTTTATCGTGACTTATTCGCCGGTGCGCCATGAAGGCAAGCTGGAGTTTATCGAGACCCATATTTTTGCCGGCAACGGCTATATCATCACCGCGCGCAACGGCCACTCGGCGTCCTACGGCTATGTACGCCAGCGCTGTGAGGCGCGGCCGCTACTGCTGGAGCACGGGGAAGATTTCGTACTCTATGCCCTGCTGGATTTTGTCACCGAAAACTACCAGCCCGTGAGTGAGGCGATTCATGCCGAGATCGATGCGCTGGAGCACAACGTGTTGTGCAACTCCCTGAACGAGCGCGATATCCAGAACCTGCACGGCCTGCGCCGCGACGTACTGCGGCTGCGCCGGCATGTGGCGCCAATGGTGGAAATCAGCGAGGAATTGCAAAAGCTGAGCTTCCCGTTTATCGACAAGAACATGCGCCCATACTTTCGCGATGTAGAGATCCACGTCACGCGGCAGATGGAAGACCTTTCGACCCTGCGCGACATCGCCAGCCAGACCATCGAGATCGGCGTGCTGCTCGAAGCCTCGCGCCAGAGCGTGGTGCAGCGCAAGTTTGCAGCCTGGGCGGCGATCCTCGCATTCCCCACGGCGGTGGCCGGGATCTATGGGATGAACTTCCAGAACATGCCGGAACTGCAATGGCACTACGGCTATTTTGCGGTGCTGGGATTTATCGCGGTGGGGTGTACGGGCCTGTGGGCCAGCTTCAAGCGCTCGGGGTGGCTGTAACCTGCCCACCCCGGCCGGCCGGGGTCAGGCGACCTGCGGCTTGTGGGCTACAAAACGCATCATCCATTCCGCCACGGTTACCCCGTGGTGGTCATGGGCAAGGCTGGCGACGCCCTGCTGGTAGATCTGTTCGCCAAGGTTGAGCTGGCGAATGTCGAGCAAGGCCCGGGAGTAATCGTGGATAAACTCCGGATGCCCCTGGAAGCACAGCACCTGATCATTGATGTGATAAGCGGCAAACGGGCAGAAATCGCTGGAAGCGATCACCGTGGCGTTTTCCGGCAAGGCGGTGACCTGGTCCTGGTGGCTGATCAATAGGGTCAGTTCTTCTACCACCGGGCTCATCCACGGCGCCTTGGCGGCCAATTGATAGTTGTGCGTGCCCACGCCCCAGCCCTGGCTCGCCCGCTCGCTCTTGCCGCCCAGCAGCAGCGCCAGTAGTTGATGGCCGAAACAGATGCCGAGCAGCTTGTCGCCCCGCTCGTAACGGTTCAGCAGGTAGGCCTTGAGGGTTTCGATCCACGGATCGGTAGCGAAGGAATCCGCCTTGCTGCCCGTGACCAGGTACGCGTCGAACACTTCGCTGTCCGCCGGGTAGTGGCCTTGCATCACGTTGTAGACGACGAATTCGGCGGCAATCGGCTGCTGCGAAAACAGGCGCTGGAACATCTGCCCGTAACCTTGATATTGATCGACCAGTTCCGGACGCAGGATATCGGTTTCCAGAATGCAGACGCGTAGCGACATAAAAAATACCTGACACGGTGATGGGAATAACGCACACCCGCCAGCCTGCCCTGAAATACCCTTTCAAGGCAAGCCCCCACCCATGACCTGTCAGGAGGTTAGAACGTTGTGCCCTGGGCGGCCTTTTCCAGCAACAAGGCTGGCGGGGTGAACCGTTCGCCGTATTGCTCGGCCAGGTAACGCGCCCGCGCCACGAAGTCGTTCAAACCGTACTGGTTGATAAACTGCAGCGCCCCGCCGGTCCACGCCGCAAAGCCGATGCCGAAGATCGAACCAATATTGGCATCGGCGGTGGACATCAACACGCCCTCCTCCACACACCGCACTGTTTCGATGGCCTGGATAAACAGCAGGCGGTCGCGCACATCCTGTGCCGAAATCTGCTGGCCGGGCTTCTCGAAGCGTGCCTTGAGTTCTGGCCACAGGTATTTCTGGCCACCGCTGGGGTATTCGTAGAAACCACCGCCCGCCGCCTTGCCCGGGCGCTTGTACTCATTGAGCAACAGGTCGATCACCGCAAACGCCGGATGCTCGGGCAGCGTCTTGCCTTCGGCGTGCAGATCCTTGGCTGTCTGCTGACGGATATGGCTCATCAGGCTGAGGGAAACTTCGTCAGAAATCGCCAGCGGACCAATCGGCATCCCGGCCTTGCGCGCTTCGGTCTCGATCATCGGCGCAGCCACGCCTTCGCCGAGCAGGGTGATGCCTTCGTTGGTGAAGGTGCCAAATACCCGCGAGGTGAAAAAGCCGCGACTGTCGTTCACCACAATCGGGGTTTTCTTGATTTGCAGTACGAAGTCAAAGCCCCGAGCCAGGGTTTCGTCGCTGGTATTGGCGCCTTTGATGATTTCCACCAGTGGCATTTTTTCCACCGGGCTGAAGAAATGCAGGCCGATAAACTTGCCTTGGTCTGGCACCGCATTCGCCAGGCCGCTGATGGGCAAGGTGGACGTATTGGAAGCAATCACCGCGTCAGCGCCTACCACGCGCTGGGCCGCCGCCGAGACCTTGGCCTTGAGGTCACGGTCTTCGAATACGGCCTCAATGATCAGGTCGCAACCGGCCAGGTCGGCATCGCTGTCTGTAGGATGGATCCGCGCCAGGGTGCTTTCCCGCTGCTCAGGCGTCAGTTGCCCACGGCTGACTTTCTTGTCCAGCAGCGCCGCCGAGTGGGCCTTGCCCTTCTCTGCCGCCGCCAGCGTCACGTCCTTGAGCACCACTTCCACTCCCGCCGATGCACTGGTGTAGGCAATCCCCGCGCCCATCATGCCGGCGCCGAGGATGCCGACCTTGCGCGTGACATACGGCGCAAACCCCGCAGGCCGTGAGCCCCCGGCGTTGATTTCGTTGAGCTGGAACCAGAAGGTGCCGATCATATTCTTCGCCACCTGGCCGGTGGTGAGCTCGGTGAAGTAGCGGGTCTCGATCAGGTGCGCGGTGTCGAAGTCCACCTGGGCGCCCTCCACGGCCGCACAGAGGATTTTCTCCGGCGCCGGGAAGCAGCCATTGGTTTTACTGCGCAGGATCGACGGCGCAATGGCGAGCATTTGCGCGACTTTTGGATTGGACGGTGTGCCACCTGGAATCTGGTGACCCTTGATATCCCAAGGCTGTTTGGCCGTCGGGTTGGCCAGGATCCAGGCCCGGGACTTGGCCAGCAGTTCATCGCGATCCGCCGCCAACTCGTCGATCAACCCGGCTTGCAGGGCCTTCTGCGCGCTGATCTTCTTGCCTTCCAGCAGGTACGGCAAGGCCTTCTCCAGACCCAGCATGCGCACCATGCGCACCACCCCGCCGCCGCCCGGCAACAGGCCGAGGGTGACTTCCGGCAAGCCGATCTGCACGGCTGGATGATCCAGCGCCACGCGGTGCTGGCACGCCAGGCATAGCTCCCAGCCACCGCCGAGGGCGGCGCCGTTGATCGCGGCCACCACCGGCTTGCCGAGGGTTTCCAGGCTGCGCAACTGCGCCTTCAGGCCCAGGACCATGTCGTAGAACGCCTTGGCATGGGGCTTGTCGACTTTGATCAGCTCATTGAGGTCACCGCCGGCAAAGAAGGTTTTTTTCGCCGAGGTGATTATGACCCCGGCAATCCCATCCTTTTCCGCATCCAGGCGTGCGACGGTGGCGGCCATGGCCTCGCGGTAGGCGGCGTTCATGGTGTTGGCACTCTGGCCGGGCATGTCGAGGGTCAGCACCACGATCTGGTCCTGGCCTTTTTCGTAACGAATGGCGTCGGTCATGACAGATTCCTTAGGCTCAGAGGCGTTCGATAATGGTGGCGATACCCATGCCGCCGCCCACACAGAGCGTGGCCAGGCCGTAGCGCTGCTGGCGCACCTCCAACTCGTCGAGCAAGGTGCCGAGGATCGCGCACCCCGTGGCCCCCAGTGGGTGGCCCATGGCAATTGAGCCACCATTGACATTGACCCGGGCGGCGTCGATGCCCATGTCCTTGATGAACTTGAGCACCACCGAGGCGAAGGCTTCGTTGACCTCGAACAGGTCGATGTCCTCGACCCGCAGGCCGGCCTTGGCCAGGGCCTTGCGGGTGGCCGGCGCGGGGCCAGTCAACATGATGGTCGGATCGGTACTGGTGACGGCGGTGGCGACGATACGCGCACGCGCTTGCAGGCCCAATTCACGGCCCCGGGCCTCGGAGCCGATCAGCATCAAGGCCGCGCCATCGACAATCCCGGAACTGTTACCCGGTGTGTGCACATGCTGGATGCGCTCGACATGGCTGTAGACCCGCAAGGCCGTGGCATCGAAGCCCATCTGCCCCATCATTTCGAAGCTCGGCTTGAGTTTGCCCAACCCTTCGAGCGTCGAGTCGCCACGGATAAATTCGTCGTGATCGAGCAGTACGATGCCGTTCTGGTCCTGCACCGGGATCAGGGATTTGTTGAAGGACCCATCTGATCTGGCCCGCGCCGCTTTCTGCTGGGAGTGCAAGGCGAAGGTGTCGACATCTTCGCGGCTGAAGCCTTCCAGGGTGGCGATCAGGTCGGCGCCAATCCCCTGGGGCGTGAAGTGGCTGTGCATATTAGTCTGCGGGTCCAGCACCCAGGCACCGCCATCGCTGCCCATGGGCACGCGGGACATGGACTCGACACCGCCGACCACCACCAGGTCCTCGAAGCCGGAACGCACCTTCATCGCCCCAAGGTTGACCGCCTCCAGGCCCGACGCACAGAAGCGGTTGACCTGCACACCGGCGACGCTGACGTCCCAGTCGGCTACCAACGCGGCCGTCTTGGCGATATCCGCGCCCTGGTCCCCGACTGGCGTGACGCAACCGAGCACGATGTCATCCACCTGGCGCGTGTCCAGGTCACTGCGCTGTTGCAGGGCGCTGAGCAAGCCGGCCAGCAGGTTCACCGGCTTGACGCTGTGCAAGGCGCCATCGGCCTTGCCTTTGCCCCGGGGCGTACGTATCGCATCAAAGATCAAAGCTTGGGTCATGACGTCCTCGAACCACTGTGCAATGGAGCTCTCAAGGGGAGAGCCGACCGTGCCCTTACCTTAAGCGCCGCCAGGGCAGATTCAATGACCGATGCGCTCATTGGCCTTGACGAGCACGCTCAGACGAACGGTAGGAGGCTGGCGAAAACCCCAGGTTAATCGTTTTAGCTGTCTAGCCAAGGGGCTGGCGCGAAGATGGCCATATGCCTCATGCGCTTTTAAAAGGATTTCAATCTAAGTTGATATGAAAGCGATCTAAGCCACGCCCGACATGGGCTCTAAGGTTGAATCAGTAAGAAGTGTATGACGCTGCTGCCGGGTCTTGCTGGAGCAGCTGTAAGAAAAATGCCATCTCGCAGGCCTAACGTAGTCAATGATGGTGCTTGCATCGGCGCATTTGACGCTCAGGAATAACAACAAAAGGCAGTCAGCCATGTTCAAACAATCGAAAGTCCGCCAGGCGGGGCTCATTCTCTTCGCCACCACACTGATTCTGATTTTGCCCAACCTGACCAAGATCATTGGTTGAGCGGGCCGATCACACCTAGACATTGCAGCCTTTGGCAGCACCGCCCGGGAAACCGCGTAGAGCGTTCCCGTGACCGGGGCTGTCTTTTTTGCGTACGGTTTCGTAGTCGATGTCCGGTATCCTGAGCCCAGACCGCCACTGCCACATGGGACTCGCCTTGAAACACATTATCGTCCTGCTGATGCTGATCCTGGCCTACCCCGCCAGCGCCGCCTCGTTGACCATCGAGCTGGATCACAGCCGCACAACCTGGCAAACCGCCGAGTTGCTCAAGCACCCGGCAGCGCAAACCGTGCAGATCGTTGATGACGTTTCCTACAAGCGCAACATGACCTATCGCGCAGTACCGCTGGCCGTACTCTTGCCGGGCGTGTTGGCGCAGAACCATGTGCAGGCGGTAGCGCTCGATGGTTTCGCCGCCGAACTGGCTGCCGCGCCGCTGCTTTCGCAAAGCGGCGCCCAGGCGTGGTTGGCGGTGGAGGATCCGGCCCAGCCATGGCCCCCGCTGGCCAAGGGCAAGCCCAGCGCCGGGCCGTTTTACCTGGTGTGGACCCAACCCCAGGCGAGCGGGATCAGCCCGGAACAATGGCCCTTCCAGATCTCGACGATCAAACAGTTGAAAACCGTTGCCGAACGCTTCCCGGCGCTACTGCCGGACCCTGCGCTGGCGGTGGACGATCCGGTCAACCAGGGGTTCGCCCTGTTCCAGAAGAACTGCCTGGCCTGCCATCGCCTAAACGGCGCGGGTGACGCGCAGGTAGGCCCGGACCTGAATCTACCCTACAGCCCCACCGAATATTTCGGCGGCGACTTTCTCAAGCGTTACATCCGTGATCCCCAGAGCCTGAGGCATTGGCCGCAAGCCAAGATGCCGGCGTTTACCGCCAGCGTGTTGCCAGAGGCCGACCTGGAGTTGCTGGTGGGCTATTTGAAGCATATGGCCACTCGCAAAACCGACGCCCCCTTCTAGGGATTACGCGCCAGATGCTCCGACGGCAATACGCGCTTGGCGCTCAGATAGGCATTCTGCCAGTAAGCCTTGGACAAGGTATCAAGCTTCACCGTACCGCCGGTTTGCGGTGCATGGACGAAACGCCCTTCACCCACATAGATGCCGGCATGGCTGACCTGCGAGCCGCCGCCCGTGGCGAAGAACAGCAAGTCACCGGTCTGCAGCGCATCTTCACGCACGTCCTGGGCCCGCATCACGATCAACTCGCGAGTGGTGCGCGGCAGGGAGATACCAGCGGCATCGCGGTAGACAAAACCAATCAGGCCACTGCAATCAAACCCCGAATCCGGAGTATTGCCGCCCCAGCGATAAGGCGTGCCGACCAGGCCCAGGGCGCGAAACAGCACATCTTCAGCCGCTGGCGAAAAGTTCTGGGTGGCGTAGTTGAAGACCGGCTTGGGCTTGACAGCCACAGGCGCAGGTGGAGGACGGCTGGCGCAGGCACTGAGCAGTGCGGCGCAAACAACAAGAATTAGGCGGGCCGAGGTCGACATGGGCAGAACAATCCTGATCTGGATGCGGCTTTCGCTGCCGAACGCTGAAAACTAGACCGCGCAAGCAAGCTTGCGCGGTCAGGTTCGCAACAATATCTCAGGATTCTAGCGGTTACGCGTCAAACTTCAAGTATCACTTTAACTTTACTTGCGAGCGGTAACGGTAGTCGGGGCCATCGCCAATGCACGCTTGGCTTCGATGAAGGTTTTGCTCCAGTAGCTGTCGCCCAGCTTATCGACCCGCACCCCACCGCTGCGGCGGCTGCTGGAGTGGATGAACTGGTCATCGCCCAGGTAGATACCGGCGTGGCTGACACGACCACGGCCATTGGTACTGAAGAAAAGCAGATCGCCAGGCTTGAGGTTGTTCCGTGCGACCAACGGTGCATCCACGTTGATCATTTCGCGGGTGGAGCGCGGCAGGTTCATGCCGGCCTCTTCACGAAACAGATAGCCGATAAAGCCACTGCAGTCGAAACCGGCTTCAGAGGTACCGCCGAAACGGTAACGGGTACCGATCAGGGACATGCCGCGTTCGAGAATGCTATCGGCCAGCAGCGGCAGCTGGTAAGGCTTGCTATCGGCGAACTGGGCCAGTTCTTTTTCGGTCGCCACCTCTTCTTCATAAACAGAAGAAGACTGTGCTGCGACGAATTTGGCTTGATGCTGTTGTTGCGGCTTTTGCTGCTCGACCACCTGCTGGGGGTGGGTGGCGCAACCAAACAACAGGGTAACGAGTGCGAGAGGCACGAGGGGTGCGAAGCGATTTAGCATGGGCACGACCGTGGCTGATATGTAAAGAAGTCGAGACTATGCCTTCTATGACATCGATTTGCAAATTCAATCGTGATCTATGTGACTTCTTGTTTGACCTATGTCATCTAAGCCCTTACACCCCATTTAAACCCTTTTGAGTGGCCATAGCGGCTCATGCGCAGGTTTTCTGGCGCCTGGAATTTGCCAGGAGCCCCGGTTTCAAAGGGCTGGCTACCAGCCGAGGGTTTCTTTGAGAAAGGGGATAGTGAGCTTGCGCTGGGCCTGCAAGGAGGCCTGGTCGAGCTGCTCGAGCAAGTCGAACAGCGCGCTCATGCTGCGGGTACCGCGGGTGAGGATGAAATGCCCGACTTCATCGGTCAGGTGCAAGCCACGGCGCGAGGCACGCAGTTGCAGGGCCCGCAGCTTGTCTTCGTCGGACAGCGGGCGCATCTGGAAGATCAGCGCCAGGGTCAGGCGCGACTTGAGGTCTGCCAGCTTGACCGGCAATTCCCGCGGCGAAGTGGACGCGGCAATCAACAGGCGCCGGCCACTGTCGCGCAGGCGGTTGAACAGATGGAACAGTGCTTCTTCCCAGTCTGCCCGGCCGGCGACCGCTTGCAGGTCGTCCAGGCACACCAGTTCGTATTGCTCAAGGTTGTCGAGGATGCCGATGCCACGGTCCAGCAGCTCGGCCAACGGCAGGTACACCGCCGGCTCACCCAACTGCTCAAAACGCAGGCAGGCGGCCTGCAACAGGTGGGTCCGCCCCACGCCGTCCTTGCCCCAGAGGTAGATCAGGCTTTCCGTCCACCCGGCGTCGGCTTCGCAGAGCCGCTCGACATAGCCGAGTGCAGCGGCATTGGCGCCTGGGTAGTAATTGATGAAGGTAGCGTCGTCACGCAGACGCACACCTAGGGGCAGCTGAATCGGTTTCATGCTGACTGAACGGTTCCAATCGAACCGTTAGTGGCCTCTGTGAAAAGTTTGCAAAGTTTATACCCGTGACGCCGGGCGCACAATGCAACAGACCACAAGCAAAATCAAAGGTTTGCGTTAACTCATTGGATTTTTTGGAGATTGTTTGACGCGATGGCTAAATGCCAAGCCCTAGAGGTAACAAACCCGGCCTTGAGCCGGGTTTGTGATCAGCCTTACAACTGAGGGTCATCGGCGCCCGTATAGACGTCCGAATCCTTGTACACATCATGCACATGGCGCACCAGCACCATGATCACCGCCGCCACCGGCAGCGCCAGGAGGATGCCGGTAAAGCCAAACAGCTCGCCGCCCGCCAGGATCGCAAAGATCACGGCCACCGGATGCAGGCCGATGCGGTCGCCCACCAGCAACGGCGTCAGCACCATGCCTTCCAGGGCCTGGCCGACCATGAACACCGCGACAATCCCCAGCATCGGGTACAAGTCGCCGCCAAACTGGAACAGGCCGGCCACCAGCGCCGCGCCAATCCCGATGACAAAGCCCATGTACGGCACAATCGCCGCCAGGCCGGCAATCATGCCGATCAACAGGCCCAGTTCCAGGCCAATCGCCATTAGCCCGCCAGCGTAGATAATCCCCAGCGCGACCATCACCAGCAACTGCCCGCGAACAAACGCACCCAGTACCTCATGGCACTCCCCGGCCAGGGACACGATGCGCTCCTCGCTATCACGGGGCAGCAGGCTGCGGATCTTGGCCATCATGATGTCCCAGTCACGCAGCAGGTAGAACGCCACCACCGGGATCAACACCAGGTTGGTCAGCCAACCGATCAGCGCCAGGCTGGAAGCCGTGGCTTGGCTGAGGATCACCCCGACGATATCGGTGGTCTGGCCCATATGCTCGCTGATCGCGGCCTTGACCTTGTCGAACTTCCAGAAGCCATCGGCCAGGCCGAGCTTGGACTGCGCCCACGGCATGGCCGTGTGTTGCAGCCAGTCGAGCATTTGCGGCGCCAATTCGTACAGGCGGATCATCTGCTTGGCCAGCATCGGCACCAGCACCAACAGCAGCGCCATGACGATCAGGGTAAACAGCGCAAATACCGCCACCACGCCCCAGGTGCGCGACAGGCCGAGTTTTTCCAGGCGATCGACCACCGGGTCGAACAGATAAGCCAGCAGCAACGCGACCAGGAACGGCGTCAGGATCGAATGCAGCAAGAACACAAAGACGCACAGCAGGACAATCCCGCCAAGCCACACCCAACGACGCGTATCCGCCATAAACCACTCCATCTGTCAGTTGCTTCTATATAAGGAAGAACATTTACCAACGAAAACGCAGCTGCGGCTCGGGCTCGGCTTGCGGCACGGGTGCCGGTGAAGCACCTTCGACCACTGGCGCCGGCACAGGTTGTGGCGCGAGCGCCTCGCCGGCCGGCACTTCCTGCAGCTTGGCCAGGCTCAACTGGCTGCGCAGTTGCTCGCTGCTGCCATTGACCCGATAGACGATCCGGTCGCCATCCACTCGCTGCAACTGCGCACCAAAGGGCTCCAGCAGGTGACCGAGGGCGGCGTAGCGTTCCAGGGTCATGCCCTGCACTTGCAGCAACTGCTCGCTCGACACCCCGGCTTTTACCGCAAACCGTGGGGCAAGCCGCTCACTGACCGCCAGCAAGACGGCATCGGCCAAGGCCGCAGTGTCGGCGCCCTGTACGGTGCCCTGCTCGGCTTTGTCACCCAGCCACAGGCGCCACTTGGCTTGCCATTGGCCCGCGTCTTCACGGGCATGCACCGCCAGCAGCGCATCGGCGCCATAACGCTCGGAGGCCGAACGCAGGGGCGCGGGATCTGCGCTCTCAAGATTAGGCGCGGTGGCAACGATCTGTTCATCGAGGTCACCCAGCGGCAGGCGCAACGGCAAGCCCCGGTGCTGGGCCGCACGGCGCAGCGGCTCGGCAGCGGCCTGGCCATCACCCACCAGGCTGCTGCCTTCGGTGGAATCGCTGAGCCACCAGCCAAGGATCGATGGCCGATTGTTACCCCACAGCGCCAGGCCGGCATCGCGCAGGGCCCGGTCGGTGCTGACCGGATCGAAATCCACTTGCAGGCTTTCCGGCGGACCGGCGTCGTAGCCGTACTGGCTGATGATCTGTTGCGGATCCTTGCGAATTGCCGCCAGGCCAGGGCCCTGGGCGGCCTTGGTGTCGCCGGCGAGGCGGATCACCAGGGTTTCCAGGGCGCGCTGGGTAGCTTGTGCGCGCTCCTCGGGCGCCTGGCTGCTGACCGGCTCCAGCACTTGATAAAGACCATTAACGGTTTCGGCATGACTGGCCAGGCTGACCAACGACAAACAGCCCACAAAAAAATATCTACTCAGACCCATGAAAAAAGATTCCCGAACGACAAAAAAGCGGCTGGAACAGGCCGCGTGAAGAAGGTTAAGCAAGGCTGTGACCACAGCGACCGGCAAAACATTCACAAGGCCCCGGTAAGTTTTCGTACTGTCATAACGATAGCGGGTTAAAGGCTATACCTTAATACAGGCGATCGCGGCGCCGATTAAGGTTTTTTTAGCACCATATGCCCCTGCCCGTCGGCCCGAGGATGGCCGCTGCCCCTCAAGCCTGATAAAATCGCGCGCCTTCGCAGACCGTCAACGGCTGGGCGTCCTGAAGTGTTCGACTTCCGTACCCCCACCGCATCGGTCGTTACCCCTGAATCCCCCCCTAAAGGCCTGGATCATGAGCAAGCAACCCTCCCTGAGCTACAAGGACGCCGGTGTAGACATCGACGCCGGTGAAGCATTGGTCGAACGCATCAAGAGCGTCGCCAAGCGCACTGCGCGCCCCGAAGTCATGGGTGGCCTGGGCGGTTTCGGCGCCCTCTGCGAGATCCCGGCCGGCTACAAGCAGCCTGTGCTGGTCTCCGGCACCGACGGCGTGGGCACCAAGCTGCGCCTGGCGCTGAACCTGAACAAGCACGACACCATCGGCATCGACCTGGTGGCCATGTGCGTCAACGACCTGGTGGTATGCGGTGCCGAGCCGCTGTTCTTCCTCGACTACTACGCCACCGGCAAACTGAACGTGGAAACCGCTGCACAAGTGGTCACCGGTATCGGCGCTGGCTGCGAACTGTCGGGTTGCTCCCTGGTCGGCGGCGAAACCGCTGAAATGCCGGGCATGTACGAAGGCGAAGACTACGACTTGGCCGGCTTCTGCGTCGGCGTCGTGGAAAAAGCCGAGATCATCGACGGCTCCAAGGTAGCTGCCGGTGACGCCCTGCTGGCCCTGCCATCGTCCGGCCCGCACTCCAACGGCTACTCGCTGATCCGCAAGATCATCGAAGTGTCCGGCGCCGACATCGAGAACACCCAGCTCGATGGCAAGCCTTTGACCGACCTGCTGATGGCCCCGACCCGCATCTACGTCAAGCCGTTGCTCAAGCTGATCAAGGACACTGGCGCAGTCAAGGCCATGGCCCACATCACCGGTGGCGGCCTGCTGGACAACATCCCGCGCGTGCTGCCAAAAGGCGCCCAGGCCATCGTCGACGTGGCCAGCTGGCAGCGCCCGGCGGTCTTCGACTGGCTGCAAGAGAAAGGCAACGTCAACGAAACCGAAATGCACCGCGTGCTGAACTGCGGCGTGGGCATGGTCATCTGCGTGGCGCAAGAACACGTGGAAAGCGCGCTGAACGTACTGCGTGAAGCCGGCGAGCAGCCATGGGTGATCGGCCAGATCGCCACCGCTGCCGAAGGCGCTGCCCAGGTTGAACTGAAGAACCTCAAGGCTCACTGATGCCAGCAACCTGTGATGTCGTGGTGCTGCTCTCCGGCACCGGCAGTAACTTGCAGGCCCTGATCGACAGCACGCGCGCCGGCGACAGCCCGGTGCGCATCGCTGCGGTGATTTCCAACCGCAGCGACGCCTACGGCCTGCAACGCGCCCAGGACGCGGGTATCGATACCCGCTCCCTGGATCACAAGGCGTTCGAAGGTCGCGAGGCCTTCGATGCAGCCTTGATCGAACTGATCGACGCCTTCAACCCCAAACTCGTGGTGCTCGCCGGCTTCATGCGCATTCTCAGCGCTGATTTCGTGCGCCATTACCAGGGGCGCCTGCTGAATATCCACCCTTCCCTGCTGCCCAAATACAAAGGGTTACACACTCACCAGCGGGCCCTTGAGGCCGGCGATACAGAGCACGGCTGCAGCGTGCACTTTGTCACCGAGGAACTCGATGGCGGGCCACTGGTCGTACAGGCAGTAGTTCCGGTAGAGTCTGCGGACTCAGCGCAGAGCCTTGCGCAACGGGTTCACACCCAGGAACACAGGATTTACCCGCTGGCGGTTCGCTGGTTTGCCGAAGGACGCTTGGTTCTCGGTGAACAGGGTGCATTGTTGGACGGCCAGTTACTTGCGGCCAGCGGCCACTTGATTCGTACCTAGGAGATTTTATGCGTCGCGCCCTGCTCTTCGCTTTTGCTCTGCTTGCCCTGCCTACCGTGCACGCGGCAGATCTTCAGCCTTTCTCCGCCAGCTATACCGCCGACTGGAAGCAGTTGCCCATGAGCGGTACTGCGGAACGCAGCCTGGAAAAAACCGCCGACGGTACCTGGAAGCTCAGCTTCAAGGCCTCGATGATGATCGCCAGCCTGACCGAAACAAGTACCTTGACCCTGGACAAGGATACTTTGCTGCCACAGTCCTACCACTTTGAACGAGGTGGGCTGGGTAAAGCCAAGAAAGCCGACCTGGACTTCGACTGGACCGCCAAGATGGTCACCGGTACCGATCGCGGCGATGCAGTGAAGATCCCGCTGAACCGTGGCATGGTCGACAAATCCACTTACCAGTTGGCCCTGCAGCATGACGTGGCCGCCGGCAAGAAAACCATGAGCTACCAGGTGGTGGATGACGGCGAAGTCGACACCTATGACTTCCGCGTGCTGGGTGCCGAGAAAGTCGACACCAAGGCCGGCAAGATCGACGCCATCAAGGTTGAACGCGTACGCGACCCGACGCAAAGCAAGCGCACCACCGTGATGTGGTTTGCCAAGGATTGGGACTACCTGCTGGTTCGCCTGCAGCAAGTCGAAACCGACGGCAAGGAATACAACATCATGCTGTTGGACGGCACGGTCAATGGCAAGGCTGTGAAAGGCATCTGATCGTTGATGGGTTGAAAGAGCCTCGCTAAATGCGGGGCTTTTTTTCGCCTGGAGTTTGTGGTGAGGCGACTGGCGCTATCTATCGCAGGCAAGCCTGCTCCCACAGGTAAGCGCATTCCAAGCTGGCTTGCCTGCGATAGCGGTGGGATGCCCGGCACACAGCCAAAGCCTCACTCAAACATGAAACTTTTGTCATAAAACCCCGCCCCCTGCGACGCAATGTCGCGGTTTACGTGGCCTGGAGCATTGTTGCGTTTGCTGCAATGAATTGTTGCTCGCAAAGTCAGTTTACTTAGCAAGCTAACAAAATATATAACAAAGGCCTGCGACGCCTTGCCGCAGATCAACCAGAGACTGGAGCAAGCAGATGACAGTAAAAGTAACGGAACGCGACGATGCCCATATGTCCCACGAGGCCCTGGCCCACGGGATTCATATCTGGGATGTGCATCAACAAGACCTGCTGGTCGGTATGTTTCACAACGAGTGCGACGCCCATAACTATAAAAACGAGCTCGAAACCCTCGAAATGAGACGCCAGGCATCTAGCTCCTGAATAACTGAAATCCCATAGCCACCCGGCCCACGCAGCCGCAGTGCCTATAAACACAAACCCCGCCTTTTGAGCGGGGTTTGTTGTTTTAACGCCTTACCACATCAGATCGTCAGGGATCTGGTAGGCGGCATACGGATCATCTTCATCCGGCACCTGGGCCTCGGTAAGGATGTTCATCTGCACGATACGCTCAGGGGCGCGCTCCTGGATTTTCAGCGCGGCCTCCCGCGGGATCACTTCGTAGCCGCCGCCGTGATGGACAATCGCCAACGAGCCGTTGCTCAGCTTGTTGCGCATCAAGGTGTTGACCGACAGGCGCTTGACCTTCTTGTCGTCCACGAAGTTGTAGTAGTCCTCGGTGGTCAACTTGGGCAGGCGCGAGGTCTCGATCAATTGCTTGACCTGCGCAGCACGGGCCTTGGCCTCGACCTTTTCCTGCTGCTGGCGGTTGAGCTCCTGGTCGCGCTTGACCTTCTCGGCCTGCGCTTCCAGGGCCAGGCGCTGCTGGGTGTCATCGGCCTGGGCCTGGCCTTTGTGAACCAGGCGCTGCTGCTTCTGCTTGTCTTTGCCGACCTGCTTGGCCTGCTTCTGATTGACCAGGCCTGCTTTGAGCAACTGGTCGCGAAGGGAAATGCTCATGGTGCTTACTCACTTAGGCAACTGCTCAACCGCAGTTGGACACATTCTTTTCCTGGCGTTTGGCTTCGCCCCATAGGGCGTCCAACTCTTCGAGGGTGCAATCTTCCATGGGACGGTGGGTGTCGCGCAATGCCTGTTCGATAAATCGGAATCGCCTTTCGAATTTGGCATTGGCACCGCGCAGGGCGGTTTCCGGGTCCACCTTGAGGTGCCGCGCCAGGTTGACCGCCGCAAACAGCAGGTCACCGACTTCATCGGCAATCGCTGCCGGGTCGTTGTCGGCCATGGCTTCGAGCACTTCATCGAGCTCTTCACGTACGTTATCCACCACCGGCAACGCCGCCGGCCAGTCGAAGCCGACCTGGCTGGCGCGCTTTTGCAATTTGGCCGCGCGGGACAGGGATGGCAAGGCGGTAGGCACATCATCGAGCAGGGACAGTTGCTGCGGGGCGTCGGATTTTTCTGCGCGCTCCTCGGCCTTGATTTGCTCCCAGCGTGCCTTGACCTGCTCTTCGTTTAGCTGAGGGATATCCAGCGGCACATACAGGTCACCGGTGGGGAACACATGGGGATGGCGGCGAATCAGCTTGCGGGTGATGCTGTCGACCACGCCGGCAAACTCGAAGCGCCCTTCTTCCCGGGCCAACTGGCTGTAATACACCACCTGGAACAACAGGTCGCCCAGCTCGCCTTGCAGATGATCAAAATCCCCGCGCTCGATGGCGTCGGCAACTTCGTAGGCTTCTTCCAGGGTGTGGGGCACGATACTGGCGTAGGTTTGCTTGATGTCCCACGGGCAACCGTATTGCGGGTCGCGCAGGCGGTTCATCAGGTGTAGCAGGTCTTCAAGTGAATACATCGTTCTCTATCCGATCAAGTGGGAAAACCACCGAGCAAATGTGGGAGCCGGGCTTGCCCGCGATGCAGGCACCTCGGTATCGGGTAGACCGAGGCGCCTGCATCGCAGGCAAGCCAGCTCCTACACAAGCCCGCTCCCACATTTCAGGCCGCACTCATCCAGCGACTCATGGCGTGCGGTTACGCCGGGTCTCGATGATGTTCGGCAACTGGGAAATACGCCCCAGCAGCCGCCCCAACGCGTCCAGCCCCGGAATCTCGATGGTCAGGGACATCAACGCAGTGTTGTCCTCCTTGTTCGAGCGGGTGTTGACCGCCAGTACGTTGATCCGCTCGTTGAGCAGCACTTGCGAGACGTCACGCAGCAACCCCGAACGGTCGTAGGCGCGGATGATGATGTCCACCGGGTAAGTGAGCACCGGCACCGGGCCCCAGCTGACCTGGATGATCCGCTCCGGCTCGCGCCCGCCCAGTTGCAACACCGAGGCACAATCCTGGCGGTGAATGCTCACCCCACGGCCCTGGGTGATGTAGCCGACGATCGCGTCGCCCGGCAACGGCTGGCAGCAGCCGGCCATCTGGGTCATCAGGTTGCCCACGCCCTGGATCTGGATATCGCCGCGCTTGCCCGGCTTGTAGCCCGTGGCCTTGCGCGGAATCAGCTCCAGTTGCTCGCTGCCGCGCTCCGGTTCCACCAACTGCTGGGCCAGGTTGACCAGTTGCGCCAGGCGCAAGTCGCCGGCGCCGAGGGCGGCGAACATATCCTCGGCAATCTTCATGTTGGCTTTTTCGGCCAACTTGTCGAAATCCACCTGGGGCAGGCCCAGGCGCCCCAGTTCGCGTTCGAGCAGGGTCTTGCCGGCGGCGACGTTCTGGTCCCGCGCCTGCAGCTTGAACCAGTGGACAATCTTCGCCCGCGCCCGCGATGTGGTGATGTAGCCCAGGTTCGGGTTCAGCCAGTCGCGGCTCGGCGTGCCGTGCTTGCTGGTGATGATCTCGACCTGTTCACCGGTCTGCAGGCTGTAGTTGAGCGGCACGATGCGCCCGTTGATCTTGGCGCCACGGCAGTTGTGGCCGATCTCGGTGTGCACGCGATAGGCGAAGTCCAGCGGCGTCGCGCCCTTGGGCAGGTCGATGGCGTGGCCGTCGGGGGTGAAGATGTAGACCCGGTCAGGCTCGATATCCACCCGCAACTGCTCGGCCAAGCCGCCGATATCGCCCAGTTCTTCGTGCCATTCGAGCACTTGGCGCAGCCAGGAGATTTTCTCTTCGTACTGGTTGGAGCCCGCCTTGACGTCGGTGCCCTTGTAGCGCCAGTGCGCGCAAACCCCCAGCTCGGCTTCCTCGTGCATGGCGTGGGTGCGGATCTGCACTTCCAGCACCTTGCCCTCGGGGCCGATCACCGCGGTGTGCAGCGAGCGGTAGCCGTTTTCCTTGGGGTTGGCGATGTAGTCGTCGAATTCCTTGGGAATATGCCGCCACAGGGTGTGGACGATGCCCAGCGCGGTGTAGCAATCGCGCATTTCCGGCACCAGCACACGCACGGCGCGCACGTCGTAGATCTGGCTGAAGGCCAGGCCCTTGCGCTGCATTTTGCGCCAGATCGAATAGATGTGCTTGGCGCGGCCGCTGATATCGGCCTCGACACCGGTGGCCTGCAACTCCGAGCGCAACTGGCCCATCACATCGCTGATAAAGCGCTCACGGTCCAGCCGCCGCTCATGCAGCAGGGTGGCGATCTGTTTGTATTGATCGGGTTCGAGGTAGCGGAAGGACAAGTCCTCCAGCTCCCACTTGATATGGCCGATCCCCAGGCGGTGGGCCAGGGGCGCGTAGATATCGAACACCTCGCGGGCGACGCGGTTGCGCTTTTCGTCATCCGCGGTTTTCACCGCACGGATCGCGCAGGTGCGTTCGGCCAGCTTGATCAGGGCGACGCGCACGTCGTCGACCATCGCCACCAGCATCTTGCGCAGGTTTTCTACCTGGCCCTGGGTGCCCAGCACCATCGACTGGCGCGGGCTGAGGCTGGCGCTGATCGCGGCCATGCGCAGCACGCCATCGATCAGCTTGGCCACCACCGCGCCGAAACGCTGGCTGACCAAGGGCAACGCGATATGCCCTTCGCGCACGCCGCGATAGAGCACCGCGGCGATCAGCGAATCCTGATCCAGCTTGAGGTCGGCGAGGATCTCGGCGATTTCAAGCCCGGTACGAAAACTGGAGGTTCCTTCGGCCCAAAGATTCTTGGCCGCATTGTCTTGCTGTTCAGCCTCGCGAGCGAACTCGCAGGCGGCTTTCAAGGCTTCACGGTCCAGTGCCGGATCGACACTGATGGCATGATCCAGCCATGCCTCGAGATTGATACTGCCGTCGGTGTTGATCGGCTGGTGTGCTCTCACCTGTACCATCTTGCTTACCTTCCCTACGACGCGCCTGTAGCGCGTCAAAATCGCTGACCCTTGTACCGCGAACTCCCTGGCAGGTCACAGGCCCTGGAGAACGCAGGCCAGTCGGACTAAGCGAGCATCCTAGCTCGCTTCAAATAACGCCATCGCCTCGACATGCGCGGTTTGCGGAAACATATCGAGGATCCCGGCACGTTTTAGCCGGTAGCCTTGCTTGACCAACTCGACAGTGTCCCGCGCCAGCGTGGCTGGATTGCAGGACACATACACCAGGCGATCAGCCCCCAGAGTGGCGAGCTTGCGCACAACCTCCAGGGCACCATCGCGGGGTGGGTCCAAGAGTACCGCACAAAAGCCTGCTTTGGCCCATTGCGCATCACTCAAAGGCTGGGACAAATCGGCCTGAAAAAACTGCACATTATGCAAATTATTGCTGCCTGCGTTGAGGGCTGCGCGGTCCACCATGGCCTGCACGCCCTCTACCGCCACCACTTCACGCACTTGGCGGGCCAGGGGCAAGGCAAAGTTTCCAAGGCCGCAGAACAGGTCCAGCACCCGTTCGTCGGAACGCGGGGCCAACCAATCCAGCGCCTGGGCCACCATCGCCTCGTTGACCCCGGCATTGACCTGCACAAAATCCCCCGGCCGGTACGCCAGCTCCAGGTCCCACTGCTCCAGACGATAGCCCAGGGCCGCCCCGGCCGCGAACGGCTGCGGCTCGCCCTCGCCATGCAGCCACAACTGGGCGTCATGGAACCCGCAGAATTCTTGCAGCACCAGCAGGTCTGCCTCCGACAGGGGCGCCATATGCCGCAGCAACACGGCAATCGACGAGCCACTGAACAGTTCCACATGCCCCAGGGCCTGAGGTTTGCTCAGGCGCCGCAACATGTTGGGCAGGCGCTGCATGATCGGTTGCAAGGCCTGTACCAGCACCGGGCAATCATCGATGGCGACGATGTCCTGGCTGGCCACGGCGCGAAAACCCACGTCCAGGCGCTTGGCCTTGGCATCCCAACGCACGGCGACCCGCGCCCGGCGGCGATAGCCGAACTCGGGGCCGCTCAACGGCGCTGCCCACTCCTGGGGCTCGACCCCGGCAACACGGGACAATTGCTCGGCGAGCATGCGCTGTTTCAGGGCAAGCTGTTCGGCATGGGGCAGGTGTTGCAGGCTGCAACCGCCACAACGGCCAGCATGCACGCACGGCGCCGGGCGGCGCAGTTCGCTGGCCTGGAACACCCGCTCGGTGCGGGCCTCGACCACTTTGCCATGGGCACCGAGCACCCGCGCCTCGACCTCTTCGCCGGCCAGGGCGCCCACCACAAACCAGGTGCGACCTTCGAAAAACACGATCCCCCGGCCATCATTGGCCAGGCGCTCGATGGTCAGGCGTTGTTTCTTGCCGACCGGGATTTGGGGCGCCCGGCTGCCGCCCGTGGGCTGGAAGCGCAGGCCTCGCTCTTGCTTGGCCATCAGTTGGGCGCGTCGAAAATGCCGGTCGACAGGTAACGGTCGCCTCGGTCACAGATGATCGCGACGATCACCGCGTTTTCCAGTTCTGCAGACAGGCGCAACATGCCGGCCACGGCGCCACCGGAGGACACGCCGCAGAAGATGCCTTCTTCACGGGCCAGGCGACGGGTGGTGTCTTCGGCTTCGCGCTGGGCCATGTCGATGATGCGATCGACGCGGGCAGCGTTGTAGATCTTGGGCAGATACTCTTCGGGCCAACGACGGATCCCCGGGATCGCCGCGCCTTCCATCGGTTGCAGGCCAACGATCTGGATCGCCGGGTTCTGCTCCTTGAGGTAGCGCGAGTTGCCCATGATGGTGCCGGTGGTGCCCATGGAGCTGACGAAATGGGTGATGGTGCCCTGGGTCTGGCGCCAGATCTCCGGGCCGGTGCTGGTGTAGTGCGCCTCGGGGTTGTCACCGTTGGCGAACTGGTCCAACACCTGGCCACGGCCTTCGGCGGCCATGCGCTCGGCAAGATCACGCGCGCCTTCCATGCCCTCTTCCGGGGTCACCAGTACCAACTCGGCGCCATAGGCGGTCATCGCCGCCTTGCGCTCGGCGCTGCCGTTGTCGGGCATGATCAGGATCATTTTGTAGCCTTTGATCGCCGCGGCCATGGCCAGGGCAATCCCGGTATTACCGGAAGTGGCTTCGATCAGGGTGTCGCCGGGCTTGATCTGCCCGCGCTGCTCGGCACGGGCGATCATCGATAGCGCCGGGCGGTCCTTGACCGAGCCCGCCGGGTTATTCCCCTCGAGCTTGAGCAGCAAGGTATTGCTGGTGTTACCCGCCATGCGCTGCAAGCGGACCAAAGGTGTGTTGCCGACGCAATCGGCGATGGTTGGGTATTGCAGGGTCATGGCGTATTCGCAATCCAGACTGCGGGGGCGCCTATCATACCGGCAAACGCTGGCGGGCCATATCACGCAAAGTATGGTGCTTATAACTCAATGCGCTAACAGCGCCAAAAACGCCTGTCGGCGATGGCGACCTATTGATCGCCATCGTCGGCAAGCCGGCTGCTGCACAGTGTTTTGCGTTGCAAGGATCCGCTCAGACCGTATCCACCTTCAACGAATGGTCATTCAACATCCCGTTGATGATCGTCGCGGTATCCGCGCCACCCGCAATCAGCCCGCCCGCGCCCGGTGTCACACCGTATTGGGTCGCCAGGTTGACCCCGGCCAGGTCGATGGTCTGGGTCGGCGTGGCACCGGCCACGGCGCTGATGTCGATGGTGGTCAACAACGTGGCCCCACTGCCCGTGACCTTGAAGTGCAGGTAGTCATCCAGGGACGCCGCCGTCGCATTCTCCCCTTGCAACAATTGCGAGAGGTCCAGCTTGTCGGTGCCCACGCCAAAGTCGGTGATGACATCGTGCCCGCTGTTGCCCGTCAGGTACTGGAACGTATCGGCACCAGGGCCACCGGTCAGGGTGTTGTTGCCCGGGCCGCCGATCAGGATGTCATCGCCACCCTCGCCCTTGAGGGTGTCATTGCCCAGCCCGCCGGAGATCAGGTTGTTGTTGCCGTTGCCAGTGAGGAAGTCATTGAAGTTGGAACCCACCAGGTTTTCCAGGGCCATCAATGTATCGGTCCCGGCCCCTCCGGTGGCTTGCGCGCTCGCCAGGCCAAGGTTGACGGTCACGCCTGCCGTGGCGTGGGCATAGCTGACCGTATCGATGCCCGCCCCGCCATCGAGCAGGTCGTTGCCGATGCCACTGAACAGCAGGTCATTGCCATTGCCGCCGTGCATCTCGTTGTTGCCGGTGCCGGCGGTGAGCACGTCGTTGCCATCGCCGCCATTGAGGATGTTGTTGCCGGGCCCGGCCATGATGATGTCATCACCGTTGGTACCGGTGAGGGTCGTACCGGCCTGGTAGCTGATGTCTACCGCGGCGCTGTCGCTGCCGCCGTGGTTATCGCTGACCGAGTAGTTGCCGTGGTACTGCGGTGTGTAGTCCTGGGCGCCGGCGTAGTTGATCTTCATGTCCAAATGGTAGTTTTCTGTGCCATTGGGGTTGCTGCCTGTTGGATTGGAGGTGTTGGTAAGGTGAATCTGATAGCTACCGTCCGCTAACGCAGTCAGCGTCGTGCCATCCGCAAGAGGGAGCTCGCCGCCACCGTTGAGCGAATAGGTCATGACGATGTTGCCGACCGGCCGGTTGTGATCCAGGCTGAGGGTCTCACCCGCCTTGAGCGTGACCGTTATGCGATCGTCGGCCGTAGCGCCGCCGACATTGCCGAGACTGCCGGTGATTAAAAGTGCTGCGGTGAGGTTCGCCGCATCACCGGCAAATGAGGTGCGTACATCCGCCAGGGTTGTGCCGTTGAACGTTCTGGCCCCCGTCCCGGTAAAGGCCGCGCCTTTGGCCACCCAGCCGGTTGGAAAACTGGTAGGGATAGCCGTCAGGGTGTCATGGTTGGCATCGCTGTCATTGGCCAGCAGCAACTCGGCAGGCACCACGATATTGCCCGACAGGATATTGGTGATCACATGGTCGTCACCGGCCACCGGCGCCACGTTGGGGTTGACCTTGACCACCAGGCTGGAACTCGCCAGGTCGCCGTCGTTGTCGCTGACGATCACCCCAAAGGTTTCGGTGACCAGCGAGCCGGTCAGCTTGGGCGGTGTGTAGCGGAACTCGCCGTTGTCCATGTCCACTATCAGCGTGCCGCCCTGGTTGGTGGTGATGGTGACGCTGTTGCTGACGGTGTCGAACGTGCCATGCCCGCCCGGCAGGTTGGCGCTCATCGAGCCCCCCGCCGCGGGGTTGTAGGTATAGGTGATGCCGTCCACCGTGAGGGATTTGACGAAGCCACCATCGGCGCCGAACGTGCCGTCCGTCAGCAGGCTGCCGGTGACTGGCGCGCCCTGTACCGTGCCGGCCAGCACTGCATCCAGGCCCGCCAGGTTGGCCACCACCACCGCATTGGTGTTGGTGTGGGTGCTGCCGTCGTACGCCACCGGGTCCAGGTAAATGCTGTTGACGCCGGCCCCCAGGCCGATGGCATAGGCCTTGATGCCGTTGGCATCGAGGAAGGCGCGCCATACACCTTCTTCAGTGGCGTCGATCCCATCACCGTATTCCGGGTTGACCACGTTGCCGGGGTTGTTCGGGTTATTGGTGTTGGACGTGGTGGGGTTACCGTCCGAGAAGAAATACGCCACGTTCTGCGCACCTTCCAGCTTGCCGGCAGTGCCGTAGGCGGTCTGCGCGGTGCCGAGGGCCGAATCGTAGTTAGTGCCGTTGAACGCGGTGAGGCCGTTGACCAAGGACTTGGCCGTGGCGACGCTGACCCACTGGCTGCTCAATTGCTGGGAGCTGTCATTGAAGGTCACGATCTGCACCTTCACATCACCCATCTCGTCATAGCGGTTGAGCAACTCGACGATGGAGGCCTTGGCCAGGTCGAGCCGCGAACCACCGGCCCCGGACGGGTCGTTCATGCTGCCGGAAATATCGATGATCAGCAGCAGGTTGGAATCCACCTCCGTGGCCGTGACCTCACGTGCGCTGGACACCACTTTGGGCACGTCATCGACGATGCTCACCACGATGCTGCTGGTGGTGGAGTTGCCCAGTTGGTCGGTGGCCTTGTAGGTGAAGGTCTCGGTCAGCACATTCGGCCCATCATTGCTGTTGGGCAAAGTCTTGGGAGCCGACGTCAGGGTGTAGGTGTAGGTGCCGTTGGGGTTGAGCAGGATCTGCCCATAGCTGCCCGTTGCGCTGCCCACCAGGCTGAAACTCAACGGGCCACTGCCGCCAGTGGCCGACCCCACCAGGGTGCCGCTGGCGGTTTCGCTGGTGGCGGTCGGGTCGCTGCCGACCACGGTGCCGGGCGCCAGGTCCTGGCCGTCGAGGTTCAAGTCCAGGGCTTTCTCGTAGACCGTGACGTCGCCGTCGACTGTCGCCACCAGGCCGCTGTCGGCCACCGTAATGGTCAAGGTCGTGGTGCTCAAGTCACCGTCGCCATCGCGCACGGTATATACGAAGGTATCCACGGCTCCCGGCGGGCTCACCGAGTTGGGGTTGCTGTGGTACACGGCATTGCCGTTCGCATCCAGGGTCAGGTAACCGAAGTTGCCGTTGATATTCACGCCCAGGCCACCACTGGCCGGGGTGCCGGTATTGCTCCCCGCCCGCACCCCGACCACCGCGCCGGCCAACGTGGGGCTATCGGCGCCGCCGACGTCATTGCCCAGCACATTGGCGCTGACCACACCGCCTTCTGCCACCGAGCGCACGTCAGGGTTGGCGGTGGGCAGGTCGTCGATGATGTTGATATCGATCGTGCCCGTGGCCGTATTGGTGTCGTAATCGCTGGCCGTGACCGTGATGTGCTCGGGCAGGCTGTTGTCGCCGCTGGCATTGGGGTGCATTTCATTGTCGAGCAGGGTGTAGCGGTAGCTGACCACCCCGGTGTTGGGGTCGTAGCCGACCACCGTAAAGTTGTTGCCCAGCAGGGTGCCTTCCGACAGCGGGAAGGTGGCTACGACGCCGTTGGTCACCACGTTCAGGCCGCCGACCGTGAGGTTCTTCAAACCGTCCAGGGCCGTCACGGTGAAGGTACCGGTCTGGGTCAGCAAGGGGGTGTTGGGGCTGGAACCATCGATCAGGTTTTTTTCAAAGACGGTCAACTCACCGCCGGTGAGGTCCAGACCGGTCAGCACCACCGGATCGTTGTTGTTATGCACCTGTAGCACCAGCTTGGCGGTGCTGGTATCGCCATCGCTGTCGTTCAACTGATAAGTGAAGGTCTCGGTGCCGTTCCCCCCACCGTGAAGGGCGACGAATTGTGGGTCGGTCTTGTCGAGGGTGTAGGTGTAGCTGCCATCGGCGAACAGTTGCAGGGTGCCGTAGGTGCCGACGATGGTATTGGGCGTGACGGGGCCGGTGGCGATGCGGTCGGCGCCTTGTACGTCGTTACCGAGAACACTGCCGCTCAGGATGAGTTGGCTTTCAGAGGCAATACCAGCGGGGTTGTCGTCGACGGCTTTGGGCACGTCGTCGACCACCTTGACGTCCAGGGAGCCATTGGCGCTGCTGTTGTTGCTGTCGGTGGCGGTCACCGTGAACGACTCGCTGATGCTATTGATGCCCGCGCCGGTTGGGTGGCTGTCAGTGCCGTTGAGGGTGTAGCTGTAGCTGATCACCCCAGTGCTGGCGTTGTAGCCGGTGATGGTCAGGGTGTTGCCAAAGCCGGTGGGTTCCGACTGCGGGAACGTCGCCGCGACGCCGTTGGTGACGACGTTGATGCCGCCCACAGTGAGGTTTTTCAGGCCGTCCAACGCCGTCACGGTGAAGGTGCCGGATTGGGTCAACGCAGGCGCGTCGATAGCACTGCCCAACGGCAGGTTCTTCTCGTAGACCGTGACTTCGCCGCCGGTGACGTCTAAGCCGGTCAACACCACCGGGTCGTCGTTGTTATGCACTTGCAGCACCAGGTTCGCGGTGCTGGTATCACCGTCGCTGTCGTTCAGTTGGTAGGTGAAGGTTTCAGTGCCACTGCCACCGCCATTCAGGGCCATGAACTGCGGGTCAGCCTTGTCCAGGGTGTAGGTGTAGCTGCCGTCGGCAAACAGTTGCAGGGTGCCGTAGGTGCCAACGATGGTGTTGGGCGTAACCGGGCCGGTGGCGATGCGGTCGGCGCCTTGTACGTCATTGCCCAGCACGCTGCCGCTCAGGGTCAGCAGGCTCTCGGAAGCGACACCCGCTGGATTGTCATCGACGGCTTTGGGTACGTCGTCGACCACATTGACGTCCAGGGAGCCATTGGCACTGCTGTTGTTGCTGTCGGTCGCAACCACCGCAAACGACTCACTGATGCTATTGGTGCCCGCTCCGGTTGGGTGGCTATCGGTGCCGTTGAGGGTGTAGCTGTAGCTGATCACCCCAGTGCTGGCGTTGTAACCGGTGATGGTCAGGGTGTTGCCGAAGCCGGTGGGTTCCGACTGCGGGAACGTCGCGGCAACACCGTTGGTGACGACGCTAATCCCGCCCACAGTAAGGTTTTTCAAGCCGTCCAATGCCGTCACCGTGAAGGTGCCGGATTGGGTCAGCGCAGGCCCGTCGATAGCACTGCCCAACGGCAGATTTTTCTCGTAGACCGTGACTTCGCCGCCGGTGACGTCGAGGCCGGTCAGCACCACCGGGTCGTCGTTGTTATGCACCTGCAACACCAGCTTGGCGGTGCTGGTATCACCGTCGCTGTCGTTCAGTTGGTAGGTGAAGGTTTCAGTGCCACTGCCACCGCCATTCAGGGCCATGAACTGCGGATCAGTCTTGTCGAGGGTGTAGGTGTAGCTGCCATCGGCGAACAGTTGCAGGGTGCCGTAGGTGCCGACGATGGTATTTGGCGTGACGGGGCCGGTAGCGATGCGGTCGGCGCCTTGTACGTCATTGCCCAGCACGCTACCGCTCAGGGTCAGCAGGCTCTCGGAGGCGATACCAGCCGGATTGTCGTCGACGGCTTTTGGCACATCGTCGACCACATTCACGTCCAGTGAACCGTTGGCGCTGCTGTTGTTGCTGTCGGTCGCAACCACCGCAAACGACTCACTGATGCTGTTAGTTCCAGCGCCGGTTGGGTGGCTATCGGTGCCGTTGAGGGTGTAGCTGTAGCTGATCACCCCAGTGCTGGCGTTGTAGCCGGTGATGGTCAGGGTGTTGCCGAAGCCGGTGGGTTCCGACTGCGGGAACGTCGCCGCGACGCCGTTGGTGACGACGTTGATGCCGCCAACGGTGAGGTTTTTCAGGCCGTCCAATGCCGTCACGGTGAAGGTGCCGGACTGGGTCAACGCAGGCCCGTCGATAGCACTGCCCAGCGGCAGGTTTTTCTCGTAGACCGTGACTTCGCCGCCGGTGACGTCTAAGCCGGTCAGCACCACCGGGTCGTCGTTGTTATGCACCTGTAGCACCAGCTTGGCGGTGCTGGTATCACCGTCGCTGTCGTTCAGTTGATAGGTGAAGGTTTCAGTGCCGCTGCCACCGCCATTCAGGGCCATGAACTGCGGGTCAGTCTTGTCGAGGGTGTAGATGTAGCTGCCATCGGCGAACAGTTGCAGGGTGCCGTAGGTGCCGACGATGGTGTTTGGCGTAACCGGGCCGGTGGCGATGCGGTCGGCGCCTTGTACGTCATTGCCCAGCACGCTGCCGCTCAGGGTCAGCAGGCTCTCGGAGGCGATACCTGCGGGGTTGTCGTCGACGGCTTTGGGCACATCGTCGACCACATTGACGTCCAGTGAACCATTGGCGCTGCTGTTGTTACTGTCAGTGGCAACCACCGCAAACGACTCACTGATGCTATTGGTGCCCGCTCCGGTTGGGTGGCTATCGGTGCCGTTGAGGGTGTAGCTGTAGCTGATCACCCCAGTGCTGGCGTTGTAGCCGGTGATGGTCAGGGTGTTGCCGAAGCCGGTGGGTTCCGACTGCGGGAACGTCGCCGCGACGCCGTTGGTGACGACGTTGATGCCGCCAACGGTGAGGTTTTTCAGGCCGTCCAATGCCGTCACGGTGAAGGTGCCGGACTGGGTCAACGCAGGCCCGTCGATAGCACTGCCCAGCGGCAGGTTTTTCTCGTAGACCGTGACTTCGCCGCCGGTGACGTCTAAGCCGGTCAGCACCACCGGGTCGTCGTTGTTATGCACCTGCAACACCAGGTTCGCGGTGCTGGTATCGCCGTCGCTGTCGTTCAGTTGGTAGGTGAAGGTTTCAGTGCCACTGCCACCGCCATTCAGGGCCATGAACTGCGGGTCAGTCTTGTCGAGGGTGTAGATGTAGCTGCCATCGGCAAACAGTTGCAGGGTGCCGTAGGTGCCAACGATGGTAGTTGGCGTAACCGGACCAGTGGCGATGCGGTCGGCGCCTTGCACGTCATTGCCCAGCACGCTGCCGCTCAGGGTCAGCAGGCTCTCGGAGGCGATACCCGCCGGATTGTCGTCGACGGCTTTTGGCACATCGTCGACCACATTGACGTCCAGGGAGCCATTGGCACTGCTGTTGTTGCTGTCGGTCGCAACCACCGCAAACGACTCACTGATGCTATTGGTGCCCGCTCCGGTTGGGTGGCTATCGGTGCCGCTGAGGGTGTAGCTGTAGCTGATCACCCCAGTGCTGGCGTTGTAACCGGTGATGGTCAGGGTGTTGCCGAAGCCGGTGGGTTCCGACTGCGGGAACGTCGCCGCGACGCCGTTGGTGACGACGTTGATGCCGCCAACGGTGAGGTTTTTCAGGCCGTCCAATGCCGTCACGGTGAAGGTGCCGGATTGGGTCAACGCAGGCCCGTCGATAGCACTGCCCAACGGCAGGTTTTTCTCGTAGACCGTGACCTCCCCGCCATTCACCTCAAGTCCCGTCAGCACCACCGGGTCGTCGTTGTTATGCACCTGCAACACCAGGTTCGCGGTGCTGGTATCACCGTCGGCATCCGTCAAGGTGTAGGTAAACGTCTCCGTCCCATTGCCGCCACCGTGCAACCCCAGGAAGTCGCTGTCGGCCGGGTTCAGCGTGTACACATAAGTGCCATTCGCCGCCAACTCCAGCGTGCCGTAGAGCCCCGTGAAGGAGCCCGGCGTCACCGGCCCGGACGCGACCCGATCAGCGCCTTGCACGTCATTGGTCAATACCGTGCCGCTCAGGGTCAGCAGGCTTTCGGAGGCCACTTGTGCATTGCTGTCATCGGCAGCTGTCGGTACATCGTCCACCACACTCACGTGCAGGGTGCCGGTGGCGGTGCTGTTGTTGGTGTCATTGGCGATAACGCTGAAGCTCTCGGTCAGCTCATTCACCCCTCCCGCCGACGGGTGCGCCTCGGTGCCGGTCAGGGTGTAGCTGTAGCTGATCACCCCGGTGGCCGGGTCAAACCCGGTGATGGTCAGGGTATTGCCCAGGCCGGTGGCGATCGATTGCGGGAAGCCGGCGGCGACACCACCGGACACCACGTTGATACCGCCCACGGACAGGTTCTGCAAACCGTCCACGGCCGATACGGTCAGGCTGCCGGTACGGGTCAGCGCGCCAGCGTCGGGGCTGCTGCCATCCACCAGGTTTTTTTCGTAGAGGGTCAGGTCAGCGCCATTCACGCTGATGCCGCCGATCACCACCGGGTCGTCGTTGTTGTGCACTTGCAGCACCAGGTTGGCGGTGCTGCTGTCGCCATCGGCGTCGGTCAGGGTGTAGGTGAAGGTTTCCGTGCCATTACCGCCGCCCTGCAGCGCGACAAAATCAGGGTCGGCGCTGTTCAACGTGTAGGTGTAGCTGCCATCGGCCGCCAGCACCAAAGTGCCATATTGACCGGTGAACGTACCGCCCGTGATCGGGCCACTGGCGACTCGGTCGGCGCCCTGGGTGTCGTTGTCCAGAACGTTGCCGCTGAGGGTCAACAGGCTTTCCGAAGCGCTGCCCTCATGGCTGTCATCCAGCGCCTTGGGCACGTCATCGACAATGGTGATATCCAGCGAGCCGGTGGCGGTGTCGTTATCGCTGTCGGTGGCCACTACCGCAAATTGCTCGCCCAGGCTGTTGGTGCCGCCACCTGACGGATGGGCCTCGTTGCCGGTCAAGGTGTAGCTGTAGCTGATCACCCCGGTGGCCGCGTTATAACCGGTGATGCTCAGGGTATTGCCCAGCCCGGTGGTGATAGTTTGCGGGAAGCTGCTGGCCACCCCGCCGCTGACCACACTGATGCCGCCCACCGTCAGGCTTTGCAGACCATCGGGCGCTGTGACGCTGAAGGTGCCGCTTTGCACCAGCGCCGCCGGGTTGCTGGCCGAGCCTTGGGCAAGATTGGCCTCGTTGAGCGTCAACTCGCCGCCCTCGACCTCCAGCCCACCCAGGCTCACCGGGTTGTCGGGAGGCACCACCACAGGCTGGCCGTTGCCGGTGTCCGGCTGGCCGGCGACCTGGAACAACGGGAACTCGGGAATCCCACCAAACCCTGCCGTAGGAAAGCCGATGACCGGCTCCACGCGCCCGGCGACTTCGGTCAACAGCACAAAGGAGTGCCCGCCGCCCAACTCACCCGCCGCCGTGCTGCCGGTTTGCCCGGCAGCCGTGGCTTCAGCGGTCTGGGTCGGGTCGTCACCGGCGGCGATGGCTTTTTGCAACTGCTGCACATCGGTCAACTGCGCCTGGCTCGGCGCAAGGTCTTCGGAGGCGTGAATCTGCGGCGCCTGGCCAGCCAGCAATTGCGGGGAAAGGCCCAGGCTGCTGTCGCGCCCCAGGGTCAGCTCATGGCCGTTGGTCAGTTGCACCGCCACCGCACCGGCCGCGCCGGTCTGCAGTTGCTCGCCGGCAAACAGTCGGTCGCCTTCGACCAGGCTTCGGCGGCTGCCATCTCCCGCCACCGCGAAGACTTCCCCAACCACCTTGCTGACAACACCGATTAACTTGGCCATGTGCTTATCTCCCTGTCCGACCCCAGTAGTCGGCACCTCGGTTACGTGCACAAGCGCAGTGGATCGGGTGGCCCGCAGGTGGCACAAAACTGATTCAAATCAGCCGCCAACCAGCGCTTTGACCCGCCTGCAGAGAGCCTTCCAAGGGAACAAGTGACAAAAAACCGTCACCCTGAAATTCCCTTTTTTCCGCTACCCCATCATCCGCTTGCACTTGCGATTGAACTTTCCAAGAGCCTCAAAACGCGCCGAAGCGCACATAACTCAAGGCTTGTGCTTTGAACAATGTCTTGCTTCGCGCAGAACGCATAAGTTTTTTTGGACATAACCATTATGAGAAATCCTTCTTAGGTCCTCCCGCAAATGTTCTTAGCTCTGTTGTTACAAGCCTGAGACGGTTTGACCCCTTAAATTCGTCAAATAAATGGCGACAGACCAGCAACATTGATACACAGGAGAGGTACCCATGCGCGTCTTTACCCCCCTCTGCAGCGCGATTCTGATCGCCATGGCCTGCACCAACACCCAAGCGATGTCGCTGACCCAAGCGATCCAAAGCACGCTGGACACTCACCCGGAACTCAATGCCAGCCGTAATAGCCGGCTGTCGGCTGATGAAGATGTGAAAGTCGCCAAGGGCGGTTTCTACCCCAGCCTCGACCTCAACGCCGCCTACGGCCGCGGTTACAGCGACAACAGCACCACCCGCGCCCGTGGCGGCAACCACCACACCGAGACCGACAACTACACCCAGTCGGAACTGCGCCTGCGCCAGATGCTGTTCGACGGTTTCAACACCTCCAACGAAGTGCAGCGCACCGGGGCGGTGGTCAACTCCCGCGCCTATTACACCCGGGGCACCGCCGAAAGCCTGGCCCTGCGCACCGTCGAGGTGTACCTGGAAGTGCTCAAGCGCCGCGACCTGCTGACACTGGCCAAGAACAACCTCCAGGCGCACCTGCGGGTCACCGACCAGATTGGCCTGCGCACCGAGCGCGGTATCGGCAGCACCGCTGA
Organism: Pseudomonas sp. HC1(2025); assembly: GCF_058742075.1. Classification (NCBI taxonomy): domain Bacteria; kingdom Pseudomonadati; phylum Pseudomonadota; class Gammaproteobacteria; order Pseudomonadales; family Pseudomonadaceae; genus Pseudomonas; species Pseudomonas sp. HC1(2025). The sequence continues at coordinate 1,577,438 of NZ_CP196017.1, read as the reverse complement.
CCGCGATCAGTCCACCGCCCGCCGGGCCCTGGCAGACAACAACTACCAGACCGCCCTGGTCGACCTGCAAGACGCCGAATCGAACTTCTACAGCGTGGTCGGGCGCATGCCGGACGAACTGGAAAGCCCGGCCTCGATCAAGGGCGAACTGCCCAGCGACCAACTCGGCGCCCGGCGCAGCATGCTGGAGAACAACCCCTATCTGAAATCGGCCCAGTCCGACGTGATGGCCGCCGAGAGCCAGTACGAAGTGGCCAAGTCGCCGTTCTACCCACGCTTCGATGCCGAGGCGGCGGTGGGTGCCAATAACAATGTGCAGGGCGACCTGGGCCACGACAACGAATGGCGGGTGGGCGTGGTGATGAACTACAACCTGTTCCGTGGCGGCAGCGACAAGGCCCGCCTGGCGTCGGACTCGCACAAGATCAACCAGGCCATGGACATCCGCAACAACGCCCTGCGCATGCTCAACGAGAACCTCAACCTGGCCTGGCATGCCATGGACAACGCGCGCATCCAGACCCCCACCGCCCGCGAATACGCCGAAACCACCCAGCGCGTACGCGCGGCCTACCAGGACCAGTTCGGCCTGGGCCAACGCACCCTGCTGGACCTGTTGGACAGTGAAAACGAGCTGTACAACGCCAATCGGCGCTACACCGAAGTGCGCTACACCGAAGAGTTCTCCATGTACCGCGTGCTGGCCAACATGGGCGAGTTGCTGAACAAGGAGCGCGTGGTGGTGCCGGCCGAAGCCATTGCCCAGTCGGAAGTCAGAAGCGAAGCCCACCTGCCTGACCTGAAGTAGCCAACACGTGGAGCAGATCGCCGTGAGCCAGATGGAACCGTTGAACCCGGGTGTCGACCCGCGCCAGAGCTTTGATGACCCGTTGCTCGACGGCCTGCTGATCCTGTGCAAGCTGCACGGCTGTACCGTCAGCCGCTCCAGCCTGAGCGCCGGCCTGCCCTTGGCAGAGCAACGCCTGAGCCTGGACTTGCTGCCACGGGCGGCGGCCCGGGCCAGCTTGCAGGCGCGGGTATTGCGCCGGGACTTGAAGGCCATCTCGGCGTTGAACCTGCCAGTGCTGTTGCTGCTCAAAGAAGGCCGCTGCGCGGTGCTGCGGCGCTGGGGCGAGGATGGCCAGGCGCTGATCCTGCCCAGCGAAGCCGAGGGCGGCGAACAGTGGGTCAGCCGCGAGGAGCTCGAGGCGGCCTACAGCGGCCAGGCCCTCTTCGCCCGGCCCCGGCACGAGATCGAAGACCTGCGCGCGCCGCTGGTGCCCCGGGTCGAGGCGTGGTTTCGCGACACCCTGAAGCTATCGCGCTGGCTGTACAGCGATGCGATCCTCGCCAGTTTGCTGATCAACCTGCTGGGCCTGATGGTGCCGCTGTTCGTCATGCAGACCTACGACCGCGTGGTGCCGAACCAGGCCACCTCGACCTTGTGGGTGCTGGTGATCGGCCTGCTGATCGGCACGGGCTTCGAGCTGGTGCTGCGAGTGGTACGCGCCCATCTGCTGGACACCGCCGGCAAAAAGACCGATGTGATTCTTTCCGCCACCCTGTTCGAGCGCATCACCGGCATGTCGATGAAAGCGCGCCCCGCGACCATCGGCGGTTTTGCCCAGAGCATCCATGACTTCCAGGGCCTGCGCGAATTCCTCACCGCCGTGACCCTCACCAGCCTGATCGACCTGCCTTTCGCCGTGCTGATGCTGGTGGTGATCAGCCTGCTCGGCGGCTGGCTGGTGATCATCCCGTTGTGTGCGTTCCCGCTGACCATCGGCTTTGCGATGCTGATCCAGGCGCGCCTGCGCGACACCGTGCAAAAAAGCCTGAGCCTGGGTGCCGAACGCCAGGCACTGTTGATCGAAACCCTCAGCGGCCTGGAAACCCTCAAGGCCTGCAGCGCCGAAAGCGAGCGCCAGCACCAGTGGGAAAGCACCCACGGCGCCCTCACCCGCCTCGACAGCCACGCGCGCAACCTCTCGGCGCTGGCCACCAATGGCACGCTGTTCATCCAGCAGTTTTCCGGGATGGCCACGATTGTCGCCGGGGTCTACAGCATCATCGCCGGCAGCCTCAGCGTCGGCGCGCTGGTGGCCACCTACATGCTCGGCAGCCGGGTACTGGCGCCGCTGGGGCAGATCGCCGGGTTGATCACCCGCTACCAGCAGGCGCAGTTGACCATGCGCAGCACCGACGCGCTGATGGCCCTGCCCCAGGAGCGCGACCCGCAGCAGCGCCCACTGGAACGCACGCAACTGAGCGGCGCCCTGGAAGTCAGCCAGGTCACCTTCCGCTACGCCGGGCAAAATGCCCCGGCCCTGAGCCAGGTCAGTTTCCAGCTCAAGGCCGGCGAACGCGTGGGGATTATCGGCCGCAGCGGCTCGGGCAAAAGCACCCTGGGCCGCCTGGTGATGGGCTTTTACGCGCCAGAAGAAGGCCAGTTGCTGCTCGATGGCCTCGACCTGCGCCAATTGGATGTGGCCGACCTGCGCCAGCAAGTGGGTTATGTGGCCCATGACCTGCCGCTGTTGGCCGGCAGCCTGCGCGATAACCTGACCCTGGGCGCGCGCTACATCAGCGATGCGCGGATGCTCGAAGTGGCCGAATTGACCGGTGTCAGCGAACTGGCCCGCCAGCACCCACAAGGCTTCGACCGGCCGGTGGGCGAGCGCGGGCAGTTGCTGTCCGGCGGCCAGCGCCAGGCGGTGTTGCTGGCCCGCGCGCTGCTGCTCGACCCGCCGATCCTGCTGCTGGACGAACCCACCAGCGCCATGGATAACAGCAGCGAAGAAACCCTGCGCCAGCGCCTGGAACTGTGGGTCAAGGGCAAGACGTTGCTCTTGGTCACACACCGCACCTCGATGCTCAGCCTGGTCGACCGCCTGATCGTGCTGGACAACGGCCGCATCGTTGCCGATGGTCCCAAAGAAAGTGTGATCGATGCTCTGCGCAAGGGCCGTGTCGGCTCGGCCGCCGTCTAGGAGCCCCACCATGTCAGCCACTCCCACGTCACCGGGCTATTTCAAGAGTTTTGGCAAAACCGCCGACAGCGAATTCATGCCCGAACTGGCGGGCGCTGCGCTGCAGGACTCGCCGCGCCGCTCACGGATTATCGTGTGGCTGACCGCCGGCCTGATCATCTGCGCCCTGCTATGGGCCAACTTTGCCGTACTCGATGAAGTGACCATGGGCGAAGGCAAGGCCATCCCGTCGAGCAAGGTGCAAGTGATCCAGAACCTGGAGGGCGGCATCGTCACCCAGATTTATGTGCGTGAAGGGCAGATGGTGGACAAGGGCGACAAACTGCTGCAACTGGACGACACGCGGTTCCGCTCGAACAAGGGCGAAAGCGAAGTCGACCGGTATGCCCTCACCGCCCAGGTCGAGCGCCTGTCGGCCGAGGCCGAGGGGCGGCCGTTCAAATTGTCCGATGAAGTGATCGCCAAGGCCCCGCAAGTGGCCGAAGACGAACGTTCACTGTTCGAACAACGCCAGCGCCGCTTGAGCAGCGAGCAACGGACCTTGAGTGAACAACTGCGGCAGAAAACCCAGGAACTGGCGGAGTTTCGCTCCAAGCAGGGCCAATTCAGCTCCAGCCTGGCGCTATTGCAACAAGAGATGAACATGTCGGCGCCCCTGGTGGGCACCGGTGCGGTATCACCGGTGGAAATCCTGCGCCTCAAACGTAGCGCCGTGGAGATCCGCGGTTCGCTGAACGCCACCACCCTGGCGATCCCCCGGGCGGAATCGGCGATCAATGAGATCAAGAGCAAAATCGACGAATCGGTACAGACCTTCCGCTCGGAAGCCGCCAAGGAACTCAACGAAAAACGCACCGACCTGTCAAAAATCACCGCCACGAGCATCGCCATCGATGACCGCGTCAGCCGCACCACCGTGGTCTCGCCGGTGCATGGGGTGATCAAGCAATTGAAGGTCAACACCATCGGCGGCGTCGTCCAGCCAGGCAGCGACATGGTGGAAATCGTCCCGCTGGAAGACAACCTGCTGATCGAGGCCAAGGTGCGGCCCCAGGACGTGGCGTTCTTGCATCCGGGGCAGAAGGCGATGGTCAAGTTCAGTGCCTATGACTACACCATCTACGGCGGGCTGGCGGCGAAACTGGAACTGATCGGCGCCGATACGATTACCGACGACAAGGGCAACAGCTTCTACCTGATCCAGGTGCGCACCGATAAGAACCATCTGGGTGGGGAGAAAAAACCGCTGCTGATCATCCCGGGGATGGTGGCGACGGTAGACATCATTACCGGGGAGAAAAGCGTGCTGGATTACTTGCTCAAGCCGGTGTTGAAGGCACGCACGGAGGCGATGCGCGAGCGTTAGCGGTGTTTGGGCGGGCGCCATCGCCGGCAAGCCGGCTCCAACACTGACCGCGCATGTCTTGAGCAACGCGGTCAATGTGGGAGATGGCTTGCCAGCGATGGCCCCACCTCGGTGCCCCTGCTAGTCACCCCCATGATTGCGCTGGAAAACCTCTTCCCCCATCGCCGCAATCTGCCCCTCGATCAGCGCCTCGAACGGCCGCAACAAGGGCTCGAATGACTGCGGCGCCTCCAGCACCTGCAACGCCTGCACGATCGCCTCCACCGTCGACAGCGCCCCCGGCCCCGGTGCCTTGCGCAGCCGGTAGCGGGACACGGCCCCTTCAGCCAGCGTCACCCGTGGCAACGCCGCCAGCAGCGGGTTGAGGTGCAGCAACTTGCGCGCCTTGCGCCAGGTGCCGTCGGGCACCACCAGCAGCAACGGCTGGCTGGATGGGCTGTAGGCCTGCAAAGGCTGCGCATCCTCGGCGGGAAACAGCAGCCGCGCCTGATAGCCCGGCGGGTTGAGCAAGGCCTGCAAGTCTTCGAATACTTCACCTACCACCAGTTGCGCATTCACCAGGCCCAACGCGGCCAGGCGTGCGGTGTTGAGCGCATGGTTGACCTCGCTGGGATGCTGCAACAGCAACACCCGGGTGCGGCTGTCGAGGCGCGGGATCAGTGCGCACAGGCAGTGGGTGGTTGGCCGCAGGCAGCGGGGGCATTGGGGTCTGGACATGTTCAGGCCTGATTGAGCTGTGCTTTGAGTAAATCGCGGAAGGTCTGGATCAACGGCTCGCGGCTGCGCCCACGGCGCATGATCAGCGAAAACGGCGCCTGGTAGCCAAAGGTCGCCGGCAGCAGCACCCGCAAGTCGCCCTTGTCGGCCCAGGCCTGGGCGTAGTGTTCGGGCAAATAGCCGATGTAGGCGCCGGACAGCACCAGGATCAACTGCGCCTCCATACTTTCTACGGTGGCGGCGCTGTGCTTGAAGCCGTGGCGCGCCAGTTCCGCCTGGCTCCAGTAACCGCGCCCGACCATGCGTTGCTGGGTGATCACCTGCTCCGGAATGCGCCTTTCGCTGAACAGCGGATGCCGCGAGCTGCAATAGAGCCAGTGCTGTTCGCGGTACAGCGGCATGTAGACCAAGCCGCTCATGCGGTTGGAGAAGGCGCCGATGGCGAGGTCCAGGCGATTGTCCTGCACCCCCAGTTGCAGTTCGTAGGGGCTCATGACCGATAAGTGCAGATGCACCGCCGGGTGCTCAAGGCTGTAGGCGCCGATGACTTCGGCGAATGGCAGGGCCTTGTCGCTGACCGTGGAGTCGAGCACACCCAGCTTGAGCGTGCCGCGCAGTTCGCCCTTGAGCGCCGCCGCGTATTGCTCGAAGCCCTCCAGTTCGCCCAGCAGGCGCAGGGTCTCCTGGTGAAACAACTCACCCTTGCTGGTCAGGCTGAAGCCGCCACGCCCGCGATGGCACAACACCAGGCCCAACGCGCCTTCCAGCTGGCTCATGTAGGTGCTGATGGCCGAGGTCGACAGGTTGAGCTCGTGCTGGGCACTGGCAAACCCTTGGTGGCGCACCACGCTTGCGAAGATGCGCAACAGTTTCAGGTCGGGCAAGGCGCTGGCCATGGAACCTCCAGGCAAAAAATCGGCTGACAGGCCCATTCCCTGTAGGAGCGAGCTTGCTCGCGAAAAACCTGAGAGCGCCGCGTACATTCTGAATGCCCGCGTAATCGTTAACGTTTTTCGCGAGCAAGCTCGCTCCTACAGGGAACAGGGTTTGCAACCCGGTGGAGTCTACCCCAGGCATTAGTTCAGAAAAATCTGAACTAAGTATTTCCCCACAGCGATTCTTCCCTTGTCTGGCATTTCGCAGAATCGACCCCTGATAACCACAACAACGATGAGGCCCTGCCGTGGACAAGATCTTTCACCAACCACTGGGCGGCAACGAAATGCCGCGCTTTGCCGGCATCGCCACCATGATGCGCCTGCCCCACCTGCAAACCGCCGCCGGCCTGGATGCGGCCTTTATCGGCGTGCCCCTGGACATCGGCACTTCGCTGCGCGCCGGCACCCGCTTCGGGCCGCGTGAAATCCGCGCCGAATCGGTGATGATCCGCCCCTACAACATGGCCACCGGCGCTGCGCCGTTCGACTCGCTGTCGGTGGCCGATATCGGCGATGTGGCGATCAACACCTTCAACCTGCTGGACGCCGTGCGCATCATCGAAGAGTCCTACGATGAGATCCTCAAGCACGATGTGATCCCGCTGACCCTGGGCGGCGACCATACCATCACCCTGCCGATCCTGAGGGCGATCCACAAGAAGCACGGCAAGGTCGGGCTGGTGCATATCGATGCCCACGCCGACGTCAACGACCATATGTTCGGCGAGAAAATCGCCCACGGCACCACCTTCCGCCGGGCCGTCGAAGAAGGCCTGCTCGATTGCGACCGCGTGGTGCAAATCGGCCTGCGCGCCCAGGGCTATACCGCCGAAGACTTCAACTGGAGCCGCAAACAGGGGTTTCGCGTGGTCCAGGCCGAAGAGTGCTGGCACCACTCCCTCGCGCCGTTGATGGCCGAAGTCCGGGAGAAAGTCGGCGGTGGCCCGGTGTACCTGAGCTTCGACATCGACGGCATCGACCCGGCCTGGGCGCCGGGCACCGGCACCCCGGAAATCGGCGGGCTGACCACCATCCAGGCGATCGAGATCATCCGTGGCTGCCAGGGCCTGGACCTGATTGGTTGTGACCTGGTGGAGGTTTCGCCGCCCTACGACACCACCGGCAACACCTCGTTGCTGGGCGCCAACCTGCTGTACGAAATGCTCTGCGTACTGCCGGGCGTCACGCACCGTTGATGTAGCGCGCTACCTGATCAGTCAATAAAAACAATAACTGGAGAAGCGCCACCATGGCCCTGGATCTGTTCGTCGTACTTATCTACGCCGCCGGCATGCTTGTGCTCGGCTATTTCGGCATGCGCCGGGCCAAGACCCATGAAGACTACCTGGTCGCCGGGCGCAACCTGGGGCCGACGCTGTACATGGGCACCATGGCCGCGACGGTGCTGGGCGGCGCGTCCACGGTGGGCAGCGTGCGCCTGGGCTATGTGCATGGCATTTCCGGTTTCTGGCTGTGCGCGGCGCTGGGCACAGGGATCATTGCGCTGAACCTGTTTCTGGCCAAACCCTTGCTCAAGTTGAAAATCTTCACCGTGACCCAGGTCCTGGAGCAGCGCTACAACCCCACGGCCCGCCAGGCCAGCGGCCTGATCATGCTGGCCTACGCGCTGATGCTCGCGGTGACCTCGATCCTGGGGATTGGTACCGTATTGCAAGTGATGTTCGACCTGCCGTTCTGGGCTGCCATCCTGCTGGGCGGTGGCGTGGTGCTGGTGTATTCGACCATCGGCGGCATGTGGTCGCTGACCCTGACCGATATCGTACAGTTCGTGATCAAGACCATCGGCCTGATGTTTATCCTGCTGCCGATCTGCCTGTACCGCGTAGGCGGCTGGGATGAGCTGGTGGCCAAGCTGCCGGCGGCCAGTTTCAGCTTCACCAGCATCGGCTGGGACACCATCATCACCTACTTCATGATCTACTTCTTCGGCATCCTGATCGGCCAGGACATCTGGCAACGGGTATTTACCGCCCGCGACGCAAAGGTCGCCCAGTATGCGGGGACCTTCGCCGGTTTCTACTGCATCCTCTACGGCCTGGCCTGCGCCCTGATCGGCATGGCGGCCCACGTGCTGATCCCAGACCTGGACAACGTCAACAACGCCTTCGCCGCCATCGTCAAACTGTCGTTGCCCGATGGCCTGCGCGGCCTGGTGATTGCGGCGGCCCTGGCGGCGATGATGTCCACCGCCAGCGCCGGCCTGCTCGCCGCATCCACTGTGCTTACCGAGGACCTGCTGCCGCGCCTGCGCGGCGGCAAGCAGTCGAGCCTGAACATCAACCGCCTGTTCACCCTGCTGACCGGCTGCGCCGTGCTGGCTATCGCCCTGGTAGTCAGCGATGTGATCAGCGCACTGACCCTGGCCTATAATCTGCTGGTTGGCGGCATGCTGATCCCATTGATCGGGGCGATCTACTGGAAACGTGCCACTACGGCGGGCGCGATCAGCGCCATGGCATTGGGGTTTGTCACATCCCTGGGGTTCATGATCAAGGATGGTTTGGAGGCAAACACACCGATCTACTACAGCCTGGGCGTGAGTGTGGTGAGTTTTGTGCTGGTGAGTGTGCTGTCGCGTCGGCCAGAGGTGGCCGCGGCCGACGCAGCCTGAGTGAAGCTGGCTTGAGCGGGTGCGATAAACACCAAACAAAAAATGGGAGCGGGCTTGCCCGCGATTACGGTAGGTCAGTCAAACTTTCAGTGACTGATTTAGCGTAATCGCGAGCAAGCCCACTCCCACATCGAATCTGCGGTGTTGCGTGCTCCTACAACCGCGCTCAAACCCTGTGTCTGAGCGCTTTTGCGGACTTACCTGCGACGCGGGCGGCGCTGTTCGTCATCGGTGCGGATTGGCACCGGTTGCAGCGGTGGCTCGATCAAGCCGAGTGCGACGCCGAGGTCGTGCAGCCAGTTTTGCAGTTTTTCTTTCATGGTGCCCCCTTTGAGGGTAGTGCCGAGCAGCTGGAATTCTGTGGCTGCTTCCTACAGATAGTAGTACTAAGTCCTACGCAATGCTTGCCTGAAACCGCAACGAACCATTACTGAATTGATACAAATCCTGACGGGGTGGTCAGGCAATCGCGTGCGCCTGCTGTTCTGGACGCGTCTTGCCCGCTTGCTGCAGGTCAATCCACGCGTTGAGATTAGCGCCGAGCATGCCCTTGCGCCACATCAGCCAGGTGGTGGCATGGGCAAATGGCTCGGCCAGGGGGTGGATCGATACACTGTCCTTGCCCGGCAGACTGTCGAGCATCGACTCGGACATCAACGCGACCCCGGAACCGGCGATCACGCACGCAAGCATGCCTTGATAGGACTCGATCTCGATGGCCCGGCCCATGGCCACGCGATCGTGGGAAAACCACGCCTCCAGGCGCGCCCGATAGGAACAACTGCGTCGGAAGGTGAACACCGCGCGCCCGGCCACATCCTGCGGGCCGCGTACCGGTGGGTGGTCCGCCTCGCAAATCAGCAGCAAACGTTCCTCGCACAATGGCACACCATCCAGGGTCGCCAACGCCAGCGGGCCATCCACCAATGCCGCATCCAGGCGCCCGGTGATCAGGCCCTCGAGCAGCTCGCCACTGGGCGCCGACTGCACTTGCAGGTTCACCATCGGGTAAGCCTTGTGATAGCGCGCCAGCAGTTTTGGCAAATGGATCGCGGCGGTGCTGTACATGCTGCCCAGCACAAAGTCCCCGGCCGGCTGCCCGCCCTGCACGGCGCCGTGCGCTTCATCATGCAGGGCCAACAGCCGCGTGCTGTAGTCGAGCAGCACCTTGCCCGCGGGCGACAGTTGCAGGCGCTGGCGCTCGCGCACGAACAACTCGACACCCAATTGCTCTTCCATTTGCTTGAGCCGGGTCGAAAGGTTCGACGGCACCCGGTGCAGACGCTCTGCAGCACGGGTGATGGAGCCCTCCTCGGCCACGGCCTGGAAAATACGCAATTGGCTGAACTCCACGACCATTCTCCTTAACTGAACAAGTTGCTCAGTATTATTCATTTTTACTGAACAACAATCCACCTTAACCTGGGGTCATCGCTTCTGCAGGAAGGTGCCCCATGTCTCCCCTGATCCGTTTACTCGCCAGTTTTATCGCCCTGATGATGGCCATGGGCATTGGCCGCTTCGCCCTTACCCCACAGATGCCGCACTTGCTCAGCGAAGGGCAAATCGACCTGACCGAGGCCGGGCTGATCGCCGCAGCCAACTACTTGGGCTACTTCGTGGGGGCCGTGGACTCGATGTTCGCGCGCAGTCATCACCACATACGCGGGCGGTTGCTCGGCGGGTTGTGGTTGTGTGTGCTGCTGACCCTGGCGTCGTTCTGGGCCAACGGCTTCTGGTCGCACCTGCTGCTGCGCTTTGGCACGGGCGTGGCCAGCGCCTGGGTGCTGGTGATGATTACCGGCCTGAGCCAACCCCTGGCGATTGCCGCCGGGCGCCCGCGGCTGGGCGCATTGGTGTTTGCCGGGCCGGGGCTGGGGATCCTGCTGACGGGATTGCTGGCACTGGCCTCCAACCTGCTGGGCAAGGATTCGGCGACGCTGTGGCTGGTGTATGGCGTGGTCGCTCTGGGCATGTTGCTGGTGATCCTGCCATTGCTGCCCAAGCCGCACAGGGGGGAGCTACAAAGCAGCGCCGCTGCCGGGCGCAACGCCAGCATCGCGCATCTGGGCTGGGTTTACCTGCTGTATGGCCTGGGCTACATCATTCCCGCCACCTTCCTCTCGCAAATGGCCAGCGCGCAGTTCCAGGGCGCCTGGCAGGCAGACCTGTTCTGGCCATGCTTTGGCTTGGCGGCGGCCCTGGGCGTGTTGCTGGTCAGCCTGCGCAAGCCCAACCCCGACACCACGCGCTACTGGTTGATGGCCACACTATGGCTGCAAGCGGCTGGCGTCTTCGCGTGTTTGTTGGGCAATGGCGTGGGTTTGGCCCTGGGCGTCGTGCTCTGCGGGCTGCCGTTCCTGGCGTGCATGCAACTGGTGATGCAACGCCTGCGAGAAATCGCGCCCCACGCGGCGCAACGCGGCACGGGGTTGCTGACGGCGTGCTTTGCCCTGGGCCAGTTGAGTGGGCCGTTGCTGGCCTCGTTAAGCAGTCACCTGAGCGGCGGCTTGCAACCGGCACTGATCGTTGCGGGCAGCGGCCTGATACTGGCCGGCGCATTGCTGCTTCGACCTGCCCGGGCACTGATTGATTGCCGCGCGCGGGTCAGCCGCTGACGCGCCGCGCCGCCCCGTACCCCAACGAGCAACAGGCCGCCGTGAGGCAGGTGCCCCACGCCATGTCCATCAATGCGAGGCCCGCAGACCAGCCTTGCAAGGTCGCCCAGTTGCTCAGGTCATAGGTGCCATAGGCGACCAACCCGAGCAACGCGCCCAGGCGGGCTGCCCGTTGCCAGCCACCACTAGCCAGCGCCGGCACCACCACAAAGGCTACACAGCCCAATACATAAAGGAAGTAGAACAGCGCCGCCGGCAGCCATCGCGGTTGTTCAAGCATCAGCGGCCCCAGCAAGGCCTTGTAGGTCGGCCCCATCAACACGCCAAGCCAGAGGCCATCGAGCACCAAAAAAGCCAATAACGTACCGAAGTAAGCAAACACGACTTTTTTGCCCATGGCGACAACCTACTGTAGGAGCCGGCTTGCCGGCGATAGCGACTCCTACCCAAGAGCAGCTTGCAGTCAGCTTAGTTCAATACGATCGGCATGAATCACGATCTGACCCTGCTTGTACAGCGCACCAATGGCCTTCTTGAAGTTGCCCTTGCTCACGCCAAACAAGTTGCTGATCACGGTCGGATCGCTCTTGTCGCTGACCGGCAGGCTGCCGTTGTTTTCACGCAACTTGGCGAGGATCTTCGAGTTCAGGCTGGACGCCGCTTGCTCGCCGACCGGCTGCAGGCTCAGGCTGATATTGCCATCGGCGCGGATTTCCTTGATGAAGCCCTTCTCTTCCTTGCCCGGACGCAGGAACTTGAACACTTCGTTCTTGTGGATCAGGCCCCAGTGCTTGTTGTTGATAATTGCCTTGAAGCCCATATCAGTGGCTTCGGCAACCAGCAAGTCGACTTCCTGACCCACGGTGTAGTTGGCCGGCGTCTTGTCCAGGTAACGGTCCAGGCGCGCGGTGGCGGTGATGCGCTTGGTGTGTTTGTCGAGGTAGACGTGCACCACGCAGTATTCACCGGCGGTCAGTTGGCGCTTTTCCTCGGAGTAAGGCAGCAGCAGGTCCTTGGGCAGGCCCCAGTCGAGGAACACCCCGATACTGTTGACTTCGACCACTTTCAGGCTGGCAAACTCACCCACCTGCACTTTTGGTTTTTCAGTGGTGGCGATAAGTTTGTCATCGCTGTCCAGATAAATAAAAACGTTAAGCCAGTCTTCATCTTCACTGGGAATATCTTTGGGAATATAACGATTGGGCAAGAGGATTTCGCCATCTTGCGCACCGTCCAGATACAAACCAAAGTTAGTGTGTTTAACCACTTGCAAACTGTTGTAGCGCCCGACTAAAGCCATTTCCAATACCCTCATTGCGTGGGCGGCATTCTACCCGAGTTGAAGGCGGCGGTCCCGTGTCCGGGCGCGCAACCCTGAAAAATCGCGGGTTTGCCGGGCAGTTGTGGGCAATTGCCCCGCTCGTCAGGTCAAGCCCGAGCTGTGCAGCAATGGCCAGGTGCTGTTTTTACCCATGGTTTCTATTTAAAACAGCGAGTTAGGGCCTTCGATCAAAGACCAACTTCGGGCTTTTATAATAGCGCAGCTTATTCCTGGGAGATATTTACCAAGCAATTGTCAAGCTTTTCATGTACGATGCCTGGCCAAGTTAATTTTCTACAGGTTAGTGGCCGCCATGCGCGTAAAAGCATCCAACAGCAAAGCAAAGCCAGCTCCCGCCGTTGAAACCAGCGAATCGATCAACAACCAAATCGCCGCGTTCCTCAAGTCCGGTGGCGAAATCCAGCAGATCGCCAAGGGCGTGAGCGGCCAGACTTTCGGCCCGTCCAAGCAGATCACCCTGGGTAAAAAGTAAGCGCGCAGCCGCCTACGCACCCCACCTGGTCCCTAAGCGCCTTGCCATCAAGGCGCTAGGACTAGAGCAAGCAACCTCCCCCTGACACACATTCAACTGCGCCAATCGACGAACGGGCCTCAACCCCGGACTTTCGCCGGTATGCTTGCACACCTCTAGAACGGGCGTTTGCCCGATTCCTTCGGTTACTGCTCCTCGCTTTTCATGGAGTGACGCATGCTCAAGCCCTGCATATTCCTGGTCAGCGCCCTGCTCGCCAGCCCCCTCGCCCAAGCGCAGGTTTTCCAGCGTGAACTGGGCGACTTCGACTTGAAACTGGGAACCACCCCCAGCCGCAGCATGGCCCAGGGCCTGGTCAAACCCACCGCTCCGGGCAGCAACTCGTTCCACGGCGGCCTCGACCTCACCCACGCCAGCGGCCTGTATTTCGGCCAGTTTTCACCGAGCATGGGCCTGTCGCCCGCCAGCAACCTCGAAGTCGATTCCTACATGGGCTTCAAGCGCCCGTTCGACCAGACCCTGGGCTATGAGCTGGGGATGATTCACTACAGCTACCCCAAGCTCAGCCCCCTCGACAGCCAGGAGTTCTACGGCGGCCTGAACCTGCTGGGCAATCGGTTTGGCGTGTCACTGGGCAACGACCCCGACCGGCGCGACAGCACCCTGTTTGCCGACCTGGGCGGGACCCAACCCTTCGGCATTGGCGTGAGCATGAAGTACACCACTCATCAGTTGGGCGCCCCAGCCTCGGTGGAGGGCGGCTCAATCCGCAGCTTCAGCGACTGGTCGGTGAAATTCTCGCGGCCATGGATGGGCATGGACCTGGACCTGATTTACAGCGACTCCAGCCTCAACGGCAGCGACTGCTCGGCCTACTCCGGACACAATTCGCAATGTGATGGCCTGTTGACCCTAAAGGCCGAGCGGTCGTTTTATTGATGGGCTGAACTGTCACGCCCCCGGCGGGTTCAGATGAACATCCCTGGTCTGTGCAAGGACTCGCCCATGCTGCGTCGGTTAAGAATCCTGGTGGCCTTGCTGGCCCTGAGCGTCCTGCTGGCCGGCTGCAATCGCGTGGGCCTGGCCTATCGCAATCTCGATGTGATCATCCCATGGACACTCAACGACTACCTGGACATGAACGCCGGGCAGAAAAGCTGGTTCAACGACACCCTCAAGGAACACCTGGCCTGGCACTGCACCACCCAATTGCCCGGCTACCTGGACTGGCTCGACCGCCTGCAACAGATGGTCGACAACCATCAAGTCAGCGATGCCGCCCTGCAAACCCGCACCCTCGAAGCCAAGCAGGCAATCGCCGACGTCGCCCGGCAGATTACCCCGTCAGCCATCGAGTTGCTGCGTGGGCTGGATGAGCAGCAGGTGCGCGAGATGGATCAAGCGCTGGCCAAGGACCTGCGCAAACGCCAGGACGAATACCTCAAGCCGCCCTTGGAACAGCAGATCAAGGACCGCAGCGAGCGCATGAGCGAACGCTTGAATGCCTGGCTTGGCCCGTTGAGCACCAGCCAGCAGGAGCGTGTGCGGGCCTGGTCCACCGCCCTCGGTGCGCAGAACCAGCAATGGATCGGCAACCGCGCCCATTGGCAGGCGCAGTTCATCGCAGCAGTCAATCAACGGGCCAGTAGCGATTTCCCGCGCAAGATGGAGCAACTGCTGGTGGACCGTGAAAGCCTGTGGACGGCGGACTATCGCCAGGCCTACGCCCAGACCGAAGCGGCGGCCCGCAGCCTGCTGGTGGACTTGATGGCCGAAAGCACCGTGCAGCAACGCCAGAAGCTGGTGCAGCGGATCGATAAGGTGCGCAGCGACTTCCAGGCACTCAAGTGCCTCAAGGGCAGCGCGGCCTAGGCGACTGCAGCGCCCTCAGAACCACAGGCGCACGCCCAGGACCCAGCGCACTTCGCTGCGGTCCTCGCCCTCATCCCTGGCGTATTCGGCCGTCTGGCCATAGGCGCGATTCCAGGTCACGCCGACATAAGGGGCAAACTCGCGGCGGATTTCGTAACGCAGCCGCACCCCGACCTCGGTGTCCGCAAGGCCGGAACCAATCCTTCTCTGAGGGTCGTTTTTCCCGTAGACGTTGGCCTCGGCGGTGGGCTGCAGCACCAGGCGATTGCTCAGCAAAATGTCGTAGTCGCCCTCCAGGCGCGCGGCAGTCTGGCCACCTTCACCGACAAACAGCGTGGCCTCGGCCTCGAAGTTGTACAGGGCCATGCCTTGCAGGCCCAGCGCCGCCCAACTCTGGCTGTCGCCCGGCTTGAAATCCTGGCGCATACCGGCCACTACATCCCACCAGGGGCTAATGGCGTGGCCCCATAACGCCTGGACCTCGGCCTTTTCGGTATTGCCCTTGGCGCGCTCGCCCTCGCTGCGCAGCCATAGGCGATCGATATCCCCGCCGACCCAACCCTTGGCATCCCAGCTCACGGCATGGCCATCGCCGGCCCCCTGCCATTCCAGCTGGTTGATCACAAACAGTGAGTTGATAGCGCTGTCATGCACCACATGCCCACCCGGCGCGTCGTACACCGCTGCGCGGTCGGCATCGGTCAGCAGCGGGATCGGCGTGCGGCTCTGGCTGGGCGGCGTCATGCCGTGCATCTGGCTGTGGGCCAGCGCTACGGGGGCGAATGTCGTAATCAGCAGCGCAACGCGGCGAAATAGAGGGTTCATGCTCGGCTCCTCACTCTTGCACCCGGACTTCACGGAACATGCCCATTTCCATGTGGTACAGCAGATGGCAGTGGAAGGCCCAGCGCCCCAGGGCATCGGCCGTCACCCGGTAGCTGCGGCGGGAACCTGGCGGCATATCGATGGTGTGTTTGCGCACCATAAACTGGCCGTTTTCGTCTTCCAGGTCGCTCCACATGCCATGCAGATGGATGGGGTGGGTCATCATGGTGTCGTTGACCAGCACCAGCCGCACGCGCTCGCCATAGGTCAGCCGCAGCGGCTCGGCATCGGAGAACTTCACCCCGTCGAAGGACCAGGCGAACTTCTCCATATGCCCGGTCAGGTGCAACTCGATGGTACGGCCGGGTTCGCGGCCATCGGGGTCGGCAAAGCTGCTGCGCAAGTCGGCATAGGTCAGGACCTTGCGCCCGTTGTTGCGCAGGCCCATACCCGGATCATCGAGCTTGGGTGAGGTGCTCATGGCCTGCATGTCCACCAGCGGGTTATTGGTTTCGCTGGCCGGGTGGCCTTGCATCGGCATCGCCATCCCTGCCATTGCGCCGTGGTCCATGCCGGGCATCGCACTGTGGTCCATGCCAGGCATAGCCCCCGTGGCACCGTGATCCATGCCGCCCATGCCCATGTCGTCCATGGTCAACCAGGGGCGCGGGTCCAGCGCGGGAACCGGCGCCCGCAAGCCCGGCTGGCGGCTGAGAGTGCCGCTGGCGTAGCCGGTGCGGTCCATGGATTGGGCGAACAGGGTGTAGGCCGCCTCGCTCGGTTCGACGAGCACGTCGTAGGTCTCGGCCACGGCGATGCGCAACTCGTCCACGCTGACCGGTTTTACCGGCTGGCCATCGGCAGCCACCACCGTCATCTTCAGGCCCGGAATACGCACATCGAAGTAGGTCATGGCCGAACCGTTGATCAACCGCAGACGGATCTTCTCACCGGCGCGAAACAGCCCGGTCCAGTTTTGCGCAGGTGGCTGGCCGTTCATCAAGAAGGTGTAGGTCGCGCCGCTGACATCCGCCAAGTCCGTGGGATTCATCTTCATTTGCGCCCACATCAGACGGTCGGCAGCGGTGGCCGACCAGCCCTTGTCGGCCACATCCTTGATGAAGTCGCCCACGGTGGGTTTATGGAAATTGTAGTAATCGGACTGTTTCTTCAGGGTCTTCATCAGGCTGGCGGGATCTTCATCGGTCCAGTCCGTGAGCATCACCACATAGTCGCGCTGGTAGGTGAAGGGTTCCGGCTCCCGCGGATCGATCACCAGCGGGCCATAGACCCCTTGTTGCTCCTGGAACCCGGAGTGGCTGTGATACCAGTAGGTGCCGTGCTGGTTGACCTTGAACTGGTAGACATACACCCCGCCTGGCTCGATCCCCTTGAAACTCAGGCCCGGCACGCCATCCATATTGGCCGGCAGGATAATCCCATGCCAGTGGATCGACGTCGGCTGCGCCAGGCGATTGCGCACGCGCAGGGTCACGGTATCGCCTTCACGCCAGCGCAGCAGCGGGCCCGGCAGGCTGCCGTTGATCGTCAGCGCGGTGCGCACGTGGCCGGTGATATTGACCGCAGTCTGGCCGATAGACAGCTCGAACTCGCGGCCCGCCAGCACACCAGGCTCCCCGGGGCTGGCCAGGGCCCAGACCGGTGGCCGCCACAGGCCTGCGCCGCCCAGCAGGCCGGCCGCAGCCAAGCCTTTGACGAAGGTTCGTCGAGAAGTGTTGGAGTGCATGCCGATTCCATTCCCGTCAATTGAATGACCGCAGAGTAGGGACCGGCGCCTGTCAGTTGGCTTAGCGCCAGATTACCTATTTGACAGTTTGCGCGTGCTCAGGCGATCTGCGCCTTGGAGGCCACCACCTCGAACGTCGCCGGGTCCAGCGCGTCAGCCTGCTCGTCCAGCACCTGGCGCGGATGATTGTTACCCGGGATGGAGCTGTCGATCAGCGCCAGCAGCCGCGCACCCAGCGGCGTCAAAATGAAGTTCTCACCGTTGCCGCCCTCATCCTCGGGCCGGGACTCGATAAAGCCGCGCTTGAACAACAATGCCTCGTAGTCGGCGGCAGTCTTTTTCAGCGCATCAAGGTCACCGTTGAACTCGCCGGCCGTGGCCTTCTCGGCGGCTTCCTGTTCGGCATATTTGCGCGGGGCAAAGCTGCCCTCGCCGTTTTGCACTTCATGCAATAGACGTTCGATCAGATCCCAATTGTAAGTGCTCATCCTCAATCCTCCTGCAGGCACACCGGCTGGCTGCCTTCAAAGGTTGTGACCTGTGGGTGCGGGCGCCGTTCAGCCGGGTCGACGGGCGTGATTGCACTGAACTTTTCGCCGGCCGGTGCCCTCAACCGGGTATCACCGCCAAGGAGGTCTACCCCATGAAAACCCTGATGCAACTGGCTGTCGCCGCCACCCTGTTGAGCGCCTTGCCCGCCTGGGCCTGTACCCCGGAAGAAGCCACGCAAAAACGCGAACAACTGGCCAAGGAGGTCAGCACCCTCACCCAGCAGAACCCGACCAAGGCCAAGGAAATCAACGACGAACTGCAGCAGATGGACCTGGACACCGAAAGCGCGAAGTTTCCGGACAAGTGCCAGTTGATCGAGGCGCGGCTCAAGGAGTTGAAGGAAGCGGCGGCCAAGGCGAAAAACTGAGGGCATAAAAAAACCGGACATTGTCCGGTTTTTTAGTGCGCTGGCGTATTACTCGGCAGCTGGCGCTTCTGGCTTGCGGCGCTTGAGCGGCGCCATGCCGTCCTTGCTGACCAACGACAGGTTGTCGGTCTTCGGCCGGTTGGCGATCTTGCGCTTGGTCGGCGACTTGGCGCCGGTTTTCTTCTTGTCGCCCTTGGCGTCGACCTTTTTCTTCTTCACGCCCACGGCCTTGCCCGAAGCCTTGACCTTCTTCGGCCCGGTGTAGGTGCCTTTGACTTCCTTGATGGTGCGGCGCTCGAACGACTGCTTGAGGTAGCGTTCGATGCTCGACATCAGGTTCCAGTCGCCATGGCAGATCAGCGAGATGGCCAGGCCATCGTTGCCGGCACGCCCGGTACGGCCGATACGGTGCACATACTCGTCGCCGCTGCGTGGCATATCGAAGTTGATCACCATGTCCAGGCCTTCGACGTCCAGGCCGCGCGCGGCGACGTCGGTGGCCACCAGGATCTTCACGCCGCCCTGCTTGAGGCGGTCGATGGCCAGCTTGCGGTCCTTCTGGTCCTTCTCACCGTGCAACACAAACGCCTTGTACTCCTGAGCCACCAGGCGCCCGTAGATACGGTCAGCCATGGCCCGGGTGTTGGTGAACACGATGGCCTTCTGATAGGTCTCGTTGGCCAGCAGCCAGTTGAGGATCTGCTCTTTGTGCACATTGTGGTCAGCGGTGATGATCTGCTGACGGGTAGTCGAGTTCAGGTCGCTGACGTTATTGACCTGCAGGTGCTCGGGGTTGTTCAGGACCTTGGCGACCATCTCGCGCAGGGTCGAACCGCCAGTGGTGGCGGAGAACAGCATGGTCTGCTGGCGGTTGACGCATTCTTCGACCAGGCGCTGCACATCGTCGGCAAAGCCCATGTCGAGCATGCGGTCGGCTTCGTCGAGCACCAGCACTTCGACTTCCTTGAGGTCCAGGTTGCCGGCGTTCAATTGCTCGATCATCCGCCCTGGGGTGCCGATCAGGATATCCGGGACCTTGCGCAGCATGGCGGCCTGCACCTTGAAGTCTTCGCCACCGGTGATCAGGCCGGACTTGATGAAAGTGAACTGCGAGAAGCGCTCCACTTCCTTCAAGGTCTGCTGGGCCAGTTCGCGGGTAGGCAGCAGGATCAGGGTCTTGATGCTGACGCGGACCTTGGCCGGGCCGATCAGGCGATTGAGGATTGGCAGGACGAAAGCGGCGGTCTTGCCACTCCCGGTTTGAGCCGTCACCCGCAGGTCACGCCCTTGGAGCGCGAGCGGGATGGCCGCTGCTTGCACAGGCGTAGGCTCGACAAATTTAAGCTCGGCCACGGCTTTGAGCAGGCGTTCGTGCAGGGCGAATTGGGAAAACACGGGTGCTACCTCGAAGAAATACAAAAAATCAGCTGCATAGGGTAACGGTTTCGGGCGCTCAGGCCGAGTTTCTTTACGCGAAGTGGGCCAATCAGGTGGTTTTTTGTCAGGTGATTTGTCTGCCTGCACAACTTTGCAGCACTTAAATGCTCTAATCGCCCCGTCATGTCTTACAGAAGAATCGCGTTAAACCATGGATATCAAACAGCTCTGGCTCAACGTCCAAGACCTCTGGGGTGCCTTGGACCAACACCCGCTGCTGCATTCAAGCCTGGCTTTGCTGGTGCTGTTGGTGGTGGCCCTGCTGGTCGGACGGGTGGCACGCTACCTGATCCTGCATGCCGTCAAGTTGCTCGGCCGCCAACCTGCCCTGCATTGGCTCAATGACCTGCGCCACAACAAAGTCTTCCACCGCCTGGCACAGATGACGCCGTCGCTGGTGATCCAGTTCGGCCTGCACCTGGTGCCGGAATTGAGCAAGACCAGCGCGCTGTTCATCGGCAACGTGGCGCTGGCGTTCACCATCCTGTTCCAGGTATTGGCCATGAGCGCCCTGCTCAACGCCCTGCTGGATATCTACGCCCGCACCGAACATGCCCGCACGCGCTCGATCAAGGGCTATGTGCAACTGGCGAAAATGGTGTTGTTCGTGTTTGGCGCGATCATCATCGTCGCAACCTTGATCGACCGCTCGCCGCTGTTGCTGCTGTCGGGGTTGGGTGCGATGTCGGCGGTGATCCTGTTGGTGTACAAGGACACCTTGTTGTCGTTTGTCGCCAGCGTGCAATTGACCAGCAACGACATGCTGCGAGTCGGCGACTGGATCGAAATGCCCCAGGTCGGCGCCGATGGCGACGTGGTGGACATCACCTTGCATACGGTCAAGGTGCAGAACTTCGACAAGACCATCGTCTCGATCCCTACCTGGCGCTTGATGTCCGAGTCTTTCAAGAACTGGCGCGGCATGCAGGCCTCGGGCGGGCGGCGGATCAAGCGCAGCCTGTTTATCGATGCGGCCGGCGTGCGTTTCCTGCGTGACGATGAAGAAGTGCGGATGACCCAGGTCCACCTGCTGACCGACTACATCAGCCGCAAACAGGCAGAATTGAAAGCCTGGAACGAAGCCCAGGGCCACAGCGCGCAACTGTCGGCCAACCGCCGGCGCATGACCAACCTGGGCACCTTCCGTGCCTATGCCCTGGCGTATCTGAAGAGCCATCCGGATATCCAGCCGAACATGACCTGCATGGTGCGCCAGATGCAGACCACCTCCCAGGGCGTACCGCTGGAAATCTACTGCTTCACCCGCACCACGGCGTGGGCGGATTACGAGCGGATCCAGGGAGATATTTTCGACTACCTGCTGGCGGTGCTGCCGGAGTTTGGCTTGAGCCTGTACCAGCAACCGAGTGGCAACGACCTGCGGGCCGGAGTACTGCCGGCGGTGTTGGGTGCCAGCCATTTGCCGGCACCGGAGAAGGCTACGCTCTAACCAGGCGCGAAGCAGCGCCCCTGTGGGAGCGGGCTTGCCCGCGATAGTGGTGGGTCAGTGAACACAGCTGTTACTGATCGTCCGCTATCGCGGGCAAGCCCGCTCCCACCTTTGGGAACGATCATTGCCGGCAGAGTGGCGCCGGGCGAATCCCCAACCGGCTGATCCACACTGCCGCCACAATCACCGCCCCGCCCAGGAACAACCGCCCCAGCGGCTCATGCTGATTCCAGATCAGCAGATTCAGCAGCAACCCCACCGGCACATGCAGGTTGTTCATCACCGCCAGGGTGCCGCCATTGACCAGGCACGCGCCCTTGTTCCACCAGTACAAACCCAAGGCGGTGCTGACCAGGCCAAGAAACAGCAGCACCCCCCATTGCAACGGCGCTTCGGGCAGGAAGTTGGCCTTGCCGAACAGCAGGAACGCCGGCAATACCACCGCCAACGCTCCCAAATAGAAGTAGCCAAAGCGCCGGTAGTGCGGCAGGTCGCTCGGGTGCCGCGCCACCAGGCGCCGATACAGCACTTGCCCAGCGGCGTAGGTGAAGTTGGCCAGTTGCAGCAGCAAAAAGCCCATGAAGAAGTCCGGGTTGATCTGGTCAAAACGGATCACCGCCGCCCCCGCTACCGCCACCAGCGCGGCGATCAGCGCCCAGGGGTTGAAGCGCCGGTTCAGCGCGTCTTCGATCAGGGTCACATGCAACGGCGTGAGGATGGTGAACAGCAGCACCTCCGGCACCGTCAACACGCGAAAGCTCAAATACAGGCACACGTAGGTCACGCCGAACTGCAACGCGCCGATCAGCAGCATGCCGCGCATGAACGCAGGCTCCACCGAGCGCCAGCGGGTCAGGGGGATAAACACCAACCCAGCCAGCAGCACACGCACCAGCACGGCGAAGTAGCTGTCGACATGACCGGCCAGGTATTCGCCGATCAAGCTGAAGGAAAACGCCTGGATCAGGGTGACAATCAGTAAGTAGCCCATGTGCGCCTCATATTTGAATGGGCGCGACATTAGCGTCTTTCACGGCGGGGCGAAACTCGGGGCAAAAAAAACCCGACCTCGCTAAAGCGCCAGTCGGGCAGGAGCACTCAGGAGCAACGAGCGCAAAGGGAGGTTCGATACGCGTACTTGAAGGGTTGCGTGGAGCTATAAAAACATCGCGCGATTATCTGGCGATTAACGCTTCAGGCAACTTGTGCCAGCAGGGCCTTGGCATGGTTCACGCCCTTTTCCTGGAAATCGCCACCCAGGTTCACCCCTTCGGCATGAATGAAGGTCACGTCATGGATGCCGATAAACCCCATGACCTGGCGCAGATACGGTTCCTGGTGATCGCTGCTCGCGCCGGTGTGGATGCCACCACGGGCGGTCAGCACAAAGGCGCGCTTGCCGGTCAACAGGCCCTGGGGGCCGGTGGCGGTGTACTTGAAGGTCACGCCGGCACGCAGCACATGGTCAAGCCAGGCCTTGAGGGTACTGGGGATGGCGAAGTTGTACATCGGCGCGGCCATCACCAGCACATCGGCGGCCAGCAACTCGTCGGTCAGGTGGTTGGAACGGTCCAGGGAAGCCTGCTCGTCGCTACTGCGCTGCTCGACCGGCTTCATCCAGCCACCCAGCAGGTTCGCGTCCAGGTGCGGCACCGGGTTGACAGCCAAGTCGCGCACGGTGATCTGATCGGCCGGATGGGCCGCCTGCCATTGGCTGATGAACTGTTGGGTCAACTGGCGGGAGATAGAGTCCTGCTGGCGGGCGCTGCTTTCGATGATCAGAACGTTGGACATGGCTTTGTAAGCTCCATCGGTAATTGCTGTAAGTCGATGGAGTGAAGGTTAAACAGAGCCCGTTCGATAAAAAAGCGCAAAAAACTGCTATAACCCATCTATAAAGTTGTTTATAAGCGGAGCATCGTCAGTGCTCCGCAGCACCTTACTTGGGTTCGCAGGTCAGCTTGATCCGCATCTTGATAATCGCGCGGCTGAACTTGACCGTGGTGTTGGTGCTTTTGCCGGCGGGGACCGTGACCTTGCGCACCCGCGCTGGCTCCGGGCCATTGGTAAACGCGACCGTACACGCAGCGTCATTGCTGCCAAAGTTACTGAGCTGGATGGAGCTGATATCGCCGTCCACATCGGAGGCGTTGTAATCGATGCTGACCCCTTTGATCGACTTTGACACGTCGATCGGATAGGCAAACGCGCTCAACGGCAACAATGCCAGCACTACACAACAGAATTTTCTCATTCGGCAGTCTCCAATAAGGACCGCCAGCTTAGGACAAGAGGAGCTCATCTTGAAAGCGCCCCGCGTGACCCTTGATCAATGGCGCACGTTGCAAGCCGTGGTCGACCATGGCGGCTTCGCCCAGGCGGCCGAAGTGCTGCACCGCTCGCAATCCTCGGTGAGCTACACCGTGGCCCGCATGCAAGACCAACTGGGCGTGCCCCTGTTGCGCATCGATGGGCGCAAGGCCGTACTCACCGACGCCGGCGAAGTACTGTTGCGCCGCTCCCGGCAACTGGTGAAAAACGCCAGCCAACTGGAAGACCTGGCCCACCATATGGAACAAGGCTGGGAAGCCGAAGTACGCCTGGTAGTCGATGCCGCCTACCCCAACGCCCGCCTGGTACGCGCCCTCACCGCCTTTATGCCGCAAAGCCGTGGCTGCCGTGTGCGCCTGCGCGAAGAAGTGCTGTCGGGTGTCGAGGAACTGCTGATCGAAGGCGTGGCCGACCTGGCGATCAGCGGCTTCAGCATCCCCGGCTACCTGGGCACGGAAATGAGCGACGTGGAATTTGTCGCCGTGGCCCACCCCGAACATCCGTTGCACCGGCTCAACCGCGAATTGAGCTTCCAGGACCTGGAAAGCCAGATGCAAGTGGTGATCCGCGACTCCGGTCGCCAGCAACCGCGGGACGTCGGCTGGCTCGGCGCCGAACAGCGCTGGACCGTGGGCAGCCTGGCCACCGCCGCCACCTTCGTCGGCAGCGGCCTGGGGTTTGCCTGGCTGCCCCGGCACATGATCGAGCGGGAACTCAAGGAGGGTGTGCTCAAGCAACTGCCCCTGGAGCAAGGCGCCAGCCGCCACCCGACGTTCTACCTGTACTCGAACAAGGACAAGCCCCTGGGCCCGGCCACGCAGATTCTCGTCGAACTGCTGCGCACCTTCGACACCGCACCGCTGGACGCACCCTTTGCCGCTCCACGGCAAGCCTGACACGGAGTTCACCGATGGCCTATTTCGAACATGAAGGCTGCACCCTGCATTACGAGGAATACGGCCACGGCGAGCCACTGATCCTGATCCACGGCCTGGGCTCCAGTTGCCAGGATTGGGAGCTGCAAATACCGGTATTGTCCCGGCATTACCGCCTGGTGGTGCTGGATGTGCGCGGTCACGGGCGCTCCGACAAGCCCCGGGAGCGCTACAGCATCGCCGGTTTTACCGCCGACCTGGTGGCGCTGATCGAACACCTGCAACTGCCCGCCGCCCACGTGGTAGGCCTGTCGATGGGCGGGATGATCGCCTTCCAACTGGCGGTCGACCAACCGCAGTTGCTCAAAAGCCTGTGCATCGTCAACAGCACACCCGAGGTCAAGGTGCGCAGCGCCGATGATTATTGGCAATGGGCCAAGCGCTGGAGCCTGGCGCGCGTGCTGAGCTTGAATACCATCGGCAAGGCGCTTGGCGACCGGTTGTTCCCCAAGCCCTCACAGGCCGACCTGCGGCGCAAGATGACCGAACGCTGGGCAAAAAACGACAAACGTGCTTACCTCGCCAGCTTCGATGCGATTGTGGGCTGGGGGGTGCAGGAACGACTTTCGCGGATTACCTGTCCAACCCTGGTCATCAGCGCCGACCACGACTACACCCCGGTGGCGCAAAAACAAATCTATGTAAAACTGCTGCCTGATGCGCGGTTGGTAGTGATTGCGGACTCACGTCACGCGACACCGCTGGACCAACCCGAGACCTTCAATACAACCCTGCTCGATTTTCTCAAGACCGTCCAAACCACTTCCCAGGATCACTGACCCATGCTGAAAAAAATCGCCGTTTTTGCCGGTTCTGTTCTGTTTGCTGCCAACCTGATGGCGGCGGACGCCAAGGCACCGCATGTCTTGCTGGACACCAGCTTTGGCAAAATCGAAATCGAACTGGACCCGGTCAAGGCGCCGATCTCCAGCAAGAACTTCCTGGAATACGTGAAGAGTGGTTTTTATACCAACACCATTTTTCACCGTGTGATTCCAGGCTTCATGGTCCAGGGCGGTGGCTTCACCTCGCAAATGGTCCAGAAAGACACCAAGGACCCTATCCGCAACGAAGCCAGCAACGGCCTGCATAACGTGCGTGGCAACTTGTCGATGGCCCGGACCTCCAACCCCAACTCGGCCACCAGCCAGTTCTTCATCAACGTTGCCGACAATGCCTTCCTCGACCCAGGTCGCGATGCCGGTTACGCAGTCTTCGCCAAAGTCGTCAGTGGCATGGACGTGGTGGACCAGATCGTCAACTCGCAGACCACCACCAAGCAAGGCATGCAAAACGTGCCCATCGATCCTGTGCTTATCAAGTCGGCCAAAATCATCGACTGATCGACAGGAGTTCCGCGCGCCGCCCACAAGGCCGCGCGCGTATTCAACAAGGAGAGCCCGCCCGGCGGGCGTCAGACCTAATGCTCTATCGTCGTTTTGAACAACTGATCGATATCTTCCGCGACGCTCCCAGCGCGGCACCTCCCGATAAAGTCCTGCCCTTCTACCTCTATTACCTGCGCCAGGTCTGGCCGTGCTTTGCCGCGCTGCTGGTGGTGGGCCTGATCGGCGCGCTGATCGAGGTGGCGCTGTTCAGCTACCTGAGCCGCATCATTGACCTGGCCCAGGGCACGCCGCCGGCCAATTTCTTCCAGATCCACGCCACCGAGTTGATCTGGATGGCCGTGGTCGCCCTGCTGCTGCGCCCGATCTTCGGCGCCCTGCACGACCTGCTGGTGCACCAGACCATCAGCCCCGGCATGACCAGCCTGATCCGCTGGCAGAACCACAGCTATGTGCTCAAGCAGAGCCTGAACTTCTTCCAGAACGATTTTGCCGGGCGCATTGCCCAGCGCATCATGCAGACCGGCAATTCGCTGCGTGATTCGGCCGTGGCCGCCGTCGATGCCATCTGGCACGTGGCGATCTATGCCATCAGTTCCCTGGTGCTGTTCGCCGAGGCCGACTGGCGCCTGATGATCCCGCTGGTCACCTGGATCATTGCCTACAGCCAGGCGCTGCGCTACTTCGTGCCACGGGTCAAGGAACGCTCGGTGATTTCCTCCGAGGCGCGCTCCAAATTGATGGGGCGCATCGTCGATGGCTACACCAATATCACCACCTTGAAGCTGTTCGCCCACACCCAGTCCGAGCAGGAGTACGCCAAGGAAGCGATCATCGAGCAGACCGAAAAAACCCAGCTGGCCAGCCGCGTGGTCACCAGCATGGACGTGGTCATCACGACCATGAACGGCCTGCTGATCGTCACCACCACCGGCCTGGCCCTGTGGCTGTGGACGCAATCGCTGATCTCGGTCGGCGCCATCGCCCTGGCGACCGGCCTGGTGATCCGCATCGTCAACATGTCGGGCTGGATCATGTGGGTGGTCAATGGCATTTTCGAGAACATCGGCATGGTCCAGGACGGCCTGAAAACCATCGCCCAGCCCCTGGCGGTAATCGACCGCGAGAACGCCCCGCGCCTGCGCGTGCCCCACGGCGAAGTGCGCTTCGAACAGGTGGATTTCCACTACGGCAAGAGCAGCGGCATCATCAGTGGCCTGAACCTGGTGATCAAGCCAGGGGAAAAGATCGGCCTGATCGGCCCGTCCGGTGCCGGCAAGTCGACCCTGGTCAACCTGCTGCTGCGCCTCTACGACCTGCAAGGCGGACGCATCCTGATCGACGGCCAGGACATCGCCGAAGTGGCCCAGGAAAGCCTGCGCGAACGCATCGGCATGATCACCCAGGACACCTCGCTGCTGCACCGCTCGATCCGCGACAACTTGCTGTACGGCAAACCCGATGCCACTGACCAAGAGCTCTGGGAAGCGATTCGCAAGGCGCGTGCCGATGAATTTATCCCGCTGCTGTCGGACGCCGAGGGCCGCATTGGCCTGGATGCCCATGTGGGTGAGCGCGGGGTGAAACTCTCCGGCGGGCAACGCCAGCGCATCGCAATCGCCCGGGTCCTGCTCAAGGATGCACCGATCCTGATCATGGACGAAGCCACTTCGGCCCTGGACTCGGAAGTGGAAGCGGCCATCCAGGAAAGCCTGGAAACCCTGATGCAAGGCAAGACGGTAATCGCCATCGCTCACCGCCTGTCCACGATTGCTCGAATGGACAGGTTGGTGGTCCTGGAAAAAGGCCAGATCGCCGAAAGTGGCAGCCATGCGCAATTGCTGGCACATGGCGGCCTGTACTCGCGATTGTGGCAGCACCAGACCGGAGGATTCGTGGGTATCGACTGATTCTGGACTACTAACCGCGCGATCAATTCCGAACAATTCTGACAGTTTTTTCTAACTCGCTGGCCGTGTATCACAATCCTGCTGTACTGCAATCAGGGCCCAGGGAGGGCCCTGACATCAGACTGCAGGGAAGCCTCACCGACCAGTTGATTTAGAAGGACGCGTTCATGTCTCTGTTCAAACGTTCCGTTACAGAAGGGTTAGGTACGTTTTGGCTGGTGTTGGGTGGTTGCGGGAGTGCGGTTCTGGCCGCAGCGTTCCCCGATGTCGGAATCGGCCTGCTGGGTGTCTCGCTGGCATTCGGGCTTACCGTACTGACCATGGCATTTGCCATTGGCCATATCAGCGGCTGCCACCTCAACCCGGCAGTCACCGTGGGCCTGGTGGTCGGCGGCAGGTTTTCGGCCAGGGAAATGCCAGCGTATATCGTCGCGCAAGTCATTGGCGGCGTAGTGGCAGCGGCCCTGCTGTACTTCATTGCCAGCGGCAAGCCGGGTTTTGAGCTGGCTTCGGGCCTGGCATCCAATGGCTACGGTGAACACTCGCCGGGCGGGTATTCGATGGCGGCTGGGTTTGTCACCGAACTGGTGATGACCGCGATGTTCGTGCTGATCATCCTCGGCGCCACTGACCGTCGCGCACCGGCTGGCCTGGCACCCATCGCCATTGGCCTGGGGCTGACACTGATCCACCTGATCTCCATCCCGGTCACCAACACCTCGGTCAACCCGGCCCGCAGCACCGGCCCTGCGCTGATTGTCGGCGGTTGGGCGATCCAGCAGCTGTGGCTGTTCTGGCTGGCGCCGATCCTTGGCGCAGTGATCGGTGGCATCACCTACCGTTGGTTGGGCAAAGAAGAAACCGCCTGATCCAACAGTATTGACCCACCCTGTGGGAGCGAGCTTGCTCGCGAAAAACCTGAGGGCGCCGCGTTTATCCAGAATGAACGCGGTGTACTTGAGTTCTTCGCGAGCAAGCTCGCTCCTACAGGGGAACAGGTTGAGTTCCCTGAGCGTTATTCCTGTCGATACGGCAACGCCGACCGCGCCTCCTCGGCATACGCCAGAATCCCCACCCGCTCGCGCTCCAGGAAATCCGCCACGGCGCTTTTCAAGCCTGGATGGCGCAAGTAGTGCCAGGAGTGGGTAATCACCGGCTCAAATCCACGGATCAACTTGTGCTCGCCCTGGGCCCCGGCGTCGAAACGTTGCAGGCCATTGGCAATCGCGTGGTCCATGCCTTGATAGAAGCAGGTCTCGAAATGCAGCCGGTCGAATTCGCCCAGGCAACCCCAATAGCGGCCATATAGGCTGTCGCCGCCGACCAGGCTGAACGCCATGGCCACCGGGCGCGGCCCTTGCTTGGCCAGCACCACCCGTATTGCCTGCGGCATGCGTTCGGCCAGCAGGCTGAAAAACGCTCGCGTCAGGTACGGTGACTGCCGGCGCACCGCATAGGTGTTGGCGTAGCAGGCGTAGACAAAATCCCACTGGGCCTCGCTCAGTTCATGGCCGTGCAGCCACTCGAACTCGATGCCCTGCCCCGCCACTTGTTCGCGCTCCTTGCGCATCTGCTTGCGCTTGCGCGAGCTCAAGGCGTCGAGGAAGTCCTGGAAGTCGCGATAACCACGGTTCTGCCAATGAAACTGGCAACCCAGGCGCGCAAGCCAACCGGGTTGCTGGCCCAGCGCGGCATCGGCCATGGCATCGGTGAAGTTGATGTGGGCACTGGAAAGCCCTTCGATCTCCAAGTAGCCAGGCAGGCTCTGGAGCAGCTCCAGGCCATCCGCGCCACTGGCCGTCAACAGGCGCGGCCCGCTGACCGGGCTGAAAGGCACCGCTGTCAGCAGCTTAGGGTAATAGTCGATGCCCGCGCGCGCGCAGGCGTCAGCCCAGCCATGGTCGAATACGTATTCGCCATAGGAGTGCCATTTGCGATAGCTGGGCAGCGCCGCCACCAGCCGCTCGCCCTCGTAATGCAGCAAGTGCTCCGGCTGCCAGCCAGAATGCCGGCCAAGGCTGGCACTGTCTTCCAGCGCACTGAGGAAAGCATGGCGCAGAAACGGCTGATCCTCGGGAACCAATGCGTTCCATTCATCAGGCGATACTTCGGACAGGCTATTCAAACGTTTCAACGGCATGCCATTCCCCGACGGTAAACGTTCGCTCACGATATTCAGGCCATTCTGACAGAACCTGCCACCCGCGCGGTCAGCAAAAAAAAACCCCGCCAGTTGGCGGGGTGAAAAAGAGGATCGCGCTTTAACGGATGAAGAAAGAGCGCGTTGGAGCGGTATTGCAGTTGCTTAGAACACGTACTGCACACGACCGACGATGGAGTCACCGCTGTCATCGCCATTGGCGTTGGTGATTTTGTCGGTGCTGACCTTGCTGTAGTTCACGGACAGCTTGACCGCTTCGTTGGCGTACCAGTTCACACCCAGGGTGTTCACGTTGGCCTTGGCGTCGCCGGTTTCGCGGGTAGCGCTGCTGACGACGATGTTCTTGTCGTCAACCTTGATGCTGTCGTAGCGGTAGAACACTTCCCAGGCGCCGTACTGCTTGTTCTCAGGCTTGATGGCGTCGAACTTGCCGCCGTCGAGCTTGTAGGCACGGGACTCGCCGGTCAGGGTGTAGGCCAGTTGGCCGTAGAAACCGCTGGTTTTCACGTCCTGGTAGGCATTGCTGTCAGCCTTCATCTTGCGGCTCAGGGCTTCAGCCTGTACCGAGAATGGGCCAGTGGCGAAGGCAAACTCACCACCGAACACGGTGTCGGTGTCATAGGCGCCGACTGCGGTCAGGTTGCTGGCGTTCAGGCCCACACCGCCGCCGAAGGTAGCGCGGTTGCCGTTGGAGCCAGCATCGTTGCCACCGGTCGTCGCCACGCCACGGGCGCCAAGACGCGGACGGATCCGCGAGTCGAAGGCCGCGTCGTTGAGGTCACGTGCCGCCACGTTCAAGCCGAAGTGCAGGACGTCGCCGCCTTTGTTCATCGGCGCCAACACGATACGGCCGTTGAATTGCTTCACGCCCTTGCCGTCTTCGTCGTTGATGTCTTTGGAAGCCAGGCTGGCGGAGCCGTAGAACATCTCAGCCGCAGTGCCGCTGACCTGGATGCCCATGCCGTTTTCGTGGGTGTTGACCCAGTCTGCAACCTCGTAGGCCGAGTTACGCTCCATGGCGGTGATCCACTTGGAGCTGGTAGCTTTTTCCAGGCCGAAATCCGGGTCAAAACGACCAACGCGGATAGTCACCGGCTTGAAGCCCACATAGGACATGGACGCTTCGTCGAAGTAACCGTCGTCGGAGTTACCCGAGTTGTGGGAGAAGTCGTAGTTGAGCTGGTATTTGAAATCCTTGTAGACGGTGCCACCCAGCTCCAGGAAGGCGCGACGGAAGTAAGCGGCGTCGCCCGAATCACCGTTCTTGGTGTAGAAGCCGTCAAATGTGCCGTAATCGGCTTGCAAGCGACCACCCAGCTTGAAGCTGAAGTTCTGGTCGGTAGTAGCAACCTCAAGGCCGCCCTTGGTTTTGACAACGATATCGGCGCCGTCAGTAGTGACAGTACCAGCGAAAGCCTGGGCGGTAACGGCCAGGGCCAGGGCGCTGGCCGCGAAACCGGCGAAGTGCTTACGGATCATCGAAGAATTCCCCTAATTGGTGGTCTTTTGCGTTGGAAAACACACGGGTTCTGCCCCGCTGGTGTTGGGAGGGGATCTTGGCGAGGGGATATTTCAGCCAAGTTGCTGCAAGATAAATATTTTATTACAGGGGAACTTTCTTACAACCACTTGGAATAAGCGCAACGCTACGGCCGGCGTGGGCTTGAGCGAAAAAAGTACGAGAAATGCCAAGTGAAAAAAAGGTGAAAAAAAATGACAAACCTGCAAGGTTTTTCAGCGCATAGCTTTTCGCCGACACAAAAAAGCCCGCGACGGGGACGTCGCAGGCCTTGGCAACCGCAGACAGCGTTGGGTCAGGAGTTGCGCTTGAGCTCCGAGGCCAGGCGCTCGGCCAACCCTTGCGTATCGGCCACTTCGGGTTCGGGCAGGATGCGCAACGTGGCTTGCATCAGGCGCATCTGGCGAATGAAGCGCCGGCAATTGGCGCAGAACATCAGGTGATGGCGCATACGCAGGCGCTCACCAAAGCTCAGTTGCCCATCGAGAAAATCGCTGGAACGCGCCACTTGTTCTTTGCAGGTCAACATTCGCCGGTCTCCTCGAAATGCTCCACCGTAGCGAAGACTTTAAGCCGCGCCCGGTGCAGCAGTACTCGCACATTGGAGAGCGAGATCTCCAGAAGAATACAAATCTCTTCCAGTTCCAGCCCCTGGCGCTCGCGCAGCAGCAGCACACTGCTTTGCAGCTCGGAAAGACTTAGCAACGTGTGCTCCAGACATTCACGCAGCTCGTTTTCGGTGAGCAACGCCTCGGGGGTGTCCTGGTGCCAGGCAAACGGCGCGATCAGCCAATGCTCATCGCCGGCGGCAAAACGCTCATCGCCGATGGTGCCGTGGGGCGACGGCAGGTCGTCCAGCAGCACTTCCCGTCGATTCTGCTTGTAGCGCCCCTTGGCCGAGTTGGCGGTGATGGTCAGCAGCCAGGTCTTGAGGCTGGAACGCCCTTCAAACCGGGCGAGGCTGCGCACCACCGAAAGCCATGCGTCCTGGACCACTTCGTCGGCATGGCGCTGGCCTACGATGGCGTAGGCCACCGCACGCATCGCGCTCTGGTAGGTGGTGACCAATTCCTTGTAGGCCCGCTGCTCGCCCTTGAGCAGGCGTTCAAGCAGGTGCGCGTCGTCGGCTGCTGCCATTCAAAACCTCATTGTGCAAGACGTGGCCGCAATCGCCTGGTTCCTAGCGCTTGCGCAGGATCACGCTGCCAATCGAATACCCGGCGCCAAACGAGCTGAGTACCGCCAGCGCGCCCTTGGGCAGGTCGTCCTGATAGGTGTGGAACGCGATCACCGAACCCGCCGAACTGGTGTTGGCGTAGGTATCGAGGATCACCGGTGCTTCTTCGATCTCGGCTTCACGGCCCAGCAGCTTCTTGACGATCAGGTGGTTCATGCTCAGGTTGGCCTGGTGCAACCAGAAACGCTTCACATCGGTGACGCTCAACTGGTTTTCCGAAAGGTGCTGGCCGATCAACTCGGCAACCATCGGGCAGACATCACGGAAGACTTTGCGGCCTTCCTGCACGAAAAGTTTATCTGGCGCACCAACGCCCTCTTCCGCCGCGCGGTTGAGAAAGCCAAAGTTGTTGCGGATGTTATTGGAGAACTTGGTCAGCAACTTGGTGCTGACAACGTCGAACTGGTGTTCGGAAGTGGCCAGGTCGGCACGCTCCAGAATCACCGCGGTCGCCGCATCGCCGAAGATGAAGTGGCTGTCACGGTCGCGGAAGTTCAGGTGGCCGGTGCAGATCTCCGGGTTGACCATCAGGATCGCCCGGGCCTGGCCCAACTGAATGCTGTTGCAAGCGTTCTGGATACCGAAAGTCGCCGAAGAACACGCCACGTTCATGTCAAAACCAAAACCCTGGATGCCCAGGGCTTCCTGGACTTCGATAGCAATGGCCGGATAGGCGCGTTGCAGGTTGGAGCAGGCGACGATCACCCCATCGATATCGGCGGCAGTCTTGCCGGCACGCTGCAGGGCTTGCTCGGCGGCGCCCACGGCCATCTGACAGAGAATCGACCACTCGTCGTTGGAGCGCTCGGGCAAACGCGGGGTCATGCGCTGGGGGTCAAGAATGCCTGCCTTGTCCATGACAAAGCGGCTCTTGATACCTGAGGCCTTTTCGATAAAGGCGGCGCTGGATTCGGTCAACGCCTGAACGTCGCCCTGCTCGATGGCCACGGCGTTGTCGGCATTGAACTGTTGAACGTAAGCATTGAAAGACTGCACCAGCTCTTCGTTGGAGATGCTGTTGGCCGGGGTGTACAGGCCTGTGCCGCTGATGACGACGTTATGCACGGTCGTTCCTCTAAATCTGTTCAGGCAGAAGGGATTGGTACCTTCGTACCAAACCGTAAATCGCTCTAGTCCGCCGCGCGGACATCAAACGGGGAAACGCTTTGTCCCGGCGCGTCGAGGCTGATACAGCCAATCTAGACGATCCTGGCATTTATAGCGGCGAAGTTTGCCATAAACCGGGGGGTTTGGCGCCTGTCGCGCGCGCACCCGCCCCCGGTACGCCAGGTCAAGGCTCGACCTGGCTCCACTGTTTGCTCAAGCGCTTGTCGGAAATCGGCGCCTTGGTGCCCAACTGCTGGGCAAACAACGACACCCGGTATTCCTCCAGCCACCAGCGGTAAAGCTCCAGTTGCGGGTCGCGCTTGCCTTCCTGGGTGTGCTTGTTCAGGCGCGTCTGGTACTGGCTCCACAGGCCGCTCAACTCACCGCTCCAGACCCGGTCCTTCTGCACCTGGCTGGGCAGTTTTTCCAGGCGTAGCTCGATGGCCTTGAGATAGCGCGGCAGTTCCTTGAACCACTGCGCCGGGGTTTCGCGCACAAACCCTGGATACACCAGGTTGCTCAGTTGCTGCTTGATATCGTTGAGTGCCACGACCTGGGCCAGGTCGATCTTGCCTTTGAAGCGCTTTTGCAGGCCATGCCACAGTTTCAGCACTTCCAGGGTCAGGCGCGCCAGGCGTTCGGCATGTTCGGTCCAACTGCCGCGCTTGCGCTCGGCCAGGGCGGCCAGGCCCGCGCCATCCCTGGGCAGGCTGGCCTCGCCTTCCAGCACGCAGCTGTCGAGGCTGGCCAGCAGAATGTCCTCCACCAGGGCCTCGATACGTCCCAACTCGCGGTACATCAGCCCCAGCTCTGTCAGGCCCGGCAATTTGCCGCGCAGGAATTTTGCCGGTTCGGCCAATTGCTGCATCAACAGGCGCTGCAAGGCGCGGCGATGCTGGAACTCGGCTTCGGCAGCCGTAGAGAAACGTCCTTCCTTGACCGTGCCGTTTTCTTCTACCAGCGCCGGATACACCGTCATCGACAGGCCAGCAATCTTCTGCTGGGTAGTCTCGGCAACCGCAGCGAAGACCTTGGCCTCCACCGGCTGCTGGCTTTTGGCAGTCTGCGGCACCGCCAGGGCAGCCTGGCTGGCTTCGACAAACCGCGCAGTCAACGCTGCCAGGTCGCGGCCTTCGCCGAGGAACTTACCCTGGGCATCGACCACTTCCAGGTTCATCTTCAGGTGGTTTTCCACCTGCTGCGCCGCTTCGCTCCAGGCTTCATCGCTGACCCGTACACCGGTCATGCGCAACAGTTCGCGCCCCAGCGCCTGGGGCAGCGAGCCCTGGGCAAATTCGATACGTTGCAGCGCGGCCTTGACGAAGTCCGGCACCGGCACGAAGTTCTTGCGCAGGGCCTTGGGCAGGTTGCGCACCAGGGCAATGCACTTGGCTTCGATCAGCCCGGGCACCAGCCATTCCAGACGCTCGGCGGGCAAGGCCGGCAACAGCGGCGCCGGCACGCGCAAGGTCACGCCGTCGCGCGGGTGGTTGGGTTCAAAGTGGTAACTCAAGGCCAGGGCCAGGTCGCCCAGGTGCAAGGTGTCGGGGTAATGGGCGGCGGTGACCTCGCTGGCCTCGCGGGCCAGCACGTCTTCTTCGCGCATGATCAGCAGTTGCGGGTCTTTCTGGCTGGTGATCTTGTACCAACTGTCGAAGGTCGCCGTCTGATGAATCTCCGCCGGCAGGCGCGCGTCGTAGAAGGCGTACAGGGTTTCCTCGTCGGCCAGGATATCGCGGCGCCGGGCCTTGGCTTCCAGCTCGTCCAATTGCTCCAGCAACTGCTGGTTTGCGGCCAGGCACTTGGCCCGGGATTGGATCTCGCCACGCACCAGGCCTTCGCGGATAAACAGCTCGCGGGACACCACAGGGTCCACCGGCCCGTAATGCACGGGCCGGCGCCCCACCACAATCAAACCGAACAACGTGATCTGCTCAAAGGCCACGACCTGGCCGCGCTTCTTCTCCCAATGGGGTTCGAAGTGGTTTTTCTTGATCAGGTGCCCGGCCAACGGTTCGATCCAATCGGCATCGATCTTGGCCACCATGCGCGCATACAGCTTGGTGGTTTCCACCAGTTCGGCGGTCAT
This sequence comes from Pseudomonas sp. HC1(2025), assembly GCF_058742075.1. Lineage (NCBI taxonomy): Bacteria > Pseudomonadati > Pseudomonadota > Gammaproteobacteria > Pseudomonadales > Pseudomonadaceae > Pseudomonas > Pseudomonas sp. HC1(2025). Next base: position 1,541,478 of record NZ_CP196017.1, on the reverse strand, counting down.
CAACCATTGCGGACGTTTCTTGCCGATCCCCGAGGAGGGATGAATCCAGAAGCGCCGCTGACGGGCCCCCAGGTAATCGCCGTCTTCGGTTTTCTGGCCGATCTGGCTCAACAGGCCGGACAGCACCGCCTTGTGCAGTTTCGGGAAGTCCGCCGGTTCCTTGTTGACCGTCAACTGCATATCGCGGCAGATCAGGCTCAACTGGCGATGGGAATCGCGCCACTCGCGCAGGCGCAGGTAGTTGAGGAAGTTCTTGCGACACCAGTTGCGCAGCGGGCTGGCGGTCAGTTCCTGGCGCTGCTCTTCAAAGCCGCGCCACAAATTGACCAGCCCGGCGAAGTCCGAATCGGGATCCTTCCATTGCGCGTGGGCCTGGTCGGCCGCTTGCTGGCGCTCCGGCGGGCGCTCGCGCGGGTCCTGGATCGACATGGCGCTGGCGACGATCAGCACTTCCTGCAAACTGCCAAGCTTGGCCGCTTCCAGCAACATGCGACCCATGCGCGGGTCCACCGGCAGGCGCGCCAGTTGCCGGCCCAGGGGTGTCAGTTGGCTATTGCGGTCTACTGCCGAGAGTTCCTGCAGCAGGTTGAAACCATCGCTGATGGCCTTGCCATCCGGCGGCTCGATAAACGGGAAGTCGGTGATTTCGCCCAGGCGCAGGTGCAGCATCTGCAGGATCACGGCCGCAAGGTTGGTACGCAAGATCTCCGGGTCGGTAAATTCCGGGCGCCCGATAAAATCTTCTTCGCTGTACAGGCGCACGCAAATGCCCGGCTCGACCCGGCCGCAACGGCCTTTACGCTGGTTGGCGCTGGCCTGGGAAATCGCCTCGATCGGCAGGCGCTGGACCTTGGCGCGGTAGCTGTAGCGGCTGATGCGTGCGGTGCCGCTGTCGATCACGTAGCGGATGCCCGGCACGGTCAGCGAGGTTTCCGCAACGTTGGTCGCCAGCACCACGCGCCGCCCCGGATGGGACTGGAAAATGCGCTGCTGTTCGGCCGGTGACAGGCGCGCGTACAACGGCAGGATTTCGGTGTGCTTGAGCTGGGCCTTGCGCAGCATATCGGCGGCATCGCGGATCTCGCGCTCACCGGGCAGGAACACCAGCACATCGCCAGGGCTCTTGCGCTCGCTGCGTTCAAAGGCGGCGATTTCATCGAGGGTGGCGAGGATCGCCTGGTCCACGGTCAAGTCGTCTTCGACGCGGTTGCCCTCTTCGTCCTGTTCCAGGGTCAGCGGGCGGTACCAGGTTTCCACCGGGAACGTACGCCCCGAGACCTCGACAATCGGCGCATCGTCGAAGTGCTTGGAAAAGCGCTCCAGGTCGATGGTGGCCGAGGTGATGATGACTTTGAGGTCGGGACGGCGCGGCAGCAGGGTCTTCAGGTAGCCGAGCAGGAAATCGATGTTCAGGCTGCGCTCGTGGGCTTCGTCGACGATGATCGTGTCGTAGCGTTCGAGGTAGCGATCGTTCTGGGTCTCGGCGAGCAGGATGCCGTCGGTCATCAACTTGATCAGGGTGTTGGAATCGCTCTGGTCCTCGAACCGCACCTGATAACCCACCAGCGCCCCCAGCGGCGTGGCCAACTCGTCCGCGACCCGGCTCGCCACACTGCGCGCGGCGATACGCCGGGGCTGGGTATGACCGATCAAGCCGTACTGGCCGCGACCGATTTCCAGGCAGATCTTCGGCAACTGCGTGGTTTTACCCGAGCCGGTCTCGCCCGCGATGATCAACACCTGATGCTTTTGCAGCGCGGCCTTGATCTCGTCGCGCTTGGCGGCGATGGGCAGGCTGTCGTCATAGCGAACCTGCGGCACGCTGGCCGCGCGCGCCGTGACCTGGGCACACGACGCCTGCATGCGCGCCACCCACTGCGCCAGCTTCTCCTCATCGGGTTTCTTGCGCAGCTCAAGCAACTGCCGACGCAAGCGGTGGCGGTCGGCGAGCATGGCGTGATCGAGGTTTTTCAGGAGTTGGTCGATAGCGGGCGCTTGGTCAGTCATCAGGTACTTTGAAGGTCGTCTATTTATGCACGGCCGGCAATTGTGGCAGAAAAGCGCACACAACGTTAAAGGCCGCGTAAATCACCTGTAGGGGCTGGCACGGCCGGCATCGCTGTTGGCTGGCCCAGCGCTATCGCAGCCTCGCCGGGGCTCGACAGCTCCCACAGGGTCTGGCGGTATTGATGCCCTTATTCGTTATCCAGGCCCTTGCGCCGATACGGGAACACATCAATCACCTTCCCCGCCCGAATCGCCTCTTGCAGGCCTTTCCAGTAGTCGGCGTTGTACAACTCGCCGTGCAGTTCATCGAACAGGCGCCGCTGCCCGGCGTCGGCAAACAGGAACGGCGGGAATTCCTCGGGGAACACGTCCAGCGGGCCGATGGAATACCAGGGCTCGGAGGCCATTTCGTCTTCCGGGGTGCGCGGTGCCGGGATGTGGCGAAAGTTGGCTTCGGTAAGAAAGCAGATCTCGTCATAGTCGTAGAACACCACGCGACCATGACGGGTGACGCCAAAGTTTTTCAGCAGCATGTCGCCGGGAAAGATATTCGCCGCCGCCAGTTGCTTGATGGCCAGGCCGTAGTCTTCGAGGGCTTCGCGTACCTGGGCCTCGTTGGCGTTTTCCAGGTAGAGGTTGAGCGGGGTCATGCGGCGTTCGGTCCAGCAGTGGCGAATCAGTACCGTGTCGCCTTCGACTTCGACCGTGCCGGCAGCCACTTCCAGCAGTTCGGCCAGGCATTGCGGCTCGAATTTGCTCAAGGGGAAACGGAAATCGGCGAATTCCTGGGTATCGGCCATGCGCCCGACCCGGTCGACACTCTTCACCAGGCGGTACTTCTCGATCACCGTGGCACGGTTGACGTTTTTCGACGGCGAAAAACGGTCCTTGATGATTTTGAACACCGTGTTGAAGCCCGGCAGGGTAAACACGCTCATGACCATCCCACGCACGCCCGGGGCCATGATGAACTGATCGTCAGTGCTGGCCAGGTGGTTGATCAGCGCCCGGTAGAACTCCGACTTGCCGTGTTTGTAGAAGCCGATGGAGGTGTACAGCTCGGCGATGTGCTTGCCCGGCAGGATGCGCTTGAGAAAGCCGATGAACTCTGCCGGCACCGGCACATCCACCATGAAATAGGAGCGGGTGAACGAGAAGATGATCGACACATCGGCTTCATCGGTGATCAGCGCGTCGATGCGGATGCCCTGCCCTTCGCGGTGCAGCAGCGGGATGACCAGCGGCCATTGTTCATCGCGGGTGTAGAGGCGGCCCACCAGGTACGCGCCCTTGTTGCGGTAAAGCACCGAGGAAAACAGCTCGACGTTGAGGTCCGGGTCCTTGCATACCCAGTCCGGCAGGTTCTCGCGCAGTTGTGCTTCGAGACGCTGCAGGTCGCCGGCCAGGTCGGCGTAGGGTTCGCTGAAGCGGTAGTCGCTGAAAATTTGCTCGAGCATCCCGGCCAACTGGCCCTGGGGCTTGTAGGTGCGGGTTTGCGCGGCACGGGCGCGGCGCAGGCTCGGGCGGGTGGTGTGGATGAACATGCAGCCGTCGCTGATCAGGTCGTGGCTGAACAGCCCGCAAAAGATCGAGTTGTACCAGGTCTCGGACAGTTCATCGTCAAACCGCAGGTCGATCAGGCTGATATAGGCGCTCTTGACCAGGGGCCAGGACTGGATATCCAGCAGCGCCCCCGCATCGAAAGTGGCCCGCAGGCGCGTGGTGACTTCGCCGACCTTCTCTTCATAGAGGTTGATCCGCGCCGCCGAGGCGGCTTGCGCCTCTTGCCACTGGGCCTTTTCAAAACGCTCGCGGGCGCCGTCGGTGATCTGGCGAAAGTGCTCGCGGTAATCGTCGAAGCCATCGAGGATCATCTTGGCGATGGACTGCGCGGTGTCGATGGCAGGCGTTTGCTGCGGCATGTCGTAGACCTCTGCGGGCATTCGGAAGACCTGAGATTAGCCAGAGTCCTCATGCAGGAGAAGTACATTTTTTACCGGGCGCTGGCTCTTCAAGGGGGCGACTCAAACAATTGTTTACGATTTTTTAATTCGACCACAGGGTCAATAAAACACCCATAAAGTCACCTCGCGTTGATTAATCGATTCATCTGAAGGCCACAAAACACGGGCGCTGGCACCGCGAACAGGAAGAACCCCAGGCCGGGCGGGGTTTGGCGACCTTATACGGACTTGGATCCAACGTAAGGGAAACCCCGATTACCTCAATGATGGCACTTTGCTATATAGCCCAGCGTTTTCCCTGATAACAAGGTCCTAAGACCGGCTCGGGAATCGATTTAAATCGCCCAAGGAGCATTGATATGTCATTGAGGAACATGGGAATCGGCCTGCGTGCCAGTCTGAGTTTTGCGGTATTGGCCGGCCTGCTGGTGCTGGTCGGGTTGTTTGGCCTGGGGCAGATGGCCAAGCTGCGCGAAAGCGCCGCCATCATTGAAACGGCCTGGATGCCGAGTATCGAGAACATCCACAACAGCGCCGCCAACGTCGCGGCTATCCGCCTGGAGGCGTTGCGCTTGCTGACCACCGATGAGTCGGCGGTGCGCGAGCGCAGCAAAGAGGTGATCACCAAGGAGCGCGGCTATTTGCAGGAACGCCTGGACAATCACCAGGCCCTGCTGAGCAATGACCAGGAGCGCCAGCTACTGGAGCAGCTCAAGGCCACCGCGTCGGCCTATATGACCATCGTCGACCAATTGATCCACCTGGTGGACCAGGATAACCAGATGCAGGCCCTGACCCTGCTCACCGATACGTTGACGCCCCAGGGCGTGATCCTCAACCGGAGCCTGGGCGCCTTGATCGACTTCAACCAGCAAGGCGCCCAGGATGCGGCGCAATCGGCGGCGCAGATGTACCAGAGCGCACAGTGGATCGTCGGCCTCATCATCGCGGTCGCCCTGATCGCGACGCTGCTGCTGGCCTGGCTGTTGACCCGCAGTATCACCACGCCCCTAGCGCAGGCATTGCACGCGGCACGCACGATTGCCGCCGGCGACCTGAGCCAGCCGATCCACGTGCACGGCAAGGACGAACCGGCACAGTTGCTGGGCGCCCTGGCCACCATGCAGGAACAGTTGCAGGCGACTATTCGCGGCATCAGCGAGTCCGCCCAGCAACTGGCCTCGGCAGCCGAAGAGATGAGTTCGGTGATGGAGCAAAGCACTCGCGGCCTGCAGGCGCAGAACGATGAAATCGAACAGGCCGCCACCGCCGTCACACAGATGAGCGCAGCGGTGGATGAAGTGGCGGGGAATGCGGTCTCCAGCGCCGAGGCATCCCAGGCGTCCGATGAGGACAGCAAGCACGGCCATTTCCAGATCAGCGAAACCATCAGCTCGATCCAGAGCCTGGTCAACGAGGTGCTCGACGCCTCGGGCAAGGCCGAGGGCCTGGCGCTACAGGCGCAAGACATCAGCAAGGTGCTGGAAGTGATACGCGGGATTGCCGGGCAGACCAACCTGCTGGCGCTCAATGCGGCCATTGAAGCCGCCCGCGCCGGCGAGGCCGGGCGGGGTTTTGCGGTGGTGGCCGACGAGGTTCGCTCGCTGGCGCAGCGGACCCAGGATTCCACCGAGGAAATCGAGCAGATGATCACCGGTATCCAGCAAGGCACCCAGGCCACGGTCGGCGCCCTCACCAGCAGCGCCGAGCACGCCAGCCAGACCCTGCAACGGGCCAACAGCGCCGGCAATGCCCTGGAAAAAATCACCGCTGCCATCTCGCAGATCAGCCAACGCAACCTGGTGATCGCCAGTGCCGCCGAGCAACAGGCATCGGTGGCCCGGGAGGTGGATCGCAGCCTGGTGAATATCCGCGACCTGTCGACGCAAACCGCCGCCGGTGCGACCCAGACCTCGGCCGCCAGCCAGGAGCTGTCGCGCCTGGCGGTGGACCTCAACGGCCTGGTGACGCGCTTTATTGTGTAGTTGATACGTAAAAGATTGTGTCAGGCAGGCCCCTGGGCAACACTCTCGCCCTTGTTGAAAAGGAGCTGTCCGTGAGACCTGTCGACACCCTCTACCTGCTGCTACTGGCCGCCATCTGGGGCGCGAGCTTTCTGTTCATGCGGATTATCGCGCCGCAGATCGGCACCTTGCCTACGGCGTTTTTCCGCGTTTCGATTGCCGCCGCCGGCCTGCTGGTGATCCTGGCGATGCTACGGGTGCGCTGGGATTTCCAGGGCAAGTTCAAGATCGTGTTGTTGCTGGGGGTGATCAACTCGGGGATTCCCGCGACCATGTATTCGGTGGCGGCCCAGGTCTTGCCAGCGGGTTACTCGGCGATTTTCAACGCCACCACGCCGTTGATGGGGGTGTTGATTGGCGGGCTGTTTTTCCATGAGCGGCTGACACCCTCGAAAATTGCCGGGGTGTGCCTGGGCCTGTTCGGCGTGGGCATCCTCACGCGCGCCGGGCCGGTGGCGTTTGACCTGGAATTGCTGATGGGCGCCCTCGCCTGCCTGCTGGCAACCACCTGCTACGGCTTCGCCGGTTTCCTGGCACGCCGTTGGCTGGATCAACAGGGGGGCCTGGACAGCCGACTTTCGGCACTGGGCAGCATGCTCGGCGCCACATTGTTTCTATTGCCGTGGTTTGGCTGGAGCGCCATCAGCCACCCGCCCGCCAGTTGGGGCGGCTGGAATGTGTGGCTGTCCCTACTGGGCCTGGGGCTGCTATGCACGGCATTCGCCTACATCCTGTACTTCCGTTTGCTGACCTCCATCGGGCCGGTGAAGTCGATGACCGTCACCTTCATGATTCCGCCATTCGGCGTGTTGTGGGGCGCATTGCTGCTGGACGAGCCGTTGTCCATGGCCCATCTGTATGGCGGGTTGTTGATCGCGGGGGCGCTGTGGCTGGTGCTACGGCGAGGGAAATTGATCAAAGCTGTGTAGGAGCCGGCTTTTCGGCTCCTACACAGGGATATCAAGCTTTACGGAAGACGAATACCAACCCGATGATGATCAACCCCATCCCCAGCACGCTCAGCACTGCCAGCCGATTACCGAAGATCAAGTAGTCCATCACCGCAGTGACTGCCGGCACCAGGTAGAACAGGCTGGTGACATTCACCAGGTTGCCCCGGGCAATCAGGCGGTACAGCAGCAGCGTCGCCAACAGTGACACCACCAGCCCCATCCACAGCACCGGCAGGTAAAAGCCACTGTTGTGCTCGAAAGCAAAGGGCTGGAACGGCACGAACACCGAGCACAACAACAAACCCGCCAGGTACTGCACCGGCAAGGTACCCAATGGGTTATCGGTGATGCGCTTTTGCATGATCGAGCCCAGGGTCATGCTCGCCAGCGCCAGCAAACCAAACAGCATGCCGGCCAGGGACATGCCAGCCAGACCGATGCCCTGGTACACCACCATGATCAGGCCCGCCAACCCCAACGCCAGGCCGAACACCCGGCGCCATGAACGCTGGCGCTCCATCAGCACCACGGTGAGGATCGGTTGCACGCCCATGATGGTCGCCATCACGCCGGGGGTGACCTTCAGGTCCAGGGCCAGCAGATAAAAAATCTGATAGCCCCCCAGCAACACCAGCCCGGTGGCCGCCGCGTACCACAGCGGTTTGCCCGGGCGCGGCAACCTCAGTTTGAGAATCGGCACCAGCAGCACCAAGCCCGCCAGGGCAATGGCAAAGCGGATCAACAGGAAGGCAAAGGGGGACGCATGGGCCAGGCCCAACTTGGAGAAAATCGCACCGCTGCTCCACAGCAGCACAAACAGGCTCGTCGAGGCCGCCGCGGCCACGGATTGTTTCGAAAGAACAGACATGATGAACACCTGTAGTCAGGCAAAAAGCCAACTCAGCCAAGGCTGAAATTCAGTAGGTTCGGTACAGGCAGGCAACGGGGAACAGCGGTCTGCTGATCAGCCCGAAATGCCAACGCCCGGCGGTGATACGAGTGCGTACACCGGGGTGCTACTGACAGGTGGGGGGTAATGACTGATCTGCACAGGCTGCTGATTCCCGCACGGCACGACCGCAGCGTTGACCGCTGAATCGACTACCGCTATGCGTGGGGAAGCAGGCATGGGCTGATCTTTTATGAAGGGATGAGAAAATGCAGTGAAGCATCAGGTCCGACTATAACCAGCCGCTGACACGCTTTGCAATGGCTTTGCCAAAAGGCCAGTAAGGACATGTTGAAAAACCACCTCTAGCCTTGGGAAAACCCAACGCCCTCCGCTTCAGGAGGCTCTCGACTCATGACCGCCAATGCCAAAAAAACGCGACCCCTTGCGATACCAGCTCTACCGATCAAAAGCCTTACGCCTTGTGAATGCATCGACTCAACAGTGGTACAAAAACCAGAAACACACCGACGCCCCAGGCACAGAGAACGACTTAACCCATGTCCGTTTTGAATTGATCGACAGCCATGCATTGGCTGCCTATCAGGACTGGGCAGCAGACTCTCACTTCTCATGGGACGAGGTTGCGACGTGGAAAGGCCGTGAACCGATGGCGTTCGATTTGTCCCTCTGGTACGAAGAGGAACTCTGTGGGCTGTGCTTTGCCAATCCCAATCAAAGCCGATTGCGGATCAAGGTCATCCGCCTGGAGGGAAGACCTGGAAAATCCCACCCGTTGAAAAGCCGCATAGCATCACTGACGATGATTGCCATCGACCATTACGCGAGAATCATTGGCAGCCAATGGATAGAAATTCAGGAGCCCGCACCCGGTGCTATTGCCCTCTATCAAAACCTGGGCTTTGACTTCGATTCACGGGGCAGGCTTGTGATAGCGGTAGAGAACGAATAGCATCAAAAACATGTTCAATTAATGATCAATTGTGGAGGCTGCATGGGAGAACTTATTAAAAAACCCGTCGCCCGAAAAGCGTCGTCCAAGGCCCGCCAGGAACCTAAAAACACTGTACTGACTGCCAATCAGCGCCGTTTTCTAAACGCGGCCATGGCCGGCAACGTTGAAGAACCAAGCCTTTTGGCGGGTCACCCGGAAAAATAAAAGTCATAAAAAAACCGCTCATACGAGCGGTTTTTTTTGAACCCATCAGCCAAATAACCAATACACCAACGCCACAACCACCACCGCCGCCAGCACCGGCCGCATGATGCGATAGGCTTTGGGGTGCTTGCGCTTCCACTGCTTGACCACCCCACTGAAACGATCACTGAAGCTCTTGCTCCAGGCATAGGCTTGGTTGATCCCGCCCACGCGCTCGTCATCCAGGTTCTGCGGCGCGGTTGCGCGGCCCAATTGGGCACTGACCCAGCGATTGACGCGAGTCATCAACCGGTTGCTCAGTGGCCGCTCGATGTCACAGAACAAAATCACCCGGGTCTTCTCGGTTTCGTTCTTCACCCAGTGCACGTAGGTTTCGTCGAACATCACGTCTTCGCCATCGCGCCAGGCGTAGACCTGGCCATCGACGAAAATGCGGCAGTCGTCGGAGTTGGGCGTCGACAACCCCAAGTGATACCGCAGGGAGCCGGCAAACGGGTCGCGATGGGGGTTAAGGTGGCTACCGCCCGGCAACAGCGCGAACATGGCGCCCTTGACGTTGGGAATGCTGCTGACCAGGGCCACGGTCTTGGGGCACAGCAACTCGGCCGATGGCAGCGGTTTGTCGTACCACTTGAGGTAGAAGCGCTTCCAGCCCTTCTTGAAGAACGAGCCAAACCCGGCATCGTTGTTCTTCTCGGCAGCGCGGATATAGCCTTCGTCGAACAGGTGCATGGCCTCCTCGCGGATCACCTCCCAGTTGTCCTTGAGCACATCCAGTTCCGGGAACTTGCTGCGATCCAGGTAGGGCTTGGACGGTACAGCCGAGAAGATGTACATCAACGCGTTGTACGGGGCGAACAGCGCCGAATGGTTGACGAACTGGCGCAGCACCGGCAAACGCGCCTTGCCGCGCAAATGCACGTAGAGCGTACTGCCGATAAACAGCAACAGCACCGACAGCTTGGCGGCCAAAGAAAAGGTCATGCAGCAACTCCTGGAAATAGCCTCCCGGCAGCGGGAAACCAGACATAGCAGCCGGCCATGATAAACACTCCGGGCCGGAGGAAAAACCCGCGTCATCCAACAATCCGTTTTAAGGAGCGCGCGGCGAGCAATCAATTATGCATAAGGGGCATAAAACCGGGCTGATATGGATCAACCCGATTTCCCTGGAACGGCACCTACCAGGGTCAGGCCTGGTTTTCCTGGTCGGTGAACAGATCGCTGAACAGCATGCTCGACAAGTAACGCTCGCCGGAGTCCGGCAGGATCACCACGATAGTCTTGCCCTGCATTTCCGGTTTCTCGGCCAGGCGCACCGCAACGGCCATCGCCGCGCCACAGGAGATCCCGCACAGGATGCCCTCTTCCTGCATCAAGCGCAGGGCCATGGCCTTGGATTCCTCGTCACTGGCCAACTCCACCCGGTCGACCATCGACAGGTCGAGGTTCTTCGGCACAAAACCGGCACCAATGCCCTGGATCTTGTGGGGGCTGGGCTTGATTTCTTCACCGGCCAACGCCTGGGTAATCACCGGCGAACTGATGGGCTCCACCGCCACCGAGAGGATCGGCTTGCCCGCCGTGTTCTTGATATAGCGCGACACGCCCGTGATCGTCCCACCCGTGCCGACGCCCGCCACCAGTACATCCACCGCGCCATCGGTGTCGTTCCAGATTTCCGGGCCAGTGGTTTTCTCATGGATGGCCGGGTTGGCCGGGTTGTCGAACTGCGCCGGCATGAAATAGGTCGCCGGGTCGCTGGCGAGGATTTCGCCGGCTTTCTCGATCGCGCCTTTCATGCCCTTGGCCGGCTCGGTCAGCACCAGTTCGGCGCCCAGGGCCTTGAGCACCTTGCGCCGCTCGATACTCATGGACGCAGGCATGGTCAGCAACAATTTGTAGCCACGGGCGGCGGCGACAAAGGCCAGGCCAATCCCCGTGTTGCCCGAGGTCGGTTCAACGATGGTCATGCCTGGCTTGAGTTTGCCGCTGCTTTCCGCATCCCAGATCATGCTCGCGCCAATCCGGCACTTCACCGAATACCCAGGGTTACGCCCTTCGATCTTGGCCAGGATGGTCACGCCACGGGGTGCGATACGGTTGATCTGAACCAGGGGCGTGTTACCGATGGAGTGCGCGTTGTCTGCAAAAATGCGGCTCATGGCGGGGTCCTTTAGGCAGTTTTCATGAAGGCAACAAGGGTATGCCTCGTACTCCAAGGCGTCCAGTCGAGGAACGTTGCCGCTGCCGGCGTAGTCAACCGCCTATACACAGGGAGGAAAAACCCATGAAGCGTCGCTACAGTTGGCCGATATGGACGGTCGCCGGGCTGGTGGTCGTGCTGGTGGCACTGGACATCGCACTGCCCTACCTGGTGCGCAACTACCTCAATGAAAAACTCGCCGACATGGGCGACTACCGTGGCCAAGTGACGGACGTAGACCTGGCCCTGTGGCGCGGCGCGTACCGGATCAATGGCCTGCAGATCGTCAAGGTCGACGGCAAGGTGCCCGTACCGTTCGTCAAGGCGCCGGTCATTGATCTGTCAGTGAGCTGGCATTCCTTGTGGTACGACCATGCGGTGGTGGCCCAAGTGCAATTCGTCAAGCCAGAGCTCAACTTCGTCGACGGTGGCGCCAACAAACAGGCGTCCCAGACCGGTCGTGGCACCGACTGGCGGGCGCAACTGGGCAAACTGCTGCCCATCACCCTCAACGAAGTGCGCATCGACGACGGCAAGATTGCCTTCCATAACTTCAACTCCAAACCGCCGGTCAACATCGGGGCCACCCAGGTCAACGCCAGTTTCTACAACCTGACCAATGTGGTGGACGTCGAAGGCAAGCGCGATGCGCGCTTTGACGGCAAGGCCCTGTTGCTGGGGCATGCGCCGCTGGAAGCCAGCGCGACTTTCGACCCGCTGAGCAACTTTGAAGACTTCGAGTTCCGCTTTCGCGCCCGCGACATCCAACTCAAGCGCATGAACGACTTCGCCTCGGCCTACGGCAAGTTCGACTTCAATGCCGGCACCGGCGACGTGGTAATCGAGGCCCAGGCCGAGAAAGCCCAACTGACCGGCTATATCAAGCCACTGTTGCGGGATGTGGAAGTCTTCGACTGGCAACAGGATGTGCAGAACAAGGACAAGGGGATTTTCCGCTCGATCTGGGAGGCCGTGGTCGGCGCCAGCGAAACCGTGCTGAAGAACCAGAGCAAAAACCAGTTCGCCACCCGAGTCGAGCTCAGTGGCAGCGTTCACCAGCAAAATATCAGCGCGTTCCAGGCGTTTTTGCAGATTTTGCGCAATGGTTTCGTCCAGGCGTTCAACGCCCGCTACGAACAACCCAAACCCAGCGCCGATTGAACCTGGCGTGACTGGTCATTCAGAGACTGAATAACCCGTCTGCGTTCACAGTCACCGGGGCTGCGCGCTATAGTCGCAGGCATGCTGACTACCGGCGTCATGTTCGAGGATTGAGAAATGAAGTTCGAAGGCACCCAGGCCTACGTTGCCACCGATGACCTGAAATTGGCCGTCAACGCTGCCATCACGCTGGAGCGCCCGCTGCTGGTCAAGGGCGAACCGGGTACCGGCAAGACCATGCTCGCCGAACAACTGGCCGAATCGTTCGGCGCGCGGTTGATTACCTGGCACATCAAGTCCACCACCAAGGCGCACCAGGGCCTGTATGAATACGATGCGGTCAGCCGCCTGCGCGACTCGCAGCTGGGTGTGGACAAGGTCCATGACGTGCGCAACTACCTGAAAAAAGGCAAGCTGTGGGAGGCTTTCGAGTCCGAAGAGCGGGTGATCCTGCTGATCGACGAGATCGACAAGGCCGATATCGAGTTCCCCAACGACCTGCTGCAAGAACTCGACAAGATGGAGTTCTACGTCTACGAAATCGACGAGACCATCAAGGCCAAGAAACGCCCGATCATCATCATTACCTCCAACAACGAGAAAGAGCTGCCAGACGCGTTCCTGCGTCGCTGCTTCTTCCACTACATCGCCTTCCCCGACCGCACCACCCTGCAAAAAATCGTCGACGTGCACTACCCCGACATCAAGAAAGACCTGGTCAGCGAAGCGCTGGACGTGTTCTTCGACGTGCGCAAGGTGCCAGGTCTGAAGAAAAAGCCTTCCACCTCCGAACTGGTGGACTGGCTCAAGCTGCTGATGGCCGACAATATTGGCGAGGCGGTGCTGCGCGAGCGTGATCCGACCAAGGCCATCCCGCCACTGGCCGGCGCCCTGGTGAAAAACGAGCAGGATGTGCAACTGCTTGAGCGCCTGGCGTTCATGAGCCGTCGCGGCACTCGATAAGGGCTTTTGCCATGCTGCTCAACCTGTTCAATGAAATGCGTGCAGCCAAGGTGCCGGTCTCGGTGCGTGAGCTGTTGGACTTGATCAACGCCCTGAAACAACGGGTGACCTTCGCCGACATGGACGAGTTCTACTACTTGTCCCGGGCGATCCTGGTGAAGGACGAGCGCCATTTCGACAAGTTCGACCGGGCCTTTGGGGCCTACTTCAACGGCCTGGAAAAACTCGACGATCACCTGCAGGCGCTGATTCCCGAAGACTGGCTGCGCAAGGAGTTCGAGCGTTCGCTGAGCGATGAAGAGCGCGCGCAGATCCAATCCCTGGGCGGCCTGGACAAGCTGATCGAAGAGTTCAAGAAACGCCTGGAAGAACAAAAGGAACGCCACGCCGGCGGCAACAAGTGGATCGGTACTGGCGGTACCAGCCCGTTCGGTTCCGGCGGTTTCAACCCCGAGGGCATTCGCGTGGGTGATGCCGGCAAGCGCCAGGGCAAGGCGGTCAAGGTCTGGGACCAGCGCGAGTACAAAAACCTCGATGACTCGGTGGAGCTGGGCACACGCAATATCAAGGTGGCCCTGCGCCGCCTGCGCAAATTTGCGCGCCAGGGGGCGGCCGAGGAGCTGGATATCGACGGCACTATCGACCACACCGCCCGCGACGCCGGCCTGCTGAATATTCAGATGCGCCCGGAGCGGCGCAATACGGTCAAGCTGCTGTTGCTGTTCGACATCGGCGGCTCGATGGATGCCCACGTCAAGACTTGTGAAGAGCTGTTCTCGGCCTGCAAGACCGAGTTCAAGCACCTGGAGTACTTCTACTTCCACAACTTCATTTATGAGTCGGTGTGGAAGAACAACATGCGCCGCACTTCCGAGCGCACCTCGACCCAGGACCTGCTGCACAAGTACGGCGCCGACTATAAGGTGATCTTTATCGGCGACGCGGCCATGGCACCTTACGAAATCACCCAGGCCGGTGGCAGCGTGGAGCACTGGAACGAGGAGCCGGGGTATGTGTGGATGCAGCGGTTCATGGAGAAGTACAAGAAGCTGATCTGGATTAACCCTTACCCGAAAGACACCTGGGGCTATACCTCGTCGACCAACATCGTGCGGGATTTGATTGAGGACCAGATGTATCCGTTGACCTTGCGCGGGCTTGAAGAAGGGATGCGTTTTCTCTCTAAATAGGCGGTGAATTCACCGCAGCTATCGCAGGCAAGCCAGCTCCTACAGTTGAATTGCATTCACAAATCAAAAGATGTGAACGCCGCTCAACTGTGGGAGCTGGCTTGCCTGCGATGCCTTTAGCGATTCGTAAATCGCTGCAAATAGCTCAGATGCTCGCGATGCGCCGTCTCCTGCATCACCGGCGCCAGCCTCACCTTCTCTCCCGGCAGGCACTGCGCCAGGCGCGCCAACGCCAATGGCGTCAACGCCCCCAACCGCGGATAGCCACCAATGGTCTGGCGATCATTGAGCAATACAATCGGCTGCCCATCCGGCGGTACCTGGATCGCACCCAAGGGAATGCCTTCGGAGATCAGCGACGGCCCCTGATACGCCAATGGCGTGCCCAGCAAGCGCATGCCCATGCGGTCGGCGCGGCTGTCCACGGCCCATTCGGTATTGAAGGCATCGAACAGACTCTGGCCGCTGAACTGGCCGATCTGCGCGCCGAGGATCACGTCCAGGGGCGCGGTAGCTTGCAACCGCTCAACCGGCAACTCCCGCAACTCACTGCCGGTGCCGGAATACCCCAGGGCCGCACCTTCGGCCAGGGCCCGGCCAAAACCGTCCAGCCCGCCCAGGGCTTCGCGCCCGACGCTGGCACAACTGCCCAGCACCTTGGGCGCGTCAAACCCGCCCGGCGCCGCCAGGTAAGCCCGCGCACCACGGTGTGGCTGGGTGAAGCGCAGACGCTGGCCTTTTTGCAGAATGAAACTGCGGCCAGGGCTGATGGCGCGCTCGTCGATATACGCCCCCAGGTCCGCGCCGGCCAGGGCCAGCACGCATAGTTCCTCGGCCTGCACGGTAAAACCGCCCAGGGTGATTTCCACCACCGGCGCATCCAGCGGGTTGCCCAGCAGCCAGTTGGCCCAGGACATCGACACCCAATCCAGCGCGCCGCCCTGGGTCACGCCCAGGTGCCGCACACCAAAACGCCCGGCATCCTGCAACAGGCACAGCGCGGTGCTGGCCTCGATCAACAAGCGGCTCATGCCTGGGCCTCCAGGGGCGTGTCATCGCCACCCAGCTTGATAAATTCAGCGCGGCCAATAGCTTCGAAACGCACGCTGTCGCCTGGCTGCATCAGGCTGTAGCCGTCGCGCTCGCGGTCGAACAGTTTGGCCGGGGTGCGGCCGATCAGGTTCCAGCCACCAGGAGATTCCACCGGATAGGCTGCAGTCTGGCGCTCGGCAATGCCGACGCTGCCCGGCGCCACCCGTTTGCGCGGGGTGCCCAGGCGCGGCGCGGCAAGCTGTTCTTCCACCAGGCCCATAAACGCAAACCCAGGAGCAAACCCGAGGGCGAAGACCTGATAGTGATGCTGGCTGTGGCGGCGAATCACCTCGTTGACCGCAAGCCCGCTACGCTGGGCGAGCAAGGTCAGCTCAGGGCCGACGCTCAGGTCGTACCACACCGGCAATACATGACACTGCCCACTGCCCTGGGCCTGCGGCTGCAAGTCCGTCAGGGCGTGATCGATCAGTTCCCGGGCCTGTGCCGGGCTCAGTGCCAGCAGGTCGTAATGCACCATCAGCGTCGTGTAGGAAGGCACCAGGTCCACCAGCGCCGCGCCAAACCCCTCGCGCAGCCGGCGCGTGGCAGCAAGCATCCAGGGCATGTTGTCTTCGGCGATCACGTCAAACAGGCGCACCATCAGGCAGTCAATGGCGACTACTTCAATCCGTGGCTTCATGGTGGCGTCAACGCCTGGCGAATGCGCTGCACCGCCGCTACCGAGCTGGCGTTATCGCCATGCACGCAGAGGGTGTTGGCTTGCAGCAACAGCGGGCTGCCATCGCTGGCGACCAGGTTTTGGCCACGGGCAATGGTCAAGGCCTGCTCAAGGATGACCTGCGCATCGTGATGCACCGCGCCCGGTAACTGGCGCGAGACCAGGTGCCCGGCGTTGTCGTAGGCGCGGTCGGCGAAGGCTTCGAACCACAGGGTCACGCCATATTCATCCCCCAGGGCCTGGGCGGCGCTGTTGTCACGGGTGGCCATCAGCATCAACGGCAGGCTGGCGTCGTACGCCGCCACGGCCTGGATAACTGCGCGCAGTTGCGCAGGCTTGGCCATCATGTCGTTGTACATCGCGCCATGGGGTTTGACGTAGCTGACCCGGCCACCCTGGGCCCGGCAGATACCGTCGAGCGCACCGATCTGGTAATGCAACAGGTCCTGGAGTTCCTGGGGCGCATAGGCCATGGAGCGGCGGCCGAAGCCTGCCAGGTCCTGATATGCCGGGTGCGCACCTATCTGCACGCCATGCTGCAACGCCAGGGCGACGGTCTTGCGCATGATGCTCGGGTCGCCGGCGTGGAAACCGCAGGCGATATTGGCGCAATCAATGAATGGCATGACCTCGGCATCCAGACCCATGGTCCAGGCGCCAAAACTTTCGCCGATGTCGCAGTTCAGTAGCAGGCGGCTCACACTGAAGACTCCTGTAGGCTTTATTTTTTTGTAGTGTGGGATCTTTTACCAAGATCCCGCAACGATGTTGTCCTGAGCCCCGACGACGCTTATCGTGAGACAGCCCGATTTTTGGCGCGCAGCCCCTGCTGCGTCCAACTAATAAAAACCGATCCATGCATAAGAAAAAGTTGATCCCATGAATTTGAAGTTCCTCGAAACCTTCGTCTGGGTGGCCCGGCTCAAGAGCTTCCGGCTGACCGCAGAGAAGCTGTTCACCACCCAGGCCTCGATCTCCAGCCGCATTGCAGTGCTGGAAAGCGAGCTGGGGGTGAAGCTGTTTTTGCGAGACTCGCGTGGCGTAAGCCTGACCCCGGACGGGATGAAGGTGCTCGATTATGCCGAACAGATGATGGTCACCATGCAGGGGCTCAAGCAATCGCTGGAAACCACCAGCAGCAAGGTCGGACGCATCCGCATCGGCGCAATGGACACGGTGATCCACACCTGGCTCAGCCCGTTGGTGACCGAGCTGATGGACCACTTCCCCCTGGTTGAGATCGAATTGGTCGCCGATACCGCGCTGAATCTCTGCGATCAGCTGCAAAAAGGCTTCCTCGACGTGATCCTGCAAACCGACCTGATGCGTCAGGAATCGGTGCGCAGCCTGGAACTGGCCAGCCACCCCATGGGCTGGATAGTCGCCAGCCACTCGATCTACAACCGCGACTACGCCTCCCTCGCCGAACTGGCCCAGGAACGGATTATTACCTACTCGAAAAACTCCCATCCCCACCAGGACGTGTTGAGCCTGATGCAGGCCCATGGCGTGGCGGCGCCGCGCATGAACTGCGTGAACTCGGTGTCGGCCATCACCCGCCTGCTACGCGACGGCTTCGGTATCGGCGCGTTGCCGCCGGTGCTGGTCAGCGAAGAATTGGCGCGGGGCGAGTTGCTCGTGCTGCCGATGGCGCAGCGCTTGCCGAACCTGCAGGTGGTGGTGTCGTGGCGGGTGGGGGTGGAGTTGGTGGAAGAGATTGTGGCGTTGTGCCAGAGCGTAGTGGCGCGGTATGCCGAGGAAGTGGGTGAAGAGCGCATGGTGCTCAACCAACCAAACCCGCTGAGGACACCCGATTAAACCTGTGGGAGCTGGCTTGCCTGCGATGCAAGCACCTCGGTACATAAGCTGCACCGGGGTGACGCCATCGCAGGCAAGCCAGCTCCCACACAAACCCGCTGCAACCTTGGGATTTGTGGCGTAGTTACAGGCCCTTGAGGTCCCGCTCTTCAATCGGCCGGCTCTGGCGCAAGCGCTTGCCGCCCAGCACCACCCAGTCGATCAGGCGGAACAGGCACTCCAGGCCGAACGACAGCAGCATCGCCCCACCCAGGCCCCAGCCCATGGCTTCGGGGGTCAGGAGGATCTGGTAGCTGTAGCCATTCCAGGTTTCCCGGCGGATATCCGGGTCGGCGGCCACCGCCACCTGCAAGGCGCGGATGTACCACGGCCCCTGCATGGCCTGGAATTGCTTGTCCAACGCCACCTGGCGATCGAGCAAAGTGCCGAGGCTGTTGGCATCGCTGCGGAACACCGGGTCATCGCTGGCACGGTAATGCGCCACCAATGCTTGCAAATCGCCATTGAAGAACTGCTGGGCCGTGCTTTCAAAACCGCGCAAACCGGTCTGGGCTTCGATCAGGTGGGCCTCGACCCGCTTGGCGTAGTCGTTGATAAACCCCGGGACTTGCACCCCGACCAACAAACCGATGGCAAACAACACCAGGCGCAGATAGCTGAGCAACATAATCGACGTCCTTATGCGGTTGTGCCCTGGCGCACGCATTCGCCGCGCCGCCACAGGCTCCACTGGCCCGGTTCGTAGCGGGTCCAGGTCTCGTTTTCGGTCAAGGGTTCGGTGGCAATCACCGTCACCACATCGTTTGGCGTGGTTTCAGCCTGAAAATCGACGATCACGTCGACATCTTTCAACCGTGCAGGGCCAAACGGCGCACGGCGGGTGATCTGCGCCAGCTTGGTCGAGCAGTAGCAGAACAACCAATCACCATCACTGAGCAGGCAGTTGAACACGCCCTTGCTGCGGTATTCGGCGCAGGCCGCGATCAGGTCCGGCAGCACTTGCTCGATATCCACCGGTTCTGGAAACGCCTCGCGGATGCGGTTGAGCAGGTCGCAGAACGCCGCTTCGCTGTCGGTATCGCCCACCGGGCGGTAGAACGTGGCCTGGGGCGTGAAGTCGGCGAGTTGGCCATTATGGGCGAAACACCAGTTGCGCCCCCACAGTTCGCGCACGAACGGATGGGTGTTGGACAGGCTCACCTTGCCGACGTTGGCTTGGCGGATATGACCAATCACCACTTCACTTTTGATCGGATAACGCTGCACCAGCAGGGCCACTTCCGACTCGCTGCTGGCCGCCGGGTCCTGGAACAGCCGCAGGCCACGGCCCTCATAGAAGGCAATGCCCCAGCCATCGCGGTGTGGCCCGGTGCGCCCACCGCGCTGCATCAGCCCGGTGAAGCTGAACACAATATCGGTCGGTACGTTGGCACTCATGCCCAATAATTCACACATGCCAGGACTCTCGATGCAGGGCTTACAACGTTAAAGACGCGGCTCGACCCGCATACCACTGACCGGGGCCGGCGCACGGCCATAGGGCTCGTCGTCCTCAGGCTCGGCCGCGACCGCTGCCGCAGCGGCGGCCTTCTGCTCACGCCGGGCCTTGGCGGCACGCTCGATGGGCCAGCGAATCAGCACAAAGACCAGGTACAGGCCAAAGGCGATCATGGCGTACATCAGCAAATCGGACACCGCCCGCCAGGCGTTATTGCCCACTTTGAGCAACAGATCCAGGGCGGTGATGGCCACGGCCGGGGCGAATTGCTCCTTGACCGGGTCGACAATGGTCGGGCTCAACAGCAGCACTGCCATCAGCAACCGCAGCGGTTCGCGCAGCCAGCGCCAGATCCAGCGGGTCAGGCGAAACCACACCAGCAGGCAGCCCAAAGCGGCGAAGGCGTAGAGGCCCCAAGCGGTCAGATAGTCGTTCTCGGTCATGGTGTCCATGGCAAGGTAGGCAAACAGGCCCGTATGATAACGGCTTTTGAGTGCCACGGCTGCAATGCCGTCGGCCCGCCACCAGACAGAGAGTGATCCATGCCTTCATCGACCCACGCCGCTGCCGCCCCGATTGCCCGCCAGGACTCAGGCCAGGACCCGTATGCCTGGTTGCAGGAACGCGACAACAGCGAGGTGCTCGACTACCTCAAGGCCGAAAATGCCTGGCAAGAGGCGCAGCTTGAGGACCAGAAAGCGTTGCGCGAAAGCCTGTTCCAGGAGATCAAGGGCCGTATCCTCGAGACCGACCTGTCACTGCCCTCGCCCTGGGGCCCGTACCTGTATTACACGCGCACCACCGCCGGTGACGAATACGCGCGCCATTACCGCTGCCCGCGCCCGGCCGACGACAGCCAGCAGATCGATGAAAACGCCGAAGAACTGCTGCTGGACCCAAATGTGCTGGCCAATGGCGGCTTTTTCTCCCTCGGCGCCTTCAGCATCAGCCCGGACCACAAGCGCCTGGCCTACAGCCTGGATACCAATGGCGAAGAGATCTACACCCTGTACGTGAAGGAATTGTCTTCGGGCAAGGTCAGTGAACTGGCCTTCGAAGGCTGCGATGGCAGCATGACCTGGGCCAACGACAGCCTGACGCTGTTCTTCGGTGAACTGGACGACACCCATCGCCCGCACAAGCTGTATCGCTACCGCCTGGACGGTACCGCTGCCGAAGAAGTGTTCCACGAGCCCGACGGCCGCTTCTTCCTGCATTGCTACCGCTCCAGTTCCGAGCGCCAATTGCTGCTGTCCCTGGGCAGCAAGACCACCAGTGAAATCTGGGCCCTGGACGCCGAGCAGCCGCAACAGGCGTTTGCCTGCCTGGCGCCACGGGTTGAAGGCCATGAATACGATGTCGATCACGGCAAGCTGGACGACCAATGGACCTGGTTTATCCGCAGCAACCGCGATGGCATCAACTTTGCGCTATTCCAGGCGGCCGACACCGGCGGCGTGCCCACCGAAGACCAGTGGCACAACCTGATTGCCCACGATGACGCGGTGATGCTCGATGGCGTGACGCTCAATGCCCGGGCCATGACCCTGAGCCTGCGCATTGGCGGCCTGCCGGTGATCGACGTGCACCCACAAGGCCTGCCGGCTTATCGCGTGGAACTGCCGGACGCGGCCTACAGCCTGTATGTGCAAAACAGCCTGGAATTCGACAGCGACAAAATCCGCCTGCGCTATGAAGCACTCAATCGTCCGGCCCAGGTCCGCCAATTGGAGCTGGCCAGCGGCGCGCAGCACGTGCTCAAGCAAACCCCGGTACTGGGCGTGTTCAATGCCGACGATTATGTCAGCCAGCGGCTGTGGGCTACCTCTGCCGATGGCACCCAGGTGCCGATCAGCCTGGTGGTCAAGCGTGACCAGGTGGGCCAGCCGACGCCACTGTACCTGTACGGCTACGGCGCCTACGGCTCGAGCCTCGACCCGTGGTTTTCCCATGCGCGCCTGAGCCTGCTGGACCGCGGCGTGGCGTTTGCCATTGCCCATGTGCGCGGGGGCGGCGAATTGGGCGAAGCCTGGTACCGCGCCGGCAAGCAGGAGCACAAGCAAAACACTTTCAGCGATTTTATTGCCTGCGCCGAACACTTGATCGCCGAGGGCCTGACCACCTCCAAGCATCTGGCCATCAGCGGCGGCAGCGCCGGCGGGCTGTTGATCGGTGCCGTGCTCAACCAGCGCCCGGATCTGTTCCAGGCAGCCATTGCCGAAGTGCCCTTTGTCGATGTGCTCAACACCATGCTCGACCCCGACCTGCCACTGACCGTCACCGAATATGACGAATGGGGCAACCCTCAGGAACCCGAAGTGTACGAGCGGATCAAGGCCTATGCGCCGTACGAAAATGTCAGCGCCCAAGCCTACCCGGCGATGCTGGTGATCGCCGGCTATAACGACAGCCGCGTGCAGTACTGGGAAGCCGCCAAGTGGGTGGCCAAGCTGCGCGCCACCAAGACCGACGACAACCTGCTGCTGCTCAAGACCGAACTGGGCGCCGGCCATGGCGGCATGAGCGGGCGTTACCAGGGCTTGCGTGACGTGGCCCTGGAATACGCCTTTGTGTTCAAGGCCCTGGGGCTGGTTTAAGAACCCGCCGCCTTGGGCTTGCTGTCGTTTTGCTGCAAGCCGGGCAAGGTCTGGTCCTTGGGCGGCTTGGGCATTTCAATCGGCGGCAACAACGGCGCCCCGCTACCTTGTGGCTTGGGCGCCGTTGGCGGCGTGACTTGCGGATAGGGGGTCGGCGTGGCAGTGCCCGGCGCCCCCGTGGTGGTCGCCGGCGTGTTCGGCACGGGTTGCAACTGCTGGGCATGTGCGGCACCCAATGTGAGCACACTCCCTACAATGACCGCTAGAATGCTGCACTTCATCGATGGCTCCATGGCCTGACTGTTAACCAGTCCCAAGGCTACTCCCAACCGCGCAAGAATGCCCTTCCCAATGAGATTTCCATGAAACGTTTCGTGCTGCTCGACACCACCCCGATCCCCGATAACGGCGGCGCCCTGTGCCTGTTCGAGTACGGCGAGGATTTTGTGATCAAGATCCAGGGCGGTGACGGCGGGCAATTGATGAACACGCGCATGCACGGCTCCGAAGATGCCCTGGCCGAAATCCCCTGCCGCAAGGTCGCCGGCCGCCCTGGTTCACGGGTATTGATTGGCGGCCTGGGCATGGGGTTCACCCTGGCCTCGGCGCTCAAGCACCTGGGCAAGACGGCCGAAGTGGTGGTGGCTGAATTGGTACCGGGCGTCGTGGAGTGGAATCGCGGCCCGCTCGGGGAAAAATCCGGCAACCCGCTGCTGGACCCGCGCACGGTAATCCGCCTGGAAGACGTGGCCAAGGTGCTGCAAGCCGAGCCCCAGGGCTTTGATGCAATCATGCTCGACGTCGACAACGGCCCCGAAGGCCTGACGCAGAAAGCCAACAGCTGGCTGTACTCCGCCGGTGGCCTCAGCGCCTGCGCCAAGGCCCTGCGCCCCAAGGGCGTGCTGGCCGTGTGGTCGGCCAGCGCCGACAAGCAGTTCAGCGACAAACTGCGCAAGGCCGGCTTCAAGGCCGAGGAAGTGCAAGTGTTTGCCCATGGCAACAAGGGCACCCGGCATACCATCTGGATTGCCGAGAAACTCAAGGGCTGAACGGCGCGCCGCTCAGATCGAGCGACGCAGTCGACTCAGGTGCCGCAAGCCTTCCAGTACCAACACCACCACCGCCAGCCAGATGGGCAGGTAGGTCATCCACTGGCCCGGCTTGAGGCTGTCGCCCAGCATCAACGACACCGCCACCAGCAACACCGGCTCAGCGTAACTGAGCAGGCCGAACAGGCTGAAGGGCAACAGGCGGCTGGCCAGGATGTAGCAATAGCCTGCCGCCGCGCTGACCAGGCCCATCACTGGCACCAGCCAGTACAACGCCGGGCGCTGCGCCAGCGTTTCGCCAATGGGTTGGCCGCCGAGGATGAACCACAGCGCCACGGGGATCATCAGCATCATGTCCAGCCACAATCCGCCCAGGTTGTCGGTGCCACAGCGCCGGCGCAGGACGAAATACAGCGGGTAACCAACACACACCACCAGGGTGATCCAGGAAAACCCGCCCGTGCGGTACAACTCATTGCCCACGCCCACTGCGGCCAACACGGCGGCAATCTTTTGCAGATGGGAAAGGCGTTCGCCATAGACGATACGCCCGGTGATAACCATGGTCAGCGGCAACAGGAAGTAACCCAGGGAAACGTCCAGGCCATGGCCGTTGAGCGGCGCCCACATGAAGATCCACAACTGCACACCCACCAACGCGCTGGTCAGCACCACGCAAGGCAACAACCCCGGCTTGTCGCGCAAGCGCTGGTAGATCAGCGGCACCCATTTCCAATCCCCGGACAGGCACAGCAGCAGCGTCATGAAGGGCAACGAAATAAGGATTCGCCAGCCAAATATCTGCTGGCCGTCCAAAGGCTCAAGAAGAGAAGTAAAGAAATACAGCACACCAAACAGCAAGGACGCGGAAACCGCCAGAACAACACCTTTAGACACAACAGCCTCTACAACAAATTGCATGTATTGAATTGAAGCTGGCAGTTGAATGTAAGCGAGACGAACATCAAAACTTATTAACGCGCACCACAAACTTACAACTCACACAGAATAGAATTCCAGAGTCATGAATTTATAAGCACAGGGTAACTCGTCGATTTTTTATTATTGGCAAGACGCTGATCAAACTCTTCAACCAACCCGACTTCGGTGATTGGCAGCAGTACGCTCTGCACGAGCGCCTCTGATTTGAAACGCCACAACGCCAGCCGCGGGGGCTGATATCGTGATGGGAAAACCCGATTGCACGGGAAACTAACGGTCGCCAGGCAAGACCTGGCTTATTGAGAACCTGACACCACCACACAACAGCGGCAGTGGGCCAAGAGACGCCACATTAAAGAACTTGGTAAAGTTAGTCCAACACTTTCTCAGCTAAAACTAACGTTGGCCTTATTTAACTTCCCAACGGTATTCAAACACAGCGTTGGCCAGCCATTGTTAGTGTGCCCCAAGCCGCCCAATCGCCGCCCGGCGCCCGGACTGAAAAAGCCAAGGGCTTATTGCCCCGCGAGCAGCTAGAATCAACGCCATCCGTGATCCACTAAAAACAGGAGCCAAGATGAGCTCAAGCAACCCGCCCTCCCACACCGCCAAGCTGGACCGTATCCTCGCCGATGCCCAGCGCGACCGGGAAATGGGCTACCGCGACAAAGCCCTGAAAATGTACCCCCACGTATGTGGCCGCTGCGCCCGTGAATTTGCCGGCAAGCGCCTCAGCGAGCTGACCGTGCACCACCGCAACCACAACCATGACGACAATCCCCAGGACGGTTCCAACTGGGAGTTGCTGTGCCTGTACTGCCACGACAACGAACACTCGCGGTACACCGATCAGCAGTATTTCGGCGAAGGTTCCACCAGCAGCCCGACCATTGCCAAGGCCACGCACAACCCGTTTGCGGCGTTGGCGGGGTTGATGAAGAAGGACGACTGACGGTCGTCGCTGAACGTTACGACGTCATCGCGGCGATGCGGCGCGATGACAATCACCCAAACACGCCATTTCTATAGCGACCGCTGCTCGAGCAATCCCCGTATAATTGCGGTTTTTCTCGAAGGCACCCTCTCCCGTGGGCAATAAACGCTACAGCTGCATCGGTCTGTACAACCCCAAATCCCCCGAAAACGTCGGTTCGGTCATGCGCGCCGCCGGCTGCTATGGCGTGGCTTCGGTGTTCTACACCGGTAAACGCTATGAGCGGGCCCGGGACTTTATTACCGATACCAAGAAGGTCCACCACGATATCCCGCTGATCGGTATCGACGACCTGAAAAAGATCCTGCCCCTGGGCTGCATCCCGGTCGCCGTCGAGCTGGTGGACGGCGCCCGCCCGCTGCCCGAATACACCCACCCGGATCGCGCGCTGTATATCTTCGGCCCCGAAGACGGCTCCCTCGACAAAGAGATCCGCGACTGGTGCGAAGACGTGATCTACATCCCGACCACCGGTTGCATGAACCTCGCGGCCACGGTCAACGTGGTGCTCTACGATCGCCTGGCCAAGGGCAATAACACCCGTTCGGGCCCCAAGTACTGATTTGGCGGGAACATCCACGAACTGCCGGCAGTCAGTTGCATATCAATGGCCCTTTGTTGGAGACAGACCATGAGCGACAGCAAAACCCTCAACCCTGTAATTGAATCGACGCCGTTCCAAACCCAGCCGACCCAGAATGTCCAAGGCTGGGAGCGCATTGGCTCCTTGGCCGGTGGCGTGGTGATGATGGGCAAGGGCATTCGCCGGGGCGGCTTCTTTGGCCTGATCCAAGTGGCGATTGGCGGTGTGGCCTTGGCACGCGGGATCAGCGGGCATAGCTCGGCCAAGTCGCTGCTGGAAAAAAGCCGCCAGGATATGAACAGCGTACGCACAAAAATCGAACGCGCCGGCGAAGAACTGAAAAACCTCAAGACCCGCGCGCAAGTGGCTGCCGAAAAAACCACCCCGTGACGCAACTTGTGTGGGAGCTGGCTTGCCTGCGATGCGGGCGGCTCGGTCTTTTAGTCAGACCGAGGTGATGCTATCGCAGGCAAGCCAGCTCCCACACAAACCCAGTGCCTACACAAGCTGTGTTTGCACCATTGAGTTTCAGCGCAGCAGTTTGCTGTCGAGCACCACCGAGGATTCGCCAATCACGCTTTCGGCCAACTGCACAAACTCCCTGGTCGTGATGCTGTCCAGGCGCATCAGCGCCTGCGTCAGGTCATCCAGGGAACGCTTGTTGTGGGTTTTCAGGCGGATTTCGCGATCCAGTTCCTGCAACACCACCACCGCCCGCGCCACCGTGGCGCCGCTGACGTGCTCGCCGCGCAAGGTCGTCACACCCTTGCCGTCCTTGCTCAAGCGCGCCTGTACTGCCTCATAACGCTCGTCGCTGATGCCACCCGCGCGGCGTAGCAGTTCAATGGAGTAATACTCGGCAAGCCCTTCGCTGATCCAATCGCTGCCCTGATGGTCGTTGAACCGGCCGATGGCCTGCACCACTTCGCGAATCAACGGGCTACTGCCGTTTTCGCTGACCAGCGGCGTGCGGCTATTGAGGTACACCGAATCGCGCCCGGAAAACGCGCCACGGCGCATCGGATCACTGGCCCCCACGACCAGCAGTTTGGCCGGATGCCGGGGAAACGCTGCTTGCACCTGGGGCCAAACGAATGTCAGCAACGTCAACACGTCCATGCGGCGCATGGCCTGGCCCTTGGGCGAGGTCACGGTGATTTCAGTTTCGCCCAGGCGTACCCGGCGGCTGCCCAGGTTACCGGCGAGCATCCAGCCCGTAGGCCGGTCGAACAGACGGGACACGTTGTCGATACGGAACTTGTGCTTGCCGATCCGCGGCCAGGGGGTCTCGACGCTTTTCCATCCTGGCGGTAGCTCGAAGGTCAGCCGCGACACCAACTCCACGCCGTCCTGCTGGTCAAGCCGGGCCGCAGGCACCAGGTCTTCACCACGAAACAACGCCCAGCTGGGGGTCATGCGCGATTCATAGATGCCGGGCTTGCGCGCATGGCTCAGGCGCACGCGGTAGGTCAGGCTGGCCTTGTCCGCGCCCGGCTGCCACAGGCCACGCCGGGCGCCCGTATCGGGCGTGACCTGCCACTGGCCGTCGGCCTTGAAGTCGCTGTAGTCACCTTCGCGCCCCAGGTCGAAGTTCAGGCTGCGCACCGCCGAGCCCTCGGACAGGCTCAGGCGCACCTCGGCCTGATCGCTCTGGGGTAATAGTTTGACGTGATAGTCGAGGTCGACTTTTTTCGCCGACCATGCCGACGTGCTCAACCCCAGCAACAGCAGGCTTGCCGCCAGCCTGGCTTGGACCGTCATACGCTCTCCTTTTCAGCCTGCGCGAAAAATCAGGTAATCCTCCCAATCGTCCTCGGGCACGCTGCCTTCGCTGAGCATGCGGCCGGACTGGGAAATGCGTTCGTGGTGCACGGCGTCGCGATCACCGCAGACCAGGTGGTGCCATAGCGGCAAGTCCTTGCGCTCACTGACCAGGCGATAGCCACAGGTCGGCGGCAGCCATTTGAACTGATCGGCCTGGCCCGGCGTGAGCTGGATGCAATCGGGCACCGAGTCCCGACGGTTAGGGTAGTCGGTGCACTGGCAGGTTTTCAGGTCCAGCAATTTGCAGGCGATGCGCGTGTAATAGACGCTGTTGTCGTCTTCATCTTCAAGCTTTTGCAGGCAGCACAGGCCACAGCCGTCGCACAGCGACTCCCATTCCTCCTGGTCGAGGTGCTCAAGGGTTTTGCGTATCCAGAAAGGTTCGACTTTGGCGGCCATGGCTCTACATCAGTATCGGTAGGTGAAAAGGCCGCCAGTCTAGTGCCCAAGCCCCCTGGGGCCAAGCGCTTACGACTGCCGGTAGGGCAAGACTTGTCAGGCGCGCGGCGGCGCAGTAGCTTTGAGGGCCGTTTTTTTCACCAGGATCCGCTTATGAGCACTGAGCCACGCGTTGCCGATTACCCGATCCACCCGCAGTTCACCGAGCGTTGGTCGCCGCGTGCGTTTACCGGGGAAAGCATTCCGGAGGAAACCCTGCTGAGCTTCTTCGAAGCTGCGCGCTGGGCGCCTTCGGCCTACAACTCGCAGCCTTGGCGGTTTCTCTATGCCCGTCGCGATACACCGCACTGGCAGCGTTACCTGGGCCTGCTCAATGAATTCAACCGTGGCTGGGCGCAACATGCCTCCGCACTGGTGATCGTGGTGTCGAAAACCACTTTCGCAGTGCCCGGCGCCAGCGAAGAAACCCCGGCGCTGTGGCACACCTTTGACACCGGCTCGGCCTGGGGCCACCTGGCGCTGCAAGCCAGCATCGGCGGCTGGCATACCCACGGCATGGCCGGCTTCGACCAGGAGCTGACCCGCAAGGAACTGAAGATCCCCGAGGGTTATGCGCTGCATGCGGCAGTTGCGGTGGGCAAGCTGGGGGACAAGGCGACCCTGGCGGACTACCTACAGGCCCGGGAAGCCCCAAGCCCCCGCCGGCCGTTGAGCGAGTTGGTATCTGCTGGTGACTTCAAGCTCTAAGCCCCCGGCTGCATAGGCCATCGCCTGGCGTATGCAGCTTGTTGAAAGCGCCAAGGTGCAGATCAAGACGCTCAGGCAAGCAGGCGCGCAAAGGCCTGGCGCAGCGCCTCCCTTTGACGTACATACGCGGCCATCACCACCGGCACCATGAACTCCAACGGCTGGGAATCCATATCCACCGGGTAGACCTTCTGGTCTTTCGCCGAGTACATAAAGTTCTTCAGCTGCAGATCATTGTGATAGATATCCTTCGCTTCCATTTGCGCCAGGGCATCATCCAGCAAGGACCGTGCTTGCGGCGGCAAACTCCCTCTCTCAAAATGACTGAGCGCCACCCCATCAAGCTTGCGCATCTTTATGTATTTAAAGCCGTCCTCAATGATCCCTCTTGCAAAACCATCGCCATAATATTTATTCAGCGACATCACCTCCATGTTGAGGTAATTAGCCGAAGGTTGCAGTGAAGTAGGCCCAAGATCCTTGTAGACACTTTTGCCATCGCGGCTGGCGTAAATCACACCCTCGCCACCGGCCGCGATTTCCGGCCCCAGATCGTCCGCGACTGACACAGACCCCGCCCCGCGCAGCGTCAGCCGCCGCCATTGATCGCCCTGGACATGCTCGACCAGCAACGGCGTTTGCCGGCCATTGTGATAGATCCGTGCCTGGACAGTGCCGTCCTCGGCACGACTGACTTGCCGGACTTCGTACACCGCCGTCTGACCGGCACTGTCGATGTGGCGGATATGAGACAGATGGCCATCAGCGGCGAGATAAACCCCCTGGCTGTTGCGCGAAAGCCCGGCGATTCGCGAGGGCGCAACGCTGTACTCGGCAAACATCCGATTGCCCAGCTCGCTACCCGGGGCGATACGCGCCATGGCCAGTGCGCCGTCCACGGCCGTGGTTTGGGCAACAAACCCTTCAAGGGGGCTACCATAGGGCCGTATCCTGTCAACATCGAAGGCATACCATTTACCGTTGCGCAGCACCGCGCCGCCTTCGATACGCCTTCCTGCAACTATGTAGGTGCCTGTTGCCGCAACACCAGACTCCTTGCTGACCGCCTTCAATAGGTCATAGCTGCCGCTGCTCCCCCTGAGCTTGTTAACCGCCTGGATACCTTTGGACAATCCTTTACCGGCCAGTTGCGCACCGCCCACGGCCAAGTCGCCCAATCCTCCCAGGGGGTTAAACGCGCCAATCGTGGCCACACCGATTATCTTCGTCCCCCGTAATACCTTGGTCACCCCGGAGACAGCAGCGCCGCCCAACCGCCCCAGTTTCCCCGCCACTGCCGCGCCGGCAGTCAGGAAGCCAAAGATGTCCAGCGCCAGGTCCACAGCCCCCTCGCCGTAGTTGCCCTGCTGAAAATTGACAATCGCCGAGCGCAACGGAATAAGGTTGAGCACAAACTCTTTAACCGCCCTGGCTGTGCCCTTCTGCTCGTCCAGCGTGGTCTGCCCCCTGGCATGTTCCTTTATCTGCGGGTCATCCAGATCAAGGTGCTCAACGAATACATCGGCAATGTATTGAGTACGCGCCGTCGCAAAGCTATCAAGCAACCCGTTACCCCGTGGGGTTCTTTCATTTCCCTGCTGAGGGGCACCCTTAGGGCTGAAGACTTTGGTCTCGTACACGACATTGGCATTTCTTGAACTACGCTGCGCCGCCCGCCAGAGATCCACGGGCCGAATAACCCCTTGGGCAAAGTTGATTTCATAGGCTGCTGGAGGCTTTCCCTCGCGCTCAACTTTCAGCAGCAGTTCCTGGCCTTTGGGGTGCTGGGTTCTGTCGGTAAAGCCTAGGCCCAAGGTGTGGGATAGATTCTGATAGAAGGTCAGCTTTCCATACTCAAGGTTCTCCCGATCGACCACCGGCAACTGCGCGACCAGATGCTTGATGGTGATGCCGATAGCTGCCTTTTTATTTTTTATCGTGTCATCGAACGGCTGGTTGAACGCCTCGGTGGTGCCAAATCGGTGATTGGCGTTCAACTCGGCCAGGGGGATGCGGCTGTCTGCGCAATCAAATACGGCGGGCGAAGGTAGGTCCATCATGGCGATATCCAGCAGCGAATGGCGCCCAAGCAAGTAGGTTGCTGGCGTTCCAGGACCACCTCGCGGATGGCCTGTAGTACTGATCAGTTTCTCTTCAAACAACCCGCCCAGGTCGCCAAATCGTCGCTTGAGTTCGGCCAGCGCCAACTCTTTTCGACTGGGAATCGCCTTATCCAATGCCTGGCTGGCGCTGATCATTTGCCGCTGGCGGCTGTTGAAGGTGTCTTTGAGTATGTTCAGTTCCTGGTCGCTGTAGCCCTCATCATCCCGGCGCTCCAGCAGTCCATTGGCAACCCCCCAGTCCAGCAGGGCGGCCTTCTGCGCCCGCCAGGTGACGCCCGGATCAGCCAGGCCCGCACTCTCGGCCTGTTGCATGACCTGCACAAAGGTCATGTTCGGTACCTTGCCCGGCGATTGAGCTTCTATCGTGCGCGCCGCAACCGCCAGGTTTACCCAGGCCGAGCTGCCATAGGTGACACTGGCGGGGATGTCCTTGATCAGGAACTCGGGGGCCATCCTGGCCAACAACAGATAGGCGCCTACCCCAGCCATCTCCGGGCGGGTCCTGCCACTGGCGCTCAGGTGCGTGCGCAACCCGTCGACCACCACTGAAGCGGGTTTACCCCAGTGCCGAGCGCTTGCGAGGTCAAAACCCGCCACCTTGGTGCGATGTGGCGCGGTGATGGATTCGGGATCCATCTGCACAGCAATGGCAGCCAGCAAATAGTCGTTGATACTGCGGTCGGTAGCGACTGCGTCCATTTGCTGTTGCAGGTACTGTCCCAGCCGCTGCCCTGGCGCGCAACTGATCAGGGATTGCAGGGCCTCGATGGGGTTGCTGCGTACCTGCAGGTCGACGGGCTGCTGATCGTTCAGGTAATCCAGCACCCCCTTATTACCGAGCCGGTCCAGAGCCAGCGCGCCCAGCCTGCGTTGCTCATCAGGACTGATAGGCACCGGCCACGATAAGCCGCCGCCAAGATCGCCAAGTGGGTGCTCCAGGGCTTTTTGAGTGACCGCATCGGCGAGGCTGGCAAGGTGAAAATGGCTGGTGGGCTGGAAAAATCCAAGGTGCCGGATAAAAGTCGTCAGGGTGATGCTGCTACCGGTATCCAGCGGATAGGACGACCCAGGGTCTATGCCCATCGGGGTACTGCCCAGCGCCGCCAGCACAGCTTGCGGCGTGGCATCTACGCCCAGGCGCGTGGCGACCTCGAAGAGCTTTTGCCCCAGGACCTTCAGGTTTTCTCTGTCGGCCAGGGCAGCCTGCAGGCCAGACTTGGGTTTGGCCTGTGTCGGGGTGACCGGGCCACCAGCGGCGCCAGTTGCCGGCAAAGGGTCAGGCTGCGCAAGCCTGGCGCCTTCAGCGACACGGTCAGTCAAAGACGCGGGAAACAGAGGTGTTTGCGGGGGGATAGCACGCAGATCGAACATTGAGAGGCCTCCCTGATTAAGGTCAGCGAGCCTCCCACGATACCGTCAGCGATAAAATCAGATGCGGGCTACGCAGCCTGTGGGGGAGTTCAATATCCGCGCTCGAAACTCACCTCGCCACGCAGCGAATCCTTGGCCTGGTATGCCCCAAGGTTCTCGACAAACAGCGCCACCATGCGTCGCGGGCAGGTCGGCGCCGAGCTGTGGCCCGTCAGCAACAAGCCCCAGGCAGTCCAGAACGGATGGCGCTGGGGCAAAGGCTCCTGGCGACACACGTCGATGACCGCACCGGCCAGGTGCCCTTCTTTCAGGGCCTCGACCAGATCGGCATCCACCACCGCCACGCCCCGGCCGACGTTGATGAACAAGCCGGTCGGCTTGAACTGCTTGAACAGCGCCGCATCGTACAGGTCGTGGGTGTTCGGCGTGTTGGGCAGCAGGTTGACCACATAGTCCACCTCGCCCACCAGCCGGCCCAGTTGATCCGGCCCGGCCACCTCGAGAAACGGGGCCTGCTCCCGGGCTTGGCTGGCAACGCCGTATAACTCCACGCCAAAGGGCAGCAGGAACTGCGCGACGCTCTGGCCGATATCGCCGGTGCCGACGATCAGTACCTTGCGCCCCGCCAGGCTCTGGCCCATGCGGTTGTCCCACTTGCGCTCGACCTGGCTGACCAGGCGCGCCAGCACCTCGCGCTCGTGGCCGAGCATGTAGGTGAGCACGTACTCGGCCATCACCTGGCCAAAAATGCCGACGGCACGGGTCAGTCGATAATCCCGTGGCAAGCCATCGGCCAGCAGCGGCGTGATACCGGCCCAGGTCGATTGCAGCCATTGCGGGTGATGGCCCTGGCGCAGCAGGGTTGCCAGCAGGTCCGGCTGGCCCAGCCACACCGGGCAATCGGCGGCCAGGCGTGACAGTTCAGCCGAGTCGCCGCTGGTCAGGACTTCAATATCCGGCGCCGCTTCGCGCAGCAGTCGGGCGTACAGCGGGTGGTCCTGTTCTGCTATCAGAACGCGCATGGTTCAAACCTTTCAAAAACAGTGCAGGCGACCACCGGCAGCAGACTGACTGCTGGGCTCGGGGCTCGCCAGGTCATTCGATTCAAACGTGTCCCGAACGGGACACGGGTCGATCACATCGGGTCGTTACGGCGCAGCAGTTCTTCGGGCAGGTGTTCGATGTACTCATCGTCCGGCGGTGGCATCTGCAGGTGGTAGCCCTGCTTTTGCAGGTTGGCCAGGACTGCCACGATATCTTCCTGCTGCAGCTTGCGTTCCGCCGTCAGCACCAGGTTGAAAGCGTGTACCGGCTTGCCGAACACGGTCAGCAGGCCTTCGGGCACGCGCTCCAGGGCATCGCTCTTGAGCACGTAGAGGTACATGCCGGCGCGTTTCGGGCTGCGGTAGATGGAACAAATATGTTTCAAGGCTGTTCTCCGGCAGTGGCCAGGCTGTCCAGCAGCGCCTGGCCCATCAACTCGCGGCGCCAGCCACGCAGCGAGTCAGGCAATTGGTAAGGCCCATCGGGGTAGCCACTCTTGACCAGCGCCTCGAGGGTTTTCTTGCGCAGCATCAGCTCCGGGGCCATGTCCAGGCGTTCGGCGAAGGTTTGGCCCAGGGCGCGCAGTTGCTTGATCAGCACCGCGGCATCCACCGGCAACGGCTCAGGCACGGCCGGCGGCCATTGGTCCATCGGCACACTGGCGGCACGTTTGATCAGGCCCAGCAGAAACTCGCCGTCCTGGCGCACGGTGCGCGGGTGCATGTCTTCGATTTTGCCCAGGGCCGCGAGGTTATCCGGCTGCGACTTGGCCAGGGGCCATAGCGAGTGTTCACGCAGGATACGGTTGCGTGGCAGGTCGCGGGCGCGGGCTTGCTGTTCGCGCCAGGCGCACAGCTCGCGCAGCACAGCGAGTTGGGCACGGGACAGTTTCCAGGCCAGCTTGGCGTCGCGGTAGACCTCATAGGGGTCGATTTCCCGACGCAGGTTGGCCACCAGTTCCGCGCCATCTTCCAGGATCCAGGCGTATTTTTCGTCGGACAGGCGCGGGCGCAGCCGTGTGTAGACTTGCGCCAGGTGCACCGCGTCTTCGGCGGCGTAGCTGACCTGGGTCTCGGACAATGGCCGCTGCAGCCAATCCGAACGGGTCTCGCCCTTGGGCAGTTCGATGTCGAGCACAGCTTGCACCAGGCGCGAGTAGCCCATGGAGAAGCCGAGGTTCAGGTAGGCAGCTGCCAGTTGGGTGTCGAACAGCGGCGCCGGCAGACTGCCGGTCAGGCGCAGCAACACTTCCAGGTCTTCACTGCAGGCGTGTACCACCTTGATCACCGCTGGGTTTTCCAGCAGCGCGGCCAGGGGTTGCCAATTATCGATGGTCAGGGGATCGATCAGATAAGCGCGTACACCATCGCCGATCTGGATCAGCCCGGCGATGGGATAGAAGGTATCGACCCGCATGAATTCGGTGTCGAGGGCGACGAATGGCAACTGCTGCCATTCGGCGCAATGCTGGCCGAGGCTATCGTTGTCGCAGATCCAGTGAATATCGATGGCCACACGGCTCTCCCTTGAAGAATGGCGCGCAGTATATATCGCCAGAGGGACTTTCGAGCACCCGCAGTGTGCCAGCCATCATGAAAACTCTGACAGGAGACGAAGAATTGCCCGACAGCTGAGGGTTATCCTCGTTTGCGCAGCACATAAACCCGCCACAAGGTCGAGCCGGGCATGAACTCTTGCTGATTGAGCACCGTGAACCCCGCCTGGCGGAACTCCGCTTCCACCTCGACACGATGGGACAGCAAGGCTTGCCCCGTGCCTGGCGGGTGGAGCTCACGATGGCGGCTGTCGCTGTCCACCGAGACAATCACCGTGTCGCGGCTGACCCGGTGAAACTCGCGCAACAGCGCCAGGCGTGCGTCGGCCGTGGGGACGTGGCGAAACAGTTCCAGGCAGAAAATGCAGTCCACCGCGTTGGCCGACAGGCCGATGGAAAAGGCCGAGCCCTGGAACGTCTTGATCCGGCGCAAAAATGCCGCGCCGTGATGGCTCTGGGCATGATCGAGCATGGCCTGGGATGGGTCCGAGGCGAGGATCACACGGTTGCTGTGTTCGGCCAGCACCGGCCAGAAGCGCCCCGCCCCACAGGCCAGGTCCAGCAGCAGCCCGGGCTCCCCCGCGACTTTCAGGGCCTGGCGCACCAGGCGCTCATCGCGCCATAACCATAGGCGCCGCCGTAAAGTCGGGGGGCGCGGGTCGCCGCAGACCCGAGCGTGGTCACGATCACAGCGCGCGGCGAATTCAGCCTCGATGGACGATGGGGGTTGCGACGACATCACGGGACTCATGTAGATGAACCGGTCTCTACGGACACTGGACCCTCAGCTTATCCACCCGCTCGTGAAAAAAAGGTCGAAAGCGTCGCGCTTCATCATCACGCCTGGTGCAGGTACCAGCGCCAGTCCTGCTCGCCCACCTCGCCCATGAACTGCCGATACTCAGCCCGCTTGACCGCCAGGTACACGCCGAGAAACTCCTGGCCGAATGCTTCACGTGCCCAGGTCGAGCCTTCCAATGCACGCAAGGTGGTCAGCCAGTCGGTGGGCAGCAGCTCCTTGGCCTGGGCATAACCATTGCCCGTGACTGGCGCGCCGGGATCGCGCTGCTCACGAATGCCACGGTGGATCCCCGCGAGGATTGCCGCCGCCGCCAGGTACGGGTTGGCATCGGCGCCGCAGATGCGGTGTTCGATATGCCGCGAAAACGCCGGGCCGCCGGGCACACGCAGGCTCACGGTGCGGTTGTCGACCCCCCAGGTGGCCGCCAGCGGCGCATAGCTGTTGCTCTGGAAGCGTCGGTACGAGTTGGCGTTGGGGCAGAACAACAGCAAGGAGTCGAGCAAAGTACTGAGCATCCCGCCCACCGCCTGGCGCAGCAGCGGCGTACCATCGGGCGCCTCGCTGGCAAACAGGTTGTTACCGTCGGCGTCCGCCAGGCTGACGTGCATGTGCATGCCGGTGCCGGCCAGGTCGTCGAACGGCTTGGCCATGAAACAGGCCGTCATCCCGTGCTTGTGGGCCACGCCCTTGACCAGGCGCTTGTAACGCACCGCCTCGTCCATCGCTTGCAACGCATCGCTGCGGTGTTCGAGGGTGATCTCCACCTGGCCCGGCGCGTATTCGGAGATCGCCGTGCGCGCGGGAATGCCTTGCAGCTTGCAAGCGCTATACAAGTCGGCCAGAAACGGCTCGATCTGCTCCAGCTCGCGCAGGCCATAGACCTGGGTCGAGCGCGGGCGACCGCCGTCCATATCCCGCGCCGGTTGCGGGCGGCCATTGCTGTCGGGCTTCTGGTCCAGCAGGTAGAACTCCAGCTCCGCCGCCATCACCGGGTAATAACCATCGGCCTTGAGCCCGTCGATGACCTTGGCCAGCAAGTGCCGGGGATCAGCCACCGTCGCCGGCAGGCCCTCCACCGGGTGCATGCTGACCTGCACCGCCGCAGTGGGAATCAACCGCCACGGCATGCGCTGCAAACTGCCGCTGATCGGGTAGGCGCGGCAGTCGATATCCCCTACCTCCCACACCAGGCCGGAGTTTTCCACGTCGTCGCCATTGAGGGTCAGGCCCAGGATGGTACTGGGCAGCGGGCGGCCACTGGCGTAGACCGCCAGCAGTTCATCACGGTGCAGCAACTTGCCGCGAGGCACGCCGTTGCTGTCGAGGATGAACAGTTCGAACATCTCGATATCGGGGTTTTGGTCAAGAAACGATTGGGCTTCGTGCAGGCTGGCAAAGACGGTACTCATGGCAACTCTCTTACGTATGCGTCAGGCAGGCGCGCACGACGGCGCACCCGTGAGGGGGCAATCAGCGTAAGGGAGCGGTATCCGGCGGGCGGGCGTGGCGGCAGTGCCACAGCGCCCAAAAGGCCAGTTCAGAAGGCAATACATCAACGCCCAGCCGACACACCGGGCGGCTGGGCGTTGATGCGCCAGGCGAGGCCTCGGGGTGAGTGTCGGGGGAACCGTCCATGCAGGGATCACAGTGAAGAGATAAGCGCCAGCGTCACACGCTGGGTTACGCCCTTAAATTCAGTCTTGGTGGAGTTCACTTTCAGGATGACTAAACATTCGCCACCCACTCACCACATCGACAAACGCCCGGCATGCAGCACTGCGATAAGCGCCCTTGCGACTGAGCAGGGCCACCGTGCGCTGCGGCAACGGCGGGCGCAGTTGCACCGCGTGCAAGCCCTGCTGGGCCATGGCCACCTCGCGGGGCAGGATCGTCGCCAGTTGGGTATGGCGAATAATTTCAATCACCGCACTGATCGAATTGGCCTGCATGGCAATCTGCGGCGTTATCTCCAGCGTCCGGCAATAGTCATCAATGTAACGTCGCGTCGCAAATCCGCTGTTCAACAGCACCAGGGGTTGCTGCTTGAAGTCAGCCAGCTTGAGCCACTGTTTGCGCTTCAAGGTTGGATGACTGGCGCTGGCCACTACGCTCAACTCCTCGACAAACACCCCTTGGCATTCGATGTCTGGCATGTGCTCGCCGCTGAAGCCAATGCCGATATCCAGCAAATCCTCGGTCAGCGCGCGCTCAAGACGGTCCTGGGGCATTTCCTCGACGCTGACGGTGATCCCCGGATACTGCTGATAAAACTGGGCCAGTAGCGGCCCGATCAGGTACGCGGTGAACGTCGGGGTCATGGCCAAGCGTAAATTGCCACGGCTCAGGTCCTGCACGTCATGCATGGCCCGGGTGCCCGCCTGCAGATCCTGCAGCGCCAGGCGGGCAAACCGCACATAGGCCTGGCCCGCGTCGGTCAGGTTGACACTGCGCCCGGAACGATCCAGCAGCGGTGCCCCCAGGTTCTCTTCGAGTTGCTTGATCTGTTGCGACAATGTCGGCTGCGACACATGCAACGCTTCGGCAGCCCGCGTGAAGTTACGGTGCTCGGCGACGGCCAGCAGGTAGCGGATATGGCGTAGCAGCATGCAAAACACTCCAACTATAGGCATTACTTATAGAAACTATAATAATCCGGTCTTGGACGCTATAACCAAAAACTTCCATCCTTGCCCCATTAGCGACGCAAGGAGAAACACCATGCAGCATCTCATCGACGGCTTGCGCAAGTTCCAGAGCGAAGCCTTCAGCCAGCGCAGTGACCTGTTCAAGCAACTGGCAACCACGCAACACCCCAGCACGCTGTTTATTTCCTGCTCCGACAGCCGTGTAGTCCCGGAGCTGTTGACCCAGCAGGAACCAGGCGATCTGTTTGTGATCCGCAATGCCGGCAATATCGTGCCGTCCTACGGCCCGGAGCCGGGCGGGGTCTCGGCCACGGTCGAATATGCGGTGGCCGTGCTGGGGGTCAGCGATATCGTGATTTGCGGCCACTCCGACTGCGGCGCCATGACGGCCATTTCCACCTGCAAATGCCTGGATCACTTGCCCGCCGTGGCCAACTGGCTGCGCCATGCCGAGTCGGCCAAGGTGATCAACGCCGCACGTACCCATGCCTCGGATGCAGAGCGACTGAGCGCCCTGGTGCGGGAAAACGTGGTCGCACAATTGGCCAACCTCAAGACTCATCCCAGCGTCGCCCTGGCGCTGGAACAGGGCCGGCTGAGTCTGCATGGCTGGGTCTACGATATCGAAAGCGGCTGCATCAACGCCCTGGATGGCCGCACCGCTCGCTTTGTATCCCTGCTGGACAATCCACAGACCCGCGCACACGCCGCCTGAACCTTATTTAACCGAAGAGGAAGTCATCATGCTGCAATCCCAATTGTCCCAAACCCCACGCCTGGCCCTGGCCGACACCGTGATTGATATCAAGGCCCGCAAAAACCTGTCCTGGCAGGACCTCAGCGACGGCACCGGCCTGAGCCTGGCGTTCGTCACCGCAGCCCTGCTCGGGCAACACCCGCTGCCCAAGGACGCAGCCGATGTGGTGTGCGCCAAACTGGGCCTGGACGCGAACGCCAGCCGTCTGCTGCAAAGCGTGCCTCTGCGCGGCAGCATCCCCGGTGGCATTCCGACGGATCCGACCGTGTACCGTTTCTATGAAATGCTGCAGGTCTATGGTTCAACCCTCAAAGCCCTGGTCCACGAGCAGTTTGGCGATGGCATCATCAGCGCCATCAACTTCAAGCTGGACATCAAAAAGGTCGAAGACCCGGACGGCGGCTCCCGCGCGGTCATTACCCTGGACGGAAAATACCTGCCGACCCAGCCGTTCTAATCCCCGGGCAACCGTCTACGCTCTTGGGACATTCACAAGAACGAGGGACGGGTAATGAAGGGAATGCTCCGCGCCACCTGGCTGCTGCTGTTGCTGGGTTTCAGCCAGGCCCAGGCCGCAACCGCCCATGAACAGGACGCCCAGGCCGCCAAGGCGCTGCTGGAGAAGGCCCTGGCTTATTACCACGACAACGGTGACAAGGCCTTCGCCGCCTTCAGCCGCCAGGGCGAGTTTGTCGACAAGGACCGCTATGTGTTCGTGGTCGATACCAAGGGCGTACTGCTGGCCAGTGGTGGCCCATCTTCGGCGCTGATCGGTCGCGACGTGTCCGAAGTGCTCGGGCCGGACCTGCGCCAGTCGTTCAAGGACGCGCTGAAGATCCCGGAAGGCAATGGCATCCAACAGGCCGAATACCGCTGGCAGAACTGGAACGACGGCAAGGTGGAACGCAAGCATGTGTTCTACCAGCGTATCGGCCAGCGCATCCTGGCCGTCGGCTATTACCTACCCCGGGCTACGCCCGAGCAGGCCAAGGCCCTGCGGGACAAGGCAGTCAGGGAGCTGGAGAAAAACGAAGCCGGCACGTTGAAGGCAATCAATGCGCTGCAAGGCGGCTTTTTGCAGGACGACTTGTATGTGTTTGTGGTCGACCTGGATACCGGGCGCTATGTGGCCCACGGCACCAACCTGCGCCTGATCAACACCGACTTCGCCAAGATCAAGGACCCGGACGGCAAGCCCGTGGGTGAACCGATCCTGGCACTGATGAAGGAGCAGGGTCAGGGAGAATATGAATACCGCTGGAAAAACCCGGTGACCGGCAAGGTGGAAAACAAGCATGCCTATCTGCGCAAGAGCGGGCATTTTCTGGTAGCGGTGGGTTACTACAGCCCGTAAGCGCGCAACTGCACGCCTTGTAAGAGCAAGCCGGCGCCTACGCTAGCGCGCCTTGTCTTCGCGCCCGCGCAACAGCTGGTTGGGCATCGCAATCGCCGCTGCCAGCCCCAGCAGCGACACCGCCGCGCTGATCATCAACAAATGCCGGAAGGTCCTCAACAGCTCCCCACGCAAGGCGTCCTGCGCCGGGCCGGGAGCCGCGTTGAGGCCATCGAGCAGCACGTTGCCAGAGCTGCCTTCGGCCATCATCGAGCCACTGGCCAGGTGGGCAAAACTCGAGTCCTGTAACAACGCCAGCAGCAAGGCCGACATGCACGCCACGCCGACCGCGCCCCCCAGGGAGCGAAACAGGTTGGTGGTGCTGGTAGCGACACCGATGTCGTGTTGCGCCACCGAGTTTTGCGTGCCCACCAGGGAAGTCGGGAACTGCATGCCCGAGGCAATGCCGCTGAGCACCATGAACAAGCTACTGAGGATCAGTGACTGGGGTGCGCTGAAGGCCATGCCGAGGATGGCAATCGGCGTGAGCAGCGCACCGGCAAGGATCATCGGTTTATAGCGACCGGTGACTGAGGTCATGCGCCCGGCAAAGAACGCACCCATGGGCAAGCCTATCGCCAGCGGCAGCAGATGCAAGGCAGCGCTGTCGGCACCGGCCCCCGTGACGCTCTGGTAGCGCAGGGGCATCAGCACGATCAGCGAGATGGCCTGGAAGCTGGTGAAGAAAATCGTACACCAGCACAACACCGCGCTGCGGTTGGCGAACAGGTGCATGGGCAACAACGGCTCCCGCGCCCGGCGCTCATGCCAGACAAACACCGTCAACGCCACCAGCGCACAGCCCAGCAGGCCCAGTACTTGATCATCGCGCCAATGATGGCCCTGGCCGATTTCAGTGATGCCCAGCAACAGCGCGGTCAGGCCGATGATCATCAGCACCGTGCCAAGGTAATCGATGATCGGCTTGCGCTGTGGCACCGGCAGCCCCACCAGCGTGCGATGGGCCACCCACCAGGCGCCCGCGCCCAATGGCAGGTTGATCAAAAATACCCAGCGCCACGACAGGTACTCGGTCATATAGCCGCCCAACACCGGCCCGGCCACGCTGGCAACGGCGTACATGCTGCTGAAGTAACCCTGGTAACGCCCACGCTCGCGGGGCGGAATGATGTCGCCGATGATCGCCTGGCTCACCGAAATCATCCCGCCCGCACCGATGCCCTGGAGGATCCGCGCCAGCACCAACTGCTCCATGCTTTGCGCCATGCCACAAAACAGCGAGGCCACGGTGAACAGGCCCATGCCGATCAACATCATCGGCCGCCGCCCATACAGGTCACCAAGCTTGCCGTAGATCGGCACCGCCACGGTCATCGCCACCATGTAGCCGGAGATGACCCAGGCCAGCAGGTTGACGTCGTTGAACTGGGCGGAAATGGCCGGCATCGACACGGCGACGATGGTCTGGTCCAGCGCACCGAGGAAAATCGCCAACATCAGGGCGGCAAGGACACTGCGTACAGAGGGTGTGGATTGGGTCACGACAGAACCTGCAGGCAAGCGGCAATGCCCGCCATGTTACTCGATAGCCGGCTATTCGATAGCCTCGTAAGGAAGCCCGACGTAATTTTCTGCAATGGTTGCGCGTCCAGCCTGCGACTCGACAAAGTACTCCAGCTCGCTCTGGGCAATCCGTTGGCTGAAGCCATCCGCCTCGGGAAACTGGTGCAGCATCGAGGTCATCCACCAGGAAAACCGCTCGGCCTTCCAGATCCGCCGCAAACAGATCTGGGAGTATTTCTCCAGCAGCTCCACGCGCCCTTCCCGGTACACCTTGCACAAGAGGGTGAACAGGGTGCTCACATCACTGGCCGCCAGGTTCAAGCCCTTGGCGCCGGTGGGCGGCACGATATGGGCGGCGTCCCCCAGCAGGAACAGGCGCCCGTACTGCATCGGCTCCACCACGAAACTGCGCAGCGGCGCGATGCTCTTTTCAATCGACGGCCCGGTCACCAGGCTGGCCGCCAGATCCGCCGGCAAGCGCTCCTTGAGTTCGGCCCAGAAGCGCTGGTCGGGCCATGCATCAAGCGACTCCTCGGCCGGCACCTGCAGGTAATAGCGACTGCGGCTGGGCGAACGCATGCTGCACAGGGCAAAGCCACGCGAATGCTTGGCGTACACCAGTTCGCCGTGGACCGGCGGGGTGTCGGCAAGGATGCCCAACCAGCCGAACGGGTAGACCCGCTCGAAGGTCTTGAGCACATCGGCGGGGATCGACTGGCGCGACACGCCATGGAAGCCGTCGCAACCGGCGATGTAGTCGCAGTCCAGGCGCACCTGCTGGCCTTGATGCTCGAAGGTCAGCCAGGGCCGCTCGCCCTTGAGGTCGTGGGGCTGAACATTGCGCGCTTCATACAGGGTGATCGCGCCGGCGTGCTCGCGGGCGGCCATCAGGTCGCGGGTGACTTCGGTCTGGCCGTAGATCATCACAGTCTTGCCGCCGGTCAGGGTCTTCAGGTCGATGTGGTGCAAGCGGCCATTGAGGGCCAGCTCGAAGCCTTCATGCACCAGGCCCTCGGCGTCCATCCGCTGGCTGACACCCGCCTGGCGCAACAGGTCGACCATGCCTTGCTCCAACACTCCGGCGCGAATTCGCCCAAGAACGTAGTCCGGGGCCTGGCGCTCAACAATCAGGGTTTCAATCCCCGCGTTATGCAGCAATTGGCCGAGCAGCAGCCCCGAAGGACCGGCGCCGATGATGGCGACTTGAGTTTTTAGGGTTTTCATTATTTTTATGGCCCGCCGGCTTCCCCCGAACGTTATCGGTGAAAGCGTTGTCATTGGTTTTGGTACTGGCATTTTTCCCTTGAGTGAGCCCCACAAGAAGGTGAAAACTGAGCCAAAGCCTGCGCTTTTCGCCAATCGGGGCGATTACCGAACCACTGTCCTGAGTATCGGATAAAAACATGACCAAAAATGCCAGTCCCGCGATTCCAGTGTTCAAACTCTACGGAGAAAGCCAGCAGTGGCCGACTCCGGATTTGCTGCATTGCGAGACCATCTCCCGGCGCAGCCGCGAGTACCAGTGGGAGATCCAGCCCCACCGGCATGCGGACCTGTGCCAATTGCTCTATGTGTACAAGGGCCAGGCGCAATTGGAGATCGAGGGCCAGCGCACGACGCTGACCGAATCGACCCTGCAAGTGCTGCCGCCGCTGTGTGTGCACGGGTTTCGGTTTGCCGAGGATGTAGAGGGGTTTGTGGTGACACTGGCCGCGCCGCTGGTGGCGCACCTGCAGGGCCAGTTGGGCTCGGCGGTAGACGGCTTGAGCGCCCTGGGCAGCTACCCGGCGGGCCAGGACAGTGACTACCTCAATAGCCTGTTCACCCGCTTGCAGAATGAATACACCGACGACTTCCCGGCCCGGGACATGATGATGCACGCGCTGGTCAGCGTGCTGCTGGTGTGGATCAGCCGCCAGGCCATCCAGCGCCGCCATCCACGGGCACCTCGGGGCCGCGAGTACTTCCGGCACTTCACCCAGTTGGTGGAGCAGCACTACCGCGAACACCCGAAGATCGAAGACCTGGCGCACAAGCTGGGGATCTCGGTGTCGCACCTCAAC
The DNA here is from genome assembly GCF_058742075.1 of Pseudomonas sp. HC1(2025). Classification (NCBI taxonomy): domain Bacteria; kingdom Pseudomonadati; phylum Pseudomonadota; class Gammaproteobacteria; order Pseudomonadales; family Pseudomonadaceae; genus Pseudomonas; species Pseudomonas sp. HC1(2025). Next base: position 1,497,442 of record NZ_CP196017.1, on the reverse strand, counting down.
GGCACCTGCCGCGAGCTGGGCGGGCAGCCGGCGTTGCAGATCATGCACGACCGCCAACTGCTGGAGGCCAAGCGTCTGTTGACCTACACGAGCATGACCATTAATGAAATGTCTGACGTACTGGGGTTTTCTGACCCGACGAACTTTTCTCGATTGTTTCGCAGGCGCGTAGGATTTTCACCCAAGGCATTTCGCGAACAACTGAACGCGGACTGACCGACCACCCACGCACTGTTGCAGGAGCCAGCAAGCCGGCTGCTGCAACAGGTTGCGTGTCAGCGCAGTGCGCTCAGGGTCGCCGAGTAGGTGCATTGCCCATGGTTGCAGGCAGAAGCCATGCCGGGTTGCAGGCGGGTCTGTTCGGCGCGGTAGGCCGCGGTGCCATAGAGGGCCGTGGCAAAGGCGCAGAGGGCAAAAATCGTCAGGTACTTTCTGGTTTTGATCGTCATGGCATCAACCTCCGGACAGATCAAGAAGGTGCTGTATTGAGCATAGGCCAGCCAGGGCCAGTTGCCAGTATTGACGGGTATTCAGACGCCTTATAGGGCTTACAGCCCCACGTCCCATTGCGGCTCTGGCGGGAACCTCAAGACCAGGAAATCCAGAAGGCTGCGCAATGCCTGGGGCATGTGCTTGCGCGAGGCATACACCGCATACATGTTCATCTGCCGCGGTTCGGCATGGGGCAGCAGGCGGATCAACTGGCCGCTGCGGATGTAGTCGCCGGCCTGATAGGTCGGCAACATCGCCACCCCTGCCCCGGCCAGGGTCAGCCGCAGCAAGGTGCTGGCTTCATTGGCGCTGATATTGCCATGCACCGGCACCGACACGGGCTCAGCGTTCTCCTCGAAGTGCCACAGGCTCTTGCCGAAGTAGGAATGGGTCAGGCAGTTGTGCTCCGCCAACTCTTCTACCCGCTGGGGCTGCGGGTGTTCCAGCAGATAGGCCGGTGACGCGCAGATCACCGAGCGGCACACGGTCAACTGACGCGCAATCAGATTGGGATCCAGGTCGTTGCTGGTGCGGATCGCCAGGTCGATGCGCTCATCCACCAGGTTTACCGTGCGGTCGAGCATTTGCAGGTCAATGCTGACCAGCGGATAACGCTTGACGTACTCGGCAATGGCCTCGGCCAACTGCGCCTGGCCAAACGAGGTGCTGACGCTCAGGCGCACCAGGCCGCGAGGGGCGTCGTCCGGTTCGCTGACGGCGGCCTGCATGTCGTAGGACAGTTCCAGCATCTGCCGGCAACGCGGCAGGGTCTCGCTGCCGGCGGCGGTCAGGCTGAGCTTGCGCGTAGTGCGGTGCATCAGGCGCGCGCCCACCCAGTCTTCCAGCTCCGCCAGATAGCGCGACACCACTGGGCGCGACAGGTCCAGATGATCGGCGGCGGCCGATTGGCTGCCCAGGTCGACCACGGTGACAAACACCCGCATTGCTTGAAGACGATCCATGATTTGCCCGGTTTTAGAAACAAACTATGTCCAAGCATCGCATTTTTTGCTGCGTTCAGTGCAACTAAGCTCTGTCCATCGCCTGCCAAGGCATCCCTGACCTGGACTTGAACATGCTCACTACCCTCAAGCGCTTTGTACTGGCCACTACCGTTCTTGGCTTTGCCGCCCACGCCGTCGCCGCCGACCTGACCCTCGAGGTGTATAACCCAGGTGAATCGGCGATCTTCCCCGTCAGTTCGGTGCTGGTCAGCGGCGAGAAAGACGCGATCCTGGTAGACGCGCAGTTCGGCAAAAGCCAGGCCGAACAACTGGTGCAGAGGATCCGCGCCAGCGGCAAACAGCTGACCACCATTTACATCAGCCATGGCGACCCGGATTACTACTTCGGCCTCGACACCCTGGCCAGCGCTTTCCCACAGGCCAAGATCGTCGCGCCACAACCGGTGGTCGAGCATATCAAGGCCACCGTTGCCGGAAAGATTGAATATTGGGGCCCGAAAATGGGCGCCGATAAACCCGCCAAGACCCTCATTCCCCAAGTCCTCGACGGCCATAGCCTGACGCTCGAAGGGCAATCGCTGGAAGTCATCGGCCTGGACGGCCCGCAGCCGGACCGCAGCTTTGTGTGGATCCCGTCGATCAAGGCCGTGGTCGGCGGCGTGGTGGTCTCGCAGAACATCCACCTTTGGATGGCCGACACCCAGGGCGCACAGTCCCATGCCGATTGGTTGGGCACCCTGCAACGTATCGAAAAACTCAAGCCGGTCACCGTGGTTCCCGGCCACTACTTGGGCACGCCTTCGGTCAAAGCTGTCGCCTTTACGGCCGACTACATCAAGGCTTTCGATGTAGAAACCGCCAAGGCCAAGGATTCCTCGACCCTGATCGCAGCCATGAAAAAACGCTACCCGAACCTGGCCGATGAAAGCTCCCTGGAGCTGAGCGCCAAAGTCGCCAAGGGCGAAATGAAGTGGTGATTTGATCCAACCCTTACCCACACTGGAGAACGTCATGAGCAAGATTGCAATCATTGGTGCCACCGGCCGTGCCGGTAGCCAACTGCTGGAAGAAGCCCTGCGTCGCGGCCACACCGTCACGGCCATTGCCCGTAACACCGGCGCGATCGCCGCGCGTCCCGGCCTGACCGTCAAACAGGTGGACGCACTGGACGCCCAAGCCCTGCAACAGGCCATCAGCGGCAGCGACGTGGTGATCAGCGCCGCGCACTTCGCCACCCTGCCTGCGCCTGCGGTGATCGGGCCGGTAAAACAGGCCGGCGTGAAGCGCCTGCTGGTAGTGGGCGGTGCGGGTTCGCTGCTACTGCCGGGTGGCGGGCGGGTCATCGACAGCGAAGGTTTCCCTGCCGAATACAAGGCCGAGGCCAGTGCTGGCGCAGCGTTCCTCGACACCTTGCGCCAGGAAAAGGAGCTGGACTGGACGTTCCTTTCGCCCTCGGCAGAGTTTGTCGAGACCGAGCGCACCGGTAAGTTCCGCCTGGGCCAAGATGACCTGTTGGTGAGCAGCGAGAACCGCAGTTGGATCAGCTTTGCCGACTTCGCCATTGCCTTGATCGACGAAGTGGAAACACCCAAGCATTCGCGCCAGCGTTTCACCGTGGGCTACTAAGCCCACAACCCTGTAGGAGCCGGCTTGCCGGCGATGGCGGCGATGGCGGCTTATCTGACAGACCACTATCGCCGGCAAACCGGCTCCTACAGATGTAGTTTTTCAATAGCTCCTGCGACTTTCTGATTTGCCGCCGGGCCCGCGCGGTCGCCTAATGGCGACCTTGTCCGCTCAAGGCCCGCCCATGGAAAACGTCCACGCAAAACCCACTACCGCCCTCTGGCTGATGATCAGCGTCGTGCTGGTGGCCCTCAATCTGCGTCCGTCCATGGCGGCGGTCGGCCCTTTGTTATCGTCGATCCGCGGCGATGTGCCGCTGAGTTTCAGCACTGCTTCGTTACTGACCATGTTGCCGGTGATGGCGATGGGCTTGGCGATGTTCTTCGGCATGGGCCTGGGCAAACGCTTTGGCGAGCATCGCAGCATTGCCCTGTCGCTGGTGGTGATTGGCATTGCCACCTTGTCGCGGCTGTTTCTCGACTCTGCCGCCGAGTTGATCCTCAGCGCCATCGCCGCCGGCGTGGGCATTGCCCTGATCCAGGCGTTGATGCCGGCGCTGATCAAGTCGCGCTTTAGTGACAACGTTTCGCTGTTCATGGGCTTGTACGTCACCGCGATCATGGGCGGCGCGGCATTGGCGGCGTCGTTCTCGCCATTCATCCAGGTACAGACTGGCAGTTGGCGGATGGGTCTGGCGATCTGGGCGGTGCTTGCCGTGTTGGCGCTGCTGTTCTGGTATGCCCAGCGCGCCGCGTTGCCACCACTGCCCCAAGCCGGCAGCGGCCCGCAGGAATCGTTTTTCGACAATCGCCGCGCGTGGTTGCTGGCGATTTTCTTCGGCCTCGGTACCGCGTCCTACACCTGTGTACTGGCTTGGCTGGCGCCGTACTACGTCGAGCAGGGCTGGAGCGAACAGAACGCCGGCCTGCTGCTGGGCTTCCTGACGGCCATGGAAGTGGTCTCCGGGCTGATCACCCCGGCTATCGCCAACCGGCGCCAGGACAAGCGCGGCGTGGTGGCCGTGCTGCTGGTGCTGATCATCGCCGGCTTCTGCGGCCTGATCCTTTCCCCGCAACACCTCACACTGCTGTGGCCATGCCTGCTGGGCCTGGGCATTGGCGGGCTGTTCCCGATGAGCCTGATCCTGTCCCTCGACCACCTGGACAACCCGCGCCGCGCCGGTGGCCTGACGGCGTTTGTGCAAGGCATCGGCTACCTGATCGCTGGGGTGTCGCCGCTGATTGCCGGGATGATCCGCGACCAACTGGGCAGCTTCGAATGGGCCTGGTGGTCACTCACCGCCGTGGTGGGGGTGATGTTACTGATAGTCCTGCGCTTCGACCCGCGCCACTATGCACGGCATATTCGTTAGGGCGTCGTGTTCCAAACAGTATCTGTCCCACAATGGACATAGAAAGGTCCGACAGACCTTTCTATTGGGACGAGCGTTCCGTTAACATTTTGTCTTGTTTGCGCTGCGGTCGCGCAACAGGCTCACGGACGGAACGAATGCTAAACAGTAACTTGCTTAGAAAGCTCGATATGCAGGATCTGATGGTGTTTATCGCTGTGTATGAGCAAAGCAGCGTCACCGATGTGTCCGAAACCCTGTTTGTCAGCCAGTCCACGGTCAGTTACAGCCTGAAAAAGCTGCGCACCAGCTTTGAGGACGACCTGTTTATCAACACCCGTGCCGGCATGCGCCCAACCTACAAGGCCAGCACCATGTACGGGCATGTGCAGAAAATCCTCGAAAGCATCAACCTGTGCCACGCGGGCGCGCAGACGTTCGATCCCACGCAAAAAGCCGTCACCTTCAACCTCTGCGCACCCGAATACTTCGAGCAACTGATCCTGCCCAGATTGTTGAAACACTTCGATCATGCCGACCTGCCGGTGATCGTCAATGTGCAGAAGCTGGAAACCGAGATCCCTGTCGAGGCGCTGCGTGACGGGCGCCTGGATCTGGTGATCTGCTTCGGTCCGCACTTTCACCGTGAGCACAAGGACCTCAGGACCCAGATGCTGCTGGAAGACGACTTGGTCTGCGTCTTCGACAAGCGTGCGGCCCCCCGGGAGCCGGCGTTCAGCCTGCAGTCCTTTGTGGCCCGGCGCCATGTGTTCCCCACGCCCTGGACCTCGGACACCAACATGATCGACGGCTGGCTGAGCCGCCAGGCTCACAAGCGCCAGGTCATCGCCCGGGCCAACAGCTACAGCGCGGCGCTGAAGATGATTGCCGGCACCGACTTTATCGTCACCCTACCCCGCCGCGTGCAACAACTGCTGGCCGTGGAACCACAGTTCGGCCATTGCGAAGCCCCCAACGGCCTGCCAGGGTTTACCCTGGAGATGCAGTGGAACGATGCCAGCGAGCAGGAAAGCGCCAACGCGTGGTTTCGCGAGCAGGTGGCGGCGGTTGCGGCCAGTTGCAAAGTGGACGTGGCAAGAGAAGCAAACGCCTAAGTTGCCGCGCTCATGCCCCCATGAACGCTTCCAGCCGCGAGCGCATCCAGCGTTCGGCGGGGTCGCTGTCAACGTGGCTGAGCCAGACCATGGACAGGTCCAGGGTCGGTGTATCGAACGGAAACGGCTCACAAAACAGGTTGCCCGCCGCCGCCATGGCTTGGGCCGTGTAGTCTGGCAGGCTGGCGATCATATCGGTGCCGGCCAGTAATGCCGGTAAGGAACTGTATTGCGGCACGGATAACACCACGTGCCGCTTGCGACCGATCTCCGCCAGCCACTCATCGGCAAACCCCGCGACGTTAGCGGTGTGAGACACCAGCACATGGGGCCGTGCGCAGTATTCGTCGAGGGTCAGCGCCTGGTCCGAGGCATCGGCGCGCAGCACGCTGGGACGGATGTGGCGCAACAGTTTGCGCTTGGCATTGGCCGGCAGGCCACGGGTCTGGGTGATGCCGACGGTGATATCGCCAGAGGCCAGCAAATCGGGAATCCGCCAGTAATCGACGTGCTGCACCACAAACACCACCTGCGGTGCTTCGGTGCGCAGGGCCCGCAACAGCGGTGGCAACAGACCGAACTCGACGTCATCGGACAGGCCGATACGAAAGGTCATGGTACTGACAGACGGGTCGAAATCATGGGTAAGACTCAACGCCGCCGACAGCGAGTCCAGGGCCGGCGACAGATGCAGGATGAGCTCCTCGGCCCGCGCCGTGGGTTCCATGCGGTGGCCGACACGGATAAACAGCGGGTCGTTGAACAGCGTGCGCAGGCGGTTGAGGGCCGAACTGACCGTGGGCTGGCCAAGGAACAGCTTCTCTGCCACACGCGTTACGTTGCGCTCGAGCATCAGTGTTTCAAAGACCACCATCAGGTTGATGTCGGCCTTGCGTAATTCATTGCGATTCATGGCAAGCGCCCCACTGCCCAAGACAGTCGGCAGTTTAGGAACACAGCGGGGCCTGCGTCTATGCGCCGACTATCCAACCCACGTATTTGGGACTATAAATCAGCTTCCATGGCAACCGAGAACATCCCCGTGCTGGTCATTCTTGCCCTGGCCATCCTGATGGCCGGGCTGTGCATCTGGAGTATCAGGTTCATCGCCCATCCAACCGCCAGGACGCTGCTGCGGGTATTTATCGGGTTGTGCCTGGCCGCCATCGTGGCGTACCTGGTCTTGGCGTCGGGGTTTCCCACGGCGCTGCTGGTATCGGCAGGTTGACGAGCCTGCTGGCACTTCCTCTAATAGGCATCTTTTTCAAGCACGGAGCGCTTAGCCATGAAATTCGCCTACACCATCGTCTACGTCCCGGATGTCGCCGCGTCGCTGCAGTTTTTTGAAACGGCCTTCGGCTTCAGTCGACGCTTCCTGCATGAGTCTGGGACCTATGGCGAGCTGGAAACCGCAGGCACCACCTTGTCCTTCGCCGCGCATGAACTGGGGGAGTTGAATTTCAAGGGTGGGCACGTCGCTGCTCATTCTTCTAAGCAACCGCTGGGGGTGGAACTGGGATTTGTGACCGATGACGTCCCGGCCGCCCACGCCAAGGCTGTGGCCGCGGGTGCGACCGAGCTATCAGCACCGAGCAGCAAGCCCTGGGGCCAAGTGGTGTCTTATGTGCGCTGCCCGGATGGGACGCTGGTGGAGTTGTGTACGCCGATACAAAACTGATAGGTGTCCTGTGAGCCGGCTTGACGGCGGGGGCCTGTCAGCGTTATGCCCATCGCGGGCAAGCCGGTTCCTACAGTTATGGCTTCAGGGGGCGTTCCTGATCGCGTTCGGATAGCTCCGTCCCGTCATCCGGATGCTTCCAGGTCTGTGGCTTCTCTTCCTCGCGACGCTGCCTGGCGCGCTCCTGCTCCGCGTCATCGCGCGGTTTGGGTTCAGTGGTCATACCTACCTCCCGTCCTTAAGAATGAGTAAAGCCAACTAAGCATAGAGCAGCAATCGCATTTGTTGCAGTTGGCGGGCGCGACCAGTTGCTTGCGGGCTTATGGGTTTTCGACCGCCCAAAACAAAACCCCAACTGCTTTCGCAATTGGGGTTTTGGAATTTAATCTTGACGATGACCTACTCTCACATGGGGAAACCCCACACTACCATCGGCGATGCATCGTTTCACTGCTGAGTTCGGGATGGGATCAGGTGGTTCCAATGCTCTATGGTCGTCAAGAAATTCGGGTACTGAGTCGTGGCAAGTGCCTCGCTTCAGAAAATTGGGTATGTGACAGCTTTCGGTGTTTTGTGAGATTCGAACTTTCGGTTCATTTCGTCTTCACACACCGCAATCTGATGCTCTTTCGAGAAACAAATTGCTTGGGTGTTATATGGTCAAGCCTCACGGGCAATTAGTATTGGTTAGCTCAACGCCTCACAGCGCTTACACACCCAACCTATCAACGTCGTAGTCTTCGACGGCCCTTCAGGGAACTCAAGGTTCCAGTGAGATCTCATCTTGAGGCTAGTTTCCCGCTTAGATGCTTTCAGCGGTTATCTATTCCGAACATAGCTACCCGGCAATGCCACTGGCGTGACAACCGGAACACCAGAGGTTCGTCCACTCCGGTCCTCTCGTACTAGGAGCAGCCCCTCTCAAATCTCAAACGTCCACGGCAGATAGGGACCGAACTGTCTCACGACGTTCTAAACCCAGCTCGCGTACCACTTTAAATGGCGAACAGCCATACCCTTGGGACCGGCTTCAGCCCCAGGATGTGATGAGCCGACATCGAGGTGCCAAACACCGCCGTCGATATGAACTCTTGGGCGGTATCAGCCTGTTATCCCCGGAGTACCTTTTATCCGTTGAGCGATGGCCCTTCCATACAGAACCACCGGATCACTAAGACCTACTTTCGTACCTGCTCGACGTGTCTGTCTCGCAGTCAAGCGCGCTTTTGCCTTTATACTCTACGACCGATTTCCGACCGGTCTGAGCGCACCTTCGTACTCCTCCGTTACTCTTTAGGAGGAGACCGCCCCAGTCAAACTACCCACCATACACTGTCCTCGATCCGGATAACGGACCTGAGTTAGAACCTCAAAGTTGCCAGGGTGGTATTTCAAGGTTGGCTCCACGCGAACTGGCGTCCACGCTTCAAAGCCTCCCACCTATCCTACACAAGCAAATTCAAAGTCCAGTGCAAAGCTATAGTAAAGGTTCACGGGGTCTTTCCGTCTAGCCGCGGATACACTGCATCTTCACAGCGATTTCAATTTCACTGAGTCTCGGGTGGAGACAGCGCCGCCATCGTTACGCCATTCGTGCAGGTCGGAACTTACCCGACAAGGAATTTCGCTACCTTAGGACCGTTATAGTTACGGCCGCCGTTTACCGGGGCTTCGATCAAGAGCTTCGCGTTAGCTAACCCCATCAATTAACCTTCCGGCACCGGGCAGGCGTCACACCCTATACGTCCACTTTCGTGTTTGCAGAGTGCTGTGTTTTTAATAAACAGTCGCAGCGGCCTGGTATCTTCGACCGGCATGAGCTTACGGAGCAAGTCCTTCACCCTCACCGGCGCACCTTCTCCCGAAGTTACGGTGCCATTTTGCCTAGTTCCTTCACCCGAGTTCTCTCAAGCGCCTTGGTATTCTCTACCCAACCACCTGTGTCGGTTTGGGGTACGGTTCCTGGTTACCTGAAGCTTAGAAGCTTTTCTTGGAAGCATGGCATCAACCACTTCGTCACCCAAAGGGTAACTCGTCATCAGCTCTCGGCCTTAGAATCCCGGATTTACCTAAGATTCCAGCCTACCACCTTAAACTTGGACAACCAACGCCAAGCTGGCCTAGCCTTCTCCGTCCCTCCATCGCAATAACCAGAAGTACAGGAATATTAACCTGTTTTCCATCGACTACGCTTTTCAGCCTCGCCTTAGGGACCGACTAACCCTGCGTCGATTAACGTTGCGCAGGAAACCTTGGTCTTTCGGCGTGGGTGTTTTTCACACCCATTGTCGTTACTCATGTCAGCATTCGCACTTCTGATACCTCCAGCAAGCTTCTCAACTCACCTTCACAGGCTTACAGAACGCTCCTCTACCGCATCACCCGAAGGTGATACCCGTAGCTTCGGTGTATGGTTTGAGCCCCGTTACATCTTCCGCGCAGGCCGACTCGACTAGTGAGCTATTACGCTTTCTTTAAAGGGTGGCTGCTTCTAAGCCAACCTCCTAGCTGTCTAAGCCTTCCCACATCGTTTCCCACTTAACCATAACTTTGGGACCTTAGCTGACGGTCTGGGTTGTTTCCCTTTTCACGACGGACGTTAGCACCCGCCGTGTGTCTCCCATGCTCGGCACTTGTAGGTATTCGGAGTTTGCATCGGTTTGGTAAGTCGGGATGACCCCCTAGCCGAAACAGTGCTCTACCCCCTACAGTGATACATGAGGCGCTACCTAAATAGCTTTCGAGGAGAACCAGCTATCTCCGAGCTTGATTAGCCTTTCACTCCGATCCACAGGTCATCCGCTAACTTTTCAACGGTAGTCGGTTCGGTCCTCCAGTTAGTGTTACCCAACCTTCAACCTGCCCATGGATAGATCGCCCGGTTTCGGGTCTATTCCCAGCGACTAGACGCCCTATTAAGACTCGCTTTCGCTACGCCTCCCCTATTCGGTTAAGCTCGCCACTGAAAATAAGTCGCTGACCCATTATACAAAAGGTACGCAGTCACCCAACAAAGTGGGCTCCCACTGCTTGTACGCATACGGTTTCAGGATCTATTTCACTCCCCTCTCCGGGGTTCTTTTCGCCTTTCCCTCACGGTACTAGTTCACTATCGGTCAGTCAGTAGTATTTAGCCTTGGAGGATGGTCCCCCCATATTCAGACAAAGTTTCTCGTGCTCCGTCCTACTCGATTTCATGACTAAGAGATTTTCGCGTACAGGGCTATCACCCACTATGGCCGCACTTTCCAGAGCGTTCCGCTAATCTCAAAGCCACTTAAGGGCTAGTCCCCGTTCGCTCGCCACTACTAAGGGAATCTCGGTTGATTTCTTTTCCTCAGGGTACTTAGATGTTTCAGTTCCCCTGGTTCGCCTCTTAAGCCTATGTATTCAGCTTAAGATAACCATCTTATGATGGCTGGGTTCCCCCATTCAGACATCTCCGGATCAAAGTCTGTTTGCCGACTCCCCGAAGCTTTTCGCAGGCTACCACGTCTTTCATCGCCTCTGACTGCCAAGGCATCCACCGTATGCGCTTCTTCACTTGACCATATAACCCCAAGCAATCTGGTTATACTGTGAAGACGACATTCGCCGAAAATTCGATAATACTCAATTTGAGTAACTCACAAATTTTACCTTAGCCTGATCCGTTACCAGTGAAAGTAACGTTCAGTCTATCTTTCTATCACATACCCAAATTTTTAAAGAACGAACTAGTCAAAGACTAGAAATCAACATTCACCATCACAATGATGGAATGCTCATTTCTAAGCTTTATACAAACAGAAGCAGTAGTGGTGGAGCCAAACGGGATCGAACCGTTGACCTCCTGCGTGCAAGGCAGGCGCTCTCCCAGCTGAGCTATGGCCCCGTATTTCTACAGGCGTTTCCCACACAAAATTGGTGGGTCTGGGCAGATTCGAACTGCCGACCTCACCCTTATCAGGGGTGCGCTCTAACCAACTGAGCTACAGACCCAATTTCGGGCTGCTTCTTTTCGTCTTCTTCAATGAATCAAGCAATTCGTGTGGGAACTTATGGAGCAGCTGATGTCGTCGATTAAGGAGGTGATCCAGCCGCAGGTTCCCCTACGGCTACCTTGTTACGACTTCACCCCAGTCATGAATCACACCGTGGTAACCGTCCTCCCGAAGGTTAGACTAGCTACTTCTGGTGCAACCCACTCCCATGGTGTGACGGGCGGTGTGTACAAGGCCCGGGAACGTATTCACCGCGACATTCTGATTCGCGATTACTAGCGATTCCGACTTCACGCAGTCGAGTTGCAGACTGCGATCCGGACTACGATCGGTTTTGTGGGATTAGCTCCACCTCGCGGCTTGGCAACCCTCTGTACCGACCATTGTAGCACGTGTGTAGCCCAGGCCGTAAGGGCCATGATGACTTGACGTCATCCCCACCTTCCTCCGGTTTGTCACCGGCAGTCTCCTTAGAGTGCCCACCATTACGTGCTGGTAACTAAGGACAAGGGTTGCGCTCGTTACGGGACTTAACCCAACATCTCACGACACGAGCTGACGACAGCCATGCAGCACCTGTCTCAATGTTCCCGAAGGCACCAATCTATCTCTAGAAAGTTCATTGGATGTCAAGGCCTGGTAAGGTTCTTCGCGTTGCTTCGAATTAAACCACATGCTCCACCGCTTGTGCGGGCCCCCGTCAATTCATTTGAGTTTTAACCTTGCGGCCGTACTCCCCAGGCGGTCAACTTAATGCGTTAGCTGCGCCACTAAGAGCTCAAGGCTCCCAACGGCTAGTTGACATCGTTTACGGCGTGGACTACCAGGGTATCTAATCCTGTTTGCTCCCCACGCTTTCGCACCTCAGTGTCAGTATCAGTCCAGGTGGTCGCCTTCGCCACTGGTGTTCCTTCCTATATCTACGCATTTCACCGCTACACAGGAAATTCCACCACCCTCTACCATACTCTAGTCAGTCAGTTTTGAATGCAGTTCCCAGGTTGAGCCCGGGGATTTCACATCCAACTTAACTAACCACCTACGCGCGCTTTACGCCCAGTAATTCCGATTAACGCTTGCACCCTCTGTATTACCGCGGCTGCTGGCACAGAGTTAGCCGGTGCTTATTCTGTCGGTAACGTCAAAATTGCAGAGTATTAATCTACAACCCTTCCTCCCAACTTAAAGTGCTTTACAATCCGAAGACCTTCTTCACACACGCGGCATGGCTGGATCAGGCTTTCGCCCATTGTCCAATATTCCCCACTGCTGCCTCCCGTAGGAGTCTGGACCGTGTCTCAGTTCCAGTGTGACTGATCATCCTCTCAGACCAGTTACGGATCGTCGCCTTGGTGAGCCATTACCCCACCAACTAGCTAATCCGACCTAGGCTCATCTGATAGCGCAAGGCCCGAAGGTCCCCTGCTTTCTCCCGTAGGACGTATGCGGTATTAGCGTCCGTTTCCGAACGTTATCCCCCACTACCAGGCAGATTCCTAGGCATTACTCACCCGTCCGCCGCTCTCAAGAGAAGCAAGCTTCTCTCTACCGCTCGACTTGCATGTGTTAGGCCTGCCGCCAGCGTTCAATCTGAGCCATGATCAAACTCTTCAGTTCAAACATCTTTGGGTTTTTAAGAAACCCTAAACTTGGCTCAGCAATCGTTGGTTACATCTTTGATTTCTCGCGGAGTAACTTGTGATGCTGATAATCTTGTTGACTATCAGTCTGACTCCACAAGCACCCACACGAATTGCTTGATTCAGTTGTTAAAGAGCGGTTGGTTAAGATCTTTCGTCTCAACCGAGGCGCGCATTCTACAGCAGCCTCATTTGCTGTCAAGTGATTATTTTCAGAAGTTTCGAGATTTTCCTCAACAACTTCAACCACTTGCGCTTTCGATCTCTCGTCAGCGGGAGGCAAATACTACAGCATTAAAATACCCGGTCAACCCCCAACTGGAAATTCTTTTCCAGAGAAAAGAACCCTGGCCGCCACTATGAAAACCTCCAAGGACCCAATACCCCTCAGACTTCATAGAACGCCTTATATAAGATGCCTAACCAGCACATAAAGGCGAAACGGAGAAACAGAACCTTCAGAATGCAAAAAGGCCCCATAAATGGGGCCTTCAAGTACAAATAATGGCGGAGAGATAGGGATTCGAACCCTAGGTACCGGTGAAGGTACAACGGATTTCGAATCCGTCCCATTCGGCCACTCTGGCATCTCTCCAACGGCGCGCATCATAACAGCCTGTTTCGTGGAAGCAAAGCGCCGAAGCAATTTTTTTCCGTGCTATCAGATGCTTGCGTCGATTACAGCGGTACGCCGAGGCGGTTGGCGACTTCTTCGTAGGCTTCAATAACGTCACCGAGGCCCTGGCGGAAGCGGTCTTTGTCCATCTTCTTACGGGTGTCCTTGTCCCACAGGCGGCAGCCGTCCGGGCTGAATTCGTCGCCCAGGACGATGGAGCCGTCGTGGAATACGCCGAATTCCAGCTTGAAGTCCACCAGCAGCAGCCCGGCGTCGTCGAACAGCTTGCTCAGCACGTCGTTGACCTTGAGCGACAACTCCTTCATGCGCGCCAGTTGTTCAGCGGTGCCCCAGCCAAATGCCACCACGTGGGATTCGTTGATGAATGGATCGCCCTTGGCATCATCCTTGAGGAACAGCTCGAACGTGTAAGGGTTGAGCTTGAGGCCCTCTTCCACGCCCAGGCGCTTGACCAGGCTGCCGGCGGCGTAGTTACGCACGACGCACTCGACCGGGATCATGTCGAGTTTCTTCACCAGGCATTCGTTGTCGCCCAGCAGTTTATCGAACTGGGTCGGAATGCCGGCCGCTTCGAGTTTCTGCATGATGAAGGCGTTGAACTTGTTGTTCACCATACCCTTGCGGTCGAGCTGTTCGATGCGCTTGCCGTCGAACGCCGAGGTGTCGTTGCGAAACAGCAGGATCAAGCGGTTGGCGTCGTCGGTCTTGTAAACCGACTTGGCTTTGCCGCGGTAGAGTTCTTCACGTTTTTCCATGATGGGCTCCGCTTGGTAAGTAGATGGGCTAGGCGATATGTCGCCAGTCGAGCCCTGAATCTTGATCGGCCAGTTGCAGCCAGTCCGGGTCGCACCCGAGGGTGTCGACAAAACATTGCCGGGCAAGCTGCGGCAGGTTGTTCTTGCTGCTCAGGTGGGCCAGGACCAGATGTTGCAGGTCTTGCCAGCCCAACTCATACACCAGGTACGCCGCCTGGTGGTTGTTCAAATGTCCCAGTTCGCCGCCAACCCGTTGCTTGAGAAAGTACGGATAGTGACCGCGCGCCAGCAGGTCTCGGCAATGGTTGGACTCGATCATCAATGCATCGAGATCCCGATAGCCTTCAAGCACCTTGGCGCAATAGGAACCCAGGTCGGTAAGCAGGCCGAAGCGACGCTCGCCATCACTGAATACATATTGCGTGGGCTCGTGGGCATCATGCGCCACGGCAATCACAGCAATGCTCAAGGCACCGATCTGCAGTTGCTCGCCACCGGCCAGGAAACCTGCGGGTTCAATGGGTTTGCGCATCCCGCGCAAGGTGCCGCGACTCAGGTACACCGGAAGATTGTAGCGCCGAGACAGCAAACCCACGCCATGCACGTGGTCGGCATGTTCGTGGGTCACTAGGATCGCGCTCAACTGCGCCGGGTGAACCCCCAGGCGCAGCAGGCGTCGCTCGGTTTCCCGCAAGGAGAAACCACAATCCACCAGGACGTACGTGTCGTCGTGGGCTACAAGCGTGCCGTTCCCTTGGCTACCGCTGCCGAGAACAGCAAAACGCATCGGATCAGCCCAGGTTGTCCTGAATCACGCCCAACACTTTGCGCGCCGTTTCTGCAGGCGCTACGGTGTTGATGTTCTTCTCGACGGTGACTTGCACGTTGTCGCCAACCTTGCTCAGGCGAACCTGATAACGCTCGGCGCGAGTCTCGATCTCTTCCTTGGTCGGCTCGCTGCCGAACAACTTGCTGAAGAAACCACGCTCTTCGTCTTTCTTCTCGGCCTTTTCAGCCACGTTGATGTAGTACAGGCCCAGGCTGCGGTTGATGTCTTCAACGCGCCATGGACCTTGCTCCAGGGCACGGCCGACGCTGGCCCAGGCTCGATCCAGGTCTTCACCCAGGTTGAGCACGACGTTGCCGCTACCGTCTTCGGTGAGGCTGACACGGTTAGGGGTGTCGTAATCACGGGCAGCGAGCAGGGATACGGAACCGCCCTTCTCGGAAATACGGCTCATGCTGGCAAGCATCTCGTCGACCAGCGCAGCATCGACGCCACTGTTGACCGAACGATTGGTGAATTCGACGTTGGCGGTACTGCCGGCAGGACGCTCGGCACTGACCACATAGACTTCACTGGTGTTGCGCTGTACGCCTGGCTCGATGCGTACGCGGATGCGGCTTTCGCCATCAGCGGCGACGCCACCGGCCTGCAGGCGCTTGGCCATGTTGGCCGACAGTTCGTTCGACTGCTGCCATGCAGTGGTGAACTCACCGGTCTGCGGGCGTTGCTCGTCGATACGGAAACCGTTGTCCTGGAAGAACTGCACAGCCACCGGCCAGACTTCGGCAGGTGGGCGCTGGGCCATGATCCAACGCGAGTCGCCGCTTTTCTGCAGGCTGTAGTCACTGGCATCGGCCAGGGCCGAAATCGGCTGTGGACGCGGTACTTCGTACTCGCCCTTGACGGTGTCGTCGGCCACATTGCGCGGAATCGGCAGCAACGGGTCAAGGCGCTTGGCGACGTTGACGTCCGGCGGCAATTGCATCGGTGCGGTTTGTTGTGCTTCCAGGTAATCGCTACCGCGGTCACGGAAGTAGCCTTCCGGGCCCCAGATCCAACCGCAGCCACTAGTGCTGGAGATAATCAAGGCAAGTGCGGAAAGTCCGGCCAATCGCTTCATGCGTAGTGCTTCCTCAATTAAACCAGGACGCCGGACTGGCGCAGGGCCTGTCGCAGCGGTTCGTGACAGGCTGGGCTGAGTTGGGTGAGCGGCAGACGGATACCGTCCGGCATCAGGCCCATCTCGTGCAGCGCCCATTTCACGGGAATAGGGTTGGATTCGATAAACAGGGTTTTGTTGAGCGGCATCAGCTTTTCGTGAATCGCACGGGCCTTGACGGCATCACCGGCGATTGCAGCTGCACACAGTTCGCTCATGGCACGCGGAGCCACGTTGGCGGTCACCGAGATATTGCCCTTGCCACCCAGCAGGATCAGCTCCACAGCCGTGGCGTCGTCGCCGGAGTACAGCAGGAAGTCGCTGCTCACGCCGGCCAGGATGTCCTTGGCGCGCTGCAGGTCGCCCGTGGCTTCCTTGATACCGATGATGTTCGGCACGGTCGACAGGCGGATCACGGTCGCGGCCTGCATGTCGCACGCCGTGCGACCTGGCACGTTGTAGAGGATCTGCGGGATGTCGACAGCTTCGGCGATGGCCTTGAAGTGCTGGTACAAGCCTTCCTGGGTCGGCTTGTTGTAGTACGGCGTCACCAGCAGGCAAGCATCGGCACCGGCTTTCTTGGCGTTCTTGGTCAGTTCGATCGCTTCGCGCGTCGAGTTGGCGCCCGTACCGGCAATCACCGCGATACGCCCTGCAACGCGCTTGACCACAAACTCGATCACCTCGATGTGTTCTTCCACATCAAGCGTGGCCGATTCACCCGTGGTGCCGACGGCCACAATGGCGTTGGTGCCTTCTTGCAGGTGAAAGTCCACCAGTTTGCCCAGGCTGTCCCAGTCGAGATTACCTTGTGCATCCATGGGTGTGACCAGTGCCACCATACTGCCCGCAATCATGCAACCGCTCCTGCCGGAAAAAGAGAGCCGTAATGGTACTGGCGCCAAGATGCTTGCACAAGCGAAGTACCCTCCGAGGACGCGTTCTGGATCAACTTAGTTGCCGGCAATGCCATCATTGGGCCAAAGCACGGCCAACTGCCACTGAATATGCAATGAAAACGCCACGTCCTAGCCCTTGGCGGCGCTTTTCGCTACCCTTGATCCTTTGATCGGTACCGCACGTTCGTATCGACCGCTCATCGCTTTAGGAATGCTGCATGTCCACCCCCACAGTCCGCGAACAATTCCTTGTTATCAGTGCCCTTGGCGCCAACCCCATGGAGCTGACTAACGTCCTGTGCCGCGCCAGCCATGAAAACCGCTGCGCCGTCGTGACCTCACGCCTGACTCGCCATGGCGAGTGCAGCGCGCTGGTCCTGCAGATTTCCGGCAGCTGGGACGCCCTGGCGCGCCTGGAAGCTGGCTTGCCGGCCCTGGCCAAGAAGCACGATTTCACCGTCAATGTGGTACGCAGTGCCGCCCTGGAGAACCGTCCCCAGGCGCTACCGTACGTGGCTTATGTCAGTTCGGCGTACCGTTCGGACATCGTTAATGAACTGTGCCAGTTCTTTATCGACCATAACGTCGAGCTGGAAAACCTGACCTGCGACACCTATCAGGCCCCCCAGACCGGCGGCACCATGCTCAACGCCACCTTTACCGTGACCTTGCCGGCCGGCGTGCAGATCAGTTGGTTGCGCGACCAGTTCCTGGATTTCGCCGATGCGCTGAACCTGGATGCACTGATCGAGCCCTGGCGCCCACAGAATCCAATGTAAGGAAGTTTTTCATGGCGGTAGTCATCGACACACCGGTCGCCGATTTCCAAGCCCCGGCGACCAGCGGGCAGACGTTCAGCCTTGCCGGCCTCAAGGGCAAGCAAGTGGTGATCTACTTTTACCCTAAAGACAGCACCCCGGGCTGCACCACCGAAGGCCAGGGGTTTCGCGATCACTACGCCGCGTTCCAGGCCGCCAACACCGAAGTGTTTGGCGTGTCCCGGGACAGCGTGAAGTCCCACGAGAACTTCAAGGCCAAGCAAGCTTTCCCCTTTGAGCTGATCAGCGACAAGGACGAGGCAGTTTGCCAGCTGTTTGATGTAATCAAGCTGAAGAAGTTGTACGGCAAGGAATACCTGGGCGTTGATCGCAGCACCTTCCTGATCGACAAGGAAGGCGTGCTGCGCCAGGAATGGCGTGGCGTAAAAGTGCCGGGGCATGTGGAGGCGGTATTGGCCGCGGCACAGGCACTGGACAAGGCTTGATGCGGCTGGTGGCAGTTAGATAGCTATCGCAGGCAAGCCAGCTCCCACATGGGTTCGGTGCTCGACCAGACAACTCGGTAAGTGCGGGAGCCGGGCTTGCCCGCGATGGGGCCATCAGGCCTTGCGCAACCAGTAACGATAGACGCCGTTATCGGCCTCCTCGTGCAACAGCGCATGCCCCGCCAGCTTGGCAAACGTGCGGAAGTCCCGCTGCGAACCCGCATCCGTGGCGATCACCTTGAGCACCGCACCGCTGGCCAGCCGATTGAGTTCCATCTTGGCCTTGAGCAGTGGCAACGGGCAGTTGAGGCCGCTGGCATCGAGCTCGGCGTCGTGGTTTACAGCAGCGGTCATGGTTTTGCTCCAGGCGGCGTCAAGGGGCGCTTAGAATATCTGGTCCCGAGCTCAGTGTCCGGCTACAGTAATGTCTTTGTCGAAAGGCTTTGTGCATGACTTTTTTGCGCCCTACCCTGCTGACGCTGGCTTGCCTGCTTGCCTCTCCAGGCTTCGCCGACGACCTGCCGTCACTTGGCGACGCCAGTTCTGCCATTGTCTCGCCACAACAGGAACACCAACTGGGCCGGGCGTGGCTGGCATTTCTGCGCGGCCAGGTCTCGGTCCTCAATGACCCGCAACTCAAGGATTACGTCGAGACCAGCGTCTACAAACTGGTGGAGACCAGCCAGGTCAATGACCGGCGCCTGGAGTTCATCCTGATCAACAGCCCTCAGCTCAACGCATTTGCTGCGCCGGGCGGGATTGTCGGGGTCAACGGCGGCCTGTTTCTCAATGCCCAGACCGAAGGCGAGTACGCCTCGGTGATGGCCCACGAACTGGCGCACTTGTCACAGCGCCACTTCGCCCGGGGCGTGGAAGCCCAGCAACGGATGCAGATCCCGATGATGGCCGCGCTGCTCGGCGGGATTATCGCTGCTGCCGCCGGCGCCGGGGATGCCGGGATTGCCGCGATTGCCGGCAGCCAGGCCGCCGCGATCCAGGAGCAGCGGCGCTTCTCCCGGCAGAATGAGCAAGAGGCCGACCGCATCGGCATCCTCAATATGGTCAAGGCCGGCTACGACCCGCGCTCGATGCCGACCATGTTCGAGCGCTTGATGCGCCAATACCGCTTCGATGCCAAGCCTCCAGAATTCCTGCTGACACACCCGGTCACCGAATCGCGGATCGCCGATACGCGCAACCGCGCCGAACAGGCCAAGACCGGCGGCACCGAAGACAGCCTGCGCTATCAACTGATTCGCGCCAGGGTCCAGCTGTATTACGAAGATACGCCCGGCTTGGCCGCCAAGCGCTTCCGCGCCCAGCTGGATGAGAACCCGAAGAGCGATGTGGCGCGTTATGGCCTGGCCATCGCCCAGATCAAGGGCACCCAGCTCAACGAGGCACGGGAAACCCTCAAGCCGCTGCTGGCCAAGGCGCCCAACGACATCACCTATAACCTGGCGCAGATCGAGTTGGATATCACCAACAATCGCATGCCCGACGCGCAGCAACGCACCGACCGCATGCTGGCCCAATACCCCAGCAACTACCCGCTGAACCAGGTGCGCGTGGACTTGCTGCTCAAGCAGAACCGCACCGCCGACGCGGAAAAAGCCCTGGAAGGCCTGCTCAAGTCGCGCTCCGACGATCCCGACGTGTGGTACCAGGTCGCCGAAACCCGCGGGCTATCCGGCAATATCATCGGCCTGCATCAAGCCCGCGCCGAGTACTTTGCGTTGGTCGGCGACTTCCAGCAGGCGATCCAGCAACTGGACTTTGCCAAGCGCCGGGCCGGCAGCAACTTCCCGCTGTCGTCACGTATTGATGCGCGCCAGCGAGAGCTGATCGAACAGGAACGCATCGTCAAAGGCATGATGAGCTAAATCCAGCGCCCACAAAAAAGCCCCGCTCTCGACTATCAAGAGCGGGGCTTTCTTATTGACCGACTGCTAGCGGATTACTCGGCCAGCTTGAAGGTGATGAAGCTGGCACGCCCTTGACGCAGGACCCGCATCGACACCGAGCGATTCTTCGGCAGCGCCTTGGCGATGTCGGTGAATTCCTTGGTGGAGTTGATGGCCTGGTTGTTCAAGTGGGTGATCACGTCGCCTGGTTGCAGGCCAATCAGGGCGGCCGGGCCGTCCTGGACTTCCTTGATCACCACACCGCTCTTGAGGTCGAAGCTCTTCTTCTGCTCGTCGGTCAACTCGACGACGGCAATGCCCAGGCGGTTGCTGCTGCGCTCGGCACCCGATTTACCACCCAGCGCGCCAAGCTCCTGGCCTTCTTCAGGGATCGCGCCCACGGTCAGCTCGACGTTCTGGCGCTTGCCTTCGCGGATCACTTCCAGCTTGGCCTTACTGCCCGCCTTGAGTGCGCCGACCAGATGCGGCAGGTCAGCCGACATGACAATTGGCTGGCCGTTCATGCTCAGGATCACATCGCCAACCTGCAAGCCACCTTTAGCCGCCGGGCCGTCGTCCTGGATCTGCGCAACCAGGGCGCCGGCAGGCTTGTCCAGGCCAAAGGATTCGGCCAGGTCTTTGTTCACTTCCTGGATCACCACGCCCAACCAGCCACGGCTGACCTTGCCACCCGCTTTAAGTTGGTTGGAAACGTCCATGGCCACATCAATCGGGATGGCGAAGGAGACGCCCATGAAACCGCCGGAACGGGTGTAGATCTGCGAGTTGATCCCCACCACTTCGCCCGCCAGGTTAAATAGCGGACCACCGGAGTTACCCGGGTTGATCGGTACGTCGGTCTGGATGAACGGTACGTAGTTCTCGTTCGGCAGGCTGCGGCCGATGGCACTGACGATGCCTTGGGTCACGGTGTGGTCGAAGCCAAACGGCGAACCAATGGCTACCACCCACTGCCCGGCCTTCAGGTCCTGGGACTTGCCCAGTTTCAGCACGGGCAGGTCCTTGCCTTCGATTTTCAGCAAGGCCACGTCGGAGCGTGGATCGGTGCCGACCAACTTGGCCTTCAGTTCACTACGATCAGCCAGGCGCACGAGGATCTCGTCCGCGTCGGCGATCACATGATTGTTGGTCAGGATGTAGCCGTCAGGCGAAATGATAAAACCCGAGCCCAGGGATTGGGCTTCGCGCTGGCCACCACCACCGCCACGGGGCGAACGGGGCTGGGGCATGCCACGCTCGAAGAACTCCCGCAGCATCGGCGGTAGGCCTTCGAGATCAGGCATCTGCTGGTTCGAGACTTTACGATCCGGCAGCTTCTGGGTGGTACTGATATTCACCACGGCAGGCGAGGCCTGCTCTACCAGTTGGGTGAAGTCAGGCAACTCCGCCGCTTGCGCGGCAACGGCCTGACCCAGCACCAGCACCGTGGCGACTATGGATAGGTAAGATTTCAAACGTGGTATCGACATACAGCTCCCGTTACGACGAGCAGGGTTGGGCGACAGGGTTCAATAAACGCCGAAGACTACTACTAGCGACGTCAATATTGCGTGAACAACGCAAGGCCAGAGCCGAGAAGCTCTGACCTATAAAAAACATAAGGAGATTTTGCAAGTGAAAATACTCTCCAGACATTTCATGTTCTGCGCAGCAAAGCAGGCATTTCCTGCATCACTGTGAACGATCTGGATGAGCATAGGATTAACGGCTCACGGCTTTTCGGGTGCCGGGCCACTGCGAACCGACAGGGCGATGCGTTCGGCGGTGCCCAGGGGAATCTCACCGACCACCGTGGCCACGACCTCGCCCTCAGTGGTGGTCATGCGGCGAGAGACAGCAACCGTAGGCCCCAACTGCACCCGGCTTTCGGTCGCGGCTTCGCCACTGACGGGCTCGAGGAACAGCGAAAAGCGCGCCAGCCCGTCCTCATACATCAGGCTGGTGACCACCACCTGAGTCTGGGAGTCCTTGCGCGCCGTGCTGCGGGCCAACTGGAAGCCGGGCGGCAGCCAGCTTGGATGCCAGGCCTGGGGCTCTATTACTTCATCGGCCTTGCTGCTGGCGACCGACAGTGGCTTGCAGTCCTGGCCGGGCTGCAAATCGCTTTCATCCGGGGTTTTGGTGCTCAGTTGAGTGAACTGGAAACGTTCCAGCAACTGGCCTTTGTCATTGATCAGCAATGACTTGAGCGGCAGCGCGGTTTCACGGTCCAGATGCAGCTCGAACCCGTAACGATATTGATCACGTGGCGCCAACGAGACGATCACCGCCTTGCGACCAGCCACACGCGATTTACCAATAACGGCAAGTTCGTAAAAAGAACTGAGTTTTTGTGGATCAAGGACTTGGGCCGGAGCGCCGGGCAGACTGCCCAGACCCGCCACCAGGCTGCCACTGACGCACTGGGTGCGCCCATCGACCCGGACAACTTCCTGGGCCGAGCCATCGAGCTGCAGCAGTCGTTCGCTAACCTGGCCATTCTGGACACGATGCCAGATGTCATGGGTAGAGAAACTACCGTTACGCTCGTAGATAAACGTGCCTTGGTAGCTTTGCTGCTGCTCTGCCCGCCCAAGACGCTTCAGCCAATCCTGGGCTTCATCGGCATGGGCAGGTACTGCAAACCAGCCACTGAGCAAAAGCGCAAGGAGCGGTATGGCGCGCATAAGGCTCCTTAGCGGTCTAGCGGTTTTCCAGGCTTGCAGCGCGAGCGTATGGCAGTGCGCTTTCGGTACCCTTTACAGCCGACTCTTGAGCGTGCTGGCGCAGATAACCTGGCAGACGCTGGTCCTGCCAGCCGGATTGCCCTTGAAGCACGCCGTTGGCCATTGGGCCTGTCGCGTCAGAGCTTTCCTTGTAGCCGGCCAGGACAGCCGGGCCCTTGACTTGCGGACCAGCCATGACCGGCTGCTGGATTTGCTGGGCCAGTTCGGCACCGGCGATTTCGTCCTGGTTGTACAGGCGTACACCGGCCAGTACGGCCACTGTCACCGAGGCAGCGACCGCCAGGCGACCGAGGCTACGCCAAGGACCGCGGGTGGCTTTTGCCGGAACGGCTTCATCGGCCAGCGCAGCAGAAACGGCCGCAGCAATATCCAGACGAGGGATTAGTAGATCCTTATGCATCACCGCCCGAGCGACTTGGTAACGAGACCAGGTATCACGGGTTTGGGCATCATCAAATGCATTGAGCACTCGACGAAGTTCCAGTTCATCCGCTTCGTTATCCATCACTGCGGACAGCGATTCCTGCAGGGCATCACGACTCATGGCGGTTCCTCTCTTGGCTGTCGCCGCTGTCTTTAGTTTTCCTGCAACAACGGTTGCAGGGCTTTATCGATGGCTTCCCGAGCCCGGAAAATCCGGGAGCGTACGGTCCCCACCGGACATTGCATGACGCTCGCAATGTCCTCGTAACTCAGACCATCGAATTCACGTAAAGTTAATGCCGTACGTAAATCTTCTGGCAGTTGCTGAATAGTGCGATGGACAGTGCCTTCGATCTCGTCGCGCAGCAATGCACGCTCCGGCGACTCGAGATCCTTGAGGCCGTGATCACCATCGTAGAATTCTGCATCTTCCGAACTCACATCACTATCAGGTGGGCGGCGTCCGCGAGACACCAGATAGTTCTTCGCCGTGTTGATGGCGATGCGATACAGCCACGTGTAAAACGCACTGTCACCGCGAAAATTACCGAGTGCACGGTAGGCCTTGATAAAGGCTTCCTGTGCAACGTCCTGCGCTTCATGGGTGTCGTGCACGAACCGCACGATCAACCCGAGAATTTTGTGCTGGTATTTCAGCACTAGCAGATCAAATGCGCGCTTGTCGCCGCGTTGAACGCGCTCGACCAGCTGCTGATCCTCTTCCTGGGTTAGCATGAACACTCCTCGTTGTACTTGAAGGAGGCTTGCATAACTAAACGATCAGGCTTGCAAACATAGACTAGGACTTTTCGCAAAAGTTCTCCCCCTTCAAGCAAGTTTCCGGTGGGCTCTGTTTTGGCACACACGAAAAACGCAGCGCGGGCATAGCCGGCTGCGTGAATAATCTTGTCGCCGGTTTTCTGACACTCCCATGTTCCAGGCCAATCAGTAAAACCAACGTTTTCCCAGCTTTCGGGCATCCTGTTATGGAGTCGGGCGTGATGCAAAAGTTCCCATCTCGACACCGGACCGCCTCATCAAAGCCGTGCAGTTCGTTCACCATAGTTTCACAATGCCACGAATGCCCGGCTATTGTGCCGATAGCCCCCTCTATATACTAGTGGGCCGTGTGACCCTTTGATTCGCCGATCCAGGCGTCCTGTTTGCGCCACCCCTCGGATCGCTTTTTGCGGAATCCCATAAATGAGCCAACAGTTTCAACACGATGTCCTGGTGATTGGTAGCGGTGCCGCCGGCTTGAGCCTTGCGCTGACCCTGCCGAGCCATCTGCGCATAGCCGTACTGAGCAAGGGCGACCTGGCCAACGGCTCGACGTTCTGGGCCCAGGGCGGGGTTGCCGCCGTGCTGGATGACACCGACACGGTGCAATCCCACGTTGAAGACACCCTCAACGCCGGCGGCGGCCTGTGCAATGAAGAAGCGGTACGTTTCACCGTCGAACACAGCCGCGAAGCCATCCAATGGCTGATCGACCAGGGGGTTCCATTTACCCGCGATGAACATGCCGGCAGTGATGACGGTGGTTTCGAGTTCCACTTGACCCGCGAAGGCGGCCACAGTCACCGGCGCATCATCCATGCCGCCGATGCCACCGGCGCTGCGATCTTCAAGACCTTGCTCGCCCAGGCCCGGCAACGACCGAACATCGAACTGCTCGAACAACGGGTCGCCGTCGACCTGATCACCGAAAAACGCCTGGGCCTGGCAGGCGAGCGCTGCCTCGGGGCCTACGTGCTCAACCGCGCCAGCGGCGAAGTCGATACCTACGGCGCACGCTTTACCATCCTCGCTTCAGGGGGCGCCGCCAAAGTCTATCTCTACACCAGCAACCCCGATGGCGCCTGCGGGGATGGCATCGCCATGGCCTGGCGTTCGGGCTGCCGGGTGGCGAACCTGGAGTTCAACCAGTTCCACCCCACCTGCCTGTATCACCCCCAGGCCAAGAGTTTCCTGATCACCGAGGCCCTGCGCGGTGAAGGTGCACACTTGAAACTGCCGAACGGTGAACGTTTCATGCAACGCTTCGACCCGCGCGCCGAACTGGCCCCCCGGGATATCGTGGCCCGCGCCATCGACCACGAAATGAAACGCCTGGGCATCGATTGCGTCTACCTGGACATCAGCCACAAGCCCGCCGACTTCATCAAGACCCACTTCCCGACGGTCTACGAGCGCTGCCTGGCCTTCAATATCGATATCACCAAAGGGCCGATCCCAGTGGTCCCGGCGGCGCATTACACCTGCGGCGGGGTGATGGTCGACCAGCACGGGCGCACCGACGTGCCTGGTCTGTACGCCATCGGCGAGACCAGCTTCACCGGCCTGCACGGCGCCAACCGCATGGCCAGCAACTCACTGCTCGAATGCTTCGTCTACGCCCGTTCCGCCGCTGCCGACATCCTCGAGCAACTGCCGCGCATCCCGGTGCCGGCCGCCCTGCCCCGCTGGGATGCCAGCCAGGTCACCGACTCGGACGAAGACGTGATCATCGCCCACAACTGGGACGAACTGCGGCGCTTCATGTGGGACTACGTGGGGATTGTGCGCACCAACAAGCGCTTGGCGCGGGCGCAGCACCGGGTTCGATTGCTGCTCGATGAGATCGATGAGTTCTACAGCAACTACAAGGTCAGCCGTGACCTGATCGAGTTGCGCAACCTGGCCCAGGTCGCCGAGCTGATGATCCGCTCGGCCATGGCGCGCAAGGAAAGCCGCGGCCTGCATTACACCCTCGACTACCCGCAGATGCTGCCCGAAGCCCTCGACACTATCCTGGTGCCAACCACCTACGGCGGCTGAACTTCAAGCGCACGCGCAGGCGTCGATGCACATCGGCGGCCTGCGAACCGCGCGGCACACACACCGAGCGTACCCGCCACTCCCCCGGCAACCGGTAGCGCAGCACCACGATCAGCGGCAACGCCAGGCTGTCGGGGCGCAACTGCACAGCGTGCCAACCCCGCGCCGCGCTCCACAGTTGCCAGCCGTCGGCATTGCGCCGCAGGCCACGAACCGACGAATGGTGAGTCAAGCGAACCTGGCGCGGCAGCGCCCACGCGGCATGGGCCAGGCACACCAGCACACCGAGTGCAGCCATCGATAAAGGCACAGCCAGCAGGCACAGCGCACCGAGTGCAAGCACCTGGGCGAGGAGATACGCCGCCAGCAGAAGCCCGCAGGCCTGCCAGCGGCATTCGAAGGTATTACTTGGGCTGGACACGATCCAGGATCATCCGGACCATGCGCTGCAGCTCCGGATCTTCTGATTCGGCACGCTCCATGAACCAGCCGAACATATCCTGATCTTCGCAGGTCAGCAGCCTGACGTAGAGGTCGCGGTCCACCTTATCGAGGGTGGCGTACACCTCTTTGGTGAACGGCACCAGCAACACATCCAACTCCAGCATGCCGCGACGGCTGTGCCAGTACAGACGATTGATTTCTACATCTTCGACCATGGAGCGCTCCTCAAATAGGGCGCAAGTATACAGGCCCACGCCCCTCGGAACAGTCGGCTTTGGTCGGGCTTATGAAACTACCCATTTGCCGGGCGCCCCTCTATGATGCACCCATGACTTTCCAACTGCGATGACCCATGGCTGACTCTGCTTTCTTCTGCCCCCTGTCCCACGAAGGCGTCCTGGCCGTTCGCGGCGCTGACGCGGCCAAGTTCCTCCAGGGGCAACTGACCTGCAACCTCAACTACCTCGACGACACCCACGCCAGCCTCGGCGCGCGCTGCACCCAAAAGGGGCGCATGCAGTCGAGCTTCCGCATCGTGCTGCAAGGTGACGGCGTGCTGCTGGCCATGGCCAGCGAACTGCTTGAACCACAGCTGGCGGACTTGAAGAAGTACGCGGTGTTTTCCAAGTCCAAGCTGACAGACGAAAGCGCCGCCTGGGTCCGCTTCGGCCTGGCCGACGCCGATCAGGCAATCGCCAGCCTGGGCCTGGACTTGCCCGTCGAGACCGACAGTGTGGCGCGCCATGCAGAACTGATCGCCATTCGCGTCTCCCCCGGCCGCGCCGAACTCTGGGCGCCCGCCGCGCAAGCCGACACCCTGCGCAGCCAACTGGGCGCAACACTCATCCAAGGCGACCTCAATAGCTGGCTGCTGGGGCAGATCCGCGCCGGCATCGGCCAGGTCATGGCCCAGACCCGCGAGCTGTTCATCCCGCAGATGCTCAACCTGCAAGCGGTCGGTGGCGTGAGCTTCAAAAAGGGCTGCTACACCGGCCAGGAGATCGTCGCCCGCATGCAATACCTGGGCAAGCTCAAGCGCCGCCTCTACCGCCTGAGCCTGGACGGCAGTGCATTGCCCGAGCCTGGTACGCCACTGTTCGCGCCCAGCCACAACAGTGCCATCGGCGAAGTGGTGATCGCTGCGCGGGCCGACGAAGGGATTGAACTTCTGGCGGTGCTGCAAGCCGAAGCAGCCGACAGTGGCGACGTGCATTTAGGTACGCTGGAAGGCGCGGGCCTCAAGTTGCTTGACCTGCCTTACCAACTGGACCGTGATCGCGAGATCCAGCGGTAATCGCCGGACCCTTTTGCAACACCCTAGAGAGCATGAATGAACAAACTGGCGGAAAAAGTCCAACAGGCGTTGGTGATGGCCATCGATAACGATGACCTGGTTCTGCCCACGTTACCGGAAGTGGCCCTGAAAATTCGTCAGGCCGCCGAAGACCCCGAAGTCAGCATCAGCCATTTGAGCAAAGTCATCGGCCGCGACACCGCCCTGACGGCGCGACTGATCAAGGTCGTCAACAGCCCATTGTTGCGGGCCTCCCAGGAGGTGACCGACCTGCATACCGCCATCACGCGCCTGGGCACCAACTACAGCAGCAACCTGGCGATTGGCCTGGTGATGGAACAGATATTCCACGCCCGCTCAGAAGCCGTGGAACAAAAAATGCGTGAAGTATGGCGCCGCAGCCTGGAAGTGGCCGGCGTCTGCTACGCCTTGTGCCGTAACCACAGCCAGCTCAAGCCGGACCAGGCCGCACTCGGCGGGCTGGTTCACCAGATCGGCGTGCTGCCGATCCTGACCTACGCCGAAGATCACTATGAACTGCTCTCCGACCCGGTCAGCCTCAACCATGTGATCGATAGCATCCACCCGCTGCTGGGGGACAAGCTCTTGCGCGGCTGGGACTTCCCGGAAATGCTGGTGAATGTGCCCGCACACTACCAGGACCTTGAGCGCGACTCGGCCAGCCTGGATTATGTCGACCTGGTGCAAGTGGCCGTGCTGTATTGCCACAAGAACACCCATCACCCGTTGGCCAACACTGCGCTGTCGAACTTGCCGTCATTCAAGAAACTGCGCATCGACCCGCTCAACGCAGCGGTACGTACCGAGCTGGACGAAGCGCGCTCGATGTTCTACTGAGCCGGCTTGCCGGCAATAGCGGTGGATCGCTCTCAGCCGGCGATAAAACTCACCCGCACCTTGAGCCCTTTCAGCTCGCCATCATGCAGGCTGATCTGGGCCAGGTGCGCGCGGCAGATTTCACCGACAATCGCCAAGCCCAGCCCCGACCCCGCGCCCTGCTGGTTACGCCGATAGAAGCGCTCGAACACCCGGTCGCGCTCATCCTGCGGAATACCCGGGCCGTCGTCTTCCACTTCCAGTACCGCTGGCGCCGTCACCCGCAGGATCACATTGCCGCCTGACGGCGTGTGTGCCAGGGCGTTATCCACCAGGTTGCTCAACAGCTCGTTCAGCAAGGTCGGCTCGCCGCGCAGCCACACCGGCTCATCCGCCTCCAACGCCAGCGCCACACCCCGCGCATGGGCCAGGGGCGCCATGGCCATGCCCAACTCACGGGCCAGTTGACTGAGGTCGAGCAACTGCGCGCCACCTTCGGCAATTGCCCGCGCCCCGTTTTCGATGCGTGCCAGAGACAGCAGTTGATTGGCCAAGTGGGTCAAGCGATCCGTGCCTTGTGCCGCCGTTTCCAGGGTACTGCGCCAAACCGCCGGATCCTCGGCGCGCAGGCCCAATTCCAGCCGGGCCTTGAGGGCGGCCAGCGGAGTGCGCAACTCGTGGGAGGCGTCGGCAATAAACTGTGCCTGGCGCTCGAACTGCCCGCGCAGGCGCTCGGTAAAGTGGTTCAACGCCCGCACCAGCGGCCCGAGTTCGTGTTGCACTTCAACCAGCGGCAGCGGCCGCAGGTCATCCGGCTGACGCTCCTCCACCGCCGTGCGCAAACGCTCCAGCGGGCGTAGCGCCGCACTCACCGCAAACCACACCAGCAGCAAGGCGCCGATGGCCAGCATGCCCAGGCGCAACAGGGTGTCGGCCATCAGGCTGCGGGCCATGCTGACGCGGGCTTCGTCGGTTTCGGCCACGCGGATTTCTGCCATGCCGTTCATGTTCGGCTCCGACACTGCCTTGAGCAGGCTCACCACCCGTACATTCTGCCCCTGGTACTTGGCGTTATAGAACCGCGCCAAGGCCGGGTAATCGTCGGTGCGCGGCGTACCGGGCGGCGGGCCGGGCAGGTGTTCGTAGCCAGAAATCAGCTTCTGGTGAATATCATTGACCTGGTAGTAAATCCGCCCGGCACTGTCATAGGCGAATGTGTCCAGCGCCACGTAGGGCACATCGGCACTCAAGGTGCCGTCGCGCTGGGACAGGCCGGCGGCGATGGTGCGTGCCGAGGCCAGCAGGGTGCGGTCGTAGGCGGTGTCTGCAGCCTCGCGACCGTTCCAGTAGGCGCTCAGGCCGCTGGCCAGCATCAGCACTACCAACAGCAGTGCCAGGTTCCACAGCAGGCGCCAACGCAGGCTGCTGTGCTTACGCATCGCGCGCTTCCAGCAGGTAGCCAAGGCCGCGGAAGGTGACGATGGCGACCGGCTGGCCATCGAGCTTCTTGCGCAAGCGGTGCACATAGATTTCGATCGCGTCGGGGCTCGCTTCCTCGTCCAGGCCGAACACCTGGGATGCCAGTTGCTCCTTGCTCATGACCCGGCCAGGGCGGGCGATCAACGCTTCGAGCACGGCCTGCTCGCGGGAGGTCAACGTCAGCAGTTCACCGGCGAGGGTAAAACGCCGGGTTTCCACGTCATACACCAGCACACCACAGGTCTGCTGCCGCTCGCCGCCCAGCACGCTGCGGCGCAACAGCGCCTTGACCCTGGCTTCCAGTTCGGTCAATTCGAAGGGCTTGGCCAGGTAGTCGTCGGCGCCCAGGTTAAGGCCATGCACCCGATCCTTTACATCGCTGCGGGCGGTGAGCATCAACACCGGCAGATTTTTCCCACGAGCCCGCAGGCGCGCCAGTACCTCGAAACCATCCATGCGCGGCAGGCCCACATCGAGAATCGCCACGGCGTATTCCTCGCTGCTCAAGGCCAGGTCCGCCGCCACGCCATCGTGCAACACGTCCACCGTCAACCCCGTGCTCTTGAGCGCCTGGGCCACACTTTCGGCCAGTTGCAGATGGTCTTCGACGAGCAGGACACGCATGGATTCATACCTCGTTAAGGGGTGGCCGATGCCGCCCTCTGTTTACCAACTCGCGGCGCAGTTTACAGCCGCGGCCTCTGCTGTGAAGCCCGAAAACATTGAAAGGACGCTGAAAGGTTAGTGAAAGGTTCGCCCATTAGCATCCAGAAACGGACGGTTACACCTTCCGAGCTATTTCACCCATAGCGCCCGAAAAACGCCTCGAAGCGTTTTCGCCCCATAAGAACAATAACGGAGTGCATCACGATGCTGTCGACACAGCCCCAGGCTTGCCCGCCTGTTCGTTTTTCCCGCCTGACCCAGACCGCCCTCGCCAGTGCCGCTGCCCTTGCCGGCTTTTCGCCGCTTAGCCAGGCTGCCTTCTTCGAAGACAGTAGCGCGACCCTGGAAACCCGCAACATGTACTTCAACCGCGACTTTCGCGACGGTACCAGCGCGCAACAATCCAAGCGCGACGAATGGGCCCAGGGCTTCATGCTCAACCTGCAATCGGGCTACACCGACGGCACCGTCGGTTTTGGCGTGGATGCGCTGGGCATGCTCGGGGTCAAGCTCGACTCCAGCCCAGACCGCACCGGCACTGGCCTGCTGCCCACCCACGATGATGGCCGCGCCGCTGACGAGTACTCGAAGCTGGGGTTGACCGGCAAAGTGAAAATCTCCGCCACCGAGCTGAAAATCGGCTCGCTGATCCCCGAGCTGCCAATCCTCAAGCCCAACGACGGGCGCATCCTGCCGCAGACCTTCAACGGCGGCCTGCTGACCTCCAAGGAGTTCAAGAACCTGACCTTCACCGGCGGGCGCCTGGACAAGGCCAAGGACCGCGATGACACCAACTACGAGGACATCGCCCTCAACAACAAAAACAGCCGCTTCGTCGGCGGGGCCACCGGCAAGCACTTCAACTTCGGCGGCGTGGACTACAAGTTTGCCGAGAAGGCCACCGCCAGCTACCACTTCGCCCAACTGGACGACGTGTACCGCCAGCACTTCCTCGGCCTGGTCGCCTCCACCCCGATGGGTCCCGGCACCTTCGGCACCGATCTGCGCCTGGCCATCAGTGACGACACCGGCAGCGCACGCGGCGGCAGCATTGACAACAAATCCCTCAACGGCATTTTCAGCTACGCCCTCAACGGCCATAAACTGAGCGCCGGCTACCAGCACATGTCCGGCGACAGTGCATTCCCGTATGTGGATGGCAGCGACCCGTACCTGGTCAACTTTGTCCAGATCAACGACTTTGCCGGCGCCGAGGAACGCTCCTGGCAGGCGCGCTATGACTATGACTTCGCCAAGCTGGGGATCCCCGGCCTGAGCTTCATGAGCCGCTACCTGTCCGGCGACAACATCCAACTCAAGAACGGCGACACCGGCAAAGAGTGGGAACGCAACACCGAGATCAAATACGTAGTGCAAAGCGGCACGCTCAAGGATGTGGCCGTGCGCCTG
Organism: Pseudomonas sp. HC1(2025); assembly: GCF_058742075.1. NCBI lineage: Bacteria > Pseudomonadati > Pseudomonadota > Gammaproteobacteria > Pseudomonadales > Pseudomonadaceae > Pseudomonas > Pseudomonas sp. HC1(2025). Next base: position 1,465,067 of record NZ_CP196017.1, on the reverse strand, counting down.
CGTAATGCCACCTACCGCTCCAACTACTCGGCCCGGGACGCAGACGAAGTGCGCGTGCTGGTCAGTTACAGCGTCGCCCTGTGGTAACCCTGAAAGTCATACCCCAATAACAACAATGACGGAGTTCCCCATGTCCTCATCCCTGCGTAAATTTGCCCTGGCCGCCGGCTGCATGCTGTTTGCCGGCCAGCTGCTGGCGGCCGAAGAACCCAAGCGCCCGGAATGCATCGCACCGGCCTCCCCCGGCGGTGGTTTTGACCTGACCTGCAAACTGGTGCAAAGCGCACTGGTCAACGAAAAACTGCTGAGCAAGCCGATGCGCGTGACCTACATGCCCGGCGGCGTGGGCGCGGTGGCCTATAACGCCGTGGTGGCCCAGCGCCCTGCCGATGCCGGCACGCTGGTGGCGTGGTCCAGCGGTTCGCTGCTGAACCTGGCACAGGGCAAGTTCGGGCGGTTTGATGAAAGCGCGGTGAAATGGCTGGCGGCGGTTGGCACCAGCTATGGCGCGATTGCGGTGAAAGCCGATTCTCCCTACAAGAGCCTGGATGACCTGGTACAGGCCCTGAAGAAAGATCCGAGCAAAGTGGTGATTGGTTCCGGCGGCACCGTGGGCAGCCAGGACTGGATGCAAACCGCGCTGATCGCCAAGGCTGCCGGAATCAACCCCCGTGACCTGCGTTATGTGGCCCTCGAAGGCGGCGGTGAAATCGCCACGGCCCTGCTCGGTGGACATATTCAGGTGGGCAGTACCGACATCTCCGACTCCATGCCACACATCCTCAGCGGCGACATGCGCCTGCTGGCGGTGTTCTCCGAAGAGCGCCTGGACGAGCCGGAAATGAAGAATATTCCGACCGCCAAAGAGCAAGGCTACGACATCGTCTGGCCGGTGGTGCGTGGCTTCTACCTCGGGCCAAAAGTCAGCGATGCCGACTACGCCTGGTGGAAAGAGGCGTTCGACAAACTGCTGGCCTCCGAAGAGTTCGCCAAGCTGCGTGACCAGCGCGAGTTGTTCCCGTTCGCCCTGACCGGCCCGGAGCTGGACACCTACGTGAAGAAACAAGTGGCTGACTACAAAGTGCTGGCCAAAGAGTTCGGCCTGATCCAGTAATCGCCCCTCTGTGGGAGCGGGCTTGCTCGCGAAAAACCGCAACGATGACGCGTGCTGCCTGGATACACGCGATGTCCTTGCGTTCTTCGTGAGCCAGCTTGCGCCTACAAGAGTCGCAAAGGAGTTTCCTATGCTCTTACAACGCATTTTCGCCGCGGTGTTGCTGCTGGCCTGCGCCTGCCTGGCACTGATGGCCTGGCCGTACCAGGCGTCATTTTCCTACGAGCCGGTGGGACCTCGGGCCTACCCGCTGTTGATGCTCGGGCTGATGAGCCTGGCATTGATCTACATGCTGATTCGCCCGCAGCCGACCAAGCACACCGAAGAAGAACCCGCGCTGGACCGCCAGACCCTGGTCAAGATCGGCATCTGCGTGGCACTGCTGATCGTGTTCGCCGGCACCTTCGAACCCTTGGGTTTCATTCTCAGCAGCATGCTGATCGGCATCCCCATGGCGCGCCTGTATGGCGGCCGCTGGATGCCCAGCGTGGTGATCGTCAGCCTGATGGCCATCGGCCTTTATCTGCTCTTCGATAAAGCCATGGATGTTCCGCTGCCCCTCGGCCTGCTCGACGTTCTGGAGAACTGATATGGATACTTTTGGCTATTTGGGCCAGGGTTTCGGCGTCGCGCTGAGCCCCTACAACCTGGTGACCGCACTGTGCGGCACCCTGATCGGCACCGTGGTCGGCCTGTTGCCGGGCCTAGGCCCGATCAACGGCGTGGCGTTGTTGATCCCCATCGCCTTCGCCCTGGGCCTGCCGCCGGAATCGGCGCTGATCCTGCTGGCAGCCGTGTACCTGGGCTGTGAATATGGCGGGCGTATCAGCTCGATCCTGCTGAACATCCCCGGCGAAGCCTCCACCGTAATGACCACCCTCGACGGCTACCCAATGGCCCGCAAAGGCCTGGCCGGCGTGGCGCTGTCGTTGTCGGCATGGAGTTCGTTTATCGGCGCGTTTATCGCCACCTGCGGCATGGTGCTGTTTGCCCCGCTGCTGGCCAAATGGGCGATTGCCTTCGGCCCGGCGGAATATTTCGTCCTGATGGTATTTGCCATTGTCTGCCTGGGCGGCATGGCCGGTGACAAACCGCTGAAGACGTTTGTGGCCGCGCTGATCGGCTTGTTTCTCTCGGCAGTCGGTATCGACGCCAACAGCGGCGTGTACCGTTTTACCGGGGACAACATTCACCTGACCGACGGCATCCAGTTTGTAGTGCTGGTCCTGGGCCTGTTCTCCATCAGCGAGATCCTGTTGCTGCTGGAAAAAACCCACCGCGGCCAGGAAGCGGTCAAGGCCACCGGGCGGATGATGTTTAACCTGAAGGAAGCGTCTTCGGTATTCGTCGTCAATATCCGTTGCGGCCTGCTGGGTTTCATCATGGGCGTACTGCCCGGTGCGGGCGCCACCTTGGCGTCAGCTGTGGCCTACATGACCGAGAAACGCCTGGCCGGTGCCAGCGGCAAATTCGGCCAGGGCGACATGCGCGGCCTGGCTGCGCCGGAAACCGCCATCGGCGCTTCCGCCTGCGGCGCCCTGGTCCCCATGCTGACCCTCGGCGTACCCGGTTCGGGCACCACCGCCGTGATGATCGGCGCGCTGTCGCTGTACAACATCACGCCGGGCCCACTGTTGTTCCAACAGCAACCGGATATCGTCTGGGGCCTGATCGCCTCGTTGTTTATCGCCAACATCATGCTGGTGATCCTCAACATCCCGATGATCCGCATCTTCACCCGCATCCTTGCCGTGCCGAACTGGGCGCTGGTGCCGGTGATCGCCATCATCACCGCGATTGGTGTGTACGCGGTCCACGCCACCACCTTCGACCTGTTCCTGATGGTGGGCATCGGTATCTTCGGCTACATCCTGCGCAAGCTGGACTTCCCGCTGTCGCCGGTGTTGCTGGGCTTTATCCTCGGCGGCCTGATGGAGCAGAACCTGCGCCGGGCGCTGTCGATCTCCAACGGTGACCTGCAGATCCTCTGGTCGAGCCCGATCACCTTTGGTGTCTGGGTACTGACGGCATTGATGCTGGCCTTCCCGCTGATCCGCATCTACCGCAAACGGGCCCTGCAGCGTCGCGCCGTGGCCGATGTCTGAAGTCACCTTTAAACAATGGTGGGGAACACCGCTGGTCGGCCTGGCCGGCGGTTACCTGGCCAGCCTGATCGGCTGGCCTTTGCCGTATATGGTCGGCTCGCTGCTGGCGATCATCCTGGTGCGTTGCCTCACACCCTGGCAGTTGGCCGAAATTCCCGGCGGGCGCAAATGCGGCCAATGGGTGGTGGGCATCGGCATCGGCCTGCACTTCACCCCGGTGGTGATCGAGCAGGTGATGAGCCACTTTGGCCTGATCTTCTTCGGCGCGCTGGTCACCAGCCTGTCGAGCATTGTCGGCGTGTGGTTGATGCGCCGCAGCGGTGAGGATCGCGCCACGGCGTTTTTCTCAAGCATGCCGGGCGGGTCCGGGGAGATGGTCAACCTCGGCGCGCGCAATGGCGCGGTGCTCAGTCGCGTGGCGGCTGGCCAGAGTCTGCGGGTGTTGCTGGTGGTGCTGTGCGTGCCGGCGATCTTCAAGTACTTGCTGGGCGGCGGTGCGCCACAGTTTCACCCGGCTCCCGTGGATTGGGCCTGGCTGGCCCTGCTGTTTCCGATCGGCGCCCTGGTGGCCTGGGGCTGGCAGCGCCTGCGCCAACCCAACCCCTGGTTGTTCGGGCCGTTGCTGGTCAGTGCCATCGCCAGCATCACCTGGGATCTGCACATCGGCCTGCCCGATGGTGGCAGCCAGATCGGCCAATGGTTGATCGGCAGCGGCCTGGGCTGCCACTTCAACCGGCAGTTCTTCCGCCGGGCACCGTCGTTCATGGGCCGTACGGTGATCGGCACGCTGCTGACCATGTTGATCGCCACCCTGGCGGCGGTGGGCCTGAGTGCGTTGACGCAGTTGGATTTGCGTTCGCTGACCCTGGGGATGATGCCAGGAGGAATTGCCGAGATGAGCCTGACGGCGGAAACCTTGCAACTGTCGGTGCCGTTAGTGACGGCGATGCAAGTGATGCGGCTGTTGTTTGTGTTGTTCCTCGCGGAGCCGTTATTCCGCCATTGGAACCGCCAGCCGGGCACCCTCTAAAACCTGGCACAACCCTAAAGCGGGAGCGGGTTTGCTCGCTCCCACCTCCTCAGGTGTTGAACTTCAGAGCGGCGGCACTCGCCACTCGATCGGCGTCTCGCCGTTCTGCTCAAGAAACTTGTTCGTCCGGCTGAAATGCCCACACCCCAAAAACCCGCGATAAGCCGATAACGGTGACGGATGCACCGAGGTCAGCACCAGGTGTTTGGTCGCGTCGATCAGCTTCTGCTTGCCCTGAGCATGGGCGCCCCACAGCAGGAACACCAGGTGCGGCTGATGCTCGCTGACCAACTCGATCACCCGGTCGGTGAAGAACTGCCAGCCCTTGCCCGCATGGGCGTTGGCATTCGCGCGCTCCACGGTCATGGTGGTGTTGAGCATCAATACACCTTGGTCGGCCCAGCTTTGCAGGCAGCCGTGGCTGGGGATGTCGATATTGAGGTCGCGCTTGAGCTCTTTATAGATATTGACCAGGGACGGCGGCGTCGGCACGCCCGGTTGTACCGAGAAGCACAGGCCATGGGCCTGGCCGGGGCCGTGGTACGGGTCCTGGCCGAGGATCACCACCTTGACCTTGTCCAACGGCGTGGAGTTGAGCGCATTGAAGATCAGCGGGCCCGGCGGGTAGATTTCCTTGCCCGCCGCATGTTCCTGGCGCAGGAACTCACGCAGCTCGGTCATGTACGGTTGCTCGAACTCTTCGCGCAGGGCGTGTTTCCAGCTCGGTTCGAGTTTGATACGGTCGTCGGCAGTCATCAGAAACACATCATGTAAAAAGAATGGGCGAACCCTAGGAAAGCCCACTCCACTTGTCAATTGATCTGACGCAGAACCGGCACTTTCCCCCGAAGGGATCATACTCAACGTTCAATTTACCGATTGAGGTCATGATGAATCTGCACTTCGAAGAGCTCACTGGCACAGACGGTGCCCGTATCGGCATCGCCAGCCTGGACGCGGAAAAGTCCCTCAATGCCCTCTCGCTCCCGATGATCCAGGCCCTCGGCGAACGCCTGGACAGTTGGGCGCGCAATCCGCAGATCGTCTGCGTGCTGCTGCGCGGCAACGGTGCCAAGGCGTTTTGCGCCGGCGGTGAAGTGCGCAGCCTGGCCCAGGCCTGCCGAGAGCACCCGGGTGAAGTGCCGGCGCTGGCCGCGCAGTTTTTTGCGGCCGAGTACCGCCTGGACTACCACCTGCACACCTACCCCAAGCCGCTGATTTGCTGGGGCCATGGCTATGTGCTGGGCGGGGGCATGGGGTTGCTGCAAAGCGCCGCTATCCGCATCGTCACCCCGAGCAGCCGCCTGGCCATGCCGGAAATCAGCATCGGCCTGTACCCGGATGTGGGCGCCAGTTGGTTCCTCTCGCGCCTGCCCGGCAAACTGGGGCTGTTCCTGGGCCTCACCGGCGCCCATATGAATGGGCGCGACGCCCTCGACCTGGGCCTGGCCGACCGTTTCCTGCTGGACGAACAACAGGGCGAAATGCTCGAAGGCCTGTTGCAATTGAACTGGCAGGAGCAGACCGCGATGCAGCTCAACAGCTTGTTCAAGGCCCTGGCCCAGGAAGCTGCCAGCCAGCAGCCAGAACCACAGTGGCTGCCGCGACGCCCACAGATCGACGAATGGCTGGATGTAGGCGACGTGCAGTGCGCCTGGCGCGCCTTGAGCCAACTGCGCGAGCATGCCGACCCGCTCTTCAGCCGGGCCGGCAAGACCTTGAGCGAGGGCTGCCCGCTGACCGCGCACCTGGTGTGGGAACAGATCCGACGGGCGCGGCACCTGTCCCTGTCAGAAGTTTTCCAGATGGAATACACCTTGAGCCTCAATTGCTGTCGGCATCCGGAATTCAGCGAGGGAGTACGGGCCCGCCTGATCGACAAGGATCAGCAGCCCCACTGGCATTGGCCGGATATCAAGCGCATTCCCGAGGCCGTGGTCGAGGCGCACTTTCACAAGGCCTGGGAAGGACGGCATCCGCTGGCAGATCTGTCGGATCGATGACATGTGGCGGCCAGCCACAAAAAACGGCGCATGACGCGCCGTTCCAAAGATAAGCGGATTACCTGTGCCCGCCACGGCCTCCTCCATGATCACCACCCCGGCCACCTCTATGCCCCTGGCCACCATTGCCCCGGTGGTCACCCCAACTCTGGCTGGGGTATGGCCGGTAACCCGGCCTTGGCCCGGCTTGATAGTAACGGGGGGCCGGCTGGTAATAGCGCGGCGCCGGGTAATAGCGTGGTGGCGGTGCGTAATAGCCCCGCCGGTACTGGTAGGACGGGCCACCGCCGTAGTAATAGACCGGCGCGGGCGCGGTATAGACTTCGGATCGATAGTAGCTGGAGCCTCCATCGTAATAAGGCACGCAGGCAGAAAGGGTCAAGCCGAGTACAGCGCTGAGGAGCAATCGACGATACATGGCGGCCTCCTGGACCGCGGAAGAGCACACACCAGCGACGCTGGGGGGCGCCACACAGCTTTTGCTGAATGACAGAAGATCAGACATCAAAAACCGAATCTGGTGCGACTTGGACATAGATTGATACATCTGTGGCGCAATAAACCGCCCAGGCCTGTATCGTGCCAGGGACACCGGGTTTCACTGGGATCTTGACTGAATTACGCCTGAACCGACCGATGACCACTCCCACACTTTGCCCCGCCTGCGGCGCCCGCAACGACTGCACCTTGGCCGACCCGCGCACCGCTGACCGTGCCTGCTGGTGCTACAGCGTCACCATCGACCCCAAGCTGCTCGAAGCCCTGGCGCCGGAACTGCGCAACACGGCCTGCCTGTGCCCGCGCTGTGCCCAGGTCGACGCCCAATTGCGCGGGGTCGAGCCCCGGTAATGCGTATCGACCGCTTCCTCAGTAACCTGCCCCGCTTCAATCGCCAGCAAGTGCGCCTGCTACTGGCAGAGCGCCGGATCAGCGTCGATGGGCAGCCGGTTACCGACCCGCGCCAGGACGTTCGCGAGTTCAGCCGTGTGGAGTGTGATGGCCAGATCCTGCAAGCGGGCAAACCCGCACGTTATTTCATGCTGCACAAGCCACAAGGCTGCGTGAGTGCCACTGTCGATCCCCAGCATCCCACTGTCCTTGATCTGCTGGATGAGCCGGACAAGAGCGACCTGCATATCGCTGGCCGCCTGGACTTCAACACCACCGGGCTGATGCTGATCACCAATGATGGCCAGTGGTCCCGACGCCTGACACAGCCCCACACCAAGCTGCCCAAGGTCTACTACGTCGAGACCGAACAGGAGATTGGCCCGGAGTATGCCGCGACGTTCCGCGCCGGCCTGTACTTCGCCTTCGAGGACCTGACCACCCAACCGGCCGACCTGCAAGTGCTGGGCCCCAAAAGCGCGCGCCTGAGCATCATTGAAGGGCGTTATCACCAGGTAAAGCGCATGTTCGGGCACTTCGACAACAAGGTGATACGCCTGCATCGCGAATGCATGGGGCCGCTGGTGCTGGATGAACGGCTCGCTCCCGGCCAGTATCGGCCGCTGAGCGACGCGGAAATCTGCCAGATATGACCGTTCAGCCGGTGATAGCCCAAACTGCGGGGTGAAGCTTGCGACCTGGCCCGCCTCCTGCTTGAATCAAAACGCCAGCCGCATTCTGACTGGCGAGTCACCCAACCTTCCAAGAAACACTGTGCCTGCCCACACCGCTTGACGTGCGGGCCATGGCAAGTTGCCCGCCATAACAACACCCGTCGGCCAGTTTCATCGGACCGACATGGGCCTCCTTTCAAGGCGTATGCCTACCTGTCACAAAGCTCGTGCAGAGTGATCTGCGCGCACCACCCGCTTGCCAGGAGTCTTACGACATGAGGCCAGAAATCGCTGTGCTGGATATACAGGGTCAGTATCGGGTTTACACGGAGTTCTATCGCGCGGACGCTGCTCAAAAGACCATCATCCTGGTCAACGGCTCCATGGCCACCACTGCGTCTTTCGCCCAGACCGTGAAAAGCCTGTACCCGCAATTTAATGTGGTTTTGTACGATCAGCCCTACGCCGGTCGCTCCAAAGCCCACAACCGCCACGAGCAAATGCTGACGAAGGACATTGAAGGCCAGATCCTCCTGGAACTCATCGACCACTTCGCCGCCGAGCATGTGCTGTCGTTTTCCTGGGGCGGCGTCGCCACCCTCGTCGCCTTGTCCCAGCGCCCTCGCCGCGTGGAAAAAGCCGTGATCAGCTCGTTCTCGCCGCTGATCAACGCGCCGATGCGCGACTACCTGGAACGTGGCGTCGACTACCTCGGCAACCTCGACCGCCACAGCGTCGGCAACCTGGTCAACAGCACCATCGGCAAACACCTGCCGCCGCTGTTCAAGCGCTTCAACTATCGGCACGTCAGCACCCTGGCCGAGCACGAGTACGGGCAGATGCACTATCACATCAGCCAGGTGCTCAATAGCGACCGCCAGTGCTACCTCAAGGCTGCACGGCAGATCGACATTCCAGTGCTGTTCTTGAACGGCGAGTGGGATGAATACACCAGCGCCGAAGACGCCAAACTGTTCGGGCAACATGTGGCCAAAAGCAGCTTCGGCACCATCCAGGCCACCGGGCACTTCCTGGACATGGAGCACAAGGCCGCGTGCAACGACAGCCGGCAGGCATTGATGGGCTTTTTGAAACCGGAACAGTCGGTGAATCGACTGCGGTATCACCAGGGCCAGGCCCTGCATGCACTTGCGATTTGAATGCGACCTGGGTGGGCACGACTGCCCAGGGTTGCCTGAACATTTCGGCTGACGCTCGCAACTTGCACATTTTTCAAAGAAAAACTTCAAATCGCCGCGCAGTTCTGGTACAAAGTCAGCCGCTCTGAGCGGGTATAGTTTAGTGGCAAAACGAAAGCTTCCCAAGCTTTAGTTGAGGGTTCGATTCCCTCTACCCGCTCCACTCAATTGCCCTCCTCCACCTGCTTCGCCGGGGTTGGGGATGAAGAAAAAACCGGCCCATGTGGCCGGTTTTTTTATGCCTGGAATTTGCCAGTAAAACCCGCAATCCCCCCTCCTGCAGCCTTGTCCCGCGCTCATACACTGCTTTCAGCATCTGCCGGCGCAGAAGCTCAACATCACGCTGCCTGGCTATTTGCTCAACCGAATTGATGCGTACTGCATCCCCCGGAAGAAAAAAGCCGCTCGGGGTTCCTCGCGTCGCCAGCGTTGAAGTTACTGTAACAACAGCGGTGACACCGCCGAATTTGACCGCAAGAAACGTAGTTCACCCACCCGCGATGAGCGCTAAAGTGCAGGCCTGTCCGCTAAATGATCCGCGCAACAAGGAGCCCACTCATGCCGTGTGAATACAAACTGATGCCCTCCCCCGTCGGCCAACTGACCCTGGTTGCCCGCAACGGCAAGCTCGCCGCCATCCTGTGGGAAACCGAGCGCGCCAACCGTGTGCGCCTGGGCGAACTGGTAGAGGTCAACCACAGCCCGGTGCTGCTGGAGGCCGAGCGACAGTTGAACGAGTATTTTGCCGGCACCCGCGACCGCTTCGAGCTGGAACTGGACTTTGACGGTACCGAGTTCCAGAAAAAAGTCTGGAGCGCACTGTTGACCATTCCTTTCGGTGAGACCCGCAGCTACAGCCAGATCGCTACGCAGATCGGCAACCCCAAGGCCGTGCGCGCGGTCGGTGCGGCGAACGGGCGCAATCCGATTTCGATCGTCGCGCCCTGCCATCGGGTGATCGGTGCTTCGGGCGGGCTGACCGGGTTTGCCGGCGGGCTTGAAGCCAAGCAGTATTTGCTGACCCTCGAGGATGGCGAGGCTACAAGGTCGTTGTTCTGACAGCCACCAAGCGCTAGGGCTGATCAGCCTTGGAATCCTTCAACTGCACCGAGGATTTGCTGCCGTCGGTGTTGTCTTGGGTTTCATTGTTAGAACTGTCGAAACAGCCTTGCAACAACACCAGGCAGCAGGCCAGGCAGAGAGTACGAGAGAGGCTCATGATCACGCTTCCATTTTGACGGGGTGATGAAATAGTGACCGGCCTACACCAGCAGGGTTCGATGCCTGCGCCTCGAACCTGCCCAACGGTTGCACAGCCCCGTCAAATTCATGCAGGTCAGCAATTGTAAAAAGAAATTTCAGCGTGCCGCCACGGTCAGTACTTCATCAGCACCTAACTGGAGCATCACCATGAAGTTCTCGACCCTTTCCCAATCCCTTGCCCGCTGGGCAGGCAGCGCCCGTACCTTCTTTGCGGCAGTGGTGTTGATTGTGCTGTGGGGCGTCAGCGGCCCTTGGTTTCACTACAACGACACATGGCAATTGGTGGTCAACACGTCCACCACCATCATCACCTTCCTGATGGTGTTCCTGATCCAGAACACCCAGAACCGTGACAGCGACATGTTGCATATCAAGATTGATGAGTTGCTGCGGGTGACCAAGGATGCACAGAACGCGGTACTGAGCCTCGATGGCCTGGACTTCAAAGCCCTGGAAAAACTGCGCAGCGAATACCGTACCCTGGGCGAGCGCCAAACCGTCAGCCTCGGCGGCGACAGCACAGCAGCGGCCCCAGGCGACTCAGTCAAGACCGACCTGAACCAGGCATAAAAAAACGGCGGTTGGATCAGCTCCAACCGCCGCTTGCATGACCAGGCCCGCGATCAACCGTCGCCGTTACGGCTCTTGCCATAGGATGAAGCCAGCGCCCGGGCTTTTTCCAGGCGGGTTTCCAGCTTGGGCAGGGTTTCGTCAACCAATGCCTTTATTTCGGGGATGTCCGACGCCGCGCCTTCCTGCTTGAACAGCGCGATTGCATCTTCGTTGGCCTTGACCTGCTGGGCTGTGTAGGCGGCGTCGAAGGAATCGCCATCGGTCAGTTCAGGCATCAGGGTTTCGGCCTTGTCGACGATCTGGTCGCGAGGTGCCACTGGCAGGTCGAGTTTTTTCGCAATGGCCGCCAAATGTTGATTGGCCAGGGTGCGTTCGTTGATGACCTCGATGGTGTAGTCCTTGATCTCCTGGGACGAGGTCTTGGCGTGGGCCATGCGGCTGGTTTCGATATCGGCCATGCCCTTGGCCGAGGCCTGTTCGATGAATTCGGCGGGCCCTTGGGCGAAAGCATTGCTGGCGCCGAGGCCCAGCAGCATCGCGAAAGTGGCGGTGCGTAACCGGATAGCCATGCGGCTCATGATGGGTTCCTCCAGGTAATAAAGACATGCCGGGGAACGAGCCCCGCCCTGAATCTGAATTTTCAGGGCGGCAAAGGTTTAGAAAAAACTTGCTGGTGCGACGAACGGTCGTCGCTGCTCAGGAGGTTTTACTGCCCAGCAAGCCCGGCAGTGCGTGAGCCAGGGCATTGATCGCAAAACCGATGAACATCACGCCGCACAGCTTGGTGATCAACACTTCATGGCGCTGATACACCGTGCGCACCTGCCGCGCGCCCACCACGCCGATCAGGATCCCGTAAGCCAGCAGGCCACCGAAAAAGCTCAGGACAATCAACCACGGCAACATGCCCCAGGTCAGCAACTCGGCCCGGCTCGACAGCAACGCGGTGAACGTAGCCACGGCTACCGGGTACGCCTTGGGGTTGGTCAGGCCAAACAAAATGCCATGCCAGAACGGTTGGCGCGCGGCGCCCTGGGCAGCCTCGCCGCTGCGGCTGCGGGTTCGAATCGCCCGAATGCCCAGCCAAAACAGATACAGGGCGCTGAGCACACCCAACACATCAAACGCACTGCTGCCGATTTCCCGGGCACCGACAATCGCCACCAACGCGGTGCTACACCACACCACATCACCCAACAGGTGCCCGCACAGAAAACCCGCGCCGGCCCGACGCCCGCGCGCCGCCCCAATGCCAAATACCGCCAGCACCCCGGGCCCCGGCGTGATGCCATAGATAAAGCCCGAGGCGATGACGGCAAACAGCAATGATGAAGTCATGGGTAACACGCTCAGATAAATAAGAGGGGCGCGTCGATTGTGCACAATCCATCCGGCACTGCAATGCTAGGCCGCGCGTTTGGCCAACACGTCTTGCACTTGGGCGATCAACCACTGCAAGGCGCCATCCCCGCCACGGCGTTTATGCCAGGCCAAGACAAAACCGAAGGACGGGATATGGAACGGCGGCGGCACCACCAGCAAGTGCCGGGAGTCGATGTTCAGCAGCCCCTGGGAAGACACGGTGAGGATCAGGTCAGTGCCCTGGATCAACTGCGGTGCGATGCCCCAGTGGGGCAGGCTGATTGCCACGTGGCGCCGTTCACGGATCGCGGTCAGTGCCCGTTCGATTTCCGGGGTGCCGCTACCGCGCATTTCCAGCAGCACATGGGGCCGCGCGAGGTAAGTGGGCAAGTCGAGCACACCGCCTGCGGGCAAGCTGTCGCGGTCGACCAGGCAGGCGTAGTGCTCCTCGAACAACGGCGTGCTGCGCAGCTCGGCGGGCAGGTCGGGAAATACCCCGGCCGCGAGGTCGATCTCACCACTGAGCACCCCTTCCTGCATGCCTTCGCGACTGGCGTGGGTGATGGCCAGGTCAATCCCCGGCGCCTGCTCGCGCAGCGCCCGTACCAGCCCGGGCAACAGCAGCGCCGCGCCGTAATCGGACATGGCCAGGCGAAACGTACGCCTGGCCGACGCCGGGTCGAAGCGGTTCGGCGCCAGCAACGACTGGACCTGGGCCAGCGCATCGGCCAGCGGCGCCGCCAGCTCCAATGCGCGGGCGGTGGCGACCAGGCCGCCACCCTGGCGCACCAGCAATGGGTCGCCCAGCAGATCCCGCAACCGCGCCAGCGCGTGGCTGACCGCCGGCTGGCTCAGATGCAGGCGCTCGGCGGCGCGGGTGACGTGCTGCTCGCTGAGCAGGGCGTCCAGGATCACCAGCAGGTTGAGGTCGATGCGGCGCAAATCATTCATGGCATGCATGTTCAGCATAAGAACTTGGAATTTAAATCTGCGCGACGAATACCGTACAGTCCAGTAAAACCTTTGGGAGATTGATCATGACCACGTTGCATTGGCTGGGCTTGTTGCTGTTGGCGGTGATTGCCGGGGCGGTGGTGCCGTTTCAAAGCGCGATCAATGCCAACCTCGGGCGCGGCCTCGGGCATCCGTTGTGGGCGACCCTGGCCTCACTGCTGGTGAGTATCCTGGTGCTGTTGCCAGTGATCCTGGCGCTACGCCTGCCGCTGCCAAGCCTCGGTTTTATCAGCAAGGCGCCGCTGTGGATGTGGACCGGAGGCGCATTCGGTGTGTGTTTTATCTCCCTGGCCCTGGTCCTTTTGCCCAAACTCGGGGCATCGGGATTTATCGCCCTGGCCATGACCGGGCAAATCCTCGCCTCGTTGTTACTCGATCACTTTGGCTTGTTTGGCTTGGTGGAACGACAACTGACCGCGCCGCGCCTGCTCGGCGTGCTGATGCTGATCGGTGGGGTGGCGTTGATTCAGTTCAGCACCGCGCCCGCCAAGGCCCTGGCCGCTGCGGGCTGAGCCACAGCCATCACCGCCCCTCGGCGGCCAGGCGATGGATGTCGGCAGGCTCGATCACCGGTTGCGGTGCGCCATGGCGGACCACACTGAGCATCGCCCGGCCCACGGTCTCGGTACTCACCACCCAGGCCGGCCGCACGCGACGCACCAGTGACAGCAGCGGCCCGATCAGGTTGTAGATCGTCTGGTACAGCGCGGTTTTCGAACGCACGCCATGCAGCGGCTGGATGATCCCCGGCCGGAACACATACACCGCTTTGAACGGCAGGCGCAGCAAGGCATTCTCGGTCTTGCCCTTGACCCGCGCCCACATCACCTTGCCCTGCTCGGAACTGTCGGTGCCGGCACCGGACACGTACACAAAGGTCATCTGCGGATTGAGCCGCGCCAGGGTGCTGGCAGCGACCAGGGTCAGGTCATAGGTCTGGCGGGTGTAGGTGGCTTCATCCATGCCCACCGACGACGTCCCCAGGCAAAACAGGCAGGCATCAAAACCTTGCAGCAGATGCTCCAGGGGTTGGAAGTCGAACATATCGGCATGCAACACCTGGTGCAGCTTGCCATGCTCCTGAGTCAACGCCGTGCGCCCTACGGCCACTACTTCCTGCACATCAGCGGCCAGCAGACACTCACGCAACACGCCCTGGCCGACCATGCCGGTGGCGCCGAATAGCAGAACTCTCATAGGGGGCCTCAGTGGCGAGCTTCAAGTTAAGCGCTGTAAGAGGTGCTCAGGTTAACAGCTTGTCGCTTGAAGCTTGCTACTTGCCGCTGCCCCGCTCAAAACGCGCTACGGAAAATCTCCTCGATCTGGCGCTGATCCGCCCGCCGTGGGTTGGTCAGGCCGCACGCGTCCTTGAGGGCGTTGGTCGCCAGCAGCGGGATGTCTTGCAGCTTGGCGCCCAGTTCGCGCAGACCGGCGGGGATGTCGACGTCCTGGGACAGGCAGCGGATCGCCGCGATGGCCGCTTGTGCGCCCTCTTCGAAGGTGGCGTGTTTGTCGGTCACGCCCAGGGCGCGGCCAACGTCACTCAGGCGTGCCGCGCTGACGCTGGCGTTGAAGCTTTGCACATGGGGCAACAGCACCGCGTTGCACACGCCGTGGGGCAGGTCGTAGAGGCCGCCCAACTGGTGAGCCATGGCGTGGACAAAACCCAGGGAGGCGTTGTTGAAGGCCATGCCAGCGAGAAATTGCGCGTAGGCCATGTTTTCCCGGGCGGCCATATCGCTGCCGTCGCGCACGGCCAGGCGCAGGTTGGCGCTGATCAGCTCGATGGCCTTGATCGCGCAGGCGTCGGTGATCGGGTTGGCCGCCGTGGACACATAGGCTTCGATGGCGTGGGTCAGCGCGTCCATGCCGGTGGCGGCGGTCAGGCCCTTGGGCATGGCGACCATCAGCGCCGGGTCGTTGACCGACAGCAGCGGCGTGACGTTACGGTCGACGATGGCCATTTTCACGTGGCGGGTTTCGTCGGTGATGATGCAAAAACGCGTCATTTCGCTGGCGGTGCCGGCGGTGGTGTTGATCGCGACCAAAGGCAGCTGCGGCTTGCTCGACTGGTCGACCCCTTCGTAGTCGCCGATATGCCCGCCATTGGTGGCACACAGGGCAATGCCCTTGGCGCAGTCATGGGGCGAACCACCACCCAACGACACCACGAAATCGCAGGCACTTTGCTGCAGCAACGCCAGGCCGTTCTCGACGTTCTCCACGTTGGGGTTGGGTTTGGCGCCGTCGTAAATCACCGAGTCGATGTCCTGCATTGCCAGCTTCTCGGCAATCATGCTGGCCACGCCCGCCCTGGCCAGGCCGGCGTCGGTGACAATCAGCGCCTTGCGAAAGCCGTAATTGCGGATCGCGCTCATGGCTTCGTCGAGGCAGTCGATGCCCATGATGTTGACGGCGGGAATGAAGAACGTGCTGCTCATGATGAACCCTCGGGGATACGTTGATGCCTACAGCATCAACCCCACCCGCCTGCGGCATCTTGACCAAGATCAACGCCCGCCCGTGATAAAGTCACCACCCAGCCGTTTTTGAGTAGACCCGCCGCAATGAAGGATTTCCAGGATATCGACGCCACCCTTGAAGACTGGAACGCACTGCGCAACAGCATCTCCTTCGACGCCATCCTGATCGGCAACGGTGCCAGTCGCGCGGTGTGGGAAGATTTTGCCTACGACTCGCTGTTTGAAAACGCGCGCACCGTCGAAGAAAAGCCCCTGAGCGCTTCCGAACTGAGCGTGTTTGACGCGATGCAGACCCGCAGCTTCGAGCAGGTGCTGGGCGCCCTGAAAACCACCAGCCGCGTCAACAAAGCCCTGGCCGTCAGCTCCGCCGCGCCGCGCAATCGCTACTACGCGATCAAGGAAGCGCTGATCAATACCATCCACGCCGTGCATATCCCCTGGCGCCTGGTGCAGCCGTCGACCCTGGCCACGATCAACCAGGACCTGGCGAGCTACAAGACGGTGTTCACCAGCAATTACGACCTGCTCAACTACTGGTCGATTCTGCACACACCGGGCATCGACGACCTGTTTCGCGGCGCCGAATCACGTTTTGACCTGCGCGATACCGCTACCGCCGCGACGCGCATCCTGTACCTGCACGGCGGCCTGCACCTGGTGCGCAACCTGGATGGCTCGGCGCGCAAATTGCCGTCCACTGACAGCACGTTGCTCAGCAGCTTTGCCATCAACAACACGATCAAGACCCTCGACGATGTACCGCTGTTCATCAACGAAGGCCCCAGCAGCGAGAAACTCAAGAGCATTCGCAGTTCGGATTACCTGGCGTTCTGCTATGAGCAATTGCTGGGACAGGCAGGTGCGCTGTGCATCTTCGGCCATCACCTGAGCGAACAGGACGGGCACCTGGTGGAGGCGATTCGCCGGTCGAAGATCAAGACCCTGGCGATCTCGGTATTTGGCCGCAGCGACGGGTTTATCCAACAGCAGAAACGCAGGTTTGCCGGGCTGTTTGAGGGGATGGAAGTGGAGCTTAGGTTCTTTGCGGCGCGCAGCCATGCGCTGGGCAACCCGGCATTGTCGGTGCCGGTCGAGCACTGATCCCAGCCTAACTGGATACCCCATGTGGGAGCGGGCTTGCTCGCGATAGCCGTGGGTCAGACGCTGGATGTGTTGAATGACACACCGCTTTCGCGAGCAAGCCCGCTCCCACACAAGCCAGCTCCTACATTGACCGCGTTCCAGGCCTATTCTTCGGCGCTGTGCACCACCACCAGCAACTGCGCCTGCACCTCGCCCACCGAGCGGATCCGGTGGGGCTTTTGCGCATTGAAGTGCAACGCATCACCGCGCTCTAGCAGCACCCGTTCGTTCATGAAGTCCACTTCCACCCGGCCTTCATGCACAAACAGAAATTCCTCCCCCAAATGCTCCTTGAAGGTCTTGTCGCTGAATTCTGCCGGCGGGTAGATGATGAACGGCAGCAGGCTGCGCTCGCTGACCTGGTGGGCCAGCACCGCGTAACCCGGTGCAGTGTCGGGCCGCTCGTGGCTGCGCACCAGGCTGTAGCTGTCGAGGCTGACGCTGTCTTCGCTGAACAGCTCCTCAACCTTGACGTTCAGCGCCTTGGCCAGTTTCAGCGCAGCGGCAATCGACGGGGTGTTCAAGCCACGTTCGACTTTGGACAGGTAGCTCTTGGTCATCCCGGATTTTTCGGCCAATGCCTCCAAGGTGACACCGAGTTTTTTTCTCAATAATTTCAAACGGATAGACATGCGCAGCGATTAATCCAAGCAGGAGGCGATGATTATTGCTTGCCAATGACACATTGTGTCATATAGCCTCTTTAGTGTCATTTGCAGAACCCAACGACCTTGCGAGCAGCGGGAACCAGCAAATCGACGTCCAATGAACCACCCAAAGGACACCGATATGGCCAAGACATTAGCACTCCCCAAAGAACAACTGGTCAAGCAAGCGCTGACCCAGATGCAAAGTACCCTGGCGGATAATACGTGGACCGACCGGCAAAAGCTGGCCCTGACCTGCCGTATTCTGTTCGAGAACGGCCACGACTCGGGCCTGGCCGGGCAGATCACCGCCCGCGGCCCGCAGCCTGGTACCTACTACACCCAGCAACTGGGCCTGGGTTTCGATGAAATCACCGCCAGCAACCTGCTGCTGGTCAACGAAGACCTGGAAGTGTTGGAAGGCCACGGCATGCCCAACCCGGCCAACCGTTTTCACAGCTGGGTGTACCGTGGCCGGCCGGATGTGAACTGCATCATCCACACCCACCCGACCCACATCGCCGCGCTGTCGATGCTCGAAGTACCGCTGCAGGTGTCACACATGGACCTGTGCCCGCTGTACGAAGACTGTGCGTTCCTCGAAGCCTGGCCGGGTGTGCCGGTGGGTAACGAAGAAGGCGAAATCATCACCGAGGCCCTGGGCGACAAGCGCGCCATCCTGCTGTCGCACCACGGCCAGTTGTCCACCGGAAGCACCATCGAAGAAGCCTGCGTGATCGCGCAATTGATCGAACGGGCGGCCAAACTGCAATTGCTGGCCATGGCCGCCGGGACCGTCAAGCCGATCCTGCCGCAGTTGGGACGCGAGGCCCATGACTGGATCTCCAAGCCCAAGCGCCACGGCGCCGCGTTCAACTACTACGCTCGGCAGAACCTGCGCCAACACGCCGATTGCCTGAACTGAAGCCTTTTTCGACCGGAGACATTCCATGTCCAGCCCTACAATTCACGGCATCATCGGCTACACCATAACCCCGTTCAGCGCCGACGGCAGCACCCTTGACCTCGACGCCCTGGGCCACTCCATCGACCGTTTGATCGACAGCGGCGTGCATGCCATCGCGCCGCTGGGCAGCACCGGTGAAGGCGCCTACCTGAGCGATGCCGAGTGGGATGAAGTCAGCGCCTACAGCATTCAAAAAGTCGCCAAGCGCGTGCCGACCATCGTCAGCGTGTCCGACCTGACCACCGCCAAGGCCGTGCGCCGCGCACGTTTTGCCGAAGCCGAAGGTGCCGATGTGGTGATGGTGCTGCCAACGTCGTACTGGAAGCTCAGTGAAGCGCAGATCCTCGCGCACTACGCGGCCGTCGGCGACAGCGTTGGTGTGCCGATCATGCTCTACAACAACCCGGCCACCAGCGGCACGGATATGTCGGTGGAGTTGATCCTGCGCATCGTCAACAGCGTTGATAACGTGACGATGGTCAAGGAGAGCACCGGCGACATCCAGCGCATGCACCAGTTGTACCGCCAGGGTGAGGGCCAGGTGCCGTTCTACAACGGCTGCAATCCACTGGCCCTGGAAGCGTTCGCCGCCGGGGCCAAGGGTTGGTGCACCGCTGCGCCGAACCTGATCCCGCAGCTCAACCTGGATCTGTACCAGGCAGTGCAGGCCAACGACCTGAACCGGGCACGCGAACTGTTCTATCGGCAGTTGCCGGTACTGGACTTCATCCTCAAGGGTGGCTTACCGGCGACAATCAAGGCCGGTTTGCGCATGACCGGGCTGGAGGTGGGAGATCCGCGGTTGCCGGTGTTCCCACTGGACATGGCGGGTCAGGCGCAGTTGCAGAAGCTGCTGGCCGCGTTGCGCTAAAACACCCCCTGTAGGAGCGGGCTTGCCCGCGATAGCGGTGGATCAGACACACCGCCATCGCGGGCAAGCCCGCTCACACAGGGGATTGCATGCATTGCCAAATTTACGGAGACAAATAGCAATAATTCTCGATATCATTCGCGACTTTTCTGCAGCGTGCTGCGTCAAGAAGGATATCCATGTCTCGTTTCAAGCCCGACCCGTTGTCGGCCGACGCCTTTCGCGGGTTTTATGCAGATATCCTGCATTACCTGCGCAAACGCACGGACAACGCCAGCGACGCGGCGGACATGACCCAGGATGTCTTTACCCAATGGCTGGACTACCGCGACCGGAGCAAGGTCGAGCAGCCACGGGCCTTTTTGTTTCAGATGGCGCGCAACCTGCTGCGCGACCACTGGCGCAAACAGAAGGTGCGGCACAGCGTCCATCATGAACAGGGCGAATGGGATGCCGAGCCTGTCACCGACGAGCAAAACGATCCTATGGCCGCCGCCCTGCGCCTCCAACGCCTGGAACAGTTGAAAGAAGTCCTCGCCGAACTCTCGCCCCGCAGGCGAGAAGCCCTTATGCTGCACCGCTTCGAAGGCCTGAGCCAGGCGCAGATTGCCGAGCGCATGGGCGTTTCGATCAGCATGGTGGAAAAGCACATTGCCTTTGCCCTGCTGCACTGCAAGCAGCGACTTCAAAAAGACCCGGGCAAGGAGCAGCCAGAATGACCCGCTTGAGCAACCGCGACGGCCACGAAATTGATGAGCACGACACCATCGATGCCCAGGCTGCCAGTTGGTTTGCGCGCAATCGCAACGCAAGCAGCACGCAGGAGCGCAAGGCCTTCGCCACCTGGCATGCCGTGCCGGCCCATGCGCGCGCCTACGCCGAATTCGAACAGCTGTGGACCGACCTTGGCGAACTGCAGCAACTGAATAAACCCGTGCCCTTGCCCACGCGCCAGCCCGCGCCCTGGCGCCCCGCCCTGGCAGTGGCGGCCGCGCTGGTCTGCGCCTTGCTCGCCAGTAACCTGGGCGCCCCGCGCGGGCTCTACCACACCGAGGTCGCGGCACAGGACAGAGGCATGCGCACCCTGGACCTGCCGGACGGCAGCACCTTGTACGTCAACGCCAGCACGCAGTTGCGCGTGGACTTCGATGCCCATCGCCGCGTGATCCATCTGGACCAGGGCCAGTTGTACGTGGAGGTGGCGCCCGACAAGGAGCGGCCATTGTTCGTGCGCGCTGGCGAGGCCGATGTGCGGGTGGTGGGCACCGCGTTTGATGTGCGCCGCAGCCAGCAGCAGTTGGTGGTCAGCGTGGCCCACGGGATGGTTGCCTTCGCCCCCGACCAAAAAGCCAGCGCCGTCATGCTCGGCGCCCAGCAGCGGGCAACCTACAACTACGCCAAGGGCTCCGTGCAGCAACAACGCCTGGCCGTTGGCGAAGTCGCCGACTGGCGCAGCGGGCACCTGTCCTTTCGCAACCGTGAACTGGCCAGCCTGCTGGATGAGCTGAGCCTGTACCGGCCCAAGGCCGTGGTGTTGGCCGATGGCCCGGTGGCGCAACTGAAGGTTTCCGGCAACCTCGATGTGAATGACCCGGACGCGCTGCTCAACGCCCTGCCTGCCTTGTTGCCGGTGAAAACCGTGCCCCTGGCCGACGGCAGGATCCGCATCGAAGCACGCAAATAGCACCACTTGAGAATATTTTGCATTCGCATGTGAGGATTTTTTTTCCTGCCGCGTCTTCCTCCGGTCTGCGTTTGATACGCATGCCTTTTTTGGCTATTTAGCCGCCTTGGGGGATTTCATGTTTCGCGCGCCTTGCCTTGCCCAGCACCTGTTTGTTCGACCGACACTCATCGCCGCCTGCCTGACCGTCAGCCTCACGGCCCAGGCCGAGTCGTTCACCCTGCAACTGCCGGCCCAACCCTTGGCCACGTCCCTGAGCCAGGTTGCGCAACAGGCAAAAATCCAGCTGCTGTTCGATGAAGACCTGCTCAAGAATATCCAGGCGCCCGCGCTCAACGGTGATTTCACCCCCGAAGTGGCGATCCGTACCCTGCTCAAGACCGGCGAGTTCACTCTGATCAAAGTAGGCAGCACCTATGTCGTGCGCCCCGAGGAAAGCCGCACCACCAACAGCGCCAGCGTGCAGTTGGACGCCTTGAGCGTGATCGGTACCGGTAACCAGGTCGACGCCAGCACCGTCGGCCGCTCCACCCTGTCCCAGGCCGATATCGACCGCCTGCAGCCCAACAACATCGCCAGCCTGGTGCAGACGCTGCCGGGGGTGACCATGGGCGGCTCGATGAAACCGGGCGGGCAGATCATCAATATTCGCGGGATGGGCGAGGCCGAAGACGTACCGATGACGGTCGATGGCGCGACCAAAAGCGGTTTCGAACGCTATCAGCAGGGCACCGTGTTTATCGAGCCCGAGATGATCAAGAGTGTCGAGGTGGAAAAAGGCCCGCACTCGGCCTTCACCGGTAACGGCGGGTTCGGCGGTACGGTCAACATGGTCACCAAGGATGCGCCGGACCTGCTCAAGGACGGGCGCAACAGCGGTGCGATGCTCAAGTACGGCTATGCCAGCAACGACCACGAACAGGTCTACAGCGGCGCCGTGTATGGCCGCACCGATGACGGGCGCATCGACGCCCTGGCCTACCTGACCAAGCGTGACGGCGGCGACATGAAGCTGGCCGCAGCGCGCGACTATGACAGCAAGGAATACCCGATCAACCCGCAGCGCCTGCCCAACAGCGCCCAGGATGTGGACGGTCAACTGTTCAAACTGAACATGTACCTGACCGATGAGCACAGCCTCGGTTTCTCCTACTCCCGGGCCAACAGCGAACGCTGGACACCTTTCTCGGCCAGAAGCTACCCATCGCCACCGCGCAAGACCGATATCGACCGCTATGGCTACGACGCGGCCGTAAGACGGTTCCTGGCCAACCGCCACACCGTCGATACCACGTGGTCAGGCAAGTACGAATACCAGCCCCTGGATAACCCGCTGATCGACATGAAGCTCAGCTATTCGGAGTCCAATACCGACCAGACCGACGAACGCGACGCCACGGCCGTCGTCGGTCTGTCCACCGGCGGGCGCAAGATGGACACTGCCTACACCGACAAGATCCTGGAGCTGCGCAACATCAGCCGCTTCAACAGCGGCCCGCTGGACCATGCCTTGACGACCGGCGTACAGATCCGCAAGCACATCCGCGACACAGAAAGCTGGATGCCCGGCGCAACCTACAACACGCCCAAATACAACTACGGGCATTTCCAGCCGGCCTTCATGCCCCACGGCAAAGTCGACACCAACGCGTTCTACATCCAGGACGCGGTGACCCTGGGCGACGTGACCATCACCCCGTCCCTGCGTTATGACCACGTGGTCAACCGTGGCAAGGCCAACGATGCGCCGTACTACAGCAACCCCGACCCGGCCTACGGCCACGACTACAGCGACCGCACCTATGCCGGCTGGTCGCCGCGCCTGGCAGCGTTCTGGAAAGTCACCCCGGACGTGGTGATGTTCGCCAACTGGAGCCGCACCTGGCGCGCCCCGGTGATCGACGAGCAATACGAAGTCCAGGGCCTGGGCAGCCGCACCTCCACCAGCCGCAATCTGGACCCGGAACGCATCACCGCCATCACCGTGGGTAACGTCACCAGCTTTGCCAACGTGATGGCCAGCGGCGACAGCCTGCAACTGCGTACGACGTTGTTCCACAACAAGATCGAAGACGAGATCTTCAAGGCCACCGGGATTGGCTGCAAGGAACAAAACTCCCAGGTCGGCTCCATCGCCGATGTCTGCACCGACATGGCGTCAAAGACCAACTACCGCAACATCGGCAGCATGACCATCAAGGGCTTCGAGCTCGAAGGCTACTACGACTCGACCTATCTGTTCGGCTCCCTGAGCTACTCGTGGGCCACCGGCAAACGCGAAAACCCCTACACCAACCCGTGGGCCAGCGACATCCACGTCTGGGCCCGGGACATTCCACCGGCCAAGTGGGTTGCTGTGCTTGGCACCAAGATTCCCGCCTGGGACGCACAAGTGGGCTGGCAAGGCCAGTTCGTGCGCAAGACCGATCGTTTGCCCAGCGACAAATATTCGAGCGGCCTGAACAGTGGCTTTGGCGACCTGTTTTACGACCAGTACGCCAACGACAGCTACGACACCCAGGGCCTGTTCGCCAAATGGACGCCGCAACAGGCGTACCTCAAGGGCACTGAAGTCAACTTCACCGTCGACAACCTGTTCAACCGCAGCTACATGCCAGCCTTGAGCGGCGACAGCGCCACCAGCGTCGGGCGCAACGCCAAGATCAGCGTGACCCGCTTCTTCTAACCGCCCAACTGTACGGTTCAATCTGCACCCAGCTGTAAGCCCGCGTCCTGCGGGCTTTGTGGCTAGATGGGCAGCACCTGCCTGCCCATTCAATCCGGTTGCTCCCATGAATTCGCGCGAAAACACCGGCATGGCCCTCGGCCTGCTCGGCGTCATCATCTTCAGCCTGACCCTGCCCTTCACCCGCATCGTGGTGCAGGAAATCCATCCGTTGCTCAATGGCCTGGGCCGCGCCTTGTTCGCGGCTGTGCCGGCGGCCCTACTGTTGCTCTGGCGCCGCGAAGCCTGGCCGACCTGGCGCCAGGTGCGCGGCCTGGCGCTGGTGATTGCCGGGGTGATCCTCGGCTTCCCGGTGTTGTCGGCCTGGGCCATGCAAACCCTGCCCGCCTCCCATGGCGCCCTGGTCAACGGCCTGCAACCGCTGTGCGTGGCACTGTATGCGGCGTGGCTGTCCCATGAGCGTCCGTCAAAAGCTTTCTGGGCCTGCGCGGCACTGGGCAGCGCGTTAGTGCTCGGCTATGCGTTGATCACGGGCGCCGGCAGCATCCAGGCTGGCGACCTGCTGATGCTCGGGGCGATTGCCGTGGGCGGCCTGGGGTATGCCGAAGGCGGCCGACTGGCCAAGGAGATGGGCGGCTGGCAGGTGATCTGCTGGGCGCTGGTGCTGTCGACGCCGCTGTTGATCGGGCCGGTGACGTACCTGGCGCTGCAACATGAAGGCGCAATCTCGGCGCGCACCTGGTGGGCGTTTGGCTACGTCTCGCTGTTCTCGCAGTTCCTGGGGTTCTTTGCCTGGTATGCCGGGCTGGCCATGGGTGGGATCGCGCGGGTCAGCCAGATCCAGCTGTTGCAGATCTTTTTCACCATCGCCTTTTCCGCGCTGTTTTTTGGCGAGCACATCGAGCCGATTACCTGGCTGTTTGCCTGCGGGGTGATCGTCACGGTGATGTTGGGGCGCAAGACAGCTGTGCAGCCTGCACCGGTCTCCAAGGCGAGCACGATCTGATGTGGGAGCTGGCTTGCCTGCGATGCAGGCACCTCGGAGTATCAGGTCAAGCGAGGTGATGCTATCGCAGGCAAGCCAGCTCCCACATTTTGATTTGCGTCATTCTCAGGCCAGGTAACCATCCACCCGCAGCAGGGTTTCCAGGCAGTGTTCGGTGATGTTGTAGAACGCCTTGAGCTCCTGGATTTTCTCCAGGAGTTGAGCGTTGTCCACCTGCTCGGCACGCTTCACGGCCAGGATCATCTTGTTCTTGTTGGTGTGTTCCAACGAGATGAACTCAAACACCTTGGTCTCATAGCCGCACGCCTCAAGGAACAACGCACGCAAGCTGTCGGTGACCATCTCGGCCTGCTGGCCCAGGTGCAGGCCGTATTGCAGCATCGGCTTGAGCAGTGCCGGGCTCTGGATCTGCAAGCGGATCTGTTTGTGGCAGCACGGCGAGCACATGATGATCGACGCCCCGGAGCGGATGCCGGTGTGGATTGCGTAGTCGGTGGCGATGTCGCAGGCATGCAGGGCGATCATCACGTCCAGCTCGCTGGGCGCCACGCTGCGCACGTCACCGCACTTGAACACCAGCCCCGGGTGCTCCAGGCGGGCGGCGGCGTTGTTGCACAGGGTCACCATGTCTTCGCGCAGCTCCACGCCCGTCACCTGGCCTTCGGCCTTGAGGGTGTTGCGCAGGTAGTCGTGGATGGCGAACGTCAGGTAACCCTTGCCCGAGCCAAAATCCGCGACGCGTACCGGCCGGTCCAGTTGCAAGGGGGATGAGGTCAGCGCGTGGCTGAACACTTCGATGAACTTGTTGATCTGCTTCCACTTGCGCGACATCGCCGGGATCAGCTCGTGCTTGGCGTTGGTCACGCCCAGGTCGGCGAGAAATGGCCGGCCAAGGTCGAGAAAGCGGTTTTTCTCACGGTTGTGCTCGGCCGATGGCGCTTCACGCAACTGCTGGGGTTTGCTTTTGAACAGCGAACTTTTGTTCTTCTTGCTGTATTCCAGCTGCGCTTCGTCGGTCAACGACAACAGGTGGGCGTTCTTGAACGAGGCCGGCAACAGCGCGGCAATCGTCGCGACGCCGTCTGCCAGGGCGAAGTTCTTGGTGATATCGCGGGTCTTGTAGCGGTAGACAAAGGACAGGCACGCCTGCTCCTTGACCGTCACTGCCTTGATGATCAGGCGTTGCAGCTCAACTTCATCGCCCACGTACTTGGCCAGCACCAGCTTGATAAAGGCATTCTGCTCGAGGCTTGCGCGCAGCAATTCGATGAACTGGGCGTGATGATCCGGCGCGGGGCTGGCAGGTTTAGCGGTGACAGACATGAACAAAAACGCCTCGGGCAGGGAATGCCGGGCATTTTAGGGGGGATGGCGCGCCAGGGCACGGAGTTATTTGCCCAACGGTCAGTGCGATTGAAAATGCCGCTTGTGTAGGAGCTGGCTTGCCTGCGATGCGGGCACCTCGGTCTATCAGTCACACCGGGTTGATGCTATCGCAGGCAAGCCAGCTCCCACACAAGCCAGCTCCTACAGGTTATTTCAGGACGACCAGGCGGTTGGGCAGTTCATTGCGCGTGTGGGTCTGGGGCACATGCACCTTGAGCAGTTCGCCGCAGGCCTCAATGCATGTGATAAACCCCGCCAATGTCTGCCCCTGTTTCACCTGCTGGGTAAACGTCTTGACGATAGCGTCCCAACTGCTGTCATCCAGCCGCTTGGAAATCCCGTCGTCCACCAGGATCTCCACATAGCGCTCGGCCTCACTGACAAAAATCAACACCCCGGTGCTGCCCAGGGTGTGGTGCAGGTTCTGCTCCAGGAACTGCCGGCGCGCCAGGTTCGATGCGCGCCAATGCCGCACCGAGCGCGGGATCAGGCGAGTGGTGATGGCCGGCAGGCGGAACACCAGGCACAGCACAATGAACGTCGCCCATTGCGCCAGCAGCAAGGTGTGCATGGTCAACCAGCCCGACAGGTAATGCACGATCCCCGGCACCACCAACGCCACCACACTGGCCCACAGCAGCGGGATGTAGGCGTAGTCGTCGGCGCGGGCGGCGAGTACGGTCACCAGTTCGGCGTCGGTCTGTTGCTCGACCCTGGCGATCGCTTCGGCGACCTGGCGCTGCTCGTGTTCTGTCAGTAAAGCCATGGTTGTAGATGCTCTTTAGTTATTGTCATTACCAGCCACCCGAAGCCCCGCCGCCGCCAAAACCGCCACCGCCGCCCCTGAAGCCACCGCCCCCGCCGCCACCGCCGCCACGCCCGCTGCTGCTGAGAATCGCCAGCAGGATAGCGCCCACTGGCAGGCCCATGCGGTTGCACAGCCACAACACCACCAGCAACAGGATGAACAGGCCGATGGAAAACACCGGGTTGTCCTTGGCAAAGTTGGGGTCCGCCACATGGGCAGGCACCGCCAACGGCTCGCCGCCGACCACCTGGATCATGGCCGCCACGCCGTCGCTGATGCCCTGGGTGAAATTGCCCGCCTTGAACTTGGGCGCAATCACCTGGTTGATGATCACCCACGACTGCGCATCGGTGAGCACGCCCTCCAGGCCGTAGCCCACTTCGATGCGCAACTGACGCTCGTCCCGGGCCACGATCAACAGCGCGCCGTTGTCCTTGCCCTTCTGGCCGATGCCCCAGTGCCGGCCCAGTTGATAACCGTAGTCTTCAATGGGCAGGCCTTGCAGGTCGGGCACCGTGACGACCACGATCTGGTCGCCGCTGGTTTGCTCCAGCGCCTGCAATTGCTGGCTCAGTTGCGCACGCACCGGCGGGTCGATCATCTGCGCGTTGTCGACCACCCGCCCAGTCAGCGCCGGGAAGTCCGGCGCCGCCTGGGCAGTCAGGCTAAAGGCCAGCAGCAGCGCCGCCAGCCACCCAGCACGCCAGGTCATCAGAATTTCACTTGCGGCGCTTTATCGGCATCGGCACTGGTGGCCTCGAAGTTGGCGCGCACCGGCAGATCGCTGTACATCACGCTGTGCCACAGGCGGCCTGGGAAGGTACGGATCTCGGTGTTGAAGGCCTGCACGGCGGCGATAAAGTCGCGACGGGCCACGCTGATGCGGTTTTCGGTGCCTTCAAGCTGCGATTGCAGGGCCAGGAAGTTCTGGTTGGCCTTGAGGTCCGGATAGCGCTCGGACACCACCATCAGGCGGCTGAGGGCACCGCTCAGGCCTTCCTGGGCCTGCTGGAACTGCTTGAGTTTTTCCGGGTTGTCGAGGGTGCTGGCATCGACCTGGATCGAGGTCGCCTTGGCTCGCGCCTCGATCACCGCGGTGAGGGTGTCCTGCTCATGGGCTGCATAGCCCTTGACCACTTCCACCAGGTTGGGGATCAGGTCGGCACGCCGTTGATACTGGTTCTGCACCTGGGCCCAGGCCGCCTTGACCTGTTCGTCCAGGGTCGGGATCTTGTTGATGCCGCAACCGCTCAGCACGCTGCTGATCAGTAGCAGGGCCGCGGCTTTCCAGCCCCATCGAATAGTCTGTGCTGCTTGCATGGTGTGTCTCCTGACCAACCTTATGGAATTTGACGACTGACCCTATACATCACGCGCTTGGGGCATAATCCGCCACTACTGGATTACAGCGAGCCAATCAGCTAAAAGATGCCCTTCTTTATGGATAGTTCATAAAGAGCTGAGAAGTGTGCGGTATTTATCCACACAACACCCGAACAACAATAGTCGCTCCCCACATTTTGGCCGAGCCGTGTTTTTTACCTGAACACTGCGCAGTTCGCCGAAAAAGGATATTCATGAAAAAGCTGTGTTTGCTGGGCCTTGTTGCCACTCTGGCCAGTCAATCCGTCGTTGCCGAGACCAAGCCCGCTGCGCTTAAGGACAAGGACGCGTTCGTCAGCGACCTGCTCGGGCAGATGACCCTGGATGAAAAGATCGGCCAGTTGCGCCTGATCAGCATCGGCCCGGAAATGCCGCGCGAGATGATCCGCAAGGAAATCGCCGCCGGGCGCATTGGTGGCACGTTCAACTCCATCACCCGCCCGGAAAACCGTCCGATGCAGGACGCGGCGATGCGCAGCCGCTTGAAGATCCCGATGTTCTTCGCCTATGACGTGATCCACGGCCACCGCACTATTTTCCCGATCAGCCTGGCCCTGGCCTCGAGCTGGGACATGGACGCCATCAGCCGCTCCGGGCGCATTGCCGCCAAGGAAGCCGCCGCCGACAGCCTCGACATCACCTTCGCGCCGATGGTCGATATTTCCCGCGACGCGCGCTGGGGTCGGACATCCGAAGGGTTTGGCGAAGACACCTACCTGGTGTCGCGCATCAGCGAAGTGATGGTCAAGGCCTTCCAGGGCCCGAGCCCGGCCCAGGCCGACAGCATCATGGCCAGCGTCAAGCACTTCGCCCTGTACGGCGCGGTGGAAGGCGGGCGCGACTACAACGTGGTCGACATGAGCCCGGTCAAGATGTACCAGGACTACCTGCCGCCCTACCACGCGGCAATCAAGGCCGGCGCCGGCGGGGTGATGGTGGCGTTGAACTCGATCAACGGCGTGCCTGCGACCGCCAACACCTGGCTGATGAACGACCTGTTGCGCAAGGAGTGGGGCTTCAAGGGCCTGACGGTGAGCGACCACGGTGCGATCTTCGAGCTGATCAAGCACGGCGTGGCCAAGGACGGTCGCGAAGCGGCCAAGCTGGCAATCAAGGCCGGCATCGACATGAGCATGAACGACCAGCTCTACGGCAAGGAACTGCCAGGGCTGCTGAAATCCGGCGAGATCGAGCAAAGCGACATCGACAACGCGGTGCGTGAAGTGCTCGGTGCCAAGTACGACATGGGCCTGTTTGCCGACCCATACCTGCGTATCGGCAAGGCCGAGGATGATCCGGCCGACACCTATGCCGAAAGCCGCCTGCACCGCAGCGAAGCCCGCGACATCGCGCGGCGCAGCCTGGTGTTGCTGAAAAACCACAACGACACCCTGCCGCTGAAGAAATCCGCGACCATCGCCCTGGTCGGCCCGCTGGCCAAGGCCCCCATCGACATGATGGGCAGTTGGGCCGCCGCCGGTAAGCCCGCGCAATCGGTGACCCTGCTGGACGGCATGAACGCGGTGATCGGCGAAAAGGGCCAGGTGATCTACGCCCGTGGCGCCAACATCACCAGTGACAAGGCGGTGGTGGACTACCTGAACTTCCTCAACTTCGATGCCCCGGAAGTGGTGGATGACCCGCGCTCGGCCCAGGTGCTGATCGACGAAGCGGTCAAGGCCGCGAAAAGCGCCGATGTGGTGGTGGCCGCCGTGGGCGAGTCCCGTGGCATGTCCCACGAATCCTCGAGCCGTACCGATCTGAACATCCCGCAAAGCCAGCGCGACCTGATCAAGGCCCTGAAAGCCACGGGCAAGCCGCTGGTGCTGGTGTTGATGAACGGCCGGCCACTGTCGATCCTCGAAGAGCACCAGCAAGCCGACGCGATCCTGGAAACCTGGTTCGCCGGCACCGAAGGCGGCAACGCGATTGCCGATGTGCTGTTCGGTGACTACAACCCGTCGGGCAAGCTGCCAATCACCTTCCCACGCTCCGTGGGGCAGATTCCGACCTACTACAACCACCTGACCATTGGCCGGCCGTTCACCCCGGGCAAACCGGGCAACTACACCTCGCAGTACTTCGACGACACCACTGGTCCCCTGTATCCGTTCGGTTATGGCCTGAGCTACACCCGTTTCAGCCTGTCGGACATGGCGCTGTCGTCCACCACCCTGAACAAGACCGGCAAGCTCGACGCCAGCGTCACCCTGAAAAACACCGGCAAGCTCGACGGCGAGACCGTGGTGCAGCTGTACATCCAGGACGTGGCCGGCTCGATGATCCGCCCGATCAAGGAACTGAAGAACTTCCAGAAGATCCTGCTCAAGGCCGGTGAATCGAAGGTGGTGCACTTCAGCATTACCGAGGATGACTTGAAGTTCTACAACACCCAGCTCAAGTTCGCCGCCGAACCTGGCCAGTTCAATGTGCAGATCGGGCTGGACTCCCAGGATGTGCAGCAGCAGAGCTTTGAACTGCTCTGATTGAAGCTGTAAACACGGTCAATGTAGGAGCTGGCTTGCCTGCGATGCAGGCACCTCGGTCTATCAGTTACACCGAGGTGCTGCCATCGCTGGCAAGCCAGCTCCTACAGTTGATTGCGGTGTGTTCCCTACCCTCTTCGATCCAGCAGATTGACCACCAACCGATCGATCCACCCCCACACCCGCTGCTTGACCCGCCGCCACAACGGTCGGGCCTTCCACGCCTCCAGGCTGACCGCCTGGCTCTGGGCGAAATCACGCTCGAAACTGCCCGCCACCGCCAGCGTCAACTCAGGGTCCAGCGCTTCCAGGTTGGCCTCCAGGTTGAAACGCAGGTTCCAGTGATCGAAATTGCACGAGCCGACGCTCACCCAATCGTCCACCAGCACCATCTTCAGGTGCAGGAAACACGGCTGGTATTCAAAGATCTTCACCCCCGACTTGAGCAGGCGTGGGTAGTAGCGGTGGCCGGCGTAGCGCACCGAAGGATGGTCGGTGCGCGGCCCGGTGAGCAGCAGGCGCACGTCCACACCACGCCCGGCCGCCCGGCGCAGGGCCCGGCGTACGCCCCAGGTGGGCAGGAAGTACGGCGTGGCCAGCCAGATACGGCGCTGGCCGCTGTTCAAGGCGCGGATCAGCGATTGCAAAATGTCCCGGTGTTGGCCGGCGTCGGCATACGCCACCCGCCCCAGGCCGGGGCCGGTCGCCGGCACTTTGGGCAGGCGCGGCAAGCCAAAATGCGTCGCCGGCTTCCAGGCGCGACGGTGGTCGTTGACCCGCCATTGGCGGTCGAACAGGGCTTGCCAGTCCTGCACCAGCGGGCCGCTGATTTGCACCATGACCTCGTGCCACTCACAGGTGTCCTGCCCAGGGGTCCAGAACTCATCGGTGACCCCAGTGCCGCCCACCACGGCGATGCTCTGGTCGACCAACAACAGCTTGCGGTGGTCGCGGTAGAGGTTGCGCATCCAGCGGCGCCAGCGCAGGCGATTGTAAAAGCGCAACTGCACCCCGGCCTCGAGCAAGCGGCGCCGCAGGCTGAGGGTAAATGCCAGGCTGCCGTAGTCATCGAACAGGCAACGCACCTGCACCCCGCGCTCGGCCGCCTGCACCAGGGCCTTGACCATCTCTTCGGCGCAGGCGCCCGCCTCCACCAGATACAGCTCAAGCTCTACCTGGCGCTCGGCACGGGCGATCGCCACGAGCATCTGCGGGAAAAAATTCGGGCCGTCGATCAGCAATTCGAAGCGGTTGGCGCTGCGCCAGGGGAACACCGCGCCGCTCATGTCAGCGCGCCGTGAAAATCAGCACCGCACCCACCGGCACCGACAGGCTAATCGCGTCCAGGCCAGCGGCCTTGCGCAGAGTCTCGACACCGGTGAGCAAGTCAAAATCCTTGGCGTGCAGCACCAGTGGTTCCAGGGTCACCACCTGGAACCGCCGGTCATCCAGGCGCGTTGCCAGCAGTTCGGCGTTGTAGGTCTGGGTCTTGCCATGCAGGGTGACCGACAGCGGCAGGCGCAACTCCAGTTGTGCGCCGGTAGCCAGGTCGTTGATCGGCTGCAGATTGATTTGCGCGTTGATCAGCGCATCGGGGTAGGTCTTGATCTGGAACAGGTCGTTGCGCATGCGCTCATCGCGCAGCGGGATGCCGCTGTTGACCGACTCCAGTTCAACCTGCAACTGCGCCGCGCCGTTCTCTTCGACCTTGCCATGCAGCACCAAGAAGCGCTGGACTTCGGAGATATCGGTGTTTTTGGTGGTGACGAACGACAGCCGTGAGGATTCGTTATCCAGGTACCACGCAGCCTGCGCGGGCATGGCGGCAGCGGCCAGCAGCAAGAGGGCCAGGGGTTTGAGGATGGATGTGTTGAACATTAAACACTCGCGCGCAGAAAAACCTGCTCGAACATTAACTGGCCGGCCTGCTGCACGCAATGTAACGGTCCCGGCAATTTAACTGTGGGAGCGGGCTTGCTCGCGATAGCGGTGGGTCAGTTAATGGATATTTGACTGACCCACCGCTATCGCGAGCAAGCCCGCTCCCACACAAACCAGCTTGCACCTTAGGCCAGTGCCTGCTGCACGCCTTGCACGGTGGCCTCAAGGCTCGCCAGATGCAAACTCAGCACCCGCTCCACCGGCGCCTGGTGCATCGGCCAGTGCAACGCCATGCTCCCTACCAATCGGCCATTGGCCCGCACCGGCAGCGCCACCGCGCGGATCAGGAACGGCAGGCGCACCGGGTATTCCCAGTACCCTTCGGTACGCTGGCCAAACCCCTGGTGCTGGGATTGCTCGCAGGCGCGGTATTGATCATCGGCCGCCACATGCTCGCGGCTGGCCAGGCGCTGCACTTCTTCTGCGGCAAGTTCAGCCAGGCATGCCTTGCCCATGGCCGAATGAAACAGGCTGGCATGCTGGCCAACGATCTGGCAGTTGTTCGGGTACAGCTTGCGCAACACCGTGGGGATCGCGCTTTCCATGACTTCCAGGCGTTCACCGTCAAAGTTCGACAAGTCCGCCACCAGCCCGGTGCGTTCGCTGAGTTCCAGCAGCCAGGGCGCCGCGCACTCCACCAGGCGCCGCTTGAAGCGTTGCTGGGTATCGCCGAACAAGCGCTGGGCGCTGAGACGGTAGCGCCGGTCGCTCAGGCCGCGATAGATCCAGCCCTGTTCTTGTAGGGTCAGCAGCATGCGCGAGACCGTGGCCTTGGGCAGGCGTGTCAGGTAATGCAGTTCCTCAAGCCCCAGGGCCTGGTGTTCACCGAGCAACTCGATGATGGCCAGTGCCCGCTCCACGGAGCGCACAGTCCCTGTGTCGACGTTGCTGCCCATGGCTGACCTCCCGGTTGCTGATGGTTGAGCGAATTTCACAGCAAGATACAGGCCGTCACCCGCTCAAGCATTCCGGAGGGCGACGCTGCACCCAGTGCGTCAGTTGTTCGTGGGCATACGCCAGTTGCAGCACCGCGCGATCCGCCTGGGCCGGGCCGATGATTTGCAGGCCCATGGGCAAGCCTTGCGGGTTGAAGCCCACCGGCACACTCATGCTCGGCAGGCCAGCCAATGTGGGGCCGATCACCACCTCCATCCAGCGGTGATAAGTGTCCATGGCCTGCCCCCCGACGACGCGTGGCCAGGGCTGTTGTGCATCGAAAGGGAACACTTGTGCCGTGGGCAGCAGCAGGAAATCGTAACGTTCGAACAACTGGGCCAGGGCGCGGTACCAGTCACTGCGCGCCAGCGACGCCTGATACACATCCGCCGCCCTCAGGCCCAGGCCGCCCTCGACTTCCCACTGCGCTTCAGGCTTGAGCAACGCACGTTTTTGCGGATCGGCATACGCCGCCCCCAGCGTGCCCTGCACCAGCCAATGGCGATGGACCAGCCAGGTTTGCCACAGGCGCTCCATGGAGAAATCCGGCTGGCAGCTTTCCACCTCGCAACCCAACGCGCTGAAGTCGCCGAGGGCCGATTCACACAGCGCCATTACGCCGTCGTCCATCGGCAGATAGCCGTTGTAGTCACCCAGCCAACCCAGACGCGCGCCCTTGAAATCACGGGCCAACGGCGCGCCGAATACGCTGGGGTCGTCCTTGAGCGACAACGGCACCCGCGGGTCATAACCGGCCTGGGTGCCCAACAGCCGCGCCACGTCCGCCACACTGCGCCCCATCGGGCCTTCGGTGGCCAATTGCTGGACAAACACCTCCGGCGCCGGGCCATGGGGCACGCGGCCCTGGGACGGGCGCAGGCCGAATACGTTGTTGAACGCCGCCGGGTTGCGCAGCGAGCCCATCATGTCGCTGCCATCGGCCACCGGCAGCATGCGCAGCGCCAGGGCCACCGCCGCCCCGCCGCTGCTGCCGCCCGCGACCAGGGTCGGGTCGTAGGCATTGCCGGTGGTGCCGAACACCCGGTTGTAAGTCTGCGAGCCGAGGCCGAACTCCGGCACGTTGCTCTTGCCGATGATAATCGCGCCGCTGGCCCGCACCCGTGCCACGGCGATCGCGTCTTCAGTGGGAATCTGTTCGGCGAACAGTGGCGAACCCAGGGTGGTGCGCAGGCCCTGGGTCGCCGCCAGGTCCTTGATGGCCTGGGGCATGCCGTGCATCCAGCCGCGGGAACGGCCCTGCTTGAGCTCAAGATCACAGGCGCGGGCTTCGGCCAGCACATCGGCTTCGTCGCGCAGCGACACCAGGGCATTGACCAATGGATTGAAGCGCGCGATCTGCGCCAGATAGGCCTGCATCACTTCGTGGCAGGACACCTGCCGGGCATGGATCGCCTGGGACAGCTCCAGCGCATCCAGTTCAACGATGTTCAAGGTTTCACCCCCTTGGCAAACCGCGCCGGCGCTGCAGCCCTTGGCGCCTCATGCATGCAGTAAGTGCCCAGCAGCGTCAGGACGCAAGCGAACAGCACATAAAACGCCGGAGCTACCGGTGTCTCCAACACCTTGCTCAGCCACGTCACAATCAGCGGGGCAAAACCGCCGAACAACATCACCGCCACGTTGTAGGCCACCGACACGCCGGTGGAGCGCACCTCGATGGGAAACTGCTCGGCCAGGGCCGTCGGCGCCGGGCCGAAGAAGCCGCCGATGGCGATGCACAGCATCACCTGCATCACCAGCAAGCGCTCGATGGACGGCGCCGCCGCGACCCATACATACAGCGGGTAGACCATCACGAAAAACGCCAGGGTGAAGGCCATCAGCACCGGCCGCCGGCCCAATCGGTCAGAGAGCAGGCCCGACAAAGGGATGACCACGGTCATCAGCGCCACGGCGAACATCTGCACCATCAACACCTGGTCCAGAGGCAGGCCGAGGTTCTTGTGGGCGAAGGTCGGCATATTCACCAGCACCACGTAGAACGACACCGTCGCACCACAGGCCAGGCCCATGCTCACCAGAATGCTGCGCCGATGCTCACGCAGCACTGTCATCAGGCTTGGCGCCGGGCCGGTGGCCTGTTTGCGTGCTTCGATAAATTCCTCGGGGTCTTCCATGTGCCGGCGAATCCACAAGCCCACCGGGCCGATCAGCAGGCCGAACACAAACGGCAGGCGCCAGCCCCACAGGTCGAGGGTCTCTGGGGAAAAGAAATGGGTGACCAACGCCACCATCGCCGCGCCACCAAACACTGCCAAACACTGCCCGACCAATTGCCAGGAGCCGTACAGGCCCTTGCGATGGGCCGGTGCGCTTTCCACCAGGAACGCCGTGGCGCTGGCATATTCGCCGCCGGTGGCAAAGCCCTGGAGCATCCGCGCCACCACGATCAACAGCGGCGCGCCCATGCCGATGGCAGCGTAGTTGGGCGCAAACACGATCAGCGCGATAGACACGGTCATCAAGCGGATAATCAACTGCATGGCGGCCTTGCGGCCTTTGCGGTCGGCATACATACCGAGCAGGATGCCGCCCACCGGGCGCATGAAAAAGCCCACGCCGAAGGTGGCCAGGGCCATCAGCAGCGACGCGTATTCATCATCCGAGGGGAAAAACTGCCGGGCGATGATGCTGGCAAGAAAGCCATAGACGATGAAGTCGTACCACTCCAGCGCGTTGCCGACCACCGCCGCTACCACTTGCCGGGTGCGGGACACGCCTTTTAT
The DNA here is from genome assembly GCF_058742075.1 of Pseudomonas sp. HC1(2025). Classification (NCBI taxonomy): domain Bacteria; kingdom Pseudomonadati; phylum Pseudomonadota; class Gammaproteobacteria; order Pseudomonadales; family Pseudomonadaceae; genus Pseudomonas; species Pseudomonas sp. HC1(2025). The sequence goes on along the minus strand of NZ_CP196017.1, from coordinate 1,428,668 downwards.
TGAAGTCTGCATGAGAACACTCCATTCAACCTGTTGAGGAAAGGTCCAGCGGCAGGAAAAAGGCAGGTGGTCAGGCCGGCTTGAGCCAGCTCTCGGCCAGGGCGCCCCAGTAGGCGGCACCGGTCAGCAGGATCTCGTCGTTGAAGTCATAGGCGGGGTTGTGGACCATCGGCCGCGACACGCCGTTGCCGATAAACAGGTAGCTGCCGGGGCAGCGTTGGAGCATCCAGGCGAAGTCTTCGCTGCCCATCAGCTTGGGCGTGTTGGCGTCAACCGCCGCTTCACCGAGCAAGGCAACGCCGACCTGGCGGGCGAACTCGGTTTCATCGGCATGGTTGACCAGCACCGGATAGGCCGGGCGGTGTTGGATCTGCGCGGTGCAGCCAAAGCTGGCGGCCTGGGTCTGGATGATCGCCTTGACCCGCTCCAGCATCTGCTCGCGCACCGGCGCATTGAGGGCGCGCAGGCTCAGGCGCAGGATGGCCTGCTGGGGAATCACGTTGGCGGCCTGCCCTGCTTGCAGGGCGCCGACCGTGACTACCGCCGCTTCTTGGGCATTGATGTTGCGCGCGACCACCGTCTGCAAGGCCATCACCGTACTGGCGGCGGCCACCAGCGGGTCCACGGTCAGGTGCGGCATGGAGCCGTGGCCGCCGACGCCTTCGAGGGTCACGGTGAGCAGGTCCTGGGAAGCCATCATCGGCCCGGTCCGCAGGCCCAGGTGGCCGGCAGGCAAGCCGGGCATGTTGTGCATGCCGAACAGGGCGTCACAGGGGAAGCGCTCCAGCAAGCCATCGGCGAGCATCGCTTCAGCGCCGCCCTGGCCTTCTTCGGCCGGCTGGAAAATCAGGTTGAGGGTGCCGTCGAACCGGCGCGTCGCCGCCAGGTAACGCGCGGCGCCCAGCAGCATGGCGGTGTGACCGTCGTGACCGCAGGCATGCATGCAGCCGGCGTGCTGGCTGCTGTAGGCGACGCCGGTGTTTTCAATAATCGGCAAGGCGTCCATGTCGGCGCGAATCCCCAGGGTACGCGGGCTGCTGCCATTGCGCAGCACGCCCACCACGCCGGTGTGGCCGATGCCGGTATGTACTTCAAACCCCCAGTTCTTCAGGGATTGGGCGACCAGGGCCGAGGTGCGGTTTTCTTCGAACCCAAGTTCAGGGTGGGCGTGGATGTCCTGGCGTACGGCGTGCAGGTCGCTGGCGACATCGCTCAGCCAATCCAGGATGTGCTGGTGTGGGCGCATGGTGACTCTCCTCGCAGGCGGGTATTCCCGTTCTTTTTTGTGGCACCGCCACAGATAACCGCGATGGGCGGGCGAGGACAATCAAAGGTGGTTCCACCCTGTGGAACCTTGTGGCAATAGGTGAGCACGCTTGCTTGAACTGAACTACGAACTGCCCCCAACAGGCTCATCCCTCACAGCGGAATCGCCTATCAGAGTGATAAAGAGCCAGTTTATTCACGTAGCAACATCTACACCATGAGTTCTGGGCACCAAACAACCAGGAGCGATGGGCACGTGGAGGAAAGTTATCCAAATCTCTCAAGCAAAAAACTCTAAAGGTTCAAGAGAAAACAAAAAAACAATATAAAAAACTGTCACTTTTCACAGTATTCAAAATACGCACAAAAAAATAAAACTACCTTCGAGCCACAACATCACAACCCACACCTAGGAAAAATCATCATGAAAAACTTCAGCACAGAAAAATGCCTATTGGCTTGCTTCGTAGTTTTGACTGCAATCACAAACGCCAATGCAGCACTAGACCCGAAATGTTACGACAACATCCAGGTCGCCAAAGGTATCAGCGACACCCCGCTAAAAAACCCCGATGGCAGCGATAAGATGGTAGGTACCAAAAAACCCATCAGCATCGATATTGCGTTTCCAAATCCCTTACCCGCAGGCGGCACCGCCACTTTTGACCTTTCTAAATCAAAAGTACCTAGTGTGGAAATGGAAACCCCTGCCCCAGTGCTTCATCCAGAGTTCACACTAATCTCTTCCACCAAATACACCTACACTTACAAAATCCCCATCCGTGCAAGTGACTATCACGGAAAGTTTACGGTAATAGACACTTACTGCGGCTTTTCAAACTCACAAACCAAGTTGCTCATGCCTGTCAGGTAAATCACCACATCACATATTTGGAAGTGCGGGTTTATGACCGATATTGAGAACCTTCTATCGGACAATCACATCATCGATTTACGATCCTGTCCGCCAATCTGCTTCCCTTGGCTGTTGGTCAGCGCCGAGCCTGCAGTTCTTTACCTTGCGCAGTGGTGAGCTAAACATCACAACAATCGACACCCCTGCCGTTCCCCTATCCACCGCGCCGTATGCGTGCGCCCCAACCCACTCGCCGTCACTTCACTGCGTTCCGGCGTGTCGACCAACGCACTGGTCGGCACGTACTGCTTCACATACCCCAGGCAATAGTCAGCAGGATTGCCCGCCACATACCGACACGAGCAATACTCCTTGGCCGTATACGCCGCGATGATGTCGGGGAACGCTTGCAGGTTGACGCGCTCATGCCAGGCCCACCCCAGCAAGGCGAGCAACAGCAGGAGAAACAGGCTGATAAACGGACGGCGCCGGATCATGGTTGCACCGCCGCGAGCACGCGCTTGAGCAGTTCGTTGTGGCGGTAGCTGCCGTCGCGGTCATCGCCATAGCGCACGATCACCAGCCTTGCCTCGGGCAACACATACAACGCCTGGCCCCAGTGACCCAGGGCCGCGAAGGTATCGTCGGGCGCATCCGGCCAGGGTCGGGCTGCGCCCTGCACTTGACGGTTGAGCCACCAGTGGCCGCCGGGCACCGCTTCGTCCTGACCCGCGATGTACTGCGCCAGGGGTTGGCGATTGAAGTCGACCCAGGCCTTGGGTAGCAACTGCCGCTCGCCCCAGCGCCCGTCCCGCGCCATCAACAAGCCAATTCGTGCCAGGTCGCGGGCGGTCATATAGGCATAGGACGAGGCAACAAAGGTTTCATTGGCGTCGCTTTCCCAGGTGGCGCTGCGAATGCCCAGGGGCGTGAACAGCGCGGTCCACGGGTAATCGACATAAGCCTTGTGGCCGAGCATGCCCTTGAGGGCGGCGGACGCCAGATTGCTGTCGCCGCTGGAGTAGCGAAACGCCTGGCCCGCAGCGCTGAAGGCGTGGGTGTCGGCGGCAAACTCTGCCATGTCGGCACGGCCACGGGTGTAGAGCATGGCCACCACCGAGGATTTCAGCGGCGCGTATTCGTAGTCTTCCTGCCAGTCCAGGCCCGAGGTCCAGTTCAGCAGGTGCGCCAGGGTGATGTTCGGGTGCTGTTTCATCGGTGGATAAAAGCGCGCGACCGGGTCGCTGAGCTTGAAGCGGTTTTCGCCGTAGGCAACGCCAAGCACCGTGGCCAGCAGGCTCTTGCTGATGGACCAGGTCAGGTGCGGCGTGCTTGCGCTAGTGGGTGCGGCGTAGCGTTCATAAATGACTTCGCCGTCGCGGATCACCAACAGTGCGTCGGTGCGGATGCCTTCGCGGGTGATGTCATTGCGGGCCGGAAACGCATAGTCCTCCAGCGCCTTGACGGCGGGACCGGCCAACTGTGGGCCCAGGGACCACTCCCGCACCGGCCAGGCCTGGGCATGTGCGGTAGCGGTGAACAGCAGCAAGGCGACGCACAACAGGCCTTTGACCATGGACTAGCACTCGGGGGCATTCAGGCCCGCGAGCCTAATGCAGATAAATGACGGTTTGGCGACAGGCCTGGGAGCCACTATATAGCTCCTGTGGGAGCGGGCTTGCCCGCGATGACCATAGGTATCTACACAACTCTCTTCTCGGTCTGTGTACATATCCATTGCTGCGGTAACGGCCACTTGGGGTTCCGCCCTGACGGCGGCTCACTTTGGAGAAGCGCCAAAGTAAGCAAAACGCTCTTGCCCCACCACTCGGCACCTCGCCTAGGCTCGGCATGCCCGCAGTCAGGCATTGCTCCGTGGGCCCGCCGCGATCGGCCATCCATGGCCGTGTCGCGGCTACCCCGGCATCCATGCCGGGGTGCCCACTGCGCAATACCTGCCTGCGGCCATCGTGGTTTAACGGGGCGCTTAAGATCAAAAGCCAGATCAAAAGCAGAGCAACAGCAAAGCCGGGACGCGAAGCTGCATTCCCCTGTAGGAGCTGGCTTGCCTGCGATGGCGGTGTATCAGTCGATAAATGTATTGGCTGATGCACCGTCATCGCAGGCAAGCCAGCTCCTACAGAGTCCGCGCACGCTTCGATGATCAGGTCGGCTGTCAGGCCGCCTCGCTTTGCTTTTGATCTTAGGCGCCCCGTTAAACCACGCTGGCCTTCAGGGCGGAACCCCAAGTGGCCATGACCGCAGCAATGGATATGTACACAAACCTAAGAATCACTAAAGAGGTGTGTAGATACCTATGCCCCGATGGCGGTATATCAGTCACCGCCTGTATTGCCTGTCCCCCTGCTATCGCGGGCAAGCCCGCTCCCACACACGCTCATCCCACAGTCAGCGAGGTGCTGGGTTCAGGGCTTTTTCCAGGCGTTTGGCCCGGGCGCTGGCGGCGAGGTCCAGCACAGCTTGGTCGCGCTGCCACATGGCGGCCCACGCCCCTTGAGCCATCGCTTGATTGACCTGCGGCTTCAGCGCTTCGAACTGCGCAAACAATCCTCCCAACAACACATGCCCCGCCGCCGATGCGCTGGGCTGGCGAATGACCTCGGCGCAGCCGGCCAGCAGCGCCAATAACTGCAGGCGCAGGGCCTGGGGCCAGTCGCACTCCTGGCCGATGCCATGTAGCCAGGCGGTCATCGCGCTCAGTACATAGCTGTCCTCCAGGGTGCGGAAGGGTTTGACGTAATTGTCCCAACCATCCCCCGGCAAGCGCTCGCAGGCGGCGTGGTCGAGGTGGACGCGGCCGTGGCTGATGTCGGGCATCAAGGCGATCGCGGGCAAGGGTTCTACGCGTACGCCGGGCTCGCCGGCCAGCACCACGGCCAGGGTCAGGCGTGGCTTTTCATCGGCGGCCTCGCAGCGGGCGGCGATCAACAGCCAGTCGGCCGCATCGCCGGCGGTGACGAAGTCTTTGCGCCCGCTCAGGCGCAGGTCGTCCAGGCGCGTTTGCATGTCCAGCGGGCGCAGGCTGCGCTGTTCGGTCGCACACAAGGCGCCCAGGCTGTGGGGCGCGCTGGGCCATAACGCACGCAACGCCGCTTGATAGCCCACCAGGAACGCCAGGCCGGGCGTGGACACCAGGCGCGCACCCTGGGTTGCCAACTCGAAAGGGGTGACAGGCCCCAGGCGTTGCAATAAAACGCTGTAGCCCTCGGCCAGGTTGGCGTGGACGGGCAGTCGGTCGGGTCGATCGAGCAAAGCGTGCCAGGGCATGGAGGGCTCCTTGGGGGCTGTCATCTAAGCGTCACCGTAGATTCATGGAGATGACACCGGGGGTACATAGCCTGACTTTGCACAACAAAGTCGACTGGCCGCAACCCTGGCCGGCACCTGGAGACTCGCCATGACTCAGATCGCCCGCATCAGTGACACCGGCAATGAACGCCGTCTGCAAGCCGAACGCCTGATCGGCGCCCAGGCTTTGCAGGAAGCCCAGGCCTTGCGTTTCAGCGTTTTCAGCGGCGAGTTCAATGCCAAGCTCAAAGGCGCAGAACTGGGCTTGGACATGGATGACTATGATGTTCACTGCAGCCACATTGGCGTACGGGACTTGAACACCGGGCGACTGGTTGCCACCACCCGGCTGCTGGATCACCAGGCGGCCAGCACCCTGGGCCGGTTCTACAGCGAAGAAGAATTCAGCCTCCACGGCCTGTTGCATTTGCAGGGGCCGATCCTGGAAATCGGCCGTACCTGTGTCGACCCAGCCTACCGCAACGGCGGCACTATCGCGGTGCTTTGGGGCGAGTTGGCCGAAGTCCTCAACCAGGGCGGCTACAGCTACCTGATGGGCTGCGCGAGCATCCCGATGCATGACGGTGGCATCCAGGCCCACGCAATCATGCAGCGCCTGCGCGAACGCTACTTGTGCAACGAACACCTGCGCGCCGAGCCGAAAAAGCCCCTGCCGAGCCTGGATTTGCCGTCCAACGTCATCGCCGAAATGCCGCCGCTGCTCAAGGCCTACATGCGCCTGGGCGCTAAGATCTGCGGCGAGCCGTGCTGGGACGAGGATTTCCAGGTGGCCGACGTGTTCATCCTGCTCAAGCGCGACGAGTTGTGCCCGCGTTATGCCCGTCACTTCAAGGCGGCCATGTGATGGGCCGCCTGCGGGTCTACGGGCGGATCGCCCGCGTGCTGCTGGTGGTGGCGCTGGGCTTGAGCATGGCCGGGGTGTTTGGCCTGTTCGAACGCTTGGGCGTGGCCAATTCCATGGTGCGGCGCCAGCGCTGGTCGCGGTTTTTCATGGCGCGCCTGAGCAATGCCCTGCCCTTTCGCGTGAGCGTGCACGGTGAGTTACCGCAACAGCCCATGCTGTGGGTCAGCAACCATGTGTCCTGGACCGATATCCCGCTGCTGGGGATGGTGGCGCCGCTGTCTTTCCTGTCCAAGGCCGAAGTGCGCACCTGGCCAGTGGCGGGTTGGTTGGCCGCCAAGGCCGGCAGCCTGTTTATCCGCCGGGGCTCGGGGGACAGCCAATTGATCCGCAAGCAGATGACCCGGCATCTAGAGCAAAAACACCCGCTGCTGATGTTCCCCGAAGGCACCACCACTGATGGCCGCAGCCTGCGCACCTTTCATGGCCGGCTGCTGGCCAGTGCGATTGATGCCGATGTGGCGCTGCAACCAGTGGCGATCCGCTATCTGCGCGATGGGCAGATTGATCCGCTCGCGCCGTTTATTGGTGACGATGATTTGCTCTCGCACCTGATGCGTCTGTTTGGCAACGATCAGGGCGACGTTGAGATTCATCTGCTCAAACCCATTGCCTGCGCCGGGCAGGAGCGTGCGGCGCTGGCGTACCAGGCGCAGCAGGCGGTGCAGAAGGCGTTGTTTGGAGCGGTGCCGCAAAGCGAGCAAGTGCCGGTTCGGCCGGCGTACGCGGCCTGAGGCAAACACGCAAAAAATGTAGGCGCTGGCTTGCCTGCGATAGCAGTGGCGACTGATACACCGCTATCGCAGGCAAGCCAGCTCCCACATTAGATCGGCGTGGATATTTGACTATCTGCATAGGCCTGCAACTGGGGATAGAACACCCGGAAATCCTCGCTCAACGGCTCATACAGCACCCGCAGTTCCTGCATCGCCCGGTCCAGTTCCTGAGGTTGGCTCAGGCGCCGGGCAATCCCCCGCAGTACGTGCTCCATTACCGCGAACTCGCGGTAAGAACCCAGCCAGTCATCGGCCGCCATATACGGTGCAATCTGCGCCAGGCGCCCTGGCAGCTGCGGTTCGGCCGCCAGCACCCGGTACACCTGGGAGGTAAAGCGTTCCAGCGGCTGGTCGGCATACTGTGCCCAATCGCGCGCCAGGCAATGGTCGAAGAACACGTCGAGGACGATCCCCGCATAGCGGCGCCGGGTCAGGGTGAACCGTGACAACGCCTGCCCGACCAACGGGTGGCTGTCGGTGAAACGGTCAATGGAGCGATGCAGCTGGATCGCCGCCTCGATTTGCGGGTGGTACTGGCCCTGCAGGCGGCCTTTGACGAAATCGCCATAGAGGCTGCCCAGCAGTTGTGCAGGAAGTTGGCCGCCGAGGTGTAGATGTGCGAGATAATTCATGACGCGCAGTTTAGCACTGCCGCCAACGTATCGTTATAACCCGATATACCGATTTATCTGGTAACAAGATCAAAATCGTATTGGTATATCGGGATACAGCGATTTAAAGTTCGCCTCATCGCGATATAACGTTTTACCCACACCGAGCCCTGCCATGTCCATTGACCTCGACGAAATAATAAAAGCCCTGGCACACCCAGTACGGCGAGACATTCTCAACTGGCTGAAAGACCCGAAAGTGCAGTTCCCCGAACAAGTGCACAACCACGAGTACGGCATCTGCGCCGGCCAGATCGATCAACGCTGCGGCCTGTCGCAGTCTACCGTCTCGGCGCACCTGGCCACCCTGCAACGGGCGGGCTTGATCAGCAGCCAGAAAGCCGGGCAGTGGCACTTTTTCCGCCGCAATGAAGACGTGATCCAAGCGTTTATCCAAGCCATCACCGAAGAACTCAGCCCACCGCTGTAAAGGACCCCACAATGCCTCTCTCGCTACTCATACTGGCCTTAAGCGCCTTCGCCATCGGTACCACCGAATTCGTCATCATGGGCCTGTTGCCCGATGTGGCGGCCGACCTCGGTGTGTCGATTCCAGGCGCCGGCTGGCTGGTGACCGGCTATGCCCTGGGCGTGGCCATCGGTGCCCCCTTCATGGCACTGGCCACCGCCAAGCTGCCGCGCAAGGCTGCCCTGGTAGCGCTGATGGGCATTTTCATCATCGGCAACCTGCTCTGCGCCCTGGCCATTGACTACAACGTGCTGATGTTTGCCCGTGTGGTGACCGCGCTGTGCCACGGTGCCTTCTTCGGCATCGGCTCGGTGGTGGCCGCCAACCTGGTGCCGGCCAACAAGCGTGCTTCGGCGGTGGCCCTGATGTTTACCGGCCTGACCCTGGCCAATGTGCTCGGCGTGCCCCTGGGCACCGCGCTGGGCCAGGAAGCCGGCTGGCGCTCGACCTTCTGGGCGGTGACGGTGATTGGTGTGATTGCGCTGATCGGCCTGATCCGCTTCCTGCCGGCCAAGCGTGATGAAGAGAAACTCGATATGCGCGCCGAACTGGCGGCCCTCAAGGGTGCCGGGATCTGGTTGTCGCTGAGCATGACCGCGCTGTTTGCCGCGTCGATGTTCACCCTCTTCACCTACGTCGCACCGCTGCTCGGCGATGTCACCGGCATCTCGCCCAAGGGTGTGACCTGGACCCTGCTGCTGATCGGCCTGGGCCTGACCGTGGGCAACATCATCGGTGGCAAGCTGGCGGACAAGCGCCTGGCGGCCACCCTGATCGGCGTGTTCATCAGCATGGCCGTGGTGTCCACCGCACTGACCTGGACCAGCGTCGCCATCATCCCCACCGAAATCACCTTGTTCCTCTGGGCCACCGCGTCGTTTGCCGCCGTGCCGGCATTGCAGATCAACGTGGTGACCTTCGGCAAGGCCGCGCCCAACCTGGTGTCGACCCTCAATATCGGCGCGTTCAACATCGGCAACGCCCTGGGCGCCTGGGTTGGCGGCAGTGTGATTGCCCATGGTTTCGGCCTGACCAGCGTGCCATTGGCCGCTGCCGCCCTGGCGATCCTGGCGCTGCTGGTCACGCTGATCACGTTCCGCCAGAGCGGCGATGCCGACCTGGCCCCCGCCACTAATTAACCACTTAGAACAGACGAGTGTTTGCGATGACGACTATTTTCGATCCAATCAAACTGGGTGATGTGCAGCTGTCGAACCGCATCATCATGGCGCCGCTGACCCGCTGCCGTGCCGATGCCGGCCGCGTGCCGAATGCGCTGATGGCTGAATACTATGTGCAGCGGGCCTCTGCCGGGCTGATCCTCAGCGAGGCCACCTCGGTGACGCCGATGGGCGTGGGCTACCCGGACACCCCGGGCATCTGGTCCAACGACCAGGTGCGCGGCTGGACCAACATCACCAAGGCCGTGCACGGCGCCGGCGGCAAGATCTTCCTGCAACTGTGGCATGTGGGGCGGATCTCCCACCCGTCGTACCTGAACGGCGAGACCCCGGTAGCACCGAGCGCCATCCAGCCTGCCGGCCACGTCAGCCTGGTGCGCCCGCTGGCCGACTATCCGACCCCGCGCGCCCTGGAAACCGCAGAAATCGCCGATATCGTCGACGCTTACCGCGTGGGTGCCGAGAACGCCAAGGCCGCCGGCTTTGACGGGGTACAAGTGCATGGGGCCAATGGCTACCTGCTCGACCAGTTCCTGCAAAGCAGCACCAACCAGCGCACCGACGAGTACGGCGGTTCTGTGGAAAATCGCGCACGGCTGTTACTGGAAGTGACCGATGCAGTGATCGAGGTCTGGGGCGCTGGCCGTGTGGGGATGCATTTGTCGCCACGGGCCGACCTCCATGACATGGGCGATGCCAACCTGGCAGAAACCTTTACCTACGTCGCCCGTGAATTGGGCAAGCGTGGCATCGCCTTTATCAGCGCCCGCGAGAAAGACGCCGACGACAGCCTGGGCCCGCACTTGAAAGCTGCGTTCGGTGGCCCGTTTATCGCCAACGAGCGCTTCACCAAGGACAGCGCCAATGCCTGGCTGGCAGCGGGCAAGGCCGATGCGGTAGCCTTCGGCGTTCCGTTTATCGCCAACCCGGACCTGCCGGCGCGCCTCAAAGCCGATACACCGCTGAACGAAGCCATTGCGCAAACCTTCTACACCCCAGGCCCGGTCGGCTATATCGACTACCCGACCCTGGCGCTCTGACCCGCAACAACGCAAAAGCCCCGGCTCACAAGAGCCGGGGCTTTTTATTGGATCTTCAAAACACCGCTGCCCAATGTCGAAGCGGGCTTGCCCGCGATAGCGGTGGGCCAGCCAGCACATCACCTAGCGATAGTTCGCTCCCACAGGTTCGGTAACATTCCTTCACAGCAATGCAACAATATCGCTACAAAATACTTAGCCGGCTACCTTTCAACCTGGCGCCAGCGCGTATATAAAGTCACCCCACAAATAAGCCGGAAGGACGATTGACCGTCCTTGGGCTTTACTATTGACACAAACAGACGTAATTACGCATTTTGTATCAATTGCGCAGGCTGGGGCTCAAGCGCAGCATGTCCAGCCCGATATCCACCAGGCGCTCGGCCTGCTGATACAGCTCGAAACTGTCAGGCACCAGAAGCCACTGGCCAACAAGCCCGTTGATGTAGGCATGAATGCACACCGCCCCACGAGCGGTGTCGAGGTTTTCCGGAAGTTGCCCGCGGTGGACTGCATTGCGCAGCGTCAGGCCGATACGCAGGTTGCACTCAAGGCTATGGGTCTGGCGTTGACGGCGCATGTCGCACATTTCGTCGGTAAATTCGCACTTATGGAACAGGATCTCATTAATGCGCCGAGTCTTCGGGTCCAGGGCCACCTGATGAAAAAGATGGATCAGCAGCTTGCGCATGCAGCCCAGCGGATCTACCTCATCCTCGCTTTCACTGGCCCTGGCCAATTCGTCCAGGGGTTCGTGCAGCGTGTCGAGCAGTGCCTGCAACAGGTCCGACTTGTTGCTGAAGTGCCAATAGATCGCGCCCCGCGTCACGCCCGCCCGCGCCGCGATATCCGCCAGCGTAGTGCGCGCAACACCGCGCTCATAAAAGGCTTGCTCGGCGGCTTCAAGTATCTGGCTGCGCGTTTCCTGAGCTTCCTCTTTGGTACGACGAACCATGGCAGTAACACCTCAATCAGGACACGGGCGGTGGTGGATAACCACCTTCTGAATAATTATGGGACGACGCCTTCATGGGCATCGAACGTACTAGAATCGAGGCTTTGGGCATTGCTTTGTAAGGAATCCGCGAAGCCTGTCAAGAGTTTACAAACAACCATGAACGTAAGTATATTGCCTAGCAAGCTACTTATCTACTCACTGTCTGTTTTTTACCCTTCCACACTTCTTGTGCGCATCAAGCGCGCCTGACCCGAGGATCTTCATGCAACTTAAGCCAGCTGTTACCGCTCTGGTCACTGCCGTCGCCCTGGCATCGCTGCTCAGCGGATGTAAAAAGGAAGAAGCGGCGCCGCCCGCTCAAACCCCTCAGGTCGGCGTGGTCACCCTTCAACCTCAAGCCTATACCCTGACCTCCGAATTGCCGGGCCGCACCACTGCGTTCCGCATCGCGGAAGTCCGCCCCCAGGTCAATGGCATCATTCTCAAGCGCCTGTTCAAGGAAGGCGGCGACGTCAAGGAAGGCCAGCAGCTCTATCAGATCGATCCGTCGGTGTATGAGGCGACCCTGAAAAGCGCCCAGGCCAACCTGCAACAGACCAAGTCGATTGCCGACCGCTACAAACAACTGGTCAACGAGCAGGCGGTCAGCCGCCAGGAATACGACACCGCCGTATCCAACCGCATGACTTCCGAAGCCAACCTGCAGACGGCTCAGATCAACGTGCGCTACACCAAGGTGTTCGCCCCGATCTCCGGGCGTATCGGGCGTTCCTCGGTCACCGAAGGCGCATTGGTCAGCAATGGCCAGGCAGACGCCATGGCCGTGATCCAGCAACTGGACCCGATCTACGTCGACGTCACGCAATCCTCCGCCGAGATGCTGAAACTGCGTCGCGACCTGGAAAGCGGCCAACTGCAGAAAGCCGGTGAAAACGCGGCCATGGTCAAGCTGACCCTGGAAGACGGCAGCGAATACACCCAGCAAGGCCGCCTGGAATTTTCCGAAGTGTCGGTCGACCAGACCACGGGCTCGGTAACCCTGCGCGCTGTGTTCCCCAACCCTGATCACACCCTGTTGCCGGGCATGTTTGTCCACGCACAATTGCAGGCCGGCGTGAACAGCAAGGCGATCCTCGCCCCACAACAAGGCGTGACCCGCGACATCCGGGGCATCCCGACTGCGCTGGTCGTCACCGCCGACAACAAGGTCGAACAGCGCGTGCTGGTGGCCAACCGTACCGCCGGCGCCTACTGGCTGGTGGAAAAGGGCCTGAATGCCGGTGACCGTGTGATCACCGAAGGCTTGCAGTTCATCAAGCCGGGCATCACGGTTGAAGCGAAGGAAGCCACCAACGCCAAGCCCGCCGGTTCTGCTCCTGCCGCCGCCGCTGGCAAAGGGGAGTAATACATGTCGAAATTTTTTATCGACCGTCCCATTTTCGCCTGGGTAATAGCCCTGGTGATCATGCTGGTCGGGGCACTGTCGATCCTGAAGTTGCCCATCAACCAATACCCGGCCATCGCGCCAACCGCCATTGATATCCAGGTGACCTACCCAGGCGCGTCCGCACAAACCGTGCAGGACACCGTGGTGCAGGTGATCGAGCAGCAGCTCAACGGTATCGACAACCTGCGTTATGTCGCCTCGGACAGTAACTCCGACGGCAGCATGACCATCACCGCGACGTTCAACCAGGGTACCAACCCGGACATCGCCCAGGTTCAGGTGCAGAACAAGCTGAACCTGGCGACCCCATTGCTGCCGCAAGAAGTGCAGCAGCAGGGGATCCGCGTAACCAAGTCGGTGAAGAACTTCCTGATGGTGATCGGCCTGGTGTCCGAAGACGGCACCATGAGCAAGGATGACCTGTCCAACTACATCGTTTCCAACATCCAGGACCCGATTTCGCGGACATCTGGGGTGGGTGACTTCCAGGTCTTCGGTTCCCAGTACGCCATGCGTATCTGGCTGGACCCGGCCAAGTTGAACAACTTCCAGATGACCCCGGTGGATGTCAGCAGTGCCATTGCGGCGCAGAACGTCCAGGTGGCCACCGGCCAGTTGGGTGGCCTGCCAGCCCTGCCCGGCACTCAGTTGAACGCCACCATCATCGGCAAGACTCGCCTGCAAAGCGCCGAGCAGTTTGAAAAGATCCTCCTGCGCGTGAACAGCGATGGTTCCCAAGTGCGCCTGGGCGATGTCGCCCGTGTCGAGCTGGGTGGCCAGAACTACAGCATCAGCGCCCAGTTCAACGGCAAGCCGGCTTCCGGCATGGCGATCAAACTGGCATCGGGCGCCAACGCCCTGGACACCGCCAAGGCCATCCGTGCCACGGTCGCGTCCCTGGAGCCGTTCTTCCCGCCAGGCATGAAAGCCGTGGTTCCGTATGACACCACACCGGTGGTGACCGAATCGATTTCCGGGGTAGTCGATACCCTGGTCGAGGCGATCATCCTGGTGTTCCTGGTGATGTACCTGTTCCTGCAAAACTTCCGCGCCACTATCATCACCACCATGACGGTACCGGTGGTGTTGCTGGGTACGTTCGGCATCCTCGCGGCCTTTGGCTTCACCATCAACACCTTGACCATGTTCGGCATGATCCTGGCCATCGGCTTGCTGGTGGACGATGCGATCGTGGTAGTGGAAAACGTCGAGCGGGTGATGGCCGAGGAGCACCTGTCGCCCAAGGAGGCGACGGTCAAGTCCATGAGCCAGATCCAGGGCGCCCTGGTGGGTATTGCCCTGGTCCTGTCGGCGGTATTGCTGCCGATGGCGTTCTTCGGCGGCTCCACCGGCGTGATCTATAAACAGTTCTCCATCACCATTGTGTCGGCGATGGCCCTGTCGGTGCTGGTTGCACTGATCTTCACCCCGGCCTTGTGCGCCACCATGCTCAAGCCGATCGACCCCGAGAAACACGGCCAACCCAAGCGTGGTTTCTTCGGCTGGTTCAACCGCACCTTCGACCGTGGCGTACTGAGCTACGAGCGTGGCGTGGGCAACATGATCAAGCACAAGGCGCCTTCGTTCCTGGTGTACCTGATCATCTTCGCCGGCATGATCTGGCTGTTCACCCGTATTCCAAGCGCGTTCCTGCCCGAGGAAGACCAGGGTGTGATCTTCGCCCAGGTGCAGACACCGGTTGGTTCTTCGGCCGAACGCACCCAGACCGTTATCGACGACATGCGTGCCTTCCTGTTGAACGACAAGGAAGGTGAGCCCGGTGAAGGCAAGGCCGTGCAATCGGTATTTACCGTAAACGGCTTCAACTTTGCCGGTCGTGGCCAAAGCTCGGGCCTGGCATTCGTCATGCTCAAGCCATGGGACCAGCGCGACGCATCGATGTCGGTGTTCGAAGTGGCCAAGCGTGCCCAGGGTTACTTCTTCCAGACCTTCAAGGACGCCATGGTGTTTGCCATCGTGCCCCCATCGGTACTGGAGTTGGGTAACGCCACCGGTTTCGACGTGTTCCTGCAGGACCAGGGCGGTGTGGGTCACGATGCCTTGATGAACGCACGTAACCAGTTCCTCGGTATGGCCGCGCAGAGCAAGATCCTGGCCGGCGTACGTCCCAACGGCGTCAACGATGAGCCGCAGTACGAGCTGACCATTGATGACGAGAAGGCCAGTGCCCAGGGCATCAGCCTGTCGAGCATCAACCAGACCCTGGCGATTGCCTTGGGTGGCAGCTACGTCAATGACTTCATCGACCGCGGTCGAGTGAAGAAGGTCTACATCCAGGGTGAGGCCGCTGGCCGGATGTCCCCTGAAGACCTGAACAAATGGTTCGTGCGCGCCAACGACGGGAAGATGGTGCCATTATCAGCAATTGCCTCTGGTAACTGGATCTTCGGCTCGCCGAAACTGTCGCGGTACAACGGCGTAGCGGCGATGGAAGTCCTCGGGACCCCGGCGCCTGGCTACAGCACCGGTGACGCGATGGCGGAAGTCGAGCGCATCGCCAAGCAATTGCCGGCGGGTGTGGGCTATGCCTGGACCGGTCTGTCGTATGAAGAACGCTTGTCCGGCTCCCAGGCGCCTGCGCTGTATGCCCTGTCGTTGCTGGTGGTGTTCCTCTGCCTGGCAGCGCTGTACGAAAGCTGGTCGATCCCGATTGCGGTGGTGTTGGTAGTCCCGCTGGGCGTGATCGGTGCACTGATGGCCACCAGCCTGCGAGGACTGTCCAACGACGTGTTCTTCCAGGTGGGGTTGTTGGTGACCGTGGGCCTGGCCTCGAAGAACGCCATCCTGATCGTGGAATTTGCCAAGGAGCTGCATGAGCAGGGCAAGGGCATCGTCGAGGCGGCCATCGAGGCGTCCCGCATGCGTCTGCGTCCGATCATCATGACGTCCATGGCGTTCGTCCTCGGCGTACTGCCGCTGGCGATCTCCTCGGGCGCAGGTTCAGGCAGCCAACACGCAATCGGTACCGGGGTGATTGGCGGTATGATCACTGCCACCGTCCTGGCGATCTTCTGGGTGCCACTGTTCTTCGTGACCGTGTCCGCCATGGGTAGCCGGAAAAAAACTGACAAGTCCGATACACCGAATACTCCTAAAGAGGCTGGCTAATGCGCAAGTCGCTACTCTCCCTGGCAGTCACGGCATTCGTGCTCAGTGGCTGCTCGCTGATCCCTGATTATCAGCAGCCTGAAGCGCCGGTTGCCGCCCAGTTCCCGCAGGGGCCGGCGTACTCGTCGGCCCAGGCGCCGAGCCAGGCCGCTGCCGAGCAAGGCTGGAAGCAGTTTTTCCACGATCCTGCCCTGCAGCAACTGATCCAGGTCGCACTGGTCAACAACCGTGACCTGCGTGTCGCGGCGCTGAACATCGACGCCTTTGCCGCGCAGTACCGCATCCAGCGTGCCGACCTGTTCCCGGCCGTCGGCGCCAATGGCAGCGGCAGCCGCCAGCGCGTTCCGGCACGGGCCTCGCAAACCGGCGAATCGAACATCACCAGTTCCTACTCGGCGACCCTCGGGATCAACGCCTACGAACTGGACCTGTTCGGCCGGGTGCGCAGCCTGAGCGAAGAAGCGTTGCAGAAATACTTCGCCACTGAAGAAGCACGCCGCAGCACGCAGATCAGCCTGGTGGCCAGCGTGGCCAATGCCTACCTGACCTGGCAAGCGGACAAGGAACTGCTCAAGCTGACCCAGGACACCCTGGCCGCCTACGAGCAGAGCTTCAAGCTCACCTCGCGCAGCAACGAAGTCGGCGTGGCCTCGGCCCTGGACTTGAGCCAGGCGCGCACCTCGGTTGAAAGCGCCCGTGTGCAACTGGCCCGCTACACCCGCCAGGTGGCCCAGGACGAAAACAACCTGACCCTGCTGCTGGGCACCGGCCTGCCGGCGAATCTCGCCACTCAGCCGCTGTCCGACGACCTGTTGAGCGAAGTACCGGCCGGCCTGCCCTCAGACCTGCTGCAACGTCGCCCCGACATCCTGCAGGCCGAGCACAACCTCAAGGCTGCCAACGCCAACATCGGCGCGGCACGGGCTGCGTTCTTCCCGAGCATCAGCCTGACCGCCAATGCCGGGACCTTGAGCCCGGACCTCGGTGGCCTGTTCAAGGGCGGCTCGGGTACCTGGTCGTTCGCGCCGCAGATCAACATCCCGATCTTCAACGCCGGTAGCCTGCGCGCCAGCCTGGACTACTCGAAGATCCAGAAAGAGATCAACGTCGCGACCTACGAGAAGTCGATCCAGACCGCGTTCCAGGAAGTCTCCGACGGCCTGGCGGCACGTGCGACCTACAACCAACAGTTGCAGGCCCAGCGTGATTTCGTCGCGGCCAACCAGGACTACTACCGCCTGGCCGAGCGTCGCTACCGCATTGGGGTTGATAGCAACCTGACCTTCCTCGACGCCCAACGCCAGCTGTTCGCTGCCCAGCAAACGCTGATCACCGACCGCCTGGCCCAACTGACCAGCGAAGTGACCTTGTACAAGGCCCTCGGTGGCGGTTGGAACGAACAGACGGCGAAGAATGAGCCGGTGAAAGAAGAAGCGCCGAAGCTCAAGTTGTTCTGATCGGCGTAGCAACACATGAAGCCCACCCTTTGGTGGGCTTTTTCATGGGCGCACAGTTTCGTGCGATCACCGCCCAAAACCCGCCCTCCCCCAATTGAACCGCCCCACACACGCCCCGCACCATGGCCCACACCTGAAAACCACCAATAACAACAGGTCCCATGCCATGAGCACCTTGCACCCTCGCCGGCTATTGCTGGCTACCGCTGTCGCCAGCCTTGCCCTCCCAGTTGTTGCCCAGGAACACGGCTTTCTGGAAGATGCCAGCGCCAACCTCAACCTGCGCAATTTCTTCTTCAACCGCAATTTCACCAACCCGACCAAGGCCCAGGGCAGCGCGCAGGAGTGGACGCAGAGTTTCATCCTTGATGCCAAGTCCGGTTTCACCCAGGGCACCGTGGGGTTCGGGGTGGATGTGCTGGGCATGTATTCGCAAAAGCTCGACGGCGGCGGCGGCTCCGGCGGCACCCAATTGCTGCCCCTGGACCACGATGGCAAGCCGGCCGATAACTTCGGGCGCCTGGGGGTGGCGTTCAAGGCACGGATTTCCCAGACCGAGTTGAAAGTCGGCGAGTGGATGCCGGTACTGCCGATCCTGCGTTCGGACGATGGCCGCTCCCTGCCGCAAACCCTGCGCGGCGGGCAGATCACCTCCAAAGAGATCGCCGGCCTGACCCTGTATGGCGGCCAGTTCCGCGCCAACAGCCCGCGTGACGACAGCAGCATGACGGACATGTCGATGTTCGGGAAAACCGCGTTCACCTCCGATCGCTTCAACTTCCAGGGCGCCGAATACGCGTTCAACGACAAACGTACCCAGGTCGGCGTGTGGAATGCCCAGCTCAAGGACATCTACCGCCAGCAATACCTCAACCTGACCCACAGCCAGCCCCTGGGCGACTGGACCCTGGGGGCCAACCTCGGCTTCTTCTACGGCCAGGACGACGGCAGCGCCCGGGCCGGCAACCTGGACAACAAGACCTGGTCCGGCCTGTTCTCCGCCAGGTACGGTGGCAACACCTTCTACGTCGGCCTGCAAAAACTCAGCGGCAACAGCGCGTGGATGCGAGTCAATGGCACCAGCGGCGGCACCCTGGCCAACGACAGCTTCAATGCCAGCTATGACAACGCCGAGGAAAAATCCTGGCAGGTACGCCATGACTACAACTTCGCCGCCCTGGGCGTGCCCGGCCTGACCTTGATGAACCGCTACATCAGCGGCAGCAACGTGCACACCGCCACTGTCAACGATGGCAAGGAATGGGGCCGGGAAAGCGAAGTGGGCTACACCGTACAAAGCGGCAGCCTGAAAAATCTTACAATGCGCTGGCGCAATTCCAGCATGCGCCGCGACTACAGCAACAATGAGTTTGATGAGAACCGGTTGATCGTCAGCTATCCAATCAGCTTGTTGTAGTGACAGGGCGAACGGCAAAAAGCCCGCGCCGTCCGACGACTTTTCTGCACCGGGTGCGCCTACTTTATTACGCCCGGTAACAAAGGATCGACGGCGGCGACGGAACACTTTCATTCAATCGCACGACATACCTACCGCCCCTCCCCCCCCTGGAGGGGCGTTTGCGTTGAACTGAAAGGTACTGACCATGAACACGATCGCGCCACATCACGCCATGCCTGCCCTCCCCCCTCACACGCCGCAGGCCGAGCCCGCCGCCGTGCCAGGCAAAGGCCAACACCAGCCGTTTCCTTCTGCGCGAACCCCTTCACAGGCGCAACCGGAGCTTCCGAATTTCTCCTCGCAGGACAAGCAACTGACGTTGGTCGATGACGGCAACCTCAGAGTCCGCCAGTCCCTGAGCGAAGTACCTCTGGCGCCGGGAAAATCGATCATTGTGAGCGACGCCCTGACATTTGAAACCGGCAACAGCGCCGACACTATTCATCTGAGCAACCACCCTGATGGCCGACTCAAGGTCGAGGTCAACGGTAAGCCCTACCTGTTTAATGTCAGAGACCCCAAGGACAGTGCGCCCACCAGCCTGCATATCAAAAGCCATGGTGGTGACGACAAGATAAAAATCGACCCCGGCGTCATGCTCCCGGTCAAGGTCGAAGCCGGCGATGGCGACGATGACGTGCAAGCGGGCGGCGGCCCCACCCAGCTGTTTGGCGGCAAGGGCAACGACACCCTGCGCCTGGGCAGCGGCAACGGGTATGCCGAAGGCAACGAAGGTGATGACACGATAGTGGGAGGCACGGGCTCCAACGTCATGTACGGCAATAACGGCAATGACCGGCTGTACGCAGGTGCCGGGGCCGCCCAGAAGCAAAGCTACCTGGATGGCGGCAACGGTGACGACCAGCTATACGCTGGCGATGGGCATACGGTGATAAACGGCGGCCAAGGTGACGATGTGCTGGTGGGGCACGACCGCACGACCTTCTACAGCGGCAAAGGCCACGACACGATCTGGTCCAACCGGCCGGACAACCGCATCTATGCAAAACCCACTGATCGGCTCTTGGGCGGGTCTGATGCAACGATCACCCCGGTGACGCCAAGCAACGCCGGTAAAGAAGGGTTCCAGGCCCAGGGCACGCAGGCGTTCAAGCAACGGGTCGAAGATGACCTTGAATTGCTGCGCGGCTCGCCCGTGGGCCAGCAAATGCTCGCGGGGATGGACGCCGTGGCTCGACAAAACGGCGCGCCGTTGCCGATTATCGAAGGTTCCAGCAGTCATTTTGACGACCATCTGTCGCCAGAACAGACAAAACAAAGCCATATCAAAGAAGGGGCTGCAGGTCGCCGAATCAACAGCGGCACCCTGCAGTACAATCCGTTCGATATCTACGCCGACCCCAATGTCCCTGCCGCACCCATCGTCACCCTGCAACATGAATCGGCCCATGCCTGGAACGCCGGCACGGGCACCTTTTTCAGCGGCCACACCCAAGAGCAGGTAGGCGCAAACCCTCCAGTGGATACACCCAATGTAGAGCGCCAGGCCGTTGGCCTGCCGACTACTGCCGCACCGTTCGACTTTGACAACGACCCACTCACGCCGCCTACTTCAACCAATCCCAAGCCGTTCACCGAGAACGGCTTGCGTGAGGAAATGGGCTATGGCCCGCGTGAGCACTACGCAGACTGACAGTGAACGGGGTACGCGCTTGCTGTATGTTGCCGGCCTCCATACCCCGATCACAAGGATGTGCATCATTGACCCCAGAGCCCCATGAAACTCATTGCCCTCTTGCTTGCCACACTATTGATCAGCCTCAGCGGCTGCATCGGCGCGCCCGTGGCATTGACCCCGCAGACCGCACAACGCCTGCAAAGCCAGGCGCCGATCCGTTTCCTGCTGACGTTCGATGATGGCCCCAGCGCCTCGGGCTACGCCAATCCCAGCCGCTCGGTAATCCAGGACCTGGCTCAAAACCCGGTGCTGCCGGGGATCAAGGCAATTTTCTTTTTGCAGACCCAGGCCTGGCGTTCCGGCGGCAGCCCGCGCGGGCGCAAGACCATGGAACGCGAACACGCCGCCGGGCATATCCTGGCCTTCCACACCGCCACCCGCTGGCATAGCAACCATCGCCTGATGAACGACGAAGACCTGGCACAGACCCTGAGCCTGGGCGCCGCAAGCATTGCCTCGATCACTGGCACCGCCCCCAGCCTGGTGCGCCCGCCCTTCTGGAACTATGACAAGCGCACCTTCGCCGCCTATCAGCACCACGGCATGCAAATCCTGCTGACCGACTTGAGTGCCAATGACGGCAAGATCTGGGGCTTCAATGCCAGCCCGAGGCGGCGGGCCAACCTGCTGCGGCAACTATCGCTGGTGCGCGAACGCATTGCGCTGGGCGAACTGCCGACCGTGGACGGGGTGATTCCGGTCGTGGTGACCTTTCACGACATCAACCGCTACACCGCCCGGCACCTGCCGGAATACCTGCAGATCCTGATGGACAGTGCCCAGGCCAATGGCCTGAAGACTGCCGCCGCTCCCTTCTACACCGACCGCGCGAGCCTGGAACGCGCAGCCCTGGCGCGCACGGTGAAGGATACCAACGAGGTGGTGCACTTGCCGGGAGTGTGGAACTGGGTGTGGGACGCCGACGCTCACTGAACGCCACCCTGCTACGGGTCCCGAAAAAACCGGCATCGGTTCCCTTGGGAATCCTTGGCCACCGCTCAGCCACTAGTACTCAACGCACACACTAAAGCGAGAGTACGTAATGGCAATATCAACTGGCTTACAACCGTTAAATCTACCGCCACCAAGCACGCACCCGGTAACACTGGCGGGTAACTCCGTATCGAACCCCATTACGATTCAAAGCCCGCCATTGAAAAAATCACATACGCTCTTTACGCCACATTCAACATTGACAATCGATCAGAACTACGTTGAAAAATATCCCGTCTATACAAACGCATTCGCCCTATTTAGCGACAACACTATAAAAATAACCCATCAAGTCACATGGGAGAAATCCACGGATGATGGATATCTAAACAGAAGCAACGCGCTGCAAGTCGTTACAGGTAATCATTCAGACGTCATAAAGGTTAATCCCGCTTCAGGCGACAACATTCACTTGGAAGTCAATGGCATTCATTACCTATTAAAAATCAACAACCACGAAGATTACCCTGAAGAACTGCACATCAAGTCCAAAGGCGGTGATGATCACATCAGGGTTGATCCTCGCGTCACTATGCCGATTGTCATTGAGGGCGGCAGGGGGCGAGACAGGATTGAAGCCCTTGGCAGTGGTGAAACCCGTGTCTATGGCGGTGCGGGCGATGACGATATCACTCTGGGCAGCGCCAACAGCTACGCCGAAGGCAATAGCGGCAATGACACAATGCGCGGCGGCACAGGTAAGACCGTCATGTATGGCAACAACGGCAATGACCTGATGCTCTCCGGCCCCGGCAGCAAGGGAACGTTCAGTTACATGGATGGTGGCAAGGGCAACGACACCATGATCGGCGCCAGCCCGATTAACCTGATGCATGGCGGCCCCGGTGAAGACGTGATGTACAGCACAAGGCCGACCACCTTCTACACCGGCCGAGGCCGGGACATCGTCCTGGCAAACCATGCAAGCGACCAGATCTACGCCGACGCGGGGGATCGGGTTGCCAGGGTTGCCGGCTCAACCCTAAGACAAGTGCGCATAAGCGACGCCGGGCACAAAGCCTTTAAAGTCGAAGGTTCAGACAAGTTCAAGCAACACACCCAAGACAATCTTGAATTTTTCAGAAACTCGCCGACCGCACAAAATATGCTCTCTGAACTAGACCAGGCAGCCGAACTCAATGGTTCCCCCGTTACTATTCGAGAGACCACCGGCAACACTAGTTATTCATACGGCAACAACTTCACGAGAGAGCATGACAAACAACTAAAAGAATATGACGACCTCGCAGAGTCACCCTTGATAGGTTACATCCAAGGTAATACCAAAGGCTCGGTAGCAACTAGCGCAGCAATCAACAGCAACCCTGGTTTTATCTTCCGAGAGCCGCCGGTCGTTATCCTCTACCATGAAATGGCCCATGCCTATAACGGCGCCCACGGCACCTTCCTCCCAGGCAAAACCGATGGCGAGTCCAATATGGAGCGCCAAGCTGTTGGGTTGCAGACCACTGCTCCCGCCTTTGATTTTGACAACGACCCCACGACGCCCCCCACTCCCACCAACCCCAAGACCTTTACCGAAAATGCGCTTCGTGAAGAAACCGGTTTTCCACGGCGTAACACCTACATTCCAGCGGCTGAAGAGTGACTTGGCATAAGGGCGGGCAAATTGTCGTCAGTCCCGCGACTCCACCCCCAACTCGTCCCACACCGACTCTGCCAGGTGAAACGTCGCATTGGCCGCCGGGATCCCGCAGTAGATCGCACTTTGCATCAGCACTTCCTTGATCTCGGCGCGGGTCACGCCATTGCTGGCGGCGGCGCGCAGGTGCAATTTCAGCTCTTCGCTGCGGTTCATGCCGATCAGCATGGCGATGGTGATCAGGCTGCGGGTGTGCCTGGGCAAGCCCGGGCGGGTCCAGATATCGCCCCAGGCATGACGGGTGATCATTTCCTGGAACTCGCTGTTGAACTCGGTCAGGGCATTGAGACTGCGATCGACATGGGCATCGCCCAGCACTGCACGCCGCACCTCGAGCCCCTCGGCATAACGTTGTTTCTCGTCCACAAAAACGCCCTCAGCGATCCAGCAGGAAGGTCAGTACCCGGTCGCTGAACGCAGCCCCGGCTTGTACGTTGGATAGATGCGCCGCGTAGAACTCGGCGTATTCGGCGCCCGCTACACGCGCCTGGATAAAGTGCCCGCCCGCCGGGGGTGTGACGGCATCTTCAGTGCCGGCAATCACCAACGTCGGCACCTTGATGGACGCCAGTTGCTCGCGCAGATCCGCATCGCGCACCGCGCCACAGTTGGCGGCATAGCCCTGGGGCGATGTGGCCGCGAGCATGTCGGTGATGCGCTTGGCCTGGTCGGGATGAGCCTGGGCAAAATCGGCAGTGAACCAGCGGGCAATCGATGCATCACGCAAGCCCACCATTGCCGCCTGGCCATCGCGCAGGACCATGTCGATCCGCGGGTTCCAGATTTCAGGGGTGCCGATCTTGGCCGCCGTGTTGCACAGCACCAGTTTGAGCAAGCGCTCACCGGCGTTGATGCCCAGCCACTGGCCAATCAACCCGCCCATGGACAGGCCACAGAAATGCGCACGCTGGATATCCAGGGCGTCCAGCAACGCCAGCACGTCACGGCCCAGTTGTTCAATGCTGTAGGGGCCCTCGGTGACCAGGGATTTGCCGTGGCCACGGGTGTCCAGGCGCAGCACCCGAAAATGCTCGGTGAAGGCCGGCATCTGGGTATCCCACATCTGCAGGTCGGTGCCCAATGAGTTGGACAGCACCAGCACCGGTGCGCCTTCAGGGCCTTCCAGTTGGTAGTTCAGTTCGCCATCGGCGAGTCGTACAAATCCCACAGCAGTCTCCTCAGGCAGACAATGCAAAGTGCTCGGCCACGGCGCGGCTGACCCAGGTCTGTGCCAGGCCCAGGTAATGCGCCGGGTCCAGCAGGCGATCCAATTCCAGCGCCGACAGCTCGGCGGTGACTTGCGGCTCATCGGCCAACACTGCGCGCAAATGGCGCTGCTCGGCGACCGCGCGTTTACAGCACTGTTGCAGCAAGTGATGGGCGGTTTCACGGCCCAAACGCTGGGCCAAGACGATGCTTACGGCTTCGGCCAGCACCAGGCCCTGGGTCAGGTCGAGATTGCGCGCCATGCGCTGCGCATCGACTTCCAGGCCTTCGCCCAGCAGCAGCGCCTGATGCAACGCCCCGGACACCAGGCGGCAGATCTCGGGCAGGGTTTCCCATTCGGCATGCCACAGGCCCAGGCTGCGCTCGTGCTCCTGGGGCATGGCGCTGAACATCGTCGCCACCAGGCCCGGCACGCGCGTGGCAGCGCTGATCAGCACCGCCGCGCCAACCGGGTTGCGCTTGTGCGGCATGGTCGAGGAGCCGCCCTTGCCCGGCGCCGAAGGTTCGAACACTTCCCCCGCTTCGGTCTGCATCAACAGGCTGATATCCCGCCCGAGCTTGCCCAGGCTGCCGGCGATCAGGCCCAGCACGGCGGCAAATTCCACCAAACGGTCACGCTGGGTGTGCCAGGGTTGCTCGGGCAGCGTCAGTTGCAACTCTGCCGCAAGGGCTTGCGCCACCGGCATGGCGTGTTCGCCCAGTGCAGCCAAGGTGCCGGATGCGCCACCAAACTGCAGGACCAGCAAGCGCGGCTTCAACTCCAGCAGCCGTTGGCGATTGCGTGTCACCGCCCCCAGCCAACCGGCGATTTTCATCCCCAGGGTGACCGGCGTTGCGTGCTGCAACCAGGTGCGCCCGGCCAATGGCACATCGGCATAGCGCTGCGCCTGGGCCGCGAGCACCGTGCCCAGGCGGGCCAGGTCCGTATCGAGCAGCTCCAGCGCCCGCCGCAGTTGCAGGACCAGGCCAGTGTCCATCACGTCCTGGCTGGTGGCGCCCAGATGCACATAGCGCTCGGCGCCAGCGTCTTCACTGGCAATCAACTTGCCCAGGGCCTTGACCAGCGGGATCGCCGAATTGCCCGCCGTGGCAATCGCCGCGCCGAGGGCGTCCACGTCGTACAACGAGGCCAGGCACGCCTGGGCAATCGGCGCCACGGCGGCCTGAGGAATCAACCCGACCCCGGCCTGCACCCGGGCCAATCCGGCTTCGAAATCCAGCATGCCCTGCAAGCGTCCCTGGTCACAGAACACCTCGGCCATGCTGTCGGCGGTGAAGTAAGCGTCGAACAATTGGTTGCTCGTGCGCAGTGTCATAACTCATCCCTTACAGATCGTGGTGCAGGTACTCCGCCTGTTTCGGCAGGCGCAGGCTGAACAGGAACGCGATGGCCATCATGCCGGTCACGTACCAGTAAAAGGTGTTTTCCAGGCCGATGGATTTCAGGCCCAGGGCCACGTATTCCGCCGAACCACCGAAGATCGCGTTGGCCACCGCATAGGCCAGGCCCACACCGAGGGCGCGCACTTGTGGCGGGAACATTTCCGCTTTTACCAGGCCGCTGATGGAGGTGTAGAAACTCACAATCGCCAGCGCCAGGGTAATCAGCACAAAGGCCAGGAACGGGCTGGTCACGGTTTTCAGGGTCAGCAGGATCGGCACCGTGCACAGGGTACCGAGGGCGCCGAACCAGAGCATCGAGTTACGGCGGCCGATCTTGTCCGAGAGCATGCCGAACAGTGGCTGCATGCACATGTAGAGGAACAGCGCGCCGGTCATGATGTAGCTGGCGGTCTTGGCGTGCATGCCGGCGGTGTTCACCAGGTACTTCTGCATGTAGGTGGTAAAGGTGTAGAAAATCAGCGAGCCGCCAGCGGTGTAGCCGAGCACGGTGATAAACGCAGCCTTGTGATCGCGAAACAGCGCGGCAATGCTGCCGGCGTCCTTGTTTTCACGCATTTCCTTGCTGGTGGTTTCTTTCAGGGAGCGGCGCAGCAGCAGCGAAATCACCGCCGCCACGGCCCCGATCACAAACGGAATGCGCCAGCCCCAGGCCCGCAGTTCGTCTTCGGTGAGCAGTTGTTGCAGGATCACCACCACCGACACCGCCAGCAGTTGCCCGCCGATCAGGGTCACGTACTGGAACGAGGCAAAGAAGCCGCGCTGGCCCTTGAGCGCGACTTCGCTCATGTAGGTTGCCGTGGTGCCGTACTCGCCGCCCACCGACAGGCCCTGGAACAGTCGCGCCATCAGCAGCAGGGCCGGGGCCCAGGCGCCGATGTCCTTGTAGGTGGGCAGAAAGGCGATGACCAGGGAGCCGGCACACATCATCAGCACCGAGATCATCATCGAATTCTTGCGCCCATGCTTGTCGGCGACCCGGCCAAACAGCCAGCCGCCGATGGGGCGCATCAAAAAGCCTGCGGCGAACACGCCAGCGGTGTTGAGCAGTTGCACCGTGGGGTCGTCGGAGGGGAAAAACGCCGGAGCGAAGTAGATGGCGCAGAAGGCGTAGACGTAGAAGTCGAACCATTCGACAAGGTTGCCGGAAGAGGCCCCGACAATCGCAAAAATCCGTTTGCTGCGTTCTTCTCCGGTGTAGTGACTGGTATTGGTTGTCATGTTGTTTTCACTCGTGGGGAACGGGTTAGAGTCTAGACATACTTTGCAACAACCTCGTTCCGCAAGCAGACCTTTGGATAGCAGTTGCCTGTGCCGGCCCTATCGCAGGCAAGCCAGCTGCCACAGGTGAACGCATTCCACTGTGGGAGCGGGCTTGCCCGCGATGGCGCCCTTGCAGCCAACTCAGTAATCGAAAAACACCGTTTCTTCATCGGTGCCCTGAAGAATCACATTCCACTGATACACCCCCGACGCATCCGCCTTGGCAACCAAGGTGCGGCGCCGCTCTGCTGGCACACACGCCAGCAACGGGTCATCGCCATTGGCTGCCTCGCCGTCGAAATAGATCCGCGTCAGCAAGTGCTTGACCAAACCACGGGCAAACACCAGCACCACCAGATGTGGCGCCTGGGTCGTGCCCTTGAGGCCCGGCACACTGCCCGGCTTGATGGTGCTGAAACGAAAGCGCCCTTGCGCGTCCACCGGCACCCGGCCAAAGCCTTCGAAGTTAGGGTCCAGGGCTTTGTCCTGGTCATCCTCGGGGTGGTCATATTTGCCTGCAGCGTTGGCCTGCCAGACTTCGAGCATGGCATCGTTGACCACCTCGCCATTGCCATCGAGCACTTGCCCGGTGATGGCCACGCGCTCGCCAAGGGTGCCCGTATTCGCCAGGTCTTCGCGGTTCAGCCAGGTCAGGCCGATGTGGTAATACGGCCCGACGGTGTGGGACGTGGTTGCGTTGAGGGTCATGTCATTTCTCCATCGGCGTGGCGTCGCGGCCGCGCAGGACGATGTCCCAGCGGTAGCCGAGGGCGTAATGCGGCACGGTCTTTTCCAGGTCGAAACGGGCGATCAGGCGTTCCTTGGCCGAGGTGTCCGGCACACAGTTGTAGATCGGGTCGTAGGCCAGCAGCGGGTCGCCGGGAAAGTACATCTGGGTCACCAGGCGCGTCAGCACACTGGGGCCGAACAGCGAAAAGTGGATATGCGCCGGGCGCCACGCGTTGTGGTGGTTGCCCCACGGATAAGCGCCGGGCTTGATGGTCTGGAACTGGTACCAGCCATCGGCATCGGTGACGGTGCGACCGGTGCCGGTGAAGTTCGGGTCCAGGGGCGCGTCGTGCTGGTCGCGCTTGTGGTTGTAGCGCCCGGCGGCGTTGGCCTGCCAGATCTCCACCAGGATGCCCGGCACAGGCAGGCCGTTTTCATCCAGGACCCGACCGTGAATGATGATGCGCTCGCCTTGCGGCTCGCCATCGTGCTGGGCAGTCAGGTCGTTGTCGTGCTCGGCAATGCGCTCGGCGCCGATAGTCGGGCCGGTGATTTCCGACAGCGAATGGGGCAAAAACACCAGCGGCTTGGACGGCGAACGCAGGTTCGTCGACTGGTATGCCGGGTGCAGGTAATCAGGCTGAGTACCCGCTTGCGGGCGCCGGTATCCGGGCTTGTCACTCATGGAGCAATCCTCTTTATTCTTGTAGGTCTCAAACGCGTTCGATCGCCAGCGCCAGGCCTTGGCCGACGCCGACACACATGGTCGCCAGGCCTTTGCTGCCGCCGGTTTTTTCCAGTTGATGCAGTGCGGTCAACACCAGGCGCGCACCGCTCATGCCCAACGGGTGGCCCAAGGCAATGGCGCCACCGTTCGGGTTGACCTGCGGCGCATCGTCCGCCAGGCCCAGTTCACGCAGCACCGCCAAGCCCTGGCTGGCGAAGGCTTCGTTGAGTTCGATCACATCAAAGTCGCTGACCGCCAGGCCCAGGCGCTCCACCAATTTGCGCACCGCAGGCACCGGGCCGATGCCCATCACCCGGGGTTCGACCCCGGCACTGGCCATGCCCAACACCCGGGCGCGGGCGGTCAGGCCGTGTTTTTTCACCGCTTCAGCACTGGCCAAAATCAAGGCGGCCGCACCGTCGTTGACCCCGGAAGCGTTGCCGGCAGTGACGGTCTTGTCCGGGCCGTTGACCGGTTTGAGCTTGGCCAGGGCTTCAAGGGTGGTGTCGGCACGCGGGTGTTCGTCGTGCTCCACCAGGGTCTCGCCTTTTTTATGGGCGACCCGCACCGGTACGATTTCTTCGGCAAAAAAGCCAGCGGCCTGGGCCGCGGCAGTGCGCTGCTGGCTGCGCAAGGCAAAGGCGTCCTGGTCGGCGCGCGAGACGCTGTAGTCATCCGCCACGTTGTCAGCGGTCTGCGGCATGGCATCCACGCCGTACTGCGCCTTCATCAATGGGTTGATAAAGCGCCAGCCGATGGTGGTGTCTTCCAGCTTCATGTTGCGCGAGAACGCCGCATCCGCCTTGCCCATTACGAACGGCGCCCGGGACATCGATTCGACGCCACCGGCAATCGCCAACTCCATTTCGCCACTGGCGATGGCGCGAAAGGCGGTGCCGATGGCGTCCATGCCCGAGGCGCACAAACGGTTGAGCGTGACACCAGGGATGCTCGGCGGCAGGCCGGCCAGCAGCGCGGCCATGCGCGCCACGTTGCGGTTGTCTTCGCCGGCCTGGTTGGCGCAGCCGAGGAACACTTCGTCGACCACGGTCCAGTCTACCGACGGGTTGCGCGCCATCAGTGCCTTGATCGGCAAGGCCGCCAGGTCGTCGGCGCGCACCGTGGACAGGCCACCGCCAAAGCGGCCGATGGGGGTGCGGATGGCATCACAGATAAACACGTCGCGCATCAGGCTTCTCCTGGGGTTTGGCCATGGGCGGCGGCCGTACGGGCTTCTAGGTCGCGCAAGGCGTTCAGTTCGATGTCGGTGGGTTCGGCGCTGATGCTGAGCTGGTCGGCAAAGCGGATCGCCCAACCAGTGGCGGCGACCACTTGCTCGCGAGTAACGCCGGGATGCAGGGCGGTGACCACGAATTCGTGGGTGCCCTCCTCCGGCTCCATGATGCACAGGTCGGTAATGATTCCTACGGGGCCTGCGCCCGGCAGGCCGAGGCGCTTGCGCGAATCGCCGCCTTCGCCATGACCGACCGAGGTGATGAAGTCCAGTTTGTCGACAAACGAACGGGACGACTGCTTGAGGATGATCAGCACGCTCTTGGCAGAACCGGCGATTTCCGGCGCGCCACCGGCACCCGGCAGGCGCACCTTGGGCTGGTGATAGTCACCGACCACGGTGGTGTTGATATTGCCGAAGCGGTCGACCTGGGCTGCGCCGAGAAACCCGACGTCGATGCGCCCGCCTTGCAGCCAGTAGCGAAAAATCTCACCGGTGGGGACTACCGTGTCAGCGGTTTCCGCCAACTCGCCATCACCAATGGACAGCGGCAATACCGAGGGCTTGGCGCCAATCGGACCGGACTCGTAGATCAACACCACATCCGGCGAAGACGTCAGGCGTGCCAGGTTGGCGGCCTTGGACGGCAGGCCAATACCGACGAAGCATACCGAGCCGTTTTTCAGGCGGCGCGCGGCGGCGACGGTCATCATTTCATTGGTCGAGTAAGTCATTACTTGGCCTCCTGCGCGGCCGCCAGCTTGGCCTGGAATTGACTGAAGTCAGCGGTGCCATGGATGTATTCATCGATCCAGGCGGTAAACGTCCCACGGTCCCGAGCGATTGGGTCCCAGGCTTGATAGAAGCGATTGTCACGCTCGGTGTAACCGTGGGCGTAGGACGGATGCGCGCCACCCGGGACATGGCACACCGCGGTCAGGGCCCAGGTCGGCAGCACGCAGGCGTTCATCGGGGCGTTGAGGTCATCGACGATTTCTTCGACGGTGACGATGCAACGCTTGGCCGCCAATGCCGCCTCTTTCTGCACCCCGAGGATCCCCCACAACAGCACGTTGCCCTTGCGGTCGGCCTTTTGCGCATGGATCACGGTGATGTCCGGGCGCACCGACGGCACCGCCGCCAGCACTTCGCCAGTGAAGGGACAGGTCACGGTCTTGATCAGCGGGTTGACCTTGGGCAAGTCGGAACCGGCATACGCCCGCAGCACAGCAAACGGCAGGCCGGATGCGCCGGCCACATAGGCGTTGGCCAGGTCCGCATGGCTGTGTTCTTCGATCTCCAACGGTTGCGGCCATTGCTTCTCGACCGCGTCCCGCAGGCGGTGCAGGGACCCTACGCCAGGGTTGCCGCCCCAGGAGAAAATCAACTTGCGCGCACAGCCGGCCCCGATCAGTTGGTCGTAGATCAGGTCGGGCGTCATGCGTACCAGCGTCAGGTCTTTCTTGCCCTGACGAATGATTTCATGACCTGCCGCTGTAGGGATCAGGTGGGTAAAGCCTTCGAGCGCGACGGTGTCGCCATCATTGACGAACTGCTTTACCGCATCAGCCAGCGAAAGGATTTCAGCCATGGGGTTGGGCTCCCGATGTAGGTCGAAAAAGGCGCTGGAGGCAGCGCCGAAGTGCTTGAAGAGTAAGCCGGGGTCAGGGGCCAAACAATCCGATAATCGACTAACCGTTCGATAATCGAACAGATTGTTGCCTGGCTATCAATCACCTCAAATCCCCTGTAGGAGCCGGCTTGCCGGCGATGGCGATCCTGAAATCACTGCAAGGCTCCAAGGCCTCATCGCCGGCAAGCCGGCTCCTACATCAGGTGGCGTCGGCGTGGCTGACGAAGCCCTTGATCAGCACCGCCGTGGTGGCCAATGCAGCGGGAATCACCAACGCCGTCAGTACCTGCTCGAAATTCCAACCCAACCCCAACAGCGTGGCGCCCATCCACGCGCCGAGGATCGCGCCAAAACGCCCAATCCCCAGCATCCAGGACACCCCGGTCGCCCGCCCCTGGGTCGGGTAAAACCGCGCAGCCAGCGAAGGCATGGCCGATTGCGCGCCGTTGACACACATCCCGGCGATCAACACCAGGGTGGCCAGGAGAGTGATGTTGCCCAGGCTCTGGCCCACCGCGTAGGCAAACACCCCCGCCAGTAAGTAGAAAGTACCGATGACCTTGTGCGGATTGAACCGATCCATGGCCCAACCCACGCCCACAGCGCTGAGCACGCCACCAAACTGGAACAGCGCTCCGATGAACGCTGCCTGTTCCATGCTGGCGCCGCTGTCGCGCATCAGGGTCGGCAACCAACTGGTCAACAGGTACACAATCACCAGGCCCATGAAGTAAGTCAGCCACAGCAACAGGGTGCCGGCGCTGTAGGTGCCGGAGAAGATCACCGCGAACACATTGCGCGCCTTGACGGTTTTCTGTTCCGGGACACTGAAGCTGGCGGCCTGGGCGACGGTGACCGGATCGATGGGTGCCAGGGCCTTGCGCACCTTGTCCGTGCCACGATTGCGCACCACCAGGTAGCGCGCCGATTCCGGCAACCACAGCACCAGTACGCCTACCAGGATCAATGGCAGGATGCCGCCGAGCAGCAGCAGGCTGTGCCAGCCGAACATCGGGATCAGCTTGGCCGAGATAAACCCGCCACCGGCCATGCCCAGGTTGAAGCCGCAGAACATGCTGGTCACCAGCAACGATTTATGACGCTCCGGGGTGTATTCGGACAGCAGGGTCGTCGCATTCGGCATACCGGCGCCAAGGCCCAGGCCGGTCAGGAACCGCAACACCAGCAGTTGATCAACGTTGCTGCTGTAGGCCGAAGCCAGGCTGAACGCGCCGAACACCAGCACCGCGCCCACCAGCACCACCTTGCGCCCGAAACGGTCGGCCAAGGGCCCGGAGCCCAGGGCACCAAACACCATGCCGATCAACGCGGCGCTCATCACCGGGCCGAGGCTGGCACGGTCGATGCCCCAATCCTGGGACAGCGCCGGCGCAATAAAGCCCATGGCCGCGGTGTCCAGGCCGTCGAGAAAGACAATCAGGAAACACAGGATCACCACCCGCCATTGATAGCGGGACAGCGGTTGCGCATTGATAAAGGACTGCACGTCCAGACACGTACCAACAGAAGGCGAAGGCTGATTCATTATTTTTATTTCCACACCGATGGCGGGCGGACGACGGTGAGTCGTCATTATTATTGGGGCGAAACCAGAACTGCGGCGGTAGGCGCCGTCGCGGTCAATCACGCTGCCGCGACATTAATAAGCCAGGGCAAACACCGTCAATTCGTCAAACCGGGATCTGTGCGGTCACCGAACAGCTTAAGCAAACAGCTGGGCGCTCAGCTCCTGGCTAGCAGAGAGCATGCTCGGCAGGAAGCGCTGCTCTAGTTCGCTACGGCTGACCCGCCCGGCGTGGGTGCTGACGTTCAGCGCGGCCAGCACCTGGCCAGACGCGTCATACACCGGCACGGCAATGGAACGCAGGCCCTGCTCCAGTTCCTGGTCGACAATGCACCAGCCTTGCTGGCGCACTTGCTGCAGGCATTCAAGCAAGGCTTCGGGGGTGGTCAAGGTGCGGCTGGTCTTGGTTTGCAGGTCGGCATGGTCGAGGTAGTCCTGCAACGACGCATCATCCAGGGCGGCCAGCAGTATCCGGCCCATGGAGGTGCAATAGGCCGGCAGCCGGCCACCGACCGACAGATCCACCGAGATCAGGCGCTGGGTCGTGGCGGAACGGGCGATGTAAAGGATGTCGTCACCTTCCAGGGTCGCCATGTTGCAGGCTTCGTGCAGTTGCTCGCTCATGCGGTCCAGGTAAGGCTGGGCCGAAACCGCCAGGGGCGTGGAAGACAGATAGGCATGCCCCAGGGTCAAGACCTTGGGCAATAGGGAATAGGTGCGCCCGTCCGTGGTGGCGTAGCCGAGCTTGATCAAGGTGTGCAGGCAACGTCTGACGGCAGCGCGGGGGATTTCCGTGCGGTGGCTGATCTGCGCGATGGTCAAGTGGCGCTTGCGCTCTTGGAATGCCTGGACCACCGCCAATCCGCGGGCCAGGGAGGTCATGAAATCCGGATCGCCGGTAAACGCCTGGATGCGCTTGCCCGGAGACGCAACGATCGGCGGCGCCACTGAGGCAAAGGAGTTGCGCAATTGATCGTTCATTTCAGGTCCTTTCTCTTATTTTCGACCGCCATTACAAGCCGGCAGGCCACGGATGTACAAGGCAAGGGCGCCAACATTGGGCGATTATCGGACGGTGATTCGATAATCGCAATTTACAGCCAGGTTGCGCCGGGAATGCCGCTGCACTGAACAATTAATGCCAAGCTTAATTTCAACTGTCACATGCAGGTAATTAAGCAAGTGTGGCGCCAAGTTCTCGACACTATTGGTCTGATGTTTCAAAAGGCAAAGTTGACGATTTTTAACTTGTTGGCGATAGTCTTATCCAAATGCGCCGCTATAATGCACCCTGTGACAATGTAGAGCTGGCCTGACGCGTGATCTTCGATCCCGCCGAACCTGGCCTTTGCCTTGTCCAGGCCTTGGTCGCAAGTACCCAGCCCTGAAAATCAAAACTGTTGCTACGACAGTTGTTCTTCCCCCGGTGCCGTGGCCGCGTGTAATACAGAAGTGGTAGATCGTTGCCCTTTACTGATATCGCGCTTCACCGGAATCAAACTCAACTCAATTAGGTAACAATGTGACGAAAGACGAACTGCGCGCGGAACTTGAGCGCCAGGAACAACGTTACAAGGATGTTTACGGCGGGGAAGTCACCACCTACGCCGCCCAACCAGAGCCGGAGCGCAAACCATGGCGCAAACGAGCCAGCCTGCTCGACCAGGCGTTTGCCCAGGAAATCCAAAAGATCGAAAAGGACCTCAAGACCGAAGAGCCATAAGCCTGTCGGACTGAGCCTTCCTGGCAAGTCATTGCCCTGCCAGCACCTCCTGGCAGGGGCGCCTTGGGCATGCCCTCCAATCGTCAGTTTCGACGACCTTGCGAAATTTCATACAAGCGTTTCAGACACTTTACCCAAAGTGTCGCACCCCGCTCTGCCCCCTGTATTCTTTACAAATCAATGAGTTGCCAACCCCCCGAAATATCTGGTAGCCGCACCCCGCTGCCAAACTAATTCGTTGAAGAATGTTACCGGCGAGCAGCTAGTGCATAGATTACTGAGGTTTTCTGGCATAATCGCGCCCCCTTACGACCGGGTCATAAAACCTTCATGATCGATTTATTCAGCGGACTGGATGCCTGGGTTCTTGTGAGCCTATTGCTCGCCCTCGCCTTTGTCCTCGCCTTCGAGTTCATCAATGGCTTTCATGACACCGCTAACGCGGTGGCCACAGTCATCTATACCAAAGCGATGCCGCCGCACCTGGCCGTATTCTTTTCCGGGGTGTTCAACTTCCTTGGCGTGTTGCTCGGCGGGGTAGGCGTTGCCTATGCCATCGTGCATCTGCTGCCGGTGGAGTTGCTGATCAATGTCAACACCGGCCATGGCCTGGCCATGGTGTTTTCATTATTAGCCGCGGCCATCACCTGGAATCTCGGCACCTGGTACTTCGGGATCCCGGCATCCAGTTCCCACACCCTGATCGGTTCGATCCTCGGTGTTGGCCTGGCCAATGCCCTGATCAACGACATTCCGCTGGCAGACGGGGTCAACTGGCAGAAAGCCATTGATATCGGTGCCTCGCTGGTGTTCTCGCCCATGGCCGGCTTCCTGGTCGCAGCCCTGGTGTTGATTGGCCTTAAATGGTGGCGTCCGCTGTCCAAGATGCACAAGACTCCGGACCAGCGCCGCAAGCTCGACGACAAGAAACACCCGCCGTTCTGGAACCGCCTGGTACTGGTGATTTCCGCGATGGCCGTGAGTTTCGTGCATGGTTCCAACGACGGTCAGAAAGGTATCGGCCTGATCATGCTGGTGCTGATTGGTATCGTGCCCGCGCAGTTCGTACTCGATCTGGGCAGCACCACTTACCAGATCGAGCGAACCCGCGACGCCACCCTGCACCTCAACCAGTTCTACCAGCGCAACCACGAAACCCTCGGCGAATTCCTTGCCCTGGGCAAAAGTGTCAGAGACGACCTGCCCGGCAAGTTCCGTTGCAACCCGCAACAGACCGAACCGACCATCAACGCCCTCCTTGGCACATTGAAGGGTGTATCCGACTACCATTCCTTGACCTCCGAGCAGCGCATTGAAGTCCGTCGCTACCTGCTGTGCCTGGACGATACCGCGAAGAAAGTCGGCAAGCTGCCAGGCCTTGATTCCCGCGAGAAGTCGGACCTGGAAAAACTGCGTAAAGACCTGACTGCCACCACCGAATACGCCCCGTTCTGGGTGATCCTTGCCGTGGCCCTGGCCCTTGGCCTGGGTACCATGGTGGGCTGGAAGCGGGTGGTACTGACCATCGGCGAGAAAATCGGCAAGCAGGGCATGACCTATGCCCAGGGCATGTCGGCGCAAATCACCACCGCCACCATGATTGGTTTTGCCAATATCTTCGCCCTGCCGGTGTCCACCACCCACGTGCTGTCTTCGGGTGTGGCCGGGACCATGGTCGCGAACAAGAGCGGCCTGCAAGGCGGCACCGTGAAGACCATCCTGATGGCCTGGATCCTGACTCTGCCGGCCACGGTGAGCCTGTCGGCCGGGTTGTTCTGGCTGGCGTCCAAGGCGTTGGGCAGTTAACCGACAACGCAATTAAAAAAAGGCGTGACCTGCGAGGGTCACGCCTTTTTTTGTGCTTCTGTGGGACAGGGAGCTAAATACCGGGCAAAAAAAAGGGCGACCGAAGTCGCCCAAAATGCCTTGCGTGCTCATGTAACCCGGAAAAACCTATGGTTTTTTACGCTTGTTCGCGTCTTTCCAGATAAAAAATCCAAACCCTACAAAAAACAGCACCATGAGGCCGACAGTCAGCACCCCGGCAAAAACCACATTATCGAAAAACATGACCGGCCTCCTGCTCTTGCCCTGTTGCGATGGGGCTAAGTTAACCAAGAAGTCGGGGGGAGAAATTGACGGGGATCAATGTCGCCCGCAACGGGGCGTAAAGAAAGGAAATAACTGACCTGAATCAACAGATTCAGGGCATTTCAGCGCTTTTTGCCTTTGTTTTTCGACTTTTTCTTCGCCTTGCCCAACGGCATGGCCTGCTCGAACGCCTGGCGCACGTCATTAAGGCGCTTGTCATTGAGGTCATGGACCCGCTTGGCCCGCTCGGCATTCAGGTCGATCAGCTTGTCGTCACTCATGGCATGGCTTACGTGGTGGCTGGAGTGCCTCAATAATGCGGCCTGGCCCGCCCGGGGGTCAAACCTCGACGTCCACCCACAACCCCTGGCGGGGCGCGTCCTCGATCAGCGGCGCGACCGGTACCGTATTGTCGGCGTTGAGCTCATCACCCGGGATGGCCAAGTGCTGCTCGGGATCTTCGTCGGCCTCGCGCCGGCGTTTTTGCTGTTCCTGCTGGCGTCGTTGTTCCTCGCGCAGCATCAGGGTCGATTGCTCGGCGTCGCGGTGCTTGAGGTCGATGGTGCTTTCGTTGGAGCTCGGCTGCGCAGGCACCACCGGCGGGATATCGGGCTTTGGGCGCACGGGGTCGAGTTGTGACGTGACCGGCACAACACTCAAGGGCAAGATCGGTGGCAGCATAATTATTAGTCTCCTGTCAGCAGGCTGTCGGCTGGTGCACTGGCGACTTGAGCCTGGGGCCGCCAACTTGTGACCCAGTCGTCAGTTACCCGTGCCCTGCCACCCGTCGAATCGCCCTCTTTGATCCCTGCAAGCGGAGTAGTTTTTGTCAGAGTCCTTTGGCTGGGGGCCTTGTTCCGTTAGAATAGTCGGCTTTTTCACGGCGGGAGTCAGGCAGCATGGCGCAGCAGTATCAACCGGGGCAACGCTGGATTAGTGACAGCGAAGCAGAGCTGGGGTTAGGCACCGTTCTCGCACAGGACGGCCGCTTGTTGACCGTGCTCTATCCGGCCACTGGCGACACCCGCCAGTATGCGCTACGGAATGCGCCCCTCACTCGCGTGAGGTTTTCGCCGGGTGACACCATCACCCACTTCGAAGGCTGGAAAATGACCGTGCGCGAGGTCGACGATGTCGACGGCCTGCTGGTCTACCACGGCCTCAATGGGCAGAACGAGCAGGTCACCCTGCCGGAAACCCAACTGTCGAACTTCATCCAGTTCCGCCTCGCCAGCGACCGTCTGTTCGCCGGCCAGATCGATCCGCTGGCCTGGTTCTCCCTGCGCTACCACACCCTGGAACACACCAGCCGCCAATTGCAGTCCGCGCTCTGGGGCCTGGGCGGCGTGCGTGCGCAGCCGATTGCACACCAATTGCACATTGCCCGCGAAGTCGCTGACCGTATCGCGCCACGGGTGCTGCTGGCCGACGAAGTGGGCCTGGGCAAGACCATCGAAGCCGGCCTGGTGATCCATCGCCAACTGCTGTCCGGGCGCGCCAATCGCGTGCTGATCCTGGTCCCGGAAAACCTGCAGCACCAATGGCTGGTAGAGATGCGCCGGCGTTTCAACCTGCAGGTCGCGCTGTTCGACGAAGAACGTTTTATCGAGAGCGATGCCAGCAACCCGTTCGAAGACACCCAGCTCGCGCTGGTGGCGCTGGAGTGGCTGGTGGACGACGAAAAAGCCCAGGACGCGCTGTTCGCCGCCGGCTGGGACTTGATGGTGGTCGACGAAGCGCACCACCTGGTCTGGCACGAAGAAAAAGCCAGCGCTGAATACCAACTGGTCGAGCAACTGGCCGAGACCATTCCCGGCGTGCTGCTGCTGACCGCAACCCCGGAACAACTGGGCCAGGACAGCCACTTCGCCCGTCTGCGCCTGCTGGACCCGAACCGTTTCCACGACGTCAAAGCCTTCCGCGCCGAGAGCGAGAACTATCGCCCGGTGGCCGAAGCGGTCCAGGAATTGATGGACAAGGGCCGCCTCTCGCCGGCCGCGCACAAGACTATCCAAGGGTTCCTCGGCAACGAAGGCGAAGCGCTGCTGGCTGCCGTCAACGATGGCGACACCGAAGCCAGTGCGCGCCTGGTGCGTGAGCTGCTGGATCGTCACGGCACCGGCCGCGTGCTGTTCCGTAACACCCGCGCCGCGGTGCAAGGCTTCCCTGAGCGCAAGCTGCACGCCTACCCGTTGCCGTGCCCGGACGAGTACCTGGAACTGCCGTTGGGCGAGCATGCCGAGCTGTACCCGGAAGTCAGCTTCCAGTCGCAGCCCGATATCGAAGAAGAAAACCGCTGGTGGCGCTTCGATCCGCGCGTCGAGTGGTTGATCGACCAGTTGAAGATGCTCAAGCGCACCAAGGTCCTGGTGATCTGCGCCCACGCCGAAACCGCCATGGACCTGGAAGACGCCCTGCGCGTGCGTTCCGGCATCCCGGCCACGGTGTTCCACGAGGGCATGAACATCCTCGAGCGGGACCGCGCCGCTGCCTACTTCGCCGATGAAGAGTTCGGCGCCCAGGTGCTGATCTGTTCGGAAATCGGCAGTGAAGGCCGCAACTTCCAGTTCGCCCACCACCTGGTGCTGTTCGACCTGCCATCGCACCCGGACTTGCTGGAGCAACGCATCGGGCGTCTGGACCGGATCGGCCAGAAGCATGTGATCGAACTGCACGTGCCGTACCTGGAAACCAGCCCGCAAGAGCGGCTGTTCCAGTGGTACCACGAAGCCCTGAACGCCTTCCTCAATACCTGCCCGACCGGCAACGCCTTGCAGCACCAGTTCGGCCCGCGCCTGCTGCCGCTGCTGGAAAATGCCGACGACGGCGAATGGCAAGCGCTGATCGACGAAGCCCGCGCCGAACGCGAGCGTCTGGAAGCCGAGCTGCACACTGGCCGCGACCGTTTGCTGGAGCTCAACTCCGGTGGCGCTGGCGAAGGTGACGCACTGGTCGAGGATATCCTGGAGCAAGACGACCAGTTCACCCTGCCGATCTACATGGAAACCCTGTTCGATGCGTTTGGCATCGACAGCGAAGACCATTCGGAAAACGCGCTGATCCTCAAGCCCAGCGAAAAAATGCTCGACGCCAGCTTCCCCCTTGGCGACGACGAAGGCGTGACCATCACCTACGACCGCAACCAGGCGCTGTCGCGCGAAGACATGCAGTTCATTACCTGGGAGCACCCGATGGTCCAGGGCGGCATGGATCTGGTGCTGTCCGGCTCCATGGGCAACACCGCCGTGGCGCTGATCAAGAACAAGGCGCTCAAGCCGGGCACCGTGTTGCTGGAGCTGCTCTACGTCAGCGAAGTAGTGGCGCCGCGTTCGCTGCAACTGGGTCGCTACCTGCCGCCGGCAGCACTGCGCTGCCTGCTGGATGCCAATGGCAATGACCTGTCGGGCCGGGTGTCCTTCACCACTCTGAACGACCAGCTGGAAAGCGTGCCCCGGGCCAGCGCCAACAAGTTCGTACAGGCCCAGCGCGACCAACTGACGCCTCGGATCAACGCCGGCGAAGAGAAAATCGCCCCGCGCCACGCCGAACGTGTGGCCGAGGCGCAACGCCGCCTGGCAGCGGACACCGACGAAGAGCTGGCGCGCCTGACCGCCCTGCAAGCCGTCAACCCGACCGTGCGCGACAGCGAACTGGTTGCCCTGCGCCAACAGCGCGAGCAAGGCCTGGCCATGCTCGACAAGGCGGCGCTGCGGTTGGAGGCGATTCGGGTGTTGGTCGCCGGTTGATCCGCGCCCTGCCCTGATGAACAAAAAGGCCCGCGCAATGCGGGCCTTTTTTATGGGGTTTTGCGGGCCTCATCGCAGGCAAGCCAGCTCTCACAGTGATCGGTGCGCTAACTGACAACTCGGTTAACTGTGGGAGCTGGCTTGCCTGCGATGGCATCACCTCGGTTTCAAGCTGTAGCCGCCGCTGCCGGCACCTCAACCCTCCCCAACCCATCCTTCATCCGCTTGGCATCGCGCACAAAACACCGTGAAGCCTGGAACAGAAACAGCATGGTCAGGAACAACGCTACCGGAATCAGGTACATAGCGTCATGCAGGCCCACGGCCTTGAACGCCTCGGTCATTTGCTCGGCACCCGCTGCGTACATCGCCGCATGGGCAAAGTGATCAGACAGAGCGCCCACCACCACCGGCCCCATGCCACCGCCCAGCAGATACAGGCCGGCGAAGAACAACGCCATGGCCGTCGCCCGCAGGCGTGGCTCCACCACGTCCTGGATCGCCGTGTACACACAGGTGTAGAAGTTATAGGCGAACAGCCAGCCCACACTGAACACCGCGACAAACACCCCTATCTCGATGCGCCCCGCATGCAGGGCCCAGGCCGTGCATACCGTGGAGATAATCAGGCTGAAGGCGGCAAACAGCAGCCGACCGTTGGCAATGCGCTGGTGAATCTTGTCCGCCACCAGGCCGCCCAGGGTCAGGCCGAACAGGCCCGTCACGCCGACAATCACCCCGGTCGCCACGGCCGCTTCTTGCAGCGGCATCAAAAAGTACCGTTGCAGCATCGGCACCAGGAACGAGTTGCAGGCATAGGTCGCAAAGTTGAAACACAGCCCCGCCAGCACCAGCCACAGGAAGGTGGGTACCGCCAACACGCGGCGGATCGGCCGGTCGACTTTCTCCTGGGAAACCTGCACGGTTTCGGCCGCACCGCGCTTGGGTTCCTTGATGTAAAACATGAACACCGCGAGGATCAGCCCCGGGATGGCCGCAATAAAGAACGGCGCTCGCCAGCTGTCGAACGCCTTGACCATCGCGCCGATGGTGAAGAACGCCAGCAACAGCCCCAGGGGCAGGCCCAGCATGAAAATCCCCATGGCCCGGGCGCGACGGTGGGCCGGGAACAGGTCGCCGATCAGCGAGTTGGCGGCCGGCGCATAACTGGCTTCGCCAATGCCGATGCCCATGCGCACCAGCAGGAAGGTCCAGAAGCTGCCGACCATGCCGTTGACTGCCGTCAACGCGCTCCAACTCGCCAGGCCCCAGCCCATCAGCTTGCTGCGCGAACCGGTATCGGCCAGGCGCCCCAGGGGCAAGCCGGCAATGGCGTAGACGATGGTGAACGCGGTGCCGATGATGCCGAGCTGGAAGTCACTGAGGTGCCATTCCATGCGGATCGGCTCGATGATGATCGCCGGGATCGTGCGATCAAAGAAGTTGAACA
Source organism: Pseudomonas sp. HC1(2025) (assembly GCF_058742075.1). Taxonomy (NCBI): domain Bacteria; kingdom Pseudomonadati; phylum Pseudomonadota; class Gammaproteobacteria; order Pseudomonadales; family Pseudomonadaceae; genus Pseudomonas; species Pseudomonas sp. HC1(2025). The sequence goes on along the minus strand of NZ_CP196017.1, from coordinate 1,386,564 downwards.
GGTTGGCCAGGAACAGCAGGAACAGAATGCGCCAGGCATTCGCCGCTTGGGTCGAGTTCTGCATGGGTCCGTCTCTTTTATTGTTATAGAGGCTCGATGCCGACGCATCCTGCCCGGAACCTGCAATCTAGTCAGGCACGGCGCGGTTGTCTGTAATGATTCGTAAAGCTGATAGGGCGTAATTTCATCCTGGACAGCGGGGTTTTGCCCGGCAAAAAAATAAGCACCCGCCCCCCTTCCCAAGCGCCTTGGCAGGAATAGAATAGCGAGCCTTCCGCAGTTCCCCCCTTACCTCTTATTGATGACGTGCCATGTCCGATGCCAGTCCGTGTCTGAATTGCGGTGCCTGCTGTTCACACTTTCGCGTGTCTTTCTTTTGGGGCGAATGCGCCTCATCAGGCGGCACCGTGCCCGATGAACGGGTGGTACAGATCAACCCCAGCCGGGTGGCGATGATCGGCACCGACCAGAAACCGGCACGCTGTTGCAGCCTGGAGGGCGAAGTGGGCAGCGGCACCCGCTGTTCAATCTATGAGCAGCGTTCCAGCGTGTGCCGGGAGTTCGAGGCGTCGTGGAGCCAGGGTGAAGTCAACGTCGACTGCGACGCCGCACGCGCGGCATTTGGCCTGGCGCCGCTGGAACAGCCGCCTTACGAGTTTGAGCTGCCCATCAGCGCTTAGCACCATTGGCTATGGCCAGCATGCCAAAATCGAAGAAATCAAAATGCCATTACGGCTTGCGATTCCGTTGAGCCTTCTATACTCGATTCCATAGGTCATCGCCGCGCGCAGTGACACGAGATGACTCTGTAACGGGACATGCTATGGAATGGCTGGGTCTGCATTTTTTTACCCCCCTTCCCGAGAGCGGGCATTTATTAATCGATTGCACCCATAACCCCTTCCTGGTGCTACTGGCGTACCTGGTTGCCTGCGCAGCGGGCTTCGGCACCCTGGACATGGCCGAACGGGTCGGCCACGTCGACAACCTGACGGCAAAACGCCGCTGGCGCTGGATCGGCGCCGGTTGCCTGGCTGGCGGGATCTGGTCGACGCACTTCATCAGCATGCTGGCGTTCCAGGCGCCCATCGCCATCCATTACGAACTGTTCATGACCTTTGCTTCGTTGCTGATCGCCATGATCGCGGCGATGTTCGCCATGCAAACCCTCAGTCATGCACAACTGCGCTTTCATCAGTACCTGGTGGCGTCCATCTGGATGGGCCTGGGCATCGCCCTGATGCATTACGTGGGCATGTCCGCCATGCGCTCCGAGGCCCAGGTGTATTTCTCCAGCGGGCTGTTCGGGTTGTCGATAGCAATCGCCATTGGCGCTAGCCTTGCGGCCTTGCTGCTGTCCCGCTACCTGCGCAATGGCAGCGGGATGTTCCACCAATTGCTCAAGTACGGTGCCAGCCTGGTGCTGGGCGCCGGCATTATCAGCATGCACTTCACCGGCATGGCCGCCATGCAATTGCTGGTGCCCACCGGGGCCGCGCCGTCGTTGCCGATCGATAACAACCCCACGCAGCTGGGGCTGTCGGTGGCTGTCATTACGTTGCTGGTGATCGGCAGCAGCATCAGCGCGGCCCTCGCCGACAAGAAACTGCAGCACAAGGAGCGCGACCTGCGGCGAGTCAATGCCTTGCTGAGCGAGCTGGACCAGGCGCGGGCGTCCCTGCAGCAAGTGGCCCATTACGACGCCTTGACCAGCCTGCTCAATCGCCGGGGCTTCAACCAGATCTTCGCTGAAAAACTCGCGCAGAAAACCCAGGCCGGAGGCATGCTGGCGGTGATCTTCCTCGACATCGACCACTTTAAGCGGATCAACGACAGCCTGGGCCACGACGCCGGCGACGAACTGCTGACGGTGCTGGCTGGCCATATCAAGAGTTCGGTGCGCAGCCACAATGATGTGGTGGCGCGGTTCGGCGGCGATGAGTTCTGCATCCTGATCAACATCCATCATCGCGATGAAGCGCGGCACATGGCCCAGCGCATCATGCAAAAAATGAAAGAGCCCATCGAACTGGCCGGTCGACGCATGGTGATGACCACCAGCATCGGCATCAGTGTATTTCCCGAGGACGGGACCACCAGCGAGGAACTGCTGAAAACTGCCGACCTGGCGCTGTACCAGTCCAAGGATGGCGGGCGCAACAGCCTCAACTTCTTCAGTTCCAACCTCAAAACCCGGGCCTCTCTTGAACTGCAGTTGGAAGAGGAGCTGCGAAACGCGTTACGCAGCCAAAAAGAACTGGTCCTGCACTACCAACCCATCCTGGACCTGCGCAAAGGCAAGGTCACCCGGCTCGAAGCCCTGGTGCGCTGGCAACATCCCCTGCATGGCTTGCTGGCGCCAGACCGGTTTATCGGCATTGCCGAAAACAACGGCCTGATCGCCGAGCTGGACAACTGGGTACTGCGCCAGGCCTGTGCCGACCTGGGCTGGCTGACGGACCAGGGCCACCCGGACCTGACCATGGCCGTCAACTGTTCGGCCCTGAACCTGGCCCGTGACGAGTTGGCCGATGAGATCGAATACGCCTTGCGCAGCAGTGGCATCGCCGCCAGCCGCCTGGAGCTGGAAGTCACGGAAAATGCCTTGATGGGCAACATCAGCAGCACCCTGGTCCTGCTGCGGCAAATCCGCGCGCTGGGTGTCGCGCTGTCCATCGATGACTTCGGCACCGGCTATTCCTCGCTCTCCTACCTCAAGCGCCTGCCCCTCAATACACTGAAGATCGATCGCTCCTTTATCCAGGACATCCCCAAGTCCACCACCGATATGGAAATTGTCCAGGCGATCATCGGCATGGCCCACACCCTGCATTTGCAGGTGATCACCGAAGGCGTGGAAACCCCGCAGCAACTGGAGCTGCTGGTCAAGCATGGCTGCGATTACGTGCAGGGCTACCTGCTCAGCGCGGCGGTGCCGGCCAGTGAAGTCAGCGCTGTGATTACCGCGCTTGACCAGCACAACCCGCTCACACCGCTAAGCCTGGCAGGCGGCAAGGACGCCTCTTCGGTTGTACGTCCCATCCGCTGAAGCGCAGCAGCCTTGGCATATCGCCATCATTTTGATTAAAGAACGCCGACGAACGGCCGATTCATGAGAGTCCGGCGTCGCTTTTCCCTAGAAACAATAGGGTTAAGACTGATCGCCGAGACCTAAAACGCACTGTAAAAGTCGCGAACTCTCACTCGGTGATGGCTCTTTAATGCTTTCCAGCCATCCGTCCAGGCACATGGCGCACAATGACTTCTAAAAATAACCCTGTTACTGCGGTATCCGACGTGTTGCTCACAGCTCCTGCGGAAAAACCCTCAGGCTCAAAGTCATTGCACAGTCAACGTGCGCTGGGCACCCAGCAATACCTGTACTTCACCGAGACCAACACCGACCGCATCCTCGACAACCTCGACGGCCTGCGCGACATGGTCTTCCCGCGCCCGCCGCACCTTGAGGGTGACAGCGAGTTGCGCAGCGAGCAGGAGTTTCCCTCGGTCTGCCTGATCGGCCTGGGGCGCTGCGGTTCCAACATCGCCCTGGATGTGGCGGAGTTGGTGTACAACGCCCGCAAGTTCTACCTGAACGAGTTCAGCACCGAAGACAAATCCTACGTTGAAAAGGGCTACAGCCCAGCCCAATGGATCCGCAACAACCTGCGCCTGGGCGCCAGCAAGGCCAGCAAGCCGGTGTTCCTGGTAGAACCATTGGTGATGCTCGGCGACCTGGATAAGGACATTGCCGGGCGCATCCGCTTCTCGCGCAAGGGCGAGAAAAGCGGCTTTTTGCGCGACTACAGCAAGATGAAGATCATGGACCTGTCGGAAGTGCATGCCGGCGGCGCCGGTAACGCCCCGATCCTGGGCCAGTACCTGGCCAAGATCATCCTCAATAAGGATACCCAGCGGTTTTCCAGCCCCGACTGGAAGATGATCCACTCGTACCTGATCGACTCCTGCGGGATCAAGGCCAACCAGTCGCGCCTGTATTTCTCGATTTTCAGCGCCGGCGGTGGCACCGGCTCGGGCATGGCCTCGGAGTTTGGCCTGGCCCAGCAACACTCGTACATGAACAAGACCTTCGACACCAAGCCCGCCGACGAGCACGACAGCAAGAGCGGCCATGCCTTCGTGTTCGAGCCGATCTTCACCAGCGGCATCTGTGTGCTGCCGAACATCTCCGATCACCGCAGCGAAATGTCCGAGGCGCTGCATATCAACGCCGGTCGGCTGCTGTGCAAGTACCTGTCGGAGGAATGGGACTTCTCGTACAACTTCGACAATGAAGACAGCAGCGAGGCCAGCGTCAAAGGCCGTATCCGCCCGTGGAACGCGATGATGCTGATCTCCAACGACATCATGCGTTACGCCGAAGAAAGCGACGACGGCAACATCCAGAACATTGACGTCAATGCCATGGAAAAACACGCCAACCAGTACATCTCACAGCAGATCTTCAACATTCTGACGGCCCAGGCGGTGACGACCGACTACGACCAGAACTATTTCCGCCGTGCCGGCATCGATATCGGTGAAACCATTCGCCTGGACGCCAACGACCTGTTCATGAGCCTGGCCGGGCCGGTGGCAATTGCCTATGCCGAGTCGGTCGTGCCGGAAACCCCGGCGCCGAGCAACGACAAGTTCAAGGTGTTTGAAAAAGAACCCCAGCGCCTGAACATCGATGACTTGTTCTTCCGCTCCATCGACCTGCCTCACTTCAATAAGGTCACCCAGGCCATTGAAGGCATCAGCCTGTTGCCGATCGAATCCAAGCGCTACAAGGCGTCCCTGGAGCAATACAAGAATTCCGGCTATGACGCGGCGGCCCTGCATGACCTGCACTTCTTCAAGAACTGCTCGTCGGTGGTGTCTATCGTCTCCCTGCCCAAGGACTACAAGCTGTCCTATATGGACCTGAACCGGCTCAAGACCCACCTCAACAGCCTGTTCCCCAACACCACGCTCAAGCGCTACGCCCTGGTGATCGGCGCTTCGGCCAACCTGTCACTGACCACCCTGATCGCCAAGAGCCCGTGCCTGTCAGATGATTTCCTGACGTTGATCGTGGCCTTTATCAAACGCTGCTTTGCCCGCAACCCGTACCGTTTCGACGAGACGCTGGACAATTCGATCCTGGATTTCATCATCCACGAAGACTTCGACGAGGACCGTATCGACGAGTTGCTCAACGAATTCGAGAACCCGGCGAAAATCCTCGATACCAACTGGTACGCAATCAAGCCGATGTATGAGAAGAAGTACCGCGAGCTGATCAACGACAAGGAGAAGTTTGTCTCGATCAACGACATACGTCTGTCGCGCGATTGCGTGAAGAAGGCGATCAAGTACCTGCGTGAGATTTATCGTCACCGGATTGGCAAGACCAAGGTTATTTCCTTGAATAACCATACGGGCAAGACCGCCTAGACCGCGGCGCGGCCTTCGCGAGCAAGCCCGCTCCCACAGTTGACCGAGGTCTACCCTTGGAATGCGGTCGACTGTGGGAGCGGGCTTGCTCGCGAAAGCGGTCTGCCAGGCGACAATATCCATAACCTTGCCACACCAAGAAACAATTCCCCCGGCCATTCGCGGCCCGCAAAACTGTTCCCATGACGTTTACGTCACCCTCCCTTGTGACCTTTCTTCACGGCCAGTTGCCATCATGGGCAAAGCGGTTACTCCGCTACACACTTTTAAAGGCGCGAAACTCGCACCATTTCGGTGCCTGCGTTTAGTTGGATGCCCTTTCCTGGATCAGAATCCACGGCGAAACCACCACCGCCCACAGGCTCGGATTACGCTCCACCAGGTCCAATGCCCGCGTCGCAGACACTTCGCCAAGGCTCCCCGAGGCCAGCCAGGCAGCCACTTTGTCCCGACTGTCCTCGGCCATCCCCTCGGCCGCTTCGATCAAATCCAGACCGGCGTCGACCCACAATAGGGCACCCTTGGCGAAGAACGGTTCAAGCTCCTTCCAGGAAATTTCCGCGGTTTCGCCGAGCAGCTTGGCATAGAGGGTGCTAGGTTCTTGCGTCATGGGAACTCACCTGAGGAAAAAATCGGCGCAATCATACCGTCGAGACTTCCCCAGAAAAACCCAGTTGCAATTGAGGCACCGATTGAAAGTGTCAGGAACGCCAAGGATTGCCCGAGACTCTGGCATTCACCCGCCGCAATTCTGTCTTTTTCTTTCATTTAAGCGACATACCCGGGGTTTGCCCCCAGCAGCTAGCTTTTCAAGCGATCAACCGGCGCTCTACACTGTACCGGTACAGTTGCCAGGCCGCTGCCGGGGGGATATCCGAGATATCTGATCCGGTTCTGTAGCCCACAAGGCCGCTAGAACTATAAAAAATACAACAGTAAGAGTGGAGCACTATGAATAAGGCTACTAAGCAGATTTCCAAACTGTTTGCCGCTATGGTCCTGGCTGGGGTTGCCGGCCATTCGTTCGCAGCTGACACCATCAAGATCGGTATTGCCGGCCCTAAAACCGGCCCTGTGACCCAATACGGCGATATGCAATTCATGGGTGCCAAGCAAGCCATCAAGGACATCAACGCCAAGGGCGGTGTCGATGGCAAAATGCTCGAAGCCAAGGAATACGACGACGCTTGCGACCCTAAACAAGCCGTTGCCGTAGCCAACAAAGTGGTCAACGACGGCGTCAAGTTCGTGGTCGGCCACCTCTGCTCCAGCTCCACTCAACCTGCAACCGACATCTACGAAGACGAAGGCGTGATCATGATCACCCCGGCGGCCACCAGCCCGGAAATCACCAACCGTGGCTACAAGCTGATCTTCCGTACCATCGGCCTGGACAGCGCCCAGGGCCCTGCGGCCGGCAACTACATCGCCGACCACGTCAAGCCGAAGGCCGTCGCAGTCCTGCACGACAAGCAACAATACGGTGAAGGCATCGCCACTGCGGTCAAGCAGACCCTCGAAGGCAAAGGCATCAAGGTTGCCATGTTCGAAGGCCTGAACGCCGGCGACAAGGACTTCTCCTCGATTATCCAGAAGCTCAAGCAAGCCAACGTCGACTTCGTCTACTACGGCGGCTACCACCCGGAACTGGGCCTGATCCTGCGCCAGGCCCAGGAAAAAGGCGTGAAAGCCAAGTTCATGGGCCCGGAAGGCGTGGGCAACGACTCCATCTCGCAAATCGCCCAGAAAGCCTCCGAAGGCCTGCTGGTCACCCTGCCGAAATCCTTCGACGCCGACCCTGCGAACAAGGCCATCGTCGACGCACTCAAGGCTGACGGCAAAGACCCAAGCGGTCCGTTCGTGTTCCCGGCCTACTCGGCGGTTGAAATCATCGCTGGCGGCATCGCTGCTGCAAAAAGCGAAGACACCACCAAAGTAGCCGAGGCCATCCACGCGGGTACCTTCAAGACCCCGACCGGCGACCTGAGCTTCGATAAGAACGGCGACCTGAAAGACTTCAAGTTCGTGGTCTACGAATGGCACTTCGGCCAACCAAAAACCGAAGTATCCCCTCAGTAAGCCAGGCGTTACTGGACAACAAGCCCACTGTGCAAGCAGTGGGTTTTGTTTTACGAGGTTTATGGGCCACGCACCCGCGATCCGGGCGCTGGCTCACCTGAAAATCTTAAAACCGTCACCAGCGGTTCGCTGGCAAATGCTTTGTGCAAATGTGCTCACAGAACACAGCACCAGGCTGGAAGATGACTCCACCAGTGAAAAGCGTATCGGGTTTTTAGGAGCGCTGTAATGCCTGAGATCTATCATTTTTTCCAACAGCTGGTTAATGGCCTGACCATTGGCAGCACCTATGCCTTGATAGCCATTGGCTACACAATGGTTTACGGCATCATTGGAATGATCAACTTCGCCCACGGCGAGGTGTACATGATTGGCTCCTACGTGGCGTTCATCGCCATTGCCGGGCTGGCCATGATGGGTATCCACTCCCTGCCGCTGTTGATGACTGCCGCGTTCCTTGCGTCAATCGTCGTAACCAGTGCCTACGGCTACAGTATCGAACGCGTTGCATACCGCCCCCTGCGTGGCAGCAACCGCCTGATCCCGTTGATTTCCGCCATCGGCATGTCGATTTTCCTGCAGAACACCGTATTGCTGTCCCAGGACTCCAAGGACAAGTCCATTCCCAACCTGATCCCGGGGAGCTTTTCCTTCGGTCCAGGTGGCGCACAAGAAGTGCTGATTTCCTACATGCAGATCCTGGTCTTCGTCGTCACCCTGGTGGCCATGCTGGGCCTGACCCTGTTCATCTCCCGCTCCCGTCTGGGGCGCGCCTGCCGGGCCTGTGCCGAAGACATCAAGATGGCCAACCTGCTGGGCATCAACACCAACAACATCATTGCCCTGACCTTCGTCATCGGCGCCGCACTGGCCGCCGTCGCTGCCGTGTTGCTGAGCATGCAGTATGGCGTGATCAACCCCAACGCCGGCTTCCTGGTGGGGCTCAAAGCCTTCACTGCGGCGGTCCTCGGCGGCATCGGCAGTATTCCGGGCGCGATGCTCGGCGGGCTGGTGCTGGGTGTGGCCGAAGCGTTTGGTGCCGATATCTTCGGCGACCAGTACAAGGACGTGGTGGCCTTCGGTCTATTGGTTCTGGTGCTGTTATTCCGGCCGACCGGCATCCTGGGCCGTCCGGAGGTTGAGAAAGTATGAGCAGATATCTTAAATCGGCGTTTTTCAGCGCCTTGCTGGTATGGGCCGTGGCCTTTCCGGTACTCGGGCTCAAGTTGAGCATTGTCGGGATCAACCTTGAAGTACACGGCACCGGGCCGGTGACGCTGACCATCATTGCCCTGTGCTCGGTGCTGATGTTCCTGCGGGTGCTGTTCACCCAGCAGGTCGGGGCACTGCTCAAGTCCAATCGTGGCCCGCTGGTCTCGCCCAAGGTCAGCCAGTTCCTGACCCTGCCGCGCACCCAGCGCTACATCATCATCGGCCTGATCGTGGCCGCGTTGATCTGGCCATTCTTCGGCTCCCGTGGTGCGGTGGATATCGCCACCCTGATCCTGATCTACGTGCTGCTGGGCCTGGGCCTGAACATCGTGGTGGGCCTGGCCGGCCTGCTCGACCTGGGTTATGTGGGTTTCTACGCGGTGGGTGCCTACACCTACGCGCTGCTCTCGCACTACCTGGGCTGGAGCTTCTGGATCTGCCTGCCTCTGGCCGGCATGGCAGCGGCGACGTTCGGCTTCCTGCTGGGCTTCCCGGTGTTGCGCTTGCGCGGTGACTACCTGGCCATCGTGACCCTGGGTTTTGGTGAGATCATCCGTCTGTTCCTGCGTAACCTCACTGATATCACCGGCGGCCCCAACGGCATCAGCAGCATTCCCAAGCCAACGTTCTTCGGCTTGTCGTTTGATCGCTCCGCTGCCGAGGGCATGCAGACCTTCCACGAGTACTTCGGGATTGCCTACAACCCGGTGAGCAAAGTGGTGTTCCTGTACCTGGTCGCCCTGTTGCTGGCCCTGGCCGCGCTGTTCGTGATCAACCGCCTGCTGCGCATGCCGATCGGGCGTGCCTGGGAAGCGCTGCGTGAAGACGAAATCGCCTGCCGTGCGCTGGGCCTGAACCCGACCATCATCAAGCTCTCCGCCTTCACCCTGGGTGCCGCGTTCGCCGGTTTCGCCGGCAGCTTCTTTGCCGCTCGCCAAGGCCTGGTGACACCGGAGTCGTTCACCTTCATCGAGTCGGCAATCATCCTCGCCATCGTGGTATTGGGTGGCATGGGCTCGCAGTTGGGCGTGATCCTCGCGGCCATCGTGATGATCCTGCTGCCGGAACTGATGCGTGAATTCAGCGAGTACCGCATGTTGATGTTCGGCGCCATGATGGTGCTGATGATGATCTGGCGCCCTCAAGGCCTGCTGCCCATGCAACGTCCACATATGGAGCTGCGCAAATGAGCCGCGAGATCCTGAAAGTCGAAAACCTGAGCATGCGCTTCGGCGGCTTGCTGGCGGTCAATGGCGTCGCCCTGACCGTCAAAGAGAAACAAGTGGTCGCGTTGATCGGCCCCAACGGCGCCGGCAAGACTACGGTGTTCAACTGCCTGACCGGTTTCTACAAGCCGGCCGGTGGCAGCATCCTGCTGGACGGCCAGCCGATCCAGGGCCTGGCCGGTCACCAGATTGCCCGCAAGGGCGTGGTGCGGACCTTCCAGAACGTGCGGTTGTTCAAGGACATGACCGCCGTGGAAAACCTGCTGATCGCCCAGCACCGGCACCTGAACACCAATTTCTTCGCGGGCCTGTTCAAGACCCCGGCGTTTCGCAAGAGCGAGCGCGAGGCCATGGAATACGCCGCGTACTGGCTGGACAAGGTCAACTTGACCGAGTTTGCCAACCGCCCGGCCGGCACCCTGGCCTATGGTCAGCAACGTCGCCTGGAAATCGCCCGCTGCATGATGACCCGCCCGCGGATCCTGATGCTCGACGAACCGGCTGCGGGCCTCAACCCCAAGGAAACCGAAGACCTCAAGGCGTTGATCGGTGTGCTGCGTGAAGAAAACAACGCCACCGTGCTGCTGATCGAACACGACATGAAACTGGTCATGAGCATTTCCGACCATATCGTCGTGATCAACCAGGGCACGCCGTTGGCCAACGGGACGCCGGAGCAGATCCGCGACAACCCGCAAGTGATCAAAGCCTATTTGGGGGAAGCGTAAATGCTGCAATTCGAAAACGTTTCCACTTTCTACGGCAAGATCCAGGCCCTGCACGACGTCAACGTGGAAGTGCGCCAGGGCGAAATCGTCACCCTGATCGGCGCCAACGGTGCCGGCAAGTCCACCCTGCTGATGACCCTGTGCGGTTCGCCCCAGGCTCACAGCGGCAGCATCCGCTACATGGGTGAGGAACTGGTGGGCCAGCACTCGGCGGCGATCATGCGCAAGAGCATTGCCGTGGTCCCGGAAGGCCGTCGGGTGTTTGCCCGCCTGACCGTGGAAGAGAACCTGGCCATGGGCGGGTTCTTCACCGATAAGGGCGACTACCAGGAGCAGATGGACAAGGTGCTGCACCTGTTCCCTCGGCTCAAGGAGCGCTTCAGCCAGCGCGGCGGCACCATGTCCGGTGGCGAACAGCAAATGCTTGCCATCGGTCGTGCGCTGATGAGCAAGCCCAAGCTGCTGTTGCTGGACGAGCCTTCCCTGGGCCTGGCGCCGATCATCATCCAGCAGATCTTCGATATCATCGAGCAGCTGCGCAAGGACGGTGTGACGGTGTTCTTGGTGGAGCAGAACGCCAACCAGGCGTTGAAAATTGCCGACCGCGCCTATGTGCTGGAAAACGGCCGGGTGGTGATGCAGGGCAGCGGCGAACAACTGCTGACCGATCCGAAAGTGCGCGAGGCGTACCTGGGCGGCTAAAAACGGTTGCTGGATGAACCGGACCAACATGTGGGAGCGGGCTTGCCCGCGATGGCGGTGTGTCAGTGCTGGATGTATTGGCTGACACGCCTCTATCGCGAGCAAGCCCGCTCCCACATTTGCTTTGTGTGAATCGTAGATTTCGCGCTGTTTTAAAGTTTTCTTCGATCCACCTGTAACGATCCCCTCCCCCCTTTCTCTAGTGGGGTAAGCAAGCACAAACGCTTCCTTACCACCTCACTGCTGGAGAAACACCATGACCGCTACCACCCGCTCGCTGCCCGTCGCCGCCCTCGCCCTGGCCCTGGGTTCTGCCTTGAGCCTGAGCGCTCTGACCACTGTCGCCCATGCCGACGAGGCGAAAATGGAAAAATGCTTCGGCGTCGCCCTCAAAGGCAAGAACGATTGCGCTGCAGGCGCCGGCACCACCTGTGCGGGCACCTCCAAAACCGACTACCAGGCCAACGCCTGGAAGCTGGTTCCCGAGGGCACCTGCGTGAAGATGGAAAGCAAAACCTCGTCGACCGGTTTTGGTCAACTGGAAGCCTTCAAAGCCAAGTCCTGAACCATTCCCACGCCTGAGTATCGACGATGATTCTTTCATCCTTGCCTGACATCTCCCGGGCTCAGGCACCCGGTCTGCCCCGGCGGGCCGGGCTGGGGCTCAAGAGCGAGCATTTCCAGGAAGTGCTCGCCACCCGGCCCGACATTGGTTTTTTTGAAGTCCACGCCGAAAACTACATGGTGGCCGGTGGGCCTTTTCATCATTACCTGGGATTGATCCGCGAGCAGTACCCGCTGTCGCTGCACGGCGTCGGCCTGTCCATTGGAGGCGAAGGCCCGCTGAGCCAGGAGCACCTTGCACGCCTGGCAGCATTGGTGGCGCGCTATCAACCCCAATCCTTTTCCGAGCACCTGGCCTGGTCAAGCCACGGCCCGGTGTATCTCAACGACTTGCTGCCCCTGGCCTATGACGACGCCGCCCTTAAACGCGTGTGTGCGCACATTGACCAGGTACAAACCGTGCTCAAGCGGCGCATGTTGCTGGAGAACCCGTCGACCTACCTGCAGTTCCAGTGCTCCACCCTGGACGAAACAGACTTCATCAGCGAAGTCATCCGGCGCACCGGCTGCGGCTTGCTGCTGGACGTAAACAATGTGTATGTGTCCTGCGTCAATCATCAGCAGGATCCGTTGGCCTACCTCGATGCTTTGCCTTTGCACACCGTGGGTGAGATTCATCTGGCCGGCTTTGCCGAAGACGCCGACAGCTTGGGTGATCGCCTGCTGATTGACGAGCATGGCGCCCCCATCGACAACGCGGTGTGGCAGTTGTATCAGCAAGCCTTACAACGCATCGGACCGGTTGCGACGCTGATTGAGCGCGACAACGATGTGCCAGCCTTCAGTGTGTTGCACGCCGAAGCCCGGCAAGCCGACCAGCATCTACTGACTGCGGCGGTGCACCCATGAACAACCTGCAAAGCCAGTTTGCCCAGGCGCTGCTGGCGCCGTACCAACCATGCCCGGATGGTTTGTTCAGCAGCAATGGCGCCGATCCTGCCAGTCGTTTTGCGGTGTATCGCAACAACGTCCACAGCTCGTTGATCAACGCCCTGGCCGACAGTTATCCCGTGACCCTGCAACTGGTGGGCGATCGATTTTTCCGGGCCATGGCCGGGATGTATGTCCAGGCGTATCCGCCCACCAGCCCGCGGCTCAACGAGTACGGCAGTGACTTGGCCGACTTTATCCAGGGCTTCGCCCCTGCCGCCAGTGTCCCGTACCTGGCTGACGTCGCGCGGCTGGAGCGCTTGCGGATCAACGCCTATCACGCCGCCGACGCACCCGTCGCCGACTCGCAGGCCGTCATAAACCAGCTGCAACAGTTGCCTAGCCTGGGCAACGTGCGCCTGCAATTGCATCCATCCGTTACCACCCTGCAATCGAGCTACGCCGTGGTGGCGTTATGGGCCGCGCATCAAACCAGCGACACCGTCGCCAGACTCGACCCGTGGCACGGGCAATGCGCGCTGATCCTGCGCAATGGCCTGGAGGTCGAGGTGTTTTGCATCGACAGCGGCTGCGTGGCGTTTATCAACAGCCTGAACAACCAATGGCCCCTGGAAATGGCGATGGCGTACGCCCTCGACGCAGCCACTGAATTTGACCTGCACCAATGCCTGGGACTGCTGATCAGCCACCGCGCCATCACCCATATCAAGGTACAACCATGAACACTGCCGCCCCGAGCCTGATGTCCCGCGTCATTCAGGCCTTTGAAAAAATCCCCTACAGCCTGATCGCCCTTGTCGCACGTTTTTCCATTGCGGCGGTGTTCTGGAAGTCCGGCCAGACCAAGGTCGAGGGCTTGGCCATCGACCTGGTCGATGGCACCTTCGAACTGGGTATGCCACACCTGGCAAGCTCCACTGTGCCGTTGTTTCAAAGTGAATATCGGATACCGTTTGTGCCAGCTGAAGCAGCCGCGTACATGGCCACGTTCGCCGAGCACTTTTTTCCGGTCCTGATTCTGCTGGGGCTTGCCACGCGCCTTTCAGCCCTGGCGTTACTGGGCATGACCCTGGTGATCCAGCTGTTTGTCTACCCGGATGCCTACCCGACCCACGGCACCTGGATCGCGTTGCTACTGGTGCTGATAGCCAAGGGTCCAGGACGCGTGTCCATTGATCACTGGATCGCACGGCGCTGGCGTTAAAGCCGGTCCAACGCCTCGCCGTTGCGCTTGAACCAGCCCACCAGGTAATCGGCCAGCACTTGGGTACGGCGTGGCAGCCCGCCCTGATAGGGGTGGACTAGGTACATCGGCATACTGCGGGTCTGATAATCGCGCAGGATCCAGCGTAGTCGGCCGTCAGCCAATTCCATCTGCAACAGGTAGGACGGCAGCCGCGCGACACCCGCGCCAACCAGCGCGGCTTTTTTCAGCAGGTTGTAGTGGTTGGAGGCAAAGGTGCCATCCACCCGCACTCGCAACAATTCGTGTTGCTGGTGATACAGCCACTCCTCGCGACCGCTGTAGTGGCTGTTGAGCAAGCAACGGTGGCCAACCAGGTCAGCCGGCACCAGCGGTTCACCATTTTGCTCCAGGTACGCCGGGCTGGCGCAGGTCATCTCATGCCAGGCCAGTAGAGGCTTGGCGACCAGGCGCTCATCATTGGCAACCTCTGAGCGCACTGCCAGATCAAACCCATCCCTGGCCAGGTCGCGATAGCTATTGTTGAGGTCCAACTCGATCTGGACTTGTGGATACTGCCTGGAAAAATCCAACAGCAGGCCGTCAAAAAACGTTTCGCCCAAGGAGACCGGAACCGTCATACGCACGGGCCCGGCCAAATCATCCTTGAGCCGCGCCAATGCCTGTTGGGCACGCTCGACCTGGACCACCAGCCCCTGGGCCTGGGGCAACAATGCCGCACCCGCCGCCGTCAGGCTGAGGCGGCGGGTGGTGCGGTGCAGCAACACCACCGAGTATTGCGCCTCCAACTGGCTGATGCGTTTGGACAACTGCCCCTTGCTGCACCCCAGTTGCTGGGCGGCCAGGGTAAAACTGCCGGCCTCGATCAATACCGCAAACGCCGCCAGATCATCCATCTCGCTCATGGATTGTTTCCATTTGAAAACCAAAGGTTGCCTATTAGTGCGCTTATCCGCAGAAAAAACCACTCTAGACTCAAGGCTCACCTAAACCCCTTGAGGAACCACACCATGAAAATCCTGTTGATCGGCGCCAGCGGCACTGTCGGCTCGGCGGTCAAGGCTGAACTGTCCCAGCGCCATGAAGTGATCAGCATCGGGCGCAAGAGCGGCGACTTTCAGGTCGACATCAGCGACAGCGCCTCGATCCGCCGACTGTTTGTACAAACCGGCCAGTTCGATGCCTTGGTGTGCGCCGCCGGCAGCGTCAACTTCGTGCCCCTGGGGGATATGGAGGCCAGCCATTTCGACCTCGGCCTGCAAGACAAGCTGATGGGTCAGGTCAATCTGTTGCTGATCGGCCGCGAGTTTGCCAACGACGGTGCGTCGTTCACCTTCACCAGCGGCATCCTCAACCGCGACCCGATCCGCACCGGCGCCTCGGCGGCGCTGGTCAATGGTGCCATCGATGCCTTCGTCAAAGCGGCGGCGATTGAACTGCCACGGGGCCTGCGGATCAACTCGGTCAGCCCGACCGTGTTGGTGGAAGCCATGGGCAGCTATGCACCTTACTTCAGGGGTTTTAAGCCGGTTCCGGCGACGGAAGTGGCTTTGGCCTACGCCAAGAGTGTGGAAGGTTTACAGACCGGACAGACCTACATCGTCGGTTGATCACTTGAGCAGCGACGGCATCATCTCCAACAACTGGTTGCGGGGGATGGAGAACCTCAGGCCCGGACCGTAGAGCACACCATGGACCGTCGCCGTATTGAGCTGCCGGCCATTGAGGTACAGGGTCATCTGCTTATGCATGGCCGCCTGGGTCAGCGCTTTCGTGCGCTCCCTGGCTTCCGGCGTCAGCGTCACGTCGACCTCGATAAACTCGGGTTGGAGGGCGCCGGCTCTTTTCAGGGTCAAGGTCATATCGGTGAAGTCGGTCTGTGAGGTGTAGAACAGCTTGGCCGGCACCTCGGCCCAGGCCAGGGGTGCCACGCAGGCCAGGGCGAAAAGGGTCCATCGAATGTTCATATGAATGCGCCTTTCGAAAAACTTAAACTTGGCATAAGGCTTCCGTAACATCCACGGAAAAGGCTTAATTTCAGGCTCCGTTAAAATGCTGCAACCTAATCGCCCATCACCGGCTTGTGATGCAGCGCCAGCCTGCGTAACGTGGCGGCACTTATCAGGAGACCCGATAATGCTTGCCGCCCGTACCCTTGCTCTGTTTGCCCTGTTGCCCCTGCTCACCGCCTGCCAGTTGTTCGACCGCGATGCGGCCAAGCCGTCCATGACGGGCCTGACTCGCATGCAGGGCGAATTGACCGCAGTGGGCGACAAATTGCTGTTCCAGCCCTGCCATGATCAGCGCAACTATGTGGTCAACGACACCGGCGGCACCAGCATCCTCCAGGAAGCTGCGTCCCTGGCCGGCCAGCAAGGGGCCTTGTTTGCCGACCTGCGCGGCAAGTTCTCCGGAGTCGCCAGCGGCACCCAGGGCCAGGTGGACCTGCAGCAACTGTACCGCGTCGAACGTTCGACCTCGGCCTGCGACGACCCGGACTTCAAGCGCATGATCCTGCGCGCCAATGGCCACAAGCCGGCGTGGGCATTGAACGTCACCAATAAGGGCATGGTCTTGCAACGCGAGGGGCAGCCACCGTTGCCGGTGCCTTATGTCGAAGAACAACTGGGCGACGGCCGCTTCAACCTCACCACCGAAGCCAACGGCCAGCAGATTGAACTGTGGGTCGCGCCCCAACGCTGCATCGATAGCGTCAGTGGCAGCCTGCAGCATATGAGCGCCGAACTTCGGATCAACGGTCAGGTGCAGCGTGGCTGCGCGGCGTTTGGCGGCTCGCGGGACGACTGATTCAGCCCTGCGCTGTTTTAGCATGACGGGAAACCGCCGTTGGGGCTTATAATCGCCGGTTTGCAAAACCGCCGGCCCTACCAAACGCCGCATACCGGATCCTGTCATGCTACGAATCACCGAACTCAAGCTGCCCATCGACCATCCCGAAGAAGACCTGCGGCCTGCCATTGTGCAGCGCCTGGGCATCGCCAGTGATGATCTGCTCGATTTCACCCTGTTCAAACGCAGCTACGATGCGCGCAAGAAGTCGTCGGAGCTGTGTTTCATCTACACCGTCGACCTTGAGGTCAAGGGCGAGGCCGCCCTGCTGCTCAAGTTCGCTGACGACCGCAATATCAATGCCGCCCCCGATGTCAGCTACAAGGTCGTCGGCCAGGCACCGGCCGACCTGAGCGAGCGGCCGATTGTGGTCGGCTTCGGCCCTTGCGGGATCTTTGCCGGGTTGTTGCTGGCGCAAATGGGCTTCAAGCCGATCATCCTCGAGCGCGGCCGCGAAGTGCGCCAGCGCACCAAGGACACCTGGGGCCTGTGGCGCAAAAGCGTACTCAACCCCGAGTCCAACGTGCAGTTCGGCGAGGGCGGTGCCGGGACCTTTTCCGACGGCAAGCTCTACAGCCAGATCAAGGACCCGAAATTTCACGGGCGCAAGGTCCTGCACGAGTTCGTCAAAGCCGGCGCGCCAGACGAGATCCTCTACGTCAGCAAACCGCACATCGGTACCTTCCGCCTGACCGGCGTGGTGGAAAACATGCGCCAGCAGATCATCGCCCTGGGCGGTGAAGTGCGTTTTGAACAGCGGGTCACCGACGTGCTGATCGAAGATGGCCAGTTGAATGGCGTGGTGGTCGCGGGTGGCGAGCAGATCCTTTCCAAGCATGTGATCCTCGCCCTCGGCCACAGCGCCCGCGACACTTTCCGCATGCTCCACGGCCGTGGCGTGTACATGGAAGCCAAGCCGTTTTCGGTGGGTTTCCGTATCGAACATCCGCAGTCGCTGATCGACGCCGCACGCCTGGGCAAATATGCCGGGCACCCGAAACTGGGCGCGGCCGACTACAAGCTGGTGCACCACGCCAAGAACGGCCGCTCGGTGTACAGCTTCTGCATGTGCCCAGGCGGCACGGTGGTGGCAGCCACCTCCGAGCCGAATCGGGTCGTGACCAATGGCATGAGCCAGTATTCGCGTAACGAACGCAATGCCAACTCCGGGATCGTGGTGGGTATCACGCCGGAAGTGGACTACCCGGGCGGCCCGCTGGCCGGGATCGAGTTGCAGGAGCGCCTGGAGTCCCACGCGTTCATCCTCGGCGGCAGCAACTACGAAGCACCGGCGCAACTGGTGGGTGATTTCATCGCCGGCAAGCCGTCCACGGCTATTGGTAGCGTGGAACCTTCCTACAAGCCAGGCGTAGCCCTGGGCGACTTGGCCCTGGCCTTGCCAGACTTCGCCATCGAGGCCATCCGCGAAGCGTTGCCGGCCTTTGAGAAGCAGATCAAGGGTTACTCGTTGCATGACGCGGTATTGACCGGGATCGAGACCCGCACTTCATCGCCGCTGCGGATCACCCGCGACGCGTCGATGCAGAGCTTGAATGTCAAAGGCCTGTTCCCGGCCGGCGAAGGTGCTGGCTATGCCGGTGGGATCCTGTCGGCCGGCGTTGACGGGATTCGGATTGCCGAAGCCGTGGCGCGCAACATCCTCGGGATCGAAGCCTGAGCAAACGCCCTCCACTGTGGGAGCGGGCAAGCCCCGCTCCCACAGTGATCATCGTGCGCCAGACGGTTTAGATATTGGCGCGCAGGATACTGTCCGGCAACGGCTCGCCCCGCTCGACACCGGCGGCAACCGCGTCGATCAACTCTTCCAGTTCATACCCCTGCCCGACCAGCCACGCATCGTCGTAGTAGGTCGTGGCATAGCGCTCGCCACCATCACACAGAATCGCCACGATAGACCCGGACTCCCCTGCCGCCTGCATCTGCTGCGCGGCAACCAGCGCGCCGATCAGGTTGGTGCCGCTGGAACCCCCGACCCGCCGTCCCAAGCGTTGCGCCAGGTAATGCATGGCCGCCAGCGACAAGGCATCCGGCACCTTGACCATCGCATCAATCACCTTGGGCAGGAACGATGCCTCCACCCGTGGCCGGCCGATACCCTCGATCCGTGAACCGCAGTCCAGGCGCAAACTGGCGTCACCGCTCTGGTAATACTCGAAGAACACCGAACGCTCGGCATCGGCACACAAGACTCGGGTGCAATGCTGGCGATAACGCACATAGCGCCCCAGGGTCGCCGTGGTCCCGCCGGTACCCGGGCTGGAAATCAGCCAGCTCGGCTCTGGATGGCGCTCGAAGCGCAGTTGCTGGAAGATCGATTCGGCAATGTTGTTATTCGCCCGCCAGTCCGTCGCGCGTTCGGCATAGGTGAACTGATCCATGAAGTGCCCGCCACTTTCCTGCGCCAGGCGCTCGGATTCGGCGTAGATCTGCGTGGGATCCTGCACCAGGTGGCTCTTGCCACCGTAGAAGGCGATCTGCGCAATTTTCTCCTGGGACGTGGTGGCCGGCATCACCGCAATGAACGGCAGGCCCAGCAAACGCGCGAAGTACGCCTCGGAGATCGCCGTCGAGCCACTGGAGGCTTCGATCACTGGCGCGCCGGGCTTGAGCCAACCGTTGCACAGCGCATACAGGAACAGGGAGCGAGCCAGCCGGTGCTTGAGGCTGCCGGTGGGGTGGCTGGACTCATCCTTGAAATACAACTCGATCCCCGGCAAGCCCGGTAAAGGCAGCGGGATCAGGTGGGTGTCGGCGCTGCGCTGGAAGTCCGCCTCAATAATGCGGATGGCCTCTCGGGCCCACGGACGATGGTCGCTCATGCTCAAGTTCCATTAGGTTTTCAGGCTGAATGTTAGGGTCTTTCCTACACTGCACACAGATACAGTCATGACTCAATTCGACACACAATTGCTAGTCTTTGACGCAAGCCCTACCACGACGCTTTTATATAACAAAAAAGAATATAACTTTTGTTTTAACAACTAACAGTACGGGTTAGGGTACGCCCCTATTGAACTTTGATTGGAGAGCATCCCTTGCCTCTGCGTAGCACGTTTACCCGTTTCTTCCAGCTTGAAGCGGCCAGCGGCCTGTTACTGATCGCTGCAGCCGCCTTGGCGCTGATCATCAACAACTCGCCGCTGTCCCATCTCTACAACAGCTTTCTTGACGTGCCCGTCGCCGTACAAATCGGCGCCCTGCAAATCGCCAAGCCGTCGCTGCTATGGATCAACGACGGCCTGATGGCCCTGTTCTTCCTGCTGATCGGTCTCGAGGTCAAGCGCGAGTTGCTCGATGGCCACTTGTCCAAGCCTTCCCAGGTCGTGCTGCCAGGCGCTGCAGCCATCGGCGGCATGGTGGTGCCGGCGCTGATCTACTGGGCGCTGAATAAGGATAACCCGGCGGCGCTGGGCGGCTGGGCCATCCCGATGGCCACCGATATCGCCTTTGCCCTTGGCGTGTTGGCCCTGCTGGGCAAGCGTGTACCGGTGTCACTGAAGCTGTTCCTGATGACCCTGGCGATCATCGATGACCTGGGCGCCATCATCGTCATCGCGATTTTCTATTCCAGCGAACTGTCCACCGCGTCGCTGGCAGGGGCAGGTGCCTGCCTTGTCGCGCTGATAGCCATGAACCGCCTGGGCGTGGTCAAGCTCGGGCCGTACCTGATCATCGGCCTGATCCTGTGGGTCTGCGTGCTCAAGAGTGGGGTTCATGCCACCCTGGCTGGCGTCACCCTGGCGTTCTGCATTCCGCTGCGCACCAAGAACGCCGAACCCTCGCCCCTGCTGGGCCTGGAACACGCGCTGCACCCGTGGGTGGCCTACGGCATCCTGCCGCTGTTCGCGTTTGCCAACGCCGGCGTGTCGCTGGCCGGGGTCAACCTGGAGAGCTTTACCCACCATGTGCCAATGGGTATCGCCGCCGGCCTGCTGGTGGGCAAGACGGTCGGTGTGTTTGGGCTGACCTGGCTCGCGGTGAAAACCGGACTGGCTGCCCTGCCGACCGGCGCCAATTGGGGCCAGGTCATGGGCGTGGCCATCCTGTGCGGTATCGGCTTCACCATGAGCCTGTTTGTCGGCTCGCTGGCGTTCGTGCCGGGCAGTAGCGAATACGCCGGGATGGACCGGATGGGTATTCTCACCGGCTCGATCCTGGCGGCATTGATTGGTTATGCAGTGACGGCGATGGCCAGTCGCAAGCAGGCGGCTACCAGCGCTTAACGCGCTGGCACGCCCAACTTAGCACCCAATAAAAAACCCCGCCCGGTCACCCGGTCGGGGTTTTTCTTTGACCGCCGGCCCTTAACGGGTAACGCGGCTGGTACCGTCTACAGTCATGATGCGCACACGGTCGCCAATGCGGAAGATCTCGTTTTCCTGCACGGCCTGGACGTAGGCGCGCATGCTGCCGTCGTCTTCGCGCACGGTGATTTCGACGCCCTGGGTGCGGGTCAGGCCTTCTTCGGTGGCCGAGCCCAGCAGGCCGCCGGCCACGGCACCGATAACAGCCGTCACGATGCTGCCACGGCCGCCACCGATGGCGCTACCGCCAACACCGCCGATGACTGCGCCTGCTGCGCCGCCGATTGGGGTCTTGGTGCCTTCGATCTTGACCGGACGCAGGGATTCAATGGTGCCCATGCGCACGCTCTGCACACGACGTGCTTCGTCACGGGAGTACGAGTCGCCGGTCAGACTGGAGGCGCAGCCACCCAGCAGCAACGACATGGTGGTAAAGCAGGCAACCAGCAAAACAGACTTACGCATAGCATCAACTCCATAGGACATATCTTAATTAGACTCCGCTGCTTGACGCCTGTCACGGCAAGGCCCGGAGAAAATTGCTTTCATTCAGCCCCAGTACAGACAGGCTGTACCGCGAAAATCGACGAACGGTAGCAACCGCATCCAGACAAGGAGTTTCATGGACTACTTCATCATTGTAGCTACCACCGCCGCCGGCCTGTATTTCCACTGGTGGCTGTACCGGCGAATCAAGCGCTGGGTGGACCGCGACCTGGCGCTGTCCCTGGCTGGAGACGATCAGCACAAGCGCATCTTTATGCTGCAACAGTTGGACCGCGCCAAGGCTGAGAAGGTCAAGCGTAAGGATTTGCCGCAGTGGCTGCAGGACGCGGCCCGGCAATACACACCACAAGCCCCGGAGTAGAGACCTCGGCAAGAACACCAAGATCAAAGGTGAGAGCTGTCGAGCTCTGGCGAGGCTGCGATAGGGGGTGTATCAGACAACCTGAAGTGGGCAGCGCCGCCATCATCGCAGCCTTGCCCGGGCTCGGGTGCTTAAAGGGCCCTCAGGGCGCAAGTCGCTCGCGGGTCCAGTCGGCACCCTGCAAACGATAGTTCAAGCGATCATGCAAGCGGCTCGCCCGACCCTGCCAGAACTCGATGCGCTCGGGCAGCAGGCGATAACCACCCCAGTGTTGCGGACAATCCGGCTGGGTCTCGCTGAAACGCTGCTCGGTCAGCGTGAGCAAATCCTGCAATTGCTGGCGATCACGGATCACCTGGCTTTGCGGGGAAGCCCAGGCGCCGATGCGGCTACCCAGGGGACGCACCTGATAATAGGCGTCCGACTCCTCGGGCGTGACCTTGACCACCCTCCCCTCGATACGCACCTGGCGCTCCAGGGTCGGCCAGAAGAAGGTCATGGCAGCAAACGGGCGGGCTGCCAATTGCTGGCCCTTGGCACTCTGGTAGTTGGTGAAGAAGGTAAAGCCCTGGGCATCCAGCCCCTTGAGCAGCAAGACGCGGCAGTGAGGCCGGCCCTCCTGGTCCACGGTCGCCAGGGTCATGGCATTGGCCTCCACCGGTGGCTGCTCGGTCTTGACCGCATCGTTGAACCACTGGTGGAACAAGGCAAACGGCTCGTCCGGGGCCTGGGCCTCGCTCAAACCGTCCCGTGTGTAGTCACGGCGCATATCAGCCAGTGCCTGGGTCATGCGGCTTTATCCTTCTCGCTCAACTGCTCAGTTTTTTACCTGGTCGTTTGCCGCTACTTTTTTCGCTGGCGTTGCATCCTTGGCGGCAGCTGGCTTTTTGGCAGCCGGCTTGGCGGCGGCTTTCTTCGCGGCTGGCTTGGCGGCGGCCTTCTTGGCAGGTGCTTTCTTGGCGGCAACGGCTTTCTTGGCGACCGGTGCTGGGGCAACAACGTCCTGTACCGCAACCAGCTCAGGCTTCGGTGGGTTTGGCGAGTTGTACTTGCTCAGCAGTGCCAGCATGGTAGTGCGCTGGGTGAACATGATCTCCATGCGACGGTTCAAGGCACGGCCCTGGGTGCTGTCGTTGGCGGCGCGGGGCATCAGGTCACCCATGCCACGCAGCATCAGGCGGTCCTGCTTCAGGCCGCTGAGGCTGAAGATCGAGGCAATGGACTGTGCACGCTCCTTGGTCAGGGGCTGGTTCTGCACGGTATCGATGTGACCCAGGACGAGCACGGCAGTCTTCGGATCCTTTTCAACGGCCTTGGCGACACGGGTGAACGGGCCCAGGGTCACTGGCAACAACATTGCAGGGCGTTTCGGGTTGTACGAACCATCGACCGGGGCAATCACCACCAGCACGTTGTCGCGACGTTCCAGTTGCAGGTTGCTGTCCTTGATCGCGGCACGCAGGCGCGGCTCGTAGTCGTCCAGCCAGGCCTGGGTGATTTTCGGGTCGGGCATCGGGATGTTGGTCACATCGACTTTGCTCAGCGGTTTTGGCTTGCTTTCAAACGGCCACCACCATTTGGTATCGCTTTCAGTCTTGGCGACCACCGGGGCAGCAGCCGCGGCTGGCGTTGCCGCCTGCAGATCGGCCTTGAGGTCTGCCTTGGCATCAGCCGCCTTGGCATCGGCCTTGGCGGTAACATCCTTGGTCGCCGACTTGTCGAACCCGAATGACCACCAATGCTCGCCAGACGCATCATTTTGTGGAGTTTGTGCACAGCCAGTAATAGTGAGGCAGAGCGCCAGTGCCAAGGACTTGTTCGATAACATGAGATATCCACAAAATGAGAAAACACAGGGGTCTGGATGACCCGTTAAACAGACGCTTCACGAAGTTTAAAGTAACAATACTTTTCAAGCGCCTTTTGTAGGTGCCTTTTTAACAAAAAAACGCCAGACAGCAAGCTATTTACAGACAACCGGCCAATATTCTTACCAACTTTTGCGCGCGCGGGTCCATAAGTACATACGGCCCCAGAGTATTGGTCACGAAACCAAATGCTACATCATGTTCCGGATCAGCAAAGCCCACCGAGCCACCGGCCCCGGGATGCCCAAATGCACGTGGGCCAAGGCCGAAGGTCGCATTGGGCACATCTGGCTGGTCCAACATGCAGCCCAGGCCAAAACGGGTTTGCGTCAATAAGGTTTTATCCGGCCCGATACTGTGCTCGCGGGTCAGTTGTTCAAGCATCTCGGCTTCCAACAAACTTCCATCCAACAAACCACTATAAAACCCGGCCAAACTGCGCGCATTGCCATGCCCATTTGCCGCCGGCTGCTGCATACGACGCCACTCGGGTTTATTAGTGCTGGTTAGTATAGAGGGCGGATTGGTAAACGCCCGGGTAGTCATTGCCGCAGGTTCGCGCAGGGTGACCTGTAATAGCCTCTGGGCTGCCTCATCCCCCATGTTGCCTTTGCTCCGGGCAATGTGGGCGACGCGATAGAACTCTGCGTCGGCCAACCCGACATGGAAGTCCAGACCCAACGGGCGGGCAACCCGGGCCACAATCGACTCCCCCGGCCCACGCCCATCGGCGCGGCGCAGCAGTTCACCGACCAGCCAGCCATAGGTGATGGCGGCGTAGCCATGGCCCTCGCCGGGTGTCCACCAGGGAGCCTCGGCGGCCAGGGCAGCGGTCATCAAGGGCCAGTCATACAGGGCCTCGGCGGGCAATATTTCACGCAGCGCTGGCAGCCCGGCCTTGTGGCACAGCAGCTGGCGCAGGGTGATGTTTTCCTTGCCTGCCGCGGCGAACTCTGGCCAGTAGTTGGCAACCGGGGCGTCCAACTGCAATTTGCCTTCGGCAACCAGTTGCAGGGCGGTGACGGCGGTGAGGGTCTTGGTGCAGGAGAACAGGTTGGCAATAGTGTCGCTATGCCAGGCCTCGGCACCGTCCTTGTCGGCGGTGCCGGCCCACAGGTCGAGGACGGTTTCGCCGCCAATCTGCACACACAGCGCCGCACCACGCTCCTGAGGGTCGTCAAACAGTGCGCCGAAGGCTTCACGCACTGCTTCGAATTGAAGCTCGTAATGACCCTGAATCTGCACCTGCATCCCCCTCGGAAAAGACTTGCGTTAAATGGCGCCCATTGTTCCAGTCATTACGGGGTTTGGGAACCCGTTGCCGCGTGGGCGACCTTGGCTTTTTCGGCTTCCCGACCCAATTGCTGGATCGCCGCCAGATTGCTTTTACGCACACTGTCGACGAAGCCCTGGAACGGCACATCGGTGATTCCCACCAGGCCGAAATGGCCATTTTCACCGTCCAGCAAACGCCCGGTCACCGGCTGGTCAAGGTACTGGAACCAGTGCACACCGACAATCGACGGCTCGGCCATGGCCTGCTTGAGGAAGGTCGCATAGGCCGGGCCGCGCGCCTCTTCCCTGGCCAATGGCGTCAAGCCGCCCCAGAACGGGCCACGGTCGGCCGAGCCGACGTTGAACTCGCTGATCAGTACCGGCTTGTCCAGCGCGCGCAGGGCGGCGAAGTCATGACCGTCCTGGGGCTTGAGGGTGTACATGTTGAAGCTCAGCACATCGCAATACTGGGCGCAGGACGCCACGGCTTCCGGCGTGCTGACAGCATAGCGGCCACCCAGCAGCAACTGGTTGGGCGCGTGCCATTTCAGCGCATCGGAGATGGTCTTGAAGTAGGCGTCGGCGAAAGTCTTCTGGAAATACTGGAAATCAGCCTCGATTTCCGGATGCTCGGGGTTGGGAACCGGCGGCTCGAAGCCTGGATCTTCCATCAACTCCCATCCAGCCAGGTGAATGCCCCAGGCTTTGGACAGGCCGTCTTCGTTGCGATATTTATCGCGCAGTTGCTTGAGGAACGCACGCTTGGCCGGCACATCGGTAGTCATGCGCAGGGTGCCGTAGGCCAGGGCATAACGGGATTTTGCATCATTGCCAGGACCGGCCCACGCCAGTTCGTTATCGGCAAAGAAGCCGATCAACCAGGGATCGTCGCGATGGTCACGGGTGGCAATCGCCACGGCCCGCTCGGTGGCCATGGCAAAGCGCGGGTCGAAGGGATCGGGCATGCCTCCCCACCAGTCGATCCCGGTGCTGATACTGGTGTAGTCGCCAATGATCGACAGCGCCAAGGTGTAAGGCACGCGATCTGCGCCAACCAGCTGCGGGGCGCTCCAGTTGCCGACGGTATTGAAACCCCAGGCCTGCAGGCGGTCCAGGGTGTGGCCGACCCAGCGCGCCTGGTCGAAACCTTCGGAGCCATAAGTGCGTTGCAGATTGGCCCCGTAGAAATCGTACCAGCGCCCCACATTGAAGCCGCGCCCGACATCCGCGCCATTGCCGCCACGGTTATCGCCACTGCCATAATATTTGTCGAAAGGCTCACCCGCCTTGGGCAGTGCGCCAAACATCCACTCGCGCCCGGCGACATAGGTCTGGCTGTTGGCCGGGCTCACGGTGTTGACGCCCAGGGAGTAGAACGGATGCCCCAGCGGAGTCACCAGGTACCAGCGCCCGTCGCGCTTTTCGGTGCGAAAGAAACCGCTGGCGTCAAAGGCCGGGCCCTTGGTCCAGCCGCCAAACTTGTCCAAATCGGCCTTGTCACGCTCCGCGAGCCAGCCCCTGAGCAGTTGCTGCTCCTTGGCGGCCGCAGCCTTGAGTTGCTCGTCGCTGCTGACTTTTTCCGGCCAGCGCGCGCGGGTGGACTGCCCATAGGCATCCACCAGCTCACTGTAGGCGGCCTTGAGCACCGGTTCGCTGTCCTGCACGCCAAAGCGTTCCAGCAGGATGCTTTGCGGCGCGACCGGCTGGATCATCGATAGAGTGACCGAGACCACCTGGCTGCGGTCGATTTCCCCAGCACTGGCGGCCAGCATCACACGCTGCCCGTCCACGGTGATCGGCATCGGCGGCCCGGCCTTCATGCCCTGGCTCAAGGGCGAATTGGCTTGCAGCGGCACCAGCAGGGTTTGCGCAGGCCCCGCCGGCAAATCGATACGACTGACCAGGGTCTTGCCGTCGCTGCTCTGCACCTTGACATACAAGGTCAGCGCCCAGTCCATCGCACTCTGGATGCGCAGGCTCATGGCAGTCGATTGCGACCAGTCCCACACCCCGCTCTGCGGGCTGAGCACCAGGCTCGGCTGTGCCGCCGGGTTGAAGGTGATGCGGCGCAGCACCTCGCCTTCCGGGGTCTGTTCGGCGTTGTATTGCGGCAAGCTGGCGTCCTGGGTCGCCACCTTGACCACATCGGCCGGCCGGACAAAGTTGAACAGCGTCTGTTGCCCGGCCGGCGCGGCCAGCAATGGCGCGGCGAACAACAAAGCAAAAAGAGCAGGCAGCGTGCGGATCATACGAACAAGGTTCTCCCAATCGGCCGGTGAATGGCCTGATGACATACATGAGATAGACCACGAAGTGGGCGAATTCGCCCACTGTGGATTAAGAAATTTCGCGCCGGAAAGGCGGCAAGGCATTCAGGATAGCCTTGCCATAGCGCTGGGTGACCAGACGGCGGTCGAGCAAGGTGATGGTGCCCCGGTCCTCCTCGGTACGCAGCAAGCGGCCACAAGCCTGGACCAGCTTCAACGAGGCGTCCGGCACCGAGATTTCCATGAACGGATTGCCGCCCCGGGCTTCAATCCATTCGGCCAGCGCCGCCTCGACCGGATCGTCCGGCACCGAGAACGGGATCTTCGCGATCACCACGTGTTCACAGTAGGCGCCGGGCAAGTCGACACCTTCGGCAAAGCTCGCCAGGCCGAACAACACGCTGGAGTCCCCGCCATCGACCCGTGCCTTGTGCTTGTTGAGGGTTTCCTGTTTCGACAGGTTGCCCTGGATAAACACCTGCTTGCGCCAGTCGCGGTCGAGGCCGTCGAACACGTCCTGCATCTGCTTGCGTGACGAAAACAGCACCAGGGTGCCCTTGGAACCTTCCACCAGCGATGGCAGGTCACGAATGATTGCTGCGGTGTGCGCCGGCGCATCCCGTGGGTCGGCCTTGAGGTCCGGCACCCGCAGCACGCCGGCGTCGGCATGGTGGAACGGGCTGGGGACCACGGCGGTGACGGCTTTTTTCGGCAGGCCGGCGCGCATGCGGAACCGGTCGAAGGTGCCCAGGGCGGTCAGGGTGGCCGAAGTCACCAGGGCGCCGTAGGCCACGTTCCACAGGTTGCGTCGGAGCATTTCTGCGGCAAGGATCGGGCTGGCGTTGACCTCGATATCGAACAGCGCGCCGCTCTCCGACAGCGTCAGCCAGCGGGCCATGGGCGGGTTATCTTCCGGGTCTTCAACGGTGAAGGCGGTCCACAACTCCCAGTTGCCCTGGGCGCGGGACAGCAGGCTGCCAAACAACGGATACCACTCTTCGGCCTGGTTGCTGGCGATACCGATATTGACCTCGCCATCCATGCCTTCCTTGAGCAGGTCGGTCAGGCGCGTGAACAGATCGGTGAGGCGTGAGAAGCCCTTCTTCAGCTCCACGCCCATCTCGCGCATATGCTCGGGGATCAGCCCGCCGACAAAACGATGGCGCGGCCGTTCACGGCCTTCGACGTCTTCGCCAGGCTTGAAGTCCGCCACCTGCTCGCAGGCGCTGAACATGAACTGTTGCTGGGTCTTGATCTCCCGCGCCAACTCCGGCACCTGTTCGATCAGCTTGCCCAGGTCACCCGGCAACGGATGCTGGGCCAGCAGCTTGGTGAGGTTCTTGGCGGTGGTTTCCAGCCAGTCGGCAGTGGAACGCAGGCGCGTGTAGTGGGCAAAGTGGCCGATGGCCTTGTCCGGCAAGTGGTGGCCTTCGTCGAACACATACAGGGTGTCGCGCGGGTCCGGCAGCACAGCGCCGCCGCCCAGGGCCAGGTCGGCGAGGACCATGTCGTGGTTGGTGACGATCACGTCGACCTTGCCCATGCCTTCCCGGGCCTTGTAGAAGGCGCACTGGCCGAAGTTGGGGCAATGACGGTTGGTGCACTGGCTGTGATCGGTGGTCAGGCGCGCCCAGTCGGCGTCTTCCAGGGCATTGGGCCAGCTGTCGCGGTCACCATCCCACTTATTACCGGCCAGCTTTTCGATCATGCTGGTAAACAGCTTCTGGCTGGCCTCATCGACTTCGATCTTGAAGCCTTCTTCTTCGAACAGCGAGGCCGTGGCGGTTTGCGCGTGGCCTTCCTGCAACAGCACATCCAGCTTGGACAGGCACATATAGCGGCCACGCCCCTTGGCCAGGGCAAAGGTGAAGCTCAGGCCGCTGTTGCGCATCAGGTCCGGCAGGTCTTTGTAGACGATCTGCTCTTGCAGGGCCACGGTGGCGGTGGCAATCACCAGGCGCTTGCCAGCGGCCTTGGCAGTCGGAATCGCCGCCAGGCTGTAGGCCACGGTCTTGCCAGTACCGGTGCCGGCCTCGACGGCCACGACCGCAGGGTCGCCACTGCGCCGGCCTTCATCGTCGGTGTCGATATCCCCGAGGACCTTGGCCACTTCGGCGATCATCAGGCGCTGGCCGTAGCGCGGTTTCAAGCTCTTGGCTTCGAGAAAACGCGAGTAGGCGCCCTGGATCGTGGTTTTGAGTTCAGTGCTGATCATGGATAGTCGGGCGCAAAAAACGCTGGATAAATTTTCAGTGGTTCGGATCGGCCGCTATCATACCCCGCTAATTAATCCCGCGCAGAACGGAGTACCTCAATGACCGTGTTTAGCCTTGCCTACACCCTGCATGTATTGGCCGCCCTGGTCTGGGTCGGTGGTATGTTTTTCGCCTGGATGATCCTGCGCCCAGCCGCTGTGGCGGCGCTTGAGGGGCCGGCGCGACTTAAACTGTGGATGAATGTGTTTCCGCGTTTTTTCGTGTGGGTTTGGGTCGCGGTGCTGATCTTGCCGATCAGTGGCGTTGGATTGTTGCAGTTGCGCTTCAACGGGTTTGAAACCGCACCGCGTTATGTACAGGTGATGATGGGCCTGTATGTGGTGATGACGGCGCTGTTTATCCGCATCCAGGCGTTACAACTGCCTGAACTGCGCACGGCCGTGGCGGCCGAGGACTGGGCGACTGGCGCGCAGGTGCTGGGAAGAATCCGAAAGTTGGTTGGGATCAATCTGATTGTTGGGTTGGTAGTGGTGGGTGTGGCTTCGGCCCGGCCGATGTTCTGAGGGTGTTCCTCAGTGCCTCATCGCGGGCAAGCCCGCTCCCACACTTTGATTTGTGAATACCTTAAAAAGGTGGGAGTGGGCTTGCCCGCGATAGGGCCGGTGCCAATCGCTCAAAGCCGCTGGATGCTCACTGAACCGGCAGGCCCCGCCGGCCCAGCCTGGCCTTCCAACCCCGGCCGGCCTTTCTCGCCGCCGTCGGCGCGATACACCAGGCAGCCCTTGGACACCCCGCCCTTGCCCGGCTTGCCGGCCACACCTGGCAAGCCGCCTGCACCGCCATCGACCCAGACCTTGATCTGCTCGCTCGGATAGTCCAGCGGCAATTCAATACGCACCGCCGCGCCTGCGGCCCCCGGCAGGCCGTCACCGCCGTTGTCACCATTGGCGCCACGCCCGGCCGAGCCCCAGGTGCACCCCGGGTCTTCACCGTTGGCGCCATCCAAGCCGCTATAACCTTGGGCGCCGGTGCCGCCACGGGCATCGACGGACAGTTCCGCCGCGCTCAACTGGTTGATCCGCAAGGTCAGGTCACGCCCAGGCCGGGCCGGTTTTTCATGGGTGCCGGGCGCGCCACGGGAGGTGATCTGGCTGCCATGTTCCAACTGCGCATGCTGCACCTGCAATTGCAAGGCCCTGGCGCTGGGCACGATGGCGATCCGCGCTTCGCGGCCCAGGTGCAATTCGTCGACAGTGACCTGGGTGATATTGGCCGGAATCAGCAAAGTGCCATAGTCGGCCACTTCCAGGCGCACCAGCTGCAGCACGCTGGTGCTGTTGGGCAAGCGCAGCAACGAGTTGGTCTCGACACTGACGCTTTCGGCCAGGGCGATGGGGCTGACCAATAGGGCCAGGAGTAAAACCTTACGCATGATTGGCATCCTTGTTGTCGTGGTCAGCCGCAGGCGCAGGCAGGCTCTTTATATGGAACATCCCCAGCAACAGGATCAGCAGGCGGTCACGCCAGGGGTGGGCACGATGTTTGACGCTGGCGTTGAACAACACCAACTCCAGAAGATGGACCAGCAACAACAGGCTGCCGACCAGGTTGACCAACAGATGAAATGGATTGGTCAGCGGTTTGAACAGATTGACCAGCACAACCGCCCAGAACAGCAACGCCAGCAACTTCCCCACTCGCAACAACAGCTTCATGCCCTACGCCCCCTGCACATTATTCTTTGGGCGCACAGTAACGAGTTCTACAGGCGATTTGCCAGTGAAGGATTAAAAAACTTGAGAAGGCGGCGACTTGGCGGCCAGATCGCCGAGATTCATCGGACACAGCCGTAAGAAATGCCCCTGGCAACACCCAGGGGCATTTCAGAAATGTCTTAGCGGTTGATTTGAATTTCCACGCGGCGATTCAGGGTACGACCGTCGGCGGTTTTGTTGTCGGCCACTGGATGGGTTTCACCGGCGCCCGTCACCGACACAAAGTTGCTACGGGGCACACCGGCGCCGACCAGGTAATCAGTGACCGAATGCGCGCGTTTTTCCGAGAGCCTTTGGTTATAGGCATCTTTGCCGACGCTGTCGGTATGCCCGCTAACCCGCAGTTGGGCGCTTGGCGCTTCCTGTTTCAGGCGTGTGGCGATGGTATCGAGCTTGGTTTTATCGGCAGCCGTCAGCCGGGCCGAGTCAAATTCGAAGTGCACATCACGAATCACGATGGTCTCTTCCTTGACCACCACCACTTCTTCGACGACGACCGCCTCAGGTACTGGCGGGCAGCCATTGGCATCGACCTGTACGCCCTTGGGGGTGCCCGGGCACTGGTCGCGGCTGTCGGGCACGCCGTCGCCGTCTTCGTCAGCGTCGCCATGCACCCAGCAATAGGCGCCGGCCATGCCGCCGATCAACAACGCCCCACCGCCGGCCCATGAAGAGCTTTCAGTAGCGCCCAGTGCAGCACCCGTCACGCCGCCGAGGGCAGCACAGGTGGGCCAGTCGGTTTTTTGCAAGCCTGCGCAACCTGTCAATACTCCGGTTAGCAGAACCAAAGGTAGAGCTGTCCGCATGATGCTCATTTGATTTCTCCTGAGGGGATCGGCCGCAAGCCGATGGGTGGAGTAAAGACCGCGTTTTTCATCTGCGCCAGGCCGCCAACCCCCGTATTCATTGGCCGAAGTGGCGTCTGGCGAGCAACAGGCCAGCGTGCGCTCTAGGCCCGCACGCTCAAGCAGGCTAGTCTTCACGGTTCTGATGTGAGGATCTTCGATGACCGCCGGCAATTCTTCCCGTACGCCGCAGCAAGCACTCGCTGCCCTGCTTGATCGCCAAGCCCCCAAACGCCTGCTGGTATTGGGCGCCGACCACTTCCCTGCGCTGGATGCATTCAAGCAGGCCCACCCAGACACCGTGGTCTGCACCGCAGGGCCTGGACCATTGCCACCCGAGTTGGCCGCCCAGCGATTTGACCTGGCCCTGGTGGTCGACTGCCTGGAGCACCTGTCAAAACGTGCAGGGTTGGAGCTGCTGGGCGGCGTGCGCAACCTCAACGCCAGCCGCATCGCCGTCCTCGCCGACCTGGAGGCCTGCAGCTGGAAGGACACTGATTTTTTCTCCCTCGCCTTGCAGACCAGCGAGCATTTTTGCCGCGACAATCAGGTACTGACGCTGTTTACCTACGATCTGCTTGAATACAAACAAGTGCCGGACTGGCTGAACGCCCGGTTCTGGGCCAACCCGGAAAACTTCGGAAAGTATTGGTGGTAACCATGAGTACATCCATTTGCCCTTGCGGCAGCGGCAACTTGCTGGATGCCTGCTGCGGCCATTACCACACTGGCCACCCCGCGCCCTGCGCCACCGCGTTGATGCGCTCACGCTACAGCGCCTATGTGCTGGGGCTGGTGGATTATCTGGTGGCGACTACGCTACCGGCACAACAGAACGGCCTCGACCGTGATGCCATTGGGGCCTGGAGCGCGCAAAGCACCTGGCTGGGTCTGGAGGTGGAAAGTTCCGAGGTGTTTGGGGGGCAGCCGGAACATGCCTTCGTTACCTTTACCGCGCGCTGGCATGACAGCACCGGCGAACACAGCCACCGGGAACAGTCGTCTTTCGTACAGAACGACGGGCGCTGGTACTTTATTGATCCTACGGTGGAGGTGAAGGCCGGGCGTAATGATGCCTGCCTGTGCGGCAGTGGGCAGAAGTTCAAGAAGTGCTGTTCCAGTTACCTGTAAAAACCACGGACACCGCGCTAAATCACACAACTCTCGTCATCGTTGACGACCATCGCCGGCAAGCCGGCTCCTACAAGGGATTGAGCCATGGTCAGCCGATTACGAACCTATAGCTGTTTACTGATACTGACCGTTGGCCTCTCGGGCTGCGCGTCCTGGTTCGCCGATGACACACCGGCACCACAAATCCACCTGGTCAAGGTCGAGTTGGTGCGCGCCAAGCTGCTGGAGCAGAAGTTCAAGCTGCACTTTCGCGTGGATAACCGTGACGACTCGGACCTCACCGTGCGCGGGCTGATCTACAAGATCAGCCTGGCTGACGTGGAGCTGACCGAGGGCGAATCCAACGAGTGGCTGACCATACCGCCCCATGGCCGGGGATTTTTCAAGGTCACGGTGCGCACCAACCTGTGGCCGCAGGTGCGGGAAATCGCCGACCTGTTGAAAAACCCGGACCGCCCAATCCCCTATCGCCTGGAAGGTGAGCTGAAAACCGGATTATTCATCGGTAACGACGTGCACGTGATGCGCAATGACGAGATAATCCCCGGCGATTTTATTCCGGAGCGACACCAATGACTCAGCAACCCCATGTCCATGGTCCCGACTGCAACCACGATCACGATCACCACGATCACGACCATGGCCATGTCCACGGCCCGAACTGCGGCCATGCCCATCAGGAACCGGTGCGCAACGCCCTGAAGGACGTTGGCCGCAACGATCCATGCCCATGCGGCAGCGAGAAGAAGTTCAAGAAGTGCCACGGCGCCTGATACGCGTCCCGCAGGAGCCGGCAAGCCGGCTCCTACAGTTCTATCGATAGACGCAAATATTTCATTGAATTTTCCCTAGTCGACCATTACCTATACCTACAGGCACATCAGCGGGCGTCCTGTCCGTTCAAGCATCACCAATCCTGGAGAGCTTCATGATCGACCTGTATTACTGGACCACCCCCAACGGTCACAAGATTTCGTTGTTCCTGGAAGAAGCCGGCCTGCCCTACGAGGTGCACCCGATCAACATCGGCCAGGGCGACCAGTTCAAGCCAGATTTCCTGAAGATAGCTCCCAACAACCGTATTCCCGCCACTGTCGACCGGCAACCGAGCGACGGGGGCGCACCGATTTCCCTGTTTGAATCCGGCGCCATCTTGCTGTACCTCGCGGAAAAAACCGGCCAGTTCCTGCCCAAGGACCTGCGCGGTCGCCAGGAAGCGTTGCAATGGCTGTTCTGGCAAATGGGCGGCCTGGGCCCGATGGCGGGGCAGAACCACCATTTCAGCCAGTTCGCCCCGGAAAAGATCCCTTACGCCATCAAACGCTACGTGGATGAGACCGCACGCCTCTATGGCGTGCTGGACCGGCGCCTGGCCGACCGCAGTTTCGTCGCTGGCGAGGCCTACAGCATTGCCGATATGGCGATCTACCCGTGGATCGTGTCCCACAAATGGCAGAGCCAACGCCTGGAAGACTTCCCCCATCTGCACCGCTGGTTCAACCTGATCAAGGAACGTCCGGCGACGGTGCGGGCCTACGACCTGGTGCAGAAGGTCAACCCGCCGAAATCCTGATCATGCCCTGTAGGAACTGGCTAGCCGGCGAAGATCGTCAACGAAAACGCCGGGGGCTTGGATAAGCGTGGCGCCTGGTAGTTTTTCGCCGGCAAGCCGGCTCCTACAAGGGTTTGTGAGTGTTTGAAAAAATTAGCATCGCCTCCCGCTTGCGTCGGTTCGCCGCGCTCACTAACGTAGCGCCTTTACTGACGCTACCCCCCCGCAGGAGCTTTGCCATGGCCTCGCCAGCCCTCTCACGTTTTCTTCCCCGGTTCGGCGTTGCCGCGGCAGTGGCCAGTGCCTTGGGCCTGGCCGGTTGCCAGTCACTGAACAGCCAGGACACCCTGCCCCCCGTTTCCGGCGTGCAGCCGCTCAAGGGCCTGGCGCAGAATGTTTCCGTGCGGCGCAACAGCCAGGGCATGCCGCTGATTGAAAGCAATACCTTCCACGACGCGCTGTTCGCTCTCGGTTATGTGCACGCCAGCGACCGGATCAACCAGATGGTCACCCTACGGCTGCTGGCCCAGGGCCGCCTGGCAGAGATGTCCGGGCCGGACGTGCTGGATGTCGACCGCTTCATGCGCGCCGTCAACCTGAAGAAAAGCGCCAGCGAGCTGTACAACGCCTCCTCGCCGCGTCTCAAGCGCTTCTTTGAAGTGTATGCCCGCGGGGTCAACGCCTACCTGTTCCGCTACCGCGACAAACTGCCGAAAGACCTGGCCCAGACCGGCTACAAGCCCGAATACTGGAAACCGGAAGATTCGGCGCTGCTGTTCTGCCTGCTCAATTTCAGCGAGTCGGCCAACTTGCAGGAAGAGTTGTCCGCCCTGGTACTGGCGCAAAAAGTCGGCGCCGACAAACTCGCCTGGCTGACCCCAAGCTACCCGGACGAACCGCTGCCTACGGCAGAGTCCGACAAGCTCAAGGGCATCAATCTAGGGCAGATTCCCGGCGTTGCCGCGCTCACCAGCCTCAACGAGCACCTGGCCAGCCTCAACACCCTTGGGGTTTCCACCTCCAGCAACTGGGCCATCGCCCCGCAACGCAGCCGCAGTGGCCGCAGCCTGCTGGCGAACGATCTGTCGACGCCTCTGCAGGCGCCCTCCCTGTGGAATTTCGTACAGATCCGCGCGCCGAAATACCAGGCCGCCGGGGTGTCGATCGCTGGGATTCCTACGCTGCTGTCAGGTTTCAACGGCAAAGTGGCCTGGAGCATGAGCCAGGTGTCCGGCGATACCCAGGACCTGTTCCTGGAGAAGGTCAAGCGCCAGGGCAGCACGCTGTACTACGAGCACAACGGCAAATGGCTACCGGCCATCGTGCGTAACGAAACCTTCTTCGCCAAGGGCCAGCGGCCAATTCGCGAGGCGGTGTACGAAACCCGCCACGGCCCGCTGCTCAACAGCGCCCAGTCGCTGACCAGCGGCTACGGCCTGGCCCTGCAAACCGCCGACTTCAAGGACGACAAGAGCCTGGATGCGTTTTTCGACCTATCCCGGGCGCAGAACGTGGAAAAAGCCTCGGACGCCAGCCGGGAGATTCGTGCGATCCCGCTGAACATGGTGTTTGCCGACGCCAGCAATATCGGCTGGCAGGTCACCGGGCGCTTCCCCAACCGTCGCGAAGGTGAAGGCCTGTTGCCATCCCCAGGTTGGGACGGGCGCTTTGACTGGGACGGCTATGCCGATGCGATGTTGCACCCCTATGACCAGGACCCGCCACAGGGTTGGGTCGGCACGGCCAACCAGCGCAGCGTGCCCCATGGCTATGGCATGCAACTGTCCAACTCCTGGGCCGCGCCGGAGCGCAGCGAGCGCCTGGCGCAGCTGGCCGGCAACGGCAAGCACGACAGCCGTAGCGTGATTGCCATGCAGTACGACCAGACCACGCTGTTCGCCGCCAAACTTAAAAGCATGTTCCAGGCACCGGGCATGGCCCAGCCTCTGAAACAGGCGATCGATGCCCTGCCGGCCGCCGAACGTTCCAAGGCCCAGGAGGCTTTGGGCCGTCTGATGGCGTTCGACGGGCGGCTGGCGGCCACCTCGGCCGACGCGGCGATCTACCAACTGTTCCTGCAGGAAAGCGCCAGGCAGATTTTCCTCGACGAACTGGGCCCGGAATCCAGCGCCACCTGGAAAGCCTTTGTCAGCAACGCCAACCTGTCCTACGCGGCCCAGGCCGACCATCTGCTGGGGCGTGAAGACAGCCCGTTCTGGGATGACCTGCGCACCCCCGGCAAAGAAGACAAACCGGCGATTCTCGCCCGCAGCCTGGCCGCCGCGATCAGCGCCGGCGACAGCCAGTGGGGCGCCGATCACAAGGCCTGGCAGTGGGGCAAACTGCACAGCTACACCTGGAAAAACACCAGCGGCCAGACGATTCGCGGCCCATTGGCAGCAGGTGGCGATCACACCACGTTGAACGCTGCGCCCTACAACTGGGGGCAGGATTTCGCCACCACCCAGGTCCAGGCCCTGCGCATGATCGTGGATTTTGGCCAGGTGGAACCCATGATGGGCCAGGGCGGGATCGGCCAATCCGGCAACCCTGCCAGCCCGTACTATGCCAACGGCATTGATCCGTGGCTCAAGGCGCAGTACCTGAGCTTCCCGATGCAGCCGCAGAACTTTGACAAGGTGTATGGCAAGACCCGATTGACCCTGGTCCCAGGGAAATAACCCCATGTAGGCGCTGGCTTGCCAGCGCCTACAGTTCGTGAGCGGCCCGCACTGCAATGGTGCGCAAGATCTGTAGCGCCCGATATCGGGCGCGCCTCGCGTCGCCCTTCGTGTAATCCCACCAATTAAAAAGACTATTCAGAACTATGGTGCAGAAATTGCTACTTGCGATACGTCTGACACCGTTCAGTAACAGTCCTAATCGCGCCACAAGCGCTTATCTTGGTTCCCAGGGATTACATAATGAAAAAAGCATTGCTGACCCTTTCTGCACTCGCGCTGTGCATGGCCGCCGGTACCGCCTTGGCCAAGGAATACAAAGAATTGCGTTTTGGTGTGGACCCTTCCTACGCGCCGTTTGAATCCAAGGCCGCCGACGGCAGCCTGGTGGGCTTCGATATCGACCTGGGCAATGCCATTTGTGCGGAGCTGAAGGTCACCTGCAAGTGGGTAGAAAGTGACTTTGACGGCATGATCCCCGGCCTCAAGGCCAAGAAGTTCGACGGTGTGATTTCGTCCATGACCGTGACCCCGGCCCGCGAGAAGGTCATCGACTTCTCCAGCGAGCTGTTTTCCGGCCCCACTTCCTACGTGTTCAAGAAAGGCTCCGGCCTGAGCGAAGACATCGCGTCCCTCAAGGGCAAGACGGTCGGCTATGAACAAGGCACCATCCAGGAAGCCTACGCCAAGGCCGTGCTGGACAAAGCCGGGATCAAAACCCAGGCCTACCAGAACCAGGACCAGGTGTACGCCGACCTGACCTCGGGCCGCCTCGATGCCTCGATCCAGGACATGCTGCAGGCCGAACTGGGCTTTTTAAAATCGCCACAAGGTGCCGATTACGAAGTCAGCAAGCCGGTGGACAGCGAAATGCTGCCGTCCAAGACTGCCGTGGGCATCGCAAAAGGTAACAAAGAGCTGAAAGCTCTCTTGGATAAAGGTATCAAAGCGTTACACGATGATGGCACCTACGCCACTATCCAGAAAAAACACTTTGGCGATCTGAACCTCTACAGCGGCAAATAACGCTGCGGCGCCCACCCCCGCACGGGGTGGGCGCACTCTCGATGGCCAAAGGCGTACCCCATGTTTGAAGACCTGTTGCAGACCCTCGGGCTTGGTGCGT
This sequence comes from Pseudomonas sp. HC1(2025), assembly GCF_058742075.1. Lineage (NCBI taxonomy): Bacteria > Pseudomonadati > Pseudomonadota > Gammaproteobacteria > Pseudomonadales > Pseudomonadaceae > Pseudomonas > Pseudomonas sp. HC1(2025). The sequence goes on along the minus strand of NZ_CP196017.1, from coordinate 1,347,677 downwards.
TCAGCCTGCAAGGGTTTGGCCCACTGTTGCTGCAAGGCACCTGGATGACCATCAAATTGTCAGTGCTGTCCCTGGCAGTCAGCGTCGTGCTGGGCCTGCTCGGCGCCAGTGCCAAGTTGTCGAGCCTGGCGCTGTTGCGCATTCCCGCGCAGCTCTACACCACCTTGATTCGCGGGGTGCCGGACCTGGTGCTGATGCTGCTGATTTTCTACAGCCTGCAAACCTGGCTGACCAGTTTCACCGACTACATGGAATGGGAATACATCGAGATCAACCCGTTCGGCGCCGGGGTGATTACCCTGGGTTTTATCTACGGTGCGTATTTCACCGAGACTTTTCGCGGTGCGATCCTCGCCGTGCCCCGCGGCCAGTTGGAAGCCGCCACGGCCTATGGCCTCACGCGCGGGCAGCGCTTTCGCTACGTGACCTTCCCGCAAATGATGCGCTTCGCCCTGCCGGGCATCGGCAATAACTGGATGGTGATGCTCAAGGCCACGGCGCTGGTGTCGATCATCGGCCTGGCTGATGTGGTCAAGGCCGCCCAGGATGCCGGCAAAAGTACCTACCAACTGTTCTTTTTCCTGGTGGTCGCGGCCTTGATCTACCTGGCCATCACCAGCGCGTCGAACTTCGTCCTGCGCAGGCTCGAAGCCCGTTACGCCGCAGGCTCACGGGAGGCAGTGCGATGATTGAATTGTTGCAGGAATACTGGCGGCCCTTCCTCTACAGCGATGGCAACCACATGACTGGGCTGGCCATGACGATGTGGCTGCTCACGGCCTCGATCTGCATCGGCTTCGTGGTGTCGATCCCACTGTCCATCGCCCGCGTCTCGCGAAACCGCTGGGTGCGCTGGCCGGTGCAGTTCTATACCTACCTGTTTCGCGGCACACCGCTGTATATCCAACTACTGATCTGCTACACCGGCATCTACAGCCTCGCCGCCGTTCGCGCACAACCGGTGCTGGATGGTTTTTTTCGCGACGCAATGAACTGCACGCTCCTCGCATTTGCCCTCAACACCTGCGCCTACACCACGGAGATTTTCGCCGGGGCCATCCGCAGCATGGCCCACGGCGAGGTCGAGGCGGCGAAAGCCTATGGCCTGAGCGGCTGGAAACTGTACGCCTACGTGATCATGCCCTCGGCCCTACGCCGCTCGTTGCCGTACTACAGTAATGAAGTGATCCTGATGCTGCACTCGACGACGGTAGCCTTTACCGCGACGATCCCGGACATCCTCAAAGTGGCCCGGGACGCAAACTCGGCCACCTTCCTCACTTTCCAGTCGTTTGGTATCGCTGCGCTGATCTACCTGACCGTGACCTTTGCCCTGGTCGGTCTGTTTCGTCTGGCGGAGCGTCGCTGGCTGGCCTTTCTCGGGCCGAGCCATTAAGGAGCCCCTATGCGGCAACAGATTCATCCCCTCCTCGCACCGGTGCCAGGCACGGCACGGCAGATCCACAGTTTCCACTTCGGGCCAGAGCAGGCCGAAGGCAAAATCTACATCCAATCCTCGCTACACGCCGACGAACTGCCCGGCATGCTGGTGGCCTGGCACTTGAAGGGACGCTTGGCCGAACTGGCCGCGGCCGGCCGCCTGCGCAGCGAAATCGTGCTGGTGCCAGTGGCCAACCCGGCGGGCCTTGAGCAAGTACTGATGGACATGCCCCTGGGCCGCTACGAACTGGAGAGCGGGCAGAACTTCAATCGCCTGTTCTTCGATCTCAGCGAAGAAGTCGGCAATCAGGTCGAGAGCCTGTTGGGGGACGATCCCAGGCGCAACGTCGCACTGATCCGCGACAGTCTGCGCCAGGCCCTCGACCGCCATGTACCAGCCACACAACTGCAATCCCAGCGCCTGGTGCTGCAACGCCTGGCCTGTGACGCCGATATGGTGCTGGACCTGCATTGCGACTTCGAAGCCGTGGCCCACCTTTACACCACCCCCGAGGCCTGGCCGCAGGTCGAGCCGCTGGCCCGTTATATCGGCGCCGAAGCCAGCCTGTTGGCCACCGATTCGGGCGGACAATCCTTCGATGAGTGTTTCACCCTGCTCTGGTGGCAGTTGCAGCAACGTTTTGGCGAGCGTTTCCAGATCCCCCTGGGCAGCTTTTCCGTGACCCTGGAGTTGCGCGGCCAGGGCGATGTCAATCACGGCCTGGCCAGCCTCGATTGCCAGGCGATCATCGACTACCTGATCCGATTTGGCGCGATCAGCGGCGAGCCTGCGCCCTTGCCCGACTTGCCCTACCCCGCTACGCCGCTGGCCGCCGTCGAACCAGTGGCGACCCCGGCGGGCGGCTTGCTGGTGTTCCACGCGTTGCCAGGGCAATACCTGGAGGCCGGGGAACTGGTGGCCGAGATCATCGACCCGATTCACGACCACATCACGCCCATCCACTGCCGCCATGCCGGCCTGATGTATGCCCGTTCGCTGCGGCGCATGGCCACGGCGGGCATGGTGATTGCCCATGTCGCCGGCCTTACGCCCTATCGCAGCGGCTATTTACTATCGCCTTGAGGATGCACGCCCCATGTACAAACTGACCGTTGAAGGCCTGCATAAAAGCTATGGCGACCATGAGGTGCTCAAAGGGGTTTCGCTCAAGGCCAAAAGCGGGGATGTGATCAGCCTGATCGGCGCCAGCGGCTCTGGCAAAAGCACGTTCCTGCGTTGCATCAACTTCCTTGAACAACCCAATGACGGCGCCATGAGCCTTGATGGCCAGCCGATCCGCATGGTCAGCGACCGCCACGGCATGCGCGTGGCCGACGAAGCCGAGCTACAGCGCCTGCGCACCCGCCTGGCGATGGTGTTCCAGCACTTCAACCTGTGGAGCCATATGAGCGTGCTGGAGAACATCACCATGGCCCCACGCCGGGTCTTGGGTTGCAGCAAGAAGGACGCTGAGGACCGTGCCCGGCGCTATCTGGACAAGGTTGGGCTGCCCGCACGGGTGGCGGAGCAGTATCCGGCATTCCTGTCGGGTGGCCAGCAGCAACGGGTGGCCATCGCCCGTGCCCTGGCGATGGAGCCGGAGGTGATGCTGTTCGACGAGCCGACATCGGCCCTGGACCCGGAGCTGGTGGGCGAAGTGCTGAAGGTGATCCAGGGGTTGGCCGAAGAGGGGCGGACCATGATCATGGTGACCCACGAGATGAGTTTCGCGCGCAAAGTGTCCAACCAGGTGCTGTTCTTGCACCAAGGCCTGGTGGAGGAGGAAGGCACGCCGGAAGACGTGCTGGGCCACCCGAAAAGCGAGCGGCTGCAACAGTTCCTGCGCGGCAACTTGTAGGAGCCGGCTTGCCGGCGATAACGGAGTCTCAGGTACCGATGCTGTAAAAACTTAGACCGCATCGCCGGCAAGCCGGCTCCTACAAAGGGCGAGGCGTCAGGCCACTGGCGCGGGTGGTGGCTCGTCCGGCAGGGTGGGTACGCCAGGCTCGGTAGGTTGTTCCGGGGTATCGGGGTCAGGCTGGCCTGGGATGCCGCCGGCGGCGGGGTCGGCCATCAGGGACCAGGCCAGAACACCAATCTGATTGGGTTCCAGCCGAGCAAGTTCGGCGCTGATTCGCGGGTCGATCTTCATAGGGTACTCCTCAAGCGTGGCTCGACGCGCTGTGCACGCGCCGAGGCAGTACACCCAATAGAGTGCCTGCCCGCTGACAAATTCCCTTGAGCTGTAAGACGTTTCTATCAGGTGCGTGGCAGAGTGACGCCGCGCTGGCCCTGGTACTTGCCGCCACGGTCCTTATAGGACACTTCGCACTCTTCGTCGGATTCGAAGAACAGCATCTGCGCCACGCCTTCATTGGCGTAGATCTTGGCCGGCAAGGTGGTGGTGTTGGAGAACTCCAGGGTCACGTGGCCTTCCCACTCAGGCTCAAGCGGCGTCACGTTGACGATAATGCCGCAGCGCGCGTAGGTGCTCTTGCCCAGGCAGATGGTCAGGACGTTGCGCGGGATCCGGAAGAACTCGACGGTGCGCGCCAGGGCGAAGGAGTTTGGTGGGATGATGCACACGTCGCTCTTCACATCGACGAAGCTCTTTTCATCGAAGTTTTTCGGATCGACGGTGGCCGAGTTGATATTGGTGAAGACCTTGAACTCATCGGCGCAACGTACATCGTAGCCGTAGCTGGAAACCCCGAATGAAATCAGGCGTTCGGCGCCTTCACCGCGCATCTGGCGCTCGACGAAGGGTTCGATCATGCCGTGCTCTTGCGCCATGCGGCGAATCCACTTGTCCGATTTGATGCTCATGGCGGGTGTCCTGAATAGCGAGGTGGAAAATTCTGTTGGGCATCTTACCGGGGCTGGCCTCGCGGTTCAAAGGACGCGGGGGTTTTTCTTGATTAAGTTGCGCCGGGCAACTGTCAGCCGTACGGGGCGGGCCTTGGCCCTGAATTTAAGGGCCGCAGGCCTGTAAAAGGCACCGCCAGTCACGAAAATAGAGAAACCTTCGGAAATACCATTGGCACGTTCCGGAAAAAGGGTTAAGGTGGCGCCACTGTGCTGCTTGTGTCACTGAGAATCTCTACACGATATGTTGAATTTCGATCCAACCATCTCCAAGAATTTTTCCTGCTCTTTGCACTCAGTCTCGGCCAGGGCTTTTCCTGAGTCGCAGTTAACTTTGTCCAAGGAGATACACCATGTCTAATCGCCAAACTGGTACCGTTAAGTGGTTCAACGATGAAAAAGGCTTCGGCTTCATCACTCCACAATCCGGTGACGACCTGTTCGTTCACTTCAAAGCTATCCAATCCGACGGCTTCAAAAGCCTGAAAGAAGGCCAACAGGTTTCTTTCATCGCTACCCGCGGTCAGAAAGGCATGCAAGCTGAAGAAGTTCAAGTTATCTAACTTGTACTGACTTAGTCGAAAGAACCCCGCCCTTAAAAGCGGGGTTTTTTTATGCCTGGGATTTGATACTGACCTTGCCAGCGAGGGCCGCCCTCAAGGTCGCCATCGCCGGCAAGCCGGGCTCCCGCAAGGGGATTGGCACAACGCAAAACGCCCGGTGCATTCCCATGCACCGGGCGTTCTCATAGCTACCTTACAAGCCGCTACTGAAACAACGACTCACTCGACAAGCCATTTTTCTCCAGGATCTCCCGCAAGCGCTTGAGACCCTCTACCTGGATCTGCCGCACCCGCTCACGGGTCAAGCCGATCTCCAGGCCAACATCTTCCAGGGTGCTGCTTTCATGGCCACGCAGGCCAAAGCGGCGAATCACCACCTCGCGCTGCTTGTCCGTCAGCTCTGAAAGCCATTGATCGATACTTTGCGACAAGTCATCGTCCTGCAACAGCTCACACGGATCCGTGGGTCGGTCATCCGTAAGGGTGTCCAGCAAGGTTTTATCCGAATCCGGACCCAGCGAGACATCGACCGAAGACACACGCTCGTTAAGCCCGAGCATGCGCTTGACCTCTCCCACTGGTTTTTCCAGCAGGTTGGCGATCTCTTCAGGCGAAGGTTCATGATCAAGTTTCTGGGTAAGCTCGCGTGCCGCCCGCAGGTACACGTTAAGCTCCTTGACGACATGAATCGGCAACCGGATGGTCCGAGTCTGATTCATGATTGCGCGCTCAATGGTCTGGCGAATCCACCACGTCGCGTAGGTCGAAAAGCGAAAACCCCGCTCGGGGTCAAACTTCTCTACCGCCCGGATCAAGCCGAGGTTGCCCTCTTCGATCAGGTCCAACAGGGAAAGCCCACGATTGACATAGCGTCGGGCGATTTTCACCACCAGGCGCAGGTTGCTTTCAATCATGCGCTTGCGCCCAGCCGGATCTCCCTTTTGCGACAATCGCGCAAAATGGACTTCTTCTTCGGGAGTGAGCAAGGGGGAAAAGCCGATTTCATTGAGGTACAACTGGGTCGCATCGAGCGCCCGGGTGTAATCAATATACTTATGCTGTTTTAACGCTGTGGAGTTTTTGGACTTGGTACGAACTGAAGGTACAGCGGGTCCCTCATTCGACATCGATTCCGTACCGATGCCGGTCTCCATAAGGAGAACCTCATCGTCGATGTCAAACTCCGGCGCTTCTTTACTGAGAGCCATTGTTATAGTCCTTTGGTGAGTTCGACCTCAAGCTCAAGCGACGCCTTTATCCTTGGCAACGCTGGAGCCTGTTCCTTCTACGTGAGGGAACAGGCTGACAACACATCAACGCCGGGGTAGGAATTGCAGTGGATCTACAGGTTTACCTTGGCGGCGAATCTCAAAGTGCAGTTTCACCCGGTCTGTACCAGTCGACCCCATTTCGGCAATTGTCTGTCCGACTTTGACCTGCTGCCCCTCCCGAACCAACAACCTGCGGTTATGACCGTAGGCACTGACGTAGGTATCGCTGTGTTTGATGATGACTAATTCGCCGTAGCCCCGTAGACCACTCCCGGCGTATACAACAGTCCCATCAGACGCAGCTAAAACAGGCTGTCCCAAATCCCCGGCGATATCAATGCCTTTATTCAAACTACCGTTTGAAGAGAATTTTCCAATAAGAATGCCATTTGAGGGCCATCCCCAACCGGTCGGTGCCGGTCCCGCAGGTGGCAACGGCGCGGGTGCCGGCTTGCTCGCAACCTTAGGCGCAACGGTGCCTGCAGGCCGGGTGAAGACCGTCGTCTTGCTGGAAGAAGAGGCCGATGAACCGGATTTTGTCACAACTGCCGTGGGCGCCGAACCCGTGCGCCCATCGAAACGGATGGTTTGCCCCGGATGTATCGTATAAGGCACAGGAATGTTGTTACGCGCGGCCAGCGCCTTGTAGTCCCAGCCATAACGGAAGGCGATCGAGAACATGGTATCGCCCTTACGCACCACGTATTGCCCGGTGGTCACCGTCGGCCGTTGCGGTGCCGCATTATTGCGGTCGACCACGCGCGCGCCGCTGCCTGTGCTGGAGCAGGCAGCCAGCAAGGAACTCAAGACAAGGCCAATCACCAGTCGCTGAAAGCTAGTTTTACTCATACGCTGCGCAATGACTGTGAGACTCACCCGCCGCTCCCTTTGTGGTGGCTGAAACATGAACGCCTGTATCAGGCTTGAAATATGTCGCAAGTATAACTGGCTGCCAGACTTTAACCGGCAACAAGGTAGAAACGAAAAATTCATCTCGTTTAATAACTACCCAACTTGATGTTGACTCAATGAACCCCGCTGTAAGACACATACACAGCAATAGAATTCACTACACCGTAACAATTGTTCAGGCCAGCGGCCCATTAAGTAACGGAACGAAACGCACTGCACCCAGGACATGCCGGGAAAAACCCTCTTCTTCGCGCACGATCAACATCAACTGTTGCACTTCGCCCGATCCCACCGGAATCACCAGGCGCCCGCCCGGAGCCAATTGGTCCAGAAGTGCCTGAGGCACATCGGTGGCCACCGCAGTCACGATGATGCCGTTGTAGGGCGCCAAGGCCGGCCAGCCTTCCCAGCCATCACCCCAACGAAACACTACGTTGCGCAGGTTCAGCTCCACCAGGCGCTCCTTGGCCCGGTCCTGCAGGACCTTGATCCGCTCGACGGAAAACACCCGCTCCACGAGTTGCGAGAGCACGGCAGTCTGGTAGCCGGAGCCGGTGCCAATCTCCAGCACTTTGTCCAAGGGACCCGCCGCCAACAACAGCTCACTCATCCGCGCCACCATATAGGGCTGGGAGATGGTTTGGTTGTGGCCAATCGGTAGCGCGGTGTCTTCGTAGGCGCGATGGGCCAGGGCCTCATCGACAAACAGATGGCGCGGGGTACGGCGGATGACTTCCAGCACCTGGGCGTTGGACAGTCCCTCTTCATAGAGTCGCTGGATCAAACGCTCACGGGTGCGTTGGGAGGTCATGCCGATGCCCCGGCGCAACAGGTCGTCCTGTTCACGAGCCATCAGCGCAGCCCCTCCAGCCAGGGATCGAGACCACCGAAGGCATCATTGAAGGTGCGATCGAGTTGCAGCGGGGTAATCGAAACATAACCTTGCATCACCGCATGAAAGTCCGTGCCCGGCCCGCCATCCTCGGCGTCGCCCGCTGCGGCAATCCAGTAGCCTTCCCTGCCACGGGGATCCACCACTTTCAGCGGTGCCGCAGCGCGGGCGCGGTGGCCCAGGCGGGTCAATTGGATGCCGCGAATATGGTCCAAGGGCAGATTGGGAATATTGACGTTGAGCACCGTACGCGGTGGCAGCACCAGGGTGCCGTGGGCCTCAACCAGCTTGCGCGCAAAATAAGCGGCGGTCGCCAGGTTATCCACCTGCCGCGACGCCAGCGAAAAGGCAAAGGCCGTCCGCCCCAGGAAGCGCCCTTCCAGGGCCGCCGCGACGGTGCCGGAATACAGCACGTCATCGCCGAGGTTGGCGCCCAGGTTGATCCCGGAAACCACCAGATCCGGCTCATCGGCCAGCAAGCTGTTGATGGCCAGGTGCACGCAATCGGTCGGCGTGCCATTAACGCTGATAAAGCCGTTGGCCAGCGTCTGCGGGTGCAAGGGACGGTCGAGCGTCAGCGAACTGCTGGCGCCACTTTTGTCCTGGTCCGGGGCAACCACCACGCACTCGGCATAATCTGCCAGCGCAGCATGAAGCGCGGCAAGGCCGGGTGCGGTGACCCCGTCGTCGTTAGATATCAGAATACGCATGGGCTGTCCGTCTGCCCCACCGGCACCAGATCAACAAGCTCGCGCACCAAGACAGTGGCGAAGCATCCGGCCGGCAGGACGAATTCCAATTGCAGAATGTCAGTCTCGGGATAATGCCACGTCAACCCGCCAATGGGCAGTCGCAGAATGCGCCGTTCCTGGCTCATGCCGGCTTTGGCCAGCCACTCGCACAGGTGCGCCTCGCTCGCGGCGACGGCTTGCTCCAGTTCATGGGTTGCGCCAGCGGCGGGCGAATCGCCTTCACCCCACTGTGGGCCGGTGGGATGCAGGTCGAGGATGGCCAGGCGCGGATCGCTGCACTCCGCCTCCCCCGCCGGGAAAAAGCTGCGGCTGTCGGTGAACGCCAGCAGGTCACCGACCTGGGCGCGCTGCCATGATCCATCGGCAACCCGCGCCGCCAACACCTTATTGAACACAAAACTGCGCGCGGTCGACAGCAGGCGCGAACGTACATTGCGCTGTTCCGGCAACGCCTTGCGGGCCGCCCAGTCGCGGGCATCGACGACGTTACCGCCGTTATGGCCAAAACGCTGGGCGCCGAAATAGTTGGGGATACCGTGCTTGGCGATCAATTGCAGGCGCGCATCAATCGCGCCGTGGTCGCCGGCCAGTTGGGTCAGGCGCAGGGTAAAACCGTTGGCCGCATGGGCGCCACGCTGCAACTTGCGTTTATGACGGGCGGCCTTGAGGATTTTCAGGGTGTCGTTTTCCGCCGCACTCAGGTCTGGGTCGGCCTTGCCCGGCAGTTGCACGCTGAACCACTGGCGCGTCAGCGCCTGGCGATCCTTGAGGCCGGCATAGCTCACCGTGCGCAAGGGCACGCCGGCAGCCTTGGCAATACGTCGCGCAGCCTCTTCAGTGTTCAGGCCGCGCTTTTCCACCCACAACCACAGGTGCTCACCCTCGCCGGTCAGCGGGATATCCAGCACTTCATCCACTTGGAAATCTTCGGCAGTCGCCTTGAGCACCGCGCTGCCCAGTGCCTCGCCATAGGCCCGCGGGCCCAACAGTTGCAGTTCGTTCATGCGCGCAGCAACAAGGCGACAGAGTGCACCGCAATGCCCTCTTCACGACCGGTAAACCCGAGTTTTTCGGTGGTGGTGGCTTTCACGTTGACTTGATCCAGTTCTATTTGCAGATCGGCGGCAATCACTGCGCGCATCGATTCGATATGCGGGGCCATTTTGGGTGCCTGGGCAACGATGGTGTTATCGACATTGCCGACCTTCCAGCCCTTGGCATGGATCAGGCCGACCACATGCCGCAGCAGCACGCGACTGTCCGCGCCCTTGAAAGTGGGATCGGTGTCCGGAAAGTGTTTACCGATATCTCCCAATGCAGCCGCGCCGAGCAAGGCATCGCTCAAGGCATGCAGCACAACGTCGCCGTCGGAATGAGCCAGCAACCCATGGTGGTGCGCAATGCGCACGCCGCCCAGGGTGATGAAGTCGCCTTCGGCGAAACGGTGCACATCATAGCCGTGGCCAATACGCATAAAAAAACGCCCCGAGTTAATTCAGGGCGTGATTCTACCTACTTTTGCCAGACATTAACCGAGCAAAGCACGTCCATGATGACGCAAGTGGTCCTCGATGAAGCTGGCGATAAAGAAGTAGCTGTGGTCGTAGCCCGGTTGCAGGCGCAACTCCAGCGGATGGCCGGCGGCCTTGGCGGCTTGTTGCAAGGCTTCGGGCTTGAGTTGAGTGGCGAGGAAGTCGTCGCGATCACCCTGGTCCACCAGCAGTGGCAGTTTTTCCGAGGCTTCGCTGATCAGCACGCAGGCATCCCATTCGCGCCACTTGGAGCGATCTTCCCCCAGGTAGCGGGAAAACGCTTTCTGCCCCCAAGGGCAATCCATCGGATTGTTGATCGGCGAAAACGCCGACACCGACTGGTAGTGCCCCGGATTGCGCAAGGCGCATACCAGCGCACCGTGGCCGCCCATTGAATGCCCGCTGATGCCGCGCTTGTCGGACGCCGGGAAATGCGCTTCAACCAACGCCGGCAATTCCTGCACGACATAGTCATGCATCCGATAGTGCTTGCTCCACGGTTGTTGCGTGGCATTCAAGTAAAACCCGGCACCCAGGCCAAAGTCCCAGGCATTGTCCGGGTCGCCCGGCACACCCGGCCCACGGGGGCTGGTGTCCGGGGCGACGATGATCAACCCCAGCTCAGCCGCCATACGCTGCGCGCCGGCCTTTTGCATGAAGTTCTCATCGGTGCAGGTCAAGCCCGACAGCCAGTACAGCACCGGCAACTTGCCGCCTTGCTCCGCCTGCGGTGGCAGGTAGACGGCGAAGGTCATATCGCAATCGAGTACATCGGAATGATGCTTATAGCGTTTGTGCCAGCCGCCGAAGCTCTTCTGGCATGACAGGTTTTCCAGATTCATGGCCGACCTCAGAAATGGATGACGGTACGAATGCTCTTGCCTTCATGCATCAGGTCGAATGCCTTATTGATATCTTCCAGGCCCATGGTGTGGGTGATGAAGGTATCCAACGGGATTTCGCCGGTCTGGGCCATTTCCACGTAGCTTGGCAACTCGCTGCGGCCACGCACGCCACCGAAGGCCGAACCGCGCCAGACACGACCGGTCACCAGTTGAAATGGACGGGTAGCGATTTCCTGGCCAGCCCCGGCGACCCCAATGATTACCGACTCGCCCCAGCCTTTGTGGCAGCACTCTAGGGCCGCACGCATCAGCTGGACATTGCCGATGCACTCGAAGGAAAAGTCCACACCGCCGTCGGTCAAATCGACAATCACATCCTGGATCGGCCGATCGTAGTCTTTCGGGTTGATACAGTCGGTGGCACCCAACTGCTTGGCGATCTCGAACTTGGCCGGGTTGATGTCGATGGCGATGATACGACCGGCCTTGGCTTTAACTGCACCGATCACGGCCGACAAACCAATCCCGCCCAGGCCGAAAATGGCCACGGTGTCACCCGGCTTGACCTTGGCGGTGTTGATCACGGCACCGATACCAGTGGTGACGCCACAGCCCAGCAGGCAAACTTTTTCCAGCGGCGCTTCTTTGGGAATCTTGGCCACGGAGATTTCCGGCAACACTGTGTATTCGGAAAAAGTCGAAGTCCCCATGTAGTGGAAGATCGGCTGCCCTTTGTAGGAAAAACGCGTAGTACCGTCTGGCATCAGGCCTTTGCCCTGGGTCGCACGGATGGCTTGGCACAGGTTGGTCTTGCCCGACAGGCAGAACTTGCACTTGCCACACTCCGGGGTGTACAGCGGGATCACGTGGTCGCCCACCGCCACCGAAGTCACACCCTCGCCAATCGCTTCGACCACCGCGCCGCCTTCGTGGCCCAGGATCGATGGGAAGATGCCTTCCGGATCGGCGCCCGACAGGGTGTAGGCGTCAGTGTGGCAAACCCCGGAAGCGACCACGCGCAGCAGGACTTCACCGGCCTTGGGCATGGCCACATCCACTTCCACGATCTCCAGTGGTTTCTTGGCTTCAAAGGCGACAGCGGCGCGTGACTTGATCATCCGGGTTTCTCCTGGGGCTTAAAAGTAAGACGAACAGTGTAAAACAAGGCCCATTGATTAATAATCCAGGCAAAAGCAAAACATTATTGCTGTACTGGGATAATCACCATGCTGGAAAACCGCTGGGAAGGCATCGATGAGTTCGTCGCCGTCGCCGAATGCAGCCAATTTACTGCGGCTGCCGAACGCCTGGGCGTGTCCTCGTCCCATATCAGCCGCCAGGTCGCACGTCTGGAAGAACGCCTGCAAACCCGCCTGCTGTATCGCAGCACCCGGCGCGTTACGCTGACCGAGGCCGGGCAAACCTTCCTGCAACATTGCCAACGCCTGCAGGATGGGCGCGAAGAGGCCCTGCGCGCCGTAGGCGACCTGACCAGCGAACCCAAGGGCATGTTGCGCATGACCTGCGCCGTGGCTTATGGCGAACGCTTTATCGTGCCGCTGGTCACGCGCTTCATGGGGCTGTATCCGCAATTGCGCGTGGATATCGAGCTGAGCAACCGCCCCCTCGACCTGGTGCATGAAGGCCTGGACCTGGCGATTCGCCTGGGCCGCCTGCAAGACTCGCGGATGGTCGCCAGCCGCCTGGCACCCCGGCGCATGTATCTCTGTGCGTCGCCGTCCTACCTGGAGCGGTATGGACGCCCCCATAGCTTGTCGGAACTGAGCCGGCATAACTGCCTGGTCGGCAGCTCGGATATTTGGCAATTGGCCCAGGATGGGCGCGAATTTTCCCAAAGGGTGCAGGGAAACTGGCGCTGCAACAGTGGGCAGGCGGTGCTGGATGCGGCGCTGCAAGGGGTGGGGTTATGCCAGTTGCCGGATTATTACGTGCTGGAGCACTTGCACAGCGGCGCACTGGTTTCACTACTTGAGTCCCACCAACCGCCGAATACTGCAGTGTGGGCGCTGTATCCGCAGCAGCGGCATTTGTCGCCGAAGGTGCGCAAGTTGGTGGACTACCTGAAGGAAGGGCTGGCTGGGCGGCCGGAGTATGGCGGGTGATCTGGGGCGTCGGGCCTGGCCTCATCGCAGGCAAGCCAGCTCCCACACCTGACCGCGTATCCCTGTTGGAATGTGGTCAGGTGTGGGAGCTGGCTTGCCTGCGATGAAGTCACCTCGGTCCAGCAGCCTACCGGCGATTAGCCCACCGCAACCTGAGCCACTCCAGATCCTCCGGCCGGGTCACCTTGATATTGTCCGCGCGCCCTTCCACCAGGCGTGGCGCCTGGCCGGACCATTCCATGGCCGAGGCTTCGTCAGTGATGACCGCGTCGGCCACCAGGCTATCGGCCAAGGCGCGGTGCAAGGCCCCCAGGCGGAACATTTGCGGGGTATAGGCTTGCCAGATCAGGCTGCGATCAATGGTTTCCACCACCCGCCCCTGCTTGTCGACACGCTTGAGGGTGTCGCGCGCCGGTACGGCCAGCAAGCCGCCCACCGGGTCATCCGCCAGCTGCGCCAACAACGTGTCGAGATCCTCGCGGCTCAGGTTCGGCCGTGCGGCATCGTGCACCAGCACCCAGTCGTCATCGCTGGCGCCCAGGGCATTGAGTTGCAGCAGTGCATTGAGCACCGAGCCTGAGCGCTCCGCCCCGCCGTCCGCGCGCTGGATACGCGGGTCGCCGGCACACGCCAGGTTGGGCCAGTAAGGATCATCGACAGCCAGACTGACCACCAGCCCCTTGAGGCTCGGATGATCGAGGAAACAGCCAAGGCTGTGTTCGAGAATAGTGCGCCCGCCCAACTGCAGATACTGCTTGGGACGGTCCGCGGCCATGCGGGCACCGACGCCCGCGGCAGGAATCACGGCCCAGAAGGCCGGCAAACAGGCGTTCATTGGGCCAACTGGTAGAGGGTTTCACCCTCCTTGACCATGCCCAATTCATGACGAGCCCGCTCTTCAACGGTCTCCATGCCTTTTTTCAACTCAAGCACTTCGGCATCGAGCACACGGTTGCGCTCCAGCAACACCTCGTTCTCGGCGTGCTGCGCGGCAATTTGCTGGGTCAGGTCGGTCACCTGCGCCAGGCTGCCATTGCCCACCCAAAGGCGGTACTGCAGGCCAGCCAGCAGCAAGAGCAAGACGAGGAACAACCAATTGGGACTGCGCATCGAATATCGGGTATCCAGTGAAAAAAGACAGCCATGCAAAACTTTTGAAGCAACTGATAGCACGAAGCCTGGAAGACCCAGGCTTGTGCTTGATAGGCATCAGATTAGTGCGCAAATTCACTCTATAGCGAGTTTTCCGACACAATCCGTTGTCTTTTTACCATCAACTACTCAGCCGCGAAACTCACCACGGCCGTTGTATTTGGCTTTACCGCCCAATTGCTCTTCGATACGCAGCAGTTGGTTGTACTTGGAAACGCGGTCGGAGCGGCACAGGGAACCGGTTTTGATCTGGCCCGCCGAGGTGCCCACGGCCAGGTCGGCAATGGTCGAATCTTCGGTTTCGCCGGAGCGGTGCGAGATTACGGCAGTGTAGCCCGCAGCCTTGGCCATCTGGATCGCTTCCAGGGTTTCGGTCAAGGTGCCGATCTGGTTGAACTTGATCAGGATCGAGTTGGCGATCTTCTTGTCGATGCCTTCTTTCAGGATCTTGGTGTTGGTCACGAACAGGTCGTCGCCCACCAGTTGGATTTTCTCGCCGATCTTGTCGGTGAGGATTTTCCAGCCGTCCCAGTCGGACTCGTCCAGGCCGTCTTCGATCGAAATGATCGGGTAACGCTGGGTCAGGCCCTTGAGGTATTCAGCAAAACCTTCGGAGTTGAACACCTGGCCTTCGCCGGACAGGTTGTACTTGCCGTCCTCAAAGAACTCGCTGGCCGCGCAGTCCAGGGCCAGGGTCACATCGGTGCCCAGCTTGTAGCCAGCGTTGGCCACAGCTTCGGAGATCACTTTCAGTGCATCTTCGTTGGACGCAAGGTTCGGTGCGAAACCACCTTCGTCACCCACCGCAGTGCTCAGGCCACGGGCCTTCAGCACAGCTTTGAGGTGGTGGAAAATCTCGGTGCCCATGCGCAGGCCTTCGGAGAAGGTCTTGGCGCCGACTGGCTGCACCATGAATTCCTGGATATCGACGTTGTTGTCTGCGTGTTCGCCACCGTTGATGATGTTCATCATTGGCACCGGCATCGAGTAGACGCCTGGGGTACCGTTCAGGTTGGCAATGTGCGCGTACAGCGGCAGGTCCTGGTCCTGGGCAGCGGCCTTGGCAGCAGCCAGGGATACAGCGAGGATCGCATTGGCGCCGAGGCTGCCTTTGTTTTCAGTGCCATCGAGCTTGATCATCGCGTGATCGAGGGCTTTCTGGTCCAGCGGGTCCTTGCCCAGCAACAGGTCGCGGATCGGACCGTTGATGTTGGCTACTGCCTTGAGGACACCCTTGCCCAGGTAACGGCTCTTGTCGCCATCACGCAGTTCCAGCGCTTCGCGCGAACCTGTGGAAGCACCGGACGGCGCGCAGGCGCTGCCGATGATGCCGTTATCGAGAAGCACGTCGGCTTCGACGGTGGGGTTGCCACGGGAGTCGAGAACTTCACGACCTTTGATGTCGACGATTTTTGCCATTGTTGTAAACACTCCAAAGTTGACGAAAACGACGCAGCTGAAGGAAATCTTTTGACCGACCGCAAGGGTGGAACAACGGGGCAGGCTTGCAGACGACAAAACTCAGGCCCGGGGGCCTGAGCATAAAGCGCGGAAAGTTTACCGGAGAAACGCGGGTTACGCGGTCTCTACCGTCGGAAAACTCTTGACCAGTTCGTCCAACTGCTTGAGCTGGGCCAGGAATGGCTCCAGCTTGTCCAGGCGCAGGGCACAAGGACCGTCGCACTTGGCGTTGTCCGGATCCGGATGGGCTTCCAGGAACAGGCCAGCCAGGGACTGACTGATACCGGCCTTGGCCAGGTCCAGTACCTGGGCACGTCGGCCACCGGCGGAATCGGCGCGGCCACCCGGCATTTGCAGCGCATGGGTCACGTCGAAGAATACCGGGTATTCGAACTGTTTCATGATGCCGAAACCGAGCATATCCACCACGAGGTTGTTGTAGCCGAAGCTCGAACCACGCTCGCAGAGGATCAACTGGTCATTACCCGCTTCCACGCACTTGTTCAGGATGTGTTTCATTTCCTGGGGCGCGAGGAACTGGGCTTTCTTGATATTGATCACAGCGCCGGTCTTGGCCATCGCGACGACCAGGTCGGTCTGGCGCGACAGAAAGGCCGGCAACTGGATGATGTCGCATACCTCGGCGACCACTGCAGCCTGCTCGGGCTCGTGGACGTCGGTGATGATCGGCACGCCGAAGGCTTGCTTGATGTCCTGGAAGATCCGCATGCCTTCTTCAAGGCCCGGGCCGCGATAGGAGGTCACGGACGAACGGTTGGCCTTGTCGAAGCTGGCCTTGAACACATAAGGGATACCCAGTTTCTCGGTAACCTTTACGTACTCTTCACAGACCTGCATCGCCATGTCACGGCTTTCCAGCACGTTCATGCCGCCAAACAGCACCATGGGCTTGTCGTTGGCAATTTCGATATCGCCTACGCGAATGATCTTCTGGGCCATCAGGTTTACGCCTTCTTCTGATGTTGCGTCAGTGCAGCCTTGACGAAACCGCTGAACAACGGGTGACCGTCGCGCGGAGTCGAGGTGAACTCAGGGTGGAACTGGCAAGCGACGAACCATGGATGATCCGGGGCTTCGACCACTTCAACCAGCTTGCCATCACCGGAGCGACCGGAGACTTTCAGGCCGGCTTCTTTGATCTGCGGCAGCAGGTTGTTGTTCACTTCGTAACGATGACGGTGACGCTCGACGATCACGTCCTTGCCGTAGCAGTCGTGCACCAGCGAGCCGGACTCCAGCAGGCAATCCTGTGCGCCAAGGCGCATGGTGCCGCCCAGGTCGGAGCTTTCGGTACGGGTTTCGACAGCGCCAGTGGCATCTTCCCACTCGGTGATCAGGCCCACGACCGGGTGGCCGCTGGTGTGATCGAACTCGGTGGAGTTGGCGTCTTTCCAGCCCAGCACGTTACGAGCGAACTCGATAACGGCCACTTGCATGCCCAGGCAGATACCCAGGTACGGCACCTTGTTCTCACGAGCGTACTGCACCGCAGTGATCTTGCCTTCCACGCCACGCAGGCCGAAACCGCCTGGCACGAGGATCGCATCGACGCCTTCGAGCAGCGCGGTGCCCTGGTTTTCGATGTCTTCAGAGTCGATGTAACGCAGGTTGACCTTGGTACGGTTGCTGATACCGGCGTGACTCATCGCTTCGATCAACGACTTGTACGCGTCCAGCAGCTCCATGTACTTGCCGACCATGGCGATGGTGACTTCGTGCTCAGGATTGAGCTTGGCGTCAACCACCGCTTCCCACTCGGACAGGTCCGCGCCATTGCACTGCAGGCCGAAACGCTCGACCACAAAATCATCCAGGCCCTGGGAATGCAGAATGCCCGGGATCTTGTAGATGGTGTCGGCGTCTTCCAGGGCAATCACCGCACGTTCTTCAACGTTGGTGAACTGGGCGATCTTGCGACGCGAGGAAATGTCGATCGGGTGATCGGAACGGCACACCAGCACATCCGGCTGCAGGCCGATGGAACGCAGTTCCTTGACCGAGTGCTGGGTAGGCTTGGTTTTGGTCTCGCCAGCGGTGGCGATGTACGGCACCAGCGTCAGGTGCATCAGCATCGCGCGCTTGGCGCCGACTTCAAAACGCAACTGGCGGATGGCTTCGAGGAACGGTTGGGATTCGATGTCACCCACGGTGCCACCGATCTCGACCATCGCCACGTCGGCATCGCCTGCACCTTTGATGATGCGGCGCTTGATTTCGTCGGTGATGTGCGGGATCACCTGGATGGTTGCACCCAGGTAGTCACCACGGCGCTCCTTGCGCAGGACGTGCTCGTAGACACGGCCGGTGGTGAAGTTGTTGTTCTGGGTCATGGTCGTGCGGATGAACCGCTCGTAGTGGCCCAGGTCCAGGTCGGTCTCGGCGCCGTCGTGGGTGACGAACACTTCACCGTGCTGGAACGGGCTCATGGTGCCCGGGTCGACGTTGATGTACGGGTCCAGCTTGAGCATGGTGACCTTAAGTCCCCGCGCCTCCAGGATGGCCGCCAACGAAGCGGAGGCAATGCCTTTCCCCAATGAAGAAACAACACCGCCCGTGACGAATATGTAGCGCGTCATGAAAAACCCTAGAAGTCTGCGTTAAAGCGGTCGGAGCCGCCGGGGAAAGCGAAGGAAGGCCGAAGCCCCCGATCACCTGCATTAATCACAGTGCACCTTTCAAAAAAACCGCCGCGTTGTGACAGACCAGCAATGGAACACCGGTACGTTGATCGCTACACATTTTTTGGAATCGCCCAGCAAAGACTGCTTGGTAATCGGCAACGACTGTGTTTCAGGAGAATCCACAGAAGTTGTATCAAGAAGGGAGCGTAGTCTACCGGAAAGGCGCTATCAGCTCAAACCTTGATCGCAGGTTGGTGGCGCCCAATGTAATTGCCAGTCATCCCCCTGCCCTGTCGAGGCCCTTGCCAGGTTGGCCACGGCCACCAGACGGGTGCCTTGGTACAGCAGCGGCAATCTGCCACGGATAAAGCCTGGCACAGCACTTTCGTTGAGCAAACGCTTGAGGTCACGCCGGCCACGACCTGGCACTTCCATGACTTCACCACCCTGGCGGTAACGGATGCCCAAAGGGCCTTCAGGGGCATGCCCGCTGAAATACAACTGGCCGTTGCCCGGTAACTGTAGTGGGTTTTGCGGGTGCGACCAGCTTAGCGGCGTATCAGAAATTTCCGACCAATCGGCAGGCATCCACCAGATGCGATCGTTGCAACGGTGCAATTGGCCATCGGCCAAACGCCACACGGGCTGTGCGTCCGCCTTGGCATCGCGCAAGGTGTGCCAGCCAATCCAGTGCTCGCTGTCGGGCAACAGCGTCAGCGGCGCCAGCCAGTACCGTAGGGCGTTGCGCTGCCGAGCGTCGGAAAGATCTCGCAGCGGCGCAAGTGCCAATGATGGCAACGGTAGCCAGGCAAGCGCCGATGGCCGCTGGGCAGCCTGCACATCCAATTGCGCCAATTCATCGAGCAGCTCTTGGGCCTGCGCCAGATGCCCAGCGGTTCGCGCCAGGGTATTCGCGGCCTGGGGCCAGCGGGCGGTGAGCAGTGGGAATACTTGATGACGCAGGTAATTGCGGGAGAAACGTGAGTCGCCGTTGGAGGGGTCCTCGATCCAATTCAATTGCTGTTCGCGGGCGTAGGCTTCCAGCTCGGCTCGCGACATGTCCAGCAGCGGCCGCACCAGGTGCCCTTTACCCAAGGGACGCAGGGCTGGCATGCCGATGAGGCCCCGCAGCCCAGCACCCCGCAGCAGGCGAAACAGCAGGGTTTCTGCCTGATCGTCACGGTGCTGGCCGGTGAGTAGCAGTTCACTTGGGCCGATTATCTCGGCGAACGCCTGGTACCGCGCGTCACGGGCCGCACGTTCAAGGCTTGCACCTGACTGCACTTGCACATGCATGACCCGCAGCGGCACACCTGCGGCATCACAGACCGCCTGGCAATGGGCTGGCCAGCCGTCAGCCGCAGCCTGGAGACCGTGATGGACATGGATAGCCTGCAGAGGTGGCAGGGATTGGTTTTTTGCCAGATCAGCGAGTAAGTGCAGGAGGACGGTGGAGTCGAGTCCGCCAGAGAAAGCGATGTGCCAGGCCGAGGCGTTGCGCAACGGGGCCAGGGCTTGCAGGAGTTCGGCGGTTAGAGTTGGTTTCATCGCACGTTACCGCCGCAAAACTGGAATACGTTAGCCAAGCATACACAACGCAAATGTGGGAGCGGGCCTGCCCGCGACAGCGGTGTACCAGCCAACCAATCTGGCACTGACACATTGCTATCGCGGGCAAGCCCGCTCCCACATGGGTAATGCCGTGGCTTAGAGGCCGTAGCTCATCAGGCGCTCGTAACGACGGGCCAGCAGCGCTTCGTTGTCGAACTTTTTGAGCATATCCAACTGTGCGCAGAGTTCGGCGCGGATGGTCGCCGATGCGGCAGCCGGGTCGCGGTGTGCGCCGCCCAGGGGCTCGGCGATCACTTTGTCGACGATGCCCAGGCCTTTCAGGCGATCAGCGGTGATCCCCATAGCTTCGGCAGCATCCGGGGCCTTTTCTGCGGTTTTCCACAGGATCGAGGCGCAACCTTCCGGCGAGATCACAGCGTAAGTCGAATACTGCAGCATGTTCAGTTGGTCGCAAACGCCAATGGCCAGCGCACCGCCAGAACCGCCTTCACCGATCACGGTCGCGATGATCGGGGTTTTCAGGCGTGCCATCACTCGCAGGTTCCAGGCAATCGCTTCGCTCTGGTTGCGCTCTTCAGCGTCGATGCCTGGGTAGGCGCCCGGGGTGTCGATAAAGGTCAGGATCGGCATCTTGAAACGTTCAGCCATTTCCATCAGGCGGCAGGCCTTGCGGTAGCCTTCCGGGCGCGGCATGCCGAAGTTGCGACGCACTTTCTCGCGCACTTCACGGCCTTTCTGGTGACCAATCACCATCACCGGCTGGTCGTCCAGGCGAGCAATACCGCCGACAATCGCCGCGTCATCGGAGAAGTGACGGTCGCCATGCAACTCGTCGAACTCGGTGAAGATGTGATCGATGTAGTCCAGGGTGTACGGACGGCGCGGGTGGCGGGCCAGGCGCGCGATCTGCCAGCTGGTCAGCTTGCCGAAGATGTCTTCGGTGAGCGTCTTGCTCTTGTCTTGCAGGCGGGAGATTTCATCGCCGATATTCAGCGAATTGTCATTGCCGACCAGGCGCAGCTCTTCGATCTTGGCTTGCAGGTCAGCGATCGGCTGTTCGAAATCAAGAAAATTCGGGTTCATAAGCGTCCGTCTTGGGTCGACGGCCAGGGAGTGCCTGGCCAGCCGGTTGTCTATTCGCGCCCTACCTTAAGGGAGAGGCGCGTCAAGGTCGAGATTAAATGTCGAGTCGAGGTCAGGGGTACAAGGGTAGCCCTGACCGTCAACGGTATTGGAGGAAGACGTTGTCACGCCCGAACTGGTCACGCAATGCTTGAATCAAGCCATCGGCCGGGTCAATTCGCCACGTCTCACCGAACTGCAACATCGCCTTGGCATCGCTGCCGGTGTACTCCATGGTCACCGGGCACGCGCCACGGTGACGCTTGAGCAAGTCCCCCAGCCAGCGTAGCTGATCGCCCTTGAGCGCTTCGGTTTTCACCTTCAGTCGCAGGCTTTCGGCCAGGTTGGTGCGGGCATCTTCCATGCTCATTACGCGTTTGATCCGCAGGCGCAGGCCGCCGGAGAAGTCATCGTTGCTGACCTCCCCCTCCACCACCACCATCGCGTCGGTCTGCAACAGCGACTGCGCAGAATGAAACGCGTCGGCAAACAGCGACGCCTCGATACGCCCGGAGCGGTCATCAAGGGTGATGAACCCCATCTTGTCGCCCTTTTTGTTCTTCATCACCCGCAGGGCAATGATCATCCCGGCGACAGTCTGGGTATCGCGCGCCGGCTTCAGGTCGATGATGCGCTGGCGGGCAAAACGACGGATCTCGCCTTCATATTCGTCAATCGGGTGACCGGTGAGGTACAGGCCCAGGGTGTCTTTTTCACCCTTGAGGCGTTCCTTGAGGGTCAGCTCCTTGGCCTTGCGGTGGTTAGCGTACACATCGGCATCTTCTTCGACGAACAGCCCGCCAAACAGGTCGGCATGCCCGCTGTCGTGGGTGCGGGCGGTCTGCTCGGCGGCCTTGATCGCTTCTTCCATGGCGGTCAGCAGCACCGCGCGGTTGCGGTCGATATTGGCCTGGTAGGCCTTCGGCTCGTCATGGAAATACGGACCGAGACGATCGAGTGCACCGCTGCGGATCAGGCCATCGAGGGTACGCTTGTTGATGCGCTTGAGGTCGACCCGGGCGCAGAAGTCGAACAGGTCCTTGAACGGACCATCCTGGCGCGCCTCGGTGATTGCCTCGACCGGGCCTTCGCCCACCCCCTTGATCGCGCCCAGGCCATAGATGATGCGGCCTTCGTCGTTCACGGTGAACTTGAACTCCGAGGCGTTCACATCCGGCGCGTCGAGGCGCAACTTCATGGTCCGCACTTCTTCGATCAAGGTCACGACCTTGTCGGTGTTGTGCATATCCGCCGACAGCACCGCCGCCATGAACGGCGCCGGGTAGTGGGCCTTCAGCCACGCAGTCTGGTACGACACCAGGCCGTAGGCGGCGGAGTGGGATTTGTTGAAGCCATAACCGGCGAATTTTTCCACCAGGTCAAAGATGTTACCGGCCAGGTCAGCGTCGATGTTGTTGGTGGCGCAACCTTCAATGAAACCGCCGCGCTGCTTAGCCATTTCCTCGGGCTTTTTCTTACCCATGGCCCGGCGCAGCATGTCCGCGCCGCCTAGGGTGTAGCCGGCCATGACCTGGGCGATCTGCATCACCTGTTCCTGATACAGGATGATGCCGTAGGTCGGTGCCAGTACCGGCTTGAGGCCTTCGTACTGGTAGTCGGAGTGCGGGTAAGCCAGCTCGGCGCGCCCGTGTTTACGGTTGATAAAGTCATCAACCATACCCGATTGCAGTGGGCCCGGACGGAACAGGGCCACCAGTGCGATCAAGTCTTCTAGGCAGTCGGGCTTGAGCTTTTTGATCAGCTCCTTCATGCCGCGGGATTCAAGCTGGAACACCGCAGTGGTTTCAGCTTTTTGCAGCAGCGCGTAGGTCGGCTTGTCGTCCAGCGGGATAAAGGCGATATCCAGCGGCGCCTCATCGACCTTGGCACGCTCGCGGTTGATGGTCTTGAGCGCCCAGTCGATGATCGTCAGGGTCCGCAGGCCGAGGAAGTCGAACTTCACCAGGCCGGCCGCCTCCACGTCGTCCTTGTCGAACTGGGTTACCAGGCCATCGCCTTCTTCGTCGCAATAGATCGGCGAAAAGTCTGTCAACTTGGTCGGAGCGATTACCACGCCACCGGCGTGCTTACCGACGTTACGCACCACGCCTTCGAGCTTGCGGGCCATGTCCCAGATTTCGGCGGCTTCTTCATCGACCTTGATGAAGTCACGCAGGATCTCTTCCTGCTCGTAGGCCTTTTCCAGGGTCATGCCGACTTCAAAGGGGATCATCTTCGACAGACGATCCGCCAGGCCGTAGGACTTGCCCTGCACCCGCGCCACGTCGCGGATTACCGCCTTGGCCGCCATGGAGCCGAAGGTGATGATCTGGCTTACCGCGTTACGGCCGTATTTCTCGGCCACATATTCGATTACCCGGTCACGACCATCCATGCAGAAGTCGACGTCGAAGTCGGGCATCGATACCCGTTCCGGGTTCAGGAACCGTTCGAACAGCAGGTCATATTCCAGCGGGTCAAGGTCAGTGATCTTCTGCACATAAGCTACCAGCGAGCCAGCACCCGACCCCCGGCCAGGCCCCACCGGCACGCCGTTGCTTTTGGCCCACTGGATAAAGTCCATTACGATCAGGAAGTAACCGGGGAACCCCATCTGGATGATGATATCCAGCTCGAAATTCAGCCGGTCGACATACACCTGGCGCTTGGCTTCGTAGTCTTCGGTAGTGTCCTTGGGCAGCAGGACGGCAAGACGCTCCTCCAGGCCATCGAAGGACACCTTGCGAAAGTATTCATCGATGGTCATGCCATCGGGAATCGGGAAGTTGGGCAAAAAGTGCTTGCCCAGCTTCACTTCGATATTGCAGCGCTTGGCAATTTCGACGGAGTTTTCCAGGGCCTCGGGCAAATCGCTGAACAGCTCAGCCATTTCCTCGGCACTTTTGAGGTACTGCTCTTCGCTGTAGTTCTTCGAGCGCCGTGGATCGTCCAGCGCCCGGCCTTCGCCGATGCACACGCGGGTTTCGTGGGCTTCGAAGTCTTCCTTCTTGATAAAACGGACATCGTTGGTGGCTACCAGCGGCGCGCCCAGCTTTTCGGCCAGGGCCACGGCAGCGTGCAGATGTTCTTCATCGTTGGGGCGATTGGTGCGCTGGACCTCCAGGTAGAAGCGGTCGGGAAATACTTGCATCCACTCACTGGCCAGCACCTCGGCCTCGTGCGGGTTACCGCCGAGCAACGCGATCCCGATCTCGCCCTCTTTGGCGGCCGACAGCATGATCAGCCCTTCGCTGGCCTCGGCCACCCATTCGCGCTCGATGATGATCGAGCCATTGCGCTGGCCGTCGATAAAACCACGGGAAATCAGTTCGGTCAGGTTGCGATAGCCCACGCCGTTCATCGCCAGCAGGCTGATGCGGCTCAAGGCGTTATCCGGATCTTTGTTGGACAGCCACAAGTCGGCGCCGCAAATCGGCTTGATGCCGGCGCCCATGGCGCTCTTGTAGAACTTGACCAGGGAGCACATGTTGTTCTGATCGGTCACCGCAACGGCCGGCATGTTCATGCCCACCAGGGTTTTGACCATTGGTTTGATCCGTACCAGGCCGTCGACCAGGGAGTATTCAGTGTGCAGGCGCAGGTGAACGAATGAAGCCGGCATAGTGATCCTGTCTAGATACGTGTGAAAACAACAAGGCCCGGATTGTACCGGGCCTTGAGTAAAACATCAGCCTGCGCCTAAATCTCGGCCAGGCTTTCGCGCACCTCGTAAGCCTGGCGTACCGGGGCAAACGAGCGGCGGTGGATCGGCGTCGGGCCCAATCGGGCGAGGGCTTCCAGATGAACGGGCGTCGGATAGCCTTTATGGCCACCGATGCCATAGCCTGGGTAGATCAACTCGAACGCCGCCATTTCACGGTCGCGGCTGACCTTGGCGAGAATCGAGGCAGCGGCAATCGCCGGAACCTTGCTATCACCCTTGACCACCGCTTCGGCCGGCATCGCCAGCTTCGGGCAGCGATTCCCGTCGATCATCGCCAGTTTCGGGGTGATATGCAGGCCCTCGACGGCGCGCTGCATGGCCAGCATCGTGGCATGCAGGATGTTCAACTCGTCGATTTCCTCGACCTCTGCCCTGGCGATATGCCAGCTGAGGGCCTTTTCGCAAATTTCGTCAAAAAGTTTTTCACGACGGGCTTCGGTGAGTTTCTTCGAGTCGTTGAGGCCGAGAATCGGGCGATTCGGGTCAAGGATCACCGCCGCCGTGACCACCGCACCGCACAGCGGACCACGCCCGACTTCATCGACACCGGCAACCAGTTCGTGGGTTTGGGCGACCAGGCTGAAATCCAGGCCTATTTGCGTCTTCATAGGGTTTCCTGCTGGCGGCCGATCAAGGTCAATACGGCATCTGCGGCCTGGTTCGACGCATCACGGCGCAAGGTACGGTGAATTTCGTCAAACCCACGGGTCTGCTCTTCACCACCGTCGATCAACGGCAAAATGGTCTGGGCCAATGCTTCGGGGGTTGCAGCGTCCTGCAGCAACTCCGGCACCAACAGGCGCTGGGCAAGCAGGTTGGGCAAGGAGATGTAGGGACTTTTAACCATGCGTTTGAGAATCCAGTAGGTCAGCGGCGCCAAGCGATAGGCCACGACCATCGGGCGCTTGTAGAGCAAGGCCTCCAGCGTGGCGGTACCAGAGGCGATCAACACCGCGTCACAGGCGGCCAGGGCCAGATGCGAACCACCATCGAGCAGCGTCAACGGCAAGTCGCGCCCCACCAGCAAGGCTTCGATCTGTGCACGGCGCTGCGGGCTGGCGCACGGCAGTACAAATCGCACTCCTGGCTTCAACGCCTGCAGGCGCTGGGCCGCATCGAAAAACAGTGCGCCGAGGCGACCGACCTCACCGCCACGGCTGCCGGGCATCAACGCCACCAGCGGCCCGTCGGGCAGGCCCAACTCGGCGCGCGCAGCGGCGCGATCCGCCTGTAGCGGGATGGTGTCGGCCAAGGTATGGCCGACAAACCTTACCGGCACGCCCTTCTCTTCATAGAACCGCGCCTCGAAAGGCAGTAGGGTCAGCATCAGGTCGCAGCCTTCGCGGATCTTCAGCACGCGCTTCTGCCGCCACGCCCACACGGACGGGCTGACGTAATGCACGGTCTTGATTCCGGCCTGACGCAGTTTGAGTTCGATATTGAGGGTGAAGTCCGGTGCGTCGATACCGATAAAGACGTCCGGTTTTTCGGCAATCAGGGTCTGGATCAGCAGTTTGCGCCGAGCCAGCAGCTCGCGAAGGCGCCCCAGCACTTCCACCAGCCCCATGACCGACAAACGCTCCATGGGAAAGTAGGAAGTCAGGCCTTCGGCCTGCATCAGCGGGCCGCCGACCCCAATAAACTCAACGGCTGGATGCTGCGCCTTGATGGCGCGCATCAGGCCAGCGCCGAGGATATCGCCGGAAGCTTCTCCGGCCACCAATGCAATACGCAGCGTGGCCATGATCAGCGGGTGATGCCGCGAGTCGATGCCTGGATCGAATCACGGAAGATGGCAACCTCTGGAAACAGCGCCGCTGGCTCGGCCAGTTCGGCCAATGCCTGCTCAACCGTCAGGCCCTGGCGATACACCACCTTATAGGCGCGACGCAGGGCGTGAATGGCCTCTTCGCTGAAACCCCGGCGGCGCATGCCTTCGAAGTTCATGCTGCGGGCTTCGGCAGGGTTGCCAAATACCGTGACGAACGCCGGCACATCCTTGCCAATAGCAGTGCCCATGCCGGAAAAGCTGTGGGCGCCGATATGGCAGTACTGATGCACCAGGGTAAAACCAGACAGGATCGCCCAGTCGTCAACATGCACATGGCCGGCCAGTGCAGTGTTGTTGACCAGGATGCAGTGGTTGCCAATAACGCTGTCGTGTCCGATATGCGCGTAGGCCATCACCAGATTGTGATCACCCAGGGTAGTTTCTGCCCGGTCCTGCACAGTGCCACGATGAATGGTCACGCCTTCACGAATGATGTTGTGATCACCGATTACCAGGCGGGTTTCTTCACCCTTGTACTTCATGTCCGGCGTATCTTCGCCTACCGAGGAGAACTGGTAGATGCGGTTGTGTTTGCCAATGCGGGTCGGCCCCTTGAGGATCACGTGCGGCCCGATGACTGTTCCCTCGCCGATTTCCACACCTGCGCCGATGATCGACCAAGGGCCGACCTCAACGTCGGCGGCCAGCACGGCCGTCGGATCGATGATTGCGCGAGGGTCAATCAAACTCATAGTTTGCGTTCCGCACAGATGATTTCGGCGGAACACACAGGCTTGCCGTCAACGGACGCCTGGCATTCGAATTTCCAGATCTGGCGCTTGCAGCTCACGAACTTGGCTTCCAGGATCAACTGGTCGCCTGGGGTGACCGGGTTGCGAAAGCGCAGCTTGTCGGAGCCCACGAAATAGTAAAGCGTGCCGTCGGCAGGCTTCAGGTCGAGCATTTTAAAACCGAGGATACCAGCGGCCTGCGCCATCGCTTCAATGATCAACACGCCCGGCATGATTGGATGCGCGGGGAAATGACCATTGAAGAATGGTTCGTTGATGCTGACATTCTTGTAGGCACGAATGCGCTTTTCCTCAACATTCAGTTCCACTACACGATCCACCAGCAGGAACGGGTAACGGTGAGGCAGGTATTCGCGAATCTCGTTGATGTCCATCATTTCGGGGGGAAGCCTGTAATAAAGATTGGGAGCGCGCGGACTAAGGCACGCCCCTCTAGCAAATCAAGAAGGCAGTCTAGCTGCTGTGCACACTTGATATGGAAATGGTATCAGCCATCTGATGAAACATTACTGCCAGGGGTCACGTCCCCAACACGCTTTTCCAGATGTTTCAGGCGCCGCGCCATGTCGTCGAGCTGCCTTAAACGGGCCGCGCTCTTGCGCCACTCGGCCGCGGGTTGCATCGCTGTACCGGAAGAGTAGGCCCCCGGCTCGGTGATCGAGTGGGTCACCATGGTCATGCCGGTAATGAATACGTTGTCACATATTTCAATATGGCCCACCAAGCCGACACCGCCGGCCAGCATGCAATGCTTGCCGATCTTGGTGCTGCCGGAGATGCCGACGCACGCGGCCATGGCCGTGTGATCGCCAATCTGTACGTTGTGGGCGATCTGGATCTGGTTATCCAACTTCACACCATTGCCAATCACCGTATCGGCCAAGGCCCCGCGATCGACAGCAGTGTTGACACCAATCTCCACATCGTCACCGATCAGCACACCGCCGACCTGGGCGATCTTCTGCCAGATGCCCTTCTCATTGGCAAAGCCGAAGCCTTCGCCGCCGATCACGGCACCCGACTGAATCACTACCCGCTGCCCGATACGCACATCGTGGTACAGGGTCACGCGCGGCGCGAGCCAGCCGCCTGCACCGATTTCGCTGCGAGCACCGATAAAGCAATGGGCACCAACAGTCACGCCGGCACCAATGCGCGCACCACTTTCGATAACCGCAAAAGCACCGATGCTGGCCGCAGGATCCACCTGTGCATCATTGGCAATGACCGCAGAAGGATGGATACCAGGGGCAGCCTTGGGTTTCGGGTCGAACAAGTGGGAAACCCGCGCGTATGCGGCATAAGGGTCGGCCACCACCAGCGCATCCCCGGCAAACGTCTCGGCGTCAGCGGCCTTCAGCAATACGGCTGCGGCCTGGCTGTCGCCCAGGTATTTACGGTATTGGGGATTTGCGAGGAAGCTCAACTGAGCTGGGCCAGCCTCCTGCAAGGTGGCTAGCCCAGTGATTTCCTTCTCCTTGGAGCCACGCAAGGTAGCCCCCAGGAACTCGGCCAATTGACCGAGTTTGATAGTCGCGGTCATGGCTTACTTCAGCTGGTTCATGCGCTCGATCACCTGGCGGGTGATGTCGTATTGAGGCTTGACGTCAATCACGGCGCCACGCTCGAAGACCAGGTCAAAGGCACCTTTCTTGATGACCTCTTCCACGGCGCTGTCGAGTTTAGGCTTCAGTTGCTTGAGCATTTCACGGTCAGCAACAGCCTTGGCTTCGTTCAGTTCCTTGGATTGGAACTGATAGTCACGGGCCTTTTGCTTGAACTCAAGCTCCAGACGCTCGCGCTCGCCTTGCTGCATTTTATCGCCACCGGCGACCAGGCGGTCCTGGATGCCCTTGGCACTGCTTTCCAGGGTCTTGAGCTTGGTCAGTTGCGGACCAAATTTTTTCTCGGCATCCACGGCGTACTTCTTGGCCGCATCGGATTCCAGCAGGGCCATCTGATAGTTCAGGACGGCGATTTTCATTTCGGCAAACGCCGGGGTTGCGACCAGCACGGTTGCCAGAAGAACCAATTGAGTCAACTTACGCACGATGCACTCCTACAGAATCCGTTGTCGTTATCTTGGGTCGGACGCTTAGAACGTCTGGCCGAGGGAAAATTGGAAAATCTGGGTTTCAGCGTTATCCGGTTTCTTGACTGGCATCGCCAAGGCGAAGCTCAACGGGCCCAGGGCGGTAATCCAGGTCACACCCACACCCACGGAACTGGCCAGATTGCTCAGGCTTACGTCGTTGCACTGGGTGTTGGACTTCAAGCCGCTAGGGTTACGGATCTGCTCGCACTTGGAGTCGAATACGTTACCCACATCCCAGAAGACCGAGGTCCGCAGGGAGCGCTGGTCCTTGACGAACGGCAGCGGGAACAGAATTTCCGCACCACCTTGGATCAGCACGTTACCACCGAACGGCAGCGGATCATTGTCAGAGTCACGCACGGTGCCGACGTTACCGGTTTCAGCAACACCACGGCTTGGCGTACCACGTGGACCCAGGGTGCTGTCCTTGAAGCCACGTACCGAGTTGAAGCCACCGGCATAGTAGTTCTCGTAGAACGGCAAGCCATCGGTCGAACCATAGCCATCACCATAGCCCAATTCCGTGTGCAGGCGCATGGTGTAGTTATCGCTCAACGGCGTGAACAACTGGCCACGGTAGTCGAGCTTGAAGAACGACAGGTCGCTACCTGGTGTGGTGGCTTCCAGGGTCAGGCTCTGGGAGTGACCACGGGTGGCCAGCACGCCTTTGTTCAGGGTGGACTCGGACCAACCGGCCGAGGCCTTGAAGTTGAGGAACTTGTCACCTTCGCGGCGGGTGAAGTCGAAGATCTCATCCACGGTGTAGACACCGGTCTTGATCTCATCCTGCTGCGCGGTCAGGCCGAAGGTCAGACGCGAGGTCTCACTGATCGGGTAGCCCACGTTCACACCGGCACCCAGGCTGTCGATCGCATAGCTTGCAACGTCGACGTCGAGGTCTTTGTAGTCGGTGGTGCGGTAGAAGGCGTTGTAGCCCAGGCTCACACCGTCAGCAGTCCAGTAGGGGTCCACATAACCGAAGTTGTAGCGGCTCTGGTATTCGCTGCGGGTCAGGCCGATGGAAACCTTGTTACCGGTACCCAGGAAGTTGTTCTGGGTGATCGAGCCACCGAGGATCAGGCCGGCACTCTGTGCAAAACCGACGCTGGCGGTGATCGAACCGGACGCTTGCTCTTCCACTGCGTAGTTCACGTCGACCTGGTCATCCACACCCGGGACGGCCGGGGTTTCGACGTTGACTTCCTTGAAGAAGCCCAGGCGCTCAAGACGGGTCTTGGACTGGTCGATCAGGTAGGTCGAAGCCCAGCCACCTTCCATCTGACGCATTTCACGACGCAGCACTTCGTCCTCGGACTTGGTGTTGCCACGGAAGTTGATGCGGTTGACGTAGGCACGCTTGCCCGGATCGACGACAAAAGTGATGTCCACGGTGTGGTCATCATCATGTGGGGTCGGCACGCCGTTGACGTTGGCGAAGGTATAGCCTTCGTTACCCAGGCGACGGGTGATCAGTTCGGAAGTGGTGGTCATCAGCTTGCGCGAGAACACCTGGTCTTTTTGGACCAACAGCAGGGACTTGACCTGGTCTTCAGGCACTTTCAAGTCGCCGCTGAGCTTCACGTCACGAACGCGGTACTTCTCGCCTTCGTTGACGTTGACGGTGATGTACACGTGCTTCTTATCCGGGGTGATGGACACCTGGGTCGAAGCGATATCCATGTTGATATAGCCACGGTCTAGGTAATAGGAGCGCAAGCGCTCCAGGTCACCGGAGAGTTTTTCACGGGCGTACTTGTCATCGTTCTTGAAGAACGACAGCCAGTTGGTGGTCTTGAGCTCGAACAGGTCGATCAGGTCTT
Source organism: Pseudomonas sp. HC1(2025) (assembly GCF_058742075.1). Lineage (NCBI taxonomy): Bacteria > Pseudomonadati > Pseudomonadota > Gammaproteobacteria > Pseudomonadales > Pseudomonadaceae > Pseudomonas > Pseudomonas sp. HC1(2025). Next base: position 1,316,310 of record NZ_CP196017.1, on the reverse strand, counting down.
CGTCGGCGAACTTGGTGTTACCCACCACGTTGATGTGCTGGATCGCCGCCACGGTGCCTTCGTTGATGTTGACCTTCAGGCCGACACGGTTGCGCGGCTGCGGCACCACTTCGGTTTCCACGGAAGCGGAGTAGCGGCCCTGGGCAACGTACTGACGTTGCAGCTCGTTACGCACGCCTTCGAGGGTGGCGCGCTGGAAGATCTCGCCTTCGGCCAGGCCGGATTGCTTGAGACCTTTCATCAAGTCTTCAGTGGAGATCGCCTTGTTGCCTTCGATCTCGATACTGGCGACAGAAGGTCGCTCGACGACAGTGATGACCAGGACGTTGCCTTCACGACCCAGTTGGATGTCTTGAAAGAAGCCGGTTTTGAACAGCGCACGAGTGGATTCCACCAGGCGACGGTCGTCAGCCTGTTCCCCAACGTTCAACGGCAAGGCGCCAAAGACGCTACCCGCGGAAACCCGCTGGAGGCCGTTGACGCGAATATCGGAGATGGTGAAGGACTCGGCGTGAACTTCGGCGATCATCAATACGGTGAGAACCGCAGTTAGCAGCAGACGTTTCATGAAGTCCTTTCTTATTCCAACTGGCAATAAACAAACTGCCGCAAAATGCGGCAGATTCGCAATTCAGCGAAGCGTTACAGACGTCCCAGATCGTTGACCAGGGCTAACAACATCACCCCAACCACCAAACTGATACCGATCTGTATCCCCCAACCCTGCACCCGATCCGACAAGGGGCGACCACGCACCCACTCGACGAGATAAAACAACAGATGCCCCCCATCCAGTACTGGAATGGGCAACAAATTCAGAACCCCAAGGCTAATACTCAGATAAGCCAGGAAATTCAGGAAATCAGCAACACCCGACTGGGCAGAAGCGCCCGCCACTTTAGCAATGGTTATCGGTCCACTCAAGTTTTTTACCGAGAGCTCGCCGAACAACATTTTCTTCAGCGAATCGAGGGTCAGTACGCTCATGGTCCAAGTGCGTCGTGCACCCTCGCCAATTGCCGCCAACGGCCCGAAGCTGACCTCTCGCACCATCGATGGCGGCCATTCGACACCTTTGACCCCCGCCCCCAGATACCCGCCGGCCGCCTTGGCCTCTCCGCGTACCGCAAGGGTAACAGGGACGTCGATTTGAGCACCGTCGCGCTCAACTTTCAGCACAATTTTCGTATCAGGACGTACACGAACCAGATCAACCACTTGCTGCCAGTCGCCCAGCGCCTGACCATCAAGGGCCAGCAAACGATCACCGGTCTTCAGGCCGGCAGCCTGGGCCGGCCCCTTGGGATCGAGCTCCGCCAGTACCGGCGGCAGCGCCGGACGCCATGGGCGAATTCCCAGGGATTTGATCGGGTCAGGCTCGTCAGCGCCCTTGAGCCACTTGTCCAGTACCAGCTCGCGCGGCGTCTCGGCCGTGGAGTCCTGCTCGCGCACCACCAGCTGTACGGTGCCACTCTCACCCAGGCGGCGAACCAACTGCAGATTGACCGCCCCCCAGCCTGTAGTCGGTTCACCATCAATAGCAACAATTTCCTGCCCGGCGCTCAAACCAGCCTTGGCTGCAATGCTGCCCGCCTCCACCGCACCGATAACCGGGCGCACCTGCTGGCTGCCCAGCATTGCCAGGACCCAGAAAAACACCATGGCCAACAGGAAGTTGGCGATCGGGCCAGCCGCCACGATGGCAATACGCTGACGAACGGTCTTGCGATTGAAAGATTGGTTCAGTTGATCAGCCGGCACTTCGCCTTCACGCTCGTCGAGCATCTTGACGTAGCCACCCAGGGGAATGGCGGCAATCACGAATTCGGTGCCCTTGCGGTCGTGCCAGCGCAGCAGCGGCATGCCAAACCCCACGGAAAAACGCAGGACCTTGACGCCACAACGGCGCGCCACCCAGAAATGACCAAATTCGTGAAAAGTGACCAACACACCCAGAGCAACCAGGGTGCCGACAATCATGTAGAGCGCACTCATCTAATCTCTCCGCATTCCAATCCCGCGCCTGCCGACTAACCTGCGTGGCGTTTCAACCATTGCTCGGCCAAGACCCGGGCCTTGGCATCCGCCTCGAATACGGCGCCCAAATCATTTACGGCAACCACCGGCTCGAGACTCAAAATTTCCTCGATGATACTCGCGATCTGTGGAAAGCGGATGCGCCGATCAAGAAACGCAGCAACCGCGACCTCATTGGCCGCATTCAACATAGCCGGAGCGCTGTTGCCCGCCTCTGCCGCCTCACGCGCCAGGCGCAGGCAGGGGAAGCGTTGGTCATCCGGCGCTTCGAAATCCAGGCGTGCGATGGCGAACAGGTCCAGGGGTGCAACCCCCGAATCGATCCGCTCGGGCCAGGCCAGGGCATTGGCGATTGGCGTACGCATGTCCGGGTTGCCCAACTGGGCCAACACCGAACCATCCACATAGTCGACCAGGGAATGAATCACGCTTTGCGGATGAATCACCACCTCGACCTGCTCGGCCCGAGCATCAAACAGCCAGCAGGCTTCGATCAGCTCCAGGCCCTTGTTCATCATGCTCGCCGAATCCACCGAGATCTTGCGCCCCATCGACCAATTGGGATGGGCGCAGGCCTGATCGGGAGAAACGTGCTCCAGCTCGGCCAATGGGGTCTGGCGGAACGGGCCACCGGAGGCGGTCAGCAAGATACGCCGTACGCCCACCTGGCTCAGGCCGCGGGCAAAATCGCCCGGCATGCACTGGAAAATCGCATTGTGTTCGCTGTCCAGCGGCAACAGCACCGCGCCGCTCTTGCGCACAGCCTGCATAAACAGCGCACCGGACATCACCAGCGCTTCTTTATTGGCCAACAGGATTTTTTTGCCCGCATCAACCGCTGCGAGGGTTGGACGCAAGCCAGCAGCGCCGACGATGGCGGCGACCACAGTATCCACTTCAGAGGCGGCGGACACCTGACACAAGCCCTCCTCGCCGACCAATACCTCGGTCGACAGGCCCGCAGCCCGCAGGTCGTCCTGCAAACCACGGGCGGCAGTTGCATCCGGCACCACCGCGAACTGCGGCACATGCCGCACGCACAACGCCAACAGCTCGCTCAAGCGGCTGAAGCCGGTCAGGGCGAATACCTGATAGCGCTCAGGGTGGCGGGCAATCACATCCAGCGTGCTCAACCCGACCGAGCCGGTTGCTCCCAGCACGGTCACTTGCTGTAGGCGGCTCACGAAGCGGCCATCCACAACAGCACGGCAAACACCGGGATCGCCGCCGTCAGGCTGTCGATGCGGTCCAGCACGCCGCCATGGCCCGGCAGCAGGTTACTGCTGTCCTTGATGCCTGCCTGGCGCTTGAACATGCTTTCGGTCAGATCGCCAACCACCGAGATCAGCACCACCACCGCCGCACCGACCAGGGCCAGGAGGATTTGCTTGGCATCCCACTCGCGCACAACGCCAACAACCAGGGTGATCAGCAACGTCAACGCCAGCCCGCCGTACACCCCTTCCCAGCTCTTGCCGGGACTGACCGCCGGGGCCAGCTTGCGCTTGCCAAAGGCACGGCCGGAGAAGTACGCACCGATATCCGCGCCCCAGACCAGTACCATCACCGCCATGATCAACCAGTTGCCCAGGGCCATGTGCTTGATATAAACCAGGCCCTGCCAGGCCGGCAGCAGGATCAGCAGGCCGATCACCAGCTTGCAGGCGACGCTGGACCATTGGCTGCTGGTACGCGGGTAAGTCAACACCAGGAATGTCGCCAACGCCCACCACAGCACCGCCGCCCCGAGCACCCAGGGTGCGACATCCGGCAGGATGTACATCAGGAACAGCAACAACGCGACAACGGCGGCGTACACCACCCGCGGCAGTTGCTCGGCGAACCCTGCCAGGCGCGCCCATTCCCAGGCGCCCAGGGTCACGACCAGGCCAATGAACAGTGCAAAACCTGCGCCTTCGAGCAGGAAAAACCCGCACAGAGCGATCGGCAGCAGGATCAGTGCCGTGATGATTCGTTGTTTAAGCATTAAACCCGGGCTCCAGCTTCGATCTGCTCGCTCGTTTTACCGAAGCGACGCTGACGGGAAGCGAAATCGGCCAGCGCATTGCGCATGGCATCGTGTTTGAAGTCCGGCCAGAACAGGTCGGAGAAGTACAGCTCGGTATAGGCCAACTGCCACAACAGGAAGTTGCTGATGCGGTGCTCGCCACCGGTACGGATGCACAGGTCCGGCAACGGCAGATCGCCAGTCACCAGGCAGGTTTGCAACAACTCGGGCGTGATGTCTTCCGGGCGCAGATGGCCGGCCTGCACTTCACGCGCCAGGCGCTGCGCAGCCTGGGCGATATCCCATTGCCCGCCATAATTGGCGGCGATTTGCAGGACGAAGCGGTTGCTGCCAGCGGTGATCGCCTCGGCTTCACGCATGGCCGCCTGCAGCTCCGGATGGAACCGCGAGCGATCGCCGATGATGCGCAAGCTGATGTTGTTGTCGTTCAGGCGCTTGGCCTCACGACGCAGGGCCTTGAAGAACAGGTCCATCAAGGCGCTGACTTCGTCGGCCGGGCGCTGCCAGTTTTCACTGGAGAAGGCAAACAAGGTCAATACCTCGACCTTGGCCTCGGCACACACCTCGATCACGGCCCGTACCGCATCGACACCCGCTTTATGCCCGGCGACACCTGGCATAAAGCGTTTTTTCGCCCAGCGATTATTCCCATCCATGATGATCGCGACATGGCGCGGCACCGCGGAGGGCACAGTCTGCTTGGTCTTTTCCATGAAAGCGTCCTGACCCCTTATACGGCCATCAGGTCCTTTTCTTTCTCTTCCGTGGCCTTGGTGATCATGGCCTCGGATTCCTTGGTCAGCTTATCGATATCGGCAATGGCACGACGCTCTTCGTCTTCGCTGATTTCCTTGTCCTTGACCAGTTTCTTCAGGTCACCCAAGGCATCACGACGGATGTTACGCACCGCAACACGGGCATCTTCCGCTGCGCTGCGCGCCTGCTTGGTGAAGCCCTTGCGGGTTTCTTCGGTCAGGGCCGGCATGGAGATCAGCAGCAGCTCACCCAGGTTGGTTGGGTTGAGGTTCAGGCCAGCGCTCTGGATAGCCTTGTCGACGGCAGCGAGCATGTTGCGCTCGAAGGCCACGACCTGCAGGGTGCGCGAGTCTTTCACAGTCACGTTGGCCACGCCGCTCAGCGGAGTGTCGGAACCGTAGTAAGGCACCATCACGCTGCCCAGGATGCTCGGGTGAGCCTTGCCGGTACGAATCTGGCCGAATGCGTGGCTCAGAGACTCCAGGGATTTCTGCATACGCGCTTGGGCGTCTTTCTTGATTTCGTTGATCATTGTTGGCCTTCCTCGATCAGAGTCCCTTCTGCGCCGCCGTGTACGATATTCAGCAGGGCGCCGGGCTTGTTCATGTTAAATACGCGCAGCGGCATCTTGTGGTCGCGGCACAGGCAGATTGCCGTTAAGTCCATCACACCCAGCTTGCGATCCAGCACTTCATCATAAGTCAGATGATCGAACTTCTCGGCATGCGGGTCTTTGAATGGATCGGCAGTGTAGACACCATCGACCTTGGTAGCCTTGAGCACTACGTCAGCATCGATTTCGATGGCACGCAGGCAGGCAGCCGAGTCAGTGGTGAAGAACGGGTTGCCGGTACCGGCGGCAAAGATCACCACCTCTTTGGCATTCAGGTGGCGCATGGCTTTGCGGCGATCATAGTGATCGGTCACGCCAACCATGGAGATGGCCGACATCACGATGGCCGAGATATTGGCACGCTCCAGGGCGTCGCGCATGGCCAGGGCGTTCATCACAGTGGCCAGCATGCCCATGTGGTCGCCAGTGACCCGATCCATGCCAGCAGCACTGAGTGCCGCGCCACGGAACAGGTTGCCACCACCGATCACCAGGCCGACCTGGACACCGATGCCGACCAGTTGGCCGACTTCCAGTGCCATGCGGTCAAGCACCTTGGGATCGATCCCGAACTCTTCCGAGCCCATCAGGGCCTCGCCGCTAAGCTTGAGTAGAATGCGTTTATAGCGAGCCTGATAACCACTGCCCTGCTGAGCCATTGCGAATCTCTCCTGCGGCGTATTTTTAAAAAATTCTTGGCGAGCCGTTTACGGCTTGCGTTCACTCTAGCTGGACGCTGTCACAGCGCCATCGGAACACGGCTTTGTAAGCCAGTTCCAAAGGGAAGCCAAATAAAATTGAGCCTCCCATTTGAAAAGAGGCTGCGCGCGTGAGCGGGCAGCCTCTCTTGGGCGACAGTTGAAAACTGTCTTATTGCTTGGCGGCAGCCAGCTGGGCAGCAACTTCTTCAGCGAAGTTGTCGACCGGCTTCTCGATGCCATCGCCTACTTTGAAGTAGGTGAAGGAAACGATTTCAGCACCGGCTTTCTTGGCCAGTTCGCCAACCTTGATTTCAGGGTTCTTGACGAACGCCTGCTCAACCAGGCTTGCTTCGGCCAGGAACTTGCTGATACGGCCTTTGACCATGTTCTCAACAATGTTTTCTGGCTTGCCTTTGATTTTTTCTTCGTTCAGCTGCAGGAACACAGCTTTTTCGCGCTCGATCGCTTCGGCAGAAACTTCCGAAGGCAGCAGGAACTCTGGGTTGCTGGCCGCTACGTGCATAGCGATGTCTTTGGCCAGTTCAACGTTGCCGCCCTTGAGGACAACTGCAACACCGATCTTGTTGCCGTGCAGGTAACCACCAACCACGTCACCTTCAACACGTACCAGGCGACGGATGTTGACGTTTTCGCCAACCTTGCCGACCAGTACCAGACGATCAGCTTCTTGGGCTGCGATCAGCGGAGCGGCGTCAGTCAGTTTGTCGGCGAACGCTTTTTCAACGCTGGCAGCAACAAATGCCTTGAAGTCGTCTTGCAGGGCCAGGAAGTCGGTCTGCGAGTTCACTTCCAGCAGAACGGCGGATTTGCCGTCTTCTTTCAGAGCGATCGCGCCTTCAGCAGCTACGTTGCCTGCTTTCTTGGCAGCCTTGATCGCGCCCGAAGCACGCATGTCATCAATGGCTTTTTCGATGTCGCCGTCAGCCTTTTCCAGGGCTTTCTTGCAATCCATCATGCCTTCGCCAGTACGCTCACGCAGTTCTTTAACCAACGCTGCAGTAATTGCTGCCATTTTCAAATTCCTCTTGGATAGGTTTTCAACCATTCCACCCGACTTGTACGGGCGTTCAATTCTTCCCGAACCACCCTTGTTAACCGCTGCACGTTACAGATGCTGTAGCTGTGCCGCTCACAAATGGTTTTCGAGGTGGCAAAAAGGGGGCCAAGCCCCCTTTTTGCTTACTGAGTCAACGCCAGGGCGTCAATTACTCAGCTGCAGCGACCGGTGCTTCTTCAGCAGCGAACTCTACGGTGCCGCCGCCAACATTGTTGCGGCCACGGATTACAGCGTCAGCCATCGAACCCATGTACAGCTGGATAGCGCGGATTGCGTCATCGTTGCCTGGGATGATGTAGTCAACGCCTTCCGGGCTGCTGTTGGTATCGACTACGCCGATAACCGGGATACCCAGCTTGTTGGCTTCGGTGATCGCGATGCGCTCGTGATCAACGTCGATAACGAACAGTGCGTCAGGCAGACCGCCCATGTCCTTGATACCACCCAGGGAACGATCGAGCTTTTCCAGGTCACGGGAGCGCATCAGCGCTTCTTTCTTGGTCAGCTTGGCGAAAGTACCGTCTTCGGCTTGCACTTCAAGGTCACGCAGACGCTTGATGGAAGCACGGATGGTTTTGAAGTTGGTCAGCATGCCGCCCAACCAGCGGTGATCGACGTACGGCGAACCGCAACGTGCTGCTTCTTCAGCAACGATCTTGCCAGCGGAACGCTTGGTGCCGACGAACAGAATCTTGTTTTTGCCCTGGGCCAGGCGCTCTACGAAAGTCAGAGCTTCGTTGAACATTGGCAGGGTTTTTTCAAGGTTGATGATGTGGATCTTGTTACGCGCGCCGAAAATGTATTTACCCATTTTCGGGTTCCAGTAACGGGTCTGGTGACCGAAGTGCACACCGGCCTTCAGCATATCGCGCATGTTGACTTGGGACATGATAGTTCCTTAATAAGTCGGGTTTGGCCTCCACGTATCCCAATGACCAACCAGCGGCTTCAAGGCCTCCGGCACCCAGGTCATCGTGTCGACACGTGTGTGGATTTAAGCTTTGCGGGGTATCCCCGGAAAGCGGCGCATTTTATACCACAGCAACGACAAAAACGAAACCCGCAATCGCATTTGCTTGCCGCCACCGCCACCCAAGCCATTGAATCGGGTGAAAATACCCACACCTTATAGAGAGAAGCGATATCCAGACACTCATGGTTTGTACCTTGCGTCTGTTAGAATCGCGTTTTTTGGGCTTGTGCGAACGCTGCACCTTTTTGTCGCACGCCCGTAAACCGTATTGATTTCAGCGCGTCGCGCTAGAGAGAGCCTGTATGACCGTTACCCTGAAAACCGCCGAAGACATCGCAGGCATGCGCGTTGCCGGCAAACTGGCGGCCGACGTGCTGGAAATGATTGCCGAACACGTCAAGCCTGGCGTCACCACTGAAGCCCTGGACCGCATCTGCCACGACTATATTGTCGACGTGCAGAAAGCCATCCCCGCGCCGCTGAACTACAAAGGCTTCCCCAAGTCGATCTGCACCTCGATCAACCACGTGGTCTGCCACGGCATCCCGGGCGACAAGCCGCTCAAGGACGGCGATACCCTGAACATCGATGTCACGGTGATCAAGGACGGCTACCACGGCGACACCAGCCGCATGTTCCACGTCGGCAACGTCCCGGTGTGGGCCGAGCGCCTGTCCCAGGTCACCCAGGAATGCATGTACAAAGCCATCGAGCTGGTCAAGCCGGGCTGCCGCCTGGGTGATATCGGCGAAGTGATCCAGAAGCACGCAGAAAAGAACGGTTTCTCGGTGGTCCGCGAATTCTGTGGCCACGGCATCGGCAAAGTGTTCCACGAAGAGCCGCAGATCCTGCACTACGGCCGCGCCGGCACCGGCATGGAGCTCAAGGCGGGCATGACCTTTACCATCGAGCCGATGATCAATCAGGGCAAGGCCGACACCAAGGTGCTGGGCGACGGCTGGACCGCCATCACCAAGGACCGCAAGCTCTCGGCGCAGTGGGAGCACACCCTGCTGGTCACCGAGACGGGCTACGAGATCTTCACCCTGCGCGCCGATGACACGATCCCTCGCGTTTCGGCCTGATGCTTGCAGCGGGCTTTCCAGATAGCGACGTTGTGACCTACACCTAGATAGAAAGGAAAGCCGATCGATGCCCCAGGTGGATCCCGAACTCTTCGACCGAGGCCAGTTCCAGGCGGAACTGGCGCTGAAGGCAAGCCCGATTGCCGCCTTCAAAAAGGCCATCCGCCAGGCCCGCGAGGTGCTCGACGGGCGTTTTCGCAGCGGCCGGGAGATTCGCCGACTGATCGAGGATCGCGCCTGGTTCGTCGATAACATCCTGCAAAAGGCCTGGGAACAGTTCGACTGGAGCGAAGACGCCGACATTGCCCTGGTGGCCGTCGGCGGCTATGGCCGGGGCGAACTGCACCCCTACTCCGATATCGACCTGCTGATCCTGCTGGACAGTGCCGACCATGAGATCTTTCGTGATTCCATCGAGCGTTTTCTGACGCTGCTGTGGGACATCGGCCTGGAAGTCGGCCAGAGCGTGCGCTCGGTGGCGGAATGCGCCGAAGAGGCCCGCGCCGACCTGACCGTGGTCACCAACCTGATGGAAAGCCGTACCATCTGCGGCCCCGAGCGCCTGCGCCAGCGCATGCTGGAAGTCACCAGCACCGCACACATGTGGCCGAGCAAGGAGTTCTTCCTGGCCAAGCGCGCCGAGCAGAAAGCCCGGCATCACAAGTACAACGACACCGAATACAACCTGGAACCCAACGTCAAGGGCTCGCCCGGCGGGCTGCGGGATATCCAGACCATCTTGTGGGTAGCCAGGCGCCAGTACGGCACCCTGAACCTGCGTGCCCTGGCCGGCGAAGGCTTTTTGGTCGAGAGCGAAAACGCCCTGCTGGCCTCGTCCCAGGAGTTTTTGTGGAAGGTGCGCTACGCCCTGCACATGCTGGCCGGACGCTCCGAAGACCGCCTGCTGTTCGACCACCAACGCTCCATCGCCGCCCTGCTGGGCTTCGAGGGCGAAGACGCGAAGACCAGTATCGAAAGCTTCATGCAGCAGTACTACCGGGTGGTCATGAGCATCGCCCAGCTCAGCGACCTGATCATCCAGCACTTTGAAGAAGTGATCCTGGCCCCGGAAGACGAAGCGCCGCCGCAACCGATCAACGCGCGCTTCCAACTGCACGATGGCTATATCGAGGCGCGCAACGACAACGTGTTCAAGCGCACGCCATTTGCCATGCTGGAAATTTTCGTGCTGATGGCCCAGCAACCGGAAATCAAGGGCGTACGCGCCGACACCATCCGTTTGCTGCGGGAAAACCGTCACCTGATCGATGACGAATTTCGCCATGACATCCGCAATACCAGCCTGTTTATCGAGCTGTTCAAGTGCAAGATCGGCATCCACCGCAACCTGCGGCGCATGAACCGCTACGGCATCCTTGGGCGCTACCTGCCGGAGTTCGGCTTTATTGTCGGGCAGATGCAGCACGACCTGTTCCACATCTATACAGTCGACGCCCACACCCTGAACCTGATCAAACACCTGCGTAAGTTGCAATACACCCAGGTGTCAGAGAAATTCCCGCTGGCCAGTAAGCTGATGGCCAGGCTGCCCAAGCCTGAGCTGATCTACCTCGCCGGCCTTTATCACGATATCGGCAAGGGCCGGCACGGCGACCATTCGGAAATCGGCGCGGTGGATGCGCAAGCCTTCTGCCAGCGTCACCAGTTACCGCAGTGGGACAGCCGCCTGATCGTCTGGCTGGTACAGAACCACCTGGTGATGTCCACCACCGCCCAGCGCAAGGACTTGTCCGACCCGCAGGTGATCCATGATTTTGCGCAGATCGTCGGCGACGAAACCCGCCTCGACTACCTGTACGTACTGACCGTCTCCGACATTAACGCCACCAACCCGACCCTCTGGAATTCGTGGCGCGCCAGCCTGTTGCGCCAGCTGTATACCGAGACCAAGCGCGCCTTGCGCCGGGGACTGGAAAACCCGGTGGACCGCGAAGAACAGATCCGCCGCACCCAGAACGCGGCCCTGGATATCCTGGTGCGTGGCGGCAACGACCCGGACGATGTGGAGCAACTCTGGTCGCAGTTGGGCGACGACTATTTCCTGCGCCACACCGCAGGCGACGTGGCCTGGCACACCGACGCGATCCTCCAGCAGCCGGCCGACGGTGGCCCGCTGGTGCTGATCAAGGAAACCACCCAGCGTGAATTCGAAGGCGGCACGCAGATATTCATCTACGCCCCGGACCAGCACGACTTCTTCGCCGTGACCGTGGCTGCGATGGACCAGCTCAATCTGAACATTCATGACGCCCGGGTCATTACGTCCAGCAGCCAGTTCACCCTCGACACCTACATCGTGCTCGACACCGAAGGCGAGTCCATCGGCGACAACCCCGAGCGGGTGAAAAAGATCCGCGCAGGCCTGACCGAAGCCCTGCGCAACCCCGACGACTACCCAACCATCATCCAGCGCCGGGTGCCGCGCCAGCTCAAGCATTTTGCCTTTGCGCCCCAGGTGACGATCCACAACGATGCCCAGCGCCCGGTGACCGTACTGGAACTCAGCGCGCCGGATCGCCCTGGCCTGCTGGCGCGGATCGGCGGGATTTTCCTGGAGTTTGACCTGTCGTTGCAAAACGCCAAGATTGCCACCCTGGGTGAGCGGGTCGAAGACGTGTTCTTTATCACCGATGCCGATAACCAGCCGCTGTCCGACCCTGAACTATGCCGCCGCTTGCAGGACGCCATCGTTGCGCAATTGAGCGTGAACCAGGAGCCTGGCGCGGAGTTGTCCAGAATAACCATTTGAGTTGAATTTAATTTCCCTGGGGGTGCGGACCTTGTAGGAGCTGGCTTGCCTGCGATGCGGGCGGCGCGGTGTATCTGGTACACCGAGGCGATGCCATCGCAGGCAAGCCAGCTCCCACAGGGCCGTGCTCAACGATAGAGGCCCCGATGAACAACGCCCTGAACCAACTGCAGCCCTACCCGTTCGAGAAACTGCGAGCCTTGCTGGGCAGCGTCACGCCGAACCCGGACAAACGCCCGATTGCCCTGTCCATCGGCGAACCCAAGCATAAATCCCCGGATTTCGTCGCCCAGGCCCTGGCCAACAACCTTGACCAGATGGCGGTGTACCCCACCACCCTGGGCATCCCCGCCTTGCGCGAGGCGATTGGCACGTGGTGCGAACGGCGTTTCAACGTGCCCAAGGGCTGGCTCGACCCGGCGCGCAATATCCTGCCGGTCAATGGCACTCGTGAAGCGCTGTTCGCCTTCACCCAGACCGTGGTCAACCGCGGCGACGATGCCCTGGTGGTCAGCCCGAACCCGTTCTACCAGATCTACGAAGGCGCAGCGTTCCTCGCCGGGGCCAAGCCGCATTACTTGCCGTGCCTGGATGAAAACGGCTTCAACCCGGATTTCGACGCGGTCTCGCCTGACATCTGGAAGCGTTGCCAGATCCTGTTCCTGTGCTCTCCCGGCAACCCGACCGGCGCACTGATCCCGGTCGACACCCTGAAAAAACTGATTGCCCTGGCCGACCAATACGACTTCGTGATCGCCGCCGACGAGTGCTACAGCGAGCTGTACTTCGACGAGCAAACCCCGCCACCGGGCCTGCTCAGCGCCTGTGTCGAACTGGGTCGCCAGGACTTCAAGCGCTGCGTGGTGTTCCACAGCCTGTCCAAGCGTTCCAACTTGCCGGGCCTGCGTTCCGGGTTTGTGGCCGGGGATGCCGAGATCCTCAAGGCCTTCCTGCTGTACCGCACCTACCACGGCTGCGCGATGCCGGTGCAAACCCAACTGGCGAGCATCGCCGCGTGGCAGGACGAAGCCCATGTACAGGCCAATCGCGACCTGTACCGGCAGAAATTCGACGCCGTGCTGGCGATCCTCAAACCGGTACTGAACGTACAGAACCCGGACGGGGGCTTCTACCTGTGGCCCAACGTTGAGGGCGATGATGCCGCGTTCTGCCGCGACCTGTTCGTGGAGGAACATGTGACCGTGGTGCCGGGCTCGTACCTGTCGCGGGAAGTCGAGGGTTTCAATCCAGGAGCTGGACGGGTGCGTCTGGCCTTGGTTGCGCCATTGGCCGAATGCGTCGAGGCGGCCGAACGAATTCGCGACTTTATCCAGCGCCGTCGTTGAAACACGGGGCCGCTCCCACCTCGGGGGCGGCCAACATTCGCCCACCTTTGGTAATTAGTTGCACTCCAGGCCCACCTCGACTCATACGCAGAAATAATTACTGCGGAACTACTCCGGCTAAATTCCCACTTTGTAGAGGCAACAAACTTTACAAAGAGCCTTCGCCTTTCTTACGTTGGCGCCGGAGTGCCTATGATCGCAAACCCAAGTTCAACCCCTTTCCCACTTCCTAGCCTGAGCACAAACGATACCGCCCCGAGCAATTCTTCAATAACAACAACCCATCCCGACAGCCCGTTAAAGTACGATCCCGCCCCTATTATTATCGAGCTTAATAACTTTGGAAAAAATGAGCCTTTTACAAAGTTAAGCGCCAGCAACTCAATCAAACTAACGCCCTACGATAAGAACTCCGTCACGCACGACCATCTCCCCGCAAAACATATGGCGGACGGAATAACCAACAGCGAACCCTACGAACTTTCATCCAGCGAAAAGTATCTGGCAGACAGCCTCTTCCCGCCCAAAAACAGTTCCTTGCGCCAGGCATTCCTCATCACTGACCAACGTGGTTCGCTCTCAACTTACGAATGGGCCCTGGCCGCCCCGCAATCGTCGTCGGCGCAAGAGCAATCGGAGTAGGTGCTTGAAGCCCTTTTCATCTCATCACTATCTGACAACCGCCCCATGAGTAGAGTCCATGAGCCAAGTAACCCCGTTATTCCCCAACATCCCTATCCAACAATTCGCACCCTCCAGCGACCACTCGCCGGCCGACCGCACAGCGCGCAACAAAAGAGGTGTCGCAGACAGCTCAAAACGCTGGTCGCCAGGCGTTATCACGGTGAGCCTGGACCTGGCAAACAAGAAAAGCCAAGCCCTGGTCATCGATGCACTCAAGGAGTGGGCCCATCACACGCCCGGCCTGCAGTTTGAAATCGTCGAGGGCAAACGCGGCGATATTCGTGTCTCCGACGACGAGGGTTTTACCGGCAGTTGGTCGGTCATCGGTACCGACGCCTTGCTGGTCGATGAAGACCAGCCCACCCTGCACCTGGACCGAACCGATAACTCCAAGCAGTTACGCACTCATGCCTTGCACGAATTCGGCCATGCCCTGGGCTTACTGCATGAACACCAGCACCCGCAAAGCACCTTGGATTGGGACGAGCAGGCGGTGCGTGACTATTTCGTCAGTGAGCGTTTCCCCGCAGAACTGGTCCAGGAACAAATACTCGACCCACTCACAGGTCCCGACGTGCAGAGCACAGCCTACGATCCACAATCTGTGATGCACTACCCCTTTCCCGCACACTTGAGCCGCAAGGGGCATGGCACCTCGGAAAACTTCTTTCTGTCGCCGGGTGACCAGGAGGCCATCAGGAGGCTATACCGGCCGAATATCCCCGGGGTGAGCTGACGGCACCGCACAGGCCTACTTCTGCGTGCCCAGGTTGGCTTCGCTCATATCCAGGTCCGCCAGCACTTCGCGCAGCACGTCATCACCAATCTGGTGGTGACGGCTCAGGCTATACAATTCCAGGCGTTGCGCGCGCAGGGCCTTGAGCCGCAGCTTGCGCTCCAGTTGATCCATCTGCAGCGCCAGCGCCTGGGCTTCGGCCGAGTCATTGAACACCTCCAGTTGATGGCGATATTCCGACATGATCCGCGCCTTGAGCTCCGCTGCCAGCGCAGCCTGGGCCGCGTCCAGGGGCGCCTCTGCCGCCTCCTCAACCTCAAGGGCATGAATCGCGGCCTCGGCGGTTTTCCTCCAGGCATCGCGCACCTCGCCGCGGCGCTTGTCATCCGGACTCTTCTCGATGCCCCGCAGCAACAGGGGCAAGGCAATACAGGCGGCCACCAACGACAACAGGATGACCCCGGCGGCAATGAAGATCAGCAGGTCGCGCTCTGGAAATGCCTGGCCGGGGGCGAACAGCAACGGCACCGACATCACACCGGCCAGGGTCACCGCCCCGCGCACCCCGCCGACGGTCAATAGCCAGCAGGATCGGGCCGTTGGCACCAGGGTCAGCTCGCTTTTTCCGCGCAGGCGGCGTAGAAGGCCGGACAGGCGCCAGATGCTCTGCACCCAGATAAACCGCAGCACCAGCAGCACCAGGAAGATCGCGATCACGTCCAGGCAGCGATAGAACAAGGTCGGCCACAGCATGCTTTCGTGGCTGGTCACCGCCTTGATGATGTCGGGCAATTGCAGGCCCAGCAGCAGGAAGATCAGCCCGTTGAAGGCAAACTCCAGCAGTGACCAGACACTGCGATTGAGCAAGCGCGTACTGGTCTGGCGTGGCAGCAGGTCGAGCCAGCTCTGCATCATGCCCGCCGCCACCGCCGACAAAATCCCCGACGCCCCCAGGCGCTCAGCCAGCACATAGGCGGCAAACGGCAGCAGCAACATAAACACCACGTGGGTCGCCGGGTCATCCCAACCCCGGGCAATCATCCAGGCCCGCAAGCGCCCCACCAGCCAGCTCAGGGCCACACCGATGGCCAGGCCACCGAGCGCCACCAGCACAAACGTAAGGCTGGCGTCGGCCAGGGAAAACACCCCGGTCAACGCCGCCACCAGGGCGAACTTGAAGGTCACCAGGCCCGACGCATCGTTCATCAGGGCTTCGCCCTGGAGCATATGCATCAAGGGTGTGGGCAGGCGGTTCTGGGAAATTGCCGACACCGCCACCGCGTCTGTCGGCGATAAAACGGCCGCCAGGGCGAAGGCCACCGGCAGCGGAATACTCGGCAGCAACCAATGGATAAAGTAACCGGCGCCCACCACGGTAAACAGCACCAGCCCCACCGCCAACGTCAGGATCGGCCCGCGCAGGCGCCACAATTCACGCTTGGGCATGCGCCAGCCGTCGGAGAACAGCAGCGGCGGCAGGAACAGGAAAAGAAACAACTCAGGGTCCAGTGCCACATGCAGCCCCAGGGTTGGCCACGCCAGCAAGGCACCAGCGGCAATCTGCACCAAGGGCAACGGCAACGGGATAACACGCCCGACCAGACGCGAAACGCTGACCAGCATCAGCAGGATAAGAACGGTGTAGGCGGTTTGCATAAAGCGGGGTTCCTGGACAATCGACTTGCAATGACACACTTGAGGCAACAACGCGCCTTTGAAGTGCCATATTAGCTGCCTATGCTGCTGGATGACCGTTGCACATAAGTCGCAGCCAGGGCCTAGACCAATGGATAGCGGACCGCAGAGCGACACATTGAAAAATGCACCATTTTAGGTACACTCCAGCACATGAGTAAAAACTCACTCACTTTACATGTGAGCTTTTTTCGCACTGACGCAGGTAACGAGCCGGTACGTGAATGGCTGATAGATCTGCCCCGTGAACACCGGCGAATCATTGGGATAGAAATAAAAACCGTGCAACTGGGATGGCCAATCGGCATGCCCGTAGTGCGAAAGCTCGATTCAGGGCTATGGGAGGTCAGGGTTGAACTGGAGGGCACCATCGCCCGCATTATCTTCACGGTGATCGGCAGCAACATGGTGCTACTCCACGGTTTCATCAAGAAAAGCCAAAAGACACCGGCGTACGACATGGCAACCGCCAAGCAGCGTAAGGCAAGGTTATGAGGTACCACACATGAACAAGCATATCGGTTCTGACTTCGATGATTTCCTCGCCGAGCAAGGGCTCGGCGAGGAAGTCTGCGCGGCGGCCCTCAAGCGTGTCATCGCCTGGCAGATCGCGCAGGCGATGAAGCACCAACGAGTCAGCAAAAAAGCGCTGGCAGAGCGGATGCACACCAGCAGAACCGCCGTGGACCGTGCCCTTGATCAAAATGACTCGGGTATGACCCTCGCCACTTTGGCCAGCGCTGCCAGGGCCCTGGGCCAACGCGTGGAAATCCGCCTGGTTCCAGAGGATCAAGCAGCCCACGCATGACCTGCCCACCTTTGGACCAGGTAGCCTGCGCGCAGTGGCTCTACGTGGCATAATCCTTGGCTGAATTTTTGCGACCCTATTGGGGAGATTTTTAGGAATGAAATATGCCCAATAAAAACAATCAGTTACAGATTTTCGGCATCAAAGCCTGCGACACCATGAAAAAGGCTCGTACCTGGCTCGATGAAAATGCCATCAGCTATGAGTTTCATGACTACAAGACAGCCGGTATCGACCGCGAACACTTGACCCAATGGTGCAACGAGCACGGTTGGCAGGTGGTTTTGAACCGTGCAGGCACGACCTTTCGCAAACTCGAAGACGAACGCAAAGCCGATCTCGACCAGGCGAAAGCCATTGAACTGATGCTCGCACAACCCTCGATGATCAAGCGTCCAGTGCTCGATCTCGGTGACAGAACCCTGATTGGCTTCAAGCCAGAAAGTTATTCGGCGGCCCTCAAGTAGGCCAGCCACTTCATTTTTGTAGAGGTAACAGCATGTCCAATTCCCTGTTCAGCCTGGGCTTCGGCGTCGGCACCCAGAACCGCCAAGGTGCTTGGCTGGAAGTGTTTTACGCGCAGCCATTGCTCAACCCTTCGGCCGAAATCGTCGCCGCCATCGCGCCGATCCTTGGCTACACCGAAGGCAACCGGGCGATCACCTTCACCATTGCCCAAGCCTCGCAACTGGCTGACGCACTGAAAAATGTAGATGCCACCCAGGCCGCCCTGCTGACCCGCCTGGCCGAAAGCCACAAGCCGCTGGTCGCCACGCTGTTGGCTGAAGACGCCGCACTGACCTCCACGCCAGAGGCCTACCTCAAGCTGCACCTGCTGTCCCATCGCCTGGTCAAGCCCCATGGCCTGAGCCTGGCCGGTGTGTTCCCGCAACTGCCGAACGTAGCCTGGACCAGCCAGGGTGCGATCGACATTGGCGAACTGGCCGAACGCCAGCTGGAAGCACGCCTGCGTGGCGAGTTGCTGGAAGTGTTCTCGGTGGACAAGTTCCCGAAAATGACCGACTACGTGGTCCCGGCCGGTGTGCGGATCGCCGATGCCGCGCGTCTGCGCCTGGGCGCCTATGTGGGCGAAGGCACCACCGTGATGCATGAAGGCTTCATCAACTTCAACGCAGGCACCGAAGGCCCGGGCATGATCGAAGGCCGTGTATCGGCTGGCGTATTCGTCGGCAAGGGTTCGGACCTGGGCGGCGGTTGCTCCACCATGGGCACCCTGTCGGGCGGCGGCAACATCGTGATCAAGGTCGGCGAAGGCTGCCTGATCGGCGCCAACGCCGGTATCGGTATTCCATTGGGCGACCGCAACACCGTGGAATCAGGGCTGTACGTGACTGCTGGCACTAAAGTGGCGCTGCTCGATGAGCAGAACCAACTGGTCAAGGTGGTCAAGGCCCGTGAATTGGCTGGCCAGCCGGACCTGCTGTTCCGCCGTAACTCCGAGACCGGTGCCGTGGAGTGCAAAACCCACAAGTCGGCCATCGAACTGAACGCAGCGCTGCACGCTCACAACTAAGCAGCGACTCGATGCCACCGGAGCCGGCCGTGCCTTGCAGCACGGCCGGTTCATATGAGTCTTCAATCCCATGCTTGTGCCCTCGCCCTGGCGCGCCGATTTCCCGGCCATCGCTACCTTGCAACGGCAAGACCAGACCTACCTGGACAACGCCGCCACCACGCAAAAACCTCAAGCCCTGTTGGACGCCCTTAGCCATTACTACGCCAATGGCGCAGCCAATGTGCACCGTGCCCAGCATTTGCCGGGCGCCCATGCGACCCAGGCGTTCGAGGACAGTCGCAGCAAAGTGGCGCAATGGCTCAACGCAGGTGACAGCGGGCAGATCATCTTTACCCACGGCGCGACGTCTGCGCTGAACCTCCTGGCCTATGGCCTTGAGCACCTCTTCAATCGGGGCGATGAAATTGTCATCAGCGCCCTGGAACATCACGCCAACCTGTTGCCCTGGCAGCAGTTGGCCAAACGCCGTGAGCTCACGCTGGTGGTGCTGCCCCTCGACGACGAGGGCTTGATCGACCTGCAAGCCGCCGCCGCGCTGATCGGGCCTCGCACCCGGCTACTGGCGGTGAGCCAGCTGTCCAACGTGCTGGGCGCCTGGCAGCCCCTCGCACAGTTGCTGGCACTGGCCCAGGCCCACGACGCCTTGACCGTGGTGGACGGCGCCCAGGGTATCGTCCACGGGCGCCATGACGTGCAGGCCCTGGGCTGTGACTTCTATGTGTTTTCCAGCCACAAGCTCTACGGCCCGGACGGCGTCGGCGTGCTTTATGGCCGCACCGAAGCCCTGCATCGGCTGCGCCACTGGCAGTTTGGCGGCGAGATGGTGCAACAGGCCGACTACCACAGCGCCAGCTTCCGCCCCGCGCCCCTGGGTTTCGAAGCGGGCACGCCGCCGATTGCCGGGGTGATTGGCCTGGGGGCGACCCTGGACTACCTCAACTCCCTGGATCAACAGGCGGTGCTCGCCCACGAAGCGGCGCTGCATGACTACCTGTTGCGCGGCTTGCAGGCGCGCAATGGCGTGCGCCTGCTGGGCGCGCCGCAGGTGGCCCTGGCCAGCTTTGTGGTGGACGGCGTACACAACGCCGACCTCGCCCACCTGCTGACCGAGCAGGGCATCGCGGTCCGCGCCGGCCATCACTGTGCAATGCCCCTGCTCAAGAGCCTGCATTTATCTGGGGCGATCCGGGTTTCTTTGGCGCTGTACAACGACTCCGATGACCTGGAGCGCTTTTTTGAAGCGCTGGACCAGGCACTGGACATGCTGCGATGAGCCTGCCAGTGGATGCGCAGGCCGCACTGCTGGCCTTTCAGGCGGTCGGCAGCTGGGAGCAACGCGCCCGCCTGCTGATGCAATGGGGCGAGCGGCTGCCGGTGTTGGCGGATGAAGGCAAGGTCGACGCCAACCTGGTGCAGGGCTGTGAAAGCCTGGTGTGGCTGGTAGGGCGACTGCAGGACGGCCATTGGCAGTTTGCCGCCAGCAGCGATGCGCGCATGATTCGTGGGCTGGTGGCCTTGTTGCTGGCGCGGGTCAATGGGCTCTCGGCGGCCGAATTACAGGCAGTCGACTTGCCTGACTGGTTCAACCAACTGGGGCTCTCCCGCCAGCTGTCGCCGTCGCGCAGCAATGGCCTGAATGCAGTCCTGCAGCGCATGCGCGACTTGAGCCATACGCAAAACTAACTGTGGGAGCGGGCTTGCTCGCGATTGCGGTGGGTCAGCCAATCGATGTACCGACTGATCTGCCGCTATCGCGAGCAAGCCCGCTCCCAAATTTTTGATTGATGCAGGGCAGTGATATTTATGCAGGCTTGACCCGCTCCGAAGGCCTGCGCACTCCGGCCACGATCTTGTCCACCGCCTTGGTCGCCGCCACCATGCCAAAGGTCGCCGTCACCATCATCACTGCGCCAAACCCACCCGCGCAGTCCAGCTTCACCCCATCGCCCACAAAACTCTTCTGCAAACAGATGCTGCCGTCAGGCTTGGGATAACGCAGCTGTTCGGTGGAAAACACACAAGGCACGCTGTAGTGACGGGTCACGGTGCGCGAGAAGCCGTAGTCGCGGCGCAAGGTGGAGCGCACTTTCGAGGCCAGCGGGTCGTTGAACGTGCGGTTCAGGTCGCACACCTGGATCAGCGTCGGGTCAATCTGCCCGCCAGCGCCACCGGTGGTGATGATCTGGATCTTGCGGCGCTTGCACCAGGCGATCAGCGCTGCCTTGGCGTTGACCGCGTCGATGCAGTCGATCACGCAGTCGATAGTCGGCGTGATGTACTCGGCCATGGTGTCGCGGGTCACGAAATCCGCCACCGCGTGCACGGTGCAATCGGGGTTGATCGCGCGCAGGCGCCCAGCCATCACCTCGACCTTGGGCTTGCCCACGGTGCTGTCCAGGGCATGCAACTGGCGATTGCTGTTGCTGACGCACACGTCGTCCAGGTCAAACAGCGAAATCTCGCCCACCCCGCAACGGGCCATGGCTTCTGCCGCCCACGAGCCAACACCGCCCACGCCGACGATGGCCACATGGGCCGCTTTCAAGCGTTCCAGACCTTCAATGCCATATAGGCGGGCGACACCGGCAAACCGTGGATCTTCTGTGCTCATAACCATTACCCCAAAAACCGGCGCGCATTATAGGGCTACGCAGCGATAAGTTCTAAACTACAAGCTATAAGTAAAGAACTTACCAGCGCTTTCGCTGCCCAATACCCGGTTTTTCCTGGCTTGCTGTACGCTCAGGGAAGGGCCGGTGTAGGATGCGCGCCGTTCGACACCTCCATTCGTTCCACACCCTTTGGAACCCGAAACAGCTATGTCATCGCGTAAATTTGGACTCAACCTGGTGGTGGTGCTGGCAATTGCCGCGCTGTTCACTGGTTTCTGGGCGCTGATCAACCGCCCGGTCACTACTCCCAACTGGCCCCAGCAGATTTCCGGCTTTTCCTACTCGCCGTTCCAGCAGGGCCAGTACCCGCAGAAAGACCAGTATCCGAGCGACGAGCAGATGCGTCAGGACCTGGCGATCATGAGCAAGCTGACGGACAACATCCGTACCTATTCGGTCGACGGCACCCTGGGGGATATTCCCAAGCTGGCGGAAGAGTTCGGCCTGCGCGTGACCCTGGGGATCTGGATCAGCCCGGACCTGGAGCGCAACGAGCGCGAAATCCAGCGGGCCATCGAGATCGCCAACACCTCGCGCAGCGTAGTGCGCGTGGTGGTCGGCAACGAGGCGATCTTTCGCAAGGAAATCACCCCTGAGGAGCTGATTGTCCTGCTGGACCGGGTGCGCGCTGCCGTCAAAGTGCCGGTGACCACCTCCGAGCAGTGGCACATCTGGGAGCACAACCCGCAGTTGGGCAAGCATGTCGACCTGATCGCCGCGCACGTGCTGCCGTACTGGGAACATGTGCCGATGGCCCAGGCCGGGCAATTCGTCCTCGACCGGGCCAAGGATCTGAAGAAGACCTTCCCGAAAAAACCACTGCTGCTGTCGGAAGTGGGCTGGCCGAGCAACGGTCGCATGCGCGGTGGCGCGGACGCCTCCCCGGCCGACCAGGCCATTTACCTGCGTACCCTGGTGAACAAGCTGAACCGCCAGGGCTACAACTACTTCGTGATCGAAGCCTTCGACCAACCCTGGAAAGCCAGTGACGAAGGCTCGGTCGGCGCCTACTGGGGTGTGTTCAACGCCGCGCGCCAGCAGAAATTCAACTTTGAAGGCCCGGTAGTGGCGATCCCGCAGTGGCGAGTGCTGGCCATCGGCTCGGTGGTGCTGGCGCTGCTGTCGCTGACCCTGCTGATGATCGACGGCTCGGCCCTGCGCCAGCGTGGCCGCACCTTCCTGACCTTTATCGCGTTCCTGTGCGGGTCGGTGCTGGTATGGATCGGCTACGACTACAGTCAGCAATACAGCACCTGGTTCAGCCTGACGGTGGGTTTCCTGCTGGCACTCGGTGCGCTCGGGGTGTTTATCGTGCTGCTGACCGAGGCCCATGAGCTGGCGGAAGCGGTCTGGACTCACAAGCGCCGGCGCGAATTCCTACCGGTTGAAGGCGATTCGGACTACCGCCCGAAAGTGTCTATCCATGTGCCGTGCTACAACGAGCCACCGGAGATGGTCAAACAGACCCTCGACGCCCTGGCCGCCCTCGATTACCCGGACTACGAAGTCCTGATCATCGACAACAACACCAAGGACCCGGCCGTGTGGGAACCGGTGCGCGACTACTGTGAAACGCTGGGCCCGCGCTTCAAGTTCTTCCACGTCGCGCCCCTGGCCGGTTTCAAGGGCGGCGCGCTGAACTACCTGATCCCGCATACCGCCAAGGATGCCGAAGTGATCGCGGTGATCGATTCGGACTACTGCGTGTCGCCCAACTGGCTCAAGCACATGGTGCCGCACTTCGCCGATCCGAAAATCGCCGTGGTGCAGTCGCCCCAGGATTACCGCGACCAGAACGAAAGCACCTTCAAGAAGCTCTGCTACGCCGAATACAAAGGCTTCTTCCATATTGGCATGGTCACCCGCAACGACCGCGACGCGATCATCCAGCATGGCACCATGACCATGACCCGTCGTTCGGTACTCGAAGAGCTGGGCTGGGCCGACTGGTGCATCTGTGAGGACGCCGAACTGGGCCTACGGGTATTCGAGAAAGGTCTGTCGGCTGCGTACTACCACACCAGCTACGGCAAGGGCCTGATGCCCGATACCTTTATCGACTTCAAGAAACAGCGGTTCCGTTGGGCCTATGGCGCAATCCAGATCATCAAGCGCCACACCGCCAGCCTGTTGCGCGGCAAGGACACCGAACTGACCCGTGGCCAGCGCTACCACTTCCTCGCGGGCTGGTTGCCGTGGGTGGCAGATGGCATGAACATCTTCTTCACCGTCGGCGCCCTGTTGTGGTCGGCGGCGATGATCATTGTGCCGACCCGGGTCGACCCGCCGCTGCTGATCTTCGCAATCCCGCCGTTGGCGCTGTTTGTGTTCAAGGTCGGCAAGATCATCTTCCTCTACCGCCGCGCCGTTGGCGTAAACCTCAAGGATGCGTTCTGCGCGGCCCTGGCCGGGCTGGCGTTGTCCCACACCATTGCCAAAGCGGTGCTGTATGGTTTCTTCACCACCAGTATTCCGTTCTTTCGCACACCGAAAAACGCGGATAACCACGGCTTCTGGGTAGCAATTTCCGAAGCGCGGGAAGAGATGTTCATCATGTTGCTGCTGTGGGGCGCGGCGCTGGGGATCTACCTGGTGCAGGGCCTGCCGAGCAACGACATGCGCTTCTGGGTGGTGATGTTGCTGGTGCAATCGCTGCCGTATGTGGCGGCGCTGATCATGGCGTTCCTGTCGTCACTGCCGAAACCGGCAGCGGTGGCGGAGCCTGCAACCGCTGCGTAAAAACTTGCGCAATGCACTAAACGGCGGCCTCTGGTCGCCGTTTTGCTATAAGATAACGGCCCTTTTGCAGAGCTGGCTCAGGCCATGCTCTATGTGGGAGCGGGCTTGCTCGCGATAGCGGTGAACCAGCCAGTGCACTTGTAACTGACAGACCGCTATCGCGAGCAAGCCCGCTCCCACATTGGATTTGCGCCGCTGTTCAAATTCGTCCTGCGCCCATAACACGCTTTCGGAGCTCCCCCATGACGGCCCACGCCGACCTTTCGCCGACCCTCCAACTCGCTATCGACTTGATCCGCCGCCCGTCGGTGACGCCGATCGACGCCGACTGCCAGAAGCTGATGATGCAGCGCCTGGGCGACGCCGGCTTTGCGCTTGAGCCGATGCGCATCGAAGATGTGGATAACTTCTGGGCCACCCACGGCAAGCATGCAGGCCCGGTACTGTGCTTCGCCGGCCATACCGACGTGGTCCCGACCGGCCCGGTGCAGGCCTGGCAGAATGACCCGTTCGACGCATTGATCGACGAACACGGCATGTTGTGCGGGCGTGGCGCGGCCGACATGAAAGGCAGCCTGGCCGCGATGCTGGTGGCCTCCGAGCGCTTTGTGAAGGACTATCCGGACCACAAGGGTTCGGTCGCCTTCCTGATCACCAGCGACGAAGAAGGCCCGGCGCACCACGGCACCAAGGCCGTGATCGAGCGCCTGGCGGCACGCAAGGAGCGCCTGGACTGGTGCATCGTCGGCGAACCGTCGAGCACCGCCCTGGTGGGCGACGTGGTGAAGAATGGTCGTCGTGGCTCCCTCGGCGCGACCCTGACCGTGCGCGGTGTGCAGGGCCACGTGGCCTACCCGCACCTGGCGAAAAACCCGATCCACCTCGCCGCCCCGGCCCTGGCCGAATTGGCCGCCGAGCATTGGGATGATGGCAACACCTTCTTCCCGCCGACCAGTTTCCAGATTTCCAACCTCAATTCCGGCACCGGCGCCACCAATGTGATCCCCGGTGACCTGACGGCGGTGTTCAACTTCCGCTTCTCCACCGAGTCCACCGTCGAAGGCCTGCAGCAGCGGGTCGCGGCGATTCTCGACAAGCATGGCCTGGACTGGCATGTGGAGTGGGCGTTGTCGGGCCTGCCGTTCCTCACCGAGCCGGGCG
Organism: Pseudomonas sp. HC1(2025); assembly: GCF_058742075.1. Lineage (NCBI taxonomy): Bacteria > Pseudomonadati > Pseudomonadota > Gammaproteobacteria > Pseudomonadales > Pseudomonadaceae > Pseudomonas > Pseudomonas sp. HC1(2025). The sequence continues at coordinate 1,290,890 of NZ_CP196017.1, read as the reverse complement.
CGCTGCTCGATGCGGTGTCTGCCAGCATCAAGGCCATCACCGGCCGCGAGACCCAGGCCTCCACCAGCGGCGGCACGTCCGACGGGCGCTTTATCGCGACCCTCGGCACCCAAGTGGTGGAACTGGGCCCGGTCAACGCGACGATCCATCAGGTCAACGAGCGTATCCTGGCCAGCGACCTCGATGTGTTGACCGAAATCTACTACCAGACCCTGATCAAGTTGCTCGCCTGATGCTCGCCTGCCCCATTTGCAGCGCCCCCCTCAATGAGGTGGACCATGGCGTGGTATGCCCGGCCGGGCACCGGTTCGACCGGGCCCGCCAGGGTTACCTGAACCTGTTGCCGGTGCAGCACAAGAACAGCCGCGATCCGGGCGATAACCTGGCCATGGTGCAAGCGCGCCGCGACTTCCTCAACGCCGGGCACTACGCGCCAGTGGCCAAGCGCCTGGCGGCACTGGCGGCGGAACGCAAACCCCAGCGCTGGCTGGATATTGGCTGCGGCGAAGGCTATTACACTGCACAAATCGCCGATGCCCTGCTGCGCGCTGATGGCTATGCCCTGGATATTTCCAAGGAAGCAGTCAAGCGTGCGTGCAAGCGCAACCCGACGCTGACCTGGCTGATCGCCAGCATGGCCCGGGTGCCGTTGGCCGACGGCAGTTGCCAGTTCCTCGCCAGCGTGTTCAGCCCGCTGGACTGGCAGGAAGCCAAGCGCCTGCTCAGCCCTGGCGGCGGCCTGATGAAGGTTGGCCCGACCAGCGGCCACCTGATGGAGCTGCGCGAACGCCTGTACGACGAAGTGCGCGAGTACACCGACGATAAGCACCTGGCCCTGGTACCGGACGGCATGAGCCTGCAACACAGCGAAGTGCTGGAGTTCAAGCTCAGCCTGGCCGACCCCAAGGACCGCGCCAATCTGCTGGCGATGACACCCCACGGCTGGCGCGCCAGCGCCGAGCGCCGCGCCCAGGTGATCGAGCAGGCCGAACCGCTGCGGGTCACCGTTTCGATGCGCTACGACTATTTCGTGCTTCAATAACCGACTTTTCCGGGCGTTCGCGCCCACCCTGAATCCGCGAATGGATTTTCGAATCCCGCAACGAGGAACATCCATGCGCCAACCCGATATCGAGATTTACCTCAAGGACGCCGACGTCGACCACAAGGCCATCGCCGCCTGGCTGGGCGCCGCCCTGGGTCCGTGTACCGACTGGGTACAAAAGGGCCAGACCTACAAGTGCAAGGCCGGCAATGTGCCAGTGACCTGGCTGCCCAAGGCCGTGGGCAAGTGGAACAGCCTGTACCTGGAAAGCGACCAGACCCCGTGGGAAGACGACATCGCCTGCGCCCGTGCGGCGTTTGCCGCGCTGAACGTTGAAGTGCGCTGCGCGCCGGGAACGTGGGTCGAGGAAGAGGGCGAAGAAAGCGCCGACACCTGGATTCGGATCAGCACCGATGGTGAAGAACAGATCACCTGGAAAACTGCCTGACCCAACCTGGTCAGTGTAGGGGCTGGTTTGTGCGGGAGCGGGCTTGTGTGGGAGCTGGCTTGCCTGCGATAGCATCACCGTGGTCTGACAGAGAGACCGAGGTGCCTGTATCGCAGGCAAGCCAGCTCCTACACAAGCCCGCTCCCACATGGGTTCAGCGGCGTTGCAGAAATCTGCCTTAAAGACCGACCACATCCTCCGCCTGCAAGCCCTTCTCGCCGGTCACCACGGCGTATTCCACCTGCTGGCCCTCGGCCAGGGAGCGGTGGCCTTCACCACGGATGGCGCGGTAGTGCACAAACACATCCTTGCCGTCTTCCCGCTGGATAAAGCCATAGCCCTTGGCGTCGTTGAACCACTTCACATTGCCGGTTTCGCGCGTTGTCATCTGTTTGCTCCCACTGGTTTTTATTGTTGAGTCAGTCGCATTGAACTGCCGAGTATAAGACAGGCTCAAAAACGATCAACTCAACTTTACTTCGCTGCTTTTTTGCCGATTTTCGGCGAATACGGCACACTACCCGCCCGAGCGCCTGCTCGGTTTTTTCCACTCAAAGCAGCACGCCTATGACCCGCTCCCCGTTCCGCCGTCTGGTATTTGGCACCTTGCGCCGACTGTTGTACCTCTGGGTTCGCTCGGAGACGATCAACCAGTCGTCCCTCACCCTTAACCTGGACCGCAGCCGGCCGGTGTTCTACGTCCTGCAATCGCCCTCCCTGACCGAACTGGCCGTGGTGGATGCCGAGTGCACCAAGGCCGGCCTGCCGCGCCCGGTGCTGCCGGTGGCCGTTGGCCCGTTGATGGAGCCGGCGGCGTTCTTTTACCTGACCCCCGACCCGGACTGGCTCGGCCGCCAGGACAAGCGCGGCGCACCGCCGACCCTGACGCGCCTGGTCAACACCCTGACCGAGCACGCCGAAGAAAACGCGCAGATCATCCCGGTCAGCGTGTTCTGGGGCCAATCGCCGGCCAGCGAGTCGAGCCCCTGGAAACTGCTGTTCGCCGACAGCTGGGCAGTCACCGGGCGCCTGCGCCGGCTGTTGAGCATCCTGATCCTGGGGCGCAAGACCCGGGTGCAATTCTCTGCGCCAATCAACCTGCGTGAATTGATCGAGCACAATAAAGGTCACGAACGTACGGTGCGCATGGCCCAACGGATCCTGCGGGTACACTTTCGCAACCTGAAGACCGCGGTGATCGGCCCCGACCTGTCCCACCGGCGCAACCTGGTCAAGGGCCTGGTGAACATGCCACTGGTGCGCCAGGCAATCCTCGACGAGGCCGAGCGGGAAAAAATTACCCCGGAAAAAGCCAAGGCCCAGGCCCTGCGCTATGGCAATGAGATCGCCTCGGACTATACCTACACCGCCATCCGCTTCCTCGAAGTGGTGCTGAGCTGGTTCTGGAACAAAATCTACGACGGGATCAAGGTCAACAATATCGAAGGTGTGCAAAAGGTCGCCCAGGGCTACGAAGTGATCTACGTGCCTTGCCACCGCAGCCACATCGACTACCTGCTGCTGTCCTACCTCCTATTCAAGAACGGCCTGACCCCGCCGCACATCGCCGCCGGGATCAACCTCAATATGCCGGTGATCGGCAGCCTGCTGCGCCGGGGCGGGGCGTTTTTCATGCGTCGCACGTTCAAGGGCAACCCGCTGTACACCTCGGTGTTCAACGAATACCTGCACACCCTGTTTACCAAAGGCTTCCCGGTGGAGTACTTCGTCGAGGGCGGCCGCTCACGGACCGGGCGCATGTTGCAGCCCAAGACCGGGATGCTGGCGATTACCCTGCGCAGTTTCCTGCGTTCCTCGCGCATGCCAATCGTGTTTGTGCCGGTGTATATCGGCTACGAGCGGGTGCTGGAAGGTCGCACCTACCTGGGCGAATTGCGCGGGGCGACGAAAAAGAAAGAGTCGATCTTCGATATCTTCAAGGTCATTGGCGCGCTCAAGCAGCGCTTTGGCCAGGTGGCGGTCAACTTCGGCGAGCCGATCAAGCTGGCGGAGTTCCTCGACCACGAGCAACCGGACTGGCGTACCCAGGAGCTGGCGCCCAACTACAAGCCCGCCTGGCTCAACGAGACCACCAACCGCCTCGGCGAGCGCGTGGCCCAGCACCTCAACGAGGCCGCCGCGATCAACCCGGTGAACCTGGTGGCGTTGGCGCTACTGTCCACCAGCCGCCTGGCCCTGGACGACCAGGCCATGGCCCGGGTGCTGGACCTGTACCTGGCGCTGCTGCGCCGGGTGCCCTACTCGCCCCATACCACGTTGCCCGAGGGTGACGGCCAGGCCTTGATCAAGCACGTCAAGGACATGCACCTGCTGTCCGAACAGAGTGATGCCCTGGGCAAAATCCTCTATCTGGACGAGCAAAACGCGGTCCTGATGACCTATTACCGCAACAACGTGCTGCATATCTTCGCCCTGCCGGCGTTGTTGGCCAGCTTCTTCCAGAGCAGTTCGCGCATGAGCCGCGAACAGATCCTGCGCTATACCCGCGCGCTGTATCCGTACCTGCAATCGGAGTTGTTTATCCGCTGGTCCCTGGACGAGCTCGACGCGGTGGTCGACCAGTGGCTCGAAGCCTTGGTAGAACAAGGCCTGCTGCGCTTTGAAAACAACATCTACCTGCGCCCGGCGCCCAGCTCGCGCAACTTTGTGCTGCTGACCCTGCTGTCCAAGAGCATTGCCCAGACCCTGCAACGCTTCTACATGGCCATTTCCCTGCTGCTTAACAGCGGCCAGAACAGCATCAGCGCCGAAGAGCTGGAAGACCTGTGCACGGTCATGGCCCAGCGCCTGTCGATCCTGCATGGCCTGAATGCCCCGGAGTTCTTCGACAAGAGCCTTTTCCGACATTTTATTCAGACGTTGCTCGAGCAAGATGTGCTGCGCCGCGATGAAGCCGGCAAGTTGAGTTACCACGACCTGCTCGGCGAATTGGCCGAAGGCGCCGCCAAACGGGTGTTGCCCGCAGAGATTCGCCTGTCGATCCGCCAGGTGGCGCTGCACCGCAACGACGAAGCGCCCGCGCCGGACGTCGAGCCGGACGAAACCCGCTAGATTTACCAGGGCGCCAGGGTGTTTCTGGCGCCGTCGACAAGGAGCTGTACCATGAAAAAGATCATTCTCCTGGGCCTGACCGCCCTGCTGGGAGCCTGTCACTCGATGAATCCTGCGCCCAAAGCCAGCCTTGATGGCGAAGTGTTCTACCTGCAGCGCATCGCCCTGCCACCGGCCGCCACCTTGAGCGTCAGCCTTCTGGACGTGTCCCTGGCCGATGCGCCCGCCGTGACCCTGGCCGAGCAGAAAGGCCCGGTCAACGGCCAGGTGCCGCTGCCTTTCCACCTGAGCTACGACCCGGCCCAGGTCAAGCCTGGCCACAGCTATTCGGTCAGCGCTCGCATCGAGCTGGATGGCAAGCTAATGTTTATTACCACCGAGCGTCATTCGGTGCAGTTGAACGGCCAGGATCCCCAGCCGCTTCGCCTGCGCGTTGATGCCGTTGCCCACTGATCCAGTCGATTAAAAGGAAGCGCCCATGCTCCGTAACTCTCTTCGCCTCAGCGCCCTGTGCGCCGGCCTGCTGCTCGGTGCCAACGCCATGGCTCTGTCCCTCGGTGACCTGTCCCAGGGCGACGCCACGGGTGGCCTGAAGGACGCCCTGACCCAAGGCGCACAGATTGCCGTCAAGCAACTGGGGGCTCCCGGTGGTTTCAGCAACAACCCCGAGGTCAAGATCGGTTTGCCGGGCAAGCTTGAAAAAGCCGCCGGCGCCCTGAAAATGCTCGGCATGGGCGATCAGATCACCCAGCTTGAAGCCAGCATGAACAAGGCTGCCGAATCCGCCGTGACCCAGGCCCAGCCGATTCTGGTGAACGCCGTGAAAAACATGAGCGTGAGCGACGCCAAGGGCATCCTCAGCGGCGGCCAGGATTCGGCGACCCAGTATCTGGACAAAAGCAGCCGCGAGCAGATCCGCGCCAAGTTCCTGCCGATCGTCAAGCAATCCACGGACAAGGTCGGCGTAGCCCAGCAGTACAACGCGCTGGCCAAAAAAGCGCCCATGGGCTTGCTGGGTGGCAAGAGTGACAGCGTCGAAAACTACGTGACTGAACAAGCGCTGGACGGCCTGTTCAAGATGATTGCCCAACAGGAAGAAAGCATCCGCCAGAACCCGGCAGCCGCAGCGACCAGCCTGGCGAAGAAAGTGTTCGGCGCGCTGTAGATCCATCGCCGGCAACAAATAAAAACGCCCCGAAAAATCGGGGCGTTTGTGTTACTGCACCAGGGGCGTCATCAGCCGTAGGTGATTTTACCTTCGAACTTGACGTTACTCGCGCAAGGCCGCGGCAGCGTCGGCTGCCATGGCGTAGGCTTGCAGGGGGGCTTGCACTTGTTGCGCTTTTTGCCCATTTTGAACGCCATCATCGGCATCACGCCGATACCAATACCTATACCACCCATCGCAAACAAGCCCATAGGTCATTCCTCACGTCTAATTAAACCTCTTCCTGTAGCAACTTCGTTGTCAGAAAAAGGCACCTGCAACCCAGGTAACCCCTGAGTGGCAGGCACGCAAGAAACAGTTCCTGAACCGTGTAGCCGCTTTACGCAGGTTTACGCCGACTTAGGCTGGACCCGGAACCACGCCGCATACAACGCCGGCAAAAACAGCAAGGTCAGGGCCGTGGCCACGATCAAGCCGCCCATGATCGCCACCGCCATTGGCCCGAAGAACACGCTGCGCGACAGCGGGATCATCGCCAGCACTGCCGCCAGCGCCGTCAGCACAATCGGGCGGAAGCGCCGTACGGTGGCTTCGATAATCGCCTGCCACGGCTCCAGGCCCGCCTTGATGTCCTGCTCGATCTGATCCACCAGGATCACCGAGTTACGCATGATCATCCCCGACAACGCGATGGTCCCAAGCATGGCCACAAAGCCAAACGGCTGGCGGAACACCAACAGGAACAGCGTCACGCCAATCAGCCCCAGGGGCGCGGTAAGAAACACCATGGCCGTGCGCGAGAAGCTGCGCAGTTGCAGCATCAGCAAGGTCAGCACCACCACGATGAACAGCGGCACGCCGGCCTTCACCGAGTTCTGGCCACGGGCGGAGTCTTCGACGGTACCTCCCACGTCCAACAGGTAACCGTCCGGCAGTTCGGCCCGCACCTGGGCCAGGGTCGGCAGGATCTGCTGGACCAGGGTCGCCGGTTGCTCCTTGCCGTAGATATCGGCGCGTACGGTCACCGTGGGCAGGCGGTTGCGATGCCAGATAATGCCTTCCTCGAAGCCATACTCCAGGGTGGCGATCTGCGACAGCGCCACGCTGGTGCCGTTGTCGGTCGGCACCGCCAGGCTCGGCAGCAGCGACAACTCGGTGCGCTCATGCACGGTGCCGCGCAGGAGGATTTCGATCAACTCGTTGTCCTCCCGGTACTGGCTGACGCTGGAACCGGTCAGGGAGCTCTGGAGAAATTTCGACAGGTTGGCCGTGCTCACCCCCAAGGCGCGGGCGCGGTCCTGGTCGACATTGAGGTAGACGATCTTGCTCGGTTCTTCCCAGTCCAGATGCACATTCACCACGTGGGGGTTTTCCCGCACCTTGGCCGCGACCTTGCGCGCCAGGGCCCGCACTTCTTCGATGTGCTCGCCAGTCACGCGAAACTGCACCGGGTAGCCAACCGGCGGGCCGTTCTCCAGGCGGGTGACCCGCGAACGCAGGTCGGGGAATTGCTCGTTGAGGGTTTCGATCAACCAGGTGCGCAGGGTTTCGCGCTCCTCGATGGTCTTGGCCAGCACCACGAACTGGGCAAAGCTGGCCGCCGGCAACTGCTGGTCCAACGGCAAGTAGAAGCGCGGTGAACCGGTTCCGACATAGGCCACATAGTTTTCGATCCCCCCATGCGCCTTGAGCAAGCCTTCGAGACGCTTGACCTGATCGGCGGTGTTGCTCAGCGAGGCGCCTTCCGCCAGTTTCAGGTCGACCATCAGCTCCAGGCGCCCGGACGCCGGGAAGAACTGTTGCGGGACAAAGCGGAACAGCGCCACCGAGCCGATAAACAGCAGCACGGTCAGTACAATCACGGTTTTGCGCCGGCGCACGCACCATTCCACCCAGCGCCTTACGCGCTGGTAGAACGGCGTGCCGTAAGGATCCGGGCCATCAGTGCCGTGCTTGGCCGCATGAATCTTCGCCAGGTCCGGCAGGAGTTTTTCCCCCAGGTATGGCACAAACACCACGGCGGCAACCCACGAGGCCAGCAGCGCGATGGTCACCACCTGGAAGATCGAGCGGGTGTACTCACCGGTACTCGATTGCGCGGTGGCAATCGGCAAGAAGCCGGCTGCGGTGATCAACGTACCGGTAAGCATCGGAAACGCCGTACTGGTCCAGGCGAAACTGGCGGCCTTGAGACGGTCGTAGCCCTGCTCCATTTTGATCGCCATCATTTCCACGGCGATGATCGCGTCGTCCACCAGCAGGCCCAAAGCCAATACCAAGGCACCCAGGGAGATCTTGTGCAGGCCGATCCCCAGGTAATACATGCAGGCAAAGGTCATGGCCAACACCAGCGGAATCGCCAGGGCCACCACCATGCCGGTACGCACGCCGAGGGAGAAGAAACTCACCAGCAATACAATCGCCAATGCTTCGGCCAGCACCTGGACGAATTCGCCCACGCTGGTCTTCACCGCCGCGGGCTGGTCCGACACCTTGCGCAGCTCCATGCCTGCCGGGAGGTTCTTCTGCAAGCGTGCGAATTCGCCCTCAAGGGCCTTGCCCAGTACCAGGATGTCACCGCCATCGCGCATGGCCACGGCCAGGCCGATCGCATCGTCACCCATGTAGCGCATACGCGGCGCGGGCGGGTCGTTGAAGCCACGGTGAATCTCGGCCACGTCGCCAATGCGGAAGGTGCGGCCGCCCACGCGGATCGGGAAATCGCGGATTTCCTCCACCGCCTTGAAGTTACCCGACACCCGCAGTTGCACGCGCTCGCTCGGGGTTTCAAAGAAGCCGGCGGTGGACACCGCGTTCTGCTCCTGCAACGCCTGTTGCACCGCCGCCAGGGGCAGGCCGAGGGTGGCGAGCTTGAGGTTGGACAGCTCGATCCAGATCTTCTCGTCCTGCAACCCCAGCAGCTCGACCTTGCCCACATCCGGCACCCGTTGCAGCTGGATCTGGATGCGGTCGGCGTAGTCCTTGAGCACGGCGTAGTCAAAACCCTCGCCGGTCAGGGCATAGATATTGCCAAAGGTGGTGCCGAATTCATCGTTGAAGAACGGGCCCTGGATATCCGGGGGCAGGGTCTGGCGGATATCGCTGATTTTCTTGCGCACCTGGTACCACAGGTCGGGAATCTGCGCCGAGTGCATCGAGTCCCGCGCCATAAACGTGACCTGGGATTCGCCCGGGCGGGAGAACGAGACGATGCGCTCGTACTCGCCGGTTTCCATCAGTTTCTTTTCAATACGCTCGGTGACCTGGCGCGAGACTTCCTGGGCCGTGGCGCCTGGCCAGTTAGTCTTGATCACCATGGCTTTGAAGGTGAACGGCGGGTCTTCACTTTGCCCCAGCTTGGTGTAGGACAACGTACCGACAACGGCCAGCAGCAGCATCAGGAACAGTACGATCTGGCGATTACGCAACGCCCATTCGGAAAGATTGAAACCCATCGGGGACTACTCCTTGTTGGCCGCCAGATTCACCACCCGGTTGGAGCGATCCACCGGGCGTACTTGCTGGCCCTCATGGAGCACATGCACACCGGCGGCAATCACCCAGTCGGAGGGGGTCAGGCCTTCGAGCACCGGCACGCTTTTTTCGCCGAAGGCGCCGATGCGCACCGCTGTGCGCTTGAGGGTGTTATCCGGCTTGACCAACCAGACGTAGGACGCACCGTTCTCTGCGCTGAGGGCAGACAGCGGCACCGACAACGGAACCACGCCGTCAGCCTGGATGAAAACCCGCGCACTCTGCCCCAGCTCGGCCGGGACTTTGCCGGCGTTGAAGGCGACGCGCGCGGCGAAGGTGCGTGACTTGGGATCGGCTGCCGGCGACAGCTCGCGAATACGCCCCTCGAAACGCTGGTCGGGCTGGCTCCACAGTTCCACGGAGACCGGCTGGCCGACCTTGAAGCGGCCGAAGCTCTGCTCCGGGAAGCTGATCAACACTTCACGCTCGCCATCGGTAGCCAGGGTGAACACGGTCTGCCCCGCAGACACCACTTGCCCGACTTCCACCGCACGCTTGGCCACCACCCCGTCCTGGGGCGCGCGCAACACGGCATAGCCAGCCTGGTTGTTGGCCACGTCGAATTCTGCCTTGATCTGCTGCAAGCGGGCGACGCCTGCGCGGTAGAGGTTTTCGGAATTGTCGTACTGGGAGCGGCTGACCATCTGACGGTCCATCAGGGTCTTGTAGCGATCACGCTCGGCCCGCACCAGGCTCAGGTTGGCCTCGGCCGCCGTGACTTGGGCACGGGTAGCCTGCAGTTGCAGGCGCACATCCTGGGGATCGAGCTCCGCCAGCGGCTGGTTGGCCTTGACGCGCTCGCCCTCCTCCACCAGGCGGCGGCTGACTTTGCCGCCGATGCGAAAGGCCAGGTCCGGTTCATACCGGGCACGCACCTCGCCTGGATAACTGTCCATTGCCAACGCAGAGGGTTGTGGCTGCACCACCATGGCCGGGCGGACGGTGGTTTGGGCCGCTTCTTCATGGCCGCAGGCAGCCAGTAAAAGAGCAAGGCTGGCAGGCAACGCGAGGTGCAGGAAGATGCTGCGCATGCTGAAGGACCTTTCGCAAATGGTGCTTGGAATAATTATACTGGCCGGTATGTTATTAATACCAAACTCACCAGTCCAGTATTAAAGTGAAAATGTCCGACAATCCTGTAAACACCAGTAGCCCCGGGCGCCCCAAGGACATGGCAAAACGCCAGGCAATCCTCGACGCGGCGAAAATCCTGTTTTTGAGCAACGGTTATGCGAGTACCAGCATGGATGCCGTGGCCCTTGAGGCTGGCGTGTCGAAACTGACGGTCTACAGCCACTTCACCGACAAAGAAACGCTATTCACCGCCGCCGTCGAGGCCAAGTGCGAAGCGCAACTGCCGGTCATGTATTTCGAGCTGCCCGACGGTGTGCCGGTGGAGAAGGTGCTGCTCAACATCGCCCGGGGCTTTCACCTGCTGATCAACAGTGAGGAGTCGGTGAACCTGCACCGTTTGATGATGACGTCGGGCAATCAGGATCCGAAGCTGTCGCAGATTTTCTTCGAAGCCGGCCCCATGCGGATGCTGCAGGGGATGGAGCGCTTGCTGGGCAAGATCAATCAGAGCGGTGCGCTGAGCATCGACAAGCCGTTTACCGCAGCCGAACACTTCTTTTGCCTGCTCAAGGGCACGGCGAACTTCTGCTTGCTGTATGGCTGCGGCGACCGCTTGAGCGAAGCGGCCGCCGAAGAGCATGTGCAGGAAGTGGTGGGGTTGTTTATGCGGGCGTATCGACCTTGAACAGTCGTTGTTCGATCTGACGCCATCGCCGGCAAGCCGGCTCCTACAGGTGATTGCGTTTATTGTAGGAGCCGGCTTGCCGGCGACGGGGCCCTCAGGCCTTGAGCGCTTTTTTAGGGTAAATATCGTACCGGCTGGATTTGCCATCCAGCGCATGGCTCGGCTTGGGCCCTTCGATGCACGGCGCCTTGCGCGGGCGCTTGACCACCACCCGGTGGCTGGCCAGGGCCAAGGCCGCCGCCAGCAACGCCGGGGCATCAGGATCGTCGCCCACCAGCGGGCGAAACAGGCGCATTTCTTTCTTCACCAAGGCGGTTTTCTCACGATGGGGAAACATCGGGTCCAGGTAGATCACCTGCGGCGGCTCACCTTCCCAGTTACGCATCAGCTCGATGGAGTTGCCCTTGAGCAGGATCATCCGCCCAACGATGGGCGCCACTTCAAAATCATCGGCCCCACGCGCCAGACCATCTTCGAGCAAGGCACCAATCAACGGTTGCCGCTCGATCAGGCTCATCTCACAGCCCAGGCTGGCCAATACGAACGCATCCTTGCCCAGGCCGGCCGTGGCATCCAGTACCCGGGGGCGCACACCTTGAGACACGCCTACGGCCTTGGCGATCATCTGCCCGCTGCCACCACCGTAAAGCCGGCGATGGGCCGCGCCGCCCTCGACAAAATCCACCCGCACCGGCCCAGGCGCATCGGCGCCCAGCTGTTGCAGTTGCAGGCCGTGCTCACCCACTTGCAGGGCAAAATCGGCATCCGCCAGCTGCAACGGCAGGCCGAGCTGCTCGGCCCAGTACTGGGCACGGGCCTGGAAACCGTCGGCCAAGGCCTCGACCCGAATGCGGCTGGCCGCGGGTTGTTCGCTCATCGTTTACTACGCTCAAAAATATTAAGGATCGGCAAAAAGCGGCCGATAAAAAAGGATCAGGCATTTTGCCAGACCCTGAGCGTCGACCGAGAGAAATGTCAGACATTCATTCCCTATTCACCGGTGTCCTGCCGACCCACAACCACTTCGGCCTGCGCAATACCCAAGCGCTGGCCGGCGTCAGTCATGTGTGGCAGGACTTCTTCGCCCGGGCGTTGGCCGAGCAACTTGGCCAGGAGCCAGGTGCGCAGCTGGCCGCAAATCCGGTGCCGGTGGATACCTCGATCGAACCCAGCGCCGGCAGCGACCTGCTGACCCAAATCGTTACCCAACGTCATTGCGACGTCCAGGACACCGAGGTCGCCCCGCCTGAACCGCTGTTCCTGCCGATTGCCGAATTCGAGCTGGGCCTGCTGCCACCCGCGGCCGTGCCGTTCCCGGATGATGAAATCGTCGCCCAGCAACACCAGCAGAACTTCGAGAGCGGCTGGGTACGCCCGATCGTCCTGACCGCTGGCCAGCCACTGCCCGAGCCAGGCCCGGCGCCACAACCCAAGCCGCTGTTCCTGCCGATTGCCGAGTTCGAACTGGACCTGCTGCCAGCGGCGGCCGAACCGTATCCGAATGAAGAACTGGTGCAGCAGCAAAAGGCCCTGGACTTCGATTGCGGCTGGGCCCGCCCACTGATCCTCAACAACCTGCGCCTGGCGGCCTGACCCTTAGCGGCACACCCACCAACGCCCCATGTCCAGATGGAAATGGTTGCGATGGGCAGCGTTGTAGTCCGGGCTCAAGACCACGTTGAAATCGTTGCACGCACGGTCGCGCACCTGACGCAAAAAGCGCGCGTTGGCGCCCTCTCCAGGCCAATCCTTCAGCACATTGATACTGCGCCCATCCGCCAGGCGAAACCCGGCGATATCCAGGGCATTGGCCGAGGCGTGCTGGCTGAGCCGCCCTTCGGCACGCCCATACATATTGCGGCAGGCAAAACTGCCCAGGTGATCGACCCGCGTCACCGCCTGGCCAAACACCGCCTGGGCGGCCGGCTGCAAGCTGTGGCGCTCGAACAGGGCAAACGCCACCGCCAAGGGGCAACTGGCGAGAAAGCTGCTACTCAAACCCACCTGCGCGCCCTGCATCCGCAGGGTATTGCGCAGTGGGCAAGCCGCATCAGCGGGACTGTCCGCCTGATGGCTGACCCGCAGCCCGGAGGTTTTCAGCACCTGGTCGCACAGTGCCGGATCATCCTGCAACCGTCCGAGTTTGAACCGCGTCAGCAGGTTGGGCACGGCGCGCACATCCAAGGGCGCCCAGGGGTTCCATTCGGCGGGCAACGGCACCCAGCCGCGCCAGATGCCTACGAGTAGGCCGCCCGCGAGTAGCAGCAACACCCCCAACACTTTGAAAAAAGCCACGACTCAACCTTTGAACAACTGATTTGCCTGGCTGAACGGCATCGAGCGCTCGGTAAAGGTGAAGGTTCCCAGTTCCTGAACCTCCCGCGCGGCCCTGAAGAACTCCCCGTAGGCCGCCAGGGCCATGGCCGAGCCAACGCTGATGCGCTTGACGCCCATCTCGCTCAGTTGCGCCACCGAGAGCTTGAGACCACCTGACATCAGCACATTCACCGGTTTTGGCGCCACCGCCCGCACCACCGCCAATACTTCCTCAGCACTGCGCAGGCCCGGTGCATACAACACGTCGGCGCCCGCTTCGGCGTAGGCCTGCAAACGGCGAATAGTGTCGGGAAAATCCAGGCGACCATGTAGGAGGTTTTCCGCACGGGCCGTCAGCATGAAGGGGAATGGCAAGCTGCGCGCCGCAGCGACGGCAGCCTCGATGCGCTCAACAGACAGATCAAAGGAGTAGATCGGGTCGACCGCAATCCCCGTAGCGTCTTCGATAGAACCGCCGACGATGCCGGTAGCGGCGGCCCGCAACAGGCTCTGGGCACAACCTTGAGGCGTATCGCTGAAGCCGTTTTCCAGGTCCGCCGCCACCGGCAGCGCGGTGGCCTGAACGATCATCCCGGCGTTGCCCAAAGTGTCCTCCAGCGACAGCGCACCTTCGGCATCCGGACGCCCTAGACTGAAGGCAAAACCCGCGCTGGTAGTGGCCAGGGCTTCAAAGCCGAGGCTGGCGAGCATCTTGGCGGAACCGGCGTCCCACGGGTTGGGCATCACGAATGCACGGTCACGCTCGTGCAGGGCTCGAAAGGATTCGGCGCGAAGGGTTTGGGCATCCATGACTGACTCCAGGCATAAAAGAACCCTAGAGTAACCCCAGTTGCTCCACAGCGGGCTCCCGATGCAACTGCGCCAACGCCGGCAACCCAGGCAATCGCACCATCAATTGCTGATGAAAACGCATGGCCAATTGGGCCGCCAGGCGGTTGTCCGAGGTGTGCAGGAACACATAGGGTGTGCGGCCCTCCTCGATCCAGCCAGCGACCTTTTCAACCCACGGCACCAGGAACGGATCGTTGGCTTCCAGGTCCGGGTGGCCGATAAAACGCACCTGGGGAAACTGGGTCAACGCCGCAGGCCGGGGCGGTACCTTGGGCTTTTTCGATTGGGCGTGGAGTACCGCCGCCGAGGTGGACGTGCAACTGAACAGCGCCCGAGGATCCAGGCAGATCCGCTCGACACCACGGTCACGCAGCAGGCGGTTGAGGCTGCGCTCGGCATCGCCTTTGGCGAAGAACTCGCGGTGACGCACCTCCACCGCCAATGGCCGCTCCAGGCCGTCGATAAACCCTGCCAGTTCCCCCAGCCGCTGCGGGGTGAAGCTGGCCGGTAGTTGCAGCCACAGTGGCGAAACCCGCTCGCCCAGCGGGCTCATCAAACCGAGGAAGCTTTCGGCGGCGGGCAACTGTTCGCGCAGGTCAGCGCTGTGGCTGATATCACCGGGAAACTTGGCGGTAAAGCGAAAGTGCGCGGGCATGATCTCGGCCCAGCGCTGCACAGTCGCGACGGAGGGCCGCGCATAGAACGTGGTGTTGCCTTCGCAGGCATTGAACACCTGGCAATACAGCCCGAGAAAATCTGTGGTGCGGGCGTCTTGCGGATACAGGTACTCGCGCCAGGCGTTTTCACTCCAGGACGGGCAACCGAGGAAATAAGGCAGCAACATCAGATGTGGATATCGAGACCCAGCACTTCCATATCCCATTCGACAAAGCCTGCTGTGGTCAGGTAGCTGGCCAGGGCCGTGGCGACGTTCTTGCTCATGGAGCGCGGGAAGACCATGTCTTGCTGGCGGGCCGGAACGCCGCCGATACGCGCACCGCTGGCACCTTGGGCACGGGCGGAAACCGCTGCGCCCTGGGAGGTTTCGGGCTGGATTTCAATAAAATCGGGGGATTCTTCGACGGACTCGTCTACCTTCACGTTCGCCTTGCGTGGCTTGCGCTTGAGGGGGTAGGACTGGGAGGAAAAGCCGTCTATACGCATGCATGCAGATCCGTGATCAATGATGGCAATTTAGCGGCACTTTCCTTGGCGCGCAAATGCTCTGGTGATAACTAGAACACATAAACGGGCAAAGGTTTAAAACCGGGGGCAAATTCTGACGATTGGCGCCAATTGCCTGCGATCAACGGTGGAAGCTGTCGAGCCCCAGCGAGGCTGCGATGGCGGCGACACTGCCACTATTCATGGCACCTGACACACCGCTATAGCAGCCTCGCTGGGGCTCGACAGCTCCCACATTAGAGGCTAACCGCAATAAGCCTAGAGCCCGCGTTCGGCCTTGGTCTGCGCCACTTTATCGCGCAGGTACACCGGGGCGGCCTGGTCGGCGGGAATCGCCTCGCCGCGTTCCCAGGCAAAACGCGCCAGGGCCAGCAGGTCTTCGGCATGGGGCAGCATCGTGGCATCCTGGCCCATCGTGGGCACGGCGATCCGCTGGCCATACCCCCAACCGGTACCGGCACCAAACCAGTCGCCACTGGCATCGGCCGGCAACGCGGCGGCCTCGGGCGGCTGCACGGCTTCAACGCCGACCAGGCGCATTTCGCCTGCGGTCTCGCGGTAGCAACCCCAGTAGACCTCATCCATCCGCGCATCGATGGCTGCCGCGACCTGGGCCGCGCCGTGCTCACGCAGGGCGCGCTGGGCCAGCACGGCCAGGTTGGACACCGGCAATACTGGCCGTTCCAGGGCAAACGCCAGGCCCTGCACCACCCCGATGGCGATGCGCACGCCGGTGAACGCGCCCGGGCCACGACCAAAGGCGATGGCGTCCACCGCCGACAAGGTGGTGCCAGCATCGAGCAATAACTGCTTGATCATCGGCAGCAGCTTTTGCGCGTGCAGGCGCGGGATCACCTCATAGTGGCTCGTGACCTTGCCGTTATGCAGCAGGGCAACGGAGCAAGCTTCAGTCGCGGTGTCCAGGGCCAGCAGGGTGCTCATCGGTGTGGGTGTCCAAATCGAAAAAAAGTGCGCCAGTATAAACAACAACGGCCCGCAAGCGGGCCGTTGAACATCACGCCGATCGTCAGATCAGTTCAGCGCTTCCAGCACCTTGGCGGTGATGGCTTCCACCGAGCCAACGCCGGGGATGTGGCTGTATTTCGGTTTGCCCTGGGCAGCCGACAGCTTCTGGTAGAAGTCCACCAGCGGCTTGGTCTGGGAGTGGTAGACCGACAGGCGATGACGCACGGTTTCTTCGGTATCGTCCTTGCGCTGCACCAGATCGTCACCGGTTACATCATCCTTGCCAGCCACTTTTGGCGGGTTGTAGACGATGTGGTAGACGCGGCCCGAGGCTTCGTGAACGCGGCGACCGGCGATACGCTGGACGATCTCTTCGTCTTCAACGGCGATTTCGACCACGGCATCCAACTCGACGCCGGCCTTCACCAGGGCTTCGGCCTGGGGAATGGTGCGTGGGAAACCGTCGAACAGGAAACCGTTCTTGCAGTCTTCCTGGCTGATGCGTTCCTTGACCAGGTTGATGATCAGGTCGTCGGAGACCAGGCCACCGCTGTCCATCACGCTCTTGGCGATCAGGCCCAGCTCGGTACCGGCCTTGACGGCGGCGCGCAGCATGTCGCCAGTGGAGATTTGTGGAATGCCGAACTTTTCAGTGATGAACTTTGCCTGAGTACCTTTACCGGCCCCGGGAGCTCCCAGCAGAATGACGCGCATCGATGTGCTCCTCAATTTTTTATAGAGATGACGCTCGGATTCGCCGCGTGGGGCCAATCTCGTAGAATATGCTCGTAAAAATACGAATCCAGGCCGCCCAAACGGCCAAAGGCTGATCAAGATACACAGCGAGCCCTAACCACACAAGCCGCCAAAAGTCGGAAGAACCCGCACCACACAAGCCTTTTGGTCGCGGTATCCCTTGGTGCAACCCAAACCCAAAACCGCCGGCAGAGCCCTTTCGGGTCAACCGGCGGTTTTGCGTGCAAGCCCTTGAGAACACGCGACAAATGTCAGCCGGTATTACGCAGCCCGGCGGCAATACCGGCCACGGACACCAGCAGCGCCTGTTCCAGAGGGCTGTCCTGTGTCGCTTCCTGCTGGCGGGACCGCGCCAACAACTCGGCCTGCAGCAGGTGCAATGGGTCAAGGTAGGTGTTGCGCAGGCGGATGAACTCCAGGGTGTCGGGACTGTGGGCCAGCAGTTGCGACTGCCCGGTCAGGCCAAGCACCACGGCACACGCCTGCGACAATAGGTCGCGTAAATGCGCACCCAATGGCAGCAGGTCCGGCTGCACCAGACGCTCGTCATACAGGCGGGCGATATCGGCGTCGGCCTTGGCCAGGACCATTTCCAGCATGTCGATGCGCGTACGGAAGAACGGCCATTGCTCACGCATCTGCCCCAGCAACTCGCCTTCGCCCCGCTCCAGGGCCTTGCTCAATGCCGCTTCCCAGCCCAGCCAGGCCGGCAACATCAGGCGCGTCTGGGTCCAGCCGAAAATCCACGGGATCGCACGCAGGCTTTCGATGCCCCCAGCACGGCGTTTGGCCGGGCGACTGCCCAGGGGCAAGCGGCCCAGTTCCTGCTCGGGCGTGGACTGGCGGAAGTACTCGACGAACTGCGGATTTTCCCGCACTACCGCGCGATAGGCGCTGACGCCATCGGCGGCCAATTCGTCCATCAAATGCCGCCAGGCCGGCTCCGGGGGCGGCGGTGGCAATAAGGTCGCCTCCAGCACTGCGGCCAGATACAGATTGAGGTTCTGCTCGGCGATATCCGGCAAGCCGAACTTGAAGCGAATCATCTCGCCCTGCTCGGTGGTGCGAAAACGCCCGGCTACCGAGCCCGGTGGCTGCGACAGGATCGCCGCGTGGGCCGGGCCACCGCCACGGCCAACGGTGCCGCCACGACCATGGAACAACAACAGTTCCACCTGCTGCTCGCGGCAGATATCCACCAGCCGCTCCTGGGCTCGGTACTGCGCCCAGGCCGCAGCGGTAGTGCCGGCGTCCTTGGCCGAGTCCGAATAGCCGATCATCACTTCCTGCGGGCCTTGCAGGCGCGCGCGATAGCCCGGTAGCAGCAACAGGCGCTCGATCACCGGGCCGGCGTTGTCCAGGTCGGCCAGGGTCTCGAACAGCGGCACCACACGCATCGGCCGCTGCACCCCGGACTCCTTGAGCAGCAGCTGCACCGCCAGCACATCGGATGCCGCACCCGCCATGGAGATGACGTAGGAACCGAGGGATGCAGCTGGCGCGGCGGCAATTTCCTTACAGGTATTGAGCACTTCGGCGGTGTCGGCCGACGGCTTGAAATAGCCTGGCAACAATGGGCGACGGTTGACCAACTCCTTCATCAGGAAGGTGATGCGCGCGTCTTCGTCCCAATCCTCATAGCGGCCCAGGCCCAGGTAGTCGGTGATCTCGGTCATCGCCGCCGAGTGACGGCTGGAGTCCTGGCGCACATCCAGGCGCACCAGGAACAGGCCGAACGTTACCGCACGGCGTAGGCAATCGAGCAGCGGGCCGTCGGCAATCACGCCCATGCCGCAGGCGTGCAGGGACTGGTAGCACAGCTCCAACGGCTCCAGCAGGTCGCGATTGTTTTGCAGCACATCAGCCGGCGCCGGGAGGCTGGCGGTCAACGCCGCGTGCGCCCAATTGCGGGTGGCGCGCAGGCGTTCGCGCAGTTGCTTGAGCAAGGCCCGATAAGGTTCGACGCTATCGCCGACCTTGGCCTGCAACTCGGGGCTGGCCTGCTGCATCGACAGCTCGGATGCCAGGTGATCGATATCACGCAGATACAGGTCTGCAGCCATCCAGCGCGCCAGCAGCAATACTTCGCGGGTCACGGGCGCCGTCACGTTGGGGTTGCCGTCACGGTCACCGCCCATCCATGAGGCAAAGCGGATCGGTGCCGCCTCCAGGGGCAGGCGCAGGCCGGTCGCGGCGTGCAAGGCGTGATCGGCCTTGCGCAGGTAGTTGGGGATGGCGTGCCACAGCGAATGCTCGATCACCGCAAAGCCCCACTTGGCCTCGTCCACCGGGGTGGGCCGGGTGCGGCGGATTTCTTCGGTGTGCCAGGCTTCGGCGATCAGCCGTTGCAAGCGCTGGCGAATCTGCTCGCGCTCGGCGCTGGTCAAGTCACGGTGATCCTGCAACGCCAGTTGGGCGGCGATGGCGTCATATTTCTGGATCAGGGTGCGGCGCGCAACTTCGGTGGGGTGGGCGGTGAGCACCAGTTCGATCTCCAGGCGCGCCAACTGCCGGGCCAGGGATTCGCTGCTATGGCCCTCACTCTGCAGGCGCGCCAGCAGCTCGGGCAGTACCCGCGACTCGAACGGGGCGGGCTGGGATTCATCGCTCCGGTGAATCAGTTGGTACTGCTCGGCGATATTGGCCAGGTTGAGGAACTGGTTGAACGCACGTGCCACCGGCAACAGCTCGTCTTCCTGCAACTGGTTGAGGCTGGCGCTGAGCTCTTCGCCAGCTGCCGCCTCGGTTGCCCCGCCCCGGCGATCGGCCTTGGCGCCCTTGCGGATCTGCTCGATCTTGGCGAGGAACTCATCACCGTACTGTTCTCGAATCGTGTTGCCCAACAGTTCACCCAGCAGGTGAACATCTTCACGCAAACGTGCATCGATATCGCTCATCAGCCAATCTCCAGCCAGGAATCCGGGACGCTTTGATCTTTAAGAGTGCCGATCAAGCCTTGCTCTTACAAGGAACTTTAAACCTTGGCGGTTGCAGCTAGTCTCAAGGATACGTCGTCGCGTTATCCACGCCGCGACCGGTCACTCATCACCGCCCGCTACCCTGGGCATCACTGAGGTTGCCATGAAAATCCGAGAACTGGCCCAGCAATGGGAAGAAACCGCCAAGGGTCGCCTGACCAAGACCGAATATGCCATCCACCTGGATGTCGAGGCCGCCGCACGGCTGGCGGCCATCCGCGAGATGTACCCCAAGCGCAGCACCGAGGAATTGCTCGGCGAGTTGATCGGCGCCGCCCTGGAAGAGCTGGAAGCCAGCTTTCCCTATATCCGGGGCCAGCATGTGGTTGCCACTGATGAAGAGGGTGACCCATTGTATGAAGACGTCGGCCCCACACCGCGCTTCCTGTCGTTGTCACGGCGCTACCTGCACGATATGTCAGCCACGCCTGACGATCAGAAACACTGATAAACATCCGCTGAAAAAAACCATTCCCCAGCGTACCGGGCCTTTCATAGGCCCGGCATACCGCTATGGATGGCAAAAGTTCCGATTTTTAAACACTGACCACTCAGTCAGATTTGTTCAGATGTTTTTTCGGGCAAATCGCCATCTTTGGCTGAACTATTCAAAAAAGCCTCGGGTCACAGCCAGTAAGCCATCACTTGGAACAGGCGTTTGAAAAGGCACACTGAGCTTCACCGCCAAAACGCAGACGCTGAACACCGTAGATGGATTTGATGTTTTTCTGGAGTTATCCAATGGAGTTGAAGACGATGAAGACCAGCACTGCCAAATCCTCGTTTAACCACCTGCGCGGGCTCAAATTGGCCGCGTTGGCAATCGGCACCAGCTTCGTCCTCGCGGGCTGCGCCGGCAACCCGCCGACCGAGCAGTACGCGGTGACCCAATCGGCCGTGAACAGCGCTGTAAGCGCTGGCGGTACCGAATACGCTGCCGTGGAAATGAAAGCTGCCCAGGACAAGCTCAAGCAAGCCGAGCTGGCCATGCACGACAAGAAGTACGACGAAGCCCGTCGTCTGGCCGAACAGGCTGAGTGGGACGCTCGCGTTGCAGAGCGCAAGGCCCAGGCTGCCAAGGCCGACCTGGCGCTGAAGGACTCCCAGAAGGCTGTTCAGGAGTTGCGTAACGAAGGCATGCGTCCTGCTGTGATCCAGCAGAAGTAAGCAGCGCCCTTGTTTGCATCGCACCCGAAATCGAATTGAAAGGACGACACCACTATGCGTAAACAATTGATGATCCCTGCCCTGCTGGCGATGAGCGTTGCATTGGCGGCTTGCTCCACCCCGCCTAACGCGAACCTGGAAAACGCACGGACCAACTTCTCGGCCCTGCAAGCCAACCCACAAGCGACCAAAATCGCCGCCCTGGAAACCAAGGACGCCAGCGAATGGCTGGACAAGGCCGACAAGGCGTACCGCGACAAGGAAGACGAGAAGAAGGTCGACCAACTGGCCTACCTGACCAACCAGCGCGTTGAAGTGGCCAAGGACACCATCGCCCTGCGCGAGTCCGAAGCCAAGCTGAAAAACGCCGGCGACGAACGTGCCCGCGCGCTGCTCGAAGCCCGCGACGCGCAGATCAAGCAGCTGCAAAACAGCTTGAACGCCAAGCAGACTGAACGCGGGACCCTGGTGACCTTTGGTGATGTGCTGTTCGCTACCAACAAGGCCGACCTGAAATCCAGCGGCCTGGTGAACATCAACAAACTGGCGCAATTCCTCCAGGAAAACCCAGATCGTAAAGTCATTATCGAAGGCTACACCGACAGCACCGGCAGCGATGCCTACAACCAGACCTTGTCCGAGCGCCGTGCTACTTCGGTGCAGGTTGCACTGATCAAGATGGGCGTTAACCCAAGCCGCATCGTGACTGCTGGCTACGGCAAGGCATACCCGGTTGCCGATAACGCAAGCATTTCGGGCCGCGCCATGAACCGTCGCGTTGAAGTGACCATCTCCAACGACAACCAGCCGGTCAAGCCACGTTCTTCGGTTCAGTAACCGACTGACGTACACCGCTAAAAAAGCCCTGCCTGGATTCCAGGCAGGGCTTTTTTTGTAGAAGAACTGCGGCAGATGGCTTTGGATCAGCCGAAGTTGACTGAGTTGGTGTTCTCTTGGGGCATCTGCATGCCTTGCTGGCCGTCGCGATCCATCTGCTTGCGCAGAGGATCTTGCTCATCCTCGCCACCACCACTTGCGCCACTGCCCTGGGAGCCGCCTGCACCGCCCGCGCCGCCCAACAGTTGCGCCAGGAGTTTCTTCAGCGCTTCCGGGTCTGCACCACCCTGCTGCTGGCCCCCTTCGACGCCCTTGCCGACCATATTGCCGGAATCGCCCATGCCGGCGCCGCCGAAGTTACCGAACCCGCTACCACCACCTACTCCACCAATACTCATAGCGATACTCCACATAATTAAGGGGGTTGCTCGTCAGCGCTGCTGACAACCCAATCAGTGGCTTCACACAAAATATGGTTCCAAAAACTACCAGCGTGCTTACTCCTGCAATTGCGGGGTTTCCTGGCCCATGCAACGCACCGCCTGCTTCTTGTTATTCACCAGTACACCGGTCAACCCTTTCTGCTCGGTATCAAACAGCACCAGCACACCGTCGACGCACTGCGCCACCTGGGGAGCCGGGGTCAGGGAGACTTTATAGTCCTCGCCGGGCACCGTCTTGAGCATGGTGAAATCACTGAGCAGCAACGCGTCCTCGGGCTTGGCGAAGTGCAGGTAGCCGTAGTACCACAGGCAGCCAACGGTGCCGATGATGGTGCCGATACCGGTGAGGATCAGGGGGATCATGTTGCGTTCTTCGCTCATTGCGGGCTCTCTGATGATTCAACTTTAGGAGTGGCGGCCGCCGGGTAATTGGGGATTTCCCCCAGGCGGCGCAGGCCATTGAAATGCTGCGGGTCGTCAAGATAACGCAGCATCACGGTTTGCCAGGTCTTGTCGGCAAAAGTCTGCACATGCCCACCGCGGGTCAATTGCAGCACCCTTGGCGGCGGCGCAGCTTGATACAGACGGATGCCGTTGGAAAGCGGCACGATCGGATCATCCAGACTGTGGAACAGCAGTTTCGGCACGCCGGTCAGCTGCGGCATGCCGTGGATCGCGCTGTCGGCGTCCGGCACCAGCCACGACAATGGCACCTGAAACGGCCATGTTAGCCAGGAAGTGCTCAGGGCGAATTGCCCTACATCACGATAACTGGCGGGCACGCCATCCAACACCAGCGCCTTGAGCCGGGGCTGGCGCTCGGGATGTGCCGCCAGGTAATGCACCGCCAATGCCCCGCCCAGGCTCTGGCCGAGCACCACTAGCGGCTGGCCCTGGGTCTCGGGGGCCTGGTCAAGCCACTGGAAAGCCGCATCCAGGTCCTGGTAGATGGCCGGCAGCGAAGGTTTGCCTTCGGACACGCCATAGCCGCGATAGTCCAGCATCAGCACTTGATAACCCTGGGCCGGCAGCCACCAACTGCCCCCCAGGTGCCCGGACAGGTTGCCCCCGTTGCCGTGCAAATGCAGCACCGTGCCCTTGAGCGGCACACCGGCCTTGGCCGGCAGCCACCAGGCGCGCAGCTTGAGGCCATCGGCGGTGGTCAGGGTGACGTCACGGTATTCCAGGCGCGCCTGTTGCGGAGTAAATGGCAGGCCGGGCTCGGGGTAGAACAGCAGCGAGCTGCAGCCGTTGAGGGTCAGGAGCAGGCATAGAATGCCGAGCAGTCTCATCCGTTGAAACCTCGTAAATGGGTGGGGACACAACCCTGATAATCAATGAAGACAAACTGTGGAAGCTGGCTGTCAGTTACTCCACCGGTGGCTGACAGACCGAGATCGCAGGCAAGCCAGCTCCTACAGTTGATGGGATTTGGTCAGAGGATATTGGAGTAGTCCGCCTCGATCCGGTCCAGGCTCAGGTGATTGAGGAAGTTGGAGAAGCACATCCACGCCGACAACGCGTTCATATCGCGAAACTGCTCCGGCAAGTACTTGGGCGGCACCACCAGGCCTTCGTCCACCAATTGTCGCAAGGTGCGCATGTCTTCCAGGGTGGTCTTGCCGCAAAACAACAGCGGCACCTGCTCCAGCTTGCCCTTGCGCACGGCCAGCTGGATGTAGTTGTAGACCATGATAAAGCCCTTGAGATAGGACAGATCCTTGGTAAACGGCAGGCCCGTCGGCGTCGAGCCGCGAAACACCCGGCTGGCGTTGCCGTAGCTCTCGGCCATTTCAAAGCCCTGCTCGCGGAAGAACTCGAACACCTGCAGGAAATCGGCACCCTCTTCCACCATATGGATCGCGCGGGTGCGGTTGGTCAGCTTGCGCAGGCGGCTGGGGTAGGAGGCGAAGGTGATGATCTCCATCAGGATCGCCAGGCCTTCCTGGGTCACGGTCGACGACGGTGGGCCCTTGGACAGGAAGGTGCAGATCGGCTGGTTCTGGCCGTTGAGGGTGGTGCCCACATGGACCAGCCCTTCGTGGACTTCCAGGGCCCGCACATCGCGCTCGTTGAACATCGCATCGGTGCGGATCTTGATGTAGTCGGCACCCGCCGCCGCGTCGGCGACGATGCCATCGGACTCAAATACGCGGATGGTTTCCTCGGCCTCGCCAAACACCTTGTTCAGGCGGCTTTGCAGCAGGCTGACGGCGTCCTTGGCGGTCAGGGTCTTGGCTTCGTCCTTGAGATCGCCACGGCCGTCGATATTGTTCAGGTAATCGGAGAGCATCAGGCCCAGGTCGGCCAGGGTCGGGTCGCCGGCATGGAATGCATCGGAGGCCGCGCCGTAGAGTTCCTGGGAAATCAGGCCGAAATCCTCGGTGCCACGGGCTTCGAGCATGCGCACCACCATGCGGTATTCCTTGCACATACGCCGCATGATCTGCCCGACCGGGTTGAACTGGCCCAATTGGCGAGTGATATCACGCTCAATGTTCTGGAACTCCAGCTTCACCTTACTGGAATCGAACGACAGTGGCCGGTTCAGGTAATAGTCGCGGTCCACGGCCGGCATGTGCTTGCCCTTGCCCTGGAGGAAGCCCTTGCGAATGTTGTCGTCCCACTTCACGGCGTCGAGGACGCGAATCGGTGTTTGCGCCAGCACAATGCGATCGGACAAGGTGCGTATCGTCTGCTGGTAATCGTCCACCCGGTGCTTCCTCTTTAAACGTTATTTGCCCACATGTTTATAGCGTACGGCTTCGACAAACACATCGGCGTTGGCCGGATCATCCAGGTAAGCCAAGACCTGGCTCATGGGGCTGTCGATCAATGTCCCGTCCCCTTCGACGGTCTCGACACTGCTGCCACTCAGGGTTTTGTGCGTGATGGCCTGGTTGATCGCCTCGGGATCGAGGTTGTAGACCACCAGTTCGCGGGCCTCATTCAATTCAAACCCGGCGAGGATAAAGTGCCCGCCCAGCTTGTTTGGCAGCGGCGCCGACAGGTACCAGCGGTTGCCGTGGCGGGACACGCTGAACAAATACTCGTCGCGCTTGATCGGCTGGGTCTGCGAGGTGCTCACTGCCTTGTAGCGATGCTGGCCCACCCGGCTGATCTGCAGGTCGAGCGGTTCGCCCCAGGCGTTCCTGCTGGCCCACTTGCCCAGCAGCGCGTCAGGTGCGGCCTCGCTGGCCGGCAGGGGCTCCTTGAAGGTCACCAGGCAGCCGCTCAGGAGCAGCGACACCATCGCGGTCACTAACACACGCCAGGTTTTCATCCATCACTCCACAGCTGTTTTGGGCAGCCTGGCCTCCACATGACTAGACCGAGGCCAGTACCAGGTGCATGTAACGCTTGAGAATCTCGAGCATTTCTTCGCCAGTCAGGGCCTCGGGCTCGAACAGCAGGCCCTGATATTCCATCCGACTGATAATCGCCGTCAACACTTTGGCATCCTGTTGCGGCTCGCGGGAGCCCAGCACCTGGAAAAACTGGCAAGTGCCCTGCAACAAAATCTGCTGGTGAGAACGTACCAGTTCGCCCAGGCGCGGGTTCAACAAGGCTTCCTGGCGAAAGGCCTGTTCGGCCATCAGGTACTCACGCCGGTTGAGCAGTTGGCGCAGGACGTAATCGGCAGTCAGCCGCGCAATATCATCGGCCAGTTGCGAGCGCGACTCGGCACTGCCATCACCGTAGGCCACCATCTCGCGCAGCAAACCTTCGTTACGCACCCACAACTTGCCCATGAACGCCGCACTGCGCTCCACATACTGGGCAAAGGTGTCGGTGAGCAGGTCGTCGATATCCTTGAAATAGTAGGTGGTGGCCGACAGCGGCACACCGGCCTCCGCCGCCACCGCCCGATGGCGCACCGCCCGCACGCCATCGCGCACGACAATGCGCATGGCCGCGTCGAGAATATCCTGGCGACGCTGTTCGCTGCCCTGGCGACTGGCCTTGCGGCCCTGGTACTGAACACTTTCAGCCACGGCGGCAGCGATGCCAGCGGCGCCTTCTTGAGCCATTACGCGCTTCACGAAAGATCGTCCTCTCACTCAACAAAAGTCTGGCGCCGTACGTTTGACGTTAGTACAGGCCACACAAAAAAGCCGCCTTATAAAAGGCGGCTTCGGGATTCGCTAAGGTTACGCTTGCGGCCGCATGTGCGGGAACAAGATGACATCGCGGATCGACGGTGAGTTGGTCAACAACATCACCAGGCGGTCGATACCGATACCTTCACCGGCCGTTGGCGGCATGCCGTACTCCAGCGCCCGCACAAAGTCGGCGTCGTAGTGCATGGCTTCGTCGTCACCGGCGTCCTTGTCAGCCACCTGGGCCATGAAACGCTCGGCCTGGTCTTCCGCATCGTTAAGCTCAGAGTAGGCGTTGGCGATTTCGCGACCACCGATAAACAGCTCGAAACGGTCGGTGACGTTCGGGTTGTCGTCGTTGCGACGGGCCAGCGGCGACACTTCGAACGGGTACTGGGTAATGAAGTGCGGCTGTTCCAGCTTGTGCTCCACCAGTTCTTCGAAAATCATCACCTGCAGCTTGCCCAGGCCTTCGAAGCCCAGGACCTTGGCCCCGGCTTTCTTGGCAATGGCGCGAGCCTTGTCGATGTCGTTCAGGTCGTCAGCGGTCAGCTCGGGGTTGTACTTGAGGATCGAATCGAACACCGACAGGCGCACGAACGGCTCGCCGAAGTGGAACACCTTGTCGCCGTACGGCACGTCGGTAGTCCCGAGAACCAGTTGCGCCAGCTCGCGGAACAGTTCTTCGGTCAGGTCCATGTTGTCTTCGTAGTCGGCGTAGGCCTGGTAGAACTCCAACATGGTGAATTCTGGGTTGTGACGGGTCGAGACACCTTCGTTACGGAAGTTGCGGTTGATCTCGAACACCTTTTCAAAGCCACCGACCACCAGGCGCTTGAGGTACAGCTCTGGCGCGATACGCAGGAACATTTCCATGTCCAGGGCATTGTGGTGGGTTTCGAACGGCTTGGCTGCCGCGCCGCCCGGAATGGTCTGCAGCATCGGCGTCTCGACTTCGAGGAAGTCACGGGCCATCAGGAAGCTGCGGATGTGCGCGATCACTTGCGAGCGCACGCGGAACGTCTGGCGCACTTCTTCGTTGACGATCAGGTCGACGTAGCGCTGGCGATAGCGCTGCTCGGTGTCGGTCAGGCCGTGGTGCTTGTCTGGCAGCGGGCGCAGCGACTTGGTCAGCAGGCGCACGTTGGTCATTTCGACGTACAGGTCGCCTTTGCCGGAACGGGCCAGGGTGCCTTCGGCGGCAATGATGTCGCCCATGTCCCAGGTTTTCACCGAGGCCAGGGTTTCTTCCGAGAGGGTCTTGCGGTTGACGTAGACCTGGATGCGCCCGGTCATGTCCTGGATCACCATGAACGAGCCACGGTTGAGCATGATGCGACCTGCCACCTTGACCGGGATCGCAGCTTCTGCCAGCTCTTCCTTGGTCTTGTCCGCGTATTGCTTCTGCAAGGCATCGCAGTAGTTTTCGCGGCGGAAGTCGTTGGGGAAGGCGTTACCCTTGGCACGCTCGGCAGCAAGCTTTTCCTTGCGCAGGGCGATCAAGGAGTTTTCTTCCTGTTGCAGGGCCTGATCGAGTTGTTGGTCGCTCATGTCTTTAAATATTCCATCTGGTTCGTTGTCCCCAGCCTGCGGCTGGGGATCGCGGGCAAGCCCGCTCCCACAGGGATCGAGGAGTGTCAGCCAATCCCGCGTTGCATGTATTACAGGCCTGATTTCAGGCTGGCTTCCAGGTATTCGTCGATATCGCCGTCGAGTACCTTGTCGCAGTCGCTGCGTTCGATGTTAGTGCGCAGATCCTTGATCCGCGACGCATCAAGCACATACGAACGGATCTGGTGGCCCCAGCCGATATCCGACTTGGTGTCTTCCAGTGCCTGGGAAGCGGCGTTGCGCTTCTGCATTTCCTGCTCGTACAACTTGGCCCGCAGCATTTTCATGGCGGTGTCCTTGTTCGCGTGCTGGGAACGTTCGTTCTGGCAACTGACCACGGTGTTGGTCGGTACGTGGGTGATACGTACGGCCGAGTCGGTGGTGTTTACGTGCTGGCCACCGGCACCGGAGGAGCGGTAGGTGTCGATGCGCAGGTCGGCCGGGTTGATCTCGATTTCCACCTTGTCGTCGATCTCGGGGGAGACGAAAACCGCAGAGAACGAAGTGTGGCGACGGTTGCCGGAGTCGAACGGGCTCTTGCGCACCAGGCGGTGTACGCCGATCTCGGTACGCAACCAGCCAAAGGCGTATTCACCCTTGATATGCACGGTCGCGCCCTTGATACCGGCAACTTCACCGGCGGACAGTTCCATGATGGTTGCTTCGAAACCGCGTTTGTCAGCCCAGCGCAGGTACATGCGCAGCAGGATGTTGGCCCAGTCCTGGGCTTCGGTGCCGCCGGAACCGGCCTGGATATCCAGGTAGGCGTTGTTCGGGTCCATTTCGTGGCTGAACATGCGGCGGAATTCGAGTTTGGCGAGGTTGTCCTCGAGACGGGCCAGCTCGGCGACGACATCGCCCACTGCGCCTTCGTCGTTTTCTTCGACGGCCATGTCCAGCAGGTCGCGGCAGTCGCCCAGACCGGTGTTCAATTCGTCGAGGGTGTCGACGATCTGCGCCAGCGCAGCGCGCTCGCGGCCCAGTTCCTGGGCGTATTCAGGTTTGTTCCAGACAGCCGGATCTTCAAGCTCGCGATTGACTTCGGTCAGACGCTCATGCTTTTGATCGTAGTCAAAGATACCCCCGAATAGTTTCGGAGCGCTCGGACAGGTCCTTGATGGTGTTCAGGATCGGGTTGATTTCCATGGCGGGCAGCACTCGTTGGCGAACTTTTGAAAGCCGGCGAGTATAACGGCAAAAGGCTGGAAACGGCAGTCCGCTTGGCCGAAAAGGCTGGGTTTGTGTGATATCTACAGCCCGATAAAGATCAAATGTAGGAGCTGGCTTGCCTGCGATACAGACGACTAGGTGTATCAAGTAGACCGAGGAGACGCCATCGCAGGCAAGCCAGCTCCTACATTGGGTTGGCGGTGTTCGCAGGCTATTCGATCCCCACCTGGTTGCGCCCATTGTGCTTGGCCAGGTACAACCCCTTGTCCGCTGCCGAGATCAATTGCCGGCAATCGGTCCCCAGCAGTGGCGTCATGGTCGCAAGACCAATGCTGATGGTCAGGCTCGCCCCTTCAGAGGGTGCGATGTGCGGGATTTTCAGCGCGGCAACGGCCTGGCGCAGTTTCTCGGCCACCAGCCGCGCACCACCCGGCGAGGTGTTGGGCAGCACCAGGGCAAACTCTTCGCCCCCGTAGCGCGCCGGCAGGTCCGAAGGACGGCTGCTGGCGTCGCGAATGCTCGCCGCCACCTTGCGCAATGCTTCGTCCCCTTCCAGGTGGCCAAAGCTGTCGTTGTAGGTCTTGAAGAAGTCCACGTCGATCATCAGCAACGACAACTGGGTCTGGTCACGCATGGCGCGTCGCCATTCCAGCTCCAGGTATTCGTCGAAGTGCCGGCGGTTGGACAACCCGGTCAAGCCGTCGGAATTCATCAGGCGTTGCAGCACCAGGTTGGTGTCCAGCAGTTGTTGCTGGCTGACCCGCAGCGCACGGTAGGCCGCGTCCCGCTGCAGCAGGGTCATGTAGGAGCGCGAGTGGTAGCGGATCCGCGCCACCAGCTCGATGTTGTCCGGCAGTTTCACCAGGTAGTCATTGGCCCCGGCGGCAAACGCGGCGCTCTTGATCAGCGGGTCTTCCTTGGTTGAAAGCACAATGATCGGGATGTTCTGGGTCGCCGGATGGTTACGGTATTCACGCACCAGGGTCAGGCCGTCCAGCCCGGGCATGACCAGGTCCTGGAGAATCACCGTCGGCTTGATGCGGATCGCCTGGGAGATGGCCTGGTGGGGGTCGGCACAGAAGTGGAAGTCGATATTGTCCTCATGGGCCAGACCGCGCCGCACGGCTTCGCCGATCATCGCCTGGTCGTCCACCAGCAACACCATGGCGGCGTTTTCGTCGGTCTTGAAGTCGTCGAGCTGTAAATCATTCATTTGCGGTCACCTGAATTACTACGTGCAGGCCAGGACAGCGAGTTATATCGGTCATTTTGCGAATACCTCCAGCAATCGTGGCGCAATTCTGTCCAATGGGCGAATCTCAACAGCGGCATCAATCGCCGCTGCCGCTTTGGGCATGCCGTAAACCGCACAGCTCTGCTGATCCTGAGCGATGGTCAGATAGCCCTGCTGACGCATCAATTTGAGTCCCTGGGCTCCGTCGCGTCCCATGCCGGTCAGCAAGACGCCGACGGCATCGCCGTTCCAATGGCTGGCGACGCTCTCGAAAAACACGTCGATGGACGGCCGATAAATCTCGTTCACGGGCTCCGCCGTGTAGGCCAGCGTGCCGTTTTTCAGCAGCCGGATATGATGATTGGTGCCGGCCAGCAACACCACGCCGCTTTGCGGCGGCTCCCCTTCACGCGCCAGGCGCACCGGCAGGCCCGAGGCGCTGCTCAGCCACTCGGCCATGCCGGCGGCGAACACCTGGTCCACATGCTGCACCAGCACAATGGCTGCGGCAAAGTCCCGAGGCAAGCCCTTGAGCAGGGTTTCCAGCGCCGCCGGGCCACCGGCCGAAGAGCCGATCGCCACCAAGCTCTGGCGCTTGCCCGTCCCTCGCGGATGCACAGGTTCAGCGCGCACCCGGCTGCCGCGCTGGCCGATCAGCCAGCCGATATTGAGGATCTTGCGCAACAGGGGCGCGGCCGCCTCCTTGGCATCGCCAACCCCCAGGGCCGGGGTATCCACCACGTCCAGGGCGCCATGGCCCATGGCTTCGAACACACGGCTGACATTCTGCTGGCGATCCACGGTGACGATAACGATAGCGCATGGCGTCTCGGCCATGATCTGCCGGGTCGCCTCGACGCCATCCATCACCGGCATGATCAAGTCCATCAGGATCAGGTCCGGCGTCAGCTCGGCGCAGCGCTGCACCGCTTCCAGGCCATTGGTGGCCACCCACACCACTTCGTGGGCCGGCTCGAAGCTCAAGGCCCGGCGCAAGGCCTCGACCGCCAGGGGCATGTCATTGACGATGGCGATCTTCATGCCCGGGCGCCTCCAATCAGTTCTACCACTGCATCGAGCAGGGCATCGTCATGGAAACTGGCCTTGGCCAGGTAATAGTCGGCGCCGGCATCCAGGCCGCGACGCCGGTCTTCTTCGCGATCCTTGTAGGACACAACCATCACCGGCAGCGACTGCAGGCGAGTGTCTCGGCGCAAAAGTGTGACCAATTCAATACCGTCCATGCGAGGCATATCAATGTCAGTGATCAGCAGGTCGAAGTCTTCGGAACGCAGAGCATTCCAGCCATCCATGCCATCGACGGCGACCGCCACGTCATATCCACGATTAAGTAATAGCTTGCGCTGCAGTTCGCGCACGGTCAGTGAGTCATCCACCACCAGAATGCGCTTGCGTGCAGCCTCCACGGTTTGCTGCGCGCGGCGGGCAATGCGCTCCAGGCGACCGGTATTGAGCAGCTTGTCCACCGAACGCAGCATGTCCTCGACATCGACGATCAGCACCACCGAGCCGTCGTCCAGCAGCGCGCCGGCAGAAATATCCTGCACCTTGCCCAGGCGATCATCCAGCGGCAACACCACCAGGGTGCGTTCGCCGATAAAGCGCTCCACGGCAATCCCGTACACCGCATCGCGCTCGCGGATCACCACGACCTTGAGGGTGTCCTGGTTGGCCTGCCCGGGCGGGCGCTGTAATAGCTGGCTGGCCGCGACCAGGCCGACATGCCGGCCTTCGTGCCAGAAATGCTGGCGGCCTTCCAACTGTACGATTTCGTCAGGTTCCAGGTCGCACATGCGTTCGATGTGGGCCAGGGGAAAGGCGTAGGCTTCTTCGCCAACTTCCACCACCAGGCTGCGCACCACCGACAAGGTCAGCGGCACTTCCAGATGGAAGCGGCTGCCCTGCCCCGCCGTCTGTTCCAGCACCACCGCACCACGCAGTTGGCGGACCATGTGCTGCACCGCATCCAGGCCGACGCCGCGCCCGGAGACTTCGGTCACCTTGTCGCGCAGGCTGAAGCCCGGCAGGAACAGGAAGGTCAGCAATTCCTCTTCGCTCAGGCGCAAGGCGGTTTCCAGCGGCGACAGATTGCGCTCGACAATACTGCCGCGCAGGCGCTCCAGATCGACGCCGTTGCCGTCATCGCTCAACTCCAGCACCAGCAGGCCAGCCTGGTGCGAAGCGCGCAGGCGGATCAGGCCCTCGGCCGGCTTGCCCGCCAGCAGGCGCTGCTCGGGCATTTCGATGCCGTGATCGACGGCATTGCGCAACAAATGGGTCAGCGGCGCCTCGAGTTTTTCCAGCACATCGCGGTCGACCTGAGTCTTCTCGCCTTCGATTTCCAGGCGTACCTGCTTGCCCAGGCTGCGGCCCAGGTCACGCACCATGCGCGCCTGCCCCGCCAGCACATCGGCAAACGGGCGCATGCGGCACGCCAGCGCCGTGTCATATAGCACCTGGGCACGTTGCCCGGCCTGCCAGCCGAACTCATCGAGCTCGGCGGTCTTTTCCGCCAGCAGCAACTGCGCTTCGCTCAACAGGCGGCGGGCATCGGCCAGGGCTTCCTGGGCTTCGAGGTTCAGGTCGACCGTCTTGAGCTGGCCGTCGAGGTTGTCCAGGGCCCGGGCGCCGTTGCTCTGGATGCGCTTGAGGCGTTGCAGGCTGGACAGGTACGGCTTGAGCCGCTGGGTTTCCACCAGGGATTTGCTGGACAGGTCCAACAGGCTGTTCAAGCGCTCGGCCGTGACCCGCAACACGCGCTCGCCGCCTTCGGTCATGCGTTTGTTCTGGCGCGGCGTATCACTGCTGACGGGCGGCGCGGCCTCCGGTTCCGGGGGCAATAGCAGTGACTCTTCAAGGGGCGGCAACGGCTGTGCAGGCGGCGCAGTCACAGGCGGCGGTGCAACCACTTTGGCCGTGGGTTGCGACGGATCCAGCAAGCGCTCCATCAGCGCCACATACGCCTGGATATCGGCCGGGCCCACGCTGTTGCCCGGTGTGGCGATGCGCATCAGCAGGTCGGTGCCCTGCAACAACGCGTCGATATGTTCGGGTTGCAGGTACAACCGGCTTTCCTGGGCGCTGACCAGGCAGTCTTCCATCACGTGGGCCACGCTGACACCGGCGTCGACCCCGACAATCCGCGCCGCGCCCTTGAGCGAATGCGCCGCGCGCATGCAGGCTTCGAGCTGGTCGGCCTGGGTCGGGTTGCGCTCCAGGGCCAGCAAGCCGGCACTCAGGACCTGGGTCTGGGCATCGGCTTCCAGGCTGAACAGTTCCAGCAGCGAGGCGTCGCGCATCTGGTCGGGGGTCATGACAGGCTCCGGGTCACGGCAGACAGCAATTGCGCCTCGTCCAGCCAGCGCAGGCTGCGGCCCTTGAACTGCAACACACCCTGGGTGTAGCGCGCACTGGCCTGGGTGCCGGACGCAGACGCCGCTTTGAGGGTGCGCTCATCGATGGCATGGATGCCATCCACTTCATCCACCGGCACCACCACCGGGCCGTCCTGCGCGGCGATGATCAACATGCGCGGCATGATCCGCCCGCCGCTGGGGCCGCCGCCCGTGCTATCGAGCCCGAGCAGTTCCACCAGGGACAGGCAGGCCACCAGCGCGCCGCGCACATTGGCGACCCCGAGCAGCGCCCGCGAGCGCTGGTGGGGCAAGGAATGGATCGGCTGCAGCGGCGCCACTTCCACCAGGCAACGGGTGGCGATGCCCAGCCACTCCTCGCCCAGGCGGAACATCAGCAACGACCGGGTGGCCACCTCATCGTCCGCCTGCGCGGCGGCGGCATGCCGATGGTCTTCCTGCTGCAAGGCATAACGATCCAGCAGGCGGGTGGCGGCAGCGGAATACACTGCACAGTTGCGGCAGTGGATGTGCTCGGCCAGCAACGGGCAGGATTTATCGCCGTGGATCCCGATGCGGTTCCAGCAATCGTCGATGGCCTGGGTATCGGCCACCGTCAGGTCCAGGTCGGTGTCCGGGAGTGCGGAGCTACTCATCGTTTAGGCTCACTGTCGGCGGCTCGCTCGCTACGGGCAGCACGGGCTTGCAAGCGCCGCGCCCCCGCCGTATCGCCCTGGGATTCCAGCAGCGCGGCCAGGTGCATCAAGGCCTGCGGATGCTGGGGCTCCAGGTACAAGGCTTTTCGATAATACCCCTGGGCTTCCAGGGCGCTACCCGCTACATCGCTGAGCAGGCCCAGCCAATAGAACACCTGGGCCGCCGGTGGATGGTTTTGCAGGTAGCGCTCGCAGGCCGCACGGGCCTCAAGGCTTTTGCCTTCATTGGCCAGGGTTGCGATCTGCCCGAGCAGCTGCGCCGCATCCGAGTGCACGGGTGCCGGCTTGGTCGGCAGCACCGGCGTGGCGAATGCACTGAATGGCCGGGGTTTACGCGCAATCGGCGCGGCGCTGCGCTGAGGCACCGGAGGCGGTGTCGGGGTGAAGACCGGTTCGGGTGTGGTTTGGGCATGACGACTGAAGGCAAACGACTGCGGCACCCCAATCGAACGCATGCCCAGGCGCCCCAGCAGGCTGCCTTCGGCCGGGCCGATAAACAGCACACCGTCGACATGGGTCAGGCCCTTGAGCACTTCAAACACCTGCTTCTGGGTCGGCTGGTCGAAATAGATCAACAGGTTGCGGCAAAACACAAAGTCATAGGTCGGCTCGTTGGCCAGCAACTGCGGGTCCAGCAGGTTGCCCACTTGCAGGCGCACCTGTTCACGCACCCGATCAGCGACGCGGTAGCCGTCATCTTCGGCGCTGAAATGCCGCTCACGAAACTCGATGTCCTGGCCACGAAAGGAATTTTTGCCATACACCCCACGCCGCGCCCGTTCCACCGACAGCGGGCTGACGTCCATGCCCTGCACCTTGAACTGGTGGGGCGAAAGGCCCGCATCGAGCAGGGCCATGGCGATGGAATAGGGCTCCTCGCCAGTGGAGCACGGCAGGCTGAGGATACGCAGGGCGCGCATGTGCTTGATCTCGCCCAGTCGCGTGACGGCCAGCCGCGCCAGGGTGGCGAAGGATTCGGGGTAACGGAAAAACCAGGTCTCGGGGACGATGACCGCTTCGATCAACGCCTGTTGTTCTTCGCTGCTGGTTTGCAGGCGCTGCCAGTATTGATCGGCGCTCAGCCCCTGCAATGCCTGGCTGCGCTGGCGCACGGCGCGCTCGATAATCGCTTCGCCCACCGAGGCGACATCCAGGCCGATACGCTCCTTGAGGAAGTCGAAAAAGCGTTGGTCACTGCTCATCACGCCTCCCCAACAGTCAGGTCGGGGGCAAACAGCAGGGCGCGGACCTCGGCGGTGAGCAGGTCGGCGACGCCAATCCACTGTGTCAGGCCCCGTTCGTCTT
Organism: Pseudomonas sp. HC1(2025); assembly: GCF_058742075.1. Lineage (NCBI taxonomy): Bacteria > Pseudomonadati > Pseudomonadota > Gammaproteobacteria > Pseudomonadales > Pseudomonadaceae > Pseudomonas > Pseudomonas sp. HC1(2025). The sequence continues at coordinate 1,254,854 of NZ_CP196017.1, read as the reverse complement.
CGCGCACCGGGCCCAGGTACGGCGCCTGGCGATTGTCCAGGCCGTAGGGTTGGAAATCCGCCGGATCGCAGCGCAGGGTGTCAGTCGCCTGTTCGAGGATCAGCCCCAGCCAGCGCGGCTCCAGCCACGCCTCTGGGCGATAGTTGACCAACACCAGCCGCGTGCTGGTACGGGCTTGGGCCGGTGTACCAAAGGTCAGGGCACTGAGGTCGATCACTGGCACCATGTTGGCGCGATGGGCGAAAATCCCGGCGACCCACACCGGCGCATGGGCGATGGGCTTGAGCGGCAGGCGCGGCAACACCTCGGCCACTTCCGTGGCCTTGAGGGCGTAGCGCTCGCTGCCGATATGAAACACCAGGAACAAGGCTTTTCTGGCTGCCGTCACCGCGCCGCGTTTAGCCGCTGGATCACTCATCAGACTTTAAAACGCGACACGCCGCTGCGCAGACCCACCGCAACCTGGCTCAATTCATCAATGGCAAAGCTGGCCTGGCGCAGGGACTCCACGGTCTGGCTGCTGGCATCGCCCAACTGCACCAAGGCATGGTTGATCTGCTCGGCACCGGTGGCCTGGGCCTGCATGCCCTCGTTGACCATCAGCACGCGCGGCGCCAGGGCCTGCACCTGATGGATGATCTGCGACAGTTGCTCGCCCACTTGCTGCACTTCGAACATGCCGCGCCGGACCTCTTCGGAGAACTTGTCCATGCCCATCACACCGGCCGATACCGCCGATTGGATCTCGCGCACCATCTGCTCGATATCGTAGGTGGCCACGGCAGTCTGGTCGGCCAGGCGCCGCACTTCAGTGGCGACCACGGCAAAGCCGCGCCCGTATTCACCGGCCTTCTCGGCCTCGATGGCGGCGTTGAGGGACAGCAGGTTGGTCTGGTCGGCCACCTTGACGATGGTCACCACCACTTGGTTGATGTTGCCGGCCTTTTCGTTGAGGATCGCCAGCTTGGCGTTGACCAGGTCCGCGGCGCCCATCACCGAGTGCATGGTTTCTTCCATGCGGGCCAGGCCCTGCTGGCCGGAACCGGCGGCCACCGAAGCCTGGTCGGCGGCGGTGGACACTTCGGTCATGGTGCGCACCAGGTCCTTGGACGTGGCGGCAATTTCCCGCGAGGTCGCACCGATTTCGGTGGTGGTGGCCGCCGTTTCGGTGGCTGTGGCCTGTTGCTGCTTGGAGGTGGCGGCAATCTCGGTCACCGAGGTGGTGACCTGCACCGACGAACGCTGGGCCTGGGAGACCAGGGCGGTCAGCTCGGTCATCATGTCGTTGAAGCCGGTCTCGACGGCGCCGAACTCGTCCTTGCGCTCCAGGTTCAGGCGCTTGCTCAAATCACCGGTGCGCATGGTTTCGAGGATGTCGACGATGCGTTTCATCGGCGCCATGATCGCGCGCATCAGCAGCAGCCCGCACAGGCCGGCGGCAAGGATCGCGAGGAGCAGCGACACGCCCATACTGATTTTCGCGGCAGCTACGGCGTCATCGATGGCCGCAGTGGCTTTATCGGCCACCTGCTTGTTCTCGTTGATGATGTCATTGAGCTTCATGCGCCCTGCGGTCCAGGCCGGGGTCAGTTGCTCGTCGAACATTTTGACTGCCTCGGCTTCCTTGTTGGCCTGGTGCAGTTCCAGGACCTGGGCCAGCACCTGGTTGTACTTCTGGTGCAGGGCTTCGAAGGTGTCGAACTCGGTACGATCCTGGTCGATATTGATCGTATTGGCGTAACTGGCCATATGCTGCTCGAGGCGTGCCTCGAACGACTTGTAATCCTGGCGGTCAGCGTCGGAAATACCCTGGTGCTCACGCAGCCCGATCAGTTCCTGGGTCTGCAGGTAGCTGTCGACCCAGGCGCTGCGGATCATCGAGCTGAAAAACACCCCCGGTACGGCGTCGTCGCGTACCGAGTTTTCGCTCGTTTCGATCTTCAGCAACCGTGAGTACGAGACCACAACCATCAGCAGCATGATGGCGATAATGACCGCAAAGCTCGCCAATATGCGTTGGCGCAAGGTCCAGTTCTTCACAGTATTTCCTCGAGGGCCGATCAAATGCCGGGGAGTATAGCTGAGGCCGTGCCATCATTTATCAATGGGTTGTGGGCCAAGTCTCAAGGAATACAAAAACACCCCGCAACCTGGATGGCGGCGGGGTGTTTTTCTGTACCGGGCGGGTCAGAGCGTGGCTTGGCGCACCTGTTTTTCCAGCTCGGTCTTCAGGCCCGGCTCCAGCTTGAGCTGGCGGGCCAGTTCGTCGAGGTAGGACTTCTCCATGAAGTTTTCCTCGTCCACCAGCATGACGCTGGCGATGTACATTTCGGCGGCCATTTCCGGGGTGCTGGCGGCGCGCGCTACATCGCTGGGGTCCAGGGGTTTGTTGAGCTCGGCATGCAGCCAGTGTTGCAGCTCCTGGTCGTTGTCCAGCTTGACGAACTCGCCTTCGATCAAAGCGCGCTCGCGCTCATCGACATGGCCATCGGCCTTGGCGGCGGCTACCAACGCCTTGAGAATGGCCTGGCTATGCAGTTCGACCTGGGCCGGTGGCAGGCGGTCGAGGGTCTGCGGCTCGCCTTTGGGCGCACCGGCCTGTTGTGCCTGCCAGTTGCCGTAGGCCTTGTAGGCGATCACGCCGAGCGCTGCGAGGCCGCCATAAGTGAGGGCTTTACCGCCAAAGTTGCGGGCTTTTTTGTTGCCCAGCAGCAGGCCCATGGCCCCGGCCGCCAACGCCCCACCACCTGCGCCGCCCAGCAGGCTGCCGAGCCCGCCACCGCCGAGCAGGCCGCCCAGGGCGCCTTTGTCATCACCTTTACGTTGACCGCCAGCCTTGTTTTGCAACATGTCCTGGCCGGACTTGAGCAATTGATCAAGCAATCCACGGGTATTCATTCATAGCCTCCAGAGACTTGGGTTCATAGGTTTAATAGGCCGTCAGCGTAAAACTAAGTGCCAATATTCCTGGATATAGAGTGCTTCCAGATGTAACTCAACTGCGATGGTTTTGGGTCGGTGTGTATATCCATTGCTGCGGTCAGGGCCGCTATTGGTTCCGCTCTTACAGCGGGTCACTTTTGGAAAAGAGCCCGGAGTGCCGGCCCAGCCAAAAGTAACCAAAAGGGCTCTTGCCCCACCACTCGGCACCTCGCCTAGGCTCGGTGTGCCCGTCATCCGACATTGATTTGGGGGGCCGCCGCGATGGGCCATCCATGGCCCAGCGCGGCTAAACCGGCGTCCTGCCGGTTTACCCCCCAAATCAATATCGGATGACGGCCAGCGTGGTTTAACGGGGCGCCTAAGATCAAAATCACAAGCAAAGCGAGGCGGCCTGACAGCCGACCTGATCGTCGAGGCGTGCGCGGACTCTGTAGGAGCTGGCTTGCCTGCGATGGCGGTGTATCAGCCAATACATTTATCGACTGATACACCGCCATCGCGGGCAAGCCCGCTCCTACAGGGGAAGGCAGCTTCGCGCTCTGGCTTTGCTGTTGCTCTGCTTTTGATCTGGCTTTTGATCTTAAGCGCCCCGTTAAACCACGATGGCCGCAGGCAGGTATTGCGCAGTGGGCACCCCGGCATGGATGCCGGGGTAGCCGCGACACGGCCATGGATGGCCGATCGCGGCGGGCCCACGGAGCAATGCCTGACTGCGGGCATGCCGAGCCTAGGCGAGGCACCGAGTGGTGGGGCAAAAGCGCTTTGGTTACTTTCGCGCTTTTCGAAAGTGACCCGCTGTAAGAGCGGAACCAATAGCGGCCGTGACCGCAGCAATGGATATACACACCGACCTAAAGCCATCCCCAGCAACCTCCCCTGCTGACACGTCTTGTTTCATATGCAACGCCATCATCCCGCTATCAATCAATTTTCCTTCCCTACCGAACCCCTTAAGCTATCTGGCATCTGTTTAATGTCCGTTGCGTTTGGCCGAAGGCATGTCCGAACCGTTATTTCTGATCCAGCACGCGCCAGGAACGGCACGGGATTGCTCACCACAGGTTGTATTTATGCACCGCAGGAATTTGCTCAAAGCGTCCATGGCCATCGCGGCCTACACCGGGCTATCGGCCAGTGGCCTGCTGGCCGCCCAGGCCTGGGCCGGGAATCGTGCAGCCGATGGCGACGCCAAGGCGTTCGACTTCGACTGGCTCAAGCTGCAAGCCAAGCAACTGGCCGGCAAACAGTATCAGGACACCCGCCAGGTGCTGCCGCCGACCCTGGCGACCATGACCCCGCAGAATTTCAATGCCATCGGCTACGACGGCAATCATTCGCTGTGGAAAGATCTCAAAGGCCAGTTGGACGTGCAGTTTTTCCATGTCGGCATGGGTTTCAAGACCCCGGTGCGCATGCACAGTGTCGACCCCAAGACCCGCCAGGCGCGGGAGGTGCATTTCCGTCCGTCGCTGTTCAACTATGAAAAAACCACGGTCGATACCAAGCAGCTCAAGGGCGACCTGGGTTTTTCCGGCTTCAAGTTGTTCAAGGCCCCGGAACTGGACCGCCACGACGTGGTGTCTTTCCTCGGCGCCAGCTATTTCCGCGCGGTGGATAACACAGGCCAGTACGGCCTTTCGGCACGTGGCCTGGCCATCGACACCTACGCCGACAAACGCGAAGAGTTCCCCGATTTCACCCAGTTCTGGTTCGAGACGCCGGACAAGGACAGCACCCGTTTCGTGGTCTACGCCCTGCTCGACTCGCCGAGCGCCACCGGTGCCTATCGCTTCGATATCGACTGCCAGGCCACCCAGGTGGTGATGGCCATCGACGCCCATATCAACGCACGCACCGCGATCCAGCAGATGGGCATCGCGCCGATGACCAGCATGTTCAGTTGCGGCACCCATGAGCGGCGCATGTGCGACACCATCCACCCGCAGATCCACGACTCCGATCGCCTGGCGATGTGGCGCGGCAACGGCGAGTGGATCTGCCGCCCGCTGAACAACCCGGCCACCCTGCAATTCAATGCCTTCGCCGATAAAGACCCGAAAGGTTTCGGCCTGGTGCAGACCGACCATGAGTTCGCCAGTTACCAGGACACCGTCGACTGGTACAGCAAGCGCCCAAGCCTGTGGGTGGAACCGACCACCGCGTGGGGCGAAGGCTCCGTCGACCTGTTGGAGATTCCTACCACCGGCGAGACCATGGACAACATCGTCGCCTTCTGGACCCCGAAAAAACCGGTGGCCGCCGGCGACTCCCTGAACTTTGGCTACAAGCTCTATTGGAGCGCACTGCCCCCGGTCAGCACGCCGCTGGCGCAAGTCAACGCGACCCGTTCCGGCATGGGCGGCTTCACCGAAGGCTGGGCACCGGGTGAGCATTACCCACCGGTCTGGGCTCGTCGTTTTGCCGTGGACTTCAAGGGCGGCGGCCTCGACCGCCTGCCCGCTGGCACCGGGATCGAGCCGGTGGTCACCTGCTCCCATGGCGAAGTAAAAGACTTCAGCGTGCTGGTGCTGGATGACATCAAGGGTTACCGCATCCTCTTCGACTGGTACCCGACCAGCGACAGCGTGGAGCCGGTGGAGATGCGTCTGTTCATTCGCACCAATGACCGTACCTTGAGTGAAACCTGGTTGTACCAGTACTTCCCACCCGCACCGGACAAGCGCAAGTACAGCTGATGCCAGGTGTTCCCACGCTCATGGCGTGGGAACGCCCCCAGCCGGTTCAAAAGCGCGAAATACTCTTCATCGCGCCAATCAGATAACGCATCGCAACCTGATCGTTTTCCGTCAAGGCCCGGTACTGCTCCAGCAGTTGCGTCTCGTCCGAGCTCAGCCGGCGGCCATGCAATGACAGCCTGCGCCTGAAAAAAAGCGTCAGAACCCCTGCTACACCAATGCACTTGGTCATGGAATGTTTCTCCGTGTAGTAAACAACAACTCCTGATGCCCATAACCCTGCCCGCGAAGTGCAATGCCTCAGCGAGCAAACAGACTGACTTCCTGGGCCAGAAGCCGCCTTACTTCAAGCGTAGAAACTATCCTGGCGCGTGTGAGATTTTTTTAGAGTATTCACTTAAATAATTGCCTTGAGGCAAAAGACTTTCAGAAAATCCTCACGCACCGACCACCGTGTACGAGCCTGATGCCGGCCAGATCAGGGCAGCGGGCGATACAAGTGGATGTCATTGGGTTCCCGGTGGTACAGCTCGCTGTCGGGCTGCTTGAGCAAACGACAGCCGTGATGCAGATAAAAATCCACGGTGTTGCGCGACTCGGTGGCCGAGATGTACAGCGCCTGCGCACCCAGCGTTACCCCGTGCGCGCAGGCCAGCGCCAGCAAGCGCCCGCCCAGCCCATTCCCTCGGCCACTGTGGCTGACATGCAGGAACTTGAGCTGATGCATACGCAGGCCCTGGTTATGGATCACCCGGTTATCCACCACCGCTGCCCCCAGCAGCGTCGGGCCAGCAAACACCCCATGCAACCACCCCCCGCGCAGCCAGCAGCCATGCAGTTCCAGGGCATCCTGCTCGGCTTCGCCTTCGGGCCAGCCGCGCATGTCGTGGTGAGCGGCGTAGAGCACCAACTCGCCGTGTTCCAGGCGATAGCACTCATCAATCTGCTCAGTACGGTCAATCAACGCCAGCAGGGGAATGTCGCTTTCATTCAAATCACGTTCCACCAGCATCTTGGCCTCCAGCGTCCAGGACGCTCAGGATCGCTACTCCCCCGGCGACAGGCAAGAAAAAACCCACCGTGATCAGCGGTGGGTCTGGGTGACGAATGTAAAAAATCAGTCGCGCAAGTCAGACTCATGGATCGGCTGGTCGCGGTGGGTAGCCCGCTGGTATTGCGCCGGCCAGATCGCCTTACGCCCGCCCAGGTCGTCATCGGCGTGCAATGGCCAGTACGGGTCACGCAGCAGTTCGCGGGCAAGGAAGATGATGTCGGCCTGGCAGGTGCGCAGAATATGCTCGGCCTGGGCCGGCTCGGTAATCATGCCAACCGTGCCCGTGGCCATGCCGGACTCCTTGCGCACACGCTCGGCAAAGCGCGTTTGATAACCGGGGCCGATAGGGATTTCGGCATTGGCGGCAGTGCCACCGGAGGACACGTCGATCAGGTCCACACCCAAGTCTTTGAGGCGGCGTGCCAGCTCCACGGTTTCGTCGGGGTTCCAGCCGTCTTCCACCCAGTCGGTGGCCGAGACGCGTACAAACAGCGGCAGCTCTTGCGGCCACACATCGCGCACTGCCTGGGTGACTTGCAACACCAGGCGGATACGGTTTTCAAAGGATCCGCCGTATTGATCCTGGCGCTGATTGCTCAAGGGCGAGAGAAATTGATGCAGCAAATAACCATGGGCCGCATGGATTTCTACCACTTGGAATCCGGCGGTCAGGGCACGCTTGGCGGCGGCCACGAAGTCGGCGATCACTTGCTGGATTTGCCCTTCGTCCAACTGCCGGGGCGCGGTGTGCTGCGGGTCGAAGGCGATGGGCGATGGACCTACCGGCACCCAGCCACCGTCTGCGGGCTTGACGCTGCCGTGCTTGCCGATCCATGGCCGATGGGTACTGGCCTTGCGCCCGGCGTGGGCCAGTTGGATCCCCGCCACCGCGCCCTGGGCGCGGATAAAGCGGGTGATACGCTGCAGCGGCTCAATCTGGGCATCGTTCCACAGGCCTAGGTCCTGGGCGGTGATGCGGCCATCGGCAGTGACGGCGGTGGCTTCGCTGAAAATCAGCCCGGCGCCGCCAACGGCACGGCTGCCCAAGTGCACCAGGTGCCAGTCATTGGCCAGGCCATCGACGGCGGAGTACTGGCACATCGGCGACACGGCAATGCGGTTGAGCAGGGTCAACTGGCGCAGGGTATAGGGTTCAAGCAACAGACTCATGGGGCACCTCTTCTCGTATCCGGTGGGCATTGGCTCCAGGGTTCTGTCTGACCGGTGCGGGTGACGAAAAGATGAAAGGCCCGTCCCCTTCGGGCTAAAAAACAGACAAGGTCACAAGACCAATCACACAGTGCTTAGAGACTAGTCGACAACCGGGGATTGCACAGGGTTCAGCGTGGTTCGATGTGGGCAATCATCAGCTGCACGGTTTCCTGGCCACGGAATTCATTGACGTCCAGCTTGTAGGCCAGCTCCACCCAGCGAATGGTCGGGTTCGGCCACACTTCGCGGTCGATGCCAAAGGCAATGCCATCGAGCTTTACCGCGCCACACTCACTCTTGAGCACCACCTTGAGGTGACGCTCGCCCACCACCCGTTGCTCCACCAGTTGAAACACCCCGTGAAACAGCGGCTCGGGAAAATGCTGGCCCCAGGGCCCGGCGTTGCGCAGGGCGCGGGCCAGTTCCAGGTGGAACTCTTCCACCGCCAAGGTGCCATCGGACAGCAAGCGCCCGGTGAGGTCTTCTTCACGCAGTTGTCGGCGCACTTCGGCGTCGAAGGCGTCGGCGAACAACGGGAAGTTGGCTTCAGGCAAGGTCAGGCCCGCCGCCATGGCGTGGCCGCCGTATTTGGCGATCAGGTTCGGGTGCTGGCTGGCCACCACCGCCAGGGCATCACGGATATGAAAGCCCGGCACCGAGCGCCCGGAGCCCTTGAGCAGGCCATCACCGGCGTCGGCAAAGGCGATGGTGGGGCGGAAATAGCGCTCTTTCATACGCGACGCGAGGATCCCGATCACACCCTGGTGCCACTCCGGGTCGAACAGGCACAGGCCAAACGGCATCGAGTCCAGCGGCAAGTCCTTGAGCTGGGCCAGGGCTTCGCGCTGCATGCCCTGCTCGATGGCCTTACGGTCCTGGTTCATGCCATCCAGTTGCGCGGCCATTTCCCGGGCCTGGGCGAAGTCGCTGGTGAGCAGGCATTCGATGCCCAGGCTCATGTCATCCAGGCGCCCGGCCGCATTGAGCCGTGGACCGAGGATAAAGCCCAGGTCGGTGGAGGTGATGCGCGTGTGGTCGCGCTTGGCCACTTCCAGGATCGCCTTGATGCCTGGCCGCGCACGCCCGGCGCGAATCCGCTCCAGGCCCTGGTAGACCAGGATGCGGTTGTTGGCATCCAGCGGCACCACGTCGGCCACGCTGCCCAGGGCCACCAGGTCGAGCAACTCGCCGATATTGGGCTGCGGCTGCTTGTCGTACCAGCCCAGGCTGCGCAGGCGCGCACGCAAGGCCATCAGCACATAGAAGATCACCCCGACGCCCGCCAGGGCCTTGCTGGGGAACCCGCAACCGGGCTGGTTCGGGTTGACGATGGCATCGGCCGCCGGCAGTTCATCACCGGGCAAGTGGTGGTCGGTGACCAGCACCTTGAGCCCTGCCGCCTTCGCCGCCGCCACGCCTTCGACACTGGAGATGCCGTTGTCCACGGTGATCAGCAACTGTGGCTCGCGCTGCAAGGCCACGGCGACGATTTCCGGGGTCAGGCCGTAGCCGTATTCGAAGCGGTTGGGCACCAGGTAATCCACATGCGCCGCCCCGAGCAAGCGCAGGCCCAGGGTGCCCACGGTGCTGGCGGTGGCGCCATCGGCGTCGAAGTCACCGACGATCAGGATGCGCTGGCGCTGCTCCAGGGCCGTCACCAGCAAGTCCACGGCGGCATCGATCCCTTTGAGCTGCTGATAGGGAATCAGCCGCGCCAGGCTTTTATCCAGTTCATCCTGCGAAGTCACGCCACGGGCGGCGTAGAGACGGGTCAGCAACGGAGGCAATTCACCGAGGAACGGCAGGACGGCGGGCAATGGGCGGGGATCGATGCGCATGGGGTGATGGGGGCTTCTGTGCAATACAACGGTTAAAAAACACTACCAGGAACGACGAACATCAAATGTGGGAGCGGGCTTGTGTGGGAGCGGGCTTGCTCGCGAAAGCAGTGGGTCAGTCAACATCAATGCTTGCTGGGCCGACGTCTTCGCGGCGATGCGGCGATCCGACAAGCCCGCTCCCACAGGGTCAGCCGCGTTCGCCAACCAGCCACTGCAGCTGCACTTCGTGCTGGCCGCGGTCGTCGGTGACGAAGATCGTGCCTTCGCTGATCATCACATCCCACTTGATCACCCGTGGCATGTCCTTGGCCAGGGTTTCCAGGATTTCCTGGGGCACCGCGGCGATATGCACGTTTTTCAGGTTGTTGGCCACCGGCACCACTTTGCCTTCCCACACCCGCAGGCTGCCGTAGGCCAGCAGGCTGGTCCGTTCGGTGCGGCGTGAGCACCAGGTCAGGCGGTCGGCATCGGGCTGGCCGACTTCGATCCAGTGCAAAACCCGATCATCCAGGCTTTTTTCCCACAGGGCTGGCTCGTCTACATCTGACAGTCCGCGACCAAACGACAACTGCTCGTTGTACCAAAGGGCGTAGGCCAGCAAACGCACGGTCATGCGTTCTTCGGTTTCCGAGGGGTGACGGGCGATGGTTTGCTTGACGCTCTCGTACACCGAACGATCGAGGTCGGTCAGGTTGAGTTCAAACTTGTAGGTCGTGGACGGCTGGGCCATGAACGGACTTCTAGAGACAGGAAAAGGCGGCCAGTCTAACCGATGGCGGGCTCATTCAACGAATCCTGCGCTGCATCATCCTTATCCCTGCACCGCTCGCCTATGTTAAAAGGCAATACAAACCTTCCTGCGCTAGTAAGGATCCTCATGTCGTTTACCGCCAAACCGCTTGCCGGCCTGAAAGTCATCGAACTGGGCACCCTGATTGCCGGCCCGTTCGCCTCGCGCATCTGCGCCGAGTTCGGCGCCCAGGTGATCAAGGTCGAATCCCCCGACGGCGGCGACCCGCTGCGCAAATGGCGCAAGCTGTATGAAGGCACGTCGCTGTGGTGGTTTGTCCAGGCGCGCAATAAACAGTCCCTGACCCTGAACCTCAAGCACCCCGATGGCCTGGCGATCCTCAAGCAATTGCTGGCAGACGCCGACATCCTGATCGAAAATTTTCGCCCTGGCGTCCTGGAAAAACTTGGCCTGGACTGGGACACCCTGCACGCCCTCAACCCCAAGCTGGTGATGGTGCGGCTCTCGGGCTTTGGCCAGACCGGGCCGATGAAGGATCAACCGGGCTTCGGCGCGGTCGGTGAATCCATGGGGGGCCTGCGCTACATCACCGGTTTCGAGGACCGCCCGCCGGTGCGCACGGGGATCTCCATCGGCGACTCCATCGCGGCGCTGTGGGCAGTGATCGGCGCACTGATGGCCCTGCGCCATCGCGAGGTCAACGGTGGTCTCGGCCAGGTAGTGGATGTGGCGCTGTATGAAGCGATCTTCGCGATGATGGAAAGCATGATCCCCGAGTTCGATGTGTTCGGATTTATCCGCGAGCGTACCGGCAACATCATGCCGGGCATCACCCCGTCATCGATCCATACCACCGCCGATGGCAAGCATGTGCAGATTGGCGCCAATGGCGATGCAATCTTCAAGCGCTTCATGCTGACCATTGGCCGGGAGGACCTGGCCAATGACCCGCAACTGGCCAGCAACGATGGCCGCGATACCCGGCGCGACGAGCTGTACGGCGTGATCGACCGCTGGGTCAACAGCTTGCCACTGGAACAGGTGGTGGAGCAGTTGAACCTGGCCCAAGTGCCCGCCAGCCGGATCTACAGCGCCGAAGATATGCTGGGCGACCCGCAATTCCTGGCCCGGGAAATGTTCCTCAAGGCCCAGTTGCCCGACGGCAAGGATTTCAAGATGCCCGGCATCGTACCCAAGCTTTCCGACACCCCAGGCAGTTGCGAGTGGGTCGGGCCGCAGTTGGGCGAGCACAATGCCGTGATCCTGCAAACTCTGGGCTACGACAGCAGCGCCGTGGCCCGCTTGCGCAAGGATGGCGCGATCTGATGCCGCTCGTAGCATGCGCAAGATAATGGCCGGCCGTTTCATCAGGGCGCTGCGGCGCCTGTGGCTCATCGCCCCGCTGCTTGGGATGTGGCCGCTATCGGGCCAGGCACAGGACACCTTGACCTGGCTGGTGCGCGACCTGCCGCCGATGACCATTTTCGATGGTCCGCAAAAGGGCCAGGGCAGCGTCGATAAACTGCTACCGTTGTTGATCGAGCGCCTGCCGCAGTATCGCCACCAGATCCTGCACGTTAACCGCGCCCGTGGCATGCAAATGCTCAATGCGCCCTCCTTCACCTGCGATCCATCGCTGGTATGGACACCCGCGCGAGCCAGGAACATTGTCTTTTCCACACCGGCGTTTGCCGTGTTGAGCAATGGCATCGCGATTCGCCGTAACCGACAGGACGCCCTGGCAAGCTATGTGGTTGACGGCCAGTTCGACCTGGCGAGGTTTCTTGATGCGCGACAGACACGTCTTGGGATCGTCGCCGAGCGTAGCTACGGCCCCGGGATTGACGAACAGTTGATCCACGCCGACCCACTCGAACTGGCCCCACATTACGGCAACGATGCCCTGGGCAGTTTGCTGCAGATGCAGCGCCTGGGGCGGCTGGAAGCCGTGTTGGGCTACTGGACGGAAATCCGCTATCAGGCAGCGCAACAGGATATTGATCCACAAGACCTGATGTTCTATCCGATCAAGGGCACGACGCGCTATCAACGGATCCATATCGGCTGCTCGAACACCCCGCAGGGGCGCCAGGCCATCAGCCATATCAACCGCGAATTGCAGAATATTCCCCAGGCGGCGCTACTTGAGTCCTACGCCAACAGGCTGGACCCGCTGATGCGCGAGCAATACCTCAAGGACAACCCGAGGTTTTTCAGCGAAACACCGCCGCCCTGATAAATTTTTGGCAAAAAGAAACCCCGAGCAGTGGGGAGACAACTCGGGGTTAAACGTGGCCTACAAAGACCAGTACAACAAGCTACAAGCACCGGAGCACAATGCTTGATCCTGCTGTTACAAGGTCTGACTCGCCTTCCTGTAGGAAGGTTCCAAAGATAAAAATTTCTTCATGCCTGGGCGGGAGGGCGCGCCTGGGCGGCGTTGCGCAAGGCTGCGATCACCGAAGGTTCCAGGCGCCCTTCGGCGATTTTCAGGTCGCGATGCAGGCAGTCCACCACGTCCACCAGGGCTCGCTTGTCGGTCAGTTGTGCGCGATCCACTTCGCGTTCGACCATGATCGCGCCCGTCGGGCTCTTCACCGTCACCAGGCATTCGCCGTGTACACCCGAGGCAGTCAGCGTGACCTGATAAGGGCTCAGCGCTTCGCCGAGCAATAGGCTGATACTTTCCATCTCGATCACCACTCAATCATGAGAAAAATAAATAACCACTGTAGGAGCACGCTCGCTCCTACAGGTAAGTGACCTACGCCAAAAGCACAAAGTTCGCCCTTGAGCTGAGCTTATCGAGCATGCATGGCAAATATGACAGAGAGAAAACAGCCGCCGACAGGCTAGAATCCCCTGATTATTGCCGGAGTCCACCGTGAGAGACGCGTCTGAACTGCCCCTGCGCATTGTCATAGCCGACGATCATCCGATTTTCCTGATCGGTTTGCGCGCAGTGCTGGAGCGCGACGCCCAGGTGCGCATCGTCGGTGAGGCCAACTCGCCCCAGGCCCTGGCCGCCCTGCTGCAAGACCGCCCCTGCGATGTACTGGTCACCGACTTCATGATGCCCGCCGAACCCCAGGCCGACGGCCTGCGCCTGATCGAACACCTGCGCCGGCATTACCCCGACCTGCCCATAGTGGTGGTGACCATGCTCAACAATGCGGGGCTGTTTCACTCGATCCTGGAACTGGGGGTCATGGGCCTGTTGAGCAAGGCCAGCCTGGCCGACGAGTTGCCCGAAGCTATCGACCAGGTGCGCCAGCAGCGGCCCTATGTGGCGCGTACCATTGAGCAGGCGCTGGCCCTGGCCGGCGCCGTGGGGGCTGATCGCCTGCATTCGCAGGACCAGCTATCCCCCCGGGAACTGGAAGTGATCCGCCTACTGGCGGGGGGTAAGACGGTGGGCGAGATTGCCGCGCACCTCAATCGCAGCAAGCAGACGGTCAGCACACAGAAGGTCAGTGCCATGCGCAAACTGGGGCTGATCAGTGATGCTGCGCTGTTTATCTACGTGCAGGAACATGGGCTGGCCTAGATTGTGTAGGCACCGGCAAGCCAACGCCTACAGGGCTATCGCGGCGGACTGGGCGAGCCAGTGTTGCAGCATCTGGGCACTCATCGGATGGGCAATCAGGCAACCCTGCAGCCAGGCCGGCCCCAGCGCGCGCACGGCGTCGCGGTCGCCGGGGGTTTCGATTCCGGTCACGACCACGCCGACGCCCAGGTGCTGGGCCATGCTCATGGCCCCGGCAACCACCGCGCATTTGCGCTCGTCACCCGCCATCCCACTGGCAAACACCGGGGGAATCTTCAGCTCGGTGAACGGCAACTCCAGCAAACGCTGCAAGCTGGTTCCGCCGATGCCGAAATCACCAATCGACAACTTGCAGCCGATCATCCGCAGGCGCAGCAAACCGGTGACATGGGCGCTGTCGGTCTTCAGGCGCGAGGTTTCCACCAGCTCCAGGGTCAGGTTGCGCGCGGGTACGGCAAAGCGTTGCAGCAGGCCTTGCAGCGTAAGCGCGAAATGCTCCTGCTCCAGCAGCCGCCCGGGAATGTTGACCGATACCGGCAGTTCCCGGCCTGTGTCCCGGGTCACCTGGGCGCAAAGACGCAACACCTGATCCAGCACGTACCAGGTAAAGGCCTGTTCTAGCCCCGCCAACTCCAGCAGCGGCAGAAACTCGCTGGGCATCAACTGGCCATGCTCCGGGTCTTGCCAGCGGGCCAATGCCTCCACGCCTTGCAGATCACCGGCCTGGTTGACAATGGGCTGGTAGCAGACACTGGCGTAACGCTCGATGGCCGCCTCGCCGACCTCGGCGCAGAGTTTCTCGGTCGCGAATTCACTAACCCCCAGCATCTGGTGCACGCGCTCCCAGGACAATGCGTGCGGGCTAGGCCGCAAGCGTTGCCGGCAGGCATCGAGCATTTGCCCGATGGCCGTGGCAGAAGCCGGTTTGGGCATGCACCCCAATACGTTGAGTCCCGCCTGGCGCGCCATGCTCGCCACGCCTTCGAGTACATCGGGATCGGCATCGCTCAACAGGACCAACACCTGGGCCTGGCTCTGCTCGGCCATTTCACGAATCAGCCCCAGTGAGTCGCCATGCTCCAGGTACAGATCGCAGATGGCGATATCCACCGGCCCCTTGCTCGCCAGCGACTGGCGGGCGACCTCGACGCTTTCAGCCGTCAGCACGTTGAACACGCCGTTGGCGTTGAGCATCTGGTGCAGGGCCATCAGCTGGAACGGGTGATCTTCGAGAATCAGGACTTTGAGTGAGCGCATGGAAAACTCTGGGGCTGCGTGCAAGATGCTGCACATTAGCCAAAACTGCGACAAGACCCCATAGGACGCGTCCTATTCTTGCCTGTTCAGATATGGCCGGATTTGCTCCTGCAACACCCGTATGGCCACGCAAACATTTTGCCAGCGCTGCGCCAACTCATCCTCACGGTACTCGCGCGCACTGCTTTCCAGGGCAATACAGGCCTTGGCCAATGGCAGCGCATCCACCAGGCAACAAATGCCCTTGAGGCGGTGCAGGCTGGCCCGCAACTGCGCCAAGTCGTGTTCGGCCATGGCGTGGCCCAACAGGTGGTGCTCGTGCTCAAGGTTATTGGCCAACTCCTGCAACATGCTTTGCAGGATCGGACCGTCGGCCTGGGTCATCTTGCGCAGGGCCTGCAGGTCGAAGGCAGGCACCGCCGTGACCCGGGCCAGCACCTGGTTCCACTGCTCCAGGGTCACCGGCTTGACCAGCAGCGCATCCATACCCGCCCGCTGGCCGTGCTGGCCCTCGTCTTCCTGGGCATCGGCGGTGCAGCCGACCAACGCACAGCGCGGGCGCTGCTCCTGGGCCTCTATCTGGCGAATGGCCTCGGCCAGGGCAAAACCGGACATGCCCGGCATATGACAATCGGTCACCAGCACATCGAACGCCTCGCTGCGCCAGCGCTGCAACGCCGCCTCGGCACTGTGCACGGCGACCACCTGGTGCCCGAGGAACTGCAACTGCTGGGCCAGCACCAGGCGGTTGGCCGACAGGTCGTCGACAATCAACACCGACAATGCCCGATCTGCCGGCAGCAAAGACGCTGCGGCCACCGGCGCGGGCAGGTCGTCACTGCCGACCCGGTCCAGGCGCAGGTCGATACACACGGTGGTGCCTTCGCCCAGGACGCTGTGCAGGGTGATTTGCCCGCCCATCAAGTCCACCAGTTGCTGGCAGATGCTCAAGCCCAAGCCGGTACCGCCATGTTCGGCTGCCGTCAGCGGGCTGCCCTGGATAAACGGCTTGAACACCCGCGCCTGCTGGTCGACGCCGATACCTGGGCCCGTGTCCTCGACGCACAGGTGCAAGTATTCATGCCCCTCGCCATCCAACTGGCAGGCGACACGCACGCGCACTTCTCCGTGCTGCGTGAACTTGAGCGCATTGCCCAAAAGGTTATGCATGACCTGGCGCAGGCGCAGCGGGTCGAACCAGTAAAAGCCTTGCGCCTGGGGATCGAAAGCCAGGGTCAGGTGCAGGCCCTTTTTCTGCGCCGTGGCTTCAAACAGCCGCTGGATGCCCTCGAAGAACCCTTTCAGGTCGGTGGTCTGTGGCGCCAGTTGCAGGTGGCCGGCCTCGATCTTCGCCAGGTCCAGGCTATCGCCCATCAAGGCAATCAACTCCCGCGCCGAACGATGGGCCACCTGCAGCGCCTCGGAGACGGGTGCGCCCGAGGCCAGGGCGCGTTCCTGCTCCAGTTCCAGCAGGCCGATAATCGCCGTCATCGGCGTGCGGATCTCATGGCTGAGGTTCGACACAAAGGCACTCTTGGCGAAGTTCGCTTCATCGGCGGCGCGCCGCGCATCCATCAACTGGGTTTCCAGGACCTTGCGCTCGTTGATGTCGACCCAACCGCCGAGCAGCCCCTGCAACTGGCCCTGGGCATCATAAAACGGCACGGTCCATTGATAGACATGGGCGATGCCGCCATTGAACTCCAGCTGGCGGTCGATAAACAGCGACTGCTGCGTGGCCAGTTGCTCCATGTGCCCGGTATGCAGGCGCAAGGCCGTGGCGGCGGGCAGCACTGCGCTCTGCGGCAGGGTCAGGCCGCGAATCTGGTCAAGCCGGGTCGCCAACTGTTGTTCATAGCTTTTGTTGCAGGTGACCAGGCGGCCAGCGAGGTCGCGCACAAATACCGGGTTGGGGATACCGTCGAGCAAGGCCCGCTTGAAGGCCAACTGGTCATTGAGCCGCCGCTCGGCCTCGACGCGCTGGCGGATCTGGCGCTTGAGCCGGCTGTTCCAGACCAGCGACACCAGCACAAACAGCAGCGCCGTGGCGACCGTCCAGTAGGCCCACGATGGCACACGCTGCCAAGCCGGCACCGGCACCGCCACCGCGCCCATCCAGCGCAGGCGCAGGGCACTCAACTCGGCCACCGGCAAGGCTTCCAGGGCCTTGTTCAAAATACTCAGCAGCTCGGGGTGGTCCTTGCGCACCGCCAGGCTGTCACTGGACCACTTGCCATCGACGCTGCGACCGGCCCGCAATTCATCGGCCGGGTAGCTCTGCACTTCCACTTCACTCTGGATGGTCGCGGCGGCGTCTCCCCGGGCCACCAGGGCGCGGGCCTCGGTGTAGTTGGGCACCAGGCGCAGGCGGATCGTCGGATATTCGCGGCGGATATAAGCCTCCAGCACATGCCGCGCGGGCAGCGCCAAGACCCTGCCCGAGAGCTGTCGCAGGTTGATCACCGGCGGTGCATCGGCCCGCTCGACGAACACCCAGCCGGCGCCGCCAAACCCATGGCTGAAATCCAGAAAGCGCCGGCGCTCGGTGTTTTCCACCAGGGTGGTACTCATGTCCGCCGCGTGGTTTTCCAAGAGCTCAAGGGTTTGTGCGGTGGAAAACACTTCCTCGAGGACGAACTGCAAACCGGTCATGCGCGACAGGCGATTAAGCAGATCTACGTTCAGCCCGACCCAGCGGCCGTCCTTGTCCTTGAATACATACGGCGAATATTGCTGGGCCGCCACCAGCACCTGGGGATGGCGCAGCATCCAGGCCTGCTCGGCGGCGGTCAGGGGGATGCGCTCACCGTCAACGTCCACCCCCAGGCCGGTGGTCCAGCGGGCGAGGATTTCACGGCGGACCGAGTCATCGATGCTGTGCAGCGCGCGGTCCAGCATACGGCCCAACAAGGGGTCGGCCTGGCGCGTGGCGAAGGCAAAGCCAATCGGCGCCAGGCGGCTCTGCTCCTTGATCTGCATACCCAGGTAAGGCCGCAGGGACTTGTAGGCGCGCACGATCACTTCATTGCCGATAAACGCATCCACATCGCCCTGGGCCAAGGCCTCCAGGCCGCTGTAGAGGTTGGGCGCGAGCATGATATGGCTTTGCGGGTACGCCGCATGCACGTTCTTGACGTTGGCGTAACCATCAAGCAACACGACTTTCTTGCCCTTGAGGTCGTCTTGCATGGCCTCGTCAGTGCGCACCACCACCACTGAACGATCCGGCATATAGTCCGGGGTAAAGGCCAGGCCAGGCACATCCCGCTCGTAGCCGTTGGCACTGGTGAGGATATCGATAGCCCCGCTGCGCAACGCTTCCACGGCCTGGGCCCGCTCGGCAAAACCCATCACTTGCATCGGCACGCCAAGCCGCGCGCCCACCAGGCTCAGGTAGTCGGCGCTGATGCCCTGGTAGCGATTGTGATCACGGGTGATATCGATGGGTTGGTAATCATCGATGGAGATCCCCACTTTCAAGCTGGGATGCTGCGCCAGCCATTGCTGCTCGGCGGGTGCCAGGGGCATGGGCGCCAGGGTGATAAACGCCGGCACCAGGTTGAACGGCAGGCTGACGGCGGCCAGGCTTGCAGGCAGATGACCGAGCAAGAGCATGCTCAGGAGGCACTGGCGCCATCGGGTCGTGAACCGCACCGTGGGGGTTTCCTTGTTGGTTATTGCGCACACAGCATAGCCTTACACCAAGCGACACCCCCTGTGGGAGCGGGCTTGCTCGCGATTGCGGCGGGTCAGCCAGCACATACTGCGCCTGGCACACGGCTATCGCGAGCAAGCCCGCTCCCACATTGGTGCTTCGGTGAGCGATGTACCCCAAATAAAAACGACGTTTCCCATCACGGGGTAAACGCCGTTTTTTTCAAGCAAACAACATTGAGTCAGCCAAGACTCAGAGCGGCTTACCACGATTGCCATGCTGGCTGACGAACGCCTGAATAGCCTTCAGATCATTAGGCAATACCGTGCAACGCTCTTCCCGCTCAAACAGGTCAGCCAGGTGCGGCGGCAGCTCCAAGGCCTTGCCGACACCGGCCTTCTGCACCGCCTCAGGGAATTTCACCGGGTGGGCCGTGCCGAGGATCACCATCGGGATATCCAGGCTGCGCCGGCATTCGCGTGCGGCCTTGACGCCAATGGCGGTGTGCGGGTCCAGCAGCTCGCCGGTCTGGGCATAGACTTCAGCGATGGTCTCGCAGGTCTGGGCATCGTCCACGGCCAGGGAGTCGAACAGCTTGCGGGTCTCGGTCCAGCGCTCCTGATCGACGCTGAAACCACCACCCTGCTTGAAGCTGTCCATCAGGCCGGCCAGGGCCGCGCCGTTGCGACCGTGCATGTCGAACAGCAGGCGTTCGAAGTTCGACGAGACCATGATGTCCATCGACGGCGACAAGGTCGCGTGCAGGGTTTCCTTGACGTACTGGTTGCCGCTCATGAAGCGGTGCAGGATGTCGTTGCGGTTGGTGGCGACGATCAACTGGTTGATCGGCAGGCCCATGTTGCGCGCCAGGTAGCCGGCGAAGATATCGCCGAAGTTGCCGGTCGGCACCGAGAACGACACCGAACGCGCCGGCCCGCCCAACTGCAGCGATGCGTGGAAGTAGTAGACGATCTGGGCCATGATCCGCGCCCAGTTGATCGAGTTCACCGCAACCAGGCGCGTGCCTTTAAGGAAGCTCTGGTCAGCAAAGCTGGCCTTGACCATTTCCTGGCAGTCGTCGAAGTTGCCTTCGACCGCGATGTTGTGGATGTTCTCGCCAAAGATGGTGGTCATCTGCCGGCGCTGCACGTCCGATACACGGTTGTGCGGGTGCAGGATGAAGATGTCGACGTTTTCGCAGTGCTTGCAGCCTTCGATGGCCGCCGAGCCGGTATCACCGGAGGTGGCACCGATGATCACCACGCGCTCGCCGCGTTTCTCCAGCACGTAGTCCAGCAGGCGGCCGAGCAATTGCAGGGCAAAATCCTTGAACGCCAGGGTCGGGCCGTGGAACAGCTCCAGCACCCATTCGTTGCCGTTCAACTGGCGCAGCGGGGCGATGGCGTTGTGGGAAAACACGCCGTAGGTTTCTTCGAGGATCTTCTTGAAGTCAGCATCGGGGATGCTGCCGGTGACGAACGGGCGCATGACCCGGAACGCCAACTCGTGGTATGGCAGGCCGGCCCAGGAGGCGATTTCTTCCTGGGTGAAGCGTGGCAGGTTTTCCGGCACGTACAGGCCGCCGTCAGTGGCGAGGCCTGCGAGCAGGACGTCTTCGAAATTCAGGGCCGGTGCCTGGCCGCGGGTGCTGATGTAACGCATGACTGGCTCCTCTACAACATTCTTGAACAG
The DNA here is from genome assembly GCF_058742075.1 of Pseudomonas sp. HC1(2025). Classification (NCBI taxonomy): domain Bacteria; kingdom Pseudomonadati; phylum Pseudomonadota; class Gammaproteobacteria; order Pseudomonadales; family Pseudomonadaceae; genus Pseudomonas; species Pseudomonas sp. HC1(2025). Next base: position 1,234,206 of record NZ_CP196017.1, on the reverse strand, counting down.
AGGCCGCCGAACCTGCGGGGCCTCTGCAACCTATCGTTAGTTCAGGTGTTCGACACGGATCCGTACCACCGGCCCGACCACGCCTTGCAAGGCTTCCAGGGCGGCGATGGCATCGTTCATGTGCTGTTCCAGCACCCGGTGGGTCAGTAGGATCATGGGCACCAGGCCGTCGTGTTCTTCGACTTCCTTCTGCATGATCGACTCAATATTGATGCCACGCTCCGAGAGGATGCTGGCCACCTGGGCCAACACGCCTGGATGATCCTTGGCCTGGATCCGCAGGTAGTAGGAGCTTTCGCAGGCTTCGATCGGCAGGATCGGGTGGGCCGACAGCGAATCCGGCTGGAACGCCAGGTGCGGCACGCGGTTTTCCGGGTCGCTGGTCATGGCGCGGACCACGTCCACCAGATCGGCGATCACCGACGAAGCGGTGGGTTCCATGCCGGCGCCAGCGCCGTAGAACAGGGTCGAACCGGCCGCATCACCATTGACCATCACCGCGTTCATCACGCCATTGACGTTGGCGATCAGGCGGTCGGCCGGGATCAGGGTCGGGTGCACGCGCAATTCGATACCGGCAGCGGTGCTGCGCGCCACGCCCAGGTGCTTGATGCGGTAGCCCAGGGCTTCGGCGTAGTTCACGTCGGCGGTGGTCAGCTTAGTGATGCCTTCGGTGTAGGCCTTGTCGAACTGCAGCGGGATCCCAAAGGCGATGGACGCCAGGATGGTCAGCTTGTGCGCTGCGTCGATGCCTTCCACGTCAAACGTCGGGTCGGCTTCGGCGTAACCCAGGGCCTGGGCCTCGGCCAGCACGTCTTCGAAGGTACGGCCCTTCTCGCGCATTTCGGTAAGGATGAAGTTACCGGTGCCATTGATGATGCCGGCCACCCAGTTGATACGGTTGGCCGACAGGCCTTCGCGGATCGCCTTGATCACCGGGATACCGCCAGCGACTGCGGCTTCGAACGCCACGATCACGCCCTTCTCGCGGGCCTTGGCGAAGATTTCGTTGCCATGCACGGCAATCAGCGCCTTGTTGGCGGTAACCACGTGCTTGCCGTTTTCAATGGCCTTGAGCACCAACTCACGGGCGACGGTGTAGCCGCCGACCAGTTCGATGACGATATCGATTTCAGGGTTTGTGGCCACGTCGAAGACATCGTTGGTAATCGCAATACCGGTCGTTTGGTACTGAGGCTTTGGCGTACGCATGGCAATTTGTGCCACTTCAATCCCACGCCCTGCACGGCGGGAAATTTCCTCAGCATTACGCTGAAGTACGTTCAAGGTGCCGCCACCGACGGTCCCTAACCCACAGATGCCTACTTTGACCGGTTTCACTGAAGAACTCCCCATGAAACGGCCGACTCAAGGTCGGCCGTGAAAAACAGCCGCACAACTGCGGCTCGCTATTAATGACCCGCCGACGGGTCGGCGGGTCTGACCGTCAAAGGCTCGACGATACTGTTTATTTGGCACCCAGCGCCAGTTTGGCGATTTGTGGGGCCGGCTGGTAGCCCGGAATGACCTGGCCGTCAGCCAAGACGATGGCCGGCGTACCGTTCACGCCAATCGACTGGCCCAGGTTGAACTGCTTGGCGACCGGGTTGGCACAGGCAGCAGCCTTGATGTCCTTGCCGTCGACCATCTTGTCCATGGCGCCTTTTTTGTCAGCCGAGCACCACACCGCCTGCAACTGCTTGTCACCCGGCGAACCCAGGCCCTGGCGCGGGAACGCGACGTAGCGCACTTCGACGCCCATCTTGTTCAGCTCAGGCACTTCGGCGTGCAGCTTGTGGCAGTACGGGCAGGTGGTGTCGGTGAACACGGTGATGTGGGTCTTGGTCTCGCCAATGGCCGGATACACCACGGTTTCGGCAACCGGGATGGCGTTGATCAACTTGGACACGCCCAGGCGCTCGGCCTTCTCGGTGAGGTTGACCGGCTTGCCGTCTTTCAATTGGAACAGGTAGCCCTGGACGATGTACTGGCCGTCGGCGCTGGCATACAGCACGCGGCTGCCCTTGAGCTTGACTTCATACAGGCCGGCCATGGGGCTGGCGCTGATGCTTTCGACCGGAGTTTCGAGTTGGAGGCTTTCCAGACTCTTACGGATTGTCTTCTCGGCGGCGTCATCGGCGACGGCAAAGGTTGAGACCAACGCAATGGCTGCGGCGGCAAAAATCTGGGTCAAGCGCATGGGAACTCCTGAAGGCAGATGCAGGGACGAAGGCCAGGACGCCGATCTGGAAACACGGCTCGGGACCGTCCCCTTTGCAAACCGGCAAAGCCTACCACAATTGGGCGCCAGGGCAGACGCCGACGGCCAAATTGGGGCCTGTCAGCCCCTCGGGTGATGTTTGGCATGCAGGTCCTGCAACCTTGCGCGCGCCACGTGGGTATAAATCTGCGTGGTCGACAGGTCGCTGTGGCCCAGCAACATCTGCACCACGCGCAAATCCGCGCCATGGTTGAGCAGATGGGTGGCAAATGCATGGCGCAGGGTATGGGGGGACAGCGACTTGCCGATCCCGGCCACCTTGGCGTGGTGCTTGATGCGATGCCAGAAGGTCTGGCGGGTCATCTGTTCGCCGCGCAGGCTGGGAAACAGCACGTCACTGGGGCGCCCGCCGAGCAACTCGATGCGGGCATCGCGCATGTAGCGCTCGACCCACACGATCGCCTCTTCACCCATGGGTACCAGGCGCTCCTTGCTGCCCTTGCCCATCACCCGCAACACGCCCTGGCGCAGGTTGACCTGCTCCAGGGTCAGGCTGATCAGCTCGGTGACGCGCAGGCCGCAGGCATATAAGACTTCCAGCATGGCGCGGTCACGCTGGCCGATGGCTTCGCTCAGGTCGGGCGCGGCCAGCAGGGCCTCGACGTCGGCTTCTGACAAGGACTTGGGCAACGGCCTGCCGAGCTGCGGCATATCGACTTGCAGGGTCGGATCGACAGCAATCAGCTTTTCCCGCAGCAAATAGCGATAAAACCCACGCACTCCCGAGAGGAATCGTGCAGTGGAGCGCGGCTTGTAGTTTTGCTCAAGACGCCAGGCCAAGTGATCGAGAATCAACTCGCGCCCGGCATGGCTCAGTTCGAGGTTTTTCTCCAGCAACCAGCCATTGAACAGGGCCAGGTCGCTGCGGTAGGACTGGCGAGTGTTGTCCGACAGGCCTTTTTCCAGCCAGAGGGCGTCGAGGAAGCGGTCGATCAGGGGGTGGTCAATGGCGGGCATGGGCGCTCGAACAGAGAAAAGAATGGGTAGATCCTATCGCAGCCGCGCTCTGTGTAGGAGCCGGCTTGCCGGCGATGGCGGTCTCACGTACTGCGGTGTTGCTGCGGTCCTCATCGCCGGCAAGCCGGCTCCTACGGGTCAATCCACAAACCCAGGCAACACCGGCACCGGCCGCTTATCGTCATCGATTGCGACAAAGCTGAACACACCCTGGATCGCCTTCTCGCGGCCATCGGCACTCATGCTCTCGACAAATACTTCCACTTCCACCTTGAGGCTGGTGTTGCCGACTTTGATCACGCGGCCAATCAGTTCGACGATGGAACCGGCCGGTATCGCGTGATTGAAGTCGATACGATCGGTAGACACCGTCACCAGCGGCAAACGGCAAAAACGCGTGGCGGTGATGAACGACACTTCGTCCATCCAGGCCAACGCAGTGCCGCCAAACAGGGTGTTGTGGTGGTTGGTGGTCGGCGGGAATACGGCCTTGGTCACGTGGGTCACGGACAGGTCGGTGCGGCGCTGGATTTCTTCGAGGCGTGTGGTCATGAACGGGTTCCGGGCAATGGGCAAATTTCAGGCACAAAAAAGCAGCCCGTAGGCTGCTTTTTTCTGCATCGGGAAGCTGGACTTAAGCCAGTTTTTCCTTGATGCGAGCTGCTTTACCGGACAGGTCACGCAGGTAGTACAGCTTGGCTTTACGTACGTCACCGCGACGTTTAACGGCCATGCTGTCGATTTGCGGGCTGTAGGTCTGGAAAGTACGCTCTACGCCAACACCGTTGGAGATTTTACGAACAGTGAAAGCACTATTCACACCACGGTTACGCTTGGCGATTACTACGCCTTCGAACGCTTGCAGACGCGAACGGTCGCCTTCCTTCACTTTCACCTGAACGACAATGGTGTCGCCCGGGGCAAAGGTAGGGATCTCTTTGGTCATCTGCTCTGCTTCGAGTGCAAGGATGATTTTGTTAGTCATGCTGTGCTCCTAAGGTAAATCGTCGGATCTACCATCGATACGTTGTTAACTATCGTCCCGCGCGAGGATGTATTCCTCGAGCAGCTTCTTCTCTTCTCCAGAAAGCGAGCGGCTTTCCAGAAGATCGGCGCGTCGTTCATAGGTCCGACCAAGGGACTGCTGTAAACGCCAACGCCGGATGTGTGCGTGATTGCCACTTAGCAACACGTCGGGAACACGCTGATCCGCATACACCTCCGGTCGGGTGTAGTGCGGGCAATCCAGCAAACCATCCGTGAAGGAATCTTCCTCCGCGGAGTCCGCATGCCCTAAAGCTCCAGGCAGCAGTCGTGTAACCGCATCTATCAGGACCATCGCCGGCAGCTCACCGCCAGACAGGACATAGTCCCCAATCGACCACTCTTCATCGACATGAGCTTCAATAAAACGCTCGTCAATGCCTTCATAGCGACCGGCAATCAGGATCAGTGCTTCCTCATTCGCCAGTTCGCGTACCGCAGCCTGTTTCAGCTGGCGGCCTTGAGGGGACAGGTAAATTACCTTCGCCTTCTCCCCTGCTGCTGCCTTGGCCTGAACCAGGGCGTCTTCCAGGGGCTTGATCTTCATCACCATGCCCGGGCCACCGCCAAAAGGGCGATCATCCACAGTGTGATGTCGATCCGTCGTGTAGTCTCGCGGGTTCCAACAAGTAAGCTGCAAGAGCCCTTGTTTCACCGCCCGACTGGTGATGCCGTACTCGCTGATGGCGGAAAACATCTCGGGAAACAAACTGATCACTTCAATGCGCAAATTAGCCACGCTTAGAAGTCCGCGTCCCATTCCACCTTCATCTCGCCCGCTGCCAGGTCGACGGCCAACACGCATTGCTCGGTATACGGCAACAGGCGTTCGCGATCATCCAGGCTGCCAGCGCAAGGCTTGACCACCATTACATCATTGGCGCCGGTTTCCAGAAGATGATCGATTTTCCCGAGCAATTGCCCGAGTTGATCAATAACCTTCAGACCTTCCAGCTGGTACCAGTAGTACTCGCCATCGGTCAATTCAGGGAACAGGTTGCGCGGCACACAGATCTCATAACCGGCCAGAAGACGCGCTTCTTCACGATCATCGAGACCCTTGAGCTTTGCGACCAGGAACTTGTCGTTCCCGCGTCCACTGACCAGCTCGACCTGTTTCACACTACCTTCGCGCTTGAGCGTCCAGGTCTTGTACTGCAACAGGTTTTCAGTCGGATCAGTAAAGGAATACACCTTCACTTCGCCGCGAACGCCATGAACAGAGTAAATCTTGCCGATAACGATCAAATCATCAGCAACAGCTGGCGTCGCGTTCATATTGCTCAGGCTGCGGCCTTAGCCGAGTCCTTCAACAACTTGGCAACACGCTCGGAAGGCTGTGCACCAACGCTCAGCCAGTAGGCTACGCGCTCTTGGTTCACGGACAGACGAACTTCTTGACCACGAGCAACAGGGTTGAAGAAACCAACCTGTTCCTTGTGCGAACCGTCACGCGGGTTGCGGCTGTCGGTTACGGTCAAGTGGTAAAACGGGCGCTTTTTGGAGCCGCCAAGGGCAAGACGGATTGTTAGCATGTGAACATCGTTCCTGTAGTCGGTGCTGCAAATCTAAATGCACAGCGGGCATGGGTGCCCGAAAGGCCGCATATTCTAAGGAATATCCGGACTTTTGCAAATGTCTTTTTCCGGCGCCTGACCGCGTGCCATTCAGATCTGCTATAGAGCCGTCGGTTAAAACGGCGAGTCAGCTCCCGCCAACGGCGGGTTTGCTGGAGATCCCACATCCCTGTGGGTCTGCGCAAGAGCGAACTCTTGCGCGAATTCTTTACATCTTCGGCATGCCACGACCGGGCATCATACCGCCCATGCCACGCATCATTTTGGCCATGCCGCCTTTGGCCGAGAATTTCTTCATCATCTTTTGCATCTGCTTGTGCTGCTTGATCAAGCGACCGATGTCCTGCACCTGGGTGCCGGAACCCATGGCAATCCGACGTTTGCGCGAACCGCTGATCAGCTCAGGGTCACGGCGCTCGGCCGGGGTCATGGAGTTGATGATGGCTTCCATCTGCTTGAACTGCTTCTCTGCCGCGCCCTGGGCATTGCCCATTTGCGCCAGGTTCACACCGCCGATGTTCGGCAGCTTGTCCATCAAGCCGCCGAGGCCGCCCATGTTCTTCATCTGTTGCAGCTGATCACGGAAGTCTTCGAGGTCGAAGCCCTTGCCCTTCTTCAGCTTCTTGGCCAGTTTGTCGGCCTTGTCCTTGTCGAGGGTTTGTTCAGCCTGCTCGATCAGGCTGAGCACGTCGCCCATGCCGAGGATCCGCGAGGCGATCCGCTCCGGGTGGAACGGCTCAAGCGCTTCGGTCTTCTCGCCCATGCCGATGAACTTGATCGGCTTGCCGGTAATTGCGCGCACCGACAGTGCGGCACCGCCACGGGCATCACCGTCGACCTTGGTCAGGATCACGCCGGTCAAAGGCAGCGCATCACCAAAGGCCTTGGCGGTGTTGGCCGCATCCTGGCCGGTCATGGCGTCGACCACGAACAGGGTTTCTACCGGGTTGATCGCAGCATGCAGCGCCTTGATCTCGCCCATCATCTCTTCATCGATGTGCAGGCGACCGGCGGTATCGACGATCACCACGTCGATGAATTTGAGCTTGGCTTCTTTAATAGCAGCGTTGGCAATGTCGACCGGCTTCTGGCTCAGGTCGGACGGGAAGAAGGTCACGCCGATTTCCCCGGCGAGCATTTCCAGCTGCTTGATCGCGGCCGGACGGTAGACGTCGGCCGACACCACCATCACGGACTTTTTCTTGCGCTCTTTAAGGAAGCGCGCCAGCTTGGCAGCGGTGGTGGTCTTGCCCGCCCCCTGCAAACCGGCCATCAGCACAACGGCCGGTGGCACGGCGCTGAGGTTCAGGTCTTCGTTGGCCGCGCCCATCAGGCTTTCGAGTTCGGCCTGCACGACCTTCACAAAGGCCTGGCCCGGCGTCAGGCTGCGGGACACTTCAGTGCCAACCGCACGCTCCTTGACCGAGTTGACGAAATCCTTGACCACAGGCAAGGCAACGTCGGCTTCGAGCAACGCCATGCGCACTTCGCGCAGGGTGTCTTTAATATTGTCCTCGGTCAGCTTGGCCTTGCCGGTGACATGGCGCAGCGTCTGCGAGAGACGGTCAGTCAGGTTTTCAAACATGCGCGATCCTTTCAGGCCCTATTCATCGAAGTGCATCGGTAGACCGAGGTAATGGCGGCCCAGGCTGTGATAAATCGCTATTAAAAACAGCGCTCGGCGAGCCTGCGGCGTGGGCAGGTCGCGGATTATAGCGAAGACTGCCGCCATGCACACCCGCTGTCTGGCCCAGTGGTCTTTCGTGGAACGCAGGTGTGTGCCAAACTCATCGGCTTTCGGGCTTGCCTAACAGGATTTATGCTCCCTTTGTCACCCAGTTTGCTACCCAGTCTCGCCGCCGCACTCTTGTATGCCGCTGCGACCCTCTATCAGGGCACCCGCCTGGCCCAACGCGCCAGGGCGGACAAACGCCTGCTGGCCGGCCTCGGCGTGCTCGCCCTGGTGGCCCACGCTGCCAGCCTGTTCACCCACCTGATGACGCCAGTGGGCCTGGGCCTGGATTTTTTCAGCGCCGCCAGCCTGATTGCCGCCGCGGTCATCGCCTTGACGCTGCTGGCCTGCGCGCGGATCCCGGTGGAAAACCTGCTGTTGCTGCTCTTTCCCCTGGGCATGCTGACGGTGCTGCTGGCACAATTCGCCCCCACCGGCACGGTGCAGGTAATTGATGAAGAGCCGGGCATCCTCGCGCACATCCTGTTGTCGATCCTGGCCTACGGCATGTTTACCATCGCCGTGTTCCAGGCATTGCTGCTGCTCTTGCAGGACCACCAACTCAAGCACAAGCACCCTTCCGGGCTGATCAAGAACTTCCCGCCGCTGCAGACCATGGAAAGCCTGCTGTTCGGCTTTCTCTGGGCCGGCTGGACGCTGCTGTCGCTGTCGCTGATTTCCGGCTGGCTGTTCGTCGAGAACCTGTTCGCCCAGCACCTGGTGCACAAGACCCTGCTGGCATGCCTGGCCTGGGTGGTGTTCAGCGTGCTGCTGTGGGGCCGCAATCGCCTGGGTTGGCGTGGGCACAAGGCAATCCGCTGGACCCTGGCCGGTTTCTGCCTGCTGATGCTGGCGTATTTCGGCAGCAAGCTGGTTCGCGAATTCATCCTGCATATCTGACGGGCAGCGATTATGGACAATTTGCCCCTGGAGCCGATGCTCGCCGTAATCGCGCTGCTGGTCTTGTGGTCAGCGCTGTTTACCGCCATCGAAGCCGCCCAGCACCATTTGCTGGCCCTGCGCCCCGGTACACGCCAGGGCGACAAGGCCGCCGCCCGCCTCAGCTTCCCGCGCAATAGCCTGATCCTGTGCAATACCTTATGCCGCGCGGTGGTAGTGATTCTCTGCACCCTGCTGGCGCTTCATGCCTGGGCCGAAAACGGTCCCTGGCTCGGCTGGGTGATCTCCAGCGGGCTGCTGCTGGTGCTGGCCGATTACCTGCCGCGCACCCTCGCCACCCGCTACCCGCAGGCGGTGCTGGGGTTTGGCAATACGCTGCTGGGCGTGCCGCTGAAGATCCTCTACCCCTTGGCCTGGGTGCTCAATGGCCTCAGCCTGCTGTTGTTGCGCCCTTTCGCACGCAAGTCCGGGATCGTCAAGAAAAGCGACGAGCCACAGAGCGACCCGTCCGACGAGCAAGCGTCAGACGCGAACGATGACCCGACGTCAGGCATGCCGGGCATCCACGCCCTGGACAACATCACCGTCAATGACATCCTGGTGCCGCGCAGCGAAGTGGATGGCATCAACCTCGACGACCCTATCGAAGAGATCATCGAGCAACTGCGCACCTCCCAGCGCACGCGGCTGCCGGTGTTCCACAGTGATATCAACCAGGTCGAGGCGGTGCTCAACACCCGGCAGATCCAGCACCTGCTGCCCGACGCCAGCCTGACCAAGGACGCCCTGCTCGCGGCCTGCCACGAGCCGTACTTCGTCCCGGAAAGCACGCCGCTGCAACTACAATTGCTGAATTTCCACAAACAACAACGCCGCCTGGGCATGGTGGTGGACGAGTACGGTGAGGTGCTGGGCATCGTCACCCTGGAAGATATCCTGGAAGAGATCGTCGGCGAATTCGAAAGCGAGCAGAGCCTGGACAACCCGCTGATCCAGCCCCAACCAGACGGCCGCTACGTGATTGACGGCGCCGTATCGATCCGCGAACTGAACAAATGCCTGGGATGGCACCTGCCCAGCGACGGCCCCAAGACCCTTAACGGCCTAGTGACCGAAGCGCTGGAGACCATTCCCGATTGCGCGGTGTGCGTGAAGATCGGCCGTTATCGCCTGGAAATCCTCGAAACTGAAGACAACCGAGTGAGCAAGGTGTTGATCTGGCATATCGGCTCAGCGCCGATTGCTACCTAAATCCGAGCGCAGGCTTGTGTGGGAGCGGGCTTGCCCGCGATAGCATCACCTCAGTGTCACTGATACACCATCGCGCCAGGATCGCGGGCGAGCCCACATTTGATCTTTCCAGCCCCAAAGACCGCGCTCCAGCCCTTGTTTGCAGCGCAAACCCCTTCCTATAATCAACCCCGCTTACCCAAGCCCCGCCCGACCGCGTGCTACCCGCACTGAGCGTGTCCAGGCACCGCGTCATCGTGTCTGACCGGTACTCGCTCCCATCCCGAGCCGACTCCGCGCACTGCCCTGATCCATGGGTGCAAGACCAATAATAATCCGCGCCAAAGGCGCAATGACCATCAGGGATACCTCAATGAGCACCACCTATAACGAGGCCGCTCCCGCCGCCCCGACCAACTCGACCAGCCGCGTCGCGACCGCGAGCATCATCGGCACCGCCATCGAGTTCTACGACTTCTATATCTACGCCACGGCCGCCGCGCTGGTGATCGGCCCGGTGTTCTTCCCGCAGAGCTCCGGCACCGCGCAGATGCTGGCGGCGTTCCTGACCTTCGGTATCGCGTTCATCGCCCGCCCCCTGGGCTCGGCGCTGTTCGGCCATTTCGGTGACCGGATCGGGCGCAAGTCGACGCTGGTCGCCTCATTGCTGCTGATGGGCGTGTGTACCACCCTGATCGGCCTGTTGCCGGGTTACGACAGCATCGGCGCCTGGGCACCGATCCTGCTGTGCGTGCTGCGTTTCGGCCAGGGCCTTGGCCTGGGTGGGGAATGGGGCGGCGCCGCACTGCTGGCCACCGAGAACGCGCCCAAGGGCAAGCGCGCCTGGTTCGGCATGTTCCCGCAACTGGGGCCTTCCATTGGCTTTTTGGCGGCCAACGGGCTGTTCCTGATCCTGGCGATGAACCTGGACGATGAGCAATTTCGCAGCTGGGGCTGGCGTATTCCGTTCCTGCTCAGCGCCGCGCTGGTGATGGTGGGCCTGTATGCGCGCCTCAAACTGCACGAAACCCCAGTGTTCGCCAACGCCGTGGCCAAGGAAAAACCGGTGAAAGTGCCGCTGGTCGAGCTGTTCAGCCAGCATTGGTTGCAGGTGCTGCTGGGCGCGGCGGCGATGGTGGTGTGCTATGCGCTGTTCTACATCACCACGGCGTTTTCCCTGAGTTACGGCGTGAGCACCCTGGGCTACAGCCGCGAAACCTTCCTCGCACTGTTGTGCTTTGCCGTGCTGTTCATGGGCGCGGCCACCCCGCTGGCAGCCCTGGCCAGCGACCGTTATGGGCGCAAACCGGTGCTGATCGTCGGTGCGGTGCTGGCGATTCTTTCAGGGTTCACCATGGAACCGTTGCTGACCCATGGCTCGACCTGGGCGGTGGCGCTGTTCCTGTGCCTGGAACTGTTCCTGATGGGCGTGACCTTTGCGCCGATGGGGGCGCTGTTGCCGGAACTGTTTCCGACACGCGTGCGTTATACCGGGGCGTCGGCGGCGTATAACCTGGGCGGGATCGTTGGCGCTTCGGCCGCACCGTTTTTCGCGACCAAACTGGTGGCGATGGGTGGGCTGAGTTATGTCGGCGGGTATGTGTCGGCGGCAGCGTTGCTCAGTTTGATTGCGGTGCTGTGCCTGAAAGAGACGCGGGATAACGATTTGAACAAAGTCGCCTGATAGACCGCTATCGCGGGCAAGCCCGCTCCCACATGTGCAATGCATTCCAATGTGGGAGCGGGCTTGCCCGCGATGCTTTTACAGCTCTACAACCACCGCCTGGGAAGCACGGGTCGCCTTGGCCCGGGCAGCCTCGATCGACTCATCCCGCGCCAGCGCCACGCCCATGCGGCGCTGGCCATTCACTTCTGGCTTGCCGAACAGACGCAATGCCGTGTCCGGCTCGCTCAGGGCCGCGCCGAGGTTGGCGAACGCTGTCTGGGTCGACTGCCCTTCCACCAGGATCACCGCCGAAGCCGAAGGCCCGAACTGGCGGATCAACGGAATCGGCAAGCCCAGGATCGCCCGCGCATGCAGGGCAAACTGCGACAAGTCCTGGGAAATCAAGGTCACCAGGCCAGTGTCGTGGGGGCGCGGCGAGACTTCGCTGAACCACACCTGGTCGCCCTTGATAAACAGCTCGACACCAAACAGGCCACGGCCACCCAGGGCCTCGGTCACGGCTTTGGCGACGCGCTCGGATTCAGCCAGGGCCGCCGGGCTCATGGCCTGGGGCTGCCACGACTCCTGATAGTCACCCTTCTCCTGACGATGGCCCACAGGCGCGCAGAAGGTGGTGCCACCCACGTGACGCACGGTCAGCAGGGTGATTTCGTAATCAAAGTCGATAAACCCTTCGATGATCACCCGGCCCTTGCCGGCGCGGCCGCCTTCCTGGGCGTAGTCCCAGGCTTTCTGCACGTCATCGACGCTGCGCAACAGGCTTTGGCCCTTGCCCGACGAACTCATCACCGGCTTGACCACGCACGGGAAGCCCAGGTCTTCGACGGCCTTGCGATAGTCTTCCACGGTGTCGGCGAAGTGGTACGGCGAAGTCGGCAGGTCCAGCTCTTCAGCGGCCAGGCGGCGGATGCCTTCACGGTTCATGGTCAACAGCGCCGCGCGGGCGGTGGGGATCACGGTAAAGCCTTCAGCCTCCAGCTCCACCAGGGTGCCGGTGGCAATGGCTTCGATTTCCGGGACGATGAAGTGCGGTTTTTCCGCCTCGATCACCGCACGCAGGGCCGCGCCGTCGAGCATGTTGATCACGTGGCTGCGATGCGCCACCTGCATGGCCGGCGCGTTGGCGTAGCGATCCACGGCAATCACTTCAACGCCCAGGCGTTGCAGTTCGATTACCACTTCCTTGCCCAGCTCACCGCAGCCACACATCAATACGCGGGTCGCGGTTGGCGACAATGGAGTTCCGATTCGGGTCATCTCAGGTCCTCAGGGGAGCGGATCAGGGGGAGAAAGGCCGGCATTTTACATGAACGGCGGGCATTGGCCTCAGTTAGCGACACGCTGGCGCCGCAAACGCCAGGCCATGGCCAGCCACACCACGGTGACCCCGGCAAATTTCGAGGCCAGGGCGGTGCCGACCACAGCGGGCGTCAACGCGCCGATCAGGCCAAAAAAGATAAAGGTATCGAGGGGAATGCTCAGTGCCGAACTTATCCACAGCCGGTCGTGCAACGGGCGCTTGGTGATGCTGAAGACCAGCCAGTCGATGCACTCGGACACCGCGAACGCCGTGGCGCTGGCCAGGGCGATGGACGGATCGGAGGTGATATAGGACAGCGCCAGCGCCGCGAGCATGGCGATGATCGCCCCGTGGCCGAAGCGCGTTTGCACCATGTCCCGCAGGATAAACACCAGGCCACCCCAGGCGGACCAGATGACATCCAGGTGCGGGGCGGTGGAAAAGGCGAAGTTGATCAGCACGACGCTGCTGATATAGGCGATCAGGAAGAGCATGGGGCGAGGGACCTGTGGGTAATGCGCACAGGGTACACAATTACAGGGATGTCGTCTGGAGGGGCCCCATCGCGAGCAAGCCCGCTCCCACATTTGATCGCGTTCCTGCTGGATAAACACGGTCGAATGTGGGAGCGGGCTTGCTCGCGATAGCGGTGGTTCAGGCTCCGGATTTCCCAGGAATCATCCACAACACCCCACTGGCCTTCGCCCGCTCATGACACAGCCCCAGCACCACCCGGCGCTCGGCGTTGTCCATGCGGCTCCAACGGGTGATTTCGTCGACATTGCGCTGGCAACCGGTGCAGATATCGTCGTCATCCAGGGCACAAATACTCACGCACGGCGAGGCGACGGGGCGTTCAACCGGGTTCATTCCGGCTGCTCGACCAGGTCACGGGCATAGCGCTGAGAGTTGTGCACATAGTGCGCAGCACTGGCTTCGAGCATCCTCTTCTGCTGCTCGGTCAACTCCCGTACCACCTTGCCAGGCGAGCCCATTACCAGCGAGCCATCGGGGATTTCCTTGCCCTCGCCGATCAACGAATTGGCGCCGATGATGCAGTGCCGGCCAATCTTGGCGCCGTTGAGGATCACCGCATTGATGCCAATCAGGCTGTAGTCGCCGACGGTGCAGCCATGCAGCATGGCGTTATGCCCAACCGTCACACCGGTGCCCAGGGTCAGCGGGTAGCCCATGTCGGTGTGCATCACGCTGCCGTCCTGCACGTTGCTGTTCTTGCCGATCAGGATCAGCTCGTTGTCGCCACGCAACACCGCGTTGAACCAGACGTTGGCGCCCTCCTCGAGCTTGACCTTGCCTACCAGCGTGGCATTGGGAGCCACCCAGCTGTGTGGATGGGTCTCGACACGGGCATCGCCCAGGCGGTATTTCATGGTCTTCCCTCACGGCTTGCCATTCAAACGATGGCTTAAGTATTGATAAAGCTTTTTGGCGGGCGATGCAGGCTGATGTCGGCATCGTCATAGAGCAGGTTGATCAATTCGACGATCATGATCGCCGTCAGGCCCCAGATCTTGTATTCACCAAACCGATAGCTGGGCACATACCAACTGCGGCCCTGGTAATCGATGCGATGGGTGTGCTCGCGCGGGTCCTGGCGGAAAAACTCCAGGGGCACGCTGAACACGGCGGCAATCTCGGCGTCGTTGGCCAGGTACTCGACGTAATCGGGGATCACCCCCACATAGGGGGTCACGCGGATGCCGTGCAGGGAGATCAGGGGGCTCAAGGGCCCGATCACTTCCACCAGGCCCGGTGGCAGGCCGATTTCTTCTTCGGCCTCGCGCAACGCGGTGAACACCAGGTCGGGGTCTTCGGGGTCGCGGCGCCCACCCGGGAACGCCACTTCGCCGCCATGGGTCGACAGGCCGCTGGCACGCAGGGTCAGGATCAGCTCGGGTTCGTCACTGCGGGTAATCGGCACCAGCACCGCGGCCTCGGGGAAACGTCCGTCAGTTTCCAGCGTGCGTGGCGTGTGATTGCTTACCCGGCGAAGTAGCTCGTCCAGCATGAGTCATCTCGATCTGTTGGCTACCTTGCATCATGCACCAAAGCGTACGGGTGCCCAACCCCAAAACCCCGGCGGTGTCGCTAAACGACAACTTGCAGGCCACTGCCCTGCACGCCAAGATAGGCGCAGTCCCCAGGAACCCAAGCATGAACTTCTGCAGCCAGTGCGGTAAACCGGTCACCCAGCGCATTCCCGAAGGCGATACACGTCTGCGTTATGTGTGCGACCACTGTCAGACCATTCACTATCAGAATCCCAATATCGTCGCCGGCACCCTGCCCGTCTGGGGCAATCAGGTGCTGCTGTGCCGGCGCGCCATCGAGCCGCGCCTGGGCTACTGGACCCTGCCTGCAGGTTTTATGGAAAACGGCGAGACCGTCGAACAGGGCGCCCTGCGCGAAACCCTGGAGGAAGCCTGCGCCAGGGTGCGCAACCTGAGTATCTACACGCTGATCGACGTGCCGCACATCAGCCAGGTGCACATCTTCTACCGCGCCGAACTGGTCGACCTGGACTTTGCCGCCGGCCCCGAGAGCCTGGAAGTCCGACTGTTCGATGAAGCGGACATCCCTTGGTCCGAGCTGGCTTTCCGCACGGTCAGGCGTACCTTAGAATGCTTTTTTGCCGACCGTCGGCAACAGGTGTTTCCCGTGCGCAGCGAATCGGTGCCACCCTTGACTCAGCCTGCACAATAACAATCGAAGGTCACCTTCAAAGGGATATCGCTTCAATGCGTTGGTTGCTTGCTCTGCTCTGCCTGTCGTTCGCCACGCTGTCGTGCGCCACCACCCTGCAAACCCTGGGCGGTAAACCCGTCGAGAAGATCCTGGTACTCAAGTCCGCGCACCAGTTGCAACTGATCAACGATGGCAAACCGCTGAAGACCTACCGCATTTCCCTGGGCAAGAACCCCAAGGGCCACAAGCTGATCGAAGGCGACCGCCGCACGCCAGAAGGCTTCTACTGGATCGACTGGCGCAAGACCAGCGACCGCTTCAACCTGTCGATGCATATCTCCTACCCCAATATCAGCGATGCCGCCCGCGCCCGCCGCGAAGGGGTCAAGCCCGGCAGCATGATCATGATCCACGGCACGCCTGACAGTGAGGAATACCCGGAACAGTGGTTCCACACCCTGGACTGGACCGACGGCTGCATCGGCATGCGCAATGTCGACATGCGCGAAGTGTGGAACCTGGTCAAGGACGGCACGATGATCGAGATCCGTCCGTAACCTCGACCGTTGGTAAAATAATTCAAAAAAAATCTACCTCTCCTACAGCCCCTGTCGATGAATACCATTTCACCGACAGGGGCTGCGTCTTTCTGCGCGCGATAAAGACCTCTCTAATACCACTTGATACCAGGCACCTTTAGGGTGCCTGTAAACAGGCATGTGCCCGCTTTTGGCGGCATTGACATGGTATTTAAGTGGTATTAATTTCCGGCCATTACCGGGCGACAACACTCCAATAACGCATCGGAAACCCTACAGATGAATCCCATCCAGACCCTGCGTCCTGACGATCGGCAATCCACGCCGCTGTACCTGCAACTGGCCCGCAATCTGGAAGCGGCTATCCATGCCGGCCAGTGGAAATCCGAGCAGGCCTTGCCCTCCGAGCGCGTACTCAGCGAACAGTTGAGCATCTCCCGGGTAACCGCCCGCAAAGCCCTGGAAGTGTTGTTCGCCCAAGGCCTGATCCGCCGCAGCCAGGGCTCTGGCACGTTTATCACGCCACGCCTGGAACAGCCGCTGTCGCGCCTCTCGGGGTTCAGCGAGATGTTGCGGCTCAAGGGGTTTGCCCCCAGTTCGCAATGGCTGGTGCGCGAAATCACCCCGCCGACCCATGAAGAGCTGATCCGCCTGTGCCTGTCGCCCACCGACAAAGTGGCGCGGCTCAAACGCCTGCGCAAGGCGGATGACACCGTGATGGCCATCGAAATGAGCGCCCTGCCCGCCTCGATCATTCCCAACCCCCAGGCCATCGGCAGTTCGCTCTACGAATACTTGGAAGGCATCGGTAAACCGGTGGTGCGAGCCCTGCAGCATATCCAGGCCATCAACGCCTCGGACGAGTTCGCCGCCCTGGTGGGTATCGCCCCCGGCACCGCCATGCTGCTGATGACTCGGGTCGGCTACACCGCCGACAACACGCCAATCGAGATCACCGACACCTACTGCCGCAACGACTACTACGACTTCGTCGCAGAGCTGCGTAGGTACGATTTTTCCGCTGAACTGCGGCCCTAGAGAACTGCCATGTCCGAAGACAATATCCTCACGCCCCACGGCTGGATTCGCGGCCGCCTGGTGCACCACGAAGGCAAGGTCAGCGCCGTCGAAGGCGTGCCTTGCGACCCGGCCGACAATGACCTGCCCTACCTGCTGCCGGGTTTTATCGACCTGCATGTGCACGGCGGCGGCGGCAAGGACATCATGGAAGGCAGCAGCGCCTTCGAGACCATCACCCGCACCCATGTGCGCTTCGGCACCACCTCGCTGCTGGCCACTACCATGACTGCGCCGGTCGAGGAAATCTCCCGGGTGCTCGGCGAACTCGGCCAGTTCTGCGAACGGCGCCCGGCCGGCAGCGCCCGGGTGCTGGGCGTGCATCTGGAAGGCCCCTACATCAACCCAGGAAAGCTCGGCGCACAGCCCAACTTTGCCCACACCGCATTGATGGCCGAGGTCGAGGAGTACCTGCGCCTGGCACCGATCCGGGTGATTACCATTGCCCCGGAAATCGCCGGGCATGACGCTTTGATCCGTGCCCTCAGCCAGCGCGGCGTGCGCATGCAGATCGGCCATACCCTGGGCAGCTATGAAGAAGGCGTCGCGGCGCTGGCGGCCGGCGCCACCAGCTTCACCCACCTGTACAACGCCATGAGCCCGCTGCATCACCGCGAGCCGGGCATCGTCGGCGCCGCCCTGGCCCACGCGCAATACGCCGAGCTGATCCCGGACCTGTTGCACGTGCACCCCGGGGCCATGCGCGTGGCCCTGCGTTCGATTCCCTGCCTGTACTGCGTCACCGACTCCACCGCTGCGGCAGGCATGCCCGACGGCGAATACAAGCTGGGCAGCCACACCGTGACCAAATGCCTGGGCGGCGTACGCCTGGCCGACGGCACCCTGGCCGGCAGCACCCTGACCATGGATCAGGCGCTGCGCAACTTGGTGAAGATCGGCCTGCCCATCAGCGAAGCCTCACAGCGTCTGTCGCAATTTCCTGCGGATTACCTGGGCCTGGAACAACGCGGCCGCCTGCAACCGGGCAGCTTTGCCGACTGCGTGCGCCTGGACCGCTCCCTGCACCTCACCGACGTAATGGTCGAAGGAGAAACCATTGACTTCAAAAATGCTTGAAGAGGCCCTGTCCTCCTGTGAGGCCGTCGCGGCCCAGCTGCAATGCCTCGACCCGCTGCTGGCCGAGGTCGCCGGCCGCCTACGCCGCCAGCCGCCGCAAGTGGCGATGACCGTCGCCCGTGGCAGTTCGGACCACGCCGCCAGCTACTTCGCCTACCTGACCATGCAGCACGTGGGCGTGCCCGTGGCGTCGCTGCCGATGTCGGTGGTGACCCTGGCGCAGGCGCCGCTGAAAGTCAGCGGCCAGGCAGCCTTTGGTTTTTCCCAGTCGGGGCAGAGCCCGGACCTGGTCAACAGCCTGCGCCTGCTGCGCAAGCGCGGGGCGCTGAGCGTGTCGATGGTCAATGCCGAAGATTCGCCCCTGGAAGCCGCCTGCGAATTCCATGTGCCGCTGTGCGCCGGCCCCGAACGCAGCGTGGCCGCGACCAAGAGCTTTATCGCCACCTTGAGCGCCAGCGCCCAGTTGGTCGGGCACTGGAACCAGGAAGACGGCCTGCTCGAAGCCTGCCACGCCCTGCCTGCCGGCCTGCGCGAAGCGGCGACCCAGGGTTGGAGCCTGGCCATCGACGCCCTGCGCGATTGCCAGCGCCTGATGGTCATCGGCCGTGGCGCCGGGTTTGCCATCGCCCAGGAAGCCGCGCTCAAGCTCAAGGAAACCTCGGCGATCCAGGCCGAAGCCTTCAGCAGCGCCGAAGTGCGCCACGGGCCGATGGCGTTGATCGACGACAACTACCCGCTGCTGGTGTTTGCCCCGCGCGGCGCCGAACAGCCGGGCCTGCTGACCCTGGCCACGGAAATGCGCCAACGCGGGGCCCGGGTGCTGCTGGCCGCGCCTGACGATATTGCCGAACGCGACCTGACCCTCAGCCGCGCCGAGCACCCGGCACTGGACCCGATCCTGGCAATCCAGAGTTTCTATGTGATGGCTGCAGGCCTGGCCCAGGCCCGGGGCATGGACCCGGATCAACCCCGCCACCTGAGCAAAGTCACCCGCACCCACTGAGTTGGTTTCTGTCGTTTCCTGATGAGTACCGTGCCCATGCCCGACAATAATAATGACCTCACCCTCAGCGCCCCCCTCTGCGGGCCGGTGCTGACCCTGGGCAACGTGCCTGACGACGTGTTCGCCAGTGGCGCCATGGGCGACGGGATTGCCATCGACCCCCTCAACGACTGCCTGCATGCGCCGTGCGCGGGCGTGGTGATCCACGTTGCCCGTACCGGCCACGCCCTGACGATCCGCGCCGACAATGGCGCCGAGGTGCTGCTGCACGTGGGCATCGATACCGTCCAATTGAATGGCGAAGGCTTTGCCCTGCTGGTCAAGCAAGGCGCGCGGGTCAGCAACGGGCAGCCCCTGGTGCGCTTTGACCTAGACCGCATCGCCCGCCAGTGCAAAAGCCTGGTCAGCCTGATCATCCTCACCAACGGCGAGCAGTTCGAGTTGCGCCCGGTGGCCGTCAATACGGTCAAGGTCGGTGACGCCCTGCTGCGCATCGTCGCGCGTCAGCCTGCCGCCGTGCAGTCTGTGTCCGACAACTCCCAGGCACATGCCAGCGCCAGCGTGCGCATTACCCATCGCGGCGGCCTGCATGCGCGTCCCGCAGCCCTGGTTCGCAAGACCGCCCAGGGTTTCAGCAGCCAGTCGCAGCTGCATTTCGCCGGCAAGTCGGCGTCGTGCGCCAGCCTGATCGGCCTGATGGGGCTGGGCATTGGTGAGCAGGACGAGGTACAGGTCACCTGCCTGGGCAAGGATTGCGACGCGGCGTTACAGGCATTGGTCGCAGCCCTATCGGTCACCACCCACGAACACGAGCAGGCCCCAGTGATCGTGACTGCGCGCCCGCTCAACACCGAAGCGGGCGTATTGCAGGGTGTGTGTGCCGCACCCGGCCTGGTCTGCGGGCCGCTGTTGCGGCTGCACACCATCGAGTTGCCGCAAGACCCGGGCAACCACATGCGCGAAGAACAATTGCAGCACCTGGACAGCGCCCTGGAGCAGGTACGCGGGGAAATCCGCAACACCCTGGAGCACGCCCGCCAGCGCAAGGCCGTCGAGGAAGAAGAGATCTTCGCCGCCCACCTGGCCCTGCTGGAAGACCCAACCCTGTTGGAGGCCGCCACCGCCGCCATCGAGCAAGGCAGCGCCGCCACCCATGCCTGGCGCGATGCGATCCAGGCCCAGTGCGCGGTGTTGCTGGGCTTGGGCAAGCCGTTGTTTGCCGAACGCGCCAACGACCTGCGGGACTTGCAGCAACGGGTGCTACGCGCCCTGCTGGGTGAGGCCTGGCAGTTCCAAATGCCTGCCGGGGCGATTGTCGTCGCCCATGAATTGACGCCCTCGGACCTGCTGCAACTGAGCGCGCAAAATGCTGCCGGCATCTGCATGGCCGAAGGCGGCGCCACCTCCCACGTGGCGATCCTGGCCCGGGGCAAAGGCATGCCATGCGTGGTCGCCCTGGGCAGTGCAGTGCTGGAGGTGCCGCAAGGCCAACGGGTCGTGCTGGACGCCGGCAATGGGCGCCTGGAACTCACCCCGGACGATGCCCGCCACGCCCAGGTCCACCAGATTCGCGAGGCGCAACAGCAGCGGCGCCAGCAGCAACAGACCCAGGCCCAGGCAGCGGCCAGCACCCTGGATGGCGTGGGCATTGAAGTGGCCGCCAATGTCGCCTCCAGCAGCGAGGCGCAGATTGCCTTGGCAAACGGCGCCGATGGCGTGGGGCTGTTGCGTACCGAGTTTCTGTTTGTCGACCGTCGCACCGCACCCGACGAGCAGGAACAACGCCAGGCCTATCAGGCGGTGCTGGATGCCATGGGCGACAAATCCGTGATCATCCGCACCATCGACGTGGGCGGCGACAAGCAACTCGACTACCTGCCCTTGCCCGCCGAGGCCAACCCGGTGCTGGGCCTGCGCGGTATTCGCATGGCCCAGGTACGCCCGGAGTTGCTCGACCAGCAACTGCGCGCCCTGCTGCAGGTCTGCCCGCTGCAGCGCTGCCGGATCCTGTTGCCGATGGTCAGTGAAGTCGACGAATTGCTGCACATCCGCCAGCGCCTCGATCAGCTGTGCGCCGAGCTGGAACTGACCCAGCGCCCGGAACTGGGGGTGATGATCGAAGTGCCGGCCGCCGCGTTGATGGCCGAGCAACTGGCCGAACATGCGGACTTTTTGTCGATCGGCACCAATGACCTGTCCCAGTACACCCTGGCCATGGACCGCGACCACGCCGGCCTGGCCGCGCGGGTCGACGCCCTGCACCCGGCGCTGCTGCGCCTGATCGCCCAGACCTGCATTGGCGCGGCGAAACACGGGCGCTGGGTCGGGGTGTGCGGCGCCCTCGCCTCTGACCCGCTGGCCACCCCGGTGCTGGTGGGCCTGGGGGTGCGCGAGCTGTCTGTCAGCCCGCCGCAAATTGCCGAAATCAAAGACCGCGTGCGCCACCTGGACGCCGCGCAATGCCGGCAACTGAGCCAGAGCCTGCTCGACCTGAGCAGCGCCAGGGCCGTACGCCAAGCCTGTCAACACCACTGGCCGTTGAGATGACAACAACAAGAAAAAGGAGACTCGCCATGTACCAACTGTTTATTGAAGGCCTGCAACGCCTGGGCCGTGCGCTGATGCTACCCATCGCCATCCTGCCGATTGCCGGCCTGCTGCTGCGCCTGGGTGATACCGACCTGCTGAACATCGCGGTGATGCACGACGCAGGGCAAGCGATCTTCGCCAATCTGGCGCTGATCTTCGCCATCGGCATCGCCGTGGGCTTTGCCCGCGACAACAACGGCACGGCCGGGCTGGCCGGGGCCATTGGCTACCTGGTGATGGTCTCCACCCTCAAGGTGATGGACAGCACCATCAACATGGGCATGCTCGCCGGGATCGTCAGCGGGCTGATGGCCGGGGCGCTGTATAACCGCTTCAAGGACATCAAGCTGCCGGAGTACCTGGCGTTCTTTGGCGGGCGACGCTTTGTGCCGATTGTCACCGGGTTTTCGGCTGTGGGCCTGGGGGTAATCTTCGGGCTGATCTGGCCGCCGGTGCAGCACGGCATCAATAGCTTCGGCGTGCTGCTGATGGAAAGCGGTAGCCTGGGCGCCTTTGTGTTCGGCGTGTTCAACCGCTTGCTGATCGTCACCGGGCTACACCATATCCTCAACAACATGGCCTGGTTTGTGTTCGGCAGCTTCACCGACCCGGCCACCGGCGCGGTGGTCACCGGCGACCTGACCCGCTATTTTGCCGGCGACCCCAAAGGCGGCCAGTTCATGACCGGCATGTTCCCGGTGATGCTGTTCGGCCTGCCCGCAGCGTGCCTGGCGATGTACCGCAACGCCCTGCCGCAGCGGCGCAAAATCATGGGCGGGATCTTCCTGTCGATGGCCCTGACGTCGTTCCTGACCGGGGTCACCGAGCCGATCGAATTCGCCTTCATGTTCCTCGCGCCGTTCCTGTACCTGCTGCATGCGCTGCTCACCGGCCTGTCGATGGCGGTCACCAACCTGCTGGATATTCACCTGGGCTTTACCTTCTCCGGAGGGTTCATCGACATGGTCCTGGGCTGGGGCAAGTCCACCAATGGCTGGCTGGTGTTGCCGGTGGGCCTGGCTTACGCGGTGATCTACTACAGCGTGTTCAACTACTGCATCCGTCGCTTCAACCTGAAGACCCCGGGCCGTGAAGATAGCCAGGTGGCACAGGCCGAAGCGATGAGTGATCACCAGCGGGCCAGCGCCTATATCCGCGCCCTGGGCGGTGCCGACAACCTGCTCAGCGTCGGCGCCTGCACCACCCGCCTGCGCCTGGACATGGTGGACCGCAACAAGGCCATGGACGCCGAACTCAAGGCCCTGGGAGCGATGGCCGTGGTGCGCCCGGGCAATGGCGGCAGCTTACAGGTGGTGGTGGGGCCGATGGCCGACAGCATTGCCGATGAGATTCGCCTGGCCATGCCGTCGTTTGTTGCATCGGCGCCCGTGGCGGTTGTGCCTGTGGATAAGCCAGTCATGGTGAATGTGCAGGAGGCCGAACAATGGCTGGGCGCCTTGGGCGGCCGGGCGAATGTACGCCAGCTGGAAGCGGTGGCGATGACGCGGTTGCGGGTGGAACTGGGGGATGATTCGGTGTTGTCCGAAGCTCAGTTGACCGCACTGGGTTGCCAGGGCGTGAGCCGGCTTGAAAGTGGGGTCTGGCACCTGTTGATCGGTGACAAGGCAGCGGGGTTGGGTGAGGCCTTGGAGCGGTTGGTTAGCCGCCCGGTCAACGCCTGATCCGAACGGACGCAGAGCGTCCAGGGCGGCGTACCGCTACTTATCTACCGCCCAGCCAAACGCACAACTCCCCATGCTGAGGGTTCTTACCTCAAGCATGGAGAGCGTGCCCGTGAGCACAACACCCCAGACCTTTGAAGGCATCAAAGGCCACCTCAACCAGATCAGCCATCACCTGCTCCAGGTCGAAGCGCCGCTGTTGCCCGAACAAAAACCTGTTGCCGAACTGGCCTACCTGGAAAAAATCAATGGCCAGCTGACGCGCTACCGCCAGCAATACATGAACAAGAGCCAGGTCCTCTATATCGGTATCAAAGCCGACGTCCTGCCCGCCCGTGTGGCGACACTCAAGACCACCCTGAACACGTACCTGCAACAACTTGATCGCGACGAGCAGATCGACGGCAAACCACGCAAGTCCTATATGACCTTCGAAGCCGGGTTCAGCGCCCTGGCCCATGAAACCAAACTCAGCGCCCAGGACCGCCTTCTGCATCCGCAACAACAGGCCATGCTTGAGCGGGTGCCCCTGGGCAGCACGCAACGCCCGGGCCTGTACGCCCTGTCGTTCCAATACCAGGAGCGCACCGTCGAATTGGCCGGCGCCTTTGTCCTGACACAGCAATCCAGCCCGCTGGTCGCCGACCTGGACGCCGGGCCAGCGGTGGGTGAAGTGATGCTGTTCACCCCCTCCCGCGGGATCGCATCCTTCAGTTCCCTCGCCCAACTCAACCGGCATCTACTGCAAGGAATGGACGATGCCGAGCAACGTCGCGACTTCATGCAACTGCTGCCCGTGCGTTATCACGATGTCAGCCCCGAGGCCATCTGGCCGCTGCAACTGGCACCGATCAGCGACAGGCCGCTGTTTGAACACACCTACAACGCCCTGATCGACAAGCGCACCCAGGACATCGAGCGCGCCTTGAGCCTGGTGGACAACCCCACACAGAGCCCCGCGCAACTGATCAGTGCCCTGGACCGCGCCATTGCCGGCGCCTTGCCGGACCTGCGCGCGCGCCTGGCGTGGCGCGCGCGCCGCTTGCTGGAGCGCCACCTGCGCCACAGCGCGCCGGACTGGTATCGCAGCGCCAGCGAAGCGCGGCGCGCCACCCTCGCCACCCACCTTTGGCACTACAACGAAGCCCGCCAGGACCTGCTCGACCTGCTGGGCCCGGTCACCACCCCGCAGTCCCTGGCCCGCTACCAGTTGCTTGAACGCCTGAGCGACGAGCTGGACATTCAGGACCTGGCGCCAGAGCACCTGTTGATCAACACCCGGCGCTATGTCTACCCCATCGGCGAGTATGAACATGATCGCAGCCTGCTCGACCTGGCCCTGCGCGGGTTGCAAGACGGGGATGCCCTGCCGGGCTCGGACTTCCTGAACAAAACCACGCTCACCTATCAGGGCGCGACACTGCCCACCGCCTACCAGGACCTGACACCCACCTGGCTCGCACAGACGCTGGCCACCTTACAGCCGCGTATCGACTTTGCCGACGCGCAACGGCAAATGCATGCCAAACCAGAAGTCAGCCGTAGCATCGAACGGATGCTCGACCAAAGGCTCACCGCACTGGCCTACACCGCCCTGCTGCAAGGCCACCTCAGTGACGAGGACTTTCAATTGGTGCAGGACCTGCGCCAGGGCACCAACCCGCACCTGAGCGCCGCCACTCTGTCGCTACATGCCGCTCAATTGCAGGACCTGTGGGTACTGCGCCAAAGCGATGCGAGCGGCGCAATCATCCGCCTGTTGCTGTGCACGCCCGAAGCGCCGCGCGCGCAGCAGTTCATGGCGTTTGACAGTGAACTCGCCTGCCAGAACCACATCCTCGGCTGGAGCCTGGACAATGGCAGCAAACACCCCCCGGGTACCCTCACCGACTATCTGATCAAGCGCGTCGCCCTGCGTTTTCGCGGGGCCATGAAGCAAGTCTTGAGCGGCCTGAGCTTCAAGTTCCACGACCAGGAATACCAAGAGATCGGTTTTGGCAATATCGGCAGCCACGCCATGTGCCTCAAGGCGATGTCGGCCCATGTGCTGGCGACCCGCATCGACGACTATGAATTCGGCACCCCGAGTTGGTACCGATCCGCCAGCGTCGACAACCGCCAGCAGCTGTTGAAACTGGCCGAAGACAGCGAGGGCGCGCTGCTCACCTACAATGAACATCCGTTGTCTGACGCCCGATTTCCCAGCTTTACCCATTACCTGCATGAACAGGCGAGAAAAAGCCTCAACGACTTACTGGGCCGCCCCCAGAACGATGTCGACCCGGACACCGTGTGGGCCTTTTCACCGCCGTCGTTGCTCGGCGCGCTGACCCCGCCGCCCCTGACTTACACCCAGCTGTACCGCGATGGCTACGCCGACGGCGTGGGTTTTCTCGACGAGAAATTCTCGCGTTCGGCTCGTTTCAAAGGCCCGCCCGGCGTTGACTTGAGCCAATTAAGCGCAGAAAAAATTGCACGCTCGGTCACCGGCACCTGGGTCGGCGAGCGCTACATCAACCAGGTCAAGACCCGCTTGCTCAACACCGGCAGCACCGACTATGCACTGCGGCGCAATGCCACCTTGAGCATCACCCAGCACCAACTGCAGAACGCCGCCCTGGAGTGCCGGCTGGAGGGGTATATCGCCGGGGTAGACTGGACGTGGTTGCAACGCAGTATTGCGAGCATGCACGACACCGCCGCCCAGACCCGTGGCACCTACGCTATCCATCGCCTGCTGGTGGACGGCGAATGGGTGATGGGCAACCTGCTCTTCAGCCATGGCGATTTTCCGACGTTGCTCTACACCCCAAACGCACCGGACGGCATCAGCTTTCGCGAAGCGCGGCTGTTCAATTACCGGTTGAAAAAGATTCCCGGCATGGTGGGCTATTTCACCCTGCGGGTCGGCGCCCAGTCCCAGGTGCGGGTCCGGGCCTTCCTGGAAAACGCCAAGGCCCAATTACCCGAAGACCTGAGCCAGACCGACACCAGCCCGGCACGCTATGACTCGACCCACGGGCAACCCCCGCTGCAGGATCTACGCGAGGCCCTGTACAACATGCCGTTGCAGCGCAAGATCGATGACGTGCAAGGCACCACGGTCAATCGCAACCAAATGATCAGCGCCATTTTGTGGAACTGCGTGGAGTGGGTCACCGCGATTGCCACCGCGCCGTTTCCCAGCCTCAGCCTGAGCCTGGGCATGCTGCTGGCATTCAAGGACGGCATGCTGGCCCTGCACGCGTACCAGCAGGGCGATACCGGGGCGGCACTGGAACACTTGCTCGGCTACGTGCTTAACAGTGCCGGGGCCGCCGCCACCGATCTGCGCCCGGCCCTGGCCTCGGTCAAACAGCTCGCCCGGCCGGGCCTGCGCCAGGTCACCAGGAGCCACGCTGCACCGAGCGAAGCGGTGAGGCTGGTGCAGCCCCTGCAACCCAAGCCCCTGGCGCTGGAAAATATGCAAGCGGTGCTGTTCGAAGGCCAGGCACTATGGGCCAAAACCGTTCCGGACCCGATCGGCCGTTACCTGCTGTATCGACTGGATCCTGTCACCGGCAGGCTGGTCTCCACCACTCGGGTGGCCGCGCCAGATAGCCAAGGTGTGTGGCGCCGCACCGGGGTCACTGGTGGCGCACCCAAGTACGAAAAACTACCCGAGCCCCCCGAACCGCTGAAAACCTATGAGATGCCACCGAGCTATGCCCGCGATCTGGGTAAGGCCATCAACCCGGATACGCGCGCACAGATGCTGCTGAACACGAGTGAGTTAGTGGGCTCAGAGGGGGTGGCCAGGGGCGTGCTCGCCCTCGACCTTAACCCGCTGCGTACGGTTTACCTGCAACAGGTCGAACGCCTGAGCACTGACGCCCAAGACTTTTTCACCCAGCTCGCGCCTTTACCGGCGCGCACCGCTCCCCCGGCCGTGGACGCCAGTACCTCATTCGCGCAACTGATCGCCAGCGATGCGTTCAGCGGCAACAAAAACCTGATCATTGGCGCAATACCGGGCTCCATCGCCAGTAAGCAGCTGCTGATCACGCAGATGGATGCCTTGATCAGCAACGGCTTCAAACACTTGTACATTGAGTACCTGCCCGCCGATGCATTCCGCACACGCCTGCAGCGCCTGCATCAGGGTAAAACCTGGGAAAACATTCGCCAGCATCTCGAAGCGGTCGACAAGGGCTTTGGTCTTGCCCCGGACGCTGAATACTCCTACCTTGCCCTGGTACGCAAGGCCAAGGACAAGGGCGTGAAGATCCTGGCCCTGGACGCTTCCACCTCCTACTTGCTGGACGATTTCCTGCAAATGCGCGACACCCCGCCGACCATCCCGCGCAGCAACAGCATCAGGAATTTCTACTCCCATAAAGCCATCGGGGCCGATGCCCTTGTCGAACAGGACGAACGTTGGGTGGCCCTGGTGGATCACAGCCGCCTGCGCACGTTCGAGGGCACGCCGGGCCTGGCCGACTTGCAAGAAGCAGTGGCCCTGCGCGTGGAGGATGTGGCGGCGGGCCAGCCGGTGGGCCTCTGGGTCGACACGCCCGGCGCCATAGCCGGTGACCCGTTGGCCAAGGGCGATTATCGCCTGGCCCTGCACACGGCGTACAAGGAACCCGGGCAAGCCGCTTCTGCCAGCGTCGCGTCTACGACGGACGTGACGCACTTCAGCGACTACGATATCCCCCACGCCTTCCGGGACAGCATCAGCCGGCAAAGCACCGCCGGCCGTGGGCTGGACAGCAACTACGCCTCACCGATCGCCACCGAGCAAAGGGCTTTCAGCGTCTTTCTGGACGCCCGAGAGCGCCTGAGTCGCGATGCGGCGGCTTACCTGGAGCAGCATGTACCGCCAGCCAGGCCCGATCCCTCCACCCTGGGCACACCGGCCACCCCGCAGGCGCTGCTCGAACGTGTTGGGAGCAGCGAGTTTTCCGGGCTGGTGGTCGGTGAAGCGCACCAGGCGCAGTCGAGCAAGCGCTGGCTGCGTGAACATATGAAAAAGCTAAAGGAACAGGCATTCAAGACGCTGTACGTAGAACACCTGTTGACCGATATGCATCAGCAAGATCTGGATCTGTTCCTGCGCACCCAACACCTGCCGGACAACCTCAAGCGCTACCTGGCCATGCTTGATCGCGGCCAGATGCCGCACTACAAGGGCAAAAATTCCTACACTGAAGTGATCCAGGTCGCGGCCAGGCATGGCCTGCGCATCCGTGCCCTGGACTGCACCGCCAGCTATAACGTCAAGGGCCTGGAGGATGGCGATCTGGGGCGCAACCAGATGTTCAGTTACTTCGCGTCAAAAGTAATCCAGGCCGACCAGGCAGCACAGGGCCCGCACAAATGGGTGGCCTTTATTGGCAGCGCCCACACCAATAACAACCTGGGCGTGGCCGGGCTTGCGGAACTGCAAGGTGCAGTCAGCCTGCATGTGCGGGATACCGCCCCGGCGCTGGCGCAGAATATTCGCCCGGGGACCTGGGAGGTTTCGACCTCGGGCATAAAGCCGTTCAGGCGGGCGTTACGCGGCGACCTTGTTTTAGAAGCCGGTGTGGAGGGGATTCGTGCGCCAGCGCCCTTTGTCCCGGTAGACCGTCGTCGATTGAATCTCGCGGGCCTGTACTTGATCGAACGCCCGTCGCCTTCGCAGACCAACCTGCTGCACCGCTCGCGCAGCGGCGAAATCGTGTCGACGCCGATCAAGGTCGACCACGACGGCCTGTTCTATGTCGAACGCTGGGCGCCGATGCAGGGCAAGCGTTTCAGCTACGAAAACACGTTGATCAGCGCCCTGGAGGTGGAGGTGGGACTAAAACCTGCGCCAGACATCACGAGGCTTTGATTTCGGCGATCTGACAGGCAAAAAAAACCCGCTGGCCAGTTTGGCCCAGCGGGTTTCTTGTTCTAGCGGCCAGCGGATCAGAAATCCGCCAATTGCCAGACCTCATAAGCCGGTGTCTCGTAGGGATGACTCAGCTTCAACGCAGCAACTACCGCCACGATCAACGCATCGGCCACCACCAGCTCAACCTTCCATTCTGCAACCACCTCGACCTGGCCCACCTGCCCGATAAACGGCTGGCTGCCATCCATCGCGCGGAACTGGCCGCGGCCCAGCACTTGCCAGGCACAGTTGTCGTAGTTGCCGATGCGCCCGCCACCGGCCGCGAAGACGGCGCTTTTCACCGTCTCCACATGGCTGTCGGGCACAAAGAAGCTGAGCTTGTACACCGCCTTAGTTCACCCACACACGAGCGTTACGGAACATGCGCATCCACGCGCCGTCTTCGTTCCACTCTTCCGGGCGCCACGAGTTCTGCACGGCGCGGAACACCCGCTCCGGGTGCGGCATCATGATGGTCACGCGACCGTCGCGGCTGGTCAGCCCGGTGATCCCGCGCGGCGAGCCGTTCGGGTTGGCCGGGTAGCTTTCGGTGACCTTGCCGTGGTTGTCGACAAAACGCAGGGCCACGGTGCCGGACAGATCGGCTTCCAGCAACGCTTCCTCGCTTTCGAACTCGGCATGGCCTTCACCGTGGGCGATGGCAATCGGCATGCGCGAACCGGCCATGCCTTGCAGGAAGATCGAGTTCGATTCCTGCACCTGCACCATGGCCACACGGGCCTCGAACTGCTCGGAACGGTTACGTACAAAGTGCGGCCAGAACTCGCTGCCCGGGATCAGTTCGCTGAGGTTGGACATCATCTGGCAACCGTTGCACACACCCAGGGTGAAGCTGTCGTTGCGCTCGAAGAAGCCCTGGAACGCATCGCGCGCGCGGCTGTTGAACAGGGCCGACTTGGCCCAGCCTTCACCGGCACCCAATACGTCGCCGTAGGAGAAACCACCGCAGGCCACCAGGCCCTTGAACTCATTGAGGTCGACGCGACCGGCGAGGATGTCGCTCATGTGCACGTCGATCGCATTGAAGCCTGCACGGTCGAACGCGGCCGCCATTTCCACCTGGCCGTTGACGCCCTGCTCACGCAGTACGGCAACCTGTGGCCGGATGCCTTTCTTGATGTACGGCGCGGCGATGTCCTGGTTGACGTCGAAGCTGAGCTTGGTGCTCAGGCCCGGGTTGTCTTCTTCCAGGATCACGTCGAATTCCTGCTCGGCACAGTCGACGTTATCGCGCAGGCGCTGGATCTGGTAGCTGGTCTCGGCCCACTGGCGTTGCAGCAGGCGGCGCTGGCCTTCAAACACGGTGTCGCCGTTGAAGACGATGTTGATCACGCCGTTGTTGATCGGCTGGCCAACCACCGCCACGCAGTCGCCCAGGCCAGCAGCGCTGAACTGTGCAAGCACGTCCGGGGTGGCGTCCTGGCGCACCTGGATCACCGCGCCCAGTTCTTCGTTGAACAGGATGGCGGCAATGTCAGCGGAAGTTTCCGCCAGACCGTCGAGGTTCAGGCTCAGGCCGCAATGACCGGCAAAGGCCATTTCCACGACGCTGGTCAGCAAACCACCGTCGGAACGGTCGTGGTAGGCCAGCAGGTGGCCGTCGGCGTTCAGGCCCTGGATCACGGCGAAGAAGGCTTTCAGGTCTTCGGCGTCATCGACGTCCGGCGCCTGTTTGCCAAGCTTGCCGTGGGTCTGGGCGAGGATCGAGGCGCCCATACGGTTCTGGCCACGGCCCAGGTCAACCAGGATCAGGTCGGTGGTGCCCTTGTCCATGCGCAGTTGCGGGGTCAGGGTCTGGCGGATGTCGGTGACCGGCGCAAAGCCGGTGACGATCAGCGACAGCGGCGAAGTGACGCTCTTGTCGGTGCCCTCATCGTTCCAACGGGTGGCCATGGACATGGAGTCCTTGCCCACCGGAATGGTGATTCCCAGTTCCGGGCACAGCTCCATGCCGACCGCCTTGACGGTGTCGTACAGGCGCGCATCTTCACCGGGGTGGCCGGCAGCAGACATCCAGTTGGCCGAGAGCTTGATATCGGACAGCTTGCCAATGCGCGACGCGGCGATGTTGGTGATGGTTTCGCCAATGGCCATGCGGCCCGACGCCGGGGCGTCCAGCAGGGCCAGCGGCGTGCGCTCGCCCATGGCCATGGCTTCACCGGTGTACACGTCAAAGCTGGTGGCGGTCACGGCAACGTCAGCTACCGGCACCTGCCATGGGCCGACCATTTGGTCACGGGCCACCAGGCCGGTGATGGTGCGGTCGCCGATGGTGATCAGGAAGCTTTTGCTCGCCACGGCCGGGTGGTGCAGCACGCGCTCGATGCTGTCGGCCAGGTCGAGGCTGCTTGGGTCGAAATCATCGCCCAACTCGGCTTCACGTACCGCCGAGCGGTGCATGCGCGGAGCCTTGCCCAGCAGCACTTCCAGCGGCATATCCACCGGGCTGTTGCCGAAGTGGCTGTCGGTGACGGTCAGTTGCGGCTCGGCGGTTGCTTCGCCGACGACCGCAAACGGGCAACGCTCGCGCTCGCAGATCGCCTGGAAGCGTTCGAAGTCCGCAGGCCCCACCGCCAACACGTAGCGTTCCTGGGATTCGTTGCTCCAGATCTCGTGCGGGGCCATGCCCGGCTCGTCGTTTGGAATATTGCGCAGTTCGAAACGGCCGCCACGGTCGCCATCGTTGACCAGTTCCGGGAAGGCGTTGGACAGACCGCCGGCGCCGACGTCGTGGATGAAGCTGATGGGGTTCTTGTCACCCAACTGCCAGCAACGGTCGATGACTTCCTGGCAACGGCGTTCCATCTCAGGGTTTTCCCGTTGTACCGAAGCGAAGTCCAGGTCCGCCGAGCTGGTGCCGGTGGCCATGGAGGAAGCCGCGCCGCCGCCCAGGCCGATCAGCATGGCCGGGCCGCCGAGGACGATCAGCTTGGAGCCGACGAGAATCTCGCCCTTCTGCACGTGGTCTTCACGGATGTTGCCCATGCCGCCGGCCAACATGATCGGCTTGTGGTAACCGCGCACTTCATCGCCACGGGGGGTGGTGATGGACTGCTCGAAGGTACGGAAGTAACCGGTCAGGGCCGGACGCCCGAATTCGTTGTTGAACGCGGCGCCGCCCAGGGGGCCTTCGATCATGATGTCCAGCGCGGTGACGATGCGCTCAGGCTTGCCGTATGGCACTTCCCACGGCTGTTCGAAACCTGGGATCTGCAGGTTGGACACGGTAAAACCGGTCAGGCCGGCCTTGGGCTTGGCGCCACGACCGGTGGCACCTTCGTCGCGGATCTCGCCGCCCGAGCCGGTGGCTGCGCCCGGGAACGGGGCAATCGCGGTCGGGTGGTTGTGGGTCTCGACCTTCATCAGGATGTGCACCGGCTCCTGCACCGCGCCGTACTGGCGGGTCTGCGGGTCCGGGAAGAAACGGCCGGCGACAGAGCCGACGATGACCGAGGCGTTGTCTTTATAAGCCGACAGAACGCCTTCGCTGTGCATCACGTAGGTGTTCTTGATCATGCCGAACAGGCTTTTTTCCTGGCTCTGGCCGTCGATATCCCAACTGGCGTTGAAGATCTTGTGGCGGCAGTGCTCGGAGTTGGCCTGGGCGAACATCATCAGTTCGATGTCGTGGGGGTTGCGCTGCAAGCCGTTGAAAGCGTTGACCAGGTAGTCAATCTCGTCTTCGGCCAGGGCCAGGCCCAGCTCGGTGTTGGCCTTCTCGAGGGCGGCGCGGCCACCGCCGAGCACGTCAATCGCGGTCAGCGGCTTGGGTTCGGCGTGGCTGAACAGGCCGCCAGCCTGTTCCAGCTGGCTGACGATGATCTGGGTCATGCGGTCGTGCAGGCTGCTGGCGATCAGCTCGGCCTCGGCGTCGCTGAACTGGCCAGCCACGTAGAAGGCGATCCCGCGTTCCAGGCGCTGGATTTTTTCCAGGCCGCAGTTGCGGGCGATATCGCTGGCCTTGCTCGACCAGGGCGAGATGGTGCCGAACCGCGGCAGAACCAGGAACAAGCGGCCGGTCGGCTCTTGAACGGGAACGCTGGGGCCGTACTTCAGAAGGCGTGCCAGCACTTGCTGTTCGTCGGCGGTCAAAACGCCGTTAACGTCGGCGAAGTGAGCAAATTCAGCATACAAGCCAGTGACAGCTGGAACCTTCTGGCTCAGTTGCTCAAGGAGTTTGCTGTGGCGAAAGGCAGAAAGGGCAGGAGCGCCGCGCAGGATCAACATCTTCGGGACAGCCTCGGGAAGGGGGTGTGCTTTGAGGCCGTGCATTCTAGCGTAAACCTGCGCCAACGGCACCCGAAACGGCACCGCTGGCCGCTGCCGAACGTCAGTTGGCACCGATTGCACGGTATCGGGGCGTTTTCCAGGGCCGGCGGCGCAGTTATTTTAACCGTCACAATCGCGCCCCAGGCCACGTTTCTGCGGGCTGCAGCACAGTTTCGCGGGCGCTAGCAGACAACGCCGATGCTGTCGAGATATGGCGCCATGGGCCGTTTGCGTATACTGCGCAGATGTTCTCCCCAACTGCTTTGCGCCCGCGATGTGCCAAATGGCTCCTCGCCACCGGACTCTTCCTGATGCTCAGC
Organism: Pseudomonas sp. HC1(2025); assembly: GCF_058742075.1. Lineage (NCBI taxonomy): Bacteria > Pseudomonadati > Pseudomonadota > Gammaproteobacteria > Pseudomonadales > Pseudomonadaceae > Pseudomonas > Pseudomonas sp. HC1(2025). Next base: position 1,200,316 of record NZ_CP196017.1, on the reverse strand, counting down.
GCCTGTGTTGATAAGCCCAGCACGCTCGAGCGAATCAAGGAGGATGGCGTATTGCGGGTGGTCACTCGAAACAGTCCGGCCACCTATTTCCAGGACCGCAACGGCGAAACCGGTTTCGAATACGAACTGGTCAAGCGCTTTGCCGACGACCTGGGGGTCAAGCTTGAAATCGAGACTGCCGACAACCTCGACGACCTGTTCGGCCAGTTGGGCAAACCCAACGGCCCGGTATTGGCCGCTGCCGGCCTGGTCAGCAGCGAACAGCGTAAACAGCAGGTGCGCTTCTCCCATGCGTACCTGGAAGTGACCCCGCAGATCATTTACCGCAACGGCCAGTCCCGCCCCACCAACGCGGCCGACCTGGTGGGCAAGAAGATCATGGTGCTCAAGGGCAGCACCCACGCCGAGCAACTGGCCGAGCTGAAAAAGCAGAATCCTGCGATTGAGTACGAAGAGTCCGACGCCGTTGAAGTAGTCGACCTGCTGCGCATGGTCGATGAGGGGCAGATCGACCTGACCCTGGTCGACTCCAATGAAGTGGCGATGAACCAGGTGTACTTCCCCAACGTGCGGGTGGCCTTCGACCTGGGCGACGCCAGCAACCAGAGCTGGGCCGTGGCAGCCGGGGAAGACAACAGCCTGCTCAACGAGGTCAACAGCTACCTCGACAAGGTCGAGAAAAACGGCACCCTGCAGCGCCTCAAGGATCGTTATTACGGGCATGTCGATGTGCTGGGCTACGTCGGCGCCTACACCTTTGCCCAGCACTTGCAGCAGCGCCTGCCCAAGTACGAGAAGTTTTTCAAGACCTCGGCCAAGGAAGAAAAGGTCGATTGGCGGCTGTTGGCGGCCATTGGTTATCAGGAGTCATTGTGGCAGCCGGCGGTCACCTCCAAGACCGGCGTGCGTGGCCTGATGATGCTGACCCAGAACACCGCCCAGGCCATGGGCGTATCCAACCGCCTCGACGCCCGGCAGAGCATCAAGGGTGGCGCCAAGTACCTGGCGATGATCAAGAGCGAACTGGACGACAAGATTCTCGAACCTGATCGCACCTGGTTTGCCCTGGCGGCCTACAACGTCGGCGGCGGTCACCTGGATGACGCGCGCAAGCTGGCGCAAAAGGAAGGCCTGAACCCGAACAAATGGCTGGACGTGAAGAAAATGCTGCCGCGCCTGTCGCAGAAGCAGTGGTACAGCAAGACCCGCTACGGCTACGCCCGGGGCGGTGAGCCGGTGCACTTCGTGGCCAACATCCGCCGTTACTACGACATCCTGACCTGGGTGACCCAGCCGCAGCTGGAGGGCAACCAGGTGGTGGAAGGCAATCTGCATGTGCCGGGCGTGGACAAGACCAAGCCGCCGCAAGATACCCCCCAACTCTGACCCCTGGGAACGACCAGACACCACAAAACCCAATGTGGGAGCGGGCTTGCCCGCGATCGCGGTGGGCCAGTTGATGAGTATTTGACTGACCCACCGCTATCGCGGGCAAGCCCGCTCCCACATTTGTTTTGTGGTGTTCTACAGGCCGGTGATCAGATGTACTACCCCGCCCGCCAGCACCATCACCGCCGTGATACCCGCCGCCTTCAGCGCCGCCTCGTCCACCCGCGCCGGGTCCTGTAGCTGCACGCGGATCCGGGTCAATGCCACGCGCTGCTGTGACTTGAGATTACTCGCCCCACCCAACGCACTCAGCACCTCAGGCGCCAGCATCGCATCAGCCGCCGGCTCGGCAACCACCGTTTCTGCCACCAGGTCCGGGGTCAGGGCTTTCCAGAACGCCTGCTGCAATTTCTCGAACATATTCAGTTCTCCACAACCAGTGAGGTTTCCACAGTCGCCGCGTGGTACTGGCTCAAGGCCTCGCGCACCTGGGCGGCTTCTTCCAGGTTTAACACCTGGTGGGCGATCAGTTGGCAGTCCGCCAGGTCCAGCTCACGCACCGTGGCCTTGATGCTCGGGATCAGCGGTACGCTGACGGACAACTCGTCCACCCCCAGCCCGATCAGCATCGGCACCGCCAGCGTTTCGGACGCCAGCGCGCCACACACCCCCACCCACTTGCCGTGGGCATGGGCGGCCTTGACCGTGGTGGCGATCAGGCGCAGCACCGCCGGGTGAAAGCTGTCGGCCTGGCTGGCCAGGCGCGGGTGGTCGCGGTCCATGGCCAGGGTGTATTGGGTCAGATCATTGGTGCCGATCGAGAAAAAGTCCACGTGGGGCGCGAACACATCCGCCATCAACGCCGCTGACGGCACCTCGATCATGATCCCCAGTTTCGGCAGTTCAGTGAGCCCCAGGGCCGCCGCTTCCTCTTCGAGGATCTGGCGGGCCTGGCGCAGCTCCGACAGCAGGCTGACCATCGGCAACATGATGTGCAACCGGGCCAAGCCCGCGCTGGCGAGGATTGCCCGCAACTGCTCGCGCAACAGTTCCGGACGCTCCAGGCACAGGCGAATGCCACGCAGGCCAAGAAAGGGGTTGCTCTCGCTGTCCATCGGCACGTAGGCCAAAGGCTTGTCACCGCCCACATCGAGGGTGCGCACCACCAGGTTGCGCTCGGTGCCCAGGGCACCGGCAATGGCGCTGTAGGTCTGGGCCTGTTCCTGCGGGCTCGGCGCACGGTTGCGGTCCAGGTAGAGAAACTCCGAGCGCAACAGCCCCACACCCTCAGCCCCCAAGACCAGGGCTTGCTGCACTTCTTGCAGCGAAGCGACGTTGGCTGTCACCTCGACATGATGACCATCGCGCGTGGTAGCCGCCAAGGCGGCCTGTTGCACATCGCGCTGGTGACGCAACACCTGTTGCGCGCGCGCGGCCCGCAGCCGCTCGATTACCGTCGGGTCCGGGTCCAGGTGCAGTTCGCCTTTATCGGCGTCCAGCAACACTTGCTTGCCCTCGGGCAAGTCCAGGACCTGGGCTGGCACCCCGCAAATCGCCGGCAAGCCCAAAGCACGCGCAAGGATCGCGACATGGCTGGTGGCGCCGCCGGCAACGGTGATAAATCCCAACACCTTGCGCGGGTCGAGGCTGGCGGTTTGCGAGGGTGTCAGTTGCTCGGCAATCAGGATTGCCTGCTCCGGCAACTCCCAGGCGCCGTCCTGCACCCCGAGGATCAGCTTGAGTACACGCTGGCCAACATCCTCCATATCGGCGGCGCGTTCGGCCAGCAGGGAGCTGCCGGATTGCTCGAACAGCCCGGCGGTGGCGAGTGTGGCGCTGTTCCAGGCAAAGGCGGCGCTCTTACCTTGGGCGAGCAGGCCGTGGGCTTGTTCAAGCAGGGTCGGGTCTTCGAGCAATTGCTGGTGGGCGCGGAAAATCTCTGCCTGGGCACTGCCGCCGGCCTTGTCCTGCAACACTTGCAGCGCTTGGGTTGCAGCGCGCAAGCCACGTGCCAGGGCGGCATGCTCCAGCGTCTCGCCAGCCCCCTGCTCAGGCACATTCAGCTCGGGCTCAGCCACCTGCACCACCTGACCAAACGCCGAACCCGGCGATGCACATACGCCACGCAGCACGCTTGCCGATGACAGCGGCGCAACTGGCTCAACCACCTCGGCCACCAGCGCAACGGTTTCGCCACAGCCTTCTGTCAACAGCGTAACCAACGCCTGGATCGCCGCCGCGGCATCCTCCCCCGCCGCGCTCACTTGCAGGGTATCGCCCCGTACCGTTTGCAAGCCCATGATCGCCACCAGGGACTTGGCGTTGGCGCTCTGGGTTTGCTTGTGCAGGCAGATGCTCGCCTTAAAAGCCTTGGCCGCCTGGGCCAGCACCGCCGCCGGGCGGGCATGCAAACCGTTGGCGTTGGGCAGCTTCAGGGGCTTGGAGAACAGTGCGTCACCCTCCTCCTCGTCATCGTTGGCGGCGCGTATTACCGGCGTCACACGCAACAACGGTTGCCCGGTTTCCACCAACCCCGCGCCCGCCGCCAGCAGCACAAATGGCTCACCGCTGACCACCAGCATCAGGGTCAGCAAGCTACGGGCATTGAGCGCGATAAAGTCGCCATCGAATTCGATCAAAGGCTGGCCCGCCTCAACCCGCTGGCCTTCCTCGACCAGCCGGGTGAAGCCCTTGCCCGCCAGGTTCACGGTGTCCAGGCCGATATGCATCAGCACTTGCACGCCCTGGTCGTCGGTGACGCTGACCGCATGCCCACTGTCCTGGATATTGCTGATCACCCCGGCCAGCGGCGCGCAGAGGGTCTGCGAGGTGGGATCGATACACACGCCGTCGCCAATCAGGCGGCTGGAGAACACCGGATCCGGCACCTGGTCCAGGGGCAACAGCACACCCGCCAGGGGCGCCAGCAGTTCCAGGGGTTGAGTTGTGGTCATGACATCACCTGCTGTTTGGTTCTGTAAAAAACATGGGCCGAGTACACATCCCGGGGTGAAATGGGCCCCTGTGGGAGCTGGCTTGCCTGCGATTGCATCAACGCGGTCTCATTGGAATACCGAGCCGCCTGTATCGCGGGCAAGCCCGGCTCCCACATAAAGCCGGTGTTTATTTCCACCAGTATTCGACCTGCACACCGAAGTTGGAACCGTGGCGCGCGGTGCCATAGGAGCCGGTGTCGGACAACGCCGAACCCGCCGCCAGTTCATTGGCCGCGCGCTTGGCTGCTTGGTTCCAGGTGGCATAGGTGTAATACAAGCGCACCTCCGGCCGCGCCCAGAAATCCGGGCCCTTGGGCGACCAGGTCGGGGCGAAGGTGAACTTGCTGAGTTTGCGCGTACCGCCGCTGGCATCGACCTGATCGTGGCCCAGTTCGGTGACCAGCTTGAACTGTTCGCTGATGGCATACGCCGGGCGCACACCGACAGACATCCAGGTCTGGTCCTGGCTGCCGGGGCGCACGTCTTTCTGGTACACCGCCTCCACCTGGCCGCCAAAACGCGGGGTCACTTGCCAGTCAAAAAACTCCACCGCACGGTAGCTTTTGCTACTGCGCTCCAGAGCTGTATTCCCGGTGTAGCCCAGGCCGGTGCCCGGCCCTTCGCCGTACTGCAGGGCGAACTTGTTCTTGCCACCGAGGAACGCAGCCTGCACATGCTGCGCAGTGAGGGCCCAGCCACTGTGGGTGTCGCGCCCGCCCGCCTGTTCGATATAGCTCAGGCCCAGTTCCAGTTCGCCGCCGGGGTTGGTCTTGAAGCCTGCGACGTTGAAGTCGTGACGGGTGGCGTATTGCTTCTGGTACAGGTTGTCCTTGCGCGACAGGGCGTAGCTGTACTTCAGATCGCCGATCAGCACGTCCTCGATGCCGCCGCCGGTGGCGCTCTGGTTCCAGTAGTAGAAGTCGGAAATATGGATGTCGTTACGTTTGTAGTAGCGCCGACCGGCCCACAGTGAGCCGCCGTTGAGGCTGGGCATGTTCGACCATTGCGCATACATCTGTGGCATGCGCGCCGAGCCGTTGTTTTCGCCCTGGAACTTCAGTTCGCGGTCGTATTTGTTATACAGCGAGGCCATGGCATCCACGCTCAGCACCGAACCGTCGTCCAGGGTGAACAGGTCCTGGCGCAATTCCAGCTCGGCATATTGCTCGCATTCGTTACCCAGGCGGTACTTGGATTGAGCGCCCGGCAGTTGGAAACATTGCTGCGGGCCGCTGCCGGTCGAGGTGCCGGCGCCGCTACGCAGGTAGCCGGCAAATTCCAGGGCGTGGGCCGCCAGGGGCAGGGTCAGGCAGGATGCGACGAGGCCCAGCTTTATTGTTGTTTTCATGAAGCGCTCCATTATTTTTTTTATTTTTTCCCTGTCGGAGCCGGCAAACCGGCTCCTGAAAAGGGGATGTTTCAGTCGGTCAGGTGCAGCACAAAAGACTCGTAAGGACGCAAGATGAGCGTGTCGGTGCGCACCGGGCAGTCGGGGTAGTTACTGATCAGCAGGCGTTGCGCGCTCGCCGAGCCAATCACGCTGTGAGGCAGTTGGATTTCGCAGGGCTGGCCGTAGAAGTTGTTCAGCACCAGCAGGCGTTCGCCATGGCCTTCGCGCAGGTACGCCCAGACCTTGTCGTGGTCCTGTAGCAGTTGGCGGTAAACCCCCTCCTGGATCAGCGGCTCAAGGCGCCGCAAAACGATCAAGGCCCGGTAGTGATGCAGCACCGAATCCGGGTCATCCAGCTGGCTCTGGACATTGATCTGCGCCGCATTGGCCGGGATGCCGATCCACGGTTCAGCGCGGCTGAAACCGGCATTGGCCTGGCTGTTCCACTGCATCGGCGTGCGCCCGTTGTCACGGGACTTCTGCATGATCGCGGCCATGCTCGAGGCCTCGGACTCACCGGCATCGCGCTTGAGGCGGTAGATGTTCAGGGTCTCGACATCACGGTACTGCTCGATGCTGTCAAAGCCCGGATTGGTCATGCCCAGCTCTTCGCCCTGGTACACAAACGGCGTGCCCTGCAGGAAGTGCAAAGCGGTGGCGAGCATCTTGGCCGAGACCACGCGGTGCTCGCCGTCATCGCCAAATCGCGAGACCACCCGCGGCTGGTCGTGGTTACACCAGAACAGCGCGTTCCAGCCGCCACCGGCCTGCATGCCCATTTGCCAGTCGGAAAGGATCTGCTTGAGCTGCAGGAAATCGAAGTCGGCGCGCACCCACTTTTGCAGGTTGGGGTAATCGACTTTCAGGTGATGAAAGTTGAAGGTCATCGACAGTTCTTTCGACTCAGGGCGAGAGTAGCGAATGCAGTGTTCCAGGCTGGTGGAGGACATCTCGCCGACGTTGATCAGCGCGTGGCCCTCGAACACTTCGCGGTGCATTTCCTGCAAGTACGCGTGCACGTTCGGGCCGTCGGTGTAGAAGCGCCGGCCGTCGCTGTTGTCTTCGGGGAAATCCGCCGGCTTGGAGATCAGGTTGATCACGTCCAGGCGAAAGCCGCCCACGCCCTTGTCACGCCAGAAGCGCATGAGTTTGTAGACCTCGGCGCGCACCTTGGGGTTGTCCCAATTGAGGTCGGCCTGGGTGTGGTCGAACAGGTGCAGGAAGTACTGGCCGGTCTGCGCCTCGTATTCCCAGGCCGAACCGCCGAACTTGGATTGCCAGTTGTTCGGCTGGTCGCGCCAGATGTAGAAGTCGCGGTACGGGTTGTCGAGGCTGCTGCGTGCCTGCTGGAACCACTCGTGCTCGATGGAGGTGTGGTTGACCACAATATCGAGCATCAGCTTGATGCCGCGCTTGGCCGCTTCGCTGATCAGCAGGTCGCAGTCGGCCATGGTCCCGTAGCTGGGGTCGATGGCGTAGTAGTCACTGATGTCGTAGCCGTTGTCGCGCTGGGGCGAGCGCAGGAACGGGGTGATCCACAGGTAATCGACGCCCAGCCACTGGAGGTAGTCGAGCTTGTCCACGATGCCCAGCAGGTCACCGGTGGCGTTACCCGCGTGGCTGTGGAAGCTTTTGGGGTAGATCTGGTAGATCACCGAGTGTTGCCAGTCTTGCATGGTGGGTTCCTTCAATTGAGTGTTGTAGCGGCCTTGCGGGCCTCATCGCGGGCAAGCCCGGCTCCCACAGTTGAAATGCATTCCTCTGTGGGAGCTGGCTTGCCTGCGATAGCGATCTATCAGGCGACGCGATAACCCGGCCGCACAATTTTCATGCTTAACCCACAGGTCAGAACAAACGGCACCACAATCGCGACGGCCATGCCGATCACAAAGCTTGGGATGTATTGCGGGATGATCGAGATAAACCCAGGCAAACCACCGACGCCGATGGCCGAGGCCTGGACCTTGTTCAGCGAGAGGAAAATGCTGCCCAGGGCCGAACCCAGCAACGCGGCATAGAACGGAAACTTGAAGCGCAGGTTGACCCCGAACATCGCCGGCTCCGTGATGCCGAAGTAGGCGGAAATCGCCGAGGTCGAGGCCATGCTTTTGTCTCGCGCATTGCGGCTCATGTAGAACACGCCGAGGGCTGCACTGCCCTGGGCCAGGTTGGACATAACGATCATCGGCCAGATAAACGTGCCACCCTGGGTCGAGATCAGTTGCAGGTCCACGGCAAGGAACATGTGGTGCATGCCGGTAATCACCAGCGGTGCATACAGCAGGCCGAAAATCGCCCCGCCCACCATTGGCGCCAGGTCAAACAGGGTGACCACGCCTTCGGTGATCAGGATGCCGAGGTGCCGGGTGACCGGGCCGATGATCGCCAGGGCCAGCACGCCGGTGACGACGATGGTGGTGATCGGCACGACAAGCAATTGAATGGCATTCGGCACCCGCGCCCGCAGCCATTTTTCAATCACGCTCATGACGTAGGCGGCCATCAGGATCGGCAGGATCTGGCCTTGATAGCCGACCTTCTCGATCTGGAACCAGCCCAGAATGTCGAAGTACGGCAGGCTCTGGCCGTCGAGCCCGGCCACCGCCTTGCCGTAGTTCCAGGCATTGAGCAGGTCCGGGTGGACTAGCATCAGGCCGAGCACGATGCCGAGGATTTCACTGCCACCAAAACGCTTGGCCGCCGACCAGCCCACCAGCGCCGGCAGGAACACAAACGAGGTGTTGGCCATCAGGTTGATCAGGCTCCACAGGCCATCCAGGTTCGGATAGGCCTCCAGCAGCGTCTGGCCCTCGATGAACATGCCCTTGGCGCCCATCAGGTTGTTGATGCCCATTAGCAGGCCGGCAATGATCAGCGCCGGCAGGATGGGCATGAACACATCGGAGAACACCCGCACCAGGCGCTGCATGGCGTTGGTCTTGTCGGCGCCCTTTTTCTTCACGTCGGCGATGGTGGCGGCGGCCAGGCCGGTCTGTTCGCGCAGGGCGGCGTAGACCTTTTCTACTTCGCCGGGGCCGATGACGATCTGGAACAGGCCGCCGGTGAAGAACGAGCCCTTGACCAGGTCGACCTGGTTCAACGCACTGGCGTTGACCAGGCTCGGGTCCTTGAGCGCCAGGCGCAGGCGCGTCACGCAGTGGGCCGCTTGCTCAAGGTTATCGCTGCCGCCGAGGTTCAGGAGAATCTCGCGGGCAATGTTGGAATAGTCGTGGCTCATGCTTGGTCTTCCACTTTAGATTCTTGTTATTGGCAGCACGCCGAGGGCAAAAGTACTCGTCTGTACGAGTTAAAGCAACAACTCGTCTGTACGAGTTGTAAAAATATTCGCCCAGCGCTTTCCAAGGGTCCAATGGACAAAGCCCACCTGTGCCACTAAGGTTCCTGCCTTGAACGCAAACGCGGCACAGAGCCCTCTCCATGAGTAAATACAACCAGATCTACACCGATCTGCTTGCCAGCATCACCACCGAACGCCTGCAACGCGGCACGCGCCTGCCTTCTGAAACCGAATTGATGCAGACCTACCAGGCCAGCCGTGGCACCGTGCGCCGGGCCATCGAGCAGTTGCAGGAGCGCGGGTTTGCGCAAAAAATCCACGGCAAGGGCACCTTCGTGCTGTCGCCCAACCCGATTGAGTTTCAACTGGGCGGCATCGTCAGCTTCCACGAAACCCACGCCGACCTGGGCGATGACGTACGCACCGAAGTGGTTGAGTTCACCCAACTCCCGCTGGAAGGTTCGCTGCTGCAACACATCGAGGCCGACCCCGGCACCCTGATCACCCGCATCAAGCGCGTGCGGCGCATTGGCGGCAAACGGGTGATCCTCGATATCAACCACTTCGTTGCCGAGCTGATCCCGGGCTTGGACCAGACGATTGCCGAACAGTCGATCTACGCCTTCATCGAACAAACCCTGCACCTGCAGATCAGCTACGCCCAGCGCACCATCGAAGCCCTGCCCCGCAGCAAGGACGACCAGGCGCACCTGGACCTCGACGGCCAGAGCCATGTGATCGTGGTGAGCAACCAGACGTTTTTGCAGGATGGGCGCCAGTTCGAGTACACCGAGTCGCGGCATACCCTGGATAAGTTCTACTTCTCCGATATCGCCCGGCGTTAATTATCTACCCACACCCACTCTGAAGCGCTTGGCATGCTCGCCTCCCCCCCTCAAGGAGAGCAGCATGCCACTTGCCGACACATCCCCCGCCGCCCAGCAACAACTTCGCGCCCTGGCCCCCGTGGTACTGGATGCCTGCCCGAACATGCAGGCGATGGCCATCGAGGCCGCCGGTGAAATCCTCACGAAACATGGCCTGGCGCACCTGGATCCCGATCAGGTGTACTGGCACCGCTTCAACCGCGGCACCGGTGATCCGGCGACCTTTACCGGCTGGAGCCATAACGAAAAACCCCAGGCATCGATGACCCTGACGCAGTTGGTCATGCACCGCTTCGAGGTGCATGACCAGGATAATGCCGACCTGCTCGACGGCGATGGCGGCTTCTACAGCGAGGGTGCCCAGGCGCGAGTGTTCGATCAGCACAACGAAGTGCAGCTGTCCGCCAGCGCCGTGCTCCATGATTTCTGGGCGATCAATTTCAGCGATCGCTACACCACGCGCGTGGAGCAATTCTGGAGTACCCACCACCACCATTTCCGCACCCTGGCCAAGGTCAATTGCCTGGCCCAGGCCCTGCAAGCGCGACAGGCCGGGCACCTCGACGAGGAGCAGTTGCAGAAGGTGATCAAGGCCCTTGCCGGCAACCTGGGCTGGCCGCCGACCCTGCCCGACCTGCAAGCCGAGGCAACCCCGGCAAGCGGGCTACGCGTGGCGGCACTGGATATTGGCGGGCATATCGCCACGGACATCCTGCGTATTGTCGATGGCGATGGTCGGCAAATCCTCTACGTGCCCGGCGAGGCCCAGGCCTTCCACTGCCTTGAAACGCCTGCCGACCTGCATTTCTGGCTGTTGAACCAGACCAACCGCGCCGATAACCGCGCGCGTTTCATGGCCCATTTCCCCTTGTCGGCCCAGGTCCAGCAGGACGACACCGACGCCGTGACCTGGAAGCAAATGCTGCTGACGCCCGTGCTGATCTACCGCACCGCCCAGGCCGTGGCCGGCACGCTGCCGCCAGACTGGGTGGACAAAGGCCTGAACCACCAACTCGACCAGCTGTTTATCGACTGGGGCACGTGGGACCACCACCTGATCAATCAAGCCGACCAGCCCCTCGACGGCGACGCCTTTACCTGGCTCGCACAATCGAGCCGTGCGCGCATGGACAACGATGCGCAGTTCTCCCTGCAGAGCAACGGCGACCTGCGCAAGAAGCTGTGGATCGGCTACCTGGCCGCCTTTGGCAAGACCTTCGGACCAATGGCCGTGGCAGGCTGGCCGGTGGCCCTGGTGGTGATGGGCGCCAGCGTGGCCAGTCTGGGCCTGAATATCGACCAGGCAATCAATGGCAAAACCCCGGCCGAACGCCGCGCGGGAGCGCTGGGCGCGGTCCTCAGTGCTATCGATGCGGTGTTCAACCTGACGCTGCTGAAGGCCGACGGCGTCATGCCGCAGATCGCCGAAACAGTCGATACCGTGGCGATTGAACACACTACGCCCGCCGTTATACCCGTGTCGCCAGAACCGACCGTACCTGCCAGCTACCAAAGCAACCTGATCCTGGAAGGTGAAACCCTCAACACCGCACCCGGCAAGTTTCACCAGGTCTATACCCTCAAAACCTCCAGCGGCATGCCGCAGCACGCCATTATGCTCAACGATGAAGCCTATTACGTACGCTACGAAGCCGACCCCAACGGCCACGGTTTCTGGGCGATCGTCGACCCAAGTAACCCCCATGGCTTTTCCGGCTCGCTGCCAGTGCGCCTGAACGAACTCAACGAATGGGAACCCGTCAGCGCCAGCAAAGGGTTGAAAGGCGGTGGCGGCAACTCCAGCAAGGCCGCACACACGCCAGCGCCCTCCCCTAGCGAGGAACCGGTGACTGCCCCCGTCAACCCGCTGCGCCGGGTCACTACCCCCTTCGACACCCCGCCCTCGACCCGCACGCACATAAGAAAGTGGGTACTGGGCCTGCCTGAAACCCATGTTCAAAGCCGCTTCGGGCGCATCGACCGCTTCACGTATTACTTCGGCGTCACTCACGACAAACTGCTGCAAACGGCGAAAGACTTCTTTACCGAACTGCCCTGGAACCGACTTCCAGCGCGCCCGGACATCCCCGCGTTCGAGCCCACTACGCCCTTTGCCGAAATCATCGAGCGCCTGCCCGAAGACATACCCGGATACGTCATCGGTGAAACCCTGGACCGCATCGCCAGCACCCGCCTGGTGATCGACAACCTGCCCCTCTTCGCGCGCAAAGGTGTGAAGACCCTATATCTGCGCCGCCTGCTCAACGATTTTGTCCAGGATGACTTGAACCTCTATTCGCGCACCGGGGTGATGTCCGAAGACCTGGAAAGCTACCTGAACCGGCTGGGCACCGACCCGGCAGGCCAGTACAACGAGCTGGAGTTGGTCAAGACTGCCAGGGCCAATGGCATCCGCGTGCAGGCTCTGGACTGCGTCGCCCACTACAAGTACCCCAACCCCACCGCCAACCTTTCAGAGCAAGCGATGAGTAACTACCTCGCCCATACCATTATCCAGGCCGACCAGGCCCTCAATGGCGGCGGCAAGTGGCTGGTGCTCACTGGCGCGCGAAACATCAATACCTTCAATGGCTTTGCCGGTATCAGTGAACTGCACGGCGGCATCGGACTGCGGGTCGAGGAGGTGCTTCCCGGGCAAGGCAGCGACATACGCATTGACCCCGGCATCGACATCGACCGCGACAGTGCACCTGCCCACGAACACGTCGGAGACAGCTTCGACACCTTGCATGCCGACCTGCGGGTGCAAGTGGAGGCACCGCTGGTGCACAGGACCCTGGAGCAAAACCAGCGGCTGCTGTTTCGCAAGGGCATGTACCTGATCGATGCAAGCCAGGGCCGCTATACCCTGCTGCATCACAGCCGCGCCATGAGCGTCGTCCGTACCCCCATCAACCGATTGGCCGATGGTAGCTTCTCCATCGACCGGCCGGCCTGGCCCGGGGTACATAACGTGCACTTCGCGACCCTGGAAAAGCTGTCCAGCGCCCTCACCAATATGGGCTTGAACCTGCAATGCCGGCTGCCCGCTTGACGCCCCCCCCCCGCGCGCCAGGCAGTAAAACGCCTGCCGCGCGGGGCGCCCATGACAAGCCGAGGCCAAACGGTGTTTAATCGGCGTTTGACAACGCTCAGGCGAGGACCGGGACAGCACCGTGAACATTCCAGAAAAATGGCGTGAACAGTTCCCCCTCGCACTCATCGAACAACAGGCCATCGGCGAGTCCCGGGCTGACGTGTTTCGACTGCGCAGGGACAACGGCCCAGACCTGTTCCTGAAAGCCGAGCCCCTGGTCGAACACGCCGAGCTTGCCGACGAAATCGAACGCCTGCACTGGCTGCAGCAACAGGGCCTGCCAGCGCCAGTGGTACTGGACCAAGTGCAGGAAAACTATCACCACTGGCTGCTGATGAGCGCCATGCCGGGACAGGACCTGGCCAGCAGCAGCGCGCTTTCTGCCGCGCAGGTCATCGACGTCCTGGCCACCGCCTTGCGCACATTGCACCAGGTCCCCGTGGCGCAATGCCCCTTCGATCACAACCTGGAACAGCGCATCACCGTCGCCCGGGAACACGTCGACGCCGGGTTGATTGATGGGACGGACTTCGACGATGAGCGACTGGGACGCAGCGTCCGCGATGTGTTTGCCGAACTCCTCGCGACACGGCCCGCCACCCACGACCTGGTGGTGACGCACGGCGATGCGTGCCTGCCAAACTTCATGGCAGCGGGCGGTCACTTCAGTGGTTTTATCGACTGCGGTCGCCTTGGAGTCAGTGACCGCTATCAAGACCTGGCCCTGGCGGCACGCAGCGTCGAACGCAACCTGGGACGGCAATGGGTAAGGCCCTTCTTTGAGCTGTATGGTGTGGAGCCTGATGAGCAGCGCATGGCTTTTTACTGCTTGTTGGATGAGTTTTTCTAATTGCTCCTGAGCAGCCCTCGACACTACCTCGACAAGCTCGCTGATACGACGCATCCGATATATGAGTCAAACCATGAGGAAGAACGCCATGCTCATCAAGAGCCTGTTGCTGAGTTTTTGCGCTGTGTTATTGGTTGGCTGCACGGGCCGGGGTTTTCAACCTCCGCCGCCGGAATTTACCAATTGGAAGAAAATCGGAGTGTCTGAAGAAGGCGTCAAGAGTGCTATGACCGCCTGCGGCTATACCAACCTGATAGGGACGGGGGACAGGACGCCGATTGACTAGGTACTCACGCGGTTTTATTGCATGAAAGACGCCGGTTTCAAGCGCACAGATAACATTGACCTGTGCAAGGAAGGCCGCATCGGCGAATCACCGGTGTGCGAAGGCCGCCGGTAATCCATTGGGGGGGGTTGGTGGTAGTAGCGCTGGACAGTTGCGCCTTCTCGACCGCCATCACCGGCGAACCTGGCGAGCCCTGATGCCAGTCAGTTAAACCGATTCTGCTTTCTGTAGGAGCGAGCTTGCTCGCGAAGGACGTCAACGATAACGCGTGTTTGCTAGGTAAACGCGGCGCTCTCAAGTTCTTCGCGAGCAAGCTCGCTCCTACAAAAAGGCTTAACTGACGGGCATTTTGGCGAGCCCCAAAAAGCCAAAAGCCCGCAATTAAGCGGGCTTCAGGGTACTTTTTGCTAGAGGGTGCCGGACAATGCCGGACGCCCAATCATTCCCACTCTATTATTTTTTACAACTAAAACCCTTTAAAAACAACGACCTAATAATAGATAAGCCAAAAATACCATGAAATATACCATATACCGCTATAAAGACGGCAGCGTGTCCTTCGCATCGGCAGCGCTCCACCAATTGTCCTGCCGCCCCCCCATGGTCAACTGTCTCATTAAGGTAGCGAGCTCGGCCAAGTCGCCGTTACGGCGCACTTCGGCCAGCAGTTCGGCGGCATAGGCCGGATCAGCGTGGAACTGTTCGGACATTGCTTCGTCGTGAGGACGGTCTTTCATTTGGTGCCACCCCATTTACTGAAGGCGAAGTGGTGGGCGTAGGCGACACACCCACCGAGGAGCGCTACGACTTCGCTTGTTACTTTTTTCCTATCCCACTGCGACCAGGTCAACGTAGGTTGGTCACGATCCCACCAACCTAGAACTCAGCACCGCTACGTTCAGCGTGCCGTGAGCCTGCACTGTAGCTGTCGAATTGGTCGAGCCGTAGCCAATGATGGCACTATACCGCTATCGTACCATTTTGAGATATAGCTGATCCCTTGCATGGACAGCCACATTCGGACTAACAGGGCAGTTAATCGTGTCTATTGACCAGGCATTTTCGATAAAAAATCTGAATAAATTGCTCGATGAAGACCGCGAGAAAGGCGGAGACTTAGAAGAGCGATACATTCCCGACGCATACGCCTTACGTACGCATATCTATGAGTTAAAGAAATCTAAGTCGCTCCTCAGATATAAGAATCGAACCGGTGCAGTAACCGCTCAATTTTATGAGCTTCGCCTCGGCCGACTAAATAAAGTCATAAAAGGGCGTAAGGAATCTCACTCTGAGCTTGTGGATACCGCGCTAGAAAAAATCTCTAGTCAAATTCTGTCAAAAAACTTCAGAGTCGAGCTAAATGTATTACCGGCGCCAATTAGAAATAAGACAGTATACGGGGTTGGGAGAGATTTAGCGCAAATTCTCGCAATAAGATTCGTACAAAAAATTCTAAAGGATGTCTATCATGTCGAGATGCCGCCTAGAGACATCTTGGTAGCTCAAGTCAAATCGCTGGCTATGGACGGCTCACCAAAGTTTATTTTGCGGGCAGACGTAGAATCTTTTTATGAGTCCGTGCAGCACAAAGATTTGCTAGAAAGCATTCATCAATCACCCCAGCTCTCCGTACTAGTTAAGAGAATTATAACTCGGATTTTGGGCGACTACTTGAAGCTATCAGGTGCAGATAGAGGATTACCTAGAGGAGTAGGAATAAGTGCATACTTGTCGGAAATATACCTAGCATATATAGATGCCGAAGTCAGAAGACACGATGAGATTTTTTATTATGCTAGATACGTAGATGACATGATAATGATGTTTGCGCCTGAGAAGAAGGAGGCAGCCAATGAATATCTGATTTCCTTCGGCGAGCTTCTCGCCAAGAAAGGCTTGTCTCTAAATGACAAGACTCAAGAACTGAACTTAATGGATGAACAGCGCGGAAAATTTACATATCTTGGGTATGAGTTTGACGTTTCCCCAAGCAGCCGCGCCGTCAGAATGAGCACTGCCAAGTTAAAAAAGTATCGAGAGCGCATAGAAAAATCCTTTAAAGACTACCATGCCAAAGTAGCATTTATCCCCAAGAAGGCAGCTAGAGAGCTTATTACAAGATGCCTATTCCTAACAGGAAATATGCGGCTTTTCAACAGAAAAAGCAATGCATTTATTGGCGTATACTATAGCAACAAGCATATAACTGAGCTTTCTCAACTAAGAGGCTTGGATAGATTTTTTCTAGCCAAGATCAACTTATTAACGGATACGGGACTAATAAGAAAGCTTTCTCGATTATCTTTCGAAAATGGCTTTACCAAGAAAGAGTTCAGAAATCTCAGCACGAAAAAACTGTCAGAAATATCTCGAGGATGGAAACATGCCTAAGAAAGCACTATCAATAAATTTTCCAATCCAAAGAGTGGTGCTTTCTGACGTTCTTCCGTACGAAGTACCTATCGTGTTCTCGAATAAGTATTTCTATAGGTTTCTTTGTGAACACAATGTAAGGTTCTCAGGCTCAATAATAGAGTGGAACTCCAAGGATAGTGTTCTCGACAACCTGGTTAAGATACTACTAAGCATCCCGCCAGATGTCGTTGTGGAGCGTGATACCACTAGTACCCGAGAGAAGTCTTACGTTGATGTCTCTCAAACGAAAACGGATTACCATAGCGTTCCCTTTGCTTTTTTCACAACGCACAAGCAAGATCAGCTGCGACAACTTGCTCTCATGCACCCGAAAGCCCAACTACTAGTTGTGGATTTTTATGAGCAATATAAAGACCTTATAATTTACTTTGCTGGCAAAAGTGATTTTAGCCTGCGATCCCCTAAGAGAGTTGCAGGTTGTACGTTCATAGATAGCAGAACCCTGATAGAAAAGCAGGGCCCGATTGACACTTTGGTCGAGGTCTCTGGCGATAACTATGAAAACCTAAGATCATTTTTTGTTTACGAGAAGTTCAGCAATGTTTTTAAGTTTTATGAGTCCCCAGAACACCTTCAGTGCGAACGCGACTTTAAGTTTTTGACAAAGTACGACATCTCTGGCTGCTTTGACGGCATATACACCCATTCTCTTCCATGGGCCATATATGGAAAGAATTACTCAAAGACATATATGACACCTTTAAAGGAATCCTTTGGCAGCAAATTTGATTCCTTGATGCAGAAGGTGAATTACAATGAAACAAATGGCATATTAATTGGCCCCGAAGTATCTCGAATATTCGCTGAAATTATTTTGCAAGCTGTAGATACCGAGGTGTCGGCTCGTCTAATGGAAAAAGGATGGAGGCTGGACCAAGACTTTAAAATCTACAGATACGTGGATGATTATTTCGTTTTTTACAATAGTGAAGAATGCTGCCATCAAACTAAAATGTTATTACAAGAGATATTAAAACGATTCAAGCTATCTTTAAACAAAGGCAAGGAAGAAACCTTGTCAAGACCTATGATCACTCCGATATCTATTGCCAAGAAAAAAATATCAGACTTGTTTGACAGCTCACTCAAATGGAACATTGCGAGCGATTTAAAAGATGGTGAAAGTCGTCCTCGAGGAGAGATTTATATAGGACGATCAGCTTTAGTTACAGATTTTAAGTCAATTCTCTCAGCCTCCGGTGTCGGGTACGGGGATGTGCTTAACTATTCGCTTTCCGTGGTTGAGAGGAAGGTAGGCGCACTGATTGATTCTTATGAAAAAGTAGAAAGAGCACCAGGCCTAGATAAGGGATTCTCCAAGGCGCTAGAGTCTCTGCTATGGTTTGTTTTCTTCGTTTACGCTGTCTCACCCAAGGTGAACACAACTATAAAACTGTGCAGAATCTGCCAGCGAATACTGGCGTTTTATAGTGAGAACTCGATTGGCCTTAGCTATGGAGCACTAATTTCACAAGTAATACACGAAAGATGCGTCAGCATTATTGATAAGTATTCGGATGGCAAAAGTGCTCGAATTGAAATCATGTATCTATTGGTACTGATGGGTCAGCTCGGAAAAAATTATCGCGTAAGCGAGAGCCTCCTTGCTCGCTGTTTTGGATTCGAAACAATTGATGGGGCTTACACAACAAGAAACGAACTGGACTACTTTTCAATAACTACCCTATTGTTCTATATAGGCAAGAAGGTTCGATATTCAGAGATAAGATCCGCATTAGAGGCCTATGTCCTGCAACGCTTCGCTCAAAATAGAGGCTCCTTGATAGGTAGTTCTGAGATGACTCATCTGGCCTTAGATCTTTTAGTGTGCCCGTACGTTAGCAGAGAAACGAAAGAGCCTATACTGAGTTACTATGGGATGACCGGCTCCGATCTTTCGCGGCTTCAATCTTATAATGACTACTGGTTTACCAAATGGGCTAACTTTGATTTTTCCAAAGAACTGGACGCCAAGGTTAGCCAGGAGGTATACTGAACTCAAGCGCTGCATGCACTACGAAGACCGTTTGCGGTCGCACACACCAGCGCTTTGAGTGAGTTGTTCTATGTACGAAAGCTTGCTCTCCTAGGGTCCGCATGCATCTTGGGGTCTCGACTCCTCGCCACCTCTCAGTAAGCCTAGGCTGACTGAAGAGGTGGCAGGGGGCTAGATTTGAAATCCTCAGCTTTACTGCCTCGCACTCTAATTAAGTATGGCTACTATTTAGGCCAAACGGCGACTCTTACTTTCTTATTATTTTCAATTCGTTGCCACTTTTCCAGACAAGTTTACCCTTTATCCTTCGCGTCCTGGCGAATGCCATTAGTCAGTTGCTTGACCAGACTAAGGGCTTCTGCCACAGCCTCACGCTTAATGACCAAACGCTGCCCAGATTTATACCGTGTGTCGCCGGTTTTCCGGATGTAATCATCATCGACTACACCCTGTGTATGAGCGAGTAGATGGCGTTGCTGGAATGCTATTGTCAGTTTATCCATCTCGACGGCCGAAAGATGCTTATCGTAACCGCCTCCTATAGCGGCAGCCCAATGAGCCGAACCCTCGGCAAGATTCTGAAATGCGTTGCGTCGGGTCTTAGCGGCCGGTGCTATGCGCGCGTGAAGTGCTTCTGCAATCCTCTGGAATGCGGTCACTGCGTTCTGCAAAGCGCTTTCAACAATTAGACGGCACGTGTTTTCAGCAGTGTCTGCGTCTGGAATAGCAGCTCTGATGGCGTCAACTGCTTCAAGCGACTGCCGAATGCCCTGGGCCGTGAGGTCGAAGACAAGCTCCGCAGCATTTGCCCCGCAAGACGGACAGAAATACGCCGCCCCAACAACGGCGTACCGACACCCACAGTCACCACAGGTGATCTTAAGACGCATGGGTACTGCCGCAGCATAAGGAATCGGGACATGCTGAGGTCTGCTATCTACCTTCATGCTCATCGAGATGAATCCACTCTTGGACTGCCTCTGATTAAATCTCTGCGCATCAAGGCGAAGCGCACCACCTAACGCCGCTTGGACCTTCGCTAGAGCAACGTCCCGAGCATGATTCAGCTGTTCCTGCGTCCACCAACTTTGAGCATGAGCGGTATGGCCGCAAAACGGACAAAAGACTTCTTCGTCCCTCACCTTGTCGTTCCAATCTGCCATGAGAACCTTAAACTGAGCTAAGCATTCTGGCGCGGGGCACTCGCGATCAAAGTAGTTGTCATCGTCTGCGGAGATTGCAACGATAGAGTTTTCTTCGGCAAGCTTTGTTAATGCGCGGACTGTTTCTTCGAACATCGCCAATCTCCAAGCAGCGGTAGCGGCACCGTTAGTAAGCACTTCATTGCACCTAAGCTAGCATCCTCGGCTCGCTGTGGCATTCCGATAATAGCTTCTGGCTAGGGCGGCAAAAAAGCCCCCAGCGGTGGTCTGGCAAGACACAACTCTAGCAATTGCCATCCCAGAATTGGATTGCACAATCCAAAGAATTCGAGACGTCAGTCCGGACGCTTTCGAGCGAAAACGACAGTGCTCATTTTTTCCCGAATACCAGCTTGCAACTCACGAAACTCGACCATCATCCGCTCAACCTCGGTGGAGCTGGCTCCTTGGCCGTTTTTCTCCACAAGCCAAAGCTTCAACAAGCCGGCAACCCGCCCCAAGTCGCCGTTAATTTTGCATAGATCAGCCACCGCCTTCAGGTCGACGACCGAGCGAATGGGCGTATTCAAACCCAATGCTCGGAGGTAACCCGAACGGGACATACCCGCTTCTTCGGCACACTTCGTGATGGTCGCCTTTTCCTCGTCAGTCACCCACACCTCTATCGGCTTTCCACGCCTTCGAGGTTGGGCCTTCGCTTTGCTGTCCTCTGTCATGGCTTGTGCTCCTGTTGTTGCTTTTCAGCTTTTAGACGCGGCAGCGGCTGGGGCATCGCAGAGCAAGATACCGTTGAGCCGCAGGCGAATAAGGTGCGGTGTTGGATGGGTTCGGGCATGCCCGTACCCGTACAACACACATCTTGCCGTCTCTTTCCATGCGATTCTATGCAACTTGAGCAGAGATGCCATTTGCATTTCATCTAATCGCGTAGATTCGCGTAAGTTCGCATACATTCGCATAGCGTCGCATTCATAAATGGTTTCAATCGCACAGAGTCGCGCAGAATCGCATAAAGCCGTCATAGTGAACTAGGTGAATTGAACTTTCTAACGTCGGGCACCAAAACAGACTGCTTGGTGGCGAGCATGATTAATTTTGCAAAGCATGCGGCTTGAAATCATGCATCTCGAATGAGAGCATTCATAGGCGTACCCACTTTTACCGAAGAAAATCATCAGATAGACCGGAGCAATCAATGGCACGCAAAACTCTCGCTGAGCGCCGTTCTGAGGCTATTTCCGAACTGGAAACCGCTAAAGCACGACTGGCGAAACTCGACAACGAGGCCGCTGAGAGAATCGGCAGAATTGCAATAAAGTCAGGATTGGTTAATCTGAAGCTTACGGACGATCAAGTCCGGGAAGAATTCGACCGAATAGTGGAAAAGATCAGCAAGGGGAATGACCATGAAGACAGCTCGCCGCATCAGTGCATTTGCCAGTCGACTTGACGAATTGCAAGCCTGCCTCGGTCGGACCGGTAATCGGGCTACAGAAAATGTTACGGAAGCCCAGCGTATCGCGGCTGAACTGGCTTTATCCCTCGAAGACTGGCATCTCGACGCGCTGCGCATACCTAAGGCGGAGCGTGCCCCCTACCGATCGCAGAATCCATATTACTCAGCACATTGACTCAGCCGCTCTGATTAAAAAGTCCACTTCGGTGGGCTTTTTTGTGTCCGTAAAACGTATAAAACCGGACAGGCTTAATCTCTACCACCCTGGAAATTAAAGCCCTACATATCAGGTCGATAGTTATTTTTCTCAGCCATATGGCGGACAGTTTACGGACAGACTTATCGCATTTTATACGGATAGATAGTTATCCGTATATTTCAAACGGAGCAATATCGATAAATAATAGCGCCGTCAAGGTTAGAAATGAGGTATTCGGTATGAATAGGGAATTACTCATAAAAGCATCGTCCTACTTGTGCAAATCCGGGCGTCATGTGGCGTTGAGCGTTGCGATGGTCGGAACCGGCTTACTTGGCGCGGGGCTATACGTTGCGCCTGCCACGGCTTACGCCATCTACTGCGAAAACTGCTCCACGTTCTATCAGCAGATGTTTGAGTACGCTGAAGCGGTCAACACGGCTCTGAACACGGCCGAGCAACTGCAAACTCAGGTGCAGCAGTATCAAAGCATGATCACCCAAGGCACCGGGTTGCCCGATTCGATGTTCGGCAGTATCTCGGCTGATCTGAAAAGCGTGGTGAACATCTACGACCGCTCGCAGGTGTTGGGCCGCCAAATCCAGAACATGGATTCGCAGTTCAACACGGCTTTCCCCGGTTTCGAGTCGTACCTCAACCAAGCTGCCAACTCGGCTGAGTCACCGGCACAGGATCGCTATCAGACGTGGTCTGAGCAAGGCCGCGATAACGTGAAAACTGCGCTTGAAGCGGCGAACCTCAATACCAGCTCTTTTGAGTCTGAGGGCGTGCAGCTTGACCGCATGATGACCCGTTCACAGTCAGCCGTCGGCCGGATGCAAGCACTTCAGGCGGGCAACGAAATCGCTTCACAGAACGTACAGCAATTGCAAAAGCTGCGCGATCTGGTGGCTACGCAAATCAACATGCAGGGCAACTATCTGGCTCAGCAGGGCGACAGGGCAGCAGCCAGCGAAGCTACCGAACAAGAGTTTGAAGCGCGCAAAAACACACGTGGCGGCGTTAAGGGGTATTGAGAATGACTATTTCGAAATGGCTCATCGCGTTGATCTGCTTCGGCTCTGCACTAATCGGTTCAATGGTCACCGTGGCGGTTCAGAGCGACTGCGAGTGTACCTCTGTGACTGAGCACCAACGGCAACAGCATGACGCTGCTGCCTCGTTTGAAGCGCGCCCGAACACTCGCGGCGGCGTTAAGGGGTACTAGCTATGGATACTCGCCTACTGTTGTTCCTCGCCTTAGCGAGTGCATTCTTGAGCGGAGATGCTATGGCCGCGACCGACCTTTCCCATGCCGACACATCGGTACAGGGCCTACTCGACCTCGTTTTGCAGCAGTCGCACCAGTGGTCAGAAACGCTGTATGACTATGCGATCAGATTATTCTGGCTGCTGGCCTCGATTCAGTTCATCTGGACGTTCATGCCTCTGGTCATGAAGCAAGCCGACTTCGGCGAGATTGTCGGCGAGCTACTGCGCTTCGTCCTGGTGGTCGGTTTCTTCCTTGCCGTTATGAAATACTCGGTGGAGTGGTCATCTGCCATTGTCGAGAGCTTCCGCGATGCGGCGGCATCTGCGAGCGGCCTCGGGCGCGCGTTAGAACCCGGCGATATGCTGGCGGTTGCACTGGATTTTGGCCGCACCATGGTGAAGGGCATATCAGTATTTTCTCCGGCCAAAGGACTTCTGATCGCAGTTTGCGCAATCCTCGTATTAGCGTGCTTCGCCTTCATCGCTGCATTCATGTTCGTAACGCTCGTCGAGTCTTACGTCATCATCAATGCTTCGGTGCTGTTCTTTGGCTTTGGCGGGTCACAATGGACGCGTGATTTTGCAATCGCCCCAATGCGTTTCACCGTCGCAATCGGAGCCAAGCTGTTCGTCTTAACGCTGATCGTTGGCCTGATCGTTCAGTCGGCCAAGCAGTGGTTGGCCGCCTACACCAATGACGAAGCGTCGTTGATGACGATGGTTGGTCTGGCCTTGGTGTGCTGCTATTTGACAAAGACCATTCCTGACCTCATCGGCGGAATGATAAGTGGCACCTCGATGGGTGGTGGATCAGCCATCGGTGGTATGGCGGCGGCCGGTGCTGCCGGTGCAGCGGCGGCAATCGCAACCATCGCCACAGCCGGGGCTGCCGCTCCTGCTGCTGCCGGTGCAGCGGGTGCCGGGGGCATCACCGGCGGCGGTCTCGCAGGGGCGATCAACTCTAGTTTTGCCGGTGCAAGCTCCGTTGGTGGTGCCGCTCCGTCTGTAGGTGGCGCTACGTCCTCCGGCGTAGGGGCCAGCACTGGCGGCGGCGCACTGACCAAGGGGGCAAGCTCCGCAGGTGCGAAGACTGGCGGTACTGCAGCTACCCCATCGGCGACGCCCAGCAACGGCGTCCAGCAGGCCTGGAAGGCCGCACAGAGCGGCGATGACAATGATCAGAAAGCAACACCGAAAGGGGGAACTGTTAGTTCCGGCAACGCACTGTCCCGTGCGGCCAATGGTGGTGCAAAAGCGCTTGGCGTAATCGCCTCGATGACAGTTCCGGGCATGGAGAATGCACACTCAGCGTCGCTTGGCGCTGATCTTCCACAGACAGCTCACGGTGACTCCAATTCGCTCAAATCCCCAGCGCCGGCCGCGGAAGCCCCAGGTATGGAATCCAATGTCATTCGACCAGATACGAACACCAGCTCGAATTCCGGTCGCACCGACGTTTCGAGCATAACCTCAAGCAATGACCAGCCGGAGAAATAACCATGAATAGCATTCTGATGTTCGCTGGATTCGTCGTACTCGCCTCCACCTTGGCCATTGCCATGTGGGCGTTCGGCCGCTGGCTACGAAGCAAAGGCTACGGGCCATTGCTCGATAGACTGGATCGACAATTTACCGCATTGCAGCTTCGAGTTAGCCCGCTGGCCCTTTCGGCTTCCTTTCATATGTTTTCCGGAGTGCAACACCTGAATCGCCTCCCGCTGCTAGGTAGCAAGAGCAATGCTGCTCAAGCCCAGCAAATTCTGATGGCGATCCGAGCGGCGCAGGAAGCCCAAAGGCTCGACTCTCCCGGCAACCGCTGACCCTAAAATCCCCCGCCAAAAGTGCGGGGGTTTGTTTTCCGGAGACACCAAATCTAAGTAGTACGCACGGACTTGTCTCAGCTCAGCCTTTCAGAAAGCCCCCTACCGGTACTCCATCAGAACGACGCCCCCAGACAGCCATGATCAAAAGCGCGGAAGACTCTGCCATTAGTAATACGCACGGACTTTGAACACCTTGTCCATCAGCTCGGACAGGACACCGTCTAATGCACGGGGGCTTCGCCATTAGTAATACGCACGGACTTGGTACACTGACTCGCCGGTGCGTTTATGTATCTAGAAACCGCCATGACTGATACAGCCATTTGCTTAGCGATGGCCCGCACGCTCAAGCCCTCGCGCCTGAGGGACTGTGCCTTCGCCTGCTTGGAGTTCGCAGCTTCAAGGTAGGCTTCCCGGTTTACCGCACCGGAAGCGCGTCTGCGGCATTCCTCGCGCTTCCTGTGCCGTTCCGCGGCCTCGGCCTGGCTGACGATGGTTTTGAGCTGACGCTGTTCGTCGGTGGTGATCCCGAACAGGTTGATAAGCGTGCCGTTTCGCGGCGTGTAGAGCGGCGCGTAGTCCTTACCACCAAAGCTGATCTTTTCCCCGGCCTCATAGGCTTTAGCCTTGCTGAACAACGTCATAAGCTCTTTCGAGCGGCTATTCCATTGCGGGTCAAGCTCGCGGGCCAGCGCGGCCGCCTCGTGGTACATCTGCTTGCTGTTGGTCGCTCCTGACAGTAGCAGGAAATTCAGCCGCCAAAACAAGTGCTGCATCCGGCTGCCTTCGCTGACGCCGCCGCGCAGCTCAGCGAGCTTGCGCAAGTCTTCGAGGCGATCCCATGCTAGCTGTCTGCCGGAGAACCCGAGCAGATTGTCGGCCTTGCCGCCGGGCACCAGAAGGAAAGGCTTTTTCGTGGCTCGCCGCTCGCGCTGTTCAGCCTGTTCCTGCCGCTGCTGCTCGATTGTCCAGCGTGCCGCCGGTAGCAGCGCCTCGGCCAGATACTCGAAGTTATAGCGGATCGGTTCGCCGTCTGCGCCGCTCTGGACATGAACCACGCGACAGACTTCCCCGCTCTTGCTATTGACCGTCTCCACGGTGCGCAGCACGCGGCTGGCGTCTTTGGCCATCGGGTCAGCGCCGACGTGCGCGAGGCGATCCACAAGATAGCGCTGGCAGGCGTTCCAACGCGGCAGGGCCTGACGCGGAATCGTGCCATCCAGCAGCCACTTGGCCTGTATTCCACGGCCGCTGTAAATCAGCACAGACGGCGACGGCAAACCTTCCTCGCCGCAAAAATACAGTACAGATGCCGCCAGTGCCTCAGGCGTGCGCCCGGCCAGCGCAGGCACCCGGTAAGTGTCGAGGTCGGCAAACAGCAGGCCAAGCCGCAGGAGGTTGACGACTCGCCTATTGGGCCGAACGAACTCAGCTTGGGACATCCACGTGTCACGCTTTTTGTCCAACAAATCGAGTACTTTTGGCATATCAGCCAAGCGATGAGAAGACTGGCGCTTTTCACCTCGGGAGTCGACGAGTAGCGAAAAAAAACCGGCTCTCGTCCTATCGTGGTACATCTGCGCTTCGTCCTGAGAACTGAAAAGCGCAAGCTGTGGACTTGCGCCGGTCAGCTCTATCAGAGCGTTTGCAGTGTCTGAGCAAGAACGCGATATCGACCTATGCTCAGGCCCGCCCCGCACCGCTTAGACTGCCATTCCTGGCCTAGGAGCGGGGCCAGACTCCCTGCATGCATCAATCCATTCTTCTACCTCGGCCAAATCCCACACGACCTTGCGGCTACTCACCGCAATGCGACGCGGGAATTTACCCTTCATTTCAAAGTTATAGATCGTGCGCTCACACAGCGGGATCATCGCCAAGAGTGTCTTTTTGTCGATGAGTTTTTTGCTCGATGGATGCATAGCTAGGCCCTACCAGTCACAGCGAATGTGTGCCTGATCGTGCCTTTAGGTGCCTATTGCTTCGACAGAATGATTGGCTAGAATGGTTGACATGAAAAAACAAACGACCATAGCTATTTGGGAGGGGTGTGACGCCTCCGTCACAGAGGCCCTTCACCGATTCCTAGATCGCTGGGAGCCCTACTCCACAGCATCTAAACGCTATCCGATCGGTCGTCTGGTCGAAGAGCTTATCGACCCTGCCGTGGCGGCATATGCCGAAACGCTTCCATCGCGTTATCAGGGCCATATACCCGGAGCAGGAACAAATGTAGCGTTCAGCGCAATTATGCAACTGATTGGCGTTGCCGCTATGGTCCGCCTACAGCGTCAGCTGCTACGAGCCTTTGTTCTGACCCACGACAAGCAATCGGGAGATGATCGCTGCTTCATTGCGACGCTTGAGACGTTGATTGAACTGGTGCTGGCATGTAAGCGCAAGCAACCGTCTAACAAGGATATGGGCGGTTTGAACGGTCAACGCTTGAAAGGGTTTTGTAGATTCTGCGGCGCGCGGGCAGAGCTAGCATTGTTCGCAGAAGGTGAAGGCCAGCGTGACCTTGATGAACACCTACGCCTGAGTAACCTGTACTGCTCCACCCACCGCCCAAAGACACCGGATGGATGCTGGAACCCGGCATACAGGCAAGCAATGAGATCTGTAGCGCAGTTCGACCTAGAGCTGGCCAGATTGAGCAGACAATGCGCGATACGAGCAGAGCCTAAGGCAAAGTCAGGTGACGAGCTCGTCGACGCGTATATCTTTCGATACATGCTTAGCCAAACCCTACACCTAGCGGACGAAGCGGAGCTAAGAAATCTCGCTCGACTAATGGTGGACGTCAAGCTGACAGACCGGAGAAAGCAAATCCTCGTACTGCAAAAACTCGGCTTCAACCAGTCAGAAATTGCTCGCAGACTGGATATCGAGCGCCAAGCAGTATCCAAAGCTCTTCGCTCTATCCCTGATTATTTTCGACTTTCGAGAGCATGATTGAATCAAACTGCGCAATTGAACAAATAGGACCATACGTCTGCAGTCGACGCGTCCAGTAACTTTCGCTTGATCTTACCAGGCTTTGCATATGAAAGGAAAAAGCAGTCGCCTACGCCGTCCTTTTCCAGCCCCTGTTTCTGAAGAAACTTGGTCGCTTGATTATCTTCATGCCGATATTTAACGTGCCATGGCGGTCTGCTCGTTGCGCTATGGACGATTAAAAAACAATCCAGATCACCCTAACCATCTAGAGCCTTTAATGCATGAAAAATACTACAGAACCCAATGAAAGCTTAGACAACACAGCGGCAGTAGAAGACTTAAAAAGGAGAGCCAAGCAATCTAGGAGAGCAAGACTTTGTATAGCTTTAGGTTTATTAGTTTTAATGAGCCTTGCAGTGGCGGCCGTATTTAGTTCAAGTCAGACTAAGACATACTCACTCAGCACACTTGCCGAAAAAATCTCTTTTAACAAAATGCGTGACCCCGGGTTATTCTTACGCAAATCCAACGACCTTCTAGAGAAAATTTATCCTGACAGCATAATTAATATGGGAAGACGGATGGATGGCGAAGACGTCAAGGAAGAAAAATTCACAACGGATGAGCGCGCCGCCTACATGCGCGAGCTTGAACAGCTAGTGAAATTTTATGAGCGCACTCAGACAGCATATTCGAAGCAACCATTCGTACAAGAAACGCCGGACTGGACAAATTCCGTATCGTCTATGGCCTTTACATTTGGTGCCATAGCTATTTCAATTCTACTATTCCAGACAGCAGTTTCGTTTATAAGGTACTACTCGCAACTAGCGGAGCTTTATGACTCGCAAGCTAGCGCACTACTGGCCGCCAACAACAACCCCGAAAAGTTCGTAAAATACTCCGAGATACTTTCCCCATCAGCAGTTAACTTCGGAAAGCCTCCTGTGAGTGTTTACGAACGAGCTTTTGAAGCAATAGCATCAATTAGAGGTAAAGAGACGAAGTAAAGATCGAATATGTCACTCAGAAGAACCCGCCTCCGGCGGGTTCCTTTTCACTACCCATTCGTTTTCCGAGGCTTCTTCAGCGTCCACTCATCAATCATATCGGCCCAATCCTGCAACATCGCACGACGCTGATCACGGTACTCGGCCTTGTTATATACGGCGCGCACGCCTTTCTGCTCGTGCGCAAGGCATTTCTCGATCCAGTCGGAATTATAGCCCGCCTCGTGTAACAGCGTGCTGGCTGTGCGGCGTAGGTCGTGGGGACCGAATTTACCTAGAGGCACGCGCTCCTTTTCAGCAAGACGATAGGTCAGCGTCAGTACCTGGTTGATCGTGGCCGCACTCATTGGCAAATCAGAGTCGTAGCGTGACGGCAAAACGTAGTCCGAACCTCCTGCCAAGGTTTTCAACGCGATGAAGAAATCCAATGCCTGCTGTGACAGAAATACCAAATGAGGGTTACGACGCTTCATCCGCTCTTTTGGGATGGTCCATAACGCTTCGCTAAAATTGATCTCACTCCACGTCGCATTGGTCAGCTCGCTCTTGCGCACCATCGTCAGCAGAAGGAGCTTTGCCGCAGCACGAACCGAAGTCGCGGTACCGATTCTGTCCATGTACTGGTACATCAGCGCAATTTCATCGGGCGTCAACGCACGGTCGCGTGGCTCAAATTTCGCGATACTGGCAGGCCGTACCAGATCTGCCGGGTTCTCAACCTTCTGCCCACGCTCAATGGCCCAACGGAAGACTTGCAGCACGATCTCCCGTGAATGGACGGCGGTTGCAGGCGCACCCCGCTCTACTATCGCGTCAGTCAACGCTCGCAGGTCCTCATGGTTTATTTCTACCAGCTTCTGATTGCCAAACTTCAGCTTCAACTCGCGCTCATAGACTGATCGGCGCATGTCTCGTGTCGAGTCCGCCATCTGGTAGCCGCGTAGCCATTTTTCAGCCCAAGCATCAAAAGTCTCAGCGCCCTTCGTGCGGGCCTTCGCACGTGCTTTTTCCTTAGCTGGAGACTTGCCAGCGGCGACCATCTTCTTCGCCTCCCCTAGCCGTTCGCGAGCCTCTGCCAGAGTGATCCCCCCTGAGCCATAACGACCGAAGGTGATGGTCTCCTGCCGGCCGTTGATGGAGTAGTTGTAGCGAAAGGAGATCGAGCCGGCTTTAGTGACGGCTACGTACAAGCCGTCACGGTCAATCACCTTGTAAAGCTTGTCTTGGGGCTTGAGATTTCGAAGCTTGGTATCGGTGAGCATGGCTTCCACTATTTCTATGAAAAAATACCATGCCCTGAAAAGCGCGGAAAAATTGGGTCCACCCCCAGTAAAACCGGGCCTTTAGGCCAACTCGATACCATGCCAACCCTGAGGCAAAGGGCATGGTATTGAGCGTCATGCATGGCATTGGATACAGTCAGTACCCCGTACCATGCCACATACACACCGTGCTTGGCGATACAGAACGCTACCTGAATTTGCCAGACCCAAAAACTCAAAAGCCCGCAATTACGCGGGCTCCAGGGCATTTTTTGCTACATCGTGCAGGACAATGCCTGACGCGGGATCATTCCCACTCAATCGTCGCCGGCGGCTTGCTCGACACGTCATACGTCACGCGCGAGATGCCTTCGATTTCATTGATGATACGGCCGCTGACAGTCTCCAGCAGTTCGTACGGCAGGTGTGCCCAGCGGGCGGTCATGAAGTCGATGGTTTCTACGGCACGCAGGGCCACGACCCAGGCGTAGCGACGGCCATCGCCAACCACGCCAACCGATTTCACCGGCTGGAACACGACGAAGGCCTGGCTGACTTTGTGGTACCAGTCGGCCTTGCGCAGTTCTTCGATGAAGATGTGGTCGGCGCGACGCAGCAGGTCGGCGTATTCCTTCTTCACTTCACCGAGGATGCGCACGCCCAGGCCCGGGCCCGGGAATGGGTGGCGGTAGACCATGTCGTACGGCAGGCCCAGTTCCAGGCCCAGGCGACGGACTTCGTCCTTGAACAGTTCGCGCAGCGGTTCTACCAGCTTGAGGTTCATTTCCTCAGGCAGGCCACCCACGTTGTGGTGGGACTTGATCACGTGGGCCTTGCCGCTCTTGGCGCCGGCCGACTCGATCACGTCGGGGTAGATGGTGCCCTGGGCGAGGTACTTGATGTTGTCCAGTTTGTTGGACTGGGCATCGAAGACGTCGATGAAGGTGCGGCCGATGATCTTGCGCTTCTTCTCCGGGTCGGACTCGCCGGCCAGGTTGTTCAAGAACTGATCTTCGGCGTTGGCGCGGATCACCTTGACGCCCATGTTCTCGGCGAACATGGCCATCACTTGCTCGCCTTCGTGCAGGCGCAGCAGGCCGTTGTCGACGAACACGCAGGTCAGTTGGTCACCGATAGCCTTGTGCAGCAGCGCAGCAACCACGGAGGAGTCAACGCCGCCGGAAAGGCCGAGCAGGACGTTGTCGGTACCGACCTGGGCGCGCACGTTGGCGATGGCGTCTTCAGCGATTTTAGACGGGGTCCACAGGGCTTCACACTCGCAGATGTCGAGGATGAAGCGCGACAGGATGCGCCCGCCTTGCTTGGTGTGAGTCACTTCCGGGTGGAACTGCACGCCGTAGTAACGACGCTCGTCGCTGAACATGCCGGCGATCGGGCAGCTCGGGGTGCTGGCCAGGATGTGGAAGTCTTCCGGCATCCGGGTGACCTTGTCACCGTGGCTCATCCAGACATCGAGGCCGAACAGGCCGTCGGCGTCGACGTGGTCTTCGATGCCGTCCAGCAGGCGGCTCTTGCCGACCACGTCGACACGGGCATAACCGAATTCACGCAGCTCGGAACCTTCAACCTTGCCGCCCAGTTGCTCGGCCATGGTCTGCATGCCGTAGCAGATACCAAATACCGGCACGCCCAGGTCGAATACCGCTTGTGGGCAGCGCGGGCTGTTGGCTTCGTGCACGGACTCGGGGCCACCGGCGAGGATGACGCCTTTAGGGGCGAATTCGCGGATCGCTTCGTCATCCATGTCGAACGGATGCAGTTCGCAGTACACGCCGATTTCACGCACGCGGCGGGCGATCAGCTGGGTGTACTGGGAACCGAAGTCGAGGATCAGGATGCGGTGGGCGTGAATGTCGAGGGCCATGAAGTCAGTCTCGTCTAATGAATCAGAAACAACTCGGGGCTGAAAGAACAGCCCCGGTTACTTAACGTTTTGCTGGAAGCCTCAACCTACGCGGTAGTTTGGCGCTTCCTTGGTGATCTGCACGTCGTGGACATGGGATTCAGCCATGCCGGCGCCGGTGATCCGTACGAACTCTGGCTTGGTGCGCATTTCTTCGATGTCGGCGCTGCCGGTGTAGCCCATCGAGGAACGCAGTCCGCCCATCAGTTGATGGATGATGGCGCTCAGGGTGCCTTTGTACGGCACACGGCCTTCGATGCCTTCCGGTACGAGCTTCTCGGCGCCTGCCGAGGAGTCCTGGAAGTAGCGGTCGGAAGAGCCTTGCGCCTGGGACATGGCGCCCAGCGAACCCATGCCACGGTAAGCCTTGTAGGAACGGCCCTGGAACAGTTCGATCTCGCCTGGCGCTTCTTCAGTGCCGGCAAACATCGAGCCCATCATCACGCAGGAAGCACCGGCCACGATGGCCTTGGACAGGTCACCGGAGAAACGGATGCCGCCGTCGGCGATCAACGGTACGCCAGTGCCTTCGAGGGCAGCGGCAACATTGGCGATGGCGCTGATTTGCGGCACGCCCACACCGGCGACGATCCGCGTGGTGCAGATTGAGCCAGGGCCGATACCGACCTTGACGGCGTCAGCGCCGGCTTCGGCCAGGGCCTTGGCGGCAGCGCCGGTGGCGATGTTGCCGCCGATCACCTGTACGTCAGGGAAGTTCTGCTTGACCCAGCGCACGCGGTCGATCACGCCTTTGGAGTGACCGTGGGCGGTGTCGACCACCACCACGTCAACCCCGGCAGCGACCAGGGCCGAAACGCGGTCGCCGGTGTCTTTACCGGTACCAACGGCGGCGCCAACGCGCAGACGACCTTGGTCATCCTTGCTGGCCAGCGGGTAAGCCTTGGCTTTTTCGATGTCGTTGACGGTCATCATGCCTTTGAGGGCGAATTTGTCGTCGACGATCAGCACGCGCTCGATGCGGTGCTTGTGCAGCAGTTCACGCACATCGTTCTTGTCGGCGCCTTCCTTGACAGTAACGAGGCGCTCTTTAGGCGTCATCACTTCACGGACGGTGACTTCAAGACGGTTTTCAAAGCGCACGTCACGGGAAGTGACGATGCCGACCAGGTCGCCATCGTGCAGCACTGGAACACCGGAGATGTTGTGCAGGCGGGTCAGGTCGAACAGGTCGCGCACGGTGGCGTCGGCTTCGATGGTGATCGGATCTTTCACCACGCCGGCTTCGTAACGCTTGACCTTGCGCACTTCGGCAGCTTGCTGCTCGATGGTCATGTTCTTGTGGATGATGCCGATGCCGCCTTCCTGAGCCATGGCGATTGCCAAACGGGCTTCAGTGACGGTGTCCATGGCAGCGGAAACCAGAGGAATATTCAGCTCGATGCCACGGGTTAGGCGGGTCTTGAGACTGACTTCGTTAGGAAGCACCTCGGAATAACCGGGCACTAGGAGAATGTCGTCGAATGTCAGAGCTTCTTGGCTGATACGCAGCATCGCGGGGGCTCCCGAGCGGGAAAATGGAAGCGCGTCATTATACTCAGACACCCCTCGGGCCTCAACGTAAAACTCTGACAAACTTGGTAATACTGATAGATGGGTAAAACCAGTCTCTGGTTTGGCGCACGGCCCAGGCCCCATCGCCGGCAAGCCGGCTCCTACAGGTAGGGGGCGGCAGTGGTTTTAGAGTTCGACTTTGACCCAACTGATTTTCTGATCGAGCCAATCGGCAAACTCGTCGATAAAGCTCTGCTTGAAGCCCGCTTCCGCCCAGTTGTTGAAGATAAAGCCCAGGTTGGAAAAGCCGCATTCCTGCAGGAACAGGAAACCGTTGATGTCATCTTCATGCCCACACAGCGGGCAAGTGAAGTTGTCGGTGTGGCCGGGCATCCAGTCTTCCAGGCTGTCGAACAGCGCCTCGCCAACTTCTTTAAGGCATTGCGGGCAGCCGGCTTCTTCGAGAAAACCCTTGGCGGGGGTATAGATGCAGCGTTTGTAGATGATTTCCAGGCCGTTGACCGGTTCGTTGAACGGCAGCGCCTCGGGGTGCAGCACCACCGCGCGAGCACCGTCGGCCAGGGCATAGCCCATGCGGTTGCCGGTGCGGCCACAGGTGGTCAGTTCTTCCTTGATGATGTTCTTGCGCACCAGCCAGCGCACGATGGCCCGGGCGCGGGGTTCGTGGACGGGCAAGGTGGAGATTTTCGGGACAAGGATGCTTTGGGAATTCATGGGAGTCCTGCGGTGTGGCGTCTGACGCCTTCGCGAGCAAGCCCGCTCCCACATTCGACTGCATTCCTACAGGAGAAATGCAGTCGAATGTGGGAGCGGGCTTGCTCGCGAAGAGGCCCTGAAGGCTGGCAGCTTAATCTCTGCCCCACACAGGTCAAGTACTCAAATACCGTCCAATCAAGGCAATGCCACTGGCCAGTACCAGCCACGTCACCAACCGCACAAACGCCTCGCGGGACATGCGCAGGGTCAATCGCCGCCCCGCCCACAGCCCCAGGGCCATCGCCGGCAGTAGGCACACGGCCAACATCAGCAGCGGCAACTCGGCATACACCCCGGCGATCAAAAACAGGCTCAGGCGTACCACCGTGCTCGCGCTGATCAGCGCACTTTGGGTCGCTCGCGCCCCGTCCTTGGGCAGGCGGCTGTTCAGATAGATCGCATATAAAAAGCCGCCACTGCCAAACAAGGCACCAAACAGTCCGCCCACCACGCCCATCGGCACCGACCAGCCGGCAGCCAGGGCTGTGGGCTTGGCCCTTACCGTCAGGCTGTAGATGGCATAGGCGCTGATAAACAGGCCCATCAACAGCAGGAGCAGATCCGAATGCAGGTTGAGCAGGAAGATCACGCCAAGGGTGCAGCCAATCGCCATGCACGGCAGTAACCGCAACAGCTCCGGCTTGATCACATCCCGCCGCGATTGCAGCAGGTTGCCAAAGGCCGCGACGAAATCCAGCAGCACCAGCAGCGGGATGATCTTCGACAGCGGCATAAACATAATCAGGATCGGCCCGGCCACCAGCGCCGTGCCAAAGCCGGCGATGCCAAACACGATGTAAGCCAGGGCAATCCCCAGGCCGATTACCAGCCAGTCCATCGTCCCGAACGACCACTGCCCCATCAATTCAACCAGGCTCATGCAATATTCCTTGTCAGCGATGGCCCTCACTTTAGCCAAGCCGGTGAGTTGCGACTAATATCTTCCACGCCCTCCACCTATCTCGAAAAGGCATGACTCGTGATTTCCACCCGGCAACTGCGTTACTTCGTTGAAATCGCCGAGAGCGGCAGCTTCAGCGCCGCCGCCGAGCGCCTGTTTGTCGCGCAATCGGCCCTCAGCCGGCAGATCAAGGAGCTGGAAATTATCCTGCACACCCCGCTGTTCGAGCGCACCGCCCGCCAACCCAGGCTGACTGCCGCCGGCGAGGCGTTTTATCCACGGGCGCGCAATCTGCTGGGCGAGTTGCACAAGGCCAGTGAACTGGCGACCCAGGTCGGCCACGGCCAGCTCGGCACCCTGCGCCTGAGCCACTCCAGCACAGTGCCGATGAGTGGGCGGGTACTGCGCGGGATCAGCGCCTGGCTGGAGCAGTGCCCCGGGGTGTCGCTGGATATCGTCAAACTGTCCTCTGAAGCGCAGTTGGAAGACATTGCCGAGGGTCGCCTGGAAGTCGGCCTGCTGCGCCTGCCGGTGCTACGCCAGCGCGAGGGGGTACGCATCCTGCCTTTATATAAGGAGCCGCTGCTGCTGGCAGTCCCGCCAGGCCATCCGTTGGCCCGGCATTCCTCGGCCATTGAGCTGGCGCAGTTGCAGGACCAAGCCTTTATCTCGATCCCCCATCCGCAACGCGGCGGCCTGAGTTACCTGTCAGCCGAGTTGTGCATGCGCGCCGGATTTTTCCCCAAGGCGGCGCGGGTGATGTCGCGCAAGACCACCCAATTGCAACTGATCCAGGCGGGGTTTGGCATTGCCCTGCTGCCCGAGTCGATGCGCGATATCGCCCCGGCCAACATTCACTTCCTGCCCCTGGCCGACCCCGATTGCCACAGCACCGTGGCCCTGGCCTGTGCGCAGGCGCCGAGCGCGCTGGTTGCGCAGTTCTGTCAAACACTGGGCGAATGCCTATAAACTGCCGCCCATGACTAAAGATCGCCTCTCATGATTAAAGACCCGTTTGCCCGCCTGGGCCTGGACCGCGAAGTCCTGACTGTCAGCCAGCTCAACGGCCGCGCGCGGGTGTTGCTGGAGGACGTGTTCACCAATATCTGGGTCGAGGGCGAGATCTCCAACCTCGCCCGCCCGGCCTCCGGCCATGTGTATTTCACCCTCAAGGACAGTGGCGCGCAGGTGCGTTGTGCACTGTTTCGCAATAACGCTGCGCGGGTGCGCCAGGCGTTGAAGGATGGCCTGGCGGTCAAGGTGCGCGGCAAGGTCTCGCTGTTCGAGGGGCGTGGCGACTATCAGTTGATTCTCGACACTGTGGAGCCGGCCGGTGATGGTGCGCTGCGCCTGGCCTTCGATGCACTGAAGGAAAAACTCAGCGCCGAAGGCTTGTTCAGCGCCGAGCGCAAAGTGCCACTGCCGGCCCACCCGCGGCGCATCGGCATTATCAGCTCACCTACGGGCGCGGTGATTCGCGACATCATCAGTGTGTTCGGCCGCCGCGCGCCGAATGTGCAACTGACCCTGATCCCCACCGCCGTGCAGGGCCGCGAGGCCGTGGCGCAGATTGTCCGCGCCCTCAAGTTGGCCGATGCCCGTGGTTTTGATGCACTGATCCTGGCCCGTGGTGGTGGCTCGCTGGAAGACCTCTGGTGCTTCAACGAAGAAGCCGTGGCGCGGGCCATCGATGCCTGTGTCACGCCTATCGTCAGTGCCGTGGGTCATGAGACCGATGTGTCCATCAGCGACTTCGTGGCCGACGTACGCGCGCCCACGCCGTCGGCGGCTGCTGAGCTGCTGGCGCCGGACGCCAGCAACCTGGTGCGTCAGGTCGAAAGCCTGCATCGCCGGCTGGTGATGCTGATGCGCAATCGCCTGACCCACGACCGCCTGCGCCTGGAAGGCATGGCCCGGCGCCTGCGCCACCCCGGTGAGCGCCTGCGCCAGCAGGCCCAGCGCCTGGATGACCTGGATATGCGCCTGCGCCGCGCGTTCGAGCGCAGCCTCAATACCCGCCGCGAACGCCTGATCCGCCTGGAAACCCGCCTGGCCGGCCAGCATCCGGGGCGGCAATTGGCGCTACTGCGCCAAAGGCTGGACAGCCTCGCCGAACGCCTGCCCCGCGCGATGCGCGAAGGCCTCAAGGCGCGCCGCCTGCAACTGCAAAGCCAGGTGCAGACGTTGCAGGTGGTCAGCCCGCTGGCGACCTTGGGCCGTGGCTACAGCATCCTGCTGGACGAGCGCGGCCAGGCCATTCGCAATGCCGCACAAACCCACACCGGCCAGCGCCTGACCGCGCGTCTCGGTGAAGGCCAATTGCAAGTGCGGGTGGAAGACAACCACCTGACACCCGTCACCCTTTCATTACTGGATTGATTGATGCCTCGTCTATTTAGCCTGTTGATGTTGCTGTGCCTGACCTTCAATGCCCACGCCGACAGCTACATCACCCGCACTCTGAACAAGCCGGTGCCTGGCGGTGTGGCCGTGGTCGACCTGGGCCCTGGAGCCGCCGCGCCGAAAGCCACTTACCAAGGCAAACCGGTGCTGGTGGTCAAGGAACAGGACAACTGGCTGGCGATTGTCGGCATCCCGTTGACGGTCAAGCCCGGTAACGAGCGGATCAGCAGTGGCGGGCGCACCCTGCCGTTTATCGTTGGTTTCAAGAAGTATCCGGAACAGCGCATCACCCTGAAGAATAAAAGCCAGGTCAACCCTGAGCCGGCGCAACTCAAGCGCATCGAGGGCGAGTTGGCGGTGCAGCTCAAGGCTTACCGCAGCTTCAGCCCGAACCTGCCGAGCAACCTGGTGCTGGACAAGCCGGTGAATGGTCCGCTGTCGAGCAGGTTCGGCGTGCGCCGCTTCTTCAACGGTGAAGAGCGCAACCCGCACTCGGGCCTGGACTTCGCGGTGCCTGCCGGCACGCCGATCAAGACGCCGGCCAATGGCAAGGTGATCCTGGTGGGTAATTACTTCTTCAACGGCAACACGGTGTTCGTCGACCACGGCCAGGGCTTTATCAGCATGTTCTGCCATATGTCGAAGATTGACGTGAAGGTGGGCCAGCAATTGGTGCGAGGGGCGGTGGTCGGCAAGGTCGGGGCGACGGGCCGGGCGACCGGGCCGCATATGCACTGGAATATCAGCTTGAATGATGCGCGGGTGGATCCGGCGATCTTTATTGGCGCGTTCCAACCTTGATGTGATCGTTGAGCTTACTGGCGCCGTCGCGGGCTTGCATGCGATGGCGCCCGATCAGTCGCCACTGATTGCGCATCTGGAAACCCCAACGCAAATAGAACAAAGCCTCCCGACTTTTTCCACAATAAAATCTCGTTTCCTACAACAATAGAAGAACTTCTCTCAATTTTTTCCGACTGCTTGCCATCTTTCACCCCGGCGGTTAGGGTTGAGCTTATGAAAACCTCTCACACCCTCATTCAGCTCCGCCAGCACCGCAGCCTGTGCCTCGTCAGCGCACGACTGCCAGGCTGAATCGATCTGCCTCGTCCCCGATTTGCATCCCTAATAAACGCTTTCTGGCAGGCCGCCTCTTCTCGGCCCTACAACAAGGATTCTTCTGATGAGCATGCTCAAAGACCCGTCTTCGAAATACCGCGCGTTCCCGACCATTGATATCCCGGACCGCACCTGGCCATCCAAGACCATCACCACCGCGCCGATCTGGTGCAGCTCCGACTTGCGCGACGGTAACCAGTCGCTGATCGAGCCCATGGATGCGGTGAAAAAACTGCGTTTCTGGAAAACCCTGGTCGCGGTGGGCGTGAAAGAGATCGAAGCCTCGTTCCCGGCCGCGTCGCAAACCGACTTCGACTTCGTGCGCACCCTGATCGAAGACAACCACATCCCCGAGGACACCACCATCCAGGTGCTGACCCAGGGCCGTGAAGACTTGATCGCCCGTACCTTCGAATCCCTGCGCGGTGCCAAGAAAGCCATCGTGCACTTGTACAACGCCACTTCGCCGTCGTTCCGCCGTATCGTGTTCAACCAGGACAAGGATGGGATCAAGGCCATCGCAGTCGACGC
This sequence comes from Pseudomonas sp. HC1(2025), assembly GCF_058742075.1. Taxonomy (NCBI): domain Bacteria; kingdom Pseudomonadati; phylum Pseudomonadota; class Gammaproteobacteria; order Pseudomonadales; family Pseudomonadaceae; genus Pseudomonas; species Pseudomonas sp. HC1(2025). The sequence goes on along the minus strand of NZ_CP196017.1, from coordinate 1,161,396 downwards.
AGCCAAGCTGTTCGTCAAGTACGCTGCCCAGCAGCCGGAAACCCAGTGGACCTTCGAGTACTCCCCGGAGACCTTCAGCGCTACTGAACTGGAATTCGCCAAGGAAGTGTGTGACGCGGTGATCGAGGTGTGGAACCCGACGCCCGAGCACAAGATGATCCTCAACCTGCCGGCCACCGTGGAATGCGCCACGCCGAATATCTATGCCGACCAGATCGAGTGGTTCGGTCGCCATATCAACCGTCGTGACAGCGTGATCATCAGCCTGCACACCCACAACGACCGTGGCACCGGTGTTGCAGCGACCGAACTGGGCCTGATGGCCGGCGCCGATCGTGTCGAAGGCTGCCTGTTCGGCAACGGCGAGCGTACCGGTAACGTCGACCTCGTCACCGTGGCGTTGAACCTCTACACCCAGGGCGTGAACCCTGAGCTGGACTTCTCCGACATCGACGGCGTGCGCAAAGTGGTCGAGGAATGCAACCAGATCCCGGTCCACCCGCGTCACCCGTATGTTGGCGACCTGGTCCACACCGCATTCTCCGGCTCGCACCAGGACGCGATCCGCAAGGGCTTCGCCCAGCAGAAACCGGACACCTTGTGGGAAGTACCGTACTTGCCAATCGACCCGGCTGACATTGGCCGCAGCTACGAGGCGGTGATCCGCGTCAACAGCCAGTCGGGCAAGGGCGGCATCGCCTACTTGCTGGAGCAGGAATACGGCATCAGCTTGCCACGCCGCATGCAGATCGAGTTCAGCCAGGTGGTACAGGCCGAGACCGATCGCGTGGGCCTGGAAATGACCGCCGCGCAGATCCACGCATTGTTGCAGCGTGAATACCTGCAGGCCAACACCCCGTACGCGTTGGTCAGCCACCGCTTGCAGGAAGAGAACGGCAACAGCTCGGTAGAAGTTGAAGTGTCCGGCAAAGGTCAGGGCGAAACCAACCTGCGCTGGCACGGCAAGGGCAATGGCGCGCTGGAAGCGCTGGTGGCCGGCCTGCCGATTGGGGTCGAGATCATGGACTACAACGAGCACGCGATTGGCGCGGGTACTAACGCCAAGGCTGCCGCTTACATTGAACTGCGCGTGAACGGCGAGCGTCCGGTGCACGGTGTGGGGATTGATGAAAACATCACCACGGCCAGCTTCAAGGCAGTGTTCAGCGCGCTGAACCGTTCGTTGAGCCAGCTGGAAGCGAAAGCGGCGTAACTGCCTGCTGGAATGCAAAAGGCCCCTGGGTGAGAACCCAGGGGCCTTTTTTATTTGTGGTTGTGGTGGTGCTGATGGCCTTATCGCGGGCAAGCCCGCTCCCACATTTGCAATGCAGTACCCTGTGGGAGCGGGCTTGCCCGCGATAGCTACCTCACTGGCAACGGGCTCCTGTCAGACAAACTGAAAGCTATCGGCATCCAGATTCGCCGGAAACCGCGTGCGGTACTCCGCCAATTGCGCCGCCTCCAGGCACACCTGGAACACCCCGTCCGCCTCCCCCGCGCTCAGCAGGCTTTCACCCTGGAAGTCCAGGACCTGGCTGTCCCCGGTGTAGGCAAAACCCTTGCCATCCGTTCCCACCCGATTCACCGCCGCCACATAGCACAGGTTTTCGATGGCCCGGGCCGGCAACAGGCGGTTCCAGTGCTGGCGCCGCGCCCCCGGCCAGTTGGCGGTGTACAGCAGCAGGTCGGTGTCCTGGGCGTCCCGGCTCCACACCGGGAAGCGCAGGTCATAGCAGATCAGCGGGCGTATCCGCCAACCCTTGAGCTCGAACTGCACCTGACGCTCGCCAGGCGTGTAGTGATTGTGCTCGCCGGCCATGCGAAACAGGTGGCGCTTATCGTAGTGCAACACCTCACCGTCAGGCCGTGCCCACAATAGGCGATTACGGTGACTGCCATCGGCGGCTTGGATGATCACACTGCCGGTAATCACCGCGTTGTGCTTATGTGCCTGAGCCTTGAGCCATTCATGGGTCGGGCCGTTTTCGGCTTCGGCTAGCAGTTGGGATTCCATGGAAAATCCGGTGGTGAACATTTCTGGCAGCACGATCAGGTCGGCGCCCGCGGCCTGCTCCAGCAGCAGCTCGAAATGCTCCAGGTTGGCCTGGCGGTCATGCCAGGCCAGGGTGGTCTGTACCAGGGCGATATTCAGGTCGGGTAAAGCACTTAGATCACGCATAGTTTCTCGGCTGCTTGGCGCAGCGTCTCCTCGCGTTTGGCAAAGCACAGGCGCACCAGGCGCTGGCCTTGGGGTGGGGTCCGATAGAACACCGAGACCGGAATTGTCGCCACACCATGCTCGCGGGTCATCCACAGCGACATGGCCACGTCATCCAGGTCCGGGCGAATCTGTGAGTAATCCACCAGTTGAAAGTAAGTACCGGCCACCCGCGTAAAACTGAAACCCGAGGGGGCCAGCAGATCGCAGAACAGGTCGCGCTTGGCCTGATAAAAGGCTGGCAGTTCCTCGACATGTTCCGGGTGCTCGGCCATAAAGTCGGCCAGGGCGAACTGCAACGGCGTCACACCGCAGAAGCTGACGTATTGATGTACCTTGCGCAGCTCGGCGCTCAAGGCCGCTGGGGCCACCACGTAGCCGGTCTTCCAGCCGGTGACGTGGTAGGTCTTGCCAAAGGAGCTGACCACGAACGCGCGCTGATACAGCTCTTCGTGGGCCAGGACGCTGACGTGGGGCACGCCATCGAAAACCAGGTGTTCGTAGACTTCATCGCTGACTAGGTAGATATCGCGGTCGCGGATCAGCTCGGCCAATTGGTCCAGCTCGGCGCGGCTGATCAGGGCGCCGCTGGGGTTGTGCGGGGTGTTGAGGATGATCATCCGCGTACGCGGTGACAGCGCCGCCTCGATCTGCTCGAAATCCAGGCTGAAGTCCGTCAGCCCCAACTGCACATGCACGCAACGCCCACCGGCCAGCTCCACCGCAGGTTCGTAGCTGTCGTAGCACGGGTCGAAGACAATCACTTCATCACCGCTGCGGATCACCGCCTGGATCGCACAGAAGATCGCCTGGGTGGCGCCGGGGGTGATGGTCACTTCGCTGTCGGGACTGACCTGCACGCCATAGCTGCGGGCGATCTTGGCCGCCACTTGCTGGCGCAGGGCCGGTAGGCCGGTCATCGGCGCGTATTGGTTATGGCCGCTGGCAACGTGTTTGCCCACCGCGTCGAGCAAGGCCTGGGGGCCATTGAAGTCGGGAAATCCCTGGGACAGGTTCAACGCGCCGGTTTCGGCAGCGAGTTGCGACATGGTGGTGAAAATGGTGGTGCCGACATTTGGCAGCTTGCTGGTGATCATTCGGTGGGCCCCTGGCGGTGAGTTACAAGTTGTAAGCTGCAAGCGCCGAAGGGTCAATCGTGAGGCACAAAAAAGGGCTCGTTCAGAGCCCCTTCTTGGGTAACGCCTAACTTACATAAGAGCTGGCTTGCCTGGGTTGGCGCTGGGTCAGTCAGCACATCGGTGTCTGACCTGTCGCTATCGCGGGCAAGCCCGCTCCCACACAAGCCTGCTCCCAGAGCTAGCGGCGATCTTTACGCTTTTTGTCAGCCTTCTTGTTGTGGCTCATCAAGCGACGTTTCTTGTTCACTTGGCGGTCAGTCAGGCTGTTCTTGTTGCCTTCGTACGGGTTTTCACCACCTTTGAACTCGATGCGGATCGGTGTACCGACCAGCTTCAGGACACGGCGGTAGGTGTTTTCCAGGTAACGCACGTAGGACTTGGGCACCTTCTCGATCTGGTTACCGTGGATCACGATAATCGGCGGGTTGGCACCACCCAAGTGGGCGTAACGCAGCTTGATCCGACGGTTGTTGACCATCGGTGGCGCGTGTTCGCCCACGGCGTCTTCGAGGATCTGGGTCAGGCGGTTGGTCGGCCAGCGGGTGACCGCCGACTTGAACGAGTTCTGTACCGACGCGTAGAGGTTGCCCACGCCAGTGCCGTGCAGCGCCGAGATAAAGTGGATATCGGCGAAGTCGACGAAGAACAACCGACGTTGCAGCTCGACCTTGACGAAGTCGCGCTCGCTCGGGGTCATGCCGTCCCATTTGTTGATCGCGATCACCAATGCCCGACCGGCCTCCAGGGCAAAGCCCAGCAGGTTGAGGTCGTGGTCGACCACGCCTTCGCGGGCGTCCATGACGAAAATCACCACGTTGGCGTCTTTGATCGCCTGCAGGGTTTTGACCACCGAGAACTTTTCAACTTCCTCGTGGATCTTGCCGCGCTTGCGCACACCGGCGGTGTCGATCAGCGTGTACTTCTCGTCGTTACGCTCGAACGGGATGTAGATACTGTCGCGGGTGGTGCCGGGCTGGTCATAGACGATTACCCGGTCCTCACCGAGCATGCGGTTGACCAGGGTCGACTTGCCCACGTTGGGGCGGCCGATGATGGCGATCTTGATCCCGTCTTTTTCACTCGGGCCAGGAATGCGCTTGGCTTCCTCGCCTTCGGCGACGATCTCTTCTTCACCTTCAACTTCTTCGGCGTCATCCTTGGGGAAGTCGCGCAGGGCGATTTCCAACATCTGGGTGATGCCGCGACCGTGGGCACCGGCGACAGGAATCGCGTCACCCAGGCCCATCGGGCTGAATTCGGCACGGGCCGCCTCAGGATCGATGTTGTCGATCTTGTTGGCGATCAAATAGGAGCGCTTGTTACGCTTGCGCAAGTGCTCGCCGATCATTTGGTCGGCAGCGGTGTAGCCCGCGCGGGCGTCCACCAGGAACAACACGACATCGGCTTCTTCAATGGCCAGCAGCGACTGCTCGGCCATCTTTTCGTCCATGCCATGCTCGTCACCGGAGATACCACCGGTGTCGACAATAATGTAGGAGCGCCCTTGCCACTTTGCCTCACCGTATTGGCGATCACGGGTCAGACCGGACAAGTCGCCGACGATGGCGTCGCGAGTCCTGGTCAGGCGGTTGAACAAGGTGGACTTGCCGACGTTAGGTCGGCCCACCAGGGCGATTACGGGAACCATGCGGCTCTCCACTGCGTTATTTCAGAAAATACAAAAGCCGCTGCAAGGCAGCGGCTGGTGCTCGGGGCAACACCCGAAGGTGCCGCATGCCCTGCCGAAGCAGGGCCGCCTGGGGGTTACCCCAAGCATAGTTCTTACTTGATGGTCAGGGCTTCCAGCTTGCCGCTGTTACCAAACACATAAAGCATGTTGCCTACTACCAGCGGACGCGCACGCAGGCCGTCGCTGTCGATACGCTCACGGCCGACAAAGCGGCCATCCACCTGGCTCAGCAGGTGCAGGTAACCTTCCAGGTCGCCTACCGCTACATAGCTGGAGAATACTTCCGGAGCCGACAGTTGACGGCGAGCCAACGAGTCGTTGCTCCACAGGGCTGTGGTGGAACGTTCGTCGACGCTTTCAACGGTACCGGATGCCAGGCTCACGTAGACGCTGCCAAACCCTTGGGCGACACCGGCGTAGCTGGAAGCATCACGCTGCCACAGGACACGACCGCTTTGCAGGTCCAGCGCCGCAACACGGCCCTGGTAAGTGGCGACGTACAGGGTTTCGCCCGACAGCAGCAAGCCGCCGTCGATGTCCACGACACGGTCCAGCTCGGAGCGACCTTGCGGAATGGCGACCCGCGATTCCCAGGCCGGCACGCCGTTCTGGGTATCCAGGGCGACCACTTTACCGGTCGAAAGACCTGCCAGCGCCAGGTTATTGGTCACAACCGGACCACTGGTACCGCGCAACGTCAACACCGCAGGGGTGCTGTCATACAGCCAGCGCTGCTCACCGGTGTTGGCGTCGAGGCCGATGACACGGTCATCCTGGGTCTGCACCACGACGATGTCGCCGTTGGTGGCAGGCGGTGCGAGGACTTCACTGGTCACGCGAGCGCGCCATTTCTCTTCACCGTTGCTCGAATCCAGGGCCACGACTTCGCCTTTCAGCGTGCCGATCATCACCATGCCGTAACCCACGCCGACGGCGCCGGAAACCGGGAGCTCGAGGTCTTTCTTCCACTTGACGTCGCCGTTCATGCGATCCATGGAGATCACCACGCCCGTCACGTCAGCGGCCACAATGTTGTCACCGTCGATTGCCGGTACCAGCATGTTGTAGGTGTCGCCCTGGCCGTCACCGATGGAGCGGCTCCACTGCTTTTGCAGGACCACTTCTTCCTTGAAGCTGGTCAGCTCGGCCGGAGGCAGTTCTTTTTTGCTGTTGCTGCTGCAACCCGCGGCCAAAACGGCCAGAGCCAGCAATGCTGCATGTTTCCAACGGATCACGTCACGCATCCCCTTTGGCCAAGTCGTCCAGCTTGATTTGTAAGCCACCGACCGCTGCTTCATCAGACAGCGCAGCCTTGGCTTTTTGGTACGCAGCATTGGCTTCGTCGGTACGACCCAATTGGACCAGCAGGTCGCCCTTGAGCTCTTCGCGAGTGGCTACAAATGCCTTGTCAGCATCGCCGTCGAGCAGTTTCAGTGCTTCGTCGGCTTTGTTCTGTGCGGCCAGGACCTGGGCCAGGCGCTGACGTGCGATTTCACCCAGGGTCGGGTTGCTCGGTTTGTCGGCGATGGCTTTGAGCTCGGAGGCTGCATCATCCAGCTTACCGGTATCGACCGCGACTTTCGCGACGAACAGGCTGCCGTATTGGGCGTAGGTGCTACCACCAAATTCGTTTTTCAGCTTGCCGGCCAGGTCCGCCACTTGGGCAGGATCAGGTTTGCCAGTGGGCGTCAGCGTGGTTTCCAGCAGTTGCTGATAGAGCATCGAGGCGCCTTGCGACTGATTGCTCTGATACTTCTGGAACGCCTGCCAACCGAACACCACCACCAGCGCCAGCAGGCCGCCAGTTACCAAGGGTTTGCCGTTACGCTGCCACCAGTCTTTGAACTCGGCCAGCTGATCATCTTCAGTACTCGACACCCCAATACTCCTTAATCGCTAAATTCGGCTGTTTGACAGCTTCAACCCTGCACGATGCAGGTGGCCAAGTGCGCGGCAAGCGCATCAAAGGCAATGCTTTGTTGTTCGCCCTGGCCACGCAGGGGTTTGACACTTACCACTTGCTGGGCCAGTTCATCGTCGCCCAGGATCAGCGCGTACAACGCGCCGCTCTTGTCGGCTTTCTTAAATTGGCTCTTGAAGCTGCCAGCGCCGGCATTGACCAGCAGGCGCAGGCTCGGCAGTTGGTCGCGCAGTTGCTCGCTCAAGGCCAGGCCAGCCAATTCAGCTGCCTCGCCAAAGGCGCACAGGTACACGTCCACCTGACGGGAAATTTCTTCAGGGATCTGCTCCAGGGTTTCCAGCAGCAGGATCAGCCGCTCGATGCCCATGGCAAAACCCACGCCCGTGGTCGGCTTGCCGCCCATCTGCTCGACCAGGCCGTCGTAGCGCCCACCGGCACACACGGTGCCCTGGGCGCCGAGCTTGTCGGTGACCCACTCGAACACGGTCTTGCTGTAGTAATCGAGGCCGCGCACCAACTTGGGGTTGATCACGTAGGGAATACCGGCCGCATCCAGGCGAGCCTTGAGGCCCTCGAAGTGGGTGCGGGATTCGTCATCCAGGTAGTCGGCCATTTTCGGCGCGTCGACCAGCACGGCCTGGGTGTCGGCGTTCTTGGTATCGAGGACGCGCAACGGGTTGGTCTTCAGGCGACGCTGGCTGTCTTCATCGAGCTTGTCCAGGTGGGCCGACAGGTACTCGACCAGGGCTTCACGGTAACGGCCACGGGACTCGCTGGTGCCCAGGCTGTTGAGCTCGAGCTTGACCGCGTCGCGGATGCCCAATTGGCCCCACAGGCGCCAGGTCAGCACGATCAGCTCGGCGTCGATGTCCGGACCATCGAGGTTGAAGACTTCGCAACCGATCTGGTGGAATTGGCGATAACGGCCTTTTTGTGGGCGCTCGTGGCGGAACATCGGGCCGATGTACCACAGCTTCTGGGTCTGGCCACCACCGGTGATGCCATGCTCAAGCACAGCGCGCACGCACGCAGCGGTACCTTCCGGACGCAGGGTCAGGGAGTCGCCGTTGCGATCTTCGAAGGTGTACATCTCTTTTTCGACGATGTCGGTCACTTCACCGATGGAGCGTTTGAACAGCTCGGTGAACTCGACGATTGGCATGCGGATCTGCTTGTAACCGTAGTTATCCAGCAGGCGCGCGACCGTGCTCTCGAAATAGCGCCACAGGGGCGTCTGCTCGGGCAGAATGTCGTTCATGCCACGAATGGCTTGCAGAGACTTGCTCACATCAAATCCTTAAATTCGTTCGATCAGCCGCGAGCGATAAGCGCTGCGTCAGAGGCGACCTTCTCGGCCGCTTTCTCGCGGATCAGCCGTTCCAACTGATCCACCAGATTATCATTCGTCAATTTCTGCGACGGCTTGCCGTCGATGTAAATCAGGTTCGGGGTACCGCCGGTCAGGCCCACATGCGCCTCCTTGGCCTCACCCGGCCCGTTGACCACGCAACCGATCACCGCGACATCCAGCGGCACCAGCAGGTCTTCCAGGCGTACTTCCAACTCGTTCATGGTTTTCACCACGTCGAAGTTCTGCCGCGAGCAACTCGGGCAGGCAATAAAATTGATGCCACGGGAGCGTAAATGCAGGGATTTGAGAATGTCGTAGCCGACTTTCACTTCCTCTACCGGGTCCGCCGCCAGGGAGATGCGAATGGTATCGCCAATCCCGTCGGCCAGCAGCATACCGAGACCCACCGCAGATTTCACTGTGCCTGAACGCAAACCACCGGCTTCGGTGATGCCCAGGTGCAACGGCTGCACGATTTCCTTGGCCAGCAGGCGGTAGGCTTCTACCGCCATGAACACGTCGGAAGCCTTTACGCTGACCTTGAAGTCCTGGAAATTCAGGCGTTCAAGGTGCTCGACGTGGCGCAGTGCAGACTCGACCAGGGCTGCCGGGGTAGGCTCGCCATATTTTTTTTGCAGGTCTTTTTCCAGGGAACCGGCGTTGACGCCGATACGGATCGGGATCCCGCGATCACGGGCCGCATCGACCACGGCACGCACGCGGTCTTCGCGACCGATGTTGCCCGGGTTGATCCGTAGGCAGTCGACACCCAGTTCGGCCACGCGCAACGCGATCTTGTAGTCGAAGTGGATATCGGCGACCAGTGGCACCTTGACCAATTGCTTGATGCGGCCAAACGCCTCGGCAGCGTCCATATCCGGCACGGAAACCCGCACGATATCGACGCCGGCGGCTTCCAAGCGGTTGATCTGGGCCACTGTGGCGGCCACATCATTGGTGTCGCTGTTGGTCATGCTCTGTACGGCGATGGGGGCATCGCCACCCACCGGCACCGAGCCGACCCAGATCTTGCGCGATACGCGACGTTTGATTGGAGATTCGCCGTGCATGACTATTGTCCCAACTTCAGGCGAGCGGTCTCGCCACTGGTGAACGGCGCCACGTCCACAGGCTGGCCGTTGTAGGCCACTTGCGCGCCACGGGCGAAGCCCAGACGCAGCGTCAAAGGAGGCTTGCCGACCTGATCAAGCGTATCTCCCTTACGCTTCAAAGCACTGAACAGGACCTTGCCATTGCCATCGGTGACTTGTGTCCAGCAGTCAGCGACGTAGGTAATCTGGAGACGGCCATCACCCGCCACGCTGGCAGGCGCCTGGGCGGCAGGTGCGGCGACCGTTGGTGCGACGGGTGCGACCGGTGTCGGTACGACGGGGGCCTGGGCCGCAGTGGCCGGAACCTGACTTGCGGGCGCGGCTGGAGCGGCTGCAACGACGGCCGGGGCCGACTCGGTGCCGGCTTCGGCAGGCGGTTGGCCTACTTGCAGGTCAAGATTGGTTTCAGCCGTGGCCTCGCCCTGGGCGACAGCCTGGTCTTCCGGCTCGTCCAGGGGGTGAATCTGGGTGGTGCCGTCGGCGCTTTCGACTTCGACGTGCTCCATAGCGTTGCTGATCAAGTCCTTGCTGCGCAGCGAGGTCTGGTCCTGCCACCAGATAAAACCACCACCGATCACTGCGATCAGCAGCAACAGGCTGACAATTCGCAAAATCGTGTGGGAAACACGCACGGGCTCTTCAATACGACCAAGACCGTGTACGTTGCTGCCCTGGGAATCGGTACCGGTGAACTGGTCGAATTGCTGGACCAGGATGGCCTGGTCGGTGCCCAGCAGCTTGGCGTAGGCACGGATATAACCGCGGGCGAAGGTATGCCCGGGCAGTTTGTCGAACGCGCCGTTTTCCAGGTTGCCCAGGGAAGTGGTGGTCAAATTGAGCTTGAGGGCCACTTCTTCGAGCGACCAACCATTGCTTTCGCGGGCCTGACGCAAGGTCTCGCCTGGGTTTACGCGATTAGCGGCTACAACTTCCGGGTGCGCGGCTTTCATCATTGCTCCGACAGGTATTGCTGATATTCCGGCGTACCGGGATAGAGTCGTTCTAGTTGCTGGCCAAAACGTGCGGCCTTGTCGCGTTCTTCATGAACTGTGGCCAGGCGCACACCAAGCAATAGACTACGTGCATTTTGCCCACTGAGCAGGCTAAAACGCTCGTAATAGTCACGTGCCGGCACATAATGCCTGTCTTCAAACGACAACTGGGCCATTTCAAGCAAGGCCCGTGGCTGGCGCTGGTTCAGGTGCAGGGCTTTTTCCAGTTGCCGGCGGGCGTCTTCACGTTGGCCAAGGCGCATAGAGGTCACTCCCAGGTTTTCGAAAACCCGCGAACGCTCAGGATATAGGGTATCAGTAGCTGCTTGCTGGAAATAACCGGCCGCGTACTTATAACGCTCCTGCTGAAACAGGAAGCTGCCGTAGTTGTTAAGCAGGCGCGGATCATGGGGGCGAACCGCCAGGGCCTTCTGGAAATACTGGTCGGCCAGCTCGGGCTCGGCCTGGGCCTGGAACACCAGCGCTAGCGCAGCATTGGCGTCGGCATCCTGATTATCGAGGGCCAGGGCCTTTTGCAGCGGCACCTTGGCCTGCTCGCTCAAGCCCTGGCGCAAGTAACCCAACCCCAGCTGCACATAGGCAGCACGCGCTTCGTCACGGCCCTTGCCAGTTTGCAGCGGGCTGTCAGAGCCCGATGAAACACAGCCAACCGAGAGGCCGGCAACAAGCAAAAGCAGCGCAAGGCGCAGGGGCATAGAGTTCCTCTCTCAGGTTCGTGTCGCGGCGTTCTGCGCCAGATCGCTGTCGGCGCTCAACTCGCGCACGGCGATATAACGCTCGCTACGACGGGTGCGATCCAGCACCTGTCCTACCAATTGACCACAGGCGGCGTCGATGTCTTCACCACGGGTGGTGCGCACAGTGACGTTGTAGCCTGCCTGGTGCAGTTGATCCTGGAAACGACGAATGGCGTTGTTGCTCGGCCGCTCGTAGCCAGAATGGGGAAACGGGTTGAACGGAATCAGGTTGATCTTGCACGGGGTGTTCTTAAGCAGCTCGATCATCTCGACCGCGTGTTCGACCTTGTCGTTGATGTCCTTGAGCATGGTGTACTCAATAGTCAGCACGCGCTTCTCGCCCAAGGTCGCCATATAACGCTGGCAAGATTCGAGGAGCATCTTAAGCGGATACTTCTTGTTGATCGGCACCAATTGGTTACGCAATGCGTCATTGGGTGCATGCAGCGACAACGCCAGGGAGACGTCGATGTGCTTGGCCAGCTCATCGATCATCGGGACCACGCCGGAGGTCGACAGGGTCACACGGCGCTTGGAAATGCCGTAGCCCAGGTCGTCCATCATCAGATGCATGGCCGCAATCACGTTGTCGAAGTTCAGCAGCGGCTCACCCATGCCCATCATCACCACGTTGGTGATGGCACGGTCGACGGTCGCCGGTACGCTACCAAAGGATTTGTTGGCAATCCACACCTGGCCGATGACTTCGGCGGCGGTGAGGTTGCTATTGAAGCCTTGCTTGCCGGTGGAGCAGAAACTGCAGTCCAGGGCACAGCCTGCCTGGGACGAAACGCACAAGGTGCCGCGTTTGCCCTGGGGAATGTAGACGGTCTCGACGCAACTGCCGGACGCCACGCGCACCACCCACTTACGGGTGCCATCGCTGGAGATGTCCTCACTGACAACCTCGGGACCACGAACCTCGGCAATCGCCTTGAGCTTGTCGCGCAGGGCCTTGCTGACGTTCGTCATGGCGTCGAAATCGTCGACGCCAAAGTGGTGAATCCACTTCATTACCTGACCGGCACGGAAACGCTTCTCCCCGATTGAGTCGAAGAATTTTTCCATTTCCTGTTGAGTCAGACCCAGCAGGTTGGTTTTTACAGTCGATGTAGTCATGGATTCACCTTCACTCTTTAAGCCAATGCTTAGCGAGTGGTTACTTCAGTAGCTGCGAAGAAGTACGAGATTTCACGAGCAGCAGCGGCTTCGGAGTCCGAACCGTGTACAGCGTTGGCGTCGATGGAGTCAGCGAAGTCAGCACGGATGGTGCCGGCAGCAGCTTCTTTAGGGTTGGTAGCGCCCATCAGCTCACGGTTCAGAGCGATAGCGTTTTCGCCTTCCAGAACCTGTACAACAACAGGACCGGAGATCATGAAGGCAACCAGGTCGCCGAAGAAGCCACGAGCGCTGTGCTCAGCGTAGAAGCCTTCAGCTTCAGCCTTGGACAGTTGCTTGAGTTTCGAAGCTACAACCTTCAGGCCGGCTTTTTCGAAACGAGTGGTGATCTCGCCGATGACGTTTTTTGCAACAGCGTCAGGCTTGATGATGGAGAAAGTACGTTGAACAGCCATGGTGTAACTCCAGAAACGGTAATTTGCGAAAAATTAAACCCGCGAATTATACGCGGGTTCTTGGGTATTGCCTAACTGCGTGAGGGAGGCTTCAGTCCTGTTCTTCTTTCCAGGCAGTCTGGATAGCTTCAAGAACCTTTTCACCGCCGCGATCCCGCTCGTCTTCGAACCCTGGCAAGGCCATGACCATGTCACGCAAAGCTACAAAGTTCACGGAATAGGGATCCGTATCCGGATGGCCATCGGCCAGCAGAATAGCGATCTCTTGCACATCAACCCATTTAAGACTCATGACACTTCCTTGAATCAGTGCGGCGCTTCGGCCGCATGGTTGAGCGAATACTTCGGAATTTCGACGGTAAGGTCTTCTGTTCCCACCTTGGCCTGACAGCTCAGGCGCGACGTCGGTTCCAGGCCCCACGCCCTATCAAGATAGTCCTCCTCCAGCTCATCGGCCTCTTCAAGGCTATTGAAACCTTCGCGGATAATGCAGTGACACGTGGTACAGGCGTTAACGCCACCACAAGCACTCTCGATCTCGATGTGGTTGTCGTGGGCAACTTCGAGAATGGACTTGCCGGTCTCAGCCTCCACGACCATACCGTCCGGGCAATGCTCGGCGTGTGGCAGAAAAATGACCTGCGGCATCAGTTATTCCTCGATTTCATTCAGGTTGCGTCCCGCCAGGGCGGCTTTCACCGTCTGGTTCATACGACGGGCGGCAAAGGCATCGGTTACTTGTGAAAGGCGCTTGGTCTGTTGTTCGATGGCATAGCCATCGGTGCCTTTCATCAATTGGGCCAGCTCCTGCATCTGCAGGTCGATGACCAGGCGTTCTTCAGCATCCAGCAGGCGCTCACCGTCTGCCTCAAGCGCGCCCTGCACCGCTTCGAGCAGGCGCTGGGCATCGACTTGCTGCTCACGCAACACACGGGCGACCTTGTCGTCACCGGCATACTGGAACGAATCCTTGAGCATCTTGGCGATTTCGCCGTCAGTCAGGCCGTAGGACGGCTTGACCTGAATGCTGGCCTCAACGCCCGAACCCAGTTCGCGTGCAGCTACGCTGAGCAGGCCGTCGGCGTCGACCTGGAAGGTCACGCGGATCTTCGCCGCACCCGCGACCATGGCCGGGATGCCGCGCAATTCAAAACGCGCCAGGGAGCGACAGTCGCTGATCAGCTCGCGCTCGCCCTGCAGCACATGGATCATCATGGCCGTCTGGCCATCTTTGTAAGTAGTGAAGTCCTGGGCGCGGGCGACGGGAATGGTGGTGTTGCGCGGAATCACCTTCTCCATCAGGCCACCCATGGTTTCCAGGCCCAGGGACAACGGAATCACGTCGAGCAGCAACAATTCGCCACCGTCACGCTTGTTGCCGGCCAGGGTATCGGCCTGGATCGCAGCCCCAATGGCCACCACTTGATCCGGATCGATTTCGGTCAATGGCTGGCGGCCAAAGGCTTCAGCCACCGCCTCGCGAACCCGTGGCACACGAGTCGAGCCGCCAACCATGACCACCGCACCCACTTCTTCCAGCTCAATGCCGGAATCACGAACCGCACGACGACAGGCTTTCAGGCTGCGGGCAACCATTGGCTCGATCAGCGCATCAAAGGCGTCACGGGTCAGTTGGGCCGACCAGGAGCCGTAGGAAACTTCAACAGATGCGGCGTCGGTCAGGGCTTCCTTGGCGGCGCAGGCGGTTTGCAGCAGATTGCGCTGGGCGCCAGGATCCAAGTCGGCGGACAAGCCGGCGCTGGTGATAATCCAACCGGCGATGGCGTGGTCGAAGTCATCACCGCCCAGGGCACTGTCGCCACCGGTAGCCAGAACTTCAAACACACCGCCGGTCAGGCGCAGGATCGAAATATCAAAGGTGCCGCCGCCCAGGTCGTAAATCGCAACCAGGCCTTCAGCGTGCTGGTCCAGGCCGTATGCCACGGCGGCCGCAGTCGGCTCGTTGAGCAGGCGCAACACATTGAGGCCAGCGAGTTTCGCTGCATCCTTGGTGGCTTGGCGCTGAGCATCGTCGAAATAGGCAGGAACAGTGATTACCGCGCCAACCAATTCACCGCCCAAGGTGGTTTCTGCACGCTGGCGCAGCACCTTGAGGATATCGGCCGACACTTCCACCGGGCTTTTCGGCCCCTGGATAGTGTCGATGAACGGCATATGGGATTCGCCGCCGACAAAGCGATATGGCAGTTGGTCGCCCAATTGCTTGACGTCGGACAACCCACGACCCATCAAGCGCTTGACCGACAGCACGGTATTGAGCGGGTCGGTAGACGCCGCCAGTCGAGCGGACTCGCCCACTTCGGTGCGATCCGCGTGATAGCGCACCGCCGACGGCAGGATCACCTGGCCATCAGCATCGGGCAACGGCTCGGAGAGACCGCTGCGCAGTGCGGCGACCAGTGAATTGGTAGTACCCAAGTCGATGCCAACCGCCAGGCGACGCTGGTGCGGTTGAGGACTTTGGCCGGGTTCGGCGATCTGCAGTAGAGCCATGGTAATCAGGTCTTATCTGTCTATCAGGCGTGCAATCTGTGCAGCACTGGGTTAATCGTCGAGGCGCTCTTCTAGCTGGCGCACTTCGTAAGTGAGCTTGTCGAGGAACTGCATGCGCCGCATCAGGCGTTCGGCCTGCTCACGTTGCGCTGCATCGTCCCAACAGGCTGCGAAGCTTTCGTTGAGTGCATCCTGGGCCACTTTCAGACGCCGCTTGAAGACCGCGACGCCAGCCAGATCGGCCTCGTCCTGCAGGTCTTCGAGCTCTTCACGCCATTGCATCTGCTGCATCAGGAAATCAGGGTCATGGACCGTAACTTCCAGCGGCATTTCGCCACCACCCATGGCGAGCAGGTAACGCGCGCGCTTGGGGGGGCTTTTGAGCGTCTGATAGGCTTCGTTGAGGCTGGCTGACTGCTCCAGCGCCAGGCGCTGCTCACGCTCGGAAGCGTCGGCAAAGCGATCCGGATGCACTCCACGCGCCAATTCACGGTAGCGCGTGGCAAGCTGCTCGAGGTCCAGGCGAAAACTCGGCTGCAACTCGAATAAAGCGAAATGACAAGGAGTACCCACAAATAGCCTCAGATGTTGAAGCTTTCGCCGCAGCCACATTCACCGCGCACGTTAGGGTTGTTGAACTTGAAGCCTTCGTTCAACCCTTCCTTGACGAAATCGAGCTCGGTGCCGTCCAGGTAGGTCAGGCTTTTCGGGTCGATGATCACTTTCTCGCCGTGACTTTCGAACACCTGATCTTCCGCAACCACCTCGTCGACGAACTCCAGCACATAGGCAAGGCCGGAACAGCCTGTGGTGCGCACACCCAGACGAATCCCCTCACCTTTACCGCGCCCATCCAGGGAGCGTCGCACGTGCCGCGCAGCCGCTTCTGTCATGCTGATAGCCATCGTTGACTCCTTACTCGTCGCCAAATGCTTAGATCAAGCCTTTCTTCTGCTTGTAGTCGCGAACGGCCGCCTTGATGGCGTCCTCTGCAAGTACCGAGCAGTGAATTTTCACGGGCGGCAGGGCCAGCTCTTCAGCCAACTGGGTGTTGCTGATAGTGACAGCCTCATCCAGGGTCTTGCCTTTCATCCATTCGGTCGCCAGGGAACTGGAGGCGATGGCTGAACCGCAGCCGTAGGTCTTGAACTTGGCGTCTTCGATAACGCCAGCGTCGTTGACCTTGATCTGCAGGCGCATGACGTCGCCGCACGCCGGGGCGCCGACCATGCCGGTGCCCACATCAGGATCTTCCGCGTCCATCTTGCCGACGTTGCGCGGGTTTTCGTAGTGGTCGATGACCTTTTCGCTGTAAGCCATGGTACTGAATCCTCACTCATCAGGGCCGCTCTGGAACCCTGTAAAAACGCCTGCGTTTTCCGCCACGTTCCTACAGAGCTTGGGTGGCGGCTTCTATATTTAGTGTGCCGCCCACTCGATCTTGGAAATATCGACACCGTCTTTGTACATGTCCCACAGCGGCGACAGGGTGCGCAGCTTGGTGACCGCTTCGCAGACTTTCTGCGCTGCGTAGTCGACTTCTTCTTCGGTGGTGAAACGGCCGAACGTGAAGCGGATCGAGCTGTGTGCCAACTCGTCGTTGCGGCCCAGGGCACGCAGGACGTAGGACGGCTCGAGGGAGGCCGAGGTGCAGGCCGAACCGGACGAAACCGCCAGGTCCTTGAGCGCCATGATCAGCGACTCGCCTTCGACGTAGTTGAAGCTCAAATTCAGGTTGTGCGGTACACGGGCGGTCATGCTGCCGTTGATGTACAGCTCTTCAAGGTTCTCGACCTGCTTGTAGAAGCGATCGCTGAGGGCCTTGATGCGCACGTTTTCGCCAGCCATGTCTTCCTTGGCTACGCGGAAGGCTTCGCCCATGCCGACGATCTGGTGGGTCGCCAGGGTGCCAGAACGCATGCCGCGCTCGTGACCGCCACCGTGCATGGTGGCTTCGATACGTACGCGAGGCTTGCGGCTCACGTACAGCGCACCAATGCCTTTAGGGCCGTAGGTCTTGTGGGCCGAGAACGACATCAGGTCGACTTTCAGCTTGGACAGGTCAATGTCGACCTTGCCGGTAGACTGGGCAGCATCGACATGCAGCAACACGCCTTTGGAGCGGGTCAGCTCGCCAATGGCGGCGATGTCGTTGATGGTGCCGATTTCGTTGTTCACGTGGATCACGGAAACCAGGATGGTGTCTTCACGCATCGCGGCTTCGATCATGGCCGGGGTGACGATACCGTCAGTGGTGGGCTCGAGGTAAGTCACCTCGAAACCTTCACGCTCCAGTTGGCGCATGGTGTCGAGGACAGCCTTGTGCTCAATCTTGGTGGTGATCAGGTGCTTGCCCTTGGTCGCGTAGAAATGCGCGGCGCCCTTGATTGCCAGGTTGTCGGACTCGGTGGCACCGGAGGTCCAGACGATTTCACGCGGGTCGGCATTGACCAGGTCGGCGACCTGGCGACGAGCGTTTTCCACCGCTTCCTCGGCTTTCCAGCCGAAAACGTGGGAACGGGACGCCGGGTTGCCGAAGTTTCCGTCAACCAGCAGGCATTCGCTCATCTTTTGCGCGACACGCGGATCAACCGGGGTGGTCGCTGAGTAATCAAGGTAAATCGGCAATTTCATGGACTTTCTCCTAAATCAGGCTGGCTGGCGTGCCGTTAGCTCTTCGGCTGTCACTCGACGGCGGACGCTTCAATCTTGTCCAGACGCGGCGCCTTGGTATTGCATCGGCGCTGGTCCTGACGCTGGGCTACTTCCTGCACCTCACGGCGAGTCACAAGATCAGCCAAGCTGATACCGCTCAAAAACTCATGGATCTGCAGGCTCAGGTCACACCACAAGTGGTGCGTCAGGCAGGTGTCGCCGGCATGGCAATCACCCAGGCCCTGGCACTTGGTGGCATCGACGGATTCATTGACCGCATCGATCACCTGGGCGACCTGGATGCCCTGCATGTCGCGGGACAACTGATAACCGCCGCCCGGGCCACGCACACTGGAAACCAGGTTGCTGCGGCGCAACTTGGCGAACAGTTGCTCAAGATAAGACAGGGAAATGCCTTGGCGCTCGGAGATATCGGCCAGGGACACCGGCCCGTTTTGCGCGTGCAAGGCCAGATCGAGCATGGCGGTCACCGCGTATCGGCCTTTTGTAGTCAGTCTCATGGACAAGTACCAAGGTGTTTCAGAATGGGAGCAAGTATGCGATTCCCGAGTATTTAAGTCAACTATAAGACCTAGTACTTTAGTCAGGAATACCCGTAAAAAGGGCGCGCGAATCATAGCAGGGTGGGGTGGAATCGAACAGCAGGAACCTGGCGAGGGCCCAACCTCAAGACCAACGGAGGTCAAATGCTGGAGCGGGTTAGCCTGCGATGGCGGCGGATCAGCCGCCCATGGGGTGACTGGCAGACCGCTATCACCGGCAAGCCAGCTCCCACAGGGGACTTTATCAATCTTAAAACCTAACCCACCTTGGTGGCACCGGCCTCATCCTTGATCTCGGCGAAGTCTTCTTCGCGCAACTCAGGCAGATCTTTCGCACAGTAAGGACTACCCAGATCTTTCAACGCGCCGCACATGCCATCCAGCTTGCCGTCCACCGCCTGCAGGTGGTCGAGCAACTGGCCAATGGCGCGCGCCACCGGATCCGGCATGTCTTCGCTGACGCCATAAGCGTCGAAGCCGATCTTCTCGGCCATGGCCTTACGCTTGGCCTCCTGCTCAGTGCCGACTTCCGGCTTGACGATGATCCGCCCCGGAATCCCCACTACGGTTGCGCCTGGCGGCACAGCCTTGGTGACCACGGCATTGGAGCCAACCTTGGCACCGGCACCGACCGTAAACGGGCCCAGGACCTTGGCGCCCGCCCCGACCACCACACCATCTTCAAGGGTCGGGTGACGCTTGCCCTTGTTCCAGGTGGTGCCGCCCAGCGTCACGCCCTGGTACAGGGTCACGTCATCACCAATCTCGGCCGTCTCACCAATCACGATGCCCATGCCATGGTCGATGAAGAAGCGACGACCGACCTTGGCCCCCGGATGAATCTCGATCCCGGTCAGCCAGCGCCCAAAGTTCGACACCAGCCGCGCCAACCACTTCCAGCCCATGCCCCACAAGGCGCCGGACAAGCGGTGAATCCAGATCGCGTGCATGCCCGGGTAGCAGGTCAGCACTTCAAAGGCGTTGCGCGCCGCCGGGTCACGATGGAAAACACTTTGGATATCTTCTCGCAGACGCTCGAACATTTTTAATCCTTCCGCTTCAGAAGCTCGCCACGGGCCGCTTTCTGGGTCTCCGTGAGGATGCCACGCAATATATTCATCTCTGCCCGGCTGACCGAGCTACGTCCGTAAAGCCTTCGCAGGCGCGCCATCAAGTGCCTCGGTTTTTCCGGATCGAGGAATTCGATGGCCACCAGGGTTTGCTCCAAGTGCTCATAGAACCGCTCCAGCTCATCCATGGTGGCCAATTCGCCACTTTTGGTGGATGCAACCTCGTCCTTCTCCACTTTGCTCGGCTGACCTTGTGCTGCCAGCCAGGCCATGCGCACTTCATAACTCAACACCTGCACCGCTGCCCCGAGGTTCAGCGAGCTGAATTCGGGGTCTGATGGGATGTGCACGTGATAATGACATCGCTGCAGCTCGTCATTGGTCAGACCAGAGTCTTCACGACCAAACACCAAGGCGATTTCGGCGCCACCAGCCGCCTCTTCGACCACTTTGGCCCCGCATTCGCGGGGATCGAGCAGCGGCCAGGGGATGCGGCGGTCGCGGGCGCTGGTGCCAAGCACCAGATTGCAACCCACCAGGGCATCTTCCAGGGTGGCGACGACCTGGGCTTTTTCCAGGAGGTCATTGGCGCCGGAGGCACGAGCGTCGGCTTCGTGGTGCGGGAACACACGCGGCTCCACCAGCACCAGGCGCGTCAGCCCCATGTTTTTCATGGCCCGCGCCACCCCGCCGATATTGCCGGGGTGACTGGTATTGACGAGGACGACACGAATGTTTTGCAGCAAGGGAGGCGCTCGCGGACACGGGAAAGGGGAGCAAATCTTACAGAACAGCCTAAGGTTATGCCATGAAAGCGAACGTCGTCCTTCACCTGAAGAAAGTTTCTGCTAGAATGCTCGGCTTTCTTTAACAACCTTAGGTGACACATCCATGCAGCCCATGCTGAATATCGCGCTGCGCGCCGCCCGCAGCGCCAGTGAATTGATCTTCCGCTCCATCGAGCGCCTGGATACCATCAAGGTCGACGAAAAAGACGCCAAGGATTATGTATCCGAGGTGGATCGCGCCGCCGAACAGAAAATCATCGACGCCCTGCGCAAGGCCTACCCTACCCACGGCATCCTCGGTGAAGAAACCGGCCTGCACAAAGGTAGCGGCGAAGGCGAAGACTACCTGTGGATCATCGACCCACTGGATGGCACCACCAACTTCCTGCGCGGCATCCCGCACTTTGCCGTAAGCATTGCCTGCAAATACCGTGGCCGCCTGGAGCACGCCGTGGTCCTGGACCCGGTTCGCCAGGAAGAATTCACCGCCAGCCGTGGCCGTGGCGCCCAATTGAACGGTCGTCGCCTTCGCGTCAGCGGTCGCACCAGCCTGGACGGCGCCCTGCTGGGCACCGGTTTCCCGTTCCGTGACGACCAGATGGACAACCTGGAAAACTACCTGGGCATGTTCCGCGCCCTGGTTGGCCAGACCGCCGGCATCCGCCGCGCCGGTGCCGCCAGCCTGGACCTGGCGTATGTGGCCGCCGGTCGTTTTGATGCGTTCTGGGAGTCGGGCCTGTCCGAGTGGGACATGGCTGCAGGCGCCCTGCTGATTCAAGAAGCCGGCGGCCTGGTGAGCGACTTCACCGGTGGTCACGACTTCCTGGAGAAGGGTCACGTGGTTGCAGGCAACACCAAATGCTTCAAGGCAGTCCTGACGGCGATCCAGCCGCACCTGCCGGCTTCGCTGAAGCGCTAAGCGAGCGAGCACAAAAAAGCACCCTTAGGGGTGCTTTTTTATGCCCGGGATTTGGCCAAGAACCAATGCCCACTGACCCCACTGTGGGAGCTGGCTTGCCTGCGATAGCGGTTGGCCAGCCAACTTGCTTAATACTGACCCGCCGCTATCGCCGGCAAGCCGGCTCCTACAGGATATGTCGGTTACTGCTGATTCTGGCCGAGGATCAGGCGACCCTCTTTATCCACAGGGATCTGGCTACCCGGATCACGCTCCATGCGCACCGATCCTTCCTTGCCATCCAGGTTGTAACGCACGTCATACCCGACCACCTTGTCGCTGATGTCGTTGACGGTGTTACAGCGAGTTTGCGTGGTGGTGTAGGTATCACGGTTCTGCATGCCTTCCTGAACCTTGTTACCGGCATAACCGCCACCCACTGCGCCGGCTACGGTGGCAATCTTCTTGCCAGTACCGCCGCCGATCTGGTTACCCAGCAGGCCGCCTGCCAGGGCGCCGACCACCGTGCCGGCGATTTGATGCTGATCCTGCACCGGACGCTGCCGGGTCACGGTGACGTCCTTGCAGACCTCACGGGGAGTTTTGATCTGGGTCTTGACCGGCTGCACCGCCAGCACTTGCGCATACTCAGGGCCGCTTTTTACCAGGCTGTAGGTGGCAACAGCACCCCCGGCAGTCACACCGACAGCACCCAATACCGCACCAACCAGTAACGACTTGTTCACGTGAACCTCCTGACCATCACAAGCGGACTGAAACGTCCGCGCTATACCCAGCCTTGGAGCAAAAAAAAAGGCGCGAGTTCAATACTCGCGCCTTCTTTGCAACAGTAGATCAACAAACACCCATCAAGGGCGGTCGTCGACCTCCTTGTCGGTCGCAACAGGAGGAATCAGGTCTTCGCTGTTGAGGTTCAGCCAGATCAGCACCACGTTGGCGATGTAGATCGACGAGTAGGTGCCCGCCAGGACGCCGATAAACAGCGCCAGGGAGAAGCCCCACAGGTTGTCGCCACCGAAGATCATCAGCGCGGCAATCGCCAGCAAAGTGGAAATCGACGTCGCCATGGTGCGCAACAGGGTCTGGGTGGTGGAGATGTTGATGTTCTCGATCAACGTCGCCTTGCGCAGTACCCGGAAGTTCTCGCGAACCCGGTCGAATACCACGATGGTGTCGTTGAGGGAGTAACCAATGATCGCCAGCACCGCCGCCAATACCGTCAAATCGAAGGTGATCTGGAAGTACGCCAGGATACCCACGGTCACGATCACGTCGTGGATCAGCGAGACAATGGCACCGACGCCGAACTTCCACTGAAAGCGGAACGCCAGGTAGACCATGATGCCGGCCAGCGCCATCAGCATGCCGAGGCCGCCCTGGTCGCGCAGCTCTTCACCTACCTGCGGGCCGACGAACTCGACGCGCTTGACCGAAGCCGGGTTATCGCCACCGACCTTGAGCAAGGCCTCGGCCACCTGGTGGCCCAGTTGCGGGTCTTCACCCGGCATCCGCACCAGCAGGTCGGTGGTCGCACCAAAGCTCTGCACGATCGCCTCGTGGTAACCGGCCTCGTTCAGTTGGGTACGCACCTTGGTGACATCGGCCGGCTTCTCGTAGGTCAGCTCGATGAGCGTACCGCCGGTGAAGTCCAGACCGTAGTTCAGACCCTTATGGAACCAGCTGAACAACGCCAGGACGGTAAGGAGCACAGTGACGCCGAACGCAACGTTGCGAACGCCCATGAAGTTGATTGTACGTAACATGGCAGCCCCTTAAATCCACAACTTCTTGAAGTCACGCCCGCCAAAGATCAGGTTGACCATTGCGCGGGTCACCATGATGGCCGTGAACATCGAGGTAAAGATACCGAGGGACATGGTCACCGCAAAACCCTTGACCGGGCCGGTGCCCATGGCAAAGAGAATCCCGCCGACCAGCAATGTGGTCAGGTTGGAGTCGAGAATCGCGGTAAATGCCCGGCCGAAACCTTCGTTGATTGCCCGTTGCACGCTCATGCCCGCCGCGATCTCTTCACGAATCCGCGAGAAGATCAGCACGTTGGCGTCCACCGCCATACCCATGGTGAGTACGATACCGGCGATACCCGGCAGGGTCAGTGTAGCCCCCAGCAGCGACATCAAGGCCAGCAGCAGCACCATGTTCACCGCCAGCGCAACCGTGGCAATGATGCCGAAGAAGCGATAGATGGCGATGATGAACAGCGAAACGAACAGCATGCCCCACAGGGAAGCGTCGATACCCTTGGTGATGTTGTCAGCACCCAGGCTCGGACCAATGGTGCGCTCCTCGGCGAAGTACATCGGTGCCGCCAGGCCACCGGCACGCAGCAGCAATGCCAGCTCGGAGGACTCACCCTGGCCGTTCAGGCCGGTGATACGGAATTGAGCACCCAACGGCGACTGGATGGTCGCCAGGCTGATGATCTTCTTCTCTTCCTTGAAGGTCTGTACGGCTACGTCTTTCTCGACGCCATTGACCATCTGCTTGGTGTAGGTAGTCACCGGGCGTTGCTCGATGAAGATCACCGCCATG
This sequence comes from Pseudomonas sp. HC1(2025), assembly GCF_058742075.1. Taxonomy (NCBI): domain Bacteria; kingdom Pseudomonadati; phylum Pseudomonadota; class Gammaproteobacteria; order Pseudomonadales; family Pseudomonadaceae; genus Pseudomonas; species Pseudomonas sp. HC1(2025). The sequence goes on along the minus strand of NZ_CP196017.1, from coordinate 1,137,579 downwards.
CTGCGACCGACGTTGCTGCGGGTGGCGCGGCTCATCAGTTCGCCACCATGACCATCCAGGCGGATGTTCACTTCAGGCGTGCCGTGCTCGCCAAAACCAGCCTTGGCATCCGTCACCTGGTCACCGGTGATGATCAGGCCACGCTCGATCTGCGCAGCTGGGCGATTGCCCTCGCGGAACTCGAACATTTCGGAAGTAGCCTTGGAAGCACCCGGCTCGGCAGCCAGACGGAACTCAAGGTTGGCGGTCTTGCCGAGAATCCGCTTGGCTTCAGCGGTGTCCTGCACGCCTGGCAGCTCAACCACGATGCGGTTGGCGCCCTGGCGCTGGACCAGAGGCTCGGCCACACCCAGCTCGTTGACGCGGTTACGTACCGTGGTCAAGTTCTGCTTGATGGAGTATTCACGGATTTCCGCCAGCTTGGCCGGGGTCATCGCCAGACGCAGCACCGGCTGACCATTGAGGTCGGCAGGAACAATGTCGAAATCGTTAAAGCTTTTGCGAACCAGGGCGCGTGCCTGTTCACGGGTGGCTTCGTCAGCAAAGCCCAGCTGGATGGCACCGTTGAGCTGCGGCAGGCTGCGATAACGCAGGCGCTCTTTGCGCAGCAGGCTCTTCACATCGCCTTCGTAGACTTTCATGCGTGCATCGAGGGCTTTGTCCATGTCCACTTCCAACAGGAAGTGCACACCACCGGACAAGTCCAGGCCCAGCTTCATCGGGTGCGCGCCGAGGCTGCGCAGCCATTGCGGAGTGGTTTGTGCCAGGTTCAGTGCGACTACATAGTCATCACCCAATACCTTGCGCACAACATCCTTGGCCGGCAATTGGTCTTCTTGCTTGGCCAGGCGCAACAAACCGCCCTTGCCGTTGGGCGTCAGGCTGGAAGCCTTGACCGTCAAGCCGGCTTCGGTAAGCGCCTTGCTCGCGCGCTCAAGGTCGGCATCGGTCACTTGCAACGACGTGCTAGCGCCGCTGATCTGGATCGCCGGGTCATCTGGATAGAGATTGGGAGCGGAATAAATAAAACCGATCGCCAGCACCGCCAGGATCAGTACGTATTTCCACAGAGGGTATTTGTTCAGCATCACGCCGCCCGCTTATGACGCGGGGCGCCTTGCGCGCCCCGTCGATTGGTAAAAGTTGTTACTCAGATCGCTTTGAGCGTGCCTTTTGGCAGCGTGGCGGCGATGGCGCCTTTCTGGAACTTCATTTCAACGGTGTCGGAGACTTCCAGTACCACGAAAGCATCGGAAACCTTGGTGATCTTGCCAGCGATACCGCCGGTGGTGACCACTTCGTCGCCTTTTTGCAGGCTGCCCAGCAGGTTTTTCTGCTCTTTGGCGCGCTTGGCCTGTGGACGCCAGATCATCAGGTAGAAGATGACCAGGAAGCCGACCAGGAAAATCCACTCGAAACCACCGCCCATAGGACCGGCAGCGGCCGGTGCAGCGGCGTCAGCCATAGCGTTAGAGATAAAAAAGCTCATTTAGCACTCCAGTTGCAAATAGTGAATCTAAGGGTCGGGAAACTCAGTCCAAGGGCGGCACAGGCAGCCCGCGCTTGGCATAGAAGGCATCGACAAAGGCGGCCAATGTACCCTGTTGAATAGCCTCGCGCAAACCAGCCATCAGGACTTGGTAGTGACGCAAATTGTGGATGGTATTCAACATGCTACCCAGCATTTCCCCGCATTTGTCCAGATGGTGCAGATAAGCACGGGAGAAGTTCTGGCAGGTGTAGCAATCACAGGTGGGATCCAGCGGCGAATCATCATGGCGATGGAACGCGTTACGGATCTTCAGCACGCCTGTATCAATGAACAGATGCCCATTGCGGGCATTACGGGTTGGCATCACGCAATCGAACATGTCCACACCGCGGCGCACACCCTCTACGAGATCTTCTGGTTTGCCAACGCCCATAAGGTAACGAGGTTTGTCAGAAGGCATCAGGCCTGGCAGGTAGTCCAGCACCTTGATCATTTCGTGCTTGGGCTCGCCCACCGACAGGCCGCCAATGGCCAGGCCATCGAAGCCGATCTTGTCCAGGCCTTCGAGCGAGCGCTTGCGCAGGCTTTCGTGCATGCCGCCCTGGACGATGCCGAACAACGCGGCAGTGTTGTCGCCGTGGGCATTCTTCGAACGCTGGGCCCAGCGCAACGACAACTCCATGGAGATCCGCGCCACGTCTTCATCGGCCGGGTACGGCGTGCACTCGTCAAAAATCATCACGATGTCTGAGCCCAGGTCACGCTGGACCTGCATCGACTCTTCCGGCCCCATGAACACCTTGGAACCGTCCACCGGCGAGGCGAAGGTCACGCCCTCCTCCTTGATCTTGCGCATGGCGCCCAGGCTGAACACCTGGAAACCACCGGAGTCGGTGAGGATCGGGCCTTGCCACTTCATGAAGTCATGCAGGTCGCCATGCTTCTTGATCACTTCGGTGCCCGGGCGCAGCCACAGGTGGAAGGTATTGCCGAGGATGATCTCGGCGCCGGTGGCGACAATGTCACGCGGCAGCATGCCCTTGACCGTGCCGTAGGTGCCGACCGGCATGAACGCCGGGGTCTCCACGGTGCCACGGGGGAAGGTCAGGCGGCCGCGACGGGCTTTACCGTCAGTAGCCAACAATTCAAACGACATACGACTCATAGTTGTTCCTCTGGGCCGCGCGGCGCCGGATTACGGGTGATAAACATCGCATCACCGTAGCTGAAAAAACGGTACCCATTATCGATGGCGGCCTGATAGGCGGCCATGGTCTCGGGGTAACCGGCAAATGCCGACACCAGCATCAACAGCGTGGATTCCGGCAAATGGAAGTTGGTGACCAGGCAATCGACCACATGGAACGGCCGGCCTGGGTAGATAAAGATATCGGTGTCGCCACTGAACGGCTTGAGCACACCATCGCGCGCGGCACTCTCCAGGGAACGCACGCTGGTGGTGCCCACCGCGACCACCCGCCCGCCACGCGCCTTGCACGCGTTGACCGCGTCCACCACGGCCTGGCTGACTTCCAGCCATTCGCTGTGCATATGGTGATCTTCGATGTTCTCCACACGCACCGGCTGAAACGTCCCGGCCCCCACGTGCAGGGTCACATAGGCCGTCTCGACACCCTTGGCGGCAATCGCCTCCAGCAGCGGCTGGTCAAAATGCAGCCCAGCCGTCGGTGCGGCGACGGCGCCGAGGCGCTCGGAGTAAACCGTCTGATAGCGCTCGCGGTCCGAATCTTCGTCGGGGCGGTCTATATAAGGAGGCAACGGCATATGGCCGACACGCTCCAGCAGCGGCAACACTTCTTCGGCAAACTTGAGTTCGAACAGCGCGTCATGGCGCGCCACCATCTCGGCCTCGCCACCGCCATCAATCAGAATGCTCGACCCCGGTTTCGGCGACTTGCTGGAGCGCACATGGGCCAGCACACGATGGCTGTCCAGCACCCGTTCCACGAGGATTTCCAGCTTGCCGCCGGAAGCCTTCTGGCCAAACAGCCGCGCCGGAATCACCCGGGTATTGTTGAAGACCATCAAGTCGCCTGGGCGTAAATGCTCAAGCAAATCAGTAAATTGACGGTGTGCAAGGGCACCGTTGACCCCGTCCAGGGTCAACAGTCGGCTGGCGCGACGCTCGGCCAAAGGGTGGCGAGCGATCAGCGAATCCGGCAGTTCAAAAGTAAAGTCAGCAACGCGCATGATGGGGTTCGTCTAGCAGGGCCGGGAAGTCTAGCGGAAATAGTGAAAATAGACCATGAAACGTGATTGACCAACGGTAATCACGTCTCTATACTTCGCCGCCATTGAGCCCTGATGGCGGAATTGGTAGACGCGGCGGATTCAAAATCCGTTTTCGAAAGGAGTGGGAGTTCGAGTCTCCCTCGGGGCACCATCTTAAAAAAAGACCTTGAAATTCAAGGTCTTTTTTTTCGCCTGTAGAAAAGTGATCATCTCGCCCCGCACCAGACAGTAGAGGCCCCAGGACCATGGAATTGACACTCGAAGCCGTTGCTCTGTTCGCCCTCAAGCTGGTGCATGAGACGGAAGATGGCAGCCCGATCCTGCGCGACGATCTGGTGATGGATGGGTATGAACGGGAGGTGTTTGGGTTGCTGGTGCGCAGTGGCGACCTGGCAACTATCCAACGCAAGTTGGATGAATGCATGAAGTTGGCCCTGGAGACGTTGGGGGGTGCCAACACGGTAATGGGCCGTGAGCTGCAAAAGCTGGCGGCCCAAGTCCGGCAAGCCTCGACGCTGGAGGAACTAAAGCCCCCACTCGCCGCACTTAAGGACTACCTCAAGGCCATCTTGTAACGCACCCTCCCTGCCCCACCACAAGGACCGCCCAATGATCGACTTCAACAACAAAGGCTTCTTCAAGCTCAAGCAAAACAATGAATACGCCGAACGCGTTGCATCCCTGCTGCTCGATGACGAACACGTGGTCGATGCCTACAAAGCCATGCGCGACGGTGTGGTGTTTACCACCAAGCGCATCATCGCTGTGAACGTGCAAGGCATCACCGGCAGCAAGAAGGACTTCACTTCCCTGCCGTACAAAAACATTGTCGCGTACTCGGTAGAAACCTCCGGCACGTTCGACCTGGATTCGGAGTTGGAGATCTACTTCTCGTCATTGGGCAAAGTGAAGTTCGAGTTCACGGGCAAGACCTCGATGGTGGAAATCTCCAGGCTGATTTCCAAGCACCTACTGGGTTGATCGGCCGGTAAAACCAAGGTCTTTTTACCGCAAGCCGTGTGATTCAGCGGCTGTACGCCATCAAATGTGGGAGCTGGCTTGCCGGCACCCTAGAACTACCCGCCTACACCAACTCTCTCACCCAGCGCTCAAGTCCTTCCTCCGTCAACCCTACCGGACACTTGCCCTTGACCGCCAACACCTCGTTCCGTTGCTTCATTCAGGACGGTAAACAGTGCGTGCATGAGGCGTTCTATCACATCAATCCTGATGGCACGCCTTGTTATCCGGATGCAGCACTGCAGAACCCGCCGGCCGCGCAGTCACACAAATATCATCCCCCAACGGTCTTACACTCGTGAATTCAAGCCTCACAGCTTCACCCAGTTTGTCGATCGGCCACTCCAACGCAGGCTTGGCAGTTGAACCCAGGAACTTGGCAGCAATATGGAATATGTACTCATCCACCAGGTTCAAACGCGCGAACGCCGCCACCAGCCGCGAGCCGGCCTCGATCAGTACCTCGTTGGCTCCACGGTTTGCCAAGGTCTTGAGCAATGCTTCAAGCGGCACCTGCCCGTCGACCGCGTCAAACATCAGTAACTCCTGGCCCTCGCCCGGATCGGTCAGCGAGGTCGAAGTGGTCGCCACCAACGTCGGGCCGGCGGTGAAAAAGGCAGCGTTCGGGGGCACTCGTCTTTGGCTGTCAATCAGCACACGCAGGGGCGGTCGCTCCATGGCCAGGCAGGCCTGGGACTCCTCCAACTGCAACTCGGCCTTACGTATCGTCAACCGCGCCTGATCCCGCAGCACCGTGTCCGCACCGGTGATGACGGCACTCGACTGCGCCCGCAGGCGCTGGGTTTCTGCCCGCGCCAGCGGCCCGGTAATCCATTGGCTTTCACCGCTGTGCATGGCGGTTCGGCCATCCAGGCTGATGCCCATTTTCACCCGCACCAGTGGCAGGCCAGTGACCATTCGTTTGATAAACCCTCGATTGAGCTGCCGTGCCTGTTGCTCCAGCAGGCCAAACGCGACACTGATACCCGCAGCACGCAGGCGCCTGACGCCCTGGCCGGCAACCTGCGGATTGGGATCGACCATGGCGATAACCACCTGTTTCACCCCGGCGCTGATCAGTGCATCGGCGCAAGGCGCAGTGGCGCCAAAATGACAACAGGGCTCCAGCGTCACATAAGCCGTTGCGCCGGCAGCGGCGGCGCCTGCCTGGCGCAGGGCGTGCACTTCAGCATGGGCGTGCCCTGCCCGGACATGCCAGCCCTCGCCGACAATGCGCCCGTAATTGACGATGACGCACCCGACGCGTGGGTTGGGGCTGGTGGAATACAGTCCCAACTGCGCCAGCTCGATTGCCCTTTGCATGCACTCAATCGGGTTCATAGGGTCATCACTCGCTGAGCGCTGCATCTTGACTGAGGGCTGGGCGGGTCAGTTTGACGCCAGTTCGAACGCACAGTGTGTAGTCGTCCAGAAGCAATACGTGTTTTAACGCGTCAATAAGCCTGTCGTTCTGCTCACGATTCCTGGAGGAAATGCGCAAGTATCGATCGGCGTCATCCATGACTTTTCCGCTGCATTCCTTAATGAAGATGCTGAAGTCATCAACCAGCAACGCAGCCAGTTCCGGGGCCGACGGGTAGCCTGGTTTCAAGCGGCACAACACAAAGTTGCTGGCCGTAGCGAATACCTCAAGGGCCTCGATTTCACGTAGCTGCGCAACCAGATCATCCGTCTCGCTGCGCACCTGGGCGCAACTGGCCGCATATTCTTTACGGTATTGCGGAAGGTTGAGCATGAACTCCTCGGCAAATCCGTTGATGTTCCAGATCGGCAGTTCCTTACGCAAAGCGTCCAACCAGTCCTGGTCCGCACTGGCCGCGTACCCCAGCCTCAGGCCGCCAATACCGAAGGTTTTGCTCATGCTTCTTAGTACGATGATTCTTGGCAAAACCAAGAGGTCGTGGAGCAACGATTGATCCCGTGCATCGCCGGAAAAATCAAGAAATGACTCGTCCACTATCAGATAGGGCGCCTGATCCCGGGTACGCCTGTAGAGTTCCAGGATCGTATCCTTGGGAATAAGCCCGCCCGTGGGATTGTTCGGCGTCACCAACACAATCGCACTCGGCTTTTGTTGCTCAATGACGCGCAGCGTGTGCTCGATATCCAGCGCAAACTGATTTTGCGCAGTCAACCTGATCGTCGTAACACGCTCCACGGGGAAGGCATTGGCAAATTCATTGAACGAAGGTTCGAACACCAGCAAATTGCCGCCAAAGAGCCTGGGCATCAGACGAATGATTTCCGAGACACCGTTGGCAATCACCAGGTTTTCGGTAGGCACCCCCAGGAAGTCCGACAATAGCGGCAGGCTCGCACCCGCCGAGGCAGGATAGTTGAGGGCGATGTCAGCGAAGCGGTCAACCATCAGCTTCTTCAGCCCCGCAGGCGGGAAGTGCAGGTTGTAGATGAGGGCGTGGTCGGTCACAGGGAAGCGCCAATACCCCCCATGCTGGCTGGAAAGCAACGCATGCTTATGCTCGGAAAACTGATAAGACGCGATACGCAGGTCATATAAGTTATCTATTTCAATCCAGGTGCCCGGATCGACTTCAATTGCCTTGAACCCCATACCTTGCGTACACGCAGTTTTGAAAGTCACTTCGTAATAGTCATTCAACCGGTTGTTCCTGACGTTCCGTTCAAGTTCTCCGATCAAATATTTTTTGCAGAATTGGGCTGACAAGTAATAGATATTGGCCGTTTTGAGTGGCCTATCGGCGGTCAGATGATCATCAGCTTTGCTGCTACCAAACTGCCGGATAAGTCCATGGGCATCCACCTCGGCAAAGGTGCCTTCCATCAGTGGGGTAAGTGGTGAGACAACTGCCAGGCATTCGCGACCGCTTTGTGCGTCCAAAGCCGTAATCACCGAGGCGCGGAAGAAAATATCGCCCTCCAGCAACGTGACCCCCTCCTCGCCTTCCAGTTCATGGGAGGCCAGATACAACGAATACAAATTATTGGTAGTGGCCCACTCTGCGTTTTCGATAAATCGCACGGTCACCGGCAACTCCAGCGCCGCGACAAAGGCCCGTATCTTCAGACCCTTGTAGCCGATCACCACTACAACCTCCTGGTAACCCGCCTCGACGAGAATATTCAGTGCATTAGCCAGGATACTAAGGCCATTGACCTCAGTCAGTGGCTTGGGAGTAGAGTCAGAGGCTCGTCCAAGACGAGACCCCATGCCTGCGGCAAGGACAATAGCTTTTTTCATCACAGTTCACCTGTTGCAGAGCAAAAGCGAAGTAGCGAAACCTGTTGATTACCTAAAGGCGCCCTATAACGCTGGACTATCAACAGGGACGGCCTGGGTTCAGGCTCGGGTTTTTACCGCACACCGAAAGTCACTCAGGGTCACTTTCTCGGTATCCAGATCAACTTCATACCGATGGTCAAACCCCTTGGCTGCATGGCTACTCCATTCGTTACCGTACGCACGCTCCAGATAGCGCCTGGAGGCCAATGCGTCAGGAGCCGGTAAATCGAGATGCCCAAAACGCATAGCGCCTCGGGAATGCCAATCCTCCACTGTCAGATACTCGCGGGGCCAATTAGCCAATGCCAGGCGACTGGTATAGCGAAGATACCCGTCCTGTTCGGACAACGGAAAGATGTCCACAGAGGGATATAAGTAATCGCGATTGTTCTCTTCCGGCATGGAAATGCCCGCTGTCGAGAACACCTTATAACCGCCCCATAGTTCCCAAGGCTGTTGACTGAGGCGATAACCCCGTTCGGCAAATTGCTGTTCCAAAGAAAAAAACTTTTCGATATCGGCCTCGAGAATATAGAGATCAGCATCGTCGTCCCAAGGAATCAAACCGGTATGGCGCACGCCCCCCAGCAAAGTACCCGCCGCCAGGCAATACTCGAGCCCATTGGCGGTAAAAATGTCATTAATCACTTCAAGTCCATCGTAGAGCTGATCGACAAACACCTGGGGGGTCTTTCCAAGTTTTTCTTGACTCATATCCCTTTCCTTTTGGCAGACAACGCGCGAGTGAAGACCGTAGTGGCTTGCTCTGAAACTATCTCGAAGCCCAACTCATCCAGGAGTTTCGCAAGTTGATCCCGGCCATAGACTCTCGCCCCACAATTAACCAGCATATCCAACGACATCAATGCGCCTACTTTCGTATCGGTATCGAACTCATTGATTACCAGCACACCGTTGTGTACCAGGCCATGACAGATATTCCCCAGAATCTGCTTCGCCTCGGTTTCGTCAAAGCCCATCAACAGTCGCGAAATAACAATACAATCGGCCTCTATCGGCAACTTCCCGAGCACGATGTCATGGGGTAGGAAGTTCACATCAAACTGTTTATAAGCACTCAGGTTCCCCCTGGCTATGTCCAGGGTTCTCGCAAAATCCACCAGCGTGTACTTAAGATCAGTCGCCGTTCCCAACACTTGTTCAATCAACAATCCCGGTCCGCTCCCCACATCCACGATATGCCGAGGGGCATGGGCTAGCAGCACTTGGGCCAAACGCACATTCATCCCGCCGACGCCCTGTTGCATGGCCACCGCAAAATTGCTCTGCCGGTCATAGGCAAACGACGTGGCCTGCCCCGGACGGAAGAAGTCCTCCGCCACCGACCAGTTCGACCAATGGTTGGCGTCCAGCAATAGCAAGTTGGCAATCGACCCCGCGGTATCCCGGCGCAACGTGGCCCGAAGATCCTGCGCAACGCGGTAGTGCATGCCTTGTTTGTTCAGGATGTTGAGTTGCACAAGGGTTTCCAGGAGGATCGTTGTAGACACACGATGCAATTCAAGCCGGGCAACGAGTTCATCAATCGTCAGGTCTTCCTGGCAAAGCTCTTCAAAAAGGCCTGCCTGTACCGCGAACATGACAGCACGAGCCGCCCTGAAGTTGAACACCAACTGGTGAAGTTCTTGTGGTTTCATAGTCGATCAAGCCCATAAGGATTACATGCCGTAGCTGATCGCCGCACCAACCCCCAACAGGGCAGCACGAACAACCGAAAGTTGGCGCGCGTACAACTCCAGCATTTGCACGCAGGCGCTGATACGCCGCCCCAGACCAGGATGAAGACTGCTGCTCATATCCGCCCCAAAGTTATGCACTTCACGAATAATCAGGTGATCCGGCATGTAGCAGATTTTTGTATTTTTATAAGTAGTGGCACGTAGATCCAGGACGGGGTAACTCCCCCCCATGCCGCTGGAAATCGAAACAATCAATGCCGGTTTGTGCGCCAGCACCGGGTACTCGCTGGAAACAAAAAACTCCTTGAGTACCGGCGGAGCCATGCCTGAGTGCTCCGGCGCGATAACAATGAAGGCCTCGGCCCTGCTTGCAAGTTCATCACTCTCAGGGCCGATGGGCTGTGTTGCCAAATTCAGGACTGTCGGTGTAAATACTGAATAGTCACGTAAATAATCTTCCAGGATTCTACTAACCCTCGAACTTTGCGAATCCATTCTTGGGCTACCAGCGATAATCAGCACTTCCATAGTCGCACCCGTCGGTAAATATCAAATAGTTTCCATCGGCCGGTGCTGCGTTTTCGGCATGGGCAGGGAGCGCCGGGCGCCTCTAGCCACCCAGACAGCCAGCACGCCTCCCAGCAGATTCAACGCCAACAACATCAGCAGGGCCAGATTGAAATCGTTAAACAGATAACCCACCCAATAACAGCCTGTGTGAAGCAACAGGACATACACCGCATCAATCGCCATGGCGGTCCTGGCTCTTTCAATCGCTGGCAACCCATGAACGGCCAGGTACAGCATGCCTCTGCCGAATACCGTGATCGGGATGATCATCAAGTACGTCACTACAAAGGGCAGTGCATCTTCATATCCACCCAACATGAAACGCGCCACCGGCAGGGCAAATACAATGAACGGCAATGCCACGACGGTTTGCCACACCAGGACCAGTCCATAGCCGGACTTGAAAATCATCCCTACCTGGCCCTGCTGCTGTTGAACGAATGCCTTGCTCAGCAGCACCGTGGTGACCGCTGACAGACCCCACACGGGAATCATGATCAAGGGTTGCAGTTTTGAAATAACCCCCATGGTTGCAACTTCCGCGTCTCCCAGTTTAGAGATCAGATAAGTGGCCACGATTCCAGAAATGGGCCAGAAGGTTGCGGTGGAACTGGTCACCCAGGCCAATCGGGAGATGTTCGCGGCGGCCTTGATTATCTTGCCCACCCCCAGATTGCGGGGACCGGTGGCACGGGTTTTCCTGACGCCAAAGTAAATGCATACAAGTGCCCCGAAGGCCTGTGCCAGCCAGGCGGCATACACCGAACCGACCAGGCCAAATCCGTCGAAACCACCCACGCCAAACATCAGCAGTGGATCGAGCACAATGTTCATCAGGCAAACCACCGCAACCACGATGGCCTGGGTTTTGAACAATGACAGACCACGCAGGTATGCCGTGGAAATGGCAAACGTGAGGGTAATAATGAAGCCGTACAGCCAAGTCTTTAAATAGCCTTCGCTTTGCTCATAAATGGATTGCGCTGCCCCCATCGCTCCAAGCACTGCCTCAAGGTTCAGGCCTGCGCCCAATAGCACGACCCCATAGACCACGGCACCCATCAGCAGGCCAGGCAGCAACACATCGATAACGGTATTGCCCTCGGCCCTTTCCTGCCCTTTGGACACATGGACACTGATCGCCAGGGCAATGCCCATGGCAATCGTGTTCATCAACCACATGAAAGGGCTGGCCAGGCTTGCTGCCGTCAGAGACTCATGACCAAGGTGAGCGATGAACACCATGTCGATGGCATTCGCGATCATCAGGGCGCTGAACGACAACATGGTGTGCATGGCCTGGCTGTTGATATCTTTGCTCAACCGCCACAAGTCCTGGGCTCCGAACGCGCGCAGTCTCACTCGGCAACCACTCGAAAACCCACGGCATACAACGAGGCATAGGGGGTAATGCTCAACCCGTGCCGCCGGGAAACCCGGCATAGATCGGCAAAACGGCCAAAACAACCGCCCCGGGTGATTCGATAGGTCGGCCGGCTCTCGGAAATCAAGTCGTCCATGACAAAAGGACCATTGGGATACGCGTCGTAATCATTCGATGTGTATTCCTCGACGTTCCCGCCCATGTCCATTAGGCCGAACGGCGATGCGCCCTGTGGGAAAACACCGACCGGCGTCGTGGATAACAGACCAAGCTCGGCGGTATTGGCGTTTTCGGTCCTGGCCTCGTTGCCCCATGGGTACTCAAACCTGCCGGCACCGGCGGCGTATTCCCATTGCGCCTCGTCAGGCAAGCGCACGGTCCTGCCGGTCCTGGCCGAAAGCCAGGCGCAGAACGCATCCGCCGCGCCCGCACTCACCGAGTACACCGGATGGTTGGCGTAGTGCAGAGGAAACGCCCGCAAAGGCCAGGACGTCGGCACCTCAGCGTTGGGGCAATCCCGTAAAAACGCCAGGTACTCCAGGTTGGTCACCGGATACTTCGAAATATTGAAGCCTGCCAGGGACACCGTATGCCGAGGTACTTCCTTGAGAATCCAGTCGCGAATAACCCCCACATCGGCATATTCACGCACGACTGCATCGATTTTCGACTCATCGATACCAATATGTGCCTCGCCCGCAGGAATCGACACCAGATTATTCAGCGCGCCCGCGATGATCCGGGGATCGCCCTTGATCGCCAACTCCGTGCCCAATTGCAAACGCCGGGACAAGTCGGTCGACTCCTCGAAACTGCGCAGTAATGCAGCGGATTCTGGCGTTTCCCGGAAACGGTTCATCCGCTCCAACGTTTCAAGCAACCCGGTTTGAGGTTGATAGACTGCAGGTTGTTCACAGGGATCGAGCGGTGATGTGACCGTACATTTCTCTGCCACAACTACTTTTTCTCGTGCATTCATTGTTATAAGTCCACGCTGAAAATTAAAGGTCAGCCAAGCTCGACGGCGTAAATACGCCCGTCATAGGACGACGCCAGGAAACGCTGTTTTTCGTCGTCCCAGGTGAGGGAGGAAATACCTGCCGCACTGACTTTTCGCACATTGCCCAACCACTCCCGGGCCGTGCAGTCGTAAATATCGACGGTTCCTCCATAACTGCCAGTGGCGATAAAGTTGCCGTCGTCGTTCGACGCGATGCACTTGATGGAGTGAGTGTGACGACTGGGAATCGCCGCCCTCGGCTCACCCCACAACTTCAGGGTCAGATCCCGGGACACCGTGGCAACACCGCTTGCATAGGAACAGAGGTCATTCAATATGCCCTCATGGGCATGCGTGATCTTGTTGACCACTTCATAGGAGCGGATATCGGTTACGCCGATTTCACCATCGGCGCACCCGGTATAAAGGCAGTTGCCATGCAACGAAATGCCCTTGATCGCGTTTTCATGAATCTTGTGGCAGGACACAAACTCCAAGTGCCGATCGTTAACCTTGAAGATGATGATATCGCCGGAATAACTCCCCACCGCCAGGCGCTGCTCGCCATCCAACTTAAAGTTCACCCCGCAGTTGAGAGGGGCGTGATGGGCATAAGCCACACGGTTTTTCAGGACATCAAACACTTGTCCGGTCTGTCCGCCACATACCAGGACCGGTCCGGTCTTCACCACAAAATTGCACAGCGATTGTGGCCCGCCCATATCTTTGCCATCGGCCTTTAACAGACCCGCATCGCCAATACTGTAGATAACGCCTTCTGCCGCATGCACCGAGTTCAAGCTGGCCGAAGGGACAAAGCCCTCAAGGTCCCAATGGTTGCGGGCGATATCCCAAATGGCGAACGTAGAACCAAACGTCGCGAAATAGATTTTGTCGCGTCTTTGAAACTCCGCCGAGCGCGCCCAGATCTCCTTCGGATACTCAGAACGTTTCCACTCCACCAGAGTCTGCCCCTCGATCGACCACAGCACCGCGATCCCGTCATACCCCAGGCTCAGCAGACTATTGTCGAACTTTGACTTCACCAGCTTCTTGACGCTGGAGCGGTGCCCCTTATAGGTATTTACAACCGTATTACCATTGATGACCTGAAGTTCACCGTCATTATTGCCAACGATAAAGACCCCCGCCGAGAGCGTCACCAAGGCGTCCATATCGTGGCCTTCCGTCTCCTTGATCGCCAGGCACTCCCCGGTGGCCGCGTCCCAGGCACGAATGGTCCCATCGGTGCCGCAGGACAAAAGTTGCAGGCTGTCGGCTGTCCAATCGAAGCTCTCTACCAGGCCACTATGCCCTTGCATCTTGCAGATGAAACTTCCATCTTTGTGATGCACCGACAAACTACTGTCGTAAGAGCAACTGGCGATTTTCTCACCATCGGGAGAAAACTTGGCCTGCATGACGTCATCACTGTGGCTGGTCATGACACATTGCAATTTAAACTCAGGCACGCTCCAAAGCCGGGTCGAACCATCACTGCTCGCCGTCACCAACAGGCTGCCGTCAGGGGAAAAATCACAGTAGTTGGCCAAATGGTCATGCCAGCCGCGTTGCAGGGGTTGGCGTGTTTGTGCATTCCACAAAATTATCTGGTTATCGTAGCCTGCCGTTGCAATGTACTGTTGCTCAAACAGTGAGAGACCGCTGATAGGTGCCTGATGCTGAATCATTGAGTACCCCCTGCCTGGGCAGTGAACTGGTGATTGGTTACTTCTATTTTTGCTTTTATATAGCCTTCGTTATGCTTGCCAATATGCATGGCAGTGGACTTGACCTCGATAATTTCGATACCCAGGTTTCTTAGCTGCAACTCTTTTTCCGGGTTATTCGTAAGCAAGATTATTTTCGGGCAACCCAATGCTTGCAGCATCTGTGCAGCATCAAAGTAATCGCGCAAGTCATCGGCAAATCCGAGCATATTGTTGGCTTCATATGTATCCACACCTGAATGCTGCTGCAGTGCATAGGCCTCCAGCTTCTTATACAAACCGATGCCCCGGCCCTCCTGGCGCAGGTAAATCAAATACCCACCTACTTCGTTAATCAGGCGTAGTGACTCTGAAAGTTGGTCGCCACAATCACACTTCATGGAGTGAAAAATATCACCGGTCAAACACTCGGAATGCAATCTGACCAACGGCAACTTCTGACCGTCGGCCATGAACCCGCCCAGGCGAATAGCAATATGCTCAACAGGATCTTTCAAGTCATCGAATGAAATGAAAGTGGCAACCACTTCGCTGTCCAACATGAGTGGTATATCGACTTCCTTAATAATCGTAGCCATTTTATTGTTTCCCTGGACGACAGTTATTCGGCAAGGCGGTTCGCCCTGCAGCTTTTTATAGGAAGAGTACATTTACGAAGACAAACCAATCCGGGCACATCACTTCGAACGACTTGAAGTTTCGTACTCTGGTTAGCGATGCCGACCGATTGCTCTGGCCGCCACCCTGCGGATCGTTAGCTACTGCAACGTAGCGCCACAACAACTTCTGGATACGCCAAACAGCGCGCGTTGAGTCACCGCACCCAGATCTATTTCCAGGGCAATGGCCTTTTCCTGGCCAATGACACGTACCGGCCCAAGCCGGGTGATCACCAGGCCAGCCCTGATCAACATTCGCTCTACCGCTACCGTTGTAACCGTCACATAACCCTGGATATGTTGCTCGACACCATAGGCAACGATGGCCTTTACGGCCTCCAGGGTAAAGTCGGAAAACCCCTTGTTACCGGGATATCGAGGGGTTACGGCAAATCGACTGAGTTCCCATACCTGGGAAGAAACAGGCGCTGGTCGCCCTTCAAGCAACTCGGAGAAAGTATCCCTGAGCATGTAGGGGCCCGTAGTAGGTAATAAACGCCAGCACCCTTTGATCTCACTGTCTCCGCCATCCTTGATCAGCATGTAGAGAGGCTCCAGTGCGTCATAACCATCAATTTCCATATCGGCAATGATTGCAACATCCCAGCCCTTACGCTTTTTAAAAACATCTGCGCGCAGCCTATGCATGGCGCACAGTTGCTCACTATCTATTTCATCCCGCCGACCGATTGTGAAATGCACTGGATTCCCTTCCCTACGAACACTTAAACCTCAATCTATCCGCCTTAACAGAATGGTCATACTAGTAGGGTAACCAGTTGCATTGATTTTGGATCCAATGCATGATGGCCGGTTGCCCCTCCTTCAAAAAACCACAGATAACCCGCTGACCGTGAAGCCAGAGCGGGTGCCTGGATATAGAAAGGAGATTGTGGCAGCGCTAGAGGCTGATCAGCCCGAGCGAAACAGCTTTCACTGCGGCAGCCCGACGGGACGCAACGCCAAACTTGGTGTTGATGCTCGCAAAGTGATAATTGATATTGGCTTCCGAACAGCCACAGATCCTGGAAATATCCCAGGAGCTTTTCCCGACAGCGCACCACTTGAGAATCTCTTTCTCACGAGTCGTCAGGGAAATCACCCTTGCTCCAGTCAACTTGCCCGCACCGTCCAAAGCGCTTTGCAGAATGACATCTTTGAGAATGGATAATTTTGGAATCATGGCATTGATATGACGTGTCGTTCCAGCAATGTCTTGAGCGTCTACCGCCAGACTGAAAGTACCGAACTGTCCCTGAGGTCCATGCAGGGGAAAAGTGATCCCCCTGGAAAGTCCATAAGCGTTGGCCTCTTCGCGAAACTCTCGTTGGCGGGGCGTGCAATACAATGACTCATCCCAGACAACGGGCCTGACATTTTTAAACGAATAAACAACCACAGGATCAATAGTTGCATAACGCAATTGGTCATAGCGACTTCGCCAGGCCATCGGATAGTTACTGACAATCATCGCAGCACTCAAATCGGCATCATACTTGGGCAACAACCCGATCAGGACTTTGGTAAACCCATACTTGTCGTTGATTTTTTCGATAGCTGAAAACCACTGATCCTGGGTTTCCAACCCATTCAACCGCACAAGTTCATCAATAAAATCCATTTAATAATCACCTTAGGTATTGTAGTAATTTCCCGACCAGTCACTGGTGGATTCCTAATAATGACGGCTATAAATACGACTTTGAATTATGGCCAACTGCACTGATGAAACAGCACTGCTTCGTGCACTGAAGGATGAAGGCCAGTACCTGGTGGTACCTGTATTTCTACGAAGCACTGGGCATCCATGCACTCTCATAGCTCCTGATGTAACCTGATCATTGCGAACCGACGCTGAGCAAGCTAGCTGAGGTATACGACCTTCGCAAGCACACAGGTCGTCATCGGTCATCGCTGGACTTTTCAGCGTTTCCTGAGGAATCAACGATGAATATGAACCAAGTGACCTTGCCCGTGACGGATATGCCGGCCGCCGTCGCGTTCTATTTAACGCTGGGTTTCACCCAGATAGTCTCCACCGATCACTACTGCCGATTTTCGTGCCCCGGCAATGGAGCGACATTTTCCTTATCCCTGGTTGAAACCGCAGGGGGTAACAACGCGATAATCTACTTCGAGCATGAGCCGCTGGATCGCTGGGTGAGTGACCTGATCAGTAAGGGGATAACCTTCGATCAACTACCCACCGATATGCCCTACCTGTGGCGCGAAGCAATCCTTCATGACCCGTCAGGCAACTGCATCAAACTCTATTGGGCAGGTGAAAACCGCTTGAACCCGCCCTGGAAGGTCAACCGCTAAAAAGACCTGGGCACTGCCCCAGTGCAGCTGTGTGTCCCACTATCGGCCCAACCAATCCATCCCCCCAATCTATCGATTTGAGCTCTCCCCCACCCTCCCCGACTATTGGCGCCACTTCCTACAACAAAAACCAGGAACCCGCCATGACCGCCCGATTCCATAACCCGGTAGACACCCGCTTCGGCTGGGGCTGCCTGCAAGACCTGGCCAGTATCACCGCGCAGCAGACCGTCGCCCTTGTCACCTTCCCGGAGGCCCGTGGCCTGGGGTTGGTGGAGCGGATCCAGGCATTGCTGGGCGAGCGTCTGGTGTATGTCGTCGAGGATGTGCAGCCCAATCCCGATGTCGCGCAGTTGCGTGAAACCTACGAGCGCTTCTGGCTGCAAGCCGGGGATTGTGATGTGGTGCTGGCCGTCGGTGGCGGCAGTGCGATTGATACGGCCAAGGCGCTGATTGTCGGCACCGAGTCCGGGCAGTTCGATGAGTTGCTGGCATTGCTGGCGACCGGCCAGCCGTTTGTGCCGGCACACTGCAAGACCCTGATCGCAGCGCCGACCACTGCGGGCACCGGCAGTGAGGTGACGCCCTGGGCGACGATCTGGGATTCGGCCAGCCACAAGAAGTACTCCCTGCACCTGGATTGCACCTGGCCGAAGGTGGCGATTGTCGACCCACAGCTAATGCTGACCGTACCGGCCGGGGTCACGGTGTCGACGGGGCTGGACGCCTTGTCCCACGCGCTGGAGGCGATCTGGAACATCAACGCCAATCCGATTTCTGACACCTTCGCGGTATCGGCCATCGAAGACATCCTGGAGTGCCTGCCGCAACTGCGGCGTGACCTCAGCAATCAGGAATTACGCTCACGCATGGCCCTGGCCGCGCTCAAGGCCGGCCTGGCGTTTTCCAACACCAAGACTGCGCTGGCCCACTCCATTTCCTACGAGATGACCCTGCACCACGGCCTGCCCCATGGCATCGCCTGCTCCTTCACCCTGCCGCTGGTCCTGGGTTTGGCGTGGGGGCATGACGCGTCCCGGGATCGCACCCTGCAACGGGTGTTCGGCGATGACCTGGATAAAGCCCAGACCCGGTTGCGCAACTTCCTGCACAGCCTGGAGGTAAAAACCGAGTTTGCCGACTACGGCGTCACGCCCACCGAGGCCGCCGCGATGATCCGCTTCGCCCTGCAAGGCGCGCGCGGCAAGAACTTTATCGGTACCCAAGCCGCCTAGGCGGCAACGCAATTCAGTCTTTCCTCTTGCACCTGTAAAGGGTGCCACCCCGTCGCTGCGGCCCCGGGGGCGAATAACAATAAGGAAAACATCATGAATCGTGCACACACCCTGCCTGTCCCTGCCGTTCGCTCGGCGTCGTTCCGTGTTGCCCAGTGGCGCATGCTGCTGGCGGCGATGTTTTGTTACCTGTTTTTCTACACCGGGCGCCAGACCTTCGGTTTCGCCATCCCGGGGATACAAGCCGAGTTCGGCCTGACCAAGGAAGTGCTGGGCTGGATCTCGGCCGCCATGCTCTGGTCCTATGCCATTGGCCAGGCGATCAACGGTAACCTGGCCGACAAGTTCGGTGGTCGGCGCATCATGACCCTGGGCGCCGTGCTGTCCTGTGGTGCCAACTGGGTCACCAGTTTTGCCAGTGGTTTTGCCGGGTTGATTTTGCCGTGGGGCATCAACGGTTACTTCCAGGCCCTGGGCTGGGCGCCGGGCAGCCGCCTGATCTCCAACTGGTGGAGCGCCAGCGAACGCGGCAGGGTCTATGGCTTCTATGTATTCGCCGCGGGCTGTGCGTCGGTGCTGTCTTATGTGACCTCCATCGTGGTGCTGGAGGTGCTGCAACTGGAATGGCGCTGGATCTTCCGCCTGCCGGTCCTGCTGATGTTGGCCGGCGGCATCCTGTTTTACCTGGTGGCCCGCGAACGCCCGCAGGACCTGGGCTTCGAACCCCTGGCCGATACCGGTGTGGCCAACGCCGCGGACAAGGGCCATGAAGTGGCCCACGGCGCAGAAGAAACCTCGGCCCAGCGCTATAAAGCCGTGCTGAAAAACGCACGCCTGATCATTGCCGCCGTGTCCCTGGGTTTCCAGAACGCTGCGCGCTACGGCCTGATCGTGTGGGTGCCGGTGCATTTCCTCGGCGCCAACTGGAAAAGCGGCGACAGCATGGTCGATCCGAAGTGGATCACCGTCGCCCTGCCGGTGGGCATGGCCGTCGGCGCCCTGAGCAATGGCTGGGTGTCGGACAAGCTGTTCGGCTCCAAACGCTACCTGGCGATCATGCTCTATATGTTCCTCGGCGCCGCCACCAGCCTGTGGATGTGGAGCCTGCCGCCCCATAGCGCGATCGGCCTGGTGGCGCTGTTTCTCTGCGGGTTCTTTGTCTACGGCCCGGCGTCCAGCTTCTGGGCGCTGTGCCCGGACCTGGTGGGCGCCAAGCGCGCAGGCACGGCCACGGGTGTGATGAACTTCTCGTCTTATCTGTTTGCTGGCCTGGCGGAACCCCTGATCGGCAGTATGCTCGACAGTACCGGCAATACGTCGCTGATCTTCATCGTCGTCACCTCGGCCTGCCTGTGCAGCGCGGTGGTGGCCCTGTTTATCCGCCGTTGATGCCCCTGGAACAGGATGCGTTATGTACCAGTACCACAAGTGGCTACGTTCCTTTCATGCGGTGGCGAAGACCGGCAGTTTCACCCTCGCCGCCGAGTATCTGAGCGTCGGCCAGCCAACGGTCAGCGAACAGGTGAATGCCCTGGAAAAGCAGTTCTCGGTGGAGTTGTTCCACCGCCGTGGGCGCTTTATCGAGATGAGTTCGGCCGGCCATGCGCTCTACGGGATCACCCAGGGCCTGTTCGGCCAGGAGGATGAAGCCATGCAATTGCTGCACAGCTTCAAGCAGCGCAAGACCGGGATGTTGCGCCTGGGCGCGGTCTCGCCGCCGATCGCCATGAACCTGACGTACGAGTTGATGCAGCGCCATCCGGATATCGAGCTGGAGACCTCGTTTTCCCCAGAGAAGGAGACCCTCGACCGCCTGTTCAATTTTGATATCGACGTGGCAATCCTGGCCCTCTCGGAGTTTGACCAACGCTTCGATACGCAGTTGTACCGGCGCTACCCGATCATCGCCGTGGTGCGCGACGACCATCCCTGGGCAGCGCAGAAAGAAGTGCACGTCGCGCAAATCAGCCAGGAGCGCTGGGTCATGCGTGAACGCAGCTCGCGTACCCGGCAACTGGTGGAAGAAAGCTGCAAGCGCCTGGGGGTGGACCTCAACTGCGTGATGCAGCTCAACAGCCGCGAGGCGATCGTGCACGCCATCGCCAAGGGCATCGGCATTGGCTTTGTGTCGGCGGTGGAATATGCCCAAACACCGGGCACCACACCGATCACCTTTGTCGACCACCCGTTTTCCATCGACTACCACCTGTGTTGCCTGGGCATCCGGCGCAACCGCCCGATGATCGCCGAACTGTTCGAGGCCAGCCCCATACCGGCTACCTGATTGGCTTCACCCTCTTTGCACTCAACCGGCTTACCTCATTTATCGAGGGACGGCCTGCTCATACCCGAAAATGGAGATCCACCATGAACTACCAACCACCCTCCAAGCTGCAAGCCGTGGTCCTGGACTGGGCCGGCACCGTTGTCGACTTCGGCTCGTTTGCGCCCACGCAGATTTTTGTCGAAGCCTTTGCCGAGTTCGGCGTCGCCGTATCCCTGGAGGAAGCGCGCGGGCCGATGGGCATGGGCAAGTGGGATCACATCCGCACCCTGTGCAACCAGCCGCAGATTGCCGAGCGCTATCGTGCGGTGTTCAACCGCCAGCCGACCGACGACGACGTCACCGCCCTGTATGAACGCTTCATGCCGCTGCAGATCGAGAAGATCGCCCTGCACTCGGCGGTGATTCCCGGCGCGCTGGAGGCGATTGAAACCCTGCGAGGCAAGGGCTTGAAGATTGGCTCGTGCTCCGGTTACCCGGCGGTGGTGATGGCCAAGGTGGTCGAGCTGGCGCGGCAAAATGGCTACGTGGCCGACCATGTCGTGGCCACTGACGAAGTGCCCAATGGCCGCCCGCATCCGGCCCAGGCCCTGGCCAACGTGATTGCCCTGGGCATCAGCGATGTGGCGGCGTGCGTCAAGGTCGATGACACCTGGCCGGGGATCCTGGAAGGGCGCAGTGCCGGCATGTGGACGGTGGCGCTGACCTGCTCCGGTAACGCCCTGGGCCTGAACTACGCGCAATACCAGGCGCTGCCAGCCGCCGAGCTGGCGCAGGAGCGCGAGCGTATTAGCCAGATGTTTGAAGGGTCGCGGCCGCATTACCTGATCGATACCATCGTCGACCTGCCGGCGGTGATCGACGACATCAATGCGCGGCTGGCGCGCGGGGAAACCCCACAAGGCAGTTGAAATCGACACCTGACCTGTAGGAGCCGGCTTGCTGGCTCCTACAATGGATTTGGCTGTACCCGGCTACTGCCCCTGGAAGGTCTCAAGATACGCCAGCAGATTCTCAATCTTCTCCTGATCGCTGATCCCCCAGAAAATCATGCGCGTGCCACTCACCACTTTCTTTGGGTTCTCGATATAGGCCGCGAGCTTTTCCCTAGTCCATACCACGCCCGAATTTTTCATCGCGTCGGAATACTGATAGTCCGCCGTGGTGCCCGCCAGCCGCCCGATCACCCCATTGAGCTGTGGCCCGAAGCCGCCACGGGCATTCAGACCGACACTGTGGCAACCGCCACAGGTCTTGGTGAACAGCCTGGCGCCGGCCTCGGCGTCGCCTGCTGCCGCCGCCCAAGTGTTGAAAAGCATGGCAGTGAACAACAGGGTCAGTAAGGCAGCGGGTTTCATCAGGGGCTCCAGGTCGGGGCTTCAGGCAGTAGAGGGGGCAATTATGCCTAAGATCTACTTGTCCTCGTGCAGGTTGTTGAAGGGCCTCTCGGTAAACATTTGGATACAGCCATTCAATTGCCATCACTCTCGCCCTCTGTTTGCATGCGCACTTTCCATCAGCACGTCAGTTCAGGAGAGATCGATGAGAACCATGGTGGTCGGTGCTAGCAAGGGTTTGGGCAGGGCTTTTATGGAGGGTCTGGGCGGCGTGGGGGATACCTTGATCGGTGTCTCGCGCAGCCGTCCAACCGACCTGCTATCCAGCACCGGCGCGGAAGTGTCGTGGGTAGAAGCCGATCTTGGTCAACCGGCGCAGGCCGCGCAGTTCATCGAGCAGGCAGTGGCACAGGAAGGCCTGGACACGCTGATCTATAACCTGGGTATCTGGGAAGAACAGGCATTCGATGCGGCCTACAGCTTCCTCAAGGATGAAGACACGCAGTTGGAAGCCATCGTCAGTTGCAACATCACCGCCCCCCTGCTGTTGATCAAGCGCCTGCTGCCCGTGCTGTTAAAAAGCTCCAACCCACGCATCATCTTTACCGGCTCGACCTCAGGCCTGCCCCAGAGTGGGCGCCCGGAGGTAACGTTCGGTGCGTCGAAGTTCGCCTTGCGCGGCATGGCCGATGCCTTGCGCGAAGGTTATCGGCACCAGCGCCTGGGCGTGACCTGCCTGAACCTGGGTTACCTGAATACCGTGGATCCATTGAGCACCTCCCGGCTTGAGGCCGAGCAGCGCGGCGACGGGCAATTGATCCCGGTACACGACGTGGTGCAGGTGGTGCGCATGGCGTTGAGCCTGTCATCGGCCAGCTTCGTCAAGGAACTGACCTTGCCGGCCCTGATGGATGAGCGCTTCTGACTGAATGAGCCGAATCTTCAGACGGCCAAATAAATAGCCATCAGACACAACGGCACCAACACCAGCCCCAACAGCATCATGAACACCACACTCATGGCGTTGGTCCGGGGCGTGCCGACGTGGCTGACAAAGCCCATGCACAACCGTCGCAGCAGGTCGGCGCCCCTGGCGAACTGGTAGGCCACGGTGATGGTCAGCAGCGAGAGAGTTCCGGTGACTGCACAGTAAAACAGGATCGGCTCGGGCATGAAGTAACTGGAGATAAAGCCTTCGGACGTGGCATAGATAAACGTCACGGGCTGAAACAGCGCTATCGCATACAGCACATTGCGCAACGGGTCGAAGGCTATGGTCGGCCGCACTTCGTCAGCGGGCAGCAAGGCGTACAGCTCGTTCGCGTCCGACCAGCGAAACCAGTAGACCGCCACGCTGAACAGCACGTAGGCCAAGGCAATCGTCGCCGAAAAACACCACAGGAACCGCCACGAGCCAAACCCGCGGCGCATACCCACGTTGATGCTCCACTTGGTTAACTGGATGGTCACGCAGTCGATCACAATCGCCACCAGCAGGCCCTTGCCATAGAAGTCCTTGATGGCTTGCAGCACGTTCGGCGGCGGCGGCACATTGAACACGTGCTCGGGATTTTTAAACAGGTAGAGATCCAGCAGCCACACCACAAAAAACACCAGCGACACCAGCAAGGTGTACAGCGGGATGCTGATCAGTTGGCGCCGGGCCAGGAACGTACTCCCGAACACCCGCTGGAAGAGGTTGGCCCACAACTGGGCGATCCCGATAAACCGGTCGCGACCAAGGCTCATGCCACTCAAGGTCTTGAGTATTTGCAGGCGACTTTTCTTGGTGCCGAACGCAACGGCGACCAACACCCCGGTACACCCGAACAAAACGGTGGAAACGACGATCAACGCCCCGATCATTTCTTTCACACTGGCATCCCTTGCTGTGAATTTTCGCGCTGCACATCCTGGCTTATCCCACGCGTAATCCGCAAGCAACGGCGGTTTACCGCGCCCTCTAATACGATCAAATGACCACCCATCGAATAAAAAACATCCAATCGAACCTATCCGCTGACAGCCCACTCCACCTTACTCAACCCGGATGGTGGAGTAGTGATCATGGCTCAGCCATCGATATTGGTATTGGAAGACGACGAGATCATTCGCTCGTTGATGGTGGATGTGCTGGAGGAGTTCGGCGCGGTGGTGACGTCTTTTTCTTCAGCCGATGAAGGGATGATTTTCCTCGAGCGCACCAGTGACCCGGTGGACCTGATTGTCAGCGATATCCAGATGCCCGGCCTGCTCAATGGCTATGACCTGAGCAAGGTGGTGGCCCATCGCTGGCCGTCCTTGCCCGTCGTGCTGACGTCGGGCAATACGGTGATGGCGGCGCAGTTGGGCAATACGGTGAAGTTCCTGCCCAAGCCATGGAGCACCGAAAGGCTGCTGCACTGCGTGCAAACCGCCTTGGAACAGGGCCCTTCCCTGCACTAATGGCATCGCGACACCTACACAATCGAACTTCGCGCTAAGCCGTGAGGTCTTTCTTTGGGTAAGTTTTGATATTTCTGACGCCAATGTCAGATTTATCAATACATCCCATCAGATAAAGACTATAGGTTGTATAGAATTGCGCCCCACCCTTATCCACGCGCCAGCCATGGCCTGCCCTGGCCCACCAGCTCGAGCTTATTGAATGCATCCACAGGCCCATGACGTTGGTGTGCCCTCCCTGCTTGAAGCCCTGCGTTCAGGCACAGGTTTGCTACACGTGGCCCTGGAAAAGCGCTTGCCGTTCTTTTCTGCACAACTGGATGCCGGCTGGTATCAGCGATTGCTTGAGGCTTACTACGGTTTTTACCGCCCAATGGAATTGGGACTGTACGACAGTGGCTTGATTCCCGTGGGATTCGACCAGGCCCTGCGGGTAAAGACGCCAACCTTGCACACCGACCTGAACGCCTTGGGCTTGGCCAACCAGGCAATTGCCGGGTTGCCCGTCTGCCCTGCGCTACCCCGCCTCGACACACCGGCCGCCTGCCTGGGGGCGCTGTATGTGCTGGAAGGCGCGACCCTCGGCGGCCAGGTGCTGCGCCGGGAGATGGCCCAACGCCTGGCGCTGGACGCCAGCAACGGCGGGGCCTTTCTCAATGTATACGGTGCCGAGACCGGTCGGCGCTGGAAAGATTTTCTCGACTATTTGGGCCACGTCCCGCTGGACGACCTCGGCCGTCAGCAGGCGGTGGACGCGGCCTGCTCGACATTCCGCTGCTTTGAGCAATGGCTCGACGGCCAGGAGGTATTGCTGTGAAACCCCAGGATTTTGAAGAATTACTTGCCAACTGCGCCGACGAGCCCATTCGTTTTCCCGGCGCGATCCAGCCCCATGGCGTGCTGCTGACCCTGCGCGAACCGGACCTGCAGATCGTGCAGGTCAGTGCCAACGTCGCCAGCCTGTTCAATCACCAGCCCGATGCCTTGCTCGGCCAGACACTGGACACGCTGCTGGGAGCGGAAAATGCCAACCTCGTGCAGCAGATGGCCAGCCAATCCAGTTTCATCGACGCCCCGGCGCTGCACGTCACACTCAACGGTGCCGAGTTCGAGGGCCTGCTGCATCGCCACCAGGGCGTGCTGGTGCTGGAGTTCGAGCCGTTGCACAAGCATTTCCAGCCCAAGCCCCAGAATGGCCGCACCAGCAACCTGGGCAAGATGTTGCAACGTTTGCAGTCGGCGAAAACCCTGCAAGCCTTGTACGAAATCAGCGTCAGTGAAATCCAGGCCATGACGGGCTACGACCGGGTGCTGATTTATCGCTTCGAAGAGGAAGGCCACGGCCAGGTCATCGCTGAAGCATCCGCGCCGTCCATGGAACTGTTCAACGGCCTGTTCTTCCCGGCGTCCGACATCCCGGAGCAGGCCCGCGAGCTGTACCGCACCAACTGGCTGCGGATCATCCCCAATGCCAACTACGAGCCTGTGCCACTGCTGCCCAAGCTACGCCCGGACACCGGGCAGCCCTTGGACTTGAGTTTCTCGACCCTGCGCAGCGTGTCGCCGATCCACTGCCAATACATGAAGAACATGGGCGTGCTGTCGTCCATGAGCATTTCCCTGATGAAGGGCGACAAGCTGTGGGGCCTGATCAGTTGCGGCAACCGCACGCCACTGCACGTGCCCAACGACTTGCGCACCACCTGCCAGACCATCGGCCAGGTGCTGTCCTTGCAGATCAGCGCCATGGAAGCCCTGGACACCAGCCGCCAGCGCGAGGAAAAGGTCGCGGCACTGGACGTGCTCAACCAGGCGATGAGCGCTGCCACCGACAATGTGTTCGATGGCCTGGCCCAATACCCGCAAGTGTTGATGGACCTGGCGCAGGCCGGTGGCGTGGCGATCATTGACGGCCAGCAACTGCACCGCTACGGCCACTGCCCGGAGCCGGCGCAGATCCGCGCGCTGCACAAATGGCTACAGGAAACCGGGCAACCGGTGTTTGCCAGCCACCACCTGTCAGCGCTCTACCCGCCGGCGGCGGACTACCAGCCAGTGGCCAGCGGCGTCCTCGCCATGAGCCTGCCCAAGCCGGTGGACAATGGCGTGCTGTGGTTCCGTCCGGAAGTCAAAGAGAACATCCAGTGGAGTGGCGACCCGAAGAAACCGTTGGCCCTGGAAAAATCCGACACGGGCCTGCGCCTTCGCCCACGCACCTCGTTTGAAATCTGGAAAGTGGAAATGGCCGGCATCTCCACCAAGTGGAGCCACGGCGACCGTTTTGCCGCCAACGACCTGCGCCGTTCAGCCCTGGAAAACGACCTGTCACGCCAGGTCCTGCGCGAGCAGCAGGCGGTGCGTGCCCGTGATGAATTGGTGGCAGTGGTGTCCCACGACCTGCGCAACCCGATGACCATCATTTCGATGCTCTGCGGCATGATGCAAAAGGCCTTCAGCTCCGATGGCACCCATTCTTCGCGGCGTATTTCCTCGGCCATCGACACCATGCAGCAAGCCGCCGGACGCATGAATGTGTTGCTCGAAGATTTGCTCGACACCTCCAAGATCGAGGCCGGTCGCTACACCGTCAGGCCCGTGCGACTGGAGGTCAGCCAGATCTTTGAAGAGGCCTATGCGCTGCTCGCGCCCCTGGCTCTGGCAAAGGGCGTCGACCTGTCGTTCAACGCCGAACCCGGCCTGCAAATCAATGCCGACCCGGAGCGCCTGTTCCAGGTGCTGTCGAACCTGATCGGCAACGCCATCAAGTTCACCCCACGCCTGGGCAATATCGGGATTTCGGCGATGAGCAATGGCGAGGAGATTGTATTTGCGGTGCGCGACTCCGGTGAAGGCATAGCCCCTGACCAACTGCCCCACGTGTTTGACCGCTATTGGACCAAGGGCGAAAACAACCCGACGGGCACTGGCCTGGGCTTGTACATCAGCCAGGGCATCGTCCAGGCCCACGGCGGGCGGATCGAGGCCGAAAGCGAACTGGGGCGCGGCAGCGAGTTTCGCTTTACCGTACCCAAGGTGGCGGGCTTGTGCTGACCGTTTTGTAGGCGCCGGCTTGCCGGCTCCTACAGGTGTTGGTTGCTTTGACAAAACACCGACATCCACTGCGTTAACCTAGCCAGTCCAATCCCGCACAGAGCCATGTTTTCATGCTGCAACCCGAGACTTTGCCCGCCGTCCTCGCCGGCCCCCTGTTGCGCCGCCTGGAGCCGGGGCGCCTGGTGTTGTGGCTGGTGGGCAGTCGCGCGCTGGCATTGACCCTGCGGCTGCAGTTCAGCCAGGACCAGCACCCATGCGTTCTGGATATTGAACTCGACGCCACCCGCTGCCAGGTGATCCCCGTGGGCCGCGCAGCCTTTATCCACCTGATCGATGTACCGCTGGCCACGCCGCTGCCCCAGGACGTACCCATCAGCTACGACCTGTTGATCAATGATGGAGCCGGCATCGCCCAGTGGGCCCCGCACCTGCTGTACCCAAGTGCCAAGACCCCGGATTTCATCCTGCACAGCCGTATCCACCAGTTGCTGCACGGCTCTTGCCGCAAACCGCACCATTACGCCGATGAAGGCCTGCTTTGTGCCGATCGCCTGCTGGCCGCAGACCGCAGCCTGGCCCAGCGCCCAGCCCTGCTGATGATGAGTGGCGACCAGGTGTACGCCGACGATGTGGCCGGGCCGATGCTGCGCGCCATCCACGGGCTGATTGCACGCCTGGGCCTGTTCGACGAGCACCTCGATGGCGCCGTGGTGGACGACAGCACCAAGCTCTACGACCACCCCGCCAGCTACTACCATCGCGCGGACCTGCTGCCGGCCCTGGAAAGCAACGAGACCCTGCGCGAACGCTTTTTTGGCGGGGTGAAAAAGCCCATCTTCACCAGCAGCACCGCCGACAACCACCTGGTGACTTTTGCCGAACTCGTGGCGATGTACCTGCTGGCCTGGTCGCCGACACCCTGGACCCTGATCGCCGCACAACCTCCCAGCGGGCTCACGCCCAAGGAACAGGAGCGCTACGCCCGCGAGCAGGTGCCTGTGGATAAGTTTCGCGACGGCCTGGGTGGAGTGGCCCGGGTGTTCGCCCATGTGCCATGCCTGATGATCTTCGATGATCACGACATCACCGATGACTGGAACCTCAGCGCCCAATGGGAACAGACCGCCTATGGCCACCCGTTCTCCAAGCGCATCATCGGCAACGCGCTGCTCGCCTATATGCTCTGCCAGGGCTGGGGCAATAACCCCGATGCCTTCGCCCAACTCGTGGAAAAAACCCTGGCCCTGGCGGCAACTGCCCAGGACCACGCCAACCATTTGTCCGCGCCCGCCCAGGACCAGTTGCTCGAAGACCTCCTGAAGTTCCAGCAGTGGCACTACGTGCTGCCCACCACCCCGGCGCTGGTGGTCATCGACACCCGCACACGGCGCTGGCGCAGCGAATCCACGCTCAAGCAACCCTCCGGCCTGCTGGACTGGGAAGCCTTGAGCGAGCTGCAACAGGAACTGCTAGACCACCCTTCGGCGATCATCGTATCGCCCGCGCCGATCTTCGGCGTCAAGCTGATCGAGACGGTGCAGAAAGTCTTCAGTTGGTGCGGCTACCCACTGTTGGTCGATGCAGAAAACTGGATGGCCCACCGGGGCGCCGCGCAGGTGATCCTGAATATCTTCCGCCACTCCCGAACCCCGGGTAACTACGTGATTCTGTCGGGGGATGTGCATTACTCGTTCGTCTACAAAGTACTGATCCGCCAGCGTAATGCCGGGCCGCA
This sequence comes from Pseudomonas sp. HC1(2025), assembly GCF_058742075.1. NCBI lineage: Bacteria > Pseudomonadati > Pseudomonadota > Gammaproteobacteria > Pseudomonadales > Pseudomonadaceae > Pseudomonas > Pseudomonas sp. HC1(2025). Next base: position 1,108,076 of record NZ_CP196017.1, on the reverse strand, counting down.
CATCTGGCAGATCACCAGCAGTGGCATCAAGAACCAATTCCCGCCGCGCCTGCTGGAATGGTTCGATCGCCTCAATCGCTGGCTGTACTCACCCCGTTCGCCCCTGAACTGGCTCACCCGCCGTCGCCGCATGCAGGTGGTGCCGTACATCCCGGCACATGCCGAAGCCGGCGAACGCCTGTGGAACAGTGCGGGCATTGGCCAGGTGTTTTTCAACGAGCAGGGCCAGCCCGAGGCGATTTACCAGCACAACGCCAACGGGACGCCACCCACGCGCATGCTGGAACCGCAATAGCCCAGCCGGCGCCAATAATGGCGTTTAGCCACACTTTCATCGCCCCTTCTAAGCCGGCAAACCTCGTTGTACAGTACGCGCAGCCACGGAGTATCGGCGTTAACACCTGACTGGCCACAGTGAGCCAGCATCCTCGCAGGGAGCGCGCAGATGGGCGATACATCCGATTTTGATCCGTTGAAAAGTGAGCTTTTCGACGTCAACGCCGACCTGGTCCATGCCATCATGGAACTGGTCAGCGATGGAATCTGGGACTGGGATGCCAACACCGGGTTTGTCTATCGCAACCCCGGCTGGTACGAAATGCTGGGCTACGATCACCACTCCCTGGAAAACACGGTGTTCACCTGGGAAAGCGTGATCCACCCCGACGATTACCCCCATGTGATGAAACTCTTCGACGACTACATCAACAGTCGCCCCCCCCTTTATCAGGCCGAATATCGCTGTCGCAAAAAAGACGGCACCTGGTTGTGGATCGAAGACCGAGGCTACATCATCGCCCGCAACCCCGATGGCTCGGTGTGGCGCATGGTCGGCGCCCACCGCAGCATTCATCAACGCAAACGTTCCCTGGAACAGTTAGAGCGGCGCAACCAATCCCTTGAAGCGCTGGTAGCCGAACGCACCCGCGAACTGTCGCGGGTCAACCAGCAACTGCAGTTGCAACTGGACGAAAACCGCTCCCTGGCCGAGCGCGATACCTTGACCCGGATTGCCAACCGCTATCGCCTGGAAAAAGTCCTGTTCGAGGAGTGCGAGCGCGCCCAGCGGTTTCGCCTGCCGTTGGCGGTGATTGCCATGGATGTCGATGATTTCAAGCCCATCAACGACCAGCACGGTCACGCCGTAGGTGATGCCACGCTGTTACGGGTGGTCGAACGCCTGGAACACTGCGTGCGCCAGGGCGACCTGCTCGCGCGCTGGGGAGGCGATGAGTTCATGGTGGTCCTGCCCAAAAGCACCATGGAAACCGCCAGGAAGATGGCCGAGCGCATCCGCCAGGCCATTCACGACATCCCCCCCGTGGGCGATTTCAAGGTGACCTTGAGCCTGGGGCTGGCGCAACGCCTCCCTGACGAGCCCCCCACCAACCTGATGGCCCGGGCAGACCAGGCGCTGTACCGGTCCAAGGCTGCGGGCAAGGACCGGGTTTCACAGTAACCGCGCACAGGCTCCGACAGTCCGCACTACACCAGACTGTAGGAGCCCAGATCAGTAACGCGCGTCCACCGGCTTACCGCCGTTCGGCCAGTCCTTCACCTTGTCCGGGAAGTCCGGGCGTGGTTTTTGCGAGAAGTAGGCGGCGACGTCTACCGCTTCCTGGTCCGACAAGCCGCCCTGGCCCAGCGGGAATTTCTCGTGGAAGCCGATCGGCATGTTGCGTTTGACGAACGCTGCCGCCGTGTAGGTGCGGGCCATGCCGGCGCCGATGTTGAAGGACTGATCGCCCCACAACGGTGGGTACACCAGGCTGCCGTCGGCGCGGGCCAGGCCCTCGCCGTCGTTGCCATGGCACACCGCGCATTGCTTGGCGTAGACCTGCTCGCCATTGGCCAGGTCGGGCTTGATGGCCGGGTCGATCTTGCCTACGCCACGGCCGGGGACTTTGTCCTCGGGCTTGGTGTTGTTTTTCATCCAGTCGAAGTACGCCACCATCGCCTGCATGTCCGCCGATTGTGGTGGCACGGGCTTGCCATTCATCGAGCGGCGGAAGCAACCGTTGATGCGCTCTTCCAGGCTCACCACCTTGCCAGCACGCGGGGCGTAGCTGGGGAAGAATGCCGACACACCCACGAACGGCGAACCATCAGCCACAGTGCCAGCGTTGAGATGGCAACTGGTGCAGTTCAGCGAGTTGCCGACATTCTCGGGCAGCAGTTCCTTGGTTTGCAGGTGCAGGCGCATGCCGCGTACCACCTGGTCGGCATTCGGCGCCGCCAGCAGGTTGGCCAGGCGCGGCGTCTCGAACGCCGAGGAGTCGGTGCTGACCGGGTTGAGCTGGTCACGCATTTTCTTCACCTGGGCGGTGCTGATTGGCGTGCCTTCGTTACCCCAGCGCGTGCGCACAAAGGTGAGGATTTCCGCTACTTCGTTATTCCCCAGGCGTGCGAAGCCCGGCATGGTGTAGACCCGGGGATGGGCGGCGGTCTCGGCGGTTTCCCAACCGGTGAGGGTGATGTGCAGCAGCGAGGTCGGGTTGCTGGCCACCACGCCGGCGTTGCCGGCCAATGCCGGGAACAGGCCCTTCACGCCCGCGCCGTCGCTGCGGTGGCAATCGCTGCAAAACTGCATATAGCCCAGGCCGCCCCGGCTGGTGAACAAGTCCTTGGGCAGTTCGACAGGGCCTTTGGCGACAGCCGGCATCGGCAAGTCGTCCTTGCCCGGTGGCAGGGATTTGAGATACGTCGCAATGGCCGTCAGGTCGGCATCCGTGAAGTGCTGGGTGCTGTGACGGATCACGTCCACCATGTTGCCCGACACGGTGGCAAAGCGGTTCTGCCCGGTCTTGAGCAACTGCACGGTGTCTGGCACCGTCCACAGGTTACGCAGGCTCAAGGCACGCCAGTGTTCGACGGTTTCCCCGCCCAGGTAGTGCTCGCCGCTGCTGCCGGCGTCGCTCATGGCTTTTTCCTGGAAGGCGATACCGCGTGGGGTGTGGCACGAACCACAGTGGCCAAGGCCCTGGACCAGATAGGCGCCACGGTTGAGCACGGCATCCCGGGCCGGGTCGGGCTGGAACGGTTGTTTGTCGAGGAACATGAAATTCCACAACGCCAGGCCCCAGCGCTGGTTGAACGGGAAGCCCATGTCTGCCTCAAGGTTGACCTTTTTCACCGGCTCGACGGCTTGCATCAGGTAGGCGAACAGGGCCCGCATGTCCTCTTCGCTCATCTTCGCGTAGGACGGATACGGCATCGCCGGGTACAGGTTCATGCCGGCCGGTGTCACGCCTTCGCGCATCACGCGGTCGAACTGTTCGAAGCTGTATTGACCAATCCCGGTCTCACGGTCCGGGGTGATGTTGCTGGAGTAGATGGTGCCCATGGGCGTGTTCAGCTCCAGGCCACCCGCCATCTCGGCGCCTTGCTTGGCGGTGTGGCAGGCGATGCAGTCACCCAGTTGGGCAACGTATTTGCCCTGGGCGATCAGTTCGGTATCGGGTTTGGCGGGTTCGTTGGCGTGCAGGGGAAGCGCAAGACACAGCGTCGCCCCCATCAAGGCCAAACGTGACAGAGAAAGGGCCATCGCATTATTCCTTTAATAACCTGGCCTGGGGGTTGGCCCCTGGGTACAGGTTTTGTCTTCGTTTTTATGAGGTCATCAGGCGGATAACCGGGGCTGGGTAAGCCCCGGTTGTGTTGTAGCGGATTTTCGATGGTGGCCCGTTGATATGGATCAGGGCCGAAGCGGTTCAGGCGTTTTGCAGGTAGTGCGCAGCGTCGAGTTCGATCATCACCGGTTGAGGGGTGGCGGCCAGGCTTTGCAACAACGCGTGCAAGGCCTGTGGCGTGTCGGCCGTGTGGTGGGCGACGTGGCAACTGCGGGCCATCGCGGCAAAGTCCGGGGTCAGGATATCCACCCCCAGCGGCGTGATTTCCCGGGCCTGCATATAGTCCCGGATCTCGCCGTAGCACTGGTTGTTCCACACCACCAGGATCACGCCGATGCCGGCCTCGCGGGCCGCGATCAGTTCGTTGCTGGCAAACTGCAGGCCGCCATCGCCCACCAGCGCCACCACCGGCCGCTCGGGCTTGGCCAGCTTGGCGCCGATTGCCGCTGGCAATCCGTAGCCGAGGGTGCCGTAGCCGGTTCCGGCATTAAACCAACTGTTGGCAGCCGGGGCCTGGTAGCCCACCGCGCCCTGGTACACCGGCTGGGTCGAATCGCCGACGATCAGCGGGTCGACCAGGCTGTCGCGCAGCAGGTCCAGCAGGCCTTGCAGCCCCTGCTGCTTGGCATTCCACGTCTCGCGCTCCAGGCGGTTGACGCGCTGTACGCTGTCCTGTGCCCAACGCCCGCTCGGGGCGGGTGGGCGGACCTCATCCAGCAGCGCCTGCAACCCTTCGCGGGCATCGCCCACCAGCCCGACATGGGCGCGTTGCACGCCCATGACTTGCATCGGGTCGATATCCAGGCGGATCAGCGGCGCCTTGAATTTCAGTGGGCCAAGGCCGAAGAAATCGTAGTCGGTTTCTCCCAGTTCAGTGCCCACGGCGAGGATCACATCGGCCTCGTCAAACAACGAGCGGCCGTGCCTGGAAGACTGCACGCCGTCCAGCAACAACGGGTGGCCCATGGGCAGCAAGCCACGGGCATTGGTGGTCAGGGCCACCGGCGCTTGCAGGCGTTCGGCCAGTTGCTGCAAGACTTCGGCGCAATCACGGGCGCCGCCGCCGGCGAGGATCAGCGGCCGCCGCGCCTCATTGAGCAGGCTCAACGCCGCCCGCAGCGAGGCCGGCGCCGGGGCCGGGGCGCCTGGCAGGCTGCGGGGCATCAGGTTGAGGTCCACGGCGGGCATGTCCAGCACATCCAGGGGGATTTCCAGATGCACCGGGCGTGGGCGCGCGCACTTGAACACGGCGAAGGCGCGGGCCAGCAATTCCGGCAATTGCTCCGGCGATTGCAGGGTATGGCTGAACGCACACACACCAGCGACCATCGCGCGCTGATCCGGCAGCTCGTGCAGATGCCCGTGGCCCAGGCGCAGGTGTTCGCGGCGGTTGGTGGTGGAAATCACCAGCATCGGCACCGAGTCGGCATAGGCCTGGCCCATGGCGGTCAGAATATTGGTCATGCCGGGGCCGGTGATGATGAAACACACCCCCGGCTTGCCGCTGGCGCGGGCGTAGCCGTCGGCCATAAAGCCGGCGCCCTGCTCATGGCGCGGGCTGACATGGCGCAGGCGGCTGCCGTGCAGGCCGCGATAGAGCTCGACGGTGTGCACGCCGGGGATACCGAACACGGTATCTACCCCATAACCTTCCAGCAGGCGAACCAGGGACTGGGCGCAGGTGGTCATTGCTCATTTCCTTCTTATTGTTCTGTGTCGATTGGCCAGACCTTAGGGCGCGCTCGGAGGGCGGACAAGCAAAAAATTTACCGGCCATTGGCAAAAAAAATTCACGGATTGCCGCGCGTCAAAGCCCGCCACCCAGCTGCGATTTCACCCACTCGCCAAATGCCTGTACCACCGGGCGCTCGACTTTCTGGTGATCGGCCACCAGGTAATAGCCACGGTTGGACTCAATCTCGGTCTCGAACGGCCGCACCAGCAAGCCCCTGGCTAGGGCCTCGCCGCTGATCAGGTTGTCGCCCATGGCGATGCCCTGGCTGGCGATGCACGCCGACTGCACAAAGTGCGCATCGGCAAACACGATGCCGCGCTGCACATCGACATTCGGTGCACCGGCGGCGGCCAGCCAAACGCGCCAGTCGGAGTAGTCGATCATATGCAGCAACGGCGCACCGGCCAGGTGCTCCGGGTTCTTCAGGCCGCCCATGGTGTTGACCAGGCGCGGGCTGCACACCGGGAAGTAGCGCAGCGAGACGATCTTCTGCACATGCTGGTTGGGCCAGTCGCCCATGCCGTAGGCGATAAACAGGTCGGCGCCGTGGTCGCTGGTGTCGTCCGGGGTGCGCGGTGATATCAGGTGCAGTTCGACCTGTGGATAAAGTGCCTGGAAGTCGGCGATATGGGTGCACAACCAATAGGTGGCAAACCCCGCCGGGCTGCTGATACACAGGCGCCCGCTGACCTGCTGGCCATCGAAACGCTGCCCGGCCTCAAGGATATTGGCCAGCAGCCCGTGGATATCCCGGGCATAGCGCTCGCCCTGCCAGGTGATGCGGATATTGCGCCCGGTGCGCTCGGTCAGGGCAAAACCCAGGGTCTGTTCCAGGCTCTTGATCTGGTGGCTGATGGCGCTGGGGGTGAGGTTCAGCTCGGTCGCGGCCTCGGACACGCTGCCCAGCCGGGCCACCGCGTCCAGCGCGCGCAAGGCGGTCATGGAGGGGTAACGCATGGATGTTCACCTGCTCAAAGATACCCGCACCATAGCCGCAATCGCGCCTGAGACATAGCCGCCGGCGCGCGGGACAGTTGAATTAAATTTCAATATCGAGCGAAAAATGCTCGATTGACCTCAAGTGGCCAGTGGCTATTCTCGACCTGCATCACGGCATTCCCAGACTGGCCGGCGATGGTCGTCAGCGATGACGTGGGCATTCTGGATAAATGCGGTGTTCTGGCGTTTTTCGCTGGCAAGCCAGCTCCTACAGGGGGCGGTGTCCAGGTTGATCAATTTACAAAAATAAAGAGGGAAAACCCTTGAACCCAGTCACCCCGGTGGTCGCCATCGATGCTTTGCACAAGAGCTATGCCGCGCACCATGTTCTCAAAGGCATTTCCCTGCGCGCCAATGAAGGCGATGTGGTGTCGCTGATCGGCTCCAGCGGTTCGGGCAAAAGCACCCTGCTGCGTTGCATCAACCTCCTGGAAATACCCTGCAGCGGCAGCCTGCGCATCAACGGCGAAGAAGTGCGCCTGAAAAAGGACCGCGCCGGCAACCCGCTGATCGCCGATCCTGACCAGGTGGCACGCCTGCGCACGCAACTGGGCATGGTGTTCCAGAGCTTCAACCTGTGGCCCCACCGCACCGTGCTGGAAAATGTCATCGAAGCACCGGTGTATGTGTTGGGTGAAGACCGCAAGGACGCCATCGCCCACGCCGAGCACCTGCTGGAAAAAGTCGGCCTGGCCAGCAAGCGCGATACCTTCCCCGCCTTCCTGTCCGGCGGCCAGCAACAGCGCGTGGCCATCGCCCGCGCCCTGGCCATGCGCCCGCGCGTGTTGCTGATGGATGAACCCACCTCGGCCCTCGACCCGGAACTGGTCGGCGAAGTGCTGAAGGTGATCCAGGGCATCGCCGAAGAAGGCCGCACCATGATCCTCGTCACCCACGAAATGGCGTTTGCCCGCGATGTATCGAGCAAGGTCATGTTTTTGCACCAAGGGTTGGTTGAAGAAGAAGGCACGCCCCAGCAAGTCTTCCACAACCCCACCAGCGAGCGTTGCCGCCAGTTCGTCATGGCCCAGGACAATCGCGTTTGAACTGCCGCTTCCATCCTTCAAAACAATAACTTCGAAAGGGTCAAGCCATGCATAACTCTCTGAAATCCCTCGCCGCCGGCTGCGTGCTCGCCGTGCTGTCCCACAGTGCAATTGCCGCCGAGAAAATCGTCTTCGGCATCGCCCTGGAACCCTACCCGCCGTTCTCCGAAAAAGCCGGCAATGGCGCCTGGAGCGGCTTCGAGCCGGACCTGATCAAGGCCCTGTGCGAACGCCTGCAAGCCCAGTGTCCGCTCAAGGAAGTGTCCTGGGACGGTTTGATCCCGGCGCTGCAATCGAGCCAGATCGACGTGATCCTCAACTCCCTGAGCATCACCGAGGAGCGCGAAAAGGTCATCGCCTTTACCGCCCCGTACTACCAGACTCCGGCCATGTGGGTCGCCGACAAAAGCCTGGAGCTGGTCACCACCCCCGAAGGCCTCAAGGGCAAGCTGATCGGCGTGCAGGGCTCGACCTCCAACGCCACTTACCTCAAGGCCTACTACGCCAAGGGCTCGACCCTGCGCTACTACAACACCCAGGACGACATGACCGCCGACCTGCAAAGCGGGCGGATCGACGTGATGCTCGCCGACGCGCTGACCATCGAGCCGATGCTCAAGTCTGATGCCGGCAGCGGCCTGGCCGACAAGGGCCTGGCGCCCAAAGACCCGCTGTTTGGGTCCGGCATCGGTGCCGCAGTGCGCAAGGGTGACGACAGCCTGCGCGAGCAGCTCAACACCGCACTGGCGGCGCTCAAGGCTGACGGCACCTACGACAAAATTCGCAGCCGCTATTTCAGCGTCGATATTTCCGCGCAATAACGTCCAACGGAACGCGCCATGATTTCTTTGTCCGAACTCACCCAGCTGTTCGTCGCCGATGGCTGGCTCAACGCCCTGCTCCAGGGGGCGGTGGTGACCTTGCAGATTTCCGCCGGGGCCTTTGTGCTGGGCCTGGGCATCGGCCTGCTGGTGGCCATGATCAAGCTCAAGGGCCCACGCTGGATGGTGCGCCTGGCCAACCTGTACACCACGCTGTACCGCGCGGTGCCGGAGCTGCTGCTGATTTTGCTGCTGTATTACGCCGGCACCGACCTGCTGAACATGGCGATGGCCGCCATGGGCCGCGAGAGCGTGACGGTCAACGGTTTTATCGCCGCCGTGCTGGTGCTGGGCATCGTCCAGGGCGCGTATTCGGCAGAGATCATTCGCGGCGCGATCCAGGCCATTCCCGTGGGCCAACTGGAAGCGGCGCGGGCCTTTGGCATTGAGCGCTGGCTGCTGGTGCGCCGGGTGTTGCTGCCGAGCATGTTGCCGTTTGCCATGGCCGGCCTGTCAAACCTGTGGCTGGTGCTGGTCAAGGACAGCGCGCTGATCAGCATCGTCGGCTACAGCGAGTTGCTCTCGGTGGGCAAACAGGCGGCCGGTTCCACCAAGCATTACCTGGTGTTCTACCTGGCGGTGGCGGCGGTGTATTTCATCATCACCCTGATTTCCAACGGCGCCTTCCGGGTGTTCGAGCGACGGATCAACCGCTGGATGCCGCAGCACTAAGGAGCGCAGCCGATGGACTTTTCATGGATCAACAGTTTTGGCAACGAACTGCTGCACGGCCTGGGCATCACCCTGAAGTTGCTGGCCTTGTCCGGGGTGTTTGGCTTCTTGCTGGCGGTGCTGGTGGCGTTGGGGCGCTTGTCGTCCAACCCACTGATCAGCGGGCCGTTGCGCGCCTATACCGCAGTATTCCGGGGCACGCCGCTGCTGGTGCAGATCTACATCCTGTATTACGGCGTGGGCAGCGTGTTTGCCAGCTACCCGCTGATTCGCGGCAGCTTCCTCTGGCCGTACTTGCGTGAAGGTTTCTGGTACGTGGCCCTGGCGCTGATTTTGTGTGTCGGCGCCTATGTCGGCGAAGTGCTGCGCGGTGCCCTGCGCGCCGTGCCACGGGGCGAACTGGAAGCGGCGCGGGCGTTTGGCATGAAGCGCCTGATGGTGCTGCGCCGGGTCTGGTTGCCACGGGCCCTGGAGTTGGTCAAGCCGACGCTGGTGGGCGAAACCGTGCTGCTGCTCAAGGCGACTGCGCTGGCCTCCACCGTGGCCGTCACCGACCTGCTCGGCGCCGCCAACCTGGTGCGGGCACAGACGCTGCGGGTGTATGAGCCCCTGTTGGCGGTGGCGGTGATCTACATTGTCCTGGCGTTCGTGATCGAACACGTCTTCTCGCGCTGGGGCAAAGTCCCGCAGCGCCAGGCTTGAATCAATTTTAGGAGAACAAGGATGCGTTATTCACCGTTTGTCGAGCGCATTAGTGGCGAGTCCGTCAGCGCCTGGGATATTCACTACGCGGCCGTCGAAGCCCGTGGCCGTGGCGAAGATGTGATTGTGTTGAGCGTCGGCGATCCCGACTTCGCCACCGCCAGTGCCATCTGCGAAACCGCCGTCGACGCCCTGCGCGCCGGCGACACCCATTACACCCACGTCCTCGGCCGACCGGCCCTGCGCGAGGCGATTGCGGCCAAGCAAAGCCGTCTGCAAGGCATCGCCGTACACGCCGATAACGTGGCCCTGGTGGCCGGTGCGCAAAACGGCCTGTTCGCCACCTCGTTGTGCCTGTTCAGCCATGGCGACGAAGTGCTGGTGCCGGAGCCGATGTACCTGACCTATGAGGCGTGCATCCACGCCTCCGGTGCGCGCATCGCGACCATCGAGCAACCGGCGGCCAACGGCTTTCGCCTGACCCGCGCGGCCCTGGAAAAAGCCATTAGCGCCAAGACCCGGGGCATTGCCCTGGCCACGCCGTGCAACCCCACCGGGAACGTCTACAGCCGTGAAGAGCTGGAGTTGGTGGCGGAAGTCGCCCGCGAGCATGACTTGTGGGTGATTTCCGATGAGGTCTACGGCCAGATCACTTACGACCAGCCGCACCTGAGCATCGCCTCGCTGCCGGGCATGGCCGAGCGCACCGTGGTGCTCAACAGCCTGTCGAAAACCCACGCCATGACCGGCTGGCGCGTGGGTTGGGTGGTGGCGCCGACCACATTGGTCGGCCACCTGGATAACCTGCTGCTGTGCATGCTCTATGGCTTGCCGGGGTTTATCCAGGAAGCGGCGATCAAGGCCCTGGAACTGGATGACGAGGTGGTGAGCGACGCGCGCACCGTGTATCGCCGCCGGCGTGACCTGGTGGTGGCCGGCCTGGGTGACATCGCCGACCTTGATTGCCGGGTACCGCAGGCCGGGATGTTCATGCTGGTGGACGTGCGCCGCACGGGGCTGTCGAGCATGGACTTTGCCTGGCAGCTGTTCCGCGCCACCGGGGTGTCGGTGCTCGATGCCCAGGCGTTTGGCGCCAGTGCCGAAGGCTTTGTGCGCATCTCCTTTACCGTCGCCGACGACACCCTCAAAGACGCTTGCCAGCGGATTGCCGGGTTTGTCGAGGGCCTGAGAGCCAACCGCTGATTATGTGAACACTGGGCTTTATGTAGGAGCTGGCTTGCCGGCGATAGCGGTGTGCCAGCCATCCCATTTGTGACTGTTGCACCGCCATCGCAGGCAAGCCAGCTCCCACCCTTTGATCGTCGCCGCTCCTGAATATTGAGGTTTCCCCCGTGACCGCTTCCGACCAATTCACTTCCACCCACTCCGTTGTCGGCGAGCACGCTGACCTGGTGTTGCACCACGGCCGTTTCTACACCCTCGACCCGGCCCAGCCATGGGCCGACGCGGTGGCGATTCGCGGGGGACGTTTTATCGCAGTCGGCACACTCGCCGACCTGCAACACCTGATCGGCCCGCAGACCCGCCAGCATGACCTGCTGGGCGCATTCTGCATGCCCGGCCTGCACGACATGCACACCCATCCGGACCTCGCCCTGGCGCCACGCTACAGCGATGACCTGGACGTGGGCATCGAAGATCCCACCCCCGAACAACTGGCGGCGGCGATCCACGCCTACGCCGATGCCCACCCAGGCGATGGCTGGATCTACGGCCAGTATTGGGTGCGCTATACCTTCCGCGAAGCCGGCCTGACCCCAGGGCGCGAGTGGCTCGACAGCATCATGCCGGACCGCCCGGTGGCGCTGCTGGACCGTATGTGGGGGACCATGATGGTCAACTCCTGCGCCTTGAAACTGGCCGGCATCGACCGCCACACCGCCGACCCGCGCAACGGCTATATGGAGCGCGACGAACTCAGCGGCGAGCCCAACGGCCTGATGATCGACGGCGCCTACGCGCTGATCCACGCGGCCATGCCGCCGACCCCGGTGGCGGTGCTGCGCCGGGCCTATCGCGACGGCGTGCATTTCCAGAGCTCGCGTGGCGTCACCGCGACCAAGTATGTTCACGTCTGCGAGCGACGCCTGGACGCCCTCAAGGAGCTGGACGACGCGGGCGAATTGAGCCTGCGCGTGGAAGCCGCGATCAGTTGGCAGGACGACATCTTCCCGGTGCGCCGGCGTTGGGAATTGCTCGGCGGCGAGCGTCACTACTATCGCAGCGCGCGGCTGAACGCCAACGCGGTGAAGTTCCACTTCGACGGCACCGTGGAGCCCAAGTCTTCGTACCTGATGACCCCCTGGGCAGCCGACTCCACCTGGCGCGGCAAGCTCAACCTGACCCCGGAACATATCACCGACATGGTGGTGGACATGGACCGGCGCGGCCTGCGGGTGATCGCCCATTGCACTGGCGACGGCGCTTCCGATGTATTTCTCGATGCGGTAGCCGAGGCGCGGCGGGTCAACGGTGACAGCGGCATTCGTCACCAATGTGCCCACAGCACCCTGCTACATCCGGGCAACCTCAAGCGCTTCAAGGCGCTGAACGTGATCGCCGAGTTCTCCCCGGCGGCCTGGTACCCGACGCCGTTTGCCAGCGGCGCCCGCTCAGGTTACGGCGCCGAGCGCCTCAAGCGCATCTACGACTTCAAAGGCGTGCTGGCCGAAGGCGGCCTGGCGGTGATGGGCACCGACTGGCCGGTGGCCTCGATTGACCCGTGGTTGGCCCTGGAAACCATGGTCACCCGGCAAAACCCCTGGAACCAGGAACCGGACTGCTTCGGCGAGCCGATCACCCTGGAGCAGGCACTGCAAGTGGCGACCCTCAACGGCGCCCACGCCATGGGCCTGGAGCACTCCACCGGCAGCCTGGAGGTGGGCAAGTGCGCCGACCTGATCGTGATCGACCGCGACCTGTTCGCCCAGCCCGCGCGCAACTACATCCACCAGACCCAGGTGCTGCTGACCCTGGTCGATGGGCGGCCGGTGTACGACCGCCTCAACACTTTTGAAGGCACGGCGCTGCAAGCCGTGTGGCAAGGCCTGCCGCCGGTGATCGAATGAATAGCGAGCGTATTGCGGTCACGGTAGTCTCGGGCTTTCTCGGCGCAGGCAAGACCACCCTGCTCAACCGTATCGCCCAGCAGCCGCAACATGGGCGCATGGCGGTGATCGTCAATGACTTCGGCGAGCTGAATATCGATGCGGCGATCATCGCCGAAGTCACCGACGCCGTGTTCAGCCTGCAGAACGGCTGCATCTGCTGCACCGTGCAAGAGGACCTGCTGGCGCAACTGGTGAGCCTGAGCCAGATGCGCCCACGCCTGGATCGGATCGTGATCGAGTGCAGCGGCGTGTCCGACCCGCAACGCATTGTACAAACCCTGGGTTATCCACAACTCAAGGCGCACCTGTACCTGGATACGGTGATCACCCTGGTGGACGCCAGCGGCTACAGCACCCTGGAAGGTGAATTCGCGCGCTTGTCCAGGGCCCAGGTGGCGTGTGCCGACCTGGTGCTATTGAACAAGGCCGACCTGGTCAGCGCCGCCGAACTGCAGCGCCTGCGCACCGAGATCGGAGCGCGTACGCGGGTGATCAGTACCGTCCAGGCGCAGATCCCCGACGCCCTGCTGCTGGGCGAACGCAACCCACGCAACGGCCTGACGCCGGTGCCGGCGCCGCACCACGAACTGTTCGAAAGCTGGACCTGGCAGGGCACCCAGGCCCTGCCGGCCAAAGCCCTGCGCGATTGGCTGGGGCAACTGCCCAAGGATTTGTTCCGCCTCAAAGGCCTGGTGCATTTACAGGGCAACGACCAACCCTTCTGGTTGCAACATGTGGGCAACCGCAGCCAGTTCACCCTGGCCGGCGGCGAGCATGCGCAGGATTCATCGCAACTGGTGTTCATCGCCCGACGTGGCAGCGAGCTGCGGGAGCGGCTGGAGACACAACTGCAAGAGATACAGGGCCTGTAGACGCGGATGACGATGAAGGCAGAGTGCCGCCTTGACCTTGCTACCCTGGCCCTTGAAAATGCCCGACGCTTTTTCGTCTCCCCGCTTACAGAAGTAGTGAAATTTCAATGTCCGATTCCCGTACTGAAGAATCCGTAGTCACCTTGCAATCCAAAGCTGAATACGAAAACGCCATCAATCTTTCACAGCATGTGCCAGCGGCCAAGAACATCAGTGAAATGGTGCTGGACGCGTTCCATACCTCCAAGGAAAGCGACCAGATCCGCGAATTGCGCATCGCCATCCGCCAGGCCCACGACGCCTTCGACGATGACCAGGCCTACGACCTGATGGGCCAGCTCAAACAGCTCAAGGACGCCGAAGCGGCCGACAACGCCGCCCTGGAAGACCTGAGCAGCAAGTTTTCGATCAGCCGCATCCTGTCCAGCTTCAAGGACGACCCCGAGTTCCAGGAACTGGTGTATGGCCTGGCGCTCAAGGTGCTGAACCAGACCCACCAGGCCATCAGCAACCCGAGCGCCGGCAAGGGCAAGGCCGCGCGGGCGAAGAAGGAATTGGAAGTGTTTGTGATCAGCAAGGACGGGATCAGCGTGACCCTGCCGCTGCGCACGCCGCGCTCCAAGCTCAATGTAGACCGCGAGGCGCTGGAGTTTTTGGGGTTCAGCTTTGTGGGCGAAGGGGATGAAGCGGAGCTTGAGAGTGAGAGCTTTGTGGATAACTCCGGTGTCGAGCAGCCTTTGACGCGCAAGAGCATCGTCACCGCGCTGCAACAGCAGACTGCGTTTGACGGTTACAGCATCGCCCAGCAATAAGCCCTACCCCCCCCCCTCTAAATGTGGGAGCGGGCTTGCTCGCGAATGCGCAGTGTCAGTCACTTATTTGTTGATTGATACACCGCTTTCGCGAGCAAGCCCGCTCCCACAGGTAAGCAGCTCCGCGCTCTGGTTTTGCTGTTGCTTTTGATCTCAGGCGCCCCGTTAAACCACGATGGCCGCAGGCAGGTATTGCGCAGTGGGCACCCCGGCATGGATGCCGGGGTAGCCGCGACACGGCCATGGATGGCCGATCGCGGCGGGCCCACGGAGCAATGCCTGACTGCGGGCATGCCGAGCCTAGGCGAGGCACCGAGTGGTGGGGCAAGAGCCCTTTGCTTACTTTGGGGCTTTTCCAAAGTGAGCCGCCGTCAGGGCGGAACCCTAGGCCGCCGTTACCGCAGAAATGGATATGTACTCATACCAAACCACCCCCACAAAAAAGCCCCGCGCTTCTCTCGAAGGCGGGGCTTTTCATTGCATCCCAACTCAGTGGGCGTAAGTCAGCAGCAACTCTTTCGGCACCTGGAAATCCAGGGACATCATCACGCTCAAGGCCGTGATGGTGAAGATCGAGAAGACGAACAACTTGCGCGCCCAGACAGTGTCATCCACCGCCTTGTAGCCGGTCCAGGCCATGTACAACCAGTACATGCCCATGGCCGCGGCGACGGCGAGGTAGCTCATGCCGGCGTAGCCACTGAAGGTCAACATCAAGGTCGCCACAAGGAAGGCCAGGATGTAGAGCAGGATGTGTTTCTTCGCCACCTGGATGCCGCGCTTGACCGGCAATACCGGAATCGAAGCCGCCAGGTAATCGTTGAAACGGAAGATCGCAATGGCGTAGGAGTGCGGCATCTGCCACAGGCTGAACATCACCAGCAGCACCAGCGCAGCCATGTCGAAGCTATTGGTCACAGCGACATAACCAATCACCGGCGGCATCGCCCCCGACAGGCTGCCCACCAGCGTGCCGTGAACCGACTTGCGCTTGAGGTACAGGCTGTAGAGGCCGACGTAGATGACAAAGCCGATCACGGCAAACAACGCCGCCAGCGGATTGGCCACCGTGTACAGCAATGCCACGCCGGCAACACCGAGGACGGTCGCGAAGATCAGTGCCAGTTTCAGGGAGATCAGGCCCTGGACCAGCACACGATTCTTGGTGCGTTCCATCTTGATATCGATGTCACGGTCGATGCAGTTGTTGAACACGCAACCGGATGCCACAACAAGGGAAGTGCCGATCATTGCCGCCAGGAAGATGGCCAGATCGACATGCCCCTTGGAGGCCAGGAAGAAACCGCCTGCCACAGAAAGCACGTTACCGAAAATGATCCCCGGTTTGGTGATTTGGATAAAGTGCTTGAGCGACATCGGGTCTTACCTCACTTCGCCATCATGTAGGTGTGGATGCTGAACATGATCCACAACGACAGGCCGACCAGCAGCAGGATCACAATGGCCGTGAACACAAACGCAATCACGTTGTTGCGCTGGGCCTGGGAGCGATCCAGGTGCAGGAAGTAATACAGGTGGACAACCACCTGGATCACCGCGAACAACAGCACGATGGCCAGTGTCGTGGCCTTCGGCAAGGTTGGGTACATCACCAGGCCGAACGGGATGATCGTCAGGATCACCGACAGGATGAAGCCGATAGCGTAAGACTTTACGCTGCCGTGGCTCGCATCATGGCTGTCATGGGAGTGTGCATTAGCCATTACAGAGTCCCCATCAAGTAGACAACGGTGAAGACGCAGATCCAGACCACGTCCAGGAAGTGCCAGAACAGGCTCAGGCAGCTCAGGCGGGTCTTGTTGGTCGACGTCAGGCCATGCTTGTTGACCTGGTACATCATGATCGCCATCCAGATCAGACCGGCGGTGACGTGCAGACCGTGGGTACCGACCAGGGTGAAGAACGCCGACAGGAAGCCGGAACGGCTAGGGCCGTAGCCTTCGGAGATCAGCAGGTGGAACTCGTTGATCTCCATGGCGATAAAGCCAAGGCCGAGCAGGAAGGTCAGGCCCAGCCACTTCAGCACGCCCGCCTTGTTGCCACGGAAGAACGCCAGCATGGCGAAGCCGTAGGTGATCGAACTGAACAGCAGCAAGGCGGTTTCGCCCAGTACGTAATTCAGTTCGAAGATGTCGTGGCCCGATGGGCCACCCGCTACGTTGTTTACCAGTACCGCGTATACCGCGAAGATCGATGCAAACAGGATGCAGTCGGTCATCAGGTAGAGCCAGAAACCGTATACGGTCATCTCGCCCGAGTCGTGGTGATGGTCATCGTGCCCATGGTCATCGACATGGGCGTGTCCAGCATTGGTCACTAAGTTCGACATGGTTTAAGCCTGTTCCAACGAGGTTTCAACACGGTTGGCCGGAATCTTCTTCTCGGCTACCAGGCGAGCGTGCTGCTCGGCTTCGATGCGCTCGATCACGTCGACCGGCACCATGTAGCCTTGATCATCACGAGCCGCGTGGATCACGAAATAGATCACGGTGCCAGCCAGGCTTGCGATGGCCAGCCACCAGATGTGCCAGATCATCGCGAAACCGAAGACCGTCAACAGCGCGCCCATCACCACGCCAGTGGCGGTGTTGTTCGGCATGTGGATCGGCTCGTAGCGCACAGGACGCTGGTACGCAGTACCGTTTTCCTTGGCTTCGGTGAACGGATCGATGGTCTCGGCCTTAGGCAGCACGGCGAAGTTGTAGAACGGCGGTGGCGACGAAGTCGACCATTCCAGGGTGTGTGCATTCCATGGGTCGCCGGAGTCGCAGGCGTTTTGCTTGCGGTCACGGATACTCACGTACAGCTGGATCAACTGGCAGGCAATACCGACAGCGATCATCACCGCACCGAACATGGCGACGTACAGGTACGGCACCCACTCAGGGTTGGTAGTGGCGTTCAGACGACGGGTCATGCCCATGAAGCCCAGTGCGTAGAGCGGCATGAACGCGACGAAGAAGCCGGTGATCCAGAACCAGAATGCAGCCTTGCCCCAGCCTTCGTGCAGCTTGAAGCCGAACGCTTTCGGGAAGTAGAAGCTGAAGCCAGCGATGTAGCCGAATACCGCACCACCGATGATCACGTTGTGGAAGTGCGCGATCACGAACAGGCTGTTGTGCAGCACGAAGTCAGCACCCGGGATGGCCAGCAGTACGCCGGTCATGCCGCCGATGGCGAAGGTCACCATGAAGCCCAGGGTCCACAGAACCTGGCTGGTGAAGCGCAGGCGGCCGTGATAGATGGTGAACAGCCAGTTGAATAGCTTCACCCCCGTCGGGATCGAAATCAGCATCGTCGCCAGGCCGAAGAAGGCGTTGACGCTGGCCCCCGAACCCATGGTGAAGAAATGGTGCAGCCAGACCATGAAGCCCAGTACGGAGATCGCGCCAGAGGCATAGACCATCGAGTGGTGACCGAACAGGCGCTTGCCGGTAAAGGTCGAGATCACTTCGGAGAAGATACCGAACGCTGGCAGGATCAGGATGTACACCTCAGGGTGACCCCATGCCCAGAACAGGTTCACGTACATCATTGGATTGCCACCAAGTTCATTGGTGAAAATGTGGAAATCCATGTAACGGTCAAGCGTCAGCAGGGCCAGGGTAGCGGTCAGGATCGGGAACGAAGCCACGATCAGGACGTTGGCCCAGGTGCAGGTCCAGGTGAAGATCGGCATGTCCATCAGCTTCATGCCTGGGGTACGCATTTTCAGCACGGTGGCCAGGAAGTTGACCCCCGTCAGCGTCGTACCCAGCCCGGATAGCTGTAGCGCCCAGATGTAGTAATCCATCCCCACGCCCGGACTGTATTGCAGCCCCGACAACGGCGGATAGGCAACCCAACCGGTCTTGGCGAATTCGCCGACGCCCAGGGACAGGTTGATCAGCACGACGCCGGAAACCAGCAGCCAGAAGCTCAGGGAGTTGAGGAACGGGAACGCAACGTCACGCGCACCGATCTGCAGCGGCACTGCCAGGTTCATCAGGCCGGTGAAGAAAGGCATCGCCATGAAGATGATCATGATCACACCGTGGGCGGTGAAGATCTGGTCATAGTGTTCAGGCGGCAGGTAGCCAGGCGAACCCTCGGTGGCCATGGCCAACTGGGTACGCATCATGATGGCGTCGGCAAAACCACGCAGCAGCATGACCATGGCGACGATGATGTACATCACGCCGATTTTCTTGTGGTCGACCGACGTCAGCCACTCGGTCCACAGGTAGGTCCACTTCTTGAAGTAGGTGATTGCCGCAAACAGCGCCAGACCACCCAGCGCGATCATGGCGATGGTCACCATCACGATCGGCTCGTGGAATGGGACCGCTTCCCAACTTAATTTACCAAACATCGTTTACTCCTCTGCCCCGGCAGCTGAATGCGAATTTGCGTCCGTCCCTTCCACAGCAGCCACTTCTTTCTTCTCGTGCTTGACCGGCTTGCCTGGCTTCATCCCTTCATACTTATCGATGATTTTCTGAAACAGGTCCGGCGTGTACGAGGAGTACAGCTCTACAGGGTTGTTCTGGCTTGGCTTGGCAAGGGCTTCGTATTCAGCTTTTTCAAGCTGTTTTGGTGAGCTCTTGGCTTCTTGTACCCAGGCGTTGAAGTCTTCCTGGGTGGTGGCGATTGCTTTGAATTTCATGCCGGTAAAGCCCGCGCCACTGTAGTTGGCGGAGATACCGTCGAGCTCGGCGTTCTGGTTGGCAATCAGGTGCAGCTTGGTCTGCATGCCCGCCATCGCGTAGATCTGGCCACCCAGGCCCGGGATGAAGAACGAGTTCATCACCGCATCCGAGGTCACTTTGAAGTTGATCGGGGTGTTGGCCGGGAACACGATCTTGTTGACGGTGGCGATCCCTTGCTCGGGATAGATGAACAGCCACTTCCAGTCCAGCGCGACCACTTCGATAGTGATTGGCGGCACGTCGGATTCCAGCGGACGGTAAGGGTCCAGCTCGTGGGTCGACTTATAGGTGATGTAACCCAGGGCGATGATGATAAGTACAGGTACCAGCCACACCGCGATTTCAATCTTGGTGGAGTGCGACCACTTCGGCGCGTAGGTGGCCTTGGTGTTGGACGCGCGGTATTTCCAGGCGAACGCGAAGGTCATCACGATCACCGGCACCACGACCAACAGCATCAGCAAAGTGGCCGTGATGATCAGGTTACGTTGCTCCACGCCGACCTGACCCACAGGGTCGAGCAGCGTCCAGTTGCAGCCTCCCAGCAATAACATGCCGAAAAGCGGCACTATGCCTAGTAATCGGGTGTACCTGTTTTTACTCATCTCACGACCTCTAAAGCAGCTTGCGCAATGCAGTTGGGTTTTGATCGCCAACACTTCACCCTGCCAAGGGTTGGCATTTCTCTTCGATTGAATAAGGGCCTGCCCGGCGCTTCATGCGCTGATCGACACGTCCAGGTCTGGCGGTGAATTCTTATTCGATTTCGTTGGTCAAAGGCCTTGTTACAGACCAATTCCATTTGGTGCGGATAGTTGAAAGGCTGCCGGCACCTGGGGTCGCATGAAGCAATGTTTTCGCCTCTCGACCGCCCTATTTGCTCAGGGTTGAGCAGCACCGGACACTCAGTGCGGGCGATTGTAGTTAGCTAGCGATGTATAAACCATGACTTATAAAGAAATAATTTTTATCGATTCCAGCAATAATCCTGCGCCATTGTTGCAAAGGTTCGGGATCCTATCGCGTTTGATTCTCAACAAAAACCACAAAAAATGCTGTGTTATTGCCTAATGTGTCGCACCTCAAGGCCCCTTTCAGGGTCGCCAAACCCCAGGCAAGCCCGCTAAAAGCAAGGCATTCGCCGATCACCGGAAGTTCTCGAGAGCACGCCGTGCGCGGGGTCGGCCGGGGTGGAAAGTGACAGGCAGCAGCCCCCGACCAATGGTCGATTAAGCGCCCTGGCGCGGGGTGGGAAACGTCCTGCGACGCCCTCAGTGTGACAACGTGTCGCACGTTGCGCGCCGCCAATCTTGTCCGGCGTCACGGTCCTTTCACAAAATCCCCGCACACAAAAACGCCCCGGCCTGCATCAGCAGGACCGGGGCGTTTTGTAGGACGATTTAAGCGCTGTGCTTGCGATTGCGGTAAATGCCCAGGGGCACCAGGATCACCGTCAACACGAACGCCACCAGCGCCCACTGCGCCAGGGACAAGCCCAGCACCGGCGGGTATGGCGTGCTGCAGAAACCATCGACCTGGAAGCCCAGGGGGAAGATCTTCGCCAGGGGCAGGTCATCGACAATCGGCTGCAGCACATCGACGCCGCAACTGATGGCCGGGTAGAACTGGGTGTACACATGATGCCCGGCGGCAGCGACACCGCCGAGGGCGCTGAGCACGACCAGCACTTCAAAGATCGTGACACTGCGTTGGGTACGCATGGCCGCGCCGATAAAGGCAAAGAGCGCAATCAGCAGCAAGGCATAGCGCTGCAGGATGCACAGCGGGCATGGCGCTTCGCCCAGCACTATCTGCATATAGAGTGCGCCACCGATCAGCGCCAGGCAGATGATCCCCAGCAACACCAGGAAGCGCCGCTCCCGCCCCAACCGCATTTCGTCAATCATCCCCGTTTCCCTTTGCCTAATGATGGGTGTGCCAATGGCCGCAAGTTTACACACAGGAGGTGAAAATTTAGCAGTAGGCGTCGGCATCTTAGGCGCAGGCGGGTTAACGACACATTAATGTGGTGGTCTTTCGGGCGTCTTCGCGAGCAAGCCCGCTCCCACATTTGAATGTATTCACACATCAAATTGTGGGAGCGGGCTTGCTCGCGAAGACGCCAATACGGTGCTGAAGAGCGGCCGCTTATTCCAGCGCCGCCGCCGGCCCGAAGAACTCATACCGGCTCTGCTTCTCAGGCACACCCAAAGCCTTGAGGTGACGCTTGATCGCACTCATGAAGCCCTTCGGCCCCAGGAAGTAGGCATCCACATCACGCTCCTCAGGTAACCACGCCGCCAGTTGCTCCTGGGTCAGCATGCCGAGCTTGTCCGCCGCCGGGCTGATGCCGTCGTCTTCGGCATAGCAGTAAAAGCGCTGCAATTGCGGATGACGTGCAGCCAGGGCATCGACCCAATCACGAAACGCATGCACGCCGCCATTACGCGCGCAGTGGATAAAGTGCACCGGGCGCTCGGTGGCCAGCGCCGCTTCCAGCATCGGCAGGGTGGGAGTGATGCCCACCCCGCCGCTGATCAGCACCAAGGGCTTGTCGCTGGGCACCAGGGTGAATTCCCCCGATGGCGGGAACAGGTCGATGGTCGCGCCCACATGCATCTGATCATGCAGATAGTTGGACACGCGCCCGCCCGCTTCGCGCTTGACACTGATGCGGTACAGGCCCGCGTCGGTGCGCGCCGACAATGAATAGTTGCGGCGCACTTCTTCGCCATCGAGGATCAGCTTCAGGCCGATGTACTGGCCGGGCTCGGCAGCGAGGATTGGGCCGTTGTCCACCGGGGCAAAGTACAGGGAGATGATTTCACTGCTCTCCTCCACACGCTTGACCAGCAAAAACGGGCGCGCCCCGCGCCAGCCGCCAACGGCCTGGGCTTTTTCGTCGTAGATCGCGCTTTCTGCGCCGATCAGGATGTCGGCCAACTGACCATAGGCCGCGCCCCACGCGCTCATCACTTCTGGGGTCGCGATTTCGTCACCCAGCACCTCGGAAATCGCCCGCAGCAGGCAGTTGCCGACAATCGGGTAGTGCTCCGGGAGGATTTGCAGGGCCACGTGCTTGTTGATGATCTTGGCCACCAGGTCGCCCAACTGGTCCAACTGGTCGATATGCCGCGCGTACATCAACACGCCGTTGGCCAGGGCACGGGGCTGGTCGCCGCTGGCCTGGTGGGCCTGGTTGAACAGCGGGCGCACTTCGGGGTATTCGGACAGCATCATGCGGTAGAAGTGGGTGATCAGGGCTTCGCCACCGCTTTCCAGCAGCGGCACAGTGGACTTGACGATGGCACGGTCTTGAACGCTAAGCATGGGGAGACTCCTGAGCCTTTGGGGCTTCTGAATGATTACCCTGTAGCACTCAGTATTCGTGCCAACTAATAAACCTATATTTATCAGTGAGTTAATTTATAAGTAGTCAATATGACATCCTACACTTTATAGTCATTAGGACTACAAGGAGTCATTATGACTGCACACTCCCTGCTCACCACCCTGCTGCCACTGGTGGCTGACCTGTCCCGCGAACTGCCAGAAGGCGAGCGCTACCGACGCCTGCTGCAAGCCATGCGCACCCTGCTGCCCTGCGACGCCGCCGCGCTGTTGCGCCTGGACGGCGAATGGCTGGTGCCGCTGGCCGTGGACGGCCTGAGCCCGGACACCCTGGGCCGGCGCTTCAAGATCAGCGAACACCCGCGCTTTGCCGTGCTGCTGAGCAGCCCCGGCCCGACCCGTTTCGACAGCGACAGCGAACTGCCCGACCCCTACGACGGCCTGGTCGATGGCCTGCACGGGCACCTGGAAGTCCACGACTGCATGGGCTGCCCGCTGTTTGTCGATGATCATCCCTGGGGCCTGCTGACCCTGGATGCCCTCGACACCGAACGCTTCGAGCGCGTCGAACTGGACGCCTTGCAAGCTTTCGCCAGCCTCGCCGCCGCCACGGTCAATGTGGCCGAACGCATGGAACACCTGGCCCTGCGCGCCGAGGACGAACACCAGCGCGCGGAAATCTATCGCCAGGCCAGCGGCCAGCAGCACAAGGAAATGATCGGCCAGAGCAAGACCCACAAACGCCTGGTGGAAGAAATCAAACTGGTGGGCGGCAGCGACCTGACCGTGTTGATCACCGGCGAGACCGGGGTTGGCAAGGAGCTGGTGGCCCAGGCCATCCACGCGGCCTCGCCCCGCGCCGAGAAACCGTTGATCAGCCTCAATTGCGCCGCCCTCCCGGAAACCCTGGTGGAAAGCGAGCTGTTCGGCCATGTGCGCGGCGCGTTTACCGGCGCGCTGAATGAGCGTCGGGGCAAGTTTGAATTAGCCAATGGCGGCACCCTGTTCCTCGATGAAGTGGGTGAGTTGTCGCTGACGGTCCAGGCCAAGCTGCTGCGGGTCCTGCAAAGCGGGCAGTTGCAGCGGCTCGGTTCGGATAAGGAGCACCAAGTGGACGTGCGCCTGATCGCCGCCACCAACCGCGATCTCGCCGAAGAAGTACGCAACGGCCGCTACCGCGCCGACTTCTATCACCGCTTGAGCGTGTACCCCCTGCAAGTGCCGGCCCTGCGTGAACGAGGGCGCGATGTGTTGCTGCTGGCAGGCTTTTTCCTTGAACAGAACCGCTCGCGCATGGGCCTGGGCAGCCTGCGCCTGACCAGCGATGCCCAGGCGGCGTTATTGGCCTATGGCTGGCCCGGGAATGTACGCGAGCTGGAACACTTGATTGGCCGCAGCGCGCTGAAGGCCCTGGGCAATTGCCGCGAGCGGCCGAAGATCCTCAGCCTCAGTGCCAAGGACCTCGACCTACCCAATGAGTCTGCGCCATTGATCGAAGCGCCCGTGCAACTCGCACCGGTGGCCGGCGATCTGCGCCAGGCGACCGCGCACTACCAAAGGCAAGTCATCGGCGCTTGCCTGGAGCGCCACCAGCACAACTGGGCCAGCGCCGCCCGCGAACTGGGCCTGGACCGCGCCAACCTGGGGCGCATGGCCAAGCGCCTGGGCCTGAAGTAACGCGGATCACCCTGTGGGAGCTGGCTTGCCTGCGATAGCGGTGGGTCAGTCAGCATAGGCATTGCTGATTCACCGCTATCGCAGGCAAGCCAGCTCCCACATTAGATCTTCTTACACATTAGGTTTGCTTCGGCTGAAAAAGTGGGCTCACAGCTGCAACCGCCCTGGGCTTACGAAACACCAACACATTCCCCAGCATCACCAGCACCAACCCGGCCAGCGCCGGGGCGGTCCATTGGTAGCCTTCGACCAGCGCCGAGACGTTCAGCGCCACCACCGGGAACAATACGGTGCAATACGCCGCCCGCTCCGGGCCCATGCGGCCGACCAGGGTCAGGTAGGCGGTAAAGCCAATCACCGAACCGGGGATCACCAGGTACAGCAACGAGCCGATGTAGCGGGTGTTCCACTCCATCTCAAATGGAATGCCCTGCACTACGCAGTACAGCGCCAGCATCGAGGCGCCATAGGCCATGCCCCAGGCGTTGGTGGTCAACGGCTTGAGCCCGGCTTTCTGTTGCAGGCTCGACAGCATGTTGCCCGCCGAGAAACACAGGGTCCCCAACAGCGCCAGGCCCAGCCCCAACAGCGTCTCGGGGCTGGCGGTGTGCCCGGCAAGTTCGGGCCAGAACAAAAACCCCAGGCCCAGCAAACCAAGGCCACCGCCCAGCAATACATTGCGCGCGATTTTCTGGCCGAAGAACACCCGGGCATTCAGCGCATTCCACAACGTCGCGGTAGAGAACACCACGGCCACCAGGCCGCTGGGGATCCACTGACTGGCCGTGAGGAAGCACATGAAGTTCACGCAAAACAGGCACAAGCCCTGGGCCAGGCAGATCAGGTGCCCACGGCGGTTCATCACCTGCAGTTTGCGGCTGAGCAGCAGCAACACAAACAGCACCAGCGCCGCCAGGCCGAAGCGATAGACGATCGAGACCGGAATCTGCACCACGCCCAACTGCCACTTGAGGGCGATCCAGGTCGTGCCCCAGATCAGCACGGTCAGTAAATACAAAGATAGGTTCATGGCGCACTCCGGTGGTTGAGCCACAGTTTCACCCCGCCTTGCTGCCAGGCACTTGCAGATTCTTGCGCTTTTGTCGGGCCGAGGGATCACAGCGCCGGCCGCCGGGAGTAGGATGCAAGGCGTCGGAGAGAACCCCATGCCTGCACTGGAAAACCTACAAGTCTTCAAAGCCCTGAACAGTTCGCCCAACGCTCGCCTTGAGCTGTGCGCCGAGCTCGGTGACGGCTTGTCTGCGGCTTTGTGGAGCAACCACCACGACTCCCAGGACTACGAAGCGCCCAGCCATCACACCCTGTCCTGCTACGTGGGCGGTGGCACCGAGACATTTCGCCGTGGCCAGCCCGGCACCAAGGGCGGCCCCGATAAATTGTGCATCCTGCCCGCCGAACATCAGTCGGCCTGGGTGATCAACGGCGAGATCCGCCTGGCCCACGTGTACTTCAGCCCAGAGCAATTTGCCCTGGGTTGCATCACCCTGCTGGACCGCGAACCCCGGGCGCTGCAACTGCGCGAAAGCACGTTTTTGGAAGACCCGCAGCAAGCCCGGCGCTTTCACCAACTCATCGGGCTGAACTGGCAGGAACCCGCCGAACGCCTGCTGACCAGTAGCCTGGCCCATGAAATGCTCAGCCACACCCTGCTCAGCCAGGTCGGCCTGCGCGAAGGCTTGCGGCTCAAGGGCGGATTGGCGGCGCATCAACGCCGCCAGTTAGTGGACTACATCGAGCAGCAACTGGCCGAGCCGATCAGCCTGGGGCAACTGGCGGGGCTGTGCGCCTTGTCGGAATACCACTTTGCGCGGATGTTTCGCACAAGCTTTGGCCTGCCGCCCCACCAATATGTGCTGACCCGCCGCCTCGCGCAGGCCCAGGCCCTGTTGCGCAGCGGGTCAATGCCGCTGGGGGAGATTGCCCTGGCATGCGGGTTCTCCAGTGCCAGCCACTTTACCAACCGGTTTCGCCAGGCGATGGGAGCGACACCGGGGGAATATCGGCAGGCGTTCCGACCCTAGTTGCCTTGACACAGAACTAATAGGGCATGGGATTTTGTGGGAGCGGGCTTGCTCACACATTGTTCAATCGCGGCTTTGCGCCAGGATCACGGCCACTCGATCTTCCAACGCCTTGATCCGACTCCCCTCCACCACATAGTTGTTGGTCAGCATCGAAAACACCAACCGCCGCCCACCCGCATCGGTGATGTAGCCCGTCAACGAAGACACCCCACCCATCGACCCCGTCTTGGCCTGCAGGTTGTTTTGCGCCGCAGTCCCGCGCAGGCGGTAACGCAGGCTGCCGCCACCGAGGCGATCCGGGTTACCGGCGATGGGCAGCGCGTCGTACCAGGCGTTGAACCACGACTGCTTGTTAATGGCCAGCAACAGGTCGGTGAAGTTCTGCGCCGACACCAGATTACGTCGCGACAAACCCGAGCCATCCACCTGGCTTAATGTTGCCGGGTCCAGGCCCTGGCGCTTGAGAAAGTCAGCCACCGCCGCAACCCCGGCCGCCGCCGTGCCGGCATTCGCCTGTTGACGTCCCATGGCCTTAAGCAACGCTTCGGCCATGCTGTTGTTGGACAGTTTGAGCAAGGGCCTGATCAGTTCCTGCAACGGCGCCGACTGGTGCGTCGCCAACACCGTGGCGGTGGCCGGGCTGACACCACCGATCACGCGCCGACCCTGCACGCTGATCCCCTGCTGCGCCAAGGCCTGGGCAAACAGATTGGCCACCAGTTGCGTCGGCTCCCACACGCTGACCCATTGCCGGCTTTGCGTCCCCGGCGTCAGCGTGCCACTGAGGCGCAGCAGGTTGCTGCCATGCTGGCGATTGAGCCCATAGCTGTTGCCCGGACCGCTGAGCGCCAGGTTGCTCAGTTGCACATAATCAGTAGGCGGGCTGAGGGTGACGCCCAGCGGTTGGCCGACCGCCATGGGCGCCTTGGCCGTGACGATCAAGGTGCCCGCATCAAAATCAGCATTGGGCGACACGGTCAGTGCGGAAATCTGCGCGCCGTAATACTTGTCTTCGTCGTCGTGGGCCCAATCCAAACCCAGGCGTTCGGCGTCGAACCAGCTGTCATCGAACACCAGGTCGCCGTCGATCTGCCGGATGCCCTGCGCGGCCAGGTTCGCCGCCAGGGCCTGGTAATCCGCCCACTGGATCGTCGGGTCGCCCAGGCCTCGCAGGTACAGATTGCCCAGCAGGCGCGAGCCTTGTCGGCTGCCGGTGCTCAGCAACTGCGTAGAAAACCGATACTGCGGGCCCAGTACATCCATGGCCGCCGCCGTGGTCAGCAGTTTCAGGCTGGAGGCCGGCACCAGCCGCGTGCGGGGGTTGTGCTGGTACAGCGTGCTGCCGCTGCGGGCGTCACGCACCATCAACGAAACGCTGGCCCCGGCCAGGGCCGGATCGGCCAGCAATTGCTCCAGCGCCTGCTCGCCGGTTTTCGAAGGGCTGGCACAGCCACCCAACAACAGGCTTACGCCCACCAGCATGGCGCTGGTGTGTATCCATCGTCCCAACTGCATCAAACCGTCCCGGCAATCATCAAAGAGCGCAACGCTAGCAGCTCAGGCCGCCAGCGTCATCGCCGACGGTCAGAACTCCAACGTGCTGGACAACGACACCTGGCGCGCATCGCCCATGGACACAAACAACCGGCTGACGGCCGAGGTGTAGTAGGTGCGGTCAAACAGGTTCTTCACGTTGAGCTGGAACTTGACCTTCTGCCCGTCGACCTTGGTGTCATAGGTGGCAAACGCATCGGCCACGGTGTAGCCCGGCAGGTCGAAGCTATTGAGTGCATCGCCGGCCCGCTCGCCGACGTAACGCGCACCGGCACCGACGCGCAGCTGGTCGCCGCCGACGATAGTGCCGAAGTCGTATACGGCTGAAACAGAGCCGGAATTTTTCGCCACGTTTTGTAGGCGTTTGCCTTTGTAGGCCGGGTCCTCGGTGACTTCGGCATCGGTGTAGGCATAGCTGCCGATCAGGCTCCACTGGTCGGTCAACTGCCCGCTCAGGTCCATTTCCAGGCCACGGGAGCGCACCTTGCCGGCGACGCTGTAGATCGAGGTCGCGCCCTCGGTGATCGACACCAGCACGTTGCGTTTGTGGATATCAAACAAGGCCACGTTGGCGGTAATGCGCCCCGGCATATCGAACTTGGCCCCAAGCTCCCAGGACTTGGACTGTTCCGGGGCGATGCTGCCGTCGATCACCATCTTGTTGTCCAGCGGCGCAATGGTGGAGTTGGGTTTGAACGATTCGGTGTAGCTGCCATAAAACGACAGCTCATCGGTGTAGCGGTACACCAGGCCGGCGCGGGGCACCCACTTCTGGCCGTTGCTGTCGGTGTTGGCCGTGAACGGGCGGCCCTTGCCGGCGTACTGGTCGTACGTCTGGAAACGCGCACCGCCGACCAGGATCCACTGGTCAGTCAGGTGGATAGCGTCCTGGAAAAACACCGAGTCGCTGCGCAGCAGGTCAGTCTGGTTGCTGTCCGGCGCGCTGACGGTGGTGCCCGCCACTTCGCGGCCGTACACCGGGTCGTTGTAGTTGAACACGCTGCGGCTGGCCTGGCGGATCAGGTCGGCGCGGTAGATTTTGCGGTATTCGTCATCCAGGCCAAACACCAGGTCATGGCGCATGCCGGCCACGTCCACCTTGCCTTCGAGGCTGACGGTAGTGAAGCGGTCGGTGGTCAGCGCGCCCTGGGTGCCGTCCATATTGCGCGTCAGCACGCCGTTGGCGTTGACCTTGCTCACGCGCACTTGGCTGGCGTCGTAGGTTTCGCGGTTCCAGCTGTAGCCGAAGTGGGCCTTCCAGTCGTCGTTCAGGTCATGGTCGACCTCAAGGCGATACAGGTCGGAGCGGCCTTCCATATTGTTGAACGGCTCATCCAGGCGGCGCGTGGCGGGGATATCCAGGGGGTGATTGGTCGTGGGGTCGATGGCCGTGCCACGGTCGAACGGCGAGAGAAACTCGCGGTGCTCGTAGGCCAGCAACACCTTGGTGGCGTCGCCGTACCAGGCCAGGGATGGCGCGATCAGGCTTTCGCGGTAAGTGCCGAAATTGCGCCAGTAATCCTCATCTTCGTGGTCGAGAATCAAACGATAAGCCAGGCCGCTGTCGCCAATCGGGCCGGTGGTGTCGAGGTTGCCGCCGCTGCCGTTCTTGCCGCTGCCATAGGTTGAACCGCGCACGGTCAGGGCGGTGGATGGGGTCAGCTCGGGTTTCTTGCTGACGATATTGATCACCCCGCCGGGGTCCTGGATGCCATACAGCAACGACGCCGGGCCCTTGAGCACTTCGACGCGCTCGGCGGTTTCGTTCAGCGCCCGGCCCTGCACCACAGGCATGCCGTCGCGCATGACCGAGCCATTACGGTTGTCGCCAAAGCCCCGCAGCATCACCGCATCCTGGGTGCTGCCCAAGGTGTTGGCCTGGGTGATGCCGCTGACGTTGGCCAAGGCATCGTCGAGGTTGCGCGGCACCTGGTCGCGCATCACTTGGGCCGGCACCATGTTCACGGTTTGCGGGGTTTCCAGCAGCAGGCCCTGGGAGCGCATGACCGAGCTGGTGGGCGGTGGCTGGTAGCTGGTGGCTTGCTGCTGGTTGACGCCGCTGATGGTGGTGGCGCCAAGATTGACCGCGCCTTCGCTAGGCAGCGGTTCCAGGGCCAGGGTGCGGGCGTCGATCTGGCGGAAGGTCAAGCCGGAGTTACCCAACAGGCGCTGCATGGCCTGGGCGGCGCTCATCCGCCCACTGACGGCCGGGGCGTTGAGGTTGTAGGGAGCTTCGTCGGTGTAGACCACGCTGATGCCGGTCACCCGGCTGAAATCGCTCAGCGCCTGGGGCAACGGCTTGGCCGGCAGTGCAAAACTGAAGACTGCGCTCTGCTCCTGCGCCGCTTGCGCCAGGCTCAGGGGCTCTAATGCCAGGCCGGAAGCGGCCAGAAGGGAGGCTCCCAGCCACTGTTTAACCGAACTGCCTGCCGCCGACTTTGCCCTGGACTTCATACTTGAGAACCCGTGTAGAGAACGCTGTTAATGCGAATTGATCGCAGTTTCAAGCACTACACGAATGGCGTGGGGTTTTACCTCAGGTGAAATTGAAAATAATTTCACCCTCAGCCTTTGTTCTTGTTTTTCGCCCCGCCCTGCCGGGCCTTGAAGCGTGGGTTGGATTTGCAGATCACATAGATCCGCCCCCGGCGCTTGACGATCTGACAGTCGCGATGGCGGTTCTTGGCTTCTTTGAGTGAGGACAGGACTTTCATGGGGTGGCTCCTTGATAGGGATGTAATAACATATCATAAATGCAAATAAGAATATTTATCAACCTTTGTTCGGACCATCCCCTAAACCAGCTCCCACAGGAACGCAGCTTCGCGCTCTGGCTCTGCTGTTGCTGTGCTTTTGATCTGGCTTTTGATCTCAGGCGCCCCGTTAAACCACGCTGGCCGCAGGCAGGTATTGCGCAGTGGGCACCCCGGCATGAATGCCGGGGTAGCCGCGACACGGCCATGGATGGCCGATCGCGGCGGGCCCACGGAGCAATACCTGACTGCGGGCATGCCGAGCCTAGGCGAGGCACCGAGTGGTGGGGCGAGGACCTTTTGGTTACTTTTGGGTCCCAAAAGTGACCCGCCGTAAGGGCGGAACCCTAAGTGGCCGTGACCGCAGGAATGGATATGAACACAGGGCGAGTTGTGTCGATGCTCATGCTGCGATGGCCCCTGAAGGGTTGCGCTGCTCTTCCAGACGCCATCGCGGGCAAGCCCACTCCCACAGGGGGTGGCTGGTTTTCAGCGGACGACGATCAACCGCCCCAACACACTGTGCTGCTCAAAACCCAGCACCGCTTGCAATGCGTTGAGCACCGCCTCCGGGTCCTTGCTCGGGAAGCTGCCGCTGACCCGGCGGGCGCCGAGTTCGTCATCAAGCAGCAGGATGCGGCCAGGGTAGTAACGGCCAAGGTCCTTGAGCACATCGGCCAGCGGGGTCTTGTAGTAGTTGAGCCAGCCGTCGCGCCAGCCCAGGCGCGATTCACTGTCCACCGCATGCCGCTCATCAGCCACACCCTCGGCGTAGGCCACTTGCTGGCCGGCCGTCAGAATTTGCTGAGTACCCTGGGCCGAGGGTGTAACCCCGACCCGCCCCGACAACACCGTCACCTGGGCGCCCGCCGGTTGCAGGCGCACTTCGAACTGCGTGCCTAACACCCGCACTTCGCCACTGCCTGCGTGCACTACAAAGGCTTGCCCGGTGTGGGTCACGCTGAAAAAACCGGCGCCACGGCGCAATTGAATGTGCCGCTCGCCGTGGCTGAAATCCACGGCAATCGCGCTGTCGGCATCCAGGGTGACTTGGCTTTGATCGGCCAGGGTCACGGTTTTGACCTCACCCGGCGCACTGACGTAATCGGCGCCCAGGTCATCGACCCAGCGCTGTGGCTGCCAACCGGCGCCCATCGACACCATCAGCACCAGGCACGCCGCCATCGCCAGTGCCGCCGACCAGCGGCGCATACGGGAGCGTTTTGCGCCGTCCATGGCCTTGAGGTAACGCTGCAGGGCCAACGCGTCTTCGGCGGCCAGGGTGCGCGCCGGCACTTCGCTCAATTCCCACAGCACCTGGGCCTGGGCATATGCCTCGACGTGGGCCGGGTCGGCGCGCAACCAGTGGCTGAAGGTGGCCTGGTCACCACTGCTGGGCGCATCGTGCAGCAGGCTGAGCCAGGCCAGGGCGGCCTGTTCCTGGGCGGGCGTCGGGGTGACGTTCACGGTGCTTTCCCTGGCGAGCGTGGCGGATGGGCTTGCCGAAGGCTGGCTTTGCAGGCTTCGAGGGCACGCATCATATGTTTTTCCACGGCACTTTGGGACAGGCCCATGGCCTTGGCGATTTCGGCGTATTTGCGCCCGTGGATGCGGTTGAGCAAAAAGATCTGCCGCGTACGCTCCGGCAAACTGCGCAGCGCCGCTTCCACATGGCGCAGATCGTTGCCCGCTTCCAGCGCAGCCTGGGGCTCGGAGCCATGATGATCCTGCTGCTCCGGCAACCAGCCTTCAGTGCCGCGCACCCGCGCGCTTTCGCTGCGCAAGTGGTCGATGGCGATATTGCCGGCGCAGCGCAGCAGGTAGGTGCTGAGTTCTTCGACCTGCACCAGGGGTCGGCGCCAGAAACGCAGGAACAAATCCTGCACCAGGTCCGCCGCCGTCGCACGGCAGCCTACGCGGCGGCTGACCAACGCCTCCATCTGTGAGCGCTGGGACAAAAACACCTGTAGGAAATGTGCGCGCCCGCCCGACGATTCAGCGTGAGGGTGATCCTGGGGCTCGGGCGGCGTGGTGATCATCAACGGTGCTCAGAGGGTCGCGAAGGCCGCAACGGGGCTGGCCAGCAAGCCAACGCCCGCGAGGATCAAGGCCAGCCTTGGCCGATACGGCAACAGCAACACCAGCAACAGCCCACTGAGCATCAGCACCGCGCACCAGTCCACCAGGCCCCGGCTCCAGCCGGCCAGGTGCACCGCCGGCCAGATCGACAGCCCCAACAGCAGCCAGCCACCCACGCGCAACCCCAGGCGCCGCCGTGGCGAAGGTTTGCTGTGCAGCAACTCGCCATGGTGACGGTCCAGGGACAGGCACAGCGCAACAAAGCCTGCGTAGCACAGCAACAAGGCCAGCAACATCAGTGCACCTCGCCTTTGAGGGTCAGTGGGCGGGCCCGCTCGGCACGGGGTTGGGCGGCGCTGCGGTGCTGCATCTTCCAGGCGGCCCAGGCCAGGAACAGGCCGCTGCCCAGGCAGGTCAGGTCAAAGCCGGCCATGGCCCAATCACCCTTGGCCAGCGACACGCCCAGGTGCTGGGAAGTGGTCAGCGCATTGAGCAGCGGCACCGACATAAACAGCACGGCGCCCAGGCCCAGTTGCTCGACCCAGGCGCGGCGGCCACGGCGCAGCATGGCGTGCAGCAAGGTCAGGCCCCAGGCGATAAAGAAGCTCTGCACCTCCCAGTCCGAACGCTCGGCGAAGGTCGCCGGCAGCAGGCGGTTGGCCCAGAAAAACACAGCAATGGCGATGACCAGCCCGGACATGCTGGCAAGGTTCAACACCTCCACCAGGCGCAACTCAAACGGCATCACCCCGGTTTTGGCATGCTTGAGCTGACGCTTGCCCAGCCAGATCACCAGGCCGGTGCCAATCATCGCCGTGCCCGCCAGGCCGCAGATAAAGTACAACCACCGCAGCACCGGGCCGGCGAAGTGACCCATATGCAGGCCGTAGAAACTGCCGCTGATTGCCATCGGCAGCGACTGCTCGGCACTGACCCGCAGCAATTCGCCGGTGCTGCCATTAAAGGACACGGTGCTGCCGAAATCATGCACCACCCGGTCAGAGCCGGCGCGGGAGACGTTGACCGAGGCATTCACATCGCCAGGGTTGTTCACCGCCAGCCGCCCCACATGACCACCGCCCCACTGCGCCCGGGCCTGCTCCACCAGCGGCGCCAAAGGCAGCAGCTTGCCCGGCTGGCCGAGGGCCGGGGCGTTGTCGGTGGCCGGGAACAACTCATTGAAAAACCCACGGGTGTCGCCGTCATAAGACGCGAGGATGCTGGCAGGCATGACCATGGTCATGAAAATCACCAAGCTGCTGTAGGTGATCATCAGGTGGAACGGCAACACCAGCACGCCCACCGCGTTGTGCCCATCGAGCCAGGAGCGCTGGCCCTTGCGCGGTCGGAAGGTGAAGAAGTCCTTGAAGATTTTCTTGTGGGTGATGATCCCGGTGATCAGCGCGACGAACATCACCATCGCCGCGATGGTCGACAACCAGCGGCCCCACGGATGAGGCATCTGCAACTGGAAGTGGAACCGGTAGAAGAACTCGCCGCCCATGGTTTCCCGGGCCTGGAGTTGTTCGCCGGAGACCGGGTCGAGCATTTTCTCGATGAAATTGCCGCGCCGGCCAGGGTCGATCTTGTCTTGCCACATCACCGATAAACCAGGGTCGCGGCTGTTGGGCAAGCCGATAAACCAACGGGCCGCCGTGGGTGCGTGCTGCTCCAGGTAGCGTTGCGCCACGGCCACGCTGCGCGCATCGTCCACCGCATGAGCTGGCACTTCGGGCTGCATCCAGTGGGTGATTTCACCCTTGAAGTAAGACAGGGTGCCGGTGAGGAAAATCGCGAACAGCAACCAGCCGAAAATCAACCCGGCCCAGGTGTGCAACCAGGCCATGGCCTGACGGAAACCCTCTTTCATGGGCGTGCCATCCAATAGGCCAGGCCAGCCAGGGTGGCCAGTATCGCGCACGGCACCAGCACGCCAAACCAGGCGCGGGCCGCACTGCGGCAGGCAAAGCACCAGATCACCGCCAGCAGGTAGAACACAAAGGAACTGAGCATGCCGCTGACCACCGCATCGGCGCGGGAGATTGGCAGCCAGAAGGTCAGGCACACGCTGGCCAGGGACGCCAGCACATAGCCGCCGACAACAGCCGCCAGCAGCCGCGACGTCACACCGAGCCGGTAGGAAAGAGGAAGTGATGCTTTGCTTTTCATGCCAGTGGCGCCTGGTTCGTCAGGGGCGAGAGTCTAATGATAAATATTCTCATAAGCAAAAGAGAACGAATGAAGCGAGCACCAAAAACAGAGGTGGGGCTTGTGTGGGAACTGGCTTGCCTGCGATGCAGCCACCTCGGTGTGTCTGGCAGAACAAGATGATGCTATCGCAGGCAAGCCAGCTCCCACACAAGCCAGCCCACAGGGTTCTGTGGCGATAAAAGCGGCTATCGGTCTTATGCTGATTGCCGAATGCCACCCGCCCACCCTACAATGCGAACAATTCTCGTTATCTAAAGCATGCTGATGCTGCCGGAGTGTTCGCGTTGCGGCCGTCCAATACCGTCGAAGTCCTGTATCACGACCATCACCACTGGCTGACCGGCTGGTTGCGACGCAAGCTCGGCTGCCCGCACAGCGCCGCCGACCTGGCCCAGGACACGTTTATCCGGGTGTTGAGCGCCCGCGAAACACCGACGCTGATCGAGCCCCGCGCCTTCCTCACCACCATCGCCAAGCGCGTGTTGTTCAACCATTACCGCCGCCAGGACCTGGAGCGCGCCTACCTCGACGCCTTGGCGCAAATGCCGGAACTTGCGGCACCATCGGAAGAAGAGCGGGCGATCATCCTGCAAACCCTGATGGAACTGGACCAGTTGCTCGACGGTTTGCCCGTGCCGGTCAAGCGCGCCTTCCTGCTGGCCCAGCTCGACGGCCTGACCTACGGGCAAATCGCTGCCGAACTTGGGATCTCCATCGCCACCGTCAAACGACATTTGAATAAAGCCGCCATGCGCTGCTATTTCGCCCTATGAACCGCGCCGCGAACTTCTCGACCCAGGTCGCCGAACAGGCGGTGCAGTGGCTGATGCAAATGCAGCAAGGCCCGCTCAACCCGCGCCAGCAGGCAAACTGGCAGCGCTGGCTGGATGCCCACAGCGAGCATCAACGGGCGTGGGAGCATATACAGCGGGTCAACCAGCGCTTGCGCGGAATGCCCTCGCCCCTGGCCCACGCGGCGCTGAACGCACCGCAATCGAACAGTCGGCGCCAGGCGCTGAAGCTGTTGCTGATCCTCGGCGCCGGTTCGGCAGCGACCTGGGGCTTGCGCCAGCAGCACTTGATCGCGCCATTGAGCGCCGACTACCGCAGCCCCTTCGGCCAGCGGCGCAAGGTCCAACTGGCCGACGGCAGCCACCTGCAACTCAACACCGCCAGTGCGGTGGATGTGCAATTCGATGGCCCACAGCGCCTGATCCGCCTGCTCGAAGGCGAGATACTGCTGCGCGCCAGCACCCCGTTGCAGATCATCACCGGCCAGGGCATCGTCACCGCCCGGGCAGCGCAGGTGAATGTGCGCCAGTTCAACGATCACACCCAGGTCGCCGTGCTGGATGGCCAGGTCGAGATTGCACCCAGGTCCTACAGCGGCTTACCGCTGACCCTGGAAAAATCCCGCCAGGCCAACCTCACCCGCAAAGGCTGGGATACGCCGCGCCTCACTGATGCCAACACCGGGGCCTGGGCCGACGGCATGCTGGTGGCGTCGCACATGCGCCTGGCAGATTTCCTCGAGGAACTGAGCCGTTATCGCCGGGGCCAATTGCAGTGTGATCCGCAAGTGGCCAACCTGCTGATCTCCGGCAGCTACCCGCTGGACGACAGCGAACGCATCCTCGACCTGCTGCAAATCAGCCTGCCGGTCAAAATTCGGCGTTTTACCCGCTATTGGGTCAGTGTCGAAGCCCGCGCCTGAATTATTTTCGCCACCCGTGAGCCGTTTTCCGTACCTCGCGTGACAGAGAGGGAAAGCCACCCTGTTTCCCACCTCTGAGGAACGTTCTTCATGCCCCAGCAACCGACTCGCCTGACGCCACTTGCCCGTACGCTGCGCCACTTGCTGCTGGGCGCCAGCCTCAGTTTCAGCGCCCTGCCCTACGCCATGGCGGCCGAGGCCAAGCCTTATCACATCGCCCCGACGTCCCTGGAAGCGGCGCTGAATCAGTTTGGCCGCGAGGCCGGCGTGCTGATTTCGTTTGGCTCCGAAGTGACTGCCGGCGCGCAAAGCCAGGGCCTGCAGGGCAACTACACCACCTTGCAAGGTTTGAACGCATTGCTCAAAGGCACCGGCCTGCAAGCCCGCGCCGAAGGTAACAATGCCTACAGCCTGCAACCACTGAACGCGCCGGCCACCCTGGAGCTGGGCACCTCCAATGTGGTGGGCGACTGGCTGGGCGACGCGGCGCAAACCAACGTCTTCGAACACCCCGGCGCCCGTGATGTGATTCGCCGCGAAGAATTCGAGCGCCAGGGGGCGACCCAGGCCCGTGACGTGCTCAATCGTATTCCCGGGGTCAACGCGCCGGAAAACAACGGCACCGGCAGCCACGACATGGCGCTGAACTTCGGTATTCGCGGGCTCAACCCACGCCTGGCGTCGCGCTCGACGGTATTGATGGACGGCATTCCGGTGCCTTTCGCGCCGTATGGCCAGCCGCAGTTGTCGTTCGCACCGGTCAGCATGGGCAACATGGATGCAGTGGACGTGGTACGCGGCGGTGGCGCAGTGCGTTACGGGCCGCAGAACGTCGGCGGCGTGGTCAACTTCGTGACCCGGGCAATTCCTGATGCACCGACGGTCAAGGGCGGCCTGCAGACCGAGACCAGCCCGTCTTCCAGCCACGATGGCTTCAAGACCACCGGCAACCTGCTGGCCGGCGGCAACGCCGACAATGGCCTGGGCGGCGCGCTGCTGTATTCCGGCACCCGCGGCGGCGACTGGCGCGAACACAGCGACACACAAATCGACGACCTGATCCTCAAGGGCAATTACCAACTGGACGAAGCCAACAGCTTCAATGCCATGGCCCAGTACTACGAAGGTCAGGCCGATATGCCCGGTGGCTTGAGCACTGCGGCCTACAAGGCCGACCCGTATCAGTCCACCCGCCCCTACGACAAATTCTGGGGCCGCCGTACGATGTTTAACGTGGGCTATCGCTACCAGGAAGATCGCCGGGAATTCACCGTCAACAGCTTCTTTACCAAGACCCTGCGCAGCGGCTATCTGGACCAGGGCAGCTTCCTTTCGCTGTCACCGCGCGAGTATTGGGTACGCGGCCTGGAAACCCGCCTGGCCCAAGGCTTCGACCTCGGCCCGACCAGCCACGAGGTTGGCGTGGGTTACCGCTACATCAACGAGGCCGGGCACGAATTGCGCTACCGCACGCCGATCAGCGCCAACCAGCAACTGCCCAATACCGACAGCCGCAACGACCGCGACACCCGCGGCGGCACCGAAGCCAACGCATTCTTTATCGACGACCGCATCGATATCGGCAAGTGGACCGTGACCCCTGGCATCCGCTACGAGATGATCAAGTCCCAGCAAACCAACAACCTGACCGACGTCAAATACAAGGGTGACTACAACACCGCCCTGCCGGCGTTGAACGTGCTGTATCACCTGACCGACGACTGGAACCTGTACGCCAACACCGAAGGCTCCTTCGGCAGCGTGCAGTACAGCCAGATGCCCAACCGTGTGAGCAGCGGCGCGGTCAAGCCGGAAAAGGCCCGCACCTGGGAAGTCGGCACCCGCTACGACAATGGCGCGCTGCGCGCAGAAATCGGCGCGTTCCTGATCAACTTCGACAACCAGTATGAAAGCAACCAGACCAACGACTCGGTGATCGCCCGGGGCGAAACCCGGCACCAGGGCATCGAATCCAGCCTCAACTACGCCCTCGACGGCTTGAGCCCCGCGCTGGCCGGCTTTGATGTGTACGCAAGCTACGCCTATGTCGATGCAACCATCCGCGAAGACGGCCCGAACAAAGGCAACCGCGTGCCCTTCTCGTCCAAGCACAAAGGCACCCTGGGCGTTGGCTACACCGAGGGCCAATGGAAGTTGAACCTGGACAGCACCTACCAGAGCAGCCAGTTCGCCGACAACGCCAACACCCAGGCCGAAAGCGTGGATGGCAGCAATGGGCGCATCCCCGGCTACATGCTGTTCAGCAGCCGCGCGGCGTACGACTTCGGCCCGCAGTTGTCGGATTTGAATGTGGCGGTGGGGGTGAAGAACATCTTCAACACCCAGTACTTCACCCGTTCGTTTGACGATAACAACAAGGGCAAATACGTGGGTGAGCCGCGCACGGTGTATGTGCAGACCTCGGTCGCGTTCTGACGAATAGCCTGAATACACTCTTGGCTTATGTGGGAGCTGGCTTGCCTGCAATGGCGGTGGGTCAGCTGCAACTTCAGTAAATGGCAGATCGCCATCGCAGGCAAGCCAGCTCCCACATTTGATATATATTCGCCACAAAAAACGGGCCTGCATCTGCAGGCCCGTTTTGTATGGGGTTGAAAAACATTCAGCAATCAGCTGTTAAGCGCAGCCTGTTCGTTTTCCAGGAATTCCTCTTCAAGCCCGGCTTCATCGACTTGGTTGTTGGGCGTGCGTTTCTCTGCACGCGGCTTGCCTTGCAATCTGCCGAACAGATGCTCCAGCGCGTTATCCAGCTTGGTGGCCGCCCCGTCGATGGCTTGTTCCAGGGTGTCGGCTTTATGGATGACCGAAATCGGTTGATGACCCTTTGGCCGCGCTTCCAGGCGGCAACTTAAATCGTGTGGGCCCGGCTTGTCGCCGTTCTCATCCTTCAAAAAGACTTCGATGCGGGTCAAATCTTCTTCATAACGTTCGAGCGTGCTCTCAATGGTAGTACGTACCCACTCCTCCAGTCGGATGCTGCTTTCAATATGGTTATCGCTGTTGACTAGGATTTGCATAGTGTTTCCCTTATTTCAGCTAGCTCGCCAGAGGTCACAACTGCAACACCGATGCGGTGAAACCATGACCTCTTGATTACACAATTGAGCACCTGAGGGAACAATTCAACCCCTATTCAAAGATAAATCCTACATTACAAATTAAGTCTGACAATCGCCCAAAGCGCTGTTATGGTCGGGAGTTGGGTACACCCGCCCACCCGGGCAAATCCTCACAATTGCCCCTCTCCCAAGGGGTGCAATCCGCGAAAAATCCCCGCCTCTTCCACCAGCCAGTCATGCACCGCACGCACGCCGGGATGGTTCAGCGCGCCTGGCGCATACAACAGCACGTAGCGCTTGTGATTCGGCACCGCGAGCCCGAACGGCACGATCAGGGTGCCGCGCTCCAATTCGTCATTGAGCAGGGTGCGCCGGGCAATCGCCACACCCATGCCGGCAATGGCGGCCTCGATGGTCAGGTGGTTGCGGTTGAAGGTATGCCCGCGCCGCACGTCGGCGTCGTGATAGCCGATAGCATTCAGGTAAAACTCCCACTCGGCGTACTCATAACTCCCACGCCAGGCTGTGATGTCGTGCAACAGCGGGAAGTGGGCCAGGTCGGCCGGGCCGTGCAACGGCGGCCGTCCGCGCAGCAGGCTCGGCGCGCACACCGGGAATATCTGCTCATCGAGCAAGGCTGTGGATAACAAACCCGGATAGCTGCCGTCGTTAAGGTCGATGGCCAGGTCGAAGTCGCCTTCGTGCAGGGCAATGCTGCTGTCTTCGGCCACCAGGCGCAGTTGGATATCCGG
This sequence comes from Pseudomonas sp. HC1(2025), assembly GCF_058742075.1. Classification (NCBI taxonomy): domain Bacteria; kingdom Pseudomonadati; phylum Pseudomonadota; class Gammaproteobacteria; order Pseudomonadales; family Pseudomonadaceae; genus Pseudomonas; species Pseudomonas sp. HC1(2025). The sequence goes on along the minus strand of NZ_CP196017.1, from coordinate 1,067,672 downwards.
GAAACGCTGCTGCAAACGCGGCAGGCGCGGTGTCAGCCATTTACCGAGAAATGACGGAATCGAGCGCAGGCGCAAGGTGCCGCTGATCATCCCCGCATCCAGGCGCTGCAACTCGGCATCGATGCTGCCGTAGGCCTCACTCACCGTAATCGCCAACCGCTGCCCCTCGGCACTCAGCTCCACGCCACGCGCCCGGCGATGAAACAGGCGAAAGCCCAGGCGTTCTTCCAATTGGCGAATCTGCTGGCTGACCGCCCCCGGCGTGATGTGCAGTTCTTCGGCGCAGCGCGTGAAGGATAAATGCCGTGCGGCGCAGGCAAATACGTGCAACCAGACATAGGTCTGGGCATGAAGCGGGCGAGCCATAGAGTTTAGTCCTGCTAAAGGGTGTCTTAGGATAATTCGTTGGTCAGTGCCGATCTAGAGGCTCAGTATCGCGCCACTTCCGCTTGTCCTACAAAACATGGCAGCGATTCCTACTCCATTGCTTGTAAGGCTTTAGCATGGCTATCAGCGTTTTTGATCTATTCAAGGTGGGCATTGGCCCGTCGAGCTCCCATACCGTCGGCCCCATGCGGGCAGCGGCAACCTTCGCCCAGGCCCTCACCGACCAACAATTGCTGGAGCAAACCCAGCGCGTGGAAGTGCGCCTGTACGGTTCACTGTCGGCTACCGGCGTGGGCCATGCCACCGACCGTGCCTGCGTAATGGGGTTGATGGGAGAATGGCCTGATCGAGTGGACCCTACCTCCATCGGGCCGCGCATCCAGCAGTTGCGCGAATCTGGCCGCTTGTTGCTTGCCGGCACCCAAGAAATCTCCTTCAACTGGCAGCACGATCTCCTGCTGCTGGAGGAAAGCCTGCCCTACCACCCCAACGCCATGTCCCTGCATGCCTACGGCAAAAACGGCCTGTTGACCGAACAGACCTACTACTCGGTGGGCGGTGGTTTCATTATCGAGGCAGCGGAAGCCGAGTCGGGTATTGCTCCCACCAGCGATGTAGAACTGCCCTACGACTTTTCCAGCGCCGTCGAACTGCTGGCCCTGTGCAACAAGCATGGCCTGCGTGTTTCTGAATTGATGATGGCCAACGAACGCGCGTGGCGCAGCGACGAAGAAATCCGTAGCGGCCTGCTGCATATCTGGTCGGTGATGCGCGAGTGCGTCGAGCAAGGCCTGCGCGATGAAGGCATCTTGCCCGGCGGTTTGGATGTGCCGCGCCGCGCCGCCAAGCTGCACCGCAGCCTGCTGGAAATCGGCAAACCGAATGTGATCACCTCGACCTTGTCGGCCATGGAATGGGTCAACCTGTTCGCCCTTGCGGTCAACGAAGAAAACGCCGCCGGTGGGCGCATGGTCACCGCACCGACCAACGGCGCGGCCGGGATCATCCCTGCAGTGCTGCACTACTACATGAAGTTCAATGCCGACGCGTCAGACGACGATGTAGTCAACTTCTTCCTAGCCGCAGCCGCCGTCGGCATCCTGTGTAAGAAAAACGCCTCGATCTCCGGTGCCGAAGTCGGCTGCCAGGGTGAAGTCGGCTCGGCCTGTGCCATGGCCGCCGCTGGCCTGGCAGATATCCTTGGCGCCACCCCCGAGCAACTGGAAAACGCTGCCGAAATCGGCCTGGAGCACAACCTTGGCCTGACCTGCGACCCCGTGGGCGGCCTAGTCCAGGTGCCCTGTATCGAGCGCAACGCCATCGCCGCCGTCAAAGCCATCAACGCCACGCAAATGGCCCTGCGCGGCGATGGCAAGCACTTCATTTCCCTCGACCGGGTGATCCGCACCATGCGCGATACCGGCGCCGATATGCATGACAAATACAAAGAAACTTCACGGGGCGGCCTGGCGGTCAGCTGGGTGGAGTGCTGAGGAGCACGCCTACCCGCCCCATACGTGAGCCCGCGCAAAAATAATAACGAGGCAATAACGATGACCGATGTACGTACACCTGCTGCCGAAAATCCCGCTGCTGTCACGCAAACTGTAACGAGCGGCTGGAGCAAACACGACACCACCTGGATGCTGGGCCTCTACGGTACCGCCATCGGTGCTGGCACTCTGTTTCTGCCGATCAACGCCGGGGTCGGCGGCTTCTGGCCGCTGATCGTGCTGGCGCTGCTGGCCTTCCCCATGACTTTCTTCGCCCACCGTGGGCTGACGCGCTTTGTGCTGTCGGGCAAATCCGGCGACATCACTGACGTGGTGGAAGAACATTTCGGCGTTGGTGCCGGCAAGCTGATCACCCTGCTGTACTTCTTCGCCATCTTCCCGATCCTGCTGGTGTACAGCGTCGCGCTGACCAACACCCTCGGCAGCTTCATGGAACACCAACTGCAAATGACCCCACCGCCACGGGCGATCCTGTCCCTGGTGCTGATCCTCGGTCTGATGGCCATTGTGCGGTGCGGCCAGGGCGTGATCGTCAAGGCCATGAGCGTGCTGGTCTACCCGTTCGTCGCCGCCTTGCTGCTGCTGGCGCTGAGCCTGATCCCCAACTGGAACGGCGCGTTCTTCGCCTCGGCCAGCGAGGGCATGCCCCTGCCGGTGTTCTTCAAGACCCTATGGCTGGCGATCCCGGTGATGGTGTTTTCGTTTAACCACTCGCCGATCATCTCGGCCTTCGCCGTGGACCAGAAACGCGTGTACGGCGCCCAAGCCGAACGCAAGAGCAGCGGCATCCTGGCCATGGCCCACGGCATGATGGTGCTGACGGTGATGTTCTTTTGCTTCAGTTGCGTACTGGCACTGTCGCCCGCCGACCTCGCCGCCGCCAAGGCGCAGAACATTTCGATCCTGTCCTACCTGGCCAACCACTTCCAAACCCCGGTTATTGCCTACGCCGCGCCATTGATCGCGCTGGTGGCCATCACCAAATCCTTCCTCGGCCACTACATCGGCGCCAGCGAAGGCTTCCAGGGCCTGATCGTCAAATCCCTGCGTGGCCGCAACCGCACCCTGTCGGCGCGCTGGCTGGAACGCTGCACCGCGGTGTTCATGATCCTCAGCTGCTGGGCCGTGGCCACGTTCAACCCAAGCATCCTGGGCATGATCGAAACCCTCGGCGGGCCGATCATTGCGTGTTTGCTGTTCCTGATGCCGATGTACGCAATCCGGCGCGTGCCATCTTTGCGCCAGTATTCGGGCCAGGCGTCGAATGTATTTGTGGTGTTGGTGGGGCTGATTGCGCTGTCTGCGGTCATTTTCTCGCTGGTGCCCTGAAACAGCTCACTGCACAGATCAACCTGTGGGAGTGGGCTTGCCCGCGATAGCGCTGCATCAGTCACGCAATGGTTGGCTGATCCACCGCTATCGCGGGCAAGCCCACTCCCACAGGGGCAGTTCGTTGTCAGAAAGATGGCTGTACGGCACGGCCCTTGCTGTACACCCCATGAAGGAAAACGGAGCTTGCGACCGGTGGTCAGGCAACACGAACCAATCGCCATACCGGTCGTCAATCAGTGCATGTTCTTATCAGGCGGTAACGCACCATGGACAATCCTTTTCAGCTGATCACCGACACGTTCACCCCCCAATACCGGGTCAACCTGAGCATCCAGCGCCTGGACGGCAGCATCATGCTGACCCTGTCCGACGACAGCGGCGTAGTTGCCAAACGCATGATCAGCGCCGAACAGCGCAATGACCCACAACGGCTCAAACGCCTGGTGCAAAGCGTGCAATTTGGCATTGCCATTGAACAGGGGCACAGCGCCATGGAGATTTTGGCAGTGATGACCGACGGCGACAGTCACAAACTGTTGCAACGCCCGCCGAGTACCCGGCCGCCAATCACAGCCGGGCTCTGACTCAGGAGTCGGACTTTTCCTTGACTGATGGGTAACGCGACGAAGCAAAACGCACCACCAGGATGGCGAACGCCAACAACAGAATCCCGCCACACAGGTAAATAATCCCCAGGTCCGGGGCATTGTGGTGGGACACGTCGCCGATCAGCAGGCGGGTCAGTGCGGTGATCGCCACATAGAGCAGGAAGCGGATGGGCATGTGGTTGGTCTTGACGATTGAGCCAAAGGTTTATCAAAAAAAGTCAATTTTTTAGCTCGTGTTGATACTCGAAACCACGAAAGGCCCGACGGGTCACTAACTCGAAAATGGACAGGTTGCCCCCTCCCCCCGAATTCGTGATCGATTTTAGAAATTGCTGGTTTGAACGCTGTAAAAAATAAATGGAGCCCAAAGAAATTTGCCTGAATGCCGCCTCTTGACTAGCGATCGCGGCTTAAACGGGAACTGAGTCATGAGGCCCAGCTCAATTCGTATCCTCAGCCTTATATTCGATCAGACAGACGGGCTGTAGGTGCCTACCTTTGCATTGGCAGATGCGCAGCCAGCAGTTACAGTGATAGCTCTGTGCCACCTGCAACTCTGTTTTAGTAGTCTACTGACTTGCAACATATAGGGAAATGACGTGTCGAATAATCAGCAAATTCCTCACCTGCACGACAAAATGGACATGCTTGAAAGTATCATTACTTTGGCACGACAACGAGACATTAACGAAGCCGAGACTCGGCATAAAATCATTGACTTTATACTTCATGATTTTCTTAGCTGGCCTAAGAACCGAGTGTCGGTTGAAGAATATATAGCTCCTGGCTTTGCAGACTATGTATTAAAGAAAAGTAATGGCGATGACCTACTATTTGTTGAAGCCAAACGATCAGGCATCTTTTTTGATTTACCTATAGCAAACTCACAAAGTGAAAAATCATCATACATAACAATAAAGAAACTCATTTCAGATGAAAAAATTAAGACAGCATGGACCAAGTCCGAACATACTGTTTTGACACGGGATGCGAGTACGCCTGTATTACCAACGGGTCAGAATGGATTTTTTTTAAAACATTTGAGAAGGGTAAACGCTGGGAGACTCTCCAAGCCTTTGTCATAAGATCATTAGATTTTTTCAAATCTGAGTATACGAAATCAATAAACAATTTTTCATTTACGGCCATTACTGATCGTTCATCGCTTCCAATATTGCTAAGTAGCGCACCGCCAAAAGACCGAACAATTTTTTTTCCAAAAGAAAATATACCCTCATATTCTCACACCATTACCGCCAACCGGCTCGCATCCAAACTTCGTCCAATTGTCAACAGGTATTTCGGAGTCATAAAAGACGACGATACAGAATTCATGGAAAGATGTTATGTGTCTCAGCGAGAATATCAGGGAACCTCGGACGGAATGAGATCCTTAATACAAGATTCATTATCTCCATATTTTAGCTCTTACGGAGTGCAGCAATTAGATGACACAGGAAAAGGAGGGCGCCTGGGTGGGCGTCTCACTAAGAATATAAAAGATAAGAGAAAAGGGGAGGTTTTGGTTTTATTTGGCGGGAAAGGAGCAGGAAAATCTACATTTATTAAAAGGCTGTTACATCATAATGCTCCGCGCTGGCTCAGGGAACATTCAGCCATAGTAATAATCGACTTGTTAAAAACACCTGAAGATATTGAGATAATTCGGCAGTCGATATGGTCAGGTCTGGTCGCTCAACTAGACAAAGATAATCTCCTTCACTCTGAAAGGGCCACGATATTAACACAGCTATTCAGTGATAAGTTCACCATTGCTAAAAGACAAAATTTAGCTGGATTGTCTGACTCGTCAGAAAGCTACAACATCAAGTTAAACTTACTTGTTGAAGAGTGGAAAACGGACCTACCATATTGTGCTGAGCGCCTAGTAGAAAGACTTGCCATGCAAGAAAAAGGCGTAATTGTGGTCATCGACAATACTGACCAGTATTCCTCCCACATCCAGGATTTTTGTTTCTCATCAGCTCAAGAAATATCCGACCGACTCAAAAGTATCACTTTGATATCTATGCGGGAGGAGCGCTTCTACGACTCAAAAATACATGGAGTTTTAGATGCTTTCCAGAATTCCGGCTTCCATATAAGCTCCCCCAAGCCAGCTGAAGTTTTTAAGAAAAGACTGGACTACACCGTTTCAATTCTCACAGATGAGCGAAAGATCAGCAATGAAAACATTGATGACTACGACTCAACCTTTACTGTAGACAGCTCAAAGTATCTAAAAATACTTAGCCGTGAATTCTCCAATTATCAATCACCACTGAATCAATTCCTCACCGCCTGCGCCCATGGCGATATTCGGCTATCTCTTGATCTATTCAGAAGTTTCCTTCTTTCAGGGTACACCAATGTTGAAGAAATGATTTCCAACGGAAGTTGGAATTTCAAGATTCATCAAGTCATTAAACCGGTGATGATCCCTAACAGATATTTTTACGATGAATCCGTCAGCGACATCCCAAACATTTATCAAATACGTTCATCACGGCATGGCTCACACTTTACGGGACTTCGTATACTTCGCAAAATATCAAAAGGCACTGATCCTAGCGCACCTCAATATACTGCAGTCGCTGAGCTCAGGGCCTACTTCGCAGAAACATTTGGAATGGTAGATGATTTTGAAAGAAACTTAGATACGCTGCTTAGAAGTGGATTTGTAGAATCAAATAACAGGCTCGACTCATACTCGGAGTCTGTCGACAGTATAAAAATCACCAGCTATGGCCTTTATATGCTGAACAACCTTGGCTACTACTTCACTTATCTGGATCTAGTTTGCACAGACTGCGGTATATTTGACGAAACAGCTAGCAACTACCTAACCGAGGCAGCGAAAAAGGAATACAGCTACTTCATTAAAGGTGAACGTCTAGACAGAGTTAAAGTTAGACTAGAGCGGGTTGGCGAATTCTTGAAATACATAACTACTGAAGAGCAGAGAGAAAAGGAAATCTACTCGCTTGGCATGCCTGATGAAGAAATGTTTACTACAAAGGCGTCGGCAAGTTTTCAAGAAGAAAGCAAGCGTGTATTAAAGAGTGCAAAACGGCAAAAAAATTAAACTAAAAAACCAGACATCGTATGAGCACCTTTATCAATCTTGGTGCTCATACGTTCAACTCAGCGCATCTATTTATCAATTGTGAACTCAAGCGCTTTTCTGACTTCTTGTACCACAACGGTTTTTGTAACGCTTGAAATTCACCCTTTTGACAAAGATCTTCGACGGTGTCTTTTTTTAGCTAAAGAATCCAAGCGTGATTTGAAAAATTTGCTCATCTATAAAAAATATTTTTTGGTTTGCAGTATCTACCTCCACCCAAATATTATTTTCACAACAGCAAACCAGTTCCAACATCCGGAAAGACGACTCCCGTAGTGGTATTGCTTTACTGGAAGCAGCCAGCTCCGATGTGATCCCTTTACCGGCTTTTTTGTCACATTGGGCAATGTGCTGTTGAATGATATCCCTTATATGCATCAGTCCCGCTGCCCCAGCCGCGTTACCTTGACAGATACGCCGCATAATGTAGACCTGAAAAAGAAAAAGGCCAATCTAAAGCAGCCAATCCATTAAAGCTATTCTAATCAGACTTTTCTTTTACAGAGGGATACTTCGAAGATGAGTATCTCACAACAAGAATTGAAATCGCCAGCAGCAACACCCCACCACACACGTAAAGAATCCCGGTATCCGGCGCATTGTGATGAGAAACATCACTTATCAACAATCGAATCAATGCGGTTACGCCGATATACAATAAAAATCTTAGGGGCATGTGATTAGTTTTAAAATAAATTCCCGCCATAGCCAACAATTCTAGATAGATAAAAAGCAGCAAAATATCATCAACTGTAATTTTCGGCTGTTGGAGCATACCTATAAATGTAGACACTCCTGCCCAAACGGTTATTAATCCAATGGCGAAAAGGGCGAGGTAATGAAATGTTTCTACGAATAAATTGCCAATCGAATCAGCACCACCATGCAGCTTTTTACGCAGGCTTTCAGCCCATTTCACTTCTTGCGTCATCGTACCCACCACTGTTCAAAATTGAGCAAATCAATCCAACCACACGGCGTATCAGAAGCGGATCATGCACACAACATTTTAGCATTCTCAGGGCTTGCAAACGTCTAGTAACCACTTCGGGGAATGTTAGTAACGTATACCTTCGTCTTGAAATAGATCCCCACCATGGCGCCCAGCTCCAGATAGATAAACAGCAGCAGGATGTCATCAACGCTGATGCCGCCTTTTTGCAACATGTCGATAAAGGTCATTATTGCCGCATAGGCGGTGATTGCACCGATACCAAAAAGCGCGAGGTAGTGAAACGCCTCCACCGCCAGATTGCCCAGGGAATCTGCATTCGCGTGCAGGCTTTTGCGCACTTTGTCGGCCCACTTCATTTCTGTCATTGCTCACCACCACTGTTTAAAAAATAGCCAACCCGGCCAATACCTGCGTCGTGCATCACCGCGGATCGGATAATGCCCGTTCGACGTGACGATAGTTAGGCATGCAGAAAAAAGGCCAGGGATTGCAGAGTGAGATGATGGCGGGTTGATATGAGGCACTTCAATCAATTGAATGCTTTGCGACCTTGGCGTCAATCAGCGCCCGCATTTCTGCCATGACCTGATCATGAGGGACGCCACGGCTTGGATCATCAAGGACAGCGTTCACCTGGGAACGAAACCAGAGGTCATAACTGGCGGCGGGCTCTTGGGTCTCTGCGGGGATATCTAAGGGAAAAGAGGTCTCCATAATAATTCAAAGCCTATGCCGATTTTGTAGGAGCTGGCTTGCCAGCTCCTGTGTATTGGGATCGCCCTATGCCACCTGCTCTATCGCGCGGTCAACCAGTAAACCACCCATCTCCACCAACTGGTGAATCGCCAGCAGCAAGCTGCGCTGTGAGCCATCAAGATCAAAAGCCAGTGTGCTTGCCATTTCACGGGCGCTATTCAAGGTTTCGCTAGCGTTGACCAGCAGGGTTTGCGTGTCAGCCCGAGGCGTTACGCTGAAAAGCGTCGCGGGGGGCTCCGGAGCAGGTTGAGGCGATTCAGACCGCAAGTAGTGATCGATGGCCCGATTGGCAGCCGCTTGCAGCCGAGCGTCATTGCGTGAGTTGTCTGGGGGATTGGGGGAGTTCTTTTTCATGGCGTATCTCTTCTTGATCGAATGGAGATCCACCGCCGTCTGCCGCCAAGCAGATTGGGTGACGGATTGCACAAGGTTGGCGGACCGGTAAGAAGAAACCCAGCACCCCGAAGGGTCCCTGCGCAACCCGCCATGACATAGGAAAGCAGGCGTTAAAACGCCAGCAATCTTGTTGGGGGGTCGTTGCGCTATCTTCTACCGGGCCGCCAAGCCCACTCGCTGCATACGCAGCGCCCGAGGAAGGTAAGCCACCGGACAAATCCAGCGCAACCCCGGCAAGTTGTCAGAAATTTCCGTTGTAGCAAACCCCCATTTCCCAACTACATTAAAAAGCTGCTACCCAAACCCCCGGGATTGGCTTATCCTTTTAGCTGTATATAAATACAGTAGTCGCAATAGACAACTATCGTGAAGGCATGTGAGGTGGTGAATGGCCGTCGAAGTGGTATACCGCAGCAGCCGAGATCTGGAGCGTTTGTTCATGGATAAAGCCGAAGCTGACCGTCATGACAAGATGCTTGAACTCGCTGAGTTGCTCGCAGAAGTGTTGCAAAAAGCCGTGCCGTCCCTGAGCGAGCAGCAGGTGGAGGAAGCCGGGATCTACATGGCGAAGAATCGCGATGTGTTTGCCAAGGCGTTCAAGAGCCAGCCGGATGCGTTGTCCGAGTTGCTGAACCCGGCGGCGGAATAAAGCCCGAATTGAACAGGCCCTGGATCGTTGATTCAGGGCCTTTTTAATAAGGGCTAGGTGTACAGCAGGCGCTCGGCCAGTTCATCGGCCACTCGGGCGGGTGAGCGTTTTTCGGCTTGAGCGTGGCCGAAGATTTCGGTCAGGCGTGTGCCGATGTTGGACAGGTGCGCGGTGATGGTCGCCAGGTCCGCGCCACCGTGCTTGAGGGCGACGTAGATCAGGCCGCCGGAGTTGATCACATAGTCCGGTGCGTAGAGGATGCCGCGCGCTTCCAATTGGTCGGCCACTTGCAGGTGGGTCAGCTGCGCGCTGGCGGAACCGGCCACGGCGGCGCAGCGCAGTTGGGCGACGCTCTGGCGGTTGAGGACAGCGCCCAGGCCGCACGGCGCGAGAATGTCGCATGGGGTACTGAGTAAGGCGTCGTTGGCAATCGGGTGGGCGCCCAGTTTCTCCATGGCCAGTTGCACTTTGCCAGGGTCGATATCGCTCACCAGCAATTCAGCGCCAGCAGCGTGCAGTTGTTCGGCCAGGGCGTAGCCGACGTTGCCCAGGCCCTGGATTGCCACACGCAGGCCTTCCAGGTTGTCGCTGCCCAGGCGGGCCATGGCGGCCGTGCGGATGCCGGCGAATACGCCCATGGCCGCATGGGGAGACGGATCGCCGGCGGCGGTGGTGCTGGTGACAAAGCGCGTGTGCTGGGCGATGCAGTCCATGTCTGCCACGGAGGTGCCGCTGTCGATGGCGGTGATGTAGCGGCCATCGAGTTGCTCGATGCACCGGCCGAAGGCTTCGAACAACGCGGCGCGGCTTTCCACATGGGCCGGGCGGATGATTACAGCGTTACCGCCGCCCACCGGCAAGCCGGCCAGCGCGGCTTTGTAGCTCATGCCTCGGGCCAGGCGCGCGGCGTCGGCCACGGCGCTTTCGTCGTCGGGGTAGGCCAGGTAGCGACAGCCGCCCAGGGCCGGCCCCAGGCGACTGCTGTGAATGGCAATGACCGCCTTCAACCCGCTCACCGGGTCAACGCTCAGGTGCAGGGATTCAAGGCGGGTGCTGTGCATGAGAGCAAACATCGTCAAGCTCCCGAATCACTTCTTGTAGTCGCCAAGTATAGGCCGCCGGTAAAAGATTGCCGGAGCACGCGGGAATAAGCCGACCGCAATTTCAGGCTTTGTGACATAAACAAGTAGGCTGGTTCTCAAGAAGCTGGACGAAAGTTCTCGGCAAGGCTAAAACGAGACATCCGACGGAGAATGCAATGAATCCCCGCCAAGCCTTTTTCGACTGCCTGCACCGCTCGCCTGCGGCGCTGTTTGAAGCCGCCTTATGGATCGCTGCCGAGCACGACCCCGCCGTGGACCCGCAGGCGATCCTGGCTGACTTCGCGGTGCTGCAACACCAGGTAAGCCTCGACATGCCGCTGCTGCCGGCCGATGAGTTGGGCCAACCGTTGCTGCGGATAATGAATGACCTGGGGTTCGCCCAGGATGACTTCACCCCCTTGCGCCCCGCCGCCGCAATGCTGGACAAGGTGTTGCAGCGCCGCCGCGGACAACCCCTGGCCCTGGGCCTGATTGCCCTGGAGTTGGCGCGGCGCCTGGAGATCCCGATGGTCGGGGTCAACTTCCCCGGGCACTTCCTGCTACGGGTAAGCGGTGCCGATCATTTACTCGACCCCTGTGGCGGGCGGCGGCTGTACCCCAACGACTGCCGCGAATTGCTGCAACGTCAGTACGGCCCCAATCTCAAGCTGCAAGCCGAGCACCTGCGTAGCGCCGAGCCACGGCTGATCCTGCAACGGCTGTCGCGCAACCTGCGGCAACTGCACCTGGCCAATGACAATCACCTCGCGGCGCTGATCGACGCCGAGCGCGTGCTGGAACTGGGCGATGCCAGCGCCGCCGACTATCTGGCGCGGGCCAGTCTGTACAAGCACCTGGATTGCCCGAATGCCGAGCGCTTCGATCTTGAGCACGCGCTGTTGCTCAGTGAAGACCCGGTGCAGCGGCTGCGTCTGACGGAGCGGCTGGGGCATTTGCCGCCTGGGGCGGTGGTGCATTAAAGGGGGCGACCGGTGAACCGCGTCGCCCTCATCGCCGCCTCGCCGGGGCTCGACAGCTCCTACAAATAAGGGGGTTGCCCTTCAGGATTCAAGCGGGTGCTGGAGGATCTCAACCGGCGCCTTGGTCTCGGGGGAGCGCACCTGAATGATCAGCAGCGCGGCGATCACCGCCGGAATTGCGCAGAAGAAGAAAATCTGCTGCACCGGTACCTGCATCGCCAGCAACATGCTGCCAAACAGCGGCCCGAGGATCGAACCAAACCGCCCGACACCCAGCGCCCAGCCCGTGCCCGTCGCACGTACATGGGCCGGGTAAAAGTTGCTGGCAAACGCATTGAGGGTCAACTGGCCACCGATGATGCAAAAGCCCGCCGCAAACACAAACGCCACCAGGTAACGCGGGTTGTCGTGATTGAGCCCCAGCAGAATCGTGCACACCGCCGCGGCCGCCAACACACCGGAGAGCAGGCGGACCTTGCTTTTCAGGCGGTCGGCAAACCAGGCCATGCCAATCGCGCCCAACGTGCCGGCGAACAGGAACATCGAGGTCACCAGGTTGGCTTTGTTCAAGGCCATGCCACTTTCCAGCAGCAGTGACGGCAACCAACTGATCATGAAGTACAGCAGGATCAGGCTGACAAAAAAGGTCGACCAGATCAGCAGCGTCGGCCGGGCATAGCCATTGCGAAACAACTCCACCACCGTCAGCTTGCTGCCCTGCTCCTGGCGATTCTGTTCTTCGCTGGCCGCCGGCGCCTGCCAACCAGGCAGCATGCGCGCCGTGACTTTCTGCAGGCGCGCATAGGGCGGCGCATCGCGCAACAAACGTGGCAAGGATTCAGGCAGCAGCCATACCAGGAAGGGAAACAGCAGCAACGGCGTCACACCACCGGCGAGGAACACGGCCTGCCAGCCGAAACTGTCGATAAAACCCGCCGCAACAAAACCACCCGCCGCGCCACCGAACGAGAAACCACAGGCCGCCAGCGTCACCATCAACGTGCGCATACGCGGTGGCGAATATTCCGACATCAAGGCCATGGCACTGGGCATCGCGCCACCCATGCCAATGCCGCAAATAAAGCGTGCGGCCATCAGCGTGCTCAGGGAATTGGCGAATACCATCAGCACCGTGAGGCTGGCGTAGATCAGTACGCAGGCGAGCAGGATACGACGCACGCCGAAGCGGTCCGCCAGGGGCGTCACGGCCAGGGAACCTAAGGTCAGCCCCAGCAGGTTGGCACTGAACACCGGGCCGAAGGCGGCTTTTTCCAGGCCCCAGTCCTGGGCCAGGGCCGGGACTACGTAGCCCAACACTTGGGCATCGTAACCATCGGTGACCAGCAACAACGCCAACAACAGGAGAATCAACCACTGGTAGCGCGACACCGGACGGGCGTCGAGTGCCGCGCGAAAGCTGGCAATCTGATTGTGCATCGCAAGGTACCTGTTTTTTTTATTGGATATCCGCCTGTAGGAGCTGGCTTGCCAGCGATGGCGGTGTATCAGGTGAAGCGCCATCGACGGCAAGCCGGCTCCTGCAGGGGTTAGGGGGTGTCAGGTTGGTTGGAGGGATGGGCCTGGATAAATGCAGGATGTTTGGCAGCCAAGGCTGCGACGCGCAGGATTCGTGGGTAGCCATCCAGTGCCACCTTGAAGCGCTCTGCCGCGTACAACTGCGGAATCAGAAACGTATCCGCCAGCCCAGGCTGGTCGCCAAGGCAGTAACCCTGCTCGCCGATCAATTGCTCCACGGCGCCCAGGCCCTGGCTGATCCAGTGCCCGATCCACTCCAGCAATTGCGCCTCGTCATGCCCCCACTGGCGCAACAGGCTCTGGGTGCTGGAGTTGTGCAACGGGTGAATGTCACAGCCGATGATCGAGGCCACCGCGCGCTCATGGGCGCGGGCTGCCAGGTCCTTGGCGAGCAGCGGCACCTGTGGATAACGTTCATCCAGGTACTCGATGATCGCCGGCGACTGGATCAACAGTTCGCCCTCGTCGGTACGCAAGGCCGGGACACGGCCCTGGGGGTTGATCGCCAGGTATTCGGGCTGGCGGTTGGCGCCGCCCTTGGGCACCAGCAGGTTGACCGGCAGCGCGGTAAAGTCCAGGCCCTTGAGCGCCAGGGCGATGCGCACCCGGTAGGACGATGTGGAACGGTAGTAGGTATAGAGTTCCATCCCCTCGCCCCCTTAGCGCGCGGCGACCACAGTGCCACGGCATTCGCCGAAGCCGATGGAGGCAAATCCATCACGCGTGCAGCGGGCGCGCAGGATGATTTCGTCGCCGTCTTCAAGGAACTTGCGCACTTCGCCGGAGGCCAGCTCGATCGGCTTTTTGCCGCCTTCGGTGATTTCCAGCAGGCTGCCGAACTGCCCCGCTTCCGGGCCCGACAAGGTGCCCGAACCAAACAGGTCGCCGGCCTGCAACTGGCAACCGTTGACGCTGTGGTGCGCGACCATTTGCGCCACGGTCCAGTACATGTGTTGGGTGTTGCTCAGGGTCAGGCGATGGGCCGCCAGGTTCTGCTCGCGCATCGCGGCGGTGGTCAGCAGCACTTCCAGTTCGATATCAAAGCCGCCAGCGGCCTGATCACGGGTGTCTAGCAGGTACGGCAGCGGTTGTGGATCGCCAGCCGGGCGTGCGGGCTGGGCCTTGCGGAACGGCTCCAGGGCTTCAGCCGTGACCACCCAGGGCGAGACGCTGGTGATAAAGCTTTTCGACAGGAACGGCCCCAGCGGCTGGTACTCCCAGGCCTGGATATCGCGGGCCGACCAGTCGTTGAGCAGGCAGAAGCCAGCGATGTGCTCGGCGGCATCGCCAATGGCAATCGAGTCGCCCATGGCATTGCCCTGGCCGATCCAGATGCCCAGCTCCAGTTCGTAGTCCAGGCGTGCGCACGGGCCGAAGGTCGGTTCGGTCTGGCCGGCTGGCAGGGTCTGGCCCTTGGGCCGGCGCACCTCGGTGCCGGACGGGCGGATCGTCGACGCGCGGCCGTGGTAACCAATTGGCACGTACTTGTAGTTGGGCAACAAGGGGTTGTCCGGGCGGAACAGTTTGCCGACGTTCTGCGCGTGCTCGATGCCGACGTAGAAGTCAGTGTAATCGTTGATTTTCGCTGGCAGGTGCATCTGGCAATCGGCGGCCAGTGGCAACACTTGGGTACCCAGGGCTTGCAGCTTGGCTTGCTGGCTGCTGCCCTCGGCGAGCAGTTCCAGCAGGCGTTCGCGCAGTGCCACCCGTGGGCCACGGCCCAGTTCGAAGAAGGCGTTCAGTTGGCCGTCCGCCATGGCATCGATGGCGCGGCGCGCTTCACCGTCAAACAGGTCACGGGCCGCTTGCAGATCAAAAATATGCTCGCCAATCGCCACGCCACTGCGCGGTGCCGAACCGGTGAGGCTGAAGATGCCCAGGGGCAGGTTCTGCAGGGGGAAATCCGGGTGACCGTTGGCCGAGGCCACCCAACTACGGGTGAGAGTGGACTGAGTCATGGTTTATCTCCGATTCGGGTTGAAGGTTGCCGGCAGCGTGGCCCAGCAAGCGTCGTAAGTGTTTTGCAGTTGCGGGCAGTCCAGGGCGAAGCGGGTCGGGCGCAGCACCTGGCTGGTCTCGAACATGAAGGCCATGGTGTTATCGATTTTGTGCGGCGCCAGGTCCACGGCGATGGCCTTGGTGCAGGTCTCGCCATCCGGGCCGTGGGCGCTCATGCAACTGTGCAGCGACGCGCCGCCGGGCAGGAAACCTTCGGCCTTGGCGTCGTAGGCGCCCTGGATCAGGCCCATGTATTCGTTCATCAGGTTGCGGTGGAACCACGGTGGCCGGAAGGTGTTTTCGGCCACCATCCAGCGCGGCGGGAAGATCACGAAGTCGAGATTGGCCAGGCCGTGGACGCTGGTAGGCGAGGTCAACACGGTAAAGATCGACGGATCCGGGTGATCGAAACTCACTGTGCCGATAGTGTTGAAGCGGCGCAGGTCATATTTGTACGGCACGTTATTGCCATGCCAGGCCACCACGTTCAGCGGCGAGTGATCGAGGGTGCAGCCCCACAGCTCGCCGAGGAACTTCTGCACCAGCGGCGTGGGCCGTGAAAGGTCTTCGTAGTGGGCGACCGGGGTCAGGAAGTCCCGGGGGTTGGCCAGGCCATTGCTGCCAATCGGCCCCAGGTCCGGCAGGCGCAGCGGCGCGCCATGGTTTTCGGCGACGTAGCCGCGAGCCTGGGCATCCAGCAGTTCGATGCGAAATTTCAGGCCCCGTGGCAGCACGACGATTTCCAGCGGCTCGACCTCCAGCACCCCAAGTTCAGTAGCGATGCGCAGGCGGCCTTGCTCGGGAACGATCAACAGTTCGCCGTCGGCGTTGAAGAACACCCGCTCCATGGAGCAGTTGGCGCGGTAGTGATAGATGCTGATGCCGGAGGGTTTCTCGGCGCCGGCGTTGGCCACCATGCCGACCAGGCCGTCGATAAAGTCGGTGGGTTCTGCAGGTACATCCAACGGGTTCCAGCGCAGGCGGTTGGGCGTCACCTCGCCCAGCGGGCCACCGGCCAGTTGTCGTTCCAGCTTGATGAATGCCGGGTGATTGGCCGACGGTTGGATGCGATACATCCAGGTACGCCGCGCTTCGCTGCGCACCATGGTGAAGGCGGTGCCGGAGAACAGTTCGGTGTACAGCCCGTAGGGCGCTTTTTGCGGGGAGTTCTGGCCGACCGGCAGTGCACCTGGCAAGGCTTCGCTGGCGAATTCATTGCCAAAGCCCGATTGGTAATCGAGGGTCATGGATCGTCCTCAGTAAGGAAGTTGTTTTTATCGTAATCCAGTTACGCATAACGTAATTTGCTCCGTATCGACCGTCAAGCTATAAAGACCGCCATTCGTCTTTCGGACACACGCTCTCCATGGAAAAGCCCCCCGCCCCCCGCGACACCGGTAAACAGAAAGTCCGCTCGGCCGAAGTCGGCACCGACATCCTCAAGGCCCTGGCCGAACTGTCGCCGGCCACGTCCCTGTCGCGCCTGGCCGAACATGTGCAGATGCCCGCGAGCAAGGTCCACCGCTATTTGCAGGCGTTGATTGCCTCGGGTTTTGCCGAACAGAACACGGCCACCAACCATTACGGCCTGGGCCGCGAAGCCTTGCGCGTGGGGTTGGCGGCGCTGGGCAGCATGGACGTGCTGAAAGTTGCCACCCTGCCCCTGGCGCAGCTGCGCGACGAGTTGAATGAAACCTGCTTTCTCGCGGTGTGGGGCAACCACGGCGCAACGGTGGTGCATATCGAACCGGCGGTACGCGCGGTCACGGTGGTGACGCAACTGGGGTCGGTGCTGCCGCTGCTCAGCTCATCCACGGGCCTGGTGTTCAGCGCCTTTTTGCCAGAGCGCGAAACCGTGGACCTGCGCACGCAGGAGATCCAGGCCGGCACCGCCCATGCGCTGGCGGACGACCAGGCGTATGGGCAGGCCTGTGCGCAGATTCGCCAGCGGGGCCTGCACTTTGTGCATGGCTTGCTGATGCCCGGGGTCGATGCGCTGTCGGCGCCGGTCTTTAATGCCATGGGCCAGGTGGTGGCGGTGATGACGGTGGTGGGGCCGACGTCGTTGTTCCATGCCGATGAAGATGGACCGGCGGCCCGGCAATTGCTGGCGGCGAGCCAGGCGGTGAGTTGGCGGATGGGTTACCAGCCCTGACCCGTTGCAACTGAATGCATGTGGGCAACTGTGGGAGCGGGCTTGCCCGCGATGGCGGTGGGTCAGTTGATACATTCTGCGACTGATACACCGTCATCGCAGGCAAGCCAGCTCCCACAGTTGGTGTGTGGTGTGTGCAAAGTCCTGTGCCCAGCCAAGATCCCCTGTGGGAGCGGGCTTGCCCGCGATGGCGGTGGGTCAGTTGATACATTCTGCGACTGATACACCGTCATCGCAGGCAAGCCAGCTCCCACAGTTGGTGAGTGGTGTGTGCAAAGTCCTGTGCCCAGCCGAGATCCCCTGTGGGAGCGGGCTTGCCCGCGATGGCGGTGGGTCAGGTGATACATTCTGCGACTGATACACCGTCATCGCAGGCAAGCCAGCTCCCACAGTTGGTGTGTGGTGTGTGTAAAGTCCTGTGCCCAGCCGAGATCCCCTGTGGGAGCGGGCTTGCCCGCGATGGCGGTGGGTCAGTTGATACATTCTGCGACTGATACACCGTCATCGCAGGCAAGCCAGCTCCCACAGTTGGTGTGTGGTGTGTGCAAAGTCCTGTGCCCAGCCGAGATCCCCTGTGGGAGCGGGCTTGCCCGCGATGGCGGTGGGTCATGTAAGGATGTGTTGACTGGCCTACCGCTATCGCAGCGATGCGGCGACCCGACAAGCCAGCTCCCACCTGTTGATCGGCATTGCTGGGAGTAATCAGGCCATCAGGCCCAGGGTCTTGGCCTTGGCCACGGCCTGGGTGCGCCGCTCCACCCCCAACTTGCTGTGAATCCGCCGCGCGTGGGTCTTCACCGTGTGCAGCGAGATAAACAACAAGTCGGCAATTTCCAGGTTGGAGTTACCCAGCGCGATCAGTTGCAGCACCTCCAGTTCCCGTTGGCTCAATGGGTTTTCCCCTGGCGCCGCCACTGCATCCTGAGGTTCGAGCCCCAGTTCACTGAGCAACCCCGGCTGGCGCAGACGCAGTTCGCGCACGGCCTGTTGCACCTGGCAGCGCGCCGCCAGGGCCAGCCCGGTTTGCAGCGCGCGCACCGCGTTCGCGCGCTCGCCCAGTTGCCAGGCCACCTCGCCCAACACCAGGTGCAACTCCACTTCCAGGCACTGCATGCCACGCTCGCGGGCCGTATCGAGCAAGGCCGTGAGCCGCTGGATGGGTTGCTCGGCCCGGCGCAGCTTGACCTGGGCCAGCACCAGCAAGTATTCCAGCCGGGGGATCAGCTCCAGGGTCGCCGGCGGTGCCTGTTTCGCCTGCGGGCCATGATAGTGGCGCAGCACCCGGCTGACGGCCTCCAGGGTCAGTTCGGCGCGCCCCTGCTGCAACCAGAAGTGCCCACTGAGCAACAGCAACACCGCCCGGTACACCGTGTCGGGCACCTGCCGGCGCTGCATCAGGCGCTCGGCGTCGCGCAACTGGATAAACGCCTGGGCGTAGTCGCCACGGTTGGCCGCCAGCATCGCCAACCCAAGGAAGCCGTACAGCACGCGCTTATCCTGGCTATGCAGGCACATGCCCAGGCCGGCTTCGAGGCAGTCGGTAGCCATCGCGTCATGCCCCTGGCGCAGTGCCAGGTGCCCACGGCGCAAGGCAATCCGGCCCATCAGCGGCCCGGCCTTGAGGCGCTGCTGCACCAGCATGGCCTGCACGCCTTCCAACAGGCTCTGGGCCCGGTACGGTGCGCCCCGCTGTTCCAGCAGTTGCGCATGATCAAGCTCCAGCACCGCTTCCAGCAGCAACGAACCATGGGCCCGCGCCAGGCACAGCGCCTCGCGATTGAGCGCCTGGGCCACGTCCAGTTCGCCGCGCAACAGCGCTTGCTGGGTCAGCCCGGACAGGCACATCAGGCGCGACGTCCAGGCGCTGTCCGGCAAGTCATTCAATGCCTCCAGAAAATGCCCACGCGCAGGCACCGCTTCCCCACCCAGGTGCAATAACCAACCCCACTGCGCCTGCCAGCGCGCCAGCAGGTGGCGTTGCAGCGCGGCGGTGGGTTGCGGGGTGAAGCGCGCCAGTTGATCGATGCATTGCGCGGCCTGGTCGAAACGCCCGGCAAACAGCAAGGCCGCCGTGACCAGCCCCACCAGTTGCGCCGAGCCGAGCATCAACTCGTCGCCATGTTGCTCATGCAGGCGCAACAACAGCACGGCGTTTTGCTGGCGGAACAAGTCTTCAAAGCTGAAGTGCTCCAACAGGCTGACCGCCACTTCGTACTCTTCAGCCAGCAGCGCCTGCTCAAACGCCGCCTGCCAGTCCTGGGCTGCGGTAAACCATTGGCAGGCGCGCCGGTGCCAGGAACGCCGGGCCGGCCAGGGTTCGTCGCGCAGTAACTGGGCCAGGGGCGCGAAAACCTGCAGCCACTCCGGCGAATCTTCCCAGGGCTCGATAAACGCGCCGAGGGCCTGGAGCTCGCGCAGGTAGTCGGCGCCATCGCCAAACCCGAACAGGTGTTCGCACAGCCCCGGGTTGAAACGCGGCAGGTGCGCCAACACGCGCCAGGCCTCCTCCAACTCTTCGGGCAAGGTGCTGAACAGTTCGTGTTGCAGGTAATCGAGCAAGGTCTGGGAGCGCCCATGCCAGGCACCGCTGTCGGGATGGCTGTCGCCTTCGAGTAGGGCGATACGCACGCCGGCGCACCAGCCGGCGCTGAACTGCAGGACTTTATCGGCGGCCTGCCCGCCCGCGGCGTGATGCTCGAGCAGTTGCTGGACCTCGCGCTGATCGAACGCCAACTCGGTGCCGCCGCACTCCCACAACTCATCATCGAGCAACAGCCGTGGCCAATTGCAGGCCGGCCGGCGCCGCGCGCCCAGCCACCAGACCAAGGCCGGGCTGCTGGCCGCCAGCACCCGATCGAGCAAGGCATCCAATGCGGGCGCCGCCACCCGGCAATAGTCATCGAGAAACAGCCAGGCCGGCGCTTGCCAGCGGCTCAGGTCGAGCAACAAGCTGGCTTGATCGACAAACACCAGGCCCAGGCTTTGGGCCAGGCGCTGACAGAAATCCAGCGGGTCCAGGGCCGCACCGTTGAGGGGCAGCCAATACACTTGGCAACTCGCCGGGGCCTGCAGGGCGCATTCGGCCAACAAGGCACTCTTGCCACTGCCGGCCGGCGCGCACAGCAACCGGACCCGCGCCTCGGCCCCCAGCAACGGCTCGGCCAGGCGTGGGCGCAGCAAATGGTGGGAAGACAGACGTGGCATGAATCCAGGGCGATCCAGGCGACGGGTCATGGCGGTCATTACAACGTCCCTTTTTTATTGTTATGCGGCGTGCGGTCTACCGTAGTCCTGTCAATGGGCGTTGTTGAAGAAGTATTCAGCGGGCTGATTGCCGGGCATAAAAAAGCCGGGCTTCATTTGAGCCCGGCACAGGGTTGGCAGGTTAAAACCCGAGCCTATGTGGGAGCTGGCTTGCCTGCGATGGCGGTGGGTCAGGTTGATGGGTTTTGCCTGGTCCACCGCCATCGCAGGCAAGCCAGCTCCCACAGTGATTGGCTTTACAACCTCAGGTCAGCGTACTCCCGAGGCGCGCAGGGCCGATGGGGTGTAGTCCGCCGCCTTGGCGTTGAAGCCGAATACAAAGCTGCTCTTCTCTTCGTTCTTCATGCCCAGGGCGATGTAGCGGCCGGCGATGATGTCGTACAGGGTCTCGACGGTATAGGCCGGGGTCTGGTGGTTGTAGTAGAACTGCGCATGACCTTCGGCAACGCGCCACAGTTGGCCGCGGCCGTCATAGTGATCCACCAGCGCCACTTGCCAGCTGTCTTCGTCGATGTACATGTGGCGCTTGGCGTAGATGTGCCGCTCGCTTGGTTTCACCGTGCCCACCACTTCCCAGACCCGGTGCAGCTCGTAGCGGGTCAGGTCCTGGTTGATGTGGCCGGCCTTGATGATGTCGTCATATTTAAGGGACGGCGAATCGAGCTTGTAGGCGTTGTAGGGAATGTACATTTCCTTCTTGCCCACCAGTTTCCAGTCGTAGCGGTCTGGCGCGCCGGAGAACATGTCGAAGTTATCCGAGGTACGCAGGCCGTCGGACGCAGTGCCCGGACCGTCGTAGGCCACTTGCGGTGCACGGCGCACGCGGCGTTGGCCGGCGTTGTAGATCCATGCCAGGCGCGGTTCTTTCACCTGGTCGAGGGTTTCGTGCACCAGCAGCACGTTACCCGCCAGGCGGGCGGGCGCGGTGACCGACTGCTTGAAGAAGGTCAGCACGTTGGCGCCCTTGGCCGGGTCCATGTCCGGGATCAGTTGCGGCACTGCCACTTCTTCTTCAAAGCGGATCGGCGTGTAGCTGCCGTTGGTCTGCGGTGTGGCCTGGGTGATGATGCGTCGCAGGTTGCCGCCGTGATAGCGAGTGATGTGGTTCCACAACACCTCGACGCCATTTTTCGGGATCGGGAAGGCGTAGTAGCGGTTGCCGGTGAAATTCTCCAGGCCGTTGCCGTCGTTGATCGACTTGACGTTGAGCGCGCTGCGCTTGATCGACTCGTAGATATCGTCGGGCAGGTTGACCGTGCGGTGGGTGGTGTAGACCGGGATTTTGTAGGTCTCTGGGTAGCGCTTGAACATCGCCACCTGGCCGTCCGACAGTTTGTCCTTGTACTTGTCGACCGTGGCCGCGGTGATCACGAACAGCGGTTTTTCATTGGCAAACGGGTCGGCCAAAAAGCCCTTGCTGTCCACCGCGCCGGCGTTTTTCGGGATGCCGCCGGTCCAGGCCGGGATCGAGCCATCGGCGTTACCGGCTTTCTCGGCGCCCACTGGGGTCAAGGTCGTACCGAGCTTGGCTGCTTCTTGCGGTGACACGGCGGCCATCACGTTGGCGGCCAACAGGCTGAGGGCCAGTACACCGCACTGCAAAATCATCTTACGCATGGTTGTTGTCCTTGTTCTTTTTTAGCCGAATCAGAAGTTCACGCCAAAGCTGAGGGCGAGGAAGTCACGGTCGGTCAGGGTGTTGTAGTCACCGCCAAAAAAGTCGGTGTAGCTCAGGCTCGCGGTGTAGGTGTTACGGTAGTCCGCATCGACCCCGACGCTGAGCGCCTTGGCCCCTTCGTTGAACAGGCCATTGGGGCCGTAACCCTTGACGTCATGGGACCAGGACAGGTTGGGCTTGAAGTTGATCCCGGCGATCACGTTGTTGTAGTCCAGGATCGCCCGGGCGCGATAACCCCAGGAAGTCGCCGTGACGAAGCCGTCGGTATCACCGCCAAAACCGTATTGGCCGTACACCGAATCACGGCCGTAGCGCAGCTTGGTTTTGTTCTCCAGCCCGCCCACCCGCACGATGGCCGCCTCGCCCACTACGGTCAGGCGTTCGGCGCCCAGCACCTGGTCGAAAAACTGGGTCATGGTGGTTTGGAACTGGGTGATTTCCTTGCGCCGGTAGCCGGTGTTGTCAGCGCCGAATGAGCTCCTGATCGGCGACACGGTGTTACCGGCAATCGGGTTGACCAGAGCCAGGGTCAGGTCGGTGGTGTTGAGTTGCACCGGGGCGTTGGGGCGGTAGCTGATTTCCCCGGTCCAGGCAGTGCCGGTGGGCAGGGTCGTGGAAAAGCTGGCGCCGTACAGGCGAATGTCTTCCGGGTAATCCAGGTAGTACTGGCCGCGTCCGAGCATCACGCTCTGCGCCAGGCCGGCGCCGCTGCCGGGGGCAATGCCGTTGGCGGTATTGATGATATTGCCGATGGTCGCAAGGTTAGTGTTGGCCGTGAGGGTGCCCACGGTCGGCGTGCGGCTGTGGTAGTTCATGAAGTACAGGCCGTATTCGGTGTCATCGCCGAGCCAGCGCAAGGCCATGCCGAACTGCCCGGAATCACGAGCATCACGGTCGGCGGCGCGGCGCACGATCACCCCTTCGTTG
Organism: Pseudomonas sp. HC1(2025); assembly: GCF_058742075.1. Classification (NCBI taxonomy): domain Bacteria; kingdom Pseudomonadati; phylum Pseudomonadota; class Gammaproteobacteria; order Pseudomonadales; family Pseudomonadaceae; genus Pseudomonas; species Pseudomonas sp. HC1(2025). The sequence goes on along the minus strand of NZ_CP196017.1, from coordinate 1,044,328 downwards.
GTCACGCCAAAGCCTTGGCCGAACGCAGCGGCCACAGGTTGCAGCGGGCGGATCGCCGGGCTACCGACCGTGTAGTTATTGGTGCAGCCATCGGCCGCCACGTCGCCACCAAAGAAGGTGCCGCAGTTATCCAGTACGGTCTGGTCCCATTCCAACTGGTAGAAGCCTTCCACGGTCAGTTGGTTGGTCAGGCCCTGGGAGGCAAACAGCATGTTCACCGGGATCAGGCCTTCCTTGATCTCGGCGCCAGGCCGGCGGAAGGCCGAGACGTCGACGGGGTTGATGCTGTTGATGGAGTTGCCGATGAAGGTACTTTCGCCCCAACTGACCACCTGCTTGCCGGCACGCATGGTGCCCGGCAGGTCGCCCAGGGAATAGTTGTGATAGACGAAGGCATCGAGGATCTGTGCACCGCTGGATTTGGAGCCTTCCTTGCGGTTGTGGTCGCTGATCGGCTTGAACTCACGGTCTTCGTCCTTGAGTTCGAAGTCGTACCAGTACTTGCCCCGTACAAACACCCCGGTATCGCCGTACTTGAGCTCCAGGTCGTGCAGGCCCTTGAAAATTTTCGAGTAGGTTTCGCCCTTCTTGAAGTTCAGCCGCCCGTCATCCCCGGTGGAAGCCTGGCCACTGCCGCCGTTGACCGTGCCCACCAGCTTGCGGTCGGCATCGCGCATGCCCCAGCTGGCACCCACCGACAGCGACGAATCGAACTGCCCCTCGATCTCGCCGATATTGAATGAAACAGCCTGCGCCTGAACGCAGCAACCCAAAGCAACCGCAGCGGCCAGCGCCTGTGGCCTGAAGATGGCGCGCATTGTTGTTTTTGTCATGCGTCTTCCCCGGTGGTGTGACAGAAGGCCCCACCCTACTGCCCGCCATCAGGAGCGATAAGCGCACCAAGGAGGTATTCGTTGTGTCGCTCCAAAGGATTAACGCAGGCTCTAGCGTGGGTATTGGCGGGGCTATCGACGCAGTGGATGGAGCGCCATCAAGAGAATGGATACCCCGCCCGTCAGGCGCGCCACTGTTGTTGTTTTGGTAACAGTCCTTGTCCTGAATCAGTGTTTTTCATTCTGTTACAACGGACTATTCTTACCGGGCTTTCAAGGCGAACCGCCTGCTTCACGAAAGCCAGTTTTTGACGGATTGAAGCGTATTTTCAGTCTGTTACCGGTGTTCACTGACGTTGATTTGTAGCTCCTTGATCCAACGTCTTACTTCGGCCGCTGCTTATGCAGCGGCCTTTTTTATGCCTGAAACAAAGCGGGGCGCCATAAGCGCCCCGCAGGATTTACTGTTTTTCAGGTAACGATCACAGGCTGTACTTCTGCAGGTTGTCCATCATCTCTTTCAAGGCTTCGATGTTGTCCTTGGGATGGGCCGCCCCTTCAAAGTCGCAGATCTGCTGCCAGTGCGCCGCCACATCCTCTGGCGAGAAGCCCGCCTCGGGGTCAAACCCGACGCCCAGGCTGCGTTCCCAGCGGGTCTTGCCGATCCAGCCGCCGCCCACTTCAAACAGCCCAGAAGTTTCCTGGCACGCCTCGCTGCCCAGGTACACCACCAGCGGGCTGACCAGTTCAGGCTTGAGCCTTTCGAACACCTGCGGCGGGATCAGGCCTTCGGTCATGCGCGTGCCGCCGGTAGGTGCGATGGCATTGACCAGGATGTTGTGCTTGCGCCCCTCCAGCGCCAGGGTGCGGGTCAGGCCATACAGGCCGAGCTTGGCCATGCCGTAGTTGGACTGGCCGAAGTTGCCGTAGATGCCCGACGTGGAGGCGGTGAAAATCACCCGGCCGTAGCCTTGCTCGCGCATATGCGGCCAGGCGGCGCGGGTGACTTTGTAGGCACCTTCGACATGCACGCGGTAAACCAGGTCCCAGTCGCTGTCCTCCATTTTATGGAAGGTTTTGTCACGCAGGATCCCGGCGTTGTTCACCACCACGTCGATGCGGCCAAACACCTCGAGGGCGTGTTGCACGATCTTTTCGCCGTCGGTCACCGAATCATGGTTGGCCTCGGCAATCCCGCCGGCCTCACGGATCTCGGCCACCACACGGTCGGCCGCCGAAGCGTTGGCGCCTTCGCCCTGAGTCGAGCCGCCAAGGTCGTTGACCAGCACCTTGGCCCCGTGCCTGGCGAACAGCAGCGCATGGGCACGCCCCAAGCCACCCCCGGCACCGGTGACGATCACGACTTTATCTTGGAACTGCACAGACTCACTCATAGGGAACTCCAGCGAAGACAGTGGACGATGGGTTGAGTGTCAGGCACGGGGCTTGTGGTCACAATAAATACGGGCGGGGGTGAATGGTGCGCAATAAGGCACGGGGATGATCGGCTCGTATAGGAGCTGGCTTGTGTGGGAGCTGGCTTGTGTGGGAGCTGGCTTGTGTGGGAGCTGGCTTGTGTGGGAGCTGGCTTGTGTGGGAGCTGGCTTGCCTGCGATTGCATCACCTCGGTACAACTGATTTACCGAGGTGTACCCATCGCAGGCAAGCCAGCTCCCACACAAGCCAGCTCCCATAGCGGGTCTTTGCTGGCCTCGATACCCTCGCGAAACGCCAGGTAATGCTTGAGCACCTGCACCGGCGCTTCAATCTGCGGGTAGTGGCCGATGTTGGCCAGTAACACCGTGTCGGCATCCGGTATCAGCTCGCGGTAGCGCGCGACCATGTGCGCGCCGGAGATCGGGTCGACTTCGCCATCGATCACCCGCAACGGCACTTCGCCGCGCTGCATCGCCGCCACCCAGCGCTCGCGTTGACGGCGGCGCTGGGGGATGTAGGCGATGAGTTTGTGCAGGATCCGTGGGCCATCGTTGTTTTCGATCAGGCTCCAGAAGTCATCCAGGGCACTTTCGCTGGGGCGGGTGTCGGGGCCGAAGATCTGCTTGAAGCTGTCGGCCAGGGCATTGCGCCCGAATGCGCGGCCGATCATCCAACCCAACGGGCTGAGCAACAGTTTTTGCACCAGCGCCGCGCGGTGGGTCTCGGGGAACAGCCCGCCATTGAGAAACACACAACTGGCCAGCTGGAACCGCCCCTCATAGTGCCGGGCGAGCAGTTCCTGGGCCACGCTGTCGCCGTAGTCATGGGCCATGACATGCACCGGCTGTTGAATCCGCAGATGGGCCAGCAGCGCCTGTTGCAGGTCGGCCTGTTCCAACAGGCAATAGGTGTGGTCCAGGGGCTTGGCCGAGTCGCCAAAGCCGAGCATGTCGCAGGCAATCACCAGGTTGCGCTGGGCCAGCGGCTGCCAGAGGTAATGCCAGTCCCAACTGGCGCTGGGGAAACCGTGGATCAGCAGCAAGGGCTCGCCCTGCCCGGCCACCCAGTAACGGATGGTCTGCCCGCGAAAGACAAAACTCTGCCCGCGCTTGCGCCAGGCGCTCAGGGGGATCTCGGCCAGTGGCATCAGAGTCGGTATCCAGGGTCTTGTTGATCAAGCTTGCGCAGCAGCGCCGGCCAGGCCAGCGCGCCGCCCATGCCTTGGGCGCTCTTGGTCACACCGGCAATCATCGCCTTGGCCCCCGCCAGAATCTGCGGCTCGATGGCGATCAATTCGGCCCCGCCGTTTTGCGCCAGCACCTGGATGTCGCAGGCGCGCTGGAAGGTGAACATCATCAGGAAGGTATCGGCAATGGTCGCGCCGCAGGTCAGCAGGCCATGGTTGTGCAGCATCAAAAAATTGCTCGGCCCCAGGTCGGCTTGCAAGCGGGCCTTTTCCTCGTGGTTCAGCGCCACGCCTTCGTAGGCGTGATAGGCCAGGCTCGAGAGCACGAACAGCGACTGCTGGCTGATGGGCAGCACGCCCTGCTTCTGCGCCGATACGGCCACGCCCGCCGCCGTGTGGGTGTGCAGCACGCAGACCACGTCGTGGCGTACCTCATGTACCGCGCTGTGGATGGTATAGCCCGCCGGGTTGATCTCGTAGGGGCTGTCCATCAGCTTGTTGCCGGCCTGGTCGACCTTGACCAGGCTGGAGGCGGTGATTTCGTGGAACATCAGCCCGAACGGGTTGATCAGGAAGTCTTCGGTGCCCGGCACCTTGGCCGAGATATGGGTGAAAATCAGATCATCCCAGCCATGCATGGCCACCAGGCGATAGCAGGCGGCCAGGTCGATCCGTGCCTGCCATTCGGCGGCGCTGACCTGGTCTTTTACACTCTGTGTCGATGGAACGGGGGCTAGGCTCACGGCAAGGACCTCGACGCTGACGCTGTGGTGTTCTTATTATTTTTGGGCTGAAGGGCCAGTCTAGTCAGACCACAGGCCTGCCGTAGTTGCGTTGGCAGCCAGCTTGATGACCGAGCGAGTCAACCGTGAGGATAGTTCGGATTCGTACAATGTGGTGTCAGAGAAGCGACGCCAGTAAAGGTGCGGCAAACAGGTTGAGCAAGCCCGTCAGGACCATCACCAGCCCGGCCACCGAGCCTTCTTCGCCGCCCACTTCGTGGGCACGGCTGACGCCCGCACCGTGGGCGCCCACCCCAAACAACGCGCCCCGCGCCAAGGCACTGCGCAGCGGCAGCCACTTGAGCAGGACCCCGCCGAGCATGGCGCCGAACACACCGGTGAACATCACAAACACCGCCGTGAGCTCCGGTACGCCGCCCAGATCGTGGGCCAGGGGCATGGCAAAGGGGGTGGTGATCGAGCGTGGCACCAACGACATCGTCACCGCGCTGTCCAGGGCCAGCGCCTTGGCCAAGCCAAAGGAGGTGCCAATGGAGGCGGCGCTACCGGCCAGCATCCCCAGGAGCAACGCCGACCAGTGCCGCATCAACAATTGGCGCTGCTGCCAGATCGGGATGGCGAATGCCACCGTGACCGGGCCCAGTACCAGCATCAGCCAATGGGTGTCGGTGGCGTACTCGGCATAGGCGGTGTTCAGCGGTACGGCCACCGCCAGTAGCAGCGCGGGCACCAAAATCAGCGGTGACAGCAGGTAGCGGCCGGTGCGCCGGTAGATCCAGCGGCTGAAACCATAGGCCAGCAAGGTCAGGGCCAGCCAGAACAGCGGCATCAGTTCAAGCTTCATGGCGCAGCTTCCAGCGGCAGACCAGTTCGACGGTGAACGCCGTGACCAGCATCACCATCAGGGTGCTGAGGGCGATCACCAGCATGATCCGCCAGCCGTCATGGCGCAGCAGGCCACCGTAATCGAGCAGGCTCATCAGCGCCGGGATAAAAAACAACAGCATTTCTGCCATCAGCATGCCAGCGCCCAATTGCAGGGCCGCCGGCTTGATCAGGCCGCTGGCGAACACCAGCAACAGCAGGCCCAGGCCAATCACTCCGCCGGGGATCGGCCAGGCCAGCCATACGGCCAGTTGGCAGCCCAGCAGGTAGATCGCCAGCAATACCAGCAGCTCAACCAGCAGCCGGCCCAGGTGTTTGAAGGTGAAACGTTTAGTCGACATGGGTTCCTCGCAGGCCCTCATTTTAAAGAGCACTCTGGCATCCCCAAAGCGAATTGTTAGACTGCAAGCCATTCCAAACTGGAATTGGTGCGATGGAATTCAAACAGCTGCGCAGTTTTATCGAAGTGGTGCACCGTGGCGGTTTTACCCAGGCCGGGAAAACCCTGCATATCAGCCAGTCCGCCGTGAGCAAGCAAGTGGCGCAACTGGAACAGAGCCTCGGTACCCCCCTGCTCGACCGCATCGGTTCGCACGTGCACCTGACCGCCGCCGGGCAGGTGGTGCTGCAACGGGCCGAAGCCATGTTGCGCTTGCAGACCGAGCTGGTGAGTGAGCTGGACGACCTGAATCAAATGACCCGTGGCGAGTTGCGCATGGGCCTGCCGCAACTGGGGGGCGATACGCTGTTTGCCGGGCTGTTTGCCGAATATCGCCGGCGCTACCCCAATGTCAGCATCCAGTTGCTTGAAGGCGGTAGCCGCAATATTGAGCAGGCCATCCTCGCAGGTGAACTGGACGTCGGCGGCAGCCTGTTGCCCACCGACCCGGCCTTCGCCTGGCAAGCCTTCTGTGATGAACCGCTGGATGCGCTGCTGCCCGTGGACCACCCGTTGGCACAGCGGGCCCAGATTGGCCTGGAGGAGTTGGCCGACACGCCGTTCTTGATGTACCAGCGCAGCTTTGTGCTCAATGACCGGCTGCTCCAGGCCTGCCAGCAACTGGGCTTCACGCCACGGGAAAGTGGGCGCAGCGGCCAGGCGGATTTTCTCGTCGCCCTGGTGGCCGCAGGCCAGGGCGTAGTGCTGCTGCCCAGTGTGGTCGCGCGCGGCCTGGAGCGCCCCGGTGTGGTGCGCCTGACACTCAGGGCGCCCGATTTCCTACGCTGGGACATCGCCTTTATCTGGCGCAAAGGCGCCTATCTGTCGAAAGCCGCCCAGGCCTGGCTCGCGCTTTTGCGCGAGTACCCGATCAGCCGCGCAGTGCCGTGACCAGCTCCGCCAGCCATGGCTCGGCGTCCGCTTCCGGGGTGACGCTTTCGCTGGCATCCAGGCGCAGCATCGGCAGCACTTCACGCACGCCCAACTCGCCAAACAGCTCGCGCATCTGCTCGCCGCCGCCACAGAAGGTGTCGCCGTAGCTGGCGTCGCCCAGGCCGATCACCGCACCTGGCAAACCGCGCCAGGCGGCGGGCAGTTGGTCGCGGATCGTCGAATACAGCGGCATCAGGTTGTCCGGCAGTTCGCCCATGCCGGTGGTGGAAGTGACGGCCAGAAAGGCGTCCGGGGCGAAGGCCTGCACGTCGGCCAGGGTCGCCCGCGGGTTATGCCAGGCCTGGAAACCGGCTGCGTTGAGGATACCCATGGCGTGGCGGGCAACTTCTTCTGCCGTGCCATAGACCGAGCCGGAAAGGATGGCGACTTTCATCAATCTGATCCTGTAGTTGATTGAAAACCTGGGATATTAACAGCTGGCAGCCGGCTCGGTTGCCCTACACTAAGAAATCCACAAACACGCTATGGATCGTTCAATGATCAACGCCAAGCTGATGCAGATGGTGGTCAATGCTTCCAACGACGGGATTGTCGTGGCGGAACGGGAAGGCAAGGACAAGCCGCTGATTTACGTGAACCCGGCCTTCGAACGCATGACCGGCTATAACCTGGACGACATCCTTTATCAGGATTGCCGCTTCCTGCAGTCAGGCGACCGTGACCAGCCAGCGCTGATGGCCATTCGCGAAGCCCTGGACAGTGGCGGAGCCTGCCGGGAAATCCTGCGCAATTACCGCAAGGACGGCACGCACTTCTGGAATGAGCTGTCATTATCGACGGTTTATAACCAGGCGGATGGGCAGACTTACTTCGTCGGCGTGCAGAAAGACGTCACGGTTCAGGTCAAGACCCAGCAGCGTGTTGCCCAGCTGGAAGCCCAGGTGGCGCAGCTTACAGCCGAGTTGGCCGCACTCCGGGCGACGAGCGGATCTAACAAACTTTAGAAAATACGGTCTTTAGGGTGATAATCCGTTTAATCACGCATTTCCTTGAGCCACATCAATGCAACGCGACGCCCTTTTGACCCAGGACGAACTGGACTTCATCCAGAACATGCACCACAACCCACAACTGAATGTGCGGGATGTGTCGTCGAGCCTGACGGTCAATGGCGGCGCGCAGATCCGCGACCTGCTCACGCGCCTCGCGGCCCATGAGCAGGTGACGATCCAGGCGCAGTTCGATAACCAGCAAATGACCTTTCCTCTGCAACTGGTGGAAGACGAGTTCCATGCGCTGCACTTGCGCCTTGGGGTGCCGAGCATTTTCGAAGACGGGCCGATGATCCGGCCGTGGCGCCTGGTGCTCGAAGAGCCGGTGGCCCTGGAAAATGTCAGGGGCCAGCCTGGTTCACTGTGGGTGCATGAAGTGTCGTTCAAGGGCCTGCTGGTGCAGTCCCGGGGCCGTAGCAAACCACCCAGGACGTTCTCGATGTGGTTCAGCCCCTCTGGCTACGAGCGAATTGCGGTGCGTGGCACCCTGGAACGCGAGACCGCGCGAGGGCTGTTTGCCTACCGCTTGAACCAGGGTGATGTGGATGAAACCGAGCGCCTGCGCCAGTTCATCCTGCAACAGCATCGCCTGGCCCACCCTGAAGTGCATGCCTGATCTCAGGTATCCAGGGTTCCACTGAGAAACTGCTGCAAGCGCCGCTGCATCAACCTTCCTTCACTGCCCAGGCAACCGATAACGCTACCTGCCAGTTGCTGCTGGGCCATGTCCGAGGCATCACCGGCCAGCAGCAGCGGACAGTCCAGGGTCAAGGCCAGGCGCCCCAGGCGCTTGGGTAGTTCGTGGGTTGGCGCGCGATTGGAGAACAGCACCAGGGCCTGCGGGCGGATCTTCTCGCAGATCAGCGTCAACTCATCCAGGGGCTGGCCGACGCTCAGCACATGCACCACCCGTTCATCACCACCGAGCATGAGCCCGGCCACCAGCAGTTCCAGTTCGCGGCACTCACCGGCAATCGCCGCCAGCAATACCTGCGGCGTGCGGCCAGCGCGGGCCAGTTGCAGGCGCTGGGAGATCCGCGCACGCAGGAAGCTGTCGAAAAACAGCCATTCGCTGGCTTGGCCGAAACGTCCCTGATGGCGCAATAACTGGTGCCAAAGGGGCATCAGGATGTCCTGGAACACCACCGCAGCGGGGTACGCGGCAAAGACCTGGCCGTACAGGCGCTCCAGTTGCAGCTCATCAAACGCACCGATGGCAGTTTGCATCTGCTGCTGCCACTGGGCCCATTCATGATGGTCGCTGCCTTCCTGCAGGTGGTGCAGTGATGACGATTGCCCATCGTCCCGAGCGAGGATCTTGCCGACTTTGCTGACCGCCACACCACGCTCGATCCAATCCAGAATGCGATGAACGGTCTCGATGTCCTTCTGCGTGTACAGGCGATGCCCACTTTCGGTGCGCACCGGCTGGATCAACCCATAACGGCGCTCCCACGCGCGCAGGGTGACCGGATTGATACCTGTCAATCTTGAGACTTCACGAATCGGGAACAACTCATCGCCAATGCGTAGGGCACCTTGCTCAAGACCGGGGGATGGAGCTGTGATTACAGACATCAAAGGACCGAAGATTGGCACGTAGTTGGATCCCATTTAACGCTTTTATACCTGTCTTTTTCAAGGGATCTGCCCAGCCGTCCAATGCCGCTGGCGTATTTCGTCAAATCAGGAATAATCCTTGCCTGTTTTTTTGCGTCGCCGCCCTACCCTGCGGCTTCGCCTGGGACGCCACCTACCCGGTGCAACGCGCCCACACATTCGGAGATACACAATGTCTACCCAACCCGTCACCTTGATGGTTGCACGCCGTGCTGCCCAAGGCCGTTATCAAGACATGATGAGCTGGCTGCGCGAAGGCGAGCAATTGGCCACGGACTTCCCCGGCTACCTGGGTTCAGGCGTACTTGCGCCGCCTGCCGATGGCGGCGAATTCCAGATCATCTTCCGCTTCGCCGACGAGCAGACCCTGCATGCCTGGGAGTTCTCGGCATCGCGCAGCGCCTGGCTGGGCCGTGGCAGCGAATTGTTCGCCGACCCCATGGAGCATCGCGTCAGCGGCATGGAGGGCTGGTTTGGCGCCGTGGGCCAGCGCCCGCCGCGCTGGAAACAGGCCGTGGCGATCTGGCTGGCGTTTTTCCCGGTTTCACTGCTGTTCAACTTTGGCCTTGAGCCGTTGCTCGCCGAGTTGGGCATGTTCAGCCGCGTGCTGGTCAGCACCCTGGCCCTGACGCCGTTGATGGTCTATCTGTTCATTCCGCTGTCGACCCATTTGCTGGCAGGCTGGCTCAATCCTACCCCGCCGCGGGTAAAACCTGCCGAAGCGGCCGTTTGAGCCGATCCGCAACAGGCCGGTCGCTGGTATAGTTTTAGCTTGCCCGTGACCCGAGCCTCCCATGACCTCTCCCGCACCGATCCTGATTACCGGCGCCGGCCAACGTGTCGGCCTGCATTGCGCCCAGCGCCTGCTGGATGCACAGCAACCGGTGATCTTCAGCTATCGCAGTGAACGTCCAGGCGTGCAGGCCCTGCGCGAGCGCGGGGCGATTGGCGTGTTTGCCGACTTCTCGTCCGAGGCCGGTATCCTGGCGTTCATTAGCGAACTCAAGACCCATACCGACAGCCTGCGGGCGATCATCCACAATGCTTCGACCTGGGCCCCAGAAACACCCGGTGACGAGGCCAACGCCTTTATCGATATGTTCAGCGTGCACATGCTTGCGCCGTACCTGATCAACCTGCATTGTGCTGAGTTGTTGCGGCGCTCGACGCCGGCCGACATTGTGCACATCAGCGACGACGTGACCCGCAAGGGCAGCCGCCAGCATATTGCCTACTGTGCCACCAAGGCCGGGCTCGACAGCCTGACCCTGTCCTTCGCCGCCCAATACGCGCCCCGGATCAAGGTCAATGGCATCGCGCCAGCGATGGTGATGTTCAACGACGGCGACGACGCGGCTTATCGTGCCAAGGTCCTGGCCAAGTCGGCACTGGGTATCGAACCCGGGCCCGAGGTGATTTACCAGAGCGTGCGTTACCTGCTGGACAACCCTTATGTGACCGGCACCACCCTGACCGTCAATGGCGGGCGGCATGTCAAGTAAACCCGAACACCAGCGGCCTGGGGTTCCTGCAACTGATTGGACGGAGCAAGTAGCAATGCCACAACTTCAACCAGGTATGGCGCGCATCCGGGTCAAGGACCTGTGTCTGCGTACCTTTATTGGCATCAACGAGGAAGAGATCCTCAACAAGCAGGATGTGTTGATCAACCTGACCATCCTGTATGCCGCACAAGACGCCGTGCGCGACAACGATATCGACCACGCCTTGAACTACCGCACCATCACCAAGGCCATCATCGCCCACGTCGAAGGCAACCGCTTCGCCCTGCTCGAACGCCTGACCCAGGAGCTGCTGGACCTGGTGATGAGCAACGAGTCGGTGCTGTACGCCGAAGTCGAAGTCGACAAGCCCCATGCGCTGCGCTTTGCCGAGTCGGTGTCGATCACCCTGGCAGCCAGCCGTTAACCCCCCTGAATCTGTGTGAATCCCATGACCGACCAACAACGCCTGGAACTCGAAGCCGCCGCCTTCCGCCGGCTGGTAGCGCACCTGGACAGCCGCAAGGATGTGCAGAACATCGACCTGATGAACCTCGCCGGTTTCTGCCGCAACTGCCTGTCCAAGTGGTACAAAGCCGAGGCTGACGAACGCCAGATCGAGGTCAGCCTCGATGACGCCCGCGAAGTGGTGTACGGCATGCCGTACGCCGAGTGGAAAGCCCAATACCAGCAAGAAGCTAGCGCCGAACAACAAGCGGCGTTTGCCAAAGGAAAACCCCATGACTGACCTGAACACCCTGCGCACCCGCCTCGACAGCGGCGAACACCTCTTTGCCGACACCCTGGCCTTTATCGCCGCCGGCTACGACTACCAGCCACAAGCCTTCACCAATGGCAGCGTAGAAAACGCCGCCGGGCAGAACGAAGGCTCGTGCAAGACCCTGGGCCTGGCGCTGCTGGAAGGGTTGAGCGACCAGCATGCCTTGCTGGCGTTTGGCGAGCATTATCGTTCGGTGCTGGCGACACCTGAGGGCACAGATCACGCCAATATCCGCGCGCTGATCGAGCATGGGTTGGCGGGAGTGAAGTTTGTCCAGCCGCCTTTGACCCGCCGCTGATCCAGCTTGCAAACCCGGTCAATGTGGGAGCCGGGCTTGCCCGCGATGGCGGTAGTGGCTGTCACACCGCCATCGCAGGCAAGCCAGCTCCCACATTGATTGGATTTCCAGATTGAGATTGCGCTGCTCGTCCAGTTACACACAAAAAAAACCGGCCTTTTGGCCGGTTTTTTTATGGCAACGGTTTAGAAAGAAGCGTCTTTCAAGCCGTCGAGGTAACGCTCGGCATCCAGGGCCGCCATGCAACCGGCGCCGGCCGAGGTGATGGCCTGGCGGTAGACATGGTCAGCCACGTCGCCAGCGGCAAAGATACCTTCGATGTTGGTTGCAGTGGCATTGCCTTCACGGCCGCCCTGCACCACCAGGTAACCATCTTTGGCGGTCAGCTTGCCTTCGAACAGGGAGGTGTTCGGGGTGTGGCCGATGGCGATGAACACGCCGTCGACTTTCAGCTCGTCGAAGCTGCCGTCGTTGTTTTTCAAGCGCGCACCGGTCACGCCCATGTTGTCGCCCAGGACTTCATCCAGGGTGGCGTTGAGCTTGAGGATGATCTTGCCTTCGGCAACCCGCGCGTGCAGCTTGTCGATCAGGATCTTCTCGGCGCGGAAAGTTTCGCGGCGGTGAACCAGGGTCACGGTGCTGGCGATGTTGGCCAGGTACAGCGCCTCTTCCACTGCGGTGTTACCACCACCGACCACAGCCACGGGCTTGTTGCGGTAGAAGAAACCGTCACAGGTCGCGCAGGCGGAAACGCCCTTGCCCATGAACGCTTCTTCCGATGGCAGGCCCAGGTAGCGGGCGCTGGCGCCAGTGGCGATGATCAGCGCGTCACAGGTGTAGACGCCGCTGTCGCCGGTCAGGCTGTAGGGCTTTTTCGAGAAATCCACGGCATTGATATGGTCGAAGACGATTTCGGTCTCGAAACGCTCGGCGTGTTCTTTCATGCGCTCCATCAACACCGGGCCGGTCAGGCCGTGGACGTCGCCCGGCCAGTTGTCGACTTCAGTGGTGGTGGTCAACTGACCACCCGCCTGCATGCCGGTGATCAGCAACGGCTTGAGGTTGGCCCGGGCCGCGTAGACCGCAGCGCTGTAACCGGCAGGGCCGGAACCGAGAATAATCACTCGCGAATGACGGGTATCAGACATGACTCACTCCTATCGACCGCCCGGACTACAGGGCGGCTGGAATAAAAAAGGACCGCGAAGCACTTGGGGAAGGCTTGAACTCGCAGGCCCTGAAAATAATGGGTGCAGCGTATAGAGGGGGGCAAGATTAAGGAAATACGGATTAACAATCCAGCTCATAGGCGGTCTCTATTCCGTGGCACCTATTAATCAACATGTTTGTTACCGTTAATGTCGGCTTGCTGACCGTGCTTTCACCGTATCGGCAAAGCCGGTAAGGTCGGCGCGTTCGCCCTTTTGCCCGGAGTTATCCATGCCCGCCCCCGTTCTGTCAGGCCCACAATACCTGCGTGAAGGCCTGAAACTGGTCTTGAGCCCAGGCCTGCGCCTGTTCGTCCTGCTGCCCCTGGCGATCAACCTGATACTGTTCGTCGGATTGATCTATTTTGCTGGCCATCAGTTCAGCCTGTGGGTCGACACCTTGATGCCGACGCTGCCCAGTTGGCTGAGTTTCCTCAGCTACATCCTGTGGCCGCTGTTCGTGCTGCTGGTGGCGTTTATGGTGTTTTTCAGCTTCACCATGCTCGCAAATATCATCGCCGCACCCTTCAACGGTTTCCTCGCGGAAAAAGTCGAAGTGGTGGTGCGCGGCACCGATGACTTCCCCGCCTTCAGCTGGGCCGAGCTGTTTGCCATGGTCCCGCGCACCCTGGCCCGGGAAATGCGCAAACTGGGCTACTTCCTGCCCCGGGCCATCGGCCTGTTTATCCTGTCGTTCATTCCGGTGGTCAACCTGATTGCCGCACCACTGTGGCTGCTGTTCGGGGTGTGGATGATGGCGATCCAATACATCGACTACCCGGCCGACAACCACAAGCTGGGCTGGAACGAAATGCTCGCCTGGCTGCGCCAGAAGCGCTGGCAGAGCATGAGCTTTGGCGGGATTGTGTACCTGGTGCTGCTGGTGCCGGTGGTCAACCTGCTGCTGATGCCAGCAGCGGTGGCCGGGGCGACGTTGTTCTGGGTGCGTGAGCAAGGCGCCGAAACGATGCTGGCGAAAAAACCCTAGGCTGTTCGATTGACCTGGATCATGGCGATTTGCCCATACAGAGCACATGGTTATTAAAACTATAAGCCTGTGGGGAGCGCACCATGTACAGACCGTTGATGCTGATGTTCGGATTGATGTTGGGCGGTGAGGCCTGGGGGGCCGCCGCCGCCAATGAGCCCATATTGCCGGTACAACCGGCGAAGATCACCGATGCCGACAAGGTCGAACTGGGCAAGCAATTGTTCTTCGACCCACGCTTGTCCAAGTCCGGCTTCATTTCCTGCAACTCGTGCCACAACCTGAGCATGGGCGGCAGCGACAATCTGCCCACCTCCATCGGGCATAACTGGCACCAGGGGCCGATCAACTCACCGACGGTGCTCAACTCGAGCATGAGCGTCGCGCAGTTCTGGGACGGACGCGCAGCGACCCTGCAGGAGCAGGCCGGCGGCCCGATCGCCAACCCCGGTGAGATGGGCTTTACCCATGACCTGGCGGTGGACGTGCTGCGCTCGATCCCCCAGTACCAGGCCTCGTTCAAGAAAGTGTATGGCGATGACGGCATCAAGTTCGACGATGTGACCAGCGCCATCGCGGCCTTCGAAGAAACCCTGGTCACCCCCAACGCCCCATTCGACCGCTGGCTGCTGGGCGACAAAAAAGCCATCAGCGCCACGGCTGCCCAGGGCTACCAGTTGTTCAAGAACATCGGCTGCGTGGCCTGCCACAACGGCGAGGCGGTCGGTGGCAGCACCTTCCAGAAAATGGGCATGGTCGAACCCTACGCCACCAAGAACCCGGCCCAGGGCGTGGCCGGCCTGACCGGCAAGGATCAGGACCGGATGATGTTCAAGGTGCCAACCTTGCGTAACGTCGCCCTGACCTACCCCTACTTCCACGACGGTGCCTATTGGAACCTGAGCGAAGCGGTGGACGTCATGGCCCGCCTGCAATTGGGCCGCAAGTTGAGCACCGATGAGGTCAGCCAGATTGTCGCGTTCCTCGACACCCTGACCGGCGACCAGCCGGACTTCAAGCTGCCGATCCTGCCGCCGTCCTCGGCCAAGACCCCGCGTCCTACGCCGTTCAACTAAGCCAATGCCGGGCCCTGTCGTCACAAATCCGTCATTGCGATGACACAATGGCGACATGGCCCGCGCCGACACTGGCTGCATGACGACAGCCTTCCTGAACATCACCCTGATTACCGAAACCTTCCCACCGGAAATCAACGGCGTGGCCAACACCCTTGGCCGCCTGTGTGATGGCCTGCGCGCGCGCGGGCATCAGGTGGAGTTGGTGCGCCCGCGCCAGGGTGGCGACTTGAGTCGCATCAGTGACGACGGCCTGCTGCTGTGTCGCGGCTGGCCTTTGCCGGGCTATCCCGGCCTGCAATGGGGCCAGTCCTCGATGCACAAGCTGCTGCGGCGCTGGAAACGCCAGCGCCCGGACGTGCTGTACATTGCCACCGAGGGCCCGCTGGGCTTGTCCGCCTTGCGTGCGGCACGGCGCCTGGGGATCAGCGTGGTCAGCGGTTTCCATACCAACTTCCAGCAGTATTCCAGCCAATACGGCCTGGGCATGCTCAGCCGCTTCCTGACCCATTACCTGCGCTGGTTCCACAACCGCTCCACCCTGACCCTGGTGCCCAGCGTCAGCCAGCGCCTGGAGCTGGAGCGCCGCCACTTCGAGCGCCTGGACCTACTGTCACGCGGCGTCGACAGCCAATTGTTCCACCCGGCCAGGCGTGACAATGACTTGCGTGAGCAATGGGGCCTAGGTAATGAAGATATTGCCGTCCTGCATGTCGGACGCCTGGCACCGGAAAAAAACCTCGGTTTGCTCAAACGTTGCTTCGAGGCGTTGCAGGCGACTTATCCACAGCGTCGCTTGAAGCTGATCGTGGTCGGCGACGGGCCGCAGCGCGAAGCCCTGGCGAAGACCCTCCCGGCAGCAGCGTTCTGCGGCACGCAACGCGGTGAGGAACTGGCCCGGCACTATGCGTCCGGGGATTTGTTTCTATTCCCCAGCCTCACCGAGACCTTTGGCAACGTGGTCCTGGAAGCCATGGCATCGGGCCTGGGTGTGGTGGCCTACGACCAGGCGGCCGCCACCCAGCATATCCGCCATGGCTACAGCGGCGCCGTGGCGATGCCAGGGGACGAGGATGCATTTTGCGATGCCGCCAGTTGGTTGCTGGAAGAGCCGGAGAGTTTACGCCGCGTGCGCCTGAATGCGCGCCAGCATGCCAGTCGCCAGGGCTGGCCGGCGATTATTGAGCGGTTTGAACATCAACTGCGCGGGGCGTGTGGCGAGGACTTGCTGGAGACGGGCAGCTCGAAGCTGACCTGACGGGCCCTATCGCGGGCAAGCCCGCTCCCACAGGTTGCTTGCATTCCAATGTGGAAGCGGGCTTGGCCGCGATAGAGCCCGTCAATTCCCCCCTTAAACCAGGGTAGTCAACGCCTCACGGCTGAACGGCAAGATATCGCCCTCACGCCCTTCACGCACTTTCAGCGCCCAATCCGGATCGACCAGCAGCGCACGCCCCACGGCCACCAGGTCGAACTCGTCGTTATTCAAGCGCTCCAGCAGTTTCTCCAGGCTTGCCGGCTGTGCGATTTTGTCGGTGTTGACCATGAACTGCAGGAACTCGCCATCCAGGCCGACACTGCCCACGGTGATGGTCGGCTTGCCGGTGAGCTTACGGGTCCAACCCGCCAGGTTCAGCTCGGACCCCTCAAACTCAGGCTCCCAGAAACGCCGCGTGGAGCAGTGGAAAATATCCACGCCCGCGTCAGACAACGGCTTGAGAAACTCACCCAACGCCTCGGGGGTTTGCACCAGGCGCGCGGTGTAATCCTGCTGCTTCCATTGGGAAAAACGGAAAATGATCGGAAATCCAGGACCTGTGGCGGCCCGCACGGCCTGGATCAACTCAATGGCAAAGCGCGAACGGTTGGCCAGGCTGCCACCGTATTCGTCCGTACGCTGGTTGCTGCCTTCCCAGAAGAACTGATCGACCAGGTAACCGTGTGCGCCGTGGATTTCCACGCCGTCCATGCCGATGGCCTGGGCATCCTTGGCGGCCTGGGCGAAGGCGGCAATCACCTCCTTGATATCCTCGACCGTCATGCCATGGACCAGCACGTTGCCGTCCTTGAGTTTTTCCATCGGGCCATAGGCCGGGACGCTGGCATCCGGCTCGGTGCCGATGCGCCGCACGCTACCGACATGCCACAACTGCGGGACGATCTTGCCGCCTTCGGCATGCACCGCATCGACCACTTTCTTCCAGCCGGCCAATGCCGCTTCACCGTAGAAATGCGGCACGTTCGGATAACCGTTGGAAGCCTGGTGGCCCACCACTGTGCCCTCCGTGATGATCAGGCCTACGCCGGCCGCCGCGCGACGGCGGTAGTACTCGATCACTTTGGAATTGGGTACGCCACCCGGGGAAAACGAACGGGTCATCGGCGCCATGACCACACGGGACGGCAATTGCAGCGCACCGAGCTGGAAAGGTTTGAACAAGGCTTGGACAGGCATGGGAGCACTCCGCACGAGAGGGATTTTATGATGCGGATAATATGGAGCACGGGCAGTGCTGGATAGCACTATTGATTGCGGTGATTAAGGGGTAAAAGCCGTGAGCCACATAAAACACCGTAGGAGCCGGCTTGCCGGCGATGGCCGTTACTGCGGGTCGCCGGCAAGCCGGCGCCTACAGCAGGTCAGGCCAAGGCTTTTTCGATGGCCTGGACCACGCTCGGATCATCAGGCGCGGTACGCGGAGAAAACCGCGCCAATACTCGCCCATCCTTGCCCAGCAAAAATTTCTCGAAGTTCCAGGTGATATCCCCCGGGAACTCTGCCCCCTCACCCGCCAGCAGGCGGTACAACTGATGGCGATCAGGGCCGTTCACCGAAAGCTTGCTGCCCAGGGGAAAGCTCACGCCATAGTTGAGGCTGCAGAACTCCTGGATCTCTTCTTCGGTCCCAGGCTCCTGGCCTGCGAACTGATTGCACGGCAGGCCCAGCACGGTGAAACCCTGGCCCTTGTATTGCTGGTAGAGGTTTTCCAGCGCGGCATATTGTGGAGTCAGCCCACATTTGGAGGCGACATTGACCACCAGCACGACTTGCCCCTTGTAGGGCGCCAGAGGCAGCTCCTGACCATCCAGGGCTTTGAGTTTAAGGTCGTGGAAAGCACTCATGAAGAACTCCAGGTTTCCCATATTCTGTGTAACGGCCATTCGAGATTACAGCCGCCAAGTCGGCAAGAATAGCCGCCAATCAAAAAAGGCGCCCGAAGGCGCCTCTCTTTTCAACTGACTGGACGTGGCCCGTCAATCAATGGTGGTGACCACCTTCGCCGTGTACGTGGCCGTGAGCCACTTCTTCCTGGGAAGCGTCGCGGATGGCAACGATCTTGACCTGGAAGTTCAGGCGCTGGCCTGCCAGCGGGTGGTTGCCGTCGACGGTCACGTCATCGCCGTCCAGGTCGCGGATGGTCACGATCTGCATCTGGCCGTCCGGAGCGGAGGCGTGGAACTGCATGCCCACTTCCAGTTCGTCGACGCCTTCGAACATGCTGCGGCTCAGGGTGCTGACCAGTTCGGCCGAGTACTCGCCGTAGGCATCTTCAGGTTCTACGGCAACGGTCAGTTCATCACCAACCTCTTTGCCTTCCAGGGCCTTTTCCAGGCCAGGGATGATGTTACCTGCGCCTTGCAGGTAGACCAGCGGCGCGCCGCCGGCGGAGCTGTCGATGACCTCACCAGCGTCGTTGGTCAGGGTATAGTCAATGGAGACAGCCTTGTTGGCGGCGATCGGCATGGGGCGAGACCTTTTGCATAAGAATGAAGAACGGACAAGTCTAAACAAGGATTTGCCCGAAAGCGAACACAACCCGGACAGACGGAGTCGATCCGGTGACCCGACGGTCGTCGGATTTCACCAGGATGCAGATGGCCACTGGGTCGCCGCGCTGTCCTGCGGCCATACGCAGCACCTGCGCCACCAGCCGCCCTGGCAATCCCGGGGCTGGGTGATGGATCCGGCGCAACGCCTGGCAAAAATAGGCCAGCCCTTTGCCTGTGGCTGGTGTGCGCAGCGCCCGGATAACGATACCCTTGGCAGCTGATTCCCGGTCGGCGCGCAGCCATAGCGCACCACCGAAGCCATGCACCTTCAGAGAATTCGCATGCAGACTTTTTTTATCGCGCCCACCGATTTTGGTGTGGGTCTGACCTCCATCAGCCTTGGGCTGGTGCGTACCCTTGAACGGGCCGGGCTGAAAGTCGGCTTTTTCAAGCCCATTGCCCAGCCCCATCCCGGCGACACCGGACCTGAGCGCTCCACCGAGCTGGTGGCCCGTACCCATGGCCTCAAACCACCGCAGCCATTGGGCCTGGCCCATGTCGAGCGGATGCTCGGCGATGGCCAGCTCGATGAGTTGCTCGAAGAAATCATCACCCTTTATCAACAGGCGGCCGTGGGCAAGGATGTGCTGATTGTCGAGGGCATGGTGCCGACCCGTAGCGCCAGCTATGCGGCACGGGTCAACCTGCACCTGGCAAAAAGCCTGGATGCCGAAGTCATCCTCGTCTCGGCCCCGGAAAACGAGGTGCTGACCGAACTGTCCGGCCGTGTGGAATTGCAGGCGCAGCTGTTCGGCGGCCCGAAAGACCCGAAAGTGCTGGGGGTGATCCTCAACAAGGTGCAGACCGACGAGAGCATGGAGGCCTTCGCCGCCCGCCTCAAGGAGCATTCGCCGTTGCTGCGCAGTGGCGATTTCCGCCTGCTCGGCTGCATCCCGTTCCAGCCCGAGCTCAACGCCCCGCGCACACGCGATGTGGCCGACCTGATGGGCGCGCAAGTGCTCAACGCCGGCGACTATGAAACCCGGCGCATGAACAAAATCATCATCTGCGCGCGCACCATGCGCAACACCGTGGAGCTGCTCAAGCCCGGCGTGCTGGTGGTAACGCCGGGGGATCGCGACGACATCATCCTCGCCGTCAGCCTGGCCGCGATCAATGGCGTGCCCCTGGCCGGCCTGCTGCTGACCAGCGACACCCTGCCCGACCCACGGATCATGGACCTGTGCCGTGGCGCATTCCAGGCCGGGTTGCCGGTGCTGTCGGTGAGTACCGGCTCCTATGACACCGCCAACCAGCTCAACAGCCTGAACAAGGAAATCCCGATTGATGACCGCGAACGTGCGGAGATCATCACCGATTTCGTCGCCAGCCACCTGGATGCGCGCTGGCTGCACCAGCGTTGCGGTACGCCACGGGAGATGCGTCTGTCGCCGGCGGTGTTCCGCTACCAGTTGATCCAGCGCGCCCAGGCCGCCAACAAGCGCATTGTGTTGCCCGAAGGCAGCGAGCCGCTGACCGTGCAAGCCGCCGCCATCTGCCAGGCCCGCGGCATTGCCCGTTGCGTGCTGCTGGCCAAGCCGGCCGATGTCCAAGCCGTAGCCCGCGCCCATGGCATCGAGCTGCCTGAAGGCCTGGAAATTCTGGACCCGGACCTGATCCGCGAGCGCTATGTCGAGCCCATGGTGGCGCTGCGCAAGAGCAAAAGCCTCAACGCACCGATGGCCGAGCAGCAACTGGAAGACACCGTGGTGATCGCCACCATGATGCTGGCGCTGGATGAAGTAGACGGCCTGGTCTCCGGGGTCATCCACTCCACCGCCAATACCATCCGCCCGGCCTTGCAGCTGATTAAAACGGCGCCGGGCTGCACCCTGGTGTCATCGGTGTTTTTCATGCTGTTCCCTGAACAAGTGCTGGTCTACGGCGACTGCGTGATGAACCCGCACCCCAGCGCCGCGGAACTGGCGGAAATCGCCCTGCAAAGCGCCGACTCGGCCGCCGCCTTCGGCATCACCCCACGCGTGGCGATGATCAGCTATTCCAGCGGTGACTCGGCCAGTGGCGAGGAAGTGGAGAAAGTCCGCGAAGCCACCCTGCTGGCCCACGAGCAACAAAGCTCGCTGCTGATCGACGGCCCGTTGCAGTACGACGCCGCCGCCAACGAAAACGTCGCCCGGCAACTGGCGCCCAACAGCCTGGTGGCGGGCAAGGCCACGGTCTTTGTATTCCCCGACCTCAACACCGGCAACACCACCCACAAGGCGGTGCAACGCAGTGCCGATTGCGTCAGCCTCGGCCCCATGCTGCAAGGCCTGCGCAAACCCGTGAACGACCTGCCCCGTGGGGCCCAGGTGGACGATATCGTCTACACCATCGCCCTGACCGCGATTCAAGCCGCCAACCGACCTATGGATGCCTAAATGCTGGAATTCCTGCCTGCCCCCCTGCGTGGGGTAATCGCCTCGCTGTTGCTGGCGTTGAACACAATTCTGCTGTGTTCATTCCTGTTTATCGTCGCGCTGTTCAAGGCACTGCCCTTCGCCAAGCGCTTCAGCGAATGGCTGATGAACCAGACCCACGAGGCCTGGATCAGCAATAACAACACCTGGATGAACCTGGTGCGCCGCACACGCTGGCACCTCAAGGGCCTGGAAAGCCTGGACTACCAGCACTCGTACCTGGTGACCAGCAACCACCAGAGCTGGGTCGACATCATGGTGCTGCAGTACGTGCTCAATCGGCGGATCCGTCCGCTGAAGTTTTTCCTCAAGCAGGAGCTGATCTGGGTGCCGGTGATTGGCCTGGCCTGGTGGGCGCTGGGCTTCCCCTTCATGAAGCGCTACACCAAGGCCTACCTGGAAAAACACCCGGAGAAGAAAGGCAAGGACCTGGAAACCACCCGCAAGACCTGTGCGAAGTTTCGCGACAACCCGGTGGGTATTTTCAACTTTGCCGAAGGCACGCGCTTCACCCCAGGCAAACATGCGCAGCAGCAGTCGCCGTTTCGTTACCTGCTCAAGCCCAAGGCTGGTGGCATTGCGTTTGTGCTGGATGCCATGGGGGAGCAGTTGAAGTCATTGGTCAACGTGACTATCCACTATCCGGGCGGCCGCCCGGGTTTCTGGGACTTGCTGTGCGGCAATGTGCAGGAGGTGGTGGTGCAGTTTGAAGAGGTGCAGATCCCGGCCGAGTTCATTGGCAAGAATTATGAGCAGGATGGGGAATATCGGCTGGCGTTCCAGGGCTGGATCAACCAGTTATGGGAAGACAAGGATGCTCTGCTGAGCCGACTTCACATCGAGTACCCAGGCAATAGGTGATCACCATGTGGGAGCTGGCTTGCCTGCGATAGCGGTCTGTCAGATGTAAGTGCATTGCCTGAACCACTGCTATCGCAGGCAAGCCAGCTCCCACCCTGATTTTGTCAACCTGAAGAATGTGAAAAGCCCGCCACCGAGTGCTCGGTGGCGGGCTTTTTTGTGGCGGCGAGGTTTAGATCGCGCCGCGCTGGCGTAACAGCTCCAGCACTTGCTTGACGCTGTCGTCCAGCGACAGTGCCTGGGTATCGATCACAAGGTCAGCATTCAACGGCACGTCGTACGGGAACGACTCGCCAGGGATGTTATCCCCACCGGCGGCGTACAGGCCTTGCGGGTCACGCTCGGCACACACCAGCGGCGAGGCCTGCACGTAGACCGTGAGCAAGCGGTCACTGCCGATCAACGCCTTGGCCTGTTCCCGGCCTTCGGCATCCGGTGCGACGAAGGCCGCCAGGGTCAGCAGGCCGGCTTCGTTGAACTGACGCGCCACGTGGGCCGCACGCCGCCAGTTCTCGGTACGCCCGGCACGATCCTGGGGCAGGCCTTTGTTCAGGTCATGGCGCAGGTTCTGCCCATCCAGCACAAACACCGCACGGCCCATATCGAACAGTTTGCGCTCGACCGCATAGGCCAGGGTGCTCTTGCCAGCGCCCGACAAGCCGCTGAACAACACGGTGGCCGGCTGCTGGCCGAAGCGCTGGGCGCGTTCTTCGGTGGCCACATGGGCCAACTTGCCGTGCTGCGCGGCGCTGCCATGGCTGACCGGCGGGGCGATGATCATGCCCGCAGCCACGGTGCCGTTGGTCAAACGGTCGATCACGATAAAGGCGCCGGTGGTGCGGTTGCTGGCGTAACCGTCCAGGGCAATGGCCGCATCGAGGCTGACCTTGACCCGGCCGATCTCGTTCAACTGCAAGGCACTGGCCGGGCCTTCCTCGAGGGTGTTCACATCCACACGATGCACGATGCTGGTGATCGAACCCGGCACATAGCTGGTGGCGCGCTTGATGTCGTATTTCTTGCCCGGCAGCATCGGCTCCTCGGCCATCCACACCAGCATGGCGTCGAAGGCATCGGTGACTTGCGGCACGTTGTCGGCATGCACCAGCAGGTCGCCACGGGAGATGTCGATCTCGTCTTCCATGGTCAGGGTCACGGCCTGGCCTGGGCCTGCGTGCTCCAGTTCACCTTCGAAGGTGACGATGGATTTGACGCGGCTGCTCTTGCCCGACGGCAGCACTACGACTTCGTCGCCCTTGTGCACGATGCCGCTGGCCAGGGTGCCGGCAAAACCACGGAAGTTCAGGTTCGGACGGTTGACGTACTGCACCGGGAAACGCAGGTCGGTGTAGTTGCGGTCGTTGGCGATCTCGACGGTTTCGAGAATCTCCATCAGCGACTGGCCGGTGTACCACGGCGAACGCTCGCTTTTGTTCACCACGTTGTCGCCCTTGAGCGCCGACATCGGCACAAAGGCCATGGTGCTCGGCTTGAACGCAATGCCATCGGCGAACTTCAGGTAATCGGCCTTGATCGACTCGAAAATGCTCTCGTCGAAACCGTTGAGGTCCATCTTGTTGATCGCGATGACGATGTGCTTGATGCCCAACAGCGAGGCGATAAAGCTGTGGCGACGGGTCTGGGTCTGCACGCCGTAGCGCGCGTCCACCAGGATGATCGCCAGGTCACAGGTGGACGCACCGGTGGCCATGTTGCGGGTGTACTGCTCATGGCCGGGGGTGTCGGCGATGATGAATTTGCGCTTGGCGGTGGAGAAATAGCGGTAGGCCACATCAATGGTGATGCCCTGCTCACGCTCGGCCTGCAGGCCGTCGACCAGCAATGCCAGGTCGATATCGTCACCGGTGGTGCCGACTTTCTTCGAATCGCGGGTGATGGCTTCCAGATGGTCTTCGTAGATCATCTTCGAGTCGTGCAGCAGGCGCCCGATCAGGGTGCTCTTGCCGTCGTCGACGTTGCCACAGGTCAGAAAGCGCAGCATTTCCTTGCGTTCGTGCTGGCCCAGGTAGGCGAGGATGTCCTCGCTGATCAAATCAGATACGTGCGACATGACAACCCCTTAGAAATAACCCTGACGTTTTTTGTCTTCCATCGAGCCGGCGCCATCGTGGTCGATGACACGGCCCTGGCGCTCGGAAGTTCGCGTCAGGAGCATTTCCTGGATGATGTCCGTCAGCGTCTCGGCTTCGGACTCCACCGCGCCCGTCAACGGGTAGCAGCCAAGGGTACGGAAACGTACTTTCTTCTTGACGATACGGGCTTTGTCTTCGTCGGACAGGTGCTCGAGGATGCGCTCGTCGTCGATCATGATCAGCGTGCCGTTCTTCTCGATCACTTCGCGTTCGGCGGCGAAGTACAGCGGCACGATCGGGATACCTTCCAGATAGATGTACTGCCAGATATCCAGCTCGGTCCAGTTGGACAGCGGGAACACGCGGATCGACTCGCCCTTGTTGACGTTGCCGTTGTAGACGTTCCACAGCTCCGGACGCTGGTTTTTCGGGTCCCAGCGGTGCTTGCTGTCGCGGAACGAGTACACGCGCTCTTTGGCGCGGGATTTCTCTTCATCGCGACGGGCGCCGCCGAACGCTGCGTCGAAACCATACTTGTCCAAGGCTTGTTTCAGGCCTTCGGTCTTCATGATGTCGGTGTGCTTGGCGCTGCCGTGGGTAAACGGGTTGATGCCCTGCGCCACGCCGTCCGGGTTGACGTGGGTGATCAGCTCCAGGCCCAGTTCCTCGACCATGCGGTCGCGGAATTTGTACATTTCCTGGAATTTCCACTGAGTGTCCACATGCATCACCGGAAACGGCAGCTTGCCCGGGAAGAATGCCTTGCGCGCCAGATGCAGCATCACGGCGGAGTCTTTGCCGATGGAGTAGAGCATCACCGGGTTGTCGAACTCGGCGGCAACCTCACGGATGATGTGGATGCTCTCCGCCTCCAGCTGTTTCAGATGCGTCAGTTTATCGACCATGGCTACTCACGGAAAAACGATTCTTTTTGGACGGCCTGCGGGCCGTGTTCGAGCGGGGCATGCTAGCACAGCACCTTCTTCTATTCAGGGAGCCAGCTAGATCGAAACGGTATATGGATATACCGCCTCGTTTGGCCGTACATCGCCCCGTAGGAGCCGGCTTGCCGGCGATGGCGTCCTTGAAATCAATGCATGACTCAAGGGCCTCATCGCCGGCAAGCCGGCTCCTACAGTGGATGCAATGGAGGCTTAGATCGGGTTGGGGCAATCGATAAACAGGTGTTCCAGGGCAAAGCGCCGGGCCAGGTAGTCGCCCAGGGCCTGCACGCCGTAACGCTCGGTGGCGTGATGGCCGGCGGCGATAAAGCTGATGTCGTTTTCCCGGGCGCTGTGGAAGGTCTGCTCCGAGGCTTCGCCGCTGAGGTACAAATCCACCCCGGCCAGCACGGCCTGGTCGATGTAGCCCTGGCCGCCGCCGGTGCACCAGC
Source organism: Pseudomonas sp. HC1(2025) (assembly GCF_058742075.1). NCBI lineage: Bacteria > Pseudomonadati > Pseudomonadota > Gammaproteobacteria > Pseudomonadales > Pseudomonadaceae > Pseudomonas > Pseudomonas sp. HC1(2025). The sequence continues at coordinate 1,018,788 of NZ_CP196017.1, read as the reverse complement.
CCACGCGGCGGATCATCGCGCTGCCTTCGATCAGCAACGGCTCGCGGCCCATGGCTTCCTGCACGCGCCGAGCGAAATCCCGCGCCGACAGCGGCTCGGCCAGGGAGCCCACCAGCCCCACGACCTTGAGGTTGTCCGGGTCCAGCGGGCCTTCGACGGTAATGTCCAACTGGCGGGCCAATTGCACGTTGTTGCCCACTTCCGGGTGCAGGTCCAGCGGCAGGTGGTAGGCCAAGAGGCTGATGTCGTGCTTGAGCAGGGTCTTGAGGCGGCGCTGCTTCATGCCGGTGATGCACGGGCTTTCGCCTTTCCAGAAATAGCCGTGATGCACCAGCACCAGGTCGGCCTTGGCCTCCACCGCCGCGTCGAGCAGCGCTTGGCTGGCGGTCACGCCACTGACAATGCGCAACACCTGCGGCCGGCCTTCGACCTGCAGGCCATTGGGGCAGTAATCGGCAATTTTCGCACTGTTCAAGTAGCGATCCGCTTCTTCAACCAAGGTGCTCAGGGCGACGGCCATAAAAGACTCCTAAATATCCCGTTCAGAGGCGCTCGCGGCCTCGTATAATGCGCGACATTATGGGCGCTCCCGCGCCCCCTGCAACCTGTCAGGACTTACTTGATGCTCAAGGCACTGCGTTATTTTGGATGGCCATTGTTGGCCGGCGTGCTGATCGCGATGCTGATCATTCAGCGTTATCCGCAATGGGTCGGCCTGCCAAGCCTGGACGTCAACCTGCAACAGGCGCCGCAAACCAGCGCGGTGCAACAGGGCCCGGTGACCTACGCCGATGCGGTGGTGGTGGCCGCGCCTGCGGTGGTCAACCTGTACACCACCAAAGTCATCAATAAACCGGCGCACCCACTGTTCGAAGACCCACAGTTCCGGCGCTTTTTCGGCGACAACTCGCCCAAGCAGCGCCGCATGGAGTCGAGCCTCGGTTCCGGGGTGATCATGAGCCCGCAAGGCTACATCCTGACCAACAACCATGTGAGCACCGGCGCCGACCAGATTGTCGTGGCCCTGCGTGATGGCCGCGAAACCCTGGCGCGGGTGGTGGGCAGCGACCCGGAAACCGACCTTGCCGTCCTGAAGATCGACCTGAAGAACCTGCCGTCCATCACCATCGGCCGCTCCGAGGGCCTGCGAGTGGGTGACGTGGCGCTGGCGATCGGCAACCCGTTCGGCGTCGGCCAGACGGTGACCATGGGCATCATCAGCGCCACGGGGCGCAATCAGCTGGGCCTCAATAGCTACGAAGACTTCATCCAGACCGACGCGGCGATCAACCCGGGCAACTCCGGCGGCGCGCTGGTGGATGCCAGTGGCAACCTGACCGGCATCAACACCGCGATCTTCTCCAAATCCGGTGGCTCCCAAGGCATCGGCTTCGCGATCCCGGTCAAGCTGGCGATGGAAGTGATGAAGTCGATCATCGAGCACGGCCAGGTGATTCGCGGCTGGCTGGGGATTGAAGTGCAGCCGCTGACCAAGGAGCTGTCGGAGTCCTTTGGCCTGACCGGGCGCCCAGGCATCGTGATTGCCGGCATCCTGCGCGGCGGCCCGGCGGAAAAGGCCGGGATGCAGGTGGGCGATGTGATCCTCAGTATCGACGGCGAACCGGCGGGCGACGGCCGGCGTTCGATGAACCAGGTGGCGCGAATCAAACCGACGGAAAAGGTCGCGATCCAGGTGATGCGCAACGGCAAGGAAATCAAGCTGCTGGCCGAAGTGGGCCTGCGCCCGCCGCCGGCACCGGCAACGGTGAAAGAGCAGGAATAAACGGCGACCCTTAAAGAGATACACTATCAATAGTCATGTTATATTATTTCAATATTGATATTGGAATGTTAGACCATGACGTCTCGAAAGTTTGCGCCCCTGGCCGGTCTCGCCTTGGGATTACTGGTAGACCCGGTATTTGCAGAAGACACCCACCCCCTTGAACTGGGCACCACCAGCATCACCGGCGAGGCCTATGAGTCCGCCACCGGCCCGGTCAAGGGCTACCGCGCAACCCGTTCGGCCAGCGCGACCAAGACCGACACGGCCCTGCGCGATATCCCACAATCGATCAGTGTGATTCCCGCCACGGTGCTCAAGGACCTGGGCAGCAACAACGTCGAGCGCGCCCTGGAATTTGCCGGCGGCGTGTCCAAGCAGAACAACTTTGGTGGCCTGACCCTTTACGAATACAGCATTCGTGGCTTCACCACCTCGCAGTTCTATCAGGACGGTTTCAGCGCCAACCGCGGCTACCCCAGCACGCCGGACGTGGCCAATATCGAACGCATCGAAGTGCTCAAGGGCCCCGCCGCCAGCCTGTATGGCCGTGGCGATCCCGGCGGCACGGTGAACATCGTCACCAAGAAGCCCCAAGCCGAAGCCTTCACCACCGTGCAGACCAGCGCCGGCAGCTGGGACCGCTACCGTACCGCCATCGACATGAACACCCCGCTGGACAGCGAAGGCAATGTGCTGTCGCGGGTCAACCTGGCAGTGGAGGACAACCACAGCTTCCGCGACCATGTGCAGAGCAAGCGAGTGTTTGTCGCGCCCTCGTTCAGTTGGCAACTGGACCCGGACACCAGCCTGCTGGTGGAAAGTGAGTTCGTGCGCCACAGCTCGACCTTCGACCGCGGCCTAGTCGCGCCCAACAACCGCTGGAGCGGCATGTCCCGCTCGACCTTCCTCGGCGAGCCCAACGACGGCGATATCGACAACCACAACAACCGCCTGCAAGCCACCCTCGAACATCACTTGAACGATGCCTGGAAGCTGCGCCTGGCCAGCCACTACAAACAGGGCAGCCTGTGGGGCGAAGCGTCGGAAAACCGCGCGCTGAATGCCGACGGCCATACTATCAACCGCCGCTACCGCCAACGCTCCATGGGTTGGCACGACAGCATCACCCAACTGGAGTTGCGCGGCCTGTTCGAGGTGGGCAGTTGGCAGCATGAACTGCTGATCGGCACCGAGTACGAGGACTACCGCAAGAAAGAACGGGTGACCGCCATCGCCGGCCGTTACCCGATTGATATCTACCGTCCGGTCTATGGCCAGCCCAAGCCCAATGGCGAGCGCACCGGCAGTGATTTTTTCACCCAGGTGAAAAGCCAGGCGCTGAACCTGCAAGACCAGATCGTCTTTACCGACCGCCTGCGCGGTGTGGTTGGCGTGCGCCTGGAGCATGTCGAGCAACGCTCGGAGGACTTCACCCGGAACGGTGCCAAGAGCCAGAAAACCCACGATGTCATGACCCAACGGGCGGGCCTGCTGTATCAACTGACCCCGCAAGTGGGCCTGTTTGCCAACGCCTCCACCTCGTTCAAACCGCAAAGTGAGCTGGACGCAGCCGGCAATTTCCTCAAGCCCGAGGAAGGCATCGGCTATGAAGTGGGGATCAAGAGCGAGCTGTTCGACGACCGCCTGAGCACTACCCTGGCCGCCTTCCATATCGAAAAGGAAAACACCCTGGCCACGGACCCGACCACCGACACCAAGCGCGCCATCGGCAAGGCCCGCAGCCAGGGCTTCGACCTGCAACTGACTGGGCAACTGACGGATGCCATACGGGTAATTGGCGCGTTTGCCTACATCGATGCCGAAGTGACCCAGGGCGACAAAGAGATCCCCACCGGCAGCCGCATTCTCGGCGTGGCCAAGCGCAGTGGCAGCCTGTTGGGCGTGTACGAGTTCCAGGATGGCGCCCTGCGTGGCTCGGACCTGGGCGCGGCGTTTACCTACGTCGGCGACCGTTCGGGCGAGGCCGGTAAAAGCTTCGAGTTGCCGGCCTACCACACCGTCGACCTGCTGGCCCATTACAAGGCCAGCGATAACGTCACCGTGGGCCTGAACCTCAACAACCTGTTCGACGAAAAGTACTACGAGCGCTCCTACAGCAACTACTGGGTCAACCCCGGAGAGCCGCGCAACTTCACCGTCAGCCTGACCCTCAACCTGTAAAAGGACCTCACCATGCAAGCGCTCAAATCATTGGCCGTGCTCGGCCTGCTGTTCGCCACCCAGGTCTCGGCCCATGGCCTGTGGACCGAACAACGCCGGGGCCATGTCGAGGTAGTCTACGGCCACGGTGCCGAGGATGAAGCCTTCAAGGCGAGGAAAGTCAGCGGCGCCTGGGCCTACGACGCCAGTGGCCGGATGATCCCGGTGACCGTGCAGCGCCTGGACGATCAGGCGCGCCTGCAACCGCTCAAGCCGCCTGCCGTGCTGGCGGTGGCCTTTGATAACGGCTTGTGGTCGCAAACCCCGGACAAGAAGTGGGTGAACAAGGGCCGCAGCCAGGTACCTGGCGCCGTCGAAACCACCCAGGCCCTGAAGTACAGCCTGGCGATCTATCAGGCCGGGGCCAAGCTGCCCAAGCTGGATCAATTGAGAATGGTGATTGTGCCCGAGGTCGACCCGCTGACCGTCGGCCCCGGCCAATCGCTGCCCGTACGGGTGCTGATCGACGGCAAGCCTGCCGCCGGGATCAAGTTGATTGGTGACTACCGCAGCGCGCCCAATACCCTGAGCACCGAGACCGACAAGGATGGCCGGGCCCAGGTACTGGTGCGCAACGAGGCATTGAATGTGATTGCGGCGCAGACAGAAGTGCCGGTCAAGGGTGACAGCGAGGTACAGGCCCGCGCGCTGTTCAGCTCACTGACCTTCCTCGGCCAGCCCCATCATGAGTGAACACCACTGAAGCCATGTGGGAGCCTGCTTGTGTAGGACTTGCCTGGAGCTGACTTGTGTGGGAGCTGGCTTGCCTGCGATAGCATCACCTTGGTATGAATGACACACCAAGGTGCCTGCATCGCAGGCAAGCCAGCTCCTACACAAGCCCCCACATTAGAGGCTGACAGGCGCTCTTTCGCACAAGGTATTGAGCGCCGCCGCCCATTGCGGATCATCATTGAGGCACGGCACCAGCACCAACTCCTCACCGCCGGCTTCGCGGAACTGCTCCAGGCCGCGATCACCAATCTCTTCCAGGGTCTCGATGCAATCGGCGACAAACGCCGGGCACATCACCAGCAACTTCTTCACCCCCTGCTGGGCCAAGGCCTCCAGGCGGGCCTCGGTATAGGGTTCGATCCACTTCGCCCGGCCCAGGCGCGACTGGAACGCCACCGACCATTTATCGTCCGCCAGGCCCATGCGCGCGGCAAAATCGCGGGCGACGCTGAAGCACTGCCCGCGATAACAGGTGGTGCGCACCTGCGGCGACGCATTGGCGCAACAGTCGCCCGCGCCTTCCAGGGAATGCCCGGGGTTGAGCTTGTTCAGGTGCCGCTCCGGCAGGCCGTGGAAGCTGAACAGCAGGTGATCGTAATCCTGCTGCAAATGCGGCTTGGCACTGGCCACCAGGGCGTCGAGGTATTCCGGCTGGTCGTAGAACGGTTGCAGGATCGAGAACTGCAGGTTGAGCTGCTGATCGCGCACCACACGCCGCGCTTCTTCGATCACGGTGGTCACGGTGCTGTCGGCAAACTGTGGATACAACGGCGCCAGCGTGACTTTGTGGATACCTTGGCCAGCAAGGCGAGTCAGCACGCTCTCAATCGACGGCTCGCCATAGCGCATCGCCAGCTCCACCGGGCCCTGGGTCCACTGCGCAGTCATCTGCTGTTGCAGGCGACGGCTGAGCACCACCAGCGGCGAGCCTTCATCCCACCAGATCGAAGCGTAGGCGTGGGCCGACTGCTCGGGACGCTTGATCAGGATCAGCGACACCAGCAAGCGCCGGACCGGCCACGGCAGGTCAATCACATACGGGTCCATCAAAAACTGATTGAGGTAGCTGCGCACATCGGCCACCGAAGTGGACGCCGGTGAGCCCAGGTTGACCAGTAACAACGCGTGATCCGTCATGCAACATCCTATCTCTAGAGGCGGCTGGACAAGTCGTCCAGGGCCGCGTGCAACTCAGTGAACTGAAAAGTGAAACCGGCGGCCAACAACCGCTCGGGCAACGCCTTCTGCCCGCCCAGCAACAGCCCGGACAACTCGCCCAAACCCACCCGCAAGGCAAACGCCGGCATCGGCATGAACGCCGGGCGGTGCAGCACCTGGCCCAGGGTCTTGGCGAACTCGCGGTTACGCACCGGCTGCGGCGCGCAGGCATTATAAGGACCGCTGGCGTCAGGTTTGTGCAGAAGAAAATCAATCAGGGCGATTTGATCCTTGATATGCACCCACGGCATCCACTGCCGACCGTTGCCGATAGGCCCGCCCAGCGCCAGCTTGAAGGGCAGCAACAGCCGCGACAAAAAGCCGCCCTGCGCCGCTAGCACCAGGCCAGTACGCACCAGCACCACCCGCAGGCCAAAGGCTTCGGCGCGCTGGGCGGTTTCTTCCCAGGCAATGCATAACTGGCTGGGGAAATCGTCCTGCACCGGGCCGCTGGCTTCGGTCAGCTCGCGCTCACCGCCATCGCCGTACCAGCCCACCGCCGAACCGCTGATCAATACCGCAGGTTTTACCGCCAGGCCTTCAAGCCAGGCCAGCAGGGTTTCCGTCAGGCTGATGCGACTGCTCCACAGCAGCGCCTTGCGTTTGTGGGTCCAGAGGCGGTCGGCAATCGGCGCGCCGGCCAGGTTGATAACGGCATCCACCGGCTGCGTCACGTCCTGCAAACGGGCCACGCCCTGCACCTGCGCACCGCATAACGTGGCGACCTGCGCGGGGTTGCGGCTCCAGACCGTCAACCGATGCCCCTGGGCGCTCCAGTGCTGGCAGAGCTGGCGGCCGATCAGACCTGTACCGCCGGTCAGCAAAATATGCATGAGATCTTCCTCCTGTAACGTTGGCCGGGCATCGCTGGTCTATTTTATAAGCAGGGATCTTTTTAATCGGCCGCGACCTGGGTTTAACCATAGGTCACGCGACACATTCAGGCATGCCGAAACTTATACCAAAAAACAATATTGTACAGCTATTGGTGTCGGCGTAGTCTGTACCCAACGGTAAAACGAGGCCTCCCATGACTGTTCCCATCGCGATCATCGGTACCGGCATCGCCGGACTTTCGGCCGCCCGAGCGTTAAAAGATGCCGGGCACGTTGTACAACTCTTCGATAAAAGCCGTGGCAGTGGCGGGCGTATGTCCAGCAAGCGCAGCGAGGCCGGTGCACTGGACCTGGGCGCGCAGTACTTCACTGCGCGCGACCGGCGCTTCGTCAATGAAGTGCAACGCTGGCAAGCCAATGGCTGGGCCGCCGAGTGGGAGCCGCAACTCTACAACTGCCAATCCGGCCAACTGAGCCCCTCCCCCGACGAACAGACCCGCTGGGTCGGCACCCCGCGCATGAGCGCCATCACCCGTGCATTGCTGGATGACCTGCCGGTGGAGTTTGGCTGCCGGATCACCGAAGTGTTCCAGGGCCAGCAACACTGGAACCTGCTGGACGCCGACGGCGGCAACCATGGCCCCTTCAGCCATGTGATCATCGCCACCCCGGCCCACCAGGCCACGGCATTGCTGGCGGCGGCGCCCAAACTGGCGAGCACGGCGGCCGGGGTGAAAATGGACCCGACCTGGGCTGTCGCCCTGGCCTTCGACACGCCGCTGGATACGCCGATGGAAGGCTGTTTCGTACAAGACAGCCCCCTCGACTGGCTGGCCCGCAACCGCAGCAAACCAGGGCGTGACGCCACGCCAGACACCTGGATCCTGCACGCCACCAGTGCCTGGAGCAAAAGGCACCTGGACCTGCCCAAGGAAGCCATCATCGAATTGCTCCACGGCGCCTTTGCCGAACTGCTGCATTGCAGCATGCCGGCGCCCTCCTTCAGCCTCGCCCACCGCTGGCTGTACGCCCGCCCGGCGGGCAGCCATGAATGGGGAGTGCTGGCGGATGCCGACCTGGGCCTCTACGTATGCGGCGACTGGTGCCTGTCAGGCAGGGTCGAAGGTGCATGGCTCAGCGGCCAGGAAGCCGCGCGGCGCCTGCTTGAGCACCTGCAATGAAGCGCATCAACCCGGCGAAATTGCTGCTCTCGAAATGGACCGCCACCCAGCCTCGGCACAAGGAAAAGCATTTCCTGGTCACTGAGTTGTTTCGCGATGAACAAGGCCGCGTGCTGGAGATAGAACTGCAAGCGGTCCTGACCCGTCGCGCAGAGCGCCTGGCCTGGCAAAGCCTGCAAGATGCCGGGCAGTGGAAAATCGGCTGGCAGTAAAAACCTGTACAAATAATTTGACTTGTATAGCTTCAGACCTATGATGAGATTAAGTTGTACAGGAATTACATGCTGTACAGGAATCTTGTAGAGGTTTTGCCATGTCCACCCCTGTGTCCGCCACCGGCAAACCCAAGATCGCCATCAGCGCCTGCCTGCTCGGCGAGAACGTGCGCTTCAATGGCGGGCACAAACAATCCCCTCTGTGCAGCCAGACCCTCGCTGACTACTTCGACTTCGTGCCCCTGTGCCCGGAAGTGGCCATCGGCCTGGGCATCCCCCGTGAGCCGATTCGCCTGGTGGGCGACCCGCAGCAACCGCAGGCCGTGGGCACGGTGCACCGCGAACTGAACGTGACCGCCGCGCTGGACACCTACGGCCAGGACATGGCCGCCGAGCACACCGACCTGTGCGGCTACATCTTCATGCAGAAGTCACCGTCGTGCGGCCTGGAACGGGTCAAGGTCTACCGCGACAACGGCACCCCGGTGGATGGCGGCGGGCGCGGCATCTATGCCCAGGCATTCTGTGCCCGCCACCCCAATCTGCCAGTGGAAGAAGATGGCCGCCTGCATGACCCGGTGCTGCGCGAAAATTTCCTCACCCGGGTGTTTGTGTATGCCAGTTGGCAGCACCTACTGGCCGAGGGCTTGACCCGCCACCGCCTGCTGGCCTTTCACTCGCGCTACAAATACCTGCTGATGGCCCACAGCCCAGCCCACTACAAAAGCCTCGGCCATCTGCTGGGCAGCATGGGCAAGGGCTGCGACCTGCATGCCCTGGCCAGGGACTATTTCAGCGAGCTGATGAGCGCCCTGAAAAAGTGCGCCACCCGTGGCACCCATTCCAACGTGCTGCAGCACATCAGCGGCTATCTCAAGCAAGCCCTCAGCGCCGAGGACAAACAGGAGATGCAAACCCTGATCGGCCAATACCGCCACGGCATCGTGCCGCTGGTGGTGCCGCTGACCTTGCTCAAACATCACTTTCGCCAACATCCGGACCGCTACATCGCGCAGCAGGCCTACCTGCAACCGCATCCGGAAAATCTCAGCCTGCGTAATGCGATCTAACCCATGAATGCTTCCCTGCACCACCCCACCCACCCCGTCGAAGACGTCGCCCAGGCCCTGGAACAAGGCTGGCTGCCGATTCGCGAAGTGGCGCGCCAGACCGGGGTCAACGCCGTGACCCTGCGTGCCTGGGAACGGCGCTATGGCCTGATCGTGCCGCAGCGCACGCCCAAGGGCCATCGGCTGTTCAACACCGAGCATGTGCAGCGCATCCAGGCCATCCTGACCTGGCTCAACCGTGGCGTGCCGGTCAGCCAGGTCAAGCAGTTGATCGACAGCGCCCAGCCGGTGGACGACAGCGGCGAAAACGAATGGCAGGGCCTGCGCCAGACCCTGGTACAAGCCATCAGCCAACTGGCCGAGCGCCGGGTCGATGATGTGTTCAACCAGGCCATGGCCCTCTACCCGCCGCGCACCCTGTGCGAGCAACTGTTGCTGCCGCTGCTCAAGGAACTGGAACAGCGCTGGCAAGGCCAGTTCGGCGCGCAGATGGAGCGGGTGTTTTTCCACTCTTGGCTGCGCAGCAAATTTGGCGCGCGGATGTATCACAACAATCGCCAACTCAGTGGCTCCCCGTTATTGCTGATCAACCATTGCGACCTGCCGCTGGAGCCGCACCTGTGGTTGAGCGCCTGGTTGGCCAGCAGCGCCGATTGCCCGGTGGAAGTCTTCGACTGGCCGTTGCCCACCGGCGAACTGGCCCTGGCGGTCGAACACCTGCAACCACGCGCCGTGGTGCTCTACTCCAGCAAGGCCATCAATCTGGCGGCGCTGCCGAAACTCTTGAGCGGCAGTAGTTGCCCAATCCTCCTCGCCGGACCAACGGTGTGCATCCACCAGGCCGAGTTGGCGGTATTAACCCAAGACATCCCTGAACTGTTGCTGGCCGAAGACCCGTTGTCGGCCCATCAGCTCCTGATCCAGCGTGGGCTTCTTTAAATGCACCTGATCTGGCTGCGCAGCGACCTGCGCCTACATGACAACACCGCCCTCGCTGCCGCCTGCCAGCGTGGCCCGACGGCGGCGGTGTACCTGATCACGCCGGACCAATGGCTGGCCCATGACGATGCGCCGTGCAAAGTCGACTTTTGGCTGCGCAACCTCAAGTGCCTGGGCCAGGCCCTGGGTGAATTGAATATCCCACTGCTGATCCGCCACGCGGATACATGGGATCAAGTGCCACAGGTATTGGTCGAGCTGTGCCAGGCCTTGGCGGTCGAGACCGTCCACGCCAACGAAGAGTACGGGATCCACGAAAGCCGGCGCGATGCCGCCGTAGCCCAGGCCCTGGAAGCACAAGGGGTGGGTTTTTACAGTTACCTGGACCAACTGCTGTTCCAACCCGGCAGCGTACTGACCAAGACCGGCACCTACTTCCAAGTGTTCAGCCAGTTTCGCAAGGTCTGTTACAACCGCCTGCACAGTGCCCTGCCACGCCGGGTGCCGACGCCCAAGGCCCAGGCGGCCTTGGCACTGGCCAGCGACGAGGTTCCCGAACAGGTCAAAGGATTCGCCGCGCCCAGCGACACCCTGCGCGCCCTGTGGCCGGCCGGTGAAGACGAGGCACAGCGGCGCCTCGGGCAATTTGCCGAGGCCCAGATCAGCTACTACAAGGACGAACGCGACTTTCCGGCCAAGCCCGGCACCAGCCAACTCTCTGCGTACCTCGCTGCTGGCGTGGTCTCGCCGCGCCAGTGCCTGCATGCGGCGCTGCAAAGCAACCAGGGTGAATTCGAAAGCGGCGATATCGGTGCAATCACCTGGATCAACGAGCTGCTGTGGCGTGAGTTCTACAAACATATCCTGGTGGGCTACCCACGGGTGTCGCGCCATCGTGCCTTTCGCCCGGAAACCGAAGCCGTGGCCTGGCGCCACGCCCCCGCCGACCTGGCCGCCTGGCAAGAGGCGCGCACCGGCCTGCCGATCATCGACGCCGCGATGCGCCAACTTCTTGAAACCGGCTGGATGCATAATCGCCTGCGCATGGTGGTGGCGATGTTCCTGACCAAGAACCTTTTGATCGACTGGCGCGAGGGCGAGCGCTTCTTTATGCGGCACCTGATCGACGGCGACCTGGCGGCCAATAACGGCGGCTGGCAGTGGAGTTCGTCCACCGGCACCGACTCGGCGCCGTATTTCCGCATTTTCAGCCCGTTGAGCCAGTCCGAGAAATTCGACGGCGAAGGGCGTTTTATCAAGCAGTGGCTGCCGCAACTGGCGGGCTTGAACAAAAAGGAAGTGCACAACCCCGACGCCGTCGGCGGCCTGTTTGGCGTGGCCGACTACCCACGGCCCATGGTCGACCTGAAGTCTTCCCGCGAGCGGGCGCTGGCGGCCTTTCGTGCCCTGCCCCCGCGCCAGGCGGTGGGAGGTGGGTATGAGTGATTTCCTGCGCCAGTTTGCCGAGTCTTTCGCCGGTCTTAACAAACACAACCTGCACCGGCTCGACAGCCTGTACAGCCAGGACATATCGTTTAGCGATCCACTGCACCAGGTCCACGGCATCAGCGCGCTGAATGCGTACTTCGCCGAGCTTTACAGCAACGTCAAGCAACTGCATTTTGACTTCCACGGCTTCGACCACGTGGCCGAAGGCGAGGGTTATCTACGCTGGACCATGAGTTTCTGCCACCCGCGCCTGGCGGGCGGCCAACAGATTCAGGTGCAAGGCTGCTCCCACCTGCTATGGCACGACAAGGTCTACCGGCACCGCGATTACTTTGATGCTGGAGCGCTGCTTTACGAACACCTGCCGGTACTTGGCCGGCTGGTCCGTTGGTTGAAAGGGAGAATGGCATGAGCCTGAAATCGCCACGCCGTTATTGGCTGACAGGAGCAAGCAGTGGCATCGGTGCCGCCCTGGCCGAAGAGTTGCTCGGCAGTGGCGCGCAGGTGGCGCTGAGTGCACGTTCCAAGGCGCCGCTGGAACAACTGGCCCAACGTTACCCCGGCCAAGTGCTGGTGGTGGCCGGAGACTTGACCAACAGCCAGGTCGTACGGGAAATCGGCGAGCAGATCGCACATACCTGGGGCGCCCTGGACACCGTGATCCTGAATGCCGGCACCTGCGAGTATGTGGATGCCCGGCAGTTCGATGCGTCGATTATCGAACACGTGGTGCGCACCAACCTGCTGGCCAGCAGTTATTGCATCGAAGCCGCGCTGCCGCTGCTGCGTGCCGGGCAAACCCCGCATTTGGTGGGGGTCGCCAGTGCCGTCACCTACCTGCCGATGCCCCGCGCAGAAGCCTATGGCGCGTCCAAGGCCGGCCTGCGTTACTTGTTCGAATCCCTGCGCATCGACCTGTCTCCCGAAGGCATTGATGTCACGGTAGTCAGCCCCGGTTTCGTCGATACGCCACTGACCGAACGCAACGATTTCCCCATGCCCCTGAGCTGGCCGGCCGACAAGGCCGCGCGGCATATTTTCGGCAAACTGGAAAAACGCCCGCTGGAAATCGCCTTCCCAGCGCTGTTCATCGCCACCCTGTGGCCACTGTCGAAACTGCCGAACCGCGCGCAACTGATTATCGGCAAACGCATGCTGCGCAGCCCGCCGCCGCAGAAGGACGACCTGTGAAGATCGCCATAATCGGCAGCGGTATTTCCGGGCTGACCAGTGCCTATCTGCTTAGCCGCCGTCACGACATCACGGTGTTCGAAGCCGCCGACCGGATTGGCGGCCATACCCATACGGTAGACGTGACCGTCGAGGGCACGCGGTATGCGGTGGACACCGGGTTTATTGTGTTCAACGACTGGACCTACCCCAACTTCATCCGCCTGCTGGGGCAGATCGGCGTGCCGTTCAAGCCGACCGAAATGAGTTTTTCGGTGTGCGACCCTGAGGAAAATGTCGAGTACAACGGCAACAACCTCAACAGCCTGTTCGCCCAGCGCAGCAATCTCCTGTCCCCGGGTTTCTGGGGCATGTTGCGCGACATCCTGCGTTTCAATCGCCAGGCGCCCCTGGATTTGCAGGAGCAGCGCATCAGCGCACAGATGACCCTGGGCGAATACTTGCAGGCGGGCAACTACGGCCCGCGGTTTATCCGCCACTACATCGTGCCCATGGGCGCAGCCATCTGGTCGATGCCCCTGGCGGACATGCTCAGGTTCCCGCTGCAGTTCTTCGTGCGGTTCTTCAAGAACCACGGCTTGCTGTCGGTGAACAATCGGCCGCAGTGGTGCGTGATCGAGGGTGGCTCCAGTCGTTACATCGAGCCGCTGACCCGCTCGTTTGGCCAGCAGATCCGCCTCAACTGCCCGGTGCAAAAAGTCGAGCGCACACCAGAAGGCGTGGTTATCCACAGTGCCGATGGCCGTGAAATTTTCGACAAGGTCGTCTTCGCCTGCCACAGCGACCAGGCCCTGGCCCTGCTGGACGATCCCAGCCAGGCGGAGCAGCAGATTCTTGGGGCGATAACCTACGCCGACAATGACGTGGCCCTGCACACCGACACCCGCTTGCTGCCCGATCGCCCCCTGGCCTGGGCCAGCTGGAACTATCGGATGGACGCCAGCACGCACAAGCCGGCAGCCGTCACCTATGCCATGAACATCCTGCAAGGCATCGACAGCCCCACCACCTTTTGTGTGAGCCTCAATCAGACGGCGATTATCAACCCGCTGAAGATTCTCGCCCGCTATACCTATGCCCATCCGCAATACAGCCTGGCGGCAGTGGCGGCGCAAGCGCGCTGGGAAGAACTGCATGGCACCCGGCACACCTATTATTGCGGGGCCTACTGGGCCAGCGGTTTTCATGAAGATGGCGTGGTCAGCGCCCTGCGCGTGGCCCAAGCCTTTGGGGAAACCCTGTGAACAGCGCGCTCTACAGCGGCTGGATCGCCCACCGGCGCTTCACCCCCAAAGGCCATGCCTTTCGCTATCGCATTGGCCTGCTGTACCTGGATCTGAGCGAACAGGAACAGGTGCTGGGGCTGTCGCCCTTAGCAGGTCATGGCCGCTTCGCGCCCTTTGCGTTTCGCCAGCAGGATTACCTGCGTGAATTGACCCGCGACGGCACCTGCTTGATCGATGCCGTGCGCCAAGTGGTCGGCACGGCGCTGGGGCATACCCCCCAGGGCAACATCTGCCTGCTGACCCAGGCCCGCAGCTGGGGCCTGGCGTTCAACCCGGTAAGTTTCTTCTATTGCTTTGAGGCCGACGGGCAACTGGCGGCGATTGTCTGTGAAGTGACCAACACGCCATGGCGCGAGCGTTATCACTACGTGCTGCCGGCCCAGGCCCTGGCGGTTGGCGAGCATCAGCATTTCGCGGTGGCCAAGGCGTTTCATGTGTCGCCGTTTTTGCCCCGAGACCTGGAATACCGCATGAGCTTTAGCCCGCCGAGCCAGCGCCTGGGCGTGCATATGGCCGACTGGCAAGGCGAGACCAAGGTGTTCGATGCCACCTTGAGCCTGCAACGCGAAGCCCTCGACCGCGCCAGCCTGCATCGCTACTTGCGGCGCTTTCCGTGGATGACCGCCAAGACCTGCCTGGCCATCTACTGGCAAGCGCTGCGCCTGCTCTTTAAACGCACACCGATTTTTCCCCATCAGGCCGCCGATGGCGCCTGTGCAATTGGCTATCCCAAGGATCGTCGCCATGAAATCCCCTAGCTTATCGGTCAAATCCAACCGCCTGAACGTCAACGGCCTGACCGGCGCGCTGTTGCGCAAAGCCGTGCTGCGCCAACTCGGCAAGCTGCGCCATGGCCAACTGGTGGTGATCGAGGACGGCGAGCGCCAGGTGTTCGGCGCACGGGAAGCGCACTTGCTGGGGGAGATCCAGATCCTCGACCCGGCGGTGTGGGGCCTGGTGGCCGCCAACGGTTCCATCGGTGCCGGCGAGGCGTTTATCCATGGGTTCTGGAGCAGCCCGGACCTGACCGCCGTGGTGCGCGTGATGGTCAGCAACCTCGATGTCCTGGACGCCCTCGAAGGCGGCCTGGCCAAGCTGGCCCGCCCGCTCACCCAAGGCCTACACTGGCTCAATCGCAACACCCGCAAGGGCTCGCAAAAAAACATCGCCGCCCACTACGACCTGGGTAACGACCTGTTCCAGGAGTTTCTTGACCCGACCATGATGTATTCGGCGGCGCAGTTCCTTACCGCCGACGACACGCTGGAGCAGGCACAACTTAACAAGCTGGAGCGCATTTGCCAGAAACTGGCACTCAAGCCATCGGACCACCTGCTGGAAATCGGCACCGGCTGGGGCAGCATGGCCCTGTATGCAGCGCAGCAGTACGGCTGCCAGGTCACCACGACCACCTTGTCCAAGGAGCAATTTGCCTACACCGAACAGCGCATCCAGGCCTTGGGGCTGCAGGACCAGGTGACGCTGCTGTTGCAGGACTACCGCGACCTGAGCGGGCAGTACGACAAGCTGGTGTCCATCGAAATGATCGAGGCCGTGGGCCATCGTTTCCTGCCCACCTACTTCAAGCAATGCGCGCACTTGCTCAAGAGCGACGGGTTGATGCTGTTGCAAGCCATCACCATTCGCGAACAACGTTATGAACAGGCCAAGGGCAGCGTCGACTTCATCCAGCGCTACATCTTCCCCGGCGGTGCCTTGCCCTGTGTGCAGAAGATGTTGCAGATCGTCAGCCGCGACACCGATATGAACCTGTTGCACATGGAGGATTTCGGCCTGCATTACGCGCGAACCTTGCGCTTGTGGCATGAGAACTTTCGCCGCGCCCACGGTCGACTGACGGAACTGGGCTACGACGAATACTTCCTGCGGTTGTGGGAATTCTACCTGTGCTACTGCGAAGGCGGCTTTATGGAACGCACCATCGGCACCGCGCAATTGCTGCTGGCCAAGCCCTGCGCGGTGACACAACCGTTGCTCGGGCGCTTCAATGCTTAAAAACCTGGCCAATGCCGCGTTGTTCCAGTGCGGTTGGTTTGCCTGTGTGATCGGTGGTGACAGCCTGTGGTTGTTGGTCGGGCTGGGCGTGCTGGCGGTCCACCTGCTGTGGATAACTTTGTGGGCCGTTGAGTGGCGGTTGATCTTGAGCGTGACCGTGCTGGGCACCCTGCTGGACACGCTGCTGCGCACGCTCGGGGTGTTTGAATTCAGTGATCCAGGCCCGTTGATTCCTGTGTGGCTGATCCTGCTGTGGGCGCTGCTGGCGACCACCCTACGCCACTGCCTGGCCTGGAGCGCCCGGCCCTGGTGGCGCGCAAGCCTGCTCGGAGCTGCGGGCGGGCCGCTGTCGTACTACGCCGGCAGCCAGTTGGCCGGTGTGAGCTTCGGGTTTGCCACCGTGCCAACCCTGGTGGCAATCGCGCTGCTGTGGGCTGTGGTATTTCCTGGCCTGCACCGGCTCGCGCGCTGACGTTTGTCAGAGCTTTCACACGCGCTAGACCGGCTTGCCTTACACTGCGCGCCTATGACCACCATCCCGCACACCCAAATCACCGAACCTGCCGTCACCTGCTCCACGTGCGCAGCCTGCTGCTGCCAGCTGGAAGTCATGCTGATCACCGACACTGGCGTGCCTGATCGCTTTATCGATACGGACGATTGGGGCGGCGAAGTCATGCTGCGCCTGGACGACGGCTGGTGCGCGGCGTTGGATCGCGACACGATGATGTGCACGATCTATGAGAAACGACCGCTGATTTGCCGGGAATTCGAGATGGGCGAGCCGGAGTGCCTTGAAGAGCGCCTGGGGATTGCGACGGTCTACCGCTGATCCCAGGGCAAATGTGGGAGCTGGCTTGCCTGCGATAGCATCACCTCGGTTTGTCTAAAGCACCGAGTCGTCTGCATCGCGGGCAAGCCCGCTCCTACATGGGTTCTGCTGTGCTGGGAAAATCAGAGCGGCATGGTGTAGTTCAACGAATAGCTCTCGATACCATCGTTGTGGCTGCTGATGCCAGCGTTGGAATAGTGCGTGGCACGGATCCCCACCTGGTGCCCACCGGCAAAGCGCAAGCCAAAGCCCAGGCGGTCTTCGAACTGGAAAGCGCCGCCAATGTTGTTGTCTTCGACCCGGCTGCGTGAGAACAGCGCCACGCCGATCCCCGCTTCGATGTAGGGTTTGACCGACTCACCGGCAAATTCATACACAAACACCGGCGAAAACGACAGGCTGCTGACACTCGCCCGTTCGTCACCGTCCCAGAAGGTATAAGCGCCGCTCCAGTAGCCAGTCAGGCGCCCCACATCGCTCTGCCACCAGCTCTTGTCCCAGTCCGATTGCAGGCCCAGACGATAAGTCATGGTCGAATCGCTGGTATGCCCCACCGCAAACTCCAGGCCGGCAGCCTGGGCCGAAACCGAGTGTCCCACCACGACGGCCGCAATCGCAGCCAAACAGAACAAGCGCCTCATAAGAAACATCCTTTCCAAACGAAGTTGTATGGTTTTGTACTGCTCATCAAGAGCTATAGAAATCACGGACAACGCAGAAGTTCAGCCGGAAAACCCGCTATTTCACGAATTTTTCACAGGGCGAAGCTTCGCACAACGCCGCTGAATTTCCATAGTGTGGGTAGGATATTTCTGAGATGTTGCGGATCACCGCTGGTCCACAACTGCGCGGCCCGAGGATTGCCCTCGGCCAGCAGCTGACGCTCACCCAGCAAGCGTTGCAGTTGGCGCGCCACGGCCGCCCCGGTGTCGATCAGGATGATCGACGGTGGCAGCATCGTCGCCAGCAGTGGCTTGAGGAAAGGATAGTGAGTGCAACCAAGGATGATGGTGTCGCATCCGGCCTCGACCAGCGGCGCGACATAACCTTGCAGCATCTGGCGCAGCGCCGGGCTGTCCAGGTCGCCGGCTTCGATCAGCTCCACCAGCCCCGGGCATGGCTGGGTAATCACCCGCACGTCGGTGGCAAAACGATCCAGCAGCGCAGCGAACTTGGCACTTTGCAGGGTGCCCGTAGTGGCCAGCACCCCGACCACACCGCTGCGGGTTGCGGCGGCGGCTGGCTTGACCGCTGGCTCCATGCCCACCAGCGGCCAGTCCGGGTAATCACTGCGCAAATCCGCGACCGCCGCCACGGTGGCCGTGTTGCAGGCAATCACAAAGGCCTTGGCGCCCTGCCCACGGAAAAACTCCGCGACCACCCGCGAACGTTCGCGAATGAATGCAGGGGTTTTCTCGCCATAGGGGATATGCCCGCAATCCGCCACGTACAGCAGCGATTCATGGGGCAACAACCGATGAATTTCGTCCAGCACCGACAGGCCGCCGACACCGGAGTCGAACACACCGATCGGTGCATCCTTAACCATGCTGGCTACCGCAGACGCTGCAACCGGGGTCGCGCTTGACCCGCAGTTCGCGAAAACGTGTGCCCAGGGCGTCGATCAGCAGCAGGCGCCCAACCAGCGGTGTGCCAAAACCGGCCAGCAGCTTCAGGGCTTCCAGGGCTTGCAGGCTGCCGACCAGGCCTACCAATGGGCCGGCGACGCCGGCTTCGCTGCAGGTCAATTCGGTATCGCTGCCGTGCCCATATAAACAGTGGTAGCAGGGGCTTTCCGGGCGGCGTGGGTCGAACACCGAGAGCTGGCCTTCGAGGCGAATCGCCGCGCCGCTGACCAGGGGCTTGCCAGCCGCCACGCACGCCGCGTTCACCGCCTCACGGGTGGTGAAGTTGTCACAGCAGTCGAGCACCAGGTCCACATCGGCCACGGCGGCGGCCAGCGAGTCGGCGTCCAGCGCCGTGCGATGGGCAACCAGCCGGACCTCGGGGTTGATCGCGCTCAGGCGGCGGATGGCCGAGTCCACTTTGCTCAGGCCAACGCTGTCGGTGTCGTGGATGATCTGGCGTTGCAGGTTGGTCAGGTCGACGGTATCAAAGTCCGCCAGATGCAGCTCACCCACGCCGGCAGCCGCCAGGTACAGCGCCACCGGGGCACCGAGGCCGCCGAGGCCGACGATCAGCACGCGGCTGTTTTTCAGGCGCAACTGGCCGTCGATGTCCACCTGTTGCAACAGGATCTGTCGGCTATAGCGCAACAGCTCCTGATCGGTCAGCACGGCCGGCGCCCCAGGCTGATGCGCTCGTGGCCGCCGAGGTCGATACGGCTGTGGACCTCTTCGAAACCTTGGGTCAGCAGCAAGTCACGCACGGCCGGGGCCTGGTCATAACCGTGTTCGAGCAGCAACCAGCCACCAGCCTCCAGGTGCTGCGGCGCCTGGGCGATGATCAGGCGCAGGTCGTCCAGGCCATCGTGGCCGGCCACCAGTGCGCTGGCCGGCTCGAAACGCACATCGCCCGCCACCAGGTGCGGATCGCTGTCGGCAATGTAGGGCGGGTTGCTGATGATCAGGTGATAGGTGTGATCTTTCAGGGCGCTGAACCAGTGACTGTTAAGCACCGTGACGTTATCCAGGTGCAAGCGCTGGCGATTGCGCTCGGCCAGGGCCACCGCTTCGAGCACACGATCCACCGCCGTCACGCGCCAGGCCGGGCGCTCGCTGGCCAGGGCCAAGGCGATGGCGCCGCTGCCGGTGCCGAGGTCCAGGACAGTGGCCGGGGTGGCGGGCAACAACTCCAGGGCTGCTTCCACCAGCAACTCGGTGTCCGGGCGCGGGATCAGGGTGTGCGGCGCGACTTCCAGGTCGAGCTTCCAGAAGCCTTGCTGGCCGAGGATATAGGCCACCGGCTCACCGCTGCGGCGACGTTGCAGGTAATCGGCAAAGCGCAGCGCGTCTTCGCTGTTGACGATTTTTTCCGGCCAGGTGTGCAGGTAGCTGCGGGACTTGCCCAGGGCAGCGGCCAGCAGCAATTCGGCGTCCAGGCGGGCGGTAGGCGAATCTGGCAGGTCGGCGGCGCGCAACAAGCTGGCAATAATGGTCATTTATTCACCTATCGCGGCCAGTTGGTCGGCCTGGTATTCGGCGAGCAACGGCTCGATCACTGCGTCCACGCCACCGGCAAGGATTTCGTCCAGGGAATACAGGGTCAGGTTGACCCGGTGGTCGGTGACCCGGCCCTGGGCGTAGTTATAGGTGCGAATGCGCTCGGAGCGGTCACCCGAGCCCACCAGCAACTTGCGCTCGCTGGCAATTGCGTTGGCCGCGGCGCTGGTCTGCTGGTCGTTGAGCTTGGCCGACAACCAGGACATGGCCCGCGCCCGGTTCTTGTGCTGGGAACGCTCTTCCTGGCACTCCACCACAATGCCGGACGGCAAGTGGGTGATGCGGATCGCCGAGTCAGTCTTGTTGACGTGCTGGCCACCGGCGCCCGATGAGCGATAAGTGTCGACGCGCAAGTCCGCCGGGTTGATTTCGATGGCTTCCTGCTCGTCCGGTTCTGGCAATACCGCCACGGTGCAGGCCGAGGTGTGGATACGGCCCTGGGACTCGGTGGCGGGCACACGTTGTACGCGGTGCGCGCCGGATTCGAACTTCAGCTTGCCGTAGACGTTCTCGCCTTCGACGCGGGCGATGATTTCCTTGTAGCCGCCGTGCTCGCCTTCGTTCTCGGAGAGGATTTCCACGCGCCAGCCGCGCCGCTCGGCATAACGCGAATACATGCGAAACAGGTCGCCGGAGAAGATCGCCGCCTCGTCACCGCCGGTGCCGGCGCGGATTTCCAGGAAGACGTTGCGCCCATCGTTAGGGTCTTTGGGCAGCAGCATGCGTTGCAGGTCGCCTTCGAGCTCGACGAGCTTTTCCTTGGCTTCGCGGACTTCTTCCACGGCCATTTCGCGCATGTCCGGGTCGCTGTCCTTGAGCAGCGCCTGGGCGCCTTCGAGGTCGGCCTGCACTTTGAGCAGTTGCGAATAGGTGGTCACGATCGGCTCAACTTCGGCGTATTCCTTGGAATAGGCACGGAACTTGGTCTGATCGGAAATAACCTCGCCGTCGCCGAGCAAGGCGGTCAGTTCTTCGAAACGGTCCTGGAGCACGTCCAGTTTATTGAGCAGTGACGCTTTCATTGCAGTTTTTTATCCGAAGAGCTGTCTGACGCGCCCTCACCGAGGGCAAAGAGTTCCTGGGCCATGGCCAGCGCATCGAGGCGGCCTTCGGCTGTCAGTTTTTTAAGCTGTACGCTGGGAGCATGCAACAGCTTGTTGGTGAGGCCACGGGCCAATTGCATCAAGATATCTTCAGCGTTGCCGCCATTGGCCAGCAGGCGCTGGGCCTTGATCAATTCCTCGTCACGCAGGCGCTCGCCTTGCTGGCGATAGGCCTTGAGCACATCCACCGCGGCCAGCTCGCGCAGGCGCACCATGAAGTCATCGGCGCCGATCGCGACCATTTCCTCGGCGGCCTGGGCAGCGCCCTGGCGGCTCTTGAGGTTTTCGGCGACCACTTCGTGCAGGTCGTCGACGCTATAGAGGTAAACGTCGTCCAACTCGCCGACTTCCGGCTCGATATCCCGGGGAACGGCGATATCCACCATGAAAATCGGCTTGTGCTTGCGCAGCTTCAGCGCGCTTTCCACCGCGCCCTTGCCAAGGATCGGCAACTGGCTGGCGGTGGAGCTGATGACGATATCGCTGCGCACCAGTTCCGCCGGGATGTCGGCGAGCAACACCGCGTGGGCGCCGAACTCTTCGGCCAGGATGCTGGCGCGCTCCAGGGTTCGGTTGGCCACCACAATCCGCTTGACCCCCAGGTCATGCAGGTGCCGGGCGACCAGGGTGATGGTCTCGCCGGCGCCGATCAGCAAGGCCTGGCTGCGTTGCAGGTCGCTGAAGATCTGCTTGGCCAGGCTGACAGCGGCGAATGCCACGGAGACCGGGTTTTCGCCAATCGCCGTATCGGTACGCACCTGCTTGGCCGAATTGAAGGTGGCCTGGAACAGACGCCCCAGCAACGGCCCCACGGTCCCGGCTTCACGGGCCACGGCGTAGGCCGATTTCATCTGGCCGAGGATCTGCGGCTCGCCCAAAACCAGGGAGTCGAGCCCGGATGCCACACGCATCATGTGACGAACTGCCGCATCATCTTCATGCACATAAGCGCTGGCGCGCAGGTCATCCAGGCTCAAATGATGGTAATCAGCCAGCCAGCGCAGCACCCCATCCGACGAAAGATGTTCCTGCTCTATATAGAGCTCACTGCGATTGCAGGTGGAAAGGATCGCAGCTTCGCGGCTGTCGGTGAGCCGGCACAGCTGCTGCAAAGCCTCAACCAACTGCTCCGGGGTAAACGCCACGCGCTCGCGGACGTCTACAGAAGCAGTCTTGTGGTTGATACCCAGAGCAAGGAAGGCCATTCAATATCGCTGATGATGTCGAGAAGCCGACAATTGTCCTACTTCGACTCATCCAGAACAACCACCGTCGTCTATTGTCCTAATGCCTTGTGTCTATAAAGGCGCCAATTGAGACTCGGTTATGTTTGGCCGAGGGCTTGTGTCATGATGATCCGACCGCAGGTTAGTCGTCCTCTTCCTATATGAATAGATCTTCCGCGTTGCTCCTTGCCCTTGCCTTCCTCGGCGGCTGCCAGTCCATGGCCCCCGTATCGCCGCAGAATCCTGCGCCGGTGGAAGACAGCACCCCCGTCCCTGAAAAACCCAAGGTTTATTCCTCGTTCAGCGAAGAAACAGTGTTCAGCCTGCTGAGCGCGGAGCTGGCCGGCCAGCGCAATCGTTTCGACATTGCCCTGGATAACTACGTGACCCAGGCCATCAACACCCAGGACCCAGGGATCTCCGAGCGCGCGTTTCGCATCGCCGAATACCTGGGCGCCGACCAGGCCGCCCTGGATACCGCGCTGATCTGGGCGAAAAACGCCCCGGACGACCTGGAAGCCCAGCGCGCCGCGGCGATCCAGCTGGCACGTGCCGGGCGCTACGACGACTCCATGGTCTATATGGAGAAAGTCTTGCAGGGCAAGGGCGACACCCATTTCGACTTCCTCGCCCTGTCGGCCGCCGACACCGACCAGGACACCCGCGATGGCCTGATGAAGAGTTTCGACCGCCTGCTGCAAAAGCACCCAAGCAATGGCCAGTTGGTCTTTGGCAAGGCGCTGCTGCTGCAACAGGATGATGAACCGCAAGCGGCTCTCAAGCTGCTGGAGCAGAACCCGCCGGAAGAAGGTGAAATCGCCCCGCTGCTGCTGCGCGCACGCCTGCTGCAAAGCCTCAATCGCGGCAAGGAAGCCTTGCCGCTGCTGCAAAAAAGCATCAAGAAGTATCCGGACGACAAGCGCCTGCGCCTGACCTACGCACGCATGCTGGTGGAACAGGACCGCATGGAGGACGCCAAGGTAGAGTTCGCCAGCCTGGTCCAGCAATACCCGGACGATGACGAATTGCGTTACTCCCTGGCACTGGTCTGCCTGGAAGCCAAGGCCTGGGAAGAAGCCAAGGGCTACCTCGAAGACCTGATCGCGCGGGAAAGCCATGTCGATTCGGCCCACCTGAATCTGGGGCGCATCGCCGAGGAACGGGATGACCCGCAAGGCGCACTGATCGAATACGCCCAGGTCGGCCCCGGCAATGACTATCTGCCGGCACAACTGCGCCAGGCCGATATCCTGATGAATAACGGCCGCACCGACGAAGCCGAAAAACGCCTGGCCGCTGCCCGTGATGCCGAGCCGGACTACGCTATTCAGTTGTATCTGATCCAGGCCGAAACCTTGTCGGCCAACAATCAGGGGGAGCGCGCCTGGAAAATCCTCGCCCAGGCCCTGCTGCAATACCCCGACGACCTGAACCTGCTGTACACCCGCGCCATGCAGGCCGAAAAACGCAATGACCTGGCCCAGATGGAAAAAGACCTGCGCCTGATCATCAAGCGCGACCCCGACAATGCCATGGCACTGAACGCCCTGGGCTACACCTTGTCAGACCGTACGACGCGCTATGCCGAGGCCAAGGCCCTGATCGAACAGGCCCACCAGCTCAACCCGGAAGACCCGGCTGTGCTCGACAGCCTGGGCTGGGTGAATTACCGCCTGGGCAACCTCGACGAGGCCGAACGCCTGCTGCGTCAGGCCCTGGAGCGGTTCCCCGACCAGGAAGTCGCCGCGCACCTGGGCGAAGTGCTCTGGGCCAAAGGCAACCAGCGCGAAGCCCGACAAATCTGGGCCAAGTTCCTCAAGGAACAACCCGACAGCCCTATCCTGCGCAGCACCATCAAGCGCCTGACCGGATCCGAGACTCTTTAATTCTATGTTTTTGCGCCACGCCATCGTTTTCAGTTTTATCGCCTTGCTCGCCGGTTGTGCGGGCTTCGGTGCCCGTGAGTCCGTCGAAGGCCAGGGCAACCCGGCTCAATGGCGACAGCACAAGGATCAGCTCAGCAGCATTGATGGCTGGCAGATCGAGGGCAAGATCGGGGTTCGCGCACCGAAGGATTCGGGCAGCGGCACCTTGTTCTGGCTGCAACGCCAGGACTATTACGACATCCGCCTCTCCGGCCCCCTGGGCCGTGGCGCTGCACGCCTGACCGGTCGACCGGGGCAAGTGAGCCTGGAAGTAGCCAACCAGGGCCGCTACGAAGCGCCGTCACCGGAGGCCTTGCTCGAAGAGCAGGTCGGCTGGAAGCTGCCAGTCTCGCACCTGGTCTGGTGGGTTCGCGGGCTGCCCGCACCTGACAGCAAGAGCCGGCTGAGCCTCAATGGCGACAGTCGCCTGGCCACCCTGGAACAGGATGGCTGGCAGGTTGAATACTTGAGCTACGTGGAACAAAGCGGCTACTGGCTGCCCGAACGTATCAAGCTGCACGGCTCCAACCTTGATGTCACGCTGGTGATCAAAGACTGGCAACCACGCAAACTGGGGCAGTGACATGACTGAACGCCTGACGCTGCCGTCCCCGGCCAAGCTCAATTTGATGCTGCACATCCTCGGTCGTCGTGAAGACGGCTACCACGAGTTGCAGACGCTGTTTCAATTTCTCGACTACGGCGACGAGATGACCTTCGCCGTGCGCGACGATGGCGTGATTCAACTGCACACCGAATTTGCCGATGTACCCCACGACAGCAATCTGATCGTGAAGGCCGCAAAAAAACTTCAGCAGCAATCCGGTTGTACGCTGGGCATCGATATCTGGATCGATAAAATCCTGCCCATGGGCGGCGGCATCGGCGGCGGCAGCTCGAATGCCGCGACCACCCTGCTCGGTCTCAATCACTTATGGCAACTGGGTTGGGACGAAGATCGCCTGGCCGCACTGGGCCTGACCCTGGGCGCCGACGTCCCGGTTTTTGTGCGTGGACACGCCGCATTTGCTGAGGGTGTCGGGGAAAAACTCACACCCGTAGACCCCGAAGAGCCGTGGTATGTCGTGCTTGTTCCGCAAGTATCTGTAAGTACAGCAGAAATTTTTTCAGATCCGTTGTTGACACGTAACTCTTCTCCCATTAAAGTGCGCCCCGTTCCCAAGGGAAACAGTCGAAATGACTGCTTACCGGTGGTAGCAAGGCGTTATCCAGATGTACGTAACGCTTTGAATTTGTTAGGTAAATTTACCGAAGCAAAACTCACCGGAACTGGAAGTTGTGTGTTTGGGGGCTTCCCAAACAAAGCTGAAGCTGATAAAGTCTCGGCCCTTCTTACAGAGACCCTTACAGGGTTTGTAGCAAAGGGAAGCAACGTTTCGATGTTGCATCGCAAGTTGCAAAGTCTGCTCTAAAGGAACCGAGTACTGGGTACTCGTTGCAACAGATACAGGGGCGTCGCCAAGCGGTAAGGCAGCAGGTTTTGATCCTGCCATGCGTTGGTTCGAATCCAGCCGCCCCTGCCATTTTCTATACTCATCCAGGTTACCCTCAGCCTCTAGGTACTGCGCGTGTCCAAGATGATGGTCTTTACGGGGAATGCCAACCCCGATCTGGCTCGGCGTGTTGTACGTCAGCTGCATATCCCTCTCGGTGACATCTCTGTCGGTAAATTTTCCGACGGCGAGATTACAGCCGAGATCAATGAAAATGTCCGCGGTAAAGATGTTTTCATTATTCAGCCGACTTGCGCTCCGACCAACGATAACCTGATGGAACTCGTCGTGATGGCTGATGCCTTCCGCCGCTCCTCAGCGACTCGAATCACAGCTGTAATCCCTTACTTTGGTTATGCCCGTCAGGATCGCCGTCCGCGTTCTGCACGTGTGGCTATCAGCGCGAAAGTCGTCGCTGACATGCTGACCGTGGTAGGTATCGACCGTGTTCTCACGGTTGACCTGCACGCTGACCAAATCCAGGGGTTCTTCGATATTCCGGTAGATAACATCTACGGCTCCCCCGTCCTGGTGGATGACATCGAAGACCAGCGCTTTGAAAACCTGATGATCGTGTCCCCGGACATTGGTGGCGTCGTGCGTGCACGGGCTGTTGCCAAATCCCTGGGCGTGGACCTCGGGATCATCGACAAACGCCGTGAGAAAGCCAATCACTCTGAAGTGATGCATATCATCGGTGATGTCGAAGGGCGTACCTGTATTCTGGTCGATGACATGGTCGATACCGCCGGCACCCTGTGCCACGCGGCAAAAGCCTTGAAAGAGCACGGTGCGGCTAAAGTCTTCGCCTACTGCACACACCCTGTGCTGTCGGGCCGAGCGATCGAGAACATCGAGAACTCCGTGCTGGACGAACTGGTGGTGACCAACACCATCCCGTTGTCCGCAGCTGCTCAAGCCTGTGCGCGTATCCGTCAACTGGATATCGCCCCGGTTGTTGCTGAGGCGGTTCGCCGTATCAGCAATGAAGAATCGATCAGCGCGATGTTCCGCTAAGGGTCAAACCTTGGCAGCATCAACCTGACGAAAAGCGCCCCGCCCCAGCACTCTGCTGGGGCGGGGCTTTTTTGCCCATATCGCCTTTAGCGCTGGTCGCAAACGCTGGGGCGAATGTGGTTATTTTGGAGATACAACATGAACGATTTTACTTTGAATGCTGAAGTGCGTTCCGACCTGGGGAAAGGTGCGAGCCGCCGCCTGCGTCGTCTCGCAAGCCTGGTTCCAGCTGTAGTCTACGGTGGCGAAAAAGCCCCTGAATCCATCAGCATGCTGGCTAAAGAAATTGCCAAACTGCTCGAAAACGATGCGGCCTACAGCCACATCATCGAGCTGAACGTAGGTGGCAAAAAGCAGAACGTCATCATCAAGGCCCTGCAACGTCACCCAGCTAAAGGCCACGTGCTGCACGCTGACTTCGTACGCGTTGTAGCCGGTCAGAAACTGACCGCTATCGTACCTGTGCACTTCGTTGGCGAAGCTGCTCCGATCAAGAAAGGCGGCGAAATCTCGCACGTTGTAGCCGAGATCGAAGTGACCTGCCTGCCGAAAGACCTGCCTGAGTTCATCGAAGTCGACCTGTCGGCTGCTGAAATCGGCGACATCATCCACCTGTCCGACCTCAAGGCGCCTAAAGGCGTTGAGTTCGTCGCACTGGCTCACGGTGATGACAAAGCTGTTGCAAACGTTCACGCTCCGCGCGTTGCACCAGAAGCTGAAGAAGGCGCTGCAGAGTAATTCACTCTGTAATGCCGGAGCTTGAGGAAACATCGCGGACCGAAACGTAGCGAGAAAGCGGGCGATAACGCGGCGTTTACTCTTGAGTAAATGATCTCTTGTTGTCCACTTTCGCCGCCCGTTGGTTGCGGCGATGTTATCCACAACTCCAAAGGAAGGGCCCCTGTCGTGACTGCCATTAAACTGATCGTTGGCCTGGGAAATCCAGGCGCCGAATACGAACAGACCCGGCATAACGCGGGGGCCCTTTTTGTTGAGCGTATCGCCCACGCCCAAGGCATCAACCTGGTGGCCGATCGCAAATATTTTGGCCTGACCGGACGCTTCTCGCATCAGGGTCAGGATGTTCGTCTGCTGATTCCCACCACCTACATGAACCGCAGCGGCCAGGCTGTCGCGGCGCTTGCGGGCTTCTTCCGGATCAAACCCGAGGAAATCCTGGTGGCCCATGACGAACTGGACCTGCCCCCCGGCGTTGCCAAGCTCAAGCAAGGCGGCGGCCACGGCGGTCATAATGGCCTGCGCGACATCATCGCGCAGTTGGGCAATCAGAATACGTTCTACCGCCTGCGGCTCGGCATTGGCCACCCAGGCGTTGCCAGTATGGTTTCAAATTTCGTCCTGGGTCGTGCGCCACGCGCCGAACAGGAAAAACTCGATGCCAGCATCGATTTTGCCCTCGGCGTGCTGCCGGATATCTTCGCCGGTGAATGGAACCGTGCGATGAAAAACCTGCACAGCCAGAAGGCCTGACTCTTATCCGAGGGGAAACACCATGGGATTCAATTGCGGCATCGTCGGCCTACCTAACGTCGGCAAGTCCACCCTGTTCAACGCCCTGACCAAGTCCGGTATTGCGGCGGAGAACTTCCCCTTCTGCACCATCGAACCCAACACCGGTATCGTGCCAATGCCCGATCCGCGCCTGGAGGCCCTGGCGGCCATCGTCAATCCCAAGCGCATCCTGCCGACCACCATGGAGTTCGTCGACATCGCAGGCCTGGTAGCCGGTGCGTCGAAAGGTGAAGGCCTGGGCAACAAGTTCCTCGCCAACATCCGCGAGACCGATGCCATCGCCCACGTGGTCCGCTGCTTTGAAGACGAGAACGTGATCCACGTCTCCAACAGCGTCGACCCGAAACGCGATATCGAGATCATCGACCTGGAACTGATCTTTGCCGACCTCGACAGCTGCGAAAAGCAACTGCAAAAGGTCACGCGCAACGCCAAGGGCGGCGACAAGGACGCAGTGGTCCAGAAGGCCTTGCTTGAGCAACTGATCGCACACTTCACCCTGGGCAAGCCTGCACGCAGCCTGATGAAGAGCATGAGCACCGACGAAAAGGCCGTGATCAAAGGCTTCCACCTGCTGACCACCAAGCCTGTGATGTACATCGCCAACGTGGCTGAAGACGGTTTTGAAAACAACCCGCTGCTCGACGTGGTCATGGCCATTGCCGAAGAAGAAGGCGCGATGGTTGTACCGGTGTGCAACAAGATCGAAGCGGAAATCGCCGAGCTGGAAGACGGCGAAGAGAAAGACATGTTCCTCGAGGCCCTGGGCCTGGAAGAGCCTGGCCTGAACCGCGTGATCCGTGCGGGCTACGAAATGCTGCACCTGCAGACCTATTTCACCGCCGGTGTCGAAGAAGTGCGTGCCTGGACCGTCAAGGTTGGCGCCACCGCGCCACAGGCTGCGGGTGTGATCCACACCGACTTCGAAAAAGGCTTTATCCGCGCCGAAGTGATCGCCTACAACGACTTCATCCAGTTCAAGGGCGAAGCCGGGGCCAAGGAAGCCGGCAAATGGCGCCTGGAAGGCAAGGAATACATCGTCAAGGATGGCGATGTGATGCACTTCCGCTTCAACGTATAACGCTTCACCGGCGGCCTATGCCCCCACAAAAAAGCCGATGCCCAGCATCGGCTTTTTTTATGGCCGCACCAATAACGATGCCGATCTCCAACAGTTCAAGCGGCCCATGAAACATCAAGCAATCGTTAAATATTTTTAATAAAGACATCTAAAAAACAGGACGCAACCACTTCAAGCATGAGATTTGCCTAATCAATAACATTCATAAATAATTTAAGACTTCTCCTACCAACAGCTACAAATAACCTTCCTACAAAAACTTGAATATTTCCCAAGAACAACGCCCTAAACACTTAAAGCACAACAGCGGCGCATTCCAACATCCTTTCGCGATGACAACCTGGATATTTTGCGGTCTACTGGTCAATATCATTCGCTAATTCAAACAATAGTGAAGCGACAACTCTATTGGAGCAATAGCAATATGTCGGCCTCCTATCAAAACGAAGTTGAAACAGATACGCCATTCAACGAATACCCAGACATCGAAACAACTATCATAAATACCGCCCCGCTCAACATTGACATGCTGCTGCTGGGGGAAACGGGGACGGGTAAGGACACCTTGGCGCAACGTGTTCATTGCTTATCGGGGCGGCGGGGGAATTTCGTCGCACTCAACTGTGCGGCAATACCGGAGAGCCTTGCCGAAAGCCAACTGTTCGGTGTCAACAGCGGGGCCTACACAGGGGCGATGCAGTCACGTGCAGGTTCTGTCGAGGCCGCGCACCTGGGGACCTTGTATCTTGACGAAATAGACAGCATGCCGCTGACCCTGCAGGCCAAATTGCTGCGGGTGCTGGAGTCGCGGGGGGTTGAGCGCCTGGGCTCAACCCGGTTTATTCCAGTGGATATGCGCGTGATCGCCTCCGCGCAGCAATCCTTGCATGAGATGGTCGAGCAAGGAGCGTTCAGGCGCGATCTGTACTTTCGCCTGAACGTGGTCAACATCAACCTGCCGCCGCTGCGCGAGCAACGAGATCGCATCATCCCTTTGTTCCTGAAAATGATCCGGCAGGAGGCCGAGTATTTCAAATGCCCTGTGCCGGCCCCCCCCAGCCACCTGTTAACACAATTACTGTGTCATCCCTGGCGGGGGAATGTCCGCGAGCTGCGTTCGACGGCCAAGCGTTTCGTCCTGGGGTTAGCCCCCCTTTGCGTCCCCGAGGCAGAGCGCGCAGACATGAACATGCCTCTCAAGGAGCGGCTACAGCAGATAGAAAAATCCCTGATTGAAGCCTCACTGAACCGCCACGCCCACAACGTCGACGTGGTGGCCATCGAACTAGGCGTTGCCAAGCGCACACTTTATTACCGGATGAAACAACTGGAAATATCACTGACCTGAGTACCTTGCACAACTCACCCGCACGGCGCTGAAAAAGTTACACCTTTTGAAATACACCCTCCAGAAACACGTGGAACGCATACATCTTCTGCGCCACATAAATCATGGAACAGCGAAACTGGATGTGACACACCACCTCTCAGGATCGCCCTATTCCAGTGAGATCAACGTTAAGTACGGAGTAAAAAATATGAGTATCGGTTCTATTGGCTCTTCCGGATCTAACCCTTACGGCAGCGGCGCTGGTGGTATGAGTGTAGAACAGGCCGACGCGGGCCTTGAAGCCGCAGAAGCAAAAAAGAGGGCAGATGGTGTGAAAAACGCTTGGAAAACTGCGGAGAACCAAAATACCGCAGGTATAAAAACAGCCGCTGACGCACTCCGTTTGTAATCAGTCCGGCAGCCCTCTGGCCTTCCTGGTGCTTGACAGCGGGAAGGCCACTTAAAGTCTGCGCTACACCTCCCCTCCTGAGTACTTACGTAATAGGCGCCATATGTTTATAGGAAGAGTAAGTTCTTTTGAAGAGAATAATCTTGCTGGCGCCGCAAGCGCACAAGAATCATCTGTCTCTAGTACCGACGTGAACTTTTTTGCCTCAATCATGGCACCGTCAATGCCGGCAAATTCGACGACAACTTATACGACGCCACAAAGTATGCTTTCCGAGGCATCAGGCAAACTATCCTCCGTAACCCAACGCATGACCAAAAGTCTGCGTGCCCTGAGTGGCGACGATAAGTTTGACGAAGCGCGCAAATACCCGGACCAACTGTCCGATACGCTATTGCTCACGCATTTACTCGTCAAGAGTGTCGGTAAAACCGCACAGTGCGTGGATAAAATCTGCAATCTTCAGTAGATAAACATGACTCGCACCCTGCGTATTGCATTAGTTCTAGCGTTTTCATTTATGCTCAATGCCTGTAGTGAACGTATCGAACTTCACCGTCAACTCTCTGAGCAGGAAGCCAACGAGGTCCTCGCAGAGTTGGCAGACAAACATATACGCGCCAGCAAAGTTCCCGCCAAAGATGGTGTTGTCGTGATGGTCAACGCATCCGACATCGGACGCGCCGTACGTACCCTGGATGCAGTGGGATTGCCCAAGGCCGCCCGCGCCACCATGGGCGAGACGTTCCGCAAGGAAGGGGTCATCTCGACCCCGCTTGAGGAACGGGCGCGCTATATCTATGCCTTGTCCCAGGAGCTGGAAACAACGCTGTCGAACATCGACGGAGTCATCGTCGCCCGGGTACACGTGGTGTTGCCCGAGCGAGTCGCACCGGGTGAACCGGTGCAACCCGCCTCCGCATCGGTGTTCATCAAACACGATCCCCGGCTCGACCCCGACAACATCCAGGCCCGTGTGCGCCGGCTGGTTGCCAGCAGTATCCCTGGCATGACCAACACTGCCGAAAACCCGCAAAAATTGACCGTGGTATTCGTCCCGGCAACGGCCTACATGGAGCAGCAACGCCTGGCCTATTTCGGTCCATTCCTGGTTCCCGGGGACGACATTGGATTTTGGCGGGCCAGTGTCACATTCACCCTGATCGTTTTGGTGCTGCTGATTCTCGCTGTAACGTTCTGGCGGATCCGAGGCCAGCGCGTACTGCCGCCGCCATCCCCTAACGCCCCGGCCCACGCGCCCGATGAGTAACCTGGCTTGGGTCCAGTGGTGGGCAACCCCCTGGATGTATTCGCGTGAAGATTGGAGAGCGGCTGATGAACACCCTGCGCTGAATGGGCTGTATCGCAGTCGGCATTCATGGGTAGGCAAGATATACGGCATCGCCCCCTGCCTGCCTCCCCCGCCCCAGCCCACCCTGCTTCAATTGGCGCTCGCCTCGCCGGACCAACTGGACCTGGTGCTGGCATTGGTCGACAGCACGTGTCGCCCGAGCCACGCCAGCCTATTGAATGAAAGCCTCCTCCAGTGGTGCAACCGACTCTCCAAGGCGTTGCCTGCAGATATGTTGTTGCCCGATGACGACCCCCTGCAATTACTACGAACCTGGGTCAGCCCGCCAACCTGGCAGAGAATCAGATTGAGGTTTTCTCGCAGGCGCGTCTTGGAGCTGGAGAAAAACGCCCTTTCGCTGGGCGACTCGTACAGTCGCCTCGATACCCTTTGGCACGCCGTAGTCTGGCGGATTGCAACGATCAACAGCGACGGTAAAGCGCCTTATGCCAAGGACCATGGAGACTGAAAACGATGTTTTGCCGACATAAAATCGACTTGCCCAAAGGTGCCGCTGCCACTCCCGAAACCCTGATCCCCCGCGAAACGCTGGCGGGTTATGCCCAGGCCAACACTGTGTTGGAACACGCCAATGCCCAGGCCAGGAAATTGCTGAAGTTGGCAGAAAAGCAGCGTGAAAAGCTCCTGGAACAGGCCGGCCTTGAGATCTGGCAACGTGCCGATGCGCAGTTCAAACGCTGGGAAGTCGAGCGCCAGGCGATGTACGACAACCTTGAGCGCTATGCCTCGTCTATCGCCAACCAGGCTATTGATCTGCTGCTCGAAGAAACGCCCCCAGCACAACGCATGGCGGCCCTG
The DNA here is from genome assembly GCF_058742075.1 of Pseudomonas sp. HC1(2025). Taxonomy (NCBI): domain Bacteria; kingdom Pseudomonadati; phylum Pseudomonadota; class Gammaproteobacteria; order Pseudomonadales; family Pseudomonadaceae; genus Pseudomonas; species Pseudomonas sp. HC1(2025). Next base: position 985,324 of record NZ_CP196017.1, on the reverse strand, counting down.
ATCAAGCAATTGATGGCAAGCCAGGTTCCGCTGGTCAAGGCGGCTTTGCTATGCCATCCACAGGAACTGGAAGCCGCCAGGCACTTCTTGGCCGGCCACAACAATACGCTCTGGGCGTTGCGTGCTGACGATACGGTCAAACCTCAAACACTGCTGCTACAGACCGAAGAGGGAGACTTCTGTATCGGCTGGGCCGCCATGCGCGATAGTTTCCAGGAACAAAGCGACAAGTTCTTGGGCAGCTGATTTTAAACACGCATATGTATCCAAAATAAATGGCTACATCTGGAACCAATTCGAAATACAAACCACAGAGAGGAAACACAAAAGGAGCGAAGCCATGAACTACTACGAAGGTTATAGAGCACGACTTGTACAGGATGCGAAGCTCACTAGAAACGATGTCCGCGACTTGATGGAAGACAACTCTGGATCTGAGGAAGATATGGCTTTGTTCTACGAACTGCTGAGGAAGAATCGCAAATCCGAATACGTTTACACCGAGCATATTAGAGCCAGGCATATGCTGCTCAAGTCTGGCCTGGACAGCGGGCAGTAAATTGAAGGAGCTACTTTGCAACTGGTTGAACAGCCGTACTGAAGAACTAATACTGTTTGAGGATGACGACGAAATAATCCTCAGCCGCGGTTCTGACACCCTGTTACTGCGCGTCCAACTGACCTCAAGCCGGCCTGACAAATCACACCTCCACACCTGGATGCGCCTGGGCAATGCAAGCCTGAGTCACTTTCAGGGAGCGCTCGCCCAGGCGCCTGCAACGGGTGTGCTCTGGCTCGTCCAGTGTCTACCGCACAGCGCCGGCGAAAAGCATCTATTGGACAGTCTCGAAGCCCTGCTCAACCAGCGCGATACCTGGCGCGCAATGATTACGCGCCTCACAAAACCAACCCCAAGGTTCCAGCCCACGTCACTCCGATCGCTGCCGCACTAATCAGGGAACGCTCCATGTATAACAAAAACCACAAGCGCACTTGCTTGCGCGCCGTCTCGCCTGCATCCCCCCAAAAAAGCCGCCGTTGGTGCTGCCTGCTGGTGCTGCCCTGGTTGCTGGCGCCCTTGCAGAGCCCCCTCGCCGCTATCCCCGCCGAATGGAAAAACACCGCATACGCCTATGAAGCCGAACATAAGCCGGTGCGCGATGTACTGGAGGATTTCGCCCAGACCTTTGGCACGCAATTGCAGATCGACGGCCTGCTGGAGGGCAACGTCAATGGCAAGATACGCGCCAACACCCCGCAGTCGATGCTCGACAGGCTGGGGGTAGAACACCGCTTCCAGTGGTACATGTACAACAACACGCTGTACATCAGCACCCTGGACCAGCAAGAGTCCGCGCGCCTGGAGGTGTCCGCCGAGACCGTGGCTGACTTGAAGCAGGCACTGACCGATATTGGCCTGCTCGATAGCCGTTTTGGCTGGGGCGAACTGCCCGACGATGGCGTGGTGCTGGTCTCAGGCCCCAAGCGCTATATCGAGCAGATCAAGAACTTCAGCAGCCAGCGTAAATCTCCCGACGAAAAACAGAGCGTGCTGACGTTCCCGCTCAAGTTCGCCAACGCGGCGGACCGCCCGATTGATTACCGTGGCGAAAAGCTGGTCATCCCGGGGGTTGCCAGCATGTTGCGCGGGTTATTGGAGCCTCGCGATGCCTCGGCACTGTCGTCAATGAACCCACGCCCCACCTCGTCATCGCAGCCTTCGCCCATAACCCCGATCCTGCCCCGCCTGGGCAACCCGATGCTGGACCAGATGCTCGGCTCGCAAGCGTCCCTGGGGCAGACGGGGCCAAGCATGGCGCTCACATCCCGGGCACCGCCTGCCCGAGGCAAGATCCGTGTCGAGGCCGATGTGCGTAACAACGCGGTATTGATCTATGACCTGCCAGAGCGCCAGGCAATGTACCGCGAACTGATCGCTCAACTCGATGTGGCACGCAAGCTGGTGGAGATAGACGCCATCATCCTTGATATCGAGCGCACGCAACTGCGCGAGTTCGGGGTCAACTGGGGCTTTCAGAACAGTCGCTTTCGCGCCGGTGTGAACATGGCGCCCGGCACCTCCGCGCAAATATCGATCGAGAACCGTGACCGTTTCTACGCGGACATCCGGGCCCTGGAGGCCAAGGGACTGGCGACCATGGTGTCCAACCCGTCAGTGTTGACCCTGGAAAACCAGCCGGCGGTGATTGACTTCAATCGCACCCAGTACCTGACCGCCGGCGTCGAAAACGCAACCATCTTGCCCATCACCGTGGGCACCAGTTTCCAGGTGGTGCCGCGGGTCATCACCTCGCGCGGCAGCCACCAGGTCTATCTGGCGGTGGATATTGAGGACGGCAACTTCGACGAGTCCAACCCGGAGCGCATCGGCCCCGATGTGCGCCGGGGCAAGGTCAGCACCCAGGCGGTGATGGCGGAAAAACGCTCGCTGGTGGTCGGCGGGTTCCATGTCACCGAAAGCGCCGACCAGAAAAACAAAGTGCCGGTACTGGGGGATATTCCCTTGCTGGGCAAGGCGCTGTTTTCTTCAACCCAGCGCAAAAACAACCGGCGTGAACGCCTGTTTATCCTGACCCCACGGGTGATCGGCGACCAGGCCGACCCGTCACGCTACTTGCCCCAGGACGACCAGGTGGAACTGCAAGCAGCCCTCAAGCCGTTGGCCAGGCGCTATGCCGGGCACCCGCCGGTGATCAAGCGCAGCGAGATCACCAGCGCCCTCGCCCACCTCGTCACCGGCCAGGTACCCGATGCGTTCAAGGCCGCGCCCATGCCCCTGGGCCTGAACACCTTGTGCAACCCTCGCGAGTTGCTGGCGCTCAATACCGAACGCAGCCAGTGGTACGCAGGCCCGCAGTTCAACGTGGCGGTGGTGGTGATGCGCAACCAGTTCAAACGCAACGTGCGCATCGATGAAAACGAATGCAGCAACGCCCAGACCCTGGCCGTCAGCGTCTGGCCACGGGCCTGGCTCAAGCCGGGCGAAGAGGCTGAGGTGTTCATCGCCATGCGCCCGGTGGTCAAGGATGAACACATCGGTATCTCCCGCCCGTCCCTGCTCACCCCAACACGGAAGACTGCGCCATGAAACAACCACTCGCCGGCATCACCCTCTTCGCACTGGCTCTGTTGATGGGCGGTTGTACACCAACGTGCAAAGGTGACTCCTGTTCACGGCCACAATCGAGCGCCGGCAAGCTGGTGGTCTGGTGGCCGCCGCAGATGCGGGTCGAACCCGGCCCTTCGGGCGAAAGGGCCGATTACCAGACGATCTCGCTGGAGCAATGACAAGCATGGGATTGCCCGACGAGGGTGCGCGTCGCCAGGTACTCCTGGACAACCTGGTAAGCGGCAATGCCGCCTACCAGTCGCTGTGTCCGGGCATTGGCCTATGCCGTCTGAATGCCGGGCGCCAAGCCGGCCTGGCCTTGCAGATTGCGCCTGAGGCGTTGCAGCCTGGCCAGTTGGACCAGGTGCTGAAGCGGCGCTTTGCCCACGCGATCGGGTTCGATGGCTGCTTTGTCTATCTTGATGCCAAAGGCAGCCTGGTGATCTGGCATGCGTGGTCGCCAAAAGGCCATTCGGCCGATGACATCGTCAGCCGCCTGCTCTCCCTGGCCAGGCTCGAGGCCCTGGATGTACACCGCGCGCCCTAGCGGCGCGCCAACTCCGGCAGCTCCAGGGTCTGGCGCTTGGCCTCATCATCCAGCTCACGCAAGGTGCGATAGATCAACGCCACCGCCTGCAAGGTCTCCCGCGGGATCGGCGCGCCCAGCTTGCGTTCATACAGCATGCGCGCCAACCACACACACTGGATCACCGGCACATCAGCAGCCTTGGCCCGGCCAATCAGTTTGCGGGCCTGGGCATCCGTGCCCTTGTCGACCAACATGGGCAGCGGCGTCTTGCCAGGCCTGTAGTACAGCGCCACGGCATAGTGCGTCGGGTTGACCACCAGCATGTCGGACTCTTCAAGCTTGGGCAGCTTGACCTTGGGTTCTTCCTGGGCGAGTTGGTAGGCCAGGGAGCGGCGCTGGCCCTTGACGTGAGGATCGCCCTCCATGTCTTTGTACTCCTTGACCACCTCCACCTGGGTCATACGCATGCGCTTGGCAAAGAAGTACTTCTGCATGGCCAGGTCGACCAGCGCGAGCACCAGCAGCAGCCCGAGGCAGGCGTGCAGCAAATGGCGGAACAAGGTAATCAGCGCCACGATGTAGCTTTGCAGGTCGCTGGTGGCGAGGTTGATCAGCACCCCCAAGGACGGGGTGATCACCACATACAGAATCAACGAGAGCAGCAATGCCTTGGCGAGCCCCATCAACAGGTTGATCACTGACTGGGCAGAAAACATCTGCTTGACCTGATTGAGCGGGTTGAGGCGATTGAAGTCCGGCTTCAAGCTCTCCGGAGCGAACAAAAAACCGAACTGCAGCCAACTGCTCATCAGCTTCACGGCAATCGCTACCCCACACATCAACAGGCCGAACGAAAAAAACACCACCAGGCCGTCCATCAACACTTCTTCCAGGGCGCGAACAAACGGTTGGCCAATGCGCGAAAACGGCAGCGCCATCAACTGCTGGAAGCGCTGCAGGCTGGTTTGGGCAGTAAACAGGGCGATCTCGCTGATCGCGGTAAGCACCAATAACTTGGCCACGTCCTGGCTCTGTGCGACCTGGCCTTTCTTGCGTTGGTCCTTGAGTTTCTTGGGGGTCGCCGCGTGTTTTTTCTCGCCTGAGTCACTCATGACCCCACGCCTCCAATCATCGGGCCCAGGGAGTGCTTGAGGTCGAGCAAAAGGCCCATGCGCCCGGCGATCAAATCTTCCAACAGGGGAAAGTACAGCAGTAAAAAGGCCAGGCCTGCCAGGCTCTTGGCCGGCATGGCCAGGGTCGACACCTGCAACTGCGGGCTGTAGAGCCCCAGCAGGGCAAAGCCGAATTCCAGCAGCAACAGCACCGCGATGAACGGCGCGGCGTAGAGCATCATGTGCACGAAGGTATCGCCGAGCAGGCCCAGGAACACGCTGAAGCCATTGACTGCGGGCAGTGGCACCCAGGCCGTGGGTGGCCAGATCAGATAGCTGTCCCAAATCACCTGCGTCAACGCCCCCAGCCCGAGGGTGGTGATCAACAGAAAAATCGCCAACTGCTTGAACAGATGCCCGACCGGCGTGGCATCCGGCCCCAGCGAGGGGTTGAGTTGCCCGCCCGCCAAGGCGCCTCGCTGGTTATCGAGCAACGCGCCGACCGACTCGACCATCCAGAACGGCATGAACAGCAACACCCCCAGCAACAGGCCCAGGGCCGCTTCCTTGAGCACCAGCCCGGCAAGCAGCAGCGCCGAGTAATCCTTGCCCATCAACGCGGCATGGATGCCGGGCGTGGGGAACAAGGCCAGCACCATCACAATCGTATGCCGGGTCATGCCGCGCACATGCTGGAAACAAAACGCCGGCACCAGGAACATGCACGGGTAGATGCGGGCCATGCTGATCAGCAGGCTGGGCAAAAATTCCAGATAAAGGAGCAAAGGCTGTTCCTCAGTTCAGTGCCGAGCGGGCAATCATGTCGAAGGTCATATTGATCAGTTGAATCAACTCCACGCCGATCCAGCGCCCGGTCAATATCAGGGTTATGCCGACGGCAACCAGCTTGACCCCAAAGGGCAAGGTCTGGTCCTGCACCTGCATCAGGGCCTGCACCAGGGACGTCATCACCCCGACAATCACCGCGACGATCAGCGGCGGCGCCGAGAGCACCACCACCAGCAGCATGCCCTGCTTGAACAGCACGATCGGTTCCATAGATCACTCACAGATAAGAAAGGAACAGGCTGTCGAGCAGCCGCGACCACCCGGAAACCAGCACGAACAGGAGCAATTTCAGGGGCAGGGAAATGGTCATCGGCGAGACCATCTGCATGCCCAGGGCCAGCAGCAGGTTGGAGACAATCAGGTCGATGACGATGAACGGGATGTAGATCAAGAAGCCGATCTCGAACCCGGCCTGCAATTGCGAGATCACATAGGCCGGGATCAGCAACATGAGATCGTCACGGTGGGCGTTTTGCGCCATTTCCGGGGGCCACATGCGGGCGGTGTTTTCCACCAGGTGGGTCAGGATGTCGGGGTCGGTGTTGCGGGTCATGAACAGGCGCAGCGGCTCGATGGCCACCAGCCCCGTCTCCTGGAGCCGTTGCACACTGCTCAGGTCTACCGGGGCGTCCTTGACGTTCTGGGCGATCGCATAGCCCACCGGCGCCATGATGAACAACGTTGCCGCCAGCGCGATGCCGTTGAGCGCCATGCTCGGGGGCACTTGCTGCACGCCGATGGCGTTACGGGTGATCATCAGCACAATGATGATTTTCAGAAAGGACGTGCACACGATCAACAGCATCGGCATCAAGGCCAATGCCCCGATGAACAGCGCCAGGATAAGGGGTTCAACCCCCTGCAGCGTCATCGCGCGAAAATCACACGGGACAACTGCAAGCCCAGGCGTCCATCCATTTCGACCAACTGGCCCTGGCCAATCGGCCGGTCGCCGTAGTACAGGCCAGCCATGCCGGGGGCGTAGCCGGCGATACTCAATACCGCGCCGGGGGCCAGGTTGCGCAGCTCGCCAAGGGTCAGGTTCAGGGTGCCACAGCGTACATTCAGGGCCATGCTCAACTCGTCGAAAGGCTCATGGCCAAAGACATCCACCACCGGTTCATCAAGATCATTGTCTTCATACTCCGAGTAGTGTTGTGCTGAAAGATCCTCGTCCACGGACGTTTCCTCGATAGATGTAAGTGTCAGGCACACAGGCCCGGATTCATCGTCAATGCACCCGCGCAAGCGATGCTTGCCAGCGCGCACCTGGCCATTGCCCCGCACATCAAAAAAGGCTTGTTCGAGCATCAGCACGTCGCCGGCCCGCAGGCTGCGCACCTGCGTCACGGGCAGCAGCAAGCGCCCCAGCGTCACGGCAATCGCCAACTGAAACGAGGGCGGTAATGGCAAGGCCGTCGGCTGCCAGCGCCCGGTCTCACACAGCGCCAGCAAGCTCTCGGGGGCCAGCAACAGATACCCCACCACCCTGGAGGGCCCCAGCGTCACCGTGAGCCGGCAACCGAAGTTCAGTTTTCCAGGGGCCGTGCGCAGCCGCAGGTAACCGAACAGCGCTCGCACTTGAGGGCTCAAGTGATGCTGGAATAACTCCCAGAACCAGGAATCCGGATCATTGCCGGCCTCTGCCAGCGTCACCGGGCACTCCCCCAGCAGGCTGAACATTGGCCCTGGCTCGCTGAAGGCCAATAGCCCACAGGCACTTTCGAAGTACAGCGCGGCAGCACTCCTGGGCGCACGCCCAGGCTCGAGCAGCAGCTCTCCGTGCTGGCCTGTCACCTGGAACGGCATGCGCAGGCCTCGCCCCAGTCGCAGGCGTGCCGCAACCGTGGCGCTCTTGACCTGCGGCAGCGCTAAAGCAGGCATGATCATGCCGCGCCCACATTGACCAGATGCAAATCGACGGGCTGGCCCAGCACCTCGGCCAGGCGCTCCTGGCAGCCCTGCCGCACGCCGGTCAGCCAGCGCGCGGCAAGTTCCTGCTCTGCCGCCAGCTCGATGTTCCAGCCCCCCTGTTCACGGCGCACGCTGGCGTTGATCCGCCCCAGGCGCGGCAGGTAAAGCACCGCCTGCAGGGGCCATTGCGCGCTCCCGTGAATTCGGGGAGTCAATTGCGCCGTCATCGCCTCGATCATCAAGGCATCGGCTGACACTCCGGCTGCCGATGCCGAGGTGCCGTAACCTGCACCCTCCGCATCACCGCCCAGCAGTTGGGCAAACAACAGTCCTTGCTCCCAATGCACCACACCCGACAGCGCAGGCTCCTGTTCCGCGCGTGGCTCACGGGGGCGCGGTCGTTCAGGCTTGCTTGCTGGAACTTGCGTCATAGCTCTTCCTGTACCTCTTCCTGGGTCAATAAAACGGACAACTCCTGGAGCTTCTCAACCTCGCGCAAGCATTGGGTGACCTGCTTTTGCGCAGTGGCGACGTGAACCACCTGTTCCTCGCGCCGGCCCTGTAGTGCCTGCAGCTGCCCTTCTTCGCGCTGGGTTCCGGCAGCCAATGAGCGCTCCTGGGTACTCCAGGCCTTGAGTTGCTGCAGTGAGAGCACCTGCCCTTGATGCTGATTCAACAACTGCGCGGACTTCTGGATTTCCTCCTGGCGGGTTTGCTCAAGTGCCTCTTGCGCCTGCTGGATTTGCGCCAGCAAGGCTTGCTGGTGCCGCTTGGCCTCACGTAGCGCCCGCTCGGCACGGTCGGCCCGATGCCTGCGCAGGCGCCGCAACGTGTCGATTTCAGAAAGGGACATGGGTCGTCAGGCTCATCAATTGATCGAGGGTCATCGACATCGATGCCGGTTCGCGCAAGTCCTGGCGCAGGAAGCCATCCACCGCCTGGCGACTGTCCACGGCCAGGTCAGTCAGGGCATCGTTGCCGGGCTGGTACTCCCCCAGCTTGAGCATCAACTCGATCTGCTGGTACGCCGACAACAAGCGGCGCAGTGCCGTCCCGGCCTGGATATGCACGGGCTCCGCGACGTTGCTCAAAATCCGTGACAGGCTGGCCAGCACATCCACCGCCGGATAGTGGCCGCGCTCGGCCAATTTGCGCGACAGGACGATATGGCCATCGAGCAACGAGCGCACCTCATCGGCCACCGGATCGCTCATGGAGTCCTGCTCGATCAGCACGGTATAGATCGCCGTGATCACCCCCTCGCGGGTCAGCCCGGCACGCTCCACCAGGCGCGGCAGCAAGCTGTACACCGACGGCGGCAGGCCGCCACGCCCCAGCGGCTCACCGGCAGCCAGGCCGATTTCACGCTGGGCCCGGGCAAAACGGGTCAGGGAGTCGATCAGCAACAGCACCCGCTTGCCCTTGCGTCGATAACCTTCGGCCAATGCAGTGGCGGTGAAGGCGGCCCGGGCGCGTTCCATGCTCGAGCGGTCGGACGTCGCACACACCAACACCGCCTTGGCCCGCAACTGGTCATCGAGTTCGTGGTCGAGGAACTCGCGCAGCTCGCGGCCACGCTCGCCAATCAGGCCAAACACAATCACATCACAGTCAACGTTGCGCGCGATCTCCGCGAGCAAGGTGGTCTTGCCACAACCGGCGCCCGCAAACAGGCCGACGCGCTGGCCTTCGCCCAGGGTCAGCAGGCCATCGATCGAACGGACCCCAGTGGACAACGCCCGATGAATCCGCGGCCGCTCGGTGGGCAACGGCGCCTCGCACAACACCAGGCTGGTGTCTTCGGCCTGCGCCTCGACAAATGCACTGGCGCCCTGCCCCGTGATCGGGCGCCCAAAGCCGTCCAGTACCTGGCCCAACAGCTGATCACTGACACGCACCCGATGGGAGACGCCCAACTGCTCGACACTGGCGCCCACCCGCACGCCTTCAAGATTGCCCAAGGCGCTGAGCACCGCATCCTGCTGATCGAAGCCAATGATCTCGGCCAGCATGTAGTCGCCCGTGGCCTTTTCCACCTGGCACAAATCGCCGATACGCGCATGAGGCAAGCGGCATTGCAGTAACATGCCATTGACCCGCTGGATCCGCCCACGCACCGAGACCGGTGCGAAATTGGCCAGTGCCTGTGATCGGTCCTGCTGCCAGGCGGCCAGGCGTGCCTGCAATTCGGCACTCACCAGCGCACCTCATAGCGCTGTACGCCGTCGAACACCACTTTGCTGTTGTCGATCAGCACCAGGCGCAAGCCATCAACTTCATCCCCGACAAACAGGCGGCTGCCTTCATCCAGGACCACATGGCCATTGGGCCCGCCGACGATCTGCAGAATCTTGAACGGGAACACCGAGCTGCGCTCCTTGACCCGGCTGATCACCGGTACAGGCGTCTCGAACTGCTCGCCAAAACGACTGAGCATGCGTGATACCACCCCCACATCCTCCTGGGAAACATCACCGTCGAGCGCCACCTGGCCATTCACCACCTGTAGGCTGACGCGCTGGCTCAACTCCCGCTCGACGAGCATTTTCAGCAGTTGCTGACGGACTTCGTAGGGTGAGTCCAGCGCGCTTTTCTGGTTCTGTACCGGCATCAACGATGCCTGGGCCTCGTGCTCTCCCGTTGTGGCCAGCCCCACCGCCAGGCTGATCAACCGCTTTTGCTGCGAGCCGGAGATCGACGACAACGTCAGCCCCGCAGCCGCCTCCTTGACCGGCCTGGCGGGCGACGGAACAGGCGCGGCAGCCGGAGCTTGCGGCCACGGCTGATCAGCCAGGGTCACACACAGTCGAATATTGCCAATCGAAAACGGCACATCCAGTGCCAGGTCGGCAATCTGTGCCAGGAGCCGACCGTCATTGGCGCGCACCAGTCCCTCCTGGGCCTGTACCGACCAGCACTGCTCGATATAGCGCAGCACCACATGGCGCTCGGCAATCCCCTCGTCATATAGCGAAAGGTCAGCCTCCGGATGGGCACCAATACTCCATTGCCCGCCAAACAGCGGCAACGCCGCCCCCTGGCGCGAACCATCCAGCACTCGTAGCTCAAACATCGCCAGGCCTCATGCCACTTCCTCTCGAAACAGATTCTCCTGGGCCAGATCAAAACGCCCCAGCACCTTGACCTTGGACGATGCACTCAACTCAGCAAACGACAGCACCGGCACATGGTTGAACTCCTCCAGCAACAAGGTGCGCAAGGGGCTGCGCAGATCCTGCGCAACCAGCAGCACGCTTTTGCTCTTGGGGCGCACGGAGAAGGCCTGCTTGAGCAAGCTGACCAGCGCCGCACTGCTTTCGTTATCCAAAGAAAAGAACACCCCGGTCTGGGTCTGGCGCAGGGCGTCGCGCAACACGTTTTCGGTGTGCGGTGACAACAGCCAGGCATGCAGGCCATCGGTTTCGCTGTACTGGTGCAGGATCTGCGACTTGAGGGCAATACGCGCATAGTCAGCCAGGGCATCCGGCTCACGTTCATGCTGGCCGTGCTCGATCAACGCCTCGACAATCAGGCGCACCGCCCGTAGCGGTACGCCCTCGCCGGCCAGGCGCTGCAACACCGACGAAAAACGCGACAACGGCATGATCCGCTGCAGCTCCTGCACCAATTCCGGCTGGTTGAACTCCAGCCAACTGAGAATCGCCTTGCTCTCCTGGATGCCGAGAAACTGCGGGCCGCTGAGCAGCATCGCTCGCGTCATGCGCTCCTGGAGCAGGCTGTAGGCCGTCGAGCGCGCCAGATGCTCGTCCGCCAGCAGCGGGTCATCGGGGGCAAACCACATCCAATCCTGTTCGTCGCGCTCCGCCAGGCCCCTGCTGCCGCTTGCGGGCTCGCCCGCAAATGCCGCCATTTCCACGCCCACCCAATGTCCCAGCGTGGCCTTCAATATCGGCACTTCATGCACGCAGAAACGAAACTCATCGTCGGCCAATGCCGGGGCGAACTCGACTTCAAACGGCGGTAGGGTCAAGCCAATCTGGGTCACCAGGCTATTGCGGCTCTGGCGCACCCCGTGGATCACATCCGATACCAGCGGGCTCTCCTGCAAGGCCAGCGGAAACTGCAACAGGTACGGCCGCGACGGGTCAAAGCCGCGCAAATCCTCCACCCCGTTCTGCTCTGGGGGGACGGTATCGGTGGCCGGTTCCTGCGACTGTTCCTCACGCTGGCGGCGGCGCATCAGGAAATAGCCGAGGCTGCCGGTCATCAACGAAATCAGGATGAACACCACCGTGGGCATCCCCGGCAGCGTGGCGAAGGCGAGCATGCCCACCGAGGCAATCATCCAACTCTTGGGCTCGCTGGTCATTTGCCGGGCAATCTCGGCGCCCATGTTGTTGCTGCCTTTATTGCGCCCGGAAGGCGCTACACGGGTGATGATCATGCCGGCGGTCAGCGAGATCAGCAGGGCCGGAATCTGCGCGATCAGACCGTCACCGATGGTCAGTACCGAGTACAAAGCCATGGATTCGCCGGCACTCATGCCATGCTGGAACATGCCGGTGGCGAAACCGCCCAGCAAGTTGATCACGACAATGATCAGCCCCGCGATGGCGTCGCCCTTGACGAACTTCATGGCCCCGTCCATGGCCCCGAACAACTGGCTTTCGCGTGACAGTTGCTCACGTTTGTCCCGGGCCTGGTTGCCGTCGATCAGGCCGGCGCGCAGGTCGCTGTCGATGGACATTTGCTTGCCGGGCATCGCGTCCAGGCTGAAACGCGCCGCCACTTCCGCAACCCGCTCCGAACCCTTGGTGATCACCAGGAAGTTAACCAGGGTCAGGATCATGAAGATCACCAGGCCCACCGCGAGGTTGCCGCCCACCACAAAGTTGCCGAACGCCTCGACAATGTCGCCGGCGTCCTGCTCCAGCAGGATCAGGCGCGTGGTAGCAATCGACAGCGCCAGGCGAAACATCGTGGTCAGCAGCAGGATCGACGGGAACGATGAAAACGCCAGCGGCCCCGGCAGGTACAGCGCCAGCACGATCAACAGGCAAGAAATACAGATATTGAGGGCGATCAGGATATCCACCAGCCAGGTGGGCAGCGGCACGATAAAGATAAACACAATGGCCATGACCACCACCGCGCCCAGCACTTCGGCGCGTTGTGCAACCTTCAACAGCACGCCGTTGATGGCCCGCAAAGCACTCATGCCTTCAATTCCGGCCACGTGTGGGTATGCCGCGTGCCTCGCTCCTGGGTGGCGTACTCCAGCAGGACCTGCTTGTAGCTGTTCAGTGCCTCCTCGCGCCGTCTTGCATCACACCACCAGGCCAGCGGCAAGGCCTTGAGCTCCGGGAAAAAGGTGCTCAGCGACTGTAATTGGTGAGCCCACTGATCGCCCCCCAGGTCCCGGGCCAGGTGCTTGATTTCGTGGGGCGCAAGACCGCTGGCCGCATACCCCAGCAAGCGCTGCAACAGGCCCACCGCGTCCAGGGGAAGTTCGGGGTACAACAGAAGGAACTTGCCGATCAGATCCTTGCAGCGGGCGAGCACACCACTCAGGCGGCTGCAGTCATTCAAGCCCAGCAACAGGGTGCGCAACTGGCCCCGGTCTACCGAAGAGGTCTGCGCGGCAATATCGTCGGCCAGGGCGCGGCGGATCAGCTTGAGCCCGGACTCAAAGTCCCCGCCCCCGAACAGCCCCAGCAGCGACTGCATAATGGTCGCCAGCGATTGGGTCGTGACCACGCTGGTGTAATACAGGCTGCGCACCGCCTGGCGCAGCTGCGGGTCATCACTGCCGGCCTGCAATGCCAGTGCGGTGTTCAGGCCCGCCTGGATCTGTGGTTTGTAGTGGGCCTCAAGGTCAACCAGCGAACTGCGCGCCAGGCTCGCCTCGGCGGTACGCCCCTCGGCGTCCGCCTGCAGCGCCACGTGCTTGAGCACCACATACGCGCGCGCCGGGTCGTTGCCCGTGATATCCATCAACTTGCCGACCTTGGCGCCGACCAGCAGTTGCACCCTGACGTTACGGGCAACGGTCGCCATTGTCGTCTGCGCCGGGTGCCCCAGTTGATCATAGAGCTGCGTCAACTGCTCGGCCGCTGGGGCCCGCAGGCCCAGTTGGCGCTGGCCCAGCGCCCGGCCATTGAATTCGACCTCCTGGGTGAACAGCACACTCAGATCGTCAGCAACCGGAGCGTTTATCGGAACCGGCAGCCCACCCTCAATCCGTGCCGGGGCCGGTTGATTCAGGGGCGCGGGGGTTTGCACTTCAAGATTGGGATCGACTTTCATGGGAGTGCCAGCACAAGAGATTCGTATCCTTGTGTGGCTGGGACAGCCCATACGGTTCCATCCTCATCCGCTTTGCATCAGCAATGAAAATACCCGCACAAACCCACGGCGGCTTGCGCAAGCTCTTGCATGAAAAACACCTAAAACAAGATATTTCGCTATATATATCAATTAGATACAGACAATTTCCGATTGGCACAAGCGGTGCTAACAGGGTTCTCGTCGAAGCCATTTCGACTGCTTATACCCTGAGGAAAAATCATGGATATCCCTATCAGTGTTTTAGTTAATCTTCCCCGTGACCCTGGCCAATCCATCCAAGATCTGTCCGACGACCACCACAAACGCCTGCGCCGGTTCATTCATAAACGCGTATTGAACCCGGAGGATGCGGACGACATCCTGCAACTGACGTACCTGGAGGCCTGGCGTAACCGCCATCACTTCAGCGCGCAGGCATCATTAAGCACGTGGATGTGCGGGATCGCGCTGAATCTGATCCGCAATCACTTCCGCCGCCTCTATGCCAAGCCGGTGCATTGCGAGTTCGACGAGTCGCTGTCCCATGGACATAACGAAGAGCAGGACCTGGCGCGCCAATTCGAGATCAACCGCCGGCTGGAAAACACCCTCAGCGCAATCCAGAACCTGCCCCTGGAAATGCGCAACACCTTGTATGCCTCACTGGAAACCGACGGTAGCTACCAGGACACCGCCGATGCCCTGGCGATCCCGATTGGTACCGTCCGTTCCCGCCTGTCCCGGGCACGGGAACAGCTCAAACGTGCGACAAAATCTCATCCATTCCAATAGGAGAGGGAATGCCCATGGATAGGGCCCTCCCCCGGCTTCAAGCCTTTTTCGAACGTGGCAACAGAATCGCCAGCACCCCGAGCAGCGGCAGGAACGAGCACAGCGTGTACACGTACTCGATGCCGTGGATGTCTGCCAGGTAGCCCAGCAACGCCGCACCAATCCCGCCAAACCCGAACATCAGGCCGAAGAACACCCCGGCGATCATTCCCACATTGCCCGGTACCAATTCCTGCGCGTAAACCACAATCGCCGAGAACGCCGAAGCCAGGATAAAGCCGATCACCACACTGAGCACGCTGGTCCAGAACAGGTCGACATGGGGCAACAGCAGGGTAAAAGGCGCCACACCCAGGATCGAGAACCAGATCACCGCCTTGCGGCCGATCTTGTCGCCAATCGGCCCGCCAAAGAACGTGCCCGCCGCCACCGCCCCCAGGAACAGGAACAGATGCAACTGCGAGCTGGCCACCGACAGGTCGAACTTCTCGATCAGGTAAAAGGTGAAGTAACTGGTGAAGCTGGCCATGTAGAAGTACTTGGAAAACACCAACAGCCCCAGCACCACCAACGCACCGAGCACGCGGTTTTTCGACAGGCCGTGGGTAGCGGCCTGGCCCTGCTTGAGTTTGAACAGGTTCAAATGGTTGCGGTACCAGCGGCTGATCGCATACAGCACACCCAGGGCGAATACCGCGAACAAGCCGAACCACGCCACATTGCCCTGGCCATACGGAATGATGATCGCCGCCGCCAGCAACGGGCCAAACGCCGAACCTGCGTTACCGCCAACCTGGAAGGTCGACTGCGCCAGGCCATAGCGCCCACCCGAGGCCAGGCGCGCCACGCGGGACGCCTCCGGGTGAAAGGTCGAGGAACCAATGCCGATCAACGCCGCCGCCAGTAGGATCAGCGGGAAACTGCCGACCTGGGACATCATCAAAATCCCCACCAGCGTACAGATCATCCCGCAGGGCAACAGGAACGGCTTGGGATGGCGGTCGGTGTAATACCCCACCCACGGCTGCAGCAGCGAGGCCGTGAGCTGGAACGTCAGGGTAATCAGGCCGACCTGGGTAAACGTCAGGCCATAACTTTGCTTGAGCATCGGGTAGATCGACGGCAACACCGCCTGGATCAAGTCATTGATCAAGTGCGCCAGCGCCACGGCGCCGATGATACGCATGACCAACGGGCTGGATTGCGCCGCGGCCGGCGTCGTAGCCACTGAAGGCTGGGAATTGGTAAGAGCCATGAGGAACGTTTCCGTACAGCAGATGGATGCACAGGTGCAGGTGCGACAATGTGCCATTTTTCGGGGCAGGAAGGCTATCCCGTTAGCAGGCTAACGAGTAGGTGAATCGATGCAGCGCTCATGGGTTGTAAAGGGCCAACAAGATGGATCCGTCTAATTTGAGGAGCGTTTCCTAGAGAATCCTTCGGCCTTGTGCCTGGTAAGACCACCCCACATCAAATGTGGGAGCGGGCTTGCCCGCGATGGCGCTGGGTCAGTCAACTCCCGTATTGGCTGGCCCACCACCATCGCGAGCACGCCCGCTCCCACACTTTGATTTTCGCGACCTGAGGAACCGCACAAATCCCCAGCCACTGGTCGCCTCACCCGGTGTTTTTGCTTAAACAGTTGATAGCGTAGATAAATTTTCAAAAAAAGCGCTTGACGCATTCCCGTTCTCCGCGAATAATGCGCGCCACTTGGCTACATAGCTCAGTTGGTTAGAGCATAGCATTCATAATGCTGGGGTCCGGGGTTCAAGTCCCTGTGTAGCCACCAAGTACTAAAAACGGCTTACCGAAAGGTAGGCCGTTTTTTTATGCCCGCAGAAATCCTGGAGAGCAAGCCCGCGAGCAGCTATAGCTCACGGGCCATGTCTACACCTTAGAAGTAAGTCGTCGCCCCGGCAAAAAACGCCCGGCCCGGCACATAGAACGTCGTCGAACCATCCCGCGCATCTTCGTCCAGCAGGTTCTGCACGCCGCCATTGAGCGTCAGCCACTTGGTCACGGCCAGGTTCGCCGTCAGGTCGTAGGTGGTGTAGGACTTGACGAAGTCATTGCCCACCCCGCGCTGTTTACCCACATGCTGCGCCGACAGTTCGGTGTTGAGCTTGTCGGTGGCCTGCCAGTTGATTGCACTGAAAGCAGACAACTTGGGCGCGCTGATCAGGTCTTCGCCGGTGGACAGGTTTTTGCTTTCCAGCATGTAGGTGGCGTTGGTGCGCCAGTCCAGGGAGTCGGTCAGCGGCACGCGAACCGAGCCTTCCCAGCCGCGGGTGCGCGCTTTTTCGACGTTTTCCAGCATGGTCCACCAGCGACCCTGGAATTGGCCCAGTGGCGCATATTCGATCTTGTCTTCGAAGTCGGTATGGAAGTACGTCAGGCTGGCTTCCCAACCATCACGGTCGAAGGACACACCCATTTCCTTGTTGACGCTGGTCTCTGGCGACAGGTTCGGGTTACCGGCCATCCAGCAACTGCCGCTCACATAACCCAGGGGTTTCAACGAGCCGCAACCGCGACCGCCGGACTCGGTGGCGGCACCGGCGCTGCCCTCTTTCAGGCTTGGCGCACGGAAGCCCTTGGACACACCACCGCGCACGGTCCAGTCCGGGTGCGGATGGTAGACCAGGTACGCCCGTGGGCTGTTGTGGTTGCCGTAGTCTTGACTGTGGTCGAAACGGTTGCCCAGGGTCAGGGCCAGGTTGTCGAGCAGGTACAACTCATCTTCGATAAACGCGGCCGAGTAGTCCCCCTTGAGCGACGAGCCGGAAACCGCAGCGCCCTGATAGTCCACGGGCACCGTGCCCAGGGTGTCGCTGTTGGTCAGCTCTTCACGCTTCCACTGCCCGCCCACGGTCATGCGCTGGCTGAGGAGCAATTCAAACGGAATGTTCAGGCTGCCTTCGGCGATTTTTTCTTCGGCGCTGGATTTGCCCCAGTCGATATCGTTCTTGAATTTGTTCAGGTACAGGTCGACCTTCGAGGTGCCGAAACTCCAGTCCCCGCTGTGGGAAACGGAGTAGCTGTCACGAATCAGACGGCCAGGACCAAAGCTGCCACCGATGGTTTCGCCCCAGTCACCAAAGGTCTTTTTACTCGACCAGGACCGCTCCACACCATGCACGGCCTCGAACGACAGGCTCTGCTCATCGTTGATCTTCCAGTCGAGCAAGGCGTTGACGCTATGGTCCTTGGCGCCGCCAGCGCCGTCGCCGTACATGAACTCGCCATCCTTATCCAGGCGCGCCGTGACCTCATCGGCGGCCCGCCGGGTCAGGTTGGCGCCCAGGCGCAGGCCCACCGACTCAGTCAATGGCCCGGACAGGTTGAGGCTGGTCTGGGTGGTCTGGCCCCGGTCGGAGTCTTCGGGAATCGTGGTGTTGACGTTGGCCGAACCACTCCAGGTGCTCGAGACCTTGCGGGTGATGATGTTGATCACCCCGCCCATGGCATCCGAGCCGTACAGCGAAGACATGGGGCCGCGCACGATCTCGATGCGCTCAATCATGTTCGGGGTGATCCAGTTCAGGTCCTGGCGCGCCAGATCGCGGCGATAGCTCAAATCCCCGGAACCGCCGAGGCGTTTGCCGTCCACCAGGATCAAGGTGTACTTGTCGTCCAGGCCACGCAGTTTGATTTTCGATTGCTCGCCCACCGGGCCGAAGCCACCGGTAACGCCGGGCACACGCCGCAGCAGAGTGTTGAGGTCATACACCGGCTGGCGCTCGATTTCTTCGCGGGTAATCACGCTGACGCTCGCGGGTGCATCGCGCAGGTCCGTGGCGCCGCCGGTGGCGGTGACGAACGAGGTGTCGAGTTCGGTGACGGCGTGTTTATCGACCTCACCAATCTCTTCTGCTTGCAACGCCGGGGCGGCGATCAGCATGCCGACGGCCAGGAAAAGAGAGCTGAACAGGTAGGGGGGATTATTCATTGCAAACAGTCCTTGTTGAGCCGATATGCACCAAGACGGAGCACTAAAGGTCGCGGAGTGCAATGCAAATCTTTATCATTTAGAAAAGCATTTATGACAATAGCGACACAATTCCATACATTTCAAATAGATTTATTTTCTGCTAAATACAGCGAAAATCCGATTAAATCGTCAATCAGAGGATATTTTGCAACGTTAAAGTATTTACTAAAAAATCGAATTAATGCCCTGCTCGCCGCCCCGCAATGGCCTGAATCAGGACCGTTGCGGGGCGGCAATGCCATCAGAAAGCGTATTTGGTGCTCAGCATGAAGTTTCGCGGCTCGCCGTAGGAACCGCTGTAGAAGTTGCCATCCAGGGAGCTGATGTACTTCTTGTCCAGCAGGTTGTTGAGCGTGGCAGTCGCGGACCATTGTGGCGTCAGTTGATAGCGGGCCATCAGGTTGACAGTGGCGTAGTCGCCCTGCTTGACCTTGGCGGGCTGGCTGAAGCGCCAGGAGTCCACCGTCAGGTTGATCGCGCTTTGCCAGTTCACCCCGCCGCCAAGGGTCAGGCGCTCCAGTTCGCCGGGCAGGCGGTAGGTGGTCCAGACCTTGACCAGGTCGGCGGGGATGCTGCTTTTGACGCGTTCGTGCTGCTCATCCTTGACCACACTGTGACTGTAGCTGGCGGCAAGGTTCCAGTCGGGCAGCAGCTCGCCGCTGACTTCCATATCCACCCCCCGGGTCTTGGTTTTTTTCGCCGCATAGGCGGTCAGGGTGTCACTGCCGGCGACCATGCCATCGGCCACGGCGTCGTTCTCCAGGTCGACCTCGAACAAGGCAACAGAGGTGTTCAAGCGCCCACCGTAGTAGTCGCTCTTGAGGCCGATTTCGTAGTTGTTGCCCTCACGCGGGTCCAGCAGCCTGCCGCTCCTGTCACGGTAGGGCTGGGGTTTGAAAATACTCGTGTAGCTGGCGTACAGCGAGTGGTTGGGCGTGAGGTCATAGACCACGCCCGCATATGGCGTGACCTCACCATTGACCCGCACGCTGTCGTCGGTGTTGAAGCGCACCATGTTCGCCACGTTGTAATGCAGCGAGGCGTCATACCGATAGTTGCTGACCCGCGCCCCGAGGATTACCGACAGCTCATCACTGGGTTTTAGGCGCGTGGCCAGGTAAACCCCGTTCTGCCACTGGTCGATGTTGTCGTCTTCGCGGTTGAAGTTGTAGGACGCATGCGGTGCATAGTTGTTCCAGCTGTAGATATTCACCGGCTTGCCGCTGACACCGTTGTTGCTGGTGCCGTCGGCCAGCAGGTTGCCGAAGCCGTTACGACGGTTTTCGTAGTCCTGGAAGTTGAAGCCAAATACCAGCTCATGCTCGCGCCCCATCAGCTGGAACGGGCCGGAAAACATGATATCCAGGCCTTTCTGTTCCTGGGTGTTGTCGCCCTTGGTGGCGGTATAGCTCAGGCCATTGCCGGTCTGGGCATTCACGAAGCCTGTGGTGGTGCCGACGATGATCGAGTCGTAGTCGCGGGTGCCATACATGGCATTGGCGGAGACTTTCAGGGTCCAGTCATAGGCCAGTTTCTGCTCGATGGAGGCGAAGGTGTTGACCGACTCCTGGCGGTTGCTGCTGTCACGGCTGGCCGGGTTGTCGGAGCGCGAGGTGTGCAGGCGCTTGCCATTGCTGTCCAGCAGCGGCAGGCCGGTGGTGGAAAAGCCCTTGGGGTCGTTATCGAGGTATTCCACGCCCGCCGTCAGCAGGGTGGTCTCACTCAAATCGGCTTCGACCACGCCATACACAATGGTCTTTTCCTGCTGCAAATGGTCGGTGAAGCTGTTGCCCTGCTGATACGCCGCTACCGCCCGGCCACGCAGGTTACCGGTTTCGGTCAAGGGCCCGGACACGTCCACTTCGCTGCGGTACAAGTCCCACGAACCCAGCCCGGCACTGACGTAGCCCTTGAACGTATCGGTCGGTTTCTTGCGGATCAGGTTCACCGTGCCGGACGGATCACCGGCGCCCGACATCAGGCCCGAAGCGCCACGCAGCACTTCAATCCGGTCGTAGATGGCCATGTCCGACAAGGCCTGGGGCAATGCCTGACTGAACGCGAAGGATGTGGTAGGCATGCCATCGTACTGATAGTTGTCGATGGCCAACCCACGGGAAAATACATACAAGCGGTCGCTGCCGGGGCTCTGTACGTTGATCCCCGGCGTCTGCTCCAGCACCTGGCCGATGCTGCGCAGGTTCTGGTCATCGATACGCTGGCGAGTGATCACGCTGACGGTCTGCGGGGTTTCGCGCAGCGAAAGGTTGAGCTTGGTCGCGGTCTGGGTCGACGCCACGGTGTAGGACCCCGTACCCTCGCTGGTAGTCCCCAGGCCGGAAATGGTGGTAGCGCCCAATTGCAGGGTGTCGCCCTGCACCGCCGGCACCAGGATGTAAGTGCCATTGCCCTGGCGCTGGGCCTGCAAGCCGCTGCCGGCGAGCAGGCGCGACAGGCCTTCCTCGACACTATAAGTACCGCTCAGGCCCGGCGTGGTCATGCCTTGGGTCTGCTCGCTGCTGAACGACAAAGTGACGTTGGCGGCCGTGGCAAACAGGCTTAACGCCGAGCCCAGGGCGCCCGGCTGGATCTGGTAGACCACCGGCAGGCTTTGCGCCATGGCCTGGGTTGGCGCCAGGTTCAGGGCCGAAAAGGCACCAAGGGCCAATGCCAGGTGCACCGCCTTGGCAAGCGGCCGGGCGGCCCGCAGAGAGAATCGTGACATGGGGGTTTCCTTCCGTTGGCAGAACATAGCAACAGTCGTAATCGCTGCTTTCGGTACATGGCCGAACGAAAATGAAAATCAGCAACCGCCAATGGGAATAATTCGCAAAAAAAAGCAGAGGTCGCTCAGGCAGGTTCCACCGTGACCCAGTAACGCGTCACGTAACGCACATTGACCGCGAGGGATTGGCGCAGGTTGTCAAGGACGGTGTCGGTGTCATCAATGCGAAACGCCCCGCTCAGGCGCAGGTCGGCAATCGCCGGCGCACAGCGCAGCACGCCGGCACGATAGCGCCCCAACTCGGCGAGGAAATCCGCCAGGCGCCAGTCCAGTACCGTCAACATCCCCTGGCTCCAGGCGCCTGCGCCTGCCGGGGCCGCAGTCATCGGGCCGACCTGCTGGCGATTGAAACCGGACTGTTGCCCGGCATCGAGGCGCAAGACCTGCGCGGGGTTATCCAGGGGACGCAACTCCACCGCCTGTTCGATCACACACACATCGGTGTGACCGGGCCCGCAGCGCACGGTGAAACGCGTGCCCAGGGCGCGCACCGTACCCTGGGGTGTCTGCACCACGAACGGCCGGCCCAGGGCATCGCGGGCGGTCTGCACCAGAATCTCGCCACGGTGCAGATGGATCGCGCGCAGTTGCCCGCTGAAGACAATATCCATGGCGCTGTCAGTGTTCAGGTCGACCTGGCTGCCATCTGAAAGACGCAGATGGCGACGCTGGCCGGTAGCGGTGCGTTGATTGGCCATCAGCGCCTGGTAAGGCACGGTCTCGGTGGCCAGCCAACCGCTGCCGCCCACCGCCAGCAACACCGCAAGGATCTTCAACACCTCCCGGCGCCGGGCGCGCCCACCAGCGAGCGTGGGCAACGCCACATCCGCCGGCAGGCCGGCCCATTGGCTGTGCAGTTTTTCCACCCGGGCCCACGCCCGCGCATGCTGGGGACTTGCCTGCAGCCAGGTGCGCCAGGCCTGGCGGTCGGCATCGCAAGGGTTCGTCCCCTTGAGTTGCACGTACCAGGTGGCCGCGGCTTCCAGGGTCTGGATATCCAGGGCGGTGCTCATCAATCTTCCGTGAGCAGCAGGCAGCGGGTCATGGCGCGGATCAAGTGCTTTTTGACCGTGGTGACGGACACGCCGTAACGCTCGGCGGTCGCCACATAGTTCAAGCCTTCCAGCTGTACCGCGAGGAAAATCTGCCGGGTACGTTCGCCCAGGCCGTCGAGCAAGGTGTCCACCGCCACCAGGGTTTCAAAGATCAGCAGGCGGGTTTCCGGGGAAATCTCCAGGGGTTCCGGGCGCAGGGCCAGGGCCTCCAGATAAGCCTGTTCGAGCGCACGGCGGCGGAATTTGTCGATCATCAACGCCCGGGCGATGGCACTGAGGTAGGTCCGCGGCTCGCGAATCTGTGCCACGTCCCGGGAGGTCAACAGGCGCACGAAGGTGTCCTGCGCCAGGTCCGCGGCATCGCTGGCATTGCCCATGCGCGCGCGCAGCCAGGCTTTGAGCCAGCCATTGTGTTCGCTGTACAACACGTGCAGCGCAGCATGATCGGGAGCGGACATGGGCGGTAAAGACCAATAATTCAATTGATAATTAATCGCATTGTCTTGCCCGCACGGGATTTGCGCAAGATCGATTCTGTTACCCATCGGTTTTTGACGCTCTTGCATCCCCGCTGTTAGTGTCCGCCCTCCTTCCCCGCAGATATCTGCCAGGTGCGATTTACCGCAAAGCATCATCCCAGGGACAACAGATCATTCTCAAAATGAACGGAGTTCAGCGCGTGCTTTTCAACCTACGCTTGCAGCGCCTCACCAGCCTTTCGGTGATCGCCGCCGCCCTCAGCCTCGGCGCCTGCCACAGCACCAGCCCCCCCGACCTGCCGCCCGCCCCGGAGCTGGGCTCGGGTTATCGCACCGACATGAAAGTACGCCACGCCGAGCGCCATATGGCGGCAGCGGCCAACCCGCTGGCGGCCGAAGCCGGGCGCAAGATCCTGCGCCTGGGCGGCTCGGCAATCGATGCGGCCATCGCCATGCAAGCGGTGCTGACCCTGGTAGAGCCGCAGTCCTCGGGGATCGGCGGTGGCGCCTTTATCATGCTGTGGGATGGCAAGCAGGTACGGGCCTATGACGGCCGTGAAACCGCACCGGCCAGCGCCACGGTCGATATGCTGTTGAATGCCGACGGCACACCGATGGCCTTTGCCCAGGCGCAGATCGGTGGTCGTTCGGTTGCCACCCCCGGTGTGCTGCGCGCGCTGAAAATGGCCCACGAACACAGCGGTCGCCTGCCCTGGGCGCAGTTGTTTGCGCCGGCGATCCAGTTGTCCGAACAAGGCTTTGCGATTTCTGCGCGCCTGCACAGCCTGATCGCCGCCGACCGCTACATCAGCCAGTCACCGGACATGGCGGCGTACTTCCTCAACGCCGACGGCAGCCCGAAAGCCACGGGCACGCTGTTGAAAAACCCGGCGCTGGCCAATGTATTCAAGCGTATCGCCAAGGAGGGGCCCGACGCGCTCTATAGCGGTCCAATCGCCGAGGAGATTGCACGCAAGGTCCAGGGACATCACAACACTGGCCGCCTTGCGCTGAACGATCTCCAGGGCTACCGCGCCAAGGAGCGCGCGCCGCTGTGTACCGACTACAAGCGCTGGCAAGTGTGCGGCATGCCGCCACCCTCTTCGGGCGGGGTGGCCATTGCGCAGATCCTCGGCACCTTGCAGGCCCTCGAAGCCCGCGACCCACGCTGGGCCCTGGCGCCGCTCAAGCCGGTGCAGACCGCAACAGCCGCCGGCCTGGAACCCGTACCCGAGGCCGTGCATTTGATTGCCGAGGCCGATCGCCTGGCCTACGCCGACCGCGCCCAATACATCGCCGACACCGACTTCGTCCCAGTGCCGGTCGCGGGGCTGGTCGCCCCCGGCTACCTGGCCAGCCGCGCCGCATTGGTGGGTGAGCGCAGCATGGGCGTGGCCACGCCCGGCCAACCGGCGGGGGTTCAGGTGGCCTACGCGCCGGATCGCTCGCCACTGCGTATTTCCACCTCCCAAGTGGTGGCCGTGGATGACCAGGGCGGCGCGGTGTCGATGACCACCACCATCGAAGCCGCGTTCGGTTCCCACGTGATGGTCCAGGGCTTCCTGCTGAACAATCAGATGACTGACTTTTCCTTTATCCCCGAGGAAAACGGCCGGCCGGTAGCCAACCGCATCGAGCCGGGCAAACGCCCCCGTTCGTCCATGGCGCCGACCCTGGTCTTCGACCGCCAAAGCGGCGAGCTGCTGGCCACGGTCGGCTCTCCCGGCGGATCGCAAATCATCGAATACGTGAGCAAATCCCTGGTGGGCATGCTCGACTGGAACCTCGACCCGCAAGCCGCCATCAGCCTGCCCAACTTCGGCAGCCGCAACGGCGCGACCGAGCTGGAGCAAGGGCTGTTCAGCGAGCGATTGAAGGCGGCGCTCAAGGCGAGAGGGCACACCTTGAGCGAGATCGAGATGACCAGCGGCACCCAGGCCATTGTGCGGGTACGCGATGCCCAGGGTAAGGCAACCTGGAGTGGTGGCGCGGATCCGCGGCGTGAGGGGGAAGCGTTGGGGGATTGACCCAGGGTTGTATCGCCTTTACGGGCCTCATCGCCGGCAAGCCGGCTCCTACAAGGTTAACGGCAGGATACGCCACACCCTGTAGAAGCCGGCTTGCCGGCGATGGCGTTTGAAGCTTAGCGACTGATCTTCAGCCCCTTTCGCGCCGTATGTCGCTCCAGTGCCAGTTCGATCAGGCGGCTGACCAGTTCGCTGTAGCTCATCCCCGCCGCCTGCCATAACTTGGGGTACATGCTGATGCGGGTGAAACCGGGCAGTGAGTTGACCTCGTTGATCAGGACTTCACCGTCCTCGCACAGAAACACATCGACCCGCGCCAGCCCGGCGCAGCCCAGCACTTCAAAGGCCTCAACGGCCAGGGCACGAATGCGTTCGCTGGCTTGGGCGCTGATATCCGCCGGCACCAGTACTTGGGCGGCCTGGTCGTCGATGTATTTGCTGTCGTAGGAATAGAAGCCGTCACGTACCACGATCTCGCCACAGCCGCTGGCGATGGGACGCTCGTTGCCCAGCACCGCGCATTCGATTTCGCGGCCTTTGACGGCAGACTCCACCAACACTTTTTCATCGAAGCCCAGGGCCAGTTCAATTGCAGCCAGGTACTGGGCTTCGTCAGCCACCTTGCTCACGCCCACCGAGGAGCCTTGGTTGGCCGGTTTGACGAACAGCGGCAAACCGAGCTTTTGCCGGGCCTGGTCGAAGGTGGTGCGTGCCGCGTTGCCGCGGTTGAGGGTGATGAAGGGCGCCACCGCGATACCGGCATCGCGCAGCAGGCGCTTGCTGATGTCCTTGTCCATGCACACCGCCGAGCCCAGCACGTCGGCCCCCACGAACGGCAGGTCCGCCATGCGCAGCAACCCTTGCAGGCAGCCGTCTTCGCCGAGGGTGCCATGGACGATGGGGAAGATCACATCGACATGTTCCAGCAAGCCCTGGCCCGAGGTTTCCACCAATTGCTGGCTGGCCTTGCCCGGCACCACCGCCAGTTCACGGTTGGACTGGTTGAGGGCGATCAGCGCCGGGTTTTCCTGGTTGAGCAGGAAGTTCGAGGTGTCATTGAGGTGCCAGTGGCCGGCCTTGTCGATGCCGATCAGCACTGGCTCGAAGCGTGTGCGATCGAGGGCGTCGACGATGTTGCGGGCCGACTGCAAGGACACTTCATGCTCGGCCGAACGCCCGCCAAAAATAATACCCACCCGCAACTTGCTCATAGCCTGCCTCACATTGGAAATGTAGGGCTTATTACCACGAGCGGTCAGCAATTTGCCACCGTTGAAGCCGCGCACAATCGTACAAGACCCTGGCAGACAGCCGCTCCAGACTCAGTTAACGTAACTCCATCCGACATCTTTCGAAAAACATCCCATGGGCAAACCCACCGCAAACATCGACTGGCTGCACCGGGCGCCCCATGCCAGCGGGCTGGAGCGAATCGAGGCGTATTTCTCCGGGTTCGGCTTCGACCCTCATCGCCACGATACCTACGCCATCGGCCATACCCTGTTCGGTGTGCAGAGCTTTCATTATCGCGGCAGCCAGACTCACAGCCTGCCGGGCACGACCATGGTGATCCATCCGGATGAGGTCCACGATGGCTGGGCCGGCAGCGACGAGGGCTTCAAGTATCGGATGATTTATGTGGAGCCGGCGCAGATCCAGCAGATTCTCGGCGGCAAGCCGTTGCCGTTTATCCACAACGGGCTGTCCAACGACCCATGGCTGCACCGGGCCTGCCAGGCCTTTGTGCAGCAGCTCGACTGCCCGCTGGACCCAATGCAGGAGCAGGACGCGTTGTTCGACCTGGCCCATGCCCTGAACAACGCGTCGGGCATCAGCGTCAGCCGCAAGACGTTTGATTACCAGGCCGCCGAACGCGCCCGGGAATTTATCCACAGCGCCCTGGGGCGCAGCATCACCCTGGATGAAATGGCCGCGCACTGCGGGCGGGATCGCTGGGCCTTGTCGCGGGACTTTCGCCTGTTGTTCGGCACCAGTCCCTATCGCTACCTGACCATGCGCCGCCTCGACCTGGTGCGCAATCTGCTGGGCCAGGGCCAGTCACTGGTGGATGCGGCGCTGATCGCAGGCTTCACCGACCAGAGCCACATGACCCGGCAGTTTCGCAGCACCTTTGGCATACCACCGTCGCGGTGGGTGAAGATGCTCGGCCGCTAAAACCCGATCAACGGTGGGCAACCTATGTGGCTTCGGCTAGCGCCTCCTGCCGTGGAGCTCGCAGCCGCATCGCCACCACCGCCCCGGCCAGCGCAATCCCCGCGCTCCACCACAATGCCAACTCGATGCCCTGGGCTTGACCCGCCCCCGTCGCCCCACCGGCATTGGCCAGCGACACCAGCACCGCCAACCCCAGCGCGCCGCCGATCTGTTGCGTGGTCGAGGCCATGCCCGCCGCCACACCCTGCTCCCCCGGTTTGACACCTAGGCCTGCGGCCACCCACATCGCGGTCCAGGTCATGCCCTGACCAAGGCTCAAGATAAAGATCCCAGGCAACAACCACCAGAATCCCGCGCCGGTGGGCAGCGCCAGGCACACCAGGGCAATCCCCAGCGCCCCCGCCAACTGGCCGCTGACCAGAGTGTTGCGCAAGCCGATTTTTACCAGCGCGCGCTCCGCCAGCCAGATCCCCAAAGTACACACCAACGTCGCCGGCAAGAACGCCAGCCCGGCCTGCAACACGCTGTAGCCGTAGACCTGCTGGTAGTACAGCGCGAGGAAGTAGTACTGCACGCCAAAGCTGCTCATAAACACCGCTGTCAGCACCATGGCCATGCGCAACTCGCGGTAGCCCAGCAGGCGCAGCGGCATCAATGGGTCGCGGCCACGGTGTTCAATCCAGGCGAACAGCCCAAACAAGACCAGCGCCAGCAGCATGCAGCCCAGGGTCGCGGGCGCCGTCCAGCCCCACTCCGGCCCCTGCACCAGGGCGAACACCAGCAGCGTGCCGCCGACCGTGACGGTCAACGCACCGCTCAGATCGAAACTGCGGCCACGGCTGCGCTCACCGTCGGCCGGGATCCAGTAGCGCGCCGCCAGGGCACAGCCACCTGCCAACGGCACGTTGACCAGAAACACCGCCTCCCAGCCCCACCACTGAGTCAGCACGCCACCCAGCAACGCCCCCAACGCCAGCCCGGCAGCGGATGCCGCGCTCCAGACCGCAAAGGCCCGGTTGCGCTGCGGCCCTTCGGCATAGTGGGTGTTGATCAAGGCCAGGGTCGCCGGAAACAACAGCGCGCCGCCCACCCCCTGCACCGCACGCGCCAGCACCAGCAGCAACGCGCTACCGCCCAGTACCGCCGCCAACGACGACAGCGCGTACAGCGACTGGCCCACCCGGTACAAACGGCGCTTGCCCAGCAAGTCCGTGGCCCGGCCTCCGAGCAATAGAAAGCCGCCAAACGCCACGGTGTAGGCACTGACCACCCACTGCAATTGCTGGGCAGAAAAGCCCAGGTGGCTGCCGATCTGCGGCAAGGCAACAAACACGATAGTCGCGTCCAGGGCGATGATCAGTTGCGCAGTAGCCAGCAACATCAGCATCCAGCCCGAAGGACGACTTGAGGGAATGGCAGGCATCACAACATCCTGTGCAAAAAAGAGTGCGGCCAGTGTCTTTCATGCCCAACAGATGATAAATAGCCATAACACTCTTTCAGTTATGACTTTAATCATGGACCTGAACGCCGTCCGCCTGCTGGTACGCGTCGCCGAAACCCGCAGTTTCACCCGCGCTGCTGCTGACCTGGGGCTCACGCAATCGGGCTTGTCCCGTGCTATCTCGCGCCTGGAAGCCGAGCTGGGCGTACGCCTGCTGCAACGCAACACCCGCAGCGTCAGCCTGACCCCGGATGGGCAAATGCTGTATGAACGCAGCGCACCGTTGCTGGCCGAGCTGGCCGAAGCCGAAAAGCTCATGCTCGATCGGCGCTGCACACCTTCCGGTTTGCTGAAAATCAGCACCCCGTCGTTGTTCGGGCGCAAGGTGGTGATGCCCGTGATCGGTGAGCTGACCTTGCGCTACCCCGAGTTGCGCATCGAAGCGGTGATGACCGACCGCCTGGTGGATATTGTCGACGAGGGTTTCGATGCATTGCTGCGCACCGGCGAGATCCAGGACCAGCGCCTGATTGCCCGCGCCTTGACGCCCTTGCGCTGGGTAACCGTCGCCTCCCCCACCTACCTGGCCCGCTTTGGCACGCCGCAAACCGTCGAAGAACTGCGCGACCACAACTGCCTCACGGTGCGCAACCTGCGCAGCGGGCGGATGGTGGACTGGCAGTTCATGCTCGACGGCAAGGTGCGCGATGTGAATATCGAGGGGCGGTTGATTTTCGATCTTGGCGATGCCCTGGTGGACGGTGCGGTGGGCGGCTTCGGAATTGCCCAGGTGATGGATTTTGCCGTGCGCGACGACCTCGCCGCCGGGCGCCTGGTGCCATTGCTGCAGGACTTTGCGGGGCGCAGCCGCGCAATTTCCCTGGTGTATCCACCGTCACGCCAGTATTCGCCGAAGTTGATCGCCTTTGCCGATGCCTTGGCACAGGCGCAATGGTAAGCAGAACTTGAACCCGGCGCCCCGAGTGTGAGAAGAAAGGATGCGCTATCGCCACCGCGAGGTTTTCCACGGATGAACCTGACATTGACGCCCCCCCAGTGGGATGACGTGAACGAGCTGCTGGCGTTCGAGCTGGCCAATCGGGCCTTTTTCGAACGTTGGATCAATGCCCGGCCCGAGGCGTACTACAACGTCGAAGGGGTACAGCGCGCCATCGAAAACGCACTGCTGGAGGCCAGTGAAGACCGCGCCTATCAGTACCTGATCCGCGAAAACGGCGTGCTGGTGGGGCGCATCAACTTTACCCAGGTGCGCCGCCGCTACTATCACTCGGCGTCCCTGGGCTATCGCATGGGGGCCGAGTTCACCGGCCGCGGCCTGGCAAGGCAGGCCGTGGCCCTGGGCCTGCAGAAAGCCTTTGGCGAGCACGCCCTCAAGCGCATCGAAGCCACTGTACGCCCAGAGAACCCGGGCTCGCTGCGGGTGTTGCAGCGCAGCGGCTTTACCCAGTACGGGCATTCACGCAAGGCGTTCCTGCTCGATGGGCAGTGGTTCGACCTGCTGCTGTTCGAGGTACATGCCCCGGCCTTGAGCCAGGCATCTAGGTAGATAACTGATTGGCAAACTGGCCAACCGCACTCACCACTTTCTGCGCGCCGTCCTGGATCTCGACGATCACCGTGCCCGCCTCTGCCGCCAGGGACAATCCCTGCTCGGCCTGCAACCGGCCATCGGTCATCAGCGCCACGGCATCGCGGGCCATGTCCTGGTTCTGACGCACCACGCCGACGATTTCTTCAGTGGCTTTGCTGGTACGCGAGGCCAACTGCCGCACTTCATCGGCCACCACCGCAAACCCGCGCCCCTGCTCGCCGGCACGGGCGGCCTCAATGGCGGCGTTGAGCGCCAGCAGGTTGGTTTGCTCGGCAATCGCGCTGATGGTCTTGACGATGCTGCCAATCACCTGGGACTGGGCATTGAGCGCCTCGATGCCCTCGCCGGCCTGTTCCATGTGCTTGGCCAGGTC
Source organism: Pseudomonas sp. HC1(2025) (assembly GCF_058742075.1). Classification (NCBI taxonomy): domain Bacteria; kingdom Pseudomonadati; phylum Pseudomonadota; class Gammaproteobacteria; order Pseudomonadales; family Pseudomonadaceae; genus Pseudomonas; species Pseudomonas sp. HC1(2025). The sequence goes on along the minus strand of NZ_CP196017.1, from coordinate 954,766 downwards.
ACGCATCACCTCCACCGCCTGGGTGACCACGGCGGTACCGCGCTGGGCGCTGCTGTCGGTGTGCAACGAGGTGCTGTAGGCAATGTTGGCGGCCTCGGCCACCGCGCGCTCCTGATTGATCTGGTCGGTGATCACCGTGGCGAACTTGACCACTTTGTACAGTCGGTCGTTGGCATCCAGCACCGGGTTGTAGGACGCTTCCAGCCAGACTTCGCGGCCATGGGCATCAACGCGCTTGAAGCGCCCGGCGACAAATTCACCACTGTTCAAGCGTTTCCAGAACGCCTGGTACTCGGCGCTGTTGTAATCCTGGGGCTCACAGAACATGCGGTGATGCTTGCCCTGGATCTGCGCCAGGCTGTAACCCATGCCCTGCAGGAAGCGCTCGTTGGCGCCCAGCACATTGCCATTGAGGTCGAACTCGATCACCGCCGTGGAACGCACCAGCGCAGTGATCAGGTTTTCGTGCTCGCGCGACGCCTCGATGGTGCGGGTCAGGTCGCTGGAGTACACCGAAAACCGCTTGATGCGCCCATCCGCGCCCCGCACCGGCTGCACGATGGAGCGCAACCACGCTTCCTTGCCATTGCCGCGCAGCAGGCGCACGGTGCCGGCAAAATGTTCGCCACGGCTCAAGGCGTTGTTGAAGCGCTGCTGGAACTCGTCGCGTTTCACATGCTCGGGCACAAACCCATGGATGGCATGGCCCAGCAGGTCGCTGGACTTGTAGAGCATTTCTTCGAGAAAGTTCTGGTTGACCGACTCGATCCGGCCCTCGGGGTCGAGGCTCAGGGCCAGCATCTCGCTCTCCAGGCTTTCCTTGACCTGCTGCAGGCTGGACAGTTCTTCGCGAAGAGCGGACAGCTCCTGCTTCAAGCGGGTATTGAACATAGGAACACCGGAGGGCAGTCAATAGTGGATTGTCTAACCATCGGCGCATCCAGCATTTTCTGAAGAGTGCTTGAGGCCCTGACTCAACTATTTTTTCAGCACCTCAACTGCCGTTGTTCCGGCACAATCCCATGACCTGATATTCAAGGGTCTTGAGCTGGCCGCTGGAGTCTTCATACGTCATGCGCGAGGGCACCACCTTGCAGCTACGGACCGGCGGCGTGACGCTCACCACCCGGGCGATATCCAGCTTCATCCCATACCGATAGGCCTGCACCTCAGGCGCCGGCTTGCCCTGGTTGGCAGCGTAGCGAGCCATGGCCTGCTGGTTGTTTTCCATCATTTGCGCGATGGCGCGATCCCCGCCCCCTTCGGCCATCGCCCCCATGGACAGAGCAAAAACCACTACACCCAGGGCTCGTGTTAAACGCTTCATTAAAGTGTCCTCGTCTGATTTCAAGTCGTTGAAAGTTCAGGCTCGAGGGTAACCAACACTTCCTGTCAGCAGCTTCACGGGCGCATTACGTATCCGTAATAGATCGCTGAACTGGCAAAATTGTAATGCGCGTGCCACCTCCGCGTTATCCGCTGTTTGCAACTATGAGCCGGGCTCCCCGCATCAGGGATAGCTCTCCAATAAGAACGCCCAAGGCGACTAAAAAAGCTCATAGCTGCCAACACCGAGGAGCGATACATGCGCACTAACCGCACACTTTCCCTTTCCATCATCGCGGCACTGGCCAGCGCTACACCGCTGGCAGGCATGGCCGCCGAAGACAAACCCGAGGGGTTTATCGAAGGCAGTACGCTGAACGTGCTGGCGCGCAACTTTTACTTCAACCGCGATGACCGCAAGGGCCAGTCCAGCCCGACCGGCAATGGCTATTCAGAAGCGTGGGCCCAGGGCCTGATCGGCAAGTTCGAGTCCGGGTTCACCCAGGGCACCGTGGGGTTTGGCCTGGATGCGTTCGCGATGTACGGTCTCAAGCTCGATTCCGGCACCGGGCGCAGCGGCGGCAAGGGCTCATTCGGCATGCTGCCGGTGGACAGCGGCAACCGCCCCGAAGACGACTACAGCAAACTCGGCGGCGCGGTAAAAATGCGCCTGCTCGATACAGTGGTCAAAGTCGGCGACGTCTTCCCGCAAACCCCGGTGGTGCACTACGGTGACTCACGCCTGCTGCCGGAAAGCTTTCGGGGCGTGACCCTGGAAAACACCAGCCTGGAAGGCCTGACCCTGCAAGGTGGGCGCCTGCACGCCATGAGCCAGCCCACCCAAAGCGGCATGCGCGAGGGCTTTGCGACGTTTTACGCAGGTAATGTGAATGCACCCTGGGTCGGCTACTTCGGCGGCGACTACCAGGCCACTGAACATTGGAGCCTGAGCCTGTACAGCAGCCGCCTCAAGGACGCATGGGACCAGTACTACTTCGGTACAGCGGTCAATTTTCCGCTGACCGAAGAGGTGGCGATGTTTGCCGGCTTCAACTATTACAACGCCCAGGACGAGGGCAAGCGATTGCTGGGCGAGCTCAACAACAATATCTGGAGCGCCAAGCTTGGGGTGAAGGTCGGTGCCCATCGCCTGGCCCTGTCCCACCAGCGCAACAATGGCAACAACGACTTCGATTACCTGCGCCAGTCAGACTCGATCTTCCTCGACAACTCGATCCAGTACAGCGACTTCAACTCGCCCAAGGAGCGCTCGTGGGCGCTGCGTTATGACCTCGACATGCAGACCCTGGGCATCCCCGGCCTGTCGTTCATGACCCGCTATGGCAAGGGCACGGGCGCTGACTACAGCAACGCCAACTCGGTGTACATGCGCCGCGACGCCTTGGGTGACCCGCTCACCGACCAGCGCCGCTGGGAGCGCGATATCGAGGCCAAGTACGTGTTTCAGGGCGGCAGCCTGAAAGATCTGTCGGTGCGCATTCGCCAGGCGACGGTACGCTCGAGTGCCTTTGAGTCGGACCTGGAAGAATTCCGGCTGATCATGGAATACCCGCTGGCCATCCTCTGATGACACTCAACGGCAAGTGCTTACATTCACTTGCCGTTGACTAGCACTTCTTCACAATTTGCAGCCTGTCAGAACTGTAATATGCGCCTCACGTTCTCGTTAAGTTGCACTTCATATACTGCCTGCATCGACCGACCGCGAACTAACGGCACGGGTCTTTTGCGGAGAACGTTCATGAAGCCACTGCACATTTTATTCATCGCTGTCATCAGCGCGGCATCCAGCGCTGCCCTGGCCGACGACGGCGGTGAGCGATCCCGCCAGTTGCTGGTCGAGTTTCGCCAGCAACAGCAACAGATCCACGGCAGCCAAGCCGTGACCGAGCAAACACCAGCCCCCTCGGATACGCCGGCCCCAAAGGCCACCTGAGCGGCGCACCCTGTGCACATTCATCTCTTGAAGCTTTTTTTGTGGAGCTCCTTTGGAAGGAGATGAATTTTTAGCGCCCTCACGGGCGCTTTTTTTTGCCCGCTCGATATCATCCAACGCCGCCCTTGACCCTGAAGCTACTTCAAGGCTCAGAATTTTCCTACTTTTGGGACTACAGCCCTACTCGGTGTAGCTCCCGTCGCCTGTTTGCTTATCAGTAAGAGGTCAATCTGCATGCGTATCCTTGTGGTTGAGGACGAACCAAAAACTGCCGACTACTTGCATCAAGGCTTGAGCGAGAGTGGTTATGTCGTCGATCGTGCCGCCAGCGGCATCGACGGCCTGCACCTGGCCGGGCAGCAGCGCTATGAACTGGTGATCCTGGACGTCAACCTGCCGGGCAAGGACGGCTGGCAGGTACTCGAACAACTGCGCCGGGACAGCACCCTGCGGGTGATGATGCTCACCGCCCGCGGCCGTCTGGCCGACAAGATCAAGGGCCTGGACCTGGGCGCCGATGATTACCTGGTCAAACCCTTCGAGTTTCCCGAGTTGCTGGCCAGGGTGCGCTCGTTGCTGCGGCGCAGTGAGCCAATTGCGATGCCGGAGATCTTCCGCGTCGCGGACCTGGAGCTGGACCCGCGTCGCCATCGCGCCTACCGGGGCACGCGGCGCATTGACCTGACCACCAAAGAGTTCGCGCTGTTGCAGGTATTGATGCGCCAGAGTGGCGAGGTGCTGACGCGCACCCAGCTCATTTCCCTGGTGTGGGACATGAACTTCGACTGCGACACCAACGTGGTGGAGGTGTCGATCAGCCGGCTGCGGGCCAAGGTCGATGACCAGAGCGAGGTCAAGCTGATCCATACCATTCGTGGCGTGGGTTACGTGCTGGAAGTGCGCCAATGAGATCCGGCAGTCTATCCATGCGCCTGGGGCTCACCGTCAGCCTGATGGGCGCAGGCCTGGTGGTGTTGCTGGCGAGCCTGGCGTACCTGGCCCTCACCCACGAGCTGGAAAACCTCGCGCGCAAGGGCCTGGAAAGCAAGATGGAGCAGATCCAGCACAGCCTGCTCCAGGACCTCAACACCCGCGACATCAGCGCCCGGCCCCATTCACTGCTGGACCTGGTGATGGGCCATGACAACTTCTACCTGACCATCATCGGCCCGGCGCCCGCCAACGCGGTGCTGCTGAGCGTCGGCGCCAGGCCCCAGGAACCGTTGCTGCTGGACTTTGCCGCCGGGCAAACCCTGGGTTTTCTCAACTGGACCGATGGCCGCGACAACCAGATCCTCAGCGCGTCGAGCCTGATGCGCCTGCACACCGGGGAAAACGTAAGGGTGTTGCTGTCCCTGGACCGTTCCGACGATCAGGCATTGCTCAGTGCCTACCTGCAATCCACGGTCATCGCCCTGCCAATGCTGCTGATCCTGATTGGCATGGGCGCCTGGTGGCTGGTGCAGCGCGGGCTCGCGCCGTTGCAGCAATTCAGCCGCGTCGCCGGCAAAGTCACCACCCAGGACCTGAGCCATCGCCTGTCCGTCGAGAACCTGCCCAGGGAACTCAGCGAACTGGCCCGGGGCATCAACGTGATGCTCGATCGGCTGGACGCTGGCGTGCAGCAGTTGTCGCAATTTTCCGACGACCTGGCCCACGAACTGCGCGCGCCCCTGACCAACCTGATGGGCAAGGCCCAGGTCACACTGTCCCGCGCCCGGGCGCCGCACGAGTACAAGTCGGCGCTGGAGTCCAGCACCGAAGAACTGGACCGCCTGGCCCGGATTGTCGCCGACATGCTGTTTCTGGCGCAGGTTAGCCATCCGGCGGCGCGGGCTTCGTTTACCACGGTGAACCTGCGGGATGAAACGCTGCGGGTCATGGAGCTGTTTGCCTTGAGCGCCGAAGACAAAGGGTTGAAGTTGACCCAGGCCGGCGACGCCTGGGTCCAGGGGGATCGGTTGATGATTCAGCGGGCCATATCCAACCTGCTGTCCAACGCGATCCGCCACAGCCCGCACGGCTCGCGTATCGCCCTGCAGGTCGACAGCCACGAGCAGCGCATATCGCTGGCCGTGAGCAACCCGGGCCCGGGGATTGAAGCGCAACACCTGCCCCACCTGTTCGAGCGTTTCTACCGCGCCGACAACAGCCGCGCCCGCTCCGAAGGTGGCACCGGGTTGGGGCTGGCGATCGTGCGTTCGATCATGAGCCTGCACCAGGGCCAGGCCGAGGCCAGCAGTGTGCCGGGCGAGGTGACCCTGTTCCGGCTGATATTTCCCAACCGCCCGGCCACCCCACAAGTCCCCTAGCGCCCCCGCGATCAAGACGCTGCCTGCTCTTCATCGCGGCGATGGGCCCAGTGGTAAAGCGCAGGCAATACCAGCAACGTCAGCAGCGTCGAAGAAATAATCCCGCCAATCACCACCGTCGCCAGCGGCCGCTGCACTTCGGCGCCGGTGCCGGTGGCCAGGGCCATGGGGATAAACCCGAGGGACGCGACCAACGCGGTCATCAACACCGGGCGCAAGCGGGTCAGCGCGCCTTCGTTGATCGCCACCGACAGCGAGCGCCCCTCCTCACGCAGGTTGCGGATAAACGCGATCATCACCAGGCCATTGAGCACCGCCACCCCCGACAGTGCGATAAAGCCCACCCCGGCGGAAATCGACAACGGAATATCCCGCAGCCACAGCGCCATGATCCCGCCGGTCAACGCGAAGGGAATCCCGGTGAACACCAGCAGCCCATCCTTGAGGTTGTTGAACATCATGAACAGCAATCCGAACACCAGCAGCAACGCCACCGGTACCACCACCCGCAAGCGCTCGGACGCTTCCTTGAGTTGCTCGAACTGGCCGCCCCAGGTAGTCCAGTAGCCGGCAGGGATTTTCACCTGCTCTGCCATCACTCGTTCGGCTTCTGCGACAAACGAGCCAATATCCCGCCCGCGCACGTTGGCGCTGACGATCACCAGGCGCTTGCCGTTTTCGCGGCTGATCTGGTTCGGGCCCAGTACCAGGTCCAGGCTGGCCACTTGCGACAAGGCGATAAAGCCCAGTTGCCCCGTGGTATTGCCGGCCAGCGCCGGGATCGGGATCAACAGCCGCGACAAGCCCTCGATATCGGTACGCAGGGTTTCCGACAAGCGCACCACCATGTCAAAGCGTCGGTCGCCTTCATACATCGTGCCGGCCTGGCGCCCACCCACGGCCACCGCGATGGTGTCTTGCACGTCGCCCACGTTCAGGCCAAAGCGCGCGGCCTTGTCGCGGTCGATATTGATGGTCAGCACCGGCAGGCCGGAGGTCTGTTCCACTTTCACTTCCGAGGCGCCATTGAGCTTCTGAAGGGTTTCGGCAATTTCCCCGGCGGTCTTGTTCAGCACGTCCCGGTCATCGCCAAACACCTTCACCGCCACGTCACTGCGCACCCCGGAAATCAGCTCGTTGAAGCGCAGCTGGATCGGTTGCGACAACTCGTACTGGCTGCCCGGCACAATCGCACTGGCGCGCTGGATATCGGCGATCAAGGCCTCGCGGGATTTTTTCGGGTCCGGCCACTGGTCCTTGGGCTTGAGCATCAGGTAACTGTCGGAAATGTTCGGCGGCATCGGGTCGGAGGCGATTTCTGCGGTGCCGGTGCGGGCAAACACCCGCTGGATTTCCGGCACCTGTTCCATCAAGGTTTTCTCCAGTTGCTGCTGCATCTGCACCGACTGCGTGAGGCTGGTACCCGGCACGCGCAAGGCTTGCTGGGCGAAGTCACCTTCACTGAGACTGGGGATAAACTCGCTGCCCATGCGACTGGCCACGGCGCCAGACACCACGATGGTCAACAGCGCCAGGCCAAACGCCCAGGTACGGTGTGCCATCACCCAATCCAGCACCGGTGCATAACCCCGGCGCGCATTGCGCATCACCCAGTTTTCGTCTTCCTTGACCTTGCCGGTGACGAACAGCGCAATCGCCGCCGGGACAAAGGTCACCGACAAAATCATCGCGCCCAGCAAGGCCATGACCACGGTGAATGCCATAGGGTGGAACATTTTCCCGGCAACGCCCGTCAGGGCGAAGATCGGCAGGTACACCACCATGATGATCAGTTGCCCGAAGATCAGCGCGCGGCGCGCTTCCTTGGCGGCGGCGAACACTTCGTGCAGGCGTTCGCTGCGGGTCAGCAGGCGGCCATGGCGTTGCTGCGCATGGGCCAGGCGGCGGATGGCGTTCTCGACGATCACCACCGCACCATCGACGATAATCCCGAAGTCCAGTGCGCCCAGGCTCATCAGGTTGGCGCTGACTTTGTTGGTGAACATCCCGGTAAATGTGAACAACATGGCCAGCGGGATCACCATCGCGGTGATCAACGCCGCGCGGATGTTGCCGAGGAACAAAAACAGAATCACGATGACCAGCAGCGCGCCTTCGAAGAGGTTTTTCTTCACCGTGGCGATGGCTTTTTCCACCAGGTTGGTGCGGTCGTAGACCGTGACCGCGACCACGCCTTCGGGCAGGGAGCGGTTGATCTCTTCGAGTTTTTTCGCCACCGCCTGGGACACGGTGCGGCTGTTTTCGCCGATCAACATGAACACCGTGCCAAGCACCACCTCGCGACCATTTTCGGTGGCCGCGCCGGTACGCAACTCACGGCCGATATCGACCTGGGCCACATTGCGCACGCGGATCGGCGTGCCGTCCACGGTGTTGATCACGATATTGGCGATGTCGTCGATGGACGCCACCTGCCCCGGCGCGCGAATCAGCAACTGCTCGCCGCTGCGCTCGATATAACCGGCGCCGACGTTGGCGTTGTTACGCTCAAGCGCCGTCACCAGGTCACTCAGGGTCAGGTTGTAGGCCGCCAGGCGCTTGGGGTCCGGGGCGATCTGGTATTCCTTGGCAAAGCCGCCGATGGTATTGATCTCGGCCACGCCGGGTACGTTGCGCAACTGCGGCTTGATGATCCAGTCCTGGATCACCCGCAAGTCCGTCGGGGTGTAGGCCGAGCCGTCTTCCTTGCGCGCGCCGTCTTGCGCCTCCACGGTCCACAGGAAAATTTCCCCCAAGCCCGTGGAAATCGGTCCCATCGCTGTTTCAATGCCGTCCGGCAGTTGCTCGCGGGCCACTTGCAGGCGCTCGTTGACCAGTTGGCGGGCGAAGAACAGGTCGGTGCCGTCCTTGAAGATCACCGTGACCTGGGACAAGCCCGAGCGCGACAGCGAGCGGGTCTGCTGCAAGCCCGGCAGGCCGGCCATGGCGGTTTCGATGGGGAAGGTGATGCGCTGCTCGGTCTCCAGCGGAGAGAAGCCGGCCGCCGCCGAGTTGATCTGCACCTGGACGTTGGTGATGTCCGGTACTGCGTCGATCGGCAGTTTCTGGTAGCTGGCGATGCCGACACCGGCCATCAACAACACCGCCAGCAGCACGATGATGCGCTGCTCGATGGCAAATTGAATCAGACGTTCAAACATGGGGAATCACTCGCAGGATCAATGGGCGTGCTCGGCCGAGGCCTTGCCCAGCTCGGACTTGAGGACGAAGCTGCCAACGGTCGCCACCTGGGCGCCGGCCTCCAGGCCCTGGCGCACTTCGACAAAGCCGTTTTCGCTGACACCCAGTTCAACGTGGCGGGTGACAAAGCCTTCGGCGGTGCGCACAAACAGCGAGGGTTTGTCTTCCACGGTCTGGATCGCATCCACCGGCACGCTGACCGCTGCCAAGTAGCTATCCGTCGCCACCTGCACCGCCACGAACAACCCGGGGCGCCAGGAGTCGTCGGGGTTGGCCACGGTGACCCGCACCGTCGCGGTACGCGTCTGCTCGCCCAGCAGGTTGCCGACATAGGCCACGGTGCCCATCACGTCGGTGCCCATTTCCGTGGAGCTGACCTTCACCGGCCGGCCCACCTGGACCTTGTTCAAGTCCTTGGGAAACACGCCAAAGGTGACCCACACCTGGGACAGGTCCGACAGGGTGAAGGCGGCACTGGTCTCACTCACCACCTCGCCGACGCCCAGGTGTTTTTCCACCACCACGCCAGCAAACGGCGCACGCAATTCATAGCGATTGCCGCCGGCCAGGACCGTGCTGCCACTCAGGGCGTTCATTTTTTGCCGCGCGTTGTTCAGGGCGATCTCGGCTTCTTGCAGGGTCTGGCGTGCCAGCAGGTAATCCTGTTCGGCAGAGATCTTGTCCTGCCATAACTGACGCTCGCGCTGGAACGTAGTGCGCGCCAGTTCGACCCGGCGTTCGCTGGCCGCCAGCTCGCTGCGCTGATCGGAAATCTGCTGGCTGGCGATCACGGCCAACAGCTCACCCTGCTTGACCTTCTGGCCCAAGTTGACCTTGACCGACTCCACCACACCCGCGGCACGGGGCACGATATGGGAGGTGCGGTCTTCGTCGAAGCGCACCTCGCCCGGTAGCGACAGCAGTGTGCTGATCTGCCGGGGCTGGGCCTTGGCCAATTGAATGCCGGCAGCCTGGATCTGCTGCTCGTTGAGCACCAGCACACCCTCTTCCTCTTCCTCCTCCGGCGCTTCGACGCTTGCGACCGGTGCCTGGGGCGCCACGCTGGTGGCCGGCCAAAACACCATCGCCCCGAGGGCAATGGCCACTGCGACGGCCAAAGCCAGGCCTTGTTGTTTGTTCATGGGGAACTCCTGAAAGATCAAATGCGGGCGAGGTCGCCGTAAATCCGTTCGATGCGCACCCAGGCGTCGGTGGCCTGGGCGAGTGCGGCGAGGTATTGGGTACGGGCGGCGATCAGGGTGCGCTGGGCATCGAGTACATCGAGGAAGTTGAACTTGCCCATCTCAAAGCCGCGGGTGGCACTGTCCACTGCGCTTTGGGCGGCGGGCAGGATCACTTTATTAAAAGCACTCACCTCATTGTTGGCCGTCGCCCACAGGTCCAGGGCCTGGCGGGTTTCGGTGCGCAGGCGCAGCTCGGTGGCGTTGCGCAGGTCCCGGGCCTGGTCGGCTCGGCGGCTGGCGGCCAGCACATTGCCCTGGTTGCGATTGAACAGCGGGATCGGCATCGACACGCCCACCAGGTTCACCCGCTCGCGCACGCTGGCGTCGTACTGGCTGCCGATGGATATATCCAGGTCGGGAATCCGCTGGGCCTTTTCCAGGCCCAGGCCGGCCTCCCGTTGCTGGATTTGCAACTGCGCCAGGCGCAGCTCGGCGGTGCTCTCCAGGCGCGCCAGCAGTTGGGTGGCCGAAGGCAGCGCTGGCGTATTCACGGCACCTGCCTCGACACGCTCAAAACTGATGTTGGCGCTGCCGGTGATGGCGGCCAGGCGGCGATAGGCATCGCTCACGCCGATCTCGGCGCGGCTGCGCTCCAGGCGGATTTCCGAGACCTGCACCTGGGCGCGAGTGGCTTCGACCGGCGACGACTTGCCCGCCGTGACCCGGCCATTGGCAACCACCAGGCCGCGCTCGGCCAGCGCCATTGAGCGTTGCGCCAGCTCCAGGCGTTCCTGGGCCCGCAGCGCGCCATAAAAGCCATCGATGACTTCGGCCCGCAACAGATTGCGCCGCTGTTCCAGCTCCTGGGCCGCCGCATCTTGTGCCCGCGAGGCCACATCGATGCGCGCCCCGCGCTTACCGCCCAGCTCCAGGGTCTGGCTTAGCTTGACGGTGGTGGTGCGGGTGCTGCGGCGGGTGTCTTCGGCGTCCCAGGAGGCCACCGGGTTGGGGATCAGCCCGGCCTGCTGCCGACCGCCCTGGGCGATGTCGATTTCCCATTGCGCAGCGGCCAGGTCCGGGTTGTCGGCAAACGCACTTTGCAGGGCCGATTCGAGGGTCAGGGTCTGGGCGCTTGCCACTTGGGCCATCGCCAAGACCCCCACTACGGAGCACACAATTGTTCTTAAAAACGTTGGCATAACAAGCGTTCCACACCCATGAGTTGGCGGACAAATCCAAGCAGGGGCAATGTAACTTTCGCTACTTATCAGAGGGGTGGCCGAAACATTACAAATCCGTTAGCAAAGGCTCTGGTCCGGGCTTTTGCTTTAACCTTCGCGGCGATTGCAGATACTTTCCCTTGCACCGAGGCACCCTCGACATGCGCATCCTGGTTATCGAAGATGAACTGAAAACAGCCGAGTACTTGCATCAGGGACTGAGCGAAAGTGGCTATGTGGTCGATTGCGCGGCCAGCGGCGCCGACGGCGTACACCTGGCGCGGCAACACACCTATGACCTGGTGATTCTGGATGTGAACCTACCGCTCATGGACGGGTGGGATGTGCTGCAGCGGATCCGCCAGACCAGCAACACGCGAATCATGATGCTCACCGCCCAAGGCCGCCTGGCCGACAAAATCAAAGGCCTGGAACTGGGCGCCGACGACTACCTGGTCAAGCCTTTCGAGTTTCCCGAACTGCTGGCCAGGGTCCGCACCCTGATGCGCCGCAGCGTCGAGGCGGCGGTGCCGGACGTGCTGCGGGTGGCCGACCTGGAACTGGACCAGGGTCGCCACCGGGCCTTTCGCGGCAACCAGCGCATTGACCTGACCACCAAGGAATTCGCCCTGTTGCACCTGCTGATGCGCCAGAGCGGCGTGGTGCTGTCACGCACGCAAATCATCTCGTTTGTGTGGGACATGAACTTCGATTGCGACACCAACGTGGTCGAGGTCTCGATCCGCCGCCTGCGGGCGAAGATCGACGACCCGTTCGAGCGCAAGTTGATCCACACCTTGCGCGGGGTTGGCTACGTGCTGGAAGACCGCGAATAGCGGTCAGTGCGCGATTGGTTCCGGATGAAAACCCTCGCCTTCTATCTGGATGGTGACGTGGGAAATATCGAATTGTTCGTGCAGTAACTCGGTCACCTGGGCGAGGATCTGTTGCTCGCTGCCCAGCGCCGGCTCCACCACCAGATGGCTGCTGAGCACGTTCTTGCCGCTGGTCAGGGCCCAGATATGCAAGTCATGCACCTCCTTGACCCCAGGCACCGCGCAGATGGCCTGCTCGACCGCGTCGATATCGATGCCGTCCGGCACGCCTTGCAGCAGCACATTCATGCTGGCCTTGAGCAGGGTCCAGGTTCTGGGCACGACCCAGAAGCCAATCACCGCGGCCACCACCGAGTCGACCCAGGCCCAGCCAGTGAGCATGATCACCACGGCCGCAATGATCACGCCGATGGAGCCGAGCATGTCGCTCCAGACCTCCAGGTAGGCACCCTTGACGTTCAGGCTCTCGCCACTGGCCGCGCTGAGCAGGCGCATGGAGATCAGGTTGACGATCAGCCCCAGCACCGCAATCACCAGCATGCCAGTGGACTGGATCTCGGCCGGAGCCTGCAGGCGCAGGTAAGCCTCGTAGAGGATGTAGAACGCCACCCCGAACAGCAGCAACGCGTTGAACGCGGCGGCGAGGATTTCGAAACGCGCATAACCGAAGGTGCGCTTGCGGTCAGCGGCGCGCTTGGCGACCTGGATGGCTACCAGGGAGATGGCCAGGGCCAGGGTGTCGGTCATCATGTGCGCGGCGTCGGACAACAGCGCCAGGCTGCCGGTGACAAAGGCACCGATCACTTCGGCAATCATGAAACTGCCGGTCAGGCCCAGGGCTAGCCATAACTTGCGTTCGTGGCCGGCGCGTACGGTGGCGTGGCTGTGTCCTGCACTCATGGCGTTTCCTCGTGGGGGGATGTGCGCTGATCATAGAGCGATAAGGGGAAACCTTTGGTATGGATTTCACAATTGTCATAACGCTGCCAGCGGGGTGTTAACCACATGGGGGAGCTGGCTTGCCTGGGATAGAGGTACACCCTCAAGCCCCAATGCCAGTCAGTTAAGCGCAGATCCCCTGTGGGAGCGGGCTTGCTCGCGAAAGCGGTGGGTCAGTCAACATCAATGTTGGCTGGGCCGACGTCTTCGCGGGCAAGCCCGCTCCCACAGGGGAATGCGGCGGCTTTAAAACGCCGGGCGCCGGCCAAACCGCAATGCACTGGCCACGCCGACCGCGCCCATCACCCCACAGTAAAAAACGCAGATCCACGGGCTGCTGGGCATCAATGCAATCAGCATCAAAGGCGTAGTACTCGCCCACAGCGCGTAGGCAATGTTGTAGGTAAAGGAAATACCCGACACACGAATCTGCGCTGGAAACAGGCTGACCATCACCGATGGCACCGCGCCCACCACTCCGCAGCTCAACCCCGCAATGGCATAGGCCGCGCCCAGCCACACGCCGCCGGCGATCAGGCTGGCGTAGAGCACGGCGATGCCCACCGGCAACAGCAGACTGTAGACCAGTACCGCGCGCCAGGCGCCGATGCGGTCCACCAGCAGGCCGGCCAGTACGCAACCGATGTTCAGGAAGACGATGCCCAGTGCGCTCAGGGCGAAGGTGTGGCTGGGGCTCATGCCGAAGGTTTTCTGCATCATGGTCGGCGTGATCACCACCAGCACCACCACCGCCGAGGTGAGCACACAGGTCAGCAACATGGCCGGCAGCAACGCCTGGCGATGGTCGCGCAACACCGTGCGCAGCGGCAGTTCGGCGTCGGCCTGGCGGCGCGCCTGTATGGCCAAAAACACCGGGGTTTCACTCAGCCAACGCCGCAGCCAGACACCGATCACGCCAAACACCCCACCCAACAGAAACGGGAAGCGCCAGGCGTAATCCAGGATTTGTTCTGCGGTGAACATCTGCGCCAGCAAGGTCGCCGTCAATGCCCCCAGCAGGTAACCGAAGGTCAGCCCGGCTTGCAGGAAACCCAAGGCATAACCGCGGTGGTTGGCCGGCGCGTGTTCGGCGACGAAGACCCAGGCGCTGGGCACTTCACCGCCCACCGCCGCGCCCTGCAAGACCCGCAGCGCCAGTAGGATCAGCGGCGCGAAATAGCCGATCTGTGCGTAGGTCGGCATGATCCCGATCAGCAGGCACGGCAGGGCCATCATCAGAATGCTCAGGCTGAACACGCGCTTGCGCCCCAGGTGATCGGCAAAGTGCGCCATCAGGATCCCGCCCAATGGCCGCGCCAGGTAGCCGGTGACGAAAATCCCGAAGCTTTGCAGCAGGCGCAGCCATTCGGGCATTTCCGGGGGGAAGAACAGCTGGCTCAGGGTCAGGGCGAAAAATACGAAAATGATGAAGTCGTAGATTTCCAGGGCACCGCCCAAGGCGGCCAGGCCCAGGGTCTTGTAGTCGGAGCGGGAAAAACGCTGCGCCTGTGGATAAGTGCTGGCAGTCATGAAAGAAGCTCGGCAGACAGACAAAATGGCGTGCAGGTTATGAGCTGGACCGGATCCTGGCAATCGCCGCGGATATATTGGGTTTACTCATTGATCCATGAAAATAACAACATTCCCAAATAAATGGCCGTGGGCCAAGATGCGGCGATACCTTGCCAAAATAACTACAAGAGGTAATCCCACGTGGCCGATCCTATCGAAGATAGCCGTTATGCCCGCTTCGCCCTGCGTTGCTCGAATTTCGCCGAACGCTGGTTTCCTGACTCCTGGGTGTTTGCCGCCCTCGCCGTGATCATTGTCACCGTGGCGACCCTGGGCATGGGCGCCGCGCCCACCGAAGCAGCCAGGGCCTTCGGCGATGGTTTCTGGAGCCTGATCCCGTTCACCATGCAAATGGCCTTCGTGGTGATTGGCGGCTATGTAGTCGCCAGCTCGCCGCCCGCCGTGAAGTTGATTGACCGCCTGGCGCGCATCCCGAAAAACGGCCGCTCGGCCGTGGCGTGGGTGGCATTGATCTCGATGGTCGCCTCGTTGCTCAACTGGGGCCTGTCCCTGGTGTTCGGCGGGTTGCTGGTGCGAGCCCTGGCCCGGCGCACGGATTTGCGCATGGACTATCGCGCGGCCGGCGCGGCGGCCTATCTAGGCCTGGGCGCCGTGTGGGCGCTGGGGTTGTCGTCATCGGCCGCACAATTGCAGGCCAACCCGGCCAGCCTGCCGCCTTCGATCCTGGCGATCACCGGGACCATTCCCTTCACCGACACCATCTTTTTGTGGCAATCGGGGGTGCTGTTGCTGGCGTTGATCGTGGTGTCGCTGATCATCGCCTACGTCACCGCACCGGGCCCCAACTCGGCCCGTGACGCCAAGGCGTGTGGCGTAGACCCGGCATTCAACCTGCCCAAGCCACAACCGCCAAGCCGTCCGGGAGAATGGCTGGAACACAGCCCGCTGCTGACCATTTTGCTGGCGCTGCTGGCTGCCGGCTGGCTGTTCCATGAGTTCTCGACCAAGCCTGCGATCAGCGCGATCTCGGGGCTCAACACCTATAACTTCCTGTTCATCATGGCCGGCGCCTTGCTGCACTGGCGCCCGCGCAGCTTCCTCGACGCCGTGGCCCGCGCGGTGCCGACCACCACCGGGGTGCTGATCCAGTTCCCGCTGTACGGCTCCATCGCGGCGCTGATGACCGTGGTCAAGGGCGGTGACGGCCAGACCCTGGCCCACCATATCTCGACCTTCTTCACCTCCATCGCCTCCCACGACACCTATGCGCTGCTGATGGGCGTGTATTCGGCGGTGCTGGGGTTCTTTATCCCATCGGGCGGCGGCAAATGGATCATCGAGGCGCCGTACGTGATGCAGGTGGCCAATGACCTGCAATATCACCTGGGCTGGGCCGTGCAGATCTACAACGCCGCCGAGGCCCTGCCGAACCTGATCAACCCGTTCTACATGCTGCCATTACTCGGCGTACTGGGACTCAAGGCACGGGACTTGATTGGTTTCTCGTTTGTGCAACTGCTGGTGCACACGCCGCTGGTGCTGTTTTTACTGTGGGCGCTGGGGACGACCTTGAAGTACATGCCGCCGGTGATGCCTTAGTCATTGGACGTTGCGCCCGTCGTTGTGGCGGGTGCAGCCAGGCCGACATTGAGCGCCTTTTTCCCTCACTGAACATTTCAAGGAGGGAACCCACCACTACTGTAAAACCACCTACATGGTGTCTTTTAGTAGCACCGAACAACCTTCAACTTAACTAAGAGACCACCACTAAATTATTTAGAGCTATAACTGGAGCGCCCATGAATATCACGCCTACAACTACCATGCCTGCCTCTCAAAACAGTGCTGAGGCGGGCAACACCCAAGAAGCCAGCCAACAGCAAAACCCCCAGCTAAAAAATTCAAACAGTTCAAATCGGCTTTCGGCCAACCGGCGGGAAGAATAGTCTTTGCAGAGTCAAACCCTAACAAAAATCTTTTCAAGCCTGTTGTATCGTTTAAAGGCTAACTTCTCAGCAAGCATTCCGGCTTCGCAGCCCATATTGAACACTTACAAGTGTTGCAACTACCTCGGGTCTAATTGCAATCCCATGGATAACCGAAGCAATGCGTTGCACGTCACGATATATGAGAGACGGCCAAGCCCTACAAAAAAACCGCATTTGCCGACGCATTTTCCCGGTCAGCCGCTACTGTGTGAGGGTAGGCATTCATCCCGCGCAGACGGGCTTTAGCTGACAAGGAAACACGCATGTTTAAACTGACCAGGCTGTCCTTCACCCTTGTCGCACTTAGTGTGAGCACGGTCGTACAAGCCGATGTCGAACTCGACCTGGGCACTGCGCAACGGGTCAGGCAATTGTTCGCCTACCCCAACAATTGCAGTGTGATCTGCTTTCGGCCGCTGACGTTGGAACAGACAGTTGAACACTACCTGACCCAGAGTTTGCAACGTGATGGCTACAGTCGGGCCAGGGTCAGTGTGAAAACCCAGGCGGATCAGGTGCGCGCGCACTTTACCGGTGTACCCGATGGCTATGGCCAGCCCTTGACCGCGTTGTTGCATACCGCTGACCTGGCCTATGAAGGCGCCAGCCAGTTGAACCGCGATGGCAAATGGCAATTTAGCTGGTACCTGTTCCTGCCGCTGGGCATGGCCCTGGAGAACCGCAAGAGCATCGAGTTGATGCATTTCCCGCCCGACTATTCCCTGACCCATTACCAGGACTACCTGGAGTCGGCCACCACCGACCGTTGGGCCACGTTATTGACCGCCAATGGCATAGCGGCGGCCCAGACCCCGGAATACCAGACCATCATCGATATTGCGCCGATTGCCGCGCCCTCCACGGCTGGCAAGGACCTGGAAGGGGTCTATGGCTACTTCACCGAGTACCAGACCCGGATAGTTCGCGAGTTGAGCCTGCACCCCACAGGCTCATTGCCCATGGTCGCCTTCGGCGCACCGGTACGCAGTTGGATCCAGCAACAGTACGGGCAAACTCTCGGGGTATTGGGCCTGGGGCAGATCAGCCCGGCCGAGGGCAGCTATGTCGCCGTACTGGGGGCCAATCACCCCAGTTACATCTGGTACGCCGCCGACCCGGCCAGCTACGGCGGTGACGAACAGAAAGCCGACGAGGCCGGCTTGAAAGTCATGGGCCAGGACTTGAGCGCCGCCTGCTGGCAGGCTGGAATGGGCCAGCAGCCCGCCAGCGACCCCAATGTGCTGCTCAAGGGTTGCATGAATACCTGGCAGGTGACGCGCAAGGAGCAGACCTGTGAATTGTTCTATACCTCGGTGCGAGAGCTGCCCGCCGAGCAGGCCAAGGAAAAATGTAGCAACGCGTCGATCAAGGCCCAGCTCAAGCGCCTGAAAAGCCCCATGCCAGAAGCCTCTGTGCCGGCGCCGTCCCTGTAGGCTCCTGGCTTTATCAGCATTGTCTTACGCGAAAAAACGCCGATAGCTACTGTCAGATTTGACAGTAGCTATCGGCGTTTTTTTGCGTAAATCTGGGACGGTGCCCATTTGCTGCAAGACCGGCAGTCTAATCAATATCAGGAGGTCGATGCAGCCCGACAAGGAGCCCTATGAAAACCCAAGTCATGGAAGAAGCACCTGCGGCCGCGAGTGACTGTCTGTATCCCTTCGCAACACTGCTGGCGAAAAAAGGTTACCCCTCGCGTCGTGACTTCGAGGTGGTGCGCACCCGCAACGGACGTGGAACCGGGATCAAGGCCAAGGTCGCCTTCGACAGCCGAGTGCGTATCGCCAAGATTTCCGGGCACGCCCTGAGCGAACGGCGCTTGCACACGCTGCAGGTGTCTTCGCGCATCCACTTGTACGACCCCTGGTTCAGCGGCTTGCTCCTGCATTCATGCGACCCGAATGTGTTCCTCGATATCAGCGAACTGGAGCTGTGGTCGATCCAGGCGATCCGCCCCGGCGCGCTGCTGACCATGGATTACGCCAGCACCGAGGACGTGCTGTTCCGGCAGTTCCCGTGCCGTTGCGGCGCCGGCAACTGCCGAGGCTGGATCACCGGCATGAAAGAGCCCTTGAACGCCGAGGGCCAACTGTTCATGGAACAGTGGCGCCAGCGCAAACGCTATTAAATGGCCTCGATCGGGCGCAGGCGGTACTGCGGCGGCAGTTGCTCGAACCCGGTGATGGTGGCGTTGAGGCTCTTCCAGCGGCCGTCCTTGATCCCGTAGATGCAACCGTGGATCGACAGGCTCTGCCCACGATGCCAGGCGTTCTGCACAATGCTGGTGTGACCGACATTGGCCACTTGCTGGATGACGTTGAGTTCACACAGGCGATCGACGCGTTCTTCTTCCGTGGGCAACTGGGCCAGTACTTCGCGGTTCTCGTAGTACAGGTCACGGATCGTACGCAGCCAGCCGTCGATCAGGCCGAACTGGCGGTCCTGCATCGAAGCACGCACGCCGCCGCAGCCATAATGGCCGGTGACCAGGATATGTTTGACCTTGAGCACATCCACCGCGTACTGGATCACCGACAGGCAGTTGAGGTCGGTGTGTAGCACCACATTGGCCACGTTGCGGTGCACAAACAGGTCGCCCGGCAGCATGCCGACGATCTCGTTGGCCGGCACCCGGGCGTCCGAACAGCCGATCCACAGGTATTCCGGGGTCTGCTGGCGGGCAAGCTTGGCGAAGAATTCGGGATCTTCCTGTTTGATCGCATCCGCCCAGCGTTCGTTGTTATCAAGCAGGTCTTGTAGTTCGTTCATCAGGAAAGCCTCAGGAATGATGCGCAGTTTTGTGACTGACAACCTCTCGCCCAGGTCACGCCCCACGCAAATTAGCTTGAATCTTTGGGAGGCCGGGCCTGTCCACACACTATAAGCCCCACAGTATGAGGATTGGCCATGACGCAATCACGACGTCCCTACGGCGCCCCGACGCCGGCACCGATTGATGACAACGAAGATCGCATGGGCTCGATGCGCGAGCTGGATTTTGACGAGCAAGAGCCAACGGCGGAAATCGGCGATGAGATCCCGCGTGGAGAGCGCGAGCACCTGATGCCCGACGAGCGGGTGCGCGAGGCCGGAATGACCGGGGCTTCGACGGCGGATCATGAGCCCACGGATGATGATATGAGCCCCGAAACCCTGATCCATGAAGATGGCGCGCGCGATGCCCGCGAAGAAGGTGAAGGCGAGCAGGCGGATTGGGACCTGAGTATCGTCGATGAGGACGAGATTGGCGGCGGTAATGGGTTGGATGAAGCCGAGTTGGCGGACATTGATCCGGTCGACGGCAACCGCTGACACAGCGCCTGACTTATGGTGAAGCATGGCGGTGTGGGAGCTGGCTTGCCTGCGATAGCGGCGCTGGATTCACCACCGCTATCGCAGGCAAGCCAGCTCCCACGTAAGACTGCTCCCACACGGGATCGTGTGTTTTAGTCGACCAGGGTGCAGGCCATGACGACGGCGTCTTCGCGACCACCGACGGCCGGGTAGTAATCGCGGCGACGGCCGATTTCGTTGAAACCGTAGCGCTCATACAGGCGGAATGCCCCGGTATTGCTATCGCGCACTTCCAGGAAGCATTCCCGCGCACTGGCGGCATAGGCCCGGGACATCAGGTGCTCCAGCAGCGCCAGGCCCAGGCCGCGGCCCTGGTTTTCCGGCTTGACGGTGATGTTCAGCAAATGCGCTTCATCGAGGATGATTTGCACCACGCCATGGCCCACCTGCTGCTCGCCTTCGAACATCAACCAGATCTGGTACTTGCCCAGCCCGTCGAGAAAGATGCCACGGGTCCAGGGATGGCTGAACGCCGCGTATTCGATTTTCAGCACGGCGTCGAGGTCAGCCTCGGTCATCGGGCGGAAGGATAAAGCCTCACTCATCGGTTGTTTTCCAGCGCGCCATCAGCCGGCGCATGGCTTGCCAGACATCAGCCTTACGCTGTGGCTCTTCCATTAATAATTCCAGGCCCGGCAAGGCCCAGACCGAACCCAGGCCTTCGACCTGCAGTTCGCGGTACCAGGCCTCGGCGTTGGCTTCGCCGGCAAATCGCACGGCCGGCAGGCCGATCAGCCACAGGCACACACAGGGTTCATCTTCCAGGCGGGCCGAGACAAAGCCCTGCACGAAGTCACGCGCGGCGTCCGGCCCCTGGTCCATATTGCCGCGCACCAGCAACGGCCAGCGCACCGGCTCGCCGACGATCTGCGGGCTGTCGGGCAGGCCGGCAGCGCGCAGCATGTCCTTGAGCAGCAGGTAGGCCGGGTCGCGCGCCTGGAAACGTTCGCCGGTGGGCAGTTCGACCAGCAACAGGCAGCGCCCGGCCCGCAGCAATTGCAGGGCAAAACGCGGTGGCGGCACGACCGGGGCCTTGGCCACCGGGGCAGCGTCGGCCACTGCAGCGGGCTTGGGCGCCGCCGAAGGGCGTGGCACTTCGATCTTGACCCGCTCCGATGGCCGCACAGGCACCTCGGCCACAGGCTTTACCAGCGCGACCGGCGGCGCCGCTTCCTCGCCCGAGGCGTCGAATGGCTCGAACGGCTCCAGCGGCTGCAGCAGTTCGGGCCGCGACGGGGCGGCAAAGGGCAATTCGGTGCGCGGCAGCCAGTTGACCACCTGCATGGCGGTCAAGTAAGCGCGACGTCGGGACTCGATAAGCAAGGCGCGACCACTTGTGGATAACTAAAGAGCGCAGATTCTACCGCCCTTCGACGACGATCGCCCACCGTTGATGATTTTCTCTGCATTGCTGACCGCCCATCGCGAACGCGCCCTGACCGGCTGTGGATAAATCCCGCGCCTGATGCAGTACAATCGCTGCTTTTAATTCGCCAACCAGCCGGCCATTCCGATGATCGAACCCAAGCGCGTCTTGCGCGCCCTCGCCGAACACTGGGCCCTGCTTGAGCCACTGTGCGAACACTTCGACCAAGGCACCCTGAGCCTTGGCGAGTTGCGCGCGCAACTGGCCGCCCAACAACTGGACAGCACGCCACAGGACATCACCAGCCTGCTGGACGTGTGGATTCGCCTGGATATCCTGGTGCCTGTCGCCAAGAGCCCGAACCGTTTCGAGCTCAACGCGCAGATCCATGACTTCCTGGCCTATCTTCGCAAGGAGCACCGGCTAGGCCTGTGCCTGGAAATCGAAGCCTACCTGCGCCACCTCGAGCGCCTGGCCGGTTATATCCAGGACGCCTTCGACATCCGCGACGGCCATGACCTGGCTCGCCAACTGCGGCTGCTGGACATGCGCGTGCGCGACGTGCTGAAAAAACTCGCCAATGACGAACAGGCCCTCGCGGCCGTGGCCGACCGCGCCAAGACCAGCGACCGGCAGATCCCGTTGCGCCAGCGCTATGCCGAGGTCCTGGCGACCTGGGACGAGTACGTCGAGCCGATGATCCAACTGGTGAACGCCGACGGTGCCTTCGAGCAAGGCGTGCGCAAGGTTGAGAACGTGCTGCTGCGCATGCTCACCGAACAACAGCGCCTGGGCCACCTGGTGGATGACGATATGTTGCTGCGCACCCACGCGCGCATCCTCGAAATGCAGACCAGCGCCCAACTGACCCTGCGTCATGCCCGCGAGCTGCTGCTGCCGCTGCGCGAAGAGGCACGCCGGCACAACGCCGTGACCCGTGGCGCGGCGCTGGCCCTCTCGGCGATCCGGCGCAAGGGCCTGGACGCGGTGCCGCAAGCGGCGATGCCGATGTTCACCCGGCCACAAAGTACCTTCCTCGGTAGTGCCAGCCAGGTCGAAGCCTATGTGTATGCCCTGGCGAACTTCGAACCCAAGCCTGCGCGGTTCCCCAAGGCCCACAAATCCCACAAGGGCCAAGCCCAGCGTGCGCCACGCACGGTCAAGGAGATGCTGGAGCGTTGCGAAGACGCGCTGCCGATGCCGGACCTGATGACCTGGCTGCTGGAACAGGAACCGGACGGGGCCACCGACGAGTTGCTGTACTGGTTCTCGCGTTTGTCGCGGGAGAAGCGTTTCAAGCGCGAGCGCCTGGAACGCCGGGATTACCACACTCACGAGCACCAGGTCAGCCTGCGCTCATTCGCCCTGCTCCCGGCCAGCACCGACGTAGCCGAGAATTCTGCGAGCACACCCTATGCATCTTGATCTATCCGAACTGTCCCAGCTGGCGCCGATCTTTCGCGAGCTGTTCAAGGGTTACCACGTCAGCCGCCGCGACCCGGAGCTGTACGCGCAATTGTCGAACTTCCAGGACCAGTACCGCACGCTGTTCAAGGCCCTGGGCTTTGAGCTGGTATGCGACACCCGTGGCTTCTATTACTTCGTGCCGGACACCGCCGTGGCCGCCGCGCAGGTGAACAAGACCGCGCAGCGCCTGGCATTGTTCACCTTCATCATCGTCGAGCACCTGGCCGACCAGGGCCGCGACCCGATTGCCGTGCTCGACGGTGGCAGCCTGGGCCGCGATGAGCTGCCCTCGTTGCTGGAGAAGTACCGCGACCTGTTTATCCAGGCCGAAGTACAGACCGTTGAGGAGCTGGAAGAAAAAATCATGCGCCGCATGACCCAGCTCGGCTTTGCCGGTGAAGACAACGGTGTTTACCGCTTCCTGCCACCGATGCACCGTTTCCTCGACGTGTGCCTGTCGGTCCAGGCCGACCGCGACCTGGCGGCCAGCGTCCACAGTGTGCTGCCGTTGCCGGCGCCGGTGATCATCGACGAAGACAGTGATGAAAAGCTGCTGCAGACCGATGACCCGCTGGACTTGAGTGAGTTTGAAAGCGAAGAAGATGCCCTCGCCCGTGCCATTGCCGAAGAACAGGAGACCGATGCATGAGCAAGGAACGTTACGGCATTCGCCGCTTCGCCCTATTGAACACCGCCGGCTACAGCCTGGGCCTGTTCCCGCTGGAAGAGCCGCTGTCGGTGTATGGCGCAAACAACCTCGGTAAATCGGCTTCGATCAACGCCTTGCAGTTCCCGATCCTGGCGCGCATGTCGGACATGAGCTTCGGCAAGTACACGCTGGAACAGTCGCGGCGCTTCTACTTCGCCACCGACACCAGCTACATCCTCGTCGAAGTCTCCCTGCCCCACGGCCCGCACGTGATTGGCGTGGTCGGGCGCGGCCCGGGGGGCGGTTTCGGTCACCAGTTCTTTGCCTACGCCGGCAAGCTGGACCTGGCCCACTATCAGAAGAACGACACCTGCCTGCGTCAGAAAGAGCTGTTCACCAACCTTGAGCGCGAGGGCCTGAAGGCCTATGAGCTCAAGCCCGACGAGCTGCGGCGCTTGCTGGTGGGTGGCCATACCTCGATCCCGCTGGACCTGACCCTGATTCCGCTGCGCTCCACCAGCGAGCAAAGCCTGAAGACCTTCCGTGCGCTGTTTATCAACCTGCTGCACATGCGCGAAATCACCGCGGCCAAGCTCAAGCAGTTGTTCCTCGATGCGTTCGAGCACAGCCTGCGCTCGGGCAGTGTGGATTACATTGCGGCGTGTGAAGAAGCGTTCCGCGATGTGCGACGCATGGAGCAGGACTACAACTCACTGGTAGCCGCCGGCCCATTGGTCGAGGCCTTGGCCAATGGCGTGAAACAGCGCGACATCCTGCGCGGCAAACTGCATCGCCTGTCGCCGTTGCTCGATTCGCTGCTGGGCACCTGGTCGGACTACGCCAGTGCGCGCAAGGAAGAGCTGACGATCCAGGCCGAACACTACCGCAACGAGCAGGATGCGCTGCAGAACGATCAGCGCGGCGGCACCCAGGAGCTGATGCGCCTGGAGCGGGAAATCAGCGGCATCCAGCGCTGGCTGGGCGAGTTGTCGGTGCTCAAGCATCGCTTTGCCCTGGTGGATGACGTCAAGGTCCTGGAGCAGCAACTGCTGGCGGCCAAGGATGCCCACGACGAACTGGCCGGCGCCCTGGCGCAATCGCGACAGTTCAGCGCCGAGGACCTGGATGAGCGCCTGCGCGACCTGGAAAAGCGCCTGAAGTCGGTCAAGCAACAACTCGATCACGCCGACAACAACAGCTACGCCAAGCTGCGGGAAGAATTCTCACAGCAGGACGTCGAGCGTCTGATGCGTCTGTTCAACAGTTCGTTGTTCAGCCTGCCGCTGGGCGAGCATGGCATCACCCTGGATGAAGACGGCCAGTGGGTCAAATCCCTGGAGCTGATCCTCGATGGCTTCAAGGGCGAGCGTTTTGAAGTACCGGGGCTGTCCATCGACATCTCGCACATCGAGCCCCCTGCCTTGCAGGCCCTCGCGGATCGCGCGGCATTGCGCGACCAGAAGGAGCGCCTGGAAAAAGAACTCAAGCAACTCAAGACCCAGCAGGCGGTGGCCTCTGACCGCGCGGCAAGCAAGACCCAGACCGAAGCGCTGTACCAGCAGGTACTCGATGCGCAGAAAGCCCTGGAAGACTACCGCCGCGCCCAGACCCTGAGTGCCGAGGAAGGCGAAAAGCTGGAAAACCTGGCGCAGATGGAAGCCACCCAGGATGAACTCAAGCGCTCCAGCGATGCGTTTACCGAACGTGTGCAGCAGCTGTCGGCCAAGCTGCAACTGGTCGGCCGCCAGATCGGCGATATGGAAGCCAAGCAGCGCACCCTGGATGACGCCCTGCGCCGTCGCCAGTTGTTGCCGGCCGACTTGCCGTTTGGCACGCCGTTCATGGATCCGGTCGACGACTCCATGGATAATCTGCTGCCGCTGCTCAATGACTATCAGGACAGCTGGCAGGGGTTGCTGCGCGCCGACGGGCAGATCGACGCGCTGTACGCCCAGGTGCGCCTCAAGGGCGTGGCCAAGTTCGACAGCGAAGACGATATGGAGCGCCGCCTGCACCTGTTGATCAATGCTTACGCGCACCGCACCGACGAAGCCCTGACCCTGGGCAAGGCGCGCCGCGCGGCGGTGACTGATATCGCGCGGACCTTGCGCAATATCCGCAGCGACTACGACAGCCTCGAGCACCAGTTGGCCCTGTTCAACCGCGAGATCAACAAGCGCCAGGTATCCAACCTGCAGAGCTTCCGTATCGTGTTGGCGCCGAACAAGGAAGCGCTCAAGCATATCGACCAGATCATTCACAGTGCCGGTCAGTATGAGGAAGGCGAAACCCTGTCGGTGTTCGACCTCAGCCAAAGCGCCGAGCAGGACAACAAAAACGAAGAGGCCAAGGAATACCTGGCACGCCTGGTGGCCGCCAACCACAACCAGTTGGGGCTCAAGGACCTGTTCGAACTGGCGTTCGAGATTACCAAGGTCAACGGCCAGCCGATCATTCACACCGACATCGATGGCGCTGCGTCCAACGGCACCACCATGACCATCAAGGCTCTGACCAACATGTACTTGTTGCTGCACTTGATGGACCGCGACCAGGCCGGTCGCGTGCGCCTGCCGTACTACCTCGACGAGGCGGCGGATATCGATGAGAAGAACCAGGCAGCATTGCTGGAGACTAGCCTGCAACTGGGCTTTGTGCCGATCCTGGCCAGTGTGAAGCCGCAGGTTTCCGCCCAGGTGGCGATCGACCTGGAGGGCGGCAGTGGGCCGAACGGGATCTACATCGATGAGGCGGACTGGAAGTACATCCGCCGCCATGATGTGGTGAAGGCGACGGTGAATGTGCAGGCGGATGAGCCGCAGTTGGATGAGGTCTGATCGGCGCCTACCAAGGCATTAAAAAGGCCGCGATCTTTTGGATCGCGGCCTTTTTTGTGGCTCCTGGATTTATTTACCCAGGGGAATCTTCGGCGCCCAGATCAGCCACTCGTCTTCAAACTTGTCGAACAGCGGGAAGGTCTGCTCGGGCAACGCCGGGTTGCCCATGCGCTCGCCATCCGGCGTCGCAAAGGCGATGCCGCCCTGGACCAGGGTTTCCAGGGATTCGGTACGCACTGTCGCGCCCTTGAACAGGCCAAAGTCCAGGCCAAAGCCACTGCTGTTCCAGAAACGGCTGCCGCCACGCACCAGCGGGGCGTACTTGGGCTCGATCAGCACATGAATCAGCACACGGTCGGCCGTCTTGCCCAACTCGTAGCCGGTGACCTTGCCCACCGTGACTTCGCGGTAGGTAACCGGCACGCCGACTTTCAACGAACCGCGGCGGGCCGCGCTGAGGACCAGGCTCAAGCCGGCTTCCTGCACGTTAGCCTCGGGCGGTTGGGCCAGGGCCACGAAGTTCTTTTGTGCCCCGGTGCTTTTCACCGCCGGCAAGACTTCGATGTACTGGCCGGTGACCAGGGTTTCCAGGTTGGCGGTCTTCATCAAGCCCAACTCGGGCTTGACCACCCAGAACTGGCTGCCGGTGCGGGCGATCCGCTCAGGCACTTCGGTGATGCGCGCACTAAGCATCACTGACTGCATGTCGGCGCTCAGGTCGACGCTTTCGATCTTGCCCACGTCCAGGCCTTTGAAGCGAATCGGCGTACCGGGGCGCAGGCCGTCGGCGCGGTCGACCTTGATCGTGATGAGGGTGCCACGCTGGGTGGAGGCTTCGTGATCGGCAAACAGGCGGAAACGCGGGATGCGATTTCTCAGCGGTACGTTTGGCTCTGGGGTCTCAAAGGCGATCCCCCCGGCCATCAGGCTTTGCAGGGATTCGCTTTTGACCTGGATGCCGCCGGTGAGCCCGCCGGTCAGTGTCACGCCACTGGCGTTCCAGAAACGCGTCGAGCCGTTGACCAGGCCTTCGTACTCCTTCTCGATATGCACACCGATCACCAGCTGCTTGCGCTTGCGCGAGAACTGATAGCTCTGGACCGAACCGACCTTGACCTGTTTGTAGAGGATCGGGCTGCCAACCTCCAGGGAGCCGAGGTTTTCTGTGAGCAGGACCAGGTGCAGGCCTGGGGAGCGCAGGTCCAGCGGTGGCGCCTTGGGCCGGGCGACGAACTCACGTTGGGGACTGGCGCCTTTGTCGCCGGGACGGATGGCAATGTAATTGCCCTTGACCAGGGCTTCCAGGCCGGTGATACCGGCCAGGGAGATGGACGGCTTGACTACCCAGAATTGTGTGCCTTCCACCAGGTAATCTTCGGCCAACGGGTCGAGGGTCAGGTCGGCGCTGGCGCTGGACAGGTCGGAGTCGACCTTGAGGGCCTTGAGACTGCCGACCTGGATGCCTTTGTACATCACCGGCGTACGCCCGGCTTGCAGGCCCTCGAAGTCACTGAGCTTGACCTTGATGCGAATGCCCGCGGCGGCGGCGTCGAAGTCTTCGTACAGACGGAACGGCAGGCTTGGGTCGGTGGGCGGGCTGTCCTTGCGGTTTTCCGGCGTGGCGAAGGCAATCCCCCCGGAGACGATGCTGGCCAGGGACTCGCTGCGCACTTTGACCCCGGACAGGTTGGCGTCGATGCTGATGCCGCTGGCGTTCCAGAAACGCGTATGTTTGCGCACCAGGTTGGCGTAGGTCGGCTCGATATAGACTTTTATCTCGACGGTGTTTTGATCGGCTGACAGCAGGTAGCTTTTGACCTGGCCAACCTGGATCTGTTTGTAGAAGACCGGGCTGCCACGGTCGAGCGAGCCGAGCCGCTCGGCCTTGACGGTCAGGTGCAGGCCGGGCTTGGCGTCGGATAATGGCGGCTCTTCGGAAAGCGCCTTGAATTTGCGCGTAGGCTCGCCGTCACCTGGGCTGGCGGCGATGTAATTGCCCGAGACCAGGGTTTCGAGGCCGGTGATCCCGGCCAGGCTCACGCTGGGCTTGACCAGCCAGAAGCGCGTATTGGCCTTGAGGTATTGCTCGACATCCTTGTTCATCTCGATGGTGGCAATCACCCCGCGATTGCTGCCCTCGTCATCCAGGGCCAGGGTCTTGACCTTGCCCACGGGCATGCCTTTGTAGACCACTTCGGTCTTGTTGGCCTGGATGCCTTCACCGCTTTCAAAGCGAACCTGGATCTCGATGCCCGTCTGGGTGTAGGCACGCCATCCGAGCCAGCCGCCAATCACCAGGGCGATCAACGGCAGTACCCAAATGGCCGACCAGTTCGAAGCGGGGCGGGTTTTAGCCTTTGGCAAATCAGTCATGGTCGTCGTCCGACTCCGTGTTATCCCAAATCAGTCGGGGATCGAAAGTTACTGCGGCAAACATCGTCAAGATCACCACACTGGCGAACGCCACGGCACCGAGATTGGCCTCGATACTGGCAAGTCGCCCAAAGTTAACGACCGCCACCAGAATGGCGATCACGAAGATATCCAGCATGGACCAGCGACCGATGAATTCGATAAAGCGGTACATGATAATGCGTTGTCGGGCGGAAAGCGGCTGGTGACGCTGCACCGAGAATAGCAACAGGGCGATGCCCACCAGCTTGAAGGTCGGCACCAGGATACTGGCAATAAACACCACGGCGGCAATCGGGAACATACCGTGCTGAACCAGTTCGATCACGCCCGCCATGATAGTGCTCGGCGCACCCTGCCCCAGGGAGTTGATCGTCATGATTGGCAACAGGTTAGCCGGAATGTACAGAATTGCCGCAGTAATCAGCAAAGCCCAGGTGCGCATCAGGCTGTTCGGACGGCGGGCATGGACCAACGCACCGCAACGGGTGCAGGTTTGCTCGTCGGTCTCCGGGTCCTGCCTGTTGAGTTCGTGGCATTCGGTACAGATCAGAATGCCAGCATCAATCGCCCGCATGTTCGTCCTCCCCGGACAATGCCTGCCAGATTTGGTGAGGTGACATGACCACCTCCAGCAGCACCTGAACCATCAACAGGCTGACAAAGCAGGCCAGCCCCAGGCCTACACTGAGGGCGGCCATGTCGGCCAGCTTTACAATCGCCACCAGCACGCCCATCAGGTAGACCTCAAGCATCCCCCAATCGCGCATATGGTGATAAATACGGTAGAGCAACAGGCCGTAGCTGCGGCCTATGTTCCAGCGAATACTCAGCAGCACCGCCAGTTGGCACAGCAGCT
Source organism: Pseudomonas sp. HC1(2025) (assembly GCF_058742075.1). NCBI lineage: Bacteria > Pseudomonadati > Pseudomonadota > Gammaproteobacteria > Pseudomonadales > Pseudomonadaceae > Pseudomonas > Pseudomonas sp. HC1(2025). The sequence goes on along the minus strand of NZ_CP196017.1, from coordinate 925,326 downwards.
TGAGCAACGGGATGCCCATGCTGCACAGGAACACCACCACCGCGACGCCTTGCATCCCGGTATTGAACAGGGCGACTACACCGCTCCAGACCGTGTCTTCAGAAGACTGCCCGAGTAGGTTGAGCTGCATGATGGGTAAAAAGTTCGCCGGGATGTACAGCAATAACGCTGCGATCACCAAGGCCAGGCTGCGCTCGACGACATTGTAGCGGTGGGCGTACATCTCATAACCACAGCGCGGGCATTGGGCCTTTTCACCGTGCGCAAGCTCTGGCTTGCGCATCAGCAAGTCGCACTCGTGGCAGGCAACCAGGTCCTCCAGCGGTAGGTCGGACACCTGGGTGGTATCAACCGGGTCGGACATATAGGGCTCTAAGTCTAAAATGATCAGGCGTCTATTCTAGTGTTCTGGTTGGGAAATAACTGTGCAAATTTGTCGGGATGAACAATGGTGTTATGCCAGCGCCTTTTCGACCGCCCAAAACAAAACCCCAACTGCTTTCGCAATTGGGGTTTCGGAATTTAATCTTGACGATGACCTACTCTCACATGGGGAAACCCCACACTACCATCGGCGATGCATCGTTTCACTGCTGAGTTCGGGATGGGATCAGGTGGTTCCAATGCTCTATGGTCGTCAAGAAATTCGGGTACTGAGTCGTGGCAAGTGCCTCGCTTCAGCAAATTGGGTATGTGACAGCTTTCGGTGTTTTGTGAGATTCGAACTTTCGGTTCATTTCGTCTTCACACACCGCAATCTGATGCTCTTTCGAGAAACAAATTGCTTGGGTGTTATATGGTCAAGCCTCACGGGCAATTAGTATTGGTTAGCTCAACGCCTCACAGCGCTTACACACCCAACCTATCAACGTCGTAGTCTTCGACGGCCCTTCAGGGAACTCAAGGTTCCAGTGAGATCTCATCTTGAGGCTAGTTTCCCGCTTAGATGCTTTCAGCGGTTATCTATTCCGAACATAGCTACCCGGCAATGCCACTGGCGTGACAACCGGAACACCAGAGGTTCGTCCACTCCGGTCCTCTCGTACTAGGAGCAGCCCCTCTCAAATCTCAAACGTCCACGGCAGATAGGGACCGAACTGTCTCACGACGTTCTAAACCCAGCTCGCGTACCACTTTAAATGGCGAACAGCCATACCCTTGGGACCGGCTTCAGCCCCAGGATGTGATGAGCCGACATCGAGGTGCCAAACACCGCCGTCGATATGAACTCTTGGGCGGTATCAGCCTGTTATCCCCGGAGTACCTTTTATCCGTTGAGCGATGGCCCTTCCATACAGAACCACCGGATCACTAAGACCTACTTTCGTACCTGCTCGACGTGTCTGTCTCGCAGTCAAGCGCGCTTTTGCCTTTATACTCTACGACCGATTTCCGACCGGTCTGAGCGCACCTTCGTACTCCTCCGTTACTCTTTAGGAGGAGACCGCCCCAGTCAAACTACCCACCATACACTGTCCTCGATCCGGATAACGGACCTGAGTTAGAACCTCAAAGTTGCCAGGGTGGTATTTCAAGGTTGGCTCCACGCGAACTGGCGTCCACGCTTCAAAGCCTCCCACCTATCCTACACAAGCAAATTCAAAGTCCAGTGCAAAGCTATAGTAAAGGTTCACGGGGTCTTTCCGTCTAGCCGCGGATACACTGCATCTTCACAGCGATTTCAATTTCACTGAGTCTCGGGTGGAGACAGCGCCGCCATCGTTACGCCATTCGTGCAGGTCGGAACTTACCCGACAAGGAATTTCGCTACCTTAGGACCGTTATAGTTACGGCCGCCGTTTACCGGGGCTTCGATCAAGAGCTTCGCGTTAGCTAACCCCATCAATTAACCTTCCGGCACCGGGCAGGCGTCACACCCTATACGTCCACTTTCGTGTTTGCAGAGTGCTGTGTTTTTAATAAACAGTCGCAGCGGCCTGGTATCTTCGACCGGCATGAGCTTACGGAGCAAGTCCTTCACCCTCACCGGCGCACCTTCTCCCGAAGTTACGGTGCCATTTTGCCTAGTTCCTTCACCCGAGTTCTCTCAAGCGCCTTGGTATTCTCTACCCAACCACCTGTGTCGGTTTGGGGTACGGTTCCTGGTTACCTGAAGCTTAGAAGCTTTTCTTGGAAGCATGGCATCAACCACTTCGTCACCCAAAGGGTAACTCGTCATCAGCTCTCGGCCTTAGAATCCCGGATTTACCTAAGATTCCAGCCTACCACCTTAAACTTGGACAACCAACGCCAAGCTGGCCTAGCCTTCTCCGTCCCTCCATCGCAATAACCAGAAGTACAGGAATATTAACCTGTTTTCCATCGACTACGCTTTTCAGCCTCGCCTTAGGGACCGACTAACCCTGCGTCGATTAACGTTGCGCAGGAAACCTTGGTCTTTCGGCGTGGGTGTTTTTCACACCCATTGTCGTTACTCATGTCAGCATTCGCACTTCTGATACCTCCAGCAAGCTTCTCAACTCACCTTCACAGGCTTACAGAACGCTCCTCTACCGCATCACCCGAAGGTGATACCCGTAGCTTCGGTGTATGGTTTGAGCCCCGTTACATCTTCCGCGCAGGCCGACTCGACTAGTGAGCTATTACGCTTTCTTTAAAGGGTGGCTGCTTCTAAGCCAACCTCCTAGCTGTCTAAGCCTTCCCACATCGTTTCCCACTTAACCATAACTTTGGGACCTTAGCTGACGGTCTGGGTTGTTTCCCTTTTCACGACGGACGTTAGCACCCGCCGTGTGTCTCCCATGCTCGGCACTTGTAGGTATTCGGAGTTTGCATCGGTTTGGTAAGTCGGGATGACCCCCTAGCCGAAACAGTGCTCTACCCCCTACAGTGATACATGAGGCGCTACCTAAATAGCTTTCGAGGAGAACCAGCTATCTCCGAGCTTGATTAGCCTTTCACTCCGATCCACAGGTCATCCGCTAACTTTTCAACGGTAGTCGGTTCGGTCCTCCAGTTAGTGTTACCCAACCTTCAACCTGCCCATGGATAGATCGCCCGGTTTCGGGTCTATTCCCAGCGACTAGACGCCCTATTAAGACTCGCTTTCGCTACGCCTCCCCTATTCGGTTAAGCTCGCCACTGAAAATAAGTCGCTGACCCATTATACAAAAGGTACGCAGTCACCCAACAAAGTGGGCTCCCACTGCTTGTACGCATACGGTTTCAGGATCTATTTCACTCCCCTCTCCGGGGTTCTTTTCGCCTTTCCCTCACGGTACTAGTTCACTATCGGTCAGTCAGTAGTATTTAGCCTTGGAGGATGGTCCCCCCATATTCAGACAAAGTTTCTCGTGCTCCGTCCTACTCGATTTCATGACTAAGAGATTTTCGCGTACAGGGCTATCACCCACTATGGCCGCACTTTCCAGAGCGTTCCGCTAATCTCAAAGCCACTTAAGGGCTAGTCCCCGTTCGCTCGCCACTACTAAGGGAATCTCGGTTGATTTCTTTTCCTCAGGGTACTTAGATGTTTCAGTTCCCCTGGTTCGCCTCTTAAGCCTATGTATTCAGCTTAAGATAACCATCTTATGATGGCTGGGTTCCCCCATTCAGACATCTCCGGATCAAAGTCTGTTTGCCGACTCCCCGAAGCTTTTCGCAGGCTACCACGTCTTTCATCGCCTCTGACTGCCAAGGCATCCACCGTATGCGCTTCTTCACTTGACCATATAACCCCAAGCAATCTGGTTATACTGTGAAGACGACATTCGCCGAAAATTCGATAATACTCAATTTGAGTAACTCACAAATTTTACCTTAGCCTGATCCGTTACCAGTGAAAGTAACGTTCAGTCTATCTTTCTATCACATACCCAAATTTTTAAAGAACGAACTAGTCAAAGACTAGAAATCAACATTCACCATCACAATGATGGAATGCTCATTTCTAAGCTTTATACAAACAGAAGCAGTAGTGGTGGAGCCAAACGGGATCGAACCGTTGACCTCCTGCGTGCAAGGCAGGCGCTCTCCCAGCTGAGCTATGGCCCCGTATTTCTACAGGCGTTTCCCACACAAAATTGGTGGGTCTGGGCAGATTCGAACTGCCGACCTCACCCTTATCAGGGGTGCGCTCTAACCAACTGAGCTACAGACCCAATTTCGGGCTGCTTCTTTTCGTCTTCTTCAATGAATCAAGCAATTCGTGTGGGAACTTATGGAGCAGCTGATGTCGTCGATTAAGGAGGTGATCCAGCCGCAGGTTCCCCTACGGCTACCTTGTTACGACTTCACCCCAGTCATGAATCACACCGTGGTAACCGTCCTCCCGAAGGTTAGACTAGCTACTTCTGGTGCAACCCACTCCCATGGTGTGACGGGCGGTGTGTACAAGGCCCGGGAACGTATTCACCGCGACATTCTGATTCGCGATTACTAGCGATTCCGACTTCACGCAGTCGAGTTGCAGACTGCGATCCGGACTACGATCGGTTTTGTGGGATTAGCTCCACCTCGCGGCTTGGCAACCCTCTGTACCGACCATTGTAGCACGTGTGTAGCCCAGGCCGTAAGGGCCATGATGACTTGACGTCATCCCCACCTTCCTCCGGTTTGTCACCGGCAGTCTCCTTAGAGTGCCCACCATTACGTGCTGGTAACTAAGGACAAGGGTTGCGCTCGTTACGGGACTTAACCCAACATCTCACGACACGAGCTGACGACAGCCATGCAGCACCTGTCTCAATGTTCCCGAAGGCACCAATCTATCTCTAGAAAGTTCATTGGATGTCAAGGCCTGGTAAGGTTCTTCGCGTTGCTTCGAATTAAACCACATGCTCCACCGCTTGTGCGGGCCCCCGTCAATTCATTTGAGTTTTAACCTTGCGGCCGTACTCCCCAGGCGGTCAACTTAATGCGTTAGCTGCGCCACTAAGAGCTCAAGGCTCCCAACGGCTAGTTGACATCGTTTACGGCGTGGACTACCAGGGTATCTAATCCTGTTTGCTCCCCACGCTTTCGCACCTCAGTGTCAGTATCAGTCCAGGTGGTCGCCTTCGCCACTGGTGTTCCTTCCTATATCTACGCATTTCACCGCTACACAGGAAATTCCACCACCCTCTACCATACTCTAGTCAGTCAGTTTTGAATGCAGTTCCCAGGTTGAGCCCGGGGATTTCACATCCAACTTAACTAACCACCTACGCGCGCTTTACGCCCAGTAATTCCGATTAACGCTTGCACCCTCTGTATTACCGCGGCTGCTGGCACAGAGTTAGCCGGTGCTTATTCTGTCGGTAACGTCAAAATTGCAGAGTATTAATCTACAACCCTTCCTCCCAACTTAAAGTGCTTTACAATCCGAAGACCTTCTTCACACACGCGGCATGGCTGGATCAGGCTTTCGCCCATTGTCCAATATTCCCCACTGCTGCCTCCCGTAGGAGTCTGGACCGTGTCTCAGTTCCAGTGTGACTGATCATCCTCTCAGACCAGTTACGGATCGTCGCCTTGGTGAGCCATTACCCCACCAACTAGCTAATCCGACCTAGGCTCATCTGATAGCGCAAGGCCCGAAGGTCCCCTGCTTTCTCCCGTAGGACGTATGCGGTATTAGCGTCCGTTTCCGAACGTTATCCCCCACTACCAGGCAGATTCCTAGGCATTACTCACCCGTCCGCCGCTCTCAAGAGAAGCAAGCTTCTCTCTACCGCTCGACTTGCATGTGTTAGGCCTGCCGCCAGCGTTCAATCTGAGCCATGATCAAACTCTTCAGTTCAAACATCTTTGGGTTTTTAAGAAACCCTAAACTTGGCTCAGCAATCGTTGGTTACATCTTTGATTTCTCGCGGAGTAACTTGTGATGCTGATAATCTTGTTGACTATCAGTCTGACTCCACAAGCACCCACACGAATTGCTTGATTCAGTTGTTAAAGAGCGGTTGGTTAAGATCTTTCGTCTCAACCGAGGCGCGCATTCTACAGCAGCCTCATTTGCTGTCAAGTGATTATTTTCAGAAGTTTCGAGGTTTTCCTCAACAACTTCAACCACTTGCGCCTTCGATCTCTCGTCAGCGGGAGGCGAATTCTACAGCGTTACACGCTGCTGTCAACACCTCTTTTTCAACTTCCTTTTGGCTTCGATGTACTGAAGCAACCTGCTGCCGAAAACTACATAACTCATTGTTTACCAAAGAGTTTTCCGTTTCGACTGCGCCGGAAGTGGGGCGAATTATAGACTTCCAGGATCTGCGGTCAAGCGTTAATTACGCTTTTGTTGCAGAAGGTGCTTTTTTGGCAATAAGGCGAGGGATTCGGCGCATCACAGGCGGAATCCGCAAGAGCAAAAGCAGCGCCCCTATAGAGGCATAGATAGCCCACTCCTTCAGATCGGCACGCACGATCCACAGCATATGCAGCAAACCAAGCCCCAAAATCACATACACCAGGCGATGCAGCTTCTTCCAACGGGCGCCCAGCCGACGCTGGCTATAGCGATTGGATGTCACCGCCAACACCAACAAGCACATAAAACCCAACGCCCCCACAATAATGTAGGGCCGCTTGCGCAGCTCAACGCCCAGTTGCGACCAGTCCAGCCCCAGGATAAATACGCAGTAAGCGGCGAGGTGCAACACCACATACGCAAAGCACCACAACCCCAACTGCCGGCGCACAGCGATCCACCCTGCCCAACCGCTCAATTTTTGCAGTGGCGTCATTCCCAACGTAACCAGCAACAGGATCAGCGTTCCCAACCCCAACCGATCAACCAGCACTTTTCCGGGATCAGGCCCCAAGGTGAGACTCCACGCCTCATACAACCAGTACAACGGCCACACCGCCGCAGCTATAAAGACGCCAAGGCGCCAGATGGGGTAGCGCATCAGTAGTTCTTCCGCAGATCAAGGCCGGTATAAAGAGAAGCGACCTCATCCGAGTAGCCATTGAACATCTGCGTCTCGCGTACATTCGGGCTGAACAAGCCACTGGGCAGGCGCCGCTCCCGGGCCTGGGTCCAGCGCGGGTGATCGACGGTGGGGTTCACATTCGCATAAAACCCATACTCATCCGCCGCAATGCTCTGCCAGGTGGTTTTCGGTTGCTCGCTCACCAGGCTGATCCGCACGATAGATTTCACGCTCTTGAAGCCATACTTCCACGGCACCACCAAACGCAGCGGCGCGCCATTCTGGTTGGGCAATTCCCGCCCATACATGCCCACAGCCAGGATCGCCAAAGGATTCATCGCTTCATCCAGGCGCAGTCCTTCTATATAAGGCCAATCGATCAGGCCAAAACTTGAGCGCTGGCCCGGCATGCTCTTGGGATCCTGCAGGGTTTCAAAGCGGATGTATTTGGCCTTGGAAGTGGGCTCGACCTGTTTAAGCAAGGCCGATATGGGAAAGCCGATCCATGGAATGACCATCGACCACGCCTCGACACAGCGTAGACGGTAGATCCGCTCTTCCAACTGATAGGGCTTCATGAAGTCTTCCAGCGCATAACGCCCTGGTTTTGCGACTTCACCATCAATCACGACACTCCATGGCTCGGTCTTGAGCGAGCCGGCATTCGCCGCCGGATCGCCCTTGTCCGTGCCGAACTCATAGAAGTTGTTGTAATGGGTCGCATCCTTGAACGGCGTGATGGCTTCGTCTTTGACCGTCACCGCCTGCCATTGCGTGCCAGGAAGTTTCTCGGCGAACCAGCCGGGAGCCTTGCCTGGCTCGACATCGGCATAACGCGCAGTGTCAGCCGCACTCACCCAACGCGGCAGGCTGCTGGCAGCAATACCGGCAAGCGCGCCACCGAGCAGACTGCGGCGGGAGAAATAGAGGGATTCTGGGGTGACGTCCGATTCGTGACAATCGGACGCTTTGGGCAACTTGATTAACATGGCAACTCCGCAGCATTGGAGAACTGATGCACCAATAGACTGCGGAGTATGGGGGAAATTACATTAAGGCAATGTTTTGTCCCGGCGCAGATGCAACAGATACTGAACCGGACCCGAAGCCGCATATACCAGGAACGCCAGCAGCAGGATCCGCGGCGGATCACTGAAGACCACCGCGAACACCAGTACCACCACCAGAATCGCCACGAAAGGCACACGCCCCTTCAGGTCGAATTCCTTGAAGCTGTTGTACTTGATGTTGCTGACCATCAGCATACCGGCCGCCGCAACCATCAAGGCCACGAGGAACGACATCTTCGAACCCTGGATACCATAGTCACTGAACGCCCAGACAATACCGGCCACCACACCCGCCGCCGCAGGACTGGCAAGACCGATGAAGTAACGCTTGTCGGCAGTGCCCACCTGGGTATTGAAGCGTGCCAGGCGCAACGCAGCGCCCGCGACATAGATGAAGGCCACCATCCAGCCAACCTTGCCCATGTCACCCAGGGCCCAAGCAAACGCCAGCAACGCAGGTGCGACACCAAAGGCCACCATGTCCGACAGCGAGTCGTACTCGGCACCGAAGGCGCTCTGGGTATTGGTCATGCGCGCCACGCGCCCATCAAGGCCATCGAGGACCATGGCCACGAAGATCGCGATGGCAGCAAAACCGAAGTACTTGCTGGCACTCGCCGCATCACCTGCTGCTAGCGCGCTCTGGGCACTCATGGAATTGATGATGGAGTAGAAACCGGCAAACAGGTTCGCCGTGGTGAACAGGTTGGGCAGAAGATAGATGCCACGATGCCGGACCTTGCGGCCTTCCGCGTCATGCCCTTCTTCGACATGCTCATCGATCGGTAGCAGGCTTTCGGCGTCAGAGGCCTGGTTTGGCTCTTCGGGACGTTCGCTCATGGACTTTACCTTGCAACGGTGTGAAAAAAATCGATAGACACTTGCGGCGAGTTTCGCCCGCAAACGATGCAGCTTTATACCAGAACCAGCCCTCAAACGAAAAAACGCGGCCTAGGCCGCGTTTTCCGTAGACACGTGCGACTTAGTTCTTGGCTTTGTCGACGATCTTGTTGGCACCGATCCACGGCATCATGGAGCGCAGTTGCTCGCCGATGACTTCGATACCGTGAGCGGCGTTGTTACGACGCTTGGCGGTCATCGAAGGGTAGCCGGTAGCACCTTCGCTGATGAACATTTTGGCGTATTCGCCGTCCTGAATACGTTTCAGGGCGTTGCGCATGGCCTGACGGGATTCGGCGTTGATGACTTCCGGGCCGGTCACGTACTCGCCGTACTCGGCGTTGTTGGAGATCGAGTAGTTCATGTTGGCGATACCGCCTTCGTACATGAGGTCAACGATCAGCTTCAGTTCGTGCAGGCACTCGAAGTAGGCCATTTCCGGCGCGTAGCCAGCTTCAACCAGGGTTTCGAAACCGGCTTTGACCAGTTCAACGGTACCGCCGCACAGAACGGCTTGTTCGCCGAACAGGTCGGTTTCGGTCTCGTCCTTGAAGGTGGTTTCGATGATGCCGGTACGACCACCACCGACGCCAGCAGCGTAGGACAGTGCAACGTTCTTGGCGTTGCCCGAGGCGTCCTGGTAGATCGCGATCAGGTCAGGAATACCACCGCCCTTGACGAACTCGGAGCGCACGGTGTGGCCCGGTGCTTTCGGCGCGATCATGATCACGTCCAGGTCAGCACGTGGCACAACTTGGTTGTAGTGAATCGCGAAGCCGTGGGAGAAGGCCAGGGTGGCGCCTTTCTTGATGTTCGGCTCGATTTCGTTCTTGTACAGCGCGGATTGGAACTCGTCCGGGGTCAGGATCATGACCAGGTCGGCAGCCGCAACAGCGGAAGCAACGTCAGTCACTTTCAGGCCATGGGCTTCTGCCTTGGCAACAGTGGCCGAGCCTTTGCGCAGGCCAACGGTCACGTCAACGCCGGAATCTTTCAGGTTGCAAGCTTGTGCGTGACCCTGGGAGCCGTAGCCGATGATGGCGACTTTCTTGCCCTGGATGATCGACAGGTCACAATCTTTATCGTAATAAACTTTCATGAGGTTCCTCTATATATCCAGGCCTTAAGGCCATTCGCTAATTGGGTTAGATGCTGAGTACTTTGTCGCCACGGGCAATCCCGGTGACACCACTGCGTACGGTTTCCAGAATCGAGGCCGTCCCGATCGACTGGATGAAGCTGTCCAGTTTGTCGCTGGTACCGGTCAGTTGAACGGTATAAACGCTGGCGCTCACATCGACGATCTGCCCACGATAAATATCGGTAGTACGCTTGATCTCGGCACGTTGGGCACCCGTGGCCTTGACCTTGACCAGCATCAGCTCACGCTCGATGTGGGCGCTTTCCGACAAATCGACCAGCTTGACCACTTCGATCAGCTTGTTGAGGTTCTTGGTGATCTGCTCGATCACCTCATCATGGCCTACGGTGGTCAACGTCAGGCGCGACAGGGTCGGGTCTTCGGTCGGGGCCACGGTCAGGCTTTCGATGTTGTAGTTGCGCTGCGAAAACAGGCCGACCACACGAGACAGAGCGCCCGGTTCGTTCTCCAGAAGCAGGGAGATAATGTGCCGCATGATTAGGTTCGCTCCGTCTTGTTCAGCCACATATCGCGCATTGAGCCGTCTTTGATCTGCATCGGGTAGACGTGCTCGCTGGTGTCGACCTGAATGTCGATGAACACCAGGCGATCCTTCATGGCGAACGCCTCTTCCATCTTCGGCTTGAGATCCTTCAGATCGGTGATGCGCATGCCGACATGGCCATAGGCTTCAACCAACTTGACGAAGTCAGGCAACGATTCCATGTAGGAATGGGAGTGACGACTGTTGTAGCTCATGTCCTGCCATTGGCGAACCATGCCCAACACACCGTTGTTCAGGCAGACGATCTTCACCGGCAGGCCATATTGCAGGCAGGTCGACAGCTCCTGGATGTTCATCTGGATGCTGCCTTCACCGGTGACACAAGCCACGTCGACATCCGGGAAGCTCAGCTTCACACCCATGGCCGCAGGGAAACCAAAGCCCATCGTGCCCAGGCCACCGGAGTTGATCCAGCGGTTAGGCTTGTCGAACTTGTAGTACTGCGCGGCGAACATCTGGTGCTGGCCCACGTCGGAGGTCACAAAGGCGTCGCCCTTGGTCACTTCGCACAGGGTTTCGATCACGGTTTGTGGCTTGATGATGCTGCCGTCGCCTTTGTCGTAAGGGAACAGGCCGCGGTCACCGCGCCATTCGTCGATCTGCTTCCACCAACTGGCAACGGACTCCTTGTTCGGCGTCTCGCCAATGTCCTTGAGCGCAGCGACCATTTCGGTCAACACGCTCTCCACGGGACCTACAATCGGCACATCGGCCTTGATGGTCTTGGAGATGGACGCCGGGTCGATGTCGATGTGGATGATCTTGGCATTCGGGCAGAACTTGCTCGCGCCGTTGATCACCCGGTCATCGAACCGCGCGCCCACGGCCAGGATCACGTCGGCGTGGTGCATGGTCAGGTTGGCCGTGTAGCTGCCGTGCATGCCGAGCATGCCGACGAACTGACGGTCCGAACCCGGGAAGGCACCGAGGCCCATCAAGGTGTTGGTCACCGGCAGGTTGAGCATCTTGGCCAATTCGGTCAACGGTGCGGAACCGCCGCCCAGGATCACGCCGCCACCCGAGTAAAGCACTGGGCGCTTGGCCGCCAGGAGCATTTCTGCTGCCTTGCGGATTTGCCCCGAGTGCCCACGCACGGCCGGGCTGTAGGAACGCAGCTTGGCTTTCTTCGGGAAGATGTATTCGAACTTTTCCGCCGGGTTGGTCATGTCTTTCGGGATATCGACCACCACTGGACCCGGGCGACCGGATTGCGCGAGGTAGAACGCCTTCTTCATGACTTCCGGGATTTCCGAGGCATGCTTGATCATGAAGCTGTGTTTCACGATCGGCCGGGAGATACCGATCATGTCGGTTTCCTGGAATGCATCAGTGCCCACCATGGTGCTCGCCACCTGGCCGGAAATGATCACCATCGGAATAGAGTCCATATACGCAGTCGCGATGCCAGTAATGGCATTGGTTGCGCCAGGGCCGGACGTTACCAGCACCACGCCGGCTTTACCGGTGGCACGGGCATAACCGTCAGCCATATGGGTCGCGGCCTGTTCGTGGCGAACCAGGATGTGGTTGACAGCCGGTTCCTTGAACAGTGCGTCGTAGACATGCAGCAGAGCACCACCTGGGTACCCGTAGATATAGTCGACGCCTTCGTCACGCAAAAAGCGGACGAGCATCTCACCGCCAGATAAAAGCTCCACGTTGTTCACCTCTAAAACGCCAGAATACCGTCCGTTGAAAACCGACGGGTCTTAATAGGTTTACTTCTCAACAGAGCATGAGCGACGGTGGTCGCCGACTACGTCAGCACTGACTGAGCAAGTATTGGGATCGTCCCAAGTGTTGCGGGCTTTTCCCACCCAGCGCGAGGTAACGCGTTGCGGGTGTAACAGGTCGGCGCGGATGTGCGCCTCATGATCTGCTGAGCGGGCCTGCTTCTGGCAGTCCCGATACAGCGGACTTTGGATTCTTCTGTTTCAGCCCCTTCAAGTCAAGCAATAATTGCGCTTTTTTCCAACTAAGCGCATGAGAACGTAGAAGAAAGGGCTTTGAGGAGGGATAAAACTCGCCTGAATGTCGTCAAGCGGTAGAAATGTGCGCAAGACTGCCGGAAAACCCGGCAGTCAGGCAATTAACGAGCGCCGACGATCAGTTGGTCGAACTTTTTCAGCGCAGAGCGTAGGCCGAGGCTTTGTTGGGGACGGTCGGCGTAGACCATCTCGGCCATCTCCAGGATGCCCGACGCATTAGGTAACGGCAGGTTCTGTTCGAGGATCTGTTTCATCCGCGCCAGGAAGATCCACTGCAGCCACTGATGAAAATCCAGGGTATCCACGGAAAACGGCTCGACGCTGCTCAGCGCCTCTGCACCGGGAGACACCTCATCCCACCAGCCCGCCACGCGCAATTCGCGCTCAATCAGCAACAACTGTTCGGCAATCGCCGGAAAACGAGGATCCATCAGAGACTGACCCTGGCCTTCTGCCGGGCCTGGGCAGCACCGGCAGCATCACCTTGTGCAGCACGTGCATCACCAATCAAGGCCCACAGGCTGGCTTGCAGGTCAGGACGACCGTTGGCCATCGTCAGGCCACGACGGGCGAACTGCTCAGCTTGCGGCGCATCACCCTGGGCCATGCGCACTTGCGCCAGGCGGTAGAGCACCTGCGGTTCACGCGGCGCGACCCGCTGGGCGCGCTCAAGGCTGGACGATGCGCCGTTCAAGTCGCCACCGGCCTGCTGTTGCTGCGCAGTGGTGAGCAAGGCCAGGACCGGGCCGTCCAACTGCTCGTCGGCAGACAGGCCGCCGGCATTGGCCGAGGGAATCCCGCTCGGGGTCGACGGCATGTTGTAGGTGCCCTGGTTGATCGGCGCGGTATCAATCGGCGCCGAGTTCGACGGGCCAGGGGTGATCGGCCCCGGCGTCCATGGTGCGGAGCTGATGGGTGCAGATGTGGTGGCGCCCCCACCCGGGACCATCACCACTACGCCGGAATCCTGCGGTACCGCCTGGGTCGTGGCAGGGTTTGGACGGGTAGTCACGGTCTGGCGAAAGCCGCCATTGGCCGAGATCCGGTCATTGTTGGATACGGCCGTGCCGGAATCCACCACCGGGATGGAGCCGCGCTGCACGCTGGAGCAACCGCTGAGCAAAGCTAACGTTGTAATAGCCGGAATCAACCACTTGTTCACTTGAAATCCTCTTTGCTTAATTCATCCAGCCCTTGACCCAATCCATCACCGAATCCGCATCCGTGGGCACACCTGTGCCACATGGAGCGCCGGCTGGCGGTTCACTGCCGCGAATATACGGCATCTGCACCGCGCCCGGACAGTTGGCATCGGAGCCCTGCCCGGTATGGGGGTCGATCCAGGCCTGCACGATATTGTCGGGTTGCGGCATGTTCAGTGGCAGCGGGTCGGCCTTGCGCATAAAGCTGGTCCAGACCTGCAAGGCGCCGGTCGCGCCGGTGAACGGTGTCTTGCCGTTGTCATCGCGCCCCAGCCACACCACCGCGAGCAGGTCCTGGCTGAAACCGGCGAACCAACTGTCACGGGAGTCGTTACTGGTACCGGTCTTGCCGGCCAGCGTCAGGTTGCCCGGCAGCGAGCTGTACACCGAACGCCCGGTCCCTTCGCGCATGACCCGTTGCATGGCGTTCTGGATCAGGTAGATGGAGGCCGGATCAAAACGCTGCTCGATCTGGAACGGGTAGCGCTTGAGCGGCTCGCCTTCCGCCGTGAGGACACTGCGGATCCCGCGCATCGGCGTATTGAAACCACCGTTGGCCAGGGTCTGGTACATGGTCGCCACTTCCATCGGGCTCAAGCCACCTGCGCCCAGCAACATCGACGGGAACGCCGGGAACTCGCGGCTTACACCCAGTCGTGCAAGGGTCTTGAGCACATTCGGCACACCCAGCTCCAGGCCAAGCCGCGCCGTGGACAGGTTGTAGGAGTGCGCCAGGCCCTGGTACAGGAACACCGTGCCGTGGGAGCGACGATCATAGTTCTGCGGCTTCCACACCTGGCCATCGGCGCCCTTGACCGAAAACGCTTCGTCGGAGAGCCAGCTGGTCAGGGTGTACTTGCTCGGCTTTTCCAGTGCAGTGAGGTACACCGCCGGCTTGATCAGCGAGCCAATCGGCCGCACGGCATCCAGGGCACGGTTGAAGCCGGCGAAGCTGGCCTGGCGGCTGCCGATCATGGCCTGGACTTCACCGGTTTCCGGGTTGGTCACCACCATGGCCGCTTCGACTTCGTCCGAGCCCTTGCGCCCGGCCAGGCGCTTGAAGGTATCGCTGACCGAGGCTTCGGCCTTCATCTGCAGGATCGGGTCGAAACTGGTGAAGATCCGCAGACCTTCTTCGGTCAAGTCCTCGTCGCGATAGTCTTCGCGCAACTGGCGCTTGACCAGGTCGATAAAGCCGGGGAAGGAACTGTCGGCCAACTTGCCACGGGTGGTGACGCCCAAAGGCATCTTCTTCGCGGCCGCGACCTGTTCTGCGGTGGCTACGCCCTGCTGCTCCAGCACGTCGAGGACCAGGTTGCGGCGCTCCAGGGCCCGCTCCGGGTTGCGGCGCGGATTGTAATAGGACGGCCCCTTGACCATACCTACCAGCAACGCCACCTGGTGCAACTTGAGCTCGGACAACGGCTGGCCGAAGAAGAACTGGCTGGCCAGGCCAAAGCCGTGCACCGCGCGCTGGCCATCCTGGCCGACGAACACCTCGTTGAGGTAGGCCTCCAGGATCTCCGGCTTGCTGTAGTGCAGCTCCAGCAACATCGCCATCATGGCTTCGGTGAGTTTGCGAGTCAGGCTGCGCTCACTGGTCAGGTAGAAATTCTTGACCAATTGTTGCGTCAGCGTACTGCCGCCCTGAGTCATGCGGCCACCCGAGGTGTTGACCCAGATGGCGCGAGCGATGGACTTGGGCGAGACGCCCCAGTGGCTGTAGAAATCCCGGTCTTCGACCGCAACCAGGGTTTCCAGCAGATACGGCGGCACCTGATCAATTTTGATCAGGATGCGATCTTCAAGGTTCTTGGGGTAAATCCCGCCGATCAGCAACGGCTCAAGACGCACCACTGGCAACTTGCCGCCATTGAGTGCAGAAAGCTCGGCCACGTAATCCCCGGAGAAACGCACGCGCACCGGCTGCGCCTTTTCCAGGCCTTCATAGAACTGGAAGCCCCGGGTGTTCAGGTCCACGGTATTGCCGCTGACCGCCGCCGCACCCGGGCCGTTGGCCACGGCTTCGCGCCGATAGCCCAGCGCATCGAGTTCGGTAAGGAAATCTTCCTTGCTCAGTTTCTGGCCGGTAAACAGCTCCAGCGGGCGAGCGTAGACCTTCGCCGGGATGGTCCAGCGCTTGCCAGAGAACTTCTCCTGGACCACGGCATCGAGGTATACCGCGATGCCTGCGATCACCACCAGGCCCACCAGGCCGAGCTTGAGCGCCCAGCCTAGCCAGGGGCGCAGGCTGCGGGGAGGAGGTTTTTTACGGGAACGGGGAGATCGGGTACGAGTCATGGCGGCGGATTATACGCATTTTATTGATGATCAACATGAACCGGACGGCGGTTTGCATGACCGACCTGAGCGGCCATAATGCGCTCCATTATTTTCCCAGACTCCGAAGGATCGCCTGTGAGCCAGCCCCTGATTGCCGCCCTGCAAAACCCGGCCCTGTTTCCTCATCCGGTCGAAGCGTTTCAAGTCATCGAAACCCATATTTCCTGGGTCCTGCTCACCGGTCCCTATGCCTACAAGATCAAGAAACCGGTGAACTTCGGCTTCCTCGACTTCACCCAACTGGACGCCCGCGCCCACTTCTGCAACGAGGAACTGCGCCTCAACCAACGCCTGACACAAGATTTGTATCTTGAAGTGTTGCCGATCACCGGCAGCGCTGAAGCACCGCAACTGGGCGGCGAAGGCCCGGCCATCGAATATGTGCTGAAAATGCGCCAGTTCCCGCAAAGCCAACTGCTGAGTACCTTGCAGGCCAATGGCGAGCTGACCAACGGCCACATCGATGAGATGGCCAGCCAGATTGCGCACTTCCACCTCAACGCCCCCAAGGTTCCCGAGGCCCATCCCGCCGGCACCCCGGACGAGGTGATGGCGCCGGTGCGGCAGAACTTCGAGCAGATCCGTCCGTTCCTCAGCGACAAAGCCGACCTGGCCCAACTGGACGCACTGCAAGCCTGGGCCGAGAGCAGCTTCGAACGCCTCAAGCCCCTGCTGGAGCAACGCAAGCTCAATGGCTTTACCCGCGAGTGCCACGGCGATATTCACCTGGGCAACGCAACCATGATCGACGATCACGTGGTGATCTTCGACTGCATCGAGTTCAACGAACCGTTCCGCTTCACCGACGTGTGCGCCGACACCGGCTTCCTGGCGATGGACCTGGAAGACCGTGGCCTCAAGACCCTGGCCAGGCGCTTTATCAGCCAATACCTGGAGCTGACTGGCGATTACCAGAGCCTGGAGCTGCTGAACTTCTATAAAGCCTACCGCGCGCTGGTGCGGGCCAAGATCGCGCTGTTCAGCATGCCGCCCGAGGCAACACCGGTCGAGCGCGCAACCACCCTGCGCCAGTACCGCAACTACGCCAACCTGGCCGAAAGCTACAGCACCATCCCCTCGCGCTTCCTGGCGATTACCCATGGCGTATCGGCGACCGGCAAAAGCCATGTGGCGATGCGCCTGGTGGACGCGCTCGGCGCCATTCGCCTGCGCTCCGATGTAGAACGCAAGCGCCTGTTTGGCGAGCAACAGGTCGAGAACACCCTCCAAGCCGGGATCTATGCCTCGGACGCCAGCGCGGCAACCTACGCCCGCCTGCATACCCTCGCCGAAACCGTACTGCGCGCAGGCTTCCCGGTAGTCCTGGACGCGACCTACCTCAAGCGCGAGCAACGAGAAGCTGCCGCCAAAGTCGCAGAAGCCACCGGCGCGCCCTTCCTGATCCTCGATTGCAATGCACCGCAGGCCGTTATCGCCAGTTGGCTGGCGAAACGTCAGGCAGATAAAAACGATCCGTCTGACGCTACCCTGGCAGTCATTGAGCAGCAACAAGCCAGCCGCGATCCCCTGAGCGCCGAAGAACTGCTACTGAGCAAGCGGGTCGAGACCAATGAAAGCGGGACGCTGGACGCGCTGGTTGCCCACGTCCGCCAGCGCCTGCCAGGGCTGTAGGAAATATTTCACGGCCGTGATGCGGTTAACAGCTCACGGCCGCAAATAGTGGCACTATAATGGCATTATAAGTCCAACAGGAGTTGCCGCCATGGGCCAGCCGAAGCTGCTTGATACACCGCTCTACGCGCTGCTGCATAAAGATGACATCCGGGGTTTCAATCAGGAACGCCCCAAGGATGGTCCGATTGATATGCGCGGCGGCGACTTCCGTGGTCTGGACCTGCGCCACCTGGACGCCGAGGGCGTGGACTTTACCGACGCCTACTTCCGCTCGGCCGACTTGCGTGGCCTGGACCTGCGGGGCTGCCCGCTGGAAGGCGCCAGCCTGGCCCATGCGCAGATCTCGGGCACTTACTTCCCAGCCGAACTGAGCGCTGACGAGATCCTAATGTCGGTCAATTTCGGCACGCGCCTGCGCTATCGCACCCGCTGACCGAACACCTTTATCCCCAGCTGAGCGCAACGCGAGCTGGGGGCCTGCGCCTGTCACCGTCAAGATTCCAGCGCCAGCCTTAGAAGCGTTTACGTCGTTTCTGAGCAAAGAACTACGCTTTTCCTACTGAGCGCTACACTCCTTTCAGGCTTGCCTGGTCACGATACCCACCGAACCATTCGGCCGTCGCAAGGAGGCTTGATGAATGATGAGCTGCAACACCTGAAAAACCTTGGCAAGACCTCGGCGCAATGGCTGCATGCGGTGGGCATCCATAGCGCTTCGGACCTGCGTCGCCTGGGCGCGGTGGACGCCTACCGGGCGGTACGCACCCGTGGTTTCCGGGCATCCAAAGTCCTGCTGTATGCCATCGAAGGCGCATTGATGGATGTGCATTGGAACGATATTCCAACCGAGCGCAAGGAGGCCTTGAATCGCCAACTGGAAGCGCTGTCGATACGGAACAAGAACTGAAACAGGTGATAACCCAATGTTTGCGGGGTTCCAAACAAACGTTTGAGAAAAATCCCCATGGGTGCAAAAACAAGTGTTGACTCTCAAATGAGAATCGTTATGATTATCACAACTGGTCGCGAGATCAGCCGATAACTGAAAGACCATTGGTTCGGACTCTCAGATTATCTCCTCATCAGGCTAATCACGGTTATTTGACCCGGCTCTTGCCGGGTCTTTTTTTGCCTGGGTTTTATATCACCCTGTAGCAGGCTCGCCGGAGAAGGCGCTGGGTCTTGATACACCGCTATCGCCGGCAAGCCGGCTCCTACACGGATAGGGTTCAGCGGGCGATGATCAAGGGATGACCCAGCTCAGGATGGGGCTGCACCAGTACATCCAGGCCGAACACCGCCTTGAGCAACTCCGGTCGCAACACCTGCGCCGGTGTGTCCAGGGCGTGGGGGCGACCGTTCTCCAGCAGCAGGATGCGATCGCAGTAGCGCGCCGCCAGATTGAGGTCATGAAGAATCACCAGCACGGCCGCGCCACGGTCGGCAAAGCTGCGGATGGCCTGCAAGGTGGTGTGCTGGTGCAATGGGTCGAGCATCGAGGTCGGCTCGTCCAGCAATAGGGTCTGCCCCGCCTCCCCCGGCCAGAGTTGCGCCAGCACCCGCGCCAGGTGCACGCGCTGGCGCTCGCCGCCGGATAACGCCAGGTAGCTGCGTCCGCTCAGGTGGCCCACGTCGGCGGCCTGCAAGGCGGCTTCGATGATTTCATCGTCGCGTACCCGCCCGGTCTGATGGGGCAGGCGCCCCATGCCCACCACTTCCTCGACGCGAAAAGCGAAATCCAGGGTCGACACCTGGGGCAGCACCGCCAGGCGCTGCGCCCGTTGCGCGCCCTGCCAATCCTTGAGCTCGCGGTCGTCCAGCCAAACCTGCCCTTCATCCGGATGCAATTGCGCACACAACGCGCCCAGCAACGTGCTTTTACCGGCGCCATTGGGGCCGAGCACACCCAGAACTTCACCGGGTTTCAAGTCCAGGGTCACGTCGGCCAACACGGTTTTGCGACCGCGGCGGATCTGCAGGTTGTCCACTCGCAGCATCAGGCGCGTCCTCGCAACAGCAGGTATAGAAAAAACGGAGCACCGATAAAGGCAGTAACAATACCAATGGGCAACTCCGCCGGCGCCAGGGCCAGGCGGGCCACCAGGTCGGCGAATAACAACAGGCTCGCGCCCGCCAGTACCGAGGCCGGCAGGAGCACACGATGATCCGGCCCCGCCAGCAGCCGCACCAGATGGGGTACCACCAGCCCGACAAAACCGATCAACCCCGCAGCGGCGACCGCCGCGCCAACCCCGAGCGCCGTGCAAAGCACCAGCTCGCGCTTGAGCCCCTCGACATTGATCCCCAGGTGACTGGCTTCCGACTCTCCCAGGAGCAAGGCATTGAGCGCCTTGGCCCGGCGCGGCAGCCACAGCGCCACACCGGCACTGACCAGCAGCAATGGCCACAGTCGCGAGTAGCTGGCACCGTTCAGGCTGCCAAGGTTCCAGAACGTCAGGGTGCGCAAGGTAGCGTCATCGGCCAGGTAGGTGAACAGGCCCACCGCCGAGGCCGCCAGCGCGGTCAGGGCGATACCGGCCAACAACATGGTTGCGACATTGGTCTGCCCGTCGCGCCGCCCCAGGCGATAGACCAGCGCGGTCACGCCCAAGCCACCCAGAAATGCACACAGCGACAGCAGATACGGCGCCACGGCGTCCGGCAGGCCACCAAAGGCCGCGCCGCCGACGATGGCCACCGCCGCCCCTAGCGCAGCGCCACTGGACACACCGACCAACCCAGGGTCGGCCAACGGGTTGCGAAACAGCCCCTGCATGGCCACCCCCGACAGCGCCAGCACCCCGCCAACCGCCAGCCCCAGCAAAGTGCGCGGCAAACGGATCTGCCCCAGAATCAGCTCAGCCTGCTCCAGGCCCTGGGCCTCGATAGGCACGCCAAGCAGGCGCAAGGCAGCGCGCAGTGTGTCGAGCAATGGCAGGCTGACCGGCCCCAGGGCCAGGGACAGCCAGGTCGCCAACACACACAACAGGCTCAAGCCGATAAACAGGGTGCGCGGTTTAACCAGAGTGGTCATGGGGCGGCTTGGGCTTTAACGGGGTAGAACCCGGCGGACAGGATTTGCAGGCTGGCCGGCAAGCGTGGGCCCAGGCCGCCGACCAACAAGGTGGGATCCAACTCAAACACCCGGCCGGTCTTGGCCGCCGAGGTGTTCGCCAGAATCGGGTTTTCCTTGAACAACGCCGCACGGGCCGCCTCGCCACTCAGGGCGCGGTCAGAGAACACCAGCACTTCAGGGCTCAACCCCGCCAGCGACTCAACCGAAAACGGCTTATAGCCGCTGTGCGTCGCCAGGTTGTGCCCGCCGGCCTGTTGCAGCACCCAGTCGGCGGCCGTGTCCTTGCCGGCGATCAGCGGCTTGCCACCGGCATGCCCGAGCACCAGCAGCACGCCAGGGGCCTTTTGCCGGGTTTGCGCCTGGGTCACGGCCGCTTTTTGCAGGTTTAGTTGCTGTTGATAAGCATTGAACAGTGTCGCGGCCTTGTCTTCAGCTCCCAGCAGCTTGCCCAGGTGCTGCAGGTTGCCTTGCAGGGTCGGCAGGTCCGGCTGCGCGGAGAACAGTTCCACTTGCACCCCGGCATTGCGAATCTGCGCCAGCACCGGTGGTGGCCCCATTTCCTCGGTGCCCACCAGGATCTGCGGGCGCAGGCTCAAGATCCCTTCGGCGGACAGCTGGCGCTGGTAACCGATACTGGGCAGCGCCTTGAGCGACTGCGGATGCTGGCTGGTAGTATCGACGCCCACCAGCTTCGACTCTCCGCCCAGGGCCGTCACCCACTCCGACAACGCGCCCCCGGCGCTGACCCAGCGTTGAGGCAGCTCAGCAGCTTGCGCCACGTGGTTGACCAGCAGTCCGACAACAAGCGCAATAGCGCTGGCACTCAGGCGCATAAAAGGGTTTCCTTCCAAGGGTGAGGCCGTCTGGCATCGTACTGAGCACGCAGTCAGCTGACGGGCGAAGCCAGCATTTGATAATTGTTTGCATTTGAACGTCAAGCACCGGGCTTACCCGTAAACCCCGGATTGCGCCACAGCCCTTGACCCGCGCCACCTGAGAACACCTATGAAGTTTCTGTGCTCCTCCCACGAACTGGCCCCAGACAGCAGCCGCGGCTTCGATATCGATGGCCGCAAGTTATTGGCCGTGCGCCGCGAAGGCCGAGTGTATTTCTATATCAACCGCTGCCCCCATCGCGGCGTACCACTGGAATGGCAACCTGACCGGTTTCTCGACCCCAGCGCGAGCATGATCCAATGCGCCACCCACGGCGCGTTATTTCTGATCGAAAGCGGCGAATGCGTGGCCGGCCCCTGCGCAGGCCAAAGCCTGACGCCTCTGCCCGGCCGCGAAGACGCACAGGGGCTATGGGTGCAACTCTAGTCGTTGAGCAGCACGGGCAAAGGGCGATCAATGCAGATTTCCTGTGCACTGACATTCACGCCATAGGCCAGGACCTGCACCCCAGCGGACTTGGCTTCACGCAGTGCAGCGGCATACCCGGGATCGATCTCCTCGGCCGGCCTTACGCCATCGATGCCGGATACATTCACACAGTACAACTGCACGGCTCGTACACCGTTACGGGCCAAGTGCGCCAA
Organism: Pseudomonas sp. HC1(2025); assembly: GCF_058742075.1. NCBI lineage: Bacteria > Pseudomonadati > Pseudomonadota > Gammaproteobacteria > Pseudomonadales > Pseudomonadaceae > Pseudomonas > Pseudomonas sp. HC1(2025). The sequence continues at coordinate 902,993 of NZ_CP196017.1, read as the reverse complement.
CTCCCGTAAATGCTTGGCACCACGCTGGGTCACTGCATCGGGAAACGCCGCGATAGGCGTGCCGTCAAACCCCAGGGTGACACTTTTGACTTCGACATAGGCCGCGCCGTCGGGGTAGTCCAGGCGAAAGTCGATCCGGCTTTTCTCCTGGCCGTAGGGCACTTCACGCTTTAACGCGGTAAAGCCGTTGAGCTCAGTGATCACCCCGGCATTCAGCGCCTCTTCAACCAACGGGTTGGCTCGCGCGGTGTTGACGCACGCCAGGCGGCCCTGTGGGGTCTGCGCGATCTCCCAGGTGCCCGGCAGCTTGCGCTTGGGGTCGTTGGAGCGGCTGAACCAGACCGGCCCGCCCTCGATCATGCAGTTGAACATTGAGCCGGTGTTGGGGCAGTGAATGGTCAGCAACTCGCCGGTAACGGTTTCGATATCGGCCAGAAAACGCTTGTAGCGGCGAATCAGCCGACCTTCTTCGAGGGGAGGATGAAAGCGCATCAGCCTTGCCAGCTCCGCAAGCCACGGGCAATGCGTTCCACTGCTTCCTGTAGGCGATCGAGGTTTTGTGTGTAGGCAAAACGCACATGATGACCCGCCTTGAAGCGACCGAAATCCAACCCTGGCGTGAATGCCACGTGCTCGGTTTCAAGAAAGTGCCGGCAAAACGCGAAGGCGTCGCCACCAAAGGCGCTGATATCGGCATACAGGTAAAACGCCCCCTCAGGCTCGACTGCGATACCGAACCCCAGCTCACGCAGGGCCGGCAGCAAAAAGTCACGCCGGCGCCCGAACTCGGCCCGTCGTTCTTCAAGGATCTCCAGGGTCTGCGGGGTAAAACAGGCCAATGCCGCATGCTGGGCCATGCTCGGTGCGCTGATGTACAGGTTTTGCGCCAGCTTCTCCAGCTCACCCACCGCAGCGGGGGGCGCCACCAGCCAGCCGAGGCGCCAACCGGTCATGCCGAAATACTTTGAAAAACTGTTTAGGACAAACGCCTCGTCATCCACTTCCAGCACGCTGGCCGCGTCAGTGCCATAGGTCAGGCCGTGATAGATCTCATCCACCACCAGATGGCCATTGCGGGCCTTGATCGCCCCGGACAGGCCGGCCAGTTCATCACGGGTCAGAATGGTCCCGGTCGGGTTGGCCGGCGAGGCGACCAACGCCCCCACGCTGTCCTGGTCCCAATAGCGCTCCACCAGGTCGGCGGTCAGCTGGTAACGCACCTCGGGGCCGACCGGCACCAGTTGCGCCGCGCCCTCCACCAGTCGTAGGAAATGCCGGTTACAGGGGTAGCCTGGGTCCGCGAGCAACCAATGTTTGCCGGGATCCACCAGCAGGCTGCTGGCCAGGAGCAAGGCCCCGGAGCCGCCCGGTGTGATCAGGATGCGTTCGGGGTCGATGCTCAAGCCATAACGCAGCTGGTAGAAACCACTGATGGCCTCGCGCAGTTCCGGCAGGCCACGGGCGGCGGTGTAGCGGGTCTTGCCGTTGGCCAGTGCGGCCTGGCCGGCCTGGATGATCGGCTCGGCGGTGGTGAAGTCCGGCTCGCCGATCTCCAGGTGAATCACATCATGGCCAGCGGCCTGCAGCTCATTGGCCCGCGCCAGCAACGCCATGACATGAAAAGGTTCGATAGCACGACTGCGAGCACTGTAGGGCTGAGCCATTAGCCTTCCTTAACAATGAGGACAAAATCGGGATTCTACCGAACCCGCGAGGTAAAACATGTTCTATTGCCTGCCCGGCTGGCGTGATGAGCCGGGCAAGCGCCTGCAAAAAGACTAAAATCATCATTCCAGACGGTGTATGCCCGGCCACGGCGGGTCGCAGCAGTTTGCAACCCCGGCGCGACGGGCCTCGACAACCGGGAGTGGCGCACCCCGAATCTATCTGGTAAGTTCGCCCGCTTGCAGCCGCAGGGCCGGCAGGTGTCGGTGATGTTGCAATCCTGCGCAATGGATTAGAAGAGTGAGAGGCGGTCTATTCATGTCCACCCAAGCAAAGCAACAGAGCATCAGCGGCTTCGAACCCTACATCGAGACGAAGGGTGAGGAGTACATGGGCGAGCCCATGCGCAAGCACTTCACCAAGATCCTGCAAAAATGGAAACAGGACTTGATGCAGGAGGTCGACCGTACCGTTGACCATATGAAGGACGAAGCAGCCAACTTCCCTGACCCGGCCGACCGTGCCAGCCAGGAAGAAGAGTTCAGCCTTGAACTGCGCGCCCGTGATCGCGAGCGCAAGCTGATCAAGAAAATCGACAAGACGTTGCAACTGATCGAAGACGAAGAATATGGCTGGTGCGAATCCTGCGGCGTCGAGATTGGTATTCGTCGCCTGGAAGCCCGTCCTACTGCAGACATGTGCGTAGACTGCAAGACCTTGGCCGAAATCAAGGAAAAACAGGTCGGCAAGTAATCCCTGCCCGGCTGGACGAATGGGGCGTGCAAACGCCCCATTTTTGTTTCTGGAGTTTGGCGGTTTTCCAGTAATATCCTGGCCATGACAGCCTCTCCCTATATCGGGCGTTTCGCCCCCACGCCCAGCGGCCATTTGCACTTCGGCTCCCTGGTTGCAGCCCTCGCTTCCTATCTCGATGCCCGCGCCAATCAAGGCCGCTGGCTGATGCGCATGGAAGACCTCGACCCACCCCGTGAAGAGCCGGGCGCCCAGGCGGCGATCCTGCATGCCCTGGAAAGCTATGGTTTTGAATGGGACGGCGAACTGGTCCGACAAAGCGAGCGGCATGATGCCTACGCCAAAGTCCTGAACGATATGTTCAACCACGGCTTGGCCTACGCCTGCACCTGTTCACGCAAGCAACTGGAACCGTATAACGGCATTTACCCTGGCCTCTGCCGCAACGCCGGCCACGACCAGCAGGATGCCGCCATTCGCCTACGGGTTCCCGAGTTGGAATACCATTTTACTGACCGTGTACAGGGCGAGTTCCGACAACACCTGGGCCGCGATGTCGGCGATTTCATCATCCGCCGTCGCGACGGCCTGTATGCCTACCAACTGGCCGTGGTGCTCGACGATGCCTGGCAAGGTGTCACCGATATCGTGCGCGGCGCCGACCTGCTGGACTCCACGCCACGCCAGCTGTACCTGCAAGAGCTGCTGGGCCTGCGCCAGCCGCGCTATCTGCATGTGCCGCTGATCATCCAGCCGGACGGCAACAAGCTGGGCAAATCCTACCGCTCCCCACCGCTGATGCCCGACCAGGCCACACCTTTGCTCTTAAGGGCCCTGCGCGCCCTCGGCCAGATGCCGGGGGATGAACTGCTCTACGCCAGCCCACGGGAACTGCTCGATTGGGGCATCCAGCACTGGGATGCCAGCCGGATCCCGCGCACACTGACCCTGGCCGAAGCGCAATTGCGCTGAAGGCGCTTGCAGCCTGCCAGCCATCCGTTAACATCGCCGCAGTTTTTCAATCAGAGGCCAACATGTACATCTATCGATTGGTCCTGCTGCTGGTCGTCGGGATCTACCTGTTTTCTCCCGCCATCATGGACTGGTGGATCGACGCCACGGGCGCCTGGTATCGCCCCTATCTGCTGTGGCTGATCCTGATCGTCGTGACCTTCATCCTGCAGAGCCAAAAAGATGCCGATGAGCTTTAGCCTGACCCAGATGCTGCTGATCAGCGCCGCCTACCTGGCCGCGCTGTTCGGGGTGGCCTGGATCAGTGAGCGCGGGATGATCCCGCGGGCGATCATTCGCCACCCGTTGACCTACACCTTATCCCTGGGCGTCTATGCCAGCGCCTGGGCGTTCTATGGCACGGTGGGCCTGGCCTACCAATACGGTTATGGGTTTCTTTCCAGCTACCTCGGGGTGTCCGGGGCCTTCCTGCTGGCGCCGGTGCTGCTGTACCCGATCCTGAAAATCACCCGCACCTACCAACTGTCTTCGCTGGCCGACCTGTTTGCCTTCCGCTTTCGCAGCACCTGGGCCGGCGCGCTGACCACGATTTTCATGCTGATCGGCGTGCTGCCACTACTGGCCCTGCAAATCCAGGCCGTGGCCGATTCCATCGGCATTCTCACCCATGAGCCGGTACAGCATCGGGTGGCCCTGAGCTTTTGTGCGCTGATCACTTTGTTCACGATTTTTTTCGGCTCGCGGCATATCGCCACCCGGGAAAAGCACGAAGGCCTGGTGTTTGCGATTGCCTTCGAGTCGGTGATCAAGCTGATCGCCATCGGTGGCGTCGGCCTGTATGCGCTGTACGGCGTGTTCGACGGTCCGCAACAACTGGAGCTATGGCTGCTGCAAAACCAGACAGCCCTCGCCGCCCTGCATACTCCGCTGCAAGAAGGCCCATGGCGCACGCTGTTGCTGGTGTTCTTTGCCTCCGCCATCGTCATGCCGCACATGTACCACATGACCTTTACCGAGAACCTCAACCCGCGCTCGCTGGTCAGCGCCAGTTGGGGCCTGCCGTTGTTCCTGTTGTTGATGAGCCTGGCAGTGCCGCTGATCCTCTGGGCCGGCCTGAAACTGGGGGCCACCACCAACCCGGAATACTTCACCCTGGGTATCGGCATCGCCGCCAACAGTAAATCCCTGGCCTTGCTGGCCTATGTCGGCGGTTTGTCGGCGGCCAGTGGCTTGATCATTGTCACCACCCTGGCGCTGTCGGGCATGGCCCTCAACCACCTGGTGCTGCCGCTGTACCAGCCGCCCGCCGAAGGCAATATCTACCGCTGGCTGAAATGGACACGCCGGGCGCTGATCGTGGCGATCATCATGGCCGGCTATGGTTTCTACCTGTTGATGGCGGCCGAGCAAGACCTGGCCAACCTGGGCATTGTGGCCTTCGTCGCCACCTTGCAGTTCTTGCCGGGGGTTTTGTCGGTGCTGTACTGGCCGACTGCCAATCGGCGTGGGTTTATTGCCGGGTTGCTGGCGGGGATCCTGGTATGGCTGGTGACCATGCTGCTGCCGCTGGTCGGTAATCTGCAGGGTTTTTATATCCCGCTGCTGAACATGATCTACGTGCTCGACGACACCAGTTGGCACATGGCAGCGATCGCCTCGCTGGCGGCCAACGTGCTGATGTTCACCCTGATTTCCCTGTTCACCAACGCCAGCCCCGAAGAAACCAGCGCCGCCGAGGCATGCGCGGTGGATAACGTGCGCCGTCCGCAACGCCGCGAACTGCATGCCGCCTCGCCCCAGGAGTTTGCCACGCAACTGGCCAAGCCCCTGGGTGCCAAGGCCGCGCAAAAGGAAGTGGAGCAGGCGCTGCGCGATCTGTACCTGCCGTTCGACGAGCGCCGTCCCTACGCCCTGCGCCGCCTGCGCGACCGTATCGAGGCCAACCTGTCCGGGTTGATGGGCCCCAGCGTGTCCCAGGACATGGTCGAGACCTTCCTGCCGTACAAGGCCGGCGGCGAGAACTATGTCACCGAAGACATCCACTTTATCGAGAGCCGGCTGGAGGACTACCACTCGCGCCTCACCGGCCTTGCCGCCGAACTCGACGCCCTACGCCGCTACCACCGCCAGACCTTGCAGGAACTGCCCATGGGCGTGTGCTCCCTGGCCAAGGACCAAGAGATCCTGATGTGGAACAAGGCCATGGAGGAGCTGACCGGCATCGCCGCCCAGCGCGTGGTAGGCTCGCGCCTGACCACCATCGCCGATCCGTGGAAAGAATTGTTGCAGGGTTTTATCAACCTGCCAGACGAGCACTTGCACAAACAGCACCTGGCCCTCGACGGCCAGACCCGCTGGCTGAACCTGCACAAGGCGGCGATCGACGAGCCCCTGGCCCCCGGTAACAGCGGCCTGGTGTTGCTGGTCGAAGACCTGACCGAAACCCAGATGCTCGAAGACAAGCTGGTGCACTCCGAGCGCCTGGCCAGTATCGGCCGCCTGGCGGCCGGCGTGGCCCACGAGATCGGCAATCCGATCACCGGTATCGCGTGCCTGGCGCAGAACCTGCGCGAGGAGCGCGAGGAAGACGACGAAATCACCGAGATCAGCGGGCAGATCCTCGAGCAGACCAAACGTGTCTCACGCATCGTGCAATCGCTGATGAGCTTTGCCCACGCCGGCGGCCACCAGAATCATGACGAAGCGGTGTGCCTGGCTGAAGTCGCCCAGGATGCCATTGGGCTGCTGGCCTTGAACCGGCGCAATTTCGAAGTACAGTTCTATAACTTGTGCGACCCGGAACACTGGGTGGTGGGCGACTCACAACGCCTGGCCCAGGTGCTGATCAACCTGCTGTCCAACGCCCGCGACGCGACCCCCGCCGGCAGTGCGGTAAGGGTCAAGAGCGAGGCTTTCGAGCACACGGTCGATCTGATCGTCGAAGACGAAGGCAGCGGTATTCCACAGAACATCATGGACCGATTGTTCGAACCCTTCTTCACCACCAAGGATCCGGGTGAAGGTACCGGTCTGGGCCTTGCACTGGTCTATTCCATCGTTGAAGAGCATTATGGACAAATCACCATCGACAGCCCGGCTGACACCGAAAGCCAACGCGGCACCCGTATTCGGGTGACCTTGCCGCGTCATGTCGAAGCGACGTCCGCTGTGAACTGAGACCGTCGAGAGAATTGAATCAATGCCGCACATTTTGATCGTCGAAGACGAAACCATTATCCGCTCTGCCTTGCGTCGCCTGCTTGAACGTAATCAGTACCAGGTCAGCGAAGCCGGCTCGGTGCAGGAAGCCCAGGAGCGTTTCAGCATTCCCACATTCGACCTGATCGTCAGTGACCTGCGCCTGCCCGGCGCACCGGGCACCGAACTGATCAAGCTGGGCCAGGGCACGCCGGTGCTGATCATGACCAGCTATGCCAGCCTACGCTCGGCCGTCGACTCGATGAAGATGGGCGCGGTGGACTACATCGCCAAGCCTTTCGACCACGACGAGATGCTCCAAGCGGTGGCGCGTATCCTGCGTGACCGCCAGTCGGCCAGCAGCGCACCGGCGGAACGGCCGGCCGGCAAGGCCGCCAGCGACAAACCTGGCGTCGACAACAGCAATGGCGAAATTGGTATCATCGGCTCCTGCCCACCCATGCAGGACCTGTACGTCAAGATCCGCAAGGTGGCGCCCACTGACTCCAATGTCCTGATCCAGGGCGAGTCCGGTACCGGCAAGGAACTGGTGGCCCGCGCCCTGCACAACCTGTCCAAGCGCGCCAAGGCCCCGATGATCTCGGTGAACTGTGCAGCGATCCCCGAATCCTTGATCGAATCCGAACTGTTCGGCCACGAAAAAGGGGCCTTTACCGGCGCCAGCGCCGGACGCGCAGGCTTGGTAGAAGCGGCGGACGGCGGCACGCTGTTCCTCGACGAAATCGGTGAACTGCCCCTGGAAGCCCAGGCCCGCCTACTGCGTGTGCTGCAGGAAGGCGAGATTCGCCGGGTTGGCTCGGTACAGTCGCAAAAAGTCGACGTGCGCCTGATCGCCGCGACTCACCGTGACCTGAAAAGCCTGGCGAAAATCGGCCAGTTCCGTGAAGACCTCTATTACCGCCTGCACGTGATTGCCCTCAAGTTGCCGGCCCTGCGCGAACGCGGCGCCGACGTCAACGAGATCGCCAATGCGTTCCTGCTGCGCCAGAGCGCGCGGGTCAACCGTACCGACCTGACGTTTGCGGCCGACGCCGAACAGGCCATCCGCCACTATTCGTGGCCAGGTAACGTGCGCGAGCTGGAAAACGCCGTGGAACGCGCAGTGATTCTCTCGGAGAGCCCGCAGATCTCCGCTGAGCTGCTGGGCATCGATATCGAACTAAGCGACCTGGACGATGACGACTTCATTGGCCTGGCACCACAGCAGGGCGGCAGTAACACCAGCCACGAGCCCACAGAAGATTTGTCCCTGGAGGACTACTTCCAGCACTTCGTCCTGGAGCACCAGGACCATATGACCGAGACCGAGCTGGCGCGCAAACTGGGCGTCAGCCGCAAGTGCCTGTGGGAGCGGCGCCAGCGCCTGGGCATTCCACGGCGCAAGACCGGGGTTGCCAGTGAAAGCTGAGATCAACTCACATTGGGTAACACCCCAAACGTGAAAAAACTGTTACCTCAGATATTCACGTAACAAAAAGCCGGGGCTTACGGTAACGAAGCCCCGGCTTTTTTTCGCCCGCCAAACACCCATGAACCGGTCAAACCCCTGATTTTGCTGGGGCTCGCAAAAGTTGGCACGCACCCTGCTATATGCTTAGTACAAGAACAATAAAAAGCACCGTACACACACAATAAAAATAAGACGAATCGACTCACGCACAATAAAAACAACACGGCGGAGGCGCAGCTAACTGATTCTTTTGGAGAGGCGTTGCATTTGGGGCTTGCCCCGCAACCAGGCCGAGAACAACAAAAACTGCCCTAAGGCAGAGCCTGAACTGGTTGGATCATTGATCATAGCAACACAGCGACCAAAGCAATCCGTTTGCTCTTGACTCCCGATTGGGAGTGTCATGAAGGTGAAAATTCATGGCGAGGGCGATCAACAAAAACAAGAAGCCCGAAATTAATAATAAAAATAGAGCACGCAACTACTTTCTGGGGGAGCTTCGGCTCCCCTTGTAGTTTCTGCGATTTGAGCGCCACGCCGGCTTTTTTAAGCATCTGGCTCAACGCTTGCAGCTAGTTCCTACACCATCCCCTGACTAAATGCTAGAATCCCGGCCCATCATGCGGTCATTCTTCGTTATGGCCGAACATTCCTTCAAACAGTGCATCCCATGCTGAAGAAGTTGTTCCAGTCATTCCGTTCCCCCTTGCGTCGTACGCAACACATTCGCAGCACGCCTGAAGTGCTCAACAGCAATCAACATTCGCTGCAGCGCGCCCAGTTCAGCCGTTATGCGGTGAACATCGTCGAACGCCTGCAGAACGCCGGCTACCAGGCCTACCTGGTCGGCGGTTGCGTGCGCGACATGTTGCTCAACATCACCCCCAAGGATTTCGACGTCGCCACCAGCGCCACGCCTGAACAAGTGCGTGCCGAGTTTCGCAACGCGCGGATCATCGGCCGGCGCTTCAAATTGGTGCATATCCACTTTGGTCGCGAAATCATCGAGGTCGCGACATTCCGCGCGGGCCACCCGCAAAACGATGAAGAGGAAGACAGCAACCAGTCTTCCCGCAACGAAAGCGGACGCATCCTACGGGACAATGTGTACGGCACCCTGGAAGAAGACGCGCAACGCCGCGACTTCACTATCAATGCCCTCTATTACGATCCAGTCAGCGAGCGCATCCTCGATTACGCCAACGGCGTGCACGATATTCGCAATCACCTGATTCGCCTGATCGGCGACCCCACGCAGCGCTATCAGGAAGACCCGGTGCGCATGCTGCGGGCCGTGCGTTTTGCCGCCAAGCTGAACTTCGGCATTGAGAAACACACAGCCGCGCCGATTCGCGAACTGGCACCGATGCTGCGGGAAATTCCCTCGGCGCGCCTGTTCGAGGAAGTGCTCAAGCTGTTCCTTTCCGGGCATGCCGCCGACACGTTCGAAATGCTGGTGGACCTGCAGTTGTTCGACCCATTGTTCCCGGCCAGCGCCGATGCACTGGAGCACAACCCGACGTACACCCACACGCTGATCAGTGAAGCGTTGATCAACACCGACCTGCGGATCAAACAGAACAAACCGGTGACCCCGGCGTTCCTGTTTGCCGCCCTGCTCTGGCCGGCGCTGCCCGCCCGGGTACTGCGCCTGCAGAACCGTGGCATGCCGCCGATTCCGGCAATGCAGGAAGCTGCGCACGAATTGATCGCCGAACAGTGCCAGCGCATCGCGATCCCCAAGCGCTTCACCATGCCGATCCGCGAGATCTGGGACATGCAGGAACGCCTGCCACGTCGCAGTGGCAAACGCGCCGACCTGCTGCTGGACAACCCGCGCTTCCGTGCCGGCTACGACTTCCTGCTGCTGCGCGAAAGCGCCGGCGAACAGACCGATGGCCTGGGCGAATGGTGGACCGACTATCAGGACGCCAATGACAGCGAACGTCGCGAGATGATTCGTGAGCTCAGCAGCAAAGGCGAAGCCACGGGCGAGGGGCCGAAAAAGCGCCGCCGCAGCAGTGGTAGCAAGCGCAAGCGCAGTGCCGCCGATACCTCGGGCGAATAAGCACGGTGGAACGTATCTACATTGGCATGGGCAGCAACCTCGCTGCCCCGCAGCAGCAATTGCGCAACGCCATCGAGGCGTTGGCGCAGTTGCCGAACACCACACTCGTCGGTGTTTCTGCCTTCTATCAAAGCGATTCCCTGCTTCCTGGCCAGCCGCGCTACACCAACGCGGTGGCGGAGCTGGACAGCACCCTCACGCCACTGGAGCTGCTGGATGCGCTGCAAGCCATCGAGAACGACCAGGGCCGCGAACGCCTTGAACGCTGGGGCCCTCGCACGCTGGACCTGGATATCCTGCTGTTTGGCGATCGCCTGATTGATGAGCCGCGCCTCAAGGTGCCGCACTATCAAATGCATCTGCGCGCATTTGTGCTGTATCCGCTGGCTGAACTGGCGCCTGCCACTTTGCAACTGCCTGACGGCCGTCTACTCAGTGATCTGCTCGCCGGATGCCCGTTCGTCGGCCTGGAACGCATACCTCAATCCCTGTAGGAGCTGGCTTGCCTGCGATGGCATCACCGCAGTCTGCCTGACACTCCGCGGGATGCCATCGCAGGCAAGCCAGCTCCTACATTGATCTTCAGCGCCAGCCAAAAAGCATTACAGCCTGCTGAATCGCATCAGTAACAGCGGTAACACCTACCTCGTAACAATGCGGTAACACATCCAATTGACTTCCAGAGTCCTCCTCACGACTATAGGCGTCCCGCTGCCGCCAACCCGGCGCTGAAGGGCGCAATCCAGGCCTTATAAGCACTGCTCTGAAGAAAGTGCGCCTGTATAAACGAAGACTCACGCGCGTTACTCGCTGTTTCCAAGCGCCTGAACGAGGACCCTTTTCATGCCAGACATTACCCTGACCACCTTGCAGAGCCTCAAACTCAAGGGTGAAAAAATCGCCATGCTGACCTGCTATGACGCCACCTTCGCCCAGGCCTGCTGCCAGGCCGGCGTCGAGGTGTTACTGGTGGGCGACTCCCTGGGCATGGTTCTTCAAGGGAATGACAGCACCCTCCCCGTCACCACCGATGAACTCGCCTACCACACCGCCAGCGTCAAGCGCGGCAACGAGGGCGCGTTCATCATCGCCGACCTGCCGTTCATGGCGTACGCAACGCTTGAGCAGACCTTCCAGAATGCCGGCAAGCTGATGCAGGCCGGGGCACATATGATCAAGGTGGAAGGTGCCGTATGGCTCGCCGAGTCGATCCGCCTGCTGGCCGAACGCGGCGTGCCGGTGTGTGCGCACATGGGCCTGACACCGCAGTCGGTGAATATCCTCGGTGGCTACAAGGTCCAGGGTCGCAATGAAGCCCAGGCGCGGCAGATGCGCGCCGATGCCATCGCCCTTGAGCAGGCCGGCGCGGCAATGATCCTGCTCGAATGCGTGCCAAGCGAACTGGCCGCAGAAATCACCCAGGCGGTGAAAATCCCGGTCATCGGTATTGGCGCCGGCAGCGCTACCGACGGCCAGGTCCTGGTGTTGCACGATATGCTCGGCCTGAACCTCACCGGCCGCGCACCTAAGTTCGTGAAGAACTTCATGGCGGGCCAGGACAGCATCCACGCCGCGCTGGGTGCCTATGTCGCCGAAGTCAAAGCCGTCACCTTCCCAGGCACCGAACACGGATTCTCTGCATGAACACCGTAAAAACCCTGCGCGAACTGCGGGCCGCGGTCACTCACGCGCGCAGCGCCGGTAAGCGCATCGGCTTCGTGCCAACCATGGGCAACCTGCATGCGGGCCACGCCACGCTGGTGACCCGCGCCGCCGAGCAAGCCGACTTCGTGGTGGCGAGCATTTTCGTCAACCCGCTGCAGTTTGGCGCCGGCGAAGACCTGGACAAGTACCCGCGCACCCTCGCCGCCGACCAGGAAAAGCTGCTGGTGGCGGGCTGCAACCTGCTGTTCGCACCCACGGTCGACGAAATGTACCCAGGCGGCATGACCGTGCAGACCCGAGTCAGCGTGCCACAACTGTCTGAAGGCCTGTGCGGCGCCAGCCGTCCGGGGCACTTCGAGGGTGTGGCGACGGTGGTGAGCAAGTTGTTCAACATGGTCCAGCCTGACCTGGCGGTGTTCGGGCAAAAGGACTACCAGCAACTGGCGGTGATCCGCGCCATGGTGCGCGACCTGAACATGCCGATCCAGATCATTGGCGAACCCACCGTGCGCGCAGAGGACGGCCTGGCGCTGTCCTCGCGCAACGGTTACCTGACGGAAGAACAGCGCGCCATCGCCCCGGTGCTGTTCCGCAGCCTTAGTCATATCGCCACTGCCATTGAGAATGGCGACAGCGACTTCGCCAAGCTGCGTGCCGAGCAGGTCCAACACATCGAGGCCGCCGGCCTGCGCATGGATTACCTGGAAGTTCGCCAGGGCCAGCATCTGCGCCCGGCAACCGCCGAGGATCGTGATGTGGTGATCCTGGTCGCCGCGTACCTAGGCGCGACCCGGTTGATCGACAACCTGCACCTCAACCTCAGCGTTTAAGCATGGCAATATCCTCATGTGGGAGCGGGCTTGCTCGCGATGGCGGACTGTCAGTCGATGTAGTTGTCGCTGACCCACCACCATCGCGAGCAAGCCCGCTCCCACATTCGGTTTGTAGCGCCTCCCAGGCCCCGGTATAAAAAAGTACCGGCCTGTGCGCAGACAAAGCCAAGACATATCGACACGCTAGGTTTAATGTAATCGCCCGACGCTAGTGTTGGCGTTGACGCATTCGACCGGAACCCGCCGTTTCTCAGTGCCTGCTTGATAAAAGTCGGACGTTCCGGACATTCAAGTGTCCCAAAAGTAGTCCCAGTAATAAAAAGGAAACCCGCAGCGATGGCGTATTACCGCACTCCTCATGACGTTACCGCTCTGCCCGCCTGGCAAGCGCTCAATCAACACCGCCAAGCCATGCAGGATTTCAGCATGCGCGAAGCGTTCAATGCCGATCCCCAGCGCTTTGGCCAGTTCACCTTGAGCAACTGCGGACTGTTCCTCGACTACTCGAAAAACCTGATTACGTCTGAAACCCGCGACCTGCTGGTGGGCCTGGCCAACGAAGTCGACCTCAAGGGCGCAATCAAGGCGCTGTTCGACGGCGAGCCGGTCAACTCTTCGGAAGGGCGCCCGGCGCTGCATACCGCATTGCGCCGTCCGGTGGGCGACAAGCTGTCGGTCAACGGCACCAATATCATGCCCGACGTGCACAAGGTGCTGAACCAGATCACCGACCTGGTAGGCCGCATCCACGACGGCCTGTGGCGCGGCTACACCGAGAAGCCGATCACTGACGTGGTCAACATCGGCATCGGTGGTTCGTTCCTCGGCCCGGAGCTGGTCTCTGAAGCGCTGTTGTCCTACGCCCATAAAGGCGTGCGCTGCCACTACCTGGCGAATATCGACGGCAGTGAGTTCCACGAACTGACCCAGAAGCTGCGCGCCGAGACCACGCTGTTTATTGTCTCGTCGAAGTCCTTCAACACCCTGGAAACCCTGAAAAACGCCCAGGCCGCCCGCGCCTGGTACCTGGCCCAGGGTGGCTCCGAAGCTGAGCTGTATCGCCACTTCATCGCCGTGTCGAGCAACAACGCGGCAGCCGTGGCCTTCGGTATCCGTGAAGAGAACATCTTCCCGATGTGGGACTGGGTCGGCGGCCGTTACTCGCTGTGGTCGGCCATCGGCTTGCCGATCGCCCTGGCCATTGGCATGTCCAACTTCAAGGAACTGCTGTCGGGTGCCTACACCATGGACCAGCACTTCCAGACCGCGCCGTTCGAGGCAAACATGCCGGTGCTGCTGGGCCTGCTGGGTGTGTGGTACGGCAACTTCTGGGGCGCACAGAGCCATGCGATCCTGCCGTACGACCACTACCTGCGTAACATCACCAAGCACTTGCAACAGTTGGACATGGAATCCAACGGCAAGAGCGTACGCCAGGACGGCACGCCGGTTTCCACCGATACCGGCCCGGTTATCTGGGGCGGCGTGGGCTGCAACGGCCAGCACGCGTACCACCAGTTGCTGCACCAGGGCACCCAGTTGATCCCGGCCGACTTCATTGTGCCGATCGTCAGCTTCAACCCGGTCTCCGACCATCACCAGTGGCTGTATGCCAACTGCCTGTCCCAGAGCCAGGCTTTGATGCTCGGCAAGACCCGCAGCGAAGCCGAAGCCGAGCTGCGTGACAAAGGCATGGCCGAAGACGAAGTGCAGAAACTGGCCCCACACAAAGTGATCCCGGGCAACCGCCCGAGCAACACCCTGGTGGTCGAGCGGATCAGCCCGCGTCGCCTGGGCGCACTGGTGGCAATGTATGAACACAAGGTGTTCGTGCAGAGCGTTATCTGGGGCATCAACGCCTTTGACCAATGGGGCGTGGAGCTGGGCAAGGAACTGGGCAAGGGCGTCTACAACCGCCTGACGGGCGCCGAGGAAACCTTGGCCGACGATGCCTCGACCCAGGGCTTGATCAACTACTTCCGTGGTCGTCACCGCGGTTGATGTGATCGGCACTACAATCAGGGATTGAACCTGCACAAGCGCCCCCTGTGGGAGCTGGCTTGCCAGCCCCCACAGGGACCAGCCTTGAACTCTTGTATCTATAACAAGAAGAGGGATCCCTAATGTTCGATATCAGCCAGTTTCCCCATGCCGATGCCGTGCGCCGGGCTGCGCAACTCAGTCAAGAGGACTACCAGCGTCTCTATCGGCAATCCATCGAACACCCCGATATTTTCTGGGCCGAACAGGCCAAGGCGCTGCTCGACTGGATCACGCCCTGGCAAACCGTCCAACACTGCGATATCCACACCGGCGCCGCACAGTGGTTTGCCGGCGGCCAGTTGAACGTCAGCTACAACTGCATTGACCGGCACCTGGCGCAGCGCGCCGACCAGCCGGCCTTTATCTGGGAAGGCGACGATCCTGCAAAATCGTCCAAAATCACCTACCGCCAACTTCATCAAAACGTCAGCCGCCTGGCCAATGTGCTGAAAAGCCGTGGCGTGAAGAAAGGCGACCGGGTGTGTATCTACATGCCGATGATTCCGCAGGCCGCCTACGCAATGCTGGCCTGCACGCGAATTGGCGCGGTGCACTCGGTGGTGTTTGGCGGGTTCTCACCGGATGCCCTGCGCGATCGCATTCTGGATGCCGACTGCCGCACGGTAATCACTGCCGACGAAGGTGTACGCGGCGGCAAGCCGGTGGCACTGAAACAGAATGTCGATAAAGCCCTGGCCAGTTGTCCGAATGTCACGACGGTGCTGGTGGTAGCGCGTACCGGCGCCGCAGTGGCCTGGACCGAGGGGCGCGACCTCAAGTATCAACAGGCGGTGGACGCGGCCAGCGGCGAATGCCCGCCCGAGCCGATGGGCGCCGAAGACCCGCTGTTTATTCTTTATACCTCCGGCAGTACCGGCAAGCCCAAGGGCGTGCTGCACACCACCGGCGGCTATCTGCTGCAAGCGGCAATGACCTTCAAGTACGTGCTCGACTACCGCGAGGGCGAAGTGTTCTGGTGCACCGCCGACGTCGGCTGGGTCACGGGCCATAGCTATATCGTGTACGGGCCACTGGCCAACGGTGCCACCTCCCTGATGTTCGAGGGCGTGCCGAGTTACCCGGACAGCTCGCGCTTCTGGCAAGTGATCGACAAACATCAGGTGAATATTTTCTACACCGCGCCCACCGCCCTGCGGGCCTTGATGCGTGAGGGCCATGGCCCGCTGGAGAACACGTCCAGGGCCAGCCTGAGATTGCTCGGCAGTGTCGGCGAGCCGATCAACCCGGAAGCCTGGGAATGGTATTTCAATGCCGTCGGCGAGCAGCGCTGCCCGATTGTCGATACGTGGTGGCAGACCGAGACCGGCGCCATCATGCTCAGCCCGCTGGTCAGCGCCCAGCGCATCAAGCCTGGCTGCGCGACTCAGCCGATGTTTGGGGTGCAGCCGGTCTTGCTCGACGAGCAGGGCAAGGAAATCAGCGGCGCCGGCAGTGGCGTCCTGGCAATCAAAGTCAGCTGGCCGGGGCAGATCCGCAGTGTGTATGGCGACCCGCAGCGGATGATCGACACCTATTTCAAGCCTTACCCCGGCTACTACTTTACCGGCGACGGTGCGCGGCGCGATGAGGATGGCGACTACTGGATCACCGGGCGCATCGATGACGTGATCAACGTCTCCGGCCATCGCATCGGCACCGCCGAGGTGGAAAGCGCGCTGGTGCTGCACGACAAAGTGGCCGAAGCCGCCGTCGTCGGCTATCCCCATGACCTCAAGGGCCAGGGCATCTATGCGTTTGTCACGCCGATGAATGGCGTCGAGCCCAGCGACGAACTGAAAAAACACCTGCTGGACCTGGTCAGCAAGGAAATCGGGAGTTTCGCCAAGCCCGAGCTGATCCAATGGGCGCCAGCCTTGCCCAAAACCCGCTCAGGCAAGATCATGCGGCGTATCCTGCGCAAGATCGCCTGCAACGAGCTCGACAGCCTGGGCGATACCTCGACCCTGGCCGATCCGAGCGTGGTCGACGGCTTGATCGACAAGCGCCTGAACCGATAGGAACCCTCAAGCCACCATGGAATTTCTGCGCAACCGTATCGAATCCCAGTTGATGAGCCTCACGGGCCTGTCCCTGGGCAACCTGGACCTGGAAAGCCCCAAGGGCGATCCGGGGCTGTTCGGGCCGGACTCGGTGAGCTGGAAGGTCCATGGTGACTTCAGCAGCATGCTGATCGGCGGCATCAGCGCCTTGATGTTGCAAGCGCTGCATCCCTTGGCGCTGGCCGGCGTGTGGGACCATTCCAACTTTCGCCAGGACATGCTCGGGCGCTTGCGCCGTACGTCGCAGTTTATTTCCGGCACCACCTTTGGCTCGCGCCGCGATGCCGAGTGGCTGATCGAAAAAGTGCGCACCATCCACCTGCAGGTGGTCGGGCACGCGCCGGATGGGCGTCCCTATGCCGCCAGTGATCCGCAATTGCTGACCTGGGTCCACGTCGCCGAAGTCAGCAGCTTTCTGGCGGCGCACCTGCGCTACAAAAACCCGGGGTTATCACTTCGGGACCAGGACCGCTACTACAGCGAGATAGCCCTGGTCGCCGAACAACTGGGGGCTCGGCATGTGCCGCGTTCAAGGCAGGAAATATCTGATTATCTGCAACGTATTCGCCCACAACTGTTGTGTGACGAACGCAGCCGCGAAGTACTGCGCCTGTTGCTCGATGCCCCGGCACCCAGCGCGTTGGCCAAGCCGTTCGGGGCGCTGATGATGCAAGCCGGCATCGACCTGCTGCCGGACTGGGCGGGTGACATGCTGGGGCAGCAGCAAAGCCCGCTGCAACGCCAGTTGATCCGCGCCGGGGTCATGCGTAGCGCGCCGCTGCTACGCTGGGCGATGCGCAATGGCTCGGTGCAACGCGCCCACAGGCGGATGGGCCTGCTGTAACGACACACCCTGTGGGAGCTGGCTTGCCAGCGATAGCGATTCCTGCTCCACCGCCATCGCTGGCAAGCCGGCGCCCACAGGAGCTGTTAAACTTGCGCGCTTCAATTCCCCAGCAAGGCGCGCTCCATGTCGTCCCTGAATCAGGCGCTGCGCGCCGCCCTCGATCACCGCCAAGACCTGCTCGCCGAGCTGCATGCCCAAGGCACCGATTGCTATCGGTTGTTCCATGGCAGCCAGGAAGGCGCCGGTGGCTTGACCATCGACCGCTACGGCCCGCAATTGATGGTGCAGAGCTTTCACCAATCGCTAGATAGCGATGCGCTGCTGCAGTTGCACCTGATGATCAACCAGTACCTGGGGCTGGAACTGCTGCTGGTCTATAACGACCGCTCCCGAGGCAACTCGCGTATCGACCGCGAAGACACGGTGTACCGCGCCGAACCCGCAGCCCTGGAAGACCTGGTCGGCCATGAATGGGGCCTGAACTATCGCGTGCGCGGTCGCCACTCCGGGCAGGATCCGCTGCTGTTCCTGGACCTGCGCAACACCCGCGGCTGGGTCAAGGCGCACAGTGCCGGCAAAAGCGTGCTGAACCTATTTGCCTACACCTGCGGCGTCGGCCTCAGCGCAGCGGCCGGTGGGGCCCGCGAGGTGTGCAACCTGGACTTTGCCGAGGGCAACCTGGCGGTCGGTCGCGAAAACGGCGAGTTGAACCCGCAACTGCCAGCCATGACGTTTGTACAGTCCGATTACTTCCCGGCAATCCGCCAGTTGGCCGGGCTGCCGATCACCCAGCGTCGCGGGCAAAAACTGCCAAGCTACCCACGCCTGGAGCAACGGCAATATGACCTGGTGCTGCTCGACCCACCGGCGTGGGCCAAGAGCGCCTTTGGCACCGTGGACCTGCTGCGCGACTACCAAAGCCTGCTCAAGCCCGCACTGCTGGCCACCGCAGACAATGGCGTGCTGATCTGCTGCAACAACCTGGCAAAAGTCAGCATGGATGGTTGGCGCGAGCAGGTCTTGCGTTGCGCTGAAAAGGCCGGCAGGCCGGTACGCGACTGGAAAGTGATGACGCCCGGCGCTGACTTTCCCTCACAAGACCAGCAGCCTCCTCTGAAGACCCTGATCCTGCAGCTGTAGGATTGCCCTGAAAGGCCTGGACTGGCGTAATAAAGGCTCGGTTCTTCGGAACCGTAAACCCGTGCCATACTCCAAGGCACTCTTGATCGACATAGATGGCGTCACCCATGCCCAAAGGATTGATTCGCGCCGCAGGCGCCTTGCTGACCGCCCTTGCACTCTACAGCTTGCTGGGCTTTTTGATTTTGCCCGGTATTGCGCTTCGCGTGGCCAACCAACAGTTGGCCAACTACGCCACCGTGCCGGCCCGTATCGAGCGTATCGAACTCAACCCGTTCAGCCTGGAGCTAACCCTCTGGGGCCTAAAAATCGGTGAGCCGGGCAAGGAACAGGTGGGCTTTGATCGCCTCTACGCCAACCTGCAGATCGACAGCCTCTGGACTCGCGCCCTGCACTTGGCCGATGTGCAATTGGACAAGCCGAAGACCGAAATCCTCTTCGACAAAGCCGGTGCGCTCAACCTGGCGCAATTGTTCAAGTTGCCGCCGAGCGAACCGACGCCCGATGACCCCGAGAGCAAACCGTTCCCGCTGCGCATCGAGCGCATCAAGCTGGCGGGCGGCTACGTGCACTTCGAAGATGTGCGCCCCAGCGAACCTATCGAGTTTCTCTACGACAAACTCGACTTCGAACTGAAAAACCTCAGCACCCTGCCCGAAGACAACGCCGACATGACCCTGGTCGCCGCCGGCCCCGAGGGTGGGCAGATCGACTGGACCGGTAATTTCAGCCTGGTGCCGATCGCCTCCGAGGGTAAGCTCAAGGTCACGGATGGCAAGATGAAAGTCTGGTGGCCCTATGTACGGGACGCCGTGCCTCTGGTCCTGGAAGACGGCATCCTCAACTTCAGCACCGACTACAAGCTGAACCTGGCCAAAGAAACCGAACTGAACCTGACCAACGTCTCCGCGAGCATCGCACCCTTTGCGATCAAGGCCCCGGATGGCCGGCCACTGGCGCGCCTGGAGCGCCTGGATGTCAGCGAAACCTCGATCGACCTGGCCAAGCAGCAAGTGATCGTGGGCAAGATCCGCAGTAACAAGCTCGAAACCTGGGCCGCCCGCGAAGCCGACGGCCAACTGGACTGGCAGAAACTGTTCGCCAGCCAGCCGAGCAAGCCGGCCACCCAGCCTGAGCCAGCAAGCGCTCCCGCCACGGCCGACTCGCCAAAACCCGAACCGACAGCACCGAGCAAGCCTTGGCAAGTGCTGCTCAAGGATGTGCAACTGCGCAACTACCAGGTGCATCTGGCTGATCGCCAGGTAAAACCTGCGGTAGCACTGGAGCTGGGCCCGCTGAATGTCGATGTACAAGATTTCGACAGCCTCAATCAAAGCCCCTTCACGCTGAAGATCGACAGTGGCCTGGGCAAGCAGGGCAAGATCCAGGCGAGCGGCCAGGTCAACCTGAACCCGGTCAGCGCCAAGCTGAAGGTCGACACCAAGGATATCGACCTGCGGGTTGCCCAGTCCTATATCAGCCCCTTTATCCGCCTGGAACTGCGTAGCGGCATGCTCGGCAGCAACCTGGACGTGAACCTCAAGAGTACCGAGCCCCTTGCGCTGCAGATCACCGGCCGCGCGCAAGTGGACCAACTGCACACCCTCGATACTCTCAAGACCCGTGACTTCCTCAAGTGGCAGCGCCTGGTGGTCGAGGGCTTGAACTACCAGCACGGCAATAGCCTGTCGATCGACAAGATCAACCTGCTGCAACCCTATGCGCGTTTTATGATCAACGATGACCGCACCACCAACGTCGATGACCTGCTGATTCCACAGCCGGCCGACAGCGGTGCCAAATCGACGGCCAAATCCAGCGCGAGCAACGAGAAGCCCCTGGGCATCCGTATCGGCCAGATCGCGATCAATGATGGCTCGGCCAACTTTGCCGACTTCAGCCTGACACCGAACTTCGCCACGGCGATCCAGCAACTCAATGGCCAGATCGGCACCATCGACAGCCGCCAGGCCAAGCCGGCCAGCGTCGATATCAAGGGCAAGGTCGATCGCTATGCGCCGGTAACCATCAAGGGCAGCGTGAACCCGTTTGACCCGATGGCCGCACTGGATATCGCCACCAGCTTCAAACGCGTCGAACTGACCACCCTGACACCTTACTCGGGCAAGTTTGCCGGGTTCCGTATCCGCAAGGGCCGGCTCAACCTGGACCTGCACTACGTGATCACCAAAGGCCAGCTGAAGGCCGAGAACAAGGTAGTGGTGGAGCAACTGCAACTGGGCGAGAAAGTCGACAGTGCGGACGCGGTGGACCTGCCGATTCGCCTGGCGATTGCCCTGCTCAAGGACACCGACGGCAAGATTTCCATCGAATTGCCGGTGACCGGCGACTTGAACAACCCGCAATTCAGCGTGATGCCGATTGTCTGGCAAACCCTGCGCAACCTGGTGGTACGCGCGGCGACGGCGCCGTTCAAGTTCATTGGCGGGCTGGTGACGGGTGGTGGCGCGCAGGATCTTGGCAACGTGTCGTTCGCCGCAGGCTCCAGCGCCCTGAACAAGGACGCCGAGTCGGCCCTGGACAGCCTCGCCAAGGCCCTCAAGGAGCGCCCTGCCCTGCGCCTGGAGATCGAAGGCACCGCGGCAGCCAGCAGCGACGGCCCGTTCTTGGCTGCCGAGCGGCTTGAGCGCGAGTATCAGTACAACTACTACAAGATACTCCAGCGCCGTGGCGATAAAGTCCCGGCCCAGGCGTCGTTGCTCGAAGTACCGGAAAAGGAAAAAGCCCCGCTGCTCGAAGGCATCTACCGCACTCGCTTGAAGCAACAGCCACCGGCCGAGTGGAAAAACCTGGGTAGCGATGAGCGCTCGTCGAAGCTGCGTGACGGCGTGATCAAGTTCTGGAGCGCCAGTGACGTGCTGCTACGCCAACTGGGCCAGGACCGCGCCAGCACGATCAAAGACTATCTGGTCGACAAGGGCCAGCTGGAAGATGACCGGGTGTACTTCATTGATGCCAACCTTGGGCAGGCAGAGAAAGATGGCCGGGTTGTTACGCCAATGCACCTGGATGCCGAGTAACTACCGGGCACCATAAGTGCAAAGTGTGGGGGCTGGCTTGCCTGCGATGGCGGTGGGTCAGCCAGCCTGCTTACTACTGATACGCCGTCATCGCAGGCAAGCCAGCTCCCACATTTGATCTCCAAAATCGGCAAATATGTATTCCCCGCCACAATAAAACGGGCCCCGACACAAGTGCCGGGGCCCGTAGTGACCACATCCCTGTGGTCGGTCGCATGAACCTGTAAGGTGCATTGAGCGGATATCTGCCTCGCTCGTGGCCGCCTGGGTCCAGTCGAATGGTTACACGTTACTCTGCTTTCAGGCCGTCGGCCGATACAGCTTTAACGCCTTTGATTTTCTTGGTGATATTCACCGCAGTAGTTTTCTGCGCTTCAGTCACAGCGACCGAAGAGGACAGGGAAACCACGCCCTTGTTGGTTTCGACTTTAATGTCGGTACCAGGAATGCCTTTCTCGGTTACCAGGTCAGCTTTCACTTTGGTAGTGATCCAGGTATCCGAAGTGGACTCTTTGGCGCCTGCTGCTGCGCTTTTGGTTTTGTCGATGTTGTCTGCCTTGGTGGCGCCGCCAGCCAGCAGGCCGTCAGCAGAAACCGCGGTTACACCTTTGATTTTCTTGGTGATCGCTACAGCGGTTGCTTTCTGCGAATCCGAAATGGCTACAGTCGACGACAGGGAAACCACACCTTTGTTGGTTTCAACCTTGATGTCCGAACCAGGAATACCTTTTTCAGTCAGCAGATCAGATTTAACTTTGGTGGTGATCCAAGTATCCGAAACGCTTTCTTTCGCTTTGGTGGCTTCACCAGCCGCCAGAGTCATTGGAGCTTGGGAAGTTTGGGCAAAGGCCACGTTAGCACCCATGGCCAGGGTCAGAGCGGTAGCAGTAGCGAGAGCGAACTTCTTCATACGAGTAACTCCTGTTTTATTGAAAGTCTGCAGCGTGTGAACCTTCATACTGCAGCGTTAACAGGAATAGTGCAGACAGTGTGCCAAGTCCAAAAATTTAAATAAACCCTTATAAATCAATAGCTTATATAAATGCTGTTTTTTCGAAATCGTGCAACTTGCATGAAGCCCGTCGTGCCTGCATGCAAGTTGCGGCTTTTGTCCTGGGCTAAACGGCTGATTTACCTTCACTTTCCCGCAGTCCAAAAAAAAGGACTCCGAAGAGTCCTCTTTTTCAGCGTGAAGCCTGGGAGTGATTAAACGCCCGAAGCCTTGGCTGCTGCTACGTCCTTGATGGACAGTTTGATACGGCCGCGGTTGTCCACGTCCAGTACCAGCACTTCCACTTCCTGGCCTTCTTTGAGGATGTCGGTCACTTTCTCAACGCGAGCATCGCTCAGCATGGAGATGTGAACCAGACCGTCCTTGCCAGGCAGGATGTTGACGAATGCGCCGAAGTCGACGATGCGCTCGACCTTACCGACGTAGATCTTGCCGATCTCGGCTTCTGCGGTGATACCCAGGACGCGCTGACGTGCAGCTTCAGCCGCTTCCTTGGTTTCGCCGAAGATCTTGATCGAACCGTCGTCTTCGATATCGATCGAGGCCTTGGTTTCTTCACAGATCGCACGGATAGTCGCGCCGCCTTTACCGATGACATCACGGATTTTGTCGGTGTCGATTTTCATCGCGATCATGGTCGGAGCATTTTCCGACAGTTCGGTGCGGGACTGACCAATGATCTGGTTCATCTGGCCGAGGATGTTCAGGCGCGCTTCCAGGGCTTGGCCCAGAGCGATCTCCATGATTTCTTCGGTGATGCCCTTGATCTTGATGTCCATCTGCAGCGCGGTAACACCTTTGGCGGTACCGGCTACTTTGAAGTCCATGTCGCCCAGGTGGTCTTCGTCACCCAGGATGTCGGTCAGGATGGCGAACTTCTCGCCTTCTTTAACCAGGCCCATGGCGATACCGGCAACCGGTGCCTTCATCGGAACGCCGGCGTCCATCAGAGCCAGGGAAGCACCGCAGACCGAAGCCATGGAGCTGGAACCGTTGGACTCGGTGATTTCCGACACAACACGAATGGTGTACGGGAACACGTCGGCGGCAGGCAGCATGGCTGCAATCGAACGACGGGCCAGGCGGCCGTGACCGATTTCGCGGCGACCAGCACCACCCATGCGACCACACTCACCTACCGAGAACGGAGGGAAGTTGTAGTGCAGCATGAACGGGTCTTTTTTCTCGCCTTCCAGGGTGTCCAGCAGCTGTGCGTCACGGGCAGTACCCAGAGTCGCGACTACCAGGGCCTGGGTTTCACCACGGGTGAACAGGGCCGAACCGTGGGTCTTCGGCAGAACGCCGACTTCGATGTTCAGCGGACGTACGGTGCGGGTGTCGCGACCGTCAATACGTGGCTTGCCGTTAACGATATTTTCGCGAACGGTGCGGTATTCGATTTCGCCGAAGGCTGCTTTGACTTCGCTGGAAGAAGGCTGGCCTTCTTCACCGGACAGCTTGGCAACAACCTGGTCCTTCAGTTCACCCAGGCGAGCGTAACGGTCGGCCTTGATGGTGATGGTGTAGGCGTCGGAGATCGCAGCACCGAACTCGGAGCGAATAGTGCCCAGCAGTGCGGTGGCTTCAGGCGCAGGAGCCCAGGTCCAGGTTGGCTTGGCAGCTTCAGCAGCCAGTTCTTTAACAGCGTTGATCACAACCTGGAACTCGTCGTGAGCAAACAGTACAGCGCCCAGCATCTGGTCTTCGGTCAGCTCTTTGGCTTCCGATTCAACCATCAACACGGCTTCCGAAGTACCGGCAACGACCATGTCCAGGCTCGAAGCTTTCTGTTGTTCGTAAGTCGGGTTCAGCAGGTAGCCGGTGCTTTCGTGGAACGCAACACGGGCTGCGCCGATCGGGCCATCGAAAGGAATACCGGAGATGGCCAGGGCAGCCGAGGTGCCGATCATCGCAGCGATGTCCGGATCGGTCTTCTTGCTGGTGGAAACGACGGTGCAGACAACCTGCACTTCGTTCATGAAGCCTTCTGGGAACAGCGGACGGATCGGACGGTCGATCAGTCGGGAAGTCAGGGTTTCTTTCTCGGAAGGACGGCCTTCACGCTTGAAGAAACCACCAGGGATCTTACCGGCAGCGTAAGTCTTTTCCTGGTAGTGAACGGAAAGAGGGAAGAAGCCTTTGCTTGGGTCAGCGGTCTTGGCGCCTACAACGGTCACCAGTACGGTAACGTCGTCGTCAACGGTGACCAGCACTGCGCCGGAGGCTTGACGGGCAATACGGCCTGTCTCGAGGGTAACGGTCGACTGACCGAACTGGAATTTTTTGATAACCGGGTTCACGGTGTCCTACCTTCTTTGTGGCTCTTGGGGAACTTGTCTTCTTGCGAAATTCTTGGGCAATGTCGGGAATCGGCCCAACGCCTGTCCAGGGTAAAACGTGTATCCAGATAAAACTTGAGGCTGGAAGCCTGCCATGGGCCAGCGGGAAACCCACTGACACACGACAGCCAACCAACCTCTAGCGCAATCGCTGATTAGCGACGCAGACCCAGGCGACCGATCAGAGTCTGATAACGACCCAGATCCTTGCCTTTCAGGTAGTCCAGCAGCTTACGACGCTGGTTTACCATGCGGATCAGACCACGACGGGAGTGGTGATCTTTACCGTTGGCCTTGAAGTGACCTTGCAGCTTGTTGATGTTGTGGGTCAGCAGTGCAACTTGCACTTCTGGCGAACCAGTGTCACCAACAGCTTGCTGATAGTCAGCTACGATTTGTGCTTTTTCTTGAACGTCGAGAGCCATGAGGCAATCCTTTTTTCAGGAAACCACCCAAAGGGCAGTTTCAACAGGCCAGGGACAAATCCCTGTATCTAAAAATGAGTAGTGACCGTGCCTGTTAACAGCCACCCTCGTTCCAGTTTGCGTAAAAACTACTGCGCTTTTACCACAAACTGGTTCCGGTCATTCTGACCGAATCAGTCGACGCGGCGCGATGCGCCCGTCTTCGCTCACTTCACCGATACCGATAAAGCGACCGTTGTGATCTTGTACCCGCACCATGCCGAACTTCGGGGCATCCGGTGCACGTACTGGCTGGCCGTTGAGCCAGTAGAACGCGCTGTGCTCCGAAAAGTGCAGCAATGGCCAATCCAGCAAACCGCTGTCCGATGGCATCAGGAAGCGATCAACTGCTTCATTGCCGCCTTCGGCATGCACGGCTTCCAACTCTTCCAGCGTGACCGTCTGGGCCAGGGTAAAAGGGCCAGCCTGGGTACGTCGCAGTTCTGCAACGTACGCGCCGCAACCGAGCTTTTCACCGATATCTTCCACCAGGGTACGGATATAGGTGCCTTTGCTGCAGTCCACGGCCAAGCGGGCAGTCTCGCCTTCACAGGCAAGCAATTCCAAGCGCGCAATAGTAACAGAACGCGGTTCGCGCTCCACTACTTCGCCCGCACGTGCCAGCTTGTAAAGAGGCTGGCCATCACGCTTGAGAGCCGAGTACATCGGCGGTATCTGACTGATTTGCCCACGAAAAGCGGGTAAAGCGGCCTCGATATCTGCACGACCAACGGTCACGTCGCGAACCTGCAGAACATCACCTTCGGCGTCAGCCGTGGTGGTGGTCTTGCCCAGTTGCATCAGGGTTTCATAACCCTTGTCTGAATCGAGCAGGTATTGCGAGAACTTGGTGGCCTCGCCAAAGCACAATGGCAATACGCCAGTAGCCAAGGGGTCGAGGCTGCCGGTGTGCCCGGCCTTCTCGGCATTGAGCAGCCAGCGGACCTTCTGCAAAGCGGCATTGGAGGTAAAGCCAATGGGCTTGTCGAGCAGGATGATGCCACTGACGTTACGACGGATACGCTTGACCTGAGCCACCGCTTACTCCTTGGCGTCTTCAGGTGTGGACGGATGCTGATTGTCTTCAGCCACGGCACGCTCGATCAGGGCCGACAGGTGCGCACCACGCACGACACTTTCGTCGTAGTGGAAGTGCAACTGGGGCACGCTGCGCAGCTTCATCTCACGGGCCAACTGCATGCGCAGGAAGCCTGCGGCAGAGTTGAGCACCTTGATGCTTTGCGCGATCTCTTCGCTGTTGTCCTGGCCCATCACGGTGATGAAGATCTTCGCGTGACCAACGTCACGGCTCACTTCAACAGCGGTAATGGTGACCAGGCCAACGCGCGGGTCTTTGACTTCGCGACGGATCAGTTGGGCCAGCTCGCGCTGCATCTGATCGCCGATACGTTGGGTACGGCTGTATTCTTTTGCCATGTCTTGTTACCTGTTACTGCCACACGGTGAAACCCGTGGGGTCTGAAAGCGGCAAACGCCCGGCCTGACAAAAGCCAGACCGGGCGTTGCGTTTAGAGTCCGGACACTGCGCGGGACATTTGCATGCCCACACGCGGCGTGGCTCCTGAAGTGCGCGAGTTAGAGGCTGCGAGCAACCTGGACCTTCTCGTAGACTTCGATCTTGTCGCCAGGCTTGACGTCGTTGTAGCTCTTGACGCCGATACCGCATTCCATGCCGGCACGTACTTCGGAAGCGTCATCCTTGAAGCGGCGCAGGGATTCCAGCTCGCCTTCGAAGATAACGATGTCTTCACGCAGTACACGGATTGGACGGTTACGGTGCACAGTACCTTCGATAACCATGCAACCCGCGATCGCGCCGAACTTCGGCGAACGGAACACGTCACGCACTTCGGCAACACCCAGGATATTTTCCCGCACGTCACTGCCAAGCATGCCGGTAAGGGCTTTCTTGACGTCTTCGATGATGTCGTAGATGACGTTGTAGTAACGCATGTCCAGGCCTTCCTGCTCGACAATCTTCCGTGCGCCAGCATCGGCACGCACGTTGAAGCCGAACAGTACAGCGTTGGAGGCCAGTGCCAGGTTGGCATCGGATTCGGTGATACCACCGACACCGCCACCAACAACACGCACTTGCACTTCGTCGTTACCCAGGCCGTTCAAGGCGCCGTTCAACGCTTCGAGGGAACCACGGACGTCAGATTTGAGGACGATGTTAAGCGTCTTCTTCTCTTCCTGGCCCATGTTCTCGAAGATGTTTTCCAGCTTGCCGGCGTGAGCACGGGCCAGCTTGACTTCGCGGAACTTGCCTTGACGGAACAGAGCCACTTCACGGGCTTTCTTCTCGTCGGCAACTACGCTCATCTCGTCGCCAGCGTCCGGGGTACCGTCCAGGCCGAGAATCTCGACCGGGATAGCAGGACCTGCTTCCTTGATTGGCTTGCCGTTCTCGTCGAGCATGGCACGTACACGGCCGTAGTTCGAACCGACCAGGACCATGTCGCCTTGGCGCAGGGTACCGTCTTGAACCAGCACGGTCGCAACCGGGCCACGACCCTTGTCGAGGCGCGATTCAACCACGACACCACGGCCAGGAGCCGATGGCGTAGCGGTCAGTTCCAGGACTTCGGCTTGCAACAGGACTGCTTCGAGCAGTTCGTCAACGCCGGTACCCATCTTCGCCGAGACCGGTACGAATGGAGTGTCGCCACCCCACTCTTCGGACGTCACGCCGTGAACCGAAAGTTCGCTACGGATGCGATCGAGATCGGCGCCCGGCTTGTCGATTTTGTTCACTGCAACCACCAGCGGCACACCAGCAGCCTTGGCATGCTGAACGGCTTCGATGGTTTGTGGCATTACGCCGTCGTCCGCTGCAACCACCAGGATCACGATGTCGGTCGCCTTGGCACCACGGGCACGCATTGCGGTAAACGCGGCGTGACCTGGGGTATCGAGGAACGTCACCATGCCACGGTCGGTTTCAACGTGGTAGGCACCGATGTGCTGGGTGATGCCGCCGGCTTCGCCCGCTGCAACCTTGGCACGACGGATGTAGTCGAGCAGGGAAGTCTTACCATGGTCAACGTGGCCCATTACGGTCACGACTGGCGCACGGGAAACTGCCTCACCTTCAAACTTCAGGGACTCGGCCAGGGAATCTTCCAGGGCGGTGTCGCTGACCAGGGTCACTTTGTGGCCCAGCTCCTCAGCAACCAGTTGGGCAGTTTCCTGGTCCAGTACCTGGTTGATGGTGGCCGGAGTACCCAGCTTGAACATGAACTTGATGATTTCAGCAGCCTTGACCGACATCTGCTGGGCCAGATCGCCCACAGTGATGGTCTCGCCGATCTTCACTTCACGCACGACAGGGCCGGTTGGGCTCTGGAAACCGTGGGCGTTGCGTTTCTTCAGCTTGGCCTTGCCGCGACCACCACGACGGAAGCCATCGCTTTCTTCGTCGGTAGTACGTGGCGCAACGCGTGGAGCAGGCGCTTTCTCTTTGACCGAAGCACGATGTGGAGCGTTTTTGCGCTCACCATCACCACTGCCGCGACGATTGTTATCGTCTGCGCGTGGCTTGTCCGGACGACGAGGTTCGTCGCGCTTGCGAGCGTCGGTTGCAGGAGCAGGTGCGGCGGCAACAGGAGCGGCCTCACGCACAGCTTCAACAGGCGCGGCAGGAGCGGCGACTGCATCAGTAGCGGATTGCGCAGCAGCAGGCTGGCGACGCGCTTCTTCTTCGGCGCGACGCTTGGCTTCTTCTTCAGCCTTCTGACGTGCAGCATTTTCTACTGCGCGACGTTCGTCCATCTCGCGTTTGCGCTCGGCTTCGATTTCTTCCGGGCTGCGCTGCACGAAGACTTTCTTCTTACGCACTTCAACGCTGATGCTTTTGCTACCAGCCACCCGCAGGGTGCTGGTTGTTTTGCGCTGCAATGTAATCTTGCGCGGTTCTTCCACTTTCGCCTTGTGGCTGCTTTTCAAGTGAGTCAGCAACGATTGCTTCTCACTGTCGCTCACATGTTCCTCGGCGGCGGTGTGCGGCAGACCTGCCTCACGCATCTGCTGCAACAGGCGCTCTACCGGTGTTTTGACCTCATCGGCCAGTTGTTTCACCGTGACTTGCGTCATGCACTTCTCTCCTCAGGCCGCGCCTAATTACTCGAACCAATGGGCTCGGGCGGCCATGATCAACTTGCCGGCACGATCATCGTCAATGCCGTCGATGTCGAGCAGGTCGTCAATAGACTGCTCGGCCAGGTCTTCGCGGGTAATTACGCCGCGCACCGCCAGTTCCATCGCCAAATCCTTGTCCATACCCTCAAGCGAGAGCAGGTCTTCGGCCGGATGGGCGTCTGCCAGCTTTTCCTCAGTAGCGATGGCTTTAGTCAACAAGCGATCCTTGGCCCGAGCGCGAAGCTCGTTGACGGTGTCTTCGTCAAAGCCGTCGATGTTGAGCATTTCCTCCACCGGTACGTAGGCAATCTCTTCCAGGCTGGTAAAGCCTTCATCTACCAGCACCTGTGCCAGGTCTTCGTCGACTTCCAGCTCGTCGATGAAGTTGCGCAGGATGTCGCCGGTTTCTGCTTGCTGCTTAGCCTGGATGTCCGATTCGGTCATGACGTTCAGGGTCCAGCCAGTCAACTGGCTGGCCAGACGCACGTTCTGACCACCGCGACCGATGGCCTGGGCCAGATTGTCTGCGCCAACGGCGATGTCCATTGCATGGGCATCTTCGTCAACAATAATTGCCGCGACTTCGGCCGGGGACATGGCGTTGATCACGAACTGCGCCGGGTTATCGTCCCACAGCACGATATCCACACGCTCACCGCCCAATTCGCCCGACACTGCCTGGACGCGCGAACCGCGCATACCAATGCAAGCGCCCTGCGGGTCGATGCGTTTGTCCTTGGAGCGGACCGCGATCTTGGCGCGCGAACCCGGGTCGCGGGACGCAGCCATCACTTCGATCAGGCCTTCGGCAATTTCCGGCACTTCGATACGGAACAGCTCGATCAACATTTCCGGCGCAGTACGCGACAGGATCAGTTGAGGGCCACGGTTCTCGGTGCGGATTTCCTTGAGCAGCGCACGCAAGCGCACGCCAACACGGAAGGTTTCGCGAGAAATGATGTCTTCACGGGCCAGCAACGCTTCAGCGTTGTTACCCAGGTCGACGATCACGTTGTCGCGGGTCACTTTCTTCACGGTGCCGGAGATGATTTCCCCCAGGCGCTCGCGATAGGCGTCAACGACTTGAGCGCGCTCGGCTTCGCGGACCTTTTGCACGATGACTTGCTTGGCAGTCTGTGCAGCGATGCGGCCGAACTCGATGGACTCGATCTTTTCCTCGACGACGTCACCCACCTGGGCACCAGGATGCGTTTGCGCAACCTTGCTTGGCCAGGTTTCGATGGCCGGATCATCAAGATCGGCTTCTTCGACGACTGTCCAGCGACGGAAAGTCTCATAGGCTCCGGTGTGGCGGTTGATTTCCACACGCAGATCAACTTCGTCTTCAAAACGCTTTTTGGTAGCAGTGGCCAGGGCCAACTCCAGCGCTTCAAAAATCACGTTAGCCGGTACGCCCTTTTCATTGGATACCGACTCAACAACCAGCAGTACTTCTTTGCTCATCGTACGCCTCGCCTTTCGCAAGCCATTGGATCCGCGGGATCCGCAGTTTCTGGCACGTCTCAGTCAAAACTGGGAATAATGTTGGCCTTGTCGATCATATCGATCGGCAACAGGAACTCGTGGTCTTCTACCTGCACCACTACATCCTGTTCTTCTACACCGCGCAGAAGGCCCTGAAAGTTGCGTCGCCCTTCAAAAGGAGATCGCAGCTTGATCTTCACTTGTTCACCGGCATATTTAGCAAACTGCTCAATAGTGAACAGTGGGCGTTCCATGCCTGGCGAGGAAACTTCGAGGGTGTATTCAACGGCGATCGGATCTTCAACATCCAGGACACCGCTGATCTGACGGCTGACGATGGCACAATCGTCCACCAGCACGCCGCCCTCTTTATCGATATAAACGCGCAACATTGAGTGGCGACCTTGAGCCGAAAACTCAATACCCCAGCATTCATAGCCTAGGGCCACGACCACCGGGGCCAGCAAGGCCTGCAACTCTTCTAGCTTGCTCGACACCTGAACCCCCTCGTGCATGTATGTGCATGCTGTGCAAAATAAAAAAATGGGCGAAACGCCCATCCTTGAAACGCCGTCGAACAGCGGCGTTGAAAGTGTCCAGCTAACAAAAAGCCCCTTAAAAGGGGCTCCGCTAAAACTGGTTGCGGGGGCCGGATTTGAACCGACGACCTTCGGGTTATGAGCCCGACGAGCTACCAGACTGCTCCACCCCGCGACAAAGCTGGGGCGGAAGTATACGACCGATCCCTTACAGGGTCAATGTAACCTTCCACCTACAAGAAAGCCCGCAACAGCGGGCTCTCCTGATAATTGGTACCGAGAAGGGGACTCGAACCCCTACACCCTATGGGCACAACCACCTCAAGGTTGCGTGTCTACCAATTCCACCACCTCGGCAATACAGCGTTTACAACCTTCTTACTTCTGCTCTTGAGCTGGAGGCACGTCAGTCGCTGGAGTAGCCGACTTTTGCTCTTGAAGCACCGGGACATCATCAGAAGCCGGTTTTGCTTTTGGTACTTCCAACACTGCTGGATCTGGCAAACCTGCTTGAGTCAGCACATGAGCTTTCTCTTTAGCAAAGTAACCTAACCCCAGGCTGGTTATGAAGAAACCGGCGGCAAGTATAGCAGTAAACTTACTAAGAAAGGTAGAGGAACCTTGGCTTCCGAACACAGTATTTGAAGCACCTGCCCCGAAAGACGCACCAGCGTCCGCACCTTTACCCTGTTGCAGCAATACCAGGGCAACAACGCCCAGCGCACCCAACAGATGAAAAACGACTACGACTGTTTCCAGCATTTTCTCAGTTTCCCGCGGCGCGACAAATCGCACCGAACTCATCTGCATTCAGGGAAGCTCCACCAATGAGCCCCCCATCGATATCCGGCATGCCGAACAGTTCGACCGCATTGGCCGCCTTCACGCTGCCGCCGTATAGAAGCCGCACACCTTGTGCGACCTCAGAATTCTCTGCCGCCAACTGCGCGCGGATGGCTGCATGCACATCCTGCGCCTGTTGCGGTGTAGCAGTCAGCCCGGTGCCAATGGCCCAGACCGGCTCGTAAGCAATCACTGCCTTTGCAAATGCACCAACACCCAGCTCCTCGATGATGCTGCCCAGCTGACGCGAGACAACTTCAAGAGTCTTGCCCGATTCACGCTGCTCCAGGGTTTCCCCTATGCACAACACTGGAATCAAGCCACAAGCCTGTGCCGCTGCGAACTTGCGGTTGAGCGTCCCATCCCGCTCGCCCATCATCTGACGGCGCTCGGAGTGCCCAACAAGCACATAGGAACAACCCGCATCAACCAACTGACTCGGTGCAATCTCACCGGTCAACGCACCCTGCATGGCTTCTACTGCGGAATTCTGCGCGCCGACCTGGATCGACTTGCCTTTCAAGCCATCAACCACTTGGTTGATATGCAAGCAAGGCGGGAATACCGCAATATCGACACCGCTTGGCAAAGCCAGGTGACGAAGGCCATTGACCAGCTCAGCGACACTGGCGCGGGTACCGTGCATCTTCCAGTTACCAGCTACCATAGTGCGACGCATGCTGTACCTCGTCGGTCAAAGTGGGCGCAGATGTTACCCAACCACATCATCACTGGCAAGCCGAATTCAGGCGCAAACTTCAGTTACCAGTTTTGCCAGCTCTTCGGCGTAGCCACGAACCTGTGTTTCGTCATCGCCTTCAACCATCACACGCACCAAAGGCTCGGTCCCCGACTTGCGCAACAAGACCCGGCCACGCCCCGC
Source organism: Pseudomonas sp. HC1(2025) (assembly GCF_058742075.1). Taxonomy (NCBI): domain Bacteria; kingdom Pseudomonadati; phylum Pseudomonadota; class Gammaproteobacteria; order Pseudomonadales; family Pseudomonadaceae; genus Pseudomonas; species Pseudomonas sp. HC1(2025). The sequence goes on along the minus strand of NZ_CP196017.1, from coordinate 869,511 downwards.
CATGGCGACGGTAACGCGCTCACAGGCTTCCTTGATCGCCGGGTGCTCGATAGGGTTTTCACCACCCGAGAAACGCACATTGAGCAATACTTGAGGGCACTTGCGTAGCGCCTGGCGCGCCTGAGCCAGGCTTTCTTCGCGGCGACGCAGGGCCAATAGTACCTGCAGCGCCGCGATAATCGCATCACCGGTGGTGGTGTGCTGGAAGCACACGACATGGCCCGAATTCTCGCCACCCACCACCCAGTTGCGCTCCAGCAGCTCGGCAATCACGTAGCGGTCGCCAACATTGGCGCGCACGAACGGGATCCCCAGGTCGGCCAGGGCCAGCTCCAGCCCCAGGTTACTCATCAAGGTACCGACGACGCCGCCTTGGAGCTTGTTACGCTCATGCAGGTCGCGGGCAATGATGAACAGCAGGTCGTCACCGTCGACGATGGCACCGGTATGATCGACCATCAGCACGCGATCACCGTCACCATCAAAGGCGATACCCAGATCCGCATGCTCGGCCAATACCGCTGCCTGCAATTGCCCCATGTGGGTCGAACCGCAGTTGTCGTTGATGTTCAGGCCGTTAGGCTGAGCCGACAGCACGGTGACCTCGGCGCCCAATTCCTTGAATACGCTGGGAGCGACCTTGTAGGTGGCACCGTGGGCACAGTCGATGACCACCTTGAGTCCGGCAAAATTGGTGCTGGTAGGCACGCTGCTTTTGCAAAATTCGATATAACGACCCGACGCGTCGTTGATCCGCGATACCTTGCCCAGCTTGCTCGACTCGACGACGGTCATCGGCGCATCCAGCAGTTCTTCAATCATGTGTTCGATCTCGTCCGGCAGCTTGGTGCCCTGGCCCGAGAAAAACTTGATGCCATTGTCGTCATGGGGATTGTGCGAAGCACTGATCACAATCCCGGCTTCAGCGTGAAAGGTACGCGTCAGATAAGCGATCGCCGGCGTAGGCATCGGCCCCAGCAACATCACATCAGCCCCGGCAGCGGACAGGCCCGCCTCCAGCGCAGACTCGAACATGTAACCGGAGATCCGCGTGTCCTTGCCGACCAGGATGCGGCATGCGCCCATGCTGCGAAAGGCCATCCCGGCCGCCCAGCCCAGCTTGAGCATGAAATCCGGAGTGATCGGGAATTCGCCGACCCGACCACGAATACCGTCGGTGCCAAAATATTTCTTTGTCATAAGTGCTCCATCATTCTTATTCGGCTGATTCTACCGCTTCGATCATCCGCACTACGTCAACTGTCTCGGCCACATCATGCACCCGCAGAATGCGCGCCCCCTTGGCCACGGCCAGCGCCGCGAGGGCCAGGCCGCCATACAGGCGCTCGCCCACGGGACGATTCAAGGCCATGCCTATCATGCTCTTGCGTGACACCCCAACCAACAGGGGGCGACCAAGGGCATGCAGCGACTCCACATGTTTGAACAGGCTCAAGTTGTGCTGCAGGGTTTTGGCAAAACCAAACCCCGGGTCGAGAATGATCCGCTCAGGTGCAATTCCTGCAACGGCGCATTGGGCAATGCGACTCACCAGAAATTCCGTCACTTCTTCAACCAGGTTGTCGTAGTGCGGGGCGTCCTGCATCGTCCCGGGCTCGCCAAGCATATGCATCAGGCACACAGGCAACCCGGTGGCAGCAGCAGCATCCAGCGCACCATCGCGCTGCAATGAGCGCACATCGTTGATCAGCCCCGCGCCGAGTCGCGCGGTCTCACGCATGACGGCGGGCGTCGAGGTATCTACCGAGATGATGACATCCAGCTCACGATGGATTCGCTCGACAATCGGCGCAACACGCTCCATCTCCTCCAGCGGGGAAACAGCACGTGCTCCAGGCCGGGTCGATTCACCACCGACATCGATAATGGTCGCACCCGCAGCCACCATTGCCTCTGCATGACGCAAAGCCGCGTCCAGCTGGCTGAAGCGACCACCGTCGGAAAAGGAATCAGGGGTTACGTTGAGAATGCCCATAACGTGGGTACGGGCCAAATCAAGAACCCGGTTGCCGCAAGGCAACCGGGTGGAGGACAACACAGAAGTCATTTCAAGCCTTAAAGGTCGGCAGCCGGGCCGCCGATTGGGTTTTCCGGGCGCTCATTCTGTACCACTGGCGGTGTTCCAGAAGTACCCGAACCACCTTCCCAATCACGAGGCTCGCGAGGAGTACGGCCAGCCATGATGTCGTCGATCTGCTCGGCATCAATAGTCTCGTACTTCATCAGGGCATCAGCCATGGCGTCGAGCTTGTCACGGTTATCGGTAAGGATCTGCTTGGCCGTGCCGTAGCACTGGTCAATGATGCTGCGCACTTCAGAGTCGATCAGCTTGGCAGTCTCGCCGGAGAAGCTGGCACTTTGACCGCCGCCCCCACGACCCAAGAATACTTCGCCTTCTTCCTCGGCATACATCAGCGGGCCAAGTTTTTCCGAAAGACCCCACTTGGTGACCATGTTCCGCGCAATCTGGCTGGCACGCATGATGTCGTTGGACGCGCCGGTGGTTACACCGTCAAAGCCCAAGGTCATCTCTTCAGCGATACGGCCGCCGTACAGCGAGCAGATCTGGCTGATCAGGGCACGCTTGGAGAGGCTGTAACGATCCTCTTCCGGCAGGAACATGGTGACACCCAACGCCCGACCACGAGGAATGATCGACACCTTGTAGACCGGGTCATGCTCAGGCACAACGCGACCTACAATGGCGTGACCGGCTTCGTGATAAGCGGTGTTCTGTTTCTCTTTCTCGGACATGACCATGGATTTGCGCTCAGCGCCCATCATGATCTTGTCCTTGGCCAGCTCGAACTCTTTCATCTCGACGATGCGCTTGCCGGTACGGGCAGCGAACAGCGAGGCCTCGTTCACCAGGTTGGCCAGGTCGGCACCGGAGAAACCAGGAGTACCACGGGCAATCACGCCCGGCGCCACGTCATCGCCCATTGGCACTTTGCGCATATGGACCTTGAGAATCTGCTCGCGGCCACGGATATCCGGCAAGCCAACCACCACCTGGCGGTCGAAACGGCCCGGACGCAGCAGCGCCGGGTCAAGTACGTCAGGACGGTTGGTGGCGGCAATCACGATGATGCCGTCGTTCATTTCAAAGCCGTCCATCTCCACCAGCAACTGGTTGAGGGTCTGCTCACGCTCATCATGACCACCGCCCATGCCCGCACCACGATGGCGACCGACAGCGTCGATTTCATCGATGAAGATAATGCATGGCGCGTGCTTCTTGGCCTGCTCGAACATGTCACGCACACGGCTGGCGCCTACACCGACGAACATCTCGACGAAGTCGGAACCGGAAATGGTGAAGAACGGCACCTTGGCTTCACCTGCAATCGCCTTGGCGAGCAGGGTTTTACCGGTACCCGGAGGACCAACCATCAGTACGCCGCGAGGAATACGGCCACCCAAGCGCTGAAACTTGCCTGGGTCGCGCAGGAACTCGACCAACTCGCCGACTTCTTCCTTGGCTTCGTCGCAACCGGCAACGTCAGCCAGGGTGGTTTTTACCTGGTCTTCGGAAAGCAGGCGCGCCTTGCTCTTGCCGAAGCTCATCGGCCCGCCCTTGCCCCCTGCACCACCTTGCATCTGGCGCATGAAGAACATGAACACGGCAATAATCACCAGGATCGGGAAGCTGGCTACCAGCAACTGGGTCCAGATGCTCTGCTGCTCAGGCTGCTTGCCCTCGACGACCACCTTGTTGTCCACCAGGTCACCGATCAGGCCATTGTCCTGGATCGCCGGACGGATGGTCTTGAAGCTGTCGCCATCGTTGCGCTTGCCGGTGATCACGTAGCCATCAACCGCTACGCGCTCGACCTTGCCATCCTTAACTTGCTGGATGAAGTCGGAATAGTTGAGGGTCTGCGGCTCGTTAGGGCTGGAGAAGTTGTTCATCACCGTCACCAGGACAGCCGCGATGATCAACCACAGGATCAGATTCTTTGCCATATCGTTCAATTAACTACCCTCTGAAGCAAGCTCCGCTACTGGCGCGCGCTTCGCATGATATTCACCGGCCTAACTTACTACATTACCTACAACTCTGGCAGGCGCCGTCTGTAACCCTTTGTGAAACTTTGACTACACAATATTCGTAAAGCTTCGTGACGAAAGCGATATAAAAAAACCTATCGACTCCCTTAAAACCTTTAAAGACGCTCATCACTGGCAGCGCCTTCGACACCGCGGTAACCGCGGCCCAGCAAATACTGCTCGCGAGACCTGTCCCTCGACGAGTCAGGCTTGCGGGTCTGCACCTTGTCGAACAGCTTGCGCATGTTCTTGTGGTACTCGTCAAAACCTTCCCCAAGGAAGACCTTGACCAGAAAATCACCACCCGGACGCAGAACCCTTCCTGCCAGATCCAGTGCCAATTCGCACAGGAACATGGCACGTGGCATATCCACGGCTGGTAATCCACTCATATTGGGGGCCATATCCGAAATCACAAGGTCTACCTGCGAATTTCCGACAGCCTCGAGGATCTGTGCCAACACGTCATCACGGGTAAAGTCGCCATGGACGAAGGTCACATCAGGGATGCTGTCCATCTCCAGGATATCGGAAGCGATCAACCGGCCTTGCCCACCAATCAGACGACTGGTCACCTGGGACCAGCCACCTGGGGCTGCGCCAAGATCGATTACGCTCATGCCTGGACGGATCAACCGGTCCTTTTCCTGGATCTCCAGCAGCTTGTAGCTGGCCCGGGAACGGTAGCCATCCTTTTGCGCCTTTTTGACGTAAGGATCGTTGAAATGCTCTTTAAGCCAGTTAAGGCTAGTTTTGGAACGGGCCACGGGCCACCTCGAAAATAAAACGGGTCGTGATTAACTGGGCGGTCCCGGACTCGCTCGGGTAAACTGGCCGCCGCTTTTTACAAGATCAGACGCAGGGGTCAGATTATGCCGCTCACTCAAGAGCAGAAGAAACAGTACAAATCCATTGGCCACCATCTGAAACCAGTTTTGATCGTGGCTGACAACGGTTTGACTGAAGGTGTGTTAGCCGAACTTGAACGCGCATTAGGCGATCACGAGCTGATCAAGATCAAGGTCAATATCCTCGATCGCGAAGCGCGCCTGGCCGCCATTGCAGAACTGTGCAAGGTGGGCAAGGCGGACCTGGTTCAGGTCATCGGCAAGATGGCGCTGCTGTATCGCAAGAATTTCAGCGCCAACAAGCAATTGTCGAACGTTCACCGCTTCAAATGATACAAGGGTCACGGGCGTGCTTCGCGCGCCCTGCCACTCCATCCCGGCACCGGCTGTACCACCAGCACCAAGCCAGAAAACCCTAGCACAAGATAGCTGAACAGCTGCCAGCGCAACGCTTCCGGCAGCAATATGCGCACCACGCAATACATTGCGCACGCATACAGCGCCATCAACAGCAGTTGCCCGCGCATATCCCGCCACAAACTCCCCAAGCCCTCAGCCTTGACCAGCACCAATGCCTGGAGAGTCACGCACGCCGCCGCAAATCCCACCAGCAGCGCACTCAATAATCCGCCGATCTCATCGATCAGCAACGGCGCCAGGCCAATCATGCCCAGTACCGGCAATACACCCAGGTGTAACAGCCACAGGCCGCCAACCCAGAGCATCTGGGCCAGCTGCCAAAGCATGGCGCCCGCTGGAAGCGGGCGCCGTCCTTCAGATGTGACGAACTTCGACAATCTCGTACTCGATCACGCCACCAGGCGTCTTGACGGCGACCACGTCACCCTCTTCCTTGGCGATCAAGGCACGGGCCAGCGGCGAACCGACGGAAATCTTGCCGAGTTTGAAGTCAGCCTCGTCCTCACCCACGATATGGTAAGTCACGCTTTCATCCGTCTCGACGTTGGCGATTTCCACAGTCGTGCCAAAAATCACCTTGCCGGTCTTCGGAATGGTCGTGACATCGATGATGACCGCATTCTGCATGCGCCCTTCGATATCACGGATCCGCGCCTCGACCATACCTTGCTGCTCACGAGCAGCGTGGTATTCGGCGTTTTCCTTCAAGTCACCCAACTCACGGGCCGTACCGATGTCCTGGCTCAGCTTTGGACGTACGACCTTGGTCAGGTGGGCGTGCTCCTCTTCCAGGGCCTTGGCGCCCTGGACAGTCATAGGGTATTTGATCATGCCTTCAATCCTGCGTGTAGATCCTGCAAGCGACGCACGGTCTTTTCCGGACCGAACTTGAGCGCTTCACAGATGGCTTCGCCAGCAGCAATGGTGGTAGTGCAGTAGATCTTGTGCTGCAAGGCATTACGACGAATGGAGTAGGAATCCGCGATCGACTGGCGACCTTCGGTGGTGTTGATGATCAGGGTGACTTCGTCATTCTTGATCATGTCGACCACGTGCGGACGGCCTTCCGTTACCTTGTTCACGCGACGCACTTTCAGGCCAGCGGCTTCAATCAGCTTGGCGGTCCCGGCAGTGGCCACGACTTCGAAGCCCAAGTTGATCAGATCACGGGCCACGCCTGCAACCAGTGGTTTGTCATCATCACGCACGCTGATAAACGCAGTACCGCCGGTCGGCAGCACTTCGCTGGCGCCCATCTGGGCCTTGGCGAATGCTTCGCCGAAGGTATCGCCCACGCCCATCACTTCACCGGTGGACTTCATCTCTGGACCCAGGATCGGGTCCACGCCAGGGAATTTGGCGAATGGGAATACCGCCTCTTTCACGCTGTAGAAGTTCGGAATGATTTCCTTGGTGAAGCCGATTTCCTTCAAGGTCTTACCGGCCATCACACGGGCGGCAATCATTGCCAGGGATACGCCGATGCACTTGGAAACAAACGGCACGGTACGCGAGGCACGTGGATTGACTTCGATGACATAGATGTCTTCGCCCTGCAGCGCCAACTGTACGTTCATCAGGCCGACCACACCCAGCTCCAAGGCCATTTTCTTGACCTGTTCGCGCATTTCGTCCTGAATGTGCAGCGGCAGCGAGTACGGCGGCAGGGAGCAGGCGGAGTCACCGGAGTGAACGCCCGCCTGCTCGATGTGCTGCATGATCGCGCCGATCACTACGTCGGTACCGTCGCAGACCGCATCCACGTCCATCTCGATGGCGCAGTTGAGGAAGTGGTCCAGCAGCACCGGGCTGTCATTGGACACTTTCACCGCATCACGCAGGTAGCGCTTGAGTTCGTCTTCTTCGTAGACGATTTCCATCGCCCGGCCGCCCAGCACGTAGGACGGACGCACCACCAGCGGGTAGCCGATCTTGCTGGCGGCGCGGATGGCTTCATCTTCGCTGCGCACAGTAGCGTTTGGCGGCTGACGCAGGTTCAGGCGCTCGACCATTTGCTGGAAGCGCTCACGGTCTTCGGCACGGTCGATGGCGTCTGGGCTGGTACCGATGATCGGCACGCCGGCCGCTTCCAGGGCCCGCGCCAGTTTCAGCGGGGTTTGCCCGCCGTACTGCACGATCACGCCTTTTGGTTTCTCGACGCGACAGATTTCCAGCACGTCTTCCAGCGTTACCGGCTCGAAGTACAGGCGGTCAGAAGTGTCGTAGTCAGTGGAAACAGTTTCCGGGTTGCAGTTGACCATGATGGTCTCGTACCCGTCTTCGCGCAGGGCGAGGGCGGCGTGTACGCAGCAGTAGTCGAACTCGATGCCCTGGCCGATACGGTTTGGACCGCCACCCAGAATGATGATCTTGTCGCGACCCGACGGCGCGGCTTCGCACTCTTCCTCGTAAGTGGAGTACAGGTACGCGGTGTCGGTGGCGAACTCTGCGGCGCAGGTGTCAACACGCTTGTAGACCGGGAAGATATCCAGCTTGTGGCGGTGGGTGCGCAGGTTTTTCTCGGTCACACCCAGCAGCTTGGCCAGACGCTGGTCGGAGAAGCCTTTGCGCTTGAGGCGGAACATCAGGTCGCGGTCGATAGAGGAAAGACCCAGGGTCTTGACCTTCTCTTCTTCCTTGATCAGATCTTCGATCTGCACCAGGAACCAAGGGTCAATCATGTTCATACCGAAGATGTCTTCGACGGTCATGCCCGCGCGGAAGGCGTCAGCCACGTACCAGATACGCTCGGCGCCCGGGACGGTCAGCTCGCGCTTGAGGATGCTCATGCTTTCCGGGTTGCTCAGGTCGAGCTTCTCGTCCAGACCGCAAACGCCCACTTCCAGGCCACGCAGGGCTTTCTGAAGGGACTCCTGGAATGTCCGGCCAATGGCCATGACTTCACCGACCGACTTCATCTGAGTGGTCAGGCGGGCGTCAGCTTTCGGGAACTTCTCGAAAGCGAAGCGCGGCAGCTTAGTGACGACGTAGTCGATCGACGGCTCGAAGGACGCCGGCGTAGCACCGCCAGTGATTTCGTTTTGCAGCTCGTCCAAGGTGTAACCGATCGCCAGCTTGGCAGCGATGCGTGCAATCGGGAAGCCGGTAGCTTTTGATGCCAGCGCCGAAGAACGCGATACACGCGGGTTCATCTCGATCACGACCATGCGGCCCGTGTCCGGGCAGATACCGAACTGAACGTTGGAACCGCCGGTTTCAACGCCGATCTCACGCAGTACCGCCAACGAGGCGTTACGCATGATCTGGTATTCCTTGTCCGTCAGGGTTTGCGCAGGTGCAACGGTGATCGAGTCACCGGTGTGCACGCCCATCGGGTCGAAGTTTTCGATCGAGCAGACGATGATGCAGTTGTCCTTTTTATCGCGGACAACTTCCATCTCGTACTCTTTCCAGCCGATCAGGGATTCGTCGATCAACAGCTCTTTGGTCGGCGACAGATCCAGGCCGCGGGCGCAGATTTCTTCGAACTCTTCACGGTTGTAAGCGATACCGCCGCCGGTGCCGCCCATGGTGAAGGACGGACGGATAATGCACGGAAAGCCGAGCTTTTCGAGAACCGCGTTGGCCTCTTCCATACTGTGGGCGATACCCGAGCGCGGGCAATCAAGACCGATAGACTTCATGGCCTTGTCGAAACGCGAACGGTCTTCAGCCTTGTCGATGGTGTCGGCATTGGCGCCGATCATTTCTACGCCGAACTTTTCCAGGACGCCTTCGCGCTCCAGGTCCAGGGCACAGTTCAGTGCAGTCTGGCCACCCATGGTCGGCAGCAGTGCGTCCGGACGCTCTTTCTCGATGATCTTGGCAACGGTCTGCCATTTGATCGGTTCGATGTAGGTGGCGTCGGCCATGTCCGGGTCGGTCATGATGGTGGCCGGGTTGGAGTTCACCAGGATGACGCGGTAACCCTCTTCGCGCAGGGCCTTGCAGGCCTGGGCGCCGGAGTAGTCGAATTCACAGGCCTGGCCGATAACGATCGGGCCAGCGCCGAGAATCAGGATGCTTTTTATGTCTGTACGTTTTGGCATGGGTTTGTCACTCAAATCCGCAGGTCAGTCGGCAAGCCGTCTTGAACAATCTTTGAAGAGCCTGCGGGGGCCACCGAAATTCGGGGCCGCCCGCAAGCCACTCAGTCAGCGTCGCTTGGCCATCTCATTGATGAAACGGTCGAACAGCGGCGCTACGTCGTTCGGGCCCGGGCTCGCTTCAGGGTGGCCCTGGAAGCTGAACGCGCTCTTGTCGGTGCGCTCGATACCCTGCAGGGAACCGTCGAACAGCGACTTGTGAATGGCACGCACATTGGCCGGCAAGGTGGCTTCATCCACCGCAAAACCGTGGTTCTGGCTGGTGATCATCACCACGCCCGTATCCAGGTCTTGTACCGGGTGGTTGGCACCGTGATGGCCATGGCCCATTTTCAGGGTCTTGGCGCCGGAGGCCAGGGCCAGCAGTTGGTGACCGAGGCAGATACCGAATACCGGGATCTCGGTGTCCAGCACTTGCTTGATGGCCTTGATGGCGTAGTCGCATGGCTCCGGGTCACCCGGGCCGTTGGACAGGAACACGCCATCCGGTTGCAGGGCCAGTACGTCGGCGGCCGGGGTTTGCGCCGGCACCACGGTTACGCGGCAACCGCGCTCGACCAGCATGCGCAGGATGTTGTACTTGATGCCGTAGTCGTAGGCCACGACGTGGTACGGCAGCTCGCTGGCTTCGATAGTCGCGTGGCTGTCGGTCTTCAAGTCCCAGACAGTGGAGCGCCACTCGTACTTCTCTTTGGTGCTGACAACTTTCGCCAGGTCCATGCCTTTCAGGCCAGGGAAGCCCTGCGCTGCAGCAATCGCAGCTTCTTCGGAAATATTGTCACCGGCCATGATGCAGCCGTTTTGCGAACCTTTTTCACGCAGGATGCGCGTGAGTCGGCGCGTGTCGATACCAGCGATTGCCACCACGTTGTTGGCTTTCAGGTAATCGGACAGAGACATCGTGTTACGCCAGTTGCTCGCAACCAGTGGCAGATCACGAATCACCAGACCGGCCGACCAGACACGATCAGACTCGACGTCTTCCGGTGTGGTACCGGTGTTGCCGATGTGCGGATAGGTCAGGGTAACGATCTGTTGGGCGTAGGAAGGATCGGTAAGGATTTCCTGATAGCCGGTCATGGCGGTGTTGAACACCACCTCTCCAACGGTCTGACCGTCGGCTCCAATGGCTTCGCCGCGAAAAATGCTGCCATCAGCAAGGGCGAGTATGGCTGGCTTAGTCAAGAAGACCTCCCGTAAATAAAGCCTGAAAGGGCGATCGCAGGTTGTAAAAAAGCGGAGTGACGTATGGACACGTCACCCCGCTTCTTCACTGAATTATTCTGCGCGCTTTTAGTGGACACACTAAAGCTGTAGCTTACAGAAAAAGGCTTTTTTGGTCCACCGCTAATGAGCCGAAAAGGCAGGAGAATGCGACAGGACGTCGCTTAGCGGGTAAAAACGGGGCCCTAGAGTAATACCCGGGGCCCGTTTTTGCTACTGATTAACGCAGATCCAGCACATCTTGCATGTCATAGAGGCCCGCTTCGCGCCCCTCCAGCCACAATGCCGCACGCACTGCGCCCTTGGCGAAAGTCATGCGGCTGGAGGCCTTGTGGGTGATTTCCAGGCGCTCACCTTCGGCAGCAAACAGCACCGTGTGATCACCGACCACGTCACCGCCGCGCACAGTGGCAAAGCCAATGGTCTCGCGCTCGCGAACACCGGTATGCCCCTCGCGACCATACACCGCGACTTTCGACAGATCGCGCCCCAACGCATCGGCAATCACTTCACCCATGCGCATGGCGGTCCCCGATGGCGCATCGACCTTGTGCCGGTGATGGGCCTCAATGATCTCGATATCCGCATCATCACCCAGCACCCGTGCAGCCATGTCGAGCAACTTCAGCGACAGGTTGACGCCCACACTGAAGTTGGCGGCAAACACGATAGGAATGTCCTTGCCCGCCGCGACGAGCAACTGCTTCTGCTCGGCATTCAGGCCGGTGGTGCCAATGACCATGGCCTTGCCCGCCTTGCGGCAGAACGCCAGGTTTTTCAGCATCACTTCGGGCAGGGTGAAATCGATCAACACATCGAATTCATCAACCACTTGCTCCAGGCTGCCGGACAGCGCCACACCGATCCGCCCCAGCGCAGCCAACTCGCCAGCATCGGCGCCGATCAGCGTACTGCCGGGGCGTACGATTGCCGCAGTCAACCCCGACAGAGGCGAGCGCTGCTGCACCGCCTCCACCAGGTTCTTACCCATGCGCCCGGCGGCGCCCATCACTGCTATACGTCGCATATCCACGTCCTTACAGGTCGCCGAAGAAGCGCTTCACGCCTTCGAACCAGCCAGCAGTCTTGGGCGAATGGGAGCCATCACCGGCCAGCGAGCTGCGCAGCTCTTCGAGCAACTCACGCTGGCGACGATCCAGGTTGACCGGGGTTTCGACGGCCACACGGCACATCAAGTCGCCCGCACCACCGCCGCGCACCGGCGCCACACCCTTGCCACGGATCCGGAACTGCTTGCCGGTCTGCGTCCCCTCGGGGATCTTCAGCTTGACCCGACCTTCGAGGGTCGGAATCTCCAGCTCGCCACCCAGGGCCGCATCGACAAAGCTGATCGGCACTTCGCAGAACAGGTGCTTGCCGTCACGCTGGAAGATCGCGTGCTCGCGCACATTGATCACCACGTACAGGTCGCCCGTCGGACCACCCTGCGTACCCGCCTCGCCTTCACCGGACAAACGGATGCGGTCACCGGTATCAACACCCGCAGGCACTTTCACCGACAGGGTCTTGTACTCTTCGACACGCCCTTCGCCGTGGCAGGAATCGCACGGATCGGAAATGATTTTGCCCTGACCATGGCAGCGCGGACAGGTTTGCTGCACAGAGAAGAAGCCCTGCTGCATGCGCACCTGACCAATACCACCACAGGTTGGGCAAGTGATCGGCGAAGAGCCCTTCTTGGCGCCCGAACCATCGCACGGCTTGCAGTTGACCAGCGTCGGTACACGGATGTTGACGCTGGTGCCGCGCACGGCTTCTTCCAGGTTCAGCTCCAGGGTGTAGCGCAAGTCGCTGCCGCGCTGGGCACCGCCGCGCTGACCGCCGCGACCGCCACCAAAGAAGTCGCTGAAAACATCTCCGAAGATGTCGGAGAAGTTCTGCCCGCCAAAACCGGCACCGCCGCCACCCATGCTTGGATCGACACCGGCATGGCCGTACTGGTCGTAGGCGGCACGCTTGTTCGGATCACACAGGCATTCGTAGGCCTCATTGGCCTCTTTGAACATTTCTTCGGATTCTTTGCTATCCGGATTACGGTCCGGGTGATGCTTCATCGCCAGGCGACGATAGGCCTTCTTCAGGTCCGCCTCGCTGGAGCCGCGCTCCACACCCAACACTTCGTAATAGTCACGCTTTGCCATAAGTCTTTGCACTCTTAAGGACGTTCGGCAAAACCCTCCTGAGCCTGCCAAACTCGTTGAGCCCCAATACAGGCCCGGACCCAACTCACGTCAAATTCAACGATCCTGGTCTTTACTGCTCTCAGCCGAGACCCAGCTAAAAACGCGGTGACTGTTGATCGCAAAGCAGGAGCATTCCCGATCACACCGCCAGCATCCGAACCTTGTCGCATGCTGTAAAAATTCCCGTACCCCAGACACGCCAACGCGGGAGCAAGCTCCCGCGCGGCGACATCCTACCAGTCACCGCTTGATAGCGGTCAACCGGGCGACCAAGTTACTTCTTCTGGTCGTCAACTTCTTCGAAGTCAGCATCGACAATGTCGTCGTGCTTGGCTTCAGGCTCTGCCTGTTGCGCCGCAGCGTCACCTTGCGGGTCCTGCTCGGCGTACATCTTCTGAGCGACCGGCGCGGAGACTTTCGACAGTTCCTCAACCTTGGCGTCGATGGTGGCCTTGTCGTCGCCTTTAACAGCGGCTTCCAAGGCAACCACGGCGGCTTCGATTGCGGTCTTCTCTTCAGCAGTCACTTTTTCGCCAGCATCAGCGATCATTTTGCGAGTCGAGTGAACCAGCGCATCACCCTGGTTACGGGCAGCGGCCAGCTCTTCGAACTTGCGATCTTCCTCGGCGTTCTTTTCAGCATCGTTGATCATCTGCTGAATTTCTTCCTCGGACAGGCCAGAGTTGGCCTTGATCACGATCGACTGAGTCTTGCCAGTAGCCTTGTCCTTGGCGCCTACGTGCAGAATGCCGTTGGCGTCGATGTCGAAGGTCACTTCAATCTGTGGCACGCCACGTGGAGCTGGTGGAATCTCGGCCAGGTCGAACTTGCCCAGGGACTTGTTCTGCGCGGCCTGCTTACGCTCACCTTGCAGCACGTGAATGGTCACTGCGCCCTGGTTGTCATCGGCAGTCGAGAACACTTGCGATTTCTTGGTAGGAATCGTGGTGTTTTTCTCGATCAGCGCGGTCATCACGCCGCCCATGGTTTCGATACCCAGGGTCAGCGGGCTGACGTCCAGCAGCAGCACGTCCTTCACGTCACCGGCCAGTACCGCACCTTGGATGGCAGCACCCATGGCAACTGCTTCGTCCGGGTTGACGTCTTTACGCGCTTCTTTACCGAAGAACTCGGTGACCTTCTGCTGCACCAGCGGCATACGGGTCTGACCACCGACCAGGATCACGTCGTTGATCGAGCCTACATCGATACCCGAATCTTTCAGGGCGATGCGGCAAGGCTCGATGGTGCGTTGAACCAGGTCTTCAACCAGCGATTCGAGCTTGGCGCGCGAAATCTTCACGTTCAGGTGCTTAGGACCGGTGGCGTCTGCAGTAATGTACGGCAGGTTCACATCGGTCGAATTGCTCGAAGACAGTTCGATCTTGGCTTTTTCAGCGGCTTCTTTCAGACGCTGCATCGCCAGCGGGTCACCCTTGAGGTTCATACCGCTTTCTTTCTTGAATTCGTCAACGAGGTAGTCGATCAGACGAATGTCAAAGTCTTCACCGCCGAGGAACGTGTCACCGTTGGTCGCCAACACTTCGAACTGGTGCTCGCCATCAACTTCAGCGATTTCGATCACGGAAACGTCGAAAGTACCGCCACCCAGGTCATAAACGATCACAGTGTGGTCGCCCTTGGCCTTGTCCATGCCGTAGGCCAGAGCGGCCGCGGTAGGTTCGTTGATGATACGTTTTACGTCCAGGCCCGCGATGCGGCCGGCGTCTTTGGTCGCCTGGCGCTGGCTGTCGTTGAAATAGGCCGGAACGGTGATCACCGCCTCAGTCACTGCTTCACCCAGGTAGTCTTCGGCAGTCTTTTTCATCTTTTTCAAGATTTCAGCCGAGATTTGCGGTGGCGACATTTTCTGGCCGTTCACTTCAACCCAGGCGTCACCGTTGTCGGCCTTGGCGATTTTGTACGGCACCATCTTGATGTCTTTCTGTACGACTTCTTCGTCGAACTTACGACCGATCAAACGCTTCACCGCGTACAGGGTGTTATGCGGATTGGTCACAGCCTGACGCTTGGCGGACTGGCCTACCAGGATCTCGCCGTCGTTGGCATAAGCCACGATAGACGGAGTGGTACGCGCGCCTTCTGCGTTCTCAATAACCTTGGATACGCCGTTTTCCAGCACGGAGACGCAGGAGTTGGTAGTCCCCAGGTCGATACCGATAATTTTGCCCATGATTCACTCTCCCGAAACTTTGGATTTGGTTGCCGCAGCAGTGGTGGCTAACTGCGGTAGCACTTAAACGCTTGACTTATAAATGGGGTCGTTACGAACGATTTCAAGCCTGCTCGTCAATCGATGGCGAAACCGGTGCGGGAGCCTTGCTCACCACCACCATCGCCGGACGCAACAGGCGACCGTTGAGCTGGTAGCCCTTCTGGAACACCTTCAACACGCTATTGGGCTCAAGGTCAGCATTTTCCTGCATGGCCATGGCCTGGTGATGCTCCGCGTTGAACGGCTCGCCGCCTTGTGGATCGATGGCTTCCAACTGATAACGCTTCAGGGTGTCCTGGAACATTTTCAGGGTCAGTTCGATCCCTTCGCGCATGGCTCGGATGTTTTCGTCGTCCGGGCTGGACAGCTCCAGGCCGCGCTCCAGGCTGTCGATGATCGGCAACAGATCACCGGCAAACTTTTCCAGCGCGAACTTGTGGGCTTTCTCTACATCCTGCTCGGCGCGGCGGCGGACGTTCTGCAGATCGGCAGCAACACGCAAAGCCTGATCCTGAGCGCCTGCCAGCTGCTCTTCGAGCACCTGCACACGAGCCACCAGGTCTTCACCCGCTGCCTGCGAGGCCTGGTTGGCGTCTGGGTTTTGCGTATCCAGCGTCTGTTCGTCAGCCATAGTTTTCTCCTTTCAAAATCCTGCGCGAACTCAACTCGCGCTTCTGTTCCGGTATATGGGGCCACAATTTCCAGGTTCAAGGGCCGACATGTCCTGACCGACACTTTCCCGCACATTCCACATCGCGCTAAAAAACATCGCCATCCAAGCAAATTGAGCTAAGCCGCAGGATTGTCAGCGCCAAACAAAACACTGTATAAATAACCAGACCTAAAGCCTGGGAGCAGCCATTATGCTGGTTCACCTGTCCGTACATAACTACGCCATCGTTGAGCATCTGGATCTTGAACTGGATCGCGGGATGAGCGTAATCACAGGCGAAACCGGCGCCGGCAAGTCGATCATGCTCGACGCCCTGGGCCTGACCCTGGGCGATCGCGCCGACAGTGGCGTGGTTCGCCCGGGTGCAGACAAGGCCGATATCCTGGCGACCTTTGACCTGGCAGATATCCCGGAAGCCAGCGCCTGGCTCGCCGAACGTGACCTGGACAACGACGGCCCATGCATCCTGCGCCGCGTGATCACCGCCGAAGGCCGCTCCCGAGGCTACATCAATGGCACGCCCTGCCCCCTCGGCGACCTGAAGGCCCTCGGCGAGTTGTTGATCGACATCCACAGCCAGCACGAGCATCAATCCCTGCTGAAAACCGACACCCACCGCCGCCTGCTGGATGAGTACGCCGGCGCCACCGACCTGGCTCGCCAAGTGCAGTTGGCCGCGCAGCGCTGGCGCCAGACCCGCCTGGAACTGGAGCGCCTGTCCAATTCCGGCGACGAACAACGGGCCCGCCACCAACTCCTCAGCTATCAACTGGAAGAGCTGGAAAGCCTGGGCCTGGGCGAAACCGAACTGGAACAACTGGAGCAGGAACACAAGAACCTGACCAATGCCGAAACCCTGCTGGGCATCTGCCGCCAGGTTGTCGAGCAATGCAGCGAAAGTGACTCCGGCAATGTGCTGAACGCACTGACGGCAAGCCTTAACCGCCTGTCGAGCGTAAACAGCGGCTCCGGCTCACTAAATGAAGCCACCACACTGCTGACCAGTGCGCAGATCCAGGTAGAAGAGGCGGTTGGCGAGTTGAACCGCTTCCTTGACCACTTCGATGCCGACCCGGCTCGCCTGCAAGAGATCGAAGAACGCCTCGACACTATTTATACCTTGGCGCGCAAACACCGGATCCAACCAACAGAAGTCGCAGCCATGCAGCAAAAACTGCTGGATGAGATCGAAACCCTGAACGCCAACGACGAATCCATTGAGCGCCTGGGTGATGAACTGGCCTCTTTCGCCCGCCACTACCAGGAAAAAGCGCGGGAGCTGAGCGACCTGCGACACCAGGCCGCAACTGCACTGGCCTGCGCGGTGGAACAGGAAATCCAGCGTTTGGGCATGCCCGGCGGGCGCTTCACCATCGAGCTACACGCCAATAGCGGCAATGAACTGCAGCCCAATGGCCTTGAGCAAGTCGAACTGCTGGTCAGCGCCAACCCGGGCCAACCCCTCAAGGCACTGGCCAAGGTGGCGTCTGGTGGCGAGTTGTCACGGATCAGCCTGGCGATCCAAGTCATCACTGCCCAGACCTCTCGCGTACCGACCTTGGTCTTCGACGAAGTGGACGTGGGGATCGGCGGGCCAACCGCGGAAATTGTCGGCCAACTGCTGCGTCGCCTCGGTGAGCGCGGGCAGGTATTGACCGTTACCCACTTGCCCCAGGTGGCAGCCCAGGGGCATCAGCATCTGTTTGTGCATAAGGTGCGGGGCAGTGATGCCACACACACCGCGGTGTCCAAGTTGAACAAGACCGAACGCGTGGAAGAAGTCGCGCGCATGCTCGGCGGCATCGATCTGACCAAGGAGTCCCTAGCCCATGCGAAGAAAATGGTGGTGACGGCGAAGGCCTGATCGCGAGTTTCCCCTCGCTAGAAAGCACGAAGGCGACCCTAAGGTCGCCTTCGATCGTTTCGCAGAGCGAATCTGCGTAGCTTTCTTACTTTTTCTTACGTATGTACAGGACCAGATTATGGTCCACCAAATCGAATCCGTGCTGCTCAGCGATCTCATGCTGGAGCTTCTCGATTGCAGGACTGGTGAACTCGATTACCTCATTGGTATCCAGGTTAACCATATGGTCGTGATGACCACCGTCAGCCAGTTCAAACACTGCATGACCGCCGTCGAAATTATGACGAACCACCAGCCCTGCGGCTTCAAACTGGGTCAGTACACGGTAAACCGTGGCCAGGCCGACGTCCTCGTTAGACTCCATCAGTGCCTTGTAGACATCCTCGGCACTCATGTGGCGCTGCTCGGCGGAATCGAGCATTTGTAGAATCTTGACTCGTGGCAGAGTCACTTTAAGACCGGCTTTGCGTAGTTCGCTATTTTCAACCATGGTTAGCTTTCTCGCGGATGCTGCTTCGCAGCTTCTCTTAATACGGGTATGATCGGCGTTTACGTTGTCCCAGCCAAGATAGTGGAAGTCGCCCACCGATGCAAAACACCAAGCTCTTGCTAACCAGTTTCACCCTTGTGGGACTGCTCGCACTCGCCGGTTGTTCATTCCCCGGGGTTTACAAAATCGACATCCAGCAGGGCAATGTCGTCACGCAGGACATGATAGACCAGTTACGCCCGGGAATGACCCGACGGCAAGTACGGTTTATCATGGGTAATCCCCTGCTGACCGACACATTCCATGCCGATCGCTGGGATTATCTCTATAGCCTGCAGCCTGGAGGCGGGGAACGCCAACAGGAGCGCGTCAGTGTCATCTTTAATGGCAATGACCAACTCGTCAGCCTTTCCGGTGACTTCATGCCTGGCGTAAGCCGCGATGAAGCCCTGTTGGGCAAGGACAGCGGGACCAGCGTCACTGCGCCAGCGCAGAATGCTGAAAAACCCAAGTCCGAGGTGCCGGCCAAGCCTGGCTCCTTGCTGGACACCATCCAGAAAGATATCGACAGCGTCGAAACCGTTCCGGTACCCACACCAGAACCTCTGGATACAGGCCCGCAATAATTTGCATCGCTCAACAAAAAGCCCGGCATGCCGGGCTTTTTGTTGCCTGCTATTTCGCAGGTTATGGATTTTGCCGTCGAGCTTCGGCTGCTTTAGCCGCTCGCAAGCGCCTTACCTCTTTGGGATCCACCAACAAAGGGCGATAAATCTCGATGCGATCGCCGAGCTGCACGCTACGCGTTTCAGCATCCGCCACAACCTTGCCGAAAATTCCCAAGGGGCAACTGGCAACATCCAGTTCAGGAAACTGCGCCGCAATACCTGAAACCAGCACCGCCGCCCGCAGGCTCGTCCCCGGCGCAACCGCCAGACTCAACAACAATTGGCGATCCACTGCCGCACAGACCACCTCAATCTCAATCATGGACTCAGCCATGCAATTGCTTGGCACGCTGGCAAAACGCATCCACCAGGGTGTTCGCCGCCTGATTGAACAGCGGCCCCAAGGTCGCCCGCACGATGGAGCCTGCGTAATCAAACGTCAGGTCCAGGCTGATCTTGCATGCCTTCTCCCCCAGTGGCTTGAATACCCAGACACCATGCAGTTGAGTGAACGGCCCCTCCTCCAGATTCATCTCGATGGACCGACCAGGCACCAGGACATTGCTCGTCACAAACTTCTGACCAAGCCCGCCCTTGGACACCTCCAGACTCGCACGCATATGCTCATCGCTGCTCTCCAATACCGTGGATGAGGAGCACCAGGGCAGGAAATCCGGGTAGCTCGCCACGTCGTTGACCAGGTCATAGAGCGCTTGCGCCGGATAAGGCAGCAGGGCCGAGCGTTGAATATGCGTCGTCATGGGAACGTTATTTCCGAAGCTGAGCGGCAAACATCGCGAAAAGACTGCCCGATTCGCGAGAGAAAAAAACCAGAAACCTGGCGGTATTGTCCGGGATTCGTCCAACACGCTCAAGCACGCAGGTTGACCGTAGCCGACACGCTCGCAACTCCCTATAATGCCGCCCCTATGGCTAAACAAAAGAAACACCCAACAGGGACCATCGCGCAGAACAAAAAGGCGCGACACGATTACTTCATCGAACATCGGTTCGAGGCTGGTCTGGTCCTGGCCGGCTGGGAAGTAAAAAGTCTGCGCGCCAGCAAGTTGCAGCTGGTCGACAGTTACGTGCTGCTCAAGGATGGCGAGGCCTGGCTGCTCGGCAGTCATATCACGCCGTTGATGACCGCCAGCACCCACGTCATTGCCGACCCAGTGCGTACGCGCAAGCTGCTGCTCAATGCGCGCGAACTGGAAAAGCTCGCCGCTGCCGTACAACAGAAGGGCTACGCCTGCGTCTGCCTGTCGTGGTACTGGAGCAAGCACCTGGTCAAGTGCGAGATCGCACTGGGCAAGGGCAAGAAGGAATACGACAAGCGTGATACCGAGCGCGAGCGCGACTCCAACCGGGAATTGCAGCGCGCCGTACGCAACAAGGGCAAGGAAGACTGATCTTCCCCGGCCCTTGATGCGAGCCCGCGTGGCCAGGGAGCCTGCTCCCTGCGCCGCAACTGCCGGTCACATCCCCTTGCGCCGCTCCGCCCGCGCCATGCGCTGAACTTCCTGACGCACTTCTTCCAATACTTCCTGCACGTACAGCAGGTGACGTGTTGAAACTTCCCGCGCCTGTTCCGCCCGCCCTTCGATAATCGCCAGGTACAAGTCGCGATGCTGATTGATCAGCATGTCGCGGGTTTCGCTGCGTTGCTGGTACATGCCACCGATATTGGTCACCACGTTACGCTTGAGCAGATCAAACAAACCGCGAATAGTGTGCAGCAATACCGCATTGTGGCTCGCTTCGGCGATAGCCAAGTGAAACCTGGCATCGGCCGCGCCCTCTTCAATACGGCTCACCTCATCGTCACGCGTGTAGCAATCCTGCAAGGCATCAAAGGCTGCCGTCAGCCGCTCGCGGTCCACTTCCGTGGCGCGCAACGCCGCGTAATAGGCGCAAGACGCCTCGAGCGTCTGACGAAACTCCAACAAATCACGCTGGGCTTCGGGGTTGTTTTCCAGCAGATGCAGCAATGGGTCGCTGAAGGTTGAACCCAGCGTCTCCACCACATAGTTGCCGCCGCCCTGGCGACTGACCAGCAACCCCTTGGCCGCCAGCTTCTGGATCGCCTCGCGCAACGACGGCCGCGACACACCAAACTGTTCAGCCAGTGCGCGCTCGGCTGGCAATCGCTCGCCCGACTTCAACGTGCCCTCAAGGATCATGCCCTCAAGCTGCTCGACAATATCGTCGGACAAACGGCGCTGACGCACCTGATCAAACGCCATAACTGACTCTCCACGATCCCGGCCACTCGCCGGGCCCTCTATTCTGGCCTATTGCCGCGCTGTCGGCACCTATCAGAGCCCCTTTGATTACACCGATCAGACCCCGCGCCCGCCGACATGCGACCAAAGTTTCTCAGGCGGCAAATTGACACATCACCCCGAAGGCTCTTAACCTAGCCATCAGCGATTGTAAATTGGTCTTACCAATTACCCAAATCAGCTGAGCATGCATGACCAACAACAATTAGGGGCCACCCCATATGCAAACCTGGCAACAGCTTTACAGCCCACTCGGCAGCCTTGGCCTGTCCGCACTGGCCGCCGTTATTCCCATCGTATTTTTCTTCCTGGCCCTGGCGGTGTTTCGCCTCAAAGGCCATGTTGCGGGGAGCATCACCCTGGCGTTGTCGATCCTGGTGGCGATCTTCGCTTTCCAGATGCCGGTCGACATGGCATTCGCCGCTGCCGGCTACGGCTTTGCCTACGGCCTGTGGCCAATCGCCTGGATCATCGTCGCCGCAGTGTTCCTCTACAAACTGACGGTAAAGAGCGGCCAGTTCGAAGTGATCCGCAGCTCGGTGCTGTCGATTACCGATGACCAGCGCCTGCAAGTGCTGCTGATCGGCTTCTGCTTCGGTGCATTCCTCGAAGGCGCCGCCGGTTTCGGCGCACCCGTGGCGATTACTGCCGCACTGCTGGTAGGACTGGGCTTCAACCCACTGTACGCCGCCGGCCTGTGCCTGATTGCCAACACCGCGCCAGTGGCGTTCGGCGCCCTGGGGATCCCGATCATCGTGGCTGGCCAGGTCACCGGCATCGACGCCTTCAAGATCGGCGCCATGACCGGCCGCCAACTGCCACTGCTGTCGCTGTTCGTACCGTTCTGGCTGGTGTTCATGATGGACGGTGTGCGCGGCGTCAAGGAAACCTGGCCTGCGGCACTGGTGGCCGGCTTGAGCTTTGCCATTACCCAGTACTTCACCTCCAACTTTATCGGCCCGGAACTGCCGGACATCACCTCAGCCCTGGCCAGCCTGATTTCCCTGACCCTGTTCCTGAAAGTCTGGCAGCCCAAGCGCACTGCGGGCGCACAGATTGCTGGCGCTACCTCTAGCGTTTCGATCACCGGCAGCGTCGGCGGTTTCGGCCAGCCGCGCACTTCCGTGGCATCGCCCTACAGCCTGATGGAAATTTTCAAGGCCTGGTCGCCGTTCCTGATCCTGACCGTGCTGGTCACCATCTGGACCCTCAAGCCGTTCAAGGCGATGTTCGCCGCCGGCGGCTCGATGTACAGCTGGGTGTTCAACTTTGCGATTCCGCACCTGGACCAGATGGTGATCAAGGTTGCGCCGATCGTCACCAACCCGACCGCCATCCCCGCGGTGTTCAAGCTGGATCCGATTTCCGCCACCGGCACGGCGATTTTCTTCTCCGCACTGATCTCCATGCTGGTGCTGAAGATCAATTTCAAAACTGGTCTGACCACTTTGAAAGAGACCTTCTACGAGCTGCGCTGGCCGATCCTGTCCATCGGCATGGTGTTGGCGTTCGCGTTCGTGACCAACTACTCCGGCATGTCTTCGACCATGGCCCTGGTACTGGCCGGCACCGGCGCGGCATTCCCGTTCTTCTCGCCGTTCCTTGGCTGGCTTGGCGTGTTCCTCACCGGTTCCGACACCTCGTCCAACGCCCTGTTCAGCTCCCTGCAAGCCACCACCGCCCACCAGATCGGCGTCAACGACACTCTGCTGGTAGCGGCGAATACCAGTGGCGGCGTGACCGGCAAGATGATTTCCCCGCAATCGATCGCCGTGGCCTGCGCCGCGACCGGCCTTGTGGGCAAGGAATCCGACCTGTTCCGCTTCACCCTCAAGCACAGTCTGTTTTTCGCCACGATTGTCGGCCTGATTACCTACGCCCAGGCGTACTGGTTCACCGGCATGCTGGTGCATTAAGACCACAGGCAATACCGTAAGAACCGACGCCGCAGCCGCCTTGCGGCGTCAGCTATTCACAACCCAGTCTGCTGGACCGTGGCGTCCAGGCTCCCCAAACTGGGTGCTGCTGATCCTGGAGGACCCATGAGTCTGCCCATCGCGTTCCTTGATGCTGTCGCACGACTGATCCCGAAAGATCGGCGCTTCGACGATCCTCTTTCCACCCTGGCTTTCGGCACCGACGCCAGTTTTTACCGACTGATCCCACAGCTGGTGATCCGCGTCGAATCGGAAGATGAGGTGGTCGAACTCCTGCAACTGGCGCAACGCGACCGCGTGCCAGTGACCTTTCGTGCAGCCGGCACCAGCCTCTCCGGCCAGGCCATCAGCGATTCGGTGCTGATCGTACTCGGCGATAACTGGAACGGCCGCGAGATTCGGGGCCAAGGTACGCAAATCCGCCTGCAACCGGGAGTGATCGGGGCCCAGGCCAACGCCTGGCTTGCGCCGTTCGGGCGTAAGATCGGCCCGGATCCGGCGTCGATCAATGCCTGCAAGATCGGCGGAATTGTCGCCAACAATGCCAGCGGCATGTGCTGCGGCACTGCCCAGAACACCTACCACACCCTGGCCGGGATTCGCCTGGTGCTGGCCGACGGCAGCCGTCTCGACACCGAGGATGCCGCCAGCGTCGCGGCCTTCCGCGAGCAACACAGCCAGTTGCTTGAGCGCCTGGCCACCCTGGGCTGCGAGACCCGGGCCAATTCTGAATTGGCGGCGAAAATCCGCCATAAATACCGTCTGAAAAATACCACCGGCCTGTCACTCAATGCCCTGGTGGATTTCGACGAGCCGCTGGATATCCTCAGCCATTTGCTGGTGGGCTCCGAAGGCACCCTAGGCTTTATCAGCGCAGTGACCTACGACACGGTGATCGATCACCCCCACAAGGCATCGGCCCTGATCGTGTTCCCCGATGTAGAAACCTGCTGCAACGCCGTGGCCGTACTGAAAACCCAGCCCGTGTCGGCGGTCGAGTTGCTGGACCGACGCAGCATGCGCTCGGTGCAGGACAAACCCGGCATGCCCGCTTTCGTACAACAGCTATCGGAAGGTGCCTGCGCGCTCTTGATCGAATCCCGTGCAGCCTCGTCCACATTGCTGCATGAGCAACTGGCACTGATCATGGCCTCGCTGGCCGACTTCCCGGTCGAGAAGCAAGTCGACTTCACCGAAGACCCGCTGGAAAACGCACGCCTGTGGGCAATCCGCAAGGACACCTTCCCTGCCGTCGGCGCCGTACGCAAGACGGGCACCACGGTGATCATCGAAGACGTGACCTTCCCGGTAGAGCAACTGGCCATTGGCGTGAATCGCTTGATCGAGTTGTTCGACAAGCATCACTACGATGAAGCCATCCTTTTCGGACACGCCCTGGAAGGCAATCTGCACTTTGTGTTCACCCAAGGCTTCAACAGCGCGGAAGAAGTCACACGCTACCAGGCGTTCATGGATGACGTGGCGCAACTGGTGGCCGTGGAGTTCGGCGGTTCGCTGAAAGCCGAGCACGGCACCGGGCGCAATATGGCGCCCTTCGTCGAACTGGAATGGGGTAGCGATGCCTATCAATTGATGTGGCAACTCAAGCGCCTGCTCGACCCCAACGGTATTCTCAACCCGGACGTGGTGCTCAGCGAAGACCCGCAAATCCACCTCAAAAACCTCAAGCCCCTGCCGGCCGCCGATGAGATTGTGGATAAGTGCATCGAGTGCGGTTTCTGCGAGCCGGTATGCCCCTCCAAGGGCCTGACCCTGAGCCCGCGCCAGCGCATTGTGATCTGGCGCGATATCCAGGCACGCAAACGCGCGGGCATCGACACCACCGAACTGGAAGCGGCGTATCACTATCAAGGCATCGACACGTGTGCCGCCACCGGCTTGTGCGCCCAGCGCTGCCCGGTAGGCATCAATACCGGCGACCTGGTGAAAAAACTGCGCAGCCGTGAAGCAGGCAGTACGAAAACCGCCGAGTGGCTGGCCAGTCATTTCTCCACCGCGCTGCAAGGTGCACGCTTCACCCTGCATGTGGCCAACGGCGCCCGCATGCTGCTCGGCGCGCCACGCCTGGCGAAACTCTCAGCCTCCGTGACCAAGCTGTCCAAGGGGCAAATCCCGCAGTGGACCAGCGCTATGCCGCAGCCAGAAAAAGCCATCCGCTTCAGCCCTGCCGTCACCGATGAACGCCCACGGGTGGTCTACCTCGCAGCCTGTGTATCGCGGGCAATGGGCCCGGCGGCCGGGGACAAAGAGCAAATGTCGCTGTACGACAAAACCCGCGGCCTGCTGGAAAAAGCCGGCTACCAGGTAGTCATTCCGGACAATCCCGACAGCCTATGCTGCGGCCAGCCCTTTGCCTCCAAAGGCTACGCCGAACAGGCCGAGCACAAGCGCCAGGAACTGATCGGCGCCCTGCTCCACGCCAGCCGTGGCGGCCTCGACCCGATCTACTGCGACACCAGCCCCTGCACCCTGCGCCTGGTCCAGGACCTGGGGCAAACACGCCTGGACCTCTACGACCCGGTCCGTTTTATCCGCACCCACCTGATGGACCGCCTGGACTTCACACCCCAGGATGCGCCGATTGCCGTGCATGTCACCTGCAGCACCCAGCACCTGGGCGAAAGCCAGGCCCTGATTGACCTCGCCCGGCGTTGCAGCAACAACGTGGTAATCCCCGAAGGCATCCACTGCTGCGGGTTCGCCGGCGATAAAGGCTTCACCACGCCGGAACTCAATGCCCACTCCTTGCGCTCCCTAAAAGACGCGGTGCAGTACTGCAGCGAAGGCATCTCCACCAGCCGCACCTGTGAGATCGGTCTGACCCAGCATGGTGGGATCGATTACCACGGCCTGGTCTACCTGGTTGACCGGGTGACCCAGGCCCGCGCAATAAAAACGAACCCCTGCGCACTGGCGTAGTCACTTGCTTAAGCCCCGGGCAACCGGGGCCGACCCATGACCTCGCCGGCTGCCCGCACGTACCGCGCAGCATCGAGACCTCTTTGCACAAGGAGATACCCATGAAGCGTTCCGTACTGGCTGGTGTATTCGTTACCGCTGCGATGCTGGCCTCACCCGTGTTTGCCGCAAGTAACGAGGCAGATCTGTGCCAGATCAACCTGGATAAAATCAACAACAGCAAGGCCTTGCTCGCCACTGACAGCACAGGCAAAAGCGGCGAGATCGACACTGCCGTCTCCCAAGCCAAGGCAGCCCACACGGCCGGTGATGAGAAGAAGTGTATCGAGATCACCTCCAAGGCCCTGCAAGACCTGCAGAACCTGGATAAAGGCGGCAACCCATAACCCGCCAACCGCTCAAGGCCAACCTTTCGGGTTGGCCTTCTGTGACCGTTTAACGTACACTGCGCAGGCTTGTCGCTCACGATCACATCGAGCAACAAGCACGGGGCCGTTTAGGATTCGACGCCGGTTGCGAACCTTTAGGTGCATGCCGAGTTGGTAACAGAACTCGTAAATCCACTGTTGCAACTTTCTATAGTTGCCAATGACGAAACCTACGGGGAATACGCTCTCGCTGCGTAAGCAGCCTTAGCCCTTCCCTCCTGGTACCTTCGGGTCCAGCAATCATCAGGGGATGTCTGTAAACCCAAAGTGATTGTCATATAGAACAGAATCGCCGTGCAGTACGTTGTGGACGAAGCGGCTAAAACTTACACAACTCGCCCAAAGCACCCTGCCCTTCGGGTCGCTGAGGGTTAACTTAATAGAAACGGCTACGCATGTAGTACCGACAGCAGAGTACTGGCGGACGGGGGTTCAAATCCCCCCGGCTCCACCACTTAATCATCTAAAGACGTCCAAGGGCGTCTTTTTTTGTGCCTGAAATCCAGTAAATACGGGGGGTTCAGGGCTACCGGGGGCTTTTGAGGATTTCTGAGTTCCAGGCGCTTTGGTATCCCAGGTAGTATCCCGGGCTGCCAAGTGCTACTTTCAGGATACCAAAACGGTGCTGGAGGTAGCCCCCATGCCTACCAACGCAACCCGCATCTCCGATCGCCAGCTCAAGGCAGTCAAGGCAACTGGTAAAGACTTCGTCCTCAGCGACGGCGACGGCCTGCAGCTTCGAGTACGCGCCAGCGGCTCGATGATGTGGAATTTCAATTACCGCGAGCCGTTGACCAGAAGCCGTCTTAATATGGCGCTCGGTCCATACCCCGACCTCTCGCTAGCCAACGCCCGGAAGAAAGCCGCAGAGGCGCGTGAGTTGCTCGCTTTGGGCACTGATCCCAAAACCCAGCGTGATGAGGTAAGGCAAGCCAAACTTGCTGAGACTGAACACACTTTCGAGAAGGTTGAATCGCCCCGGGTTTCGTAGACACCTCTTTGCCTTAAACTGAGGCCAATTAGGAGGTGCCAGAGCAACCCGCGTTACCCCGAAGAATTCAAAATCCAAGCAGTCAATCAAGTGACCGAAAAGAAGCTGCCTGTCGCTGAGGTAGCGGCCCGTCTCGGCGTGTCGACGCATAGCCTCTATGCCTGGATAAAGCGCTACAGCAAACCTCAAGAAGAACGCCAACAGGATGATGATCAGCACGCTGAGCTGCGTCGTCTGCGAGCGGAACTCAAGCGCGTCACTGAAGAGCGAGACATATTAAAAAAGGCCGCCGCGTACTTTGCCAAGGAGTGCGGCTGAAGTACGCCTTTATCAAGCAGCGCGCGGGCGACTATTCGATTCGACGGCTTTGCCTGACGCTGAAAGTCCATCCCAGCGGTTATTACGCCTGGCTGTCTGAGCCGCAATCTGTACGCGCCAAAGACGATCAGCGACTGCTGGGTTTGATCAAACATTCCTGGCTGGAGAGCGGCGGCGTTTATGGCTATCGCAAAATCCACGACGATCTGCGCGAGGTCGGTGAGGATTGTGGTCGTCATCGTGTGGCGAGGCTGATGCGTCTTGAAGGTCTGCGTTCTCAGACAGGTTATCGACGCCGCCCTGGAAAGTACGGCGGTAAGCCAGCGGTCGTCTCACCCAATTTACTGAAGCGCCAGTTCGATGTCGTGGAACCCAACAAGGTTTGGGTAACCGACATCACGTACATTCGTACGTATGAAGGCTGGTTGTATTTGGCGGTGGTACTGGATCTGTTTTCTCGGCAGGTCGTTGGCTGGTCAATGAAGTCGCAGATGACCAGTGATTTGGCTATTGATGCGTTGTTGATGGCGGTTTGGAGGCGTAAACCGAAGCAAGAGGTGATGGTTCATTCCGACCAAGGCAGCCAGTACAGCAGCTCCGATTGGCGCAGCTTTTTGAAGGCAAACAATTTGGTTGCCAGCATGAGTCGCCGAGGCAACTGTCATGACAACGCCGTGGCCGAGAGTTTTTTCCAGCTTCTGAAACGGGAACGGATCAAGCGAAAAATCTACACCACGCGGGAAGATGCTCGGAGTGATGTGTTCGATTACATCGAGATGTTCTACAACGTAAAACGCCGCCATGGTTTCAACAATCAGCTGTCACTGGTAGAGTTTTAAAAGCGTTACGCAATGAGTTTGCAAGGTGTCTAGAGAATCCGGGGCGATTCAGAATCAGGCATCAACGCGGGTTAATTGGGAAGTGACGGCTCACGTCGCATGATCAGCGTCTACTGCAACCGCAGCAAAAAACCTATTTCAAATTCCTCCTTTAAATCACCTGGACGATGACGTTTCGGTTTTGAGACAGCGCCCACCATAACGGTAATGATGAGCCTTCAAGCCAAGTCACTGCGCAACGAACACCCTCCTCTATTACCGGAGCAAACTCATCGCCCCACAGGGTGTGAATCGCGGGAGCCCCTTCAGCAGACAGGACAGAGACACGGCTGCGTCATTCAAACAGATCCACTGCCAGTTCAACATCTTGCGGAAAATGAAGCAGAATACTCTGAGCTCCGTTAATCCGGAGAGTGGCAGCCTGCCGCAGTTTAATCGCAAAGGCAGACTAGTTAAAATCCGCGCCTCCAGCCGTTAGAAAAATCGCGACAACGCCTAAAATATTTTTTGCAATACCATCCATACGATTTACAACTTTAATGAACTCTATTCCAACCACGAAGCTTGATACGCACGGGCTCATCGGTTTTAACCTCATTAACAGATGCAGGAATTACTCTGACAAAATACTCTAGCTCTCCTTGCTTCCCACTTATCTCAAAGGTATCGCCCTCCTTAGCCCCCACATTCCGCAACCACGCTGTCATGTAAGTCACACGGTATTCGTTCCTTGTCCCCCCATCATCATGGAGTTTGTTATTGTAATAACGGAACTTGAACCGCTGAAGCACGGAGTTCTCGTCAACGCAATCAAGCCACGCGTTCGGGTTCTTGACACTAGGATCGAGGGAAGGGAGAAACTCAAGAAGCTCAGTCTCACTTTTTGGAATTAATATCCCCCCCTGATGCCCACCTGTGCTACCGACGTCGTTTGCGCTTAATATCTTTCGAAAAATAATTTTGCTCATGAAGTTATCCTCGGTTCAATGCTGAGCGCGTGCCTCAGATCCTCTTTGTCCCGGGTCGAGAGAGGCGTGATTTCGTTACCCAGCTCCTGCTTCCATGTCGATCGGTCCAACATGACGCGCTCGACTGTGTTCTCAAAATAGAGCCGGTAAACACTCACAGGCATAGTCTGTCCTCGACGGTGTGCCCTTGCACTTGCCTGAGCCTCTAAGGCCGGATTCCAGACAGGAGTAAAGTGAATTACAACTGTGGCAGCTGTAATGTTCAGCCCGGCTCCGGCAGCTTTAGGGTTTAAGATAAGGCATCCAGGACCATCATATGCGGAGAACTCATCGATAATCTTCTGTCGGTCGGCTTGAGACGTCGAGCCATTAATCGCCCCCCAGTAAGCAGTCGGGAGCTCTGACCCCGCCTCTTTGATCAGATCTCCAACCCTGTTAAATAGGGCAAAAATGAGAACTTTTGTGCCATTCACGAAAGCTTCCCGCAGAAGCTCCACCGTGCGCTCCATCTTGGGAGTCACTAAGGGCAAACCTGCTGCTCGATGAATCTCTGCAAACTCCTCATCATCAACTGGATCAACCTGTCTCAGCCAAGGGTGAGCGCAGACCAGCTGCAGTTGAAGAGTTGCAACCAAGGCTCCGGCTACAGGATAACGGGCCAGGGTTTGCTCTCGGACCTTGCAGTAGTGCTCGGCAAGATGTGTATCTAATTCGAGAGGCACATCAATGTTGATTCGTTCTGGCAGGTCTCCAGCGACATCGATGACGCGCCTTTTCAGAATGACCGGATCCGTAATGGCGCCTAAAGCATTTGCCGAGTCCAACGTATCTGGATAACACCTTTCAAACTCCACTCGACTCCCAAGTATTCCCGGGATCGAAAAGTCCATCAACGACCACAAATCTAGAAGCGTGTTCTCTACAGGAGTACCTGTCATAGGGATGGTATTACGCCTTGAAATCTTGGCTACAGCTTGCCTGCGATAAGAGTCCGGATTTTTGAGTGCTTGAGCTTCATCGCAGATCAACCAAGACCATTCAAAAGCCGAGAAAATCGCAATATCATTAACCATCGTGTCATAGGTAGTAATAACTACATTGCTTTTCCGCAGCCCACTGTAAATCCCTGTCCTATATGGGCCACGATGTACCGCGACAGACAAGGATGGTGCGAACCTCTCTATCTCACGTACCCAATTGGCGATCAGGCTGGTTGTGCAGATAATTAGAGCTGGCGATATGTTGCTAGGACGACTCATCAGTAACAATGCAATGATTTGCAGCGTCTTCCCGAGGCCCATCTCGTCCGCAAGGATCAAGCCTCTCGTCCGCGAGACTGTATCCCACATCCATTGGACTCCTTGTGCCTGATAAGGGAACAATGAAGCATTAAGCCCCGAAATTTCAATTGAAACTGGCAGCTCTGCAGCCGATAAACGCCCTGATGTATTGAATTTTTCGGATGCGGAAATTGGCAGAGGACCTTCTTCCGTGCGCAATAAGCTAATTGCTTCACTGTAAGAAAGATCTTCCTCGTTTCTGTTGCCAAGCGCTGCGAGAAAAGCACTCGGCGCATTGTTAGGAAGAGCCCGAAGAGTGTCTCCATCTATAACCCAGTTGTGCTCTTTAGTGGGGGCTCGCAATAGATGTCGAATGCCACGAATGACTCTAATACCGACAAGGTCAGCAGTGATCCTGTCATCCTTGCGATCGATTAGGATTTCAGGATCGAGCACACGGTCAGAAAGCACCAACCCCTCAGGGGGAGACTCGGCTAGCACAGCGAAGGATATCGATAATGAAGAGGTTTCAGGCACGGAGCGACTCCAAGATACTGGACAGTTCTGAAGGACTCAGAGGCCAAGGGCGACGAGTATGAACAGCTCGATGGCAGTTCGGACAAAGAGGAACCAAATCGCTCTCAGGATCGTATGGACGTGGTTTTTCTAGCATCGATACTGGCTCGAGATGATGTACCTCGATAATCCCCCCCGCCTCCCCGTAAATGCTCGATGGGTCCAGCCCACAAGCCTTGCAAACATGCCCGTGGATACGAAGACAAAGCAACCTACTTCTGGGATTGCGTTCGCGACGTGAAACGGTGATTTGACTAAGGCCTCCCTCCACTTCAGGAATATTAGAGTCGGCTGGATTTTCGACTTGGTCATAACCGATGAGCTCTGCCATAGCAGCCATTAACGGCACAATAATTTCACTACATGTAATTACAACTGCTTCATCGCTATCGGGGACAAGATTTTGATGACGGTAATCCGCAATGATTTCAAAAGACCCAGCAGTGACGCTCCAGCCATCTAGTGTTTGCCCAGAAATAGTTAGCTCTGATACGGTCGCGACCGATCGAACAAGAGCGCGGGCCAACACCAACTCTTCAGCTTGGGCAGCCGCAATCTGGGCAATGACTCTTGATGAAAATAGGCCAAACGTAAGTTTGACACGATGGGTGAGAAGCCCATACGGCTTAAGTTCTGCTATAGGGCCATGCTTCTCGTCAAGATCATCGAACCACATTTTAAGACCTTGACGCCCCCCGGCAACGAAGGGCTTCACGGTAATTGCCGCTCCGGTCCCTTCGGCTAAAACTCGAGCGATGAGTGACTTGTGCCGATTGAGCATGTTACTCCTCAAGCTCACTCAAATCAGTTTCACCGGGCATCGGCACAGTACGTAAGAGTTTACGTAAATTGGACGAGACCACCTCTCGAATATCACTGAAAATCGCGGCAGTTTCTTCGTTTGAATAATCCAGTTCAGCAACGGAAAATGCCCAGAGGAGCAAATCCATACCCTGAACAGCGTAACCACCAGAACCTGCACGCAAATAGATTTTTTGATAGAAATCATGGTGCTTGTTTATCTCGACGCCTGGAACATGACCGACAGTTCCAGTGCTTCGCAACGCGGGGACCCAGAGCTCGCCAGAGGTGATGCTATTAACGGCATCTACAAATAAGCTATCCGGCCCGACGTTATTCTGAACGGGCTGCCGAATTTGGATCCTTGACCCCATGCGGTTTGTGATAGATGCGGTTTGATTCTCAGCATCGACTTCCTCGATAACCGGCATCTTGGCAGTTGGAGTCTCAGCGATGCTTACGTTTGCTGGAGTGTGATTCAGGATTGCTTTAGCCGCTAGATCCTTCTCTTTTCGGCGATAACGATTCTCGGCTTCCCGCCGCGCATTACGGAGAAGTTCAAAGAGGTACTCCTCAATTGCGGGATCGAACAGGATGCGAGACTTTTTAACATCTACGTAGAAGGCCGAGTCAAGGTCATGCCCGAAGTCGAACTCGATTCGTAATAGGGACATGTGCGGCTCGAAACTCCCTTGCGCACCAAACACCCCCAACCAGCCCCCCTCATTGATCAATCGTCCCTCACGATAGATGTAAAAGCCCTGCCCACGATTCGAAATCTTGGCTTTGGCCTTTTCCTCTGGGTTCAATGTGGTCGAGTTTGGCAGGATCCATGCTCGGATAGTTGCTTTACCATCGCTGTCTCCATCAGCAGTCGCTACATCAATCACCTGCTGTGATTCTGCCAATACCTGCTCGGACTTTTCAGGGTAAAAAGGGTTCCACGGCTGAACAGGATCATCGTTCACAGCAATATTTATGCTGCGCTGCCGGGTGTCCGTCGAGTCGAGGAATCGATGATAAATCAAGCCAATATGCTCTTTAAGACGCCCCGACAGCCGTTTTATTGCCCTCTGCTCATTCGTTCCACCTGGCTCATCGTAGTTCTTGGATAGAAGACGGTCGCATCCAGACCATACGACAAGCGTCCCTTTTTCGCCGCAAAGCTCATCCCAAGCATCCTGTTCATGATGCTCTAGCGGCTCTCGCAGCATTTCCCATTTGCCAGTACTCTCAACATGGTCGAGGTCCCAAGCGAGCTTTGCCAGTGGTAAAGAAGGTGACTTTCGGGAAATGACAGTGAATCTACGACACACAGAGCTAGATGCAGTTTTCAGTCCAAGGCCAAATTTCCCCAAGCTGGCTTTATTATCCCGCTCAGGCGCGCCATAACGCAGTGCATTATGGATCCCGGCTGCATCCATACCGTCACCATTGTCCGCGAAATAAACAAACTTCCTACCCTCTTGCGTCATAGAGATTCTGACACTTACTTCATCCGCATTTGCAGCTATCGAGTTGTCAATAATGTCTGCAGATGCAGTCAAAAAGCTGTATCCGGTGTCGCGAAGCCCGAAAATGAGACGAGATGCATTCGGCTCATTAATTAGATCGTTGTCCATTACAACCCCTATTTCCACTCGTCGGCTTTCGACGAGAATATGATTACATAGGCCACTGCACGGCTACGGCCAATAGCTTTCCATGCATTTTCATAAGCTGGCTGCCAACAAATACTCATTGAAGGCTTCACGCCCAACCAGCACAAAGCAAAAACAAGAAACCTTGTCAAGACCTAGAGGCTTCTATCTCCACATGCGAGTCTACACACCTCTAAAAGTACCACTGTCAGGAATGTCGACTCCAGACCACTCGTACACACAAGAACCAATAGTGGCCAATTATCACTACTAGGTAAAGCCCGATTGGCTGAGCGAGGCCGCCGGAGTTTTTACCTTTACGTCACAATTGTTAATGGAATTACCTCACCTCGCATAAAGGAAATCGACACAGCATGTCCACAAAAGCCCCCACACACGCACACTGTTTGCATATACAGTACAATATCACCCGCCGAGCACCAAAAATCACCTAGGACCTGCATACTGAATGTTTGGGCCTCTAGGGGAAGATATTAATTTACATCTCCATCTATAGGGATAGAATGGTGACAATCCGTCACAGATTTTACCCAGAGGAAAGCAGGACTCATGAACCTTTTCGAAAGCGCAACTCCTGAATCTGCTCAACTGGGATTACCTACAGCTCGATCACAAAAAGCAGAAGACCTCGCCCTGGTGCACAAGCTTTTAGAAATTTATGACCAAGGTACGCTTGCTGCAAAGCTCAAGGAAATTGACTCACCGCATTGCCGTGAGACTATAAATCGGTGGGTCAAAGGCAAAGCCACACCTCGCCTGAACCATGCGGAATACGTCTACCTACAGTCTCTTCTTCCACCCAAACCTACAAAAAAAACCTCTTTCACCTTTATCGATCTATTTGCCGGTATCGGGGGAATTCGAAAAGGATTTGAAGCCATTGGTGGCGAGTGTGTATTCACTTCCGAGTGGAACCCTTACGCAGTCCGTACCTACAAGGCAAACCACTACTGTGACCCGGAGCGTCACCGATTCAATCAAGACATCCGGACCGTTACCCTGTCCGACAAACTGGACGTGAGTGAGGAAGAGGCTTACCAAAATATCGATCGCGAAATTCCGGATCATGATGTTCTGTTAGCCGGCTTCCCTTGCCAGCCGTTCTCCCTAGCAGGTGTATCCAAGAAGAACTCTCTTGGCCGCAAGCATGGGTTTGAGTGCGAAACACAAGGGACCCTGTTTTTTGACGTAGCTCGGATTATTAAAGCCAAGCGCCCGGCTGCATTCCTGCTGGAGAACGTCAAAAACCTGAAAAGCCATGACAAGGGCAATACATTCCGCATCATTTGCGAAGCGCTGGATGAGCTCGGTTATGAAGTTGCCGACGTCAACGCGCCAAAGGGTTCAGACCCTAAGGTGATCGACGCCAAAAACTTCGTGCCGCAGCATCGGGAACGTATCGTACTTGTAGGTTTTCGCCGCGACTTGGATATTCATGACGGCTTCACATTGCGAGATATCGACAAGCTGATACCTAAACAGCGTCCAACCTTCGGCGACATTCTGGAACCGAAGGAAGCAGTGGACAGCAAGTACATCCTCACGCCGAAACTTTGGGATTACCTTTATAGGTACGCCGAGAAGCACCGCCAGAAAGGCAATGGCTTCGGGTTTGGCTTGACGAGGCCGGATGATATTGCACGCACTCTCTCGGCCAGATACCACAAAGACGGTTCAGAGATTCTGGTTGACCGCGGTTTTTCAGAGAGGCTTGATTTTAATAGCGAACTGAATCAGCTCAACCGCCCACGCAGACTCACGCCTCACGAGTGCTCCCGTTTGATGGGCTTCGATAAACCTGGCGAAAGCAAATTCGTTATTCCGGTTTCGGATACACAAGCGTATCGTCAATTCGGTAACTCGGTTGCCGTTCCCGTATTCGAAGCGGTAGCGCGACTGATGAAAGTCCGAATTTTAGCTGCGAAAGCCAAAACCACAGGCCCTAAACAGCAGCGATAAGCAGGCCCCGGAGTTTTCCAGCAGCTCGGGGCCATCAGTGCCCCGACACGGAGGACACCGTGACTGATGTTGTCGATGTAGAAACCCGCTCTAGGATGATGGCGAAAATCCGGAGCAAAAACACCTCACCCGAACTCTTGATTCGAAAAGCCCTACACGCCAGAGGCTTTCGTTTTCGCGTGCATGTAAAAAATCTACCGGGAACACCTGATCTTGTATTGCCGAAATATAACGCTGCCATTTTTATCCACGGCTGCTTCTGGCACGGCCACAATTGCCGATATTTCAAAGTACCCCAAACCCGGCCGGAATTCTGGATTGATAAAATTGGTAAAAACAAAGAACGCGACGAGCGCCAATTGGCAGCTATCCAAGCCCTTAACTGGCGGGTACTTGTTATTTGGGAGTGTGCCGTGCGCACCATGAACAAGGACAAAACGTCATTATTAATTGATGAAACTATTTCTTGGCTCTTACAAGGCCAAAAGTTTTCAAAAATAGACGAAGCCCATTAGGAAATATCATAAACAAAAACTGGAAACCTTATCCCCCTAAGACATTAGCATCCTGCTAATATCTATAAGCTTGAATTCATAGCCCTACTATAGCCGATAACGTTCAAACTCGAAAAAATACTTAATTAATTAAGCACATTACACTTCCGCAGAATTAATTACGACGCCGAGCTGCAGCCACAAGAGTTAAAGGTCTGTTGTGGAAACGATTTTAAAACTAACGCACGCCCTCCTCTGCTGCCTCGGGCTTGCAAAAAAGCATAATGACTGCAATTATAATTACAAGTTCTAAAAACCATCGACCCCATCAATGTCGAGCTCAAGGCACACGATCACGAAGTAAATATTCCCTGCATTGAAGCAGTAAGCTCTCTTAATTTTACTGTCGTAGTCAGTGCACGAAGGCCGAGAATATCCTAAAGACCCTAAAGATGGGGGCTTCATTATTTTTGACTGGTTGCAATATCAGGGTGAGTAGCACGTAACTTAAAACTGAGCTCTTCAAAACCATATTTCGGTAATTCTGAGCCGTCGCACTTAGCGACTATTGTTCACGACCATCAAGAATTATAATATTAAAAAATTTAAACCAACAAAAAAAATCATCCAGAACATACCCCTAATTAGCCGAGAAGCCAATTAGAACTTTGACATTACAAAACTAACAGCCAACAATATATTTTTACGAAAACTGGAAAAAGCAAACAGCTTAAATCTGCCATCACCACGCTAGAAAGCGGTGATGACAGTTATTCAAACGCCAAAAGCAACCAAATCACTTATTAGAAAACATAACATATAACTTCCAGCCAACACAATAGACAGCCAAGAAATGAAATGACAACTTTCAAACCTGGAAATGCAAAAGCATACCAACTACTTAAGCAAAATCAAGTTCAAAACCCCACTTCGATCAAGACCAATCATCATATTATCACCTTGAGTAGCGCTAGACATGACAGCATTTGTCTGGAAATACAGTCTAAATTCTGCTGAACGACTATCATCATTCTCTCTTGCGTCATACCAAGTAACGTTAACCACTGCACGAATACTTGTACCTCGAATCGTAAAAACAGACTCCAAAGTTTTCCGCTCAAGCCCTAAAAAAGATTTCAACTGTGCCACACCATTAAACTCATGCTGGTTAGATGCACTAGGAGTGCACTCAACCAGCGACAACGTTTTTAAGCACGCTGGTTCCAACAACACTGCGCCATTCATAATACTTCCTTATTGAAGATCTTTTATAAATTATAGCTACTTGATGCAAAGCATGGCCTTTAGCCATGAAAACATGCTATCACACGTTCCTGTCAATAGGTGCCCACTCAACACAGTCAAAGGCAACGCGCTCAACGTCTTCGGTAGAGGCCTACCAACTCTTCCGGATAATTCTGCACCACGCGGTGCAGGATGCCCAAGTTTCCGTCAATGCTGTTGATTTCGTTAAGTATTTCGCACGGCGCGGGCTTTAGACGCAGGAACTAGAGCGCCTCGCAACCGGCGAAGGCTTCGACGTAACATTCGTAGGATGGGAATAGTGGAATGAGGCGGTCAGCTAGTCCGCTTCTGGCCAAGGCTGTGTAAAAACGTTTTTGAGCGCAACAGGTACTCAAAACCGGACTAGAAATCGTGCTTCTACGCGAATCCATATCTGCTGACGTGCCGATAAATTTCAGATTTAACGTAGCTACGCATACTTCAATTTTGGCGAAGCTTTTTTACAGACTCTGGGCCGAGTACGGACTGTCGAAGTCCCCCTTACCCGTTGAGGCATGATAGGGGGTGGAGCACGATTTTGTTCCCGCCGACCCTCGCCTAATCCCGGTCTGCCTCCCGGGAACCTTTCGCCACAGATCCTGCCTTCCAGCCTCAACCTCTCCAGCGCTCCCTTGCACCGGTTCTTCCGCGTTAATTCAGGCGTGCCCATCCACGATGACCTCGAGCATGCCTTCGAGCTTCTCCACCGCTCAAAACTGCTGGCGTTGGATGCGGCGATGGACACGAGCACGAATCGCTATGCCTCGGGGTGCATTATTTGGGCTAGATGGCGAAGGCGGTGGTGGATAACTTGGCGAAT
Source organism: Pseudomonas sp. HC1(2025) (assembly GCF_058742075.1). NCBI lineage: Bacteria > Pseudomonadati > Pseudomonadota > Gammaproteobacteria > Pseudomonadales > Pseudomonadaceae > Pseudomonas > Pseudomonas sp. HC1(2025). The sequence goes on along the minus strand of NZ_CP196017.1, from coordinate 831,126 downwards.
AGAATATTGCCGAAAGGGGGGAGGGAGATCAGTGGGTGTGTAAGGCAGGTGGTTTGATGGTGTTGGGGCGGGCGGCGGGCTACGTGAGGTATTCCAATTGGTATTCCAAGCAAAATACAAAAAAAACGTAACCGCAAATAATCAATAGCATAAGAAGCCAATTCAAATCACCCCGGCTCATCATCTAAAGACGCCAAGAACGTCTTTTTTCACCCCACAATTAATCCTATCCCCATCCCCCCAAAAAACCTCAACCCCGCACCCCCAAAATAATATGCGAAGCCTTAATCACCGCAGTAGCACCAACGCCCGGCACCAGCCCCAGCTCTGCAACGGCATCGCGGGTGACGATGGAGTAGACCTTCGACCCTCCTGCCAACTCGATAACTACTTCAGCGTTGACCGCACCATCGTTGACGCTCAACACCTTGCCTTCCAGGCAGTTGCGCGCCGACAGGCGAATGTCGCTGGATTCGGTCATCAGCATCACCCACGGTGCCTTGATCAGGGCGAGTGCGTCTTTACCCACCGCAATTCCGAGGTTGCGGATGCTTTCCATGGTCACCACGGCAACCAGTTGCTCGCCGCCCGGTAGGGTCAATACCACTTCGGCGTTGACGGCCCCTGCCTGGACCTGGCTGACACGGCCGTTGAATACGTTGCGTGCACTGACTTTCATGAGAGAGGCCTTTTTTGACTTTTCAGTTAAGAACTCCAGCCATCATTACGCTTAGTGCTGTGTAAAGACAACGACAGCGATTCGCGCAGCAGGCTCAAGCCCGTACATACACCCAGGCCCGGCTGCCCGATTTGAGGGCCACGCTAACTCGTTTGTAGTCCGCCACCTCGTAGGCATCGGCGGCAATCAGTTCCTGCTGGGTAATCTCGAAAACAGTGCCGGCGATTTCATCCTGCAGGTTGGCGCTCTCCTGCACGATGGGATGATGGGTTTTCCCACTGGCGGCCAGCACTGCGGGGTCGGTGATTTCGACCAGTTGTTGCGTGTAACCGGGCAGCGTATCGGGGCGGCCCTTCAATTCGCGGCCAAAATTGGACAGCTGCACGGCCTTGTCCTGCAAGGTGCCGTAGGAAAACAACAGAACCGCTTGCTCGATGTCATGTGTCATGGGGTTTCCTTGGGTAAGTCTTCATAAAACCTGCCGCTGTTAGAAAGCGCAGGTCATTCGCTATGTAGTTTTGTATATTGCGATATTCGTCAATGATACAGCCATGAGCCCTCATCATGACCACCTCTAGCGCGCAAGAGGGTGCCGAGCGTTGCCGCACCCGTGAGCATCATCAACGTGTGATCCTGCAGGCTGCCTGCGAGGAATTCGCCGCCACAGGCTTCGACGCGACCCAGACCCGCACCATCGCCGCACGCGCCGGGGTCCCTAAGGCAAACCTCTATTACTACTTCCACAGTAAAGAAAACCTGTACGCCCAGGTGCTGCTCAGCTTTGTAGAGCCCCTGCTCCAGGCGTCTGCAGAACTGCGCGCCAGCGACGATCCGGTGGTGGCACTACAGGCCTATGTCCATGCCAGGATTCGCATCCTTGAGCAAAACCCGCTGACCTCGAAGGTCTTCAGCCACGAACTGCTACTTGGAGGCAAGCAACTCCCGGATGAATGCAGGGACCTGCTCCAGGCCGAGGTGCGGCGTAATGTCGAATGCCTGCGCAACTGGATCGACCGTGGCCTGCTCGGCCCTTTTGATCCGGAACACTTGATGCTGTTCATCTGGTCGGCAACGCGGACCTACACCAACCTCGGCTGGCAGATGTCGTTGATTACCGGCAAGCCAACACCCGACGACGCCGACTATGCGTGCGCGGCCGCGACTATTACGCGAATGGTGCTGCGCGGGGTAATCCCCGGTACACCGCCAGGTTACTGACCGCTCTCTTCACAAACAGCCTTCAACCCCAAGACGGTGGTCGGCGTGCTGCCAATATGCGTCTGCGTGGCAACCACCATATTGGCCCCGGTATCACCTTCCAGATGATATGGCTTGCCATCACAGGCCTTGGCGGCCTTTTGGTTGATGTTTTCCAACAAGCCTTCGCGGGAGTTAAAGATGCTGCCGTGGCTGGTGATCATGTATTGGCCGGGCGCGATTTCATTGACGCCGGTGAAGGTGCAACCCGTCAGGGCCAGGGCAATACATCCGCTTAACAGTAATGCTTTCAAGTACTCGAACTCCTGTAAGGGCCTGACGATTGCGCAGGCGCCGCGCATTGTCGAGCAATCGGCAGCCCCTGGCCATAAGTGAACAGGCTTCAACTAGCGCCTGACGAATCATCGTTTGTCCCCGCCATAGGCCTGAAATCTAATCCATCGCAAACAACTAACAATAACTGCGATGGAGCAGACCCACCCATGTCCCCTACCTTTTCTCTATTGATCCTCGGCGCGTCAATCCTGTTGATCGTCATGCTGATCGGTAAATGTCGCGTCCATCCATTCCTCGCCCTGATCGCCGCCAGCCTGCTGGTGGGTGTCGGCACGGGAATGACCCCCACCGCCATTGTCTCGGCATTTGAGAAGGGTATGGGCAGCACGCTCGGCTTTCTCGCCGGCATCATTGGGTTGGGCAGTATTCTCGGCAAGTTGCTGGAAGAGTCTGGCGGCGCCAAGCGCATTGCGACCACGCTGCTACGGCTGCTGGGTGAGCAGAACGCCGCGTGGGCGATGATGCTGGTGGGCTTTATTGCCGGGATTCCGGTGTTCTTCGAGGTGGGATTTGTGCTGCTGATCCCGCTGATTTATGTGGTTGCCCGTCAGACCCGGATCAACCTGCTGTACCTGGGCGTGCCGCTGGCGACCTCGCTGATGGTGGTGCACTGCATCCTGCCGCCGCACCCTGCCGCCACGGCCATTACCGGCATGCTCAATGCCGATATCGGCAAGGTGATTCTGTACGGGCTGATCGTCGGGTTGCCCACTGCCGTGATCGCCGGGCCGATCTGGGTCAAGCTGACCTGCGCGCGGCAGGCCCCGGCCGGCCAGGCGCAGTTCCTGGCCGAGCGCGGCGAAGGGAACATCGACGACAGCCAATCCCCCAGCTTCGCGATCGCGATGATCACCGTGCTGTTGCCCTTGGCGCTGATGGTGGGCAAAACCCTGGCCACCCCCTTGCTGGCCAAAGGCTCGATGGCGTTTGAGTGGGTATCTTTTATAGGCAACCCGCTGATTGCGCTCGTACTGTCGATTTGCTTTGCCTACTGGTCCCTGGGCCTGCGCCGTGGGCTGGGCATGGGCGACCTGCTTGACCTGACCCACCGCTGCTTCCCGCCACTGGCCGGCATTCTGCTGGTGATCGGTGCAGGTGGGGCGTTCAACGACATGCTGGTCGGCAGCGGCATCGGCAAAGTCCTGGCGGACGTGCTGGGCCAGTCCAACATCAACCCGATCCTCCTAGCGTGGCTGATCGCCGGGCTGATGCACTTCGCCGTGGGCTCGGCCACCGTCGCCATGATCAGCACCGCCGGCATGGTGCTGCCGATCCTCGGACAGAACCCGCAATACAGCCCCGAGATCCTGGTGATCGCCATCGGTGCCGGCGCCATCGGCTGGACCCACGTGACCGACTCGGCGTTCTGGGTCGTAAAAGAGTACCTGGGGATTTCCCTCTCCGAGGCCCTCAAGAAATTCACCGGCGCCACCGTGCTCGCCTCGGTAGCGGCCCTGGTCTTTACCCTGATTCTTTCCCGGTTTGTGTAATGAACCCCACCCCAAAGGCAGTTCCCATGATTCAAGGCAAAACCCTAGACGCCTGGTATGCAAGTCATCCCGTTATCCAGCAACTGGTCGCGCTTGAGCCGGTCAGTTGGTTCAACCCCGCGATCGCCCCGGCCGCTGTAGGGCTGGGGGATGTCGGCCTGACCCTGGACGATGTACAAGACGCCAGCGCGCGCCTGCTTCGCTTCGCGCCCTATCTCGCCAAGGTGTTCCCGGAGACGGCGGCGGCAGGCGGCATCATCGAGTCCGCGATCCAGCCGCTGAAGGCCATGCAGCACGCGCTGTTGAGCGAGGCCGCCCTCCCCGACAGCGGCGCGCTGTGGCTGAAAAAAGACAGCGACCTGCCGATCTCCGGCTCGATCAAGGCCCGTGGCGGTATCCATGAAGTGCTCAAGCACGCCGAAGACCTGGCCCTGCAGGCAGGCCTGATCACCCTCGACGACAACTACGCAGCCTTGGCCGGCGAGCGCGCACTGGCGTTTTTCAGCCAGTACAAAATCGCCGTGGGCTCCACCGGCAACCTGGGCCTGTCCATCGGCATCATCAGCGCCAAGCTGGGTTTCCAGGCGACGGTGCACATGTCCTCCGATGCCCGCCAATGGAAGAAGGACAAACTGCGCGCCAGCGGCGTGACGGTGGTGGAATACGCCTCTGACTACAGCGTTGCCGTGGAAAACGGCCGCCTGCAGGCGCAAAACGATCCGGCCTGCTATTTCATCGACGATGAAAACTCGCCCCACCTGTTCCTCGGCTATGCCGTGGCCGCCGAGCGCCTGGCCCGGCAATTCGACGTGGCGGGCGTGCGGGTAGACGCCGAGCACCCGCTGTTCGTGTATCTGCCCTGCGGTGTTGGCGGCGGCCCTGGTGGCGTGGCATTTGGCTTGAAGCTGGCGTTTGGCGATGCGGTGCATTGTGTGTTTGCCGAGCCGACCCACTCCCCATGCATGCTGCTCGGTGTGTACAGCGGGCTGCACGACCAGGTGAGCGTGCAGGACTTCGGCATCGACAACGTCACCGCGGCTGACGGCCTGGCAGTGGGCCGCCCCTCCGGCTTCGTCGGCAAGGCGATGCAGCGCCTGATCGATGGCTACTACACCGTCACCGACGAAGAGCTCTACCGCCTGATGTTCCTCGCCCACGACCTTGAAGGGGTAAAACTCGAACCTTCGGCCCTGGCCGGCGCGCCAGGCATTGTGCGGGTACTCAAGGACGCGCAGTATTTGCAGCGCATTGGCGTCGGTGCCGCACAACTGGCCAACGCCACGCACTTGATCTGGGGTACCGGCGGCAGCATGGTACCTGCGCAGGAGTACGCGACTTATCTGGATAAGGGGCGTGCTCTGCAAACGACAATCCACCGCTGATCGCCGGCGGCTGACGCGAAGAGGGATACCCACATGGCAGTACTTGGCCTGAGCAAAGCGCCCAAGCTCAACGGCGCCCACCTGTCCAACCTGCATACGTTCCTGGTCGCCGCCCGCCACCTCAGCTTCGCCCGCGCCGCCGACGAACTGTGCCTGACCGCCAGTGCGGTCAGTCACCGCATAGCGCGCCTGGAAGAAGAACTGTCGCTCAAGCTGTTCCATCGCTTGCCGCGCAAGGTCGACCTGACCGATGACGGCGAGCGCATTTTCAAGGTCATGCAGCACACCATGGACACCCTGTCCGAGGCTGTGCAGGAGCGTTCCGATACGCAGATCGAAGGCCAGCTGTGCTTCTACGCCAGGCCTTCCGTCGCGCAATGCTGGCTGGTGCCAAGGCTGGCCGATTTCACCGCCCGCTACCCCGGGATTCAACTGGATGTGCGGGTCGGCAACGAACCGATCGACTATCGCACCCGGCGCATTGACCTGGTGCTGTGCTACTCCAACGGCGAGCATCCGGGCCTGGCAAGCCTGCGCCTGATGCCCGAGCGGATTGCCCCGGTGTGCAGCCCGCAATATGCCCAGGCCCATGGCCTGATGGGGCACCCGGAACGCTTGGCACAGTGTACGGTGCTGCACGATGTGGCGGCATGGGACAACATTTCATTCGATGCAGAATGGCGTTTATGGCTGGATGCGGTGGGCGACAGCAGCCCATTGCCAAGCCGCTTCATGACCTTTGACCGCTCCGACTTGAGCACCCTCGCGGCAATCAACCACGCGGGCGTCGCCATCGGCCGCGAGCAACTGGTGCGCAAGCGCGTGCAGGATGGCGAGTTGGTACTGCCGTTCGGCGGGTTCAGCGAGGCGGTCAATTACGGTTACTACCTGGTCCACCCCGCCCACGAAACCCTGCCCAGACGGCTCAAGGCGCTGATCGACTGGCTGGTCGAGCAAGCGGACAATTGACGCCTCTACCCGCGCGTAAATCACGCTGACCTCAGGACTTCGCCATGCCGCTGAACTTTCACAAGATGCACGCCAATGGCGATGATTTTGTCGTTGTCGACGCACGCAACGCCACCAACCCTATCACCAGCGCCCTGGCCAAGCGCATGGGGGATCGCCACCGTGGGGTTGGCTTCAACCAACTGGCGGTGATGCTCGATTGCGACGATGCACAGGCGCGGGTGGAGTTCTGGAATGCCGATGGTTCTGCGCTGGATACCTGTGGCAGCGCCACGCGAGGGGTTGCCGAGCGCTTGATGCGCGAATCCAACAGCACCTCGGTGATACTGCGAACCAGCCGTGGCCTGCTTACCTGCGAACAAACCAGCAGCGGCGCGATTACCGTGAGCATGGGCGAACCGCTGCTCGGCTGGTCGCAGATCCCCTTGGCCACGGCCATGGATAGCCTACGGCTGCCACTGGCCGGAGAGCCCACCGCATGCAGCATGGGTAATCCGCACTGCACCTATTTTGTCGATGATCTGGCGAACATTGACATCGCGGCCGTCGGCTCGTTGATTGAAACCAACCCGCTGTTTCCCGCGCGCACGAATGTGCATTTCGTCAAAGTCATCAACCGCCGGCATATCCGGCTGCGCATTTGGGAGCGCGGTGGTGGCGTGCCGTTGGGGTCTGGCTCGTGCTCGTGTGGTGCGGCGATCAATGGGATACGTCGGGGGCTGCTGGACGATTGCGTTGAGGTTGAATGTGATGGGGGCAGCGTCACGGTGCAATGGCGTGGCACCGGCCCGGTGCTGCTTACCGGGCCGGTTGAATGGGTGTTTTCAGGGACGTTTGCGGCCTAGAAATCCCAGCGCGTAGTCACCATCACATTGCGCGGGTCGCCGTAATACGCCGAGTCGTAGAAGCCGATGTTGGTGTAGTACGCCTTGTCGAACAGGTTGTTGACGTTGAGCGTGGCCGACAGGTTTTCCGTCAGTTGATAACGGGCCATCAGGTCCACCAGCCAGTACGGGTCCTGGGTGAATTTTTCGCTCTGGCGCGTGCCGGGGTTGTTGACGTTTTGCCAACCGGCAGCCTGCCAACGCGCGCCACCGCCCAGGGTGAGTTTGTCCAGGCGGCCCTGGAGTTTGTAGCTGGTGTAGAAACTCAGTTGATCTTCCGGCTCCCAGGTGGCGACCTTTTTCTTGTCGGCATCGCGGGCGATCTTGTGGGTGTAGCCGGCCTGTAGCTGCCAGCCGGAGCTCAGTTCACCGGAGATTTCCGCTTCGTAGCCCTTGGTCTCGGTTTTAGTGCCGATGTAGGAGTAGTCCACGCCCGGCTGGGAGTTGTAGGCCGTATCAGCAACCGGGCGGTTTTTTTCGTGGACCTCGAAGTAAGCCAGGCTGGCGTTCAGGCGCCCGTCGAAGAACTCACTCTTGAGGCCCAGTTCGTAGTTCTTGCCTTCGTTGGGATCAAGCATGGTGCGCGTACGGTCGCGATACTGGGTTTGTGGCTGGAAGATTTCGGTGTAGCTGGCGTAGGCCGTGAAGTTGTCGTTGAGGTCGTAGGTCAGGCCGGCGTAGGGCACGACTTTGCCGTTTTCCTGGGTGTCGCTGGTGCCCGTGACCTGGTAGTTGGCGATGCGCGTGCCCAGCAGCAAGTGCAGGTCCTCCATCAGGCTGAAGCGCCCGGTGATGTAGCTGCCGGTCTGGCGCGTGGTTTCGTCGCTGATCCTGGTCGGTTGGTTCCACAGCGGCTCGATGGCTTCGCCGTGCCACTTGTAGAAGTCGTAGGAGTTGTCGAAATAGGTCGCGCTGCCGTAGTCCTTGCCCTTCCATTTGGAGATGGACAACGACTGGCCCACCACCAGTTGATGCTCACGACCAAACAACTCAAACGGCCCGGACGCGTACACATCGACGCTGTCACTGGTAGTCTCGCCGGTGTATTTACGCGCAAAGATCGAGCTGGCGGTCAGGGAGTCCTGGGAGATGTAGCCCAGGGGCGCGTTGTAGCCGTTGATCTGATGGTTGTACTGGCCCTTGGTCACCCAGCCATTGTCGAAGGTGTGTTCCAAGGTGGCGAACAGGGTGCGGGTGTACTGCTCCCAACTGCTCCACTTCGGCCCGTTGTTGAACGAGCGCGGCAGGTCCAGTTTGTTGCCGGCCGGGTCGAAGATGGTCCGCGTACCGGTCCAGCTGGAGCCTTTCGGGTCGCTGTCCTGATAGTCGGCGCCCAGGGTCAGCAGGGTGTCGGGATCAAGGTCGAATTCAAGGATGCCGTAGTAAACGCCGGTCTTGCGCGAATAGTGGTCGAGGAACGATTTTTTATCCTGGTACGCCGCCACCGCCCGGCCGCGCACGTTGCCGGTTTCGGTCAACGGGCCGCTGACGTCGATCTGCGAGCGGTAGTTGTCCCAGGAGCCGGCGCCCAGTTCGATGCTGCTCTTGAACTCCGAGGTCGGCTTCTTGCGAATCAGGTTGATGGTACCGCCCGGGCCGCCCGCGCCGGTGAGCAGGCCGGTGGCGCCCTTGAGCACTTCGACCCGGTCATACAGGGCCATGTCGGTCAGGGTCTGCCCCGCCGAGTACTGGGCGTCGCGCAGGGTGGGGATGCCGTCGTACTGGAAGTTGACGATGGAAAAACCACGGGAATAGTAGTTGGTGCGCTCGGTGTCGTAGGTCGACACGGTGATGCCGGGCGTGTGGCGCATCACGTCGTCGATGGCATTGAGGCCGAAGTCATCCATCACCTGGCGCGTGACCACCGAGATCGATTGCGGCGTTTCCCGTGGGGTGAGCACCATCCGCGTGGCGGTGGCAATCGTGCCCGGGGTATAGGAGCCAGTGCCTTCGGTGATCGAGCCCAACTGGTTGGCGCTGATCTGCGTGGCCTGCAATTGCACTTGCCCGTCTGCGACGGCCCGCGCCACCACGCGATAGCTGCCCTGCTCATACTCGGCCTGCAGGCCCAGCGGTGCCAGCAGGCGCTCAAGCCCCTCGGACAGGGCAAAACTGCCGTGCAAGCCCTGGCTGTGCACACCCTTGGCCAGCGCCGAATCGATAGCGATCATCACGCCCGCCTGATTGCCGAAAGCACCCAGCACGCGGTCCAGGCTGCCGGCAGCAATGTCGTAGGACTGGCGCGGGGCCTGTTCGGTAGCCGGTTGTGCAGTGGCGGCCATGGCGCCGTGGCTGGCCGTGGCCACGGTTAAACCAACGATGATGGCGCGCAGGGCGCTGGCAAGCGGAGTGACGCGGCTGTGCATAAAGACTGTCCTGTGGTGAAAGGTTGGGGGCGCTCTTATTCAGCGTCTTCCCTGTCTTGATGCACGAGATGGCAAATACTGCCGGCCCCATGGAATTTTTTTACCTAGGCCGCCACCACCGTCGCCAGGTAGCCGAAGACCCGCTGCACGCGCACCGGCAGCACCTTGGCCAGCAGGTCGAGGCTGGCATCCGGGCGGTCGAGGGAGAACGAACCCGAGACTTGCAGACCGGCAACCGCCGGGTCACAGCGCAACACCCCGCGCCGGTAACGGTTGAGCTGATCGACCACCTGGGCCAGCGGCATGCGCTCGGCAATCAGCAAGCCACGGCTCCAGGCATCGGCGGCGGGCGCAAGGGGTTGTGCCGGGCCGCTTTGGCGGCTGTCGAAGGCCAACTGCTGGCCGGCGCCGATCGACACCCGGCCACCTTGCTGCGGTTCGATCCAGACATGGCCTGCGAGCACTTGCACCAGGGTCCCGCGCTGGCCTGGCAGATCCTGGCTGATGATCAGCCGCGACAGCGCCACCGGCCGCACCCAGCCATGGGCGGTCTTGACGCCGACGAAGGTGTCCGCCGCCGTCGCCAATAGCAAGCGCCCCTGGTTCAGGGCCAATTGCGGGCCGCGCACATCCACCGCCGTCTGGGTGTCCAGTTGCACCGCGCCAGCGCCGGCCAACTGCAAGGGCCGCCGCTCGCCGGTGGTGGTGCGGTAGTCACTGAACAACTGCGGCAACACCACGCGCTCGCGCACACCCAGGCCCATGGCCGCCGCAATCCCCAGGCCGGCGAAACCCTTGAGCAGCGTGCGCCGCGAGGTCAGGCTGCGCGCCCGCAACAACTGGCGGGCGGCGGGCGCCGGCAGGGCAACGGTGCTGCTACGCAGGTCGCGGCTCAAGCCGGTCAAGCGCTGCCAGGCCAGTTCATGCTGGGGATTTGCATTGCGCCAGGCTGCACACGCGCGTTGCTCGGCGGCGCCGCTGACGCCCGATTGCAGGGTGACCATCCACATCAGCGCCTGGTCCAGCACGTATTCATCCAACAATTGATCGTCGGTTGGCTGGAACATCGTCATGCCTGGTACACCGCCAGGTAACAATGCCGATAGGCCTTGAGCATGGCCTTTTGCACAACATTCACGGTCAGGCCCAGTTGCTCGGCGATCTGTGGATAAGTCAGGCCGTCCAACTGCGACAGCAGGAAAATCTCCCGCACCTTGCTCCCCAGCCCGTCCAGCACCTGCCCGACCGCATCCAGTGCTTCAAGTACCAACAAGCGGGTCTCCGGCGACGGCGCGTGTTCCGGCTCGAGGATCAACAGGGATTGTTCGTACGCACGCTCCAGGGCCTGGCGGCGAAAATACTGGCCGCACAGGCGGCTGGCGACCGTGGTGAGATAAGCCCGCGGCTCACGCAACAGCGGCAAGGGCCCACTGCTGAGGATGCGCACGAAGGTGTCCTGAGCCAGGTCCAGTGCCTGCTCCTGCCCACCCAGCTTGCGCCGCAGCAACTGCACCACCCAGCCGTGATGCTGGGCGTAGAGTTCACCCACGGCACGGTGGGAGGAAGAGGATGAGGCCATCGAGGTGATTTCCGGACTGGCAGCTGACGGGAGGCGCGCATGATAATACTTCTCATTAGAGACAAGTAGAAGTTTATACTCCCTGCTGTTTTATCCGACCCAAACACAGTGCCTGTCGCGTTTACCCCTTTGCTTCACTGCATGGAAGCCATTTGAATTGAGAAGACCGCTGACCTCTACACGCCTGCTCGTCGGCCTGGGCGTAGTACTTTTCGTGGCAACCATCGGGTTATGGGTGTTCTGGCTCGACCGCATCGTGTACTTCAATACGTTGAGCGTGATGATCTGCCTGGTGACATCGCCCCTATTGGCTGCGGTGGCATTTGTGCTGGGGGTGCGGCGCAGGAGTCCGCGCCTCAGATTTACAATAATGGACTCGTTGCAAGAGGCGATCTCGCTGCTCGCCGTTATCGCCGTGGCCGAATTTTTCGTGTTGTCATTGCTTGTGTTTTTTTCAAGCACAAGGCCGGGCGACTACATCGCCAGCTACGAATACACCTCCGCCGGCAAGGGCTGTAGCGGGTTAAAGGTCTACGATCGAGAACTCGAAAAACGTATAAAAATCTGCCACCCGGATGCGCTTCGGGCGGGTGGCAAGGTCAGGGTCGAAAAGCTCAGCGGCCCGTTGGGTATCGCGGTGAAACGCGCCGAACTCCTTTAGCCCGCCGCACGCGCCTGAACCCCGCGCCCACCGTGAATCACCCCATGCACCAACAACCCCGCCACCAGCCCCCAGAACGCGCCGCCAATCCCCAGCAGCGTGACATTGGCCGCCGTCGCCAAAAAAGTGATCAACGCGGTTTCCCGGGTGCGTGTATCGGCCATGGCATTGGCCAGGCTTGAACCGATGGCGCCGAGCAGCGCCAGGCCCGCCAAGGTGGTGATAAACGCGCGCGGCAGGACCATGAACAAGGTCGCCAGCGTCACGCCAAACACCCCGACCAGGATGTACAGCGCCCCACACACCAACCCGGCGATGTAGCGTTTGGACGGATCCTGATGGGTATCGCGCCCGGTGCAGATCGCCGCCGTGATCGCCGCGACGTTGAATGCATGGGCGCCAAACGGCGCCATCAGCAAAGAACCCAGGCCGGTAATAGTGATGATCGGGTTGGCGCTGGTCTTGAACCCGTCGTTGCGCAGCACCAGCATGCCGGGGATGTATTGCCCGGTCAGGGTAATCACGAACAGCGGCAAGGCCACGCCAAAAAACGCCGCGATGGAAAAGTGCGGCATTTCAAACACAGGGGCGGCCAATTGCAGCTCCAGGCTGTGCAGGTCAAGCCGCTGTTGGGCGAGCAGCAACCCCAGGCCAATCAACAGAACCCCGACCATCGCATAACGTGAAGTGAAACGGCGCAACACCGCGTAGGACACCACCAGGACAATCACCAGCAGCGGGTCCGCGTTGGCCCCGCCAAACGCCGCCACACCAAATTGCAGGAGGATCCCCGCCAGCAAACCCGCCGCAATGCCACCGGGGATCAGCCGCACCAAGCGCTCGAACGCACCGCTCAGGCCCAGCACGATAAAACCGATGGCGCACATCACATAGGCACCGATCACTTCGGCATACGGCGTAAACGCCATGACCGTCGCCAGAAAGGCCACCCCCGGCGTCGACCACGCCGTGATGATCGGCTCGCGGTAGCGGTAGCTCAACCACGCACCGGTCACGCCCACGCCAATACTCACCGACCAGACCCAGGACGCGGTTTGCGCCGCGCTCAGTTGCGCCAGGTGCGCGGCCTGGAACACCAGGACAAAGGTCCCGGCGTAATTGACGATGACGGAAATCAGCGCGCTGATGCTCGGTGACAGGTAGTCGGCAAGACGCAGGCGTGGGGCGGGTCGATTCATGGCGCATTCCTTTGGTTGAGGCCGCAAAGGCTAACAAGCACCGGACCGCCCGTTCAGTCCACTTCCCGGCCTTGCACCAGACCACCCTTGAGCACCTTGGCCAATTGCCGGCTGGCGCTGTCGATTTCACCGGGCGTCAGCGCCGAGAACCCCAGCAGCCAGCCGCCCCTTGCCGGCGGCTGGGCGTAGAGCCGCGTGAGGCCAGGCAGTTGGATACCCACCCGCGCCGCCTGGCGAATCGTCTCCAGCTCCGACCATCCCTCATGCAGCACGCAAGGCAACTGCAAGCCCCCGGGCGGCAAGCTGGCGGTGACCACATGGCTCAAGTGGCGCCCGACCGCCTCGGCCATGGCATCACGTCGCTCGCCGTAGACTTTGCGCATCGCGCGGATATGGCTGCCGAAATGCCCGTCGCTCATAAAGCGCGCCAGGGTCAACTGGGCGATTTGCGGGGTGTGGCCGTCGAGGATGCTGCGGGCGTAAGTCATGGGCTTGACCAACTCCCGGGGCAGCACCATAAAGCCCATGCGCAAGCCGGGGTACAGGGATTTGCTGAAGGTGCCGAGGTACAGCGTGCGCTGGTAACTATCCAGGCCTTGTACACAGGCGGTCGGCAGGCCTTCGTAGTGAAACTGGCTGTCGTAGTCGTCCTCGATGATCCAGCCTTGGCGCTGCTCGGCCCAGGCGATCAGGTCCAGGCGCCGTTCCAGCGCGAGGGTGGCGCCAGTGGGGTATTGATGGGACGGCGTGACATACACGGCATTGGCGCCACTGCGGTCGGCGCGCAAGGCGTCGATACACAGGCCTTTGGCGTCCACCGCAACCGGTACCACCTTGAGCTGGGCCATTTCAAACGCCTTGCGGGCGCCGAAGTAGCCGGGGTCTTCCATCAGGATCGGCCGGCCTTCATCCACCAGCACCTGCGCGCACAAATACAGGGCCTGGCGCGTACTCGACAGCACCAGCACCTGATCCGGTGTAACCCGCGCGCCGCGCTCCAGGTTCAGGTAGTCGGCGATGGCCTGGCGCAGGGGTTCGGCGCCTTGCGGGTCGCCGTGCAACAGCAGGTTCGGGCGATAATCCTTCAATGCCTGGCGGTGCAGGCGCTCCCAGATGCCCACGGGAAAGGTGCGCGTTTCCGGCAGCCCCGTGGCAAACGCCTTGACCACTTGCTGGTCGGTAACGCCGCCGCTGGCGAGGATCTGCGCGCCCCTGGCACTCAGCGCCGCCTGGTTCGCCATCACTGGCTGGCGCTTGCGCGTCCCCAGCAGGCTCGGCCCGATTTTCTCGGAGACAAAACTGCCCGAGCCTTCGCGCCGACACAGGTAACCGTCCAATTGCAGTTGGACGTAGGCCATTTCCACGGTATCCCGGGAGATGCCCAGTGACTTGCACAGCGTGCGCGTGGCGGGCAAGCGGCTGCCGGGCGCGAGGATGCCCTCGAGGATCAACTGGCGCAGCACCCGTTGCACCCGCACCCGCAAATCCAGCGAGGCCAGCTTGGGGTCCGTCAGGCGGATCTTCAGCGTGTCCAGTTCCAGGTTGTGGGTCATTGACTTGGCCAAGGGCTAAAAAACCATGCATCTTTGTGCGAAGCCGCCGATATGTCCACGAGCAATATCGGCGAGCTTTGCCGTCGGGTGTTACAGAGCCATCCGATACTCGATGCAGCCCGAGTCTTCGGCGATCCAGTTGTAGAGTTTCTGCGCACGCTTGTTGGTCTGCTGGGTATGCCAGTACAACCGGGCGCAGCCGTGGTGTTGCGCATAGCGCTGGACCCATTCGATCAGCAGCTTGCCGGTGCCGCCGCCGCGCACCGTGGGGGCCACGTACAGGTCTTCGAGGTAGCAGAAATCAGCGACCGCCCAGGTCGAACGATGCAACAGCGCATGCACCAGCCCGACCAACTCATCGCCCTGTACCGCCACGGCGCAGGCCATGGCTTCATCGGCATCGAGCAAGCGACTGAAGGCGGTGCGGGTGGTGGTCTCATCCAAAGTGACTTGATAAAAGTCCTGGTAGGCCAGCCACAGTTGCAGCCATTGCTCATAGTCTTCGGGTTGCACAGCTCTCACCACGATTGCCTGTGGATCGTTACTCATCGCGTTCTCCTATCGGGAAGCCCGGTCCGGGATGGATCGGGACCCGGCAATGGTAGGTTTCCAAGGCGGCGGCGAACCGACCACTTCCAGACCACCTGGCAGGCCAATCTACAACGGGCGCTACGTTCACAATTCGTTAAGGATTGCCTTCGTATACTCCAACGCTACCCCCCTCTAGCATCCGGTAACCCACCCCATGACACGCCCTGCCCCGCTGTTGCTGCTGCTTGCCGGTCTGCTGTTCTTCGTGGCCCTGGGTAATCATGAGTTGCAAGGCTCCACCGAAGCCCGGGTGGCCGGGATTGCCATGGCCATGCACCTGGATAATGACTGGGTGGTGCCGCGCCTGTTCGGTGAGCCGTTCCTGGAAAAACCACCCCTGAGCCTATGGCTGGATGCCGGGGCGATTCGCCTGTTTGGCGCCAGCACCGGCGCGGTACGACTGGCCTCGGCGTTTGCCGGGTTGTTCAGTGTGATGCTGCTGTACGGCATGTTGCGCCGCTTCGGACGGCCCAAGCCCCTGGCGTTTGGCGCCGCGCTGGTGCTGGCGACCATGGCCAGTTACTGGAGCAACGTGCGCGGCGTAGGTGAGGATGCGCTGCTCAGCCTCGGCGTGACCCTGGCCCTGCTGGCGTTCTACCAGGCCACCCGCGCGGAATCCCAGCCCGGTGCCAATATCGGCACATGGCTGCTGTTTACCTTGGGGATGGCCATCGCCACCTTGAGCAAAGGCGTGCTGGGCCTGGCGATGCCGGGCATTGTGATTTTTGCCTACCTGGCCTGCACCAGCCTGTTGGACAAGCGCGTGCGGCCCGGCCAATGGCTGCGGCCCGGCATGTTCACCCTACTGGCGCTGGTGCCGTTGTTGATCTGGCTGGGGTTTCTGTATCAACGGGGTGGGATGCAGGCAGTCGGTGAGGTGTTGTGGACCAACAGTGTCGGACGTTTCAGCGGCTCCTTCGTCGAAGCCGGGCATTACGAGCCGATCTACTACTACCTGGCCAAACTGCCCGAAGCCTTTTTGCCGTGGAATATCCTGGTGTACCTGGGCCTGTGGCACTTTCGCAAAAGTCTGGCGAGCAATCGCTACCGGCTGTTTTTCAGCCTGTGGCTGGTGGCGCAATTTACCCTGCTGACCTTCGCCTCCAGCAAACGCATCGTGTATCTGATGGCCCTGACCCCGGCGGCGGCGGTCCTCGCGGCCGAATATGGCGCGGTCCTGCTTGGCCGCGTGCCCGCCTATCGCCGTGGCTTGATCACCGGCGTATTTGCCGTGGTGATTGCCGGCTACCTGGGCGCTGCTATCTGGTATGCGCCCAAGGCCGACCGGCGAGAATCCTTCGTGCCGCTGACCCGACAAATCCAGGAATTACAAGCCCAGGGCCACACGGTGGTGCTGTACCAGCCCAACGAGCGTGTGGCCGGCGCCAGCGTGTTTTACACCCAGAGCAACTTGCCGATCCTGCAGACGGAGGCACAACTGCGCACCTATCTCGATGCCAGGCCGGGCAATGTGGCGTTGCTGGACCGTATCGAGCAACTGACGACTCCGGTCACCGCTCTCAAGCAGATCACCGTGGGCAGCCGGCCCTACTCGTTTGTCGAACAGTAAGGCCTACCAGAGCGCCAGATCGTACGTCAGGTAGACCCGGTAGTTATCGCGGTCACTGGCATAGGTGGAACGGTAGGTGGCCTTGCGCAATTCCACGCCCAGGCCTTTGAGGGTGCTGTCCTGGATCACATAGCGCAGGTGGGTGTCGGACTCCCACTCGCGCGCTTCGCGGCCCTTGAAGTCGCCGTTCTGGCCTTTGTAGTAACGGGTCATGAAGCTCAGGCCCGGCAGCACGGCGGCGAAGTCATAGTCGTAGCGCAGCATCCAGGTTTGCTCACCGGCCTGGATGAACTTGCCGACCCCAGCGTTGCTGAACGAGTACACCGTCGACACGCTGGCATAGGGCAGCGCGGTGTCGCCGCTGACTTTCTGGTAGCCCACGCCCAGTGCCTGCGGCCCCAGGCGATAGGTGAACAGGCCGCTGAACATGTCGCTGTCGACCTTGCCGTTGCGCGCCTCGCCGGCTTCATTGCTGATGAAGTAGCGCAAATCACTGGTCAGGCTGCCCGGGCCCAACGGCTGCTTATGCACCAGGCCGAGGAATTGCTGGCGATAGAATTCGCGCATTTCCCCGTAGTACCAGGTGCCACTGAGCGTAGGTGTGAAGGCATAGGTGGCGCCGGCGAAATCGAAGTCGCTGCCCTTCTTGCCGCTGTAGCCCTGTGGATAAATATCCACGCTGTCGGTGGAGTTACGCAGCTTGAATTGATCCAGGTGCCCGCTGTGCAGGTACAGGTTGCGGATGCCCGTGTATTCGACCTGGGTGCCGCGAAATGTCTGGGGCAGCAGGCGCCCATCGTTGTGCACCAGCACCGGGATCTTGGGCAACAGGGTGCCGGTTTTCACCACGGCCGCGCCGATGCGCATTTTTGCGGTCACGCCGAGGCTGGAGAATTCATTGGCGGCGCGCCCATCATCATGGACCGGCAACAAACCGGTGCCCGCGTGGGTGCGGCTGGAGTCGAGCTTGATCCCCGACAGCCCCTGGGCATCCAGGCCAAACCCCACGGTACCTTCGGTGTAGCCCGACTGCAGGTTGAGCAGAAAGCCTTGCGCCCACTCCTTGCGGTCCTCGCCACCGTCGCGATAACCGTCGTTGAAATAGTAATTGCGCAGGCTCAGCTTGCCCTGGGAATCCTCCCAGAACCCCTGGGCCATCAGCGCCGGCGACAGACTCGCCAGCAAGCCGGCGGTAACTACGCCGCCTCTCGTGAAAAGCTCACGCATCAGTGTTTCCTCAATGCCGTATTGTCGATTTTTATGGGCAGTTGCTCCGTGTGCCAGGCTGGACGCCAGGTCACATTGGGGCGGACACTAACGGCTTGCCGAACGCCCCACAACGTTATGCGAGAAGCGCATGACGCTATGCGCAAAGCCGCCCTTCGACAGGAAATCCACGGTGAACCTCAAGCAACTCGAAGCCTTCAAGGCGATCATGTCCACCGGCTCGACCATCGGCGCGGCCACGCGCATGGGCTTGTCGCAGTCTGCAGTCAGCCGCCTGTTGAGCCAGTTGGAGGACGCCCTGGGGTTTGCCCTGTTCCTGCGCAAAAAGGGCCGCCTGATGGCCACGCCAGAGGCCGAGGAGTTGCTCACCGAGGTCGCCGGCCTGGTAGACGGCATGCAGCGTATCCAGCGTCTGGCCGACGAAATGCGCGTCGGCCGCTCGCGCAAAAGCCTGCTCAAGGTCGGCGTCCCCACCAGCATGACCCAGCAATTGTTGCCGCGGATTGTCGCGGACTTTCTCAAGGACCATGACGACACCGTGGTCGAACTGCTGACCGGCTCCTACGACATGATCGAACGCGCCGTGCTGGACCGCTCCGCCGACCTGGGTTTTGTGCGCCTGCCCACCGAGATTCCCGACTTCGATATCGAGCCGGTGCTGCACACCGAAGGCGTGTGCGTGATGCCAGCCGATCACCCGTTGAGTCGCCAAGAGTTCATCGAGGTGCAGCATCTGCGCAACGTGCCGCTGGTGATGCTGGGCCGGCAACGGGCGGTGCGTACCGAGTTGAACCAGATGTTCCGCGCCGCCAACCTGACGCCCCAGGTGCGGGTCGAAGTGCACTCGGTGGGCGCCGCCTGCAGCTTTGTCGCCGAAGGCCTGGGGGTGTCGATCGTCAACGGTTTGCTGGCCAGCCACTTCATGCATCTGCCGATTGTCAGCCGGCCGTTTCGCCCGGCGTTGCCCTATGAATTTGGCCTGGCATTTCGTGCCGACGAGCCACGCTCACAGTTGGTAACGGCCTTCGCCGACCACCTCAAAAGCTGCCTCGCCACCCCACTGTAGGAGCCGGTTTGCCGGCGATGACAGCCGCGCCAACACCACAGCCTCCCAGCCGAACCGCTCGTCGTTGCGCGCAATCTGTGTGTAAAACGCATACCCCAACCCGCCCCACGCATAACGTTGTGGGCCTGCGAGCTTTGCCCTAGTGTCCGCCCACCACAACAATAACAGCGCACTCACCCCGCCCAGACGGGGTCGCGCCGGGGCCGCCAGCATGACCGAACCGCAGATCCTCCGTACCCCGCCGCCCACCGAGGCGGCCGCAGACAAACCCGTGCAACGCAAGCAAATCAACCCAGCGATCATTCTGCTGAGTATCGTCCTGCTCGCCGTCGCCTTCACCTATGCGGTGAATGCCGGCAAGTTCCAGCGCCACAATGGCCTGGTGGTGCCGGGCTCGTACCAGGTGCTGGAAAAGCAGGACTCCTTCAGCCAACTGTTCTCCCTGGAACCACGCAAGGCCGGCGACACAACCGCGCGCCCGGTGTCGTTGGTGGAAGGCTTCATGGCCATCCCCCAAGGCATCGAAAAGCGTGCGGCGCTGATTTTCATGGTGCTGTTCATCGGCGGCATGTTCGGCGTGCTGAACAAGGCCGGGGTAATCGACGCCGGGCTGGAGCGCCTGCTGGGCCTGACGCGGGGCAATATCTACGTGCTGGTGCCGAGCCTGATGCTGGTGTTTTCCGCCGGCAGCACCTTCATGGGGCTGGCCAAGGAATTCATCCTGATCGTGCCGTTGATGGTGGCCATGGCTAACCGCCTGGGGCTGTCGAACCTGATTGGCCTGGCCATCGTCACCATCTCGGTGAAGATCGGCTACCTGGCGTCCATCTCCAACCCGGTGGCGTTGTCCGTGGCCCAGCCGATGGTCGGCCTGCCGATCTTCAGCGGCTTGAGCATGCGCGTCGCCGCTTACTGCACCTTCCTGCTGGTGGGTATCGCGTTTGTGCTGTGGAGCATTCGCAAGCACGGCTTTGATGCCAGCGCGCAGATCACCTTTGAAAGCAAACCCCTGCCGATTCGCCACCTGCTGAACCTGCTGGTGCTGGGCGGCGGGATCGGTTTTCTGGTGTATGCCTCGAACCGCTGGGGCTGGAAATACCATGAACTGTCGGCGTTCTACCTGCTGCTGACCGTGGCCTTTACGGTGATCGCCGGCCTGGCTGCCAGCACTGCCGCCAGCGCGTTTGTCGATGGCATGAAAAAGGTGCTGATCGCCGGCGTATTGATCGGCCTGGCGACCGCCGTGGAAATCATCCTCAGCACCGGCCAGGTGCTGGACACCATCGTCAACAGCCTGGCCAACCTGGTGGGCGACCACGGGCCGGTGGTCTCGGCCTACGGCATGTTCTTCGCGCAACTGGGGCTGGACGTGCTGATCCCGTCCACCTCAGGCCAGGCGGCGGTGACGATGCCGATCTTCGGGCCGCTGGGCCAGTTGTCCGGGGTCAGCCCGCAAACCACGGTGTTTGCCTTTTTGATGGGCAACGGCCTGACCAACATGATCACCCCGACCTCCAGCGGCCTGCTGGTGCTGCTGGCCACCGCCAACGTCGGCTGGGGCCAATGGGCGCGCTACATCCTGCCGCTGTTCCTGATCTACGCGGTGCTGGCGATGGTGCTGTTGGCCATTGCCGTGCAAACCGGATATTGAGCCGATGAGTGTTTTACCTATGCAAACCCTGCACAACCAGATGATCGCCATGCGCGATGGCATCCACCTGGCCACCGATATCTACCTGCCGGCGGGCGGCGAAGGGCCGTATCCGGTGGTGATCGAACGTACGCCCTATGACAAGCGCAAACCGTCGCGCTCGGAAAAACAGCTCGACGGCCAGCACATCTCCCGCGAGCAGATGGCGGCGCGTTTTACCGCCCAGGGGTTTGTCGCGATATTCCAGGATTGCCGCGGGCGCTACGCCTCCGAAGGGGTGTTCACCAAATACACCGCCGAGGGCGAAGACGGCTTCGACACCCTGGCCTGGATCGTTCGCCAGCCATGGTGCAACGGCAAGATCGGCAGCATGGGCCTGTCCTACGCGGCCCACACCCAGCTGGCGATGGCCTGCCTGCACCCGCCGGGCCTGAGCAGCATGGTGCTCGACAGCGGCGGCTTCGCCAACGCCTACCAATGCGGGATTCGCCAGGGCGGTGCGTTTGAACTCAAGCAGGCTACCTGGGCCTTTCGCCAGGCCAAGGAAAGCCCGCTAGCCCTGGCCGACCCGCAAGTACGCCAGGCGCTGGAAGACGAAGACATCCATGAGTGGTTCCGCCGCATGCCCTGGCAGGCGGGTCAATCACCGTTGCGCCATGTGCCCGAGTACGAAGCCTATCTGCTGGAGCAGTGGGCCCAGGGCACTTTCGGCCCCTACTGGCAGAAGTCGGGAATTTATGCCGAAGGTCATTACGCGGACTTGCCGGATATTCCCGTATTGTTCATGTCCAGTTGGTATGACGCTTATGTCAGCTCGACCCTGGCCAACTACGCCGCATTCACCCGCGCCAACCGTGCACCGCAACAGTTGATCATGGGGCCGTGGTTGCACGGTGACCGCAATATCAGCCATAGCGGCGATGTGGAGTTCGGCGCCCAGGCCGCGTTTGACGGCCAGGTGGCGCAAGATTGGTTGAGTTGCCGCCTGCAATGGTTCGAGCAATCCCTCAAGCCAGGGACGCAGCCACCGCAAGCCCAGGTGCAGGTGTTCCTGATGGGCGGCGGCAGCGGCTTGCCGGATGAAAAGGGGCGCCTGCAACACGGCGGCCGCTGGTTGCAGGCCGAGCAATGGCCGCTGCCCGGCACCCAGGCGCTGACCTTGTACCTGGATGAACAACGGCAATTGACCGAGGTTGCGCCCAGCGCTGACGAGGCCGTCCTGGGTTACTACGCCGACCCGGCCAACCCGGTGCCAACCGTGGGCGGCGCACTGACATCCGGTGCGCCGATCTTCGTCGGTGGCGCCTTCGACCAGCGTGAGCGCGCGGACTTTTTTGGCACCCATGGTGACAATCGCCCCCTGTGCGAGCGCAACGATGTGCTGAGCTTTGAGACCGCGCCCCTGACCGAAGACCTGATCGTCGCCGGCACGGTGCAGATCGAGCTATGGATCGACAGCGACGCGCCGGACACCGACTTCACCGCCAAGCTGGTGGATGTCTACCCGCCGAGCGCCGCTTACCCGCAAGGCTTTGCGATGAACATCACCGACGGCATCCGCCGCTGCCGTTATCGCGACGCGTGGGAGCAGCCCAAACCGCTGACACCCGGCGAGCGGGTGAAAGTGAACATCGAGCCATTTGCCACCTGCAACCTGTTCAAGCAGGGCCATCGCCTGCGCCTGGACATTTCCAGTAGCAATTTCCCGCGCTTCGACGTCAACCCCAACAGCGGCGAAGCCGAGGGCCAGGCCCACGACCCGCGCATTGCCCACAATCGCATCCACCTCAGCCGGGATGCCGCATCGTGTCTGGTCCTGAGCATTCTGCCCAACGGGTGAAGAGCGCCTACATCGGGAGTAATGACCGCTCATCCGCCAATCCCACATTGGCTAAAAAACCGTTTCAGCTCTCGCCCTGCCTGCCGATATCTCCTGACTATCCATCGGCTGGGCGATCTTCCAGCAACTGATGTACACGCAATCTGTTCCTGGAGGAATTCGATGAATACATGGTTTGGCAACATCAGCGTCAACTTGAAACTGGGCCTGGGCTTCGGCCTGGTACTGGTGCTCACCTCGATCCTCGCGCTCACCGGCTGGACCAGCCTGGGCAGCCTGATCGACCGCAGCAACTGGATGAGCGACATCACCCAGCTCAACGCCTCGCTGACCAAACTGCGGATCGTGCGCCTGCAATACATGCTCGCCAACGGCGATGAAACCGTGGCGCAGAACGTCCAGACCACCCTCGACAGTTTTGCCGCGCAGCAGCAACAGTTGGTCAACAGCTTCAAGAGCCCGGAAAACCTCAAGCTGCTCAACGAGCAGAAAGACATCATCACCGCCTACCGGCAGTCGCTGAACAAAATGCGCGAGGCCTACCGTAACGGCAACGCGGCTCGCCAGACCATGGGCGAACGCGCCGACGCCGCCGGCCTGGTGATTGCGGCACTGGACCAGAGCGTGCGGCAGTTGCCTGAAAGCAGTGAACGCTTCGCCCAGTACGACGCCGTCAACCACGCCAAGGAAGAGTTCCAGGTGGCCCGCTATGAAGTGCGCGGCTACACCGGCAACGTCAACCCGGACACCGAAGCCCGTGCCGCGGCGCAGATTGAATCGGCGATCAATGGCCTCAAAGGCTTGAAGAACGTGTTTGGTGAGTCCCAGCAGGCCGAGCTGATCGCCCTGGAAAATGCCCTGGGCGCCTATCGCAATGCGCTACAGGCGTATAAAGCGGCCAACGCCAATATCGTCCTCGCGCGACAGGAAATGACCGTGCAGGGTGCCGATATCGTGTCGCGCAGCGAAGCGCTGTATGACATCCAGCTGCAACGACGCGACGCCGAAAGCGTCCAGGCCCGCAGCCTGCAACTGATCAGCACCGTGCTGGCGCTGCTGGTGGGGATTATCGCCGCGCTGGTCATCACCCGGCAGATCACCCGCCCGCTGCAGGAAACCCTGGCCGTGGTCGAGCGCATCGCTTCCGGCGACCTGAGCCACAACATCCAAGTGACCCGCCGCGACGAACTAGGCGTGCTGCAACAAGGCATCCAGCGCATGGGCACCACCTTGCGCGAGCTGATTTCCGGGATCCGCGACGGCGTCACGCAGATCGCCAGCGCAGCCGAAGAGCTGTCGGCCGTGACCGAGCAGACCAGCGCCGGGGTCAACAGCCAGAAAATCGAAACCGATCAAGTGGCCACCGCCATGCATGAAATGACCGCCACCGTGCAGGAAGTGGCGCGCAACGCCGAACAAGCCTCCCAGGCCGCATCCGCCGCCGATGGCCAGGCCCGCGAAGGCGACAAGGTGGTGGCCGAAGCCATCGCCCAGATCGAACGCCTGGCCGACGAAGTGGCACGCTCCACTGACGCCATGGCCCACCTGCAACAAGAGAGCAACAAGATCGGCAGCGTGATGGACGTGATCAAGGCCGTGGCCGAGCAGACCAACCTGCTGGCGCTCAACGCCGCGATTGAAGCGGCGCGCGCCGGTGAAGCCGGGCGTGGGTTTGCCGTGGTCGCCGACGAGGTACGTGGCCTGGCCCAGCGCACGCAAAAATCCACCGAAGAAATCGAAGGCCTGGTCGCCGGCTTGCAGAACGGCACCCAGCAAGTGGCCGCTGTGATGAACAACAGCCGCAGCCTGACCGACAGCAGCGTCGAACTGACCCGCAAGGCCGGCGTCTCCCTGGAGAACATCACCCGCACGGTGTCGAACATCCAGTCGATGAACCAACAGATCGCCGCCGCCGCCGAACAGCAAAGCGCCGTGGCCGAAGAGATCAGCCGCAGCATCGTCAATGTACGTGACGTATCGGAACAGACCGCAACGGCCAGCGACGAGACTGCCAAGTCCAGCGTCGAACTGGCACGGCTGGGCAGCCAGTTGCAGCAGATGGTCAGCCACTTCCGGGTCTAAGCAAAAAGCCGCCCCGGCCGAAACCGGGGCGGCTCCACTTCTCAGGCCTTAACGGTCATCGAAGCTGTCTCGCAGGAATTTCCAGACGTGATAAACACGCAGGCAATTCACTACGAGGTCCCACGTACGTCGTGCAAACTTGGACATACTCGGCCCTCCTAAGAGTTGGGCCTTACCTCCAGCGCACTTACCGGAACACGCGAGCCTTTGGACGCAGGTCGATTACGTCTCTTGAGGTGGCCGGGCTAATGGTCCTTCCGCATGAATCCGGCACGGATTACTAGCCCGTGGCGGCCGGTCCGGAATTCGCCCGCATACCCGACTCACCTAAAAGCGACAGACGCAGAACGGGGGAGATCCTAACCAACATTTAGGCCAAAGGTGTGACCAATAGTGGTCAAGCATCCAGTATTTGACGGTAGATTTATTGCAGCTTTTTGCAGTCAGCTTTGACGCGAGAAAAGCTTCAGAAGCGATCGGTGCCGATCATCGTTGAACCTTGCGAACCGATATGGTCAACGTTAATATTCGCGGGCAGGTCGATTGCGTCTTTTGAGACAGCAACCCCAACCACTAACTGGGATTGCAATAAAAAACCGCCCTACCAAGGCGGTTTTTTATTGCCTGAAATTTGTCGATCAGGCTTGCCCTTCCTCGACAAACACCAGCCGATTGCCAAACGGGTCCTTGATGCTCATCTCCCGCGAGCCCCAGGGTGTTTCCTCCACTCCAGGCTTGGCAAAGCGATAATTCTTGGCCTGCAATTGCTGCTGGAACCCATCCACCCCTGATGCCTGAATCCGCACCGCTGCGCCCGGTGATGCATCGCCATGGTGCTCGGATAGATGCAGCACGCACTCGCCCAACGACACTTGCAGGTACAACGGAAAATTCGCTTCGAACCGGTGCTGCCAATCGACCTTGAATCCCAGGAAATCGACGTAGAACTCCAGCGCCTTGGCCTCGTCGAAAATCCGCAGGATGGGGGTGACGTTTCCTAACCGCATAAGACTCTCCAAATCCAGAATACTCCCTGTTGAGGCGCCATCACCCTACCCCATAGCCCGTCCACTGTGAATGCCTGACGACGCTGCGTTCAACCATGGGGGATTTTGGTGATCCGCGCGTTCGACAGATCCTCATTGGACACATGCACCTCATCGAACCTATAGGCATTTGCCGCAAACTGATCCAGGCGCCCCTCGTTGCGCAGACGCTCAAGGGTACCGGGTGCAACGCACTGGCGGGCCTCGACGAACTGGGGGTTGGCGTCGATGTTTTCATTGAAGGACACGGAAGGAATGCCGCGGCTGTCGATTTCGTACAAATGGTAATCGCCGCTGAACTCTGTCTCGCCAAAATGCATGGCCGCGGCCTTGGAGCCAGAGGCCACCAGCACCTTGCCATCCATCATTTTTTCGGG
The DNA here is from genome assembly GCF_058742075.1 of Pseudomonas sp. HC1(2025). Taxonomy (NCBI): domain Bacteria; kingdom Pseudomonadati; phylum Pseudomonadota; class Gammaproteobacteria; order Pseudomonadales; family Pseudomonadaceae; genus Pseudomonas; species Pseudomonas sp. HC1(2025). The sequence goes on along the minus strand of NZ_CP196017.1, from coordinate 805,360 downwards.
CCCGGAAAAGAAGTTTGAGTCCCGAAAACCAACATCCAACGGGTCCCCCCGGCGCTCCACGCGCTCGGCCTTTTCGACGCGATACAACTTGGGCCGGTCGGTGCGCTCGATCATGCCCCGACTGTTGAAATACCCACCGGCAGGCAGGGTGACGCCGGCCTTGAAGGGGTTGGTCTTGATGACATTATCCTCATAGGGATCGTAATCCCCGGATGAAGTGGCATCCGAAGCCACGGAAGGTGGCGACTGCTCATCCTCCGACAGTTCCCCCTCCGAGTCGTCAAGCCTGGGTCTTTTGGGGCTGGGCTGTGGGGTCTCATACCTGGGCTGAACCTGCGGCCGCCGGGATCCCGACTGCAGGTAGATTTCCATGGAGGGATCCCACGCAGGATTCAGCTTGCCCCCCAGCGGCGCGGGTAAACGTGGCGGGCCGTCGGGGCTCATCAGCACGCCAATTTTGCCGTTCACTCGTCGATAATTGAAAAAAGGTCTGGCTCCCGCGCCGTTTGCAGCCTCGCCCTGGCCCGCTGGTGAGGCTGCCTCGACGGCAGGATCGGCAGTGAGAGGAACAGACTTGCCCAGCGCATGAAAAAACCCCATCGTCGCCACGTCCATCACCGCAGCATGCAAGCCACTCGCGCGCTCGGCCTGGGTATCGCCTTGCACAGCCGTGTCGATTTCCAGCCCCACCTGTGCTTCAAACAATGCGGTGCCAAGCGCCAGGCCAATCGGCCCGAGCAATGCCATCGGGATGGCAAAGACCGCATTGCCCGCTTGCAACAGGCCCAGGGCATCGTCCTTGTACACCTCGGCATTGGACTTCATTTCGGTATCGGCATCGTTGTTGATGCGCTCACGTGTCTGGCTGGCCATGAAGGAAAACACATCACCACCGACAGGGTAATTCAGGGTGTCGATATGGCTGTCGTTGGCCGCCAGGTCACGAGAACCTAGTTTTTTCAGGGTACTGTCCACACCGCTGGCACTCAGGGCGCCGAATACCCCCTGCTGGCGATCGCGCAAGGAAAAATGCGCCTCCAGCGCCGTGGCCTTCGCCGGGTCGTTGCTCTGCGCAAGTACCCACTGGTCCACTTCGGCACGGTCCTTGAACGCCAGCAAGGAGGGTTGGCCCCCGGGGATATACAAGGTTTCGCTGCCATCCTTCGCGACAAACCGCAGGATGTTGTTGGAGCGGTAGCCATTGATGTCGAAGCACAACACCCGGGTGTCCGGCCCTGGCGCCGCCTCGGCCTGTAACTGTTCTTTTGACACCGGGCCTTCGAGCGGCACGTTGGGCGCGGCCGCCTGCATGACGCTGGCATACGCCTGCGGGCTCAAGCCCTGGCTGGGATCTTTCTGGTTCAGGCTCCGGGCGGCTCGGGCTTGCATCACAAACTGCTTTTTCGCCAGCGTGCGCCACTCGCTGCCGTGCTGGGTCCAGAAGTCGTCCAGCTTGGCAATCACCTTCTTCTGCAAGTCGCCCTCGCGCACCAAATCCAACAACTCGCTGGGCTTCATGCGCAGTTGATTGTCCGCGTTGTAGCTGCCCTTTTGCGGGCCATCCAGATAGAGGCCGTAGACTGAATCCAGGTCCCGCCAGGCCTCCTGGGCATTGGGTACATCATCATGAATTTTCGAGTAAATGTAGCCAGGCCCGGTTCGATCAAGAACGAACCGGCCCAGACGGCTGAAAAAGTCCGTGACGCTTTCACTTTTAAACAGGGAGAACGGGCTTGTGTTCGAAGACAGGAAATGGGCTACCGCCTGGGCCTTCCCGGCAGCGCCATAGCGCTGCGCCGAGAAAAAATCGCTGGCGACGGCCTCGGTGAGGGTCATTGAGGATTCGGGAGCCCCGTTGTGCTCCCAGCCCGTCACCGCACTGGGATTGTGCCTGCTGTGCGCCGACGAAAATTTATGCAGGTAGACCTTGTCAGGGTCGATCCATTGGTTGGTCAGGTTCCAGACCTTTTCCTGGATCCAGCCTTTGATCGTATCGCGGGGGAAAGGAAAGGCTGCCAGCGCATTGGCGGTCGCCGCATGAATGCTGGCAGCAGGGCCACTGGCGTACAACGCGGCCGCAACGTTGGGCGGATTACCGAAACGACTGACGCTATCATATTGATTTGGCATACAGGCTCTCCGTAAGAAATCCTGCCCATCTTAGATAGCGCTTCCACCGTCACAACCTACCTTTTGTAAGCCCTCATTGACCACAATCCGACACACCTCACGGCCGATCACACCTGGGCAAAACCCCGCCGCAAATCCCCGCTACGCGCCAGGAAGCGCCCAGCCCTGTGACCATTCGCCTGCCCCTCGCAGTAGCTCAACACACCATTGACCCACACCCCATCAATCCCCTCGGCGGCACGTTGCGGGTCCTTGAAGTCCGCCACATCCCTTACCCGCAACGGGTCGAACAGCACCAGGTCAGCCCAATGCCCCTCGCGGATTTCGCCACGCTCGGCCAGGCCAAAGCGCGCGGCCGACAGGCCGGTCATTTTGTGTACGGCTGTGTGCAGCGGGAACAGTCCCAGGTCGCGGCTGAAATGTCCGAGCACCCGTGGAAATGCGCCCCACAAGCGCGGATGGGGGAACGGGTCTTCCGGCAATCCATCGGAGCCGACCATCGACAGTGGGTGGGCGAGGATGCGCTGCACATCGGCCTCATCCATGCCGTAATAGACCGCCCCCGCCGGTTGCAGGCGGCGGGCGGCGTCCAGCAGGGATGCGCCCCATTCGGCCGCGATGTCCTGCAGATCGCGCCCGCCCACTTGCGGGTGCGGCGTCGACCAGGTGATGGTGATGCGAAATGCATCGGTGACTTGCTTGAGGTCCAGGGTCGAGGAACTGGCGGCATAGGGATAACAATCGCAACCCACCGGGTGGCTCTTCGCCGCCTGTTCCAGGGACGCCAGCAGCTGTGGACTACGCCCCCAGTTGCCGGCGCCGGCACATTTGAGGTGGGAAATGATCACCGGTGCCTTGGCGTGGCGGCCGATCAAAAACGCCTCGTCCATGGCCTCCAGCACCGGCTCGAACTCACTGCGCAGATGGGTGGTGTACACCGCGCCAAACGCCGTCAGCTCTTCACTCAGTTGCAGCACTTCGTCGGTGTCGGCGCTGAACGCGCTGGCGTAGGCCAGGCCTGTGGATAAGCCGAGGGCGCCCGCCGCCAGGCTTTCCTGCAGTTGCTCGCGCATCGCCGCGATTTCGGTGGCGGTGGCGGTGCGGTGCAGGTCGTCCATATGGTTGCTGCGCAAAGCGGTATGGCCAATCAATGCCGCGACGTTGAGGGCCGGGTGAGCGTTTTCCACCGCCGCGCGGTAATCGAGGAAACGCGGATAGGCGAACGCCTCGGCCTTGCCCAGCAGGTTCATCGGGTCCGGTGGGGCACCACGCAGGCTGACCGGCGCGGCGCTGATGCCGCAGTTGCCGACAATCACCGTGGTCACGCCCTGGCTGAGCTTGGGCAGCATCTGCGGCTGGCGGATCACCACGGTGTCGTCGTGGGTGTGCACGTCGATAAAACCCGGTGCCAGTACGCGGCCATTGGCCTCGATCTCATGCTCGCCCCGGGCGGCCGACAAGTCGCCGATTTTCTCGATCCGCCCCTCGCGCAGCCCCACGTCGGCGAGATACCCCGGCGTGTTGCTGCCATCAATGATCAGCGCCTGGCGAATCAGCGTGTGGTACTTCATTTCAATCTCCAAGCGGCAGGCTGTCAGGGCCGCCGCGATAGTCGTCCAGGGCCAGCTTGATCCGGCGCAGGCGTTCCTGGTTGTCGTCCGGCATGGCCAGGGCCAGTTCGGTGGCGAGTAAATCGATGGCCAGCAACATGCCGTAGCGCGCCGCCGTGGGTTTGTAGATAAAACTGGTTTCCGCTGGTTGCAGCGGCAGCAGTACGTCAGCCAACTGCGCCAGCGGCGAATCGGCCAGGGTGATGGCGACGACCCGCGCGCCATAGTTGCGGGCCAGTTCCACCACGCCCAGCAGCTCGGGCGTCAGGCCGGTGAGGGAGCAGACAATCAGTGCGTGTTCGGCGCTCAACGTGGCGGCCGTGACCCGCATCATCACCGGGTCGCGGCAGGCGGCAATCGGGTAGCCCAGGCGTACCAGGCGCACCTGCAACTCTTCACTGCACAGGCTCGACGGGCCGCCCATGCCAAACGCGTGGATCATCCGCGCCTTGCCCAGCAGGTTCACCGCATCGACAAACCCGGCCTGGTTGAAGCCCGACAGGTGCTGGCGCAACGTCGCTTCGATATCACCGAGGATCTGGCGATGAAACGCCGACTGCTCGGGCAACCCCGCCGGGTCCAGAAAACGACTGCCCACGCCACTGGCCTGGGCCAGTTGCAGGCGCAGGTCGCGCAAGTCGCGGCAACCGACGCTGCGGGCAAAGCGCGACAAGGTGGCGGTGCTGACCTCGGCCCGCTGGGACAGCTCTTCCAGGCTGGCGGATGCGGCAAAACCCACATCATCGAGCATCAGCCGGGCGATACGCCCTTCGCCAGCGCTGAAGGAATCCTGGCGGGCGCGGATCTGGTAGAGGATGTCCATGGGGTCTCCGGGTTACAGGATGAGGCTCATAAAACAAGAGACAGGCCGTAGGTCAGGCCGAAGGCGACCACTGAAATCAAAGTCTCCAGTACGGTCCAGGTCTTGAAGGTCTGGATCACCGTCATATTGAAGTATTCCTTGATCAGCCAGAAGCCGCCGTCGTTGACGTGGGAAAAGATCACCGAACCGGCACCGGTCGCCAGCACCAGCAATTCCGGGTGTGGGTAACCCAGGCCCAGGGCCACGGGGGCGACAACGCCCGACGCGGTGGTCATGGCCACGGTCGCCGAGCCGGTGGCAATGCGCATCAGCGCAGCGAACAACCAGCCCATCACCAGCGGCGACAGGTTGAAGGCATTGGCCATGCCGAGGATTTCATGGGTCACGCCGGCATCTACCAGGATCCGGTTCAAACCGCCGCCCGCGCCCACCAGCAGGGTGATGCTGGCGGTCGGCGCCAGGCATTCATTGGTGAACTTGAGGATCGACTCGCGGTTGAAGCCCTGGGCCAGGCCCAGGGTCCAGAAGCTGACCAGGGTCGCTACCAGCAAGGCGATCACCGAGTTGCCGATAAACAACAGGAACTGGTTGAAGCCGCTGCCAGGCGTGGAGATCAGGTTGGCCCAACCGCCGATCATCATCAGCACCACCGGCAACAGGATGGTGCCCATGGTCAGGCCGAAACTGGGCAGGCGGGTGCGCGGCTCGCGCTCGATGAACTGGCGTTCCAGCGGGTTTTCGGCGGGCAAATGGATGCGCGGCACGATGAACTTGGCGTACACCGGGCCGGCGATGATCGCGGTGGGGATGCCGATCAAAATCGCATACAGCACGGTTTGCCCGACCGAGGCGTTATACGCCAGCACCGCCATCATCGCCGCCGGGTGCGGCGGCACCAGGGCATGCACCACCGACAGGCCGGCGACCATCGGCAGGCCGACCATCAGGATCGACACGCCCACGCGCCGGGCCACGGTAAAGGCAATCGGCACCAGCAGTACAAAACCGACCTCGAAAAACAGCGGCAGCCCCACCAGGAAGGCAATGCACACCATGGCCCAGTGGGCATTGCGCTCGCCGAAACGGTTGATCAGGGTGCGCGCCACCTGCTCGGCGCCGCCGGATTCGGCCATCATCTTGCCGAGCATCGTGCCCAGGGCCACCACCAGCGCGATATGCCCCAGGGTCTTGCCGACGCCCGCCTCGTAGGAGCCCATGATCGTATCCGCCGGCATCCCGGCCAGCAGCGCCAGGCCGATGGATACCAGGGTGATGACGATAAACGGGTTGAGCCGGTAACGTGCAATCAGCACGATCAATGCAATGATGGCGATGGCAGCGTATGCCAACAGCCAGACGCCCGGTGATGCGGCCATGCGGTACTCCTCGGAAAGGGTCACGTCGAATTGGTTGTGAAACTCATAAATCATTACCGAGGATGGTTTTCAAATTTTATGAAAGTAATTTTCGCCCACAGGTAAGCGCTGTCGCTTTGGGACATGCCCGCAGAGCCAGGATGAAAATCGGGGGATAGTTCTTACATGCAGCACAGAGCAGATACGGGAAACTCGACTGCTGGCCTAAACTGCAACCCAATAACCGCCAGGAAGCCCAAGATGAACCTGAGAACTTTCACCGCCAGCACGCTGTGGCTGGCCTTGTGCGGCACCGCAGTGGCCGCCGACAGCAGCCCGGCCCTGCAAAAGTGCCTGGACGCCGCCAACACCACGGCGGCGATGGTCAGTTGCAACGTTGAACAAACCAGGATTCAGGACCAGCGCCTGAACAACGCCTATAAAGCCGCGCTGGATGCCCAGGGCCAGCGCAAGCAACAACTGCAGGATGTGCAACGCCTGTGGATCAAATACCGCGATGCCAATTGCGCCTTCGTCGGCTCCGCGACCGGCGCCAGCATCGATCAGGTCAACGGCTCGGGCTGTGTGCTGGACATGACCCAGACCCGCGCCGAGGAACTGGAAAACCTCGTCGGCCCCTAACCCCCTCGCCTATCCCGCCAGGATCAGTCGTGCTGCACCCGCGCACGCTTGAGCAGTTTCTTGCAGCGCTCCGACAAGTGCAGCACCCGCAGGTGCTTGCCGGCCTTGGCGTAGCGCTCGCGCAAGGTCATCAACGCGGCAATCGCTGAATAGTCGACAAAGCTCAGGTGCCGGCAGTCCAGCGTTACCTGGGCCGGATCGTTGGCCGGGTCGAACTGGTTCAAGAACGGTGTGGTCGAGGCAAAGAACAGGGTGCCATGCAGGCGATAGAGCTTGCTGCCATCGGCCTCCAGATGTTCATCGGCGTACAACTCCCGCGCCTGTTGCCAGGCAAAGTTGAGCGCGGCAATCACAATCCCGCACAGCACCGCCGTGGCCAGGTCGGTGAACACCGTGATCACCGTCACCGCGATGATCACCAGCACATCATTGAGCGGCACCTTGTTGATCACCCGCAGCGACGCCCAGGCAAAGGTCTGCTGGGACACCACGAACATCACCCCCACCAGCGCCGCCAGGGGAATGCGCTCGATCAGCGGCGACAGGAACAAAATAAACAGCAGGATCATCACCCCGGCAAACACCCCGGAAAACCGCCCGCGCCCGCCCGAGCTGAGGTTGATCACCGTCTGCCCGATCATCGCGCAGCCGCCCATGCCGCCAAACACCCCGCTGACCATGTTCGCCGCGCCCAGGGCCACGCTTTCGCGGTCGGGGTAGCCACGGGTCTCGGTGATTTCGTCGGTGAGGTTGAGGGTCAGCAAGGTTTCCAGTAGCCCGACCATGGCCATCAAACACGCATAAGGCGCGATGATGCCCAGGGTTTGCAGGGTCCAGGGGATCTGCGGCAGGGCAAACGTCGGCAGGCCGCCGGCGATGTGGGCCATGTCGCCCAGCGTGCGAGTGGGCAAGCCCAGCAGGTACACCGCAAGCCCCACGCCAAGAATCGCCACCAGCGCCGGCGGCACCGCGCGGGTCAGGCGGGGCAGCAGGTAGACGATGGCCATGGTCGCCGCCACCAACCCCGTCATCACATACAACGGCGTGCCGCTGAGCCAGGCCTCAGCGCTTTTGAAATGCTCCAGTTGCGCCAGGGCGATGATGATCGCCAGGCCGTTGACGAAACCGAGCATCACCGGGTGCGGCACCATGCGCACCAACTTGCCCAGGCGCAGCAGGCCGAAGGCAATCATGATCAGGCCGCCGAGCACCACCGTCGCCAGCAGGTACTCCACCCCGTGTTGCACCACCAGCGCGACGATCACCACCGCCATCGACCCAGCCGCCCCCGAGACCATCCCCGGCCGGCCGCCGAACAACGCGGTCAAGGTGCAGATGATAAAGGCGCCATACAGTCCCATCAGAGGGTTGAGGTGGGCTACCAGGGCAAAGGCGATGCATTCGGGCAACAAGGCAAAAGACGTGGTGAGTCCGGCCAGGGCGTCGGCGCGCAGACGAGAGAGCTTCATGGGTTTACCGGGGGAGTTGCGGGGGATGAGGCGGCGATGGTACGCAAAACCACGAAACCGAACCAGTAGGAACCGGCTTGCCGGCGATGAGGCCAGTTGCATCACCCCGCAACCTTCAGGCCGCTATCGCAGGCAAGCCGGCTCCTACAACGGGCAGGTCAACAGGCGTAGCGCGCCAGTTTTTCCTGGATAAAGTCGAGGAAGCATTGGATACGCAGGGCCAGTTGCGAGTTGCGGTAGTACACCGCGTGGATCGGCTGGCGGTAACCGCTGTTGAACGGAGCCAGGACCGTCTGCAAGCGGCCGGCGTTGATGTCTTCGATGGTCATGAAGTGCGACAGGCAGGCGATCCCCTGCCCCTCCAACGCCAGTTGGCGCAGGGTTTCACCGCTGGACGCGGCAATGCCCGGCTCGATCTGCCAGCGGTCGCCCTGCACATGGCGCAGCGGCCAGTGGTTGAGGGTTTCGGTCTGGGTAAAGCCCAGCAACGTATGGTTGGCCAGGTCGGCCACGGTCGCTGGCGTGCCGTGTTGTGCCAGATAGGCCGGGCTGGCAAGGATATGCAGCGGGCTGCAGCCCAGGGAGCGGGCGTGCAGGGTCGAATCCGCCAGGGCGCCGATGCGGATGGCGATATCGGTGCTCTGCTCCAGCAGGTCGATGATCAGGTCGTTGCTGTTGAGCTCCAGCTGGATATCCGGGTACAGGCGGCGGAACTCGGCGACGTACGGCACGATGGCATGCAGCATGAACGGCGACGCGGCATTGATCCGCAAGCGCCCGGACGGGGTTTTCTGGCGCGACGACAGGCGCTCTTCCAACGCTTGCATCTGTTCCAGGATCAACTTGGCCTGCTCGAAGAAGTACTTGCCCTCTTCGGTCAGGTCCATGCGCCGCGTGGTGCGGTTGATCAAGGTGGTGTCGAGCTTGGCTTCGAGCCGCGACAGGGTGCGGCTGACCGCCGAGGGCGTCTGCCCGACTTGTTCGGCGGCGGCGGAAATCGAACCGCATTCAATCACGCAGACGAAGATCTGTAGCTCATCGGATCGGGCTTTCAACGTGCATCCTCGTGAATACGGCTGCGTGGATACTAGCCGTATTACGGCGCCAGGTTAAACACCTGGGCCAGATGCTGCTCGTAGCGCAGCACATCAGCCTCGATGGAGGGGCGTTTCATCACGTCCACACAGAGGAACGTCGGCAGGCCGCTCATGCCGAGGAACTGGTTGGCCTTGTGGAACGGGAAGTACACCGCGTCCACGCCCTTGGCCTCGAAGAAGTCGCTGGGGTCATCGAATGCGGCCTGCGGCGCGTTCCAGGTCAGCGACAACATGTACTGCTTGCCTTGGATCAGGCCGCCGCTGCCGTATTTTTGCGACGCATCGGAACGGGTTCGGCCATCGCTGGCGTACAGGCTGCCGTGGCCTTCGGTGAAGACCTCGTCGATGTACTTCTTGACGATCCACGGGGCGCCCATCCACCAGCCGGGCATCTGGTAGATGATCACGTCGGCCCAGAGGAACTTGGCGACTTCTTCGGCCACGTCGTAGCCGGCGTCGATATGAGTGACTTTCACGTCGATACCACCCCGGTCCAGCACCGCCAGGGCGGCGTCATGCAGGGTGTTGTTGTAGCGACCATCGGAGTGGGCGAATTTCTTGCCACCGTTGAGCAACAGAACTTTTTTCATGGGGGTTTACCTGAAGGTTGAAAATGTATGAGCGCAGGCTACGGGCAACTCCTCGGGGGAGTAAGCCACGGATCGACAAAACACTTTTGACCCTAAGGCACGAGTAATCATTTGATTGTTGCGCTAGCCACCCACCAGCAAGTGCCCGCCCAGGGCTGCCATGCCTATAAAGAACACGCGCTTGAACAGCACAGCGCTGATGCGCTGGCGCAGCTTTTGCCCCAGCCACATGCCCAGCAGCGCCGGCACCAGCGCCAGCAACGAAGCATTGAGTTCGCCGGCCCCGAGGTTGCCGCGCCAGAACAGCCCGCCTGCCAGGGCCAGGGTCGACACGCTGAAGGACAGGCCCAGCGCCTGCACCAGTTGGTCACGGCTCAAGCCCAGTGCTTGCAGGTAGGGCACGGCCGGGATCACGAAGACGCCGGTGGCCGAGGTGATGATCCCCGTCAGCAGCCCACACAGCGGGCCCAGCCAGCGCTCGGTGCGGGCAGGCACACGGAACGTCGGCAGCAACAGCCCGCACAGCGCATACACCAGCAACGCCCCGCCCAAGGCCCGCACCACCCAGGGGCCACCGTCCATGCCCAGCCACAGCGAACCGAGCCCGGTTCCCAAGAAAACCAGCAGGAGCATGGGCCACAGGCGTTTGCTCAATGCGCCCAGGTGCCCCCCGAAGCTCAGTTGCCAGAGGTTGGTAATAGTCGAAGGGATGATCAACAAAGCCGCAGCCTGCGCCGGCAACATAGCCAGGCCGAGCAGGCCCATGGCGACGGTGGGCAGGCCCAGGCCGATCACGCCCTTGACGGCACCGGCCAGCAGGAAGGTGCCGATCACCAGCAGAGTCAGGGCTGAGCCCAGGTTTTGGTAGAACGCGAGGAAGGTGGTCATGGGGGCAGTTTGCGGGTTTGGCGTGGGGTTGGAAATTCGCCATATACTGAGGCAGCCTCTTGTTTTGCGTGAGGCTCAGACCGCTATCGCAGGCAAGCCAGCTCCCACATTCTGAATGTGTTCACCCTTCCAAATGTGGGAGCTGGCTTGCCTGCGATAAAGCCCGTCCAGGCACCCGAGAACCCCAGCCATGCACTTTGACCTGACCGACCTGCGCCTCTACCTGCACATCCTCGACGCCGGCAATATCACCGCCGGCGCCGCCCGCAGCCACTTGTCCCTGGCCGCCGCCAGTGCGCGCATCCGCGCAATGGAGGCCTCACTGGGCGTCGAGTTCCTGCAGCGCGGCCGCCGTGGCGTGACCCCGACTGCCGCCGGTAACGCCCTGGCCCGGCACGCGCGCCTGCTGTTGCAACAGGCCGAACGCCTGCAACAGGAGCTGGCGGAATACGCCAACGGCGTCAAAGGCCAGGTGCGCCTGCTGTGCAACACCACCGCCCTCAGCGAATACCTGCCGGAGTTGCTGGCGGATTTTCTCTGCGCCCACCCCAACCTCGATATCGACCTGCAAGAGCTGCCCAGCCTGCGCATCACCCACGCCCTGCGCCAGGGCGCGGCGGACCTGGGGATTATTTCCGATGCGGTGGACACCCATGGCTTGCAGACCCGGCCGTTTCGCGATGACCCGTTGGTGTTGATCCTGCCGACGGGTCACGCGCTGACGGCCGGCGCGCTGAGTTTTATCGACAGCCTTCCCTACGACTACGTGGGCCTGGCCGCCGACAGCGCGCTGGCGGTGTACCTGGAGGAACAGGCCCTGCACGCAGGCTTTCGCTTGCAGACCCGGGTGCGGGCCGATGGTTTTGATGGGGTGATGCGCATGGTCGCCCGTGGCGCGGGCCTGGGAATTGTGCCGCTGGCCGCGTTGCAGCGCTGGCCCCGCGCGCGGCCATTCCAGGCCCAGCCCCTGACGGAGGACTGGGCCTGTCGCAAACTGCTGTTGTGCGCGCGCTCGTTCGAGCAGTTACCGGGTTACGCCAGGGCCTTGCTCGATGCCTTGTCCGTGCCTTTGCGGAAAAACACGTAATACACCGCCGAGAGAATCAACAGGAACGGCACGCCAAACACCAGGGTCATCTTGAACGCTTCGGTGAAGAACGTGGTGATCATCACCGCGCCCATCAGCACCAGCCCCAGCAGCGTGCTGTAGGGAAACAGCCGCAGTTGGAACGACAACTTCGGCCCGCCGTGGCGCTTGCGATAGCGGCGGAAGAACAGGTGCGTGAGGAAGATCATGAACCAGGTGAAGATCGCGCCAAACATCGAGATGGCCATCATCAAGGTGAAGGAACTTTCCGGGTACACCACGTTGAGCAGGGTCGCCAGGGCGATGCCCGAACTGGACAGCAACAGCGCATTGAGCGGGATCCCGTTCTTGCTCAAGGCGCCCATGGATTTTGGCGCGAAGCCGGCGCGGGACAGGCTGAACATCATGCGCGTGGTGATGTAGAGCTGGCTGTTCATGGCCGATAGCGCGGCAATCAGGATCACGAAGTTCATCACCCCGGTGGCGCCGGGAATGCCAATGGTCTGCATCACCGTGACAAACGGGCTCTGGCTCTGCCCGGACTGGTTCCAGGGCACGATGGCCAGCATCAGCGCCAGGGTCAGCAGGTAGAACACCACCAGCCGCACAATCGTCGCGCGGAAGGCTTTTTTCACCGCCTGCTCAGGGTCGGCCGCTTCGCCCGCCGCCACCGCGATCATTTCCACGCTCAGGTAGCTGAAGATCGACACGATCACCGCGATCCACATGCCACTCAGGCCATTGGGGAAAAACCCGCCATGGGCCGTGTAGTTCTGCACCCCGTAATCCGGGTTGCCGGAGCCGAACACCACATACACCGCGAGGATGATGAAGCCGACAATCGCGCTGATCTTGATCGTCGAGAACCAGTATTCGAAGTTGCCGAAGGTCTTGACGCTGATGGCGTTGAGCACGATCAGCACACTGGAGAACGAGACGATCCACACCCATTCCGGCACGTTGGCGAACCAGTACTTCATGTACATCGCCACCGCCGTGACCTCGGCGCCCACCGCCAGCACAATCGCCGCCCAGTAGGCATAGCGCACCAAAAAACCGGCCAGGGGGCTGATGTAGAACTCGGCGTAGGCGCCAAAAGAGCCAGAGGTGGAATGGGCCACCGTCATTTCCGCCAGGCAGCCCATCAACAACAAGGTGATCAACGCGCCGATGGCGTAGCTGACCAGCACGCTGGGCCCGGCATAGCCGATGGCGTAGGCACTGCCCATGAACAGCCCGGTACCGATGGCGCCACCGATGGCGATCATGCTCATCTGCCCGGAAGTGAGCTGGCGCCGCAGGCCCAGTTCGCGGTTGGTGATTGCTGCAAAGCCGTTGTCTGGCGTGGTCACGTGCGTGCCCCTTTTATTATTGTGATTGTTACTGCTGGCCAAGCACCTGTGGGAGCTGGCTGTGGGAGCTGGCTTGCCTGCGATGCAGACACCTCGGTAGTCAGTCGGACCGAGGCGATTTCATCGCTGGCAAGCCAGCTCCTACAAGGGTTTTGTGGTGTTTTCAGGTGACGCTGTGGCGCACCTTGAATTGTGGCTGGTCCCAGGTTTTTTCATCGAGGATTTCGCCAAGGATTTCTACCGCATCCCACACCTCGGTAAAGCTGGTGTACAGCGGGGTAAAACCAAAGCGCATGATCTTCGGCTCACGGTAGTCACCGATCACCCCACGGGCGATCAGCGCCTGGACGATGGCGTAGCCTTCAGGGTGCTCAAAGCTCACATGACTGCCGCGCCTGGCGTGCTCGAGCGGGGTGATCAACGTCAGGTCATGGGCCGCGCAGCGGCTTTGCACCAATTCGATAAACAGGTCGGTCAGTGCCAGGGATTTGCGGCGCAGGCTGGCCATGTCGGTCTGGGCGAAGATATCCAGGCCGCACTCGACCATCGCCAGCGAGGTGATCGGCTGGGTGCCGCACAGGTAGCGGGTAATGCCTTTGCCGGCCACGTAGTTGGACTCCATGGCGAACTGGCGGCTATGGCCGAACCAGCCCGACAACGGCTGCGTCACCAACTCGACCAGCGCCGGGTTGACCCAGACAAACGCCTGGGAACCCGGGCCGCCGTTGAGGTATTTGTAGGTGCAACCAATGGCGTAGTCGGCGCCGGCCTGGTGCAGGTCAATCGGCACCGCGCCCGCCGAGTGCGCCAGGTCCCAGATCGCCAGCGCGCCGCACTCGTGGCTCAGGGCGGTCAGCGCCTGCATGTCGTGCATGTAGCCGGTCTTGTAGTTGACGTGGGTGATCATCACCACGGCGGTGTCCTGGTCGATGGCCGCCGGCAGTTCGTCCGGGCTGTTCACCAGGCGCAGGCTGTAGCCCTGCTGCAGCAGTGCAGCCAGGCCTTCGGCGATGTACAGGTCAGTGGGGAAGTTGCTTGCTTCGCTGACAATCACCTTGCGCTGCGGCTGGCGTTGGCGCTGCACGCTCAAGGCGGCGCTGAGCACCTTGAACAGGTTGATTGAAGTGGTATCGGTAATCACCACTTCGGCCTCGCCCGCGCCGATCAGCGGCGCCAGGCGGTTGCCCAGGCGCTGGGACAGGTCGGCCCAGCCGGCGCTGTTCCAGCTGCGGATCAAACCATTGCCCCACTCCTCGGCAATCACCGCTTGTGCCCGCGCAAGCGCCGCCACCGGGCGTGCGCCGAGGGAGTTGCCATCGAGGTAGATCACCCCTTCCGGCAGCGCAAATTGATCGCGCAGTGGCGCCAGCGGGTCTTGGGCGTCGAGGGTCTGGCAATGATTTCGGCTGGTCATGAAAAGTCCTGTTTTTATAGGTGACGATGGACCAAATAATGAACGAAGATTTGCAGAATTTTCGTGCAAAGTGCGCTACAACTGGCTTAATAAGCTGTAGGAAATTCGAATTTAACCTCCAAATACGCGGATTAATTCTAAGCATGATTCTCGACGCCACCGACCTGCGCCTCCTGCATTTCCTGCAACAGGATGGCCGTATCAGCAACCAGGAACTGGCGGAGAAAGTCGCCCTGTCGCCGTCCGCCTGCCTGCGCCGCTTGCGCCTGCTGGAAAGTGAGGGGGTGATCAGCGGTTATCGCGCGGTGCTCAATGCCGAGCAGTTGGGGATCGAGCTGGAAGCCATCGTCCACCTGTCGTTACGCCAGGATGTGGAGGACTGGCACGAGACGTTTATCAAGAAGGTCCAAGGCTGGCCGGAAGTGGCCAGTGCCTATGTGATCACCGGCGCCAGTAACTATGTGCTGCGGGTGCAGGCGCGCAACCTCAAGCACTTCTCGGACTTTATCGTGAACCACCTGAACCGCACGGCGGGGGTGATGGATATCCGCTCGGAGATCGTGTTGCAGAAGATCAAGGACCGGGATGAGGTGCTGGACCTGGTCGTACGCAAATAACCAACACACCGCTGATCACCTGTGGGAGCAGGCATTGGTGGGAGCCGGGCTTGCCCGCGATACAGACACCTCGGTTTATCTGCAATACCGAGGCGACACCATCGCAGGCAAGCCAGCTCCCACAAAAGCCTGCTCCCACATTGTTTACTACATTCAGTCTTCGAGGGCGCGTACGCGTTGCATGCGTGTTTGCTCTACGGGCGCGGCCGCCGGCTGCAACTCGAAGTCGAAATCAATCTGCGCAAACTTGCCCTCCACGCCAAACTCCCGCGCCAGCTGCGGGTCTTCGCTGAAGCGAATTTCGGCAATCAGCTCATCCCGGGTCGCGTAGGCAAAGTCATCATGCAGATACGGATCATCCGACAGGTTGATCTGCGTGGTCAGGTGCCGATGCCCCGGTGCAGAGATGAAGAAGTGGATATGCGCCGGCCGCTGGCCGTGGCGCCCCAGTTGATCGAGCAACTGCTGGGTCGGGCCGGTCGGTGGGCAGCCGTAGCCAGACGGCACGATGCTACGGAAACGATAATTGCCCTGGGCATCGGTCTCGATCCGGCGACGCAGGTTGAATTCCGATTGCGATGGGTCGAACCAGGAGTAAGTACCGCCGGTGTTGGCCTGCCACACATCCACAATCGCCCCGGCCAACGGCTTGCCGTTGATATCGCGCACTTGCCCGCGCATAAACAGCGGCACGGCCGCATCCAGGCCATCGTCCAGGCGTGCTTCGTATTTGGACAGCGGCGCACCCGCCACGTACAGCGGCCCTTCGATGGTGCGCGGGGTGCCGCCGGATTTGCCGGCTTGCTCGTCGGCGGCGTCCATCAACAGGTCCAGGTAATGCTCCAGGCCCAGGCCCGCGGCCAGCAGCCCGGCTTCCTGGTTCTTGCCCAGTTCGTTGAGGTAGTTGACCGCCTTCCAGAACTCTTGCGGGGTCACTTCCAGGTCTTCGATGATATTTACCGTATCGCGCAGGATCCGGTAGATCAGCGCCTTGGCCCGTGGGTTGCCGGCGTCATTGAGGTTGCCGCTGGCTTCTTCGAGGAAGCGTTGGGCGTGGGCAGTCTGGGACAGTCGAATGGACATGGTGCAATCCTCATCTTGTAATTATTAGGTGGCTAGACAGACTCAGCGATCATCCTCATGGATCGACGACGGATGCCGGCACAGGGCATTCACTTCGATGGCCATGTAGGGATAGAGCGGCAGTTGCATCAGCAGGTCATGCAGTTCCTGCACGCTGTCGACATCGAACACGCTGTAGTTGGCGTACAGCCCGGCGATGCGCCACAGGTGGCGCCATTTGCCCTGCGCTTGCAGGCGTTGGGCCAGGGCTTTTTCGTCGGCCTTGAGGGCCGCCGCACGCTCGGGGTTCATGTCCACGGGCAGGTTTACGGTCATTTTTACGTGAAACAACATCGCAGGCGTCCTCTTAATGTTTGTCGCGACGGAAGAACGCCAGGCGTTCCTCATCGATGGCCAGGCCCAGGCCCGGGGCGGTCGAGACATGCAGGTGGAAATCGCGATACACCAACGGCTCGCTGAGGATGTCCTCGGTCAGCAGCAGCGGGCCGAACAGCTCGGTGTCCCACGCCAGTTTATTGAGGGTGAGAAACGCGTGGGCCGAGGCCAGGGTGCCGATACCGCCTTCGAGCATGGTGCCGCCATACAGGCCGATACCCGCCGCCTCGGCAATCGCCGCCGTGCGCAGTACGGCGCGCGGGCCGCCGTTTTTCGCGATCTTCAGGGCGAACACCGAGGCCGCGCCTTCGCGGGCCAGGTTGAAGGCATCTTCGACACATTCAATGGACTCGTCGGCCATGATCGGCGCCGGGCTCGAGAGGTTGAGCCGGGCCATGCCGCCACGGTTATTGCGCGAGATGGGCTGTTCGATCAGGTCGATACCGTTATCGCCCAGCACCTTGCAGGCGCGCAGGGCCACGGCTTCGTCCCAGGCCTGGTTGACGTCGACGCGCACGCTGGCGCGCTCGCCCAGGGCTTTTTTGATCGCGACCACATGGGCCAGGTCCTGGCTGACTTCACCGGCGCCGATCTTCAACTTGAAGATGCGGTGGCGGCGCAGGTCGAGCATTTTTTCGGCTTCGTCGATGTCTTTTTGCGTATTGCCGCTGGCCAACGTCCAGGCCACCGGCAGGGCATCGCGCACGCGGCCGCCGAGCAACTCGCTGACCGGCAGGCTCAGGCGCTTGCCGAGGGCATCGAGCAAGGCGCTTTCGATGCCGGACTTGGCAAAGGTGTTACCACGGATGCTGCGCTCCAGGCGCAACATGGCGGCGTTGATGTTGCTGGCGTCCTGGCCGATCAACAGCGGCGCGAAGTGTTGGTCGATATTGACCTTGATGCTGTCGGGGCTTTCGTTGCCGTAGCTCAGGCCACCGATGGTGGTGGACTCGCCGATCCCTTCGATGCCGTCGGCGCACCGCACGCGGATAATCACCAGGGTCTGGTTTTGCATGGTGTGCATCGCCAGCTTGTGCGGGCGGATGGTGGGGAGATCGACGATGATGGTCTCGATCGACTCGATGGCGCAAATCGGCATGGCAATACCCGTTGGGTTCTTTATAGGTCTTGCCCGATTCTGTCGCCCATTGTTGCTGGCTTCCAATATAGAATTGGTCTCGAACAATACCCTCAAGGTATGAGAGGAACCCGTATGGAACTGCGCCACCTGCGTTACTTCCAGGTGCTGGGGGAAACCCTGAACTTCACCCGCGCCGCCGAACGCCTGCACATCGCCCAGCCGCCGTTGAGCCGGCAGATCCAGCAATTGGAAGACGAACTGGGCGTGGTCCTGCTGGAGCGTGGCCGCCCGCTGCGGCTGACCGAAGCCGGGCGGTACTTCTATGAGCACGCCAATGTGCTGCTGGAACAATTGGCCAAGACCTGCGACAACACCCGGCGCATCGGCCTGGGGCAGAAGACCTGGCTGGGCATCGGTTTTGCCCCCTCGACCCTGTACGGCGTGTTGCCGGAGCTGATTCGCCGCCTGCGCAGCCATGACGCGCTGGAACTGGAGCTGGGGCTGTCGGAGATGACCACCCTGCAACAGGTCGAAGCGCTCAAGGCCGGGCGTATCGACGTGGGCTTCGGGCGGATTCGCATTGATGACCCGGCCATCGTCCAGCGCGTGTTGGTCGAGGATCGGCTGGTGGCGGTGTTGCCGGCCGGGCATGCGCTGCTGGGCGCACCGGTGACCCTCGCGCAACTGGCCGCCGAGCCGTTGGTGCTCTACCCCGGCAACCCACGCCCCAGCTACGCCGACCATGTGATCGCACTGTTCGACACCCACGGCCTGGCGATCAAGGTCGCGCAATGGACCAACGAGTTGCAGACCGCCATTGGCCTGGTCGGGGCGGGCATGGGGGTGACGCTGGTGCCGGCGTCGGTGCAGATGCTGCACCGGGCGGATATCGGCTATACGCCGATTGTCGAGGTTACAGCGACCTCGCCGATCATTCTCAGCCGGCGGATCAATGATCAGTCGCCGGGGCTGGGTCATTGCCTGCAATTGGTGGAAGAGCTGATCTGAAACAGCACAGCCACCACTAATACCCTGTGGGAGCTGGCTTGCCTGCGATAGCGGTGGGGCAGTCAGTACATGCAGTGGCTGCCCCACCGCTATCGCAGGCAAGCCAGCTCCTACATTTTGATCTGTAGTGTGTTCAGGCACCGCGCATGCGTCGGGCGTCGTTACGCTGCAGCGTCTGGCTGGGGGATTCGTCGAACAGCTTGCGGTACTCCGCCGAGAATCTTCCCAGGTGGGTAAAGCCCCAGCCCAGGGCGATTTCGGAAATGGTGCGGGTGGCGCCATGCTCGAGAATTTCCTGGCGCACCGCGCTCAGGCGGTACTTCTTCAAGTAGGCCATGGGCGACAGCGCGAAGTATTTGCGAAACGCATCGAACAGCTTGAACCGCGACACCCCGGTGGCCGCCTCCAGGTCTTCCAGGTGCAGCGCTTCGCGGGCGTTGTCGTGGATGTATTGGCGAGCGCGGACCAGGTAGTGAGGCAGCTTGACCCCCAGCACGTCGCGCAGCTCTTCGGAGTAGTTGTTCGGCTGGGCCAGGATCAGGCCCTTGATCAGCGAGCTTTCCAGGTCGCGGGTAAACGCGGCCTGGTCGTATAGCTCGCTGCTGTGCTCCAGCTCAGCGATAAAGTGCCGCGCCATGCGCCACCACGCCGCCGGCGCACCCTGCACCGCATCCATCACCGACTCAAAGCGCAGCGGCGCATCAATCGGGCGCTGCAACAGGCCCTCCAGGGTTTCGCTCATCGCCGCGCGGGTGATCACCACTTGCAGCTTGCGGCAGTCGCCGGAGATCGCCAGCACCTGGTGTTCATTGGGCGAGATGATCACCCCCTGGTCGCGGTTGGAGCTCAGGCGCTGGCCACCCTTGCTCAACTCCTGCTCGCCCACCAGCGGCAGGCTCAGGCTGTAGCTGCGAAAGTGCTCGGCGTCTTCGATATCGATGGTCACGTCAGTGCCGTACTCGATCACCCCAAGCGTGGTGGCGCGGGACTTGAACACATTGGCACTGTGGTGGAAGCGCAGGCGCTCCGGGGTGGCGGTTTCCAGCCGATGGGGCCCGCAGATGCCGGACATCCAGCTGCGGGCGCCTTCAAGGTCGAAACGTTCAATACGGATATCGCGTGTATGGCTACTCATCAGGTTGCACTCACGGCGGTTGTGGCCAGCGCGCTCTGACGGCGCGTCCGGTGGATCAAGGCAAGTTCTGCGCCACGTCGGGCACTTGTCCACTGGGTGGATAGCGAGCGTCGACTATGTGGATAAGAAGCCGGCTTTTGCGACAATTGCCTGGCCAGACAGTAGCGCATTCCCCGGCGCCGTTGCACCTGAGTGGGTACTTGCTCCCCAACTATGCGGCCCATCT
This sequence comes from Pseudomonas sp. HC1(2025), assembly GCF_058742075.1. Lineage (NCBI taxonomy): Bacteria > Pseudomonadati > Pseudomonadota > Gammaproteobacteria > Pseudomonadales > Pseudomonadaceae > Pseudomonas > Pseudomonas sp. HC1(2025). Next base: position 785,378 of record NZ_CP196017.1, on the reverse strand, counting down.
TCCCCCATTAAGCGGATAGCTGGCCGCCCCCCTGCCCGCCTCTAATGAACCACCGATTAGCTACCCAATAAAAGGTGCCTCCCATGAGTGGTGCAAGAAGCGTCGAGCAGTGGAAAACGTTTATCGAAAGCTGCCTGGATTTTCGTCCGGCCGAGGGTGTGTTCCGCATCGCCCGGGACATGTTCACCGAGCCCGAGCTGTTCGACCTGGAGATGGAACTGATCTTCGAAAAGAACTGGATCTACGCCTGCCACGAAAGCGAACTGGCCAATAACCACGACTTCGTAACCATGCGCGCCGGGCGCCAGCCGATGATCATCACCCGCGACGGCGAAGGCCAGCTCAACGCCCTGATCAACGCCTGCCAGCACCGCGGCACCACCCTGACCCGTGTCGGCAAGGGCAACCAGTCGACCTTCACCTGCCCGTTCCACGCCTGGTGCTACAAGAGCGACGGGCGCCTGGTGAAGGTCAAGGCGCCGGGGGAATACCCGGAGGGTTTCGACAAGGCCACCCGCGGCCTGAAGAAGGCGCGCATCGAGAGCTACAAGGGCTTTGTGTTTATCAGCCTCGATGTGACTGGCACCGACAGCCTGCAAGACTTCCTTGGCGATTCCAAAGTGTTCTTCGACATGATGGTCGCGCAGTCCGCCACCGGCGAACTGGAAGTGCTGCCCGGCAAGTCCGCCTACACCTACGACGGCAACTGGAAGCTGCAGAACGAAAACGGCCTGGACGGCTACCACGTCAGCACCGTGCACTATAACTACGTGGCCACGGTGCAGCATCGCCAGCAGGTCAACACAGAGAACGGCAGCGCCTGCGGCAGCACCCTGGACTACAGCAAACTCGGCGCCGGCGATGCCAATACCGATGACGGCTGGTTTGCCTTCAACAACGGCCACAGCGTGTTGTTCAGCGACATGCCCAACCCCAGCGTGCGCTCCGGCTACGCCACCATCATGCCGCGCCTGGTGGCAGAACACGGCCAGCAAAAGGCCGAGTGGATGATGCACCGCCTGCGCAACCTGAACGTCTACCCGAGCCTGTTCTTTCTGGACCAGATCAGCTCGCAACTGCGCATCATCCGCCCGGTGGCGTGGAACAAGACCGAGATCATCAGCCAGTGCCTGGGGGTCAAGCACGAGTCCGACGCCGACCGCGAAAACCGCATCCGCCAGTTTGAAGACTTCTTCAACGTGTCCGGCATGGGCACCCCGGATGACCTGGTGGAATTTCGCGAAGCCCAGCGCGGCTTCCAGGGCCGCCTGGAACGCTGGAGCGATATCTCCCGGGGCAGCCATCGCTGGGAAACCGGGCCGACACCCAACAGCGAAGCCATCGGCATCCAACCGGCCATGACCGGTACCGAATTCACCCACGAAGGGCTGTACGTCAACCAGCACCGCAACTGGCAGACCTTCCTGCTGGACGGTCTGGACGCACAATCGTTGAAACTGCACGAGGTGAAATGATGAGCGCGCAATTGCAGTATCAGATCGAGCAGTTTTTCTACCGCAAATCCGAGCTGTGCGACGCCCAGGACTGGGACGCCTACGTGCAGTTGTTCGACCCGCAGAGTGAGTTCCACCTGCCGCAGTGGGACTCGGAGCACGTCTACACCCGCGATCCCAAGCGCGAGATGTCGCTGATCTACTACGCCAACCGTTCGGGCCTGGAAGACCGGGTGTTCCGCCTGCGCACCGGCAAGGCCGCGTCCGCCACGCCGATGCCGCGCACCTTGCACCTGATCAATAACGTGCGGATCGCCGAGCAGGCTGATGGCAGCCTGCAGGTGCGGTTGAACTGGCACACGCTGTTTTATCGACTGGCGATGTCGGAGCAGTTCTATGGCCACGCCACCTACACCCTCAAGCCCCACGGCGACAGCTGGCTGATCACGCGCAAGCATGCGCTGCTGCTCAATGACACGATCAACTCGGTGCTGGATTTCTACCACCTCTGACGTTGACGCCCTCCCTTCAACTGTAGGAGCGAGCTTGCTCGCGAAAAAACCAAGGGCTGCGCGTGCATTCAGGATGCCCGCGCCATCGTTAACGTTTTTCGCGAGCAAGCTCGCGCCTACAGGTATTACCCAATCCATGGAGAACGGTGGATGAATCACAAAGTGGCCTTCAGTTTTGCCGATGGCAAGACCTTGTTCTTTGCGGTGGGCAGCAACGAAATCCTGCTGGATGCAGCATTGCGCAGTGGCATCAAGATCCCCCTCGATTGCCGCGAAGGCGTGTGCGGCACCTGCCAGGGGCGTTGCGAGTCCGGCGACTACAGCCAGGACTATGTGGATGACGAGGCCTTGTCCAGCCTCGACCTGCAACAGCGCAAGATGCTCAGTTGCCAGACCCGAGTCCAATCGGATGCGGCGTTTTACTTCGATTTCGATTCGAGCCTGTGCAATGCGCCAGGGCCGGTGCAGGTCAGCGCCAGGGTCTGCGAGGTGCAACAGGTGTCGGCCAGCACTGCGATTCTGGCGGTGCAACTGGAGCAGGCCCTGGACTTTCTGCCGGGGCAATATGCGCGCCTGTCGATCCCCGGCACCGAGCACCAGCGCTCCTACTCCTTCGCCAACCGCCCGGGCAACCGCTTGCAGTTTTTGATCCGCTTGCTGCCGGACGGGGTGATGAGCAATTACATACGCGAGCGCTGCCAGGTCGGCGATGAAATCACCCTGGAGGCACCGCTGGGTGCGTTTTATCTGCGGCACGTCACCCAGCCACTGGTGCTGGTGGCCGGCGGCACCGGGTTGTCGGCACTCTTGGGGATGCTCGATGAATTAGCCGAGCGCGGCTGCGAGCAACCGGTGCACCTGTATTACGGGGTGCGCGGGGCCGAGGATTTGTGCGAGGCCGAGCGCATCAAGGCGTATGCCCAAATCTTGCGCGGTTTTCGCTACACCGAAGTGCTCAGCGACCCATCGCCGCAGTGGCCTGGCAAGCGCGGCTATTTGACCGAGCATTTCGACCTGGCCGAATTGCGGGATAGATCGGCCGATATGTACGTCTGCGGCCCCCCTCCAATGGTCGAATCGATCAAGAAGTGGCTGCAAGAACAGGCACTTGATGGCGTTCAGCTGTATTACGAAAAGTTTACCGAGAGTAATATCTGACCCCTCAGCAGTGAGGGGCGGGTCTGGCGTGCAGGATCAACCCTGAAAAAAACAAGTAGAAGGGAATGTTAATGGCGGATGACATGGTTAACCCGGTGGGCCTCAAGCGTGGCCTGAAAAACCGGCATATTCAGCTGATTGCCCTGGGCGGGGCGATTGGTACGGGCTTGTTCCTCGGTTCGGCCGGGGTGCTGAAGTCGGCGGGGCCGTCGATGATCCTGGGCTATGCGATAGCCGGGTTTATCGCGTTCCTGATCATGCGCCAGTTGGGCGAGATGATCGTCGAGGAACCGGTCGCCGGCTCCTTCAGCCACTTCGCCCACAAGTACTGGGGCGGCTATGCAGGCTTCCTCGCCGGCTGGAACTACTGGGTGCTGTATGTGCTGGTGGGCATGGCCGAATTAACGGCGGTGGGCAAGTACATCCAGTTCTGGTGGCCGGAAATACCGACCTGGGTCAGCGCGGTGGTGTTCTTTATCGCAGTGAACCTGATCAACACCCTGAACGTGAAGTTCTTCGGTGAGACCGAGTTCTGGTTCGCGATCATCAAGGTAGTGGCGATCATCGGCATGATCGTGCTCGGCTGCTACCTGCTGTTCAGCGGTACCGGCGGCCCGCAGGCCTCGATCAGCAACCTGTGGGACCACGGCGGTTTCTTCCCCAACGGCGGCATGGGCCTGCTGATGGCGATGGCGTTCATCATGTTCTCGTTCGGCGGCCTGGAGCTGGTGGGTATTACGGCTGCCGAAGCCAGCGAGCCGCGCAAGGTGATCCCCAAGGCGATCAACCAGGTGGTGTACCGGATCCTGATTTTCTACGTCGGCGCCCTGACCGTGCTGCTGTCGTTGTACCCATGGGATCAACTGCTGCAAACCCTCGGCGCGTCCGGCGATGCCTACAGTGCCAGCCCGTTCGTGCAGATCTTCTCGTTGATCGGTAACGACACCGCCGCGCACATCCTCAACTTCGTGGTGCTGACCGCCGCACTGTCGGTGTACAACAGCGGCGTGTACTGCAACAGCCGCATGCTGTTCGGCCTGGCCGAGCAAGGCGACGCGCCCAAGGCGCTGATGAAGCTCAACAAGCAAGGCGTACCGTTACGCGCCCTGGGCATTTCGGCCTTGGTGACGTTGCTGTGCGTGGTGATCAACTACGTGGCACCCAAGGATGCACTGGTGCTGTTGTTTGCCCTGGTGGTTGCTTCGCTGATGATCAACTGGGCGCTGATCAGCCTGACGCACATCAAGTTCCGCAAGGCCATGGGCGAGCAAGGCGTGGTGCCGTCGTTCAAGACCTTCTGGTTCCCGTTCAGCAACTACCTGTGCCTGGCGTTCATGCTGGTGATCGTTGGCGTGATGCTGGCCATCCCGGACATGCGCCCCTCGGTGTATGCGATGCCGGTGTGGGTGGGGATTCTCTTTGCGGCGTACTGGCTGCGCTCGAAGAAGGCCAAGGCCGTCGCCGTCGCACAATAACCTGTGTAGGAGCTGGCTTGCCTGCGATGGCATCGACTCGGTCTAACTGAATGACCGCGCCGCCTGCATCGCGGGCAAGCCCGCTCCTACAGGGGATCTGCGCTTGACTGACGGGCATTAGGGCAAGCCCGGCCTCCCCATTAACAGGGTCACAATAGGAATGCATTGCCAACAAAAAGCCCCGGTACTCAATGAGTGCCGGGGCTTTTTGTTGGGTTTCAATCAGAGCGTCGAGCGCACCCGCCACAGCTCGGGGAACAGCACCGTGTCGAGCATCTTGCGCAAGTACCCCACGCCCTCAGTGCCACCGGTGCCTGGCTGGAAGCCGATGATCCGCTCCACCGTGGTCACATGGCGGAAACGCCATTGGCGGAACGAGTCTTCCAGGTCGATAAACTTCTCGGCCAACTGATACAAGTCCCAGTAACGGTTCGGATCGCGATACACCTCGCGCCATGCCGCCTCCACGGATTCGTCGTGAACCGTGGGCGCCGTCGGGTCGCGTTGCGCACGCTGCGGGTCAATCGCCAGGCCCGCCTTGATCATCAGGTTGATCGCCTCGTCATACAGCGACGGCGTGGCAATCGCCACTTGCAGCTCCTTGAGCAACTCCGGGCGATGGGCGTGGGGCCGCAACAGCGCCGCGCTTTTATTGCCAAGGATGAACTCGATTTCCCGGTACTGGAACGACTGGAAACCCGACGACTGCCCCAGGTACGGGCGGATCGCCTTGTACTCCGATGGCGTCATGGTCGCCAGCACGGCCCAGGCATGCACCAGTTGGTCGAAAATCCGCGACACCCGCGCCAGCATCTTGAACGCCGGCGCCAGCTCACCCAGGCGCACGTGCTCACGGGCGGCCTTGAGTTCGTGGAGCATCAGCTTCATCCACAACTCGGAGGTCTGGTGCTGGATGATGAACAGCATCTCGTTGTGGTCCGGCGATAGCGGGTGCTGGGCCGTGAGCACTTTGCCCAGGTCCAGGTAATCGCCGTAGCTCATGGACTCGGAAAAATTCAGCTCGGCGTTATGCCACTCTTCAGGCGGCTGGTAATCAGGGGAAAAAGGACACTGGCTCATCGCGTGGGCTCCTTGAGCGGGCGCAGGATTGCTCGTACCGGGCTGGCATCGAGGTTGGCAAAACGCAGCGGCAGCGCGATCAACTCGTAATCGCCCTCCGGCACGTCGTCGAGCACGATACCTTCGAGAATCGCCATGCCATGCCGGGCGACGGCGTTGTGGGCATCCATGGTCTTGGACTGTTGCGGGTCCAGGGACGGCGTGTCGATGCCGATCAGGCGCACGCCGAGGCTGGCCAGCAGCTCGACGGTTTCGTGGGCGACGGCGGTGAAGTTCGAATCCCAGGTGGTCAGCGGCGCCTGTTGATAAGTGCGCAGCAGCACACGTTCCGGCAGGTTATCCAGGCGACCTTGCAACTGCTCGGGCTGCACCAGCGCGCCGCTGCCCAGGCAATACAGGACCCGGCACGGGCCCAGGTAAACATCCAGCGACACTTCGCCAATGGGCGCACCGTCGGCGCTGTAGTGCAACGGCGCATCGACATGGGCGCCGGTGTGGGGCGACAGGGTGATGCGCCCGACGTTCACCGGGCATTCGGGGCCGAACTGCCAGACGCGTTCTTCCTGGAAGGGCGTATCGCCCGGCCAGGTCGGGGTGGCGGTGCTCAAGGGCGGGCTGATATCCCACCACGTTTTTATTGGATTCATACGAGGCTCTCGGTTGTTTCTAAAGTGAATGATACGAGGGCCAGCGGTAAATATTCTTGCGAATTCCAGCGCGAAGGCTGATTTCTTTCGTAGTTACTGCGAAGAATCGTCTGATTAGTGAATGGATCCATCAGCCACCCCAGATCAAATGTGGGAGCGGGCTTGCCCGCGATGGCAGTGGACCAGTGAAAAATGCGGCACCTGACACACCGCCATCGCGGGCAAGCCCGCTCCCACAGGGTCGGCGTAGGTTTTAAGATCGTATGCCAATGCGCTTCTGGGCATCCCAGTGTCGAGTTCAGACCACTGGCATCCGGCCCGGGGCTATAGGGTTGGGCTTCACTTCCCTGCCTTGGAGCCATCATGTCCCAGCCGATCACCGTACTGCGCGATACCCATCCCCTGCCGGTCCTGGATGCCTGCAAATGGCAGAAACTCGAGGGCGACCCGCACACCGTCAACCTCAACGCCTACACCAGCGAAGACGGCAGCAAGATCATGGGCACCTGGATCTGCACCCCGGGCAAGTGGTACGTGGAATACGTGAAGTGGGAATACTGCCATTTCCAGGAAGGCTACTGCGTGATCACCCCGGACGGCCTGGAGCCGATCCATTTGCGCGCGGGGGATATCTTTGTAGTGGAGCCCGGCATGAAGGGCACGTGGGAAGTGGTCGAGACGGTGCGTAAGTACTTCGTGTTTGCCTGAGCACGAAAAACCCGGGAGCCCGCCCGACGCGGGCTCCCGGAAAATCCCCTATTGGGGCTTGCGATAGCTGTTGATGATCGCCGAGAAGTCCTTGCCTCCTTCCCCACGCTGGCTCATCGCTTGATACAACTGCTGCGCGACCGCCCCCAGGATCACTGGCTGGTGCGCCTGGCGTGCTGCTTCGGTCGCCAGGCCCAGGTCCTTGAGCATCAGATCAGCGCCAAATCCACCGGTATAGCCCCGGGACGACGGCGCGGTCTCGATCACGCCCGGCCATGGGTTGTAGGTGTCCGAACTCCAGCAACGCCCGGTGGAGCTGTTGATGATGCCGGCCAGCACCTGGGTGTCGATGCCCAGCGCATCGCCCAGGGCCATGGCCTCGCTGACGCCGACCATGCTGATCCCCAGCAGCAGGTTGTTGCAGATCTTGGCGATCTGCCCGGTGCCGACTTCACCGCAATGCACGATGTTGCGGCCCATCTGCGCCAGCACCGGTTGCAGGGTGGCGAACAGTTCCGGGGTGGCGCCGACCATAAACGTCAGCGTCCCGGCCTGCGCCCCGCCCGTGCCGCCAGAGACCGGCGCATCAGCCATCGCCACACCGTGCTTGGCTGCCGCAGCCGCCACGTCACGCGCGGTCTGCGGGTCGATGGTGCTGCAATCTACCGCGGGCACGCCTTTGCCGATGCCGGCGAGCACGCCGTCTTCATTCAGCCAGACGCTGCGCACATGGGCGGCAGCGGGCAGCATGGTCAACACCAGTTCGGCGCCTTCTGCTGCCGCGCGCGGTGAGGCGCTGATGCTGCCGCCCAATTCGGCCAGTTCCTTGAGCACGGTCTGGTTCAGGTCGAACAGGTTCAGCGCGTGGCCAGCCTTGATCAGGTTGCGGGCCATGGGGGCGCCCATGTTGCCCAGGCCGATAAATGCAATCTTCATGGTCGTCTCCTTGATCAACGCAGGTTGATGGTGGTGTTGACGCCATCATTGACGCTGTCGTCGTCGAACCAGCGGCTGGTGACGGTTTTGGTCTGGGTGTAGAACTGCACCACTTGCTTGCCGTACGGGCCCAGGTCGCCGAGTTTCGAGCCACGGGAACCGGTGAAGCTGAAGATCGGCACTGGCACTGGGATCGGGATGTTGATGCCCACCTGGCCGACGTCGATTTCGCTCTGAAACTTGCGCGCCGCCGCACCGCTCTGGGTGAACAGGCCGGTGCCGTTGCCGAACGGGTTGGCGTTGACCAGGGCGATGGCTTCGTCGAGGGTATCGACTTCCAGCACCACCAGCACCGGGCCGAAGATTTCCTGGGTGTAGATCTGCATGTCGGTGGTCACGCCCGAGAACAGGGTCGGGCCGACGAAATTGCCTTGCTCGAAGCCCGGCACCTGGATGTCGCGGCCGTCCAGCTCCAGCTTGGCGCCTTCTTTCACGCCGCTTGCGATCAGGTCGAGAATGCGTGCCTTGGCGCGCTTGGAAATCACCGGGCCCACGTCGGTCCCGGCTTCGCTGCCGGCGTTGACTTTAAGCTTCAGCGCCAGGGCCTTGAGGTCCGGCAACCACTGCTTGGCCGCGCCCACCAGCACCACCACCGAGGTGGCCATGCAGCGCTGGCCGGCCGCGCCGAAACCGGCGCCAACCAGCGCGTTGAGGGTCTGTTCACGGTTGGCATCGGGCAGCACCACCGCATGGTTCTTCGCGCCCATCATCGACTGCACGCGCTTGCCGTGCTTGCCCGCCAGGTCGTAGACGTGGGTGCCAACGGCGGTCGAGCCAACGAAGGACACGGCCTTGATATCTTTGTGGGTGCACAGGGCATCCACCACATCCTTGCCACCGTGGACCACGTTCAGCACGCCCGCTGGCACGCCAGCCTCCAACGCCAGCTCCACCAGCATCAGGGTCGACAGCGGATCCTGTTCCGACGGCTTGAGCACGAAGGTGTTACCGCAGGCGATGGCCATCGGGAACATCCACAGCGGGATCATCGCCGGGAAGTTGAACGGGGTGATGCCAGCGCAGACGCCGATGGGTTGGCGCAGGGTGTAGGTATCGACGCCACCGGCAACGTTCTCGGCGAACTCGCCCATTTGCAGGGTGCCGATGGAACAGGCGTGCTCGACCACTTCCAGGCCACGGAAAATATCGCCCTCGGCATCGGCAATGGTCTTGCCTTGCTCGGCACTGAGGACGACGGCAATGCGCTTGGAGTGCTCGCGGATCAGCGCCTGCAGCTTGAGCATGATGCGCATGCGCGCGCCGATCGGCGTCAGCTTCCAGGTCTGGAAGGCGCGATGGGCAGCGTCGATGGCCGCGTTGACTTCATCGGCCGTGGCAAAGGGCACACGGGCCAGGACTTGTTGGGTCGCCGGGTTGACGATGTCTTGCCACTCGGTGGTCTTGGACTCGACCCATTCACCGTTGATCAACAGTTTGGCCTGTTTGACGGTGGTATCGGCAGACGTAAGCGATGCGTTCATTGTGGTCTCCAGATCTTGTAGTTATGCAGAGAGCCAAGGCGTGAAGCGCCTTGAGGATGAGGCGTTCGGACGATTTTTGGAGTATAGATGTGCAAACTTCCAATAAGAACCCACATAAAAGCCGGTCCAACATGCAAAAAAACATCACCTCCTTAGGGTCGCTGAACTGGGATGACCTGAAGTTTTTCCTCGAAGTGGCGCGCACCCGCAAGGCCAGCGTCGCCGCCAAGCGCCTGGCGGTGGACTACACCACCGTGTCGCGGCGCATCAGTTCGCTGGAAGGCTCTTTGGGCACCCTGCTGTTCGAGAAATCCCGGACCAGCGGCTTCGTCCTGACCAACGAAGGCCAGCGTTTGCTGGGTTACGCCGAGTCCATCGAAAGCACCTTGCACATGGCCTGCGAGCAAGTCTCCGGCTCCGGCGTGGCGCTGTCGGGGCATGTGCGCATGGGTTGCACCGAAGGTTTCGGCAGCTTTTTCGTCACCCCGCAACTGAGCCACTTCGTCGATACCTACCCGGCGATCTCGGTGGATATCTTGCCCCTGCCCCACTTCATCAGCCTGTCCAAGCGCGAAGCCGACATCGTCATCGCCCTGGAGCGCCCGGAGCACGGGCCCTACGTGTGCTGCAAACTGTGCGACTACAAGTTGCAGCTGTACGCGACCCAGGACTACCTCGACCAACACCCACCCATCCGCCGCCCCGCCGACCTGGCCGACCATCCGTTTATCAGCTATGTGGATGACCTGGCGTTCAGCTCAGAGCTGCTGTACCTGGCCAATGTCGTCCCGGGCGCCAGCGCCAGCCTGCGCAGCACCAGCGTGATCGCGCAGTACGTAGCAGCGCAGCAGGGGCGTTCGCTGGCGATCTTGCCGTGCTTCCTGGCGGCGCAGGACTCGCGGCTGCTGCCGGTGTTGGGGGAGGAGATCAATATTACGCGGCAGTTCTGGATGTACTGCCGGGAGGATTTGCGCAAGTTGAAACGGATTACGTTGTTGTGGGATTACATCCGTGAGGTGACGGAGCAGAACCAGGGGCTTTTGATGGGCGAGACGCGAGAGATGGTGTTTGCCGACTGAACCGCTATCGCGGGCAAGCCCGCTCCCACAAGTGAGTAGCGGCGGGCGCAGAATTTTGGGGCGACACAAAAACTGTAGGAGCTGGCTTGCCAGCGATAGCGCTGGGTCAGTCAATATATACCCGGCTGAACCACCGCCTTAGCGAGCAAGCCCGCTCCCACAGGTGAGTAGCGGCGGGCGCAGAATTTTGGGGCGACACAAAAAACTGTAGGAGCTGGCTTGCCAGCGATAGCGCTGGGTCAGTCAATACATACCCGACTGAACCACCGCCTTCGCGAGCAAGCCCGCTCCCACAGTTGAATGGCGTCGGGCGCAGAATTTTGGGGCGACACAAAAAACTGTAGGAGCTGGCTTGCCAGCGATAGCGCTGGGTCAGTCAATACATACCCGACTGAACCACCACCTTCGCGAGCAAGCCCGCTCCCTCAGGTGAGTAGCGGCGGGCGCAGAATTTTGGGGCGACACAAAAAACTGTAGGAGCTGGCTTGCCAGCGATAGCGCTGGGTCAGTCAATACATACCCGGCTGAACCACCGCCTTCGCGGGCAAGCCCGCTCCCACAGGTGAGTAGCGTCGGGCGCAGTTTTGGGGCGACACAAAAACTGTAGGAGCTGGCTTGCCAGCGATAGCGCTGGGTCAGTCAATACATACCCGGCTGAACCGCCGCCTTCGCGGGCAAGCCCGCTCCCACAGTTTGGTTGCACAGTTAGGCCGAGCTGTCGGCTTAGTCGGCGATCACTACAATCGATACCCGGCGGTTCTCGGTACGGCCCGCGGCAGTGCTGTTGGAGGCCACCGGCTCGCTGCTGCCCAGGCCACGCAGTTGCACGTTTTCCTCCTTCATACCCACGTCCACCAAGACCTTGCCCACGCTTTTCGCCCGGCGCAGGGACAGTTGCTGGTTGTAGGCTTCCTTGCCCGAAGCGTCGGTGTGGCCGTCTACGCGTACGCGTTCGATGCCCACGCCGGTGAGGGCCTTGCCGATGCGTTCGACGATCTCGGTGCTGGGTTTGTTGAGCTTTTCGACGTCGCTGCCAAACAGCACTTTGCCCGACAGGCCAAACGCCCAGCCTTCGTCGGTCAGTTCGAAGCCTTGTTGTTTGAGCACCGCCACTTGCGCCGGTGTCAGGCCCTTGGGCGGAGCGGTCTGGCAGCCGCTCAGCGCCAGCAGTGCGATAAACAAGGTGATAAAGAGAACACGTGTGTTAGCAAACAAGGGATCAACTCCTGTGTTGAACGTTGGCAGCGGGGTGCTCCGACTCCGCCGTGTGCTGGCCGCCCTGGGAAAGGCGTTTGGCCTGGTACATCGCCGCATCGGCGGCATTGAGCAGGGCGCCGGGAGTGGCGCCATGATCGGGATAAACCGCGATACCGATACTGAGTGAGGTCAACACTTCGGTGTTGCCCGGCAGCGGGATGGGCTGGTCCATGCTGGCGATGATTTTGTCGGCGATGCGCTGGGCATCTTCAAGCTTGTGCAGGGGCGAGAGCAGGATGGCGAACTCATCGCCGCCCAGGCGCGCCACCAGGTCGCTCTCGCGCAGTTGCGCCCGTACGCGCGCGGCGACAGCCACCAGTACCGCGTCACCGGCGGCATGCCCGAAGTTGTCGTTGATGTCTTTGAAGCGGTCGCTGTCGAGAAACAGCACCGCCACCCGTTCGTTGAGCTTGGCCGCACTGCGCAAGGCCCGGATCAGGCGGCCCTCGAAGAAGGCGCGGTTGGGCAGCCCGGTCAGGCTGTCATGGCTGGCCTGGTGGGCGAGGGTTTCGTTTTCGCTTTGCAGGTGGGTTTGCCAGGCTTCGAGCTCGTCGAGCAGGGCATTGAAGTCATTGCCCAGGCTGTCGAGTTCGGCGATCTGTGCCGGCGGCACGCGGCGGTCGAAGGCCCGCTCGCTGCGCGCGGCGTGGGCGACGTCGGCCAGGCTGTGCAATGGGCCGGTGATGCCACGCAGCATGCGCCGCGCCAGGTAAATCGCGACCCAGCCACTCAAGGCGGTGCAGATAATGATCCCCGCCAGGCCGCTGAGCAAAAAGCGCAACAGGCTACCGCCGTGACCGCTCAACTCAACGGTGCCAATCTGCTTGCCTTGGTGCAGGATCGGCTGGCTGATGGCCTCTTCCAGCAACGTATGGGCCAGCTCCAGCTCGACCCTGGACAACATCCCGGTCTCCGGGCGCACCCAATGGGCCAGGGTTTTGCCATTAAGGTCCAGCACCCGGGCTTCGGCCACCTCTTCCGTGGAGGCAATCAACGCCAGGGCTTCGGTGGCCGCCACGCGGTCGTTGAACACCACCGCGGCTTCCACGGTGTAATTGATCGAGCGGGCGATCAGGTGCAGGTTGTGGTCGGCATATACCCGCAGGGCCAGCACGCCCAGCAGGGTCAGGGACACGCTGGCCATGGCGACCGCCAACAGCGCCACACTCAGGTGCCCGCGACCTAAGACCGAACGTAAAGTGGGGCGGCTTGTGGCGTTACGCAGCCTCATGGCTCCGGCGCTCGCCGGCGGGACAATTGCAACACGCTGGGATGAATGCGCACGCCGCTGCGGGCCACGGAGTCGAGGTTGACCTCGAACGACACCTGCTCATCGCCCACCCGCAGGCAGAACAGACTGCCCACGGTGCATTGGTCGCCACCTTCGCTGATGCTCAGCACCGGGCGGCCGATCAAGGCGGTGAACAAGTGGCTGCGTTCTTCAGTGGAGAGCTTGCCGATATACAGCGCGTCGCAGGCATTGACTATATTGGGGTTGTCCGCCAGCAGGCGCTGGACCACCACCGGCCGGCCTGTGGCCTGGGTTGTGCCCTTGACCAGGTCATCGGTGTATTGGGTCGGGCCCACGATGCACAAGCGCAGTTGGGTGGGTTCCACCGGCCAGCGGGCGTAGCTGAGAATCCCCAGTACCACCTGCGTGACGGCCTGGGCCCGCTGGTCGGCCGCACTGACAGTGGACGCCTGGGCAAAAGCCAGAGGCGTGACGAGGCACAGAACGGCCGATAGCAGCAATCGTCTCCAGCTCCAACTACGCTCTGCGGGCGAGACAGCCACGTTCATGCAGCGATTCTCTATGATCTTCTCGGGATGATGCCGCAACGATAGCATATTGGCGGAAACCCCATCGAGACGGGGCCTAGGTAGATCCCGCCATTTATTACGAAAAAACCGACATATCAGTCAGGTTTTTCCTACGCATCACACACCCAACTCCAACATCAGCCCGCTCAACCGTTTCACTTTGCGCCGCACCGCTTCCTCGAATACTGCGCCACGGGTCTCGATCAAGCTGAAGCGGTCCTTGGCACGGGTGATGCCGGTGTAAATCAGCTCCTTGGTCAGTACCGGGTTCAGCGCATCCGGCAGGATCAAGGCAGTGTGGGCGAACTCCGAGCCCTGGGACTTGTGCACGGTCATGGCATAGACGGTTTCCACATCATTGAGGCGGCTGGGCAGTACAAAGCGCACCCCGCCCTGGCCGTCGTTGCGCGGGAAGGCCACACGCAGCACCTGCGGCCCGCCGTCGCTTTCGGGCAGCTTCAAGGCGATACCGATGTCACCGTTCATCAAGCCCAGGCCGTAGTCGTTGCGGGTCATCAGGACCGGGCGGCCTTCGTACCATTGCTGGTCGCTGTCGATCAGCCGGGCCTTGAGCAGCGCGGCGGTGATGCGTTGGTTGAGGCCTTCGACGCCCCAGGGGCCCTTGCGCACCGCGCAGAGCAATTGGAAGGCATCGAAGGCTTGCAACAACTGGCGTGCCCAGTCGGTCCAGCACGGGTCGTCGCGGGGTGTCTGGGCTGCCGGGCGCGCGGTGCGCAGCAGGTTCAGGTAGTAGCGATAGCCCTGGGCATCACCGCCCTGCCCATCCAGCACCAGGCGCTCCAGGGCGCGATCATGCTCGCCCTTGAGGCGCAGGCAAGACAGGTCGTGGCTGCCGGCATCCAGCAGTAGCCGGGCCTGTTCGGGGTTTTGCTGGTTGACCCAACGCGCCAGTTGGCCGATGCCACTGCCTTCGCCGAAACGCCGGGAATAGCGCAGCATCACCACTTGTTGCGCCAGCGGATGGCTGGCATCGAGGTCTTCCTGCAAGCCGCTGCCCGCCAGGCTCTCGCCGCTGACACTTTCCAGCCATTGGCGAGTGCCGGGGCTGTACCAGCCCGCCTCGGCATCGCGGCACAAATCGCCGAGTACCGCGCCGGCCTCCACCGAGGCCAATTGGTCCTTGTCCCCCAGCAGTACCAGGCGCGCATGGGGTGGCAAGGCATCTAGCAGGTTGGCCATCATTTCCAGGTCGATCATCGAGGCTTCATCGACCACCAGCACATCCAGCGGCAACAAGTTGCCCGCGTGATGGCGAAAATGCCGAGTGCCGGGGCGGCTGCCCAACAAGCGGTGCACGGTGGTGACCTCGGTGGGGATTTTTTCGCGCACGGCCTCTGGCACTTGCAGCGAGCGTACTTGCTGGCTGATGGACTCGGTCAAGCGCGCCGCCGCCTTGCCGGTAGGTGCCGCCAGGCGGATGCGCAGGGCCGTGCCCTGCTCCACCGCGGGCGCTTGCAGCAAGGCCAACAAACGCACCACGGTGGTGGTCTTGCCGGTGCCGGGGCCGCCGGTGACGATGCTGAACGCGCCACGCGTGGCCAGGGCACAGGCGAGTTTCTGCCAGTCGACCACGCCATCCGGTGGCGGCTGCTGGAACAGGCCATTCAAGCGCTGGGGCAGGTCCGCCGAGACCGCTTCCTGCGCGGCAAGACGCTGGCGCAGGGCGCTGTCGATGCGCCGCTCATAGGTCCAGTAACGCCGCAGGTACAGGCGCTTGCCCGACAACACCAAAGGCCGGCTCTGCGCCGCCACACTGCCATCCACGGCCAGTGCCACCAGCGGGCTTGCGGCCAGGGCCTGGCACCAATGGGCACCGTCCAGGCCATCGAGCAGTTGCGAGGGCAGCATCACGCCACTGGAAAGATCACCTTCAGGGGGCAAGGACAGGGCGAAATCCGGGGCATTCAGGGTCTCGAACAAATCCAGGCACACATGGCCGTGGCCCAGTTGGTGACTGGTCAGGGCGGCAGCCAGCAGCACCAGGGGGTCGGCCTGTGGGTCGAGCTCGTGGAGAAAGCCGACGAACGCCTTGTCCAGCGCCCGCAGCCAGCCGCGCTCGACCCAGCGCTCCAGCAGGTGCATCAGGTCGTCAGCGCGATCCAGCGGTGCCAGTGCCTCCAGCGGCATTGTCGAGAGGCTCATAGCAGGACTCCTTGTTCCCAGGCCGGTTCGACCTTGGGCGGTTGCGGCTTGCCCTGGAACAGCAAGTCCAGGCGTTCGATCAGCTCCCGTGGGGGCCGGGTGAAGTACGCGCCCTGGCTCGCGGCTTGGCTACCGCGCAGGAACAGGTAGAGTGCGCCGCCCACATGCCGGTCGTAATCGTAATCGGGCAGCCGCGCCTTGAGCTGGCGATGCAGGGCCAGCAGGTAGAGGACGTATTGCAGGTCATAACGATGGTCGAGAATCGACTGTTCCATGGCCTCGCGGGTGTAGGCCGCGTCGTCGGCACCGAGCCAGTTGGATTTGTAGTCCGCCACGTAGTAGCGGCCGTCGTGCTCGAAGGTCAGGTCGATAAAGCCCTTGAACATGCCGTTGAGCAATACCGGCTCGGCGGCGACCCGCGACACGCCGTCATGGGTGTACTGGCAGACCAGTTGGTCGAGGGCAAGCACATCGACTTTGTGGCTGGCGAACCAGAACTCCATTTCGATCTGGTAGTGCTGCAGGTCGCTCAGGCTCATCGCTGCCTGCCCATGGCCCAGGCCCAGCGGCACTTGCAACAGGTGCCCGAGCCAGCCGCTGAGGGTGCCGATCCAGCCTTCCCAGCCGCGTCGGTTGCAGCGCCGGGCGACGGCATCTTCGATGGCTTCGCCGGTTACGTTGAAGCCTTCGTTGCCGGCCCACTCCAACAGGCCGTGGAGAAAGGTCCCGGGGTTGGGGCCCCGTGGGAAACGGTGAATATCCCCGCCAGACGCGGCGACTTCGCGCGGTGCATCCGGGTCCAGGCGTTCGTCGTCGAACAGCTTTTGGGCTTGTGGGCTTTCCGGGGCTTCCAGGCTGGCGGCGCTCATGCTTTCGCCGATGCGCAGGGCGCTGTAGGAAGCAATCCACCAGTTTTCCGCCGCCTTGCGCTTGGGCAGGAGCGGCGCGAGCAAGGTCGCGTCATTGCGCGGTGGCTGGTAAGTGTTGCTGTCGGCTTGGGGCATTTGCCCGTAGGCAATTGCCGCGCAGCCGTCCTGCACATCCATCAGCCAGCGGGCCAGGGCTGCGGACTCACCCAGGGCCGCGCCGCCACCCAGCAGATAGCCCAGGGCTGACAGGTGCAGCACCGAACTGTTGTGATTGCCGCGCTTGAGGTCGGCCACGCCGAGCCAACAGGCATGTTTGGCCCGGGTCAGCGCCACGTAGAACAGACGCAGGTCTTCGGCCAGGCGCTCGTCATCGGCCTGGGCGATCAGTTCGGCGGTGGGTTTGAGGCTGACCTGGGACTTGCCTTTGGCATCGTGGTAATGCAACGGCAGGCGGCTGCCGTCGACCGGCTTGGCCGAGCAGATAAACGGCAGGAAAACCAGGTCGTATTCCAGGCCCTTGGACTTGTGGATGGTCACCACCTTGACCAGTTGCTCATCGCTTTCCAGGCGCAGGATCTGCTCTTCGCCGGCCTGGCCCGAGAGCGCCAGGTGCTCTGCAAGATGGCGGATCAGCGCTTGTTCGCCGTCCAGTTCTGCAGCGGCCTGTTGCAGCAATTCGCACAGGTGCAGCAGGTTGGTCAGCACCCGTTCGCCATCGCTGCGGGCGATCAGGGTTTGCGGCAATTTGAAGTCATGCAGCAGGCGCCGCAGCATCGGCAACACGCCCTGGGTGCGCCAGATCACGCGGTAGTCGCGAAACTGCATGACGCGCTGCTCCCAGGCCAGTTCGTCCTGGTTCAGTTGCTCCAGCTGGGGCAGCGACAAGTTAAGGGTGACGCAGGCCAGGGCCGCGCGTAGCGGGCGCTCGACATCCGGTTCGGCGCAGGCCTTGAGCCAGGCGAGCAGGTCGTGGGCTTCCTGGGATGCGAACACCGAATCCTTATCGGACAGGTACACACTGCGCACACCGCGCGCGGCCAGTTCGCCGCGTACGGCCTGGGCTTCCTTGCCGTCACGCACAAGGATGGCGATGTTCGACGGTTGCACGGGGGTAAAGTCCGTCCCCTTGATAAACCCCGCCGTGCCCTGCTGGCCACCATTGAGCAACGCGACAATCTGGCTGGCGCACGCGCCGGCCAATTGCTGGCGATACAGCACATTGGAGATCGGCTGGTCAGTGGCCAGGTGCCAGATATTCAAGGCCGGCAGTGTATGGCCATCGACCTGCAACTGCTCTTTGCGGCCCTGGGACGAGACCGGTAGGAAAGGCACCGGGTTGTCGCCGTCGGGCGTACGAAACAGAAACGCCCCACGCCCGGTTTCCGCACGCTCGAACACATGGTTGACCGCCTCGACCATGGCATGGCTGGAGCGAAAGTTGGTGCCCAGGGTATGCAAGCGCCCGGCGGTGGCCCGGCGGGCGCGCAAGTAGGTGTAGATATCGGCGCCGCGAAACGCGTAGATCGCCTGCTTGGGGTCGCCGATCAGGAACAGGCCGCTGTGCGGGTTGTTGTCTTCGATGCGGTAGATGCTTTCGAAGATCCGGTACTGCACCGGGTCGGTGTCCTGGAATTCGTCGATCAGGGCCACCGGGAATTGCTCGCGGATCACACTGGCCAGGCGCTCGCCCCCCTCGGCTTGCAGGGCGGCGTCCAGGCGGATGAGCATGTCGTCAAAACCCATCTCGGCGCGCCGGCGCTTCTCTTCCTCAAAACGTTTACCGACCCAGGCGGCCGCGTGTTGCAGCACCGCCGCGTCGGGCGTGGGCAAGGCGTCGAGGCTGGCTTTGAGGCCCGCCATGGCATCCAGGCCGGGGTGATGGGGTGCATCGCCCTTCCAGGCTTCAGCCATGCCATCGGGGGTCAGGCGCGTGAAGCCGGTGCCGATATCCAGTTGCTCCAGGGTTTCGTCGGCAGCCCAGGCGCTGATTTTCTCGAACCAGGGCTCGAAATAACGGGCCTGCATCTTGCGCCCGTCCACCGCCTTGGCGGCGACGGCTTGCAGGCAGATTTCGCGCAACTCGGCGGCCCATTCCTGCCAAGGAGCCTTGAGCGCCACCAGGGCTTCGCGGCGTTCGTGCAGGCAGGTCTCGATCAGTTCGGCGGGCTCGCGCGGATCGTCAGCGGGGCGCTCGCTGCCAAACAGCGCACGCACTCGGGGCATCAGCGCCGCAGGGCCGCCCCAGTTGCTGCGGACCCAGTTCAGCGCATCGCCGTGCATCGGGTAGCAGAACAGGCGCCAGTAGTCGCGCAACACTTCGCCGAGCAAATCGCTGTGGTCGGTTTCCAGGGTCTGGGTAAACAGGCTGCCACTGTCGAACGCGTGTTCGCGCAGCATGCGCTGGCACCAACTGTGGATGGTCGAGACGGCGGCCTCGTCCATCCATTGCGCGGCGATATCCAGGCGGTTGGCGCAGCCAGGCCATTGCTCGGCGCTGTACTGAGCGCGCAGCTCGGCGATCAAGGCGTCGGGCTGCTCGATTTCGTCACGAAAAAAGCGCGCCGCTTGGGCCAGGCGGGTGCGGATGCGTTCGCGCAGCTCTTTGGTGGCAGCATCGGTGAAGGTCACTACGAGGATCTGCGGCGGCAGCAATTCGCGACCAAAACCCGCCTCGTCGCCGCCGTGGCCCAGTACCAGGCGCAGGTACAGCGCGGAGATGGTGAAGGTCTTGCCGGTGCCGGCGCTGGCTTCGATCAGTTGGCTGCCACGCAGGGGGAAGGCCAGGGCCAGGGGTTTGATGGCACTCATGGACGGGCCTCCTCGCTGGTCAGTGATCGCCAGGGTGCGGTTATCAAGGGGCGATACAGGGTTTCAGCCCAGCCTTCGAAATCTTCGCTGGCGACCAGGGCCGCGTAGTCGGGGAACTGCCGGGTGAGGGCCGGGCTTTCACGGCGCTCGCCGTCGCTGGTGATGCCATCGCCTTCGTAGGCTTTAAGGGCGGCGGCCTGGGCTTTATCCGGATCAGTCTGGCCGAGCCAGGCAAACGCCGTCTTGACCGCGACCGGCAGCGGCTCACTCATGCCGGCCTGCCAGGCCAATAGCAGATTACCGAGCACATCCTGGGCAAGGTTTTGCTCCAGGGGTGCCAGCAAGAGTGTGTCATCACTCGCCACCAACCCTGTGCTCAACGGCAAGCCGCAGGCACAGGCCACCAGGTGATTGACCCATGGGCGGATCAGGCGATGCCACTTGCGGGTCTTGATCGAGCCGATGCTGTTGGGGATGGTGGTCACGCTGAGCAAGCCGCCATCACTGCGCCGGTGCAAACCGCTGATCCAGCCGTCGAGCGCAATCCCCTGGTGCGCGAAGCTGACGGGCTCTGCGGTGTTGTGTGGCGTGGGCCAGAGGGTCAGGAGTTGCTGGTAGCGTTGCAGCAAGTCGGGCAAGGGTTCAATCAGCTCGTTGCGCAGGCACTCGCCGAAACCGACCATGGGCAACAGGCCACTACCTTGAAGACGTTGTGCCTGTGCCTCCAGGGCTTGCTCCAGATGATCCGGGTCGGTCAGCGCGGCGGCGAGCAGGCTGTCGCTCAAGGTGTAGCGCTGCAGGGCGTCGAGGACGAAGGGTTCTTCATCGGCCAGGGGCACTTCGGCAGCTTCGAAAAACACTTTCAGGCGCTGGCTGAAGAAATGCCTGACAGGGTTGCGCAAGAAGTCCTGCAACTGGCCCAGGCTCAAGGGCTCTTCCTGGATGTAGGCTGCCAGGCGCGCTGTTTCGCGGACTTCGTCCTGGGCTTCGTGCAGTAGCTGCCATTCGCGGGCGTAGCTGAACAGAGGGTCACCCTCGTGGAAGTAACGCGCACTGAAGGGTTGCAACGGATGCTCTTGGGTCATCGCCTCCAGCAGTGGTTGCTCCTGGGCGTGCTGCCAGCCGCTGGCGAGGTGATCGCGCAGTTGACCGATCAGCACGGACGCCGGGCGCTCGCTGTTATCGCGGATGCTGCGGCCGACCCAACTGATGTAGAGCTGGTCGCGTGCGGAAAGCAGGGCTTCGAGCAGCAGGTACCGGTCGTCTTCACGCCGGGAGCGGTCGCCGGGGCGGTAGTCGCTGCCCATCAGGTCGAAATCCAGCGGCGGTTGCGCACGCGGATAGTCGCCGTCGTTCATGCCCAGCAGGCACACCAGCTTGAAGGGGATGGCGCGCATCGGCATCAGGGTGCAGAAATTCACGGCGCCGGCGAGAAAGCGCTGGGACAGGCGACCCTGGTCGAGGCCGGCAAGCCAGGCCTCACGGACGACAGTCAGCGGTAATTCATCGCACAGGCCGACGGACTCGCAGGTTTCCAGCCAGTCTTCCCGCAGTTGCTCGAGTTGGCCCAGCAGATAGTCGTCGTGTTCATTGCTGGCCAGGAAGAAGCGTTGCATCAGGTCTTGCAGGCGTGCGCCCCAAGCGTGCGGGGTCGCGGGTTGCGACAGCGCTTGATGTGCAGCGTGCAATGCGTCAAGCAAGGCGACCAGTGGGCCGATCAGCGCCGCGTCGAGGCCGCCGATTTCGTCATAGGGCTCAATGCCATCGCAGGCAGCCCCACTGCCGACGGCGTAGCCCAGCAGCATACGGCGCAGGCCGAAACGCCAGCTGTTCTGCTCCAGCGCACTGGGCAAGCCCAGGCCGGCGCGTTGTTCGGCATCGAGCCCCCAGCGGATGCCCGCGCCTTCGATCCACCGGTGCAGGGTGGGCAGGTCGCGCTCCTGGATCGCGAAACGTTCGCGCAAGGCGGGGACGTCCAGCAAATCAAGGATTTCGCTGACCGGGAAACGGCTGTCCGGGAGTTTCAGCAGGTGCTCGACGGCGATCAACAGCGGGTCGCGGCCCCGTTGGCCCTGGTCCGTCAGGGTGAAGGGGATGAAGCGTGTGTCTTTCTTGTCCAACTGGCCGAACACCGCGCGTATATGCGGTGCATAGCTGTCAACGTCAGGGACCATGACGATAACGTCGCGGGGGCGCAACGTCGGGTCCGCGCTGAAGCGCTGGAGCAGTTGGTCGTGGAGGATTTCCACTTCGCGCTGGGCGCTGTGGGCGATGTGGAAGCGGATCGAAGTGTCATGCTGCAGATTAACGGCAGGCCAGCGCTCACGGGTTTCGGGGAGCGGGCGCAGTTCGAGGATATCGTCCTGTAACTGGTTGAGGATGGTGGTCGGTTCGCTGTCGCTGAACAGGTCGATGCGCCCGTCACGGAAGGCCGAACGGTAGCTGTTGGGGTCGTCGTAGCTGTCCAGCAGGTTGATGTAGTCGCGACCTTGCTTGCCCCAGGCGGCCAGCAAGGGGTGGGCATGCTGGTGCAAGGTTTGCGGGTCGATGGTGACGGGCATCCCGGTCTTGCGCGCCTGGCGTTTGTATTCGTTTCGCAGTAGGTCTTTGTCGGCAACGATGTCGGACCAATGGTGACGGCAAGGGTTGTGTACGCAGAGCAACACCTGGCTGAAACGGGCCAGGCCGGCCAATGCTTCAAGGGCCTGGGCTGGCAGGGAGGATATGCCAAACACGATGACTCGCGACGGCAGGCCTTGCGGGGCGGCATCTAGGTTGTTGATGCGTTCGATAAAACGCTGGTGGACCCCGGCACGGCTCTGCGCCATGCCTTGCTCGCCAACGTCCAGCAGCAACGCCCGCCATAACTCGGCCTGCCAGCAGTTGGCCGGGCTCAGGGGCTTGGCTTCGCCTCGGCCATTGCGCAGTTGGTGGCGACCAGCGGCCCAGTCTTCCAGCCAGTCCGCACGGTAGACCTGGTATTGGTCGAACAGGTCGGCCAGGCGTTCCGCCAGTTGGTAGCGTTTACGCAGGTCGGTGTCGTGGGTGAGGAAACGTTGCAGGGGCTCGAAGTGCGGCTGGTCGATCAACTCGGGCAACAGGCGCATAAGGCGCCAGGTCAGTGGGGCTTTATCCAGCAGGGATTTGACCGGGATTTCGTCACGGCCCAAAACCATGCGATAGAGCTGCCACATAAAGCTGCCGGGCAGTTGCACGTCGATTGCAGCGGCGATGCCGCAACCACCCATGTCGTCTTCTTCCGGGTCTTCGGCAAGAGCCAGCTTGAGCCATTGCGCGATGCCGTTGCTTTGTACCAGGGCGATTTCGTTTTCCAGGGGAGCCAGCGGATATCGACGCATCCAACTGACAACCAGGCTGCGCAGTTCATCCAGGCGATTGCCGTGGACGACCATGAATCCAGCGCTGAGGGACGTTGCATCCGGCATAACGGCTTCCTTGGGAAAAGCAAAATCGAGGGTGGGACTTTAGCATTGAAGGGCGTTATGGACAGAGTTGGACGACGTGCCAAATCGCCTCAGCGCCTTTTCGACCGCCCAAAACAAAACCCCAACTGCTTTCGCAATTGGGGTTTCGGAATTTAATCTTGACGATGACCTACTCTCACATGGGGAAACCCCACACTACCATCGGCGATGCATCGTTTCACTGCTGAGTTCGGGATGGGATCAGGTGGTTCCAATGCTCTATGGTCGTCAAGAAATTCGGGTACTGAGTCGCGGCAAGTGCCTCGCTTCAGCAAATTGGGTATGTGACAGCTTTCGGTGTTTTGTGAGATTCGAACTTTCGGTTCATTTCGTCTTCACACACCGCAATCTGATGCTCTTTCGAGAAACAAATTGCTTGGGTGTTATATGGTCAAGCCTCACGGGCAATTAGTATTGGTTAGCTCAACGCCTCACAGCGCTTACACACCCAACCTATCAACGTCGTAGTCTTCGACGGCCCTTCAGGGAACTCAAGGTTCCAGTGAGATCTCATCTTGAGGCTAGTTTCCCGCTTAGATGCTTTCAGCGGTTATCTATTCCGAACATAGCTACCCGGCAATGCCACTGGCGTGACAACCGGAACACCAGAGGTTCGTCCACTCCGGTCCTCTCGTACTAGGAGCAGCCCCTCTCAAATCTCAAACGTCCACGGCAGATAGGGACCGAACTGTCTCACGACGTTCTAAACCCAGCTCGCGTACCACTTTAAATGGCGAACAGCCATACCCTTGGGACCGGCTTCAGCCCCAGGATGTGATGAGCCGACATCGAGGTGCCAAACACCGCCGTCGATATGAACTCTTGGGCGGTATCAGCCTGTTATCCCCGGAGTACCTTTTATCCGTTGAGCGATGGCCCTTCCATACAGAACCACCGGATCACTAAGACCTACTTTCGTACCTGCTCGACGTGTCTGTCTCGCAGTCAAGCGCGCTTTTGCCTTTATACTCTACGACCGATTTCCGACCGGTCTGAGCGCACCTTCGTACTCCTCCGTTACTCTTTAGGAGGAGACCGCCCCAGTCAAACTACCCACCATACACTGTCCTCGATCCGGATAACGGACCTGAGTTAGAACCTCAAAGTTGCCAGGGTGGTATTTCAAGGTTGGCTCCACGCGAACTGGCGTCCACGCTTCAAAGCCTCCCACCTATCCTACACAAGCAAATTCAAAGTCCAGTGCAAAGCTATAGTAAAGGTTCACGGGGTCTTTCCGTCTAGCCGCGGATACACTGCATCTTCACAGCGATTTCAATTTCACTGAGTCTCGGGTGGAGACAGCGCCGCCATCGTTACGCCATTCGTGCAGGTCGGAACTTACCCGACAAGGAATTTCGCTACCTTAGGACCGTTATAGTTACGGCCGCCGTTTACCGGGGCTTCGATCAAGAGCTTCGCGTTAGCTAACCCCATCAATTAACCTTCCGGCACCGGGCAGGCGTCACACCCTATACGTCCACTTTCGTGTTTGCAGAGTGCTGTGTTTTTAATAAACAGTCGCAGCGGCCTGGTATCTTCGACCGGCATGAGCTTACGGAGCAAGTCCTTCACCCTCACCGGCGCACCTTCTCCCGAAGTTACGGTGCCATTTTGCCTAGTTCCTTCACCCGAGTTCTCTCAAGCGCCTTGGTATTCTCTACCCAACCACCTGTGTCGGTTTGGGGTACGGTTCCTGGTTACCTGAAGCTTAGAAGCTTTTCTTGGAAGCATGGCATCAACCACTTCGTCACCCAAAGGGTAACTCGTCATCAGCTCTCGGCCTTAGAATCCCGGATTTACCTAAGATTCCAGCCTACCACCTTAAACTTGGACAACCAACGCCAAGCTGGCCTAGCCTTCTCCGTCCCTCCATCGCAATAACCAGAAGTACAGGAATATTAACCTGTTTTCCATCGACTACGCTTTTCAGCCTCGCCTTAGGGACCGACTAACCCTGCGTCGATTAACGTTGCGCAGGAAACCTTGGTCTTTCGGCGTGGGTGTTTTTCACACCCATTGTCGTTACTCATGTCAGCATTCGCACTTCTGATACCTCCAGCAAGCTTCTCAACTCACCTTCACAGGCTTACAGAACGCTCCTCTACCGCATCACCCGAAGGTGATACCCGTAGCTTCGGTGTATGGTTTGAGCCCCGTTACATCTTCCGCGCAGGCCGACTCGACTAGTGAGCTATTACGCTTTCTTTAAAGGGTGGCTGCTTCTAAGCCAACCTCCTAGCTGTCTAAGCCTTCCCACATCGTTTCCCACTTAACCATAACTTTGGGACCTTAGCTGACGGTCTGGGTTGTTTCCCTTTTCACGACGGACGTTAGCACCCGCCGTGTGTCTCCCATGCTCGGCACTTGTAGGTATTCGGAGTTTGCATCGGTTTGGTAAGTCGGGATGACCCCCTAGCCGAAACAGTGCTCTACCCCCTACAGTGATACATGAGGCGCTACCTAAATAGCTTTCGAGGAGAACCAGCTATCTCCGAGCTTGATTAGCCTTTCACTCCGATCCACAGGTCATCCGCTAACTTTTCAACGGTAGTCGGTTCGGTCCTCCAGTTAGTGTTACCCAACCTTCAACCTGCCCATGGATAGATCGCCCGGTTTCGGGTCTATTCCCAGCGACTAGACGCCCTATTAAGACTCGCTTTCGCTACGCCTCCCCTATTCGGTTAAGCTCGCCACTGAAAATAAGTCGCTGACCCATTATACAAAAGGTACGCAGTCACCCAACAAAGTGGGCTCCCACTGCTTGTACGCATACGGTTTCAGGATCTATTTCACTCCCCTCTCCGGGGTTCTTTTCGCCTTTCCCTCACGGTACTAGTTCACTATCGGTCAGTCAGTAGTATTTAGCCTTGGAGGATGGTCCCCCCATATTCAGACAAAGTTTCTCGTGCTCCGTCCTACTCGATTTCATGACTAAGAGATTTTCGCGTACAGGGCTATCACCCACTATGGCCGCACTTTCCAGAGCGTTCCGCTAATCTCAAAGCCACTTAAGGGCTAGTCCCCGTTCGCTCGCCACTACTAAGGGAATCTCGGTTGATTTCTTTTCCTCAGGGTACTTAGATGTTTCAGTTCCCCTGGTTCGCCTCTTAAGCCTATGTATTCAGCTTAAGATAACCATCTTATGATGGCTGGGTTCCCCCATTCAGACATCTCCGGATCAAAGTCTGTTTGCCGACTCCCCGAAGCTTTTCGCAGGCTACCACGTCTTTCATCGCCTCTGACTGCCAAGGCATCCACCGTATGCGCTTCTTCACTTGACCATATAACCCCAAGCAATCTGGTTATACTGTGAAGACGACATTCGCCGAAAATTCGATAATACTCAATTTGAGTAACTCACAAATTTTACCTTAGCCTGATCCGTTACCAGTGAAAGTAACGTTCAGTCTATCTTTCTATCACATACCCAAATTTTTAAAGAACGAACTAGTCAAAGACTAGAAATCAACATTCACCATCACAATGATGGAATGCTCATTTCTAAGCTTTATACAAACAGAAGCAGTAGTGGTGGAGCCAAACGGGATCGAACCGTTGACCTCCTGCGTGCAAGGCAGGCGCTCTCCCAGCTGAGCTATGGCCCCGTATTTCTACAGGCGTTTCCCACACAAAATTGGTGGGTCTGGGCAGATTCGAACTGCCGACCTCACCCTTATCAGGGGTGCGCTCTAACCAACTGAGCTACAGACCCAATTTCGGGCTGCTTCTTTTCGTCTTCTTCAATGAATCAAGCAATTCGTGTGGGAACTTATGGAGCAGCTGATGTCGTCGATTAAGGAGGTGATCCAGCCGCAGGTTCCCCTACGGCTACCTTGTTACGACTTCACCCCAGTCATGAATCACACCGTGGTAACCGTCCTCCCGAAGGTTAGACTAGCTACTTCTGGTGCAACCCACTCCCATGGTGTGACGGGCGGTGTGTACAAGGCCCGGGAACGTATTCACCGCGACATTCTGATTCGCGATTACTAGCGATTCCGACTTCACGCAGTCGAGTTGCAGACTGCGATCCGGACTACGATCGGTTTTGTGGGATTAGCTCCACCTCGCGGCTTGGCAACCCTCTGTACCGACCATTGTAGCACGTGTGTAGCCCAGGCCGTAAGGGCCATGATGACTTGACGTCATCCCCACCTTCCTCCGGTTTGTCACCGGCAGTCTCCTTAGAGTGCCCACCATTACGTGCTGGTAACTAAGGACAAGGGTTGCGCTCGTTACGGGACTTAACCCAACATCTCACGACACGAGCTGACGACAGCCATGCAGCACCTGTCTCAATGTTCCCGAAGGCACCAATCTATCTCTAGAAAGTTCATTGGATGTCAAGGCCTGGTAAGGTTCTTCGCGTTGCTTCGAATTAAACCACATGCTCCACCGCTTGTGCGGGCCCCCGTCAATTCATTTGAGTTTTAACCTTGCGGCCGTACTCCCCAGGCGGTCAACTTAATGCGTTAGCTGCGCCACTAAGAGCTCAAGGCTCCCAACGGCTAGTTGACATCGTTTACGGCGTGGACTACCAGGGTATCTAATCCTGTTTGCTCCCCACGCTTTCGCACCTCAGTGTCAGTATCAGTCCAGGTGGTCGCCTTCGCCACTGGTGTTCCTTCCTATATCTACGCATTTCACCGCTACACAGGAAATTCCACCACCCTCTACCATACTCTAGTCAGTCAGTTTTGAATGCAGTTCCCAGGTTGAGCCCGGGGATTTCACATCCAACTTAACTAACCACCTACGCGCGCTTTACGCCCAGTAATTCCGATTAACGCTTGCACCCTCTGTATTACCGCGGCTGCTGGCACAGAGTTAGCCGGTGCTTATTCTGTCGGTAACGTCAAAATTGCAGAGTATTAATCTACAACCCTTCCTCCCAACTTAAAGTGCTTTACAATCCGAAGACCTTCTTCACACACGCGGCATGGCTGGATCAGGCTTTCGCCCATTGTCCAATATTCCCCACTGCTGCCTCCCGTAGGAGTCTGGACCGTGTCTCAGTTCCAGTGTGACTGATCATCCTCTCAGACCAGTTACGGATCGTCGCCTTGGTGAGCCATTACCCCACCAACTAGCTAATCCGACCTAGGCTCATCTGATAGCGCAAGGCCCGAAGGTCCCCTGCTTTCTCCCGTAGGACGTATGCGGTATTAGCGTCCGTTTCCGAACGTTATCCCCCACTACCAGGCAGATTCCTAGGCATTACTCACCCGTCCGCCGCTCTCAAGAGAAGCAAGCTTCTCTCTACCGCTCGACTTGCATGTGTTAGGCCTGCCGCCAGCGTTCAATCTGAGCCATGATCAAACTCTTCAGTTCAAACATCTTTGGGTTTTTAAGAAACCCTAAACTTGGCTCAGCAATCGTTGGTTACATCTTTGATTTCTCGCGGAGTAACTTGTGATGCTGATAATCTTGTTGACTATCAGTCTGACTCCACAAGCACCCACACGAATTGCTTGATTCAGTTGTTAAAGAGCGGTTGGTTAAGATCTTTCGTCTCAACCGAGGCGCGCATTCTACAGCAGCCTCACTTGCTGTCAAGTGATTATTTTCAGAAGTTTCGAGATTTTCCTCAACAACTTCAACCACTTGCGCTTTCGATCTCTCGTCAGCGGGAGGCGAATTCTACAGCGTTACACGCTGCTGTCAACACCTCTTTTTCAACTTCCTTTTGGCTTCGATGCACTGAAGCAACCTGCTGCCGAAAACTACATAACTCTTTGTTTACCAAGGAGTTTTCCGTTTCGACTGCGCCGGAAGTGGGGCGAATTATAGACAGATATAAATCGCCGTCAACCGTTACTTTCACAATTCTGTCATATCGGTCAAAAAAGCCCCGAAAACGCGAAGGCCGGCCCCAAGGGGCCGGCCTTCCGCTCATCCAACCTTACAAACTAGGGAACGCGAACTGCGACGCCTCATGGCTGGCACGCTGCGGCCAGCGCTGGGTGATCGCCTTGCGACGGGTATAGAAACGCACCCCATCCGGCCCATAGGCGTGCAAGTCGCCAAACAGCGAACGCTTCCAGCCGCCGAAGCTGTGATAAGCCACCGGCACTGGCAATGGCACGTTAACCCCTACCATGCCTACTTCAATCTCGTCACAGAACAGGCGCGCCGCCTCACCGTCACGGGTAAAGATGCAGGTGCCGTTGCCATATTCGTGATCATTGATCAGTTGCATCGCCGCTTCCAGGCTGTTCACCCGGACGATGCACAGCACTGGGCCAAAGATCTCTTCCTTATAGATGCGCATCTGCGGCGTCACGCGATCAAACAGGCAGCCACCGAGGAAGAAGCCGTCCTCATGACCGCTAACGCTCAAGCCACGCCCATCGACCACCAGCTCAGCACCCGAAGACACACCGTCTTCTATATAGCCGCTGACCTTGTCCCGCGCCTGCGCAGAAACCAACGGCCCCATGTCCAGGCCACAGGAAGTACCCGCACCAATCTTCAGCGCCTTGATCTGCGGTACCAGCTTGGCGATCAATGCATCCGCCACCTGGTCACCCACACAGACCGCCACCGAGATTGCCATGCAACGCTCGCCGCAGGAACCGTAGGCTGCGCCCATCAAGGCACTGACCGCGTTGTCCAGGTCCGCATCCGGCATCAGCACCGCATGGTTCTTCGCCCCGCCCAGCGCCTGTACACGCTTGCCGCGCTTGGTCGCTTCGGAATAGATGTACTCGGCAATCGGCGTCGAACCGACAAAACTCAAGGCCTTGACCTCAGGCGCCTCGATCAGCGCATCCACCGCGCCCTTGTCACCATGCACCACGCTCAACACGCCTTTGGGCAAACCGGCTTCCTGCAGCAACTGCGCAATCAACAGCGTCGAGCTTGGGTCGCGCTCCGATGGCTTGAGGATGAAGCAGTTACCGCAGACGATAGCCAGTGGATACATCCACAGCGGCACCATGGCCGGGAAGTTGAACGGTGTGATACCCGCCACCACACCCAGCGGCTGGAAGTCGGACCAGGCATCAATGTTCGGGCCGACGTTACGGCTGTACTCGCCCTTGAGGATTTCCGGCGCCGAGCACGCGTACTCAACGTTTTCGATACCGCGCTTCAACTCACCGGCGGCGTCTTCCAGGGTCTTGCCATGCTCTTCGCTGATCAACTGCGAGATGCGGGCTTCGTTCTGCTCCAGCAATTGCTTGAAACGAAACATCACCTGGGCACGCTTGGCCGGTGGCGTATTGCGCCAGGCCGGGAATGCCGCCTTGGCCGAGTCGATCGCCTGTTGAATGGTTTCACGGCTGGCCAATGGCACCTGGTGAATCACCTGGCCAGTAGATGGGTTGTAGACGTCGGCGCTACGACCGCTATCGTTAACCAGTTCGCCGTTGATCAAATGCTGGATAAGGCTCATGCAAGGCTCCTGAAAAGTTGTCCACAGGCGCGACACGCGTCGCGCCCGACAGTTGTTCTATATAGAAGGAGAAATCAGTCGATCGTGTTCAGCACTTCGCCGACCGCATCGAACAAGCGATCCAGGTCCTGCGGCTTGCTGTTGAAGGTTGGGCCGAACTGCAGGGTGTCGCCGCCAAAACGCACATAGAACCCGGCCTTCCACAACGCCATGCCTGCTTCGAATGGGCGCACGATGGCGTCCCCATCACGCGGTGCAATCTGGATCGCACCGGCCAGGCCGTAGTTACGAATGTCGATCACATTCTTGCTGCCCTTGAGGCCATGCAGCGCATTCTCAAAGTGCGGCGCGACTTCGGCCACGCTCTGCACCAGGTTTTCCTTCTGCAACAGATCCAATGCCGCCAACCCGGCTGCGCAAGCTACCGGGTGTGCCGAGTAGGTATAGCCGTGTGGGAATTCCACCGCGTACTCAGGCGTCGCCTGGTTCATGAATGTCTGATAGATCTCGCTGCTGGCAATCACCGCACCCATCGGAATCGCCCCGTTGGTGACTTGCTTGGCGATGCACATCAGGTCCGGCGTCACACCGAAGCTATCGGCACCAAACATCGAGCCGGTCCGGCCAAAGCCGGTAATCACTTCGTCGAACACCAGCAGGATGTTGTGCTGGTCACAGATTTCACGCAGGCGCTTGAGGTAGCCCTGGGGTGGTACGAGCACGCCAGCCGAGCCTGCCATCGGCTCGACGAACACCGCAGCGATGTTCGAAGCATCATGCAACTCGATCAGCTTGAGCAACTCGTCAGCCAGGGCAATACCGCCCAACTCCGGCATGCCGCGGGAGAAGGCATTACTGGCCAGCAGGGTATGGGGCAGGTGATCAACATCCATCATCGCCTGACCAAAAATCTTACGGTTGCCGTTGACGCCGCCCAGGCTGGTACCGGCGATATTCACCCCGTGATAACCACGAGCGCGGCCGATCATCTTGGTCTTGGTTGCCTGGCCCTTTAGGCGCCAGTACGCACGCACCATCTTCACCGCCGTATCGGCGCACTCGGAGCCGGAGTCAGTGAAAAACACATGATTCAGGTTGCCTGGGGTCAGGTCGGTAATCTTTTCTGCCAACTGGAAGGACAAAGGATGACCGTATTGGAAGCCTGGCGAGTAGTCCAGGGTGCCCAGTTGCTTGGCGACCGCTTCCTGGATCTCCTTGCGCGTGTGCCCTGCGCCGCAGGTCCACAGCCCCGACAGCGAGTCATAGACCCGACGCCCCTTGTCATCGATCAACCAACTGCCTTCGGCACCCACGATCAGGCGTGGGTCGCGCTGGAAGTTACGGTTGGCGGTGTAAGGCATCCAGTGGGCATCCAGCTTCAATTGGCTGGCCAGGGTGGATGGGGCGTTTTCGGGCATGTTCATCAGCAAAACCTCGCAGGGCAAAAGGCAGCGTCGGGATTGAAAAGCGTTGTTGCAGCTAAATTGCCACGGGGATAAAGTCTAGGAAATGCAACTCTTCTAACCTTCAGTCAGGCATTCACTAAACTATGAGCAGCCGTCGACCCGACCCGCTAGCCCAAGTCAGCGACTTCGATATCCGCCTGTTGCGCATCTTCCGCAGTGTGGTGGAGTGCGGAGGCTTCTCGGCGGCGGAAACCGTGCTGGGCATCGGCCGTTCGGCCATCAGCCAGCAAATGAGCGACCTCGAACAGCGCCTGGGCCTGCGCCTGTGCCAGCGCGGGCGCGCCGGTTTCTCTCTGACGGAAGAAGGTCGCGAGGTCTACCAGTCCGCACTGCAACTATTAAGTGCGCTGGAGAGTTTCCGCACCGAGGTCAACGGCCTGCACCAGCACCTGCGCGGCGAACTGATCATCGGCCTGACCGACAACCTGGTGACCCTGCCCCATATGCGCATCACCCATGCCCTGGCGCAGTTGAAAGAACGCGGCCCGGACGTGCAGATCCAGATCCGCATGATCGCCCCCAACGAAGTGGAACAAGGTGTGCTCGACGGGCGCCTGCATGTCGGCGTGGTGCCCCAGGCCAGCGCACTGTCGGGCCTGGAGTACCAACCCCTGTACAGCGAGCGTTCGCTGCTCTACTGCGCGGTGGGCCATCCGCTGTTTTATGCGGACGACAAGCAACTGGACGACCACCGCATCAATAGCCAGGACGCCATCGCACCAACCTTCCGCCTGCCCGCCGATATCCAGGCCCATTATCAGGCGCTCAACTGCACCGCCAGCGCTTCCGACCGCGAAGGCATGGCCTTCCTGATCCTCACGGGGCGCTATATCGGCTACCTGCCCGACCACTACGCCAGCCTGTGGGTGCAACAAGGCCGACTGCGTGCGCTGAAACCGCCTACACGTTTTTACGATTTAAGCCTGGCTTCGGTCACCCGCAAGGGCCGCCGCCCCCATTTGGTGCTGGAAAGCTTTCTCGACAGCCTGGCCGCGACCCGCTGATACGGGGCCCACACAAAACCTGAGCAAGTGGACAGCTTTTTGCAAGGCACAGGGACCATGAACCGTCAGCCCCGAGTCCACATGCCATGCCACCAGAATCCTCCAGCGCCAGCGACCTGATCTACGGCCTCAACGACCGTCCCAAACCACTGCCCGCATTGCTCGCGGCCCTGCAACATGTGCTCGCCAGCTTCGTCGGCATCATCACCCCGCCTCTGATAATCGGCTCGACCCTGGGCCTGGCCGCCCACCTGCCCTACTTGATCAGCATGGCGTTGATGGTTTCCGGTGTCGGCACCTTCATCCAGGCCCGTAGGCCGTTTGGAATTGGCGCGGGGATGATCTGCCTGCAAGGCACCAGCTTTGCCTTTCTCGGCGCAGTGTTATCGACGGGTTTCCTGGTCAAGCAGCGCGGCGGCAGCCCGGAAGACATCCTGGCGATGATCTTTGGCGTGTGCTTTTTCGGCGCGCTGGTGCAGGTCGTGTTGAGCCGTTTTATCGGCCAACTGCGCCGGGTCATCACGCCGCTGGTAACCGGGATTGTGATTACCCTGATTGGCATCAGCCTGATCAAGGTGGGCATCACCGACCTGGGCGGCGGCTTCAATGCGCCGGACTTTGGCGCGCCGACCAACCTGGCCCTGGGCCTGTTCGTGGTGCTGACGATTATCCTGCTCAATCGCTCGAATACGCCCTGGGTACGCCTGAGCGCAATCATCATCGGCCTGCTATTGGGCAGCCTCGCCGCCTGGTTCAGCGGCAAGCTGGTGCCCCAACCCCTGCCCGACCTGCCCTTGATCAGCCTGCCGGCGCCGTTCCATTTTGGCTTCAGCTTCGACTGGAGCGCTTTCCTGCCGGTCGCGCTGATTTATCTGATCAGCAGCATCGAAACCGTGGGCGACCTCACCGCCAACTGCATGATCGCCCGCCAGCCCATCAGCGGCCCTTCCTATATAAGCCGGCTCAAGGGCGGCGTGCTGGGGGATGGCGTCAGTTGCATGATCGCCGCCACTTTCAGCGCGTTCCCCAACACCACCTTTGCCCAGAACAACGGCGTGATCCAGTTGACCGGCGTCGCCAGCCGCTATGTGGGCCTGTACATCGGCGTAGTGCTATTTTGCCTCGGGCTGTTTCCACTGATTGGCGCGGTATTGCAGCAAATCCCCAAGCCGGTGCTCGGTGGCGCGACCCTGGTGATGTTCGGCAGCGTGGCCGCCGCCGGCGTGCGCATCCTGGCCCAAGCCCCGCTGGACCGCCGCAGCATGCCGATCATCGCCACCTCGTTTGGGGTCGGCCTGGGCATCGCCGCGCAACCGAACCTGTTACACCTGATGCCAACCCTGGTGCAAAACCTGTTCGATTCAGCCATCACCAGCGGCGGGCTGACGGCGATTGTGTTGTGCCTGATCCTGCCGGAATCCAAGGCGACAACGCCTGCCGCAAATCCACTCGTGGAAAACGACACGCTGGAACCGCTTTGACGCTTTTATCGTATCGGGACTTGTCTGAGGCTTGAGGGTGGGTTATCTGTGCAGCAATCGCATTCATCGATCTGCACGGAAACCTCCATGAGCCTCGAAGTTCCTGCCCACAACAGCCACGCCGGAAAACCCGCCAGCCGCATTCGGCAAAAGAACGAACAAGCGATCATCCAGGCCGCTGAAGATGAATTCGCCCGGCATGGCT
The DNA here is from genome assembly GCF_058742075.1 of Pseudomonas sp. HC1(2025). Lineage (NCBI taxonomy): Bacteria > Pseudomonadati > Pseudomonadota > Gammaproteobacteria > Pseudomonadales > Pseudomonadaceae > Pseudomonas > Pseudomonas sp. HC1(2025). The sequence continues at coordinate 750,833 of NZ_CP196017.1, read as the reverse complement.
ACAAAGGCACCAGCATGAACACCATCGCCGCGAGCGCCGGGCTACCGAAGGCCAACCTGCATTATTACTTCACCAATAAGCTGGGGCTGTATATCGCGGTACTGAGCAATATCCTCGAACTGTGGGACAGCACCTTCAACACCTTGACCGCCGAGGATGATCCTGCCGAGGCGCTGACCCGCTATATCCGCACCAAGATGGAATACTCGCGGCGCCAGCCCCAGGCTTCGCGGATCTTCGCCATGGAGATCATCAGCGGCGGCGAATGCCTTACCGAATATTTCAGCCAGGACTACCGCGCCTGGTTCAGCGGCCGGGCTGCGGTATTCCAGGCCTGGATCGATGCCGGCAAGATGGACCCCGTGGATCCGGTACACTTGATCTTCCTGCTGTGGGGCAGCACCCAGCATTACGCTGACTTCGCGACCCAGATCTGCCGCGTGACCGGTCGCACCAAGCTGACCAAGCAGGACATGGAAGACGCCGGCAGCAACCTTATCCACATTATTCTCAAGGGCTGTGGCATCAAGCCTGCCCTCTGAACGAAGCGATCCAATGCCTTTCACCCTTACGGGCTTTTGCGAATTTCGCGAAGAAATCCGCAAAAGCCGCTTCATCACCTATGCCGCACCGATTACCAGCCCGCAGGACGCCCAGGCGTTTATCGAGCAGCACAGCGACCTCAACGCCACGCACAATTGCTGGGCCTGGAAACTCGGTGGGCAATACCGCAGCAACGACGACGGTGAACCCGGCGGCACCGCCGGGCGGCCGATCCTGGCCGCCATCGAGGCCCAGGGGTTTGACCAGGTCGTGGTGCTGGTGGTCCGCTGGTATGGCGGTATCCAACTGGGTACCGGTGGCCTGGCCCGGGCCTATGGGGGCGGCGCGAATAAATGCCTGCAAAACGCCGAACGGGTCGAACTGATCAGCCGCGTGCCCTTGAGTTGCGCCTGCGGCTTTGCCGAGTTGACGCTGGTAAAGCTGCGTGTCGCCGAACTGGGTGGCCTAGTGGTGGAAGAAACCTTCACCGCCAACGGCGTGGAGCTGCAACTGGCACTCGGCGAAGCCCATATCGACACCCTGCAAACGCAGTTGGCCGACCTGAGCCGCGGACGAATCCTGCTGCAACGCTGAACCTGATAAGGTTGTTCACTGAACCCCGACGCCAAAGGAAGCCTTCATGTCTACGCCAAAAACCGCACTGATCATCGGCGCCTCGCGCGGGCTGGGCCTTGGCCTGGTCAAGCAATTGCTGGCTGATGGCTGGCAAGTCACCGCCACCGTGCGCAACCCGCAAAAAGCCGACGCCCTTAAAAACCTGGGCCCGGTACAGATCGAGCAACTGGACATGGACGACCAACAGGCCGTCATCGCCTTGAACCAGCGCCTGAAAACCCAGACCTTCGACCTGCTGTTCGTCAACGCCGGCGTCAAGGGCCCGGCCAACCAGACCCCGGGCCACGCGACCCAGGCCGAAGTCGGCCAACTGTTTTTCACCAATGCCGTGGCGCCGATCAACCTGGCTCAACGCTTTGCCCCGCAGATTCGCCAGGGCAGCGGCGTACTGGCGTTCATGAGCTCGGTGCTGGGCAGCGTGACCATGCCCGACGCACCAGACCTTGCGCTGTACAAGGCCAGCAAGGCCGCCCTGAACTCCATGACCAACAGCTTCGTGTCGCAATTGGGCGAGCAGAAACTGACCGTCCTGTCGTTGCATCCGGGCTGGGTCAAGACCGATATGGGCGGCGAAGGGGCCGACCTGGACGTGGAGACCAGCGTGCGCGGCCTGATTGCCCAAGTGAACGCCTACACCGGCAAGGGCGGCCATCATTTCGTCAACTACAAGGGCCAGACCATTCCCTGGTAACCCCACCCTGTAGGAGCCGGCTTGCCGGCGATGGCGTCACTGAGAACATCGCAATATTGGCGGGCCTCATCGCCGGCAAGCCGGCTCCTACAGGATAAATGGATGTCGGATGAGCGGTGGATAGACCCCACCGCTCACTCCACGTAGACTTCCCTCCTCGCCTTACCGGCGACCCTGGATCAGCAGACAGGGCAACACTGAGCTGGCAAACCTGAACCCATCATTCAGAGGAGCCGGCCAATGCCTGCGACCCGTACCTGGTTAAAAAACCCTCTCGCGATTTTCACTGCCAATGCTCTCGATGCCCGTGGCGGCCTGGTGCTGCAAGACGGCGTGATCGTTGAAGTACTCGCCCTCGGCCAACAACCAAGCTTGGCCTGCGAACACACCTTCGACGCCCGCGAGCACGTGATCCTTCCCGGCCTGATCAACACCCACCATCACTTCTACCAGACCCTGACCCGCGCCTGGGCCCCGGTGGTCAACCAGCCGCTGTTCCCCTGGCTGAAAACCCTGTACCCGGTCTGGGCGCGCCTGACCCCGGAAAAACTGGCCCTGGCCAGCAAAGTCGCGCTCGCCGAACTGCTGCTCTCAGGCTGCACCACCGCGGCCGATCACCACTACCTGTTCCCCGATGGCCTGGAGCAGGCGATCGACGTGCAAGTCGACAGCGTGCGCGAATTGGGCATGCGCGCCATGCTCACTCGCGGTTCGATGAGTCTGGGCGAAGCCGACGGCGGCCTGCCACCGCAACAGACGGTGCAGCAGGGCGAAGTGATCCTCGAAGACAGCCAGCGCCTGATCAAGCGCTACCACGAGCGCGGCGACGGCGCGCAAATCCAGATCGCCCTGGCGCCCTGCTCGCCGTTTTCGGTCACCCCCCAAATCATGAGCGCCAGTGCCGAACTGGCGAACCAGCTCGATGTGCGCCTGCACACCCACCTGGCCGAAACCCTCGACGAAGAAGACTTCTGCCTGCAACGCTTCGGCCTGCGCACCGTGGACTACCTCGACAGCGTCGGCTGGCTCGGCCCCCGCACCTGGCTGGCCCATGGCATTCACTTCAACCCTGAGGAGATCGCCCGCCTGGGCGCGGCCGGCACCGGGATTTGCCATTGCCCAAGCTCCAACATGCGCCTGGCCTCCGGCATCTGCCCGACCCTGGACCTGGTCGCCGCCGGCGCGCCGATTGGCCTGGGCGTGGACGGCTCGGCTTCCAACGATGCCTCCAACATGATTTTGGAAACACGCCAGGCCCTGTATATCCAGCGCCTGCGCTACGGCGCGGAAAAAATCACCCCTGAAGGCGTACTGGGCTGGGCCACCAAGGGTTCTGCGCAGTTGCTCGGCCGTAGCGATATCGGTGAACTGGCGGTAGGCAAACAGGCCGACCTGGCGCTGTTCAAACTCGATGAGCTGCGCTTCTCCGGCAGCCACGACCCTGTTTCGGCGCTGCTGCTATGCGGCGCCGACCGTGCGGATCGAGTGATGGTGGGCGGCAAGTGGCGGGTGATCGAGGGGCAAATCGAGGGCATGGACCTCAAGGGCCTGATCGCCGATCACAGCCAGGCGGCGCGGCAGTTGATCGCCGGCTGACTACACGCCCAGCAGCGACAACATGATAAAGGTCGCAAACAGCACAAAATGGGTCATCCCTTCGATGGCGTTGGTTTCGCCATCGTTGAGGTTGATCGCGCTGACAATCAGCGTGATAAACACCATCACGGTTTGCACCGGCGTCATCGCCATCTGAAACGGCTGGCCGGTGTACAGCGCCATGGCTTCCATCACCGGCACGGTCAAGATCACCGTCGACAACGAAGCACCCAGCGCGATGTTGACCACCGACTGCATGCGGTTGGCCAATGCCGCACGCAAGGCGGTCAGAATCTCCGGGGCGGCGGAAATCGCCGCCACCAGGATCGCCGTGATCACCGGCGGCGCGCCCGTGCCCTCCAGGCCAAGGTCCAGGGTCTTGGACATCACTTCGGCCAATGCGCCAATCACCACCACGCCAAACACCAGGGTTGCGATGGAGAATGTCAGGTTGACCGACGAAGCCTGTTCTTCCGGCAACGGCTTGCGGCGTTTTTCCGGATAGCTGTAGCTGAAGAAGTAGCTGTGTGGCCCCACCTGCATGCGCAGGAACAAGGCGTACAACACCACCATCGCGCCAATGGTGAAGGCCGAGTAGATTTTCCAATCGGCCTCGGGGATAAATTCCGGTACCACCATGGATACGCCCATGGCGGTGAGGATCATCACGCTGTAGGTCCGCGCCGAATCATCGTTGTAGGACTGTTCCCCATGCTTGATGCCACCCATCAGCGCGGCCAAGCCTAAGATGCCGTTGATATCCAGCATCACCGCCGAGTAAATCGTGTCGCGCACCAGGGTCGGCGACGCCTCGTTGCTCATCATGATCGCCAGGATCACCACTTCCACCAGCACTGCCGCGAGGGTCAGGATCATGGTGCCGTAGGGGTCGCCGACCTTTTCAGCGAGAAGTTCGGCGTGGTGGGCCACGCGCATCGACGCCATGACGATAAAACCGATCAGCACCAGGCCACCGAGCAGTGCCGTCACCTGCCCACTGTGCAGCAGCCAGTGCTCCAGCGGGTAGGCCGCGATGGCGGCGATCAGCGCCAGCCACATGAATTTTTCTTGCTTGAGGGATGTGAGCATTGCGGGCCTTTTCGAGCGGCGATTCAGTCATTGATGGGGTACAGACTGCGGCGATTCGCTAACGTTTCGTTACACCTTAGTTCATTCACCCATTGCCGCAGGCACGAACAATGCTTACCGCTCGGTCAGGTTTTACCGATTATTTGCGCCCTGGCCTGTAGAATGCCGCCATTGCACCTGATGAGAACGCACACATGTACGACTGGCTCAACGCCCTGCCCAAGGCCGAACTGCACCTGCACCTGGAGGGTTCGCTGGAGCCCGAGCTGCTGTTCGCCCTGGCCGAACGCAACAAAATCGCGCTGCCGTGGAATGACGTCGAAACCCTGCGCAAGGCCTACGCCTTCAATAACCTGCAAGAGTTTCTCGACCTCTACTACAAGGGCGCCGATGTATTGCGCACCTCCCAGGATTTCTACGACCTGACCTGGGCCTACCTGCTGCGTTGCAAAGCGCAGAACGTGATTCATACCGAGCCGTTCTTCGACCCGCAGACCCACACCGACCGTGGTATCCCGTTTGAAGTGGTGCTCAATGGCATCGCCAGCGCGCTCAAAGATGGCGAGCAGCAACTGGGCATCACCAGCGGCCTGATCCTCAGCTTCCTGCGCCACCTGAGCGAAGAAGAAGCCGAAAAAACCCTCGACCAGGCGCTACCGTTCCGTGATGCGTTTGTCGCCGTGGGCCTGGACAGCTCGGAAATGGGCCACCCGCCGAGCAAGTTCCAGCGCGTGTTCGATCGCGCCCGTGGCGAAGGTTTCCTGACCGTCGCCCATGCTGGCGAAGAAGGCCCACCGGAGTACATCTGGGAAGCCCTCGACCTGCTGAAGATCCAGCGTATCGACCATGGCGTGCGCGCCATCGAAGACGAGCGCCTGATGCAGCGGATCATCGACGAGCAGATCCCCCTGACCGTGTGCCCACTGTCCAATACCAAACTGTGCGTGTTCGACGACATGGCCCAGCACAACATCCTCGACATGCTCGAGCGTGGGGTGAAGGTCACGGTGAACTCGGATGACCCGGCGTACTTCGGCGGGTATGTCACCGAGAACTTCCACGCGTTGCACACCTCGCTGGGCATGACCCAAGACCAGGCCAGCCGCCTGGCGCAAAACAGCCTGGATGCACGCCTGATCAAGCCGTAAGCAACCCAGGCAGGAGCCGGCTTGCCGGCTCCTACACAGCCGCTATCCGGGCAATTTCCAGGCGCCCGGCCTCGGTGACCTGCAGTGCGCTCGACTCGTTGATCGTCTTCAACCAGCGCGACTGCATGAACAATTGCAACAATCCCGCCCCCAGCGCCCCACCCAGGTGCGGCTGCTGCTCGCTCCAGTCAAAACAGTCGCAAGCCAGCGTCGAGTAACCCTGATGGGCCAAGGCCTGGGTAAAAATGCCGTGCTCGGCCAAATGCCGTGCGCCCAGGGGCGTCACATGGATCCGCTGTTCGTAGCGCTCGATCCACTTCGCCAGCAGCATGCGTTGATAAAGTGCCGCCGCCATTTCCCCGCCCAAGTGGTCATGGCACAGCCGCGCCTGGCGCAACGCTGCCGGCGCCAGCAACGCCGCCACCGGCCGGCTGGGCGCAATGCGTGCCACACTGGCAATTGTGGTACTGGCCAACGCATCGACTGCCGCGCCCACATCCGCCGCCGCCATGCGGAAGAAGCGTTTGCGCCCGCGGGCTTCAATACGCAGCAATCCACCCGCCGCCAACCGCGCCAGATGCGCATTGGCCGATGACGCCGATAACCCAGCCAACATCGCCAGTTCTTCAGACGGCTTGGCCGAGCCGTCCATCAATGCCCAGATCATCGCGGTGCGCTTAGGGTCGGCCAGCAAGGTGGCGATCTGGCTGATGCAAGGTGCCTGTTCCATGTACTCACTCCCTGTTGAATCGTTGGTCTGCTCCATTCCGCGCAAAAGTATAAGTGTGTAAGCAGCAGATTCCGTGGCGTCTTACAGCCAAATCAGCTACAGCAACTGCCTGAAATTTCCTGAATCCCCTGGGGTTATTGCGTAGTCCCTCGCCGTTCAGGCAACTGCGCGCTCAACTTCCCACAACGTGCCACGAGCATTTCTCGCAGGAGATTGATCGGTTTACTCAATTGCGCGCGGTGGGCGCACAGCAGATTGAGCGGTGTGCGCTCACCCTGCAGCTCCGGCAAGAGCAACTGCAGACGGCCGGCCAGCACGTCGGCGCTGACATCCAGCCAGGACTTGTAGGCAATGCCCACCCCGGCCACGGCCCAGCGCCGCACCACATCGGCATCATCACTGAAGCGGTCACCGGTGACGGTCAGGCTGATTTCCCGCTTGCCATCGCGAAAGCTCCAATGGTCGTGCACCCGGCTGCCGAGCATGTAAAGCAGGCAATTGTGCTGGGCCAACTCCTCCAGGTGGCGCGGCTCGCCATGGCGGGCCAGGTAGCTGGGCGCCGCGCACAGCACCCGGCGATTGTCCGGCGCCACAGGCAAAGCCACCAGGCTCGAGTCCTCGGGTTCGCCGTAGCGCAAGGCGATATCCACCGGCTGGCGGAACAGGTCGGCGATCCGGTCGCCCAGCAGCAGGCGTACGCTCAATTGCGGGTGCTCACGTTGAAATTCGTCGAGCCACGGCAATAGTAGGTTGCGTCCGAAGTCCGAAGGCGCCGACAGTTGCAGGACACCGCTGACATGATCCTGACCGCTGGCCAGCAGGCGCCGGCCTTCATCCAGTTGGCTCAAGGCACCACGGGCGTACTGCAAGAAGCCCTCGCCCTCGGCGGTCAGGCGCAGGCTGCGGGTGGAGCGAGCCAGCAAGCGCACGCCCAATTGTTGCTCGATGCGTTTCAACGCGGCACTGGCTACCGCCGCCGACATATCCATGACCCGGGCGGCGGCAGACAAACTGCCCAAATCCGCCGCACGCACGAACAACTGCAAATCATCAAAACGCAGCATGAGCATCGCCCCGACTAATTATCAAAAATATATTGAAAGAGACTGCTCTTTTAGCGGGTTTTATCTGCAAGAGAAATAGCCAATGATCCACCTATTCCCTTCCACACACCCTGGAACTCGTCATGAAAGCCATCGCCTACTACGCCGCATTGCCAATCAACGACCCCAAGTCCCTGCAAGATATCCAATTGCCTGAGCCGGTGGCCGGCCCGCGCGACCTACTGGTAGAAGTCAAAGCCATCTCGGTCAACCCGGTGGACACCAAGATCCGCCAGAACGTCGCCCCGGAAAACGGCGCGGCCAAGGTGTTGGGCTGGGACGTTGCGGGCGTGGTCAAGGCCGTCGGCAGCGAAGTGACACTGTTCAAGGCCGGCGACAAGGTGTTCTACGCCGGCTCCCTGACACGCCCGGGCGGCAACAGCGAGCTGCACACCGTGGATGAGCGCATCGTCGGCCATATGCCCAAGAGCCTGGGTTTTGCCGAAGCCGCTGCCCTGCCGCTGACCGCTATCACCGCCTGGGAACTGCTGTTCGAACGCCTGCAAGTCCCTGAAGGCAAGACCGATCAAGGCCAGAGCCTGCTGATTGTCGGCGCTGCCGGTGGCGTGGGGTCGATCCTCACCCAACTGGCGGCGCAACTCACCGCGCTCAAGGTCATTGGCAGCGCCTCGCGCCCGCAAACCCAGGCCTGGGCCAAGGACCTGGGGGCCGACCTGGTGGTCGATCACAGCCAGCCCCTGAGCGAAGAACTCAAGCGCGCAGGCCACCCGCAGGTGACCCACGTCGCCAGCCTGACCCAGACCGACCAGCATCTGGACCAGTTGGTCGAAGCCCTTGTGCCCCAGGGCAAACTGGCATTGATCGATGATCCCAAGTCGCTGGACGTGCTCAAGCTCAAGCGCAAGAGCCTGTCGCTGCATTGGGAGTTCATGTACACCCGGTCGATGTTCGAGACTGCCGACATGATCGAGCAACACAACCTGCTCAACCGCGTGGCCGAGCTGATCGACGCCGGCACCCTGAAAACCACGGTGGGCGAACACTTCGGCGTGATCAACGCAGAGAACCTGCGCCGCGCCCATGGGTTGCTGGAAAGCGGCAAGGCCAAGGGCAAAATTGTGCTGGAAGGCTTCTAAGACGCGGGCTCTGTCAGTGTCGTCCGCTATCGTTGTAGGTAACGGACGGCACCGCTAGTCAGACACTTGACCCTTGTCATATTTGTGAGCGTATTCGGGTTTATATTGGCCGCCTTTGCCACGCAATCTTTTACGTGAGGAAGTCAGCAATGAAGATCCTGATAAAAGCGTTAGCAAAATCCCAAGGCGACAAATGGCAGGTGCGCCTGGACCACGATGCCTTTACCTTCCGCAGTGAAGCCGAGGCCCGCGCCTTCGCCAACACCCTGCAAAACCGGATCCAGGCCCCCCACCGCTTTCCCGAAAGCCAGCAGCGCGCTACTGGCTGAAAACGCCGTCAGACCTGCGCTTGCAAGGCTCGCTGCCGTTGCAGGCGCTGGGTCAACATGGCCACCACTACCGCCAACACCCCGCACAGGCTGATGACGATCGACATCGGCATGGCCGTGCCGTCGTGCAATGCGCCGACCAACGATGCCGCCCCCGCCGCCACCCCAAACTGAATGCAACCCAAAAGGGCCGATGCGCTACCGGCCCGCGCGCCCTGGCCGTTCATCGCGCATGCGGAGGTATTGGGCATGATGCAACCCAGGCTGGCGATACACAGGAACAGCGGCACCAGCAGCGGCCACAACGCCTGGGTATGCAGAGCACTGACCGCCAGCAACGCCAGCGCCGCCGCGAGGTACACCCACACCGTGCGGGTCAGCAGAAACGCCGGGCCGCGCTTGGCCAGCAGCCGCGCGTTGACCTGGGCCACCAGGATAAAACCCGCGGCGTTGGTGCCAAACAGCCAGCCATAGTGCTCGGCCGGCACGCCGTAGAGCTTGATAAACACGAAAGGCGAACCAGCAATGTAGGCAAACATCCCGCCAATCGCGATGCCACCGGTCACGGCATAGCCCAGATACACCCGGTCGGCCAGCAGGCGCCCGTACTGGCGCAACGCCCCGGACAATGGCTGCCGAGGCTGATGCGCCGGAAAGCTCTCCGGCAAACCGACAGCCACCGCCACCCCGGCGCCGACGCTAAATACCGTCAGCGCGAGGAAAATCGACTGCCAGCCCCACAGGCTGACCATTACCCCACCGAGCATCGGTGCCAGGATCGGTGCCAGCCCGACCACCAGCATCAACTGCGAAAAGACCTTGGCCGAGCCTACCGCGTCGCACTTGTCGCTGACCACCGCCCGGGAAATCACCATGCCCGCACACCCGCCCAGGGCCTGGACGAAACGCGCACCGATCAGCCACTCCAGGGACGGCGCATAGGCGCACGCCAAGGAGGCCACGGTGAACAGGGTGACGCCGCTCAACAGCGGGATACGCCGGCCAAAACGATCCGCCAGCGGCCCATAGATCAACTGGCCGATCGCCAGGCCGGTGAAGTACACCGCCAGGGTCAGCTGGATATGTTTTTCGTCGGTACCGAACGCCACGGCCATGGCCGGGAAGCCCGGTAGATAAAAGTCGATGGCCAGCGGCGCAAATGCGCTCAAGGCCCCCAGAATAAGGATTATGCGAAGGTTCATCAGGCACCCGGAAGAGTCGGCAGCCCGACAGTCTAGCCGCGCTTGGGTGCCTTGAACATTACGTTAGCTCGCTACCTATTAAATAATCAGGCGAGCCTGGCGTTGTAGCCTTCTTCGGTGATCAGGCTGATCACCTCTTCCGGCGACAAGCGACTTTCGACACCGACTTCCTTGGCACTCAGATTTACATTCACACTGGCGGCCGGATCCTTGGATTGTACTGCTTGGGTCACGGCCCGAACGCAATGGCCGCAGGTCATTCCTTCAACGCTGAATATTTGCATGACATGACTCCTTGAGTGAGGTTTCGCCCAGTTTCATCCTTTCCACGATGGCAAGGTCAAGCGCTGAAAACAACTGCCGGGCTGGCATTCCCTGGCGGCGTCGGCCAAGCTGCAACCATCCACGATTTGAAACCCGGAGAATTCACCATGCGCTGGTCGTTTTTTGGCCTTGTGAGCCTGCTCAGCCTGTTCGCCACTGTCCCCCAGGCCAGCGCCGCCGAGGACTATGGGGTGCTGATCATTTCCAGGGAACGCCTGGAAGTACCCACCAATTGCGAGATTGGCCTGTACGTCAATGATCAACTGGCCGGCCGGCTGTTCCAGGAGCAGGCCACCTCGTTCAACTTCCCCGCAGGCCGGGTCTCGCTGCGTCTCAAACTGTTGCCAGGCCAGGCGCCAGGCTGCCTGCCGGGACTGTTGGCGCCCAAGGCACAAACCATCGAGTTGAAAGCTGGCGATGTGCGCAAGCTGCGCATTGCCCAAGGCGCAGACGGCATGTACCTAAAGCCTGCAAAACTGGGCTATTGAACCACGCGGGATAATGGAGCTTGACCTTCCCCTAAGGTTAAGGTTGATCCTACAGGCAACTACTCCTGGAGGACTGCCCCATGAATGGATCCACCACCTTCGACCTGCCGATCAGCGGCATGACCTGCGCCAGTTGCGTCGGGCGGGTCGAACGCGCCCTGAACAAGGTGCCCGGCGTGCAAAGCGTCAGCGTCAACCTGGCCAATGAACGAGCCCACGTCGAGGTGGCGGGCCAGATGGACGCCGCCGTACTGATCGCCGCCGTGGAAAAGGCCGGCTATACCGCCACCTTGCCGCAGAGCGAAACCGCCACCCAAGCCAGCCAGGAACAGCGCCTGAAACGCGAACGCTGGTCACTGGTGATGGCCATTGTGTTGGCGTTGCCACTGGTGTTGCCGATGCTGGTGCAGCCCTTCGGCCTGCACTGGATGCTCCCGGCCTGGATCCAGTTCCTTCTCGCCACACCGGTGCAGTTCATCTTTGGTGCGCGCTTCTATGTCGCCGCCTGGAAAGCCGTGCGCGCCGGTGCGGGCAACATGGACCTGCTGGTCGCCATCGGCACCAGCGCCGGGTATGGCCTGAGTATCTATCAATGGCTCATCGCCCCGGCTGGGGTGGAACCGCACCTGTACTTCGAAGCCTCGGCGGTGGTGATCGCCCTGGTGCTGCTCGGCAAATACCTGGAAAGCCGCGCCAAACGCCAGACCGCAAGCGCCATCCGGGCCCTGGAGGCCTTGCGGCCGGAGCGGGCGATCCAAGTGATTGATGGCCGCGAGCAGGATGTCGCCATCAGCGCGCTGCGCCTCAACGACTTGGTACTGGTCAAGCCCGGTGAGCGTTTCCCGGTGGATGGCGAAGTGGTCGAAGGCCAAAGCCATGCGGACGAAGCCTTGATCACCGGTGAAAGCCTGCCGGTACCGAAACAGCCTGGGGATAAAGTCACCGGCGGTGCGATCAACGGTGAAGGCCGTTTGCTGGTACGCACCCTGGCCCTCGGCGCCGAAAGCGTGCTGGCGCGCATCATTCGCCTGGTCGAAGACGCCCAGGCCGCCAAGGCGCCGATCCAGAAACTGGTGGATAAAGTCAGCCAGGTATTTGTGCCAACCGTGTTGGTGATCGCCCTCGCCACCCTGATTGGTTGGTGGTTGTACGGTGCGCCGCTGGAAACCGCATTGATCAACGCGGTCGCGGTACTGGTGATTGCCTGCCCGTGCGCATTGGGCCTGGCGACGCCGACTGCGATCATGGCCGGCACCGGCGTTGCGGCCCGTCACGGGATTCTGATCAAGGATGCCGAAGCCCTGGAGCGCGCCCACGAAGTCAGCGCAGTGGTGTTCGACAAAACCGGCACCCTCACCTCCGGCGCGCCGAAAATCGCCCACCTGCATGCGGTAGATGGCAATGAGGCGTTGCTGCTGCAACAGGCCGGCGCCCTGCAACGCGGCAGTGAACACCCATTGGCCAAGGCAGTACTGGACGCGTGTAACGATCAAGGCCTGCCGGTTGCCGATGTCAGCGCCAGCCAATCCCTGACCGGGCGCGGCATTGCCGGCACCCTGGACGGCCGGCAACTGGCCCTGGGCAATCGGCGCATGCTCGATGAGACCGGCTTGAAGCCGGGGGACCTGGCCGCCAACGCCAGCGCCTGGGAGGCCGAGGGCCGCACCTTGTCCTGGCTGATCGAGCAAAGCCCACAACTGCGGGTACTGGGCCTGTTTGCCTTTGGCGATACCCTCAAGGAAGGTGCCCTGCAAGCCGTGCAGCAGCTCAAGGCGCGCAATATCAGCAGCCACTTGCTGACCGGCGACAACCGCGGCAGCGCCCGCGTGGTGGCACAAGCGCTGGGCATCGACGATGTGCACGCCGAAGTGTTGCCTGCCGACAAGGCCGCCACCGTCGCCGAGCTGAAAAAGACCGGGGTAGTGGCCATGGTCGGCGACGGCATCAACGACGCCCCGGCCCTGGCCGCTGCGGATATCGGCATCGCCATGGGCGGCGGCACCGACGTGGCGATGCACGCGGCCGGTATCACCCTGATGCGCGGCGATCCGCGCCTGGTGCCCGCAGCGCTGGAAATCAGCCGCAAGACCTACGCAAAAATCCGGCAGAATCTATTCTGGGCCTTTGTGTATAACTTGATCGGCATTCCGCTGGCCGTGTTCGGCCTGCTCAACCCAGTATTGGCCGGTGCCGCCATGGCCCTGTCCAGCGTGAGCGTGGTCAGTAATGCGCTGCTGTTGAAAACCTGGAAACCCAAGGATCTGGAGGATCACCGCCAATGAACATCGGCCTAGCAGCCCGGCAAAGCGGCTTGAGCGCCAAGATGATTCGCTATTACGAATCCATCAACCTGCTCAAGCCGGCCCATCGCAGCGACAGCGGCTATCGCCTGTACGACCACGAGGACCTGCATACCCTGGCCTTTATCAAGCGCTCGCGGGACCTGGGGTTTTCCCTGGAGGAAGTCGGCAAGCTGCTGGAATTGTGGCAAGACCGGCAGCGCGCCAGTGCCGACGTCAAGGCGTTGGCTCGCCAGCATATCGATGAGCTGAACCACAAGATCCGCGAGCTGGGGCAGTTGCGCGATACCTTGCAGGACCTGATGGAGAACTGCCAGGGCGATCACCGGCCCGATTGCCCGATCCTCAAGAAGTTGGCGTCGGGCAGTTGCTGTAACTGAGTAAGGAGCGGGGGTACAAAAAATCCGGCCTGGGCCGGATTTTTTGTTGTCAGATCACTGCATCCACGGCGGCGGCGGTTCCTCCGCCGGTTTGCCCGGTGGCGCATCGTCCGCTGCGCGGATCGCCTGGCGCCGCTCTTCGTCGAGGCGTGCCGCTTCGATCTCACGCATCACGCCGCCCACATCCGCCAACTCTTCCGGTTCGTCGAACTCGCCGGTCAATACGCTGGCCGGGTGCAAGGTGCCGGCTTCGTACAGCGCCCACATTTCCTTGGCGTACTTGGTAGCCTTCAATTCCGGGGCAAAGCGCCCGAAATACGAAGCCATGTTGCCCACGTCCCGCTCGAGCATGGTGAATGCGTGGTTGTTACCCGCCGCGTCCACCGCCTGCGGCAGGTCGATGATTACTGGCCCCGTCGGCGTCAACAGTACGTTGAACTCGGACAAGTCACCGTGCACCAGGCCGGTACACAGCATCAATACGATCTGCGAGATCAGGAATGCGTGATACTCACGGGCCTGATCCGGCTCCAGGACCACGTCGTTCAGGCGTGGCGCCGCATCACCGTATTCATCGGCCACCAGTTCCATCAGCAACACGCCTTCGAGGAAGTCGTAGGGCTGGGGCACACGCACACCGGCACCGGCCAGGCGGAACAAGGCCGCCACTTCGGCGTTCTGCCACGCGTCTTCGGTTTCTTTCTTGCCGAACTTGGAGCCCTTGGCCATCGCCCGGGCCTGCCGGCTGTTGCGGACCTTGCGGCCTTCCTGGTATTCGGCCGCCTGACGAAAACTTCGTTTATTCGCCTCCTTGTAGACCTTGGCGCAACGTAACTCGTTGCCGCAGCGCACCACATAAACAGCTGCTTCTTTACCACTCATGAGTGGGCGCAGCACTTCGTCGACCAGACCGTCCTCGATCAGGGGTTCAATGCGTTTAGGAGTCTTCATCAGCTTTTATTGTGGGTCCTTTATTACCAAACACGCGTATGGCACTCGTTATACGGCAATCCTCGCACAGCGGGGAGAGGGTAACGAGCCTTGATCTGCTAAAGAATGCATCCAATATGCCAGATTAATCCGACAAAGCCGCTATTGCTCAAGGCGTTCGGATGATAGCCGAGATCAGCGCTCAATGATCGCCGTCACGCCCTGGCCACCCGCCGCGCAGATCGAAATCAGCCCGCGCCCCTTGCCGGCCGCGTCCAGCAGCTTGGCCAGGTTGGCGACGATACGCCCACCGGTAGCGGCAAACGGGTGCCCGGCGGCCAGGGAACTGCCCTTGACGTTCAGCCGGCTGCGGTCGATGGCGCCCAACGGTGCGTCCAGGCCCAGGCGGCTCTTGCAGTAATCGGCATCTTCCCAGGCCTTGAGTGTGCACAACACTTGGGCAGCGAAGGCTTCATGGATTTCGTAGTAGTCAAAATCCTGCAGGGTCAGGCCATTTCTCGCCAACAGGCGTGGGACGGCATACACCGGCGCCATCAACAGCCCTTCGGCGCCATTGACGAAATCCACCGCCGCCGCTTCGCCATCGCGCAGGTAGGCGAGGATCGGCAGGCCACGTTCCTTGGCCCAGGCTTCGCTGCCCAACAACACCAGGGATGCACCATCGGTCAGTGGCGTGGAGTTGCCGGCGGTCAGGGTGCCCTTTGCGCTGCGTTCAAAAGCCGGTTTGAGGCTGGCGAGTTTTTCCAGGGTCAGGTCCGGGCGCAGGTTGTTGTCACGGGTCAGCCCCAGGAACGGCGTGAGCAAGTCGTTATGCCAGCCTTCGGCGTAGGACGCGGCCATCTTCTGGTGGCTTTCCAGGGCCAGTTGGTCCTGCTCGGCGCGGGGTATCTGCCAAGTCTGCGCCATCAGCTCGCAATGCTGGCCCATGGACAGGCCCGTACGCGGTTCGCCATTGCGCGGCAGTTCCGGCTTGAGGTGTTGCGGGCGAAGTTGTAACAGGACTTTTAATTTATCCGCCATGGATTTGCTGCGGTTGGCCTGCAGCAGGATCTTGCGCAGGCCCTCGTTCACCCCGATGGGCGCGTCGGAGGTGGTGTCGACACCGCCGGCAATCCCGCATTCGATCTGCCCCAGGGCAATTTTGTTGGCCACCAGCAACGCCGCTTCCAGCCCGGTGCCACAGGCCTGTTGAATGTCATAGGCCGGGGTTTGCGGCGACAGGCGCGAGCCCAGCACGCATTCGCGGGTCAGGTTGAAGTCGCGCGAATGCTTGAGCACCGCGCCTGCGGCCACTTCGCCCAGGCGCAGGCCGTGCAGGTTGTAGCGCTCGATCAAGCCTTCCAGGGCAGCGGTCAGCATGGCCTGGTTACTCGCCGTGGCGTAGGGGCCATTGGAGCGGGCGAAGGGGATTCGATTACCGCCAATGATCGCGACACGGCGCAACTGAGTCATGGAAAGCTCCCTGTTAGGTGGTAGGTGCAATCCTGAGCCTAGACTAGGAACGACTGTCACCTATTGATGGTCCACCCTTTGAACCCCAGCAGCCGGAGAGCGTTCCATGTCTGACCGTTATATCGACTTCGCCAACTCAAGCCTCGGCCACCGCCTGGTCTCGGCCATTGGCCTGCCGTCCCCGGTACGCCTGGAGCGCTGGCAAGCCGGACGCCTGCGCCCGGTGGATGGCGCCCTGCTGTTGGGCGGCGGCCCGCTCGCGGCCCAGGTGCTGGGGTTTGCCAATAAACTCACCGAGGCCATCTACAGCTACGGGCCCGAGCCGCTGCAGGCCACGCCGTGGATCCCCGGGCACGGCCCCAAGCTCAAGGCGGTGCTGTTCGATGCCAGCCACTTGCAGCACACCGACCAACTCAAGCAACTGCGTGAATTCTTCCAGCCGCTGCTGAAAAATCTCGATCACAGCGCGCACCTGGTGATTCTCGGCCGCGCCCCGGAAAGCCTCGACGAACCGTTTGCCGCCAGCGCCCAGCGCGCCCTCGAAGGCTTCAGCCGGTCCCTGGCCAAGGAGCTGCGCAACGGCGGCACCCTGCAACTGCTGTATGTCGCAGAAGGCGCCGAGGAGCAATTGGAAGGTGCGCTACGGTTTTTCCTTTCTCCCAAAAGCGCCTATATCAGCGGCCAAGTGCTGCGCCTGAACGCCTGCCCAACCCAGGTGCACGACTGGACGCGCCCGCTGGCCGGGCTCAAGGCCCTGGTGACCGGGGCTGCCCGTGGGATCGGCGCGTCGATTGCCGAAACCTTGGCGCGCGACGGAGCCGAAATTGTGTTGCTGGATGTGCCGCAAGCCAAGGCCGATCTCGACGCCCTCGCCGCACGCTTGGGCGGGCGTGGCATTGCCCTGGATATCTGCGCCGATGACGCCGCCACGCAACTGATCGACCACTTGCCGGACGGCATCGACATTGTGGTGCATAACGCCGGGATCACCCGCGACAAGACCCTGGCCAATATGACCCCGGAATACTGGGACGCAGTGCTGGCAGTCAACCTCAACGCCCCGCAAGTGTTGACCAAGGCCCTGCTCGACAGCGGCACCCTGCACGACAATGGCCGCGTGGTTTTGCTCGCGTCCATCAGCGGCATCGCCGGCAATCGCGGGCAAACCAACTACGCCGCGAGCAAGGCCGGGTTGATCGGCCTGGCCCAGGCCTGGGCGCCGCTGCTGGCGCAACGGGGTATCAGCATCAACGCAGTGGCGCCAGGCTTTATCGAGACCCAGATGACTGCGCATATTCCTTTCGCCTTGCGTGAAGCCGGGCGGCGCATGAGTTCACTGGGCCAGGGTGGCTTGCCGCAGGATGTTGCCGAGGCGGTGGCCTGGCTGGGCCAGCCAGGGTCAGGCGCCGTCAGTGGCCAGGCATTGCGCGTATGCGGGCAAAGCCTGCTGGGAGCGTAACCATGCTGTGGCACACATTACCCAGCAGCCCGGCGCTGCCACCGCTGTACTGGCGCGCCGCGCTCAAGCGCAAGATCACCGGCACCACCTTGCCCACGTTTGGCCTGCATTGCCGGGTGCAGGTCAACCCCGAAGCGGTCGCGGCCTATCGCAAGGTCTGCGGGTTTGCCCAGAGCCCGCTGCTGCCGGCGACTTATCCGCACATCCTGGCGTTCGGCCTGCAGTTGCAACTGCTGACAGCACGGGAATTCCCCTTCCCGCTGCTGGGGCTGGTGCATTTGAGTAACCGTATCCGCGTGTTTCGCCCCATGGGCGGGGTCAGCGATGTACGGGTCAGCGTGCATACGCGCAACCTGCAACCCCATGCCAAGGGTGCGACTTTTGACCTGATCACCACCGTCGAAGATTCCCTGGGTCTGCTGTGGGAAGGTGAAAGCCGAATGCTCTGTCGCGGGGTGAAACTCGATGGTGAGGCCCCAGAGCAATCCCTGCCCGCGCCCAATTCGATCAGCGAACTGACCCGCTGGCAGGCGCCATCCGACATCGGACGGCGGTATGCCCGGGTATCCGGCGACTACAACCCGATCCACTTGAGCGCACTCACCGCCAAGCTGTTCGGCTTCCCCCAGGCGATCGCCCATGGGCTGTGGAACAAGGCTCGCACCGTGGCGGCCCTGCATGAACATCTGCCCACGGCGAATATCGAGATCTACGTTGAGTTCAAGAAACCGGTGCGCCTGCCTGGCGAGGTCATCTTGTTGAGCAGCGCCCCCGGCTCCAGCGGTGAGTTGCAACTCAAGGGCCACAGCGATATAGAGCACATGCTCGGCAAGTGGCAGCCGATTGCCTGAAACCGGGGTAATTTGCTGATTAATTGTATATATACAACCTAAGTTATAGCGGGCTAACGATAGCCCGCTAACTTATTCAAGTAGTTGATTTATAAAACATCGATGCAAACAACAAACCGCCCCCTATACCCTTGGTATTAATCACCAAGATGCATACCAGCGCCTGTATATAAATCGTTAATACCAAGTTGAGCGTTGCGAGAAAGAGTACCGAAGACTGTTATAGCCACAACGGACGCATGTATTGCCTGCCAAAGAACAGGCGAACTTGCGAAACCAACAAAGGCTGTACCAGGTGCTAAGGAACTCATCATGAAAACTCAAGTCGTGTTGTGGAAGGCAAGTACTGCATTGGCCCTTATCTTGGCGATGAGCCTGGGAGGCTGCAGCAGTGGTGGTGGCGGTCATAAAAGCAGCGTTGCATCCTCCTCCCCGGATGCTGGCGCCGGTACCGGCGGTGGTGGTACGGGTGGTGGTGACGGTGGTGGTACTGGCGGCGGCACTGGTGGCGGCGACGGTGGTGGTACTGGCGGCGGCACTGGTGGCGGCGACGGTGGTGGTACTGGCGGCGGAACCGGCGGTGGCACTGGCGGCGGAACCGGTGGTGGCACTGGCGGTGGCGACGGTGGTGGCACTGGCGGCGGCACTGGCGGCGGAACCGGTGGTGGCACTGGCGGCGGCACTGGCGGTGGTACTGGTGGCGGCACTGGCTCGACCACCAGCCCCCTGGTCACTGGCCAGATTGCAGCCAACCTGGGCGGCACCCTCGGCAATGTCGGTACAGCTATCGGTGGCATCGGCACCACCGTTGGCGGCGTTCCAGTAGTCGGCACTGCCGCAGGCGGCCTGGTGTCCAGCGTGGGCACCGCCGTGGGCAGCGTAGGCACCGGCGTCGGTACTGGCCTGGGCTCCCTGGGCACTAACAGCAACTCCCTGGGCGTTACCGTGGCCGGTGTGGCCAACGGCGTCGCCGACCTGGGCACGGGTGTTTCGAACACTGGCAAAACACTGTCGACCACCCTGGGCGGTATCCCAGTAGTGGGCGGCCTTACCGGCGGCGTCGGTGGGGCAGCCGGCGGCCTGGTGGATAAGGTTGGCCAGGCGGTCACCATGCTCGGCGATACCTTGAGCACCGCCAGCACCACCGGCCCACTGGGGTCGGTCACCAATACCCTGGGCGGCAAAGTGCTGGTGCCTGTGGTCTCGCTGGTGGAAAACACCACCGGCAACCTGGGTAAAGCCACCGGCCTGGGCAACCCGGTCAATGGCCTGCTGGACAAAGTCGGCTCTACCGTCACCGGCCTCGGCACCCAGGTGGCAGGCGCGGGTGGCGCTGGCAACCCGGTAACTGGTGCCTTGGGCAGCGTGCTCGGCGGTGTCGGAGCAGTAGCGGGCACTGCCGGTGGTTACGTCGCACCGTCTGCCGGGACCGGCAGTGGCAGCGCCCCTGCATCCGGTCTGCCTGAACTGGTGGGCGGCCTGGTGGCCAACGTCGGTAACGGCCTGAATGCGGGCAACACCAACGGCACCGTCAGTGCGGGGGGTGTGGCAGGCGGCGCACTGGGCAACACAGTAGCCTCGCTCGGCACAGTGATCGGTGGCAACGGCGTCGCCAACACGGCGGCAACCGCACCGGTGGCAGGCCTGGCAACCAATGTGGGCGCAGCGCTCAACCCTGTGACTTCGGGTGTCAGCAGCCTGACCCAAAACATCGGCACCTCCACTGGTATCGGTGCACCGGTCAACGGCCTGGTGACGCAAGTGGGCGGCGCAGTCAGCGGCCTGGGCGGCAACATCAGCGCGGCCAACGCTAACCCGGTCACCAACACCGTGGGCCAGACCGTCACCGCAGTCGGGGGCGTGGTGTCCTCGGTGGGCGGCCTGGTTACCGGCGGCACCAGTGGTAGCGGCGGGGGCCTGCTGGGCGGTCTGAACATCAATGCCAACGCCAACGCCACGGCGTCGGGTTCGGCCACTACAAACACCGGCGTAGGCGGCCTGCTCAAGGGGCTGACCGGCAAATAGAAGAATTGCACCTGGCCATTAGACGGCCTCCCCTACAGCGCCTACGCTTGGTTGAGACGAGAGATTCCAATGGGTCTCTCGTCTTTTTTATTGGAACTCCCGAACCGTGCCCAAGAACCCGGCGGGACCCTACGAAATGCCGCTGCAGTTTTGACCATGGAGTGTCCTATGCGCGTTTTGACGCCGTTGTTATTGCTCACCCTCAGCGCTTACGTCCACGCCGAGACCCTACCCAGCTTCCTCAACAGCAACGACACCATCCGCAACCTCCCCGTCCCCAACCTGCCGGCCGACGCCTACCGGCCCGTGACGCCGCAGACCCAGCTACCAGAGACCCCGGCGGCACAAGCGCAACCGCTGCTGATGGACACCAAAGTCACCATCCGCAAGCTGCAGATCGAAGGCGGCACGGTGTATCCGCTGCAGGAAGTCGCCCAGGTTTTCGAGCCGTTGATTGGCCATGAAACCAACCTCGCCCAACTGATCGAAGCGACCCGCAGCATCACCCGGCGCTATCAGCAGGACGGCTACCTGTTGTCCTACGCCTTCCTGCCCGACCAGCGCTTCGAACAGGGCCTGGTGCGCGTGGTGTTGGTCGAGGGTTACATCAAGGACTACCAGGTACAAGGCGACATTGGTTCGGTGTCGGCCTACGTCGACAAGTTGGCGCAAAAGCTCCAGGCCGAACGCCCGCTGACCCGCAAGACTTTCGAGCGCTACACCACCTTGATGGGGCGGATTCCCGGAGTGACGCTGCAAGCGCAAGTACCGCCACCGGGCACCACCGATGGTGCTGCGCACATGAATATCCAGGCCAGCCGCAAACCGTTCACCAGCAGCATGAGCATGACCGACGACAGCCGCGGGGGCCTGCAAGCCTTGATCGCCGGTACCAGCAATTCCCACACATCAATGGGCGAACAAGTCAGCCTCAGCGGCCTGTTCCCGCCGGGGGACGACAAAGAGCATTACTACCGGCTCGACTACAGCCAGTTCATCAATGCCGAAGGCACGCAACTGAGCCTGTATGGCGCGCGCTATCGCAGCGACCCGAGCACCCATATCCGCCTCGACGGCGGCTTCTCGCTCAAGCCACACCGGGAAAACGACCGGTTCTCCATCGGCCTGAGCCACCCGCTGATCGCTTCGCCCAGCGAGTCCCTGACCCTCGGCACTCGCTTCTACGGGGTGAACGACAGGACTCGCTATCAACTGGTCGGTTACCCGCAACGCTTTGACGTGGAAACCGACCTGCGCGCGCTGGCCTTTGAAGGGGATTGGCGCAAGGCCGACAATCGCCAACTGCGCATCCTCAGCGCCGGCCTGTACCAGGGCGTCGACGGCCTGGGCGCAAAAACCCGCAGTGACTTCGAGGGCATAAAATCCGACCTGGACTTCTTCCGCCTGCGCCTGTCCGGGGTGCAGAGCGACAAGTTCTTCGACAACTGGCAAGGCGTGCTCTCGGCGGCGCTGTACTGGAGCGACGACACCCTGCCCGACAGCGAACGAGCGGTGTTCGGTGGGCAGAACTTCGGGCGCGGCTACCCGGATGACCAGGGTTCGGGCGACAAGGGCTGGGGGGTGGCCTACGAGGTGAACTACAGCTACAACCGCGCTGGCGACTGGGTAAGGATCGTGCAGCCTTACGTCGTGCTCGACCGCGCCAAGGCCTGGTTCAACAACCTGCCGGTCAAGGACAGTGACATGTCATCCGCCGCCGTTGGCGTGCGCTTTGGCGATGCCAAGTACTACAACATTGCGTTGGAGGCGGCCAAGCCGATGTCGGATATGGCATTGGACAGTTTTAACCGGCGGCCGCGGTATACCTTGAGTTTTAGCTATCAGCTGTAGGAGCCGGCTTGCCGGCGATGCGGCAATGCGGCGACCCGACAAGCCAGCTCCCACAGGGAAATGCAGCTCTGCGCTGTAGCTCTGCTTTTGATCTTGATCTTGATCTCAGGCGCCCCGTTAAACCACGCTGGCCGCAGGCAGGTATTGCGCAGTGGGCACCCCGGCATGGATGCCGGGGTAGCCGCGACACGGCCATGGATGGCCGATCGCGGCGGGCCCACGGAGCAATGCCTGACTGCGGGCATGCCGAGCCTAGGCGAGGCACCGAGTGGTGGGGCAAAAGCGCTTTGGTTACTTTCGCGCTCTTCGAAAGTGACCCGCCGTAAGGGCGGAACCCTAAGTGGCCGTGACCGCAGCAACGGAGATGTACACAAACCCAGTGTAGATACCTATGGCCGCCGCCCTCAGGTCAGAGCATCCCCCACCTTGCCAAAGAACGTCGCAATCTGCGGCCCCAGCAACTTCCCAGCCGCCAGCACCACCAGCGCAATCACCACAATCAAAATCACATACTCGATAGCCGTCGCACCGTCCCGGCGGCGCCAGAACAGCATCGACCACGCATACATCCTCAGCAGCAGGGCAAGCAACATAGGGCATCTCCTCAGCAGGGCGCTATGCACGGGCCAACTGTTCCCTACGCCCGGGGGAACAGATTGTTAAGGGTGTCGATCAACCGAACCAGGTAGATGGGTTTGCGAAACAGGTCCAGGACCTGCAAGCGCAGCATGTCACTGACATCATCCATTTCGGCATGGCCGGACATGACAATAACGGGCAGGTGCTGGCGTGACGTGTGCTCACGCAAGCGCTTGATCAGGGAGATGCCACTTTCCTCGGGCATGCGCAAGTCGGTGATAACCAGCGCGATATCAGGATGCAGTGTCAGTTGCTGCAATGCATCTGTGACGGAGGTGGCACAAAAACAAATAAAGCCCTCGTCTCCCAGCGATTCGGCCAGTTCAACGAGGGCATCTTCTTCGTCATCCACCAACAGGATCTGCTGGCGGCTCGCAACAACAGCGCTCATGAGCAATACCTTCCAAGACAATCACTGATGGGCATGCTCAAGGCACTGCTGCCAATCAGGTCAAGGCGGCTCCGACTTTAGCGAACATGGCCGCGATCTGAGGCCCAAGCAATTTACCGGCCGCCAGCACGACCAGCGCGATAACCGCGACAAGAATCACGTATTCAATCGCCGTCGCGCCCTCTTTGCGATGAAAGAACAGTTGGAGTTGGACGTAGAGCTTCATCATGAAGGTAAGGAACATATGACTTCTCCTTTGCGCTTGCTTGCGCAGATCGCGGTGCTGCACGGTGATTGCTGCGTGCCACTAGAGCATTGTCAACAAACCCCACATCAACAACTGTAAGAACGGATTAATCACAAAGTAGTAGTCACAACCTTGACGTCATGAACCCGTGTTTTAAGGAGCTGCGCGAGGGTTCCAAAATAAATCGCGGACGCTAATGGCATTTTGTCCTAGCTCGGCTACCGTCAAATAGCGAAATCGTTAGATGTTCATAGCTGCCTGGTTGCGAAATCAACTCGTTGGGAAAAACGGGCGCGTGGTGCAACAGGAAAGGGAGAGCCTTCATGAACAGTCGTGTCAGCATGATCCTGGCCGGGTTGTTATTAATCGGTGCGCTGTTTGCAGGCTATTGGGGACTGGTACTGAGTCGTCCGCCTGAGCCGGCAGCCACGCCCGCGCCATCTGGCGTTTCTGTGGAAAAAACCGTCGCCGCCGTCGAAGACCAGACCCGCCAACCCGTGGTGGTCCTGGCCCATGACGTGCCGCCCTATATCGCCCTGACCGCCGCCGACCTGACCCTGGAAAAACTGCGCACCGCCCCGGCCGGCAGCTTGACCAGCCTCGACCAGGCCATCGGCCGCACGCCCTTGAGAGCCCTGCGTGCCGGCACCTGGCTGGATGATTCCAGCTTCAATGCCGGAGGCCCGCTAGCCCGCATGATCCGCCCTGACGAACGCGCCCTGGCGGTGGCCGTCGATGAGGTCATCGGTGCGGCTGGCCAGTTGAGCCCCGGGGATTTTGTGGATGTGCTGCTGTTCCTGCGCCCGGAAGGCACCAACCCCGAGCCCACGTCACAGATCATCGTGCCGGCCCTGCGCCTGCTCAGTGTCGGCGATACCCTCGGCCCGACCAACGATGGCAAGCCCGCCGTTGCGCCGCCCACCACCGATGAAGAAAAAGCCCGCCAGGCACAACGCCAGGCAAGCCCACCGCGAACCGTAGTGCTGGCAGTGCCGGAACAGTTGATGAGCCGCTTGATGCTGGCCACCAGCGTCGGCGCCTTGCGCCTGGCGGTACGCAGTGCCGATGAACAATTGCTGAGCCAGTACTGGGCCGGGGACAACGAGGCCTTCGCCAAACTGCAAAGCGCCAATCGCGAGCTGTACCAGTTCACTCAACTGGCCATGCTCGGTGCGCCGAAAAGAGTCGCACAGGCTGGAGCCACCAACGAACCCCGGCGCTCCGGCATCGAGGTCATACGCGGTAACCAAGCGATCCAACAAAATCCCTGAGCAAGGATGCCTTGAATGCGCCATCGATTTGCACCTGCGTTCACGCAAATGGCCTGGGCACTGATGCTGTCCAGTCTGCCTGTAAGCCTGGCGTTCGCGGCTACCGACAGTTGCAGCGGCCTGGGCGCCCTGCCGGCCGTGGTCGAGGTCGGCGAAGGCCTGCAACAGACCCTGCAATCGCCTGTAGCGATCACCCGGCTGGCCATCGGCGACCCGAAAATCGCCGATGTACACCTCAACGGTGACCGCGCCTTCCTGCTCACCGGCGTTGCCTCGGGCGCTACCAGCCTGATGGTCTGGACCCACTGCTCCAGTGCGCCGCGCCAAAGCATGGTGTTCGTCAAGGGCAAGGCCAGCTCAAGCCTGACCAGCCAGGCCCTGGCGCCGTCCGACGACCCATCCCTGCCGAGCCAGGTGCAGACCGATATCCGCTTTGTCGAAGTCAGCCGCACGAAGCTCAAGGAGGCCAGCACGTCGATTTTCGGCGGCACCCGCAACTTCCTGTTCGGCAGCCCGCGCACAGCCGGGATGAGCCTGCCCCTGGATAACGAGAGTTTTAACATCGGCATCGGCGGCGGGCGCTTTTCGGCGCTGATCAATGCCCTGGAACGCAGCGGTTTTGCCTACACGCTGGCGCGGCCGAGCCTGGTTGCCATGAGCGGGCACAGTGCGACCTTCCTTGCCGGTGGCGAAGTGCCGATCCCAGTGCCCAGTGCCGGCAGCGACACCATCTCCATCGAGTACAAAGAGTTCGGTATCCGCCTGACCCTGACCCCCACCGTGATCGACCGCACGCGGATTTCCCTCAAGGTCGCACCGGAAGTCAGCGAGCTGGATTACGCCAACGCCTTGCAGGTAGAAGGCATCCAGGTACCGGCCCTGACGGTGCGGCGTACCGACACCACGGTGTCCCTGGCCGATGGCGAAAGCTTTGTGATCAGCGGCCTAATCAGCAATAACAACCGCTCCACCATCAGCAAGTTTCCAGGCCTGGGCGATATACCGATCCTTGGTGCGTTTTTCCGTGACAGCAACGTCAGCCGCGAGGAAAAAGAGTTGCTGATGATCGTTACCCCGCACCTGGTCCAACCCCTGGCCGCCAACGCGCGCCTGCCGTCCCTGCCCGGGGAAAAACTGCGCAACTACGATCCCAACTGGTATCGCCTGTACTTCCTGGAAAACGGCAACTTCGACCGACGCACAGGACTTTCCCAATGAGCGATAGCCTGAGCCAGACGTTCCTGGCAATCACCCGCAACACCACCGACCTGGAATGGCTGCAAGGCGCCCTGGCACCCCTGGGCCAAGTGGTCAGTGCCGGTGGTGGCAGCCTCGACGAACTGCTGGCCCTGGTGGACGTGACCTTCGCCAACCTGGTGTTCGTCGGCCTGGACCGCGAACATGTAGTGGCCCAGAGCGCCTTGATCGAGGGCGCCCTGGAAGC
Source organism: Pseudomonas sp. HC1(2025) (assembly GCF_058742075.1). Taxonomy (NCBI): domain Bacteria; kingdom Pseudomonadati; phylum Pseudomonadota; class Gammaproteobacteria; order Pseudomonadales; family Pseudomonadaceae; genus Pseudomonas; species Pseudomonas sp. HC1(2025). Next base: position 724,596 of record NZ_CP196017.1, on the reverse strand, counting down.
CAAGCCGATGCTGGCCATCGTCGCCCTGGGCGACGGCATGGACAATCAATTGGTACTCAACGCGATGCGTGCCGGGGCGCGGGATTTTGTCGCCTATGGTTCACGCTCCAGCGAAGTCGCCGGCCTGGTGCGGCGCCTGAGCAAACGCCTGCCGCCAGTCGCCCACAATGCGCACCTGGGCGGCCTGACGGTGCTGTATGGCACCCAGGGCAATGCCGACGGCGCCCTGCTCGCCAGCCACCTGGCGATGGTGGTGCAAAAGAGCGGTCAACAGACCCTGCTGCTGGACCTGGGCCTGCCCCGTGGCGACAGCCTGGCGTTGCTGGGCCTGGAAAGCTCGTTCAACTTTGGCGATGCCCTGCGCCACCTGCGCCGCCTGGACACCACGCTGATCAACAGCGCCTTTACCGCCACCGAAGGTGGCCTGCGCATCCTCGCCTACACCGAAAGCGACGACCCCCTGGAACTGACCAGCGCCGCCGAGCTGTACATGCTGCTCAGTGCCTTGCGCCAACACTTCCAGCACATCGTGGTAAACCTCACCGGCCAGCGCGACAGCGAAGCCCTGCGCACTTTTGTCAGCCACTGCGACAAGCTCTTGTGGTGCACCGACCAGAATGTCCTCGACTGCCGACGCAACCTGGCGGTACTCAATCAGTGGCGGGAAAAGGGTATGAAGCTGGACCATGCACGGCTGCTGATCGACCGCTATCTCAAGGGCGCCGCACCGGACAGCGAGGCCCTGGAAAAGAGCTTCGGCCTGGAAGTCATCGCCGTGCTGCCATTGAGCCCGGAAGTGCGCCTGAACGCCAAGAACCAGGGGCAAACCTTGTTCAGCCTGGCGCCCAGGGAGACCCTGACGCAAAACCTGAAGGTCTTGGGCGAACGCCTGGCCAAGCGCTCCGAAGGTCTTGAAAAACCTTCCACCCGCTGGTTTGAGCGGCTGCGGGGGACCATCAAATGAACGGCGAAAAGCTCTTCGGCGCGCCTGCCCGTGGGCTAGGCAGCGCCGTGGATCACGACGGCCTGAAACTGGTGCTGCACCGCTACATCATCGATGCCATCGAAGAGTCGGGGAAAAACCTGCTGGAAGGCTCGCGCCAATCCCTGGCGCAATTTGTCATCGACAAGGTGTCCGAATACATCACGCGCATGCACCTGGCGATTTCCCGTTATGAGATGGAGCGCCTAGCCGAGGAAATCGTCGATGAACTGACCGGCTTCGGCCCACTGGAAGTGCTGTTGCGCGACCCGTCAGTGACCGAGATTCTGGTCAACGGCCCACACCGGGTGTTTGTCGAACGGGACGGCCTGTTGCACCAGAGCGACCTGCGTTTTATCGACGCCCACCATGTGGAGCGGGTCATGCAACGCATCCTCGCGCCATTGGGTCGGCGCCTGGATGAATCTTCGCCGATGGTCGACGCCCGGTTGCCCGATGGCAGCCGGGTCAACGCGATCATCCCGCCGATTGCCCTGGACGGTCCGTGCCTGTCGATTCGTAAGTTTCGCAAGGACATGCTCAAGAGCAGCGACCTGGTAGCGATGCAGACCATCGACCAGTCGATTTTCGAGTTTTTCCAGGAGGCGGTGGGCAAGCGCTGCAATATCCTGATCAGCGGCGGCACCGGCACCGGCAAGACCACCTTGCTCAATATTCTCAGCCAGTTGATCAACCCCCACGAACGCCTGGTGACCATCGAAGACGTCGCCGAACTGCAACTGGGCCACCCCCACGTGGTGCGCCTGGAAACCCGTCCGCCCAATGCCGAGGGGCACGGTGAGGTGAAGGCCAGCGACCTGATCCGCAACGCCCTGCGGATGCGCCCGGACCGCATCATCCTCGGTGAGATCCGTGGTGTGGAAGTGCTGGATGTGATGACCGCAATGAACACCGGCCACGACGGCTCCATGAGCACCGTGCACGCCAACAACGCCCAGGACGCCCTGTTGCGCCTGGAAACCCTGGTGGGCCTGACCGGGCGGGTGGTCGCGGAGAAAACCCTGCGCCAGATGATCTGCGCGGCGCTGGATGTGGTGATCCAACTGACCCGCCTGCCAGACGGCCGGCGCTGCGTCAGTGAAGTGGTGGAAGTGGTGGGGGTGCGCGATGACGTGTATGTCACCAACACCCTGTTCCGCCATGACCGGCGCACCGGCTTCGGCTTCCTGCGCGAGGCCGTCAACCCGGCGGGTGACAAACTGCGCCGCGAATCCGCCCTGCCGCTATAGGAGCGTCACCATGACCGGCGCCATCCTGATGTTCAGTTGCGTGATCCTGATTGGCGTGTCGCTGCACCTGTTCCTCAGTGGGCTGCGCCAGGCAGAAACCGACCGCGTCCTGGAACGGCTCGCCGAAGGCCAACCGCTGCTGGCCGAAGAGCGCGGGCGTTGGGTCGGCCTGGAGCGCATGTTCCAGCGCGCGGGCCTGGGCAAACCCACCGACAGCCTGGGCCTGTGGGTGACCTGCTGGGTGTTGGGCGCAGTCCTGGGGTTCCTGGTGTGGAGCTGGGTCGGCCTGCTGAGCATGGTGTTGCTGCCGCCGCTGCTGCTGCGGCTGTACATCGCCTGGCGCTATCGGCGGCGGGTGAAGCGGATGATCGAACAACTGCCGCAAGTGCTCGACCATACCGTGCGCAGCCTGAAGTCCGGACGTACCCTGGCAGACGCCTTACTGGGTGCGATCGACAGCACCGAGGAGCCCTTGAAGCCCGCCATGGGGCGTATCCAGCGCAATGTGCAACTGGGGGTCAGCCTGCCCGAGGCCGCCAGTGATTTTGCCGAGTTCTACGAGCAAGACGAGTTCCGCATGCTTGCCCTGGGCCTCAAGGTCAACCACCGCTACGGCGGCAATGCCAGTGACTTGCTGGAGAACCTGATCAAGGTGATCCGCGAACGGGAACAGGGCGCGCGGCAATTGCGCGCCATGACCGGCGAGACGCGCGTTACCGCTTTTGTCCTGGCGGGCATGCCGATCGCCATGGTGGGCTATTTCATGCTGATCAACCCAGGCTACCTGCTGACCATGTGGAACGACGACAGCGGCCGCTACATGCTGCTGGCCGCGCTGACCATGCAGGTGCTGGGCTGCCTGACGATGTGGCGCATGTTGCGGAGTATTTGAGATGGTCCTGCTGATCAGTGCCTTGTTGTTTTTGGCTGCGCTCACGCTGATCGCCGGCCAGTTGCTGGCCCAGCGTCGCCGCGAGCGCCTGGTCAACCAGCGCCTGCAAGGCCAACTGGTGCGCCGCGACCGGCTCGGCACCCTGCTCAGCCAGTTTGGCAGCAGCCAACTGGCCCAGCGCTCGGTGAGCATGGATAACGAAACGCAGATCCTGCTCAACCGCGTGGGCTGGCGCAAAGCCAATCAGCGCTCGATCTTCGCCGCCTGCCAGATTGGCGTGCCGCTGGTGCTGGCCGGGCTGATCCTGGTGGGTGAGGAACTGATCTTTCCCGGCGCCGACTCCCCGTGGATCGCGCCCCTGCTCGGCCTGGGCGTGGGCTACCTGATACCCAAGCGCATCCTCGCCAGCGCGGCCAAGGCCCGCCAGCAGCAAATCTCCCGTGAGGTGTCGACCTTCATCCCGCTGCTGCGCATTCTGTTCGAGTCGGGCATGGCGGTTGAACAGTCGCTGCGGGTATTGAGCGTTGAAGCTCAGCGCCTGCTGCCCGCGCTGACCCAGGAGCTGCGGCTGATCCTGGCACGGGTCGACTCCGGCCTGGAACTGAGCGAGGAACTGGGCAAAACTGCCCGGCTGCTGGCCGTGGACGAATTCACCGACACCTGCATCATTCTCCAACAACTGATCCAGCAGGGCGGCGGCGCCATGAAGTCGCTGCTGGCCCTCAAGCAACTGCTCGATGACCGCCGCTTGACCCGCTTGCAGGAATTCATCTCGAAGATGTCGGCCAAGATGTCGGTGGTGATGATGGTTTTCCTGTTTCCCGCTTTATTGATTGTGCTGGGGGGGCCGGCATTTATTGCGATCTCCCGGGCCCTGAGCAGTTTTTGAGGAGCGCTCGATGAAAGCACTGATTGCAGGCCTGGGCCTGCTGATGCTCGGCGGCTGTGCCAGTAACGGCCAGACGCCGTGGTCGGCGCTGATGACCCCGGGCAGTTGTGCCAAGCCCAGCGCCGAGCAGGAGCTGTCGCTGAACCTGGCCGACGACATGGCCAATGAAGGAAAGATGCACGCCAGCCTGGCCAACCTGCAAAGCCTGCCGGAGTCTTTGCCGCAAGTGCGCCAGCGCAAGGCCAAGGTCTACCGCCTGCTCGGGCGCAGTGAAGCGCAACCGCTGTACCGCAGCCTGCTGGGCACCTGCATGGCGGCCGAAGGGGAACACGGCCTGGGTCAACTGGCGGCGGCCCAGGGCGACAACGCCCAAGCCTTGGCCCATATGCAACGGGCGGCGCAACTGGCGCCCACCGATGAAAAAATCCGCAACGACCTGGGGGTGGTCTACCTCAACCAACGGCGCCTGGAAGAGGCGCGCTTTGAGTTCATGACTGCCATGGAGCTCAAGCAAAGCGATCAACTGGCGGCGGTCAACCTGGTGACCCTGCTGATCTACCAGGACAACTGGGGCCAGGCCGCACAACTGGCCAGCCAAGTGGGCCTAAGCCCCGAGCAGGTCACCGAGGCCCAGGCCCGGGCCGAGAAACTCAAGGCCGCCGGCACGCCGGCTGCCAAGGCCAAGGACCAGGTCGCAGCGGCCAGCGATGCACCGCCCGCACTAATCAAGTAAGCGCTTGAAGGAGCCGATGATGAAATTCCCCTACCTCGCCAGCCTGACGCTGCTGGCCCTGCCCCTGACGGTACTGGCCATCGAGCCTGGGCCCTCGTCCAAGGCCCAGCAGGAAACGGAGAACTGGCTGAGGCTGCAAGTCGACGGGCAAGCCGCCTCACCCACGGTACAGAGGGCAACGCCCGCCGAACGTGAACTGGCGATACAGCGTTTGCTGGAGAGCAAGAAATTCGCGATCCCCGAAAAGTTCGACGAAGACAACGCAAGCGGGGGCTCGGGCAGTAGCAAATAAACCACAGCCACTGGAGAAATGTGGGAGCGGGCTTGCTCGCGAAAGCGGTGGGTCAGTCAACATCAATGTTTGCCGGGCCGACGTCTTCGCGAGCAAGCCCGCTCCCACAGGGGGATCTGCGCTTAACTGACTGGCATTAAGCTTGCCCGCTCCTACAGGGCTGTACGCAAAGCTTCAGTGCGCCGTCACCCGCTGGCGCAATGCCGAGTTGCTCGGTGACAGCGCCAACGCCAGTTGGGTGCGGTTGTGCATATGGGTCAAGCGCAACACCTGGGACACGTACAACTTGACCGTGTTCTCGGTAATACCCAGCTCGCAGGCAATCTGGTAGTTGGTCTGGCCCTTGCCCACCAGCCGCGCGACGTCCAGTTGCCGGGGCGACAACTGATTGAAGATCGCCGGCACCTCCAGGCGCTCGGCCTCCTCGCCTGACCCTTCGCCCTCGGCTTGCGGCGCCGGGCCGCGACGGACCTTGTCCAGGTCCTGGTACAAGTCATCGATGGACTCGGAAAGATATTGCAGCTTCTGGTTCAAGTTCCCCAGGTGCAGATTCTTGTGGCGCTCTTCCAGGGCAGCCTCCTGACGCTGCAAGCCTTCGAGCAACTCATTGAGGTTGATGGGCTTTTGGTAGTAATCGGAGATGCCCACGCGCAAGGCCTTGATCACGTCCTGCTTGTCCGCCCGGCCAGTGAGCATGATGGCTTCGAAGGCACGCTGCTTGCCGGCAATTTTCTGCAGGGCCTGCACCAACTCAATGCCGTCCATGTCCGGCATATGCAGGTCACACAGCACCAGGCCGATCTGCGGGTCTTCACTGAAGCGTTGCACGGCCTGCTGGCTGGAGCCACACGGGACACAGCGATAACCGCTGCTTTCAAGAAATTCGCAAAGCTCCTCCACAATCAGCGGTTGATCGTCGACCACGAGCACTTTTACTGCAGATGTAAGCTTGTTCACGCGCTACTCCATGCCTGGCAAGCCAAAGATTGACCTATCCGTTCCGAGGAACTTTCCTAATTACCGGTACAAATAAACGTAGACGTACTTTGCGACTATGTACATAGCGATATAGAGCGCCCGCGACTAATGGAGCCACGGCCAGGCCAAGGTAAAACCCACTAAAAGAAACGGTGCAAAGGGCAGTTTTTTTGACGGATCCACCACCAGGTAACCCAGGCGCGCTCTAACGCCTTGACTAGCAAGCGGTAACAGCCGCGGCCCATAGACCAGCCAGGCGACATTGGCCGCGCCGGCCCCGATCAGCGACCACAACAGGTAGGTCGAATTCGACGCCAGCGCCAACGCCGCGAGCATCTTCACATCCGCGGCCCCCAGGCGCCCGAGGGCGTAGCCGGGCAGCGTCAACAGCAGCGCCAGGATCAGCGCCCACAGCCCTTCAGACCGGGACGTGCCGAGCCAGGTGCTACCGCTCCACAGCAGATAGAGCAGCGCCAGCAACGCCACGCCCAGGGTCAGGCGATTGGCGATCTGTCGCTGGCGAATATCCTGCATTGCACACAACACCAACCAGACAACTACCACGAGGCCTTGGATCACGTAAAAACCGTCCCTTTTTGCCGATTGATTCTATGCTGATATCAGGTAGTAGCAGTCAGGGTAGTCGCAGTGATGAAAACCAGCCTCCCTAGAAAGCAAAAAGGCGCCGTCGCCATCGAATTTGCGGCAGTGTTCGTGATTTTTTTTGCCGTGTTCTATGCCATGGTCAGCTATAGCCTGCCGCTGTTGCTGCTGCAGTCGTTCAACCAGGCTACCGCCGAAGCCGTGCGCCGCAGCGTGGCACTGGACCCCAGCACCCCCAACTACAATGCGGCGCTGATCCTGCGGGCGACCCAGACCGTGCAAAGCCAATTGCAGTGGATCCCCGCGACGTTCCAGTTCCAGGCGGCCCATATCAATCCGACCTACACCGCAGGCGTGTTGACCGTCGAGATCAACTACCCCTCGGCCAACCTGAAGAACGTCCTGCCGTTTATCGTGCTGCCGGGCATTGGCACGGTGCCCCGCTTGCCGACCACGTTGCACGCCCAGTCGAGCCTGCAATTTTGAACTCCGGTGACAAAATCTTCGGCAGGCTGCTGGGCCGCAGCAGCGCCCAGGCCCTGGAGACGCCCGCCAGCCCACCGGCGCAAGGCTTGCACCTGCGCCTGGACCCGCAAGGTCATGTGCTGGATATCAGCCGGGCATTGCACCCACAGTTGGCCCGTCACCTTGGCGCCCCGGCTCACCCGCTGTTGCGCGACCTGCTGTGCCTGCCTGGCGCATTGAGCATCGAAGGCACGCCCGCCGACTGGCAGCGGCACAGCCTGGACCTGGATTTCCAGGGTGCCGCCGATACCATCCTGCATACCCGTGGCTGGATCGAGCCGGACGGCGATGGCTGGATCCTGCGCCTGCTGGATATCAGCGACCTGCTGAACGGCCGGCAATTGGCCCAGCAGCGCGAACAGAACCACCAATTGGCCAGCCAGATGAGCGAGCAGCTGCGCGTCTGCAGCCTGACACGCCTGCCGCAAGTGTTCAGCGAGCACCTGCGCAACCTGGCCCAGCGCTGGCATATCCCGTGCGTGGCGATGGTCCTGCTCGACCAGCAGGACCAGGACTGGCTGGTCTACAGCGGCTACAGCGCCCACGACGCGCCACAGTTGTGGGAACCGGGCCAACGCCTGGGTACCTGCCTGGACAGCCTCAACGGCAACACCGCGCTGAGCCTGAAAACCCTCCAGGGCCGCAGCGAACACCCGCGCCTGTACAGCGTGTTTGGCAGCGCCGAGGGCCTGCTGGTGCCCTATCGCGATAGCCAGGGGGTGGCCGCCTGGTTGCTGTGCGGGTTCTACAGTGGCCACCCCGACGTCAGCGAACGTGACTGGCTGAACCTCGCCGCCGCCCTCGCCGCCCCTTTGCTCAGCCGCCTGCGCGAGCAACGTCATCACCAACAACTGGAACGGGTGGAAGCCTTGCAAGGCCTGCTCGGTACCGGCTGGTGGGAATTGCTGGAAAGCGGTGAAGAAATCCTGCTGGCCCCACAGCTGATGCGCAGCCTGAGCCCGGAAGATGCACCGACCAAACAGGTACTGGCCAACTGGCTGGAACTGATCCACCCCGCCGACCGCCAGGAACTCAACAGCCGCCTGCAAGACCTGCAAACCCTGGGCAAACCCTTGTTGACCAGCGTGCGCCTGCTGCGCAGCGACGCCAAGCAGAACCCCATCTGGTACCGCGTCCAGGGCCAGGTGCTGGGTGCCGGCGAGCAGCGCCGCTGGATCGGCTTCATGCTCGACATCAGCGACATCAAGAACCAACAATTGCAGGCCGCCGCCGCCCATGCGCGCCTGGACAACCTGATCGCCAGCTCCCCGGCGGTGATCTACGTGCAGCGCTACGTCAACGGCGCGCTGCACCCGGCGTTCTTCAGCGACAGCCTGCTGCCGCTGCTGGGCTGGACCCTGGCCGAATGCACCCACGACACCTCCGTGGAATGGGTACACCCCGAAGACCGTGACCTGTACTTCGAACGCACCCGGCAGTTGCTGCGCGAAGGCAGCGTGCGCAGTCGCTACCGCGTGCGCGATCGCCAGGGCAACTACCACTGGCTGCTGGACGAAGCCAAGCTGCTGCGCGACGACCTCGGCTTGCCGGTGGAGGCCGTCGGCCTGTGGCTGGACGTCACCGAAGCGACCCTGGCGGCGCAACAGATCAAGGACAGCGAAGAGCGCTATCGCATCCTCGTCGAAGACTCACCGGCGATGATCTGCCGCTACCGCCCGGACCTGACCCTGACCTTCGGCAACACGCCCCTGGCCAACTACCTGGAATGCACGCCGGCCCAGTTGCCGGGGATCAACCTGGGCCACTGGTTATCTGAAGAACAGCGCAACGCCTTTGTAAAACGCATCGGCCAGTTGAGCCCGGAATTCCCCGTCAGTACGGCTGAAATCAGCCTGCAACTGCCGGGGCGCGAACATGCGTGGTGGGTCTGGTCGGACCGTGGCGTATTCGACGAACACGGCCAGTTGCAGGAAGTCCAGGCCGTGGGCCGCGACAACACCGAAGTGCGTCGCTCCCAGCAGCAACTGACCCAAAGCGCAAAAATGGCCACCCTCGGCGAAATGGCTACCGGCCTGGCCCATGAGATCAACCAGCCGCTGAATGTGATGCGCATGGCCATCGTCAATGTGCTCAAGCGCCTGGGCAACGGCGACGTGCAGATCGACTACCTCACGGAAAAACTCCAGCGCATCGACGCCCAGGTCCAACGCGCCGCCCGGGTGGTGGACCACATGCGCGTGTTCGGCCGCCGTTCGGAGGTCGAGCAACAACCCTTCGACCCGGCCCAGGCGGTGGAAGGCACCCAGTCACTGCTGGGAGAAGGCCTGCGCGGCAAAGGCGTGGACCTGCGCATCACGCCGATGGACTTGGGCGTACAGGTCAACGGCCATGTCGACCAACTGGAACAGGTACTGATCAACCTGGTGGTCAACGCCCGCGATGCACTGATGGCACGCCACGAAAAAAACCACGACTTCCACCCCTGGATCGCCCTGTACAGCGAACACGACAGCCGCCATGTGCGCATCTGGGTCGAAGACAACGGCGGCGGCATCGATGCGCGGTTGCTGGAGCGGATTTTCGAGCCGTTCTTTACCACCAAACCGATTGGCGTCGGCACCGGACTGGGGTTGTCGGTAAGCTACGGCATTGTGGAAAACATGGGCGGACGCCTGAGCGTCGCCAACAGTGAACAGGGGGCGCGGTTTTGTGTGGAGTTGCCGGTGGTGGGTGGGGGTTAGATCACAAGGTAGGCGCGGCCCATGTGGCAGGTGAGGTTGGCGCCGACTTCGGCATTGCCAAGGTTGATGCCCAGAGCGCTCAGTAGCGTATTGACGATAGGGTCCAGCAGCGGCGACAAAAGCCCTTGGACGAGCCCGACCAGTGTCGTGGTGATTGTTGTCAGGAGTGTCGCCACACCTGCCAGTGCACCATTTGGCACAGCCGGGGCGGGTGGCGGTGCATAGGTCACCTGAAGGCCACTCAGTGTGGCGCCCAGGCTATTGATGATGTTGATGCTGGAAATACTTTTATAGGTCGGCAGAGTATTCATTTCTGCCACCGGTGAATAAAACAGGCTTTCTGTTCTCTGCCCCACAGTTGATTGTGCCTTTAACAAAAAACCGCCGCCGACGTTGGCTTTGCGTGGGTCGCAGCCCCCCAGCAAGGTGCAGTGCTGGGTCCCGATATCGATCAGGCGGATCGGCTGGACATCGACCGGTGTCGACGAAGAAAACGCCTTGGCCGGGTCAATGTTGCCGACGGCCAGAGTGGCCATGGAACTCGTGGCCAAGGCGGTCAGCGTCTTGCTGGCGGACGTTGCACAGGTGAAGTCGGTGACATGGCTTTCGCCGCTGGCGGCTTCGATGTAGATATCCAGCTTGCTGGCAATATCTACATCCGTGCGCTCGCAAGACAACGTACATAAAAGAGCGTTTACGATAGCGGCCAGATCCAGGTTCAAAAGGCCCTTCACCACTTTGGTCACCGGGTCGGTCAAGGCTGACAGCCCCGACAGCACTGAAGAAACCGTCTTCAGTATCGGCGCATCCACCGAGATCAACGTGCGCACTTGCGCAGTCCGCACAGAAATCTGATTGGTTCCCGTGGCCAAGCCTGCCTTGGCCAGGGCCGGGTTGCCGATGGCGGAAAGCTGTGGCGGCTCCATCACTTTGGTTTTGACTGAGAAGGTGGCGATCAGTGGCACGCTTAACTGAAAATCGGCCCTCACCAGGCTATTACCATTGGAAAGCTGGACCACGCCCTGTAGCAATTGGAACAACTGCACATCCGTGTTCAAGGCTGCGGTGGGCGTGCCGGTGGCGACATCTAACAGATCGCCCAGCTTGAGCACTTTGGTGTTCGGCGCAATCGCCTCGATGGCAAGCACGTTGGTGATGGTCGCAGCTACCGCCGAGCCATTGGCTTGCAAAACCTTGACCGCCGCGTCGATCAGTTGCGTCGCCGACACGGCAGTGTTGAGCAGCGTCGTATAGTCACCCGCCGCCACATTCGCTTGAATAGCCAGTTGGTCCAAGTAACTGAGCAGGTTCACATTGGTATTGATCAAGCCCTGCCAACCCACGGCGGTCAGGGAAAGGCTACCGCCGAGCAAGCCACCGATGGTTTTGTTCAAGATGTCTGATTGAGCCGAATTGATCGTCAGCAACGAGCTGCGAATCGTCAACTGCGCCACCGGTGGCGCCAGTGCCGCCACTGCTGTCGCAGTCAACGTAGTACTTGCGTTGTACGTCCCGCTGAACAACTTCCACACCCCGTTGGCGATACCCGTGGTGACGGTGCGGCTCGCGACTACGCGGATGGCCTCATTCTTGGTGGCATCCGCCGTAAATACACGGGTGTTGAGGCCATTGGTCAACAACGTCCCACACGTCACCGCCAGGGCGCGGCTGGTGTCGTTGGCGACAACGGTGAAACCATTGCGGGTGGCATTCTGCTTGGCGTAATCGACGGCGGTGGTGCTGGCGGAGCACTGCCCGCCACGGTTGGCGGCTTCCAGGGCGGCGGTGTCGGCGATGGCTTGCAGCTTGCGTTTTTCCAGGTACAGGCGGCCGCTATCGACCACCAGCAACAGAAATACCAGAGCCAATGCCAGGGTGCCGGCGAATACCAGACCGATTGCGCCACGTTGGCCAGAACGAAGTCGGGGAGACATCGAGCACTCCTTTGCCGGCGAACTGCCGAGCGCTTACTCTCCTGTAGTCAACAGCAGTGTAGACAAGGCTTGCAAGGTACGCTGGCAAGTCGCCACTTTGGCGACTGACGGAAAGAAACACCGCTCGACGCTGGCTAGTCCGGCCGCTGCATGGCAGTGATGCCGGCACCTCGGTGTATCGAGTTGTACGGAGTCGATCCCATCGCAGCCTCGCCGGGGCTCGACAGCTCCCACAGGGGAGCCGCGACACCTGCAAATTTGTCTTGGCAACACAGATCGAATGTGGGAGCTGTCGAGCCTCGGCGAGGCTGCGATGGGATCGCCTCGGTGTACCTGTTAAACCGCAGCGCCCGCATCGCCGTGATGCAGCGGCCCTACACGGACCGAGTACGACTTAGCGAGGCGGGTAGTTGGACAGCACTTTGGTCACCGTCGCCCGGATCGCCGCATTGCGGTCCTGGGGGTTGGGCGAGCTGCTCATCATCTGTTCGTCACTGCCGCGCCATACCAACTTGCCGTCCTTGCCGTCGAGCAGGTCGATCTGGAGGGTGGCGACCTTGTAGGTGACGTTGCGGGTTTCGTTGTACATCGGCGCGCCCCAATAGCCATTCCACGGGCCGCCCCAGGCGCCACCGTAGTTGGTGGTGACTTGCTGCTGGCGATCCTCGACGATCAGGTAGGCCTGCACGTTCACATCAGCCTTGGCCCCCGGGGCCGCCGGGCGCAAGCCGCGCTGGTCGAGTTGGTCGGCCACCGCCTGGCGGATGCGCTGTTCGGTGAGGTCGCTCTTGATCCGTGGATCATCGGGGCGGTACTGCAACGCTGGGTCTTTCCAGGCCCAACTGCGGTAGGCGGCAAAGTCGCGACTGGCGTCAAAATCGTGGTTGACCTGGCTGGTCTGGCATCCGCCCAAAAGCACGGCAAAAGCGAGCAAAGCGATACGACGCAACATGGTAGTTCTCCAAAGGGCAAACCGAACCTGAGATGAGAATAGCTGTTAACTCGGAGGATACGCCGTCATGGCCTTCTGCACAGCCTGGCGCAACGCATCGCCGCGTTCACTCAGGCTGCCCTGGCTGCCCGTTTCGGCGCTGGCGCTCCATACCGGCTGGCCCGTGCGGGCGTCGAACAGGTTGACGCGCACCACCACCACTTGCACTTCATAGGTGCGCACGATCGGCACCGAGTTGTACATGCCATAGCCGTTGCCATAGCGGTTGTAGCCACCGTAGCCGTAGCCATAATCGTCCTGCACCTGGCGCAGGCGTTTTTCCAGATGCACATCGGCGCTGACCAGCAAGTCCGGCGCGCGCTGGTCATGTACCGGGCGCAGGCCGCGCTGGTCGAGGGCGCCGCTGACGGCTTCGGCGATCTGTGCAGGATCTGCCCAGGCCGAGCCCGCCGGCAATTGGCCGTTGCGCCAGGCCCAGTTGCGATAGGCGCCGTAGTCACGCACCGGCGCCGGGTAGGCGCTGGCATCAAAGGTGTTGGCCGCCTGGGCAGGCGCCGGTGGCATGGGCTTGGAGGCCGCGACATACGGATTGTTGCTGGAGCAGGCACCCAGCCCCAGGCACAGCAGGATCATTGCACAGCGCTTCATTTCGATCTCCGCAGACTGGGCCGCTTAAACCGGACGGCAGATCCAGTGCAAATAACGCCCAAGTCCGGCAAAGCTTGGGTGACGACGGTGAGCGAGCTCCATCTCCAACAAGTCCTGCAAGTCGGCGCGGGCCTGGAACTCCACCGGCATATAGTCGTGGAAGACCCGCACCCCGCTCTGGCTTTCGACCTGCCACAGGCCTTCAAGTTGCGCCGCCAGTTCACGCGGGTCCAGGGGCTGTTGCGGGGTCAGGCTCTGTTTTTCGCCAGCCATGTCATTTTTGCGCATCTTGCGAAAGTGCCCCTTGAGCAAGTTGCGGTAAATCAGCGCATCACGGTTATAGAAGGCCAGGGACAACCAGCCGCCCGGCGCCGTCAACTGGTGCAGCACCGGCAGGATCCCATGGGGTTCGGCCAGCCATTCCAGCACGGCGTGGCACAGCACCAGGTCGTAGGGCTCGGTCAGTTGACCCAGCAGGTCCTGCCACGGCGCCTGGATGAACGTTGCGCTCTGCCCCGCCTCGGCGAACCGCTGGCGGGCACCTTCGAGCATCGGTTCGGCAGGCTCGGCCAAGGTCACCTGATGCCCGCGTTCGGCCAGCCACAACGACATATGGCCCAGGCCTGCGCCGATATCCAGCACGCGCAGAGGCCGGTCCGGCAGGGCCTCGGCCAAGTCGGCCTGCAACACCGCCAGGCGAATCGCACCCTTGGCACCGCCGTAGATCTTCTCGGCAAAGCGCGTGGCCAACTGGTCGAAATGGCGATCACTCATGGGTAAACCGCCGTTCGTTGTCGGCCAGCTTGGCGCTGACCACCTGGTTCATGTCCAGGCCCAGTTCGCCGCACAACAGCAGCAGATAGAGCACGATGTCCCCCACTTCCTGCCCGGCGTGGGCAAGTTTGTCGGCGGGCAACTGGCGGGACTGGTCTTCGCTCAGCCACTGGAAGATTTCCACCAGCTCGGCCATCTCGACGCTGGCGGCCATGGCCAGGTTTTTCGGGCTGTGGAATTGTTTCCAGTCGTTGTTATCGCGGATGCGATGCATGCGTTCGGTAAGGTGTTCGAGATTCATGGGGCGCTCCTGAAGGGGTATAGCTTCGGGCTCAAAGGCGGGGATGGCAAATAAATTTGCGGCGCTTGTCAGGGCGCTATCGCAGGCAAGCCCGCTCCCATATTTGGCGGTGTTTACAAATCAACATGGGGGAGCTGGCTTGCCTGCGATGGCGACCTAATCCACCACGCTGAACTCAACCCTGGCCGTCTGCCCCGCCTCATCGAGCACACTCAGTTGATAGCGCCCCAACTGCTCCAGGCTGGCATTGATACTGTCCTGACTGGCGCTGTCCCCCAGCGGTGCACCATTGAGGAACCACCAGCGCCGCCCACTGCCGCCCAACGCCGATAGCTTCAAGCGCAACTGCTGCTGGCTACCCGCCGGTAACCGCAACTGGTCCCCCTCACGTACACCCACCACCGACAACGGCGACGCCGCCGCCAGGGCCGGGGGCGGGCAATCCGGGTCTGGCGCGGGAATGCGCGCGTCACGCCGCTCGATCCGCGGCAACCATGGCTCCAGCGGGGCGGGCCACAGGGCTATGTCCCGCGAGACCGCGCCCGGGCAACTGGCCGCAACGCGCAGGCCCTTGGCATTGACCCACACGGTCTCCATCAAGCCGACACCCAAAGGTTGGTCCAGGGCCTGCAAGGTCGGCGGCGTGGTGTTGTCCAGCGTCCAGGCAAACCGCTGGCGCCGGCAATTGGGATCGCTGCGGCTCATGGGCTGGCCCAGGGGCCAACAGATCGCCGCCACGCCGACATTCATCGGCACCGCCTTAACGGGCGCAGTAATGCCGCGCTGGCTGTCGCGGTTGGTCAACACATCGTGCACTTGCAGCATCAACGGCGCCGCCGAGGCCAGGCCGAACTGGCCGGGCACCGGGGTGCCGTCCGGGCGGCCGATCCACACACCAATCAAGTAGCGCGGCCCGACGCCAATGGCCCAGGCATCGCGAAAACCGTAGCTGGTGCCGGTCTTCCAGGCCAACACCGGGCGCTGTACCAACTCGGCCCGGGGATCACGGTCCGGCCGCGCCTGGCCACTGAGGATGCGCCGCACGATCCACGCCGCACCCGGCGACAACAACGGGCGCTCCTTGAGCACATCATCAGGCTGCAAACGGATGGCCGCGCTCTTGCCGTCGCGGGCCAACGCGCTGTAGCCGCCGACCAGGTCCTCCAGGCGGCTGCCAGCGCCGCCCAGGATCAATGCCAGGTTCGGCTCGGCCAGCGCCGGCAGCGCCAGGGGCATGCCGCCGATGCGCATTTCGCCGGCAAAGCGCTTGGGCCCGTAGGCTTCCAATAGTTGCACCGCCGGCAGGTTCAGCGAACTGGACAGCGCCGTGCTGGCCGGTACCGCGCCGGTAAAGCCCATGGAGAAGTTGCCCGGCCGGTAATCGCCGTAGCGTCGTGGCACATCCTGCAACAGCGATTCGGAGTGAATCAGCCCCGCGTCCAAAGCCATGCCATACAGGAAGGGCTTGAGGGTCGAGCCCGGCGAGCGCAGGGCGCTGATCATATCCACATGGCCAAAACGCCGCGCGTCGTTGATATCCACCGAGCCCAGGTAGGCGCGCACCGCCATGCTTTCTTCTTCGACCACCAGGATCGCGGCCGAGGTGTGCTCCGGCAGCCGCGCGCGCCAACCCAGCAGCAGGTCTTCGAGACGCCGTTGCAGGGTCGCGTCGAGAGTGGTGCGAATCAGCGGCGGGCTGTCGGGACGGTTCAAGCGGCGCGCCAGCAGCGGCGCCAGGCTGGGTTCCAGGCGCGGCGCCAGCAACAGGGGTTCTTCCAGGGCTTCGTCGACCGCAGGTTGCGGCCATACCTGAAACTCGGCCAGGCGCCGCAGCACTTTGTCCCGGGCCTCCTGGGCGCGCTGCGGGTGGCGGTCCGGGCGCAGACGGCTCGGTGCCTGGGGCAAAACCGCAAGCAGCGCCGCTTCAGCGTGGGTCAGCTGTTGCGGCGACTTGCCCAGATACGCCCAACTGGCTGCCGCCACGCCCTGCAAGGTGCCGCCAAATGGCGCGCGATTGAGGTACAGGTTGAGGATCTGGTCCTTGGACAGATGCCACTCCAACTGCGCCGTACGCCACAGCTGGCGCAACTTGCCCGGCAGGGTGCGCGAATGGGGATCAAGCAGGCGCGCCACCTGCATCGACAAGGTGCTGCCGCCAGATACCACCCGTGCACCGCTGAGGTTCTGCCAGGTCGCCCGCACCAGGGCCAGCGGGTTGACGCCGGGGTGCTGGTAGAACCAACGGTCTTCGTAGGTCAGCAGCGCATCGAGGTAATACGGCGAGACCTCATCGGTGGCCACCGGGTAACGCCACACGCCGTTGGCATCGGCAAACCGCCACAACGGCGTGCCATCTTCGGCCAGCACCACGCGGGCCAGGTCATCCTTGGGCAGCGGCAGGGGCCAGAGGCGGTCGGCCAGCCACAGCAGGGCTATTACCACCAGCAGGCTACCCAGGGTAGCGCGTGCAACTATTCGCAAATTCAAACGGGCAAACCTCTATGCTTCTAGGGAACTCGCCCAAGGGATTGGCGACCAAAGGCTCAGGTCCGGCAGATACGCCCACCCTTTCATCAGGAAACTCATATGCAGGTAGAAAGCTTTTTCGAATGGCTGGGCCAGGCGCTCGGTTCGGTCATCCGCTTTATCGTCGACGGGCTCAGTGGCCTGTTCGGCGCCCTGACCAATGCCGGTGGCAACTTTATCGATGGCCTGTCGCGCACCCTTGGCATGGACACCTCGATCATCAGCATCATCACCCTGATCATCGGCCTGATGCTGCTGTACTCGGCAGTCCGGGCATTTATGCGGGCCTCGATCATTATGGGGATTATCTGGTTGATGCTGGGGTTGTGGCTGCTCAGTTGGGTTGTGCATTAAATACAGACCCTGTGGGAGCGGGCTTGTGTGGGAGCAGCGGTGCGACTTGCTCGTGATAACGGTGTATCAGCCACCGAATGTATGGGCTGAAAGATCGCTATCGCGGGCAAGCCCGCTCCCACATAAAGCTACCGCCAGTTCCTATAGGGGTTGGGCTTAACGGCCCTTGATCACCATATCGGCCGGGGTTTCCCCCACTGCCTGCCAGTTCGGCCGGTACATCGACTCCACTTGCGGCGGCGGTACGCGATAAGTCCCAGGCGTGACCGCACGGGCCAGGTACAGCAGGTGCGTGGTGCCATAGCCGTCCAGGTTCAGCGCGGCCACGTAGCGATCATCGCGATATTCCTGATGCTTGATCGACGCATTCTGCATCGACTCGCGCCACTCCTTGACCTGGCTGCTGGCGTTTTCCAGGCTGGCGGCGCTTTGCCCCAGGTTCTGGTTCTCCAGCTCCAGGCCAGCCGGCAACAGGTCAACTACCAGTGCATCCGGCACCCGCTGTTTGTTGGCGCTGACCGCAATGTGCACCAACACCAGGTCGCCGCTGCGCAGGTTTTGCAGGTTCAGCGGCTGGCCATTCATCCCCAGGTACTCGCGGCGAATACTCAGGTTTTCGCCACCCGCTGCCGGCGCGTGCTGTGGATAACCGGAGATGCTCAGTTGCTGGTAAATCGGCTCGCTGCCCGGGTTGTGCAGGGTCAGTGGTGAGGCCAGCAACGGCCCTTCCAGCTTCAGGCCGGACTGGCTGTTGTTCAGCTCGCGGGTTTCGCCGCCGCTGCTCAACTGCGCCGTCCAGTTGGTTTCCGGTTTGCCCAGCAAGCCACGCCCGGCCAGGAACAGCGAGTTGCGCTCCTGGGTCGACAGCCACGGGCTGGCCGCCATCTGGTCCGACAGCTCGAACAGGCGCTCTTCACGCTTGCCCTTGGCCAGGTCGTTTTCTTCCAGCAGGGCCAGGATCATCGCCTGATCACGCAGCGGGCTGCCGTAATCGGCCAGCCATTCATTGGCTTTGCGCTTGACCGCCAAACCGGCCAGCAAGGCCTGGTCGGCACGCGGTTGGTCACCCATCTTCTGCAGGGCAATCGCCAACTGCACCAAAGGCAGGCCGGAGCGAGCATCGCTGCGACGTTCGAACAAGCTGCGCAATGCCCCCAGCGGCGCCTGCTGACTACGCGCCAGCACCAGCCCGGCATAGGCTTGTACGGCAAAACGCGTGTGGTCGGCGTTGTCGCTGTAGTCGACTTCAATCAGATTGCGTTCCTGCACATAGCGCAGCAGGCGTTCGCTGGCCTTTTTCAGCGCCTCGGGCGGTACGGCAAAACCCTGGTCGCGGGCGCGCAGCAGGAAGTCGGTGACGTACGCCGTCAGCCAGTATTCTTCCTCGCCATCGGCGCCCCACAAACCAAAGCTGCCGTTGTAGCGCTGCATGCCCAGCAGGCGCTCTATGCCCAGTTCGATCTTGCGCTTGCGCTCGGCATCCGGCTCGCCGGTCAACCCCAGGCGCGTCAGCACGGCGGCATCGGCATACAACGACGGGTACAGGCCGCTGGCGGTTTGCTCCAGGCAACCATACGGGTAGGCCTTGAGCGCACGAATCTGCTCGCCCAGGTTCAACGGCGGGCGGCTCGACAGGCTCAACAGCGCCTCACGCCCGGCCGGTTCAAACAGGGCCAGTTCGCTGTCCGGCAGGCTCCAGGCTTCGTCCTTGAGCACTGCGCGGTATTGCTTGAGCAGCGCCGGATAAGCCGGGCGCACGCCCAATGTCCATTCGCGGGTAAACGCCGGCAGGTTCTCGCCCGGCAGGTCCAGGCCATTGACCGTGACCTTGATCTTGCCCTGGCCAAAACCGCCCAGTGCGCGCACCGGAATCTGCAAGGTGGTGCGCTGGCCCTGGGTCAGTTGCACGCTTTGCGATGGTTCGCCCAGCAGGGTCAGTTGCCCTTCGGCGGTCAGTTGCACATCGAGCTTCTGCGCCTTGCCCGACAGGTTGGACAGGTCCAGCGCCAGGCGCGTCTGGTCGCCGCCCGCGAGGAAGCGCGGGGCCGACAGCTCGGCAATCAACGGCGCGGCAATCACGGTCTTGGCTTCGGCCATGCCGTAGCGGTCATCGCTCCAGGCCTGAGCCATCAGGCGCAGCTCGCCGTTGAAGTCGGGGATATTGACGCTGACTTCGCCTTCGCCTTTCTCGTTCAAGGTCACCGGCGCGCTTTGCAGGGCGACGATGGTGACGCTGGTGTCCGGGCGCTTGCCGCCCTTGGCCAGCGCCGCGTCACCGCCAAAGGCCAGGCTGGCCAGGCGGCCCTGGCCGGCTTCGATCAACTGCCCATAGATATCGAAC
The DNA here is from genome assembly GCF_058742075.1 of Pseudomonas sp. HC1(2025). Lineage (NCBI taxonomy): Bacteria > Pseudomonadati > Pseudomonadota > Gammaproteobacteria > Pseudomonadales > Pseudomonadaceae > Pseudomonas > Pseudomonas sp. HC1(2025). Next base: position 704,920 of record NZ_CP196017.1, on the reverse strand, counting down.
TGGTCCACGCCATACGCCTTGCGGCCGAACAGGCTGGAGTACGGATCCGGGGTCGGGTATTCGGTGATATTGAGGATGCCCACGTCCACCGCCGCCACCAGCACATGCACCTGTTTCGGCACGCTGCCATCGGCATTTTTTGCCGCGACCTTGACCGTCAGTGGCTGTTTGGGGCGCATTTTTTCCGGTGCGGTCAGGGTCAAGCCCAGTTTGCGCTGGGTACGGTCCAACGGCAGGTGCAGCAAGCCCACGGCGCGTTTGGGGGTGATGTTGGCTTTGCGCTCGCCGGGACGGATCACCAGCGCACTCACATACAAATCATGGCGCGACCATTTCGGGTCGAGCTTCACCGCAAAGCTCTTGCCTTCGGCCGGCACCTCGATTTCCTGCCACCACAACGGGCCTTCGCTGGACTCGACCAACAGGTAGCCCTTGCCGGCTGCCGGCGGGGTGACGGTGACGTTGGCCGTATCGCCATCGCCATACGCCGGTTTGTCCAGCGCCAGCTTGACCTGGTCCGGGCGCACGGCGCCGCCTTCGGTGTTGTCCTGGGCCTGGTAACCGGCCCAGAAACGCTTGCTGCTGATCAGCCCGGTCTGCGGGTCCTCGACCTCGACGCGGTACGGGCCCCACTCCACCTGGAAGCTGACCTTGGCGGTGTCGCCGGCCTTGATGTTGACGGTCTGCTCATCGAGGTTGAGGAATTTCTCGTTGTAGTGATAGCTCCAGCCGTCGTTGTCCGAGTAGTTCCAGTAGTAGTCGCGGCGCTCGCGGATCAGGCGGACCTTGAGGTTGTCGACGGCAAGTTTCTGGCCGTCCTGGTTGGCCAGCAGCACTTCGAATTCCGCCGGACCATCGCCATCGGTTTCCTTGCCATCGAACAAGCCGCGCAGGCCCGGCAATTGCTCGGCCGGCCATACCGGCTGCACCAGGCGCCGGGTGATCGGGCGCCCGCCCGATTCTTGCAGGCTGGCCTGCACGATCAGTTGCAGCGGCGACTTGGCCTCGCTCCACTTGCTTTCCAGGGTCAGTTTTTCCTGGCCCTGGGCGTCGAGCACGCTTTCGTCCAGTTCAAAATCCTGGCTCAGCTCTTCTTCCGTTACCGAGCCAAACTCGTAGCCCGGCAGGGCTTTGACCGCCTCGCGCAGCGGGCGCACATACACTTGCCCGCTCAGGCGATTGCCCGCCGCCGGGGCGCCGTAGAGGTAGCGGCCATTGACCTGGATAACGGCGTTGTCCGCCGGGCTCAACGGCGTGTCGCTGCCCTTGAGTTCCAGGGCCAGGCGCTCGGGCAGGAAGTCCTCGACGAGGAATTCATACAGCTGCGGCTTGCCGTCACCCAGGTCGAACACCAGTTGCCAGCGCCCGGTCGGCGCTTCGCCGGCCAACTGCAACGGGTATTGATAGAGGCCAGAGGCATCGGCGTCCCATACGAATTTGCGGCTGACCTGTTCATCCGGGCGGCGCACTTCGACACTCACGGGCTGCGGCTTGACGGCATTGCCGTCCTTGTCGCGCAGCAGGGCGTTGAGCAGCACGGTTTCGCCAGGGCGGTACAGGTCGCGCGGGCCGAACACGAAGAATTGCAGCGGGTGCGCAGGCTGGCCGCCGATATCGAACTCGGCCAGGTCCAGCGCCGCGCTGTCGAGGCGCAACAGGCTGGTTTGCTCGCCCTGTTTGGCCAGCAATACCTGGGCCTTTTTCGGCAGCGGCAGTTCGGCGTGGCCGCCCTTCTCGGTCTTGCCCTGGCCCAGCACGCGGCCTTCGGCATCGAGGATTTCCAGCTCGACACCGTCCAGCGCCTTGCCGCCTTCCAGCGCCTGGGTAAACACATCCAGGCGGTTGGCGTAACGGTGCACCGACAGGCCGATATCACTGAGGGTGAACAGCGTGGCCGGCTGCGAATAGTTGTAGGTGCCCGAGGCGCGCATCACCGCCAGGTACACGCCCGGCTGTTGCAGTTGCTTGAGGCCGGCGATGGGTAGCAGCAGGGTTTCGCGGGTGTTGCGCGCAGGATTGAGGTCGAAGCGGCCGCCGTACACCAAGTCGGCCATGGGCAGCAGTTCGCGCGACTCATAGCTTTGCAGGCTGGTATTACGGCCCCACTGGGCGAGAAACGCCGGCAGCGATTCGGGCTTGATACGGAAGAACTCGACGTCGATCTTGTCGACATTCAGCGCGATCACCGGCAAACCTTCGGCCAGGCGGGTGGGCAACAGGGTGCCACGGCTGGCGAAGCCGACGGTGGCTTGCAGGTCGCGGGTTTCCAGGCGGCTGACGTACTCGGCGGCGAGCTTGGCGTCATTGACCCCGCGCAGGCCGGCGTCCACGGTCAGCACCAACTTGCGCTGGGGCTCCAGGTGGCGCAAGCGCAGTTCCATCAGGTTGTCGGAAAGCTCCCAGGCTCCATCGACCTTGCCGGATTTGCTGTCCACCAGGTGCAGCTTGTCGGCGAACTTCTGGTCCGGGTCCAGCGGGATCGAAAAACTCACCGACAAGGTGCTGGCGCCATCCAGTTGCACCTCAGAAACGTCCACCACGCTTAACTCTCGGCCGGCATAACGCTGCTTGAGCGTCGCCACATCCACCGCGGCCTTGGCTGGGGCCGTCACCGCTGGCGCAGAGGCCGCGGGGGCTGCGGGTTTGTCGGAAGAATCGCAGGCGCTCAGCAGGGCCAGCGCACAGGCCAGGAACAATCCTTTGTTAAGCATGGGGCACTCGTTGTCGGGGTGTCTGAGGGGTGAACTATATATCAGTGCCAGTGAAGCGGTTGTGGCAGTGATCAAATTGACCGACGGAGGGCGGTTTGGTTCTGCGTGCAGGCCAAGTCAGGCCAAACCCTACCGCTAAAGTGCTCCAGCACCCGCTATTTGCGGGTGCCGGGTCCGAACCTCCCGCAGAAACTCACCCGCGCTGGCCTTGAGCCAATCAATCAACCGGGCGATGTCCGGCTCGGACTGTCGACCATTGCGGCAAATAACGTAATACGCCGCCGGCGACATCATCACGGGGCTGTTCAAGGCAACCAACGCCCCCTCTTCCAATTGGTCGTATACCAACGCCGTCCGACCCAGAGCGATCCCACCCCCCTTGACCGCAAGGCTTATAGCCAGGCTCGAATCCGGAAACCGAGGCCCAGGGTGATACGGGGGCGCCGCCCCCCCCTGGAACGCAAACCAACTCTCCCACCCCGGACAGATCTGATCATCCGCCCGGTGAATCAACGGGTACCGGGCGATATCCGTCGGCGCAATATCGCCATGCTCGCGATAAAACGCCGGCGAGCATACGGGAAACACCGCATCGCGCATCAGCAACTCGACATGATGCTCGGGATAGTCCCCGCCCCCTATGACTACTGCGACATCAAATTGATGAGCCCCCAGGCTGGCAGGGTTCATATCTGCGCTGCTCAGCACCACGTCAAGATTGAACGAGGCGTCAGTATGCGAGCCATGCATTCTGGGAATCAGCCAGGTCGAACAGAGCGAAGAGGTGCACAAGAGGTACAACGGCTGGGCTGTGCGCGGATTAAGCGCCTGCAACGCCGCCTCCAGCCCTTTGAAAAACCCATCAGTGACCGGCAACAAGGCCTGCCCTGCCGACGTCAGCTTGACGCCGCGCGAGTGCCGCTCAAACAACTGTACGCCCCACCACGCTTCCAGGCCTGAAATTTGATGGCTGATGGCACTGGCGGTGAGGTTAAGCTCAGACGCCGCACGCGCGAAACTGCCCGTTTGCGCGGCGCTGACAAAAGCCTGGAGCATCGCAGTGGGTGGAGGGCGCTGAGCCATCAGGTGCTCACTTTGATCAGGATGATCCCGCAAACAATGACGAACGCCGAAAGCATCCGTCGCCAGCCGAACCGTTCATGAAAGAACAGCGCGGCAATAATGGCGCCGATAATAACACTGGTTTCCCGCAGCGCTGAGACCTTGGCCACCGCATCCAGCGACAGCGCGAACAACACCAGGCCGTAGGATGCCAGGTAAAAAACACCCCCCAAGGCCCCCACTCGCCAATGACTGCCAATGGCCTGGACAAGTGCCGCACGCTCCTTGAAAAACGCCAGCAGCGGGATAGGAATGCTCTGGAATACCGTCAGGTAAATAATGTATTGCAGCACCGTTTCACTGGCTCTCACGCCCTTGGCGTCCACCACTGTGTAGGACGCAATAAACACTCCAGCGCCTACCGCCATCAGGATCGGCTTGAGCATGTGCGCGGTCATCCTGCGTACAAATGTCAGGCTGATGATCCCCAGGCAAATCAACAACACCCCGGCCATCGCATGGAACGACAGTTGCTCATGCAGCAGAAAGTAGGAAAACAACGCCACCAGCACCGGCGGCACACCGCGCATCACCGGGTAAACCTGGCCAAAGTCGCCCGTCTCATAGGCCTTGATCAGAAACAGGCGATAGACCGTATTCAATATCACCGAAAGCAGTACATAACCCCAGACTTGCAGGCTTGGCACATTGACCAGCGGCAGCGCCGCCAGGCAGATCAGCAATGCGGTGCCATCGACCAGGGCCAGGGTCATGAAACGGCTGCTGCCGGCCCGGACAACAGCGTTCCAGGTGGCGTGCATGAAGGCGGAGATCAGGACCAGGGTGATCGCGATATCGGAGTTATCCATGGGGTTTTGGCTGTTCAGAGGAGAAGGCGGACATTTAACTCAGCCTCGCGTGCCGGCCGGAAGCGAAAGCTCATCAGCACAGCCATGACCCTTCATCATGCCGACATCGCCACCACAAACACTGAAGACCTCCTGTGAAAGCTGGTTTGTGGGGGCGCCGGGCTGGCATTTGGTCACGGTTTGTAAAGGGCCAGCAAGGCGTGTCGCTTTAAATTGCAGGACGTTTCCTAGACAATCCTCAGCGCCTTGTGCCTGTTGGAATCGGTGACTAGTCTGCGGTCCGTCACTGCTTATCAGTGATCGGGTTTAGTCGCCCGGATCCTATATGGCGCATGGTCTCATGAAGCTTCATGGTGGCTGTGCGTAGGGCACCTTCGGGTGCGCCGGTTTGCCATATGGCCGGTCGACTAACCTGCGTACAGCCGCCACCCTTCGTTTAGTCGCGACGGATGTCAGCTCCAAACCATATGGAGTTACACCATGCATAAGATTGTCCCCGACCCACCCTGCGACCTGCTCAACGACCGCGCCGCCTTCAGTCGCGCCCTCAGCCACTACCTACCGACCCAGGGCTTCCACTCCATCAGTGAAGAACTGAGTTTCGAAGACTCCCTGCTCTACACCGCCAGCCTGCTGAACAGCGCCTCGGCCACCGCGCTCGACTGTGGTGAACACTTGCCCGGCGCCGAACGGGCCAAGGTGCTCGCGGTGTGGCATTTGCTGGAGATCGCCAAGACCACGGTCGACCGCTCCATCGAGTGCCTGCATCCCCCGGCATAAACACGATCAAAAAGGTGGGAGCGGGCTTGCTCGCGAATTCGGTGGGTCAGTCAATAGAGATGCCAACTGACCCACCGCATTCGCGAGCAAGCCCGCTCCCACATTTGGATCTGCACCGCTGTTGAGGGCCAGTTACAATGCCGCTCCCCCAAGGAGCCCCCATGCCCACCTTACTCACCGACTGGCGCCACCGCCCCACTCACCGCCGTGTCTGGGCCCTGGCCGCGCCGATGATTCTGTCGAATATTTCGGTACCGTTGGTGGCGCTGGTGGACAGCATGGTCATCGGCCACCTGCCCCACGCCCATCAACTGGGTGCCGTGGCCGTTGGGGCCAGCCTGTATACCTTCCTGGCCTGGGCCATGGGTTTTCTGCGCATGGGCACCACCGGGTTTGCTGCCCAGGCCGCCGGGCGCAATGATGGCGCGGCGCTGCGGCAAATCCTGCTGCAAGGTTTGCTGCTGGCACTGGGGTTGGCGATGGTGCTGGGAACGGTGGGCATTCCCCTCAGCCACCTGGCGCTGGAGTGGATGCAGCCCTCGGCCGAGTTGAATCAACTGACCCGCGAATTCTTCCACACCCGCCTGTTCGGCCTCCCTGCCGCCCTGGCTACCTACGCCCTGGTGGGTTGGTTCCTCGGCACGCAGAACGCCCGGGCCCCGCTGGCGATTCTGTTGACCACTAACCTTGTAAATATCGCCCTAAACCTGTGGTTCGTTTTAGGCCTGGACTGGGGCGTGGTCGGCTCGGCGCGGGCCTCGGTGATTGCCGAATGGACCGGCGCCTTGCTCGGCCTGGCCCTCACGCAAAAAGCCTTGCGCGCCTACCCCGGGCACATCGCCTGGGCGGCGCTCAAGGTCTGGCAAAGCTGGCGCGCGCTGCTGGCGGTCAACCGCGACATCTTTATCCGCAGCCTGGCGCTGCAATCGGTGTTTTTCATGATCACGGTGCAAGGCGCCCGGCTGGGCGACGCCACCGTCGCGGCCAATGCCCTGCTGCTCAACGGGCTGTTGCTGACCGCCCATGCCCTGGACGGTCTGGCCCACGCGGTGGAAGCGTTGTGCGGCCACGCCATCGGCGCCCATGACCGCCAGGCCCTGCGCCGCTCGCTGGTCGTTGCCTGCGGCTGGTCACTGATCGCCAGCCTCGGGTTTGTGCTGTTGTTTACCTTCGCCGGCCACTTGTTTATCGCCATGCAGACCGATATCCCCAGCGTGCGCGAAACCGCCGATATCTACCTGCCGTACCTTGCGGTACTGCCGTTGATTGCGGTGTGGAGTTATCTGTTGGACGGTTTGTTTATCGGCGCGACCCGCGCGCGGGAGATGCGCAATGGCATGCTGCTGACGGTGCTGATTATGCTGCCGCTTGCCTGGGCGTTGCAGGGGCTGGGTAACCACGGGCTGTGGATAACGTTCCTGCTGTTTATGGCAGTGCGCAGTTTGACGTTGTGGGCGATTGCCTGGCGGCTGAATCGGCAGGGGCTGTGGCTGGCCGCACACTAATGTGGGAGCGGGCTTGCCCGCGATGACGGCAGATCAGTCAGCACCTGTATTGACTGATCCACTGCTTTCGCGAGCAAGCCCGCTCCCACACAAGCCCGCTCCCACAGCTTGGCGCTGTGCCTGCCGGTCTTAGGAAGACAGGTAGGACGAACGGGTCAGGCCCAGGCGTAGCGCATCCAGGAACTGGGTGCGTTCTGCCGCCGTGATCTTCGCGCTGGCGCACTTGTCACGGTAGTGGGTCATCAACTCCTCCGGCGACAAGTGCACGTAGCGCAGCATGTCTTCGATGGTGTCGTGGGTCTCGATCCCGGCGCTGTACACCGAGCCGTCCTCGCGCTGGTAGATGTTCACCGAATCGGTGTCACCGAACAGGTTGTGCATGTCCCCGAGGATTTCCTGGTAGGCGCCCACCAGGAAGATCCCCAGCAGGTAGTCCTCGCCTTCGTTCAAACCGTGCACCGGCAGGCTGGTCTCGATGCTTTGCTCGTCGACGTATTGCTTGATCTTGCCGTCGGAGTCACAGGTCAGGTCCTGCAGTACCGCGCGGCGCAGCGGCTCTTCGTCGAGGCGGTGCAGCGGCAGGATCGGCAAGACCTGGCCGATGGCCCAGGTGTCCGGCAGGCTCTGGAATACCGAGAAGTTGCAGATGTACTTGTCGGCCAGCTTGTCGTTGAGTTCGTCCAACACCTGGCGGTGCGAGCGCTGGCGGGCCTTGAGCGAGTTGTGCAGGCGGCGGCACACGGCGAAGTAGCACTGTTCGGCCAGGGCTTTTTCCGCGAGGGTCAGCTTGCCGTCGGCGTACTGGGCGGCCACGTCACTCATGTAGTGGGTGGCGCGCCAGTAGGTTTCGGTGACCATTTCAATGTCGGTCGGGCCCAGCAGGTCAACCAGCCATTGCACGGTTTCCGGCAGGCTCTCCTTGTTCTCGATCACCGGTACGTCGTCGTTGTGTTTCTCGACGTCGGTCACCTGCACCACCAGCATGGCGTGGTGGGCGGTCAGGGAGCGGCCGCTCTCGGAGAAGATGTTGGGGTGCGGCAGGTTCTGCGCGTCGCAGAATTCCTTGAGCATGCCCACCACCACGCCGGCGTAGTCGTCCATGTCGTAGTTGATCGAGCTGGCGTTGCGCGAGTGGGTACCGTCGTAGTCCACGCCCAGGCCGCCGCCGACGTCGATGTGGTCCACCGGCAGGCCGAGGTTGCGCAGTTCGCCATAATAGCGGATGGCTTCCTTGAACCCGTGCTGGTAGTCCGCCAGGTTGGCGATCTGCGAGCCCATGTGAAAGTGCAGCAGGCGGATGCCCTGGTCCAGGCCCGCGGCGCGGAAGCGCTCGACCACCGACAGCAACTGCGCCGCCGACAGGCCGAACTTGGACTTCTCGCCACCGGTGTCGGCCCATTTGCTCGACGCCAGGGACGACAGGCGCACCCGCAGGCCGACCTGTGGCTTGACCTTGAGGTTGGCGGCTTCTTCGATCACCAGGCCCACTTCGGACTCTTTCTCGATCACGATAAACACGTTGTGGCCCAGCTTCTGGCCCATCAGCGCGAGGCGGATGAACTCACGGTCCTTGTAACCGTTGCAGACGATGGTGCCGCCTTTCGGTGCCAGGGCCAGTACGGCCAGAAGCTCAGGCTTGGAGCCGGCTTCCAGGCCGATGGACACGTCCTGGGTGGCGATGATGTTCTCGATCACCGCTTCCTGCTGGTTGACCTTGATCGGGTAGAGCGCGGTGTATTTGCTCTGGTATTCCAGGCGCTCGATATTCGCGTCGAAGGCGCCGGTCAGCTGGCGCACGCGGTCTTGCAGGATATCCGGGAAGCGCACCAGCAAAGGCAGGGACAGGCCGCTTTTGCGCAGCTCGTCCACTTGCTCGTACAAATCGATGGGCGAGCTGTTCGGGCCGTTCGGACGGACTTCAACGCGACCGGCATCATTGATCGCGAAATACCCGGCCCCCCAATGGCGAATCCCGTAAACACTGCGGCTGTCCGCAACTGTCCATTGGCTGCCATCGTCTTTGCGTGTGCGTCGTACGGACATCGAAGTCCCCTATATAAAGTCGAAGAGCGCCACCCAAGTCAGAGGCTGGCGCAGTCTAAAGAGTGAAAATGACGATTTGCCTGTGAGAGGGGTAGACCCCACTTGCAGGACAGAGTTTAGACACCGGTCAGGAACAGGCTCTGTGAAACCATGGAGACGACGAGCGCGCTCGTCGGTGCGGGTTTCACAGAGGCTGCTAGCCGCCGGATTTCTTCGCCTTGTAGCCGAGCTTGATCAACTCGGCCAACAGCAACTCGACGTGATCGCCCTGGATTTCGATGATCCCGTCTTTCAGGGCGCCACCGGTGCCACAGCGCTTTTTCAGCAGCGTGGCCAACTCCTTGAGTGGCTCGGCTGCCAGGGGCACGCCGGTGATGGTGGTCACCGTCTTGCCGCCACGGCCCTTGCTCTCGCGGCGTACGCGGGCAATTCCGTCACCTTCGGGAATCAGGGTCTGTTTACAGGTACAGGCGTCCACGGGCTGGCGACAGTCCGGGCAATGCCGACCTGCGTCGGTGGAAAACACCAGGCCACCAAGGGCGGCGAAGGATGCGGCTTTTTTGGCCACCGGCAATCCTCTTGGGAGGATGAAGACTGATCAGTGCCCGTCAACCGGCCACCAACCGCGAAGCCCCACTCAGGCAGGGGCAGCGCTACCGAACCGCTCAGGCCTACCCGCTCCTACAGGGACCGGGGAAACGTTGGAGCGGTTCGGCTTGAAAAGTCGCGCAGTGTAACGGCAAAAAGCCTACTTGCTAAGAGCCAAATGGCGCCAATTTATGCAACTTTAGCGACGCGCAGCCAGATAGCGTTTTAAGGCGGCCAACGAGTCGGGGCAATAGGACTTTTGCTCGATATCGGCCAGCACCGCCTCGATGCTCATAAAGCGCGCTTCCAGCACCTCTTCGGGCTGCAATTGCAGCGGCCCGTCCCAGACTGCCGAGAACGCCGAGCACCAGAGCCGGTTGCCCGTGTCCTCGAAAAAGAAGTGGTCGTGGGCCGTCAGCTTTACACCGCTGACGCCCAACTCTTCCTCCAGCTCGCGGGCGGCCGACTGCTCATAGGTCTCGCCCGCCGCAACCATGCCCCCCGCCGCCACGTCCCAGTAACCGGGATAGATGGCTTTGCTCAGGGTGCGTCGATGCACGCACAGCTCACCTTTTGAGTTGAACAGCATGATGTAGGTGCCGCGCCCGATCAGCCCGCGCTCGCGCAGGTCGGCACGCACCAGGGCGCCAAGCAGGTTGTCCTGCTCGTCGACCCAGGCGATGTGCTCGGCATCCGAGGCCGCGCGGTGCGCGACCTCCTTGGCGCTATCGACCATGACTCAACCCTGGTTCAGCAGTTGACGCAGGTCGATCACTGCCGCGTTGGCGCGGGAGATGTAGTTGGCCATCACCAGCGAGTGGTTGGCCAATACGCCGTAGCCGCTGCCATTGAGGATCATCGGGCTCCACAGGGTTTCCTGGGAGGCTTCCAGCTCACGAATGATCTGGCGCACGCTGACGGTGGCGTTTTTCTTGGCCAGGACGTCGGCAAAGTCGACTTCGATGGCACGCAACAGATGGGACAGGGCCCACGCCTGGCCACGGGCTTCGTAGAACACGTTGTCGATTTGCATCCATGGGGTTTCCACCACTTCTTCATCGACCTGCGGCACTTCGCCCGGCGCCAGCGCTTCGGTTTTCAGCGCGGTGTTGAGCTTGACCCGGCCGACACTGGCCGACAGGCGCTGCGACAACGAGCCCAAGCGGGTGGCGACATCGCCCAGCCAGTTGTTCAGGTTGTCGGCGCGCGCATAAAACAGGGCGCCTTTTTGATTGGGGTCGGACAGGCGTGCCTGGTAGCGGCTCAGGGAGTTGATGCCTTCCTGGTATTCCGATTCGCTGGAAGGCAGCACCCAGCTTTTGTTGTCGAAGTTGAAACGCGGCTCGGCCTTGGCCAGGTCGGCGTCTTCGGCCGATTGCGATTGCGAGCGGGCGAAGTCCTTGCGCAGGGCACGGGTCAGGTCACGCACCTGCACCAGCACGCCATATTCCCAGCTGGGCATGTTGTCCATCCACAACCCAGGCGGGAAGCGGTCGTTGGAAATGTAGCCGCCAGGCTTGTTGAGCAGGGTGCCCACTACGGTCTTGACGGTTTCGACGGTGGTAAAGCCGATGACCATTTGCTTGCCGTCTTTTTCGGCGGCAATTTGCGCGTTTTGCTGGACCGGGAACAAGGCCGGCTCCTGGCTCCAATACCAACCCAGGCCACCGGTGACCAACAGGTAAATCACCACCAGGGTCAGCAGTGCCCGGCTCATCAACAGGTTACGAAAATAGCTGCGGGAGGCCGACTTGGGCGCAGGGCTTGGGCCTGGGGCGCTGCCTGCACGGTTTTTCCAGTCCAGCATGGCGGATATCCTTTCAGTCACTTGAGTTCAATAGCTACGACCACAACCCTACCCCATCGTGCCCGTCTGTGCGGGGCTTTTAATCAAGGTGGCGCAAAGCTGGCACTCAACTATAAAGGAAGGGCGCTGATGCGCCTACGCGACCCGCCAGTCAGTAAATGAATCCCCAGGACCTTGCAGTTAATTGACGTATGACACTCGTGCGATTGAAAAGAGGTGCTAGCATAGAGCCACCAGTCGACCTCAGCATGCACCCTTACCTAGTAGTCAGGATATGACCGAGCCAGAAGACCCAAGCCGTGAGCGTCTCAAGCACCACTTTGCCCAGCGGGTAATTCATCAGGCGCGTCAAATTCTTGAGATCTGGCAGCGTTTGCAGCGCAGCGAATGGTCGAACGCCGAATTGAACGAACTCAGCGAGGCCAATCTGCGCCTGCTGCGTTTTGCCGAGCGCTTTGAACAACCCGAGCATGGCCAACTGGCCCGGCACATCATCGAGTCGCTCAAAGCGGTGGATGAAAACCGCGGCCGCCTGAGCAGCCACCTGATCACCGACCTCAACCGCTTGATGCAGCGCCTGTCACGAACCGGCCTGCGCCAGGGCGACCAGTTGGACCAGACCTTCCTGCCGCCGATGCGCAAGCCGATCTACGTGATGCTGGCCGATCACGACCGTGCCGAGCGCCTGGCCAAGCAGCTGGAATTTTTTGGCTTGAGCGCGCAGTCCCTGGACAGCGTGGCCGCGTTCCGCTCGTCCATGGCCGAACGCCTGCCGGCGGCGATTGTGATGGACGTGGACTTCTGCGGCGCCGGCCTGGGCCTGAAACTGGCCGCCGAAGCCCAGGAAGGCCTGGAGCAGAAACTGCCGCTGTTGTTCTTCAGCCTGCACGAAACCGACACCCCCACCCGCCTGGCGGCGGTGCGCGCCGGTGGCCAGGAGTTCCTCACCGGGACCCTGGAAGCCTCGAGCCTGCTGGAAAAAATCGAGGTACTGACCTGCGTCGCCCAGTACGAACCTTATAAAGTGCTGATCATCGACGACTCCCGCGCCCAGGCGATGCACACCGAGCGCCTGCTCAACAGCGCCGGGATCGTCACCCGGACCCTGATCGAGCCGATCCAGGCCATGGCCGAGCTGGCAGACTTCCAGCCCGACCTGATCATCCTCGACATGTACATGCCGGCCTGCACCGGTACCGAACTGGCCAAGGTGATTCGCCACAATGACCGTTATGTCAGCGTGCCGATCATCTACCTGTCGGCCGAAGACGACCTGGATAAACAGCTGGATGCCATGAGCGAAGGCGGCGACGACTTCCTCACCAAGCCAATCAAGCCGCGCCACCTGATCACCACCGTGCGCAACCGCGCCGCCCGCGCCCGCCATCTCAAGGCGCGGATGGTGCGCGACAGCCTGACCGGCCTGTACAACCACACCCATATCCTGCAACTGCTGGAAGACTGCAGCTTCCGCTCGCGCCGCGAGAACAAGCCGCTGAGCTTTGCCATGCTCGACATTGACCACTTCAAGCGGGTCAACGACAGCCACGGCCACCCCATGGGCGACCGCGTGATCAAGAGCCTGGCGCTGTTTCTCAAGCAACGCTTGCGCAAGACCGACTACATCGGCCGTTACGGCGGCGAAGAGTTCGCCATTGTGATGCCCGACACCGACCTGGACGCGGCCTGCAAAGTGCTCGACGAAATCCGTGGGCGCTTTGCCGAAATCCACTACCCGGCCCAGCCCCAGGATTTGTGGTGCACCTTCAGCGCCGGTGTGGTCGAGCTGTGCGATGGCTCCGACAGCCTGATGATGGCCGCCCAGGCCGACGAGGCGCTGTACCGCGCCAAGGATGCCGGGCGTAACCGGGTGCACGCCGCAGGCACCTCAAGGCAAAGTGCCACCTTTTCATCGGATTCCACTCAGTCCGTCATAACGCTGTAACGAAAACGCAATAACTTCAGGCACTTATCTTTCCGCCGTTGGTTGAAACCACGCATGCGCCTGAAGCTGCTGACGAATCTGAACACCCTTCTGCTGGTCGCCGTTTGCCTGGCCCTGGGCGCTACGCTCTGGTGGTCGCAGCGGGCCCTTGAGCGCCCGTACCTGTTGATGGAGCGCTACCTGGGCCTGTCCCAGGCCTTCCAGAACCAGACTGCGCGCAATATCGACGATTATCTTTCCAGCGGCGACGCCTTGCGCCTGAGCGCTGCCGGCCAGAGCCTGGAAAACCTGCTGCTGCACCTGGACGAGCTGCCGCCTGAGCTGACGCAAAAACTGCGGCCCGGCCTGCTCGACCTCGATGGTTTCAGCAAGACCGACCTGCTGGCCGCCGGCAAACTGGCCGGTGACCCACAAGCCCTGCTGCTGCAAGCCGAACGGGAGTTGGGGGCCAATCTGGAGCAATTGAGCCAGTACGCCATCGGCGTCAGCTCAGTAGACGCGCCCCGTTATCTGCCGCCGTTGCTCGCCGCCTCCCAGCATCTGGGCCGACTGTCCCTGGCACGGGACAAACTGGTGAGCAGCGGGCGCAGCGAACTGGCCGACGATGTAGAGCGCGAACTGGCCAACATCCGCAGCCAGGCTGATCTGCTTGGGCAACTGCCGCTGCTGGGCGTGACCGCCAGCAGTGCCTCCAACAGCGATGATTTTTCGGCGTTGATGGGCCTGGAAAGCAGCGAAACCACAGCCGCCGAAGACACCGGCGTGGGCCTCAAGCGCGAGCTCAACAGCCTGCTCACGCGCTACCCGGCCGAACTGGCGCGCACCCGCGAGCAAATCCACAAACGCACTGAGCTGGCCGCCGCCACCCATCTGAAAATCGACACCGTGCAGCAAGCCATTGCCGCACTGGAGCCCGAAGTGCGCGCCCAGCACGCCAGAATCCAGGGCGAAGTGCGGGTGATCCAAGGCGTGATGATTGGCCTGATCCTGCTGATCGCCCTGCTCATCGACACCCTGCAACGGCGCCTGGCGCGGGTGCTGACCAGCCTGGCACCGGCCCTGTCGACCTGGGCCGAGGGTGACTTCAGCCAAGAGATAGCCCTGGGTGCGACCAACCGCGAACTGCATGATATTGAAGCCTCCCTCAATCGCCTGCGGGCTTACCTGGTGAACCTGGTGGGCACTATTCGCACGAATGCCGAGCAAGTGGCCGGCAGCAGCCGCGCCCTGGCCGAACTGAGCGGCGGCCTGCATGACGGGGCCGAACGCCAGGCCGGGGACACTGCGCAAATCCGTGATTCATTGGGCGAGTTGGAGGCCACTATCCAGCAGGTTGCCGGTGACGCCAGCCAGGCTGCCGGGGCCAGCCGCAGTGCCGGCGAGGCCGTGGAACATGGCCAACGGGTGATCGGCTTGAGCCTCACCGGCCTGCACGCGCTGGTGGGCGAAGTGCAAGACAATGCGCAGATGATCGAAAAACTCGCCGAAGAGTCCGCAACCATTGGCAGCGTGCTCACGGTGATCCGCTCGATTGCCGACCAGACCAACCTGCTGGCGCTCAACGCCGCCATCGAAGCGGCCCGCGCGGGTGAGGCCGGGCGCGGGTTTGCGGTGGTTGCCGACGAAGTACGCTCCCTGGCCCAGCGCACGGCAGGCGCCACCGCCGAGATCCAGACCCTGATTGCCGGCCTGCAGACCGCAGCCCGGCAATCGGTGGAAGGCATGCGCGCCCAGGTCGAACACGCCGAAGCCACCGCCCAGCAGGCCCAGGCAGCCGACGGCGCGCTGGATGAAATCGTCGGCGCGATCCAGACCATTTCCGACACCGCCACCCGGATTGCCGAGGTGACGGCCCAGCAGAGCGGCGCGGTCAGTGAAATTCGCGATAACAGCGAGCGCATCCACCAGTTGGGCGAGGACAACCTGCTGCGGATCGGCCAGGGCCGCCGCCAGGGCGAGCATCTGTTGGTGCTCGGCGGGCAGCTTAATACGGCGGTGCAGGCATTTCGCGTCTGACGCCATCTCCCGCCCCATGAAGATCAAATGTAGGAGCTGGCTTGCCTGCGATAGCGGTGGATCAGTAGCCGATTAGTCGCCTGGCACACCGCTATCGCAGGCAAGCCAGCTCCTACAGTCGATCTTCATTGCTTTCCAGACCGTATTACCAATGACCGGATCGTGCGCCCCAGTCACATACTTTGCGCAATCCTCGCTAATCGTGCTGGCTATTGCAGAGAACTGGACAGTCACAAAGGCTTTGCGGCATAGTCGCCGGGTTCTGACGTACCTACCTCCAATAACAAGGAACAGCCGATGGCGACCTTACTGGTTCTGCACGGACCCAACCTGAACCTGCTCGGCACCCGCGAACCGGGTGTGTACGGTGCAGTGACCCTCGAACAGATCAACCTCGATCTGGAACGACGGGCCCGTGAAGCCGGCCACCATCTGCTCTACCTGCAAAGCAATGCCGAGTATGAATTGATTGATCGCATTCACGCCGCGCGCAGCGAAGGCGTGGACTTTATCCTGATCAATCCCGCCGCTTTTACGCACACAAGCGTTGCATTACGTGACGCGCTGCTGGCGGTGAGCATCCCATTCATCGAAGTGCATTTATCGAACGTGCATAAACGCGAAGCTTTCCGCCATCACTCTTACTTCTCCGACGTAGCGGTAGGAGTGATCTGCGGCCTTGGCGCCAGCGGTTACCGACTGGCCCTGGAGGCCGCCCTGGAACACATTGAAGAACAGGCTATACGCCCCTGACCGACCCTTGGGAGTTGATGATTCATGGATATCCGTAAAGTTAAGAAACTGATCGAACTGCTGGAAGAATCCGGTATCGACGAGCTGGAAATCAAGGAAGGCGAAGAGTCCGTACGGATCAGCCGTCACAGCAAGACCCCGGCCCAACAGTTCTACGCGCCACAGATGCAAGCGCCGGCGCCAGCCGCTGCTGCTCCAGCCGCCGCACCTGCTGCTGCCGCTGCACCTGCCGCACCAGCAGCGCCTGTGCTGAACGGTTTCGTGGTCAAGTCGCCAATGGTCGGTACTTTCTACCGCACCCCGGCACCGACCTCGCCAGCCTTCGTTGAAGTGGGCAAGACCGTGAAAGTGGGCGACACCATCTGCATCGTGGAAGCGATGAAGATGATGAACCACATCACGGCCGAAAAAGCCGGCGTCATCGAATCCATCCTGGTAGAAAACGGTCAGCCGGTTGAGTACGACCAGCCGCTGTTCACCATCGTTTGAACCGCGGAGCGCCTTCGATGTTGAAACCTGCGAAGAAACTGCAAAAAGTCCTGATCGCCAACCGCGGCGAGATCGCGCTGCGGATCCTGCGCGCCTGTAAGGAAGAGGGCATCAAGACCGTCGCTGTTTACTCGACGGCCGATACCGAATTGATGCACGTGAAACTGGCGGACGAAAGCATCTGCATCGGCCCGCCACTGGCCACGAACTCGTACCTGAAGGTCTCGAACATCATCGCTGCGGCTGAAGTGACCGGCGCTGATGGCATCCACCCTGGCTACGGCTTCCTCGCGGAAAACGCCGATTTCGCCGAACAGGTGGAAAAATCCGGCTTCGCCTTCATCGGCCCGAAAGCCGAGACCATTCGCCTGATGGGCGACAAGGTGTCGGCCAAGGACGCCATGATCGCAGCCGGCGTGCCTACCGTTCCAGGTTCCGACGGCCCACTGCCCGAGGACGAGGAAACCGCCCTGCGCATTGGTCGCGAAGTCGGTTACCCGGTGATCATCAAGGCCGCCGGCGGCGGTGGTGGTCGCGGCATGCGCGTGGTGCACAAGGAAGAAGACCTGATCGAAGCGGCCAAGCAGACTCGCTCCGAGGCGGGCGCCTGGTTCGGCAACCCGATGGTCTACCTGGAAAAATACCTGACCAATCCACGTCACGTGGAAGTCCAGGTACTGTCCGACGGCCAGGGCCACGCCATCCACCTGGGCGACCGCGATTGCTCGCTGCAACGCCGTCACCAGAAGGTCCTGGAAGAAGCTCCGGCACCGGGCCTGGATGAAAAAGCACGCCAGGAAGTCCTGGCACGCTGCGTCAAGGCTTGCATCGATATCAACTACCGTGGCGCCGGGACTTTCGAGTTCCTCTACGAGAACGGCCGCTTCTACTTCATCGAGATGAACACTCGTGTGCAGGTAGAGCACCCGGTTTCGGAGATGGTCACCGGTATCGACATCGTCAAGGAGATGCTGAGCATCGCCGCTGGCAACGTGCTGTCCTTCACCCAGGACGACGTGAAGATGCACGGTCACTCCCTGGAGTGCCGGATCAACGCCGAAGACCCGAAAACCTTTATCCCGAGTCCAGGCCTGGTCAAGCATTTCCACGCACCCGGCGGCAACGGCGTTCGCGTCGATTCGCACCTGTACAGCGGCTACAAGGTTCCGTCCAACTACGACTCGTTGATCGGCAAGCTGATCACCTGGGGCGCCACTCGCGACGAGGCCATGGCCCGTATGCGCAATGCCCTGGACGAAATCGTGGTCGACGGCATCAAGACCAACATCCCCCTGCATCGGGATCTGGTTCGTGATGAAGGCTTCTGCGAAGGTGGTGTGAACATTCACTACCTGGAACACAAGCTGGCCAACCAGTAAGTTTGTGCTCCACCCACAAAACCGCCTTCGGGCGGTTTTGTCGTTTATGCGCACACAAGAACACCACAAAACCCTGTAGGAGCTGGCTTGCCTGCGATAGCGGTAGGCCTGGCACTGATGAGCAAGCTGACACCCCGCCATCGCAGGCAAGCCAGCTCCCACATTTGGCTCCCGTGCTGTCAGTGGTGTCGTCTTCTGGCCTGCTCTCGCGTAAACTTGCGCCCTTTCGCAGCCCCACCCCGCTGCACACTCATTTTTTTCAAAGGTGCCCGCCATGCCTTGGCTGCAAGTCCGTCTCGCCATCAGCCCAGAACAAGCCGAAACCTATGAAGACGCGTTCCTCGAAGTGGGCGCCGTGTCGGTGACCTTCATGGACGCCGAAGACCAGCCGATTTTCGAGCCTGAGCTGAACACCACCCCGCTGTGGTCCCACACCCACTTGCTGGCGCTGTTCGAAGACGGCACCGACGCCAGCAGCGTGTTTGCCCACATGGAACTGCTCACCGGCGGCCCGCTGCCCGAGCACCATAGCGAAGTGATCGAAGACCAGGACTGGGAACGCAGTTGGATGGACAACTTCCAGCCTATGCGTTTCGGCCAGCGCCTGTGGATCGTGCCAAGCTGGCATGCGGCCCCGGAGCCTGAGGCAGTCAACCTGCTGCTGGACCCGGGCCTGGCGTTCGGCACCGGCACCCACCCCACCACCGCCCTGTGCCTGGAATGGCTCGATGGCCAGGACTTGCAAGGCTGCAACGTGTTGGACTTCGGCTGCGGCTCGGGGATCCTGGCCATCGCCGCGCTGCTGCTGGGCGCC
The DNA here is from genome assembly GCF_058742075.1 of Pseudomonas sp. HC1(2025). NCBI lineage: Bacteria > Pseudomonadati > Pseudomonadota > Gammaproteobacteria > Pseudomonadales > Pseudomonadaceae > Pseudomonas > Pseudomonas sp. HC1(2025). Next base: position 686,159 of record NZ_CP196017.1, on the reverse strand, counting down.
AAGGAAGCCGTCGGCACCGACATCGACGTGCAGGCCCTGGAGGCCTCCCGCGATAACGCCGGGCGCAACAACATCCCTGAAGGCAAATTCCCACTGTACCTGCCGGAGCAATTGCCCCAGGTGCAGGCCGACGTACTGGTCGCCAATATCCTCGCCGGGCCGCTGGTCTCACTGGCCCCGCAACTGTCGAGCCTGGTCAAGCCGGGCGGGCGCCTGGCGCTGTCGGGGATCCTCGCCGAGCAGGGCGAAGAAGTCGCCGCCGCCTATGCCCAGGACTTCGACCTGGACCCCATCGCCAACCGCGATGGCTGGGTACGCATCAGCGGTCGTCGGCGCTAGAATGAGCGCCTGCATGAATCGGATGGCCGCATGACCGACAGTTTTGTCACCCAGTGCCCGCATTGCCAAACCCGTTTCCGCGTCAGCCATGCCCAGTTGAGCGTGGCCCGCGGCGTGGTTCGCTGCGGCTCTTGCCTGCAAGTGTTCAATGCCGCCCGGCAACTGCTGGAGCAGCGCGCCCACGCGCCTGAAACGCCGGCCGCCGAAGCCCCGCCGCGCGCCATCAGCCAGAAGCAATGGACCGCCGAGGAGCTGGACCTGGACCACCTGGACCTCGACGAAGAACTGGCCAAGCTGGAACGCCGGGAAATCCAGCACACCCAGCCCCAGGGCAGCGAACGACGCCAGGCAGGGGCGGACCGCCGGCAAAAAGACGAGCCGATGAGCGCCAGCCGCGACACCGCCAAGGCTGAAGAAGAACAATGGGCCGCCAGCCTGTTCAGCGACCCACCGGACGAACGGGCTGCGACAATCGCCCACGCCGAGCAAGCCGCCGAACCGGCCCCAGCCCCCACGGGCAAAACCCAGCGTACCGAGCCCTCGATGTCCTTCGACATCCACGAGGTGGACGACGAGCCCGTACTGCATGCTGACGAGCCTCTCGACCCGCCCGAGCCAACGCTCAGCAGCGAGCTGGACGAACCCGAGCCTGAGCCACGCCGCAAGCGCACACGCGCCACGGGCAACGCCCATGACGAGATGCTGCAGGACCTGGAAGACGACCCGCTGCACCTGTACACCGGCAAACGCCCGGCCGGCTGGGGCCGCCGTCTGCTCTGGCTGACCCTGGTGCTGCTGGCCGCCGCCGCCCTCGCTGGCCAGTACATCGCCTATCAGTTCGACGACCTGGCCCGTCAGGACAAGTACCGGCCATGGTTCCAGGAACTGTGCCCGAAACTGGGCTGCACCGTGCCGTCGCGGGTCGATATTGCCCATATCAAGAGCAGCAACCTGGTGGTGCGCAGCCATCCCGAGTTCGCCGGCGCGCTGGTGGTGGATGCGATCATCTACAACCGTGCGACGTTCTCCCAGCCGTTCCCGCTGCTGGAGCTGCGTTTTGCCGACCTCAATGGCCGGATGATCGCCAGCCGGCGCTTCAAGCCCGCCGAGTACCTCAGCGGGGAGCTGGCCGGCCAGACCGAGATGCCGTCCCAGACCCCGATCCATATCGCCTTGGACATTCTCGACCCAGGCAACAAGGCTGTGAACTACAGTCTCAGTTTCCACTCCCCCGAGTGATTCGCAGCGCACGTCAAGGTTCGGACGGCAGGTTATTGACTTGCTCGTCCACGACCAAACCGCTGGCGATAAGAAAATAACTGCTCAGATTTTATCCAATTCAGCCTTTAACCAGTCATCGAGAGCGGGTATCATGCCAACCCTTTTTCGAACTCTAATGATCCGGCCCCACAACAGGGAAGTCCTATGTCGGCGGTACGCATCGGCCCATATACATTGCCAAACGCTTTGATTCTCGCCCCGATGGCGGGTGTCACCGACCAGCCCTTTCGTCAGCTGTGCAAACGTTTGGGCGCGGGCCTTGTAGTTTCGGAAATGGTCACCAGCGACATGAGCTTGTGGAACACCCGCAAATCGCGGATGCGCATGATCCACGAAGGTGATCCCGAGCCGCGCTCGGTACAGATCGCCGGTGGCGACGCGCAGATGCTGGCGGATGCAGCCCGGGCCAACGTGGAGCTGGGTGCACAGATTATTGATATCAACATGGGTTGCCCGGCAAAAAAGGTCTGCAACAAGGCCGCCGGCTCCGCCCTGTTGAAGGATGAGCAGTTGGTGGCCGAGATCCTGCACGCCGTGGTGGGTGCAGTGGATGTGCCGGTCACCCTGAAGATCCGCACCGGCTGGGACCGGGACAACAAGAACGGCCTGACGGTGGCGAAGATCGCCGAACAGGCAGGCATTACAGCGCTGGCGGTGCATGGCCGTACCCGTGCGGACCTTTATACCGGCGAGGCTGAATACGACACCATTGCTGCGATCAAGCAGGCGGTGTCGATTCCGGTCTTTGCCAACGGCGACATCGACTCGGCCGAGAAAGCCCGGCGCGTGCTGCACGCAACCGGTGCCGATGGGCTGTTGATCGGCCGGGCCGCCCAGGGGCGGCCATGGATTTTTCGTGAGATCGAGCACTTCCTGCGTACCGGCGAAATCATGCCGGCACCGGGGCTGATCGAGGTGGAACGTATTCTGCTAGAGCATCTGGCCGCCCTACACACCTTCTATGGAGACGTGATGGGCGCGCGCATAGCTCGCAAGCATGTGGGTTGGTATCTCGCAACCCTGCCCGGCGCCAAAGAGTTTCGCGCCGGGTTCAATCGTTTGGATGAAACGCAAGCACAGGTCACCGCCGTTCGTGAGTTCTTTGCCGAACGAGACAAGAGCCTGAGAGCAGGGGACGCAGAAGGGGTGGCCGCATGACGATGATGACCGAGACTTTAGTGAGTGGAACAACACCCGTGAGCGACAACGTCAATTTGAAACAGCACCTCAACACGCCGAGCGAAGAAGGCCAGACCCTTCGCGGGAGCGTCGAGAAAGCGCTGCACAATTATTTCGCCCACCTTGAGGGCGCGGCCGTCACGGATGTGTACAACCTGGTGCTCTCCGAAGTCGAGGCGCCCTTGCTCGAAAGCGTGATGAACTACGTCAAGGGCAACCAGACCAAAGCCAGTGAGCTGCTGGGCCTGAACCGTGGGACCCTGCGCAAGAAGCTCAAACAGTACGATTTGCTGTAAGCATTCAATCAAACCAGAAAGGCGCCCGCGTAAAACCGGTCGCCTTTTTTGCTGACTCCTTTGCTTTTGATGGAAATTGAGATGACCGACCAGACTACCCGCCTGCCGATCCGCCGTGCCTTGATCAGTGTTTCCGACAAGACCGGGATCCTCGAATTTGCCCGGGAGCTGGAAGCCCTGGGCGTGGAAATCCTCTCCACGGGCGGGACCTTCAAACTGCTGCAGGACAACGGCGTGGCCGCAGTAGAAGTCGCGGACTACACCGGTTTCGCAGAAATGATGGACGGTCGGGTCAAGACCCTGCACCCGAAAATCCACGGCGGCATCCTCGGCCGTCGCGGTATCGACGATGCCATCATGAACGAGCACGGCATCAAGCCGATCGACCTGGTGGCCGTCAACCTCTACCCGTTCGAAGCCACCATCAACAAGCCAGGCTGCGACCTGCCGACCGCGATCGAAAACATCGATATCGGCGGCCCGACCATGGTGCGCTCGGCAGCCAAGAACCACAAAGACGTGGCCATCGTGGTCAACGCCAGCGACTACGCCCAAGTATTGCAAAGCCTGAAAGCCGGAGGCCTGACCTACGCCCAGCGTTTCGACCTGATGCTCAAGGCCTTCGAACACACCGCCGCCTATGACGGCATGATCGCCAACTACATGGGCACCGTGAACCAGGCCGCCGAGACCCTGAGCACTGAGGGCCGCAGCCAGTTCCCGCGCACCTTCAACAGCCAGTTCATCAAGGCCCAGGAAATGCGCTACGGCGAGAACCCGCACCAGAGCGCGGCGTTCTACGTGGAAGCCAAGCCTGCCGAAGTGGGGATCGCCACCGCGACCCAACTGCAGGGCAAGGAGCTGTCCTACAACAATGTGGCTGACACCGACGCCGCGCTGGAATGTGTGAAGAGCTTCGTCAAGCCGGCCTGCGTGATCGTCAAGCACGCCAACCCGTGCGGCGTGGCGGTGAGCCCGGACGCTGAAGGCGGGATCCGCCAGGCCTACGAGCTGGCCTACGCCACCGACACCGAGTCGGCATTCGGCGGCATCATCGCCTTCAACCGCGAACTGGATGCCGAGACTGCCAAGGCCATCGTCGAGCGTCAGTTCGTCGAAGTGATCATCGCCCCATCCGTCAGCGAAGAGGCTCGCGCCATCGTTGCCGCCAAGGCCAATGTGCGCCTGCTGGCCTGTGGCGAGTGGTCGGCTGACCGCGCCGCTGCCTGGGACTACAAGCGCGTCAATGGTGGCTTGCTGGTACAGAGCCGCGACATCGGCATGATCGGCAGCCAGGACCTGAAAGTGGTGACCCAGCGCGCACCGACCGAGCAAGAGATCAACGACCTGATCTTCGCCTGGAAAGTGGCCAAGTACGTCAAGTCCAACGCCATCGTCTACGCCAAGAACCGCCAGACCATCGGTGTCGGCGCCGGCCAGATGAGCCGCGTGAACTCGGCGCGTATCGCGGCGATCAAGGCTGAACATGCCGGTTTGCAAGTCGCGGGTTCGGTGATGGCATCGGATGCGTTCTTCCCCTTCCGTGATGGCCTGGATAACGCTGCAAAAGCAGGTGTTACTGCGGTGATTCAACCGGGTGGCTCGATGCGTGATGCTGAGGTGATTGCCGCGGCTGATGAAGCCGGCATTGCCATGGTCTTCACCGGCATGCGCCACTTCCGCCACTGATCCAAATGTGGGTGGGGCTTATGTGGGAGCGGGGTTGCTCGCGAATGCGGTGTGTCATTCGACACATTCCTCACAGGCCCACCGCTTTCGCGAGCAAGCCCGCTCCCACATTTTAAAGCGCTCCAGCAGCGCCTACAGAATTTGAGGTTTTTGAAATGAATGTTTTGATCATTGGCAGCGGTGGCCGTGAACACGCCCTGGCTTGGAAAGTCGCCCAGGACCCACGCGTGCAGAAAGTCTTCGTCGCTCCCGGCAACGCCGGTACCGCCATTGAAGCCAAGTGCGAAAACGTCGCCATCGACGTCTTGGCCCTTGAGCAACTGGCTGACTTTGCCGAAAAGAACGTGTCCCTGACCATCGTTGGTCCGGAAGTGCCGCTAGTGGCGGGTGTCGTGGACCTGTTCCGCAGCCGTGGCCTGGACTGCTTCGGTCCGACCGCTGGCGCCGCCCAGTTGGAAGGCTCGAAAGCCTTCACCAAGGACTTTTTGGCGCGCCACAAGATCCCGACCGCCGACTACCAGAACTTCACCGAGATCGAGCCGGCCCTGGCTTATCTGCGCGAGAAAGGCGCCCCCATCGTGATCAAGGCCGATGGCCTGGCCGCCGGTAAAGGCGTGATCGTCGCGATGACCCTGCAAGAAGCCGAAGACGCGGTACGCGACATGCTCGCCGGCAACGCCTTCGGTGACGCCGGTTCGCGGGTGGTGATCGAAGAATTCCTCGACGGTGAAGAAGCCAGCTTTATCGTGATGGTCGACGGCAAGAACGTCTTGCCCATGGCCACCAGCCAGGACCACAAGCGCGTCGGCGACGGCGACACCGGCCCCAACACCGGCGGCATGGGTGCCTACTCCCCTGCCCCGGTGGTCACCGCCGACGTGCACCAGCGCGTCATGGACCTGGTGATCTGGCCGACCGTGCGCGGCATGGCCGATGAAGGCAATGTCTACACCGGCTTCCTGTACGCGGGCTTGATGATCGACAAGGCCGGCAACCCGAAAGTCATCGAGTTCAACTGCCGCTTCGGCGACCCGGAAACCCAGCCGGTGATGCTGCGCCTGCAGTCGAGCCTGGTGCTGTTGGTGGAAGCCGCCCTGGCGCAAGCGCTGGACAAGGTTGAAGCGCAGTGGGACCCACGCCCAAGCGTCGGCATCGTACTGGCCGCCGGTGGCTACCCTGCCGACTACGCCAAGGGCGACCTGATCCAGGGCCTGGACGCAGCGGCTACACTGGAAGGCAAAGTGTTCCACGCGGGTACCGCGCTCAAGGATGGCCAGGTCGTCACCGCAGGTGGCCGTGTACTGTGCGCCACCGCCATGGGCGCCAGTGTCGATGCCGCCCAGCAGCAAGCGTACAAGCTGGCCGCGAAGATCGACTGGCAGGGCTGTTTCTACCGCAAGGACATCGGCTACCGCGCCATTGCCCGTGAGCGGGGCGAAGATCAGTAAGCAGCTGTCCGTTCGGCTAGGCAGGGGCCTTTGGCCCTTGCCGTCCCATTACGGTCCCGCGCATAGTTAACCCCGTGCATCAACCTACGAAGGGATTTCGCCGTGCGCTGGCTCAGGATCGCCATAGTTTTTACAGTCAGCCTGCTGACCCTGCTCTGCCTTTTGCCGGCCCAGGCCGCCGCACAAGGTAGCGGCTGGGCGGTATTGCTTGATGAACAGGCCGACCTGCAACTGAGCGACATTCGCTCGGCACGCTACACCAACCAATTTAGCCCCATCGAACTGGACCGGATCACCGCCGCCGAGCCCAATGGTGCGCTGTGGGTACGTTTCAGGCTGCAGCCCGGCAAGCACGAGCAAGTGCTGCGGGTCTTCGCGCCGGACCTGGCGCACCTCAACCTGTATGTGCTGGACGGCGACACGCTGATCGAGCAAGTGAACACCGGCACCCGCCAACCCCAGGCCGAACGCCCGCTGCCGAGCAGCGACTTCATGCTGCCCTTGCCCCAGAGCCAGAAGCCCCTGGATGTATATGTGCGCCTGGTTTCGGAGCACGAGCTGCGGCCATACCTGACCCTCGAACCCGCCGTGATGGCCGCCGCCAACCAGACCCAGACCCTGGTCTATGGCCTGCTGTTCGGCTGCCTGCTGATGCTGATCCTGCACAACCTCACCCGCTACGCCTACCATCGTTCGCGCAGCAGCCTGTGGCTGGCGGCCTGCGAAGTGCTGCTGTTGCTCAGCCTGTTGCTGCTGCTCAACCTGCTGGGCCCCTGGCTGCCGAACTGGCACGCCATGCAAACCCCGGGGGCCTATATGGCGTTGCTGCTGACCGCACCGTGCGGCCTGATGTTTGCCTACCGTTTCTTCGCGCCACTGGGCCCGCATCCACTGAACAAGCTGCTGATGGCGGACATCCTGCTGATCGTGCTGTGCGGCCTGTTGCTGCTGTTCGTCAACACCCTGCCACTGAACATCATCACCTATGCCCTGGTGGCGCTGGCCGGCCTGAGCATGCTGTTTGTCTCGGCCTACCACTGGCAAAAAGGCTACCGGCCGGCCCGCTTGTTCCTGCTGGCCATGGTGGTGTTCAACACCGGCACGCTGATTATCCTCCCGGCCCTGCTGGGCCTGACCCTGGTGGCCCCGCAAGGCCTGATCATCACCTTGCTGGCGGTGATCTGCGTCAGCGGCCTGCTGATGAGCCAGGCCCTGGGCGAGCGCCAGCGCAGCATCGTCGAGGACCGCTTCAGCCTCAGCCGCGACCTGGCTGCGAGCAACGCCGAAATCGCGGCCAAGGCCGAGTTCCTGGCGAAGATCAGCCACGAAATCCGCACCCCCATGAATGGCGTGCTGGGCATGACCGAGTTGCTGCTGGGCACGCCTTTGTCGGTCAAGCAGCGTGACTACGTGCAGACCATCCACAGCGCCGGTAATGAGTTGCTGACCCTGATCAACGAGATCCTCGACATCTCCAAGCTCGAGTCCGGGCAGATTGAACTGGACGATGTGCAGTTCGACCTCAACGCCCTGATCGAAGACTGCCTGAGTATCTTTCGCGCCAAGGCCGAGCAGCAGAACGTCGAGCTGATCAGCTTTATCCAGCCCCAGGTGCCCCGGGTCATCAGCGGCGACCCGACGCGCCTGCGCCAGGCCCTGTTGAGCCTGCTGGAAAATGCCCTGCAAAAGACCGACGAAGGCGAAGTGCTGATCGTGGTCGCCCTGGACGAGCGCAGCAGCAAACCGCGTCTGCGCATTGCCGTACAAGACAGCGGCCTGCCGATGGAAGCTGCCGAGCGCGACGCTCTGCTGCACAGCGAACTGCACAGCAAGAATTTCCTCTCGGCCACCCGCCTCAGCGGCCACCTTGGCCTGGTGATCGCCCGCCAACTGATCCTGTTGATGAATGGCGAGTTCGGCATCAAGGCTGGCAGCCAGCAAGGCAGCACGCTATGGCTGACCTTGCCGCTGGACCCGGAGCGCCTGGAACACCCGACCTCCGACCTCGACGGCCCGCTGCAAGGCGCACGGGTGCTGGTGGTGGACGACAACGACACCTGTCGCAAGGTGCTGGTGCAGCAATGTACCGCCTGGGGCCTGAACGTCAGCGCCGTGCCCTCGGGCAAGGAAGCCCTGGCCCTGCTGCGCACCAAGGCGCACCTGCGCGATTATTTCGATGTGGTGCTGCTGGACCAGAACATGCCTGGCATGACCGGCATGCAACTGGCGGCGAAGATCAAGGAAGACCCGAGCCTGAACCACGACATCCTGCTGATCATGCTCACCGGTATCAGCAACGCGCCAAGCAAGATCATCGCGCGCAACTGCGGGATCAAGCGCATCCTCGCCAAACCGGTCGCGGGCTACACCCTCAAGACCACCCTGGCCGACGAGTTGACCCAGCGCAGCAAAGGCGTGGTGCAACCCCGCCACCCCGCGCCGAGCGCCCCGGTGGCCGTCACGGTGCCCAGCGATTTCCGCATCCTGGTGGCCGAAGACAACAGCATCTCCACCAAAGTGATTCGCGGCATGCTCGGCAAGCTCAACCTGCAACCCGACACCGCCAGCAACGGCGAGGAAGCCTTGCAGGCGATGAAGGCCCAGCGCTACGACCTGGTGTTGATGGATTGCGAAATGCCGATCCTCGATGGTTTCTCCGCGACCCAGCAATTGCGGGTCTGGGAAGTCAGCAACCAGCGCACCCGCACGCCGGTGGTGGCGCTGACCGCGCACATCCTCTCGGAACACAAGGAACGCGCACGCCAGGCCGGGATGGATGGGCACATGGCCAAGCCGGTGGAGCTGTCGCAACTGCGCGAACTGGTAGAGTTCTGGGTGACGCAGCGTGAGCAGCCGGCAGAGCAGGCGCATACGTCCTGAATCACCACACATCCCTGCGGGTACCGGAGCTGGTTTGTGTAGGAGCTGGCTTGTGTGGGAGCTGGCTTGCCTGCGATAGCATCACCTGGATATACCTGATGTACCGAGGCGATGCTATCGCAGGCAAGCCAGCTCCTACACAAGCCCACTCCCACATTGGTTCGCAGTCGCGCCTTCCGGCCTGCAAGCCTGATAAACTCTCCCTCGCCCTTCCTTCGCTGTGAGCTCCCACCATGCTCCACGTGTTGTTCAGCGTTTATTTGAAGATGCTGGTGCTGTATAGCCCCTTCTTCGTCCTGTCCTGCTTTATCAGCCTGACCCGTGGCTATTCCAGCAAGGAACGGCGGCGCCTGGCCTGGAAGGTCGCCTTGGCGACGCTGGTGTCGAGCGTGTTGCTCTACCTGTTTGGCCGGGTGATTTTCAGTGTGTTTGGCATCACCGTGGATGCCTTCCGCATCGGCGCCGGGAGTGTGTTGTTTATCTCCGCCCTGGGCATGGCCCAGGGCAAGTCGGCAGTGCAGACCGACAACGTGCAGCAGGACGTGACCATCGTCCCCCTGACCATCCCCTTGACGGTCGGCCCCGGCACCATCGGTGCGCTGCTGGTGATGGGCGTCAGCCAGCCCCATTGGGATGACAAGCTCACCGCGATCCTGAGCATTGCCCTGGCCAGCCTGACGGTGGGCGTGGTGCTGTACTTGTCCAACCGCATCGAACGCATCCTCGGCGACCAAGGGCTGCAGATTGTCAGCCGCCTGATGGGCTTGTTCGTGTGCGCACTGGCAGCGCAGATCATCTTTACCGGAGTGCGCGGTTACCTGGTGCCCTGAGGCAACGGTCAGATCCGGTATTGGGCAATCGCCAGCAAGACCTTGTCGCCTGCACTCTCGCGCAACTGCTTGAGGGTTGCGTCGTTGACCACGGCGGGATTGAGCATCAGGCAGGTCTGGCCACTGTAGGCTTCGACCGTGGAACTGTCCCATTCAAAAAACGGCACCCCCACTTTCTTGCTCACGCCATGGGCGCTGTAGGTCACCAGCACCATCAACACCTCTCCGTCGACCTCAGAACAGGACGCCAGGCCAAAGTCGCCGCCCTCATGGTTGACGATATTGCGCTTGAACAGATCAAACGGTGCCGACAGCTGCTTCAACGCCTCGAAGGCATCCGCCGCCAACTTGGGCAGCGCCATGGCCAGGGAGCCCGACAGGAACGTCGAGGCCACCGTGGACGTGATGATGTTCAGCGCCGCCATCTGCACGCTCAGCCCCTTCACCGAAGTGGTGACCCGTTCGAAACTGCTGCGTATCGGCAACCACCCAAGGTTGCCCATGACCTTGATGAACTCGTCGTACCAGGCCTGCGTACCACGCCCCACTTTCAGCACATCACTCACGTAGCTACTGGCCAACAGGTAACTCTTGCGGGTGTATTCCTTGTTGAGGCGGCTCATACCCGCCACAAACGAAAACACACTGTTGTTGATCACCGCGCCATTCAAGTCGCCATCGGCCTGGGCGGGCCCTGGCGAACCCGACGGCTGACTGGTCAGTGGCAGCCGGTATGCCGCAATCAGCTTGTTCTTTTTCGCCACATCGATTCGTTTATGTTTGCGCTCCATAACTGTTTCTCCACAAAAACCCACACGGGCTTACAAGAAACACTAGTCGTGTGATTGAACTTTTTTCAGGGGGTACAAATAGGGTTATTTGGCCGTAGGAAAAACCTGCGCCCCTTGGCCCCCTCGCAAACACGGGGGATGGGGTGAAGCCTGATAACAGCAGGCTTACTTTCTGCAACTAAAAGGGAGGAACCGTTGATGGCATTGCGAAACGGCGGGGGTGAATGCAGAAATCTCTGTCATCGATGATTAGCGTTTTCTGACAGATCAGCGGCCCCATCGCGGGGCCGCTATCGTTTCAGGAGGCCGGCTTCTCGCCATACCAGCGTGGCGTGTACACCCACTCGCCACCGCCCACCCGAGGGAACGCGCAGGTGGTGGACGAACCGACCAGCACCATGGTGCGCATATCCACCTGGTCCGGGGTCAACTGGCCCAGGGTGGTGGTGCGCAGCGTCTGCCCGGGGCGACCGATATCGCGTCCCAGCACTACCGGCGTGCTGGCAACGCGGTGCCGGGCGACGATTTCCAGGGCGCGCCCCAGTTGCCAGGGGCGCGAACGCGAGATCGGGTTGTAGAACGCCAGGGCCAGGTCGGCCTCGCATGCCAGGTCCAGGCGCTTCTCGATGATCGACCAGGGCTTGAGGTTGTCCGACAGCGACATCACGCAGAAGTCGTGCCCCAGTGGCGCACCCGCCTGGGCCGCCGTGGCCAGGGACGCCGAGACCCCCGGCAGGATCTCCAGCTCGACCCGCTGCCAGGCCGGGTCGCTGGATTCGTGCAACGCCTCCAGCACCGCCGCAGCCATGGCGAACACCCCAGGGTCGCCGGAAGACACCACCACCACCGAACGCCCCTCGGCCGCCAGCGCGAAGGCATGCCGCGCCCGCTGCATCTCTTCGCGGTTGTCGGTGCAGTGCTGCACCTGGTCGGCCCGAAACGGCCCGGCCATGCGCACATAGGTTTCGTAGCCCAGCACGTCGGTACAACGCGCCAGCTCAGCCTTGACCGCCGGCACCATCAGTTCGGCAGCGCCGGGGCCCAGGCCGATCACCGCAAGGCGGCCACGGGGGTGGCCCAGTTGCGCCAGGTCCACCGGCGCAGCGCTCGAATGGATGACCAGCTCCGGTCCAGCGGCCAGCGCCGTAAAGCGCAGCGGTACGCCCAGCTCCAGCGCGGCTTCATGCAATTGGTCACTGGCCATATCGGCGTTATCGGCCAGCAGGCACGCCAGGGACTGCACGGCGATGCCATCCTGCTGCAACGCCTGGCGCACCTGCGCGGCCAAACCGGCGCCCGGGCGGCAGGTGATCCAAGTGTTTTTCGGATAGATCAGCAGCTCATTGGCCGCTGGCACCCGCTCGGCATTGCCGACATGAATGCTCAGGCGCGCCTGCTGGTCCTGCGCCAGGTTGGCCTGCTCCAGCCATGGCGCAGCGCCTTCGATACGCACATGCTCGCCGGCCAGCAGGTCCGAGACAAAGCGCTTGCCCAGTTCAAGGTCCGCCAGTTGATAACCCTGGGGCGGGTTGAGCAGGCAGGTGCCAAAACGCAGCTCACCACTGGTGGTAATCGCGGCAGCCACACCCAGGGCCGCCGCGATTTCCCGCGCCATGATATTCACCCCGCCCAGGCCACCGAGCAACGGCACCACCGCGCTACCGTCTTCAGCAACAGCCAGCACCGCCGGCTCCTCGCCTTTTTCCAGCAACAGCGCCGCCAACGTGCGGATCACAATCCCGGCCGCGCACAAGGCAATGATCGGCGTGCCCTGCTGATACAACTGACGCAGGGTCGCGCCAAATTCGCTATAGGCCTGGTCGGCCCCCTCCACCCGGCCGGCCAGGCCGTGGATCAAGGCGCCGGGGTACACCTGCTGGATACTGCGCGCGGTGGCCAGGCTGCCCTGGCCGAGGACTACGATCGCCGGCGTCATCACCCTTGCCACCTTTCGCCCGGCACGATGATCAGCGAGAAATACGGCGAAGACATGGGCTCGACCTGATCCAGCGCGACGATTTTCTGGTTGGCCATGGTGGCGCGCTCCACATACAGCGCGCGCCCGGCCAGCCCCAGCTCTTCAAGCACCTGGCGCACCTTGGTGAAGTTGCGCCCCAGTTTCATGATCACCGCCGCATCGGCATCGGCCAGGCGGCGCTTGAGCTCGTCGTGGGGCAGCACGCCGGACAATACCGACAGGCTCTGGTTGCGATACACCAACGGCGCGCCCAGCACCGAGGCGCCACCGAGCATCGAGCACACGCCGGGAATGACCTGGGCGTCGTAGCGTTCGGCGAGGCGGTCATGCAGGTACATGTAGGAGCCGTAGAAGAACGGGTCGCCTTCGCAGATCACCGCCACATCGCGCCCGGCATCCAGGTGCGCGGCCACCTCGACACTGGCAGCGTCGTAGAAATCGCTGATCACCTGTTCATAGGACAACGGCGCCGGCAAGGCTTCGGTGGTCACCGGGTACACCAGCGGCATCAGCGTCTGCTGGGGTACCAGGTGCTCTTCGATAATGCCGAACGCATTGCCCTTCTTGCCCTTGGCGACGAAGTACGCCACCACCGGCGATTCGCGCAGCAGGCGCAGGGCCTTGAGGGTAATCAGTTCCGGGTCGCCAGGGCCGACGCCCAGGCCGATCAAACGTCCACGCGCCTGCATCATTCGACCTCCGTGGCCAGGGCGTTGACCGCTGCGGCGGCCATCGCACTGCCGCCCAGGCGGCCCTGCATGATCACAAACGGCACGCCACGGCTGTCTGCGGCGAGCATCGCCTTGGACTCGGCGGCGCCGACAAAGCCCACCGGGAAACCGAGGATCAGCGCCGGCTTGGGGGCGCCGGCGTCGAGCATTTCCAGCAGGTAGAACAAGGCAGTCGGCGCGTTGCCGATCACCACCACGCTGCCAGCCAGGTGCGGGCGCCACAGTTCCAGGGCGGCGGCGGAACGGGTGTTGCCCAGCTCCCGTGCCAGCTGCGGCACGCTATCGTCGCGCAAGGTGCAGATCACCTCGTTGTTGGCCGGCAGGCGCGCACGGGTCACGCCTTCGGAGACCATCCGCGCATCGCACAGGATCGGCGCACCGGCGGCCAGGGCCTCACGGCCGGCCTTGCCTGCGCCTTCAGAGAACTGCAAACCGTCGATAGCCTCGACCATGCCGCAGGCATGAATCACCCGCACGGCGAGTTTTTCCAGGTCGGCCGGGATGCGATCCAGCTTGGCCTCTGCGCGAATGATCGCAAAGGAGTTGCGATAGATCTCCTGACCGTCGCGGATGTAATCAATCATCGGTGCTGCTCCGTGGACGGGCACGCAACACGGCGCCCGCCGCTTCAATAGAAAGGTTGTGCGCGTGCAGGCGGCCGAAACCCGGCTGGCCTGCATCGCGAAAATAGAGGTCGTAGTGCCCGGTGCCCACCGCCAGCAAGGTGACCGGGGCAATGTGCGCCGCAGCGCAGGTGCGCGGGCAGCCGGACAAGTGCACGTCGAGGCCCTGGCCGTGGTCCTGTAGCAACGTGGCCAGGTGCAGGGCGTCGGCCTTGGTGTCGGCCTGGGCCTTGGCGCAGCCGCTGGACCCGGTGCAGGCAATCATCCGCGCCAGGGCCTGGTCGGCCGAACAGAGGAAGCCCAACTGCGCCAGGCCTTCGGTAACGCCCGCGGCAACGTCCGGCGCCAGGTTGGGCAGCAGCAAGCCTTGCCATGGGGTGAAGCGCAATGTGCCGTCGCCATGCTCCAGGGCCAGTTGCGCAGCGCCTCGCAGCATGGCCGAGTCCAGGCGCCCCAATGGCGTGACGGCGGCCACGTAGACCCGCTGCGGTTGGCGCTGTGGATAAGTGCCCAGGCGCAAGCTGCTCGGGCTGGCGCGGCGGCGATAGCCATCGGCGCGGAGCAACGGCAGGTGCAAACGCCCGACGAAGTTATCCACAGACGTTTGCGCCAGCACCTCACGCATGCGGTTCTGCTCCGGGCGCGCCAGGTCGAGGAACAGCTCCAGCACGGCGACGACCAGCCCATGGCCTTGCTCCACGGGGACAGCGGCCAGCGGTTGATCTTGCGCGGGGCAACCGGCCAGGCCGAACGCCAGCCAGGTCTGGCCCTGCGCGGCATAGGCTGATAACCACAGGTCGTGATGATGCTCGAGCATCGCCAGGGCTTCGCCGCCATCCAGTTGCACGGCGAACTTGGCCGACAACTCATGGAACCGTGGATGGGTTTGCAAGGTGGCGAGGATCTGGTCCGCCAGGGGCCGGGTGTCCAGCAGCATGTCGCGGTCGATGCCTGCGCCGGGGCTGAGCATCACATTGCGCACATCATCACCGCCGGCGGTGGTCGGGCCCAGGCCTGCGGCCAGCAGATGCGCGATCAAGCCGTCATGCTCCGGGCCAATACCGCGAATCTGCAGGTTGGCGCGGTTGGTCGCCTCGATCACCCCACCGGCGTAAACCTGCGCGGCGTGCGCCACGGCCAGTGCCTGCGCGGCGGTGATGGCCCCACCGGCCAGTTTGATCCGGCAAATCCCGCCATCCAACGCCTGGACAATACGCAGCAACCCCGGGCAACCCGAGGGGCGTTTGCTAGTGGACAGAGGAAGTGGCTTCACGGGGGGCTACCGGTTCACGGGTAAAGGCGCGGTATTATGCCTGCTTTGTCCGGCGGCATGAAAAGCCTGCCCGTCGGATGTCGTTCAAGGAATCAATATGTCGCCCTGGCTGACGGTAGTAGGCATCGGTGAAGACGGCTTCAAGGGCCTGGGCAGGAATGCCCGGCATGCTCTGTTGCGCGCCTCTCGTATCATTGGCGGCCAGCGCCAGCTGGATTTGCTGCCGGTGTGCATCCGTGGCACACGCGAGCTATGGCCCAGCCCGTTTTCCCTGGAGCCGCTCTTGGCGCGGCGCTTTGAGCCGGTCTGCGTGCTGGCCAGCGGCGACCCGATGTTCTACGGCGTCGGCGCCAGCCTGGCACGGCAGGTAGCGGCGGATGAGCTGTTGATCCTGCCAGCGCCCTCGTCCGTATCGCTGGCGGCGGCGCGCCTGGGCTGGCCGTTGCAGGACGTGGTGACGCTATCGGTGGTCGCCCGCCCTGTGGCCGCGCTCAATGCCCATCTGGCCAGTGGCGTGCGCTTGCTGGTATTGAGCAACGACGGCCAGAGCCCGACCGCCATCGCCGCGTTGCTGCGCGCCAGCGGGTTTGGCCCGAGCCGCCTGAGTGTGTTTGAACACCTCGGTGGCACCGCCGAGCGGCGCATCGATGGCCACGCCGAAGGCTGGCAAGACCCACCGATTGCCACGCTGAACCTGATCGCCATCGACTGCCACGCCGACGCCAATACCCCACGCCTGTCACGCCTGGCCGGCCTGCCGGATGCGGCGTTCAAGCATGACGGCCAACTGACCAAGCGCGATGTGCGGGCCATGACCTTAGCGCGCCTCGCCCCGACTCCCGGCGAATTGCTGTGGGATGTGGGCGCCGGCAGCGGCTCCATCGGCATCGAATGGATGCGCGCCCACCCCAGCTGCCGCGCCCTGGCAATTGAAGCCGACGCCGGCCGCCAACAGTTGATCGAACACAACCGCGAGGCCCTCGGCGTGCCTGGCCTGCAATTGATTCGCGGCAGCGCGCCCCAGGCCCTGGCAGGGTTGGAGGCGCCCGATGCAATCTTCATCGGCGGCGGCGTAACCCGCGACGGCGTGCTCGATACCTGCTGGCAACACCTGCGTCCCGGCGGACGGCTGGTGGCCAATGCCGTGACCCTGCAAAGCGAGATGACCCTGATGAACTGGCGCGCACAACACGGCGGCGAACTGACCCGCATCCATGTGGCCCAGGCCCAGCCCCTGGGCGAATTCGACACCTGGCGCCAGGCGCTGCCCATCACCTTGCTGGAAGTGATCAAGCCGCTATGAAGCGCATCCTGCTGCTGGGTGGCGTGACTGAAGCCCTGGCCATCGCCCGCACCCTGGGGCCCCAGCATATCTACAGCCTGGCCGGGATTGGCCGGGTGCCCACTGACCTGAGGTGCCAGGTCCGCGTCGGTGGTTACGGCGGTGCCGAGGGGTTGGCGCAGTTTGTCCGCGCCCAGAACATCAGCCTGATACTCGACGCCACCCACCCCTACGCCGCACGAATCAGCGCCAACGCCGCCCAGGCAGCGCGCTTGTGCACTGTCCCCTGCTGGGCCCTGCGCCGTCCCGCCTGGCAGCCACAACCGGGTGATGACTGGCGTGAAGTCAGTGACTGGAGCGAACTGATCGAGGCCTTGAAACCCTTCCACCGCCCACTGTTCACCCTCGGCCGCGAACCGCTGCAACACCTCGACGAAATCCCCGCCGGGCAGTTCTGGACCTTGCGTGCGCTGGACGCCTACCCCGGCAACGAACGCTGCGAAGTGATCGGCGCCCGTGGGCCGTTTTTGATCGAGGACGAACGGGCGTTGTTCGAACGGCGGCGCATCGATGTATTGATCAGCAAAAACAGCGGCAGCAGCGCCACCGAACCCAAGCTGCAAGTGGCCCGCGAGCGCGGCATACCGGTGGTGGTTTTGCAGCGGCCGGTGTTGGCGGGGGTGGATCGGGAGTTTTTGACGCTCCAAGAAACACTCACAGCGTTGGCAAGTTTCACTCAATAAGTCAGGATCGCCCGCTTGCTTGATTAGTAACCTATTTGTTACCTTCGAGGCGGGCGATGATTGAGATCGAAGAATATAAACGCGACGCCCAAACCAGCCCATTCAAACAATGGTTTTTATCCCTGAGCGTCCCGGCACGTCTCAAGGTTTCAACCTCATTGCTTCGGCTGGAAATGGGCAACACCAGCAATATCAAGTGGTTCGATGGAATGGGCGAGTACCGGATCGATTGGGGCCCGGGGTATCGAATTTATTTGGTACGGGAGGGCCTGCGACTGATCATCTTGTTCGGTGGCGGTGACAAATCCACTCAGAAAAAAGATATCAAAACTGCAAAGTCGCTGATCCGCGATTATCAACGCGACAAAAAACTGGAACAAAAGAGGTAGCCAGCATGGCACTTACCCGCAGTTATAAACTCACGATTGCCGAAGCCGCCCAGCGCGACCCAGAGTTTGCCCAGGCACTCCTCGACGAGGCTGCTACGCTATTTCTCAACGGCGAACCAGAATTGTCCCGCATCATTCTGCGCGACCTGGTCAACGCCACTGTTGGTTTTGAGGGTTTGGCAAAGGAGACGGCCAAGCCGAGCAAAAGCTTGCATCGCATGCTTTCGGCGCATGGCAACCCAAGCATGGATAACCTGGCTGCGATATTTGCGGTGCTCCGAAAGGGACTTGGGGTCGATATGCAGGTGCATGGCGTTCCCGTTACATAACTTGGGATCACTGCGACACCAAACCACACCAGCAACTTTTACTTATGCCCCCCGATCAGGCTAAATACCCACTTGATCGCTTAACCCTACGGATTGTCCGCCATGGCCCGTCAACGCTTTGCATTTGCCTGGATCGCCTGCCTTGCAGTGCTGTTCAATGCGTTTGCCATGCCGATGGCTGGGGCGATGCAGCAGGGCAAAAGCCCTACCCAGCAATTGCTGTGGGGCAGTTTCTGCTCGTCCACCGGCAGCAAGCTGGTGGCGATGTCCCTGGGCACGCTGGATATACCGGCGCCGCAGCAGGACGAGCATTCCAGCATGCAGCATTGCTGGTGCTGTTCGGGCTCGGCGCCATTGGTGGCGCTGCCGGGGCATGTGCCGCAGTTGTATCTCACCCGCTTCGACGCGGCGCCTGGCCTGCCATCGCCTGCCCTGCAAGCCCCGACCCCGCGCCAGCAATGGCCGAGCCTCAACCCCCGCGCCTCTCCAACCGTTTGATCACTTCGCAATTGAACTGCGTTTGAATCGTTCTGGAGAACTGCCATGCTCAAATCTTCCCTGCTTCTGGCGGCCTTGCTGCTGCCTGTGTTCAGTGCTGCCAATGCCGATGACTACAAGGCCGGCGACCTGCTGGTAAGCGATCCCTGGTCCCAGGAATTGCCGCCCAATGCACCCACGGTTGCCGCCTACTTTGTGATCCATAACCAGGGCGAAGCCCCGGACCGCCTGCTCAGTGTCGATACGCCGGTGGCGGCCAAGGCCGAGCTGCATGAGCATGTGATGCAGGGCGACCTGATGAAGATGCAACAGGTGCCCAGCGTGGCCGTGCCGTCCAAGGGCGAGCTGACCTTTGCACCGATGGCCTATCACGTGATGCTCCTGGATCTTAAAGATCGCAGCCAGTTGCGCGACGGCCAGCACTTCCCCCTGACCTTGAACTTCGAAAAGGCCGGGCCGGTAAAAGTGCAAGTCTGGGTACAAAAAGTGCCGCCGATGGCCAACCACGAGCACCAGCACGCCCAATAACCACCCCAGGCCGCTCCCCATGGGTGCTCCCGCCAACAGCTCGACCCTGCGCCGCCACCAGCCCTTGAGGCTGGCCCGCGGCAGTTGGATCAGCCTGTTCGCCATGCTGATGATCTTTATCGGACCGCTGATTTCCCAAGCGATGCCGATGGACCATCACGCCGGCATGTCCATGCAGATGTCCATGGACGACATCTGCCATGCCGCCCCGCAGCACCCGGCCGGGCATGCCAAGGCCCCCGCCGCCGACCACGTGATGTGGGAGAAATGCGGCTATTGCAGCCTGTTGTTCAGTTGCCCGGCCCTGCCTGGCAGCGTGTCGTTCGTGGCCCTCGGCAGCCCGCCGCCGGCCACCGGCCTGATCCCCGCACCGCGGCTGGGCCATGCCCGGCAGAGCATCTTCCCCGGCGCCCGCAGCCGCGCACCGCCCAGCCAGTCGTAGACCGCCAATAACACACAACTTCGCACGGCCGCCTTCACACAGACAGCCGCAGGCTGCTGGCCGTGTTGTTTACGACTGATTGATGGAATTTTTCATGTCCAGGTTTCCTGCTGACACCCGTATGGGATGTACCCCTGTGCTCGCCGTTTTGTGCGGCGCACTCTTGGCGCCACAGGCGTATGCCGACGACCACGCCGAGCACCGCAACGAGCTGAGCCCGACGGTGATTACTGGCGTCGCTCCCAGCTCCCCGCTGACTATCGTCACCAACCCCAAGGACCCGCGCCAGCCGGTGCCGGCCAGTGACGGCGGCGACTACCTCAAGACCATCCCAGGCTTTGCCCTGGTGCGCAACGGCGGCACCAATGGCGACCCGGTACTGCGCGGCATGTTCGGCTCGCGCCTGAACATCCTCACCAACGGCAGCATGATGCTCGGTGCCTGCCCTGGCCGCATGGACGCGCCCACCTCCTATATCTCCCCGGAAACCTACGACAAGCTGACCGTGATCAAAGGCCCGCAAACCGTACTCTGGGGCCCCGGCGCCTCGGCCGGCACGGTGCTGTTCGACCGTGAGCCGGAGCAGTTCGGCGAACTGGGTACCCGGGTCAACGCCAGCATCCTCGCCGGCTCCAACGGGCGCTTCGACAAAGTAGTGGATGCCGCTGCCGGTGGCTCGCTCGGCTATATCCGCGTGATCGGCAACCAGGCCCACGCCGATGACTACAAGGACGGCAACAACGACACCGTCGCCTCGCGCTACGACAAATGGAACGGCGACGTCGCCCTCGGCTGGACCCCGGACGCCGACACCCTGCTGGAGCTCACCGCCGGCCGTGGCGATGGCGAAGCGCGCTACGCCGGGCGTGGCATGGACGGCTCGCAGTTCCTGCGCGAAAGCCTCGGCCTGCGCTTCGAAAAATCCAATATCGGCGAGGTGCTGGACAAGGTCGAAGCCCAGGTCTACTACAACTACGCCGACCATGTGATGGACAACTACAGCCTGCGCACGCCATCGGGCACCGGGATGATGGCCGGGCCCATGGCGTCCAACGTCGACCGCCGCACCCTCGGCGCGCGGATCAAGGCCACCTGGCGCTGGGCCGATGTGCAACTGATCAGCGGCATCGACGCGCAGACCAACGAACACCGCCAGCGCAGCAGCGCCGGGGTCGACACCTACAAGAACCTGCCGCGCACCAAGGACGCCGACTTCCATAACTACGGGGTGTTTGGCGAACTGACCTGGTACGCCGCCGACAATGACCGGTTGATCACGGGCGCCCGCCTGGATCGCGCCTCGGCCAAGGATTACCGCCAGCGCACCGGCAGCGGCATGATGAGCCGCGCCAACCCGACCGCCGGCGATACCCGCGCCGACACCCTGCCATTGGGTTTCGTGCGTTATGAACATGACTTGGCCGACAGCCCGACCACGCTCTACGCCGGCCTCGGCCACGCCGAACGCTTCCCGGACTACTGGGAACTGTTCTCCCCCGGCAAAGGCCCGGCGGGTTCGCTCAATGCCTTTGATGCAGTCAAGCCGGAGAAAACCACCCAGCTGGACTTCGGCCTGCAATACAAGACCGCTGAGCTTGAAGCCTGGGCCTCCGGGTATGTTGGCCAGGTGCGCGACTACATCCTGTTCAACTACACCCCCGGGATGATGGGCATGACTTCCCAGGCGCAGAACATCGACGCGCGGATCATGGGCGGTGAGTTGGGCGCCGCCTACAAGCTGACCTCCAATTGGAAAGCCGATGCCACCCTGGCGTATGCCTGGGGCAAAAACAGCAGCGACGGCAAGGCCCTGCCGCAAATGCCGCCGCTGGACGCGCGCTTCGGCCTGACCTACAGCGAAGACGACTGGAGCGCCGGCGCCTTGTGGCGCGTGGTGGCGGCGCAAAACCGCATCGACCAGAACAAAGGCAACGTGGTCGGCAAGGACTTCGCCAAGAGCGGTGGCTTTGGCGTGTTCTCCCTCAACGCGGCGTACCGCATCAACAAGAACTTCAAGGTCAGCACCGGCGTCGACAACCTGTTCGGCAAGGCCTACGCCGAACACCTGAACCTGGCCGGCAACGCCGGGTTCGGTTACCCGGCCAACGACCCGCAAGCTATCAAGGAGCCAGGGCGCACGCTCTGGACCAAGGTGGATATGAGCTTCTAACCACATCGCGGGCAATCCCCCCTGTGGGAGCCGGCTTGCCGGTGATGGCGTCCTCAAGGGCCTCATCGCCGGCAAGCCGGCTCCTACAGGGTGATTGCCCGCAATAGCGTCATCAATACCCATAACATTAGAGTCCTTGCGGAGCGCCCTGATGAACCCTCCAAAGATTTCCTTCTACAACCTGGCCTGGCGCTGGCATTTCTACGCCGGGCTGTTTGTCGCGCCCTTCATGGTGTTGCTGGCAGTGACCGGCATCATCTACCTGTTCAAACCCCAGTTGGACCCGCTGATGTATGCCGACCTGCTCAAGGTCGAGCCCGCCGCGCACGTCCTCAGCGCCGACGAGCAATTGCAGCGCGCCAAGGCCGCCTACCCACAAGCCACCCTCAGCAAATACCTGCCACCGGTGGACGCCAGCAGCAGCGCGCAATTTGTCCTGCACAACGCCGGCCACGAACTGACCGTGTTCGTCGACCCCTATCGCGGCAACGTGCTCGGCGAGCAGGACGCGACCTACAACCTGCAAGCCATCGTCCGTGCGCTGCACGGTGAGTTGATGATCGGCACCACCGGCGACCGCCTGATCGAACTCGCGGCGGGCTGGGGGGTGATGCTGGTGGTGTCCGGCCTGTACCTGTGGTGGCCGCGCGGCAGATCCGCCGCCGGGATCCTGTGGCCGCGCCTGGGCAGTCGCGGGCGCCTGTTCTGGCGCGACCTGCATGCGGTCACCGGGTTCTGGGGCGCCGCATTCCTGCTGCTGATGATCCTCAGCGGCCTGACCTGGACCGGCTTCTGGGGCAAGCAATACGCCGATCTGTGGAACCACTTCCCAGCGGCGATGTGGAACGACGTGCCGCAGTCCGACCAACAGGCCCGCAGCCTCAACACCGCCACGCAACAGACCGTGCCCTGGGCCCTGGAAAACACCCCCATGCCGATGTCCGGCGAGCATGCCGAACACATGCAGCACGGCGGCATGCATCACGGCCCGGCCGCCCCCGCGATCAGCCTGCAACAGGTGGTGGACCTGGCCACCGCACGCCAGGTCGAGCCGGGCTACAGCGTCACCTTCCCCACCACGGCCACGGGCGTGTTCACCATCGCCGTGTTCGCCAACGACCCGCGCAATGACGCAACCCTGCATGTCGACCAATACACCGGCGAGGTCCTGGCCGATGTGCGCTGGGAACACTACAACACGGTGGCGCGGGTCACCGAGTCCGGGGTGATGCTGCACGAGGGCAAGATGTTCGGGGTGATCAACCAGATCATCGTGCTGCTGGTGTGCCTGATGATTCTGCTAAGTGCCGTCAGCGGCCTGGTGATCTGGTGGAAGCGCCGGCCACAGGGCGGCCTGGGGGTGCCGCCGTTGCGCCACGACCTGCCGAAATGGAAAACCGCGATGCTGATCATGCTGGCCCTGGCGATCATTTTCCCGCTGGTCGGCGCCTCGCTGATCGTGGTGTGGGTGTTGGATCGGCTGGTACTGGCGCGTTTTTTCAAGCAACGTGAATCGGCCTCATCTTCTGCATGAGGTAGGCGAGATGCCCTACATAGAGGCGTTATGTAGTCTTACGCGGGCTTTCATCCCCAGCGCAAGAAGTGTTAACTTATAACACTTACTGCACCGTCCCCACTCGCCGCGCTCAGCGGCGAGTACCGTCTCGAAGAAGCGATCTGTCGTCCGATGAACAAGTACCTTGCCAGCGGCCTGTGCCTGCTTGCCTTGCAAAACAGTGCCCAGGCCCTGACCCTGCCCGTCAGCCCCGTGACCGCTCCGGCAGTGGACAGCGCACCTGTCGACCTCGACACCCCGACCACCGCCGGCTCGCGCCTGGGCCTCAGCGCCCGGCAAACCCCCGGCAGTGTCGAAAGCCAGACTGGCGAGCAGATCCGCGAACGCGGCGACGCCAGTGTGCAGGACGCCATCTCCCGCGCCACCGGCATCAGCCGCACCGGCACCCCGGGCGACGGCGGTACCTCGCTGCAAGCCCGTGGGTTTGCCGGCCAGGGTTCGGTGATGCAGTTGTATGACGGCAACCGCCTGTACAACGGCATGGGCACCTCGACCTTCCCGGTCGACACCTGGGCCGTCGAACGCGTGGACGTGCTGCGCGGCCCGGCATCGGTGCTGTATGGCGAAGGCGCCACCGGCGCGGTGGTCAATACCGTCGCGAAAAAGCCCTTTGAGGGCGAGATCGAAAACCACATCCGCCTGGGCTACGGCTCCTATGATCGCCAGCAACAGGCCCTGGACAGCGGCGGCTCGCTGACCGATACCTTGAGCTATCGCCTGAACCTCAACCGCCTGCGCAGCCATGGCTTTATCGACCGTGGCGACTCGGCCAGCGAGTTTGCCAGCGGCGCCCTGCGCTGGCAGGCCGCCGACAACCTGAGCTTCACCCTGGCCCACGACTACGGCGACCAACGCCCGCAGAACTATTTCGGCACACCGCTGCTCAACGGCCACCTGCACAAGGGCCTGCGGGACAAGAACTACAACGTCAGCAACGACACCCAGCACTACAACGACCAGTGGACCCGCCTGAGCAGCGAATGGCAGATCAACGACAGTGTCAGCGCGCGCAACGAGTTGTACTACCTCAAGGCCCAGCGCCGCTGGCAGAACGCCGAGAACTACAACTTCAGCGCCGGGCAACTGACCCGCAGCGGTTTTTTTGGCATCAAGCACAACCAGGAACAGGTCGGCGACCGCCAGACCTTTACCTTCAAACACACCCTGTTTGGCCTCGACAGCCAGACCGTGACCGGCGTGGAATACAACCGCATCCGCTTTCGCCTGGCCAGCAACTCACCGTTTAACGACGTCGTGGACGGTGGCCAGCCCATCGATGTGAAACATCCGGCCCAAGCCCCGTTTGAAAGCGCCGATCCGTTCCTGCCGGTGTTCGCCACCACCACCAAGCAGTTCGCAGGCTTTGCCGAAAACCGCCTGCAACTGAGCGAGCGCCTGTCCCTGGTCACCGGCATTCGTCGCGACTACGTGCACCTGGACCGCGATGAACTGCGCAGCGGTGAACGCAACGACAAGACCCTGACCGGCAACAACTGGAAGGCCGGCCTGGTGTTTGCCCTCACCCCGGACACCTCGGTCTACGGCCAGTACGCCACCAGCACCGATGGCGTCGGCGGGCTGATCTCCCTGAGCTCAAGCCAACAGGCGTTCGACCTGTCCACCGCCAAGCAGACCGAAATCGGTATCAAGCAAGCTTTCTGGGACCAGCGTGGCGAGTGGACCCTGGCGGCCTACCATATCGTCAAAAAGAAACTGCTGACCGATGTGCCGGGCAACCCGCAGTTCAAACAGCAAGTGGGCCAGCAATCCTCCGACGGCCTGGAGGCCAGCCTCGACCTGCAACTGCCCCACGCCTGGCAACTGCAGGCCAACGCGGCCATCGTGCGGGCGCAATATGACGACTTCCAGCAGAACGTCGGCGGCGTGCAGGTCTCGCGCGACGGCAATCGCCCGGTGGACGTGCCACGCCGTACGGCCAACCTGTGGGTCAGCAAGGCGGTGAGCGACGACATCCGCGCCGGTGCCGGCGTGCGGTATGTGGATGCGCGCTACGCTGACATGGCCAACCGCAATGAACTGCCCAGCTACACCGTGGTCGACGCCACTGTTTCGTGGAAAGCCCTGCGCAACACGACATTGGGCCTGCAATTGAATAACCTGTTCGACCGCACCTATGCCGTGAGCCAATACAATGACGGCCAGCAATGGATACTGGGTGAGCCGCGCTCGTTCTTTGTGACCGCGGACTACACCTTCTAACCACCCCTGGATCGCTGTTTGACTTGAGATTTTTGATGCCCACACTCAACCTCCACCACCTCGCCTGGTCGCCCCTGGGCCATGGCCACTGTCATCACCAGTTCCACCTGCGTGATGCCAGCCTGCAGGTGGGTGCCGGGGAGTTTGTCGGGTTGATCGGGCCCAATGGCAGCGGCAAGACCAGCCTGTTGCGCTGCGCCTATCGCTTCAGCAAGCCCGAGCAGGGTGAAGTGCATCTGGATCACCAGAGCGTCTGGAAGCAATCCTCGCGCTGGTGCGCCCAGCGCATCGCCGTGGTGCTGCAGGAATTCCCCGACGCCTTCGGCCTGCGGGTCGATGAAGTGGTCGCCATGGGCCGCACCCCGCACAAAGGGCTGTTCGACAGCGATACCCTGCACGACCGCCAACTGATTCAGCACGCCCTCGAATCCGTCGGCCTGCTGGGTTTTGAGGACCATGCCTTCGCCACCCTGTCCGGCGGTGAAAAGCAGCGCGTGATCCTCGCCCGCGCCCTGGCCCAGCAGCCGCAACTGCTGATCCTCGACGAGCCGACCAACCACCTCGACCCACGCTACCAACTGGAGCTGCTGGGGCTGGTCAAGCGCCTGCAGATCGGCACCCTGGCCAGCATCCATGACCTGAACCTGGCCGCCGCCTTCTGTGATCGCCTGTACGTGATCAACCATGGCCGCATCGTCGCCAGCGGCACGCCCCACCAAGTGCTGACCGCCGAGCTGCTGCGCGAGGTGTTCGGTGTCGAGGCACTGATCGATACCCATCCACTTTCCGGCTACCCGCGAATCACCTGGATAACCCAACCATGATCCTGCGTTCCCTGCTGTGCCTTACCCTGCTGTGCGGTGCGACCCAGGCCTTTGCCGAGGCCACCCGCTACCCGTTGAAAATCCAGAGCTGCAACCGCGAGGTGATCTTCAACCAGGCCCCTGAACACGCGGTCAGCCACGACATCAACATGACCCAGATGATGCTCGCCCTGGGCCTCAAGTCGCGCATGGTCGGCTACAGCGGCGTGACCGGCTGGAAGGCGGTGACCCCGCAAATGGCCACGCTGCTCGACGGCCTGCCGGAGCTGGCGGCCAAGTACCCGTCGGTGGAAACCCTGCTCAACGCCAATGTGGATTTCTTCTTCGCCGGCTGGGACTACGGCATGCGCGTGGGGGGCGACCTCACCCCGCAGACCCTGCAACCGCTGGGCATCAACGTGCTGGAGCTGACCGAATCCTGCGCGTTCGTGATGAAGCGCCCGGCAGCAACCCTGGACGACACCTATAACGACCTGCGCAACCTGGGCCGGATCTTCGACGTGCAGGACCGCGCCGACGCCCTGATCGCCCGGATGCAGGCCCAGGTCGCCGCTGTGCACAAAACCCTGCCCGCCACACAGCCACGGGTGTTCCTCTATGACAGCGGCGAAGACCGCGCCATGACCTCCGGCCGCCTGGGCATGCCCCAGGCGCTGATCGCTGCCGCTGGCGGGCGCAATATCCTCGACGATGTGGACGCCAGCTGGACCCGGGTCAACTGGGAGACCGTGGTGGAGCGCAACCCCCAGGTGATCGTGATCGTCGACTACAGCGAAATCACTGCCGAGCAGAAAATCCAGTTCCTGCTGGATAACCCGGCCCTGCAATCGGTGGACGCGATCAAGCAGCGGCGTTTTATCGTGATCCCCTACGTGCAGGCCACACCTGGGATCGACAATGTGCTGGCGGTGGAAACCCTGGCCAAGGGGTTCCACGGCCAATGATCGAGCGCCGCTATGCCCTGCTGCTCGCCGCCCTTGGCGCGGTGCTGCTGGTGTCCTGTGTGGTCTCGCTGGGCTTCGGTTCGGCACGGGTGCCGGTGGACGTGGTGTGGCGGATCCTGCTGCACAAGGCCCTGGGTATCGGGGCGGTGGACTGGTCGGTGGGCCAGGAACATATCGTCTGGCTGATCCGCGTACCGCGCATGTTGCTCGGGGCGCTGGTGGGTGCCGGGCTGGCGTTGATTGGCGCAGTCTTGCAGGCGGTCACGCGCAACCCACTGGCCGATCCGCACCTGTTGGGGGTGACCTCGGGCGCTACCCTGGGCGCGGTAATCGTAGTGCTGCATGTGGGCGAAATCATCGGCCTGCTGACCCTGCCCATCGCCGCCTTCATCGGCGCGCTACTGAGCATGCTGGTGGTGCTGGCGGTGGCCAGCCGCAATGGCCGGCTGGAGAGTGATCGCCTGTTGCTGTGCGGGGTGGCGGTGTCATTCGTGATGATGGCGGCGGCCAATCTGCTGCTGTTCATGGGCGACCATCGCGCGGCGTCGGCGGTGATGTTCTGGATGCTCGGCGGCCTGGGCCTGGCGCGCTGGGAACTGCTGGCGATCCCCAGCGCCACGGTGCTGCTGGGCCTACTGTTGCTGCTGGGCATGGCCCGCCCGCTCAACGCGCTGATGGCCGGCGAGCAGACCGCCGTGACCCTGGGCCTGAACGCGCGCAATGTGCGCCTCAAGGTGTTCTTGATTGCCTCGCTGATGACCGGCGTGCTGGTGTCGATCAGCGGCTCCATCGGGTTTGTCGGGCTGATGGTGCCGCATATCGCCCGGCGCCTGGTGGGCGCCGAGCACCGGCGCTTGTTGCCGGTGTGCGTGCTGGTGGGCAGCCTGTTCCTGGTGTGGGTCGATGTCGCCGCCCGCACCCTGATCGCCCCCGAGGACCTGCCGATTGGCGTGGCCACGGCGGCGATTGGCGGCCTGTTTTTTATTGGCCTGATGCGCAGGCGCTAAGCTCAGGCGCCGGCTTACAGCTCATCCCGGTCGCGGATGCTCAATGCTTCATCGATCTGGGTTTCTTCGGTTTGGTTGCGCGGGTCGACCTGAGCTTCCACCGTGCGCCCCTCGTTGCGCCAGAGCGCATCCCGATCCAGTACAAAAAGCTGGCCATAGCCGGTCACGCGCTTGAGGAACTCACTGGGCTGGAGCCTCACACCCAGCTGCTGGGTTTGGTCTTCCATCTGCGAAAAGCTCGGAATGTATTTGAGTAGCGCCCCCTCGCGAACCGACAGGTAAAGGCTTGCCGGGCGCTCTGCATGCGCACGCAACACCCGCAGGAACAAGCTCAAGAGTGCCGGGCCGACAAAGTTGTTGAGCAGCCGCTGCTCCTGGGGATCGTTGCTTTGCGAGGGCGGCATGGCGCCGTAGATCAGTTGTGCGGCGACCACTTGGTACTGCGTCGGGAACACCGGCTCAGGCACCGGGTGCTCAGTCGGTTGCACCAGCGGCTGTACCGGCCCATCTGGCCCGGTGTAAAACAGCGCCAGCTGCTGCGCCGTGTCGAGCCCGGCCACTCGCGGCAACGTGGCGACAAACGAGGTGCGCGCACGATTGCCCAATATCGCGGCAAGGTACTCCTGGCCACGATACGGCGCGAGCCTGCGCTGTACATCGCGGGCAGCATCGTCGGCATGGGAAAAGAGCGGGCCACAGGCCCGCCAGGTTTCCTCGAAACCTGGCCCCGTACCCGGTTGCCAATCGGAGGAAACCCGTGTCGTGCCAGCCCACACCCGGCCCTCGATCAACACATCCAGATTGCCCCGGGCAACCAGGCTGCGCACGTGGTCAAGCATGCGGGCATTACCCAGCAGCAACTGTTCGCGCAATACCTGCAACGAGCCGAGCGTGTCCAGTTGCTCATCGCTACTGAGGTACTGATACCTGAGCAGCGCGCCGTCCGGGCACGACAGGTAGAGGCGCAGTTTCTTGTCCTTGACCGCGTGCTGGGAGAAACGCAGGCCCGTATCAAAATCCGTGGGCAGGAAGAACGCCTGGTGCAACGGATCCTCCGCCGGCGTCAACAGCTCATTGGTGGCGCAGAGGTAGAGACCTTCCAGGGCATACCCCTGGGGAAGCAGGCCTTGGGGGAACACCTGGCTATAGTCGCGATAGCTCGCACGCACCAGTGGCAGGCTGACCATATAAAGCCCCAGCTTGGGCGACTTGAAAACGTAGCCGAACTGCAAGCTCTCACCGGGCCTGCACTGCTCATGGGCATAGCGCACCGCATCCTGCTCCTGGGTGAAGAGCGGGCTGAACGGCGGGTCGGCCACGGCGTTGCGGATCAACAACGGCTCGGGCCAGATGACGTTGGCAACGAAGGGTGCTGTGACCGTGCGCGGCATGCCCCACACCACGCTACCGTCCACCACGCGCAATGTACCGGCCTGGGCCAGCCGGGTGACGAACTCGATCGGGGTCAGCGTGCCGTCGCGCATCTGCCGCTCGACAAGGTTATCCAACAGCTCGGCACGTTGCGGCTGCAATGGCTGCAGGGCTGTTTTCAACTGATCCTCAAGGGCTGTGCGGCTACGGGTGTAACTGAGCACGCAGCCGTCGGTGCCTAACAGGTACTCGCGGGTCAGATGCACGTCCCGCGACTGCAGCGATGCGCCAATCACCCGGGTGGAAAGCATATTGCGGTAGACGCTCTTTTGCGTGGCCTCCAGGGCAAACGGCAACTCCCGCGCAGCACTGGTGCGGTAACGCGCAACAATTGTATGGCCCGCCGGAAAACCTCCTACCGAGACCACCTCATCGGGGAAAATCCACTTGGGATCGAAATCTTCGCGAGGCACTTTCAAAGGTTCTGTGGCCACGAACAGGCCGTCAGGGCGCTTGAGCACCAAGCCTCCCAGCAAGCCGTTATCGTGATCACCCAGCCGTGAGCGAGCATGGCGCACTGCGTCATCCTGTTCCTGGAAAGCCGGGCCCAGGCGACGGCGGGTGAAACGCCCATAGGGACGCCATAACGTGGCGTTTTCGATGACCAGCCCCCGTCGATCCCAGCACTGGCTGCTGTATAACACCCGCAGGTCACCGGCCTTGGCGATCAGCGTGACAAACCGGCGGATATCCAGGGAGCCGTCATGCAGGCTCATGCCCTGGATCGTCACACCGGCGCCATCAATGCCCTGCTTGAGCATTGACGAAGCCTGGGGTTGATACCGCAACAAGGCGCCGTCCAGTGTTGACACATACACAGGCAATACGGCGGGCCCCGCAGAAGATCGCGGCAAATGCCGGGCATCTTCTTCGGCACGCAACAGCAACTCGGGGGTGACAAAGAACTGGGTCAACCAGGCCTCGGAAGTGTTCAGCCCCACAGGCAGCCATTGCTGTGAATACAGCAGGCCCTTGAGCACAAAGCCCTTGGCGAAGTCGCCACCGGTCAGATACCCAAAGCCCCTGGAGGAGTCGCTCAACCAACGCCCGGGCGGCTTGATCGGCAACAGCTCGCTGACCACATATTCTTCGTGTTGCGGGTGCTTGAGAATGTAGGCCGTCGCCGCCTGTGCATCCAGGTTCCTGCCGTACCAGCGAATGTGCGCATTGAGCGCCGCCGCGTCCTGGCTGTTGAAGATTGCACCAAACGCCGGGGTTTGCAGATCGATCTGGGCATACTCGAAGTTGGGCGTCCAGTCGTCGTAGACCGTGCCACGCGGCCCCCATAACTGGCTACCGACAAGCACTTGCAGATTGCCCGCATCCGCCAGGCGGGTAACGATGTCCACCGGCTTGAGCTTGCCGGTTTCCAGGCGTTCGAAGTAACCATGCTGGCCGGGCTCGCGGGTGGTGTTGCTCAGCACCAGCAACTCATTGGCCGAGCCGCTGGGGGTGTAGCCGATCAGGTTGTTCGGCGAACCGCTCAGGTAAGCCGGCAGGCGGGATTCAATCACCGCCCGGATCTCCACATCCGAGAACATCGTGGCATTGACCTCAAGGTCCGCAAGGGTCCAGTCAAGGCGCCGCTGGCGGGCCAGGTCATTGAAGGACACCGCCCCATGGGAGGCGTAGCGCCCATGAATCTCATGGCCCACCGGAGGCACCAGCAAACCACCGCCCGGTCTCGGCAGCAGCAGGTCGGAGGAAAAGCCGTCGCCATGAATAGTCACAGGTTCGGTGAATAAAAATCGCCCGTCTGGTCTTTTGAGAATGTACCCACCAAAGGCCGTCCCTCGGCGAAAGCCGATCTTCTCGTGGGCAAGGCGCGCGGCATCATCGGCCGTCAGGAATGCCGCACTCAGCAGCGTGGTCCCCGAACCCAGCGGCAGACGCTCGCCGTCATGCATCGGCCCCAGTACGTTCCACAAGTCGCCCTGCTGAATCACCGTCAACTCGCCGGCACGAATCACCCGGTGCACGAACTCCCGGGACGACAACGTACCGTCGAGCAGTGCCGCCTGGTTGCCTTTGTCAGTCACCCTCTGGCCGGCCACGCTAAACAGCTCGTTGGCGGTATCGGCACTCGGCACCTGCCAATGCAGCAGCGCCCGGTCAGGGGCTTGCAGATACAACTTGAGCCCCAACCCGGCGATCTGCAGCTTGGAGGTGGCAAGAGCCTGGGTCATGACCTCCACCCATAGCGCAGGTGGGGCAAACCGCTTATACAGCCAGGCTTCATTGGCCGGCAACGGCCTCGGCTCGGAGGCAAACACATTACGGTAAAGGCCAACCAGGCGATAATTGGAGGGCAGTTTCGCCTGACCGTCGGCACGGGCGGGGAACAGACTGGCCAGGGTTGTGCCTGCTGCAACCGGTAGCGTCGCGATATAGCTCGGGGCATTCTGATGCTTGAGCACAAACCCCTGGTAAGCGCCCGCCGGCATGCCATTGATATGGTTCAGGGCGATCAGCGCGGCAACTTGCCCCGTGTTGGCCTGCGGCGTAAAGAACGGCTGCTCCTGCACGGTGTCCTTGGGAATGACCGGTTCGCCGACCCGCCACCCCCTGGCGACACGACCGCGAGCGCCGCCCCAGACACGGTTGGCCAACACCACCCGCAGGTCGCCCGCATCGGCAAAATTCCAGACAGTCCCTTCAAACTCGGTGACCGGCTGGATCGGCATCTCACCGGTCAACTGCTTGAGCAGCGTCTGCTCCGCCGTTGAACCGCTGCTCACGTACTTGAGCAACGAGCCCTGCGGGCCTGACAGGTAGTGGGCCGGGGCAAACTCACGGTTACCGATGACAAACGCCTGGTCGGCAGACGAGAAAAAGCTGATAAATATCTCCACCTCATCGGCCGTGAACTGAGTGTGCAACCCCTGTTCACCGGGAGAGCCCGCCGGGTGCGAGTGGTAAAAGGCGTAGCAGTCGAAGGGAGCCGGAGCAATGAAGTAGTCATGCTCATCGGTGGCCATGATGGCGCGAAAATCAAACTGTATCGACGCACCGGCCACCGGTTCTGTGGCGAAATAACGCGCGCCTTGTCGCAGCACCGCACCGCCATACTCCTTGTCGCGTCGCTCGCCGATCCGGTTGTGAGCCCAGCGCGCAGCATCATCGGCGGTGACAAAGGGCGGACTCAATACGGGTTTGGGAACCCTGGAGACGGCTCGCCACTGCGCGTCGACCGGGCCGAGCCTGTCCCAGATCTTGCCCGCCCGGATCACCGACAGATACCCGCCTGCCGCCACGCGCAGGACAAAGTCCCGAGGGCTCAGCGTACCCGCGAGCAGCGCCGAATCGATCTGGTTATCCACCACCTGACCGTCCGGCTCGACGCGAAACAGTTCAGTCTCGGCGGTCGAGAACGCGCACTTGTATTGCAACAACGCCCCATCATTGAGGTTGCGATAGAAAAACAGCTGACGCTCCGGCCCCAGCAAATCCCTGGACTGCACCCCATGGTAAAGCTGGGTCGCCAACTCCAGCGGGCTAAAAAAGTTACGGTACAGCCACGCGTCCCTGGACGGGAGGCGCAGGGGCACCGGAGGGCGTCCCAGATAGACCGCCACCCAATGGAAGCTCTCGTGTGACACGCGCTTACCATCCGAGGTGCGCGGGAACAATTGCTGGATGGACACCGGTGCGGGCCCGCCGGCCGGGGGCTCGACCAGCACATAGTCCTCTTTGTTGGCATCCTTGAGGATAAAGGCGCGTTCAGGGTTGCGTTGCTGCAATACCTCCAGCAGGGCATCAAGCCCGGCGTACACCGGCCCGCAGGCCGGCAGCTCGTAGGTGCGCGAGACAAAGGCTGTGAACGGTCGCCATTGCCTGGGCACTGTGCCTGTCGAGCCACCCCACAACGCACTCGGAACCACGAAGGACAACTGGCTGACACTGGCGGCCTTCTTGAAGAAGGTCTCCGGTTTGTTATCGGCCGGGCCATCCGCATGACCAAAGTGCAGCTTTTTGTCGAGCCACACACCAAAACGCTGCTCCTCAGCCGAGCCGGTGGTGACATACTTGAGCAACCCGCCATCGGGCCCAGACAGATAAGAGGCCGAAAAAAAACCGCGCTCCAAAATAAAGATGCTCAGGTCAATATCCGAAAAAAAGCCATTCAGCCCCCTGACCTGACGCTCGGAAAACTCAGGGTTGTTCTCTTGAAAATCATCGAACGCATCGGGATGAGAGTGGTAGTCGGCCACGCACCGATAGCCTTGTGGGTGCAGGTACTGGCTATTGCTGTCGACTTTCAGCACCGTCCAGTAATCGAAGGTGTAAGCCCCGCCCGCTATCGGCTCGGTGGCATAGAAGTAGCCGTCCGCCAAGCTCTCCAGGATCACCCCGCCATACTCCTTATCGCGCCGGCTGCCGATCTGTCGATGGGCATAACGCGCCGCATCATCCATGGTGACAAAGGCCGGTCCCACTGGTGGCAGTACCACATCCGACTTCAATCCGCTGCCGAACCAACCGCGTTTAGGTCGTTCCATGACATCCCCTCAAATATGCCCCGACCAGACGCTGGCCAGGGTCACGGCGATCTTTACCGTTGGCGCGAGCGCGAGGGCGCTAAATAGATATCCACCGCGCCACACGCCCTGCCCCGTTCGGGCGCACGCCACGCACCAGCACGCCCGGCAAGCCCTCACTTGGTGCAGTACAACCGACCAGTGCAGCCCATGGCCCACATAACAAGGCAGCGCAGCCAATAGGCACAGCCTTTGCAAATGCTCTGGCAACGCCCCTATCCGCCCCCTGAAAATATTGAGTTCTGGAGACCGCACCATGAAGCGTCGCAGCTTGATCAAGGCTTTCACTCTGTCGGCATCCATTGCCGCCATGGGCCTGACCTGGACCGTCCAGGCCGCCGAGACCATCAAGGTCGGCATCCTGCACTCGCTGTCCGGGACCATGGCCATCTCCGAAACGTCCCTCAAGGACATGGCGCTGATGACCATCGACGAGATCAACGCCAAGGGCGGGGTGAACGGCAAGATGCTCGAAGCGGTGGTGGTCGACCCGGCCTCCAACTGGCCGCTGTTCGCCGAAAAGGGCCGGCAGTTGCTGACCCAGGACAAGGTCGCGGTGGTGTTCGGCTGCTGGACCTCGGTGTCGCGTAAATCGGTGCTGCCGGTGTTCGAAGAACTCAACGGCCTGTTGTTCTACCCGGTGCAATACGAAGGCGAGGAAATGTCGCCCAACGTGTTCTACACCGGCGCCGCGCCGAACCAGCAGGCGATCCCGGCAGTGGAATACCTGATGAGCGAAGAAGGCGGCAGCGCCAAGCGCTTCTTCCTGCTGGGCACCGACTACGTGTACCCGCGCACCACCAACAAAATCCTACGCGCGTTCCTGCATTCCAAAGGCGTAGCCGACAAGGACATCGAAGAGGTCTACACCCCGTTCGGCCATAGCGATTACCAGACCATCGTGGCCAACATCAAAAAATTCTCGGCGGGTGGCAAGACCGCCGTGGTGTCCACCGTCAATGGTGACTCCAACGTGCCGTTCTACAAGGAACTGGCCAACCAGGGCCTGAAGGCGACCGAGGTGCCTGTGGTGGCGTTCTCGGTAGGCGAGGAAGAACTGCGCGGCATCGACACCAAACCGCTGGTGGGCAACCTGGCGGCGTGGAACTACTTCCAGTCGGTAGAGAACCCGGTCAACGCCAAGTTCGTCGCCGACTGGAAAGCCTACGCCAAGGCGAAAAACCTGCCGGGTGCCGACAAGGCCGTGACCAACGACCCGATGGAAGCCACCTACGTCGGCATCCATATGTGGGCGCAGGCGGTGGAGAAAGCCAAGTCCACCGACGTCGACAAAGTGCGTGAAGCCCTGGCCGGCCAGACCTTCGCCGCGCCGTCGGGCTACACCCTGACCATGGACAAGACCAACCACCACCTGCACAAGCCGGTGATGATTGGCGAGATCCAGTCCGACGGCCAGTTCTCGGTGGTGTGGCAGACCGAAGGGCCGATCCGCGCCCAGCCGTGGAGCCCGTACATCCCTGGCAATGACAAGAAGCCGGATCACGCGGTCAAGAGCAACTAAGCCCAACCCACGAGCCCGCCCCCTGTAGGAGCTGGCTTGCCGGCGATAGCAGCGTGTCAGTGACAGATGAATCGACTGACACACCGCAATCGCCGGCAAGCCGGCTCCTACAGGGGGTAGGTGTTCACCCCGTCCGCGCATGTTCAGGACAATTTGTTATGCCCACTGCCCTCCACCGCTTCCTCCTGGCCTGCCTGCTGTTGCTGCCCCTGGCCGCACACGCCGGCGATGCCGAAGATTTCCTCGCTGCCAACCCGAGCCAACAGGCCAAGCTGTTGCAGGACTGGGCCGCCCAGCCTGACCCTGCGCGTATCGAGTTGGTCAACGCCCTGCAACAAGGCCAACTCACGGTCAACGGCGAAACCAAGACCGTGCGCCTGAACAACCGCCTGCGCGGCCTGATCGACAACGTGCAAGCCAGCCAGCAACTGCTCGCCGCCGATCCCAAGGTGCGCCTGGCCGCCGCCCGAACCCTGCAAAAAAGCGCGCAACCGGCGCAGCTGAAATTCCTCGACCAGCAGCTCGCCAGCGAAACCCATGACCCGGTGCACAGCGCCCTGAGCCTGGCCCTGGCCAACCTGCAACTGGTCGACACCGACCCGGCCGTGCGCCTGGCTGCCGTGCGCCTGCTCGGCAGCACCGGCGACCCGCTGGCCCGCACGCGCCTGGAGGCCCTGCTGGCGCCCGGCGTGGAAGCCGACGCCGCAGTACACACCGCGGCCGAAACCAGCCTGGCCCAGGTCAAGCGCAAGCTGCTGGTGGGCGAGATCCTCGGGCAAGCCTTCAGCGGTATGTCCCTGGGCTCGATCCTGTTGCTGGCGGCCCTGGGCCTGGCGATCACCTTCGGCCTGCTCGGGGTGATCAACATGGCGCACGGCGAGATGCTGATGCTCGGTGCCTACTCCACCTATGTGGTGCAGTTGCTGATGCAGCGCTATGTGCCCCAGGCCATCGAGTTCTACCCGCTGATCGCGCTGCCGGTGGCGTTTTTTGTCACCGCCGGCATCGGCATGGCCCTGGAGCGCACGGTGATCCGTCACCTCTACGGCCGCCCACTGGAAACCCTGCTGGCCACCTGGGGCATCAGCCTGATGCTGATCCAACTGGTACGCCTGCTGTTCGGCGCACAGAACGTCGAAGTGGCCAACCCGGCCTGGCTGTCGGGCGGGATCCAGGTACTGCCCAACCTGGTGTTGCCATACAACCGCATCGTCATCATCGGCTTTGCCCTGTGCGTGGTGGTGCTGACCTGGCTGCTGCTGAACAAGACCCGCCTGGGCCTCAACGTGCGCGCCGTCACCCAGAACCGCAACATGGCCGCCTGCTGCGGCGTGCCCACCGGGCGTGTGGACATGCTCGCCTTTGGCCTCGGCTCGGGCATCGCCGGCTTAGGCGGCGTAGCCCTGAGCCAGATCGGCAACGTCGGCCCGGACCTGGGCCAGAGTTACATCATCGACTCGTTCCTGGTGGTGGTGCTCGGTGGCGTCGGCCAACTGGCCGGCAGCGTCATGGCCGCCTTTGGCCTGGGCATCGCCAACAAAATTCTTGAACCGCAGATCGGTGCCGTACTCGGCAAGATCCTGATCCTCGCGCTGATCATTCTGTTTATCCAGAAACGCCCGCAAGGACTCTTCGCACTGAAAGGACGGGTGATCGACTGATGAACCAGCCATTGATGCTCACGGCCGCGCAAAAGGCCGGCCCCAAGGTGACGATTGCAGTGGGCGCGGTGATCCTCGCCGTGCTGCTGGCGTTGCCGCTGCTGTCGCTGCTGCCGGCCGATAACGCATTGCATGTCTCGGCCTACACCCTGACGCTGGTGGGCAAGATCCTCTGCTACGCCATCGTCGCCCTGGCCCTGGACCTGGTGTGGGGCTACGCCGGCATGCTGTCCCTGGGCCACGGCCTGTTCTTTGCCCTTGGCGGCTACGCCATGGGCATGTACCTGATGCGCCAGGCCGCCGGCAGCGAGTTGCCGGCGTTCATGACCTTCCTGTCGTGGACCGAACTGCCGTGGTATTGGCTCGGCACCCAGCACTTCCTCTGGGCCCTGTGCCTGGTGGTGTTGGCGCCGGGTTTGCTGGCGCTGGTGTTCGGCTTCTTTGCCTTCCGCTCACGGATCAAGGGCGTGTATTTCTCGATCATGACCCAGGCCCTGACCTTTGCCGGGATGCTCTTGTTTTTCCGCAACGAGACCGGCTTTGGCGGCAATAACGGCTTTACCAACTTCCGTAGCATCCTGGGGTTTGGCATCACCGAGCCGGGCACCCGCGCGGTGCTGTTCCTGGCCACGGTGCTGCTGTTGGTGGGCAGCCTGTTTATCGGCTGGCGCCTGGCCCGGAGCAAGTTCGGCCGGGTGCTGACGGCCCTGCGCGACGCGGAGAACCGCCTGATGTTCTGCGGCTACGACCCGCGCGGTTTCAAGCTGTTTGTGTGGGTGTTGAGCGCGGTGCTGTGCGGCCTGGCCGGTGCGTTGTACGTGCCGCAGGTGGGCATCATCAACCCCAGCGAAATGTCGCCGACCAACTCCATCGAGGCCGCCGTGTGGGTGGCCCTGGGCGGGCGCGGCACCCTGATCGGCCCGCTGCTGGGTGCCGGCGTGGTCAACGGCATGAAGAGCTGGTTCACCGTGGCCTTCCCGGAGTACTGGCTGTTCTTCCTGGGAGCGCTGTTCATCATCGTCACGCTGTACCTGCCCAAGGGCATCATCGGCCTGCTGAAGAAAAGGGGCGAACAATGAGAGTCACGGCAACCGACCAGTTCATGCTCGAACCGATCATCGAACCGAACCGCGACCAGGGCACCAGCCGCGACGCCATCGGCCTCGGCCAGGCCGCCGGCAAGGGCCTCAATACCCGCCACGGCACGATCCTGACCCTGGAAGACATCAGCGTCAGCTTCGATGGCTTCAAGGCCCTCAACGACCTCAACCTGTATATCGGCGTCGGCGAGCTGCGCTGCATCATCGGCCCCAACGGCGCGGGCAAGACCACCCTGATGGACGTGATCACCGGCAAGACCCGCCCCAGCCACGGCAAGGCCTGGTTCGGCGAAACCCTGGACCTGACGCGCATGAGCGAAGTGCAGATCGCCCAGGCCGGCATTGGCCGCAAGTTCCAGAAACCCACGGTGTTCGAGGCCCTGAGCGTGTTCGAGAACCTGGAGCTGGCGCAGAAGACCGACAAGTCCGTGTGGGCCAGCCTGCGGGCGCGCCTGAGCGGTGAACAGAAGGACCGCATCGATGAAGTGCTCGACACCATTCGCCTGACGACTTCGGTACAGCGCCCGGCGGGTTTACTGTCCCACGGCCAGAAGCAGTTTTTGGAAATCGGCATGCTGCTGATGCAAGACCCACAACTGTTGCTACTCGATGAACCGGTGGCCGGCATGACCGACGCCGAGACCGAGTTCACCGCCGAGTTGTTCAAGCGCCTGGCGGGCAAGCATTCGCTGATGGTGGTGGAGCACGACATGGGCTTTGTCGGCGCGATTGCCGACCATGTGACGGTGCTGCACCAGGGCAGCGTGCTGGCCGAAGGGTCGCTGGCACAGGTGCAGGAAAATGAGCGGGTGATCGAGGTGTACCTCGGTCGCTAAGCCTGATGCAATCCGCTTTATGTAGGAGCTGGCTGGCCAGCGATAGCCAGGGTGACTGACACAGCGCCATCGCAGGCAAGCCAGCTCCCACAGGGGAATTGAGGAGATTTTGAACATGCTGCAAGTCGACAAATTGCACCAGTACTACGGCGGCAGCCACATCCTGCGCGGCCTTTCGTTCGACGTGAAAGTCGGCGAAGTCACCTGCCTGCTCGGCCGTAACGGCGTGGGCAAGACCACCCTGCTCAAATGCCTGATGGGCCTGCTGCCCGCCAAGGAAGGCGCGGTGAACTGGGAAGGCAAGGCCATCACCGGGTTCAAGCCGCACCAGCGCGTGCACGCCGGTATCGCCTATGTGCCCCAGGGCCGCGAGATTTTCGGCCGGCTGACCGTGGAAGAAAATCTGTTGATGGGCCTGTCGCGCTTTCCGGGCTCTGAAGCCAAGGAAGTCCCCGCGTTTATCTACGAACTGTTCCCGGTGTTGCTGCAAATGAAGCATCGGCGCGGCGGCGACTTGTCCGGTGGTCAACAACAGCAGTTGGCGATTGGCCGTGCGCTGGCCAGCCGTCCGCGCCTGTTGATCCTCGATGAGCCCACCGAAGGCATCCAGCCCTCGGTGATCAAGGAGATCGGCGCGGTGATCAAGAAGCTCGCAGAACGCGGCGACATGGCGATTTTGCTGGTGGAGCAGTTCTACGACTTCGCCGCCGAACTGGCCGATCAATACCTGGTGATGTCGCGGGGGGAAATCGTCCAGCAGGGCCGCGGAGAAAATATGGAGGCCGAGGGTGTACGCGGCCTGGTTACCATCTAATCTGTAGCGTCTCGTTGATAAGCCCTGACCATGACCGTTCCTGCCCCCCCCGCTCTGTTCACCCCCAGTTGGCACGCCGCGCTGGAGTTGGGTTATGCACGCTTTGGCGCCAGCACGCGCCCGGTGCTGCGCCGCCACCTGGGCCCGCTGCGGGTGCAAAAGCACCTGTATGCCGAAGGCCCCGAGGTGTGCCAGCACATCATCGTGCACCCGCCGGGCGGGATTGCCGGGGGCGATCGCCTGGAGATCACCGCCCACCTGGCTGAGGGCGCGTGGGCGCAACTGACCAGCCCCGGCGCCGCCAAGTGGTACCGTGCCAGCGGGCCGGCCTACCAGCAGGTGGCCTTGACGGTCGAGGCCGGCGCCACCCTGGAGTGGCTGCCCCAGGAAACCATCGTGTTCAGTGCGGCCCAGGCCGAACTCAGCACCCGCATCGACCTGCACGGCGACGCCCGGCTGCTGTACTGGGACGTGGTGGCGCTGGGGCGCCCGGCCAGCGGCGAACGTTTCGACCGTGGGCACTTCCAGTCGCACCTGGATATCCGTCGCGACGGCCAGTTGCTCTGGCATGAACGCCAACGCATCGTAGGCGACGACGGCCTGCTCGACTCGCCGATTGGCCTGGATGGGCAGCCGGTGTTCGCCACGTTGCTGGTGAGCGGGGAAATCGATACCGAACTGCTTGAACAATGCCGAGCGCTGCCCCATGCAGTGCGTGGCGACCTGACCCAACTGCCGGGTTTGCTGGTGGCGCGCTGCCTGGCCAGCGAGACGTTACTGGCGCGGGCCTGGTTGATTGATCTGTGGCGGCTGTTGCGCCCGGCATTGCTGGGGCGTGAGGCCATACCACCAAGAATTTGGAACACATGAGATCAAAATGTGGGAGCGGGCTTGCTCGCGAATGCGGTGCATCAGTCAACATATCCATTACTGACCCACCGCATTCGCGAGCAAGCCCGCTCCCACATTGGACCTGTGTTGTTAATAATTGTTTTTCAAAACGGACTGCTGACCATGGACCTGACCCCAAGGGAAAAAGACAAGCTGCTGATCTTCACCGCAGGCCTGGTGGCCGAGCGCCGCCTGGCGCGTGGGGTGAAGCTCAATTACCCGGAAACCATCGCCTACATCTCCGCGGCCCTGCTCGAAGGCGCGCGCGACGGGCGCACCGTGGCCGACCTGATGCACTTTGGCACCACCCTGCTCAGCCGCGAGCAAGTGATGGAAGGCATCCCGGAGATGATCCCGGATATCCAGGTCGAAGCCACCTTCCCCGACGGCACCAAACTGGTGACCGTCCACCAACCCATCGCCTGAGGCCCGGCCATGTCCTTGCTGATTCGTGACGCGGTGCACGGCGATCTGCCGGCGATCCGCGATATCTACAACGATGCCGTGCTCAACACCACGGCCATCTGGAACGATCAACCAGTGGACCTGGGCAATCGCCAGGCCTGGTTCAGCGCACGCCAGGCGCAGTTTTATCCGATCCTGGTGGCGGTGGAGGCCGAGCAGGTGCTCGGCTATGCCTCGTTCGGCGACTGGCGGCCCTTCGACGGCTTTCGCCACACCGTCGAGCATTCGGTGTACGTGCGCAACGACCAACGCGGCAAAGGCCTGGGCCCGCTGCTGATGCAGGCCCTGATCGAACGCGCCCGGGCGTGCGACAAACACGTGATGGTTGCCGCCATCGAAAGCGGCAACCAGGCCTCGATCCGCCTGCACGAACGCCTGGGCTTTGGCATCACCGGGCAGATGGCCCAGGTGGGCACCAAGTTTGGCCGCTGGCTGGACCTGACCTTTATGCAACTGCTGCTCAGCCCCGGCGCCCAGCCGCCCGCGGTCCACAAGGAGTAACACCGATGAATGCTGCCCAACTGCGTCGAGTCAATGCTGAAAGTTTTGCCCATTACCGCCTGGGTTTGATTGAGCTGTTGCTGGACGCGGTGAAGCATGGCGCTTCGGTGGGTTTCATGGCCGATTTCGATGATGCCCAGGCCTGCACCTATTTAAGCGGTGTGCAGGCGAGTATCGAAGAGGGCAGCCTGCTGCTCTGGGTAGTGGTGCGCGACGAGCAAGTGATCGCCAGTGTGCAATTGGCGTTGTGCCTCAAAGCCAACGGCCTCAACCGCGCCGAAGTGCAAAAACTGCTGGTGCACAGCAGCGCCCGCCGCCATGGCCTGGGCCAGCAACTGATGAGCGCTCTGGAACTCGCCGCGCGCCAGCACAAGCGCGGCCTGCTGTACCTGGACACCGAGGCCGGCTCCGGTGCCGAAGCCTTCTACCAGGCGCTGCGCTACACAAAAATCGGCGAGTTGCCGGATTACTGCCAAAGCCCGGACGGGCACTACAGCCCGACCGCCATCTACTTCAAGACCCTGGGGCAACCTGCATGATTCCTGGTGAATATCAGATCCAGCCTGGTGCAATCGAACTCAACGTGGGCCGCCGCACGGTCACCCTGAACGTGGCCAACAGCGGCGACCGTCCGATCCAGGTGGGTTCCCATTACCATTTTTTCGAGACCAATGACGCGCTGACCTTTGACCGCGCCCTCAGCCGCGGCATGCGCCTGAACATCCCGGCGGGCACGGCGGTGCGCTTTGAACCGGGGCAGAGTCGCGAGGTGGAGTTAGTGGAGCTGGCAGGGTTGCGCCGGGTGTTCGGGTTTGCCGGGAAGATCATGGGTGATCTTTAGGGCCTCATCGCAGGCAAGCCAGCTCCCACATGGGAATGCATTTCAAATGTAGGAGCTGGCTTGCCGGCGATAGCGGTTTCACATTCAACACATATTTTCCAGGGTTCACACACATGAAAATCAGCCGCCAAGCCTACGCCGACATGTACGGCCCCACCGTCGGTGACAAGGTTCGCCTCGCCGACACCGAACTGTTCATCGAAGTGGAGCAGGACTTCACGGTTTATGGCGAAGAAGTGAAGTTCGGCGGCGGCAAAGTCATCCGCGATGGCCAGGGCCAAAGCCAACTGCTCGCCCGTGAAGTGGTGGATACGCTGATCACCAACGCGCTGATCATCGACCACTGGGGCATCGTCAAGGCCGACGTTGGCTTGAAGAATGGCCGCATCCACGCCATTGGCAAGGCCGGTAACCCGGACATCCAGCCCGGCGTGACCATGGCCATCGGCGCCAGCACCGAAGTGATCGCCGGTGAAGGCATGATCCTCACCGCCGGCGGCATCGACTCACATGTGCATTTCATCTGCCCGCAGCAGATCGAAGAGGCGCTGACCAGCGGCGTCACCACCATGATCGGCGGCGGCACCGGCCCGGCCACCGGCACCAATGCCACCACCTGTACTTCAGGCCCGTGGCACCTGGCGCGCATGCTGCAAGCCAGCGACTCATTCCCGATGAACATCGGCTTTACCGGCAAGGGCAATGCCAGCCTGCCCGAGCCGCTGATCGAGCAGGTCAAGGCCGGCGCCATCGGTTTGAAGCTGCACGAAGACTGGGGCACCACGCCCGCCAGCATCGACAACTGCCTGAGCGTGGCCGATGAGTACGATGTGCAGGTGGCGATCCACAGCGACACGCTCAACGAGTCGGGCTTCGTCGAAACCACCCTCGCCGCGCTCAAGGGGCGCACCATCCACACCTATCACACCGAGGGTGCCGGTGGCGGCCACGCGCCGGACATCATCAAGGCCTGCGGTTTCCCTAACGTGCTGCCCAGCTCCACCAACCCGACGCGGCCGTTCACCCGCAACACCATCGACGAGCACTTGGACATGTTGATGGTCTGCCATCACCTGGACCCGAGCATTGCCGAAGACGTGGCGTTCGCCGAAAGCCGCATCCGCCGCGAAACCATCGCCGCCGAAGATATCCTGCACGACCTTGGCGCCTTCTCGATGATCAGCTCCGACAGCCAGGCCATGGGCCGCGTGGGCGAAGTGATCACACGCACCTGGCAAACCGCCGACAAGATGAAGAAACAACGCGGGCCACTGCCTGGCGACGGCGCGGGCAACGACAACTTCCGCGCCAAGCGCTACATCGCCAAGTACACCATCAACCCGGCGATCACCCACGGCATCAGCCACGAAGTGGGCTCCATCGAAGTCGGCAAATGGGCCGACCTGGTGTTGTGGCGCCCGGCGTTCTTCGGCATCAAGCCCACCCTGATCCTCAAGGGCGGGGCGATTGCGTCCAGCCTGATGGGCG
Source organism: Pseudomonas sp. HC1(2025) (assembly GCF_058742075.1). Classification (NCBI taxonomy): domain Bacteria; kingdom Pseudomonadati; phylum Pseudomonadota; class Gammaproteobacteria; order Pseudomonadales; family Pseudomonadaceae; genus Pseudomonas; species Pseudomonas sp. HC1(2025). Next base: position 641,781 of record NZ_CP196017.1, on the reverse strand, counting down.
ATGCCAATGCGTCAATCCCCACCCCGCAGCCGGTGCACTACCGCCCGATGTTCGCCAGCTTCGGCAGCTCGCTGCACGCCACCAGCCTGACGTTTATCAGCCAGGCGGCGCTGGCAGAGGGCCTGCCGCAGGCCTTGGGCCTGAAGAAGCAGATCGCGGTGGTCAAGGGTTGCCGCCAGGTGCAAAAGAGCGACTTGATCCACAACGACTACCTGCCAGACATCGAGGTCGATCCGCAGACCTACCAGGTCAAGGCCGATGGCGAGCTGTTGTGGTGCGAGCCGGCGGACGTGCTGCCGATGGCCCAGCGTTACTTCCTGTTCTGACCGTTCATCGGCAGGCACCTGCTGTGCCAGTGAAGCCGGGAGACGTTGGCGCTACGATGCCCGACGTTTGTTCACTGTCTTGCACTTGGGAACCTGGCTATGCGCCTATCCGAATTCATCGTGTTGCATGCCGACCGAATCGTCGATGAATGGGAACAGTTTGCCGAAACCCTGACCCCGGCCGCCGAAACCCTGAACCGCGCGCAACTGCGCGACCACGCCCGTTCGATCCTGCTGGCCGCCGCGCGGGACATGAACACCCGCCAAAGCGCCAGCGAACAGGCGGCCAAGGCCAAGGGCGAAGGCCCGGAAAAGACCCCGAGCCTGGACGAAGCGGCCGCCAGCCATGGCGAACTGCGCCATACCGTGGGTTTTGACCTGGTGCAGATGACCTCCGAGTTCCGCCACCTGCGCGCCTGTGTGATTCGCCTGTGGGTCAATAGCCTGGAATCGCCGGACCTGGGCTATTTCCAGGACATGATCCGCTTCAACGAAGCCATCGACGAAGCCCTGGCCGAATCCACGGCGGCCTACGCCGAGCAGGTCAATCGCTCGCGGGATATTTTCCTCGCCATCCTCGGCCACGACCTGCGCGCGCCCTTGCAGGCGGTGAAGATGTCCACCGAGATGTTGTTGCGCAAAGCTGCGTTGGACAGCAACGGTTTGAGCCTGCTGGGCAATATCCAAAATGGTGCGCGGCACATGGAGGCGATGGTCAGCGACCTGTTGGAGTTTGTTCGCAGCCGACTGGGCAGCAGCCTGCCTATCGAGCCCAAGCCGATGAACCTGGCCGATGCTGCCAAAGAGGCCATCAATGAAGCGTGCGCAGGCCGCCCGGACTGCCGGGTTCACCTGCACATCGACGGGGAAACCCAAGGGTTGTGGGATCGCGGGCGCATTGATCAACTGTTGCAGAACCTGATCGGCAATGCATTGCAGCACGGCCTCAACAGCCAGGCGGTGACCCTGAGCCTGGACGGCACGCCCGACAGCGTGGAACTGCGCATGCACAACTACGGCCAGCCGATTCCCCAGGCGGCGCTGGGCACCGTGTTCGACCCGCTGGTACGCAGCGCCAACGAAGAGCTGGGCAGCAACTCGACCAGCCTCGGGCTGGGCTTGTTTATCGTCAAGGAAGTGGTGCAGGCCCATGGGGGCACGATTGAAGTGACGTCCAGCGAGGCGGCGGGCACCACGTTTACCGTAGTGCTGCCACGCCAGTAGACACCACCGCTCCCTTGTAGGAGCTGTCGAGCTTTAGCGAGGCGGCGATGGCGGTGGGTCAGGCAGCATCCATGCTGGCAATAACGCCGCCATCGCAGCCTCGCCGGGGCTCGACAGCTCCTACATTTCATTTGCGATGTGGCGCAAATCTATGCCCGCCAACGATCCTCGGTAGGAGCTGTCGAGCTTTAGCGAGGCAACGATGGCGGTGGGTCAGGCAGAATCAATGCTGGCAGTGCCGCCGCCATCGCAGCCTCGCCGGGGCTCGACAGCTCCTACATTTCATTTGCGATGTGGCGAAAATTTTTGCCCGGCAACGATCCCTTGTAGGAGCTGTCGAGCTTTAGCGAGGCGGCGATGGCGGTGGGTCAGGCAGCATCAATACTGGTAATGCCGCCGCCATCGCTGGCAAGCCAGCTCCTACAGGGTTTTGCTGATTTCCCACACAGGGTGGTTAGCGGCCCCAGGTTTCCCGTGGATCAAAATTGGCCTTTTGCGCCAGTTCCTGCCACAGCGCCTTGACCTCATCGTCACTGCTTTTGGGCATCACGGCCTTGAGCTGCACAAACAGGTACCCGCGCTGCCCGGCCTTGTTCAGCAAGCCATGGCCCTTGGCCCGCATGCGCTGGCCGTTCTGGCTGCCGGCCGGGACCTTGAGGTTGATCTTGCCGGTCAGGGTCGGCACTGCGACTTCCGCGCCCAGAGCCAATTCCCACGGTGCCAGCGGCAAGGTAATCACCAGGTTTTCACCTTCGACCTCGAACTTCGGGTGCGGCGCAAAGCGGATGATCAGGTACAAGTCGCCATTGGCGCCGCCACCGATCCCCGGAGCACCCTGGCCCTTGAGGCGAATGCGCTCGCCATCGGCCACACCGGCCGGAATCTTCACGTTCAGGCTCTTGGTAGTGTTGCTGGCGTGCTGGCCCGCCGCATTGTATTGCGGCACCTGGAAGCTGATTGCCTTGGGCTCGGTGGACAGGGTCTCCTCCAGGAACACCGGCAACTCCATCTCCACATCCTGGCCGCGCCGCCCGGGGCTGCGCCCCTGGGCGCCGCCAAAGCCGTTGCCACGCGAGCCGAAGATCGAGCTGAAGAAGTCCGAAAACTCGCCCGTATCCTGGCCACCGCCAAACCCGCCACGGCTCTGCCAGCCAGGCGGCCCCTGGAAGGGTTGACCATGCTGGCCATAGCGGCGCAATTCATCGTACTCGGCGCGCTTGTCGGCACTTTTCAGCGCTTCATAGGCTTCCGAGGCGTCCTTGAACTTCTCTTCCGCGTCCTTTTCCTTGCTGACGTCGGGATGATACTTACGGGCCAGCTTGCGATAAGCGGCCTTGATCTGCTTGTCATCGGCCGTCGGCTCGACACCAAGAATCTTGTAATAGTCTTTGAAATCCATGGGGGCATCACCATCCGTTATCGAGATCGCACAGTCGGGCCCTGCCTGCCTGGGCATTGCGGGGCGATTCGAGGTGCGTCAGAAAAATATCGGCGGCTTGCAGGACAAACTTGATCCTTTCGACAGCCACCAACCGTATGCACAGGAGTTGGGGGCAAGGAGCCGACCTTTCAAGGTAACAAGTCTGCTGTATTTAGCGGATAGTCGGCCTACGCATCTGCACGCGAGTGACATACACTGCGCGGCCGTTTTTTAACCGGAACCTGTTAGACATGAACAACACCTCTCCAGCCCGTGCCTGCGGCATCGACTTCGGCACGTCCAACTCCACTGTCGGCTGGATCCGTCCCGGCATGGAAACGCTTATCGCGCTGGAGGACGACAAGATCACCCTGCCGTCGGTGGTGTTCTTCAACTTCGAAGAACGCCGCCCGGTGTACGGCCGCCTGGCGCTGCACGAGTACCTGGAAGGCTACGAAGGCCGCCTGATGCGTTCGCTCAAGAGCCTGTTGGGCTCCAAGCTGATCAAGCACGACACCAGCGTGCTGGGCACGGCCATGCCGTTCAAGGACCTGCTGGGCCTGTTTATCGGCCAGCTCAAGAACCGCGCCGAAGCCACTGCCGGCCGTGAGTTCGAAGAGGTGGTATTGGGCCGCCCGGTATTTTTCGTCGACGACGACCCGATGGCCGACAAAGAGGCCGAAGACACCCTGGTGGACGTGGCCCGCAAGCTCGGCTTCAAGGAAGTCTCGTTCCAGTACGAGCCGATCGCCGCAGCCTTCGACTACGAATCCACCATTGAACAAGAAGAGTTGGTCCTGATTGTCGACATCGGCGGCGGTACCTCCGACTTCTCCCTGGTGCGCCTGTCGCCCGAGCGGCGCAAGCACGACAACCGCCACGACGACATCCTCGCCACCGGCGGCGTGCATATCGGCGGTACCGACTTCGACAAACAGCTCTCGCTGGCCGGCATGATGCCGCTGTTCGGCTACGGCAGCCGCATGAAAAGCGGGGCCTACATGCCCACCAGCCACCATATGAACCTGGCCACCTGGCACACCATCAACTCGGTGTACTCGCAAAAATCCCAGCTGGCCCTGGGCAGCATGCGCTACGACATCGAAGACACCGGCGGCATCGACCGCCTGTTCAAGCTGATCGAGCAGCGCGCCGGCCACTGGCTGGCGATGGAAGTGGAAGAAACCAAGATCCACCTCACCCACGACGACAGCCGCCACGTGCCGCTGGACCGGGTAGAACCGGGCCTGAGCGTGGAACTGAGCCGCGCCCTGTTCGAATCGTCCATCGACAACCTGCTGGAACGGGTGCGCAACAGCGTGACCCAACTGCTCGACGACGCCTCGGTGGACGTGGCCCAGGTCGACACGGTGTTCTTCACCGGCGGCTCCAGCGGCATCCCGGCCCTGCGCCACAGCATTTCGGCGATGCTGCCCAATGCCCGGCACGTGGAAGGCAACATCTTCGGCAGCATTGGCAGTGGGTTGGCGATCGAGGCAAGCAAGCGTTACGGCTACTGAGTATTAGCTGAAACCGCGGCGCGCCCTTTCGCGAGCAAGCCCGCCCCCACATTTGGACCGCATTCCCAAGGCGGAACCCGGTCGAAATGTGGGAGCAGGCTTGCCCGCGATAAGGCCAGCCTAGACGCCCTCAATCTTCAGACCATCCCACCCAGCTTCAACTCACTCTTCAAATACGCATAATAAATCGGCCCTGCCACCACCCCAGGCAGGCCGAATGCGGCTTCAAACACCAGCATCGCCAACAACAACTCCCACGACTTGGCGCTGATCTGCCCGCCGACGATGCGGGCATTGAGGAAGTACTCGACCTTGTGGATCACGATCAGGTAGCCCAGCGCCGCCACCGCCACCCAGATCGACATCGACAACGCGACGATGGTGATCAGGGTGTTGGACATCAGGTTGCCGATCACCGGCAGCAGGCCCAGCAGGAAGGTGAGGACGATCAGGGTCTTGGTCAGCGGCAGGTGGATCCCCGCCAGCGGCAGCACCACCGCAAGGAAGATCCCGGTGAAGATGGTGTTGAGCGCAGCGATTTTGATTTGCGCAAAGACAATGTTGCGAAAAGCCTGGACCAGCAGGTGCAGGCGGTCGAACAACGCGGCGGCCAGGGGTTTGCGCTTGGTCAGGTCCGGGACCCGTTGCAGGGCGATGATGGCGCCCAGGACCATGCCGATCAGCAGGGTCACGAACATATGCGCCGCGTCCTTGCCCACCAGCTGCAGTTCGCTCAGGTGCTTGCTCAGCCATTCACCGATAGCCACGCGAAACTCGGCGGCGCTGGCCGGCAGGTAGGCGTCGAGGAACGGCGGCAGCTGGCCGCGCGCGCGGTCGACCACGCCCATGAATTTATCGAGGGAAGCCCCGGGGTTTTCCGCTTCGTGCAGCAAAAAGCTGATGGCACCGGCAAAAATCAGGGTCAGCACGCTGACAATCACGGTGCCGAGCAATGCCACCGCCAGCCAGCGCGCGCGCCGGCCTTCGATCAAGCGTTGCAGTTGCGGGGTGAGCATGTTGACCAGTTCGAAGACCAACAGGCCAGCCAACAGGCTGGGCAGCAGTTTTAACGGGAGGACCAGCAGCAACCCGCCGAAAATGATGATGTAGCTGGCCAGCAACAACACATGACGCTGAGAAAACGTTGGCATACAGCCTCTAAACGAACGGCGTTAAAGGATGGGCAGTCTGCCAGCCTTGGGGCAATCAAGCGAGAAGTCTGATGGTTGTGAACACCATCAACTGTGGGAGCGGGCTTGCCCGCGATGGCGCTGGTTGGCTGACACACCGCAATCGCGGGCAAGCCCGCTCCCACAGGGGTATTTAAGCGGGTCAGCCTTTAAGGCAGGTGCTCATGAAGGTTTTACGCGCATCGCCGGCCAGCGCCTTGGTTTTTGCCGTCGCGTTGCAGTCCTTCATTTTTTGCTGCTGCGGGGTCAGGGTCTTGGCGTCATTGGCGGCCGGGGCCGAGAGGCAGGTTTTCATGAAGGCCTTGCGCTCGTCGCCCTTCAAGGTCTTGGTGGAGGCTTCGGCGTTGCAGGTGGTCATTTTGTTTTGCTGGGCAGTGGCCGCAAACCCTTGGGAACAGAGCAGCAGACCGATCATCAACAACGGAATACGCAACATCTTCATGGAGTTTTCTCCCTGTTACCACGCCGAGGGGCGCGGCCTCCCCTGCAGTGTAGACAAAGCCTGTTACACCTTCACCTGCTACGTAAGTTCGTTCGTCGATACTGCTCCGGCGTACAGCCGGCCTGGCGCTGGAACATCGCAATAAACGCCGAGGCGGTGCTGTAGCCCAGGTCAAAGGCCACTTCCTGCACGCTGCGCGTGTTTTCCAGCGCCTCGATGGCCGCCAGAAAGCGCAGGCGCTGGCGCCATTCGCCAAAGCTCATGCCCAGTTCGCGCACAAATTGCCGGGCCAGGGTGCGCTCGCTGACGTGTACCTGCTGCGCCCATAGCGCCAGCGCGCGGTTGTCCCCGGGATCAGCCTGCATGCCTTCAAGCACGCTGAGCAGGCCGGGGCTGCTGGCATACGGCAGGAAACAGTCATGCACCGGCGCCTGGCGCAGTTGGTCCACCAGCACCTGGGCCAGGCGCACGTCGGCTTCGTTGGCCGGGATATTCACGTCGCGCTCGGCAAAATCACTGAGGATGGCCTTGAGGATGTTGCTGATGGTCAGGGTGCAGGGCTGCGTGGGCAATTGCTCGCACAGGGACGGCGCCAGGTACACCGAGCGGTAGATAATCGCCTGGGCGTTGTAGGAACTGTGCTGGGTGTTGGGCGGGATCCACACCGCATATTGCGGCGGCGACATAAACCGGTTGCCGCCCACTTCAAAGCGCATCACGCCGCGGGCCGAGTAGTCCAGGGAGCCCCAGGCATGCTGGTGGCGGGAGGCGCGGCTGTCGGCGGCAAATTCCGAGTAGCGAAAGTACACCGGGGCCGGTAGCACGTCGAAATCGGGCAGGTTGATGTAGGTCTTCGGCATATTGTCTGGATACAGAGGCGGCTTGTCTGGATCGAAGTATAGGCTTCGATCCAGACAAAGGATAATCACCCCTCACTAACGTTCCTGGTTCCTTGCAATGCAATACGCTTATCCGCTGCTGGCCATCTTTATCTGGGCTGGTAATACCGTGGTCAACAAACTCGCCGTGGGCTCGATTTTCCCGGCCGAGATCGGTTTTTATCGCTGGCTGCTGGCCGCCATCCTGTTTACCCCGTTCATGCTCAAGCCAGTCATTGCCAACTGGGCGCTGATCCGCCCCAACCTGGGCAAGATCGCCGTGCTCGGCGTGCTCGGCATGGCGGTCTACCAGAGCCTGGCGTACTACGCCGCCAGCCTGACCAGCGCCACCAATATGGGGATCATCCTGTCGCTGATGCCATTGATGGCCCTGACTGCGGCGATTATCAGCCTCGGCCAGCGCCTGACCTTCGGCGCCCTGACCGGGGCGGTGCTGTCGTTTGCCGGGGTGGTGGTGGTGGTGTCGGCCGGCAGCCTCGGCGCGCTGCTGCAACACGGGGTTAACCTGGGCGACGCGATGATGCTGGTGGCCACCCTGGCCTATGCGATCTACAGCACCCTGCTGAAAAAATGGCAATTGCGTCTACCGCCCCTGGTGTTGCTGTATTTGCAGGTGCTGGTGGCGGTGGTGGTGCTGTTTCCGCTGTTCCTGGCCTCGGACAAGGTCGGCCTGGGCCCGTCGAATATTGGCCTGGTGGTGTACGCCTGCCTGCTGGCATCGATGATTGCGCCGCTTTCGTGGATGCATTCGGTCAAAAACCTGGGGCCGAGCCGGACCACGCTGTTTTTCAATTTGCTGCCGCTGATCACGGCGCTGATTGCAGCGGTGGTGCTCAAGGAGCAGTTGGCGCTGTATCACTTGGTGGGGGGGGTGTTGACCTTGGGCGGGGTGATTTTGTCGGAGCGCTGGACCACGCCGGTAAGGCGTTAAAGCCCGGCCGCCTTCAACCGCTGCGCATGCTCGACAAACAGGCGGATCGGCTCGGCGCCCTTGCCCACCAGGCCCAGTGACTGGTTGACGATATCGAAATGGTCCAGCGCATAGTCATCGCCAATCACCGTGCCCAGGTGTGAGCTGTAACGCCCGACCATGCCGTCGCACTGGCCTTTCTCCTTGACGAAGGTGCGCGCAAACAGCCGGCAACTGCGGTTGGTGCCGTCCAGCAGGTTGCGCCCGCGATCGGTCTTGCCCGGCTGCAAGGTGCCGGACCAGGAGTAATAACGCACTCCGCCCACTTCTTCGGCGCCCTGCCCGCCCCAGGTGTCTGGCAGGCCTTGGGGGTATTGACGATTGAACAGCGCCACACCCGCGCTGGTCAGCGATTGATGGGAGGCGTGGATATCCGCCGCAAAACGCGGGCCGCGATGGCCGGTTTCCAGAAGCCCCATCAGCACGCCCACCAGGCGCAGCAGCGCACTCATGATCCGGCCCTTGGCGCTGTCGGCCGGATAGTGGGTGTGCAGGTAGTCCGCCAATTCCGAACCGTGATTGGGCCCGGCCACCGAGGTCACCGAGGCCACCCATTCCGGGCGTTTTGCCGCCGCGTAACGGGCGGTGAGCGAACCCTGGCTATGGCCGATCAGGTTGACCTTGTCGGCACCGGTCTGGCGGCGAATCTGCTCGATCTGCACCAGCAACTGCTCGCCGCGCACCTCGCTGGAGTTGAGCGGCGCCACCTGCACCGCAAACACTTGCGCCCCGCCCGCACGCAAGGCCGGGACGATGCCGTACCAATACGGGTACAGCAGCAGCCGCACAAACCCGAGCATGCCCGGCACCAAAACCAGGGGATAACGTGTAGCCAATGTCTGCGGCATGGGGGCAAACGTCCTTCAAAGGGGCGATTGAGCTGATCCTAGACCAGCCCTGCGGCAATCGATATGACACCCGGCAACATCCGATAAAACTTTTTGCGCCGCGCAGCACTCACAACCTTGAGCGATCACACCCCGAGAGTGTGGCGCAAAACCGGATATCGCCCTGAGGAGATTGAAATGACCGACATGCATTTGTCTGACGTAAGCACCCTTCGCGAACGCGCGCGCAAGAATGTGGAAAACGGCGCAGTGACCGAAGGCTACAGCGCCGACCGCGAAGAGATCCTGCGCCTGCTCAACGAGTCACTGGCCACCGAACTGGTCTGTGTGTTGCGCTACAAGCGCCACTACTTCATGGCCAGCGGCCTGAAAGCCAGCGTGGCCGCCGATGAGTTCCTGGAGCACGCCAACCAGGAACTGGAACACGCCGACAAACTGGCCGAACGTATCGTACAGCTGGGCGGCGAACCAGAGTTCAACCCGGACCTGCTGTCCAAGCTGTCCCACGCACAGTACGTGGCCGGCAAGACCTTGAAGGACATGGTCTACGAAGACCTGGTGGCCGAGCGCATCGCGGTGGACAGCTATCGCGAGATCATCCAGTACATCGGCGAGAAAGACCCGACCACCCGCCGGATCTTTGAAGACATCCTGGCCCAGGAAGAAGAGCACGCCGACGATATGGCGGACATTCTCAAAGACCTGTAAGCCTGCCAGCAGCACTCACTAATGCGGGAGCGGGCTTGCTCGCGAATGCGGTAGATCAGTGATGGATATGTTGACTGATACACCGCATTCGCGAGCAAGCCCGCTCCCACAGTTAGCCTTTCACCGTCTTCGGCGCCTTGCCTTCCCGCATCTGCTGCAACAGCGGCACGCACTGGTTGGGCTCATCCCCGCTCGGCGCCACCAGTGCCAGCAGGCCTGCCGCAGGTGCAACGATCACACCCAGCGCCACCATCCCCGCGCCACGCAGCAATAGCGGCACTGCCTTGACCCCGGCATTGGGCTTGATGAACGGCCCGTTGACGTACAAGGGCGAACGCAGCGAAAACAGGCGAAAGCCCTTGGACTCTGGGGTGATTGTCAGGTCCAGTTGTTCGCTGGCCATGTTCGCGGTGCCGTCGATGTAGATGATCGCGTTCTCGGTATCGAACACAAACAACCGACTGGTGGCCAGGCCGGTCTTGATGCCGAAGTCCGCCGCCGCGCAGTTGATCTTCACTTCCTTGTCGCCAAACATCTTGCCGACCACATAGTTACCGACGTTCAGCCCGGCGATTTCCATCAGGCCTCGGCTGATGGCACCGTCGTTGATGAGCATTTTCAGATCGCCATTGGCACTGCCCAACAAAGCCGCCACCGAGTTGCCGCGCCCGGCGATATCCGCATCGCCGTTTAGCTCGCCAAAGCTGGTCTTCATCGGTTCAAAGGTGGGGAACAGTTGCTTGAGCTTGAAGTTGCGCGCCGTCAGTTTCGCCCGGCCTTCCAGCGGGGTGATGCGGCCATTGAGGCGAATCTGTGCATCGAGCTTGCCGCCCGCCACACCGAAACGCAGGGGTTCGAGGCTCAGTTGGCCGTCGTTGAGCACCAGGTGCGTGTAGAGGTCGGTAAAGGGCAGTTCGGCGCTGTGGACAATGCGCTTGCCGGTGAACTCGACATCGGCGTCCATATCGCGCCAGCGCTCGGTGCGAAACTCCTCCACCGGCAGCACCTTGGTCGCCGGTTGCTTGCTTTCACCGCCACGGGCCTTTTGCTTGGCGTTGGAGTCGGCACCGATCAGCGGCGCCAGGTCGGCCAGCAGCAGTTGGTTGGACACCAGTGCGCCACTGAGCTTAGGCCGTGGCTGGCTGGCGACATAGGCCAGGTCGCCGTGGATGTCGCTGTTGCCGATCTTGCCGTTGAAGTTTTCATAGCGGAACGACGCACCGCCCGCCTCATGCAACTTGGCGATCAGGCGCCCATCGGTGGAATAGGCCGGCGAGTCCGGCAGGGTCACGCCGGTCAGTGGGTAAAGGTTGCCCAGGCTGGTGCCAGACAGTTTCAGGCGCAGGTCCAGGGCGCCGAGGTTCAGTGGGTCGGTCAGGGTGCCGGCCAGGGCGATGCTGGTATCCCCGACCTTCGCCTGGGCCTGCAGGGGGAACGGCTTGGCGGCGTCTTGCAGGGCCAGCAGCCCACCGATCTTGCCGCTGCCGGCGAGTTTCTGGCCGTGGTACTGGCCGCTGACCTTGAGGCCAAACGCATAGTCCTGGGGTGTGGCGCCCTGCTCCAGGGCTTTTTTTGCATCGCGCTCACCGACGATTTCGCTGAACGCAATCGGCTTGCCCAGGGGGTCGATCAGCACATCGAGACGGGTCTTGAGGGTCTGGTCGTCGAGGGTCACGTGGCCCTTGTCGAAGCCGATGGCGCCGATATCCACCACCCAACTGGACGGTTCGGCATTCGGGTCCTTGGGATCAAAGGTGAAGGTCCAGTTGGCGCGGCCATCGGCCAGGCGCTGCAATTGGGCACTCGGCTCGGTCAGATCGATGCGCGGGATCACCACGCGCTGGGCCAGCAGGGCCAAGGGTGAGATGCGCAGTTCAACGCGCTTGAGGGTGACCATCTGCGGCTGTTTCGACCACTCGGGGTTGCCCAGGCTCAGGTCTTCGGCCACCACATGGGGCCACGGCACCCAGGCGCGCCAACCGCCCTCGTCCGGCTCGCGCTGCCAGACCACCGCCAGGTTGCCATTGATGGCAAAGGCGCGATGCAGCTCTTCGGAGACCTTGGCATTGAGTTGCGGCTTGATCCGGTTCCAATCGAAGAACACCAGGATCAGTACCACAGCGGCGATTAACAGAACGAAGCAGGCACTGCTCCAGGCGAGAATTTTACGAGTGCGCGTCATTGCACAGGGCTCCTGATTACGACTGCGCGTGCCACTGGCAACGCGCGCAAGGACTAAAGCTTATATGGCTACGACTGGCAAATGGCCTGGGGGTTTAACCGCAGATGGCAATTAGCGCTGAAAAGCGCTTTTTCTGACTAATCCGACAGCTTCTTTCATCAACGACGCACCGTTGTTACCCACGCCCGTGTCGAAAATACCCACCCCGGTGCAAAAGCGCGTGCTTGAGAGGCGCGATCTAGAGCCTCGGCGCAGAACAATCAATTCTGTTGATTATTACCATTGTGTTTATGAACTTTTATATCGAGATATCGAGAGTAGCATTAGCCCTGTACCCACTTTATCGCCCTCCCAAGGAGCAACTCATCATGAAACGCCAATTACTGCTCAGTGTTGCACTCTCTGTCCTGGCCACCAGCGCTTTTGCCCTGCCAGCTGCCGAACAAGCCATCCCGCAAGCCAAGGCTGACGCCACGCACATCGGTCAGACCGTTGCCGAAGGTGGTCGCGATCGCCTGGAACAAAAAGGCCTGGTTGAAGGTGGCTCGGACCGTCTGCAAAAACGCGAATTCGTCGCCGAAGGTGGCCGTGATCGCCTGGAACAAAAAGGCCTGGTTGAAGGTGGCTCGGACCGCCTGCAACAACGCGAATTCGTCGCCGAGGGCGGTTCCGACCGTCTGGATGACATGCATAAAGCTACGAGCTAAGCCTGTGCTGGCCCTGAAAAAAGCCCGATCCCCAGAGATCGGGCTTTGACTTTGTGGGATCTGCGCCACCTTTGTCCCGTTACAAGTTCGACGCAGGCAAAGTTGATTTGCTAGAGTGCGTCGCTGTCCTTGTCTACAAAGCTCACCCGCCAATGCTGCCCCGCGCCGAACAGAAGCAACAGACCCGCCTTGCCTTGATGGACGCAGCCCGCCATCTGATGGAGGGTGGCCGAGGGTTTGGCAGCCTGAGCCTGCGCGAAGTGGCCAAGAGCGCTGGCATCGTGCCCACCGGTTTTTACCGACACTTTGCCGATATGGACCAACTGGGCCTGGTGCTCGTCAGTGAGGTCGGCCAGACCTTCCGTGCCACCATCCGCCTGGTACGCCACAACGAATTCGTCATGGGCGGCATCATCGATGCCTCGGTACGGATCTTTCTCGATGTAGTGGCGGCCAACCGTTCACAATTCCTGTTCCTCGCCCGCGAGCAATACGGCGGTTGCCTGGCCGTGCGCCAAGCCATCGGCGCCTTGCGCGAAGACATCACCTCGGACCTGGCAGCCGACCTGACGCTGATGCCCAAGCTGCAGCACCTGGATGCCGACGGTTTGCATGTGATGGCCGACCTGATCGTCAAGAGCGTGTTCGCCACCCTGCCCGACATTATCGACCCGCCCGCCGCGGCCTTGCCGGCGCACCTCACGCCCCAGGCCAAGATCACCCAGCAACTGCGCTTTATCTTTATCGGCCTCAAGCACTGGCAAGGCCTGGGCAGCACCGAATAGGCCGGTCAGCGCAGCGCCTGGAAACGCTTGGCGGTGGTGTAGTTTTTCTTCCAATAGCTGTTGGCCAGTGAGTCGATGCGGATGCTCTTGCCCTTGCGCGGCGAATGAATGAACTTGCCCTCGCCCACATACAGGCCGACATGGCTGACCTGGTTGCGTCCATTGGCCCTGAAAAACACCGCATCGCCCGGTTGCAGTGCGTCACGCTTGATCGTCGCCGCCGTTGACCGGTGCATCGCCGCCGTGGTGCGCGGGATGACAATGTTGGCCTCGGTCTTGAACAGATAGACCAGCAAGCCGCTGCAATCGAACCCCTGGTCCTGAGAGCTGCCGCCCCATTTGTAGGCGGTGCCGAGCAATTGGTGGGCGCGGTCGACTACATTCTCGATGCTCGGCTGCGGCACGGCCTGTAGCGAGGCACTGAAGGGGGCCAGTGAGGTGTGGCGTTTGTTGAAGTTGGCCGAAGCCGATGACGTGACGCCAAACAGGCCGACCATCACTACACATAAAAATGACTTGAACATGATAAACAACGCAGTGGATTAAACACGGGGTGCAATCCTAGTGAAGCGATGCGAAGCAAGATGAACGGCAAATCCAAGATGGTCGTAGGACAAATCCCAAATCACCCCTAGCTATAAATAGCCCCGGCCAAATCGCCCAATTCAGGTGCCATCGCCCCCTACGGCGCACCAAAATAGACCACTCCAACCTCCTGCCACCGCCCCGTTTAGTGGCGCAATGCCCAGAACCTACGGCTATTTCCTACGCTAAGCGTGGTTGGCAAGCCCCTTGCTCTAGCCTGTTTATCGCTCATTGCTGGAAGCTTCCCGATGCTGGTCATCCACCGCCGAATTGCGCCCCAACCCACCTGGGCCGCGGAGTTGCTGCTGAACTTCGAAGCCCGCAGCAAAAGCCGCCTGCGCTGTTTCAGTGCCGAGGGTGAAGATGTCGGCTTGTTTCTGGAGCGCGGCCAGCCGCCACTCCACGATGGGGAATTCCTACAAGCTGAAGACGGACGTGTCGTACGCGTCTGCGCACGCCCTGAACAACTGCTGCACGTCACCTGCAGCAGCGCCTTTGAACTGACCCGTGCGGCCTATCACCTGGGCAACCGGCATGTGGCCCTGCAAGTGGGGGACGGCTGGCTGCGCCTGCTCGATGACTACGTGCTCAAGGCCATGCTGGAGCAACTGGGGGCCCATGCCGCAACCCTCGAAGCGCCGTTCCAGCCCGAGCACGGCGCCTACGGTGGCGGCCATCATCACTCGCGCCACGGTGACGAAGACTTCAACTACCCGCCCAAACTGCATCAGTTCGGCGTGCGCCTGTGAACCCGGCCTGGGCGCTGCTGCGTCTGGCCAGTCCGCAATTGCCGATTGGCGGCTACAGCTATTCCCAAGGCCTGGAAATGGCCGTGGACAATGCCCGTGTCAGCGATGCCGACAGCGCCCGACGCTGGATCAGCGACCAACTGTTGCTCAACCTCGCGCGCTTCGAAGCGCCGCTGTTGCTTGCCCATTGCCAGGCGGCAGCTGCCCAGGACTGGGTGGGCCTGCGCCAACTGTGTGAAGAACACCGCGCCAGCCGCGAAACCCGCGAGCTGTTCCAGGAGAGCCGGCAAATGGGCTACTCCCTGCAACAACTGCTCAACGGCCTGCCGGAACTGGATGACGCGGCGCGGCGCTTTCTCGACACCACCCACGAACCCCATCTGGCCCTGGGCTGGGCACTTGCCGCACGAGCCTGGGCGATCAGCCCCGACGATGCCCTGGCCGCCTGGCTGTGGAGCTGGCTGGAAAACCAGTTGGCCGTGCTGATGAAGACCCTGCCCCTGGGCCAACAGGCCGCCCAACGCCTGACCAGCGAACTGCTGCCGTTGCTGCAACAAGCCCAGCAGGACGCCAGCCAGCGCGATCCCCACCACTTTGGCAGCGCCGCGTTCGGCCTGTCCCTGGCATGCATGGCCCACGAGCGCCAGTACAGCCGCCTGTTCCGTTCCTAGGAGAACCCCATGAACACACAACCTTTGCGCGTCGGTATCGGCGGCCCCGTTGGCTCCGGCAAGACCGCCCTGACCCTGGCGCTGTGCCTGGCCCTGCGTGATCGCTACAACCTGGCGGTGGTCACCAACGACATCTACACCCGCGAAGACGCGGACTTTCTGGTACGCAACCAGGCCCTGGCGCCCGAACGCATCATCGGCGTAGAAACCGGCGGCTGCCCGCATACGGCGATTCGCGAAGATGCGTCGATCAACCTCGAAGCGGTGGATCAACTGAACCGGCGTTTTCCCGGCCTCGACCTGATCCTGGTGGAGTCGGGCGGTGACAACCTATCGGCCACCTTCAGCCCAGAACTGTCGGACCTGACCATCTATGTGATCGATGTGTCGGCCGGCGACAAGCTGCCACGCAAGGGCGGGCCGGGGATCTGCAAGTCGGACCTGCTGGTGATCAACAAGATTGACCTGGCGCCGCTGGTCGGTGCTTCGCTGGAACTGATGAACAGCGACACCCAGCGCATGCGCGGCGGCAAGCCGTTTGTCTTCAGCAACCAGAAAACCGGGGTCGGCCTGGAAGAAATCGTCGCCTTTATCGAACGCCAGGGCCTGCTGACCGCAGCCTGATCCCCTTACCAAGGAGCTGTTTATGAGCCTCAACAAACTGTTTGCCGCCGCCGCCCTGCTACTGGCCCCGGCCCTGGCCCTGGCCCATCCGGGCCACGGCGACAATGGCCTGGTGGCCGGTATCAGCCATCCCCTCGGCGGGCTGGACCATTTACTGGCGATGCTGGCCGTCGGCCTGTGGGCGGCACAGCAACAAGGCGCGGCGCGTTGGGCGCTGCCGTGTACGTTTGTCGGCACCATGCTGATCGGTGGCTTGCTGGGTTTTGAAGGGTTGGCCTTGCCGGCCCTGGAGAGCGGGATTGCCGCGTCGGTGCTGGCCCTGGGCCTGGCAGTGGCCTTGGCGATCCGCCCGCCGGTGGCGGTGGCCGTGGCCGCAACAGCCGTGTTTGCCCTGTTTCATGGCGTGGCCCATGGCCTGGAGCTGCCGGACATGACCAGCCCTTGGGCGTATGCGGCCGGGTTCGTCGGGGCGACGGCGGTGCTGCATGCGGCCGGGTATGCGCTGGTGCGTTTCCTGCCGGCTGCGGCGGCACCGCTGGTGCGGGTGGCCGGTGCGGCTTCGGCGGCGACGGGGGTTTGGTTGCTGGCGGGCTGAGTCTGGCGGCGCCTGTAAGGTACTCATCGCAGGCAAGCCAGCTCCTACATTTGACCGAGTTCTACCTTTGGAATGGGGTCGAATGTGGGAGCGGGCTTGCTCGCGATAGCGGTAGCAAAACCACCGCAGCCCCCAAGCCTGCTACCATGCGCGGCAAACACCCCTGCCGTGACGACGCCAGCCGATGCCCATCGCTCCAAGCTCTGCCAACAAGCCTCAATTGAACGCTGTGCTCACGCACTTCAACGACCTGATCGTGCCGCTCTGGCAGGGTCCGGGCTGGAATGCCGAGTTGGCGCTGCCCTATGAGGCGCTGGATGCCGATCACCGCCCGTTGCCCCCGCAACGCTACCGCGCCATGGCCTGTGCCCGACAGTTGTATGTGTTTGCCAGCCTGATCGGCGCGCCGGGCAAGGACTTTGCCGAAGAACGCGCCGCGACGCTGTTTCGCTCGCTGCAAAGGCACTTTCATGACGCCGAGCACGGCGGCTGGTTCTACAGCATCGACCCCCACGGCCAGCCGCTGGACAAGCGCAAAGACCTGTATACCCACGCGTTTATCATCTTCGCTTGCGCCCATTACTGGGCCAAGGTTCGCGAGCCGTTGGTGGAGTCGGTGCTCAATGCCGCCCTGGAAGTGGTCGCCGAGCGCTTTGCCACGGGCGACGGCCTGTATGAAGCGGTCCTGGAGCGTAACTGGTCGTCCCTCAAGTCCGGCCCGCTGCAGAACCCGCTGATGCACCTGGCCGAGGGCTTCCTCGCCACCCTCGCAGTGCGTGAAGATGCGGCGGTGCAACAGGCCCTGCTGGCACTGGCGACGGCCATGCAGCAACGCTTTATCGAGCGCCAGCATGGCGTAATGATGGAAAAGCCCCTGGGAGCTGTGGATAACTGGTTCGAGCCGGGGCATCAGTTTGAATGGTTCTTCCTGCTGGAGTCCTCGCCCCTGCTGCGCGGCACTGCGCTGCATGCCTCGCTGAGCCGGGCATTCGCCTATGCCGAGCAAACCGGTGTGGATAACCTCAGTGGCGCGGTCAGCGGCATGTTGGCGCTGGACGGCAGCGTGCGTGACGCCACCCAGCGCATCTGGGCCAAGGCCGAGTACCTGCGCGCACTGACCTTGCGCCCGGGCAGCGCGGCGGTGCTGGAGCGCCAGTTGCTGGCGTTGCAGCAGCATTTTTTACATGCCAAGGGCTGGAATGAGTGCCTGGATGCCAAGGGTGAGGTGAGCCGGCGGGATATGCCGTCGACTACGCCTTACCATTTGGCGACCTGCTATCAGGGGTTGAGCGAGTTTCTCGGCTGATCTTTCTGGCCCCATCGCAGGCAAGCCAGCTCCCACACTTGAAGGGGTTCACCCTTCAACAATGTGGGAGCTGGCTTGCCTGCGATAGCCTCACCTCGGTCTAACGGCCAATCAAGCAATCCACTTGCGATCCCCAGTAAAGCTGATCGTCAACCACCGCGCCTTGTCCGGCGCGCCCAGCCCTGTGGATATCTCTTCGCGCAGCCCGTCGAGCGTCGCGACCTTATCCACCGGGTAGTCCGCCGGCAGCACCACATGAATCTCGATAAACCGCGCCCGCCCGTGCTTCTGCACGTAGGACACGTAGTCGTCGAAACCATGCCGGGCCTGGGCCGCGTCCATCACTTCGCGCACTTTGTCGTCCAACTGGTCGGGGGCAAT
This sequence comes from Pseudomonas sp. HC1(2025), assembly GCF_058742075.1. Lineage (NCBI taxonomy): Bacteria > Pseudomonadati > Pseudomonadota > Gammaproteobacteria > Pseudomonadales > Pseudomonadaceae > Pseudomonas > Pseudomonas sp. HC1(2025). The sequence goes on along the minus strand of NZ_CP196017.1, from coordinate 623,649 downwards.
TCCCAGCACATCGCGCAAGGCCGGGCGCAAGATCTTCAACGCCGGCGCCAGCATGCTCAGGGCCAGCAGGATCAGGATCAAGGGGTCGACGTACACCGCCCACTCGCCATAGCCCTGGGACTTGAGCAGCAGCGCGGCCAGGAAGCTCACCAGCAGGCCCACGGAGAGCATGGCGTCTACCAGCCAACTGATGTTGTCGAACTGGATCAGCGACGACTGCAGCTTGCGGTTGCGGTGCCGCACATAGAAGAAGTAGGCGAACTCGACCACGGTAAACACCGCAGCGTAGATGATCACCAGCCCCAACTCGATCTCGCGCCCGCCATTGATAATGCCGAACACCCCGTTGAGAAACGCGTAGATGGCGATCAACAGCAGGAAACTGCCTTCGATCAGCAACACCATCGGCTCCAGGTGCCAGTAGCCGAACTGGAAGCGGTCGTTGCTTTTCTTGGCGATCAGCTTGGCCGTGATCAGCATCAGCACCTTGATAAAGGTCGCGATCAGCGAGAAAAAGCCGTCGAATAAAATGGATTGGGCGCCTGATATCACACCCGTGACAATCCCGGCGATCGCCACGGCGAACATCAGGATGGTCGATTGTTTGAGCAGTGCCTGCTCACCTCGGTTACTCACATATCCTCCTGTCAAAACCTTTAAACCGCTGGGTGCGGTGGGGTTTTCAGGAGTGGAGTGTACCTTATGCCGCCTTTTGGCCGATTTGCCGCCTTCGCGAGCAAGTCGAATCGGCGGTGCGGCGATTGGACTTGCTCGCGAAACAGGCGACGCGGTCTCAAGCCTTACTTGGCCCCACGCTCAATCGCAAACCCAGCCCAGGTCTGGCTTACCGGCATCAGCTCCAGGCGGTTGATGTTCACGTGCGCCGGGGTGTTCATCACCCAGAAGATGGTGTCGGCAATGTCCTGCGGCTGGATCGGCTCGGCGCCGGCGTAGGTGGCGTCGTAACGCGCCTGGTCACCGCCAAAGCGCACCAGGGAGAACTCGCTCTCGCACAGGCCCGGCTCGATGTTGGTCACGCGCACGCCGGTGCCTTGCAGGTCGCAGCGCAGGTTCAGGGAGAACTGTTTGACGAACGCCTTGGAGCCGCCATACACATGGCTGCCCGGGTACGGGTAGTTGCCGGCGATGGAGCCCAGGTTGACGATCCCGGCGCCACGGCCATGGGCGATCAGGCGCGGCAGCAACAGGCTGGTGGTGGTCAGCAGGCCCTTGATATTGGTGTCGACCATGGTCTCCCAATCGTCGAGGCTGCACTTGGGCGCCGGGTCGGTGCCCACGGCCAGGCCCGCGTTGTTGATCAGCCCGCGCAGCTTGCTGAACGACGCCGGCAGGTTGGCAATCGCCTCTTCCATGCCCTTGCGGTCACGCACGTCCACTACCAGGCCATGCACCTCGGTTTGCTTGGAAAGCTCTTCGACCAGGGCATTCAAGCGCTCGGCACGTCGACCGGTGAGCACCAGTTTCCAGCCAGCCTCGGCAAAGCGACGGGCACAGGCTTCGCCGAAACCTGAGGTTGCGCCAGTAATAAACAGCGTGTCGGACATGGTGTTCTCCTTGCGGGCATCGAGAAAAAATCAGCCAGCAGAATGCCCTTACGCCGCCGTCGCGGCAACCGCTATGCACACAACTTGAAGCACACCTGGTCAATTTTTAACCACCACAGGCAAAGCCTTATAAAACGTGGCACGCAGCCATGTGCGCGCAGGTTATCCACAGCTGCGCCCACAGTCTTTGGGGGCAAGTGCAAAACCCTCCAGGCCGCTGTGTACAAGGCTTTCAGGGCGATTCAAAAAGTTTTTTGCTTGACCTTGGGCGGCCCATATGTAGGCCCATGGGGGAGGACGCGCCAGGAGGCATGGCTCCAGGCCAGTAAATCCGGCCCCTGCACACGTCTTTCCAGAGTTTAACCACAGACTTATCCACAGGCTTGCAGGTCATGTTCCGGTCATATACCTGTGTCTATGAACAGGTTGACAAAACCTGCGGCACCTCCCGAAAAAGCCCCTGATCAAAAAACAGCCACCGCGCTGTAAGCCCCGTAGATAAAGGCGTACAGCCAGCTACTCCCATGTTACCCACAGCCGGTTCCACAGTGGATGGGGACAAGTCATTTGTGTGACAAAACAGGGATTTGCGGCGGCTATATGTCGCGCTTTGGGAGGTGTGTGGATTTGTTTTCCACAATTTGCCGGAAGGCCTGCGGACTACCGAAAAATGTAGGCGCCGGCTTTATGTGGGAGCCGGGCTTGCCCGCGATGGCATCACCTCGGTGTACCTGAAATACCGAGGTGTCTGCATCGCAGGCAAGCCAGCTCCCACACAAGCCGGCGCCTAGGGTGATGGCGGGTTAGTGCCCGCCGAGGTAGGCGTTGCGCACTTCCTCGTTCACCAGTAGCTCCTTGCCACTGCCGGTCAAACGGATTTCGCCGTTGACCATCACATACGCCCGGTCAGACAGGCGCAGCGCGTGGTTGGCGTTCTGCTCCACCAGGAAGATGGTCATCCCGGTGGCCGCCAGTTCGCGCAAGGTGGCAAAGATCTGCTTCACCACAATCGGTGCCAGGCCCAGGCTCGGTTCATCGAGCAGCAACAGCTTGGGCCGGCTCATCAACGCCCGGGCAATGGCGAGCATTTGCTGCTCGCCACCGGACATGGTCATGGCCCGCTGGTTACGCCGCTCCTTGAGCCGTGGAAACAGCTCGAACATGCGCTGCATATCCTCGCTGGCGTGCTTGTCGCCAATGGGGATGGTGCCCATCAGCAGGTTTTCCTCGACAGTCATGTCGGGGAACACCCGCCGCCCTTCCGGGGACTGGGCGATACCGTTGGAGGCGATGTAGTGGGACGACTTGTGGGTAATGTCCACGCCCTGGTAGAGGATCTGCCCGGACTCGGCACGCGGCTGGCCGAAGATCGACATCAGCAGCGTGGACTTGCCCGCGCCGTTGGAGCCGATCAGGCTCACGGTTTCGCCCTCGTCGATGTGCAGCGAGACTTTCTTCAGGGCCTGGATCGGGCCATAGAACACGTCCAGGTCCTTCATTTCGAGGATAGGCGTCGTCATACCAGCTCCTCCTCATCGGCGCCCAGGTAGGCCGCGATCACTTTCGGGTCGTTACGGATCGCTTCCGGCCCGCCCTCGGCAATGACGTTGCCGTGGTCCAGCACCACGATGTGGTCGGAAATACTCATCACCATGCCCATGTCGTGCTCGATCAGTACCACTGTGAGGTCGTGTTCGTCGCGCAGCAGGCGAATCATCGCACTGAGGGCTTCGGTTTCCTGGGGGTTGAGGCCAGCTGCCGGTTCGTCCAGGCAGATGATCTGCGGCCGGGTGCACATGGCACGGGCGATTTCCAGGCGGCGCTGCTGGCCGTAGGACAGCTCGCCAGCCAGGCGGTTGGCGCAGTCCACCAAATCCACCACTTCCAGCCAGTAAAAGGCGTGGTCCAGTGCGTCGCTTTCTGCCTTGCGGTAGCCCTTGGTGTTGAGAATGCCCGCCAGCATGTTGCGGTTGACCCACATGTGCTGGGCCACCAGCAGGTTTTCCACCACCGACATTTCCTTGAACAGGCGAATGTTCTGGAACGTACGGGCCAGGCCTGCGCGGTTCACCAAGTGGGTGCCGCCGAACATCTTGTAGTACACCCGACTGAAAAAGCTCTTGGGCGACACGAAGTCGGTAGGCTTGAAGCGCTCGCCGAGCAACTGGATCACGTTGGTCTGCTTGCCGCGGATGTTGAGTTCGATCTTGCCGCCACTGGCCGTATAAAAGCCGGTCAGGCAGTTGAACACCGTGGTCTTGCCGGCGCCGTTGGGGCCGATCAGGGCGAAGATCGAGTTGCGTTCGACCTTGAGGCTCACATCGCTCAAGGCCTTGATGCCACCGAAGTGCATCATCAGGTGTTCCACGTTGAGGACAACTTCCTTGCTCATGGCGCTACCCCCTTGCGTGGTGTCACACCGGTACGGCTGATCCGGATCAGGCCGCGTGGCCGCCAGATCATCATCACCACCATCAACACGCCAAACAGCAACACCCGGTACTCGGAGAAGCTGCGCAGCAGTTCAGGCGCCACGGTCAGCACGAACGCGGCAATGACCACGCCCACCGTCGAGCCCATGCCACCCAGTACCACGATGGCGAGGATCAGCGCCGACTCGAAGAAGGTGAACGAAGACGGGTTGACGAAGCCCTGGTAACTGGCAAAGAACACCCCGGCCAGGCCGGCCGTCGAAGCGCCGATGGTAAAGGCCGAGAGCTTGACCAGTACGTGGTTCAGGCCCATGGAACGGCAAGCGATTTCATCCTCGCGCAAGGCTTCCCAGGCGCGGCCCACTGGCATGCGGGTCAGGCGATGCTTGATGTACAGCACCAGCAGCACCACCAGAAACAGCACGATGTAGATGAACAGGAACTTCACGTTGGGGTTGTAGGCGATGCCGAAGAACTCATGGAACGGCACCCCGCCCTCCTTGGCACGCCGGCCGAACTCCAGGCCGAGGAACGTCGGCGATGGCACCGGCATACCGTTTGGCCCGCCGGTAAACGACAGCCAGTTATTGAGCACCAGGCGGATGATTTCACCAAAACCCAGGGTCACGATGGCCAGGTAGTCACCGTGCATTCGCAACACCGGGAACCCGAGGATGCACCCCGCCAGCGCAGCAGCGATGGCCGCCAGCGGCAGCACCGTCCAGAACCCCAGCCCGAGGTATTGGTAACCCAGGGCCAGGCCGTAGGCGCCGATGGCGTAGAACGCCACGTAACCCAGGTCAAGCAGCCCTGCCAGGCCGACCACGATGTTCAGGCCCAGGCCCAGCAACACGTAGATCAGCCCGAGGATCACCACGGTCAGCAGGTATTTGTTGGCGAAAAAAGGAAAGACAATGGCGATCACGATCAACGCCGGGATGATCCAGCGCAGCCGCGACTTGTAGTCCGGCGCCAGCACATGCACGCCAGAGCCCGAGCTTTCAAAACCCTGGAGAATCTTCAAGCCCTTGGGGGTTTGCAGGAACAGGCTCATGAGCAGGCGCCCGGCCATGACGATCGCCACCAGCAAGCCGACGCGGGCCGGTTCCAGGTTGAAGCTGTAGCCGTCCAGGACCACGCCGACGATAGGGCCGAATACGATCAGGGAAATCAGCCCGGCGAGGACCGCATCGACCACACTTTTCTTGATATCGATAGATTTGGCAGCAGACATGTTTACACCTTCGCCACGAGCGGGCGACCAAGCAGGCCCTGGGGACGGAAAATCAGAATCACCACCAGCAGGGAGAAACTGAACACGTCTTTGTAGTCAGAGTTGATCAACCCCGAGAACAGCGACTCGGAAATCCCCAGGATAATCCCGCCCAGCATCGCCCCAGGCAGGGAGCCGATGCCGCCGAGTACCGCTGCGGTAAATGCCTTGATGCCGATGATAAAGCCGGCATAGAAGTCGAACGTGCCGTAGTTCAGGGTGATCAGCACACCGGCCAGGGCCGCCATGGCGGCACCGATGACAAAGACGTAGGAGATCACGCGGTCGGTGTTGATCCCCAGGATCGAGGCCATCTTGCGGTCTTGCTGGGTCGCGCGGCACATGCGGCCGAGCTTGGTGTACTTGATGATGTAGGTCAGCAGCGCCATGCCGGCAAAGGCCGCGACCAGGATGAAGACCTTGGTGTAGGTCAACTGTACGAACCCGGTGCCGATATCGACGCGCCAGGCGCCGGCCAGCAGGGTGGGAATGCCTTGTTGCTTGGCGCCCTGGGCGATCTGCGCGTAGTTCTGCAGGATCAGCGAGATCCCGATGGCGCTGATCAGCGGGGCCAGGCGAGTGGAGTTGCGCAACGGTTTGTAGGCGACACGCTCGATGACCCAACCATAGACGCCGGTGACGACGACGGTGAATATCAGGGTGCCGAGAATGAGCAGCGGGAAGGATTCGAGGCCGAAATAAGCCAGCAGTGCCAGACTGATCGCCGCGAGGTAAGCGGAAATCATATAAACCTCGCCATGGGCGAAGTTGATCATGCCAATGATGCCATAGACCATTGTGTAGCCGATGGCGATCAGGCCATAGACCGACCCGAGGGTCAGGCCGTTGACCAGTTGCTGCAGGAAAATACCATCCATAACGCAATCTCACGCGGTGAGAACCTGCACACCCTTGGGCGTGCGGCCCTTCTGGAGGAAAAAACAGATCTGGTGCCGGACGCAATGGCCCGGGCAACCGCGATCCAGTGTGGGAGCTGGCTTGCCGGCGATAGCGGTCTCACATTCAACACAGGTGCTGGCTGTCAGTCCGTCATCGCGGGCAAGCCCGGCTCCCACAAGGGGTCGGTGGTGGCTGGTTGATTACTTCTGCTTTTCCAACTGGTGGTACTTGCCGTCCTTGTCCCACTGGTACACCACGTAGTCGGAGACCTTCAGGTCACCCTTGGTATCCCATTCCTTCTTGCCCATCACGGTTTGCACCGGGTTGGCCTTGAGCCACTTGGCCGCGTCTTCGCCCTTGTTGGACTTGGCGCCGTTGAAGCCGGCCGCCAGGGCCTGGATCGAGGCGTAGGCGTACAGGGTGTAGCCTTCAGGCTCGGTGCCATTTTTGCGGAACTCTTCCACCACGGCCTTGCTGTCTGGCAGCAGGCGCGGGTCGGCGCCGAAGGTCATGTAGACGCCATCGACGTATTGCGCACCACCGGCGGTCGCCACCAGTTCGTCGGTCACCACACCATCGTCAGACATGAACTTGACGTCTTTGAGCCCCGCTTCACGGATCTGGCGCACCAGTGGGCCGGCTTCCGGGTGCAGGCCGCCGAAGTACACGACATCGGCGCCCAGCGAACGGATCTTGGTCACCAGGGCGCTGAAGTCTTTCTCGCCACGGGTCAGGCCTTCTTCGAGCACCGGCTTGACGCCGCGCTTGGTCAGTTGGGCTGCGGTGGCATCGGCCAGGCCTTTGCCGTAGGTGTCCTTGTCGTTGATGACCGCGACTTTCTTGCCCTTGAGCACGTCGACGATGTAGTCGCCGGCCACGATGCCCTGCTGGTCATCCCGCCCGCACATGCGGAACATGGCGCCCAGGCCACGCTCGGTCACTTGGGGGTTGGTGGAGCCTGGAGTGATTGCGATGATGCCCGCTTCGTCGTACACCTCGGAGGCTGGAATGGTGTTCGACGAGCAGAAGTGCCCGACCACGCCGATCACTTTGTCCTGGTCGGCCAGGCGGTTGGCCACGGCTACGGCCTGCTTGGGTTCGCACGCGTCGTCACCGGCCACCAGCTTGATCTGCTCGCCGTTGATCCCGCCCGCCTTGTTGATCACATCGGCCGCCGCCTGGGCACCTTTCATGTACTGCTCACCGAAGGCAGCGTTGGCACCGGTCATCGGCCCCGCCACGCCAATCTTCACATCAGCTTGAACAAACGTAGAAACGCCCAGCGCGGCAGCTACCGCGAGGGCCAGGAAACCTTTCTTGTAAAACGTCTGGGACATGAGTGGTGCTCCGAGTTTTTTGTTGAATGGGCACTGCAATTTCACTTCAAACTTTCACTTGAAACCTTCACTGGAAAGCTGAGAGCAAGCGGCGTGCCATTGCGTTTTTATATTTCAAAAAGACACGGTGTCATTGTTATTACAGGCGTTTCGGTGCCTTTTTGGCGGGACGTGCAACCCTCTGGAACGCAGAGGTGCAACCACTGGCCCGAAAGAGTGAAACCTGCCCATTGGACTGATGTCAGCCAGCCATCAAGCGCCCCTTCGAGCATCTGTAACCATGCGCGTAACGGAAGTGCACATTTACAGTGCGTCACTGCTACGACTCGCACCAATACAGATTAGTAGCCGGCTAAGAAAATGCCGGCTTTTGAAGGGTATTTCGCTGATCAGATGACAATTCGCAGGCATTGGCCCGCGTGGTACAGCGAGAATCCGGCCTCGTACAGGCAACTGCGCAGGCCCACGCCGGCCAGCGGCTGCATCGGCGCAAACGGAATCGGCAGGGCCGTGGGGTCCTGGTGGCACAAGTAATCGGCAAATGCCTTGCCCACCACGCTGCCAGTGGTCACCCCACGCCCGTTGTAACCAGTGACTGCCACCAAACCGGGCGCCGGCTCGAAAAGACGCATCAGATGGTCTGGGGTGAAAGCGATGCAGCCGGTCCAGGTGTATTCCCAGTCCACTGCCTTGAGAAATGGGAAATAGTGCTGCTGCACGCGGTCGGCCCAGGCCTTGAGGAACCAGGTGGGTTTCTGGTTGCCATTGCCCAGGCTGCCCAGCAACAGCCGCCCATCGGCATCGCGGCGGATGCTGCTCAGCACCTGGCGGGTATCCCAGGAACCCTGGCCGCCCGGCAGGATTTGCTGCGCAGCACCACCGCTCAGGGGCACCGAGGCCACCTGATAGTAATAACCGGGGAAAAAATTGCGCCGCAACTCGGTCCACTCGCCTTCGGTGTAGGCATTAGAGGCGATCACCACTTGTGCAGCCTGCACCGCACCCTGGGCCGTTTGCACAGACCAGGATTGGCCCTGGCGCTCCAGTTGGGTCACCGGTGAATGATCGAACAACTGCCCACCCAGGCCCACTGCGGCATTGGCCAGGCCACTGGTGTAGGCCATCGGGTTCAAGGTGCCGGCACGCCGGTCGAGCAAGGCGGCAGCGATCTTTTGGGTGCCGGTGGCCTGCTCGCACGCAGCACCGGTCAGTAGCTCCACGGGCGCGCCACGGCGCTTCCATTGTTGCTCGCGGCTGCGCAGGTCGGCTTCGCCACGGGCGTTGTGCGCCATGTGCAACGTGCCCTCGCGGCGCAGTTGGCAATCTATCCTGTACTTGTCGATCAGGCTGAACACCAGGGACGGCGCTGCGCCAAGCATTCGGTTGAGCTGGCTGCCCACCGCCGTGCCGAAACCAGCCTCGATCTCATCCGGAGGGATCCACATCCCGGCGTTGACCAGCCCCACGTTGCGCCCAGAACCGCCATGGCCGGTGCGATGGGCCTCCAGCACGCAGACACTTTTACCTTGCTCCAGCAGGTGGATGGCCGCCGACAAACCGGTGATACCGGCGCCGATCACACACACATCCACCTTGACCTCGCCCGCGAGTGCTGCGCGATCCGGCCGGCCAGGGGTCAGTTGTTCCCACAAACACGCTTCGCGTAATGGCATTGCCAGACTCCGGGATCTAACAAACAACTCTTATTCTGAATTGCGAACCCAATCGAATGTGGGAGCTGGCTTGCCAGCGATGACGATGGTGAATTCAATACCGCTATCGCCGGCAAGCCAGCTCCCACATTGACCGCATTTCGGCTGGAGGCTCAGTCGAAGGTAATACCCTGGGCCAACGGCAGCTCCAGCGAATAGTTCACAGTGTTGGTCTGCCGGCGCATGTATCCGCGCCAGGCATCCGAACCCGATTCACGCCCGCCACCGGTTTCTTTCTCGCCGCCAAACGCGCCACCGATCTCCGCGCCACTCGGCCCGATATTGACGTTGGCGATCCCGCAATCACTGCCCACCGCCGACATGAACTGCTCGGCCTCGCGCACATCGGTCGTAAAGATGCACGACGACAGGCCCTGCGGCACAGCGTTGTTCAAACGCAGCGCCTCGGTGAAGTCCTTGTAGCTCACTACATAGAGAATCGGCGCGAAAGTTTCGCTGCACACCACATCGCTCTGCTCAGGCATTTCGACGATGGCCGGCGCCACGTAGTAAGCGTTGGGGAACTGGTCCTGCAACTGACGCTTGCCGCCAAACACCTTGCCGCCTTCGCTCAGGGCCTGCTCCAGGGCGTCCTGCATGTTTTCAAAGCTGTGCTTGTCGATCAGCGGGCCGACCAGATTGCCTTCCAGAGGATGGCCGATGCGCACCTTGGAATACGCGGCCTTGAGGCGCGTGACGATTTCATCCTTGACCGACTCGTGGGCGATCAGCCGGCGCAGGCTGGTGCAGCGCTGGCCTGCGGTACCGACCGCGCTGAACAGGATGGCGCGCACGGCCATGTCCAGGTCGGCGCTGGGGCCGAGGATCATCGCGTTATTGCCGCCCAACTCCAGAATGCTGCGGGCGAACCGCGCGGCAACCTTGGGCGCCACTTCGCGGCCCATGCGCGTGCTGCCAGTGGCGCTGATCAGCGCCACGCGCGGGTCGTCCACCAGGGCGGCGCCGGCATCGCGCCCGCCAATGACCACCTGGCTGAGGTACGGTGGTGCATCGCTGAAGTTTTTCGCCACCCGCTCGAACAAGGCCTGGCAGGCCAGTGCGGTGAGCGGGGTCTTTTCCGAGGGTTTCCAGATCACCGCGTTGCCGCACACCAGCGCCAGCGCGGTATTCCACGCCCACACTGCGACCGGGAAGTTGAAGGCGCTGATCACGCCCACCACGCCCAGCGGGTGCCAGGTTTCACGCATATGGTGGCCAGGGCGCTCGGAGGCGATGGTCAGGCCATACAACTGGCGCGACAGGCCCACGGCGAAGTCGCAGATATCGATCATTTCCTGCACTTCCCCCAGGCCTTCCTGGGTGATCTTGCCGGCTTCCCACGACACCAACTCGCCCAGGTCGGCCTTGTACTCACGCAAAAGGTCGCCGAACTGGCGCACCAGTTCACCGCGACGGGGCGCCGGCACCTTGCGCCAGGCGTCGAATGCATGCTCGGCACGACTGACCTGCTGCTCGACCTCGGCGGCGCCTTCCCAGTGCACACTGGCAATGCGGCTGCCATCGATAGGGGAATGCACGGGCTGTTTCCCCGCCTGGTACAACGCCGGGTCTACCCCCAGACGATCAAGCAATGCGGCAACCATGGGTCACTCCTTCAATCCATCAACAAAAAATGCGCCGCAGCCCGCACGACGATCCAGGCCTTATTTGTAGCTGGCCCAGGACTTGCCAACAAACGACGATTAGGCGAGATATCATTCCGTTTATTCATGCAAAACAAAAAGAGGCATGCCGTGCTCAATAAAAGACATTTGCCCTCGATCACCGCGCTGCAATGCTTCGAGGCCGTGACCCGCCACCTGAGTTTCACCCGTGCCGCCGAGGAGCTGAACCTCACGCAGAGCGCCGTCAGCAAGCAGGTCGCGCAATTGGAAGAGTTGCTGCAGCACCTGCTGTTTCGCCGGGTGCGTCGGCGCTTGCAGATGACCCCGGCGGGCGACCTATACCTGGTGGAAGTGCGCAAGATCCTGAGCCAGGTGGAGATGTCGACCCACTACCTGCGCTCCTACGGCGGCGAGACCGAAGTACTACGGGTGTCCACGCCCTACACCTTTGGCGCGCGCTGGCTGGTGCCACGGCTCAAGGGCTGGCGCCTGCGCCACCCGCAGATCCACCTGGACCTGTGCAACGAACAGACGCCAGACGAGTTGCTGCAAGGCAAGGCCGACCTGGCCTTCTACTTCGGCGCAGGCGCAAGGCCCGGCACCGAGAGCCTCAAGCTGTTCAGCGAGGAACTGGTGCCGGTGTGCGCCCCCGAGAGCCTGCCGGCCCTGCCCTTGCGCGACCCGACGCAACTGAGCGAACTGGTGCTGCTGCAAAACGCCTCACGCCCCCAGGGCTGGCACGACTGGTTCGCCAGCCTCGGCTACCAGACCGAACACAGCTACCACGGGCCGCGCTTTGACACCTTCTATATGTGCATCCGCGCCGCCCAGGTAGGGTGTGGCGTGGCGCTCCTGCCGCGTTTTCTGGTGGAAGAAGAGCTGGCAGACGGCAAGTTGGTGATCCCCTGGCAGCACGCACTGCCCAGCCAGGATGCGTACTACCTGGCGTACCCGGAGCATTCGGCGGAGGTGCCCAAGGTGCGGGATTTTGTGAAGTGGATGATGGAGCAGAAGTGAGCAAAGTGTCTGCGGCTAGAGCGGGATAGCAAACCATCCGCAGCAAGCCCCGCTCTCCAAAACCACTACCGATCAATCTGCGCATAGGGCACCTCTACAGCGCCCTCACTCAGAAATATCTGCTGCGGCAAGGTGAAGTCACGCAATTGCAGCAAGGCCAACGGCCCTGCGCCTAGTTCCGTGCGCAGGTTCCAGGTCAGGCTTGCGCCGTCTGGGGCCTTCAGCACCATACGATAGTGGCTGTCACCATCGTCCAGATGCGTGATTTGGGCTTTTTCCAGCAGGCGGATCAAGCCCCAAGTGCCCTGGAAGTCGCCGAACAGACGCTCGCCGGTATGAATGCTGGTCCAGCTCAGGCTGGCCCCCGGGTGGTCACTGCGGCCCGGCCAGTTGAAGCGCTGCCAGATTTCGCGCTGGTTGTTGGCGCAACGTTTGAGTGCCGAACAAAAACGTTGCCCCCACACCCAGCAGCAGCAGCAACAGCAACAGCAACAGCAACAGCAACAGCAGCGGAAATACGCCCAGCCAAAGCCAGCACCTCGGCCGCGCAGCCCGTGGCGCAAGAGCTGGGATTTGATCCAATCTGACCGGCATGGCTATCTCGCGCTCGCTTCAGGCAGTGACGAAATCAAGGCGCGACCGCAAGCGCAGCGATGCCCGTGAAACGCAACCGGAACACCCTTGTCGTGAAACGTTGGGTGCCCCTCGGCAATCTCTGTTCGACCATGACCGGGAATCGGGCAATCTACCGGGTCACCCTTGCGAGCCACACCGATACCGCGGAACTTCATAACGACAGAACCCGATTGAACCGTGCGGCCGCCGGTTGTTTTATTGCCGATACGAATTATGTTTTCATGCCTTATCCCTACTCAAAAAATATCCACTTACTTAAAAGAGAACTTATTCGGCACACTCGAGAGCAGTTCGATTCTCTTTCTCGCAGTCTATTCTCAACGCCAATTATTAAACTCATCTAAACGCCCCACCAAGACTTGCTTCTATGCACCTGCAGGATCAAAAAAACGTTACTGGCGGCCACAAAAACCAATATCTTCACACCGAACCCATTTTTCGATCACCTTCCCGCTTTCTTGTTGGTAGCGAAATTTTACGAGGGAATTATTTGAGCTCGGAAGCACAAAGATAATATCGCCACGAATCAGGTAAGCCGTAGATGTGTCGGATAACGATGGCGAGCTATATAGATAGGCTTTTTCAGAGAGAATTGACTTTACAGCCCAGTTATTGACACTTTTTGCAGAAACGAATACACCACCTGAGTTCATAGCGGCTCTCAGTCTTTCAAAGTTTTTAGTATCGCCGTCACGCTATAGTAACGACAGCATGTCAGTGTACGTTTTTTTATTTGTATCACGGGGAGGATCGCAAGCTAACAAATTATCAAATGTCGTCCCCTCTGAAAAATATGCCAAAATCCTAGGAGAGGAGACCTGGGTTAAATCCTTTCTTCCCGACTCATAATCTTTGTAGATTTTTTCGACAGTTGGTGCTTCTTTAAAAGAATAGTCGATAACACTGCTAATTTAACTGCTCCACCGCTCAGACCCACTCCACTCGCCACCACATTGTTCTCCACTCTCCACATTGACAACGCAACCATCGGACATTCGTACAAATGCACAAAGATATATTTTCTTTGGCTCCTGCTGCACGCCCACCCCCGACTCAGAAAACTGTACGACCGAGTAGGTCTTATCAGGAGACAGATTGCCAGCATCATAACGGCTGTCGTAATTAAAACTTAATCCCTCATCAAATACTCGCAGAATACCCCCTGAGTTCGTTTTGTAGACTAACGAATTAAAGTTGCCGTCAACACCATCCGAATAGACCAGGGAACCTGATCCTCCCTGGACGCTGGCAGCCCTTAACTGGGTAGAAACCAATATAAAAATAAACAGTAGAACCAAACCTCTCATCACTGCACTCCTTATAACAGCCCACTAAGGTGACTATAACGTTCCATCGGCGAGTTCATACTGCGAGATGGTCCGTAAATCCCAATCAACTCCTCCTCGTACTGCATGCGATTTTCACCCCACTGGCGCGGATCGGAACTCGATCCCGAGTGACGATGACGCAGTGTATCAATTGCACTCTTAAGATTACGCGACACGTTACCAGGTGCGTTCACATCATGATCAAGAACCAGAGCTCACCCAAGCTTTGATTGGAAAAAGTCACTTGCGGAATTACTATAGCCGCGAGGTGACTTAGAGAGCGCCGCCCTCATGCGAGCAATAAAGTCTACCACCTGCTTTTTCTGAAACTCTTCATGAATCACAGCACTCGCAATTGAAGCCAAAGATTCTGACTTCTTAGGAAACCCAGAGTCCGTCTGACTAAACCCCCTTTTTATAAAATCGCACAGAGCACTTCCTGTTATATCTTCATACTCCGTCTCTCTGGACGAATAATAAATTCTTACACCGCCGGCTTCTTGTTTAATGGACCAGCCGCACTGAGAAAAAATCTCACTAAACAAAGCTGGGTTTTCTTCTTGAAATTCACTGATCTGCTTGGGTAACTCACCGTAGCCCTTAGGAGTTACAGTCTTCTGCATGGCTCCGGCACTAAATGTTTGCCAGTCCCAAGCTTGAACTGCATCCATTGCCCCTTCATTCGATGACATGGCAATCACGATGGCCTTTCGTCAGTTGTTGCTTTCCCCTTACCGATTAGATCGCCCCAGCCTGTAAAATTATTTAGTTTCTTAGTTCCATTAAATACAGGGCCGTAATAGGTTACATCTGGATGCCCATCCCTCTTCCTAACCCATCTATATCTTGAGAACTCAATACCCAAGCAACAACCACAAGCGCACTCATCTTTCGCCAAGAATCACCTCACCAACCCAACCGGGTGGATGTGATACACCTGCCCATGCGCCGGTAGTCCAACCTTTGTCGCCACCTCATCCCACCAACTCATTTGCTTGATCCGCTCTTTCTCCGCCAACCAGTTAAGGTGCGGGGTCGAACCACTATGACCAAGCACTTCGTCCAGCGCGTCCCACTTCTGCGGCTTGTAGTGCCACTCGCTTTCGTAATGAATGACTAACTGCGACAGCGATTGCGCGTGCGCTGGTAGCGCTAATCGCTGCTTGCAACTCTTCAGCGGTCATTTTCCCATCGTGGTCACGGTCGATGATGTCGTACAGACGACTCTTCATCGGCCCTTTGTCCGACGCATCTGCCAAGGCGCCATGACGTTCGAGTTGGTCCTCACTGAAGCGGTTAGCGGCCCGGAGGAAGGAGGCCAAAGCTTGCCGAGGGGTGTCGTAGTTGAAGATCGTATCGTAGCCCTCCCACGACCAAGGATTAACCCAGAGGGTGACCCCAACTTCTTCGCGTACCCAGCCGTTGAGCAACGTATTGCTGGCATCGTGGAGCAGCCCATCAAGGCGGTACCAGTTGCAGGCTTTGCGTTCTGCCGTCGCAGGGACCACGATTTTGTTCTCAGCAAGTAGGCCATCGAGCAGGCTCTTAGGTACCAATAGATCGGCATCACTATAGCTTTCAATCTTAATTCCCCCCTAAGGTACCTGGCTCTATTTCGGCCTTGCTCATACTGCAACAATCCTGGAGCTTCTTTAATATATATTGCTAAAACCCCCTATTGTTTCCGCGAATGACTCACACACTAAAACTCATTACAGCCATCAAGATCGCTACACTTCAGCCATCCTTCAGTAGTGGTACTTCCTGAGAATCTAAATTCAATCCATTCTTCACCGCGCGCCTTTCCCCCTCCAAGAATCGTAACTTCATCCCCACGTATCAAATACTTTCTTGTCGGTTGCGCAGCGCCTAGCGAAGAAAAAATCCAAGCCTGGAGAGAAGCCACCTTAGCGATCAGTGGAGTTCGCTTTTCAAAATCAACTTCATCAGACACTAACAGCCTAACAAACGAACCATCAGGGAGATATTCTTTCCGAACTATTTCTCCACACCCAACGCAACGATCCGAGATTTTAATGTACGCCTTCCCACCTTTAACAACATAGACATCCTCAGCCCATACTGCTCCGTCCTTATAAGAGCTAATAACATAGCCATGGCGAATTTTAAAATCACACAGCCCGCCCCCGCTGAACATCAATTCACTCAATGATCGATCGCTATCGGTATAATGCAGCACCCTTGAACAAGCGTTTACCCTTCCCCCGCCCAAGTTAAAAACAACTTCCCCTACCCCATCCCCAGTCAAATCCTCAACATGAACATCCTCATACACGTCCTCAATTTCACGCATAAAATCGCCAGGTGGCGATAAGCCATATGACTTTCCTTGCTCAAAAACGGATAGCTTAAGAGGAAAGTGACTCTCCACCTCTAGTATCGGCAAAGATCCACTAGCATAAGCCACAGATGAAAAAGCAAAGTAAAGAGATAGCCCACCTGCCATCGCAATAGAAGAGTTCATCCTACTCATTATGCTAGCCCCCACTCTTTTCGTATTGCCTCGTATACCTCCACGCGCTCATGCAGGCCATTATCGCCCCCATTCACGGCCAAAGTCACAAGCCGAACATTACCAGGCTCATTATCCACCAAGACATTAATATCACCCTGTGCATTATGCCGCCTACTGACAGCTCCATTATGCCGCCAATACCAACACGAAACATCTATAGCATCGAACATATTTTCAGCGAGCATATTCGGAACACTAACAAAATCAACTCCCCTATAACTAGAATAAGCGACATAGTTGTTTTTCCATGTGAGTTGAATCAGTCCCCTCCCCTTATATTTTGGACCATCGCCAATCTCCGTATTACCGTTAACTATAGCACCAGAATGCCTTCCAGGGTCATACTGTGTACCGGCGGCAAACTCAACTGCTGTTTCAAAGGCGGCAGACTCATGGAAACATTGAGCAATAAAGTGCGCCTGCTGGTACGGGGTTATTATTTCATACCGCTCAAGAGCATCATTTAGCTCGACAACAAACCTATGCTTATCATACTTATATATTCGTGGATATTTCTCTTCAAACTCTCGCACGAACGCACGACCTCCCCCACGCCCTGTGAACCAGTTGCCCGACTTACCAGTTACCCTTTCCAAAAGTTCTACTGTAATTCTCCGCTCACTAGCTTGAAACCTGCCCGCCAGCCCCACCGGGTGGATGTGATACACCTGCCCATCCGCCGGTAGTCCAACCTTTGTTGCCACCTCATCCCACCAACTCATTTGCTTGATCCGCTCTTTCTCCGCCAACCAGTTAAGGTGCGGGGTCGAACCACTATGACCAAGCACTTCGTCCAGCGCGTCCCACTTCTTCGGCTTGTAGTGCCACTCGCTTTCGTAATGAATGACTAACTGCGACAGCGATTGCGCGTGCGCTGGTAGGCTAATCGCTGCTTGCAACTCTTCAGCGGTCATTTTCCCATCGTGGTCACGGTCGATGATGTCGTACAGACGACTCTTCATCGGCCCTTTGTCCGACGCATCTGCCAAGGCGCCATGACGTTCGAGTTGGTCCTCACTGAAGCGGTTAGCGGCCCGGAGGAAGGAGGCCAAAGCTTGCCGAGGGGTGTCGTAGTTGAAGATCGTATCGTAGCCCTCCCACGACCAAGGATTAACCCAGAGGGTGACCCCAACTTCTTCGTGTACCCAGCCGTTGAGCAACGTATTGCTGGCATCGTGGAGCAGCCCATCAAGGCGGTACCAGTTGCAGGCTTTGCGTTCTGCCGTCGCAGGGACCACGATTTTGTTCTCAGCAAGTAGGCCATCGAGCAGGCTCTTAGGTACCAATAGATCGGCATCGCTGGGAGTGCTGGCGTCCCTCAGGGTGGGCGGCTGTGTGGCGTTGAAAGCAGGCTGATGTGCCACCACGGCGGTGCCCTTGGCAATTTTTAGCCAGGTCTTGCTAATAGCGGGCAGTCGCTTTGCCCAGTCCCGGCTGGCCTCGATGAACGTTTCCACCTCATCGCCACTGAATACTTCCAGGTGCAACTTCTTTTCCGGGTGCTCTGCACAACTGTCTTGATACTTGCCGATGTGACCGATTAGCTCGCCGGCCTTGATGGCTATGGGCTGGTCAAGGACCACGATGCGGTCAGCCATAGGTTCTCGCGCACCCTCCAGCGAATTGAAATGAACGTACTGGTTCACTCGCTCCAGCTTTCGAAACGCCCCCTCACCGCTGATTGTCACTTCCGTGCCATTTGGCAACGTCGTAATAATGGTACTGCTGGCATTCGCTTCTTCGCGGACATTCAGAGCGGTGGCGTTGATGCGAAACTCACCTCCAGCGATAGGTTCCAGCTTGTCAAAGAAAAGGTAGCCGCGCAGCGAGCCATCGGCACTTTTCAGGACATCTGGCCCGTTGGAGTTTTCCAGTTTTCGAAACTCACCCTCACCGCTGACGGTCACCTCCGCGCCTCGTGGCAGGAGAGCGAGTACTTTGCCCCGCTGTACCTGGTTACGCACATTCAGGCCCTGCTGCCCAGGATGCCCTAGGAGTACGTCTTTTACCGTTGCCTTGACCCGACGGCTCTGCCCCTCGGGCCAGAACGCCGGGCGGGCGATGGCAGGGTCACGCTGATAAACCGTCCAATCCTGCAAGTGCATGTACAGGCTGTAGAAGGTCAAGCAGGGCGGCATGTCCGTACTGCCCTCGATCTTCGGAGCTTCGAGTCGATGACGTGCCAGCACAAAATTACGTGAAAAGGGCTTTTGCACAATCAGTGTATTGACGAAGTAGCTCGTGGTCGGCGAGTGCTCGTCGATGCGGTAAGCCACCACTTCGCCGTCGGCCAAGCAATGCACGCTGGATTGTTGTTCCAGAGAGCCTGCGGTACCGCTGTCAAAATGCACGCCACCGTGCCACAGGCCATTGCGTCCTAACGGGTAGTAACCCGATGCCGCCTTGGCCAATTGGGTTAATTGCAGCAGTGGGGGATTTTTATCCTTGAAGGGATGGCTCCAGTTCTTCAGCGGTTGCGGAGTCGCGGCGCTTGCTGGGGCCAGCGCATGAGGCTGAATGGGATGTGTATCTAGCGTCGGCAAGATTGGGGCATCTGACGCATAGACTTGTGCCTCCCGGTAACTGCTGAAGAAATCAAGAAACCGAAGTAACGAATTGGCCATGGTGTGCTTCACTCCTGGTTTGCAAAGGGATCAGCCAGAGAAATCCATCAGTCCCAGGGACTTGGATTTATGCTCGGTCAATTGAGGTGGCTGCGGCATTTCCAGTACTTGCTGAGCGGGGCCCAGATAGTCGAAGTGCCCCGACTTGATGTTGTAGTCCCCTGGGGTACCGGACTCGATGCGGCTCTGATCAAGGGTGATGTAACTGCCCCCTGCATTGAGGGTGATTTTCTTTTTCGCAACGATGCGAACTTCATCTTCGGTACTGATGATCTCCAGGCCATGGCGGGCCATCAGTTCCAGGGTGTCGTTCTGTGCCTTCACACTCACCGGCCCTTGGTTGGCGATCAGCTTGATGCCCAGCTTGCGCACAAACAGGCTTACCCCCTGACCCACGCCTATAAATAGTCGCTTGATCACGCTGATATCAGCCTCTGCCCCGACGTTAATCATCAGGTTGCCCTGCGCAGCCAACTGCAAATGCTTGCCGCTGGTGAGAACGATGCCCTGGGGAGCACTAAGAAGCACCACAGCCGCTTTGAGCGTATCGAGTTGGTCTCGCATCAACGTCAGTTGCGCCTGCACATCCGCTGGATCCGCGTTGGCGGCCTGGGCATCGACCGACAACCCGTCCAACTGGTCGCCGGCCCGCTGTAACCGGCCCAAGGTGGCATCCATTTCCAGCATCTGCCCCTGAGCTTTGGATTGCGCGTCAGCACTGATGAAGACGCCGCTGCCCGCCCGGATAGCGGCATGCCCGTCCGTGCGCAACTCCGCGCCCTGGCCTCGTGGCTGTCTCTGGCCATCGACGACATACCCCAGGTTGAGCTGGCTCTTACCGCTGTACTCCGTACTGAGCTTGACGTGCTCCTGCCCCCGCGTGTCATCCATGCGCAGTTTGTTATTCGCCGGCGTACGCAGCACGTTGCGTTTGTAGTTACGCAAGGTCACGTGGTCAACGTGCTGGCTGTCGTGCAGCGCGTGGGCAATGTAGGGCCGGTCTGGGTCGCCTTGTTCGAAGGCGATGGCCACTTCGGTGCCGGGGATCAGCGGCAGGTGCAGGCCGTGGGTGTCGCCGGCGTACGGGCGGGCCAGGCGTAACCACAGGCTTTCTTCGCCGGGTTTCCAGCTGTCGCGGTCGAAGAGGAAGTTAACTTTGTATCGACCTTCGATATCGATATGGCCGTACGGGTCGTGCTCCTGCGGGCTGGTGACGCGGGCCGGGACGGTGCCGGCGATTTGTGGCTTTTTTTGCAGCGGGGGGCGGAAGCACACAGTTTCCGAGTAAGGAATCGCCTCAAAGTTGACCTCAAAACTGCGATCACGAGCAGCACGGGTGGTCAGGTGGGTAATCACCGCACCGGGACCAAAGGCTTGCGGGGCGCCGCCGGAGATTTTCAGGACTTGGCCGGGTGCCAGGGTGGCGCTGCTGCTGGTGCCGCTGAGATGAGTCTGGTCGTTGAGGTAGCGTTCGTGACGCAGGCGCGCGTAGAAAAAACCGCTTTCGCTTTGCAGGTCTTCGTCCTGGGCATGAGGATCGCCGAGGCCGGTGTAGGGTTCAGCGTAGTGATAGGCCTCGCCGTAGGTGGTACTCGCGCCACGGCTTTGGTCGACGTCGCCGTTGAGTTGGGCATTGGCGACACGGTGGTAGTAGGCGCGGATGTTGACGTGCTGCTCCACCACCTGATGGCTCGATTGCAAGGCCCACACGCCGTCTTGCCCGCTGCTGCTGGTGCCGGACTGCGGACGGTAAGGCAGCTCGACGTCGAACTGGTAGTGACGCTGATCATCGTGAAATTCCACCACGTCGATGTTCAGGCGTTCGTCGCGGGTGAGGCGGTACCAGATGCCCACGTCGGCCAGCAGACGCGAGATAAAGGCCAGGTCGCTTTCGCCGTATTGCATGACCTGTTCGCGCTTGGGGTATTCGCGCACCAGGCTGAAGAGAAAGTCCTGGCCTTCAAAATCGTGGCGGCTGCGCAGGATACTTTCGACAATGTCCGGTACTGATTGGTGTTGATAGATACGAAATTGTTGGCCCCGTCCCAGCAACGCCAGACGCGGTTCCAGGATGACTTCGTAGCGGGCTTCGTCCAGCGAGCCGGACAGGCGCTTGAATCCGGTGACCACGCCATGAAGTGTGCGCAGTGGTTTAACCGCCAGTGGGGTGAAACCGCGCCTCTGCACATTTTGCGGCGCACCATTCATGCTGAAACTGGCACTCTGCCCAATCATGGCACCGGCAGTAAGATCACGCTCGATACAGGTGAACTCAACACGATAGACAAAGGGCAGGCTAAGCCGCTCTTCGCCGGTGAAATTCAAGACATCAAGGCGGGGCTCAACGTTGCGCACCCTCAGGGTGTGTCGGCTGTGGTCGAAAAAGGGAGTCGAATTCATTGGCGCTCCCTATTCAGCACACAAGACACCGGGTCGCCCCTTCGCTGAAACGTGTGGTTCGAACCTGCTGATACAGTGCTGGATATCATTCATGTCAGTCCCTGGGTAAGCCTCTTCACAAAGAGCCAGGAGGGTAAAGGCTCCTTATCACCCAGTAATGTCGGAGCATTCGTCTTTCCCAGAAGGGAACTTCTCGATTCCTTTTTCTCACCATGAGCACCGGGATCGGCACGACGTCATTGAGGTTCACAGTGGCCAATATCGGCCTGGGTGGCCCTAGCAAAAAAACTGCTGGCAAAACGGCACAAATCTATGCGCCACTAGCACCCTTCCTTTAATTGCGCGTACAAGGTCGGCGCCATCGCCGCCCCGTTTGGAGATTCCCGCCATGAGCGAGAGTGTGTTTGCCGATCGCATCGTGCAGAACCTGCTCGACACCGACTTCTACAAGCTGACCATGATGCAGGCGGTGCTGCACAACTACCCCAATGTGGAAGTTGAATGGGAGTTCCGTTGCCGTAACAGCGAGGACCTGCGCCCCTACCTGGCAGAAATCCGCTACCAGATCGAGCGCCTCGCCGAGTTGAGCCTGAGCCCGGATCAGTTGGGCTTCCTGGAACGCATCAGCTTTATGAAGCCGGACTTCCTGCGCTTCCTTGGCTTGTTTCGCTTCAACCTGCGCTACGTGCAGACCGGCATTGAGAACGGCGAGCTGTTTATCCGCCTGCGCGGCCCCTGGCTGCATGTGATTCTGTTTGAAGTGCCGTTGCTGGCCATCGTCAGCGAAGTACGCAACCGTTATCGCTACCAGACCATCATCCTGGAGCAGGCCCGTGAGCAGTTGTATCGCAAGTTCGACTGGCTGACCGCCAACGCCAGCAGCGATGAGCTGGCCGAGTTGCAGGTCGCGGACTTCGGTACCCGCCGGCGCTTTTCCTACCGCGTGCAGGAGGAAGTGGTGAATGTGCTCAAGCACGACTTCCCCGGCCGCTTCGTCGGCACCAGCAACGTGCACCTGGCCCGCGAGCTGGACATGAAGCCCCTGGGCACCATGGCCCATGAATGGATCATGGCCCACCAGCAACTGGGCCCGCGCCTGATCGACAGCCAGATCGCCGCCCTCGATTGCTGGGTCCGCGAGTACCGTGGCCTGCTGGGTATCGCCCTGACCGACTGCATCACCACCGATGCCTTCCTCAGCGATTTCGATCTGTACTTCGCCAAGCTGTTCGACGGCCTGCGCCATGACTCCGGCGACCCGGTGCAGTGGGCCGAAAAAGCCATCGCCCATTACCACAAGCTGGGCATCGAGCCGATGAGCAAGACCCTGGTGTTCTCCGACAGCCTGACGCTGCCCAAGGCCCTGGAGATTTTCCGTGCGCTGCGCGGGCGGATCAATGTCAGCTTTGGCATCGGCACCAACCTGACCTGTGACATTCCAGGTGTGGAACCGATGAGCATCGTGCTTAAAATGACCGCCTGCAATGGCCAGCCCGTGGCGAAGATCTCCGATGAAGCGGGCAAGACCCACTGCACGGATCCGAACTTCGTCGCATATTTGCGCCACGTTTTCAAAGTACCTGCCATCTCTAGCGAGGAGTGAATCATGCAAGCCGTACAGCGTGAGATTGCCCAACAGCTCAAGGTCCAACCACCGTTCCAGGACCACGCCGCCCTTGAAGCGGAAGTGGCCCGGCGGATTACCTTTATCCAGGACTGCCTGCTCAACTCGGGGCTCAAGACCCTGGTACTGGGCATCAGCGGCGGTGTCGACTCCCTGACCGCAGGCCTGCTGGCCCAGCGGGCGATGAAAGAGCTGCGCGCGCTCAAAGGTGATGAGGCTTACCGCTTTATCGCGGTGCGCCTGCCTTACGAGACCCAGTTCGACGAGCACGATGCCCAGGCCAGCGTGGACTTTATCAACCCCGACGAACGCCACACGGTCAATATCGGCCCGGCGGTCAAGGCCCTGGCCAACGAAGTAGCGGCCTTCGAAGGCAAGGCTGCGGTGTCTCGTGACTTTGTGCTGGGCAATACCAAGGCGCGGATGCGCATGGTGGCGCAATACACCATCGCCGGTGCTGCAAGTGGCCTGGTGATCGGCACCGACCATGCGGCGGAAGCGGTGATGGGTTTTTTCACCAAGTTCGGTGATGGCGCGTGCGACCTGGCACCGTTGAGCGGGCTGGTGAAAAACCAGGTCCGCGCGATTGCGCGGCACTTTGGTGCGCCGGAGTCGCTGGTGGAGAAAATCCCGACGGCCGACCTGGAAGACCTGTCACCGGGCAAGCCGGATGAAGCGTCCCATGGCGTGACCTATACCGAGATCGATGCGTTCCTGCACGGCCAGCCGGTGCGTGAGGAAGCGTTCAGGATTATCTGCGAGACCTATCGCAAGACTGAGCACAAGCGGGTGATGCCGTTTGCGCCTTGAGGTGAGGCGGGGGGTTGTGTATTGATTGTCAGGCCGCTATCGCGGGCAAGCCCGCTCCCACAGTTGAATGTATTCACAAATCAAAATGTGGGAGCTGGCTTGCCTGCGATGAACGATAACGCGGTCTTGAGCCTTACTTCAGGGTCACAGTGCCTTTCATCATCGAGATGTGGCCTGGGAACGAGCAGAAGAACATGTACTTGCCGTCAGCCTTGAGCTTGGACACGTCGAAAGTCACCGAATCAGTCTCGCCAGCGCCGATGATCTTGGTGTGGGCGATGATGCGGGCGTCGTCTTTTTTCAGGTAGTTGTTGTCGATACCGGCAGCCATGCCTTCGGTTGCAACCGGCTGCATATCAGCCTCAGTGGTCAGCACCCAGTTATGGCCCATGACGTTCTTTGGCAGGTTACCGGAGTGCTTGAGCTCAACGGTGAACGTCTTGCAGCTCTTGTCGATTTCAATGGCCTTGGTGTCAAAGGACATTTGGTCGGTGGAGTCGACAGTGACCTTGCACTCTGCAGCAAGCAACTGGCCGCTAGCCAGAGTCAGCAGGGAAACAGCAACGATTTTGGCAAACATGTGAATCTCCAAGGCAGGGTTTAGAAAACGCATATGCGACAAGGGTGCCTGAGGCAGGCAGATGTTCCAATGATCTGAATCAACAAATTGTATACAACTTTAGGCTATCAGACTGATCGACAGAATCAACCAGCCAAAGTGCCGCACGGGGCCTATGATCGGCTCATCTTTGTTTCCTGGAGTCCGAGCCATGCACCTCAATAGCCTGTTATGCAGCCTGCTTGCCGCTTATGCCTGTGGCGCCAGCGGTACTTACGAAACGGTTAATGTCGACTAACGTTTAACCTGGAGAGGCGATTCTGAAACCCGATTAACCCTTGGGGCACGTTTAAAGGCAGAATACCCGCCGCTCAACCTCACCTTCGACCCCAGAGGATCGCCCATGGCAAAACCTAATTACTCCTTCGCCAAACGTCAGAGAGACTTGGCCAAGGAACAGAAGAAAGAGGAAAAGCTGCAACGCAAGAAAGCTGCGGCCGACGAAGAAGCAGGCGCACTGAACCCGGATGCCGAGGGTGAAGTGGCTGCTGACGATACCCAAACACCGAAAGACCAGGCACCCGAGGCCTGAGTAACCACACAGGCTTATGTAGGAGTCGGCTTGCCGGCGATGGCGGCGCCCGGTAGACCACTGTCGCCGGCAAGCCGGCTCTTACAGTGGGTCTAATGGCATCACCGTCACTCGCACTTCCGGGTCATGGCTGCCCCCTCCCAGGATCACCCCGCGCAACGGCGAGACATCGGAGAAATCCCGGCCCCAGGCCAGGGTGATGTGTTCCAGTGCCGGCTGCACATTGTTGGTCGGATCAAAATCCACCCAGCCCGACAACGGGCAAAACACCGACACCCATGCGTGCGACGCATCGGCGCCGATCAGCCGTGGCTGGCCGGGCGGCGGCTGGGTCAGCAGGTAGCCACTGATATAACGCGCCGCCAGGCCCCGTGAGCGCAGGCAGGCGAGCATCAGGTGGGAAAAGTCCTGGCACACACCCCGTCGACGCTCCAGCACCTCCACCAGCGGCGTGGCCACCTGGGTGGCTTCGGCATCGAAGGTGAACTCGCAAAAAATCTTCTCCATCAACGCCTGTACCCCCAGCAACAGCGGCCGGCCGGGCGCAAAGCAGCTCTCGGAGAACTCGACGAAGTTTTTCTTCAAGTGCACGTAGGGCGACTCGAAACGATAGCGGCACGCCTCGATGGCCTCCAACGACAATGGCTGGCCGCTGTAGGTCAGGCGGTTGCGGGTCTGGTCCCAGGGCGGTGACTGGCTGAAGTCCAGCACGGGCCGGGCCAGCACTTCCACGGTCAAGCCAGCGTTGACCAGCAATTCATCATGGGGCCGCTCGAACGCCAGCCGGGTGATCGGGTTGCCAAACACGTCCAGCTCATCACGACGCGCTGTCGGCTCGGGGCTGATCTCCAGTTGCCGCGAGGTACAGCGCTGCCAGGCACACGGGCGCGGCCATAAGTGCGCCAGTTGCTGGGCCAGGGACACCGGGCTGTCATAGTGGTAATGGGTATCGTGGAAAATCTGGTAGCGCGCGCTCATCACACAGACACCGTTTGCTGGCTGACATCATCTACATGGGCAAAATGGCGCAGGGCCAGGCGATCGGAGACCTGCCCGCTTTCATCGGCGACGGCCTGCAGCAGGTCCGCCAGGCCATCGAGGGCCGCGCGCACGCTGGCATCACCAAACAGCGGGTTTTCCAGGCAGCCCAGGTCAAAGCGCGCCAGACGCTCCACCAGCGGCGCCAGTCCGGCCTCGCGGGGCACGCCGAAGTCATCGTTGAGCCGACGCAAGGTGCGGCTCACCAGCTTGAGCTGGAACAGCACCGCATGGGGGTTCTGTTCATCCAGCAACAACAGGTCCAGCACCGGAATCAATTGCGGCACCGCCAGGTAGCGCGAACGGTAGGTGATGCTGCTGTTGCCCAGCTCCAGCAACCACTCCAGCCCGGCCTGGTCGAACACCGCCACCCCGCGCAGGAAGGCCGCGAGGCTGCTGCTGAGAAATTGCAGGCGCTCGATGCGCCGACCCATCATCAGAAAACGCCAGCCTTCGTCGCGGGTCATGTCGTCGAGGGCAAAGCCGGACAGCGCCGCCAGGGACATCACCAGGCGGTTGAGGAAGTCCAGCAACTGGCCAAAGTCCGGCGCTTCGCGCTCCAGCTCTATGGCTTCGCGCTGCAGCTCCACCAGAGCCTGCCAGTTCTCCCGGGACAGCTTGCCGCGCACCTGGGACGCCGCCCACTGCAAGCGCTGCAGGTTGGCACGCAGGCTCGACGGCCAGTCATCACCGAGCAGGGCCTGTAGCAGGCGCTCGGGCAACTCGCCCTCCTCCGGCAGCAGGCGCAGGCTTTCGCCGAGTTCCACGGCGGCCTGCAAGGCCAACGGGTCGTCACCATCGACATAGCGGGCGAGGACGATGCGCAGCCAGCGCGCGCTGTCATCGCAGCGCTCGCAGTAGCGGCCGAACCAGAACAGGTTTTCTACCACGCGCGACGGCAGGTACGGGTCGCGGCGCACCAGGTCATGGGTGCCGATCACCCTTTGCGCGCGCCATTGCTCGCCGCCGGGGGCACGCTCGCCCAGCACCCAGGTGTCCTTGCTCGCCCCGCCACGCTGCATCGACACCACTTCGGCGTCCGCATGGGCTGCCACGCGGGTCAGGCCACCCGGCAGCACCCGATAGCCATCCTCACCGGCCACCGCGTACACACGCATGCCGATGGCGCGATGTTGCAAATGGTCATCCACGGTGTGCCAGACCGGCGCCTGAGACAGCTGCGCCAGCTCCTGGGCCACGTAGGCGTATGGGCGCGCCTGCATGCGTTCGGCCAGGGCCTGGCGTTGTTCGGCATTCAAGTCGCGGCCAAATACCGGGGCAAAACTCTGCGAGGGAAATGCTGGCTTGATCAGCAGCTCCGGCAGTTTTTCCAGGGCTTCGGCCAGCACCGGCGCTTCGCCGCACCACCAGGTGGCGATGGACGGCAGGATCAGTTCTTCGCCAAACAGAAACTGATTGATCTTCGGCAGGAAACCCAGCAGCCCAGGGGACTCCAGCACGCCGGCGCCCAGGGCGTTGGCCACCAGCACATTGCCCTGGCGCACCGCGTCCAGCAGGCCGGGCACGCCCAGGGCCGAGTCGGTGCGCAGCTCCAGGGGGTCGCAAAAATCATCGTCCAGCCGCCGCATGATCGCGTGCACGCGGCGCAGGCCGCTGAGGGTTTTCAGGTACACGGTGCTGTCGCGCACGGTCAGGTCGCCGCCTTCTACCAGGGGGTAGCCAAGCTGGCGGGCCAGGTACAGGTGTTCGAAATAGCTTTCATTGAAGCGCCCCGGGGTCAGCAGCACGATCAGCGGCGGCTGGTCATCGCCGGGGGCCTGGCGGGCCAGGGTTTCCTGCAGGGTGCGGAAGAACCCGGTGAGGTGCTGCACCTGCAAGTCGCGATACAAATCCGGGAATGCGCGGGAAACGATGGTGCGGTTTTCCAGGGCGTAGCCGGCACCGGACGGCGCCTGGGTACGGTCCGCCGTGACCCACCAGCGGCCATCCGGGGTGCGCGCCAGGTCCACCGCGTACAGATGCAGGAACACCCCATCAGGCGGCTGGATGCCCTGGCAAGGCCACAGGAAGTTGTTATGCCCAAACACCAGCTCTGCCGGCAGCAAGCCTTCGGCAATCAGGCGTTGCGGGCCGTACAGGTCGGCCAGCACCGCATTGAGCAAGCGCGCGCGTTGGGCAATGCCTGCCGACAAATGCGCCCACTCATCCGCCGCCAATACGTGGGGCAGCAGGTCCAGTTCCCATGGGCGATCGGCGCCCTTGGGGTCGGCATAGACGTTGTAGGTCACGCCGTTTTCCTGGATCTGCCGCGTCAACAACGCCTGGCGCTGGGCCAGTTGCGCCGGGGTGCTGCGTTGCAGATGGTCGAGCAGGCGCTGCCAATGGGCGCGCACGGCGCCGCTGTCATCCAGCAGTTCGTGATAGGTGCCCGCAGTCAGCGGGTAACGGTCGAGCAAGTCGGACATGGAACGCTCGGCAGGGGCAAGGGGGCTCAGATTAACCCAACAAACATTGCAAATCCTCTGTGGAAACTGGGCTTGCGTGGGAGCGGGTTTGCTCGCGATAGCGGTGGGTCGGCCAATGCATGTACTGGCTGATATTCCGTCATCGCGGGCAAGCCCGCTCCCACATAAGCCCGCTCCTATAGGTGGAGTTGTGTTTAGTCATTTTTATTGGCGAAGCGCCGCAGATCCAGGGTCATTGGCAGTTCATCGTTGATCACCACCGTCGGCACCGGTAATTTCCCCGGGCTGTGGCCCAAACGGAAGAACCGCGCCATGCGTCGGCTTTCCGCTTCGTTGGCATTCACCGGCAAGCTGTCGTAATTGCGCCCGCCCGGATGGGCCACGTGGTATTGGCAACCACCCAGGGAGCGTTGCATCCAGGTATCCAGCAAGTCGAATACCAACGGCGCATGCACGGCGATGGTCGGCTGCAGGCAATTGGCCGGTTGCCAGGCGCGATAACGCACGCCCGCAACGAACTCGCCGACCCGGCCGGTAGCGTGCAGTGGCACGGCCACCCCGTTGCAGGTCAGCACATAGCGCTGCGGCGCCAGGCCGCTGAGTTTTACCTGCAGGCGCTCAAGGGATGAATCCACATAGCGCACCGTACCGCCCGCCGCGCCCTCTTCGCCCAGTACATGCCAGGGCTCCAGGGCCTGGCGCAGTTCCAGCTCGATACCGCTGACGGCATAGTCGCCGACCTTGGGAAAGCGAAACTCCAGGTGTGCCGCGAACCACTCGGCACGCAGCGGATAACCGGCGGCGTTGAGCTCGACAATCACGTCGGCAAAGTCCTGCTCGATAAAGTGCGGCAGCAGGAAGCGATCGTGCAGCTCCGTGCCCCAGCGCGCCAGCTTCGGCGGCGCGTAGGGTTCACGCCAGAAGCGCGCCACCAGGGCGCGCAGCAGCAACTGTTGGGTCAGGCTCATGCGCGCATGGGGCGGCATCTCAAAGGCGCGCAACTCCAGCAGGCCCAGGCGCCCGGTGGCGCCATCCGGCGAGTAGAGCTTGTCGATGCAGAATTCGGCGCGGTGGGTATTGCCGGTGACGTCGATCAACAGGTTGCGCAGCAAGCGGTCCACCCGCCACGGCGGGCATTCCTCGCCTGGCGCGGGCATTTGCGCGAAGGCGATTTCCAGTTCATACAGCGCGTCGTTGCGCGCCTCATCCACCCGTGGTGCCTGGGAGGTCGGGCCGATAAACAGCCCGGAAAACAGGTACGACAACGACGGGTGGTTATGCCAGTAGCTGATCAGGCTGCGCAACAGGTCCGGGCGGCGCAGGAACGGCGAATCCTTGGGCGTGGCCCCACCCAGCACAAAGTGGTTACCGCCGCCGGTGCCGGTGTGGCGCCCGTCGATCATGAATTTTTCGGTGGTCAGGCGGGTCTGCCGGGCCTCTTCATAGAGGAACTCGGTGCGCTCCACCAGTTCGTCCCAGGTGGCGGACGGCTGCACGTTGACTTCGATCACGCCAGGGTCTGGCGTCACACGGAAGTTGCTCAGGCGTGGGTCACTCGGCGGCTCGTAACCTTCCAGCAGCACCGGGCAATGCAGTTCCTGGGCGGTGGCCTCGATGGCGCTCACCAACTCCAGGTAATCCTCGACCCGCTCCAGGGGCGGCATGAACAGGTAGAGCCGCCCGCCCCGCGCTTCGGCGCACAAGGCGGTACGGGTCAGCCAGTCGGCAGACTCGTCGATCTTGGGCACACGCTCATCGCTGGGCGCAGGCTCGCCAGGGCCTGGCGTGGTGATGGCCAGCGCCGGCAGATCCTGATTGGGATCGGTCGGATGCACAAAGGGGTAATCTGCCGCCGCCACCCAGGGCTGCGAGGCCAGGGGCAGGCGATAGCCCAGTGGCGAATCACCCGGCACCAGCCGGCAGTGGGTGTCGCGCAGGTACCAACGGCCGCTCTGCCAACGGTCGTTGGCCGCCGTGCGCGCCAGGGGCAGTACGTGGCCGATGACTTTATCCAGGCCCTGGCTGAACACCTTGCGCAGGCGTTCACGCTCCAGCTCATCGTCCAGGCGCGAATCCTGGGGGCTGACGTTCTGCGGCAAGGCTCCTTCGCGCCACAGGTAGTAAAAATTGTCCTCGAAGGCCGGGAATACAAAGCGTGCGGGGAGCTTCAGGCGCTCGGCAATGCTCGCCAGGAAGCGCCCGGCCATCACGTCATCCGCACCGTAGTCCTGCTGCTCGTCGGCAATCAACGCGTCGTTGTGCCAGACCGGCACGCCGTCCCGACGCCAATGGCAATTGAGCGACCAGCGCGGCAGTTGCTCCCCGGGGTACCACTTGCCCTGGCCGAAGTGCACCAGCCCTTTGGGCGCGTAGTGCTTGCGCATGCGCTGGAACAGCTCAGCAGACAGCCGGCGCTTGTCCGGGCCGAGGGCGGCGGTGTTCCACTCTGCGCCGTCGGGGTCGTCGATGGAAACAAATGTCGGCTCGCCGCCCATGGTCAGGCGCACATCGTCCCTGAGCAGGTCGCTATCAATCTGCCGGCCCAGGGCCTGGATCGCCAGCCATTGCTCTTCGGTGTAGGGCTTGGTGACGCGCGGCGCTTCCCAGATGCGCTCCACCGACATTTCGTGGGTAAATTCGCACTCGCACGGTTCCACCAGCCCACTGATCGGGGCGGCAGACGATGGATCGGGGCTACACGCCAACGGGATATGCCCTTCACCAGCGAACAGGCCGGAGGTGGCATCCAGGCCGATCCAGCCGGCACCGGGCAAGTACACCTCGCACCAGGCATGCAGGTCGGTGAAGTCCACCTCGGTACCGGAGGGCCCGTCGAGGGCCTTGACGTCGGCGGTCAACTGGATCAGGTAGCCGGAGACAAACCGTGCCGCCAAGCCCAGGTTGCGCAGCAATTGCACCAGCAGCCAGGCCGAGTCACGGCAGGAGCCGGAGGCGTTTTCCAGGGTGAATTCGGGGGTTTGTACGCCAGGCTCCATGCGGATCAGGTAGCCGATATCGGCGGCCAGGCGCTGGTTGAGGCCGACCAGGAAATCCACGGCCGGCAGCGGCGTGCGGTCGATACCGGCCAAGTACGCGGCAAACTTGGGGGTCAGCGGCAGGGTTTCCAGATACGGTGCCAGCTCGCGCTGCTCATCGGCGGCGTAGCTGAAGGGGATGTGTTCGGCGTAGGGCTCAAGGAAAAAGTCGAACGGATTGAACACCGCCATCTCGGCCACCAGATCGACCTCGATGCGCAGCTCGTCGGTCTTTTCCGGGAACACCAGGCGCGCCAGGTAATTGCCCTGGGGATCTTGCTGCCAATTGATGAAATGCTGCTCGGGCAGCACCTTCAGCGCGTAGGACAGGATCCGCGTGCGGCTATGGGCTGCCGGGCGCAGGCGTACAATCTGCGGGCCAAGCTCCACAGCGCGGTCGTAGCGGTAATGCGTAACATGGTGCAACGCGACATGAATCGACACGGCGGCCTCCTGCGAGCCAGGGCATGGAAACAAAGCGCGCAAGACTTATGCCAGTGCGGCGGTCATTGCGCTTTATCGAGGGACCCGGTGCAGTACAGCACCAAAACGGCGCGAGAGTGACCGCCGTGGTGCGAGGGTTGCACATATTTGTGGCGCAAGTGCGGGGCGCAGTGGTGAATCTACCCAATCAGCGCGTTTTGCGCGCGGCGATGACGGCTTGGCGCATGGAGTATGTGGCGCTGGTGCTTGATGTTGAGCTGGTTTCTCTCTCAAGGTCGAGGGTGACTGGTCTGGCGTCATCGCAGGCAAGCCAGCTCCCACAATTTAAATTGTGAACCTGATCAGATGTGGGAGCTGGCTTGCCTGCGATGACGGCTTGACGGGCGCCACCTTAACAAGCAGGTTTCCCACCCGCGACAAAGCAAAACGCCAGCACGGAGGCTGGCGTTTTGCATTTCAGGCGGCGATCAACGCGGCACGACCGGCTTGCGCGCAGGCTTCTTGCCTTTGCCCTTGGCCGCGTCGGTGCGTTCTTTAGCTGCCTGCTTGTTGCGCGCCATGGCCGCGGCCTTGGCTTGTTCGCGCTTGTCCCACGGGTTGCTGCCGTCGCTGCCACGGGGCGGCAGGCCGGTGTGCTGGGTGAGGATCTTGGTGGTGGTTTCCTTGGCGACCTTATGGCTGCCCACCGGCGTCGAGTTCTTGCGACGAGCACTCTGGTAGCTGTCGGTGGACGGCTGGTGCAGCGGGATCAACTGCTCCTTGCCCGGCCCGATCAGGTCGGCGCGGCCCATGCGCGTCAGCGCTTCACGCAGCATCGGCCAGCCTTTGGGGTCGTGGTAGCGCAGGAACGCCTTGTGCAGACGGCGCTGGTCTTCGCTCTTGACGATGGTCACCGCGTCGCTCTTGTAGGTGACCTTGCGCAGCGGGTTCTTGCCCGAGTGGTACATCGCGGTGGCAGTGGCCATTGGCGAAGGGTAGAACGCCTGCACCTGGTCGGCACGGAAGCCATTGCCCTTGAGCCACAGGGCCAGGTTCATCATGTCTTCATCGGTGGTGCCGGGGTGGGCGGCGATGAAGTACGGGATCAGGTACTGCTCCTTGCCCGCTTCCTTGGTGTACTTCTCGAACATACGCTTGAACTTGTCATAGCTGCCGATGCCCGGTTTCATCATCTGGTTGAGCGGACCTTCCTCGGTGTGTTCCGGGGCGATCTTCAGGTAACCACCGACGTGGTGGGTCACCAGCTCTTTGACATATTCCGGCGACTCCACGGCCAGGTCGTAGCGCAGGCCGGAAGCGATCAGAATCTTCTTCACACCCGGCAACGCGCGGGCGCTGCGGTACAGCTGGATCAACGACGAGTGGTCGGTGTTCAGGTTCGGGCAGATGCCTGGGAATACGCAGGACGGCTTGCGACACGCGGATTCGATTTCCGGGCTCTTGCAGGCGATGCGGTACATGTTCGCGGTCGGCCCGCCGAGGTCGGAAATCACCCCGGTAAAGCCCGGGACTTTGTCGCGGATTTCTTCGATCTCGCGAATGATCGACTCTTCGGAACGGTTCTGGATGATCCGGCCTTCGTGCTCGGTGATCGAGCAGAAGGTGCAGCCGCCGAAGCAGCCACGCATGATGTTCACCGAGAAGCGGATCATGTCGTAGGCGGGGATCTTCTCTTTGCCATACACCGGGTGTGGGACACGGGCGTAAGGCATGCCGAACACGTAGTCCATTTCTTCGGTGGTCATGGGAATGGGCGGCGGGTTGAACCACACGTCCACTTCGCCATGTTTCTGTACCAGCGCGCGGGCGTTGCCTGGGTTGGTTTCCAGGTGGAGCACGCGGTTGGCGTGGGCATACAGCACGGAGTCGCCCCGGACTTTTTCCACGGACGGCAGACGAATGACCGTCTTGTCACGGGTCATGCGCGGGCTGGCCAGGATCTGTACGACCTTGGCCTCTTCCGGGTCTTCAACCGGGCCCTTTTCCTGCTCGATGGCACAGGCCTGGGTGTCCTGGGTATTCACGTACGGGTTGATGATCTTGTCGATCTTGCCCGGACGGTCGATACGGGTGGAGTCCACTTCGTACCAGCCTTCCGGCGTGTCACGGCGAATGAACGCGGTGCCGCGCACGTCGGTGATGTCTTCGATCTTGTGGCCCCACGACAGGCGCTGGGCAACTTCGACAATCGCCCGTTCGGCGTTGCCGTACAGCAGGATATCGGCGGTGGCGTCGATCAGGATCGAGTTGCGCACCCGGTCCTGCCAATAGTCGTAGTGGGCGATGCGGCGCAGCGAAGCCTCGATGCCACCGAGCACGATCGGCACGTTCTTGTAGGCTTCCTTGCAGCGCTGGCTGTACACCAGGCTCGCCCGGTCCGGGCGTTTGCCGGCCATGCCGCCTGGGGTGTAGGCGTCGTCGGAGCGGATTTTCTTGTCGGCGGTGTAGCGGTTGATCATCGAGTCCATGTTGCCGGCCGCGACGCCGAAGAACAGGTTCGGCTCGCCGAGCTTCATGAAGTCGTCTTTGGACTGCCAGTTGGGCTGGGCAATGATCCCGACGCGAAAGCCCTGGGACTCCAGCAGCCGGCCGATGATCGCCATGCCAAACGACGGATGGTCAACGTAGGCATCGCCGGTGACGATGATGATGTCGCATGAATCCCAGCCAAGCTGATCCATCTCCTCCCTGCTCATGGGCAGGAATGGCGCTGGACCGAAACATTCGGCCCAATACTTGGGATAGTCAAATAACGGCTTGGCTGTTTGCATGACGGTGACCGGTGTTGAGATGAAAAATCGCGGGCGCGGAATATAGCACAAATTTTGACCAATTCCGACCTTTGCAGTCGGAATTGGCGAGACCGTCTTTTACTCGTCCTCGAAGTTGTAGCTGCCCGGCGCGAGGTTTTCGAAACGTGTGTATTTACCGATAAACGCCAGGCGCGTGGTGCCGATCGGCCCGTTCCGCTGCTTACCGATAATGATCTCGGCGATGCCTTTGTGTTCGGTCTCCGGGTGATAAACCTCGTCCCGGTACACGAACATGATCACGTCGGCATCCTGCTCGATCGCTCCGGATTCACGCAAGTCGGAGTTGATCGGACGTTTGTTCGGTCGCTGCTCCAGGGAGCGGTTGAGCTGCGAGAGCGCAACCACCGGGCAGTTGAACTCCTTGGCCAGGGCCTTGAGGGAGCGCGAGATTTCGGAAATCTCGTTGGTCCGGTTGTCGCCGCCGGAACCAGGGATCTGCATCAATTGCAGGTAGTCGATCATGATCAGACCGACATCGCCGTGCTCACGCACCAGGCGCCGGGTGCGTGCGCGCATTTCCGACGGGCTGATGCCCGCGGTGTCGTCGATGAACAGCTTACGGTCGTTGAGCAGGTTGACCGCCGAGGTCAGGCGCGGCCAATCGTCGTCTTCGAGGCGACCGGCACGCACCTTGGTCTGGTCGATGCGGCCCAGGGACGAGAGCATCCGCATGATCAGCGATTCACCTGGCATCTCCAGGGAGTACACCAGTACGGCCTTCTCGCTGCGCAGTACCGCGTTCTCCACCAGGTTCATGGCAAACGTGGTCTTACCCATGGACGGACGACCGGCGACGATGATCAAGTCAGCCGGTTGCAGGCCGCTGGTCATGCCGTCGAGGTCGGTGTA
This sequence comes from Pseudomonas sp. HC1(2025), assembly GCF_058742075.1. Classification (NCBI taxonomy): domain Bacteria; kingdom Pseudomonadati; phylum Pseudomonadota; class Gammaproteobacteria; order Pseudomonadales; family Pseudomonadaceae; genus Pseudomonas; species Pseudomonas sp. HC1(2025). Next base: position 588,074 of record NZ_CP196017.1, on the reverse strand, counting down.
GCCAGTGGACAAGCCGGTGATGGCATTGTCGGTGTTAAACAGCGTATCGATGCGGTCGATGGCCTTGGTCAACAGGTCGTTGACGCTGACCGGGCCGCCGGTCTTGGGCCGCGCTTCGGCGATCTGGAAGATCTGCCGTTCGGCTTCATCAAGGATTTCTTCTGCCGTGCGGCCTTCGGGGTTGAAGGCGCTGTCGGCGATTTCCGTGGCGATGCCAATCAGCTGTCGCAAGGTGGCTCGTGCGCGGACGATCTGCGCGTAGGCCTTGATGTTGGCGACAGATGGCGTGTTTTTCGCCAATTCGCCCAGGTAACCGAGGCCGCCCACCTGCGAGGTCTGACCTTCCTTGTCCAATTGCTCGGCAAGGGTCACGACATCGATGGGGGAGTTGAGGTCGGCCAGTTTGGCGATGGCGCGGAAAATCAGGCGGTGGTCATGGCGATAGAAATCACCGTCCGAGACTTGATCGAGCACGCGTTCCCAGGCGTTGTTGTCCAGCATCAAGCCACCGAGCACGGCCTGTTCGGCCTCGATGGAATGCGGCGGCACCTTCAGGGCAGCGGTTTGCAGATCGTATTGCTCAGGAGCGGAGATATCGTTCATGGCCACTTGAAATTAGGGGGTCTGAAAAAACAAAAGGCACGACCTGTAAACAGGATCGTGCCCGATGTTAACCGCCTGGCACCGGGGGTGCCAGTCAGTTAGCTTGCTTTAAGCTGCTACCACTACAACGCGTACGGTGGCTTCAACTTCAGCGTGCAGGTGCACGGCTACGTCGAATTCGCCTACGTTGCGGATGGTGCCGTTCGGCAGACGAACTTCGCTCTTCTGCACTTCAACGCCGGAGGCGGTCAGTGCATCAGCGATGTCGTGGGTGCCGATCGAACCGAACAGCTTGCCTTCGTCACCGGCGGTGGCAGTGATAGTCACTTCCAGCTCAGCCAGTTGGGCGGCACGGGTTTCAGCCGAAGCTTTCTTGTCTGCTGCAGCTTTTTCCAGCTCAGCACGACGCTCTTCAAACGCGGCCAGGTTGGCAGCGGTTGCAGCGGTGGCTTTGCCGTATGGCAGCAGGTAGTTACGACCGTAGCCGGCCTTAACGTTTACTTTGTCGCCCAGGTTGCCCAGGTTGGCGACTTTTTCCAGAAGGATCAGTTGCATGTGAAAATCCTCTAACTTTTAACCTTCACCGTTCGCGTTATCGGCGTCTTTCGGCGCCAGACGACCGCGAAAATCAATCAGGCCGTCGACAATGGCCAAGACCACGAGTAACGGATAGATCAGTTGCATAAACAGCAACAGCGTCACGTACAACCCCACCAGCCAGAACCTGGCCAGGCGCTTTTGCGCCACCAGCCCGTGAATCAGGGCCAGCCCGGCAATCACCAGCGGTACGCTGCACAACGGCGTCAACATGGCCATTTGCGGACCGAAGTTCGGCCCTACAAGCATGCACGCCAGCAGCAACATCGCTGGTCCTGCGGGGATTCTGATACTGCGAAACTCGCGACCAAAACCACCTGGGTTATACAACAACGCCTGCCAGTAGCGCCCAAGAATCAGGCTCAGCACACTGACGATCTGCAACAGTGCCGCTATCAGGCCGGTAAGGACCGGAGCAATCAGTGTGGCCATGCGCGCTCGCTCATCTACCGACAATTGCTGGTAGAGATCCCCGAGGGCCAGTGGCAGGATTTTTACCAACTCCTGCGACAGCGCCTCGATTTGCGGGCGGAAAGCCGCGCCAAGCACCACTGAATACACCACTCCCAATGCCACGCTGACCAGCAGCGTACGGACCCAGGACTCACTTGCGCGCAGAACCAACGCAAGGCTCGAAGACCCCAGCAGTACCAGAAGTACCCGCGGATCGTCGAATTGCAGCCACCAGATCAAGGCCGGCAGCAACCCCAGGGCAAGGACGCCCAGGGCGTCCTTCAAACCGCGCCGCAGCAGCACAAGGCTTCCTGCGGCAGCACCCAACCAATACAACAACGGCAATGCAGCACATCCAGCCACTACCAGAGTGGCCTGCACACGACCGCGCATGATGAACTCAGCTAAGGCGCGCATGCATTCAATCCCTTACTACTTGTCGACTGCCCGGTCTCAGCGGCCGTGGCTGTCGGTGTAGGCCAGCAGGGCCAGGAAGCGGGCGCGCTTGATAGCGGTGGCCAGCTGACGCTGATAACGAGCTTTGGTACCGGTGATACGGCTTGGAACAATTTTGCCGGTCTCGGATACGTAGGCTTTCAGAGTGTTGAGATCTTTGTAGTCGATCTCCTTCACTTCTTCAGCGGTGAAGCGGCAAAACTTACGACGACGGAAGAAACGTGCCATTTGATAGGCTCCTTAATAAGGTCCGTGGATTACTCGTCAGCGTTATCGCTGTTGTCGCTGTCATCACTATCAGCGCTTTCAGCGCCTTCGTGCTCAGGACGGTCGCGACGCTCACGGCGCTCACTGCGGTTTTCTTCAGCCTTGAGCATCTCGGATTGGCCGGTAACGGCTTCTTCGCGACGGATGACCAGGTTACGGATCACTGCATCGTTGTAGCGGAAGTTGTCTTCCAGCTCGGCCAGGGCCTTGCCAGTGCACTCAACGTTCAGCATCACGTAGTGAGCCTTGTGAACATTGTTGATTGCGTAGGCCAGTTGACGACGGCCCCAATCTTCCAGACGGTGGATTTTGCCGCCGTCTTCTTCGATCAGCTTGGTGTAACGCTCAACCATGCCGCCGACTTGCTCGCTTTGATCCGGGTGGACCAAAAAGATGATTTCGTAATGACGCATGAATGCTCCTTACGGGTTGTAGCCTGCCGCTCAAAAACGGTCAGACAAGGAGTGAATGACACTTAGGAATCTTGCCGAAGGGAGGCACATCGGTGCCCGCCAGGAAGGCAAGGGGCGTAATTGTAGAGAAGGGGGAGAAAGGGTGCAAGGCAATTGGTGATTATTTGACCAAAAACCAATGTGGGAACAGGCTTGTGTGGGAGCTGGCTTGCCTGCGATGCAGACACCTCGGCACATCAGGTGTACTGAGGTGATGCTATCGCAGGCAAGCCCGCTCCCACACAAGCCCGCTCCCACATTTGGACCTGCGCCAGACCTGATTACTTCTTGGCCTTGGCCTTGGCACCACGCTGGCGCTGGGCTTCGAACAGGCAGACGCCCGTCGCGACTGAAACGTTGAGGCTGCTGACGCTACCCGCCATCGGCAAGTGCACCAGGTAATCGCAATGTTCACGGGTCAGGCGACGCATGCCCTTGCCTTCGGCACCCATGATCAGGATGGTCGGGCCAGTGAGGTCCTGGTCATAAATGCTGACCTCGGCCTCTCCCGCCGTGCCCACGACCCACAAGCCGCGCTGCTGGAGTTTTTCCAGGGTGCGCGCCAAGTTGGTCACGGCCACCAGCGGAATCACTTCCGCCGCGCCGCAGGCGACTTTACGCACAACTGGCGTCAACGTGGCCGACTTGTCTTTAGGCACGATCACCGCCAGCGCACCGGCAGCATCCGCCGAACGCAGGCAGGCGCCGAGGTTATGCGGGTCGGTCACGCCGTCCAGCACCAGCAACAGCGGCGCGCCTTCGGTACGGTCGAGCAGCTCGTCGAGCATGGCCTCGCCCCAGACCTGGCTCGGACTCACGTCCGCTACCACGCCCTGGTGCACGCCTTCGACCCACACGTCCATTTCGCGACGTTCGGCCTGGCCGATGGCAACCTTGTTCTGGTTGGCCAGCTCCACCAGCGCTTGCACGCGCGGCTCGCTACGACCCTCGGCCAACCACACTTGCTTGACGCGCTTGGGATGGTGACGCAGCAACGCTTCTACGGCGTGTACGCCGTAGATTTTTTCCAGACTCATGACTTGGCCTTAGGTTTGCGCGACCCGCCGCTCTTGGCAGGGGCCGAACCCGCTTTTGGCGGGCCTTTACGGTGTTTACTCGGTTTGCTCGACGGCTTGTCGGCGGCCTGGGACTTTCCCCCAGACGCCGCTTTACCACCGCTTTTGGCTTCATTGAGCAACTGCTGCTTCAACTCGCGACTCTTGCGCAGCTCGGCGTTTTTCGCCGCCGCATCGCTAGGGCGGTAAGCGTCACTGACCTTTTCCTTGCTCGACGAACGGCGAGCAGGCTTGGCGGCTGGCTCGGCGGCAACGGCCGCGGCAGCTTTGGCCGGAACGCCTTTTTTCGCCGGCGCTGCAGTTTCAGCACCACGCTTCTTGCGACCAATCGGTGCATCGATGGTTTTTTCGGCCATCTCGAAGTCGATCTTGCGCTCGTCGAGATCGACGCGCATGACCCGCACTTCCACGGTATCGCCCAAGCGGAAGCTGCGACCGGTGCGCTCGCCCGCCAGGCGGTGATGCACAGGGTCGAAGTGGTAGTAGTCACCCGGCAAGGCAGTGACGTGCACCAGGCCTTCGACGTAGATATCGGTCAGCTCGACGAACAGGCCAAAGCCAGTCACCGCGGTGATCACGCCCGGGAACGACTCGCCTACGCGGTCTTTCATGAACTCGCACTTGAGCCAGTTCACCACGTCACGGGTGGCTTCGTCAGCACGGCGCTCGCTCATGGAGCACTGCTCGCCCAACTGTTCCAGGGCCGCTTCGTCGTACGGATAGATCCGTGCCTTCGGAATGGTCATGGCACCGGCACGCTTGACGTGCGGGGTGTTCTGCTTGGAATGGATCACGCTGCGGATAGCACGGTGCGTGAGCAGGTCCGGGTAGCGGCGGATCGGCGAGGTGAAGTGGGTATACGCCTCGTAATTCAGGCCGAAGTGGCCCTGGTTGTCGGCGCTGTACACCGCCTGGCTGAGGGAGCGCAGCATGACGGTCTGGATCAGGTGGAAATCCGGACGGTCCTTGATGCTGGCCAGCAGCGCCTGGTAATCCTTGGGCGACGGGCCGTCCTTGCCTTTGTGCAGGGACAGGCCAAGCTCACCGAGGAAGGCGCGCAGTTTTTCCAGGCGCTCCGGCGGCGGACCATCGTGCACTCGGTACAGCGCAGGAATCTCGTGCTTTTTCAGGAATTCGGCGGTGGCCACGTTGGCCGCCAGCATGCATTCCTCGATCAGCTTGTGCGCGTCATTACGGGTGGTCGGCGTGATTTCGGCGATTTTGCGCTCGGAACCGAAAATGATCCGGGTTTCCTGGGTTTCAAAATCGATCGCGCCACGCACATGACGTGCGCCCAGCAACACCTTGTACAGCGAGTAGAGCTGCTTGAGGTGCGGGACTACGTCGGCGTACTGGCTGCGCAAAGCCTTGGCTTCGCTGGTCTTCGGTGTTTCCAGGATGGTGCTGACCTTGTTGTAGGTCAGGCGCGCCTGGGAGTGGATCACCGCTTCATAGAACTGGTAATCGGTCATTTCGCCGGTTTTCGAGATAGTCATCTCGCATACCATGGCCAAACGGTCGACTTTCGGGTTCAGGGAGCACAGGCCGTTGGACAGCTGCTCAGGCAGCATCGGGATCACGCGCTCAGGGAAGTACACGGAGTTGCCGCGCACCTGGGCTTCGTTATCCAGGGCCGAACCGATCTTCACGTAGCTGGATACGTCGGCAATCGCGACAAACAACTTCCAGCCGCCGGAGAACAGGCGCAGCTTGCCGGGCTTGGCTTCGCAGTAGACCGCATCGTCGAAGTCGCGGGCATCTTCGCCGTCAATGGTGACGAACGGCAGATGGCGCAGGTCGATGCGTTTCTCTTTGTCTTTTTCTTCGACTTCCGGCTTGAGCTTGGCGGCTTCTTTGAGCACTGCCTCAGGCCAGACGTGAGGAATATCGTAGGTGCGCAGCGCAACGTCGATTTCCATGCCCGGCGCCATGTAGTTGCCGACCACTTCGACGATATCGCCCTGTGGTTGGAAGCGCGGGGTTGGCCAGTGGGTGATTTTCACCTCGACGAACTGACCGACCTTGGCAGCGCCGTTGCGGCCCGGGGTCACCAGCACTTCCTGCTGGACCTTGGGGTTGTCCGGAATCACGAAGCCGATGCCGCCTTCTTCGAAGTAACGGCCGACGATGGACTCGTGGGCACGGGACACCACTTCGACAATCACGCCTTCGCGCCGACCGCGACGATCCAGGCCCGACACACGCGCCAGGGCACGGTCGCCATCGAACACCAGGCGCATTTGCGCCGGGCTCATGAACAGGTCATCGCTGCCATCATCAGGGATCAGGAAGCCGAAGCCGTCACGGTGACCGGCAATGCGGCCAAGGATCAGGTCGAGCTTGTCCACCGGTGCGTAAGTGCCGCGGCGGGTGTAGATCAACTGTGCATCGCGCTCCATGGCGCGCAGGCGGCGGCGCAGCGCTTCGAGTTGGTCTTCGGTGGTCAGACCGAATTCTTCAACCAGCTGCTCGCGGCTAGCAGGCGAACCCCGATCGGCGAGATGCGCCAGGATCAGTTCGCGGCTAGGAATAGGGTTTTCATATTTTTCCGCTTCACGAGCGGCCTCGGGATCGAGGGACTGCCAATCGGCCATTAGAGAGTTTTCACCTTGTCTATATGTGGGTTAGTTTGGCATACGCGTATTGAAACGGGAAATTTCCAGCAATAACTAGCCGGGAAATGCGTTTTATAGCCCCGCAAAACCACCTTGCGCGACCGCCCGCGAAATTTTCCAGGCTTTTTTGATGACGGGGGTTTACAGCTCAAAAGTCACTCCGTATAGTGCGCGCCATCGACGACGGCAACGTTGAAGATACTGCCCAGATGGTGAAATTGGTAGACACGCCAGCTTCAGGTGCTGGTGACCGCAAGGTCGTGGAAGTTCGAGTCTTCTTCTGGGCACCAATTCAAAACTTGAGGTTTGCGCCTTGAGTCTCACAAAAACCCGCGAAAGCGGGTTTTTGCGTTACAGGCCTTTGATTTTTAACCGAAAAATTGATTTATAAAATCAAATCAGGGGTTTACAGATCAAAAAGCCCGCCGTATAGTTCGCCCCATCAACAGCGGCAACGTTGTTTGATAATGCCCAGGTGGTGAAATTGGTAGACACGCCAGCTTCAGGTGCTGGTGATCGCAAGGTCGTGGAAGTTCGAGTCTTCTCCTGGGCACCAAATTCAGATCAAACCCGCGAAAGCGGGTTTTTTCGTTTCTGGGGTTAAAAACTCCCACTGCATTGCTCCCCTGTCCGCACTTGAGAAGTTTTATCGTTTATCCTTGCAATGATTTGTTGCACTCAAGTGAGGAAAACCCCGGATGATGATCCGCGATACCCGTCTCAAGACATCCCTTCTGCGTGGCCTGACCATCACTCTGCTCGGCCTGACCCTGCTCTCTCCCGCCGCCTACGCCGCCGACAAGGTTGAACTGACCCTGTACAACGGCCAGCACAAGGAAGTCGGCGATGAACTCGCCAAGGCCTTCGAAGCCAAGACCGGCATTCATGTGAATGTGCGCAAGGGCAGCAGCAACCAACTGGCCAGCCAGGTCGTCGAAGAGGGTGAGCGCTCCCCCGCCGACGTGATCTACACCGAAGAATCCCCACCGCTCAACAAGCTCGGCGAACAAGGCCTGCTGGCCACTATCGACGCCAGCACCCTGGATGTCTTGCCCAAGGAATACGTAGCTGCCAACGGCGCCTGGATGGGCGTGACCGCACGCACCCGGGTCGTGGCCTTCAACCCGAAGTTGATCAAGGAAGAAGAACTGCCCAAGTCGGTCCTGGATTTTGCCGGCCCCGAGTGGCAAGGCAAGGTTGGTTTCGTCCCCACCAGCGGTGCCTTCCAGGAACAGGCCGTGGCCATCATCAAGCTGCATGGTCGTGAAGCCGCCGAGGAATGGCTGACCGGCCTGCGCGCGTTCGGCAAGGTCTACAGCAACAATATGGTGGCCCTCAAAGCCGTGGAAAACGGCGAAGTCGCGACGGTACTGGTGAACAACTACTACTGGTTTGCCCTGAAAAAGGAAAAGACCAACCTGGATTCGCAACTGCACTATTTCACCGACGGCGATGCCGGCGGCCTGATCACCGTATCGGCAGCGGCGGCACTCAAATCCAGCAAGCACCCCAAGGAAGCCCAGCAACTGCTGGCTTTCATGGCCAGCGAAGAAGGCCAGCGGGTTATCACCAATACCTCGGCTGAATACCCGTTGCGCAAGGGCATGGAGTCCAATCGCGGCCTCAAGCCTTTCAGCGAGCTGCAACCGCCAAAAGTCACTCCCGCCGACCTGGGCAATGCCGAAGAAGCCTTGGAGCTGGAACGTGAGGTTGGCCTGAACTGATGAACCCATCGCTACCGACCCCCGCCTTGCGCGGGGGTTTTAGTCCACGGCGCAAGCGCCCTTCAATCTGGTTGCTGCTGCCGGTCTTGCTCCTGGTGGGCCTGAGCCTGCTGCCATTGGTGTATGTGGGCCTCAAGGCCTGGCAAGCGGGCTGGACCGAAGCGGTGCATCTGCTGTGGCGCCCGTATGTGTTCGGGTTGCTGCGCAACACGTTGGCACTGATGGTTGGCGTGACCATGGCCTGCGCGGTGATCGGCCTGTCCCTGGCCTGGCTGCTGGAGCGCAGCAACCTGCCGGGCCGGCGGATCTGGGGAGTGATCCTGTGCCTGCCGTTTGCCGTGCCAGCGTTTGTCAGCAGCTTTACCTGGGTGTCGCTGAGCGCCCAGTTCGAAGGCCTGGGCGGTGCGATCCTGGTGATGACCCTGTCCAAGTACCCATTGGTGTTCCTACCGGTGGCGGCCACCCTGCGCAACCTGGACCCGTCCCTGGAGGAGTCGGCCCGCACCCTGGGCCTGAATCGCTGGGGCGTATTCTTTCGCATCACCCTGCCGCTGCTGTGGCCATCACTGTTGGCCGGCGCGCTGCTGATTGCCCTGCACATGCTGGTGGAATTCGGCGCCCTGTCGATCATCGGCCTGCAAACCTTCACCACGGCGATCTACCAACAGTTCGAGCTGGAATTTAGCAACGCCAATGCGGCGATGCTGTCTGCGGTACTGCTATTGATGTGCCTGACCCTGCTGTGGCTGGAGTTGCGCGTGCGCGGCAAGGGCCGGCATGTGCGCACTGGACAAGGCGCGGCGCGGCATGCCGAACAGGTTCGATTGGGCAGATGGGCGCCACTGGGCCAGTTGTATTGCGTGATACTGGCGATCATTGGCAGTGGCATTCCGTTAGGGATGCTCGGTTACTGGCTGGCCGTGGGCTCTTCGGCGGCCTTCCCGGTTGCGCAAATCAGCGAGGCACTGCTGTCGTCCCTGGCCCTTTCCCTCGGCGGCGCCGCACTGTGCCTGGCGCTGGCTGTGCCGGTAGGCCTTTTGGTGGTGCGCTACAAGGGTCAACTGGCGCTATGGGCCGAACGCCTGCCGTACCTGCTGCACGCCCTGCCCGGCCTGGTGATTGCCCTGACCCTGGTGTATTTCGCCCTGCATTACGTGCCGGCGCTGTACCAGACCTCGGCGCTGCTGCTGATCGCCTATGCGCTGTTGTTCCTGCCACTGGCCCAGGCCCCCATCCGCACTGCGCTGAACAAGGCTGCGCCGCAGTTGGAAGAGGCGGCACGCACACTGGGCGCATCGTCGTTCAGCGCGTTCTGCCGGGTGACCCTGCCGATTATCTTTCCGGCATTGGGTGCGGCGTTTGCGCTGGTGTTCCTCGACGCGATGAAGGAATTGACCGCAACCTTGCTGCTCAGCCCGACGGGACTGAATACCCTGGCCACGGCAGTATGGGCACACACCTCGAATGTGGAGTTTGCGGCGGCGGCGCCTTATGCGGCGTTGTTGATTCTGGTGTCGGGGTTGCCGGTGTATCTGCTGACGACGCGGATGTATCTGAGCCGCTGAGAGCGCCATCGCGGGCAAGCCCGCTCCCACATTGGAACGCGATTACCTGTGGGAGCGGGCTTGCCCGCGATGGCGCCCGATCAGGCGACGCTAGGCCCGAAACTGCCCCAGGCTGGCCTTCAACTGCGCCGCCAACCCATCCAGCACCTTGCCACTGGCCGTGGTTTCCACCACCGCCTGCGCCGCACGCTCGGCCTGGGCGTGGATCACCTCGACCCGGCCACGCACCGCATGCGCGCCCTGCGCCTGGTGCTCGGCAGCCCGGGTCGCCAGGCCAATCGCCGCGTGCACCTGCTCTACCGAGGCCTGCACCGTTTGCTGCAGGCGCACGCTGTCACGCAGCACCAGCAGACCTTCGCTGGCCTGGCGCCCGGCCTTGCCGATGGTTTCGACTGCCTCGCGCGCGCCTTGCTGCAACGCCACGATGTGCGCCTGGATATCACCAGTGGAGCTTTGGGTTTTACTCGCCAGCGCCCGCACTTCGTCCGCCACCACCGCAAAACCGCGCCCGGTCTCGCCGGCACGCGCCGCTTCGATGGCCGCATTCAGGGCCAGCAGGTTGGTCTGCTCGGCAATCCCGTGGATCACCGTCAGCACCACTTCAATCTGCTCGCTTTGCTGGGCCAGGCGCTCGATCACCTTGGAGCCGGCCTGCACCTGGCCTGCCAGTGCTTCGATCAAACTGCCGACCTCAGCCGAGGTCCGCGAATTTTCATCGGTGGCCTGGCGGATATCCACCACCTGCTGCAACGCGGCCTGCATGGCGTGACTTTCAGCCTGGGCCTCGTCGGCCATTTGCGACAGCGCCCGCAGGCTTTCGGCCACCTCGTCGCGCTGCAAGCCCGCCGCCGCATCAGCACCAGCATTGCGTAGGGTCATCGCGCCGATTTCCACACCAGTACGCTGGGCCACATCGCCCGCCTCGCGCACGATGGGCTGCAACTTATCCACAAACCGATTGACCGCCGAAGCCATGGCGCCGATTTCGTCCTGGCTGTTGATCTGCACACGCTTGGTCAGGTCACCCTCGCCAGCGGCCAAGTCATCCATGGCGGCGATCAGCAGCTTCAGGCGATTGACCACCCGCCGCCCCAGCACCACGGCAATCAGCAACAGCACGCCCAGGCCAACCACCGCCAGGCCCAGGCCAATCCGCCAGCGTAGGGCCTGCGCGGCCTCTTGTACGGCGCTTGAGGTGTTAGCCGTCATTTGCGTGGCCGTGGCCTGCGCCGACTGCAAGCGTGCGCCCATGGCCGCTGCGCTGTCAGCCGCCGCGCCCTTGAGGCTATCGCCCACCAATTGACCGCCACTGGCGATCAGCGCGATGAAACGCTGGTCCAGCGCCGCCAGATCCGCCTCGACACCAACGGTGGAAACCCCCATGAGCACCTTGCCGATCTCCACGCCATTGGGGCTGATCGATGCCTCAACGTAATACACCGACGGGTCGTTTTTCGCGGCATTCAACACTTTATCCAGCGCGCGGTCGCCTTCGCCTTTCTCCAACAGCGCCTTATTGATCGGGTTTTCCCGGTTCAGATAACGGGTCAGGTGCTGGCCCGTGGCATCGTCGTACACCACAAACAGCACGTTGGGGTTGCGCTGGGCGCGTCGGGCGAACTCGGACAGCGCCGGGACATCACTGTCCCACATGGCACGCGGCGCAACCGAGGCCAGCAACTGCGCCATGTCATTGGCAGAGTCCTTCAGGTCCTTTTCCAGGGTCGCACGCAGTTGCTGCTGCTCTTGCTTGAGGCGCGCAGAAAGCCCGGCCGTCAGGCGGTCGCTGGTGCTGGTCGACAGGCTGTCCAGGCTGGATGTCACTTCCTTGCCCGCCTGGGTCAATTCGCCCGACAGTTTCTGGCTGTCCACACCCAGACGCTTGCCCAAATCGGCTTCCAGGGCCGTGACTGTGCTCCGGGTCAGGGCGACCGCCACCAGCACTTGCACCAAAAGAGCGATACCAAGGGTAACGAACACCGGCCGCAGCAGCCGGCTTTGTAACAATGAGAGAACGGCAGACATCGGGAATCCCTCCACCACGGGTGCCATTAAATTGATAGCACCGCGAAAGAGAGAAACATAGCAAGGGTCGTGCCGTGCGCAAGGCAGAAACGACAAAGGGCCCCCGAAGGGACCCTTTGCTTTTTACATCAACAGCTTATTAAGCGAACGGATGACGCAGAACGATGGTCTCGTTGCGGTCCGGGCCGGTCGAAATAATGTCGATCGGCGCGCCAATCAGCTCTTCAACGCGCTTGATGTACGCACGGGCGTTAGCGGGCAGTTCTTCCAGGGTCTTGGCACCCACGGTCGATTCGGTCCAGCCTGGTACTTCTTCGTACACAGGCTGCAGGCCGACGTAGCTGTCAGCGTCAGTCGGGGCCACATCATTACCTTCTGCGTCTTTGTAGCCGATGCAGATGTTGATGGTTTCCAGGCCGTCGAGCACGTCCAGCTTGGTCAGGCAGATGCCCGAGATGCTGTTCACATCGATAGCGCGACGCAGGATAACGGCGTCAAACCAGCCACAACGACGGGCACGGCCGGTAGTGGCGCCGAACTCGTGGCCTTGCTTGGCCAGGTGCGCACCGACGTCGTCAAACAGCTCAGTCGGGAATGGGCCCGAACCTACGCGTGTGGTGTAGGCCTTGGTGATGCCCAGGATGTAGTCCAGGAACATCGGACCGACGCCCGAACCCGTCGCAACGCCGCCAGCGGTGGTGTTGGAGCTGGTCACGTACGGGTAGGTACCGTGGTCGATATCCAGCAACGAACCCTGGGCGCCTTCGAACATGATGTCTTTGCCGGCGCGACGCAGGTCGTGCAGCTCGGCAGTCACGTCCAGCATCAGCGGCTTGAGCAGTTCAGCGTACTCTTTGCACTCAGCCAGGGTCTTGTCGAATTCAATGGCGGGCTCTTTGTAGTAACCAACCAGCATGAAGTTGTGGTAATCCACCAGCTCACGCAGCTTGTCTTCAAAGCGCGGCATGTTGAGCAGGTCGCCCACACGCAGGCCACGACGTGCAACCTTGTCTTCGTAGGCCGGGCCGATGCCGCGACCGGTAGTACCGATCTTCAGCTCGCCACGGGCCTTTTCACGGGCCTGGTCCAGCGCAACGTGGAAGGACAGGATCAGCGGGCAGGACGGGCTGATACGCAGGCGCTCGCGCACCGGTACGCCTTTCTCTTCCAGCTTGGTGATCTCGCGCAGCAGGGCGTCAGGTGCAACCACCACGCCGTTGCCGATCAGGCACTGCACGCCTTCGCGCAGGACGCCCGACGGGATCAGGTGCAAGACGGTTTTTTCGCCATCGATGACCAGGGTGTGGCCAGCGTTGTGACCACCTTGGTAGCGCACTACGGCGGCAGCATGTTCGGTCAGCAGATCAACGATCTTGCCTTTGCCCTCATCACCCCATTGGGTGCCCAGGACTACGACATTCTTACCCATAACACTTGTCCTCATTCGCGCAAACTTGGTGCCGGCATTGGCCGGCAGGAAAACTCAAGAAGCCAGTGGCGATACTTGCCAAAGCCCGTTCTGCTGAATCAATTGCCGGTCGCAGTCCGCTTCACGGGCGGCGGCCAATGGCTGCCCAGGCAAGGCCTGGACGACACGCTGACCCTCACTGCGCAACTGGCAGACCTGCTGCCAGAGTGCCGCGTCCGTACTGTCTGGCATCCAGATACCGCCAGACGGTAGCTCGACTTCAGCACGCCCCAGGGTCACCAGGGTTTTCAAATCGGTAGAAAAGCCAGTCGCCGGACGGGCACGACCGAAGTCGGCGCCGATATCGTCATAACGACCGCCCTGGGCGATGGCTTGGCCAACACCCGGAACAAACACGGCGAACACCACACCGGTGTGGTAGTGGTAGCCGCGCAGCTCACCCAGGTCAAAATACAGCGGCAGTTGCGGGAAGCGCGCCGACAACTGCTCGGCAATCGCCAGCACGTCGTCCAGAGCCGCCAACACCGGGGCCGGTGCGTTGGCCAGGCGATCACGGGCAGCGGTCAGCACTTCGCGACCACCACACAGGCCCACCAGCGCACGCAGCATGCCGGCCAGATCCTCAGGCACCCCTTCGGTCAGGGCGATCACTTCGTCGATAGCCTTGCGTTGCAGGGCATCGAACAACTGTTGCTCAACTTCGCCAGACAAACCGGCCGCACGGGCCAGGCCACGGTAGATACCGACATGCCCCAGGTCCATGTGCACATCCGGCACGTCAGCCAGTTGCAGCATCGCCAGCATCAGGCTGATGACTTCGACGTCGCTGCTCGGGCTCGCATCGCCGTACAACTCGGCGCCCAGCTGGATCGGGCTACGGGACGATGACAGGGCGCGCGGTTGCGCGTGCAGCACGCTGCCGGCATAGCACAGGCGGCTCGGCCCTTCACGGCGCAGGGTATGCGCATCGATGCGCGCCACTTGCGGCGTGATGTCGGCGCGAAAGCCCATTTGCCGGCCCGATTGCGGGTCGATGACCTTGAAGGTGCGCAGATCCAGGTCCTGGCCCGCGCCGGTCAGCAGGGATTCCAGGTACTCGATATGGGGAGTCACGACAAACTCGTAACCCCAGCTCTGGAACAGATCCAACACCTGGCGACGCGCGATTTCAATACGCGCAGCCTCTGGTGGCAGTACTTCTTCGATGCCATCTGGCAGCAGCCAGCGGTCTACCGTTGCCATTACGCCATTCCCCTATGACCCGGCCTGCCCTTGGGCGAGCCTTGAGTGAAGCAGAAAATACCCGGCCCCTGCATAAACCACGCGCAAGAGCGACGTGACGAATGGCCTGTAAACGGCCTCGTCGGGCACTTTCCTCGAAAAACCTGTCACGCCTGCAGCGTAAAACAGCAATCAAACATGCAGACGCAAAAAAGCCGGGAATTTCCCGGCTGCCGCATCATACACCCGTTTTCCGAAAGGATCACCCCGCCAAGCGTTTTAGCCGCCCGACGGAGTGGGTCCAGACAGTCAGCGGGTTACTTGGACTTTTCCAGGTAGCGGAAGAAATCGCTACTTGGGTCCAGCACCATGACGTCGGTTTTGTTCGCAAAGCTTTCACGGTAGGCACGCAGGCTACGGTAGAACGCGTAGAACTCCTGGTCCTGGCCATAAGCCTTGGCGTAGATCGATGCGGCTTGAGCATCACCGTCACCGCGGGCCTCTTCAGACTCACGATAGGCTTCTGCCAACAGTACGCGACGCTGACGGTCGGCATCCGCACGGATACCTTCAGCCAGTTCGTTACCCTTGGCGCGGTGCTCACGAGCCTCACGCTCACGCTCGGTGCTCATCCGCTCGAACACGCTGCGGTTCACTTCCTTGGGCAGGTCAATGGCCTTGACCCGAACATCGACCACTTCGATGCCCAGCTCTTTTTCAGCCATGGTGTTCAACGAACGCGTGATGTCAGCCATCAGCGCATCACGTTCACCGGATACCACCTCGTGCAGGGTGCGCTTACCAAACTGGTCGCGCAGGCCCGACTCCAGACGACGGGACAAACGCTCGTCGGCAATCTGCTTGAGGCCGGAAGTCGCGGTGTAGAAACGCTCGGCATCCTTGACGCGCCACTTGGCGTAGGCGTCAACCATTACGGCTTTCTTTTCCAGGGTCAGGAAACGCTGTGTCGGTGCATCCAGGGTCATCAGGCGGGCGTCGAACTTGCGCACCTGGTTGACGTAGGGGACTTTCACATGCAGGCCCGGCTGGACATCCGCCTGGACCACACGCCCGAATTGCAGCAGCACCGCGCGCTCGGTCTGAGCCACGATGTAGAAGCAGTTCCAGGCAGCGATGACCACGACGACGCCCACAATCAGGGCGGTCAGCGATTTATTGCTCATCAACGACTCTCCCTGGAACGTGTTTGCTGTTGCTGCAGGTCAGCGGCCGCACGGGCGCTCGCTTCGTTGGCAGCGGCAGTCGAACTGGCGGAAGACGAAGTACTGCCGGCACTACGACCACCTTCGATCATCTTGTCCAGCGGCAGGTACAGCAGGTTGTTCTGCCCACCCTTGTTGCCGGTCACGAGAACCTTGCTGGTGTTGGTGAAGACTTCCTGCATGGTGTCCAGGTACAGACGCTCGCGGGTGACTTCCGGTGCCTTGCGGTACTCGGCCACCAGCTTGGTGAAGCGGTCGGCCTCACCCTTGGCGCGGGACACGACTTCGTCGCGGTAACCGTTGGCATCTTCAAGGATGCGCTGGGCCTGACCACGGGCTTCCGGCACGACGCCGTTGGCGTAGGTTTCAGCCTGGTTGCGCGAACGCTGCTCGTCTTCACGGGCACGGATCACGTCATCGAAGGCTTCCTGCACTTCACGCGGTGCAGCTGCGCTCTGTACGTTGACCTGGGTAACGGTGATACCGGTGCGATAGGTATCGAGGAACCGTTGCAGGCGCTCCTTGATCTCGCTGGCCATCAGTTCACGGCCTTCGGTCAGCACCTGGTCCATCGCAGTGGAACCCACTACGTGGCGCAGGGCGCTTTCGGTCGCGTGCTGCAAGCTGATTTCCGGCTGGTCGACGTTAAGCACGAAGTCCTGCAGGTTGCTGATCTTGTACTGCACGGTCAGCGGCACTTCGACGATGTTCTCGTCTTCGGTCAGCATCTGGCCCTGCTTGGTGTAGGCACGCTCACGCGTGACGTTCTCCATGTACTTCTTGTCGATCGGCGGGAAGTAGATGTTCAGGCCTGGACCGACAGTCTCGTAGTACTTGCCAAAGCGCAGCACCACGGCTTGCTCCTGCTCGTCGACTACATAAACCGCGCTGTACAGCCAGACAGCCGCCAGCGCCACGAGGCCGAGGCCAAGCAGGCCGTAGCCGCCGCCCTTGCCTGTGCGACCGCCGTCGTCACCACCACGTTTTTTTCCACCACCGAACAACCCATTCAGGCTTTCCTGCAGCTTTCGGAAGGCCTCGTCGAGATCTGGTGGCCCCTTGCGGTCGCCATTATTGCGGCGTTTACCACCCCAAGGATCCTGATTATTCGAGTTGCCACCCGGCTCATTCCAAGCCATAGCGCTCTCCATCTGATAAAGCAAAGACGCACCCACGGCGCGCCGACCAATGCTACAGAATGCCTGCCACAGCGGCACAACCGCTTTCTCAGGCTTTTATTGCAAAGTGTGTTGTTCGAGGAACTCCGTCGGTACAACGCCCTCACGACTCACCAGTCGATTGAGCTCCGAACGGGGCAAACGAACAGCCAGCAGGCTGACACCTTCTTCGTCGTGTTCTTCTTTCTGTACGGCGCCCAACTCGAAAAATTGAGCACGCAGTCGAGCAAAACGCTGCGGCAAGCGCAAGGTGCCGACGAACAAATCGCCGCCCAGCAACTCTGCGATCGCCTGTTCAAGCAGTTCCAGGCCGCTACCGTCCCGCGCCGAGAGCCAGACCCGCTGGGGCCTGCCGTTTTCGTCGCGCTGGATCTGCGGCTCTACACCCTCGAGCAAATCGAGTTTGTTATAGACCTCGAGGATCGGCAAGTCTTGGGCACCAATCTCACCCAGTACTACCATGACCTGCTCGATCTGCAACATCCGGTCAGGCTCGGCCGCATCGATGACGTGCAGCAGCAGGTCGGAGTTGCTCGACTCTTCGAGCGTAGACCGGAATGCCTCGACCAGCTTGTGCGGCAAGTGGCGGATGAAGCCCACGGTGTCGGCCAGCACAATCGGCCCCAGGTCGTCGAGTTCCAGACGGCGCAAGGTCGGGTCGAGGGTGGCGAACAACTGGTCTGCCGCGTACACGTCCGACTTGGTCACGTTGTTGAACAACGTGGATTTACCGGCGTTGGTGTAGCCCACCAGGGACACGGTAGGGATATCCGCACGGGTACGCCCACGGCGTGATTGCTCGCGCTGGCTGCGTACTTTTTCAAGGCGGCCCTTGATCTGGCGCAGGCGCACCCGCAGCAGACGCCGGTCGGTTTCAAGTTGGGTTTCACCCGGGCCACGCATGCCGATACCACCACCCTGACGCTCAAGGTGAGTCCAGCCACGAACCAGGCGGGTGCTCATGTGGTCAAGCTGGGCCAGTTCGACCTGGAGCTTGCCTTCATGGGTACGGGCGCGCTGGGCGAAAATATCGAGAATCAGACCGGTGCGGTCAATCACGCGACACTCGAAGACACGTTCGAGGTTACGCTCCTGACTGGGCGTGAGGATGTGATTGAAGATCACCAGATCGGCTTCTTCGGCATGGACCAGGTCGCGTAGTTCCTCGACCTTGCCGCTGCCAATCAGAAATTTGGCGGTTGGCCGATGACGCGGCACGTTAAAAAACGCGACGGTCTCGGCGCCGGCCGAATTTGCCAGCTCCTGAAACTCCTGCGGATCTTCGCGCGCCTCAGGGTCCTGTCCATCCAAATGAACGAGGATCACTCGCTCACCACCACCGTGGCGCTCAAAGAACAAAGGAGACTCCTATCAGGCGTTACCTGGCTCAGCGTCACCCTGTTCGGATTCGGTTGCGCTAGGCAGACGAATTGGACGAACCGGCACTACTGTCGAGATAGCGTGTTTGTAGACCATCTGGCTTACGGTGTTTTTCAGCAGGATCACGAACTGGTCGAAAGACTCGATCGTACCTTGCAGCTTGATGCCGTTGACCAGATAGATGGAAACCCCAACTTTCTCTTTACGTAAAGTATTCAAGTAAGGGTCTTGTAGCGAATGCCCTTTTGACATGTGCCGCACTCCTTTAAGGATCAATAATAAAAAATCGGAAAAATAGATAGTTTGTAGCCGTCACACCCCCAAGGATAGACGGCAATTGCAAGGACTCAGCTCAATATGGAGACCGTTCCCAAGTATTTCAAGGCGCGTGACAGATTGTCGCAATCCAGACTGTCCAGCCAATGCAAGTCAGTCCAGCTGCGCAGCCAAGTGAACTGGCGCTTTGCCAATTGGCGCGTGGCAATAATGCCGCGCTCCTGCATTTCGGCTGACGTCAGCTTGCCATCCAGATGATCCCAGACTTGGCGGTAGCCTACAGCACGTATCGAAGGCAATCCCGGATGCAGATCACCTCTTGAACGCAGTGCTACGACCTCTTCCACGAACCCCTGTTCCAACATAATTGTGAATCTTTGTGCAATTCGCTCATGCAGCACCTGACGATTCGCCGGAGCGATGGCCAGATTGGCGACAGTATAGGGCAATTGTCCCGGTCCAGAGGTGCCTGCGTCAGTACTTTGCGCAGATTGTCTGAGGCGATGGGCCGTCATTGTCTGGCCACTCACGCGCCAGACTTCCAGGGCCCGGCTCAGGCGCTGGGGGTCATTGGGGTGAATGCGCGCGGCAGACACCGGGTCAATCGCCGCCAATTGCTCGTGCAGGGCCTGCCAGCCAAGGCGCGCAGCCTCTTCTTCGATCTCGGCGCGCACCTGTGGATCGGCGGGCGGCATGTCTGCCAGGCCTTCCTGTAGAGCCTTGTAATAGAGCATCGTGCCGCCCACCAGCAGCGGGATATTGCCCCGCGCGGTGATCTCAGCCATGGCGGCGAGGGCATCGGTACGAAAATCCGCCGCCGAGTAGCTTTGCGACGGATCGATAATGTCGATCAGACGATGGGGATGGGCAGCCAATAGCTCTTTGGACGGTTTGGCGGTGCCGATATCCATGCCTCGATAAACCAGGGCCGAATCGACGCTGATCAACTCACAGGGCAGGACCTTGGTCAGCTCGATCGCCAAGTCGGTCTTGCCGGCCGCTGTCGGGCCCATCAGGAAGATGGCGGGAGGTAGGGCGCTCATCAGCGACCGCGCAGGAATAGTTTGTCCAGATCATCCAGGCCCATCTGGGTCCAGGTCGGTCGGCCGTGGTTGCACTGGCCACTGCGCTCGGTGTTTTCCATGTCCCGCAGCAGGCCGTTCATTTCCGGCAGGGCCAGGCGCCGGTTGGCGCGGATCGCGCCGTGGCAGGCCATGGTGCCGAGCAGTTCGTTGATATGTGCCTGGATCCGGTCACTGGTGCCGTACTCCATCAGGTCCGCCAGCACGTCAGCCACCAGCCGGTTAGCCTCAGCCTGCTTGAGCAAGGCGGGAATCTGCCGGATAGCCAGGGTTTCCGGGCCCAGTCGCTGCAATTCAAAGCCCAGTTTCTGGAACACCGCGAGGTGCTCCTCGGCGCAATCGGCTTCACGCTGGCTGACGGCCAGGGACTCTGGCACCAGCAATGGCTGGCCGCTCAGGCCTTCGCTGGCCATGGCGATCTTCAGGCGCTCGTACATGATTCGCTCGTGGGC
Source organism: Pseudomonas sp. HC1(2025) (assembly GCF_058742075.1). NCBI lineage: Bacteria > Pseudomonadati > Pseudomonadota > Gammaproteobacteria > Pseudomonadales > Pseudomonadaceae > Pseudomonas > Pseudomonas sp. HC1(2025). The sequence continues at coordinate 568,000 of NZ_CP196017.1, read as the reverse complement.
TGCGTGCATGTCCACCAGCACCAGGCCGTGGGCGTTTTCGGCGAGGATATAGATGCCCTTGAGCTGAGCCAGGGCATAACCGAGCGGCGGGATATCACCGCCACCTTCCGGCAGGGCCACCGCGCCCGGCTCGGCACCGGGCAGCGGCGCGAAAAATTCGCGATAGGCCGCCTGGGCCTCGGCCACTGGCACCGCCGACTGCGGACGCGGGGTGTATTGATATTGATAGCCCGCCCCCGCGCCGGAACCCGCCGCCGGGTAGCTTGGCTGGGATTGCGGCGCTTGCAGCAGGTTGGCCGCCAGGCTCATTTCGCCCTGGGGCCCGAATTCACCGGCCTCAGGCCCCGTCGGGCGGACGATGGCGGTGACTATCGGCGCCGCCAGTTGATCATCCGGACGCACATCGCCCAAAGCACGGTGCAAGGTGCCATAGAGGAAATCGTGGACCATGCGCCCGTCACGGAAGCGCACCTCATGCTTGGTCGGGTGCACGTTGACGTCGACTACTGCCGGGTCCACTTCAAAAAACAGTACGAAGGTCGGATGCCGGCCATTGAACAGCACGTCGCGATAGGCCTGGCGCACCGCGTGGGCCACCAGTTTGTCGCGCACTGCACGACCATTCACAAAAAAATACTGCAAGTCGGCCTGGCTGCGGGAGAACGTCGGCAGGCCGACCCAACCCCACAAATGCAGGCCATTGCGCTCGATTTCAATCGGCAGCGCCTGCTCCAGGAACCCAGCACCGCAGATCGCCGACACGCGCCGGGCGCGGGCGGCATCGTCGTTGGCCTCGTGCAGGCTAAGGATGGTCTTGCCGTTGTGGCGCAGATGGAAAGCCACGTCGAAACGGGCCAGGGCCAGGCGCTTGATGACTTCTTGCAGGTGATCGAATTCGGTTTTTTCGGCCTTGAGGAATTTGCGCCGTGCCGGAGTATTGAAGAACAGGTCGCGCACTTCCACCGAGGTGCCTACCGGATGGGCCGCCGGCTGGACCCGAGGGGCCATGTCGCGGCCTTCGGTTTCTACCTGCCAGGCCTGTTCGGCGCCGCGGGTGCGGGAAGTCAGGGTCAGGCGCGCCACGGAGCTGATCGACGCCAGGGCCTCACCGCGAAAGCCCAGGCTCATCACCCGCTCAAGGTCTTCCAGGTCACGGATCTTGCTGGTGGCATGGCGTGCCAGCGCCAGCGGCAGATCGTCGGAGGAGATCCCGCTGCCGTCGTCACGCACCCGCAGCAACTTGACCCCGCCCTGCTCCACGTCCACGTCAATGCGCTTGGCGCCGGAGTCGAGGCTGTTTTCCAGCAACTCCTTGATCACCGAGGCCGGACGCTCAACCACCTCGCCGGCGGCGATCTGGTTGGCCAGCCGTGGGCTGAGCAGTTCGATGCGCGAAGCGCTGTTCAATACCGATTCGCTCATTACTGGGCTGCCAATTCAGTGCCGGGGATGGTCAATACCTGGCCGACTTTCAGTTCATCGGTTTTCAGGCTATTGGCGCTGCGCAAGGTGGCAGCCGAGACCTGGAAGCGTACGGCCAGCATGGCCAGGGTGTCGCCGGGCTGCACCCGATGGTCACGCGGGCCCTGGGCAATTTTCCCGGAGTCCCGCAGCCAGGCGATATAAGTGCCCGGTGGCGGGTTCTGCTGGAAGAACTGGCGCACGCCGGCGCTGATGGAGCGCGCCAGCGCCTGCTGGTGGCTGGCGGAGGCGAGCTTGTTGGCTTCGTTGGCGTTGGAGATAAAGCCGGTTTCGACCAGGATCGACGGGATATCCGGCGACTTGAGCACCATGAACCCGGCTTGCTCCACCCGCTGTTTGTGCAGCGGCGTGACCCGGCCCATGTTGCTCAACACCTTCTGCCCCACGTTCAGGCTGGAGGTCAGCGAGGCGGTCATCGACAGGTCCAGCAACACACCTGCGAGCATGCGGTCCTTGTCATCCAGGGACACGTTGCCGGCACCGCCGATCAAGTCGGAACGGTTTTCGCTGTCAGCCAGCCAGCGCGCGGTCTCGGATGTGGCGCCACGATCCGACAGGGCAAACACCGAGGCGCCGAAGGCTGCCTTCGACGGTGCGGCGTCGGCGTGGATCGAAACGAACAGGTCCGCGCCCTTTTTGCGGGCGATTTCAGTACGCCCACGCAATGGGATGAAGTAGTCGCCAGTACGGGTCAATTCGGCGCGATAACCCTTCATCCCGTTGATCTGGCGCTGCAGTTCACGGGCGATGGCCAGAACCACATCTTTTTCGTGCTGGCCACGGGAGCCCGAGGCGCCCGGGTCTTCACCGCCGTGCCCGGCGTCGATCACTACGATTATGTCGCGCTTGCCGGCCGGCGCGGGTGGCAGCGGTGGCAACTTGACCTGGGGCTGCGCAGGATTGACCGGCACCGCCGGGGTGGTGGCAACCGCAGGGGTCGGCGCCGGGGTGGGCGCGGCGTCGGCAGGATTGTCAAAGAGATCGACCACCAGGCGGTTGCCATACTGGGCGTTCGGCGCGAGGGAAAAACTCTTGGGCGTCACGACTTTCTTCAGGTCGATGACCACCCGCAGGTCGGTCGGAGTGCGCTGGGCCGAGCGCATCGCGGTAATCGGCGTGTTGGCGGTGGAAACCTTCAAGGGCGCAGCCAGGGTTGCACCGTTGATGTCGATCACCAGGCGATCAGGCGCCGTCAGGGTAAAGACGCTGTGCTGGACCGGGCCAGACAGGTCGAACACCAGTCGCGTGTTATCCGGTGCTCGCCACAGGCGCACACTTTTTACCTGTGAAGCGGCCAGAGCATTGACAGTCATTGCCGCAAGCAACACCCCCACGACAGCAACCAACGCGCGAAAGCGCATACCTAACCCACCCATTATTAGAATTCCAAAGCCAAAGCGGCGCACCAAGACTCACTGCGCGCGCTCTGGGACAACAATTTCAACTGACGCCCATGGTTATGCGGGGTAATGGTAATGGTCAGGTCAGGCTTTGGCAAAAAGCCTGTGCCCTTGTCCGGCCACTCGATCAGACATAAAGCATCGCCATCAAAGTAATCGCGAATGCCCATGTACTCCAATTCCTCAGGATCCACCAGGCGGTACAGGTCGAAATGGAACGCGCGCAGGTCACCGATCTCGTAAGGTTCTACCAGGGTGAACGTCGGACTTTTCACCGCGCCAGCGTGCCCAAGCCCGCGAATGATGCCGCGCGACAGCGTGGTTTTGCCGGCACCCAGGTCACCCTGCAGAAAAATCAGGCCCACGCCCTGGGTGATCTCGGCAATGCGTTTACCAAACGCCACCATGGCCTCTTCATCGGCAATAAACAGGGTTACTTCAGACACGGTGACTGCTCCTCCAGCAACTGACGAATGGCAGGAATCAGGTCGCTGGCTACCAGGCCGCGACCAAAGGTGCCCTGGCGATCGCCCGCCGTGGCGTGCAACCACACCGCCAGGCTGGCGGCCTCGAACGCCGGCATGCCCTGGGCCAGCAGCGCGCCGGTCAGGCCGGCGAGCACATCCCCCAGGCCCGCCGACGCCATGGCCGGGTGCCCCTGGTCACAACGCGATACCCGCCCATCCGGGCTGGCGATCAGGCTGCCAGCGCCCTTGAGTACCGTGACGGCATTGAATTTCTGGCTCAGCGCGCGCGCCACCTTAAGTCGGTCGGCCTGAACCTCGGCTGTCGAAATACCCATCAGCCGCGCCGCTTCCCCCGGGTGCGGGGTGATCACACAATCGGCCGGCAAGGTTACATGGCCTGCGGCCAGCAGGTTCAGCGCGTCAGCATCCCAGACCTGGGGTTGCCGGGCATTGGCCGCCACCGACAGCAGGCTCTTGCCCCACGCCATGTCGCCCAGGCCAGGGCCGATAACAATCACCGAGACTTTTTCCAGCAGGCCCATCAATTGGTTGGCCGAATGCACGCCCCGCGCCATGATTTCCGGCAAGCGGGTCAAGGCCGCCGGGACGTGTTCGCTGCGGGTCGCCAGGGACACCAGGCCAGCACCGCTGCGCAGCGCGCTTTCGGCACTCAGCAACCCCGCCCCGCCAAAGCCATGGTCGCCGCCAATCACCAGGACATGGCCAAACTGGCCCTTGTGGGCCTCTGGGGAACGCGCAGCCAGTTGCGGCAAATGGCCGGGCAACAGGGGCTGAACGTCAGTTATTTCGTGTTTTGTCTGCGGCATGCGTCTTCAAGCTCCGATGTCTGGCAGAATTATACGCATCTAACCTGCGGTTTCTCTCGTCTCATGCCTGCTATTACCACCGATCTGCCCGCCCTCGCCCAATCGATCAAAGACTGGGGCCGCGAGTTGGGCTTTCAACAAGTCGGCATCAGCGGCCTGGACCTGGCCGAGCATGAACAGCACCTGCAGCGCTGGCTCGACGCGGGCTATCACGGCGAGATGGACTACATGGGCGCCCATGGCAGCAAGCGCTCGCACCCTGACGAGCTGGTACCCGGCACCTTGCGCGTGGTGTCCCTGCGCATGGATTACCTGCCCGGCGACACGCAGATGGCGCAACTGCTGGCCCAACCCGAAAAAGCCTACATCTCCCGCTACGCCCTGGGCCGCGACTACCACAAGCTGATCCGCAAGCGCGTGCAGCAACTGGCCGACCGCATCCAGGCACAGATCGGCCCGTTTGGTTTTCGCGCCTTTGTCGACAGCGCCCCAGTGCTGGAAAAAGCCATCGCCGAACAGGCAGGTTTAGGCTGGATCGGCAAAAACACCCTGGTCCTCAACCGCAAGGCCGGTAGCTACTTCTTCCTCAGTGAGCTGTTTGTCGACCTGCCGCTGCCCATCGATCCGCCCCACAGCACCGAACACTGCGGCCGCTGCACCGCCTGCCTGGATATCTGCCCGACCAATGCCTTCGTCGGCCCCTATGTGCTGGACGCCCGGCGCTGCATTTCGTACCTGACCATCGAACTCAAGAGCGCGATCCCCGAAGAGCTGCGGCCGTTGATTGGCAACCGGGTTTTCGGCTGCGATGACTGTCAGATCGTTTGCCCATGGAATCGTTTCGCCCGCCCCTCAGGAGAAAGCGATTTCAAGCCGCGCCACAATCTGGATAACGCCGAACTGGCTGAGTTATTTATGTGGGATGAGGATAAATTCCTCAGCAGCACCGAAGGCTCGCCGCTGCGCCGCGCCGGCTATGAGCGCTGGCTGCGCAACCTGGCCGTGGGCCTGGGCAATGCGCCCTCGAGCATTCCGGTGCTGGAAGCCTTGAAGGCACGCCTGGACTACCCCAGCGAACTGGTTCGCGAACATGTGGAATGGGCGCTGAACCAGCACGCGCTCCGTCAATGTTCGTCGTTGTAGACGAACTTGGGCATTTCCCAATGAAAGCGGATCGCCAGCAGACGCAATAGAAAACCGCTGAACAACGTCAGCAGGATCGCCTGCTCGCTGGGCAGTTCGAGGTAGATGCACAGCATGTAGCACCAGGCGGCGAGGAACGACACGCTGGCGTACAGCTCGCGACGGAAGATCAACGGGATATCGTTACAGAAGATATCCCGCAGGATCCCGCCGAAGACCCCGGTGATCACCCCGCTGACCGAGGCCACCAGCATGCCGTGGCCCATTTCCAGGGCCGTCATGCAGCCGATCAGGGTGAACGCCACCAGGCCCACGGCGTCCAGCGCCAAAAACAGTGAACGCAAATGACGCATCAATGGGGCGATAAAGATCGTCACCAATGCCGCTACCGAGGTCAGCACCAGGTATTCCGGGTGTTTGACCCAGGTGAGCGGGTAGTGGCCAAGCAACACATCGCGTACCGAACCGCCGCCAAGGGCTGTGACGCACGCAATCAGCACCACGCCGAACCAATCCATGCCACGACGGCCAGCCGACAAGGCACCAGTCATGGCTTCGGCGGTGATGGCGATGAGGTAGAGCATCAGCAGCATGATGGCGATCCTTGCAAAGAGGCGCGCAGTCTAATCATTTGGCAGGGGCACCAAAAGGGGGCGGCCAGAAAACCCGCGCGAACATCCGTGTAGGAGCCCCGCTTGCCGGCGATGGGGCCCTTGAGGACGCCATCGCCGGCAAGCCGGACTCCTACAGAGGGCACCGCCCTGCTGCAAGTCAGGCCTTGATGAAATGCTTGCGATAGTGCTGCAACTCGGCAATCGACTCACGGATATCATCCAGGGCCAGGTGGGTGCTGCCCTTGTGGAAGCTGTCCTTGACCTCTGGCGCCCAGCGCGCGGCCAGTTCTTTCAAGGTCGACACATCTAGGTTGCGATAGTGGAAATAGCTTTCCAGCCCCTTCATGTGGGTATAAAGGAAGCGACGGTCCTGGCAGATGCTGTTGCCACAGATCGGCGACTTGCCCTTGGGCACCCACTTTTCCAGGAACGCAATCGTCTCGGCCTCAGCCTCAGCCATGCTCACGCGGCTGTCGCGCACGCGCTGGGTCAGGCCCGAGTTGCCGTGGGTGCGGGTGTTCCACTCGTCCATGGTGGCCAGCACCGCGTCGCTGTGGTGGATGGCGATCACCGGACCTTCGGCCAAGGTGTTGAGGTTGCTGTCGGTGACAATGGTCGCCATCTCGATGATGACGTCGGTGTCAGGGTTCAGACCGGTCATTTCCAGATCGATCCAAATCAGGTTCTGTGGGTTTTGCATGTCGTGGTTCCTTGGCACCTTGGCGTAGCTGCGCAGTTTAGCAGGCGGGGCGTGCTAGACTCGCGACCGTTTTATCCAACCTTTGCATTATCGACACGGAACACCAATGGCCAAACGCCAGCTCAACCGCCGCCAAAACTGGCGCATCGAAAAGATCCAGGGTGAACGCGCTGCCCGCGCCGCCAAACGTGAATCCTCTGCCGTAGAAGCGCTGGAGGGTGGCGACCTCGGCCCCGAGCAAACAGGCCTGGTAATCGCGCACTTTGGGGTGCAGGTCGAAGTCGAGGCCCTGGAAGGCGAACTGGCCGGCGCAGTGTTCCGCTGCCACCTGCGCGCCAACCTGCCGGCGCTGGTCACTGGCGACAAAGTGGTATGGCGTGCCGGCAACCAGGGTATCGGGGTGATCGTCGCGCAACTGCCGCGCACCACCGAACTGCGTCGCCCCGACAGCCGTGGCCAACTCAAGCCGGTGGCGGCCAACGTCGACATGATTGTCATCGTCTTCGCCCCGCTGCCCGAGCCCCACGCCAACCTGATCGACCGCTACCTGGTGGCGGCCGAACACGCCGGCATCCGCCCGCTGTTGCTGCTGAACAAATTCGACCTGATCGACGAACAGAACGCCCCGGCGCTCAATACATTGCTCGCGGTGTATCGGCAGCTGGGCTACCCGGTGCTGGAAGTCTCGGCGCACCATGGCAACGGCATGGAACAGCTGCAACAACAGTTGGACGGGCGCATCAGCGTGTTCGTCGGCCAGTCGGGCGTGGGCAAGTCGTCTTTGGTCAACAGCCTGCTGCCGGAAGTCGAGACCCGCGTCGGCCCGCTGTCGGAACTGTCCGGCCAGGGCACGCACACCACCACCACCGCGCGTCTGTTCCACTTCCCGGGCGGTGGCGAGTTGATCGACTCCCCCGGCATCCGTGAGTTCGGCCTGGGCCACGTCAGCCGTGCTGATGTCGAAGCGGGTTTCATCGAGTTCAACGACCTGATCGGCACTTGTCGCTTTCGCGACTGCAAGCACGACCGCGAGCCAGGCTGCGCCTTGCTCAAGGCCCTGGAAGACGGGCGCGTGCAGCAACAACGGATGAACAGCTATCGCTCGATCATCGCCAGCTTGCCGGAAAGCAGCTATTAAGTCGTAGGTACGCGCTTGTGTGGGAGCGGGCTTGCCCGCGATGCAGATAACTCGGTGCAACTGATGCACCGAGGTGATGCTATCGCGAGCAAGCTCGCTCCCACCTAAGCCGCATCAGCTACCGGCCGGGGCTTCTCCGGGAGCCTTCACCCCACCCTCATCAAACAAATTCAGCTTCTGGCGCAGCTCATGGGCCGGCAACGGCTGCTGCTCGGGTGGCAGGGCGTTCGGGTCCACCGGGACTTCACCCGGAGCGCCCTCGCCCTGGGTCGGCACTGGCGGTGGAGTGCCCTGCTCGCCTTCGATGGCGCGCTGGGCTTTTTTGGTCAGCACCACGATGTCGATGCGCCGGTTGATCGGGTTGAATGGGTCCTGGGTATCAAACAACTGCGATGAAGCAAAGCCCACCACGCGCGCCACCTGGGTGTCTGGGTAACTGCCAGCCACCAGGGCGCGGCGGGCGGCATTGGCGCGGTTGGCGGACAGTTCCCAGTTACCGAAATCGCCCAGGCCCGAATACGGCTTGGCATCGGTATGGCCGCTGACGCTGATCTTGTTCGGCACCGCCTTGATGGTGTCGGCCATGGCCAGCAAGATGTCTTCGAAGTAGGGCTTGAGACGCGCACTGCCAGAGTCGAACATCGGTCGATTGGCGTCATCCATGATCTGGATACGCAGGCCGTCCGGGGTGATCTCGAAGTGGATCTGATCCTTGAATTTTTGCAGTTGCGGGTTCTCGTCGACCTTGTTCTGCAGCTCTTGCAGCAACAACTCCAGGCGCTCCTGCTCGACCTGTTCGGCCATGCTCTCGACGGTCTGGCGTTCGATCGGGATGTTTTTCTGGGGCGCTTCGGTCTGGACTTCCGGGTTGATGGTGCGCTCGGGAGCCAATTCTGGCGAACCACCCAGGTCGATCACAAACGGCGTGCCACTCTCGGAGAAGCCGATGGGATCCTTGAAATAACCGGCGATGGCGATCTTCTGTTCCGGCGTCGCAGTGGACATCAGCCACAGCACCAGGAAGAACGCCATCATCGCCGTCGCAAAGTCGGCGAAGGCGATTTTCCAGGCGCCGCCGTGGTGCCCGGCAGCGAAGCGCTTGACGCGCTTGATGATGATTGGCTGGTTGTTTTCCATGGCTTAGCGACCGCGAACTGCTTGTTCCAGCTCGGCAAAGCTCGGGCGGTGCTTCGGATACAGCACCTTGCGCCCGAATTCCACGGCCAGGGACGGCGGCATACCGGAAGCCGAAGCCACCAGCGACGCCTTGATCGCTTCGTAGATATTCAGCTCTTCCTTGGCATCGTGGGCCAGGGAGGTGGCCAGCGGGCCAAAGAAACCATAGGCCGCGAGAATACCGAAGAAGGTCCCCACCAGCGCCGCGCCTACGTGCATACCGATGGCCGCCTGGTCGCCCTCGCCCAGGGACGCCATGGTCACCACGATACCCAGTACCGCCGCGACAATACCGAAACCGGGCATGCCGTCGGCGATGCCGGTCACGGCGTGGGACGGGTGCTCCAGCTCTTCTTTCAAGCTGAACAGCTCCATGTCGAACAGGCCTTCCAGCTCGTGCGGGGCCATGTTGCCGGAGGACATGATGCGCAGGTAGTCGCAGATGTAGGCGGTCATGCGCTCATCCTTGAGCACGGCCGGGTACTTGGCGAAAATCGGGCTCGCTGCAGCGTCCTCGATATCTGCCTCAATGGCCATCATGCCTTCGCGGCGGCTCTTGTTGAGGATCTCGTAGACCAGGCCCAGCACTTCCAGATAGAACGTGTGGGAAAAGCGCGAGCTGAACATGCCCAGCGACTTTTTGACCACGTGCATGGTCATGTAGCCTGGGTTAGCCTGCAGGAAAGCGCCAAACGCCGCACCGCCGATGATCAGCACTTCGAAGGGCTGGATCAGCGCAGCAATTTTACCGTGGGACAGAACGTATCCGCCGAGCACGCTTGCGATGACGACGATGATGCCGATAATTTTAGCCATAGGGGATGAGTACTTGCGCCGTCGGGTTCATGGACATATTCGGAAGATCTAAAAACTCTTCTTCTACTTATCGGCAAAACTGCGCCAGACTATAGCCCGTTAAGGCGAAAAGCCAGTTCGGCCCACTCCGGGCGTGTTGACCGCAAGTGATGATCGCGCCCCAATCATGGCAAACGAAACGACAGTCCCAACTGCAAAACCCAACTCCCTGGCTGGCTGGATCAAGCGTCTGGACGAGGTGCACCTGCCCGTCCCGCAAGCGAGCCACGTTGCGGTGTGCAAGGCCATCGGCGACAGCCGCCGTTCGTTGCGAGATATTGCGGAGCTGATGCAAGACAGCCCGGCGCTAGTCCTGAGCGTTATGCGCGAAGCCAACAACCAGGCCCACGGCAGCCTGGCAGAGCCTGCAGAAAACCTTGAAGTGGCGATCAACCGCCTCGGCCTCAAGCGCACCGAAGAACTGCTCGTGCGCCTGCCGTCGGTGCCGCTCAATGAAATCCCCGTGGCCCTGCGTCAACTGCAACTGATCAGCCAGCACGCCTCGCAACAAGCCAATGGCCTGTTCGCCAGCCGCCTGGCGCGCCTGTGGCAGGACATTCATTGGGGCAGCCTGCTGTTTCTCTCGCCGCTGTGGCCGATGGCCGTGGCCTACCCAAAGCTTTTGGAAGAATGGGAACTGCGGGTGATCCACAAGGGCCAATCGGCACGCAAGGTCGAGCAGGAACTGTTCGGCGTGCGCCTGCTGGAACTGTGCCTGGGGCTGACCGAGGCCTGGCGCTTGCCGATCTGGGTGTCCCAGGGCTACCAACTGCTGCTCAAGGAACAACGCTTGCTGGTCAAGGCCCTGCACATCGCCCGCGATGAAGCGCCCTTGAGCCAGCAGCAAAAACTCGATGACGACCCAGCGCTGCGGCGCTGGCTGAACCAGCCGGCCAACACCGTGCTGCTGGCCAATGGCATGGCGCTGGCAGCGCAGGAGTCCTGGACCTGCCCGCACACCCAGCGCTGGCAGTACCTCACCGCACTGTACCTGCAACAACCGCTGGCCGATGTGCAGCAACAGGTGCACCAGCAGGCAGCCATCAGCGCCCGCCATACCTTGACCGCCGGTCTCTGGCACCCAGCGTTGGCACTGATCTGGCCGTGGCATGTGCAGCGGATGCATCGCGGCCTGCTGCCAGCACCGCCGCCCACCGCCGAATCCCTGGCGGTCTGGCGCAAGCGCTGCAGCGAACTGTTGGTGGAGCCCAGCCGCTTCGCCAACGCCATGCACCTGACCACCTGTGCCAAGGAGGCCCTGGTGGCCAGTGGCATGCAGCGCGTCATGTTGCTGATGGCCGACAAGGCCTTGACCACGCTGCGCGTGCATCAGGTCGATGGCCTGCCCAAGGACGCCGCCAACCTGAGCCTTGAAACCGCACAAAGCACGCTGCTGCAACGCCTGCTGGAGAAGTCTGCGCAGGTGCGCCTTAACCCGGACAATCACGCGCAATTCGCGGCACTGCTGCCGGCCTCATTGCGTCGCCTGTTTGTCGGCGAGCACCTGCTGTTGCGCTCCCTGAGCTGTAACGGCCGGGTGGTGATGCTGATGGTGGCCGACCAGGGTGGCGGGCCGTTCTCCGAAACCACCGTGCAGGCCTTCGGTAAAACCGCCCAATGCATCGAGAAAGCCCTGCACTGCTTTACCAACCGCACCACCTGATGCTTGCGTTACAATCGCCCTCTTTTATCGCCCAACCTAGTGCCCGGGAGACCTCACATGCCTGACTTTTCTGGCTTGCCGCTGGTGATCGAGCCCAGCGACCTGCTTGGCCGCCTCGCCGCCGAGCCGTTGATTCTGGTGGACCTCACCAGCGCCGCCCGTTATGCCCAGGGGCATATCCCCGGCGCGCACTTTGTTGATCCCAAACGCACCCAACTGGGCCAGCCTCCGGCACCGGGGCTGCTGCCGGCCAAGGCCGACCTGGAGAAGCTGTTCGGCGAACTGGGCCACACTCCGGACGCCACCTACGTGGTGTACGACGACGAAGGCGGCGGCTGGGCCGGGCGCTTTATCTGGCTGCTCGACGTGATCGGCCACAAAAAGTATCACTACCTCGATGGCGGCCTGCTGGCGTGGCTGGATGAGCAGCACCCGGTGTCCACCGAGGCAACCGCCGCCGTGGGTGGGCCGGTCAGCCTGACCCTGCACGACGAGCCCACCGCCACCCGCGAATACCTGCAAAGCCGCCTCGGCGCTGCCGACCTGGGCATCTGGGATGCACGCGGGCCGCTGGAATACTCGGGAGAGAAAGTCCTCGCCGCCAAGGGCGGACATATTCCCGGCGCGGTCAACTTCGAATGGACGGCGGGCATGGACAAGGCGCGCAACCTGCGAATCCGCCGCGACATGCCGCAGATCCTCGAAGGCCTGGGCCTGAGCAAAGACAAAGAAATCATTACCCACTGCCAGACTCACCACCGTTCTGGCTTCACCTACCTGGTGGCCAAGGCGCTCGGTTATCCGCGAGTCAAAGGTTATGCCGGTTCCTGGGGCGAATGGGGCAACCACCCCGACACCCCCGTCGAGATTTAAGGTTTAAGGACAGTTCATGAAAAAGCGTTTGTTTATCCTCAGCCAGTACCTGCTACCCCACCACCTGCTATCGCGCCTGGCCGGCTGCATCGCCGAATGCCGTGTGCGCTGGTTCAAGAATGCCTTCACCACCTGGTTCGCCAAGCGCTACCAGGTGGATATGTCCCAGGCGCTGGTTGAAGACGTGACCGCCTACGAGCACTTCAACGCCTTCTTCACCCGCGCCCTGAAGGACGGCGCGCGCCCACTGGACCCAACCCCGGGCGCGGTGTTGAGCCCGGCAGACGGCGCCGTCAGCCAGCTCGGCCCGATCGAGCACGGTCGTGTGTTCCAGGCCAAGGGCCACAGTTTCAGCGTGCTGGAATTGCTCGGTGGCGACGCCGCCGTTGCCGCACCGTTCATGGGCGGCGACTTTGCCACCATCTACCTGTCGCCGAAGGACTACCACCGCGTGCACATGCCACTGGCCGGCACCCTGCGGGAAATGGTCTACGTGCCTGGCCGGATTTTCTCGGTCAACCAGACCACCGCCGAAAACGTGCCGGAACTGTTTGCGCGTAACGAGCGTGTTGTCTGCCTGTTCGATACCGAACGCGGCCCGATGGCCGTGGTATTGGTGGGCGCGATGATTGTCGCGTCGATTGAAACCGTATGGGCCGGGCTGGTGACGCCGCCCAAGCGCGAGCTGAAAACCGTGCGCTACGACGAAGCCGCCCGTGCACCGATCCACCTGGAAAAAGGTGCGGAACTGGGGCGCTTCAAGCTGGGTTCGACCGCTATCGTGCTGTTTGGGCCGGATCAGGTGCAGTGGGCTGAAGAACTGGTGGCGGGAACGCCGGTGCAGATGGGCCAGGGTATCGCGCTGCCAAAAGCCTGATGCAGCCTTCATTGTAGGAGCCGGCTTGCCGGCGATGACGGTGGTGAATCCAACACCGCTATCGCTGGCAAGCCAGCTCCTACATTTTGATCTCGGCTTACAGCTGCCCGTCGCGGTCGCGCAGGCCCAACAGATACAGCACACCGTCCAACCCCAACGTCGAAATCGCCTGCTTGGCCGACTGCTTGACCAGCGGCTTGGCACGGAACGCTACGCCCAACCCGGCGATAGCCAGCATCGGCAGGTCATTGGCGCCGTCGCCGACCGCAATGGTCTGCTCCAGACGTAAACCTTCCTTGTGTGCCAGCTCCCGTAGCAGATCAGCTTTGCGCTGCGCGTCGACAATCGGCTCGACCGCCACGCCCGTCACCTTGCCATCCACCACTTCCAGCTCGTTGGCGAACACATAGTCGATGCCCAGCTTGGCCTGCAATTGCTTGGCGAAGTAGGTAAAGCCGCCCGAAAGGATCGCTGTCTTGTAGCCCAGGCGCTTGAGTTCGGCGAACAGGGTTTCGGCACCTTCGGTCAAGCGCAGGGAGGCGCCGATAGAGTCGAGGACGCTGACGTCCAGGCCCTTGAGCAGCGCCAGGCGCTCCTTGAAGCTGGCGCGAAAGTCCAGCTCTCCCGCCATCGCGCGTTCAGTGATCTGGGAAACTTGCTCGCCAACGCCCGCAGCCTTGGCCAACTCGTCGATGACTTCGGCTTCGATCAGGGTCGAGTCCATGTCGAACACCGCCAGGCGGCGATTGCGACGGAACAGCGAGTCTTCCTGGAAGGCGATATCCACGTTCAGTTCCTGGGCGACGCTAAGGAACTCGGCGCGCAAGGCCTGTGGATCGGCCGGCTCACCGCGCACAGAGAACTCGATACAGCCCTTGCCCTGGTCCGCCGGCATGTCCAGCGGCATACGACCCGACAGACGGTCGATATGGTCGATGTTCAAGCCGTATTGCGCGGTGATCGAGCTGACCCGCTGCAACTGTTCGGCGGTGACCTTGCGCGTCAGCAGCGTGACGATGTGGCGTTTCTTGCCTTGGCCGGCCACCCAGTGCTGGTAATCCTCTTCGGATACCGGAGTGAACCGCACCTGCTGATCCAGCTTATAGGCCGTAAACAGGATGTCCTTGAGCACGGACGAAGCCTGCTCGGTATCTGGAATCTCCACCAGAATGCCGAACGACAGGGTGTCGTGGATCACGGCCTGGCCGATGTCCAGAATGGTCACGCCACCCTGGGCCAGGACACCGGTGATGGCTGCGGTAAGACCCGGACGGTCCTCACCTGTGATGTTAATCAGGACAATTTCGCGCAAAGCGCACCCCCGAGCTGGAAAAAAACCGCATTCTACCCACTTTCAGTGACCATCGGGCACAGCCAGCGCTTTGCCGGTCTTGGGCCTGTCGCTATACTGCGCGTCAACTTCACGGACCAAGAGCCGAGCGCAAGTGAACCGGCCCACGCCAGTAAAAACCGATAACTTCTTCCTGCTGATCTTCCGGGCACTGCGCCACCGCCGTGTACCGATCGCATTACGCATTGCCAGCCATAACGTGATCCTGGTCGCCCTGGCCCTGGTGATCTACGCGTGCGTGATGGGTTTGCAGTTCAAACAGGCCATGCACGAGCAAGCCGACGCCCTGGGCGAGAGCTTGACGACCCAGACCGCCACCTCGGCGACCGAGCTGTTGGTGTCCAATGACATCCTCAGCCTCAACGTGCTGCTCAACAACCTGACCAAGAACCCGCTGGTGGCCCACGCCGCCATCTACAGCGTGGACAACCGGATCATGGCCGAAGCCGGGCAACGCCCGAAAAACGGCCTGTTGGGTGAAGCCGAAGGCTTGTACCAGAGCAATATCACGTTTCAGGATGTGAAAGCCGGCCAATTGCGCATCAGCCTGGACATGCAACAGTTCCAGCAGCCGATGACCATCAGCCTGCAAAGCATGGGCATCCTCAGCGCGATCCTGCTGGCCCTGGCCCTGGCCTTGAGCCTGCGTCTGGGCCGGCATATCTCCACGCCCCTGATGCAACTGCGCATCTGGTTGCGCGACATCGACGAACACACTCCGGCCACCGACCGCCAGGATGAGATCGGCGACCTTGCCCGCCAGTTGCACACAAGCTTTGCCCCGGAGCCGGTCGTACCCGAAGCCAAGCCTGAGCCTGAGCCAGAGTTCGACGACACCGACTATGACGACGAGCCCGAGTTCGAGGTGCGCAACCTGCGCGACCCGAGCTTCGACGAGTCGGCACCGGTGGCAGGCCTCAAGCCGCTACCGCGCACCCTCATCAAGGCCGACGAAGACAGCCTGGACGAAGACGACCCGTTTGCCGACCTGCGTGACGAGTCGGCACCAAGCCCGGTGGTCGCGCCCAAGCCTGCGAACAGCCAACCCCAGCACAGCGCGGTATTGGCCGTGCAACTGGGCGCCCAGGAGCAATTGCGCCGCCTGCCACGGGCACGCCTGACCGAGTTGCTGGAACGCTACCGCGACTGCCTTGACCAGGCGGCGTCGCTGTACCAGAGCGAGCTGCACACCCTCAACGATGGCAGCACGCTGATGCTGTTCCACAGCGAAGACAGCGGCGAAGATTATTTGACCAACGCCATCTGCTGCGGTGAGTTGCTGCGCGCCCTGGGCCATGCCTTGCAGATCGAAGTCGCTGACAGCGGTATCACCCTGCAACTGCAACTGGGCCTGACCTTGGGCGACGATCTATATGGCATGAGCCAGATCGACCTGTTGCTGACCGAAAACGCCCAGGATGCCCTGGCCTTGTCGCAACACAGCCGCAACCTGCTGCTGGTGGAGCGCAAGATCAGCGACGACGCCTTGATCCGCCAACGCGCGCGTATCCGCCCGATTGCCAGCCCGGAAGGCGCGTGCTGTGTAGAGCGCTTGATGGAGCCTTATCCGTCGATGCTGGAGCGCCAGCTGGCGCGGATGCATGAGACTCGGAACAAGCCCTAAACAACACTGCGGGCTTGTGTAGGAGCGGGCTTGCCCGCGATGGCGCTGGATCAGTCAATCAAGTGTCGACTGACACTGCGCTATCGCGGGCAAGCCCGCTCCCACATTTGATCTGCACCAAACAAAAAGGCCCGCTTACTCAGCGGGCCTTTTATTTGGCTGCGATCCAGGTCAGAACCTGAACACTTCCATATCCGTACGAATCGGCGAAGCCATCGGGATCTTTGGCTTTTCCGGAGCTGCCGGCTTGGCCGGGGCCGGGGCCTGTTTGCGTGGGGCTTCGGCAATCGGTGGCTGGTTGGCCAGCGGCTTGAGGGCTACCGACAACTGCTCAGCCAAACGCTGCAACAACACACCCTGGGCCTGGACCTGTGAAGCGGTGCTGCCGGCATGTTGCTCCTGCAGATGCACGATGCGGTTGTCCCGCACCTGGCCGCGGCGGTCGATCAGGCGCCATTGCGCGTCAAGGATCGCCGGCTGGGAAGCCCCGGAGTCCAGGCGCGTGATGGTCAGCAATACCTGCACATCGGGGGAGAAGCTTGTAGGCGCCGGCGACAGCACCACACGCTGGCTGTCCAAGTGGCCAGCCACCTGACGCAACATCAACTGGTTGATATCCGACGACAGGCTACCGGCCCAACGGCCGTCGATGGAGCCTTGCAGGCTGCCATCGTCCTGGCGTTGCAGCAGGGTTTCACGTTGCAGGTAATCGGCAACCACTACCGGCCCGAGCAAGACCGCCATGCCAGCACTTTGCGCTGGCTGCGCCGGATTTCCGCTATCCAGCTGGTACAGCGACACCGGTTGGTGCGTAGTGCAACCCGCCAACCCCAAAAGGCCGGCGAGCATCAAAAATAAAGGAAGGCGTGGAGCAGTCATCATCCCATCCAGGTGGCTGCCACAAGGCAAACCACAATGTAATACTAAAAATAACCTATACGCGCTCAGCCACGCCGGCGCTGGAAAGGCCATATCATCCGTGAATATGCGCCATGACTCCAGCGCGAAAGCGCCGATCTACGCGTTAAATCGTAGATCGGGCGCTCTATATCGCTTTAAGCGGGTGTTTCTACCAGCAATGCATCTACCCGCTGGAAGCCACGGGGCAATTTGTTCCCGCGGCGTCCACGTTCGCCCTTGTAGTGCTCAAGGTCGTCAGGACGCAGGGACAACGTGCGTTTACCGGCCTGCAGCACCAGGGTCGAGCCTTCCGGGATCACCGCGATGTCGGTCACGTACTCTTCGCGACTGGCCACCCGCTCCCCTGGGATACCAATGATCTTGTTGCCCTTGCCCTTGCCCAGTTGCGGCAGGTCGCTGATCTTGAACACCAGCAAGCGCCCTTCGGTGGTCACCGATGCCAGCCAATTGCCCTCGCGGTCCTCGACCGGGCGCGGCAGGATCACCTTGGCGTTGTTCGGCAGGCTCAGCAGGGCCTTGCCCGCCTTGTTCTTGGCCTGCAAGTCCTCACCCTTGACCACAAAACCGTAGCCGGCGTCGGAGGCGATCACGTACAGCGAGTCATCATCGGGCAGCAATACACATTCAAAACTTGCCCCTGGCGGCGGCGTCAGGCGACCGGTCAGCGGTTCGCCCTGGCCCCGTGCAGACGGCAAAGTATGGGCCGGCACCGAATAACTGCGCCCGGTGGAGTCGATAAACACGGCGAACTGGTTGGAACGCCCGGCTGCGGCGGTCTTGAACCCATCGCCCGCCTTGTACGACAAGCCAGTGGCATCAATATCATGCCCCTTGGCAGAACGAACCCAACCCTTTTCCGACAGAACGACGGTAATTTTCTCGTTGGGCAACAGCTCGGTTTCAGTCAGGGCCTTGGCTTCGGCGCGCTCGACAATCGGCGAGCGGCGGTCGTCGCCATAGGTTTCGGCATCTTTGATCAGTTCGCTGCGCACCAGCTTCTTGAGCTTGGCTTCGCTACCCAGCAGCGCTTGCAGCTTGGCTTGTTCCTTGAGCAACGCGTCCTGCTCGTCGCGCAGCTTCATCTCTTCCAGGCGCGCCAACTGACGCAGACGGGTATCGAGGATGTAGTCGGCCTGGATCTCGCTCAGTTCGAAACGCGCGATCAACTCGGCCTTCGGGTGCTCGGCGGTGCGGATGATGTGGATCACTTCATCCAGGTTGAGGTAGGCAATCAGCAAGCCGTCCAACAGATGCAGGCGGCGCTCGACCTTGTCCAGGCGGAACTGCAGGCGGCGGCGCACGGTATTGACCCGGAACTCCAGCCACTCCACCAGCAGGTTGCGCAGGTTTTTCAGCTGCGGCTTGCCGTCCAGGCCGATGATGTTGACGTTGACCCGGTAGCTGGACTCCAGCTCGGTACTGGCAAACAGATGCTGCATCAACACTTCGTGATCGACCCGGCTATTGGTCGGGATGATCACGATGCGGCAAGGGTTCTCGTGGTCGGACTCGTCACGCAAGTCCGCGACTTGCGGCAGCTTCGACGGCTTGGCCTGCATCAGCGCGGCAATCTGTTCCAGCACCTTGGCGCCGGAGACCTGGTGCGGCAAGGCGGTGACGATGATGTCGCCATCTTCGACGTGGTACACCGCGCGCATGCGCACCGAGCCCTTGCCGGTCTCGTACATTTTCAGCAGGTCGGCACGCGGCGTGATGATTTCCGCTTCGGTCGGGTAGTCCGGACCCTGGATATGCTCGCACAGTTGCTCGACCGTGGCCTTGGGCTCATCGAGCAGGCGAACGCAGGCGGTGGCGACTTCACGCAGGTTGTGTGGCGGTACGTCGGTGGCCATGCCCACGGCGATGCCGGTGGTACCGTTAAGCAGGATATTGGGCAGGCGCGCCGGCAAGACCAGAGGCTCGTCGAGGGTGCCGTCGAAGTTCGGGCCCCAGTCTGCCGTGCCCTGGCCCAGCTCGCTGAGCAGCACTTCGGAGTAACGCGACAGCCGCGCCTCGGTGTAACGCATGGCGGCGAACGACTTGGGATCATCCGGCGCACCCCAGTTGCCCTGGCCATCGACCAGGGTGTAGCGGTAGCTGAACGGCTGGGCCATCAGCACCATGGCTTCATAGCACGCCGAGTCGCCGTGGGGGTGGAACTTGCCGAGCACGTCACCGACGGTACGCGCCGACTTCTTGTGCTTGGAGTCCGCGTCCAGGCCCAACTCACTCATGGCGTAGATAATGCGCCGCTGTACCGGTTTCAGGCCGTCGCCGATATGCGGCAAGGCACGGTCCATGATCACGTACATGGAGTAGTTGAGGTAGGCATTTTCGGTGAAGTCAGCCAGCGACCGGCGTTCTACGCCGTCTAAGCTGTCTGCAAGGATGTCACTCATGCGGGCCTCATCATTGTCTGGTCTGGCGCAGCAGCAAGGTGCCGCCACGCTGGGTAAATTCAAGTTGTTTCAATGCGCTCATGCCCAACAGCACTTGCTCGCCACCCAGGCCCGGCGCCACCAGGGCGCGTACGTCCTGCAGGACGATATCGCCCAACTGCAGGCGGTCGAGGTGGGTGCGATAGCCCTGGCTACGGCCGTTGGCGGTGCTCAAGGTCACCGGCAAACCGCGCTTGAGCCCCAGGCGCTCGGCCAACTCGGCCGGCACCGCCACATCGGTGGCACCGGTGTCGAGCATGAAATCCACCGGCTGGCCGTTGATCTGGCCAGTGGCGACAAAATGCCCCTGGCCGTTGCCGACCAGTTTCACTTCTATATAACCCGCGTGTTGCTGCGAGGTGACCACGGCGTTGGGGTTTTCCTGCCGCGCCTCCCATTGCCCAAAAAACCGTGTTGCCAAAAACAGCCCCGCGCCCCAGGCCACGAACATCAATAGGCGTCCAGCGCGCTTGCCGGGCGGTTGCGTGCTCACGGCTGGGCGCTCCAGCCACCGGCCGGGGCGGCAAAACGATAGACCATCGGGCGTTTTTCACCATCGGCCCGGGCGCCGAAATTATTGTCGATGCCAACCCAGGCACCGTCAGCGTCAATCAGCAGCGCTTCCGCCAGCCCGTAACTCTGGGGGTAGCGCCGATTTGGCAGCAGGGCCTCATCGGCGTACGACCAGCACAACTCGACCTTGGCCGTCACGCTGTCGCGCCGGCAGATCTGGAACGCGTTGCGCTCCAGGGTAAACAGCTTGCCGTTGAACAGCGCCAGGTCGGCAAAATCCTTGGACACCGCCCTGGCCCCCGGAAACTGCGCCGGCTGCATTTCCTGGCCGGCTTCGCTCAACAGTACGCATGGGCCATCACAATCCCAAACGCTTTGCCCGCGCTTGATCGAGATCAGCCCACGCCGCTCGCGCTCGGCCGCCAGCCAGATCTGATTGCCCTCGGGGTTGATCGCCAGGCCTTCAAACAATGCATTGAAGTGCAGCAGCAAACCACTGGCCCGCGCTTCGCGAACCATGCCAGGGGCAATTTTCAGCCACTCTGGATCACCGCTTGCCGGCACCTGCAGCACTGCCGCATGGGCTTCGCTGACGATGTAGCGATTACCTGCGGCGTCACAGCTGATGCCTTCAAAATCCAGGTCGCCGCCGCGTATCACCGACGCTGCCGTGGTGCGCGCGCGCAAGCCCCACGGCAGGCCCGACTCGGGCACTGGTGGCACGTCGAGCTTTACCGTCTCGGCCTGCCAGGTGTCGGCGCGGGTGTCGAGGCGGTAGATCTGGTCGTCGTCGCGGTCAGAGACCGTCCACAACTCCTTGCCACACAATGCCAGGCCCGACAGGTTGCCGCCGCGCATGCCGTCTACCGGGTGTTCGGACAGCAACTTGAGCTCGACCGCAGGCTGGGCAACTGCCTGGGTAGCTGCCAACCCGCTCAACAACAGTATCGCCAGGGCGAAACCGCTGCGCATCAGCCCAATACCTCGGCCAGGTTGCCTTTGGACTCCAGCCAGGCCTTGCGGTCGCCGGCGCGTTTCTTGGCCAGCAACATGTCCATCATTTCCGAGGTGGCGGCGTAGTCTTCCAGGGTCAACTGCACCAGGCGCCGAGTGTTCGGGTCCATGGTGGTTTCGCGCAGTTGCGGCGGGTTCATTTCACCCAGGCCCTTGAATCGGGTGACCTGCGGTTTGCCGCGCTTCTTCTCGGCTACCAGGCGGTCGAGGATGCCGTCGCGCTCGGCTTCGTCCAGGGCGTAGAAAATCTCTTTGCCCAGGTCGATGCGGTACAGCGGCGGCATCGCCACATAGACGTGACCGGCATCCACCAGCGGGCGGAAATGCTGGACGAACAAGGCACAGAGCAAGGTTGCGATGTGCAAGCCGTCGGAGTCGGCGTCGGCGAGGATGCAGATTTTGCCGTAGCGCAGCTGGCTCATGTCCTCGGCGCCTGGATCGACGCCAATGGCCACGGCGATGTTGTGCACTTCCTGGCTGGCCAGCACTTCGCTGCCATCGACTTCCCAGGTATTGAGGATCTTGCCGCGCAGCGGCAGGATCGCCTGGAACTCCTTGTCCCGTGCCTGCTTGGCCGAACCGCCGGCGGAATCACCCTCCACCAGGAACAGTTCGGAGCGCATCGGGTCCTGGCCGGCGCAGTCCGCCAGCTTGCCGGGCAATGCCGGGCCCTGGGTGATGCGCTTGCGCTCGACCTTTTTGCTGGCCTTGAGGCGACGGCCGGCGTTGTTGATCGCCAGTTCCGCCAGGGCCAGGCCCAGCTCCGGATGTTCATTGAGCCACAGGCTGAACGCGTCCTTGACCACACCCGAGACAAACGCCGCGGCCTCGCGGGACGACAGGCGTTCCTTGGTCTGGCCGGAGAATTGCGGCTCCTGCATCTTCATCGACAGCACAAAGGCGATGCGCTCCCAGACGTCTTCCGGCGCCAGCTTCACGCCGCGCGGCAGCAGGCTGCGGTATTCGCAGAATTCACGCATCGCATCCAGCAGGCCCTGGCGCAGACCGTTGACGTGGGTACCGCCCTGGGCGGTGGGGATCAGGTTGACGTAGCTTTCCTGAACGCTGTCGCCACCCTCGGGCAACCACAGCAAGGCCCAGTCCACCGCCTCCTTGTTACCGGCCAGGCTGCCGCAGAACGGCTCGTTGGGCAGGCGTTCGAAGTCGCTGACCGAGTCTTCGAGGTAGGAGCGCAGGCCGTCTTCGTAGTGCCACTCGACCTTTTCGCCGGTGCCTTTGTCTTCAAAACTGACCAGCAAGCCCGGGCACAACACGGCCTTGGCCTTGAGTACGTGCTTGAGGCGGCTGATGGAAAATTTCGGGGAATCGAAGTATTTCGGATCCGGCGCAAAGTACACGCTGGTCCCGGTGTTGCGCTTGCCGACGGTGCCGACCACTTCCAGCTCGGTGGCCTTGTAGCCATCGGCGAAGGTCATCTGGTATTCGTTGCCGTCGCGCTTGACCTTGACCCGCACCTGCGTGGACAAGGCGTTGACCACGGAAATACCCACACCGTGCAAGCCACCGGAGAACTGGTAGTTCTTGTTGGAGAACTTGCCGCCGGCATGGAGCTTGGTGAGGATCAGCTCGACACCCGAAACCCCTTCCTCGGGGTGAATGTCCACCGGCATGCCGCGCCCGTCGTCGGACACTTCCAGGGAGTGGTCGGCGTGCAAAATGACCTGGACCGACTTGGCGTGCCCGGCCAAGGCTTCGTCGACGCTGTTGTCGATGACTTCCTGGGCAAGGTGGTTCGGCCGACTGGTGTCGGTGTACATGCCGGGGCGTTTGCGCACCGGGTCGAGGCCCGAGAGGACTTCGATGGCGTCGGCGTTATAAGAGCTAGCGCTGGGAGTGGCCATGGGGTCTCGTCGTGAGTCGTTCGATTAAAAAGTAACCTGCGGTTTCACAATGCGGTGAAATCGAAGGATTGGTACTGATCTGCGCCAATGCCGGCAAAACTCAACAACGCCGGCAACTGTCGGCCAAAACCCTGGTAACCGTGATCGCCGCCAGCCTGGATACGCAAGGCACAGGCCCGGTAATACTGCTCGGCGAGGCGATAATCCAGTGTTTCGTCCCCGGTCTGCAACCACACCTGATAGCGCTGGGCATCCTGGGGCGCCGCAACCTCAAGCTCAGCCAGGGCCGCGACGTGATCGTGGGTCAATTCCCAGGTTTCATCGGTATAGAGGTTCTTCTGGGTGCCCAGGTAACCGTCGAACATGCGATGGGGGCTGACCGCCGGGTTGACCAGCAGCGCCTTGAGGCCATGGCGTTCGGCAAGATGGGTTGCATAGTAGCCGCCGAGTGAGCTGCCGACCAGCAACGGCCGCCCCAGCTCGCCGATCGCCTGCTCCAGCTGGGCAATCGCCTGGCGCGGGTGGTGATGCAAGGCCGGCACCCGCAGTTGGTCGGCCAGACCGAGACTGTCCATCACGCCCATCAGCAAGCTGGCCTTGGTCGAGGCTGGCGCGCTGTTGAAACCGTGGATATACAAGATCGAAGCGGACATGCCGGGCTCTCCGTGCGTTATCGGCCAAAGGGGCGCAGTTTACAGGGAATGACGCAGTGTGAGCAGGGTTACTGCCGAACGCGGTCTGCCAGGGGTGTGGGAGCGGGCTTGCCCGCGATGGCGCTATATCAGTGATAGATTTGTTGGCTGACCCACCGCAATCGCGGGCAAGCCCGCTCCTACATTTTGGTGTGTGTTTGCAGGTTTAGTAGCCGTTACTGCCGTAATCCACGGTAAAGGTGAAGTCTTTGACCCGCTCTACCCCAGTGTCCAGCCGTCCATCCGGATGCAGACGCAGCCAACGATAGCCTGGCGCCTCTTCACTGACCTTAAAATCCTCACTGCCGGGGGCGAACTGGATGCAGGTCGACGGCGACGCCAGCAAGCGCACGCCATGGCGTTCGCGGTCGATTTCCTGGTGCACATGCCCCCACAGCACCGCCCGCACCTGGGGGAAGCGATCGAGCACGGCGAACAGCGCCTCGGGGTTGCGCAGGCCAATCGGTTCCATCCACGCGCAACCAATGGGCACCGGGTGATGATGGAAGCACACCAGATGATGACGGCCCGGCGCTTCACTCAAGGCTTGCGCCAGCAATTGCAGTTGCGGCTCGGCCAGATAACCCGGCACCGAGCCCGGCACGGCGGAGTCCAGCAAAATCACCCGCCAGTTGCCCACATCCACCACCGGTTCCAGCAGTGCGCTGCCCATGGTCGCCTGGGCCATGACCTGCGGCTCATCGTGGTTGCCCGGAATCCAGCGCGCCGGGACGCCAAGCTGCTGGCTCAGGTCGCGAAACTGCTGGTACGACGCAAGCGTACCGTCCTGGGACAAGTCACCGGTGGCCAACAGCAAATCAATCTGCGGTTGCTGGGCCCGCACCAGCTCGATCACCCGTTGCAGGCTGTCACGGGTGTTCATGCCCAGCAGCGTGCCGTCGGCCTCGGCAAACAGGTGGCTGTCAGACAGTTGCACCAGCAACGCCGGCGCATCAGGGTTCACGGTGGATACGCTCGGCAAGGCGTTCTCCCAGGGCGATCACAAAAATGGACAATGGGCGCAATTATGCTGGGGCAGGACACAAAGAGGAAACCCGTGAAGCGTACGCAGTTCACCTCTAGCGCACGACTTCAAACTCATGGCCCAAGGCCAGGCAATGACTCAACCATTCACCGAGGAACACATTGAGCTGTGCTTTCTCATCGGGCTGGTGCATGAACACATTGGGGTAAGGATAGATGCTGCGAAAGCGCCGCGCATGTTCGGCGCTGACCACTTCGGCCATCCGCGCATCGTGATACACCTGCACTTCCAGCTGCGGCACCGGCAGCCATGGCAGGCTGTGCTCCTGGCGCACGCGCAGGGTGCTGGTGTACGGGCAGGTGAGGATGACTTCCAGGTTCAGCACGCCGAGCATCTGGTCGCCGTGGGTCACGGCAATGCGCCGCGCTTGCGGCGTGCGGCGCATGTCTGGCAGCAGGCGCATCAGCCGCGCATAGTTAGCCTCGCAAGCGGCTTGCAAGCCGATCAGGTCGACCCGGTAGCGTTCCCGTGTCTTTACTGCCATAGCCCCCTCACTTCCGCGCGATTAAGCGCAAGCCATTGCAGGGCGATAATGCTGGCTGCGTTGGAAATCTTACCGTCGCGCACCGCTTGCAGGGCATCTTCAAATGCCCAGGTGGTGACGCGGATATCTTCTGCTTCTTCGGCCAGGCCGTGGATACCGCCGGCACCGGTACTGTCGCAACGCCCCAGGAACAGGTGGACGAATTCGGTGCTGCCACCCGGCGAGGGGAAATATTTGGTAATCGGCCACAGCGCCGAGAAGGTCAGCCCAGCTTCCTCCTCGGCTTCGCGGTGTGCAACCTCCTCCGGTTGCTCGTCCTTGTCGATCAGGCCGGCAACCATCTCCACCAGCCAGGGGTTGTCGGTGCGGCCCATGGCACCCACGCGAAACTGTTCGATCAACACCACTTCATCGCGCTGCGGGTCGTAGGGCAGTACACACACGGCATCGTGGCGCACAAAGACTTCACGATTGATCACCGGGCTCATGCCACCATCGAACAGCTCGTGGCGCAGCTGTACACGATCGAGCTTGTAGAAGCCCTGGTAGGCATTGTCGCGCTGAACGATTTCAATTTTGTTCGGCGTCGATTTCGCACTGTCGGTCATATCAACCCTCGTTTAATACGGTGTGTGTCTGAGCATCGCGCCATCCTACAGCGCCCGCGTGCCTCGGTGCAGCCCCTTTGCAGTTGCCGGGACGGGCGGCGGCGGTCAAACTCACTGTAATCAGCTTAGTGGCGAACTGACTGGGATGCCGATAGTCCAAGCCCCATCTCTTTCGCTCTTCTCCGCTTTATGAAGGACGCCCATGTCGCTGTTAAAAGTCGCCTCCGTGGCCTGTATTGCCTTGACCCTCGGCGCTTGCCAGAGCCTGTTCCAATCCAGCTACCGTGCACCGCTGGAAGCCACCCGCGATGCCTCCGAGGTGGTGCAACCCGGCTGCACCACCGCCGACTGCCCACTGGTGAACATCGATACCGTGCATTTCGCCAACGAGCCCAAGCTCGATGCGCTGATCGAGCAACGCCTGCTGGAAATGACCCGCACCACGCCCGGCTCCCCATTGCCAGCGACACTGAACGCCTATCGGGAAAAATTCCTGCGCGAGTCCGGCCCGCGCAACAGCATGTACTTGCAGGCCAAGGTACGGGAGCAGCATGACGGCTTGGTGATCATCGAACTGTCCAGCTACCTGGACACCGGCGGCGCCCATGGCGAACCTGGCCGCGGCTTCATCAACTACTCGCGCCAGCAGCAAAAAAACCTGACCCTGGCGGACATGCTGCGCCCCGGCAAGGAAGACGCGTTCTGGAAAGCCGCCCAGGTGGCCCACAACAGCTGGCTGATCAGCACCCGCCTGAGCCTGGAGCCGGACTACGTGAAAAGCTGGCCCTTCCAGAAAACCCCGAACGTGGCGCTGACCTACGGCGCGGTGGTGCTCAAGTACCCTACCGCCACCATCGCGCCCTACGCCATGGGCCACGTCGAGTTGCAGATTCCTTACGCTCGCCTCGACGGCATCATCAAGCCTGAGCTGGTGCCCGTGCGCCGCTGAAGGCGCGCCCGAGGATAAATTGCAGCAGCCCTGCCAGCACCAGTGCCGGCAGGGTTGCGCCAACATCCAGGTACAGATTGGCCAGCAGGTGATAGGTACTGATGCCCCCCAACCAAGCCAGCAGCGCCGGCCAACGCAGGCTTGCAACCAGCGCCTGGCCACGCCGGCGCAGGATGAAGTGGTCTACCAGCACCACGCCAAACAGCGGCGCGAATACCGAGCCGATCAACAGCAGGAAGTTCTGATACTGGGCCAAGGGCGCAAAGCAGGCGATCAGCGTGCACACCAGCCCAATCGCCAGCGCCAGGTGCTCGACTTTCAGGCGCAACAGCATGCCGCTGGACACCGCCGCCGAGTGGATGTCGGCGAAGGCGTTTTCTGACTCATCCAACACAATCAGCAGCAGCGGAATCCCCAGGCCAGCCCCGGCCAACGCCAACAACAGCGCATTGACTTCACCACTGGGCGCGAACGCCAGGGTGTAGGCCACGCCCAGGCTCATCAGCCAGAAATTGCCGATAAAAAAGCCCAGGGCCGTGCCGCCGAACACACGGGTGGCGCGCTGGCCGAAACGTGAGTAATCGGCAATCAGCGGCAGCCAGGACAACGGCATGGCAATGGCGATATCAAACCCGACGGCAAACGGCAGCGAACCGTCGCCAGCCTGGGCCCACAGCGCGGCCAGGTCAGCCTTGGCGAACAGGTTCCAGGTCAGCCACAGGCACGCCGCCAGCAGCAGCCAGATTCCCCATTTGCGCAGGATCTTTCGCACAAAGGTCAACGGGCCGCTGATTGCGAGCAAAGTGGCGAGGCCGCCGAAGAACACGGTCCAGAGCAACGGGCTGGCCAACAGGCTGCCTGCACTGAAGGCGCGGGTGCCCAGCAGGCTGGCGGCATCGCGCATGACGATGATCTCGAACGAGCCCCAACCGATCAGTTGCAACAAGTTCAACAGCGCCGGCAGGCTGGCGCCTTTGGCACCCAGGCTGAGCTTGAGGGCGGCCATGGACGACAGGCCGGTGTCACTGCCGATCACCCCGACGGCGGCCAGTAACAGCACGCCCACCAGGGTCCCGAGGAAGATGGCCAGCAACGCCCCCGACAGGCCAAGCCCCGGCGCCAACAGTGCACCGGTTTGCAGGACCATCAGGCCGATGCCGAGGGAGAACCACAGGGAAAACAGATCGCGGGCGCCGAAGACACGTTTGTCTATTGGGACTGCAATGTCGGGAGAGTAGGTACTCGGTTGAATGCTCAAGGGGGTCATCTCAGAGGGACATTTGTTATTGGAGAGATTGCTATCGCGGGCAAGCCCGCTCCCACACATTCAAAAATGTGGGAACGAGCTTGCCCGCGATGAGGCCAGTAGAAGCACCTCCAATCCCAAGTCAGACCTTTTTGTAGAGCTGACTGCCTTCCTGCTTGAACCGCTGCGCCTGCTCGGCCAGGCCCTTGGCCACATCCACGTCCACCGCCTCGATGCGCTGGTTGGCCGCGTATTCGCGCACTTCCTGGGTGATTTTCATCGAGCAGAATTTCGGCCCGCACATCGAGCAAAAGTGCGCGACCTTGGCCGAATCCTTGGGCAGGGTTTCGTCGTGATAGGAGCGCGCGGTGTCCGGGTCCAGGCCGAGGTTGAACTGGTCTTCCCAGCGGAACTCGAACCGTGCCTTGCTCAACGCGTTGTCGCGGATCTGCGCACCGGGATGGCCCTTGGCCAAATCCGCCGCGTGGGCCGCAATCTTGTAGGTAATGATCCCGGTCTTCACGTCATCCTTGTTCGGCAAGCCCAGGTGCTCCTTGGGCGTGACGTAGCAAAGCATGGCGCAACCGAACCAGCCGATCATCGCCGCGCCGATGCCCGAGGTGATGTGGTCGTAGCCGGGCGCGATATCGGTGGTCAGCGGGCCCAGGGTGTAGAACGGCGCTTCGTCGCAGCACTCCAGCTGCTTGTCCATGTTCTCCTTGATCAACTGCATCGGCACGTGGCCGGGGCCTTCGATCATGGTTTGCACGTCGTGCTTCCAGGCGATTTTGGTCAGCTCGCCGAGGGTTTCCAACTCACCGAACTGCGCCGCATCGTTGGCGTCGGCAATCGAGCCCGGGCGCAGGCCATCGCCGAGGGAGAAGCTGACGTCATAGGCCTTCATGATTTCGCAGATTTCGTCGAAATGGGTGTAGGTAAAGTTCTCTTTGTGGTGTGCCAGGCACCACTTGGCCATGATCGAGCCGCCACGGGACACGATGCCGGTGACGCGCTTGGCGGTCAGCGGTACATAGCGCAGCAACACACCGGCGTGGATGGTGAAGTAATCGACGCCCTGCTCGGCCTGCTCGATCAAGGTGTCGCGGAACAGTTCCCAGGTCAGGTCTTCAGCGGCACCGCCGACTTTTTCCAGGGCCTGGTAGATCGGCACGGTACCGATCGGTACCGGCGAGTTGCGGATGATCCACTCGCGGGTTTCGTGGATGTGCTTGCCGGTGGACAGGTCCATCACCGTGTCCGAGCCCCAGCGAATGCCCCAGGTCAGTTTCGCCACTTCTTCTTCGATGGACGAACCCAGGGCGCTGTTGCCGATGTTGCCGTTGATCTTCACCAGGAAGTTACGGCCGATGATCATCGGCTCCAGTTCGGTGTGGTTGATGTTGGCCGGGATGATGGCGCGGCCGCGGGCGATTTCTTCGCGTACAAATTCCGGGGTGATGATTTTCGGCACGCTGGCCCCGAAGCTGTGCCCGGCGTGTTGCTGGTCGAGCAGGCCACTGGCACGGGCTTCTTCAAGCTTCATGTTTTCGCGGATGGCGACGTATTCCATCTCGGCGGTAATGATGCCCTGGCGTGCGTAGTGCATCTGCGTGACGTTGGCCCCGGCCTTGGCGCGGCGCGGGTTTTTCACATGGGCAAAACGCAGGGCGGTCAGCTCGGCGTCGCTCAGGCGCTGTTGGCCGAAGTGCGAACTCAGGCCCGGCAGGCGCTCGGTGTCGCCACGGGATTCAATCCACGGCGAGCGCACATCGCCCAGGCCTTTGCGCACGTCAATGATCACGTTGGGGTCGGTGTACGGGCCGGAAGTGTCGTAGACCACCACGGGCGCATTGATCTCGCCGCCGAAATCGGTGGGGGTCACGTCCAGGCTGATTTCGCGCATCGGCACGCGGATATCCGGGCGAGTGCCCTGCACATAGACTTTTTGCGAGCGGGTAAACGGCTGCACGGATCCCGAGTCAACCTTGGCCGACTCACTCAAATGCACGGTGTTTTTTAGTTTTGTACTCATCACGGGCTCTCCAGACACATCCAGGCAGTGGATTTTTGTCGGAGCGAACCTGTGACGGACGGACGCACTGGAAGCAGTGCTGTGCTTGGCGCACGAGGGCTGTTCGATTGTCGAACAACATCCCGGACGAAGCACAAGAGGACTCGCCGGGTGACGAGAAATCTTGTTCCCTACGCAGGCGCTAACCTGATCAGGTTCAACGGGATCCGGTATTTACCGATCTCAGCCTCATAGCAAGGCACCCCGACAAGAACGCGGCCAGTCTAGACCATGGAGCAGGCAAATTGCCAATAGCGGTGCATTCAGCGTGATGAATGGCGCAATTACAGGATTGTTGTGCGGGGGTGTGGCCACTACACTCGCCTACTGTCTCAACGCCTTGACGCTATGGATTGCTCGTCGTAGCCTTGGGCGCTAAATTATCGCCGTAATATTTATCTAGGGATCGCCTCATGCTGCGCAAACTTTCACTGGCTCTTGCCGTGTCTTGTGCGACCAATGGAATGGTCTGGGCAGCAGAAGCGCCCTTGTCGACCAAAACCGACTTGGTCAGCGTCTACCAGGAAGCGGTGGACAACAACGCCGACCTGGCCGCCGCCCGCGCCCAGTACGGCGCGCAGAAAGAAGTGGTGCCCCAGGCCCGCGCCGGCCTGCTGCCCAACCTCTCGGCCGGTGCCGACGTGAACAACGTGCGCACCCAGATCGACACACCGTCGGCCACCGCCAATCGCGACGCCCACACCTGGCGCGCAACCCTGAGCCAGCCGCTGTTCCGCGCCGACCGCTGGTTCCAGTTGCAAGCTGCCGAAGCCGTCAATGAACAGGCCGCCCTGCAACTCTCGGCCACCGAGCAGGAACTGATCCTGCAAAGCGCGGAAAACTACTTCGCCGTGCTGCGCGCCCAGGACAACCTGGCCTCCACCAAGGCCGAAGAGGCCGCCTTCAAGCGCCAACTGGACCAGTCCAACGAGCGTTTTGACGTGGGCCTGTCGGACAAGACCGACGTGCTGCAATCCCAGGCCAGCTACGACACGGCGCGGGCCAACCGGATCCTCGCCCAGCGCCAGGTAGATGACGCGTTTGAAGCGCTGATCACCCTGACCAACCGCCAGTACAACGCGATCCAGGGCATTGTCCATACCCTGCCCGTTTTGCCGCCAGCACCCAACGACGCCAAGGCCTGGGTCGACACCGCCGGGCGCCAGAACCTGAACCTGCTGGCCAGCAACTATGCGGTCACCGCCGCCGAAGAAACCCTCAAGCAACGCAAGGCCGGCCACGCGCCGACCCTGGACGCGGTGGCGCAATACGAAAAAGGCGACAACGACGCCCTCGGTTTCAGCAACCCCAATGCGTTCGGCCAGCCCTATCGTGGCGATGTCGAGCAACGCACCATCGGCCTGCGCCTGAATATCCCGCTGTACAGCGGCGGCCTCACCAGCTCCCAGGTACGCGAATCCTATTCGCGCCTGGGCCAGACCGAACAGCAACGCGAAGGCCTGCGCCGCCAGGTAGTGGAAAACACCCGCAACCTGCACCGCGCGGTGAACACCGATGTAGAACAGGTGCAGGCACGCCGCCAGTCGATCATCTCCAACCAGAGCGCAGTGGAAGCCACGGAAATCGGTTACCAGGTGGGCACACGCAATATCGTCGACGTGCTCGACGCCCAGCGCCAGCTGTACACCTCGGTGCGCAACTACAACAACAGCCGTTATGACTACATCCTCGACAACCTGCGCTTGAAACAGGCGGCGGGAACGTTGAACCCGGGGGATCTGCAGGACCTGGCGCGCTACCTGAAGGCTGACTACAACCCGGACAAGGATTTCCTGCCGCCGGACCTGGCCAAGGCCGCGGCCGAACAACTGAAGGCCCGCCCCAGCAACTAAACCCACCACATAACAAATGTGGGAGCGGGCTTGCCCGCGATACAGGCGCCTCGGTTTATCTGCAACACCGAGGTGATGCTATCGCAGCGATGCGGCGACCCGACAAGCCAGCTCCTACATTTTTGACCGAGCTGGGTCAGGCTTTGAGCAGTCTGTCCAAGCCATCGAGCAAACGCTTCAACGCGCCCTGATTGGCCTGCATCACTTTGAGCCCCGCCAGCGCCCGCTTGTGCGCATCCTGTGGCAGTTCGAACAGTTGCCGCACTACCTCGGCCAACCCCTGGGCATCATCCACTTCTTGCAACGCCCCGGCGTCGCGCATCATTGCGGCGATTTCGAGGAAGTTGAACAGGTGCGGGCCGCTGATCACCGGCTTGGCCAGCGCCGCAGGTTCCAGCAGGTTGTGCCCGCCGTTGGGCACCAGGCTGCCGCCGACAAAGGCGCTGTCGGCCAAGGCGTAGAGAAACAGCAGCTCGCCCATGGTGTCGCCAAGCAATACCGAGGTGTCGGCATCGACCGGCGCCCCACTGGAGCGCTGCACCGTGGCAAAACCCTGCTGTTGGCACAGCTCCAGCACCGTGTTGAACCGCTCCGGATGACGGGGCACCAGGATCAACAGCGCGTTGGGGTAGCTGGCGAGCAACTGCCGGTGGGCTGCCAGCACCACTTCATCTTCGCCCTCGTGGGTACTGGCGGCGATCCATACCGGGCGCTCGCTGGCCTGCCACTGCTCACGCAACGCGGCGGCGCGTGCCAAAAGCGCTGGGTCGATGGTCAGGTCGAACTTGATCGAGCCGGTGACTTCGACCGTTTCCGGGCGCGCGCCCAGGCTGCGAAAGCGCTCGGCCTCGGTGGCGGTCTGCACCGCGAACAGGCTCATGTCTGCCAGCATCGGCGCGGTCAGCTTGGCGAAACGCCCGTAACCCTTGGCCGAACGTGCCGACAGCCGCGCATTGGCCAGGGCTACGGGTATCCCGCGCTTGGCGCATTGGTGAATATGGTTGGGCCACAGCTCGGTTTCCATGATGACCGCAAGCCTGGGCTGGACCCGGTCCAGGAAACGCTTGGCGGCACACGGCAAATCGTAGGGCAGGTAGCAATGCTGGATGCGCGGTTCGTTGGCAAACAGTGCCTGGATCCGCTCGGAACCGGTGGGCGTCATGCAGGTGACGGTGATCGGCAGCTGTGGATGACGCTCCAGCAAGCCGCGGATCATCGGTGCGGCGGCGATGCTCTCGCCCACCGACACCGCGTGCACCCAGATCCCGCCGGGTTTGAGTACCGGCAAACCGTAGGAAAAGCGCTCGCTGACGCGCTTGGCGTAGGCCGGCGCCTTGCGGGCACGTAGCCATAGTCGTAAGGCCACCAACGGCAGCGCCAGGTAAAACAGACAGCTGTAGAGAGTTCTATTCATGGCGGCGGAGTTTATCGGCTTTTTCAGCCGATCGCCTGCAAACACGCGGTAAAACGTTCGGCCAGAAAGCGCGCGGCCGGACCCAGGGGCTCATCGCGCCGCCACACCAGTTCCACCACCAAGGCCGGCGGCGTCCATTCGCTGTCCAGCTCGACCATCTGCCCGTGATAGGTCGGGTATTGCACCACATGCCGGGGCAACCAGGCCCAGCCCAGGCCACGGGCCAGCCATTCGGCCAGCACATAGAAGCTGTCGGCGCGCCACACCTGCGGGCTGGCCGCCTCGCTGCCGGGGTAGACGCTGGTCTGGGTCGACATCAGCAATTGGCGAAACTGCGCCAGGCGCTGGCAATCGACAAAACCTTCCCTGGCCAGCGGATGCCCGACGCCACACACCGTGACCATCTCCACACTGCCAACCACCCGCCGCTCAAGGGCTTCGGGGATCTGGTCGTGGTAAAACAGCAACCCCAGGTCAGCCTTGCGCTCCACCAGCTTGCGCGCGACATCGCCCTGGGCCGTGCTGGACAACTGCACCTCCAGGCTGGGAAATTTCCCCGCCAGCGCCTCTAGGCTGTCGAGTACCGGCTGATAGAGCATGGCTTCGTCCTGGGCCAGGCGCAGCCGTGCTTCTTCGCCGCGCATCAACGACAGGGCGCGGCCATTGAGGCGCTCACACTGGCGCAGCACTTCCCGGGCCTCCTCCAGCAGCACAGTGCCGGCCTCGGTCAGGCGTGGCTGGCGACCGCTACTACGCTCAAACAGGCTCACGCCCAGGTCGGCCTCCAGCAAGGCAATGCCGTTGCTCACCGCCGACTGCGCCTTGCGCTGGTGCCGTGCCACCGCCGAAAAAGAGCGCTGCTCGGCGACGCTGACAAACAGGCGCATCTGCTCCAGGTTCCATTGCACGCTCATTGGCTAAACCCATCTTAAATTCGGATAGGTAATGACTTTACCCCATCTACGGATTCTCTAGAATGCCGGCCTTGTTATGCGCCCCTATTTCCGAGGAACACCCCCATGAACGCCGCCTACTACTACCTGGCCATTGCCATTTGCTCGGAAGTGATCGCCACCGTTTCCATGAAAGCGATCAAGGGCTGGAGCACGCCAATCCCGCTGCTGCTGGTTATCGTCGGCTACGGCGTGGCGTTCTGGATGCTCACGCTGGTGGTGCGCACCGTACCGGTGGGCGTGGCCTACGCGGTGTGGGCGGGGCTGGGGATCGTCATGGTCAGCATCGCAGCGCTGTTTATCTATGGGCAGAAGCTCGATCTGCCGGCGATGCTGGGGATGGGCTTGATCGTGCTGGGCGTGGTGGTGATTCAGTTGTTTTCGAAAACAGCCGGCCACTGACCTTCTACAGTTGTTGATCCTGGGCAAAGATCCCGCTGTCGAGTCTGTATACTTGGCCTCTTGTTCTGAACACTGAGGTCGCCCCATGCCATCCGTTATTTCCACCGACGTCCTGATTGTCGGCGCCGGGGTTGCCGGCCTCTGGCTCAACGCGCGCCTGCGCAGCCAGGGGTTTTCCACGATTGTGGTGGAGAACGCGACCCTGGGTGGCGGGCAGAGCGTGAAGTCCCAGGGGATCATTCACGGTGGTGCGAAATACGCCTTGCACGGTGCCCTGACCGGCGCTTCCGAAGCCATTGCCGACATGCCGCGACGCTGGCGTGAAGCGCTGGCGGGCACCGGCGAGCTGGACCTGACGGGCGTGCGCCTGCTGTCCCAGGCCCATTACCTGTGGTCGCCCGGCACCCTGGCCGGCAACCTCACCAGTTTCTTCGCCAGCAAGGCGGTGCGTGGCCGCGTCGACCAGGTCAAGGGCGACGATTTGCCGCCGGCCCTGCAAGACCGCCGCTTCAAGGGCAAGGTCTATCGCCTGGCCGAACTGGTGGTGGACGTGCCGAGCCTGATCGACCGCCTGGCGCAACTGGCCGGCGATGGCCTGCTCGCCGGGCAACAGATCGAGCCGCTGCTGGAAGGCGGCATCCTGGTCGGCCTGAAAGTCGATGGCCGGGCGATCCGCGCCCAGCGCATCGTGCTGAGTGCCGGCGGCGGCACCGCCGAGCTTTTGAGCGCCCTGGGCCTGAGCCAGCCGGCCATGCAAAAGCGCCCGCTGCATATGATCATCGCCAAGGGCCCCGGCCTCAAACCCCTGTACGCGCACTGCCTGGGCGGCGGCACCAAGCCACGGATCACCATCACCACGCACCCTGCGGCCGATGGCCATTGGGTGTGGTACATGGGCGGTGATATTGCCGAGACCGAAGGCGTGCACCGCACGCCCGCCGAGCAAATAGCCACCGCGCAAAAGGAGCTGGCGCACCTGCTGCCGTGGATCGACATGAGCCAGACCCAGTGGGCAACCCTGCGGGTGGATCGCGCCGAGCCCCTGCAAACGGGCCTGACCCGGCCAGACAACGCGTTCCTCGCCGAACAGGGCCGCCTGTTGGTGGGCTGGCCAACCAAGCTGGCCCTGGCGCCGGACTTCGCCGACCGCGTGCTCAGCGCCCTGGAACGTGACGGCATCCAGCCAACCCCAAGCGCGCCGCTGCCTGAACTGCCACGCCCAGCCATCGCCCAACCCGCCTGGGAGCAATTGTTGCCATGAGCCTGCCGACCCTGCATGACCTTCATCGCCCCCTGGGCAGCACCGGCCTGCTGGTATCGCCGCTGGGCCTGGGCACCGTGAAGCTGGGCCGCGACCAGGGGGTGAAGTACCCCAATGGTTTTCAGATCCCCAATGATGAAGAAGCGCGGATGTTGCTGCGCCAGGCGCGCGAGCTGGGGATCAACCTGATCGACACCGCACCGGCCTACGGCCATAGCGAAGAGCGCCTGGGGCCGCTGTTGCGCGGCCAGCGCCAGGACTGGGTGATTGTCAGCAAGGTCGGCGAAGAGTTTGCCGACGGCGTGTCCCACCATGACTTCAGCGCGGCCCATACCCGGCTCTCCGTGGAGCGCAGCCTGAAACGCCTGGAAACGGATTTCATCGACCTGGTGCTGGTGCATTCCGACGGCAATGACTTGCATATCCTTAATGACTGCGAGGTCTACCAGACCCTGGCGCAGCTCAAGGCCGAGGGCAAGATTCGCGGCTTCGGCTTCTCCGGCAAAACCGTCGAAGGCGGCGTGAAGGCTCTGGAACAAGGTGATTGCGCCATGGTCACCTACAATCTGAACGAGCAAAACGAAAAAGCCGTGATCGATTACGCCGCCGCCCATGGCAAAGGCATCCTGGTGAAAAAGGCCCTGGCCAGCGGCCATGCATGCCTTGAGCCTGGAGTGGATCCAATTCATGCCAGTTTCGTCTTGTTGTTTGCGCAAACGGGCGTGGCCAGTGCTATTGTCGGGACCATCAACCCGCTGCACCTTGCCCATAACGTGGCAACCGCTGCCAAGATCATTCGCCAATCCTGATGCCGCCGACGCGGCCGACCCCGACGCAAGAAGGAGCCGACATGCCGCGAACGCTCATAAGAAAAAACCCCAGTAACTTTAAAACACTGCCGCTGTACGTCGAAGCCACCCCCGAAGGCCTGAGCTACCAGAGCGTGGGCATGCCGCTCAACTTTGCCCAGACTCTGCAGCGGCGCAAGCCGGTGGAGGTGGCGGATGCCGAACGCTTCGCCCTGGAACTGGCCAACCTCGGCGTATCGGTGCGCCTGACACTGCACTGGCAAAACCGCGATTACTGGGTGTTGGTGCGCCAGCGCCGGCAGGACCGTGGCGATGTGGTGCTCAAGCTGATTTCCGGCTACGTACCGGCCCATGAACTGAACCTGCCGTTGCACACGGCCATCCAGGAAATCGCCGAGGAATGCCTGCTGGAAACCCCGGAAGGCTGGCTCGGCGGGCGTTTCAACGACACCTGGCTGCCGGCGCCCTACTCCAGCGCGCTGCATTACCGTGAGGCCTTGCCGTTTCGCCTGTCACCGCTGTCCGGCGCCGCCCGCCCGGTGCGCTGCGCCAGCATGCAACTGATCGAACGCCCCCGGGCCTATGTGCACCTGCCCACGGCCTCCCTGCAATTGATCTATGACCTGCGCCTGGAAGTGCCCAAGGAAGCCAAGTCCTTGAGCCTGTTCCATGTGGACGAACGTCTGGAGGGCGATCAACTGGTGGCGCGCCTGGACCGCCAGCGCCCGGACCTGTACCTGATGCCCCTGAAGGACGGCCAGCCGTGCGCCGAGCTGTATACCCTGAAGAAGGATCAACTGATCCCGGCGAGCACACGCGGCTTGTACCTGGCCGAGAGTTTTGCCCAGCAGGAAGGCTGGCTGGTGCGCGATGAGCGGATCCGCTGGAAGGACTGGCTCAGGCAACAGGGCCTGAGCGCGCCAGAGAAGGAATCGAAGTTGAGCCAGTTGACCGGGCGGGCCAGGCAGATCTTGCGCAAGATGGTGCCGAAGAAGGCGGGTCGCTGAAGCAGCCCCGCCTGTGGCGAGCGGTATCTATTGGTTGAGTAGTTTTTCCAGCCCGGCCTTCAGCGGCGTCGGCTCAGGCAATGTGAAGCTCGCCGCCAAGCGCTGGTTGTTGGCCCTGGAATGCCGGATATCCCCCGAGCGCGGCGCGGTGTAGCTGACAGCCGGCAATGAGCCGACGATTTGCGACAGCGCCTGCAGCAACTGCTTGAGGGTGGTGGTGCGGTTCCAGCCGACATTGATCGCGCCCAGCGGCGCATCGGCCATTTCCACGGCTTGCACCAGCACGGCTACCAGATCCCCGACGTACATGAAGTCACGGGTTTGCTCACCGTCGCCGAATACGGCAATCGGCAGGCCTTTTTGCGCGCGCTCGCTGAAGATGCTGATCACCCCGGAATACGGCGATGAAGGATCCTGGCGCGGCCCAAAGATGTTGAAGAAGCGGAAAATCACCGGCTCCAGGCCATGCTGGCGACGGTAGAAGTCAAAATAGTGCTCGCTGGCCAGCTTGTCCGAAGCGTATGGCGTCAACGGTGCCTTGGCGGTTTGCTCATCGATGGAGTCGCCTTCGCCGTTGTTGCCATACACCGCCGCACTGGAAGCAAACACCACGCGCTTGACCCCAGCCTGGCGCATGGCTTCGCAAACATTGAGGCTACCCACGAAGTTGCTCTGGTGCGTACTGACCGGGTCATCCACCGACGCCTGCACCGAAGCGACTGCCGCCAGGTGCACTACCGCCGTAACCCCTACCGCTGCACGAGCGACCAGTGCGGCATCGGCCACATCGCCTTCGAGCAGTTGCAGGCGTGGGTTGTCCAGCGGCAGGTTGCTGCGCTTGCCGGTGGACAGGTTATCCAGCACGCGCACCGCGTAGCCCTTGGCCAGCAGTGCATCGACCAGATTGGAACCGATAAAGCCAGCACCACCGGTAATCAGTACGAGAGCATCAGACATAGCGGCAAACCCTATTGAGCAGCATCGTTGGTTTGGCGAATTTTTTCGACAATCGCGGTGGTCGAGCTGTTTTCCACCAACCCCAGGACTTTGACCTTGCCGCCATAGGCGTTGACGATATCGGCGCCGACCACCTGGTCGACCGAGTAGTCGCCGCCCTTGACCAACACGTCCGGCTTGACCTGGGCCAGCAGGTTTTCCGGGGTGCCCTCGGAGAAACTGATCACCCAGTCCACCGCGCCCAACCCAGC
Source organism: Pseudomonas sp. HC1(2025) (assembly GCF_058742075.1). Classification (NCBI taxonomy): domain Bacteria; kingdom Pseudomonadati; phylum Pseudomonadota; class Gammaproteobacteria; order Pseudomonadales; family Pseudomonadaceae; genus Pseudomonas; species Pseudomonas sp. HC1(2025). The sequence goes on along the minus strand of NZ_CP196017.1, from coordinate 529,060 downwards.
CAGGACCGCCATGCGCCGATCCACACTGTTGATTGGCCGGCCAGGGCCTTTGAGGCGGCTGACCGAAGCATCGTCGTTGATCGCCACGATCAGGCGATCACCCTGGGCGCGGGCCTGCTCCAGGTAAGTCACATGGCCGGCGTGCAGGATGTCGAAGCAACCGTTGGTGAAAACGATGCTTTCGTTATGGGCACGGGCATCGTCAATCGCCAGCAGCAATTGCTCAAGGCTCAACACGCCGCGCTCCGAGCCTTCCTCGCGCTGGATCGCACGGCGCAGTTCCGGGGCGCTGATGGATGCCGTACCCAGTTTGCCCACCACAATGCTCGCCGCCAGGTTGGCCAGGGCCACCGCGTGGGGCAATTCCTCACCGGCTGCGATCGCCGCCGCCAGGGTGGAAATAACGGTGTCGCCGGCGCCGGTGACGTCGAATACTTCCCGCGCCCGCGCCGGCAGGTGCATGGCCGGGTGGCCGGGGCGCAGCAGGGTCATGCCGTGTTCGCCACGGGTCACCAGCAAGGCACCGAGGTCGAGGTCGGCCATCAGGCGTGCGCCTTTGCTCACCAAGTCGTGCTCATCGGCGCAGCCGCCGACGATGGTTTCAAATTCGCTGAGGTTCGGCGTGATCAGGCTGGCGCCCCGGTAGACCGAGAAGTCCTTGCCCTTGGGATCGGCCAGCACCGGGATACCCCGGGCCTTGGCGGCCTGGATCAGCACCTGGTGGTTTTTCAACGCGCCTTTGCCGTAGTCCGACAGCACCAGCACCTTGATGCCTTCGAGCAACGTGTCGACCTGGTCACTGAGGGCCAGGGCGTCGGTGGCGAAGGGTTCTTCAAAATCGATACGCAGCAATTGCTGGTGACGGCTCATGACCCGCAGCTTGACGATGGTCGGCTGGTGGGCAATGCGCTGGAACAGGGCACGCACGCCAGCGCCGCGCAGGCTGTTGGTCAGGCTGTCGGCGGCTTCGTCGTCACCGGTCACGCCGACCAGGGAGGCCGGGGCGCCGAGTGCAGCGATGTTAAGGGCGACGTTGGCAGCGCCGCCTGGACGGTCTTCGATTTGCTCGACCTTGACTACCGGTACCGGTGCCTCAGGGGAAATCCGTGAGGTACCGCCATGCCAGTAACGGTCGAGCATGACATCGCCGACCACCAAGACAGGGGCTTGATCGAATCGCGGCATGGACAACTTCATGGAGCAACCCACATACAAAATGAACAGGGGCGCGATATTAGCACAGGGAAAAGCATCGACCGATTCAATCCTGGCGGTCGATCCCAGCCTGGCTGCAATAGCGCCTCAATAGGCATCAGTCACGTGGGAGGGCGCCACAGGGTCACCTTCTTCGAACTCCTTGGCGTGCAAACGGGCGTAGTAACCGTTCTTCGCCAGCAGCTCGACATGGGTGCCGCGCTCGACAATCTGGCCGTCGTCCATCACCAGGATCAGGTCGGCTTTCTCGATGGTGCTCAGGCGGTGGGCAATCACCAGGGTCGTGCGGTTCTTCACCACATGGTCCAGGGCCGCCTGGATATGGCGCTCGGACTCGGTGTCCAGGGCCGAAGTCGCCTCGTCGAGAATCAGCAGCGGCGCATCCTTGAGCAAGGCCCGGGCAATCGCAATGCGCTGGCGCTGGCCGCCAGACAGCAGCACGCCATTCTCGCCCACCAGGGTTTCGTAGCCCTGGGGCATCTTCACGATGAACTCGTCGGCATAGGCTTCGCGAGCGGCATGGTGCACCGCGTCGGCGGGCGCGCCAGCCAGGTCGCCATAGGCGATGTTGTTGGTCACGGTGTCGTTGAACAAGGTGACTTGCTGGGTCACCAGGGCAATTTGCCGGCGCAGGTTGCGCAGGGTGAAATCCTGCACGCGTACGCCGTCGAGCAGAATCTGCCCCTGTTCGTGCTGATAGAAGCGCGGGATCAAGCCCGCCAGGGTCGACTTGCCGCTGCCCGAACGCCCCACCAGCGCGACCATTTGCCCAGGCTCGACGATAAAGCTGATGTCGTTGAGCACCTTCTTGTCGCTTTCCGGGTATTGGAAGCTGAGGTTGCGCACTTCAATGCGCCCAGCCAGACGTTCATGCTCGATCACGCCCTGGTCGACTTCGACCGGCTCATCCAACTGCTCGAAAATACTCTCGGCACCCGCCACGCCCTTTTGGATGGTCGAGCTGACTTCGGATAGCTGGCGAATCGGCTTGGGCAACAGGCCGGCCATGGTGATGTAGGCCACCAGGTCGCCGGGCGAGGCATCGCCACGCAAATACAGGACCAGGAACATGACCACGGCCATCGCACTGTAGGTCACCAACTGCAGCATCGGCGTGTATACCGCGCCGGTCTTGGTCATCGCCAGTTGTTTCTCGGTATTGCTCAGGCTCGCCTGCTCGAAGCGCACCTTTTCATATTTCTCGCCGCCAAAGCTGCGGACCACACGGTAGCCGTGGATCGTCTCGGAGGCCACATGGGTCACGTCGCCCATGGACACCTGGATTTTCTTGCTTTGCTTGCGGAATTTACGGCTGGTGCTGTTCACCATCATGCCGATCACCGGCAGGATCGCCAGCATCACCAGGGTCAGCTTCCAGTTCATCCACACCAGGGTGCAGAACAGGAAAATCACGGTCATGCCTTCGCGGATAACCACCTTGATCGCATCGGTGGCTGCACCGGTGACCATGGTCACGTTGAAGGTAATGCGCGAAATCAGGTGGCCGGAGTTGTTCTTGTCAAAAAAGCGGTTGGGCAACTCCAACAGTTTGTTGAACAGCACCACGCGCAGGTCGTGGACCAGGCCCAGGGAAACCCGTGCCAGGAAGAAGTTGCCGAGGAACGAACCCACGCCCTGCCAGGCCGCGATCAGCACGATCATCAGCGGCACGGTTTCCAGTAACTGCAACTTGCCCAGATAGGGGTTGCCGGGGAACAGGCTGGCCTCGGGATTCGCCAGGCCATCGACGAAATACTTGAGGATATAAGCGAGCATCGGCTGGGTCGATGCGAAGATCAGGAACCCGACGATACTCAGGATGAACAGACCCACATAAGGCCGTACGTAAGTCAGGAGGCGGAAGTAAATCGCCAGCGTCGACTGGGTTTTCGGTTCAGGACTGCTCATGGGAATCCGCGCAAATCAGTAAGGCGCGGATCATATCACAGGCCTCTTCGCCCCAAAAAACATGAGCAGGGGCCAGCCTTGCATCAAGTCGGTTAAGATAACCGGCTATTGATGGGAGTCAGGCATGCAAGTAATCGATCACAACACCTATGAGGCATTGCGCGCCGGCGCGCAGGTGCTGGAAGCCGATGGTTCTGGCGACAAGGTGCTCCGGTTGACCGATGGTTGCATGCTCAAACTGTTCCGGCGCAAGCGCCTGCTCAGTTCGGCGCTGTTCTACCCGTATGCCCAGCGCTTCGCCAACAACACCCGCGCATTGCAGCAACGGGATATCCCCTGCCCGCGCATCATTGCGGTGTATCGCATTCCCAGCATTGCGCGGGACGCGGTGTATTACAGCCCGCTGGCCGGGGAAACCATCCGCCAGTTGAAACTCGCCAAGGCCGAGGCCGACGCCTTGCGTGTGCGCCTGGGCTGTTTCATTGCGCAACTGCATGAGAAGGGCGTGTACTTTCGCTCGCTGCACTTTGGCAACGTGGTCCTGACTCCGGAAAACACCCTGGGGCTGATCGACATTGCCGACCTGAGTTGCCAGGCCGCCGCCCTGAGCCAGAGCAAGCGCCTGCGTAACTTCAGCCATCTGCGGCGCTATCCCGAGGATCGGCAATGGCTGCTGGGCGATGATGCCGGGCAAGCCTTCTTCGATGGCTATCGCCAGGGCTTGCCGGCCGGCAGTCAGCAGGCACCGCTGATTGAGCGCCTGCGGCAATTACTGGACTGACTTCACCGGGTGATGATCAGCACCGTGGCGCCTCGGCGATTGGCGAAGCGCTCGACGATGCGCATGTTGCGCTCGGCCAGCCAACTGATGAGCCAGGGCTCGTTACCGCGGGCTTCGATCAGGAAATAGCGGAATTGATCCGCATAGGCCGGCGACATCGCCGCTTCCCGGGTCAATTGCTTGAGCAGATAACCACGCCCGGCGTAATAGCCGATCCGGCCGTCATCGAAATACGCTGGGACATCCGGCTCGACATTCGCCGCCATCCAGTGCCCCGCGTCAACGTACTGGACCTTGCCCGGCCCGGTGGACACCACATTGGACAACATCACCAAAAGGCAGACCGCCACCAGGGCCTTGCCCAGGCGCGGGAACTGTTGGGCAAACATCTGCATCGCCAAGGCCAGCGCCGGCACAAACAGTAGGTTCAGGAAGCTCATGTAGCGCAAGTTCATGAACTGCTGCTGGATAAAGAACAGCAGCAATACCAACAGGTACAACAGCGCCGCCCAGGCAAAAGGCCGGTATTCGTGCCAGTAGCGCTTGATCGCCTGCCAATTGCGGCCGCGCAAAAACGGCACGGCAAACGGACCGCAAATATTCACAAAGCCGATGGCCATGGCCGCCAGGATGCCAAAAAAGATGATGCGCCCGGCTTCATCCTGGGAGTACTTGTTGATCAGCGAGTTGGCGAACTGATCGCGCAGCAAGTCAAACGACGCCAGCACCTGGTTAGGGTTGATCAAGCCCAGATAGTAGTCAACGCGAGCCGATGTAAAACCATCGGTGGCCGAGACCAGCACTATCCCCGCCACGACACCCAACAGCGGCAGCGCCACAAACTGCAGGAGCGCCAGGCGCCGCTCGCGCACCCACAGGCCAGGCAACTGCCATAAGCCCAATGCCGGCAACAGCAACAACGCTTCCAGCCGGAAGGCTGCCGCCGCGACAATCGCCAGGTGGATGATTGCCGCTCGCAGCCATCCACCGCGGGCCTGCCAGCGCATGGCCAGCCAAAGCGTCAGGATGCAGAAGAACCAGAAGCCGAACTCACGCAGGATCTCGCCACGAAACTGGTTGAACGCAGGCATCGCCAACACCACCAGGCAAGCCCAAGGCGCCACCTGCACCGAGCGTTGGCGCACGCAGTCAACCAGTAACGCACAGGTCCCCGCGGCAAACAGCGAACACCACAAGTACGCACTCAGTTCTATGGGCAGGGCTGAAACCGAATGGGTGCCCGCCAGGAGCAGGGAGAACCAGGGCCAGTTGAATACGGCAAAGGCGGCTTTCGGGCCATGGACGTGAGCGTCCTGGGCGATGGTCAGGTAGAAAGCCGCATCACGTCCGACAGTCGCTGCGCCCAGCACAGCGATCAGGGACAGCAGCAGGCTCCCAAAAAATGCCACTCGAACGGGATGCTCGACGACAATACTCAACACCCGGGCCCACAACTTGCTGCCTATACCAACCACACCCCCCCCTTAAAACCTGGCGTCACATCGCGTGCACAAGATTTGAAAACATACATTTCAGAAAAACCACTGCACCACGAAAACCCAACGCCCAGTCATTGCAATCAACTCTGGCGCTGCATAGGTAATTCCCGGCGTAGCGTAACAGGCTATAAAGCGCTTACTTGAACATCAGCTGAAGCGCCTTGCGTGTGTACGACCAGCGCGTCAGGGCGCGCCAGTCGGTACGCACCGCCTGGCAGTAAAACTGCCTGGCAAGCGTGTATTCCCCAGCACTGAAGCAATTGCGAAACAACGACAGGCAGCGCTGCGCGAGAAACGCACTGCGCAGGCCTTGCAACTCTGCTGGCATACGCACCGGCGAAAACACCTCGTCTACCAGGCTCACGCCCGCCGCGACACTGTGGTTGATGTCATGTCGCAGGCTGTCCGCATGCTTGTAGATCAGCGCCAGTGGCTGGTCGATGACCGTGCAAGGCACGCGCGCCAGGGCCTGGGCAAACACCGGGATATCCTCGGCGTTACGCATGCGCTCCGGGTAGTTGCCCACCGCGAAGATGTCCCGGTGCATGGCGCAAGCGCCATTGGAGATCGCGATGGTCTTGTCCAGCAAGTACCCGCGCACCCGCTGGTATGGGGTGGCAGGCAGCGGCTTGACGGCATGCAGGCGGCGCTTGCCATCTTCAAATACCGACCAGTGGCCACCGATGATCAGGCGGCTATCCGGGTGAGCAGCAATATGCTGCGCAACCAGGGCCAAGGCGCCTGGGGCCATTTCATCATCGGCGTCGAGGAACATCAGGTACTGGCCCGCAGACTCCTCAATCCCGCGATTGCGCACCGAGGCCAGGCCGCCATTGGGCTTGCGCAGGGCCTGGAAACGCCCGGGGTGCTTGGCCAGCAAAGCTTCCAGCACCTGCGGCGTCTCATCGGTAGAGCCGTCGTCAATCACCAACAGCTGCGCATCGGCTTCGTCGAGTTGCGCCAGCACCGACTCAACCGCGCGCCCCAGGGTGCGCGCGTAGTTGTAGGCCGGGATGACGACGCCAATCAGTGCTTCAGTCAACGGCTTGCCCTTCCACACCGTCTTTGACGACCAGGATGTCTTCCATGATCAGGTACTGCAGGTCGGAGCCGAAGAACATGTTCAGGGCGTCGGTCGGCGAGCAGATCATCGCTTCGCCGCGGCGGTTGAGCGAGGTGTTCAGGGACACACCGTTGCCGGTCAGCACTTCCAGCTCTTTCATCATGTCGTAGTAGCGCGGGTTGTACTCGCGCTTGAGCACCTGGGCGCGGGAGGTGCCATCTTCATGGACTACTTCCGGCACGCGGGTTTTCCACTCTTCGGCCACTTCAAAGGTGAAGGTCATGAACGGGGCCGGGTGATCGACCTTGATCATCTGCGGGGCCACGGTGTCGAGCATCGACGGGCAGAAAGGCCTCCAGCGCTCGCGGAACTTGATCTGGTGGTTGATCCGGTCAGCCACGCCCACGGCGCTCGGGCAACCAATGATCGAACGCCCGCCCAGGGCGCGCGGGCCGAACTCCATGCGGCCCTGGAACCAGGCCACCGGGTTGCCGTCGACCATGATCTGGGCGATGCGCTTGGGCATGTCGTCGATCTGGCGCCACTTCGGCTTGCTCGGGTGCTTGGCGCACGCGGCAATCACTTCTTCATTGCTGTAGGACGGGCCGAGATAGACGTGTTCCATCTTCTCTACCGGTACCCCACGGGCATGGGACACATAGGCCGCCGCGCCCACGGCAGTGCCGGCATCACCAGACGCCGGCTGCACGAACAGCTCCTTGACGTCGTCGCGGGCAATGATCTTCTGGTTCAACTTGACGTTCAGCGCGCAGCCGCCGGCGAAGGCCAGCTTGCCGGTTTCCTTGAGGATATCGCCCAGGTAATGGTCGATCATCTGCAAGGCCAGTTTCTCGAACAGCGCCTGCATGCTGGCTGCGTAGTGGATGTACGGCTCGTCGGCGATGTCGCCTTCACGCTTGGGACCCAGCCACTCAATCAGTTTTGGCGAGAAGTAGAAGCCCTTGCCCTTCTCTTTATAGCGGCGCAGGCCGATGACGTTGGCGTAGTCGGTGTTGATCACCAGTTCGCCATTTTCAAAGGAAGCCAGGCGCGAGAAATCGTACTTGCTGGCATCGCCATACGGCGCCATGCCCATGACCTTGAACTCGCCGTCGAGCATTTCAAAGCCGAGGAACTCGGTGATCGCGCCGTACAGGCCGCCCAGGGAGTCCGGATCGTAGAATTCCTTGATCTTGTGGATCTTGCCGTTTTCGCCGTAGCCGAAGAAGGTGGTGGCGTACTCGCCCTTGCCGTCGATCCCGAGGATCGCGGTCTTCTCCTGGAAACCCGAGCAGTGATAGGCGCTGGAAGCGTGGGCCAGGTGGTGTTCAACCGGCTCGATCTTGATCTTCTTCGGATCGAAGCCCAGTTGCTCCAGGCACCAGACAATCTTGTTGCGGTAGCGCTTGTAGCGCCGGTTGCCCATCAGGATCGCGTCAAGGGCGCGGTCCGGGGCATACCAGTAACGCTTGGCATAGTGCCAGCGAGCCTCGCCGAACAAGCTGATCGGGGCAAACGGGATCGCCACCACATCAACGTCGGAGGGTTTGATGCCAGCCTGTTCCAGGCAGAACTTCGCCGACTCGTAGGGCATGCGGTTCTTTGCATGTTTATCGCGTACGAAGCGCTCTTCTTCGGCGGCCGCGATCAGCTTGCCGTCGATATACAACGCTGCGGAAGGATCATGGCTAAGGGCGCCGGACAGGCCAAGAATCGTCAATGCCACTGGGGTCTAGCCTCTTTTAGTCTGCATGCAGGCGCTGGCGCCTGAAAAAATGTGAGCCCCTCGCCTCGGCGAGAAAAGCTAAAGGGCGGGATTATAGCTTAAAAGCGGCAAAACGCCTCTAGCCGCAAATGGCACGGAGAAACAAGAGGCATCATCGGAAAATCTCGATACTGCCGTCTCGATTTTGCCGGTAGACGGTGTAGGGCAGTACCAAAGTATCGAGAACGCCCGATAGCACGAAATCAATGGCTATCCACGGCACCGAGGCGATCTGCTGGTCTTCCAGGCTTTTTTTGCTGTTGGGTTCGCCATTGAGGGAGCAGAAGTCATACACCACCCCGCTGTAGATACGGGGCACGCTCTCGCAGTGGCTGCGCAGGTCCTTGAGCTTCTGGCTGGCCACCGCGTCTTCGCGAAACACCGTATTCAGGGTGCCGCAGGCCGTGGTCGAAAGGACAATGGCGGCGAGCAGCAGAATGTTTGTAGGATTCACGGGTAACCCTCTTTGGTATGGGGCGCACAGCCTAACCCAAGACTGTGTAAGACGAATATGCCGGCATTTTGCGGGAATATTCTTCAAAAAACGCCGCGCAGAATCGTTAAACTCGCGCCCTTTTTCCGCGCCCGCGCTGCGCGTCATGGAAGTTGGTTTGCTCATGAAAGTTGTTGCTCCCACGTGTTTTGCGATGTTGCTCCAGAGCCTGCCGGGCCTGCAGCAAACTGCCCTGGCCGAAGATGCCCTGCTGATCCTCGACCCCAGCGTGGTGACAGGTTCGCGCAGCGCCAGTCGCAGCTTCGACCTGCCCTACTCGGTGGACAGCATCAGCCGTGAGCAGATCAGCGACGGCCAGTTGGGTATCAACGCCTCGGAGGCCCTGTCCCGCGTGCCGGGGCTGGTGGTACAGAACCGCCAGAACTACGCCCAGGACCTGCAGATTTCCTCCCGCGGCTTTGGCGCGCGCTCGGCGTTTGGCGTGCGCGGGATCAAGCTGATTGCCGATGGCATCCCCGCCAGCACCCCGGATGGCCAGGGCCAGGCCGCCACCTTCAACCTCGACACAGCGGACCGCATCGAAGTACTGCGCGGCCCGGCCGCCACCCTGTATGGCAGCAACGCCGGCGGGGTGATCCAGATGTTCTCGCGCAATGGCGAAGGCCCGCCCCGTATCGGCGCCGAAACCCTGTTTGGCAGCGACGGCCTGAACAAGAACCACCTCAGCGCCGAAGGCGCGGTGCAGGGCGCCGGGTTTGTCCTCGATGCCTCGCGCATGGACACCGACGGCTACCGCGACCACAGCAGCGCCCGCCGTGACCAGACATTCGCCAAGCTCAACCTCGAACCCGATGACGACAGCAAGCTGGCCCTGATCTATAGCAGCCTGGAGCAAAACGGCACCCAAGACCCGCTGGGGCAAACCTGGGCAGGCTACAAGGCCGACCCGCGTTCGGTAAACAGCAATGCCCTGGCGTACAACACGCGCAAGAGCATTGATCATCAGCAACTGGGGATGAATTACGAGCGGTACATTGGCGATGCAACGTTGCAGGTGAATGCCTATACCGGGCGGCGGAGTGTGATTCAGTATTTGTCGATTCCCAAGGGCGTAGCGAGCAACGAACGCGGCGGCGGCGTGGTGCAATTCGACCGCAAGTTCTACGGCGGTGGCGTGCGCTGGATGCAGCCCATCGACAGCGTGCCGGGCGAATTGATGATCATCACCGGCCTGGACTTCGACCAGAGCGAAGATAGCCGCCACGGCTACCAGAACTACAGCGGCAACACCCTTGGCGTGAAAGGCGAGCTACGCCGCAATGAAATCGACACCGCCCGCAGCCTCGACCCGTACATCCAGGCCAACTGGGCCATCGAGCGCTGGACCCTGCAAGCCGGGCTGCGCCACAGCACCATGGAAATGGACGTGGATGACCAGTTCCTGAGCAATGGCGATGCCAGCGGCAATAAGACCTACCAGAAGAACACACCCTCGATGAGCGTGATGTACGCCTTCACCCCAGACCTGCACGGCTACGTCAGCGCCGGCAAGGGCTTCGAAACGCCGACCCAGGCCGAAATGGCTTACGCCCCGGGCGCCATCGAAGGCTTCAACTTCGGCCTGAAGCCGTCAGAAAGCACTCAATATGAAGTGGGCTTGAAGGCCCAGGTGAACAACAGCACGCGGGTCAACGCTGCCGTATTCCAAATAACTACGGAAGATGAGTTGGTGGTCAATGCATCGAAGGATGGACGCACCAGCTACCAAAACGCCGGCCGCACCCTACGCCGTGGCTTTGAGCTGGGCATCGAAAGCCAACTGAGCGAACAGTGGAGCGCCAACCTCGCCTACACCCGCCTGCAAGCCACCTACGACAGCAACTTCAGCAACAGCGGCAAAACCGTGGACAAGGGCAACTACCTACCCGGCGTCCCACAGACCACGCTCTTTGCCGAACTGAACTGGAAACCACGAGACTGGGTGAGTACCGCCGTCGAAGGCATGTACCGCAGCAAGATCTATGTCGAAGACACCAACCAGAAGCATGCTGCTCCGGGTTACAGCGTTTTCAACTGGCGTGCACGCTTTGAGCAGAAGGTCGAACACTGGACCTTTCACCAGACCCTGCGCCTGGACAACCTGCTGGATCGCCAGTACGTCGGTTCGGTGATTGTCGGCGATGGCAACGATCGTTATTACGAAGCCGCGCCCGGCAGGTCGTGGTATGCGGGCGCAGGAGCCCAGTACAGTTTTTGAGTGATAAAAACCAATGGGCAAATAACATTGCCCATTTGGTTCCCACATTAATAACAGACACTTCCCATAACTCAGTCCCTACACTTTGGAAAAGTACCCACCAAAATCATAAAGAACTATAAACGCAAACACCTACTCAACTTTTGAGCAATCACCCATCAGCCTTTAATTGCCACTCTCCATTAGCCCCGTAAACCAGTTCATGATCTATGGGCTCTCGATAGGGATCACCAAAGTTCACATAACCGCCATCACCTTTGCCATTAGAGGCGGTTGGCTGCCATTCCTGGGTATCGGCGTTAAAAAATTCGGCGTCATCACCAGCGGTTGTGTCCTTTGGATTGCGGACACCCGACTGCACTTTATCTATCGGACTTGTTGGATTCACCGGATCTATCGGCTTATTTTTACCGGCCAGATCACTGTAAAAAGAAAACGGTTGAAAACCTGTTATCGAAGTCATTTGCACACTCCCGGAATTAACATTTCGATCACTCAACAAACATCTATATAAGATATTTTTATCAAGCGTCGATACAACCTATTAACCCCAACGAACAATGTCCAGAGCACTACTTAATCAAAATATTAAGTAATGCCCCTTGCCTTCGAAAACACTGTGACTTCCCAGACCTGAAAAAATCGCTACGACTTATGACGGCCTCACGCGGATCACCTAGCTAACGCGCTCACCTTGGGCAAGCGCTGATCAATCACGCGATACAAAGCACTATCAGCCGGCCAGTTGCGCATAAACCGCGCACGGTCCTTGGCAAACGCCGGTGCGAAGCTGCTCAGCGAGCCATGCTGACACATCGAATCCAGATCAATCAGCACCCAACGCCCCCCTTGCCAGAACAGGTTGCGCCCCTTGAAGTCGCCATGGCTGATCCGCTCGCGAATCAGTTCGCCAAACAGGCGCTCCAAGGCCAGCAGTTCAGGCTCGGGCACCTCGCCGCTGTCCACGTAAGGGGCCAGGTGCTCGATCAGGTCGGGCCCGGACAGGTGCTCGGTGACCAGATAAGCCCGGCCGCGCAGCCAGAAAAAGCGTCGTTCCAGAAGCGCCAGGGGCTTGGGTGTGGCAATCCCCAGGAATGTCAGGCGGTTGCCTTCGCTCCAGGCGTGCCATGCGCGGCTGGGCCTCCAGAAGCGCCTGAGCCAGTGTGTAAAACCCTTGATGTTGTAGCGTTTGATCACCAGCGCTCGACCCGCAGCATCAACCCCGGCCACCGTGGCCGAGGCGCCGGCCTTGTACATTTGGCCCTGGTCGATAAGCCTATCGACGTTTGCCAGCACCGGCAGCAGGGTGGCTTCTTCTTCACGCCGGATCGCCAGCAGCCCAAAGGCCCCGCGCACTACGCTGAACAAGGTGCACTCACGGCCGATCTTGCCCATGAAGTCTTTCAGGCGCCAGGCGCGCACTTTGCGCACCTGTTTTTGCAAGGCTTCCAGGGGCAACGCGTGCTCGCCGTTGCTTAATAGGTAGTGCACCAGTAATTCTTCGGTAAACGGTTCGAGGTCGCTCGGTAACTGGGCAAAAAACACCCCGAGGTTTTCCAGCACCCGGTTACGCGACAGGGGCTTACCCGCCTGCTCGACGCAGATGCCCCCCCCGTCGATCAAATACAGCTTGTCAGCCTGACGCATCAGGTTGTCCAGATGCAGATCTTCCTGCCACAAACCCTTGGCGTGCATCTGGGCAATCGCACCCAGCGCTTGGGCCAGTACCGCCTGTTGCTCACCGGCCAAGAGCGGCAAGGCTTCGACTGCCGCCCAGGCGTCGGCCAGGCTTTGGGCCCCTTCCAGAAACTCGAACAGCAGCCAGCCACCCTCACCGTCTTGCAGGCCGTCGGCGAGCAACAGCGGGGTAGTGAGGCCTTGCTCGGCGAGCAGGCGCACGCCCTGGAGTTCGCGCTGGAAATGTCGCGCGGCGTTGCTACCCACCAGCAACTTGGCCAGCACCGGCCGGCCGCGCCAGATGGCCGCGCCCACATAACGCTGGCCGGGCAACACCCGCAACAGGCTCAGCAGCTGCAACTGCCCAGGGCCCGCTGCATCCGCCAACTCAATACTCAAGGGCAGCGCGGGGGTGCGCCCGGCGTTTTTGAGTTCAGACAGCCGCATCAGCGGGCCTCCTTGTGACTGCGGCGCCCCGCCAGGTAAGTTGCCCAGGTATCCACCAGCGAACTGTCGACCGGCTGGTCGAGGTAAGCCGCCAGAAATTGCCGCACCTGCTCTGCGGTCCATGCCCCGGCACGGCGCAGTAGCGGCTCCAGATCCTTGACCCGATCACGCCGGCCCAGCAACAGCGGCCGGGTTTTTTCCAGGTCGATCAACTGCGCCGCGTAACCGTCGCCGGTGGCCTGCAGGAAGATGTGCTTGGGGTAAAAACAGCCATGCACCTGGCCGACACCATGGAGCTTGCGCGCCAATTGGCCGCAGGCCACGAGGATTGCGTGGTGCTGGGCTTCGCTCAGGGCCGGCCACTGCTCCAGCAGTGAATCCAGGTCATTCCAGCCATCCAGCGCGCGGGTCAGCAGCAAGGCGCGGTATTCGCCGGCAACTTTGCGCTCGCCATAAAAGGCGGCCTGCAAGGCTGGGATCGCCTTCTGCCGATAGCGGCTGATATTGCGAAACTCGCGGGCAAAGGTTGGCTCGCCAAACGGCCGATGCAGGGTGCGCGTCAGGTAGTTGCTCTGGCGCTTGAGGTAGAAGCCACGGCCCTCCAGCTCCAGGCGGAACACACTGCTCCAGCCGCCGCGACTGGTGTTGGGCTCGTCCACTGCGTCCAGTTGCCTGGCCCACAGGGCGTCGAAGTCAGCCAGGCCATTGCGCTCCAGCAAGGCCCGGTCTTCAGTTGCCAGGAAGTCATTCATTCGCGTCCCTCGAAAAACTTCAGCACATGGCGGATCCGCTGTTTATCCGATGTGTTCAGGTGCTTGCGCCGACGATATTGCATGTAGAAGCGTAGGCGCTGGGTGGCCGACAAGTGGTATTTGGCGACCTTGTCCAGGCACGCCAAGTCCTTGGTGATCCGGTATTTGAGCCAGAAGCCGCGCCAAAAGTCGCCGTTGGGGCAGTCGATCAGGTACAGGGTCTGCTGGTCGTCGATCAACAGGTTGCGCCACTTCAAATCGTTGTGGGTAAACCGGTGGTCGTGCATGGTCCGGGTGTATTCGGCGAGCTGGCGGCTGACCTTGTCGACCCACGCTGGGTCGGACAATTGCGGGTCCTTGCGTTCGGCCAGGGCCGCCAGGTCTTCGGTGCGCGGTAACTCGCGGGTGATCATCGCCCCACGGTCATAGGCCAGGCCCTTGCGCTCCAGGCCCCAGGCCACGACTTCGGCCGTGGGGATGCCCCACTTGGCGAAGCGCTTGAGGTTCTGCCATTCGGACTTGACCCGTGGCTTGCCCAGGTAACGCCGCAAGCCTTTGCCGGCGCCGGTGTAGCGCTTGACGTAGTAGTTGACCCCGCCGCGCTCCACGCGAATCACTTCGGACAGTGGGTCTCGGGTCAGCCGCTCGCCTTGCAGGGCGAACACCGCGTCGAGGCTACCAAAATCGTCCACAAGCTCCGAGTAAGCAGGTTCCAGGTTCCAACCCGCCATCAGAGCGCGCCTCCGTAGCGGATTTTACGGTCATAGAGCTTGCTGGCCTTGCGCTCCAGCCACTGCAGCAACGCGCCTTCCTCGGCCAGGATCTGGCGCAGGGGCTGCTGGAAGTAGCCCTTGAGGAAGCGCAATTTGTCGCGGCGGGTCAGGCCGATATCCAGGATCGAAAAATACAGGGCCGCCAGGTCCTTGTTGCGCCAGCGCTGACTGATGCGCGGCCGCACCTGGGCGCGGTGCAGGTCGATCACCGACAGCTTGAAGTCATCGGCCGTCACCGGCTTGTCGGTGTGCAGCAGGAAGTGGCAGATGTAGCAGTCACGATGGTTGACGCCGGCGCGATGCATCATCCCGGTCATGCGCGCCACTTCGGCAATCAGCGCGCGCTTGAGACGCGGCTCGGGCGGCTGCTTGAGCCAGTCCATGCTCAAGTCTTCCAGGCTGATGGTCGGCGCCAGCTCTTGGGTGACAATAAAGGAATGCTGGTCGGCCGGGTTGGCGCCACGTTCGCCGTAGGCCACGGCGGTCATGGTCGGGACGCCCACTTCGTGCAGGCGCTGGATCGCCTGCCACTCCTGCCCGGCGCCCAGCACCGGCAATTTGGCGGTGAACAGGTTCTTGAAGATTTCACCCCAGCCGATGCCACGGTGGATTTTCACAAAGTAGCCGCGCCCATCCACCTCGGTGCGCAAGGTGCGACGGGCTTCCAGTTCACGGTAAACCTCACCCTCCAACAGCTCGACTTCGGCGAACGCATCGCGCCCGGCCCAAAGGCTCTTGAACGGTTCGGCAAGAATCAACTTCATCAGTGTTGCTCCGCCAGAATTACATCCGCAGCGTGCTGCGGCATGCTATAGAGGTCGGCCGTCTCGGCGAAGGCCAGACCATTGCGGCTCCAGGCCGCACGTTGCTGCTGATCACTGAGCATCCCGGCCAGGTACTGGTTGAGCTGGGCCTGCTCGAAAGGCTCGTCAAGCACACGCCCGCAATCGGCCTCGCTGATGTAATGGGCATAACCACACACCGCCGTGACCAATACCGGCAACCCGGCCACCAGGGCTTCGAGCAGCACGGTCCCGGTGTTTTCGTTGTACGCCGGGTGAATCAACAGGTCGGCGCCCAGCAAAAAACGCGGGATATCGCTGCGCCCCTTGAGGAACTGCACATTGTCGCCCAGGCCAAGGGTAGCACTCTGCAATTGGAATACTTTGGGGTCGTCCTGGCCAATTACAAACAGACGGGTGCGCTTTTTCAGGTCTGGCGGCAGTGCGGCCAGTGCCTTGAGGCTGCGATCCACGCCCTTGGTCTTGAAACCCGAGCCGATCTGCACCAGCAGCAAGTCATCGTGCGCAAGGTTGAATTCGGCGCGAAAGCCTGCGCGGATCTCGGCCGCATTCGGCGGCGCCCGACGATCCTGGGCGATACCCGGTGGCAGCAGGTGGAAGCGCGCCAGCGGCGTGTCGTAGTGCTTGATAAACAGCGGCTGCTGGACCTCGGAGATCATCAGCACTTGGGTCTTGGCGTCCTTGGCAAACACCGCGCGCTCGTACTCGGCAAAGTGCCGGTAGCGGCCGAAGCTGCGATACAGCGAGTGCCGCAGGTTCTGCGCCTTGTCTTCAAAACAGCCGTCTGCTGCGTAGTACACATCCAGGCCAGGCATTTTGTTGAAGCCGATCAAGCGGTCCACCGGGCGCTTGGCCAGGTCGGACTGCATCCAGGCGGTCAACTTCTCGTTGCGCCGATGGTTGAAGAACGCCTTGACCGGCGCCACCAGCACTTCAAAACCTTGGGGCACGTCGCCTTCCCAGATCAGGGTGTAGACACGGATCTGGTGGCCGCGCTGCTGGCATTCCAGGGCGATGCGCATGAAATCGCGCTGCAAGCCACCAAAGGGGAAATATTTGTACAGTACAAATGCCAGTTGCATCAGTGCAGCTCCTCAGCCAATAACAACGTGCTCAGTCGGCTGGCCACACGCTCAGGGTTCAGGCGAGTGAAGCACAACGGCCACTCGCGCTTGAGATCAAACCGGCGCTGGTCTTCAGCGGTCGGTTGGTAGGTGCATTTCTTTTGCAGGCAGGGCGCGCAGGGGAAATCGCTGCCCAGATGGATCTGCGCCTTGCCGTAGGCACCGGTCAGGCCCGGATTGGTCGGGCCGAACAGGGAAATTGTCGGCACATCCAGCGCGGCGGCCAGGTGCCCGAGGCCGGTATCCACCGCCACACAGGCCCTGGCGCCGGCCAGTACCCGCGCCACACCGGCCAGGTTCAGCTTGGGCAGCACCTCGGCGTTGGCCAGGCCTTGGGCCAGGCGCTCGGCGCGGGCTTTTTCGGCGGCATTGCCCCATGGCAACTTCACGTCCACCCCCAGGCTGCCCATGCGTTCGGCCAGCTCGCGCCAATAGGCTTCGGGCCAGTGCTTGGTGTCCCAGGTGGTGCCGTGCAGCAGCAGCACAAAGGGCTTCTTCGGCGGCAGGCCGAGCAGTTTTTCGGTGCTCAGGCCGTAATCCCCCAGGCCTTTGGGCAGGTCATAGCCCAGGGCCACGGCGAACAACTGGCGCAGGCGCTCCACCGCATGCTGCCCACGCGCAACCGCCAGGCGCCGGGAATAGAAGCGCGCGGCGATGGGTTCGCGGGCTGAATGTTGGTCAAAGCCCGCCACCGGCGCCCGCACATAGCGGGTCAGCCAGGCGCTTTTCAGCAGGCCCTGGGCGTCGATCACCAGGTCGTACTTGGTCGATTGGACCTGCTTCTTGAAGCGGCGCCACTCGCCACTCTTGAAGGTCTGCCAGAGGTTCTTGCGCCAGCGGCGAATCGCCACTGGGATCACCTTGTCCACCGCCGGATGCCAGGTGGGGATTTCGGCGAAGCCTTCTTCCACCACCCAGTCGAAACGGATCCCCGGGATCGCCCGGGCCGCGTCGGTCAATGCCGGCAAGGCGTGGATCACATCGCCCAGGGATGAGGTCTTGATTACCAGTACCCGCAACTCAATGAACCTCGACCACGTTGCCCTGCAAGCGCTGCAAGGCTTGGGCTACCGAGTCGGGCAGCAACTGGCGCAGGCAGTTGTAGTGGCCGAAACGGCAGGTGCGGTCAAAGCACGGGCTGCACTCCAGGCCCAGGCGCACCACCTCGACCTTGTCGGCCAACGGCGGCGTGAAGCCTGGCGAGGTGGAACCGTACACCGCCACCAGCGGGCGATTCAGCGCGGCGGCCACGTGCATCAGGCCAGAGTCGTTGGACACCACCGAGTCGGCGCAAGACAACAGGTCGATCGCCTCGGCCAGGGACGTATCGCCACTGAGGTTGACCGCTTCTTCGCGCAGGCCGGGGATCAGGCGTTGGCGGATGTCCTCCCCCACCGAATGATCGTTTTTCGAGCCAAACAGCCAGACTTGCCAGCCTTCGCGGATTTTCAGCTCGGCAACCTTCGCATAATGCTCCGACGGCCAGCGCTTGGACTCACCAAACTCGGCGCCTGGGCACAGTGCCAGCACCGGGCGGTCGAGGCTCAGGCCGAACTTGGCCAGGGCTGCATCGCGGGTGACCGGGTCGATTTGCAGGCTCGGCCGTGGATACGGCGTCGGCAGCTCGGCATTGGCCGCATAGGCCAGGGCCATGAAGCGCTCGATCATCAGCGGGTAGCGGGCCTTGTCGAGCTTGCGCACGTCGTTGAGCAGGCCATAACGGAACTCGCCGCGCCAGCCGGTACGCTTGGGGATGCCGGCGAAGAACGGCACCAGGGCCGACTTCATCGAGTTGGGCAGCAGGATCGCCTGGTCGTACTGGCCGGCCAGGGACTTGCCGATCCGCCGCCGGGTCGCCAGTTCCAGCGCGCCATGGCCGAGCGGGAAGCTCAAGGCCTGCCGTACTTCGGGCATGCGCTCCAGGATCGGCCGGCTCCACTCGGGGGCGAGCACGTCGATTTGGCAGTCGGGATGACGCTGTTTCAGGCACTGGAACAGTGTCTGCGCCATCACCATGTCACCGACCCAACTGGGCCCAACGATCAGAATATTCATGTAGTTTCCACAAACGATTCGGGGAGGCTCATGCCTCCCCGCCTCGATAATTACTGTAGGTCACGGTGTGTGGGGGAGCGTGCTTGCCCGCGATAGCATCACCGCGTGCTGTCAGCCAGACCGCAGCGCCTGCATCGCGGGCAAGCCCGCTCCCACATAAAGCCGGTCTCCACATTCAATTGGGGTCGCTGTAGTGTTTTAGCTTAACCCCAGTTCTTGCCAGATCCGTTTCACCTGGCGCCGTTCGTCAGCAAACTGATCCCCGGCAACCACCCCCGCCTCGTTCTGCAAGGCCTGGCGATGAGCCGCCGAGCGGTAGGCCTTATACACCTCACGCAACAGGTGGGCATCGGCGGCGGGCATCAGCCCGACCTGCTCCAGGCCTTCCAGGATGCGGATATTGTCGGTATAGCGCAGTAACGATGGATGCTGCGCAGACCACGCCAAAGCGGCGTATTGCACCATAAATTCAATATCGACGATACCTCCGGCGTCCTGCTTGAGATCGAACAGCGCCGTGGGCTCGAAGGCGTTCGCCGCTGTGCCGGCCCCGGTCGACTTGGTGCCCAGGTTATCGCGCATCTTGGCACGCATCTCGCTGACCTCCTGGCGCAGCTTCGCCAGGTCCTGCGTGCGGCCCAATACCTGCGCACGCACGTCTTCAAACGCGCGGCCCACGTCCTGGCTGCCGACCAGCACCCGCGCCCGCACCAGGGCTTGATGTTCCCAGGTCCAGGCCTCGTTTTCCTGATAACGGGCAAAAGCCCCCAGGGAGCTGACCAGCAGCCCGGATGCGCCAGAAGGTCGCAGGCGCATGTCCACCTCGTACAATTGCCCGGAGTTGGTCTGGGTGGTCAGCAGGTGAATGATGCGCTGGCCCAGGCGAGTAAAGAACTGCGCGCCATCGATCGGCTTGGCGCCGTCGGTTTCGGCCTGCGGGTCACCGTCGTGGATAAACACCAGGTCCAGGTCCGAGCCATGCCCCAGCTCGATCCCGCCGACCTTGCCATAGCCGACGATGATAAATCCGGGGTCGCACAAGGTGCCGTCCAGGCGTTGCGGCGTGCCGTGGCGCGCCACGGTCTGGCGCCAGGCCAGGGCCAGCACCTGCTCCAGAATGGCCTCGGCGAGCCAGGTCAGGTAATCGCTGACCTTCATCAACGGCAGGCTGCCGGCGATTTCCGAAGCGGCGACCCGCAGGCGGTGCGCCAACTTGAAGTGGCGCAGGGCTTCCATCTGCTGCTCAAGGTCGTCTTCGGGGATGCGTGTGAGGCGCTCGCGCAGTTCGGCGGCCAGTTCCGGCGCCAAGGGCGGCTTGAACAGGCGGCCTTCGTTGAGCAATTCGTCCAGCAGCAGCGGGAAGCGGGTGATCTGCTCGGCAATCCACGGGCTGGCCGCGCACAGGGTCAACAGCCGACGCAGGGCGTCAGGGTTTTCCGTCAACAGCACCAGATACGCAGAACGCCGCGCGACAGCTTCTACCAGCGGCAGTACGCGCTC
This sequence comes from Pseudomonas sp. HC1(2025), assembly GCF_058742075.1. NCBI lineage: Bacteria > Pseudomonadati > Pseudomonadota > Gammaproteobacteria > Pseudomonadales > Pseudomonadaceae > Pseudomonas > Pseudomonas sp. HC1(2025). The sequence continues at coordinate 508,987 of NZ_CP196017.1, read as the reverse complement.
CAGCACCAGGTCCGGGTTGGCGTGTTCGACGGCCTGGGCCAGCAGGCGCGGGATAAACGCATCCAGGCGCTCACGTCCCAGGCGCTGCATCGCCCGCAGTTGCGGGCTGCCGCGCAGGCTGGCCAGGGCTTTCAGGGCCTTGGGCGCATCGGCAAAGCCGCCTTCGGCCAATTGGCGACAGGCGGCCTCCTCATTTTGGGATTCTTCCCACAAGGGCAGCCACTCGCCGCCGACCACCAATTCGCTTTCCACCCCCTCCTCTTCGTCCGGATCAGCGATCACCTGGCGGAAATGCCAATCCACCCGGCCACGCCAGTACATCAACTGCCCGTGGAACGCGGTCCAGTCGGCAAAGCCCAGCATGAACGCGATCCGCGCCTGGTCTTCATCACTGTGGGGCAACATCTGGGTCTGGCGGTCGGCGATGGCCTGGATCGCATGTTCGGTGTAGCGCAGGAACTCATAGCCGCTGCGCAACTCGGCAATCACCGCCGGCGGCAGGTAGCCCTGGCCTTCCAGGGTGCCCAGCACCTTCAGCAAAGGCCGCTGTTGCAGGCTCAGGTCGCGGCCGCCGTGAATCAGCTGGAACGCCTGGGCGATAAATTCCACCTCACGGATGCCGCCCGCGCCCAGCTTGATGTTGTCGGCCATGCCCTTGCGCCGCACTTCCTGCTGGATCAACTGCTTCATGGTGCGCAGCGCTTCGATCGCAGAAAAGTCCAGGTAGCGCCGATAGACGAACGGGCGCAACAGGTCGAGCAATTGCGCGCCGGCCACCTGGTCGCCGGCCACCACCCGCGCCTTGATCATCGCGTAGCGTTCCCAGTCGCGGCCCTGATCCTGGTAGTACTGCTCCAAGGCATTGAAACTCAGCACCAGCGCCCCGGCGGAACCGTAGGGCCGCAGGCGCATGTCGACCCGGAACACAAAGCCGTCGACGGTCATCGGGTCCAGGGCCTTGATCAGTTTCTGGCCCAGGCGGATGAAGAACTCCTGGTTGTCCAGGGCACGCTTGGCCCCCACGGTCTCGCCGCCCTCGGGGTAGGCAAAGATCAGGTCGATGTCCGACGACAGGTTCAACTCCACCGCGCCCAGCTTGCCCATGCCGAGGATGACCATCTGCTGCGGCTCGCCGCTACGCCCGCCGGTGGGCGTGCCGAATTGCGCGCAGTGGCGCTGGTACAGCCACTGGTAAGCCTGGTCGATGCTGGCGTCGGCCATGTCCGACAGGTCGCGGCAGGTCTGCACCAGGTCCGCCTGTCGGGTCAGGTCGCGCCAGATGATGCGCACTTGCTGGCGGGTGCGCTGGCGGCGCAGCACGCGACCCAGTTCGTCTTCTGTTTGCGCCTGTTGCACGGCTGCGGCAATCTGCCCACACAGCTCATCGGGCGCAAAGCCCCGATCCAGCTCGCCCCAGGCCACCAGCTCAAGCAACATCAAAGGGTCACGAACACTCTGTTCAATCACAAAGTCACTGGCGGCGCACACCCGGGCGAAGTCGGCCCAACGTTGCGGCGTCCACGCAGACAGGCCATGATCGGCATCCAGCATGGCCACCGCGTCACGAAATGACTGCTCGGCCCGGCTGGCAAATGGCAACAGAATGGCTGGGAGTTCAACCAGCATTGGAAGGCTCATGGTCTATCCTTGATCGGCGCGTAAATGACTTGTAGCTGTGAACGCAAGAACCACGCTCGATGAAGGACTGTCGAACAAAGGTTAGAAATAGCTGAAAATTCTTTAATTTTGGCAGGCAACATTAAACTTCTACCTTTTCTTGTTCGCAAAAGATCAACAATAACGATTATGCTCACCAGCCAGACCGAGCCATACGCTCAGTCTTGTGTAGTTTTACTACTCGTATATACATTCGAAAGGCTGAAATGGCCGACGATTTGTAGTAAAACTACAGGACGCCGAAGCAACCTTCGGCCATCCAAGAATTTATGTCGTCTGCCCACAAGGCCAGTCGCAAACTTCAGGCAACCGATTCTGGTAGCCTTTCCGCCCTGGAGCAAGCCATGCAAGACCTCGATCCCGTCGAAACCCAGGAATGGCTGGACGCCCTGGAATCGGTTCTCGACAAAGAAGGCGAAGACCGTGCGCATTACCTGATGACCCGTATGGGCGAACTCGCGACCCGCAGCGGCTCGCAACTGCCCTACGCCATCACCACGCCATACCGCAACACCATCCCCGTTACCCACGAAGCACGCATGCCTGGCGACCTGTTCATGGAACGCCGCATTCGCTCGCTGGTACGCTGGAACGCGATGGCGATGGTTATGCGCACGAACTTGAAAGATTCTGACCTGGGCGGTCACATCTCCAGCTTCGCTTCCAGCGCAACCCTGTATGACATCGGCTTCAACTACTTCTTCCAGGCCCCGACCGAAGAACACGGCGGCGACCTGATCTACTTCCAGGGCCACACCTCGCCAGGCGTCTACGCCCGTGCGTTCATGGAAGGTCGCATCACCGAAGACCAGATGAACAACTTCCGCCAGGAAGTCGACGGTGGCGGCCTGTCGTCGTACCCGCACCCTTGGCTGATGCCTGACTTCTGGCAGTTCCCGACTGTATCCATGGGCCTGGGCCCGATCCAGGCGATCTACCAGGCACGCTTCATGAAGTACCTGGAAGCCCGTGGCTTCATCCCCGAAGGCAAGCAGAAAGTCTGGTGCTTCCTGGGCGACGGCGAGTGCGACGAGCCGGAATCCCTGGGCGCCATCTCCCTGGCCGGCCGCGAGAAGCTGGACAACCTGATCTTCGTCATCAACTGCAACCTGCAGCGCCTCGACGGCCCGGTTCGCGGCAACGGCAAGATCATCCAGGAACTCGAAGGCGTGTTCCGCGGTGCCCAATGGAACGTGACCAAAGTCATCTGGGGCCGTTTCTGGGACCCACTGCTGGCCAAGGACGTCGACGGCATCCTGCAACGCCGCATGGACGAAGTCATCGACGGCGAGTACCAGAACTACAAGGCCAAAGACGGCGCGTTCGTACGTGAACACTTCTTCAACACGCCTGAACTCAAGGCGATGGTTGCCGACCTGTCCGACGACGAGATCTGGAAACTCAACCGTGGCGGCCACGACCCGTACAAGGTCTACGCGGCATACCACGAAGCGGTCAACCACAAAGAACAACCGACCGTCATCCTGGCCAAGACCATCAAGGGTTATGGCACCGGTGCCGGCGAAGCGAAGAACACTGCGCACAACACCAAGAAAGTCGACGTCGACAGCCTGAAGTTGTTCCGCGACCGCTTCGACATCCCGGTCAAGGACGAAGAGCTGGAGAACCTGCCGTTCTTCAAGCCCGAGCCAAACAGCGCCGAAGCCCGCTACCTCAGCGAGCGTCGCACTGCACTGGGCGGTTTCGTGCCACAGCGCCGCGCCCAGAGCTTCAGCGTACCGACGCCACCACTCGATACCCTCAAGGCTATCCTGGACGGCTCGGGCGACCGTGAAATCTCCACCACCATGGCTTTCGTGCGGATCCTCGCGCAGTTGGTCAAGGACAAGGAAATCGGCCCGCGCATCGTCCCGATCATCCCGGACGAAGCCCGTACCTTCGGTATGGAAGGCATGTTCCGCCAGTTGGGCATCTACTCCTCCGTCGGCCAGCTCTACGAGCCAGTCGATAAAGACCAGGTGATGTTCTACAAGGAAGACAAGAAGGGCCAGATCCTCGAAGAAGGTATCAACGAAGCGGGCGCCATGAGCTCCTTCATCGCTGCCGGTACTTCGTACTCCAGCCACAACCAGCCGATGCTGCCGTTCTACATCTTCTACTCGATGTTCGGCTTCCAGCGTATTGGCGACCTGGCCTGGGCAGCAGGCGACAGCCGTACCCGTGGCTTCCTGATCGGCGGTACTGCCGGGCGGACCACGCTGAACGGCGAAGGCCTGCAACACGAAGACGGTCACAGCCACATCCTGGCTGCCACCATCCCGAACTGCCGCACCTTTGATCCAACCTACGGCTACGAGCTGGCGGTGATCATCCAGGACGGCATGAAGAAGATGACCGAAGAGCAGCAGGACGTTTTCTACTACATCACCGTGATGAACGAGTCCTACCAGCAACCAGCCATGCCGGCCGGTGTTGAAGAAGGCATCATCAAGGGCATGTACCTGCTCGAAGAAGACACCAAGGAAGCGGCACACCACGTCCAGCTGATGGGCTCCGGCACCATCCTGCGCGAAGTGCGTGAAGCGGCGAAGATCCTGCGTGAAGAGTTCAACGTCGGTGCTGACGTATGGAGCGTTACCAGCTTCAACGAACTGCGTCGCGACGGCCTGGCCGTGGAACGCAGCAACCGCCTGCACCCAGGCCAGAAGCCTGCGCGCAGCTACGTCGAAGAGTGCCTGACCGGCCGTAAGGGTCCAGTCATCGCCTCTACCGACTACATGAAACTGTTTGCTGAACAAATTCGCCAGTGGGTCCCGTCCAAGGAATTCAAAGTCCTGGGCACCGACGGTTTCGGCCGCAGTGACAGCCGCAAGAAGCTGCGTCACTTCTTCGAGGTCGACCGTCACTTCGTGGTGTTGGCAGCCCTGGAAGCCTTGGCTGACCGTGGTGAAATCGAACCCAAGGTGGTAGCAGACGCTATCGTCAAGTTCGGGATCAACCCGGAAAAACGCAACCCACTGGACTGCTGAGGAGATTTTTTGTGAGCGAACTCATTCGCGTACCTGACATCGGCAGCGGTGAAGGTGAAGTAATCGAGCTGTTTGTAAAGGTCGGCGACACCGTCGAAGCCGACCAGAGCATCCTGACCCTGGAGTCGGACAAGGCGAGCATGGAAATCCCTGCTCCCAAGGCTGGCGTGGTCAAGAGCCTGAAAGTGAAGCTGGGCGACCGCCTGAAAGAAGGCGACGAACTGCTGGAGCTGGAAATCGAAGGTGCCGCTGATGCGGCCCCGGCGGCGGCGCCTGCTGCCGCTGCTGCACCGGCGCAGGCTGAAAAGCCAGCGGCGGCTGCCGAGGCCCCTGCGGCCCCGGCCGCTGCACCGGCGGCGGCGACTGTCCAGGACATTCACGTCCCGGACATCGGTTCGTCGGGCAAGGCCAAGATCATCGAGCTGCTGGTCAAGGTCGGCGACACTGTCGAAGCCGACCAGTCGCTGATCACCCTGGAGTCCGACAAGGCCTCCATGGAAATCCCATCGCCGGCTGCCGGCGTCGTGGAAAGCATCGCGGTCAAGCTCGAAGACGAAGTCGGCACTGGCGACTTCATCCTCAAGCTGAAAGTACAAGGCGCTGCGCCTGCTGCTGCCCCGGCGCCGGCCGCTGCTCCTGCTGCCAAGACTGAAGCTGCACCGGCTGCCGCCGCCCCGGCTCCTGCGGCAAAAGCCGAGGCCGCACCGGCCCCGGCGGCTGCCCCAGCGCCAAGTGGTGCCAAGGCTCACGCCGGCCCCGCCGTGCGTCAACTGGCCCGTGAGTTCGGCGTCGAGCTGAGCGCTGTCAGCCCTACCGGCCCACACGGTCGTGTGCTCAAGGAAGACGTGCAGGTCTACGTCAAATCCATGATGCAGAAGGCCAAGGAAGCTCCGGCTGCCGGCGCTGCTACCGGTGGCTCGGGCATTCCGCCGATCCGCACCGTAGACTTCAGCCGCTTCGGCGAAATCGAAGAAGTGCCGATGACGCGCCTGATGCAAATCGGCGCAGCCGGTCTGCACGCCAGCTGGCTGAACATTCCGCACGTGACCCAGTTCGACCAGGCCGACATTACCGACCTGGAAGCTTTCCGCGTTGCGCAGAAAGCCGTGGCCGAAAAGGCCGGCGTGAAACTGACCGTGCTGCCACTGCTGCTCAAGGCCTGCGCGCACCTGCTCAAGGAACTGCCGGACTTCAACAGTTCGCTGGCACCAAGCGGCAAGGCGATCATTCGCAAGAAATACGTGCACATCGGCTTCGCGGTCGACACCCCGGATGGCCTGCTGGTACCGGTCATCAAGAACGTCGACCAGAAGAGCCTGCTGCAACTGGCTGGCGAAGCGGCTGCACTGGCTGCCAAGGCCCGCGACAAGAAGCTGACTCCGGACGACATGCAAGGCGCCTGCTTCACCATCTCCAGCCTCGGGCACATTGGCGGTACTGGCTTCACGCCAATCGTCAACGCGCCGGAAGTGGCGATCCTTGGTGTTTCCAAGGCCACCATCCAGCCTGTGTGGGACGGCAAGGCCTTCCAGCCGAAGCTGATGCTGCCACTGTCGCTGTCCTACGATCACCGTGTGATCAATGGCGCGGCCGCTGCACGCTTCACCCAGCGCCTGAGCCAGTTGCTCAACGACATCCGCACCATCCTGCTGTAAGCCGCAGCAGCCTCCCCTTCACCGGGGAGGCTGGTTGCAACGATTTCCGAGCGCCACGCTCGTACCTCAACCCCGCCAATTTGGCGGGGCTTTTTTTGCCTGTGGTTTGCAGGAGCCGGCTCCTACAGGGAATCGACAGACCATCTATCAGGCCGACTGTAGAAAACCGCCCTGCGGCCGATAACCCACTTATAGCACTTAGCCTTCATCCTCTCTTGTCAGTCCGCGCTGCATGATGCAACCTTGCCGCAGACAGCAGCAAAGAGGGCGATAGCCCGGCGCGATGCGCATTTTTCCAAGCGAGTTCCCCCATGAAAAGCCAACCCGATGTCGCCCGAACGGCGGCCGAGGTCGTGACGCAATTACCGGTGCCCTCGCGCCTCGGTATGCTGCGTTTCGAGCGGCTGAATGAGGCTAGCTGGGCGCTGCTGTACCTCGACCCCAATTGTGAACGCCAATTCGGCTTGCCCGCAGTAGAGCTGTGCTCGCTGATCGGCTCGCCCTTCGCCAGCCTGATGGAACCCCAGGCGCGCTATCAGTTGCACGACACGATCCAGCAGCAACTGACCACCAGCCCCCATTACCTGGTGCGCTACACCCTGCACACCAACGACGGCCCGCTGAGCCTGCTGGAGGTCGGCGAGGCCTACAAGCAACACAATCGCCACCTGCTGCGCGGCTACCTGATGGTGGTGGACGGTTTATTCAGCAACCTGGCGCCGCTGCCCGCCGCCGACCTGGAAGACCAGAACAGCCGCCTGCAGATCGCCCTGGAGCTCAACCAGCGCGCCCAACAGGAGCAGTTGCAGCACCTGGAGCGGGTGCGCGCCCAGCAGGAACTGATCCTGCTGCTGGCCCGCCAGCGCTACAGCACCAACAACTCCCTGCAAGAAGCCGCCGAACTGATCACCCGCAGTGCCTGTGACATCTACCAGATCGACTGCGCCAGCATCTGGAACCTCGAAGGCCAGCAGTTGGTGCCGATCTCTGCGTTTCATCGCGCCGACCAGCAACACCATATGCCGGCGCCGATTGATGCCAGTGGCTTCCCGGACTACCTCGAAGCCCTGCAGAGCAGCCGCGCCATCGATGCCGGCAATGCGATGCGCGACCCGCGCACCCGGGACATGGTCGAAAGCCTGCGACCCATGGACATCCACGCCATGCTCGACGCCAGCATCCGCGTCGATGGCCAGGTGGTGGGCGTACTGTGCCTGGAACAAAGCGCTGGCACCCGGGACTGGCTGTCCGATGAAATCGCCTTTGCCGGCGAATTGGCCGACCAGTTCGCCCAGGTCATCAACAACCATAACCGGCGCACCGCCACCAGCGCCCTGCACCTGTTCCAGCGCGCCGTGGAGCAAAGTGCCAATGCCTTCCTGCTGGTCAATTGCGACGGCGTGGTGGAGTACGTCAACCCCAGTTTCACCGCGATCACCCAGTACAGCACCGAGGAAGTCCACGGCCATCGCCTGGCCCAGTTGCCGGCCCTGGAAAACCTCAGCGAACTGCTGTTCGACGCACCCTCCAGCCTTGCCAAGAGCAACAGTTGGCAGGGCGAGTTCAAGAGCCGGCGCAAAAACCTCGAACCGTACTGGGGCCAGCTGTCGATCTCCAAGGTGTATGGCGACAACCGCGAACTGACCCACTACATCGGCATCTACGAAGACATCACCCAGACCAAGCTGGCCCAGCAGCGTATCGAGCGCCTGGCCTACACCGACAACCTGACCAACCTGGGTAACCGCCCGGCGTTTATCCGCAACCTCGACGAACGCTTCGCCCGCGACAGCGACGCGCCCATCAGCCTGCTGCTGGTGGATATCGACAACTTCAAGCGGATCAACGACAGCCTCGGCCACCAGACCGGCGACAAGCTGCTGATCAGCCTGGCCCGACGCCTGCGCAACAGCCTCAATGCCGGTGGCAGCCTGGCACGCTTTGCCAGTAACGAATTTGCGGTGCTGCTCGACAACGCCGACCTTGAGGCCGGCCAGCAAATGGCCTGCCAGTTGCTGATGACCCTCGACAAACCGATGTTCGTCGACAACCAGTTGATCAGCGTCACCGGCTCCGTGGGCCTGGCCTGCGCGCCGCTGCATGGCCGCGACCCGCAGACCCTGATGCGCAACGCCGGCCTGGCGCTGCACAAGGCCAAGGCCAACGGCAAGCACCAGGTGCAGGTGTTTACCGAGGCCCTGAATGCCGAGGCCAGTTACAAACTGTTCGTCGAAAACAACCTGCGCCGCGCCCTGACCCAGAACGAGCTGGACGTGTTCTACCAGCCCAAGCTGTGCCTGCGCAGCGGGCGCCTGCTGGGTATGGAGGCGCTGCTACGCTGGAACCACCCGGAAAAGGGCATGATCCGCCCGGACCAGTTCATCAGCGTCGCCGAAGAGACCGGCCTGATCATCCCCATCGGCAAATGGATCGCGCGCCAGGCCTGCCGCATGAGCAAGCAGTTGAGCGCCGCCGGCCTGGGCAACCTGCAGGTGGCGATCAACCTGTCGCCCAAGCAGTTTTCCGACCCGGACCTGGTGGCCTCCATTGCCAGCATCCTCAAGGAAGAACAGCTGCCGGCCAACCTGCTGGAGCTGGAGCTGACCGAGGGCCTGCTGCTGGAAGCCACCGAAGACACGCGCCTGCAACTGGACCAGTTGAAGAGCTTTGGCCTGACCCTGGCCATGGATGATTTCGGCACCGGTTACTCGTCCCTCAGTTACCTGAAGAAATTCCCCATCGACATCATCAAGATCGACCGCAGCTTTATCCATGAGATCCCGGACAACCAGGACGACATGGAAATCACCTCGGCAGTGATCGCCATGGCGCACAACCTCAAGCTCAAGGTGGTCGCCGAAGGCATCGAGACCGCCGAACAACTGGCGTTCCTGCGCCGCCATCGGTGCGACGTCGGCCAGGGCTACCTGTTCGACCGGCCAATTCCCGGCTCCGAGTTGCTAGAGAAGCTCAAACGCTATCCGCGCGGGCCAATCGCCTGACAGCGCTGTAACACTCGGGCACACTGGTGGTCTGAACTGTTAACTCAACCTGACGAGAGGACTGATCATGGTCTTGCGCTCGGAAATCCTGGTGAATAAAAACGTGCTGCCTACTGCCGAACAAGCCTTGCCTGGTCGTGAAACCCCGATGAACCTGCCCGAGACGCACTTCGTCAACGGTAACCCGCTGCTGGGCCCGTTTATGGACGATGTGGGCTTTGCGATCTTTGGCCTCGGTTGTTTCTGGGGCGCCGAGCGCAAGTTCTGGCAGCGCGACGGCGTGGTCAGCACGGTGGTCGGCTACGCCGGCGGCTTCACGCCAAACCCGACCTATGAAGAAGTCTGCTCGGGCCTGACCGGCCATAGCGAAGTGGTGCTGGTGGTGTATGACCAGGCCAAGCTCAAGTACGAAGACCTGTTGAAGATGTTCTGGGAACTGCACAACCCGACCCAGGGCATGCGCCAGGGCAATGATATCGGCAGCCAGTATCGCTCGGTGATCTATACCACCACGCCTGAGCAACTGGAGGCGGCGCAGGCCAGTGCACAGGCTTATCAGGAAGAACTGACCAAGGCTGGCCTGGGCGAGATCACCACGCAAATCGACAAGGCGCCAACGGTGTACTTCGCCGAGGCCTACCACCAGCAGTACCTGGCGAAGAACCCGCAGGGTTACTGCGGGATCGGCGGTACTGGCGTGACCTGCCCGATCTGACCTCAAAAGCATCGCGGGCAAGCCCGCTCCCACATGGGATCGCATAACCATGTGGGAGCGGGCTTGCCCGCGATAGCAATCTAAAGAGCGATGCCGTTATTCGGCGATCAACCAATCCATCTGCCAGCCACCCTGGGTCTGCCCCAGTTTCTTTGACAGCCACGGCAGCAGCTCACGCAGTTCCTCCTCCAGCCCCCACGGCGGGTTGGCAATCGCCAGGCCCGAGCCGGTCAGGGTGTTGGGCGTGTCCAGCGGATGCACCAGCAATTCCACACGCAGCAGCTTCGGCGCGCCGGTGCCCGCCAGGTCCTGGTAGAAGCGGCGCAACATGCGCTGATCCTTCACCGGGTACCAGATCGCGGCGACCGTCTGGCGCATGCGACCCACGGCTTCCTTGAGGGAGGCGGCGCAGCGCTGCATCTCGTCGAGTTGCTCGAAGGGTGGGTCGATCAGCATCAACGCGCGCTTTTCCGGCACCGGCAGCAAGGCCCGTGGCACGTGCCAACCTTCGCCCAGATGGACCTTCACACGCCGATCGCCCTTCATGTTGTCCTTGAGCAACACACCGTCTTCGGGGTGTTTTTCGTTGAGCAGTACGCGGTCCTGGGGCCGGGTCAGGCGCCGCGCCAGCTCTGGCGAACCCGGGTAATAGCGCAATTGGCCATCCGGGTTCATCTCGTGCAGCACCTGCATGTAGTCGGCGGTCAGCGCCGGCAGGTCCGCCTCGCCCCACAGGCGGGCGATGCCTTCCAGGTATTCACCGGTGCGGTTGGCCTGGTCGCCTTGCAGGTCGTACAGACCAATCCCGGCGTGGGTGTCGAGATAGGCAAACGGCTGCTCCTTGCGCGACATCAGGGCGATGAGGCGGGTCAAGGTCAGGTGTTTGAAGACATCGGCATGGTTGCCGGCGTGAAAGGCGTGACGATAATTCATGGTTGCTCCTGCGCAGGGGGCGAAGTTTACCTTTTACGCGGGCAAAGGTGCAGGGCTGCATGCTGGGCGGTGCTTATGTCGCAAATGTAGGAACAGCAGCGAAAACGTTCTAGCGAGTTATGTGCGAGCGGGCTTGCCCGCGATGCAGGCGACGCGGTATTACCCGTACTCTGCGCTGATGCCATCGCAGGCAAGCCAGCTCCTACCTTATCCGGGGCTGCCCCATGCAATCCAGGGAGGTCAGTAACACTCATGAAAGACGCCACAATCGCATTGCATCACGGCTTCAAGTCGGACCCGACCACCAAGGCCGTCGCCGTGCCGATCTACCAGAACGTCGCGTTCGAGTTCGATAACGCCCAGCACGGCGCCGACCTGTTCAACCTCGACGTGCCCGGCAACATCTACACACGGATCATGAACCCCACCAACGATGTGCTGGAGCAGCGCATGGCGGCGCTGGAAGGCGGGATCGCTGCCCTGGCCGTGTCGGCGGGCAGCGCGGCGATCCACTATGCCATCCAGGCCCTGACCCGCGCCGGCGACAATATCGTCTCCACCCCGCAGTTGTACGGCGGCACCTACACCCTGTTCGCCCACCTGCTGCCGAGCTTCGGCGTGGACGTGCGCTTCGCCCGTGATGACTCGGCCGAGGCCATCGCCGAGCTGATCGACGACAACACCAAGCTGGTGTACTGCGAAAGCATCGGCAACCCGGCCGGCAATATCGTCGACCTGCAGGCCCTGGCCGACGTCGCCCATGCCCGTGGCGTACCGCTGATGGTGGATAACACCGTCGCCACGCCGATCCTGTGCAAGCCGATCCAGTTTGGCGCGGATATCGTCGTGCATTCCCTGACCAAGTATGTCGGCGGCCACGGCAACTCCCTGGGCGGAGTGATCGTCGACAGCGGCACCTTCCCCTGGACCGACTACCCGCACAAATTCCCCGGCCTCAACCAGCCGGAGCCGGCCTACCACGGTGTTGTGTACAGTGAAAAATTCGGCCCGGCGGCCTTTATCGCCCGTGCCCGCACCGTACCGCTGCGCAACACCGGCGCAGCCTTGGCGCCAATGAACGCCTTCCTGCTGCTGCAAGGCCTGGAAACCCTGGCCCTGCGCATGGAGCGCCATACCGAGAACGCGCTGAAAGTCGCGCAGTTCCTGCAAGCCCACGAGCAGGTGGAATGGGTCAGCTACGCCGGCCTGCCGGATCACCCGCACCATCACCTGGCGCAAAAGTACATGCAGGGCAAACCCTCGGCGATCCTGTCCTTCGGCCTCAAGGGCGGCTATGCGGCCGGTGTGCGTTTCTACGATGCGCTGCAAATCTTCAAGCGCCTGGTGAATATCGGCGATGCCAAATCCCTGGCCTGCCATCCGGCGTCCACCACCCACCGGCAGATGAACGAAGACGAGCAAGCCAAGGCCGGGGTACGCCCGGAGATGATCCGCCTGTCGGTGGGTATCGAGGCGGTTGAAGACCTGCTCGATGACCTGCAACAGTCACTGAACGCCTGACTCACCCGCGCACGCAGCCAGGCAAGGCTGGCGTGGCTGCGTGCACTACAGGCAATTTCAGTAAATCCCGACACAAAAAAAGGCCCGCCATCCAAGGATGCGGGCCTTTTTCAGTTCACCTGGCCATCAAGGCCAATACGAACGCCTCATTTGTTGAGGTTGTAGTCTTTCTCGGCAGCAGTGAAGCGCTCAACCATACCGGCAGTCGGGGCGCCCATCTTGCTCACGAAGTAGATCGCCAGGCTGGCGAACAGGAAGCCTGGGATGATTTCGTACAGACCCAGCAGTTCGAAGTGTTTCCACACGATCACGGTGATCGCGCCGACCAGGATCCCGGCCAGTGCGCCGTTGCGGGTCATGCCTTTCCACAGGACCGAGATCAGCACCACAGGACCGAACGCAGCGCCGAAGCCGGCCCAAGCGTAGCTCACCAGGCCCAGTACGCGATTTTCCGGGTTGGCGGCCATTGCGATCGCGATCAACGCCACCACCAGCACCATGATCCGGCCGACCCATACCAGCTCAAGCTGGGACGCGCCCTTGCGCAGGAACGCCTTGTAGAAGTCTTCGGTCAGGGCGCTGGAGCACACCAGCAGTTGGCAGCTCAGGGTGCTCATCACGGCAGCCAGGATGGCCGACAGCAGCACGCCAGCAATCCACGGATTGAACAGCAGCTTGGCCAGTTCGATGAACACACGCTCAGGGTTTTCGGTCACGGGACCGGCGACTTCAGGGTGTGCCGAGAAGTAGGCAATACCGAAGAAGCCTACCGCCACGGTGCCGGCCAGGCACAGGATCATCCAGGTCATGGAGATACGACGGGCATTGGCAATCGACTTGACCGAATCCGCCGCCATGAACCGCGCGAGGATGTGCGGCTGGCCGAAGTAGCCCAGGCCCCAGCCCATCAGCGAGATGATGCCGATGAAGGTGGTGTTTTTGAGCATGTCGAAGTTGGTTGGATCGTTCGCTTCGATAGCCAGGAACGTGGTATCGACACCGCCGGTGGCCAACAGCACGATGATTGGCGTGAGAATCAACGCGAAGATCATCAGCGTAGCTTGTACGGTATCTGTCCAGCTCACTGCCAGGAAACCACCGATGAAGGTGTAGGCAATCGTCGCCGCAGCACCGGCCCACAGCGCAGTCCCGTAGGACATGCCAAAGGTGCTTTCGAACAAACGCGCACCCGCGACGATGCCGGAGGCGCAGTAGATGGTGAAGAACACCAGGATCACTACCGCCGAGATAATCCGCAGCAGGCCGCTTTTGTCTTCAAAGCGGCTGGAGAAGTAGTCCGGCAGGGTCAGGGCGTCGCCGTTGTGTTCGGTCTGCACGCGCAGGCGACCGGCCACAAACAGCCAGTTCAGGTAAGCACCGACGATCAGGCCGATGGCGATCCAGCTTTCCGACAGGCCCGACATGTAGATGGCGCCCGGCAGGCCCATCAACAACCAGCCGCTCATATCCGAGGCGCCAGCCGAGAGTGCGGTAACGACGCTGCCGAGGCTGCGACCACCGAGGATGTAATCGGAAAGGTTATTGGTGGAGCGATAGGCCATGAGACCGATCAGCACCATTGCGGCGATGTAGATCACAAATGTGATCAGGGTTGGATTACTTACGCTCATTGAGTTACGCCCTGGCTTTGTTTTTATGTAGCGGCGGTCTGTCAGCTCTTGTAGACGAAGCTGCATGCCGCGCATTTATGACTGACGTTTCCCCAGGAAAGCCATCAGCCGATGAACCGAACTTTACAATTGGTTGCACCTTGGCCGCGAATGCTATTCAACAAAGCAAATAAGGTGCAACCAGTTTCTTGAGAATTAGTTGCACCTGTAGGCGTTTTTCGGCAAATGGCAGTTTTTTGCTCCTTTTCGGAGCAAGAACAGCCAAATCCAGAAGTAAATGCACCAACAGCAAGCCGATTCTGTCGAGTGAAAATGAATTCTGACGAGCAGTGCGGATTTCCTGAAGAAAATGGGTTGCACCCGGTTGCACCTCGTACGGCGCAAAGCTAATCTTGCGGCCAGCTGATGCCACGCAGTAGTGGCACCCATGAGGATAAAAATATGGCTACGACCACCCTTGGGGTCAAACTCGATGACCCGACCCGCGAACGCCTGAAGGCCGCCGCGACCTCCATTGATCGCACGCCGCACTGGCTGATCAAGCAGGCAATTTTCAATTACCTGGAGAAACTGGAGGGTGGTGCAACCCTGACCGAACTCAACGGTTCGGGCCTCAAGGACGCAGACGACGCCGGTGAGGTGCAGAACGACCACGCCCACCAGTGCTTCCTCGAATTTGCCGAAAGCATCCTGCCGCAATCGGTGCTGCGCGCCTCGATCACTGCCGCCTACCGCCGCCCTGAGCCGGAAGTGGTGCCGATGCTGATCGAGCAGGCCCGCCTGCCGGCCCAGATGGCCGAAGCTACCAACAAGCTGGCCGCCTCGATTGCCGAAAAACTGCGTAACCAGAAGAGTGCCGGCGGCCGTGCCGGTATCGTCCAGGGCCTGCTGCAGGAATTTTCCCTATCGTCCCAGGAAGGCGTGGCGCTGATGTGCCTGGCCGAAGCGCTGCTGCGCATCCCTGACAAGGGCACCCGTGACGCGCTGATCCGCGACAAGATCAGCACCGGCAACTGGCAGCCGCACCTGGGCAACAGCCCGTCGCTGTTCGTCAACGCCGCCACCTGGGGCCTGCTGCTGACCGGCAAACTGGTCGCCACCCACAACGAGGCCGGCCTGACCTCCTCCCTGAGCCGCATCATCGGCAAGAGCGGCGAGCCGATGATCCGCAAAGGCGTCGACATGGCCATGCGCCTGATGGGCGAACAGTTCGTCACCGGCGAAACCATCGCCGAAGCCCTGGCCAACGCGAGCAAGTTCGAAGCCAAGGGCTTCCGCTATTCCTACGACATGCTCGGTGAAGCTGCACTGACCGAACACGATGCACAGAAGTACCTGGCCTCGTACGAACAAGCCATTCACTCCATCGGCAAAGCCTCTCACGGCCGTGGGATTTATGAAGGCCCGGGCATCTCCATCAAGCTGTCGGCCCTGCACCCGCGCTACAGCCGTGCCCAGTACGAGCGCGTGATGGACGAGCTGTACCCGCGCCTGCTGTCCCTGACCCTGCTGGCCAAGCAATACGACATCGGCCTGAACATCGATGCCGAAGAAGCCGACCGCCTGGAGCTGTCCCTGGACCTGCTCGAGCGCCTGTGCTTCGAGCCGCAACTGACCGGCTGGAACGGTATCGGTTTCGTGATCCAGGCCTACCAGAAGCGCTGCCCGTACGTGATCGACTACGTGATCGACCTGGCACGCCGCAGCCGTCACCGCCTGATGATCCGCCTGGTAAAAGGTGCGTACTGGGACAGCGAGATCAAGCGCGCCCAGGTCGAAGGCCTGGAAGGCTACCCGGTCTACACCCGCAAGGTGTACACCGACGTTTCCTACATCGCCTGCGCACGCAAGCTGCTGTCGGTACCGGAAGTCATCTACCCGCAGTTCGCCACGCACAACGCCCACACCCTGTCGGCCATCTACCATATTGCCGGCCAGAACTATTACCCCGGCCAGTACGAGTTCCAGTGCCTGCACGGCATGGGTGAACCGCTGTACGAACAGGTTGTAGGCAAGGTTTCCGAAGGAAAGCTGAACCGTCCGTGCCGCGTGTACGCTCCGGTCGGCACCCACGAAACACTGCTGGCCTACCTGGTGCGTCGCCTGCTGGAAAACGGCGCCAACACCTCGTTCGTCAACCGGATCGCCGACCAATCCATCTCGATCCAGGAGCTGGTGGCCGATCCAGTGGCCAGCATCGAGCAGATGGCTACGCTGGAAGGCGGCTTCGGCCTGCCGCACCCGCGTATCCCACTGCCGCGCGACCTGTATGGCAGCGAGCGCGCCAACTCGGCCGGTATCGACCTGGCCAACGAACACCGCCTGGCGTCGCTGTCCTGCGCCTTGCTGGCCACCGCGCACAACAACTGGAAAGCCGCGCCGATGCTCGGCTGTGCTTCGAGCAATGAAGCCGCTGTGCCGGTACTGAACCCGTCCGACCTGCGGGATGTAGTCGGCCATGTCCAGGAAGCCACGGTCGAAGACGTGGACAACGCGATCCAGTGCGCCCTCAACGCCGCACCGATCTGGCAGGCCACCCCGCCGGCCGAACGCGCCGCGATCCTGGAACGTGCCGCCGACTTGATGGAAGGCGAGATCCAGCCGCTGATGGGCCTGCTGGCCCGCGAAGCCGGCAAGACCTTCGCCAACGCCATCGCCGAAGTGCGTGAAGCCGTGGACTTCCTGCGCTACTACGCAGTGCAGGCGCGTAACGACTTCACCAACGACGCCCACCGCCCACTGGGCCCGGTAGTCTGCATCAGCCCGTGGAACTTCCCGCTGGCGATCTTCAGCGGCCAAGTCGCCGCCGCACTCGCCGCCGGCAACCCGGTACTGGCCAAGCCGGCCGAACAAACCCCGCTGGTTGCCGCGCAAGCCGTGCGCCTGCTGCTGGAAGCCGGCATCCCGGAAGGCGTGCTGCAACTGCTGCCGGGCCAGGGCGAAAGCGTCGGTGCCCGCCTGGTGGGTGATGATCGCGTCAAAGGCGTGATGTTCACCGGCTCCACCGAAGTGGCGCGCCTGCTGCAACGCAACGTCGCCGGGCGCCTGGATGCCCAGGGCCGCCCAATCCCGCTGATCGCCGAAACCGGTGGCCAGAACGCGATGATCGTCGACTCCTCGGCCCTGACCGAACAGGTGGTGATCGACGTCGTGTCCTCGGCCTTCGACAGTGCCGGCCAGCGTTGCTCTGCCTTGCGCGTACTGTGCCTGCAGGAAGACTCGGCAGACCGCGTCATCGAAATGCTCAAGGGCGCCATGGCCGAATGCCGTCTCGGCAATCCGGAGCGCCTGTCCGTGGATATCGGCCCGGTAATTGACGCCGAAGCCAAGGCGGGCATCGAGAAACACATCCAGGCCATGCGCGACAAGGGTCGCACCGTGTATCAGGTGGCAATCGCCGACAGCGAAGAAATCAAGCGCGGCACCTTCGTGATGCCAACCCTGATCGAGCTGGAAAGCTTCGACGAGCTGCAACGGGAGATCTTCGGCCCGGTCCTGCACGTGGTGCGCTACAAGCGCAAGGAAATCGACCAGTTGATCGGTCAGATCAATGCTTCTGGCTACGGTCTGACCCTGGGCGTGCACACCCGTATCGACGAGACCATCGCCAAGGTGATCGACAACGTCCATGCCGGTAACGTCTACGTCAACCGCAACATCGTCGGGGCCGTGGTCGGCGTGCAGCCATTCGGCGGCGAAGGCTTGTCGGGCACCGGTCCGAAAGCCGGTGGCCCGCTGTACCTGTACCGCCTGCTGTCGACACGTCCTACCGATGCGATCGAGCAATCCTTCGTACGGGGTGACGCACTGGCCGCGCCGGATGTACGTCTGCGTGACGCCATGAGCCAACCGCTGACCGCCCTGAAAACCTGGGCCGAGAGCAATAAGTTCAGCGACCTGGGCGCCCTGTGCAACCAGTTCGCCGCGCAATCGCAAAGCGGTATCACCCGCCTGCTGGCCGGCCCGACCGGCGAGCGCAACAGCTACGCCATCCTGCCCCGCGAGCACGTACTGTGCCTGGCAGAGGTGGAAGGCGATCTGCTGGCGCAACTGGCGGCGGTATTGGCTGTAGGCAGCTCGGCGGTATGGCCGGAAACTGACCTGACCAAGGCGCTGTTCCCACGGCTGCCGAAGGAAGTTCAGGCGAAGATCCAGCGCGTGGCCGACTGGACCAAGGACGAAGTGATCTTCGATGCGGTCCTGCACCATGGCGATTGCGACCAACTGCGCGGGGTTTGCCAGCAAGTGGCGCAGCGTAGCGGCGCGATTGTCGGGGTCAACGGCCTGTCTTCGGGCGAAACCAACATTGCGTTGGAGCGCCTGGTGATCGAACGTGCATTGAGCGTCAACACCGCTGCGGCGGGTGGTAACGCGAGCTTGATGACCATCGGCTAATCAATCCAGTGGGGCACCTGCAATGGGTGCCCCACTGCATTGCATCGGTCGAAACCGGATAAATGTGGGAGCGGGCTTGCCTGCGATAGTGGCGGGTCAGCCATGCAAATATTGCCTGGCCTACCGCTATCGCCGGCAAGCCAGCTCCCACATTGACCGCGTCATACCTTTGCGCTGTGTTTTGCTGCTCCATCACCCAGATCAATCTTGCTATCGCGCCTCTATTCGCGCACTTAGACTGCGGCCTATTCCCACATAGGTAAGCCGCCATGTCCGAGACGCTCCTCAGTTCCCGCAATCTGGCTTTCGAGCTGTATGAAGTCCTCGATGCCGAGGGCCTGACCCAGCGCGAGCGGTTTGCCGAACATAATCGCGAAACCTTCGATGCCGCCATCGGCACTGCCCGCAGCATCGCCGAAAAGTACTTCGCCCCGCACAACCGCAAAGGTGACGAAAACGAACCGCGCTACGAAGACGGCCAGGCGATCCTGATCCCGGAGGTGAAACCTGCCGTGGATGCCTTCCTCGAAGCCGGCTTTCTGAATGCGGCGCGCAGTTTCGAAGCCGGGGGCATGCAACTGCCGACACTGCTGTCCCAGGCCTGCTTTGCGCATTTCCAGTCAGCCAATGCGGCTTCCACTTCGTACCCGTTCCTGACCATGGGCGCGGCCAATCTGATCGAAAGTTTTGGCACCGAGGAGCAGAAGCAGCGTTTTCTGCAACCGATGATCGAAGGCCGGTTCTTCGGCACCATGGCCTTGACCGAGCCCCATGCCGGCTCGTCGCTGTCGGATATCCGCACCCGCGCCGAACCGGCGGCGGACGGCACTTACCGGCTCAAGGGCAACAAGATCTTTATCTCCGGTGGCGACCACCCGCTGTCGGAAAACATCGTGCACATGGTCCTGGCCAAACTGCCGGACGCGCCCGCTGGGGTGAAGGGCATTTCGCTGTTTATCGTGCCCAAGTTCCTGGTCAACGAGGACGGCAGCCTGGGCCAGCGCAATGATGTGCTGCTGGCCGGGCTGTTCCACAAGATGGGTTGGCGCGGCACCACTTCGACGGCGCTGAATTTCGGCGATAACGGCGAGTGTGTCGGCTATCTGGTGGGCAAGCCGCACCAAGGCCTGGCGTGCATGTTCCAAATGATGAACGAGGCACGGATTGGCGTCGGCATGGGCGCGGTGATGCTTGGCTACGCCGGTTACCTGTATTCCCTGGAGTACGCCCGGGAACGCCCGCAAGGCCGCCTGCCGGACAGCAAGGACCCGAACACCGCACCGGTGTCGATCATCCAGCACGCCGATATCAAGCGCATGCTGCTCACGCAAAAAGCCTATGTGGAAGGCGCCTTCGACCTGGGCCTGTACGCCGCGCGGCTGTTCGATGACACCACCACCCTGGACAACGAAACCGCGCGCAAGCAGGCCCATGAATTGCTCGATCTGCTGACGCCGATCGTCAAGTCCTGGCCGTCGGAGTTCTGCCTCAAGGCCAACGAACTGGCGATCCAGATTCTCGGCGGCCACGGCTACACCCGCGAATACCCGGTGGAGCAGTACTACCGCGACAACCGTCTGAACCCGATCCACGAAGGCACCCACGGCATCCAGTCCCTGGACCTGCTGGGGCGCAAGCTGGGGCAAAACGGCGGCGCGGGCTTGAAACAGTTGATTCGCCTGATCGCCGAGACGGGCGCACGGGCGCAGGAATATCCGTCACTCACGCCATTGCGCGAGCCGCTGGAGCAACTGGTGGCACGCCTGCAAAGGGTGACCCTGGGACTGTTGACGGATCTCGCCCAGGGCAAGGTCAACAGCAGCCTGGCGAACTCGGCGCTGTACCTGAAAGTGTTTGGACATACGGTGATTGGCTGGCGCTGGCTGGAACAGGCGATCCGCGCCGAAGAAGGGCTGGCCAGGGGCAATGCGGCGGATGTGGCCTTCTATAAAGGCAAGCTGCAAGCGGCCCGGTACTTCCTGACCTGGGAAGTACCGGGCTGCCATCATGAACTGTCGATCCTGGAAACTCGGGACGATACGTGCCTGGCCATGCAGGATGAATGGTTCTGATCAGGGCTGGCCGATGGCCTTGGCAATCACGTCGACCGTGGCGCTGACTTGCTCTTGGTAACGGTCGAGTTCCTGCTGGTGACGCTGCTGCATGTCGATCTGCTCGGCACATAGATTCAGCGCCGCCAGCACCAGCAGTTTGTCGCCGATCAGGGTCGGGTACTTCTGCTTGGTGGTGGCCAGGGACGCCTTGAGCAGGGTCACGGCCTTGAGCAGGGTGTTGTCTTCCCCGTCCGGTGCCTTGATCGAGTAATCCTCACCGAGAATCGAAACGACCTTTATCCCTTCACTCATGCGCTCACAGGACCTGCGCTCACACGCTCAACCAACGCCTGGATACGGGCTGCGGTGGCGCCCTGCTTTTCTTCCTGTTCCATCAGGTTCAGTTGCAAGCTGTCGTTCTCATCCTTGGCGCGGGCCAGTTCCGCCTTGAGGGATTCGTTGGTGCCCAGCAATGCTTGATTCTGCTGCACCAGGTCACTGACCAGTTGTTCCAGTTGGCTGAGGGATGTTTCTAACATTTTGAATTCTCGGGCTTTTTCAAAGGGCGGTGACGATAAAGAAAATTCACCGTGGAAGCCAGGGTTATCCTGGCGCGCAGCCCCGATTTCACGGGTCAGGCCACGCTGTGGAGCCTTAGTGACTGCATTTACGCCATCTGGTTCCTGAATCCATTCCAATGCGCGCAAGGTGCGACAAAAGCGCACAGCCCCTCAAGACTTTAGTCGTATGTCCGATAGGTCATGCTTACCCCGCCTCAAAGCCGCACGGATCGCGCCTCTCCCAGGACCATTGCATGTCTCTTCGTAATATGAATATCGCGCCGCGCGCGTTTCTCGGCTTCGCGTGCATTGGTGCGCTGATGTTGTTTCTCGGTATTTTTGCGCTGAACCAGATGAGCAAGATCCGTGGCGCCACCGAAGACATCACCCTGCGCAGCGTGCCGAGCATTCGCGCGCTGGACGACTTCACCCAACTGACCCTGCGCCTGCGCGTGCTGTCCTACCGCTTGCTGACCAACCGCGAGCCGGATGTGCAACAAAAGACCCTGGAAGCCTTTGAATTGCGCAACCAGCAGATTCGTGCCGCCCAGAGCGTGTACGAAAAGCTGATCGACAGCCGCGAGGAGCGCTCGGCCTACGACGATTATGTACGCTTGCTGGGCCAGTACCGGCAGATCGAAGAGCGGATGAAGAGCCTGTCGCGCAACAATCAGACCGAAGAGCTGCGCACCTTGCTCAACACCGAACTGCTGAGCAACTCCGAGGCGGTCAACGCGGTGCTGACGCGCCTGCTGGACATCAACAATTCGATGGCCAACGACAGCAACCAGAAAGCTGCCGATCAATATGATTCAGCCTTTGACCTGGTAGTGGCCCTGCTGGTGCTGGCCACGGCGCTGACTGTGCTGTTTGCCTGGCTGCTGACCCGCAGCATCACCCTGCCCATTGCCCAGGCCCTGGACGCCGCCGAGAACATTGCCGAAGGCAACCTGACCCAGCCGATCAAGGTCGATGGCGACGACGAAGCCGGCCGCCTGTTGCGCGCGATGAATAAAATGCAGGAGAAATTGCGCGACACCCTGCAGCGCATTTCCGGCTCGGCCACTCAACTGGCCTCGGCTGCCGAAGAGCTGAACGCCGTCACCGACGAAAGCGCCCGTGGCCTGACCCAGCAGAACAATGAAATCGAGCAGGCAGCCACCGCTGTCAACGAGATGACCAGCGCCGTCGAAGAAGTCGCGCGCAATGCGGTCAGCACCTCCGAGGCCTCGAAAAACGCCACCACCTCGGCGGGCGATGGCCGCGACCTGGTGCAGGAAACCGTCAGCGCCATCGAACGCATGAGCGGCGATGTACAGGGCACCGCCACCCTGATCGGCGCCCTGGCCGAAGAATCGCGGGATATCGGCAAGGTGCTGGATGTGATTCGCGGCCTGGCCGACCAGACCAACCTGCTGGCCCTCAACGCCGCCATCGAAGCGGCGCGTGCCGGGGAAGCCGGGCGTGGTTTTGCGGTGGTTGCCGATGAAGTGCGGGCCCTGGCCCATCGCACCCAGCAATCGACCAGTGAAATCGAGCGGATGATCGGCAGTATCCAGGCCGGCACTGAACAGGCGGTGGACTCGATGCGCAACAGCACCGAGCGCGCCGAGTCGACGCTCAATATCGCCAAAGGCGCAGGGATGTCCCTGGATACCATCAACAGCGCGATTATCGAGATCAACGAGCGCAACCTGGTGATCGCCAGCGCCGCCGAAGAGCAGGCCCAGGTCGCGCGGGAAGTGGACCGCAACCTGGTGAACATCCGCGACTTGTCGGTGCAATCGGCCACGGGCGCCAGCCAGACCAGTGCGGCCAGCGGCGAGTTGTCACGCCTGGCGGTGGATTTGAATGGGATGGTGGGGCGTTTCCGCCTCTGAAATACAGTCACCCCCTGTAGGAGCTGGCTTGCCTGCGATGGCAGCGCCGCGGTGAGCCTGATTCACCGCGGCGCTGCCATCGCAGGCAAGCCAGCTCCTACAAAAGCTTTTTGACAGCGCAGCAATTCAACAGGTTAGAATCGCTGGCACGCAGACTGCATGGTCAGTCTGCGCCTCGCCTTAATTCCGGAGTACTGCCTTTGAATGCGACGACCATCAACAGCCTGTTCTTGATCGGCGCGTTGCTGGTAAGTGCGAGCATTCTGGTGAGTTCTCTTTCGTCCCGCCTGGGGATCCCGATCCTGGTGATTATCCTGGCCGTGGGCATGATCGCCGGCGTCGATGGCGGCGGGATCATTTTCGATAACTACCCTACCGCGTACCTGGTGGGCAACCTGGCATTGGCAGTGATCCTGCTCGATGGCGGCTTGCGGACCCGGGTCGCGAGCTTTCGCGTGGCACTGTGGCCGGCCCTGTCGCTGGCTACCGTGGGGGTGTTGATAACCACCGGCCTCACCGGTATGGCGGCGGCCTGGCTGTTTGACCTCAATATCATCCAGGGCCTGCTGATCGGCGCCATCGTCGGCTCCACCGACGCCGCCGCCGTGTTCTCGCTGCTGGGCGGCAAGGGCCTGAACGAACGGGTCAGCGCCAGCCTGGAAATCGAATCCGGCAGCAACGACCCGATGGCGGTGTTCCTCACCGTAACCCTGATCGACATGCTCGCCAGCGGCCAGACTGGCCTGCACTGGAGCCTGTTGACCCACCTGATCCGCGAATTCGGGATCGGCGGCATTATCGGCCTGGGCGGCGGTTGGTTGATGCTGCAACTGGTCAACCGGATCAACCTGGCAAACGGCCTGTACCCGATCCTGGTGATCGCCGGCGGCCTGTTCGTCTTCGCCTTGACCAACGCCTTGCACGGCAGCGGCTTCCTCGCCGTGTACCTGTGCGGCCTGGTGATCGGCAACCGTCCGGTGCGCAGCCGCCACGGCATCCTGCATATGCTCGACGGCATGGCCTGGCTGGCGCAGATCGGCATGTTCCTGGTGCTGGGGCTGCTGGTCACGCCCCATGACCTGCTGCCCATCGCCCTGCCGGCCCTGGGCCTGGCGCTGTGGATGATCCTGTTTGCGCGGCCGCTGTCGGTGGCGGTTGGCCTGCTGCCGTTCAAGGCGTTTCATGGCCGCGAAAAAGTGTTTATCGCCTGGGTCGGCCTGCGCGGCGCGGTGCCGATCATTCTTGCGGTGTTCCCGCTGATGGCCGGCTTGCCCCATGCCCAGCTGTATTTCAACCTGGCGTTCTTTATCGTGCTGGTGTCGTTGCTGGTGCAGGGCACCAGCCTGCCGTGGGTAGCCAAGCTCTTGAAAGTAACGGTACCGCCCGAGCCCGCGCCGATTTCCCGGGCGGCCCTGGAAGTACACGTCACCAGCGAGTGGGAGTTGTTCGTCTACCGCCTGGGTGCCGAGAAATGGTGCATCGGCGCCGCCCTGCGCGAGCTGAAAATGCCCGAAGGCACGCGGATCGCCGCCCTGTTTCGCGGCCAGCAACTGCTCCATCCGTCGGGTAGTACGGTGCTCGAAGCCGATGATTTGCTGTGCGTGATCGGCCATGAACACAACCTCGCCGCCCTCGGCAAGCTGTTCAGCCAGGCGCCGCAACGGGGCCTGGACCTGCGCTTCTTCGGCGACTTCGTGCTCGAAGGCGACGCCCAGCTGGGCGCGGTGTCGGCGCTGTACGGGCTCAAGCTCGACGGCATCGATCCGGACATGCCGCTGGGCCAGTTCATCACGCAGAAGGTCGGTGGCGCCCCCATCGTCGGCGACCAGGTGGAGTGGAACAACACCATTTGGACAGTCGCCGTGATGGACGGGAACAAGATCGGCAAAGTCGGCGTCAGATTCCCCGAAGGAAGTCGCCCGGCCCCCGGACTCTTCCTCTAAACTGCGGGGCGACGGTGTGCCATTGGCCATCAACACGCCCCCTATTCTTCATCTTGTTCGACCGGTCTCTATGACAATCCTGCGCACTTTTTTAGCCACTGCCCTGCTGGGCCTGAGTCTCTGCGTCAGCCCGGTATTCGCCGCCGACCCGCCAAGCATCGAAAGTGTGCAACAGACCCTGGACAAGCTGCCGGACCGCAAACTGCCTGACGCCGACATGAAGGCGCTGCAAAATGTGTTGCAGCAGACCCTGACGTTGCTGGGCAACAAGCAGGACTACGAGCAACGCCTGAGCGATCTCAAGCGCCAATTGCAAGACGCGCCACGCCAGACCACGGAAAACGCCCGTGAACTGGCCCGGCTCAAGGCCACCAAGGTGGTCCCGGTCGCCCAGCGCTACGCCAGCCTGCCAGTGCCGCAGCTCGAACAACTGCTGGTGCAGCGCAGCACCCAGCAAGGCGACCTACAAAAGGAGTTGGCCGACGCCAACAGCCTGAGCATCGCCGCCCAAACCCGCCCCGAGCGTGCCCAGACCGAAATCAGCAACAGCCAGACGCGCATCCAGCAGATCAACGGCATCCTCAAGGCCGGCAAGGACAATGGCAAACCGCTAAATGGCGACCAGCGCAACCTGCTGAACGCCGAACTGGCGGCGCTCAACGCCTTGATCCCGCTGCGCCGCCAGGAGCTGGCGGGCAACAGCCAACTGCAAGACCTAGGTAACAGCCAACATGACCTGGCGGTGGAAAAAACCGCGCGCCTGGAGCAGGAAATCCAGGACCTGCAAACCCTGATCAACCAGAAACGCCTGGCCCAGTCCCAGGAAACCGTGACCCAGCAGTCCATCGAAGCGCAGAAAGCCGGTGGCAGCAGCCTGCTGGCTACGGAAAGCGCAGCCAACCTGAAACTCTCTGACTACCTGCTCAAAAGCACCGACCGGCTCAATGAGCTGACCCAGCAGAACCTGCAAACCAAACAGCTGCTGGACAACGTGACCCAGAGCGATTCGGCCCTGGACGAGCAGATCAACGTGCTCAAGGGCAGCCTGCTGCTATCGAAGATCCTCTATAAACAGAAACAGGCCTTGCCGCGCCTGAAGGTCGACCGCGACCTGGCCGACGATATCGCCAACATTCGTCTGTACCAGTTCGAGGTCAACCAGCAGCGCGAACTGATCAGTTCGCCCAGCACCTACGTCGACAACCTGCTGGCCAACCAGCCCGAGGACCAGGTCACGCCACAGTTGCGCCGCACCCTGCTGGAGCTGGCCGTGACCCGCAGCGACCTGCTCGAACGCCTGAGCCGGGAGTTGAGCGCGCTGCTCAACGAATCCATCACCCTGCAACTGAACCAGAAACAACTGCTCAGCACCGCCGCCAGCCTGCGCGCGACCCTCGACGAACAGATGTTCTGGATCCCCAGCAACAAGCCGCTGGACGTCGAATGGCTCGAAGGCGTGCCCAACCGCCTGAGCAAACAGGTCGACACCCTGCCCTGGGCCTCCAGCCTCAGCGAACTGTATGACGGCCTGGCCCAGCGCCCGCTGCTGTTCCTGCCCCTGCTGCTATTGATCGGCGCGCTGTTGTGGCGGCGCAACAGCCTCTACGAGCGCCTGAAAAAAATCCATATGGATATCGGGCACTTCAAGCGGGACAGCCAGTGGCACACTCCGGTCGCGATCCTGGTGAATATCCTGCTGGCCTTGCCGGTAACCCTCGGCCTGGCGCTGTGCGGCTACGCCCTGCAGATCGATGCACGCGGGCAGAACGCCAACCTGGGCATGGCCCTGGTGCAAATTTCCCAGGCGTGGCTGGTGTTCTACACCGCCTATCGCATCCTCGCGCCGGGTGGCGTGGCCGAATTGCATTTCCGCTGGGAAAAACCCCAGGTCGAGTTTCTCCAGGGCTGGATCCGCAAGCTGGGGCTGGTGGTGCTGGCGCTGGTGGCCGTGGTGTCCATCGCCGAGCACCAGCCGGCAGCCCTGGCCGATGATGTGCTGGGGATCGCCGTAGTCCTCACCTGTTATGGGCTGATGGCCTGGTTGCTCAGCCGCCTGCTGCTCAACAGCCCGACCCATGAAAAGGCCTCGCTGTTTCGCAAGGTCGTCGGCGTGGCGTTTACCGCGCTGCCCATCGCGCTGTTTATCGCCGTGTGTTTTGGCTACTACTACACCGCGCTCAAACTCAGCGACCGCCTGATCAACACCCTGTACCTGCTGATGTTCTGGCTGGTGATCGAAGCCACCTTCGTCCGTGGCCTGGGTGTTGCCGCGCGGCGCCTGGCCTATGCCCGGGCACTGGCCAAACGCCAGGCCGCCAAGGAAGCCGGCGACGGCGAAGTGGTGATCGAGGAACCGACCCTGGATATCGAGCAGGTCAACGAACAATCCATGCGCCTGATCCGCCTGGCCCTGCTCGGCGGCTTTATTGCGGCGCTGTACTGGGTCTGGTCGGACCTGATCTCGGTGTTCTCCTACCTGGACAACGTCACCCTCTACGAATACACCAGCGGCACCGGCGCCAATATCAGCATGGTGCCCATCAGCATCGGCGACATGCTGGGCGCACTGATCATCATCGGCATTACCTTTGCCCTGGCGCGCAACCTGCCGGGCCTGCTGGAAGTACTGGTGCTGTCGAAGCTGGACCTGGCCCAGGGCAGCGCCTATGCCACCACCACCCTGCTGTCGTATGTGATCGCCGGCGTGGGCTTTGTGTCGACCCTGTCGACCCTCGGGGTGAGCTGGGACAAGTTGCAATGGCTGGTGGCCGCACTGTCGGTGGGCCTGGGCTTCGGCATGCAGGAGATCTTCGCCAACTTTATCTCCGGCATCATGATCCTGTTCGAGCGCCCGGTGCGCATCGGCGACACCATTACCATCGGCAACCTGTCGGGCACGGTGAGCAAGATCCGCATCCGCGCCACCACCATCACCGACTTCGACCGCAAGGACATCATTGTCCCGAACAAAACCTTCATCACTGGGCAACTGATCAACTGGTCGCTGACCGACACCATCACCCGGGTGACCCTCAAGCTCGGCGTGGACTACGGCTCCGACCTGGACCTGGTGAAGGAATTGTTGCTCAAGGCCGCCAGGGATAACCCACGGGTATTGAAAGACCCGGAACCCCACGTGTACTTCCTCAATTTTGGCGAAAGCACCCTGGACCACGAACTGCGCATGCATGTGCGCGACCTCGGCGACCGCAACCCGGTCATCGATGAGGTCAACCGCTTCATCAACCGCGAGTTCAAGAAGCAGAGCATCAACATTTCGTTCCGCCAGATGGAGGTTTACCTGAAGAACCTGCACGGCCAGGAATACAAACTGGTGGAAATCGAGCCCTTGAGCAAACCGGCCAATGACGGCTCGCCGCAACCCACGCCGCCGGCCAAACTCGACTAACCGCGCTATCCCCAGCAGAATGCTCGGACATTCTGCTGGAGATGGCCGGTGAAAGCCCTCGACGACCTGACCTTCGACAACCGCTTCGCCCGCCTGGGCGACGGTTTCTCAACCCACGTATTGCCCGAGCCCATCGACGAGCCGCGGCTGGTGGTGGCGAGCAACGCCGCCATGGCCCTGCTGGACCTCGATCCAGCCGTCGCCCAGACGCCAGTGTTTGCCGAACTGTTCGGCGGCCACAAGCTGTGGGCCGAGGCCGAACCGCGGGCGATGGTCTATTCCGGGCATCAGTTTGGCTCCTATAACCCGCAACTGGGGGATGGTCGCGGCTTGCTGCTGGGCGAGGTGTATAACGCGGCGGGCGAACACTGGGACTTGCACCTCAAGGGCGCCGGGCAAACGCCGTACTCACGCATGGGCGATGGCCGCGCGGTGCTGCGTTCGTCGATCCGCGAGTTTCTCGCCTCCGAAGCCTTGCACGCCCTGGGCATCCCCAGCAGCCGCGCCCTGTGCGTGATCGGCTCGGACACCCCGGTATGGCGCGAGAAGCAGGAACGCGCGGCCATGGTCCTGCGCCTGGCGCTGAGCCATATCCGCTTTGGGCACTTCGAATACTTCTACTACACCCAGAAAACCGAGCTGCACCAGCAACTGGCCGAGCATGTGCTGAAGTTGCACTTCGCCCACTGCCAGGAGCAACCCGAGCCGTACCTGGCGATGTTCCGCGAGATCGTCGAGCGCAATGCCGAGTTGATCGCCAAATGGCAGGCCTACGGCTTTTGTCACGGGGTGATGAACACCGACAACATGTCGATCCTGGGCATTACCTTCGACTTCGGGCCGTTTGCCTTCCTCGATGACTTCGACGCCCACTTCATCTGCAACCACTCCGATCACGAAGGCCGCTACTCCTTCAGCAACCAGGTGCCCATCGGCCAATGGAACCTCAGCGCCCTGGCCCAGGCGCTGACGCCGTACATCAGCGTTGACGCCCTGCGCGAGACCCTGGGCCTGTACCTGCCGCTGTACCAGGCCCACTACCTGGACCTGATGCGCCGCCGCCTGGGCCTGACCACCGCCGAAGACGATGACCAGAAACTGCTGGAGCGCCTGCTGCAACTGATGCAAAACAGTGGCGTGGACTACACCTTGTTCTTCCGCCATCTGGGCGACGAATCCGCCGCACTGGCCGTAGCGCACCTGCGCGATGACTTTGTCGACCGCGCGGGCTTCGATGCCTGGGCCGACGAGTACAAGGCCCGGGTTGAACGCGACGGCACCGGCAGCGAGGCAGAACGCCGCGAGCGCATGCACGCGGTCAACCCGCTGTACATCCTACGCAACTACCTGGCGCAAAACGCCATCACCGCCGCCGAATCAGGTGACTACAGTGAAGTGCGACGGCTGCATGAGGTATTGAGCCAGCCATTTGAAGAACAGGCCGGGATGGAGCAGTACGCGCAACGGCCGCCCGATTGGGGCAAGCATTTGGAGATCAGTTGTTCGTCCTAGGATCAAAAGCGCAGCGTGCTCACGCCACGTTAGTCTTCACTGTCGCCTATTCATCTGGCCTTGATAATCCCCGTGACGGGCGCCAGATTGAGCCCATAGGCCACACCCAAGGAGCCCATCATGTCCGATTCTCTTGTAATCCCCTGCCCACACTGCAACGCCCTCAACCGCATCCCCCACGAACGCCTGGGCGATGCCCCAAAGTGCGGGCGCTGCAAGCAGCCGGCGTTGCTCGGCAAACCGTTTGAATTAAGCCAGGGCGATTATTCCAGCCAGATCAAGGGCGATTTACCGCTCCTAGTGGATGTGTGGGCCGAATGGTGCGGGCCGTGCAAGTCGTTTGCGCCGGTGTTTGAACAGGCGGCCGGGCAGTTGGCCGGCAAGTGCCGGCTGGCCAAGCTCGATAGCGAGGCCAACCAGCAGCTTTCGGCGCAATTGGGCATTCGCTCGATTCCCAGCCTGATCCTGTTCAAGAACGGCCGGGAAGTGGCGCGCCAGAGCGGGGCATTTGCGTTACCGCAACTGATGAGCTGGTTGCGTAGCCAAGGGGTGTAACCCTGTAGGAGCGGGCTTGCCCGCGATGGCGAGGGGCAGCTTGATGGATATGCAAGCTGGCACACCGTCATCGCAGGCAAGCCAGCTCCCACATCGAGCGTGCTCATCCTTGATGATCAGGCGTTTTCCAGCAGGTTATGCAACTCCACAAACTGCTGGGTCAGCTTGTGGCGCGGGTCGAGGTGGATCAGCGGTTTGCTCTCCTGGTGGGATTCGCGCATGCGCACCGAACTGGCCAGGTACACCGGCAGTACCGGCAGGCCCTCGGCGATCAACTCGTCCAGCATCTTCTGCGGCAGGCTCGCCCGGGCCTGGAACTGGTTGACCACGATGCCTTCCACTTCAAGGCCTTCGTTGTGGTCCTCCTTGAGCTCTTCGATTTCCGCCAGCAGGCCGTACAGCGCCTGGCGCGAAAAGCTGTCGCAATCGAAAGGGATCAGTACCCGATCAGCCGCGATCAACGCCGAAACCGCATAGAAGTTCAGGGCCGGCGGGGTATCCAGGTAAATCCGGTCGTAATCCTCGGCCAGTTCATCCAGCAGCTTTCGCAGCTTGTTGATCTTGTGCTTGGCCTCGAGCTTGGGCTGCAGGTCCGCCAGTTCTGCGGTGGCGGTGATGACGTGCAGGTTGTCGAACGGGGTTTCGTAGATATCCACCTGGTTTTTCTTCGAAAACGGCCCGGATGACAGGGTCTGCTTGAAGAAATCGGCAATGCCCATGGGAATATCGTCACCCGTCAGCCCTGTCAGGTACTGGGTCGAGTTGGCCTGTGCATCGAGGTCCACCAACAGGGTTCGATAGCCTTCGCTGGCGCTGACCGCCGCCAGGTTGCAGGCGATGCTGGACTTGCCAACGCCACCTTTTTGATTGAACACCACGCGCCGCATGGAAAAACCTCCGTGTATCAATGAATGCCCGAGTGTAGAGGGCAAAAGCGCCCGCTCGCTACCTTGATCAAGCTTGTACTACAGCATCTGAAGACAGATCCCGCATAACTATCTCGTAATACGCCAACCAATAAAGAGTTGCCTGACACCAGCCCCCCGTAGCCATTGGCGGACAATCACTGATTCTTTTCGGCGAATTTGTAATTTCTCGTGAACAATTCTTTACCAAAGTTTGCTAGAACCCCACCGCACCGGGATAATGCGCGCCACTCGGCCATCGCGCCATGCCCCGGTTTTATGGGCAATTTGCAGCACAAGGAAGCCCGCAGGGGCGGGAAATCTTCTCAGTGATCAACTTCAACATCGCCCAATGGCGCGCCTGGGCCCCTGGGCTCGACAGCGTGGATGCCTGGCGCGACTGGTGCCAGGCCCCAGTGTTGGTGGCCCAAAGCGATGCCGCGCCCGATGTGTCGTTCCTGCCGGCCATGCAGCGCCGGCGCCTGAGCCGCCTGGCCCGGATGGCCTTCAGTGTCGGCTGGCCCTTGGCCGACGGCCTGCAGGACCTGCCGCTGGTATTTGTCTCGCGTCATGGCGAAACCCCACGCACCCTGGACATTCTCAGCGACCTGGCCAACGACCAGCCGCTGTCGCCCACCCAATTCAGCCTGTCGGTACACAATGCGGTGATTGGCCTGTGGTCGATCCTGCGTAACGAAACCAGCGAAATGACCGCCCTGGCAGCCGCGGGCGACGGCCTGGAGCACGGCATGCTCGAAGCCGCAGCCCTGCTCAACGAAGGCGCGCCGGTCGTTCTGCTGGTGATTACCGAAGAGCAGCCACCCCTGGCCTACGCGCGGTGGATCGATGATGTGCCGTTCCCCTACGCCCTGGGCCTGCTGCTGACCCCAGGCGACGAATGGCAACTGGCGCTGCACACCACAACGGTCCAACCCACCGAGACCCAGTGGCCCCACGCCCTGAACCTGCTGCGCACCCTGCTCACCGAGCAAGGTGCCTGCCAACATGCCTGGAAGAACCGAGTATGGAACTGGCAACGCAAACCCTGACCGACAAGCCCCGGGACGCCTACTACTGGCGCCTGTTCGCCACGGCAGCCAGCTTCGTGCTGTTCGGCGTGGGCGGCTTGTGCCTGCGCTTGCTGGTGTTCCCGCTGCTCAGTTGCCTGCCGGGGGACGCCCGGCAGCACCAGCGCCGTGCGCGCCTGACCGTCGGGCGGTTGTTCTGGTTCTTTATCAACATGATGTACCGCGCCGGCATTCTCACCTACAGCGTCGAAGGCGCCGAAAAACTCGGGCGCCCCGGGCAGATGATCATCGCCAACCACCCGTCGCTGATCGACGTCGTGGTGCTGATCGGCCTGGTACGCCAGGCCAATTGCGTGGTCAAGCAGAGCCTGTGGCAGAACCCCTTCACCCGTGGCCCCGTGAATGATGCCGGCTATATCAGCAACGATGGCAGCATCGACATGCTCGATGCCGCCGCCAGTGCCCTGCGAGGCGGCCAGACCCTGATTATCTTTCCCGAAGGCACCCGCACCGTGCCGGGCAAAGCCCCGGCCTTTCATCGCGGGGCCGCCGCCATCGCCCTGCGCGGTGCGACAATCATCACCCCCGTGGTGCTCAAGGTCAGCCCGACCACGCTGACCAAGGCCGAGCCCTGGTATCGCATCCCCAACCGCCGCTTTCACTTCAGTTTGCGGGTGGGTGCCGATATAGATCCACAGGTGTTTGCCTCACAAGGGCCACCACCTCAGGCCTCACGCAAGCTCAACGATTATCTGCATCACTATTTCATTAAGGAGCTCGCCGAAGATGAGCAACCCCAACAGCCTTGAACACGAAATCAAAACCCTGATCATCGAGGCCCTGGGCCTGGAAGACATCGACGCCTGCGACATCGGCAGCGAGCAAACCCTGTTCGGCGAAGGCCTGGGCCTGGATTCGGTAGATGCCCTGGAATTGGGCCTGGCGATCCAGAAAAAGTACGGCATCAAGATCGATGCCGACGCCAAGGACACCCGCAATCACTTTATCAACGTGGCCAGCCTCGCGGCGTTCGTCACGGCCCGACAGGCAGCTTGAGACCCGACCATGCAAACTCGTGACGATATCTTCAACACCCTGCGCGACGCCCTGGTGGAACTGTTTGAACTGGAGCCTACGCGGGTCACCCTCGACGCCAACCTGTACCAGGACCTGGAAATCGACAGCATCGATGCGGTGGACCTGATCGACCATATCAAGCGCCAGACCGGCAAGAAAATCGCCGCCGAAGAGTTCAAGGCCGTGCGTACGGTCAATGATGTGGTCGAGGCGGTCTACCGTCTGGTCCAACCGGCCGCATGAGCCGGCTGATCGGCCTTGGCCTGTTGCTGGTAGGGCTGCTGTACCCTTTCGCGGTGTATTACGGCACGGAGCATTTCGCCCCGTGGCAATTCGGCCTGCTGCTGGCGAGCCTCTGGCTGCTGCGCGCGCTGACCGGCCCGCGGCGTCCCGGCAGCGGCTGGATGGCCGGCGTGGCGCTTGTGTTTTGCCTGCTGCTGGCCTGGTTCGACAACCCGCAGTTGCTGCGCTGGTACCCAAGCCTGGTCAGCATCTTCATGCTGGCGCTGTTCGGCCTGAGCCTGAAGTACGGCCCGCCGATGGTCGAGCGCCTCGCGCGCCTGAGCGATCCGCATCTGCCTGAAAAGGCCATTGCGTACACGCGCCAGGTCACCGTGGTGTGGAGTGGGTTTTTCTTGTGTAACGGCCTGCTCGCCGCTGCGCTCACCTTGTGGGCACCGTTGAGCTGGTGGACGTTGTACAACGGCCTGATCGCCTATGGGCTGATGGGGTTGTTGTTCGCCGTGGAATGGCTGATACGACAAAGGGTTCGAGGCCGCGTATGAATTGGGTCAATCTTGAGCATCTGTTGCTTGAGCCTGTGCAACTGCGTTCGGTCACCACTGAACCTGCAATGAACCACGCACAACTGTGCGAACGGGCCCTGAGCCTGGCGGCCGGGCTCAAAGCCCGTGGCATCCAGCGCCTGGCCGTGCACCTGAGCGACGCCGGCGAGCTGGCGATTGCCCTGCTGGGCGCCTGGCGCGCCGGGGCCAGTGTGCTGCTGCCCGCCGACCTGCAACCCCAGACCCGCCAACGCTGGGCTACTGCGGTCGACGCCTGGCTGACCGAAGCGGGCGACCTGGAGGCGCTCTACCACCCGCCGCTCGCCGCCGCAGCCCTGGACCTGGACGCCTGCCAATTGGGCCTGTGCACCTCCGGCTCCAGCGGCGCGCCCAAGCGCATCGACAAGACCCTGCGCCAACTGGCCAACGAGGTACAGGCCCTGGAAGCCTTGTGGGGCGCCGACCTGGGCCGCGCGTGCATCGTCGGCAGCGTCGCTACCCAGCACATCTATGGCCTGTTGTTTCGCGTGCTCTGGCCGCTGTGCGCCGGTCGCAGCTTTGTGCGCCAGCAACTGCCGTTCCCCGAAGACTTGCAGCGCGTCAGCCGCCAGCACCCGCATTTCGCCTGGGTGGCCAGCCCGGCCCTGCTCAAGCGCATGGGCGATAACCTCGACTGGACGGCCTTGAGCACGGTCAAGCGCGTGTTCTCCTCCGGTGGCGCGCTGCCCGCCGAGGCTGCCGACAGCCTGCACCAACGCCTGCAGCAGTGGCCGACCGAGATCCTCGGCAGTTCGGAAACCGGCGGCATTGCCTGGCGCCAGGGCCACACGCCCTGGCAGCCGTTTGCCGATGTACGCCTGACTCAGGATGCCGATGGCGCCTTGTGCATTGCCTCGCCGTACCTGCCGGCCGGGCATGTCGAGCAGACGGCCGATGCCGCGCAGATCCACGCAGATGGGCGCTTCGAACTGCTCGGGCGCCTGGACCGGATCGTCAAGCTGGAAGAAAAACGCATCTCCCTGCCGATGCTCGAACAGGCCCTGGCCGACCACGCCTGGGTCGCGGAAGCGCGCCTGGGGGTGGTCCAGGAAAACCGCGCGTCCCTCGGTGCCCTGGTGGTACTCAGTGGCGACGGCCTGCACGCCCTGCGCAACCAAGGCCGGCGCAGCGTCACCCAAGCCCTGCGCCAGCACCTGGGCCAGCACTGCGAAGCCCTGGCCCTGCCCCGCCGCTGGCGCTTGTTGCGCCAGTTGCCGCTCACCCCCCAGGGCAAGCTGCCCCAGGCCGATGTCGAAGCCCTGCTGCTGGCGCCGCGCCCCAAGGCGCCGGAATTGCTGGCGCAAGTCGAGACCGACGGCGAATGGACCCTGCAACTGAGCATCCCGCCGGACCTGGCCTACTTCAGCGGCCACTTCCCTCACACCCCGGTGTTGCCAGGGGTGGTGCAGGTGGAATGGGCGTTCAACCTGGGCCAGCAACTGCTCGATCTACCGCCGACCTTTGCCGGCATGGAAGTGCTCAAGTTCCAGCAACTGGTGCGCCCTGGCGACGTGATCGAGTTGCACCTGCGTTTTGATCGCGAGCGGGGCAAGTTGTATTTCGCTTATCGCAATGACAGTGCGGCGTGTTCCAGCGGGCGGGTTTTGCTGGAGAATTCTCATGCATAGGTTGGGTAAGCGCACATCCCAAATGTGGGAGCTGGCTTGCCTGCGATGCAGGCAACTCGGTCCATCAGGTGCCCACCACCATGCATAACCCCTGCGCCCTGATCCCGGTCTACAACCACGAATCCGCCGTGCCCGCCGTGGTCCGCAGCCTGCTGGACCATGGCCTGCCCTGCCTGCTGGTGGACGATGGCAGCAGCCCGGCCTGCGCCGCCGTGCTGGCGCAACTGGCCAGCCTGGATAACGTCTCGCTGATCACCCTGCCCACCAACCAGGGCAAGGGCGGGGCGGTGCAAGTCGGCTTTCGCGAAGCCGCGCACCTGGGCTTCACCCACGCCCTGCAAGTGGACGCCGACGGCCAGCACGACCTGCGCGAAGTCGCGCTGTTTCTCGACGCCTCGCGCACCCACCCCGACGCGGTGATCTGCGGCTACCCCGAATACGACGACAGCGTGCCCAAGGGCCGCCTCTATGCGCGCTACCTGACCCATGTCTGGGTGTGGATCAACAGCCTGTCGCTGCAGATCCGCGATTCGATGTGCGGCTTTCGCATCTACCCCCTGGCACCGGTGCTGGCCTTGATGGACTCGGCACGGATCGGCAAGCGCATGGATTTCGACTCCGACATCCTCGTGCGCCTGTCATGGCGCAACCAGCCGATGCGCTGGCTGCCGACCCAAGTGCATTACCCGGCCGACGGCCTGTCGCACTTTCGCCTGGTCCACGACAACCTGCTGATTTCATCCATGCACACCCGGCTGTTTTTCGGCATGTTGCTGCGTGCGCCAATGATCCTCTGGCGACGGTGGCAGGCATGAGCGACAACCCCCGGCACTGGGCCGACCGCCAGGAACGCGGCAGTTTCTGGCTGATGAAACTCACCGCATTCGCCGCCAAGGTCCTCGGGCGCCGGGTGCTGAGCCCGCTGCTGTATGGCATCGTCCTGTACTTTTTCGTGTTTGGCCGTGCCGCGCGCCAGAGCATCTGGCAGTACCAGCAGCGCCTGGCCGACTGGAGCGGGCGCGACGACCTGCGCCCCAGCCACACAAGGGTGTTCGGCCAGTTCATGGCTTTCGCCGACGCCTTGCTGGACAAGCTCGACGTATGGAACGGCAAGCTGCGCCTGGAACAGATCGAAATCATCGACCCGGCCCAATTGCGCGGGCAACTGCGCGGCGAACGCGGGCAGATGCTGGTGGGCGCGCACCTGGGCAACCTGGAAGTGTGCCGGGCCCTTGCGGAGCTGGGTGAGAAAGTCACCATGAACGTGCTGGTGCACACCAAGCACGCCGAACAGTTCAACCGCCTGCTGGGCGAAGCCGGGGCGAGCAACCTGCGGCTGATCCAGGTCAGCGAGCTGGACCCGGCGGTGATGCTGCTGCTCAGCCAGCGCCTGGACGACGGTGAGTGGCTGGCGATTGCCGGCGACCGCATCCCGCTGCACGGCGGGCGCACGGTGCGCGTGGATTTTCTCGGCCATAGCGCCGCCTTCCCCCAGGGCCCATGGCTGCTGGCCGGCCTGCTCAAATGCCCGGTCAACCTGCTGATGTGCCTCAAGCACCAGGGGCGCTATCGGCTGATCATCGAGCCCTTTGCCCCATTGATCGAATGGAAACGCAGCGACCGCCAGCAGGTGATCGCCCACTGGGCCGCCCGCTACGCCGAACGCCTGGGCCAGTTCTGCCTGCAAGCGCCCCAACAATGGTTCAACTTTTACCCTTTCTGGAAGACCGATGACGACGCATCTGCTTGAGCCGGTAACCTTCGGCGAACTCCCTTTGCGCATCGAAGACGTGCTGGCCCTGGCCAACCGTCAGGCGCCCACCCGCCTGCAAGACGATGCCGGGTATCGCCAGCGCATCGCCAAGGGCGCGCAGTTCCTCGATTCGCTGCTGGACAAGGAAGGCGTGATCTACGGCGTCAC
Organism: Pseudomonas sp. HC1(2025); assembly: GCF_058742075.1. Lineage (NCBI taxonomy): Bacteria > Pseudomonadati > Pseudomonadota > Gammaproteobacteria > Pseudomonadales > Pseudomonadaceae > Pseudomonas > Pseudomonas sp. HC1(2025). Next base: position 471,172 of record NZ_CP196017.1, on the reverse strand, counting down.
CACCGGCTACGGCGACTCGTGCGTGGTGGCGGTGCCGTTGCAGCATGTCGAGGCATTGCCGCGTCACCTGTACACCTTCCACGGCTGCGGCCTGGGCAAGTTGCTCGACGCCCAGGCCACCCGTGCGGTGCTGGCGGCGCGTTTGCAGTCGCTGTGCCACGGCGTGTCCGGGGTGCGGGTTGAACTGCTGGAGCGCCTGCATGCGTTCCTTGAACACGACATCCTGCCGCTGATCCCGGAGGAAGGCTCGGTGGGCGCCAGCGGCGATCTGACGCCGCTGTCGTACGTGGCCGCGACCTTGTCCGGCGAGCGTGAAGTGCTGTTTCGTGGCGAGCGCCGCCTGGCCGCCGACGTACACCGTGAGCTGGGCTGGACGCCATTGGTGCTGCGGCCCAAGGAAGCCCTGGCGCTGATGAACGGCACCGCCGTGATGACCGGCCTGGCTTGCCTTGCCTTCGCCCGCGCCGACTACCTGCTGCAACTGGCCACGCGCATCACCGCGTTGAACGTGGTGGCGCTGCAAGGCAACCCGGAGCACTTTGACGAACGCCTGTTCGCCGCCAAGCCGCACCCCGGGCAGATGCAGGTTGCGGCGTGGCTGCGCAAGGACCTGGCCATCGACGCCCCGACCGCGCCGCTGCACCGTTTGCAGGACCGCTACTCGCTGCGCTGCGCGCCCCACGTCCTCGGCGTGCTGGCCGACAGCCTGAACTGGCTGCGTTCGTTTATCGAGATCGAGCTCAACAGCGCCAACGACAACCCGATCATCGACGCCGAGGCCGAGCGCGTGTTGCACGGCGGGCACTTCTACGGCGGGCATATCGCCTTTGCCATGGACAGCCTGAAAAACCTGGTGGCCAACGTCGCCGACCTGCTCGACCGGCAACTGGCGCTGCTGGTGGACGAGCGCTACAACCATGGCTTGCCGAGCAACCTGTCGGGCGCCCCGGCGGACCGCGCGATGATCAACCACGGCTTCAAGGCGGTGCAGATCGGCACCAGCGCCTGGACCGCCGAAGCGTTGAAAAATACGATGCCGGCCAGCGTGTTTTCGCGCTCCACCGAGTGCCACAACCAGGACAAGGTCAGCATGGGTACGATCGCCGCCCGCGATGCAATCCGCGTGCTGGAGCTGACCGAACAGGTGGCCGCCGCCACCTTGCTCGCCGCCAACCAGGGCGTGTGGCTGCGCGCCCAGGTCACGGATGCCAGGCCGTTGCCGCCGGCCCTGGCCGCGATGCACATCGAGCTGGCCAAGGACTTCCCGCCGGTGATCGAAGACCGTGCCCTGGAGGGCGAACTGCGCCTGTGCCTGCAGCGCATCGCCGCGCAACACTGGAGGCTGCATGCGTAGCCCCGGCGTGTTGCATTGCGACACTGAAATCCTCGTGCCCTTCTTCGACATCGACACGATGAACGTGGTCTGGCACGGCCACTACGTGAAATACCTGGAAATCGCCCGCTGCGCGCTGCTCGACAAGCTCGGCCACAACTACACGGCGATGCTCGAATCCGGCTATGCGTGGCCGGTAATCGACCTGCAACTGCGCTACGTGCGTGGCGCCACCTTTGGCCAGACCCTCAACGTGCGCGCCAGCCTGGTGGAGTGGGAGAACCGCTTGAAGGTCAACTACCTGATCACCGACCTTGCCAGCGGCGAACGCCTGACCCGCGCCAGCACCGTGCAAGTGGCCGTCGAGATTGCCAGCCGCGAGATGCAACTGGCCTCGCCCACCGTGTTCATCACCGCCGTCGAAAGGGCCCTGGAATGCTGAGCTTGCCCGCGATGGTCGCCAACAATAACGCGGGGGGCCTGACACTGCGCAGCGCCCTCCGGTTTTTCGCGAGCAAGCTCGCTCCTACAGGGGTTGGGTTGCTGCTGAGCGTTGGGGCTTATGCCTTCGACTTGCAACAACTGAGCGATCAGTTGGCCAAGCCCTCGGTGATCCACGGCAGCTTCATCCAGGAAAAGCACCTGCGCGCCCTGCCCCAGCCGCTGACCAGCAAAGGCACCTTCGTATTGGCCCGGGACCACGGCCTGCTCTGGCTGCTGAAAACCCCACTGCAACAGGACTATCGCATCAACGCCCAAGGCATAGCCCGGCGTGATGCCAACGGTTGGCAACCGCTGCCGAACAAAAGCGCCGGCGCCGAGCAGAACCGTTTGTTCCTGGCCGTGCTGCAAGGCGACAGCAGCGGCTTGCAGCGCGACTTCGAGTTGCAGCTGCAAGGCGAGGCCAAGGCCTGGAAACTCAAGCTGATCCCCCGCTCGCTGCTGCTCAAGCAAGTGTTCACCCAGATCAATATCGACGGCGGCGAGTTGGTGCACACCATCGAACTGCTGGAAACCCAGGGCGACAGCACCCTGTTACGCATGCAAGACAGCACCAGCACGCAACCCTTGAGCGACGCGGAGCAACACGACTTTGCCCAGTGAGCGTTGGTTGCCGCGCCTGTTCCTGATCCTGCTGGTGGCCGTGCTGGCCCTGGCCGGCTGGCAATGGCGCGAGGGCGCGCCGTTGTCGGCCAACCTGATGGATCTGGTGCCGGGCAACACCCCGGACGCGCTGGAACTGGCGGCCGAGCAACGCATGCAAGAGCCGCTGAACCGCGAGATGCTGGTGCTGGTCGGACATGCCGATCGCCAGCACGCACTGGCCATGGCCCAACAGCTCGGTGAACAGTGGCAAGCCAGCGGCCTGTTTGAAAAGGTCACCTGGACCCTGCAAGCCGACCTGCCAGCCCTGCGCCAACAATTGCTGCAAGGGCGCCTGGCGATGCTGTCGGCCAAGGACCGCGAGCAGTTGGTCAGCGAGCCCGAGGCGTTTATCGCGCAGCGGGTGCAGGCGCTGTTCGACCCCTTTACCGGCTTCAGCCTGGTGCCGAGCCAGGACGATTGGCTGGGCCTGACCGGACGCATCCAGAACAGCCAGCCGCAACACGGTGCGGTGCAGCTGGATATCGGCAGCGGCGCGTTGATTGCCGATGCCGACGGCAAAAGCTGGGTGCTGCTGCGCGCGCGTACCCAGGGCAATGCCTTTGATATGAAACTGCCGCTGCAAGTCGCCGACCTGCTGCAAGCCAGCCGCGACCTGGCCAGCGAGCAAGGCGTGCAACTGCTCGCCGCTAGCGGCCTGCTGTACGCGGCCAACGGCCAACAACAGGCCAGCCGCGAGATGACCTGGGTCGGCGGCGGCGCAACGGTAGGGATTCTGTTGCTGTTGCTGCTGGCGTTCCGTCGCTGGCGGGTGTTGCTGGCCTTTGTCCCGGTGCTGGTGGGCATGCTGTTTGGCGCGGTGGCCTGTGTGGCGCTGTTCGGCCATATGCATGTGATGACCCTGGTACTGGGCGCGAGCCTGATCGGCGTGGCCGTCGACTACCCGCTGCACTACCTGTCCAAGAGCTGGAGCCTGCAACCCTGGCGCAGCTGGCCGGCCTTGCGCCTGACCCTGCCGGGCCTGAGCCTGAGCCTGGCCACCAGTTGTATCGGCTACCTGGCCCTGGCCTGGACGCCATTCCCGGCGCTGACCCAGATCGCCGTATTCTCCGCCGCCGGCCTGGTGGGCGCCTACCTGTCGGCGGTGTGCCTGTTGCCGGCGCTGCTCAACGGCATGGACCTGCGCCCGGCGCAATGGCCGCTGCGGGTCGCCGAGTTCCTGCTGGGGGTGCGTGAATCCTTGCTCAAGCGCCTGCCGAGCCAGGCGCTGCTGGTGCTGGCCCTGCTGTTCTGCGCCGGCGGCCTGTGGCAGTTGAACAGCAAGAACGATATTCGCCAGTGGATCGGCGCACCGCCGCAGTTGCTGCAAGAAGCCCAGGCCATTGCGCGCATTACCGGCTACCAACCCACCAGCCAGTTCTTCCTGGTGCGTGCGGACAATCAACAACAGTTACTGGAGCGCCAGGCGGCGTTGAGCCAGCGCCTGGATCAACTGGTGCACATGGACAAGCTGCAGGGCTACCTGGCGCTCAATCAACTGGTGAGCACGCCCGGCGAACAGCAACACGTGCGCGAGGCCCTGAATCAACTGCCGGCGCTGTGGCAACCGCTGCTCGACCTCGGCATCCCCGCCAGCGCCCTGCAAGCGGAGGTGGCGCAGTTGCAGGCGCTGCCCACCGCCGACATCGACGCCGCCCTCGCCGGCCCGCTGGCCGAGCCGTGGCGCCTGTTGTGGCTGGGCAATGTCGACGGCGGCGTGGCGGCGATGGTCAGCCTGCAAGGCCTGAACAACCCGGCGCTGCTGCGCATCCAGGCCCTGGACCTGCCGGGCGTGCAACTGGTGGATCGCCTCGGCGACTTGAACCAGGTATTTGCCGCGACCCAGGTCAGCGCCGCCGAACTGAAATTATTGTCCTGTGTACTGATCGTCTTGCTGCTGATCCTGCCCTTTGGCCTGGGCGGCGCGCTGCGCATTGTCGCCTTGCCGCTGTTGGCTGCGCTGTGCAGCCTGGCCAGCCTCGGGTGGCTGGGGCAACCGTTGACCCTGTTCAGCCTGTTCGGCCTGTTGCTGGTGACCGCGATCAGCGTCGACTATGCGATCCTCATGCGCGAACAGATCGGCGGGGCCGCGGTCAGCTTGCTGGGGACGCTGCTGGCCGCGGTCACCACCTGGCTGTCCTTTGGCCTGCTGGCGGTGTCCAGCACCCCGGCGGTGAGTAACTTCGGCCTGTCGGTCAGCCTGGGCCTGGCCTTCAGCTTTATGCTGGCGCCATGGGCCGGCCGCCAGGAACATGCGCAATGATGCCGACTAATTTTTTTTTGTTGAATGTGATGATCGCCAACCCGGCAAGGAGCCACAGTGCCCACAGTTGAAATGGAACGTCGCCAGGTCGTGGTGATCGGGGCCGGCCCGTCCGGTGCCATTGCGGCCGCGTTGCTCAAGCGCAACGGGCATGATGTGTTGATCATTGAGCGCGAACACTTCCCGCGTTTTTCCATCGGCGAAAGCCTGTTGTCCCATTGCATCGACTTTATCGAAGAAGCCGGCATGCTCGAGGCGGTCAACGCCGCCGGCTTCCAGCTGAAAACCGGCGCCGCGTTTGCCTGGGGCGAGCGCTACAGTGCTTTCGATTTCGGTGACACCTTCAGCGAAGGCAAGCCCACTACCTTCCAGGTCCAGCGCGCCGACTTCGACAAGTTGCTGGCCGATCAGGCGGCGTTGCAAGGCGTGGAGATCCGTTACGGCCAGACCCTGGTCGGCGTGGATTTCGCCGCGGGCCACCGCTACCTGCATGTACGCCGCGAAAACGGCCGCGAATACCACATCAAGGCCGGCTTTGTGCTCGACGCCAGCGGTTACGGCCGCGTGCTGCCACGCCTGCTGAACCTTGAGGCGCCGTCAAACTTCCCGTTGCGCCAGGCGGTGTTCACCCACGTCGAGGACCGTATCGAACATCCGAGCTTCGACCGCAGCAAGATCCTCATCACCACCCACCCGACCCAGCGCGATATCTGGTTCTGGACCATCCCGTTCAGCAACGGCCGCTGCTCGGTAGGCGTGGTCGCGGCCAAGGAGCATTTCGACGGTTGCGATGGGGATCTGGATGCCTGCCTGCGCGGCTTTATCGAGCAAACCCCGAGCCTGTCCAAGGTGCTGGCGAACGCGGTCTGGGATACCCCGGCGCGGACCATCGGCGGCTACTCGGCAAACGTCACCACCTTGCATGGCCCGGGCTTTGCGCTGCTGGGCAATGCCGCAGAGTTCCTCGACCCGGTGTTCTCTTCAGGCGTGACCATCGCCATGCGCTCGGCCAGCATGGCGGCAGGTCTCCTGCACCGCCAACTCAAGGGCGAAAGCGTGGACTGGCAAACCGAGTTCGCCGCACCACTCAAACGCGGGGTCGATACCTTCCGTTGCTACGTCGAAGGCTGGTACGCCGGCACCTTCCAGGATGTGATCTACCACCCTGGCAGCTCGCCGGAAATCCGCCGCATGATCAGCTCGATCCTCGCCGGTTATGCTTGGGACGAGCGCAATCCCTTTGTCAGCGAACCCAAGCGCCGCTTGCGGATGCTCTCGGAAATCTGTGCGGGGGAAAACCTATGAGCAGCCCACCTGTGTCTAAAGAGTACTTGAGCAAAAACTACGTCGAAGAAACCAAGTTCGGCTTCTGGTTCCTGCGCAGCCACACCTGGCAGCATCACGTACTGCGCGTGGCAATCAACGACCTGCGCAACCTGTTCAGCACGCCGTTGCCGGAGGCGCCGGTGCTGCTGGATGCCGGTTGTGGCCAGGGCAAGTCGTTTAGCTATTTACAGCAGGTGTTCGCTCCCAAGCGCCTGATCGGCCTTGACGCCGACCCGCACAGCCTCGACCTGAGCCGTGCCGAAGCGGCGCGCCAGGGCATTGAGATCGAGTTGATTGGCAGCGATTGCGCCACCCTCAAAGTGGCCGATGAAAGTGTCGACATCCTGTTCTGCCACCAGACTTTCCACCACCTGGTGGAGCAACAACGGGCACTCACCGAGTTTTATCGAGTGCTCAAGCCCGGCGGCTACCTGCTGTTTGCCGAGTCCACCGAAGCCTATATCGACACCTGGGTGATTCGCTGGCTATTCCGTCACCCGATGCATGTGCAGAAAAGTGCCGATGAGTACCTGGAGATGATCCGCGAGCAGGGTTTCGAGTTTGGCCCGCAGAACGTGTCGTACCCGTACCTGTGGTGGAGCCGCTCGGCAGACTTCGGCCTGCTGGAGCGTTGGGGCTTGCGCCAGCCCAAGCCGTTTGGCGAGCGTGAAGAGACGTTGGTGAATGTGGTTGCACGCAAGCCACTCACAGGCCCGCCAGCTTGATCCGCGCGCTGTTGATCGGCTGCCTGTTGCTGCTGGCCGCATGCGCCAGCCAGCCGCCGCTGCCGGTGCATACACCGAGCCTGGCCTTGCCCCTGCAATTGCATATCGAGCGCGAGCAGGACGGCCAGCGCCAGGACTGGTTGCTGGTGATCCAGCGCGAAGGCGAGGCCTTGCGCTGGTCGCTGATGGACCCGCTGGGCATCCCCCTGGCCCGGCAAAAGCTGGTGGCCGGCAGTTGGCAGGCAGATGGCCTGCTACCACCCAACCCCCAGGCCCGCGAGCTGTTTGCGGCGCTGCTGTTTGCCCTGACCCCGGCCGCTGAAATGCCCGGCAACTACCCCCAAGCCCGTGAAGACGATGGCGTACGGGTACTCAAGCCGCACTGGCAGGTGATCTACCGCGCCCCCTTGACCTTCAGCGTGAACATGCCGGGCCAGCACCTGAACTACCGCGTCACCGCGCTCGAGAGCAGCCCATGACCGCTTATCTCAATGCCCTGGGGATCATCTGCGCCCTGGGCCGTGGCCAGCAGCAAGTGCGGCGCAATCTGTTTGCCGGGGATTGCTCGGGCATGCGCGCCGAGAGCGGCTGGGTGCCCGAGCGGGTACTGCCAGTGGGCAGCGTGCCTGGCGAACTGGCGCCACTGCCGCCGCACCTGGCGCAACAGAGCAGTCGCAACAACCAGCTGTTGCTGGAGGCCGCCTTGCAGATAGAAGGCCCGATCCGGCAGGCGATCCACACCTTTGGCGCCTCGCGTATCGGCGTGGTGCTGGGTACCAGCACCTCGGGCATCGATGAGGCCAGTCGCGGCATCGCCCATTACCTGCGCGAAGGGCAGTTCCCCCAGACCTATGACTACCGCCAACAAGAGCTCGGCGCCCCGGCCAACTTCCTCGCCGACTGGCTGCAACTGAGCGGCCCGGCCTATGTGATTTCCACCGCCTGCACCTCCAGCGCCCGCGCAATGATGAGCGCACGCCGCCTGCTGGACCTGGGCCTGTGCGATGCGGTGCTGTGCGGCGGGGTCGATAGCCTGTGCAAGCTGACCCTCAATGGCTTCACCTCGCTGGAAGCGGTGTCTTCCGAGCGCTGCAACCCGTTTTCGCTGAACCGCAATGGCATCAATATCGGCGAAGCGGCGGTGCTGTTCCTGATGAGCAAAAGCCCGGCGCCCATCGCCCTGCTGGGCAGCGGCGCCAGTTGCGATGCGCACCATATTTCTGCGCCGGAGCCCAGCGGCAAGGGCGCATTGCAAGCGATGAGCAAGGCCCTGGCCAGTGCAAAATTGGCACCGGCGCAGATCGGTTACCTGAACCTGCACGGCACCGCGACCCAGCATAACGACGCCATGGAAAGCCTGGCCGTGGCCACCCTGTTTCCGGCTGGGGTGGCCTGTTCCTCGACCAAGCCGCTGACCGGCCATACCCTCGGCGCTGCCGGGGCACTGGAGGCTGCGTTCTGTTGGCTGAGCCTGGTCGAGGGCACACTGGCGCCGCATATCTGGGACGGTCAAGCCGACCCGGCGTTGCCCGCCCTGCGCTGGGCCAAGGTCGGCGACACCCTGGAAAAACGCTGCCTGATGAGCAACTCGTTTGCCTTCGGCGGCAACAACGTCAGCCTGATTATCGGAGACGCCCCATGAGCCATTGGCCACTCGCCGAACTGTTGCCCCACGCCGGGGACATGATCCTGATCGACCAGGTGTTGGCGTTCGATGAAGAACAGATCCACACCCGCGTCACCGTCAAGCCCGGCGGCCTGTTCAATCGCCCCGACGGCAGCCTGCCGGCCTGGGTCGGCGTCGAGTTGATGGCGCAAAGCGTGGCCGCCTATGCCGGCTGCCGCGCGCGCCAGAACGGCGAAGCGGTGGAGTTGGGCTTCCTGCTGGGCACGCGCAAGTTCGAATGCAATGTCGAGCACTTTCCCCTAGGTGCCGAACTGACCATCCACGGCCTGCGCTCCCTGGAAGACGACAACGGCATGGGTGTGTTCGAATGCCACCTGACCGGCGACGGGATCCAGGCCAGCGCGCGCCTGAACGTATTTCGACCGCCCCAGGCGGCCAACTATTTAGCTGAATCGAAGGACACGTGTCATGACTGAATCCGTACTGGTCACCGGCTCCAGCCGGGGTATCGGCCGCGCTATCGCCCTGCGCCTGGCCCAGGCCGGCCATGACCTGGTGCTGCATTGCCGCAGTGGCCGCGCCGAGGCGGATGCCGTACAGGCCGAAGTCGAGGCCCTGGGCCGCAAGGCGCGGGTGCTGCAATTCGATGTGGCGGACCGTGCCACCTGCAAGCAGATCCTTGAAGCCGACGTAGAAACCCACGGTGCCTATTACGGCGTGGTGCTCAATGCCGGGCTGACCCGCGATGGCGCGTTCCCGGCGTTGTCGGAGGACGACTGGGACGTGGTGATGCGCACCAATCTCGATGGTTTCTATAACGTGCTGCACCCGGTGATGATGCCGATGATCCGGCGGCGCGCGGCCGGGCGCATTGTGTGCATTACTTCGGTCTCGGGGCTGATCGGCAATCGTGGCCAGGTCAATTACAGCGCGTCCAAGGCCGGCCTGATCGGCGCCGCCAAGGCCCTGGCCATTGAGCTGGGCAAGCGCAAGATCACCGTCAACTGTGTGGCTCCGGGCCTGATCGACACGGCAATGCTCGATGAAAACGTGCCGGTGGAAGAACTGATGAAGATGATCCCCGCGCAGCGCATGGGCACCCCCGAAGAAGTCGCCAGTGCGGTGAACTTCCTGGTGTCGGCGGAAGCCGGCTACATCACCCGCCAGGTCCTGGCCGTGAACGGGGGCCTGTGCTGATGAAACGTGTGGTAGTCACCGGCATGGCCGGCATGACCTCCCTGGGCTGCGATTGGGACACCATCGTCGCCAACTTCCGTGCCCAGCGCAGCGGTATCCGGCGCATGGACGAGTGGGATCGCTTCAGCGAACTGAACACCCGTTTGGCCGGGCCGATTGACGACTTTGTCGTGCCGGCCCACTGGACCCGCAAGCAACTGCGCAGCATGGGCCGGGTTTCGCGCCTGGCGGTGTGGGCTGCCGAACAGGCGTTGCACGACGCCGGCCTGCTGGGCGATGCGTCGATCAAGGATGGACGCATGGGTGTGGCCTGCGGCTCATCCACCGGCAGCACCGATGAGATCAAGGCGTTCGGCAATATGCTGCTCAACTCGGTGGCCGAGGGCCTGAACGCCAACTCCTATGTGCGCATGATGCCGCACACCACGGCGGCCAATATCAGCATCTTCTTTGGCCTCACCGGGCGCCTGATCCCCACGTCCAGCGCGTGCACCAGCGGCAGCCAGGGCATCGGCTACGCCTATGAAGCGATCAAGTTCGGCCGCCTGCCGCTGATGCTCGCCGGCGGCGCCGAAGAGCTATGCCCCACCGAAGCCATGGTGTTTGACGCGCTCTACGCCACCAGCCTGAAAAACGACGCCCCGCAGACCAGCCCACGGCCCTACGACAGCGGTCGCGACGGCCTGGTGATTGGTGAGGGCGGCGGCATGCTGGTGCTTGAGGAGCTGGAGCATGCCCTGGCCCGTGGCGCGCATATCCATGCCGAGATCGTCGGTTTTGGCAGCAACGCCGACGGCCAGCACACCACGCGCCCCGAGCAGGCCACCATGCGCCGGGCCATGGAGCTGGCCCTGGAAGATGCCGGCCTGGCGCCGGATGCCATCGGCTATGTCAACGGCCACGGCACGGCCACCGAACAAGGCGACATTGCCGAAACCCTGGCCACCAGCAGCCTGTTCGGCAGCCGCATGCCCATCAGCTCGCAAAAGAGTTTCCTGGGCCATACCCTGGGCGCCTGCGGGGCGCTGGAGTCGTGGTTCAGCATCGAGATGATGAACCGCGACCAATACGTGCCGACGTTCAACCTCGATCAAGTCGACCCACGCTGCGGCCAACTGGATTACCTGCGCGGCGAGTTCCGCCAGATGCACAACGATTACGTGATGAACAACAACTTTGCCTTTGGCGGCGTCAACACGTCGCTGATCTTTCGCCGCTGGCAGTAAGCCTTTTATCTGATTGGAGAGAACGCAATGTCTTCGTTGCTACGCGCCACCCTTATCGCCCTGACCCTGCTGACCGCTGCCGGCTGTACCAGCAAGCCGGTGCTCAACACCCAGCACGCACTCGCCGCCAACGAGCAGGTCAGCGAAGCGAAAATGAAACAGAGCATCCTCACCGCGCTGGACAAGCGCAACTGGACCGTACAACGCGCCGACCCACGCCTGATCCAGGCCCAGATCAACGTGCGCAACCGCTACTACGCCGAAATCGACATCCGCTACACCGGCACCAGCTACGCCATCACCTACCGCGACAGCCAGGAACTGGGCTACAAGGACGGCAAGATCCATCGCAACTACAACCGCTGGGTGAGCATGCTCGACCGCGACATCATGGCCGGGCTGCGCTCCAATGGCGCAGCTGAAGCGGGCACGGCGGCGCAGTTGTTCAAGGAGACGGGGACGTCGAAGCAGAACTGATCGGCGCCCGAAAAACCGGCACCTACCTAGCACCAGAAACGACAAAGGGCGCCTTTCGGCGCCCTCTTCACAAGCAGGCTGGCTTGTCATCGCCTTGACAGCCAAAAACTGCTCACTGGAAAGTTCAGCGATTTTGTCAAATCAACACGCTGCCTTCTTTGGGCTGATAGAGAAGTGTCATCCATGTCACTCAGCGAAAAAGAAACGATTCTGCGCAACGCCAAGGTAAATCACTAAATCGGTTCCGTTACCTGATATGTGACCGCGGTTACACCAACGCCTTACGCGTCAGCAGCTCGACAAACGCCTTGGCCATGGGTGACTGCTGGTCCTTGCGCTGCACCAGCCACACCGCCGTTACCGCCTCCGGGTCGAGCAAGGTGCGGTAGACCACGCCATCGATGCGGATGCGCTGGTACGACGCCGGCAACACCGACACTCCCAACCCCGCCGCCACCAGGCCGATGATGGTCATGGCCTCGCCGGCCTCCTGGGCGAAGTGCGGGCTGAAGCCGGCGTCGCGGGCCAGGCTGAGTAACTGGGCGTACAAACCGCTGCCATAGGCCCGTGGGAAAAACACAAAAGGTTCGTCGGCCAACTGCGTCAGATGCAAACCCCGCTCACTACCCTGCGCCAACGGATGGCCGGCACTGAGCACCGCCACCAGGGGCTCACGCATCAACTCCACGACACTCAGTGAGTCCGGCAACGGCAACGGGCGCATCAAGCCGACCTGGATCGACTCATCCACCAGCGCACCCGCCACTTCGGTACTGCTCATTTCCTGCAGGTTCAGGTGCACCGCCGGGAAGGCCTGGCGAAAAGCAAAAATCGCTTGTGGGATGCTGGAGTTGAACGGCGCCGAAGAGGTGAAGCCAATCTTCAGTTCACCCAGTTCCCCCAACTGCGCACGGCGCGCCACATCCGCAGCCTTGTCGACCTGCGCCAGCACCAGGCGGGCTTCCACGAGGAACAGGCGCCCAGCCTCGCTCAGCTCGACCCGACGATTGGTGCGCTCGAACAGCCGCGCGCCGACCTGCTGTTCCAGCGCCTGGATCTGCTGGCTCAAGGGCGGCTGGGAGATCCCCAAAACCTGGGCGGCCCGGCCGAAATGCAGCTCTTCAGCCACGGCGATGAAGTAGCGCAAGTGGCGCAATTCCATGAAAACCTCATTAGGTCGTAAAAGCTATCAAACAGGTCGAACAATATATTGGAAAGAATCATTAGCCAGCTATATTCTTTTTTGCATGGCCAGTCCTGGCTGCCTTTGCTTGCCGAGGTCCCGCGTGAAAGCTGCTGTCGCTCCACTTGTCCAAGAACGTCCGCCCACTGCCCTGGATGAGGTGGTGGCGCAGCTCAACGACGTGTACATCGAAAAAGGTACGCCGATGTTTATGCGTACAGTGCTGGCGCTGTTTTCCGGCGGTTTTGCCACCTTTGCCCTGCTGTATTGCGTACAACCGATGATGCCGGCGCTGTCCCACGAGTTTTCCATCAATGCCGCGCAGAGCAGCCTGATCCTTTCTGTCTCCACCGCGATGCTCGCCTTTGGCCTACTGATCACCGGGCCAGTTTCCGATCGCCTGGGGCGCAAGCCGGTGATGGTCACCTCGCTGTTCTGCGCTGCGGTGTGCACCATCGCCAGCGGCCTGATGCCGACCTGGGAAGGGATCCTGTGGATGCGCGCGCTGCTGGGCCTGTCCCTCAGTGGCCTGGCTGCCGTGGCCATGACCTACCTCAGCGAAGAGATCCACCCGCAGCACATCGGCCTGGCCATGGGCCTGTATATCGGCGGCAATGCGATTGGGGGCATGAGCGGGCGCCTGATCACTGGCGTGTTGATCGACTTTGTCAGCTGGCATACCGCAATGCTGGTCATCGGCGCGCTGGCGCTGATTGCGGCGACGGTGTTCTGGAAAATCCTGCCGCCCTCGCGCAACTTCCGCGCCAGCAGCCTCAAGCCGCGCAATTTGCTCAATGGTTTCGTCATGCACTTCAAGGATGCCGGCCTGCCCTGGTTGTTCCTCGAAGCCTTCTTGCTGATGGGCGCCTTTGTCACGCTGTTCAACTACATCGGCTACCGCTTGCTGGCCGATCCCTATGACCTGAGCCAGGCGGTGGTGGGCTTGCTGTCGGTGGTGTACCTGTCGGGCATCTACAGCTCGGCGAAGATTGGCTCGCTGGCCGACCGCCTGGGCCGCCGCCGCGTGCTGTGGGCCACCATCGTGCTGATGCTCGCCGGCATCACCCTGACCTTGTTCGGCCCGCTGGCACTGATCATCATCGGCATGCTGATCTTCACCTTCGGCTTCTTCGGCGCCCACTCGGTGGCCAGCAGCTGGATTGGCCGCCGCGCAGTCAAAGCCAAGGGCCAGGCTTCGTCGCTGTACCTGTTCAGCTATTACGCGGGGTCGAGCATTGCCGGGACGGCCGGTGGGTTTTTCTGGCACTACGCCGGCTGGAACGGGATTGGCGGGTTTATCGTCGCGCTGCTGATCGTTGCGCTGCTGGTGGCGTTGAAGCTGGCCAAGTTGCCACCGCTCAAACTGTAGGAGCTGGCTTGCCAGCGATGTGGCCCGAAGAATCACCGCAGGGCTCAAGCATGTCATCGCCGGCAAGCCGGCTCCTACAACAATCGTCAGCTAATAAAAAACCGGCCTGAGCCGGTTTTTTATTAGCTGATGCTTACTCGTGATACTGCGCCGACAACTCATGCACCGCCCGCAGGAACGCGCCCGCATGCTCCGGGTTCACTTCCGGGGTGATGCCGTGGCCGAGGTTGAACACGTGGCCGCTGCCCTTGCCGTAGCTGGCGAGGATGCGGCCCACTTCGGCGCGGATCGCTTCCGGCTTGGCGTATAGCACGGTCGGGTCCATGTTGCCTTGCAGGGCCACCTGGTTGCCGACGCGGCGACGGGCTTCGCCCAGGTCGCAGGTCCAGTCCAGGCCCAGTGCATCGGCGCCCGCATCGGCGATGCTTTCCAGCCACAGGCCGCCGCCCTTGGTGAACAGGATCACCGGCACTTTGCGGCCTTCGTGTTCGCGGATCAGGCCGCTGACGATTTTGCGCATGTAGGCCAGGGAGAACTCCTGGTACGCCGCCGCCGACAGGTTGCCACCCCAGGTGTCGAAGATCTGCACCGCTTGCGCGCCGGCCATGATCTGGCCGTTGAGGTAGGACACGACCGACTGCGCCAACTTGTCCAGCAGCAAGTGCATGGCTTGTGGGTTGTCGTAGAGCATGGCCTTGGTCTTGCGAAAGTCTTTCGACGAGCCGCCTTCGACCATGTAGGTGGCCAGGGTCCACGGGCTGCCGGAGAAGCCGATCAGCGGTACGCGGCCGTTGAGTTCGCGGCGGATGGTGCTGACGGCGTCCATCACGTAGCCGAGGTCTTTGTGCGGATCGGGGATCGGCAGGGCTTCGATATCGGCCAGGGTGCTGATCACTTTCTTGAAACGTGGACCTTCGCCGGTTTCAAAGTACAGGCCTTGGCCCATGGCATCGGGGATGGTCAGGATATCGGAGAAGAGGATGGCCGCATCCAACTGTGGATAGCGGTCCAGCGGCTGCATCGTGACTTCACAGGCGAACTCCGGGTTCATGCACAGGCTCATGAAATCGCCCGCGTTGGCGCGGCTGGCGCGGTATTCCGGCAGGTAGCGACCGGCTTGACGCATCATCCACACGGGGGTGACGTCTACGGGTTGCTTGAGCAGGGCACGAAGGAAACGGTCGTTCTTGAGGGCAGTCATGTCGGCATCCGCAAAAAAAGTGCGGGCATTTTCTCAGAGCCGGACGCAAAAGGCACGGTTACAGGTCAGCCTTTTGTCTATCGGGTCAATTTGTCGCAATGGCTGGCAGCACAAACCTCAATAGGCAATGGGGTTTGTGTAGGAGCTGGCTTGCCTGCGATGGCATCAACTGGGTCTGGCTGACAGACCGAGTTGCCTGCATCGCAGGCAAGCCAGCTCCCACATTTTGATCCCGTTTCAACTCGGGACCAGATCAGACCTGCAAGTAGTCCAGGATGCCTTCGGCGGCGTTGCGGCCTTCGAAGATCGCCGTCACCACCAGGTCAGAGCCGCGCACCATATCGCCACCGGCGAAGATTTTCGGGTTGCTGGTCTGGTGCTTGTACTGGCCCTGTTCCGGGGCCACGACGCGGCCCTGGCTGTCAGTCTGGATCTGGAACTGCTCGAACCACGGCGCCGGGCTTGGGCGGAAGCCGAAAGCGATGACCACGGCGTCGGCCGGGATGATCTCTTCGGAACCCGGGATCGGCTCGGGGCTGCGGCGGCCACGGGCGTCCGGTTCGCCGAGACGGGTCTCGACTACCTTCACGCCTTCGACACGGTCTTCACCGACGATAGCGATCGGCTGGCGGTTGTAGAGGAACTTCACGCCTTCTTCCTTGGCGTTCTTCACCTCTTTGCGCGAGCCGGGCATGTTGGCTTCGTCGCGGCGATAGGCACAGGTCACCGACTTGGCACCCTGGCGAATCGAGGTGCGGTTGCAGTCCATCGCGGTGTCACCACCGCCGAGCACCACGACCTTCTTGCCTTTCATGTCGACGAAATCTTCCGGCGACTTTTCAAAGCCCAGGTTGCGGTTGACGTTGGCGATCAGGAAGTCGAGCGCGTCGTACACGCCCGGCAGATCCTCACCGGCAAAGCCGCCCTTCATGTAGGTGTAGGTGCCCATGCCCATGAATACCGCATCGTATTCTTCGAGCAGTTGCTCCATGGTCACGTCTTTGCCGATCTCGGTGTTCAGGCGAAACTCGATGCCCATGCCGGTGAAGACTTCGCGGCGATTGCTCAGCACGGTCTTTTCCAGCTTGAACTCGGGGATGCCGAAGGTCAGCAGGCCCCCGATTTCCGGGTTCTTGTCGAACACCACCGGGGTCACGCCGCCACGTACCAGCACGTCAGCACAACCCAGGCCCGCCGGGCCCGCGCCGATAATCGCGACGCGCTTGCCGGTGGGCTTGACCTTGGACATGTCCGGGCGCCAGCCCATGGCGAATGCGGTGTCGGTGATGTACTTCTCCACCGAACCGATGGTCACCGCGCCGAAACCGTCGTTGAGGGTGCACGCACCCTCGCACAGACGGTCCTGGGGACAAACCCTGCCGCAGACTTCCGGCAGGGTGTTGGTCTGGTGCGACAGTTCGGCGGCGGCGAGGATGTTGCCCTCGGCCACCAGCTTGAGCCAGTTGGGAATGAAGTTGTGCACCGGGCACTTCCATTCGCAATACGGGTTACCGCACCCCAGGCAGCGGTGGGCCTGGTCGGCCGAGTGCTGGGGTTTGAAGGGCTCGTAGATTTCCACGAACTCTTTCTTGCGTTGACGCAACAGTTTCTTCTTCGGATCTTTGCGCCCGACATCGATGAACTGGAAGTCGTTATTCAGACGTTCAGCCATGTTAAAACCTCATCAAACTCTTCAGGCGCATATCACTGCGGGTTGGCACGGATGCTGGAAAGCAACGATTTCAAGTTGGCAGCCTTGGGCTTGACCAGCCAGAAACGACGCAGGTAATCATCGAGGTTCTCGGCGAGGTTACGGCCCCATTCGCTGCCGGTTTCCTCGACGTACTCGTCCAGCACGTGCTGCAAGTGGTTCCGGTAGGACTCCATGGCTTCGCCGCTGATCCGCTGGATCTCGACCAACTCGTGGTTGACCTTGTCGACGAAGGTGTTGTCCTGGTCCAGCACGTAGGCGAAACCGCCAGTCATGCCCGAACCAAAGTTGTAACCGGTCTTGCCCAACACGCAGACAAAACCACCGGTCATGTACTCGCAGCAGTGATCGCCAGTGCCTTCGACCACGGTGTGGGCACCGGAGTTACGCACGGCGAAACGCTCACCGGCGGTCCCTGCGGCGAACAGCTTGCCACCGGTGGCGCCGTACAAGCAGGTGTTGCCGATGATGGCACTGTCCTGGGTCTTGTAGATGCTACCCACGGGCGGGACGATCACCAGCTTGCCGCCGGTCATGCCCTTGCCCACGTAGTCGTTGGCGTCGCCTTCAAGGTACATGTGCAGGCCGCCGGCGTTCCACACGCCAAAGCTCTGGCCCGCGGTGCCCTTGAAGCGGAAGGTGATCGGCGCCTTGGCCATGCCCTGGTTGCCGTGCTTGCGCGCGATTTCGCCGGAGATCCGCGCGCCGATGGAGCGGTCGCAGTTGCAGATATCCAGGGTGAATTCGCCACCGCTGGCGTCGTTGATCGAGGAGCCGGCCATGTCGACCATTTTCTCGGCCAACAGGCCTTTGTCGAACGGTGGGTTGCGGTCGACCTGGCAGAATTGTGGCTTGTCTGCCGGGATGTGATCGCTGCCCAACAGCGGCGTCAGGTCCAGATGGTGCTGCTTGGCGGTCTGGCCCTGGAGGATGTCCAGCAGATCGGTACGCCCGATCAGCTCTTGCAGGGAGCGCACGCCCAGCTTGGCCAGCCACTCACGGGTTTCTTCGGCGACGTAGGTGAAGAAATTCACCACCATGTCGACGGTGCCGATGTAGTGATCCTTGCGCAGCTTCTCGTTCTGCGTGGCCACGCCGGTGGCGCAGTTGTTCAGGTGGCAGATGCGCAGGTATTTGCAGCCCAGGGCAATCATCGGCGCGGTGCCGAAGCCGAAGCTTTCGGCGCCGAGTATCGCGGCCTTGATCACGTCGAGGCCGGTTTTCAGGCCGCCGTCGGTCTGCACCCGGACCTTGCCGCGCAGGTCGTTGCCGCGCAGGGTCTGGTGGGTCTCGGCCAGGCCCAGCTCCCACGGTGCGCCGGCGTACTTGATCGAGGTCAGCGGCGAAGCGCCGGTGCCGCCGTCGTAGCCGGAGATGGTGATCAGGTCGGCATAGGCCTTGGCCACGCCAGCGGCGATGGTGCCGACGCCGGCTTCAGCAACCAGTTTCACCGAGACCAGGGCCTGCGGGTTGACTTGCTTGAGGTCGAAAATCAGCTGCGACAAGTCTTCAATCGAGTAGATGTCGTGGTGCGGCGGTGGCGAGATCAGGGTCACGCCCGGCACGGCATAACGCAGCTTGGCGATCAGGCCGTTGACCTTGCCGCCCGGCAGTTGCCCGCCTTCACCGGGCTTGGCGCCCTGGGCCACCTTGATCTGCAGCACTTCGGCGTTGACCAGGTATTCCGGGGTCACCCCGAAACGGCCAGTAGCCACCTGCTTGATTTTCGAGCTCTTGATGGTGCCGTAGCGCGCCGGATCTTCGCCGCCTTCGCCGGAGTTGGAACGCGCACCCAGGCGGTTCATGGCTTCGGCCAGGGCTTCGTGGGCCTCGGGCGACAAGGCGCCCAGGGAGATACCGGCGGAGTCGAAGCGCTTGAGGATCGACTCCAGCGGTTCGATTTCGCTGATAGCCAACGGCGTGTCCAGGGTTTTCACCTGGAACAGGTCGCGGATCATCGACACCGGGCGGTTATCCACCAGCGCGGTGTATTCCTTGAACTTGGCGTAGTCGCCCTGCTGCACAGCGGCTTGCAGGGTGCTGACCACATCCGGGTTGTAGGCGTGGTATTCGCCACCGTGCACGAACTTGAGCAGGCCACCTTGCTGGATCGGCTTGCGCGCGCTCCAGGCCTCCAAAGCCAGGGCTTTCTGTTCGGCTTCGATATCGACGAAACGCGCGCCCTTGATGCGGCTTGGCACACCACGGAAGCTCAGCTCGCAGACTTCTTCCGACAGGCCGATAGCCTCGAACAACTGCGCACCACGGTACGAGGTGACGGTGGAGATGCCCATCTTCGACAGGATCTTCAACAGGCCCTTGGTGATGCCTTTGCGGTAGTTCTTGAACACTTCGTACAGGTCGCCCAGCACTTCGCCGGTGCGGATCAGGTCGCCCAGCACTTCGTAGGCCAGGAACGGATACACCGCCGAAGCGCCAAAGCCGATCAGCACCGCAAAGTGGTGCGGGTCGCGGGCGGTGGCGGTTTCGACGAGGATGTTGGAGTCGCAGCGCAGGCCTTTTTCGGTCAGGCGGTGGTGGACCGCGCCGGTGGCCAGCGAAGCGTGGATCGGCAGCTTGCCAGGGGCGATATGGCGGTCGGTCAGCACGATCTGGGTACGACCGGCGCGCACGGCTTCCTCAGCCTGATCGGCGACGTTGCGCACAGCAGCTTCCAGGCCGAGGCTCTCGTCGTAGTTCAGGTCGATGATCTGCCGCTCGAAGCCTGGACGCTCCAGGGTCATCAACGAGCGCCACTTGGCCGGCGAAATCACCGGCGAGCTGAGGATCACGCGCGAAGCGTGCTCTGGCGATTCCTGGAAGATGTTGCGCTCGGCACCGAGGCACACTTCCAGGGACATGACGATGGCTTCACGCAGCGGGTCGATCGGTGGGTTGGTCACCTGGGCGAACTGCTGGCGGAAATAGTCGTACGGCGTGCGCACGCGCTGGGACAGCACGGCCATCGGCGTGTCATCGCCCATGGAGCCGACGGCCTCGTAGCCTTGCTCGCCGAGTGGGCGCAGCACCTGGTCGCGCTCCTCGAACGTGACCTGGTACATCTTCATGTACTGCTTGAGCTGGTCGACGTCATAGAAAGCCGAACCGTGGTCGTTGTCTTCCATGGTCGCCTGGATGCGCAGGGCGTTCTTGCGCAGCCATTGCTTGTACGGGTGACGCGACTTCAAGCGGTTATCGATGGCATCGGTGTCGAGGATCTGCCCGGTTTCGGTGTCCACGGCAAGGATCTGGCCAGGGCCGACGCGGCCTTTGGCAATCACGTCCTGCGGCTGGTAGTTCCACACGCCGACTTCCGACGCCAGGGTGATGAAGCCGTTGGTGGTGGTCACCCAACGCGCCGGGCGCAGGCCGTTACGGTCGAGCAGGCACACCGCGTAGCGACCATCGGTCATGACCACGCCGGCCGGGCCGTCCCACGGTTCCATGTGCATCGAGTTGTACTCATAGAACGCCCGCAGATCGGGGTCCATGGTCTCGACGTTCTGCCACGCTGGCGGAATGATCATGCGCACGCCACGGAACAGGTCGATGCCGCCGGTGACCATCAGTTCCAGCATGTTGTCCATGCTCGAGGAGTCGGAACCCACGCGGTTGACCAGCGGGCCGAGCTCTTCGAGGTCCATCAGGTCGTTGGCGAACTTGGTGCGACGGGCCACGGCCCAGTTGCGGTTGCCGGTGATGGTGTTGATCTCGCCGTTGTGGGCGAGGAAGCGGAATGGCTGGGCCAGCGGCCATTTCGGCAGGGTGTTGGTGGAGAAGCGCTGGTGGAACACGCAGATCGCGGTTTGCAGGCGCTCATCGCTCAGGTCTGGATAGAAGGCGGTCAAATCCGCCGGCATCATCAGGCCTTTATAAATGATGGTCTTGTGGGAAAAGCTGCAGATGTAGTGGTCGGTGTCCAGGGCGTTGGCCACGGACGAGCGGCGACGCGAGGTGAACAGCTTGATCGCCATGTCCTGGTCGCTCAGGCCGTCGCCTGCGATAAACACTTGTTCGATCTGCGGCAGGCGCTCATGGGCCAGGCGGCCGAGCACGCTGGTGTCGATCGGCACTTTGCGCCAGCCGACGAGTTGCAGGCCGGCGGCGAGGATCTCGCGGTTCATGTTCTCGCGAGCGGCCTGGGCTTTGACCGGGTCCTGATTGAAGAACACCATGCCCACCGCGTATTGCTTGGGCAAATCGGCGCCGAAGGTTTCCTTGGCGACAGCGCGCAGGAACAGGTCGGGCTTTTGAATCAGCAAGCCACAACCGTCACCGGTCTTGCCGTCGGCGTTGATCCCACCGCGGTGGGTCATGCAGGTCAGGGCCTCGATGGCCGTTTGCAGAAGGGTATGACTGGGTTCGCCCTGCATATGGGCTATCAGGCCGAAACCACAGTTATCCTTGAATTCATCGGGTTGGTACAGACCTGCTTTCATAGACACTTTCTCACCAGGCTACCTCTTATTTCGAGGCAAATTTCTTTTCAATTCAACCGGTTACCTTCCACGCCGAACGTACGCCGGCTTAGCGGGGGCAAAAGGGAGGTCATTGTACACACCGACACAGACGCCCACAAATTTGGCGACGAACTGTCGCAAATCTATGTCGCATTTATGAAAGGTTTAAAGCGATATGCTGTGCTAGTCAAAACTTTTTTAATTCTGACTGCTACTACTCAAAAGCTACTGTGAGGCAGACACCACAAAGCGCGCGGCCTTCAGGGCTGCACGCTTTGTTGTTTTTTTTGAGGTGCTGGGAGGGCGACCTGGGTAAGGTCGCCGGACTTCAGCGAGTTGTTGCGAGTTCTTGTTGAACGCTGGCAACAGTGCGAGGCCAAGGTTTACCAGCCTGAACCTTCGCTGGCAAGGCCTTGATCGCGGAATCGGCTGCCGCGCGGCTCGGGAAACTGCCGTAGGTGATCACGTAGAGAGGCTTGCCGTTGAGCACTTTCTTGAAATAACGGTACTCGCCGCCCTGCTCTTTGACGAACGCCTGGGCGTTGGCTTCGGAGCTGGTGCCGAGGATCTGCACCACGTAGTTCTTCGCCGGTTGGCTGCCGTACCAGCCGCTGCCGGCAGCGGCCTTGGCCACGGTCACCGGTTTTTCAGCAGGCTTGGCGACGGGTGCAGGCTTGGCCGCCGGGGCTGGCGTCGGCTTGACCACGGGTGCCGGGGTTGGCTTGGCGGTGGCAACCTGGGTCGGCGCAGGCGTCGGCTTGGCCGCAGGCACCGGTGCCGGGCTGGCTGTCGCGCCAGGCGGCGGAGCCACGGTGGTGACGGTCGGTGGCGTGGCACTGGAGCCTTCTACCGGCACGCCGTCGTCGCCTTCGGAAATGGCACCGGCCTCTTCTGCCAACGGGCCACGCATGACCGGCTGGCCGACCATCGGCAGGTTGGTAGGCTGGCCAGAGCCGGCAAACTCAACGGCTGGTGCGCCATTGGTAGTGGGCTTGCCCAGTGGCAGCTGCGCCTGCTCGGTCGGTGCACCTGGAGCAGTCGGGGCCTTGCTACGGCCGGGAATCAGCCAGGCGGCGGCAACGGCAACCACGACAACAGCAGAAATCGCCAGTACGTGTTTCTTCGGCATGGTGAACCCCATCTTTGGACGCTTAACCGCAGAGCGGCTGGCAATCATTGCTTCGATCATCGCATCCCGGGCCACCTGGTTGATGGTGCCAGGCCAGCCGTCGGAGCTTTCGTGAATATCAGAGATCTGCTGGGCAGAGAAAAGTTCGATGCCCTGGCCGGCACCTTCAAGGCGCTGGGCCAGGTACTCGCGGGTTTCTTCTTCTTCGTAGGGCTGCAATTCGATGACGTGAAACAGCTCTTGCTCGCCACTGAGCTGCTCCAGGTCGGCAATCAGCGAAGCCTCACCGAACAGGAATACATGCGGGCGCCCTTCCGGCGTACCCGCCGCCAGGGCGAGCAACGCTTCCAGGGCGGACTCGTCGAGCTGCTCGGCATCGTCCACCAGCAGGTAGACTTCCTGGCCGGTCAGGCCCAGTTGCACCACTTGCTTGAGAATTGCAGTCGGCTCGGCATTGGCCACGTCCAGCGCCTGGGCGACCTGGCGCAACACGCCTGCCGCATCGCCGGCACCACGGGCGGAAACCACCACGCTCTGCACCGATTGCTTGTTGGTGCTGGCCACCAGGGCCTGGCGCAGCAGGGTCTTGCCGCTGCCCAAGGGGCCAGTGACCACCAACAGCAACTGGCTGTAGCGAGCCAGGTGGTGCAACTGCCCCAGCACCGGCTTGCGCTGTGCAGGGAAAAACTTGAAACCGGGGACCCGTGGCGCAAAAGGGTCATGGCTCAACTGGTAATGGCCGAGGAAAGCCTCGTCGGCATGCAAACTAGTCATCGGGATCTGGTTAACCTTTCAGCTGGGCCAGGGCGCGGTAATCCGCTCCCAGCGTGGCCTGTAGAATCTCTTTCGGATAATCGTCGGTCACTACCGCTTCGCCCATTCGGCGCAACAGCACCAGACGCAAACGACCATCGATCACTTTCTTGTCTATCGCCATATGTTCAAGGAAATCGGCTTCAGTCATCTCCTCGGGAGGAATGACCGGCAACCCGGCGCGCTGGAACAGGCGGATACCACGATCACGCTCTTGGACACTGATCCAGCCCAGGCGTTGCGACATCTCCAACGCCATCACTGTGCCAGCCGCCACGGCCTCACCATGCAGCCAGACACCATAGCCCATGTGGGTTTCAATCGCATGGCCGAAGGTGTGGCCCAGGTTCAGGGTGGCGCGCACGCCAGACTCACGCTCGTCGGCATTGACCACCAGCGCCTTGGCCGCACAGGAGCGGGAGATAGCCTCGGTCAGCGCCACCTGGTCCAGGTTGCGCAAGGCATCGACGTGCTCTTCAAGCCAGGTCAGGAAAGGCTCATCGCAGATCAACCCGTACTTGATGACTTCCGCCAGCCCCGCCGACAGCTCGCGGTGCGGCAGGGTATTGAGGGTGGCGGTGTCGATCAGCACGGCATTGGGCTGGTAGAACGCGCCGACCATGTTCTTGCCCAGGGGATGGTTGATCCCGGTCTTGCCGCCCACCGACGAATCGACCTGGGACAGCAGGGTGGTCGGCACCTGGATAAAGTCCACGCCACGCTGGTAACAGGCCGCGGCAAAACCGGCCATGTCGCCGATCACGCCGCCGCCAAGGGCCACCACCGTGGTACGCCGGTCATGGCGCGCGGTGAGCAGCCCGTCAAAGATCAATTGCAGGGTTTCCCAGTTCTTGAAGGCTTCGCCGTCGGGCAGAATCACCGAGATCACCGAATACGCCGCAAGGCTGCGACTCAGACGCTCAAGGTAGAGCGGCGCGACGGTCTCGTTGGAGATGATTGCCACTTGTCGCCCGGCAATATGCGGCGCGAGCAACTCGGGCTGGTCCAACAAGCCTTCGCCAATATGGATCGGGTAGCTACGCTCGCCAAGATCGACCTTAAGTGTCTGCATGTGTCCCCGCGCTGAAGATGGAAGCAGGCGTCCTGCCCTGTATTAACGTTGTCGGCACCGTCGAGATCGGACGCTGCCTGATGGCTCTACGCCACACCTCGGACGGTTGCAACGCGCTGCCGAGGATAGCGCATTTCGGCCCTGGCTTTAACGGGGTGGCAACTGCTGCAAGCGTTCGAGAATGTCGATTACGACCATGCGCGGTGGCCGTTCATCGGTTTCCACCACCAGATCGGCGATTTCCCGATAAAGCGGATCGCGTAGGGTCAGCAAGTCCCGCAGGGTTTTCTCGGGGTTGGCGGTACGCAACAATGGCCGGTTGCGATCACGTGCGGTGCGCCCTACCTGCTGCTCGACCGACGCATGCAAATAGACCACCCGACCGCCATCCCGCAGCGCCCGTCGGTTTTCCTCGCGCATCACCGCACCGCCGCCGGTGGCCAATACCACGCCATCGCAGCCGCACAACTCGGCAATCATCGCCTGTTCGCGGTCACGAAAGCCCAGTTCGCCTTCCTTATCGAAGATCCACGGGATATTGGCGCCCGTGCGCAATTCAATTTCCTTATCGGAGTCTTTGAATGGCAGGCGCAGCTCTTTGGCCAGCAAACGGCCGATGGTGCTTTTTCCAGCCCCCATCGGCCCTACAAGAATCAAATTTCGCACAGAATCAACGACTCACAGCAATCGCCTGGTTATTCATAATACGCGGAGTCAGGAATACCAGCAGCTCGGATTTTCTTTGGGCAACGACATCACGCCGGAAAAGGCGGCCAAGATACGGCACATCGCCCAAAAATGGCACTTTATCTACCACCTTGCTCTGGTTTTTGGAGAAAACCCCGCCAAGGACGATGGTCTCGCCGTCCCTGACCAGCACCTTGGCGTTGACCTCGTTCTTCTTGATCGGCGGCACATCGTTGAGTTTGTTCAGGTAGTCCGGTTCATCCTTGGTCACCCGAACCTCCATGATTACCTGGTCGTCCGGAGTGATTTGCGGCGTCACCTCCAAAGAAAGCGAGGCTTCCTTGAACGAGACCGAGGTCGCCCCCTCGGACGTAGCTTCCTGGTAAGGAATCTCGGTACCCTTGAGAATCCGTGCGGTTTCCTTGTTGGACGTGACCACCTTGGGCTGGGAAATCACCTCGCCATTGCCGCCCTTCTCCATGGCGGTGAGCTCCAGGTCCAGCAGCACGTTATCGGTGATAAACGCGATGCCAAGGCCGGAGCTTGCATTGACGACGCCCAAGTCCACGAAGGGCGAGCTATCGGGAGACTCGCCATCCCCTGTCGGGCTTTTATCCACCCCGCCACCACTCCAATTACCTTTGTTACGCAGCAACCCGCCCCAGCGCACCCCCACACTTTTGTCATAATCGACATTGGCTTCGACTATCCGCGCCTCGATCATCACCTGGCGCACCGGGATATCCAATTGATTGACGATGCGCCGCAGCTCCTCCAGACGCTCTCCCGTCTGGTAGGCAATGATGTTGTTGGTGCGATCGTCTACCGTCACCGAGCCACGCTCATCGGCCACCCCCTCAGGCCCGCTTACCGACTGGAACAGCTTGGCCAGCTCAGACGCCTTGGCGTAATTGACTTGCAGCAGCTCCCGGCGCAGGGGCGCCAGCTCGGTCATCAATTTGCGCGATTCCAGGGCCAGTAGCTCGCGGGCAGCCAGCTCTTCGGCCGGCGCCACCAGCAGCACATTGGCCGTCACACGCTTGTCGAGGCCCTTGGCTTGCAGCACCAGGTCCAGGGCCTGATCCCACGGCACGTCCTTGAGGCGCAGGGTAATCGAGCCGTGCACATCATCACCGGCCACCAGGTTAAGCCCGGCCACGTCGGCAATCTGCTGCAGTACTGCGCGGACCTCGATATCCTGGAAGTTGAGGGAGAGCTTGTCGCCGCTAAACGGGCGACGCCCGCTACCCTGGGGCGAAGCACCGGGTGGTGGCAGGTGAATCAGGTCGATCCGATTGGGCACAGCCTCAGTCATCGGTGCCGTGAATGCTATCCATAGCGCCACACCGAAGGACGAAATAATCCTTTTCATTTTTTGCTTCCGTTATGAGTTCACGTTCAACACCAAGGTGCGCGGGCGCTCAAGCCAAGCGCCCTCGCCATCGGGGAAAAGTTCGACCAGCTCCAACTGACCTTCATGGATCTTCACGACGCGCCCATGATCGGCACCCAGGTAATCCCCCACCGCCAGGCGATGAACCCCTGCTGCGCCGCGCAGCAGGGCAAAAGTCTGCGCGCCCAGGGACAAGGTGCCGACCATCTGGAAGTGGTCCACGGCAAACCCTTCGAGAAACTGCCGGGGGCGGTCTAGGTCCGGGGCAGGCCCAGGCTTGCCGGTGGGACGACTGGCGGGTTGGTCCGGTGGCTGGAAAGGGTCACGCAAGGGAGTCGGGCTGGAGACAAAGCGTAGTCCCGCCAGTGTTGCAGGCGTTTCGTCAGCCAGCGGCACTGCCTGCTGGCGAATAGCTTGCAACTCGGCGTTCAGCGCCTGCAATTGCGGATCACTGTCGCATCCAGCAAGCAAGACCAGGCTAAGGCCCAGGCCCGCAACCTTGAAGCGGCTCATGGTAATGCTCCCTGGTTGCCGTACCGGTAGGTCTTGGCGAGCATCGTCAGGCTCAGCAATGCGCCAGCCTGGGAATCCACAGGGCGAATGACAAAGTCATGCAGGGTCACGATCTGCGGCAACCCGGCCACGCCACTGATGAAGGCCAGCAGGTCGTGATAGGTGCCCACCAGCTTGAGCTGCATCGGCCGCTCGACGAACACCGGTTGCACCTGTTCGTCCAGCACACTGAGCTGTTCGACCAGCACCCCGCTGACCTGACCCAGCCGGGCGAAGTCTTCCAGTAGGCCGGGCATTTGCGTAAGTGTCGGCATTTGGCGCAACTGCTCGGCAAAGGCAGTGCGCAGGGTTTCAAGCTCACGTACCACGCCCTCATGCTCGGCGGCTTGCCGGGCTTTGGCAGCAAACTGCTGGCGCAGCGTTATTTCTCCCGCCTCCTGGCGCTGCAAGACCTCACGGGCACCGCCCAGGTAGATAGCATCCCCCGCCGCCAGCACTAGCAAGGCAAGTACCGCGCCCAGCAGAATCCTGCCAGCCAAGGGCCAGTGGGCGATGTTGCGGTACAGCGTGGACAGTTGCAGGAGTGCCAGCCCTGACGGGCTGGACACAAGGCTCACCGCTGCGTCTCCTGGTGCTCCCCATGGTCCACCATCAACTGGAAGGCACTGCCGGCTGCGCCCTCCTCGGCCCTCACATGACGCAGATTGGGCGCCCGCAGGCTGTTGGAAGCCTCAAGGCTACGCATCAACCGCGCGACATCATCGTTGGACACCGCCGTGCCGGTGACTTGCACCGATGTGCCGCTGACGCTGACCTCGCTCAGTTGGATACCATCGGGCATCGCGCGGGCCAACTGCTCGAACAATTCCTGGCCCGATGCACGATGACCCTGGAGATCTTCGACCACCTTCATCCGCTCCATCAGTTGCTGGCGCTGTTCGCGCAGCTCGTCGATGGTCTTGATGCGCGAGTCCAACACCGTGACTTGCTTGCTCAAGTGGTTGTTGCGGGCCACTTGTCGATCAATCGCCCGGTCAATGACCCGGTCGGCCAGCCATACGGCGGCCAATGCAATAGTGGTGATCACCAACAGGAAAATCAGGAAAAACTTGCGACGGCGCTCAGCGCGTTCTTCACGCCAGGGTAAAAGGTTGATTCTTGTCATCAATCGAAACTCCTGAGGGCCAAACCGCAGGCGACCCGCAATCCCTGGGCATCGGCAGCCCATTGTGCACTATTGATCCCACTCCCCGGCGCTATCCGGGCAACCACCTGGTCGGTCATCCGCGCCAGGGCAAACGCCTCTACATCCACCACTCGCGCAACCAGGCCGGCCAGGGCCAACACTGCTTCGCGCGCCTCCACCTGCTCCTTGAGGCACGCCACAAGCAGTACATCAACATAACCGGGTTCACGACCCGATGGGCCCTGGACCTGAAAATCAATTGCAACCTCATCTAACGGATAAGGAATGTACTGGTCGGCTTCACAGCGCAGGCGCTGCTCCATCTCGTCGGCCTCAAGCCCCGCCTCCAGCGCCACCACCCGGCTGATCACCGATGGCCCCGCCACGGCAACTGCCGCATGGGTGACCTGGGTCCGGGCCCGGAACAATGCCTTGGAAAGGGTCTGCGCGACAACCTCCAGATCAACGATATTACTGTCGAGCACCGCATGGCCAGGCAGAGGCTGGCTCGCATACGCGCGCACCGCATAGCCATCGCCGGCGCGGGCCAGCTCCAATATCTTCACGTTGCTGTCCTGGATGTCCACGCCCAGTACGGTATCGGCTTTTCGCTTGAAAAATCCCTTTTTCATAAAACTCCCTAAAGCTTTGCCTGTCTCAGGGCTGGTCAGTTCCGGGTTTGATGCATTCGGTCGGCTCGGTTGAGCGGCGCCCATGACGCTCCGAGGCGAAAAATGCTTTAATGCCCAGCGTTTTTTCCCGCTTTTTATCTGCAGGTCGGGTCGATACATCTTTAGTCATGCCTATCCCGACACCTAACTCATTCTTTTCTCTGGAAATCCAAAAGCCTTGATTCGTCTGCTGAAGTTTTTCGGGTACTCCTTCGTCGCTATCGTTTGCGGGCTGCTGCTCGTGTTCAGCGGCGCCTATCTCTACCTTAGTCCGGGATTGCCCTCGGTAGAGGCCCTGAGAAGTATCCAGTTGCAGATTCCTTTGCGGGTCTACAGCAGCGATGAAAAACTGATCGCGGAGTTCGGCGAAATGCGCCGCACCCCGATCCGTTTCGCCGACATTCCACCCAATTTCATCAATGCCCTGCTGTCGGCTGAAGACGATAATTTTGCCAACCACTATGGCGTGGACCCCAGCAGCCTGGTGCGCGCAGCCACGCAGCTGGTAAAAAGCGGACACATTCAATCGGGCGGCAGCACCATCACCATGCAGGTGGCGAAGAACTTCTTCCTCACCAGCGAGCGCAGCTTCTCGCGCAAGGCCACGGAAATCCTCCTGGCGCTGCAGATCGAACGCCAACTGACCAAGGACGAAATCCTTGAGCTGTACGTCAACAAGATCTACCTGGGCAACCGCGCCTATGGGATCGAAGCGGCGTCCCAGGTGTACTACGGCAAGTCGATTCGCGACGCCAGCCTGGCACAAATGGCCATGATTGCCGGCCTACCCAAGGCCCCGTCGCGCTTCAACCCGCTGGCCAACCCGGCCCGCAGCAAGGAGCGTCGCGACTGGATCCTGGGGCGCATGTACAAGCTGGGCAAGATCGACCAGAACGCCTATGAGACGGCGGTGGCCGAGCCGCTGAACGCCAGCTACCACGTGCCGACGCCAGAAGTCAGCGCACCGTACATCGCCGAGATGGCCCGCGCCGAAATGGTTGGCCGCTATGGCAGCGATGCCTACACCGAAGGTTTCCGCGTTACCACGACCATTCCGAGCAACTTGCAGGAAATCGCCAACCACGCGGTGCATGAAGGCCTGATCACCTATGACCAGCGCCACGGCTACCGTGGACCGGAATCGCGCCTGCCGGGCAAGACCCTGAGCGCCTGGACCGTCGAACTGGGCAAGCAGCGCTCCATCAGCGGCCTGGATCCAGCCATCGTCACCCAGGTAAAAAAGGATGGCGTGCAGGTCCTGACCCGCAGCGGCGAAGAACATGTGGCGTGGGACAGCATGAAGTGGGCGCGCCCCTTCCTGAACACCAACAGCATGGGGCCGATGCCCAAGCAGCCATCTGATGTGGCCCAGGTCGGTGACCTGATCCGCGTGCAGCGCCAGAAGGACGACAGCCTGAAATTCAGCCAAGTCCCGGTCGCCCAGGGCGCACTGGTCTCCCTGGACCCGCAGAACGGTGCAATCCGCGCCCTGGTCGGGGGCTTCGCCTTCGAGCAGAGCAACTACAACCGCGCCACCCAGGCCAAGCGCCAGCCGGGCTCCAGTTTCAAGCCATTTGTCTACAGTGCCGCGCTGGATAACGGCTACACCGCCGCCAGCCTGGTCAACGACGCGCCTATCGTGTTTGTCGACGAGTACCTGGACAAGGTCTGGCGCCCGAAGAACGACACCAACACTTTCCTCGGCCCGATCCGCGTGCGCGAGGCGCTGTACAAGTCGCGCAACCTGGTATCGATCCGCCTGCTGCAAGCGATGGGCGTGGGCAAGACCATCGACTACATGACCCGCTTCGGCTTCAACAAGCAGGACCTGCCGCCCAACCTGTCCCTGGCCCTGGGCACTGCGACCCTCACGCCAATGGAGATCGCCACCGGCTGGAGCGTATTCGCCAACGGCGGCTACAAGGTCACGCCGTACCTGATCGACAAGATCGAAAGCCGCAACGGCGACACGCTGTTTGTCGCCAACCCGCCGAGCGTGCCCAACGGCGTTGCCGCCAGCGATGGCCTGGCCGCGCCCGCCAATGGTGGCATCACCGTCGAGCCTGCGCCTGGCACGGCACCTACCGATGCCGCTTCTGCCCCGCAGGCACCGGCGGTGGCAGAGCGCGTGGTTGATGGGCGGACCACCTACATTCTTACCAGCATGCTGCAGGACGTGATCAAGCGCGGCACCGGCCGTCGCGCCCTGGCCCTCGGCCGCACGGACCTGGCAGGCAAGACCGGTACCACCAACGAATCCAAGGATGCGTGGTTCTCCGGCTACAACGCCGATTACATCACCACCGTCTGGACGGGTTACGACCAGCCAGAAAGCCTCGGTCGCCGCGAATACGGCGGCACCGTCGCCTTGCCGATCTGGATGAGCTACATGGGCGCCGCCCTCAAGGACAAGCCGGCTCACACCCAGGCCGAGCCGGAAGGCATCCTCAGCCTGCGCATCGACCCGATCAGCGGCCGCGCTGCAGCACCGGGCACGCCGAATGCGTACTTTGAACTGTTCAAGAGCGAAGACACGCCGCCGTCGATGAATGAACTGGGCAATGGCGTGGCACCGGGCAGCCCGCTGCCAGCGGATGAGTCGGCGCCAATCGATCTGTTCTGACAAACACAGATCCAATTGTGGCAGCGGGCCCGCTCCCACATTTGACGGTGTACCCTCCCACCGTTTTGCACAGCCACAAAAAAGCCCCGACTCGCAAGAGCCGGGGCTTTTTGTTGGTGCGCTACAACGGCTTAGCCGTTGAACACATCATCCACGCTTTGCAGCGGGTAGTTCTTCGGATACGGCAGGGTTGCCACACCTGTCTCGATGGCGGCCTTGGCCACGGCATCGGAGATCACGGTGATCAGGCGTTTGTCCATTGGCTTGGGAATGATGTACTCACGGCCAAATTCCAGCTTGGCGCCACCGTAGGCGTCGCATACGTCCTGAGGTACCGGCAGTTTGGCCAGTTCACGCAGGGCGTTGGCGGCAGCTACTTTCATCTCTTCGTTGATGCGCTTGGCGCGAACGTCCAGGGCGCCACGGAAGATGAACGGGAAGCCCAGTACGTTGTTGACCTGGTTCGGGTAGTCCGAACGGCCAGTGGCCATGATCACGTCGTTACGGGTGGCGTGCGCCAGTTCCGGGGCAATTTCCGGATCAGGGTTCGAGCAGGCGAACACGATCGGGTTGGCCGCCATGGACTTCAGGCCTTCGGCGCTCAGCAGGTTCGGGCCGGACAGGCCGACGAACACGTCAGCACCATCCAGTGCGTCAGCCAGGGTGCGCTTGGAGGACGGGTGGGCAAACATCGCCTTGTACTGGTTCAGGTCGGTACGCTCGGACTGGATCACGCCCTTGCTGTCGACCATGTAGATGTTTTCAAGGCGGGCACCCATGCTCACGATCAGCTTCATGCACGAGATGGCCGCGGCACCGGCGCCCAGGCAGACGATTTTCGCGTCGGACAGGGTTTTGCCAGCGATTTCCAGGGCGTTGATCATGCCGGCCGCAGTAACGATCGCGGTGCCGTGCTGGTCATCGTGGAATACCGGGATGTCGCACTGTTCGATCAGGGCCTTTTCGATCTCGAAGCACTCAGGTGCCTTGATGTCTTCCAGGTTGATGCCACCGAAGGTGATGGAGATGCGCTTGACGGTGTCGATGAAGGCTTGCGGGCTTTCGGAGTCGACTTCGATGTCGAATACGTCGATGCCGGCAAAGCGCTTGAACAGCACGCCCTTGCCTTCCATCACTGGCTTGGAAGCCAATGGGCCGAGGTTACCCAGGCCGAGAATCGCGGTGCCATCAGAAATCACTGCAACCAGATTGCCCTTGCCGGTGTATTTGTAGGCCAGTTCAGGATCTCGGGCGATTTCACGCACGGGCTCGGCTACACCGGGGCTGTACGCCAGCGACAGGTCGCGTGCGGTAGCAGTGGCTTTGGTGAGCTCGACACTCAGCTTTCCTGGACGAGGATGGGCATGATATTCGAGAGCGGCAGTTTTCAAATCAGACATATCGGCATTCCGCTTTTTACTGTTGGACGACGGACCGCCGAGGATACTCGTGTCGCAAAGTCCCTACAAGACTGGGCAGTCACCGGTGTCAAGGGCCCTGCCCTACGACTTTCGGCCAAGAGCCACGGGATACAAGGCCTACAACTGTTCACAATCGACTGAAAAAATGTCTACAATTTTTTCTTATTGTGCCAATTGCAGCATGCCGGGATCGGTCAAGGGGAGCAGCCAGCGTGCCTGGCCACTTTTCAGGCCACCACGTCGGGAACGGTCCAGCACCCAGCCACGAGCCTCGACCTCCTGGCCTTGCAGGCGCTTGAGCAGGGCGTTATCAAATTGCCCGACCAGATTGGGTGCAACCCGTAATACCAGTGAGTCCTGCAATTCGATCCAGATCCCGCCGCGATTGCGTTCGACCTTGCTCACGCGCCCGCTGACCACGGCGAAGCCCGACTGCTGGATTTGCCCGGCTTTCTGCACAGGCGACTGGCGCCACAGACCCAACCTGGCCGCCCGCGCACTGCGCTCGGCGGCTTGCTGGCAGGCGACCAGATCGACATTGGGCGCCACCGCCACCAGGAACCCGAGGCCCTCGGCGAGCAGTTGCGCCTCCAGATTCGCACCGCTGGCCCCATAAAGGTGCGCCAGGGTTCGCCCATAACGGTCCTTGCCCTCACGACCCGACACCAAGCCGACCCGGCCACCACTGGCATCCACCAGCCCTTGCAGGCGTTGGCGCGCGGCCACGGCGAATGGCTCGTCCGGGCGGCCTTTCTTGCCGGTCTCCGGGGCGTTGACGCCGATCATGCGCACACTGCGCCCGTCCTTGAGACGGACGGTGTCGCCATCCACCACGCGCTGCACCTCGACGGCGCTGACCGAGGCCGGCGCTGGGCAAAACACCTCGGCCTGGGCGGCCGACAGCCAAATCGCGGGCACAAAAAAGGCGCCCACAAGGGACGCCTTCTTCATAAGCAGGTAAAAGCCCATCAGGCTTTCGAACCTTACTCTGCAGCAGCTGGAGCTTTCTTGCCGAAAGCACCGAAACGGTCGGCGAAGCGCTGTACACGGCCGCCAGTATCCAGAGTCTTCTGCTTACCGGTGTAGAACGGGTGGCACTCGTTGCATACGTCAGTACCCAGTGGCTTGCACAGGTTCGAACGAGTTTCGAACTTGTTGCCGCAGCTGCAAGTAACTTGGATGGTTTCGTACGCTGGATGGATATCGGCTTTCATGGTGTCTTCCTCAGGCTAGCGTGCCGCCACTCGACACTATTGTCGAATACCGCACGTAATTAGGCCGCGGATTCTACCAGAGCTTTTTAATCACGCAAGCGCCGCCATGCCCCCTTTCATCAGAAACTGTGGCAGGACACTCCCCTGCGGGTCTGCTAGGCTCGCGCCCTTCTTCACCGTCTGCCATATGAGAACCTCCCGCGTGCCCGACGCCATTTTGCGCCTCGCCCTGCCCTCGCCCCTGCGCCGCCTCTTCGATTATCGGGCGCCTGCGGGTGTCGTAAGGTCGCAGTTGCAGCCGGGGATGCGCGTGCGCGTACCGTTTGGCCGGCGGGAGATGATCGGGATTCTGATCGAAGTGGCGGACCACAGCGAAGTGCCGGCAGAAAAGCTCAAGCCGGCCCTGGCCATCCTGGACGCCACGCCGCCACTGCCGGCGTCGCTGTTCAAGCTGTGCCTGTGGACTTCCCAGTATTACCAGCACAGCCTGGGCGACACCTTGAGCTGGGCGTTGCCAGTGCTGTTGCGCCAGGGCGAGCTGGCCGAGACCCGCCAGGAGCGCTTCTGGTCGATAACGCCCGGCGCGCGCCTGGACGACCCGCGCATCGCCCGCGCCCCGCGCCAGCGCGAGGCCCTGGCCACCCTGGCGCAGCATCCACATGGCGTGGCGCACCAATTGCTGAGCAAACTGATGCTGAGCAAGGACAGCCTCGACCTGTTGCTGGCCAAGGACCTGGTGCAGGTGGAAATCCGCCGCCACGCCCCCGGCGAGCGCCACGAGCACTGGCTGGCACAACCGGAACTGCCACTGAACCCGGAACAACGCGCCGCGTTTGAGGCCATCAGCGCCGGCGCCGACAGCTTCCACGCGTTCCTGCTGGCCGGCGTCACCGGCAGCGGCAAGACCGAAGTCTATTTGCAACTGATCCGCGAAACCCTGGAGGCCGGCAAGCAGGCCCTGGTGCTGATCCCCGAGATCAACCTCGGCCCCCAGACCCTGGCGCGCTTCGAGCAGCGTTTCAATGCGCGGATCGCCCTGGTGCACTCGGCCGTCAACGACCGCGAACGCCTGGAATCCTGGCTGGCCGCCCGGGACGGAGAGGCCGACATTATTATCGGCACCCGTTCGGCGCTGTTCACGCCGATGAAAAATCCCGGCCTGATCATCATCGACGAAGAACACGACGGCTCTTATAAACAGCAGGAAGGCCTGCGCTACCACGCCCGCGACCTGGCCCTGGTGCGCGCCCGCCAGGAAAACATCCCGATTGTGCTCGGCTCGGCCACGCCCTCCC
Organism: Pseudomonas sp. HC1(2025); assembly: GCF_058742075.1. Lineage (NCBI taxonomy): Bacteria > Pseudomonadati > Pseudomonadota > Gammaproteobacteria > Pseudomonadales > Pseudomonadaceae > Pseudomonas > Pseudomonas sp. HC1(2025). The sequence continues at coordinate 435,914 of NZ_CP196017.1, read as the reverse complement.
TGGAGAGCCTGCACAACGCCTACACCGGGCGCTACGGCCTGCTGCGCCTCAACGAGCGCGCGGGCGGCGCCAAGCAACCGCGCTTCCTGCGCCTGGATGTGAAAAGCCGGCCACTGGACAGCGGCATCTCCGGGCCGATGCAGCAAGCCATCGGCCAGACCCTGGCGGCCGGCCAGCAAGTGCTGGTGTTCCTCAATCGCCGGGGCTTTGCGCCGACCCTGCTGTGCCACGACTGCGGCTGGATGTCCGAGTGCAACCGCTGCGATGCGCGCATGACCGTGCACCAGCGCTCCGGCGAGCTGCGCTGCCATCACTGCGGCCATGTGGAGCGGGTCCCGCGCCACTGCCCGCAATGCGGAAAAGTCGACCTGCGGCCCGTGGGCGCAGGCACCGAGCGCGCCGAGGAACGCCTGGGGATTCTGTTTCCGGACTTCCCGGTACTGCGGGTGGACCGCGACAGTACGTCGCGCAAGGATGCGATGAACCAGCTGTTCGCCACCATCCAGAAAGGCCAGCCGTGCATCCTGGTCGGCACGCAGATGCTTGCTAAAGGCCATCACTTCCCACGGGTGACCCTGGTCTCGATCCTGGATGCCGACGGCGGGCTGTTCTCCGGGGACTTCCGCGCCAGCGAACGCATGGCGCAACTGATCGTGCAGGTCGCAGGCCGCGCCGGGCGCGCCGAAGAGCCTGGCAAAGTGATCATCCAGACCCACCTGGCCGACCACCCCCTGCTGATTCAACTGACAGAACAAGGCTATTTCGCCTTCGCCGAGCAGGCGTTGAGCGAGCGTCGCTCCGCCGGCTTGCCGCCCTTTGCGCACCTTGCGCTGTTGCGCGCCGAGGCCCATAAACCGGGGCAGGCCGAAGGTTTCCTGGACGAGGCATGCAGCGCCGCTGAACGTTTGCTCGGTGAGCTGGGTCTGAGCGGCATCGAGTTGCTGGGCCCTGTGCCAGCACCGATGGAGCGCCGCGCCGGACGTTATCGCGCCCAGCTCCTGTTGCAAGCCACCGCCCGCGCACCGCTGCATCGGCTATTAAGTAGCTGGTTACTTGCGCTGGAGCAAATGCCCAGCGGGCGACAGGTGCGATGGTCGTTGGATGTCGATCCGGTGGATTTGTACTGATAGATAAATTGCTATCGCAGGCAGGCCAGCTCCCACATTTGACGGTATTCACACATCAAAAGGTGGGAACGGGCTTGCCCGCGATGAGGCCCGCAGGTCCAGTAACGGACCTTGAAGGTTGGCAAGCCCGCCCGCGCACCGGATAATGTCCAGTTTTTCCACCTGCGCATCGCGCACCGCCGCTTGCGGTCGAAAGAGAACACCATGAAAGACACAATTCGCCAGTTGATCCAACAAGCCCTCACCCAACTCGTCAACGAAGGTGTGTTGCCTGAAGGCCTGACGCCGGCGATCCAGGTGGAAAACTCTCGAGACAAGACCCACGGCGACTTCGCCAGCAACATCGCAATGATGCTGGCCAAGCCTGCGGGCATGAAACCGCGCGACCTCGCGGAAAAAATCATTGCCGCACTGCCGGCCGACCCACAGGTCAGCAAGGCCGAAATCGCCGGCCCAGGCTTTATCAATATTTTCCAGAACACCCAGGCCCTGGCTTCACGCCTGGACGCCGCCCTGGCCGACGCCAAGATCGGCGTGCGCAAGGCCGGCCCCCTGCAGCGCGTGGCCATCGACCTGTCGGCCCCCAACCTGGCCAAGGAAATGCACGTCGGCCACCTGCGTTCGACCATCATTGGCGACGGCGTGGCGCGGGTCCTGGAGTTTCTTGGCGACACCGTGATCCGCCAGAACCACGTGGGCGACTGGGGCACCCAGTTCGGCATGCTGATGGCGTACCTGCAAGAGAACCCCATCACCAGCAACGAGCTGTCGGACCTGGAAAACTTCTACCGCGCCGCCAAGAAGCGCTTTGACGAATCCGAAGAGTTCGCCAACCGCGCCCGTGGCCTGGTGGTCAAGCTGCAGGCCGGCGACCCGGAATGCCTGGAGCTGTGGGCACGTTTCCGCGATATTTCCCTGTCCCACTGCCAGAAAATCTACGAACTGCTGAACGTCAAGCTGACCATGGCCGACGTGATGGGCGAAAGTGCCTACAACGACGACCTGATCAATGTGGTCAACGACCTCAAGGCCAAGGGCCTGCTGGTCGAGAGCAACGGCGCCCAATGTGTGTTCCTCGACGAATTCAAGACCGCCGACGGCGAGCCGCTGCCGGTGATCATCGTCAAGGCCGACGGCGGCTATCTGTACGCCACCACCGACCTGGCGGCCGTGCGCTACCGCAGCGGTGTGCTCAAGGCCGACCGTGCGCTGTATTTCGTCGACCAGCGCCAGGCCCTGCACTTCCAGCAAGTGTTCGAAGTGGCGCGCCGCGCCGGTTTCGTCACCCACCCGATGCACATGGAACACATGGGCTTTGGCACCATGAACGGCGCCGATGGCCGCCCGTTCAAGACCCGCGACGGCGGCACCGTGAAGCTGATCGACCTGCTGAACGAAGCCCAGGAGCGTGCCTACAACCTGGTGAAGGAAAAGAACCCGGAACTGGCGGAAGCCGAGCTGCGCAATATCGCGCGGGTAGTGGGTATCGGCGCGGTGAAATACGCCGACCTGTCCAAGCATCGCACCAGCGACTACAGCTTCAACTTCGAGCTGATGCTCAACTTCGAAGGCAACACCGCGCCGTACCTGCTGTATGCCTACACCCGTGTGGCGGGCGTGTTCCGCAAGCTGGGCAAGGATTTCAGCGAAGTCGACGGCCAGATCATCCTGCAAGCGCCGCAAGAGCACGACCTGGCCGCCAAGCTGGCGCAGTTCGGCGAAGTGCTCAACAGCGTGGGCGAGAAAGGTACGCCGCACATTTTGTGCACCTACCTGTATGAAGTCGCCGGGTTGTTCTCCAGCTTCTACGAGAACTGCCCGATCCTGAGCGCCGACGACGAAACGCAAAAGCAAAGCCGCCTGCGCCTCGCCGCACTGGCTGGACGGACCCTCAAGCAAGGCCTGGAACTGTTGGGCCTGGAAACTCTGGAGCGTATGTAAGTTGGCAGCCAAGAAAAAACCTGCACCCAAGCGCGGCGCCAGCCGCTACCAGGCACCGGCCAAACAACCGATCCCGGGCTGGATGTGGCTGGCCATCGGCCTGTCGGTCGGTGCGTTTATCGTGTTCCTGATGAAACTGGAGCCGGGCCAGGGCGAAGACGTCAAGCGGGTCAAGCAGGAGCAGCAGAAGGCCAGCAAGATCGCCGAAGCGAACAAGACACCGCCGAGCCCAACCGCGCCTGTGAAGCCGAAATACGACTTCTATACGCTGCTGCCGGAATCGGAAGTGATCGTGCCGCAAGACGCCGTGCCGGAGAAAACCCTGCCGACGCCGCAAGTGCCGACCACCCCGGTAACCCCGGCGGAAGCAGCCAAGATCGACACCGCACGAGCCCAGGCGGCGTTAGCCGGGATTACCCCGCCGCCGGCACCACCGGTTGCCACTACCAAGGCGGCGCCGGTCACCAAGTTCTTCCTGCAGGCGGGCTCGTTCCCCAAGCAGGCGGATGCGGACCGGGTGCGGGCGCAGATTATCCTGCTCGGGCAGACGGTGACGGTGGAATCCGGGACGGTCAAGGAAGCGACCTGGTATCGCGTGCTGGTGGGGCCGTTCAGCAATCGTGAACAGCTGACCGTGGCCCAGAAGCAGCTGGCGGGTGCGGGCTTTAGCAACCTGTTGTTACAACAACGCCAGAGCCGTTGAGCCACAGGCAACACGGATCAGATGTGGGAGCTGGCTTGCCTGCGATGACGGTGTATCAGTCAATATTTTCAGTGACGGGTGCACCGCGATCGCAGGCAAGCCAGCTCCCACATTGGTTTTATAGTGCTCTTGAGCTTGTGCCGGCCCGCTAGACACCACTCGTCCGCGCACCCTTCCTACGGTTGAAATCTCCCCCGCCACCCCCATATGAGTTCCATCAGGGCATTTTCGCCCCGCAGCGTGGAGACTCTCCCCTTGACCACCATCGTTTCAGTTCGTCGCCACGGCAAAGTCGTCATGGGCGGCGACGGCCAGGTTTCCCTTGGTAATACCGTGATGAAAGGCAACGCCAAAAAAGTGCGCCGCCTGTACCACGGCCAGGTCCTCGCCGGTTTTGCAGGTGCCACCGCTGACGCCTTTACCTTATTCGAACGCTTTGAAGGCCAACTGGAAAAACACCAGGGCCATCTGGTGCGTGCCGCCGTCGAACTGGCCAAGGAGTGGCGCACCGATCGTTCCCTCAGCCGCCTCGAAGCCATGCTCGCCGTCGCCAACAAAGACGCCTCCTTGATCATCACCGGCAACGGTGACGTGGTGGAGCCCGAGAACGGCCTGATCGCCATGGGTTCCGGCGGTGGCTATGCCCAGGCCGCAGCCAGCGCCCTGCTGAAAAAAACCGACCTGTCGGCCCGGGAAATCGTCGAGACCGCCCTCGGTATCGCCGGCGATATCTGCGTGTTCACCAACCACAACCTGACCATTGAGGAGCAGGACCTCGCGGAATAAGCCGTCGGCTTGTTCCTGCTTGAGGACCACACACCACTATGTCCATGACTCCCCGCGAAATCGTCCACGAACTCAATCGCCATATCATCGGCCAGGACGATGCCAAGCGCGCCGTTGCCATCGCCCTGCGTAACCGCTGGCGCCGGATGCAACTGCCCGAAGAATTGCGCGTTGAAGTAACCCCCAAGAACATCCTGATGATCGGCCCGACCGGTGTCGGCAAGACCGAGATCGCCCGGCGCCTGTCCAAGCTGGCCAACGCACCGTTCATCAAGGTCGAAGCGACCAAGTTCACCGAAGTCGGCTATGTGGGCCGCGACGTCGAGTCGATCATCCGTGACCTGGCCGACGCCGCCCTGAAACTTTTGCGCGAACAGGAAATGACCAAGGTCAGCCACCGCGCCGAAGACGCCGCCGAAGAACGCATCCTCGACGCCCTGCTGCCACCGGCACGCACGGGCTTCAATGAAGACGCCGCCCCCGCCTCGGATTCCAACACGCGCCAGCTGTTCCGCAAGCGCCTGCGTGAAGGCCAGTTGGACGACAAGGAAATCGAGATCGAAGTCGCCGAAAGCGCCGGCGTCGACATCTCTGCACCGCCCGGCATGGAAGAAATGACCAGCCAGCTGCAAAACCTGTTCGCCAACATGGGCAAGGGCAAGAAGAAAAACCGCAAGCTCAAGGTCAAGGACGCGCTCAAGCTGGTGCGTGACGAAGAAGCCGGGCGCCTGGTCAACGAGGAAGAGCTCAAGGCCAAGGCCCTGGAAGCGGTCGAGCAGCACGGCATCGTGTTTATCGACGAGATCGACAAGGTGGCCAAGCGCGGCAATTCCGGTGGCGTCGATGTATCCCGCGAAGGCGTGCAGCGCGACCTGCTGCCGCTGATCGAAGGCTGCACGGTCAATACCAAGCTGGGCATGGTCAAGACTGACCACATCCTGTTTATCGCTTCCGGTGCGTTCCACCTGAGCAAGCCCAGCGACCTGGTGCCCGAGCTGCAAGGCCGCCTGCCGATTCGCGTGGAGCTCAAGGCCCTGACGCCGGGCGACTTCGAACGCATCCTCAGCGAACCGCATGCTTCGCTGACCGAGCAATACCGCGAGCTGCTCAAAACCGAAGGCCTGGGGATCGAGTTCCTGCCGGATGGCATCAAGCGCCTGGCGGAAATTGCCTGGCAGGTCAACGAGAAGACCGAGAACATCGGTGCCCGTCGCCTGCACACCCTGCTTGAGCGCCTGCTTGAGGAAGTGTCCTTCAGCGCCGGCGACATGGCGGGCGCGCAGAATGGCGTAGCAATCAGGATCGACGCCGACTACGTCAACAGCCACCTGGGCGAATTGGCGCAGAACGAAGACCTGTCTCGTTATATCCTGTAAGCCTTACGCAGGAACCGCTCTGCTTTAAAGTGGGAGCGGGCTTGCTCGCGAATGCAGTGGGTCAGTTTATGCAACGGTGACTGACCCACCGCATTCGCGAGCAAGCCCGCTCCCACATTTTAAAGCCGGTTCCTTCAGGATCATCTCTGAGCGGTTCCCCAAATGACCAAACTGCCTACCGCCATCAACCTGCACAAAGCCTCCAAGACCCTCTCGCTGACCTACGGCCCCGACGAGGTCTATCACCTGAGCGCCGAACTGCTGCGGGTCCACTCGCCTTCCGCCGAGGTCCAGGGCCACGGCAAACCGATCCTGCAATTTGGCAAGCTGAATGTCGGCCTGACCAAGATCGAACCTGCCGGGCAGTACGCACTGAAATTGACCTTCGACGACGGCCATGACAGCGGACTGTTCACTTGGGACTACCTCTACCAACTCGCCGTACGTCAGGACGAGCTGTGGGCCGATTATCTTGCCGAGCTCAAGGCGGCCGGAAAAACCCGCGACCCGAGCCAGTCCGTCGTCAAGCTGATGCTCTAACTCAAGCCTCTTGCTCATTAGTGGGCATTTTCTAATTTCATCTGCTTGAATGCCCCTCCGTGTGGCCAAAGATTGGCCCGCTTGCGAAAAAAATTAAACTCGGGTAACCAATGGAATTGGCAAGTTCCCTGCATTTGACGATGCGGTATTTACGGTCACCCGAGCAGCAGTACCAGGCTTGTGTTGTGCCTCGATAATTGGGAGCACAGCGGTACCCGGTACTCGTCTTTCGGACAATGGAGCGTCGTAGATGAGTAACAAGAATAACGATGACTTGAAACGCCAGGCCTCGGAAAACACCCTGGGGCTCAACCCGATCATCGCATTACGGAAAAAGGATTTACTGGCTTCTGCGCGCATGGTGCTGACCCAGGCCATCAAGCAACCGCTGCACAGCGTCAAGCACGTCGCCCACTTTGGCGTCGAATTGAAGAATGTGGTGTTCGGCAAGTCCGAGCTTGCCCCCGAGAGCGATGACCGTCGCTTCAATGACCCGGCGTGGAGCCAGAACCCGCTCTACAAACGCTACCTGCAAACCTATCTGGCGTGGCGCAAGGAGCTGCACGACTGGATCGGCGACAGCAACCTGTCGGAGCAGGACATCAGCCGCGGCCACTTCGTCATCAACCTGATGACCGAGGCCATGGCACCGACCAACAGCGCCGCTAACCCGGCCGCCGTCAAACGCTTCTTTGAAACCGGTGGCAAGAGCCTGCTCGATGGCCTCTCGCACCTGGCCAAGGACCTGGTGCACAACGGCGGCATGCCGAGCCAGGTGAACATGGGCGCCTTTGAAGTGGGCAAGAGCCTGGGCACCAGCGAAGGCGCGGTGGTGTTTCGCAATGACGTGCTGGAGCTGATCCAGTACAAGCCGATCACCGAACAGGTGTACGAGCGCCCGCTGCTGGTGGTGCCGCCGCAGATCAACAAGTTTTATGTGTTCGACCTGAGCCCGGACAAGAGCCTGGCGCGTTTCTGCCTGCGCAATAACCAGCAAACCTTTATCGTCAGTTGGCGCAATCCCACCAAGGCCCAGCGCGAATGGGGCCTGTCGACCTATATCGAAGCGCTGAAAGAGGCGGTCGATGTGGTCACGGCGATTACCGGCAGCAAGGACATCAACATGCTCGGCGCCTGTTCGGGTGGCATCACCTGCACCGCGCTGCTGGGCCACTACGCGGCGCTGGGCGAGAAGAAGGTCAACGCCCTGACCTTGCTGGTGAGCGTGCTGGACACCACCCTCGACACCCAGGTGGCCCTGTTCGTCGACGAACAGACCCTGGAAGCGGCCAAGCGCCATTCGTATCAGGCCGGCGTGCTGGAAGGCCGGGACATGGCCAAGGTATTTGCCTGGATGCGCCCCAATGACCTGATCTGGAACTACTGGGTCAACAACTACCTGCTGGGCAATGAGCCGCCGGTGTTCGACATCCTGTTCTGGAACAACGACACCACGCGCCTGCCGGCAGCCTTCCACGGCGACCTGATCGAACTGTTCAAAAACAACCCGCTGGTGCGGGCCAACGCCCTGGAAGTGTGCGGCACCCCGATTGACCTCAAGCAGGTGACAGCCGACATCTACTCGCTGGCGGGCACCAACGACCACATCACGCCGTGGCAGTCCTGCTACAAGTCGGCGCAGTTGTTTGGCGGCAAGGTCGAGTTCGTGCTGTCCAGCAGCGGGCATATCCAGAGCATCCTCAACCCGCCCGGCAACCCCAAGGCGCGCTACCAGACCAGCGAGAGCATGGGCGAGAAGGCATTGGACTGGCAGGAAAATGCCACCAAGCATACCGACTCGTGGTGGCTGCACTGGCAGGGCTGGGTGGGTGAGCGTTCAGGCAAGCTCAAGAAGTCCCCTACGATTTTGGGTAACAAGACCTACGCAGCAGCAGAGGCTGCGCCAGGCACATACGTTCACGAGCGCTAAGGCCACACTTTTGTGTGATTGCAATGAGATCAAATGTGGGAACTCGGTCAGGGTGGGAGCGGGCTTGCTCGCGATGCAGGCAACACGGTGTATCTGTCAGGCCGAGTTGATGCCATCGCGGGCAAGCCCGCTCCCACACACACCTGCTCCCGCATGGGCCGCATTCCAGCAGTAACACTTCACAGGGCTTGAGCATGCCGCAACCGTTCATCTTCCGTACCATCGACCTGGATGGCCAGACCATCCGCACGGCGGTACGACCGGGCAAGTCTCACTTGACGCCATTGCTGATTTTCAACGGCATCGGCGCCAACCTTGAGCTGGTGTTTCCGTTCGTCCAGGCTCTTGACCCGGACCTGGAAGTGATTGCCTTCGACGTACCCGGCGTCGGCGGGTCGTCGACACCCAGCCGCCCCTATCGTTTTCCCGGCCTGGCCAAACTCACCGCGCGCATGCTCGATTACCTGGACTATGGCCAGGTCAATGCCGTGGGGGTTTCCTGGGGCGGCGCCCTCGCGCAGCAGTTTGCCTACGACTACCCGGAACGCTGCAAAAAGCTGATCCTCGCCGCCACCGCCGCCGGCGCCTTTATGGTACCCGGCAAGCCGAAAGTGCTATGGCTGATGGCCAGCCCGCGGCGCTACATCCAACCGTCCCATGTGGTGCGTATCGCACCGATGATTTATGGCGGCTCGTTCCGCCGCGACTCGAAACTGGCCGCCGAACACGCGAGCAAGGTGCGCTCGGCCGGCAAGCTGGGCTACTACTGGCAACTGTTTGCGGGCCTGGGCTGGACCAGCATTCACTGGCTGCACAAGATCAAGCAACCGACCCTGGTACTGGCCGGCGACGACGACCCGCTGATCCCGCTGGTCAACATGCGCATGCTGGCCTGGCGCATTCCCAATGCCCAACTGCACATCATCGACGATGGCCATCTGTTCCTGATCACCCGGGCCGAAGCCGTGGCACCGATCATCATGAAGTTTCTCCAGGAGGAACGCCTGCGTGCGGTGATCCATCCGCAGCCGGCGCCTTATAGCAACACCTGAGCGGTATCGGGTCAGGACGACCCCTACGCGCAACTTGGCCAGAACCGACTATGGTTCTGAATTGGCGTGCTTGTTGGCGAATTGACGAAGGAGTGTTGACCCATGCGTGACCGACCCGTAAACGTCCCGGCGCCTACACCCGCCGCGTTCATCAATGCACAAAGTGCGATCACCGGGCTGCGCGGCCGGGATCTGCTGTCGACCCTGCGCAGTGTCGCCGCCCATGGCTTGCGCAACCCGCTGCACAGCGCGCGGCATGCGTTGGCATTGGGTGGGCAATTGGGCCGGGTACTACTGGGTGAAACCGTGCACGAACCCAACCCCCACGACAGCCGCTTCGCCGACCCCACCTGGACCCTCAACCCCCTGTACCGGCGCAGCCTGCAAGCTTATTTGAGCTGGCAGAAACAGACCCGGCATTGGATCGACGACAGCAGCCTGAGCGAAGACGACCGCGCGCGGGCGCATTTTGCCTTCTCGTTGCTCAACGATGCGGTGTCGCCGTCCAACACCCTGCTCAACCCGCTGGCGATCAAGGAGTTGCTCAACTCCGGCGGCAACAGCGTGGTGCGTGGCATGAGCAACCTGTTCGATGACTTGCTGCACAACAACGGCCTGCCGCGCCAGGTCACCAAGCAGGCTTTCGAGGTCGGCAAGACGGTGGCCACCACGCCTGGCTCGGTGGTGTTTCGCAATGAACTGCTGGAGCTGATCCAGTACAAGCCCATGAGCGAAAAACAGTACGCCAAGCCGCTGCTGGTGGTGCCGCCGCAAATCAACAAGTACTACATTTTCGATTTGAGCCCAGCCAACAGCTTCGTGCAGTACGCCCTGAAAAACGGCCTGCAGGTGTTTATGGTCAGTTGGCGCAACCCGGACGTGCGCCATCGCGAGTGGGGCCTGTCGACCTACGTGGCTGCCCTGGAAGAAGCCCTGAACATCTGCCGGGCGATCAGCGGCGCCCGTGAAGTGAACCTGATGGGCGCCTGCGCCGGGGGCCTGACCATCGCCGCCCTGCAAGGCCATCTGCAAGCCAAGCGCCAACAACGGCGGGTCGCCAGTGCCACCTACCTGGTAAGCCTGCTGGACAGCCAGATCGACAGCCCCGCCATGCTGTTTGCCGACGAACAGACCCTGGAAGCGGCCAAGCGCCGCTCCTATCAACAGGGCGTGCTGGATGGCCGCGACATGGCCAAGGTCTTCGCCTGGATGCGCCCCAACGATCTGATTTGGAATTACTGGATCAACAACTACCTGCTCGGCAAGGAGCCACCGGCGTTCGACATCCTGTACTGGAACAACGACAACACCCGCCTGCCGGCAGCCTTGCACGGCGATCTGCTGGATTTTTTCAAGCACAACCCACTGAGCCACCCCGGTGGCCTGGAAGTCTGCGGCACGCCCATCGACTTGCAGAAAGTCACGGTGGACAGCTTTAGCGTGGCAGGGATCAACGATCACATCACGCCCTGGGACGCGGTCTACCGCTCGACCTTGCTGCTGGGCGGCGACAAGCGCTTCGTGCTCTCCAACAGCGGGCATATCCAGAGCATCCTCAACCCGCCGGGCAATCCCAAGGCGAATTTTGTCGAGAACCTCAAGCTGAGCAGCGACCCCCGCGCCTGGTACTACGACGCCAGCCACATCGAGGGCAGTTGGTGGCCGCAGTGGCTTGAGTGGATCCAGCAACGCTCCGGGGTGCAGCGCGAAACCCTGACGGCCCTGGGCAACCAGAACTACCCACCGATGGAAGCGGCGCCGGGCACTTATGTGCGAGTGCGCTGAGCTCAACGATCAGATTAAGAAGACTGGATGAAAACCCGCGACCGGATCCTGGAATGTGCCCTGCAGTTGTTCAACCATAAGGGCGAGCCAAATGTGTCAACCATGGAGGTGGCCAATGAAATGGGGATCAGCCCCGGCAACCTCTATTACCACTTCCATGGCAAGGAGCCCCTGGTACTGGGGCTGTTCGAGCGTTTTCAGGGGGAGTTGGCGCCGCTGCTCGACCCGCCGGCCGATGTGCAGCTGGCACCGGAGGATTACTGGCTGTTCCTGCACTTGATCGTCGAGCGCATGGCGCACTATCGGTTCCTGTTCCAGGACCTGTCGAACCTGGCCGGACGCTTGCCGAAGCTAGCCAAGGGCATTCGCAACCTGCTGACCGCGCTCAAGCGCACCCTGGCTTCGCTGCTGGCGCGGCTCAAGGCCGAGGGGCAGTTGGTCAGCGATACCCAGGCACTGGGGCAGTTGGTGGAGCAGATCACCATGACCCTGCTGTTTTCCCTGGATTACCAACGCATCCTCGATCGCGAGGCCGAGGTGCGGGTGGCGGTGTATCAAGTGATGATGCTGGTGGCGCCGCATCTGTTGATGCCGGCGCGGTTGGCTACCGAGCGTTTTGCACTCAAATACCTGGATGACACCGATTAACAATGTGGGGTGTGCTGTTGCAAGCGCCCAGTAAAAACGCCCGACCTTTGCAGGCCGGGCGCTTTTATTTGTCCCGTGTAAATCAGGACTGACTGGATGGCGTCGGGGTGGCCGGCGTTACAGTCGGGGTCGCTGCGGCGGGCGTCGGCGCGGTGGCCGAGTTGGTCGCAGGTGCCGGGGTTGCAGGCTTGGCCGCTACAGCAGGCTTGGGCGTTGCAGGTTTCTTGGCTACGGCCGGCTTTTTCGCTGCTGGCTTTGCCGCAGGTTTTGCCGCTGCTGGCTTGGCTGCAGGCTTCGCGGCGGCCGGTTTGGCAGCGGGTTTTGCTGCCACTGGCTTGGCAGCCGGCTTGGCCGCAGCCGGCTTGGCCGCAGCCGTTTTTGCCACAGGCTTGGCAGCAGGTTTCGCTGCCGGCTTGGCCGCTGGTTTTGCAGCAGCTTTAGCCGCTACTGGCTTCTTGGCAGCAGGCTTGGCGGCAGGTTTGGCTGCTGCCGTTTTCGCCGCTGGCTTGGCTGCAGGTTTAGCGGCTGGCTTGGCCGCGGCCTTGACCAGTGGCTTGGCCGCGGTTTTCGCCGCAGGTTTGGCCGCAGCCGTTTTCGCGGCCGGCTTGGCAGCAGGCTTGGCCGCTGCTTTGACGGGAGCGACTTTAGCACCGGTCAGCTTTTCGATTTGCTTGGTCAGGGTATCGACCTTGCTGTGCAGCGCCTTCACTTCATTGCGGCTCGGCACGCCCAGGCGCGAAATAGCACTGTTCAGGCGCTTGTCGAGTGCACCTTCAAGTTCGCCCCAAGTACCCAGTACCTGCTTTTTCGCATCACTGATACGGGACTTGGCCGAACTCGCGCTCGCCTTGGCCGCATCTACTTGTTTACCGACTGTGCTCTTGGTCAACTTCTCGGCCTTCTCGCCGTCTTTAACCAAAGTCTCGAAGAGTTTGCTGCCGTCACTGTCGATCTTCGAGTACACGCCTAAACCAGCCAGCCAGATCTTGCGGGAGTATTCTTCAACTTTCCCGACCCAAGAGCTGCCTTCTTTCTGAGTAGTCTTTTTAACAGCCATCCGATGTCTCCTTAGTGTTTACGCGCGACACGTTCGAGCAATGCCGTTAGCTCATCGAGCTTAGCAGAGAGTGTCTCCACGTCATGTTTAGACGCAATGCCGATTCGATTCAAGGCACTTGCAACACGCGCGTCAAAAGCCTTCTCGACTTTATCCAGTTGCACTTCCACGCGACCTTTGACGCTGGAGACATTGCTCTTAACGTAATCAATCTGACTGTTGGCAGCATCAAGTTGTTCATTCACAACTTTTTTGCCTTTGCTTTCAACATGTTGACCGGTCTTAACGAGCTCCTTGAAGTACTCGCTGCCTTCGCTGCCGACCTTCGCGTAAGCCCCCAAACCCGCCAGCCAGATCTTGCGAGCATAGGTTTTAACGTCGCTCAGAGCGCTGATTTGGGTGTCGATTTTTTTCTTCAAAATAACTTTGGCCATGGTGCACCTCACGCATAAAAGGGTGGAGGAACTGCCCACAGGAGTTGAGGGCTGAGTACAAAGTAGGGAGAAAAATTAGAATCGGCACCCTAAGAACAGCACAATGAGCCTCCAGCCAATGCGGCGCGCAGTCGCAGATCAGGCCAGGGCTTTATCCAGGGCCTTCTCGATTTCGGACTTGATGGTGCCACTCATGGCCGACATCAACAGGCCCAGTTCCACTTCAATCCTTAACGAATCCTCGGCCACTTTCAGCGTGCCTTTGACGCCGGAACGCTTGAGGTTCAACGTGTCGCCAGACCAAGATGGCTCCAGGCCATATTGTTCCTTGAGTTTATGCGCCAACTTCTCGGCTTTCGCCCTGGCAGCTTCCTTACCCAGTGCGTGGGCACGTTCAATCTGTATGCGGGCCATTTGAATGACTCCTCGTTATAAAGACGTATTGAGCACCCTGCTCACCCGCCATGCGGCAAAAGGTCTCGGCGGCCACCTATCTTACCTTCAGCCTTGCCAAGACAAAGCATGCCTTGGGGATTAGAATGCCCCCATTCTCTTTTGGTGACAGCGATATGACTGATCAGCGCAAAGGCAGCGATGCCGAACCCACCACTCACTTCGGCTTCAAGAACGTCCCGGAAAGCCAGAAAGCGGAAAAAGTCGCTGAAGTGTTCCACTCCGTGGCCGCCAAGTACGACCTGATGAACGACGTGCTGTCGGGCGGCATGCACCGCCTGTGGAAACGTTTCACCATCGAGTTGTCCGGCGTGCGCACCGGCAACCGCGTGCTGGACATCGCCGGTGGCACCGGCGACCTGGCCGCCAAGTTCTCCAAGCTCGTTGGCCCCACCGGCCAGGTGGTATTGGCCGACATCAACGGCTCGATGCTCAAGGTGGGCCGCGATCGCCTACTGGACAAGGGCGTGGCCGGCAATATCGAGTTCGTCCAGGCCGACGCTGAAAAGCTGCCGTTCCCCGACAACCATTTCGACTGCGTGACCATCGCCTTCGGCCTGCGCAACGTGACCCACAAGGAAGACGCCCTGCGCTCGATGCTGCGGGTGCTCAAGCCCGGTGGTCGCCTGCTGGTGCTGGAGTTCTCCAAGCCGACCAACGCGCTGATGTCCAAGGTCTACGACACCTACTCGTTCGCCTTCATGCCGTTGATGGGCAAGCTGATCACCAATGATGCCGAGAGCTATCGCTACCTGGCCGAGTCGATCCGCATGCACCCCAACCAGGAAACCCTGAAGTCGATGATGGTCGAGGCCGGCTTCGACCGCGTGACCTATCACAACATGACCTCCGGTATCGTCGCCCTGCATCGCGGCATCAAGCCCTGATGTTGTTCACGGGCCTTCTCGCCAGTGTCGAACACGGCCTCAACCGTGTCCTACGCCTGGACAGCACCGCCCTGGCACGGCTGGCGCACCTGAACGGCAAGATCATTGCCGTCGATTGCACCAGCCCGGCCTTGCAGCTGTTTATCCTGCCCAGCGATGAAGGCCTGATGCTCGCCGCGCACTGGGCCGCCGATGCCGACTGCACCCTGCGTGCACCGGCGGCGAGCCTGCTGCGCCTGGCCTTGAGCCGTGACAAGACCGCGATCCTGCACGGCCCCGAGGTGACCCTTGAAGGCGACAGCGCGGTGCTGATGGACCTCGCCGCCGTGCTGCAAGACCTGGAGCTGGACTGGGAATACGAGCTGTCGCGCTGGCTCGGCCCGGTGGCCACCCAGTTGATCAGCGGGCACCTGCGCAGCCGTTCGCGCTGGTACCAGCAGGGTTTCGCCAGTCTCAATCAGAACCTCGCCGAATACCTGAGCGAAGAATCGCGCACCCTCGTCGGACAACGGGAAGCCGAAGCGCGCTTTCGTGAACTCGACCAGGCCAAACTCGACCTGGAACGGCTTGAGGCGCGCTTCGAGCGCCTGAGCCGCTCCCTTGATCCAAGCGATAACGCATGAAGCTGCTCGCCGTCCGCCGTCTGTTCCGAATCCAACGCGTCGTCATTCGCTACCGCCTCGATGACCTGCTGTTCGCCCTGCCGCTGCCGTGGTTGTTGCTGGCAGTGCGCTACGTGCTGCCGTGGCGCTGGTTCCCGCGCAAGACCCTGGACCTGAGCCGTGGCGCACGCCTGCGCCTGGCCTTGCAGGACCTGGGGCCGATCTTCATCAAGTTCGGGCAGATCCTGTCGACCCGTCGCGACCTGCTGCCCGAGGATATCGCCGACGAGCTGATGCTGTTGCAGGACCGCGTGCCGCCGTTCGACTCACAGCAGTCGATGAAGCTGATCGAAGAACAGCTGGGCAAGAAAATCAGCGAAGTGTTCAGCCGTTTCGACGTCGAGCCCCTGGCCTCGGCCTCGGTTGCCCAGGTGCACGCCGCGCAGCTTAAAACCGGCGAAGAGGTGGTGGTCAAGGTGATCCGCCCCGGCCTCAAGCCGATCATCGGCCAGGACCTGGCGTGGCTGTTCATTCTGGCCCGCGCCGCCGAGCGCTTCTCTGCCGATGCGCGCCTGCTGCACCCGGTGGATGTGGTCGCCGACTACGAAAAAACCATCTACGACGAACTCGACCTGTTGCGTGAAGCAGCCAACGCCAGCCAGCTCAAGCGCAACTTCGAAGGCTCGCCACTGCTGTACGTGCCGCAGGTCTATTGGGACTGGTGCCGGCCAAAGGTGCTGGTGATGGAGCGCATCTACGGCGTGCAGGTCACGGACCTGGCGACCCTGGCCGACCAGCGCACCGACATGAAGATGCTCGCCGAGCGTGGTGTGGAGATTTTCTTCACCCAGGTGTTTCGCGACAGCTTCTTCCACGCCGACATGCACCCCGGCAATATCTTCGTCAGCACGGTAAATCCATGGAGCCCGCAGTACATCGCGATCGACTGCGGCATCGTCGGCAGCCTCACCCCCGAGGACCAGGACTACCTGGCGCGCAACCTGTTTGCCTTCTTCAAGCGTGACTACCGGCGCGTGGCGCAATTGCACATCGATTCGGGCTGGGTGCCGGCCGAAACCAAGCTCAATGAGTTCGAGGCAGCAATCCGCACCGTGTGCGAGCCGATCTTCGAAAAACCGTTAAAAGATATTTCATTCGGCCAGGTACTGATGCGCCTGTTCCAGACCGCGCGACGCTTCAATATGGAAGTGCAGCCGCAACTGGTGCTGCTGCAAAAGACCCTGCTCAATATCGAAGGCCTGGGCCGCCAGCTGTACCCGGACCTGGACCTGTGGAACACCGCGCAACCGTTCCTCGAACGCTGGATGCGCGAGCGCGTCAGCCCGAAAACCCTGCTGGGCAACCTGCAAAGCCAGGTCGAGCAGCTACCGCACTTGGCCAACATGACCCGCGACCTGCTCGAGCGCATGTCCCAGCCCCACGCCAAGGACCCGGCGCCGCCGTGGCACCAGCGCAAGGACGACTGGTTCCTGCGCCTGCTGGGCGCGGCGCACCTGGGCGGTGGCGCGGTGCTCGCAGCCGGTGGGCCGTTGAACGAGCTGGGCCATTGGCCGGCCGGGATCATGGTCGCCGTGGGCCTTTATCTGGTCGTGCGTCGATAGGCCGACCGGTTATACACTGTTGCACATTGCCGGGGCGGGTCGCGCACGGCTGTCGGAGTCGAAGATGAAAGACTGGCTGGACGAGATCAAATGGGACAGTGACGGCCTGGTGCCAGCCATTGCCCAGGACCACAAGACCGGGCGCATCCTGATGATGGCCTGGATGAACCGCGAGGCCCTGAGCCTGACTGCCGCCGAGCAGCGTGCCATCTACTGGTCACGTTCCCGTGGCAAACTGTGGCGCAAGGGCGAAGAGTCCGGGCATGTACAAAAGCTGCACGAAATGCGCCTGGACTGCGACGCCGACGTGATCGTGCTGATGGTCGAGCAAGTCGGCGACATCGCCTGTCATACCGGCCGCCACAGCTGCTTCTACCGAGTGTTCGAGAACGGCGCGTGGAAAACCGTCGAGCCGGTGCTCAAAGACCCGCACGCCATTTACTCGGCAGGACATTGAACATGAGCGATACCCTGAACCGTGTGGCCCAGGTGCTGGAGGACCGCAAAGGTGCGGACGCCGACAGCTCCTATGTCGCCAGCCTGTACCACAAGGGCCTGAACAAGATTCTGGAAAAACTCGGCGAAGAATCCGTCGAGACCATCATCGCCGCCAAGGATGCCGAAATCAGCGGCGATTACAGCGATGTCATCTATGAGACCGCTGACTTGTGGTTCCATAGCCTGGTCATGCTCGCCCAACTGGGGCAGCACCCACAGGCCGTGCTGGATGAACTGGACCGTCGCTTCGGCTTGTCCGGGCACGCCGAAAAGGCCTCGCGCCCGTCCGCCTGAATAACTTTCTGACTGAGGAATTGCAGCATGGGCATTTTTGACTGGAAACACTGGATCGTCATTCTCGTAGTGGTCGTCCTGGTGTTCGGTACCAAGAAACTGAAGAACCTGGGCACTGATGTCGGCGAATCCATCAAGGGCTTTCGCAAGGCCATGAACGACGACGAAAAACCGGCCGATACCGGCGCCACCCCGGTTCCACCGGCGCAACCTGTACACCCCCAGGCGGCACAGCCGATCACCGAGCGTCGCACCTTCGACGTACAGGCCGAGAAAGTCGAAGAGCCGTCCCGCAAAGACTCGTGAGCACTGACTAATGTTTGGTATCAGCTTCTCTGAACTGCTGCTCGTCGGCCTCGTTGCCCTGCTGGTGCTGGGGCCTGAACGCCTGCCCGGCGCCGCGCGCACGGCCGGCCTGTGGGTCGGGCGCCTGAAACGCAGTTTCAACGCCATCAAACAGGAAGTTGAACGGGAAATCGGCGCCGACGAGATTCGCCGGCAACTGCACAACGAACACATTCTGTCCCTGGAGCAGGAAGCGCGCAAAATCCTCGCGCCCCAGCAACAGGCGCCGACACCGGTTGAGCCGGTGCCCGAGCAGAGCATTGCGCCGGTGGCCGAGACGCCCCCGATCGCCACGCCCGCTCCCCCAGCAGAGCCTGCGCCGACGCCCGCCGCGTCGCCCGCTCCCCACGACCCTACATTGCCGCCGCGAGCCCCATGAGCGCTGATAAACCGGAAAACGACCAGCATATGCCGCTGGTCTCGCACCTCACCGAGTTGCGCACCCGCCTGCTGCGGTGTGTCGCGGCGATCTTCGTGATCTTTGCCGGGCTGTTTGCCTTTACCCAGCAGATCTACACCTTCGTCTCCACGCCGCTGCGCGAGTACCTGCCGGTGGGCGCGACGATGATCGCCACCGACGTGTCCTCGCCGTTCCTCACGCCGCTCAAGTTGACGATGATGGTGTCGCTGTTCTTGGCGATCCCGGTGATCCTGCACCAGATCTGGGGCTTTATCGCACCGGGCCTGTACAAGCATGAAAAACGCATCGCGGTGCCGCTGTTGGTGTCGAGCATCATGCTGTTCTACACCGGCATGGCGTTCGCCTACTTCCTGGTGTTCCCACTGATCTTCAAGTTCTTCGCCGCCGCCACCCCGGCCGGTGTGGAAATGATGACCGACATCACCAGTTACCTCGACTTCGTGATGACGCTGTTCTTCGCCTTCGGCGTGGCCTTCGAGATCCCGGTGGCGGTGGTGCTGCTGGTGTGGATCGGCGTGGTCGACGTGAAGTACCTGCGCAAGATCCGCCCGTACGTGATCATCGGCTGCTTCGTGGTCGGCATGATCCTGACCCCACCGGATATCTTCTCGCAAACCTTGCTGGCCGTGCCGATGTGGATGCTGTTTGAAATCGGCATCTTGTTTGGCAGCCTGATAAGCAAGCGCGGCGAACACCCGGATGACCAACCCGCCGATGACGACCAGCCGCCAGCGACCCAACCGTGAACCTGCTGCTGCTTGAAGAGGCCGACTTTATCGCGGCCGACCGGGTCGTGCTGCGTGACCGGCGCCTGGTGCACATGCAAGAAGTGCATCGCGCCGCGGTCGGCGACAGCCTGCGCGTGGGGCGCATTGGCGGCTTGATGGGCAATGCACAGTTGCTGCGCCTGGAAGCGGGCGAGGCCGAGCTGCAAATCAGCCTCGACCAGCCGCCACCGGCCAAGTTGCCACTGACCCTGCTGCTGGCCCTGCCACGCCCGAAAATGCTCCGTCGGGTGTTGCAGACCGTAGCGTCCATGGGTGTGCCACGGGTGGTGCTGGTCAACAGTTATCGGGTCGAGAAAAGTTTCTGGCAGACCCCGTTCCTGGAGCCCGAAGCCATCCGCGAGCAACTGATCCTCGGCCTGGAACAGGCGCGGGATACGGTGCTGCCCGAGATCGTCATCGAAAAACGTTTCAAGCCCTTCGTTGAAGACCGCCTGCCGACCCTGGCCCAGGACACCCTAGGCCTGGTCGGGCATCCCGGCGATTACCCGGCCTGCCCACGCGGCCTGGATGAACCGGTGACCCTGGCCATCGGCCCCGAAGGTGGCTGGATTCCCTATGAAGTGGACTTGCTGGCCAAGGCCGGCTTGCAGCCGGTGCAACTGGGCGCGCGGATCCTGCGCGTAGAAACTGCCGTGACCGCCCTGCTCGCCCGCCTCTTCTAACCCCGCCCCTCCAAACACCACGGGGCTTTGTGCCGCTACAGAATCCCGCTCGCATGCCGATACCCTCAGGATAAGTCCAAGCCTTGTTCAGGGGAGTTCACCGCATGTACCGTTGGCTAGCTGAAAAACTGGGGAATGTGAGCGTCAATCGCAAGCTGAGCGTGGGCTTTGGCCTGGTCTTGGTCCTCACGCTGCTGATCACCTTCACCGGCTGGACGGGCCTGAGTGGCGTGATCAGCCGTGGCGATAAACTGGGTTTTATTTCCAGCCTCAACGAACTCACCAAAGACCTGCGCCAGGCCCGGCTGGACTATGAAATGCGCCGTGGCGAACAAGGCCCGGGGCTGGTCAACGAGCTGATGGATAAACTCGACAGCGGCCTGAAGACCGCGCGCAGCCAGATCGAGCAACCGGCCGATGTCGCCATCATCGATGAGCAGTTGGCCGCCGTCGCCAAGTATCGACAGGCCTTTGGCGCCATGGTCCAGGCCGGTGCCCACCGCGAAGATGCACGCAGCAAGCTTGGCGCTACCGCCGACAACGCCGTCGGGCGCGTCGCGGAAATCGAAAAAGTCCTGCTGCAAGGTGACAGCGTCCCCCAGTTCAACAGCGCGGTCGAACTGAGCAAGTTGATCCAGCAGGCGCGTTTCCAGGTGCGCGGCTATACCTACAGCGCCAAGGTCGAAGCTGAGCAACCGGCGCTGGATGCCATTGCCAACGCCCTGAAGAGCGCCGACAGCCTGCGCAGCCAACTGCCGGATCAATACAGCGCCAACCTGCAGGAGGCCAGCGACTCCCTCAAGGCCTACCTCGCCGCCGTCAGTCAGTTCCGCGACTCCCAGGTGGCCAGCGCCGCGGCCCTCAAGGCCATGGCCGAGCAAGGTGACCTGCTGTTCGAGCGCAGCAAAAAACTCACCGCCTCCCAAACCATCATCCGCGACGCCGACGCCGCACAGGCCAAGTTCCTGTTGATGCTGGCCACCGCCCTGGCGCTGGTCTTTGGCATGGTGGCGGCCTGGGCGATTACCCGGCAAATCGTGATTCCACTGAGCCAGACCCTCAAGGTCGCCGAGCGCGTCGCCGCCGGTGACCTGACCCATGATCTGGTTTCGCAACGCCAGGACGAACTGGGCCAACTGCAACGCGCCATGCAAAGCATGACCATGGGCCTGCGCGACCTGATCGGCGGGATCAGCGACGGCGTGACGCAAATTGCCAGCGCCGCCGAAGAGTTGTCGGCGGTTACCGAGCAGACCAGCGCCGGGGTCAACAGCCAGAAGGTGGACACCGACCAGGTCGCCACCGCGATGAACGAAATGGCCGCCACCGTGCAGGAAGTGGCGCGCAATGCCGAGGAGGCCTCGGAAGCCGCCGTCGCCGCCGACCAACAAGCCCGCGAAGGCGACAGGGTGGTCGGCGAAGCCATCGCCCAGATCGAGCGCCTGGCCGGCGAAGTCGGCAATTCCACCGAGGCCATGGGCCATCTCAAGCGCGAAAGCGACAAGATCGGCAGCGTGCTGGACGTGATCAAGTCCGTGGCCCAGCAAACCAACCTGCTGGCACTCAACGCCGCCATTGAAGCGGCACGCGCCGGGGAAGCCGGCCGTGGCTTCGCGGTGGTGGCCGATGAGGTGCGCAGCCTGGCGCAGCGCACGCAAAAATCCACCGAAGAGATCGAAGAGCTGATCGTTGGCCTGCAAAGCGGCACCCAGCAGGTGGCGACCATCATGGACAACAGCCGTGGCCTCACCGACAGCAGCGTCGAGCTGACCCGTCGCGCCGGCAATGCCCTGGGGAACATCACCCGCACGGTCTCGGCCATCCAGGCGATGAACCAGCAGATCGCCACCGCCGCCGAGCAACAGAGCGCCGTGGCCGAAGAGATCAACCGCAGCGTGCTGAACGTACGCGATGTGTCCGAGCAGACCGCAGCAGCCAGCGAAGAGACTGCCGCCTCCAGTACCGAACTGGCGCGCCTGGGCACCCATCTGCAATCACTGGTCGGCCGCTTCCGGGTCTGACCCCTGCCCTTCGCGGCGATCCGTCCGGGTCGCCGCTCGTAGCTTGTGAAATTTCCTACACGTTTTTCAGGCCATGATCGGTACACCTGGCTCCTACGCCGACTAGCGTTCAAATGGATTCAATGTGTCCGCGCCCGTCGGCGCCCCGGCACGTTGAACGCCTTTGTTCACTTGCCGGAGGTTGGCCATGCTTCGTCGAATGACTCAACTGCTGGGTAACACCAGCGTCACTCTCAAACTGGTCCTGGGTTTTGCCTTGGTGCTGGCCCTGAGCCTTGTAATCGCCCTGACTGGCTGGCAGTCCCTCGCCGCCTCGCTCTACCGCTCACAAACCCTGACCGTGCTGGCGCAACTGGCAGTGACCGGTGAACAAGTGCGGGCCGACCGCATCGTGTACCGCACCCTGGACGACGCAACCAGCCTCAATAAATTGAGCGTCTCCATCGACAAGGTCGACGGGTACATGAGCGAGCTGTCAAACCGTCTCAAGGCGCCAAAAGCCCTGCAATACCTGCAGAGCATGGCCAGTATTTCAGGCAAGTTCAAAACCACGCTCAAGGATGTGCCCTCACTGGTCAAGCAGCGGGAAACTGCCCGCGAACAGCTGAAACAGAGCTCCATCCGTACCAGCGACAGCCTGGCGCAACTGGCCAGCGACCTGCCCGACCAGGACGACGAAAAAGCCCTCGATGCCATCGAAAGCCTGCGCCTGGCCATTGAACAAGCCGAAGACCGCGCCCTGAGCCCGGCCTGGGCGGCCAGCAGCCTGGATACCTATGCCCAGGCCGTCAGCGACGCCGAGCGCAGCCTCGAACTCGCCCAGGCGGCCGTGGAGAAACTGCCCGTGGACAACAGCGCATTGAAAAATGCCGTGCTCAGCCTGCGCACCCATCTGGCACGCCTGCGCGATACCCAGCTCACCACCGAAACGGCGCAAAACGAGTTGGAGCAGCAGCTGGATCAACTGCTGGTGCAGAGTGACCTGTTGAGCCAGGACCAGACCCAGCGCCGCAATCGGGAAGCCGAACAGGCCCGCACCCAGACGCTCGCCATTACCGCTGCGGCTGTGCTCTTTGGCGCCCTGGCCGCCTGGATAATCGCCGGGCAGATCGTCAAGCCACTGCGCAGGGCCCTGGCCGTGGCCAATCGCATTGCCGACGGCGACCTCAGCCACGATGTGCAGACCCGGCGCCGCGATGAGCTGGGCCAGTTGCAATGCAGCATGGCGCAAATGACCCTGAACCTGCGGGGGCTGATTGGCAGCATCAGCGACAATGCCCGGCAGATCGCCAGCGCCGCCGAGGAGTTGTCGGCCGTCACCGAGCAAACCCGGGCGGGCGTGAATAATCAGCGTGACGAAACCGAGCAGGTGGCGACCGCCATGAACCAGATGCTCGCCACCGCCCAGGAAGTCGCGCGGCATGCCGAACAGGCCTCGATTGCCGCCAGCCAGGCCAACCAGCAGACCGAACTGGGCGACCAGGTGGTGACGGACGCGGTGGCGCACATTGAACACCTGGCCCACGAGATGGCGCGCTCCAGCCAGGCGATGCTGGGCCTGCAACGGGAAAGCCAGAAGATCGGCAGCGTGCTGGAGGTGATCAAGTCGGTGTCCCAGCAGACCAACCTGCTGGCGCTCAATGCGGCGATCGAGGCCGCACGCGCAGGTGAAGCCGGCCAGGGATTTGCCGTGGTGGCCGACGAAGTCCGCAGCCTTGCCCAGCGCACCCAACAGTCCGCCGAGGAAATCGAAGAACTGATCGGCGGGTTGCACAGCGGCACGCAACAGGTCGCCGACATCATGGACAACAGCCGCGCCCTGACCGACCGCAGCGTCGGCCTGACGCGCAATGCCGGCGACGCCCTGACGGAAATCGCGCGCACCGTGCTGGTCATCCAGGAAATGAACCCACAGATCGCCGCCGCCGCCGAACAGCAAAGTGCGGTGGCCGAGGAGATCAATCGCAGCGTGTTGAAGGTCAGGGATGTGTCGGAGCAAACCGCCGCTGCCAGCGAACAGACGGCGGCGGCGAGTATTGAATTGGCACGGCTGGGCACGAATCTTCAGCAGTGCGTAGGCAAGTTCAAGGTATGAACCTGCCCCCGTGGGTTACAGAACCTGGCGCAGGAACGCCTGTGCCCGTGGGTCCTTCGGTGCATCGAAGAACTGCGCGGGTGCAGAGTCTTCCAACAGTTTGCCGTGATCGAAGAACAGCACCCGGTCTGCCACTTCACGGGCAAAGCCCATTTCGTGGGTCACGCAGACCATGGTCATGCCTTCCAGGGCCAGGGTCTTCATGACGTCCAGCACTTCGCCGACCATTTCCGGGTCCAGTGCCGAGGTGGGCTCGTCAAACAACATGACCTTGGGTTCCATGGCCAGCGCCCGGGCAATCGCCACGCGCTGTTGCTGGCCACCCGAGAGCCGCGAGGGGAACTCGTTGGCTTTTTGGGCGATGCCGACCTTTTCCAGCAATGCCAGGGCCTTGGCCTCGCGCTCCTTCTTGCCGCGCTTGCGCACGACTTTCTGCGCCAGGCACAGGTTTTCCAGCACGGTCATGTGCGGGAACAGGTTGAAATGCTGGAACACCATGCCGACTTCCCGGCGATAGGCGTTCACGTCGGTCTTGGGGTCGGCCAGTTGCAGGCCATCAATGCTCACCGAGCCCGAATCGAACTCTTCCAGGCCGTTGAGGCAGCGCAGGAACGTCGATTTGCCGGAGCCGGACGGGCCGATCACCACCAGCACCTCGCCCTTGGCTACCTGGGTGGTGACGTGATCCACCGCGCGCACCACGTGCCCACGGGTGTCGAAGACTTTTACCAGATCGCGCACTTCAATCACTTTGGGCGAGCCTCCGCTCAAGCCGGCTGGCCATTTTCGACAGCGGCAGGTTGATCAGCAGGTACAGGCCTGCGACACAGAACAGGATTTCAAACGGCGAGAACGAGGTGGTGATGACCTCGCGACCGCTCTTGAGCAGCTCGGTAATGGCGATCACCGACACCAACGAGGTGTCCTTGACCAGACTGATAAATTGCCCGGCCAACGGCGGCAGCACGCGCTTGAAGGCCTGCGGCAGCACCACATGGCGCATCGACTGGCTGGCGCTCAAGCCCAGGGAGCGGGCAGCTTCGCCTTGGCCACGGGCAATCGACTGCACGCCGGCACGCACGATTTCGGCCACGTAGGCGCCGGTAAACAGCGACAGCGCGGCGATGCCGGCGAACTCGCGCGACAGGTTCAGCACCGTGCCGATGAAGAAGTAGAAAATGAAGATCTGTACCAATAGCGGCGTACCGCGTACCAGTTCGACATAGATCGTCGACAGATCGCGCAAGGTCGGATTATTCGACAAACGACACAGGCCGGTTGCCAGGCCGATGAACAAGCCCAATACCCCCGAGACCAGCGACAGCCACAGGGTGGTCCACAACCCCCACATCAACGGCCCCAGCGCCCAGTGCCGGGTCACGCCGATCACGTCGCCCTCGGCCACATCGTCGCCACGGGCCACTTGCAGGCTGTTTTCGGCCACCGTCAGGTGCTGTTCGGCGCCGGCGTCGTTGCGCAGGGTGACTTGCGCCACGTCGCCCTTGCGCACCAACTCGACCACCGTGGAAATATCCGCCGCCCGCTTGGACTCTTCAGCCTGGTAGGCGAAGTATTGCGGCACGCGGTTCCAGCGCCATTCGTAGGACATCAGCGAGGTGGCGTAGTACAACGCGCCGGCCATGCCGACCAGCACCAGCACGGTCAGCAGGTGCCAGGGCCATTGGGCTTTTTTCTGTTTCATTGCGGGTTCCGGGATGTGTATCGGCTGTCAGGCCGCCATCGCGGGCAAGCCCGCTCCCACACTGGAATGCATTCCAAATGTGGGAGCGGGCTTGCCCGCGATGGGCGCGACGCGGTTTCTAGCTTATTCCATGTCCTTGAGCCACTCGGAGCTCTTGAACCACTTGTCATGGATGCGATCGTAGGTGCCGTCGTTGCGGATCTGGTGCAGGAAGTTATTGATGAAGTTGATGCTGTCGTAGTCGCCCTTCTTCAAACCGAATGCCAACGGCTCGTAGGTGAAGGGTTCTTCGAGGTACACCAGCTTGCCATTGCCGACTTTTTTCTCGGCAACCACGTTGTACGGCGCGTCGTAGACAAAGGCGTCGGCCTTGCCGTTGACCACGTCGAGCACACCTTCCTGCTCGTTGTCGTAGCCGTGGTACTTGGCCTTGGAGATCAGCTTCTTGGCCACCATCTCACCCGTAGTGCCGAGTTTGGAGGTCAGCCGGTACTTCTCGTCATTCAGGTCTTTGTAGGACCTGATGGTGCCTTCCAGTTCCTTGCGGATCAGCAGGGTCTGGCCAACCACGATGAAGGGTTCGCTGAAGTTCAGGCGCAGGTTGCGTTCCTGGGTCAGGGTCATGCCGCTGCCGATCATGTCGAACTTGCCGGTGAGGAAGGCTGGGATGATGCCGTCGTAACCGGTGGAGACCAGTTCCAGCTTGACCCCCATGGACTTGGCCATCGCCTTGAGCAGGTCGACTTCAAAACCAATGATTTCGCCACGCTTGTTGGTCATCTCAAACGGCATGTAGGTCGGATCCATGCCGACTTTCAAGGTGCCGCGCTTGACCGCTTCGTCAATCGCACCGGCCTGGGCCGTATTGACTGCCAGCAGGGCCGTAACGCCGAGCATCAGCATCGAAAGATACTTTTTCATCACCAAGTCCCCTGACTCATTTTATTTTGATGCAGGCCTTCACAGGGCTGCACTATTTCTTCGGGGAGCGATGCTAACCCACTCGCCCACCGGCACAAAGGTCTAGCCGGGATTTGTTGGCGGATATGACAGAAAAACCCCACAAAACCCCGGAGAAAAGCGCAGTTAGACGGCTTGACCTGACGGGTAAGCCCCCAGGAGTTATGTAAGCAGTTGTGACCATCATTCGATCTCCGACAACCAGTCCGTGTCCCGAAACCACTTGTCATGCAGCCGATCGTAGGTGCCGTCCTGGGCTATCTGATTAAGGAAGTGATTGATCCAGTTCAGGCTATCGTAATCGCCCTTTGGCAATCCAAACGCCAGGGGTTCGTAGGTGAAGGGCTGCTCCAGGGCCAGCAGTTCGCGGTTTTGCGGCTTGGCCAGGGCAATCAGGTTATAGGGCGCATCATGGATAAAGGCATCAACCCTCCCGTCGACCAACTGGCGCACGCCTTCCTCCGCCGTGGCAAAGCTGCGCAGTTGCGCAGCCCCCAGGAAGCGCCGCGCCGCCGCTTCGCCGGTGGTGCCGTCTGCGGCAGCAATCCGATAGCCGGCTTCGTTCAGGTCTTCAATGCTGCTGACTTTGCCGGCCAGGCGCGGGTGCAGCAGTACGGTCTGGCCAACGATGATGAACGAGTCGCTGAAGTTGAGCTTGAGGTTGCGCTCCTGGGTTACGGTCATACCGCTGCCGATCATGTCGAAGCGGCCGCCCAGCAGGCCCGGGATCAGCTCGGTATAGGCCACCGGCACCCATTCCAGCGCCACCCCCAGGGCATTGCTCATTTCTTCGAGCAGGTCAGCTTCAAAGCCGATAACACGCCCCTGTTTGTCGGTCATTTCAAAGGGCACGTAGTTGGGGTCGGTCCCCACTTTCAAGACCCCGCGCCGCACGGCCTCATCAATAGCGCCCGCGTGCGCCATCTGTACCTGTAGCAACGCGACAATACCCAGCAGTATCGACCAGTAACCCTTGATCATGAAAAGCCCCTTTTTCATTAAGCAGCCGCGTACCGTGCGTTGCGGGTCTAGCGCAAGCCACAGGCGGTCGAGTCAGATTTGGGGGGCGATCCTAACCCACTGGCAGGCACGGCAATACGCCTTGAACCAGGGTCTTTTGTATCGAAGTTAGAAGGCTAAGGCAGAAGCGAAAAACGCTGTAGGAAGGGCGTTTCAAGCGCCCCCGAGACGAATCCCGGGGGCGTCTGAATCAGGCTGGCTGAGCCTGGGATGACAGCGGCTTGAGCGGTAGCAACGGCGCATGCGGGTCGGCCTTGACCGATTCGCGCCAGGCGCCAAGCCATTCGGCATGCCCCTCGCTCCAGACTTGCTCATGCAGGCGCCCCAGGGCCACCGGGTCGCTGAGCAAGGCCACGCGTTCGTTGTTGTTCAGGCCCGCGGGGCCGACTTTCAGGGCATGTCGCACGCGATCGGCGCGCAGCCACTCAATCGGCTCCGCATGGCCATGGCGGGAGGTCGCCAGGGCACAGGCCAGGGCGTTCTGCTGCGGATC
Organism: Pseudomonas sp. HC1(2025); assembly: GCF_058742075.1. Classification (NCBI taxonomy): domain Bacteria; kingdom Pseudomonadati; phylum Pseudomonadota; class Gammaproteobacteria; order Pseudomonadales; family Pseudomonadaceae; genus Pseudomonas; species Pseudomonas sp. HC1(2025). The sequence goes on along the minus strand of NZ_CP196017.1, from coordinate 407,672 downwards.
GACCACTGCCCGGATAAAACCGTCATTCAGTGCATGCCAACGGTTTTCGTGGGTGTAGCGGTCGGTCGACAGCAGCGCCTGCGGCGGATTGTATTCCTCGGGGATCAGGAACAGGCTTTCGTCGCGCGACTTGAGGCCCAGCTTGACCCGGCTGGAGATCACCGAGACCGGGATCGACAACATCAGCGAACCGACAATCGGCACCAGCCACCACAGGAAGCTTGGGTTCAACCACACCACCAGCAGCGCCCAGAAGAAGCCCAGCAAGGTCTGCGGGCCGTGGCGCTTGACTGCCTCGCTCCATGGCGTGGAGTCATCGTCACGTTGCGGCGAGTTCCAGGTCGCAGCCCAGCCGAGGAACGCGGCGAGCACGAAGCGGGTGTGGAAAATCATCCGCACCGGCGCCAGCAGCATGGAGAACAGCATCTCCAGCAGCATCGACAAGGTCACCTTGAACTTGCCACCGAACTCTTTCGCACCCTTGGCCCAGATCAGGATGATGCTCAGCAATTTAGGCAGGAACAGCAGCACGATGGTGGTGGAGAACAGGGCCACCGCCTTGTCCGGATGCCATTGCGGCCACAGCGGGTACAACTGGCGCGGTGCCATGAAGTACTGCGGCTCCATCAGGGTGTTGACCGCCAGCAGGGCCGTGGACAGCACCAGGAACAGGAACCACAACGGCGCCGACAGGTACGACATCACGCCAGTGAGGAACACCGCACGGTGTACCGGGTGCATGCCCTTGACCAGGAACAGGCGGAAGTTCATCAGGTTACCGTGGCACCAGCGACGGTCACGCTTGAGTTCATCCAGCAGGTTGGGCGGCAGTTCTTCGTAGCTGCCCGGCAAGTCGTAGGCAATCCACACGCCCCAGCCGGCACGGCGCATCAGCGCAGCTTCAACGAAGTCGTGGGAAAGAATCGAGCCGGCAAACGCACCTTTGCCGGGCAACGGCGCCAGGGCGCAGTGCTCGATAAACGGCTTCATGCGGATGATCGCGTTGTGGCCCCAGTAGTGGGATTCGCCCAACTGCCAGAAGTGCAGGCCCGCGGTGAACAGCGGGCCGTAGACGCGGGTGGCGAACTGCTGCATGCGCGCATACAGGGTGTCCATGCCCGAGGCACGTGGCGCGGTCTGGATGATCCCGGCGTCCGGCGTGGCTTCCATCAGGCGCACCAGGCTGGTCAGGCATTCGCCGCTCATCACGCTGTCGGCGTCGAGGACCACCATGTACTTGTAGTCACCGCCCCAGCGACGGCAGAAGTCGTCAAGGTTGCCGCTCTTGCGTTTGACGCGACGACGACGGCGGCGATAGAAAATCTTGCCAAAGCCACCGGCCTCGCGGCAGACGTCGAGCCAGGCTTGCTGTTCGGCAATGCAGATGTCGGCGTCGTTACTGTCGCTGAGCACGAAGAAGTCGAAACGATCCAGATCGCCAGTGGCAGCGACCGACTCGAAGGTCGCGCGCAGGCCGGCAAACACCCGGGGCACGTCTTCGTTGCAGATCGGCATGACCAGCGCGGTACGGGCCTCCTTCGGGATTGGCTCGTCGCCGGCGCTTTTCCCGGAGATCCGGTACTTGTCGTGACCGGTAAGCAACTCAAGGAAGCCCATCAGCGCAGTCCAGAAACCCGCCGAAACCCAGCAGAACAGAATGCCGAACATGATCAGGATGCTGGTTTGCAGGGCGTAGGGCAGGACCTGGGTGGCAGTTTGCAGCAGGGTCTGGTTGCGCACCTCGTCAAAGTCGACGAAGGACCAGCCCTGGTACGGCATGATGCCTTTCATGTACCAGCCGGCCACGATCGTCTGGCCGAGCATCAGCACCAGCAGGATATAGCGGCGGATCGAACCCACGGTGCGCCAACGCGCAGCCGGCAGCACGCGCTCGTCTTTGGGCGGCGCAGGCGGGTTGCTACGGCCGGTCAGCCGGCGCCAGCCACGCACCAGGATATTGGTGCGCCAAGGCTCGGGCACCACTTTGGTACGCCGGATCGGCGGCGTGGCCTTGAGGCAAACCCGACCGCTGGCGTCGAGCACCAGCATTTCGGCTTCCTCTAGCTCCTCGGCCGTGTTGAGGGTCAGCCTTCGGCCAACCGAGGCCTGCGCCGCGTCCACCGGGGCGTCAAAGGTCGACGACGACAGGCGCTCATGCAGTTCGGAGAAGGACTTGCAGCCCGCCAGTTCGGCGCGCTGCTCGTCGGTCATCGGAAGATGCGCCAGGTACTCGGCAAGAGTCTCTGGCTGGACTTGGGAGTTACTCATCGGCAGGCAACTGATTGCTCCAGGTTTCGGTCAGGACTTGTTCTGTCTTGACTGGCTCCGGGGTGGCTGGGGCAGCTTCTGGCTGCTTGTCTTGCTTGTCCTTGGCGTCTTTCTTGGCGTGTTTCTCGTGTTGCTTGGCCAGGACTTTGTCAGCCTTCAGGACTTGGGTGGAAACCTGCTCTGGCTCAGGCTTGACGATGTCCTGGACCAGGGCCGCACGCATTTCGGTCGGTTTGCCCGCATCCTTGATCTTCAAGCGCAGGGTCAGGCGCCAGCCTTTGGTGTGCGGGTTGTAGCGCACGCTGTTTTCCACGACTTCGCCGTTTTCACCGACGCTGACCTGGCTGCGCACTGCCGCATCTGGCTTCAGGGCCTTGAGGGACGGGCCCTCGAAGTCCACCAGATAGGCCACGCTGCCGTCTGGCTGGCGGATCAGGTTGGACTGTTTCACATCACCAGTAGAACGCAGGGTCTGCTTGACCCAGGCACTGTCCGGCGAGTGGAACGGTGCATCGTTGAGAGTCCAGTGCAGGCGGTAGGCGATATCCAGCGGTTCGCCGGGCTTGGGCAGTTCGGCCGGGCTCCAGAAGGCAACGATGTTGTCGTTGGTCTCATCGGCGGTCGGAATCTCTACCAGATCCACGGAACCCTTGCCCCAGTCGCCTTCAGGCTCGATCCAGGCGCTTGGGCGCTTGTCGTAGTTGTCGTCGAGGTCTTCGTACTGGCTGAAGTTGCGACCACGCTGCAACAGGCCGAAACCACGCGGGTTTTCTACCGAGAAGTTGCTGACCGACAGGTGTTTTGGGTTGTTCAGCGGGCGCCAGATCCACTCGCCGTTGCCGGCATGGATCGACAGGCCGCTGGAGTCGTGCAGTTCGCGACGGTAGTTGAGCACTTTGGACGGCTGGTTGGCGCCGAACAGGAACATGCTGGTCAACGGGGCAACGCCCAGCTTGCTGACCTTGTCGCGCAGGAACATCTGCGACTTGACGTCGACAATGGTGTCGGTGCCCGGGCGCAGGATCAGGCGATAGGCGCCGGTGGCCCGTGGCGAGTCCAACAGGGCAAAGATCACCAGGTGCTTGTCACCCGGCTTTGGACGCTCGATCCAGAATTCGGTGAACCGCGGGAACTCTTCGCCGGACGGCAGCGCGGTATCAATCGCCATGCCACGGGCGGACAGGCCGTAGACCTGGTCCTTGCCCACGACGCGGAAATAGCTGGCGCCGAGCATGGTCATGATTTCGTCTTGCTTGTCGTCCTTGTTGATCGGGTACAGCACGCGAAAGCCGGCATAACCCAGCTGGTCGGTGGCTTTTGGATCAAACTTGACGTCGCCGAAATCGAAACGAGTCGGGTCGTACTTGATTTCCTGGACGTCGGTCGCGGTGATTTCGTTGATCTTCACCGGCGTGTCGAAGTGCATGCCCTGGTGATAGAAGGACAACTTGAACGGGGTTTTCTGATCGGCCCACTCGGCTTTTTCATTGCGGAAACGAATTTTCTGGTAGTCAGCGAACTTCATTTCGCGGAATTCGTTCGGCAGATTGCTGCGCGGGGCTTCGTATTTCTGCCCGGCCAGCTCTTTTGCCTTGGCCGACACATCGTCCAGACTGAATGCCCACAGTTGACCCGCGCCGAACAGGCAAAACAGGGCAGAGCCCGTCACCAGTGCGTTTCGTAACCGTTTGGCAGACAATTTTGGTGCATTACAGGGACTAACAATCACGAGCAACCCTCGCCGAAAACAGATCAAAAAACCAACGGCCAGCTATCTATATGCCAGGTTGGCGAGCATTGTTCCGACTCCGATGGGGCTAAATGATTCCCCACGGGCGAGCGGACAAGTCTCTACCTAAGTCAAAAATGGATCAATTTACGCTGATCCCCGTAGCGCGCGATTATCTAGTAGCCGGTGAGATAACGCAGCAGGGGCAGCGAAGTATTTGTAGCGAAAACTTGCGTTTTTGCGCATTAAAAGTCGTTTTTCATACAATCAGGTCTGTAAAAGGAAGGTGACCGGCCCGTCATTGACCAAATGCACCTGCATATCCGCGCCAAAACGCCCCGACGCCACAGTGCCATGCAATTGTTGCGCTTGTAGCAACAAGTGCTCGAAAAGTGCCTCGCCCACTTCCGGAGGCGCCGCTGTGGAGAAGCTGGGCCGCAGGCCGCTCTTGGTATCGGCCGCCAGCGTGAACTGCGACACCAGCAGCAAACCGCCGCCAACGTCCTTCAACGACAGGTTCATCTTGCCCTCGTCGTCACTGAACACCCGATAGTTAAGCAGCTTATGCAACAGCTTGTCGGCACTGGCCGCTGTATCTGAAGGCTCGACGGCCACCAGTACCAGCAAACCCTGGTCTATCGCCCCCACCACTTCGCCTGCCACTTCGACCCGGGCGCCGCGCACCCGTTGTAAAAGCCCCTTCATGCTTCTTCTGGCGGCAGATCAAGCAGGCGCCGTGCCATCTCGTTCGTGGCTCGCACCAGCGCATCGGTGATTCCAGGCTCGGCGGCAGAATGACCCGCCTCGCGGATCACCTGCAATTCGCTGTTCGGCCAGGCTTGATGCAATTCCCAGGCATTGTCCAGCGGGCAGATCATATCGTAGCGGCCATGCACGATGACGCCCGGCAGATGAGCGATCTTGTGCATGTCGCGAATCAGCTGGTCGGGCTCCAGGAAGGAGTTATGGGTGAAGTAGTGGCACTCGATACGCGCAATCGACAAGGCGCGCTGGGGCTCGGAAAAACGCTCGATCAACTGCGGGTTGGGGCACAGGCCCAACATGCGGCCTTCCCAGGTGGACCAGGCCTTGGCGGCATGCATCTGGGCGATCTGGTCGTTGCCGGTCAGGCGCTTGTGGTAGGCGCTGATCATGTCGTGGCGTTCTTCCACAGGGATTGGCGCAATGTAGTCCTGCCAGTAATCGGGGAACAGACGGCTCGCGCCGGCCTGGTAGAACCACTGGATATCCTGGGGGCGGGCCAGGAAGATGCCGCGCACGATCAGGCCAAGCACACGCTCGGGGTGGGTTTGCGCATAGGCCAGGGCCAGGGTCGAGCCCCAGGAGCCGCCGAACAGCACCCACTTTTCAATGCCCAGGTGCTCGCGAATGCGCTCAAGGTCAGCGACCAGATCCCAGGTGGTGTTGTTTTCCAGGTTGGCCCGTGGCGTGGAGCGCCCGCAACCACGCTGGTCAAAGGTGACGATGCGGTACAGGTTGGGATCGAAATAGCAGCGGCTGTTGGCATCACAACCGGCGCCGGGGCCACCGTGGATGAAGACCACGGGCAAACCTTGCGGGGAACCACTTTCGTCGACATACAGCGTGTGGGTTTCATCGACGGCCAGATCGTGCCGGGCGTAGGGTTTGATCTGCGGGTACAAAGTCTGCATTGCGCACTCCGTAAGGGGTCGGTTCCATCCCTGGGGGGACGTCTATTATTTTGCCGTCTGGCATCATAAACCCGAATTGTGCAATGAGCATGTCCTTGAAGGCCTGGACCTGGGTCAGCGATCAGCCAGGAAGGTTCACGCAACCACGTGTGGGAGCGGGCTTGCTCGCGATAGCGGCGTATCAGTCGACATATTCGTGAACTGACAGACCGCCGTCGCGCGCAAGCCCGCTCCCACCGTTTGATCTTCGTTGCCTCAGGTGTAGTGCTTCTGGCCCCAGGCCAATAGCCCTTGCAGCAACTGCCTCAACACCACCCGCGTCGGTTCGGCCAGATCCTGCCGATACCTGAACGGCTCAAACTCCTCCATATACGTGCACTGCCCCAACTCCAGCTGCACCGCATGAATATCCTGCGCCGGGTTGCCGTAGTGCCGGGTGATATGCCCGCCCTTGAAGCGTCCGTTCAGCACATGGCTGTACTGCGGATGCGCCGCACAGATGGCTTGCAGCTGGCTGGCCAACTCGGGGTCGCAGGCGGCGCCATTGAAGGTGCCGAGGTTGAAGTCCGGCAACTTGCCGTCGAACAGGTGGGGGATCACCGAGCGGATCGAGTGGGCGTCGAACAGCAACGCGTAGCCAAATTCAGCCTTGAGCCGTGCCAGTTCCTGTTGCAGGGTCTGGTGATAAGGCGTCCAGATCTGCTCCAGGTAGGTCGCCCGCTCCGCCTTCGACGGCTCCTTGCCTTCGATAAACAACGGCATGCCATCAAACAGCGTCGCGGGAAACAGGCCGGTGGTCGCGCCGACATACAACGGCTTATCGTCAGACGGCCGGTTCAGGTCGATGACAAACCGCGAATACTCGGCCGCCAGGGTGCTGGCCCCCAGTTCCTGGGCAAAGTCGTACAGCGTGGGGATATGCCAGTCGGTATCCGGCAGGCTTTGCGCCTCGGGGATCAGGCCCGCGGCAACCGCAGGCGTCAGGCGCAGGCCGGCATGGGGCATGCTGATCAGCAGCGGCACACGGCCTTGTTTGAAGTTCAGAACCTTATCCACAGCAGTACTCCTTACTCACAAAGGCAGCCTTACACATCGACGTCGACGCCATGGCGCACGACGCGTTTATCCAGCTCGCCGCCCAGCCAGTAGGCCAGGTCGGCGGGGCGATCGATCTGCCAGGCGACAAAATCCGCGACCTTGCCCACTTCCAGCGAGCCGTGGGTGTCGCCCATGCCCAGTGCCGTGGCGGCATGTCGGGTGGCGCCGGCCAGGGCTTCTTCCGGGGTCATACGAAACAGGGTGCAGGCCATGTTCAGCATCAGCCGCACGGACAAGGCCGGCGAGGTGCCGGGGTTGAGGTCGCTGGCGATGGCGATCTTCACCCCGTGCTTGCGCAAGGCATCCATCGGCGGCAACTGGGTTTCGCGCAAAAAGTAGAACGCCCCCGGCAGCAACACGGCGACGGTGCCGGCAGCGGCCATGGCGATGGCGTCTTCTTCGGTCATGAACTCCAGGTGGTCCGCCGACAGCGCCTGATACCGCGCCGCCAGGCTGGAGCCGTGCAGCGACGACAGTTGCTCGGCATGCAGTTTTACCGGCAAGCCCAAGCGCTGCGCGACTTTGAACACGCGCTCTACCTGCTCGGTGGAAAACGCCAGGTATTCACAGAACGCATCCACCGCATCCACCAACCCTTCTGCCGCCAGGGCCGGCAGCATCTCGTTGCAGATGTGCTCGATGTAGTCGTCGGCGCGATCCTTGTACTCCGGCGGCAACGCATGGGCCGCCAGGCACGTGGCGCGTACGCTGACCGGCAACTCCTGCCCCAGGCGCCGGGCCACCCGCAGCATCTTGCGCTCGTTGGCCAGGTCCAGGCCGTAGCCGGACTTGATCTCTACCGTGGTCACGCCGTCACGCAGCAAACTGCGCAGGCGCTTGCGGCTGCTGTCGAACAGCTCGTCTTCCGTCGCCGCACGCGTGGCGCGCACGGTGCTGGCGATACCGCCGCCGGCCGCCGCGATCTCGGCGTAGCTCACGCCTTGCAGGCGCTGCTCGAATTCGCCGCTGCGGTTGCCGCCAAATACCGTGTGGGTATGGCAGTCGATCAGCCCTGGCGTGACCCACGCCCCTTGCAAGTCATGGGTCTGCCCGTAGTCGCCAGGCGGCAGCTCGGCACGGGGGCCGATCCACTCGATCAGCGAACCGGCCGTGACCATGGCGCCATCCTCGATGATCGAGTACTCGCCCCGAGCCATGGTTGCGATGTGGCAGTGTTGCCAAAGCGTTTTCATCAACGCCTCCCTAAGTTATCGGTGAGACAAAGCCGGGTCGTAATTGACCTTGGCCGCTTGCCCGGCTGCGGGCTTGACCCACAGCAGGTAGGCGAGGACCAGCAACACGATCCATACGGCGCCTACCAGCAGCGCGGCCTGGGTGTCCGGGAAGTAGCCCAGCACGCCAAAAATAAACAGCATGAACACAATGGCCGCCGCCGGCGCATAGGGCCAGAACGGTACCGGGAATTTCAGTTCGGCGATCTGCTCCCGGGTCATCGAGCGGCGCATTGCCACCTGCGTGACCAGGATCATCAGCCATACCCACACGGTAGCGAAGGTGGCAATAGAGGCAATCACCAGGAACACGTTTTCCGGGATCAGGTAGTTCAACACCACACCGCCCAGCAGCGCCGCGCCCATCACCACCACGGTCATCCATGGCACACCGTGGCGCGACAGTTGCGCAAAGCCCTTGGGCGCCTGCCCTTGCTGGGCCAGGCCGTACATCATGCGGCCGGCGCCGAAGATGTCACTGTTGATGGCCGAGACGGCCGCCGAGATCACCACGATATTGAGGATGGTCGCCGCCGAGCCAATCCCCAGGTTGCTGAAGATCTGCACGAATGGGCTGCCCTGGCTGCCGATCTGCGGCCATGGGTAGATGGCCATCAGCACAAACAGGGTCAGCACGTAGAACAGCAGGATGCGCAGCGGCACCGCGTTGATCGCCTTGGGGATCACCCGCTGCGGGTCCTTGGCTTCACCGGCAGTGATGCCGATGATTTCGATGCCGCCAAAGGCAAACATCACCACCGCAAACGAGGCGATCAGCCCGCCCACGCCATTGGGCATGAAGCCACCATGGGCCCAGAGGTTGCTCAACCCGGTGGCCGGGGCTTCGCCGGCCGAATGCACGCCGAACAGCATGATGCCGAACCCGCCGAGGATCATTGCGACAATCGCGCCGACCTTGAGCAGTGACAGCCAGAACTCCATTTCGCCAAATACCTTGACGTTGCACAGGTTCAGCCCGCCGATCAGCAGGACGATGCCGAGCACCCAGACCCAGCGTGCGACTTCGGGAAACCAGAAGCCCATGTAGATGCCAAAGGCGGTGACGTCTGCCAGGCAGACGATGATCATCTCGAAGGCGTAGGTCCAGCCGAGGATAAAACCGGCCATCGGGCCCAGGTAAGTGCTGGCGTATTGGCCGAACGAGCCGGACACCGGATTGTGCACGGCCATTTCCCCGAGGGCGCGCATCACCATGAACACGGCAGCGCCACCGATCAGGTAGGCCAGCAACACCGCCGGGCCAGCCATCTGGATGGCCGAGGCAGAGCCGTAGAACAGCCCGGTGCCGATCGCCGACCCCAGTGCCATGAAGCGAATATGGCGGGCGGTCAGCCCGCGTTTGAGACCTTGTGCTTGCTGGTGCATTTCTCGTCCCTAATTATTGTTATCCAGAGAGAATCCGAACCTATGGGCGATCACCTGTGAGAGCTGTCGAGCCTTGGCGAGGCTGCGATGGCGGCGGCACCGGCAACATTTATGTTGCCTGGCCCACCGCTATCGCAGCCTCGCGGGGCGAGACAGCTCCCACACGGGATCGGGGTGGTGCTTAGAGACTTGGCAGCAGCTTGGCCGGCACCAATTCGTTCAGGCAGCGGCTGGCCAACAGCTCGCTGGCAGCGTTGATGTCCGGGGCGAAGAAGCGGTCCTTGTCGTAGAAGCCCACTTTGGCGCGCAGGATCCCACGGGCCTTTTCCAGCTTGGGCGAGGTTTTCAGGCCATCGCGCAGGTCCAGGCCCTGGCAGGCGGCCAGCCATTCCACTGCGAGAACCCCACGGGTGTTTTCGGCCATTTCCCACAGGCGCTTGCCGGCAGCCGGCGCCATCGACACGTGGTCCTCCTGGTTGGCCGACGTCGGCAGGCTGTCGACGCTATGGGGATGGGACAACGCCTTGTTCTCGCTGGCCAACGCCGCCGCCGTCACCTGAGCGATCATGAAGCCGGAGTTGACCCCGCCATTGCCCACCAGGAACGGCGGCAATTGCGACATGTGCTTGTCCATCATCAACGAGATGCGGCGCTCGCTCAGGGAGCCGATTTCAGCGATGGCCAGGGCCATGTTGTCGGCGGCCATCGCCACCGGTTCGGCGTGGAAGTTACCGCCGGAGATCACATCGCCTTCGGCGGCGAACACCAGCGGGTTATCGGATACGGCGTTGGCTTCGACCACCAACACCTCTGCCGCCTGGCGGAACTGGGTCAGGCAGGCGCCCATGACTTGCGGCTGGCAACGCAGGGAGTACGGGTCTTGCACCTTGTCGCAATTCTGGTGGGACTGGGACACCTGGCTGCTGTCGCCGAGCAGGTCGCGATAAGCGGCGGCCGAGTCAATCTGCCCACGCTGGCCACGGGCCGCATGAATGCGCGCGTCGAACGGCGAGCGCGAGCCCAGCACCGCTTCCACGGTCAGGCCGCCACAGGCGATAGCGGCGGCGAACAGGTCTTCGCCTTCAAACAAACCGCGCAAGGCGTAAGCGGTGGAGACCTGGGTGCCGTTGAGCAGCGCCAGGCCTTCCTTGGCGGCCAGGGTCAGGGGCGCAAGGCCGGCGACTTTCAGCGCTTCGGTCGCCTCCAGCCACTCACCTTTGTAACGGGCCTTGCCTTCGCCCAGCAGCACCAGGGACATATGGGCCAGCGGCGCCAAGTCTCCGGAAGCACCGACCGAGCCCTTGAGCGGGATATGGGGGTAGACCTCGGCGTTGATCAGGGCGATCAGCGCATCGATTACCTGGCGGCGAATCCCGGAAAAACCCCGGCTCAGGCTGTTGACCTTGAGCACCATCACCAAACGCACCAGCGCATCGCTGATCGGCTCGCCAACGCCGGCCGCGTGGGACAACACCAGGGAACGCTGGAGGTTTTCCAGGTCTTCGCTGGCGATACGGGTCGAGGCCAGCAGGCCGAAACCGGTGTTGATGCCATAGGCGGTGCGGTTCTCGGCGAGAATCTGCTCGACACAGGCCACACTGGCTTCGATCTGCGCCGAGGCGCTGTCATCCAGGCTGAGGGTTACCGGCTGCTGGTAGATGGCCCGCAGTTGGGCAAGGGTCAGTTGGCCTGGAATCAGATTTAGCGCAGTCACATTCATGCTCCTTTTGAAATAGGGTTCAGTGCAAATTCGGTAAAACGTGGTTCAGCAAATCAGGGGTGTTGAGCAGCTTTGCGGTGGTCGCGATATCCGGTGCCAACCAGCGGTCCTGCTCATAGGCCGGGACGTGCTCGCGCAGCAGGCGCCAAGCCACGTGGGTGCCGGCGCCGAAGCCTTGGTGTTTGAGGAACTCAAAGGCCTGGGCCGCCAGCAGGTATTCGATGGCGAGGATCTGGGTGACGTTTGCCAGCACCGAATGCAGCTTGAGCGCAGCGTTGGTGCCCATGCTCAGGTGGTCTTCCTGCAGGCCCGAGGTGACGAAATTGTCGAGCACCGCCGGCTGCGCCAGTTGACGATTCTGCCCACAGAGGGAAGCGGCGACGTACTGCACGATCATCATCCCCGAGTTGACCCCAGGGTTGCTCACCAGGAACGCCGGCAAGCCGCTGACGTGAGGGTTGATCAGGCGGTCCAGGCGGCGCTCGGCGATGGAACCGATCTCGGCCATGGCGATAGCCAGCATATCCGCCGCCAGTGCCACGGACTGCCCGTGGGGGTTGGCCTGGGACACCACGCGGTAGTTGTCTGGCGTGCCGAGCAGTAACGGGTTGTCGGTGGCGCCGTTGAGTTCGGTTTCAATCTGGCGGGTGGCGTGCTCCAGTTGATCGCGGGCGGCGCCGTGGACCTGGGGGATCGAACGGATGCTCAGCGCGTCCTGGGTACGAATGCCCCGGCTGGCGGCAATCACCTCGCTGCCCGCGAGCAAAGCCCGCAGGTTGCTGCCGACCTGCTGCATGCCAGGGTGTGGCTTGAGGGCAATGATCTGCTCGTCGAACGCATCGATCTGCCCGCGCTGTGCTTCAAAGCTCATGGCGCCGATCACATCGGCCCATTGCAGCAAATGGTGGGCATCGGCCAGGGCCAGGCAGCTCAGGCCGCTCATGCACGGCGTGCCATTGACCAGGCACAGGCCGTCCTTGGCACCGAGCACCACCGGCTGCAGGCCTTCGGCGGCCAAGGCGGCCTGGGCGGTAACGATCTGGCCGCGATAGCTGACATTTCCCACACCCAGCAAGGCAATGCCGATATGGGCCATGTGTGTCAGGTAGCCCACCGAACCCTGGGACGGTACCTGCGGGGTAATGCCATGGTTGAGCAGCGCCAGCAACGAATGCACCACCTGCGGATGCAGGCCGGACTTGCCCTGGCTGTAGTTGAGGATAGCGGCGCAGATGATGGCGCGAGTCTGCTCATCGGTAAGCGGCGCACCGACACCGCAGGCGTGGCTGAGCAAAGTATTGCGCGACAGCTGGCTCAGTTGCTCGCCCTTGAGCGACACATTGCACAACGCGCCCAGGCCGGTGTTGACACCATAGGCGCGCTCGCCGCCGGTGACGATGCGTTGCACGATGGACTGGGCATTGTCGATGCGCGCCCAGGCCTGGCCCGACAGCGCAAGCTCGGCGCCGAAGCGCGCGACGGCGACCACGTCCTGCCAGTGCAGGGGGGTGTCGGCGATGACGATTTTTTTAGCCTGGGACATCTTCATACCTTCTTCAAATTTTTGCGGCCTTGCCGGCCTCTTCGCGAGCAAGCCCGCTCCCACATTTTGATTTGTGAATGCATTCAAATGTGGGAGCTGGCTTGCCTGCGATGAGGCCGGCCAATTCACCACAAGGCTCGGTTCAGACCACCGCCGCCCGCCGCTGAACAAACCGGTCCACGTACTCATCGGCCGGCGAATGCAAGATCTCCCGCGGCGTGCCGACCTGGATCAGCTTGCCGTCCTTGAGGATCGCGATGCGATTGCCGATGCGCACGGCCTCGTCCAGGTCGTGGGTGATAAACACGATGGTCTTGTGCAGGGTCTTTTGCAGTTCCAGCAACTGGTCCTGCATCTCGGCACGGATCAGCGGGTCGAGGGCACTGAACGCTTCGTCCATCAGGATGATGTCGGTGTCAGCCGCCAGGGCCCGGGCCAGGCCCACCCGTTGGCGCATGCCGCCCGACAACTGGTGCGGGTATTTGTTTTCATACCCCTTCAAACCCACGGTTGCGATCCAGTGCAAGGCACGCTCGGTGCACACTTGCTTGGTTTCGCCGCGCACTTTCAGGCCATAGGCCACGTTGTCCAGCACGCTCTTGTGCGGCAGCAGGCCGAAGCTCTGGAACACCATGCTGATCTTGTGCCGACGGAACTGGCGCAAGGCGTCCATATCCAGTTGCAGAATGTCTTCGCCGTCCACCAGGATCGCGCCGCTGGTGGGGTCGATCAGGCGGTTGAAGTGGCGCACCAGGGTGGACTTACCGGAACCCGACAGGCCCATGATCACAAAGATCTCGCCGGTGCCGATGCTCAGGGACAGGTCATTGACCCCCACCACGCAACCGGTCTGCGCCAGCACCTGGTCCTTGGTCTGGCCCTGGCCAATCAGCGCCAGGGCTTCCTTGTCACGGGCGCCGAAAATCTTGAATACGTTTTTAACTTCGATCTTGCTGACAATAGTCATTTGCTCGCCTCATGCCGTGGACGACCATAGGCCTGGGTAATGCGGTCGATGACCACTGCGAGAATCACAATCGCCAGGCCAGCCTCCAGGCCGCGCCCGACGTTAAGGGTCTGGATGCCCACCAGCACGTCTTCACCCAGGCCACGGGCGCCGATCATCGAGGCGATCACCACCATCGACAGGGCCATCATGGTGGTCTGGTTGATCCCGGCCATGATGCTCGGCAGGGCCAGCGGCAGTTGCACGCCAAACAGCTGCTGCCAGCGGTTGGCGCCAAAGGCATTGATGGCTTCCATCACTTCCCGATCCACCTGGCGAATGCCCAGGTCGGTCAGGCGAATCAATGGCGGCGCGGCGTAGATCACCGTGGCGAAAATCGCCGGCACCTTGCCCAGGCCAAACAGCATCAATACCGGGATCAGGTACACGAAGCTGGGCATGGTCTGCATGATATCCAGCAGCGGCATCAGCACCGAGCGCAGGCGATTGCTGCGCGCCGAGAGGATGCCCAGGGGAATGCCGATCAGCACCGAGATCACCGTGGCCACCATCATCAGCGCCAGGGTTTGCATCAGCTTGTCCCACAGGCCGACCGCGCCCACCAGGAACAGCAGGCCGACGATCACCGCCGTGGTCAGCACCTTGCGGGTGGCGTGCCAGGCAACGCCGCCGACTATCGCCAGCATCAGCCACCAGGGCGCCGCGCGCAGCAGGCCTTCCAGGTTGACGATGGCCCACAGCAAGGTGTCGGAAATCTGCCGGAACACATCGCCGTAGTTGGTCACCAACCCATCGACCCAACCGTTGACCCAGTCGGCGATGGAAAACGTAAAACTCTCAGGAAACATAACGTGCTCTCGATCCAGTGGAGTGTGGCCGGGTGTCCGGCTGCCTGTTCAGGGTAGCCGGGAGCACTGTGCCTACAAGGCCGCGTCTATTTTCTTGGCTGCGTCTTCACTGACCCAGGCGTGCCAGACCTCTGGATGCTCCTTGAGGAAAATCTTCGCCAGCTTCGACGAATCAATCCGCTCTTTGCTCATGCGCGCCAGGTTCTGGTTGAGCAGGTCGATCGGCAGGTTGACCTTCTCCAGCACCGCCACCAGTTCCGGGGCCTGCTCGTGGAACGTTTTGGACAGGCCGACCTTGATGGTCACGCTTTTATCCACGCCGGGTTTTTCGTCGAGCTTGACCAGGTCCACCTGGCCCATCAGTGGCGTCGGCGACCAGTAGTAGAACAGGATCGGTTCGCCACGCTTGTAGCTCGACAGCACCGCTGCATCCAGCGCCGGGCCGGTGCCTGGGCGGAAGTTTGTGTAGGAATTTTCCAGGCCGTAGCTCTTGAGCATTTCGCTGTTGTCCAGCTCGCAGGTCCAGCCGGCCGGGCAGTTGTAGAAACGGCCTTTGGCGGGCTCTTCCTGGTCCTTGAACACTGCGGAATACTTGGCCAGGTCGGCGATGCTTTTCAGGTCCGGGGCCTTGGCTTCGAGCTTGCGGTTGGCGTCGCCTTCGATCACGTAGCGCGGCACGTACCAGCCTTCAACCGCGCCGACCACGGGCGCACCGACACCCACGACCTTGCCGGCCTTCTCGGCCTTTTTCCACACTTCACTGCGGCCAACCCACTCTTCGGCGAAGATCTGGATATCGTTACTGCCCAGGGCGTTTTCCATGGTGATGGAATTGCCCGGCAGGCTATCGGTTTTACAGTCGTAGCCTTTTTCCAGGACCACTTGCAGGACGTCAGTCAGCAACATGCCGCTTTCCCAGTTCAGGCCGGCGAACTTCACCGGCTTGCCCGACTCGCACCAGCCGGCCGCCTGGGTGGCGCCAGCGCTGGCCAGCAGGCCGGCGGCGAGCAATGGGGTCAGCAGGGTCTTATGCATTCTCATTATGTGACGCTCCCAATCATGAAATGGATTACGGCAGTCAAAAGGCATCCTGCCTTGTCCACGTCCCATCAGGCTTGTGCACTCAGCCCGTTGTTTTTAGGGGTAACTTGGGGTGCAGCGCCCTGCTCTACCGGCAGGATCAGCCGCTTAGGAATCGCACCGTGCCATTTTTTCGCACACAGGTAATACAGGGCGGCGGGCAGTACCAGGCCGATGATCCAGGAAATATCCACCCCCCCCAGGCTGGCCACCAGGGGACCGGTGTAGAACTTGGTGGCGATGAACGGCAACTGCACCAGCACCCCGAACACATAGACGCTGATCCCCAGCGGGTTCCAGCGGCCGTAGCGGCCATTTGGATCGGCCAGCGCCGGCACGTCATAGCGATCGCGGGTGATGCAGTAGTAGTCCACCAGGTTGATCGCGCTCCAGGGCGTAAAGAACGCCAGCAAAAACAGGATGAAGGACTTGAACGCACTGAGGAACGAGTGCTGCCCGAGCAACGCGATCAGAGTCGCCGCGCCGACGATGGCCAGCACGAAAACCAGGCGCTGCATGCGCGAAACCTCCATGCGCCCGCGAAAACCGCTGACGATGGTCGCAATGCACATGAAGCTGCCGTAGGAGTTCAGCGTGGAAATGGTGACCTTGCCGAACGCGATGCTGAAATACAGCAGTGCCGCCGTAGCCCCCGTGCCGCCCAGGCCCACGATGTAGGCCACTTCGTTACCGGCAAATTTGCCGTTGGACATCGCAGCGGCAAACACACCGAGGATCATCGCCACCTGGGCGCCAATGACCGAGCCTGCGCCTGCGGCCAGGAAGGTTTTCACCGAGGACGTGTTGCGCGGCAGGTAGCGGGAATAGTCCGCCACATAGGGCCCGAAGGCGATCTGCCAGGAGGCCGCGAGCGATACCGCGAGTAGGAAGCTGCTCCAGCTGAAGTGACGGATTTGCAGGAGTGCGCCAACGTCGGTCTGGCTCATCAGGCGGCTGAACAGGTAGACAAAGGCAATCACGCCAATGACGCTGGCGACACGGCCGATGAAATGGATCACCCGGTAACCGAGCACCGTGACCAGCACGATGACACTGGCGAAAATCAGAATGCCAACACTGTCGCTGACCCCAAACAACTGGCCCAGCGCCTGGCCGGACAGCACGGTCCCGGTGGCGGTGAAACCGAGGTACATCAAGCACACCAGCACAATCGGGATGGCTGCGCCATACACACCGAACTGCACCCGGCTGGAAATCATCTGCGGCAGGCCAAGCCTGGGCCCTTGCGCCGCATGCAACGCCATCACGCCGCCGCCCAGCAGTTGACCGACCAACAGACCGATCAACGACCAGAACACATCACCGCCCAGCACCACGGCCAGGGCCCCGGTGACAATCGCGGTGATTTGCAGGTTGGCACCCATCCACAGGGTGAACTGGCTCAATAGACGACCGTGTCTTTCCGCTTCCGGGATGTAGTCGATCGAACGCCTTTCGATCAACGGGGTGGAGCTTGCACGCGCGTCTTTTGCAGCCATGGGTATTCAACCTCTAATGGATTGTTTTCGGTGGTGCGGCTCAAACATGTTTCAAATACACAGCAGGTCAAATGTGGGAGCTGGCTTGCCTGCGATGCGGGCGACTGGGTCTGTCAGGCAGACCGGGCTGATGCCATCGCAGGCAAGCCAGCTCCCACAAGGCGTTACTTGATCATTGGCAGGTTCAGGCCCTGCTCCTTGGCGCAATCGATAGCGATCTGGTAACCCGCATCGGCATGACGCATCACCCCGGTGGCCGGGTCGTTATGCAGCACGCGGGCAATGCGCTCGGCGGCTTCGTCGGTACCGTCGCAGACGATGACCATGCCGGAGTGCTGGGAGAAGCCCATGCCCACGCCACCGCCGTGGTGCAGCGAAACCCAGGTCGCACCGCTGGCGGTGTTGAGCAGGGCGTTGAGCAGTGGCCAGTCGGACACGGCGTCGGAACCGTCCTGCATGGATTCGGTTTCGCGGTTGGGGCTTGATACCGAGCCGGAGTCCAGGTGGTCACGGCCGATCACCACCGGTGCCGACAGTTCGCCGCTGCGCACCATTTCGTTGAATGCCAGGCCGAGCTTGGCGCGCTGGCCCAGGCCAACCCAGCAGATGCGCGCCGGCAGGCCCTGGAAGCTGATGCGCTCGCGCGCCATGTCCAGCCAGTTGTGCAGGTGGGCGTCGTCGGGGATCAGTTCTTTGACTTTGGCGTCGGTTTTGTAGATGTCCTGCGGGTCGCCCGACAGTGCCGCCCAACGGAACGGGCCGATGCCACGGCAGAACAGCGGGCGGATGTAGGCCGGTACAAAGCCTGGGAAGTCGAATGCGTTTTCCACGCCTTCTTCCTGCGCCATCTGACGAATGTTGTTGCCGTAGTCGAAGGTCGGTACGCCCATTTTCTGGAAGTCCAGCATCGCCTTGACGTGTACGGCCATCGACTGCTTGGCGGCCTTGATCACGGCGGCCGGTTCGGTCTTGGCGCGGGCGCGGTATTGGTCCCAGGTCCAACCGGCGGGCAGGTAGCCATTGAGTGGGTCGTGGGCGCTGGTCTGGTCAGTGACCATGTCTGGGCGCACGCCGCGCTTGACCAGTTCAGGGAGGATTTCGGCAGCGTTGCCCAGCAGGGCGATGGAGATGGCCTTGCCTTCCTTGGTGTACTTGGCGATGCGCGCCAGGGCGTCGTCGAGGTCGCTGGCTTGTTCGTCGACATAACGGCTGTTCAAGCGGAAGTCGATACTGACCTGCTGGCATTCAATGTTCAGCGAGCACGCGCCGGCCAGGGTCGCGGCCAGAGGCTGGGCGCCGCCCATGCCGCCGAGGCCGGCAGTGAGCACCCAACGGCCCTTGAGGTTTGAATCGTAATGCTGGCGACCGGCCTCGACGAAGGTTTCGTAGGTGCCCTGAACGATGCCCTGGCTGCCGATGTAGATCCAGCTGCCGGCGGTCATCTGGCCGTACATGGCCAGGCCCTTGGCATCCAGTTCGTTGAAATGCTCCCAACTGGCCCAGTGCGGCACCAGGTTGGAGTTGGCGATCAACACACGCGGGGCATTGCTGTGGGTCTTGAACACGCCGACCGGCTTGCCCGATTGCACCAGCAGGGTTTCGTCGTCGTTCAGGTTGGTCAGGCTTTCGACGATCTGGTCGTAGCACTCCCAGTTACGCGCCGCACGGCCGATACCGCCGTACACCACCAACTCTTTAGGGTTCTCGGCCACTTGCGGGTCGAGGTTGTTCATCAGCATGCGCAGCGGCGCTTCAGTCAGCCAGCTTTTGGCGGTGAGCGTGTTGCCACGGGCGGCGCGGATTTCAACGTCGCGGTACTTGGTAGGCTTGTTCTGGGAAAAGTCAGTCACAAAAAACTCCTCAGCAATCGATGCGCGAACACGATGGTGCGAAGAGGATGTTTAGCGACTCTTATGCACACACCTTTACTTGTACATACAAGCATATGCAATCGAGCGGCCAACTTGATGAGAGAGAGCTTAAGATTTTTTTGTGGTGGGCGTGCAGGCCTCGGAAATCAAGGCTTCGAGGCTTGATGAAATTTCTTAAAGCACTGGTTTGGACAGTTGGGGAGTTGTTACAAAAGCAGGGTATTGCGCCATGCTGGGGCATTCGGTAACAACTTGGTGCGGGACTGGAAACAGATTGTGCAGCCTATACATAACCCATGTGGGAGCTGGACTGCCTGCGATAGCCATTTGTCTGACACACCGCAATCGCAGGCAAGCCAGCTCCCACAGGTTTAATCGCGTGCGGTCAGTTCGATCAGGCAGCAGCGACCTGTCACGCCGATATCCAGCAAGTCACTGTTACCGTCCACCTGCAAACAATCATGATGGCCCAGCACTTCGCCCAGCACCTTCACCTCATCGGCCACACTGAACACCAGCACGGTGTGAGCGGTACTGAAAAACTGCTGCACCCCGTCCACCCATTGCAAACGTGCGTGGTAACGCTGGGGCGAATAGATCAGGTTGAAGTCGCGAATCGGCCCGGTGATCAGGCGGCACGCCACCTGGCTTTCACCCTTGAAGGCAAACGGCTGCAGAGGCAGCAGGCCGCGCTGCTCTTCGCCGTCCACCGTCAGCACCATGCCGGCACCCTGGATCACGGTGATGATCCGCTGATACCCGGCAAACGTGGAAAAACCACCCGACTCGCCGATGTCGGCAATCGACAGGCGCCAGCCAAAACCGTCGAGGCCAAAGCCTGCATCACGGGTGATTTCTTCGGTGCTGCCACCGCCGTTTTTCCACGGCATGCGGACGTAATCGGCGGCGCGCCAGACCTTGACTGCACTCATTTGCTGAAGCGTCCTTCGAGGCTATGCCGCGAACCTGGGTGGATCAGCCGCGCAGCGGTCACCGGCTGGCGCCCGGACCAGGTGCGCCGGCGAATCAGCAGGCACGGCTCGCCCGCCTCGATCTGCAGCAGCTTGCATTCCTGTGGGTCGGCCAGGATCGCTTCCACCACATGCTCACCCTCGGTCAGCGGCGCCACCTGGTTGAGATAGGCGTAGGGGGTTTGCTGGGTGAAATCCTGTTGCAGGTACTGGGGGGCGACCAGGGCGTTGACGAAACGGTCTTCGATTTGCACCGGGATATCGTTTTCGTAGTGCACGATCAGCGAGTGGAACACCCGCCCGCCTTCACGCATTTCCAGGGCCACGGCGCGCTCGGAACCAGCAGCCTCCTCGCCCAGGGTAATCACCTTGCAGGTGTGGCGATGGCCGCGGGAGGCGATCTCATCGGCGATGTTATGCACCTCGAACAGCGCCGACTGGCTCTTGGGCTCGGCAACGAAGGTGCCGACGCCTTGCATGCGCACCAGCAGACCTTCGGCGGTCAGCTCCCGCAGGGCGCGGTTGATGGTCATGCGGCTGAAGCCCAACTGGTTGACCAACTCGCTTTCCGACGGCACACGATAGTGCGGCGGCCAGTTGCCGTTGAGAATCTGCTGGCTGATCATCTGCTTGACGCGGGCATACAAGGGCGCCGGACTTTCGTCCATGTGGGCAGCCAGCGGGGACTTGGCGGGCGGAGTCGGCACGGGGAATCCTTGCAGGAGGAAAAGATGCATAGATTGCCGGAGTTTACCGAGCAGGCAAACGTCTGTATATGTATATACAAATAAACACACGACCGGGGTGCCTTGATCATGTCCGCTTTCTTTGCCGAACGCGCGCTGCTGCCTAATGGATGGGCCACTGATGTACGCCTTGAAGTCAGCGCCGATGGCCTGCTGACCAACGTGACGGCCAATGCCAGCGCAGACGGCGCCGAACGACTGAGAGGCCCAGTGTTGCCGGGCATGCCGAACCTGCACTCCCATGCGTTCCAACGGGCCATGGCGGGGCTAGCGGAAGTCGCCGGCAACCCCAATGACAGCTTCTGGACCTGGCGTGACCTGATGTACCGCATGGTCGGCCAGATCAGCCCCGAGCAATTGCAGGTCATCGCGCGCCAGCTGTATATCGAGATGCTCAAGGCTGGCTACACCTCGGTCGCCGAGTTCCACTATGTGCACCACGATATCAGCGGCCAGCCTTACAGCGACCCCACCGAACTGTCGCGCCAGATCAGCCTGGCCGCGGCCAGCAGCGGGATCGGCCTGACCTTGCTGCCAGTGCTCTACAGCCACTCGGGCTTTGGCGGCCAGGCGCCGAACGACGGCCAGCGCCGCTTTATCAACAGCACCGATAACTACCTGGAGCTGCAAGCGCGCCTGCAACCGATCCTGGCGGCACAACCGGCCCAGCAACTGGGCCTGTGTTTCCACTCATTGCGCGCGGTAACGCCGCAACAGATCAGCGCAGTGCTGGCCGCCAGCGACCAGGCCTGCCCGGTGCATATCCACATCGCCGAACAGCAAAAGGAAGTCGATGACTGCCTGGCCTGGAGCGGCAAGCGCCCGCTGCAATGGCTGTATGACAATGTGCACGTCGACCAGCGCTGGTGCCTGGTGCACGCCACCCACGCCAACCCCGACGAAGTGACATTGATGGCCAACAGCCGGGCGATCGCCGGGCTGTGCCTGACCACCGAGGCCAACCTGGGCGACGGGATCTTCCCGGCGGTGGACTTCCTGGCCCAGGGTGGGCGCATGGGGATTGGGTCGGACAGCCATGTGTCCTTGAGCGTGGTCGAAGAACTGCGCTGGCTGGAATACGGCCAGCGCCTGCGCGACCAGCGGCGAAACCGGCTGTATCGCAGCGATCAACCGATGGTCGGCCGCACCCTGTATGACGCAGCCCTGGACGGCGGCGCGCAGGCGCTGGGGCAACCGATTGGCCGCCTGGAAGTCGGCAAGCGTGCGGACTGGCTGGTGCTCGATGGCAATGATCCGTACCTGGCGACGGCCCATGAGGATGGCATTCTTAATCGCTGGTTGTTTGCTGGAGGGGACCGGCAGGTGCGCGATGTGCTGGTCAACGGCCAGTGGGTGGTGCGCGATGGGCATCATGCGGGCGAGGAAGAGAGCAGCCGGGCCTTCACGCAAGTCCTCAAAGACCTACTGTCTTAAGAACAACACATAACCCCTGTGGGAGCGGGCTTGCCCGCGATAGCCGTGTTTCAGTCGAAATCGTCATCGACTGGCCCGCCGCCATCGCAGGCAAGCCAGCTCCCACATTGGGTAATGTGATGCCCTTCTGGTTTTGCAAAAAACCAGCAAAAAAAAGAGCGGGCTTTATGGCATGCCCGCCCTTCTTTACTCGACCTTGTTTCGGGTTACTGCGAGGTCTTGGCCATCTGTTTGTCCGACGTACGCCAGATCAACCGTGTGGTGTCGTAACCCTGCTGGCGCGCCCGGCTCAGCAGGTCTTCACGGGTGTCGGCGCTGACGGTCGGCGTGCGTGACAGCAGCCACATATAACGCCGGCTCGGGCTGCCGACGATCGCGGTCTTGTAGTCATCGCTGACATACAACACCCAGTAATCGCCCTTGGCCACGCCCGGTAGCAACGCGGTGAACCAGTTATTGAATTCGACCCACAGCTTGTCGGTCTTGCCCGGTACCTGCGGCGTGGCCGTGCCCTTGGCTTCTTCCCACTTCCACTCGGTGGTCAGGCAACGGTTGAACACTGACATGTCGCCATCGGGCAACAGGGAGTAGCGGGCCTCGGATTGCGCGCAGTTGCGCTGGAAATACATGGGCAAGCGGGCCAGTTCGTACCAGGTGCCCTGGTAACGCTTGAGGTTGACGCTGCCGACAGTCTTGGGTTGCAGATCATCGCCAGAATGGCTGGCGCAGCCTGCCAAAAACAGGCTGGCGCAAAGGTATAAAACGAAACGCATCATTCTTCTTCTCCCGCAGGCTTGCGCCCCGGTTTACTTCAGGCCTTGCCCGGAAAACATCAGAACTTTGTCACCGGCGTACTGCACGCTGATAAAGCTGTTTTTATCGCCCCAGGTGCAACTGGACATGCCCAGTGCGCCAGAACAATCGGTGGGCTTGCCCAGCAACGACTCCACTTCAGCCTTGGCCATGCCAGCCGAGAGCTTCTGGTAATTTTCCTGGGTGACCTTGCTGCAAGCGGCCAACAGCACGCAAAAGCACAAGAGGGCGAGACGGCGTAACGACATGGTAGAGCTCCTGGAGGGACACGCAGCAGTGGGGGTCTGCCAGAAGCTTAGAAGGGAAAAGGGGGGTCTGGTTCCCGCAAGGCAAAAACAAAAAAAGCCCCGAATCGCTGAAACGTTTCGGGGCTTGATCTGACGTGCAAGGTTCACTGTAGGAGCGAGCTTGCTCGCGAAAAAGGTACAGCCAACGCAGCAATGCGCCTGGAATACTTTCGCGAGCAAGCTCGCTCCTACAGAAGGCGTTAAGCCTTCTTGTGGTAACCGGTCACACGCGCCACTTCTTCCTTGGACCCCAGGAACACCGCCACACGCTGGTGCAGGCCTTCAGGCTGGATGTCGAGGATGCGCTGGTGGCCGTCAGTCGAGGCACCGCCCGCCTGCTCAACCAGGAACGACATCGGGTTGGCTTCGTACATCAGGCGCAGTTTGCCCGGCTTGGACGGCTCGCGGCTGTCGCGTGGGTACATGAACAGGCCACCACGGGTCAGGATGCGGTGTACGTCGGCAACCATCGCGGCCACCCAGCGCATGTTGAAGTTTTTCTTCAGCGGGCCTTCTTCGCCTTCCATCAGCTCGTTGACGTAGCGCTTGACCGGTTCTTCCCAGTGGCGCTGGTTGGACATGTTGATCGCGAATTCCTGGGTCGAGGCAGGAATGGAGATGTCTTCGTGAGTCAGCACAAAGCTGCCCATTTCGCGGTCCAGGGTGAAGCCCTTGACGCCATCACCCAGGGTCAGCACCAGCATGGTCTGCGGGCCGTAGATCGCGTAGCCAGCGGCAACCTGTTCGGTGCCTGGCTGCAGGAAGGCCTTTTCGTTCAGCGCTTCGTTCTGGCTCAGGTATTCGTTAGGGCAACGCAGCACCGAGAAGATGGTGCCGACTGGCGCGTTGATGTCGATGTTCGACGAGCCGTCCAGTGGGTCGAATACCAGCAGGTACGCGCCTTTAGGGTATTTGCCCGGGATCTGGTAGGCATTGTCCATTTCTTCGGACGCCATGCCGGCCAGGTGACCGCCCCATTCGTTGGCTTCGAGCAGGATTTCGTTGGAAATCACGTCGAGTTTCTTCTGCACTTCGCCTTGCACGTTTTCAGTGCCCATGCTGCCCAGGACACCGCCCAGCGCGCCCTTGGACACGGCGTGGCTGATTTCCTTGCAAGCACGCGCCACCACTTCGATCAGGAAGCGCAGATCGGCAGGGGTGTTGTTGCTGCGGGTCTGCTCAATCAAATAGCGACTCAGGGTAACGCGGGACATGGACGGCTCCGGAGAATGGGGGGGCTAAAAACCCGCGCAGTTTAGCGCGAGTCGGGGCGCATTTCCTCCTATCAGACGAGATAAGCCTGACAGAGTTCATGTAAGCCCCGGCTCAGGGCCTGGCCGGCGGCTTGCGCAGCAGACTGTAGGCCATCGCCCCAAGTGCCGCGACGCCCAGTAACAGCACGGCCCACAGGCCGATTGTCTTCCAGTGGGTACCTGCGGCATTTGGCGCAGGCGGTGTACTGGCGCGCCACGCGCCATCGACCCGGGCCTGGCCCAGATTCGCGAGGCGCTGCGGGGTGTAGCCGGGAATCAAGGTGGTCAGTGCCAGGTTCGCGGCCTTGGCCGACGGGTTGCCCAGCGCCAGGGTAAATGGTGGTTCGCCCCGCGCCAGGAACACCACTTGCGTGGCCCGCACGGCAAAACTCAACGCCGGCGCCTGCGCCCCCAGGCCACCGCCCCGTTCGTCCACCTCCAGCTTGAGCTGCCGCACCGGATAGCCCGGCAGTTGCAGTTGATCCTGGGTGACTTCTTGCCCGCCTTGCGCCAAGCGATAGAGCAAACCACGGCTCAACGGCTGCCATGCCTGCTTGCTGTCCTGACGCCCTTGCAGCCCCACCGGCGCCAGGCTGTTGGGCTGGCGCAACTCAACGCGCACCCGCTCGATATTCAACACCCCAGGCAGCTGCCAGCTGTACTGCCCAGGCTCCAGGGTGCTGCCGGCCAAAGGCTCGGACCACACCAGCGACAGCGGCAGGCTGCTGGTGCTTTGCACTTCAATGGAGGTCAACTCGGGCGCGGCCTGGCCTTGCCATAGCAGGCGCAGGTAGCGCGCCGACTGCCCTGGCAAGGCGACTTCACGCTGCTCCACCCGATCCTCGGCAAATGCCAGGCGCGCCACCTGCCCGTCGCCCCAGGAGCGCCACTGCTGCAAATCGTCACTGGCTTCGATGCTGAAACGCTGGAAACCCTCGTGCTCGGCGGGCCAGTCGAGGATCAGCTTTTGCAACGGCGCCTTGACTGCACTGGCATCGAGCAACCAGCCACGGCGCACCTGCGCACCGGTCGGCACCTCGCTGGACGGCTGCACCTGCACCAGGGTGCCCGTGGCGCTGGATTGCACGCGCACGCTGGGCACACTGTCGCTGGCATTGTCGGCGGCATAGAGCGGGAAGCCCTTCAGCCGGGCCCGGTTGTTTGCGCTTGCGGCCGACTGCCGCACTAATGCATATGCCTGGGGTTCGCCCGCCGCGTTGAACACCCGCAGGTCACCGAGATCCGCCTGGCTGGCGCTCAATTGCACCGCCAGCGGCAACTCCAGGCGATACCAGGGGCCGTCGCCGCTGACGGTCAGCGGCACTTGGGTGGTGAAGTCGGCGAGGCCTTCTGCGGCCGACGCCGATAACGCGGCGCACAGGCCCACCAGTGCAATACTCAGTTTGCCGATCAAGAGGACGCTCCTTGGGTTTGAACCTCGGGTTCACTGCGTTTGGGCGGCAGCGGAGCAAAATAGCCCACCACCAGCAACAGCCCGCCCACGCCGATAAACGACACGATCCGCTCCAGCCCGCCACGGTTGCTCAGCTCCACGAGGAACAACTTGGCGACCACTACGCCGATCAGCACCGCGCCGACCAGCCACACTTCCCGGCGATTGCGCAGGTGCCCGCCGATCATCAGGCCCAGGGCAATCAGGGTCCAGACAATCGACAGGCCGGCCTGGACCAACATTGAGTCGAGCAACGCATCCAGATGAAACGGCACGCCGCCCCAATGGTGCGCCGCGCGCATCACCAATGCGGTGAAAAAGGCGAACAGCGAGACCCCGGCAACGCCCTGGGCAATCCACGGGGTGCGGCTGCCCAGTTGCGGCGCCGCGCTGCGCGCCCACAGGTACACGCCCAGCAGCGCAAACAGCAGGCCCAGGTCCAAGGGGTTGAGCAACGGCACATAGGGCAATGGCCTGGCCGTGCCGTCGCTGAAAATATTGGCCAGCCAGAACCACACCAGCATCAGCGCGGCCAGCGGCAGCGCGGCCAGCAGGCGGTATTCACGCGCATAAGCAGATATCGGCCATGGCCACTGACGCGGCGTAGCGACGGCTATCAGGTACAGGCTGGGGAAAACCGCCCAGCCCAGCCAGCGCCAGGCGTTGTAGTGCACCGAAAGCACCAACAGGCCATAGCGCAGCTCCAGGGCGAGCATGCCGATCAGCATCCAGCAGCCCAGCACATGGGCGACGCTCAGGGCCTTTGCCGCCGCCAGGTCGGCCAAATAACGCAGCGCGATGAAATGCACGGCGAACACCGCCAGCCAGGCCAACCAGCCCAATTCGGCCGCCGGGTGGTAATAGCGATGCAACGACACCAGCACCACCAGCGCCGCCGCTGGCATCAGCAACAGGCAGAGGGTACCCAGCGCGGCCCAGCGCAGGCGCAACGCCAGCAACATCCACAACGCCGCGCTGGCCGAAGCCGCCGCCAACAGGAACGCGGCTTGCAACTCTGGCGGGGTGAAGCGCAGCACTTCATGGTTCAGCGCCAATACCCACCACGCCGCGCCCCAGGCCAGCAGGCCGTTGGAAAGATGGGGCAACTTGAGCCGTCGATCACTGCCCTGCAAGCGCCAGGCGCCGACAAATGCGGCCAACCCCACCAGCATCGGCGCCCAGAAACCGATATGCCGGAACGCCGGCAGTTCTTCGCCGCCCCATGACGTGAGCATGAGCAACGCCCCCGCCAGCACTTGCACGCCAAGCGCGCAGAACAGGAAGGTGCGCGAAGCGATCTGCCAGCCGACAAACACCGTCACCAGCCCGGCCAGCGCCCAACTGATCGCGGTGCCCTGCTCGGCCACCAGCAACGGTGCCAATAGATACACAAAGCCCAGGCCAAGGCCGGCCAGGACCGGCAAGCCCTGACGCTCCCACTTCGAGGTCTGCTCCAGCGCGGCCGTGCGCAGTTGCTGGAAGCTGAACAGCAACGCCACGCCGAGCAACAAGGCGCCCAGCGCCGCGCCGTCCAGCAGCGTGTGTTCGCCCACGTCCAGTTCGCTGAGAAACGCCAGCGCCGAGCCCAGTTGCAACAGCAAGCCGAACCCGCGCGCCAACGCTCGCTGCTGACGCAGGCCAAGCCAGAGGATGCCAGCGCCTTCCACCGCCCAGGCTGCGGCGGTCCAGCGCGCATCCAGGCCCAGGGGGATCGCCAGGCTGGCGAAGATCACGCCCAGGGCCAGGCAGGTTTCTGCCAGCAACACGGTGCGCCCACCGCTGAGCACACGCGCCAGGACCATATAGATGATCCCCAACGCCAGTGCGCTGAATGCCGGAGCGAAGGCCAGGTGTTGCACCAAGGTGAACTGCAAACCAAACGCCACCAGCGGCGGGCCGAACAGCAGGCCGCCATCCACATAATCACCCTTGGCCGCCGACCAGCGCAGCAGCGCGCCACGGCTGTCATCGGCCGGGGCGTCGGGGGTTTCCAGGAGTTTGCGCCGCGCAAACAGCAGGCCGATGGCCAGGTACATCAGGAAGAACAGGATCAGGAACGGCTCGGTACTCCACAGCAGTTCCGGGGTGTAGGAACGAATCCCCCAGGCGAAGCCAATGCCGAAGGTGCCGGCAAAGCCAATCACATTGAGCAGGCGCCAGGCCTTGAACCAGGCGATGGCGAGGATCCCGGCGTTGAGCAGGGCGAAGTAACTGAACAGCGCCACATGGCTGCCTTCGCCAGTGGACGCCAGGATCGGCGCGGCAAACCCGCCGAGGGCTGCGGCGCAGGCCAGGCCGATGGCGTCCTGGGTAATCGCCAGGATCGCCGAAAACACCGTTACCGCCACCAGCAGGCCCAGCGCCGCACCCGGATCGAGCAGCGGGTGCAGGCGCATGGCGGCGAACACCGTCAGGTACAACACGGCAATGCCCGTGCCTTGCAGGATCAGCGCGTAACTGCCCCGGCGCAGGCGCAGCCACCAACCCAAGCCCAGCAAGCCCAGGGCGCAGGCGGCGACACCGGCGTAGCGCATCTCGATCGGCACCACCATGCCTTCGGTGGCATAACGCAGCAAAAATGCCAGGCCCAAGAACAGCAACACCACGCCGACCCGCAGCACGGTATTGCCACCCAGCAGCCAGTTGCGCGCGGCGCCGATGGCACGTTCGATCAGGTTGGGGCTACGGGGGATTTCGGGTTCAGCTTCGCGGGCAACGGCGGCCGGTTTCCACAGGTCGTCCGGCAGCGGTTGGCTCGGTTCGGGAGCAGGGGTGGATTGCAGTTCGGCGGGCAGCTCCCAGACCAGCTCTGGGGCGGGCGCGGGTTCGGCCCTGGACGGTTCGACCTGAGGCGGCTTTTCCAGCACCGCGAGGCGTTGTTCCAGCGCCTTTACGGCACTGCCCAGGTTCGACAGGCGAATGGCCTGGCCAACCCCCAAACCCAGTAGTGCACCGAAGCCTGCATCACTAAACGATTCATCCAGCGCCCAGCCGAGCACCAGGCCAATGAGCATGAACATCCATTGCATGGTCCAAATCCCTAAGCAAACCGAGGCCCAGTATATAGACGCATAACCAATGTGGGAGCGGGCTTGCTCGCGATAGCGGTGCATCAGTCACCTATTTGCTAACTGACGCAGCGCTATCGCGAGCAAGCCCGCTCCCACATTTTGCTCCTGCGGCGTTTAGTCCAGGGCTTTCCAGATTTCGGTCGCATACTCGCGGATGGTACGGTCCGACGAGAACCACCCGGTACGCGCGGTGTTGAGCACCGCTGAACGCCACCATTCCTTGGAGTCATGCCAATGGGCCTCGACCCGCGCCTGGGCGTCCCAGTAGGCATCAAAATCGGCACACACCAGGAAGCGATCATAGGCGATCAACGAGTCGATCAACCCCACATAGCGCCCCGGATCGTCCGGCGAGAACACCCCGCCACGAATCGCCTGCAGCACGTCGTTCAAGCGATGGGAGGCCGCGATATCCGGGCCGGCATTGAATTCACCCGCCTGTTTGCGCGCTTCAACCTGCTCGGCGCTGAGGCCGAAGATAAACATGTGCTCGCCGCCGATGCGCTCGTGCATCTCGACATTGGCGCCATCCATGGTGCCGATGGTCAGCGCGCCATTGAGGCCGAACTTCATGTTGCTGGTGCCCGAGGCCTCGAACCCGGCGGTGGAGATCTGCTCTGACAGGTCCGCCGCCGGAATGATGTTTTCCGCCAGGCTGACGTTGTAGTTGGGCAGGAACACCACCTTGAGCAGGCCGCGCACGGTCGGGTCGTTATTGACCGTACGCGCGATGTCGTTGGTCAGCTTGATGATCAGCTTGGCCTGGTGATAACTGGCCGCCGCCTTGCCGGCGAAGATTTTCACCCGCGGCACCCAATCCACCTCAGGCTCGGCACGAATCGCCTGGTACAAGGCGACGGTGTGCAGCAGGTTCAGCAACTGGCGCTTGTACTCGTGGATGCGCTTGACCTGCACATCGAACATCGCCGCCGGGTTGACCGAGATCCCCAGGCGCTCATGGATGATATCGGCCAGTACGCGCTTGCTGTGCAGGCGCTGCTCGGCGAAGGCCTTGCGGAACGCCTGCTTCTCGGCAAAGGTTTCCAGCTCCACCAGGCGCTGTTCCATGTTGTCGAGAATGTCCGGGCCCAGGGCTTCTACCAGCATCGCGGTGAGCTTGGGGTTGGCCTGGAACAGCCAGCGGCGGAAGGTGATGCCGTTGGTCTTGTTGTTGATACGGTCGGGGTAGAGCTTGTGCAGTTCGGAAAACACCGTGCTGCGCATCAACTGGGTGTGCAGCCCGGACACGCCGTTGACGCTGTGGGAGCCAAGGAACGCCAGGTTGCCCATGCGCACGCGGCGACCGTTGTCTTCTTCGATCAGCGACACTGCGCGCAGCACGTCGAAATCGTGGATGCCCTTGGCCCGCAGCGAATCGATGTGCTGGGCGTTGATCAGGTAGATGATCTGCATATGCCGGGGCAGCATGCGTTCCATCAGGCCTACGGGCCAGGTTTCCAGAGCCTCGGGAAGCAGCGTGTGGTTGGTGTAGGAAAGCGTCTCCACCGTAACCTGCCAGGCCGCATCCCAGGCGATGTCGTGCAGGTCGACCAATTGGCGCATCAACTCGGCCACGGCGATGGACGGGTGGGTGTCGTTGAGCTGGATGGCCGCGTGTTCGCCCAGGCTCAGCACCGAGCCGTGCATGTTTTTGTGGCGCCGCAGCAGGTCTTGCAGGGAAGCCGAGACGAAGAAGTATTCCTGGCGCAGGCGCAATTCCTGCCCTGCTTCGGTGCTGTCGGCCGGGTAAAGCACCCTGGAGATGCTTTCGGCACGGGCCACTTCGGCAACGGCGCCCAAATGGTCACCGGCGTTGAAGCGCTCCAGGTGCAGGTCTTCGACAGCTCGCGCACGCCACAGGCGCAAGGTGTTCACACTGGCACCGCGCCAGCCGACTACCGGGGTGTCGTAGGCCACCGCGCGCACGGTTTCATTGGGCGACCAGACCTGGATCGACTTGCCGGACGCATCCAGCACGGTCTCGACGCTGCCGCCGAAGCCGATCGGGTAGATCACTTCGGCGCGCTCGAACTCCCAGGGGTTGCCGAAATCCAGCCAGCGCTCGGTCTGCTCCTGCTGCCAGCCATCGACAATCGCTTGGCGAAACAGCCCGTGTTCATAACGAATGCCATAGCCATGGCCGGCAATGCCCAGGGTCGACATGCTTTCCATAAAGCACGCGGCCAGGCGGCCCAGGCCACCGTTGCCCAGGGCCGCATCGGGCTCCAGCAGGCGGATGCGCTCCAGGTCCACACCCAGCTCGCCGAGGGCTTCGCGCGCCACCTCCAGCAGGCCGAGGTTGCTCAGGCTGTCAAACAGCAAACGGCCGATCAAGAACTCCAGGGACAGGTAATACACCCGCTTCTGCCCACGCCGGTAGATGTGCCGGGTGTGGTCCATCCAGTGGTCGACCATGTGGTCGCGCGCCGCCAGGGCAATGGCTTCGAACCAGTCATGGTCGAAGGCGTGATCGGGATCCTTGCCCACCGCATAAGTGAGTTTGGTCAAGACAGCATCGCGAAACGCGGCTACCTCTGCTTCTCGTACAAGCGGTTCCTGAGACATCGGTGCGACCTCGGGCGAGATAGAAGAAGGGAAATCCTAGAGCCTAGACGGTCTGACCCATGGCATGGCTGACGGTTCGGCAGTTTTTTCACTCATTCACGCATGCAGGTTTTAGATGCAGGGGCCGTGCCCGTTTACGCCACCAAGCAGCCTTTGAGCCGAAACCCGCAAAATATTGTTCAAAAAATCACCAATCCCGGTATGATCGCGCGCCCGGACAAAGCCCCTCTTGGAAACCTGATGAAGCCTCAACTGATCGCCGCCGCGGAACTCGACCGTCTCGAAACGTGGCAGAAATACTCCAGCCACATGTGCGGCGGCTGCACGTCCAACTGCTGCACCCTGCCGGTTGAGGTGAAGATCAAGGATTTGATCCGTATTGGCATCGTCGATGAATTCGAGCGTGGCGACCCGCCAAAGAACATCGCCAAGCGCTTGCAGAAGGAAGGCATCGTCGAGCGCTTCAACTCCAAGTCCGAGATCTTTACCCTGCAGCGCATGAGCAACAACGATTGCCTGTACCTGGATCGTAAGACGCGCTTCTGCACTATTTATGACAAGCGCCCGGATACCTGCCGCAATCACCCCAAGATCGGGCCGCGCCCAGGGTATTGCGCGTACAAGCCCAAGGAAGTGGTGCGCGAGACCAAGTTGCGCACGCTCGACAAGTTCTAAATGTTGGTTACCTGACAGATCGCCATCGCAGGCAAGCCAGCTCCCACAGTTGATCGCGTTCATCCTCAATAAACTCGGTCAATGTGGGAGCCGGGCTTGCCCGCGATGAGGCCAGGCCAGACACCACACAATCTGCAGGCATAAAAAAACGCCCCCGGCCAACAGGCCGGGGGCGTTTTTATTCAGCTGGAACTAAGTATCAGTTCTTAGCCTTTTTGGCAGCGCGGGTACGCTCGCCTTCGTCCAGGATCTTCTTACGAAGACGGATGGACTTAGGCGTCACTTCGCACAGCTCGTCGTCCTGGATGAATTCCAGGGCCTGTTCCAGGGTGAAGCGAACAGGTGGAACCAGGGCGATGGTTTCGTCTTTACCCGAAGCACGCATGTTGTCGAGCTTCTTGCCTTTGGTTGGGTTGACGCCCATGTCGTTGTCACGGCTGTTCAAGCCAACGATCTGACCGTTGTAGATCTCTTGACCGTGTTCAACGAACAGCTTGCCACGCGCCTGGAGAGTTTCCAGGGAGTAGGTCAGCGCCTTGCCGGTTTCTACCGATACCAGAACACCGTTCTGACGGCCGGACATGTCGCCGGACTTCATGGTGTCGTAGCGATCGAAGATCGAGGTCAGGATGCCAGCACCGTTGGTCAGGGTCAGGAACTGGTTACGGAAACCGATCAGACCACGAGCAGGGATGTTGTATTCCAGACGCACACGGCCTTTGCCATCCGGCACCATGTTGGTCAGGTCGCCCTTACGCAGGCCCATCTCTTCCATGACCTTGCCCTGGGATTCTTCAGGGGTGTCGATGGTGACGTTTTCGAACGGTTCCTGCTTCACGCCGTCAACGGTACGGATGATCACTTCCGGACGACCAACGCCCATTTCGAAGCCTTCGCGACGCATGGTTTCGATCAGTACCGAGAGGTGCAGCTCACCACGGCCGGAAACCTTGAACTTGTCAGCCGAGTCGCCTTCTTCAACGCGCAGTGCAACGTTGTACAGCAGCTCTTTGTCCAGACGTTCCTTGATGTTACGGGAAGTCACGAACTTGCCTTCTTTACCGCAGAAAGGCGAGTCGTTTACCTGGAAGGTCATGGAAACGGTTGGCTCGTCGACGGTCAGAGGCTTCATCGCCTCGACAGTGTCCGGCTGGCACAGGGTGTCGGAGATGAACAGCGAGTCCATACCGCTCACGCACACGATGTCGCCGGCGAAAGCTTCTTCAACGTCGATGCGGTGCAGGCCGTGGTGACCCATCAGCTTGAGGATACGACCGTTGCGCTTCTTGCCGTCGGCGCCGATAGCCACAACCGGGGTGTTCGGCTTGACGCTACCGCGAGCGATACGGCCAACACCGATAACACCCAGGAAGCTGTTGTAGTCCAGTGCCGAGATTTGCATCTGGAACGGGCCTTCACGGTCAACCTTCGGCGGTGGAACGTGGTCAACGATCGCCTGGTACAGCGGGGTCATGTCTTCCGCCATGGCGGTGTGTTCCAGACCGGCAATACCGTTCAGGGCAGAGGCGTAGATCACTTGGAAATCAAGTTGCTCTTCGGTAGCACCCAGGTTGTCGAACAGGTCGAAGATCTGGTCCAGAACCCAGTCCGGACGCGCGCCTGGACGGTCAACCTTGTTGATGCACACGATCGGACGCAGGCCGGCTTCGAAAGCCTTCTTGGTCACGAAACGGGTTTGCGGCATAGGGCCGTCTTGAGCGTCAACCAGCAGCAGAACGGAGTCAACCATCGACATTACGCGTTCTACTTCGCCGCCGAAGTCGGCGTGGCCCGGGGTGTCCACGATGTTGATGTGGTATCCGTTCCAGTTGATGGCGGTGTTTTTCGCCAGGATGGTAATACCGCGCTCTTTTTCCTGGTCGTTGGAGTCCATCACGCGCTCGTCGTTGAGCTCGTTGCGCTCCAGGGTGCCGGATTGACGCAGGAGTTTGTCTACCAGGGTGGTTTTACCATGGTCAACGTGGGCAATGATGGCGATGTTACGTAGATTTTCGATCACTTGTGTATCTCGATCAGAGGATTCGGTGTGCTGACAGGTCGTGGCAGCGATTAACAGTAGAGTCAGGCCTTGCCGTTACAGCTTGACGGCAGAGTCGGGGGGCCGGTGACGCAGGCCACAGGCAAACAGCCCCGGGCTCTTAGCTCGGTCGATAAACGCGCACATTGGCATGCCCCTCACTGAGCAAATGGTGGGCATGCAGGCGACTCATCACGCCTTTGTCGCAATACAGCAGGTACTGACGGCTGTTATCCAGTTCCTTGAAACGCGCGTTCAGTGCATAGAACGGCAGCGTTTGCACGTCGATGCCAGCGACTTCCAGCGGCTCGTCGCAAGCGGCATCCGGGTGACGGATGTCGATGACGATCTGGCCGGCCAGTGCTTCGCTGACTTCTTCGATCTGCACATCCTGGCCCAGTTCGTCGATTACCCGATCGATCGGCACCAGTTTGGCGTTCTCGAGCGCTCGCTCCAGAATCGCCATGTCGAATTCTTTCTCTTCATGCTCCACGCGGTAGCGCTTGGCATGGGTCTTGGGGTTCACCGAAATGACCCCGCAATACTCTGGCATGTGCTTGGCGAAATCAGCGGTGCCGATTTCGTTGGCCAGGTCGATGATGTCTTGCTTGTGGCTGGCGATCAGCGGGCGCAATACCAACTTGTCGGTCACGCAGTCGATCACAGACAGGTTCGGCAGGGTCTGGCTGGAGACCTGGGAAATCGCCTCGCCGGTGACCAGCGCTTCGATTTGCAGGCGGTCGGCGATTTTCGACGCTGCGCGCAACATCATACGCTTCAATACGACGCCCATATGACCGTTATCGACTTTTCCGAGAATTTCTCCCAGGACTTCCTCGAACGGCACGCTGACAAACAGCACGCGCTGGGAGCTGCCGTACTTCTTCCAGATATAGTGCGCGACTTCCATCACGCCCAATTCGTGTGCACGCCCGCCCAGGTTAAAGAAGCAGAAGTGGCTCATCAGGCCGCGGCGCATGATCTGGTAGGCCGCCACGGTGGAGTCGAAACCGCCGGACATCAGCACCAGGGTCTGCTCAAGCGCGCCCAGCGGGTAGCCGCCGATGCTGTTGTGCTGGCTGTGGATCACAAACAACCGTTGGTCGCGAATTTCGATGCGCACTTCGATTTGCGGCTCTTTCAGCGAGATTCCAGCCGCGCCGCACTCACGACGCAGCTTGCTGCCGACGTATTTCTCGACGTCCATGGAGCTGAACGGGTGCTTGCCCGCGCGCTTGCAACGCACCGAAAAAATCTTGCCCGCAAGGCTGTTGCCAAAGTGCAGTTTGCATTTTTCAGTGATGTCGTCGAAGTCGCCCAGCGGGTACTCGTCAACCTGCAGGAAATGCGCGATGCCCGGCATGCAGCTCAGGCGCTCGGTCATATCTTTCAAGGCTTTAGGGTCGCTGACGCGGGTTTCCAGCTCGAGATTGTCCCACACACCGTTCACCACCACGGCCGGGTCCAGGTCACGGAGCACAGCGCGGATGTTCTTGGCCAATTGACGGATGAAACGCATCCGTACCGGTCGGCTCTTGATGGTGATCTCGGGGAAGACTTTAACGATTAATTTCATGGAAACAGCGCGCGCAGGGCCAGCCGAAAAAGGGGGGCGCGGATTATAGCGGAAATCGCTCAAGGTTTAACCAGTTAATATACAAACGGCATGCGGCGCACCAAAGAGGTGCATTTAAGACTGTTTGCGCTACATTGCAGTGCGCGATTTTTGCCGTTTTGACGATTTGCACCTTTATAGGGGCCATTTTGAGGCAAAAAACCCATGTCGGGGCACTGGCATGCAATTTGCTCTCTTGTGAGGCAGGTTGCCATGGCGGACTATCCGCGCCGGCATCACCCACATTCTAAGGGCTACTCCACTACCCAAGCCCGAAGCCACCCGGAGGACACTATGTCGAAGTCGGTTCAACTCATCAAAGATCATGACGTTAAATGGATTGATCTGCGCTTCACGGACACCAAAGGCACTCAGCACCACGTGACCATGCCGGCTCGCGACGCGCTGGATGACGCCTTCTTCGAAGAAGGCAAAATGTTCGACGGCTCCTCCATCGCTGGCTGGAAAGGCATCGAAGCCTCCGACATGATCCTGATGCCGGACGATTCCACCGCCGTACTCGACCCGTTCACCGAAGAGCCGACGCTGATCATCGTCTGCGACGTGATCGAGCCTTCGACCATGCAGGGCTACGACCGCGACCCACGTGCGATCGCCAAGCGTGCCGAGGAATACCTCAAGTCCACCGGTATCGGTGACACCGTATTCGTGGGCCCGGAGCCTGAGTTCTTCATCTTTGACCAAGTGAAGTTCAAGTCCGACATCTCCGGCTCCATGTTCAAAATCTTCTCCGACCAAGGTTCGTGGATGTCCGACCAGGACGTGGAAGGCGGCAACCATGGCCACCGTCCAGGCGTCAAAGGCGGCTACTTCCCGGTTCCACCGTTCGACCACGACCACGAAATCCGTACCTCCATGTGCAACGCCATGGAAGACATGGGCCTGGTCATCGAAGTTCACCACCACGAAGTGGCAACTGCCGGCCAGAACGAAATCGGTGTGAAGTTCAACACCCTGGTGGCCAAGGCTGACGAAGTACAGACCCTCAAGTACTGCGTACACAACGTGGCTGTGGCCTACGGCCGTACCGCTACCTTCATGCCTAAGCCTCTGTACGGCGATAACGGTTCGGGTATGCACGTTCACCTGTCCATCGCCAAAGATGGCAAGAACACCTTCGCTGGCGAAGGTTATGCCGGCCTGTCCGACACTGCCCTGTACTTCATCGGCGGCATCATCAAGCACGGTAAGGCCCTGAACGGCTTCACCAA
Organism: Pseudomonas sp. HC1(2025); assembly: GCF_058742075.1. Lineage (NCBI taxonomy): Bacteria > Pseudomonadati > Pseudomonadota > Gammaproteobacteria > Pseudomonadales > Pseudomonadaceae > Pseudomonas > Pseudomonas sp. HC1(2025). The sequence goes on along the minus strand of NZ_CP196017.1, from coordinate 370,605 downwards.
CCCGTCGACCAACTCCTACAAGCGTCTGGTCCCAGGTTTCGAAGCGCCAGTGATGCTGGCCTACTCGGCGCGCAACCGTTCCGCTTCGATCCGTATTCCTTACGTGTCCAGCCCTCGCGCTCGCCGTATCGAAGCACGTTTCCCGGATCCAGCAGCCAACCCGTACCTGGGCTTCGCTGCCCTGCTGATGGCTGGCCTGGACGGCATCCAGAACAAGATCCACCCAGGCGACGCCGCCGACAAGAACTTGTACGACCTGCCGCCTGAAGAGGCCAAAGAGATCCCACAAGTGTGCGGCAGCCTGAAAGAAGCCCTGGAAGAGCTGGACAAGGGCCGTGCGTTCCTGACCAAAGGCGGCGTGTTCAGCGACGACTTTATCGATGCCTACATCGCCCTGAAAAGCGAAGAAGAAATCAAGGTCCGCACCTTCGTACACCCACTGGAATACGAGCTGTACTACAGCTGCTGATCCGGTAGCGCCGCTTAGTGGCGTGACAAAAAGGCCTCCTTCGGGAGGTCTTTTTTTTGCCCGAAACAATGACTATCCACCTTTGCAAACCCCATCAAAACTGTAGGAGCTGGCTTGCCTGCGATGGCGGTGGTTCAGTCAGTCGTGATGTGACAGATACACCGCTATCGCAGGCAAGCCAGCTCCTACAGTTTGATGGGGTGCTTCCAGGAAATATTTGATCGCTGAACAGAATGTGGGGATTCGCACTATATTGGTGCGATAGGTTGCACCCATGCCCACGGACCAGCCCATTTTGGGTCGAAATCTCCCGAGCAGGCTGGCAGAGCGCCATAGTTTCGCGCCTCAAGCCCCCATTTCAGGGCTTTTACGCTTCTTTTCGGAGCCTTGGTTTGGTTTTTGCATTTTCCTGGTATCAGCGTGTGCCTCAAGCCCACGCCTTGCTCCAAAAGAGGTCCTAATGACCATCAGCGACGCACTGCACCGCTTGCTACTCGACAACCTGACCACCGCGACCATCCTGCTCAATGACGAACTGCGCCTTGAGTACATGAACCCCGCGGCGGAGATGCTCCTGGCCATCAGCGGCCAGCGCAGCCATGGGCAATTTATCAGCGAGCTGTTCACCGAGTCCGCCGAGGCCTTGAGTTCCTTGCGCCAGGCCGTGGAGCAGGCCCACCCGTTCACCAAGCGTGAAGCGATGCTCACGGCCCTCACCGGCCAGACCCTGACCGTCGACTACGCGGTAACACCGATCCTGAGCCACGGCGCCACCTTGCTGCTGCTGGAGGTGCATCCCCGTGATCGCCTGCTGCGCATCACCAAGGAAGAGGCCCAGCTGTCCAAACAGGAAACCAGCAAGATGCTGGTGCGTGGCCTGGCCCATGAGATCAAGAACCCGCTGGGCGGGATTCGCGGCGCCGCGCAGCTGCTGGCCCGCGAGTTGCCGGATGAAAACCTCAAGGACTACACCAACGTCATCATCGAAGAGGCGGACCGCCTGCGCAACCTGGTGGACCGCATGCTCGGCTCCAACAAGCTGCCGTCGCTGGCGATGACCAATGTGCATGAAGTGCTGGAGCGCGTCTGCCAATTGGTGGAGGCCGAAAGCCAGGGCTGCATCACCCTGGTGCGCGACTACGACCCGAGCATTCCCGACGTGTTGATCGACCGCGAGCAGATGATCCAGGCGGTGCTCAATATCGTACGTAACGCCATGCAGGCCATCAGCAGCCAGAACGAGCTGCGCCTGGGCCGCATCAGCCTGCGTACCCGCGCCTTGCGCCAGTTCACCATCGGCCATGTGCGCCATCGCCTGGTGACCAAGGTCGAGATCATCGACAACGGCCCGGGCATCCCGGCCGAACTGCAAGAAACCATTTTCTTCCCAATGGTCAGCGGTCGCCCGGACGGTACCGGGTTGGGCCTGGCCATTACCCAGAACATCATCAGCCAGCACCAGGGCCTGATCGAATGTGAAAGCCATCCCGGCCACACGACCTTTTCGATCTTTCTGCCACTGGAACAAGGAGCCCCATCGACATGAGCCGTAGTGAAACTGTCTGGATCGTCGATGACGACCGTTCCATCCGCTGGGTCCTGGAGAAAGCCTTGCAACAGGAAGGCATGACCACCCAAAGCTTCGACAGCGCCGATGGGGTGATGAGCCGCCTGGCGCGCCAGCAGCCCGACGTGATCATCTCTGATATTCGCATGCCCGGCGCCAGCGGCCTGGACTTGCTGGCGCGGATCCGCGAGCAGCACCCGCGCTTGCCGGTGATTATCATGACCGCGCACTCGGACCTGGACAGCGCTGTCGCGTCGTATCAGGGCGGCGCCTTCGAGTACCTGCCCAAGCCGTTCGACGTTGATGAGGCGGTGGCGCTGGTCAAGCGCGCCAACCAGCACGCCCAGGAACAGCAAGGCCAGGCCGTGGAACCGACCCTGACCCGCACCCCGGAAATCATCGGTGAAGCACCGGCGATGCAGGAAGTGTTTCGCGCCATCGGGCGCCTGAGCCACTCCAACATCACCGTGCTGATCAACGGTGAGTCCGGGACCGGTAAAGAGCTGGTGGCCCATGCCCTGCACCGTCACAGCCCGCGGGCGGCCTCGCCGTTCATCGCGTTGAACATGGCGGCGATCCCCAAGGACTTGATGGAGTCCGAGCTGTTCGGCCATGAAAAAGGCGCGTTCACCGGCGCGGCCAACCTGCGTCGCGGGCGCTTTGAACAGGCGGACGGCGGCACGCTGTTTCTCGATGAAATCGGTGATATGCCCGCCGACACCCAGACTCGGCTGCTGCGAGTGCTGGCCGATGGGGAGTTCTATCGTGTCGGCGGTCATACGCCGGTCAAGGTCGACGTACGGATCATCGCCGCGACCCACCAGAACCTGGAAACCCTGGTGCACGCCGGCAAGTTTCGCGAGGATTTGTTCCACCGCCTGAATGTGATCCGCATCCACATCCCGCGCATGTCGGACCGTCGCGAAGATATCCCGACCCTGGCCCGCCACTTCCTCAGCCGCGCCGCCCAGGAGCTGGCGGTAGAGCCCAAGCTGCTGAAGACGGAAACCGAGGAGTACCTGAAGAACCTGCCGTGGCCGGGCAACGTGCGCCAGCTGGAGAATACCTGCCGCTGGATCACGGTGATGGCGTCCGGGCGCGAGGTGCATATCAGCGACCTGCCGCCGGAGTTGTTGAACCTGCCGCAGGATTCGGCGCCGGTGACCAACTGGGAACAGGCGCTGCGCCAGTGGGCCGACCAGGCCCTGGCCCGTGGCCAGTCGAGCCTGCTGGACAGCGCCGTGCCGACCTTTGAGCGGATCATGATCGAAACCGCCCTCAAGCACACCGCCGGCAGGCGTCGTGATGCCGCCGTGCTGTTGGGCTGGGGCCGCAACACCTTGACCCGCAAGATCAAGGAGTTGGGGATGAAGGTCGATGGTGGGGATGATGATGAGGGCGAAGAGGGCTGAGCACAGCTTTCCTTTGTAGGAGCTGGCTTGCCAGCGATGCATGCACCTCGGTTTTTCAGTGAGACCGCGGTGATGCTATCGCTGGCAAGCCAGCTCCTACATTGTTTTGTGCAATCGCAAAAAACCATGCACCGCTTCAACGCACCATGAACCGCTATCGCGCACAAACTCCAGGCCGCTTTCAAAAAACTCTGAACCCTGAAAACGCCAAAACCCCGTAATCCGGGGCTTTGCGCTTTATAAAAGAATTTCCTCAGACAAATTCGCCATTCTGGCACGCCCCCTGCAATACCTCTGGTACTACCCAGTTTCGGGGACCTTGGTACAGGCAGGCCGAGAATCCCCTCTTTAATTCGAGCTTCAAACCGTTTTGGGAGCCCTGGTACAGGCAGGCCGGGAACTCCCTCTTTTATTGCTCCAGGAGATGGATCTCCAGTCGCCAGCGGTCATCGACCGCCTTGCCCGACCATTCCCCGCGCAGCGGCCGTGCCGCCACCAGGTTCAACAGCAAGCCGCCATCGGTCTTGCGCACGCGCCAGTTCACATCCTTGTCACTGACCTTCAATTGCCCCGCCTGGGCCTGGCCCTGGGCGTCGAACAGCAGCGCCACGGTGCCGTCGATATGCTCGCCGTGCAGCTTCGGCTCGCTGTTGAACCACACCACCAGGCCATCGCTGCCAGGCTCTACCTGCAGCAAGGCGGTTGGGTCCGAGGTGGTCAGGCGACCGATCATCAAGCCCACCATCAGCCCGACAATCGCCAGCGAACCCAGGACGCGGGGCAATAGCTGCGGCCTGGGGTCGTCTTCAGGGGTAGAATGCGCTGCATCTTTATCTTCGGAGCCGTGCATGTTTCACGTCATCCTTTTTCAACCAGAAATTCCGCCGAATACCGGCAACGTTATCAGGCTGTGCGCCAACAGTGGCTGCCACCTGCATTTGATCGAGCCGCTGGGCTTCGAGATGGACGACAAGCGCCTGCGCCGCGCGGGCCTGGACTATCACGAGTACGCCACCCTGCAGCGTCACGCCGACCTCGCCAGTTGCCTGGAGAGCCTGGGGCAGCCGCGCCTGTTTGCGTTCACCACCAAGGGCTCGCGGCCGTTTCACGATGCCAGCTTTGCCGAGGGCGATGCCTTCCTGTTCGGCCCCGAAAGCCGTGGCCTGCCGGCAGAAGTGCTCGACGCCCTGCCCGACGGCCAGCGCCTGCGCCTGCCGATGCGCGAAGGCTGCCGCAGCCTGAACCTGTCCAACACCGTGGCCGTCGCCGTCTACGAAGGCTGGCGCCAGCTCGGTTTCAAATAACCTGCCTAAACAAATGTGGGAGCGGGCTTGTGTGGGAGCCGGACTTGCCCGCGATGCAGGCACCTCGGTGTGTCAGTCACACAGAGGTGATGCTATCGCTGGCAAGCCAGCTACCACACACGCCCGCTCCCACATTCAGAGCGGCGTCGGGTTCAGCTTACTGAACCGTCGGTGCGCCTTCCTGTTGCATGCGCTGCAGCTCTTGCGCATACAGGGCATCGAAGTTCACCGGGGCCAGCATCAGGGCCGGGAACGAACCACGGGTAACCAGGCTGTCCAGGGTCTCGCGGGCATACGGGAACAGGATGTTCGGGCAGAACGCGCCCAGGGTGTGGCTCATGGACGCATCGTCCAGGCCCTGGATCAGGAAGATACCGGCCTGTTGCACTTCAGCGATGAATGCCACTTCTTCACCGTTCTTCACTGTGACCGACAGGGTCAGTACCACTTCGTGGAAGTCGCCTTCGAGCTGCTTCTGACGGGTGTTCAGATCCAGGCCGACGCTTGGGGTCCACTCCTGGCGGAAGATCGCCGGGCTTTTCGGCGCTTCGAACGACAGGTCACGCACGTAGATACGCTGCAGGGAAAATTGTGGGCCTTGAGCCTCTTCTGCTGCCGCTTCGATGTTCGGTTGGTCAGTCATCTCGCAGATCCTTCTTGATCTTGGGGTCTTTTAGGTTTTTGGAGTCAGACGTGAAGCAGCGCGTCGAGTTTACCGGCGCGCTCCAGGGCGTACAGGTCGTCGCATCCACCGATGTGCTTGTCACCGATCCAGATCTGCGGAACGGATGAACGCCCTGCCTTCTTGGTCATTTCGGCACGCACCGAGGGTTTGCCATCGACCTTGATCTCTTCGAATGCAACGCCCTTCTTCTGCAGCAACGCCTTGGCATCCCGGCAAAAAGGGCAATAATCGCTGGAATAAACGACAACCTGGCTCATATCACTTCACCAACGGCAGGTTATCGGCGCGCCAGCTGGAGATACCACCCGACAGCTTGGCGGCGGTGAAACCGCTCTTCATCATTTCGCGGGCATGGCCACCGGAGTGCTGGCCCTGGGCGTCGACCAGGATAATGGTCTTGGCCTTGTGCTTTTCCAGCTCGGCGATGCGGGCGATCAGCTTGTCCTGGGGGATATTCAGCGCGCCAACGATATGGCCGGCGGCAAAGTCCTTGGCCGGACGGATGTCGACGACAACGGCCTGGTCCTTGTTGACCAGCGCGGTCAGCTCGGCGGTGCTGAGGCTACGGCCGCCACGGCTCACTTCATGAGCAATCAGCAGCGCCAGCAGTACAACGAAGGCACCGACCAGCAGATAGTGAGAGGTAGCAAATGCAATCAGGTGATCAACCATCAAGGAGGTTCCAGGGCGTTAAAATGGCGGTAAGTATACACAGCCGCCATGGGGGGCCAACCCCCGTAAAGCGGTGACGGCATCGGAACTTCGCTTTAAACTGCCACTCCCTTTTCAATCGCCTTCCTTTAATACCGCCGCGAGAGGATCTATGACTACCACGCCTAAACCTTTGGTCCTGATGATTCTCGATGGCTTCGGTCACAGTGAAAACCACCACGACAACGCCGTATTCGCGGCGAACAAGCCCGTACTGGACCGCCTGTGCGCCAGCGTACCCAATGGCCTGATCTCCGGATCAGGCATGGACGTCGGCCTGCCGGACGGCCAGATGGGCAACTCTGAAGTCGGCCATATGAACCTGGGCGCCGGACGAGTGGTATATCAGGACTTCACCCGCGTGACCAAAGCCATCCGCGATGGCGAGTTCTTCGAGAACCCGACCATCTGCGCCGCGGTGGATAAAGCCGTCGCCGCCGGCAAGGCTGTGCATTTCATGGGCCTGCTGTCCGACGGTGGCGTGCACAGCCACCAGGACCACCTGGTGGCCATGGCCGAACTGGCCTACAAGCGCGGCGCCGAGAAGATCTACCTGCACGCCTTCCTCGATGGCCGCGACACCCCGCCCAAAAGCGCGCAATCGTCTATCGAACTGCTGGACGCGACCTTCGCCGCCCTCGGCAAGGGCCGCATCGCCAGCCTGGTTGGCCGCTACTTTGCCATGGACCGCGACAACCGCTGGGACCGTGTGTCCCAGGCCTACAACCTGATCGTCGACGGTAACGCCGAATTCAACGCAGCCACCGCCCAGCAAGGCCTGGAAGCCGCCTACGCCCGTGGCGAGAGCGATGAGTTCGTCAAGGCCACCACCATCGGCGAGCCGGTGAAGGTCGAAGATGGCGACGCCGTGGTGTTCATGAACTTTCGCGCCGACCGTGCCCGCGAACTGAGCCATGTGTTCGTCGATGAGGGTTTCAAAGACTTCGAGCGCGCGCGCCAGCCGAAAGTCGAGTTCGTGATGCTGACCCAATACGCCGCCAACATCCCGGCCCCATCGGCCTTCGCCCCGGGCAGCCTGGAAAACGTGCTGGGTGATTACCTGGCGAAAAACGGCAAGACCCAGTTGCGTATCGCCGAAACCGAGAAGTACGCCCACGTCACCTTCTTCTTCTCCGGCGGGCGTGAAGAACCGTTCCCCGGCGAAGAGCGCATCCTGATCCCATCGCCGAAAGTCGCCACCTACGACCTGCAACCGGAAATGAGCGCACCGGAAGTTACCGACAAGATCGTCGACGCCATCGAACACCAGCGTTATGACGTGATCGTGGTCAACTACGCCAACGGCGACATGGTCGGCCACAGTGGCAACCTGCAAGCCGCAGTCAAGGCCGTGGAATGCCTGGACCTGTGCGTAGGCCGGATCGTCGACGCCCTGGAAAAGGTCGGCGGCGAAGCACTGATCACCGCCGACCACGGCAACTGCGAGCAGATGTCCGACGAGTCCACCGGCCAGGCCCACACCGCCCACACCACCGAGCCGGTGCCGTTCATTTATGTCGGCAAGCGCGACTTCAAAGTGCGCGAAGGCGGCGTGCTGGCAGACGTGGCGCCGACCATGCTCATGCTGATGGGGCTCAAGAAGCCTGCCGAGATGACCGGCACCTCGATTCTGGTCTAAACCAAAACACCCTGTAGGAGCCGGTTTGCCGGCGATGGCGCCTGATTGAGCACCACAAGGTTCAAGGCCTCCATCGCTGGCAAGCCAGCTCCTACAGTGAGTTAGAGGTGTTTTTGAGGGTGGCGTTTAGCCATACCCTGCCGTATGGCAGCTAACTTACCCATTGGGCGTTTTTTTTGCAGCGTGGGGCGGGCATACTAGGCCGTCCCTTTCCCTGGTGTCGCCCGCCTCTATGCTTCGCGCCTTGATTACCCTTGCTCTTGTCTGCGTGCTCCAACCGGCCTTGGCCGACGAGCGTGCGCAAACCCAACAACAGTTGGACGCTACGCGTCAGGACATTACCGAGCTGAAGAAACTGCTCGGCAAGCTCCAGGAAGAAAAATCCGGGGTGCAGAAAGACCTGCGCGGCACGGAAACCGAAATGGGCAAGCTGGAGAAGCAGGTCCAGGAGCTGCAAAAAGAACTAAAGAAGAGCGAGTCGGAACTGGAGCGACTCGACGGTGAGAAAAAAAAACTCCAGAGCGCGCGCGTTGAACAGCAACGCCTGATCGCAATCCAGGCCCGTGCCGCCTACCAGAACGGCCGCCAGGAGTACCTCAAGCTGCTGCTCAACCAGCAGAACCCGGAAAAATTCGCCCGCACCCTGACCTACTACGACTACCTGAGCACCGCGCGCCTGGAGCAACTCAAGAGCTTCAACGAGACCCTGCGCCAGTTGGCCAACGTCGAGCAGGAAATCGCCGATCAGCAAAGCCAGTTACTGGCCCAGAAAAGCAGCCTCGACACCCAGCGCGACGAGCTGGACAAGGTGCGCAAGGAACGCCAACAGGCCCTGGCCAAGCTCAACAGTGACGTAAAAGCCCGTGATGCCAAGTTGCAGGCGCGCCAGCAGGACCAGGCCGACCTGGCCAAAGTACTGAAAACCATCGAGGAAACCCTGGCACGCCAGGCCCGCGAAGCCGAACAAGCGCGGCAGAAAGCGCTGATCGCCCAGCAGGAAGCAGAAAAACAGCGCCAGCGTGAAGCCGAGGCGCTCGCCAGCGACGCCCCGCGTAAACCGGCGCGTGCAGCCCCCGGCCCACTGGTTTCCAGCGCCGGTGAATCGTTTGGCGGGCCTTTTGCTACTGCCCGAGGCAAACTTCCATGGCCAGTTGATGGTCGACTACTGGCACGCTTTGGTGAAACCCGTGGCGATGACACCCGCACCAAGTGGGATGGCGTGATGATCAGCGCCTCTGCGGGCAGCCAGGTGCATGCCGTGCACGGCGGGCGCGTGGTGTTCGCCGATTGGCTGCGCGGCGCCGGTTTGCTGGTGATTCTTGACCACGGCAATGGCTATTTGAGCCTTTACGGCCACAATCAGACGTTACTCAAGGCCGCAGGTGATGTTGTAAAAGCCGGTGAATCCATCTCCACTGTCGGTAACAGTGGCGGCCAGGACACCCCGGCGCTGTACTTCGCTATTCGTCAGCAGGGCCGCCCGAGCGACCCTGCACAATGGTGTCGCGCCCAAGGATAGGCCGCACCTACATTAGGAGTTCGTTCGACATGCTGCATTTGTCCCGCCTCACTTCGCTGGCCCTGACGATCGCCCTGGTGATCGGCGCGCCTATGGCATTCGCCGACCAGACCGCCCCGTCAGCCACGGCCGCGACCACCAAGGCACCGCTGCCGCTGGACGAATTGCGCACCTTTGCCGAGGTCATGGACCGGATCAAGGCAGCCTATGTCGAACCTGTGGACGACAAGACCCTGCTGGAAAATGCCATCAAAGGCATGCTCAGCAACCTCGACCCGCACTCTGCCTACCTGGGTCCGGAAGATTTCGCCGAGCTGCAGGAAAGCACCAGCGGCGAATTCGGTGGCCTGGGCATCGAGGTCGGCGCCGAGGACGGCATCATCAAGGTGGTGTCGCCAATCGATGACACCCCGGCGTCCAAGGCCGGCATCCAGGCCGGCGACCTGATCGTCAAGATCAATGGCCAGCCGACCCGTGGCCAGACCATGACCGAAGCCGTCGACAAGATGCGCGGCAAGGTCGGCCAGAAAATCACCCTGACCTTGGTGCGTGACGGCGGCAGCCCGTTTGACGTGACCCTGACCCGCGCCACCATCGTGGTCAAGAGCGTGAAGAGCCAGTTGCTGGAATCGGGTTACGGCTACATCCGCATCACCCAGTTCCAGGTCAAGACCGGCGACGAAGTGGCCAAGGCCCTGGCCAAGCTGCGCAAGGACAACGGCAAGAAGCTCAACGGCATTGTCCTGGACCTGCGCAACAACCCCGGCGGCGTGCTGCAATCGGCAGTGGAAGTGGTCGACCACTTCATCACCAAAGGCTTGATCGTCTACACCAAGGGCCGCATCGCCAACTCCGAACTGCGCTTCTCGGCCACCGGCAAGGACCTCAGCGAAAACGTCCCGCTGGCGGTGCTGATCAACGGCGGCAGCGCCTCGGCCTCGGAAATCGTCGCCGGCGCCCTGCAAGACCAGAAACGCGGTGTACTGATGGGCACCACCAGCTTCGGCAAGGGCTCGGTGCAAACCGTGCTGCCGCTGAACAACGAGCGTGCGCTGAAGATCACCACGGCGCTGTACTACACGCCTAATGGTCGTTCGATCCAGGCCCAGGGCATCGTGCCGGATATCGAGGTGCGTCGGGCCAAGATCACCAACGAGAGCGACAACGAATACTTCAAGGAAGCCGACCTGCAAGGTCACCTGGGCAATGGCAACGGCGGCGCCGACCAGCCAAGCGGCAGCGGCCCGAAAGCCAAGCCCATGCCACAGGACGACGACTACCAACTGGCCCAGGCGTTGAGCCTGCTCAAGGGCCTGAGCATTACGCGCAGCCGTTGATATGCGTTTTGCGCTCATCCTCGCACTGTTGTGCAGCCTGGCAGGAGTCGCCCAAGCGACTCCTGCCGACCAGCCCCGCAAAGCCTACCTGACCCTGATCATCGACGACCTTGGGCAAAACCTGCCCAGGGATCGTCGCGTGCTGGCCCTGCCCGGCCCGGTGACGGCGGCGATCATGCCCGATACCCCGCACGCCGCCGAGTTCGCCCGCGAAGCCCATCGCGCCGGCAAGATCGTGATCCTGCACATGCCCATGGACCCGGCCACCGGCCCGTTCGCCTGGCACCCCGAGCTGCCTGTCGAAGAACTGGGCAAGCGCCTGGATGCAGCGTTCAAGGCCGTGCCCTACACCGCCGGCATCAACAACCATATGGGCAGCCGCATGACCGCTGAGCCAGGCGCCATGGCGTGGTTGATGGGCGAGTTGCAGCGCCGGCACAAGTTTTTCGTCGACAGCCGCACCAGCGCCAAGACCGTGGCCGCCGCCGAGGCACAGAAGATCAACCTGGCCCACGTCTCGCGGGATGTATTTCTGGATGACGAACGCACCGAAGCGGCCATCACCACGCAGTTGCAGACGGCTATCAAGCTGGCGCACAAACAGGGTTCGGCAGTGATGATCGGCCACCCATACCCACAGACCCTGGCGGTGCTGGAGCGCGAGCTGCCCAAGCTCAAGGCCCAGGGCGTCGAGTGGATTGATATCAAGCTGATGATCAGTGTGCGCAGCAACCAGGCCATGAGCGGCCACGGCAAAAATGGCATCTACCGCTAGATAGCTACCGCACCGCCGCACGTGAACACCTGAATAGTGAGCGGACAACACTCAACTATCAGGATGATCATGACCCCCTCTCGACACCTTCTCTCTGGGCTGTTGCCCAGTACCCTTTACACAGCCCTCATCGCCGCGCCCAGGTTTCTGCACAATAACCGGCAACAGCACCAAAGCCAGGCCCTGTGTACCGCCAGCCTGCTGGATACGCGCAATGCGCACGGAAAATCCGGTCCGGCCTATGTGGTGAGCAGCAGCCATTGTCTGCATCGTCTCGGCGGTCTGGTGCATGAGGATCTGCCGATCACGGGCAGCGTCAACTTCAACTATTTCGACGACACCCTGGAAACCATCAAGGCTTATCCACTCAAAACCCTCAAGTGGAGCAGCAGCCAAGGGGTGGACCTGGCCATCGTCGAGCTGCACACCTCGCTGGCAAGCCTGATTGACGATGGGATCACGCCCTTGAAACTGGCTGAGGCCGCGCCCGCCGATGGCGCTGACATTCTGGCCCTGACAGCGCGCCTATCGACGCCCGCAACGCCTATATCAACGACCCTATTGGCCCGCAAACCGCCCAGAACCCATCGCTCTGTTTCGCCCACTCGATGACGCGGTCAGCGGGCCAGAGGACCACCTCACCAAGATCCTTTTTGTAAATAACAAGCCTGTCAAAGTCTGCACCTATGCCTGTGATCAGGCCGACCAACCCTCAACCCTGCGGGTTGACTTCATAAAGCCTCGCTAACAACCGGAGCCCCACGAATGGAATCGATAAAATTTGGCAATCTGCTCATTAATTTCACAACGGAGTTCAGTCGACTCTGGGACAACAAGGGTTCACCCAACGCATCACCCGTCAGTTTTTGGCGCCCGGTACCGTCCGCCGACTTCCTCACCGACTATTTTCCGCTCGGCGACCATGCGGTTGCCGGACACGACGGTATCAACCATAAAGCCACGGTCGCTGTGGTATCGGAGGCCCCTGCACTAACCGAAGAAGAGCGCAGTAAAGGCAACGCACTCATGCCACCCATCGAGTTCGAAAAAGTGTGGGATGACAAAGGCTCCAGTGCCCATTCGAACGGGGCCATCTGGCGCCCGCTTCCACCCACCGGCTATGTAGCAATGGGACTGGTGGCCACTGACGGCTACGAAAAGCCCTCACTCAACACAATCCGGTGCGTTCGAGCGGATCTGGTGATTGCCTCATACATCAGCGACCCGATCTGGAACAACAAGCGCAGCCCCGCCCGTCTGGACTTCAGCGCCTGGGGCATCAGCCCTCCAGGGGCGGCGGCAGGCGAGGTGTACCTGTCGGCAGGAACCTTTGTCGGAGTCGCCAGCTATACCAAACCCTCGGTACACATTGCGGCTTATTCATTGCGCATGCAGATCCCCCTGCAGGCCAAGGCCCCGCCTCCGGCGCCAGCACTTGCAAGCGAGCGACAGCCGTCGCCTTTCGAAAAGGCCGAAGTGACCTATATCGCAAAACTGGCCTGGTTTACCGTCACGGACCCCAATCTGTCGCCCCTCCAACAACTGCGTACGTCCCCCACTTACCGACTGGAACGATCGGACAAATACATATTGGTCGGGTTTGGTCATAACAACAGCTCGCTGAACCAGACCTTCAAATGGACCGCTACGCGAGGGCAGAACGGCAGTAGCCTCAAGACACTGACCGACACCACGGCCATCGAAATTGGCACTGAATGGGGTTTCAACGTGTGGGGCGCTTCGGGCAAGGTCTCGGCAAAACTCAGCGGCAGCCTCACGCACACGCAAACGTCCTCCGAAGGGTGGACCAGCTCGACCACTTTTGAAGTCAACGCCACAGTTCCCGCGCACAAGGCGGTAGCCGTCTATCTGGTGCAAAGCAATTACAAGCTGCTGCGGGAAAACGGTACGCAAGTGTCAACTAGCATCAGCTACACAGACGGTGACAGTGTGTATTGGAGCGAATACCCACCGGCCCGTGAATGCGCGGTCACTTGCAAGCCGTTGCCAGCGCCTGCCTCATGAACCGCTAGAGATAGCGCGCCATAATCTGATCGACCACGCCTTCCTTACGTAGCTGGTCCAGCGCCGCCTGCAGTTTGGCCACCACCTCATCCGGCACGTCCTTGTTCAGTGCCAGATACAGCTGGGCACTGTTGAAGCGCAGCACCGTCTTGAGCCCGGAAACACCGACCTGGCGCGCCAGATACCGCCCGGCGGGGTCGCCGGTGGCCCAGAGGTCGATCTGCCCCTCCATGAGCTTTTGCGCATTGTCCTGGTCGCGCAGCACGATAATCGGCTTGAGCCCGCGTTTTTCCAGGGTCTGGGCAATGGCATCGCCTTTATAGGCACCGATCTTGTAGGTGCGGGCGTGCTCAAGGTCGGTCAGTTGGATGCTGCTGTCGGCCCTGGCCAGCAGCACCCAGTCATCCGGGCCGATGGGTCCGACCCACTTGAACAACGCTTCGCGGTCCGGCAGGCGCGCCATCACGAATACGCCGTAGCCTGGCTGTTCCAGGGCGAGTTTATAGATCCGCTCCCAGGGGAAGCGCAACGTGAGGTTGTAGGAAATGCCGGCCTGCTTGAAGGTCTCGCGGACAATGTCCACCGCAATGCCTTCGATGTTCTCGTCCTTGGCAAAATTCTTGCCGTTTTTCGCCATGTTGTAAGGCGGAAAGTTTTCCGTCAGCAGCACCAGGGAGGTGCCGGAAGGCTCGGCGGCGTTGGCCGAGCCCGCCAACAGAATGGAAGAACTGGCGAGGGCAAGCAGCAGGTCTTTGAACATGTAGGGTTACCGGAATCCATGGCAGGCCCCAGAGTGCCGCGAGCCTGTCATGGTGTCCAGTGGCGTTTAGCGTACGACGATGCCGCGTGCAGCCATGTAGGCCTTGGCCTCGGGAACGGTGTATTCGCCAAAGTGGAAAATGCTCGCCGCCAACACCGCACTGGCGTGGCCTTCGATGACGCCATCGGCCAGGTGTTGCAGGTTACCCACACCACCGGAAGCGATCACCGGAATGCCCAGCGCATCGCTGATGGCGCGGGTCACGCCCAGGTCGAAGCCATTTTTCATGCCGTCCTGGTCCATGCTGGTCAGCAAAATCTCACCGGCGCCCAGGCCTTCCATCTTCATCGCCCACTCCACCGCATCCAGGCCGGTAGGCTTGCGCCCGCCGTGGGTGAATATCTCCCAACGCGGGGTTTCACCGGGGCCTGAGACTTTCTTGGCGTCGATGGCGACGACGATGCATTGTGAACCGAAATGCTGCGCGGCCTCGCCGACAAACTCCGGGTTGAACACCGCCGCAGTGTTGATCGAAACCTTGTCTGCACCCGCGTTAAGCAGGTTGCGGATATCTTGCACGGTGCGCACGCCACCGCCCACGGTCAGCGGGATAAACACCTGGCTGGCCATGCGCTCCACGGTATGGAGCGTGGTGTCGCGGCCGTCGACGCTGGCGGTGATGTCGAGAAAGGTAATCTCGTCGGCACCCTGCTCGTCGTAGCGACGGGCAATTTCCACCGGGTCGCCGGCGTCACGGATGTTCTCGAACTTGACGCCCTTGACCACCCGACCGTTGTCGACGTCCAGGCAAGGGATGATGCGTTTGGCCAGCGCCATGGTCAGTCCTCAGCCTTTGTAGGCATCGCAGTAAGCCTGGGCTTCGGCGACGTCCAGGGTGCCTTCGTAGATCGCGCGGCCCGTGATGGCGCCAATGATCCCCGGCGCCTTGGCGTCCAGCAGCGACTTGATATCGCCCAGGTTGTGGATACCACCGGAAGCGATCACCGGGATTTTGGTGGCAGCCGCCAGCGCCGCGGTAAACGGTACGTTGCAGCCCTGCATCATGCCGTCTTTGGCGATGTCGGTATAAACGATGGCGGACACACCATCGGCTTCGAACTGCTTGGCCAGGTCGATTACCTGCACGGTGCTGATTTGCGCCCAGCCGTCTGTAGCGACGAAACCATCCTTGGCGTCCAGGCCCACGATGACCTTGCCCGGGAACGCGCGGCAGGCCTCGGCGACGAAGGCCGGGTCTTTCACGGCCTTGGTGCCGATGATCACGTAGCTCACGCCCGCCTTGACGTAGTGCTCGATGGTTTCCAGGGAGCGGATACCGCCACCGATCTGGATCGGCAGGTTCGGGTAGCGCTTGGCGATGGCCGTCACCACTTCGCCATTGACCGGCTGGCCTTCGAAGGCGCCGTTCAAGTCCACCAGATGCAGGCGACGGCAGCCGCCCTCCACCCACTTGGCAGCCATGCTCACCGGGTCATCGGAGAACACCGTGGAATCTTCCATGCGGCCCTGGCGCAGACGTACGCAAGCGCCGTCCTTGAGATCGATAGCGGGGATAATCAGCATCTGGCAAACCTTATTCGATATTCAGCATTGCTCGGAAAATCAGGGTTTTTCGAGCGCCCACAAGTCGCTTTCGATGCTCTCGAACCTTTCTTTAAGGTGCGTCTGGGCATCGAAAATCGCCCTGTTGTAATAGTGCGGAGCAATTTCAGTGGTGAACAGTTCGAGGATCTCAGCCACCTCGAACGACCCGAGACGGAGCTCGAAGCGGTCTTCCATGAAACGCTTGATCTTGTCGGTCGCCTCACTCTCCTGCTGGGGAGTGAGGTTGAGGATAGGCGGCTTGATCTTCTTGGCCATTACCAGCGCCCGTCCCAGCTGGCGAAGTTCTGCAGCAACTGCAGGCCATGGGTATGGCTTTTCTCCGGGTGGAACTGCACGGCAAAGCGCGAGCCTTCGGCCAGGGCTGCGGCGAAATCGACGCCGTAGTGCCCGCCACCCACCACCTGGCGCGGGTTACCGGCGGCGATGTAGTAGCTGTGCACGAAGTAGAAACGCGCCATGTCCGGGATGTCGTGCCACAACGGGTGATCGATGGTGCGGCGCACTTCGTTCCAGCCCATGTGCGGGACTTTCAGGTGTTCGCCGTCTTCGTGCAGGTCCTTGCCGAAGAACTTCACATCCCCCGGGAACAGGCCGATGCAGTCGACGCCGCCGTTCTCTTCACTGCGGTCGAGCAAGGCTTGCATGCCCACGCAGATCCCGAGGAACGGCCGGTCCTGGCTGACTTCGCGCACCAGGCTGTCAAAGCCCAGGCGGCGGATTTCGGCCATGCAATCGCGAATCGCGCCCACACCGGGGAACACCACACGGTCGGCTTCGCGGATCACCTGCGCATCGCTGGTGATCAGCACCTTGCCGGCACCGACGTGTTCGAGGGCCTTGGCCACCGAATGCAGGTTGCCCATGCCGTAGTCGATAACCGCGACCGTCTGCATTACAGAACGCCCTTGGTCGACGGCATTTGCCCGGCCATGCGGTCATCCAGCTCCACCGCCATGCGCAGGGCGCGGCCGAAAGCCTTGAACACGGTTTCGATCTGGTGGTGGGTGTTGGTGCCGCGCAGGTTGTCGATGTGCAGGCTGACCAGGGCGTGGTTGACGAAGCCCTGGAAGAACTCCTGGAACAGGTCCACATCAAAGCCGCCCACGGTGGCGCGGGTGTAGGGCACGTGCATCTGCAGGCCTGGGCGGCCCGAGAAGTCGATGACCACACGCGACAGCGCCTCATCCAGCGGGACATAGGCGTGGCCGTAACGGCGGATGCCTTTTTTGTCGCCGATGGCCTTGGCAAACGCCTGGCCGAGGGTGATGCCGACATCCTCCACGGTGTGGTGGTCGTCGATATGCAGGTCGCCCTTGCTGACGATATCCAGGTCGATCAGCCCATGACGGGCGATTTGATCCAGCATGTGCTCAAGAAAAGGGACACCGATATCAAATCGGGCCTTTCCGGTGCCATCCAGGTTGATCGAGGCTTTGATCTGGGTTTCCAGAGTGTCGCGCTCGACGGACGCCTTACGTTCGGCCATCACCAGCTCCGCAAAATCATTGGGCGAAAAAGGTGGCCATTATAGGGGCTGCGGGCGCTAAACAGAAACATCGAAGGGGATAAGACTGACGGCCTGTCGGGGATAGACATGTGCATACAACCCCCGACAAGCACGCAACAACCCTTGTAGGAGCCGGCTTGCCGGCGAAGCATTCGCAAGATCAGCATCGACCTCACTGACGCCATCGCCGGCAAGCCGGCTCCTACAGGTTTTTACATCAGTGGAATAGCACTGCAGTCTTCTGCAAGGTCACCCACACGCCCCACGCCAGCGGGATACCTACAACCAGCCAGGCAGCAATGGCCAATGGCACGGTGCCAGAGGCTGCTTTCCACTCCAGGGAAGTGCTGGCATCGGCGCCCTTGTCATGGCCCAGGGCCTGTTCGGCAGCCAGTTCGGCGTCGGTCATGAAGTACTTGTCGGCCACCGGGCGTACCAGCAGGTTGCAGATAAAGCCCAGCACCAGCAGGCCGGCGAGGATGTACAAGGTGATGTCATAGGCCGCGGCGCGTTCGACGCCGATGCTCAACTGATACTCACGCAAGTAGTTCACCAACACCGGGCCCAGCACGCCGGCCGCCGCCCAGGCGGTGAGCAGGCGACCGTGGATCGCGCCGACCATTTGCGTGCCGAACAGGTCCGCCAGGTAGGCCGGTACGGTCGCGAAGCCGCCGCCGTACATCGACAGGATGATGCAGAACGCCGCCACGAACAGCGAGACGTTGCCCAGGTGGCCGAGGTTCGGGATCAGCGCATACAGGGCAAAGCCCAGGGCGAAGAACACGAAATAGGTGTTCTTGCGGCCCAGGTAGTCGGAAAACGACGCCCAGAAGAACCGCCCACCAATGTTGAACAGGCTCAGCAGCCCGGTGAAACCGGCCGCGATGGCTGCGATGGAGGCCAGTTGCCCGGCATCCAATTGACCAAATGGCACGTCCACGCCCAGCAGCTTGCCGCCAAACACTTCCTGCAACAGCGGCGACGCCATGCCGAGGATGCCGATACCGGCCGATACGTTCAGGCACAGCACCAGCCAGACCAGGCGAAATTGCGGGGTTTTCCAGGCCACGTTCACGTGCACGTGACGGTGGGTGATCATCGCGTTGCTGGCTTTTTTCGCCGGCGCGGTCCAGCCCTCAGGCTTCCAGCCGGTCGGTGGCACGCGGTAGGACAAGGCACCGCCGATCATGAACACGAAGTAGATCGCGGCCATTACCAAAAAGCTCTGCCACACGCCCACGCCGGTCGGCGAGGCAAAGTGGCCCATCAGCGCTGCCGCCAGCGGCGCACCGACCATCGCCCCGCCGCCAAAGCCCATGATCGCCATGCCGGTGGCCATGCCGCGCTTGTCCGGGAACCACTTGATCAGGGTCGAGACCGGCGAGATATAGCCCAGGCCCAGGCCGATACCGCCAATGACCCCGGAGCCGAGCCACATCAGCCAGATCTGGTGGGTATAGATCCCCAGCGCCGAGATCAGCAGGCCACCACACCAGCACAGTGCCGAGACCACACCGGCCTTGCGCGGCCCGGCGTGTTCCAGCCAGCCGCCCCAGATCGCTGCCGAGCAGCCCAGGAAGATGAAGAACAGGGTGTAGATCCAGCCCAGCATGGAAATCGGCCAGTCGCAGGACGACGAGAAGATCTGCGCGATAAAACTCATGTCCGGCGCACAAGCCACCGGCGCGGTCACACCCAGCGCCTTGGACAGTGGCAGCCAGAACACCGAGAAGCCGTAGGCCATGCCGATGCACAAGTGGATGGCCAGGGCGGCCGGCGGAACCAGCCAGCGGTTGAAACCGGGCTTGGCGATGATGCGCTCCTTGGACAGGAACGCAGGCTGCGCAGCAGTAACGCCGGCCGCAGTGCTAGTGTTCATTGGTGTTTCCCCCAGTTATTGGTCTGTGTTCGCCAGGCGCTCTCCTCCTCGGCCTTTGCACGCAATGCGTGGCCGTTTTGTCGAGTGAAGCTCCTTGTAAGCGCGACGTTTCGTCGCAGAAGGCGGGCGAACGCGCAAAGATTAGCATCTGGCGCAGCGAGAGAAACCAAACTGACACTACCTTTTTCGGTTCATCTGTTTTGTTTGACACTATGTAACGATGCGTAAACAGCCGTGGACCTCGCGGCGTTATACTCTGCGGCTAAATTTTAAAATCGACACACAAGGACTCGCCCATGAAAGCGTTCGGCAAAATCCTGGGTCTGGTACTTCTCGGGCTGTTGCTGATCATTGTGGCTCTGGGCTTTGCCCTGACCCACCTCTTCGATCCCAACGACTATAAAGACGAGATTCGCCAGATTGCCCGCGACAAGGCCCACATCGAGCTGACGCTCAATGGCGATATCGGCTGGAGCCTGTTCCCCTGGCTGGGCCTGGAGTTGCATGAAGCCAGCGTGGCTACCCTGAGCAATCCTGCCCAACCGTTTGCCGACCTGCAGATGCTCGGCCTGTCGGTACGCGTGCTGCCGCTGCTGCGCCGCGAAGTGCAGATGAGCGATGTGCGCGTCGAGGGCCTGAACCTGCGCCTGACCCGCGACAAGCAAGGCCATGGCAACTGGGAAGATATCGGCAAGGCACCGCCCGTCGTGGCTACCGGTACCGCCGATGCACCCGCGACGACTGCGCCAACCACGGCGCCAGCGCCGGAGAAACCGGCCCAGCCGATCCGCCTGGACATCGACAGCCTGACTGTCAACAACGCCCGCATCGAGTACAACGACGAGCAGACCGGCAAGCAGTTCAGCGCCGAAAGCATCCAACTGAGCACCGGTGCCGTGCATGAAGGCGCAAGCATTCCGGTCAAGCTCACCGCGTTCTTCGGCAGCAACCAGCCGGTAATGCGGGTCAAGAGCGAGCTCAACGGCGAGCTGCGTTTTGATCGTGCCCTCAAGCGCTATCAGTTCGAAGACATGAAAATCGCAGGCGAAGCCACTGGCGAGCCGCTGCAAGGCAAGACCGTGACGTTTGCCACCCAGGGCCAGTTGCTGGTGGACCTGTCGGCAAACATTGCCGAGTGGACCGGCCTCAAGCTCTCGCTCAACCAACTGCGGGCACTGGGCGAACTGAAGGTCAACGACCTGGATAAAACCCCGCAGATCAGCGGCGCCCTGTCGATTGCCCAGTTTGACCTGGCCAAGTTCCTCGACAGCGTCGGCCAGCCGCTACCGGCCATGGCCCCAGAGAGCCTGAGCAAGGTCGAACTGGTCAGCCGCCTGCAAGGCACGCCGTCGAGCATGGCCCTGGAAGACCTCAACCTCAAAGTCGATGGCAGCACCTTCACCGGGCGCCTGGCGGTGGAGGACTTTGCCAAGCAAGCCCTGCGCGTGCAGTTGAAGGCCGACACGTTCAATGCCGACCACTACCTGCCCGCCAAGTCCGAAGCCGCCAACAGCGCCGCCGTTGCGCGCAAGGCCGAAGTGCAGAGCAGCGAAGCCGGGGCCATGGCCGCCGGTGGCACCACGCCGTTGCCGGACGCGCCGACCAAAGGCGCCTGGAGCACCGACAAGCTGCTCCCGCTGGCGCGCCTGCGCAGCCTGGACGTGATTGCCGACCTGTCCTTCGGCCAACTGACCCTGAGCCAGTTGCCCATCGAGAATGCAGCACTCAAGGCCTCCGGCCAGGGTGGCCAGCTCAAGCTCGACACCTTGAGCGGCGGTCTCTACAACGGCACGTTCCAGGCCAGCGGCAGCCTCGATGCACGGGAGGATGTGCCGGTGCTGGCGCTACAAACCAAAATCAAGCAAGTGCCGGTCGAGCGGATCCTGCAGGCCCAGGGGCAAACCCCGCCGGTCAAGGGCCAGATCACCCTCGACAGCAACCTGAGCGGGCGTGGCAACAGCCAGAAAGCGCTGATCGACAGCCTCAACGGCACCGCCAGCTTCGTCATCAACAATGGTGTGCTGCTCAATGCCAACCTTGAGCAACAACTGTGCACCGGCATTGCCCTGCTCAACCGCAAGACCCTGGCCGCCACACCGCGCAGCAAGGACACCCCGTTCCAGGAACTCAAGGGCAACCTGACCTTGCGTAACGGCGTGGCCAGCAACCCGGACCTGAAAGTGCGCATCCCCGGCCTGACCGTCAACGGCAATGGCGACGTGGACCTGCGCGTACTGGGCATGGACTACCGCGTGGGCATCATCGTCGAAGGCGACAAGCGCGACATGCCGGACCCGGCCTGCCAGGTCGGCTCGAACTTCCAGGGCATCGAAGTACCGCTGCGCTGCCGTGGCCCGTTGGAGCTAGGTGCCAAGGCCTGCCGCCTGGACAAGGACGGCCTGGGCCAGGTGGCCGCTAAAATGGCGGGCAACAAGCTCAGCGAGAAGATTGAAGAGAAGCTCGACAAGGTCAATCCCAAGCTCAAAGACGCCCTCAAAGGTTTGTTCAACCGATGAGAAACGAGCAATTTTCAGCGGCCGTGCTCGACTGGTACGACCGTCACGGCCGCCATGACCTGCCCTGGCAACAGGGCATCACCCCGTATCGGGTGTGGGTCTCGGAAATCATGCTGCAACAGACCCAGGTCAGCACCGTGCTCAATTACTTCGATCGCTTCATGGCTTCGCTGCCAACGGTCGAAGCCCTGGCGGCCGCGCCGGAAGATGAAGTGCTGCACCTGTGGACCGGGCTGGGCTACTACACCCGGGCACGCAACCTGCAAAAGACCGCGAAGATTGTCGTCGCCGAATACGGCGGCGAGTTTCCCCGCGATGTAGAGAAACTCACCGAGCTGCCGGGCATCGGCCTGTCCACCGCCGGCGCCATCGCCAGCCTGAGCATGGGCCTGCGCGCGCCGATCCTCGACGGTAACGTCAAGCGCGTGCTGGCACGCTTTACCGCCCAGGAAGGCTACCCGGGCGAGCCCAAGGTGGCCAAGCAGCTGTGGGCCACTGCCGAGCGCTTTACCCCCCACGACCGCGTCAACGCCTACACCCAGGCCATGATGGACATGGGCGCCACCCTCTGCACCCGCAGCAAACCCAGTTGCCTGCTGTGCCCCCTGGAAAAGGGCTGCGAGGCGCACATGCTGGGCCTGGAAACCCGCTACCCGATCCCCAAGCCACGCAAGACCATCCCGCAAAAGCGCACGCTGATGCCGATGCTGGCCAACCAGGAGGGCGCGATCCTGCTTTACCGTCGCCCCTCTACAGGGCTGTGGGGCGGGCTGTGGAGCTTGCCGGAACTGGACGACCTGAACGACCTGGAACACCTGGCCAACCAGCACTCACTGGCGCTGGGCAAACATCAGGAACTACCCGGGCTGGTGCACACCTTCAGCCACTTCCAGTTGGCTATCGAACCCTGGCTGGTGCAGGTCGAGGAATCGGCCCATCACGTGGCCGAGGCCGACTGGCTCTGGTATAACCTCGCCACCCCGCCGCGCCTGGGCCTTGCCGCCCCGGTGAAAAAACTGCTGAAGCGCGCGGCCGACGTATTGAACGCAGGAGTTTCGTCATGACCCGCACCATCATCTGCCGCAAGTATCACGAAGAACTGCCCGCCCTTGAGCGCGCCCCATTCCCCGGCGCCAAGGGCCAGGACATTTTCGACCACGTCTCCGCCAAGGCCTGGGCCGACTGGCAGAAGCACCAGACCCTGCTGATCAACGAAAAACGCCTGAACATGATGAACGCCGAAGACCGCAAATATCTGCAGGGCGAGATGGACAAGTACTTTTCCGGCGAGGATTACGCCAAGGCCGACGGCTACGTGCCGCCTGCTCAATAATTGAGCAAAAACCGGGGTTGGCACGTAAGCGACGGTAATAATTAAATATTTTTTGAAAACTTGCTTGACGACCCCCTGAAAAACCCGTTTAATGCGCCCCGTTGCCCAGATAGCTCAGTCGGTAGAGCAGGGGATTGAAAATCCCCGTGTCGGCGGTTCGATTCCGTCTCTGGGCACCACTTATTAGTTTCAGGTGGTGCAAACATCATCTGAAACACACAAGAAACCCGCCTAGTGCGGGTTTTTTGTTGCCTGCGATTTAGTGCGCCAGCGCCCCTCTGGTTACTTTTAGGTTAACGCCAAGCCTCACGGGCATCCGATGTGTTATTTATCGCGCTGCTCAACCGTCTAGCCTTAATCCACTCTTCAGCAAGGTAGTTACTTCATGACCCGGTATTTGTTCTGCACGCTGTTAATGCTGACAGCGCTGCTCAGCGGATGCGCCACGACGATGGACGTCGCGATCAATGCAACCCCTGATCCGGACTATCACTTTGACCGACAGGCGCCCGTGCTGGTGACATCGGTCGGCGGCAATAGCGAGAATGCGCTCAATGCCCGCTACTACCTGCGCGACATGGTCAGCGCCATGAAGGACCAGGGGTTTCGCGAGGTCTATACCGACGTGACCCTGCCCAAGAATCGCACGCCAAAAATCACCATCACCCTCGATATCGACAGCCACCAGGTGACCTACCGCTATACCGCCACCGAGTATGGGCAGGTGCCAACCAGCACCTCTACCGTGTGCAAGAACAGCAAGAAAAAAAGCGACCAGATGATCTGCACCAGCACGCCGAACACCACCTATGGCCCGGTAGGCAGCTCGGAACGCACCGGCTACACCACCCTCACCACCTTCACCGCCACGGCTCGGGATGAAGCGAGCAAACGCGCGGTGTACCTGCTGCGGGTAACGTCCTACAACGAGGACTGCCAAGCGGCCAAGGTCGAGGCCTTCCTGGTACAGCAGGGCCTGCAGAACCTGAACTTCCAGGACCGTGTGCAGCGCAACTACAGCGTCACGATGCCCGAGGGGTATCGCTGCAAATAGTTCGTCGCCCCATTCCAGGTAGTTCAGGAAGAATGTCACTTCGCAGTCCTGCCTGACTGCCAGCCTTGATTGCCCCTCCCCGCACAGGGCGACCCCACCCGGTCGCCCGCATCAAACACCCCCCCCCGCCAAAAAGCCAGGCTCGACTGAAGCCCATAGTTGCTAATAGCAATTATTATCATTTAAGCTGGCGCGCAAAATCCCCCCCTGCACCACTAAAAATAATCAAGGAGCTGCGATGCCTTCTGCACGCGAGCCAGGTTCATGGTTGAAGGCACTTGGCCTTGCCCCCTTAGGATTCGCTTCGATGCTTGCCCCCGCCGCCTTCGCGGCCGAGGAAAAAGGCCAGCTCGAACTGCCCAGCCAAAGCATTACGGCAACCGCCTCAGAAGAAACGGCCGACGGCCCGGTCAAAGGCTATGTTGCCAAGCGCAGTGCAACGGGGGTCAAGACTGACACCCCAATCACTGAGATCCCCCAGTCGATCTCCGTCATCAGCGCCGACCGCATGCGCGATCAGGGCGCACTGACCGTGCAAGACGCATTGCGGTATGTTTCCGGGGTGCGGGCCGAGACCTTCGGGCTCGATAGCCGGGGAGACTGGTCGAAAGTGCGAGGCAGCTCGCCGGCCCTGTTCCTGGATGGTTTACAGCAGAGCTTCGGTACTTACACCAACGTGCGCACCGACCCCTTCACCCTGGAGCGCCTTGAAGTGCTCAAGGGCCCCGCATCGATGCTGTATGGGCAAAGCCCGGTGGGGGGACTGATCAACCAAGTCAGCAAACGCCCCAAAGCCGAACAGCACACCGAAGTGCAACTGCAGTACGGCAATTACAACCGCAAGCAGGTCGCCGTGGACACCACCGGCTCCCTGAACCCACAAGGCACGCTGCTGTACCGGCTGGTGGCGATCCAGCGCGACAGTGACACTCAGGTTGATCATGTCAAAGACAACCGCCAGGTCCTGATGCCATCGCTGACCTGGCGCCCCAACGACGATATCGACTGGACCCTCCTGGCCAACATCCAGCGCGATGACAGTGGCTCCACCACGCAGTTCTTCCCACACAAAGGTACCGTCTGGAACGCGCCATATGGCCGGATCCACAGCAACCGGTTCGCCAGCGAGCCAGGCTTTGACGAATACGACAGTGACCAGACAGCGCTGACGTCGCAATTTTCGTGGCATCTGAACGATACGTGGACCCTGCGCCAAAACCTGCGCTGGCAAAAAAGCAAAGTCAGCTACCAATCGATTTACTCGGTATTTGCCAAAAACCCACCGTTCAAGCCCGATAACCAGACCCTCGACCGCGTCTATTACGTTTCCAAACCCGAGGTCAAAGTGTGGGTCGCCGACCAAAACGCCGAGGCTCGATTTGACACCGGCCCGCTCCAACACACCCTGTTGCTGGGAGGCGATTACCAGCATGCCGTCTCCAACCGGGACGGCGCCAGCGGCCCGGCAACACCACTGAATGTGTACGACCCGGTGTATGGCACCTTTGACCCCTCTGTCATTCGCCTCACCGCAGACCCGGAGCAACGGGTCATGCAAAAAGGGCTTTATGCCCAGGACCAGATCAAATACGAGCAGTGGTTGTTGACCCTGGGCCTGCGCAAGGACTGGTCCGCCAGCCAGACCCAAGGCAGCGCCCGACAAAAGGACGACAAGCTGACCGGCCGCGCGGGCCTGACCTATCTGTTCGACAACGGCATAGCGCCCTACTTGAGCTACAGCGAATCATTCCAGCCCCAAATCGGCCTCAACCGGCGAACGCTCGAACCCTACGTACCGCTCAAGGGCAAACAGTGGGAGCTGGGCGTGAAGTATCAGCCGGTTGGCAGCAACAGTCTCTACACCGCTGCGGTGTATGACATTCGCGAGCAGAACCGCCGCATGCCCGACCCCCTGGATGCGATGAACACCCTGCAAAGTGGTGAAACCCGTGCCCGTGGCCTGGAGCTCGAAGCCCTGGTGACAGTCACGCCCGCCTGGGACCTGATTGGCACCTACAGCTACACCGACACCACCGTCATCAAGGGTTCGCCCGCCGAGCAAGGCAAACGCCTGGCCAGCGTTCCAGAGAACATGGCGTCGGTATGGAGCCAGCATCGATTCAGCATCGGCGACATTTCCGGGTTCAGCGTCGGTGCAGGCATTCGCTATGTAGGAACCAGCTGGGATGGGGCCGACCGGCTGAAAACACCGTCTTCCACCCTGGTGGACGCGATGCTCGGGTATCGCTACCAGAACTGGAACCTGAGCCTCAACGCGACCAACCTGGAAGACAAGACCTACTACACCACATGCCTGGCACGAGGTGACTGCTTCATCGGTAACCGTCGTACGCTCGTCGGTACACTGGCCTACAACTTTTGATCGAGCTGTAAGACCACGACACTGCGGCGGCTGATCACGGCACCCGGAACACCAACAACGGGTTGTCATTGAGTCGCCCATTGAACGCTGGGGCCAGGTGCTCCAGCGGCGTGGCCTGCAGCAGTTCGGTTTCCTTGCGCGCGACGATGACCCAGGACGAACGCGGCAGCGCGTTCAGTTGCGCAAGGTCGTCACGCCCGACAAACAGCGGCTGCTCGTCATGGCCCAGGTTCATGATGTAGCGAATGGCCCAGGTGTCCTTGCCGAGGTTGAGAAACACCAACGGTCCGGGGTGCTCGGCCCGCAGGTTTTCCACCGCACCCACAAAGTTTTTGGTGTCGAATTGCAGATCCTTGGCCGGCTCCACGACCGTCACCAGTACCAGCCATTGAGTGGCCAGCGCGATCAGGCTGAGCGTCACCAGTCGCGGCCCCACACGGCCGTGCAAACGACGCCAGGCAGCCACCGCCGCCAGTTGCAGGACGACCAGCAGCGCAATCAATCCCGGCACTGAAACATCAGGCCAGTAACCGTGCTTGCTCCACAGCTGCCGGCAGACCAGGACCACGACAAGCCCCAGCAGCGGCAGGACCGCCACCAGCCACTCATAACCCCGACGCACCCCAAGCAACCAGCCCCGGGCCTGTAGCAGCCCGTAGGCCGCCACCGCGGCAAACATCGGGACCATCGGCAGGATGTAGTAGGCGCGCTTGAAGTTCGGCACCGATAACCCCAGCAGGATCATCAGGCCACAGCCGCCCAGGCGCAGCATCAGCCGCACATCGGCATCTTCATTGCGCGCCGACCAGGTGTGGCGCAGGGCAATCAACGTCGCCAGCGCCAGCGGGATCACCGGGAAGTAGCGATACAGGCTCAGCTTGAAGTAGAAGTAGAACGGTTCGCCGCTTTCATCCAGGCGGCCGGCCACCTGCATCTTCATCACCTCATCGGCAAAAGCATCACCCCCGGTGATCCGCGCCAGCTTCAGCAACACCCACCAACAGGCAAGGAGTAGGACCAGGCCGATCACGCCGTGGGCAATCACCTTTTTCAGCAAGCCAATCTTCTCTTCCCGCGAACGGGCAGGCCCCAGCGCCCAATACACGCAGGCAACACCACAGACCTCGATCAACCCCAAAGGGCCACGAATGGCAAAGGCCGCCACAAACAGGGGAAAGATTGCGTATTGGCGCAGCCGCGAGCCCAGGCGCTCGCCGGTGTGCAGCAGGTAGAAACAGCCCAGGCACAGCAGGGAGACCATCTGGTCCAGGCAGACTGAACGCGACTTCTCCAGCAATTGCGCGGTCAAGGCCGTCAGCACTACCGTCAGCAACGCCCAGGCCCGCCCGGAGGGCACCAGCAAACGGTAGACCAGGGCCATGACCCCGGCCGACGCCAGGGCGGTGGGCAGCACGTTAGCCAGGTCGTTAGGCGCACCGAACAACCGGGCAAAGAGCAGGCTGAAATAAGTCGCCGTCCCTGGGTAATCCGGGTAAGGCTCACCGTAGGTGGTAGGGAAAAGACTCGCGCCGTGGCGGAACATCTCCTGCATGAACACCGCCCAACGCCCGTCAAACCCTTGCGGCTGTTGATCCCAGATGCCCAGGGTAAATAACAACAAGGCCACCAGGAAAACACCCAGGGCCTCCACACGAAAACGGTTGCGGTGTTCCATGGTTTAACCTGCCAGGGCCGGGGGAGATGCTGGCGTATATTGCCGGCAGCACGCCTGAATCGCGCCTGAACCAAACGCAACATTGCGATGGCACAGACAACAACTCACTGTAGGCGCTGGCTTGCCAGCAAAAAGTCGTCAACGATCACAAGAATGCTGGCTCACTCCCCCTATCCACAGCGCATGGATCAAGGCCTTTCATGAACCTGCCCACCCGCCCTCACCCCGAGACATTCCGCGAGCCCGCCGCCGACCACTACCCCATCGGCGGTTTCACCTGGCGCCATATCCGCCGCGACATCGAGCGCCCAGTGGTGATCATCAACGCCGCCACCTCGGTACGCTGCCGTCACTATTCGCGCTTTGCCGCGTACTTGTTTGCCAATGGCATGGACGTCATCACCTACGACTATCGCGGTATCGGCGAGTCGCGTAGTGGCTCATTGCGCGGGTTCAAGGCCTCGTGGTCAGACTGGGGCCGGCTGGATTTCGAGGCCATCGTGCAACGGGCGCAGCGCGAGTTTGCCGGGCAGCCCATTGATGTGGTCGGCCACAGCTTTGGCGGCTGCGCGGCCGGGCTCGGGGCGTCGGGGGCGGCGATCAGGCGCTTGGTCACCGTAGGGGCGCAGTTCGCCTACTGGCGCGACTATCAAGCGGACGGGCGCTGGCGGATGTTTGCCAAATGGCACCTGGTGATGCCACTGGTCACCGCCGTGTGCGGATATTTCCCGGGCAAGCGCCTGGGCTGGCTGGAAGACACGCCCGCCGGGGTGGTGCGCGACTGGAGCACGCCCACGCCTACCTACGAGACACGCCCCAGCGGGCGGGCCTTGGGCGTGTTGCCCTTTGCCCGGGTGCAGGCACAGATCCTGGCGATCAGCATCAGCGACGACCCGTTTGGCACGGTGCCCGCCATCGAGCGTCTGCTGAACTACTTCCAGGCCAGCGAGCGCACGCACCTGCGTATCGCGCCCATGGATATTGGCGAAAAGGCCGTCGGGCATTTCGCGTTTTTCCGTAGCGAATATCAGGATCG
Organism: Pseudomonas sp. HC1(2025); assembly: GCF_058742075.1. Lineage (NCBI taxonomy): Bacteria > Pseudomonadati > Pseudomonadota > Gammaproteobacteria > Pseudomonadales > Pseudomonadaceae > Pseudomonas > Pseudomonas sp. HC1(2025). The sequence continues at coordinate 341,393 of NZ_CP196017.1, read as the reverse complement.
GTTGTGGCCGATTGCACTGGCCTGGTTGCAGCATGGCCAGTTGCCGGCCGACACACCGGGGTCACGGCTGTAGAAACCCTTGGGATTTCGCCAGACCTGCGCTTCAATACGCCACCCCAGATCCTGAACCAAGGACGTGAGCCCATGGCTTCGCCAGACAAGCAGCAAAAACGTGCCCAGCGGGCAAAAGCCAAGGCCAAGCAGAACCGCACCCAGCGCGCCAATGCGCCCAAGCAGGATGCGTTTGCAGGTGACGACGAGCGTATTGACCTTGAGTCGGTGGATTTGACCGAACTGTTCGTGCAAATGCGCGCGGCCGGCGAGACCAGCCAGCAGGCGCTGTGTGCGGCATTCCTGGCGCACCCGTTGCTGGCGCTGGTACTGGAGCAGGAAGGCGAAGAAAACGCCACGGACTTTATCCTGGCGGCACTGATCGAGTATCGGCAGTGGTCCACCGACAGCGATGATGAAGCGGCGGCGTTGGCGTGGATTGAATCGCCAGAGTTCCAGGCGGACTACGTGGCGGCATCCCAGGCGCTGACCAGCGCGCAGGATTGATACCACACAAGCGGGCTTGCCCTAATGCCGATCAGTTAAGCGAGCGCAATGCTCAAAGCAGTGAAGATCAAATGTGGGAGCGGGCTTGCCCGCGATGACGGTGGGCCAGTCAATATCGTAGTCGACTGAACCACCGCCATCGCGGGCAAGCCCGGCTCCCACAGTGCTTTGTGGCGCTAGGCAACACGCATTTCAACTCATCAGTTGAGCACCGCAGTCCCCAACTTCTGAGCCCGGCGCCGACTTGCCACCAGCAACCCCGCCAACACCACCAGCAGGCTCAACACACCGGTCGCGATAATCTCCACCCGATGCGCTTCCTGGAACAACATGATGGTCAACGCGCCGACGATAAACACGATCACCGTGTAAGTCAGGCCGGGGAACAACCACATCTTGAAGGCAATCTTCTCGCCCGCCGCAGTACGTTTCTGCCGCATGCGCAGTTGCGACACGGCAATCACCAGGTACACCAGCAGCGCAATCGCGCCGGAGCTGGCCAGCAGGAATTCAAACACCGCCGCCGGCGCCACGTAGTTGGCAAATACCGCGAGGAACGCCGCGCCGGTAGACAGCATCACCGCCCAGTAAGGCGTGCCGCTCTTGTTGGTGCGCTTGGCCACCGCCGGCGCATCTCCACGACGCCCCAGGGAAAACAGCATGCGCGACGCGGTGTACAGCGCCGAGTTCAAGCAACTGGTCACGGCGACCAACACCACCAGGTCGACGATCAGCTTGGCATTCGGGATGCCCATGCGTTCCAGCACCGTCTGGTAGGAACCGACGGCAGCCAGGGTCGGATCGTTCCACGGCACCAGGGCCACAACGATGAAGATCGACACCAGGTAGAACAAGCCGATCCGCCAGATCACCGAGTTGGTGGCCTTGGTGATCTGCTGGCCAGGGTTCTTCGATTCTGCAGCCGCGATGGTCACGATCTCGGTGCCCATGAACGAGAACATGGTGGTCAAAATCGCCGCCAGCACCGCGCCCATGCCGTTGGGCAAAAAGCCTTGGGTGTCGAACAGGTGCGAGACGCCGCTGACCTGGCTGCCCGGCAGCAAGCCGAAGATCGCCAGCACGCCGAGGATCACAAAACCGATGATCGCCACCACCTTGATCAGGGCAAACCAGAACTCGAACTCGCCGTAGTTCTTCACGCTGAACAGGTTGGTCGCGGTCAGCAGCAAGGTGATGACCAGGGTGAAAGCCCAGATCGCCACGTCGGGGAACCAGGCATGCAGGATGGTTGCGGCGGCGTTGGCTTCCAGGGGAATCACCAGCACCCAGAACCACCAATACAGCCAGCCGATGGTAAAGCCGGCCCAATGGCCGATAGCCCGGTCGGCGTAAGTGGAAAATGAGCCAGTGTCTGGCGAGGCAACGGCCATCTCGGCCAGCATGCGCATCACCAGCACCACCAACGTACCGGCTGCGGCATAAGCCAACAGCACGGCGGGCCCGGCTGCCGCAATCGCGTGGCCGGAGCCGACAAACAAACCAGCGCCGATCACACCGGCAATCGACAACATGGTGACATGCCGCGGTTTGAGCCCCTGTTCGAGGTCATTGGAGCTTTGCGTACTACTCATTGACACACCTTTGCGAGGAATTGCGTATACGGTCCACCCGGCCTGCCGCCTCTTCGTGAAAAGAAACAAACGGGGCGTTCTTTATTTTTTACGCAAGATTTGCGCCAAAATGTTACAAAGCCAAGGTTGACGCGGCCTGTAGGACAATCCCTAAGCGCTCGCAAGCCATTGAGATTACTGGCAATCCGCCACAGCGTTACCGCTCGACTCACTTCAAGAACGAATGAGCGCACCAAAAACACACACAAAAAGTAAGTGACGCCCAATTAAAGGGCCGATAGGCACCGTTTACCCGTTTAACCCTTCCAACACCCGGCCAAAGCTGGCACCATCGCGCCCTTTTTTACGCGACTGCCACGGGTTTATCGGTTAAAACGGCTGTTCGGTTGTTGATGGCGCGACACGCTACTGTGCCGATGCGACAACCTGTCACACACCGTCTGTTTAACGCCCGTGGCGCTGTTGGCTGTCATCCGGACGCTATGCTAGCTTGGCGCCACGCCAGGAAGGCGACCCAACAGCAGGAACGCAATGAACACAATGAGGACCGCACATGGCTTTGGCCGCGCCCGCGCTTGAAATCCGCAACTTGCATAAACGCTATGGTGAGCTGGAGGTGCTTAAAGGCATCTCGCTGACCGCTCGCGACGGCGATGTGATCTCGATCCTGGGTTCGTCCGGTTCCGGCAAGTCCACCTTCCTGCGCTGCATCAACCTGCTGGAAAACCCGCACCAGGGCCAGATCCTGGTGGCCGGCGAAGAGCTCAAGCTCAAGGCCGCGAAAAACGGCGAGCTGATGGCCGCCGACGGCAAGCAGATCAATCGCCTGCGCAGCGAAATCGGTTTTGTCTTCCAGAACTTCAACCTCTGGCCGCACATGAGCATCCTCGACAACATCATCGAGGCCCCACGCCGCGTGCTCGGCCAGAGCAAGGCCGAAGCCATCGAAGTGGCCGAGGCGCTGCTGGCCAAGGTCGGCATTGGCGACAAGCGCCACGCCTACCCGGCGCAATTGTCTGGCGGCCAGCAGCAACGCGCCGCCATCGCCCGCACCCTGGCGATGCAGCCTAAAGTCATTCTGTTCGATGAGCCCACTTCGGCACTTGACCCGGAAATGGTTCAGGAAGTACTTAATGTGATCCGCGCGCTGGCCGAAGAAGGCCGCACCATGCTGCTGGTCACCCACGAAATGGGCTTTGCCCGCCAAGTGTCCAGCGAAGTGGTGTTCCTCCACCAGGGTCTGGTCGAAGAGCAAGGATCGCCACAGCAGGTGTTTGACAACCCGCTTTCGGCGCGCTGCAAACAATTCATGTCCAGCAACCGCTAACGGAGCAACATGCATGCAGAACTATAAAAAATTCCTCCTGGCCGCCGCCGTTTCCATGGCGTTCAGCGCCACGGCCATGGCCGAGACTTTGAAAATGGGGATCGAGGCGGCCTACCCGCCCTTCAACAATAAAGACGCCAGTGGCAACGTTGTCGGCTTCGACAAAGACATCGGCGACGCCCTGTGCGCCAAGATGAAAGTCGAGAAGTGCGAAGTGTATGTCTCGGACTGGGACGGCATCATCCCGGCCCTGAACGCCAAGAAGTTCGACTTCCTGGTGTCGTCGCTGTCGATCACCGACGAGCGCAAGCAAGCCGTTGACTTCACCGACCCGTACTACTCCAACAAGCTGCAATTCATCGCGGCCAAGTCCATCAAGGACTTCAAGACCGACGCCGACTACCTCAAGGGCAAGATCATCGGTGCCCAGCGTGCGACATTGGCCGGTACCTACCTGGAAGACAAACTGCCAGACACCACCGCCAAGCTCTATGACACCCAGGAAAACGCCTACCTCGACCTGACGTCCGGCCGCCTGGACGGGATGCTCGCCGACAAGTACGTGCAATACGAGTGGCTCAAGAGCAAAGACGGTTCGGCCTACGAGTTCAAGGGCGATCCGGTTGTAGAAAGCGACAAGATCGGCATCGCCGTGCGTAAAGGCGACCCACTGCGCGAGCGCCTAAACAAGGCCCTGGCGGAAATCAAGGCCGACGGCACCTACAAGAAGATCAACGACAAGTACTTCCCTTTCAGCATCGAATGATCCTGATTGGCCAGACCGGCGCGCTCCGTTGAGCGCGCCGGTTTTTCGCAAGCCTTGCGCGATATGAAAAAACCATGAATTTCGATCTCTACGGATTCGGCCCCGCACTCGCTGCCGGCGCGCTGATGACCGTCAAACTGGCACTCACGGCGTTATGCCTGGGGCTGGTGCTCGGCCTGGCCGGCGCCCTGGCCAAGACTTCCCCGTACAAGTTCCTGCAATGGCTTGGCGGCGCTTACTCGACCATTGTCCGGGGCATTCCCGAACTGCTGTGGGTGCTGCTGATTTATTTCGGCACGGTCAATATGATGCGGGCCCTCGGGGAGTTTTTCGGTAACCCCGACCTGTCGCTCAGCGCCTTCGCTGCCGGCGTGATTGCCCTGGGCCTGTGCTTTGGCGCCTATGCCACCGAAGTGTTCCGTGGCGCGATCCTGGCGATCCCCAAGGGCCACCGTGAAGCGGGCATTGCCCTGGGCCTGTCGAAGCTGCGTATCTTCACCCGGTTGATCATGCCGCAGATGTGGCGCATCGCCCTGCCGGGCCTGGGCAACCTGTTCATGATCCTGATGAAGGACACCGCACTGGTCTCGGTGATCGGCCTGGAAGAAATCATGCGCCACGCGCAAATCGGCGTGACCGTCACCAAGCAGCCGTTCACCTTCTTCATGGTCGCAGCCTTCATGTACCTGGGCCTTACCGTCCTGGCCATGGCCGGCATGTACTTCCTGGAAAAACGCGCCGCTCGCGGCTTTGCGAGGAGCACGCAATGAACGGCGACTATAGCTGGCTGGCGCATTTCGACCTGGGCCTGAACTGGGCCGTGATCATCAAGTGGCTGCCACGACTGGCCCAGGGCGCGACCCTGACCCTGGAACTGGTGGCCATCGCGGTGATCGCCGGGCTGTTGCTGGCGATCCCCCTGGGCATCGCCCGTTCTTCGCGCCTGTGGTACGTGCGCACCCTGCCTTACTGCTACATCTTCTTCTTCCGTGGCACGCCGCTGCTGGTGCAGCTGTTTTTGGTCTACTACGGCCTGGCGCAGTTCGACGCCGTGCGCGAGAGCGCCCTGTGGCCCTACCTGCGGGACCCGTTCTGGTGCGCCACCGTCACCATGACCCTGCACACCGCCGCCTACATCGCCGAGATCCTGCGCGGCGCGATCCAGGCCATCCCGCCCGGTGAAATCGAAGCGGCGCGGGCGCTGGGCATGTCCAAGCCCAAGGCGCTGTTCTACATCATCCTGCCGCGCGCCGCGCGCATCGGCCTGCCGGCCTACAGCAACGAAGTGATCCTGATGCTCAAGGCCAGCGCCCTGGCCAGTACCGTGACCTTGCTGGAGTTGACCGGCATGGCCCGCACCATCATTGCCCGCACCTACCTGCCGGTGGAGATCTTCTTTGCCGCCGGCATGTTCTACCTGCTGATGGCCTATGTGCTGGTGCGCGGCTTCAAGCTGCTGGAACGCTGGTTGCGGGTCGATGCCTGCCAAGGACGCTGACAGCGGGTTGACGGGCGAGCGACTGCTAGCCCGTTTTCTCGCACTGGATGCGTTCCTCACCGAACATCAAGGGCTGTGGCGACCACGGCCCTTCACCCATCTGCAGTTGCCTTGGGAAGCCCAGCATCCAGCGCTGGCCCAATGGCTGCGCCAGCGCTCGCTGGCAGAGGCCGAAAGCAGCCATAACCTGCCCACCGAACTACAAGCCCCGGCGCCGTTTCCCCAATGGGCGCAGCTGGCGGCGCGTCTCAGTGCTGTGGATAAGTTACCGTCGAGCGCGCTGCATGCGCCGTCGTCGCGCCTGAATGTGGATGTACCGGGGCGTAAATGGCAGCAGATCGAGGCGTTTGGCGCCGCCTTGCAGTTTGCCGGGCGCCCCACCCATTGGCTCGATTGGTGCGCCGGCAAAGGCCACCTTGGCCGGCGGCTGCTGCAGCCGGGGCAACACCTGACCTGCCTGGAGTACGATCCGGCGCTGATCGCCGCAGGCCAGGCCCTCAGTGACCATCATCAAATGCCCGCCCGCCACCACCCGCAAGACGTGATGGCCGAGGACGCCGTGCAACAACTGCGCGGCGAACACACCCCCGTCGCCCTGCACGCCTGTGGCGATCTGCACGTACGCCTGCTGCAACTGGCCAGCGCCGCCGGCTGCCAGCAACTGGCCGTGGCGCCCTGCTGCTACAACCGCATCAGTAGCGAGCAGTACCAGGCGCTGTCGGCCCCGGCTCGTGCTTCGGCGCTGCGTTTGTCGCGCGAAGACCTCGGCCTGCCCCTGAGCGAAACCGTCACCGCAGGCTTGCGGGTGCGCCTGCAACGCGACACCTCCATGGCCCGGCGCCTGGGTTTCGATCAGTTGCAGCGGCAACTGCGCGGGTGTGACGAGTACCTGCCCACGCCTTCATTGCCCAGCGAATGGCTGCACCGGCCTTTCGCTGATTACTGCCAACACCTGGCGGCGCTCAAGGGTTTATCCGCAGGGCAGCAGGACTGGGCAACCCTGGAACAGCACGGCTGGCAACGCCTGGCCCATGTACGAAACCTGGAACTGGTACGTGGCCTATTTCGCCGCCCGCTGGAATTGTGGCTGGTGCTGGATCGGGCATTGTTCCTGCAAGAAAACGGCTACAAGGCTCTAGTCGGTCGCTTCTGCGAATCGTGCCTGACACCGCGCAACCTGATGGTGCTCGCCGAGCGCGATCAAAGGGCAGCAAGCCCTGTGGATAACTCTGTTGATGAAATTCTGTAGGACGCCGTAAAAGCGGGCGCCATAGGCAAAAATCCTGACTGATCATTTTTTGTTCATAAAATAAAACGCACGCAAAACAGGCAGTTGCAGCGTAATGAGAACAGCTCCACAAAATGACTGTTTCAACACCTGTCCGACCAACAGATTGTGCATAAGCATCTGCGGTTAACCGTATAAGGCGTGGGTCAGGGCACGTTTGGCGGGCTATCCAGCAACTGGCACAGCCCATGGATATCGTCACAGGCCAGGCTCACCGCCTCGTTATCCAGGGGGTCCTCGCCAAAGGCCAGCGCCTCGCTGATCTGCGGGTCGCGATGGATCACCTCCAGGCCATCCTCCCCAAGGCGCTGCTTGAATACGTCCAGCATATCCAGGCTGAAGGCACTGCCCTCATCCAACTGGTTGACGAACACATGGCAACGCGGTGCCGACGGGCGCGCAAGATACGGCGCCAGCAACCGCTGCATCTGCTCCAGCGCACCCAGTGACGCCGCGTCTGCCAGGGCAACCACCACCACCCTGTCGGCGACGTGCAATGCCTGGTGCAGGTAGACGTTATTGCCGGCGGGGGTGTCGATGATGACCGTGGCCTGCTCACTCAAGCCCAGGCGCGACAAGTGCTGCGCCAGCCACTGCGGATCCTGCTTGAGCCAGCGTTGCAGGTCTTCCTGCTGTTGCAGGTCGGTCTCGCCAAAGACCACTACCCGACAGCCACAAAAGCCGGGTTGGGCGATCGGCCCCCAGGGTTGCTTGCACAGGCTGGCACGCCCGATTCCCAGGGTGTCGTGGGGCAGGCCAAAGTGCAGGTGCAGGGCGTTTTGTGGGTCCAGTTCCAGCACCGTCACTGCGCGCCCCAGGCGTTGCAAACCACTGCCCAATGCCGTCGCCAGGGTGCTGCGCCCTACGCCGCCATTGCCCGACACCAACGCCACAACCTGCGCGCGACAGGCCGGCATGGCGGTTGGTTGGGGTTGCTCAATGGAGGAAGGCGCATCGTCGATGGGGGTATCTTCGAAGAACTGCAGCGTCGACGTCACCGGGTGATCATGACTGGCAAGATTCTTGGCAAAACGTTCGTCGGCATGGCTCACAGACCACCCTCCTTTGTCACGGCACCTCTTTTAGGACATGGGTGCACTTGTTGTTCAAGCAGTGTGTGACAGGAGTAGGTGAGTGTCATTATTTTGGTGTTTTTTAGCGCAGCAATTTCGACGAGCGGTTAAAAGTCAATTTAATGACAATCCTTTATCCGCTCCCACCGCTGCGCAACCTGCTCGGCACTGGAAGCCCCGACCCGCGCCAGGTCAACGGGATAATCCACCCCCGGATTCTCGACAAACCGCGTCGCGGTAAATTGACCATTGCTGGCGCGCAGAATATAGCCGGTGTCCTGGCAGCGCTCCGACGCCAGGAACACCACCCCCGGCGCTACCCACTCTGGCTTGAGATTGCCCGGCTCACCTTCAACGCCCCACATGCGCGTCTTGGCCACCGGCGACACCGCATTCACCAGAATCCCGGCGTTTGCGCCTTCCATACTCAACGCATTCATGATGCCCAACTGCGCCATCTTCCCCGCCGCATAGGCCACCAGCCCGGGCTGGGCATATTGCTGGTACATCGCCCGATCAGACGACGTCAGCACCACCCGCGCGGCAGTGGATAGCTTGAGGTATTGCCAGGCATGTTTGCATAGCCAGATGGGCGTATAGAGATTGATATCCAGCGCACGCCCGATAAACGCCGCGTCCGCCTCCTCAATGGATTGATAACCCACCCAGCCGGCGTTATGAATCAGGATGTCGAGCTGCCCAAACGCCGCGATGGCCGTCTCGACCAACTGCCGACAGCCTTGCTCGCTGGACAAGTCCCCCTGATGAGCAACCGCGCTCAAACCCTCGGCCTCAAGGCGGCGTGCCGCGTCCAGGGCGATGGAGGCATCGCTTCCCGAACCGAGGTTATCGGCGCCGATATCACTGATCACCACATTGGCCCCGCGCTGGGCCAGCGCTTGTGCGTAGACAAAACCCAAACCACGGCCAGCGCCGGTGATAACGGCGGTTTTTCCTGCGAAATTCATTGGCTTTTCCTCATTGAGTGCCACCTCAACTTAGCAATGAACAACGGCGTTGTTTAATACTGATCAAGGGGCGGTTTGATACCTTCTGCGTATCAAGCCTCAGGCCTCGCCATCGGCCCTCATCACCCTTTGTGAAACCGCTGGAGCGTGCGACTGCCAGCGAAAAAACCATGCACTGAAAAATAGTCAGAATTCAGGGGTTTACAGAACCTTTCCAATCGCTATAATCGTCGCCCTAACACGCCGGTATAGCTCAGTTGGTAGAGCAACTGACTTGTAATCAGTAGGTCCCGGGTTCGACTCCTGGTGCCGGCACCATACAAAACAAAGCCCCCACAGATATGTGGGGGCTTTGTTGTTTCTGGGGTTCGGGTTTGTGCCCCCCCACAAAATGTCCACACCTTTCCCTCCCTGGCGCAGAAAAGTCTCTTGCATAAAAATCATGCCATCACGACAATGAGAGCGATTACCATTTACGCATCGGTGGCACGCTCATGTCAGCGCTTGATCAATCAGCTCTTCATCAGCTGTATAGCGAACACAACAGCTGGCTGAAAGGCTGGTTGCGAGTCCGCCTGGGCAATGCCGCCGATGCTTCGGATTTGGCTCAGGACACGTTTGTGCGGGTCATGACGGCCCGCAATGACGCGCCGATCCGCGAGCCTCGAGGTTATCTCAGTGCCATTGCGCGTTCTCTTCTGATCGATAAGGCCCGCCGCCGCACTATTGAGCAGGCTTATCTGCACGCGCTGGCTCAAAGGCCAGAACCTGTGGATGTCTCACCAGAGATACGGTTGTCGATCATCGAAATGCTGGTTGCCGTCGATAGCCTGCTCGATGAGTTGGGCACCAGGACTCGGGAGATTTTTCTCGCCGTGCAACTGGAAGGGCTGAGTTATGTTGCAGCAGCTGAGCGATTCGAGGTGTCAGTGACGACGGTCAAAAATCACTTGATTCGTGCCATGACCCGTTGCCTGTTGCTGGTCGACAGTTGATGACCTCCTCTCTGGATCTCAAGACGCTCGAGGCTGCGGCTACCTGGTACGTGCAACTCAATGACGGTACGGTCAATGAAGCCAGAACCCAGGCCTGGCAGGCTTGGATAACGTCCGACCCACTGCACTCGCAAGCCTGGGAAAGGGTCGAAACGCTTCAACGCCAATGGGCGTTGATGCCCAGGCGAGCCGCCCTCTCCAGCCTGGACGCAGCGAAGACACAGCGCCGTGATGTTCTGAAACTGCTTGGCATGCTGGTGGCCGCTGGCGGCTGTACTTGGATGGCGGCGGACCAGATACCGTACCGCTCGATGCTCGCTCAACAACGCACCGGGACCCGTGAGCGTCGCACGCTGCAGCTTGACGATGGCTCGCAGTTGGAACTGAATGCCGGCACCGCCCTGGATGTCCGCTTTGACTCAAAACAGCGCGTGATCCAGCTATACAGTGGTGAGATTGAGGTTCAGACCGCCAAAGACCCCGCCCTGCGTCCGTTTATCGTTCAAACCGGCGAGGGCAGCGTACGCGCGCTGGGTACCCGGTTCAGCGTCCGTCAATTGCCTGAGCAAACACTCGTCGGCGTACTGCAATCGGCTGTGCAGGTATGCCCAAGTCAGCATGTCGAGCGGACGCTGCGCCTGGAAGCCGGGCAGCAAGTGGCTTTCAGTCGCGATGAAGTCCACAAGGTGCGCCCATTACCCGCGGGCTCAACTGCGTGGGTCCAGGGGATGTTGAGTGTGGATGACTGGCGCCTGGGAGACTTTATCGAAGAGCTGGGTCGCTATCGTCCAGGCGTATTGCGCTGTGCCGCGTCTGTACGGGGCATGAGTATCTCGGGCGCGTTCCGTATCGATGACACCGATACGGTGTTGGAAAACTTGAGCAAAACCCTACCCGTTAAGGTGAGCTATCTGACCCGGTATTGGGTCAGCATCGAGCCGGCATAATCCCCTGGTGCTGATTCTTGCCCAACGACCTTGCTGATTTTGATTCTCATCCGTCAATGACATAAGCCGCGATAACAGCGGGTTTCTGCCATGACAACGCAAGGATCAACGAATGCTCCCGCTCCCCCTCAATGTCACTCCCAAGATAACGCGCGCCATACGCTTTGCAGTATTTGGCATGTCCCTCGCCGGGTTGCCGGGTTTGGCACTGATGCCGCTGCCGGTGCTGGCCCAGAGCCTAAAGGCTTACCAGATTCCTGCAGGCCCGCTGGGTAGCGCCCTGACCCGGTTTGGGGTGCAAGCGGGGGTCACTATTTCATTCGACACCGAGCAAACACGCCGCCTTTCTACCGCGGGCCTTACTGGCACCTACAGCATCGAGGAAGGGCTATCGCGCTTGTTGGCAAACAGCGGATTACTGGCGCAACGCCAAGGCAACGGGGGCTTTGTGTTAATTGCTGGCAATAACGAATCAGCGGTGCTACTCGGCACAACCAGCATCTCAGGGCAGAGCCTGGACGCAACGACCGAAGGTACCGGTTCCTACACCACAGGTTCCATGAGCACCGCGACCAAACTGGCCACCTCGATGCGCGAGACGCCGCAGTCAGTAACGGTCATCACCCGCCAGCGCATGGATGATCAGAACATGCAGTCCCTGGAGGACATTTCGACCTACACCCCGGGCCTGACCATGCGCAAGACCGGCGGCGAACGCCCGCAGTTCTACTCGCGTGGCTCGGCCATCGACAACATCATGATCGATGGCCTACCCGTGGCATATGACACCGACACTCTCGGCACCTCGACAATGGCGATGTTCGACCGGGTCGAGGTGGTGCGCGGTGCGTCGGGCCTGATGATCGGTGCCGGCAACCCGTCCGGCACGCTCAACCTGATCCGCAAACGCCCGACCGTCGAGCCACAAGTATCGGTGACCGTAGGTGCCGGTTCGTGGGACAACTACCGCACCGAACTCGATGCCAGCAGCGCACTCAATTCCAGCGGCTCGATCAGGGGGCGTGTGGTCGGCGCCTTTCAGGACAAAGACAGCTTTACCGATGGCTACAGCAGCAAGCGCCAGTTGCTGTACGGCATCACTGAATTTGACCTGAGCGAAGCCACTACCCTGACCCTGGGCGCGTACTACAACCGCGAAGACAACCCAGGGGCCGACTGGTCGGGCATACCAACCAAAGCCAATGGCACGTTCCTGCCCATCTCCCGCTCGACGCGCATGAGCCCGAAGTGGACCTACTGGAACAAGAAAAACACCAGTGCCTTTGCCGAACTCGAACACCGTTTTGACAACGACTGGAAACTGCGCCTGAACACCACCTGGTTGCGAGGCGACCTGGACATGCTCGGCACCAGTTTCTACCGACTGGACCCCGCAGCCGACCAACTGAACCTGAACGTGGGCCGATACACCTACCAACACACGCAAAAAAGCGTCGACGGCTACGTTTCCGGGCCCTTCATCCTCTTCGGCGCCACCCACGAACTGGTGCTTGGCGCCAGCTATCGCACCGATAACACCGACGATGGTCCCGGCGGCGGCTTCCTCAACGACCCGAACGTCGTGCTCGACCCGTCCAATTTCGACTATCACGGCGTGGATAAACCCACCATCAACTACAACTGGTCGCGCAAAGGCCAGGTCGATCAGTACAGCACCTACGCCACCACGCGCTTGCACCTGCGCGATGACTTGAAACTGATCCTCGGCTCACGCCTGGATTGGTACGAGTACGAACAGAACACTATTTCCGGTGAATACACGTTCGGCGCCGACTACAAGGCTACGCGCGAATACACCCCCTATGCCGGCCTGATCTACGACATCAACGACACCTACTCGGTGTACACCAGTTGGACAAAAATCTTCCAGCCCCAGGCCAACGTGAATTACTACGGCAGCCTGCTGCCGCCAGTCACGGGCACCAACCGTGAGGTCGGGATCAAAGGCGAATACTTCGAGGGTGCCTTGAACGCCAGCGTGGCCTATTTCCAGCTGACTCAGGAGAACCGCGCCCAAAGCCTGGACACGTGCTTGCCGGGGGTCGCGTCTTGCTCAGTAGCGTCCGGTGAAGTGCAGACCAAAGGTGTCGACATGGAGCTGCAGGGCATGCTCGCTCGTGGCTGGCAGGCCTCGGCCGGCTACACCTATGCCGCCGCCAAGAACGTCAAGGGCGGCAGCGGCCGCTTCGACAGCGACACGCCGTACAACTTGCTCAAACTGTCTACCACTTACCAACTGCCGGGCGACCTGGAAAAATGGTCCATTGGCGGTTCATTGCGCAGCCAGAGCAGCACCTATACCTCGTTCGGCGTTACTCAGGGCGGCTACAGCATCTTCGACCTGATGACTGGCTACAACGTGAACAAAAACCTCAAGGTACAAGCCAACCTCAACAACGTGTTCGACAAGCGCTACTACCAAAGCATCAGTAACCCTGCCGGCGCGAACCTCTTTGGCGACCCACGTAACGTGGCGGTGACCATGAGGTGGAGCATGTAAGGCGCAGCCGTTGAAAACGACAATACCCTGCTTGCGCACGGTATTGTCGCGCTTGACAGGCGTGATACCTCAAGGCACGTTCTTCGCAAAATACCGACTCGGCACCTCCCCCAACACCCGCCTGAAGACACTCGTAAACGCACTCGAGCTGCTATACCCCAAATCAATCGCCACCCGTGTCACCGACTCCCCATTCCCCAATCTGACCACCGCCGCCAACAGGCACGCTTGCTGGCGCCATTCCACAAAGCTGATGCCCGTCTGCTGGCGAAACAAGCGGGTGAAGGTGCGGCGGCTCATGCCGAGGCGTTGGGTCATGTCGTCGATGCTGGTTTCCAGTGATGGCTGTTCCAGCAGGTGGCGGCAGATGTCGGCCAGCCGGGGGTCGTTGGGAAGTGGGGCGTTGAGTGACAGGGGGCGCATGTCGGCTATTTCGTCGAGCAGCAGGGTCATCAGGCGGCCGTGCAGATGGTCCTTTTCGTACAGCGCCGGTACATCGATGGCGCGTCTCAGCAGTTCGCGCAGCAGCGTTGATACGCCGAACACCTGGCACTGCGCGGGCAGGTTGAGGCGGGTTGCGGCGTGGGTGCGGATGTAGGTGTTGAGCATGGTCACCGGGCCGCTCATGCTCATTTCGTGGGGCACGCCCGCCGGGACCCAGATGGCACGGTGGGGTGGCACCACCCAGTTGCCCTGTTGGGTGAAGACGGTGATCACGCCGCAGGCGGCGTAGGCGAATTGCCCGCGCCGATGGGTATGCAACGCAAAGTGCTGGCCGTCGGCATAGTCGTTGGCCGTGACCACGGCGTCGCGGGGGGTGTTTTCGTAAGGGTCGATGTCAGTTTCGCGCATGGCCCGAATTTAATGATTTATGACCTGATAGTGCAAGCGAGCCAGCTCACCTATTGCGCATAGTTGCGCCTTGGCTGACGCACACAGGAATCAGAACACTATGCAAAAGAAACACTTGGCCCTGGCCGTGTTGGTGACGGCTGTCTGGGGGCTGAATTTTCCGATTACCAAGCTGGGGCTGGCGGGGATCGATCCGCTGTTGCTGACCGCCCTGCGCTTTACGCTGGCGGCGTTGCCGTGGGTGTTTTTTGTGCGGCGTCCGGCGGTGGCGATGAAGTGGCTGGTGGCCTATGGCTTGATCTTCGGGGTGGCGATGTGGGCCTTGATCAACCTGGGGATTGAATGGGGTGTGCCGCCAGGTACGGCAGCCTTGTTGATCCAGTTCAGTGCCTTTTTTACCCTGGGTTGGGGAGTGTTGTTGTTTCGCGAGCAACTGAGCGTCGGCCAGATCCTCGGAGTGGGGCTGGCGGCTGTAGGACTGATCGGCATTATCGCCGGCAGTCCGGGCGAGGCGACAACCCTGGGTTACGGCCTGCTGCTGGTAAGTGCGTTCAGTTGGAGTGTGGGCAACGTCATCATCAAGCAATCAAAAGTGCGCGAGATGTTTGCCTTTGTGGTGTGGGCCAGCCTGTTCCCGCCGCTTCCGTTGCTGCTGCTGACGTGGCTGGCCCATGGATCGGCGCCGTTCACTGCGCTGGTCACCCATATGGAGTGGCTGACGGTGTTCTCGCTGTTGTTCCAGGTGTACGCGGCCACGCACTTTTGTTACTGGGGCTGGAACCTGCTGCTGCGCGAGTACCCGGTCTCCAAGGTGGCGCCGTTGTCGTTGCTGATCCCGGTGTTTGGCGTCACAGGTTCCATGCTGTTGCTGGGGCATCGGGTCGATCTCAACGAGGGGATCTCGATTGCGCTGATTTTGTCTGCATTGGCCGTGGGGCTGGTGAAATCGCGCCCGGCGGGGACGTCATCTGCCGCTTGATGCCGAGGGCGGCGGGCGCCAGATGGCACTTAGCCATATTTCTAATTGACACCCCCCTCCCCGTCCTTTAAAACCCCATGCATTCGCTGCGGGAAACCTGCCCCCAACAGCACCCGCCGTTTTTTATCGAGACATGGATGTCGAAGAACCCCCCGCTTTTTAATCGTCGTCGCTATTTGCTCGCGTTTTTTATCGTGTTGCTAGCGGTGCTCGACCCCTTCGGCCTGGCCAGTTCCAGTGACAAGGCATCCGCCCAGTGGCTCAACCGGATGTTCTCCAGCAATTACCCCGGCGCCGGCCAGCAACATATCACCGTGGTGTTGATCGACGACGCCTACCTGATGCGCAACAACACCTCGTGGCCGATGCCGTATAGCGAGCAGAGCAAGTTGTTCAAACGCTTGCTGGCCTACAAACCCAAGGCGGTGTTTGTGGACTTGCTGTACAGCCACGATCACTCCCTGGGCGATCCGACGCGCGGCAGCCAGTTGTTGGCGAATGTGTTCGAGCGCTATCAGCGCCGGGGCATTCCCCTGCTGCTGGCCAATACCGGGGTGACGCGGGGCGAGAATGGGCAGGCCAATACCCTCGAGCAGTTTGCCGCGTTCAGCCAGCCGGGGCTGGTGGTGTGGGACGGTGTGGACGACAAGTACCCGCTGGCGATGCCGACCGCACTGGGGGTGATGGAAACCCCGGCCCTGGCCCTGTACCGCCAGTTCTGCAAGGGCCAGCCGTGTGCCAGCCAACTGCCCCGGGATGCTGAAGCCGCGGCGCAGCTACAGCCAATCGCCGTGCAGTGGGGCTTGAAGCTGGCGCCCGAGCAGGCACAGATCGCCGATATTCGCCACTGCGCAGCGCCGCGCAACTTTGTACTGGATTGGGTGGCGCAGTTGCTCCAGGCGGTGTTCTGGAAACTGGACGACTCAGCCCAGGCCCGCTGCCCTTATAGCCTGACCTTGTCGGCCAGCGACCTGGAGGTCAGTTCGCCGGAGGATCAGGCGCTGGTGGCCGGGTTGCTGCGCGATCGGCTGGTGATGGTCGGGGCCAGCATCACCTCAACCGGCGACGTGGTGCAATCACCCGTGCATGGCCTGATTCCTGGGGTTTACCTGCATGCCATGGCCTTGGACAACCTGATCAACAAGGGCATGGATTACGAGCGCGAGCCGGCCAATTTCCCCGGTTGGAACCTGCACTGGGTGGACGTGCTGGAGCTTGGGCTGCTGGCGCTGATTATCGTGCTCAAGGCCCTGCATGCCCGGCGTCTGGCCGGCCTGCATACCTGGACTCGCTGGCGCAGGCAGGAGATCCGCTTCTTCACCTCGCCCTATCCGTCGTGGGGTTTGGTGATGCTGATGCTGCTGGTGGTGTGCGGGGTGCTGTATCTGAACCACATCACCCTGGTCAACGTACTGGGGATTGTTTTGTTGTCATTGGCGCTGTTCAGCGAGCGGATCGAAGCCTTCTTCGACCGTGGCCGCTGAAGGGTGCCGCCATGTCGTCTCACTCAAGGAAACCAAGGATGAACAAGATCCTCATCGTGTTACTCGCCGCGCTTTACAGCCAGGGCGTGCTGGCCGAAACCCATCTCATCAAGGAGTTCCTGGCCGACCCGGTGGAGGTGGTGGACGAGCAAGGCAAAGTGCAGCGGGAAATCGCGCGCAAAGACGCACCCAAGCAACCTCTTCCGGTGTTGCAGCTCAACCAGGCGCTGGAGCTGATCCAGGTGGAATTGGCAGGGCAGAAAGTCTGGCTGGACACCGGCGACGTGCGTATCGAGCCGCCATTTCACAAAACCGCACTGCCGTGCCAGCTAATGCCCCAAAGCCTGGCCAAGGACACACACAACAATTCCACGCTCAGCTACGGCGCCGGCTGCAATCAATAAGGGAGTACCGCGGTGAAGGGATATCTATTGCTGGCCAGTGCATTGCTCAGCGGCTGCGCCACCTTGAAGGGTGCAGACCAGGCGTTTCTGAACCTGGTGGGGCCGTCGACCCAGTCGCGCGTCGAAGGCCACTATGTGGACAACGCTGACGTGCGCCAGTACTACAAGCTCGACCCGCAGCGCGCGGGCCAGCAGCGCTTGAGTTACGACGGGCGCACCGTGCCTGCGGCCGAGGCGCGCCAGCAGAACCTGGTGGATATCCCGATGTTGCAGGTGTACTTGCAGGGCATCGTCACGCGCCTGTCCAAGGGCTGGCCGGGGCAGTTGCCGCTGTTGCAGGTGAAGATCACCGACAGCTACAGCTTCGGACCGTCGGCGGACCCGTACGGCAATATCTTCGTGCCCCTGGGCATGCTGGAGAACGTCGGCAGCGAAGACGAAATCGCCGCCATGCTCGGCCACGAAATGAGCCACGTGCTGCTGCACCACCATGATCGTGCCGCTGCCTTCCAGCAACAGAAGGACATGTTCACCACCGTGGCCTCCACCGTGGCCCTGGCAACCGTGGCGGCCAATACCGGGGTGGACCGCAGTTCGGGCACCATGAAACTGTTCAGCAAGGACCCGGCCGGCACGCAAAAAACCATCGGCAATACCGTGTTGTATACCTCGCTGGCCAACAGTTTTTCCGACAACGTGTGGAGCACTGCCTGGGGCCGCAGCCAGGAGGACCAGGCAGATTTGCTCGGCACCGACCTGATGATCCGGGCCGGCTACGCGCCCCGTGCGGCCACCCACAGCCTGGAGCGCCTGAATGATTTCCAGGGCAAGCAAAAGCCGCTGCTGACGGGCTTTCTCACCGCCCGCAAGGACGCGATGCAAGATTCATTGCAGCAGTTCAACCTCGACCGCTTTACCAAGGAGCTGGACGTGCTGGTCAAGGACGGCCTGACCAATACCATCACCGCCACCACCGATTACTTCAACCGCTCCCACATGTCCGCCATCGACCGGGACACCGAGCTGCGCCAATACCTGCAACGCGAGTACCGCAAGGAGCGCCGCGCCCGGGTCAACACCACGAGCTGGCCGAAGGTGCGTGACGCCGCGCCTGTGGCCAAGGCCATGCAGGGTTACAAGGACGCCTACGCCGCCACCGCCGCCCTGGCCAAAAACAAGGTGCCCGAGGCCGATGCGTTTATCCGGCGCGCCTTGAGCTCGCCGGTCAAGGACCAGCCGAACATCCGCCGCACCGCCTACGCCGTGCGCCTGGCCCAGGGTAGAAATGCCGATGCCCTCAAAGAATTGCAGGCGATCAAGGACTGGTCCCTGGCCGGGCCTTCGACCTATGACTTGATGATCAGCTACTACCTCAAGCGCGGCGACGGCAAGGCCGCCCTGGCCATGATCGACACGGCCGAGCGTCACCTGGGTTCGGAGGAGCTGTTTATCACCGAGAAGCTCTTGGCCAACCAGCAACTGCAGAACACCCAGCAGGTGCAAAGCGTGTTGCGCAAATGCGGGCAGTACCCGGCGCGCAAGGCCAACTGCCAGAAGTTGGCGCAGGTCAAGGCGTAGGGTTTAGGCAGCCATAAAAAAACCCCGACAAGTCGGGGTTTTTTATTGCCTGGTATCAGGCACGACGCACGATCTTAGAACACGTTGATCGGGTAGTCGGCGAACAGGCGGATTTCGTTACCACCAACGTTGTAGTTGTTGGCGTTGGTCGAAACACGCAACCAGGAGGCACGGGCACGCAGGCTCAGGTCTTTAGCCGGGCCGCTCTGTACTACGTACTTGAACTGGTTGAAGATTTCACGCTCGGTGCCATCGCCACGGTTGCTACCGTCGTCGATGTTGGTGCCACGCACGTAAGCGATGTTGTAGGTCAGGCCCGGTACGCCGAAGGTGCTGAAGTCAATGCCGTAGCCGACCTGCCAGGAGCGCTCGTCTTTACCGTTGAAGTCAGACCAGTAGGAGTTGGCCAGCAGGATGGTGTTACCACCGTCGCCGATACCACTACCCTTGGTGTTGTTACGGTAGCCGCCGTACATGTAGCCGGTGTCACCGGTGCTGCGCTGGTGAGCCAGGGTCAGGCTGTGCGGACCGAAGGCCCAAGTGGCGCCCAGGCTCCAGATTTTGTTGTCGCGGGCGTCAGCATCACCTTGGGTCAGCTGGGCGAAGCTCTTGTCCAGCTTGGTCTTGTAGCCGTTGAAGTCAAAAGTCAGCGACTGCTCTTGTGGCAGGGCCAGCACGTAGTTGACGTTGACGTATTGCTTCTTCAGCACGTCTTCCATGTCGGATGCGTACAGCGCGGCCGACAGGCTTTCGGTGAATTTGTAGCTACCGCCCAGGTAGGCGATGTTTTTCAGGTTGCCGCTGTCGGTGCCTTCGGCGCCTTTTTGGGCTTCCTTGGTGAAGTAACCACCTTGCAGCTCCAGACCCTTGATCTCTTTGGAGACGATCGAGGTACCGGTGTAGGTTTCCGACAACAGACGGGAGTTGTCGTACTGCAGGACCGGCACGGCTGGCATCTGGTCACCGTACTTCAGCACAGTGTTGGAGATGCGTGCCTTGACGGCTGCGCCGCCCTTGGCCAGGTCGTGTGGTGCTGCGCCGCTGTCGCCTTGCTTGAAGAAGTTGATGCCGCCAGCGCCGCTGCGACCTTTACCACCGTCCAGACGGATGGCGTATTGGCCGATCACGTCCACACCCACACCAACGGTGCCTTGGGTGAAGCCGGACTCGAACTTACCGATGAAGCCTTGGCCCCACTCGGCTTTATCTTTACCACCGTCTTTGTAGTCGCGGCTGATATACGCATTACGCGCCGCGATGTTCAAGTGGCTGTCTTCCACGAAGCCTTTGGATTGCTCCTGGTCGTTTGCCATTGCCTGAGTAGCGCTCAAAATCCCCAGAGCAATCAGACCCATCCGTTTATTCAACATTTTTTTATTCCTTATTACTGGTTGAGTACGCGCTGTGACACCTGGCTCCATTTGGCTTTTTTGGTATCGACTTTCCCCGGATAAAAAAAGGCCCGCGGACGACCGAATATGCCGCGGGCCTTTTTTATAGAGAAGTCATGGCGGTTAGCCACAGGCGTTGAGGCGAATCCTATCCGCGCCCTGAACCGCGTGTCAATTTAGTGAATCGTCTGTATTTAGGCAAAAAAAGTCTAAGCGATATTATTTAGCCATTATTTACGCGATATATACGCTCGGCCAATTCATCGTGTGAATAAGCCGCTGGTGGGTAACGCATTTTCCATTGATGCGTAAAATTCCCTCGAAAACACATTTTGTAACAAATACCCAAGCGAGCAGCGTAAGAATAAATCACGCGCGCAAATAGCAAGCATTATCATTCGCGCATTATTTACCCTCCCTCTTACGGATGCGCCCCTAGATGCCTGCCTCTCGCCTGACGCCCATGACCCTTGGGCTTTCTGCACTGCTGTGTGCCGGATTTGCCTGCGCCGCGACCACCCTGCCCGCCACCGCCATCAGCGCCGAAGCGGACGAAGACGACCCACGCGTCAAAGACACCAACACCGCCACGCGCACAAGTACGCCGGTGCGCTACGTGCCCCAGGCGATCGACTCGGTAAAGACCGAGAACCTGCGCGCCTACGGCACCAACGACCTGGGCCAGGCGTTGAGTGGCATCCCCAACGTCAGCAGCGGCGCCGACACACGCTTCGACAGCTTGCGCATCCGCGGCTTCGAGGCCAGCAGCGACTTCTACCTCGATGGCATCCGCGACGACAGCCAATACGTGCGCGACCTGCACAACATCGAGCGCATCGATGTGCTCAAGGGCCCCGCCGCGGTGTTGTACGGCCGTGGTGGCCAGGGCGGGATAGTCAACCGCGTCAGCAAGCTGCCCCAGGCCGGGCGCGCCTCCAGCCTCGAGGCCCAGGGCGGCACGAACGGGCTGCGCAGCCTGTACACCGACTTGAGCGCCGACCCGACCGAAAACATCAGCCTGCGCCTGAACATGGGTAACGAAGACACCGATAGCTTTCGCGATGGCATCAGCGGCAACCGTAAATTATTCGCCCCGTCAATGAGCTGGCAACTGACCCCGCAACTGAACTGGCTGGTGCAATACGAATACAGCCGCTACGACCGCACCCCGGACCGGGGCATCCCTGGCGTGCGCGGGCGCCCGGCCGATGTGAGCCGCGACACTACCTACGGCGACCCACGGGACTATATCGACGACACCACCCAGTCCCTGCGCTCCAAACTCGCCTATGAACTCAACGACAGCTGGCAACTGCGTCACACCCTGGGTGTGTTCAAGCTCGACAGTGATTTCGACAACACCTACCTGACCGGCTACGACCCCAAGACCAACACCGTCGGGCGCCAGCGCTGGCAGCAGGACCTGACGACGCGCAACGTATTCAATAACGTCGAGCTCGAAGGGGGCTTCAATACCTTTGGCCTGGAACACCGCCTGCTGACCGGCGTGGAGCTGGGCAGCCAGCGCCGTGATCCGAAGTTGTACAGCGCGGTAACGGCAACAGTGCCCGGCCTCGATCTGAACCACCCCAACCGGCACCTGAGCCATACCGGGCCGATGAGGATCTCCAGCAACAACCACACCGAAGTCGAAAGCCAGGGGCTGTATGTGCAGGACCAACTGCGCCTGAACGATCAGTGGCAAGTACTCGCCGGTTTGCGCTACGACCGTTTTGAAGTAGAAACCACCAATAAGATCACCAATATCCGGCAACCCGTCGACAGCCACAACACCAGCCCACGGCTGGGCGTGGTGTGGACGCCGGTGGAGAACCATTCGTTCTACGCGTCGTGGAGCAAGACGTTTTCCCCCACCGGCGGTGGCCTGATCGGCATCACCCCGAATGCAACGGGCAATGCCAATGACCTGAGCCCCGAGCTGACCAAGCAAAAGGAAATCGGGGTCAAGAGCGACTGGCTCGACGACCGCTTGAGCACCACCCTCGCCGTGTATGAACTGGAACTGTACAACCGCCGCACCCGCGACCCGGAGAACCCGCTGATCACCCTGCTCAGCGGAATCCAGCGCTCCCGTGGTATCGAGCTGACCACCACCGGCAAAATCGTCGGCAACTGGTATGTGCGCGGTGGCGTCGGCGTGCAGGATGCCAAGGTGGTGAAGGACAACAATGGCTTTGAAGGCAAGCGTATCAGCGACGTGGCCAAGCGCAACGCCAGCCTGTTCGTCACCTGGAAACCGGAAATGGGCTGGTACGCCGAAACCGGCCTGACCCTGGTGGGCGAGCGTTATGCCGATAACGCCAACACCGTGGTGTTGCCGGGCTATGGCCGCTGGGACGCCCTGGCCGGGTTCCGGCACAAGGACTGGGATGTGAGGGCGGCGCTGAACAACATCAGCGACAAGACGTACTACGCGTCGGCGACCAGCGCCAACCAGATCCAGTTTGGCGACCCGCGCAGCCTGGTGGTGACGGGGACGTACAACTTCTAAGCCACATGCAGTTCCTGTGGGAGCGGGCTTGCCCGCGATAGCGGTGTATCAGTCACATATGCATCAACTGACACACTGCTATCGCGGGCAAGCCCTCTCCCACATTTGGATATCAGCGTCCGTCAGTCCTGGATCAATTCGCACAGCACCTGCACCTCATCCTCACTGAACAACCCCAGCGGGTAGCGCTCACTCATCACCCTGCGTGGATCCGCCTGCCGGATCCGGCGCGAGCCGTTTGCCTTCAACCAAAGTGCCAGCGTGTGAATCGCGTCACCTCGCACGACCGAAGGATGGGGCGCGCGTTTATAGACCAGGTTGATATCGGCGTTCATTTCAGCGCTCTCTCCTACTGCTTGAGCGGCTAACTTACTCAAGGTTTATGACAGAACTGCGCAGTCACAAACCCCGATCACTGTCACAACGCCGATACAAGAGCTGTGCCAAAGCGTCCGGTTTATAGGCCTGCGGACACAAAAAAGCCCACGACCCCGACGGGCCATGGGCTTGCTGTTATTACCCGGCGCACTTGCCGGCAATCAGCCGAGGTGCAGCGAAATTGCCTGTTACAACTGCACTCAGTTTTTGTGCGGCGCGGGCTGTTGTTGAGTCAGGCAATGGATATTGCCGCCACCCAGTAACAGTTCACGGCCCGGCACCATCACCACTTCATGCTGCGGGAACAGGCCCTGGAGGATTTCCTGGGCGCGGCTGTCCAGCGGGTCATCAAAACTCGGCGCGATAATGCCGCCGTTGACGATCAGAAAGTTGACGTAGGAACCGGCCAGACGCACGGTCGGATTACGCTCCTGGGAACCGTCCACCGGGTCGACACCGGCGCATTCTTCCTCAGTGGCGTACAACGGCCCCGGGATCGGCATTTTATGCACGGTAAACGCGCGGCCCTTGGCGTCGGTGCTGTTTTGCAGCACGTCCATGGCAGCATGGCAGCGTGCATAGTTCGGGTCTTGCGGATCGTCCGTCCAGGCCAGCAACACTTCACCCGGGCGCACGTAGCAGCAGAAGTTATCCACATGGCCGTCGGTTTCGTCGTTGAACAGACCGTCGGGCAGCCAGATGATCTTATCCACAGCCAGGTTGGCGCTCAGGACCGCTTCGATCTCTTCGCGGCCCAGATGGGGGTTGCGATTGCGATTGAGCAGGCATTCCTCGGTAGTGATCAGGGTGCCTTCACCGTCGACGTGAATCGAACCGCCTTCGAGCACAAAACCCTCGGTGCGATAACGCGGGCTGCGCTCGATCTCGAGGATCTTGCCGCCCACCTGGGAGTCGCGGTTCCACGGCGCATACAGGCCACCGTCAAACCCGCCCCAGGCATTGAAGTCCCAATTCACGCCACGGACTTCGCCGTGGTCATTGATCACGAAGGTCGGCCCGCTGTCGCGTACCCACGCATCGTCGCTGGACATCTCCACCACACGGATATTCGGCACATCCAGGCGCGCCCGGGCGTTTTCGTACTGACCGGCGGAAACCGCAACCGTCACCGGCTCAAAACGCGCAATGGCCTTGGCCACTGCCACGTGGGCCGCCTGCGCCGGTTTGCCGCCCAGGCGCCAGTTGTCCGGGCGCTCGGGCCAGATCATCCAGGTCTGGGTCTGGGGTGCCCACTCGGCTGGCATATAGAAGCCGTCAGCGCGAGGCGTGCTGTGCAAAGTGGTCATGGCGATCAGGACTCCAGGGAACCGTCGAGGGTCTTGAGCGCGCCGTACAGGTTCGGCCGGCGGTCACGGAACGAGCCCCACGCGCTGCGGATGTGCTCCAGCTCATCGAGGTCGAAGCTGTGCACCAGGATGCCTTCTTCGGTTTCGTTGAGCTCTTCGACTTTTTCGCCGAACTGGTTGGCAATGAACGACGAGCCGTAGAAGTCGATGTCGTAGCCGTCCTGCTCTTCGTTGCCGATGCGGTTGCTGGCGATCAGCGGCATCAGGTTGGCGCCGGCATGGCCTTGTTGCACGCGCTGCCAGTGGTCACGGGACGAGATGGTCTTGTCGTGTGGCTCGCTGCCGATGGCGGTCGGGTAGAACAGGATCTCCGCGCCTTGCAACGCCATGCTGCGGGCGCATTCCGGGAACCACTGGTCCCAGCAGATGCCCACGCCGATTTTCGCGTAGCGGGTGTTCCACACTTTGAAGCCGGTATCGCCCGGGTTGAAGTAGTACTTTTCGTGGTAGCCAGGGCCGTCCGGGATGTGGCTTTTACGATAAATCCCGAGGTTGGAGCCGTCGGCGTCGATGATCGCGATGCTGTTGAACCGCGCACGGCCGGCCAGCTCGAAGAAGCTGATCGGCAGCACCACTTGCAGTTCCTTGGCGATTTTCTGGAAGTGCTTGATGGCCACGTTTTCTGCAACCGGGGTTGCCAGTTGCAGATAGTCCGGGTTTGGCTTCTGGCAGAAGTACGGGCTTTCGAACAGTTCCTGGATCAGGATGATCTGCGCGCCTTTGGCTGCGGCCTCACGGACCAGCTTTTCAGCGGTCTCGATATTGGCTTCGAGGTCCCAGGAACAAGCCATCTGGGTAGCGGCGACGGTAACGATACGGCTCATGAATCATCTCCTGGGCGGTGGTCAGCGGCCAGGATAACCGGGGCCGATGACAGAAAGGGGAATGCTGGAGGACTTTATAGCGGATAAAAATCGGCTTTTAAAGCTTGCAAACATCCAAGCGTCTAAAAAACTCAAAATATTCCCGATAACAATCGGGTTAACATCTGAAACCCCATCCCCCTTGTGGGAGCGGGCTTGCTCGCGAAAGCGGTGTGTCTGTCTACAAATCTGTCACTGATACACCGCTTTCGCGAGCAAGCCCGCTCCCACAGGGGTGATCTCATTTCAACTCATAGAAAGGTGTTTACAACCCTTCATCCAACACCTTCGACAACATGTCGACAAAGAAATCCACACTGCGTTTAGACGTGACCATCGGCGGCTTGATCTTGAGGATGTTCAGATAGTCCCCGGTCGGCTGCATGAAAATCCCCAACTCACGCAAGCGATCACACAGCTGGGCGGTTTCTTGCGTCGCCGGCTCCAGGGTCTGGCGGTCGCGCACCAACTCCAGCCCCAGATAGAAGCCCGAGCCATGCACCGCCCCCACCAGGGGATGGCGCTCGATCAACGCCTCGAGCCGCGCCTTGAAGTGCCCGCCGACCACCTGGGCGTTTTCCCAAAGCTTTTCTTGCTCCATCACATCCAGCACCGCCATGCCAATCCGGCAACTCACCGGGCTGCCGCCGGAGGACGAGAAGAAATACCCTTCGGCCTCCAGCGCTTCGGCGATTTCCCGGCGGGTAATCACGGCGCCGAGGGGCTGGCCGTTACCCATGCCCTTGGCCATGGTGATGATGTCCGGCACCACGCCCTGTTCTTCAAAACCCCAGAAGAAGTGGCCCATGCGGCCGTAGCCGACCTGCACTTCATCGGCGATGCACACCCCACCCTGGGCACGCACCAGGGCATACACCTGCTGCAAATAGCCCGGCGGCAGGGAGATGCCACCGGCATTGCCATACACCGGCTCGCAGATAAAACCCGCCAACTGGCGCTGGCTGGCGGCGATCTTCGCCAGGTTGTGCTCCACGCTGCGCACATAATCCGGCGCACTGTGCGGGCCACGGAATTCGCCGCGATAGGTATTGGGTGCGGTCACCGGGTGCACCCAATCCGGCCGGCTGCTCAAGGCCTGAGGGTTGTCGGCGATCGAGGTGGACACCGCATCGGCGGCCACCGACCAGCCGTGATAGGCCTCCAGCACACTGAGCATGTCGCGCCCGCCGCTGTAGGCCCAGGCCAGGCGGATCGCCAGGTCGTTGGCTTCGGTGCCACTGTTGACCAGGAACACCCGGTCCATGGACTCGGGCGCCAGCGCCAGCAGCCGCTCGGAGAACTCGGCAATCGCGGCGTAATGAAAGCGCGAGTTGGTATTGAGCAGCGACCACTGCCGCGCCGCCACCTGGGCCATGCGTGGATGGCCGTGGCCCAGCACCGCGACATTGTTGAGCATGTCCAGATACGAGCGGCCCTGCATGTCGATCAGATG
This sequence comes from Pseudomonas sp. HC1(2025), assembly GCF_058742075.1. NCBI lineage: Bacteria > Pseudomonadati > Pseudomonadota > Gammaproteobacteria > Pseudomonadales > Pseudomonadaceae > Pseudomonas > Pseudomonas sp. HC1(2025). Next base: position 314,599 of record NZ_CP196017.1, on the reverse strand, counting down.
GTTGCGCCAGCCGCGTTCGATGCGCGGCGGGTCGACGTAATAGTGCTTTTGCGAGCGCGCAAAGCTGGCGTCGCGTCGGGCCAGCAAGGCTTCTGGATCCAGCTCCGGCTCGGCGTCACAGGCAAGGCCCAGCAGTGTCGCCGGCGAGGGGCACAACGCCTGCCAGGCCGCAGCGCGGGACGGTGTGCAAAACAGTGGCGGATCAAGGTCAACCCGGCACAGTTGCACGGTCAATGCCCCGCCCGCCTCCCCCAGGACCTGGCCCTTGAGCACCGCGGCGCCGGGTTGCAACGCATTTTTCAGGCCCAGCAGCCGTACATTCAGTTGCGCGCTATGCAGACTTAATACGCCATCGGCAGTGCTGCGCAGGATGCCGGCGAACGGCGCCTCTACGACACTGCCCTGGGGCACATACAGTTCAACGTGCAGGGCGAACGTTTGCGGTTCGCTCGCGCAGTCGGGACGCGTGCGGGACAAGCGATACTGACCATAACGACTGGCCGCCAAGCCATGGACCGTTGCTGCCTGCTGCAATAAATGTTGGTCGATGCCAGGGGTTTCCCAGTTTCCGGCTTCGAAATGCTCACTGAGCACACCCAGGTCAATCAGCGCGAACTCGCGCCCCACCAGGCCCGGCAGCAGCGGGGCAAAGCCTTCGCTGGCCACTGGTTTGGGGGTTGCACCGACGCACGCCTGGATCGCCGCCTCCATCAACTCAAACGGCACCGAAGTGGCAACCTGGAAGATTTCCCACTCGTGCTCGGCATTCTTCAACAGGTAGGTGTTATCCGGGTCCAGGCGCTGCTGCTGTTCACTGCTCAGCACCAGGACCGCCGCACGGGCCACGATCAGCGGCCACAGCGCCTGCAATTCCTGGGGTTGCAAAGGGGTCAACGCGTGACAGGCCCGGATCGCCGGCAGGATCGCAAACGGGTCGCCCTCGGCGTGGTGCAGCAGAGCGGCACAGGTCACCGACAAGTCCGCAATCCGCCAGGTGTGCACCAGGTCGCCGAAATCAATGACACCCTGCACTTGCCAATGCCGCTCGGCATCGCGCTGCCACACCACATTGTCGTCGGTGATATCCATATGCACGGCCTGCCAGGGCAACTGATCGACCAAGGGCCGCAGGCGCTGCTCGACCTCTACCGCGACCCGCTCCAGGGCCGCGCGCTGCGGCAGGTTGTCGAGCGTCGACAATAAATGGCTGATCAGCTCCCGGGCATGGCGCGGGTCCCATTGCAGGGTGCGCTCCAGGCCCGCGTGCGCAAAACCGGCCAATGCCTGGCTCATCTGCCCGCACAGCCGGCCAAAACCTGTGATCAACGCGCGGCCCAGATGCGGCAGGTGGGTCAGCGGCTGGCCTTCGATATAGTCCAGCAACCGCAGGTGCAAGGCCTGCCCGGCCAGCGTCACGCTCAGTAGTTGCTCGCCGCCGAGGGTGCTGATGACCTTGGGCACGCGGACGCCGGCGTGTGCCTGCAAGTGCGCAAGAGCGGCGTGCTGGGCGTGCAGCTCAACGGCGGCGTACTCGCCCCGGCAGATTTTCAGGACGAAGCGGCCACGATCGCTGTCAACGCGGTAATTGAGGTCTTGCTGGCTGCCCAGGGACTGCAGGGTGCCGCTGAGGCCGTAATGCTGCTCAAGCAACTGCAAGGCTTGCTCCGCGCTGACCTGCGGGCACGGCAAACGGGTGCGGTGGATCAATGTATCGAGCAGCATGTGACGGTCCCTGGTTTTTTGTTGGGCGCTTATATCGCCATTGTTAATAGGTCAGATGCAACCCCGACCCCATTGAGATTGTCTTCTTTAAAGCACGCAAGCTGGGCCAATCTGACCACCGCCCCTTGCACGCCCCATCGCAAGCCCGCAAGCTATGCCCCATTCGCTCAATGTCCGTCTAAGGAAAAGGCCTCTCGACATGCGTATTCTTGTTACCGGTGGCGCCGGTTTTATCGGTTCCGCACTGATCCGCCATTTGATTCAAAACACTGAACATGAAGTTCTCAACCTCGACAAACTGACCTACGCCGGCAATCTTGAGTCGCTGACCAGCATCGCGACCAACACCCGCTATGAGTTCGTCCAGGCCGATATCATCGACCAGGCCACCGTCAGCGCAGTGCTGGCGCGTTTCCAGCCCCAGGCCATCATGCACCTGGCGGCCGAGTCCCATGTCGACCGCTCCATCGACGGGCCGTCGGACTTTATCCAGACCAACATCGTCGGCACCTACAGCCTGCTTGAAGCCACTCGTGCCTACTGGCAACAGCTGGCAGAGCCGGCCAAGAGCGCCTTCCGCTTCCATCACATCTCCACCGACGAAGTGTATGGCGACCTGCATGGCGTGGATGACCTGTTCACCGAAACCACGCCTTACGCGCCAAGTTCGCCTTATTCCGCGAGCAAGGCGGCGTCCGACCACCTGGTCCGCGCCTGGCAGCGTACCTATGGCTTGCCGGTACTGCTGACCAACTGCTCGAACAACTACGGGCCGTTCCACTTCCCCGAGAAATTGATCCCGCTGGTGATCCTCAATGCCTTGGCAGGCAAGCCGCTGCCGGTATATGGCGATGGCCTGCAAGTGCGCGACTGGCTGTATGTCGAAGACCACGCCCGTGCGCTGCTCAAAGTGGTCACCGAAGGTGTGGTAGGCGAGACCTACAACATCGGCGGGCACAACGAGCAGAAGAACATCGACGTGGTGCGTGGTATCTGTGCGCTGCTCGAAGAGCTGGCGCCACAGCGTCCGGCCGGCGTTGCCCAGTTCAGCGACCTGATCACCTTCGTCAAGGATCGCCCAGGCCATGACCAGCGCTACGCCATCGATGCCAGCAAGATCGAACGCGAGCTGGGTTGGGTCCCGGAAGAAACCTTCGAGACCGGCCTGCGCAAGACCGTGCAGTGGTACCTCGATAACCTGCAATGGTGCCGCCGGGTCCAGGACGGCAGTTATCAGGGCGAGCGCCTCGGCAACACCGATGCGAAGGACCTGATTGCATGATGAAGGGAATCGTACTGGCCGGTGGCTCCGGGACGCGCCTGCACCCCATTACCCTGGGGGTTTCCAAGCAGTTGCTGCCGGTGTACGACAAACCGATGATCTACTACCCGATTTCCGTGCTGATGCTCGCCGGAATCAAGGAGATCCTCGTGATCTCCACGCCCGTGGACTTGCCGCAATACCGCAACCTGCTGGGCGACGGCAGCCAGTTCGGCGTGCAGATCAGCTACGCAGAGCAGCCTTCGCCAGACGGCTTGGCGCAAGCCTTCCTGATTGGCGAAGCGTTCATCGGCAATGACCCGGTATGCCTGATCCTGGGTGACAACATTTTCCACGGCCAACACTTCAGCGAGCAACTGCGCACCGCTGCCAAACGCCCAACCGGCGCCACAGTGTTCGGCTACTGGGTCAAGGATCCGGAGCGCTTCGGGGTGATTGATTTCGATGGTGAAGGCCGCGCCCTTTCCATCGAGGAAAAACCCGCCAAGCCCAAGTCCAGCTATGCCGTGACCGGCCTGTACTTCTATGACAACGATGTGGTCAAGATCGCCAAGGCCGTCCAGCCATCGCCACGCGGCGAACTTGAAATCACCGACGTCAACAATGCCTACCTCAAGCGTGGCGACCTGCATGTCGAGCGTTTCGGCCGTGGTTTTGCCTGGCTCGATACCGGCACCCATGACAGCCTGCTGGAAGCCTCGATCTATGTTCAGACCATTGAGCATCGGCAGGGCCTGAAAGTGGCTTGCCTCGAAGAAATCGCCTACGAGAACGGTTGGATCGATCGCGACCATTTGCTTGAGCGGGCCAAATACTTTGGCAAGACAGGCTACGGCCAGTACCTGTTCACCCTCGCCGGGGAAACCAAATGACTGGGAGCGGGACACCGTTGAAAATCCTCATCACCGGCCAGCACGGCCAGGTTTCCCGTGAACTGCAACAGCGGCTCCAGGGCTTGGGTGAACTGGTCGTGCTCGGTCGCGACCAGCTCGACCTGGCCAACCCCGAGCAGATCCGCCAACAGGTACGCAGCCATCGCCCGGGGCTGATCATCAACGCGGCGGCGCATACCGCTGTCGACCAGGCCGAGAACGAGCCCGATGTGGCCTTCGCGATCAATGCCACGGCGCCCGGCATCCTGGCCGAAGAAGCCAAGGCCCTGGGCATTCCGTTGATCCACTACTCCACCGACTATGTGTTCGACGGCAGCAAGCCCGCGCCCTACACCGAAGACGATGTGCCCAACCCCTTGGGTGTCTACGGCCAGAGCAAGCTGGCGGGCGAGCAGGCCATTGCGGCGGTGGGCGGTCAGTACCTGATCCTGCGTACCAGCTGGGTGTATTCGAGCCACGGCAAGAACTTCCTGCTGACCATGCAGCGCCTACTCCAGGAAAAGCCGCAGATGCGCATCGTCGCCGACCAGATCGGCGCGCCGACCTGGGCCGGGACCATCGCCAACAGCACCCGTGCCCTGATCGAGCGCTGGCAGGCCGGCCAGGCCGCAGACTGGGGTGTCTATCACCTGACGGCCCAGGGCGAGACCTCATGGTTCGGCTTTGCCCAGGCCATTGGCGAGCACCTGCTGGCCGAAGGCAAGGCGTGCGCCGAGCTGGAAGGGATTCCCGCCAGTGACTACCCAACGCCCGCCAAGCGCCCGTTGAACTCGCGCCTGGATTGCAGCCGCCTGCAACAACAATGGCAAGTCGGCCAACCGCAGTGGCGCGAAGCATTGCGCGAGTGTCTTGCACAGCAGCACTAGGCATAATGCGCCTGTACCCTCAGGCGCAGACCTACATGACTCCACCTCTTCCACGAAGACCCCGCTGGCGCAGCCTGGCCTTGCTGGCACTGTGCCTGGCGCCGTTGCTGTGGCCGCTGGAGCATCTGGCCGAGCGCTACTATCGCAGCGAACTGGCCGGGCAGAACCGCCAGACCCTCGACCTGTACGTCGCCAACCTGCTGGGCACCCTGCATCGCTACGAAGTACTGCCGCAGATCCTTGGCGACTTGCCGGCCCTGCGTACCGCCCTGGCAGCGCCCCACGTCAGCACCAACCTGGTCGCGGCCAACCAGTTGCTCAAGGAGGTGGCAGCCCAGGCGGGCGTGGAAGTGATGTACCTGATGGACACCCGTGGCAAGACCCTGGCCGCCTCGAACTGGGACAAACAGGACAGCTTCGTCGGCCGCAACTTTTCCTTTCGACCTTATTTCAGCGAAGCCATGGCCGGGCGCCTGGGGCGCTTCTTCGGCCTGGGCACCACCTCGGCCAAGCGCGGGTATTTCTTCGCCGCTGCGGTGCGTGAAGATGAACATGTGATCGGTGTGCTGGTGGTCAAGGTCGACCTGGACCACACCGAAAGCCTCTGGGGCCAGACTCCCGAGCAATTGCTGGTCACCGACCACAACGGCGTGGTGATCCTGACCTCGCGCCCACAATGGCGTTTTCGTGCGACCCGGCCCCTGACCGAGGCCGAGCGCCAGGCGATCATCGCGATTCAGCCCTATCCGACCCGCGATCCGCAGCCGCTGGTTTTCAGCTCCAGCGCCTGGCTGCGCCAATCCACCGAAATTGCCGAAACCGGCTGGAATGTGGAGATCCTTGCCCCGCGTACCTTGATCGACCGCCCGGTGCGCACAGTGGTCGCCGTCGGCGGCGCGACCTTGCTGGTGCTGATGCTGCTGCTCGGCCTGATGATGCAGCGCCGTCGTCATTACCTGGAACGCATCGCCTTTGAAGCCAAGGCCCGGCGCGAACTGGAAATGCGCGTGGCCGAACGGACCAGCGACCTCGAAGGCCTCAACCGCCGCCTGCGCCAGGAAGTGCTGGAACGCGAAAATGCCCAGCAGGAACTGGTGCGCGCCCAGGATGACCTGGTGCAGGCGGGCAAGCTGTCGGCGCTGGGCACCATGTCGGCCAGCATCAGCCATGAGCTCAACCAGCCCCTGGCCGCCATCCGCAGTTACGCAGAAAACGCCGAGATTCTCCTCGACCACCAGCGTACCGACGACGCCCGCGGCAACCTCAAGCTGATCAGCGAATTGACCGGGCGCATGGCCTCGATCATAGCCCACTTGCGCGCCTTTGCCCGCCGCGACCGGCATGCCCCGGAAAGCGTGGCCCTGCAGCCGGCCCTGGACGACGCGCTGGCATTGCTGGCCAAGCGCCGGCGGGCCATGGAAGTGGAACTGATCCGCGACTTGCCAGAGGCATCCCTGTGGGTAGAGGCCGGCGAAACCCGCCTGCGCCAGGTGCTGGGCAACCTGTTGGCCAATGCCCTGGACGCCCTGACCGAAAAAGGCCCGCCGCGCAAACTGTGGCTGAGTGCCGAATCCACCGAGCAGGGCGTCAACCTGTACATCCGCGACAACGGGCCTGGGTTCTGCATGGAAGCCCTGGGTCGCGCCGGCGAGCCTTTCTACACCACCAAGACCCGCACCCAGGGCCTGGGGTTGGGCCTGGCCATCTGTGACACCCTGATGCGCGCCTTTGGCGGTGAACTGTTGTTTGCCAACCACAAGGAAGGTGGCGCACTGATAACCTTGAAACTGCGCGCCGGCGCCCCCGGCGTCAGTCTGCAACCGTCCGAGGACCGCAGTGTATGAGTATCGATAACCAGATTCAGGTGGTGTTGATCGACGATGATCCACACCTGCGTCAGGCCCTGTGCCAGACCCTGGACCTGGCCGGGCTGAAAGTCCTGCCCCTTGGCGAAGCCACCGGCCTTACGGCGCGCCTGTCGCGGGACTGGCCGGGGGTGGTGGTCAGCGACATCCGCATGCCCGGCATGGACGGCCTGGAGCTGCTCACTGAACTTCACAGCCAGGACCCGGAGCTGCCGGTGCTGCTGATCACCGGCCACGGCGATGTGCCACTGGCGGTGCAGGCCATGCGCGCCGGCGCCTATGACTTCCTCGAAAAGCCCTTCGCCAGCGACGCCCTGCTCGACAGCGTGCGCCGCGCCCTGGCCCTGCGCCGGCTGGTGCTGGACAACCGCAGCCTGCGCCTGGCCTTGAGTGATCGCCAGCAACTGAGCACGCGCCTGGTGGGGCAATCGGCGCCAATGCTGCGCCTGCGCGAGCAGATTGGCGCGCTGGCGGCGACCCGCGCCGATGTGCTGATCCTTGGTGAAACCGGCGCCGGCAAGGAAGTGGTGGCACGCGCTCTGCACGACCTGTCGAACCGTCGCACGGGGCCGTTTGTCGCCATCAACGCGGGCGCCCTGGCCGAGTCCGTGGTCGAAAGCGAGCTGTTCGGCCATGAACCGGGGGCCTTTACCGGTGCGCAGAAGCGGCGGATCGGCAAGTTCGAATTTGCCAACGGCGGCACGTTGTTCCTCGATGAAATCGAAAGCATGAGCCTGGATGTACAGGTCAAGTTGCTGCGCCTGTTGCAGGAGCGCGTGGTCGAGCGCCTGGGGGGCAATCAGCAGATCCCCCTGGATATCCGCATCATCGCCGCGACCAAGGAAGACCTGCGCCAGTCCGCCGACCAGGGCCGCTTTCGCGCAGACTTGTACTACCGCCTGAACGTTGCGCCGCTGCGCATTCCGCCCCTGCGCGAGCGTGGCGAAGATGCCTTGATGCTGTTCCAGCACTTCGCCGACGAGGCCAGCAGCCGCCACGGCCTGCCGCTGCACGAGTTGCAGCCTGGCCAACGGGCAATGCTGTTGCGCCATAACTGGCCGGGCAACGTGCGGGAGTTGCAAAACGTCGCCGAACGCTTCGCCCTCGGCCTGGAACTGGCCCTGGACAGCACACCGGACGGCCCGGCGCCGGGTGTGCCGATGTCTACCGGGGGCTTGAGCGAGCAAGTCGAGCACTTTGAAAAAGCCCTGATCGCCGCCGAGCTTGGCCGCCCCCACAGCTCCGTGCGTAGCCTGGCCGAAGCCCTCGGGGTGCCGCGCAAGACCCTGCATGACAAGTTGCGCAAGCATGGGCTGAACTTTGCCGACAGCGGCAACGCTCACACCGATGACGAGTGACCCTTTCCACCTGCCAAGAGACCACCATGAGCCGCGATAGCCGTTACCTGGAATCCATTCTGCACCATGACATCCCCCTGACCCGGGAGATGGGCCTCAAGGTGCTCGACTGGCAGGACCGGCAATTGCGCCTGCACTTACCGTTGCAGGCCAATATCAACCACAAGAGCACTATGTTTGGCGGCAGCCTGTATTGCGGCGCGGTCTTGGCCGGCTGGGGCTGGCTGCACCTACAACTGCGCGAGGAAGGGATTGAAGACGGGCACATCGTGATTCAGGAAGGGCAGATCAGCTATCCACTGCCTGTCACCCAGGACGCCACCGCGATTTGCCAGGCGCCGGAGGACAAGGTGTGGAAGCGGTTTTTGGCGACCTACCGGCGCCATGGCCGGGCACGGCTGGCCCTGCAGACGTGGATTGTGAATGAGGGCAGTGAAGAGCAGGCGGTGGCGTTTACCGGGCAGTACGTGTTGCACCGCTAAACCTGCAACACATAAACAATGTGGGCACAGGGCTTATGTGGGAGCGGGCTTGCTCGCGAAAGCGGTGTATCAGTCAGCACTTGTATTGGCTGATACACCGCTTTCGCGAGCAAGCCCGCTCCCACATTTTTGATCGCGGCGGTTTATGACCTTGCCAGCGCCAGCAAACGCTCGCGCCAGGCGGCCTTGGCCGGCAAAGCCAGGAAGAACGGGTTCAGCAGCGACTCGCGCGCCGGGTAGCTGAACGGCTGGCCATTCAACTCCAGCACTTCGCCACCCGCACCTTCCAGCACGCCCTGGGCCGCAGCGGTGTCCCACTGCGACGTCGGCGCCAGGCGCGGATAGCAATCAGCGCTGCCTTCGGCCAGCAGGCAAAACTTCAACGAGCTGCCGATATTGGCCAGCTTCAACTCCCCCAGCCCTTGGCTCAACCCGTCGAGCAAGCGCTCCTGTTCGGGGCTGGTATGGCGACGGCTGGCGACCACGGTGAACGCTTCGCCTGCGACTGGCTTCTGGCGCACCTGGATCGGCCGGGGCGCGGCATTCACGTCGGAGCGCCACGCCCCAAGGCCCGCGCCGCCGAAGTAGCAGCGGCCACTGGTGGGCATCGACACCACGCCGAACACCACCCGTCCCTGTTCGATCAAGGCGATGTTGACGGTGAATTCTTCACTGCCGCTGATAAATTCCTTGGTGCCATCCAGCGGGTCCACCAGCCACCAGCGCTGCCAACGGGCACGCACGCTCTGGTCAATGTCGGCATCTTCTTCCGACAGCACCGGGATGCTGGGGTCCAGCGCGGTGAGGCCGGCGAGAATCAGGTGGTGGGCGGCCAGGTCGGCGGCGGTGACTGGCGAATCATCGGCCTTGGCTGTCACGGCCACATCGGCGCGCCAATACGGCAGGATGACCTCGCCAGCCTGGCGGGCCAGTTCAATCACGGGGGCGATGTAGGCGTGGCCGAGGAACAATTCGCTCATGGCTGGTAGGCCCCGCGCTGGGTCAGCAGGTCCCGCACCAGGTACAGCGCGGCGAGGGCACGGCCTTCGCTGAACTGCGGGTTCTGCGCCAGTTGCGCCAGTTCGCGCAGGTTGACCCGGTCCACGCGCATCGGCTCGGGCTCGTCGCCCTCCAGGCGTTCTTCGTACAGCTCGGTGGCCAGCACCACCTGGATTTTCTGGCTCATATAGCCGGGGGATAGGGACAGCTCGGTCAAGTGCTCCAACTGCCGTGCGCCGTAGCCTGCTTCTTCCTTGAGTTCACGGTCTGCCGCCGCCAGCACATCTTCGCCCGGTTCGATCAGGCCCTTGGGCAAGGACAGTTCATACTCATCCGTGCCACCGCAGTATTCTTCCACCAGCAGCGCGTGGTCAGCGTCGATCATCGCCACGATCATCACCGCGCCATACCCTGCACCCCGGCCCACCAGGCGCTCGTAGGTCCGTTCAACGCCATTGGAAAAGCGCAACTGCACTTGCTCCACGCGGAACAAACGACTACTGGCGACAATTTCGCGGGCGAGGACGGTGGGTTTCTGGCGCATAAAGGGCTCCTTGGCGTGATCGGGTTACTATACCGTGGCTTTTCCGATTGTCTGTGTTGGATGTATTTACTTACCTGCTTGAGAGCCCACCGTGCCGCCACTGCCCTGGTCTGATATCGATACCGTCTTGCTGGACATGGACGGCACCTTGCTCGACCTGCATTTCGACAACCACTTCTGGATGGAACACCTGCCCCGGCGCTATGCCGAACTGCACGGGGTGAGCCAGGCCATGGCCGAGATGGAGTTGCAGCCGCTGTTCGAGCGTAACGCTGGCCAGTTGCAATGGTATTGCCTGGATTTCTGGAGCGCCGAACTGCAGATCCCGGTGCGCGAACTCAAGCTGGAAACCGCCCACCTGATCGCCCTGCGACCGGACGCCGATACCTTTCTGGCGGCGATCAAACAGGCTGGCAAGCGCGTGATCCTGATCACCAACGCCCACCGCGACTCGCTGTCGCTGAAGCTGGAACGCATTGAGCTGGCGCCGTATTTCGAGCGGCTGATCAGCTCCCACGACTATGGCTTTGCCAAGGAAAACCCGCAGTTCTGGGACGCCCTGCAAGCGGATATCGATTTTGACCCGGCGCGCAGCCTGTTTATCGACGACACCTTGCCGATTCTGCGCAGTGCGCGGGATTTCGGGGTGGGGCATTTGCTGGCGGTCAAACAGCCGGACAGCCGCAAAGGGCCCAAGGATACGGCGGAGTTCGATGCGGTCGGGGATTACCGGGAATTGATCAGCGGGCTCTAAAACTATGTGTAACACCCCTGTGGGAGCGGGCTTACCCGCGATTGCGGTGGGTCAGAGCTAGATCTGCTGACTGACACACCGCAATCGCGGGCAAGCCCGCTCCCACATTATTTAGTTGCCTTGGGTATTACTCAGGAATACGCAGCGTCTGCCCTGGGTAGATTTTGTCCGGGTGCGACAACAGCGGCTTGTTGGCCTCGAAGATTTTGTTGTACTTGTTGGCGTCGCCGTACTCAATTTTGGCGATCGCGCTCAAAGTGTCGCCCTTTTTCACCACGACAAAGCGGGCAGCCGCAACAACAGGGCCCGACACAGTGATTTTATCTTCCACGGTAGCCACGCCAGCAATATTGCCCAGCGCCAGCAGAATCTTCTCTTTCTCCTCCTGGGTGGCGACTTCACCGGTCACCGTCACCTTGTCGCCATCCACCGTGGTCTGCACATTCGGGTTACCCAGGCCGACCTTGGCAACATGATCCTTCAACTGTTCACTCGCGTTCGCATTACCCGGCGTCAACAGATCAACGATTTTCTCGCCGGCTTCTTTGATAAAGCTAAAAAGACTCATAGTGCGCTCTCCTTGGGATTAGGTTTCCAGATGCCAAAGACTAGACCAGTCTTACAGACCTTGGTTCCAGCCCGACCAATGACGCAAACGCGCTAGAATCCCCCCGCTATTGGAATAAGAGCCCCGGAGCGAAGATGGACATCAAACAGCTGAAATTCCTCATCGCCCTCGACGAAACCCGTCACTTCGGCCAGGCAGCCGCGCGCTGCCACATTACCCAGCCGACCCTGTCGATGCGCCTGCGCAGCCTGGAAGAAGAGCTGGAGCTGCCGCTGGTCAACCGCGGCCAGCGTTTCGAGGGCTTTACCGCCCCCGGCGAGCGGGTGCTGGCCTGGGCGCGGACGGTGCTGGCAGCCTACGACGGCCTGCAGGCCGAAGCCGCCGCCTGCCGGGGCAACCTGGTGGGGACACTGCGCCTGGGCGTGGTGCCGCTGTCGAGCTTTGATCCGCTGGCCTTGATGCAACAACTGCACAAGCAACACCCCAGCCTGCGATTTGAGTTATCAGCGTTGAGTTCCGAACAGATCCTCGAACAACTGGCGAGCAATCGCCTGGACCTGGGCGTGTCCTACCTCGAGCGCCTGGACGCCGAGCGCTTTGACTCCCTGGCCCTGGAAGAAACCCGCATGGGCCTGCTGTACGACCAACGTTTCTTCAGCTTCGGCGAAAAGCCCCTGAGCTGGGAGGCGCTGATCGAACTGCCCCTGGGCATGCTCACCAGTGGCATGCACTTTCGCCAGTCCATCGACCATAACTTCCACAGCCGGGGCCTGACGCCGCAACCTCTGCTGCAAACCGATGCCGTCCATCAGTTGCTGCAGGCCGTGCACGGCGGCCTGTGTTGTGCGGTGATGCCGCTGGATGGCGGCCTCGACGCGCTGACCGAACACCTGCGCCTGCAACCCATCGAAAACGCGCAAACCCTGGCCAAGCTGGGGCTGATCATGCGCCGCAGCGCGCCGCGCTCGGCGTTGGCCGAGGCGTGTTTCGCGCTTTATCAGTAATCGCTGGCAAAGCCTTGATCGACGTCATCTATCGGTAGATCAGTACTGACGATTAGACGCGACCCTTTGTCGCGCCTAGTCTTCACTCTGAACACTTCGCCGGTGACTAGACTTGATGAACGCCCAGCGCCCAGCATGCGCGGCGCCCGCCCTGACAACGCCCGCGCCTGCCGCCAGCCAGAGTTATCAATACTGCAACCTCGACCATACGGAATCGGCCAGCACCGCGCTGGCCGAGGAAGTCGCGTTGGCGATTGCCTATAACGACATCAACCAGGCGGTAATGCTGGTGACGCCCACCGATCTTGAAGACTTTATCGTCGGCTTCAGCCTGGGCAGCGGCATCATCAGCGACATCAGCGATATCTATGACCTGCAACTGAGCGGCGCAGGCTCGGCCCAGTACGCCCAGGTGCAGATCTGCAGCCGCGCCTTCTGGAACCTCAAGCAACAGCGCCGGCAACTGGCCGGCACCAGCGGCTGCGGCCTGTGTGGCGTGCAAGCCCTGGAGCAGGCGCTGCCGGACCTTCAGGTGCTGTCGGGCGCACCGCTGCCGCCTGCTGCCTGGCTGGAGGGCTTGCGCCAGCGCATCAGTGCCTTTCAGCCGCTGGGCCAGTACAGCGGCGCGGTGCATGCGGCGGTGTTCATGGATAACCAGGGCGAACTGCTGCTGGGCCGCGAAGATATCGGCCGCCATAACGCCCTCGACAAACTGATCGGCGCCCTGGTCCGCCAGCGCATCCCGACCGCAGGCGGCGTGGCAATTGTCACCAGCCGTTGCAGTCTCGAATTGATCCAGAAAGTCCTGCGCGCAGGCATCCAGACCCTGGTCAGCCTGTCGTCGCCCACCGGCCTGGCCCTGCAATGGGCGCGCCGGCACAACCTCAATCTCATCCACCTGCCGCAAAAAAGCGCGCCGCGGGTCTACAGCCCTGCGATGGAGTACCAGCCATGAGCAATCATCACCAAGCCGACCAAACCCCGACCCCGCGCTACAAGCCCTATAAAGGCCCGGCTGGCGGCTGGGGCGCGCTGATCAGCGTGGCGCAGGCGTGGCTGACCAGCGATAACGCGCTGAAAAATATCCGCATGATGCTCAAGACTAACCAGAACGGCGGCTTCGACTGCCCAGGTTGCGCCTGGGGTGACTCGCCGGAAAGCGGCATGGTCAAGTTCTGCGAGAACGGCGCCAAGGCGGTCAACTGGGAAGCCACCAAGCGCCGGGTAGATGCGGCGTTCTTCGCCAAACACAGTGTCAGCGCACTGCTGGAGCAGAGCGACTATTGGCTGGAATACCAGGGCCGCCTGACCGAGCCGATGAGCTATGACGCCCAGACCGACCGCTACAAACCCATCAGTTGGGAGTCGGCCTTCGACCTGATCGGCCAGCACTTGCGAGCCCTGCCAAGCCCGGACATGGCCGAGTTCTATACCTCGGGCCGCGCCAGCAATGAAGCGGCGTACCTGTATCAGTTGTTCGTGCGCGCCTACGGCACCAACAACTTCCCGGACTGCTCGAACATGTGCCACGAAGCCAGCGGCGTGGCCCTGGCGCAAAGCGTGGGTGTCGGCAAAGGCACTGTGACGTTTGATGATTTCGAGCACGCCGACGCGATTTTCGTCTGGGGCCAGAACCCCGGCACCAACCACCCGCGCATGCTCGAACCGCTGCGCGAAGCGGTGAAGCGCGGCGCCCAGGTGGTGTGTATCAACCCGCTCAAGGAGCGTGGCCTGGAACGTTTCCAGCACCCGCAGCACCCGCTGGAAATGCTCACCAACGGCGACAAACCGACCAACACCGCGTATTTCCGCCCGGCGCTGGGGGGCGACATGGCGATCCTGCGCGGCATGGCCAAGTTCCTGCTGCTGTGGGAGCGCCAGGCCCAGGCCGAAGGCAAGGAGGCAGTGTTCGACCACGACTTCCTCAATGAACACACGATCAATGTGCTGGATTACCTGGCCAAGATCGACGACACCTCCTGGGATGAAATCGTCGAGCAATCCGGCCTGAGCCTGGTGGAGATCGAGCAAGCGGCGCGCATGTACGCCAAAGGCAAGAACGTGATCATGTGCTGGGCGATGGGCATCACCCAGCATCGGCACTCGGTGCCGACCATCCAGGAAATCGCCAACCTGATGCTGCTGCGCGGCAACATTGGCCGTCCCGGTGCCGGCCTGTGTCCGGTGCGTGGCCACAGTAACGTGCAGGGCGACCGCACTATGGGGATCAACGAACGGCCACCCGTGGCCTTCCTGGATGCCCTGGAGCGTCGCTTCCAGTTCAAGGTACCCCGGGACAACGGGCATAACGTGGTCGAAGCGATCCACGCCATGCTCGAAGGCCGCGCCAAGGTGTTTATCGGCCTGGGTGGCAACTTCGCCCAAGCGACGCCCGACAGCCCTCGCACCTTCCAGGCCTTGAGCAACTGCGACCTGACGGTGCAGATCAGCACCAAGCTCAATCGCAGCCACCTGGCCCACGGCAAGCAGGCCTTGATCCTGCCGTGCCTGGGCCGCACCGACATCGATATCCAGGCCGATGGCCCTCAAGCGGTGACGGTAGAAGACTCGTTCAGCATGGTGCATGCCTCCAATGGCCAGTTGCAGCCGCTGTCGAAACTGATGAAGTCGGAACCGGCCATTCTCGCCGGCATCGCCGCCGCCACCCTGGGTAGCAAGCCGGTGGACTGGAACTGGCTGGTGGCCGATTACCGCCGCATCCGCGACTTGATCGCCGACACCATCCCCGGCTTCAAGGACTTCAACGAGCGTGTGCAGCACCCAGGCGGTTTCTACCTGGGCAACAGCGCCGGCGCCCGCCGCTGGAATACCCCGTCAGGCCGGGCGAATTTCCGCGCCAACATCCTGCCCAAGGACCTGGTGCATGAACGCACCCGTGCCACTGGCCAGTTGCCCGACCTGATCATGCAATCCATGCGTTCCCACGATCAGTACAACACCACCATCTACGGCCTGGATGACCGTTATCGTGGGGTCAAGGGCCAGCGCGACGTGCTGTTCGTCAACGAAGCCGACATCATCCGCCTGGGCTTCAAGCCGGGGCAGAAGGCCGATATCGTGTCGATCTGGGATGATGGCCGTGAACGCCGGGTCAAGGGTTTTACCTTGCTGGCGTTCGATATTCCGGCGGGGCAGGCAGCGGCCTATTACCCGGAGGTCAACCCGCTGGTGCCGTTGGAAAGCACCGGGGATGGTAGCCATACGCCTACCTCCAAGTTCGTGGCGATTCGCCTGGAAGCGGCCAGCGACAAGGGTTTGATCATGGCCCGAACTGCCTGATCGTCTCCATGGCTGGGAACGATCTTCACGGGCACAAAAAAGGCCGCTTTTGTATAAAAGCGGCCGTTGCGAAGTAACTAAAGACCGGCAAAAACGACTTAAGTTCCCTAGATAAAACAGCAACTTAGCTAATTGTATACAACCTGCACCACTGGTCGGAATTCGATTGTAAGAATATTCCGACAACCTCAGGATCGCGCCGTCATCCCCTTGAGGTTCACCTATGAAGTTCTCCTCGATTCTCTTGTTGTCCCTTGGCCTGGTCAGTGGCGCAGCCATGGCCGGTGGCACCACCGAAGCCGGTGTAGGCGGCGCATTGGGCGGGGTTTTAGGTTCTGTCGTCGGCCAGCAGATCGGCGGCAATACCGGTTCGGCCATTGGTGCAGCCCTGGGCGGCGCTGGCGGTAGCGCAGTAGGCGCAGACAAACGCAGCCGTGGCGAAGCAGCCATTGGCGGTGCACTGGGCGCAGCGGGCGGCAACGTGGTCGGGCGCAGTGTCGGCGGTAGCACCGGCAGCTTGATCGGCGCAGCAGCAGGCGGTGGCGCCGGCGGCGCACTGGGTAACTATATGGGCAACAAGAGCGATGACGACGACCGCCGCGATCGCGGGCGTGATAACCGTCGCTATGACCGTGATGATCATCGTGGCCGTGGGCATGCTTATGGCCATCGCAAGAACAAGCATCACTACCGTCACCGGTGAACACAGCAAACTCAATGTGGGAGCTGGCTTGCCGGCGATAGCGCAATGCCAGCAACCAATAGGTGGCCTGACACTGCGCTATCGCGGGCAAGCCCGGCTCCCACATTAGTTCTTCATTGTTTCGCAGGCCGCAGTCAGACCGCCAGGTGTTGCAGTGCTTCGCGCAGTACCTGTGGAATCGTCACCGGCTGGTTCGTCGCCCGGTCCACAAACACATGCACAAACCGCCCCGCCGCACAGGCCTCATCCTCGCCGGCCTTGAACACCGCCAACTCGTACTGCACTGAACTGTTGCCCAACTTGCCCACCCGCAGGCCGATATCGATACGGTCGGGAAAGGCAATCGAGGCAAAGTAGTCGCACGCCGAACTCACCACAAACCCCACCACTTCGCCGTCATGGATATCCAGCCCGCCCTGTTCGATCAGGTAGGTGTTCACCGCCGTGTCGAAAAAGCTGTAGTAGGTGACGTTATTCACATGCCCATACACGTCATTGTCGTGCCAGCGCGTAATGATCGGCTGGAAGTGACGGTAATCGGCACGCTGCGGCATTGAGTCAGGCATGGACAAGTCTCATTGAAGTGAATTTACAGGTCGCTCAGATGGGTCTCGGCCCAATCCCGCACCTGGGCATACGGATATTCTTCCAGCACGCCAGATCCTGGAATCCCCCGGGCCTTGAGCTTGGTAAACAGCGGCACGCTGATCCCGCATAGAAACCGCGTCAGGCGTTCCGCCCCTGGCAGGCTGCCGGTGTGCTGATGATGCCTGTGGATAAAATCCCCGCACAGCCCCTGGAAATTTTTATCCACAAGCGGTGCCAGCCCCGGTGGTGCCGGCAGATGGGCGACTTGGCCATGACACACCGAACAATGCCCGCACTGGCGCGGCGCCTCGGCATCGCCAAAGTACTCCGCCAACCGATAGCCCAGGCAGCGTTCGCTGGCAAACAACGCCAGCATCCCATGGATGCGCGCCACTTCCGTGGCTTCGTGCTGCTTGAAGCCTGTGTATAACTCTTCGCTCAAGGCCTGGGGGTCAAACCCGCTATCGAGCAGGCTGTAGACTTCGGTCATCTGCTTGCTTTCCAGCTCGATCAGGCCCTGTTCCTGGAAATAGTCCAGCGCCTTGACCACCCGGCCACGCTCGGCCTGGTGCTGTTGATAAAGCGCGTCGAAATCCACGGTAGCCCAGCTCCTGGCCCGTTTGCACACCTGGATGATCGCGGCGACAAACTGCTGCCGCTCCCCGGAAAAACGCGCCAGCAACACCTCCGGCTCCACCAGGTACTTGAAGCGATACTCGGCATAAAACGCATAGCGCGGTGCAATGACCCCCTTGAGTTCCAATTGCACCAGCAAGGTCTTGAGCGGTAGCTCGCGGATGTTGCTCAGCTCTGCCAATGACCTCAGCAGAAACTCCCATTGCCCGTCATCAGCGGCCGCCAGCAGTTCTTCCAGCACCAACCGAATGCCTTCCTGCTCCGGCGTATCGCCGTACACAAAGTTCTCCAGCACATTAAGGCTGTCGCGGTTGGCCAGCACCAGGCACTCGGAAGGCTGGCCATCGCGCCCGGCCCGGCCGATTTCCTGGCTGTAGTTCTCGATGGATTTGGGCAGGTCGAAATGCACAACGTTGCGGATATCGCTCTTGTCGATACCCATGCCAAAGGCAATGGTGGCGACGATGCAATTGGACTGGCCGCCCATGAACCGATGCTGGATGCCCTCGCGCTTATCGTGGGGCAAACCTGCGTGATAGGCCTCGGCCTGGATGCCATGGCGATTCAGATGCTCGGCGATCTGCTCGGCGGTTTTCTGCAAGGTGACGTAGACGATGCTCGGCTGGTTGGCCCGCTCGCCCATCCACTCCACCAGGCGCCGGCGTTTGTCTGCGCCGCTGACCGGTTCCACCAGCAGGTTGAGGTTGGGTCGATAGAAACCGGTGGTGATCACGTCTGCGGGGGCGATGGCGAACTTGGCCTGCATGTCCACAATCACCTTGGGTGTGGCGGTGGCGGTCAACAGCAGCGCCTGGGGAATCTTGAACTGGCGCTGGTAGTCGGGGAGCTTGAGGTAGTCCGGGCGGAAATTATGGCCCCATTCGGAAATACAGTGCGCCTCGTCCACCACCAATAATGAAATCGAAACGCTTTGCAAAAAGTTGCGAAAGCGCTCGTTCTTCAGGCGCTCTACGGAAATCATCAGGATCTTCAGCTCGCCGGAGCGAGCGCGGGCCATTACGTCATTGGCCTGATCACGACTTTGCGTCGAATCGATGCTGCCGGCCGAAATACCATGACGCTGCAAAAAGCCCAGTTGGTCCTGCATCAACGCCAACAGTGGCGACACCACCAGTGTCAGGTGCGGCAGCAGCACGGCTGAGAGCTGGTAACAGAGGGATTTGCCAGAACCTGTGGGAAAGATCGCCGCCGCCGAACGACCGGCCAGCACGGCGCTGACAGCCGCCTCCTGGCCAGGGCGAAACTGTGGATAACCAAAGACCTGTTGGAGGGTGTCGTGCATGAGCTGTCACTCCATTGACCGCTGAACAGGCCTAAAACATAGCCCGGTATTTTCAGCGGATCGAAAAAGGTCGCGAGGAAAAGAGAGACAGGATGATACACAGGCTGCGAGGGTGAACCGACAATCTACAGAACACCGCAAAACACATGTGGGAGCGGGCTTGCCCGCGATGGCGGTGCCCCAGTCGATACCTCTGTTGACTGTTACACCGCTATCGCGGGCAAGCCCGCTCCCACATTTTCAGACCTTTGCTACCGCTCGATCAGCGGTTTTGCACACGCTCAATGGCTTTGTCATACACCGGGTTGGCCTTCTGTTCCTTGGCCAATTGGTAGTGACGCAACGCATCGGCAAACTGCCCGGCCGCTTCGTAGATCCGCGCGATGTTGTAGTAGGACCCGGCACGCACGGTGGCGGCTGTCGGGCCGCTGGCCAGGGCAATCGCCTTGCGGTTGGCCCAGATCGACTCGGCGGTGTTTCCGGCTTTCTGATAGGCCAGGCCGAGATTGCCGTAGGCTTTACCGAAGGAATTATCCAGCTCGATGGCCTGGCGGAAGTAGTCGATCGCCTGGTCCAGGTTACCGGCCTGGTAGGCCGCTTCGCCTTTGAGGTTCAGCTTTTTCGCATCACCCTGTACCGCTGAACTGACCACCACGGCATCCACGGCAACGCTGTCGTTGAGCAGGGGTTTGACTTCGTTGAGCACATCCTTGGCCTCGACCAGCACGCCGGTGAAGGTATTGATGTCCTGGAAGTCACCGCTGCCGGTCATGCGGAACACAGTCCACAAGTTACCGGTGCGATTGGTCGGCACGTAGTAAGTGCGGACCAGGGACTGGCCCATGTACACAAACACCTTGGCCTGGCTTTCGGACAGCGCCGTGGAACCGGTATCGGTGCGGTTGGAGAAGTCATGCACGGCGTACACGTAGCTTTCGCCGTAGTGTTTTTTCTGCAGGGTGATGGTTTCCGGGCCGTAGCTGTCGGTGTCATCCACATCCAGCTCGGCATCGGTGCCGGTCTTGCTGTTGAAGTAGATGTTGTTGCCGGGGAAGATCATGTGGGAGTCGAGGTCCGAAGGCGATTGCCCCCAGGTCAGTACCACACGCAGGCCGTCGAGGTTTTCCATCACCGGGCTGATGGCATAGGTCATGCCTTTGCACGGGCACTTGACCACCAGGTTGGAGTAGCCGGGCTTCTTGATGATCAGCAGGTTGTCGGCACCATCGGCAACTTCGCTGGTGAGAGTGACTTGGCCCTGGGCATTGGTGCGCCCCACCACATTCTGTGCGCCGTTGCGTTGCAGCAAGACTTCGGCGTCGGCGATTTTCTGGTCCTTGACCACCGCACTGAGCACCTCGATCGGCAACTGCTCGGCCTGGACCGAAAACGCCACCGCACACAATGACATCGCCGAGGCGACACGAAGCAAACCCATGCTTAACTCCCTTTAAGTAGTGGGCGGAATCGCCCTACAAGATTTTGCGGTGAAACATACGCTGAATTCAGGGGTTTTGCCGGGATTTTATACAGAATGTGACGTGGTTTTTATCCCACCTGCGCCAGGGTGCCTCGCAGCCAAATCGCAAACTTCGGAAGCCTCCGTAGGAAATCGCCAAGCCGGGACCCATACGCTTCCCAAACTTCCTCCAACCTACACTTGACCCTCTACAGAATCAGCCAACCCTGACCGAAACTAGCGCCTTCGCCATCTGCTCGGTAAAAGTCCGTGAGCGATGCTCAGCCATCAAGCCTCTCAATGCATGTGTACACACATGAGTCATAGTCCGATGCTCTTCTTACAGTCGGCGATCTTCTTTGCCCTGATCTTGATAGGCTTGGCGCTCTTCATCAGCCGAAACAAACTGCGCCAGCAAGGCGACCATCCCTCTGACCCACTCCCGCGTGCCCCCACCATGAACCTGGCCCCCAACTTCCCCCAAGACCCTGTCATGCAGCAGCTCCTGCAATTGCTGCACGAAGAAATCGGCCTGCCCAAGCACAAGACCATCCGCCTTAAAACCTCGCTCAACTTTGACCTCGGTTGCGACGGCGCAGAAGCCAGGCAGTTTATGGAGACTCTGGAGCAGGCATTTGATCTCGACCTGGGTGACTATGATGCTTATCGTTACTTCAATCCGCCGGTGTTCGATGTATTCCTGAAACACCGCGCCAAGGGCCGTGGCGAGAAGACGCCGCTCACCATCGGCATGCTCTACCTGGCTATCAAGACCCATAGCTGGGATACGCAGACGCTGGAAAACCTGAGCTGAAGAGCGCTGGGGAATTAATGTGGGATGCCTGGTGCCCCGCTTTGTTCTCAGGCTCTTCGCCCGCAAGCCGGGTTCCTACAAAACTGTTTCGCGCACAAAAAAGCCGCCCACTAGGGGCGGCTTTTTAACAGCTACCGAATCTTACAACTTCGGACCCGCTGCCTTGATCGCGTCGCTGACTTCAAACTTCTTGAAGTTCTCGACGAACAGGCCGGCCAGGGCCTTGGCTGCTTCGTCGTAGGCAGCCTTGTCAGCCCAGGTGTTGCGTGGGTTCAACAGGCCGGTCTCAACGCCCGGTACGGCCAGTGGCACGTCGAGGTTGATGGTGTCCAGGTGCTCGGTTTGCGCACCGATCAACGCGCCGCTCTGGATCGCGGCGATCACCGCACGGGTGGTCGGGATGTTGAAGCGTTTGCCAACACCGTAGCCGCCGCCGGTCCAGCCGGTGTTGACCAGGTAGACCTTGGAGCCGAAGCCACGGATGCGCTTGATCAGCAGCTCTGCGTATTCGCCAGCCGGGCGCGGGAAGAACGGCGCGCCGAAGCAGGTGGAGAAGGTCGACTTGATGCCGCTGCCCGAACCCATTTCAGTCGAGCCCACCAATGCGGTGTAGCCGGACAGGAAGTGGTAGGCCGCCTGTTCTTCGTTGAGGATCGACACCGGTGGCAGCACGCCAGTCAGGTCGCAGGTCAGGAAGATCACTGCGTTTGGCTCGCCGCCCAGGTTCTTCTCGGAACGCTTGGCAACGTGCTCCAGCGGGTAGGCCGCACGGCTGTTCTGGGTCAGGCTGACATTGGTGTAATCGGCGTGCTTGGCATCGTCGATCACCACGTTTTCCAGGACGGCGCCGTGCTTGATGGCTTTCCAGATGACCGGCTCGTTTTTCTCGGACAGGTCGATGCACTTGGCATAGCAACCGCCTTCGATATTGAACACCACGCCCTCGCCCCAGCCGTGTTCGTCGTCACCGATCAGGTAACGGCTTTCGTCGGCGGACAGGGTGGTCTTGCCAGTGCCCGACAGACCGAAGAACAAGGTCACATCGCCTTCTTCGCCGATGTTGGCAGCGCAGTGCATTGGCAGCACGTCAGCGGCCGGCAGCAGGAAGTTCTGCACCGAGAACATGGCTTTTTTCATCTCGCCGGCGTAACGCATGCCAGCAATCAGGACTTTTTTCTGGGCGAAGTTGAGGATCACGCAACCATCGGAGTTGGTGCCGTCACGCTCAGGGACGCATTCAAAGTTGGCAACGTTGAGCACTTGCCACTCTTCACGCCCGGCCGGGTTGTACTGGGCCGGGTTGATGAACAGGCAACGACCGAACAGGTTCTGCCAGGCAGTCTGGGTGGTCATTTTCACGGCCAGGTAATGCTCTTCGGCAGAACCTACATGCACGTGGGAAACGAAATGCTCTTGCGCGTTGTTGAAAGCCTCGACGCGAGCCCACAGGGCATCGAACTTGTCGGCCGGGAACTTGCGGTTGATCGGGCCCCAGGCGATGGCAGCCTGGGTGGACGGCTCTTCAACGATGAAACGATCGACCGGCGAACGACCGGTACGGTGACCGGTTTCTACGACCAGCGCGCCAGTATCGGCAAGCACGCCTTCACCGCGCTGCAGGGCTTCTTTGACCAGATCGTCAACACTCAGATCGGTGTATACGGCGTTATTGGCTTGCGTCATGAGGTTCCCCGTCGGCCTATGGCCGAGTGCTCCAAACGTTTTGTAGTAGAAAGTTGCGCACTACTACCGCGAAAAAAGTGGGCCGGATTATGCCAGAAAAGCCCAAAAAGAGTAGGGCCCTCCCGTCAGAACACCTCTAATCCGGCGTTTGTCAGGTGATTTACCTGTGCTTAAACGTTTTAGTGGTGGGTGCCCGAAGGGGTGTCAACGCCAGCGCCAGCGAACAATTGGCCGATATCGGCAGCGTCGAACAGGTAGCGCTGGTTGCAGAACTGGCAATCGATCTCGATTCTGCCGCCGTGCTCCACCGCCAGGTTTTGCGCATCTTCCAGGCCCAGGCTCACCAGGGCATTGCCCGAACGCTCGCGGGAACAGCTGCAGTGGAAACGCAACGATTGCGCATCGAACAGGCGCACTTCTTCTTCGTGGTAAAGGCGGTGCAGGATGGTTTCGTTGTCCAGGCCCAGCAGCTCTTCAGCGGTCAGGGTACCGGCCAGGGCGGTCAGACCGCGCCAGCTCTCTTCGCGCTCATCCTCATCCTTGATACGGTCCGCCGGCAGCTGTTGCAACAGCAGGCCACGGGCACGCTTGCCGTCCGCGTTGAGCCAGAAGCGGGTGCCCACTTGCTGGGACATGACGAAATAGTTGGTGAAGCAGTCGGAGAGGGTTTCACCGTCCAGGTCGACAATGCCCTGGTAACGCTGGCCAACGGTCGGGTCGATGGTCAACGCCAGCACGCCGTCGGGCATCAGGTCGGCCAGGGTCGCGTGCGCCGGGATCCGGTCTGCGTCATACCGGGCCAGGCCACGGATTTCGCGGTTGCTGGAGCACTCGATCATCAGCATGGGCACCGGGCCTTCGGAACGGGCCTGGAGAATCAGCAAGCCATCGAACTTCATGGTGCCCACCAGCAGCGACGCGGCGGCCATCAGTTCGCCGAGCAACTGCGCGACCGGCTCCGGATAGGGGTGCTTGGCAAGGACTTCGGCATAGCTGCGCTCCAGGGCAACCAGTTCGCCACGCGCGTCGTTGTCGTCAAAGAGGAAACGTTGGGTGAAGTCGGTATCCGGTAGATCAGTCATAGGTCTGGGTATCTGAATTGATGACAAAGTGATGACAATGTTTCTAAAATTATGCGCTTTAGCACCAATTTGGTGCGATTTTCTTCTGATAGGTGAAGAGAGTTTAGAGCGAAGAGGAAACAGTTTATGAACAATCCGGGTTTGTTCCAAGCCAAGTGGAACCTCGGGCGATTGGCCCTGTGCAATTTACTCGCTCTGGGGCTGCTGTGTTTTTGGCTATGGCCCGCGGGCCAGATGCTTTGCGTGATATTCGACGAATGGCTGTTTCATCTGCTCAACGACCCGCTGGCCAGCAACCCGGCCTGGCTGCATGTATGGGCGATCGCCAGCCTGCGCCCCTTTGATGCGGTGGTCGGGGTGATTCTGCTGATGCTGCTGATTCGCGGCGAATGGGTATTCAAGGCGATTGAAGTGCGCCAGGCGTTTTTCGGCTTCCTCGCGATTCTGCTGTTGCTGCTGTTTATCCGCATGCTGTTTTCCAAGCTCGCGGCGCAGATGGGCTGGCAGCACAACAGCCCGTCAATGGTGATCAGCGGGGCGATCCACATGAGCGATTACTTCCCTGACCTGGAAAAAACCTGGGAATTGAAGGATCGCTCCAGCCAGAGCTTCCCCGGTGATCATGCTTCGGTGCTGCTGATCTGGGGGATGTTCATGAGCGTGTTTGCCAAGCGCGTTGGCCAGGTTGTGCTGATCTGGGCCCTGGCGCTGCTGTTCATGATGCCGCGCCTGGTGGCGGGTGCGCACTGGGGGCAGGACGACTATATCGGCGGTGTGCTGCTGGCGTTGTTGGCACTGGGCTGGGGTTATTACACGCCGTTTGCGGCGAAGGTGTCGGGTTGGCTGCTGCGCGTGACCGCACCGTTATTCGGGTTGTTGCAACGAGTACCTGTGATCAATCGCTTGAGCGTGATCCGCAACGCCTGACCTGTAGGAGCCGGCTTGCCGGCGAAGAGGCCCTCGACGGCACTGCAACTGTTGCAACCGCCATTGCTGGCAAGCCAGTTCCTACAGCAGATAACCGATATTCAGTCGTCATTGCCGCTGCCGCGAAACTTGAACAGGTCGCGGCGCTGTTTCTTGCTGGGCTTGCCATCGGTGCTCATGCCCAAGGCTCCGGCCTTGCGCATGGCCGCCGCATTCTCGCGCTTGGCAATACTGGCAGGTGTCTCGGTGTACAGTGCCTGGGCTTCGGGTGCGCCACGGCGAACGACGGAAAGCGCCTCGACCAACACCGTTTTTTCATCAAACCCGACGCGGATCTGCAACTCATCACCCACACGCGGCTCCTTGCCTGGCTTGCAGCGCTCGCCACGGCAATGCACCTTGCCGCTCTCGATGGCGGCCTTGGCCAAGGCCCGGGTCTTGTAGAAACGTGCAGCCCACAGCCACTTGTCCAAACGGACTTTTTCGTCCTCTTCCTGCTTTTGAGCCACTTGAATTCCTCGCTCTGAAAAATGTCGCAACTTAACAGTCGAAGCCCTTCGACGCACAAACGCCAAGGCTCACCTAAGATACGCCAGCTGTCAGGCAGTTTCCCCTCAGCCGTGGTTTTTTGTGGCGTGAAGATATCTGTCGCCATTTGGTGAATATTCTGCGTGAATACCGCGAATTCGGCGCCAAGCGCTCGTCAACGTTCCTGGGTTGTCACAATCTGTGAGCAGTTGGACGCTAGTGTCGTGTGACGTCGAAACATTTCTGATTGCCGGTTGTTCATATTGAAGACATTTGACCATTTGACCGTTGTCGGTCTGCGTGAATGGGTGGCACTGCCCGATCTGGGAGTGGCGGGCCTGCGCGCGAAGATCGACACCGGGGCCAGTACCTCCAGCCTGCATGCCACCGAGATCGAGCCTTTTGAGCGTGACGGTGAAAGGTGGGTGCGTTTCACCGCCCACCTGGGCAGCGTGGTGCAGCTGCGTCACCGGCGCTGCGAAGCGCCGCTGGTGGCGATGAAAACCATTAAAAGCTCCAACGGCCAGGCGCAGGTGCGCTACGTCATCAGCACCACCCTGGCCCTGGGTGATCGGGTATGGCGGGTGGAGTTTACCCTGGCTTGCCGCAAGACCATGCGTTACCGCCTGTTGCTAGGTTCCAAAGCCCTGATCGACGGCCAGTTGGTGGTCAACCCGGGGCTCAAGTACGTTCAAGACAAGCCGGTGTTCCCGGTCTCTACTATTGCTGCCACAGGTGTTGCATGAAGATCGCTGTGCTGTCGCGTAACCCGCGTCTGTATTCCACCCGTCGTCTGGTCGAGGCCGGCACCGAACGGGGCCATGAGATGGTGGTGATCGATACGTTGCGCGCCTATATGAACATTGCCAGTCATAAGCCGCAGATCCACTACCGGGGCAAACCACTGGAAGGCTTCGACGCGGTGATCCCGCGTATCGGTGCCTCGGTGACCTTCTACGGCTGCGCGGTACTGCGCCAGTTTGAAATGATGGGGGTGTTTCCACTCAACGAATCGGTGGCCATTGCCCGTTCCCGGGACAAGCTGCGCTCCCTGCAATTGCTCTCGCGCCGGGGCATCGGCTTGCCAGTGACTGGCTTTGCCCATTCCCCCGATGACATTCCCGACCTGATCGAGATGGTCAACGGTGCCCCATTGGTGATCAAAGTACTGGAAGGCACCCAGGGCATTGGCGTGGTGCTGTGTGAAACCGCCACGGCGGCAGAGTCGGTGATCGAGGCGTTCATGGGCCTGAAGCAGAACATCATGGTCCAGGAGTACATCAAGGAGGCCGGCGGTGCCGATATCCGCTGCTTCGTGGTGGGGGACAAGGTGATTGCGGCGATGAAACGCCAGGCCAAGCCGGGAGAATTTCGCTCCAACCTGCACCGAGGCGGCAGCGCCAGCCTGATCAAGATTACTCCGGAAGAACGCATGACCGCCCTGCGTGCAGCCAAGGTCATGGGCTTGAGTGTGGCGGGCGTGGATATCCTGCGCTCGAACCACGGGCCACTGGTGATGGAAGTGAACTCTTCACCGGGCCTGGAAGGGATTGAAACCACCACCAACAAGGATGTGGCGGGGATCATCATTCAGCATCTGGAGAAGAACAGCGGGCCGAACATGACCCGTACCAAAGGCAAGGGCTGAAATACTCCCTTATAGGGCAGCACAAACCAGTGTGGGAGCTGGCTTGCCTGCGATGACTGACTAACATTCAACATCAATGTCGACTGTTACATCTTCTCGCAGGCAAGCCATTTCCCACATTTGATTTTCGTCGTGGCTTAGACCGCATCTCTTGGCAGCATCAGCCCCAATGGCAAGCGCACTCGCGCTTCCAACCCGCCATCGGCACGGTTACGCAGTTCGACATTGCCACCATGCATCGAAGCAATCCGCCGCACAATCGCCAGGCCCAGGCCGGTGCCTTTGCCACCACGGGCACGATCACCGCGGGTAAAGGGGTTGAAAATGCCTTCCAGCTCTGCCGGATCGATCCCGGCGCCACGGTCCATGACACTCAGCACCACATAAGGCGCATTGGTGTCACCCGACACATAGGCGGCGACTTCCACCTCGGTGCCCGCGTGATGCAAGGCGTTGCCGATCAGGTTGTTCAGCAGGCGCTTCATCGAGACCCGGCGCAACGCAAAGGGCTGGATCGGCTCCAGGCGCATGTGCACCTGCTCGCCATTCTGGTTGTAGGGCGCCACGACCTCGCGGACCAGATCGGTCAGGTCCACCTCTTCCACCACCTCGTCACGACCATCGCGGATAAACGCCAGGAACTGGTCGAGAATCGCATCCATGTCTTCGATATCACGGACCATGTCATCGGTCAGGTCGGTATGGTTGCCCATCAACTCCAGGGACAGGCGCAAGCGTGTCAGCGGCGTGCGCAGGTCGTGTGAAACCCCGGCCAGCATCAGCTCACGCTCACGACCGGCCTGTTCGACATCCTCGGCCATCTGGTTGAACGCGCTGTAGACCTCGGTCATTTCGCTGGGAGTGTCGCTGATCGGCAGGCGCACGCTGCGACCCTGCCCCAATTGCCTGGCCGCAAATACCAGGCGCTTGAGTGGCTGGTTGAGCTGACGCACGAAGATCCAGGCCGACGCAGTGGAAAGCAAGCCAATGGCCAGGAACCAACCGAGCACGTTCCAGATCTTCTGACCCCGCAGCGGGTGGGGATACAACGGCACTTTCAGCCATCCATCCCCCAGGCTCGGGGCTCGCACCCACAAGGCTGGTGAAACATGCATGCGCAGCCGCACCTCAGTGTCTTCGCCCAATTCGGCCTGCATCTGGCGCTGGTAGATCTCGCTGTAGGGCCAATGCTGTTCGCCCTCCGGCACGCCCGCACCCACCACGCGAGTCAAGGTTGCCGCCTTGGCGATTTTTTCACGATTCTCCGGGTCGGCAGCCCAGTAGGCACGCAACGTCAGCGCAACACCGTGACTGTACTGGCGGTCTACCAACACGTCTTCGTTCATCAGCAGGTAAACGAGGGTCAGCGCCTTGGAAAACAGCACGACGATCAGCACCAGCCAAAGGGTGCGGGAGAAGAAACTTTGCGGGAACCACAGCGGGGTTTTCATAGAAGACAGCTAGACACCTGGCAAGAGCGAGCCACGCTCGCAGAATTGCAGACGCCGGGCATCCGGCCGACCCGCTGGGATCGAACTCCGGAATACCCGCATGTGCAAATCATCGGTTACTTGGTTGCCGTGCCATCCGGCACAAACACGTAACCCACGCCCCACACTGTCTGGATATAACGCGGCTTGGACGGGTCCGGCTCGATCATCCGGCGCAGACGGGAAATCTGCACATCGATGGAGCGCTCCAGGGCGTCCCATTCACGACCACGGGCCAGGTTCATCAGCTTGTCACGGGTCAGCGGTTGGCGAGCGTTCATCACCAGCGCCTTGAGTACCGCGAATTCGCCCGTGGTGAGCATGTGGACTTCTTCGCCACGCTTGAGCTCACGGGTGGCCAGCGACAGCTCGTAGTCACCAAAGGTCACGCTTTCGTCTTCGCTGCCTGGAGCGCCCGGAACCGGAGCCGCCTGGCGACGCAATACAGCCTTGACCCGCGCCATCAGCTCGTCGGGGTTGAACGGCTTGGCCAGGTAATCGTCGGCGCCCAGTTCCAGGCCTTTGATCCGGCTCAGTTCATCGCCCTTGGCGGTCAGCATGATGATCGGAATCTGGTTGTTGGTGCTGCGCAGGCGCTTGCAGGCGGTCAGGCCGTCTTCACCGGGCAACATCAGGTCGAGTACGACCAGGTTGAAGACCTCGCGCCCCAGCAGGCGGTCCATCTGCTCGGTGTTCGGCACCGCGCGGGCACGGTAGCCCTTGGAGGTGAAGAACCGCTCCAGCAGGCTGCTCAGCCCCGGATCGTCATCAACGATGAGAATTTTTTCGCCTTCAGCAGTTTGTGCAGTGCTGCTCATTGGATGCTCCTCTTATCTGGCGCGCATTATGGCTTAGCTGCCGTTATACGCACGGTACGCATTGTTAGCAGATTTTTCTCCAACCACCAGTACGCCTGCTCCTGGCGCAATCCCCCCAAGGACGGATCGCTGGTTATAATGCCGCGCCTCAGTGCCGGGCAATACCAAGGCCGGCCTGGTGTTTTTTTCATCTGCTAGTCGTGACTTTTTCGATTTCGAGGGTCAATAGGCTGCCTCTTGACCCAGGCAGCGGCGCCAGTCGGGCCGCTCAACCAGCCGCGCAGGGCCTTGTTTTGCGGGCCTGCACACTGCTTTCAAGAATTTCAGGTGGTTTTATGGACAGCATCAACAGCCGCATCGCCGAGGAACTCGGTGTACGCCCACAACAGGTCGAAGCGGCCGTCGCTCTACTGGATGAAGGCTCCACGGTGCCCTTCATCGCCCGTTACCGTAAAGAAGTGACCGGCAGCCTCGATGATATCCAGCTGCGACATCTGGAAGAACGCCTGCGCTACCTGCGAGAACTCGACGAACGGCGTGTCAGCATCCTCGCCAGCATCCAGGAGCAGGGCAAGCTGACCCCGCAACTCGAACGCGACATCAAGCTCGCCGACACCAAGACCCGCCTCGAAGACCTGTACCTGCCGTACAAGCAGAAACGCCGCACCAAGGGCCAGATCGCCCTGGAAGCCGGCCTCGGCGAACTGGCAGACGGCCTGTTCAACGACCCGTCCCTGGCCCCGGAAACCGAAGCTGCGCGCTTTGTCGATAGCGAAAAAGGCGTGGCCGACGTCAAGGCGGCCCTCGAAGGCGCCAAGTACATCCTCATGGAGCGCTTCGCCGAAGACGCCAACCTGCTGGAAAAACTGCGTAACTACCTGAAACAGGAAGCCACTCTCAGCGCCCGCGTGATTGCCGGCAAAGAGGAAGAAGGCGCCAAGTTCCGCGACTACTTCGAGCACGACGAACCGCTCAAGAGCATGCCGTCCCACCGCGCCCTCGCCATTTTCCGCGGGCGCAACGAAGGTATTCTCAGCTCCGCGCTGAAAGTCGGCGACGAACTGCCGGGCACCATGCACCCGTGCGAAGGCATGATCGGCCAACAATTCGGCATCCAGAATCAGAATCGTCCTGCGGACAAATGGCTCGGTGAAGTCGTGCGCTGGACCTGGAAGGTCAAGCTCTACACCCACCTGGAAACCGACCTGCTGGGCGAACTGCGCGACGGCGCCGAGACCGAGGCGATCAACGTATTCGCCCACAACCTGCACGACCTGCTACTCGCCGCGCCGGCCGGCCCGCGCGCGACCCTGGGCCTGGACCCGGGCCTGCGCACCGGTTGCAAGGTCGCCGTGGTCGACGCCACCGGCAAGCTGCTGGACCACGCCACCGTGTACCCGCATGTACCCCACAACAAGTGGGACCAGACCATCGCCATCCTGGCCGCCCTGTGCGCCAAGCACGCGGTAGACCTGATCGCCATCGGCAACGGCACCGCCAGCCGAGAAACCGACAAGCTGGCCCTGGAGCTGATCAAAAAATACCCAGGCATGAAAATGACCAAGGTCATGGTCTCCGAAGCGGGCGCTTCGGTGTACTCGGCGTCGGAGTTGGCCTCCAAGGAATTCCCGGACCTCGATGTGTCGATCCGTGGCGCAGTGTCCATCGCGCGCCGCCTGCAGGATCCACTGGCCGAACTGGTGAAGATCGACCCTAAATCCATCGGCGTCGGCCAGTACCAGCACGATGTGTCGCAGCTGAAACTGGCGCGCGGCCTGGATGCAGTAGTGGAAGACTGTGTGAACAAGGTCGGCGTCGACGTCAACACCGCCTCGGTCGCCTTGCTCGCGCGGATTTCCGGCCTCAACTCCACCCTGGCGCAGAATATCGTCACCCATCGTGATGAAAACGGCGCGTTCAAGACCCGTGCGGCGCTGAAAAAAGTCGCACGCCTTGGCGAAAAAACCTTCGAACAGGCCGCCGGCTTCCTGCGCGTGATGAACGGTGACAACCCGCTGGACGCCTCGGCGGTCCACCCGGAAGCCTACCCGCTGGTGCAACGCATTGCCGCTGAAACCGACCGCGATATCCGTTCGCTGATCGGTGACGCCGGGTTCCTCAAGCGCCTGGATCCAAAGAAGTACACCGACGAAACCTTCGGCGTGCCGACCATCACCGACATCCTGCAAGAGCTGGAAAAACCCGGTCGCGACCCGCGTCCCGAGTTCAAGACCGCCGAGTTCCAGGAAGGCGTCGAAGACCTCAAGGACCTGCAACTGGGAATGATCCTCGAAGGCGTGGTGACCAACGTGACCAACTTCGGTGCCTTTGTGGACATCGGCGTGCATCAGGACGGTTTGGTGCATATTTCTGCGCTTTCGGAGAAGTTCATCAAGGATCCGCGTGAGGCGGTGAAGGCCGGGGATGTGGTCAAGGTCAAGGTCATGGAAGTCGATATCCCGCGCAAACGCGTGGGTCTGTCGATGCGTATGAGCGATACCCCCGGCGAGAAAATCGACGGCGCCCGTGGCGCACGCCCAGGTTCAGCGCCGCGCCAGTCGCAAAACCGCTCTGAAAACAGTGCACCGCGCAAGGAAACCGCCACCGCAGCCCCGGCCAACAATGCCATGGCTTCGTTGTTCGCCAACGCCAAGCAACTGAAAAAACGCTGATGGAGCTGCCAGCCGGCCTGACCCACAGCGCTTTCAGCGAACTGCTCGGCTGCCGCCTGCAACGCCTGGACCAGGGCGTTGCCGAGGTTGCCCTGAGCCTTGAGCCGCAACTGCGCAACCGCGCGGGCAAGCTCCATGGCGGGGCGATTTTCAGCCTGGTGGACATTGCCATGGGGCTGGCCTGTTCCAGCGCCCATGGTTTCGACCAGCAGAGTGCGACCATCGAGTGCAAAATCAATTACATCCGTGCCGTGTCCGACGGTGACGTGCTGTGTACCGCCCGGGTCATCCACCCCGGCCGGCGCACGCTGGTGGTCGAGGCCGAGGTGTATCAGGACGAAAGACTCGTCGCAAAAGCACAAGGCACCTTCGCTGTCCTATAGCTCCCGGTCATCAATTTGGGTTAATTTCGGCGCTGCAAAAACAGCGTCGGAATTTTCTTCCTGCGCGATAGCCTAATTCAGGGAATGAAGTCGGCACTTTCAGAGCAGGTTATTCCGGCTCGAAAACCAGGCGATAACGCCAGTTTTAACTTCACCCTTGTAGACCGTCTTGCCCACCCCCATATTGGGGCGACTGACGCGTGAAGGAATCCAACTTGAGCGAACTTCTCAACCGCCGCCTGGCTCTGCTCGGCAAGCGCGAACACCTCTCTTTGCTTGAGCATTGCCTGCACGGCATCGAGCGTGAATGCCTGCGTGTCACCGGCGAAGGCCGCCTGGCTCAAACGCCGCATCCAGAGGCCCTGGGCGCGGCATTGACCCATGAATCGATCACCACCGACTATTCCGAGTCGCTGCTGGAGTTCATCACGCCGGCGCTGCCCAACCCGGCAGATACCCTGCGCAGCCTCGACAAGATTCATCGTTTTGCCTACAGCAAGCTCGGCAACGAGTACCTGTGGAGTCCATCGATGCCGTGCCCGTTGCCGGCCGAGGAAGATATTCCGATTGCCTACTACGGCACCTCCAACATCGGACAGCTCAAGTACGTGTATCGCAAGGGCCTGGCCCTGCGCTACGGCAAGACCATGCAGTGCATCGCCGGGATCCACTACAACTTTTCCCTGCCGGAAGAGCTGTGGCCGCTGCTCAAGGAAACCGAGGGTTTCGTGGGCACCGACCGTGACTACCAGTCCACGGCCTACATCGCCCTGATCCGTAACTTCCGCCGCTACAGCTGGCTGCTGATGTACCTGTTCGGTGCCTCGCCGGCCCTGGATGCGGGTTTCCTGCGCGGACGTTCCCATCAGCTTGAACAGTTCGATGCCGACACCCTTTACCTGCCGTATGCCACCAGCCTGCGCATGAGCGACCTGGGTTACCAGAGCAACGCCCAGGCGGGCCTGACCCCTTGCTACAACGATCTGGCCAGCTACACCGACAGCCTGCGCGAAGCGGTGGCAACGCCCTACGCGCCCTACGTCGAAGTCGGCACCCATAAGGATGGTGAGTGGGTCCAGCTCAACACCAACATCCTGCAGATCGAAAACGAGTACTACTCCAACATCCGCCCCAAACGCGTGACCTACACCGGCGAGCGGCCGATCCAGGCGCTGATGGCCCGTGGCATCCAGTACATCGAAGTGCGCTGCCTGGACATCAACCCGTTCCTGCCGATGGGCATCGACTTGCCGGAGTCGCGCTTCCTCGACGCGTTCCTGCTGTATTGCGCGCTGAACGACAGCCCGCTGTTCGAAAACAACGAGTGCGCCAATGCCACGTCGAACTTCCTCAGCGTGGTCAAGGAAGGCCGGCGCCCGGGCCTGCAATTGCAGCGTCGCGGCGAATCGGTGGAAATGAAGGAATGGGCCGCCGAGCTACTGGAAAAAATCGCACCGCTGGCTGCGCTGCTCGACCAGAGCCAGGGCATCAACGAACACAGCCAGGCACTGGATGCCCAGTTGGCGAAGATCAAGGACTCCTCCCTGACCCCGTCGGCCCAGGTGTTGGCGACCATGCAGGAGCGCAAGGAAAGCTTCGCGCAGTTCTCCCTGCGTCAGAGCGAAGTGCATGCCGAGTACTTCCGCAGCGAGCCGTTGCCGGCGGACGAACAAGCACGCTTTGAAGAGCTGGCGCGTACGTCGCTGGCGCAACAGACGGAGCTGGAGCAGAACGAAGTGGGGGATTTTGATGTGTTTGTCGGGTCGTACCAGGCGAGCATCCTGGCGATCAGCAACTGACACGCCCTTTGTAGGAGCGAGCTTGCTCGCGAAAAACTCAAGCACGCCGCGTTTATCCAAGCCGAACGCGTCATCGTTAAGGTTTTTCGCGAGCAAGCTCGCTCCTACATAAGCTAATTCGAAAATGTTATTTATTTTCGGATTCTTAGATCATTTAGTCTCCTCACACGCCGACCTGCGGCCGCCTGATGAGGAGCTTTTCCATGCTACGACCTTTCCCTTTACGCCTCCTGGCGGCCCTGTCCCTGGCCGGCGCCAGCCTGCTTGCCCAGGCGGCCGACGTGACCATCGCCTATCAGACCACCGTTGACCCGGCCAAAGTCGCCCAGGCCGACGGTGCTTATGAAAAAGCCACAAACGCCACTATCGACTGGCGCAAATTCGACAATGGCGCCGATATCATTGCCGCCATCGCTTCCGGCGATGTGCAGATCGGCTACCTCGGTTCCAGCCCGCTGACCGCGGCCATCACCCGCAAAGTGCCGGTGCAGACCTTCCTCGTCGCCACCCAGATCGGCGGCGCCGAAGCCCTGGTGGCGCGCAACGGTTCCGGGATCAACAGCCCGCAGGACCTGATCGGCAAGAAAATCGCCGTACCGTTTGTCTCAACCGGCCACTACAGCCTGCTGGCCGCGCTCAAGCATTGGAACATCGACCCATCGAAAGTCACCGTACTCAACCTCGCCCCGCCCGCCATCATTGCCGCCTGGAAGCGTGGCGATATCGATGCCACTTATGTCTGGGACCCGGCCCTGGGCGTGGCCAAGGAAAACGGCAAAGTGCTGATCACCTCCGGCGAACTGGCCAAGTTCGGCGCGCCGACCTTCGATGCCTGGATCGTGCGTAAGGACTTTGCCGAGAAGCACCCGGAAATTGTCAGCGCCTTCGCCAAAGTCACCCTCGATGCCTACGCCCAATACCGTAAAGACCCACAAGCCTGGCTGGCCGACAAGGGCAATGTCGACAAACTGGTGAAGCTCTCCGGCGCCAAGGCCAGCGACATTCCGCTGCTGCTGCAAGGCAACGTCTACCCGCTGGCCGCTGATCAAGTAACCCTGCTCGGCGCCCCGACCACCAAGGCCGTGACCGACACCGCCGCGTTCCTCAAGGAACAAGGCAAGGTCGAGGCCGTGCTGGCGGACTACGCCCCTTACGTCAGCGCCAAGTTCATCACTAACTGATCAGGAGTTCACCGCGATGGCCTTGCTACAGCTGGAGCGCATCAGCGCACAGTACCCAGGCGCGACCACGCCCGTGCTGGCGGACATTTCCCTGACCCTTGGCCCCCAGCAATTGCTGGTGGCCCTCGGCCCTTCCGGCAGTGGCAAGACTTCGCTGTTGAACCTGATTGCCGGCTTCGTCGAACCCAGCGCCGGGCGCATCACCCTAGACGGCGTGCCCGTCCAAGGCCCGAGTGCCGAGCGCGGCGTGGTGTTCCAGGACGATGCCTTGCTGCCCTGGCAGGATGTGCTGGCCAATGTCGGCTTCGGCCTGGAACTGGCCGGCGTGCCCAAGGCCCAGCGGCATGTCCGCGCCCGGGAAATGCTCGCCCTGGTGGACCTGGCCGGCTTTGACAGCCGGCGCATCTGGCAGCTGTCTGGCGGGCAGAAACAACGCGTCGGCCTGGCCCGCGCCCTGGCGGCCGACCCACGGGTGCTGCTGATGGACGAACCCTTCGGCGCCCTCGATGCCTTCACCCGCGAACAGATGCAGGAGCTGCTGCTGCAAGTCTGGCGGCGCACGGCCAAGCCGGTGTTCCTGATCACCCACGACATCGAAGAAGCGGTCTTCCTCGCCACTGACCTGATTTTGCTGGCACCCAACCCCGGGCAAATCGTCGAGCGCCTGAGCCTGGATTTCGGCCAGCGTTACGCGGCCGGCGAGCCGGCCCGCGCGATCAAGTCCGACCCACGGTTTATCGAAACCCGCGAACATGTGCTGGGCAAAGTGTTCTCGCAACGGCAGGTGTACGCATGAGCAGCTATGAAATCCCGGCCACCGCCGCCAACCCAATCACCCCGCCGTTGCGCCGCAGCCTGAGCACGCGCTGGATCAGCCTGCTGACCCTGGTTGCGCTGCTGGCGCTATGGTGGGCCGTGACCGCCAGCGGGCTGATCGAGCCGCTGTTCCTGCCGCCACCGTCTGCCGTGCTGCAAAAAGGCTGGCTGCTGGCGACCAGCGGCTACATGGATTCCACCCTCTGGCAGCACCTGGGCGCCAGCCTTGGGCGTATCGGCCTGGGCCTGGGCTTTGCGGTGCTAACCGCCGTGCCGATCGGCATTGCCATCGGCGCCAACC
Organism: Pseudomonas sp. HC1(2025); assembly: GCF_058742075.1. Taxonomy (NCBI): domain Bacteria; kingdom Pseudomonadati; phylum Pseudomonadota; class Gammaproteobacteria; order Pseudomonadales; family Pseudomonadaceae; genus Pseudomonas; species Pseudomonas sp. HC1(2025). Next base: position 278,131 of record NZ_CP196017.1, on the reverse strand, counting down.
GCATCGCCCGCGGCATTCTCGACCCGCTGATCGAGTTCTACCGGCCGATCCCGCCGCTGGCCTATCTGCCGTTGATCGTGATCTGGTGCGGCATCGGCGAGCTGTCCAAGGTGTTGCTGATCTACCTGGCGATCTTCGCCCCGATTGCCATCGCCACCGCCACCGGCGTACGCACGGTCGACCCGGCCAAATTGCGCGCAGCACAGTCTTTGGGCGCCACCCGGGCGCAGTTGATTCGCCATGTGATTCTGCCCAGCGCCCTGCCCGACATTCTCACCGGTGTGCGCATCGGCCTGGGTGTGGGTTGGTCGACCCTGGTGGCCGCCGAGTTGATCGCAGCTACCAGCGGCCTGGGGTTCATGGTGCAGTCGGCGGCGCAGTTTCTGGTGACCGATGTGGTGGTGCTGGGCATCCTGGTGATCGCGCTGATCGCCTTTGCCATGGAAATGGGCCTGCGCGCCCTGCAGCGTAAATTGGTGCCGTGGCATGGCCAGGCACACTAAGAAGAGAACAACATGAGCCGCCTGACCGTTACCCCTTTAAGCACCGCCCTGGGCGCCCAGATCAGTGGCGTCGATATCAGCCAGCCGCTGAACCTCGAACAGCGCGACGCCATCGAGCAGGCGTTGCTCCAGCATTCGGTGCTGTTCTTTCGCGACCAGCCGATCACCCCGCAGCAGCAAGCGCGCTTCGCGGCGAATTTCGGTGACCTGCACATTCACCCGATCTACCCCAACGTGCCCGAGCAGCCAGAAGTGCTGGTGCTCGACACTGCCGTCACTGACGTGCGCGACAACGCCATCTGGCACACCGACGTGACATTCCTGCCCACCCCGGCCCTGGGCGCAGTACTCAGCGCCAAGCTGCTGCCAGCCTTTGGCGGTGACACGCTGTGGGCCAGCGGTATCGCGGCCTTTGATGCGTTGTCAGAACCGATGAAGGCTTTTTTGACCGGCCTGACGGCAACCCATGACTTCACCCGCTCGTTCCCTCTGGAGCGTTACGGCAACACCGCCGAAGACTTGGCCCGCTGGGAGGAGGCCCGCAGAAAGAACCCGCCACTGTCCCACCCGGTGATCCGCACCCACCCGGTCAGTGGGCGCAAATCGCTGTTTGTCAGTGAGGGCTTCACCACCCGGATCAACGAACTGGAGCCGGCCGAAAGCGAAGTCATCCTCAAGCTGCTGTTCGCCCACGCCACCCGGCCGGAATTCACTATCCGCTGGCGCTGGCAAGCCAACGACGTGGCCTTCTGGGACAACCGCGTGACCCAGCACTACGCCGTGGACGACTACCGCCCACAGCGGCGAGTGATGCACCGGGCGACGATTCTGGGTGACGTCCCCTTCTAACAAACCCTTGTAGGAGCGAGCTTGCTCGCGAAAAACCCAAAGACGCTGCGGGGCATCAGATGCCCCGCGTTTTCGTTGGCGATCTTCGCGAGCAAGCTCGCTCCTACCGTTTGTTCAGCGGACCAAATGCAGGAACTGCAAGTGCCGCTCGTACTGGTCGAGGATGTCGTTGATGATCTGCTCCTTGGTGTAGCCCACCAGATCGTAGTCCTGGCTGCCCTCGCTCAAGTGCACTTCGGCGCGGTAGTAGCGACGGTTGTTCATCTCTTTGGAACCCATGCCGCCACGGGCAAAGGACGGCGTGAAGTAGCCGCGCATCTGCACCTGGTAGACAAACGGATGCTCTTCGCCGTGGCCGATTTCCAGGCTGACGCTGTCGTTGGACGGGTCGGGCTGGGTGACCACGTTCAGGCCCTTCTCGACAAACACGGCGGTCACTTCTTCAATCGCCGGGCGGACCGTGGTTTCGAGGAAGCGGTAGACCTCGTCCCGTGAAGGGAAATGCACCGCCTGGCTCAAGCGCTGGCGCCAGCCGCCACGGCCCTTGCGTGATGCCGACACCGGGGCCAGGGAGTGCAGTTGGGCGATCTGCTTCTGGGATTCGAGGTAGAACGCCTTGTGCAGCCCCCACATCATCAACAGCAGGATCATCGAGAACGGCAGCGAAGTCAGCACCACCGCGGACTTGAGCGAGTCGATGCTACCGGCAAACAGCAAGGCGCTGGTCACCAGCGCCGTCATCGCGCCCCAGAACACCCGCAGCCACTTGGGCCCGTCTTCATCGGCGTTGCCGCCCTTGGACGACAGGGTCGACAGCACCACGGTGCCGGAGTCGGCCGAGGTCACAAAGAACACAAAGCTGATAAACACCGTGACGGCGATCACGGTCTTGCTCCACGGGTAGGTTTCCAGCAGCAGGTACAGGCTCATCGACGGGTCGTCGATGGCCGACTGCCCCAGGGCAACCATGCCGTGGTTGAGCACCTGGTCAATCGCGCTGTTGCCGAAGATCGACATCCACGCCAGGGTGAAGCCCAGCGGGATCAGCAGCACGCCAAAGACGAACTCGCGGATGGTACGACCACGGGAGATCCGTGCGATGAACAGGCCCACGAACGGCGACCAGGCGATCCACCAGGCCCAGTAGAACACCGTCCAACCGCCCAGCCAGTCGCTGGGCTTGTCGTAGGCGTACACATCAAAACTCTTGCTCGGCAACGCGCCAAGGTAGTCACCGATGTTCTGGATCAGGGTGTTGAGCAAATGCTGGGTGGGCCCGGCGAACAACACAAACAGCAGCAGCGCACAGGCCAGCAGCATGTTGATGTCGGACATGACCCGCACGCCCTTGTCGACACCGGCCACCGCAACCAGGATCGCCGCGCCCATCATCAGGGTGATCAGGCCGACCTGGATCCATTGGGTGTGGGCGATGCCAAACAGGTAGTCCAGGCCCGAGTTGAGGTGCAGCACCCCAAAGCCCATGTCAGCCCCCAGGCCGAACACCGTGGCGATAATGCCGAAGCCATCCACCGCGTAGCCGATGGGGCCATTGATGCGCTTGCCGATCAGCGGATACAGCGCCGAACGCAAGGCCAGCGGCAGGTTATGCCGGTAGGCGAAGTACGCCAGGGCCATGCCGACAAACGCAAATACACCCCAGCCATGCAGGCCCCAATGCAGGAACAGCACCTGCATGGCCTGGCGCGCCGCGTCGGCGTTCAAGGCCTCGCCCTGGGGCGGTTGCACCAGGTGGGTCAAGGGTTCCGAGACGCAGAAGAAAAACAGCGTGATGCTGATCCCGGCGGCAAACAGCATGCCGGCCCAGGACAGGTAACTGAATTCGGGCTCGTCGTGGTCGGCACCAAGTTTGATCTTGCCGTAGCCAGACAACGCGGTGACCACCACGAAGACCAGATACAGGGTCATCGCCAGCATGTAGTACCAGCCGACCGTATTGGCCGCCCAGTTTTGCGCGGCCAGCAACCAGGCGCCGGCCTGTTCGGGGATCGCGATTACGGTGACACCAAACAGCAGGATGAAGCTGGCGGCGAAGTAAAACACCGGCGCATTCATGCGCACCAGGCCGCTTGGAGGGACAGACGATGCACTCATGAACCGTGCACCTCGAGGGTGTGGGATGTGGCTGTATAAAACGGACTCAGCAAAGGTAAGCCTCCTGTTGTGAGCGGGCAGCGAACCACCGGTTTAACTTGAACGAACGTTCAAGTTAAACATGGATAGGCGGTCTGGGACTAATCGCAGGGCTGAGTGGTAGGTAATTCCTACACTAGCTCAAGGAAGGGTATGACGGACGGGAGAGGCAAAACGTTCAGCGATTGCTTACCTAAATTGAAGTGCTATCCCCTGTGGGAGCGGGCTTGCCCGCGATAGCGGAGTGTCAGGTTAGAGGTATTTGACTGGCCTACCGCCATCGCGGGCAAGCCCGCTCCCACATTAGGTCGTCACTACTTCTGCGTCCCATCATCATGCTGCAAATTCGCCTGCGTGATGTTCGCCCCCGCCGGCACGCTGCGCGTCAGCCACACGTTGCCGCCAATGGTCGAGCCCTGGCCGATGGTGATCCGCCCCAGGATCGTCGCCCCGGCGTAAATCACCACATCGTCCTCGACAATCGGGTGCCGTGGATGGCCCTTCTGCAACTGCCCGTCCTCATCCGCCGGGAAACGCTTGGCGCCCAGGGTCACCGCTTGATAAATGCGCACCCGCTCACCAATGATCGCCGTCTCGCCAATCACCACACCCGTGCCGTGGTCGATAAAGAAACTCGGGCCGATCTGCGCGCCGGGGTGAATATCGATGCCGGTGGCCGAATGGGCGATTTCCGCGCTGATCCGCGCGAGCAAAGGCAGCCCGGCGCGATACAAATGGTGGGCCAGGCGATGGTGGATCACCGCGAGGATCCCCGGATAGCACAGCAACACCTCATCCACACTGCGCGCGGCCGGGTCGCCGTGATAGGCCGCCAGCACATCGGTGTCCAACAGGCTGCGCAGCGCCGGCAAGGCCAGGGCAAAATCCTGGATCAGGCGAATGGCCAATGCATCGACTTCATTATCGGCCCGGCCGCCCTGGCGTGCGGCATAGCGCAACTCCAGGCGTGCCTGGGCGAGCAGGGCATTGAGCGCCACATCGAGGGTATGGCCGACGTAGAAATCCTCACTCTCCTCGCGCAAATCCACCGGCCCCAGGCGCATGGGGAACAGTGCGCCGCACAGCGCTTCAAGAATCTGCGCCATCGCATCACGGGAAGGTAACTCGCGACCGCCCTGCTCGCCGCTGACCCGGCCGTTGCGCGTACGCCACTGATCCCGGGCGCCGCGCAACTGGCTGACGATGGTCTGTAATTGCCAATGACTGGAACGCTCGCTCACGGTAATCCCTCCTGAGGTAATGGCCATCACTTTACGGTATGCAACCGGGCCGCTCTTAATAACCAATGGTGCGATGCTCATAACGTTCTGGCATAAGCAACTGGCGGTTGCCCGCGCAAAAAGCCCTGCCTATAGTCCCTCCCATCTTCTATTACCCGTGCGTAACCATGATCAAACAACAGCTCGAGCGTTTTAACCGTCTGGAACTACTGGGTGGCGCCACCGCCCTGGAAAAACTCGAACGACTGTCGACCTGGCTGGGCCGTGATATCTACGTCAAGCGCGACGACACCACGCCGCTGGCCATGGGCGGCAACAAACTGCGCAAGCTCGAATACCTCGCCGCCGATGCCTTGGCCCAGGGCGCCGATACGCTGATCACCGCCGGCGCTATCCAGTCCAACCATGTGCGCCAGACCGCAGCCCTCGCCGCCAAGCTGGGCCTGGGCTGTGTCGCCCTGCTGGAAAACCCCACGGGCACCGACGACCCCAACTACCTGGGCAACGGCAACCGCTTGTTGGTCGAGTTGTTCGACGCCAAGGTCGAACTGGTCGAAAACCTTGACAACGCCGACGAGCAACTCCACGCCCTGGCCGAACGCCTGCGCAGCAACGGCAAGACCCCCTATCTGGTGCCAATCGGCGGCTCCAACGCCCTGGGTGCCCTGGGCTATGTGCGGGCCGGGCTGGAATTGGCCGGGCAGATCCAGGACAGCGGCCTGCAGTTTGCGGCGGTGGTCCTGGCCTCGGGCAGCGCCGGCACCCACAGCGGCCTGGCCCTGGCGTTGAGCGAAGTGCTGCCGGACTTGCCGGTGATTGGCGTCACCGTGTCGCGCACCGACGAGGCGCAACGGCCCAAGGTCCAAGGCCTGGCCGAACGCACGGCGCAATTGCTGGGGGTGGCGGTACCCGACGCGTTCAAAGTGATTTTGTGGGATGAATACTTCGCCCCGCGCTATGGCGAACCCAACGCCGGCACCCTGGCGGCAATCAAGCTGCTGGCGAGTCAGGAAGGCCTGTTGCTGGACCCGGTCTACACCGGCAAGGCCATGGCCGGGTTGCTCGACGGCATCGGTCGCGGCGCGTTCGGGGAAGGCCCGATCATCTTCCTGCACACCGGGGGGGCGCCGGCGTTGTTTGCCTATGATTCAGTGTTCTGACTGGACACATTGAATCTGCACCTGATATGCAAAAATGGAATATAAAACTTAATTTATATTATTTTTAACGCTTTAAAACTCGCCCTATAGTCGCGCTCCCACACACCGCGTTTTTAGGGCAGGATACGACCACTGCGTCACCTGCTTCGCACACCATAAAAAGCACAGGGGCTTGTCATGACTATTTCTGTATTGCGTCGTACGTTGCTGGTTGGCACTTTGGGCCTGGCCCTTGGCGCCGGGTTGTTGGGCCAGGCGGTTGCCGGCGAACAGCTGGGCAATATCAAGAAGGCCGGCGAGATCAAGATCGGCCTGGAAGGCACCTACCCGCCGTTCAGCTTCGTCGATGAAGACGGCAAGCTCAGCGGCTTTGAAGTCGAGCTGTCCGAAGCCCTGGCCAAGGAGCTGGGCGTCAAGGTCAAGCTGCAGGCCACCCCGTGGGACGGCATCCTCGCAGCCCTGGAATCCAAGCGCCTCGACGCGGTGGTCAACCAGGTGACGATCTCCGAAGAGCGCAAGAAAAAATACGATTTCTCCAAGCCCTACACCGTCTCTGGGATCCAGGCGCTGACCCTGGCGAAAAACGTCGACACCATCAAGACCGCCGACGATCTGGCCGGCAAGAAAGTCGGGGTGGGCCTTGGCACCAACTACGAACAATGGCTCAAGGACAACCAACCCAAAGCCATCATCAAGACCTATAACGACGACCCGACCAAGTTCCAGGACCTGCGCATCGGCCGTATCGACGCGATTCTGATCGACCGCCTGGCGGCCCTGGAATATGCGAAAAAAGCCAAGGACACCGCCGCTGCCGGTGACGCCTTCTCCCGCCAGGAATCAGGGATTGCCCTGCGCAAAGGCGAGCCTGAGCTGCTTGAGGCGGTCAACCAGGCTCTCGATAAACTGCGCGCCGACGGCACTTTGAAGAAGCTGTCCGAGAAATACTTCAACGCTGACGTCACTCAATAATGGAAGCAGGTTTCCAACTCGCGCTCGACTCCGCGCCCTTTTTGCTCAAGGGCGCGTATTACACGGTGATCCTCAGCCTCGGCGGGATGTTTTTCGGCTTGCTGCTAGGCTTCGGCCTGGCCTTGATGCGCCTGTCGCGCTTCAAGCTTTTGAGCTGGACGGCCAGGGTCTATGTCTCGTTCTTTCGCGGCACGCCGTTGCTGGTGCAGCTGTTTTTGATCTACTACGGCTTGCCGCAAGTGGGTATCGAGCTGGACCCGATCCCGGCGGCGATGATCGGCTTCTCGCTGAACATGGCCGCCTACGCCTGTGAAATCCTGCGCGCGGCCATCGGCTCCATCGAGCGTGGCCAGTGGGAAGCTGCCGCCAGTATCGGCATGACCCGCGCGCAGACCCTGCGCCGGGCCATCCTGCCGCAGGCGATGCGCACGGCCCTGCCGCCCTTGGGCAATAGTTTTATTTCGCTGGTCAAGGACACGGCGCTGGCCGCCACCATCCAGGTGCCCGAGCTGTTCCGCCAGGCCCAATTGGTATCGGCGCGCACCTTCGAAATTTTCACCATGTACCTGTCTGCGGCCCTGGTCTACTGGGTCCTGGCAAGCATCCTGGCGCATTTTCAGAACCGCCTGGAAGACCGGGTCAACCGGCATGACCTGGAGTCTTGAAGCATGATCGTGGTTGAAAAACTGACCAAACAATTCAAGGGTCAGGTGGTGCTCAATGGGATCGACCTGGAGGTCAAGGAAGGCGAAGTTGTCGCCATCATTGGCCCCAGCGGCTCCGGCAAGACCACCTTCCTGCGCTGCCTGAACTTCCTCGAAGAACCCACCAGCGGCCGGATCAAGGTCGGCGACATCGAGATCGACGGCAGCCGTCCGCTCAACCAGCAACAGGCCCTGGTGCGGCGCCTGCGCCAGCATGTGGGCTTTGTGTTCCAGAACTTCAACCTGTTCCCCCATCGCACCGCCCTGGAAAACGTCATCGAAGGCCCGCTGGTGGTCAAGAAGATGCCGCGCGACGCCGCCGACCGTCTCGGGCGGGCCCTGCTGGCCAAGGTCGGCCTGGCAGGCAAGGAAGATGCTTACCCCCGGCGCCTGTCCGGTGGCCAGCAGCAACGGGTGGCCATTGCCCGGGCCTTGGCGATGGAGCCGGAAGTGATCCTGTTCGATGAGCCGACCTCGGCCCTCGACCCGGAGCTGGTGGGCGAAGTACTGGCGACCATCCGCAGCCTTGCCGAAGAGAACCGCACCATGGTCATCGTCACCCACGAAATGAGTTTTGCCCGGGACGTGGCCAACCGCGTGGTCTTTTTCGACAAGGGCGTCATCGTCGAGCAAGGCGACGCCAAGGCGTTGTTTGCCAACCCCAAAGAAGAACGCACCCGGCAGTTCCTCAGCAAATTCCTCACCCACTGACCCTGCCCTTGTAGGAGCCGGCTTGCCGGCTCCCACATGTATCCTCCCTTTCGGAAAAGTCCCCGTAATCATTGGGCAAAGCGCCTATCAACGCCCCCTTTAATAGCAGCCATCAGTAAGACCCTTCTGAATAATCCCCAACCCGCCGTTTAGCCTTTTGCCTCCATTGACGCCCCCTGGCCAACCCTCTTATCTAGGGCCCACTGGATTGGATCCTATCCTGGCTTTTCAAAAACACGTTCCTTTCGAACCCCATGCCTGAGGTTCGGAACGATCGCTGCTGGCTGCATCAAGGAGATTATTTATGAAGCACATTCCCCCCCTGGCCATGCTCGCCGCGCCGACAGTGCCCCAGGCTCTCAAACAAGGTATCAACGCGCAGGCCGCCACCTATTTGCAGGTCGATATCGCCCCCTACCCGGACATGGGCAAGGGCGACTTGATCGAGCTGTTCTGGAACAACTGCTTTGCCGCCTCCAAGCGCGTGAGCGCCGCCGATATCGGCCAGCCCAGCAGCCTGCGGGTACCGGAAAGCTTTGTGCAAAATGGTGCCGCACGGATTCACTACCGGGTCATGCAAGTGGGGCGCGGCCCGGCGCGCTCGATGATTACCCGGGTGCAGGTCAAGACCGCCTGCCCGGGCGGCCCGCCATCGGTGCTGTGTGGCGCAGAAAACCAGAACCTGGCCCCTGTGGGCCTGCCTGAAACCATCCGCCGCCATGGCGTCAACCCCAGCCAGATCCGCCGGGGCGTGCCATTGACCATCGAGCCCTACCTGAACATGGCCGCCGGAGATGCAATCACCCTGCGCTGGGGCGATGCGCGCCTGGACCTGCCCCCCATCCACCCCACCGGGGTGGGGCGGCCCGTGCAGGTTTGGGTGCCTTCGACGCTGATCCTCGAAGCGGGGGACGACGCGCGCCAGGAGGTCACCTACTGCGTGATCGACCGCGTGGGCAACAACTCGCGGTGGGCGCCCGGGCGCATCGTGAGCATCGCCCAGGCCAAAGCCCCAGGCCCGGCCGAGGCCTTGTCGGTGTACCAGCCACGGCGTCCTGGCTCACCGTGCGAGCCGGGGTGACAGACCTTCTATGCATATTCCTAAAAGTTAGTTTATTTAAAAAATAAACACGCTTAGGGTATATGCACCGGACCACCGGACATTCCTGATTTTTTAGCTTTTCCACGGATGTGAGGTAGGTATGGTCAAAATTACCCCGGTGCACAACGCCAGGGCATTACGTGTAGCCACGCAGGGGCGCACCGATGTCTAACTTGGCGCAATCGCCCCTCCAGAGCGATCTGGATATCGCCCCGCTGCTACTGCCCGCCAAGGTGCTGCGCAACGACAGTGAAGCCCTCGCCGCCGCTCACGAGCTTGCCCAGGCCGCCCGCCTGCAAGCCGGCCTGCGTGACCGCCAGCGCAAACTGCCTTGGGCGGAAATCGAACAGTTCACCCGCAGCGGCCTGGGCAGCATTTCCATCCCCCGCGAATACGGTGGCCCACAAGTGTCGTTTGTGACCCTGGCCGAAGTGTTCGCGATTATCAGCGCCGTCGACCCGGCCCTGGGGCAGATCCCGCAGAACCACTTCGGCATCCTCCACGTGCTGCAAGGCGCCGCCAGCCAGGAACAGAAAAAGCAGCTGTTCCAAAGCGTCCTCGACGGCTGGCGCATCGGCAACGGCGGGCCGGAACGCGGCACTAAAAATACCCTGGATGTGAAGGCCCGGATCAGCGCCGAGGGTGACGGCTTTGTCATCAACGGCCAGAAGTTCTACTCCACCGGCGCACTGTTTGCCCATTGGGTCGCGGTCAAGGCCCTGGACGACGAAGGCCGCCAGGTCATGGCTTTTGTACGGCGTGGCACCCCGGGATTGCGCATCGTCGATGACTGGTCGGGCTTTGGCCAACGTACCACCGCCAGCGGCACCGTGCTGCTGAACAACGTGCCGGTAGATGCCGACCTGGTGGTGCCGACCTGGCGCCTGGGGCAGGCCCCAGGCATCCAGGGCGCGGTCTCGCAATTGATCCAGGCCGCCATCGACGCCGGTATCGCCCGTGGCGCCCTCGACGACACCATCAGTTTTGTCCGCGAACGCTCGCGGCCGTGGATCGACGCCAAGGTCGAACGGGCCAGCGACGACCTCTATGTGATCGCTGACATCGGCAAGCTGAAAATCGAACTGCATGCCGCCGAAGCCCTGCTGCGCAAGGCCGGCCAGGTGCTGGACCAAGTCAGCGCCGCGCCCATCACCGAACACTCCGCCGCCCGGGCCTCGATTGCCGTGGCACAAGCCAAGGTGCTGACCACCGAAGTCTCGCTGCTGGTCAGCGAGAAGCTCTTCGAACTGGCCGGCAGCCGCGCCACCCTCGACGAATTCAACCTCGACCGCCACTGGCGCAATGCACGGGTGCACACCTTGCACGACCCGGTGCGCTGGAAATATCACGCGGTGGGCGCCTGGCACCTCAACGGAACATTGCCGGCCCGGCATTCCTGGATCTGACGACCAGACATCTGGAGAAAAACATGACGCTTTCCCATCCCGTCGCGGTCATCACCAGCGACGAGCAAGCCCTGATTGTCGCCAGCGACCTGGCCGAAGACTTTCGCCGCGACAGCGCCCTGCGCGACCGCGAACGCCGCCTGCCACACGCCGAGCTGGAAGCCTTTTCCCGCTCCGGCCTGTGGGGCATCAGCGTACCCAAGGCATACGGCGGCGCTGGCGTATCCAACGTCACCCTGGCCAAGGTCATTGCCCTGATCGCCCAGGCCGATGCCTCGTTGGGGCAGATCCCGCAAAACCATTTCTATGCCCTGGAAGTGCTGCGCGTAAATGGCAGCCCGGCGCAGCAACAACGCCTGTACGCCGAGGTGCTGGCCGGCCAGCGCTTTGGCAATGCCCTGGCGGAACTGGGCACCAAGACCGCCCATGACCGGGTGACGAAACTTGTGCGCGAGGGCGACGGATTTCGCATCAGCGGCCGCAAGTTCTACGCCACCGGCGCGATCTACGCCCAGCGCATTCCCACCTCGGTGGTGGATGAACTCGGCGTGCAGCAACTGGCCTTCGTGCCGCATGACAGCCAGGGCCTGACGGTGATCGACGACTGGAGCGGCTTTGGCCAGCGCACCACCGGCAGCGGCTCGGTGGTGTTCGACAATGTGTGGGTCGCCGCCGAAGACGTGATCCCGTTCCAGAGCGCCTTCGAGCGCCCGACCACAGTAGGCCCGCTGGCGCAGATCCTTCACGCGGCCATCGACACCGGCATCGCCCGCGCGGCCTTTGAAGACGCCCTGCATTTTGTGCGCACCAAGACCCGCCCATGGATCGACTCGGGCAATGACAAGGCCAGCGAAGACCCGCTGACCCTGAAAAGCTTCGGCCACCTGAGCGTCCGCCTGCACGCCACCGAAGCCCTGCTGGAGCGCTCCGGCGAATTCCTCGACCGCGCCCAGGCCGACAGCACCGCACACACCGTCGCTGCGGCATCGATCGCCGTGGCCGAAGCGCGCGCCCTGAGCACGGAGATTTCCCTGGCCGCCGGCAGCACCCTGTTCGAACTCGCCGGCAGCCAGGCAACCCTCGCCGAACATGGCCTGGACCGCCACTGGCGCAACGCCCGGGTGCACACCCTGCACGACCCGGTGCGCTGGAAGTACCACGCAGTCGGCAATTATTACCTCAACGATGAAAACCCGCCGCTGCGGGGGACCATCTGATGGCGAAGAAAAAGATCCTGCTCAATGCCTTCAACATGAACTGCATCGGGCATATCAACCATGGCCTGTGGACGCACCCACGGGATACCTCGACCCAGTACAAGAGCGTCGAATACTGGACCGAACTGGCGCAACTGCTGGAGCGCGGGCTATTCGACGGCTTGTTTATCGCCGACATCGTTGGCGTGTACGACGTCTATCAAGGCTCGGTCGATGTGCCACTCAAGGAGTCGATCCAGCTGCCGGTCAACGACCCGCTGCTGCTGGTCTCGGCCATGGCTGCGGTGACGAAAAACCTCGGCTTCGGCCTGACCGCCAACCTGACTTACGAGCCGCCCTATCTGTTCGCCCGGCGCATGTCCACCCTCGATCACCTGAGCCGTGGCCGGGTGGGCTGGAACATCGTCACCGGCTATCTGGACAGCGCCGCCAAGGCCATGGGCCTCACCGAGCAGGTCGAACATGACCGGCGCTACGACCAGGCCGACGAGTACCTGGAGGTGCTGTACAAGCTGTGGGAAGGCAGTTGGGAAGACGACGCGGTACTCAACGACCCGCAACAACGGATCTATGCCCAACCTGCCAAGGTGCACAAGGTCGAGCACCATGGCGAGTTCTACCAGGTGGAGGGTTATCACCTGTGCGAGCCGTCACCGCAGCGCACGCCAGTGTTGTTCCAGGCCGGCAGTTCGGAGCGCGGCCTGCTGTTCGCCGGGCGTCATGCCGAGTGCGTGTTCATCAGCGGGCAGAACAAGGCCGCGACCAAGGTGCAAGTGGACAAGGTGCGCGCCAGCGCGGTCGAGGCCGGGCGCAACCCGGACGATATCAAGGTGTTCATGGGCCTCAACGTGATTGTCGGCGCCACCGAGGCACTGGCCTGGGCCAAGCATGCCGAGTACCTGAGCTACGCCAGCGCCGAGGCCGGGGTGGCGCATTTCAGCGCCTCCACCGCCATCGACTTCTCGCAATACGAGCTGGATGAACCCATCCAGTACGTGAAGAGCAACGCGATCCAATCGGCCACCAAAGCCTTGCAGAACAACGACTGGACCCGTCGCAAGTTGTTGGAGCAACACGCGTTGGGCGGGCGCTATATCACCCTGGTGGGCTCACCCGCGCAGGTGGCTGATGAGCTGGAATCCTGGATCAGCGAGACCGGCCTGGATGGCTTCAACCTGACGCGCATTGTTACGCCGGAGAGCTATGTGGACTTCATCGAGTTGGTGATTCCGGAGTTGCAAAAACGGGGGTCGTACAAGACCGCTTATGAGAGCGGGACGCTGCGCGAGAAAGTGTTCCACCGCGATGCTCGCTTACCCGAACAACACACCGGCTCTCACTACCGCCACTAAACCAAAAATGTGGGAGCTGGCTTGCCTGCGATAGCGGTGTGCCAGTTGATGCAGTTGGCACTGACACACCGTTATCGCAGGCAAGCCAGCTCCCACATTAGATCTTCGTTGTTTTTCCCCACACCTTATGACTGGAAATCGACCATGAAAAAAACACTGCTGTCCCACCCAGTCAAAGCACTGGCCCTGGCCCTCGGCCTGTTCAGCTCGGCGGTGTTTGCCGCCGATGCGCCGCTGAAAGTCGGCACCACGGCGGCCTTCGCCATCCCCCTGGAAGCCGCCGTCGAAGAGGCCGGAAAACAGGGCCTGAAAGTCGAGCTGGTGGAGTTCACCGACTGGATCGCGCCCAACGTCAGCCTCGCCGCCGGCGATATCGACGTGAATTACTTCCAGCACATTCCGTTCCTGGAAAACGCCAAGGCCGCCGCCGGTTTTGACCTGGTGCCGTTCAAGCCGGGGATCATCAACAACGTCGGCCTGTACTCGAAAAAATACAAAAGCTTCGATGAGCTGCCCCAGGGCGCCAGCGTGGCCATCGCCAACGACCCGATCAACAGCGGGCGCGGCCTGCAACTGCTGGCCAAGGCGGGCTTGATCACCCTCAAGCCGGGCGTGGGCTACAAGGCCACCGAAGAAGACATCGTCGCCAACCCGAAAAAGCTCAAGATCCTGCAAGTCGAAGCAGTGCAGCTGGTACGCGCCTATGACGATGCCGACCTGGTGCAGGGCTACCCGGCCTACATCCGCCTGTCCAAGACTTTCAATGCCGAGTCGGCGCTGCTGTTCGACGGCCTCGACCACCCGGAATACGTGATCCAGTTCGTGACCCAGCCCAAAGGCACAACCGACCCGCGGGTGATCAAGTTCGTCGAGATCTACCAGCATTCGCCGGTGGTGCGTGCTGCCCTGGATAAATCCCTCGGCACGCTGTACCAAGTCGGTTGGGAAGGCTGAACATGAGCGCCGCCAACAGCCAACTGCGCGACCTGGGCACACCGCCCAGGGACGCCCGGCAGACCGAACTGCACCCAGACCTCAACCGCGCCCATGTGCGTTTTATCAACCTGGGCAAAACCTATGACGGCACGGTGCATGCGCTGCAAGGCATTGACCTGGCGATCCAGCACGGCGAAGTGTTCGGCATCATCGGCCGCAGTGGCGCCGGCAAGTCGTCGCTGATCCGCACCATCAACCGCCTGGAGCAACCCAGCAGCGGCCGGGTGCTGATCGACCAGGTGGATATCGGCGAGTTCGACGAAGACCGCCTGGTGGCCCTGCGCAGGCGCATCGGCATGATCTTCCAGCACTTCAACCTGATGTCGGCCAAGACCGTGTGGCAGAACGTCGAGCTGCCGCTGAAAGTTGCCGGCGTGCCCAAACCACAGCGCGCACAAAAAGTCCGCGAACTGCTGGAGCTGGTGGGCTTGCAAGACAAGCACAAGGCCTACCCGGCGCAGTTGTCCGGCGGGCAGAAGCAACGGGTAGGCATCGCCCGCTCGCTGGTGCACGACCCGCAGATCCTGCTGTGCGACGAAGCCACCTCGGCCCTGGACCCGGAAACCACCCAGTCGATCCTCGGCCTGTTGCGCGAGATCAACCGGCGCCTGGGCCTGACCATCGTGCTGATCACCCACGAGATGGCGGTGATCCGCGAAATCTGCGACCGCGTGGTGGTGCTGGAACACGGGCGGATCGTCGAGCAAGGGCCGGTGTGGGAAGTGTTTGGCAACCCCAGGCATGAGGTCAGCAAAACCCTGCTGGCGCCCCTGCAACATGGCTTGCCCGATGAGCTGCAAAAGCGTTTGCAGGCCACGCCGCCGTCGGCGCAGGCGGCCGTGGTGCTGCGCCTGCAATTTACCGGCGCCAGCGCGGATGAACCGGACCTCGCCGCACTGTTCGGCGCCCTGGGTGGGCGCGTGCGCCTGCTGCAAGGCGGGGTCGAGCGCATCCAGGGCCACGCCCTGGGGCAGTTGCTGCTGGCGGTGAGCGACTCCACCCTGGATGCCGATACATTACGCACCCGCGCCGCGCGCTGGGCACAACAGGTCGAGGTGCTGGGCTATGTGGTTTGATCGTTTATTGCAGGGCGCCATCGATACCTTGTTGATGGTCGGGGTGTCGTCGTTGATCGCGCTGTTGGTGGGCATCCCGCTGGCGGTGTTCCTGGTCACCAGCGACAAGGGCGGCATCTACCAGGCCCCCGCGTTGAACCGGGTACTGGGGGCGTTCGTCAATCTGTTCCGCTCCATCCCCTTCCTGATTCTGATGGTGGCGCTGATCCCGTTCACCCGCCTGATCGTCGGCACCACCTACGGCGTATGGGCCGCCGTGGTGCCGCTGACCATCGCCGCCACGCCATTCTTTGCGCGAATCGCCGAGGTCAGCCTGCGCGAGGTCGACCATGGCCTGATCGAAGCCGCCCAGGCCATGGGCTGCCGGCGCTGGCATATCGTCTGGCATGTGCTGTTGCCGGAAGCACTGCCGGGGATTGTCGGCGGGTTCACCATTACTCTGGTGACCATGATCAACTCGTCGGCCATGGCCGGGGCGATCGGCGCCGGTGGCCTGGGGGATATTGCCTACCGCTACGGTTACCAGCGTTTTGACAGCCAGATCATGCTCACGGTGATTGTATTGCTGGTTCTGCTGGTGGCCGCGATCCAACTGGGCGGCGATCGCCTGGCGCGCGGGCTGAACAAACGCTGAGGTATAGTCGGCACCTTTCTTTGCCCTGGTGCCGACTGCCATGAAACTCGCCCCCGACGACCTCGACCAGATCACCTCCACCACCCTAGGCCACTACAACCAGGTGGCCGAGGACTTTCGCGAAGGCACCCGCGACCATGATGTAAGCCAGAACATCGACGCACTGCTGCGGCATATCCAGGCGCCCGCACCGTTTACCGTGCTGGACTTCGGCTGCGGGCCGGGGCGGGATTTGCAGACCTTCACCCGGCTTGGGCATATCGCCGTAGGCCTGGATGGCGCCGAGCGTTTCGCGCAGATGGCGCGCCAGAACAGCGGCTGCGAGGTACTGCAGCAGGACTTCCTCAAGCTGGATCTGCCGGCCGCGCGCTTCGACGGGATTTTTGCCAATGCGGTGCTGTTCCATATCCCCAAGCAGGAGTTGCCGCGCATTCTCCAGCAACTGCATGCTGCGCTGAAACCGGGCGGGGTGTTGTTCAGCTCCAATCCCAGGGGGCAAAACCAGGAGGGCTGGAACGGGCCGCGTTATGGCTCGTATCACGACCTTGCGGCCTGGCAGGCGCTGCTGGCGGCGGCGGGGTTTGTGGAGTTGGAGCACTACTATCGCCCGGCGGGGCTGCCGCGCGAGCAGCAGCCCTGGTTGGCCAGTGTGTGGCGTAAGGTAGAGGTTGTCTGAGCGGACGCTATCGCAGCGATGCGGCGACCCGACAAGCCAGCTCCCACATTGGTTTTGTGGTGTGTCCAGAGCTCCCTGCCTGATCGAGCCCCCCTGTGGGAGCGGGCTTGCCCGCGATGGCAGTAGTACAGGCACTATCTTTGGTGGCTGACATACCGCCATCGCAGGCAAGCCAGCTCCCACATTGTTTTGTGGTGTGTCCAGAACTCCCTGCCTGATCGAGCCCCCCCCTATGGAAGCGGGCTTGCCCGCGATGGCAGTAGTACAGGCACTATCTTTGGTGGCTGACATACCGCCATCGCAGGCAGGCCAGCTCCCACATTGTTTTGTGGTGTGTCCAGAATTTCCTGCCTGGTCGAGCCCCCCCTGTGGGAGCGGGCTTGCCCGCGATGGCAGTAGTACAGGCACTATCTTTGGTGGCTGACATACCGCCATCGCAGGCAAGCCAGCTCCCACATTGGTTTTGTGGTGTGTCCAGAGCTCCCTGCCTGGTCGAGCCCCCCCTGTGGGAGCGGGCTTGCCCGCGATGGACTCAAGGGCGCTGCTGATCCACCTGATACACCACCGGACTTTCACCCACCACCCACGCCGTCACACTCCGCCCCGGATACCCGTCCCTCTGCTCCTGCGCAAAATTGGCCACCAACCGCGTGCCATCGGTAAACGTGGTCTGCTGCACCAGCCGGTCGTTGCTCAGCCAGCGAAAATCCGTCAACGCCTGGGTCGCCAGACGCTCATGCAACGGGCGGAAAAACCCATCCTGACGCTGGATCATCGGCAAGCGTTGCTTCAAGGTAGCGGCGCTCAAGTGATAGAGCGGCGGCACGTTGTAAAGCAGCTGGGTCAACTCGTTTTCCACCTGCACATTGCTCAGCTTCAGGCTGTCGAACAGCCAGTGATGGCTGGTAATGACCGAGCCATGGAACACCGCCTGATACAGCGGCAGGCGCATCGCCGGGGCAAAGTACACGCTGCGCAGCGGCTCTTTGAGCGGCACGCGCTTGAAGAACACTGCCGGTTCCTCCGGTGGATACCAGGCGCCCACGTAGTAAGGCGATTGCTTGTCCTGGGTCATCTCGCGGTCGCCCCAGCCCATGACCGGGGTTTGCATGCCATGGGCGAACAACACGCCGCGGGCGGTGGTGGCATTGCCGTCTTCGGAGCCCACCGGCAACTGGAGGTGGCTACCAATCCAGCGTGCCGCGTCGATATTGCCCTCGGCGTTCTGCGCCTGGGTCATGCCCAGTACCGAGCGATAGCTGTCAAACAGCATGCCGGTGGCGTAGGCATCGAGAAACCAGGCATTGAACCCGGCCTTGGCCTGCACCGCTGTCACCCGTGCCTGCAGCAGCGGGCGCACGCAACGCGGGTCGGTGTAGTGCCCGGACTTCTGGAAGCCGGTCTTGAGCTGGCCATTTTTCAACATGATCGCGCAGTCGCGGTACGCCCGGCTGCCCAGGTGCGCGGTGGTCCAGTCGAGGTTCTCCGTGTCCGCCAGCGCGGTTTCATAGGAATCATAAGGCGCCATCAAGTACCCGGCCTCGACACCCTTGCGTACCGCCTCAGGGTGCCAGAGCCCGCCCTCCCAGCCTTCGCCCAGGGTCAATAGCAAGCGTGGTAGGCCACTGTCTTGCAGGGTCTTTATAGTTTTGGCGGATAAGGTGCTACCCCAGGTTTCGGGGGGCGCGGTCAAGGCGCTGGCAAACTCCTGCGCCAATGCCTGACGGACCACCCCATAGCCTTCGGCGAGGGCCTGCATGTCGGGCTCGGTCTTGGCTTGCCAGCCCTGGCGCGCCTTTTTGTCGAGGGCCGCGTTGAGCCCTCTTAACAACACGGCTTGCTGGTAACGATCCAGAAACGGCTGGGTGACGTGCACCACCTGCGTCGCCTGCGGGTCAAGCAGGCCCCTGAGTTGCGCGCCCAACCCATCAGCCGCGCGCAGCAATGTGCGTAGCTGCTGCCAATCGCGTACATCACCAAGGCCCAGCAGGTCGTTGCCCCACAGGTACACATGGCTGGCACCCAGCAGTTTTTCGCCGTCAGGCAGGCGTTGCAGCTTTTGCGCCAACGGCTCGTAAAGGCCCTGCTCCACCAGCCACTGGCGATAGCGCTTGGCACCGGCCAGCAAGTCGGCTTCGCCCAGGTTCAGGCGCAGTGTCATCGGTGCGCCAGGGTCCAGGGCGGTGAACTCATGGCGCAACGTCAAGCCCAGGCGCTGGCCCTCGGCATGCCACTGCAAGCGATTGTTGTAGGGGTTGGTCAGCAGCCAGTTGAGGGTAAAGCTGGCGTGGTCGACGCCCCATAACGGCAGGCTGAGGTCTTGGGTGCTGTTCACATCGCCGTAATCGAGCAGGAAGTCTTGCCACAGGCGATTGCCGGCGGGGATGTAATGCCCCTCGGCGAGCGGCCAGATCAAACCCTTGCCCATGGCGCTGGCCGGTTGCCGGAGGATGTCCAGTTCAGCAGCCTCGCGTGCGGTGACGCTAAGGATCAGGTCGCGCTGCTCCAGGGTGGCGCTCAGGTGATAGGCCCCCTTGTCCCATTGCCAGTTGGCCTGTTGATCGGCCTGTTGCAACTGGCTGACCTCATGGGCCGCCACGCCGCTTGAGGCCAGTACCGGTTCGCCGCCAGCGGGGGTAACGCGTACAGCCAGGGTCGCCGCGTCGAGTTCGATACGCCATTGGGCGTTTTCCAGCACGGTGCCGGCAACCGCCAGCGGTGAGAGCAGTAGCATGCAAACCATTAAGGTAAGGCGCAGACAACGAGGCATGGCAAAGACCTTCACACAAGTGAAAGCCTGGAGGGTAAAACAATTGGTTACCTGAGAAACGCCCCATTAGGACTTTGAGACGTTTCCCACGACCCCTACCGCGCTGTAGGAGCCGGCTGGCCGACTCCTACGCGGGCTCGCGGATTTTGTACCAGGCCACATACAACGCCGGCAAAAACAGCAGCGTCAGCAGGGTGGCGATGATGATGCCGCCGATCATCGCGTAGGCCATCGGCCCCCAGAACACTTCCCGGGCGATGGGGATCATGCCCAGGCTGGCGGCCGCCGCCGTCAGCAGGATCGGCCGGCGCCGGTGCTCGGTGGCCTGCACCACCGCGTCCCACGGTGTGTAGCCATCCCGCTCGTAGGCGTCGATCTGGGTCACCAGGATCACCGAGTTGCGGATGATGATACCGATCAACGCCAGGATCCCCAGGATCGCCACAAAGCCCATGGGCGTGCCCGTGGGAATCAGCGCCAACACCACGCCGATCAAGCCCAGTGGGGCCACGCTGGCCACCAAGAACATTTTCTGCACGCTGTGCAACTGGATCATCAGGAAGGTCGCCATCAAGAACAGCATCAACGGCACCACACTGGCAATCGGGCCCTGGGCCTTGCCGCTTTCCTCCACGGTGCCACCGGTAGCGACCGTGTAGCCCACCGGCAAGCCGGCGCTGAATTTCTCGATTTCAGGCTTGAGCTGCTTGACCAGGTCGGTCGGCTGCATCTCGTCGCGCACGGCGGCCTTGATGGTGATGGTCGGCTTGCGATCACGGCGCCACACCAGCGGCTGCTCCAACTCGTAGCGCACGGTGGCAAAGGCCAGCAATGGGATCGAGGTGCCGCTGGGGGTGACGATCTGCAGGTTCTGCAAGGTTTCCGGGGTGCCGCGCTCGGCGTCTTCGGCGCGGCCGACCACGTTGATCAGGTAGATATCGTCGTGTACCTGGGTCACGGCCGAGCCGCTGACCACGCTGTTCATCAACTGCGCCACGTCTTCGGACGACAGCCCAAGCTGGCGCGCCTTGTCCTGGGCGATATCGACCCGCAGCACTTTGCCCGGCTCGTTCCAGTCATAGATGATCTCGCCCAGGTGCGTATTTTTATCCAGCAACGTCGCCAGTTCGATGGCGTGTTTGCGCACCTGGTCGATGTCCTTGCCAGACACCCGGTACTGGATCGGCCGCCCGACCGGCGGGCCCATTTCCAGGGGTTGGACAAAACTGCCGACGCCCACGAAGTCATCGCGCAAACGTTTTTGCAGGCGCTCGATCAACGCGCCGCGCTCCTCCAGCCCCTTGCTGACAATCACCAACTGCGCGTAGTACGGGTTCTCCAGTTGCTGGTCCAGGGGCAGGTAGAAACGGATCGCCCCTTGGCCGATGTAGGTACTCCAGCGTGCGATGTCGGGGTCGTCCTTGATGATTGCCTCAAGCCGATCCACGGCCTTGCGGGTTTCGTTGATCGAGGCGTTTTGCGGCAGGTTGAGGTCGACGAGGATTTCCGGGCGATCCGACGACGGGAAAAACTGGTTCTGCACAAACTGCATGGAAAACACCGACGCCACGAACAGCAGCACCGTCAGGCCAATCGCCCACCAGCGGTTGCGCATGGCCCACAGCATACCGGCGTTGAACACCCGCCCGATCCGCCCCGGCTCTTCACTGTGGGGTTTGACCTTGCTGCTGAGGATATGCACGCCAATCACCGGCGCAAACAACACGGCCACCACCCACGACACCAGCATCGCCACCGCAATCACCGCAAACAGGGTGAAGGTGTATTCGCCGGCCGAGCTGGCGTTGAGGCCAATCGGCACGAAGCCGGCCACGGTCACCAGGGTGCCGGTGAGCATGGGGAACGCGGTGGAGGTGTAGGCGTAGGTCGCGGCCTGCTCCAGGGTCTCGCCTTTTTCCAGGCGCGTGATCATCATTTCCACGGTGATCATCGCGTCATCCACCAGCAAGCCGAGGGCGATGATCAACGCACCCAACGATACCCGCTGCATGGTGATGCCGCTGTACTCCATAAACACAAATACCAGTGCCAGCACCAGCGGGATCGAGCACGCCACCACCAGCCCGGCACGCAGGCCCAGGCTGATAAAGCTCACCACCAGCACGATGATCACCGCTTCGAACAGCGCACTGGTGAAACCGCCGACGGCCTCTTCCACCACCTCTGCCTGGTCCGACACCTTGTGCACGCCGATGCCCACCGGCAGGTCGGCAGTCAGCTCGTCCATGCGCTGGTGCAGGGCCTTGCCGAACTCCTGGATATTGCCGCCCTTCTGCATGGCGATGGCCAGGCCAATGGCTTGCTGGCCGTTGAAACGGAACATCGGCCGCGCCGGATCCACATAGCCACGGCTGATATCCGCGATATCCGCCAGGCGGTAGAAGCGGTCATTGAGCCGCAGGTTGACGTCAGCCAAATCCTTTTCCGAGGCGAATTGCCCGGAGGTACGCACCGAAATCCGCTCCGGCCCGGCCTCGATCACCCCGGCCGGGGTTACCGCGTTCTGCGCTTGCAGGCTCTGCACCACTTGGCGCTGGTCAATCCCCAGGGCGGCCAGTTTGCGCGTGGAAAAATTCAGGTAAATCACTTCGTCCTGCTGGCCGATCATCTCGACCTTGCCCAGCCCCGGCACCGCCCGGATTTCGGCGCGCACCTGCTCGACGTAGTCGCGCAACTGGCGCATCGACATGCCATCGGCGGTAAAGGCATACACCGAGCCAAACACATCACCGAACTCGTCGTTGAACGACGGTCCCTGCAAGCCCTGGGGGAAGGTGCCGCGAATGTCGTCGATTTTCTTGCGCACCTGGTACCAGATCTCGGGGATCGCCTTGGCGCTGGTGGTGTCCTTGAGGAACACAAAAACCGTGGATTCACCGGGCCGGGTGTAGCTTTTCACATAGTCCAGGGAGTCCAGCTCTTCGAGCTTTTTCTCGATGCGGTCGGTGACCTGCTTGAGGGTTTCTTCCTGGGTCGCGCCCGGCCAGCGGGTCTGGATCACCATGGTCTTGATGGTGAAGGACGGATCCTCCTCGCGTCCCAGGTTCATGTAGGAAAACACGCCCATCAGCAGCGCAACGAACATCAGGTACCAGACGAAGGACTGATGCTTGAGTGCCCAGTCGGATAAGTTGAAGCTCCCTTTCATCGCGGGCTGTCCTCGTCGGTTTTGACTTTTTGTCCGGGTTTGAGGCTGTTGACGCCGGCGCTGACGACCCGCTCGCCAGGCTGCACGCCGCCGTTGAGCACGACACTGCTGGCATCACGGCTGACCAGGGTCACGTCGCGGGGTTGCACGGTCTGCTGCTGCATATCGATGACCCAGATGCGGGCCTTGCCCTCGACATCCTGCACCGCGCTGGCGGGCAACTCGATGCGTGGCGCGATGGCCGAACTCAAGGTCACACTGATCGCCGTGCCCAACCGGAACGCCGGGGGCGTCTGGGCCAGGGTCAGGCGCGCGCGACGGGTGCGGGTTGCGCTTTGTGCCTGGGGCTCGATCTCGCGCACGGTGGCGGTGGTGTTGATGCTGGGGTCCAACTGGCTGGCCACCAGGAACACCACATCCGGCGGCAGACGCTCGGCGAGGCCGGCGGGCAGGTCGATCACCGCTTCCTTGATATCCGGACGGGCCAGGGTCACTACTTGCTGGCCGGCGCTGACCACCTGGCCGGCCTCGGCATTCCAGGCGGTCACGATGCCACCGTGGTCAGTGCGCAACTCGGCGTAGTTGAGCTGGTCCTTGGCCTGGTCCACCGACGCCTTGGCCTGGTCGAGGGAGGCCTGGGTGGTTTTCAGGTCGGTCTGGGCAATGTCCAGTTGCGCCTGGGCGCCGACGCCACGGTTGAACAACTCCTGCTGGCGCCGCGCATTGGCCTGGGCGTTGATAAATTGTGCCTGGATCCGCGCCAGGTCGCCCTGGGCGGCGCGCAGCTGGTTCTGCTGGTCCGTGGGGTCGAGCACCGCCAGCAAGGCGCCTTTTTCGACTTCGGCCCCCACATCCACCGCGCGCCGGGCGATGCGCCCTGGCACCCGGAAACCCAGGTTACTTTCATAACGCGCCTGGATGCTGCCGGCAAAGCGCCCGAGGTGAGCCTGGTCTTCGGCCTTCACCTCGACCCAGAGCACCGGCCTTATAGGCTCCGGCGCCGGTTCTTCCTTGGAACAAGCGATCAGCAACAGGCTGCTGGCGAGGATCAGCGTCAGGTGCTTCATGGCTGCACGCCCTTGGCCTGGGCCTGGTCCGGCGCCTGGGCGATCTCCACCACCATGCCTGGATGCAACAATTGCCCACCGGCCACTACGACTTTTTCGCCGCCCTTGAGGCCATCGCTGATGATCACCTTGCCGGTCAGGTAGCGCGCGACAGTGACCTTGTGCAATTGCGCCTTGCCGTCGCCATCCACCAGCCACACGGCGGGCTCGCTGAGATCCTTGGTCAGTGCAGCCCAAGGCAGTTCGATGCTGGCCTTGGCTTGCCCGTTGGCGGTGGCGCTGACCACCGAACCCAGTTGCATGCCCTTGGGCAAGGCCTCCAGGGCGATCTTCACCTGCACCGTGCCGCTGCTGGCCGCAACGGCCGGGGTCACTTCACGCACCCGGCCCACGGCCTTGATGCTCGGGTTATCCAGCAGGCTGACGGTGATTGGCGCATCCGGCGGTGGCTCCGCCAGCAGCGATTCGTAGACGTTGAATACCGCGTCGCGCTCGCCGTCACGGGCCAGGCTGAAAATCGGCACGGTGGCCTGCACCACCTGGCCGACTTCGGCCTGGCGCGCGGTAATCACCCCCGGCGCTTCGGCGATGAGGGCGGTGTAGCCCAACTGCTCGCGGGCGTTGGCCAACTGCGCCTGCGCCGCCGCCAGGGCACTTTGGCTGCTGCGCAAGGCGGCCTGGGCCGCGTCGTACTCGCTGCGGCTGGTGTAGCCCTTGGGCAGGAGTTTCTCCTGGCGCACAAAGGCCGCCGCCGTCTGTTTGACCCGCGCCTGTTCCGCCACCACCTGGGCCTGGGCGGAATCGACGTTGGTCTGCAAATCCTTGGGATCGAGCCTGGCCAGCACTTGCCGGGCCGTCACGCGGTCGCCCACATCCACCATGCGCTGGATAATCTTGCCGCCTACGCGAAACGACAAATCGGTCTGCACCCGCGCCTGGATATCCCCGGTAAGGGTCACCGCCGCCGCGAAATCGGTCGGCTGCACGGTTTGCACAAACACCCTGGAATGGGCCTTGGGTTCAGGCTTTTGCTGGCCACAGCCGCTCAGCAATGCCAGCAGGGCAACGCCACAAATAACTGTTGAGGTGGGACCGCCCATGCAGGCTCCTTTTGCGTGATACCGACGTGCCAGTGTGTATGCGACTGTGAGCTTAGTTCAGGGTTCCGCCTTCGACTATGGGAATTACCTGGCCTCGGTTGATCGCCGGCAAGCCGACTCCTACAGGGTAAGATGGCGGTCCATACCGGCCGGGAACGCCCCTGATGCTGAAAACCTTAGCGGTGGCCAATTACCGCTCGATCAATAAATTGGTGGTACCGCTGGATCGGCTGAACCTGATCACCGGCCCCAATGGCAGCGGCAAATCCAACCTGTACCGCGCCTTGCGCCTGCTGGCGGAAACCGCCCAGGGCGGCGTGATCAATGCCCTGGCCCGTGAAGGAGGCCTGGACTCGACGTTCTGGGCCGGCCCCGAAAACATCAGCCGGCGCATGCTCAAGGGCGAAGTCGCGGTGCAGGCCAGCGTGCCCCAGGGCGTCAAGCGCTTGCGCCTGGGCTTTGCCGGCGAAGACTTCAGCTACGCGATTTCCCTGGGCTTGCCAGTACCCAGTTCGTCGTACTTTTCCCTGGACCCCGAGATCAAGAAGGAATGCATCTGGGCCGGCCACGTCTATCGCCCGGCCAGCCTGCTGGTGCAACGCTCGGGGGCGATGATCCGCGCCCGAGACGGGCGGACCTGGGATGTGCTGGCCCAGCACACGCCCGACTACCACAGCCTGTTCGACCAGGTCGGCAGCCTGCGCGGCTCGCCCGAAGTGCTGATGCTGCGCGAAAGCATTCGCGGCTGGCGCTTCTACGACCACTTTCGCAGCGACGCCGATGCGCCAGTGCGCCTGCCCCAATTGGGTACGCGCACACCGGTGTTGCACCACGATGGCCGCGACCTCGCGGCCGCGTTGCAGACCATCCGCGAAATCGGCGACCCCGAGGCCTTGCAGCGCGCAGTCAGCGATGCGTTTCCCGGCGCACGCCTGAATATCCAGCCGTTGCAGGGCGGACGTTTTGCCATTGAGTTTTATCAGGAAGGGTTGCTGAGGCCACTGTCGGCGGCGGAGTTGTCGGACGGCACCCTGCGCTACCTGCTGCTGATCGCCGCCCTGCTGACGCCACGCCCGCCTACGATGATGGTGCTCAACGAACCGGAAACCAGCCTGCACCCGGACCTGTTGCCGGCCTTGGCGCGCCTGATCATCCAGGCTTCAAGGCAATGCCAGGTGTGGGTGGTGTCCCATGCCAGCCGCTTGATCGCGGCGTTGCAGCAGGACGAGGGATGCAATTCGATTGTGCTGGAGAAGGTGATGGGCCAGACGCAGATTGTGGGGCAGCGGGTGTTGGATGAGCCGGCGTGGCATTGGCCGAGTTAGGCAGTGCGTTGGAAGCCCTTCGCCCGGTGCCGCACACCGGGCATCTGAACACTCACGGTGCAGTACCAAAGTAATCGCTGTCTATGCGCAGAATCACTCCCATCATTTAAATAGATGGAATTTTTCCTTCAGAACTTTATGAGCTTAACTTCGGAGGCATCCGACTTTACTTAAAACCTATATCTCTTCAGGCTGACGACCTGACACTTACACCTAGTTTTAATCACTGCATACACCAAGCTTAGTGCAACACACACGTCATGAACGAGAATATAAAATGAATACAGCCCAGCCTGCACGTCACACCAACGAAGCTTGCGCTGACTTTCTCCGCGACCTAGACAAGTCGAAAATCACGGAGAACATACAAGACACCTGCAACGAAGAGGTGTTGACCCTCGTCAGGCAACAGCAAGAATACAGAAAAGCCCATCCTCCTATCGCTATTTACCGAATCGCAGCGCAAGGCAGCCAAACCCGCAACGGTGGCGTTATTGAACAAGCCACTTCTCCGATGGAATTCAAACTGCCTAATGGGCAGCACGTACACGCCGCGCAGAAAGGTGATTACGCTGTATACAACGACGGCACTAAAGCACAAATTGTAACCGCCGCAGGAGCAGACTACAGCCATATTGCATTAGTGGGCAGCGTGCTCAGTAACGGTGACGAAATCATCAATACACCGCAAAGTTCTTCGTTGATCATATTACGTGCGGGAGTGTCGAAAGCTGAAGATTTTTTGCAATCTATTTGAGTGCTTAACCGCAAACCGTACACCAGTTGACTACCCGCTAATCAGATAACACTTAACCACTTCCAAATAAAAAATTAATGGACGCTCGCAACGCGTCATTACCCGACCGAAAACAATAGGAAATAACAATGAGTGAAGGTCATTTCATTGGTCGCGGTGACAAGACCACCTGCGGCGGGATCGTCCTGGATGGAGATGTGAGGGTAACTATATTCGGTCTGCTTCATGCCCGCGAAGGGGGCGAAGTCACATGCGGCATAGACAGGAAGATCTATCAGATTATCGGTGGCATATCGCACATAGAGAGTCATGGCAAACTTGTAGCGGGCACGCTGGACAGTTTCAGCAGTTGCCCCTGCCGAGCGCGGCTGATTCCCTCGGTGTACACGGCGACCTACAGCAACCAAGGCACTGCACCGCGAGTGGCCAGGCGAGCCGCCGAACCCACCGCGCCACCCGTTACCCAACGACCGGCAGCTGCGACCTCATCCAGCCTGGCGCTTTCAGCCAATCGCGCTCCAGCCGTATTCAACAGCGTTGAGCCCCAGGAACCTGGGTTCTACGTGGTCCCCAAAAGCATGACCCGCGAAGCGTTGGAGGCGGTCCTTTTCCCCGAGCACAACCCCGCCGTCATGAGCAAGTTTCAGGGGCTTAACCCCTATAAGGGCGAGGTTAAAGCCGGCTCGATCATCGTGTTGAGTGATCCGAACAACACCGCCTGCACTTACCAGGAAGCCCTGTTGATGCAGGCCGCCCAGCAAGTAGACGCAGCGCTGGAGCCCCTGACACCCGAGGAGGCCGACTTTCTGTACCGGCACGGCGCAGAAATCGCCGGGTTTATCGGCCACACCTCAACCTGGCTGGGCGTCAGCGCGGTGGTGATGGAACAGCACCTGAGCAACTTGCGTGACACCCTCCAAGCCATCGAGCGCTTGCATCAGGACAGCTATCGGCAGCACCGCCATCTCAAATCACCGCAATTCTTGTCTGATCGCCAGCGCTTGCTGAACCAACTGGATGCCCACTTGCTGAACTCCACGCGCCTGCGTGGCCAGACAACCCTTGGGGATCACCCAAAACTGAAAACGTCCCTTGGCCTATCCAGTCGCAGCCTAGTGCATCACTGGGACAAGGCGGGGGCACCGGGACAGATTCCGGGGTATGCCACGCATGTGGATGCGATCAGTCGTGCCGCCAAATACATGAAGACGGGTGGGTATATCGCCATTGGGATTGGTGGTGTTTCTTCGGTGTTGGCTATTCAGCAAGTGTGTAACGGGGGTGATGCGGCAGCTTGCGAGAAGATCAAGTTCACTGAAGGGGGGAAGTTCGCCGGCGCAACTTCTGGTGGTCTTCTAGCTGGCGTGATAGCGAGTTATACAAGTGGCTCGATCTGCTTGGCAATTGGCGTAGCTACAGGAGGTATCGGAGGTGTTGTCTGTGTCGCGGCCGTAGTGGGAACTGGCGTATGGGCGGGTACGACTGCCGCTAGCATGGGTGGCGAATACATAGGTGAAAAAATTTACGAGTCCATACAACAGTGACCAGTATTGATACCTGGCCAACTTGGATTGCCCTCATTGTTGCAGGCGGCCCAATTCTGCTTGCCGTGTTGAGTCTTTCATACAGCCTGTACCTCAGCCGTCGTCACATGGACGAAATAAAAGAAGCGTTGAAGAACAGCCGTTATATCTATATTTGGGGGACCAGCCTGGGGAAACGAGGTTTGATTTGGTCGCTCTGGGAGATATCAAAAATCGCCGGGATGGTGGTGTGGCCGAGGGCGTCTCTCATTGTCGGTGAGCTGGACTCAGTCGATCTCGAAAACTTCCCACCTCACCTGAAACGGCGTCTGATCATCAAAATGACAATGACGATTACTGCCTTCACTTGGATGGTAGCTGTAGCCATTCTGCTGAAATTCAGGTAGCGCAAGCGGGCCTCTCCCGAGGCCCTATACCGATATCAACCCTGCCACTTACCCCCTTCAACAATCACACTCTCAGGCTTGGTGTCATCGCTCAGTTCTTTACGCACGTACTGGTCATACAGCTTGAGCAAGAACTTCTCTTCACCCAACTTGGCCAACTCGGCATTCACCCAGTCGCGCAGTTCGATATTGCCCTTCTTCACCGCCGGTGCAATCGGCGCTTCGTCACCCAGTTTCTGTTCCAGCACGCGGTAGCCCGGGTTCTGTTTGGCCCAGCTGAACAGCACCAGGTTGTCCTGGGCATAGGCATCACCACGCCCAGCCGACAAGGCTTGCAGTGACTCGGAGTTTTTCTCGAACTTGAGCAGTTTCCAGTCTGGATGGTTCTTGGTCAGCCAGATATCGGCAGTGGTGCCGGTGGTGACGATGGTGGTACGGGTCGCCAGGTCGTCGAGGCTTTTGACCACGCTGTCGTTAGGCACCAGGGCCTGGACCGCGACTTTCAGGTTGGGGTTGGTGAACTCCACCGCTTCCTTGCGCTCCGGGGTCACGGTCATGTTGGCGAGGATCAGGTCGACCTTGTCGCTCTGCAAAAACGGGATGCGGCTGGCCGGCTCCACGGCCACGAACTCGACCTTGTTCTCGTCACCCAGCAGGTCCTTGGCAAACCGGCGGCCGATGTCGGTATCAAAGCCCACGTAGCGCCCGGCTTCATCGACAAAGCCAAACGGCGGCTTGTCGGTAAACACGCCGACGATCAGCTTGTCGCGGGCCTTGATCTTGTCGATGTAACTCACCGCCGCCGGCGCGGCAGCGGCGGGTTTGGCCGGTTCTTCAGTTTTATTGCAGCCGGCCAGTAAGGCGAGGCCGAGCAGCGGCAGTAACAACTTGGCAGTTTTCATGACAGCTCCAGTTCCTTGATTTTCTTGGGCAGTGTTGAAACAAACGAGAATTTCTCGAGGAACTGCTGCGCGCGTGCGGTCTGCGGGTTCGTAAAGAAGGCCTCGGGGGTGTTGTGTTCGAGGATGCGGCCAGCCTCCATAAACACCACGCGGTCGGCGACGGCGCGGGCAAAGGCCATTTCGTGGGTGACGATCAGCAGGGTCATGCCATCGCGGGCCAGGTCCTGGATCACTTCCAGCACCTCCTTGACCATTTCCGGGTCGAGGGCGGCGGTGACTTCGTCAAACAGCATGACCTGGGGGTTCATGCACAGCGAACGGACGATGGCGATACGTTGCTGCTGGCCGCCCGAGAGCTGGCGCGGGAACGCATCGCGCTTGTCGGCGAGCCCTACCCGCTCCAGCAGTTTTTGCGCCTGTTCACGGGCTTCGCGAGGCTCGCGCTTTTGCACTTTGAGTGGGCCCAGCAGGATGTTGTCGAGCACGCTCATATGGGGGAACAGGTGGTAACTCTGGAACACCATGCCTACGTCCTGGCGCACCTGGCGCCAGTCGGTGTGTTTATCCAGCAGCTCTTTGCCGGCCAGCCGCAGGCTGCCGCTGTGGGCCACTTCCAGGCCATTGAGGCAGCGCAGCAAGGTGCTTTTACCGCAGCCGCTGGGGCCGAGGATCACCACCACTTCGCCGCTTTGCACCCTCAGGTCGATGCCATTGAGCACCTGCTGTTCGCCGAAGAATTTATTGAAACCCTGGAACTCGATCAGTGCGCTCATGCTTGGGCCCAGCGCCGTTCCAGCACCTTGGAGGCGGCCGACAACGGGTAGCAGATAAAGAAGAAAAACAGGAACAGCGCGCCGTAGATCAATACCGACTCGTAAGTGCGCTCGATGATTTGCTGGCCGACCTTGATCACGTCCACCACGCCGATCAGCACCGCCAGGGAGCTGGTCTTGATGATCCGCGTGTAGACGTTGATGGTCGGCGGCGTCATGCGCTTGAGCGCCTGGGGCAACAGCACGTAGCCGTAGAGCTGCGGCGCCGACAAGCCAATCGACAGCCCCGCCTCCCGCTGCCCGCGCGGCAGCGAATGCAAGGCCCCGCGCACCACTTCGCCCACTTCACTGGCGCCCCACAGCGACAGCACCAGCACCGCGCACCAGAAACTGGGGATGCTCAGGCCGGTG
Organism: Pseudomonas sp. HC1(2025); assembly: GCF_058742075.1. Taxonomy (NCBI): domain Bacteria; kingdom Pseudomonadati; phylum Pseudomonadota; class Gammaproteobacteria; order Pseudomonadales; family Pseudomonadaceae; genus Pseudomonas; species Pseudomonas sp. HC1(2025). The sequence goes on along the minus strand of NZ_CP196017.1, from coordinate 247,174 downwards.
AAAATCGGCAGGCCAAAAAACAGCAGATACAGCCACACCAGCACCGGAATCGCGCGGAACAATTCCAGGTAAATGCGCAGCAGCAGGTTGATCGCCCGCACATTCAAAGTGCGCAGCACCCCATACACCACCCCGCCAATGGTGCTGAAGGCGATGCTCAAAAACGAAATCGACAGGGTTTGTGCAGCGCCCTTGCCCAGTTGCGGCAACGACACCCACAACAATTCAAGACCCGAACTGGCCATGCTGGAGCCTCCTTTCCAGGCGGCTGAGCAGCAGCGACAGCGGCAAGAACAACAGCACGCAAATCAGCGTGAGCACGGCGAGCATCTCGTAAGTCTTGTAGTAGAGGGCGATATAGCTTTTGGTGGTGTAGAGAATCTCTGGCACCGCCACTGCCGACACCACGGTGGTTTCCTTGAGCAGGAAAATGAAATTGGCGAACAGCGCAGGCAGACTGAGGATCCCGGCCTGGGGCAGGATCACATGGCGCAGCAACTGCCAGTCGGACAGGCCGATGGACTTACCGGACTCGATCTGCGCCAGCGGCACCGCTTCCACACCAGCGCGCAGCACTTCGGTGAGGTAGGCGCCGCCCAAAAAGGTCATGGTGATGATCGCCGCCCAGAACCCGGAGATATTCAAACCCAGGGCCGGCAAGGCGAAGTACACGAAGAACAGCTGGATCAGCAGCGGCGTGTTGCGCGCCAGCTCCACATACAGCGCTACCAGGCGCGACAGGTAGGGCGTGCGGAACACCAGCAGGGCCGAGTTGATCAGCGCCACCAGCAGCGAGGTGCCGATGGCGATCAAGCCTACTTGCAGGGTCACCCCCACGGCCTTGAGAAACGCCGGCAGGGTGCTGAGGATAAACGCGTAGTCGAAGGTCATTTCAAGTCCTGGGCGCCGCAGGGGTAATGCGGCGTAAACGCAGTCCGGTCCAGCGTGGGTAACGCCGGGAAGCGCTGACTTTAAAGGTATAAAAACCAAAATTTAAATACCGAAATAGCATATTGATATCACCCAAAAAGCTAACCGGCGGATTCGCCGGGTTGCCGGGTGACAGCTATTGTTCTGGGGGGTGTAGGAAGGGTCTTTTTTTCAGCGCTGAACCACAGGGAAGGACAGCGCGTGCCCAGACTGAGGGCCATTTAACAGCGAGGGAATGCCAGATGAGCGAGACAAAACCGATTGACCCGCAGGACTTGGTGAAATGGCTGGTGGCGCTGCGGCGGGCGATCAACCGCCGGGATTTGTAGCGCAGTGTGGGCGCGGCTCCCACATTTTTGATCCTCGTTGCCCAACAAAAAACGCCGACGCTGTATCAGCCGTCGGCGTTCAAACCTTGAAGGGGGTTTGGCAAATCAGAACGCCGGCAACACCGCGCCGCTGTATTTCTTCTCGATGAAGGCTTTGACTTCAGGGCTGGTCAGTGCCTTGGACAGTTTCTGGATGGCGTCGCTGTCCTTGTTGTCTGGACGGGCTACCAGATAGTTCACGTACGGCGAGTCGGCGCCTTCAATGATCAACGCATCCTTGGCCGGGTTCAGGCCGGCTTCCAGCGCGTAGTTGGTGTTGATCATGTCCAGGTCAACCTGGTCCAGGACGCGCGGCAGCAGGGCCGATTCCAGTTCCTTGAACTTCAGGTTCTTCGGGTTGCTGGCGATGTCCTTTGGCGTGGACAGGGCGTTTTTTGGGTCCTTGAGGGTAATCAGGCCGGCCTTCTGCAGCAGCAACAGGGCGCGACCGCTGTTGGAGCCTTCGTTGGGAATAGCCACGGTGGCGCCGTCTTTCAGGTCTTCAAGCTTGGTGACTTTCTTCGAGTAGCCACCAAACGGTTCAACGTGCACACCAACCACGGTGACCAGGTTGGTGCCTTTACCTTTGTTGAAGTTGTCCAGGTACGGCAGGGTCTGGAAGTAGTTGGCATCCAGGCGCTTCTCGGCCACTTGCACGTTCGGTTGCACGTAGTCGGTGAAGACCTTGATTTCCAGGTCCACGCCTTCTTTGGCCAGGGTCGGCTTGATCAGCTCAAGGATCTCGGCGTGCGGCACCGGCGTGGCCGCGACCACCAGTTTTTCGTTGGCTTGAGCGATACCGGCAGTCAGGGCAGCCGCCAGGGCGGTGAACAACAGAACCTTTTTCATGCAGTGTCCTTAATCGAAAATCCGGGACGTCGGTGACGGCCGCTTCTTATGGGGGTGCCAGCGATGTGCTATCGCGGCGTGGAATGGACAATACCGATATTTTTTATTCCCGAACAATACCTTTTATTCACTTTGATATTCCATTTTGCTCATACAGAGCCCAAGCCCTGAAACAGACGCGTCAACGCTGCGCGCTCGCCTTCGCTGCCGCTGCTCAGGATCTGCCGCACCTGATGCTCAATCTGCGCCACCGACGCCACCGGCAGGTTCAGATGCTCCGGCAAGATCTCATCGCCGCTGCTGACCAGCAGCGCAAAGTGGATCACGTTCTCCAGCTCCCGCGTATTGCCCGGCCAACTGTGCTGCTCCAGCACCCGTTGCGCGTCCTCGCTGATCAACGGCACCGGCAGGTCCAGGCGCTGGCTGTAGATCCCCAGGAAGTACTCGGCCAGGGACAGGATGTCGCCTACGCGCTCGCGCAGCGCCGGCAGTTCCAGCTGGCCTTCGCTGAGGTAATGGAACAGGCGCTCATGGAATTTACCCACGGCCACCGCCTGGGCCAGGTCGATGCTGGTGGCAGCGACCAGGCGCACGTCCACCGGGCTCGGTTGATGGGCGCCGACGCGAGTGACTTCGTGGTTTTCCAGGGCGGCAAGCAGCTTGATCTGGATCGGCAGCGGCAAGTCACCGATCTCATCGAGGTACAAGGTGCCGCCGTTGGCCGAGCCGAACCAACCGGCGCGGCTGCTGGCCGCGCCGCTGTGGCTGCCGGCGGCATAGCCGAACAGTTCGGCATCGGCGTAAGTGGGGCTGATCGCACCGCAGTTGACCGACACAAACAGGCCGCTGCGGTCACTGCCGCGATGGATATGGCGCGCCAGCAGCTCTTTGCCGCTGCCGGTTTCGCCGCGAATCAGTACGGGCAAGGCACGCGGGGCCAGGCTTTGAAGGTCTTCGCGCAGTTGCCGGGAACGGGGGTCGACAAACACCAGCGCCTTGGCGCGGATGCTCAAGGGGCTTTTTTCGGCATCGGGGAAGGTCAGCAGTGGCTGGCCAAAGGTTTCATGCAGGCTCATGGCAGGCTCCCGCCCCAATTCCACTTAAGGGACGGGGCGTTGAAAAGTATTAGGCGCGGCGCCGGGAGTGATGCTCCAGACGGTTTTGCAGGCGATAGAGGTAGGCGAAACCCTGCTCCCAGCGCTGGTGGCCGGACTTCACGTTGATATGCCCGGCGCCTGCGAGAATTCCGGCTTCAGCCCCCCAGTTCCGCGCCAGCTCCAGGGCCCGAGGGGCGCTGACCGCACTGTCGTTGTCGGAGCTGACGACCTGGCTGGGAAACGGCAACAGGTCGCGCGGAATCGGTGCAAAGTTGCGCAACGCCGGCGCACACGCGGGGCGCTCGACATCCGCCGGGGCCACCAGCAAGGCCCCGCGCACCTGGCGCAGGAACTGCAATGGCGCGCTGGCCGCCCAGTGCGCCACGGTGATGCAACCCAGGCTGTGGGCGATGAGAATCACCGGAGTACTGTCGGCCGCAATGGCTTCAGCCAGGGCCGCCACCCAGTCTTCGCGGCGCGGGGTCAACCAGTCGGCCTGCTCCACGCGGGCGCTGTTGGGCAGGCTGTTCTGCCAATGGGTTTGCCAATGATCTTCTGGCGATCCTTGCCAGCCCGGCACGATCAGGTAACGGATCAACTCGCTGTGCATGGGTGTGCCCTCCTGCAGCGTTTAACGTTGCTGACCAGTATAGGGACGGGGCATATATTCGTTAAGGAATAAGAAGCTATTTATTAATAACCAAAAACACAAAACCATTTCGCTCAAAATGTAGGAGCTGGCTTGCCGGCGATTGCGCCGTGTCCGCCGAAACATTCGTCGACTGACTCACCGCTATCGCTGGCAAGCCAGCTCCTACAGGGGTTGGGCAGACGGCTTAAATCACAGGCAAAAAAAAAGGCCGCACCCTGCCAAGGAGACGGCCAAAAAATTGTCGAGGCTGTTGACACTAACGCGCAGTAATCACCGACAGCTTGGTAATTCCCGCTCGCTCAATCGACGCCATGGCCCGAGCCACTTCGCCATAGTTCACACCATCGTCAGCCTGCAGTTGTACCCGCACCTCTGGGTCCTTCGCCTTGGCGGCCTGCAGGTTGAATTCCAGCAGGTCCGGCTGGATTTCATCCTTGTTGATAAACACTTTGCCGGCGCCGTCGATGCTCACCACCAACGGGTCTTTCTGCTCCACCGGGGCCACGGCCTCGGTCTTGGGCAGGTTGATCGGGATCGCATTGGTCAACAGCGGGGCGGTGACGATAAACACCACCAGCAGTACCAGCATCACGTCCACCAGGGGCGTGACGTTGATCTCACTCAGTACCTCGTCGCTGTCTTGGGTGGAGAAGGCCATATCAGGACGCCTCCTTCACTTTTTGCGCGCTGCCCTGGGCGGCGTTTTTGTGCAGCGCCGGGTGGACCAGCACGCGGAACGAATTTTTCTGCGCCAGGCTGTAGAAGTCATGGGCGAAGTCATCCAGGTCGGCAGCTGTCAGCTTCAGGCGACGCAGAAAATAGTTGTAGACCAGTACCGCCGGTACGGCGACGGCGATCCCCACGCCGGTCGCGACCAGCGCCGCACCGATAGGCCCGGCCACGGTTTCGAGGCTGGCGGAGCCCGCGGCGCTGATCCCTTTCAACGCTTCCATGATCCCCCACACGGTGCCGAACAGCCCGATAAAGGGCGAGGTGCTGCCAATACTCGCGACCACGGCCAGGCCGGTTTCCAGGGAGCGCCGCTCACGCACGATCTGCTGGCGCAGGGCACGTTCGAGGCGGTCCTGGTGGTTGATCGCCTGGCTCAAGTCAGCGGCGTGCGGCGCATCACCGACCTGGATCGCGGCATAACCGGCCTGGGCCACACGGGCGGCGGCGCCGGGGTGGGTTTCGCTCAGTTCGGCGGCCGAATCGAGACTCGACGCTGCCCAGAACTGTTTGTGGAACTTGCGATCCTGGGCCTTGAGGCGGCCGAACTGCACGCCCTTGAGCAGGGCCAGGCCCCAGGTGGCGACGGAAAAAACCACCAGCAGCCAGATCACCGCGCTTTCGATGGATTCAAGTGGAGATGCCAGTAACGTCATGATGCGGTCCTCGGTGTAAGCGATAGAGTGTCGAGCAAAGGCTCAATGAATCTTGAAATCGATAGGTACGCTGACCCAGCCATCCTGGGCCACGTCGCCCTGCTTGGCGGGCACGAAGCTCCAGCGCTTCACGGCGCTGAGTGCGGCGTCGTCGAGTTGCTGGCGACCGCTGCTCTTTTGCACCTGGATTTCACCGGGCTTGCCGCTGGCCAATACATGCACCCGCAACAACACCGTGCCTTCCCAGCCACGGCGCTGGGCCAGTGATGGGTACTCGGGCGCCGGGTTCTTCAGGTACGCAGCGTTGGCCGAAGCAGGCGTCACCGGTGCCGGCGCAGGCGCAGCTGGCGTGGGCGCGGGGGGTGCCGGCTGGGGTGGCGCAGGCGGCTGTTCGACGGCTTTGGGCACCGGCTTGGGTTCGGGCTTGGGCACAGGTTTTGGCTTGGGCTTGGGCTTGGGAACCGGCTTGGGTGGCGCCGGCTTGGCCGCCAACTCATCCACGACCGGTGGCGGTGGTTCTACAACTGGCGGCGGTGGCGGTACAGGCGGCGGCGGTTCCACCACCGGCGGCGCCGGCTGGGAAAACTCGATGGTCATCGGTGGAATTTCCGGCGGCACAATCGGCAGCACCGGCACCGGTTTCTGGCTGACCCAGTAGATCACCGCGCCATGCAGCGCCAGCGCCAACAGGCCCAATAAAATGCCTTCACGGCGGCTCAAGATCCCCTTGGGGGTTTTCTGCAAACGCAACTGCCCCAAGGGCGCGCGATGCGGCCGGCCAAGGTCGACCAACTCACCACTCGGTGCCTGGCGCCACTGCGCCTCATGTGCACTGGCGGCGGTCTGGACATTGCCCATTGATTCACTCCCTGCTGTCTTCAGCGAAAAAACCGACGGGCCTGCGGGGCGACCGTCGAGAGCTGAATCATCGGGGGCAGACGCTTATCTCTTAAAGTAATCTTTAAAGTTATACATAGACCAAACAGGAATATGAAAAATCAGCGGTTGGCCCAAAGCCACGCCCCACGGGGCCTGGCGGCGAGAGGCAAAATCATGATGCTTTGCGGGCATGCAAAATATTCCTCAAAGGCATGGCTCAGCGCGGGTTGGCCTCGCATAAATCCCACAATTGCCCCTGCAGGCTCTGCCCCGCCGCCCCCATCCCATTGCGCCCATACAGCGCCAGCCGCACGCCCTGCACCGCGGGCAAACCACTGTCGGCGCCGAGCACCACATGCCCGGCCTGCACCACCCGCTCAGGCAGCAGGCTGATGCCCAACCCCGCCGCCACCGCCGAACACACACTGGCCAGGCTCGCGCTGGAATAGCCAATGCGCCAGCGCCAGCCACCGACTTCCAGGTGCTGGAGCATTTCATTGCGGTACAGGCCGCCCACCGGGAACGCCACCAAGGGCAATGGGTCGCGGCCCAGGGCCGGCATGTGGCGGCTGTCGACCCAGCACAACGGCTCCGGCCAGGAGGCCAGGCAGTCGTCGCTGTCGCCCATCTGCTTGACCAGCAACACATCGAACTCACCGCCGCGATACTGGCGCAACAGCGCCGGCCCCAGGCCGCTGGTGACCTCCAGGCGCACCCGTGGGTAGGCCACGACAAACGCCGACAGCAACGGCATCAAGCGCTCGGCGGCAAAATCCTCGGGCACGCCCAGGCGCAGCACACCGTCGCTCTGCTGGTTGATCAGCACATCGGCGGCTTCTTCGTTGAGTGCCAGGATGCGCCGCGCATAGGCCAGCAGGCGTTCACCCTCGACCGTTGCCACCACCCGGCGCTGATCACGGTCGAGCAAGCGGCAGCCGACACTGTCTTCCAGGCGGCGCAATTGCTGGCTGACCGTGGATTGGGTGAGGTGCAGGCGTTCGGCGGCGCGGGTGAAATTCGCACAATCGACAACGGCGACAAAACTGCGCAACAGCACGGGATCGAACATGAACACCACCATCGGGTTTGCCACTGGTTGGCATGGTTATATTTAATTTCAGAATACCCCAGGCGGTGGCCATACTTCGCGTTCACCGAGAGGGGAGATTTTCCATGACTGACGATCAGCGTCATCTGCAACGCGCCGTTGCCCTGGCGCAGGACAACGTGGCCCGTGGCGGACGGCCGTTTGGCGCCGTCCTGGTCAAGCACGGCGAGGTGTTGGTGGAAGCGGTCAACCAGATCCACCTCGACCAGGACCCCACTGCCCATGCCGAGATGCTCGCCATTCGCCGCGCCAGCGAGCAACTGGGCCCACGCCTTGAAGGCTGTGTGATCTACGCCAGCGGCCAGCCGTGCCCGATGTGCCTGGGCGCGATGTATATGTGCGGCGTATCCCGCGTGGTGTTTGCCGCGAGCAATGAAATGGCCGCGCCTTTTGGCCTGTCGACCGCAGCGATTTACCAGCAGATGGGCCTGGCACTGAGCGCACAGCCCTTGCCCCTCGAGCACTTGCCTGTGCCGGCCATGCAAGCCCTTTACCGTCAATGGAAAACCCTGCATGACCCTGAATAAATCCCTCGCCGGCTGGGGCCTGCTGGTCGTGCTGGGCCTCAACCTGCGGCCGATCCTCAGCTCTATCAGCCCGTTGCTCGGGGAAATCCGCCTGGCCACCGGCCTGAGTTTCCAGAGCAGTGCCTTGCTCACCAGCCTGCCGGTGGTGTGCATGGGTCTGGTGGCGCTAGTGGGCATCCGTGTCGAGGCGCAGCTGGGCGAACGACGCGGGATTGCCCTGGGCTTGATGATGATCCTGCTGGCGTGCCTGGCGCGCTGGCTGCTGGGCCAGGCACCGGCACTGCTGGCCACGGCGTTGCTGGGCGGCGCCGGGGTAGCGCTGATCCAGGCGCTGGTGCCGGCGATGATCAAGCGCCAGTTCCACCACCGGGTGCCACTGGCGATGGGGGTGTACTCAGCCTCGTTGATGGGTGGCGGTGGCTTGGCGGCACTGCTCAGCCCGCTGGTGGCCAGCCATTTCCAGCACTGGCAGGCCGGCCTTGGCATCTGGCTGCTGCCGGCGCTCGGCGCGTTGCTGCTGTGGGCGTGGCTGCCGTTGGGCGCGGCGAAGAACCTGCAGGTGAGCGCGCCGCTCCAGGGCCTGCGCAATCGTCGCGCCTGGTTACTGGCGCTGTATTTCGGCCTGGTGAACTGCGGGTACATGAGCATGGTGGCGTGGCTGCCGGCGTACTACCAGCAACTGGGTTGGGGCGTGCTGCCCAGTGGCTCGCTGCTGGCGTTCATGACGATTTTCCAGGTGATTGCCGCGCTGTTGATGCCGGCGCTGGCGCAACGCGGTATCGACCGCCGGCCCTTGCTGACCATCAGCCTGCTGGCCCAGACCGTGGGCTACCTCGGCCTGCTGCTGGCGCCGCTGCAATACCCGCACCTGTGGGTAGCGCTGATCGGCTTCGGCCTGGGGGCATGTTTTGCCCTGAGCCTGCTGTTGACCCTGGACCATCGCCGCGACCCACGGGAAGCCGGGCAACTGGCGGCATTCGTGCAGGGCGTGGGTTTTCTGATCAATGCCGTGTCGCCGTGGATGACCGGCTGGCTGCGCGAACTCACCGGCAGTTTTGTCAGCGCCTGGGTGGTGCTGACCGTGACGGTGATCGCAATGCTGGTGGTGACCCGGGTCTTCAGCCCGGCCACCTACCGCACAGAGCCTGCGCGCGAAGCCGCCCTGCTGTAGGAGCCGGCTTGCCGGCGATGGCGGTGGGTCAGATATCGATCCGGTGACCGATAGACCGCTATCGCCGGCAAGCCGGCTCCTACGGATGGGGGGCTAGAAGTCGTAGCGCCCGGTCACCCCCAGCGTGCGCGGGGTGCCCAGCAGCCCTTCATAGCCACCGTTGCCGCCTGTCCACAGGGTGGTGTAGTAGGTCTTGTCGAAGGCGTTTTTCAGCCATAGCGACACGTCCCACTGACCCTGCTGGAAATCGCCGCGCAGGCCGGTGGACAGGTTGACCACCGCATAACCCGGGATCTGCCCGTAATCCGAATCCTCCACCGTACCCACCGCCTTGGAGCGGTAGGCATAGCTTGCGGTGACGTAGGGCTCCAAACCGTTATCCAGGTTCCACTTGTATTCGCCGTTGGCGTTGGCAATCCACTTCGAGGCGCCCACCACCGGGTGCCCGCTGAGATCGCACGAGGCCGGTGCACCCGGGCGCAGGCTGACTTCCGGTGGGCATGGCGCATCTTTGTACGACAGGTAGCGCACATCGTTGAACGAGCCATTGATGTTCAGCGTCAGGCCACGGATCGGCACCAGGGTGCTTTCCAGCTCCACCCCACGCGAGCGCACGGAGCCGGCGTTGGTCAGGTACTGCACGCGGTTGCCATAGTCGTACGCGTTGGTCTGGTAGCCGTTGACCTGGGTCCAGAACAGGTTGGCGTTGAGTTGCAGGCGACGGTCCCACAGCGTGCTCTTAAAGCCCAACTCGGCGTTGTTGGCGCGCTCGGTGCCGATCAACAGCGAGTCTGCGCCAGCGGTCGGGGCAGAGCCCACTGCCAGGTTGACCCCGCCGGATTTCTCACCGTGGGACAAGGTCGCATAGCCGAGCAAGTCATCGCTGAAACGGTAGCTGAGGTTGAGCAGGCCAGAAGGGCTGGTGCTGTACTGGTTGAGATCGCCCGAATCGTAGGCTCCGGCACGGCCACGGCGTGCGGTCGCCGCCGCGCCCGCCACGGTTGCGCCACCTTGCGGCGCGTTGCGGCTGACCGAGGCACTTTTTTCTTCATAGGTGCCGCGCAGGCCGGCGGTGAAATCCAGGCGTTCGGTAAGGTGCCAGGTGCCCTGGGCGAACAGGGCAAAACTGTCGGTGCGGATATGCCCGTTGCCGACGCTGCTGACATTGCTCAAGGCCCCTGCTGGCGTGCCGTTCCAGATATCGGCCTGGGGCCCGTAGTAAGCGAAGGATTTGTTGTCTAGGTCGGAGCCAAAGTAGTAAGCGCCCACCACGTAATCGAAGAACCCACCGGTAGGCGAGGCCAGGCGAAACTCCTGGGACCACTGTTTATCTTCCACCGACACACCAGCGTTATACGAGGCCGGCACGTTAAGGCCGTCGTCGTTGCGCGGGGTGAAATTCCACCAGCGGTAGGCGCTGACCGAGGTCAGGGTGAAGTCGCTGGGCAGGGTCCAGTTGGCCTCAAGGGACGTGCCACCCTGGAACACTGTGACGCGCTGGTCGTTGTCCAGGTTGACCTTGCGGTGGGAGCCGTTGACCAGGGTCGCCCCGGCCGAATCGGCCCGCGATTGGTAGAGGTTGGTGCCGTTGATGGTCGGGCCGGTGCTGTACAGCACGCGGGTGCCGGCGCTGGAGTCCTCTTCGTTGTAGTCGCCGATCCAGCGCAGGTTGAACGCCTCGCTGGGTTTGTACAGCAGTTGCCCGCGAAAGCCCTGGCGTGAACCGCCGTTGAGGTCGTGGCCGTTGTATTGGTTCTGGATATCGCCGTCGCTGCGGGTGCGATAGGCCGAAAAGCGCCCGGCCAGCTCATCGTTGAGGGGCCCGGAAATCGTGCCCTTGGTCTGGAAATAACCGTCTTCGCCCACCGAGGTCTCGATGCTGCGCTCCGGGGTGAAGCTCGGCGCGCGGGTGCTGATATTGATCACCCCGGCCGTGGTGTTCTTGCCAAACAGCGTGCCTTGCGGGCCGCGCAAGACCTCAAGCTGCTCGATGTCCATAAGGTCGAATACCGCCATGCCCGGGCGCCCGAGGTACACGTTATCGATATACAGCCCGACACTGCCTTCCAGGCCATCGCTGGCCGGGTTGTTGCCCAGGCCGCGAATCGACACGCTGGACTGGCGCGCATGCATGTAGGCGACGTTGACGCTGGGCACCAGTTGCTGCAAATCCTGGATCCGATAGACCCGCTGGCTTTCCAGCGCCTGGCCACCGATCACACTCATGGGCGTGGGCACTTCCTGGGCGCTTTCGGTGCGGCGGCGAGCCGTCACGGTGACCGTTTCCAGTTGCCCGCTGGCGCTCTCGCCCTTGCGCGCGGGGGCGGGTGTTTCGGCGGCCTGGCTCGGCAACCAACTGGCACTGCCCGCCAGCAACAGCGCCAGGGGCAGGCGCTTGAGCCGCCAGGGGGAAGACGGTACAGCGGGCTTCGACACACTCATAAGCGGCTCCGGAATCGCGGAATATGCACAGTTACATATTCTATAAAGTTATTTATTTATGTTTTTACAAACATTTACTGCATAAGAGATAGCCTTTATAAGGAGTCGACCTAATGCATAGCCAATGCATTTCCCCGATATTTTTAATGTGAAAAATGCATATCGACTTGCGCCAGCTCCGTCACTTCATCGCCCTCGCCGAACAGCGCAGCTTTGTCGCGGCCGCGACCACCGTGAACCTGTCGCAATCGGCCTTCAGCCGTAGCATCCAGGCCCTGGAGCACAGTGCCGGCTGCCAACTGGTGGATCGCGGACGCAAGGACCTGGCCCCGACCAAGCAAGGCCAGGTGCTGCTGGAACATGCACGGCGCCTGGTCAGCGGCGCGCAGCAGTTGGCCAACGAGATCAGCCAGTTCAACGGCCTGGAAGCCGGCGAGCTGCGCTTTGGCTGCGGCCCGGCCCCGGCGGCCGGGTTGATCCCGCGCGCGATCGGCAGCTTTATCGGGCGCTACCCCAAGGCTCGCGTGCGGTTCCAGGTGGATGACTGGCAAAGCCTGGGCAAGCGCCTGCTCAGCGAAGAGTTCGAATTCTTCGTCGCCGACACCCGCCACTTCGAAGCCAACCCCGACTACCAGACCCACCGCCTGCGCCCGCGCAAATGGCACTTTTGCTGCCGCAGCGGGCACCCGTTGGCCCAGCGCGAAAGTGTCAGCGCCGCCGAGCTGATGAGTTATCCCCTAGCCGTGACCATCCGCCCGCCGAACCTGCGCAAGGTCATCGTCGACCTCAGCGGCCGGCCGGACTACACGCCCAATGTCGAATGCGAGAACGGCTACAGCCTGCTGGGGGTGGTGCTGCGTTCCGACGCCATCGGTATCGTCAGCGCCAACAGCGACGTGCTGCACATGGCCCGGGGCGACTTGGTGTGCTTGAAGATCGACGGCCTGGCCGAAGACCTGGAGGAGCGTTACACCCGCTATGGCATCGTCAGCCGGGCGGGGTATCGGTTGTCACCGCTGGCGGAGGCGATGATCGAGCAGATCAAGGAGGTGGATGAGCAGGATGAGCAGGTGTGTGCGCTGGAGAATCTTGCGGTCTGAACGACCGCTATCGCGGGCAAGCCCGCTCCCACAGGTTGATCGCACTCCAATGTGGGCTGACCATGCACCCACTGCATAAAACCCATTCCCCAAATGCACTTGCCTCACCCCCGCTTCACCGGCGAAAAACACCGCCTGTTCCCCGTTCGGTAAACCCTCATGTCCCCTGTGCGCAACGTGCTCTACATCATGTGCGACCAACTGCGTCGCGATTACCTTTCCTGCTACGGCCACGCCCACCTGCACACGCCCAATATCGATCGCCTGGCCGCCGCCGGCGTGCGTTTCAGTCGCGCCTACACCCAGGGCACGATCTGCGGGCCGTCGCGCATGTCGGCCTATACCGGGCGCTACGTCAGCAGCCATCAAGTGGCATGGAACGCCGTGCCGCTGCCCCTGGAAGAGCTGACCATCGGCGACTACCTGCGCCCCCACGGCATCCGCACCGCGCTGGTGGGCAAGACCCACGCCACGCCCAATCTCGACGCCTTGCAACGCCTGGAGATCGACCCCGACAGCGCGCAAGCGCAGCCACTCAACGAGGTCGGATTCGAGGCGTACTTTCGCCATGACGGGATCTTCCCCGACAGCCCGCTGTTCGAAAGCAAGCGCGAGTCAGCGCCCTACACCCACTACCTGCGCGAACAGGGTTATGCCGGCGCCAACCCCTGGCATGAATGGGCCAACGCCGCCGCCGGCGAAGACGGGGAAGTGCTGAGTGGCTGGCACATGCGCAACGCCCACTTGCCGGCGCGGGTGGACGAGGCGCATTCGGAGACGGTCTACACCACCGACCGCGCCATCGACTTTATCCACGAACAAGGCGAGCAGCCCTGGTGCCTGCACCTGTCGTACATCAAGCCGCACTGGCCCTATATCGCGCCTGCGCCGTATCACGCGTTGTATGGCGTCGATCAGGTGCAGGCGCCCATCCGCGCCGAGCCCGGGCAGGCCAGCGATCACCCGGTGTACCAGGCCTTCCGCCAACACCAGGAGAGCTTGAATTTTTCCCGCGACGAGGTACGGCTACGGGTGATTCCCACCTACATGGGCCTGATCAAGCAGGTGGATGACCAGCTCGGCCGACTGTTCGATGTGCTGCACAGCACTGGCCGCTGGGATGACACGCTGATTGTGTTCACCAGCGACCATGGCGACTTCCTCGGCGACCACCACCTGGGCGAAAAAGAGTTTTTGCTGGAGCCGGCGGTGGGGGTTCCGCTGATTGTCCGCGACCCGCGTGCCGCTGCCGATATCAGTCGGGGTACGGTGGACGCGCGCCTGGTGGAAACCATCGATGCCCTGCCCACGTTCCTTGAGGCCCTTGGCCTGCCCAACGCCGAGCATCGCCTGGAAGGCCGCTCGTTGATCGCGCTGCTGCATGGCCTGGAAACCGACTGGCGCCGCTACGCCATTGCCGAGTACGACTACGCCTTCCAGGCCCCGGCCCGCGAACGCCTGGCGCAGCCGATCGACCGTTGCCGCATGACCATGGTGCGCAGCGAACGCTGGAAATACCTGGCCTATGACGGCTTTCGCGCGCAGCTGTTCGACCTCGAAAACGATCCCCAGGAACTGCACGATTTGGGCGCTGACCCGGCGTATGCCCCGGTGCGCGAAGAGCATCAGGGCTATCTGTTCGAATGGCTGCGGGGTTTGAAGCGGCGCACCACCATCAGCCACGCGGAGATTGACCTGCGTGGCCAACGGTTTCGTTATGGGGAGCCGGAAGCGGAAAAGGTGGTGCAGATCGGGGTTTGGTGAACACCCAAACCCCCTGTAGGACGCGGGCTAGTGTGGGAGCGGGCTTGCTCGCGAAAGCGGTATGTCAGTTAACAACTGTGTTGGCTGATCCGCCGCTTTCGCGAGCAAGCCCGCTCCCACATTTGATCTGCGGTGGGTTACGCGCCTTTGGTCGTCACACTCCGCTGCCCCTGCACGCTCACCGGCACATCACCCTTGAGGGTCACGCGGCGCACGATGCGTTCCTGGGTGCCGTAGTCATCCACTGCGTAATGCTGGGTGGCGCGGTTGTCCCAGATCGCTACGTCGCCGGTGTTCCAGCGCCAGCGCACGGTGTTTTCCAGGCGGGTGACGTGGCTTTGCAGCAAGTTGAACAAGTGCGCGGAGTCGGCCTGCGAGTAGCCCTTCAGGCGCTTGACGAAATGCCCCAGCAGCAAGGTCTTCTCGCCGCTGACCGGGTGTACGCGCACCACCGGGTGCTCGGTCTCGTACACCGTCGAGGTGAAGATTTTGCGGTATTCCTCGAGCTTTTCAGGCGCCACATCCGGCTTGCGCGCGGCGTAGTCGTATTCGTTGCTGTGTACCGCCCACAGGGTGTCGGCCAGCGCGCGCACTTCGGGCGTCAAGTCGTTGTAGGCGCTGGAAGTGTTGGCCCAGACCGTGTCGCCACCCGATGGCGGCGCCAGCACCGAACGCAGGATCGAGGCCTTGGGGTACGCATCGACGAAGGTCACATCGGTGTGCCAGGAGTTGGCACGATGACCACGGGCGCCATCGAGCTCCAGCAAAAACCGCGTGCCATCGCGCACCGGCACCGTGGGGTGGGCAATCGGCTCGCCGAGCAAGTGGGCAAACGCTTCCTGGCTCTGGTCATCGAGGTGAGTCTGCTGCCGAAAGAAGATCACCTTGTACTGCACCAGCGCTTGCTGGATGGCGTCGACGGTGGCGGCGTCGAGGTCGCCGGACAGTTTGATGCCCCGGATCTCGGCGCCGATACGCCCGGCGACCGGGTGGATATCCAGCGCCAGGGCGACGGGTTGAACAGCGAGTGCGGCATTGCTCATTGGATGACCCTCATGTGTCTGCTTACGGTTGGGTGACGCTGTGCCAACGCTCTATTCATATGCAATTTAGGTCTAGCAAATGAACACATGCTTCGTTGACGGAATAAGAGCTTGCATTTAAAACCTCAGCTCCCCTGGTCGCAAATGCCTTCGACCTATTTTTAAAATGCCGGGAAAGCATATGGATCTTCGCCAACTGCGCTACTTCATCGCCCTCAACGAACACCGCAGTTTTGTGCGCGCGGCCGACGCCATGGGTATCACGCAACCGGCGTTCAGCCGCAGCATCCAGGGCCTGGAACAGGAATTTGGCTGCGTGCTGGTGGACCGTGGCCACAAGGATCTGCGCCCCACCCCGGAAGGCCAGGTGGTGCTGCAACATGCCCTGAGCCTGGTGCACGGCGCCGCGCTGCTGAGCAGTGAAGTGACGCGCATGACCAAGCTCGATGCGGGCGAACTGCGCTTCGGTTGCGGCCCGGCGCCAGCGGTGAAGCTGGTGCCGGACGCGGTGGCGCGCTTCGTCAACGCGCACCCGAAAATCCGCACGCGGTTCCAGGTGGATAACTGGGAAACCCTGAGCCGCAGCCTGAGCCGGGAAGAGATCGAATTCTTTATCGCCGACATCCGCCAGTTCGAAGCCGATCCGAATTTTCAGACCCAGGCGCTTTCGCCCAAACGCGGGGTATTTTTTTGCAGGCCTGGCCACCCACTGCTGGCCAAGGACAGCCTTTCGACCAACGACATGTTCGACTACCCGCTGGCGTCGCCGCTGATCTCCCAGGGCATTCGCAAACTGCTGGCGAACCTCAGCGGGCGCATGGACTTTTCACCGAGCATCCAGACCGAACACTTCCCGGCGCTGGTGAAGATCGTGTTGCAGTCCAACGCCATTGGCGTGGGCACCGAGGAAGCCTTTGCCGAGGACATCGCCCGCGGCGCCCTGGTGCTGCTGCACTGGCGCAACCTGCCACAGAACATGGAGACCATGAGCGCGCGGTGCGGGATCGTCAGCCGCACCGGCTCGCGCTTGTCGCCGGCGGCAAAAGCGATGATCGAGACGTTGGTGGCGGTGGATCGGCAGGAGGTGGATGTGGCGGTCTGAAGGGCGCCATCGCAGGCAAGCCAGCTCCCACATTTGACCGCATTCCCATATGGGAGCTGGCTTGCCTGCGATGAGGCCCGTTCATGCACTGTAGATTTCACTTCGCGGTCTAGCAGGCCCCTGTAGGAGCCGGCTTGCCGGCGAAAAACCTGAGCACACTGCGGGGCACCAGGCACCCCGCGTTATCGTTGAAGTCTCCTACAGTTGCGCCGCCGCCAACCCCGGCACCACCCAATCACTGACCTGGAACGACTTGCGAATCAGCCGCTCCTTCGAGGCCAGATCCACCGCGTCCTGCAGTTTGCCCAGGAACACCGGATCCAACGTCGACGGGAAAATCTCACTGAGTTTCTGATCCTTCAGATCATTGGTCAGAATCACCGGCGGATAACTCGCCAGCCCCGACACCAAATCGATATACGCCTGCTTGTTGTTGTCATCGGTCAACCACTGCACCGCCTGCTGCTGCGCCTTGAGCAGCTTGGCCACCACCTCGGGATGGGCGTCGACAAATGTGCCGCTGCCCACCAGCACCGCCTGGATGCTGCCTGCGTCGCCAAGGTCCTTGGTGGTCAGGGGGATTTCGGCCAGGCCCTTGGCCTGCAATGAACTGAGGTTCGACCCGCCCCAGGTCGCATCAATCTGCTTGGCGGCCAGGGCGGCCACGGCGGCGTTGAAATCCAGGTTGATGATCTTCAGGTCCTTTTCACTCAAGCCCTGGCTGGCCAGGGCGCCGTTGAGGGACAACTGGGTGGCCGTGCCGCGAAACACCGCCACGCGCTTGCCCTTAAGGTCCTGCAAGGTCTTGATCCCCGAGCCCGGCACCACGCCCAGGTATTGCTTCACCCCGCGAGCGGTGGCGCTCAACAGGCGGGTGTCGAGGCCATTGGAACGGCCGATGATCGCTGCCAGGTCGCCCAGGTAAGCCAGGTCCACCTGGCCGTTGGCAAAGGCTTCATTGATCACGGGGCCGGCGCCCTTGAAGTAATTCCACTGGATCTTGATGCCCTGGTCGGCGAAGGCTTTTTCAAAGATCTGCTGGCTCCTCAGCACATCCGTCAAGCCACCACCGCTGTTCTGGGTACCGGCGCTCAGGTCGGGCACGGCGATGCGGATTTCCTTGAGGTCGGCGGCATGCACCAGCCCGGCGAGCGCGGTGCCGGCGACCAGGGTGATCAAGCGTTTAAAGGGCAGTTTCATAGCGGTGCTCCTGTGGGCGACGGTGGCCTTTGGAGCAGAAAGTACGCACAACACGATCAAAACTTTAAATACTATAAATTCACAATTTAATAGCTTTTTGGACTATGCAGCCGCAGACGCCGGTTCCAGAGGGTTATGCATCAACAGCATGGAAAATATTCTCCAAATGCATTGGATGCGTGTCGGGCAGAGGCTTTAAATGGTTTTTCTTATCCCTAAATAATCTTGATTGTTTATTTATAAGATCAAAATCACATAACGCACTCGCCGACCACGGAGGTCTTCCATGGCCCGAATCTCACTGTTGAGCCTGCCGCTCGCCGCCCCTGCCAAGGCCGGGCGGGCACATTGGCCGAACCTGAGTGAACGCCTGCTGCCATGGCTGCTGCCACTCACGCTGTTTGCGCTGTGGTGGCTGGCCAGCCGTCAGCACTGGATGAGCGAGCAGATATTGCCCGCCCCCGCGCTGGTCTGGAGCAGCGCCGTGGAACTGGCCGGCGGCGAGTTGTGGAGCCATTTGGCGATCAGCCTGCAACGGCTGTTCTGGGGATTGCTCGCAGGGGTCGGCGCCGGGGCGTTGCTGGGTGCGCTGCTGGGCTTGAGTGCCCGCGCCGAGCGCCTGGTGTTCCCCACCTTCAGCGCCCTGTCGCAAGTCCCGACCCTGGCCTGGATCCCGCTGTTCATGGTGTTTTTCGGGATCGGCGAAACCCTCAAGCTGGTGGTGCTGGTCAAGGCGATTGTGGTGCCCGTGACCCTGCACACCCTGGTCGGCGTGCGCGACGCCCAGCCCGGTTTACGCGAGGCCGCGCGGGTGCTGCGCTTGCCCACGCACCTGCTGATCCGCCGGCTGATCCTGCCCGCCGCACTGCCCGCCTTCATGGCAGGTGTACGCCTGGCCCTGGCCGCCGGCTGGACCTCGTTGCTGGCCGTGGAATTGCTGGCCTCCAGCGAAGGCATCGGCTACCTGATGGTGTGGGCACGGCAGCTGTTCATGCTCGATATCGTATTTGTATGCATCGTGGTCATTGGCGTGCTGGGCGTGGCGATGGATCGCGGCATTGGCTGGCTGGATCGCAAGTGGGTGCACTGGCCCCATCCGGCGACCGCGCAGATCCGCCGTGGCCCGCACTACCAGGGCTGGCAACGCCTGCAACCGTGGTTGCTGCCCTTGAGCCTGTTGGCGCTGTGGCAGTCGGCGACAGCCCTGGACTGGGTCGATCCCAATATCCTGGTCAGCCCGTGGACCGTGTTGTACACCACCGCCAGCGGCATATTCGATGGCAGCCTGCTCAGCGCCCTGGGCAAAAGCCTGGGACGCACCTTGAGTGGCTTGCTCCTTGGCGGCGGGCTGGGTTTTGCCCTTGGCCTGCTGTTGGGCCTGTCGCGCCGCAGTGAGCGGGTATTGGGCCCGACCCTGGCGGCGCTGCGCCAGATCGCGATTTTTGCCTGGGTACCGCTGCTTACCGCCTGGTTCGGCCTGGGGGAGTTGGCCAAGTCGGTGTTTATCGCCCTTGCCGCGTTTTTCCCGCTGTTTATCGCCACCCAACGCAGCGTGCTCAACCTCTCGCCGCAGCTCAATGAAGCCGCCCAGGTGCTGCGCCTGAGCCTGGCCCTGCGCCTGCGCCGCCTGGTGCTGCCGGGGGCGGCGGCGGGAATTTTTGCCGGGCTGCGCCTGAGCCTGATCTACGCCTGGCTGGGCACCATCGGCGCGGAATATTTCATGCCGTCCAATGGCGGCATCGGCAGCCTGATGATCGGCGCCCAACAGCTGCTGCGCATGGACCTGATCATGAGCGGCATGCTCCTGGTCGGCCTCACGGGCGCGGCACTCAACCTTATCGGCCAACGCATCGAAACCCGCGCCACGCGCTGGAGACACGCATGACTGCACCTATCGTCAGCTTCAACCATGTGGGCAAGACCTTCGACGTCGATGGCTTCGAGCTGGAGGCCATCCGCGAATTCAACCTGGACATTGCCGAGGGCGAGTTCGTCGCGATCGTCGGTTCCAGCGGCTGCGGCAAATCCACCTTGCTGCGCCTGCTGATCGGCCTGGATACGCAGTTTCGCGGCGAAATCCGCGTCGATGGCAAGGCCGTGCAAGGCATCGGCGGCGAGCGCGGCATCGTGTTCCAGGAACACCGTTTGTTCCCGTGGCTGACGGTGGCAGAAAACATCGGCCTGGGCCTGGTCAACGAGCCTTTGAGCGAGGCCCAGCGCCAACAGCGCATCAGCGATTTTATCGAACTGGTGGGCCTCACCGATTTCACCCGCGCCTACCCACACCAATTGTCCGGCGGCATGGCACAACGGGTGGCAATCGCCCGTGGCCTGGTGGCCAGCCCGCGCATCCTGTTGCTGGACGAGCCCTTCGGCGCCCTCGACGCCCTGACCCGCCAGCAGATGCAGGATGAACTGCTGGCGATCCGCGCCCGCGCCAGGATCACCACGGTGCTGGTGACCCACGATGTGGAAGAAGCGATTTTTCTTGCCGACCGCGTGGTGGTGATGGAGCCCCGGCCCGGGCGGATCAAGCAGGTGGTGGACATCGCCCTGCCCCATCCGCGCCAGCGCAGCAGTTTCGACTTCCACCAATTGCGCGAAGAACTGCTGCACGAGCTGATCAGCGACGACCATTACCAGCCGCCGCTGCGTGAACAGATCCGTGACCTGCCCCTGGCGTTTATTGCCTGCTGAATGAGGAGTGTCTTGATGTCGCAACGTCCCAACTTTCTAGTGATCCTGGCCGATGACATGGGCTTCTCCGACCTTGGGGCCTTTGGCGGGGAGATCTCTACGCCGCACCTGGACGCCCTGGCGCTCAACGGCCTGCGCCTGACCGATTTTCACACCGCGCCCACCTGCTCGCCGACCCGTTCGATGCTGCTCACCGGCACCGACCACCATATCGCCGGGATCGGCACCATGGCCGAGGCGCTGACCCCGGAGCTGATCGGCAAGCCGGGCTATGAGGGCTACCTCAACGACAAGGTGGTGGCCCTGCCCGAACTGCTGCGCGACGCCGGCTACCAGACCCTGATGAGCGGCAAATGGCACCTGGGGCTGACCGCTGAGCTGGCGCCCCACGCCCGGGGTTTCGAGCGCTCGTTTTCGCTGCTGCCGGGGGCGGCCAACCACTATGGTTTCGAGCCGCCCTACGACGACACCACCCCTGGCCTGCTCAAATCCACCCCGGCGCTGTATATCGAGGACGACCGCTTCGTCGAGCAATTGCCCGAAGGTTTCTATTCCTCCGATGCCTTTGGCGACAAGCTTTTGCAGTACCTCAAGGAACGCGACCAGGCCCGGCCGTTCTTCGCCTACCTGCCGTTTTCCGCCCCGCACTGGCCGTTGCAGGCGCCGGTAGAGATCGTCGACAAATACCGTGGCCGCTACGACGCCGGCCCCGAGGTGCTGCGCCTGGAGCGCCTGGAAAAACTCAAGGCCCTGGGACTGATCGATGCCGAGGTCGAGCCCCATCCGCTGATCGAGCTGAACACCCAGTGGGCGGCCCTGAGCGATGAACAACGCCAGGTTTCGGCGCGGGCCATGGAAGTGTATGCGGCGATGGTCGAGCGCATGGACTGGAACATCGGCCGGGTGGTGGAGTACCTGCGCCAGCAGGGGCAACTGGACAATACCTTCATCCTGTTTATGTCCGACAACGGCGCCGAGGGCGCGCTGCTGGAAGCCTTCCCCAAATTCGGGCCTGAGCTGCTGACTTACCTCAACCAGCATTACGACAACAGCCTGGGCAACATCGGCCGCGCCAACTCCTATGTCTGGTATGGACCGTCCTGGGCCCAGGTGGCCACTGCGCCGTCGCGCCTGTTCAAGGCCTTCACCACCGAAGGCGGGATCCGTGTGCCGGCGCTGGTACATTACCCGCAGCTGGCACTCAAGGGTCGGATCAGCCATGGCTTTGGCACGGTGATGGATATCACCCCGACCATTCTCGACCTGGCCGGCGTGCGCCACCCCGGCAAACAGTGGCGCGGCAAGCCGATTGCGCCGCTGCGGGGCAAGTCGTGGCTGGGCTTTTTATCTGGGGAAACCGCGCAGGTGCACGACGAACATACCGTCACCGGCTGGGAGCTGTTCGGCCGCCGGGCGATTCGCCAGGGGCAGTGGAAGGCGGTGTACATCCCAGGGCCCGTGGGGCCGGCGACCTGGCAGCTGTATGACTTGGGCAGGGATCCTGGAGAGATCCATGACCTGGCGTTGAGCCAGCCGGAAAAGCTGGCGACCTTGATTGGCCATTGGCAGCAGTATGTGGAGGAGACCGGGGTGGTGCTGAGTGCTTCGCCGTTTCAGCCGGACTGAGGTTTTTCAGTGTCTGGGCTGGCCCCATCGCGGGCAAGCCCGCTCCCACATTTTTTGATTTGTGAATACATTCGAATGTGGGAGCGGGCTTGCCCGCGATGGGGCCAGTGAAGGCGCCGCATCAACCCTGCGCCATCTCCCGCAACCGCAGGGCATCAAGTATCTCAATCTCCCCATACCCCAACCGCACAACGCCCTGCTCTTGCAACGCCTTGAGCAGCGCATTGATCGTCTGGCGCGACACCCCCAGCATCGCCGCCAAATCTTCCTGCGCCAGTTGCACCACGCGCCGCGAGCCGTCGATCTCGCCATAACCCTCGGCAATCATCCACAACCGATGGGCCACCCGCACCGACGCCGGCGCAAGGCTCAACTGCTCGATATTGATAAAGGTCAGCCGCAACTTCTGGCTCATCAACAACGCCATGTCCCGCCAATAGGCCGGGCTTTGCGCAAGCAAGTGCAGGATCGCCGACTGCGGCACCTGCAACAGCGTGCAAGGCCCGACCGCACAAGCGTCATGGGTGCGTGGCAGGCCGTCGAACACGGCGATTTCGCCAAACCAGAAGGGCGCTTGCGCCAGGCTCAACAACGCCTCCTTGCCCTGGGCGCTCACTGCGCTGATCCGCAGGCTGCCATCGAGCACCGCATACAAGCCGCACGGTGGGTCACCGCGCTTGAACAGCACCTGCCCCGCCGCCAGCTGCCGCACGCGGGCGTGGGCCAGCAAGCTATGCTGCAAGGGAGCAGGCAGATGGCGGTACCAGTGACCGCTGGACAGGCGCCCATGCCAAGACTCTGCGTCCATGAGAACTCCAAAGATTGTCGCCCAGTTGACAGTTTGTCGCAGTCCTACAGGGCATGATCAAGCATCCTACAGGAGGAATAACAATGAAAAGCCTCGTCGACCACCTCAGCCAATACGCTGCCTACCACCGCGACCCGCGCAACATCGCCAGCCACTTTATCGGCATCCCCATGATAGTGGTGGCCGTCGCCGTGCTGCTGTCACGCCCCGAATGGCAGGTGGCCGGCCTGTGGCTATCACCGGCGGTGCTGCTGGCGCTGTTTTCTGCAGGGTTCTACCTGCGCCTGGAACTGGCGCTGGGGGTGTTGATGAGTGTGCTGATGGGCCTGTCGGTCTGGGCTGGGCATGTGCTGGCGGCGCAAAGCACGCTGGTGTGGCTCAGCAGCGGCATCGGCCTGTTTGTGCTGGGCTGGGTGATCCAGTTTGTCGGCCATTACTACGAGGGGCGCAAGCCGGCCTTTGTCGATGACGTGTCCGGGCTGATCGTGGGGCCGCTGTTTGTGGTGGCGGAGTTGGCGTTTTTGCTGGGGTTACGCCATGAGCTCAAGCGGCAGATTGAAGAGCGGTCGGGGCCGGTGCGCGCGCTCGCTCGACACACACCTGTGTAGGCGCTGGCTTGCCTGCGATAGCATCACTGCGGTGTGACTGATACACCGAGGTGTCTGCATCGCAGGCAAGCCAGCTCCTACAGGTGATTGGTGCAGGCCAGAGACTCAGGCTTTTTGCCAGACCTTGGGCTTGAAGAACAACGTCTCGCCCCGCTCCAGCCCGGTCAGGCTGTCGTGATCCTTCACCACTTCCGCTTCGATCAGTTCGCTCTGGCCTTCGACCTTCAGCGTGACCCGCGTGGTAGCGCCCAGCGGGCGGATGTCGCGCACTTGCGCAGCGTGGTGGTCTTCCAGTTCATGGCGTGACAACGACACTTCGTGCGGGCGGAACAGCAGGTGCTGGTCTTCGCCCAGGTGCAGGCGGTTGGAGTCGCCGAGGAAGTGATAGACGAAATCGCTGGCCGGGTTTTCGTAGACGTCGCCCGGCGAGCCGATCTGCTCGATCACGCCTTTGTTCATCACCACGATCCGGTCGGCAACTTCCATGGCTTCTTCCTGATCGTGGGTCACGAACACCGAGGTCAGGTTGATGTCCTCGTGCAGGCGGGCCAGCCAGCGGCGCAGCTCTTTACGGACCTTGGCGTCCAGGGCGCCGAAGGGTTCGTCGAGCAGCAGCACCTTGGGCTCCACCGCCAGGGCGCGGGCCAGGGCGATCCGCTGGCGCTGGCCGCCGGAGAGTTGTTCCGGGTAGCGATCCGACAACCAGTCCAGTTGCACCATGTTCAGCAGTTCGTGGACCTTGGCGGCGATCTGGGTTTCGTTCGGGCGCTGGCTCTTAGGTTTCATGCGCAGGCCGAACGCGACGTTGTCGAACACGGTCATGTGGCGGAACAGCGCGTAGTGCTGGAACACAAAACCGACGTTGCGATCACGCACATCGTGGCCGGACACGTCTTCGCCGTGGAACACGATGCTCCCGGCATCCGGGGTTTCCAGGCCGGCAATGATGCGCAGCAAGGTGGTCTTGCCGCAGCCGGAGGGGCCAAGCAATGCCACCAGCTCGCCACTCTGGATATCCAGATTGATGCTGTCCAGGGCCTTGAAGGCGTTGAAGTTCTTGCTGACGTTACGGACTTCGATCGACATGACTTATTCCTCAGCCGCACCGGCGCGCAGGCGGTTAATACGGTTCTCGCTCCACTGCTTGAGCAGCAGGATGAAGAGCGCCAGGATCAGCAACAGACTCGCCACCGCAAACGCGGCGACGTGGTTGTATTCGTTGTAGAGAATCTCGACGTGCAGCGGCAAGGTGTTGGTCACGCCGCGAATGTGGCCGGACACCACCGACACCGCGCCGAACTCACCCATTGCCCGCGCAGTACACAGCACCACGCCGTAGATCAGGCCCCACTTGATGTTGGGCACGGTGACATGCCAGAACATCTGCCAGCCATTGGCGCCCAGCAGGCGCGCGGCTTCTTCTTCCTGGGTGCCCTGCTCCTGCATCAGCGGGATCAGCTCACGGGCCACGAACGGCACGGTGACGAAGATCGTCGCCAGCACGATGCCCGGCAAGGCGAAGACGATCTGGATATCGTGATCCTGCAACCACGGCCCAAAGAAGCCCTGGGCACCGAACATCAGCACGTAGACCAGGCCGGCGATCACTGGCGAGACCGAGAACGGCAGGTCGATCAGGGTCACCAGCATGCTCTTGCCACGGAACGAGTACTTGCTCACGCACCAGGCCGCACTGACGCCGAATACCAGGTTGAGCGGCACCGAGATCAGCACGGCAATCACCGTCAGCTTCAAGGCCGACAGCGCGTCGGGCTCAAAGATCGCGGCAAAGAACGCACCCAGGCCGAGCTTGAGGCCCTGGGACACCACGATAAACAGCGGCAACAGCAAAAACAGGGCGAAGATCAGCCAGCCAAGGCCGATCAGGATGCGTCGCGAAACCGCACTGCCACGGCGGGCAGCGTTGGCCGAAGACGCGGCGGAAATAGACGATTGGGACATGTTCCGCGCCTCCTTATGGGTGTTCGATGCGCCGCTGCAACAAGTTGATCAGCAGCAGCAGGACAAAGGAAACCACCAGCATCAGCACGCCGATGGAGGTAGCGCCGGTGTAGTCGTATTGGTCGAGCTTGACCATGATCAGCAGCGGCAGGATCTCGGTTTTCATCGGCATGTTGCCGGCAATGAAAATCACCGAGCCGTACTCACCCACGCCACGGGCAAACGCCAGGGCAAACCCGGTCAGCCAGGCTGGCAGCAGCGCCGGCACGAGGATGTAGCGGAACACCTGCAAGGGCTTGGCGCCCAGGCAGGCGGCGGCTTCTTCGATTTCCCGGGGGATATCGGCCAATACCGGCTGCACGGTGCGCACCACAAAGGGCAGGGTGACGAAGGTCAGGGCCAGGGTGATGCCCAAAGGGGTGTAGGCGATCTTGAAGCCCATGTCGGTGGCGAACTGGCCGACCAGGCCGGACGGCGCATACAGCGCGGTCAGCGCAATACCGGCCACGGCGGTGGGCAGGGCGAACGGCAGGTCGATCATCGCGTCGATAATCTTGCGCCCGGGGAAGGTGTAGCGCACCAGCACCCACGCCAGCAACGTACCGATCACGCCGTTGATCAGCGCGGCGTACAGGGCGGTACTGAAGCTCAACTTCAAGGCTGCCCAGACCCGCGGCGCCGAGATGATGGCCCAGAACTGATCCCAGGTGAGTTGGGCGGCATGGACGAACATGGCCGCCAGCGGTATGAGCACAATCAGGCTGAGGTACACCAAGGTGTAGCCCAGCGTCAGCCCGAAGCCGGGTATGACGGGGGAGATACGACGCGACATAAAAGTCCTTGGTTAGCGGGTAGATACCCCTGCCGGAGCAAGCCTTTGTGGGAGCCGGGCTTGCCCGCGATGCAGGCACCTCGGTGTATCAGTTACACCGCGGTGATGCTATCGCGGGCAAGCCCGGCTCCCACACAAAGCTCGTACCTAGCAGTAGTGTGGCTTACTGCGCCGTGTAGATCTGGTCGAACACGCCACCGTCGTTGAAGAATTTCGGTTGGGCAGTTTTCCAGCCGCCGAAGTCTTTGTCGATAGTCACCAGGTCCAGTTTCGGGAACTGCTGGGCGTATTTGGCGGCCACATCCTTGTCACGCGGGCGGTAGAAGTTCTTCGCCGCGATCTCCTGGCCAGCCGGGCTGTACAGGTGGTTGAGGTACGCCGTGGCAATTTCGGTGTTGCCCTTTTTCTCGGCATTCTTGTCGACCACGGCCACGGGTGGCTCGGCGAGGATCGACAGGGACGGCACGATGATGTCGAACTTGTCAGCGCCGCCATCTTCCTTGAGGGCCAGGAACGCTTCGTTTTCCCAGGCCAGCAACACGTCACCCTGACCGTTGTTGACGAAGGTGATGGTCGAACCGCGAGCACCGGTGTCGAGGATCGGCACGTGCTTGAACAGCTCTTTCACGTATTCCTGGGCCTTGGCTTCGCTGCCACCGGCCTTGAGGCCATAAGCCCAGGCCGCGAGGAAGTTCCAGCGGGCGCCGCCGGAAGTTTTCGGGTTTGGCGTGATCACCGATACGTCCGGCTTGATCAGGTCGCCCCAGTCCTTGATGCCCTTGGGGTTGCCCTTGCGCACCAGGAACACGATGGTCGAGGTGTATGGCGTGCTGGCTTCAGGCAGGCGGGTCTGCCAGTTCTCTGGCAGGGTCTTGCCCAGCTTGGCGATTTCGTCGATGTCGCCGGCCAGGGCCAGGGTCACCACGTCGGCGCGCAGGCCGTCGATCACCGCCCGGCCTTGCTTGCCCGAACCACCGTGGGACTGCTGGATCTTCACGTTGTCGCCAGGGTGTGCCTTCTTCCAGAAAGCCGTGAATTCAGCGTTGTAGTCCTGGTACAGCTCACGGGTCGGATCGTAGGAAACGTTGAGCAGCTCGTAATCCTTGGCCACTGCGGAACCGGCAAACACGGCGCTGGCCAGGGCGGCCAGGGCATAACGGC
Organism: Pseudomonas sp. HC1(2025); assembly: GCF_058742075.1. Lineage (NCBI taxonomy): Bacteria > Pseudomonadati > Pseudomonadota > Gammaproteobacteria > Pseudomonadales > Pseudomonadaceae > Pseudomonas > Pseudomonas sp. HC1(2025). Next base: position 219,863 of record NZ_CP196017.1, on the reverse strand, counting down.
GAATCGACGACATAGACAAGCTCCTGAAATTCTTGGGTGTTGGCTTTTCTTATTAGTACGGGTCCCGCAATCGAAGCGCCGTGTTGCCTCAGCTCGGTTTGTTGCCCGGGCTCTGCAAGCGGAATTTCTCTTTGCGTTCGATCTGCACCACTTGGGCGTTGTGTACGGTGATTTCCACTGCGCCAAAACGCAGGTCACGCAATGCGCTTTGGATCTCGCGCAAAATGGCTGCTTCGTCCTGGCCGTCAACGCTGCGTAGAGATGCGCTCATGGTCGTGCTCCTGAAATGAGAAGTGCCTGGCAGTGGCGGCACTGCTTGCGGCGTGAGAGCGATAGTAGATAAGCGCGGATATTCTTAAAAATACTATTTAAGAATGTTTATATAACCAGAAAGAATTTTCAGGCAGGACACGACGTTAAGGCGTACGCAGATGCAAATGTGGGAGCGGGCTTGCTCGCGATAGCGGTGTATCAGTGCCAGATTTACTGGCTGACACTCCGTCATCGCGGGCAAGCCCGCTCCCACATTTGTTGCATTCCAACCCCCGGTGGGGGTTAGTGGATGGCGGGTGCCCTGGCCCAATCGATGTCAGCCGCCAGCATCGGCCGGCCAAACCAGTAGCCCTGGCCAAGATCGCACTGGTGATTCAACAGGAACCGCGCCTGTTCCATCTGCTCGATGCCTTCGGCGTGTACTTGCATGCCCATGCTCTGCGCCAGGGCGATGACCACCCGTACAATCGCCGCATCGTCTTCATCCCACGGCAGGCCGGCGACGAAGCCCTGGTCGATTTTCAACTTCTGCACCGGCAACCGCTTGAGGCGCAGCAGTGACGAATAGCCCGTGCCGAAGTCATCGATCGCCAGGCTCAGGCCCAGCTCGCGCAGGCGGTGCAGTTGCTCCAGGGCTACTTCCGGGTCGTCCATCACCGCGCTTTCGGTGACTTCCAGCTCCAGTTTCGCCGGATCCAGGCCGGTTTCATGCAGCACCTTGGCCACCTGCTCGTACAGTTCGTGGCGGGCAAACAGGCGGCTGGAGATATTCACCGCCAGGAAGGACAGGCCCCGGCCCTCAGCCAGCCACCGGCACATCTGCCGGCAGGCCTGGTCCATGACCCAGGCATCGATCTCGGCGATCAGCCCGGTGCGCTCGGCAATCGGGATAAATTCTGCTGGCGGCACCAGGCCGCGCAATGGGTGCTGCCAGCGCACCAGGGCTTCCACGCCAATCATCTGGCTGGTTTGCAGGTCGTGGACCGGCTGGTAGTAGACCCGCAGCTCTTGCTGATCGAGGGCGCGGCGCAGCTCATTGCCGATCTCGATCCTGTGCTGGGCGTGGGCGGTCAGCTCCTCGGTGTACAAGGCGTAGCCTTCGCGCCCGGAGCTCTTGGCCTTGAACAACGCGGAGTCTGCGTTGCGCAGCAATTGTTCGGCACTCAAGGCGTCGCTGGGGAACAGGCTGATGCCGATACTGACGCTGACAAACAACTGGTGACCATCGAACACAAACGGCTGCTTCATGCCGTCGATGATGCGCTGGGCCAAGGCGGCCGCCTGGACCACCTGTGGACAACTTTCCGCCAGCACCGCGAATTCATCGCCGCCCAGGCGCGCCAGGGTCACGCCCGGGCCGAACAGGCCCTGCAGGCGCTCGCCCACGGCCTTGAGCAACTGGTCGCCGACATTGTGGCCAAGGCTGTCGTTGATGATCTTGAAGTGGTCCAGGTCCAGCATCAGCAGCGCGCAGCCACGCTTGTGGATCTGCGCCGAGGCCAGCGCCTGTTCGGCGCGGTCGGTGAACAGCAGGCGGTTGGGCAGGTCGGTCAACGGGTCGTGGTGGGCCAGGTGGGCCAGTTCGTGCTCGGAATGCTTGATGGCACTGATGTCGGAAAACACCGCCACGTAATGGCTGACCTGGCCCTGGTCGTCATGGATGACGCGGATGGATTGCCACTGTGGATAAATTTCCCCGCTTTTACGTCGGTTCCAGATCTCGCCGCTCCACTCCCCGTCTTGATTGAGGGTGCGAAACATCTGCTCATAAAAAGCCGGCGAATGGCGGCCGGACTTGAACAGGCTCGGCTGACGGCCCATTACGTCATCCACCTGGTAACCGGTGATTTCGATAAAGGCGCGGTTGACGTGGACAATCCGCCCGCGTGCGTCGGTGACCAACACCCCTTCGCGGGTGCAATCGAACACCGCCGCCGCCTGGCGCAGGCGTTCGCGGTTTTCCTTCAAGGGTTGCTGGATGCGATGAACGCGGGCGCTGCGGGCGCACAACAGGAAAATAAACAGGGCGCTGAGGGTCACCCACAGGTAGCCGCGCAGCATCTGCCAGTAGACCATTTCCGTCGGTTCATCGATGAAGTTGATAAATACCTGCTGGCTGAGCTGGATCCACAGGACGGAAAGCAGCAAGTACACCAGCCCTGCACGTAGGGCACCTCGGTATGAAAGCAGCATATAACTAGTAATCCTTACTAAAAAACAGAATCGCCCTACAAAGGCTGCGGATTATAGAATAAGTAACATCTCGTCACTCCTATTCAAAAGGGCGACTGGTTTTATCTGTAGGCTTAGTGATAATGCGTCAGCTGTTCTTTTCTTTATCTGAGGGCCATACAGCCTATGTGGTACAACGGTTTTCTTGACTTGTCAGCCTGGCAACTGGTGGCAGTCACTCTGTTGATGACCCACGTGACCATTATCGGCGTCACGGTCTATCTACACCGCTATTCAGCCCACCGCTCCCTGGAGCTCAATGCCGGCCTGAAACACTTCTTCCGCTTCTGGCTGTGGCTGACCACGGCGCAGAACACCCGCGAGTGGACCGCTATCCACCGCAAGCACCACGCCAAGTGCGAAACCGTCGACGACCCCCATAGCCCGGTGATCAAGGGCCTGTCCACGGTCCTGCGCAAAGGTGCCGAACTGTACCGCGCCGAGGCGGAAAACCCCGAGACCCTGCGCATCTACGGCAAGAACTGCCCGGACGACTGGATCGAACGCAGGCTCTACACTCGTTATCCGCTGCTGGGCGTGGCCCTCATGGGCGTCATCGACGTGCTGCTGTTCGGCACCATCGGCATCACCATCTGGGCGATCCAGATGATGTGGATCCCGTTCTGGGCCGCCGGCGTGATCAACGGCCTGGGCCATGCCATCGGCTATCGCAACTTCGAATGCCGCGACGCGGCGACCAACCTGGTGCCGTGGGGCATCATCGTCGGTGGCGAAGAGCTGCATAACAACCATCACACCTACCCCAACTCCGCCAAGCTGTCGGTGAAGAAGTGGGAGTTCGACCTGGGCTGGGCCTGGATCAAGGTGTTCAGCTTCCTGCGCCTGGCCAAGGTGCAACGCGTCGCACCGATTGCCCACCGGGTCGAAGGCAAGGGCCATCTGGACATGGACACTGCCATGGCGATCCTCAACAACCGTTTCCAGATCATGGCCCAGTACCGCAAGCTGGTGATCGCGCCGCTGGTCAAGCAGGAGTTGGAAAAGGTCGATCATTCGGTACGCCACCAGTTCCACCGGGCCAAGCGCCTGCTGTCACGGGAAACCAGCCTGCTGGATGAGCGCCACCATCTGCGCATCCAGGGCATGCTGGAACACAGCCAGGCCTTGAAAGTGATCTACGAAAAGCGCCTGGCGCTGCAACAGATCTGGCTCAAGACCAGCAGCAACGGGCATGACATGCTCGCCGCCATCAAGGAATGGGTGCACGAGGCCGAGGCCAGCGGGATCCAGTCCCTGCGCGACTTTGCCCACCAGTTGAAAACCTACTCCCTACGCCCCAGCGCCTGACACGGTAGGAGCCGGCTTGCCGGCGATGAGGCCTAGTTTCAAGGCCGCCATCGCTGGCAAGCCAGTTCCTATAAGGCCCAGGTACATTTCAAGCCAGCCCCACAGTTTTTTGGCGCCATTTCACAGTCACCGAACATTCCGTCTCAATCGCGACTGATAACGGAACTTAGCTGCAATTCCCCTCTCTCAAACAACACTTCGCCATCCTGGCGGGCCTTGTTTTGACTGCTGTTCAATGCTGCGGCATGTCCAGAGAGAATTGTGCCGATGGTCCACGAAACGGACTCCCCTACCTCCACCACACCTGATTCGACGGATACGTCGCGACCGGCAGCTGCCGCGACCCTACTGGCGTTGATGCACGCCCAGGGCGAAGTGGAGCGCCTGAGCGAGCGCGAACAGTTGTTGAGCTCACTGCTGGTGAGTGTCAACGCCGTGCTCTGGGCCATCGAGTGGGAAACCCGGCGCGTGCTGTACGTCAGCCCCGCCTATGAGCGCATCTTCGGGCGCTCGGCCAGCCTGCTGTTGGCCGAGCATCGCGGCTGGCGCGACAGCATCCACCCCGAAGACCAGCAGTACGCCGAGCACAGCCTGGCCCAGGTGCTGGAGCTGGGTGCAGTGGAGGATCGCCAGTACCGCATTATCACTGCAGACGGGCAGATCCGCTGGCTCAGCGACAAGTGTTTTACCAACCAGCAGGCCACGCCGGGAAAGCCGCTGATTGTGGTGGGCATCGCTGAAGACATCACCGAAAAAAAGCACCTGGAGCTCGAACTGCAACGCCTGGCCACCACCGACGTACTGACCCGCAGCAGCAACCGTCGCCACTTCTTCGAGTGCGCCCATCACGAATTCGAACGCGCTTGTGCCCAAGGCCTGCCGCTGGCCTTCCTGCTGCTCGACATCGATGATTTCAAGGCCATCAACGACACCTACGGCCACCTGGAGGGCGATCAGGTGTTGCTGCGTATCGCCGAGAGCGGTCGCGGGGTGTTGCGCCGTGGCGACCTGTTCGGGCGCATTGGCGGCGAAGAATTTGCCGCGGTACTGCCCGGATGCGCCCCGGAAAGGGCCATGCAAGTCGCCGAACGCCTGGGCCAGGAAGTGCGGCAACTGGGCTTCAGCCATGAAGGCCAACCCTATAGCGTGACCGTCAGCCAGGGCCTGGCCAGCCTCAGCGCCGAAGATGCAACCCTGGACAGCCTGTTCGCCCGGGCCGATGCAGCCATGTATGAAGCCAAGCGCCAGGGCAAGAACCGGGTGATTGCCGGCTGAGTGCCTGCCCTTTCAAGGCACTAAAAATAGCGCCTGGAACACCGCCATCGCGGGCAAGCCCGCTCCCACAGGGGCTCTCGACCAGGCGAGAATTCTGGATACCCCACAAAACCAATGTGGGATCTCGACCAGGCCGGGAGTTTTGGACGCACCACAAAACCAATGTGGGAGTTGTTGAGCTTCAGCGAGGCTACGATGGCGGCGGCACATTCAGCATTGTTGCTGCCTGACACAACGCCTACCCAGGCTTGCGGATGCGCGTGAGTTCTGAAAACCCCACCTTGAGCAACCGCGCCGTCTTGCCCTTGGCCAGCGCCTCGACCCCTTCATGCTCGGTCAGCCCCGCCAGTTGCGCCGCCATATTCATCACCAGCGCTTCGCGGGAATACACCCCGCCTTCCAGGGAGTAGATCGCCGCGACCAGTTGGCGCAGCTCCAGGGGCAAGCGCCAGCGCGTACGCAGCGCCGAGCCATAACTGGCGCCAAAGGTGGACAACGACTCGCCAATCAACTCATCGTCCAGTTCGCCACCGCCCTGGCGCCACTCCTGCAAACTGCGCAGCAGGGCCAGGTCGCCCAGGCGATGGAGAATACCGGCGCTGTAGCAGCGCTCGTGATCCAGGTCGAGCATGCGCGCCAAGGCGCGGGCGTATTGCGCAGTCTGCTGGGACAGTTGCCAATGACGTTCGGCGTACTCCATCAAGACTGCATCGCTGAGGATCACGTTGTGCTTGAGGGCCAGGCCAAGGATCAGGTTCATGCTCTGCCCGGCCGCCAGCTTATGCAGCGCCATAGACAGCGTCTGCACCGGCGTGCCGTGCTGGCCGGCGCTGTTGGCGGCGGCGATCAGCACGGCGGTGATCTGTGGATCAACCTTGACCTGTTCTTCCAGCTGCTTGAGGTCAAGCCCCTGCGGCGCAAGGCTGCGTTGCACGGCGGCTTTTACGTCAACCCGCAGCGGCGCGCCGTCCGACAGCTCGCGACGCTGCTCCAGGAACACCGGCAAGGACATGCCCGCCGCCAGGGCCGGGATTTCGCAATACACCGTCTGGCCTTCGTTGAGCAGCAAGTCCTGCAGGCGTTGCGTAAGGCCTTCCATGTTCAAAGGTTTGGTCAGGTAGGCGGTGGGCGCCAGCGGCAACGCTTCGCGCACGCTGGCGCCGTCATTGCGCGCACTCAGCAGGATAAACGGCAACGCCGGCACCCGCCGACGCTGACGCACACTGCGCAACAGGCTCAGGCCATCAACGCCCGGCAGCTCCCAATCGGCAATGATCAAATCGTAAGGTTTATCTCGCAACAACTCGGCGGCTTGCTGCCCGTCGGCGCACACATCCAGCCGCGCGTCGCAGCGCACATTCAACAACACCTGCTTGAGCAGATCCCGCGACCAGGGGTCGGTCTCGGCAATCAGCACTCGAGGTACAGCAGGTAAATCAACAGCAGTCATGCAGCACGCTCCATCGGCAATCCTTGCACATTAGACAAAGGAAGCGCCCGCGTACAATGAACAAGGCCTGAATAGCTGCACAGCCCACAAAAAAACCCGCCGAAGCGGGTTTTTTCTGTCGATCAGGTCAGCCTGCGCCTACAGCTCAGAGAAGCACTCTTCGATGATCGCCAAGCCTTTGTCCAACTGCTCATCCGGCGAGGTCAGCGGGACCAGCACGCGCAACACGTTGCCGTAGGTGCCGCACGACAGCAGGATCAGGCCCTTGTCACGCGCCTTGGCCACTACCGAGGCAACCGCCGCAGCGTTTGGCTTGTGGCTGTCGCCATCCTCGAACAGCTCGACCGCGATCATCGCGCCCAGGGCACGTACTTCACCGATCACCGGGTACTTGGCCTGGATAGCCTTGAGGCCGGTGACCAGACGCTCGCCAACCGCCTTGCAGCGGTCCAGCAGGTGCTCTTCTTCGAACACTTCCATCACGGCCAGGGCCGCGGCGCAAGCGATCGGGCTACCGGCATAGGTGCCGCCCAGGCCACCCGGGGCGATGGCGTCCATGTATTCGGCCTTGCCGCACACACCGGCCAGCGGGAAGCCGCCCGCGATGGATTTGGCGAAGGTGGTCAGGTCGGCGGCGACGCCCATCTGCTCCATGGCAAAGAAGGTCCCGGTACGGCCGGCACCGGTTTGCACTTCGTCGGCGATCAGCAGGATGCCGTGCTTGTCGCACAGTTCGCGCAGGCGCTTCATGAAGGCTTTAGGCGCGACGTAGAAACCGCCTTCGCCCTGCACCGGCTCGATGATGATGGCAGCGATGTCACGCGGCTCGGCATCGTTTTTGAAGATGCGTTCGATGCTGGCGATGGAGTCGTCGATGCTCACGCCGTGCAACTCGTTCGGGTACAGCGCACGGAAGATGCCACCGGGCATCAGGCCCATGCCAGCGGAGTACGGCACGACCTTGCCGGTCAGGCCCAGGGTCATCATGGTGCGGCCGTGGTAGGCACCGGTGAAGGCGATCACACCGGCACGGCCAGTCGCGGCACGCGCAATTTTCACGGCGTTTTCAACGGCTTCGGAACCGGTGGTGACCAGCAGGGTTTTCTTGGCGAAATCACCTGGGACCTTGGCGTTAACTTTTTCGCACAGCTCCACGTATGGCTCGTAGGCCAGGACCTGGAAGCAGGTGTGGGTCAGCTTGTTCAGCTGTTCGGTCACGGCCGCGATGATTTTCGGGTGCAGGTGACCGGTGTTCAGCACGGCGATGCCGCCGGCGAAGTCGATGAACTCGCGACCTTCAACGTCAGTCACGGTGGCGTTCTTCGCGGATTCGGCGAAGATCGGGTGAATCTGGCCAACACCGCGCGGTACAGCGGCTTCGCGGCGTTTCATCAAGGAAGCGTTGGTCTTGTTGCTCATAAAGTCCTCATTCGCCACTCATCGGGTGGCGTGGTCCAAGGATTACGTGGCGGGGAGGCAACTACGGCAGCATGCGATGATCGACTGCCACAGCTTTCCCGGCCACTTCGAATAACGGTGTGAAACACGCAAAGGGACAGCGCTCTCGTGCCCCTTGCGCTTGCAGCAATACCTTGCCGGTTAGATGCCCAGGCAGAGGTATTTGATTTCCAGGTAGTCCTCGATGCCGTACTTGGAGCCTTCACGGCCCAGGCCAGACGCCTTGATACCGCCAAACGGCGCCACTTCGTTGGAGATCAGCCCGGTGTTGACGCCGACCATACCGTATTCCAGGGCCTCGGCCACACGGAACACACGACCCAGGTCGCGGGCATAGAAGTAGGAGGCCAGGCCGAACTCGGTGTCGTTGGACATCGCGATCACTTCGGCTTCGTCTTTGAAGCGGAACAGCGGCGCCAGCGGGCCGAAGGTTTCTTCCTTGGCCACGGCAGCGTTTTTCGGCACGTTGGTGAGGATGGTCGGCTCGAAGAAGTTGCCTTGCATGACCTTGCCGCCAGCCAACAGCGTCGCGCCTTTGCTCAGGGCATCGGCGATGTGTTCCTGGACCTTGGCCACGGCTTTTTCATCAATCAGGGGACCGGTGGTGGTGCCTTCTTCCAGACCATTGCCGATCTTCAACTTGGCCACGGCCACCTTGAGTTTTTCAGCGAACGCGTCATACACCGAATCCTGGATGTACAGGCGGTTGGCGCAGACGCAGGTCTGGCCGTTGTTGCGGTACTTGGAGATGATCGCGCCTTCGACGGCCTTATCCAGGTCGGCGTCGTCAAACACGATGAACGGCGCGTTGCCGCCCAGCTCCAGGGAAACTTTCTTGATGTCCTTGGCGCATTCGGCCATCAACTGGCGGCCGATTTCGGTCGAGCCGGTGAAGGACAATTTACGCACGGTCGGGTTGCTGGTCAGCTCGCTGCCGATATCGCCAGCGCTGCCGGAGACCACGCTGAATACGCCGTTTGGAATCCCGGCACGCTGGGCCAGCTCAGCCAGGGCGAACGCCGAGAACGGGGTTTGCGACGCAGGCTTGAGGACCATGGTGCAACCGGCGGCCAGGGCCGGGCCGGCTTTACGGGTGATCATCGCGGCCGGGAAGTTCCACGGCGTGATGGCGGCGGTGACGCCGATCGGCTGCTTGATCACGATCAGGCGCTTGTCCGGCTGGTGGCCAGGGATCACGTCACCGTAGATACGCTTGGCCTCTTCGGCGAACCACTCGATGAACGAAGCGGCGTAGACAATTTCGCCCTTGGCTTCGGCCAGCGGCTTGCCCTGCTCCAGGGTCATCAGGCGCGCCAGGTCATCCTGGTTCTCGATAATCAGCTCGAACCAGCGACGCAGCTTGTTCGCACGGTCCTTGGCGGTCAGTGCGCGCCAGGCCGGCAAGGCCTTGTCGGCAGCTTCGATGGCACGACGGGTTTCGGCGGCGCCCATTTTCGGCACGGTGCCCAGGATCTCGCCAGTCGCGGGGTTGTTGACCTTGATCGTTTGACCGTTGTCCGCATCGACCCAAGCGCCATCAATAAAGGCTTGCTGGCGGAACAACTGGGTGTCTTTAAGCTGCATGTCGGCTTTCCTTAACAGCACCGCGCGCGCGCGGGGCAAATTAGAGTTGTTGAAAGGCGCCTCGAAGGCTGCCGTCAGGGAAATCAGTCACTGGGCGCAAGCTGAAACATCGCGCACGGGAGACAGAGCGTTTGAAATCTCAAACGAATCCTAGGATCAATGGGGGGGCAGGGCAATAGTCTGTTCGAAAAAAAGAACGAAAACGGCGCATTAGCCAGACTATTCTGACAGGCGTAACGGAGCCGAATTGCGCATCACCGGCACACACCGCCCGGTACAGAGCCTCGCTGCACCAGAATCCTACCGGCAGACGGCCAAAAACCAGCATGGACGCCCAAGGTCGACATGGGTATGATGGCGCCCGCACAAGCATCCGTAGCTCAGCTGGATAGAGTACTGCCCTCCGAAGGCAGGGGTCGTGGGTTCGAATCCCGCCGGGTGCACCAGATACAAAGAAAGCCCCAGGTCGCAAGACCTGGGGCTTTTTTGTGGGCGCGGTTCAACGCTTTTGCAACGCCTCCAACCGCGCCGGCAGGTTTTCCTCGGGAAAGCGCTTGTGCAAGGCCAGCAGCTTCTCATCCGCCGCCCTGCTCTGACCCGCCTGGCGCAGACGCACGATTTCCTCAAGCCCTTGCTCCAGGGACTGGGGCTTGGCGGCCATCTGTTTGCTCATTTTTGCCACGGGCTCATCGGCCATGGCGCTTGCCATCTCGGCCTGGACCGGCGTGCTGTCGGCCTGGGGCGCCATTGCCATACGCGCCATGGGCGCTGGGGCGGCGGGGGCGGCGGGGGCGGCGGGTGCAGAGAGTGCCTGCGGCGGCGGCGCGGCGGCGTATTGGCTGGCTTCGGGCAGGTTGAGGTCGGGCACTGGCGAGCGCGTCACCACGCCAATCAATAGCGCGACCCCGGCTACGCTAGCAAAGGCCATCTGCCAGCGTGGCCGTTGGCAGGCTTGCAGCCAGCGTTGCCACAGGCTCGGCGGTGGCGTGGGGGCTTCGCGGCGGGCGGCGGCGAGGATGAAGGCGTCGAGGGACGCGGGCGGCTCGCTGGCGCTGTGTTGGCGAAAGTGCTGGATCAGCCCTTCGTCAGTCGGGTCCTGGGGGTGTCGGGAGTCAGTCATACGGGTACCTCCTCGGCCAGCAGTCGACGCAGTTTCTGCTGGGCGTAACGCAAGCGGCTTTTTACCGTTTCCAGTGGGCTGCCGGTCAGGGCGGCGATTTGCGGCAGTTCCAAGTCGCCGTGCAGGCGCAGCATGAACACTTCGCGCTGGTCCTCGGGCAAGTCCTGCAACGCGGCATCGAGACGGCCCTGGTCGCGACTCAGGCTCAGTTGCTGCTCCGGGCCCGCGCTGTCGTCGGGTTGGGCGTGCTGCTGTTCGTCGTAGCTGTCGTGCAGGGGGTTGTGGATACCGTGCTTGCGCCAATGGTCGATCAGGCGGTTGCGGGCAATCTGGAACAACCAGGTACGAAAACTCGCCCGGCCTTGTGGCTGGGTGGTGCTGCGGATCAGGCTGAGCCAGGTGTCCTGGTAGATTTCCTCGGCCAGTTCGGCCTTGTTGCAAAGGCCTACCAGAAACCGGTAGAGGCCCTGGCGGTGCCGGGCATAAAGGGTCTCGAACGCAGCGGCGTCACCGCTGCGGTAGCGGGCCAGCAGCGATTCGTCGCTGGGTGGGTCATCTGATACGGCCATGTTGGGTGGCGAACTCCTTTCGATGGATCACTGCAGATTACCTGTGGGAGCCGGGCTTGCCCGCGATGGCGGCGGGCCAGGCACTATGGGCGGCACTGACCCACCGCTATCGCAGGCAAGCCAGCTCCCACATTAGAGCTATATCGTGGGCAAGATCAGTGTTTGAGGCTCTGGGCCAGTTCCAGCAACTGTACGAATTCATTACGCAGGCCGTAGGGATCATCGCCGCGCGCCGAACGGGCCAGGGTGGCGGTGTCCTTCAGGCTCATGTTGCCAGTGTAGCGGCCATCACCCTTGAGCTGTTGGGCGAAGGCGGCCACGGCGGCGGCGAAGCGCAGGTCGTCGCTGGCGGCGTGTTGAGTGCTATTGATCGGGTGCTCGATCAGGCGGCTGCTGCCACCCGCCGCCGGCTTGTAGCGTACGCGCAGCATGGCCAGTTCTGCGGCGTTGCCCTCGACAGGCGTAGCCTGGGCATAGCGCAGCGGTTCCAGCCAGCCTTTGGCACCCTTGGGTACGATTTCATACAACGCCGTCACGGTATGCCCGGCACCGATTTCGCCGGCGTCCACCTTGTCGTTACTGAAATCCTCACGCTTCAAGGCCCGGTTTTCATAGCCCAGCAGGCGATATTCGCTGACTTGGGCCGGGTTGAATTCCACCTGCAACTTCACATCCCGCGCCACCACGGCCAGGGTCGAGCTGAGTTGCTCCACCAGCACCTTGCGGGCTTCACGCAGGTTGTCGATATAGGCGTAGTTGCCATCGCCCGCGTCGGCCAGTTGTTCCATCAGGTGTTCGTTGTAGTTGCCCACGCCAAACCCCAGGGTGGTCAGGGACACGCCGCTTTTGCGCTGGTCCACGGCCATCTGCTTGAGGCTGTCGAAGTCGCTGATGCCGACGTTGAAGTCGCCGTCAGTGGCCAACAGGATGCGGTTGATACCCTTATCGATAAACCCTTCGCGGGCCATCTGATAGGCCAGCTCGATGCCCGATGCACCCGCTGTGGAGCCGCCGGCGGTCAGTTGCTCGATGGCGTTGCGGATTTTTGCCTTGTCACGCCCGGACGTGGGCTTGAGCACCACCCGCGACTCGCCGGCATACACCACCAGGGACACGCGGTCCTGATCGCGCAGCTGGTCCACCAGCAGCTTGAGGGTGCTTTTGACCAGCGGCAGGCCTTCGCGACGGTCCATGGAGCCGGAAACATCCACCAGGAACACCAGGTTGGCCGGCGCCAGTTCGGCCACGGCACGCTCGGACGCCTTGATGCCGATGCGCAGCAGACGCGTGCTGGGGTTCCAGGGGGTGGCGGCGACTTCGGTGGTCACGCCAAAAGGCGAGCCATCGGTGGGCAGCGCATAGTCGTAGGGGAAGTAATTGACCATTTCCTCAAGTCGCACGGCGCCTTCGGGCGGCAGCTGGCCTTGGTTGAGGAAACGCCTGACATTGGCGTAACTGCCCGTGTCGACATCGACGCTGAAGGTCGAGACCGGGGTTTGGGCCACGCTGTGCACCGGGTTGTCCGGCAGGTTTTGATACTGCTCACGCGGCTCGGCGCGGTACTCCATCGCCACGCCGTCATGCATGGCCATCGGTGCCGGCATCGCCATTCTTTTGAGCATGGCGGCCTGAGCCTGGACCGGCGCGCTTTGCAGTTCGGGGATAGCAACCGCTTCGGGCGCCTTGGCCTCGTCACGGGATGACAGCCCACACCCGGCGAGCGCCACCAGCAAGGTCACGGCAAAACCCTGGGCAGCGGGGCGCAGGAAGAGAAGAGGATGGGACATGGGCTGAACCTCGTGTGTGAATGATGCGTTCACAAGGTCAGACGTAGGGGCGTCGGGATTCGGGTTAGCGTCTGGTCACTCAATCCATGTGGGAGCGGGCTTGCCTGCGATAGCGGTGGGCGAGTCAATACATACGGTGACTGACCTACCGCTATCGCGGGCAAGCCCGCTCCCACATTGGATCGGCAGTGACTGGTCCAGATCAGTCCGAGCCGTACTTGGGCGAACGCGGGCCGTAGAGGATCCCGGTGCGTTGCCCGGCCGACAACAGGCGCGCGCTGGTGATACCGGCGATCGGGTGCGCCGCGTCGGTAGAGCTGTTGATCACCTGCTTGACCGCCGCCGTGATCAGCATGCCCACCAGGCCGCCACCGTTGTTGTTGCCTTCCTCGCTGGAGGCCCGTGCCGAGCCGGTCCACAGGGTGGTGCCGGTACGCAGGTCGACCAGTTTGGCCGAGGCCGTCACGGAAGTGTCGCTGGTGACCAGCATGTACTTGGTGCCGTACTCGCTGACGGTGATGTACAACGCCGCGTCTGCACCGAAGATCTCATGCAGCTTGCCCGGCGCCACGCCCTGGATATCGTTGGCGGTGGTCAGGCCGTTCTGGCGGAAGGTTTCGTCCACCAGGGCAATCGGCATCACGTAGTAGCCAGCTTCCGCCAATGGGTAGGTCACCTGCGATACCAGGCTGTAGGAGGCCTGCACTTCAGGGGACTCGTTGATCGGTGGCAGCACCAGGATCGACTTCGGCCGCGCCTGCTTGTACGCCGAGTAATCGACGGTCTTGGGCGCCGCGCAACCGCCCAGCAAGGCCAGGGCGAGCAAGGCGCCGGTGAGTTTCAAAAAGCTCATTGCTTCACCTCTGGGGCCTTGGCGTTCTTGAGCAAAAAGTCCATGTAGGCCGCAGACTCGGGGAACAGCGCCTTCTCGGTGCGCAACTGCTGCACCATCTGGTCATCCTTGCCCATGCTCAGGTACAGCAAGCCCAGGTGGGCGTGGTAGCCCGGCGGGGCCTGGCGGCCACTGGCGTTGATCTTTTGCAGGTCGCGTTCCAGCGCTTCGACCTGGGCTTCCTTGGGCTCACCCTTGAAGTACTCGTAAACCTGTGGCTGGTAGCTTTCCCATTGATACAGGGGCTTGGGTGCCGTCTGGCACCCTGCAACCAGCGCGGTTGCTGTCAGCATCAGCGCCAACTTAACTGCCTTGCTCATCCGTGTACTGCTCCTTGAAAACGCTTGAATCAGTTGCGCGGGTTCCAGGCGCCGGCGTTGATGCCGTCGACCAGGCGATTGATCGCTTCGCGCATGGCCAGGTCCAGGACCTTGCCATTGAGGGTGGAGTCATAGCTGGCGGTACCGCCAAAGCCCACGACTTCGCGGTTCGACAGCGCGTACTCACCGGCGCCCTGGGTGGAATACACCACTTCGGAGGTGCTGATGTTGACGATATTCAGGTTGATCTTGGCGTAGGCCACCTGGGTCTTGCCACGGCCGAGGATGCCGAACAATTGGCGATCGCCGGTCTCTTTGCGGCCGAACTCGGTCACATCGCCGGTCACCACGTAGTCAGCACCCTTGAGGTTCTGGGCGGTGCCCTTGATCTTCGCTTCCTGGGAGATCTCGCCCATGTTGTCGCGGTCCAGCACGCTGAAGCGGTTGGTCTGCTGCAAGTGGGTGATCAGGATGGTCTTGGCCTGGCCACCGAGGCGGTCCACGCCATCGGAGAAGATCCCGCGCATGTAGCTGGAGCGGTTATCGAACTTGCCCACGGCAATCGGCACGCGTACGCCGGAGTAGGCAACGTTGGCGCTGGCGACTTTTTCGATCGGCAGTGCGCGGGAGGTTTCGGTCGCCGCACAACCGGCTAGCGCCAGCAGCGCTGCGCCGGCAAAGCCTGACAGCAGGATGTTTGAGAGTGCTTTCACAGGGTGCTCCTAAGTGAAGAAATCCGGGGGTTAGCGTGCAGGTATGGCACGCAGGTCACGCACGATGTAGTTGCTCAAACCACCGGTAAAATGGCGCTCGATGTTGGCGTTGCCTTCATTGGTCAGGATCCCGCCAATGGTCTTCCATTGCTGCACCTGGCCGCCCCAGTTGTTGGGCACCAGGCCATCCCGGTCCTGGGCAAAATGCAGCACCTCGGCCTCGGCTTTCCTGACCTTGACCTTGTAGCCAAAATCGATGCTTTGCAGGATCGTGTTGTCGTCGACCACCAGGCTGGTGATGCCGCCCTTGGAGTCGAGGATATGGCGCACGTAGACGATATCCACGTCCAGCAGGTAGTCAGCGGTCTGCTTGCTGCTGGCGTAGCGCTTGGCCTTGAGCAGGCGGTCCACCAGGTCGACGCCCAGCTGCTCGCGGACTTTGGCGTCCGACATGAAAATCCGGCCCTGCCCCACCACTTTGACGTCGAAGGTATCGACCCAGAAGGTGGCGGTCTTGGGAATGGTCACAGGGGCTGGAGAGATGTAGTACGGGGGTTTGGAAGCACAGCCGGCCAGGAAGGACAGAGCCAGCAGTAAAGCAAAAATGCGCATCTTCGAATTCGTCCCTGATTAAGTGCTGCGGCATTTTACGGGGTTGAGAGCGGTTCTCAAGTTGTTTCGCACTTGTGGGGCCTGGCTTGTGTAGGAGCTGGCTTGTGTGGGAGCTGGCTTGCCTGCGATAGCATCCCTGCGGTGTGATTGAAACACCGCAGTGTCTACATCGCAGGCAAGCCAGCTCCTACACCAGCTCGCTCCTACCAGGACGGTTTAGAAGGCGTAGCGGGCCTTGAGCATGACGCCATCGGCATCAAACCCGCTGCGGGCCTGGCGGGTGTAGCTGGCGCCGACGCTGAACGCCGAAACCTGGTAGTTCACGCCCACGCTGGCTTCATAGCTGTCACGCGCGACCGATGCACCGGTCACGCTGAACGTCGAACCACCGTTCACAAAGCTGGAAGTCTGCGCCACGCGATCACCCATCAGGTCGTGATAGGCCATCAAGGTCGCTTCCGGTTGCAGGGTGCCGGCGCCCAGCGCCAGGTTGCCCGCCACGCGCAGGCCGGCGCCCAGTTCACCGACTTCGTAACGCTGGGAACCGGTGTTCAGCGCCGCCGAAGAGCCCTTCTCATGCAGGCTGTCCATGTGCACGCTGGAGTAACGCGCCGCGACACGCGGTTCGATCAGCACGCTGTCCGACGCTTTGAAGCTGTAGCCGCCGATCACGCTGGCCGACAACGCCTGGCTGTCGTAGCTGCCCTTGGCCGTGGTGCCGGCGATGTGGCGCTTGCTGTCGTTGTCGTTGACGCCGTAGCTCAGGCTGCCATCGACAAACCAGTTCTGCAGCGACCAGTTGCCATACAGCGACAGCGCATTGCCCTGCGCTTCGGTCTTGTTGCCCAGGTCCGAGTGGATGTTGGAGTTGAGGTAGCTGTACGCCACACCCACCCGCGTGCTGTCGTTCAAGCGCCCGTCCACGCCGACTGCCACGCCACTGCTGTTGGCCGAGTAACCGTTGTCGCCACCGCGACCGTCCTGGTCCATGTTGCTGCTCAAGCCCTGCACCCACACACCGCCGCGTTCGCTGCCATCGCGCTGGCCGGCCAGGCGGTTGAGGATCGCGCCGTTGATCACGGTCTGCCCGGACAAGGCCACGTCCAGCGCGCCACGGTTCACGTCTGGCTTGAGCTGTTCGCCAAGCTGCGCCAGTTGCTGGGCGCTGCCAGCGTTGGCCACGGCCTGGAACACCGCGTCGTCCTGGCTCAGTTGGCCCAGCACTTCGTTTTTCAACAGGTTCACGGCAGTGACCGCCGAGGTCGTTGCCCCAACGCCGCCGAGGTCGGTTTGTACCTGCTCGTCTGGCTTCAGACCCACCACGGCCTTGACCGTCTGCGCATCGGCCGAGTAGCTGAGCACATCGAGCAGCGACGAGCTGCTGGCGACCGTCAGGCCGTTGTTCTGCACGCTGCCGGCTTGCAGCAGGGTGTATTCGGTGCCGCTGGGCGCTGCGGTGAAATCACCGGGCTTGGCGCTCAAGGTCACGTTGGAACCCTGGGCGAAATTCGCGGCGCCGCTGACCGTCAGGTACGGGGTGGTCGGCACCACGCTGTTGGACAGGCGCATATCAACCCCGGCGCCGCTGGCCACATTCAAGTCGCCAGTGATCGTGGTGCCGGCGCCAGACAGGTTCAACGAACCCGCGTTGACCGATACCGGGCTGCCAATGCGCGCACCGGTAAAATCGGCCTGGCCGTTGATGTTCACTGCCGTGACACCCAGCACATCACCGACGATTTTGCCGCCGCTCCAGTTCAGGCTCGCCAGGTTGCCCCCGTCGATGGCCGTGCCGGAGTTGCTGCGGATTTCCCCGGCTTGCTGGTTGATCTCCAAGGGCGTCAATTGGAACCGCGGGTTGACCTTGATCGCGGTCGCGTCGGCGCTGATCACGCCACGGTTGATCAAGCCGCGCTCACC
Organism: Pseudomonas sp. HC1(2025); assembly: GCF_058742075.1. Lineage (NCBI taxonomy): Bacteria > Pseudomonadati > Pseudomonadota > Gammaproteobacteria > Pseudomonadales > Pseudomonadaceae > Pseudomonas > Pseudomonas sp. HC1(2025). The sequence continues at coordinate 202,350 of NZ_CP196017.1, read as the reverse complement.
GCTCGGCGAGGTGGTGTTGAAGGTCGCGCCTTGCACGTTGAAGGCCATGGCGTTGCTGCCGCTGGCTTCGATGGTGCCGGTGTTGAGCAGGTAATCGTAGGTGCCCGCATCGAGCTGCACGGCGATCGCCTGCCCGCCGTTGACGGAAACCAGGCCGCTGTTTTCGATACGCAGGGGGTTGGTATCGGTTTCGATCTCGATCCCCAGGGCCTCTTCACCGGTCACGCGAATGGTCCCGGAATTGAGCAGCTTGCCGCCGATGGTCACTGGCATGTTGTTGTGGGTATCGAGAATCAGGCCGTAGCCGTAGTAGGACGTGATATCCACCACACCGCTGTTGACCACGTCGCCCGCCACGGTGGTGCCGTTGAGGTAGATACCCTCGGCGTCGGATTCATCGCCCGAACCTGGGACCTCGACCAGGGTGATGTTGCCCGAGTTGATGATGCTGCCGCCCACGTTGCTGGCGCCCACTTCAAAGCCTTCGGCCCAGATGGTGTTGCTCAGGTGGATATTGCCAGCCTGGACGATATCGCCGCTGATTTGGCTGCCGGTGGTGGTGAGCATTTGATCCAGCGCCCCATCGACGATCAGGCCACGCACGGCCTGGCCGCCGGCATTCAGGGTGAGGTTGGCGTTGTTACGCAGCGTGCCCTGGATATTGGTCAGGGACACATTCACACCATCGGCACTGGGCTGGGTCGATACGACATTGCGCGCGCCCACCAGGGTCACAGGCTCGTTGAACGTCTGGGAGGCCCAGACGTTCTGCCCTGTGCTGACGTCAAACTCCACCGCACTGGCTTGTGCGGCAACGGCGCTGACCATCATGGCCAACAGGGTTTTCTGGAACTGCTTGCGCTTCATTTGAAACTCCATTTACTACGACAACACCGCCAATGTGCCCGGCGGTTGTAGGGTGCATGATTCAGGACGCGGGGACGGGAACGCGTTGTGCGGGGTCGGTGATGTCATAGGCATGCTGCTCACAGCCGGCGCCGACAATCACGAATTCCACCAGGTAAACCTTTTGCTTTTGCGGCTTGAACGCCGAGGTCATCGGCCCGCAGGCGTAGACAATTTTTTCGGCGTAGCGGTAGTAGTTCGAGTCATACACTCGCGACTCGCCCAATACCTCGATCGTCTGCCCCGGATCGGCCAGCACTTCCAACTGTGGGAAGCGCTTGACCGCGGCGCTGTTGGCCACCTCGCTCATCTTGGCGATCCAGCCGAACACCTTGCCTCGGCCCGAATCCACCACCGTGCCGAGGATCTCCGGGCGCTGATCGGCATCGCCGCCACGACGCACGGAGAACTGCACCGGGTAGGTAAAACCGGTGGCGCGCATGATCACCTTGGCGTGTTCGGCGTCCGCCACGACCTTGTTCTGCTGCAACTGCACACCATCTTTCAACAGGCTGGGCGACGAGTCGCGGGCAGTAGAGTGGCAGCCCGCGAGGGCCAGGGCCGCGAGGATAAAGGCAACTTTTTTCATAAAGGGTCTTCCGTGGCAATAAAGGGCTGGGGTTGCCCTGCAAGAGTCAAAAACTCAAAAAGAACACGCCCCCATATAAAAACAGGGCGAAGCCAGCCAAGGCCGCGCGCCACTCTGGGTCGGCATCCTTGCTCATGCCACCCGGCGCGATGGCTACCCGGGCGCCACGCGCATAGTTGTAGACCGCCTGGCCAAACCACAGCTGCACCAACACCATGATGAAAAAACGCTGCCAGCTGCCGTCAAATCGCAAGAAACCGTTCAATAACGCTGCCAGCAATAAAGCCACGCCAATGCCATGCCGGTACTTGTACAAGTGACGGCTCATTCATCTGAGCGCCCAAACAACCGCGCCAGCCAGCCGGTTTTTTCTACGCGGGCAGGGGCAGGGGCGGGAACAACGTCTTCACTGGGATGGAGCAAGTCGCCGGGGTAATGCTCATGCCCCAGACAAGCGCTGTCATCCAGCCCGAATGCCTTGACTGCGGCAACCGCCTCAAAGCACCAGCGGCCAAAGTAGCTACCCATTTCAAGGGGATGCTTTACCGGGTCGCCATAGACATACCACCAGGGTTGCTGTTTACCGCGTCGGTTCAGCTCCGGGTACCAATGTTCCACGAACGCCCGCAACAGCGAGGCCTGCTGGTCCTGGGGCGCATCGATGGCCTTGAGCAGCCTTGCATAAGGTTTGGCGTGCAGTAGCTGTTCACCGATCACACGCCCTGGCTGGCGGGATGCAATGATTCGATCCAGCAGAACGTCCTGCCCACCTTCGCCGATCAAGGCGACGAGGCGACGCCACTGGTCGTCGGGAATTTCCAGCGCCAGCGCCAGGCTTACCAACCAGAAACACCAGATGTAGTGGTTCAGGTTCGCCAACTCGAAAGTCCAGTCACGGCAAGTCTGGAGATTATTCTCAGCACACACGCTGTCGGACTCTCGATTTGAAAGCTCCCATGCGTCTATCGCGGCGGGAAGGTAGGTAGCCATCTCTGCAACATTGCCACCACTTGAATAGACCCGAATGGCCGCACGCACATTATCTTTGGCAAAGTCGAACGTAAATTGCGCTCTGTACAGGGGGTTGGCCGAAGGTTGCGAGAGAATTTCACTGACGCGCTCAACCCATTGCCGATCCTTGGCTTCGCGATCGTCCCAATACGGCTTATCCCCCAGGGGTGCACGAATCATGGATAACCCTCATCGAAGTTTTTCTTGGGCGGGAGAATTTTCGACGTATCAACATTTTTGGCTTTGCCACGCGCATCAAGCACTTCAATTTCCGTGTCGCCATCTGGCCGGGTTCTCACCACCCACGTTTCAGTACGGTTCGCGTCCACCGCGAGCCGCACATCCCGGCTCTGATCTGCGCCAACCGAACGCTCCAGGCGATCGCCTCCGAGTATCCACGAGGCGGAACCTTGCTTGCCATCTGTAGGCTTGCCCAGCGCCGAGGAACCGGACTTCCTGTTATCACTCAAAAACTTGTATTCAATGACAAGGAAGTCGACATCCGGACGATCGACCTTGTACAGATCGTCAATACCCGTTTCACCGGTCCCCGGTACTCGCGCCAGCTTCTGCCCGTCAGGAACAATTTGCTGCACCGAGCGACCTCCAAGTAAATCGCCCATGACACTTTTCTGCTCACGGGTCAGCACCGACAGATCCATCAGCGGCTTGCCATCAGGTCCGAATCTACCGCCACTCTTGAGCAATGCCTGCTCGGCCGCTTCGTTGATGATACCGGTGAAGCGCTTGCCCACAGCCCCGGCCAGCTCGCCGGTCAGGCGGGTGGTCATCGCGCCAGCACTACCGACACCCGCACCACCCAGGCCGAGGCCCACGCCGGTAGAGGTGGCGATCATCTCGTTCTGGCGCAGCACGTCGGCGCCATAGCCCTGCATGATATGCAGGGTGTCCAGGTAGCCCTTGAGCCTCAGCTCTTCGGGCAAGCTCTGCACCGCCTCTACCGCCGCGATAAACTGCCGACCGCCACAGCTTGGGCAATTGACGGTGCTCATCGCCCAAAGCGCCGTCTTGGAACCGAAACTGGCCAGATCCTCTACGGCATTGGCAATACCCTCGGCACTGCCCTGCCCTTTGGCATTGAGAATTTCGGCCATGTTTTTCGGATCGTGCAGGTACTTGTAGGGGTCGACCAGTTCGATGTACTTGACCAGGTTCTCAACCGAGTTCCGGTCTTTCATCAGGCGCGACAGGCCCAAACGCTCATTGTTGTAATCGGCCAGGCTGACCTGGAACAGGTCGGCGCTTTTGGACTGCGAAAGCTCGCTGCGCAGGAAACTGGCCGCCGTCGTGGTGTTGCCATCCTCGACACCCAGCACGGTGTTCCAGCCGCGATCGACCATCGCCGCCGCCGTTCGCAGCAGCTCTATGCGTGCTTGCTCTTCGGTGATGCCCTGCGCTTGTGCATAGCGATCGACGCGCTCCTTGTCGGAGGCGAACTTGATCTCGTCCGGGTGCAACTGGCGGTTGTACCGATCCACGCTGGCCGCAGTGCCACCGGCAACAATGGCGCCGCCGGTGCCATGCCCGGAACCGACCGCCGTACCCACGCCGGAGGCAATCAGCGTAGCCACGGCCTTACGGTCGGCCTCTTTCATGCCACTGTCTTCCAGCGCTTGCAGAATCGAGGGCATCAGCGCCGCCGAGGCCCCTGCACCCAATGCGCCGCTCTGCACATTGCCGCTGGAAAGCCCCAACGCGGCTCCCGCCAATGCGTGCAACATAACGCGCGCGGCGCCGCCTTCGGCCCAGGCAGCCTTGGTCGCGCTGTCGATGTCTTTGCGGTTTTTCTGCTCGTCGGCAAAACTGCCGATTTTATTGAAGATATCGCTGGCCGATGTATTAGCCACGATCCCTACCGCCGTGCCGCCGGTAGCGCCGCCCAGCCCGGCCGCAATCAGCCCGGATGCAATATCGGCCATCAGTTTCTTGTCGCCACCCACCTGCCAGCGCAGCGCCTCGGCATTCGCCGCCTCGTACGCCTGGGCCGCGGCACCCGCCGTTGGCAAGCCCGCGCTGGCCTGGTCTTTTGCCTCTTGCCCAAGCTTCTTGGCTTCATCGGCCTTGGCTTTGGCCACCGTACTGATCACCCCACTGGCCAATTGCGCCGAGCTTTGGATCAGGTCGATGCGCTCCCGCATGGCCTTTTCGTCTGGACGGTCGAGCCTCTGGTTGGCGTTGGCAGTGTCGCGATTGAGCCCCACCAGGTCATTGGCGCCCTCAGGGTTGCGGACCACAATCGTGCCGTCGCTGACCGCACTGCGGGTGTGGCTGCGCTCGTCTTCCTTGAGCGCCACCGGAATGCTGCCACCCGGCGAGGTGCCACCGCTGCTGCTGAACGAAGCGGAGAGCCCCGCCGACTGGCTCTGGATCTCGCTGGTGTTCTTGATATCGCTGACGATCAGGCGATCGGTGCTCAAGCGGTTCTTCACTGCCGCCGCTTCGCTGGCAATCACCCCGCCCTGCAAGGTGGTGGTCTTGCCGACATTGATGTCGTAGCCACCGGTGCCCGCAAACAGGCCGGTCTGGTCGGTCACCGCCTGGTAGTCGCTGTTCATCTTGGCCGCCGCAATACTGGCCGAACCGGCCACAGTGGAGCCGTAGCAGAACGGTGGGATGCAGATACTGGCGCCAAAGCCTGCGCTGCTCTGCTTGCTGCGCGACGATTCGCTGTCCTGGCGCGAGAGGATGTTGAGGTTGCCGCCGATGTCGGCCTGGATGCGGTCAGCACGCACCTGGGCGCCGGCGAGGGTGGTGTCGCCCCCGCTTTTGAGCAGCAGCGAGCCGGTGTCCAGGGTGGTGTTGACCTGGGTTACCGAGTTGCCATTGCCCTTGTTCTTCGCGCCCTGTGCACCGAGGTCGAGGGTGAAGCCGTTCTGCTCGCCGATATTGAAGCTGGCGCCAATTGCAGTCCTGTTGGTCGAGCCATCGTTCTTGCGATCGACGGTGTCCTGGGCGCTTTGCAGCAACACGTTGTTCTTGGCCAGCAACAAGGTGTTGGCGGCTTTCAGGCTGCTGCCGGTGATCTCGATATTGCCCTGGGTGCCGGGCGCTTCGCCGGTGGCGACAATCGACAGATCCTGCCCGGCATTGAGCGTGCTCTGGCGCGCCGTCAGGCTGTTGTACTCACTGCTGGCCTTGCTGCGGGTATTGGCCAGTTCGGTGCCGATCTTGATCAACGAACCGTTGCTGGGTGAGCCGCCCTGCTTGTTCTTGAAGCCGGCGCTCTGGCCGTTGGCGTCCGAGGCCTGGCCACCCAGGTTGTAGGCCGCCAGGGCTGCCTGGGCGATTTTCACCGCCTTGAGGCGCGGGTCATCGGCGTTCTTCGCCGCCTCGGTGGCATCGTGAATGCTGCGCGCGGTGTCGATCACCGCACCGCCAATCACCCGGCCCACGGCCAGGCTCTTGGAGCTGTCTTGCGTGGTTTGCCGCGCGGTTTCAGCGCCGGCGGTGATGGTCACGTTGGCGCCACTGAGGTCCATGTTCTTGGTGCTCACCAGGTCACTGGCGACCACATTCAACTCACGCCCGGCAATCAACGCAACGTTGCCTTCGCTGGAGCCAATGGTGCTGCCGGTCAGGGTGGTTTCCTGGGCGGTGCCGTTGTGTTTGCTGCTGCTGATCGACAGGTGCTGATTGCCGGTGATGTCGTCCAGGCCCAGCTTATTGCCGGTCAACACGCCGGTCAGGTCGCGATTTTTTTCCTTGTGCATATCGGTGCGCGAGAAGGTGTTCTGCGCCGCATCAATCGTCAGGTCGCGCCCCGCCTGCACAGCCAGATCGCCGGTGCTGACCAGTGCCGAGCCGGTCACTGTCGCATCCTGCCCCGCTACCACGCTGACCGTCTCGCCCGAAACCATGCTGCCCACGGCCATGGTGCGTTTCTCGTCAACCTTGTCCTGGACCTTGCTCGACTTCAGCCCGCCCCAGCTGCTTTTGCTTTCCTTGCGCTCATGCCGGGCACTTTCGGCGTCGGTGACCGCGACGATTTGCACATCCTTGCCCGCCACCAGTTTTGCCGCGCCTTTGTCGGCGGCCACGCTGCTGCCCGCCAGCAGCAGGTTCTCACCGGCTACCAGGGTGCTGTTGCCCCCGGAATTGACGCTGCTGCCCACGTTGTTGACGGTGTCGGTCTCATCGAGGCGGAATTTTTTCCCCGAGGAGCTTTTCTTGGTCTTGCTGTAGAAGCTGTAGTCCTGATCTTCGGCAGCCTTTAGGGCCAGGTTCTTGCCGGCCACCAGGTACGCTTCGTTGCCGGCGCTGACGTTACTGGCCAGCAACAGCAAATCTTCGCCCGCATTCAAGGTCACGTTGCCACCGGCCTTGAGCACGGTGGAGACCTGGCTCACATGGTCCTCGATGCTCTTGACCTTTTTCGAGTTGTACGCCGAATGTTGCTCGTTGGCCGCCGCCGCCAGGTTCACATTGCGCACGCCGCCCACGCTCAGGTCGCGCTTGGCTTCGATCTGGCTGCCCACCGCGCTCACATCCCGCCCGGCGACCACATGGAAGTCCCGCCCGGCTTCAACCACCGAGCCTTGCTGGGTGATGATCTCGTGGCGCGAACGGCTGCCAATGGCGCCGTTGTCCAGGGTTTGCGCCGCGACGATATTCACGTCGCGCACCGCCTGGGCGGTGGTGTCGCCGCCACTCTTGAGCGCGCCGCCGACACTGTTGATATCGCGCCCGGCCTGCATCGCCAGGGTGCTGGCCGACTCGATGCGCGCAGCGTTGTCGATAAAGTCGCTGCGCTCGATGCGGTAGTCGCTGGCGCTCTGGTGGGTGGTGACGCTGCGCTCGTTGAGCAGGTCGGCACCGGCCACCAGGTTGACCTGCTGCCCGGCGATAATGCCGCCGGCGCGGTTGTTGAGGTTTTTGCCGGTCAGCAGGTCGAGACGGTTGCCGGCCTCCATCAGCCCGCTATTGTTCAGGTCGCCGCCCACATTGGCGCCCAGGTTGCTGGTGGCGCGCAGCGTGCCGACGTTATTGAGGTTGGCGCCGGTCATCAGGTTCAGGTCGCTGCCGGAAATCAGCGCGCCATTGGGGGCCAGGCGATTGCTGGCCTGGGCCAGGTACAACACGGGCACCAGCACTTGCTGGCCGGCGACGGTGGCGTTTTCCAGCCACACGATATCGTGGGTCAGGGCCGCGACCTGTTCGGCGGTGAGGCTCACGCCCACGGCCAGGTTCAGTTGCTGGCGGGCGCCGACCGCATTGTCCATCAGGTACTTGAACACCCCGGCGTCGCTGGTCTGGCCGTCGATAAAGCGCTGGCCGGTACGGGCGACCACGGCTTGCTGGATCAGGCGCTGCTCGTAGAAACCGTCGCCCAGGCGCTTCTGGCTGGCGTCGGGGTCGTAGCCCAGCTTGGCCAGCATGTAATCCGAGCTCATGAACTCAGCCATATTGGTCAGCTGCGCGTTGGTCTCGATCAGGTACTTTTGCGGCTTATCGGCAAACTGGCTGTTGGGCAGGCCCTGCACGCCACTGCCATCGCTGAAGTGGAACAGGCCGTTCTGCCCGGTGGGCAAGCTGAAGCCCGGCAGGCCCAGCGGGTTGACTTGTTGCTGGGCGACATCCGGTGGCAATTGCCCGTTGAGCTTCACTTGGGTGGAGAAGCCGGGAGCGTTGGTGTCGGTCTTCGCGCCGCTGCCCACGTAGGTGTAGCCGCCGCGCACCACGCTGTTATCGATACCGGCCTGGGCCTGGATGTTCACCGCGCCGCCAGCCTGGATCACCGCTGCGTAGCGCTGGTCCGCAGCCGTCAACTGAGTGGTTTTGGTCTCGCCCCACTGGCGCTCCATAGCGCCGATAAAGAACGCCATGGCCGCTTCCAGGCCGCCCAGGTTGTTGGGGTTGTAGGCCGCGCCACCGATGGAATAGCGCTGGGTAAATTGCGCGGCGGTCTGGTTGTAGCCCGACGGATCACGGGTGCGCTCGGAAGAAAACACGCGCTCGGTCAGGGTGTCGTGGGTTTCCAGGCCAAGGTTGGTCAACTGGTTGACCCGCGCCGTCAGGCTGCCGGCTGCAGCGATGCTACTGCTGCTGTTGAGCACATCACCGCCGACCAGCAGCAGGTTGGCGCCGGAGGTAATGCTGGAAGCCGCACTGGCGTCGGTAACCCTCAGGCGCTCCCGCTGGGCAATCAGGAACGGACGGTTTTCCTTGCCGCCTTCGCAGTCACCGCCGTTGACGTTTTCAATGCACTGCACCGGGCTGATCGACGCGCTATAGATCCCCGATTCGCTGGTCAGCACCGTGCGGATATTCTGGATGGTGCCGGCGGCCAGGCTCAGGTTGCCGTCACTCTGGATGCTCGACGAGCTGTTGATGATGCTGGTGGCGAACGCGCCCTTGCCGTCGCGGTCGATGCTCAGGTTGCCCATGGCGTAGATATCGGCGCCGAGGTTTTTCAGGCGCTCGACCCGCAGGCTCATATCACCGCCGCTGAACAGCAGGCCGTTCTGGTTGAGCAGGCTGCCAGTGGTCAGGGTCATGGCGCGGCCGCTGCCCAGGGTACCGAGGTTGTTCAGCGCGGCACTGGCCAGGCTGAAATCCGTGGCGCCGGTCAGGCGGCCGGTGTTGTTGAGGGTCCCACCCAGGTTCAGCTCAAGGCTGCCGTTACTGGCGATCACGCCCTGGGTGGACCAGTTCTGGCCCGTGCCCTTGATGCGGTTGGCCGCGAGCAGTTGGCCGCTGCTGGTTTGCTCAAGATTATCGACATTGACCGTGAGATTGCCGGCCTGGATCAGGCTGCTGTTGGTCCAGTTGGTTTTGTCCAGGCTCAGGTCGCCCTGGGTCACCAGGCTGCCGCCGACGTTATCGAGGTTGATCCCGGCGATATCAAACACCCCGGTACCCACATGCAACACGCTGCCGCCCTGGTTCTGGAAAGTGCCGGCGGCCAGGCTCAAGTCGGCATTGGCCGCTTCCAGCTTGCCGCCGCTGTTATCCAGCACACCGCCAATCGCCACGCGGCTTTTGCCGCTGGTACCCAGGGCACGCAATTGCCCGCCCTGGTTGCTCAGGCTGGCGGCGGTGATGTCCAGGGTGCTGGCGCTTTCGATCAGGCCACGGTTGTTGAGGGCGCCCAGCAGGCTGAGGTCGACTTGCTGACCGGCGATCTGCCCGGCGTTATCGACGCTGCCGCCACTGAGGCGCACGCGCTGGCCGGCAAACACACCGCCGTTGCCGTTGTTGAAAACACCGGCGTTGATCAGCGCATCGCCCGCCTTGGCCGAGAGTTTGCCCCCGGCGTTGTTCAGGCTGCCGACGGTGAGGTTGAGGCCGGCGTTTTCGCTGTGGATCAGGCCATCGTTGTCGTTTTGCAGCAGGCCGCTGGCGTTCAGGGTCAGCCCGGCGTTTGCCGCCAGGGTGCCGCTGTTGCGGTTGTCCACGCTGGCCGCCAATACCGTCAGCAGGGTTTGGCTGGTGAGTTTGCCGCCCTGGTTGTCGAGGGCGGCCACCCGCTCGATCGACAGCGGGCCGGCGCTGGCCAGCTTGCCGTTGCGGTTGATCAGATCGGCCAGCAGGTCGAGGGTCAGCGCACCGTTGCCGGTCAGGCTGCCGGCGCTGTTGTCCAGGCTGTTGCCGCGCAGGGTGAATGCGCCGGCGCTGTCGATGGTGCCGCCCTGGCTGTTATTGAGTGCGCCGCTGAGGGTCAGGGTTTGCGCTGCGGCGCTGGAGATCACGCCTTTGTTGCTGTTATCCAGGCTGTCGCCGGTCACGCTAAGGGTGTCGTGGCTGACCACCACGCCGCCCTGGTTATTGACCTGCGCGACATTGGCCTGCAACGCGCCATCGCTGATGATTTCGCCCTGGCTGTTGTACAGCGCAGCGGCGGTCAACTGGGTGCTGCCGCTGGTCAGCAGGCGGCCTTTGTTGCGGTTATCCACAGTGCTGGCAGTGACGTCCAGGGCCTTTCTGGCACTGATGACGCCGCCCTGGTTATCCAGGGTCTGGCTGGCCTTGACGGTGGCGCTGCGGCTGGCAACCACACTGGCGTTGTTGCGGATATCGCGGGCCTCGAGACTGACGTCGCCGGTGGTGGTGCGGGTGTTATCAGCATTCACGCCGGCTTCGATAACGCCGTTGTTGGTCAACTTGCCGCCGCTGCTCAGGCGCACCGTGTCGCGGGCCGCGAGGCTTTTCTGGGTGTTCAGGTCGCCGCTGGTTTTCACCGTCAGGGCGGTGCCGGCGTAGGCCGGGCCCTGGGCATCGAGGCTCGCCGCCTTGACGTCGATCGCGCCACTGGCCGCCGCCTGCGCCATGCTCAGGTGCCCGTTGGCATCGAGCTGGATATCGCCGGCGCTGGCCGCCAATGTGCCGTCCAGTTTTACCCCGACACCGGCCTCGGTGCCCACCAGCTTGATCGCGCCGGCGTACATGCCGCCCAGGGCCGAGGAGTCAATCGCAAGCTCCGGCTTGGCGCTGCCATCGTCGGCGCGTGCGGTGGCATTCAAGGTCTGTGCATTGACGTCGTTGCGCCCGGCAATCACGGTCAGGTTGCGCGCATTGATCTGCGCGTTGATCTTGGCCGTGCGGGTGATGATTTCGAAGCGGTCGACATTGCTCGCGTTCAAGCCCTGGCCGTCGATGGTCACCGCGCCGCCATCGACCTGGTAGCGGTCCAGGCGGCCGTTATCGAGGATCGGTTTGCCGGTGGTCAGAGTCACGTTGGGGGTGTTGATAAAGCCGCAGCCGTTGCAGGTCACGCCATAGGGGTTGGCGACGATGACCTTGGCCGACTGCCCCGCCACTTCGGTGTAGCCGCGCAACTGGCTGGCGCTGCCGCCGTTGACTTCGTTGAGGATGACATTCGCCGAGCCGCCCTTGAGGTTGGGGTTGCCGACAATAATCCCGCCCAGTTGGGTGGACTGCAACGGGCCGCCGGCGTTGTTGAGGATCACGCCATTGGGGCCGACGTTGTAGTCCTTGAACTGGTTGTGGGACAGGCCGCTGCCGTTGGGCGTGGCGATGTTCACCACCGGTACGCCATTGCCCGCCGCGCCCACCGTCGTGCCGGGGCCGCTGACCACAATGCCGTCGGCCTGGGCCAGCAGCGGCTGCCAGAACAGCGCGTTGGCCAGGATCAGCACCAGGCCGCGCTTGGGCAGGCCGCAGAACGCATCACGGCGCTTCATGGCTGAAGAAGGCAGGCGGGCAAGGAAGGCAAACTGGCGGACATCCATGTCAAATTCTCGATGCGGCTAGGCGTTGAATTACAGGTAGAAATCCATCCGGAAGTAGATCGGCGCTTCGCGCTCGCTCATCACTGCCGGACGTTCCAAAGAGTGGGCAAAGGTCACGCTGGTGCTGACGTTTTTGCCACGGGCGAACAGCTCCACGGAGTTGCTGGAAACCCGGCCGTGGACGATGTCGTTGTAGCGGTCATTGCGGATCACGCCCTGGTCGTAGCCCAGGCTCACGCCGTATTCGCCGAAGGCCGGGCGCAACCAATCCACTAGCACCGGCCGCGCCCAGCGCAGGTCGTTGCGCCAGTAGCCGCCACTGTCACCGTTGAGTTGCTGGTCCTTGAAGCCGCGCACCGAGGACGAGCCACCGAGGCTCATGCGCTGCGGGCTGAAGAGTATGTCTTCACTGCGTTGGCCGGTGGCAAGGCTGGTGAAACTGAACGACTCGCCCCACAACGTGAACGGCTGCAGGTAGCTGACGGTGGCGGTGTATTTGCGGTAGCGCGAATCGGGCTGGCGATTGCCGAACCTGTCGCGATCATCCTGGGACTGGGCATCGAGCAGACCGATACCGTTCTGCATGCCCAGGTCCATGTTGACGTAGGCACTGCCGACCCGCCGGCCGTGGTTGATGCCCACTTGCATCTCGCTCAGGCGAGTGCTGCTGTCCAGGCGGGTATCGAGCACGTAGTTATTGGTGCGCAAGTGGGCCAGGCCGACGTTGACCGAGGTCTTGCTCACGTCATCACGATGCACCACACGCTCGGCGCGCAGTTGGTGGTTCTGGCTGTCACCCGATTGCTTGAAGCTGAACGTGTCGGCCTGGCCCAGCGCGCGGTAATCGCTCTCGCTGTAGGTGTAGCTGAAGTTCCACCAGCCCCACGGCACGTTGTAATAGAACATGCCGTTCTTCGAAGTTTTCTGGTGATCGCTGATCGCATCATGGCCGCCGCGCAACACCAACTGGTCCGCCAGGCCCAGGGGGCTGTCCCACTCAAGGCCGGCGCCCCACTGCTGTTCGCCGGTGCTTTTCTGCCCGTCGTTATTGCGTGACAGGCTGGCGCGCCAGGGCTTTTGCGGAGTGTTTTTCACCAGCACCGAACTGCCACCAACGGCTTCGCCGGGGGCCAGCTCCATTTGTGCCTGGTTGGATGGCAAGCGGTTGAGCTGATCGATGGCCTGCTCGATTTCCCGCAGGTTGAGCAGGTCGCCGTTTTTGCCGGGGAAGGCCATGGCCAACTCGCGCGCCGAGATCTTGCTGTCGGCGGCGCTATTCAAGCCTTCGAGCTTGCCTTCGACCACCAACACTTGCAGATGCCCTTTGGACAAATCCTGCTGCGGCAAGTAGGCACGGCTGGTGACCATGCCCTTGTCGATGTAGTGATCGGTGACGGCCTTGAGCAGTTGGTTGAGCTGGGCCACGCCCAGGCACTGGTCGATGTAAGGCTTGATCAAGCGCTCACGCTCGGGGGCGGACAGGCTGTCGGCGCCTTTGAGTTCAATGGTCTTGATCGCGAAGCAACGGGTTTCCACCGGGGCGGTGGGCGTTGCGGGTTTGACTTCCTTGCCGGGCAATTCCTTGAGCTCTTCGAGGCGCCGGCGCTGCTCTTCAAGCAAGCGGTTTTGCCGCTCGCGGATCAGGTCCTGATCGCCAGGCGAAGTCGCGGCCACTGCGCTGTTTGACCCACAGAGGGCGAACAGGGCAATACACAGGGAATACCGAATCCGTGGCAATAACGAAGGCATGTTCGATCCATCGAATAACAAGGGGCGGCAAACTAACATCGAACTTCCACACAGCCTAAATTCCCGGCTAGTTGAAGCTAAAAATTAAATCACCAATAAGTTGCTGATTAATAACGATAAAAACTATCAGCAACAATTAAATGCTTGTATTCGGAATTTTTATTCCGACAAGCGGTATCAGTTTTGATACAGCTTTCGGCGCAACTTGAAAGTTGCCACTAGTTAGCCATCAATGTTGTGCCGAGATGGTTTAGTAGCCAAATAAGCGGAAAAGTTCGCGGTTATTTTGTGAATTGGATCCCATTTCTGACGATAGGTACCGCAGATCCCTCCCTGTAAGAGCTGGCTTGCCAGCGATGACGGCCGCGAGACCGCCGCAGAGTGTCAGATACCCAACGTCATCGTTGACGACCATCGCCGGCAAGCCGGCTCCTACCCAACGCGTTCCGCCACCAGCTTCAGCTCCCGCCGTTGTGCCGTCACCGCCTGCACCCCGCCCTCCTGGTCGTTATGAATCACCAACACCCCCGGCCGGCGCAGTTGCTCAAGCTCCCCCGCCGCCAACCGGAAGCTCTCGCTCAGGCCGTGATCACTCAAGGCCTTGCCCGCAGCCCGGCGCTGGGCGAAGCGCTTGCCGCGCCGCTGCTGGTAGCGCGCCCAACTGATCAGCAGTACCGCATTGAACAGGGCGATCCACAGGTAGATCTGCAAGGTGTTCAGCGCAGCAAAGATCGGGGCGTCGATGCGTGGGCCGCCGTGGCTGTCGAGCATCGGCACCAGCCCGCGCACCAGCAGGATCACCAGCCCGGCCCAGGCCAGCAGGGTCAGGAAAATATCGATGGCCTGCATCACAGGCCGCTGTGGGGTACGGATCAGGTTCATGGCTTCACTTCCTTGGCAGGTGCCTTGATGCCGCGATCCGGGCTGACCCAGCGCGCGCGTTTTTGATGTTGGCGGAACAGGACTTTGGGAAAGCTGACCAGGGTGGTGAACAGGCTCACCAGCCAGAACACCAGCGGGTACCAGACGGTCCAGAACAGGGTTTTCCACAGGCCGCGCTCGTAGCGCCGGTCAATCATGATGCTCACGGCGAACTGCACCAGGCACACCACCGCCAGCAGCAAGCCGGTGAAGGCCGGTGGCATCAGCGAGCTGACGGCAATCGCCTCAGGCAACGGCACCACTTTGCCCACGCCCCAGAAGATCACCGACAGCAGGAAGGTGAAGGCCCAGCCGGTGGACAGGCAGTATTCGAACAGCAGCGGCCACAGGTAGCGGTGGCGCCATTGCCAGATCCCGCGAATGTTCTTGAACAGCACCTCGGCACCACCCTGGGCCCAGCGCAGGCGCTGCTTCCACAGGCCACCGAGGGTTTCCGGCATGAGGATCCAGCACAGCGCGCGCGGCTCGTAGAAGATGCTCCAGTGGTCCAGTTGCAGCTTCCAGCTCACGTCGATGTCTTCGGTGATCATGTCGGTGCTCCAGTAGTCGACCCGGTCCAGGGCCGCCCGCCGAAACGCCACCACTACGCCGGACACAGTGAAAATCCGCCCGAAGACCCGCTGGGTGCGCTTGATCAGACCAATGATCGAAGAGAACTCGCCCACCTGTACCCGACCGATCAAGGTCGAGCGCGTGCGGATGCGCGGGTTGCCGGTGACCGCGCCAAGCCGTGGGTTGTCGAGCATCGGCGCCACCAGGTAGGCGGCGGCATTGCGGTCGAGCAAGGCGTCGCCGTCGATGCATACCAAGTATTCGCTGCGCGCCGCCACGGCGCCCATGCGCAAGGCCACGGCCTTGCCCTGGTTTTGCGCCAGGTGCAACACGCGCAGGCGCGGCTCTTGCAGCGCCAGGGCATCGAGTACTTCGGCGGTGTTGTCGCTGGAGCCGTCGTTGATCGCAATCACTTCCAGGTTGCGATAACGCTGGGCCAACGCCGCGCCGATGGTCTCGGCGGCGTTGTCGCCTTCGTTGTAGCAAGGGATCAGGATCGAGATCAGCGGCTCGCCCTTGAGCGCCGGCGCCGGGGTGTCATCGGACCACGGCCAGTGGCGCTCCCAGTGCAGCCAGAAATACACGCCACCGGCGATCCACAGCCCGGACATAAACAACGGGTAGAAAAACACGAACTCCATCAGGAACTGCCCGGTGACCAGGAACATCAGGCCCAGGGGCACCCCCAACACCAATGCCAACACGAGAAGAGCAAGGATTCTGTCGAACATGAGTCAAGGATTCCATTTGTTGGAAAGGGCCGGACGCACGGTGTTCAGATCCGGCGAATTCTCCAGGAAGTTGTCGGGGTAGTAGCCAAAACTGCTGGCACCCTGGCGCTTGAGCACACCCATCCACTCCGCCATTTGCACGCCGGAAATGTCCGGGGCGGCTGGAGTGCGCCAATCCTTGGCCTGTAGCTCGAAGACCGTGCGTTGCATCGCACCGGGCCGGGCCTTGACCGTGGCCACGAGCTTTTCCAACCAGGCGTTGGAGTTTTTCAGCGACTGGCCTTCCATCAAGGGCATCGCCATCGGCGCGGTCCAGTCGTAGTGCTTGAGGAAGTCGTCGAGGTTCTGCGCAAACCAGGCTTCGCTGGCCGGGTTGAGCATCGGCTCGGCGAAGATATTGCGCGCGGTGAGCACTTCCGGGCCGCGCAGGGTGCGGACCTTGGCGGTCAGTTCATGGGTGAAGTCGATCAGGTAGCGACTCTTGAAACGGGTCCAGCGCTGCATCGCCTCAGGGTCGGCACGCAGCGCCTGGATGCTGCCCGGCAGGCCGTTGGCGGCGTAGGTTTTCAGGGCTTGGGGGCTGGCGTCTTCAAAGTCCGAGAGCACGGCGTCGTCGTGGAACAACACGCCGTGGATAGCGCTGGTACGGGCCAGGTCTTCGTAGATCTCACCGATGACTTTGCGCACTTGGGGATCGAATGGCGACAGGCGCTGGTACTGTTTCGGGTCGACGGCTACCTTGCCGGTGGCCGGGTCCCAACGGCTGACGCGGGGCAGCTTGGGGTCCAGGGCAAAGCTGAGCACGGGCATCCAGGCGTAGACCTTGACCAGGCCGCCACGGGTGTGCAGCTGCCAACTGACGCGGTTGAACAGGTCGGCACGCATCGGCAGATGGCGGTTGGGGAAGTACAGCGAACGCGCCAGGCCATCACCCTTGGGGTCGGCGAAGGCCTGGAGGAACACGGTGTCGACGCCCATGTCCAGCACACGCTGGACCAGCGCATCGAGGTTGCGCGCTTCCTGCGCCTTGTCCGGGTCGTAGACATGATCGAGGTCCACATGCAGCACGCGCATCGGCGCTTTGACCTGCGCCGAGACCATGCTGTTGGCGAAGTCCTCGCCGTACGGGTCGTTGTCCACCAGAAAGCGCGGGCTGCTCATCAAGTTGCCGAGGTTATCGAGGCCGTCCTCCAGGGTCAGGGCCATCTGGTAGCCCTGCTCACCCACCACCGCCAGGGAGGTGCCATCCGCCGCCCCATACGGCCATACCCATACACGCGGGGCCTTGCCGGTAACGGCGCGGATCTTGTTGGAAATCGCCGCGACGTCGGCGCGCATCCGTGCCTGGAACTGCGCTTCGGATTCATAACTGCCGGTGACCGGGTCATAGCGCCGGGTGGCGGCGGCCGGTTGCAGGTTGCCCTGGGGGTTGGCCAGCACGCCCTTGTGGTTGGCGTCGGTGTGGGCAGCGATTTCCACCAGGCCCGATTGCGCCACTTCGCGCACTTGTTGCCAGGTCAGAAACTCCGCGCGGTCACGCGGCACGCCGGCAAAATCCACCGGTTGGTTCAACGGCGTGTCGACCCAACTGCCCACCGGCGCCAGCACGGCCGGCCACTGGTAGGCACGCAGGATCGGCATGACACGGGTGTAGAAGCTCGAATAGCCGTCGTCGAAGCTGAGCATGACGGCTTTGGCCGGCAGCTCTGGCCCACCGGCGCGGGCGGCGAGGACCTGGTCGACGCTGACCGCCTGGTAGCCGTTCTCGCGCAGCCAGGACAACTGTTCGATCAGGCGTTCGGTGCGCACCGCCACCACTCTCTGGTCGGGGTCACGGTCGTTGACATCGTGGTAGGCAATGCCCAGGAAATGGTTTTTCGGCCACGGCGCTTCGTTGACCGGTTTGAGTCGTTCAGCAGGTGGCGTAAAAGGCGCGGGCGACTGGGCACAGGCACTGCTCAGCAGAAAGCCCAGGGCCAGCAGGCAACGGGAAACAAGGGTCATGATCGGACTCTTCTAGAAACGGTAAGTGAGGTCGACGATCAGGCGCACATCGCTTTCGCGCTCACCGTCATAAGGTCGGTTGATCCAGCTCAGGTTGGCGCCGGTCTCCAGTACGTCGTTCCAGCGATAACGCTGGCCGTAACTGAGCAAACCAATGGCGCCGGTGGCGTAATCGCGCTGGCTGTAGGTGCCCGCACCGGCCTGGAACTGCTGACTCCACTGGGTTTCGTAGCGGTGATAAAGCACATGGTTGACGCTCACCGTGGGCAGCACGCTGAAGTCTGAACGCGGGTTGAAATACGCCGCTTCTTCCTTGCTGTTGCGGCTGGTGGCGACTTCCAGGCCAAGGTCCACTTGCACGCCCGGCGAGCGGTAGACGCCCTCACGGCCGATGAGCGACGCTTCGACACGGTCGTTACCGTCACTGAAGTGGGACGGGCTCAGCGCCAGTTTCCACTCACGGCTCTCGTTGGCGCTCCAGCGGATAAACCCGCTACCGCCGTTGGCGGTGACGTTGGCATTGAGCGCGCGCAACGGCGTGCTGGCGGCCAGGTAGTCAAGGCTGCCCCCGTACTGCCAGTGGTCGTTGATGTCCCGGGCAATCGCCAGGCGCGCGCCTTGCTTGGTGCCTTTGCCGTAGGAGTGATTGGAGACTTCGGCCTCCAGGGTCATATCACGGGTACGCCGCTCCACCCCCAGGCGCTGCCAGCGGTGGTGGCCGGTGCCTTCTTCAAAGTCGGCGGTGGCGTAGCCGATACCGCCGAATATCCGCCAGTCTTCATCGATGGGCGGGCTGTAGAGCAGGGTTTCGATCCCCCAGTCGCGACTGCCGGAGACCGCCCCGCCGCCATGGCTTTTGCCGGTTTCGGCCTCGATGCGCAGCTCGGCCATCTCATGCACCTTGCGCAGGCGCTGCAGGCGTTGGACCTGGCGATTGTCCGGGGCGCGGGCGACCACGTCATCGGCGAGCACATCGAGCTGGCGCCACTCCTGCAGATCCAGCGCGTTGTAGCCTTGGGAGACTTCCAGGTCGATATGGCGCGGGTTCTGGTTTTCGGCGTTCTTGAGGGCAACTTCGGCACGCCGCGGCCAGGCGCGGGCGCGGAACATGTCCGCCTGGGCCACACGCATGCCGACATTGCCAGGCGAGGTGCGCACCAGGGTTTCCAGGCTTTTTTCACTGGTCGGCAGATCGGCGCCGTAGGTCGCGGCCTGGGCCGCCAGTTGCTGGGCGGCCAACCATGCATCGTTGGGGTTACCGAGGGGCAGGCCCTTGAGTTCAACCCGAGGTTTTTGCGTGCTCGCCAGGTCGTTGGCGACGGCGCGGGCTTCGCGGGTCTGGTCGTTTTCCAGCAAGGAGTAGTACAGCGCGGTGCTGTCGACCACTTGGTTGCTGGGGTCGGCGTCCGGCGCAATCACCGCCTGGCGATACAGCGGCGCAGCCTTTTCCGGCAGGCGTTGATCGAGGTAGGCGGCGGCCACCCAGCGCAGGGCGTAGTTGGGCAGTTGCACGCCTTGAGCTTGCAAGGCTTCGTAGTCGTGGAGCACCTCGGCGGTACGTGCGCGGGCCTTGAGCGCGCCCAGGCGGTCGATGCGCCAGCGCACCACATCGTCATGGGCACTGGCGTCCGGGGTCCAGGTGGCGAGCAGTTGGTCGTAATCCTTGAGGGCACGGTCGGCGATCACAAAGCGTTCGCTTTCACTGCGCGTCGGGAATTCAGCCAGGCGCACGCGTTCGGCAGCCAGGTCACCTTCCAGGCGGCGCTGGGTCACCGGGTCCAGCAGGCCGGGGTGGCGGGCGCTCAGGCGCAGGGCCGGTTCCGGCATACGTGCACGTTGCAGGGCGATCAGGTATTCGCGCACCACCTCGGGCTGGTTGCCGGCGCGGATAAACGCCTGGTCGAATTCGAACAGCGAATCATAGGGCTGCCCGGCACGGGACAACGCGTAGCCCAGGGCCATGCGACGCTGGACATCCTCAGGCTTGGCCGCCACCAGGGTGCGCGCACGCTGTACGGCCTCGGCGGTTTTGCCGCCGTCGGCCAGGGTCATGGCCAGGCCCAGTTGCAGGTCCGGGTTGTTCGGTTCGCGCAGCAAGGCCTGGCGATACACCGCCTCGGCGGGCGCCCAACGCTGTTGATTGCGGTAGGTGCGGGCCACGGTGGTCAGCGCTTGGGTGGTCAGTTGGCGCTGGCGCCCCTGGGTCTCATAGACCTTGAGCACTTCGTCATCCTGGCGCGCCCAACTGGCAATCAGCAGGTGATCGCTGACCTGGCCAGAGGTCTGGCGCTCGGCAGGCAATTGGCGCAGCAGGTTGAGCGCCGGCGTGTAGTTGCCGGTACGGGCCTGGCGAATCAGGGAATCATAGGCAGGATCGGCCACGGCCAGAGTCGGCAGCAACAAGGCAGCGCCGATCAATAGACGCAGGCGGCCAGGGCCAGTGGGAGAGAAATTACGCAACATGTCGTCAGCTTCCTTACTTGGAAAGCTGTAGCGATAGGTTCGCCTGTACAACACGCATCAGGCCGCCGGTGTCTGATGACCCGGCCAAGCTTTCCTGGGGCGCAATATCCCTGAGAAGGATGTGGAATAGGGCAAATCAGGACAATTGTTCAGAATCGTCCTACAAACCAGTGGAGATCAAATGTGGGGCTTGTGTAGGAGCTGGCTTGCCGGCGATGGCATCACCTCGGTGTTTCAGTGAAACAGAGGTGATGCCATCGCCGGCAAGCCAGCTCCTACACAGACCGTATTTCTACAGGGAGCGGGCGGCCTTACTGCGCGCCGCTGACCGCACCCAGTTTGCCCAGTACGCCGCCGATAAACTGCTCGACGGTCATTTTCTGGCCATTGAAGGTCACTTCATTGTTGGCGTAGTGCAGCTTGGCCAGGATGTCGTTGCCTTCCAGGGTCGCCAACTGCGTGCCAACAGCCATGCCGCTGACCATCTCGCTGGCCATCTGCGATTGCTGCTCGATGGCTTTCGGGTCGGTCACGCCACCGATCTGCGCTTGCAGGGCAGCCACATCAGAGATCATCGGCTTGGACAGGGTCAGGTTGGCATCCAGCAGGGTGATCATCTGCTTGGCCAGTTCAACCGGCGGCAGCTCCATGGTGGACGGCTTGGTCAGGTCCACCACCAGGTTGAAGCGGCTTTCGCCATTGGCGGTCTTCAGGGACAGGTTTTCCAGAGCCACTTGCGGCTTGGCGGCCAGCAGCAGGTCAACGTTGGCCTGGGCCAGCACCTGCTCGGCTTCGCTCAGTTGCAGTTCTGGGATCGGTTGGCCGGCAGCCTGGGCAGCCTGCACCGGTTGCATCTTGTCCTGATAGAGCTTGGTCAGCACCATGGTCGATGGCACGTCGATGTTCTTAACGCTCACGGCCATGGCCGCCGAACCCACGGGTTTGCCCTGGTATCCGATCTCGGTGATTTTGTAGTCGACGCGACCGCTGAGGTTGTTGTCCTTGGTATCGCTGCTGTCTTTCTGCTCAAAACCTTTGACGGTCAGCACGGCTTGTTCCGGGCCAAAGGTGAACGTGCTGTTGCTCAACACGACGGTATTCTGGCCGACATAAAAGCCGAAGTTGCTCTTGGTCAAGTTACTGGCGAGGGTCAAGCCATTGAGCTCTGCCTGGAACGGTGCCCCCTTGGGGTCGACCAGGGAGACCTTGAGGGCGTCCATGTAACCGTCGACCTTGATCTCTGTCGCCTTTTCGGTGTTGAAGTAGTCCATGTTCAGGCCGGAGAAGGTGACACTGGTGGTGCCGTCCTTGTACTCCAGGGGCAGCAGCTCCAGGTTGCCGTTGACCGAACGGTTGAAGCCGATGTTGGCCACGCCCTTGACCGGCGAAACGTCCTTGGTGGCGGCGAACCATTTTTCGGTGGTCGGGTTCTTCTCAAGCGCCAAATGGCTGGTAGCCAGCACCGGCCACCACTTCAGGGTTACCAGGCGCGAGAAGGGCAGCGGGCCGTGTTCGATACGGTCGACAAACAGCAGTTCGCTGTCTTTGAACTGTTCACCGAATGCCGCACCTTCAGCCTTGAGACGGAAGTGGCCGGTGCTGCTGAACCAGCCGCGGTCCAGGGAGACCATCTCCAGGGTCATGCGGCCATCGACACCGGCCAGGGAGCGTTCCATCTCCTTGTTGGCGTCTTCGATCGTGGTTTTCAGCACCCCTTCCAACTGGCTGCCGGTGTACCAGGCACCGCCAGCACTGACCACGCCGACGGCGGCAACAAAACCCAAGAGTACAACGGCTGATTTATTCATGAAGTGTCCTGATCCAATCCTGTGCGAAGTGGGCTGTCTTCCCTGAACCCCGAAGTGGGGCGTCGGCTCAAGCCCGCCGAAAATCGGGGCAAGGTTAGCACTGGCAAGGGGGCTTGTCGCAAGGCCCGCCATACACACGCCCCCGGCTTGCCGGCGATGGCGGCCGAATGGGCGGCGCAGGGCTCAAGGTCGTCTCGCCGGCAAGCCGGCGCCTACCGGGGGCGGTGGGGGTCAGGAGTATTCCATCTCGATCTCGTCGAGCTGGTGATCGAAGCTCTTCAGCCGTGCGGTCCAGGTGTACACCAGCACTTCAAACTCGCGATGAATCACCGCATTGCCCGGTGTGTCGGCCTTGGGGTCGTAGAAGTCCAGCTGGTAACGCTCGCGGGCCATGGCGGTGGCAACGTCTGACAGCTCCCGGGCGTTGTTCAGCCAATGCCGTCCTTCAGCCACTTGCCGGTCGAGTACCACGCATTGTTTCTTCAAGGCTTCGAGGCTTTTTTCCAGGGGGGTGCCGGTCAGTTCGCCCATGACTTCCTGGAACGTACGCCCCGGCTGCCAGTAGCTACCCCAAAAATAGCGGTCGAACACGGTTTCGACCCGGCGCAGGGCAACCTTGGTGTCCCAGATCGCCACCCGCGTCTTGCCTTGCTCGAGGATTTTCTTCTGGGTCCGCTGGCCCTGGTACGACGCCCAGGCCACCACGCCCACGGACAATGCGGCGATCAACGCGCAGGCGCTGTCGAGGAACACCATGGCCTTATCCAGTTGATGGGCCAGCATGACACCGTAGAAGTAAGTCGCCGATAACAACACCAGTGCGAAGAGCACGCACCAGAAAGCGGGAGCATAAGGGTTTTTCATTATTGGAATCCCCATGAGCAACGCAGGCAGTGATCAGCGGGCCATCACGCAAGCCCGTCTGATCAAAGCATAGCAACCGCCTCAGGGTTTGCCGGGTTCCGTACCTTGCGTTCGTCCGCTTTCCCAGCCGCCGCCCAGGGCCAGGAACAGGTCGATCTGGCTCATTGCCACCTGGCTATTGGCCTGGGCCAGTTGCGCGCGCATATCGGTGTAGGTGCGCGTGGCCTGCAGGTCGGCGAGAAACGACTCGCGGCCGGCCTGGAAGAAGCGGTGCGTCTGGTCTGCGGCCTGTTGCGCCGACTGCTCGGCCTCGGCCAGGGCATCGCGGCGCTGCAATTGGGCGGTGTATTGCGCAAGCCCGGTCTGGGTCTCGCGGATGGCATTGAGTACCACCCCGTCAAAGTGCGCCAGGGCGCCCTGGGTCGCGGCTTCGGCTTCGTGGATGCGCGCACGCGAGCCGTTGGATGGCACCGTCCAGCTCAACAAGGGGCCGAAACCCCAGCGGTTGGTGGCCGGTTTGCCGAGGTTGTCGATAATGCCCACGGTGCCAATGGAGGCGCCGATGCTGATATCCGGGTACAGCTCGCCAGTGGCCACGCCAATGCCCGCCGTCGCCGCCGCCAACCGGCGTTCGGCCTGGCGCACGTCGGGGCGGCGCTTGAGCAGGGTTGCGCCGTCGCCCACCGGTAGCAGTTGGGCAATCTGCGGCAACTGAGCGCAATCGCGGGTGCCGGTCGGCAATTGGTCCAGGGGCTTGGCCAGGAGCATCGACAGGCGGAACAACCCCGCCTGGCGCGCCGCCTCAAAGCGCGGCAGTTCGGCGCGCAGAGACTTGAATTGGGTTTGCGAGCGGGTGACCTGGGTTTCATCGCCACGCCCGGCATCGCGCAGGCGCTGGGTCAGGCGCGTGCTCTGGGCTTGCAGATCGAGGGACTGTTGGGCGATGTGCAGCTCTTCGTTGGCCGCGCACACCTGTGTGTAGGAGCGCACCACGTCCGCCACCAAGGTGATGCGCGCGGTATCGACGGCAGCCTGGGTCGCGTCGGCATTGGCCTGGGCGCCTTCGATGCCGCGCTGCAGGGTGCCGAACAGGTCGAACTGATAGGAGGTGGTGATGCCGATATCACCGACATTCGCCACCGGCACTTTATTGGCCTGCAAAAAGGCCTCGCCGGACTCCTGCAAACGCTGGGCGCCAAGCTTGACCCCACCGCTCCAGCCGCCCGCCGATTGCGCTTCCTGCACCTGGAAACGCGCCCGTTGCAGGTTGGCTGCCGCCACGCGCAGGTCGGTGTTGGAGGCCATGGCCTGGCGCACCAGTTCATCCAGACGCGGGTCCTGGTACAGCTTCCACCAGTCGGCGGGCACCGGGGCCGAGACCACATGACTGCCCTGCCCGGCCAATTGGCCTTGCAGGTCGCCACGGTTGATCGCCGCTTGGTCCGGCAACTGGTAATCCGGGCCTACCACCTGGCAGGCCGACAGCAGCAGCCCCAGCCCCAGCCCTGCGGTCGCCAGCAGTTGCTTCATGGCTGGTCTCCGGCCTTGGGCTGGTCATCGATGATCGAGACGGTGGCCGTGCGCCCGGCGATCATGCGGAAATCCGCCGGCACATCATCAAAGGCAATACGCACCGGAATCCGCTGGGCCAGGCGCACCCAACTGAACGCCGGGTTGACGTTGGGCAGCAGGTTGGAGCCGCTGGTGCGGTCGCGGTCTTCAATACCGGCGACGATGCTTTGCACATGCCCGCGCAAGCGCGCGTTGTCGCCAATTACGCGGATATCCACGCGTTGGCCGACATGGATGCCGTCCAGTTTGGTCTCTTCAAAGTAGCCGTCGATGTGGAAGGAGTTGCTGTCCACCACCGACAACACCGGGCGCCCGGCGGTCACGAACTCCTGGGCCCGAGGCGCACGGTCGTTGACGTAGCCGTCCACCGGGCTGCGGATCACCGAGCGGTCGAGGTTGAGCTGGGCGCTGTCCACCGTTACCTGCGCTTCGGCCAGGGCCGACTGGGCGCGGGCCACGCGGGACTGGCTTTCTTCCAGTTGCTCGCTGGCCACCAGGTTGCCCAGGCCACGGTTGCGCTTGGCTTCGCGCTGGGCCTGGGCCAGGGTTTCCTGGCGGTCGGCCACGGCCGCCTGGGCCTGGCGCAGGGCGAGCTTGAAGCGGTCCTGGTCCACCGAAAACAGCACCTGGCCACGGGTTACCAACTGGTTGTCGCGCACGTCCACTTGCTGGATCAGCCCGGACACGTCCGGGGCGATCTGCACGATGTCGGCGCGGATATGCCCGTCGCGGGTCCAGGGCGCGAACATGTAGTACATCACCATGCGCCAGACCACGACGCAGGCGAAGGTCACTACCAGTAATGTCAGGACCACACGGCCAATCGTCAAAAAAGGTTTTTTCATGTCATCAGGTATCGACTGAGTGAGTCCACAGCGCCCAGCAACAGCGCGTAGAGAGCCACATTGAATAATGCCCGGTGCCAGACCAGGCGATAGAAGTGGACGCGGTTCAACAGCCCGTGCACCACCAGGTAAAAGCCATACGTAATGCCCATCAGCACCAGCAGCGTGGGCAGGAATACCCCGCTGATATCCAGGTCACCGATCATAGAGGCGCTCCATCGGGTAACGGCGCGTCCATCTCGCCTGTGCTGACAAACTCCACACCCGGCAACAACGCCAGGCGCAGGCCGCTGAGGGCATGCAGCAGGTGCAGGCGGGTTTCGCCCTCGCCTTGCAGGCCCTGGCCATTGAGGGCGCGGCGGGTGCGGTCCAGGGTCATCAGCAGACCGCTGGGAGCCGGCAGGCGTTCACCGGCCTTCAGGCACGCCTTGAAGTACTCGCCAACCTCGGCCACCACCTGGTCGAGCAACACCCGTGGCACGCCGAGGATGCGGGGTGCGTAGGCCAGCAGGTCGAGCAGGTTCAGCGCCACGCGCAGCTCGCGCAGGGCGACGCCGGTGTCCTGGCCGGTCATGGCCAGGCGCGGCAGGTGCTGCATCAGGCGGTCGAGCATTTGCACGCCCAGGCGCCGGTGCTCGGCGAGGGTCGCCGGCTGCGTGAGCCCGACGATATCGCGCCAGCTGAAACGGGTCAGGCGCTTGGCCGCCAGTTCGGCGCCAAAGGGCCGCGCAATCAGAGTCCAGACAAAGGCAAACAGCAAGCCCACGGGGCCGGCGAGGTTGGAGTTAGCGAAGCTCAGAAAATCCGCGTCATAGGCGCCCTGGATGCTGATAAAGGACGAGGTGTTGACGATGGTCAGCAGCATGCCCAGGTAGAAGCGCGGTTGCACCGTCAGGGTGCCGACCCAGATAAAGGGCACCGCGAACGCCAGCACCAGCATCGGGAAATCATGCAGGTTGGGCAGGATCAGGAATAGGTAGAGGCTGGCGAACAGCACCGACATCGCGGTCCAGAAAAAGAACCGGTAGATCTGGGGCGCCGGGTCGTCCATCGAGGCGAAGAAACTGCACGCTACCGCCGCGAGGATCACAGCGCTGCCGCCGTCGGTCCAGCCCAGCAGAATCCACAGCACCGAGGCGACGATGATCGCGCTGACCGTGGAAAACGCCGAGTAGAACATCAGGCCACGGTCAAGAAACGGCGTCAGCCGGCCCAGGCGCCAATGGCGGTAGACCGCGCGCCACGGGGCCTGGCTTTCGCTGTGGATGGCAGCTTGCAGGCTGCGGCAGTCTTGCCACAGGTCGATCCACTCGCCAAGGCGATACAGCGCGTTGGAAAACAGCAACTGATGGCGATCGTCCAGGGCCTCGGCGTCGGGTTGCAGGGCTTCGAGCTGGTCACGCAGGGCGCGCCAGCGTTCCACCGACGCCTCACTGGCGGTGCTTTGCAGCCACTCGGTGGTGGCCGCCAGCAGCGGCGCAAACTTGCTGACCAACTCCGGGGTGCGGCGCTCCAGGGCATACAGCGCGTCATCCAGGGCATCCACCACCGGCAACAGATGGATCATGCGCCCGCGCAGTTCCTTGGTGTTGCGCACCGTTTGCGGCCGCGCGCCTTCGTGGGGCAGTTGGCCGATCATCAATTCCAGGGTGTTGAAGGTCGCGACCATGCCGCCGCGCAAGCTGCTGACTTCTTCGGGCTGCACATTGCGCGTGAGGAAGCGCTGGCTGTAGACCGTCGCGTCGGCAAACCATTTGCGCACCGAATCATCGAACACCGGCGCCAGGCGCCGTGGCCAGAACATCGCGCCGACCACCGCCGCCACGGCGATGCCAAGGAAGATCTCTTCGGTGCGCGCCTCGGCCACATCCCACACCGCCAGGGGGTTATCCACCACCGGCAGGGCGATCAACGGCAAGGTGTAACCCGCCAGCATCAACGCGTAGCTGTTGGCGGTGCGCAAATGCAGGGACAGAAACAGCAGAATGCCAGTCCACAGTGCAATCACCACCACCAGCAGGAACGGCGTCTGCACAAACATCGGCACGAAAAACACCGCCGCCATCGCCCCCAGAAAGGTGCCGATCGCACGGTACAAGGCCTTGGAGCTGGTGGGCCCGACAAACGGGCTGGAAACGATATACACCGTGGCCATCGCCCAATACGGACGCGGCATTTGCATGAGCATGGCGATGTACAGGGCAATCATCGAGGCGGCGAAAGTGCGCACGCCGTAGAACCAATCCCGGGCCGGCGGCATGCCGGTAAAAAATCCGTTCAAGAAGCCACGACCACAGGCGGCTGGCTGGCGTCTTCGAAAGCGCGCAGTACCCGCAACGCTGCCTCCAGGTCGGCAGGGGCAATATCTGCCAGCACTTCACGGCGCAGGCGCACCAATTGTGCTTCAACGGCCTGCACCAACTCCCGGCCCCGTTCGGTCAGGCTCAAGGCCTTGGCGCGGCGGTCGTGGATATCTTCGGTGCGGCACACATAACCTGCGCTGCACAGTTGGTCCAGCAGGCGCACCAGGGATGGGCTTTCCATCCCCGAGGCCTGGGCCACCTTGACTTGATGCACGCCGTCGCCAAGACGGCCGATCATCAGTAAAGGCACCGCACAGGCTTCGGAAATACCGTAGCTCACCAGCGTGGTCTGGCAGATTTTGCGCCAGTGACGGGCGCCTGCGACCATGCTGCTGCTGAGGCTCATATGTAGGGTTTCGAGGGTTTGGGGCACAAGATCATTCGCATACAGTTAGTTTGCTAACTATCAATATGATCAAGGAATGGAATCTCGTCAAGTTTTGATACAAATTCACAGATAGGCGGTGGGACACCCACATACCGCGTCACCCTGTGGGAGCTGTCGAACCTTGGCGAGGCTGCGATGGCAGTGGCACTGCGTGCATGGATGGTGGCTCACCCACCGCTATCGCAGCCTCGCTGGGGCTCGACAGCTCCCACATTCGATTGCCGTTGTCTCGCACAGTGCGTTCGCTTACGCACGACCGCTGCGCAGCAGCACATTCAACTCATCCACCACTTCCGCCCAATCCGCGTCCTCCAGGATTTCTTCGCGCAAAAACGCCTTCTGGCTCGGCGTCCAAAAAAACGCATCTTCGAGTTTCAACTCCGGCTTGAGTGGTGAATGCACGGCGACAAAACGCTCAATGCTGATGGCGTCATCGGCCAGGCCGAGCTGTTTGAACAACGACGGCAGGCTGTGAACAGGCGATTCCATGACAACTCCAAGACGAGGTAATTGCCCACAGTCTAGACCGATAAAACCCACAGATTGGCGGCCATACGTGCAACATTTTGCAATGTTCACGTTATCATCTTCACCTTCCGCCCAGCGGCATCCACGGACTCCCGGAATAAGGACAATTCATGCGCATCGGTCTTCTGTCATCCCTGACCCTGGCACTGTGTGCCGGCGTATCCCTGCAGGCCCAGGCCAGTGGCGACGACTCGTGCTACCCCGACTGGCGCGTGTCCCAGGATTCGCTGACCGCTTGCAGCAACATGCCGTTCCTGAGCCCTGGCAACGACAGCCGGACCAACCTGCGCCTGTTGCTCGCGGCAAAAAAGAACGCGCCCCTGACCCCCAATCCGCTGGGTGAAGATGACCTGGCCCAGGGCTTCGGCCCGGTGCCGTTCCCGGTGTATCGCCTGGTGCCCCGCCCGCCCGAGGGGCAGACGCCCGCAGAACAAGGCACGGAGCTTGCGCAGTTGTTGGCCGCGCTGGGCATCCAGCACGAGGCCACGGCGGCGGCGGGCGACCAGTTTTTGTGGGGCGAAGGCAGCCGTTGCCGCAGTAACAATGTGCAGAGCGCCACCGACTTTGTGCGCCAAGTGACCAACGCCGATGTGCCGGCGAATGAGCGTGTGCTGCTGGCCAATGCCCGCCTGAAACTGCTCGGCACCTGCGACTGGCAGGGCGAGGTGCTGCTGGAGCCGCAGTTGATCACTTCCACCCAGGGTCGCGAACTGACCACCTACCTGCTCGCCGCCTCCGACTTTTACAGCGGGCGCTTTGTGTATGCCGAGCGTGGATTTGCCGCAGTCACCCTGACCACGTTGCCGTGGCTGAAGGAAACGGCGGTGTACATGATCGCCCGCGCGTCCCTCAACCATGCCCAGGAAAATGCGTTTGACGAGTACGGCTTGCCCCAGCGCCAGGCTGTGGATAAGTCTGCGCTGGACGAAGCCGAGCACAGTTTCCTCAGCTACCTGAACACTTATCCACAGGGTGAATACGCCCCTTCCGCTCGTGGCCTGCTGCGCCGGGTGCATTGGCTGGCGGGCGATGCGACCAAACTGGCCGACGACTACGCCTGGCAACTGACCGCGGCCAGCGATGCCGAGCGCAATGGCTCCATCGATGAGCTGGTGGAAGAAACCGACAACAAGCTGCTGACCAGCTACGCCGAGACCATCCGCAACCCCTTGTTGCTGGCGATCAACGACCTGATGTGGATGCGCGCCAACAACCCGCCCAAGCTGACCCGCGCCACCCTCGACGGACAAAAGGCCGCGTTTGCCAACGAGCCTGCGCTGTACGACTACTTGCAGGCGGCGTTCGCCCTGTATGTCGAGCACCAGCCAGACCAGGCGTTGAAGCATCTGCCACAGGAGCTGCCAGCGAGCCTGGATTACCTGGCATTCAGCCAGCAAACCCTGCGCGGCCTGGCCCTGCAAGCCAAGCAGGACTGGAAAGGCGCCGAGGCACTGTGGCTGCAACTGCTGCCACTGGCCAAGCAGCCCTTGCAGCGCGATCAAGTGGAGCTGGCCCTGGCGATGAACTACGAACGCAGCGGCCAATTGGCCAAGGTGTTCGCTGCCGACTCGCCGATCCAGACCCAGCAAGTGCGCTATATCCTGTTGCGCAGCGTGGCCGGGCCCGAGTTGCTGCGCCAGCAGATCAGCCAGGCCAGCGACCCGCTGGAGCGCAGTACCGCGCAATTCGTGTTGCTCTACAAAGACCTGCTGCGGGGCCAGTTCGCGACCTTTGCCCAAGACTTGCAGCAACTGCCGGCCGCCCCTGCCGCAGACAAGCTCGGCACCAGCCTGGGCTATGTGTACGACGGTGGCCAGGCACTGACCCTGTTCCGCTGGAGCGGCGACAAGGCCGCCTCCGGCTACACCTGCCCGACCATCGCGCAAACCGCCAGCACCTTGCAGGACGACCCGAAAAACCCACACGGCCTCAACTGCCTGGGTGAGTTCATCCTGCGCAACGGCCTGGACGGCATGCCCCTGGAACAGGCCCGCTCGGCCGGCAGCCTGGGCAGCACTGCATCGGGCTTCACCGGGGAAACCTTCTCGCGGCTCGAGGGCTACCAACAAGTGATCGCCAACCCCAAGGCGCCCCGTGACGACAAGGCCTATGCACTGTTCCGGGCGATCAACTGCTATGCGCCTTCGGGCTATAACAGCTGCGGTGGCGAAGATGTGGACAAGGCCGTGCGCAAGGGCTGGTTCCGCCAGTTGAAAACCGGGTTTGCCGACACCCAGTGGGGCAAATCGCTGCAGTACTACTGGTAAGCCGGTGAAAGGCTTGTGGCTGGCGCTGCTGCTCCTGGCGAGCCCGGCCTTCGGCGCAGTCGACGCCCGTGACTATGAAGCCTTCTGGCTGTGGAGCGGCGTCGCGCCACAGCCGGTGCTCAAGCAGGCCAAGACCCTGTACATCCTCCAGGGCCAGATCAACTCGACCCGCCGCCAGCCCGAACGCGGCGTGCAGTTCATCGCCCAGGGCATGAGCGTGCCGCGCCTCCGTCAGGGCGAAGTGTGGATCGTCTACCGCGCCCATACCTTGCGCTGGCCAGAGCCGGTCTACACAAAAATGCTCGGGCAGGTGCAACGCTGGCGCGCAGCGGGCAACCCGGTGGTCGGGATCCAGATCGACTTCGACGCCCGCACCCAATACCTGCACGAATACGCCACCTTCCTCAAAGACCTGCGCCAGCGCTTGCCGAAGGAGTTGCGCCTGAGCATCACCGGCCTGATGGACTGGAGCAGCAACGCCGACCCGGCCGCCATCGCCCAGCTTAAGGGCGTAGTGGATGAAGTGGTGGTGCAGACCTATCAGGGCCGCCACAGCATCCCCGATTACGCGGCGTACCTGCCCCGGATGAACCGACTGGGAATGCCGTTCAAGATCGGCTTGATCCAGGGCGGGGAATGGCAGGAGCCGGGGTATTTGCAGGGGAGCGAGTGGTTTCGGGGGTATGTGGTGTTTTTGCAGAATCCAGGTTGATCCCTGTAGGAGCCGGCTTGCCGGCTCCTACAGGGGATAGCGTCTTACCAGTCGTAAGTCAGGCTCGACACCACCGTACGCCCTTCGCCGTAGTAGCAATCCAGGTCGCTGGTGCACTGCGATACGTAGGTCTTGTTGGCAAGGTTCTGCACGTTCATCGCCAGCTTCACGCCTTTGAGTTTCAGGGGCGAGGCGCCCAGGTCGTAGCTCAGGCTGGCATCGTAGACGGTGTAGGACGGCACGGTGAACGCGCCGGCAAAGTAGTCACCCATGCTGCTGCGCGAGTAGCGGGCGCCCAGGCCTGCGCCGAGGCCGGCCAGGGGGGTGTCGCCGATCACGGTGTAGTTGACCCACAGCGCCGCCGTCAGGGGTGAGATACCGGCCGGGTGGCGGCCTTCGCGACCTTCGTTGTCCTTGGTGTACTTGATGTCGTTGCGCGCCGCCGAAGCGACCACATCCCAGGAATCGTTCAACACGGCCTTGGCTTCGAACTCGACGCCGCGCGAGCGCATGGCGCCGCTCTGGCTGCTGACGTTGCTCGGCGGATTGGCCGTCAGGATGTTTTCCTGGTCCAGTTGATAGACCGAGACCTGCACAAAACTTTCCTGGCCCGGGGGCTGGTACTTCACGCCGACTTCGTACTGGTTGCCGGTGGACGGGTCGAAGGGTTTCTGGTTGGCATCGGTGCCGGACAGCGGCAGGAAGGACTCCGAGTAGCTGATAAACGGCGCCAGGCCGTTATCGAACAGGTACACCAGGCCCGCGCGGCCGGTGAAGGCCTGGTCCTTGCTGCTGGTGCGGTCGTCGCTCAGCGGCGCCTTGTTGACCACATTGGCCCAGTCATAGCGCCCACCCAGCACCAGTGCCCATTTGTCCCACTTGATCTGGTCCTGCACATACAGGCCGGTCTGGGTGATGGTGTTGTCCCAGCGATAGGGCTGGCCGAAGTTCAGCGGCTGGCCATACACCGGGTTGAACAGATCGATGATCGGCGGGTTGCGGTCATAAAGGCCGAGGAACCTGGAGTTGGAGTGGTAGTAATCCAGGCCCACGATCAGGGTGTGGGAGAACTCGCCAGTGGTGAATTCGGCCTGGGCGATGTTATCCACGCCAATCACTTTGTTGTTCTGCCTCCAGTCCACGCCGAAACGTTGCAGGTAGCGTTGATCCATCGCGCCAGTGGCCGGGTTGGCGACAAAACGGTAGCCGTGCAACGGCGCCCTATAGCGGTCGTCCACTTCGGCATAGCGCGCGTTTTGCTTGAGGGTCCAGGTGTCGTTCAGCCGATGGGCCAACTCGTAGCCGAAGGCGAATTGTTCGCGGTTGTACTTGTTGACGCCCGGCTCGCCGATAAACACATCGCGGTCGATCTTGCCGTTGGGGTTGCGCCAGATCGTGCCGGACGCCGGCAGGCCCTGGGCCTCGGGCACGCCCTTGTCTTTCTGGTACTGGGCGAACAGGGTCAGGCTGGTGTCGTCATTGGGCCGCCAGATCAGGCTCGGCGCAATGAATTGGCGGCGGTTTTCGAAGTAGTCGATCTCGCCCTGCTCGTCCTTGAGGCGCCCGGTGAGGCGATAGAAGAATTGCCCTTGATCATCCAGCGGGCCGCTAAGGTCAATGGCCGCGCTTTTGTGTTCGTAGGTGCCGGCTTCGAGCACCACCTGGCGCACCGGGGTCTCGCTGGGGCGCTTGCTGACCATATTGACGATGCCGCCAGGCTGGTTGTGCCCGTACAGCACCGATGCCGGACCCTTGAGCACTTCGATGCGCTCCAGGGAATAGGGCTCGATCTGCAACGCACCGCCGGTACTGCCGCCGCCGTAAGGCAGGTGCAGGCCGTCGAGGTACAAGGGGGTGGGCGAGAAGCCACGGGATGTCGGCTCGTCGAACAGCTTGACCCGGTCGGAGAACCCCCCGGCGCTCATGCCGGGGGTGTACAGCAGCGCCTGGGTCACGCTTTGCGCGCCGCGCGCCTTGATTTCGGCAGCGGTGATCACGTTGATGGTCTGGGGGATTTCCACCAGCGCCGCATCGGTCTTGCTGCCCGTGGCACTGCGGGTGGCGACGATGCCGTCGACCGGGCCCCAGGCGTTTTCCTGGGCCTGCTGGGCGCTGATCTGGGTTGCGCCCAACTGCACCGAACCGTCCCCCGACAGCGCCTGCACCGACCAGCCGCCGCCCGACTGCAGCGCCACGAGGCCGCTGCCGGCCAACAAGCGCTCCAAGCCCGGCCCGGTGGCATAGCGGCCCTGCAAGCCAGGACTGCGTTTGCCGGCAGTCAGTGATGCATCCACCGAGAGCAAAATCCCCGAAGCGCTGGCGAAACGGTTCAACGCCTGGTCCAGGCTGCCGGCAGGGATGTTGTATTGGCGCAAGGCTTCGCCAGCGCTCTCCTGGGCCTGGACCAGGGTCGGGACGAGCGGCACAGTCGCCAGCACACTGACAAATAGGCCACGGCGCAGGGCGCGGGCCAGGGGTTGGATTGGGTGGTGCGGCATTGCAGGACTCCCCGTGAGAACGCTTCTTGATTGGCTTTCAAGAGGTATCCCGGACGGGATTGAAAAACCGACAAAAGAAAATCAAAAAAAATGCGGCCACTGACTTTCCACACCAAAACACCATCAATGTGGGAGCTGGCTTGCCTGCGATAGAGGTGGGTCGGTTAGCCCATCTGTCACTGATACACCGCTATCGCAGGCAAGCCCGCTCCCACCGTTGATCGAGTCAAACCCTGGCTTTTAGGGTGACCCAATAGCGCGTCACCGCATGCACCCGTACCGGCAATGAGCGCTCAAGGGCGGTGAGGATCGCATCGGTGTCATTGAGTGGAAACACCCCGGTCAGCAACAGCCCGGACACGGCCTCGTCACAGCGCAACACCCCCGGCCGATAACGGCTCAGTTCAGCCACAAAACGCCCCAGCGGCTGGCGCTCGGCAATCAGGCGGTGCTGGGCCCAACTGCTGGCGTTGGCATCCAGCGCAGTCACTGCCGAGGTCTGCGCTGCACTGAACCACAGGCTGTCACCCGCGTTCATCAGCACCGGCACACCCTGTACCGGGCGGACCTGCAGGCGCCCTTCATACAGGTCGACGCGGCTGCCGTCGTCCAGTTCGCGCACGGCAAAGCGGGTGCCCAGGGCCTGGATATCGCCCGCAGCGGTTTCGACGATCAGCGGGCGGGACGGGTCGTGGCCGCTGGTCAGCAGGATCTCGCCACGAATCAGGCGGATACGCCGCTCAGTGGCACTGAAGCGCAGGTCGATGGCGCTGTCGCTGTTGAGGTCCAAGTGGGTGCCGTCGCTCAAGGTCAGGTGGCGAATTTCGCCGGTGGCGGTGCGGTGCTCGGCAAACGCCGCCCGCCACGGCTGGCTACCCTGCACCAGGTAGCCGCTGCCACCGGCTACCAGCAACAGCCCGAGCAGTTTCAACGCAGCCCGACGCTGTGGGTCCGGCGCGTCGCGCAACACCGCGCGGGCGCTGTCTGCGGGTACGCCGCCCAAGGTCTGCTGCAACTGCTGCAACCGCTGCCAGGCGCGACGATGCTCCGAGTCAGCGGCCTGCCAATGGGCAAAGGCCTGGCGCTGGGCCCCGTCGAATTCGCCACCCCATTGCAGCATCAACCATTCGCTGGCCTGTTCGACCACGGCCTGGGCAATCGGCGCGTCATGGCGGGCTCTCATTCTTCGTAAGCCACCTGGTAGCAGGCGATGATCGCGCGGGTCATGTACTTCTGCACCGAGCTGATCGTTACCCCCAGGCGCTCGGCGATCTGCGCGTACGTCAGGCCTTCGAACTGCGATAACAGGAACGCCCGGCGCACGTTCTCGGGCATGCGGTCGAGCATGGCATCGATCTGCATCAGGGTTTCGAGGATCAATGCGCGGGTTTCCAGGGACGGCGACTCGGGCTCCGGCAGGTGGGCAATGCTTTGCAGATAGGCGCGCTCGATGCGCAGGCGCCGCCATTGATCGATCACCAGGTTGCGGGCGATCTGCGTCAGGTAGCTGCGGCTCTCCTTGGCCCCGGGAAAACGCCCCGACACCAGCAGGCGCAGGAAGGTGTCCTGCGCCACGTCGGCGGCGTGCTCACGGTCGCCCAGGCGCTTGCGCAGCCAGCCTTGCAGCCAGCCATGATGGTCGCGGTACAGGAGATGAAGCTGTTGCTGGCCGTCAGTCGCGGTGTCCATGAATCGCCCGGATACACTATTGAGAGCAATTATCATTACAGCTTGTATCGCGACTGGCAAAAAACTTTATCAGTTACCGCCCGGCGGTCTGCAACGGATACACCGACTCCCAGCCCCCGCCCAATGCCTTGTACAAGCCGACCATGGCCAGGGACACGCCGGTGGAACTTTCCACCCATTGCTCCTGGGTCGCCAGCAAGGCGCTCTGCACCGTGAGCACGTTGACGAAATCCACCACCCCTTCGACGTACTGGTGCTGGGCGGTGTCCAGGGCAATCTGGTTCTGGCGCACGGCTTCGGCGAGGCTGTCGCGGCGCAATTGGCTGGCGTTGTAGCGGGTCAACTGGTCGTCGATTTCATGCCAGGCGCGCAACACGGTCTGCTGGTACGCCAGGGCCGCTTCCTGCTGCTGGGCTTCGCGCAGATCGAGCATGCCTTGCAGGCGGCCGCCGTTGAACAGCGGCAGGCTCAGCGATGGGCCGAAAGCAAAGGTGCGTGAGCCCCAGGAGCCCAGATCCGACAATTGCATGGCCTGGGAACCGAGGCTGCCCGACAGGGTGATCCGTGGGTAGAAGTCGCCCTTGGCCACGCCGATGCTCGCGGTCGCCGCATGCAGGCGCGCCTCGGCCTGGCGGATATCCGGGCGGCGCTGTGCCAGTTGCGACGGCAGGCCAATCGCAACCTGGCGCTGGGTCTGGGGCACCGCCGCGTCCGGCGACAGTTGCGCATGCAAGGCTTGCGGGGCCTGGCCCATCAGCAGGCTCAGGGCGTTGATCAACTGGTCCTGGCGCTGCTGCAAATCCGGCAGGCGCGCTTCGATGGCGGCCACTTGCGCCGCAGCTTCAGCGACATCCAGGTGGGTGGCCACGCCATCGGCCAAGCGCAGTTGCGAGAGCTTCAGGCTGCGCCGTGCGACGTCGAGGTTTTGCTCGGTGACCGCACGGGTACTTTGCACGCCGCGTAGCTGGATGTAGTCCTGGGCAGTCTCGGCCAAGACCGACAGCAGCACACTGCGGCGGTCGTTTTCGGCCACTTGCAGGGTGGCGTCGGCGGCTTCGGTTTCGCGCCGTACCCGGCCCCAGAAGTCCAGTTCCCAGGAGGCCGCAAAGCCCGCGTCCCACAGGTTGAAGGCCGAACGGCCGTTATTGCCGGAGGGATCGCTCAGGCCGTTGGCGCTATTGCGTTTGCGGCCATAGTTGCCGTCGGCGCTGACCTGCGGGTAGCGCTCGGCAGTCGTCACCTGGCGCACCGCGCGGCTCTGTTGCAGGCGGCTGCTGGCCAGTTTCAGGTCGAGGTTGTCACTCAGTGCCCGGCGCACCAGGGCCGACAGTTGCGGGTCGTGGAACACGTCCCACCACTGCTCTTCCAATGGGTCGCTGACCGCACGGCTGGCGGCCTGGCGCCCCTGGGGCTCGGTCCAGTGCGCCGCTGGCTGCGCGTCGGGGCGCTTAAAATCCGGGCCGACGGTGCAAGCGCCCAGGCTGATCAGGCTGAGAGTAAGCAGCGCGAGTTTTCTCATTGCTGCGCCACCTCACGTTGCTGCGCACTGGGCTGTGTGTTGACGCTGGCCTCCACCGACATCCCGACCCGCAGGCGATGAACCTGCGCCTGGCCCGGCTCCAGGATGATTTTCACCGGGATGCGCTGCACCACCTTGGTGAAATTGCCGGTGGCGTTGTCGGGCTTGACCGAAGCGAAGGTCACGCCCGTGGCCGGTGCCAGGCTTTCCAGGTGGCCGTTGAGGACTTCACCGTCAAGGCTGTCGACCCGCACTTCAACCGCCTGGCCGGCGTGCATGTGGGACAGTTGGTTTTCCTGGAAATTGGCCACCACATACGCGTCGGCCAACGGCACCACGGCGAGGATCTTGCTACCCGGGGTGACAAAGGCACCGACCCGCACCGCCCGCTCGCCGACCATGCCATCCACCGGCGCGACAATGCGCGTGTACGACAGTTGATAGCTGGCCATTTCCAGCGCGGCCTGGGCACGCTTCAAGCCACCTTC
This sequence comes from Pseudomonas sp. HC1(2025), assembly GCF_058742075.1. Classification (NCBI taxonomy): domain Bacteria; kingdom Pseudomonadati; phylum Pseudomonadota; class Gammaproteobacteria; order Pseudomonadales; family Pseudomonadaceae; genus Pseudomonas; species Pseudomonas sp. HC1(2025). Next base: position 164,653 of record NZ_CP196017.1, on the reverse strand, counting down.
GGCGGCATCGCGCTGGGCGCTGAGGATTTCCACCTGCTTGCGTTCGGCGGCCAATACCGCCGTAGCGTTGGCCAGGCGCGCGGTGGCCTGGTCGATACGGGTCCTGGCTTGCTGGGCGTTCTGCACGGTACCTGCGCCAACTCCGGCAAGGTGGTTGTAGCGGTTCAATTCGTGCTCGGCAAAGGCCACTTCGGCGCGGTCGGCGGCCACCGTGGCCTGGGCCTGGGCGATCACCGAGCTTTGCCGCTCAAGGGTGGCCACTGCGTTTTTCAGCTGGGCCTGGGCCATCAGGGTTTCGGCATCGGCGGCCTGGGCGGCGGCGCGCAAGTCGCGGTCATCGATCAGCGCCAGCAACTGCCCGGCCTTGACCTGCTGGTTGTCTTCCACCAACACCTCTTTGATAAACCCGGCGACCCGTGGTGCCACCAAGGTGTAGTCGGCGGCGACGAAGGCGTCGTTGGTGGTCTGGCGCTTGCTGCCAAACACACCCGGCGCCAGCAGGTACACCAGCGCGCCCACGGCGAATACGCTGATAACAGTCACGGCAATCTGGTCTTTGCGTTTCATAAAAATCCTTTGTTTCAGTCAACAATCAAGCGGGTGCGCGCGGTGGGAAAATCCGCGTCGGCATCCAGAAAATCAGGAGGATCAACGCCACCGCGACACCGGCCATGACGTAATAAAGATCCGCAGAAGTCAGCACCACGGCCTGCTGGTGCAGGCGGTGGGCAAGGCCCGTGGCATCGCTGTCAGCCAGGGGTGAGTTACCCAGGGCGTCCACCAGCATGGTCGAGTGGAAATGCAGGCGGTGGGTGGTCAGCACCTCGATCACCCCGGTGGCGACCACCGCCGCCAGGCCCTTGACCGTGTTGAACCAGGCCGAGGCAAACGGCCCGTCGGTGGGCACGATACTGCCGGTGGACAGCATCAACAGCGGCAACACCGCCATCGGCTGCCCGAAGATTTGCAGCAGTTGCAGCACGTAGAACTCATCCCGGATCCACGCCGAGGTCAGTTGCGCGCCGCCAAGGCAGGACAAGGTCAGCATGCCCAGGCCAATCCCCAGCACCCAGCGGCAATCCACCCAGCGCAAGTTGCACAGGGCGGCCACCAGGGGCAGCGCGAGCAACTGCGGCAGCGCCATGATCAGCATCACCGGCGCGGTTTGCAGCGGCCGGTAACCCTGCACCTGCGCCAGGTAGCTGGACGGCAGGATGATCACCGCCTGCAACACCACCAGCACCCCGGCCAACACGATCAGGGCGAAGGCCAGGTTGCGCAGGCCGAGCATCTGCAACTTGAAGAACGGCATCGGGTGTGACCATTCATTGAGCATGAACAGCACCAGCAACAGCACCCCGCCAATCAGCAGCGTGGTGATCAGCGGCGACTCGAACCAGTCCAGGCGATTGCCCTGCAAGATGCCGATCACCAGCATGCAGATCGCCGGGAAGCCCAGCAGCAGGCCGCGCCAGTTGAACTGCTTGAGGCGCTCCAGGCGCAGCGGGTCCTGGGGCAAGCCGTAGGCCACGGCGGCCATGGCCAGCAGGCACGGTGCGACGATCTGCCAGAACGCCCACTGCCAGCCGACGTATTCGGTCCAGAGTGCCGCCAACGGTGTGCCGAGGCTGGGGCCGAAAGTGGCGGTCAGGGCATAGCCGGCCAGGCCGTAGAGCTTGACGTGGGCCGGCAAGAAACGCAGGGCCACGGTCATCAGCATCGGCGGCAAGGCTCCACCGGCCAGGCCTTGCAGGGTGCGCAGTACCAGCAGGCTTTCATAATTCGGCGCCAGCGGGCAAAGCACCCCCAGCAGGGTAAACAGGCCGATGGCCCACAGGGTGAAGCGGCGCAGCGAAAACGTCACCGAACACCACGGCGCAAAGGCCATGGCCGAGACGGAAGTGGCGGTGTAGGCAGCAACCAGCCAGGTACCTTCGTCAAACCCGATGTACAGCGCACCGCGGATATCGGCGAGGGCGACCTTGGTCACCATTTCGTTCAGGCCCGAGACCAGTACCGCCAGCAGCACGCCAACCAGGCCGATGATGATCCGTGGGCCGAACACAGGGGGGCTGACGGCGGCGGGTTTGGCGGCGGCCAAGGGCGCGGGGGCAGCGAGGGAAGTCATGAAGGTACAACTCGGCAATAGAATACCCGAGCAGTTTAATAAGGCTTAGACATGACGAAAACTGACTTGTGGGAAGGTTATAACTGCATCAGACGCAATGATTGAACGTAGGAGCTGGCTTGCCTGCGATAGCGGTGTATCAGTTACAGATGCGTTAGCTGACACACCGCTATCGCAGGCAAGCCAGCTCCTACATTTGATCGGGGTCATCAGACCGGCTGGGCTTCGCGCCAGGTCGCCGCGCAGCTTTCGCGCATGGTTTCGCGCAGCCATCGGTGCGCCGGGTCTTTGTCGAAGCGCGGGTGCCAGGCCTGGGTCAGGACCAGGGTCGGCAGGGAAATCGGCAGGGTGAATGCGCGCAGTGGCAGTTTCAGGCGATTGGCGCTGTACAGCGCTTCCTTGGGCACCGGCAGGATCAGGTCGGAGTCGGGCAGCATGAACATCGCACCGTGAAACCCCGGCGCGATCATCGCCACCCGGCGCTCCAGGCCCTGGGCACTGAGGGCAGTGTCGATCGGCCCACGGGCGATACCGCGCCGGGAGATGCTGATATGGGAGTAGCTGGCAAAGCGCGCCGCAGTGATTTCTTCGTCGAACAGCGGGTGGCCTTCACGGGCCAGGCCGACGAAGGTGGTGGAGAACAGGTTCTGCACCTTCACTTCCGGGGTGATCGGCATGGTGTTGCCGACGCGCAGGTCCAGGCGCCCTTCGCGCAAGGCTTCATCGTCACTGTCGCCTTCCGGCACAAAACGCAGCTCGCAGTGGGGCGCCACCCGTTCCATGGCATCGAACAAACGACCGCCATACACGCCGACAAAAAAGTCATTGGCACGCACGCTGAACCGCCGGCGCAAAGTGCTCAGGTCGACCTCGTCCGCCGAGCGGAACAGCAACGCCGCCTGCTCCACCACGTTGCGCACCTGGCCTTGCAACTCCAGGGCCTTGGGCGTGGGCACCAGGCCGCGCCCGGCGCGCACCAGGATCGGATCGCCGACAGCCTCGCGGATGCGCGTCAGGGTGCGGCTCATGGCCGCCGGGCTGAGGTTCATCCGCCGTGCGGCGCCCACCACACTGCCCTCGTCGAGCAAGGCGTCGAGGGCCACCAGCAGGTTCATGTCCGGTAATTGCATGCCAAGCACTCGTGATGAATGTGGAGTACAGCGCACGCAATCGTAGCAGGCTTTATCGGTACTGTTTCAGGCTATGCGGCAGGTAATCGGCGTAGGTGGCGGTGGGATTGGCCTGACACTGGCGGACGATTTCCGGCAATAAGTTTTCCAGCTGATCGGCCAGGACCAGGCCGTCGGCATAGGTAGTTTTGCCACTGAACGCCGGCAGCATCACCGCAACGCGGGTGATGGCGAAGCTCTTCATGGCACTCAAAGGGCGGGTGGGATGCTCGCGGCGGAACTGGCTGACCTCCTCGCTCAAGTCACGGCAGGATTGAAACTTCACCTCGGTAAAGTTCAGTTGCACCCCTTCACGGCTGATGGGCTCGGGCGAAAACAGCATATCGTTGCGCGCCTCGACCACCGCAGGCCGCTCGGCGCTCACTGTCCACGGCTTGAAGCGCCATTGCTTGGCCGCACCGACAGCCGCTTCGCCAAAGGCGGGCTTGGTGGCATTGAGCGCTTTTACATCGCTGACCGATCCGTCGTTGTGGATCTTGAGGCTGATCCGCGCATGCCCCTGGGTGGTTGTCAGGGTCTTGGGGTACACCGGCTTGACCGTGAACACCACTTCAGGCTCAAACCCGGCAAAAACCGCTGTCGACGCGAGTAAGGCTGCAGCCAAGACAAGAAACCGCATGTTCGTAAATCCTTTTACCGGCCAGGCCTGACGCCAGGGCGGCGTCAGGTTCGGGCGGCATTATCGGACTCATAGCGGCCAAAGAGCAATAATTCCTATTTAGCGCTGCATGCCCCAGCGCTTCACGGTGACGCGCTCGAGGGTGTCGAACACCAGGTTTTCCACGAGCAGGCCGATCAGGATCACTACCGCCAGCCCGGCGAATACCTTGTCGGTGTACAACTCGTTGCGGTTCTGGAAGATGTACCAGCCCAGGCCGCCCTTGCCGCTGGTGGCGCCGAACACCAGTTCGGCGGCGATCAGCGTGCGCCAGGCAAAGGCCCAGCCGATCTTCAGGCCAGCGAGGATCGATGGCAGCGCCGCCGGGATCAGGATAAACAGCACAAAGCGCATGCCCTTGAGGCCGTAGTTGCGCCCGGCCATGCGCAGGGTTTCCGACACCCCCATAAACCCCGAGTAGGTGTTGAGCGCCAAGGCCCACAGCACCGAGTGCACCAGCACAAAAATCAGGCTGTTCTGCCCCAGGCCAAACCACAACAGCGCCAGGGGCAGCAGGGCAATCGCCGGCAGCGGGTTGAACATCGAGGTCAGGGTGCTCAGCAGGTCGCGGCCCATCTGGGTCGAGACCGCCAGGGTGGTCAGGGCAAATGCCAGGACGATGCCGATCAGGTAGCCCTTGAGCAGCACCACCAGCGAGATGCTGACCTTGCCCAGCAACTCGCCGCTGGCAATGCCGTCGTAGAAGGCGTGGAAGGTCTGCAAGAAGCTGGGCAGCAGCAGGTCGTTGTTCTGATAGCGCGCCGCCGCTTCCCAGAGGATCGCCAGCACGATCAGGATCAGGCCCTTGCGCAGCCAGCCTTGTTGCCACAGGCGTTGGCGCAGGGGTAAGGCGCGTTCCACGGGCACGCCGGGCAGCGGTTGCAGGGTGATTTCATATTCCTGGCGCATGGGCACAGTCCTTCAATAAGCGATGCGGATGTCGGCGAAATCCAGTTCGGTTTCTGCCTCGGGCGACTCATCGAACAACAGGCGATGAATACGCCGTGCTGACGCCTGGAACGCCACACCGCCGAGGCTGTGCAGGTCGTATTGATGGCTGTGGATTTCGGCGCGCACCCGCCCTGGATGGGGCGACAGCAACAGGATGCGATTGCCCACCACCAGGGCTTCTTCGATGGAGTGGGTGACAAACAGCAGGGTGAAGCGCACCTCTTCCCACAGCAGCAGCAACTCCTCCTGCATCTTGCGCCGGGTCAGGGCATCGAGGGCGGCGAAGGGCTCGTCCATCAGCAGGATTTTCGGCTGCATGGCCAACGCCCGGGCAATCGCCACCCGCGCCTTCATGCCACCGGACAGGGTGTGCGGATAGGCGTCGGCAAAGGCGCTCAGGCCGACCTTGTCGAGGTAGTACAACGCCCGCTCCTCAGCTTCGCGGCGCTTGAGGGTCCGGGACGCCAGCAACGGGAACATCACGTTCTGCTTGACGGTTTTCCAGGGCGGCAGTTGGTCGAACTCCTGGAACACCACGATGCGATCCGGGCCCGGTTGCTCGACCTTTTGCCCCAGCAGGCGGATCTCGCCTTCGCAGGGCTTGATAAAGCCGGCCACCGCCTTGAGCAGCGTGGATTTGCCGCAGCCCGAAGGCCCCAGCAGTACAAAGCGATCAGCCGGATCGATCTCGAAGCTGACCTGGTGAGTGGCCCGCACCACCCGTTCGGGGGTGCGGTATTCCAGGCTGACTTGATCCACCGCGAGCAAGGCTTGGGCGGGACTCAGGTTGCTGGCCGTGTGGCCTTGCAAAGGCGCGTTCATCTCAGCTCCCTTGCAGCGGCTTGGCATCCTGGAAGAAGTAATCCTTCCACGACTCGGGTTTGTTCTTGATCGCGCCCACGCGGTAGAGGAATTCAGCCAGTGGGTAGGTGTTTTTCGGCGTGACGCTGAACTCAAATTGCGGGTTGTCGATGATTTTCAGCAACTCGGCCCGGTCGATCTTGGCCTTGGTCACCCGGATATAGGTGTCGGCGGCGGCGCCCTTGTCGTTCTGGGCGAACTGCGCGGCCTCGGTCAGGGCATCGATGAAGGCCTTGTAGGTTTTCGGGTTGTCGTTGCGAAACTTCTCGGTGGCGAACAACACGGTCGGCGAGTTCGGCCCCAGCAGGTCATAGGTGTTGAGCACCACATGCACGTTCGGGTTGGCCAGGGCCTGATCCTGGAACGGCGGGTTGGAGAAGTGCCCGGTCAGCTCGGTGCCGCCGGCGATCAGCGCGGCCGTGGCGTCGGGGTGCGGCACGGCGATGGTGTATTTATCCAGGCGATTGAATTCCTTGTCGCCCCATTGCTTGGCCGCAGCGTATTGCAAGAACCGCGACTGCACGGAAACCCCCACGGCCGGCACGGCGATGCGGTCTTTCTCGGTGAAGTCTGCAATGGTCTTGACCTTGGGATTGTTGCTGACCAGGTAGTACGGGAAGTTGCCCAGGGAGGCCACGGCCTTGACGTTCTGCTTGCCGTGGGTGCGGTCCCAGATGGTCAGCAGCGGGCCGACACCGGCGCCAGCAATGTCGATGGAGCCGGAAAGCAGCGCGTCATTGACCGCCGCGCCGCCGGACAACTGGGTCCAGTCGACCTTGATGTCGATACCTTCCTGCTTGCCGTATTTCTCGATCAGGTTCTGGTCGCGCACCACGTTGAGCAGCAGGTAAACGATGCCGAACTGCTCGGCAATGCGAATCTGGCCTTCGGCCTGGGCGACAGTCGGGGCAACCAGACTGCCGGCCAACAGGCTGATGCCAAGGCCCACGGTCGCGGCCAATCGTGCAAAGGGGGTTTTGCTGGACATGGTCATGCTCCGAATCAGAAGGGGGCGTCGCCCTGGATGGTGGTGCGAAACAGCTTGCGGCGCAGGTGGCTGGGGCAACCGGCGGCCAGGTGGATCAGCGAGCGGTTATCCCAGAACACCAGGTCGTGGGGCTGCCAGCTATGGCGGTAGATGTTGTGCGGGTGGACGCTGTGGGCGTAGAGCTGGGCCAGCAGGTCGCGGCTTTCGTCTTCGGGCAGGCCGACGATACGGGTGGTGAATCCTTCACTGACGAACAGTGCCTTGCGCCCGTTTTCCGGGTGGGTGCGCACCACCGGGTGCACCACCTCGGCGACCTGGGCCAGTTGTTCGGGGGTCAGGGTCGGGCGCCAGTTGCCTTCGAATTTGGTTTCGCTGTAGCGCGCGGTGTAGGAGTGCGCGGCGCTGCGGCCCTGCACGGCTTTGCGCAGATGCTCGGGCAGTTGGTCCCAGGCTTTGTGCATGTCGGCAAACAGCGTGTCGCCGCCTTCGGACGGCAACTCCTGGGCGTGGAGCATCGAACCCAGGCTCGGCAGTTCCTTGTACGACAGGTCCGAGTGCCAGAACTTGCCAGCGTCGCCCAGGCCGACGGATTGACCGTTTTCGATGATGTTGGAGACGATGAGGATTTCCGGGTGGTTGGCCAGCAGGAACTGTTTGAGCACATGGATCTGCAACACGCCGAAACGGCGGCTGAAGGCGATCTGTTGCTCAGGGGTGATGCGCTGGTCGCGGAACACCACCACATGGTGGTCCAGGTGCGCGCGGTGGATGCGGGCGAAATCCTGGTCGTTGACCGGACGCGACAGATCCAGGCCGATGATCTCGGCGCCTACGCTGCCGGGGAATGGGCGGATGTCGAAGGTTTGGGCGGTGGGCAAGGCGGCTGTGGCGGTGGACATGAGATCACTCCCTGGCAGTCAGGAGAGTGACTTTATAGATATAAGAACTGGAATTTAAATACCGTTAGAGAATAACGATATGGCCTTTTTGCGGTAGAGGCTGGGGGATGGGGTGAGGTTGAGGGCCCCTTCGCGGGCAAGCCCGCTCCCACATTCGACCGATTTCCAACATAGGAATGCGGTTGAATGTGGGAGCGGGCTTGCTCGCGAAGGGGACCGCCCAGACACTGAAGATCAACGCTCCTGCAACGACTCCGCCCGGGCCTTGATGATGGGCTTGAGCAGGTAGCTGAGGATGGTTTTCTTGCCGGTGATGATATCGACCGAGGCGACCATGCCGGGGATGATGATCAACGGCTTCTCATCGGTGCCCAGGTGGCTGCGATCGGTGCGCAAGGTGATCATGTAGTAGGTGGTTTTCTTGTCTTCGTCGGTGATGGTATCGGCACCGATGCGCTCCAGCTTGGCCTTGAGGCCGCCGTAGATGGTGTAGTCATAGGCGGTGAACTTGACCACGGCCTCTTGCCCCGGGTGCAGGAAAGCAATGTCTTGCGGGCGGATCTTGGCTTCCACCAGCAGGGTGTCGTCCAACGGCACGATTTCCACCATGTCGCTGCCCGGCTGGATCACCCCGCCGATGGTGTTGACCAGCAGTTGCTTGACGATCCCGCGCACCGGCGAGGTGACCAGGGTCCGGCTCACCCGGTCTTCGAGGGCTTTGCCGGTGGCCTGGGCCTTGTTCAAGTCGGTGCGTGCTTCGTTGAGTTCGGTCAGGGCTTCGCTGCGGTATTTACCGCGGGTCTCGTCGATCTTGCGCTGCACTTCCTTGATCGCCGAATCGGCGCGGGGGATGGCCAGGGTGGTGGCGTCCAGCTGGCCACGGGTTTCCATTTCTGCGCGCTTGAGACGCAGCACTTCCACCGGCGACACCGCCCCCTGGGCGACCAGGGGTTCGGACATGTTGATTTCCTGGCGCTGCAACGACAGCTGGTTACGGTACTGGCCCTGCTTGGAGGTGTATTCGCGCATCTCCTGCTGGCGCTGGGTCAGTTGCTCCTGCAAGCCGCCGATTTCGTCCTTGAACTGCTGGCGCCGGCTTTCGTACAGCGACTGCTCGTTGATCGCCTGGGTGGGCGCAGCAGCCCGCACATCTTCAGGGATATTCAACGGCCGGTCTTCGACCTGGGCGTTCAAGCGTTCGATGCGCAACAGCAGGGACAGGCGCTGGGCCTCGGTTTCCCCGGCGTTGGAGACAAAACGTGTGTCGTCCAGGCGAATCAGCGGCGCGCCGGCTTCGACGATCTGCCCTTCCTTGACGTACAGCTCGGCGACAATGCCGCCTTCCAGGTTCTGGATCTTCTGCAGCTTGGAGGATGGGATGGCCTTGCCATCGCCACGCGTGACTTCGTCGACCTTGGCAAAGCCGGCCCACAGCAGCATGCACAGGAAAAACCCGATGATCCCCCAGATGGTCAGCCGCACGACGCGCGGGGCATCTTCGATCAGGGCCTTCTTGACCTCTGGCAGTGGCTGGCCGTCCAGCGAATCGGAACCAATGAAGTAACGACGGACCGCGTCCTTGAATTTACGCAACACTGATCTGCCCCTTCTTCAACGCTTCCATCACTACGGCTTTCGGGCCATCCGCGAGGATCTGCCCACGGTCGATGACCAGCAAACGGTCCACCAAAGACAGCAACGACGCCCGGTGTGTCACCAGCACCACGGTCTTGTTTGCCACAACGGCTTGCAGGCGCTGTTTGAGGCGTTCCTCACCGGTGTTGTCCATGGCGCTGGTCGGTTCGTCCAGCAGCAGGATAGGCGGGTTGAGCAACAGGGCACGCGCCAGGGCGACGTTTTGTCGCTGGCCGCCAGAAAGGTTCTGGCCCCGCTCGCCTACTTGCAGTTCGTAGCCTTGCGGATGCAGGCGGGCAAATTCGTGGACGCCCGCCAGTTCGGCGGCTTGCAGCACCACTTCGTCTTCAACGTAGCGGGCGCCGGAGACCAGGTTGTCGCGCAGGGTACCGGCCAGCAGTTGGATGTCCTGGGGCACATAGCCGACGTTGTGGCGCAGTTCGCTGACGTCGATCTGGCGAATGTCCACGCCGTCTACCAGCAAGGCGCCAGAGTCGGGCTGATAGAGCCCCACGATCAGCTTGGCCAGGGAACTCTTGCCCGAACCGCTACGCCCGATGATGCCGATTTTCTCGCCGGGCTTGATCACCAGGTTGATGTTCTTGAGCGCCATGTTCTGCTGGTTGGGGTAGGTAAAGTTCAGGCCCCGGCACTCGATGGCGCCTTGCAGGGTGCGGCGGCTCAGGGGGCGCTCTTCGAAGTTGCGCTCCTGGGGCAGCTCCATCATCTGGTCGGTGGAGACCATGGTGACTTTGGCCTGCTGGTAGCGGGTCATCAGGCCCGACAGCGACGCCAGGGGGCTGAGGGCGCGGCCACTGAGCATGTAGCAGGCAATCAGGCCGCCCATGCTGAGGTTGCCGGCGATGATCTGGTAGACCCCGAAGACAATCATGATCACACCCGCCAGTTGCTGGATCAGCAGGGTGATGTTCATCGACAGCCCGGAGAGCATTTTGACCCGCAGCTCAAGGCGGCTGAGGGTGCCAATGGTCTGTTCCCACTGGTACTGGCGCTCGCTTTCGGCGTTGTTGACCTTGACCGCGTCCAGCCCGGCCAGGGTTTCGATCAGGCTCGACTGGCGCTCGGAAGCCAGGGCCATGGTGCGCTCCATGGTGGCGACCAACGGCTTTTGCAGCAGGTAGCCGATGCCCAGGGCAATCGGGAAGGCCAGCATGGGGATCCACACCAGATGCCCGCCGAGGATGGCGATCACCATGAAGATCAGCAGGGTGAACGGCAGGTCGATCAGGCTGGTGAGGGTCAGGGACGCGAGAAAATCGCGCAGGCTCTGAAACTCGTGGATGTTCTGGGCGAAACTGCCGACCCGCGCCGGGCGGTACTTCATTGACATGCCGACGATCCGCTCGAACAGCGTGGCCGAGATGATCAGGTCGGTTTTCTTGCCGGCCAGGTCCAGGCACAGGCTACGCAGGCTCTTGAGGACCAGGTCGAAGACGTAGGCGATGAAAATACCGGTGGCCAGCACCCACAGGGTGGCGGTGGCCTGGTTCGGCACCACGCGGTCGTAGACATTCATCACGAACAGCGGCGCGGCCATGGCAATCAGGTTGATCAGGAAACTGGCGGCGATGGCATCGGCGTAGAGCCAGCGCGAACGCTTGAGGGTATCGCGAAACCACGAGCGGGCCCGAGGGATCAGGGTGCCGTGGCTGACATCGAATTTGTGCTGGGGCTGGGCAAAGAACACTTTACCGATGTAGTCATCGGCCAAGGCTTCACGCTTGACGATGGTTTCACCGCCATCGCTTTCGCTGAGCAGCACCTGGGCTTCGTCTTCACCCTGCCAGCCGAGCAGCACGGCGCTGCGACCGTCCTTGAGCAACAACAACGCCGGCATGGCAATCGCGGGGATCGAATCGAGCTTGCGTTGCAGCAGGCGCCCTTGCAAACCGGCGCGGGCCGCGGCCCGGGCCAGCAAATCGGCAGTCAGCTGCTGTGCCGGCAATGGCAGACCGGTGGTCAGCATCGCCGCACTGGCGGGCTTCTGGTGCAGGGCGCAGAGAGCCAACAACCCGTCGAGTAACGGGTCGTCGTGCAATGTGCGTGGATCATGACTGAGATGGACTCGACTGACTTCTGATTCCACGCGGGCTCTCTCAACTAACAGATGGGACTATAAGGAATAGCTCAATTCATCCCAGGCAGTTGAACTTTCGGCTTCACATCGTTCTGTACGACGGAGGCCATCGGTGCGACCACTCCCTGGCTCTTGAGCAACTCGCCCATGGTCGCCTTGATTCGGTACTGAGTAAATAACTGAACGTTTTTTATCTCTTCCAGACGACGCGAAGCGGTGAACAGTTCGTTCTCGCTGTCGAGCAAGTCGAGCAGAGTCCGCTCGCCCAGGCTGAATTGCTTTTGGTACGCGCCGCGCACCTTGCTGCTGTGGTCGACGTATTGCTGGGCAATCGGCACCTGGGCATTGGCGTTGTTCATGGCGTTCCAGGCCAGGCCCAGTTCTTCGTTCAATTGACGCAGGGCGTTGTTGCGAATATCCAGGGCCTGGTTGGACTGGTAGGACTTGGACTCCAGCTCAGCCTTGTTGCTGCCACCGGCATACAGGTTAAAGCGCATGCGCAGCATGGCTTCCCAGCCATTGTTGTGGCTGGCGTCGCCGTCGATGTTGTTGTCGGCGTTGCGGCCCAACTCGGCGTCGAAGCGTGGGTAGAAGGAAGACTTGGCGGCTTCGTATTGTTTTTCGGCGGCGGCGATGTCGGATTCGGCCGAACGCAGGATCGGGCTGTTATCCAGCATCTGGCGGCGCGCTTCGTTCAGGTCTGCTGGCAGCAGCGCCATGAAGCTTGGCGGACGCTCCAACTGATCGGCTTCCTGGCCAACAGCGCTCAGGTAGTTGGTCTGGGCATCGGCCAGGTTGGTCTGCTCGGTGATCACGTTGTTGCGGGCCTGGGCCAGACGGGCTTCGGCCTGGTCCAGGTCAGCCCCGCTGCCGACGCCGCGCTGGGTGCGCAACTTGATCTGGTCGTAGATGCGCTCGTGATTGCGCAGGTTGTCTTCAGCCAGGCGCACGAACTCACGACGGGTCAGGACGTCCAGGTAAACCTGGGCTACCGTCAATGCTGTGCGCTCGGAAGTGCCAAGCAACGAGAAAGCGCGGGAGTTAACGGTGGCTTGTTGACGCCCAACTTCACTGGAGGTGGCAAAACCGTCAAAAACCATTTGCTGCAGGCGCAGGCTCGATTCACCGCGATTAAGGGTGTCCCAGTGGCCGCCACGGGCCCGGGTGGAAGAACTGTCAGTGCCTTCACGGCCGTAACCGGCGTTCAGGTCGACACGGGGCAGGTAACCGCCCTTGGCCGCACGTAACTGATAGTCGGCAGCAATACGAGCGTTGACACCTGCCTGAATCTCCGGGTGCACATCCAGCGCTTGCTGCATGGCCTGGGGCAGGGTTTGGGCTTGTACAAAACTGGCGGCGAGAACGAACGGTATTGCCTTAAGCAGGTGCAAACGCATTTAAAAATTCCCCAGGACTTCTTGTCTCAAGTCACAGCAACTTGGCGTGCTGCGTTAGAAAATGGCTACCGTAATGACCGTACGTCGGAAAGTTCAAAAGCGGAACTGGTTCACACATGTAGGACGGTTCGCCGCGTGAATATCAATGTGACATTAGCGAGGCGATTGTTTAGGATGGCGCCAATAAGGTCAATAGTTTGGCATAAAGTAAATCGCCAAAAAATATAGCCAATTATTTGACGTCACCCGTTTTATAAACTACGCACTTCCCAGGTTGATGAATCCCATAGGGTCTCAGCCACAGGAACACCCACAGAATGGATCGCCGGAGAAATCTTCAATGAGCAGTGTTGTTGCAATCGTCAAAAGCATTGTTGGCCAAGTTTTCGTCATTTCTCCGGAAGGCGCCCGTCGGGTGCTTGTTGAGGGTGATCGCCTGTTCGCCGGCGACCAGATAGACACCGGCATGTCGGGCGCCGTCAGCCTGGAGCTGGCCGATGGCCGCACCCTGGACCTGGGCCGTGATACCCAGTGGAGCGCCAACGCGCCCGACTCCAGCACCGACTTGAGCCAAGCCACCGCACAGGCCGCGCCTTCGGTTGCCGAACTGCAGCAGGCCATTGCCGCCGGCGCTGACCCGACCACCGACCTGGAAGCCACTGCCGCAGGCGCGACAGCTTCTGGCACGGGCGCTGCCGGTGGCGGCCACAGCTTTGTGATGCTCAATGAGACGGCTGGCTCGGTTGATCCGTCCATTGGTTTCCCGACGGCAGGCCTGGGGTTCGGTACTAGTGCGTTGACCAACGAACTCGGCGGGCAGCCGACCGATCCCCTCACGGCAGCACCTTTGCCGTCAACCCTGTCGCTGAGCGCCACCCCGACCATCACCGAAGCCGGCGGCGTGCTGACCTACACCGCCACGGTGACCCAGCCGTCCACCAGCAATCTGACCGTCACCCTGTCCAACGGCGCGGTGATCACCATCCCGGCCGGCCAGGTGACTGGCTCCGTGAATGTGCCCCTGGCGCCCAACGACAGCCCGTACATCGATCCAGGCCAGATCAGCGTCACCGTCACCGGCACCACTGGCGGTAACAACCTGATCGTGACCGTCGACCCGACGCCGGCAGTTACCCAGATCACCGACACCATCGACACCACCACCGTGACCCTGACAGCAGGCGAAACGGTGACCGAAGGCGGTCAGATCACCTACACCGCGACGCTGACCAACCCGGCGCAGACGCCTGTCACCATTACCTTGAGCAACGGCTCGGTCATCACCATCGAGGCGGGTAAGTCCACCGGTACGGTGGTGGTCGACACGCCTGCCAACGATGTCTACACCAATGGCAGTACGGTCAGCACCACCATTACCGGGGCAACCGGTGGCAACTTCGAAAACCTGGTGCCCAACACCACACCAGCCGTCACGACGATTACCGACTCGATCGACGACACCGGCGTAACCCTGACCGCGACCAACACGGTCACCGAAGGCGGCCAGATCACCTACACCGCGACGCTGACCAACCCGGCGCAAACCCCGGTGACCGTGACCTTGTCCAACGGTTCGGTGATCACCATCAAGGCCGGCGAGTCCGTCGGTACCGTAGTGGTCGACACCCCGGCGAACGACGTCTACGTCAACGGCAGCACCGTCACGACGACCATCACCGGCACAACCGGTGGCAACTTTGAAAACCTGGTGCCCAACACCACGCCAGCCGTCACCACCATCACCGATTCGGTCGACACCACCACGGTGACGCTGACTGCGCCTGGCGATGTCAGCGAAGGCGGCCAGATCACCTACATCGCCACGCTGTCCAATAAAGCGGACACCGACGTTACCCTGAAGCTGGACAACGGTTCGACCATCGTCATCAAGGCAGGTGAAACCGTTGGCTCCGTCACCGTCGATGCTCCGGGCGATGATGTGTTTGTCGACAAAAGCACGCAAACGGTAAAGATCGTCGAGACTAATGGCGGTAACTTCGAAAAACTGGAAGTGGCAGGCGATGGCGCGACCACCACCGTCAACGACACCATCGACAAGGTCGATGTGGTCCTGACCGCCACAACCACCGTGGGCGAAGGCGGTCAGATCGTCTACACCGCATCGCTGGTGGACAAGGCAGGTAACCCGGTCACCAACACCACCAATCCGTTGACCGTGACGCTGGACAATGGCCAGACCATCACCATTGGCGTCGGCCAATCCGCGGGCACTGCCAGCACTGTTGCGCCAAACGATGTGTATGAGGGCAACCAGACCGTCACCACCGCTATCACCAATGTGACCGGCGGCGCGCATTTCGAGAACCTGGTGCCTGGCACCACGCCGGTCAACACCACCGTGACCGACACACCCGGCACCACCGACACCACCACCGTCACCCTGACTGCGCCAGGCGAGGCCGACGAAGGTGGCAACATCACCTACACCGCGACCTTGAGCAACAAGGCCGGCAGCGACCTGACCCTGACCTTGAGCAATGGTGACGTCATCACTATCGCCAAGGGCGAGACGACCGGCCAGGTGACGTCCAAGGCACCGAGCGACGACGTATTCAAAGATGCAGGCCCGATCAACGTCACGATCAATCCGGACGTCGTGGGTGGCGGTTTCGAGAAGCTTGATATCGCACCGGGTGGGGCGACAACGCAGATCAACGACACCATCGACAAGGTTGATGTGGTGCTGACCGCGACCAAAACTGTGGGTGAAGGCGGCGAGATTGTTTACACCGCGACCTTGGTGGATAAGAACGGCGCGCCGGTGACTAACATCACCAGCCCTGTGACTGTGACTCTGGATAACAACCAGGTCATCACCATTGGTGTGAACCAGTCGAGCGGGACTGTCTCGGTTGTGGCTCCAGATGACGTGTACAAAGGCGACCAGACTGTCACTACCGGCATTAAAGAAGTCGCCGGTGGCGATCACTTTGAAAATCTGGTTCCGGGCACTGATAAAGTCACCACCGTCGTGACCGACACACCGGGCACTGATAACACCACGACAGTGACCCTGACGGCTCCGTCGGAAGTGAGTGAAGGTGGAAAAATCACCTACACCGCCACCTTGAGCAACAAGGCTGACACTGACGTCACCTTGACCCTCGACAACAAGCAAACCATCACCATCAAGGCCGGTGAAACCGTCGGTACTGTGACGGTGGACGCTCCAGGCGATGACGTGTTCATCGATAAGAGCACCCAAACAGTCCAGATCACCGGCACTGACGGCGGCAACTTCGAGAAACTCGTGGTTGCAGGCGATGGCGCGACTACCACCATCAACGACACCATCGACAAGGTCGATGTGGTGCTGACCGCGACCAAAACCGTGGGTGAAGGCGGCGAGATTGTTTACACCGCTACCTTGGTGGATAAGAACGGCGCGCCGGTAACCAACATCACCAGCCCTGTGACTGTGACTCTGGATAACAACCAGGTCATCACCATTGGTGTGAACCAGTCGAGCGGGACTGTCTCGGTTGTGGCTCCAGATGACGTGTACAAAGGCGACCAGACTGTCACTACCGGCATTAAAGAAGTCGCCGGTGGCGATCACTTTGAAAATCTGGTTCCGGGCACTGATAAAGTCACCACCGTCGTGACCGACACACCGGGCACTGATAACACCACGACAGTGACCCTGACGGCTCCGTCGGAAGTGAGTGAAGGTGGAAAAATCACCTACACCGCCACCTTGAGCAACAAGGCTGACACTGACGTCACCTTGACCCTCGACAACAAGCAAACCATCACCATCAAGGCCGGTGAAACCGTCGGTACTGTGACGGTGGACGCTCCAGGCGATGACGTGTTCATCGATAAGAGCACCCAAACAGTCCAGATCACCGGCACTGACGGCGGCAACTTCGAGAAACTCGTGGTTGCAGGCGATGGCGCGACTACCACCATCAACGACACCATCGACAAGGTCGATGTGGTGCTGACCGCGACCAAAACCGTGGGTGAAGGCGGCGAGATTGTTTACACCGCTACCTTGGTGGATAAGAACGGCGCGCCGGTAACCAACATCACCAGCCCTGTGACTGTGACTCTGGATAACAACCAGGTCATCACCATTGGTGTGAACCAGTCGAGCGGGACTGTCTCGGTTGTGGCTCCAGATGACGTGTACAAAGGCGACCAGACTGTCACTACCGGCATTAAAGAAGTCGCCGGTGGCGATCACTTTGAAAATCTGGTTCCGGGCACTGATAAAGTCACCACCGTCGTGACCGACACACCGGGCACTGATAACACCACGACAGTGACCCTGACGGCTCCGTCGGAAGTGAGTGAAGGTGGAAAAATCACCTACACCGCCACCTTGAGCAACAAGGCTGACACTGACGTCACCTTGACCCTCGACAACAAGCAAACCATCACCATCAAGGCCGGTGAAACCGTCGGTACTGTGACGGTGGACGCTCCAGGCGATGACGTGTTCATCGATAAGAGCACCCAAACAGTCCAGATCACCGGCACTGACGGCGGCAACTTCGAGAAACTCGTGGTTGCAGGCGATGGCGCGACTACCACCATCAACGACACCATCGACAAGGTCGATGTGGTGCTGACCGCGACCAAAACCGTGGGTGAAGGCGGCGAGATTGTTTACACCGCTACCTTGGTGGATAAGAACGGCGCGCCGGTAACCAACATCACCAGCCCTGTGACTGTGACTCTGGATAACAACCAGGTCATCACCATCGGTGTGAACCAGTCGAGCGGGACTGTCTCGGTTGTGGCTCCAGATGACGTGTACAAAGGCGATCAAACCGTTACTACCGGCATTAAAGAAGTCGCCGGTGGCGAGCACTTTGAAAATCTGGTTCCAGGTACCGATAAAGTCACCACCGTCGTGACTGATACCCCAGGTACCGATAACACCACGACAGTGACGCTGACGGCTCCTTCGGAAGTGAGTGAGGGTGGAAAAATCACCTACACCGCCACGCTTTCTAATAAAGCGGATACCGACGTCACCCTGACCCTCGATAACAAACAAACCATCACCATCAAGGCTGGCGAAACCGTCGGTACTGTGACGGTGGACGCTCCAGGCGATGACGTGTTCATCGATAAGAGCACCCAAACAGTCCAGATCACCGGCACTGACGGCGGCAACTTCGAGAAACTCGTGGTTGCAGGCGATGGCGCGACTACCACCATCAACGACACCATCGACAAGGTCGATGTGGTGCTGACCGCGACCAAAACCGTGGGTGAAGGCGGCGAGATTGTTTACACCGCTACCTTGGTGGATAAGAACGGCGCGCCGGTAACCAACATCACCAGCCCTGTGACTGTGACTCTGGATAACAACCAGGTCATCACCATCGGTGTGAACCAGTCGAGCGGGACTGTCTCGGTTGTGGCTCCAGATGACGTGTACAAAGGCGACCAGACTGTCACTACCGGCATTAAAGAAGTCGCCGGTGGCGAGCACTTCGAGAACCTGGTTCCGGGGACTGACAAGGTCACCACGACTGTTACTGATACCCCAGGTACCGATAACACCACGACAGTGACCCTGACTGCTCCTTCGGAAGTGAGTGAAGGTGGAAAAATCACCTACACCGCCACCTTGAGCAACAAGGCTGACACTGACGTCACCTTGACCCTCGATAACAAACAAACCATCACCATCAAGGCCGGAGAAACTGTCGGCACCGTGACAGTGGATGCTCCAGGCGATGACGTGTTCATCGATAAGAGCACCCAAACAGTCCAGATCACCGGCACTGACGGCGGCAACTTCGAGAAACTCGTGGTTGCAGGCGATGGCGCGACTACCACCATCAACGACACCATCGACAAGGTCGATGTGGTGCTGACCGCGACCAAAACCGTGGGTGAAGGCGGCGAGATTGTTTACACCGCTACCTTGGTGGATAAGAACGGCGCGCCGGTAACCAACATCACCAGCCCTGTGACTGTGACTCTGGATAACAACCAGGTCATCACCATCGGTGTGAACCAGTCGAGCGGGACTGTCTCGGTTGTGGCTCCGGACGACGTGTACAAAGGCGACCAGACTGTCACTACCGGCATTAAAGAAGTCGCCGGTGGCGAGCATTTTGAAAATCTGGTTCCGGGGACTGACAAGGTCACCACGACTGTTACTGATACCCCAGGTACCGATAACACCACGACAGTGACCCTGACGGCTCCGTCGGAAGTGAGTGAAGGCGGGAAGATCACTTACACCGCCACGCTTTCTAATAAAGCGGATACCGACGTCACCCTGACGCTCGATAACAAGCAAACCATCACCATCAAGGCTGGCGAAACCGTCGGCACCGTGACAGTGGACGCTCCAGGCGATGACGTGTTCATCGACAAGAGCACCCAGACCGTCAAGATCACCGGGACTGACGGTGGCAACTTCGAGAAGCTCGTGGTTGCAGGCGATGGCGCGACTACCACCATCAACGACACCATCGACAAGGTCGATGTGGTGCTGACCGCGACCAAAACCGTGGGTGAAGGCGGCCAGATCGTCTACACCGCCAGCCTTGTGGATAAAAACGGCGCACCCGTCACTAACACCACTGGTCCGCTGACCATCACCTTGGATAACAACCAGGTCATCACCATCGGTGTGGACAAGTCGAGCGGTACCGTTTCGGTTGTAGCGCCGGACGACGTGTACAAAGGCGACCAGACTGTCACTACCGGCATTAAAGAAGTCGCCGGTGGCGATCACTTTGAAAATCTGGTTCCGGGCACTGATAAAGTCACCACCGTCGTGACCGACACACCGGGCACTGATAACACCACGACAGTGACCCTGACGGCGCCGTCGGAAGTGAGTGAAGGTGGAAAAATCACCTACACCGCCACTTTGAGCAACAAGGCTGACACCGACGTCACCCTGACACTCGACAACAAGCAAACCATCACCATCAAGGCCGGTGAAACCGTCGGCACCGTGACAGTGGACGCTCCAGGCGATGACGTGTTTATCGACAAGAGCACCCAGACCGTCCAGATCACCGGCACTGACGGCGGTAACTTCGAAAAACTCGTGGTTGCAGGCGATGGCGCGACTACCACCATCAACGACACCATCGACAAGGTCGATGTGGTGCTGACTGCAACCAAAACTGTCGGTGAAGGCGGCCAGATCGTCTACACCGCCACCCTTGTGGATAAAAACGGCGCACCCGTCACTAACACCACTGGTCCGCTGACCATCACCTTGGATAACAACCAGGTCATCACCATCGGTGTGGACAAGTCGAGCGGTACTGTCTCGGTTGTGGCTCCGGACGACGTGTACAAAGGCGACCAGACTGTCACTACCGGCATTAAAGAAGTCGCCGGTGGCGCTCACTTCGAGAACCTGGTTCCAGGTACCGATAAAGTCACCACCATCGTGACGGACACACCGGGCACTGATAACACCACCACCGTCACCCTGACCGCGCCAAGCGCCGTCAACGAAGGCGGCAAGATCACCTACACCGCCACCTTGAGCAACAAGGCTGACACTGACGTCACCCTGACCCTCGACAACAAACAAACCATCACCATCAAGGCCGGTGAAACCGTCGGCACCGTGACGGTGGATGCCCCAGGCGATGACGTGTTCATCGATAAGAGCACCCAAACAGTCCAGATCACCGGCACTGACGGTGGCAACTTCGAGAAGCTCGTGGTTGCAGGCGATGGCGCGACTACCACCATCAACGACACCATCGACAAGGTCGATGTGGTGCTGACCGCAACCAAAACCGTGGGTGAAGGCGGCCAGATCGTCTACACCGCCACCCTTGTGGATAAAAACGGCGCACCCGTCACTAACACCACTGGTCCGCTGACCATCACCTTGGATAACAACCAGGTCATCACCATCGGTGTGGACAAGTCGAGCGGTACTGTCTCGGTTGTGGCTCCAGATGACGTGTACAAAGGCGATCAAACCGTTACTACCGGCATTAAAGAAGTCGCCGGTGGCGAGCACTTTGAAAATCTGGTTCCAGGTACCGATAAAGTCACCACCGTCGTGACTGATACCCCAGGTACCGATAACACCACGACAGTGACGCTGACGGCTCCTTCGGAAGTGAGTGAGGGTGGAAAAATCACCTACACCGCCACGCTTTCTAATAAAGCGGATACCGACGTCACCCTGACCCTCGATAACAAACAAACCATCACCATCAAGGCTGGCGAAACCGTCGGTACTGTGACGGTGGACGCTCCAGGCGATGACGTGTTCATCGATAAGAGCACCCAAACAGTCCAGATCACCGGCACTGACGGCGGCAACTTCGAGAAACTCGTGGTTGCAGGCGATGGCGCGACTACCACCATCAACGACACCATCGACAAGGTCGATGTGGTGCTGACCGCGACCAAAACCGTGGGTGAAGGCGGCGAGATTGTTTACACCGCTACCTTGGTGGATAAGAACGGCGCGCCGGTAACCAACATCACCAGCCCTGTGACTGTGACTCTGGATAACAACCAGGTCATCACCATCGGTGTGAACCAGTCGAGCGGGACTGTCTCGGTTGTGGCTCCAGATGACGTGTACAAAGGCGACCAGACTGTCACTACCGGCATTAAAGAAGTCGCCGGTGGCGAGCACTTCGAGAACCTGGTTCCGGGGACTGACAAGGTCACCACGACTGTTACTGATACCCCAGGTACCGATAACACCACGACAGTGACCCTGACTGCTCCTTCGGAAGTGAGTGAAGGTGGAAAAATCACCTACACCGCCACGCTTTCTAATAAAGCGGATACCGACGTCACCCTGACACTCGACAACAAGCAAACCATCACCATCAAAGCTGGCGAAACCGTCGGCACCGTGACAGTGGATGCTCCAGGCGATGACGTGTTCATCGATAAGAGCACCCAAACAGTCCAGATCACCGGCACTGACGGCGGCAACTTCGAGAAACTCGTGGTTGCAGGCGATGGCGCGACTACCACCATCAACGACACCATCGACAAGGTCGATGTGGTGCTGACCGCGACCAAAACCGTGGGTGAAGGCGGCGAGATTGTTTACACCGCTACCTTGGTGGATAAGAACGGCGCGCCGGTAACCAACATCACCAGCCCTGTGACTGTGACTCTGGATAACAACCAGGTCATCACCATCGGTGTGAACCAGTCGAGCGGGACTGTCTCGGTTGTGGCTCCGGACGACGTGTACAAAGGCGACCAGACTGTCACTACCGGCATTAAAGAAGTCGCCGGTGGCGAGCATTTTGAAAATCTGGTTCCGGGGACTGACAAGGTCACCACGACTGTTACTGATACCCCAGGTACCGATAACACCACGACAGTGACCCTGACGGCTCCGTCGGAAGTGAGTGAAGGCGGGAAGATCACTTACACCGCCACGCTTTCTAATAAAGCGGATACCGACGTCACCCTGACGCTCGATAACAAGCAAACCATCACCATCAAGGCTGGCGAAACCGTCGGCACCGTGACAGTGGACGCTCCAGGCGATGACGTGTTCATCGACAAGAGCACCCAGACCGTCAAGATCACCGGGACTGACGGTGGCAACTTCGAGAAGCTCGTGGTTGCAGGCGATGGCGCGACTACCACCATCAACGACACCATCGACAAGGTCGATGTGGTGCTGACCGCGACCAAAACCGTGGGTGAAGGCGGCCAGATCGTCTACACCGCCAGCCTTGTGGATAAAAACGGCGCACCCGTCACTAACACCACTGGTCCGCTGACCATCACCTTGGATAACAACCAGGTCATCACCATCGGTGTGGACAAGTCGAGCGGTACCGTTTCGGTTGTAGCGCCGGACGACGTCTACAAAGGCGACCAAACCGTTACTACCGGCATCAAGGAAGTCACCGGTGGCGCGCACTTCGAGAACCTGGTTCCAGGTACCGATAAAGTCACCACCATCGTGACCGACACACCGGGCACTGATAACACCACCACCGTCACCCTGACCGCGCCAAGCGCCGTCAACGAAGGCGGCAAGATCACCTACACCGCCACCTTGAGCAACAAGGCTGACACCGACGTCACCTTGACCCTCGACAACAAACAAACCATCACCATCAAGGCCGGCGAAACTGTCGGCACCGTGACAGTGGATGCTCCAGGCGATGACGTGTTCATCGACAAGAGCACCCAGACCGTCAAGATCACCGGCACTGACGGCGGCAACTTCGAAAAACTCGTGGTTGCGGGCAACGGTGCAACGACGCAGATCAACGACACCATCGACAAAGTCGATGTGATCCTGACCGCGACCAAAACTGTCGGTGAAGGCGGCCAGATCGTCTACACCGCCACCCTTGTGGATAAAAACGGCGCACCCGTCACTAACACCACTGGTCCGCTGACCATCACCTTGGATAACAACCAGGTCATCACCATCGGTGTGGACAAGTCGAGCGGTACTGTTTCGGTTGTAGCGCCGGACGACGTGTACAAAGGCGACCAGACTGTCACTACCGGCATTAAAGAAGTCGCCGGTGGCGAGCACTTTGAAAATCTGGTCCCGGGGACTGACAAGGTCACCACGACTGTTACTGATACCCCAGGTACCGATAACACCACGACTGTGACCCTGACGGCTCCGTCGGAAGTGAGTGAGGGTGGCAAGATCACCTACACCGCCACGCTTTCTAATAAAGCGGATACCGACGTCACCCTGACACTCGATAACAAGCAAACCATCACCATCAAGGCCGGTGAAACCGTCGGCACCGTGACGGTGGATGCCCCTGGTGATGACGTGTTCATCGACAAGAGCACCCAGACCGTCCAGATCACCGGCACTGACGGCGGCAACTTCGAAAAACTCGTGGTTGCGGGCAACGGTGCAACGACGCAGATCAACGACACCATCGACAAAGTCGATGTGATCCTGACCGCGACCAAAACTGTCGGTGAAGGCGGCCAGATCGTCTACACCGCCACCCTTGTGGATAAGAACGGTGCACCCGTCACTAACACCACTGGTCCACTGACCATCACCCTGGATAACAACCAGGTCATCACCATCGGTGTGGACAAGTCGAGCGGTACCGTTTCGGTTGTAGCGCCGGACGACGTCTACAAAGGCGACCAAACCGTTACTACCGGCATCAAGGAAGTCACCGGTGGCGCGCACTTCGAGAACCTGGTTCCAGGTACCGATAAAGTCACCACCATCGTGACCGACACACCGGGCACTGATAACACCACCACCGTCACCCTGACCGCGCCAAGCGCCGTCAACGAAGGCGGCAAGATCACCTACACCGCCACCTTGAGCAACAAGGCTGACACCGACGTCACCTTGACCCTCGACAACAAACAAACCATCACCATCAAGGCCGGCGAAACTGTCGGCACCGTGACAGTGGATGCTCCAGGCGATGACGTGTTCATCGACAAGAGCACCCAGACCGTCAAGATCACCGGCACTGACGGCGGCAACTTCGAAAAACTCGTGGTTGCGGGCAACGGTGCAACGACGCAGATCAACGACACCATCGACAAAGTCGATGTGATCCTGACCGCGACCAAAACTGTCGGTGAAGGCGGCCAGATCGTCTACACCGCCACCTTGGTGGATAAGAACGGTGCGCCGGTAACCAACATCACCAGCCCTGTGACTGTGACTCTGGATAACAACCAGGTCATCACCATCGGTGTGGACAAGTCGAGCGGTACCGTTTCGGTTGTAGCGCCGGACGACGTCTACAAAGGCGACCAAACCGTTACTACCGGCATCAAGGAAGTCACCGGTGGCGCGCACTTCGAAAACCTGGTTCCAAATACCGACAAGGTCACCACGACTGTCACTGATACCCCAGGCACCGATAACACCACCACCGTCACCCTGACCGCGCCAAGCGCCGTCAACGAAGGCGGCAAGATCACCTACACCGCTACCTTGAGCAACAAGGCTGACACTGACGTCACCTTGACCCTCGACAACAAGCAAACCATCACCATCAAGGCCGGCGAAACCGTCGGCACCGTGACAGTGGACGCTCCAGGCGATGACGTGTTCATCGACAAGAGCACCCAGACCGTCAAGATCACCGGTACCGACGGTGGCAACTTCGAAAAACTCGTAGTAGCAGGCGATGGCGCAACGACGCAGATCAACGACACGATCGACGATGTGAAGGTTGTGCTGACAGCCACCACCAGCGTCGCCGAGGGCGGCCAGATCGTCTACACCGCAAGTTTGGTAGACAAGAACGGCGTGGCCGTGACCAACGTGGGTTCCGACCTGGTGATCAAGCTGGACAACAACTTGATCATTACCATCGGTAATGGCAAGACCAGCAGCACTGCCAACTTCACCGCGCCGAATGATTTCTACATCGGCGCCAAGGACATTTCCGCCAAGATCACTAGTGTGGTCAGCGGTGGCGACAAGTATGAAAACCTGATCCCGGTCGGCACGCCAGTGGTTACCAAGGTAACGGACGTGACGAACGACACCGTGATCACCATCGCGGGCGATACCTCGGTTACCGAAGGCCAGACCGCTCACTACACGCTGAACCTGACCCAGCCGGCAGCCACCGAAGTCACGGTGACGCTCTCGTATAAAGGCGTGGCCCAGGACGGTTCGGACTTCAACGGCGTGTACACCGTGAAGATTCCGGCCGGCCAAAGCAGCGCGACGTTCGATATCAAGACCATCGACGACAAGCTGACCGAGCCTACGGAGAAGTTCGAGATCAGTATCTCCGGGACCTCCGGCGGCAATTTCGAGAACCTGGCTATCAGCACCACCAACGGTAAAATCGAAACGTCGATCATCGACAACGACGCACCACCGGCCATCGACCTGGACGCCAACAACTCCAGCGGCGCCACCGGTAACGACTTCAAGACCACGTTCACCGAAGGCGGCACTGGCGTGTCGATTGCTGACACCGACATCCGCATCACCGACCCGGACAGCACCCAGCTGACGGGCGCCACGGTGGTGCTGACCAATACTCAACCGAACGATTCGTTGAGCTACACCAGCGTCCCTGGCATTACCGTGACCCCGGTCACGGACCCTGTCACCGGCAAGATCACCCTGACCCTCACCGGTACGGCGTCGCTGGCTGACTACATGTTGCAGATCAAGAACATCACGTTCAGCAACAGCAGCGAAGACCCAAGCACCACGCCACGGACCATCACCGTGACCGTGACCGATGGCGGCAACTACTCGAACGTGGCGACTACCACGGTCAACGTAGTGGCGGTCAACGACGCACCGGTTGCCACTGGCAGTGCCGTCACCGGCACCGAAGACACGCCGCTGAAGCTGACCTGGGCCAACTTTGGGGTCACCGATGTGGATTCCCCGCAGGCCAGCCTCGGGGTGAAAATCACCGAGCTGCCGGTGGCCGGCAAGCTGCAGTACCTGGCAGCGGACGGCACGACCTGGACCAACGTGACCGCCGGCCAGACCTTCACCAAGGCGCAGATCGACGGCGGCCAGTTGCGCTTCACGCCAAACGCCAACGAATCCGGAGCCGACGGCTACGGCGGCACGGGTGTGGGCAACAAGCAGGCGGACTACGCACAGTTCAAGTTCCAGCCAACCGATGGCAAGGACCTGGGCACCAGCACCACCGTGAAAGTCGACATCACCCCGGTTGCAGATGCGCCGACCTTGAGCGTTGCCGATAACAACATTGCGTCGGTCGGCCTGACCAAGCAGAGCTGGAACAGCATTGCGAACCTGGGCACCAACGGCAACGGCGCCTCGCCGACCGTGTTGAAAAACGCCATCGATAACGCCGGCACGCCAACCAGCACGACGGTTTCGACCACCGTCCTACCTACTGCCGATGTGCCTGGCGGTGCCGGCTCGAAGACCTCCGGCCTGATCTACCTGGAAGCCGGCAAGTCGTACACCTTCAGCGGCTACGGCGATGACAGCATCCTGGTCAATATCGGCGGCAAAGATGTGGCCAGCGGTACCTGGGGCTCCAACTCCGGCCAGTTCAACGGGACGTTCACCCCGACCAGCAACGGCTACTACAGCATTGATATCTACCATGCCAACCAATCAGGTCCGGGCAGCTTTGATCTCAAGCTGTCGGTCAACGGTGGCACCGCAACCAACCTGAGCAACACCACGATGCCGATCTACACCGGCATCAACGACCTGATCAGCGCCGGCGCGCAGGTATCTGACCTGCACGGCACCAACGGCCAGGGCTACTACGACGCGTACAAGCTCAACGAAGGGCTGGAAAACGGCACGGTCAAACTGACCAAGGTCACCACCGGCCTGACCGATACCGACGGTTCGGAAACCCTGAGCGTGAAGATTGGCAGCATCCCGGTGGGCGCAGTGCTCAGCGATGGTGCCGGGCATACCTTCACGGCCACCAATGGCCAGACCGAAGTCAATGTCACCGGTTGGGACCTCAATAATTTGAGCCTCAAGCCACTGCCTTACACCAGCGGCCAGTACAACTTGACCGTGACCTCGACCTCCACCGAAAGCCTCGGCGGCTCGGCCCAAACCGTGGCTAATCTGCCGGTCAAGGTGTACCCGGCAACCTACAGCGGGAGCACGGCGACTTCGGGCGATGACAACGTCAGCGGTACCAGTGGCAACGACATCATTGTGGCGGACGTTTCGGGCCTGAACGTGGTCCAGGGCAAGAACTACAACATCGCGTTCATGATCGATACGTCGGGCAGTATGGGCGACGACTCGGTGGCGGCGGCGAAAGCCTCGCTGACCACCGTGTTCAACTCACTGAAAAACAGTATCGGCTCCAGCACCTCTGGCACCGTGAACATCTTCCTTGCCGACTTCGATTCCCAAGTCAACCAGACCGTTACGGTCAACCTGAAAGACCCAGGCGCCCTGGCTGCCCTGCAGAAAGTCCTGGACTCGATGGTGTCTGAAGGCGGGACCAACTACGAAGACGTGTTCAAGGCCGCATCCAACTTCTTCAACAGTGCCAAGGCGACCAGTAATACTGGCGCAATCAACACAACGTACTTCATCACCGATGGCCAGCCGACGTTTTACCAACGCAGCGAGCAGGGCAACCCGACCTTGTACGGCAACGTCAAGCTGGATGATGTCGTCAACATGAACAACTACACCTTAGGCACCGCCACCAGGATCACTATCGACTCGACTCACCTGATTGATATTGATGCTGTCGGGAAAATGACGCTCTGGATCAACAACGGGGGCTGGTCGCAGTACAACCCGGGAGTCATCCACGCCCAAGGGGATGGCACTTTTGAGCTGTCGGTGCGCGACGGTTATGGCAACTATACCGACACCGCCACCACCGCCAACTCCAATAGCGCATTTGCACTGCTCAAGGGCCTGTCCACCGGCGGTGTCGAAGCCATCGGCCTCAACAGTGGCGTCAGCCTGGATCAGTTGAAACCGTACGACAGCGATAACAAGCCACAAGCCAACATCGATCCCAAGGATCTGGCCAACGCCATCCTCGGTAGCAGCGAGGCCACCCTGCCGGGTGCCGACCGTGTCGATGGGGGTGACGGCAACGACATCCTGTTTGGCGACCTGGTGAGCTTCCCGGGCATTACCGGCGAGGGCTACAACGCTATCCAGTCCTACGTGGCAGGGAAAAACGGCGTGGCGGTTGCTGCCGTCACCGGCCAGGATGTGCATAAGTACATCACCGAGCACTACAACGAGTTCAACACCTCGGGTGCCAAGGACGGTAATGACACCCTGCTGGGTGGCTCGGGTGATGACATCCTGTTCGGCCAGGGCGGCAACGACTACCTGGACGGGGGCAAGGGCAACGACATCCTGCTGGGCGGCACGGGTAACGACACGCTGATCGGCGGCCAGGGCAATGACATCCTGATCGGCGGTACCGGTGCCGATACCTTCGTCTGGAGATCCGGTGACGTCGGCAACGACGTGATCAAGGACTTCAAGGCCTCGGAAGGCGACCGTATCGACCTGCGCGACCTGCTCAAAGGTGAAACCGACAGCACCATCGACAACTTCCTGAAGTTGACCACGGTGGATAACGTGACCACGCTGCAGATCAGTTCCGAAGGCAAGCTCAACGCTGCCGGCGGCCTGGCCAACGCGGATGTGACGATCAAGCTGGAAGGTAACAACTGGTCCGGGCAGACGATCAATTCGTTGATCAGTGGTGCTGACCCGACCATCAAGGTCGATCACACCTAATGAACCAATGACCCGGCCGCCTCTTGAGGCGGCCGATTCATTTGCGGCCACCGTTCACTGGCATGGGGCAACGATTGCACGGCATACTCACGCCCAATCGCGCTCCGTTGGCCTATGCTGCTGACAGGCTGTCGTCAGTTCTCCTCATGAGGGATGTTCAATGTTCTACGTGCAACGTGATGCACAGGGTGAGCTGATTCGCGCCGAAGCGGTTGCCTTCGCCGAATCGACCGGCACCCTGCCCGCGGATCATCATGAGATCCAGGCCTGGTTTGCCAATGAAGAAGCGGAGCTGAGCCTCAAGCAGCTCAAGCACAGTGACTCGGAGATGATCCGGGTGCTGGAAGACTTGATTCAGGTGCTGATCCAAAAAGGCGTGATCAACCTCACGGACCTGCCGGTGGCTGCCCAAGCCAAGCTCAAGGACCGTAGCAACGCACGGGAATCACTGGGTGGCCTGAGCCACCTGATCAATGATGATGAGACCGGCCTGATCTGAGGCCGGCCACGGCCTCAGCGCCAGGGCGCCGGCTCGCCAAACAGCTGGCCCTGCACGCCAAAAATCCCCATCTCGCGAATCACCTGCAACTCACCTTCGGTTTCGACCCGCTCGGCAATCAGCGGCAAGTCGATGCTGTGGGCTGCGCGCTGGATGGCTTCGATAAACAGGCGCTTGTCGCTTTCCTGGTCGATGTCGCGGATGTAGCTGCCATCGATCTTCAGGTAGGCCAGGCCCAGGCGCGCCAGGTTGCCGATCATGCTGAAGCGCCCGCCAAAGCGTTGCAGGCTGAGGGAAAAATTCAGTTCCCGCAGACGCTGGGTCAACTGCTCCAGCACGGCCTGTTCAGGCAGTTGCTCTTCACCGATTTCCAGGGTCAGGCGCGGGCCCAGGTTGGAATGCTGACGCAGCAGGTCGAACACGCGGTTCAGCGCTTGCGGGTCGGCCAGCGTGGCCGCAGACAGGTTCAGGGCCAGCGACTGCTCGTGGCTGGCCATCTGTTTGAGCACCAGTTCCAGCATCACCCGGTCTAGGCGCGCCGACCAGCCAAAGCGCTCAAGCCAAGGCAGGAAGCGCCCGGCGGGGATGGTATGACCCTGGTCGTCGACCAGCCGCGAGAGGACTTTGTAATGCAGGATCAGTTGCGGATCCTGAGTGGCCACTACCGGCTGGAAGTACAGCTCGAAGCGTTGTTGGGTCAGCGCCTGGTCCAGCAGTGTGTGCCAGGCATGGTGATCGTCGCCGACGCTGGCGGCCGCGCTGTGGTCCAGGCACACCCAGCTGACATCCCCCAGGGTCTCGGCCTGGGCCAGCGCCTGGTCGGCCAGGGTCAGCAGGGCTTGCGGCGAATCACCGTGATTGAAAGGCGCCAGGCCAATACAAGCGACCGGCGACACATCACTGGCACCGGTGGCTTGCAGGCTTTGCAAGGTGCTTTCCAGGTTCTGCGCCAGCTGCAACGCCTCTTCACGCATCAGCCCCGGCGCCAGCACGGCGAATTCGCCACCGCGGATTCGGGTGACCAGGTTGTGGGTTTCCGGGTACGGCTCGCACTGGCGCAGCAGTTGCTCGCCAACCGCCTGCAGCAGTTGGTCGGTACGCTGGCCGCCGAGGCGCTGGTTGAGGCCGGCCAGGTCCTTGACCCGCAGCACCAGCAAGTAGCCTGAACTGGTCTCTTCGGGGTTGCTGACCCGCGCGTTGAGTTGCATCTCGAAATAGCGACGGTTGGCCAGGCCTGTGAGGTTGTCCTGATAGGACTCCACCCGCAGCTTTTCGCTGCGCTCGGCCTGTTCCTGGAATAGCGCCTTGAGCTTTTCCACCATCTGGTTCATCGCCTGCACCACGCGGCGCAGTTCCGGGGTGCGCGGCAGATCCGGCAGGCTCAGGAACTCGCGGCGGGCAATGGCGTGGGACTGCTTGACCATATAGTCCAAAGGCTTGAGCTGGCGGCGCAGCAACAACGCGCCCAGCACCGCACTGACGGCGCCGCACAACAGCAGCCAGCCGAGGCTGCCCAGGGCGCTCTGCCACAGCTTGGCCAGGGCGAACATCGGATGGCTGACCACCTCGACCCGCGCCGCCTGCTCCCAGCCACGGCTGACCAGGGCGTCGCCACCGGCCGGCTCCAGGCCGATCATCTTGACGAACCAGTTGGGCACGCCGTTATTGTCGGGGATGCCGCTGCGCTCGACGATGACCTGGTCATTGGTCACGTCGATCACGCGGATGCTGGCGTAATAACCGCTGTCGAAGATCGAGCTGACCAGCAGCTCGACCATCGCCGGGTCGTCGATATTGGGCGTCAGGGA
Source organism: Pseudomonas sp. HC1(2025) (assembly GCF_058742075.1). Classification (NCBI taxonomy): domain Bacteria; kingdom Pseudomonadati; phylum Pseudomonadota; class Gammaproteobacteria; order Pseudomonadales; family Pseudomonadaceae; genus Pseudomonas; species Pseudomonas sp. HC1(2025). Next base: position 133,361 of record NZ_CP196017.1, on the reverse strand, counting down.
CAGCGCCAGGGCGGTCGCCGCATCCTGCGCGTGGGAGCGCAACTGGTTCACGTATTGGGTACGCGAGCTTTCCAGGCTGACCATGAAGCTGCCGCTGAAAGCGACCACCAGGAACAGACAGATAGCGATCAACAGCTGTTTGAACAGTGACATCTGAACAGTTACTCCTAGTTGGCCGGCTCGGCTGGGAAGCCTTCCGCACGCATTTTTTTCAGCACATCCTGCCAGCGCGACAGGCGCTTGGTGTCGCCGACCTTTTTGTTGCCCTTGGCGCCCGGCAGGTACAAACCTTCGGCGTTGAAGGAGTAGACCGGCAGCAAGTCGGTCCGTTGGCTGGCAGGCTGGATTTCGTCGATCAGGCTGTCGAGCACCAGCGGCATGGCCTCTGGCGTCGAATAATAGGTCAAGACCATATGGGCGCGATTCTGCCGCAATGCCTTGACGTAGGTAATGCGCAATTTGTCGCTGGAGACACCCAGGTGCCGTAGGCTGAAATATTTGGCGATGGCATAGTCTTCACAGTCGCCGGCGCCCTTCCACAGGGCTTCGATGGGCGTTTCCCAGTAATCGACCTGGTTCCACAGGTCGATGTCTTCGACATAGCGCACCCGTTTGTTGAAGAACAGGTTGACCACCTTGAGCTGCTCCAGCTCGCTGCCTTGTTTTTGCGTGGCCAGCAGCCGCTGCCAGTCATCGATACGCTGCTGGCCCGCGCCCAGTGGCCCATAGAGCGTGGTGGCACGCCGGCTGATCTGGGAGAAATCCCAATCGGCATGCAGCCCGCCAGGCAACAAGCCAGCCAGCAGCAGCGCTGAAAACAACCAGCACAGGATCCGCGAGGGAGTAAAACGTACCGCCAATGGCTTCAGTCCGTAGAAAGAGACGGAGAATCAATCGATGGTGAAGGGTCGGTCGGCAAAAGACAATGGCACGGTGCAATCACTGAGCTTAAGCAATCGCGCCTTGTAAGACGCCAGCAAGCCATAATGTGCGATGAAAAACCGCGCTGTTGAGTCGCTTACAAAGGGAAACCTTGCCTGTTTGACAAGCCTGCATGCAATCTCTAGTGTTCTTTGGATCCAATTAGCCAAAACCCATTCCAACAAGAAAGGAGGATAGCGTAGTCGTGACGCACAAGCCGAACCCTTTGAGCAGCATCAAGATCAGTGGGCCCATTCCCGCTCACCTCGCCCGCTCCGTTATTGAAGAAACATTGCGCAACGCCATACTGGATGGCCGCCTGCCTTGCGGCACCGCCATGCGCCAGCAAGAGCTGGCCAGCCTGTTCGGAGTCAGCCGTATGCCGGTGCGCGAGGCCCTGCGCCAGCTGGAAGCCCAGTCGCTGCTGCATGTTGTCACCCATAAAGGCGCCGTGGTCGCCCCGCTGATTGAAGATAACTCGGCGGAAACCTACGCCCTGCGAATTCTCCTGGAGTCGGAGGCGCTGCGCTTGTCGATCCCATTGCTGGGCACAAGTGATATCGAGCAGGCGGGTGCCTTGATCGACACCCTTGAGCACGAAACCGACTACAACGAAATCGGCCGGCTCAACCGCCTGTTTCACATGGCATTGTATGGCAAGGCTCCCAACCAGCGGTTGTTGAGCCTGGTAGAGCACGGGCTGAACGAGGAGGAGCGGTTCCTGCGTTTCAACCTCGAAGCCATGGGGCTGGGCGAAACTTCCCAAGAGGACCATCGCGAGTTGCTCACCCTGGTCGCGCAGAAAAAGGTCGAGGAAAGTGTACTGACCCTGCGCAATCACCTCATGCGCGGGATGGAAGTGATCACTCACTACCTGAACGGCCTTGAGCAGGAGAACGACAAAGGGTCGCGTTGATTTCTCCCGGCTTTAGCCGCTACGTGCGCGACCTGGATTGCCAGGCGCCGCACACGTCCAAAGCCGGCCTCTGCTGCCGTCACCCCTTGGCCGCTCCGGCAACCGACTCGACATTGACCGTCAGGAAACATCCAGCATTGCAAATGCAAAAGCGGATTTAAGCCTGGTCATTAAGTCCAATAATTTAAAACCTGCAAACAAGAAGGAAAGTTCTCACATCGAACAGTAAGCTCGACTACGAAACATTCCTTCCTGCAAAAAAACCTTATACAACTCTTAAAGTATTTGAATACTTAACCAAGTGATTATCCTTTAATTGGTCTTGGCACTTCAGTCGAAAGCGTAGGCACAGGCTTAGGCACGACTGTGGACGACAAACTATCCAATAAGTCTAAGTTGCTTTGTCACTACTTGTTGCTTGCCGGATAACCAAGCCAGCCGTGCCATTCCCATGACTGCGCGACGCAACACTTACCTGTAATGCACACTTGGTTCTAAACAACCTTTTTATTTGAGTCGGCATAACGACTTATAGGCATTAAGCATGTTTCAACTCCAAGAACTACTCAGACAAAAAAAACTGCAACTACATGAACATCCGATTTTCCTGGAAATCAACTCTTTCCCGCAGTTACAGCACTTTATGCAGAACCATATTTTCGCCGTCTGGGACTTCATGACCCTGACCAAACGCCTGCAACAGGACCTGACCTGCGTGCGCCTGCCCTGGCTCCCGCCGGCGGACCCGCAGGCCGCGCGGCTGATCAACGAAATTGTCCTCGACGAGGAATCGGACCTGCGCCTGGGCGACGGGCATAGCAGTCACTTCGAACTGTACCTGGAGGCAATGCGCGAGGTAGGGGCCTGCACCACCACCATCGAACGCTTCATCGCGTTGCAGCGAGAGGGTGCAAGCCTCGACAGTGCCTTGGCGCAGATCACGCTTGATCCTGCGGTAGAGCGCTTTGTGCGGCACACCCTGGACGTCGCCCTGAACGCCCCGACCCACTGTGTAGCCGCGACCTTCCTGCATGGCCGGGAAAGCGTCATCCCGGCGATGTTCAAGCGCATCCTGCAGGGCAGCAACGTCGCCCACCGGCAGGCCCCCAGCTTGTGCTACTACCTCCAGCGCCACATCGAGCTGGACGCTGAGGGCCATGAGCCGGCCGCAGAGCGCCTGCTCCGACGCCTGACACTGGCGGACCCGGTGCTCGAACAACAGGCCTGGAACGCCGCCCTCAGCGCCGTAGAGAGCCGCATTGCCTTGTGGGACGGCCTGCGCCAGCACGCAGGCCACCAGGAGGTGAGCCTGTGAACGCCCTCGACTATCGCTCGTTCGCAGCCGACTGGGAGCATCAGGCGACTATCCGCACTCGCCCGCGACGCCTGCTGGAAGATGACGACAAGTTGATCTACCCCCTGTGTCGCCAACCGCTGGTACTCAGTGCGGGTTTTCTCGAGCACTGCCCGCAGTGGCGCGATTTTGTACTGGTGCAGACGCTCTACAAATTCCTCAACGACGTGGTGATCTTTGAGACCGAGATCGTCGATAGAACCGCACGGAGCATCGCCAAGAATCGTTTTTCAATCCCCTTCCCTACCGCGTGCCGCTACGACGCCATGACCGTGGTGGTCGATGAGGATTATCACGCCCTCGTTGCCCTGGACTTCATGCAGCAAACGCAGGAAAAGACAGGTATCGCGCCGCTGCCGCTACCGGCCGCCATCGAGTTGAGCCGTGCCATCCCCATCGCTCAGGCCCAGGCACCGGCGCATCTGCGTGATGCGGTGGAGCTGGTGTGCGTGGCGATTGCCGAGAACACGGTCACCCATGACGTGGCGGCGTTTGCCAAGGATGACAGCGTCAAGCAGTCGGTCCGGGGCCTGATGGCCGACCACCTGGCTGACGAGGGCCGCCACGCCAGCTTCTGGACCTGCCTGGTAAGGCTCTACTGGCAAACGGCAAGCGAAGAGGATCGCGACGGCATCGCCCGAACCCTGCCGGTGTTCCTGCAACACTATTTGACCAATGACCTGCAAAGGGACTTCGACCGACTGTTGATCGAACATCTGGATGTGCCGGCGCGCACTCGCCAGGCGCTGCGGGTCGAGGTACAGACCCCAGCCTTTCCCATCACCCGCCAGCACCCGCTGATCGGCAACATCATGGGGTTCCTGCGCCGCAGCGGGTTGCTGCAAACCTCGTGTGTCGCCCATGCGTTGAGTGCCTACCTGCCGGCAGCCGGGGGCCAGTCATGAGACGCCTTGGGATTAGCCTGGTCGGTAGCAGTGCGGCCTTGCATGAGCTGGGGCAGGCACTGCAACCCTATGGGCATGACCTTGCCGCGCAGGCGCCGGCAATCGACTTGCTGATTGAAGATGGCACCCAGCCCCTCGCCCAGGAACTGGCCGGCGTGACCAGGATGAGCCTGCGCCTGTGCATCGGCCCGATGAGTGAGTGTGGCCTGCCAGCCCTGCAAATACGCTGCTATGACCGCTCACGCCAGCTGCTGGCCGCGCTGGATCTGACACCGCCAGCCTGTGGCAACGGCCAACGACTGCGACGCCAGGCAGTGACGCGCCTGGTCGAGTGGGTCGCGCTGCAGGTCAGCGGCTTTTCGCGCAACCCCGGGCACTTCACACAACGTGCTAGCGCCGCCACGTTTGCCGAGCAGAGCCTGCAGGGCCTGGAAGGACTGGCCTACCTGCATCGCCTCAACCGGACCGCTGACCCAGCGCTCCTGCAAAAAGCCCGGACGCCGCTGATCAAACAGTTGGAGCAGAGCTTGCGGGTTTTCGCCGATCGGCCGGCCCTGGAGATTGCCGGGCTTAGCCTGAGCTATCGACAGCTGTTGCGACACAGCCTGGCCATCCAGCAGGTTCTACAACCCTTGCTCGGGCCGGGGCCGGCGCCCGTGGTCGGGATCTGCCTGGGCAAGTCGATCGAGTTGTACGCCAGCATTCTGGCGACCCTGGGTTGCGGCGCGGTGTATCTGCCGCTCGAGCCGGGCCACCCGCTGCCGCGCCAACGAGCCATGCTGGAAAACGCCGGGGCCGTGGTGTTGCTCGATGATGGCCAACATCCCTTGCGCAAGCATTTCATGGCTGTGGACGTCAGCCGCATGGACAGCCAGCACGTGGACGACAATTGCCCCTTGGCGCTCACCTCGCCCACGGCTGATAGCGCCAGCATGGTGCTTTACACCTCGGGCACTACCGGCCAGCCCAAGGGGGTGTTGCTCAGCCAGCAAAACCTGGCGCATTTTTCGGCGTGGTACAGCCAGCATGTCGAACTCAGCGAGCACAGCCGTGTACTGCAATTTTCGTCCGTGAGTTTCGACTCTTCGCTGGTCGATCTCTTTCCAGCCCTGAGCCAGGGCGCGACCTTGATTGTTCCCAGTGAAGAACAGCGTCGTGACCCACTCCAGTTGGTTGAACTGATCCAGCAACAGCGCGTCACCCATGCCTTCCTGCCGCCGGCGCTGTTGAGCCTGCTGCCAATGGACCGACCGCTGGGCCTGCAGCACCTGCTGACCGGCGGTGATATCTGTGAGCCCCATGTCATCCGGCAGATGGCCGGGCAATGCGCCTTGCACAACCTCTATGGCCCGACGGAAGCCACAGTGCTGGTCAGCAGCCGTCGGATGCAGGCTGACGACAGCAACCTCAACCTCGGCATACCCATCGCCAACAGCCAGGTGCTGATCCTCGACGAGCAGCGCCAGCCGGTCGAGGACCAGGTAGTTGGCGAGGTGTACATCGTCGGCCCCGGGGTGAGCCTTGGGTATCTGAACCAGCCACGCCAGACCGCCGAGCACTTTGTGCGCCTTGGGCTGCCTGACGGCCAGGCCTTGCACGCGTACCGCACGGGCGACATGGCGAAATGGACGGCCGAGGGTATCGCGCTGGTCGGGCGCCAGGACCAGCAGGTGAAGATCCGTGGTTTTCGGGTCGAGCCCCAAGAGATCGAGCAGTGCTTGCGCGCCAGCCAACTGTTTCGCCAGGTCGCGGTGGTGATTGACCGTGATCGACGGGTCCTGGCGTTTGTGGCACAGCCTGATCCCAATGGTTCGGGCGCAGCCCTGGCCGCGCTCAAGCAACATGCCAGGCAAATGCTGCCGGACTATATGCAGCCGACCGTGTGCACAGAGCTGACGAGCCTGCCCTCTGGCAGCAATGGCAAGGTTGACCGCCAGGCCTTACTGGCGCTGACGGTTCAAGCCGTCTCGGAAAACCCTCAACGCCACCCCCAAACACCGCTGGAAGGGCAATTGCTGGGCCTGTGGAGTGAACTGCTGGGGTTGCCGGTCGACGAGATGTCGACTGACGACAGCTTTTTCCATCTCGGCGGTCACTCCATTCTGCTTTCAACCATGCTCCTGCGGATTCGCGAGTTGTACGGGCGCAGCCTGCCCCTCAACCGGTTTATCGAAGCGCCAACGGTGCAGACCCTCGCCGCGTTGATGAGCGACAGCCTGCCAGGTGCTGCCCCCAGCGACCGGGCGATCAGCGACGCGCTACGCGCGCTGGACATAAGCCTGTTGCCAGGAGCGCGCGCGGGCAATCGCCACAAGGCGATCGTGACCGGCGCCAACAGCTTTTTGGGTGTGCACATCGTCGAAGCCTTGCTGATGGCCGGAGCGACAGAAGTCGCCTGCCTGGTGCGCGAAAACCCAGGGCAATCAGCCGCTACACGGTTTGCCGAGGCGTTGCGTGAATACCGCCTGGAACACCTGGACCTGAGCCGCGTGCGGGTGTACGCCACCGACCTGCGCCGACCTCGCCTGGGGCTTGAGGCCCATGTCTATGAACACCTCGCCCGCCAGTACGGGGTGCTGATACACAGCGCGGCCCACGTCAATCACGTCATGGACTACGCATCGCTGGCCAAGGACAACGTGGAACCGGTGCTTGAGTGCCTGCGACTGTGCGAAACCCACTGTAAGAAGGTGCTCAATTTCGTCTCCACATTATCCGCGTCAAGCAGCGTCGGAGCCGACGGGCAGGTGCTTGAAGCGCCTGCGGCAAGCACCCCGCCGCTCTACATCAAGAACGGCTACAACCTTTCCAAATGGGTGGCTGAACGCCTCTTGGGGCGCGCTGCGGGGCAAGGCGCCTGGATCAACATCTATCGCCCCGGGAACATCAGTTTCAATAGTCGCAACGGCGTCTGCCAACCGCACAAAAACCGCCTGATGCTGATGCTCAAGGGCTCGCTGCAGTTGGGCCGGGTGCCACGCCTGGGCTTGAACTTCGACCTGATGCCGGTGGATTTCCTGGCGCAGTTCATTGCCTTCCACAGTGGCAACTGCGTTGCCGAGCGCAGCGTGTTCAACCTGCACAATCCGCAGCCACTGCGGTGGGAAACCTACGTGGAGTCGTTCCGCCAGGCAGGTCATGCGTTCGAATTGGTAAGCGTGGCGGATTGGCAACACCAGCTAGGTGAAGTGGGTCGCGAGAATGCCCTGTTTGGCGTGCTCGGATTTTACCTCAATGGGCTGGGAGAAGACATTGGCGATATCTCGATGATTCGCCACGAGAACGCACGCTATGGCGTCGAGCAGATGGGCATGCAATACCCCGAAAAAGCACCCGCGCTGTTACGCAGAGGGTGCCAGTACCTCAATGCCATCGGCTTTCTGTGACACCGCCACCAGGGAAAAACTTATGAGACAGCTGCAACCCGATACGTTGATCCAAAACCCCGTGGGCAGGCCTGTGGTGTCATCTGTGGCGATTGCCTGCAGCGCCGTCAACCTGTGGGGGGTCGTGGGTCGCTTCGCAGGCTTTGACGCGTTCATCCCTGCCCTGGCAGGTATCACGATGATCGGCAGCGGTGTGGGATCGCTGCGCAAGAAATGCTTCCACGACGGCAATGTGGTCGTGGAACAGCTCAATAGCCACGATGCGCAGGCGATGCACATGACCTGGACGACGATCTATAACACCTTGGGCGTGGCCCGGCTGTGGGCCGCAATGAGCGTTGAGTCGCTGGGGGAGAATCAGGCGCGGGCGACCTGGACCATCATCGCCGAACCCGTTGATGCCAGCGACAAAGAGGGATTTGAACAATTCATCCAGGCCTTCGCCGACAGTGCACTGGATAACGTGCGCCGACTGCTTGGCTGAAAAAAATGGCGCAGTGCATTGCTGCACTGCGCCACATTGACTGGCAGGGTGATCAGATCTTGAAACTGTCGACCAGTTGCTTCAAGCGATTGGCTTGTTGTGACAGCGCGTCACAGTCTTTCAAGGTCTCGTTGAGGTTGGCCACACCTTGTTGGTTCAGCAGGTTGATCTGGTTGATATCAACATTGAGCGTCTCCACCACAGCGGTCTGCTCCTCGGTGGCAGCGGCCACCGACTGGTTCATGCCGTCGATCTCGACGATACGCTGGGTCACGCTGATCAAGCGTTCACCGGCCTGGTTGGCAACCTCGACGCTTTCTTCGCTGGACACCTGGCTGGCATTCATCGTGGTCACGGCTTCGCGTGAGCCGATCTGCAACGAGGTGATCATCTTGTGGATCTCCTCTGCCGACTCCTGGGTACGGTGGGCCAGGTTGCGCACTTCGTCAGCCACCACGGCAAAACCACGGCCGGCTTCACCAGCACGGGCGGCTTCAATAGCGGCGTTGAGGGCCAGCAGGTTGGTTTGCTGGGAGATGCCTTTGATCACATCGAGGATATGGCCAATGTTGTCGGTACTGGCATTCAAGGTTTCGATCTGCGTGCAGGACAGGCTGATCTTCTGCGACAACTCGGACATCGCCAGGATGGTTTTCTCTACGACCTGGCGACCGTCATCGGCTTGCTCGCTGGCGCCACTGGCGTGTTGCGAGGCGTCAGCGGCGTTACGGGCGATTTCCTGGGTGGCGGCACCCAGTTCGTTAATGGCCGCGGCAACGCTGTTGGTACGGGCGCTCTGCTCGTCAGAACCGATGATCGAAGCGTTGGACGATGCCATCACGCGCTGGGAAAGATCGTGTACATGCCTGGTCGCCGAGGACACTTCGCTGATCGAGGCATGGATACGCTCGACAAACTGGTTGAACGCACTACCCAGCTCCCCGAATTCATCTTTGCTTTCCACGACCAGGCGGCGGGTCAGGTCGCCCTCGCCCTGGGCAATGTCTTGCATGGCGCGACCCATGGTGGTCAGCGGGCGCATCAGCACCTGGATCAACAGGCTCAGCAATACGGCAATTGCAGTGACGGCAATGAACATTGCGATCAAGGCGGAGGTGCGGAACTTACTTAGGGGGGCGTAGGCTTTGTCTTTATCGATCGACAGCCCTATGTACCAGTCCGCACCAGGCAAGCCGCTGATCGGGGTGAAGGACAGGATGCGGTCCTGGCCATTGAGGACCACATCCTGGTTGATCTTCTCAATACGGACGGTGCTGCCCGGATAGATATCCTTGAGGTTTTTCATTACCTGTTCTTGGTCAGGACTGACAATCACCTGCCCATCGCCGCTGACCAGGAACGCGTGGCCAATCCCGCCGAAGTCCACCGAGTTGATGATCTTCACCAAGGTTTGCAGGCTCAAGTCGCCACCCACTACACCCAACAGCTCACCATTTTTCTTGACCGGCATCGCGATGGTGACGATCAAACCACCGACGGCGGCCATATAAGGCGGGGTCAGCATGGGTTTGTCGGCAGCGACCGCTTGCTTGTACCAAGGGCGCTGACGCGGATCGTAGCCATCAGGCATTTTCGCGTCAGGACGCTGGGTGAAGACACCGTTGGTGGAACCGACGTAGGTGAACTGGAAGTTCGAGGTGAACGCCGGTTGATCAACCAGGCCGGGGAGGTCGGCATTGCTGCCTTGGTGAGCAACGTTCTGCGCAAGGTTCTCCAGGACCAGCACCCGGCCACTGAGCCAGTTCTGCACACTGCTGGCAGTCAGGTCACCCGACTGCTGGATAGATGACTCCAGGTTTTGCCTGATGGTATTGCGCTGCAGGTAGTCGTTGTACAACGTAAACAGCGCGAAGGCCAAAACCACGACGCCTGACGCGGCCAACAGAATTTTATGACTGAACTTGAGATTCATTTCATCGACTTCTTTTTGCCAAAAGGGGGTGAGCGTGCCGAATGCAACGTTCCATGTACGGTATAGGCGGACTCTACGACCGCTCTATTTCGGTGCACGCATGGCTCATCAGGCTTTCGGCCAAGGCTGGATAAATCTTAGGAATTTGTGGGATACATCTTCTTTTTATGTAAGAAGCCGACAGGCGGTCAGGATTGGACACTTAGGTCCCCAGAACGACAAAACCCCCGTCTGCGCTAGCAGACGGGGGTTTCGGAATTCAATCTTGACGATGACCTACTCTCACATGGGGAAACCCCACACTACCATCGGCGATGCATCGTTTCACTGCTGAGTTCGGGATGGGATCAGGTGGTTCCAATGCTCTATGGTCGTCAAGAAATTCTGTGTACCAGAGCGTTGCGCTAGCAACGGTCCGGTGAAATTCATGGACTTCTACATAAACAAAACCCCTGTCTGCGTTAGCAAACAGGGGTTTTGGAATTTAATCTTGACGATGACCTACTCTCACATGGGGAAACCCCACACTACCATCGGCGATGCATCGTTTCACTGCTGAGTTCGGGATGGGATCAGGTGGTTCCAATGCTCTATGGTCGTCAAGAAATTCGGGTACTGAGTCGTGGCAAGTGCCTCGCTTCAGCAAATTGGGTATGTGACAGCTTTCGGTGTTTTGTGAGATTCGAACTTTCGGTTCATTTCGTCTTCACACACCGCAATCTGATGCTCTTTCGAGAAACAAATTGCTTGGGTGTTATATGGTCAAGCCTCACGGGCAATTAGTATTGGTTAGCTCAACGCCTCACAGCGCTTACACACCCAACCTATCAACGTCGTAGTCTTCGACGGCCCTTCAGGGAACTCAAGGTTCCAGTGAGATCTCATCTTGAGGCTAGTTTCCCGCTTAGATGCTTTCAGCGGTTATCTATTCCGAACATAGCTACCCGGCAATGCCACTGGCGTGACAACCGGAACACCAGAGGTTCGTCCACTCCGGTCCTCTCGTACTAGGAGCAGCCCCTCTCAAATCTCAAACGTCCACGGCAGATAGGGACCGAACTGTCTCACGACGTTCTAAACCCAGCTCGCGTACCACTTTAAATGGCGAACAGCCATACCCTTGGGACCGGCTTCAGCCCCAGGATGTGATGAGCCGACATCGAGGTGCCAAACACCGCCGTCGATATGAACTCTTGGGCGGTATCAGCCTGTTATCCCCGGAGTACCTTTTATCCGTTGAGCGATGGCCCTTCCATACAGAACCACCGGATCACTAAGACCTACTTTCGTACCTGCTCGACGTGTCTGTCTCGCAGTCAAGCGCGCTTTTGCCTTTATACTCTACGACCGATTTCCGACCGGTCTGAGCGCACCTTCGTACTCCTCCGTTACTCTTTAGGAGGAGACCGCCCCAGTCAAACTACCCACCATACACTGTCCTCGATCCGGATAACGGACCTGAGTTAGAACCTCAAAGTTGCCAGGGTGGTATTTCAAGGTTGGCTCCACGCGAACTGGCGTCCACGCTTCAAAGCCTCCCACCTATCCTACACAAGCAAATTCAAAGTCCAGTGCAAAGCTATAGTAAAGGTTCACGGGGTCTTTCCGTCTAGCCGCGGATACACTGCATCTTCACAGCGATTTCAATTTCACTGAGTCTCGGGTGGAGACAGCGCCGCCATCGTTACGCCATTCGTGCAGGTCGGAACTTACCCGACAAGGAATTTCGCTACCTTAGGACCGTTATAGTTACGGCCGCCGTTTACCGGGGCTTCGATCAAGAGCTTCGCGTTAGCTAACCCCATCAATTAACCTTCCGGCACCGGGCAGGCGTCACACCCTATACGTCCACTTTCGTGTTTGCAGAGTGCTGTGTTTTTAATAAACAGTCGCAGCGGCCTGGTATCTTCGACCGGCATGAGCTTACGGAGCAAGTCCTTCACCCTCACCGGCGCACCTTCTCCCGAAGTTACGGTGCCATTTTGCCTAGTTCCTTCACCCGAGTTCTCTCAAGCGCCTTGGTATTCTCTACCCAACCACCTGTGTCGGTTTGGGGTACGGTTCCTGGTTACCTGAAGCTTAGAAGCTTTTCTTGGAAGCATGGCATCAACCACTTCGTCACCCAAAGGGTAACTCGTCATCAGCTCTCGGCCTTAGAATCCCGGATTTACCTAAGATTCCAGCCTACCACCTTAAACTTGGACAACCAACGCCAAGCTGGCCTAGCCTTCTCCGTCCCTCCATCGCAATAACCAGAAGTACAGGAATATTAACCTGTTTTCCATCGACTACGCTTTTCAGCCTCGCCTTAGGGACCGACTAACCCTGCGTCGATTAACGTTGCGCAGGAAACCTTGGTCTTTCGGCGTGGGTGTTTTTCACACCCATTGTCGTTACTCATGTCAGCATTCGCACTTCTGATACCTCCAGCAAGCTTCTCAACTCACCTTCACAGGCTTACAGAACGCTCCTCTACCGCATCACCCGAAGGTGATACCCGTAGCTTCGGTGTATGGTTTGAGCCCCGTTACATCTTCCGCGCAGGCCGACTCGACTAGTGAGCTATTACGCTTTCTTTAAAGGGTGGCTGCTTCTAAGCCAACCTCCTAGCTGTCTAAGCCTTCCCACATCGTTTCCCACTTAACCATAACTTTGGGACCTTAGCTGACGGTCTGGGTTGTTTCCCTTTTCACGACGGACGTTAGCACCCGCCGTGTGTCTCCCATGCTCGGCACTTGTAGGTATTCGGAGTTTGCATCGGTTTGGTAAGTCGGGATGACCCCCTAGCCGAAACAGTGCTCTACCCCCTACAGTGATACATGAGGCGCTACCTAAATAGCTTTCGAGGAGAACCAGCTATCTCCGAGCTTGATTAGCCTTTCACTCCGATCCACAGGTCATCCGCTAACTTTTCAACGGTAGTCGGTTCGGTCCTCCAGTTAGTGTTACCCAACCTTCAACCTGCCCATGGATAGATCGCCCGGTTTCGGGTCTATTCCCAGCGACTAGACGCCCTATTAAGACTCGCTTTCGCTACGCCTCCCCTATTCGGTTAAGCTCGCCACTGAAAATAAGTCGCTGACCCATTATACAAAAGGTACGCAGTCACCCAACAAAGTGGGCTCCCACTGCTTGTACGCATACGGTTTCAGGATCTATTTCACTCCCCTCTCCGGGGTTCTTTTCGCCTTTCCCTCACGGTACTAGTTCACTATCGGTCAGTCAGTAGTATTTAGCCTTGGAGGATGGTCCCCCCATATTCAGACAAAGTTTCTCGTGCTCCGTCCTACTCGATTTCATGACTAAGAGATTTTCGCGTACAGGGCTATCACCCACTATGGCCGCACTTTCCAGAGCGTTCCGCTAATCTCAAAGCCACTTAAGGGCTAGTCCCCGTTCGCTCGCCACTACTAAGGGAATCTCGGTTGATTTCTTTTCCTCAGGGTACTTAGATGTTTCAGTTCCCCTGGTTCGCCTCTTAAGCCTATGTATTCAGCTTAAGATAACCATCTTATGATGGCTGGGTTCCCCCATTCAGACATCTCCGGATCAAAGTCTGTTTGCCGACTCCCCGAAGCTTTTCGCAGGCTACCACGTCTTTCATCGCCTCTGACTGCCAAGGCATCCACCGTATGCGCTTCTTCACTTGACCATATAACCCCAAGCAATCTGGTTATACTGTGAAGACGACATTCGCCGAAAATTCGATAATACTCAATTTGAGTAACTCACAAATTTTACCTTAGCCTGATCCGTTACCAGTGAAAGTAACGTTCAGTCTATCTTTCTATCACATACCCAAATTTTTAAAGAACGAACTAGTCAAAGACTAGAAATCAACATTCACCATCACAATGATGGAATGCTCATTTCTAAGCTTTATACAAACAGAAGCAGTAGTGGTGGAGCCAAACGGGATCGAACCGTTGACCTCCTGCGTGCAAGGCAGGCGCTCTCCCAGCTGAGCTATGGCCCCGTATTTCTACAGGCGTTTCCCACACAAAATTGGTGGGTCTGGGCAGATTCGAACTGCCGACCTCACCCTTATCAGGGGTGCGCTCTAACCAACTGAGCTACAGACCCAATTTCGGGCTGCTTCTTTTCGTCTTCTTCAATGAATCAAGCAATTCGTGTGGGAACTTATGGAGCAGCTGATGTCGTCGATTAAGGAGGTGATCCAGCCGCAGGTTCCCCTACGGCTACCTTGTTACGACTTCACCCCAGTCATGAATCACACCGTGGTAACCGTCCTCCCGAAGGTTAGACTAGCTACTTCTGGTGCAACCCACTCCCATGGTGTGACGGGCGGTGTGTACAAGGCCCGGGAACGTATTCACCGCGACATTCTGATTCGCGATTACTAGCGATTCCGACTTCACGCAGTCGAGTTGCAGACTGCGATCCGGACTACGATCGGTTTTGTGGGATTAGCTCCACCTCGCGGCTTGGCAACCCTCTGTACCGACCATTGTAGCACGTGTGTAGCCCAGGCCGTAAGGGCCATGATGACTTGACGTCATCCCCACCTTCCTCCGGTTTGTCACCGGCAGTCTCCTTAGAGTGCCCACCATTACGTGCTGGTAACTAAGGACAAGGGTTGCGCTCGTTACGGGACTTAACCCAACATCTCACGACACGAGCTGACGACAGCCATGCAGCACCTGTCTCAATGTTCCCGAAGGCACCAATCTATCTCTAGAAAGTTCATTGGATGTCAAGGCCTGGTAAGGTTCTTCGCGTTGCTTCGAATTAAACCACATGCTCCACCGCTTGTGCGGGCCCCCGTCAATTCATTTGAGTTTTAACCTTGCGGCCGTACTCCCCAGGCGGTCAACTTAATGCGTTAGCTGCGCCACTAAGAGCTCAAGGCTCCCAACGGCTAGTTGACATCGTTTACGGCGTGGACTACCAGGGTATCTAATCCTGTTTGCTCCCCACGCTTTCGCACCTCAGTGTCAGTATCAGTCCAGGTGGTCGCCTTCGCCACTGGTGTTCCTTCCTATATCTACGCATTTCACCGCTACACAGGAAATTCCACCACCCTCTACCATACTCTAGTCAGTCAGTTTTGAATGCAGTTCCCAGGTTGAGCCCGGGGATTTCACATCCAACTTAACTAACCA
The DNA here is from genome assembly GCF_058742075.1 of Pseudomonas sp. HC1(2025). Lineage (NCBI taxonomy): Bacteria > Pseudomonadati > Pseudomonadota > Gammaproteobacteria > Pseudomonadales > Pseudomonadaceae > Pseudomonas > Pseudomonas sp. HC1(2025). The sequence continues at coordinate 118,339 of NZ_CP196017.1, read as the reverse complement.
CCTACGCGCGCTTTACGCCCAGTAATTCCGATTAACGCTTGCACCCTCTGTATTACCGCGGCTGCTGGCACAGAGTTAGCCGGTGCTTATTCTGTCGGTAACGTCAAAATTGCAGAGTATTAATCTACAACCCTTCCTCCCAACTTAAAGTGCTTTACAATCCGAAGACCTTCTTCACACACGCGGCATGGCTGGATCAGGCTTTCGCCCATTGTCCAATATTCCCCACTGCTGCCTCCCGTAGGAGTCTGGACCGTGTCTCAGTTCCAGTGTGACTGATCATCCTCTCAGACCAGTTACGGATCGTCGCCTTGGTGAGCCATTACCCCACCAACTAGCTAATCCGACCTAGGCTCATCTGATAGCGCAAGGCCCGAAGGTCCCCTGCTTTCTCCCGTAGGACGTATGCGGTATTAGCGTCCGTTTCCGAACGTTATCCCCCACTACCAGGCAGATTCCTAGGCATTACTCACCCGTCCGCCGCTCTCAAGAGAAGCAAGCTTCTCTCTACCGCTCGACTTGCATGTGTTAGGCCTGCCGCCAGCGTTCAATCTGAGCCATGATCAAACTCTTCAGTTCAAACATCTTTGGGTTTTTAAGAAACCCTAAACTTGGCTCAGCAATCGTTGGTTACATCTTTGATTTCTCGCGGAGTAACTTGTGATGCTGATAATCTTGTTGACTATCAGTCTGACTCCACAAGCACCCACACGAATTGCTTGATTCAGTTGTTAAAGAGCGGTTGGTTAAGATCTTTCGTCTCAACCGAGGCGCGCATTCTACAGCAGCCTCATTTGCTGTCAAGTGATTATTTTCAGAAGTTTCGAGGTTTTCCTCAACAACTTCAACCACTTGCGCCTTCGATCTCTCGTCAGCGGGAGGCGAATTCTACAGCGTTACACGCTGCTGTCAACACCTCTTTTTCAACTTCCTTTTGGCTTCGATGTACTGAAGCAACCTGCTGCCGAAAACTACATAACTCATTGTTTACCAAAGAGTTTTCCGTTTCGACTGCGCCGGAAGTGGGGCGAATTATAGACTTCCAGGATCTGCCGTCAACCCTTGATTTTGCTTTTCTATCAATTAGTTACGATCGATTAAAAAACAACCAACTCCTGCCATGCAGAACCCCTTCTATATAGAAGACACACCTCATATAACTCCCGCCGCCTTTAAAGCCGCCACATGAGCCGCTCCCAACCCCAGCACCTGGCTGAGTACTTGAGCCGTATGCTCGCCCAGGAGCGGTGGCGCACTGCGATACTCCACGGGCGTCTTGGACAGCCTAATAGGGCTCCCCACCTGCGGCACCTTGCCCGCCAACGGGTGCGGCAACTCTATAGCCAACCCACGCGCCTGCACCTGCGGATCGGCAAACACCTGCGCCAGGTCATTGATCGGCCCACACGGCACACCCACCTGCTCCAGCTGGGCCACCCACTCGGCCGTGGTCTTGAACACCGTTGCCTGGCGAATCAATGGAATGAGCACCGCCCGATTGGCCACCCGCAGCTTATTAGTAGCAAACCGTGGATCATCAGCCCACTGCGGCTGCCCGGCGACCTGGGCAAACTTGCGGAACTGGCCGTCATTACCCACGGTCAGGATGAAATCGCCATCTGCCGTGGGAAAGTCCTGATACGGCACGATATTCGGATGCGCATTACCCAGCCGCTTGGGCGCTACCCCCGTCGTCAGGTAATTCATCGCCTGGTTGGCCAGGCAGGCAACCTGGACATCCAGCAACGCCATATCAATATGCTGGCCGCCGCCATCATGGTCGCGGTGCGCCATGGCCGCCAGAATCGCCACGGCTGAGTAAAGTCCGGTCAAAATATCGGTCAGGGCCACACCTACCTTGACCGGGCCTTCGCCCTCATCACCCTCGGGACGCCCCGTCAGGCTCATCAGACCGCCCAGGCCCTGAATCATGAAGTCATAGCCAGCGCGCGCCGCATACGGCCCAGTCTGGCCAAACCCCGTGATAGAGCAATAGATCAGCTGCGGATTGAGTTCCTTGAGCGACTCATAGTCCAGGCCATACGCCGCCAAGCCGCCCACCTTGAAGTTCTCGATCAAGATATCCGACTTCGCCGCCAGGTCCCGGACCAGCTTCTGCCCCTCCGGCCGCGTGAAGTCGATAGTCACCGACTCCTTATTACGATTGGCCGATAAGTAGTAGGACGCCTCACTGGTGTTTTCACCATAGGCATCCTTGAGGAAGGGCGGGCCCCAGGCGCGGGTATCGTCACCACTGCCAGGTCGTTCGACCTTGATCACCTCAGCGCCGAGATCAGCAAGAATCTGCCCGGCCCAAGGCCCCGCCAGCACCCGTGACAAATCCAGCACCCGCAGATGCGATAGCGCGCCCATGGTCACACTCCTATTAATAGAACGCCTGGATACCGGTCTGGGCGCGCCCGAGGATGAGCGCATGGACGTCATGCGTGCCTTCGTAGGTATTCACCACTTCCAGGTTGACCAGGTGCCGGGCAATCCCGAACTCATCGGAGATGCCATTGCCACCGAGCATGTCGCGAGCCATGCGGGCGATATCCAGGGACTTGCCGCAGGAGTTGCGCTTCATGATCGAAGTGATCTCCACCGCGGCCGTTCCCTCATCCTTCATCCGCCCCAGGCGCAGACAGCCTTGCAAGGCGAGGGTGATCTCGGTCTGCATATCAGCGAGTTTTTTCTGGATCAACTGCGTGGCAGCCAGTGGGCGCCCGAACTGTTGGCGATCCAGGGTGTACTGGCGCGCCGTGTGCCAGCAGAACTCCGCAGCCCCCAAGGCCCCCCATGAAATGCCGTAGCGGGCCGAGTTCAAGCAGGTGAAAGGGCCTTTCAAGCCACGCACATCGGGAAAGATGTTTTCTTCAGGAACGAAGACGTTGTCCATGACGATTTCACCGGTGATAGACGCACGCAGGCCGACCTTGCCGTGAATCGCCGGCGCACTCAGGCCTTTCCAGCCCTTCTCCAGGACAAAACCACGGATGTCGCCGGCGTCGTCCTTGCCCCAGACCACAAACACATCGGCAATCGGGCTGTTGGTGATCCACATCTTGCTGCCGGTAAGGCTGTAGCCGCCATCCACCTTGCGTGCGCGGGTAATCATCGCGCCCGGGTCCGAACCATGGTTGGGCTCGGTCAGGCCAAAGCAACCAATCCACTCACCCGAGGCCAGCTTGGGCAGGTACTTCTGCTTTTGCGCTTCAGTGCCGAACTCATTGATCGGCACCATCACCAGTGAAGACTGCACGCTCATCATCGAGCGATAGCCGGAATCGACACGCTCCACTTCCCGGGCAATCAAGCCGTAGCTGACATAGTTCAAGCCACTGCCACCGTACTGCTCAGGAATCATGGCGCCGAGCAGGCCGGTCTCGCCCATTTCACGGAAAATCGCAGGGTCGGTCTTTTCATGACGGAAGGCTTCAAGCACACGCGGCGCCAGCTTGTCCTGGGCAAATTGCTCGGCGCTGTCGCGCACCATGCGCTCTTCTTCAGTGAGCTGTTGATCCAGCAGCAGTGGATCGATCCAGTTGAAGCTTGCCTTACCGCCCATGAGTGAGTCCTCGCGAAGTAAATCAAAAGTCGTGCATGCAGCCTAGGCCGGGTAGGCGAGGAGGGCAAACGAGGTTTTTGCATAGCCTTGTGCTAATTTCTCACTCCGTAACGATTGAGAAAGGCGCAACAGCCTTTTATTAGTGAGAGTACGGTACATGCGCAGAAAGATCCCCAGCACCACGGCCCTGGTCAGCTTTGAAGCAGCAGCCCGCCACGAAAGCTTCACCAAGGCCGCGCAAGAACTTTCCATCACCCAGGGCGCGATCTGCCGACAGATCGCCAGCCTTGAGGAGTTTTTGAGTGTCGAGCTGTTTCGGCGCTCGCGACGCGGGGTAAAGCTCACCGAAGCCGGGCTTTCCTATAGCCGGCGAGTGGCGACGCAATTGGATGCCGTGGAGCGTGACACCCTGTCAGTGATGGGCCAGCAGGGCACCAATGTGATTGAGCTGGCGGTAGTGCCCACGTTCGGCACGCAGTGGCTGATCCCGCGCCTGAAGGATTTCCAGCAGCAACACCCCGAAGTCACAGTGAACCTGACCAACCGCACCCGCCCGTTCCTGTTTGCCGATACCGAGTTCGATGCCGCTGTGTATTTCGGCGATGCCGACTGGTCGGGCACCGAATCTCATCGGCTGATGGGCGAAAATCCAGTCCCCGTCTGCAGCCCGCGCTTGCTGCAAAACCGCACGCACTTTCGCGCAGAGGAAATCGCCGAACTGCCACTGCTGCAGCAAACCACGCGACCCTACGCCTGGCGCCAGTGGTTCAACGCCCAACAACTGAATATCCCCCGGGACATGACAGGCCCGCGCTACGAGCTATTCTCCATGCTGTCCCAGGCGGCCATGCATGACATGGGGATTGCCTTGATCCCACCGTTCCTTATTCAGCGGGAACTGAGCGAGAAACAACTGGTGATTGCCAACCCGCAGGCGCTGACCAGCAGCAAAGCCTATTACCTGATGATTCCCGAAAGAAAGGTCGAATCTGCATCACTGCACGCCTTTCGAGACTGGCTGATTGATCAGGCACAGCGCTACAGCCATCAATTCTAGAGGCCCAGGCAAGTTGTTGACCTTGTAGTCAGGTAATTTTGAGACCTACAGATATACGTATATGTCGCCTTTTGACAGACTGTACCGTTCGACCGTAAAACCCTCTGCAAGCCAATAGCTGCAAGCCCTACAGCGGGTATTCGGGGGCAATGATCGGTTATTCATGTCGACAATTGGGTAAATCGACTTTTCCCGCGATAACCCTTTAAACACCTGTATTCCAAGAGGTTATTCCGGCACATTGCGACAATCAGTCACAGGGTGACTTGTAGTTAATTTTTCGTCACCCGTCATAATCCCTTGAAGGCCGTAAAGTTCGCCTGCAAAATGCCGCGCCCTGCTGTCATTTCAGCGGGGTCGTGCTGATCGGCCGCCCCAGTTGCGCCACTCGCGGTGCACTGGCCTTTTTACAAAAATCAAAAGCAAAAAGATCATGCAGGAGATTTGACGTGCACATTGGTGTTCCTCTCGAAACCCAGACCGGTGAAACGCGGGTTGCTGCAACCCCGGAAACCATCAAGAAGCTGATCGGCCAGGGCCATAAGGTCACTGTACAAAGCGGTGCAGGTATCAAAGCCAGCGTCGTCGACAGTGCCTATGAAACGGCAGGCGCAACCATTGGCAGTGCCAGCGATGCGTTTGGCGCCGAGCTGATTCTCAAGGTGGTCGCCCCCAGCGACAGCGAACTGACGCTGATTAAAAGCGGCACCGTGTTGGTGGGCATGCTCAATCCGTTCAGCAACGAAACCATCACCCAACTGGCCGAACATGGCATCACTGCCTTCGCCCTGGAGGCCGCGCCGCGTACCTCCCGTGCGCAGAGCCTGGATGTGCTGTCGTCCCAGGCCAACATTGCCGGCTACAAGGCAGTGTTGCTGGCGGCCCATCACTACCCGCGCTTCATGCCAATGCTGATGACCGCCGCCGGTACGGTGAAAGCCGCTCGCGTGCTGATCCTCGGCGCCGGTGTTGCCGGCCTGCAAGCCATCGCTACGGCGAAACGCCTGGGTGCCGTCATCGAAGCGTCCGACGTACGCCCGGCCGTGAAGGAGCAGATCGAGTCCCTCGGTGCCAAGTTCGTCGACGTGCCCTACGAGACCGATGAAGAGCGCGAATGCGCCGTCGGTGTCGGCGGCTACGCCCGCCCAATGCCCACCAGCTGGATGCAGCGCCAGGCCCTGGCCGTGCATGAGCGCGCCAAGCAAGCCGATATCGTCATCACCACCGCCCTGATTCCGGGTCGCAAGGCCCCGACGCTGCTGAGCGCCGAAACCGTCGCCCAGATGAAGCCAGGCTCCGTGGTGATCGACCTGGCCGCCGCCCAGGGTGGCAACTGCCCACTGACCGTCGCCGACCAGGTGGTGGTGGAAAACGGCGTGACCATCTGTGGCCCGACCAACCTTGCCGGCGCGGTCGCTGCCGATGCTTCGGCCCTGTATGCGCGCAACCTGCTGGACTTCCTGAAGCTGGTCTTCACCAAGGAAGGGCAGTTTGAAATCAACCTCGAAGACGACATCGTCGCCGCGTGCCTGATGTGCCGCGACGGCCAAGTCATCCGCAAAAACGCCTAAGCAGGGATTCAGACGATGGAAGAGCTTATCTCCCCCGGTATCTACAACCTGATCATCTTCGTGCTGGCGATTTATGTCGGTTACCACGTGGTCTGGAACGTCACCCCCGCGCTGCACACGCCGCTGATGGCCGTGACCAACGCAATCTCGGCGATTGTGATCGTTGGCGCCATGCTCGCCGCCGCACTCACCGTTACCCCGCTGGGCAAGACCATGGGCACCCTGGCCGTGGCCCTGGCTGCCGTCAACGTGTTCGGCGGTTTCCTGGTTACCCGTAGGATGCTTGAGATGTTCAAGAAGAAAGCGCCCAAGGCTAAAGAAGAGGTGCAGAAGTAATGAGCATGAACCTCGTGACGACGCTCTACCTGATCGCGTCGATCTGCTTCATCCAGGCCCTCAAGGGCCTGTCGCACCCCACCACGTCCCGACGCGGCAACCTGTTCGGCATGCTCGGCATGGCGCTGGCGGTACTCACCACCGTGGGCCTCATCTATAAGCTCGGTGCGGAGCTGGCCACTGCCGGTATCGGCTACGTGATTGTCGGCCTGCTGATCGGCGGCACCGCCGGTTCGATCATGGCCAAGCGCGTAGAAATGACCAAGATGCCCGAACTGGTAGCCTTCATGCACAGCATGATCGGCCTGGCGGCGGTGTTTATCGCCATCGCGGCGGTGGTCGAGCCGCAATCCCTGGGGATCGTCAAGCAATTGGGTGACGCGATTCCTGCGGGCAACCGCCTGGAGCTGTTCCTCGGCGCAGCCATTGGTGCCATTACCTTCTCCGGTTCGGTCATTGCCTTCGGCAAGCTGTCGGGCAAGTACAAGTTCCGCCTGTTCCAGGGCGCACCGGTACAGTTTGGCGGCCAGCACAAGTTGAACCTGGTGCTGGGCCTGGCCACCCTGGGCCTGGGCCTGGTGTTTATGTTCACCGGCAACCTCAGTGCCTTCGCCCTGATGCTAGCCCTGGCCTTCGTGCTGGGCGTGCTGATCATCATCCCGATTGGCGGCGCCGACATGCCGGTGGTTGTCTCGATGCTCAACAGCTACTCCGGCTGGGCAGCGGCGGGCATCGGCTTCTCGCTGAACAACTCGATGCTGATCATTGCCGGCTCCCTGGTGGGGTCGAGCGGTGCGATCCTCTCGTACATCATGTGCAAGGCGATGAACCGCTCCTTCTTCAACGTGCTGCTCGGCGGTTTCGGCAATACGCCGGATGCGGCAGGGCCGGCCGGTTCGAAAGAAGCGCGCCCGGTGAAGTCCGGTTCGGCCGACGACGCCACTTTCCTGCTGACCAACGCCGACACCGTGATCATCGTCCCAGGCTATGGCCTGGCGGTCGCGCGGGCGCAACACGCCCTTAAAGAGCTGACCGAGAAGCTGACCCATCGCGGCGTCACCGTGAAATACGCGATCCACCCGGTCGCCGGCCGCATGCCTGGCCACATGAACGTGCTGCTGGCCGAGGCCGAGGTGCCTTACGACCAGGTGTTCGAGATGGAAGACATCAACTCCGAGTTCGGCCAGGCCGACGTGGTGCTGGTGCTGGGCGCCAACGACGTGGTCAACCCGGCCGCCAAGAACGATCCGAAATCGCCGATCGCCGGCATGCCGATTCTCGAAGCCTTCAAGGCCAAGACGATCATCGTCAACAAGCGCTCGATGGCCAGCGGTTACGCCGGCCTGGATAACGAATTGTTCTACCTGGACAAGACCATGATGGTCTTCGGCGACGCGAAGAAGGTCATCGAAGACATGGTCAAGGCCGTCGAATAAACACTGCTCCAGCGCAATACCCCAAACCCCGGCCTCCCGTAGGCTGGGGTTTTTTATTAACGGGAAAAACCCGACCAAAGGCTCTAAATCGCCACCTGGCATTCGACCATGGTAGCGGGACGAACGCCTTTGAAATCACTAGACTGCCCACCTTGCCTCCGTTGCCCGAGATAACAATCCATGTACCGTGATCGTATCCGCTTGCCTTCGCTGTTGAACAAGGTCATGAGCGCCGCCGATGCTGCCGCCCTGATCGAGGACGGCATGACCGTCGGCATGAGCGGCTTTACCCGCGCCGGTGAAGCCAAGGCCGTGCCCCACGCCCTGGCCGAACGTGCCAAGACCTCGCCCCTGAAAATCACCCTGATGACCGGCGCCAGCCTGGGCAACGACTTGGACAAGCAACTGACCGAAGCCGGCGTGCTGTCGCGCCGCATGCCATTTCAGGTCGATAGCACCCTGCGCAAGGCGATCAATGCCGGCGAAGTGATGTTTATCGACCAGCATCTATCGGAAACCGTCGAACAGCTGCGCAACAACCAGCTCAAGCTGCCGGACATCGCGGTGATTGAAGCTGTGGCCATCACCGAGCAAGGCCACATCGTGCCCACCACCTCCGTGGGCAACTCGGCCAGCTTCGCGATTTTTGCCAAGCAGGTGATCATCGAGATCAACCTGGCGCACAATCCGAATCTGGAAGGCCTGCACGACATCTATATCCCGACCTACCGCCCGACCCGCACCCCGATCCCACTGGTCAAGGTGGATGACCGCATCGGCAGCACCGCGATCCCGATCCCGCCCGAGAAGATCGTCGCCATCGTCATCACCAACCAGGCCGACTCCGCCTCCACCGTGACCCCGCCCGACAGCGACACCCAGGGAATCGCCAATCACCTGATCAACTTCCTCAAACAGGAAGTGGACGCCGGGCGCATGACCAACAAGCTCGGCCCGTTGCAGGCCGGCATCGGCAATATCGCCAACGCGGTGATGTGCGGGTTGATCGAGTCGCCGTTCGAAGACCTGACCATGTACTCCGAAGTCCTCCAGGACTCGACCTTCGACCTGATCGACGCCGGCAAGCTGAGCTTTGCCTCCGGCAGTTCGATTACCTTGTCAGAGCGGCGCAATGCCGACGTGTTCGGCAACCTGGAGCGCTACAAAGACAAGCTGGTGCTGCGCCCGCAGGAAATCTCCAACCACCCGGAAGTGGTGCGCCGCCTGGGCATCATCGGCATCAATACCGCGCTGGAGTTCGATATCTACGGCAACGTCAACTCCACCCACGTGTGTGGTACGCGGATGATGAACGGCATTGGCGGCTCGGGCGATTTCGCCCGCAACGCGCACCTGGCGATCTTTGTCACCAAGTCCATTGCCAAGGGCGGGGCGATTTCCAGCGTGGTGCCGATGGTGAGCCATGTCGACCATACCGAGCATGACGTCGACATCCTCGTGACCGAGATCGGCCTGGCTGACCTGCGCGGCCTGGCGCCACGGGAGCGGGCACGGGTGATCATCGATAACTGCGTGCACCCGGACTACCGTGACGCCCTCAACAACTACTACACCGCCGCCTGCGCCATCGGCGGGCACACCCCGCACATCCTGCGCGAAGCCTTGAGCTGGCACATCAACCTGGAAGAAACCGGGCACATGCTCAAAGGCTGATCAATACAGACCCGGGTGGGTGCAAGCACAGTTGCATTCACCCGGAACTGAGCGCGGTACTTTTGAAAAAACTGTACTGCTGTACCGGTCATTTCCTACCGCAAAAACCTACAAATCCCTTCCAAAACGCCTAAAACGCACCAAATAAGTGCTGACAGGTACAGTTGCCCCATTTCCGTACAGTACAGCCGCTATAAACAGTTAACTGGCCCCTCACAATACAGGTGAACTGTATCTAGAGAGTCTTGCGCCGGAGGAGGATCATTGGCATCAGTTAAACCACTACCTAATCCCGCCACAAGCGGAAGGATGTCATCATGGAACGTACACTCAGTTCCGAACTGTTCTTCGAAGATAAAGCTGTCAACACCCAGGCTTCCCTGCCTCTGCGCGTTATCGCCAACCTAATGTTGTGGCAGCGCCGCATCTCCAGCCGCCATCAACTGGCTCGTTTGGATTCGCGTCTGCTGGCCGATGCCGGGATCAGCGAAGCTCAACGCTACGAAGAGCTGAGCAAGCCGTTCTGGCGCTGATTTAGCGCCCGCTGGCCCTGACCTACCGGGTCCACCGCCAGCACCCCAAATTGTTGTAGCAAAGCCCGCCCCGGGTAACCGGCGGCGGGTTTTGTTGTTTCTGGGAGTACGAAAAAATAGCGTAGAAGCCATCCTCGATGCCTGGACAGGTACAGTTTAAAAAACATAACAATTAACCAGTACAATTACGCATTGGCTGATTTGTACCGGTCAAATAACCTCCGTGAGCCACCACTTCCAACTGCGCACTACCCGAACAGATAGGCGCCAGCTACTATCGCGTCATTAGTTCGTCTCATACACAGGAGTCACCCCCATGTCCCGTCTTCGTTTGCTGAGCGCTGCAGCCCTGCTTGCCGTCGCCGCCAATGCCAGCGCCACCAGCCTGATCGTGACCACCGACTCGATTGTGGGCGCTCTCAAAGCCACTTCCGACGCCAGCTCCGATGCCACATCTTCGCTGCGCGACAACAAAGTCGTGCGCGCAGCCCGTGACGATGCTGCCAGCTTCGTCGCCAGCGAAGGCGCGATCCGTGGCGTGAAGCTGGAAAGCGCCCTGGCGCAGATCCGCCAACAGGCGCCACAACTCAATGCCGCTACCGATGTGCAACTGGCCCAGGCAATCCTGGCCATCTGAGCCAGGCCTGTTTTGCAGGAGCCGACTTGCCGGCTCCTGCATAGAAGTACCCGCGCTGGCTCTCGCCCGGGCATTACGCTAGCCTTGGCGCTCGTTTTCAGTTGTCGAGTCCCATGGCTTTTTCATACCGTTTGTTGATTGTTCCCACAGTGCTTGCAGTGTGCGGGGCCGGGCCGGTCCAGGCCTTTGATCTGTCCACACAAGGCCTCGTCGCCAGCGCCTATGCCACCAGCAAAGTGACCTCGGCGCCGTTCGATCGTAAATTGATACTGGCAGCCCAGGATGACGCTGCTGCGTTTATTGCCACTGACGGCCAATGGCGGGGCGCCCGGCTGGAAAGTGCACTGGATTACCTGCGTCGCACCCAGCCAAAACTTAAGTCCAGTGACCTTGAACTGGCCCAGGCAATTCTCGTCCAATAATCATCTTTACCCTTTGGAGTCATTCCATGCGTCGCCCGTTGATCGCAGCTGCTCTCGGCCTGTTCTTGCTGGCAGATATCGCCCAGGCACAAACTCTCGTGGCCACCAGTAACATCATTGTTCGTGCCTTTGGCCGCACCATTGATTTCACCTCGGACACCACCACCTCTATCCGTGACTCCAAAGTCGTGCGTGCAGCCCACGATGACGCCGCCAGCTTTGTCGCCAGCAATGGCGATATCCGTGGCGCGCAACTGGAAGCCGCCTTCGACACCCTGCGAACTCGCGTGCCCGAAGCCCGCGACGCCAGCGACCAGGTCCTCGCCGAAGCCATCCTCGCATTGTGAGGCGTCTCACCGCCTGGCTATTGGCTGCGACGGTGCTGCTGGCCGGCAACGCCGCCCAGGCCAGCCTGCAACTACGGCTCAAGACCGACGGCTTGAGCCCAGCCCAGCAGCAGGCCAGCCAGGCATTGCTTGATGAAGCGATGCAGGCGCTGCCGCCGCGCTTCATCGAGCAACTGGACCGGCGCATCGACGTTGGCTGGACCGACGACATGCCCGCCAACGCTTATGGCCAGGCGTCGCTGGTGTCCGAACTGGACCTCAACCGCAGGCTACTGGCCAGCCTCACCGACGGTACCGCCGCCACCCAGCAGACCCAGCGACCCCACGGCACCGTGCGCCGGGAGCTGCTCGCCACCGTCTTGCATGAACTGACCCACATCTACGACCGCGCGCGCCTGTGGCCCAAGGACCAGCGCTCGTTGATCCAACGCTGCAGCCGCCAGAACAACATCACCGGCCTGATCGGCCTGCCCGATCAATGCCGTGGCCAGAATGACCGGCGCTTCACCCTCAGCGACGACCCGCGCTTGCTCGACCTGGCCGGCTGGCCGCAATACGTCGGCCGCCGTGGCGAGCGCGAGCAACACAACCGGCAAGTGGCGCGCAGTCCGGACCTGTACGAAATCACCAACCCCAAGGAGTTCGTCGCGGTCAACATGGAGTACTTCCTCCTCGACCCGAGCTACGCCTGCCGCCGGCCCGCGCTGTACCGTTACTACCAGCAACACTTCGGCTGGGCCCCGCCCGCCAAGGACGCTTGCGCCAACACCTTCGCCTTCCTCAACGCCGGCAACGACTTTGCCAAGACGCCCCTGGGCCAGGTCGATCCCGAGCGCGTGTACGCCATCGACTATCTGCTGGCCGAAGCCAACCAGAACCTGGTGAGCCGCTGGGGCCACAGCATGCTGCGCCTGGTGATCTGCGCGCCAGGCCGCCCCCGTGGCCCGGATTGCCGCCTGGACCTGGACCAGCACCTGGTGTTGTCCTACCGCGCATTCGTGGGCGACGTGCAGCTATCGAGCTGGGACGGGCTGGTGGGCAAGTACCCTTCACGCCTGTTTGTCCTGCCCCTGGCCCAGGTCATCGACGAGTACACCAAGACCGAACTGCGTGGCCTGGCGTCCGTGCCCTTGATCCTCACGCGCCAAGAGATCAACGACACCGTCGAACACGCCGCCGAAATGCACTGGAGCTACGACGGCAATTACTACTTCCTCTCCAACAACTGCGCGGTCGAAGGCCTGAAACTGCTGCGCAGCGGCAGCGCCAACCCGCAACTGACCACCCTGGACAACATCACCCCCAACGGTTTGCTCGAAGTGCTCAAGGCCCGCGGGCTGGCCGACACCAGTGTGCTGGATGACCGCCGCGAAGCCTTGCGCCTGGGTTATCACTTCGACTCCTTCCGCGAGCGCTACCAGGCGATGTTCGAGGTGCTGAAAAAACACCTGCCGATCCCCCAGACCCAGGTCGAAGACTGGCTGGCCTTGAGCGCCGAGCAACGCAGGACCTGGTTCGACCAGGCTGACCTGCGCACCAGCGCCGCTTTGCTGCTGCTGGAACAGGCGAGCTTTCGCAAACAACTGATGCTCGCCCAGGACGAGGTCAAGCAACGCTACCTCGGTGCCCGCGAGCTGAAGAACGGCGGCATGGCCAAGGCCGATGCGACGTTGCAGCAGATCCTCGCTAACAGCGGCTTCCTCAGCCGCCCGGCGGAGCTGCTCGGCAGCAGCGGTTATGGATTGCCCCAGCCCAAGGAATGGCAGCGCCTGGAATCAGAAAGCGCATCGCGCCAGAAGCAGCTGCAATCGCTGACCGGCGACCTGGATAAAGAGGTGAGGGCGCTGCTGGAGCCTTCGCGGGCTGCGGAGATTGCCGCCTGCGAGGCCAATCTCAAGCAGGTGGGCGAGCATCTGCGGGCCTTGCACAAGGCGGCCGGCGGCCTGCAACTGCCTTAAGATCAGAAGCATCGCGGGCTTGTCGGATCGCCGCATCGCCGCGAAGACGTCGGCCCAGCAAACATTGAGGTTGACTGACCCACTGCTTTCGCGAGCAAGCCCGCTCCCACAGGGATCTGCGCTTAACTGACGGGTATTAGGGCTTGCCCGCGATAGCGCCCTTACAGACATCAAAACCAGACCAATCCTACGAAACATCTGTTCATCACCTGTTTACCCAGCGAAAGCTGGCTGAAAGCTTTCGCGATTAGGATCGCCCTCACTACCGGCAATAGACCGGTTGGCCAACCTGAGCGTTTTTATGCCCAGGGGCCCAATTAACAACAACAATGGTGATTCTGATGTCCGCTCGTACCCGCCTGTTTTTCCCCACTCCCCCCGTACGCCTCGCGCTTTTCGTTCTGCGCTGACCCCACCCGGTTCGCCATTCCCTAGCCGCGCTACGCCTGGAGTATTCCTATGCTGACTTTCCTTGGCTTTGCCATGGTCATCACGTTCATGTTCCTGATCATGACCAAGCGCCTTTCGGCGCTGATCGCCCTGATCATCGTGCCGATCCTGTTCGCGCTGTTCGGTGGCTTTGCGCCGAAGATCGGCCCGATGATGCTCGAAGGCATCACCAAGCTGGCGCCCACCGGCGTGATGCTGATGTTTGCCATCCTCTACTTTGCCTTGATGATCGACTCCGGCCTTTTCGACCCGGCCGTGCGCAAAATCCTCAAGCTGGTCAAGGGCGACCCGCTGAAAGTCTCGGTCGGTACGGCCGTGCTGGCGCTGGTGGTGTCCCTGGACGGTGACGGCGCCACTACCTATATGATCTGCGTGGCCGCCATGCTGCCTTTGTACAATCGCATTGGCATGAGCCCACGGATCATGGCCGGCCTGATCATCCTCGCCGGCGGCGTGATGAACATGACGCCCTGGGGCGGCCCGACCGCCCGCGCCGCCAGTGCGCTGCACGTGGATCCCTCGGACATCTTCGTACCGATGATCCCGGCCATGGCCGCCGGCGTAGTGGCCATCCTGGTGATTGCCTATATGTACGGCCTGCGTGAACGCGCTCGCCTGGGCGTGTTGCACCTGCAAGGCGATGAAATCGACCATAGCGAAATCAGCGTCTCGCAGTTCCCGGATGCCCGTCGCCCGAAACTGATCTGGTTCAACGGCGCCCTGACCCTGATCCTGATGTGCACCCTGATTGCAGGCCTGCTCCCGCTGCCGGTGCTGTTCATGGTGGCCTTCAGTATCGCGATGATCGTCAACTACCCGTGCCTGCAACAGCAGAAAGACCGCGTTGCGGCCCACTCGGGCAGCGTGCTGGCAGTGGTTGGCCTGATTTTCGCCGCCGGTATCTTCACCGGGATCCTATCGGGCACCGGCATGGTCGATGCCATGTCCAAGAGCCTGCTGGCGGTCATCCCGGAAGCCCTGGGCCCGTACCTGGCGGTGATCACCGCGCTGGTGAGCATGCCGTTCACGTTCTTCATGTCCAACGATGCGTTCTACTACGGCGTGCTGCCAGTATTGGCCGAAGCCGCCAGCCATTACGGCATCACCGCCGCAGAAATGGGCCGCGCCTCGATTGTTGGCCAACCGGTACACTTGCTCAGCCCGCTGGTACCTTCGACTTACCTGCTGGTAGCCCTGGCCGGTATCGAATTTGGCGACCACCAGCGCTTCACCCTGAAGTGGGCAGTATTGGTATGCCTGTGCATAATGATCGCCGCATTGTTGTTGGGCACATTCCCGCTGTTCAGCACTCTATAATCGTAACAACCCACTGCGCCGGCCTTACCCCGGCGCGGTCTAACACTCGCACAAAGGAACACATATGGAATGGCTGACCAATCCGGAGATCTGGATTGCCTTCTTCACCTTGACGGCACTCGAGATCGTCCTGGGCATCGATAACATCATCATGATTTCGATCCTGGTCAGCCGCATGCCCAAGCATATGCAGGCGCGCACCCGGATCTTCGGCCTGGCCCTGGCCATGGTCACGCGGATCCTGCTGCTGCTGTCGATCACCTGGGTGATGCAACTGACCGCCGACCTGTTCGTGGTATTCGGCCAGGGTATTTCCGGTCGTGACCTGATCCTGTTCTTCGGTGGCCTGTTCCTGCTATGGAAAAGCTCCCAGGAGATGTACCACGCCCTGGAAGGTGAAGACGAAACCCACGAAGAGCCGAAAGGCAAGGGTGGCAAGTTCATCTACACCATCATCCAGATCGCGATCATCGATATCGTGTTCTCCCTGGACTCGGTGATTACCGCCGTGGGTATGGTTTCCCACGTTCCGGTCATGGTCGCCGCGATCGTCGTTGCCGTACTGGTGATGATGCTGGCCGCCGGCACCATCAGCGAGTTCATCGACAAGCACCCGTCGCTGAAAATGCTCGCGCTGTCGTTCCTGTTGATCGTGGGTACCGTGTTGATCGCCGAATCCTTCGATGTGCATGTGCCAAAAGGCTACGTGTACTTCGCCATGGCGTTCTCCCTCGCGGTCGAGGCCATCAACATCAAGATGCGTACCGCCATCGCGAAGAAGAAAAAGCAGCAGGATCCAGTGAAACTGCGCAAGGACATTCCGGGTCAATAACCCGAGATGAGCAAAATGGGGGCCCTTGCGGGCCCCTTTTTTTCGCCCGCAAAAAGCTGATTTCATGACAGTTTTGTTTCAATGCCGACTTTAGCTATGCGATGCTGGCGCACAGGCCGTTCGCCAACTACAGCTTAAGTACACAATACAAAACGGCACGCGGCACTTTTTGCTCCATTGGAGCACGACTCAATACAGGGGGCCGAGCATGCTGACCCTGCTCAATCTTCTTTCTGCGGTGACCCTGTTGATCTGGGGCACGCATATCGTCCGTACCGGCATCCTGCGGGTCTACGGTTCCAACCTGCGCCAGGTCATCGGGCAGAACATGGCCAGGCGCTGGCTGGCGTTCATTGCCGGGATCCTGGTGACCGCCATGGTGCAGAGCAGCAACGCCACGGCGATGCTGGTGACCTCGTTTGTCGGCCAGGGCCTGATGGGCCTAACGCCCGCCCTGGCGACCATGCTCGGCGCCGATGTCGGTACGGCGCTGATGGCGCGGGTGCTGACCCTGGATCTGTCATGGCTGTCGCCGCTGTTGATCTTTCTCGGGGTGATCTTCTTCCTGTCGCGCAAACAGACGCGCGCCGGGCAGATGGGCCGGGTGGGGATCGGCCTGGGCCTGATCATTCTCGCCCTGCAACTGATCGTCGAAGCCGCCGGGCCGATTACCCATGCCCAGGGCGTCAAGGTGCTGTTCGCCTCGCTGACCGGCGACATCCTGCTCGATGCCTTGGTGGGCGCGTTGTTTGCGATGATTTCCTACTCCAGCCTGGCCGCCGTGCTGCTGACCGCAACCCTGGCCGGCGCCGGGGTGATTGGCCTGCATGTGGCCATTGGCCTGGTGATCGGCGCCAATATCGGCAGCGGCGTACTGGCCTTCCTCAGCACCAGCATGCAAAACGCCGCCGGGCGCCAGGTGGCCCTGGGCAGCCTGCTGTACAAGCTGATTGGCCTGCTGCTGATCATCCCCGTCCTTGACACGCTGGTGCTGTGGATGGACACCCTGGACTACAGCGCCCAGGGCATGGTCATCACCTTTCACCTGCTCTACAACGTCACCCGCTGCCTGATCCTGCTGCCCACCATCGGCCCCATGGCGCGCCTGTGTGCCTGGCTGCTGCCGGAGCGCCCGGAGGCCAATGGCCTGGCCAAACCCCGCCATCTTGACCCCACGGCGCTGACCACCCCAAGCCTGGCCCTGGCCAATGCCGCGCGGGAAACCCTGCGCCTGGGCGACCTGATCGACAACATGCTGACCGCCATGCTGGAAGTGCTGCGCGGCAAACAGACCGCGATCACCCAGGAAATGCGCAGCCTCAGCGATGATGTCGAAGCGCTCTACAGCGCGATCAAACTGTACTTGGCGCAAATGCCCCGGGAAGACCTGAGTGAGCACGACAGCCGGCGCTGGGCCGAGATCATCGAGCTGTCGATCAACCTGAAGCTGGCCGGCGACTTGATCGAGCGCATGCTGCGCAAGGTCCAGCAGCAGAAAACCTCCCAGCGCCGCTCGTTTTCCGAAGTCGGGCTGGAAGAACTGGCCGGTCTGCACAGCCAGTTGATCGCCAACCTGCGCCTGGGCCTGTCGGTGTTCCTCAGCGCCGACCCGGAAAGCGCCCGCCAATTGCTGCGCGAGAAGCGCCGCTTCCGCGCCCAGGAACGGCGCCTGGCCCACGCCCATGTCAGCCGCCTGCAACGCAAGATCGTGCAAAGCATCGAGACCAGTTCCCTGCACCTGGAGCTGATTGCCGACATGAAACGCCTGAACTCGTTGTTTTGCAGCAGTGCTTATGTAGTGTTGGAAACCTCCGAGACCGGCGCGCTGGCCGCGGACAATATTGCCGACATCACCCATTCGCCCTGAACGACCACACGCCTGGGGAGTCAGTTAAAAACACCGCCCAACCAATGTGGGAGCGGGCTTGCCCGCGATAGCGGTGTGTCAGCAGACGAATACGTGCCTGACACACTGGCTGCTCCCACAGTCATCACCCGCCAGGAACCCCGTTATGCGTCGCCTGTTATTCGCCTGCCTGCTCATAGGCTCGGCCCACGCCTTTGCCTTTGATCGCTTGCAGGTCGAAGGCTATATGTTGCCCAACGGCCTGCAATTGCTGCTCAAGCCGGGCACCGAGCGCGGGCACGTGGCGATCCGCCTGGTGGTCGGCGTAGGCCTGGACGACTTCAGCTGCGCCGACAAGGAACTGCCGCACCTGCTCGAACACCTGCTGTTCAGCGGCATCAATGGCGGCGGCGAAGGTGTACTGGAAGAACAGATGCAGGCCCTGGGCGGGGAGTGGAACGCCTACACCAGCAATGCCGACACCACCTTCGTCATCGAGGCCCCGGCACGTAACCAGCGCAAGGTGCTGGACCTGCTGAAGGCGATCCTGACCCGTACCGAACTGAGCGACGCGGCGATCAACGCCGCCAAGCAAGTGGTCGAGCGCGAAGACGGTGGCCACTATTCGCACCTGCAACGCCTGCTGGATCGCCAGGACTTGGGGCACAACGCCAGCAATCAACTGGCGGTGGAGCTGGGCCTCAAATGCGCCGAGCGCGCCGAGGTCGAGCACCTGACCCGCGCCCAGTTGGAAAAGGTACGCCAGGACTGGTACGCCCCCAACAACATGACCCTGATCATCGTCGGCGACCTCGATAAACTGCTACCGGCCTACCTGGAACGCACCTATGGCCAGCTCGAACCGGTGGACCCCAGCGAACACCGGGCCTTGCCGCAAACCCTTGGCGCCGCAGCGATCCATCGTGACCTGATCCGGGGCTGGGTCGGCGATGGCGCCAAGCTGCACTGGCTGTTCCCCGAGCCGATGCTGGACGACCAGCACGATGCCACCTACGACCTGCTCAAGGATTACCTGGATTGGGCGTTGTATCGCCAGCTGCGCCTGCAGCATGGCCTGTCCTACGGCCCCTGGAGCGAGCGCGAAGTGCTGGGCGGCGTGGGTTTCATGAGCCTGAATGCCGACCTCGACCGCGAGAGCCTGCCCGAGGCCGAACACGTCCTAGAGAACCTCAAGGCCAGGCTGCTTGAGGATGGCCTCGACCCGGCCACCTTTCGCCGCCTGCAACAAGCCGCCATCGACCGCCAGGCCTGGGCCGTGCAAGGCAATAGCGCGCTGGCCGACTACTATTGGAGCGCCTTGGCCGACTACGCCGACGGGCGCTTCAGCGACCCGGCCAAGCGCATCAAGGCCGTGAGCCTGACGCAAACCAACCAGGCCATGCGCCAGCTGTTCAACCAACAAGGCTACTGGCGCATTGAAAAGCCGCTGCTCAGTTACGACGCCCTGGGCTGGGGCGCCGCAGGCATGCTGGGGCTGATCGCCATTGGGCTGATCGGGCTGCGCCGTTATCGCAAAGCAATTGTGTAATGACACGCCTATCAACGGGCTAAGACGTTATTCTGTCTGGGATTTTTTCCTACAAAGACTGCGAACCGCCGAATGCCATACCTGACCCATTTCATACAGCGCATCCTCGAACTGATGAAGCGCTACCCAGGGGTGATCGCACTCGGCGGTTTTATCTCGGGGGTGGGCAGCTTTATCCTGGTGGACCGCCAGCAAGGCATGGCCAGCTGGATCGCAATCATCATGCTGGTGAGCTGGCTGTGGCTGATGCTCGAAAACAGCTTCACCCAGCTGTTCAGCAAGGTCTTCAAGCGGGAAATCCCCGAACCGCTGCTGCGCTACGCCACACAGATGATCCACCAGGAAAGCCTGTTCTTTGTCCTGCCGTTCTTTTTCGTCACCACCACCTGGAACAGCAGCCAGGCGATTTTCACCGGTTTGCTGGGCGCCGCCGCGCTCGTCTCGATCACCGACCCGCTGTACTACAAATGGCTGGCGCCCAAGCGCTCGCTGTTTCTGGCGCTGCACACCCTGACCCTGTTTGCCGCCTTGCTCACCGCGCTGCCGATCATCCTGCACCTGACCACCGCCGAGAGTTACAAACTGGCGCTGGGGGTGGCGATGGCCCTGTCGATCCCCAGCTTGGCCGTGAGCCTGCCGCTGCGCAGCGTCAAGGGTTGGCTGATGCTGCTGGGCGTGACGGCGGCGATTGGTTGCGCAGGCTGGTTCCTACGCAGCTGGGTACCGCCGGCCACGCTGTGGATGACCGAAGTGGCGATCAGTACCCAATTGCAGGACCGCACCCCCGGCGATGACCTCAAGGAAGTCAGCGCCAGCCAACTGCGCAGCAGCGGCCTGTACGCCTACACCGCGATCAACGCACCGCGCGGGCTGGACGAGCGCATCTACCATGTGTGGCAGTTCAACGGCAAAGAAGTCGACCGCATCGCCCTGGATATCCACGGCGGGCGCAAGGAAGGCTACCGGGCCTGGACCCACAAGCAGAACTTCCCGGCGAATGCCGTGGGCCGCTGGCAAGTACGGGTGCTGACCGAAGACGGCCAGGTGATCGGCGTGTTGCGCTTTAAAGTCACTGACACAGCGCAAACGGACACGCCAAAGTAGGACGGATCGTGCTATTACATAGCAATTGTGGAATAGCCAAACAAGCTCGGAGCTTATGACCAGTAGCACAACGGCAGGCAATGCCCACCTGGACGCATCCACCCAGCCGCCCCAACTGCGGGTCACCGGGGACTGGACGCTGGCCCATTACAGCGCCCTGAAGAAGTTGTCGACAAGCCTCGACGGCCAGTACGACGCCAGCACCCGCGTCGACCTCAACGGCCTGGGTGCGCTCGACACCGCCGGCGCCTCGCTGCTGGTAGAGCTGCTGGGCCCGGAGCGCATCGAACACTCCGCCGAACAAACCGACTGCCGTCTGCCCGCCGCCGACCGCGCACTGCTCAAGACCGTCTACCGCTCCCTGAATGATTTCTGTGTGCCGGTCAAGGAGCCGCAGGAAAGCGCCGGCATCCAGCTGTTGGCCCGCATCGGCCGCGCGGTGGATACGGTCTGGCAAGACGCCATGACCCTGCTGGGCTTTATCGGCCTGATCCTCGCAACCTTTGCCCGCGGCGTGTTCCGGCCCAAGCGCTGGCGCCTGACGCCGATGGTGGCGCATATCGAACAGACCGGGCTCGATGCCGCACCCATCGTCGCCTTGCTGACCTTTTTGGTGGGCGCCGTGGTCGCGTTTCTCGGCGCCACGGTGCTGGAAAGTTTCGGCGCGAGTATTTTTACCGTGGACCTCGTGGCGTTTTCCTTCCTGCGGGAGTTCGGTGTCCTACTCACCGCGATCCTGATGGCCGGCCGCACCGCCAGCGCCTTCACCGCACAGATCGGCTCGATGAAGGCCAACGAAGAAATCGACGCCATCCGCACCATGGGCCTCGACCCCATGGAGTTGCTGGTACTGCCGCGCGTCCTCGCGCTGCTGGTAGCGCTGCCGATGCTGACCTTTCTCGCCATGATTTCGGGGATTATCGGCGGCGGCGTAGTGTGCGCCGTGGCCCTGGATATCTCGCCGGCGATGTTCCTCTCGCTGCTGCAATCGGACATTGGCGTCCAGCATTTGCTGGTGGGCCTGGTCAAAGCGCCGTTCTTTGCCTTCCTGATCGCCGCCATTGGCTGCCTGGAAGGCTTCAAGGTCAGCGGCAGCGCCGAGTCGGTCGGCGCCCACACCACCTCTGCGGTGGTGCAGTCGATTTTCGTGGTGATCGTGCTCGACGCAGTCGCCGCACTGTTCTTTATGGAGATGGGCTGGTGAGCCGTTTACAGCGAGCGCCCAGCGAGGCGGTGATCGAAGTCCGTGGCCTGTGCAACCGCTTTGGCCCGCAGAGCGTGCATGAAAACCTCGACCTGGACCTGTACAAAGGCGAGATCCTCGCCGTGGTCGGCGGCTCGGGCAGCGGCAAGTCGGTGCTGCTGCGCAGCATCATCGGCCTGCGTCAGCCCAGCGAAGGGCAGGTGCGGGTGTTCGGGCAGAACCTGCCGAGCCTGTCGGAGCAGGAGCGCTCCCTGGTGGAACGACGTTTCGGCGTGCTGTTCCAGAAGGGCGCGCTGTTTTCCTCGCTGACGGTCACGGAGAACGTCGCCCTGCCATTGATCGAACACGCCGGCCTCAGCCGCGCCGATGCCGAGCACCTGGCGGCGGTGAAGCTGGCCCTGGCCGGGCTGCCGTTGTCGGCGGCCGACAAATACCCGTCGTCGCTCTCCGGCGGGATGATCAAGCGTGCGGCCCTGGCCCGCGCCCTGGCCCTGGACCCGGACATTCTGTTTCTCGATGAACCCACCGCCGGCCTCGACCCCATCGGTGCAGCGGCATTCGACCAACTGATCCTGACCCTGCGCGATGCCTTGGGCCTGAGTGTGCTGCTGATCACCCATGACCTGGACACGCTCTACACCATCACCGACCGCGTGGCGGTGCTGGCGCAGAAAAAGGTATTGGTGGCCGGAGCCATAGATGTTGTTTCGCAAACGAACGACGCCTGGATTCACGAATACTTTCATGGCCCCCGGGGCCGCGCGGCATTGGATGCCGCTCAACAGCTCAACGAGGTATGACATGGAAACCCGAGCCCATCATGTGATGATCGGTCTGTTCAGCGTGATAGTCGTGGTCGGCGCTATGCTCTTCGGCCTGTGGCTGGCCAAGTCCAGCGTCGACAGCGCGTTCCAGGATTACGAAGTGATCTTCAACGAAGCGGTCAGCGGCCTGTCCCAGGGCAGCGCGGTGCAGTACAGCGGGATCAAGGTCGGTGATGTCACCAGCCTGCGCCTGGATCCCAAGGACCCGCGCCGCGTACTGGCGCGCATCCGCCTGGCCGGGCAGACACCGATCAAGGAAGACACCCAGGCCAAGCTGGCGCTGACCGGCATCACCGGCACCTCGATCATCCAGCTCAGCGGCGGCACCCCACAAAGCGCCGAGCTCAAGGGCAAGAACGGCGAGCTGCCGCAGATCATCGCCTCGCCATCGCCCATTGCCCGGCTGTTGAACAACAGCAACGACCTGATGACCAGCATCAACCTGTTGCTGCATAACGCCAACCGCATGTTCTCGCCGGCTAACGTCGACCGCCTGAGCGGCACCCTGGCGCACCTGGAGCAGACCACCGGGGCCATCGCCGAGCAACGGGGCGATATCAAGGTGGTGATGCAGCAATTGGCCCAGGTCAGCAAACAGGCCGGCGGCGCCCTGGAGCAGACCACCGCGCTGATGCGCAACGCCAACGGGCTGCTCAACGACCAGGGCAAACAGATGTTCGGCAGCGCCGAAGGGGCCATGCGCTCCCTGGAGCAAAGCACCGCCACCATCAACAGTTTGTTGGACAGCAACAAGGACTCCCTGAACAGCGGCATGCAGGGCCTCAACGAACTGGCGCCCGCCGTGCGCGAGCTGCGCGATACCCTCGGCTCCCTGCGCGCCATCACCCGTCGCCTGGAAGCCAACCCCAGCGGGTATCTGCTGGGCAGTGACAAGAACAAGGAGTTCACGCCATGAAGCGTGCTTACCAAATGATCCTCCCGGTAGCCCTGGCCCTGGTCAGCGCCTGCTCGATCCTGCCCAAGGCCGATCCGTCCAATGTCTACCGGCTGCCGGCGGCCCAGGCGCCAGCACCTGCCCATGGCAGCGCGGGCACCTGGTCATTGCGCCTGGCCAAGCCGCAGGCCAGTGAATTCCTCGACAGCCCGCGCATTGCCGTGGTGCCCCAGGGCGACTTGATCAGCAGCTACGCCCAGTCGCGCTGGAGCGATCCGGCGCCGGTGCTGCTGCGCAACCGTCTGCTGGACGGTTTTCAGCGTGATGGCCGGGTGGCGTTCCTGAGCACCGATGACACCAACCTGCAGGCGGATTTCGAGCTGGGCGGGCAGTTGCAGGCCTTCCAGAGCGAGTACCGGGGCGCGGCGGTGGAGGTGGTGATCCGGCTGGATGCGCGATTGGTGCGCGGCAGTGACCAGCGGATCGTAGCGGCCAAGCGCTTTGAAGTGCGCCAGCCGGTGAGTGATACCCAGGTGCCGGCGGTAGTGGCCGGGTTTGGGTTGGCGGGAGATCAGTTGAACAAGCAGGTGGTGGATTGGGTGGTGGCGCAGGGCAACTCAGCACCTAAACGCTGAGGGCCTCATCGCAGGCAAGCCAGCTCCCACATTTGACGGTGTTCACACATCAAAATGTGGGAGCTGGCTTGCCTGCGATAGCGATCTAAAGCTTAGCCAAAGAACCAGTAGCAGACAGCAATCGCCGCCACCACACCGGCCAATTCCGCCAGCAGCGCACACCCCACCGCATGCCGCGCCCGCTGGATACCCACCGAGCCAAAGTACACCGCCAGCACGTAGAAGGTGGTCTCGGTACTGCCCTGGATCGTCGCCGCCACCAGCGCCGGGAAGCTGTCCACACCCTGGGTCTGCATGGTCTCGATCAGCATCGCCCGCGCCGCGCTGCCGGAGAAGGGCTTGACCATCGCCGTGGGCAAGGCATCGACAAAACGCGTGTCCAGGCCCGTCCAGGCCACCAGATGGCGAATCCCTTCGAGGCCAAACTCCAGCGCCCCGGAAGCGCGCAGTACGCCAACCGCACACAGCATCGCCACCAGGTACGGCAGCAGGTTCTTCGCGACGTCAAAGCCCTCTTTGGCGCCTTCGACAAACGCTTCATAGACCTTGACCTTGCGCAGCGCACCGATCAGCAAAAACAGCATGATCAGGCCAAACAACGTGAGGTTGCCGAGGATCGAAGACAAGCCCGCCAGGGCCGTGGCCGACATCGTCGCCAGCAAGGCCATGAAGCCGCCCAGCACCAGCGCACCGGGGATCAGGTACGCCAGCACCACCGGGTCCCACAGGCGCAGGCGCTGCATCAGCGCCACCGACAGCAGGCCCACCAGGGTCGAGGCGCTGGTGGCTAGCAGGATCGGCAGGAACACCAGGGTCGGGTCGGGCGCGCCTTGCTGGGCGCGGTACATGAAGATCGTCACCGGCAGCAAGGTCAGGGAAGACGCGTTGAGCACCAGGAACAGGATCTGCGCGTTGGTCGCGGTGTTGGGGATCGGATTGAGTTCTTGCAGCGCCTTCATGGCCTTGAGGCCGATCGGCGTCGCCGCGTTATCCAGGCCCAGGCCGTTGGCGGCAAAGTTGAGGGTGATCAAGCCGATGGCCGGGTGACCGGCCGGTACTTCCGGCATCAGCCGCAAGAATAGCGGGCCCAGGGCCTTGGCCAGCCACTCGACGATCCCGGCCTTCTCGGCGATGCGCAAAAAGCCCAGCCACAGGGTCAAGGTGCCGAACAGCAGCACCATCACTTCCACAGACAGCTTGGCCATGGCGAAAATACTCTCCACCATCGCCGCAAAGATCCCGGCGTTACCGCCCACCAGCCATTGCACCAGCGCCGATACCATCGCCACGACAAAGAAGCCAAGCCACAGGCCATTGAGCATCAGTCACACCCCTTTAAATATGTGGCGAATGATAGCGGGGCTGACAGAAACGACAAACCCCGGATTTACCGGGGTTTGTGCGTATCAAGCAGGGATCAGCCCTGGCTGGTCTCGCCAGCCGGCAGCGCGGTCTTGGTCCGCCAGTGTGGCAGGGAGTTCCAGTAGCGCTCGCCCTTGGCATCGTCGTACATGCCTTCCCAACGCGCGATGACCAGCACGGCCAGGGCGTTGCCGATCACGTTCAGGGCGGTACGCGCCATGTCCATGATGCGGTCGACACCGGCGATGAACGCCAGGCCTTCCAATGGGATACCCACGCTGCCCAGGGTGGCCAGCAGCACCACGAAGGACACGCCCGGCACGCCGGCGATACCTTTGGAGGTGACCATCAGGGTCAGTACCAGCATCAGTTGCTGGCCAACCGACAGGTCGATGCCATACAGCTGGGCAATGAAGATCGCCGCGATGCTCTGGTACAGGGTCGAACCGTCGAGGTTGAACGAGTAACCGGTCGGCACCACGAAGCTGCAAATGGCTTTCGGCGCACCGTAGGCTTCCATCTTCTCGATCACGCGCGGCAGCACGGTCTCGGAGCTGGCGGTGGAGTAGGCCAGTACCAGCTCATCCTTGAAGATGCGCATCAGCTTGATCACCGAGAAGCCAAACAGGCGGGCGATCAGGCCGAGAATCACAAAGGCGAAGAACAGGATGGCAACGTAGACCAGGATTACCAGCTTGGCCAATGGCAGCAGCGAGGCGAAGCCGAAGTTGGCCACGGTCACGGCGATCAGGGCGAATACACCGATAGGGGCGTATTTCATGATCATGTGGGTGACTTTGAACATGCTCTCGGACACGCCCTGGAACATGGTGACCAGGGGTTCGCGCAGGTCTGGCTTGAGGCTCGACAAGCCCAGGCCGAACAACACGGAGAAGAAGATGATCGGCAGCATCTCGCCACGGGCCACGGCGGCAAAGATGTTCGATGGGATCAGGTTGAGGATGGTCTCGATGAACGCATGTTCATGCTGCACCTCGGCGGCGGTCGCCTGGTACTTGGAGATATCCACGGTACCCAGGGTACTCATGTCGATCCCGGCACCGGGGTGGAACAGGTTGGCCAACAGCAGACCGACCACAATCGCAATGGTAGTGACCACTTCGAAGTAAACGATGGTCTTCACGCCGATCCGACCGAGTTTTTTCGCATCCCCCACACCGGCGATTCCGACAATCAGCGACGAAATCACGATCGGGATCACGATCATCTTGATCAGGCGGATAAAGATATCGCCCGCCGGTTGCAACACGTTGCTGATCCACCAGGCTTTTTCGGCACTGAAGTGGTTGAGTACAGCACCGATTGCAATCCCTAGCACCAGACCGATGAGGATCTGCCAGGCGAGGCTTAGTTTTGCCTTCTTCATGTCATTACCCTTGTTTCAAGTGGACTCAGGCAGATGCGCCAGCTGGAACGCCCGGGAGCGAAAAAGTGTGAGCATCAACCTCCGTAGAAGGTCACCGCAGATGGCCGATATGGCTTACTGGCAAGCGAAAAAAGGCGCAACTATTCCGATGCGCGGGGGCAGAGTCTAATGCCGTAAACGCCTACCCTATGCCGAATCGGCATGGGTTTTTGCAAATAAATCTGTCTATTTGGTCAGTTCGAATGCGACATTTTGTCAGGCATACCTGCCGTGAACCGGTCATTTCAGGCTTGCCCAGGGATTTTCGGTTTTTTTGCGGGGAGGGAAAAACTCTTGAAATTTCCTACGCATACCGTCAAGAAACAGGTCTGGCCGTAGACAAACTTTCTCGATAGATGGTCACGTAGCAACACCGTGAAACGGTTGTGATGATGCAGAAAGGAAATTTGCAGCTAAGTACAGCATAAGTGCCACGGGATGCTGAGCAAGCCCGTCGCAAGTCCGTCAGGCCATAACTGCCTGCGGACCTGCGTCGCAGCTTTTCTCCTGACCCGGCCCTTGCGCAGGCACTCCCTGTACCCGTAGGTCACGCCGATCCACTTTGATCAGAGCAACCCGGCCCCCTGGTCATGCACCGCCGCCAGGCAGGTGCAAACGGAAACAGGCAGTTGGCCGGTTTCCATGTGGGTAAGGCCCGCAGACGGGCCTAGTACCAATTCGGATCTTTCTTCAGTTGCTCCATGAGCAACTTCTGCATGCCTTCATCAGGCTTGCCGATGAAGCGATAGTCCGCATGCCTAGTTGGCGACTTGTCCGCCGGAAGCCCGGCTGGGACTTCGACCAGCATCGCGTAGGCATCTTCCTTATCAAGGCTGAAGGCAACGATCAGGCGTTTATTCAGGCAGGTGTCAGCCGTTTCACACAGCGGCCCTACCAGATACCCATCACCGTCCTCCGTCACGGCATTCATCTGCTCAGAGGTGCCCGACAGGTTGATCACCCATTCCGGCAGGCGCTCTTCCTTCTTGACCACGCCCTGCCAGGTTTCCCGATACTGCGGGTCGGCATTGAGCAGTTCATTGGCCCGCGCCTGGCCGTCATTGGCGGCCATGGCCAAGCCACTGCCGCCCAACAGCAGGGCGGCAGCCAGGGTTTTGAAAGACAAGTTGGCCATGTTCAACCTCGACCGCGACGGCCAAAGAAGAAGGAAGCGATGAACATCACCAGGAAGACGACAAAGAGAATCTTGGCGATACCCGTAGCGGTGCCCGCGATACCACCGAAGCCCAGGACTGCAGCCACAATGGCAATGATCAGGAATGTGATTGCCCAACTCAACATGGTGATTCTCCTTTTGCGTCTATAGAAGTGACTGCTGTGTAGCCATCCTGTCGCACCCAACGGGGCGGCAGGTTCATGCCTAGAACACCCAGCGTTCCTGGACGGGTTCGTCGTACAGGGCAATGTCCTGTTCAACCGCCATCATGCGTGGGGCTGTCACGTCAGCGCTGGTGCTGCCAACGGAACGGAAATGGGTCTGTGTCATCGGTGCGCGCTCGAACTGCGGGGTGGACTGCTGGCTCTGCTGCCAATGTTGCAATTGCTGGCCACCGATCAAGGTCACCATCAAGGCGAGGCTGGCAAACAGCCCCTGTTGAAGGCGCAGTGGCGATATACGCAATGGCTTGAGGCTTTGGCGAGTCATCCTGAATCTCTCCCGCATGTTGTTTTGTTCGTTGATCACGCTTGTAGGAGAGGTATTGCAGAGTGCATGCCAGTTTTTAACCCAAATAAAAACCAATAAAATCAGCCACTTAAAAGATAGGTGCGTTTCTTGTCAGCAGCATCCTGCACGATGCGCCTATCCTCACCGTGCGAAATGCACGATGGCCAATGGTCGGATCAAGGGATCAGAGAGGGCTGTAGGACTGCCGAAGGGTCAACAAGGGTTAAAAACCCGCTGCCCAGGCATATAAGTAGGAATGGTCTCAGATAGCTGCGCGATAGGGCTTTGAATCAATCAGAATAAACCATGCAACTTGCCCGATTATTCCGGGACTAACCAAGATCAATCATTCTTATTTTAAGGAGCGCGGGACAGATGGAATCCGCCAAGGAACTTCAAGGCCGCATTCTTTTAGTGGACGACGAGTCAGCAATCCTGCGCACCTTCCGCTACTGCCTGGAAGATGAAGGCTATACCGTAGCCACCGCCAACAGCGCGGCCCAGGCCGATGCCCTGTTGCAACGCCAGGTGTTCGACCTGTGTTTCCTGGACCTGCGCCTGGGCGAAGACAATGGCCTGGACGTGCTGGCGCAGATGCGCATTCAGGCACCGTGGATGCGTGTGGTGATCGTCACCGCTCATTCGGCCGTCGATACGGCAGTGGATGCGATCCAGGCAGGCGCGGCCGATTACCTGGTCAAACCATGCAGCCCCGACCAACTGCGCCTGGCCACCGCCAAGCAACTGGAAGTGCGCCAGCTATCGGCGCGCCTGGAAGCGCTGGAAGGCGAGGTGCGCCAACCCAAGGATGGCCTCGACTCCCATAGCCCGGCGATGATGGTAGTGCTGGAGACCGCCCGCCAAGTGGCCGGCACCGATGCCAATATCCTGATCCTCGGCGAATCCGGCACAGGTAAAGGTGAGTTGGCCCGGGCGATTCACGGCTGGAGCAAAAGGGCGAAAAAATCCTGCGTCACCATCAACTGCCCGTCCCTGACCGCCGAACTGATGGAAAGCGAACTGTTCGGCCACAGCCGCGGGGCCTTTACCGGCGCCAGCGAAAGCACCTTGGGCCGAGTCAACCAAGCGGATGGTGGCACGCTTTTTCTTGACGAGATCGGCGATTTTCCCCTGACATTGCAACCCAAGTTGCTGCGTTTTATTCAGGACAAGGAATATGAACGGGTCGGTGACCCTGTCACCCGGCGCGCCGATGTGCGCATCCTGGCGGCGACCAACCTGAACCTGGAAGACATGGTGCGCGACGGACGCTTTCGCGAGGACTTGTTGTATCGCCTGAATGTCATCACCTTGCACCTGCCGCCCCTGCGCGAACGCAGCGAAGATATCCTGGCCCTTGCCGACCGCTTCCTCGCGCGCTTCGTCAAAGAGTACGCACGACCGGCTCGCGGCTTCAGCGATGACGCCCGGGAAGCGCTGCTCAACTACCGTTGGCCGGGCAATATCCGTGAGCTACGCAACGTCGTGGAACGCGCGAGCATCATCTGCGCCCAGGAGAAAGTCGAAATCAGCCATCTGGGGATGGCCGAGCAACCGACCAACAACTCGCCGCGTATCGGCGCGGCGTTGAGCCTGGATGAACTGGAAAAGGCCCATATCGGCGCCGTCCTGGCCACCAGCGACACCCTGGACCAGGCGGCCAAGACCCTGGGCATCGATGCGTCGACCCTGTATCGCAAACGCAAGCAATACAACCTGTGAGCTGCACCTTATGAAGCTGGCGATGAAACTGCGCACGCGGCTGTTCCTGAGCATTTCTGCGCTGATCACCGTGGCGCTGCTCGGGTTGCTGCTGGGGCTGGTGAGCGTCATGCAAATGGCCAAGACCCAGGAAGCCCTGATCCGCAGCAACTTCATTACCCTGGACCTGGGGCTCAAGCTGCGCCAGACCCTGGGCGACCAGCTGATTTTGATGCTCAACGACACTCCGGACCCGGTCGCGCTGAACACGTCCAAGCAACAGTATTTCAAGCTGCTGGACGAGGGCATCGCCCACGAAATGAGTGTCGCCAGAGTGGGAGGTTTCTCTCAGGCCAAGGCCGATTACCTGACATTCCTCGAAGCGTTCGAAGAAAATGAAAATAGGCCGCCGTCCCTGCGCAATAACGAACAACTCACCACCAGCTTCAACGTCTTGCGCAATGGGCTGATCAGCGAACACAAAAGAGCGCTGGAAAACATCAATGCCACCGAAAGCCAGTCTCGCGAACGCGCCCTGTGGATCGCCGGCCTGCTCGGGCTGGTGGGCCTGGCGGTGCTGATCATCGGCTTCATCACCGCCCACGGCATCGCCCGACGCTTTGGCGGGCCGATCGAAGCCCTGGCCAAGGCAGCCGACAAAATCGGCCAAGGCAACTTTGATGTCACCCTGCCGATTTCTTCGGCGGCGGAAATGAACCAACTGACCCGGCGCTTTGGCATCATGGCCGAAGCGCTGCGCCAGCATCAGGCGACCAATGTCGACGAATTGCTCGCCGGCCAGCAACGCTTGCAAGCGGTGCTCGACAGCATCGACGACGGCTTGCTGATGATCGACCGCCAAGGGCACCTGGAACACCTCAACCCGGTCGCCCAGCGCCAACTGGGCTGGGACGAGAGCCGCCTGGGGCAGGGCCTGGGCGACGCGCTGCAACGCCCCGAACTGGATGAGCAACTGCACCTGGTGCTGCGCGGCGGCAACCTGGAGCGCGCACCCGACGACCTGGAAGTGGAAGTCGAAGGCGAATCGCGCCTGCTGACCTACAGCATGACGCCGGTCAGCCACCACCAGGGGCATATTCTCGGCGCGGTGATGGTGTTGCATGACGTTACCGAGCAGCGCGCCTTCGAGCGCGTGCGTAGCGAATTCGTGCTGCGTGCCTCCCATGAACTGCGTACGCCGGTCACCGGCATGCACATGGCATTCGGCCTGTTCCAGGAGCGGGCGAAATTCCCTCCTGAATCCCGCGAAGCCGACCTGCTGAACACGGTCAACGAAGAAATGCAGCGCTTGATGCAACTGATCAACGACCTGCTCAACTTTTCCCGCTACCAGAACGGCCTGCAAAAACTCACCCTGGCGCCGTGCGACATCAACGATCTGCTTGAACATGCCCGCGCACGTTTTGCCGAGCTGGCGAATGCGCAACACATCGACCTGCTGGTAGAGGCGCAGGCGCAACTGCCCAGGTTGCATGCCGACCAGGCGCAATTGGAGCGGGTCCTGGACAATCTGCTCGGCAATGCCCTGCGCCACACCAGCGAGGGCGGGCAGATTCGCCTGCAGGCGCGGCGCCATGGCGAACGGCTGATCATCAGCGTCGAGGACAATGGCGAAGGCATCGCCTACGGCCAGCAGGGCAGGATTTTCGAGCCATTTGTCCAGGTAGGCCGCAAGAAAGGCGGCGCCGGCCTGGGGCTGGCGCTGTGCAAGGAGATCGTGCAATTGCACGGTGGCCGCATGGGGGTCTATTCCCGGCCGGGGCAGGGCACGCAGTTCTATATGGCGTTGCCGCTGTAACTACACACGGTGACCACTCAAGGGGTGCAAGATCAAAGGTGGGGGCTGTCGAGTCCCCACAGGTATTGCTCGCAGCCCTTTACTTGCCTGAATCAAAGACCTTAGCGGTGATTCAATACCCGCAGGATCGCGGCGCTTTGCGCATCGGGCGTACCGTCGAACAACGCCGGCCTAAAGCGCATCTGGAACGCAGCTAGCACCCGCCGCGTCGCCACATCCAGCTCGCCGGTCTGCGGCGTGGAATAGCCCACGCGGGCTAACTCTTCCTGGAACCAGGTAATGCTCGGCAACTGCCCGGCGTACTCGGCCTGATACCGCGCGACCGCCTGGGCCTCGGGCCAGATCCCCAGGCCTTGATCCGCCAGGCGCTTCCACGGGAACAACGGGCCCGGATCGAGTTTGCGCCCGGGAGCGATATCACTGTGGCCGATAATGAACTTAGGGTTGATCCGATTGCGCTGGCTGATGTCCTTGAGCAAGGTCACCAGGGACTGGACCTGCGCTTCGGAGTACGGATACCAGACACGCCCGGTGGGTGTGTCGCGGTAGCCAGGATTGACGATCTCGATACCAATGGAGCTGGAATTGAGCCAGGTACGGCCCATCCACTCACTTTCCCCGGCGTGCCAGGAGCGCTTGTCTTCGTCCACCAGCTTATAGATGGTTGCACGGGCATCATCGCCAATCAGGTAGTGGCTGCTGACTTGGCCTTTGGTCAATAGCGCCAGCGAGCCTTGCAGGTTGGTCGCGGTGTAGTGCAGGACGACGAACTGGATACGATTATCGAAGTTCACCGACGGGTGGCTGGTATCCAGGCGCGGGCCACTCGCACAGCCGGCGAGTGTGAAGGATAGAAGAGCAGCAACGAGAAATTTCATGGCAACAGACGGTACGCTAAAGACGATAATGCAACAGTGTAACGTACCGTTTGCCGGTCAGCGGCCCGCTATACAAAATGGAACAACTTTTCAGCCCGCCTGTACCTGATTGCGCCCCGCCGCCTTGGCCCGATACAAGGCTTCGTCTGCGCGCTTGAGTGTGAGGTCGCTGCGCTCGCCGGGCTGGAACTGCGCCATGCCGATGGACATGGTGATGGTCACGCGCTCGCCCTTGAAGTGAAACGGGCACGCCTCGATGGCTGCCCGCAGGCGCTCACCGAGTTGCAGCGCATCGCCCAGCGCCGAATCCGGCATCAGCAAGACAAACTCCTCACCGCCAAACCGCGCGATAAAGTCCGTCGGCCGCAGGCGTTTGCCCAACACATTGGCGATGATCTTCAGCACCTTGTCGCCCGCCAGGTGGCCGTAGCTGTCATTGATGCGCTTGAAGTGATCGAGGTCCAGCATCGCCAGCGACAGGCTGTTGCCCTGCTGATGCCAGATGTTGACCTCGGACTCCAGGCGCTCGCTCCAGGCGGCACGGTTGGGCAAGCCGGTGAGCGGATCGATCAGGGCTTTCTGGCGCTGGACCTCAAGGTGCTCACGATAGCCCTGGGCCTCCTGCTCCATGCTTGCTACCCGCTCCGCCAGCCCCTGCAACCGTGCGGCGACTTCATGTTCACGCTGGTCGCGCTGCTTTTGATGCTCGTCCATGGCCCCCAACAGCCCCTCAAGATGGCTTTCCAGCACTTGCTTGAGGTCATCGAGGTCGGCCGCTTCCTGGACGCTGCTTTGCAAGCCGTCCATCTGTTCACGGATCTGCGTATCCATCTCGCGCGCAGCGCTGCGGCTGTCGGCATGCCCGTCGCTGGCCGCCTGCAAGTTAGCCTGGAAGGCTTCCAGTCGCTCGTTGAGGCGCTTGAGGTAGGCTTCGAACTCATGCTGGCCGCTATCAGTGATGGCCAGCATCAATACCGCCAGGTCATCAAGGATCGGCAGCAACTCGTACCAATTGAGCCCGTGGGCCAGGCGCTCGCGCATGGCTTCGGCCTGGGGCCGGTGATGCTCGGGCAGGTCGAGGTCGCCCAGCAGGCCGAGCAGGGTGTCTTCGATGTGCTTGGCGACTGAGCTGTAGGAAGGCTCGGGCGAGTCGGGCAGGGCGTACAACGCCTCGGAATCGGTTTCAGCCGATTCGTCATCCAGCACCGGCGGCAATGACAGGCTGCCGATTGCCGTCGGCTGCGGCGCCTCTGGCAGGAGCTGCGGCGCTGCGACCGTACTTTCACGCTGCGGCACAACGCTCACGTCGGCAGGCTGGACAGATTCCGGGGCCTGGACCACGGCAGCAGGCATTTCGACCGGCGTTATACGGGCAACCTGCGGCTGCGGCTGCGGCTGCGGCTGCGGCTGCGGCTGCGGCTGCGGGGCCACAAGCTCATCCACTTCGACCCTGGGCGCAACAGGCACCGGCGCAGGTGCGCTCTCAGTGACCTGCGGCTGCGGGGCCTGGGCTTGTGGCGCAAAAGCCCGCAGGGCCTGGGCCAGCTCGGGCGCATCCTCAACCGCCGGGGCGGCCGGGCTTGCCTGAGCAGCAGGGCTTTGCCGGGAGGCCGTGGCAGCGGGCTCAACCGGCGCAACCTCGGTACCCGCCTCCTTGCCCCCGAACAGACGTTGCAACAAACCCGGGCGAGCCGGTTCGTCATCCGACTCGAGGTTGCTCAGGGCCTGCCCTTGAAGGCCGCTCAATTCACTGAGCAGCAGAGGGATTTCCCGCGCCTGGCCGACGCGGCTGTCCAACTGCTTGGCAAAACTCTTGAGCGGGCGACTGACTTCCCGGGGCAAGGGCAGCGCCTGCAATTGCGTGACCAGGGAGGTCATAGCGGTGCTGATCTGATCAACCCGCGTTTCACGGCGTTGCTCGGAATCCAGCACGGCCTTTTCCAGGCGCGGCAGCAGGGCCGCGAGGGCGGCGTCCATGTCATCGCTGCGCACCACATCGCGCATCTCTTTCATGCACTGGTCGACGGCCCGGTCCGTGCCCTCGGCGGCCAGGGTGCTGCGCACCAGGCCACGGCGCAGCAAGTCGAGGCGCGCGGCCCAACGGCGTTCGAGCTTTTCTTGTTGCTCGATGCTTAACAGGTATTTTTCTTTCCAGCGCTGGGCTTCATCGCTCATGCAAGGGGTCCGCGAGGGCCGGGGCTCAACGCGGGTAATGCATCAACCGTGAGCGAACCCGGCAGACGAATCTCTACCGCGACCGGCAGGTGATCGGAAATGGGTTGCGCCAGCACCTGCACGCTTTCCAGCGTCAGGGTCGGGCTTAACAGGATGTGATCAAGACAGCGTTGCGGGCGCCAGCTGGGGAAAGTGGCTTCGACCTGGGGCGCCAGCAGCCCGAGGTCGCGCAACGGGGAATTCTCCAACAGGTCACTGGCGTGGGTGTTCATGTCCCCCATCAGCACCTGGTGTTTGTAATCGCCAATCAGCTCACGGATGTAGGCCAACTGCATGGTGCGGGTACGCGCGCCCAGCGCCAGGTGCATCATGACGACTACCAGCGCCTCGGGCCCCTCGCCAAACCGCACGAGAATCGCCCCGCGCCCTTTCGGGCCTGGCAGTGGATGGTCTTCGATCGCCCAGGGCTTAAGGCGGCTGAGTACACCATTGCTGTGCTGGCCGA
The DNA here is from genome assembly GCF_058742075.1 of Pseudomonas sp. HC1(2025). NCBI lineage: Bacteria > Pseudomonadati > Pseudomonadota > Gammaproteobacteria > Pseudomonadales > Pseudomonadaceae > Pseudomonas > Pseudomonas sp. HC1(2025). Next base: position 82,591 of record NZ_CP196017.1, on the reverse strand, counting down.
GTTTGCCGAGGTTGCGATTGAGTTGTTGATACCAGTAGGGAAACGCACCGAGCTGGGCCAGGTGCTCGACCTGGTTGACGTAGCCCGAACGCAGGCTGCCACCATCGGCCTCCTGCAGGGCCACCAGGTCGAAGTCTCCCAGCAGGTCGCCAATCTTCTGCAGATTGCCCGCCCGGCCATTGTGGGGCAACAGATGCTGCCAGCCACGGGTCAGGTAGTGCCGGTACTTTTCGGTACTGATGCCGACCTGGATATTGAAGCTCAGCAAGCGCAGCCGGCTGTCCGCCGGCAGGCCGGTGGACGCGAGATGATGCTCGTTGACCTGCGGATCATGCAGGCCAACCACTCGTTCTGTACCCCAGCGGCGCATGGCGGGCCCCTTACTTGGCTGCGCGCTCTTTGGCGATCAGCTGGTCGGCAACGTTCAGGGTCGCTTCAGGGCCGCCGGTGGAGCCGAGGTCAAAGCGGTACTTGCCGTTGACGATCAGGGTTGGAACGCCTTGCACGCCGTATTTCTGTGCCAGCTCCTTGGCCTGCTTGATCTGGCCCTGGATGGCGAAGGAGTTGAAGGTTGCGAGGAACTTGTCCTTGTCCACGCCTTGGGTGGCGAGGAAGTCAGCCATTTGATCAGGCTTGGTCAGCGGCTTGCGATCCTTCTGGATAGCTTCGAACACTGCATTGTGGACCTTATGCTCCACACCCATGGCTTCCAGGGTCAGGAACATCTGGCCGTGGGCATCCCAAGGGCCGCCGAACATGGCCGGGATGCGCTTGAAGTTCACGTCCGAAGGCAGCTTTTCGGCCCAAGGGTTGATGGTCGGTTCAAAAGAGTAGCAATGCGGGCAGCCATACCAGAACAGCTCTACGACTTCGATCTTGCCCGGCACGGAAACCGGTACAGGATTGGCCAGTTCAACATAGGTCTTGCCCGCTTCAAGTGGCACATCGGCGGCTTGGGCGGTCATGCCGAACAGGCTGGCAGTGACGAGAGCGGCGCTGAGGATCAATTTACGCATGCTTAACTCCTGGACAAATAAAGTCGCCTCGCGCGACCTTTTTTATGACAGGCCTGCACGGGCATGAGTTCGTTAGTGTAACGGTAGCGGCCACAAAAAAGGGCGGCCCGCGCCACCCTTTTTATGCTTGCATCGACGGATTAATCGAGCGTTAACGTTACCACTGGTGTACGCCCGGCCTTGCGCGCCTTACTTGTGCAGGCCCTGGATATAGCTGGCCACCGCTGCAATGTCTTCATCGCTCAATTTGCGCGCGATGGTGCGCATGGTCATGGCGTCGCCATCGTTGGCGCGACCGGCTTCTTCCTTGCGGAAATCGGTCAGTTGCTTGGCGATGTACTGGGCGTGCTGGCCGCCCAGGTGCGGGAAACCTGCTGCGGCGTTACCCGAGCCATCCGGGGAGTGGCAGCCGGTACAGGCCGGCAGGCCTTTGTCGAGGTCGCCGCCACGGAACAGCTTTTCACCACGCTCGACCAGTTTTGGATCCGCCGCCCCCACGCTGCCTGCCTGGCTGGCGAAATACGCCGCGATATCCGCCAGGTCCTGATCGTTGAGATTGGTCAGCATGCCGGTCATTTCCAGGACCGTTCGCTTGCCGTCCTTGATGTCGTGCATCTGCTTGGTCAGGTATTTCTCGCCCTGGCCCGCCAGTTTTGGAAAGTTGGGTGCCGGGCTGTTGCCGTCCGGTCCATGGCAGGCGCCACATACAGCGGCCTTTGTCTGGCCAGCAGTAGCGTCACCTGCAGCATGGGCAACACCAGTGATGCCCAAGGTCAACAGCAGACTCACGATCAATTTGTTCATCAGCTAATCCAATTACGGCTAAAGGTTATAGAGTTATGAACCGGGTCTACTCGCTCATCAAAAGGATGATGGCCTGGTAATCCTCGGCACGGCATTCCATGCACAAACCACGCGGCGGCATCGCCTTGAAACCCTGGGTCACGTGCTGCACCAGCGTATCCATGCCTTGCGCCAGTCTCGGCGCCCAGGCTGCCTGGTCACCCCGCTTGGGGGCCGTTGGCAACTGCCCGGCATGGCAAGCCGCGCAAACGCGGTTGTACACAGCTTCCGGATCCTGTGTAGCCTGCGCACTGTAAAGTGGTATCAGGACACCGACAGCTAGCAGCCACTTGGTCATACGTCGACCTTTTCAGGGTTTGGAAGCGTTTTGCGTTCTAATGCGCAATAAAGGTCTATCGCTCCCGTGAACTTCATCCTTCGCTGGGACAAAGCACACACAAAATCTGCGGCATTATATACTGGCGCTACTGAAACGGGAACGACACTACTTGCCGCACCCATTCCCGGCACCGCCCACATCGGAAATCCCATGCAACTCAAGAACCCCATCCTCGGTCTGTGCCAACAGTCCACGTTCATGCTCAGCGCCGCCAAAGTCGACCAATGCCCCGACGACGAAGGCTTTGAAGTGGCCTTCGCCGGGCGCTCCAACGCCGGCAAGTCCAGCGCGCTCAACACCCTGACCCATGCCAGCCTGGCTCGCACCTCGAAAACCCCAGGCCGCACGCAACTGCTCAACTTCTTCAAGCTAGACGATGATCGGCGTCTGGTCGACCTGCCGGGCTACGGTTACGCAAAAGTACCTATCCCATTGAAGCTGCACTGGCAGCGTCACCTGGAAGCGTATCTGGGTGGCCGCGAGAGTTTGAAAGGGCTGATCCTGATGATGGATATCCGTCATCCAATGACCGATTTCGACCTGCTGATGCTCGATTGGGCAGTCGCCAGCGGCATGCCAATGCACATCCTGCTGACCAAGGCCGACAAGCTGACCTACGGCGCCGCCAAGGGCACCTTGCTCAAAGTGCAGGCACAAATCCGTAAAGGTTGGGGTGATGCCATCACCATCCAGCTGTTCTCGGCGCCCAAGCGCATGGGCCTGGAAGATGCCTATACCGTGCTGGCAGGCTGGATGGAACTGGCGGACAAGGGCGCAGAACTGGCCGAATAACTTTTCTGCGGGCAAAAAAAACCCCGGACTTCGTATGGGGAGGGGAAGTTCGGGGTCCAAGTTCCGGACCGCTAGGGCGGGGTCCAGATATCTGCCAACACTTAACACAACATAGGAGCATTGAAGGGCTTCACCACCCATTCAGTAACTCTGAGTGACTTTTCATGGGTTAAGTTCCGGCGCCCCGGAAAAACTATTGGAAATAACCCTCGGATATTTCCGATCTATAGGCAACGCTGCGACCTCATGCCGCAGCGCTGCCGGATAATCAGTGCGCCTGGTCCCAGTTATCGCCCACGCCGACCTCCACCAGCAGCGGCACATCCAGTTGCGCGGCACTGCTCATGTGCTCGCGAATCTTCTCGCTGACTTCAGCCACCAGGTCCTCACGGACCTCGACCACCAATTCATCGTGCACCTGCAGGATGACCTTGGCGTCGAGCCCCGACTCCGTCAGCCAGTTGTCGACCTTGACCATGGCCTTCTTGATGATATCGGCGGCAGTCCCCTGCATCGGCGCGTTGATCGCGGTGCGTTCTGCGCCTGCGCGCTCCTGCGGCTTGTTGGAGTGAATATCCGGCAAGTACAGGCGACGCCCGAACAGGGTTTCCACATAGCCCTGGTCGGAAGCCTGGGCGCGGGTGCGCTCCATGTACTCGCGCACCCCTGGGTAGCGGGCGAAGTACACATCTATATAGGCCTTGGCCGTCTTGGTATCGACGCCAATGTCCTTGCCCAGCTTCTGCGCGCCCATGCCGTAGATCAGGCCGAAGTTGATCGCCTTGGCGCTGCGGCGCTGATCGGACGTGACCTCGTCCAGTTCGACCTTGAACACCTCGGCCGCCGTGGCCGTGTGCACATCCAGGTTGTCGCGAAAGGCGTTGAGCAAGCCTTCGTCCTTGGACAGGTGCGCCATGATCCGCAGCTCGATTTGCGAGTAGTCCGCCGCCAGCAGCTTGTAGCCCTTGGGTGCGACGAACGCCTGGCGGATCCGCCGGCCTTCGGCCGTGCGCACCGGGATGTTCTGCAGGTTCGGATCACTGGACGACAAGCGCCCGGTGGCCGCCACCGCCTGGTGATAAGAGGTATGGATACGCCCGGTACGGGGGTTGATCTGCTCAGGCAAACGATCGGTGTAGGTGCTTTTGAGCTTGCTCATGCTGCGGTACTGCATCAGCACCTTGGGCAATGGATAGTCATCTTCGGCCAGTTTGGCCAGTACTTCCTCGGCGGTAGAGGCCTGGCCCTTGCCAGTCTTCTTCAATACCGGCAGCCCGAGCTTTTCGTAGAGGATAGCCCCCAACTGCTTGGGTGAACCCAGGTTGAACTCCTCGCCGGCGATCTCGTACGCCTGGCGCTCCAGCTCCACCATCTTGTTGCCCAGCTCGATGCTCTGCACGCCAAGCAACGCGGCATCCACCAGGGCACCTTGGCGCTCGATCCGTGCCAGCACCGGCACCAATGGCATCTCGATATCCGTCAGCACGCTGGCCAGGCTCGGCAGGGCGCAGAGCTGCTCATACAGCGCCAGGTGCAGGCGCAGGGTCACATCGGCGTCTTCGGCGGCGTAGGGGCCGGCCTGCTCCAGGGCAATCTGGTCGAAGGTCAGTTGCTTGGCGCCTTTGCCGGCGATGTCCTGGAAGCTGACGGTGTCATGTTCCAGGTACTTCTTCGCCAGGCTGTCCATGTCGTGACGGGTCGCGGTGGAGTTCAGCACGTAGGATTCGAGCATGGTGTCGAAGGCGATGCCGCGCACGGTGATGCCGTGCGCCGGGTCGCCGCCGATGGCGCAATTGGCCAGGATATTCATGTCGAACTTGGCGTGCTGGCCGACCTTGAGCTTGTTCGGGTCCTCCAGCAGCGGCTTGAGGGCCAACAACACCGTATCGCGATCCAATTGCTCGGGCACGCCGATGTAGGAATGGGTCAGCGGGATGTAGGCCGCTTCGTTGGCCTGCACGGCAAACGAAACCCCCACCAGTTGCGCCTGCTGCGCGTCGACACCGGTGGTTTCGGTATCGAAGGCAAACAACTTGGCGTCATTGAGTTTTTTCAGCCAGACGTCAAAGCGGGCCTGGTCGAGGATGGTCTCGTACTGCGCCTGGACCGGGGCCACAGGCGCCTGGGCCTCAACTGCAACCTGAGCCGGTGCAACGTCCGCGGCGGCCTTGAGCTCGACGCGCTTGGCATCGCGCTGAATCTCGTCGATCCAGCTCTTGAACTCCAGCAGGGTGTACAGCTCCAGCAGCTTCTCGCGATCCGGCTCGATCAGGTGCAAGTCTTCCAGGCCAACATCCAGGGGCACGTCGACCTTGATGGTCGCCAACTGGTAGGACAGGAATGCCATCTCTTTATGCTCTTCCAGCTTGGCCGGCAGGGTCTTGGCCCCACGGATCGGCAAGGTCGGGACAATATCCAGTTGCTCGTACAGCTCTTTCAGGCCGCCGTTCACACCGACCAGCAGCCCTGAAGCGGTCTTAGGACCGATACCAGGAACGCCTGGGATGTTGTCGGAGGAATCGCCCATCAATGCCAGATAGTCGATGATCTGCTCGGGAGCGACCCCAAATTTCTCCTTAACGCCGTCGATGTCCATGGCGCTACCGGTCATGGTGTTGACCAAGGTAATGTGCCCATCGACCAGCTGTGCCATGTCCTTGTCACCCGTGGAGATCACCACCGGGCGGTTGGCGGCAGCACTGCTGCGGGCCAGGGTGCCGATCACGTCATCCGCTTCGACGCCTTCGACGCACAGCAGTGGGAAGCCCAGGGCGATCACGCTCTGGTGCAGCGGCTCGATCTGCACGCGCATGTCATCGGGCATGCTCGGACGGTTGGCCTTGTATTCGGCGTACATGTCATCGCGAAATGTCCCGCCCTTGGCGTCGAACACGACCGCGAACGGGCTGTCCGGGTACTGCTTACGCAGGCTTTTGAGCATGTTCAACACGCCCTTGACCGCACCGGTCGGCAGGCCTTTGGACGTGGTCAACGGCGGCAGCGCGTGGAAGGCGCGGTACAGATATGAAGAACCGTCCACCAGGACGAGGGGGGCTTGGCTCATGAGCAGGATCAACCTTTTCGGCGGGTCTGGCGCTAGAATAGCCGGACCAATGACAACAAAGGGACAAGGTTATCATGCGTACATTCAATCGCCTGCTGTTGACCGGCTTGATTGCACTCGCTCCGATGGCTGCCATGGCGGCAGACGACGCTCCCTCGGGAGACCCGCAAGTCACCATTCGCACGGAAGGCGACAAGACCATCCAGGAATACCGCCAAAACGGTTTCCTGTATGCCATCAAGGTAACGCCCAAGGGCGCACCCCCGTACTTTTTGGTGCGCGCGGACGGAACCGATGCGAACTTCATCCGCTCGGACCAGCCGGATATGCTGATCCCGTCATGGAAGATCTTCGAATGGAAATGATTTCTTAACTTTAATCGGCGCCGCGGCCTGCGGCGCCCGTACTGGCAGTTTTAACCATGTCTGTGTTCACCCCCCTGGCTCGGCCCGAGCTGGAAACCTTTCTCGCCCCTTATGGGCTCGGCCGCCTGCTCGATTTCCAGGGGATTGCCGCTGGTAGCGAAAACACCAACTTCTTTATCAGCCTGGAACAGGGCGAATTTGTCCTGACCCTGGTTGAACGCGGCCCCGTGGACGAAATGCCGTTCTTCATCGAACTGCTGGACGTACTCCACGACGCCGACCTGCCCGTGCCTTACGCCCTGCGCACCACCGACGGCGTGGCCCTGCGCGAATTGGCAGGCAAGCCGGCGCTGCTGCAACCGCGCCTGGCGGGCAAGCACATCAAGGAGGCCAATGCCCAGCATTGCGTGCAAGTGGGTGAACTACTCGCTCACCTGCACCTGGCCACCCAGGGCGACAAGGTGCTGGAGCGCAAGACCGATCGCGGGCTGGATTGGATGCTCGACGAGGGCACGCAACTGATCTCGCACCTCGACGCCCACCAACAGCAACTGTTGCAAATGGCGCTGGATGAAATCCAGCAGCTCAAAGGGCAGATCCTCACGCTGCCACGGGCCAATATCCACGCCGACCTGTTTCGCGACAACGCGATGTTCGAAGGCACCCACCTGACCGGGTTGATCGACTTCTATAACGCCTGCTCCGGGCCAATGCTGTACGACGTGGCGATTGCCCTCAATGACTGGTGCTCGGACGCCGCCGGGGTGATCGACGGCCACCGCGCCCGCGCACTGCTGGGCGCCTATGCGGCACTGCGGCCGTTCAGCACCAGGGAAGCCGAGCTGTGGCCGACGATGCTGCGCGTGGCGTGTGTGCGGTTCTGGCTGTCCCGCCTGATTGCAGCAGAGACGTTTGCGGGGCAGGACGTGCTGATTCACGATCCGGTTGAGCTTCAACAGCTGCTGGAACAACGCCAGCAGGTCACCCTCCAGCTGCCGCTCGCCCTCTAACGCTGTGGAAGCGGGCTTGCCCGCGATGAGGCGTGTCAGTCACCTAATGAGCGCCTGATACACCGCCATCGCGGGCAAGCCCGCTCCCACATTGGTTTGGCGGTGTGCCTACAGTGACTCCAGGCACCCTGCCAAATCATTGCCCAGCTTCTCCAGCAACTGCTCGTACCCCTGGCCCGTGGCCGGGGTGTAGCCGCCCAGGGCATCCAATTCCGCCAGCTTCACCGGCAGGCCAGCCACCAGGGTCTCGGCCAGGCGCGGGCGCAAGGGTGGCTCGCTGAACACGCAGGTCTTGCCCACCTCCTGCAAGCGCGTGCGCATCGCCGCCACATGCTGGGCGCCGGGCTGCACTTCGGCGGCCACGCTGAACACACCGGTGTGCTTGAGGCCGTAGGCATCTTCAAAGTAGTCGAAGGCTTCGTGGAACACGAAGTAAGGCTTGCCGGCGATACCCGCCAGACGCGCTTTCAAACGCAGGTCCAAGGCATCCAGGCGCCCGTTGAACGCTTGCAGGTTGCTCTGGTAGCGCTCTGCGTTGGCGGGGTCAGCCGCGCTCAAGTCCGCCGCCATTCTGGCCGCAATCACCCGCGCATTCACCGGCGACAACCACAAGTGGGCATCCAGGCTGCCAGGGCGATGATCGTGGTCATGGTCGTCGGCTTCTTCGCCATGGGAGTGATTATCTTCGGCGAAATGCCGCAGCTTCAGGCCCGGCAGTTCCTGCACGGCCACCGTGGGCAAGTTGCGACCCTTGAGGACCCGTGGCAGGAAGCCTTCCATGTCCGGACCGATCCAATACAGCAGATCCACCGATTGCACACGCCGTACGTCGGATGGGCGCAATGCATAGTTATGCGGCGAGGCTCCGGGTGGCAATAACACCTCTGGAACCGCCACGCCGTCCTGCACAGCGGCGGCAATCAGTTGTAAGGGTTTGATGCTGGTGAGCACCCGAACCTCGGCCTGGGCAGCCCCGGCAATCAATAAACTGGTGACAAATACGACAAAAACGGCAAAAAGTCGGGACACGATGAGCACTCAAGTCAGCAGGAACGGGTAACATAATAACGTCTCTCACAAATATCTGTCGCCGCTCATGCCTAAAACACCGCTTGCCAGCCGTCCCCACGACCACTCTCACTGCGTGCACAACGCACTGTCGGAGGCCGACGCCCTGTGCGCACGCCAAGGCCTGCGCCTGACCGCCCTGCGCCGGCGAGTGCTGGAACTGGTGTGGCAGAGCCACAAGCCGCTGGGTGCCTACGACATTCTCGGCGTGCTCAGCGAGCAGGACGGTCGCCGCGCCGCGCCGCCCACGGTGTACCGTGCGCTGGACTTCCTGCTGGAAAACGGCCTGGTGCACCGCATCGCCTCGTTGAACGCCTTTGTCGGCTGCAACCACCCGGAGCACGCGCACCAGGGCCAGTTCCTGATCTGCCGCGAGTGCCACGCCGCCATCGAGCTTGAACAAAAAAGCATCAGCGACGCGATTATCAAGAGTGCCGGCGATGTCGGCTTCCGAGTCGAAGGGCAGACCGTCGAAGTGGTTGGCATCTGCTCGGGCTGCCAGGGGGCTTGATGAGCACTGCGCTAATCCGCCTGGAACAGGTCGGCGTCACATTCGCCGACCAGAACGTGTTGGACAACATTGACCTGAGCGTCGAGCCGGGGCAGATCGTCACCCTGATCGGCCCCAACGGCGCCGGCAAGACCACCCTGGTGCGCGCCGTGCTAGGCCTGCTCAAGCCCGACAGCGGCAGTGTCTGGCGCAAGCCCAAGCTGCGCATCGGCTATATGCCGCAGAAACTGCACGTCGACCCAACCCTGCCGCTGTCGGTGCTGCGCTTCCTGCGCCTGGTGCCCGGCGTGGACCGCACCCGCGCCCTGGCCGCGCTCAAGGAAGTGGGGGCCGAGCAGGTCATCGACAGCCCGGTGCAAAGTATCTCCGGTGGCGAGATGCAGCGCGTGCTGCTAGCCCGGGCCCTGCTGCGCGAGCCCGAATTGCTGGTGCTCGATGAACCGGTGCAAGGCGTCGACGTTGCCGGCCAGGCCGAGCTCTACAGCCTGATCACCCGCCTGCGCGACCGGCATGGCTGCGGCGTGCTGATGGTGTCCCACGATCTGCACCTGGTGATGAGCACTACCGACCAGGTGGTGTGCCTCAACCGCCACGTCTGCTGCTCCGGCCACCCGGAACAGGTCAGCGGCGACCCGGCCTTCGTCGAACTGTTCGGCAAGAATGCGCAGAGCCTGGCGATTTACCACCACCGTCACGATCATGCCCATGACCTGCATGGCGCGGTGGTTGCCGATCCGATCGCCCCTCATACCCACGTCCACGGAGATGGCTGCAAGCATGGCTGATTTTCTGCTCTACGCCCTGCTTGCAGGCTTGGCTTTGGCGCTGGTGGCGGGCCCGTTGGGCTCCTTCGTGGTCTGGCGGCGCATGGCCTACTTTGGCGACACCTTGTCCCACGCGGCCCTGCTCGGCGTGGCCCTGGGCTTTTTGCTGGACGTCAGCCCGACCATCGCGGTAACCGTCGGCTGCCTGCTGCTGGCAGTGCTGCTGGTGACCCTGCAACAGCGCCAGCCCCTGGCCTCGGACACGCTACTGGGGATCCTCGCGCCGAGTACCCTGTCCCTGGGCCTGGTGGTGCTGAGTTTTATGCACGAAGTACGTATCGACCTGATGGCCTACCTGTTCGGCGACCTGCTGGCGATCAGCCCCACGGACCTGGCCTGGATTCTCGGCGGCAGCGCGGCAGTATTGATCCTGCTCGTGGCCCTGTGGCGCCCGCTGCTGGCAATTACCGTCCACGAACAACTGGCCACCGTCGAAGGCTTGCCAGTACCCGCACTGCGCATGACCCTGATGTTGCTGATCGCCGTGGTGATCGCTGTCGCAATGAAGATTGTCGGCGTATTGTTGATCACGTCGCTGTTGATCATCCCCGCCGCAGCCGCCCAGCGTCATGCACGTTCGCCGGAACAGATGGCGGTCGGCGCCAGTTTGCTGGGGATGCTTGCCGTGTGTGGTGGCCTGGCGCTGTCCTGGTTCAAGGACACCCCGGCCGGGCCGTCGATTGTGGTCACGGCCGCCGCACTGTTTCTGCTGAGTTTTGTCCTGCCCCGTCGAGGGGTGTAGACTTGCTCGCTTTTTGCGCAATTAGAGAGTCGCAGGAATGAAGCCGTTCACCTCCCGTTATCTGCTCCTTGCCGCATTTTCCCTGCTGCTGGGCGCCTGCCAAAGCACCCCGCCCGTCGCCCCCGAGGCGCCGGACGCGCGCGCTGCGGCCATTGCACAGCTGGAACAAAACCTGGCCAGCAGTGAGCTGGCTACCGCCGAAGACCAACTGGCGGCCTTGCAGGCCCAATCGCCCGACGATCCGGCGCTGGAGCCTTATCAGCGCCAACTGGCCGAAGCCTATTTGCAGCGCAGCCAGATCGTCCTGCAAAAAGGTGATGTCAACGCCGCCGCCACTGCCTTGAGCCGCGCCCGGGCCTTGATGCCCAAGGCTCCGGCACTGACTGGCGGGGTCAACAGCGCCATCGCCCACGCCCGCAAAGCCGAGCTGGATAAAGCCGAAGCCGCCCTTAAAGCCGCCGAAGCCAAGCCACCGGCCAAGGTCATCGACCCCACCGCCGAGAGCACCACGGTTGCGCTGAACCTCACGGATATCCAGCAATTGCGCCATCAACTGGATGCCATCGCCACCGATGTGGTGAATTACCAGTGTGACGTGAGCATCCAGGTGCCGCGCACCGAGGATTACCCGTGGCTGAACACGCTGTTGACTAAACGAGTGAAGCGGATTGACTCAGGGTATGACCTGAAGATCCACCGGCAGATTCTCAAACACATACCGGCCCAGGTGGTGCTGATTCCGCGTAAGGCGGACTGACGCCCATCGCCGGCAAGCCGGCCCCCACAGTGCAATACATTTCAACGTGGGAGCCGGCTTGCCGGCGATGAGGCCCTGTCAAACAACCAGAAACTTAAGCCGGAACCGCCTTGGCCCTAGGCTCGCGCTCCCACACCCGATGCTGGGCAATCGCCGCAATAAACGCCTTCAACGCCTTGGCATCACCGCCCACAGTCAACCCCGCATCCACCTCCAGCTTCAACACCGCCAGCAACTGCTTCGCCTCACCGGCCAAGGCAATCGCCTTCAAGTGCTTGTAGGCCTCCAGCAGGTAATGCAACGCCACGCCATCGCCGCTCAATGCCTGGATCGACTTCGCCCCGCCCGGCACAAACACCGCATCGAATGCCACCGACGGCAAGCCTTCCATCGACGCGTCCACCGCCAGGCTCTTGCCATCGGCCGTGGTGACCGGCGCCGAGGTCGGCCCGAGCAACTTGGCATGGGCACCTTCTGCGGCCAGCGCCTTTTTCAGCGCGGCAATCGCGGCACCATCCACACCATTGGCGGCCAGGATCGCCACCTTGCGCGTCTTGATATTGCCCGCCAGCAAGTTGGCCTGGCTCAAGGCCGGCGAGCGCTCTGGCGCGGTCTTGCGCACCGGCACGGTGCCTTTTTTCGGTGCCGGCAGGCCCAGGTTCTGCGCTACACGCTTGGCCAGCCCGAGGTCGATATTGGCCAGGATCTCATTGACCTGGCGCGCCCGGATAAACTCACGCTCGACCTTGCCCAGCTCAAAGCTATAGGCCGCGATGATGTGTTCCTGCTCGTGCTTGCTCATGCTGTTGAAAAACAGGCGCGCCTGGGAAAAGTGATCGCCAAAGGACTCACTGCGCTCGCGGATCTTGTGCGCGTCGATACGCTCCGGGTAGGACTCGAAACCACCGTCCTGCGCTGCCGGCGCAGTTTCTTTCGGCCAGCCGCCGTCGATGGAGTTCGGCTCGTACGCGGCACGGCCTTTGTCGATGGTGCTGCGGTGCATGGCATCGCGCTGGTTGTTATGCAGCGGCGTCAGCGGCTGATTGATCGGCAACTGGTGAAAGTTCGGGCCACCTAGTCGGCTGATCTGCGTATCGGTGTAGGAAAACAGGCGACCTTGCAGCAGCGGGTCATTGGAGAAATCGATACCCGGCACGATATGCCCCGGGCAGAACGCGACCTGTTCGACTTCGGCGAAGAAGTTGTCCGGGTTGCGATTGAGCACCATCTTGCCCAGCGGGGTGATGGGCACCAACTCTTCGGGAATCAGCTTGGTCGGGTCGAGAATATCGAAGTCGAACGCGTGCTCCTTATCTTCCGGAATCACCTGTACGCCCAATTCCCACTCCGGGTAATCGCCCATCTCGATCGCATCCCACAGGTCGCGACGATGGTAATCGGTATCTTTACCGGCCAGCTTTTGCGCCTCATCCCACACCAGGGAGCAGGTGCCCGCCGTCGGACGCCAGTGGAATTTGACGAAGTTGGATTGACCCTCGGCATTCACCAGGCGGAACGTGTGCACCCCAAAACCCTGCATGCTGCGTAGGCTTTTTGGAATGGCGCGGTCGGACATCGCCCAGATCACCATGTGCGCCGATTCCGGCTGCAGCGAGACAAAATCCCAGAAAGTATCGTGGGCCGAGCCGCCGGTAGGAATTTCGTTGTGCGGCTCAGGTTTTACCGCATGCACGAAATCAGGAAACTTGATCGCGTCCTGAATGAAAAATACCGGCATGTTGTTGCCCACCAGGTCGAAGTTGCCTTCGTCGGTGAAGAACTTCACGGCAAAGCCGCGCACGTCACGCACCGTATCGCCTGAACCACGTGGGCCCTGCACCGTGGAAAAGCGCGTGAACACCGGGGTTTTACGGCCAGGGTCACGCAAAAAACCCGCCTTGGTCAGCGCCGAATGGTTTTCATAGGTCTGGAAGTAGCCATGGGCGCCAGTGCCGCGGGCGTGCACGATGCGCTCCGGGATACGCTCGTGGTCAAAGTGCGTGATTTTTTCACGCATGATGAAATCTTCCAGCAGCGAAGGCCCGCGCGCGCCGACTTTCAACGTGTTCTGGTTATCGGAGATTTTCACCCCCTGATTAGTGCGCAGCGCCTGGCCGGTGGCGTCGGAGCGAGACTTCTCCAGGCTTTGCAGCTTGGCATTGGTGTTGCCACGGTCCAGGGTATCGGTGCCTGCAAGCTCGCTCTTGGGCGGCGTAGCGGGTTTTTTGGTACTCATCAGACAAAACTCCTCGTTTGCGTAGGCCAGAGCGGTCCCTGGCTCGTTTGAGCAAAACCCCGGGCACGGCACCCGGGAAATCGAGTTGCTTAAGTAGTGACTGACGGGATTTTTTACCGTTCCTTTTTTATGACCTTTGATCGCGTTATTGCCAAATCGCTGGTTGAATACGAAATAAATGCTAAGAAACGCTATACGGACAGGCTAAAATGCGCGCCCGGCTAACCGCTGATCCCTTTTCAATGCGCCCCACAAGGTTCGCTACGTGATCGAGTTTCATAACGTCCATAAAACCTACCGGGTCGCCGGCAAGGATATCCCCGCACTGCATCCCACCAGCCTGCGCGTCGAGAACGGCCAGGTGTTTGGCCTGATCGGCCATTCCGGCGCGGGAAAAAGTACTCTGCTGCGCCTGATCAATCGCCTCGAAGAGCCTTCGGGCGGCCAGATCCAGGTGGATGGCGAAGAAGTCACCGCCCTGGATGCCAACGGCCTGCGCCGTTTCCGGCAGCAGGTCGGGATGATCTTCCAGCACTTCAACCTGCTGGCCTCCAAGACCGTCGCCGACAACGTCGCGCTGCCGCTGACCCTGGCGGGCGAACTGTCGCGCCGCGAGATCGATGCGCGCGTGGCCGAACTGCTGGACCGGGTCGGCCTCGCCGACCACGCCAAAAAGTACCCGGCGCAACTGTCCGGCGGCCAGAAGCAGCGCGTCGGCATCGCCCGCGCCCTGGCCACCAAGCCGAAAATCCTGCTGTGCGACGAAGCCACCAGCGCCCTCGACCCACAGACCACCGCCTCGGTCCTGCAATTGCTGGCCGAGATCAACCGCGAGCTGAAGCTGACCATCGTGCTGATCACCCATGAAATGGACGTGATCCGCCGTGTCTGCGACCAGGTCGCGGTGATGGATGCCGGGGTGATTGTCGAGCAAGGCCCGGTGGCCCAGGTGTTCCTGCACCCCACGCACCCGACCACCAAGCGCTTTGTGCAAGAAGCCGAGCAGGTCGATGAAGGTGAGCAGCGCGATGTGTTCGCCCATGTGCCGGGCCGCATCGTGCGCCTGACGTTCCAGGGCGAAGCGACCTACGCGCCACTGCTGGGTACCGTCGCCCGCGAAACGGGTGTGGACTACAGCATCCTTGCCGGTCGCATCGACCACATCAAAGATACCCCTTACGGGCAACTGACCCTGGCCATCACCGGCGGTGACATGGAAGCGGCGTTCGCGCGCTTTACCGCCGCCGATGTGCACATGGAGGTCCTGCGTTAATGGACGTGCTACTGCATTACTTCGACAACGTCGACTGGGCTGATATCTGGGTGGCCACCAACGACACCCTGCTGATGCTCGGCACCTCGCTGTTTTTCACCGTGCTGGTGGGCCTGCCATTGGGCATCCTGCTGTTTCTGTTCAGCCCACGGCAGTTGCTGGAGCAGAAAATCACCTATGCCGCCCTGGCCTTCGTGGTCAACGCCATACGTTCGCTGCCGTTTATCATTCTGCTGATTGTGATGATCCCCACCACGGTGTTCCTCACCGGCACTTCGCTGGGCGTGGCCGGCGCGATTCCACCGCTGGTGGTAGGCGCTTCGACGTTCTTCGCGCGGCTGGTGGAAACCGCCCTGCGCGAGGTCGATCGCGGCATCATCGAGGCGACCCAGGCCATGGGCGCGACCACCCGGCAGATCATCACCAAGGCGCTGCTGCCCGAGGCAAAGCCGGGCATCATTGCTGCAATCACCGTGACCGCCATTGCCCTGGTGGGCTACACCGCCATGGCGGGTGTGGTGGGTGCCGGTGGGCTGGGCGACCTGGCGATCCGCTATGGCTACCAGCGTTTCCAGGATGACGTCATGGTCGTGACCGTGGTGATGTTGATTGTGCTGGTGCAGATTCTGCAAACCATCGGCGATAAGCTGGTGACCCACTATTCTCGAAAATAACGGCCATTGCCGGCCCCCGCCGGCATGCCCGAACAAGGAGCTTGTTGGATGAAAAAACTACTGGTTGCTTTCGCCGCGGTTGCCGCATTTTCCGCCCACGCCGCCGAGACCCTGACGGTCGCCGCGACCCCGGTGCCGCACGCTGAGATCCTTGAGTTCGTGAAGCCGGCCCTGGCCGCGCAAGGCGTGGACCTGAAGGTCAAGGTGTTCACCGACTACGTGCAGCCGAACGTACAAGTGGCCGAAAAACGCCTGGACGCCAACTTCTTCCAGCACCAGCCGTACCTGGATGAGTTCAACAAGGCCAAGGGCACCCACCTGGTGAGCGTCGCCGGCGTGCACCTGGAGCCGCTGGGCGCGTACTCCAGCAAGTACAAGAGCCTGGCCGAGCTGCCGAACGGCGCCAACGTGGTGATCCCCAACGACGCCACCAACGGCGGCCGCGCGCTATTGCTGCTGGCCAGCAAGGGCCTGATCACCTTGAAGAACCCGACCGATATCCTGTCGACCATCAAGGACATCACCGGCAACGAAAAAGGCCTGAAATTCCGCGAACTGGAAGCCGCCACCCTGCCGCGCGTGCTGACCCAGGTCGACCTGGCCCTGATCAACACCAACTACGCCCTGGAAGCCAAGCTGGACCCGTCCAAGGATGCCCTGGCGATCGAAGGCAACGACTCGCCTTACGTCAATATCCTGGTGACCCGCGAGGACAACAAGGATTCGGACGCGGTGCAAAAACTGGTCAAAGCCCTGCACACTCCTGAGGTGAAGGAATTCATCAACGAGAAGTACAAAGGCGCGATTCTGCCGGCGTTCTGATCTGAAATACGATCTCTGAAGCCGAGCAAAGCAAAATGTGGGAGCTGGCTTGCCTGCGATCGCGGTGGGTCAGCAACCAAGAGGCTGGCTGACCTGACGCTATCGCAGGCAAGCCAGCTCCCACACTTGATCTGTGTTGTCAGCTCAGTTGCGCTGCAACAACCCCGGCAACTGCGCCACCAGCTTCTGGTTATTCAACGGCGCACGGATAAACCCGCGCTGGCTGCCATCCGGGCCGATCAATGCCAGGTTGCCGCTGTGGTCGACGGTGTAGTTCGGCTTGCTGGTGTCGGCCGGAATGAACGGAATGCTCACCGCATTCGAGACCTTCTGCACATCCTCCACATTCGCCCCGGTCAACCCTGCAAATTGCGGATCGAAGTAGCTCAAGTACTGCTTGACCTGGGTCGGGGTATCGCGATGCGGGTCAACGCTGACCAGGATCACCTGCAGCTTATCCACCACGTCCTTGGGCAGCTCGCTCTTGATCTGCCGCAGTTGGGCCAGGGTGGTCGGGCAGATGTCCGGGCAGAAGGTGTAGCCAAAGAACAGCACGCTCCACTTGCCCTTCAACTCATTGACCAGCACCGGCTGGCCGTCCTGGTTGGTCATGGTCACGGGCGGCAGCTGGCGGCTTTGCGGCAGCAGGATAATGCCCGCGTCGATCAATGCCGTAGGGTCGCCCTGGCCCTTGCCAGACAGCACTTTGTTGACGGTCAGGCCCATGATCAACGCCACGACGGCCACCAGGATAAAGACAGTTTTTTGAGTTCGAGTCATAGGTTCAACAATAAGTAGTGGTCTACGAGCAGGGCGATAAATAGCAAAAACAGGTACCAGATAGAGTACTTGAAGGTATTGATCGCCGCGTGCGGCCGACTGCCACGGTACAGCACCCAGGCCCATTGCAGAAAGCGCGCACCCAGAACCAGCGCACAACCGAGGTACAACAGCCCGCTCATGTGGATCACATAGGGCATCAGGCTCACCGCCAGCAGCGCGAAGGTGTACAGCAGGATATGCACCTTGGTGTAGTGCTCGCCGTGGGTCACCGGCAGCATCGGGATATCGGCCTTGGCGTACTCCTCCTTGCGATGGATGGCCAGGGCCCAGAAGTGCGGCGGGGTCCAGGCGAAGATGATCAGCACCAGCAGCAACGGCTCGGCGCTCACATGGCCGGTGACCGCCACCCAGCCGAGCAATGGTGGCGCCGCGCCGGCCAGGCCGCCGATCACGATGTTCTGCGGTGTCGCGCGCTTGAGAAAGCCGGTGTAGATCACCGCATAGCCCAGCAGCGAGGCCAGGGTCAGCCAGGCCGCCAACGGGTTGGTAAACGCCAGCAGCAACGCCAGCCCGGCCACCGCCAGCGCCAGGGCAAACGTCAGCGCGGCAGCCGGGGAAACCCGGCCTTCAGCCAACGGCCGCTTGTGGGTGCGCGCCATCAGCGCGTCGATGCGCCGGTCCACCACATGGTTGACCGCCGCCGCGCCACCGGCACACAGGGCAATCCCCAGGTTGCCGAAGATCAGCACCGGCCACGGCACCCCGGCGCGGGTGGCGAGAAACATGCCCACCAGCGAGGTAATCAGCATCAGCACCACCACCTTGGGCTTGGTCAGCTCCAGGTAGTCACGCCAGATAGCCTGGCCGGGACGCTCGCCAATCAAGGTCGCCATGGCATCTCTCCTTTAAGGGTGATCAGACCCGACACGTGCTTGCGCGGGCTGAAGCGCCAACCGAACGGCACTTGGTGGCGGACCCGCACCAGGCTGGTACGGGCGTGGTAATTGACCAGCACCAGGGTCAGCAACAACGCTGCGCCGCCGGCGTTATGGGCGACCGCCACCGGCAGCGGCAAATGAAAGTACACATTGCTCAGGCCCAGGCCGATCTGCACGGCCAGGGCAACCAGCAGCAGGCCCGCCAGGCGGGTCATGCCCACCGCCTTGAGCTGCCAGGCCAGGCCCAGCAGCGCCACAGTCACCACCAGCGCGCCCAGGCGATGGGTCAGGTGAATCGCCGTGCGTGCATCACTGTCCAGTTGCCCGCCCAGGTAGTTGGGCCCGATATGCTGGGTCAGGTGAAAGCCATTGGCAAAGTCCGCTGCCGGCCACCACTCACCATGACAGGTCGGCAAATCGATACAGGCCACCGCCGCATAGTTGGAGCTGACCCAGCCACCGAGGGCGATCTGCCCGATCACCAGCACCAGGCCGGCCGTGGCCCAATACTGCAGGCGCCGGGGCACGATCAGCGCCGGCAACACCCCGGACAAACGCAGGGTCAGCAGAAACAACAGGCTCAAGGTCGCGAAGCCACCCAGTAAATGCCCGGTGACGACCTGCGGCCACAGCTTGAGCGTCACCGTCCACATGCCAAAGGCCGCCTGGGCAAACACCACCGCCAGCAGGAACAACGGTAGCTTCAAGGGCTGCCCCGGATGCCGGCGATGGGTCCAGGCGCGGGTGGCCAACAGCGCGATCAGCAGCCCCAGGGTGCCTGCTGCATAGCGATGGATCATCTCGTTCCAGCCCTTGTCGGCCTCCACCGGCGTGTCCGGGAAGTGCAACTCGGCATGGGCCAACTGGGCCTCGCTTTTCGGCACGCTGATAAAGCCATAGCAACCCGGCCAGTCCGGGCAACCGAGACCGGCATGGGTCAGGCGCGTGTAGGCGCCCAAAAGCACCACAATCAGCGCCAGCAGGGTGGCAAACAGCGCGAGGCGAAATCCAGGTTTGGCCATGACGATGCCCTTATCCGATATTCGACAGTTTCAGCAGGTGGCGCAGATCGTTGAGCAGATCCTTGCCCTTGACCCGCGCGTCGTAGCGCAGCACCAGGTTGCCGTGGGGGTCGACGATCCACAGTTGCGCATCGCCCGGCGCGGCAGCGTTTTGCTTGAAAGTCGGCAGGTCCAGGGGCAAACGCTGCAACTGCGGATACTCGGCCTTCAACTTGGCCTCATACTCGGCGCCGACCGGCTGCGCACTGGCCAGGGCATGGCTGGCACGGGACGCATCGCGCCCCAGGCCGATCTGCAGCTGGCGCGCGAGGTAGACCAGTTGCTGGCAATCGGCGGCGCAGGCCGCGGGCGCGGTGACCAGCAATTGCCAGCGATCCTCGTCGGCCTGCACGCCGATATCGCTGCGGGTCTGGCCATTGCCGATCATTTCGCCATGATCGCTGCGGTTGTCCGGCACCCAGAACTGCCACTTGTACATCAGGGTCGCCAGCACCATCGGGCCGATCACCATCAGCAGGATCAGGATCAGTTGCCAGCGCCCTTTGCTGCGGTTGGGCGCCGCTGGCGTGTCAGACATGTTGAGTGGATTCATGGCCGCTCCCATGGTGCTTCTCCCTTGCGTTGTGCCAGCCGAGGTAGAGGTAAAGGCCCAGCAGCGCCAGCGCCATGGCGAACCACTGCACGGCATACCCCAGGTGTTTTTCCGGGCCCATGGCCACAACTGGCCACTGGGTTTCATAGGTCGCCGGGCCCGCTTCGGCCCGTAGCTCAAAGGCAAAGCCGCTGCGCTCCAACTCGGCCCACAGCGCCTGCGGGTGCAGCGCCGTCAGCAGGCGTGGCCATTTGGCGGCGGCTGGGTCGGCGTGTAGCTGGAACGTCTCGCCGGGGGCGACATACACCCAGGCGTTGATATTCAAAGGCTGGTCGGGGGTGGTGAAAGCTGGCGGCGTGCGCCGGTCCGGCCAAGGCAGCCAGCCGCGATTGAGCAACAGCCACTGGCCGCTGGTCTGGTCATGAAAGGGTTGCAGCAACTCGACGCCGGCCTTGCCGTCGCGCATGCGGTTATCCAGCAGCACGCTGTGCGCGGCGTCGAACTGCCCGCGCAACTGCACGCGGCGAAAGGCCGGATCCGCCACCGTCTCCAGTTGCGCAACGCTGATGGGCTGCGCCGCCCGGCGTTCGGCATAACTCTGGAGCAGTGCCTGTTTTTCCTGACCACGGGACAACTGCCAAAAGCCCAGGAACACCATCAGCGGTAGCAGCACCAGCACCACCAGGGTCGGGGCAATCCCGGGGCGAAAGCGTTTCATGGCGTTACCGCGAAGGTCGATGCTGTGCTGGCTATACTGAATCTCATTGCCCGCCCCTCAAAATAAGAGCCCTGGAGCCTGACCATGCTCAAAGCCGCTATCGCCCTGATGCTGATCGCTACCGTTGTGAGCCTGTTCAGTGGCTTGTTCTTCCTGGTCAAGGACGAGGGCCACTCCAATCGCCTCGTCACCGCCTTGACCGTGCGTGTTGTACTGGCCGTGATCACCCTGGCGCTGATCACCTGGGGGTTCTTCAGCGGCCAGCTGGTTTCCCACGCCCCCTGGTAAGTCGCTACAGCACGTAGACGAAGAAAAACAGACCGATCCACACCACGTCGACAAAGTGCCAATACCAACTGGCCGCCTCGAAACCGAACTGGTGCTCGGCATTGAAATGCCCCTTGAGGATGCGCATCAGCATCACGAACAAAATGATCGTGCCGATGGTCACGTGGGCACCGTGAAAGCCGGTCAGCATGAAGAACGTCGCGCCATACACCCCCGAGCCCAGCGTCAGGCCCAGCTCTTTATAGGCGTGGATATATTCCTCGGCCTGGAACCCGAGAAACGCCAACCCCAGCAACACGGTGATCGCCAGCCAGATCTTCAGCGCGCCGCGATGCCCCTTGCGCAGGGCATGGTGGGCGATGGTGATGGTCACGCTGGAACTCACCAGCAAGATGGTGTTGACCAATGGCAGGCCCCACGGGCTGATGGTGCCTTCCGGCGCCGGGAACAGCTTGGGGTCCGGGTTGTTGAGCAGCGGCCAGGCAAACTCGAAATTGGGCCACAGCATATGGGCAATGCCCTTGGAGCCCTCACCGGCCAGCCACGGCGCCGACATATGCCGCACATAGAACAGCGCGCCAAAGAACGCGATAAAAAACATCACCTCGGAAAAGATGAACCAGGTCATGCCCCAGCGGAATGAGCGGTCCATCTGCGCACTGTACAACCCGGCGCGGCTTTCTTTGATCACCGCGCCAAACCAGCCAAACATCATGTACGCCAGCAGCAGGCTGCCGACGAAAAAGATCAGCGGGCCGTGGGATTCCGGGCGGGCCGCCTTGAGGTCGTTGAACCACACACCCAGGCCATACACGGTGATCAACAGCCCAAACGTGGCAATTATTGGCCATTTGCTTTGCGCTGGTACGTAGTACGTATCATGAGTCGACATGTATCCGTTCTCCTAATCGAGCCCGCAGGCACGCCTAGCCGCCGGTATGGACAGCCACGGGCGGTTGGCGCGCAGTGATATCGAACAGCGTGTACGCCAGGGTCAAATGCTTCACATCCTTGGGCATGTCGCGATCGACAATGAAGCGCACCGGCATCTCGATGCGCTCTCCCGGCTGCAGCACTTGCTGGGTGAAGCAAAAGCACTCGGTCTTGTGGAAGTACATCGCCGCTTCGGCCGGGGAAATACTCGGGATCGCCTGGGCGGTCATCGGCTTGTCGGTGGGGTTGAAGGCCACGAACACCATCTCGTTGACCGCACCGGGGTGGACCACGATTTCGTCGGCCCTGGAGTGAAATTCCCAGACCATATCGATGGCATTGGTCGACAGGAATTGCACCCGTATCTGACGTGACGGATCGACCACCTGCGAGCCTTCGTACTGCCCCGCGGTCTTGCCGTTGATGCCGAACGCCTTGCACATCACGTCGTAGATCGGCACCAGGGCAAAACCGAAGGCGAACATCGCCAGCACCAGGATCAGCAGGCGCGTGACCAGGCGGTTGAGAGGGACGGAGTCAGCCATGGCGCCCACCCGGGCGAGCTGGCTTCGCGATGAGGCCCTCAAGCTCTGCAGGGGTCTTGAGGCCGCCATCGCGGGCAAGCCCGCTCCCACAGGGGATCGGGAGTGTTTTCATGACCGGGCTCATTTGACCTCCGGCGGCGTGGTGAAGGTGTGATACGGCGCCGGCGAAGGAATGCTCCACTCCAGCCCTTCGGCGCCATCCCACGGCTTGGCCGGCGCCGGCTTACCGCCCCGGATGCACTTGATCACGATAAACAGGAAGAAGATCTGCGTGGCGCCGAACATAAAGGCGCCAATCGACGACACCATGTTGAAGTCGGCGAACTGCAGGTTGTAGTCCGGCACCCGCCGTGGCATGCCGGCCAGCCCCACGAAGTGCATCGGGAAGAACGCCATGTTCATCCCCACGAACGACAGCCAGAAGTGCAGCTTGCCCAGGGTTTCGTCGTACATATGGCCGGTCCATTTCGGCAGCCAGTAGTAAGCCGAGGCGAAGATCCCGAAGATCGCTCCAGGCACCAGTACGTAATGGAAATGCGCCACCACAAAGTAGGTGTCGTGGTACTGGAAGTCCGCTGGGGCAATCGCCAGCATCAGCCCGGAAAAGCCGCCGATGGTGAACAGGATCACAAAGGCCACGGCAAACAGCATGGGCGTCTCGAACGTCAGCGAGCCTTGCCACATGGTGCTGACCCAGTTGAACACCTTGACCCCGGTGGGCACCGCGATCAGCAGGGTGGCGTACATGAAGAACAGCTCGCCCACCAGCGGAATACCCACCACGAACATGTGGTGCGCCCACACGATAAACGACAGGAACGCGATGCTCGCCGTGGCGTAGACCATCGAGGTGTAGCCAAACAGCGGCTTGCGCGAAAAGGTCGGGATGATCGAGCTGACGGCACCGAAGGCCGGCAGGATCATGATGTACACCTCAGGATGGCCGAAGAACCAGAACACATGCTGGAACAACACCGGGTCACCACCGCCGGCAGCGCTGAAGAAGCTGGTGCCGAAGTGGATATCCATCAGCATCATCGTCACGCAACCGGCCAGCACCGGCATCACCGCAATCAGCAGGAAGGCGGTGATCAGCCAGGTCCAGACGAACAGCGGCATCTTCATCAGGGTCATGCCCGGTGCGCGCAGGTTGAGGATGGTGGCGACCACGTTGATCGCACCCATGATCGAGCTGATACCCATCAGGTGGATGGCAAAGATAAAGAACGTCACGCTTTCCGGGGCGTAGGTGGTGGAAAGCGGGGCGTAGAAGGTCCAGCCAAAATTCGGCCCGCCACCGGGGGTGAACAGGGTCGAGACCAGCAGCAGGAACGCCGCCGGCAGCAGCCAGAAGCTGAAGTTGTTCATGCGCGGCAAGGCCATGTCCGGCGCGCCGATCATCAGTGGGATCATCCAGTTGGCCAGGCCGACAAATGCCGGCATCACCGCGCCAAACACCATGATCAAGCCATGCATGGTGGTCATCTGGTTGAAGAACGCCGGCTCGACGATCTGCAAGCCCGGCTGGAACAGCTCGGCACGGATCACCATGGCGAACGAGCCGCCGAGCAGGAACATGGCGAAGCTGAACCACAGGTACATGGTCCCGATGTCTTTGTGGTTGGTGGTCAGCACCCAGCGCATCAGGCCCTTGGCGGGACCGTGGGCGTGGTCAGCGGCATGACCGTGGTCATCGATCACAGTGCTCATGGCCGTTCTCCTGCAAGCGGATGGGCGGGGCGGTTCAGGGCATACGCAATGAAGAGGTTCATTTGCTTTCCGCCTGTTTGATGGCCAGCACGTCTTTGGGCGTGACCATGTCGCCTTTGTTGTTGCCCCAGGCGTTACGCTCGTAGGTCACGACCGCCGCAATATCGACTTCCGACAGTTGTTTGCCAAAGGCCGCCATCGCCGTGCCGGGCTTACCGTGGTAGACGATGCTCAGGTGGTCTGCCGCCGGTCCAGTGGCGATTTTCGAGCCTTTGAGCGCCGGGAACATCGGCGGTAGGCCCTGGCCTTCGGCTTGGTGACAGGCCACGCAGGTGGTGTGATAGACCTTGTCGCCACGGGCCACCAGCTCTTCACGCGTCCACTCTTTGGAGGTCAGCTCCTTGAGCTTGGCGGCCTCCTCCTTGCGCTCGCCGAGCCAGGTTTCGTAGTCGGCCTTGGACTTGACCTCGACGACGATGGGCATGAAGCCGTGATCCTTGCCGCACAGCTCCGCGCACTGGCCACGGTAGATGCCGGGCTTCTCGACCCGGGTCCAGGCCTCGTTGACGAAGCCTGGGATCGCATCGCGCTTGACCGCAAACGCCGGCACCCACCACGAATGGATCACGTCGGCGGCCGTCACCAAAAAGCGCACCTTGGCGCCCACCGGCAGCACCAGCGGTTGGTCGACTTCCAGCAGATAGTGTTCGCCCTTGGTGGCCTGGTTATGGATCTGCTCGGCGGGAGTGGCCAGGTTGCTGAAGAACTCGACGTCCTGGCCCAGGTACTTGTAGTGCCACTTCCACTGGTAGCCGGTGACCTGGATATCGATATCCGATTCACTGCTGTCGTAGATGTTGATCAGGGTCTTGGTCGCCGGAATGGCCATGGCGACGAGGATCAGCAAGGGCACCACCGTCCAGAGAATCTCGACCGTCGTGCTTTCGTGGAACTTGGCCGCCACCTGGCCCGTGGAGCGTCGATGCACAATCATCGACCAGAACATGGCGCCAAACACGATGATGCCGATCACCACACAGATCCAGAAAATGGTCATGTGCAGGTCGAACACGGCGTGACTGACTTCAGTGGCCCCTGGTGCCATATTCACCGTCCAGGCGGCTTGCGCCTGGCTGAATACTGACCACAAGAGTAAGCCCATCCAAACATGTGGATGTCGCGTCATTGCGGGTTCCCCTTATCGTTCTTGTTATCCCGCCGGTTTGCACCTGCGGCCAAGGGGGCGGCTTCCAAACTGCTTACATCCGCCAAGCCTTGCCTGCCTAATGCAGTCGGGCGTCATCAGCTAATTGCGTACAAACCCGAGTATAGACAGCGACTGCGACCCCGCAATGTGTGGGGACAAATCAGTAAAAAGAGACGAACGGCATTGGCCGGCCAGCAGATTCAGGGCCTATCCGACGAACGATGGCATTTCGATATAACAGCGGCGCATAACCATGAAATAATTATGACAAATGCGTCTTAGGGGCTCGTATAAACGAGCTACCTTATGCAATCCCCTTTCCTACGCCCGTATTCCTGGAGCTTTCATGAACACCGCCGCATTGCGCGAGCAGATTTCCCGTGCCCATCAACACGAAGCGTCCACCGGCCAATTGGCTAAACAACTGGACGCACAGTTGCCACACCTGCACTCGGCCATTTCCCTGGCCGACGGTGATCGCAATGCCGTGATGACGCGTTTCGTCACCGCCTACATCGACCAGGTCCCGGACCTGCTGGACGCCGCCAACGACGTGGCCCGGGAAGCCGGGATTGAAAGCCAGATCAAGCCGGTGCTGAAAATCGCCGAGCATTTTTTTCTACAGCCGCCGGCGATCCTGACGGCCCATGAAGGCCTCAACGGCCTGTTGGACGAGGCCTACCTGGCCCACCGACTGGTGGAAGAAGTAAACGATCTGTATATCAAGCATTTCGGCCAGCCGTTGATTCCGGCAGACACCACCGTTGCCAACGTGATTGCCCACCAACTGATCGGCGAAGATTTCGCCAATCAGCTGGACGAAGCCGTGCACCTGGCGGTGGATGAAATGCTCAATGAAGAGAGCTTCGCCCTGGAGTCCGTCGAGGCCTATCGCGAACAGCTCAAGAGCCCGGCAACGGAAGCGGCGTGGAAGCGCTGGCCGTGCCTGTCGCGCCAATTGGGCGTGGAGTTGGAGCTGGATCAGCCAGCCTGAATTTCCGGCCTGGCGTAGAACAAAGTGTGGGAGCGGGCAAGTCGAATCGTCGCAGCGCCGCTCCCACATTTTTTTATCCGGTTTCGTCAGCCCACTGACGGGGCCGAACCAATCCGCGTCGTGGTACGTATCCGCCCTTCCAACCTGCGCTTCAACCCGCGCGCCTCGATCACCAACTTCGAGCCCTTGGCCGCATTGGCCCGCCCCCATTCCTCCAGCAACTCCAGGCACGAGTGATCCACGTAGCTCAGGTTATTGAGCGGCACATGCACCGTGGTCCCCGCCGGCACAGTCGCCAGCACCTGGGTCAATGCGGGCACCTTGAGAAAGGTCGCCGCACCGGTCAATCGCAACTCCATCTCACCGTCCTGGGGCAGGTCGATCAGGCTGACTTTCAACCGTGAAGCCTTCCACGCCAGTTTCACCAGGGTCAGGCCGAAGCCCACCAGCACTCCCGTCAGCAAATCGGTGAAGATGATCGCCAGGGCCGTGGCGGCGTAGGTGAACATCGGCATCCGGCCATAACGCGCCAGGCCACGGAACGCCTTGAGGTCCACCAGCTTGATGCCGGTGTACACCAGCACCCCCGCCAGGCTCGCCACCGGAATGCTTTGCAGCACGCTCGACAACAGCAATACGAAGGCCAGTAGCCAAAGGCCGTGGAACATCGCCGACAAGCGCGTGGTTGCCCCCGCCTGGACGTTGGCCGAGCTGCGCACGATCACCCCGGTTATGGGCAATGCGCCTACCAGGCCGCATAGCATGTTGCCTACACCCTGGGCGGACAATTCCTTGTCGAAGTCCGAACGCTGGCCGTTGTGCATACGGTCCACAGCCGCCGCCGAGAGCAACGTTTCGGCACTGGCGATAAAGGCTACCGCGAAGGCCGCGATCAACAGGTTGGGGTCGGCCAGGTTCAGCAGGTCGCTGGGGCGCAACCAATCAATGGCATCGGCGAGGTTTTCCGGCACCTCCACGCGCTTGACCTGCAAGGCCAGCGCCAGGCTGGCCACAGTCGCCAGGCCCACGCCAAGCAATGCGCCGGGGACAAAACGCAGCTTTTGCGGGCGAAACCGGTCCCACAACCACATCACCAGCATGGTCGCCAAGCCCAGCAGGCCGGCTTGCCAACCGAGCCCGCCACCCAGGCTGGGAATGGCCTGGGCCACTGCGGCGGGGAAGCCCGCGAGGTTATCCAGCCCCGAAGGCTTGGGCGCCCCATCGAGCATCACATGCACTTGCGACAGGACGATCAACACCCCGATCCCCGCCAGCATGCCGTAGACCACCGCCGGCGCCGTCACCCGGAACCAGCAGCCCAGGCGCAGGCGCCCGGCCACCAGTTGCAGGAAACCCGCCAACAGCAGGATCGGCCCGAGCATCAGCATGCCGTGCTGGCGCACCAACTCGAACACCAACACCGCCAGGCCCGCCGCCGGGCCGCTGACTTGCAGGGGCGAACCGGCCAGCCAGCCCACCACCAGGCCACCGATAATCCCGGTGATCAGGCCCTTGGCCGGTGGCATTCCGGATGCAATGGCGATCCCCATGCACAGGGGCAGGGCCACCAGAAACACCACCACCGAAGCCAACAGCTCCCGTGGCAGCACTGTTTTTAATTGAGCTGCACGCATGATGACTCTCCCGAGGCATTCGCCGGGCGTGGCAAGGCCTGGCTGCATCCATGGCAGCCATCGCATTACCCGGCAGGGGGATTGTTTTAGAAGCGCGCTTTGGGCGTCGCCGAAGGGATCGGTCCGGACCCGCTCAGCGGCCGGAACGTGGCCTGGTCCGCATCGTAGGCTTTGATCTCGCTGGTCTCGATGTTGTAGATCCAGCCGTGGATGAACAAATGGCCGTTGGCCATGCGCGAAGCCACAGAGGGGTGGGTGCGCAAGTGTTGCAACTGGGCGATGACGTTTTCTTCGGTCAGCACCTGCATGCTTTCGCCTTCATTGGCGCAATCACAGTTGTCCTGGACCATAGTCTTGGCGACCTCGGCGTGGCGCAGCCAGGCTTTGACCGTGGGCATTTTTTCCAGGCTCTGGGGGTTGAGCACGGCCCGCATGGCGCCACAATCGGAGTGGCCGCAAACGATGATGTGCTGCACGCCAAGCGCCAGCACCGCGTACTCGATGGCCGTGGACACACCGCCGTTCATCTGCCCGTAAGGCGGCACGACGTTACCCACGTTACGGGTGACGAACAAATCGCCCGGGGAGCTCTGGGTGATCAGTTCCGGAACAATGCGCGAGTCGGCACAGGTGATAAACATCGCCCGTGGGCTCTGGGCCGTGGCGAGTTTCTTGAAGAGCTCTTCCTGCTGGGGAAAGACCTCGTTATGGAAATGCAAAAAGCCATCAACGATGTGCTGCAGCGCTGCATCGGCGGACTCCGCCTCGTGAGGGGCTGAAGCCGACGCAGCCAACGAATGTTTATCCTTGTCACTCATGATTCATCCTCGTGGTTGGGGCAGGAGAGTCTTGCAGTTGAGGTCGACGCGCGATCACTGGGAAACAACACATGCAGACCACCCAGCCAGCGCCGACGACCCATCAGTCACTCAGTGAACAAGGTACCTGCCGAAACTTAACTCAAACTGAATCAACCGCTCTATCTCGCGGGTTTCAGTGATATCAAAACGCGACCACCCTGGCCGGAAAACCCGCGCATTTGTATCAGTCTACAACAAAGCCAGCTGCCTGCCGGGTGGACAGAATGCACTGCAATCGAGATTGAAGCCCTCCCGCCGGTCAAGCCCCAAGCGCTTGATCGCTTTGGCAAATCGTTGTGCCAACAGGTCAGCAAACGGTCCTTCACCGCGCATACGCACACCGAAGCGGCTGTCATAGACTTCGCCACCGCGCACCTGGCGTACCAGGCTCATCACATGGGCCGCCCGTTGCGGGTAATGGGCCGCCAACCACTCCTCGAACAGCGGCGCCACCTCAAGGGGCAGGCGCAGCATCATATAGGCGGCGCTCTGCGCCCCGGCGGCATGGGCCTCGGCGAGCAGGCTTTCCAGTTCGCTGTCGTTGATCATCGGAATCATCGGCGAGCACAGCACGCCTACCGGGATCCCTGCCTCGCGCATCACCCGGATCGCCCGCAGCCGCGCCTTGGGCGCCGCTGCACGAGGTTCCAGGATGCGCTTGAGTTCATCGTCCAGGCTGGTAAGGCTGATCATCACCGCCACCAGCCGCTGGCGGGCCAGTTCGGTGAGCAGGTCAAGGTCACGCAGGATCAACGAACCCTTGGTCACGATAGTCACCGGGTGGCGATAGCGCAGCAGCACTTGCAGGGTTTGCCGGGTGATCTGGTACTCGCGCTCGATGGGCTGGTACGGGTCCGTGTTGGAGCCCAGGTTGATCGGCGCGCACACATAACCGGGCTTGGACAATTGTTGCTCCAGCACCTGGGCGGCGTTGCTCTTGGCGATCAGCTTGGTTTCAAAATCCAGGCCCGGGGACATGTCCCAATAGGCATGGCTGGGCCGCGCATAACAATAAATGCAACCGTGCTCACACCCCCGGTAAGGGTTGATGGAGCGGTCGAACGGCAGGTCCGGCGAGGTGTTGCGGGTGATGATGGTCTTTGCCGTCTCGATGCGCACTTCGGTGCCCTGGGTCGGCGGCACTTCCTGATACCAGCCGTCATCCTCGGCCACACTCACCGTGGGCGCGAAGCGATTGTGCAGGTTGGTGGCGGTGCCTCGCCCGCGCGGCGGCAGAGGAGTGGACATGAAAGCGCCTCGACACTGTTTTTATATACAGTATCGAGGCGCAGCGTATCTGACCAGTGCCGTTGGGCGGCAAAGGCAAAATCAGTGACTCGTCACTTGCCCCAGATCGTCGCCCGAGGTGGTGTGTTTATCGCTTTTGCGCAGGTCGGCCACGTCACCAGCCTTCACCGGCGCGCCCTGGTTACCCCAGCTGCCCCGAATAAAGCTGACCACATCCGCCACTTCCTGATCCGACAAGCGCCAGGCAAAGGCCGGCATGGTGAATGTAGAAGGCGCTGCGTGTGTGGCCGGCAGGGTTCCACCATTCAACACAATGTTGATCAACGATGTGGCATCCGCCGTCTGCAACACCGGGTTGCCCGCCAGCGCCGGGAACACCCGGGTGTAGCCATGGCCATCGGTGCGATGGCAGGCCGCGCAGTTGTCGATGTACACCGCAGCGCCCGGCTGGCTGTCATCGCCTTTCCATAAAGCCTCGGCCACCTGCTTGTCGTACTGGTGCGGCTGATCCTTGGGATCGACTGCCGGCAGGCTCTTGAGGTAACGGGCGATAGCGGTCAGGTCGTCTTCAGACATGTACTGCATGCTGTGGACTACAACGTCGCTCATGCCGCCAAACACCGCGCTGCGATCACTGCGACCGGTCTTGAGAAACTGCACCAGTTGCTCTTCGCTCCAACTGCCCAGGCCGTCCTTGTGGTCGCCGCGCAGGCTTTTGGCGATCCAGCCTTCCAGGGGCGCACTGCCGGACAGGAACGCCGCACCTTGCGACGCGCTTAGGGCCTTTTCCTGCATGGTCAGGGCCCGCGGGGTATGGCAGGCGCCACAGTGGCCGAGGCCTTCCACCAGGTAGGCGCCACGGCTGATCACCGGGTCGGCATCGGCCGGAGCCTGATAGCCCGCCACCTCGGGCGCAAACATCCAACGCCATGCCGCCAGGGGCCAGCGCATGCTCAAGGGCCAGGGAATATCACTGTCCTGGTTCGCCTGGGCGACCGGTTCCACGCCTTTCATAAAGTACGCATACAGCGCCTGCATGTCGGTTTCGCTGACACGTGCATAAGACGGGTAAGGCATCGCCGGGTAAAGGGTACTACCGCTTTTGGCGACACCATGGCGCACGGCTTTGTCGAAATCTTCAAAGCTGTAGTCCCCCAGGCCGGTTTTGTCCGGGGTGATGTTGGTTGAGTAGATCACGCCGATCGGGGTTTCCATCGCCAGGCCACCGGCAAACGGCTTGCCGCCCTTGGCGGTATGGCAGGCCACGCAGTCACCGGCGCGAGCCAGGTATTCGCCCTGTTTGACCAGATCAGTTTCAGCGGCGCTCACCGAGCAACTGCTGAACAGGGCCAGGGTTGCGATAACAAATGCTTTCATAGTCGTCGCTCCTTATGCCTGAACCAGCGGGCCGGGATTTTTCAGGTACTGCTCGCGTATCGCCCGGGCGGACCAATAGGTCAGCGCCGCCACCAGGCCCGTAGGGTTGTAGCCCAAGCCTTGTGGGAAAGCGGATGCGCCTGGGACAAACACGTTGTGCACATCCCAGCACTGCAGGTAGCGGTTCAACGCGCTGGTCTTCGGGTCGGTACCCATGATCGCGCCACCGTTGAGGTGCGTGGTCTGGTAAGACGCGGTGTTGAAGTGCTCGCCGACCTTCTTGCCGAGTACGGCAATCGCCTTGGGGTTCATCGCTTCGGCGATCTTGCCCATTTTCTCGACCATGAAGCGGTTCATCTTGATGTCGTTTTCCTGCCAGTCGAAGGTCATGCGCAGCAACGGCAGGCCGTAGGCATCACGGTAAACCGGGTCCAGATCGAGGTAGTTGCCCCGGTAGGATTGATGAGCGCCATGGGCGTCCATCGACACTTGGTGGGTGTAGTAATCGGCCGTGGCGCGCTTCCACGCACTGCCCCAGGCCGGCGTGCCCGGTGGGTTGGAGGTACCGGCAATCGGCCGGCTGCCCGCCTGGTTGACCCACATCGGCGAACCGCCGACGAAACCATGGGGGCCATGATCGAAGTTATCGGCGTTGAAGTCGTCCACCGCCACGCCATTGCCGCCAGCGCCGATGAAGTTGTTGGTGTGCACGTCTTTGTCGAAGTAGGCCTTGATGGTGGCCATGTTCTGGTAGGCGAAGTTCTTGCCCACCACCCCTTCGCCCGTGATCGGGTCGTAGGGCTTGCCGATGCCCGAGAGCAGCATCAGGCGCACGTTGTGGAACTGGAAGGCGCCAAGAATCACCAGGTCCGCCGGTTGCTCGATCTCCCGGCCCTGGGCGTCGATATAGGTCACGCCAGTGGCCTTGCGCTTGGTGCTGTCGAGATTGACTTTGAGCACGTGGGAATTTGGCCGCAGTTCAAAGTTCGGCACCTGGCGCAGGGCCGGCAGGATGTTCACGTTGGGCGATGCCTTGGAGTACATGTAGCAGACATACCCGCTGCAAAAACCACAGAAGTTGCACGGCCCCATCTGCGCGCCATAGGGGTTGGTGTAAGGCCCCGAGGTATTGGCCGAAGGCAGGTTGTAGGGCTTGTAGCCCACGGCAGTGGCGGCCTGCTGAAACAGCTGTGCCGAGTAGGTATTTTTCTGCGATTCCAGTGGGAAATGGCTGGAACGATCCGGCGCGTAAGGGTTGCCGCCCTTGCCTTCACCCACCAGTTGGCCCTTCACGGTCCAGGCCTGGCCGGAGGTGCCGAAGACCTTTTCGGCGTAGTCAAAGAACGGTTCCAGTTCTTCGTAGCTGACGCCGAAGTCCTGGATGGTCATGTCCTTGGGAATGAAGTTTTTGCCGTAGCGTTCTTCGTAGTGGCTGCGCATGCGCAGTTCGATAGGGTCCACCCGAAAATGCACGCCCGACCAGTGCAGGCCCGCGCCGCCTACGCCGTTGCCCGGCAGGAAGGCGCCCAACTGACGGTTGGGCAGGGCGATGTCATTCACGCTATGGCGAATGGTCACGGTTTCCTTGGAAATGTCCTGGAACAGCTTTTTGCGCACGCTGTAGGTCAGTTCGTCGATCACTTGTGGGTAATTGCCGTCCGGGTAGGTGTCCTGCATCGGGCCGCGCTCCAGCGCTACCACGTGCAAGCCGGCTTCCGTCAGCTCCTTGGCCATGATCGCGCCAGTCCAGCCAAAGCCGACGATGACTGCATCCACTTTCTTCATGATGGTCGCCACGTTTATGCCCTCTCGCCACGGATGGAAACAGCCGGGAAGGGGTATTGCTCGTTGCGTTCAACCCAATCCATGAAATCGGCGCGGGCGCCGGGGAAGCCGATCATGGTCCAGCCGACCATGCCTTTGTTGCCGCCGTGGATCGGGTCGCAGAAGAACCCTTCCTTGGTGTTTTGCAGCAACAAGTTGAAGAAAATCTTCGGCGGGACCGCAGCGAAATGCTCGCCGGTTTCGGCACCTCCCGCCTCCAGGCGGCGCAGCAAATCATCCTGGGTAGCGCTGTCTTGCCCAGCAAATGTTTTACCGTTGAACGCTTTCGACCAGGCATCCGTGGCAGCAATACCCAGGCGATAGATCTCCTTGGGCACCAGTTTGCTCTGCCAGCCCATCTCGGGCGGTGCGTCGGCGTTGAACGGACCTTGCATGAACCACAGGGCGCCGCTGGCGTAGGGCGTGTTCATCTGCCGGTCGATGTATTCCGGTGCACCGGCTTCCAGGGCACCTGGGCCTTGGGCATCTGCGGGGATCAGGCGCGCGACGGCCGCGTTGATGAAGGCCCATTCCTCAGCGGTGAAGTAACTGGGCTCGTAGGCCTTTTCGCTGGTAGGTGCCTTGGCCGGGCTGGCCTGGACAGGCTCGGGCGTGGCCATCAGCATCGAGCCGCCAAGGCCGGTGCTGGCAACCGTGACCACCGGGATCAAGGTCAAGGATTTGCGCAAAAAGTCACGCCGGGGGTTGTCTCGATCTTGATCAGACATGGTGGCACCTCATCATGTGGTCACGGGTTTGAGCAGTCGCTTCATGGAGCGGCTTGTCGTTGTGGATGTAATCAATGGTTACAAATGATAGCAGGCTAAGGAATGAGAGAACCGTTTCAGCCAGGAAAATCGAGAAATGCGCGCAAAAAAAGTGGGAGCAGGCTTGTGTAGGAGCTGGCTTGCCTGCGATGCAGACACCTCGGTGTATCAGTGACACCGAGGTGATGCTATCGCTGGCAAGCCAGCTCCTACATGAGCCTGTTCCCACAGGTTGGACGGAGTAAGGTCCGTCAGTCTTTTTTCAGCTTGGGATTAGGGAAGAACTGCACCGCCTGCACCTTGGGGTCCGCCGGCGCTTTCAACGCCGAGGTGTTGACCCGCGTGCCCAATTCCTTGGGCACCGACAAACCCTGGTCGTTGAGCGTGTCGGTATAGCCACAGGCCACGCATTCGCGATGGGGCACGCTGTCTTCGGTCCACATCTTCAACTTGTCCGGCTCGCTGCACGCCGGGCACACGGCGCCGGCGATAAATTGCTTTTTGGTGATCACAGGCCCGTCACTCATGCTGCCGCGTCCTCACTCAGGCCGCTGTGGCGCAAGAGTGCGTCAATCGACGGTGCGCGTCCGCGGAAGTCGACGAACAGCACCATCGGCGCCTGGGAACCGCCACGGGCCAGGATCGCCTCGCGGAACGCCCGGCCAGTTTCGGCATTGAGCACGCCGTCTTCTTCGAACTTGGAGAACGCGTCCGCCGACAATACTTCGGCCCACTTGTAGCTGTAGTACCCCGCCGCGTAACCGCCGGCGAAGATATGCGCGAAGCTGTTGGGGAAGCGGTTATAGGCCGGCGGACGCATCACCGACACCTCGTCGCGCACGCCTTCGAGCACCTGCGCCACGCTGCGGCCATCACCGTGGGTGGCATGCAGTTCAAAGTCGAACAGCGAGAATTCCAGCTGGCGCACCATCATCAGGCCAGACTGGAAGTTCTTCGCCGCGAGCATTTTTTGCAGCAGGTCCTGGGGCAGGGCTTCGCCGCTTTCGTAATGACCGGAAATAAGCGCCAGGCCTTCCGGCTCCCAGCACCAGTTCTCCATGAACTGGCTCGGCAACTCCACCGCATCCCAGGCCACGCCGTTGATGCCGGACACGCCCGCGTGTTCGACGCGGGTCAGCAGGTGGTGCAGGCCGTGACCGAATTCGTGGAACAGGGTGGTGACTTCATCGTGGGTCAGCAGGGCAGGCTTGCCGCTGTCGGCCGGGGTGAAGTTGCACACAAGGTTAGCCACCGGGCTTTGCAGCACACCCTCGGCGGTGCGCCGACGATCCCGCGCGCCGTCCATCCAGGCACCGCCACGCTTGTTGGCGCGGGCATACAGGTCGAAGAAGAAGCGGCCGACGTGCTGGCCGTTTTCCTTGATTTCGAACAGGCGAACATCCGGGTGCCAGGTGTCGAAGCCTTTCTGCTCGGCGATCTCGATGCCATACAGGCGCTGGACGATGGCAAACAGCCCGCCCAGCACTTTGTCGATCGGGAAGTAGGCACGCAGGGCTTCCTGGGACACGCTGTAGCGCTGTTCACGCAGCTTTTCGCCGTAGAAACCGCTGTCCCAGCTTTGCAGGTCGTTGCAGCCTTGTTCGGCGGCGTAGGCCTTGAGCTGTTGCAGGTCCTGGGTGGCGAATGGCTTGCTGCGTTTGGCCAGGTCGCGTAGGAAACTCAGTACCTGGTCGCTGGATTCGGCCATTTTGGTGGCCAGGCTCAGTTCGGAGAAAGAGGCGAAACCGAGCAGTTGGGCCAGTTCCTGACGCAAGTCGAGGATCTGTTCCATCACCGGGCCGTTATCGTTCTGACCGGCATTCGGGCCTTGGTCCGACGCACGGGTGCAGTAGGCCGCGTAGATTTCTTCGCGCAGGGCGCGGTCGTGGGCGTAGGTCATCACCGCGTAGTAGCTGGGGAACTCCAGGCTGATCAGCCAGCCGTCGAGGCCTTTGGCCTGGGCCGCAGCCGCCATTTGCGCCTTGGCCGAATCGGTCAGGCCGGCGAGGGTGGCTTCGTCGGTGACGTGCTTGGTCCAGGCCTGGGTGGCGTCGAGCAATTGGTTGGAGAACTTGCTGCCCAACTCGGAGAGTTTGCTCTGCACCTCGGCGTAGCGCTTCTGCTGCTCAGGCGGCAGGTCGATACCCGACAGGCGGAAGTCGCGCAGTGCGTGCTCCAGAATGGTTTTTTGCGCCACGTCGAAACCGGCCGCTTGCGGGCTGTTGGCCAGGGCTTCGAAGGCCTGGAACAGTTCGCGGTTCTGGCCCATCTCGGTGGAATAGGCGCTCAATGCCGGCAGGCAGGCCTCATAGGCCTCACGCAGTTCAGCGCTGTTGCACACGGCATTGAGATGGCTGACCGGGCTCCAGGCGGCGCCCAGGCGGTCGTTGAGTTCATCCATGGCCAGGACCAGGCCGGCCCAGGTCGGATTTTTCCCCTGGCTTTGCAGGATGCCTTCGATGGCGACGCGGTTGTCGGCCAGGATCTGTTCGATGGCCGGTTGGACGTGCTCGGCACGGATCGCCGAGAACGGCGGCAGGTCGTAGGACTGCAAAAGAGGGTTGTTCGCGCTCACGGTTGGCACCTTGGCTGAAGAAACAGGTAAGACAAAGATGGGGCCATCTTAATTACAATCAACGTCCACCGCAGCTATCAACCAAACAGAGAGAGGCTATCGTGACCCTTCGCACCTATCAGAATCACACGCCAACCCTCGGCGCCGGGGCTTTCGTCGATGCTTCGGCGGTGGTGATCGGCGATGTTCAAATCGGCGCCGACAGCTCGGTCTGGCCGCTGACGGTGATTCGCGGCGACATGCACCGCATCCGCATCGGCGCGCGCACCAGCGTGCAGGACGGCTGCGTGCTGCACATTACCCACGCCGGGCCCTTCAATCCTGACGGTTTCCCGCTGCTGATCGGCGACGATGTGACCATCGCCCACAAGGTCATGCTCCATGGCTGCACCGTCGGCAGTCGTATCCTGATCGGCATGGGCAGCATTGTGATGGACGGCGCGGTGGTTGAAGACGATGTGATCATCGGCGCCGGCAGCCTGGTGCCGCCGGGCAAGAAACTTGAAAGCGGTTTTTTGTATGTGGGCAGCCCGGTTAAACAAGTCCGCGCGCTTTCTGACAAGGACCGCGCTTTTTTCACCTACAGCGCAGCGAACTACGTGAAGCTCAAGGACCTGCACCTGGCAGAAGGATTCGACCGATGACCCTGGATTACCAAACCGTCCTGTTTGACCTGGACGGCACCCTGACCGATCCACGGGAAGGCATCACCCGCTCGATCCAGTACGCCTTGGCCAAGCTGGGCATCGATGAGCCGGACCTGACCAAGCTCGAACACTTTATCGGCCCGCCGCTGCTGCAAGCCTTTATGCAGTTCTACGATTTCGACGAGGCGCGGGCCTGGGAGGCGGTGAATTTCTATCGCGAGCGCTTCAAAGTCACCGGGCTCTATGAAAACCGGGTGTTCGATGGGGTCATGCCGTTGCTGGAGGAGCTCAATGCCCAGGGTCGCCAACTGTATGTGGCCACCTCCAAACCGTGGGAATTTGCCCGGGAGATCGCCCGGCATTTCGATTTCGCCAAGCACTTCAAGGTGATTTACGGCAGTGAATTGGACGGTACCCGCACCAACAAGGTCGAGCTGATCGCCCATTTGATGCGCGAGGAAGGCCTGGATCCGGCCAGTACCTTGATGATCGGCGACCGTAAGCACGACCTGATCGGCGCACGTAGCAATGGCCTGGATGCTGCGGCGGTGGGGTATGGGTTTGGTAGTTTTGCCGAGTTGAGTGCCGAAGCGCCGCGCTGGCATTTTGAGACGCTGGAGGAGATGCATCAGGCGTTTTTGCGGCGGGCTTGAGACCGCTATCGCGGGCAGGCCCGCTCCCACATTGGACGGTGTTCACACATCAACATGTGGGAGCTGGCTTGCCTGCGATGAGGCCCTAAACGTCACCGCTTACCAACTGCCGCAACGCTAATTTGCGCTGTTCCACCGGCAAGCGCCCCAACTGCTCCACGGCGCCGTAGAACCTCAGCCAATCCCCGCCCTCCCGGCGAAACAACGCCGCAAACGCCGGTACCCACTGGTCATACAGCCCAAACGGCAACAACCGCGCATTGTTCATCGGCTGATTGACCCAGGCGTCATAACGCGGGTCGCCGCCCCACTGGCTGTCGCGCATCTGCCGATACTCACGGCGCAAGCGCTCGAACTCGGCCGCCTTGGCCTGGCGCATCGCAACTGCGGCCAACGGCTGCGCATACAGGCGCTCCAGGCGACTGCGGGTGTCGAGGATCAGTTGGATAAACTGGTCGCGCTGCTTCAGCGTCGATTCGCTCGCAGGCGCCAGGCCACGGGCCGCGCGCCATTGCCGGGTGCCTTCCTGCTCGACGAAGGTGGCAAACGACTCATTGAACTCCGTGTCGTCCTTCACATAAAAACGCTGGTGCGCCAGCTCGTGAAAAATCACCGTGGCCAGGCGCTCATCACCCCAACGCATCATCGAACTCATGATCGGGTCATTGAACCAGCCGAGGGTGGAATAGGCCTCGACGCCGCCAATCGACACATCCATGCCACGCAGTTGCAACAACGCAGCCTCGCCCCGGGCCGCGCCCTGAGTGTAATAACCGCGATAGGCCACGCAGCCGGCAATCGGGAAGCAATGGGTCTGGGGTAACAAAGAAAACTCTGATGTAGCAAAGACATTCCAGACTACGTACGGCCGGCCGATATCGGCGTAAAGGCGGTAGCTCTGGTTGTCGGGCAAATGCAACTGTTGGCTGGCAAAGGTGCGTGCCTTCTGGGATTGCGCCAAATGCTCACGCAACACTTGCGGGCGCGTCGGATCGGCGATCACCTTGGCCACCGGCTCCCGCGCCTGCAGCAGTTGCCATTGGCCGCTGGCCAACTGGCTGTAATAGCTGACACTGGAACAGCCACCGAGCAATAGGCACGTCAGCCCCGCCAATAAATGCCGCACCATCTCAAACCGCTCCACAATCTTTGGCCCGCCAGACTAACTGGCTGGCAGGGGTTATGCTCATACCATTCCTACGGTTGAGTGCCCACTATGCGTCAGCTCTTGCTTCCCTTGGCGGCGATTTTTCTCAGCGCCTGCGCCTCCACCCCGATCCCGCCAGCCGACCCGCAACAGGCCTGGGTCGATTTTGCCACCCCGACACCCGGCGCCAAGCTGGTCATGGCGCAACGCCTGGACGGCAAGGCCCTGGACGATGGGCGCTACTTCCAGGTGCCACCGGGCAGCCACGAGTTGATGGTGCGTTTTGATTTTGAAGTGTATGCCGGCGCAGGCCTGGGTGGCGGGCTGAACCAGCCCCAGGAGCGCACCTGTTTTATCACCCTGCAATACGACCAGTTCCAGGCCGGCCAGCGCTACCGCCTGGAAGGGCGCTCGCTGGGCTTCACCCCGAATATCCGGCTGTATGACGCCCAGCGTCAGTTGCTGGCCGAAGAACGCAGCATCAACTGCATTCCCTGATCAGTCATCGTTGCGCTGGTAGATGATGCGCTTGGTGCCGTTTTCGCAGGAGCCGACGATCATGGCTTCGTCATGATTCTTGGCTTCTTCGGCGGTGATGATTTCCAGGGTGTAGGACGGGATTGCCTTGGCCTGTAGGCCGACTTCAATCTCTTTCCTGAGCTCTTCACAGTCTTTGGGCGCGGCCATTGCCGATGTGGCCAAAACACCGCAGATAATCGCCAAGGCAAAACGTTTCATGTGTGAAGCTCCCTAAATGCGCTGCGCACGGGTGTGCGCCAAAGGCTGCATGGGTATGAGACCACATTTGCGAAACGCGAGTTCTGATTTAACGCAGAACAAAATGTGGGGGCGAGCAAGCCCGCTCCCACATTGGACCTGCGCAGATCAGTTGACGAGGGTGCCATCCAGGGTGATGGTGGCGTTCAGCACCTTGGATACCGGGCATCCTTCCTTGGCCTTCTTGCTCAGTTCATCGAACTGCGCCTGGCTCGCGCCGGGGATCTTGGCCTTGAGGATCAGGTGGACTGCGGTGATCGCAAAACCACCGTCCACCTGGTCCAGGGTCACTTCGGCCTGGGTGTCGATACTGTCAGCCTTGAGGCCGGCATCGCCAAGAATCATGGAAAAGGCCATGGAGAAGCAGCCAGCATGGGCCGCGCCGATCAGTTCTTCAGGGTTGGTACCCTTGCCACCTTCGAAACGTGCCTTGAAGCCGTAGGGGGCTTCGCGCAATACGCCGGTTTCGGTCGAGATCGAGCCCAGACCGGTTTTCAGGTCGCCTTCCCAGTGTGCGGAGGCTTTTTTCACGATACTCATAGCGTTCTCCCAAGCAGTGGTTGTGCATCAGTAAGGTTCTGAGGATAGAACCTCTGGCAAAGTTCACCCTGTCGGAAAAACCAAGCGGGCAAGTAGGAAATTTCATGTCCGCTATTGAATCTCGGGTATATGCCCTCATTGCATAGGGCATGCACATGAAGCGGCAGGTTTTGGTTCGTCACAAGCCTGCGCCCCTATGGAGAAGCAGGCTTATGAAACCACTGTCCGATGTGAAGTTCTCGACCCTCGACCTGGTACCGGTGCGCGCCAATGGCAGCCCGGCGCAGTCGTTGCGCAATTCCCTGGACCTGGCCCAGCACGTGGAAAAGCTCGGCTACACCCGCTTCTGGGTGGCCGAGCACCACAATATGGATGGCATCGCCAGCTCCGCGACCTCGGTGCTGCTCGGC
This sequence comes from Pseudomonas sp. HC1(2025), assembly GCF_058742075.1. NCBI lineage: Bacteria > Pseudomonadati > Pseudomonadota > Gammaproteobacteria > Pseudomonadales > Pseudomonadaceae > Pseudomonas > Pseudomonas sp. HC1(2025). The sequence goes on along the minus strand of NZ_CP196017.1, from coordinate 42,065 downwards.
TACCTGGCCGGTGGCACTTCGACTATCCGGGTCGGCGCAGGCGGCGTGATGCTGCCCAACCATGCGCCACTGGTGATCGCTGAACAGTTCGGCACCCTGGAAAGCCTGTACCCCGGCCGGATCGACCTGGGCCTGGGCCGCGCACCCGGCTCCGACCAGATGACCGCCCGCGCCCTGCGCCGCGAACGCTCCGGCAGCGCCGATGACTTCCCGGAAGATGTGGCCGAGTTGATGGCCTACCTGGGCCCGCGCACCCCCGACCAACGGGTGATCGCCGTACCGGGCACCGGCACCAACGTCCCGGTGTGGCTGCTCGGTTCCAGCCTGTTCAGCGCCCAACTGGCCGGCGAGCGCGGTTTGCCCTACGCCTTCGCCTCCCATTTCGCACCGCGCATGATGCATGAGGCGATTCGCGTCTATCGCAATCACTTCAAGCCTTCGGCAGTGCTCGACAAGCCCTATGTGATGCTCGGTGTGCCGCTGGTGGCCGCTGATACCGATGAGCAGGCCAATTACCTGGCCACCTCGGTCTACCAGCGAATTCTCGCGCTGATGCGTGGGCAAAGCCTGGTGCAACGCCCGCCGGTCGACAGCATGGACGGCCTGTGGCTGCCCCATGAGAAGGACGCGGTAGGCAGTTTCCTAGGCCTGGCGATGGTAGGCAGCCCGGCGAAGATTCGCGCCAAACTGGAGGTGTTGATCGAGCAGACGGGCGCCGATGAGCTGATCTTTACCTGCGACCTGTACGAACATGCTGATCGGATTCATTCCTATGAGCTACTGGCCCAGGTGATGAAAGGCTGATCGGCAGGGATAAAAAAACCGACGCTCTGGCGTCGGTTTTTATGTCTGCCGCACGGGATCACCTGCGGTTGTAGACGATTTCCTTGGTACCACCTTCGCAACTGCCGACCACTTCGCCGTTGGTTGCGCTGCCTTTTTCGACAATTTCCAGGGTGTACCCGGACGCACCATTGGCCTGGATCTTGGCGTCGATTTCGCTTTTCAGCTCGCCACAATCCTTACCAGCCGCCAGGGCTGTACCTGCCAGGCTCAACAAACCTACCGCTAACAGAAACTTTTTCATCCGTTACTTTCCTTGCGCTGATCAAAAAATGTACGCCGACGCATAGGGTATCGGCGCCCAAAGGGTGTAGCGCAGGTTATGGCAATCGGCCAGCGTGCAAGTTCAACCAACCCCGTCAACTATTGGCAATACGAAAGCCCACCTTGAGTGTCACCTGGAAGTGCGCGGCCTTGCCGTCCTTGATGTGGCCACGGGTTTCGGTGACCTCAAACCACTCCAGGTGCTTGATGCTCTTGCTGGCCTCGGCCAGCGCATTGTTGATGGCGTCCTCGATACTGGTTGGGGACGAGCCCACCAGTTCGACTTTCTTGTAGGTGTGATGATCAGTCATGAGTGTTCTCCTGGGTCGATGAATGAAGCCTAGCAGTGATTCTTCGTACTGCTTCTGGCGACTCTTCTCACTTGAAAGTTCAGATTTACTGCACTTTCTGAAACCCCCGCAGTCGGAATCAACACACGTTACTCATTCACTCCAGGAGAGCCCACATGGCCAACACCTCTTTACGCAAAGCGTCATTGGAAAGCATGGAAGCCGAGATTTCGAGCCTGCTCAAATCCCTTGAGAGCCTCAAGGACGATGCGTCTGACGAGTCGCGCAAAACCCTGAAGGCCCTCAAAAGCAATGCCGAGAATGCCCTCAAGCACTCCCGCCACTTGATCAGCGACGCCTACGAAGAAAGCAAAGTGAAAATCCGCGAAACCGGGGCTGCCACCCGTGACTACGCACAGGAGCACCCTTGGACCACCGCCGGCGTTGCCGTTGGCGCACTGGGCCTGCTGGCGGCTTACCTGCTGTGCAAACGCGGTGACTAAACCGGCTGGCGCGCAAGCTCAGCCTTGAGCCATTGCGCCAGCTGCCGGGCGCGCCCATCCGCGGCGCGCTTGGGTAGCCACAACGCCAGTTGCGCCGGGGTTTGACTAAAACCCCATGGCGCAACCAGGCGACCGGCGCGCACGTCCTCCGCCACCAGCGGTTGCGGTGCGATCGCCACCCCAAGGCCAGCCACGGCCGCCTCCAGCAAATAATACAAATGCTCAAACCCCTGGCCGTACTTCAATGCGCCGGGCTCGATGCCATGGTGCTGTGCCCAATTGGGCCAGGCTTGCGGGCGCGAAGTGGTGTGCAACAGGGCCTCGCCCAGCAGAGCCTGGGCGGGTGCCTGGCACAGGGCTTGGTAGTGGGCAAAGTGCGGGCTCATCACCGGGCCAATCCGCTCGCTCGCCAGCTCGTAGACCTGCATATCCGCAGGCCACGGCGGCTCGGCAAACAGCAGCAGGGCGTCCAGGCCCGGGCGCCTTGGATCAAGGTCGCCTTCGCCCGCCGATAGATGCAGGCGCAAATCCGGCAAGTCGGCATTCAAGCGCCCCAGGCGCGGAATAAACCAACGCGCCAGCAGACTGCCGGAGCAGCCAAGGACAAACGGCGCGTCGGCGCTGCTTTGGGTCAACTCCCCGCACACATCCCGCAGACGCTCGAACGCCTCGAAGCTGGCATCGCGCAGCCGCACGCCGGCATCTGTGAGTTTAATGCCGCGTCCATCCTTGACGAAAAGACTCACCCCAAGGTGTTCTTCCAACACTTTCAGTTGTCGGCTGACCGCACCGTGGGTCACATGCAATTGCTCGGCTGCCTGGCTGACGCTGTTGAGGCGGGCGGTGGCTTCAAATGCACGCAGGGCATTAAGCGGCGGAAGGTCTCGACTCATCTGTGAGTTTTCCTGACAGGTTGCGGCGATCTTATCGGTTTTCACGGTCCGGCGTCAGGGGTAGAGTGGCCGTCATTGCCTCTCCCAACTTTCTCCCTGGAGCGCACCATGACTCAGTCCCAGACCGATTTACGCAACGGCCCTGATGCCAACGGCCTGTTTGGCGCGTTCGGCGGCCGCTACGTGGCGGAAACCCTGATGCCGTTGATCCTCGACCTGGCCCGCGAATACGAAGCGGCCAAGATCGATCCGGCCTTCAACGAAGAACTGGCCTACTTCCAGCGCGACTATGTCGGACGCCCAAGCCCGCTGTACTTTGCCGAACGCCTGACCGAGTTCTGCGGCGGCGCCAAGATCTACCTCAAGCGCGAAGAGCTCAACCACACCGGCGCGCACAAGATCAACAACTGCATCGGCCAGATCCTGTTGGCGCGGCGCATGGGCAAGAAACGCATCATCGCCGAGACCGGCGCCGGCATGCACGGCGTGGCCACCGCCACCGTCGCCGCGCGGTTTGGCCTGCAATGTGTGATCTACATGGGCACCACTGATATCGAGCGCCAGCAGGCCAACGTGTTCCGCATGAAGCTTTTGGGCGCCGAAGTGATCCCGGTGGTGGCCGGCACCGGCACCCTCAAGGACGCGATGAACGAAGCCCTGCGCGACTGGGTGACCAACGTCGACAGCACCTTCTACCTGATCGGCACCGTGGCCGGCCCGCACCCGTACCCGGCGATGGTCCGCGACTTCCAGGCCGTGATCGGCAAGGAAACCCGTACCCAGTTACAAGCCCAGGAAGGCCGCCTGCCCGACAGCCTGGTGGCGTGCATCGGCGGTGGTTCCAACGCCATGGGCCTGTTCCACCCGTTTCTCGATGACACCAGTGTCCAGATCATTGGCGTCGAAGCCGCCGGCTACGGCATCGAGACCGGCAAGCACGCGGCCAGCCTCAATGGCGGCGTACCAGGCGTGCTGCACGGTAACCGCACCTTCCTGTTACAGGACGACGACGGCCAGATCATCGACGCCCACTCGATTTCCGCGGGCCTCGACTACCCCGGCATCGGCCCTGAGCATGCGTGGTTGCACGATATCGGCCGCGTCCAATACACCTCGGTAACTGACGACGAAGCCCTCGACGCCTTTCACAAATGCTGCCGCCTGGAAGGGATTATTCCTGCACTGGAAAGCGCCCACGCCCTGGCCGAAGTGTTCAAGCGCGCACCGAGCCTGCCCAAGGATCACCTGATGGTGGTCAACCTGTCGGGCCGTGGCGACAAGGACATGCAGACCGTGATGCACCATATGGAACAGTCTCAGCAGGAGAAACACTAAATGAGCCGCCTGCAAACCCGCTTTGCGCAACTCAAGGAACAAAACCGCGCCGCCCTGGTGACCTTCGTCACCGCCGGCGACCCGGGGTATGACACCTCCCTGGCGATCCTCAAGGGCTTGCCGGCAGCCGGCGCCGATGTGATCGAGCTGGGCATGCCCTTCACCGATCCGATGGCCGACGGTCCGGCGATCCAACTGGCCAATATCCGCGCGTTGGGCGCCAAGCAGAACCTGCTGAAAACCCTGCAGATGGTGCGCGAGTTCCGCCAGGGCAACAGCGATACGCCGCTGGTGCTGATGGGCTACTTCAACCCGATCCACATGTACGGCGTGCCGCGCTTTATCCATGACGCAAAAGAGGCCGGCGTGGACGGCCTGATCGTGGTCGACATGCCGCCGGAACATAACAGCGAACTGTGCGACCCGGCCCAGGCCGCAGGCATCGACTTTATCCGCCTGACCACGCCCACCACCGACGATGCGCGCCTGCCCACCGTGCTCAACGGCAGCTCCGGGTTTGTGTACTACGTGTCGGTGGCCGGTGTGACCGGTGCCGGTGCCGCCACCCTGGAACACGTGGAAGAGGCCGTCGGCCGCCTGCGCCGGCACACCGACCTGCCGATCAGCATCGGCTTCGGCATCCGCACCCCGGAACAGGCTGCTGCCATCGCCCGCCTGGCGGACGGTGTGGTGGTGGGGTCGGCGCTGATCGACCACATCGCCAATGCCAGCAACGACCAGCAAGCGATTGATGGGGTGTTGAGTCTGTGTGCAGCGCTGTCGGAAGGTGTGCGTAACGCCCGTAAATAGACGCCCCCCTTGTAGGAGCGAGCCAAGCTCGCTCCTACAACAGCTTTATTCCTTCAGCTCGATCCGTTCGACCTTACCCACCAGCAGTATGTAAGACAGCGCCCCCAGCAACGCCAACACCGCAATGTAGGTAATCGCCGGCGCAAACGAGTCGCCCGTGGCCAGAAAGCCAATGACGATAGGCGTGGTGATCGCCGCCAGGTTGCCGATGAAGTTGAACACCCCACCCGTCAACCCCAACAGTCGCGCCGGCGCCAGTGTCGAGACCAGCGACCAGGTGATCGACGCCAGGCCGTTGCCGAAGAACGCCACCGCCAGGAATGCAATCACCAGTGGCGTGGAATCCACGAAGTTGGCGCCGATGATCGCCGTGGAGATCAGCAGGCCACTGATGATCGGCAATTTGCGCGCAAACCCCACCGAGGTGCCACGGCGGATCAGCCAGTCGGAAAACAGCCCGGAACACAACACCCCGACAAACGCCGCGAGAAACGGCAGCGAGGCAAGCAGGCCGGACTTGATGAAGTCCATGCCGCGATATTTCACCAGGTAGGTTGGGAACCATGTCAGGAAAAACCACAGGGTCGAGTTCAGGCAGAACTGGCCCAGGTAGATGCCCCACAGCTTGCGTTTAGTCAGCACGATGCCCAGGTCGACCCAACTGAAAGGCGCCTTGCGCTTGGCGGTTTGTGCATCCAGGTCCACCAGGCCGCCGCCTGCGCGGATCAACTCGATTTCTGCGCTGTTGACCCCTTTGAAATCCCGCGGCTCGCGGTACACCGCGTACCACACCAGCGCCCAGAGGATGCCCACCGCGCCGGTGCTGATAAACACCATGTGCCAGCCAAAGTGATGCTGCAACCACGCCAGTACCGGGGTAAGGAACGCCAGCCCGACGAACTGCCCGGACGTGTAGAAACCAATGGCCGTGGCGCGCTCACGCTCGGGAAACCAACTGGTGACGACCCGACTGTTGATCGGATAAGCCGGCGCTTCCAGGGCACCCACCGCCATGCGCAACACAAACAGCGCGATAAAGCTTGCGGCAAACCCCAGCATCACCGTGGCAATCGACCACAACAGCAAGGCCACGGTGTACAAAATGCGCGGTGGCACCCGGTCCACCAGCCAGCCGCCGGGGATTTGCATGGCGGCGTAGGTCCAGCCGAACGCCGAGAAAATCAGCCCCACATGCACCGGGTCGATCCCCAGCTCGCTGGTCAGGGCCGGCGCGGCAATCGACAGGTTGCTGCGGTCCAGGTAGTTGATCACCACCGTGATAAACAGCAGGACCATGATGAAGTAACGCTTGCGGCTGGGCGTGACGAGGGACGCCTGGCCGGTGAGGGTTTCAGGGTGCATGGGGGGAGCCTCTTATTATGTTTATTGAGGTCGGTTAACGGCTACCGGGTTGAAAGTGGGAGCTGGCTTGCCTGCGATGGCGGCGGAACATTCAACATTGCTATCGCAGGCAAGCCAGCTCCCACACTGACCGCGTTCCGTCAGGTGACAATCACCACTCGGCAAAACTGCCATCGGCGTGCCGCCAGATCGGGTTGCGCCAGCGGTGACCAATGGCCGCGCGCTCGATCACGTATTCCTCGTTGATCTCAATCCCCAGCCCCGGCCCGTTGGGGATTTTCACAAAGCCCTGGTCGTAGTCGAAAACCCCCGGATCGCGCACGTAGTCGAGCAAATCGTTGCTCTCGTTGTAGTGAATGCCCAGGCTTTGCTCCTGGATAAACGCGTTGTAGCAAACCGCATCCAGTTGCAGGCACGCCGCCAGGGCAATCGGGCCCAGCGGGCAGTGCAGGGCCAGGGCCACGTCGTAGGCTTCGGCCATGTTGGCGATCTTGCGGGTTTCGGTGATGCCGCCGGCGTGGGACGCATCCGGCTGGATGATGTCGACGTAACCTTCACTGAGCACACGCTTGAAATCCCAGCGCGAGAACAGCCGCTCGCCCAGGGCAATCGGGGTGCTGGTCAAAGGCGCCAGTTCCTTGAGCGCTTCGTAGTTTTCGCTGAGTACCGGCTCTTCGATAAACATCAGCTTGTACGGGTCCAGCTCTTTCATCAGCACCTTGGCCATGGGCTTGTGGACGCGGCCATGGAAGTCCACGCCAATGCCGACATTCGGGCCGACCGCGTCGCGCACGGCGGCCACGTTGGCCAGGGCCTGGTCGACCTTGTCGAAGGTGTCGAGAAATTGCAGCTCCTCGGTGCCATTCATCTTCACCGCCGTAAACCCCCGGGCCACGGCTTCCTTGGCCGCGCGGGCGGTGTCGGCCGGGCGGTCGCCGCCGATCCACGAGTAGACGCGGATCTTGTCCCGCACCTGGCCGCCCAGCAGGTCGCTGACCGACACGCCGAGGGCCTTGCCCTTGATGTCCCACAACGCCTGGTCGATCCCGGCCAGGGCGCTCATATGAATCGCGCCGCCCCGGTAGAAGCCGCCGCGATACAGCACGGTCCAGATATCTTCGATATTGCGTGGGTCTTTGCCGATCAAGTAGTCGGACAATTCCTCGACCGCCGCCGCCACGGTGTGGGCGCGGCCTTCAACCACGGGCTCGCCCCAACCGGTTACACCCTGGTCGGTTTCCACTTTGAGGAAGCACCAGCGCGGCGGCACGATAAAGGTGGTCAGTTTGGTGATTTTCATCTGCTTATCTCTCTTGTCGGATGCGGCGCCTAGGGCGCCAGGCACACTCAGTTCAAGGCATTCCAGGCAGCGACATACGCCTGGGCACGGCTCGCCACCTGCTCGACCGTCATGCCGGGCTTGAACAGCCCGGAGCCCAGGCCAAAGCCCTTGACCCCGGCGTCGACGAACACTTGCATGTTGTCCGGGGTAATCCCGCCCACCGGCAGCAGGACCGTGCCGGCCGGTAACACCGCCAGCCAGGCCTTGACCACCGCCGGGCCCATTTGCTCGGCCGGGAACAGCTTGAGCACATCGGCCCCTTCGGCCAGGGCGGCGAAGGCTTCAGTGGGCGTCGCGACCCCGGGCGACAGGTACAGGCCCGCAGCTTTTGCGGCACGCAGCACCTTGGCATCGCTGTGGGGCATGACGATCACCTGGCCACCCGCCGCCTTCACCCGCTCCACCTGCTCGGGCGTCAGCACGGTGCCGGCGCCGATCAGGCAGTCGGCGGGCAACGTCTCACGCAGGGTGCGGATGCTGGTGTAGGGATCTGGCGAATTGAGCGGCACTTCGATCACCCGGAACCCGGCCTGGTACAGCACCTGGCCGACAGCGCCAGCCTCATCCGGGCGCAGGCCCCGCAGGATCGCGATCAAACCGTTGTGTGTGAGTGCTTGCTTGAGCATGTCAGGCCTCGATTGCAGGTTGAATGAGCCCGGCGGCCAGCGCCAGTTGCCACAGGCCGCGCTCGGTCGCTGCTTGCGCGAAGCTGACGTGGTGCAAACCACACAGGGCGAGGGCGCGTTGGTAGCGGGCGCAGAGGGCGGTGGCGCCGACCAGAATGATCGGCGTGGTGCGTGCACGGTCGGGCAGGCCGGACAGTTCATGACCGATCAGCAGGCCGGACAGGTAGTCGGGTTGCTGCTCAGGCGTCAGTTCTGCGGTCAACCCCAGGGTGCGCGCGCTGAACAGGGTCGACAGCACACCGCGCCGGCCATCCTCTGAAAGTGCCACGCGCACGCCCCGGTCAAAGGCGTCGGCCTGAAACTGCCCGACGCTCTTTTGCGTACGCCCCAGAATGCTGTGCGTGCTCAGCACTGCGAACAGTTCGCCGGTCATGAAGGTGTCGAAGTGGGTGATGCGGCCTGCGACTACCTCGACCCATTTGGAATGGCTGCCGGGCAGGCCGATCAATAATTCAGCGCTGGCTGGCTGGCTTTGCAGCACGCCGAGCACCTGGGTTTCTTCGCCGCGCATCACGTTGGGCAAGCCAACCTGCTCGATCACGCCGGGCACGATATGCACATCCACACCGCGCAAACTGCGCACCTTGTGCAGCGCCAAGCCCAGGCTGGCGACGTCGACCGGCGTATTGCGGTAGGCCGCCTCACCCCAACCCTGGGCGCTGCCGACCATGCCGCAGGCGATCACCGGCAGCTCGGGCTGGGCGTCGAGCCAGTCGCCGCACGCGGTATCAAAGGCCAGCTCAAACCCATCGCTGCAATGAACACCACCGATCAATCGCGGTGCACTGGGCAAATGCATGATCCCCGACGCCAGCGAGCGCTGTTCGAGGACCTGGCCACCTGGGCCGAGCTTATAGGCACGAAGGGAACTGGTTCCCCAATCGAGCGCGATCAATTGCGCCGGCATCGCTTCACCTGGAATGTGGCAGATGGCCGACTATAAACCTAAGGCTGAAAATATCTCAATATATAAATATCAATCCCATATAGTGGAACAATGCCGAAAAAATCCCCACGTCCCTGCGCTGTTCTTCGCACCTGAACGTGAGGACTCAACTGACAGCAACTGGTTAAAAAATCGACAAATCCAACGGCCGCATGGCGCCCATCCAGATCGCATAGTCGGTGTGATCCTTCAGGTCATCGCCGGTATCCGGGTGCAGAAACACCACCAACCCGTTGCGGTTGAGCGCCAGCCACGGCAGCGCCACGCCGATGTACTCGGGGTCGAACGCCAGCTGGCAGCTCCAGTCCGGATGCGGGCCCACCGGGCGCTCGTGCATACGCCCCATGCGCACCGGGAAGATGGCCGCCGCGTCTTCGCAGAGCTTGCGCGCCTGGTCGAGGGTGCTGGCGTCGAAGTAGATATGGGCGTGGTAGCCCTTGATACGTTGCATGACTGGCTCCGGACTCGTTGATCGGCCGATCCTAGACCGCAATCGACGGCAGGGCCAGCCCGGCCAGGGACTGCGCGCTGCTGGCCTGCTCGGCCGCCAGCCAGTCGACAAACCGTTCGATCAACTGCCCGCGCCGTTTGCGCTGGGGCAATACCACGTAATAACCAAAGCGCGAGATCACCGTGTCGCCAATCGGCCGGCACAGCCATTTCTGCTCCAGCAGATTATCCACCAGATGGCGCCAGCCGATGGCCACGCCCTGGCCGGCAATCGCCGCCTGGATCAACAGGGTGTAATTGTCGAAACGCAGCAGGCCGGGGGTCGGTGCGGCGGTGATGCCCAGTTCACGAAACACCCCGTTCCAGTCGAACCACTGGCTGTTTTCCTGGCGCAGGTGCAATAGCGGCAGCTCCTGCAGGCTTTGTAGCGACAGCGGCGTGGCGCGGCCCTTGAGCAGTTGCGGGCTGCACACCGGGAACACTTCCTCGTTGAACAACCACTGGCTGTGGCCCTGGCGAAAACGCCCATCGCCAAACAACACCGCCACATCGATGTCACTGCGCAAGGCCGCGTGGTTGCGCTCGCTGGTGACCAGGCTCACATCCACTTGCGGGTTGGCCTCATGAAAACGATGCAGTCGCGGCATCAGCCAGTAGGCGGCAAAGGCGAAGTCGGTCGCCACTTGCAACACTTCGTGCTGGTCCTGCTCCGTGATTAGCCCCAGGCCCGCATCAATGCTCTGCAATCCGGCCTGGACGTGCTCGAACAACAGCAGGCCCGCGTCAGTCAATTCGATGCCGCGGTAGATACGGTCGAACAGGCGTACTGCCAGTTGTTCTTCCAGGCGCTTGATCTGCTGGCTGACGGCCGGCTGGGTGGTGCCCAGCTCCATCGCCGCCGCTGTAAAGCTGCGATGACGGGCGGCGGCTTCAAAGGCGCGCAACAGATCCAGCGACAGGTTTCCCAGGGCTTTATACATAAGCGGTGCTTATCCTAGACATTGCTTTTCATGGGCTTTACCACGGTTTCCATGGCCTGCATGCTCAATCGCATAAACACTGACTATGGAATGCCGAGAGACCATGAAGCGCAAGAACATTCTTTTCATCATGGCCGATCAAATGGCCGCGCCGTTGCTTCCGTTCTACGGCCCTTCGCCGATCAAACTGCCCAACCTCAGCCGCCTGGCCGCACAAGGTGTGGTGTTCGACGCCGCGTACTGCAACAGCCCGCTGTGTGCGCCGTCGCGTTTTACCCTGGTCAGCGGCCAGTTGCCGAGCAAGATCGGCGCCTACGACAACGCGGCGGATTTCCCCGCCGATGTACCGACCTATGCCCACTACCTGCGCCGCCTCGGCTACCGCACGGCGCTGTCGGGCAAGATGCACTTTTGCGGGCCGGACCAGTTGCACGGCTATGAAGAGCGCCTCACCAGCGATATCTACCCCGCCGACTACGGCTGGGCGGTGAACTGGGATGAGCCCGACGTGCGCCCCACCTGGTATCACAACATGTCGTCGGTGCTGCAAGCCGGCCCGTGTGTGCGCACCAACCAGCTGGATTTCGACGAAGAGGTGGTGTTCAAGGCCCAGCAGTACCTGTTCGACCATATTCGCGAGGACGGCGACCAGCCATTCTGCCTCACGGTTTCCATGACTCACCCCCACGACCCGTACACCATTCCCAAACCGTTCTGGGATCTGTACGACGACAATGACATCCCAATGCCTACAACGCCGGCCCAGGCCGACCTGGACCCGCATTCCCAGCGCCTGCTCAAGGTCTACGACCTGTGGGACAAGCCGCTGCCTGTGGATAAGATCCGCGATGCGCGGCGCGCTTACTTCGGAGCGTGCAGCTACATTGACAGCAACGTCGGCAAACTCCTGCAAACCCTGCAGGACACAGGCCTGGCCGAGGACACCATCATCGTGTTCTCCGGCGACCACGGCGACATGCTCGGCGAGCGGGGGCTCTGGTACAAAATGCACTGGTTTGAAATGGCCGCGCGGGTGCCGCTGCTGGTCAGTGCACCGGGGCAATTCAAGGCCGGGCGGGTGAGTGCGGCGGTGTCCACCGCCGACCTTCTGCCGACCCTGGTGGAGCTGGCCGGCGGCGAGCTGGACCCCAACCTACCGCTGGACGGCCGCTCACTGGTCCCGCACTTGCAAGGGCAGGGCGGGCATGACGAGGTGTTCGGCGAGTACATGGCCGAAGGCACTATCGGCCCATTGATGATGATTCGCCGAGAGGCCTACAAATTCATCTACAGCGAGGACGATCCTTGCCTACTGTTTGATGTGCACCACGACCCGCGTGAGCAAGAAGAACTCAGTCAGTCGCCGGCCCATCGTGCGTTGTTCGAGGCGTTCCTGGCCGAAGCGCGGGCCAAGTGGGACATGCCGGCGATCCACCAGCAAGTGCTCGCCAGCCAACGCCGTCGGCGCCTGGTATGCGAGGCGCTGGCGGTGGGCAAACTCAAGAGCTGGGATCACCAGCCGCTGGTAGACGCCAGCCAGCAGTACATGCGCAACCATATCGACCTCGACGATCTGGAGCGCAAGGCCCGTTATCCACAACCCTGCCAAAACCAATAAATCAGTGAGGGGAAGGCCATGCAAAAGTTATCCACAATCGTGAGTGCAGTGTTGTTGCTCAGTGCCACCCATGCGTATGCCGACACCCGTTGCGAGACGGTAAAGATGGCCGACCCCGGCTGGAGCGACATTGCCGCCACCAATGCCATCGCCGGTGTTTTGCTCAGCGGCATGGGCTACAAGGCCAAGATCGATACCCTGGCGGTGCCGATCACGTTTGGCGGGCTCAAGGACGGCCAGGTGGATGTGTTTCTGGGCAACTGGATGCCGGCGCAGCAGGGCTTCTATGACAAGTTCGTGGCCAATGGCGATGTGGTGCAACTGGCGAAAAACCTCGAGGGCACCCAGTTCACCCTCGCGGTGCCGGACTATGTGTGGGAGGCCGGTGTGCGTGACTTTGCCGACCTGAACAAATTTGCCGACAAGTTCGACAAAAAGATCTACGGCATCGGCTCCGGCGCGCCGGCCAACCTGTCGCTGCAGGAGATCATCAAGAAAAACGACTTCGACCTCGGCCAGTGGAAGCTGATCGAATCCAGCGAACAGGCGATGCTCGCCGAAGTGTCCAGGGCGGTGAAGCGCGAGCGTTTCGTCACCTTCCTGGGCTGGACACCGCACCCGATGAACGTGCAGTTGAAGATGCGTTACCTCAAGGGCGGCGAAAAATACTTCGGCGACACCGGCAATGTGTACACCCTGACCCGCAAAGGTTATGCACAGGCCTGCCCGAATGTGGCCAGACTGCTGACCAACCTTACGTTTACCCAGGATATGGAAAACAGCATCATGGCCGAGGTGGTGAACAACAAGGTCAGCAATGCTGACGCGGCGAAGGCATGGATCAAGGCCAATCCGGCGGTTTTGGACAAGTGGCTGGAGGGGGTTGAAACCCTCGATGGCCAGGATGCATTGGCGGCGGTCAAAGCCAAACTCTAAATATTGCCCTGGTTCCTACAGGTCTTCCTATCACCCTGTAGGAGCCGGCTTGCCGGCGAAGAATTCGAAAACGCCGCGTTTTTTCAGGCAACCCGCGTTATCGTTATCCATCTTCGCGAGCAAGCTCGCTCCTACAGTATTTCGAGCGATCCATGTCCCGGCCCCACACTCTGCTCCCATTCCTGCGCTGGCTGCCACGCCAGACCCGCGCCAGCGTCGGCCGGGATGCGCTGGTCGGCCTCAGCGGCGCGGTGCTGGCCTTGCCGCAATCGATCGCCTACGCCCTGATCGCCGGCCTGCCCCCCGAATACGGCCTGTATGCGGCGATCATCCCGGTGCTGATTGCCTGCCTGTGGGGTTCGTCCTGGCATTTGATCTGCGGCCCGACGGCGGCAATTTCCATCGTGCTCTACGCCAGCATCAGCCCGCTGGCGGTGCCTGGCTCCCAGGACTACATCACCCTGATCCTGCTGCTGACCTTGCTCGCCGGCGTATTCCAATGGCTGTTGGGCATGTTGCGCTTTGGCGCGCTGGTCAATTTCGTCTCCCATTCCGTCGTCCTCGGCTTCACCCTCGGCGCGGCGGTGGTCATCGCCCTGGGCCAGTTGCCCAACCTGCTGGGGCTCGACCTGCCCAGCCAGGCCACGGCCATCAACAGCCTGCTGGCGCTGATCGACCATGGTGGCGAGTGGGATCGTCCGTCACTGGCCCTTGGCCTGGGCACCTTGCTGGTGGGCGCGCTGCTTAAATACTGCGTGCCGCGCTGGCCAAGCCTGTTGATTGCCCTGGCGGTAGGCAGCCTGGCGGCGTGGGCGTGGCCGGCGATGTTCGGGCATGTGGCGCGGGTCAGCTCATTTGTTGGCCAACTGCCGCCGTTCAGCCCGTTGCCGCTGGACCTGGACATGGTCCTGCGCCTGCTACCCAGCGCCGTGGCGGTGGGCATGCTGGGGCTGGTGACCAGCCTGTCGATTGCCCGCTCGCTGTCGGCGCGCTCGCAACAGTTGCTCGACGCCAACCAGGAAGTACGCGCCCAGGGTTTATCCAATATCGTCGGCGGATTTTTCTCCGGCTACCTGTCGGCCGGATCCTTCACCCGCTCGGGCCTGAGTTACGAGGCGGGCGCCTGTTCGCCGCTGGCGGGGGTGTTTTCGGCGTTGTGGGTCGCACTGTTTGCGCTGTTTGGCGCGGCGGTGATTGCGCACATCCCGATCCCGAGCATGGCCGCCAGCATCCTGCTGATCTGCTGGGGCCTGGTGGATCATCGGGGCATCCGCGCGCTGTGGCGGGTCAGCCGTGCAGAGTGTGTGGTGATGGGCCTGACGTGCCTGGCCACCTTGCTGCTGGAGCTGCAAACGGCAATCTATGCCGGGGTGCTGGCATCGCTGTTCTTCTACCTCAAGCGCACCTCACAGCCACGGGTGCAGCAATGGCGCGATGGGGACGACGATGTGCTGCGGGTCGGTGGCTCGATCTTCTTTGGCGCCAGCCATTACCTGCAAGTGCGCTTGCAGCGCCTGCAAGGCCAGCGGGTGGTGATCGAGGCGCAGCAGATCAACTTTATCGACTATTCCGGGGTGGAGATGCTGCACCAGGAAGCGCGGCGGTTGCAGGGGTTGGGACGCAGCCTGACGCTGCGCCGGGCGCGGCCGCAAGTGGTGGAGGAGTTGAGGAAGCTGGAAGGGGCGGACAAATGCCCGATCCTTTTCGAAGACTGACACGGTCAAAACCTGTAGGAGCTGGCTTGCCTGCGATAGCGGTGTATCAGTGGCGCATCCGGCGCTGACCCACCGCTATCGCAGGCAAGCCAGCTCCTACAGTTGATCTTCAGTGGCCTGCCAACTGCCGACGTAACTCGGCCAGCACCGGCGCCGAATCCGGCCGTACACCGCGCCACAGGTAGAAGGCTTCCGCCGCCTGCTCCACCAGCATGCCCAAGCCATCCATCGCCACCGCCGCAGCGTGTTCAGTGGCCCAGCGGCAGAAGGCGGTCGGCTCCTTGGCGTACATCATGTCGTAGCAAAAGGTCTTGCCCGGTTCAATCAGGCTGCTGGCAATCGGCGGTACATCGCCTGACAGGCTCGCGGAGGTGGCGTTGATGATCAGGTCCACCGGTTCACTCAGCCAGTCGAAACCACTGGCGGAGACCGGCCCCAGGTCATCGAACAGTTCGGCCAGCCGCTCGGCCTTTTCCACGGTGCGGTTGGCGATGATCAGCGAGGCGGGCTGTTGCGCCAGCAGTGGCTCCAGTGCACCGCGTACCGCGCCGCCGGCACCGAGCAGCAGGATGCGCTTGCCGGCCAGGCTCAGGCCGGCGTTGACGGTCAAGTCGCGCACCAGGCCGGCGCCATCGGTGTTATCGCCCAGCAGGCTGCCATCGGCCAGCTTGCTCAAGGTATTCACCGCGCCTGCGCGCTGCGCACGCTCGGTCAGGGCATCGGCCAGGCGGTAGGCCTCTTCCTTGAAGGGTACGGTGACGTTGGCACCGCGCCCATGCAGGAAAAATTCCTGAGCACAGCCGGTGAAATCCTCGAGCGGCGCCAGCAGGGTGCTGTAGTCCAGCGCCTGGCCGGTCTGCTCGGCAAACAGGCGATGGATCAGCGGCGATTTGCTGTGGCCGATGGGGTTGCCGAACACCACATAACGATCCATCAGCTGGCCACCTGGGGCGCAGCAAGGCCGAGCCAGTCACGGTCTTGCAGGAAGTAGTCGGTCAGGCGCGCTTCTTCGCTGCCGGCAGCGGCCTTCCAGTCATAGCTCCAGCGCACTTGCGGGGGCAACGACATCAGGATCGACTCGGTACGCCCGCCCGATTGCAGGCCAAACAGCGTGCCACGGTCATAAACCAGGTTGAATTCCACGTAGCGCCCACGGCGAAACTCCTGGAACTGGCGTTGCTGCTCGGTATAAGCCATTGCCTGGCGGCGCTGGACGATCGGCAGGTAAGCGTCGATGTAGGCGTCGCCAATCGCTCGGATAAAGGCGAAGCAGGTGTCGAAGTCCCACTCGTTCAAATCATCGAAGAACAGGCCGCCAATACCCCGGGGCTCGTTGCGATGCTTGATATGGAAGTAGCTGTCGCACCAGGCCTTGTAGCGCGGGTAAACGTCCGCGCCAAAGGGCGCGCAGGCCTGCTCGGCCACGCGGTGCCAGTGGATGCAGTCTTCTTCGTTGGCGTAGTAGGGCGTCAGGTCGAAGCCGCCACCGAACCACCACACCGGCTCTTCACCGTCTTTCTCGGCGATGAAAAATCGCACGTTGGCGTGGGACGTTGGCACATGGGGGTTATGCGGGTGGATCACCAGCGACACGCCGAGGGCTTCAAAACCACGACCGGCGAGCTCCGGGCGGTGGGCACTGGCGGACGGTGGGAGGCCGCTGCCAAAGACGTGGGAAAAGTTGACGCCGCCTTTCTCGATCACGGTCCCGTTCTCGATCACCCGCGTGCGGCCACCGCCACCGGCTGGGCGGGTCCAGGCGTCTTCGATAAAGCGCGTATGCGCCTCGAAGGTTTCCAGGGCACTGCAAATGCGGTCTTGCAGGTCGAGCAGGTAGGCTTTTACAGCCTCGGTGCGGGTAGTCATGGCATCACCTTGAATCGGGCAAAGCTACGCGAGGCCATTGGGCGTCGGCGGCAAAGGGGCGCACAGGATACCACCGCGCCGGGCACTGCCACAGTTGACGAAGGTCAAGCATAGGAGTCCGATAGGAGCCTTTCGCGAAACAGACTTGAGGACAGAACAGATGGCCAAACGTATCCAGTTCAGCGCCCATGGCGGCCCCGAAGTACTTGAGTATGTGGACTACACACCCGTGGAGCCCGGCCCACAGCAGGTTCGGGTGCGGAACAAGGCCATTGGCCTGAACTTCATCGACACCTATTACCGCAGCGGTCTGTATGCACCGCCAGCCTTGCCCTCGGGCCTGGGCGCGGAGGGCGCTGGCGTGGTGGATGCGGTGGGCAGCGCAGTCACTCAATTCAAGGTCGGCGACCGCGTGGCCTACGGCAGCGGCCCGCTGGGTGCCTACAGCGAACTGCATGTGTTGCCAGCGGCCAACCTGGTGCACCTGCCGGACGCGATCAGCTTCGAACAAGCGGCTGGCGCCATGCTCAAGGGCCTGACCGTGCAGTACCTGCTGCGCCAGACCTATGAGTTGCAAGGCGGTGAAACCATCCTGTTCCACGCCGCTGCAGGTGGCGTCGGTTCCCTGGCCTGCCAATGGGCCAAGGCCCTGGGCGTGAAGCTGATCGGTACGGTCAGTTCGCGGGAAAAAGCCGCCCTGGCCAAATCCCTCGGCGCCTGGGAAACCATCGACTACAGCCAGGAAAATGTCCCACAGCGGGTGCTGGAACTGACCGACGGCAAAAAATGCCCGGTGGTGTACGACGGCGTCGGCAAGGACACCTGGCTCGCCTCGCTGGACAGCGTGGCGCCCCGTGGCCTGCTGGTGAGTTTTGGCAATGCCTCGGGCGCGGTGGACGGGGTGAACCTGGGGATTCTGGCGGCGAAAGGCTCGCTGTACGTGACCCGGCCGACGCTGGCGACCTACGCCAACAATCCGCAGAACCTACAGGCCATGGCCGATGACCTGTTTGGCATGATCGCAAGCGGCAAGGTGCGCATTGATATCAACCAGCGCTTTTCGTTGGCGGATGCGGCGAAGGCGCAGGTGGAGTTGTCGGGGCGGCGGACGACGGGGTCGACCATTCTGTTGCCTTGAGATCTCGGTGGTTTGGCAGATCGCTATCGCGGGCAAGCCCGCTCCCACATTCGACCGATTTCCAGCATGGGAATGCGCTCGAATGTGGGAGCGGGCTTGCTCGCGATGGCCACGCCTGGGTCTCAGGACGGGCGCCGAACCTCGCCCGTCGCCAGGTCCCGAATCAAACTCGGGTTCTTGCGCCCACCCAGGCTACCGCCCAGCACCAAATCCACCTGCCCACGGAAATACTGCTCCACCCGGATCCGCGTGCGCGCTGCCGGCCGGCCTTGCGGGTTGGCCGAGGTGGAAATCAACGGGCCCACCAATGCACACAAATCCCGCACCAGCGGATGATCACTGACCCGCAATGCCACGGTGTCGTGCTTGCCGGTAATCCACTCAGGCAGCAGGTCCTGATGGGGCACCAGCCAGGTATTGGGTCCCGGCCAGGTACTGGCCATGCGGTCGATCCAGGTGTCCGGGAAGTCTTCGAACAGAAAATCGAACTGCCGGATATTGTCGGCGACCAGGATCAAGCCCTTGTCCACCGAGCGGCCCTTGATCGCCAGCAAGCGCTCCACCGCCTCTTCGTTCCATGGGTCGCAGCCCAGGCCCCACACCGCCTCGGTCGGATAGGCAATCACCGCGCCTGCGCGAATTTCTCGTGCGGCTTCTTGCACACGCCACCTGTTGACCATTACTCACTCTCCGGACTAAAGCTCTGCGCAGTTTACCGATCTTCGTTACAAAACCTAACTGCGCGCGAGCCAGCGGCCACTTTCGCAGATCACCCGGCCCTCCAGCTCCAGTTCGGTGAGGCTCGCCAACACCTGGGACAGGCTCTGCCCGCTGGCGATGGCCAGGCCTTCGCTGGTGTGGGGCGCCGCGTGCAGCAACGCCAGCAGCGGATGGGTCACCGCCACCGGCGCGGGCCGCGACAACGCCTGCCAGCCGCGCAGCCCCTCCAGGATGTGCTCGATGGTCTCCACCAGCACCGCCCCCTCACGGATCAGTTGGTGACAGCCCCTGGCCCCCGGGTGATGAATCGACCCCGGTATGGCGTACACCTCGCGGCCCTGCTCGGCCGCCAGCCGCGCGGTGATCAGCGAACCGCTGGCCACGCTGGCTTCCACCACCAGCACGCCCAGGGACAGGCCACTGATGATGCGGTTGCGTCGCGGGAAGTTGCCGGCCTGGGGCCCGGCGTCCAGCGGGAACTCGGAAACCACCGCGCTGCCCTGGGCAATCATCGCCTCGGCGAGCCGGCGGTGGCGCTGTGGATAAAAATTTTCCAGGCCGGTGCCCAACACCCCGATTGTCTGCCCCCCGACATCTAATGCCGCCTGGTGCGCCGCCCCATCGATGCCCAGGGCCAGGCCGCTGGTGATCACAAAACCGGCGCCCGCTAGGCTGCGGGAAAAGGCCGCCGCCGTATCCATTCCGGGTCGGGAAGCACGGCGGCTGCCGACCATGGCCAGCTGCGGTTTTTCCAGGATGGCGGGATTGCCGGCGACGAATAACAAGGGTGGCGCATCGCCCAACTCGGCCAGCAGGGCCGGGTAGTCGGGCTGGTCCCACATCAGCAAATGTTGGGCCGGATGCTCAAGCCAAGCCAATGCGACGCTGGCGCCATCACGCACCTGCACGCTGCGCCGGGCTTCGGCGCAGGCGGCCGGCAACCCCAGGGAGCGCCAGGCACTGGCCGGTGCGCCGATGGCTTTCGAGGCGCAACCAAAGGCCTCGATCAACGTCTTGAAACGCCTGGGCCCCAGCTCCGGCATGCGGTGCAAACGCAGGCGGGCTTCGAGCTCGGCAGGGGAAATATCTGCAGTAGGGATTGCTGACATATGATCATCCTTGATCAGGAACAAGCTGTGGATAACTCTGTTGGTAACTTATTTAGCAGGCTAATTATTGCAACTGGTTATTGCCGCCCAACCTGGCGCCCCGTTTTGAAGACGAGTAGCGATTTCCTCATGGGGGCAATCTCCTTTATTATGTCGGTTCGCGTGAAATGCCTTGGCCTTCGCGGCCTGCGAGCGTTTCACACCGGCCGTGCGGGGTGTCCCGAGGCCGATTTGCCTTTACCTCACATGTGCAGCAATTACGCTTATGGCTATTTTGAACATCCTCGAATTCCCGGACTCGCGCCTGCGCACTATCGCCAAACCGGTGGCCGTAGTGGACGACAAGGTTCGTCAGCTGGTCGATGACATGTTTGAAACAATGTATGAAGCCCCGGGCATCGGCCTCGCCGCCACCCAGGTCAACGTGCACCTGCGCGTGGTGGTCATGGACCTGTCCGAAGACCGCAGCGAACCGATGGTGTACATCAACCCGGAATTCGAGCCGCTGACCGACGAGATGGGCGAATACCAGGAAGGCTGCCTGTCGGTGCCGGAGTTCTACGAGAACGTCGAACGCCCGCTGCGCGTCAAGATCAAGGCCCTGGACCGCGACGGCAAGCCATTCGAGCTGATTGCCGAAGGCCTGCTGGCGGTGTGCATCCAGCACGAGTGCGACCACCTCAACGGCAAGCTGTTTGTCGATTACCTGTCCACGCTCAAACGCGACCGGATCAAGAAGAAACTGGAAAAGAAGCATCGCCAGCAAGCTTGATTCCCTTCTTTCAAAGGCTTGCTCCGGCAAGCCTTTTTCTTTTGTGAGACGTTTCCCATGACCGAGCCACTGCGCATCGTTTTTGCCGGCACCCCTGAATTTGCCGCCGAACACCTCAAGGCCCTGCTTGCCAGCCCTTATGAAATCGTCGCGGTGTACACCCAGCCGGATCGCCCGGCCGGCCGTGGGCAAAAACTGATGCCCAGCCCGGTCAAGCAACTGGCGCTGGAAAACGGCATCGTCGTGCTGCAACCGCCGACCCTGCGCAATGCCGAGGCCCAGGCTGAACTGGCAGCACTGAAGCCGGACCTGCTGGTGGTGGTGGCCTACGGCCTGATCCTCCCCCAAGCAGTGCTGGATATCCCGCGCCTGGGTTGCATCAACAGCCACGCCTCGCTGCTACCGCGCTGGCGCGGTGCGGCGCCGATCCAGCGCGCGGTGCAGGCCGGTGACGCACAAAGCGGCGTGACCGTGATGCGCATGGAAGCCGGCCTGGACACCGGGCCGATGCTGCTCAAGGTCACCACGCCCATCACCGCCCAAGACACCGGCGGCAGCCTGCACGACCGCCTGGCCGAGATGGGCCCGCCAGCGGTGGTCGAGGCGATTGCCGGCCTCGCGGCTGGCACCTTGCACGGTGAAGCGCAGGACGACAGCCTCGCCACCTACGCCCACAAGCTGAACAAGGACGAAGCGCGCATCGACTGGAGCCGCCCGGCCGTGGAACTGGAGCGCCTGATACGTGCCTTCAACCCGTGGCCGATCTGCCACAGCACACTCAATGGCGAAGCATTGAAAGTCCTCGCCGCCACCCTGGCCGACGGCAGCGGCGCCCCCGGTGAAATCATCGGCGCCAGCAAGGAAGGCCTGCTGGTGGCCTGCGGCGAACAGGCACTGTGTCTGACTCGTCTGCAATTGCCCGGCGGCAAGGCGCTGAACTTCAGCGACTTGTTCAACAGCCGTCGTGAGAAATTTGCCCCCGGCATCATCCTTGGAGTGGACGCTTGATGAACCCGCGTTTGGCCGCCGCCAAGGCCCTGGCCGCCGTGCTCAATGGCAAGGCTTCCCTGAACAGCTCGTTGCCGGTGCAACTGGATAAAGTCGAAGACCGCGATCGCGGCTTCACCCAGGACCTGGCCTTTGGCACCGCCCGCTGGCAGCCGCGTCTGTCGGCGCTGGCGGCCAAGTTGCTGCAAAAGCCGTTCAAGGCCGCCGATGCCGACGTCGAGGCGCTGCTCCTGGTGGGCCTCTACCAGTTGCTCTACAGCCGCGTGCCGGCCCACGCCGCCATCGGCGAAACCGTGGGGTGCGCCGACAAGCTGAAAAAGCCCTGGGCCAAGGCCTTGCTCAACGCCGTGCTGCGCCGTGCCCAGCGCGAAAGCGAGGGGTTGCTGGCCGAGCTCGAACACGACCCGGTAGTGCGCACCGCGCACCCGCGCTGGCTGCAAAAATCCCTCAAGGCATTCTGGCCAGAGCAGTGGGAAGCCATCTGCGCCGCCAACAATGCCCACCCGCCGATGATTCTGCGGGTCAATCGCCGCCATCACAGCCGCGATGCCTATCTCCAATTACTGGCAGAGGCCGGCATCAATGCCAGCGCCTGCGTGTACAGCCAGGACGGCATCGTGCTGGAGACCGCAGGCGATGTGCGTAGCCTGCCAGGCTTTGCCGAAGGCTGGATCAGCGTGCAGGACGAAGCCGCGCAACTGGCCGCCGACCTGCTCGACCTGGCACCGGGCCAGCGGGTGCTGGACGCCTGCTGCGCCCCAGGCGGCAAGACCTGCCACATCATGGAAGTGCAGCCGGGCCTGGCCGGTGTCGTCGCCGTCGACCTGGAAGCCAAGCGCCTGGTGCGCGTGCGCGAAAACCTCGCGCGCCTGGGCCTGGACGCCGAGCTGATTGCCGCCGATGGGCGCGACACCGCCGCCTGGTGGGATGGCAAGCCGTTCCAGCGCATCCTGCTGGACGCACCCTGTTCCGCCACCGGTGTGATCCGCCGTCACCCGGATATCAAGCTCACCCGCCAACCCGACGACATCGCCGCCCTGGCTGTGCTGCAAGGCGAGTTGCTGGACGCGCTGTGGCCGACGCTGGAGGTCGGTGGCATCCTGCTCTACGCCACCTGCTCGACCTTGCCGACCGAAAACACCGACGTGATCGAAGCCTTCCTCGCCCGCACCAGCGGCGCGCGGGAGTTGGACATTGCCACTACCGCCGGCATCAAGCAGCCCCACGGCCGCCAGTTGCTGGCGCAGGAAGGCGGGCACGATGGCTTCTATTACGCCAAGCTGATCAAGATTGCCGCTGCACGCGGTTGAATGGTTTTTAAGGGAGTGACCGGATGAAGATCATCATCCTTGGCGCAGGGCAGGTCGGCGGTACGCTGGCTGAGCATTTGGCCAGTGAAGCCAACGACATTACCGTGGTCGACACCGACGCCGAACGCCTGCGCGGCCTAGGCGATCGCCTGGATATCCGTACGGTCCAGGGCCGTGCCTCGTTCCCCACCGTGCTGCGCCAGGCCGGCGCCGACGATGCCGACATGCTGGTGGCGGTGACCAACAGTGACGAGACCAATATGGTCGCCTGCCAGGTCGCCCACACCCTGTTCCACACCCCGACCAAGATCGCCCGGGTGCGTGAAGCGGCCTACCTGACCCGCGCCGGCCTGTTCGACAACGACGCGATTCCGGTGGACGTGCTGATCAGCCCCGAGCAAGTGGTTACCCACTACATCAAGCGCCTGATCGAAATCCCCGGCGCGCTGCAGGTGATCGACTTTGCCGAAGGCAAGGCGCAACTGGTGGCGGTCAAGGCCTACTACGGCGGGCCGCTGGTGGGCCAGCAACTGCGCCAGCTGCGCGAACATATGCCGAATGTGGAAACCCGCGTGGCCGCGATTTTCCGTCGCGACCGGCCAATCCTGCCCCAGGGCGACACGGTGATCGAAGCCGACGACGAAGTCTTCTTCATCGCCGCCAAGGCCAATATTCGTGCCGTGATGAGCGAAATGCGCCGGCTCGACGAGAGCTACAAGCGCATCGTCATCGCCGGCGGCGGGCAGATCGGCGAGCGCCTGGCCGAGGCCATCGAAAGCCGCTACCAGGTGAAGATCATCGAGATGAACGCCGCGCGCTGCCGCTACTTGTCCGATACCCTCGACAGCACCGTGGTGCTGCAAGGCAGCGCTTCGGATCGCGACCTGCTGATGGAAGAGAACATCGCCGACGCCGATATCTTCCTGGCCCTGACCAACGACGACGAAGCCAATATCATGTCGTCGCTGCTGGCCAAGCGGCTGGGGGCGAAGAAGGTGATGACCATCATCAACAACCCGGCCTATGTGGACCTGATCCAGGGTGGCGACATCGACATTGCCATCAGCCCGCAATTGGCCACCATCGGTACCCTGCTGGCCCACGTGCGGCGCGGCGATATCGTCAGCGTGCACTCATTGCGCCGGGGGGCGGCGGAAGCCATCGAGGCGATCGCCCACGGTGACTCCAAGTCGAGCAAGGTGATCGGCCGGGCGATCCGCGATATCGGCTTGCCACCGGGCACAACCATTGGCGCGATCATCCGCGATGAAGAAGTGATCATCGCCCATGACGATACGGTGATCGCCACGGGCGATCATGTGATCCTGTTCCTGGTGGATAAAAAACATATCCGCGATGTGGAGAAGCTGTTCCACGTGGGGTTGAGCTTTTTCTGATCTGACGGAGAGACCGACATGCTCGAATCCCTGGAAAAAATGCTCGCCAAGGGTGTGGATAACTCGCTGCTGCGCTTTGGCTTGGGCAAGGGTTACCTGGATTTGAAGGACAACGCCAAGGCAGCCGAGCATTTAGGCAAGTGCGTCGGGTTTGACCCGAAGTATTCGGCGGCGTGGAAGCTGTTGGGCAAGGCGCATGCTGCGCTGGGCGATAAAAGCGCGGCACGCCAGGCATGGGAGAAGGGTATCGAAGCGGCCCAGGCCCATGGCGACAAGCAGGCCGAGAAAGAGATGACGGTGTTCCTGAAAAAACTCGATCGCCAAGCCTGAGGCACCCCTGTGGGAGCTGGCTTGCCTGCGATGCAGGCGACTCGGTCTCTCAGTGACACCGAGGCGATGCTATCGCAGGCAAGCCAGCTCCTACATTTGATCTTCGTTGCTTGCAGAGCCGGGTGTATCAGTACCAACGCGCCTCGCCCGGCGGGCGTTTCTTGAAGCGCTTCATGCTCCACATGTACTGGCTCGGGTAGGCGCCAACATAACGCTCCACCACCTTGCTCATCGCCGCGCAGGACGTGGCCGTGTCGGTGCTGTACATGTCTTCCGGCGCCGCTTCCAGGATCACTTTGTAGCCCGAGCCGTCCGGCAGCCGCAGGGCATGCAGGAACACGCCCACCGCCTTATGGCCGGCGAGCATATTCGGCACGAACTTGCTGGTCAGCGCCTGGGTGGCGAAGAACGGTACGAAGATCCCGGCCGATTCTGCCGGCTCCGGGTCAGCGGGAATCCCCACCTGGCCGCCCTTGCGCACTTCCTTGATGACGCTGAGGATGCCCTCTTTGGTCGACGCCGCCACCCGGTTGCCCAACTGCACGCGTTGCTTGCGCAGCAGGTCATCCACCGCCTTGAGCTTGGGCGGGCGATAGAAAATGATCGGTTTGCACTGGCTGCAATAGAAGTGGTTCAACACTTCCCAGTTGCCCAGGTGGCTGGTGATGCCGACCACGCCTTTGCCCGAGGCCAGGGCTTGCTGCAGCACTTCCAGGCCTTCGACTTCACGTACCAGGTCGATAGAACGCTGGGCCGGCCAGATCCAGGCGCACGCGCTCTCGGTCAGGGACTTGCCGATGTCCATCAGGCTCTGGCCGACCAGGCGCTCGCGCTCGGCCGGGTCCATGTCCGGGAAACACTTGGAGAGGTTGATCCGCACCGTGTCGCGGGAGCGGTTGGGGGTCTTCCACATGATCCAGCCAATCGCCGAACCCACGGCTTGCACGGCGCGCCAGGGCAGCAGGGCAAACAATCGCAGAGCGCCTACCAGCAAGGCGCCTTTTAACTTTTCCACAGGTCACTCCTGATCGTGTGTGGTGCGCAAAGCGGCCATTCTACCCGGCGTTGACCAAGTCCGCGTAACGGTCGCAGTCCTGGGTGTGGTCCATGACCATCCCTGAGGCCTGCATGAACGCGTAGCAGATGGTCGGCCCGACGAACGTGAAGCCGGCTTTCTTGAGGGCTTTGCTCATGGCTTCGGCCTCTGGCGTAATCGCCGGGACCTGGCTGCGATCCTTGAAGTGATTGACCTTGGGCACGCCGCCGACAAACGACCAGAGCAACCCCACCGGGTCCTCCAGCGCCAGCCAGGCCGCGGCATTGCGCCGGGTGGCATTGAGTTTCAAGCGGTTGCGCACAATGCCTGGGTCGAGCATCAACTGCTCGATCTGGGCATCGCTCAACTGCGCCAGGCGCTTTGGATCAAAACCGAACAAGACCTTTCGATAATGCTCGCGTTTGCGTAAAACGGTGATCCAGGACAGGCCCGCCTGGAACCCTTCGAGCAAAAGCAACTCGAACAAACCCTGCGCATCGCGCAGCGGCGTTCCCCACTCTTGATCGTGATAAGCCATGTACAGCGGATCTTCAGAACACCAAAAGCAGCGTGGCATAAGGCTCCAGGGAGTGGTGGCGGGGCCGAATCGGGTATACTCCCGCCCTTTAAATCGCAGCCCAAGTAACAGGTGAATTTTGTGAGCCAGCCTACGCCAGCCGTGCGTACCTTCCAAGACTTGATCCTCGCCCTCCAGCAATACTGGGCCGAGCAAGGTTGTGTGGTACTTCAGCCCTACGATATGGAAGTAGGCGCCGGCACTTTCCACACCGCAACATTCCTGCGGGCCATCGGCCCGGAAACCTGGAACGCCGCTTATGTGCAGCCCAGTCGTCGCCCGACTGACGGCCGCTACGGCGAAAACCCCAACCGCCTGCAGCACTACTATCAGTTCCAGGTGGTCCTCAAGCCCAACCCGGACAACTTCCAGGAGCTGTACCTGGGTTCGCTGAAACATGTCGGCCTGGACCCACTGGTCCACGACATCCGTTTCGTCGAAGACAACTGGGAATCGCCAACCCTCGGCGCCTGGGGCCTGGGCTGGGAAGTCTGGCTCAACGGCATGGAAGTCACGCAGTTCACCTACTTCCAGCAGGCGGGCGGCATCGAGTGCTACCCGGTGACCGGCGAAATCACCTACGGCCTGGAACGCCTGGCCATGTACCTGCAGGGTGTGGACTCGGTCTACGACCTGGTGTGGGCTGACGGCCCGTTCGGCAAAGTGACGTATGGCGATGTGTTCCACCAGAACGAAGTGGAGCAGTCGACCTACAACTTTGAACACGCCAACGTCGAGAAGCTGTTTGAACTGTTCGACTTCTACGAAAGCGAAGCCAAGCGCCTGATCGAACTGGATCAGCCGCTGCCGTTGCCAAGCTACGAAATGGTCCTGAAGGCATCCCACACCTTCAACCTGCTGGACGCCCGCCGTGCCATCTCGGTAACCGCGCGCCAGCAATACATCCTGCGTGTCCGCACCCTGGCGCGTTCCGTTGCGCAAGCCTACCTGCTGGCTCGCGCCAAGCTGGGCTTCCCGATGGCGACCCCGGATCTGCGTGATGAAGTGTTGGCTAAGCTGGAGGCTGCACAATGAGTGCTCAAGATTTCCTGGTTGAACTGGGTACCGAAGAGCTGCCACCCAAGGCCCTCAACACCCTGGCCGATGCATTTTTGGCCGGCATCGAGAAAGGCCTGCAGACTGCCGGCCTGAAGTTTGAAGCCAAGAAGGTCTACGCCGCGCCACGTCGCCTGGCAGTATTGCTGACCGCGCTGGAAACCCAGCAGCCGGACCGCAACATCAACCTCGACGGCCCGCCACGCCAGGCCGCCTTTGATGCTGAAGGCAACCCGACCCAGGCTGCCCTTGGTTTTGCCAAGAAGTGCGGCGTCGAGCTGAGCGAGATCGACCAGAGCGGCCCGAAACTGCGTTTCAGCCAAGTCATCAAGGGCAAGCCGACCGCCAGCCTGTTGCCGACTATCGTTGAAGATTCTCTCAATGACCTGCCGATCCCCAAGCGCATGCGCTGGGGTGCACGCAAGGAAGAGTTCGTACGTCCGACCCAATGGTTGGTGATGCTGCTCGGTGACGAAGTCATCGATTGCACCATCCTCGCCCAGAAGGCCGGTCGTGAGTCCCGTGGTCACCGCTTCCATCATCCTGAAGCCGTGCGCATCACCTCGCCGGCCAACTACGCCACTGACCTGCGTGCCGCCTACGTGCTGGCCGATGCCAACGAGCGTCGCGAGCTGATCAGCAAGCGCACCGAAGAGCTGGCCCGTTTGCAGGAAGGCACGGCCATCGTGCCGCCAAGCCTGCTCGATGAAGTGACCGCGTTGGTTGAATGGCCGGTGCCGCTGGTGTGCTCGTTCGAAGAGCGCTTCCTCGATGTGCCGCAAGAAGCCCTGATCACCACCATGCAGGACAACCAGAAGTATTTCTGCCTGCTGGATGTGGACGGCAAGTTGCTGCCGCGCTTTATCACCGTGGCCAACATCGAAAGCAAGGACCCGCAGCAGATCATCGCCGGTAACGAGAAAGTCGTACGCCCGCGCCTGACCGACGCCGAGTTCTTCTTCAAGCAAGACAAGAAGCAGAAGCTCGAAGACTTCAACCTGCGCCTGCAGAACGTGGTGTTCCAGGAGAAGCTGGGCAGCGTCTACGACAAGGCTGTGCGGGTTTCCAAGCTGGCGGCCTACATCGCCCCACGCATTGGCGGCGACGCTGCCTTGGCCGCACGCGCGGGCCTGCTGTGCAAATGCGACCTGGCCACCGAGATGGTCGGCGAGTTCCCGGAAATGCAAGGCGTGGCCGGTTACTACTACGCGCTCAATGACGGCGAGCCTGAAGACGTCGCCCTGGCCTTGAACGAGCAGTACATGCCGCGTGGCGCTGGCGCCGAGCTGCCAACCACCCTGACCGGTGCGGCCGTGGCCATCGCCGACAAGCTGGATACCCTGGTCGGTATCTTTGGCATCGGCATGTTGCCGACCGGCAGCAAAGACCCATATGCCCTGCGCCGTGCCGCCCTGGGCGTGCTGCGCATCCTGATCGACAAAAAGCTCGACCTCGACCTGACCCAGGCCGTGGTATTTGCCGTCGGCCAGTTTGGTGGCAAGGTCAAGCAAGCCGGCCTGGCCGAGCAAGTGCTGGAGTTCGTGTTCGACCGCCTGCGTGCGCGCTACGAAGACGAAGGCGTGGACGTTTCCGTCTACCTGTCGGTACGTGCCCTGCAACCGGGTTCGGCACTGGACTTCGACCAGCGTGTGCAAGCCGTACAAGCGTTCCGCAAGCTGCCGGAAGCGGACGCCCTGGCCGCCGTGAACAAGCGCGTGTCGAACCTGCTGAGCAAGGCCGAAGGCCTGGGCAATGCCGATGTCGACCCTGGCCTGTTTGCCGATGCCAAGGAGTTCTCGCTGAACTCGGCCATCGCCAAGGCAGAAAACGCAGTGAAGCCGCTGATCGCCGAGCGCAACTACGCCGAAGCCCTGGCGCGCCTGGCCACCTTGCGTGAGCCGGTGGATGCGTTCTTCGAGGCGGTGATGATCAATGCCGAAGATGCTGGCGTGCGGAAAAACCGCTACGCCATGCTGGCGCGCCTGCGCGGCTTGTTCGTCAACATCGCTGACATCTCGACGCTGAGCTGATCATGTTGAAACTGCTGATTCTCGATCGGGACGGGGTGATCAATTACGACTCCGACGCTTACATCAAGTCGGTGGAGGAGTGGATCCCGCTGCCCGGCTCGGTCGAGGCCATCGCGCAGTTGAGCAAGGCCGGCTGGACGGTAGCCATCGCTACCAACCAGTCCGGCATCGCCCGCGGCTACTACGACATCGCCACCCTGGACGCCATGCACGCGCGCCTGCGCGCATTGGTGGCCGAGCAGGGCGGTGAGGTGGGACTGGTGGTGTACTGCCCCCACGGGCCGGATGAGGGTTGCGATTGCCGCAAACCCAAGCCTGGCATGTTGAAAATCATTTCAGAACATTACAAGGTGCCCCTGGCTGGGATATGGTTCGTCGGGGACAGTCTCGGTGACCTGGAGGCGGCCAAAGCCGTCGACTCTCAGCCAGTTTTGGTAAAGACCGGGAAAGGCGAAAAGACCCAGGCGAAAAACCTGCCGGTCGGCACCTTGATTTTTGACGATCTGGCGGCGGTTGCCGCAGAACTTATCAACAACTAGTCGCCCTCGACTTCCTGACCAAGGATTGTTCGGGAGTGCACTTTTAACAGGCGGGCGTTGTCCCGCAACGGTAAATGCTGCCATGTCGATTTTGCAGGCCATCAGAACCTTCTTCTTTTACCTGCTGCTGGGCACCAGTTCGTTTCTCTGGTGCACCCTGAGCTTTTTTATCGCGCCCTTTTTGCCATTCAAGGCGCGCTATCGCTTTATCAACGTCTATTGGTGCCGCTGCGCGTTGTGGCTGACCAAGGTGTTCCTGGGCATTCGTTTCGAGGTCAAGGGTGCCGAGAATGTGCCGGACCAGCCGTGCGTGATCCTGTCGAACCACCAGAGCACCTGGGAGACCTTCTTTCTTTCCGCGTATTTCTCGCCCCTGAGCCAGGTGCTCAAGCGTGAGTTGCTGTTCGTGCCGTTCTTTGGCTGGGCGATGGCCATGCTGCGCCCGATTGCCATCGACCGCGACAACCCCAAGGCCGCGCTCAAGCATGTGGCGAAGAAGGGTGACGAGCTGCTCAAGGATGGGGTGTGGGTACTGATCTTCCCGGAGGGCACTCGCGTACCCTTTGGCACTGTAGGCAAGTTCTCCCGGGGCGGTACGGCATTGGCGGTCAACGCCAATCTTCCAGTACTGCCGATTGCCCACAATGCCGGCAAGTTCTGGCCCAAGGAAGGCTGGGCCAAGCGTAAAGGCACCATCACCGTGGTGATCGGCGAGCCGATGTATGCGCAAGGGGAAGGACCGCGTGCAATTGCCGCGCTCAATGACCGCGCTGCAGCGTGGAATGAGGCGCAGCAACGGGCCATGGGTTCGCTGCCGCCACTGCCGATTGCAGCGGACCAGGCGGTGATCTGACGTTCTGTGGATAACCTGTGCACGGTTTGTTGGCGAAATGCAGTTTTTCGCTTGTAGGCTTATGATTCTATTACATATT
Source organism: Pseudomonas sp. HC1(2025) (assembly GCF_058742075.1). NCBI lineage: Bacteria > Pseudomonadati > Pseudomonadota > Gammaproteobacteria > Pseudomonadales > Pseudomonadaceae > Pseudomonas > Pseudomonas sp. HC1(2025). Next base: position 11,272 of record NZ_CP196017.1, on the reverse strand, counting down.
TCTTAAGCTAATAAAACACCGGAAAACGTGCATAAGTTTTTTCGAGCGTTGAAGACCGGCCCTTGCGGCCGGTTTTTTATGCACAGCCGTTCACTCCTCCCACAACGGCATCTGCAGGCTGAAAACCGTGCCTTGCCCCACCACACTCACACAGTCGATCCGCCCCCCATGGCGGTCCATCACCGCCTTGACCATGGTCAGGCCCAGCCCCAAGCCTTCGCTGCCCTGAGCCGAAGCAAAACGTCGGTATTGGCTGAACAGTTCAGGCAGCTCCTGGGCCGCGATGCCGGGGCCCTGGTCCTGGATATGACAAGCCAGCCATTGGCCGTTGCGTTCCAGGCGCACCGTCACCGTGGTGCCGGCTGGGCTGTACTTGATCGCATTCTCCATCAGGTTGAACAAGGCTCGGGTGAGCAGCGACTGATCCGCCAGGACCGTTTGCTCACCAGCCTCGTCCAGGTCGTGGACCAACTGGATATGTTTCAATTGGGCCAGCAGCGCGACCTGGTCAAACGCATCGAGCACCAACATGGCAAACAGGCTGGGCTCAAACTGATAACCGTCGGACTCAGCCTTGGCCAGTTGAACGAACGATTCGGTCAAATTCAATGCGCGTCGCACTTGCTGTTCGATCTGGGTAAAGACCTGCGAAACGTCTGAGGCTTCATGCCGTTGCACATCCAGCAACGCGAGGATTGCCGAGTGGGGCGCCCGCAGATCATGGGAGAGAAACCGCAGCAGGGTTTCACGTTGCTGCTGGGCGTCGCGTTCGATACTCAGGTCAGTCAGGCTCAACAGCCACCCCAACGCCACATCACCGTCGGCCGGTAACAGAGGCGCCAGTTCCAGGCGCAGGCTGCGTTGCTGGGTATCGCGGAACTCGATGATTTCCAGGGCCGATAGCGGCGTATGTACCTGGCCTTGCAAGGGCGGGTAACCCAGTGCCGCCAGTTGCTGCAGCAGGTTCTGGGCAATCAGTTCGTTGCCAAACACATCGCGGGCGATCCGATTGGCCAACAGGATCTCGCCTGTGGGATCGGTAATCAGCGTAGCGACCGGCAAGCACTCCAGGCCATCGGCCATAAAACGCCGGGTGTCGCGGGTACGACTGACCGCTTGCTCCAGGGCCACGATACGGCCCTGCAACACATCACCGTTGCTGACGGCCGCGCGACGGCGTTCCGGCAGCACCTTGGGCTCGCTGTCCAGGCGCGCCAATTCCCAGCCGAAGTAAGCGAGGATTACGCTCAGGCGGCGCCAGTTCCAGATCAGGTAGCCCAGCAGCATGCCGATCAGCGTGGCCGCTGGCGACCACCAGAGCCCCAGGCGCAACAAGCCCCAGGAAGCGAGGAGGGCGCCCGCCATGCAGCCCAGGGTCAGCCACAGCGCATAACGCGGGCGCAACAGCAGCAGGCCCAGCAACAAGGCCACCATCGCGGTAGACAGCAGGGTGGCCAGCCAGCCAGGCAACACGGTAATGCTGCGCCCTTGCAGCAGGCCGTTGAGGATATTGGCCTGGATCTCGACGCCCGGGGTGGTACCGACGCTGGCCGAAAGCGGTGTCACATAGCGATCGCCCATGCCCGGTGCAGTGGCCCCCACCAGAATGATCCGATTACGCAACAGTTGGGCAGGGACCTCACCGCGCAAGACACTGACATACGGCACGCTGGGAAAGCCGTGATCGGTGGCGATAAATGGGATGCGGATGGCATTGTCACGCTGCCAATCGGTTACTTCAGAAGACGCTGACAGCCCTGGCATATCGGTGTGCTGGCCGGTCAGCTCGAAGGCCAACCAGGCCAGTTGCGGGACCAGTTGCCCCGGCGGCCCCTCACGCAGGTACAGGCTGCGCACAATACCGTCGCTGTCCGCTTCCACGTTGATATGACCCACCCCCCTCGCACAATCGCGCAGTGGCAGCACAGGGAGGATCTGCGCGATGGGTTGCCCCAGGCGCGGCGTGCCTTCGCGAATCAACGGCAGCAGGACATTGCCGGCATTGCACATAGCCTGGGCCAGGCGTTGATCATTGGCCGGCTCGCGCGCCGGTTCGCTGAAGATCACATCGAGCAGGATCCCGGCGGGTTTGGCCGCACTCAACTGGTCAATCAGGTCGGCATGCAGGCGCCGCGACCACGGCCATTGACCGAGTTCCTTGAGGCTCATGTCATCAATGTTCACCAGCAGGATGCGCGGATCCACCGGCAACGGCGCCATGCGCCGCAGGCTGTCGTACAGCAGGTTATTCAGGGCAAGGCCGGGGCTTAGCGACAGAAAGGCCGTCATCGGCAGCAGAAGCAGACCGATCCACAGCCACTCCCTGACCAGCCCATTGAACAGGCGTTGGGCCTGGGTCGGCTGGCGCTGTTCAGCCCGGCGCCACCACTTCACCGTGCGAGCGCCGCGCTGCTACTGCACACGGGTGGCAGGTGGGTAATAGAAGATGTCATAAACGCCTGCTTCTCCTTCCAGTCCCTGGTCATCAAAGGCCGACACGCGCACGTGATAGAACGAGGCCTTGAGTCCAGTGAAGCTCAAGCGCGGCTCACTGGAGAAGTTTTCCTGCTTGATGTTCATGAAGGTTTTATCGGTAGCTACTTGCGCACGGTAGCGCTGGGCCCCCGGTTGCGGGTGCAGGATCAATGTCCATACCGGCGCATCGCCTTTCTGGCCGTCCTGGCCCATCAGGCGCGGCGCGGGCAATAGGTCGACTGTCTTCAACTCGCCCTGGGGCTTGAGCAGCACCCCTTGTCGAGCGCCGACCTTCAGTTCACCTTCCACCGGGCCCGTCTGCGGCTTGTTCTTCAGCTGTTTGCCTACCGGCTGCGGTTCGGTCCGGCTGGCGGCTACCTGGCCGTTGAGCACTTCGACCACCGATTGCTGATCGTCGTTACGCACACGAAAGTGCGTACCGCGCACGCCCAGTACGCCCACCGGGGTCACGATCTGAAAACGGTCATAGTCACTGGTGCGCTTGAGTACGTAGGCCTCGACCTGGCCTTGTTGCAGGATCACCTGGGGGATCGCCTGTTCTTCCACCAAATGCAAACGCACTTCGGAGCTGGAGGGCAGGACGATGCGTGAGCCATCGCCCAGCAACAGGCTGACAAACGCCGATGGCGAGGTTTTTACGCTTTCCTGCTCATCGATCAGCATGCCTTCTTCCAACACACTGGGGCGCCCCTTGGCGTCCAGCTTCCAGGCTTCACCGGTAAGGTTCTGCACGACTGCCGGCAGCGGCTGTGCCCGGCACATCAGGTTGTCATCAATGTAGGGCGCGCGCACAGGTGCAGGCTTGGCGAGGACTTGTGGGCTGGTGACCACCAGGGCCAGGGCCAGGCTTGAGCCAAACAAAGAGGAAAGGGAATAGCGACGAGGAAAGAGGGTCATGGCGCTCATCAAGGTTCTAGTTCTAAAGGTCCGTCAGACTGCACATTCAGAAAGCGTCTTGCGGCGGCAGGACCTTGAATCTCGCCTACGATACCCGATGACGCATCGAACTCGATAGCCGTAGTGGTAGGGATGAGGCGCCAAGAAAGGTGACACATCCCTGTGTCTGCCGGATCGACGACGTCGAACCGGATGTACATCGAAGAAATACTGTCCCTCACATCCCTCCGACAGCAGCCCATGGCGAACCGCAGACTACAGATGATACGTCCGTGTATCGAGAGCGCTTCCCGCGCACGCCCTCCATGTGTCATTCAGCGAAAGAGAATTTACCTACAAGAGTGGTGCATAGGGGAGTAGTGCAACATTTGTTCAGATTTAGAAGATCCATCGTTGATCCTGGTCCAGCAAGCTCCCGTGTTGAAACGCCTGCGGGGCATCGATTTCCCTGAGTCCTGCGTAACCGAGGCCGTCTACGGATTCGGCGTACACCGTCATTTCGTCAAGTGGGGCAGACTGTGCCGGGCTGCAGGCATCCACCATTTCTGTGCCAAAACCTGTTGCCATCACCAGCATGAACATCTTTCCCCACACTCTGACCTTCTGCACGAGACACACCTGTCCCGACAGCGCATAAAACCTGATTGGCATTGATCCTTTTCCTGAGGGGCTTGAGCCGGTATCTTTCCAGCTGGGTACGCGATGTTTAACGGCCTTAGGGCTATCTGATATCAGCGTACCGAGAGATTCAGGGAGCTTGAGAAACTGGCCACAATTGTTCAGATTCAACGGTGAACCATTACGCTCTCTTCAACCGCTGCAACATTCTTCAAGAAGAAAGGACCCTGCCATGCGTGTCGCGATACTGGATGACGAACCTGCCGAATTGCGGCGGGTGGAACAGACACTGCGACAAATCCCAAGTGCCTTGGAGCAGCCATGGACGCTGCATTGCTTCGAACGTGGCGAAGACTTGCTGCGCCAACTGCGCCGAGAAACCTTCGACTTGCTGGTACTCGACTGGCAGTTGCCGGACCTGAGCGGCATCGCGATCCTGCGCTGGACCCGTGAGCACATGGAGGCGCCACCGCCCGTGATTATGCTGACCAGCCGCGATGCCGAGAGCGATATCGTCCAGGCCCTGAACAGCGGTGCCGATGACTACGTCAGCAAACCGTTTCGCCCCAACGAACTGAAGGCACGGGTGAGTGCCGTCCTGCGTCGTCACGGCCTGCAGAAATCTGCTGCCACCGAAATGCTGGTTTTCAACGACCTGACCTTCGACGATGCCGAACTGACCGTCAGCCGCGCGGGTGATCCAATCAACCTGACCGAAAGGGAATACCGCCTGGCACGCTGCCTCTTCGCCAACCTGGCCCGGCCGCTGTCACGGGAATATCTCTATGAACGGTTCTGGACCCATGAAGAAATGGTGTCTTCGCGCCCGCTGGATACCCACATTTATCGGCTACGAAACAAGCTTGGGCTGACGCCGGAGCGGGGTTGGCAGCTGCTGACGATCTATGGGTACGGCTATCGGTTGGAGAGCGTGACCGCAGCGACGGCGTAGCCGATGTTCCACGTGGAGCATTTAAAAAGGGCTCCAAAATCTGGGCAATAAAAAAGGCCAACGTTAAACGTTGGCCTTTTTTGTTTGGCAATAGCGTTATCAGAAGTCCAGGTTGGACACTGCCAAGGCATTGCTCTCGATGAAGTCACGACGTGGCTCGACCGCATCACCCATCAGGGTGTTGAAGATCTGGTCCGCGCCAATGGCGTCTTCGATGGTCACACGCAGCATACGGCGCTGGGCTGGGTCCATGGTGGTTTCCCACAGCTGGTCCGGGTTCATTTCGCCCAGACCTTTGTATCGCTGGATGGTGTGACGCTTGGTGCTTTCTGCCATCAACCAGTCCAGGGCTTCCTTGAACTCCTTGACCTGCTTTTTGCGTTCGCCGCGCTGAATATAAGCGCCGTCGTCCAGCAGGGTGCTCAGTTGCGCGCCCAGGGTTACTACGGTCTTGTAGTCGTTACTGCCGAAGAAGTCGCGGTTGAAGGTGACGTAGTTCGACAGGCCGTGGGAGATCAGTTCGACCTCTGGCAGCCAGACGTTACGTTCACGGTCTTCACGCAGGCTGGCTTTGTACACCAGGCCAGACTTCTCGACGGTGCGCAGGCGCACTTCGTACTGGGCCAGCCAATCCTGCATCGCTGCGTGATCGCCCAACTGCTCCAGGCTGACGGCCGGCAGGTAGATGAAGTGCTCGGTCAGCTCCTGAGGGTACAGGCGCGACAAACGCTTGAGGGTCTTCATCACCATGCGGAAGTCGTTTACCAGACGCTCCAGCGCCTCACCGGAGATGCCCGGGGCTTCGTCGTTCAAGTGCAGGCTGGCATCTTCCAGGGCCGACTGCGTCATGTACTCTTCCATGGCGTCGTCGTCTTTGATGTATTGCTCTTGCTTGCCCTTTTTCACTTTGTACAACGGCGGCTGGGCGATGTAGATGTAGCCACGCTCGATCAGCTCCGGCAACTGACGGAAGAAGAAGGTCAGCAGCAGGGTACGGATGTGCGAACCGTCGACGTCAGCATCGGTCATGATGATGATGTTGTGGTAGCGCAACTTGTCGATGTTGTACTCGTCGCGACCAATGCCACAGCCCAGGGCGGTGATCAAGGTGCCGACTTCCTGGGAGGAAATCATCTTGTCGAAACGGGCCTTCTCGACGTTGAGGATCTTACCCTTCAACGGCAGGATCGCCTGGGTGCGACGGTTACGACCCTGCTTGGCGGAACCGCCAGCAGAGTCACCTTCCACTAGGTACAGTTCGGAGAGAGCAGGGTCCTTCTCCTGGCAGTCCGCCAGTTTGCCCGGCAGGCCAGCGATATCCAGCGCGCCTTTACGACGGGTCATTTCACGGGCTTTACGCGCCGCTTCACGGGCCCGTGCCGCGTCGATCATCTTGCCGACGACCAGCTTGGCTTCGTTGGGGTTTTCCAGCAGGAAGTCGGAGAAGTACTTGCCCATTTCCTGTTCGACAGCCGTCTTCACTTCAGAAGAAACCAGCTTGTCTTTGGTCTGGGAACTGAACTTCGGATCCGGGACCTTGACCGAAATAATCGCGGTCAGGCCTTCGCGGGCATCGTCACCAGTAGTGGCGACTTTATGCTTCTTCGCCAGGCCTTCGGCTTCGATGTAGGTGTTCAGGTTACGCGTCAGTGCGGAACGGAAACCCACCAGGTGAGTACCGCCATCGCGCTGTGGAATGTTGTTGGTGAAGCACAACAGGTTCTCGTTGAAGCTGTCGTTCCACTGCAAGGCGATTTCCACGCCGATGCCGTCTTCACGCTGGATGTTGAAGTGGAACACCTGGTTGACCGCAGTCTTGTTGGTGTTCAGGTATTCAACGAATGCACGCAGGCCGCCTTCGTACTTGAACAGCTCTTCCTTGCCGCTGCGCTCGTCCTTGAGGACGATACCCACACCGGAGTTGAGGAAGGACAGCTCACGAATCCGCTTGGCCAGGATGTCCCAGCTGAAGTGGATATTCTTGAAGGTGTCAGCCGAAGGCTTGAAGTGAATCTGGGTGCCTGTGGTTTCGCTGTCGCCAACGATCGCCATAGGTGCTTGAGGCACGCCGTGGACGTAGGTCTGTTCCCAGATCTTGCCGCTGCGGCGCACAGTCAGGATCAGTTCTTCCGACAGGGCGTTTACCACCGACACACCTACACCGTGCAAACCGCCGGATACTTTATAGGAGTTGTCGTCGAACTTACCGCCGGCGTGGAGCACGGTCATGATGACCTCTGCTGCCGATACGCCTTCTTCTTTATGCACATCTACCGGAATGCCGCGACCGTTGTCGCGTACGGTGATGGATTCATCCGGGTGGATGATGATGCTGATGTCGTCGCAATGGCCGGCGAGCGCTTCGTCGATGGAGTTGTCGACCACCTCGAACACCATGTGGTGCAGACCGCTACCATCATCGGTGTCGCCAATGTACATACCGGGACGTTTGCGTACGGCATCCAAACCTTTCAGCACTTTAATGCTGGTCGAGTCGTACGTGTTTTCTTCGCTCATGCCTTCACTCCCGATGGTCGTGGGTCTGGGTGATACGGCCTTGTTCCACGTGGAACAAAGCGACTGGCGTTTCCATCTGCCAGCCTTCCCTCAATAATTCGTGGTCTACACAGGTAATAAATACCTGGCAGCGTAAGTCTTCCAACAAGCGGCATAGCGCGCGGCGGTGTTGCTCGTCCAATTCGGACGGCAAGTCATCCACCAGATAAATACACTGCCCGCGCCGGGCCTGGCTAACCAAGTGCCCCTGGGCGATACGCAACGCGCAGACCACCAACTTCTGCTGGCCACGGGACAAGATATCCGCGGCGTTATGTGCACCTAATCTAAGGCGCAAATCAGCGCGTTGCGGCCCTGCCTGGGTGTGGCCAATTTGCTGATCCCGTTGCAAAGAGGTGGCGAGTACTGCACTCAAGTCACGCTCTTTGTCCCAACCACGGTAGTAGCTCAGCGTCAGTCCCTCGAGTTCCAGCAACTCACTCAAGGTCTGTTCAAAGACTGGTTTCAAGGCTTTGATGTAGGTGCGGCGGTATTCATCTATTTCGTCGCTGGCCAGGCACAGTTCACGGTCCCAGGCCGCTTGCGAAGCGGCGTCAAGTGTACCATGCCGCAGCCATGAGTTCCGCTGCCGCAGGGCCTTCTGCAGGCGCTGCCACGTGGCCATGAACCTCGGTTCCACGTGGAACACTCCCCAATCGAGGAACTGCCGGCGAATTTTTGGTGCACCCTCCAGTAAACGGAAGCTGTCAGGGTTGATCAATTGCAGGGGTAGGATTTCCGCCAACTGCGCTGCACTGCGCGCATTCTGCCCATCGATACGGATCTGGAACTCTCCCTGCCGATCACGAGATATCCCCAGGCTGCTGTGCCCGCCTTGCGCCAGTTCGACCTGGCCAAAAACGGTGCACGCCAATTGCTCGTATTGAATCACCGGTAACAGGCGGGCGCTGCGAAAGGAACGAGCCAGGCCCAGCAAGTGAATGGCTTCCAGCACGCTGGTTTTGCCACTGCCGTTGGCGCCATGGAGGATATTGATGCGGGGGGAGGGGGAGAAGGTCACCGGGTGCAGATTGCGCACCGCGGTGACCGAGACGCGACTGAGGGACATCTAGCTTCTGCTGAGCATGATTACAGGCGCATCGGCATAACAACATAAGCCGAGTCGTCGTTATCGGATTCTTGCACCAGGGCGCTGCTGTTGGAGTCCGACAGGATCAGACGCACTTGCTCGGTGGTCATCACACCCAGCACGTCCAGCAGGTAGCTCACGTTGAAGCCGATCTCCAGGGATCCACCGTTGTAGTCGACGCCAACTTCTTCTTCCGCTTCTTCCTGTTCCGGGTTGTTGGCCTGGATTTTCAGCTGGCCGTTGGCCAATTGCAGGCGAATACCACGGTACTTCTCGTTGGACAGGATCGCGGTACGGCTGAACGCTTCACGTAGCGCCTGGCGATCACCGATCACCAGCTTGTCGCCGCCTTTGGGCAGCACGCGCTCGTAGTCCGGGAATTTGCCGTCTACCAGCTTGGAGGTGAAGGTGAACTCGCCGGTGGTAGCACGGATGTGATGCTGGCCTAGGACGATGCTGACGTTACCGTCCGGCTCGGTGAGCAGGCGCGCCAGTTCAAGGATACCTTTGCGCGGCACGATGACCTGGTGGCGGTCCGGCTGACCGATATCGGCCTTCATCGAGCACATTGCCAGACGGTGACCGTCGGTGGCCACGGCACGGATGATGCCTTCGGAGACTTCCAGCAGCATGCCGTTGAGGTAGTAACGCACATCCTGCTGGGCCATGGCGAAGCTGGTGCGTTCGATCAAACGGCGCAGGCGGCTTTGCTCCAGGCTGCAAGTCAGCGAACCGGGACCTTCTTCTACCGTCGGGAAATCGTTGGCCGGCAGGGTCGACAAGGTGAAACGACTGCGCCCGGCCTTGACCACCAACTTCTGCTCATCAACCTTGATGTCGATCAGCGCATCATTGGGCAGGCTTTTGCAGATATCCATCAGCTTGCGCGCAGGCACGGTGATCTCACCGGGCTCGGCGGGTTCTTCCAGCTGTACGCGACCAACCAGTTCGACTTCCAGGTCGGTACCGGTCAACGACAACTGCTGGCCTTCGACAACCAACAATACGTTGGAAAGTACCGGCAAGGTCTGTCGGCGCTCGACGACGCCTGCGACCAGTTGCAGGGGTTTCAACAGGGCTTCGCGTTGAATGGTGAAATGCATGGTCTAGTCCCTTGCCTTAATAAGCTGCGCTGGTGTTCATCAAGTTGTCAGTGTACGCAGCAGGTTCTTGTAGTCCTCGCGAATATCCGCGTCGGATTCCTTAAGTTCATTGATCTTGCGGCACGCGTGCAAGACCGTGGTGTGGTCGCGACCACCAAACACATCGCCAATTTCCGGCAGGCTGTGGTTGGTCAGCTCCTTGGAGAGCGCCATGGCCACCTGACGGGGACGCGCTACCGAGCGCGAGCGGCGCTTGGACAGCAGGTCGGAAATCTTGATCTTGTAGTACTCGGCCACGGTGCGTTGAATGTTATCCACACTGACCAGCTTGTCTTGCAGCGCCAACAGGTCCTTCAGGGATTCGCGAATCAGCTCGATAGTGATGTCGCGGCCCATGAAGTGCGAGTGAGCGATAACGCGCTTGAGCGCACCTTCGAGCTCACGCACGTTGGAGCGAATACGCTGGGCAATGAAGAATGCCGCATCGTGAGGCAGATCGACTTTCGCCTGGTCGGCTTTCTTCATCAGGATCGCGACCCGGGTTTCCAGTTCCGGCGGCTCTACCGCAACGGTCAGGCCCCAGCCGAAGCGCGATTTGAGGCGCTCTTCCAGGCCTTCGATTTCCTTCGGGTAACGGTCGCTGGTGAGGATGACCTGCTGGCCGCCTTCAAGCAGGGCGTTGAACGTGTGGAAAAACTCTTCCTGGGAACGTTCCTTGCGCGCGAAGAATTGAATGTCATCAATCAGCAGCGCATCGACGGAGCGATAGAAGCGCTTGAATTCGTTGATCGCATTGAGTTGCAACGCCTTGACCATGTCGGCCACGAAGCGCTCCGAGTGCAGGTACACGACCTTGGCATTCGGATTCTTCTTTAATAGGTGGTTACCCACAGCGTGCATCAAGTGCGTCTTACCCAAGCCAACGCCGCCGTAAAGGAAGAGCGGGTTGTAACCGTGCTTGGGATTGTCGGCCACCTGCCAGGCGGCGGCGCGGGCCAACTGGTTGGATTTACCTTCGACGAAGTTTTCAAAGGTAAAGGTGCGGTTCAGGTAACTGGTGTGCTTGAGCGCACCTTCGACCTGGACCGTGCGCTGCTCCGCGCGCACCGGGGCCTGCTGCGAACTGGCTCCTGCCATGGGGTCGAAGCTGTCGCGGGACGGCTCTTCGCTCACTGGCGCATTTTTTTGCGCCACGGATTTGCTCGGGGCTGGCGCAGCGGTGGCTGGTGCGTGGTTAACCGGGGCTGCCGCAGCCTGGGCGTGCGAGGCAGCCGCGGCCAGCGGCGCATTCGGCGCGGCACGCGGTGCGGAGCTGCGTTTGCTGCCTATTAATAAGGAGAGCGCTGGAGCCATCCCATTGCCATGTTCGTCGAACAATTCGAGAACGCGGCTCAGGTACTTCTCGTTGACCCAGTCGAGAACAAAACGATTGGGTGCGTAGACACGCAACTCGTCGCCTTCGGCTTCGACCTGTAGTGGACGGATCCAGGTGTTGAATTGCTGGGCAGGCAGCTCATCGCGCAAAAGCTCCACGCACTGCTGCCAAAGTTCCACTGACAC